>NZ_JAFEWF010000012.1 GCF_017355835.1 Desertivirga brevis | reverse complement strand
TACCGATGGTTAAAATACGCCCTGGAGAATATCATGACGATCAACCATAAGAATATCAGAGATCTCTATCCGCAGAACTTTAAGAAACTAGTTGAAACTGACAATATGTAGTTGTTCGGGCGGATACACAGCAGATAGGCTTTCTGTAGAAGTGGGTACCTGGGCAACAGGATATCTGCGCGTTCTTTCTGACAGGGAGTCCATCTGGATGATGGCTTAAAAAGCAGGTAGCGGCTTCTGGCAAGCAGCTGTTTTAGAGTATCCCCGTTGCTCAATACTTCCGGCTGGTATTTCTGTTTACTCTTTCTGGCTTCGGCTATTAGCTTATTTTCTTCATCCAAGGCCTTCCAGCGATACTTTATCCGAAGTTCCTGAACAGCATCTGAAGCTAGTTTCTGAACATGAAAGCGGTCAATTACCCTTCTGGCATGAGGAAAGCAACGGCGAATAGCTTTAGCCATATTAGCTGCCATATCCAGGGTAACTTCTTTAACTTTGTTTCGAACTCTTAGGGGAATACGCTCCAGTACCGCTATAATATCTTCTGCTACTGTTCCTTTACACATGGCCACAATAGCTCCCTTTCGTCCTTTTGCTGCCTTATTGGTAACAATGGTATAAAGTTCTCCATTAGAAAGGGCGGTTTCATCGATACTAAGGTACTCGCCCTGATTCTTTGGAAACACCAGCCATTTCTCTGCATGTTCTTTTTGATCCCAGCTATGATAATAACTCAGATAGTCCTTGTATTGCTCCTGCAACTGCTTGCCATCCACTTTAAAGTAATGACCCAGCTGATAAGCACTGATCGGATGGTTATCCAAATATTCCTTTTAAAAAAAGACCGAATTCTGTTGTCATTCGTGCCCCTTTATGTACTAAGTCCCAGTCTCTTGTAACAATTTCTCCTGTAGATAATACTGTCCATCTGCGACGTCTTATACACAGAGCTACCTTTTGTCCCCGAATGGGAAAATCCTGAATGCTGACGGCGGGAAGAAGACCTTTTGACTCTAACTTTTGATCCTGATACTCATGGGGAACAAAGTTCTTTTCCTCCAGATGGATTTCAAGACCTGACTCTCTTTGAAGAACCTGCTTTAATTCAAAGAAATCTAATAATCCTTTTGGTAATAGAAGAGTAGCTAATTGTAAGTATGGATCTTGCAAGACAATAATATTTACGTTTTACTGCTTGCAAAAAAACACTTTTTATTCCTTCCCCCCAAGAATTCCGCTTGATCCGCTATGTGATCCCAACTAATTGTAAAAGATCAAAAATGGAATTAAGAAGCCGCGTTAACTCTTTAAAAATAGACGTCCCATTCTCAAAAGCACAAAATAAGTATGGCTCGCTGCCTTGGGAGAAACGAGCCATCTTATTTTAACACATTAATCATTAATCAAAGTCATATCTATGGGAGTATTAACTTCTGCGACAAAAATAGTCAATAATATTATGTAGCCAATAAAAGATTAACAATTTCTTAGTCTTTTTTAAATAGGAGTATGGCATTAATCAGTTACGGGTATAGTCGAGCATGTTTGTCCTCAAACTATCCAGCATCTCTGCCTGAACGTTAAGTACCGGAATTCTTAACTCCCGGGCCATCGAATCTATATTTCCTTTCGGATCATTATAAGTTTGAACGATAATATCATCTTCCTTGGTTCTCAAAACAATCTCACCTACTTCTTCTGTGCCCAGGTAATCAAAGTCATCAAACTTCTTTAAATTAAACGAAAAATATTCCTGCTTTCCATTTACATAGAACTTCTTAAATCGGAAGAATCCATTATCAGTTATAACTAGCTCCCACTTTTTAAGTTTCTGCTTACCCGCTGTCGCATCAAAACAACTCTTAACGAAATTTTCAGCCCAGCTCACATTTGCCCGGATAGAAATATCTGAGAATGCCGAAAAAAGAAAAATCACCAAAAGCAACAAAACCAGGACCAGTCCTTTTTGACAATTATAAAACATGATTCAGAGAAGCTAAACCTCTACTAATTTAAGAATTAACTAACTTTATGCCATGCAAATTTCAGAAAATTCAAGGGTTTGGATTTATCACTCTGACAGACCTTTTACAGATACAGAAAAAAGAGAGATAGAGGCATTATTGGGCAACTTTACAAGTCAATGGCAAGCACACGGTTTTCAGCTGGCAGCATCTGCAGAAATTAAATATGATCGCTTTATCATATTAATGGTGGATGAGAGTCAGGCAGGCGCAACAGGCTGTTCTATTGATAAATCTGTTAACCTTATGAAGCAAATTGAGGCCGACTATCGGGTAAATCTTTTCGATCGCTTTAACATTGCCTACAAGCAACAAGAAGAGGTATCGTCCTGCAACAGGGATGAATTCGAAAGATTAATCCAGGAAGGAAGAATCACTGAGAACACTATTGTATTCAACAATCTGGTTCAAACAAAAAAAGAATTAGATAGCAATTGGGAAGTTCCATTCAAGCAGAGCTGGCACGCCAGGGTTTTCAGCCTAAGTTCTGCCCAATAAAAGTGGTCGACTCTTGGATTTGATTAGAATACCACTAATCAAATCTAAGCTTACCTATTCTCCTCATATTTCTTAAGATTAGATACTGCTTATAATAAATGTATTTTGTAGGATGAGCTGGAGACCACTTCCTTGGGTTCGGTAATACTGCAATGATCAAAGCAGCTTGTCCCTTGGTTAACCTCTGTGAGGATTTATGATAATACTTCCTCGTTGCTGCCTCAGCGCCATATATCCCATCGCCCATCTCTGCAACATTCAAATACACTTCTAATATTCTTTCTTTACTCCAAAAGATCTCTATCAGAAGCGTGAAATAAGCTTCAAATGCCTTTCGAATATAGGATCGCCCTGGCCATAAAAAGACATTTTTAGCAGTTTGCTGACTTATAGTACTCCCTCCTCTTATTGGCTTCCCTGCTTTGTTCTTCGCATATGCCTTTTGAATAGATTTGAAGTCGAATCCAAAGTGATGCATGAAGTTAGCATCTTCTCCAGCTACCGCAGCCAGCTTCAGGTTGTTCGATAACTCCTCAGAATTTCTCCATTCTTTCTCCAATTTCCATCCCTCTCCTGCCACAACACCTCCAATGCCTCTTTGAACCATCAATAAGGTAAAGGGAGGATTAATGAACCGATAGATGATAACCCAGGATATAGTAATGATAAAAAACCATAGAACTACTTTCCTGGCTACTGTGATAAATCTTGAAAATCTACTAGAGCTTTTTTTGGGGGATTTTTTCTTCGCAGGAGACATCGGGGCAAAAATAAAAAGTGCTTCTGATAAATTACCAGAAGCACTCTAATTTTATTTTTCTTTCGAAAAAGAGCTTATTCAGCTACAACTTCAAAAGGAACTTTAACTTTAACTTCTTTGTGCAAGTTCAAGTTAGCAATGTATTCACCTACAAACTTAGGTTCAGTTTCGAAAGTGATACGACGACGATCCACATCGAATCCTTCTTTCTTCAATGCATCTGCCACCTGAATAGTGTTAACAGCACCAAAGATTTTACCACTTTCACCAGCTTTAGCGCCGATACTAAGTTTAACGTTCTCTAAACGAGCAGCAATTGCAAGAGCATCATTTTTAATCTTCTCTTGTTTGAACTGAGCTTGTTTCAAGTTTTCAGCAAGTACTTTCTTTGCAGAAGGAGTAGCCAAAGTGGCAAATCCTTGTGGAATTAAGTAGTTACGTCCGTAACCTGGCTTTACTTTAACTACGTCGTCTTTCTCGCCAAGGTTTTTAACATCCTGTTTTAAAATAATTTCCATGTCGTACTTACCTCCAATTATTTTAATGAATCAGTAACATATGGTAAAATACCGATGTGACGGGCACGCTTTACAGCCTGAGCCACTTTACGCTGGAACTTCAAAGAAGTACCAGTTAAACGACGTGGTAACACTTTACCCTGATCGTTAACAAACTTCAAAAGGAAGTTAGCGTCTTTGTAATCGATATATTTGATCCCGTTCTTTTTGAAACGGCAATACTTTTTACGGTTGTCCTCTACTTTAGGGGCAGTTACGTATTGAATTTGTTCTCTTGCCATTATCCAGCTACCTCCTCAGTTTGTTGTTTTTTCTGATTGAAAGCGCCACTACGTTTTTTCTCGCTGTAAGCACGTGCATGCTTATCAAGAGCAATCGTTAAGAAACGCATCACACGCTCATCACGCTTGTATTCAACCTCCAGTTTATTAATTAGTTCACCCGGAGCCTTAAATTCAATTAGGTGATAGTATCCAGTAGTTTTCTTTTGGATTGGATACGCTAGTTTTTTCAAACCCCAATTATCCTCGTGGATAATTTCGGCTCCGTTATCAGTTAAAACACCGCGGAATTTGGCAATAACCTCTTTCGCAGCTTCGTCAGATAACAACGGGGTAAGAACGATCACTGTTTCGTACTGTTGCATTTTCTGTTTGTTTATCAATTATTTAACCCTTAGACAAAGGGAGCGCAAATGTAGACAAAAAGGAAATAAAATCAAAACCAATAACCAGAAAATATGAACAGTATTCCCTTCTAACGAATATGCTCTATTTAACCCTTCTAACTCTCATTCCAATATCATATGAATATCATTCCAGTATCTTATTTTTGGAAAACCTCAAATAGTCCTATAAAATTACCTAATATGGTGCCTTTTTCTTGGGCAGGCAAAAATCCACACTAAATGATTTCTAAAACGATAAATATTTTGTTCTCTACCCGAACTATGGGTATCCTGTTGCTTTTCTATGCGTTCTCTATGGCTCTGGCTACATTTGTGGAGAACGATTACGGAACTGCAGTTGCCAAGCAACTGATCTACAACTGCTGGTGGTTCGAACTTGTTATGGTATTGCTGATACTAAATTTCGTGGGCAATATCAAAAGGTATCAGTTGCTATCCTTAAAAAAACTTCCCCTACTTGTATTTCACCTGGCTTTCATCATTATCTTCATCGGAGGGTTTATCACCAGGTATATTAGTTTCGAGGGTACAATGCACATACGTGAGGGGGATTCAAGCAATGAGGTAGTGTCGGATGCTACCTTCTTTAAAGTGCAAATAGGTTTAAATGAACAAGCACTTGCTTATGATGATGTTCCCGTAATACTCCTTTCAAATCGGATACCCTGGTATCTTAAGCCTTTTAACAAATCCTTCGTATCTGAATACGATTACAAGGGAAAAAGGGTCAAGATGAGAGTGATAGATTTTTATGCCCGGGCGCAGGATTCACTTGTTCTTAACCCCTCGGGTAAACAAACGCTGCACCTAGTTGTGGTTGAAAATGGCAAAAGGGTAAATAAATATATTCCAAGCGGAAGTATTAAGCTCATCCAGGATATGATCGTTAGCTATAATAAGCCTACTCCTGGTGCTATTAATATTGCAGACGCGGCCTCTGGCTACACCATATCTTCCCCATTTCAGGGTAATTATATGATCATGGCCACACAGGAAAGGAAGGCGGTGACATCAGATAACAAACCTCAGGATTTCCATCTCAGAAGTCTTTATCAATTCGGGAACTTAGCCTTTGTTGTACCTCAGCCTGCTTCGCCAGGTGACATCGTTTATTTTGAAGGCGACAAACGTACAAATGAGCACGATCTGGATTTCCTAAAAGTGGAGGTTACTACACCAAATGCAGTTGATACAGTATCTTTTTATGGAGGAAGAGGAATGACAGACTTTCAGTCGCAAAGCGAGATCGGTGGACTTCCAATTTCACTTGCTTACGGATCGAGGGTATACCTGGCACCTTTCTATTTGAAGCTCACTGATTTCAAAATGGAGAAGTACCCGGGCAGTAATAGTCCCGCTGCTTATTCATCCGATGTCCTTATCCAGAATGGACAAACCGAGCGCCCTTATAAGATATTTATGAACCATGTGTTGGATGAACAGGGTTACCGCTTCTTCCAATCCAGCTATGACCCCGATGAACTTGGAACAGTGCTATCTGTAAACCACGATTTTTGGGGAACCCGGATAACTTATATCGGTTATGCTCTCCTATTTCTAGGTCTTTTTGTTACGCTTTTTTGGAAGGGTTCGAATTTTCACAAATTAAGCCAGCAATTAAAGGAACTATCCAAATCAAAAGCCCGCCTAATTCTATTGCTATTCCTGCCTTTCGCCGCTCAGGGCCAGGAAATTGATATGCATGGAAAAGAAGCGGGACATGACCATACTCAGCATGAGCATAGCGAACATGATCATAGTCAGCATGACCATACTCACACGCAGGATAGCTCGGCAATGCCAGCGGCAGAAGCACCAAATCATGATCATGCTGCCGCCATCCAACAGCTCCTGGCAGGCCAGATGCTTGATGCTAAAACATTTGCAAATACTGTTCATATTGATGAAGCTCATGCAGACAAGTTTGGCCGTTTGCTGGTACAGAATATTGATGGACGTATAGAGCCGGTAAATACTATGGCGCTGGAAATCCTACGGAAGCTTTACCGCAAGGACCGCTTTTATAACTTAAGCGCAAACCAATTCTTTTTGTCTATGTCTGCGCGCCCGTTTGATTGGGTTAATGTACCCCTGATAAAAGTTGGCTCTAAAGGAGGCCCGGGATTACTTCAAGCGGTAGAGGCAAATGAAGAAGGATACACCAGCATGGTAAACCTTCTTGGTCAAACTCCTGATGGCAGCGTAGATTTTCGCTTGAAAGATGAATATTTGAAATCTTTCGCAAAAAAGCCGTCTGAACAAAACGGATATGACAAGGATATCATTGAATTGAACGACAAACTGCAGGTGATGCAACAATTACTCAATGGTCAATATTTGCGAGTCTTCCCTATCGCAGGAGATAAAAACAATACCTGGAGTGCGCCTCAGGCCCCAGTTGCGAATAGTCCAGCTAAACCAAATGCAGCAGTCGATTACATGGTAAGCGTTAATAATGCAATCCAGACCGGAAATTGGAATGAGGCCGAACAGAAGTTGGGAGCTCTTAAACAGATCCAGCTCCAGCTGGGCAAAGACATTGTACCGTCAGCTGCAAAAATTGAAATGGAGGTGCGCTACAATTCCTGGAATATATTCCTGAAGTTAATGATTGCGTACGCCCTGCTGGGCACCTTGATCCTTGCTCTTGCATTTGGAAGGCTTTTCAGCGAATCAAAAACTTTGGCCAAAGCTGTAAAGATTTTACTGATATTGATAAGTATAGGAGCTTTTTTACAGATGTTCGGACTGGGAGTGCGCTGGTATATATCCGGACACGAACCGTGGAGCAATGGGTATGAAGCTGTAATGTTTATCAGCTGGATCGGGGTTATGTCTGGTTTGCTGCTGTACCGTAACAGTAATGCTTTTATTCCAGCTGCAGGATGTCTCATCGCAGTTATTTTAATGGGATTTGCACATGGTGGTTCACAAATGAACCCTCAGATCACGCCACTGGTACCTGTGCTTAAATCCTATTGGTTAATGGTGCATGTTGCTATCATCACTTCCAGCTACGGTTTTTTCGGATTAAGTGCTTTATTAGGCACTGTAGTATTGGTCCTTTATATCATCGACCATAAAAAGATCGGAAAAAAAGTAGCCGCTTCTGTTAATGAACTAAGCATCGTGAACGAGATGTCGCTAACAGTGGGGATATTCCTTTTAACAGTTGGTACTTTCCTTGGTGGTATATGGGCAAATGAAAGCTGGGGACGCTACTGGAGCTGGGATCCTAAAGAAACGTGGGCGTTTATTTCAGTGATCGTTTACGCATTTGTTCTCCATCTGAGACTTATACCGGGAATGCGAGGCAAATACCTGTTCAACTTACTTTCACTGCTTGCCTTTTCAGTCATTATCATGACCTATTTTGGTGTAAATTACTATCTAAGTGGACTGCATTCTTATGCTCAGGGTGATCCTGTTCCAATTCCGTCATGGGTTTATATTACAATTTCAATTGTAGCTATTTTGGCAATAGTTTCTTACAGACGATATAAAAGCAAGCCTGTTGTAGTTCCAAAGCCAGCCGCTGCGCAAAAGACCAGGCGGAAATAAAATTTAAGACGCACGTATACTATTCTAAAAAAACGTTCGTATAATATATAATTGTGATAAGGTTTAGGTTGCCCTGCTGCTCTCATAGCTTCAGGGCTTTTTTGTTCCTTAGCGCCTTACCGAGTCATCAATAGCTGGAATTTAAGGACTATTGATCTGCTTCTAATCCAGAACCCATTCCTTACATTTCAATCAAATACTAAAATCGCCTACCGGAAGTTCTTCATCTATATCCGGCACACTGGGTTTCTCCTTTATTTTATCTTGTAGCTTTTTGTCCTGTTTGGCCCATAGATCTTTAAATTTCTTTAGAATTTCATGGCCGGAATAGGGTAATGGATCCATTGGAACATCACCTACCGCGGCAATTTCTTTTTCACGCTCACTGTTCGCTTCTGGCTCTTCCTGTGCCGGGGCCTGCCATCCGCCTATTATTCCTCCTGGGCTCCATGTTTTATTATTAATGCGGGTATAGCCATCAAAATGATCGCATTTGTAGGCATGAATAAACATACCAAGCAAAACCAGACGACCTGGAGGAAGTGACTCAAGGATCTCTATTTCAGCACCTTCAAACCCCTCTCCTTGTTTTATTTTGATCTCCTTGCTGCTTAAATAACTTGCAATGGAGCTTTTGAAGTTAAATGATACAGCCAGGAACCGGATGACAAAATGATCAGCACCAGGCCCGCGAAGATCTTTTGCGCTGAAAGCAGGAATATGAACAAACAACTTTCCATCATCGTTAAATTGAACTTGAGGCTTTACCCGGAGGCAATCTTCAACCTGGGAATTAAGGTTAAACTGAAAGCCCGAGAACATATCGGGGTCTCCATCATGCACATCCCTTTCGCCTCTGCGCTTATGAGTAGCAGTTTTGATGCTTTTTAAGGTTACTGCAGTAAGCCGGTTAGCCATTCCCCCATCATTCCCTTTAAAAACACGGCTAAAAACTGCCCGGATACTTGCTGCGGCACTGGCAGCCAGACCAAATTCAAGGCTCGCTTCTTTACTGGCAACGGTTTGCTTAACCTTGGTAGGCTTCATCTGCGCAATTTGCATTCCCCTGTAATAGCGGTACACGATATTATCAACAGGTCCATGAAGAATTCCTTTCTTATCTATAATGGCCATGAGTTCTAAAGTTTAAGTGACTGACAAAGCAAGATAAAAGATACCGTCAAAGGAAAAAATGTTTCACATCACAATTTTCTTTTAATCTGACTTCGTCCTACTTATTCCCACACTTTATATGTACTCCCACTTTTGTCCCCTTCTTTCCCTGTTGGGTCCACAGTAAATCTAAAAAAGGTGGACTTATCGGTGAGGGATGTAAGAGGAATCTCGCACACATACAAAAGTTGGGATTAAGAATAGGATAACGGAAAGCTAAAGCAATCCCGAAAAAGCTGAGGATTAAAACACCCTAAAAAAGGACCACCCCGGAAACTACCTGTTTTCCCAATTAGACTCTGCTTCAAATTCTTTTGGCACGTCTATTGGACTTTAGTGATCTGAAACAAAAAAACTATCTATGAGATTCATAAGCAGAAAATTCCACGCCGTGTTAGATTACATGTCGGGTGTAATATTGATTGCAGCTCCCTGGATTTTAGGGTTCGCTGATGTAGAGGGGGCTAAATGGTCGGCAGTTATTGTTGGTGCCGTGATCCTTTTGATGTCTTTCCTAACGGATTATGAAGGTGGAGGCAAAAAGGTTCTTTCTATGTCGACCCACTTAACAATGGATGTATTAGCAGGTATCTTCCTGGCAGCATCTCCATGGTTGTTAAATTTTGACGAGCAGGTATACATGCCGCATTTAATTATGGGTATTCTTGAAATTGGCGCTGGTCTGTTCACAGAAAGAGAGTCACAACATTCTCATCATCATCATCTGGACAGAGGTATCAGTCCCTCTCACTAAAAACATTTTAAAATAAAAAGCTTCTCGGATGAGAGGCTTTTTTTTATTAAAAACCTGTCTATCGAATAATCAAGAACTTTTAAAACATAAGAATTATGCCCCTACTGCTATTAGGATTATTACTTGCAGATTTGCTATCCCTACTTTTTCTAGGAGCTGACATTTATTTATGGCGGGAGTGGTACGTATACCGGGACACACTGGATGACGAGTATGCCCGCGCTTGTCTCATAGGAGCTATAGTTTTGCTTCTTTATATTCTTTCAGGAGGGAGGAGCATAATCAAGCTATTACTGAGCCGAAAAAGAAGAGGTGAAGACGAGCCCAAACCTGAAAGAAGTCAGGACCAAGAAGAACTTAGAAGATCAGATGGTTCATTAATCAACATTGAGCATTATGGAATTAAAGGACGTCAAAGTATCGTATTTGTGCATGGGTGGAATTCGAACAGTATGCAATGGTATTATCAGAAGAAGTATTTTGGTAAAGATTACCACTTAATCCTTATTGATCTACCAGGCCTGGGAAAATCCCGTCGTCCGGATAATAAAGACTTTTCCTTAGAGAACTTAGCCTCAGTTCTAAACGACGTTCTGGAAAAAACACAACCCGTTAATCCTATTTTATGGGGACACAGTATTGGTGGCATGACAATACTTACCTTTTGCAAAATGTTTAAACAAAAGCTTACCGGTATTATGGGACTGGTGCTGGAACATACTACCTATACTAATCCAACAAAAACGGCTATCCTAAATAAACTTTTAATTGCATTACAGAATCCTGTACTTAAACCTATATGCTGGTTAATGATCCTGTTCTCTCCTCTTGTTTGGCTGAGCAGATGGATGAGCTATTCGAACGGCAACATGCTGATGATGACACGCTTCCTCACCTTTGCAGGAACGCAAACACCAGCACAACTAGACTTCGCAAGTCTTTTATCAGCAATGGCTCCTCCTGCTGTCACCGCGCGCGGAGTTCTGGGAATGTTTAATTATGACGCCACTTCAGTACTTACCAGCATCTCAATCCCTGTCCTGATTGTGGCTGCAGACTCAGATAAACTAACGAAGCCAGAAGCTAGTTATGAAATGAATCAACGTATACCTGGATCCAGGGTAATAACCCTAACACCAGCGGGACATATGGGACTAATGGAACGTCATGAAGAACTAAATCAGACTGTAAATGAGTTTATAAGAGGTAGCAAAGGATAAATGGATTTTGGGTATAAAAGAAACAGAAATGCCTTGCTTGAAACAAGAGTGGGGAAAAGATAACAAGATGCCGGCTTTGAAGCCGGCATCTTGTTATAGCAATATTCTATTACTTCCAGCCGGTATTTTGCCCTAACTGCGGATTCCTCTGGTAGTCGTTTTGAGGAATAGGGTAATAATACATCTTATCCTCCCATTTTCTTGGAATTTCATTCATCCAGATAAGCTCTCCGCTATTTCCATTTTTCAACAATTGGGAATTTGTTTTACCGCCTATTGCTGGAGAAACATCAACATAAGTAACTCCTGCTATAGCCGGTGAAGGTTTGGTGCCCTGATAAAAGGCTACATCCTGAATTCCATCTTCATTAAGATCCATAGGAGTACCAAGCGATGGTACGTAAAATCCGTTCCACTCCTGCTCCATTAATGCGCCCCTCTTCCATCTCAGGATATCACTAAAACGGAAGCCTTCCAGGCTCAGTTCTATCCCTCTTTCACGTCTGACCTCAAGTATAACCGGATCGCTTATTCCAGGAAAATAATTTGTTACTAAATAAGGATCTGCTACTGTAGGTTTCGTGCTTAGTCCGCCGCTTATACCTGCTCTGGCGCGAAGGACTCCTATTGTCGCTGCCCATTCTGCATCAGTAAGAGTACCAAGTTCAGCTTTTGCCTCTGCATAGTTTAGCAGCACTTCTGCGTAGCGGAAAAGAGGTATAGCATTTGTGTTCAACGCCCCTGCGTCATAATACATATCGTCGAGAGTATACTTGATAGGTTGGTACCCGGTAAACGTGTACGAAAAAACAGGAGGCGCTGGTACTTGTACACCACCGTTAATCCGTTTGTAATCTCCAGACCTGATAGTTTGCTTCAGTCGCAGGTCTCTGTTCTTCACCTCATCTTTGAACAACATTGTTTTATAGGATGGGTCGCTGGTGAAAGGAGTACCATCAAGCTTCAAATAAGTATTAATAAAGGTGCGGATAAAACTTGCTTTTGCCCCATACGTTCCGCTGGTCCACCACCAGTTGGCGTCGTTAAGCACGCCCTGGTTCAGATCACTTACCGAAGCCTGCAAAACTTCATTGGCGACAGGTGCGTTACTAGTAAAAACCTGACGGTAAGATACTCCTGCACCTCCGGCTGTATTTATCGAATATCCTCCCTTATCCATAACCTCCTTTGCTGCAGCTGCTGCATTGTTAAGCCATACATCTGCAGTAGATTGAAGGTTAAGTTCAGTATGGTACTTTCTGAAGGTTCCTTCGAAAAGGCAAAGACGGGACTTATACGCATAGGCCACATACTTGGTAACTGTTGTACGAGAAGGATCGTTCGTTGCTTTTATATTGGCACAAGCGAAATTGATATCGGCAAGGACCGAGTCCATCACCAGCTCTCGTGTATCCCGTCCAGCATATAGTGCGGGATCATCTACCTCAAGTGGTTTACCAATCCATGGCACATTACCAAATCGTTTCACCTTCTCCATATAAAAGTATGCTCTGAAATACCTTGCTATTCCCAAATAGTTGTTTCGTATATCAGCAGGTACGGCCGGATTATTACAGTTCGCAATAAAATAATTAATGTTCCTCAGGTCGGTCCATGTCCAGCCTGTACTAAGGGCAGAAGAAAAGACACCAGGTTGAATAAAGCTCTCAACAGATTTAACGGCAAGATAATCAGACATTGCATCCAAACCGATTGCATTTCGTGGCAAGAATGACATGTTGTAAAAAGAATTGGTATATAACTTCAATCCATTTTCAGTACCAAACACAGCACTTTTTGTTGCTGTAGATTCCGGTTCCTGGTCGAGCGTTTCGCAAGCAGTGATTAGCAGGCTAAACAGCATTAACCATAGATATTGTATTTTCATTTGAATGAGATTTAAAATTTTATTAAAAGCCAAAGTTTATTCCAGCTGAAAAGCTCTTCATCATCGGATAATTATAACCATCACCATTTGTACTATTAGGGTTTAGCACCTGATCAGCAGGAACAGCGTTCTCAACGTCGATGGTCTTCATGATCTTGTACAGCGGAGAGTACGTAAATAAATTTTCACCCGATAGATAAAGCCTGGCTGTACGCGCTCCGATCCTGGATATCAGCCTTTGTGGAAGTTGATATCCAATCTGGATATTTTTCATACGCAGGTAAGCTACATTTTGCAGGTAGCGCGTTTGTGCCACCCCTAACTCTCTGCTCGTGTTGTTTGAAGCGGCACGCGACATGGTTCTAGGGAAATAGGCATTTGTATTTTCTGGCGTCCACATATTGCCAAGATGAAATGTGGGGATGTTGTTATAAGGACGGTTATACTGGCCCCAGAACATCTCAGTCTCAGTACTTGGGTACCATTGCTGTTTACCCACTCCCTGGAAAAATGCAGAGAAAGAGAAGTTGCTCCAGTCTGCTCCAAGATTTATTCCATACTGATATCTCGGAGCCGAGTTGCCGATGATCCGTCTATCGCCGGGATTGTTCACACTGTTAGTTCCTACATTAATAAAACCATCATTGTTCAGGTCACGAAGTTTTATATCTCCAGGATACCAAATATTTGTAGGCGACGCTCGCATCTGAGGACTTTGTTTAGCGTGGGCATCAATATCAGCCTGATCTATGAAAAAGCCTTCGGTTTCATAACCCCAGATCTCTCCCAAAGTCTGTCCCTCATAATAGTCGCTCAAAAGCTTATTCTCATTGTTATACCGTGTGATCTTCGATTTATTGTCCGAAAGCATCAAACGGACATTATAGTTGAAGGGCTTGGATTTCCCTCCTATCTTGTCTCTCCAGCTCAACGACAGCTCCCATCCTCTGGTACGAAGATCGGCAAAATTGCCTTTAGGAACCGTATTGCCAAAAGTAGCCGGCCGTGTTAAGCCTACCGTAAACATGTCGGTAGTATTTCGGATATAGGCATCTCCCGAGAAAGATAAGCGGTTAGATAACATGCCAAGGTCTAAACCAATATTAGTGGTAGTTGAAGTTTCCCAGGTTATACCTTGAGGCAAAACTGCGGGCTGGCTAGTAGTTTGAGGTTTTGTACCATTAAGGATTATCGGGGACTGTACAATTCTAAAAAGCTCCTGATAGGCATAGGAATCAATATTACCATTGCCCAAGGATCCGTAAGAAGCGCGAAGTTTCAGATCAGAGACAAATTTGGGAGAAATCTTCCAGAATGGCTCACGATTAATTCTCCATCCAGCGGATACGGAAGGGAAGAAGCCAAAGCGTTGATCTTGCGGAAACTTAGACGAGCCGTCATAGCGAGCGTTAACCTCTAACAAATACCGGTCGGCAAAGGAATAATTCAAGCGACTGAAACCGCCAAGTATTGCCCATTTCTCATAACCACCCCCGGTAGTTATAGCCTGCCCTAACGCCAGGTTCAAATCGAAGGCATCATCGAAAATAATTCCGTTTCGCTGTGTAAGAAGAGCATTTAAGGTAGACTGTTCGTAGTTGTACCCGGCCATAAATTTAAGGTAATGCCTGTCCCTGAACGTATTTTCAAACTCTCCGTAAATGTTGGTAGCTAAATACCTGGTCTCTCTACTAGAAAAGAGAAGATCATTGGTTGTAGTACCCACATAGGCAAGCTGTCCTGCACCTGTACTGTAAGGCACCTGAACCCTTCTACGATTTACTCCTCCATCAGTATTCCTGAAGGTAAAGTCGGCGTTTACCCTGAATTTATTATCAAAGAACTTTGCCCTAAGACCGGTGATGTTCCTGAACACTTTTCTTGTAGTATCAATGCCGTTCTTTCCATAATAGAAATCGCCGACCGTATACGCCGCCGTAAACGAAAGAGATCCATCAGGATTAAACATAGGAACTGTTGGATGTCCTTCATCTGCAATGTTTCTCCAGATTCCTCCGCCCTCTCCCACGTTGATCGGGTTATGATACTTCATCACAGAATAATCAGCATTGTTTTCTACTGTTAACCACCTGAATAAATCCACAGTGCCTCTTGCCCTGATATTCTGCATACTATAATCATCTGTATTGTATCTAAAAAGACCGTCCTGATTCAAAAACCTGCCAGAAACCAGAAAAGAAGCCTTCTCTGCGCTTCCGCTAACAGACACGTTGTTTTCTATAGCACCAGTGTTTTTCTTGTATAAGTGCCCGTACCAGTCGGTGCTTCCATAATAGGTGTATTCACCTGTTGTAGGGTTTACTTCAACTTCATTATAGGGCTGCCCAGACTCTACTCTTCTTTTAAACTCATCCAGATACGCTTGTGAGAACTTTTGGGTTTTATTTGCATTTTGAGGGAAAGCCCCGTCTCCATTTACAAAGGCCTCTGCAAACATTTTAGACCAGGTATATCCGTCGGTGACAAAATCTGGGACCTGCAATGGTTGCTTGAATGCATAATTCGATGAGAAAGATGCTGTGGTTCGTCCTTTCTGAGGCTTTTTAGTGGTAATAAGAACCACACCAAAAGCACCCCTCGCACCGTAAATGGCGGAGGATGCCGCATCCTTCAGCACAGAAATAGACTCAACATCATTTGGATTAAGCAAACTTGGATCGCCTTCAAACCCATCAATAAGAACCAGCGCATTTCCACCCTGTCCAATAGAGGTAACTCCACGCACGTTAAAATTGGGAGCCTGAGTTGGCTTTCCATCCATCATCCTAATATTAAGGTTAGGAATTGCCCCTTGGATGGCCTGCGTAAGATTAGGAACAGGGCGGTTCTGTAATACCTCGCCTGAGATGTACTCAACAGCTCCAGTCAGGTTGGCTTTTTTCTGCACTCCATAACCTACCACCACTACTTCAGTCAGTGCTTTCGTATCAGATTCAAGCTTCACATTAATTACAGACTTCTCCGCAACCGGAACTTCCCTCGTACCAAACCCTATAAATGTAAAAACCAGAATACCATTTTCAGGAACATTGTTTATTACATACTTTCCATTAGCATCTGTAGTTGCGCTAGTTTTAGTACCTTTTAATACTACACCTACTCCTGGCAACGATTCGTTCTTATTGTCGCTGACAGTACCGCTAACTGTTCGTGTTTGTGCATACACCCCCGCATGGAAGAGCAGCAAAAGAGCTGAAATAAAAAAAATAATAGTAGAACTTTTGAGTTTCATTAGCTTCTCGATTTGGTCGCAAAGCTATTCCCGGTATTTAAAGCTCAAGTTAAAGAACTTTCGACTTTACATTAAACTTAGCAGGAAGTCCCGTTTAAAATTTAATATTGAAATGAAAAGGATATTCGTATATGAAATGCTAAAGTGATGTGGTTTGCGAAAGATCAACCAAAATAAAACCTTCATGAGCAGATGCTCAAAAACGGAGGATGAAAGTAATTGGAAGGTTCTTAGTGGCCTTAAATAAACGAATTGATTTTCACAAAAAAAGGGCAATATACCTCACGGTTCGCCCTTTTTTTCTAAATCCTGCCTGAGAGGAGAATTACTTTATCAAAACTGATTTTAACAGTTTTCTTCTCTTAATCCAAACTTTCCAAAAAGTTAGTTAGAGTGCTAAAAATTCTTTTTAAAATTTCCATTGCCGTTCCTTTTAACTACTACAAATATGGGACCTTTAACAATGGAATAAAATGATCTGGATTACGAATTAAAATACTAAATATCACAGATTTAATATCAAAAAAAGCACACCAAAGGGTGTACTAATTACGCCGGATTGGCCACCAGGAAATCGAGAAACGGTAATGACGGCTGGTGAATAATAATAACAGCGCTTCCCTATTTTGCTTTTGGTTTTACCACCCTGCTGGTTAATTCCAGGTTCAGTTTCCTTATTTCATCGAGAACTAATTCTGCAAGCAGCCTTGCTCCGTATTCGCTAAAATGAGTGTTGTCTTTAGCTCCCTCCGGAAATTGAGGATTTACTCCAGGCTCTGAAATATTAAATAAGGTTTTAGAACCCTCCGGTCCAAATTTTTCATATAAAGCCCTGCTTCTTCTATCCAGGTCTACCATTGGAACTTTGTACCCTGAAGCGATCTCTTCTACGATCTTAGAGTATTCGATATGCGTTTCCAGAGCTTTGCCTTCCGGACTGAATTTCCTCCTCGAAACGGGAGTTACAAGAACAGGATATGCCCTTTTTGCGCGAGTCTCTGTTATAAAACGAATTAGATTTTTACGGTAATCCTCAGGCGAAGTATAACGTTCAGCATATTGCGGTTCCTTAGCCTCATCGTTGTGGCCAAATTGCATGAATACGTAATCACCCGCCTTTAATGCATCAGCGACTGGCTGCCACCGGTTCTCACCGATAAACGTCCTTGTACTTCTACCTCCCTTAGCATGGTTTTCAACCTTAACTGTTTTATCAAAAAAGACCGCAAAGGGAGTTCCCCAACCGGTTACCGGTGCCTGAGAAACAGGCTGGGTACATACAGTAGAATCGCCAACCAGATAAACAGTGATTCGATCCGGATCCCTTAACACAAAAGAACAAAGCGTTAATACCAGGGCTATAGCTGTAAGTTTATTAAAGATGCGCATAGTTCTATCCTTAATTTTTAGGTTTTGCTTTAAAGAAGTGTTCATTTATTCCGCCCGGATTCAGAGCTTTCAATTCGGCATAAACAATCTCAGCCATTTTCCTTGCTCCTAACTCGCTAAAATGAGTATTGTCTTCTTTCCCTTCAGGATAGTTAGGATTCTGGCCCAGTTTCAGATGATTAAATAACCATACCGATCTTTCAGGTCCCCAGCTCTGCAACAGGGCCTGACTTTGCCGATCTAATTCTACAAGTGCCACTTTCTTTTTCCTTGCCACTTTACGTACCAGCTCCGAATAGATTTTATGAGTATCTTCCAGTTTTCCATCCGCTCCGAAGCTCCTTCTTGCTGCCGGGGTAATTAAAACAGGAATCGCCTTCTTCCTTTTCACATCGGCTACGTATTTCTCCAGGTTATTTTGAAACTCCTTTTCGGTTGTTGATTGTACCTTGGTTCGGATCTCGTCATTATGACCGAACTGAATTAAAACGATATCGCCTTTCTGAAGACTATCCACTACCGGTGCCCAGCGGCCCTCTTCTTTGAAGGACTTTGTACTGCGGCCATTCTGGGCTACATTATAAATTACGGTGTTTGATGTGTCTATAAACTTTGAAAACACCATGCCCCAACCAGTTTCAGGGTAAGCAGATATTTGCTTTTCAGACATGGTAGAATCGCCCACCAAAAAGACCCTCATTTTCCTGGGCGAGGATGTAAATGCCAGCCCCAGAAATCCCAAGGCAATAAAACTGTATATTAAATATGGTTTCATACATCGCAATTAAACGTAACTTATTCTACTCTTGCATTGGCTATTAACCTGTTGACATCGGTTTACAGGCTTTTACATGGCTTAATGCTCCTCGTGCATCTTCTTTCACTTCTTCGCATTAATGATTAGATTAATCTGGAATCACTATTGCCGAGGATTCCATCCTCCAAAAATATTTGTTGTTGAATATTCTTTAGCCTCTTCCTTTGTTAACTGCTTAGACCATTTCACTCGCTTATTGGGTTGAAAGCCTTTCCCCTTGTTTTTATATTCTGCATAAAAGGCAGTTTGTTCGTTACTTTCCTTTCGCCAGTTGTCCCATCCTTCAGCCTTAATTAAGGCAGGAAGGTCACATTTCAGAAAGACCACCCTGGCATAAGGCCTCCATGGACGACCAAGGAAGAATGAATTGTCTGGAGCGCTTCCGGTAATTTTGCATTCCCTAAACACGTACCCAAACTTCTGCCCCTCCGGCGTTGAGGCAGCGGTAATGTACCCACTGCGTTTGCAGAAGATTTCACATTCATCGAAAACGGCTATTGCTGCACCAAATATAAAATCGACGGTTCCTTCAATATAGCATTTGTAGAAGTACTGGCGGGTATTTCCTCCTGAAGTATAAATTGTATCCTGAAAACCCAGGAATCTGCAGTTTTTGAAAAAGACTTTATCTCCACCCACTGACATTGCGAGGGCTTGTCCAACAGGACCTGAAGAATTTTCAAAAGTGATGTTTTCTGCCACGAAATCATTACAAAGCACAAAGACGCTTGCTGATCGTGAGGTACCAATGTCCTTTCCCGCTTTGTCTTTCTTTGATGCGTAATCGTCGTAGGTTAAAATAGTTTTATTTACATCTTCGCCCACCAGGGCTATATTCGTTTTCAGTTTTGGGATCGTGAGCTTCTCCTTATAAATACCGTTCTTTATGTAGATAACTATAGTTGAACTATTATTATCAGGAACTGAATTGATCGCTGCACTTACTGTCTTAAAGTCGCCGCTACCGTCCAGAGCAACTACAATCTGCTTCTTTTTCGCAAACAGGGGGAGTGAGCTGAGGCACAACAGCAAACAAGTTATAAGGCAACTTACTAAAGTCTTACTTTTGTTCCGTATCATATTCTAAGTGTGAATGTGTAGTTAAATATGGGTGTCAAATTTAGGTAATTCTGCTTGACACAGAGTAACTACTTTATTTTAAGTAACCAAAATAACTCACCTTAGTATCCATGCCCATACCGCTTTGTAGCATTAACTTACCATGATGAAGAGAGACATTATTTGAGATGCCAGGTTCAAAGATTTCGTATTATAGGCAGGAATAAAGCCCTATTACTAGGGCTTTAACTTATGATGGATTTCAGTTGGGAAAACTGATACGAACAAAATAAAAACATGGGGATTAAAAAAGGCTTAAAACCGATTGCTTGGTAGCCTATTTCATGGCATATCCCCCCACTTCATTTTACTTGCAAGAAATGCAATTTGATACTTTTTCGACAAGAACACCGATGTCAAACGGCTTCTCGAGTAAATCATCAGCCTTAGAAATAGACAAAAGTTCTTTAGCGCGAGGACTGGTTGAGGTGATCAGAATTGGAGTTCTTGCGGTTGCCTGATTAAATCTGGCCTGATTACAAAGGTCTAAAATAGGATCATCGCGTAAAACATGGTCTATAATAATAAGATCTGGCGAATATCTTGATGCCACCTGAAGTAAGTTCTCCACATTACGTAGCAACACTACCTGATGCCCTGCGCTTTCTAAGATCACTTTTATTAGTTCGCCAACATCCTTATCTCCCTCTTGTACTAGAACTTTAGAACTCATCTGGATAACCAAGTATTTAATCTTTCACTATACAACAATCATTACTGGTTCTGCCTGTCGCCGAATTCCATGACTTGTTTTCGTTTTCAGGCCCCTAAAATACTTGCCTTATAATCCCGTATCTGCTACTTTTTTGCAGTACCAGAATTCGTAATTAATTTCTCTTTTACGGCTGGAGTAAGATCCTCACCTTGGAAAAAGAGTAAACCAGGTTGTGAAACGTCCAGAACATAAGAATATCCTTTTTCCTTAGCAAGAGCTTTAATAGCAAGTTGTGCTTTTTCTAAAACCGGAGCGTATAGTTTCTCCTGCTGTGAAGCGAGGTCCTCTTGCGATTTAAGCGAGGTCTCTTCAAGCTTTTCCTTTAAATTCTCAATCTCTGCAGCCAGAGCTTTCAATTCTTTTTCAAGCACCTCCCGGTTAGCTTCACTTAAATTTCGATACTTCCCTTCATATTGCGAAATCCTTGAACTTAGGTTCTTATCCATACCCTCCAACTCCGATTGCTTCTGTTTTTGAAACTTCTCGAATGCAGCTTCCGCTGCCTTAAATTCAGGTAATGCTATCAATAGTGCCTCAGAATCTATATAACCAAGCTTTTGCTGAGCAAACGCTTTAGAAAAGCCAGCAAGCGAAATATGAAAAAGGACTACCAGAAATAGCATCTTATACTGCATACTTATAAACAATTAATAAATGGAATACCAGGTAATTCATACCTTAATCAGTACGCAAATATTGCCTGACGATCTTAAAATCAGCTTAAAGGGAGCTTAATATGGGCTTAAATACTATTAGGAATAGTTACTACCAGAACATTTAAATTTGAGGTGGGTGTTTTATATTCAACGATAGCAAAATGGTATTGCAAGATGCGTTTTACAATACTTAAGCCGATACCGCTACCGGCTTTTTCCATTACATTATCGCCGCGGGTAAAGGTGTTAAAAAGTTCCGAAGTATCTTTAACTTTAGGGGTTGGACCGGTGTTCGTGATAACTACCTCCAAATTCCCTCCCGCCTGATTTATCTTACACTGTACCGTTCTATTCTCTGAGTAAACAAAGGCATTCCTAAATAAATTGGCAAAAGCTATCTGTAAAAGTATTTCATCAGCGTTCACCTCTAAATTCAGATCAACTGAAGACGACGGTTCTATTTCAAATTGAAACTTAAAATCAGGATGAAACTTGGCCACCTGGGCTGACGAAGCAAAAATAATTTCATCTAACCTGACTTTTGAAAAGCTTGCGTAATCCCCCTTATTATTAATTTCAGAGAGTAATAATAAGGAAGTCACTATCTCCGACAATTGTGTTGCATCTTCAATTACACTGTTCAAGGTATTTCTTACACTGGCTGAGATATCCCTGTCTCCCATAACATTCTCCAGTTGTGCTAAAATTTTAGCGATAGGTGTTCGCAACTCGTGCGAAGCATTTCCGGTAAATGATTTCTGGCTTTGATAGGCAGAATCAATCCTATTCATCATCTGATTAAAAGAATAGGATAGTGCCTGAATTTCACCCGCGGCTGTTGGCTCGCTTAATCTTTTATTTAAATTTTTGTCTGTAATTTCCTGAATTTCCTTCCTGAAACTGTCAAGCGGCTTAAGGCTCATTTTGCTTAAATAAAATGAGAGAACCCAAACAAGAACTACGCTGACCACAAATGAAACCGCTAGAAGGTATTTCAGATATCTGAGTTTGTTGTTCCCATATTTGTCTTCGGCAGAAATTAACACGTAGTAGTCTTTATTGTAATAGGGGTAATGAATGCCTAATACATCATATTCCTTATATCGTTTAAAGGTTAAATTCTCCTCCTTTACTTTTTTCAAGTCCTCTTTTGTCCAACTAACCCTGGCATTATCTATACTATTATAAATAAGCTTCATTTCATCATCAAATACAAGCGTCTTTTCGTTGTATAATCGATTGATACTATTTCTATCAATTATTTTCATTAATTGGTAGTCAACCTCTTTTACTTCTACAAGAAGTTTCACTGTTGTTTCTGCTTTTTCTGAGAGCCTGTCGCGAAATTCCTCCTGGCGGAAGTTTGAGAACAAATAGTATATGGTTAGCATCAAGGCTGCAAGGAGCAATGAAAAAAGAAGGCTGAAGGCTAATGAAAATCGGAGTTTAAGATTCATTTTAGATCTTCTTTAAATAATAGCCATATCCTGTCCGGGTGTGAATTAGTTTGGAATTAAAGCCTTTATCGATTTTTGTTCTCAGAAAGTTGATATAAACCTCAATCGTGTTTGTTCCTGTCTCAAAGTTAATATCCCAGACCTCCTCAGAAATAACTTGCTTAGAAACAGTGCGTCCTTTCGCCTTAGCCAGCAATGCAAGTAACTTGTACTCTTTAGGTGTCAATTCAATTTGCTTTCCAGCTCGTTGAACTTTCATTTCTGATATATTAACTTCCAGGTCATCTACTGTGTAGATCACATCCTCCTCCTCTTTAACTTCTCTTGCCGATCTCCTAAGCAGGGCATTAATTCGCGCCAGAAGCTCTTCAAGATGAAAAGGTTTAACTAAATAATCATCTGCTCCAAAGTTAAGTGCCTGCACCTTATTCGAAACAGAACTATAAGCTGTGAGCATCAGAATGGGGCTTAAACTATTGCTTTCACGGATACGTTTACAAACTTCTATTCCATTTAGCGTCGGAACGTTAATATCTAAAAGATACAACGCAAATTTACCCAGGTCCATATTCAGAAAAACACCTCCATCATGAACCACCTCACAATTGAACCCATTATTTTTCAAGAACAACTTCAACTCAGAAGCCATTTTTCGATCATCTTCCAGAATAAGAATTTTCACCATAGCATTTGACGCGTTATCTCATGTAATTTCCCCGACGACTTTCCTACAAAAAACAAAGCCCTATTGCTAGGGCTCTGAACTTATGGATGATGCCAGCAACACTCCAGCCAACATCATTCAAATGTACCCTGCAATCCTTAAAAACACCTTAAAAGCATGGAAAAGCACCTTTCTTTTCTTCAATAAGTTTTAAGGCAATTTTAAGGTACAGCTTTCAACTTTGAATGTTGTGTATAGGATATAAATACAAAAATTCACATGTTAATCTTTAATAACACCATTAGTCTTGTTTCTTTAGCCATCGTTTCAATTTACCTGATTATTACCGCAATTGTTTCTTTCGATAAAAAACAAATAAGACTGGTTAAAAAAGGAGTTCTGCCTTCGAACTTTACTCTCTTGCCCTTGTGGATGGAATACCTATACTGGTTCGAATTAGGTCTACTGGTTGTTATGCTAATTATAAATTGGGAGCTAGGTTTAATAGTGTTTGCCTTAAAGCTAAGCTTCCAATATCTGGGAGTCCTTCAAAAAGCAGGAGGCTTGTTAATTCAATATGTGAGGAAGCTTAAAGCGAGTTAAATGAAGATATTAAACCTTTGGGATAAATTACGGAAGGCAATTGCTCCCTCTTCCAAACGGAAATACAGTCACAGCGTAATTATTCCCGACATCGGCCTGTTGTTTTTCAACCAGGAAGGTTCCCGTTATTATTGGTCGGGCCAGGTCCATAATATAGCTGCAGAATACGATATTGAGCTAAGGATCTTTTCATCTGGCCTATCCGGTCCAAGTGCAGAACAATTGTCGGAGGTAGTTGAATTGGCAAGGCAGTACCAAGGGCTCAAAAGCATTTTACTTTTCCAATTGAAACAGTACCTCCGGCAAAAAGGACAGGACGTAAGTTTAGAGGAATTGGAAGCAGTTTTCTTCTGGAGCTCGGTGGAGCTTTCAGAAGACTTTAGGTGGACCATTGTATTAGAGCCTGCATATAAGGCAAATAGTGACTTTGATTTCATGCCTCAATTTCAGCTATACCGCAACAGTGTTATAGGAACACAATTTGGCGACCAATGAACCTGAGTTAATCTCAATTAAATCACATGGTAAGCTTATGAATTACCACCCGTTTCTTGCACCACGCACATTTCTTTTTGGTGCCGTCAAATCGATATCTCCACTTATGCCCTCTAACCAAGCACAGGACTGATTTTAATAGATGCATACCCTAACATTTTGTTATTCTAAGATAGGTCATATAACCAAAATTAACATTTCTAAAATGTTAAATGATTAAGTGGCAACTGGTTCCCGCAGGAGTACAAAGAGCAGGCGGCGAAGAAAACCTTTATCAACAGAAGCTCGCAAAAAAAGGATGAAAGTTTTTAGATGACCTTCTTCCCTTAAGAAGTACCAATAAGACTGTAAAAAAAGCCCAGAATCTGATTTAACTTAATATAGAGTTTAAACAAGCCCTTTAGCTTTGTCCCATGTTGAATGCTGAAACAGATTCTCTGTTACTGGAAAGAGTGAAAAATAACGATCACTTTGCCTTCAAAATCCTGGTAAACCGCTATTGGGAGGAGATGTTCAAGCATGTTTACCGTCGCATAAAAGACAAGGACGAGGCGCAGGACATCATTCAGGAAATATTTATTTCCTTGTGGCGCAACCGTGAAACTGTCCAGCACGATGATAAGCAAAGTATTGCGTCGTATTTATTCAAATCTGCAAAATACGCAGTAATCGATTATTTCAGTAAAGAGAGTAATGCTATAAACCGTAGCGTTGAGCTTAGCTCTTTGCTTTCACTTGCGGTGGGTTCCGACCTAGATAGTTCTATAGAGGTTAAAGAATTAAGTAAGTTATTAAGAAATACAGTTGACAACTTGCCCGACAGGTTAAAAACGCCTTATCTTTTAAGCCGGGAAAAAGGTTTATCTATCAAGGAAATTGCTGCATACCTTGAAGTTTCTGAACAGACGGTAAAGAACAACATCTCCATTACCCTCGACAAATTAAGGAGCCGGATAAAGGAATACGATCCCGATTTCCTTGCGCTTCTCATTGTGATTGCTGCTGGCATATCTGATCCCTGAAGATTTACCTAAACTTAACCTTCTCTTAAAGTACCTCCAAGCACTTTCCAGGATAGTATAGATGGATGGACTCAGAAAAGTATAGCAACAAACAATTAAAGTCGATACTTCTAAAATATCTGGAAGGACAAGCAAGCGACTCCGAAAAACAAGCTATTGATACCTGGTACGAATCGTTCGACTCAGCAACACAGGATAAAGATCAAATCCATAACAGAGATTCTGTCTATAGGACAATTAACCATGGGATCGACAAACAAACAATTGAGGAACCGCAGGAACAGAATAAAACCAGGCGACTGTGGTTTGCAGTTTCTGCAGCTGCCTCAATAGTGTTGCTTACTACCATTGGCTTTCTTTACTTGAATTCTTCTAAGCCCCTTAGGCCAGAGGAAAGAGTAGTAAATACCACAAATAACACCCGCAAAACTATTACACTGGATGACGGCACTGTAGTTGAGCTCAACAGCAATTCACGTCTGGTGATCAGCTCCGATTATAATGATCATGACCGTAAGGTAAGTCTGGAAGGGCAAGCCTTTTTTGATGTTACAAAAAATCCGGATAAACCTTTCGTAATTACCTCAGGAGAATTAAAAACGGTAGTCAAAGGAACATCATTCGATATCAGAGCCTATAGAGATCTTGGACATATAAAGGTTTCAGTAGCTACAGGCATAGTCAAGATATTAAGGAGCATTCCAAAATCAGAGCCCTCTGTCCTCACCCAGGGTATTGTCAAAAATCAGACGCTTACCTATGATCTTAAAACTAAACAGAGTGAAATAAAGGACGAATCAACATCGGAGATCCTTTCTTGGCGTAATAATACTGTGTACATAGATAATTTCACTTTACCAGAGATCGCCTCACTTTTGAGCAGGCATTTTTCAAAACAAGTGATTTTACAAACCACCAGTATTCCGAGCAGGCATTATACTATGAAAATGGCTAATCCTTCTTTAGGTCATGCCCTAAATGTGCTTTCCACTTTAACAAAGCATAAGTTCATCGTCAGCAACAATAAAATTATTATCAGGGACTAAAATGAAAAGGTAAACAAAAACAAATAACCGGATAATGCTGGTAACATCATCCGGTTGCAGCAGGCAGCTGAAGCAGCAGTCTGCAAATTCTAATGATCGGTTAAAACATTAAAACATTCAAATATGCAAAAATTTTACTCGGGTTCTAACAACCTGATCAGGCTACTTTTTGGTTTAAAAATGAAACTTACACTGGCGCTTATTATACTAGTTCAAGCATTGGTATTAGCCAACACCCCCACTTCCGGACAATCCATGAAAGAAGTAAGGATTTCATTGGAAGTTAAACAGCAAACATTACGAGATGTATTAAAGATAGTTGAAAAAAAATCAGCTTTTTCCATTGGCTACAATGCCGAGGCCGTAAACGCAAACCGTAAAGTTACGATTGCTGCACAGAACAAAACGGTTCTTGAAGTCCTCGAGTTTCTCGTGAAAGATTATCAGGGGACCATAAGGCAAATTAATACCCGGGAGATAATCCTTGATGTTTACAAACCGGTTATTCACTCCGTTCCCGGCCGAACAAACGTTACATTTCCCCTCTCCATTACGGGTTTGGTTACAGATAAGCAAACTGGTGAACCCCTTATAGGTGTAGCACTTGGAATTGTTGGAACAACCTTTGGAACACAAACAGATGCCCGCGGTAACTTCACACTCAACATGAAAATTACTGCTGCCGATCCGGTTTTGTCCGTCTCCTACATAGGATACCGAACCCAAAGGATCGTATTGAACGCAGAGTTGGTAAAATCTCCTTTACGCATCATGCTTGAGGCAGACAGGACCGGTCTGGATGAAGTGGTAGTAACCGGGCAAGGAATAAACATAAGCAAGAGACGGTTGTCAACCAATGTAATTTCTATCGGGGAAAAAGAATTACAAGATATCCCCGCTACAAGATTTGATCAGTTATTGCAGGCCAAGCTGCCAAACGCCCAGATACGATTAACAGGCGGACAGGCAGGAGCAACTTCAATCATGCGCTCAAGAGGTGTCAATTCGGGCTTCATTAATTCTACTCCTATCATTTATGTTGATGGCGTCCGCCTTGATAATTTAAATACAAACTCAACACTTAGCGGCGGCAGTGCCTCTGGCGCAGCCATTAGTTCTATTGCCGATATTCCATTGGAAAACATAGAAAAGGTTGAATTTGTTAATGGAGGTGCGGCAACCACGCTCTACGGATCAGACGCAGCTAATGGCGTCATCCAGATCATTACTAAGAAAAGCGGACCTGAACGAACTAGCATTACGATCGAAACGCAGACGGGTGTTGAAACTCCGACCACGGACTTTCTTAAGTATAAACGCACAAAAGATCTGCTCTTTGAAAACGGGTTATTTCAGAAACATAATCTTGGTATAAATGGAAGCAAAGGCTCGGTAGGGTACAGCTTCTCGGCTGGCTATTTAAACACTCAGGGCGTGCAGATTTTCAACCAAAACCATAACAGAAAAATAGACTTTCGGTCGGGTTTCAATGCCGCCCTGGGCAGCAAGTTAACTTACGAAAGCTCATTCAGCTATACGAACAATACATTTAAGCGAAACCGTAATGGTAATCAGGGAGGTTATACAGGCCTATGGTTTGCAGAAAGCGGAGCATCATCGATAACTGGTCCGAAATTCAATCCAAATCTCGACGCACAATCCGAAGAGGAGTTTACGGCAATCAAAGCTTACGTTGACGAAGCAGAACGTTTACAGGACAATAACATTAACGTTAACCGCTTTATCACCTCTCAGGTTTTCAAATACTCCCCACTAAAAAACTTGGTGTTTAAAGCTACCGGAGGTGTCGATTACCGGGTGCAGCGTCAAACCATAATCCAAACCAATAAATACATTTCACATACCACCAATGCTGCCGTGAACAACCAGGGTTTTATAGATAATTTTGACCGTAAATATTTGGGTCTCACCTTTGAAACCAACGGGCAATATGAACTCAAATTAGCTGACTTCTCTTTTGTCAGCACAATTGGTTGGCAGCTGTTCCGTAACGAGGATCAACAGATACAATACCGTGGTGATAATATTCGTGATGGTGCCCGTATAATCAGGGATGCAGCGTCGCGCACAAGTACTGAAGCTTATCTTGAAGCTGTCAATTACGGGATGTATGTTCAGGAGAACGTTGGATTTAAAAATAAACTATTCCTTGATCTCGGACTACGAGCAGATGGTAACCCAGCCTTTGGAGATAACATAGGATTACAGTACTACCCTAAAATTGGCTTATCCTATATACCCTCAACTGAGAAGTATTTTGAACCCCTGCGAAGCGTAATCTCTTCAATGAAAATTCGAGGTAATTATGGTTTGGCAGGTAACCTTCCCGTACCATTCAGTAATCAACGTACCATTTCCTTCTCCGGCTTCAATGGAGCACAGGCCGCCTACTTTGGACAGCCAGGGAACCCGAACCTTAAACCCGAGAAAACAGGTACGCTGGAAGCCAGTATAGATCTGGGTTTCCTGAACGACCGCATCCTGATTACCGGAGGCTTCTATCACTCAGCAACCCGCGATGCTCTGTTCTCCACACCTCCGGCTCCATCGACAGGTGAGATCAATCAATTTAGAAATATAGGAGAAATTTTAAACCGGGGATTGGAGTTCAACACAGTGTTCGTACCGCTGCAGAAAAAGAGTTACACATTAAGCATTAACGCTTCCTTGAACACGCTATATAATAAAGTGGTCAGCTCAGGTGGTGCTGCTCCGTTCAATATTAACGGTTTCAGCGCACGGACGGTTCAAACTGTGGTCCAGGAAGGTTATCCGGTAGGTTTTATCAGAGGCAACCTTGGCGTATTCGACGATAGTGGACTTTTAACAAGCACTACCCCGCAATCTTATCTTGGCACAACCTTGCCCGACCTTTTTGGAAGTATGGGTCTTAATTTCAAATATAAGGCTCTGAGCATCTTCGCTAATGCCGACTACCAAAAAGGAGCTTTCGCCGTTTCTTTCGACCGGCAGTTCCGGTTTAATTATGGAGCCGATACAGAGGGAATCCCTCAGGCCGAGATCGACAAAAGTCAAAGAACCCGTTGGCTCGATGTTACAAACAGATTTGTAGAAAAAACTGATTTCATCAAAGTGAGGACCATTGGCGCCACTTACACCTTTGCCCCACGCTACCTTAAAGGAGCAATAAAGGGTGTTTCCATTGGTTTCAGTGCTGTAAACCCTTTAAACTTCTCGTCCTCAAGCTTCGATCCGGAGGCTACTATAAGTGGTAGCACCCAGGGACAAAACGGAGCTACTACCGGAGGGGTATCCTATGCCACGTATTCAGCTCCCCGTCAGTTCCTTGGAAACATCAGGCTAAACTTTTAAATCCTTCAACATGAAAATAATCAAAAACATTCTATATACTACACTCATTGTTCCCACTCTTTTATCAGGTTGTGATGTCGAAAATCCAAATATTACGGATGAAGTCTACCTTACCACGCCAGAGGTGACCAAAACCTGGCTCAATGGTTTACGACGCCAATTTGCACTTACCATTAACCAGGCAGTGGTAAGTTCTGAACTAGTCTCCGACAACTACTTTAATAACCGGACTCTTAGCAGCAAAGTGTTCGATATCCCACAGATCGATTATTTCGATCTTGACGTAAATAACCTTCAAGTTGCCGTCCACCGCCTGCGGGAAATGTCGGAATATGGCATAAATACGATCGTGAACAGCGATGCATCCACCACTGCTAATGACCGGGCTGAAATCCTGTTTATAAATGCTTACGCTCACCTGCTGAGTGGAGAGCTTTTTGTCAGCCTTCCCACAGCAAGAGGGGCTGTGGCAATTACACCTCAGGAGCACTTTAGAATGGCGATTACCAGCCTGGACCAGGCTATCGATTTGCAAACTATTGCCAACGAAAAACTGGTATACAATATAGTTAAAGCGCGTGCGTACTATGATCTTGGAGATGCCGCAAATGCAACCCGTTTCGCAAATGAAGCTTTGAGCAATAAGACGCTCTTGAAACAAGTTACATTTGATGGTGTAAATGGAGTATCTAACGATTTTCAAACCTATATATTCTCATCCACTACCAACGAGTTCGCCCCTTTACCCCGTCTGGATTACCTGGATCCGAAGTATTATCATGTAGGAACTGCAAACCAGGAACAAAAACCTGTTAGTATTGCCAAAGCTGAAGAGGCCTACCTTATTATTGCCGAAGCTCAAATCTCATCTGGCGACCTGGCAGCTGGAAAAACTACATTGAAAAATATGTTAGATGAAGTGGTTTCCAAAAGGCCCACCGTTTCTCTTGACGACAAGAAAGAGACCCGGAACGGCGGAAACCGGACAGACTATGCGCTTACTGCAGCCAACCTAAAGTTCGATCCAGCAGCTCCTGTAAAAAGCGGATATGTATTAAACCGGCAGGCGGGAAACATAACAGCATATACAATCTCAGGTACAAAGGTCACAGCTCAGGATATCGACAATACTACTTCGCAGGATGATCTGATGTATATTTTGTATCTGCTGCGTCAGGAAATATTTTTCGCCGAGGGAAGACGTATGACAGATCTGGGAATTAAATTTCCGGTATCACAGACGGAACAGCTGAACAACAGTAACATTACCTCTCAAGATATCAAAGCCCAAATACCTGCATTTATACCTCTCAACAGGGGAATGGACGATTTCACATACGACCGCACATCGAACCTGGTGACCATGAAATTTGACATGAACAAAATACTGGTCCAGAATAAACAGGCTAAGGAAATTTTTCCATTCCTTAACTAAATACTAATTCCAGCAATTCAATGAAGAGGATATTTTCAACGATTATAGCAACTGCAGTTGTTTTGGCAGCAGCTGCTCAACCAGCAAAACACGTCATACTCGTTAGTATTGACGGCTTTCGTCCTGATTTCTATCTGGATCCCTCCTGGCCAGCACCCAACCTGCAGAGCATAAAAGCTAATGGTGTTTATGCTGAAGAGGTAAGATCCATATTTCCCAGTGTTACCTATCCATCGCATACTACTTTGGTAACCGGAGCTTTACCTGCACGTCATGGCATTTACTACAACACCCCATTCCAGACTAACGGAAGAGGTGACTGGCCTACAGAGGCCAAAGAAGTAAAATCAGAAACGATATGGGCAGCCGCAAAAAAAGCCGGATTGAAAACAGCTTCAGTATCATGGCCAGTAACGGTTGGAGCTCCAATTGACTATAACCTTCCCGAGATATGGTCGAAAACAGATCCTTCTGACCGCAGGGGAGCCATAAGCGAATCAGCAACACCTAGAGGCTTATTCGAAGAAATGACCGATAAAGTTATCGGACATATCGAAGCAAGCAGTTTAAATCTGCAGTACTTTGACATTGACGAGAACAACAGCCGTATGGCTGCCTACATTCTTCAGAAGTATAAGCCTAGCTTGCTAACCATACACATTGTGAGTGTTGACGGAGCCCAACATAAACATGGACGCTCGGGAGCAGAAGTTCGACGAGCAGTAGCAGTGGCAGATCATGCAGTATCAAACTTGATTGACGGACTTGAAAAAGCAGGTATCAAAGATCAAACTGCTATAATCATTACCGGCGATCATGGATTTTCAGATATTCATTCAGCTCTTGCTCCAAATGTATGGCTGGCTGAAAAAGGGCTTGCAGGTGCTAAAAACAACGAAGGCTGGAAAGCGATGTTCCATACCGCAAGCGGTTCGGCGTTTTTGCATCTGAGCAAAAAAGGCGATACAAAAACACTAAACGAGGTAAAAGCCCTTTTAAATGGTCTTCCTCAAAAGTACCGTAGCTTATTCCGGATAGTTGAACGTTCTGAGCTTGATAAAATAGGGGCAGATCCCAATGCTGTTTTAGCTTTAGCTCCTATGAAAGGCATTAGTATGAATGGCTCGACGGAGGGTGAACCTCTTAAACCGGCTAAGGGAGGAACCCACGGATTTTATCCAGATTTCCATGAAATACAAACCGGATTTATCGCGGCAGGAGCAGGCATAGAAAAAGGCACTGTAATACCGCAAATGGCTCTGGAAGACATCGCTCCAATAGTAGCCAAATTATTAGGCTTTGAATTTAATGCTCCCGACGGCAAGTTTTTGCCTTCCGTATTAAGCACGAACAAAAAATAACGAAATGCCCTCAGCGGACATCTAACTCTCTGAGGGCATTTATTATAAAGTTCGGCTCCTATATTCCTTACTATATTCCAATTAGTTAAATCTTCACTTGCCAAGGACTCACGCTGTTTCTGAAACCACTGTACCAGTACTAAAGCCGTTGTATCGCCGGATTTGAAAAAACTGCACTAGTCAATGGTTCTTTCTCGTTCATCGACATTTGATCTTCATAGAGGAAGACTTAAGCCAGGGTGCACTTAAACGCACCATCACTTCATCGCCTGGCTTACCATTACTTTGAATGTAGACAATCATTCTACCTTGGAAAACCCTTTGCTTATTGTCTGTATAATCACCTACATCTGAGTTATCTCCCGCTTCCATACCCAGTAGTCTCCCACTTCCGGCAATCTCACAAGTTATCTCATCGTCGGCATTAACTACCGGAACGCCGTTCTCGTCGACGATCTGAAGCTCAATTTGCGCCACACCGCCATCTCCCCTTACCTGCATTTGATCCCCTTGTAGCACTTTAATTGCGTACGAGCGCTTGCTGGATTGAAGTCGGTGACGAACGGTTTCTCTCCCAGCAGCATCCATACCGATCACTTCAAGCTTTCCGTCGGCATAAGGAATATCCCAATAAATGATCCCGGTTTTCTGGTCGTAGTCTTTAGTCTGGCCAACAACGGTGCCGTTTAATTCCAAACGGGCTTTAGCTGCATTAGTGTAGGTAACCACCCGTATTATCTGCCCTGTGTGGTAATTCCAAATTGGCCAGGCGTCCATGGATGGAATTGGATTTCGTTGCGGTGCCTGTGCATTCTCAAGTACAGACCAGGCATCCGCGGAAGCTCCACCCCCTTTAAGTGGATAAGTGCCGAGGTAGGCCATCGGCTTATTCAACCAAAGGGACTGGCGGAAATATCCTCTGGGTTTGATATACCCTGCAAAATCCAGTAACCCTGAATAAAACCCTCTTGCTGGCCAGCGGCCGGATTCCCCTAAATAATCAATACCAGTCCACAAAAATTGACCAAATATATGTTCATTTTCTACAACAGCTTTCCACGCGCCGAGGTCGTGACGATTTTCACTACCGTAAATAACACGTTTAGGGTAGCGTTTATGATCTGAGACATAACGACTTTCGGTATAATTATAACCAGCGATGTCTAAGGTTGAGGGATATTCAGTTTCGTTAGACATCGCCACGCCTGCCAGGCCTGCCGTGACCGGGCGACTTGTATCATACTTTCTAACCACCGCCGCAAGCCTTCTGGCAATATCTCCCAATCGCATTGCATCAGGGGCATCTTTCTTATAACCTCCGTACATTGCCTGCGTAAAGCCGGCATTCTTATCTCCATCCAGTATGGGATGTGAGTATGGATCGTTGGGGTAGTCTACCTCATTACCAATACTCCAGGCGAATATCGAAAGATGATTACGATCTCTTTTTACCATGTCGCCCAGGTCACGTTCTCCCCACTCTTTAAAGAAATCGAAAGCTCCCTGATGGCCCGGAGTTCCAACGTTCCAACCCTGCAGCCATTTTCGCTTAGGAAATTCCCATTCATCAAACGCCTCATTCATAACCAGCAAACCGAGTTCATCGCATAGATCATACAATGAAGGAGCCTGTGGATTATGGCTGGTCCGAATAGCATTTACTCCAAGGGATTTTAATGCTAAAAGACGGCGGCGCCAAACTTCCGGATAAACTTCTGCCCCAAGCACACCCGCATCATGGTGCAGGCATACACCTTTTACTTTCATATTTTTACCATTAAGCGCGAATCCCTTATTGGGATCAAACTTATAGGTTCTAAAACCAGTGATTACTGAAGTGCTGTCTATAATTCTTTTGTCCTGAAGTATTATTGTGCGAAGCCTATAAAGATTAGGGGTTTCTAAGCTCCATAACGCCGGATTGTTAACAGAAAGGTCTGCTTTAATTTCCTTTCGATTATTTTTGGTCACGGTCAATCCGCTTGTTCTCCTGGCAATAACAGCTCCGCTTCTGTCAAGCAATTCATTCACAACCGTAATGCTGGCATCGTGGGGCAATTCATTTCTTACATCAGTTTGTATATGTAATACTCCTTTGCTTCCCTTCAATTCTGGAAATGCATATACGCCCCACTGCTCCAGATGCACAGGGTTGGCTCGAACAAGATACACGTCCCTGTAGATACCAGAGCCTGTATACCAGCGTGAATCAGCATCCTGACTATGGTCAACACGAACTGCAATCTGATTATCAGTGCCAAAATTAAGATGGGGTGTTATATCATAATTAAATGATATGTAGCCATTAGGCCGTTTTCCTACTGACTTGCCATTTACAAAAACCTCGCTTCGGTTATAAACACCTTCAAAGTAGAGATAAACTTTTTTTCCTTCATCTTCCTTAGGAATGGCCAAGGTTTTTCGGTACCAACCAATACCACCGGGAAGGAAACCAGTAGCACTGGCAAGGGAGGGATCGTAGTCTTGCTTAACCGTCCAATCGTGCGGTAACTGTACTGCTTTCCATGAACGGTCGCGGTTGTCCAATTGCTTTCCAGGGTCCACCTCTCCAAGATGAAACCGCCAATCAGAATTAATTTTTTCAATCTGGCCGAAGCCTGGCTGAGCATGAAGACTTTTTGTAAGCAGCAGCAATAGGCTTAAAGCAATAAGAGGATGTTTGAATGATTTCATCATTGGTCAGTATGATTTACAATTGGCATTATAATATAGTGAATCTCCTCGACTGGTCACAGGATATAACAGGGCCCAAGTTCTCGATTTCGAATGAGCATCTTATCACTTCGCTTTTTTCAAACCTGCCACCCCTTCCGAAGTCATCGCTACTCTCTTAATAGTTCCATTAGCATTATACTTCAGTTCATCCACACAAACAGAACGACTATAACTGCTGCCTCCATCCTGTATGCCACCGTTGTGATAAATGAAATACCAGTTCTTTTTAAACTCAATAATGGCTTGATGATTGGTGTTACTATTGCCGGCAATCTCATTGAGGATTCCTTTATAGCTATACGGTCCATCAATCTTGTCAGCCATCGCATAAGCAATTTTTTCAGGGAAGCCTGTAGCATACGAAAGATAATATTTTCCATTCCTTTTATGGATCCAGGGAGCCTCGGTAAAATTGAATCCCTCAAAGTTCATTTGCCTTACCGGTCCGTCTAATTCGATCATATTTTCCTTCAGCTTTGCATAGTAACAATGGCGGTTCCCCCAAAAGATCCAGGCTTGTTTATCATCATCGATAAATATTGCAGGATCAATACAGGCCCAGGAGTGTTTGGAAGCGAAACAATCTTTATTAGTTAATAAGGGGCGGCCCAAAGCGTCCTTGTACGGTCCTTCTGGCCGATCGGCAACTGCTACTCCGATACCTGTCCAATTAGTACTAATATACCAGTAATATTTCCCATTCCTTTCTGCTACATGTCCCGCATAAGCGTCGCCGCTTTTCGCCCAGGTAAAGTCCTGGATCTTCATTGGGACAGGATACTCTACCCAGTTATTCATATCGGTAGTCGAATAGACCAGCCAGTCCTTCATTTTGTAACCTTTCTGATTTCCGGTTGAATCATGACCGGTAAATAGCCAAAGTGTATCCCCTTTTACAAGTGCAGCAGGATCTGCAGTATACTTATCCGTTATTATCGGATTGCCGCTTGAGGCCAAGCGATGCAGATCGCCGCCTTTACTTTGTGCCTTAGATGATATATTAATCGATAAGGAAAGAAAGAAAAGTAAGGCAATCTGCTTAAAAAAACCTGGTTTCAGACCGGGTAATACATGAACGCGACTTACGAAAACTCCCACTGGTGAATGAACCCTTATGAGGCGCATAGAACAGAAAGAAAATAAAATAAACAAAAGATGAAAAGTCATGCAAGAATCCATCGAATTTGGTTGTTGTTTCAGATATAATTGGCAAGTAGTACAGCCACTAAATTACGTTCTAATTCCAGCCGCCAATGTAAAGATGAAGATAGTTTTCATTTTAATTCTTTGATCTTTTATTTTAACCCTGCAGTTTTTTTCTGCATGGGATTTTAGTAAATCCAGCATAAATTCTACTTGTGCACCTTGTAAGAGGTCCAGTTTCATCCATTAGGTTTATCCATACCTCTGTATTAAAATCCCGAACTATTTACCCACACTTTTATCTCCAAGTTCCGTCGTTATAACATCCAGATCTTTTATCTGCTGAGGAAACCATACAAGCATTTCTCCCTTGCCTCTGTTAGCCCATGAATAATATGGGATAGCAGTTAGGTCTCTTTGCACCGTTGTTACGTTCTGACCCATTGCATCAATTTCAATAGCGGGTACCTTGGCTTTGATTATCGTAACGCCATTTAAAAGCTCCGGGCGGAATTCTGTTTGAAATGAAGCGTTTACAGGTACCAGAAGATTAGAAGCTTTACCATTGTTGTCTACCCACTCTGCACAGTAAACAATTGGTCCCCGTTGAAGAGCTACTTTGCCAACATCATCTTTTACCTTTTCGTGGGCAATCACTCTGCGTACTTCCATGGGAAGGTTTACTTCCACCACATCATTCTTTTTCCAGGCCCTGCTGATCGTTGCATAACCTTTGTCCCCCTGGTAATTTACAACTTTACCATTAACTTTTATTTCAACTTTCGTGTCTGTTTTGTCTGTAAATTGATAAAGATTGGAAGGCATAGCTTCATTCCTTGCCCACCCAGGAATCCGAATTTTCATATTAAAGTTTGTTGAGGCCTGGGGAGAAACTACAAACCTTAGAGCGCCCTGCCAGGGATAATTATTCTGTTGCTCGATGTTTACCTTCTTACCCTTAACGCTAAAAGTCGCATTGCTGCTAACGAAAAGATTTACGTAGATGTCTTTATCCTTCTGGCCATATACATATCCAGGGATTGACGGAAGAAGTCGTGACACATTTGTAGGACAGCAGGAACAGTCAAACCAACCTGAACGGCCATGCTCCAAAGCGCTGTGCGAAAAGCTATTCTTCACCTGCATGGCATTGCTATAGAAGAATGACTTACCATCCAGACCCACTCCCGAAATTAATCCATTATACAAGCTCTTTTCCAGAATGTCTATGTACTTAGCCTCGCCATGCAGCAGGAACATGCGATGGTTCCAATATACATTAGCAATTGCCGCGCAGGTTTCGTTATAGGCCGTTGTGTTAGGAAGCTCATAATTATCACCAAACCTTTCACCACCAGGTACCGCCCCCAAACCTCCTTGCACATACATTTTCTTACTAACTGTATTCTCCCAAATACTGTCTATAGCCTTTAGGTAAGCTTGATTACCTGTAAGAGCGGCTACATCGGCTACACCCGCATATAAGTAAGCTGCTCTTACAGCATGCCCTATTGCTTCCTTCTGCTCTAAAACAGGTTTATGATCTTGCCAATAGGCCCCGCTTTTCCATGGATCTTTGCTATTCTTGTCATACTTGGCATAATGTCCTCTCTCGTCAATAAAGTCTTTTGCCGATTCCAGGTATTCCTTTTTTCCGGTAATTCGATATAGTTTTACCAGTCCCATCTCCACGATCTCATGACCCGGGGCTACATGCATTTTTCCAGGTCCAAAGACAGAACAAACCAGATCAGCGTTTTTTAAAGCGATATTAAGCAGTGATCTTTTCCCTGTGGCATAATAATGGGCAGCAGCAGCTTCATACAAGTGGCCGGAGTTATATAACTCGTGACTTAATTCACGCTCTTTTTCCCAGCGTTGCAGTCCTGCCCAGGCATGGGGGTGCGCAGGATCAATCGTGCGAGCTGTATAGAGATAACCATCCGGCTCCTGAGCCATAGCGACCTTAACGATCAAGCCGTCAATGTACTGCTCCAGTTTCTTATCAGGGAATAGGCTTAGGGAAAAAGATGCTCCCTCAATAGTTTTGTAAATATCTGTATCGTCAAAAGGGAATGTGGTGCAGAATTTACCAGAGCGGTTTGCAGCCATCTCAAAATTCTTCACTCGTCCGGTATTTTCACAACGTTCGAAGGATGCGGGAATAGTGGATGTATGATTTATCCGGAGACGCGGCAACCAAAAATTATCGGTAAATTTCACAGAGGTAAAGTTTACTGCCTGAATAGGGTAGTCTTTCTGCTGAGCGTATGAAATCGCCAAAGTTCCTGAAAAGGCCAGAATTAAAGTTGTTTTAATTAATGTACTTGTTTTCATCACTTGAAAGTATATCTATAGTTGTGTGAGTTCGTTAAAAAAGTCACCGGGCTTAGCCCGATGACCACCAATTAAATCAACCCGTATACGAGTTAATAGCCTTTATTTTGTGTTAGATTAGGGTTTTTAGCTATCTCTGGCCTTGGAATCGGATAAAGATTTTTATCACTATTATTATCGGCATTATGAGAAAACCATGATTTGGTGGTAAAGACACCAAAACGGATCATGTCTTGCCTTCTTCTTCCTTCCTGATCAAACTCCCATCCTAGTTCATCGAGAAACCTGCCAAAGGTGATATTAGCGCCGCCCTCGGTGGTGCTGAGATCCTTATCCCTGCGACCATAGTTATAAGTGCTTCCCATCTGAAGTTGCGCACCGGTAACAACAGCTTTGTCCGGAGCTCCCGTGAAAGCCCTACGTCTGAGTTCAGTTACGATAAGTGCAGCATCATCGGCCTGTCCCGTACGCAAAAGCGCTTCAGCCTTCATCATTAATACATCAGCATATCGAAATAGGGGAAAATCGTTGCTAAGCTGAACAGTAGCGCCCGTTTTTATTTCAAATTTCCCCAAGCGTAAACCATGCACAGATTCTCCAAAATCGATGCTTGGAATTTCGTTGATATAAATAAGAGGCTTGTCTTTAGTGGCTCCCATAGTGCCCACTAGAGGAGTTCCATCAGCTGCAAACTGTTGCCCCTTTATCCAATTTTTCCTGAAGCGCTGGTCCTCGCTATCATAAGTACTTATAAACTGAGGAATTGCAGCCATCCCCCCCCATGGAGCAGATAGCAAATTATACGTCTTTTGATTCTCCGGGGAAAGGGATTGCATATGAAGATCAAAGGCGTTCCAGTTATTGGTGTAGTTCTCATCCAGAGGCAAAGCGAAGATTATCTCCTTTGAGTTCTGATTATTAGTTAGAAACACATTTTTCTGATCTGCTTCCAAGCGGTAGCCTGCATTCGAATTAATAACAGCATTACAAGCTTCTATACATTTCGTCCACTCGGCCGTTCCTGAATAGACCTGAGCATTAAGGTACATTTTAGCAAGCAGGGTATAAGCCGTCCATTTGTTAAACTTGCCATAGGTAGAAGCATCATTTTTCTCGTTTAGTAATGGAATTGCTTCAGTCAATTCCTTTACTATGAAATCAAATACTTGCTTACGCGTACTTTGCTGAGGTAAAAAGCCTTCAGGCAAATCAAATTGAGTTACAATTGGGACATTACCAAATATATCGCATAGCACATAGTAATAGGAAGCTCTTAAAGCTCTTAACTCTGCTATTGTTGCTTCCTTTCTTGCTCCCAGAGGGATTAATTCTGTTTCTATCTGGTAGATCAACCTGTTGCAGTTAGTAATTCCGGCATAGGTACGGCCCCAGGTATTGACGACTATTCCTTCGTCTGCTGTCCATTTATGATCGTGGATCCTTTTATACACGCCTCCATCTACCCAGCCGTTTGGGCGGCCAGGAATTACTTCCTGATCGGCGGAAAGTTCTTGTGCTCTCCACAATCCATCCCAATCCAGTAAAACAAAGCGCCAGTTTGAGTATGCTGCTCCCAGAAGGGCTGCACTACTTTGATCAGTAACTGTGAGCTCTGACGAAATGATCGTGGTATAAGGGTCATCTTTCAATTTAGTACAGGAAAAACTGCCTAAAAGAATAGAGGAAAACAAGAATCCTTTTATATATTTTAAATTGGTTTTCATATTACATTCCGTTTACTTGCGACTACTGTAAACATCTCAGCGATAGCAATATCCTCTGAAATTCCACCTCGCGCTAATGAATAAATTGCAGGTTTGTTAGTTAAAGGTTTAGATTAAGTCCGACAGTGAAAGTACGTGTGGTAGGATAGCGGTCTCTAACGTCATTACCAGGCGAAAGACCACTTCTGTTTACTTCCGGATCAATCCCTGAGTATCTAGTTATTACAAACGTATTCAAGCAACTTCCGTAGAGCCTTGCGCTTTTCAAGTACTTCGTTTTCAAATTATTGAAGCTGTATCCGAATGTTATATTATCGATCTTCCAGAAATCTCCATCTTCGATGTAGTAACTGTTAAACTCCAGGGGCTCATTCAATAGTGCCTTGCCAAACACCTTGTCTTCAGAAGACTTTAATCGGTTATAATTTTTAATCGTCGGATTTTCGAGGTACATTCTTTCGAAGTTCAGGATCTGGTAGTCGAAGGCCCCTCTCATAGTTACAGACAGATCGAAGTTCTTGAACTGGAAGTTATTGTTCCAACCGGCATAATACTTTGGAAGTCCATTGCCAAGCACCTTTTTATTCTCGAAGGTTCGGGCAAAATTTGCTGATGGCACCCGATCGCCATTATTATCTTCATAGATCCATTTACCATTCTCATCAATATCCACCACCTTAAACCCATAGAAGTCTCCGATACCTTTCCCAATGAAAACAATATTGGTAAATGTTTGGATAGGCTCTCCGGTTTCTCCAGTAGGGAAATAGTCATTTGTAGCCTTGTATAAATCGTTAGACAAACTCGTTAACTTATTTGTATTTGTAGAGAAATTAAAACTTGTGGTCCAATTGATTTTCTTAGATTTGACAGGAACCACACTTACAATCGCTTCAAGTCCCTTATTTTCCATAGTACCCACATTAGCTCTTGTAGAGGGATATAAGTTTGGAGGACTTGGAACCTGGTAATCATAGAGCAGCCCTTTTATCCTTCGCTCATAGTAATCGAGGTTTCCAAAAACTCGCCCTTTGAACATGCTGAAATCTAAGCCATAATTAGCTTCATGCTTCTCTTCCCAGCGGATATATGGATTCGGGTTAGTTGAAGGCTCTAACACCTGTATCCATTTTCCGTCACTGTACACAAAAGATCCAAATCTAAGGAGTGCCTGACTAAGAAAACCGCCGGAAGGTGGATTGCCAGTTACGCCATAGCCCGCTCTCAGCTTCAGATCATCAAAAATCTTTTGATTCTTCATGAAGCCTTCGTTAGTAATCCGCCATCCCACAGAAACGGCAGGAAAGGTACCGAAGGGTCTGTTTGCGCCAAAAAGTTGACTAGCCCCTTCATGCCTAACATTCGCCATTAAGAGATACTTATCTTTATAGCTATACGTAAGGCGGCCAAAGAAACTGACCAGGTTAGATTCGCCTTTTCCACTTCCTATTGCTCCCTTGCCATCCTTTATTGCTCGTCCTAACCCAATATTGTTATAGCCAAAGTCATCAATCGTAAAGTCCCAATTCTGTATAAAATTATTATATGATTCTTGTTCCTGGTAGCCATAACCGCCTAACAAAGTTATCTGGTGATCCTTGATCTTGTTTGAATATTCTGCAGTCAGCTCCATCAACCGGTCGATTGACAGGGAACTTCCGACTGCTGCATATCCGTTCATATTATCCCTGATGTTGGAAATATGATTTTTTGTTTCTGAATAGCCTGAATTAGAGTTGAACCTGTTGTAAGAAAAAAGAGAGGACAGCCTTAGTCCTTTTACTGGATTGTACACCAGTGTACCATTCACCCTGGAATTTATACCCTTTGTTTGTCCATCACTTTCATAGATCCTGGCCAGCGGATTTTCATAATTGAAATTCCCAGGTAATTCAAGCCACTTCCCGTCCGCTCCAAATACAGCCTCTGTTGGGTTACGTATCAATGCCTGCCTGTAGGTATAGCCATTGAACGAGCCTCCATTTTGCGTTTGGGTGAAATTATTGTTCTGATTTAATAGAGTGAGATTGATCCTCAGTTTATCATTTAGCATGAAATGATTCACATCTACCCTTCCCGTAAAGGTTTTGTTATCCGACTTAAGGAAAATGCCTTCCAATGCCCTATAATTTAAAGAGGCCAGGTAATTAGTCTTATTATTACCTCCCCTAAAAGTCAAATTGTGGATCTGAGTTACAGGGGTTTGAGTTAGTTCATCCAACCAGTTTGTGGAAGCCCCATAGTCTTGGTTAGCCTCCCTCGTTCCCGAAGCTATTTGCGCCCTATAATCTTCAGCTTTAAGCATTTCCGGATGCTTTGCTATCGTCTGGGTACTTGCAGAGCCGCTATAGTCGACCGCATTACTAAAGCTTCCACTTGCACGCTTGGTTGTAATAAGGATTACCCCGTTGGTTCCTCTTACTCCGTATATTGCGGCGGCCGAGCCATCTTTTAACACGTCTATAGATTCTATATCTTCCGGTGCAACTGTTCTGAGAGTACCCGGTACCCCGTCTATGATAACAAGAGGGTCCGTATTGGCGCCAAACAGGGTTGTATTTCCTCTTAAAAGGATTTGGGAACTTCCTGTAGGATCTCCGTTCGGATTTGATACAGTTAATCCGGCCACTTTTCCCTGGATCAATTGTCCGACATCCTGAACAGGTCCTTTTACAAAATTCTCAGCCTTTACTGTAGCAACAGAAGCCGTTACATTGGCCCTCTTCTGCGAACCGTAGCCGATCACCACTACCTCGTTCAGGTTACTACGTGATTCGCGAAGGATAACTTCCACACTCGTTCGACCATTTAAGGGAACTTCAAGCGTTTCGTAGCCCAGATAGGTAAAAACAAGAACTGTATTTTCATTCGGTACCAAGAGGTTGAATGTTCCTTGTGCGCTTGAAGTTGCCCCCCTTGTTCCTCCTTTGATCTTGATGCTTACCCCAATAAGAGACTCACCTTTTTCATCTTTCACCACACCTTTAACAGGTATATCCAAAAGCTCTGTCCTTGAAACTTCCTTGGTTTTACGAGATGTTGTCCTGGTAATAATGATAATTTTCTTGTTCTGTTCAAGGTAATCCAGCTCGGTATTCTTGAGAATCTCCTTCAGAATATAATTCACCGGCTTATTCTTCTCAGAAATGCTGATGTTACGGTAAGTGTCTATCAGCTTATCATTATAAATAAATCTTAATCCGCTTTTCTTCTGAATAGTATTCAGGATATTCTTCAAGCCTTTATTCTCGGCCTGCAAGTCAATTTTAACTTCAGATGCAACTTGTCCTTCAGAAGTACTAGCAATCAGAAGTTGAGTACTTAAAGCCAGTACGAAGAAGATTTGACAACTAATTCTCATAGTTTGCTTTAGGGCATAGTTCGTCCTTGTGGTATAATTTTTCATACCTTTGATGATGTTTGGTTAATAAATGCGTTTATTATCTAAAAGGCAGACAGCCGAATAATTGGCGTTAGGAAGCTGTCTGAAACCGGTTTGACCAGCTCATGCCGGTTTTTTTGTACATTCTTATGTCATAGCGTTCATATTAAGGGTTAATTGATGTTAGTTTGAATGTGATGGTATTTCCTGTTTGGATATATTTTAGGTTGTTAGCTTTTGCAATAGAAAATAGTATTTCTTTGAAACTGTCGCTGGAGTTGAAAAACCCGCTAAATCTTATCCTTCCAATAGTTTCATTGGCAAACTTAAATTGCACTCCATAGGTATTTTCAAGAAGAGTAGTTACGTCGGCCATTCGCTCATTATTGAATATAAGTTTACCCTGCGTCCAACCGAGGATCTCATTTCCATCAGTATGAACTTTCTTCTGATCTCCTGTACTGCGGCTGATCTGCAACTGTTCATTGGGTAATAGTAGGATCGCAGCTCCAACAGACCTGTTGTTCTTATCGGTTTTGCAAACCCCAACTTTTCCTCTCGTTACAGTGATCTTTATATCTTCGAATGACCGGTACGCCCTGATGTTGAAGGCTGTTCCAAGTACCTGGGTTCGGGTTTTATCGCTGATAACAATAAATGGCTTTGTATCATCATGGGCAACATCAAAATACGCCTCCCCTTCTAGTAGTTCAACCTCTCGAATGTTGTCACCAAAGCTCAAAGGATATTTTAAGCGACTTCCTGCATTCAGGATGATCATAGTACCATCGCTCAGCTTAAGGTTTACTCTTTTTCCAGCTTCTGCTTTAGACACGGCGTATTCAATAACAGATTTAGCATTTGAGGGGTGATGTTGCCAAAAAAGAAATGCAATTGCCGATATCAACATTAGCATTGCTGCAATTTTGAGGAAGCCGCGGTAAGATCGATTTATAAAAACACTTTTTTGAATAGTCCTATCAATACTTTCTTTAAGTTCTACATCTATTTGTCTTTTCTCAGTATCAGACCATGACCAGTCTCCCTTTTCAGAGGCCTTTTCGAACCATAAATTAAGTTCGCGCTCCTCTTCCAAAGTGCATGTTCCTCTTGCATGCCGGTCTAATAAAGAGATAAGTCTTTCCTTGTCCATAATCGGTTAGTATAAGTAAGTACATTAAGCAGGCCTGTGGTAGTAGATTTTTCTAAAAAAAAATTATTTAGATATAAGAAGCAGGTTAATAAACAGTAAGAGACTGATTAACTTTTCGCGTTGCAGACTAAGGCGGAATATTTTTAAAGCGTTACTAATCTGTTTTTTAACAGTTTTATCTGAAATACTGAGCTGCTGGGCTATCTCCTTGTATGACAGTTGTTCCTTACGACTAAGAATAAAAACCTGTTGCATTTTGGAAGGAAGTTTTTCAATGGTCTTATCCAGCAGGCTATTTATGTCTCTAACAGCTTGAATTGAGTCGAGGGAATTATCCTCCTGTTCTGACTGAATTAACAAGGCATCAATGATAAAGCTCTTTTTACTTTCTCTTTGCAGGTAGTTCAAGCCCTTAAAACGAACAGATGAAAAAAGGTAGGCACTTATGGATTCAATGTTGTCCAATTCTAATCTTCTGTTCCATAATGAAACGAAAACCTCTTGTAGAATATCTTTGGTTTCCTCTTGGTCTTTTATCACCCGAACCAGATACAAGAAAAGCTTTTCCCAATGCCGGTTATAGAGCTCGTCAAAGGCTTGCTTATTATCCAGCTTCACCAACTCAAAAAGCGAACTGTCTTCCAAATATTTAAAATCCTTTGAAGCCATAAATGTTTTTAAGTAGCGTGAATCGCGCGCTATAATTGGTTGTTAGTTTGAAACCCTAAGGTAACATTCTTCTTGCAATTGTCTAAATTACATTTATATTTTTCCTTTAACAACTCGGCTATAAAAGGCCCATAAATAAAAAGAGGCTGTCCATACAGACAGCCTCCAGATATTAACCGAATCAAGCTAAACTAATAGCCAAAGTTGTTTTCCCAGTTATTCCTGGTCTTCATTTCATCCTGTGGAATAGGTAATAGCAAATCTCTTTTGGTTGGCAACTGACCATTAGTAAGAGAATGATAATGTCTTGCAAACGCAGTAAGGGTTTCTAACGCTTCCGTTTCCCCCCATCTTACCAGGTCGAAAAATCTTCTTCCCTCACCAATGAACTCGAACTTCCTTTCTCTCTTTATATCTTCCATAGTAGGATCGGCAGTTAAAGCTGGAAGGCCTGCTCTCGTTCTTATCTTATTAACAAAGGTTCTTGCCTGACCGGCTTTCCCATTCCTGATCAATGCCTCTGCATAGTACAAGTATACATCAGCAGGTCTTATGATCGGAAAATTCCTTGGAAAGTCGTTCCATGATTTAATCGTCGCATTGGTAGGATCCTTTTCCAGGAATTTGGTCACAATTGCTCTGCTTACCCAGGTAGTATGTGCTTTATCCGCCCAATACCCTTCATCAATTGATGGAGCAAACCGAAGATCGTTATTTGCTTTCATCTCTTTCACAACAGCACTATCTACCCTAACATCCTGTCCCTGATTGGAGTAAGAGGTGAACACCCAATCCGGATAAGGAGTTCCGGTTGAACTGGAACTGGTGATGAAACCAGGCAAACTCGAACCTACATTAAGTCCCCCTGATGCAAATTGAATAGAAAAAATATCGTTCTTATTCTCGTTTGCCAGGATAAATAGCTTACTGTAATCAGGCTGCCAGCGTGTATCTACATCTGCGATGATGCCTGCGAATGTCGCTTCGGCTTTTCCATAAGCTGTAGCATCATTATAAGGGTAACCGCCCATAGTCATATACACCTGCCCCAGCAGAGCCTTAGCAGCTACGCTTCCTATCCGGCCAGATTCTGCTCCTGTGTAAAATTTGTTCAGATTAGCTCCTGCAAATTCAAGATCGGAGATAATGAGAGCATAAACCTCTGTCAAACTTGCTCTCGGCAGGGAAACAGCCTGATCGCTTTCAATCGGGGTGGTTACAAGGGCTACAGGTCCAAATGATCTAGCCAACTCCGAATAAGCGAAGGCTCTAAGGAACATGGCTTCAGCACGATACCTCGTATATTCACCTTCCTTCGTTCTTGCCAGTAAATTATTTGCATCCTTTATTAAAGAATAAAGGCGGGAGTAAATTCCTGAAACCCCCGAATTGGTAGGTGATGTTAAAAACTTCCTAAATTCCAGCTGATTGTTCTGAGCACTGGTTTCGGCTCCTAAATAAAGGAGATCCGATCTGTTTTCAGAAGCAAGCCAGTAATAATCGGTTGCAAAATCAGTGTTAGTTCCGTTTCTTCCAAGTCTGGCATAGATGCCTACAACTGCCTGTCTTACTTCAACTTCCGAGGTATAGAAACTCTCTGTTGTATTGTTGCTTATAGGACCAATGTCAATAAGATCCTTATTACAAGAAGATACTGCTAATGCAAGCAATATTGTTAATATTTTGATTTTCGTTTGTTTCATTGCGTTGATTTTTGATTAGAACGATGCTGAAAGACCAAATGACAAAGTACGGGCCTGTGGATATGCACCCCAGTCGGCAGATGCATTATCCTGTGTCGCTCCTTCCGGAGAAAAACCAGGATAATAGTTATCCCACATGTATACGTTTTCCAAAGAAGTGTATACCCTTGCGCTCCTCAAAAAAGTATTCTTAACCGGGAAAGTGTAACCAAAACTTATATTTTTAATTCTCAGGTAGCTGGCATCGTACATCCAGTTGGTATCGTACTCACTGGTTACAGCAGAGAAAAACGCAGGCACTTTTCCATCTCCAGGCTCAGCCTCTGACCAATATGCTTTAGTTAGCCACTGTTCCATATATGACCAACGAGGATCACTGGTAGCCCGGTTCCAACCTCGTGAACCGATGGATAAAAGGTCTCCACCTACTCTTCCCTGGATAAATACCGATGCGTCAAATCTTTTAAAGGAGAAAGTATTGGTAAAACCATATTCAAACTTCGGCTGGTAGTTTCCTACAACAGAGTAATCTGCAGAAGTTATTCTTCCGTCGCCACTTATATCCTCATATTTAGTATCTCCAGGTTTTTGACCTGACCACACCGGCACTTTAGCCACCCAATTGTTTCCTACCCTGTCAAAATCGCTTTCACGGAGAACCCCTGTAGCTTTAAGTAAGTAGTAAGAGTTAATAGGGTTACCTACGCGCTGAATAATTGTATTTCCCTGTCCCAGGCGAATATCTGTATTATCACCGGCCAGCTTCGTGATCTTATTTCTGTTTAAGGACAAATTGAAATTAGAATTCCATTTAAATGCCCCTACAAGGTTCCTTGTATTGATCCCTAACTCAAATCCCTTATTGTCGATATTACCAACGTTCCTGATCATGTTAGAGAATCCTGTACTAAGGGAGATTGGAGTATTTAAAAGCAAATCGCTTGTCTTTTTATAGTAGGCATCTGCGGTAACAAAGATCCGGTCGTTAAAAGCACCGAAATCAATACCAAGGTTATAACTGTCAGACTTCTCCCATCTTAGGTCAGAATAAGCAATATTACTAACCACATAACCATTGTTAATAGCTTGAAGATCTCCGAGCGGATAGTTTAAAGCACCCATGCTGGAAACATAATTGGCTCCTCCAATACGGTCATTACCAGCTACACCCCAGCTTGCTCTTAGTTTAGCTGTACTTAACCAGCTTATATTTTTAAATAACTCTTCTTCTTTAAGCAACCATCCGGCAGATAAGGCGGGGAAAAAGCCCCATTTCTTATTCGGACCGAAGCGCGATGATCCATCATATCTAAATGAGGCAGAAAACAAGTATTTGAGATTGTAATTATACTGAAGTCTTCCGAAGTAAGATATTAATGCAAATTTATCAGCATCTACCGAGTTCAAATTTACTGTAGTTGCTTTCTCCTTAGTAAATATCCAGGATTTATCGTTTGGAAACCCTGTGAGACTTTGCTCGGTGTACTCGTTCCCTGATTTATCCTGGGAAATACCAAGCAATCCATCCAGGTTATGATTCCCAAGTTTCTTTGTGTAGTTTAAGGTTGCCTGAGTTAGTAACTGATATCCGCTAGTAGTTGAATACCTTGAGGTAGACAATTGACCGGGCGTCGCCTGATTCCAAGTTCCCTGTATCCAGGTAGGAGAATAGCCCCGTTCTCTGTTTTCCCGGATATTCCAACCCACCAGCCCGTTTAGATCCAGACCATCCAGGATATTAACAGTAGTGGTTAATGAGGTGTTCAGACGAATATCGTTACGATTCCTCTCGTTATATACAGATTGAACATAGGGACTAACGTTATTGGGTCCTGTTCCCCAGTTATCATAAAACTTATATGGGTCCGCTCCTGCCATTTTTCCAGCTCCAGCCGGCACCCAACCTGGAAAACTTAAGGAACGGGCCACGGCATTATCCCTTCCATCAACATTTGGCCCTTTTAACACTCCTAATGAAGGAGCCAGGTTAGCTCCTATCTTAATTCGCTTGTTAATTCTCGCATCCAGGTTAGCCCTGAAAGAATAACGTCTGAATGATGAGCCTTCAACTATCCCCTCCTGATCAAAAATACCCGCAGAAACAGCGTAACTTAAGTTTTCCGTGGAACCAGTTGAATTTATTTGAAGATCATTCACAGGGGCATTTCTAAATAAAGCATCCTGCCAATCTATAGCCTCGATTCGGTCTGTTCCCCACCATGGGTCGTATATTCCATAGGTATTCCGGATAAGCGCTAAAGAATCTCTTGTGCCATATAAACGACGAGTTGTCGCCCTTGCAAACGCTAACCTTTCCTCCTGCGAGGCATTAGGATTTTGCGTGGGGTTGTTTATTGTCCATTGCCTGTCGTACCATTTCTTATTGAAATCGATCCACTGGTCGGGGGTCATTACATCCACCTTTCTTTCCACATTCGATAAGGCAGTATAACCACTTACCGAGATAGTAGGTTTAGCACCCTTTTTTCCGCGCTTAGTTGTAACGAAAACCACACCGTTCGAACCACGTGAACCATAGATTGCCGCAGATGCTGCATCCTTTAACACGTCAATAGATTCGATGTCGGCAGGATTGATACCTGAAAGATTATCCAGAGGAACCCCATCTACAACATATAAAGGATCAGACGATCCGGTAAGTGAAGCAGCTCCGCGAACACGAACCTGAATATCAGCGCCAGGAGATCCTGATGTATTCCTTACTGCTACCCCTGCCATTTGGCCTTGTAATGCCTGCTCGACCCGGGTAATCGGACGTTCTTCTATATTTTCCGAAGTGATTTTGGCTACCGACCCTGTTACCGTAGCCCTTCTTTGTGTTCCATAACCCACAACTACAACTTCTGAAAGGCTTGTTGCACTCGACTTAAGGACAATCCTTATATCTGTTTTTGTGGCAGCTTGTTCTACCGGAGTAAAGCCCATGAAAGAGAATACAAGGACTGCATTTTCGTTCGGAACGCTGATCCTGAACTTACCGTTAACATCTGTTGATGTTCCTGTATTCGTTCCTTTTATTTTGATACTTACTCCGGGCAGTGCTTCTCCTTTTTCGTCAACTACGGTACCGGTAATTAACGTCTGTGCCTGGCTTCCTTTTTCTGTTAGAATGATCACCTTTCCCTCACGCAGAGAGTACGTTATGTTAGTTCCATTAAATAGCTTGCTCAGTACATTGTTAATTTCATCATTATTTGCATTGATAGAAAATAGCCTAGGAACCTGATTTATTATTTGGTCCTGGTAAAAGAAGCGATAATCCGTCTGCCTTTCCAGCTCATTTAAAACTTTTTTCAACCTGGCTCCCTGAACGCTTAAGTTGATTTTTTGACCATATCCTTTCGAAAAACCCTGTAGAGATGCTATCAGGATTAGGACCATTGTGAATTTGAACATCAGGAAGTATTTTAAAAGACGTTCATGCCTGCATACGGTTATGCGGCAATACTTTTTTTTCATAAATTAGTATTTGATCTGTAACTATTGGTTTCTTGAAAATGTACTAGTTAGTTATAGCATTATTAAACGGGGGATGTTGGCGCATTTCCCGTTTTGCTTTATTGGTTTTTACAACTATCTACATAGGCCTTCTCCTTTTAGGTTTAACATGATTGGTTGTTTAATAATTAATAGATCAGAACTTCGTCTTTGCTGATCTGATACTTAAAGTCTATAATGGCATTCAATTCTTTTAGCGCTTCTTCGAGGGTTTCATCTTTAAATTTTCCCGAAAACTTGATGCTGGCCAGATTGTCGTTCTTAAATACAAGCTTCGTATTATACTTGTGCTCCATCATTAGAGCAACCTCACCAAAAGTGGCGTTATCAAAATTAATGTGATTTTTAAACCATAATATTTCAACCGGAATACCTTCTGCTCTTGAGTCCTCAACCCTGGTTAGTTCTACTGCTAAAAACTCGTCATTTCTGCTTGCCTCTGCTGTTTTGATATCTCTTCTACCCTTTGGAGTTGAAGCACTGGTCACCATCAGCTTCTGGGAGGGCTTTAAAATGTACTTGGTTTCGGGCCTCCTTAACAGGGACAACTCAATTTTCCCATGAACGAGAGTAGCTTCTGATTGCTCTGATCTTTCATAAGACTTTACATTGAACGCTGTTCCCAATACTTTAATTGTGAAGGTCGGAGTAGTAACGATAAAGGGATGCCGGGCATCTTTAGCAACATCGAAATATGCTTCGCCAGTAAGGTTTACTTCCCTGCAATTCGTTTTACTGTTGTTCTTAAAGGTTATCTTACTTCCAGAATTAAGCCATACACTGCTACCATCCGGTAAAATAAGCTTGCTGACACCAACTGCGGGGGCTTCCATTGCAGTAATTACATCCCTGCCTTTGGATGGCCAAAAAAGGTAACCAGTGGTAACTGTCAATAAAACTACTGCTGCGTAGCGGAAGTAAGTGGATTGCCAGATATTCTTGAGGAAAAAATCCCTTCCCGCTGGTCGCTCATCACTTTCTATAGGTAATTCGCTGAGATCTTGCTTCCATGTCTTTTCAAACCTCTCCCAGCGTTTATCAAGTTCTCTCGTTTCGTCAACCCCATATGTAGTAGTATTATGCCAGATCTCCTCTAAAGCATTAGTAGGAAAGCTGGCATTTTTTCCACTAGAATGCTTCTCAAGCTCATGTAACTCCTCTTCCGAGGCGTCGCCACTAAACTTTTTTGCTATGAGTATCCAGATCTGTTTGATCATTTTCAGGTGTTCCTGACAATAAAGACACAAGAATTGGGCGGCACCCTAAAGAGAGTTAAAGTTTTTTTTGATTTTTTTTTGCAGCCGAGTCGTAGTAGGTTACGAAAGTCTCCCAAACCTTCTTTAAGGCATTACCCATGTGATACTCGATGCTCTTAATTGAAAGGTTCATTAATTCGGCTACCTCCTTGTGTTTCAAGCCATCTTCCTTTACCAAACGGAAGATCACTTTCGACTGAGCAGGCAATTTTTCAATAGAATTGTTCAGGATTTCAGTAAGTTCTTCCGCTAACAATTTATCATCAGCATGCTGATAGTCTGTATAAAACTTTAAGTCCACTTCATCCAGCGCTAGATGGTCATGAACTTTCAGGCGGGAGCTGGCATTTAATGACCTGTTCCTCACTGCAGTATAGATGTAGACTTTGAAATTCCTGATTGCAGGAAGCTCTGCGCGATTATTCCAGAGGCTAATAAAGGCATCGTTCACAACCTCCTCTGCGATTTCCCCAGATTTAACGATAGGCAGGGCAAAATTATACAGCTTGTTAAAATACTGGTAGTAAAGATCCTTGAACGCTAACTCGTCGTTTCGATAAGCAACTGCTATTAAAATATTTTCTAAGTCCTTTTCTAACATATCGATAACAATTCTGCTCTCTGTTCCAAGCCAGGGTTATAAAACTATATTTAAAAAAAACAGGTACCCGGCTTAAAGGTTCAATGCTGGCTATTAAACATTGAAACCCGCGTTTCGTTATATCAATTTTTTATCAATCTATTAAAATTTAAAAGCTGCGTTCTTCAAATAAATCCTGTATCCTTTAACCATGCCTCCGGTCTTCTTATCAGACCTTGGCAAATATCTAAACCCACTAACAGAGACAACCTCTCCCAGGTCGATTAAGAGATGATGAGGATGAGATGGCTTTGCACCTGATGACTGACTTTGCCAAAATGTTGATTCCTGAGTATCAAACACCTTATCAGCTGAACTATTACTTGCAGTTACTTCTTCACTGTCGGCATAAACTACTTTCCATTTAAGAGGCGCCAGGTTATTTCCGTCATCCCCGATTAACTCCAGTTCAGCGACCGTGGTTAGTGGGTCATTAGCCTGCTGGGCGCTCAACGCCTCGAAACAAAAAAACCGCCCTGTGTGTGCCTTGTCAAATTTGATTGTTTTCCAACCTTCTTCCGGCCCGAACTCACCTTTTGACACCGGAACTTCGTTCGACAGATCTAAATTCTGCCCTATAAACCGACTTAAAAGAGAGGCGTCAGGATTTATCTTATCCAATATAGGCTTGGCTAAGCCAGCAACTTTCGCTGAAGAAGGCTGGTCTACATCTAAGATCAATAGTTCATTTTCACCCTTCTTCAGCCAAACACCCGGAACAAACAGGGTTTGTTGAGGACCTATTTTCCAAAAACGGCCCAGATTATGTCCATTTACCCATACCATTCCTTTTCCCCAGGTGCTAACATCCAGAAAAGTATCTCCTGTTTCTCGAAGAATAAATTTTCCCCTATACCAGGCAGGTCCTGTCACTTGTCTAGAGGAGAACCTGGTGTACTTATTTTGGAAGTTATAATCAACCGGAAAATTGTAAACTGTCCAGTCTTTGATTTCTTTCAATCCTGATCCCTCAGTTATTTCTACCTTCTCGGTAATCCCCTTACGGTCTATTATAGCCTTCCCGTAATTAACCCTTCCGGTTGCTTCTACCAGGATGTCCAACCTAAGCTTCGTTTGTGAAGCGGGAATTTCCACAGTATTATCTCCTCTTCGACGGTCTAGCTTCGCGATTGGTTTTCCATCAATAAATACAGAAGCCCAATCGTGCAATTCTGTGATCACGATCTTACGCTTTGCTGCTGAGGCAGCAATGGTTGTGCGGTATAATATACGTCCCCAGCCCTGATCAAAATCTTCCATCGGTCTTATTGTCTCTGTTCTTTTCCCCGGCGGCAGGTTTTCAAACAAAGGAGCAGATTCGTTCAACTCAAACTCCGGAATCGTGATAACACGCTTCTCAGCTGGAGGATCAGGTAAAATCTCCCCTTCCTGCAAATAGTTTTTCAAAAGATCCCGGACTGCAAAAAATTTCTCCGTAATGTTTCCCTGCTCGCCCACAGGAGCATTGTAATCGTAAGAAGTTGCCATGGCAGAATAAGGCGGTGCATTTGCTCCACCCCATTGCCCAAAAGAAGTCCCCCCATGGGCCATGTATAAACTGAAGGATATTTTTCTGTCCATCATATCTTTCAGGCTCCCGATGAAGGTATTTACAGAACGTGTCTCATGTGGCTTTCCCCAGTGGTCAAACCAGCCGGTCCAATACTCACTACACATTAAAGGTGCCGTAGGATAGATCTCCTGAAATTTCTTAAACTGATTATCAATATTTGATCCTGCACCAAAATTCAGTGTGGTAGCTACTCCATCCAGCTGATACTTATTGAAATTGGAAGACCAGTCGCATCTGAATAACTGCGCTTTGTCAAATCCAGCACTTCTGACGCTATTCCTTATGGTTTCCATATAGCGCCCGTCACTACCAAAAGTTGCATATTCATTTTCAACCTGCACCATGATAATATTTCCACCGTTTTGAATCTGGAGCGGTGCCAGTTGCTTGGCTGCTTCCTTTAGAAATTTCTGTGTCCTCGTTATAAAATACGGGTCCTCCATGGAGCGTACTGCGATGTCTTTTTTCTTCAATAACCACCAGGGAAGGCCGCCCATGTCCCACTCTGCACATACATAGGGTCCAGGACGAACGATGCAATACATTCCGTTCTTCTGAACCAGTCTTACAAATTCAGCCACATCGTTCTGCCCGGAAAAATCATACACATCAGGCTTCTGCTCGTGAATATTCCAGAAAAGGTAGATACACACTGTATTCATGCCCATTGCCTTACAAAGCTGGATCCGGTGTTCCCAATATTCTTTAGGGATACGTGGATAGTGAAGCTCGGCAGCCCGGATCACAAAGGGCTTTCCGTTCAACAAAAACTCCTTATTGCCCAACGTGAACGTTCCAGGGCTTTGCGCCCTTGCAGGAGCATGAACATGCATTGCAAGTACAGCAAACAAAATTGTAAAAATAAAAAGCCGGGCATTGATGTACAGGGCATGCTTATTTAGCGTCATAGTAAACAGGTAATTGGCAAGTTATAAAGTTCCAGATTCAAGACAAAGTAAAGAAGTTTTTATACTCCTTATTGTAAAATATATGAGATTTTTCATTAGGATCTTTCCTTTCGTTCTTTGTAGGAGGGCAAAGTATTCTTTTTAGGAAAGTTTATATTATAAATCACCTGTCAAAACCCGGCACAATTCTGCCGGATAGGACTCTTATTATGTCTTTTAGCGCTATTTTCAGCTTAATTAACTAGCGAACTTTGGGATACACAAATAAAATGTTATGAACAATATCTTAAAATCGTATTCCAAGAAGGACTTTACTCTTAAGAATCACCTGGTGATGGCGCCTATGACCAGAAGCAGAGCAATTCATAATCTGCCGAATGATTTGATGGCCGAATACTATGGTCAGAGAACAGGTGCCGGACTAATTATCACTGAAGGAACGGCACCTGACCCTGAAGCTTTGGGCTATGCCAGAATTCCCGGAATATTTAATCAAGCTCAGACTGAAGGCTGGAAGAGGGTAACAGAAAAAGTTCATGCGGGCAATAGCAAGATCTTCATTCAGCTGATGCATACAGGCCGGATTGGCCATACCGATAATCTGCCTGCAGGGACAACGCTTTTTGGCCCATCAGATATTAAGGCAGCGGGACAGATCTTCACCGATACAAAAGGCATGCAGGACCATTCGCAACCTGCCGCTCTTTCAATAGAAGGAATCAGGAGAGTTGTGAGTGATTTCACCACTGCAGCCCGGAATGCAATAGAGGTAGGTTTCGACGGAGTAGAGATCCACGGAGCCAATGGGTATCTGGTAGAACAATTCTTAAATCCCAATGTAAATAATCGCACAGATGAGTACGGAGGCAGTATTCAAGCCCGTGCTAAATTTGCAATCGATGTAGTAACACAAATCTCAGACGCTATAGGGAAGGAAAAAGTTGGTATCCGGTTTTCGCCGTTTTCCCAGTTAGGAGACCTGCAGCCTTACAACCAGGACGATGTGCACGACACCTACAGTTATCTTACTGCAGAAATGGAAAAAGCTGGCATCGCTTACATCCATATCAGTGCTAATCCAATGATTCCACAAAGAACATTTAATGCTATACGTGCTAATTTTAGTGGAACAATAATCCTCTGTAATGCACTGACGCCAGAAACAGCTGAACAGGCCTTAGAGGCTGGATTTGCAGACCTTGTGGCTTTCGGTAGAAGCTACCTGGCTAATCCGGACCTTGATAAAAGAATTGAACTTGGAGCAAACCTCAATCAACCTGACTTTACTACTCTCTATACTGTTGGAGAGTCGGGCTATACAGACTACCCAACGCTGAAAGAAGAAATGGTATAATCTTAAGGCGGTAAATGGTCTTTCAAGAGCTTAGCAGAAACGTTTTAATGCCCCTACACCTGTTCATCACTACTTTAATGGTCAGTACAGCCAGCATTCGAAAGATTTCTTAAGAGATTTTCAAATCTGGCTGTACTTTTATAAATTGTAAAAACGGCACGAAGCATCTTTACATGACTATTGAATTTACTGTTAATCCTTCGCTTAATATTCTTTCAAGCTTTGCTGAAAAGTTAAAAGTACCGGTAGTGCAGAACAAACTATCTATTCCTACCTGGCTTGGCAATGGATTCATAAAAAAGATAGAGGTAGAGCAACAACTGAAGTTTGTTTTGCACCATTATACCCTTGTCCAAGATCTTCATCTAAGACGCATTTCTTCCGACGACAAAAATGACTTAATATCCATCGTTTTCAACAGTCACGAAACTTTATCGGCCGATTCTTCCGAAGGGATAGAAATTACAAGGCCTTCAAACGCTTCCAGTGCAGCAATTCAGGTAGCATCAAGCTCCCTGGGTACAGAGAGTTTTTTCGCTGAAGGATCTAAAGTGTATTTTGCAGTTATAAGTATAAGTACAACTCTTCTACGATCTTTTTTCCAGTTGGAGATAACCAATCACCTGGTTCAAACAATTCTCAATAGCGAGGTCCCTTTCTTTTATCACGAAAGCATGACTCCGGAAATAGACAGAATAGTAAAACAACTGGCAGAATCAAATGAGCAAAGCGAGTTAGGGTATCTATTCTACAAAGCTAAAGTTCTGGAACTGTTATATCTTTTAATTAAAAAACTACTAGACCGGCAGGTCGAACAACACAACTCCATAAACAACCGGGATGTGGCTATGTTATATGAAATAAGAGCTGCAATTATCGCTGATCTTAGTAAACCTCCGAGACTTCCTGATCTGGCCAGATTTGCAGGAATGAGTGAAACCAAAATGAAGCAATTATTTAAGCAGGTTTTTGGGGATACGATTTATAACTTCTATCAAAATGAACGGATGGCAGAAGCCGCATATTTACTAAAACAATCCCATAGGTCTGTCGCTGAAGTGGGTTTCCAACTTGGATTTACAAACCTGAGCCACTTCAGCCGCTTGTTCCAGCGGTACTCGGGTCAAGCACCGAAGAAGTACTCTTCAATGAATGACAAATCCCTGAGATAGAGCCAGATAGATGTAAATGATCAATCGTTAATAACTCAATAGGCCGGTCTTTCCATCACGGAATGTTATCCTGATTTGCTTATTTTCAACTCCTGGTGATCTTTCTACCTTAACAACTGGAAGTAGCTCTTCCTTCTTCCACTTCTCACCAGATCGCTTCCATAACATCAAGCTTGCAAAAATACCTGGGTCACTTCCCTTTCCATTAAATGTATTAGAAACGTTGATCACGGAGCTCTTTGAATGGACGGGATGCAAACCTGAGGATTCAATAACACTCATATCCTGCCAACCGGCCAGAGGGACCATGGCAAGCTGATAAGAACCGTTATCAATGATCTTTATATTCTTTCCATTTATCCGTTTTGTTCTGCTGATGATCTCGCCCTTGGTTGCAGGTAAAGAATAGTGCCCCAACCTGAAACTAATGGGGCCAGGACTGTTAACACGATCAACCCGGAGAATTCCACCGGGTAATGTCATTTCTGCCAGGTCAATCCCTACTGTTGTATCGGATGCCAAAACCGCCTTACGAACATAAAACCCATTTTCATAACTGGAAAAATTAAATACACGTAAGGCTTCCCAATCTCCTTTTCTATTTTTGAAAGTATAGTTCATAGATACCTCACCATTCTTTCCATCTGCCTGCCAGGGAAAAGCGCTATTGTACGACAAACGGGTGTAATTCTCAGTCCCCTGATAAACACCTACGGTTTTACTATTACACCATGCTCTTATCTCAGAGGCTCCTATCGATGGATAGTTTGTAATAAGGATATTTGATGAAGAGGCAAACTTATTATACACTTTATCTTCTTCTAATTCCTTCTCCCAGGGACCTTCATTCTCCTTTTCTTTCCAGAACTGACTGCTCTCTGGTACCAAAAGTCCAAGGAAAAGTTTGCCAAGCCAATAAACACTTCCCCTGCAACTGTAAGTTTGAACAGCAGGCTCAAATGCACCATAAAAACCAAGGGTAGGAATACTATCCTTCAAAAAATTGGGGTTTCGCAGAAACTGAAGGATTGAGCCGGATGCAATTCGTCTCATCCAACCATAGTTAATCTCCGGGTTATTTTTAAAGCCCATTAATGGAAATGGCACCGCCGCACCCATACGATAGGAAATACTTCTTCCCCACATGATCATTTCACCATTTCTGGAAAACATATAGGGGTAGTTATCCTGAAGCTCAGCAAAATTCGCTTCAAGCCGTTTTCCATATTCAGGATAATATTTGTTCCCAAAGTATTCCGTCCAGATCTTACCATACATCTGAAATGCCCACATACTGTAGTAGTCGTAGTAGGGACTGTCATGATACCAGCCTTGCCCCTGATATTGACTTAGCGTTTTTTGCAAAAGCTCCTCGAGGTACTTCTCTTTCACTGTATAACCCTGACTTTTGAAGAAGCTAAGGATCATGATATTGAAATAACGCCAGTTCATGGCGATGGTTGGGCCTTCCCCATAACTTAACATTGTTTTTGCAAGGACTTCCTTGGTTTTTTGCGGCAAGGGGTTCCAAAAAACTTCCGGTGCCGTGAGCAGTGAGACAGCAAGTCCTCCAAACTCAACAAGCTTCTGACTTGGCCCTCCTTTCGCCCCAAGAGGCTCTATGTAAGTATCACTCCCCGGAATCAGCATTTTTTCTATCTGATACCTGTAATAATCGCCGATCCTAATACCGTTCATTTCCAGATCAGGATGTTCTTTAAGCAAAGGGCCTGCGATGAACATGGTACGGCATAAGCCTTCCATATTCTCTGTTGCATTAGGCTTGCCATCCCGGGGATAGCTCTTGCCTTCCTGCTTCGGAAACTTCATTGGATCCTGAATACTCTTTATATAGCTGAATGCACCACTTAATAAATATAATCCTGCCTCCTTCCAATGCTTTCTTGTCATACCAGTAAAGGGACTTAATTTAAAATCCGGGTTGGAAACATTAAATATCATTTCAGTACCTGCGGATTGTTTCAACTTTGCAAGACTGTCTGTTGTAAGAACCTGAGCGCGGGAAATCTCACACAGTACACAAAGTACCAGGGTACACAAAAACTTGTATTTTAAATTCATTTATGTAAATGCTGTTATTCTTTGAAGCCTGTTATAAAACACTCCTATTAAAGGTTCTTATTCACCTTATCCGACTTTTCTCCGGTTCTGGCACTGAAAAGAGTAAAAGGCGAAAGAGGATGTGTTTTATTCAATAGTATAATTAGTAGTAAATAGCGATAGCTATTGATACAAATTTACTTTTTACATCCTACTTTACATTTTTCAACCAGATTGCAACGGATATGTTACCTTTTAAGAATTGAGTGGTCTCCTGTATTGGTCCTGTAATCAAAATAAGAAGTATCTTAACTCTTTTTGATCCGTAAAATAGACCTACCGCGAACCAGCTGCCGCATCGCCGGCTCCAAGAAACACGTACATGCAAATGAAAAAATCGACCACTGGCTAAGCAAATACTTTCGAATTAAGATTTTTTCGAGCAAAGTAGGACTTTCACAAACTTATGTATAGACAATACTCAGGGATAGCAAGAGTTTTAGGTGGTTGGCACCGAAGATGGATTGGAACCGTCTTGACGGCTACCGGATAAAGGTCTACAGGCATAAATAATTATAGGCATTTTGAACACAACAAAATTACCTTTACATAATTATCTCTTTTTGTCCAGCAAGAAGTTTATTCTCTTATGGGAAAGGACTTCCTTCTGCTTCGCTAAAGACATTGAGAAGGCAGCTTCCGAAAGGTCTGAACCCGCCAGGCCCATAGCGTAAACGAATACAAAATTAAAGGCTTGAACGTCTTCTAATGTTGCTTCTGCCATCTCTGCAGCATGTATCATCCATCTGTAAACAGAAGATCCTTCCATAGAGTCGATTTTACTTATTTCTTCCCTCGGAATAAATACCCGTTTAAATGGATTAGAATAATTTAAAATACCTTGTTGAGTCGAACTCCAATTACCAACAGTCATCAAAAAATAGTTAAATAAACTTATTCTGGTAGTAATAGGCCGGGAAGCACGCAGATTACCTTCCGCTATCCATCTGATCCCAATGTCTTTTGCTATTACCAGAACTTGTAAGTGCATAGGTAATACGTCTGTAGTTTGTCTTGGTTACACCCAATTAGATGTATGATAAATAACGGCTAAAACCGGAAACGGTGAGTTGGCACTCACCGTTAATTTAAAATAAAATGTAAAAGGAGCAGGTGATACAAAAACCAGCTTCCCCTTTAACTGGTTAGTGTTTGCTTACCTTTATTTTGCAGGAAATACAACCCGATAAGTTTTAACAACCCCATTATAATTAAAATCCACAATAGCTGTTCCTGGGACAGTTGTTGCCTGAGTTACCTTAACTTTAACCGAAGGGCTACTGGCAGAAGCAGCAATAACAGGTATTCTATCTACAGCTGCCGGGCTATAATTCACTTCGTAGATATTATAACCTAGTATTCCATTTTCATTCGTAGATCTGACCGGTGTTTTTGGTAATTCCAGCGACTTTCCGTCGACAGCTATGTCGACAATAGGCACAATAGGGCGAACCAGTTTCTTTTTCTTCGAACTGAATCCTACACCTTGCAGCTCGCACAGTGCTTCGCCGCCTTCCCCTTCAGTCACCAAGTAAACAGCGTGTTTTTCACCCAAATGGTCTACAAACTTCGATACATCGATACTAAACTGCCTTGCCTCCTGCTTCGAACCGGCAGGAACAATAATTTCCCCCATCTTCGTCCCTTTCCAGGTCTTATTATCCCATGGTCCGTCTAACCAAACATTTACTTTGAATGACCTGCTTGTTTTTGGGGTAAGAAATACATTGAAGGCCGTTTGATTTCCTTTTTGAGTTCCTTCAAAGGGTTTGATACCATTTTTCGCAGTCTTAAGTCCGCCAAAACCAAAATATTTAAACCCAACGATCGAACAGTTCTTAATGTTAGAAACAGGCATATGATTATCCCAGATATCCCATGAATCGTCCATTGAAACTTCCCGTGAAAGATAACAGGCATATCCTGCTGAATAGTATTGATAAGGGTTAAGTCCATAAAAATGGAACCCTTCTGAAGTAACTTCAGCACCTTTATATTCTTTTCCATCACTGCTCCTTGCAGTCCATATTTTATCTTTGGCATAAGGATCGTAAGCGCGAATGGAAACTGTTCCGCCTTCGGAAACCGGCTTCTCGTCCCACTTTATTGCTACAGGAGCAACCACTGCCTGGCGTGCGTATCCAAATCCTCGCGGGGGTCTGTGGTAAAAGACATACCACTGTCCGTTGATCAGCTCAATGCTTCCATGCGTATTATGCCCTGCGTTCGTTCCTACAATTGCAGTTCCGTCCTGGTTTAGCACTGGGGCGCGTGAATCTACCAGAACGCCCCCCCCTTTCCAGGGACCTAAAGGTGAATCTCCCACGGCATACCTCAAGGTAGAGTTAGAACTGCTTATACCGTACTCCGGTCCGGAGTAACCACTGTAAATGGACACATACTTATTGCCCACCTTGCGAATGGATGAAGCTTCGAAAAAGTTAAATGTACCAAGGTCTTCACCCGGATAGATCTTAGGGAACTCTGTACCTTGCGGATCACGAAGAACTCCATAACGGGAACTGGCAGGAATCAGACGTTCAATGATTTCTGTTCCCGGCCTAAGTGAATACATTGTATTCTGATCCAGTTGCGCTGCAGAAGACTTTTGAAAGCCCCAATACCCGTAAGCTCTGAAGCCGATCTTGTAATCGGGGTCTTTGGGATCATCAACAGGCTCTATATATACTGCCGGATCAAATCCGAGAATACTTCCAGGTAAGGTTCGCTTTCCGTCAGCAGTTAAATTTATAGGGGTAAAAGGCCCATCAGGACGATCTCCTTTAGCTACCATTGCTATTCTATTAGCTCCACGGCTATGGGGATACAAATAATACTCCTTCTTACCGTTCCTCCTTTTTACCTCCACCAGATCCGGCGCATACATTACATCCCACTGTCCATCCATCTGATAGGTGAAGATAGCCCCGTCATCACGCCAGCTCGTTAGATCTTCTACCGGTGCTGACCACATCCTTATATCAGCTCCGCAGTAGCTATTGACCCTTACATCATGCGAACCAACAATATAAGCACGATACTTACCAGGCTTGTCAGGATCTTCGAAAACCCTGGGCTCGCCATCCGGCACGTGTTCCCAAAGAGGAAGATAAGGATTTCCTGCTGCTGTATGAACGAACCCTTTCGCGGACTGCTCAGGGGATAAAGCAGTAGTCTGAGCTTTTACACCTACCGCAGCTAAAAGGGATGTGGTAATAAATAAAAAAACGGTGATCTTACTTTTCATTTCAAAATCTTAATTTTTGACCAGCTGCAACCCTTTGGCTTTTGCCAACAGATCGTATCCCCAGGTTTAAAAAGCCGTGGTGCTAATCAAATTAATCGCTAGTGTGTCTATGTGTTTATAATTGCAAGCATTCATGCCGGGCCTTTGATAATGAGACGGGGCCAATTCTAATGTTAGTGCTTATATCGAATGCAAATCTAGACTACTGATCTTCTTTGAAGTGTCACAGATGTAGAGATGAATGGAACATTTGTTCAATTTATTTCATCTTTTACTTGGTGCTATTGTGATAAACTTTGCAGCACCGCTATAAAATTATTCTCGCCCCAGTGGTCAGAAATCCTTCCATTGTCAATTGCAAGAATATCGATCACTTTTAAAGTGATGGTTTTTCCTGTAGCAGGTATGCCCATTAGTTCACCCGTATGCATTGCAGTAATTTCTTTCCTGGTAGCAACTTTATTGCCTTCCGCCAACATCTCTCTGATCTCAACCCTGACCTCGGAGAAGGAACTATGCAGGATTTGCTTAAAAAAGTACATCATTCCCTCCACCCCTTCTGGCATGCCCGGAGCTGCGGAATGATTAACAAAACCAGGAGTCGTTAAAATCTCTAATACATCCATGTTGCAGCCTTCTATAACTTCCTTGTTGTAGCGGGTTACGATTTCTTTGTTAGTTTCTGTGCTCATAATATTTTTTTATCAAAATTATAAGCTGCACCGCTGTTGCTTCAGTGCTGGAAGTTCAGAAAATAAGTTTAAAAGCTCAATGTAAGTAGTCTTTTGGCAGTACACCGAAGTACTGTTTGAAGGCTTTGGAAAAACTGGAATGGTTTTGGTAACCGGCCTCAAGGTAAACCTCTCCAGGCCTCGAGGTTTTTGAACGCAGGCGGTCCGCAGCCATTGTTAATCGTTGTATTTGCAACCAACGGGCAGGACTTTCATGGTATACCTGTTCAAACTTCCGCTTAAATGTAGGAAGACTCATGTGGCAAAGGAAAGCAAGTTCCTGCAGGCTTAGTTGGGCAAGGGAGTGAGCTTCCATTACCGTTCGAATGCGCTCCTCCTCACAGCTGGCAATGTCATTGCCATGAAATTGGGCGAAAATGCCGGGCGACTTACTTTCCAGATATAGCAGTAATTCATTCAATTTCACACGCTGTAAAGCAGGGCTTAACAATCCCTGGTCCATTAACATACTTACGCTCTCAATGAAAGTATGCAAATAAAGATCCCTTTCTAACAGTATGAATGGACGGGACCTTCTTTCTGAACCCATGCCAGGCCGGATTGCTTGCAAGGCCTCCCTAAGTACCGCATCATTGAAAAATATCATCGTACTCTTAATCCGGGAGTTCCTGCCCAGACGCTCGGTGAATAAGGTGTTTCCCGAAGACAATATCAGTAGATGCTGGGGGGTGAGAGTAATGGTGTTATTCTCAACATACATCACTTTCTCACCTTCCGTAATCAAACTAATCATGTGCCTGTTCAATATTGCCCGCCCCTTAATAACCGCAGTTTCTGATGTATATGGTACAAAATCAATGTGATTGTTTACAGGCTTAGCGTTTATTAAAGAATCAGGGATAGGGACTGTTTCCATGTTCGTAATTTACTGGAAATATTTAAAAGGTGATCTGTCTGATAGCTGCAATGCTTTCCCAGCCATCTTTAATAATGTCCTCCTGAATAACAAAATGCTCGCTATACAAATTGCAAGTTCTGCCAATATGAAACGGCAGGGCATAAATGATCTGTCCTAGAGCAAGTTGCTTCTCTTTGGTTTGAACCAACATATGTTCTTCACTTTGTCCTAAGACTTTTAATTCTGGGAAACCGGGAAATACGGCACATTCACAGGGGCTATCTTCAGAAGAAATAGACTTATAACCCAGGTCAATACAGCTGATATTTTCCGCGGGCTGGTCAATAACTTTGGCAACCAAAACTGCGGCATGTTTAAATGGAAGCTCGGGGAATTGCTTTTGGTAATGCTGATCCCAGTAGATAAATGTCCCCGGGCTACATTCAACATTTGGCTTTCCCGCATAAAAGTTCAGCGTCGGCGTGCTGCCTGCAACAATTGTTTCAACATCATAACCGGCAAGTTTAAGCCTTTTTATTAATTGCTCAACTGTTTCAAAACCCGATCTTGCTTTAGACAATCGTATATCTTCATCAACATCAATCAAATGACCGTCGTAAGCATGTAAGCCAGCAATGTGTATGTTACCTAATGACTTGCAAAGAACGAAAAGGTCTTCAACACGAGCATCCGGCCTTATTCCTGTCCTGTTCATTCCGACATTCAGATCAATTAAGACATTTACGGTAACTCTTGCCTCTGCCGCCGCACTTGCCAGATGGGTGATATTGTCTTGGTCGGACGTTAAACAGGAAAACCGGGTATCTTGAAACGTCGATGCCAGCTTTAGGAAACGGTCAATTTTAACGCCGTGAACCGGGTAAGCCAGTAGAATATCTCCTCCGCCCGAGGCAGCAACCATTTCAGCTTCAGCAATTGTAGAACATTTAAATTTAGATATCCCTGCTTCCAGCATTAATTTTACTACTGCCGAAGATTTATGCGTTTTTACATGTGGACGTAGCCTTTGAGTGCCACCAAACATATTGATTAAACTCAGTATATTCTTTTTTACCACCTCCACATCAATAGCAAGATAGGGGGTGTCAAATTGGTCTGCATTTGTTATTTTCCACATAACTACATTCTTTTATGATGAAGGCTGTTCCCGCTTTCGACCAGGGTTTGATGTCCCGATTATCTCAAAACCTGCCTCTACTACAACCCCTAATCCACAACATAACTGACAAAAATGAACAGCAGTTCGTTTTTTCTAAGCCTAGCCGCCTAAATTAAGAAACTGATCCCTGTAGTTAGCTGGTGAAAAGCTGGTGTTCTTTTTAAAGAAATGGCTGAACTGCTCCGGAGAATTGAAATTGAGTTGATAGGCAATTTCCTTTACAGGACTGGAGCTGAATTGTAAAGAACGTTTAGCTTCAGCTACCAATTGTCCGTTAATGATCTCTTTTGCGCTTTTGTTGCTGCATCGCCTGCACAGATCGCTCAATCGTCGTGCAGTTATTCCCATCATTCTGGCATAGTCGCTCACTTCCCGGTAGGTTTTGAACTGCGAACTCAGCAACTCCATAAACTGGCGATAAAGAACATAGTCCTGCGTGTCAAACAACGTTTCATCGGTCAGCTTTATGTTTGCCAGCTTGATCATGATGATCTTCAGGTAAGCCGCTAATGCATCGATCTGATTGTTGTATGGAGCCTTCTTAAATTCGTCAAGCATAGTTCTGAACAAAGAGGAAAACTCAATAAGCTCAGCATCGTTCAGTTGAAGTTGTTGATTAGCTGCTGCGTTATTAAACAGAACAGCTTTGCAATTGCTGGCGCTTGCCGGAGCTTTTTCCCAAAAGCAATCGCCAAAGGATAACACATAGCCAGTAACAACCGAGGGATGTTTAAATACATAGAGTTGGCCCTTTGCAAGAAGGAATATTTTATGACCGTAAAATTCGAAGATATTATCGTCAACCGTTAAAATGCCCGAACCTTGTTCAACAAGTAGTATCCGGTGATAAATGAGCCGGTTTGCAAAATCAGTGTCTAGCGCAGCATGATCCAAACGACTAATGGAGAATGAATCCTTAATAGTTGCTTCTACAAATACGTTTGACGTTAACATAATAAAACAAACATAAAGGTAAAAGTTTCACCTGTCAAAATTGACATGTGAAACGGCATTATTGATATTCTTTACGGGAGCCAGCAGGGCTAATTTTGGCCTAAGCAAATTTTTTATTTATGTCAGTTAATCGTCCGAAATCAGTAGCCGGGATCCTAATCCCGGATAGTACCATTGCAAGTCAGGCAACCGAGCTTTTGCTTGAGCATGGTACTGAATTTATCTATAATCACTCGTTACGCGTGTTCCTCTTCTCCTCACTCAATGCCAAACGCAACAATTTGGAGCATGACAGCGAACTACTTTATGTGGCTTCAGTGTTCCATGACCTTGGTTTGGTACCTCATTACAGCAGCCCTGACCTGAGATTTGAAGTTGACGGGGCCAATGCAGCCCGTGACTTCCTAAAAAGTCATGGAATAGCAAAGGATAAACTTCAGCTTGTATGGGACACTATCGCCCTGCACACCACCATCGGAATAGCTGAGCACAAAGAGAATGAAGTTGCCTTAATGTACAGCGGTGTTGGCCTTGACGTAATGGGAGAAGGATACGAAACCCTTAGCGCAGCAAACCGGGAAGAGATCATTTCTTACTTCCCGCGTAATGATTTCAAAAAGAAAATCATCCCAACTTTCTTTGGCGGTTTCGAACATAAAACCGAAACGACTTTCGGGAACATTAAAGCAGATGTCTGCTCTTATATGATACCAAACTTCCATCGAAAGAACTTTTGTGATTGCATCCTTCATTCTCCCTGGTCAGAATAACACGACAACGAATAAAGGTGAGAGCAAATAGGACTTCCGTGTTGTCATCAAGGTGAATAATGAAGAAAGCCCGCAGAAGGCTTTCTTCATTTAATATAATTCATTCTCCAAGGCCACATACTTATTGCGAACCGTCCCATCTGCAAACAACTCTAGAATTGCGTAGCCTGGGGGTGTTTCCTGATAATAGTAAGGTCCTGCTGATTCTTTATCTCCCTTGCCCCACCAGAATCCACTTAAGGAACCATTACAGAAGTAAGATGTACCGTTGTAGACCACGCTATCCCTTAAATGCTGATGCCCACTCAGGCATACTTTCACTTTATCCTTATGTTTATAAAATAATTCCTTTAGCTCTTTGTAGTCGCCATGCTGACCACCACTCCATGCACAGGTAGAGGAGAGTATTGGGTAATGTGACATCATAAGGACGGGCGAGTTCGTGGCAAGCTTCCCGAGGCTATCCTTTAGCCATTCCATCTGTTCACCGTCTAAACGCGTTCCTTTATTATTGCCATCCAGGATGAAAAAATGCCAACCATTCCTAGTAAAACTGTAGTACCGGTGCGGCATCTTTAAACGCTTCGCTGCATAGGCAACTCCATACATCCCGTCTTGATCAGAAGGCGCTTTCCACCAGGGATCATGATTCCCGATACAGCTAAATACTTCAAGCCGGGTACTACCAATAAAATTATCCCAAATCGCCCATTGTTCAGTAACCATTTCCCTGGTAACATCATCATAAGAGGCGTCAAATATCGAATCTCCTCCGTTAAGGATAAAATCTATGTCTTTATTACTGAGGGCCTCTAAAAGATAACGTTTGGCTCTTTCAGGAATATCCTCCTTACTTCGAATATGAACATCTGTAATATGAGCAATAGTAAGAGTTGGCTTCAATCTATTTGTTGAAGCATTGGAAATAGAAGGTAAAGCGGCAGCTCCACTTAGGGCAATGGCTCGTTGAATAAAGTTTCTTCTTTTCATGAGAAATTTTCCGTGATAATTTAATTCGATTTCCTATCAGTATACATACCATATAAGGCAATAAGAGCCCAGGCAAAATTGATAAAGGCTGATGGATAAGAATGATCATACCAGGCACTGGCAGCGACAAAGAACCCACCTAAGATATTTGCCAAATGAAACGGAACCGAGGTCGACTTCCATTTCTTGGTTATTAACAGAAAATACGAGACAAGGAATAAAAAAGCACCCAGCCAGCCTAAGGTATTAAAGAATATATCGAAGGAGACAGGGTACATCCTCAGTTACTTTTGCTAAATATCCAACGGTTAACTGTGTTATACTTTCCTTCCAGCGCTATCTTATAAAATTCTGAAGGCGGTTGTCCCTTTAGATCTATTTCAAATTCCCCATCCTTTACCGGAACCTCTCCAATCAATTTATATTTATCTGATTTCCCAGTTTGTTTGTAATCGTTAGACGTGCTTAAGAGGACCTTTATCTTCCCCTCATTGTTAGCAGGCTTCCAGGACAATTTTATTCTGTTATCAGTTACCACGACGCGGGGCTGCGATACTGATACTTTTCCAATAAGGGGCACACCATCTAATTCTTTTTGTTGCTCAGAAGATAGTTTAACATCAAGGAAGCGCGCAAGGGTAGGTAATATGTCAACCACACCGACCTGCTTCGTTTCAGTTGCATAACTATTTACCGGCTTAGCATTGGTAACGATCCATGAAGCCCGTTCGCGATCTGATTGTCCCCCGTGATTACGTCCTGTTTTCGGATCTCGTCCGTGATCAGTGGTAATTACAAGGAGCCAATCCTCCATATATTTCTCCTTACGTTTCTTTATTGATTCCCATAACTTGCCTATACGCTGGTCGGCAAGCTTGACCGCCTCCCGGTATTGTTCGCTATCCCCGTACATGTGCCCCATGTCGTCCGTGAATTCAAGGTATACCCAGGAAAGGTCGGGCGCCTCCTGAGTAATCACGCGAGCAGCTTCATCGGTAACAGCCTGATCAATTTCCGACATGAACTTTCTGGCTTTGTCATGAGGATAATTTGCCGTGTCTAACTCGAGGCCATCAAAGTGAAAGTCCATTTTAATGTTTCCTGTTTGAGGAAGACCCTCACCAATTAGTTTGGTGCGATTATCTTCCCAACTCGAGAAAACAGCGATCTTCCGATTTGGATACTGGTCTTTATACAGCCGGAAAATAGTTGGATAGTGGTAGTTGGGCGCCTTGATCGCATTATCCGGTACGTTATGTTTGTGATACCAAACACCCGTAAGTACATTATTATAGCCAGGAGCCGAGATTGTAGGAGTTTGATTAAACTCGTTCCGTTCTCCCCCCTGATAAGCATTAAGTAATGCTCCTTCTTTGGCAATAGCATGCAGGTTAGGTGTAGGTACACTATCTAGCACATCTCTTGAGACTCCATCTATTATCACAAACAGCGCTTTCTTCTTCTGCCCGTTGGCGAAAGAGGCTGCCCCGATTAAGGCAGCCATTATTAATAATCTTTTCATATTGGTACTACCAGCCGAATATTTGTTTTAGATTAGAATTTAACAATATCTGATTCTGCGGCACAGGCCTGTAATAATACTTAGGCTCCTGGAACACACCATTATCTGCAGTAGTTTGAATAGTACCCGAGTTTCCATTCTTCAGAAACACCCCCGCATCCTGACCAATCGATCCAGTACGGTAATAGATCAGGTCCTTTCCAAGAGAGTTTTTCTCTTTCACGGCAGGTATCGATTCATTATTATTTAAAAGCACTATATCCGGAATTCCGTCCCCGGTAAGATCATGTTGACCGACACCAGAAAAGTATATCCCTTCCTGCTCTTTCTCCAATAACTTACCAGCATTCCAACGCATCAAATCGTCAAATCTATAGCCTTCAAGCGCCATTTCCACACGGCGTTCCCTCCTGATCTCTAACAAAGCTGACTTTTGTGTTGCGGTAACGTTTGGATATCTAGCTTCCTGAACCGGGTCGAGTATTGGAGTAAGTGACATGTGCGGCATTCCTACCCTGTCTCTAAGCTGGTTGATACTTAAATTTATATCAGCCTGAGTAAGTTCTCCAAGCTCTGCTTTTGCTTCCGCATAAATTAGCAAGATCTCGGCATAACGAACAACTGGCACATCCAGATTCTGCTGAACTACGCTGCTCTGGTTATTCACAAATCCCTTGATCTGGTGATAACCTGTAAAATTCTTCGCCAATTGCTGCACATATAACCCTCCCCCTTGAGAATAGGTGCTCGTATTAGACAGAACGAATCCTGGGTAAGCGTAGGTCTGACTTAATCTAGGATCGCGATTTTCGAACTCTTTTACAAAAGAAAACGTTGCATAACCAGCCTGGTTAGTATAAGGAGTACCGTTCGTCATTAAATAATCCTGTAGCAGGTCTTTAGCAGGAGACACTTCGTAATTCCCGAAAACAGTTGAACTCCAGCCACTATTCCTTAAACCATTCTCATTATAAGTTGCCTGTATCACCTCGCTGTTACCGTTCAGATTCTCACGGTTGAACAGGTTAAGGTAGTCCTGCCCTGGATTTCCGGTAGTGTAGATTTTAAATTTACCATTGTCCATTATATCTTTTGATACGTCACGGGCAACCTGTAGAAAACGGGGAGCAGTTGAAGCCAGATTTAATTCGGAATGATAACGGCGGTAAGTACCCTCGTAAAGCGCAAAACGAGCCTGATATGCCTTTACTATCCAGCGATTAACTGCCCCGGCTTCCGAGCTAACGTTAACATGTTCTGCTGCGAAGGCCAGATCTTCCATTATTTTGTCGACTACCATAGTTCTCGGATCCCGGGCTTTCATCAGTAGTTCTGTGTCGTTGGTGTTAATAACATTCTCATACCAGGGCACATCAGAGTAGCGTTTAACTTTCTCTATGTAAAACTGTGCTCTGAAAAAGCGGGCTATACCTTCGTAGTGATTTAACACCTCGCTATTTAAAGGTGCCTTTTTGAAATTTGCCAAAAAGTAATTGGCGCTACGTAGCTGCTCCCAGTTCCAGCCTGTATTTATACTGGAAGCGCTTGGGGTTCCTACCATCATTGTCTTGATCTCAACTGCACCTGTAGTTGCAGCATTATCGGTTGCCCTGTCTGCATTATAAATACCCCAGCCCGGGAAGTTATACAAATTGTTAATATAGAGCTTTAGATCCTGTTCGCTATTGAAAAAGTTGTCAGTTCCAATAGCCGTTTCTGGTTGCCTTTCTAAGAAGTCTTTTTTGCAGCTACTAAGGCTAATTGCAGTTAAAGCTATGCTTGCCAGATATAGTGTAATATTTTTCATAATTAGCTTTTTAGAAATTAAGGTTTACGCCTACTGAATATCTTCTTTGCCATGGATAAGCATATCCGTTACCACTTCTTTCAGTATTGGCTGAAGGGTTGATACTTGCGTTAACGTTTATCGCCTCCGGATCAAAGTGTTTTTTTACCGCAGACCATTCATGAATATTCTCGCCGCTGGCATAAATGCGAACATTCGATACCCGCCATTTTTTGGTTAAGGTAGCTGGCAAAGTATATCCAATTGTGAGGTTTTTGAAGCGTAAATATGCGCCATTAAGCATATATCCTGTTTGTGGAATTGCCAACCCCTTGGCATTCCCTGGCGTTGTACCAAGGTTAACATCAGCAAGCCAGGCTTGCAGTATTGGATAACGGGCATCAAGGTTTTGATTGGCGAGGCCTGCATTTATAAAGGCCTGAGAATGTCTTGCCATATCCACGGCGCTATCATCATTTGGTCTGTAAAAATCAAGTAAGTGAGGATATCCTCCAGCATAAGGCTGTTGGTAGAAGCCCCAGTAGAGATAATCTAAAGGGTAGTAATCACGCTTTGCTACGCCTTGGAAGAATGCTCGTACATCAAAACCTTTCCAACTTGTATTTACGTCGAAGCCGAATCTGAAGCGCGGAGAAGAATTTCCTATAATAGACATGTCTTTAGGATCTATGGCAGTTACCCCGGTTTCAATCTTGCCATTACCATCTGTGTCTTTATATTTAGGCCATCCAGGAACAATAGATAATGCGCCCCAGGGAATGATAGAGGATTGATCAAGAGCATCGATCTCAGCCTGTGTTCTAAACAAACCGTCGCTTTGTAAACCCCAGATCTCTCCAAGCTCCATACCATTCCGGTACTGCAGCAGGCTCTGATTAGGATTATCGAACTTTGTAATAACAGAACGGCTATCTGAAAGTACAAAACGGGCTCCAAATGAAAACGGGCTTCTACCAGCTTTAACACTGTTTTGATACCCAAGAGATAATTCCCAGCCGCGGTTACGCAGGTCGGCCGCATTTTCACGAGGTTCGCTTGCTCCTAACACATCGGGAAGATCCCGACCAAGTGTGAGCATTCCTTTTGTATTACGCTCATAAATATCGAAGCTAAAGCTCAGCCTATTATTAAGGAGGCCAATATCAGTACCGAAGTTGCGGGTAGTTACCTTTTCCCAAGTATAATCCGGGCTTACCAATCCCGGGCTTGATACAGCTAGTGGCAGGGTTCCACCTATCAGGTAGCTAGAAGTATAGGGATTCAGCGTTGAAATGTAACCGTAATTGGAAACTTCCTGATTACCCAATGATCCGTATGACGCCCTTAACTTAAAATTACTTAATACAGGTTGTGCCCATTTCAGGAATCCTTCCTGATCCAATCGCCATGCAGCAGAGGCGGAGGGGAAAAAGCCGAAACGTTTGTTAGAAGGGAATCGAGAGCTTCCATCGTACCGGCCATTAAATTCCAAAATATATTTGTCTTTATAGATATAGTTGGCGCGGTAAAAGAAACCTTGAATAGCCCAATCCTGAATAGATTCAGTTGCGGTAAGTTCGCCTGTTGCTAAACCAATTGTCGGATATGAAGCGGAAATAAGACCGAAACGCCTTATATTATTTTCTTCATTTCGGAAATATTCCTGGTTAAAGCCTCCGAGTAAGGTGAGATCATGACGACCAAGCTTTTTATTAAAAGTAGCATAAGTATTCAGTACGGTATAATTACTAAAAGCAAACCATTTTCGTGCATAGCTGTTTCCCTCTTCCCTAATATCGTTAGGACCATATCCTATCTTATAAGGAGTGCTGTATTCACGATAATTATCTGCTCCGCGACGATAAGTGAAATCTGCATTAAAACGCAGAGTATTCTTTATGAGCGATAGCTCACCATTAAATTGAGTTTGCAAACTAAAATACTTATCACTACTTTTTCCTCCCTCCATTAACATAGCTCCGGTGCGTCCAACACTAGTATTTGCCCAGGTTCCATCTGGATTTCTATCGTAACTGGTGGGAAAGAGATTATAGATATCAGAGATGGAGTAATTAGTAGGATTATCCCTGCGGGTTGTTGTCAGGTAAGTGTTGTTACCCAAAGTTAACCACGGCGTAGTTTTGTAATCCACTTTACTGCGAAGACTATAACGATCGAAATAATCATCAGCTATTTTAAGTATACCATTCTGGCGGTTATAATTACCAGATAGATAATAGCTGGCTTTATCAGATTTGCCACTAAGGGAAAGAGCATGGTCTTGAGAAATGGTGTTGTCACTCAAGAAATACTGGGTCCAATCCTGATTACCCATATATTCCCAAAGCCCCTTGTCAGTTGGATTTATCCTTACGCCTGGTGTAGAAGGATCGTCGGAGCGTTGCTTGGCATACTGATAAAACTGGTCGCTATAGTTTACATTATCCCAGGGGGTATTGTTGGTTGAAAGTTCAAGCAACCTTGAAAAAATATAGGGATCAGTTACCTTTTCCGGAATTACTGTTGGTTTATTAAGGGAGGTGTTTGCACTATAGCTAACCCTGACTCCATCTTGCGATCCGCTTTTAGTTTTAATGAGAATAACACCGAAGGCTGCACGTGCGCCGTAAACAGCTGCAGCAGAAGCGTCCTTTATCACTGAGATTGTTTCAATATCCTGAGGAGATAAGCGATTAAGCTCGAGTGCGTCCGAAGGTACTGCATCAATCAATATCAAAGGATTTCCACCGTTAATCGAGGTTATTCCACGAATATTTATAGTTGCTGCCGCGCCTGGCGCACCTGAACCAAAGTCTATATTAAGATTAGGTACCAGGCCTTGTAATCCCTGCGCCACATTAGCTATTGGCCGACTGGATAATGCCTTCAAATTTACCTGATCTACAGCCCCAGATAGATTGACCTTTTTTTGTGTTCCATAACCTACAACAACTACCTCATGTAATTCAGACTGGTCCTTCTTCAGTATAACATTTAAAGAAGTTCGTCCGCCAGTTTGAAGCTCCTGCTTAATGAATCCCAAATAGGAAAACTCAAGAACCGCCGTCTCATTTGAAATGTTAATTGCAAATTTTCCATTGATGTCTGTCTGGGTCCCATTCGTTTTCCCCTTTTCTTTTACATGTACCCCGATGAGAAGTTCCCCTTGATCGTCTTTTACAATGCCCGAAACTCTTTGTTGCGCAGAAGCAAAGTTGGAACATAGTAAAAGACATGTAATTAAAGTAACGTAGAGTGTTTTCATGTCAGCCTTTTAGTTTCTGCAAAGGAAGAGCTGAAATGTTAAGCCGGCATAAAGTGCTTATTAAATAAATTGACCGATCAGTCAATTTATTTTTTTTATCCTTTCTTCGCGCTGAAAATCTATTTTTAAAAAGTATATGGGCAGAAGAAGCTTAAAAGAGGACCAGCAAAAACGGATTGTTGAAGCATTTTACGAAGTAGCAAAACGTGAAGGCATAGAGAACACTTCTTTCGGTAAGGTGGCCAAAGAGCTTAATATGCGCCAAAGTTTAGTTGTGCATTACTTTGCCACTAAAGAAGAAATGACCCTGGGCCTTATTGATCTAATAATAATGCGATATGAAAACATTTACTTATTGGAATCAGAGAAAGGTAATGCTCTGGAAAAGCTGATCGCCGTTATGAACAATATCTTCTCAAGGAAGTGGGATAGTTACATAGATGATAGCGTTTTTTATAACTGCTTTGCTCTTATTTTCCGCAATCAAGTGATAAAGCACCGTTTTCGTGAACTACACCTGCTACTTCGCGGCTGGCTGCAAAACCTGATCCAAAGCTGCATGGAACAGGGATTAATAAAATGCGAAGATCCCTCGCGAGCTGCAGACCTTGTTTTTGTGATTTCTGACGGGGCATACTATTATTTAAGTATGGTGCAGGATATGGATGAGTATGATATGCATTTGGAGAGATACCGGCAAGAGGCCTTTAAGTTATTAGGTTTAAAGGGCTAATATGCGAACAAAGCAAATACTATTTATATCCTAATTATCACTCCTGTCTGAGGCCAGACCTCAGGTGTCAAGCATTGTGCATTTTTCACTGTAGTTATAACAACCGCTTAAATGTATGATCAATTAAACATCTGGCGGTATTCCAGGGGGGTTTGGTTTGTTTTTCGGCGGAACAGCTTATTGAAGGATTGAGGAAAATCAAAACCTAGAGTATAAGCGATTTCGGCGACCGAGAGGTCAGTGGTGCTTAACAATGTTTTTGCCTTTTTAAGCAGATGATCTTGTATATGTTGCTGAGCACTACGTCCGCTGAGGTTCCGCAGGGTGTCACTCAAATACTTTGGCGATTTGCCTAGCTGTGCTGCCAGAAATGTAACAGTTGGCAGGCCTTCCGCATTCAGTTTTTCATCATTAGCAAAATATGTGTTAAGCAAATGCTCTACTTCAGTCAGCAGATTGTGATGAGCCGGTTTCCTGGTGTTGAATTGCCTAATATAGAAACGCTGACTATAATGCAGCAACAGCTCTAAATGCGATATAATCACATCTTGAGTTAAACTATCTATGGGGGTTTGCAGCTCGAGCCGGATGCGTTCAACAATCCCCGTAACCAGAGACTCTTCCTTCTCCGAAAGAAACAGGGCTTCATTTACTGCATAGGAGAAAAAACTATACTGCTCGATCTTTTTAGACAGTGGATAACCTAACAAAAAATCCGGATGAAATGACAAAGACCATCCTTCCAATTCATGGTTCCTCGGCACATTAGCTGCTATCTGGCCTGGTGCAAAAAACGACATTACTCCTTCATCAAAGTCGTAATGACCCTGACCGTATTTAACCTTACCATTTACTTTCCTTTTTATAGCTATGCAGTAAAGGTTCAGGTGCAGTATTTGAAAATCCCTGTCGTCAGGACGCCTGGTATCCTCTAACCGGAATACGTCAATTAGTGGATGACTAGGACTCGGGAGCGACAAAGCCCTTCTTTGTTCACTGATAGAATTTATCGTATACGGAAGACTTTTGCTCATACACATTACGCCTTTAAGCGGCGCGGTAAAGGTAAGGTTAACCGCGCCGCTTAAAGTTTTTTATTTGTCGATAGTAGCCATATTATGAGCATCATACCGGTCGCCAGTCGATACACCCAAAGGAATGATGGCTTCCAAACGATCCAGTTCCTCCTGCGAAAGTTCAATATCTGAGGCCGCAATGTTTTGCTCAACGTACTTAACCCGTTTAGTCCCGGGAATAGGCACGTGTCCTTTAGCTAATATCCAAGCAATAGCCAGCTGTGAAGCAGTAACGCTCTTCTCTGCAGCCAAAGCATTTATCGCATGAACAAGCTCCAGGTTCTTATAGAATTGTTCGCCTTGAAACCTTGGTATTTGTCTTCTAAAATCGTCAGCAGGGAAATCATCCGGACTTTTAATATCTCCGCTTATAAATCCCCTACCCAGAGGCGAATAAGCAACGAGACTAATACCCAATTCCGCAAGTGTATCTGTTATCTTTGCAGCTTCCACATCTCTCTCGAAAAGTGAATACTCTGTTTGAACAGCAGTAAGGGGATGGATTTGGTGTGCTTTCCTGATGGTTGCAGAAGACACTTCCGACAAACCAATATACCTCACCTTCCCTTCTTTAACAAGATCTGCCATAGCCTCAACCGTTTCTTCAACCGGCGTGTTAGGGTCCAAGCGGTGCAGGTAGTATAAGTCGATATAATCCGTACCGAGATTTCTTAACGAACGCTCCGCTGCTTTCTTTACGTAGCCTCTAGAACCGTTAAATCTCCAGGTAAGTACTTCGTTATCATCCACCTCAAATCCAAACTTCGTAGCGATAATATATTCATTACGATAACCTTTAATCGCTTTAGCTACTAGTCGTTCATTCAAAAGAGGACCATATAGATCTGCTGTATCTAAAAAGTTCCCCCCCAGTTCCAGCGACCGATGTATAGTGGCGATAGACTCTGCCTCGTCTGCCTTTCCATAGATGTCGGCACCAGCAATGCTTGTCATGCCCATACAGCCCAAACCTATTTGCGGAACTACTAAACCCTGGCTCCCTAAACTGATTGTTTTCATATTTATCCTTGTTTATTAAACAAAGCTATGGTCATTCCATACGCGGAATGTATCCATAAAGCTTATTGTTGTGTTCAGATGGCTGGTGGGAATAGTCATTATCTTATCTCATACCATAAGATCTGCAAAAATGAAAGAAATACCGCCCTATATGCGAACATTTTCTATTTTTGTAATAAACATTACAAAATAGAAAACCCCTTGTTGTATGCGTGGCCGGCCAGTTGTATTTAATGAAAAGGAAGTCTTAGAAAAAGCACAGAAATTATTCTGGAAGAAAGGATTTACCGCAACCTCACTTGATGAACTGCTGCGCGCTACAGGGATGGGAGCTGGGAGCTTCTATAACGCGTTCAAGGGTGGTAAGCGGGAAGTTTTCCGGAAAGCGGTTGCTGAGCGTAGAGCAGCACTTAAGAACTTTGAAAAAGAGGTCTCCGAAAATGAAGATCCTATCGGGATGATAAAAAACTTTTTCTTAAGTATCGCTGAAGAGAAATCTGAAAGCCATTTGCTGGGATGTCTGATCGTTAATACTGCTACAGAAATGGCTTTTTTGGATGACGAATTAGAGAAGGAAGCGGTGGATATTCTAAAGGAAGTTGAAGATTTTTACACAAGGACAATCGCAAAAGCTCAGGAAAAAGGACAAATCTCAAACACCACTGATCCTGCTATTTTAGGGCGATACTTAATAACCCTCTGGAATGGTCTGAATGTAACCAGAAGAATGTATCCCGAGCCAGAGGTGTTAAAAAAGCAGATCGAAATGCAGCTTTCTATCCTCTCCTAAATTTTTTTACCAATTTTTGGAACGATCACTACAATTATCATAACCACCACTATAGAATTTACATAACAGATATTTAAATGAATTTACAATTAGAATCACAGGTAGCTTTCATTACGGGTTCAACCCAGGGAATTGGATTTGCAATTGCCAAACAATTACTGGCAGAAGGGGCAAACGTCATCATAAATGGAAGAACGCAGGAACGGGTAGATAGTGCTATTAAAGAACTCCAAACACATGTACCATCAGCCCGGGTCTTCGGACTTGCAGCAGACTTTTCAAATTCGAATGAAGTATACAACATGCTTAATCAATTACCACAGGTGGATATCCTCATCAATAATGTCGGAGTATTTAGCCTTCAGGATTTTGCAAGTGTGCCAGATGATGAATGGAACAGGCTGTTTGAAGTTAATGTAATGAGCGGCATTCGCCTTTCCAGGCACCTGCTTCCCAAAATGCTTGAAAGAAACCGGGGTAGAATTATATTTATTACCAGTGAATCAGGTATTAAAATTCCTGCAAATATGATTCCTTATGCCATGACAAAAACCGCCATGCTTTCCATCAGCAGGGGTTTAGCAGAATTAACCAGGAATACAAACGTGACAGTTAATGCAGTAGTAGGAGGCCCAACGTATTCGGAAGGAGTTGCTGATGCAGTAGAAGGCATAGCTACTATGCAAGGAAGCAGCGTCCTTGATGTTAAAAAACATTTGATAGCCACCATAAGTCCAACCTCCTTAATTCAACGGTTTATTGAACCAGAGGAAATATCAAGCCTTGTCGCCTATTTAGCCAGCCCATTGTCTTCCGCAACGAATGGCGCAGCGTTGCGTGCAGACGGAGGAGTTTTAACTGGAATCCTTTAATGAGAAATGTATAAGCTCAAATAGAAGAGGCGGCCTGAGCCGCTCTCTCTTTTAAATCTAAAATGATAATGGCTCACACAGGTAAACTAAAATAAAACGTTGCACCACTACCGGGCTCACTTTCAACCCAGATCCTGCCATTTTGCCTTCTAACGATCTCTGCTGAAATAAACAGACCCAGACCAAGCCCTGCATTAAACCTGTTTTCATCGCTTGCCCTATAATATCTCTCGAAGATTCTGTTTTGATCATGTTTTTCTATCCCCAGACCAAAATCCCTTACGCCACAAACAATCTCGTTGCTTTGAAGATACGTTCTGACGATTACCTTATTGCCTTTTGACGAATAGTTGATAGCATTTGAAAGAAGATTTACAAGTACCTGGCTTGTTCGCTCCTTGTCTGCACTAACTGTTATCTCATCAGTATATTCTACAATTAAAGAATGGGACACAGTTGCCCGCTGCATATCTTCAACTGTTTGTATCACTAATTCATCAAACTTAAATTCTTCGTTCCGGAACTTGATTTTGTTACCCTCAATCCTGGTTACATCCAGCAAATCTTGTACGATAAAATGTAGCTTTTTAACCTGCTCATTCATTTTTGCCAGCATTGAGGTAGCGCCAATATCGTTAGCTGCCTCAAATTTTCTATTTAAAATTTGAGTATACCCTTTTAAGCTGGTGATCGGTGTCTTCAGTTCGTGACTAACTATACTGATGAAATCGTCCTTTTGCCTGTTAATCTCTTTTTCAGCCGTAATATCCTGCACCACTCCTAATAACCTTGCAGGCTGGTTGTGTTCATTAAAATAAACTTTTCCTTTAGCCCTAATCCAGGTAATACTACCATCTTTTTTTATAACACGAACTTCATACTCCAGGCTTCCCGTATTGAAGGCCCTTCCAAATGCTTCTTCCCTGATCTTTAGATCATCGGGGTGGATGGCAGAAATGTAACGACTCCGTCCAGCAATCCCCTCAATATCAAAAATTGCAGCAAGTCTTGGTGATGCAAAGAGTTCATCGGTCACCAAGTTTACTTCATATGTTCCTTGTTCTGCCGACTCCACTGCTAGTCTTGCCCTCTCTTCCGCCTCTTCAATTTTCTTTCTTGACAGCGCCTGTTCAGTAACGTCAATATTGATGATCATAATACCGGATATCGTCCCATCGGGCTCGCGCAATGCTTGATAAACAAGATCAACGTAATAAATTTCCTTAATACCGTTCCGTGTTAAAGTTCCTGCTACCTCATAAGCAGTAATGGTTTCCCCGGTAGTGTAAACGCGATGAAGCAAATCCTCAAAACCCTGCCCTCTCGCTTCGGGGAGTGCGTTGTAAACAGGCTTGTTCCATACATCCTCAGCCTTCTTATCCCAGGATTTCAACATCAGGTCATTAGCTATTTCGACTATGTAATTCGGACCACGGAAGATACATATGGCTATAGGGGCCTGGAGAATCAGGTTGCGAAGATTTCTTTCACTTTGCTCTAACTGAATAAATGATTCTTTTTTATCTTCAACAGCGATGCCTTCACTTTCATTTTCTCTCCCTCCTGATTGAACTTTGCCTGATCTCTCATTATTAAGGTGTGTAATGCTTTGGATAACATAAAGAGGCTCCCCATTCTCACTGCGAATAATCTTATTTGTTGCCGAGGAGAATGGCTGAGAGAGATCCTCCATTTTGTTCCTTTTGAAACGTGCTATAATCACTTCCTCCGCTCCTTCTTCCTTTAGCATCACCTCAACTGTCCGCTCCAATTCCCGCAGACTCGTTCCTGCAGTGTTGGCACGGTAAAAGTCAATAATGTTATTGCCGATTATATCTTCCCTTTTCCTGCCAATAAGGTTGAGGAGCTCTTTACTTACCGCAAGGATCTTAAAAGGAAGTTTCGGTTCCAGCAAAAGGATTTTTCCAGGAAGCCCTTCAAATACGGTCTTAAAGTCTATTTCCTCGTCTACCATTCCAGAAAAGCATGTTTATAATTAGTTTAATTGATCCTCACCTATCGCTACTCAACAACAGACCAAAGACAATAATATCAAAATAAACAGAATTAAGAGTTATCTGATGGACTGAGAGGCTTAAATAGAGCAGAAACAGTAATAGCAACCCCGCCATAAACTCTTCTAACAAAGAGAGCCCCTCGAACTTAATCGAGGGGCTTTCTTTAAGGCTTTCCAAATTTTGCTTTTCGGATCAATCCTTGAAAAGATATATCCACTAAACTACCTCCAACGAGGGTCTCCAATTCCTTTAGTATAAATTGGATGGTTTAACACCTCCTGAGTATTCTTATATTTCAAACCATTCAGGTTATAAATATGAGCATTAGTATTCCAATTTGCTCCTACTTTTTTACTCCTTGGATAAGGGTCCACCATTAAATTTTCCGGTGCAATTGGAGTTGGGCCAGTGATCACTCTTGTTGCTTCCAGACCTCCCGCGTTCAAGGCGCCTCCGTTAAATCCAGCTCCCCTGCTGTTGTGACTAAACGGCTGATTGTTGAAGATCTCTGCCGAGGTAAAGTAGGTAACAGCGTTGTTTGCTGACTTTGCAGAGGTTGAATAGTTGTCTGCAATATCGAACCTTAAACCCGGACGGTAGGTCCTGAAGTCCATCCCACTCAAGAACAACTGCCTGTCGTCTCCTGCAGCTTTAACGTTTATAAACAGATTCTTTTTAATGGTGTATTTACTGTTTGCCGGAGGATTCTGATGTTGTATCAGGAAGCGACCGTTCGTAATTGCAAATGCATTTAAGAAAGTGTTATTTTCAATGGTTACATTCCAAACAACACTTGGAGCCCATGCCAGGTTCGCATTCTCCCGGATAAGCTGGTCATAACTAATTCCAACAAAGGAGTTGTTTCTAATAACCACATTATTGAAAATATTTGTTTTTTCCGACTTCGCTTCGCCAGTGATCAAGCAATATCCACGTCCGTTAACATCATACATTCCAGCATCGTGGAATAAGCAGTTCTCCAAGGTTATATTTTCGATAACCTGACGGTTCGAGCCTTGGGTTCTAAACCAGCTCCGAACCATTCCCTGGAAATTACAATTGCGGGCCTCCAACTTAGAACAAGTAAATGGCATAGAGGCCGAGTGCTGGTTTATAAAGTAATTACCGTTTATTGCCTTGCCAGGATATAATGACTGATTGAAGAAGTTTACAGCAAGTGGTAGCTCTACGCTCAGATCGTCAAAAATAACATCGCCCATCGTGATCCCACCAATCTCCCCTGCTTGTGCAGGACGTCCCAGCTGAAAGTTATAAGCAAGTGAAGCATTGTTAGCATCGTTATAACCAAGACCCATATAAAGAATTGCTTTCGTTCCCGGAGCGTTCGACTTTATGGTTAAGCCTTTTGCAAGGACCACGCCGCTACCCAGATAGTATTTCTTACCTGCTTCAAGCATAAATACAGTACCTTCCGCTTTCGTGTTGTCAAACAAATAATTATTTAATATAGTATCGAGGCGTGAGGCATTGTTCTGTTGAGCCCAGGTATTAGCGTTATCCACAATGTGAGGAATAAGAACGGGTGCTCCTATTTGACCTTTCATACGTACCATGGTAGTATTATAAAGCCTGTCCCAATAACGCCCTACACCGTTGTTTAAGCCATTCACAACATAAAGGGCATTTGAACTTAAGCCGGAAATTTCTACATATCCATTCGCAATGTCTGCCGGCGTAAGCTTAACTGTTTTCGAAGGCAGATCTCTGTTTACAGAAGCTGGTTGAACCAGGATTTCGTCTAATAAAAATTTATCATTTTCATATTGAAAACTAGGATTCAGAACAGCTGGATCTTTGCTGTACACTTTCAGGTCAAAGTATACTCTCATGCTGTTTTCCGTTACCCCTGCAACCGACACCACATCGGGAATTCCCCTTCGTTCTCCCGTTTCGAATTCTGTACGATCGTCAGGGTGAGCACCGTCTCCCAAACCATACCACTTTGAATGATATGCCTCTCCTTTTGGAGAAAGAGTTTGTATGGCGAAGTTATGCTTTGTGGAATATTGCAAATCTCTTTTAGTGATCTTAAGAACATCTGGTCCAACGATAGTGTCCCAAAGAACATCTGCCGGATTATCCCATGAACCAGACTGAACTTTCATCTTAAGATGATAGCCAGCTGCTCCTTCGATGCCGTTCCATACAAGATATATATCGTTTGTATTCACTACCTGGCTTGCCAGGGGATCATTGCTTTTTCCAGTGTTCGCCTGGGTACGGAACACAGCCATAAACGCTCTGTTTAGTTCTTCGTCTGTAGGTTCGAGAATCTGCTTCCTGCAGGCAGTAAGAAATATCGTGAGGAGGCTAAGCAAAACAACGTTCAGGATTAAAACTTTATTTTTCATATTACAATTCCTTTAATTCCTTATTAATTATAGCCATAGTTATTCTTGTATACGCCGTTGCTAAGTTGAATTGCCTGGCTTGGAATGGGCAGGATATATCGTACCGGAGGCAAATTGTTAGCATCAAAACTTTCCCAATTGCCTGTCGGCCCACCTTTAATGTAACCACGGAATGAATAGAGGATTTGATTTCGTGGCATTGAAGTATCAACGTTATACCAGTCGTAGAAAGTTGCTGTCAGCCAATCTGTTCCCGGATTAAGAACAGCCTCCCAGGGGTTATAAAATTTGATTATCGGTAAGCTGGTATTTGGAAAAATATCTTTATTGTTAGGATTCGCTTCCCGCTTGTAGAACTTGTTGATAGGCAACGTCTGATACTTGTCGGATCCTTCCATAAAGTCGCCGCCTGCCATGGAAGCTACGATAAGATATTCTTTGAAGCTATCATAAACCACCTTTGAATAAAGGTTCCAGCGTACCAGGTCTTTCCAGCGGATGTTCTCGCCACCAAACTCCCATTTACGTTCCTGAACTATAGCATCGAAGAAAGACTCTTTTGATGAAGCCGCCGTAGCGATATACGCATCTACTTTTGTCGGCTGGTCAGCCGCCGGGAATGCACGTTGGCGTACCTGTTTGAATGCAGCTTTTGCTTTTGCTCCGTTCGGTCCGTTTACACCCTCCTCTACCTCATTAACTGCTTCCGCAAACATTAATAGAATGTCGGCATAGCGCATATATGGGAAATTAATCCCAGTGCTGCCTGTACTGCTGTTTCCTAATGCCCTTGAAGGATCTGACCATAATTTCGACCACTTGTTATTGTACATTGTATAATCAACCAGTACTTGTGGCTGCCCTGCCGCATCATAATTCCACATCCCAACTGTATAATCCTTTCTAACATCATTACGATCGAATGAGTAATGATAGAACGCATTTAACCTCATTCCACCGTTCACAGCTCCCCAAACATGGTTAGTCAAATTATCAGTAGAACCTACTGCTCCTCCCGTAACGTACCCGACATTACCACTGGATAATCGCAAAAAGGGAATTTCGAAAATCGGATCGTCATTACTGGTTACAATATTATTAACCTCGTCAATAAATACGTTTCTATATGCCTTGTTAAGCATGTGTGTATTAGAAGAGATCGCGGAGTCGGCATATTGCATAGCGATCCTGTAATAATCTTTGTAGTCGGTCATTCGTTTCATTGTACCCCTACCTCCCTCCGGATAAAGGGCATAACCGCCCCTTGTAAGGGACATTCTGGCAATCATACCGTAACAGAACTCCTTAGAAACCCTTTCTATTCCATGGCTCAACTGATTTGCGTATTTCATACCTGAAGCAGCATCTCTTAAGTCCTGAATAAGGAAACTTAAGATCTCATTACGGTCTTTAATGGGGATCACCAAGGAGGATCCAAGCTTCATAGATGGTTCGGTATTGAATGGCACATCCCCAAACATTACTACCAGATCATGATAGAACATAGCCCTAAGAACTTTTGCTTCACCCAGCATCTGAGTAAGGTCCTTATCGTCCTTATTGAAAACGGCGCTGTTTTGAATGCCATCAATAAAAATATTGGCGCGTTCAATTCCTTCGTACTCCTTGTTCCAGAATCGAAGAACAGGGCCAGCATGCGCAGCGCCATCAAAGGCCCGGAAATCTTCACCATTTACGCTTGGCAGCTCACCTGCGAAAGCTGTGAATTCAACGTCGTTGTTTAAAGCGAAGGTGCTAAAGTAAGCATTGCCATAAGTGTCGCTACTCATTAGAGAAGCATAAACTGCAGTTAATACCCTGTTGATTTCTTCCTTGTTTCCAAACACATAATCTCCTTCGTATTTTGAGTCGGAACTTACTTGCAGGTAATCCTTCTTACAAGAAGCAAGTGCAATTAGTATTGTACTGAGAATTATAAAATATTTCCTCATCTCGTATAATTTTTTGATAAATACCCTGGACTATAAAGTAATATTAAGACCTGCCACAAAATTCCGGCTCCGCGGATAACGATTGTAGTCTATACCAGGAGTTAGCCCGGTTTGCACATCAACTTCAGGATCATATCCCCGGTATTTGGTCCATAAGAACAAGTTGTAACCACTTAAAAACACGCGCAGACTTCCTACCTTAACACGGCTCAAAGCCTTTTGAGGTAAGGTATAACCAAGAGTAAGGTCTTGCAATCGCAGGAAAGAACCGTCTTCGATAAAGTAAGAGTGGGTTACTTTCTTCCCAATATCTACCGGGTTGAATATAGTAGCATTTGCATTTACTTCCTGGTATTGGGTAACGTAGTTCGCATTGCTCACCATCCGGTCACCATAAACATCATCAGCATACCTCCAGCGGCTGCTTGAATTAAACTCCGGAAGCACATTGAAGTAGTTGTTATTGTTGTTTTCGAAAGAGGATAAGGTATAGCGGGTAGCATTGTTTACATCGAACCCATACATGTAGAAGAAGTTGGCAGACATGTCAAAATTCTTCCAGCCTCCTGACAAATTGAACCCACCTGTGAATTTAGGGTTCGTGTTCCCTATAACCACTCTGTCCCTTTCGTTTACTACATTGTTTTCCCCCTCTGCATCTACAAAATTTTTGAATCTTGGCCTACCTGGCTGGGTACCAAAAAGTGCATCATTATTTACAGTTCCTGGTTTAGCCACCCAATTCAGGCCCTGCAGATCGAAATCATCAAAACGGTAAATGCCATCATAAACATAGCCATATATAAGCCCTACCTGATCGCCTACTTTTAACATGTAATCGGCATCAGAAGATCGCCATCCGCTTGAAGGACTCATCCATAGAACATCCTCAGCACCATTGAGCTTATCAATACGCTTCCGATTAGCACCAAAAGTGAAAGTTGCATTCAAATAAGCCTTAGGACGCTTAATAACCTGAGCATTAACCGTAAGCTCCACGCCCCGGTTAGTAACCTGCCCTACGTTCTGCATTTGTTTTGTATAACCTGTGGTTGTTGGGATGTTACTTTCGTAAAGGAGATCAGTTGTGGTATACCAGTAAACTTCAGGAGTGATAGTCAGCCGGTCATTGAATATGCCCATATCGATGGCCAGGTTACGGGTAAGAGTAGTTTCCCATTTAATGTTTGGGTTAGGCATCGTTCCTCCACCTGTATTGGTATAATACTCATAGCCGGTTTCGCTGGTTTCACCCCAGCCCGGTCCACCACTTGACGTGATGGCGTACTGATATCTCCACATATCATCAGTAATATTGTTATTTCCGGCTTTACCAACGGCTGCACGAATTTTGAACTGGGAGAAAATCTTCTGATCAGCCATAAAGGGTTCCTCTGTAACTACCCAAGCTCCTGAAACGGCAGGAAAATAACCCCATTGTTTTCCTGGCGCAAACTTAGTAGATCCGTCAGCCCGGTAAGTAAGCATGAAGAGATACCTCTGATCGAAATTGTACCTGGCTTGTCCGAAGTAGGATGATAGCCTTTCAGGGGAAGTTATTGCTGATAAAGATCTCCAGGGAGTTCCTAAACCGAAGTTTCGTATCGCCCTTACTGGTTCAACAGCTTTAGGAAAATACCGCGACGTATTTGTATTTGTAAAGCGGGTTGTGCTTAGAATTTCCTGACCAGCCAGGAAAGAATAATTATGTTTATCCTTTGTTCTAGTATACTCTAATGTATTATTCCATTGATATCGGTTAGTCCTTTGCGTAGAAAGTTCGGCTACAGGCAAACGATTGTTACCGGCAGCTGTAGGGGTTAGGTCGCCCCAGAATCGATCGGAGAACGCATGAGTCATCTGATGTGAACCAGTGGTACGGAAAATGAGGCCTTTTAACAAAGTCCAATCAATTGAAGCCTGATTAACGAACTGATAAGTATTCCTTCTCTGATAGTTTTGATCAATATCTCCTTTAGGATTGGTATATTGAAACGAGCGCTCGTCTTCGGGGTCTATGTCTTCGGTCGGAAGGTAGGAAAATTCGCGAAGTCCATTAGTAGGCCGGTAGCGTAACACATCGATCAAACCACCAGATCCAATTGCATCAGCTCCATTTCCCCTGTTCTGTGTATAGATAAAACGGGGATTTATTTGCACCTTAACCTTTTTAGATAGGTCTGCAGCAAACTTTGTATTAACATTAGTTCGCGAAATACCAGATCCAATAAGCACCCCTTTTTCTTCGTTATGAGTAATACTTGTATTGTACCTTAGTGTCTGCGTCCCTCCGTTAAGGGTGAGATTGTACATTTGACTCAAAGGATTACCTCCCAGGATCTCATCCTGCCAATCGTTTCCTTGAAAACGTTTATATAGATCAAAATCCATTGGGTTCCCAAAATTCCCTCTGAATCTCTGACGGTTGGTATTATTACCAACTACTGATTCGTACTGAACCTTGACGAACTCATAGGGATCCATCACTTCGATTTTACGTGCAAGGGTTCTTACCTGCGTGTTATGGTTAAAATTAACGCTAAGTTTGCCAGCCTTGGCACGTTTAGTAGTAACTACAACTACCCCGTTTCCTCCGCGGGCACCATAGATAGCCGTCAGGGAAGCATCCTTTAAGACGTCAATACTCTGAATGTCTGTTGGGGGAATATCATTGATATTATCTACAGGGAAACCATCAACGATAAAAAGAGGGGCATTACTTTGCGTTACGGAGGTTCCTCCACGAATACGGATGTTAATTTCCGATCCCGGTGCACCATCAGCCAGAGTTACCTGTACACCGGCTGCTTTACCTTGTAATGCTTCAGCCGCTGATGATACCGGAACTCGTCCTAATACCTTGCCTGACACGGAAGCAACCGAACCGGTAAGATTCTTTACCGCTGTAGAAGACCCGTATCCGATAATTACCACTTCTTCCAGGCCTTTAGACTCTTCGGCCATCGACACCTTTAACGGTCCCTCACCCGTCACCGAAACTACCTGGGTGGTAAACCCGATCATTTTAAATTCGAGTTGAACAGTCCCTGTTTCTTTAGTGCGGAGAGAAAATTTTCCTTTCTCATCTGTTTTGGTTGCCACGTTGGTGCCCTTAAGTAGAATTGAAACACCTGGTAGTGTCAGTCCCGTCCCCTTTTCTGTTACCGTACCGGTGATTTGTCTATCCTGCGCCAACAGGCTAAAAGAAACCGAAAGTAAGATTGCAAGAAGTAGCAGTCTTTTCATAATGCAAGAAATTTGTATGAATAATTAGTTAGTAATTGGAAATGGTTAGTTAAATAATAACTGATAAATAGCTAATAGTAAATTTTTATCACTTCATAATTTCAGTTTGATATTGATTAATAGATATTAATTGCTGTCTGGCTTTTGGGGCCGTATTGAATCAGCGACCAAAGTTACCACCCTGCCCAAGCATCACTTTTTGATTATTTATATTAGTTAATTTCGCCACAGCAAATAGCGTTGTTGTAATTGGCTTAAAATTGGTTATTCGCTAGGGCAAACTTATCAGGAAACAGCTGGTCACGTCAGTAATATTTAGTCAACTATCAGCACTTTTTGACCAATTATTGCATCTGGAGCACTTTAAAGGCGCTTTTAAAACAGATTCAGTGGTTTGCGCCAGACTATGGTGTGCAAATACAAACAGCTATGTCTGAACATACATGCTCACTAAAATCCGGGGTATCAAAATGTATTAGCTACGCTTTCTTTTACTATACTCGGAGGGGGCAAAACCAGTGAACTGCTTGAAACATTTACTGAAATAAGTAGTGTTATCAAAGCCAACTTTATAGGCAACCTCGGCTACCGATTGTCCTCCCAGATCAAATAATTCTTTCGCTTTCTTAAGCCGTATATCCCGTATGAATTCCACCGGTGCCTTTTGCGTGAGCCCTTTCAACTTGCGGTAGAAAGCCGACCTGCTCATATTAGAACTATCAGCCATAGATTCCACACTAAAGTCCGGATCATGCAATCCGTCCTCTACAAACTTTATAACATTATTTAGAAAAGCCTTATCAAAAGCTGTAATAACAGGCCGGGGATCGGATGAACCTTCGCTTTGCTCATCTCCTGCAAGAAGTTTAAAAAATCGCTGACGTTGTCTGATTAGATTTGCAATTACTGCGAGCAACATTTCAGTATTAAAAGGCTTGGTAAGGTAATAGTCTGCACCATATTTGAGGGCTTCAATTCGACTTTCTACAGAGGATTTAGCGGTAAGTACTATTATGGGAATATGACTGGTTTCAGCATTGTTCCTTAGTGTGTTTAGCATTTCAATCCCATCCATTTCCGGCATCATGACGTCGGTTAAGATAAGATCAGGACGAAACCGGCTTGCTTTTTCAATCCCTTCCAAACCATTTTCTGCGGTTTCAATGTCATAAAGCTCCTTTAATTGCTCTTTAAGAAACAATCGAACATCGCTGTTATCTTCAACCAGCAAAATACTCGTTCTTTTGGTCGAGGCTTCCGAGATGGAGGCCTCGACCGTCGTACTGTGGCGGGAAGGGGAGACGACGATTTCGCTATCAATAGAATCTTTTAAAATTGTGTTTTCAGAAAGGTTGGTGGGAAGCTCGACAACTACGACCAGTCCGCTGCGTCCCTCTACATTTCGAGCGTAAATATTGCCACCGTGTAACTTAATAAACTCCTTTGCTATAGAAAGGCCGATCCCTGTTCCTTTCAGTTGTTTCGAGCCAGACGACTCGCCCTCATAATACAACTTAAAGATATCACCTAGCTCCTTTTCCTTTACCCCGGTTCCCTGATCCCTTATACTAATACGGCAAAGCGATTCCTCGCTTACCACCTCCACGTCAATCTGACTATCTGCAGGTGCAAACTTCAGTGCATTCGCAAAAATATTATATAAAACGGTCTCGATCTTCTCGGCATCGAAAAGAAGTTCCACGCTTTCGCCAGGGCAAGCTATCTTTAGTCTGACATTTTTCTCTTTAAAAGCTTCCGAGAAATATGCCACCACCTGTTCTATAAAAGGCACTATCGCATTTCTGCTTAAGTGCAAGCTGCTATTTCCACTTTGTACTTTTCGCAGATCAAGTAGTTGTGTGATAAAGCGCTCCATACGCTCCACATTCCGCGAAACCATCCTGGCATAACCCCTTCCCTTCTCAGATAAATGTTCATGCTTCAATATTTCTTCCACAGGGTTCTGGATCAGCGTCAAAGGTGTACGAAGCTCATGAGAGATATTGGTAAAAAACTGCAACTTTAATTCGGTTAATCTATGCTCCAGTTCAATTCGCTGTCGCAAAGCAATCATGGTTAGCTCTGTCCTCCGTATTAAACCTACTATTACTATTAGTATACAGCTGTAGGTCAGGTAAGCCCACCATGTTCTCCAGAAAGGAGGAGATACAACTATTTTTAGTGATTTAAATGGGACGTTGGAATAAAAGTCTTGGCGCGTGCTTTTAACTTCAAAGACATATTCTCCGGGCGATAAATTGGTATAGGTTGCCCTGGTACGATCTCCATTGTTACTCCATTCGTCATCCAGCCCCCGCAGTCTGACCTGGAAAGATTCGCCACCTGATTTACGATAATCAAGTAGCGCATAATCCAGGGAAACGGTATTCTGATCATGCTCCAGTTTCAGCTCGCCGGTATAATTTAGTAACTGTGTTAACACACCATAACCTGGTTCTTCATCCTTGTTGTTGATTTGCAGATTGGTTAAAGCCAATTGTCCCCTGATCTTGCTTCCAATAATCTGAGCTGGATTAAACGTAAGAACGCCTCCAGCCATTCCGAATGCCAATTGATCATCTGCCGTCCATGAAACCGTTGCTTCTGAGAACGACTTCTTAGTTAATCCGTCCAGGGAATTGTAATTCTTAAACGATTTCTTCTTATCAAATTTGCTTAGTCCGTTTTGAGTCCCTAACCACAGGTTTCCTTTATGATCCTCAATAAGGCTTGTAATGCAATTACTAGGAAGACCATCTCGCGTAGAGTAGTTCCTGAAAGCCAGGTTCGTCGCCGTTTTTCCAATCACTTTATTAAGTCCGCCAGCCGTTGTCGCTACCCACACCTCATTCCCCGAATCAATCAATATGAACAAAACATCATTGTCTCCCAAGCTGTTAATGTCTCCCGGAACTTTTTTATAGATCGTGAATTTCAGTTCCTCTGGTCTTTTCCCGCGGGGCTCTGTAACAATAAGGCCATTAACGGTACCTATCCACAAGCGACCAAATTTGTCGAATGTCAGGTGGCGAACCTTGTGATAATGGTGGATAGGGTAATTCTTAAGGAGGTTGTCAGCATTGATAAAAGATACAGTCTCACCGTTCACAGATACCAGGTTAATACCGTTACCATAGGTCCCCACCCAAATCCTGCCGTCACTATCTTCAGTAATTGAATAAACGATATTACTGCTTAGAGAACCATATCGTCTGCTATTTTCGAAATGTGTTAAATGATACCTGTCTAAAGAGCTATTTAGGGGTGTTGCTCTATAAAGACCCTTACCTTTAGTGCCAAACCAAATATTCTTTTTACTGTCTTCGAAAATGGTGTACACCTGTCCCAACCCTCCCACCGGCATATTTATAAGGATATCCTGGACAGGATTCTGTTTGTCAGACTTATAATACACGTAGAGACCACCCGCTTTTGTACCAAGCCATTGTCTTTTTTTACTATCCAGTAGCAGGCTTCTTACATCATTTGTTGCCCGCAGTGGAGTATTACTTACGGGAACCTGCATCTTAAAATTCGCTTCATGGAAATTGACTTTATGCAATCCCCTGTCGTAGGTGCTTAACCACATTACACCGTCCGGATCGTAAAAAACCGCCGTAACGCTATTTGAAAATTGACGGGTAGCTGAATTTGGGTTGTTATAAAAGTAAGAGATCTGATCGCTGCCTTTATCATAATAGCCAAAGCCCGCGCCCTTCATCACCGTCCATACACGCCCCTGCTTATCCTCAAAAAATTTGAATCCCCTAAAGTTCTGCAAGTAATCTGCATCTGTACTCTGCATGTAATAACTGAACCGGCGATTTGCCGGATCAAATCGAACCACACCAAAGCCATCAGGACTAAGCCACAGGCAACCTGACCCATCTTCGCGTATGGCATGCAAAGGTTTTGTTTCGGCAAATACAAAAGTTTGTAATGATAAGTCGTTGGGGTTCACGCTAACAATTTCGCCTCCTTCGGTAGCACAAAAAATAGCGCTGTTTTTTGTGGAAACTCGCAGGGAATTAATGCTATAGTCAGACACCTTTTTATTTGTCAGCACTGCTGATCGTTTATCAAAGACAAACAAATTTCCTGCTTCTGTTCCAAGATAAATACGATCTGCACTTTCAGCAATGGCATTTACCGATAGGTTATTCAAACCGGGATAACCACCGGTAGCTTTATATTTTCCTTTATCTAAAACTAGAAGTTTTAGTCCCTTTTTAGTTCCTATCCACACCCGCTTTTGCTCATCCTCAAGAAGAAAATTAATTGCTGCGCAGGGAAAACGTTTGTATGAAGGTGTTGATGTATTAGCATGTTGAATGTGAAAAGCTCCGTGTCTTAGGGAAGTAAGCCATAAGCTATTCTTACCAGAGAGGATAATATTCTTGAAAGCCAACTGCCCTTTCGTACTCTCCTTGATAATATCAGCAATTGCCAGAAAATGGCCTGTACGTTTATTGAAGCGGTAGATCTGCTGATCATTTGCCCGCAGCCAGAAATAGCCGTCGTAGCCCTCCTGAATTTCGTCAATCCGGTTGTTCTTCAACGCCGAGCTGTCTCCAGGGGAACTTTTGTAAGACACAAAAGAATGGCCGTCGTAACGGTTCAGGCCGGTCCAGGTCCCAAACCACATAAACCCTTCCCTATCCTTGACTATGGTTGAAATTCGATTATCAGAAAGCCCATCCTCAGTAGAGAAATGGGTAACCGAGCAACTAGGTAGGCCTTGAGCAAAGCCAGTAGAAATAAAGCAAAACAGCGCTGCGCAGAGTTCAACTATTGAGCGTCTATACCCTCTTTTACTCCAGCTCATGCTTCATTTCCTTTGAAGTCTCCTCAGCACCGCCTACTTTTCGAATACGCAGTGCCATGTAGGGCCTACCAGGAAGTTTTATCGACTTTTTATTTTTGTCAATAAAACGGTAGTTATCCCCTTTCATGGGCTGCAGCTCGAATACATCTTTTACAGGCTTAATAGTCATGTTCCAGGTGTCAATGATCTCTGCTCGGTAGGAAGCTCCGGCAGTGACACCTCGTTTGGGAAGTATAAAAGGCCATTCCTTTAATTTCTCCTTTCCGAAGTAAACCAGGTAGAAATCCCCCTGCTTTCCGGCCATATTGGTCTCGTAAAAATGATCGATCGCCTCTAGCCCTTCTTGCGGGCCACTCTCAACAATTTTCCTTAAAAAATTAATCCTTGCCGGACTAGTACCGGTTAAGCGGCCTCCATTAGATATCCAGGGACTTTCAACATAGGATTCTCCATGCGTCGCATAACCTCCGCCAATGTACGCATTCCAGAAACGGAAGGTAAGTTCCTCACCTGAAATCCTCCCCCAGCGACTCGCGATGTTTCCTTCATAATTTATTTCGTCGTGTACAACGGGCTTCCTGTAAATGTCCTTTAACAAAGGAGTTCCCCATTGCGCTTTAGCTGCGTTATAGTACTGCAAACTCACGTGCGTGATCCAGGGCTTGTTATAGTCATAGATCCGGTCTGCATTATGGATTGACCGGAGGTGCTCATGAGGATCGTTCTTTACGATCACTTGAAAGAGCCTGTCCCAATCTTCATCGGTAAGATGTTTAATGAAGCTATTTTCGTTGGCAAGGCTCCACCAGATATTCCGGAAGGCCCCGTAACGGGCAATCATATATTTCAGGTACCGGATGTTGGTTTCTTCATCCATCGTATCAAAACCCCACTTTCCTTTATCATATGGACGGAAAAGGATCAGATCAGCCTCTATCCCCAGATCCTGCAAATGTGCGATACAGCTGTCGAGGTTTTTGAAATAAGCTGGATTAAACCTTGAAAAATCCCAATCGGCCTTAGAGCTTCCCATAAAGGGAAAATCAGTCAGCTTTAATGGGCCGTTCAAATATCTCTCTTTGTAAGGCGGTATTGCCAGGACTCTTGCTTTATTGAAGGGACTCTTCCTTAAGCTCTCCAGGGTTTGTTTTTTTGTAGTAGCATCCTGGTAAGGCCATTCATAAATAGTGGTTCCAAAAGGATAAAAGGGTGTTCCATCTGCATATTCGAAGTGATAGGTATTACGTACCCTCACTTTACCATGATTTTTTCCAGAGCTTGCTGTACAGGTGAAGCTGCCTTTCTGATTATTCAGCTCAGACTTATTGCTTTCAATCGAATAGCTCCACACCCCTTCCAGATCGGGCATAAACCTGATCTTGTAAATACCCTTTCCATCATAAAAACCCTCAGTACGGTAAGTCTTCTCCCCGTTATGAAAAACTGCGCTTAAGGTAGTGCCGATATAAGGGTTTCCAGCTTCAGAACCTTTTAAGACGACTTCAAACATTCCCCATTTCTCTACTGATTGCTGGGCTGTTAGTCTGCTTGAAACAAGAAGTAAAACAAGGACAATAAAGAGTTTAACGGTTATAAAGGATTTTAAGCAGGTAATGGATCTAAACATGGATATAAATGCCTTAATAAATTTTCCTGACCTGCTCATGTCCCTTACCTGTATTTACTTAAATACTGTCAATACATTTACCCTGAAGGAAAAGCTATGGAATTAAGCGGCCGGCCAGTAAAATTTAAAGGTAGTGAATTATTAGAAAACGCGTCAAGATGCTTCTTGTAAAACTCAGGATACGTAACGCGGTGCCGGCTATCCAACCAAGACAGATCAACTTATTTAACAAGCCAACTCCGTTTACCTATTTCTAACCTTATTGAAAACTCACTACAGTTTTATATTCCGGCACAAACTTCAGACTATTAACTTTTAGTAAAGATTTCGAGTTTCCAAAGTCCGGCAGCGTCGATTGGTTTAGATCCTTCAGATACGTAGCATTCTTATGGAGAGGCCGGATATAGAAAACCATTTCACGGGCTTTGTTGCTGCTCAGCAGGTTTCGTAAGCCAATGTCCCAGGGCATACCTTTGTAAAACTCATCAAACACAAGATTTCCATCTACAAATCCCATAGCAGTATCCCCGGTGTAGTCTATCTGAAGAAAAATATCATTTAAGGCAGGACTTAGATCAGGAAGCTTAATGGAAAACTTCTTCTCTCCAAATTTCACTGATTGCACCGTAAAATCGCTTTGCGGTAGTGTAATTGAATACGCAGAGACAGACTTGCTTCCAGCTTTGGTGGATTTTAATGGGTTATTGCTCCTGATAGTTCCTGAATTCACTTTCGGATAAATTTCAAAGGAAAGCTTGTTATTTTCCCTACCCAAGATTGTAAGAGAATTTTCGTCCGGAATGATCGTGTTCTCCGAAAATATTAATCTTCTCTTACCTGCAATATCTACCAGGTAAGTTTTAAGTGCAGTTTCTTTCGTTAACACCAACACTTTAACTTGTCTTTTACCCTCAGTAATCAAAAATTCTGCTCTGTCACCAAGTGCTGTTACTATGGTACTGCCAGCAGTATTTTTGACGGTGGTAAGATTTAAGGCATTTACATTCACACCAGGAGCAAAAGAAAATTCAGGCTTAATCCCCTCAGGAGCAAAAAACACATAGAATAGATCTTCTGGATTGTCAACTCGAGCCATCAACTGCGCCGTTGCATACTGCAGGTTCACCCCTTCCATATTAAAATTAAAAGGCAGTATAAGATTCTCGTCAGGCTGAAGGTCGAAAGAGCCGGAAGCGGGAAGGTTAACTTTTCCTTTAGAGGTATTAATGGAGAAGCGAAGGTTCCGTTTGTAAGTCATCGTCGTGTCGTCCTGAAAATTATTCAGGAAGAGAAAGCCTGAAGTGCCATTACTCCTGACCGAATACCTCAGTTCGCTAATATTTTCCGGCTTTAAAGAGGATACATTTTCTGGTAACACAATTCTCATAGGCGCCAGACGATCGCCGAAATCGTTTAAAAACCAATGTAGCAGCTTCAAGCGATGATACCCTTCACGTACCTGGCCAAACTCACCTATAGGAGCCTGAAAATCGTAAGAGATCTTGGGTAATCCATAAGCCTCATCACTGAAATAGTAAGCGTCGTTGTGAGGAGTCGAACCGCCGTGATACATATAATATCCTACTCCGTTGGCCCCACTGCCCAGGCATCGGTTGATCATGGCATCGAAACTTTTATGAACCGCAATAGGACGCCGGGAGTACACAGTCATGATACCAGAACCTAATTCAGCCGGAAAAACAGGATAATCCTCCGTGACATAGCGCACAGGAGAATAGTCTGGCTTCTTCCTCATGTCTTTATACAAGAAAAAAGGAGAAATATCCTTTTTAGGTGTCCAGAACGGATAGGCGTAAGCCGCAGTTACCGGAATACTCTCGTTAGGCACGATAGCTGCATTCCCCCAGCCAGTTGCAGTATAAAGAGGCGTAATCAGTCCAGCTTTCACAGCAAGCTCCTTTAATATTTTCATATGATCATTACCCAAGGCTGCATATGGATTATTCTCCCGGGATACACCAACTCCCTCCTGAGTTAAGGCCAGGTCGCGCTCAGAGGCGGTCATATCATGAGGCTGCCCTGGATAAGTTAATCCCCAGGGAGCAGCGGAGTGTTGATATTCATTTTCTATCTGAACACCAATAACCGGCCCTCCATCCTTGAAATAGGTACCCTTGATTTCATCAGCAATGGCCTTATAGAACTTCTCGACGTAGGATAAGTAGAGAGGGTCATTTGAACGAATAGAAAGAGGTTTTCCCAAAAGCCAATCGGGAAGCCCTCCATTACGTATCTCACCATGGGCAAATGGGCCGATACGGACAATAGCATATAATCCATTTTTTCTACAAAGCTCTAAAAACTTCCTTACATCCCTATCCCCCGACCAGTCGAACTTCCCTTCCTTTTGTTCATGGATATTCCAAAATAAATAGGTAGCTACAGTGTTAATACCACCCGCCTTCATTTTTTTCAGCGATTCATCCCAATAGCGGCTTGGATAACGACAAAAATGAAATTCGCCCGTAATCGGTATCCATGGCTTTCCATTAAGGCTTATATATTGATTGTTTACCGCAATACTTTGCCCGTTTTCCCCTTCGCCTCCAAGTTTTAATGTATTACGCGGCTCTTCAGGAATGCCACTTGCATCGATTGAATAGATCGTCTGACTGCCCGCAGCAAAATAAAGGCAACAAAGAAACGTCGATAAAAAGGTATTAAGTTTCATGGGCTTACAAAAAAAAGGGAAGCAAATTCGGCTTCAGGAATTACACTTATGGTTTAACTTTATTTTGGTTTGAATTAGGCTTCAATTCGTCAGGACTATCCTTCGTGTACGTCTTAAATTGCTCCCTGGAAGGATTTACAAACACGTCTTTTATCACCTCAAAACTTACCGCTTCCCGAGGATTGAATTTGTCAGAAGCCATATAATTTTGGAGACTATAGAATAATGCCCTGGAAGCTGGCCGGTCTATATCCTTTCTCAGATCCGCACTGCTAACAATGATTTTTCCTTTTCCAACCCTAGCTTCGTAAATCAAGGCTAACCGGCGGTTCAGGAACCAGGTATCAATTGGCTGAACTAAGGGTTTGAAACCTGCAGGAAAACCTTCCATGATCATTACCTGAGATCGATCAGCAATATCCCACCATTGCAAGTCGGAATGGTAGGCGGTTGGAAAGTCTGCAAAGGCTGGACTCTTATCCCGGATAAACATGCCCGTAACATGAGGAGGCCTCATCTTGAACCAGGAGGTATTCCAGAAAACAGGAAGAAAATGCATGGCAACCTCTTTGCCCTTTACTACCTTGCCTGCAGCATTAAGGAATACCTTGCCGCCTCTACTTAAAACAGCTTTGGCCTTCTCATCTAATACTGTAGTATAATAGACATCATTCTTAATTTCTTCGGTTTTGTCAGGGTAAACCCAAAAATCCCAATCGTTTACAAAAGGCGTATCTTCTACACGAACTTCCAGGTTAAGCTGAGTTGGTTCTGTTATGGAGGATAATGGATAGCTTATTTTCCCAACAGGGATACCATTTCCTATTTCTATGCTTTTACCTTCAAAACGTCCCGATGCCACTGGTTTACCTTCCGCACCTTTTATTGTCCAGCTTATTACAGCATTTGTTAAGGGTGCCGCTCCTGAATGGAACATATCTATTCCTGCTTCCAATGTTTCGTTATTGTTAAAAACAAATTTTGGAAGACGCGCAAGAGGTACTGTAGTATTACAAAAACGCCTGAACTCGCTGGATGACATATAGCCTTTACCTTCCCAGAAAGCATCAAGGATTCCAACAAGTGCAGTTCCTTGTCCCGGGAAATCTTGTAATCCTAATAATTGAAAACCTCCGTAACCAGGTGTGCGAAGCATCTTCTCAATTTCATTCTTATAACAAAGAGCTTGCAACTTTCCTGAAGCCATTAGAAAATCCTGAGCTTGTGCTCCCATTCCACGGTCTTTCAGATCCTGCTGAAACATCTCAAAGTTTTTGGCACGGTACACTCCGGTATACTTCCTGATTTCATCAAAATTAGGGAATACACAATATTGACCGATCTCATGAGCTACAAAAGGTACTTTGAATTTGGATAAAGGCTGAGAAAAATCAGATACAGTTTCAGGACGTTTATCCCAGGCTAGTCCCCGTATTCCGCCTCTTACCTGAAATTCTGCCTTTGGAACGATGGGCCAGCTTCCCCCTACAGACATTCCCGTATATACACGGCGGTCATCTTTATTCTTCCAGTAATCCACAAAAGCATTCAAATATTTAACCTGATCGCCTGCCGGTTCGTTTCCTGCCGAAAGCATGGTAAAGGAAGCATAATTACCGTAGGCCTTCGCCATGCGGTTTGTTTCATCGTATAAGTACTGATCTATGGGTTGCCCGAGACCAATCTTGGGCCCATGGTTAGGCCAGCTTGGCCCCTCAGGTTGAAGGTATAGCCCTATTTTGTCTGCTGCTATAAAAGCAGCTTCCGGCGGACACCAAGAATGGAAGCGCATATGATTAAGGCCGTGATCTTTCGCAATTTTAAAGATCCGTTCCCAAGCGATCTCCGCAGTGGCTGGATAACCAGTAAGAGGAAACTCGCAATTATTCAAAGTGCCACGAAGAAATACCGGGCGACCGTTTATCAGGAAGCGATTGCCCTCAATCTTAATTTCCCGCATACCAAATTGTACTTCCCTGGTACTTTCAACCTTTTTTGTAGTTAAAATTGCGGTCAGCTTGTACAATGCCGGATTAAACTCGTCCCAGGTTTGCATGCCCTGCCCAAATGGCAATTCGAGCTCCAGAGATGTATTGCCGGCCTTTGCAACCGAAAAAGCGCTGGAAACAATCTGTGTTTCATCTTTTGCCTCAACATTAAAGCTTTTCGCAGAAATCGAAATCTTACCGGATGTCTTCTCTGATCCTGTATTCCTGATATTCAGCTTTACTCTTGCCTTCCTGTTCTTTATATCCGGAAAAACCTGGATGTCCTCAAAGAAGACCGGCGAACCAGCGTTCAACGCAATCTTACCAACAACACCGTTCCAGTTTCCCTGGGTATGATCAGTAATACTATGGGAGTCGGGCCCTACATTAATTTCTTTAATGCTGTTATCCACCCGGATCGAGATCAAGTGCTTACCAGGACTTAAGTTCTTAGTCAGATCATATTCATGAGCCGTCACAAGGCTGTTCTGCATCCCGATCTCCTCTCCGTCTACCCATACCCTTGTTTCAATATGTGATCTCTCCAGATGAAGAACCACCCGCTTTCCCTTCCATGCCGAAGGGATGTTCAGCTCTTTTTGATACCAGGCGGCACCTACGTAGTACTTCTGAGGAGTTAGCCAGAATGGGATATGAATATTCCCAGGCTGGCGATATTTCTCTAACCTGGGATTAAAATAAAAAGAGCTATCGTAAATACTACCGGTCCACTTGGTCTTCAGGGTAATCTCGTCGCCCTTTAGATTTTCCGCCATTGATCCAGGTAGTTTAACCTCCTCTGCCAGGCTTTTTAAAAACCATTTTTCAGCAATTCCTTTACCATTAGGGTCTGCCTGAAACTTCCATTTCCCGCTTAAAGAAATCGTTTCATCGCCTTTAAAGGCTGTGAATGCAATAAAGGCGATGAATAGAATAAATTTATTTAATTTGATCATGAATGTTGTTCCTATATCATAATTCTTTCAATACCAGCTCTAAATGCAAGTGGGCTCCAAAATGCATCGCATCGTATTCCAACACTTCACGTAAAGCTTTTTCAGATTCAGCAGCTTGTCCCATTCCGGCTAGTCCCAATCCGGATATATACAAACAATGGATCCTGTTCCTTAAATTAAGGTCATCCTCAAAGATCAGCAGGTTAGGAAGTGATACTGCAAAGTAATCAATCTTAGTTTCATCTTCCAGATGAGCTTTACCATATCTATCAAGATTTTCAAAAATAACCCTGGCTTTTTCCTCCGCTCCTAATTTCTGCCATGCCAGTCCCTGGTAGAAGATCTTATCCGGCTGCTGATCATTATAGAACATTGCAGCACCAGGTTCAGATAGACCAACTGTCGCTAATTCAAAAAACTCTATGGCTTTCTGTGTTTCGCCCAGACCTTCGTAGGCACATCCCAGCCAATAGAAAATGTCATTCTCCTGCGCTCCGAACAGCTTTCCTTCGCCCAGGTTGTGTGGATAGAACTGGGCTTCCTCCAATTGAGAAATGGCCTTCCTAAAATTACCATCTCCAATGTTTTGCTTTGCTAGTTGAACCAGGGAATAGATGTATTGACCGGATACTCTGCCTTCTCCACCTTCCCAGGGATGAAACTTTCTGGCCATGATCAGATCGTAGGCTTTCTGAAAGTCGCCCAGAAAATTATAAAGAGCGGCCCTCTCAAGATAAAGATCATCACGCTGATTTGCCGTTTCAAGATTTTCTTCCAGCAGCTTTATTCGCTCCTGCGGACTTTTGTTGATTCGCTTGTAAAGCTGATCCAATTCCATTAACACCCTTGCGTCGGATCTATCCAGGGCAAATGCTTTTTCAAAACTTCCAAGAGCTTTATCCGCTAAATTAAGTTTATTAAAGTAAGCTATTGCCAGATTCCGGTGAACTGTTGGAAATGTAGAATTCCTTTGTTCAGAAAGCTCCCAGTTATTAATCGCGTCCTGATATTGGCGTTTATCATACCAAAAGTTTCCCAGGTAATATGGAGCCTTATAATCAGCAGGATTTTTATTAATTGCAAATTCGAGAACCGCAATATCTTCAACACGGTTGGGGAAACATAGATAAGAACTGGCCTCGGCAGCTTTCGCAAGGTGTAAAGAACTTCTTACATCGTTTAGTTTATGAAAATAGAATGCCAGGTAGTAATCTGTAAGCGGACTACTATCATCCTCAGCTACTAAGCGAAGCAATTCAGTTGATTCTTCATAAAGCCCTGCAGCAGCATAATCAATAGAGTACTCGGTCAAATTGTGAGCGTTCTGCCTGGATAGAGTTAAAAGTCGCTGAATCACCTTTCCAGCTTCTTCAGTTCTTCCCAAATCATTAAGCACTTGTGCTTCTTCATATAGAGCACCCAGATTAAACAAATCACGTTTTAGTGCCTGTTCAGCTACAGCAAAGGCTTCTTCATATTTTTCAAGATTTCTCAATATAGCCGCTTTTAAAACATATGCCTTCCCATTGTTGGCATTACGGTCAATCGCTTTATTGATATTTTCCAAGGCTAGATCAAAGTCCTTTCTTATCACATCTATTTGAGCAACTGAGAAATAAGCAATATCCTGCCAAGCGCTGCTCCAGGTTGCTTTGTAGAAAGCATTGTAGGTTTCTCTATCATTACCCAGGTACTTTTGAGTTAATCCCAGGTTATAATAAGGTTCGCTATCGTAGGGGTTAGGATTTCTGCTTGTTATCGTTTCAACCGACTTCTTAAAATAATCAAGTGCTATGGCAAACCTCCCTCTTCTCAGGTACCATAAACCTAAAGCATTATTGCAACGAATATCTTTTGGATCACGTTTAAGCGCTTCGTTATAATAATCAAGCGGACTATAGGTAGCATGCCTGTATTGCTCCAGGTGCTGGCCAGTAAGGAATAATTGCTCATTATTCTCTACCTCCTCGGGTTTTAAGGCAGCCTTTGCAGGAGCTGGCATAGGATTCTGTTTGTTGGAAACAGGCTCATACTTTAATACCTCCCGTCCTGCAGCATTCAGTATTTTCACTGAAAATTGCTTCTCATCGCCACCTACCGGAAGCTGAATTTCTCTTTCATATACCTCCTCAGGACGTATAGAAAAGCCCTCTTCGTGAAGAACATTGCCTTCTAGAGAAAATACAAGCTTTAAACCCGACTGGACTGAAGTAGCATATATTTTAATAACTGCCTTATCATCCGCCTTTTCGATATTCAACAACAAGTCCTTTGTTGCATTCTTCACCAGTCCCAATTCCTGATAAGGAAGAAAATACTGTGTGAAGGTTTTCTCTTCATAAGGCATCAACCAGCTGAAATCAGGTTGGTTATCTGTAAACATACCAGTCATCAGCTCGATATAAGGACCATCTTCATCTGTGAGGTTCCTGTCCCAGGCCTGCCCGAAATCACTATACCCCCATGTCCACTGTTTCTTACCCGGAGACACGTGGTGACTGGCAACGTGCAAAACTCCCGCACGGGTATCGTGTTCATAGCCTCCCATAAAATCATACACCGAGTTAATAGCCATGTATGAAGTAGGGACCGGAATATTTTTATACCTGGAAATATCCGTACCGGGAGAATAATCTACCTTATAGTAAGTACCGGTAGCAATCGGAAAAGTGGAAACATCACGCTTACCATGATCGAACACAGCATTTACATCAGGTGGAAAAACGGATTGATAATCATCATTCACTTTAACAGCCGGGTTTGCCCACCACAGAAAGGTTTGCGGCAAATTAGTTCTATTATAAAGCTTAGCTTTAATTTCTAAATAAGCCTTATCCGGATGAAGAGTAAAACATGCCATTCCCTTCGTGCGAAACATCTTCTCAACCTCATTTACCCACACGGTTTTACTTCCGTCTTCATTTTCAGTAATGGTATAATCAACCGGTTCAAAGGTACTTGGACGATGGTGTTGCGGCCAGTTAAATTCTATTCCTCCAGAGATCCAGGGACCAGTGAGGCCTACGAGCGCCGGCTTAATCACCTGGTTATAGTAGATGAAATGCCTCTCCTTAATCTTATCATAGGCCATCTGAACCCGTCCTCCCAATTCCGGAAGGATCATGATCTTGAGATACTTATTTTCCAGGAACAGGCCTATGTACTCTTTATCAACTTTCTCGTCGAAGATCTTTTCAATAACCGGATTCGGATAAACCGCCCCGCTGCTTCCCTGGTAAACCCTCTTCTCAAAAAACATTGGGTTCTTATCGGGTTGGCCAATTCCATAAGTAGGGATACTTACTTTCTCCTCCCAAACCGTTACAGGATTATTGCTCATACTATACTAATTGTTTTAATACCTTAATTGAGAATTGCAAGCCTAGTGCCCGGCAAAGCTTTGTTCGAGTTCTTCCAATGTTTGCCCTTTCGTTTCCTTCACCTTTCGAAGCACAAATAGAAATCCGAGAAAACAGATCACTGCATATAGATAAAAGGGACCGTAAGTACCCAGTTTCTCCGCCAGAATGGGGAAAGTAAATACCAGGATAAAATAAGCACTCCATAGAGATACAATGGCAACAGAAGATGCTACACCACGGATAGTATTAGGGAAAATCTCAGAAATAAGCACCCAGGTTACTGGTGCTAAAGAAGTAGCATACATGCCAATAGCCATCATAACAAAAATGGAAACGACACCTGCCGCAGCCTGACTTTGCAACAGAAAGGCCAGAACTATATAAACTATCGATAAGCCGATGGAGCCGATGAGCATCAATGGCCTGCGCCCCAACTTATCCACCTGCCACATGGCAAGCAGTGTAAACAGCAGATTAACAATGCCAATAGAAACCGTCTCAAAAAGCTGCCGGTCAAGACTTGCTCCGACCGATTCAAAGATGGTGGAGGTATAGTTGAAAACAACGTTTATCCCGCACAATTGCTGAAATACAGCCAGGGTAATCCCTACCAGCACAGCAGGCCTTACTGCCTTTTCAAATACAGCAGAGTATGAGGTTTTCGTTCCACCCACCAGCGACTTCTCGATCTCTGCTGTCGTCTTTTTAACAAATTCTGCCGATCCAATGGTGTATAGAACGACCTTCGCCTGCTCCGTCTTACCAGCTTTAAATAACCAACGAGGACTCTCTGGCAGCCAAACTACACCCAGATAAAATAAAACAGAAGGAACAGCTCCTAAACCGAACATCCATCGCCAGGCATCCGGACCATTATCAGCGAGGATATAATTAACAAGATTGGTAATAAGAATACCGGTAACTATGGTCAATTGATTGATCGCAACATTTCGCCCCCTTACATGCGCAGGAGATACTTCGGCGATATACATGGGACTTAACATGGAAGCCATTCCCACTCCTATCCCTGCTATAAAGCGCATTGAAACAAAAAGAGCGAGCGAGTTAGAAAACGCCATTCCCAGTGATGAAACCGCAAAAATTGCAGCAGCAAGCATCAATCCTGGTCTGCGGCCATACTTGTCGGAAAAATTTCCGGCCACTAAGCAACCAACAATACAACCCAAGGCAAGCGATCCGGTTAAGAAGCCCTCCCACCAGGCGTCCAATTGGAATTCTGCTTTCAAAAACGGAAGTGCACCGGAAATTACGGCAAAATCAAATCCGAACAAATACCCCCCTAAAGCAGAGATAAAAGAAATTCCGAGAATGTAACTATTGTTGAAAGTCACGTTTTGAGAAGCCATTTCTTATAATTTCAGGTCTAATTGGAATTGTAAAGGTAGTTTTTGCTATTCTTTCCGAAATGGATTATCAATTTAATAAAATGGATTATCTTACGACGTCAAACTAATACTACTGTTACTCTCATACTATAGTATGGAACTCAAAGCAAAGCAGGAAAACAAGATTGAAGAGGGCTTTCCCGGACAACAAATGATTGTCTTATCGCCCGACCGGGTTCTGGCTATACAACAAAATCCGTTAGGTAAAACCCTGCATCCCACTGCGGTAGGACATTATCCTCACGCTGCCTTTCACCAACGCGAACGAAAGACAGGCTGCGATCAGTACATACTTTTGTATTGCACCAATGGGAAAGGATGGATAAAAATTGACGAACAAGAGTTCACCTTAACGGCTAATACCTATTTTATACTTTGTAAAAATATTCCGCATAGTTATGGAAGTTCATTAAGAGAACCCTGGAGTATTTACTGGGTGCATTTTACAGGCTCAACTGCCGACCTCCTCTACGAGCGGTATACATCTGAACTAAAGTCAATCCCTTACGACGCCTCACTAATAAACGTCTATCATCAAGTATTTCATCTCCTCGAGAATGACCTTGGGACACGGGAAATCGATCTTCTTTACGTCAAACTGCTACAGTTTCTTAGTTCATTCATATATTTCACCTCGTCAGAAGAAGAAGAAGAAGACAGGGTGGCAAATTCAATAAGCTATATGAAAAACAACCTTTCCAAAAATATTAGTATTAAAGAATTGGCTATGATGGCAAGTTATTCGATCTCCCGCTATTCGGAACTCTTCCGTGAACGCACCGGATACGCCCCTATCCAATACTTTCTACAATTGAAGATCCAGAAATCCTGTCAATATCTCTATTTTACCAAGATGACCATCAAGGAAATTTGCAAGGAGGTTGGATTTGATGACCAGTACTACTTTTCAAGGATGTTTAGAAAGCAAATGAACATTTCGCCTCTGCAATACAGGAAACAACACAAAGGATGATAGTTAGTGAGATAGTATTATTATTTGAAGAGAGGTAGTAGGTTTCGTAATAAAAAAAATCCGCAGAGCCTTATGTTAAGCTCTACGGATTGTATGTGTTTCAACAATAAGAAGTTGAAGCAAGATTATGCTTAATTTGGTCTTCCTGTATGGTGATTGAAGTTTTTGTAAGCAGGACCTTTCAATTTCTGCTGCTCATTACCACCTGTGGTCACCAGGGATTGCTCTGCTTTTGAAGCATTTCTTCCCGCTTGACGGTTCTTATACTCAGGACCCTGAAGTGTTTCTACAGTGGTGGCTGAAGTTACTTTTGTTGGCGCAACCTTATGCATCCAATGCTTATAGTTTTTATATTCAGGACCTTTTAGATCACTTTGTTTTACTTCGCTTTTTTCTTGTGCCAAGGCACCAAATGAAACGGCAAACAACCCTAAAATTACTAACGCTTTTTTCATGACTGTTTTCTTTTGTTCTTAACAAATTTACAGTCGACAGAGGCCCTTTAGCGTTATATGAATCTACGCTATTTGCATCCGTATTTATACGGATGCAAATTTGATTGGTAAATTTAGATCAGATTTATTTCAGTAGCTTTTTTAATAAGCTCGGCCGTGTTTTTCACCTCAAGTTTTTTGAGGATACTATTACGATGGGTTTCTATTGTTCGTGTACTCACAAATAATTTAGCAGCAATTTCTTTTGTGGTAAATCCCTTAGAGATTAATCCCAACACCTCGGTCTCTTTCTTTGACAGAACATCATCGCTGACACTTTGGGTTGACATAAAATTTATCATTTTCTCAGAGATTTCGGCGCTGAAATATTTTTTTCCTTTATGAACAGTCCTGATAGCGAAGATCAGTTCTGATTCATCAGTATTCTTTAACAAGTAACCATAGGCGCCCATCTTAGCGCATTTGGCGATGTAGTTACCAGCACTATGCATAGAAATTACAATGGGCTTTATTTTAGCATCTAGGTTTTTTAATTCCTTCAAAACCTCAAAACCGTCCATTTTTGGCATCGTAAGATCCAGTAAAACTATATCTGCCTCGAACCCCTGTTTTATTACGTTCAAAAACTCGTAGCCATCAGCAACACTTTTAACAATTTTAATGTCGTCATGCTTTTTCAGTAACTCTACAAGTCCATTTCTAAAAAGATCATGGTCGTCGGCAATTATTAATTTTATCTCATTCATAATTCAACAGGAAGTTCAATTTCGAAAGTTGTATTTCCGGGTAAAGCGTTGATCGTAATTTTACCATTGCAAATGTCTACACGCTCTTTAATGTTTGTGATTCCAGACCCTAGTTTCACGGTGCTAATATCAAAACCAGAACCATCATCAAAATAGAAAAGTGAAATAAACTCATCAAATTCTGAAAGTGTAATTCGTATGTTTTTCGCTTTAGAATGTTTTAATGAGTTATTTAGCAGCTCCTGGCTTATTCTAAAAAGGTTGATTGCCTGATGGTCAGTAATATTTGAGTTTTCTTGTTTGGTAAGATCCTCAAATTCAATATTTATACTGGTTGACCTGTTTACGTTTTCGATGTAATTTGTTAGTGTTACGCCAATTCCAAAATCATCTATTGAAGCAGGCATTAAGGCGTTCGACATTGACCTGATCTCGGAAATGGTTTCATCCACTATTTTCTTCATCTCAGCTTTCTTCGATTCATTTTCGACGTTATTTTCAATATAGTGCTTCAAAGAAGTTAAATAGGGGCCAACACCGTCATGAAGTTCCCTCGAAAGCCGGCGCCTCTCGTTTTCCAAACCGTTAACCAGCAATCGCTTGGCCATTGTCCTGGTATTGTCCTCCTGGTTTTTAAAATCGATAAGCTTATTTCTCATCGTTAGAAGACTTTTCCCAAGCACATCATTAGCACTATTAGGTTTGTAATCTGTATTTAGATCCATATTGCCAATGGCCTCAGAAAATTTTACGGCACCCTGTAAAGACGCTTTCAGGTTCGACAGCGCATCAAACATTTCCTTTATTTCGTTTGAACTCCTTTTATATTCGATGGTCTGATCGTAATCTCCCTTAGCCATTATTCTCAGGCTATTTCGCATATTCTTTATCGGATCAATAATGATCCGTGTCAGGAGAAGAGACAGGGTAACAGCAACCAGGAAAATAACAAAAGTCAGCGTGGTAAGCCTCATCTTCAATTCATGTAAAGGCTTGGTCACCTCACTTACATCGATTTCAGAAAGAATGACCAACTTCAAATTTGAGATTTGAATTCGACTATAGACACTATAAACTGGAATACCTCGGTAATCCGACAAAATACCTCTTCCATTTACCCCTTTTAAGGCACTTATAACACCCTGCGTTTTTACATATATATCATACGGCTTTTTATCCGGAAAGAAGCGGGACTCTGAACGCATTCGAAAATCTTCGCCAACCAAGTAGGTCTCCCCACTCTCGCCCATACCGGTTCGTTCCAGAAGAATGTTTTGTATATCGCTGTAGTCTATAACCTCAATCTTCCTGCCTTTACTGGTATTTAAAATAAAACCTATTGTTGCTTTTTTATCCTTATGATAAGGTGTAAGATCATGTATTCCATCGATAACTTTTATACTATCCGGAAGCTCGAAAACGCTACTGTCAATCATTTCACTATAGAGCCTAGATTCCGCAAAACTTTTCCACTTAGTCTTAATCAGATTTTCTATCTGAATACTTTCGAGGGTTTCGATAGAATTCAGCTGCATCAGAATACGGTCATTCAGAACATTTGAAAACTGTTTATAAAACAAAAAAGACAACAGAGCGATCACAAGTACGATCAAACTGTTGATTATAAGCAGTATCAGTGTTTTGATGTTCATTAAATCCTATTTACGTTATGGTTGCCCCATAAAACTACCAATTTCGAGCATTGAAAAGGTCTTTTCGAATATCTACAGATACCTGTTTGCGACCCTAAAAACTTACCTCTTTAAACCTCAATTAGTAGCAGTATTGATTGAAGGCCTACATGTGCAACTACAAAGTAAGAAATTTCGGGATTAGAATAGGAACTTATGCATTAATAGGTTTCTATTAACAATTCAGAGTGGAAATGAATGACCATAGAGAAGATTGTGTTATTAGGAAGAATAATGAAGAAGCCATTCGGAGACTGGCTTCCTTAGGCGGTGATGAAACATTAACACTCCGGCTTATTCTTCCGGAGTGTTATTAAAGGAATCCTTGGGAAGCATTCTATGGCTATGGATAAACAATTGTCATAGAATGCTATTTACGTGATTTCAATAGCAGGTTTCCCACCTCAGTTCCATCATCCCGCACCATTCGTAATGCTAAGGTTTTCCTGTCTGCCCTCACGCTAATTAAAGTCCTTTTCCCTTCTTTAGGGCCACCTCCTATTACAATCGGATAGTTATGAGTAGATGGATCTGCCTGATGAACTCCATATTGATGGGTATGCCCGCATACCATCAGATCAATTCGAGATTTACTGAATAATGGATTAAAGAGCTTCCGGCAGTGTAGGGTACCGTGCCCTTCTCCAGAATGGTAGACAGGGATGTGCATCATTACCACCCGGAAAGGAGCCTTTTTAAAAGCATCGCTTTTAAGTTCCTCTTTAAGCCATTCGGCCTGCTGTTCCCGGTATTCATCAAAAGCAACCAACTGACTGTACTCAGCATGGTCATCCGCTTTATCTTCCCCTGTATCCAGTACAATGAAATGCACCGGTCCTTGTGTGAACGAGAAATAATACTGTCTTCCGGGATTGGTAAAGTAATCAGGGAACTCGCGAGCATACTTTCCGCGGGTTTCGTGGTTTCCCCTGGCATACAGAAATGGTTTCTCAGCGGCAAAAAGAGATGTTAAAGGCGAAAGCAGGTGATCGATCATTTGCCGCTCGTCCGTCTGATAATCAAACATATCTCCATTTAAGAAAACAAAGTCGAAAGGATCCTGATTATTTAATGCAAATAAATGTTTGAATGAAGCGGGCCGGTCGTGAATATCATTAAATACCAGCCAGTAAACCTCATTTGCAGTAGGATTAAGGGTAGTAAAAGAAAAAGTCTCACTGCTAATGCTTTCCCCCCAGGTCATTTTATATGGTTGAAAGTCTACAATTTCTTTTGAACAGATCCGGTAATTATAACGTGTATTAGGTTTTAAACCGGAAATTTTCAACTCATGGATCCTGGTATTAGCTGCTAGTAATCCAAATTCTGCTGTAGTAATTGCCTTTTGGGTTAATTCAGCTTCCCCGTATTCAATCCAGGAAGCAGCCACTTCGTTGGTGATCCACCTGATAACCACACTATCGGCGGTGAGTTGTTGTAAATACGGCTGAGTAAGAAACTTAAAACCAGCGCGTAGCTTTTCCTTACTTTCGTTCCCATGAGCAGAGGCGCTTACTACGGAAGGAAGCAATGCCAAAGCACCCGTTTTAGCTACCTGTCCAAGGAAATTCTTCCTGCTTATTTTATCTGCATTCATTTTAATAATGGCCTTCAATTAATTATAACCTGTATTTTGCTTTAATGATGGGTTCAGAATGATCTCCGAAGCAGGGATAGGAAATATCCGTCTATATACATCGGTGTTTGTTTTGCCCCCCCAAGAACCCTCGAACTTTCCGAACCGAATAAGATCATTTCTTCTCCAGGCCTCCCAGCTGAATTCGCGGGCCCGTTCCGCAAGCATATCGTTCAAAGTTATCGACTGAAATGGTGTAGCATTACGAATAGTCCTTACGTGATTTACCAGGCTCAACGCTGTATCAGCATTTGTAGCCGTGGCCCCCCTTAAGATTGCCTCATATTGCTCTCCGGTAAGCCAGGCTTGACCCTTTCTCGCTATTCTTAGCTTATTAAACTTACTAATAATAACGCCGATCTAAAATAAAAAAGGAGTTTGATATATACTACCAGACTCCTTTTTTTGGAATATTTACTAATGCCCCTACTTCTTCGCCAAAGACAATTCCACTACAAATGGAAGGTGATCAGAAGCATAACTTGCAATACCACTACGAATAACCTCCTCATTAAGGAGAGTAAAATCGCCATGCTTTGCATAAAACACGTAATCTATTTTACGTGTGGGATTAGTATTGGGAATCGTTGGTTCTAACTTCTTGCTTGCATTGGTGTAATAATTCGTTAAAAGATTAATTGATTGACTGGTCCCCAAGGCATTCATATCGCCGGCTATAATAACAGGTGCTTTCAGAGCGGCTGTTACATCTACTATTTTTTGGGCCTGAAGCATCCTGTTTTCTTCCTTATTCACATCAAGGTGAGTGCTTCCGAAATAAACGATCCGATTGTCAGGAAGCAAAACCTTAACCAGAGCCAGGGCCCTGTCTTCATAATTCCCCAAACTAAGGTCTTCCGGAAGCGGAATATTTTGCAGGTCACTGATCGGATACTTTGAAAGAATTCCGATACCATACCCACCACCATCATAAGGAATTGCTTTCGCAAAGAAATAGTGCATGCCTGTCTTTTCTGCCAGAACTTTGAGTTGAAATTCGCGGTTAGAACGTGAAGCTGCACTATCTAATTCCTGAACAGCTACCAGATCAGCTTTTGATTCCTTTATGATGGTAGCAATAGCATCAAGGTCTATCTTACCAGAATGTGCAGGAGGGTTGGCATGATGGATATTGTAGGTCAGCACTCTTATTGACTGCCCTTTACCAGACTGACTTTCGGCTGGTTCTTTGTCAACTATTTCTCCAGATCCCTTAGAACACCCGAGAGCGATAGTGGATCCAAGAAGAAGGATAAATGCGAGAGATTTTTTAAAAGATAGAAATCTATAAAATAAGTGCATAAATAGAATAACTTATAATGGATATGAGTGTATGGATTCAGAATTATATTTGCTGCGAAAATCTTCATCAGGAACTTTAATCTCCAGGGTAGTTGTGGCCTGTCCGTTAGAAACAGAGTAAGCTTTTACCATCACAAGTCCAAAAGCCTTATTATCAGCGACTGTTGTTCCCCAGCGCCAAGCGCCCCATCCAATGATAAAACCTTTACCTACCTGCAACTCACCATTAAAACGTCGGTTAGTAGTTCTGATGTTGTAATTTTCGCCACCTTCACTTATCGGCCCTAATATTTTTGTTTCCAGGAAGGAGGTAAGATCTCCATCCCACTCGAGGGAATTAAAGGCAGATTCAGTAATACTATTGCGGTTTACCGTTACCAGCGTATAAGTTGCCTGATTGAAGCCAGCCATATACGGAGCCATGGCTGTTTGATATGCCGCTCCCGCCTCTACCACACCTGCAGGCATAATGCGGAAACTTGAGGCACTATACTTCACAAAAGCGAAGTCGAGCATAGTTTGTACAGAAGCAGCACTAGCGGCGTCAAAAACATGGGGAGCACGATAAGCCGAGAACCAGTTTTTCTTACCAGGACCAATAGCCGTAGTTAGTTCGACGGTAAATGTTAATAGCTTGTTATACACTTTCAGTACAGGTAGTTCGATCACTTTTTCTTTGTTCCCCTGATTTCTTCCTGTAATTCGTACAGCTTCAGCGTTCTTCACCCCATTATACGAAGCTGTGAAATTGAACGCGTCGGCAGGTGATCCAATAGCTATTGCAGTCTCAGGTCCATAAACGCCGTTAACTTTTAAAGCATACGATAAACTCGCAATGTTACTTCCCGATGAAACGGAGCCAGAGATGGTATTAGTCGCACCGGCGAAAACTTTACTAATTGACGTAATTCCTCCTGCAAGCGAAATATTAACAGCATCGTCAACTACAGTCTGTATTTTAAAAGTATCTGTTACCGTTCCCTGATACATATTTGTAGCTTTCAATATAATCGCGCTTAAGCCTTTTTGAACAACTAGTTGGGCGGAAAAATCCGTACTATTTTTATTGCTGAATTGAAGGGATTGAGCCGACGATTCCACATTGTTCACCACACTGCTAAAGCTGATAGAAGATAGGTCGTATTTCGAGTTCACGTGACCTGTAATGGTTAGCTGTTTGTTTTCAAAAACAGATTGCTGAAACTTCACATTATCTGTAAAAGTCAACACAGGTAGTTCCCTTATCTCTTTAAAGTTCAGATGTACTTCCGAGCTGCGATTCAACTTGTCGAATGAAACAATCACGAGCTCAACTAAACCGGGCTGAGCACTGAAAACAATATCCCTTTGTAATTTCTCAGGAAAATCTGTGGGGTCGTAATTTACAGGGGTACCTGACTCGGTACCATTCGCATTCTCTTTTATAAAGAAATAAGAGAGCCTTCTGATCCCTTCAATTGACTCGACCGTTACTGGGATTGTAACCCTTTGTCCTGCGTTTAATTCCTTCAAATCTGGTGCGTCGTCGCTCACTGCAATCTGAGGTCCAGCTATTGTCTCTACGTCTTTTTTACAAGAGGAGAAGGAAAGAATAAATAACATGAGTACCGGCAAAAAAAAGCTTAAACCTTTTTTCATAAATATCTTGGATTTTTATTTGCTAATATTTTTTTTCGGGAGCCTACTGTTTCCAATTAGGATTTTGAATAAGCTTAGGATTCATGGTAAGATCTTCGATTGGCAGCGGCCATAAATAATCTCTATTCTCATCAAAGGTCTTAATGATATTCCTGTTAGTGACGATCACGCCTTTTGTTCCCTCAGAAAGATCACTAACAGGAATTTGGTATACACCTGTGGATGGAGGTTTAGCACCTGCATAAATTTCCACGTCATTGCTATTATTTCTGTCGAGATCAAAAAAGCCTGGACCTGGAAAATACATTCCTTTGAACTGGTCAGCGAGTAGATGTCCCTCTTTCCATCTCATCAGGTCATCCCATCGAAAGTTCTGCTCCATTACAAGTTCAACGCGTCGTTCCCTTCTTATTTCCAGGATAAGGCCTTTGTTAGCTCCTGATACATTTTTATATAATAAAGCTTGATAGGCGTCGGGATTGCCATTAGCAACACTCAGTATAAGATTAGGCATTCCAACACGATCGCGTAATAATTTAACAGAGCGATCTAAATCCTGTTGGGTGATAGTCCCAAGCTCGGCCTTCGCTTCTGCAAAGTTCAGAAGGACTTCAGCGAAGCGGAACAGCAATAGATCCTGAGCCGACTGCCCGCTCATATCCATTGCGGGATCATTCATCCATTTAATCGGTTGATATCCTGTTACGGTAGCATCAAAATTAGGAGCCATCTCTTGCCCACTTTCCGCAGTCCCGTTAATTCTCCGGTATCCCGGTGTACGGATCGTCTGGGCCAAACGAGGATCACGGTTTTGGACTTCTTCATAAAATTGGAGGGTTTCGTAGTTTGGAATGTCAGTAAAACGAGAACCATCGCGCATTAGGTAACTATTTACAAGGCGCTTTTCGAAACCGGGCTTTCCCTGAGTGCGCGAAGTAAGGTAAAATTGCAAACCATGTTTGAGATTAAGCTCAGCAGAATAACGTCTACCAAGAATCACTTCAGTGGCTACAGGGTCTAATGTTTTATGGGCAAACAGATCCTGATATGGCCTTTTGGAAGGGCCAGTTGTTGCGGTATATATATTATAACCGCCGGAGGTCATCAGAAGATCAGAGGCACTAACACATTCCTGCAAAAAACGATCAGCACCAGATACATTAAATTCAGTATGATACTTTCTCCAGGTACCTTCATAAAGGCAGATCCGTGATTTAAGAGCCAGCGCTGTCCATTTGGTAACCCGTTCAACACTTTTAGTTGCGTCCAGATGCTCAATAGCAAAATCAATATCAGCCAAAACTGAGTCCATCACCAATGCCCTTGGATCACGAGCTCTTTGAAGTGCATCTTGATTATTCGTTTCAATAACTTCACTATACCAGGGCACATCACCGAAACGTTTTACTTTCTCAAAGTAAAAGTGAGCCCGGAAGAAACGCGCCAATCCAATGTATTTATCACGTACTGATTTGTTAGAATAGCCTTTAACGTTTTCGTTATTGAGGAAGAAGTTAATATCTCTTAGTTCAGTCCAATCCCATCCTCCTCCTGAGGTGGGTATTAAACGCGTTCCACTGATTTCCCTGCCTACCGAAGACAAAACGATATTATCCGCTGTTTCGCCATAGATTTCCGCCGCATCTGGTAGGAATGAATAGAAGTAGTTTGTATATGACTTCAGGTCGTTCTCCGACTTGAAATAGGTCTGAGGTGAAACTCTTGCAGTTGGATATCTTTCTAAGAAATCATCTTTACATGCTACAAGAGTCGTTACTGTTAAAAGGAAGAAAAATGCCTTTATCGTTAATTGCTTTTTCATTTCTGTATTTGTTGACTTAGAATGAAATGTCGATTCCAAAAGAATAGGTTTTGCTAAAAGGGTACACGCGGGCATCGCCATTAGCCATTGCTTGTTCAGGGTCTATGTATTTTGTCTCAAGCTTTGTTAGGGTGAATAAATTTTCACCACTCATAAATGCACGCATCCGACGTATCCCCAATCTTTCAGTTAAGCGCACAGGTAAGGAGTATCCCAACACCAGGCTTTTTAGACGCACATAAGCAAGATCCTGAAGGTAACGGTTATTGGTAGCTCTTAACTCGTTGTTTGCATTTAGTGCCACATAAGCAACTAGCGTCGGGAAATATGCATTAGGATTTTCGGGAGTGGATACTTTCGAAGCGAAGTCTGCCGGTATGAAGGAGAAGTAAGGGCGTGAGTAAGGGCCCCAGAAGCGGTCTGCATTACTGCCTGGATACCAATCACGTTTTCCGATACCCTGGAAGAAGGCAGAAACATCAAAATTATTCCAACTACCACCGAGGTTGAAGCCGAAAGCATAACGGGGCGTTGAATTCCCTATAACTTTTTGATCACCCGGATCACTTATGGTATTTGTACCTGCGCTGATTTTATTGTCTCCGTTCAAATCCACCCAGCGCAAGTCGCCAGCCCGTAAAGGAATATTATTGTCAACCCTTACCTTATTCAGGAAAGTCTGATCTATGGGGTAAGTTCTTGCCTCTGCATCGGTTTTGAAAGAACCATCAGTGACATAGCCCCAAATCTCACCTAATCTTTTTCCCTCATACAGTCCATAAGTGAAGTCACTTGCATTGTCCACTTTGGTTATGTAAGAATAGCTGTCACCCAGGTTTGCTCCGAAATTATACTTGAAAGGCTTTCCTCCAAGTTTAAACTGACTGTTCCAGTTCACTGAGACCTCAAATCCCTTCGTCCTCAGGCTAGCAACATTCACTAAGGGTTCAGCTTCTCCAAACACTGAAGGAAGAGGAGAGCCATTATCAAGCATATTGGAAGTATTCCTGATAAACCTGTCAAAACTTACTTCCAGTTGATTCTTGAAAAAGCCAAGGTCAATACCAGCATTATATGATTCAACCCTTTCCCATGTTAAATCGGCAGAAACAGGAGATGGAGAGCGATAATAATTTGCACGCACGCCGTCTAACATGTAAGCCATAGTCCCCGACCTCATAGCCAATATATAAGGATACGAGGGATCAAAGCCGTCTTTGGATATCTGTTGATTTCCGAGCTCTCCCGCAGATGCGCGAATCTTCATATTGCTTACAACTGATCTGATCGGGGAAAAGAACTTTTCACTACTAAGTACCCATCCTGCTGATGCTGATGGGAAAAAGCCAAATCTTTGACCGTTAGGGAACCTGGATGTACCATCGTACCGACCGTTGGTTTCGAACAGGTACTTGCTTTTATAATTATAGTTCAACCTGTAAAAATAGCCGCGTAAAGCATATTCACTGGAACCTCCGGCAACTGTAGGATCTCCTGTTCCCAGATCCAGATCATTTAGTTCCTGTGAGGAAATATTTTGCCTTGCAGCGGTAATTTTCCTTGCTTTACTGAGCTCCTGGTTAAATCCCGCTGTTAATTTCAAATTGTGAGCCTTACTAAAAGTTTTGTTATACTCAGCAAAGGCATTTACTACATGAACCTGGTTAAACTGTTGTTCTTCCGTCAACAGGTCAGTGCTGTATTTAGTCGCCACCTGTACATCGCCTGGAACTAGCGAATAATTTGCAGGAGCCTGACGATAAAAGTTAGGATCAGTATACAGATTGTAACTATAGTTCGCCGTGATATTCAAGTTCTTTAGAGGACTTATAGTAGCTTCAGAGATATTGGTCAGCTCGTACTTCCGGTTCGCTCCCCTGGTGCTGCCACTTTGCAGCATAGCGAAAATACCATCACCAATATCATACTGGTTTAGACCAGTAATATAGGTTGGGGTTCCATCCGGGTTGACCGGCGCATAAGCCGGGGAGGCATGCACGTTTATATGGACAAAATTCGCATTTCCTCCATCTTCCCTTCCAAAATAGTTGTAGGTCGAATGGTAGAAGTTGATATTATTAGAGAGCTTCAGCCATGGCTTAATATTCGCGGCGATTTTTGTCCGCAGATTATAGGACTTGTATTTATCAGTATGAACGCTCATAATGCCGTCCATCGATTTCATATTCCCATTGATCATATACGAAACCTTATCGCTGCTTCCCGAAACGTTCACATTGTGGTTTTGCATGGGCTGCCACTGGGTAAACATAAAATTATACCAGTCATAGTTTCCATAATAAACATACTGATCGCGACCATTTCTTCTCTGAATGGTAACCCATGGCCGACTTGGATCTTCTGTTTTATCATTTCTCCTCGCAAGGAGTTCCTGGTAATCCTGTTCCGTATATCCTGAATATCCGCCTACATGAGAAAGAGCCCCGTCATTCAGCTTCATCCAGTCGTAACCAGTTGTTATAAAATCAGTACTGGTAGTTGGCGTATTGAACCCGAAAGAGTTGTTGTAACGGATAACCGGCTTACCCGCGCCCATTTTAGTTGTTACGAGTACTACTCCAAAAGCACCTCTTGCTCCATAGATAGCTGCTGACCCTGCATCTTTCAAAACGGTGATGGTTTGAACCTCCTCTGGAGAAAGCCGGTCGAGGGTTCCGGGAATACCATCTATGAGGACAAGAGGACCACCCGAAACCGCGTTATTACCGTTTATAGAAGTTACCCCCCTTACATTCAGACTGCCCATAGTCCCCGGGGCTCCTCCACTCCTAGAGATACTTAGATTTGGAATAGTTCCCTGAAGTGCACTTGAGATATTGGTTAAGGGACGGTCGCGCAATTGGTCTCCGTTAATTTGAGCCACAGAACCCGTTAAATTGGCCTTTTTCTGGGTTCCATATCCCACAATTATCACTTCATTTAAAGAAAAACGCGACGATTCCTTCATTCTGACAAGAAGGGAATTCGAGTTTCCAAGATGAGCACGAAAGCCTGCGAGTAAATGGGTTTGAAAACCTAGATAGGAAAAACTAAAATTATAAGTCTCCTCAGCAATCACGTTTGCTATCGTAAAGATTCCTCGCTCATTAGTAGAGGCCCGGTAAATTTTAGTAGTGTCTGCGGAGTTTTTGGCAACTACCATTACTCCAATCAGAGGGACTGATTGCTCATCCGTTACTGTTCCCGTTACCGAAGTTCGGGTTTGACCGTACAGCGTGGTTGCAAACATCAGAAGAATGCAGCCGGACATAAGCCACCTGTAAAATTGCTTCATTGTTAATAGTTTTGGTGCTGATTGAATAAATTATATGTGTTAAATTTTATTTCGGATTACCTTTCTCTATCCTCACCAGTTCTGGTTCTATTTTAAACCTTAGAGTGTTCATTTCACAAACCATCTCTATTGCCCTTTCTAAACTGTCTTTCTCCAGTATTCTACCGGTAAAGTAGACACCTGAAAGGTCTGATTCATTGAAAATGATTTTAGTGTTATAGTGCTGGCTAAGACTTTGAAGAACCCTGGTTATGGGGCTTTGTGCAAAACTAAGGCTCACCATTGGTAAGGGCTGGGGATTGGTACTCCTGCTAGAAGCCGATTTCATTTGACTAACAGGATTTGTATTCTTAACCAAAGCCGACCGGTCGCCAATGCTTAGCAGACATTCCTGCCCTGCAACTAAGTATACCCGGTTTATTGCAGGTATCTTTTGTTCTGCATCAATCACCACTTTTCCTTCGATCAGTCTGATCCTTTGTTGCCCCTTATTTACATTGGATACATAGAATTGAGTTCCCAGAGCAGTGGTTTTTATTCCATTTGAGATGACAGAAAAAGGCCGTCTTTTGTCCTTTGCTACATCAAAAAGGGCCTCACCCTCCAGAAAAACATCTCTTTTATCACCCTTGAATTCTTTCTCATACCTGATTTTTCCGCCAGGTGACAACCTTACTTCTGAACCATCGCTTAACCTCAGCACCAGTTTTTCATTCCCTGTATTTTCAGTCACTTCAATCCTGCTACTTTCATACCTGGAGATTTGGAACTCTCTGCTTCCCGGGAGGTTTAGAAACTTATACCCAAAGAACAGGAATCCGGCCAGACAGGCAGCTATAGAAATTCTTTGGAACATTTTAATTACGGTACGAGATGGCCTGGTTTGTTTGAATATTCCTTCCTTCATCTCCGAGCTTATTTCGATAGGAAGTTCTTTGTCAACCTCAGTATCATCCCAATCTTTCTGACTTAGGAACTCATCTACAAGTTCAGGATTCTCCTTTAGTAGAAGCATTGCCGCATCTGCTTCTTCCTTTGTACAGGTATTGGAAAAAAATTTACGTAAGAGGTCCTCTGCGGTCATGTTTCTAAACTTATTCATGCATAAGATCGTTTGGAAATAAAAAATTCCCTATCGGGGTAAAAAAAAATAAGATTTGCCTGGATGAGGTGAGAAAACTTAGAATGAAAGGTTGGTTATTGAATGCCCTGTTTCTCGAATGGCTGGATAGATCGTTTAATTCAATTTACTGAAGTAGAAGGATTATTAGAGTAAAGAAGCTGCTCATGATCCTTTTCATCTGCCGTGTTGCCTGTAGCAAATGATTGTCTACAGTTTTTGGAGAAATCCCTAATGAAGAGGCTATTTCTTTATAGGAGTAACCATCGAGATGTTTGAGCTTGAACACCTTCTTTCTCATCTCCGGCAAACTATTTATTGCCGTTAAAATGCTCTGGCTTAGCTCAAAGGAAGTATCCGGGGAACTCAGAGAATTATCGTAGTGAAGATCCGCCTCATGCTCTGAAGCAAGTTTTCTTTCGTTAGCATTTTTTCTAAGCCAATCGATATAAACGAACTTCACTTTATTAAAGAGCAGGACTTCTATAGTATATTCAGCAGTGATGGAAGCACGGTATTTCCAAAAATTAACAAAAGTCATTTGAGTGAGATCTTTTGCTTGTTCGGATTCGTTGGTTTTCTTTAGAAAATAATAATAGACCTTCTTATGCCATTGAATGTAAACTTCCTCAAATGCATTGTGATCCCCTTTTTGAAGTAATTCTACTAGTTCCTTCTGCATTTCCATACTTGCCGGGGCAAATTTAGGCTACCTTCTGCTATGAGAATATTAAGGATACGTTATGAATGTATAAATAAAGGTTTCAATTATGTGTTCAATATTCTTTAGTATAAAATACACAAAGCCTGGTTATTTGAACCAAGCTTCACATATTAAGATGGATGCTTATAACACGCAGTATCTTCATAATGCTATTTATCTAAATATCTGTTATATATTATTCTGCAATCCGTTAATTAAAATCTAACCCTTCTCTTGATTTCTGCGAGGATAAAAGCTAACTACGCCCCTTCGGAAGTTTATACTTGTTATATAATTCACAAGGAAAGGGGTTCCCAGCAGGCCATCAATTTTTAATGCGCCTTCACCATTGTTCTGCAAATGCGATTCGGCGAAACCAGTATAAAGCTCTCTAAATTTAACCGGACCGCAAGATGCTTCTTTAATGAATCCTGCTACGAGTTTATTCCTGGCACTACCATTAATCTTCAATGTATCTACTGCGTGGAACAGAGTCTTCAATTCATCGTAATACTGAGGATAGATAATATTTATAGCAGCCCCGCAATCAATTCCAAAACGGTAATCCTTGTTATTGATATTTAAGGTAAGAATAGGAATATGTCTTTGCATAGTTACTGCAGCCTGATGAAGAGGTTTAGTCTCCAGCTTAGGCTGCAATACATAATTACCCAACTTGTCCACTTTCCTGAAAGTCATTTCCAAAGCATCGTAATCGAAGGTAACTTCATAATTCTTAAAAGCCTCAAGTCCTAGTAAACCAAAAACATTTATCGAGCTCATTTCCGGGTCCTCTTCCATTTGGGTAGCAGGGGTTTGAAAATCCATTAAAAGAATTTTGCCCCATTTCAGTGAATCAACTTTAGCAAGACGAACCTCTCCAAAGCCACCATTTATTCCACTAAAGCCGTTTATTTTCTCAGCATCAGCAGATTCCCCTACGAATTTTTTATTTAACATGATCACCGGGCAACCACTGTCGAACAAGAAATACCCCTCCTTTTTATTGAGATTTGCCGCTACATAGATCACGTCTTTCCTTATTTTAAATGGCACTTTCATCTCCTCGGGGAAGTAAGCCCGGGGAACTAAAGCTTTTTTATCCTTCTGCAAAGGTTGTTTAACATTCTCCCTCAACCAATTTGTAATAGTTTGAAGGATGGTGGGATCGATGTTCTCCAAACTCGAGTACTCCTGTGGAGTACAGGTTTTACATCGCTGCAACAGATGGTTTACCCCTGGCAACAATAGTGTCGTCACATTCCTGTTGCCCCCTTCCTGCAGGTACTTTTTCCAATTATTCAGATTCTCCTTGCCCGAAACAAAGAGGTCTTTATCCCCATTTATAGCCAGAACAGGCATCTTAAGCCCTTTCATAAAGGGTTCGGGGTTGTACTGCATAAAATAGCGGTACCATGGCCCCGTTGCTGTCCTGATATAGCTTTCTATTGGAAACCGGAAATGGTCAAATTCAACGTTTAGTGTCTTAAAATACTCCTGGTCTTTTTGAGACCAGGTTTTGAAGGTAGAACGCATGATGGTGTCGAGTACAGGTGAGTTGACGTTCTTTAACACAGTATCGAACATGAGCCTGATAATCTCGCGATGGCGCTTTTTATCGTATTCGGGTATGGCAGCTGCTTCAATCAGGTCCAAGTTCTGCTTTACATTCGAGTCATAACCATTGGTTGCAAGGCCGGCAAGGCTAATCATGAATGCAATGTCGCTAGATTTAGAGGCGGCTATACTCATCACTGCCCCTCCTTCACTATGACCTATAAAGCCCATACGGCCCGGATCAATTTCTTTGCGACCTTTTAAGAATTGAACAGCTGCCAATGCATCATTTGCAAAATCGAGGGTGGTTGCATCTTCATAAACTCCGGTACTCTTGCCCACACCACGATCGTCCATCCTCAGCACTGCATAGCCATTCTCATTAAGATGATTGGCTAGGGCAAGGAATAGCTTATGACCTGCCATGGTACCATCACGATCCTGCTTTCCTGTACCGGACAGGATCACAGCTACCGGAAATTTATCTCCCTGCTTAGGAAAGCTCAAGGTTCCACCCAGCTTAATTCCTGGAGACCCACCCTCGAAAATAACACTATCTGCTCTGTTCACCCCCGCCAAAGCAGAACAATGAACGATTAGCGGCAGTATCAGCACTACCAAAGCTCTTTTAATTAACATGACTATCCGGGCGTTATTTTGATTTACGGGAAAGTTCTATCATCATACTTATTTCATCGGAAAGCTCAGAAGGACTTCCCATGTAACCCACCTCCGAGAAGCGAAGCTTACCATTCGGGTCTATTACCATTTTGTGAGGAATGGCCCCCACTCCGAAACTTTTAGCAAGCTTGGCATCCGCATCAAACAATACGGTGAAGTCGAAATTGTGCTCTTTCAGATACTTGGCAACGTACTCTTTGTAATCCGTCCTTCGCTCCTGAGTATCAACAAAGTAAAACACCACATTCTTATCATTCAAATACTTTTGCCTTACCATGTCCATTCCAGGAAATGCTTCTTTACAAGGAGCACACCAGGAAGCAAAAAAATCTAGTACTACAACCTTCCCTTTTTGAGCTTTAAGGCTAACCATTTCTCCTGCATTGCTTAATGCTTTAAACTCGGGCAATTCCTGGTTTATCATTGATTTTTTCACCTTTGCCTCAAGCTTGCCTGTAAGCGTATTATCTTTCAAATTACTGATATAGGCTTCAAACCCATCGCCTGTCTTATTCTCCTGAACGTATTGTTCTTTCAGTAGTGCTATTACGGCAGGTGATGCCTGATTTTGCTGCATACTTTTCACAAGGGTTTCCTTCAACTTTGCAGTATTCCCTGTTTCTTTCAACAGAAGGCTGTATACCTCGTTCAAAGGAGCCTTCTTGAATTGTGCCCTTTGCTGAGCAATCTCTGCATAATAAAGGCCTTCTTTGTATTGCTTCACATGCAGAAGGATGTCTGCATACAATGCGGAAGAACTTGCATACACGTTTGAGAACATCTTATCCCAATCATCCGAGCTTAGGTAAGGGTTCTCCGCCGGTTTGCCATCCTTAAAATTTTCAATGCGCTCCATTACCAACTTGGCCCAGGGTAGGACCTCCTCAGCAGTACTGCTTTTCTGATGGTCATATGGGATTTCTACAGCCTTATAAAAAATTGTAGAAAGTGAATTGAAAGGAGCGGTTGCCACATATTTTTTGTAGGTTGAAAAATCCTTTTTTACCGAAGTTAATATACCTACGGTTTGATACATACGGGAGTAGTCTATCCAGTTTCTTTTATCAAATGCCGTATCTGTTTTTGTATACGGGTATTTATCAATAAATTCTGTAGTAAGCATTAATACACTGTCGGCATTGCGCGTTTTCGCAATTACCTTAAATTCTCTTAGCTTTTCATTGCTATTTTGAGCTTTGCCAATTCCAGCGGTAAGTAGCATAGCGGCCAAGGGTAGAGATCTAAAAAGTTTCATTTTAAAAAGTTTGGTATGTGTTTTTAACTGTTGAGATTATTATTTTCTATTAATATTGTGATTCTTTTGTATGATTAACATGGTAAACCGCAGGTTCATTTTTAAGAACCCCCGCCTTCCACTCGGAGGGAGAGAAAAGCTGACTTTCAGGTATACTCCTGTCTTCTGATGCTTTTTCCACTTCTGAATTGACCTGTTGAACTAAAGGCAATAGCATCTTGCTAACTTTTTTCCCCCTGCCCTTTCCTTCTTTTTGCAGAAGAGTAAGGAGATCTTTTAAGATGTAGTATGGAGCTACTTCCACATCCGATGATAAATCCGCTACCGCACCTTCCTGGTCAAGTCGACTTCTAATTATCTTCTTCAGCAGACCGGGATAGATGTCATTCATCACTACTGACCGTCCGTATTTTAACCGCTCCCCTGGAAACCTTGTCTTACATTCCTCCCACATCTCAAGGCGCCTCTGCATATCGGGTTCTCTATAAATAGCTTCGAGCTGCTTATCGCAGGCTAACTGACCTTGTGGAAAGCGTTGCAGGATCACCTGTTCAAGAGAATCGGCCGATGCGGTTTTTTTTAATACTTCACGGGATACTTTTACAATGGCTAGCAGCTCCTCTTCTTTGAGATCATGTATAGACAGCAAAGCAGCAACTTCGCGAGGAGCGGCTCTTTGAGCACGTAGTGTATCTGTGGCTTGTAGAAATTCCATCACCAATGGAAACATAGGTCTGCGGCTTACCGGTGAATACTGAAGTTCCTGATTGAACCACCATACTACCACATCATTACCAATAAAGCTTTCAGGAGAAAGGAAGGACGGCTTCCCATCACGGATCACCTTATTCCTTAACAAGGCCCAACCGATATAAGAGCCTGGAACAGGACCTTTAGAGGGATCTTTCTTTCCGATAAACCACGTGTAAGTAGCCTTCCCACCCTGGTCGATAAGATCACCTGAGCTAAACTTGCAGGTCATTAGTGCTGCATCTTCAGGAAGCAAGTAAGAGGCTTCCCATAGTTGGCCTTTTCTCTCCATCATCAAGTCATCGGCGATCCACTTGAAATCCCTGAATAAGTATATCACCCCTTTTATCTGGTCCTTTCCCTTCAACACACTTTCCTCCGGGTCATATTTGATAAGAACCTTTTCACCCGCTTTTAACTGCGACGGTTCTACAAGAAACGGTTTTTTATTCTGCCCGTTTACATCCTTACACGCAAGAAAAGAGAAGAACAGGAGCCAAAATGCTCCTGCTGGAAGTTTAAATTTCATTTCTATAATTTTAAATAATTCCTGCCCCTCTTGCCTTCGGACACATGTCTACTACTTTCCCCTGGATGGTATAAGTATGTGTTGGAGTTGTTGTAACTTGCCCGCTGGTTGGATTGATGGAGTATTCATACAAGCGGCCAATCGTACCATCCCATGTAGCCACATAAAGAAAGCGCCCATCAGTTGTTGTAAGATTGAATGTTGGCCGCGGTTTAAAGATCTTCATGCTGGTAATTGTCTCCTGAGCTGAATAATTCAGAACTCTGGAAGCGGTATTGCTTCCCAGGTAGTCGTACAAGTAAACACTACGCTCTGTGGCGTAAAATGAAGCATAGCCAAACTCGCTCGACTGGAAATACCTGGCAGCGGCTATTTCAGGCAAAGAAGTCATATCTATTTTAGAGACAGCCATTAGTCCGTCATCCGTTTTGTTAAAATTGGTGATGTATAACCATCGACCGTTCCCTGTAGGATCTTTCAAAAAGTTCAGCGTCTGGTTTTGGAAACCTCGGTCCATTCCGATCATCGATTTACCAACATTATTCAAGTTAAAGGGCTGAGCTGGATTAGCTGGCTCGCGGAATGTTGCAATAGAGGCAGTTCCGTTAACCGGATGCAAAAAACGCTGGTATTTCTCGTCATATACTGCGGCAATTATACTTGAAGATGAGGCATCAGCAATGTAGGGGGCAAGTGAATAGTCCCCTATAAGGGCTCCGGGAAACAAAGCGCCAAGCGGATCAGGAGAAGAGCTGAAATACAGTTTATTATTATTGATAAGCACTTCATTAGAATTAGTAGAGCTCATAAGGAATGCCTGGGGATTTATTACTTCGCCCGGACGTTGGAACAGGCTGGTATTCTCGCGCATTAAAGAAAAATCATTACCGTGAATACGCGAAAGCTGAGTTGGCGAGCCAATGGTGAGCCAGTTCTGAATAGGTGCCGAAAAAGTAGTACGACGCGATTGGGCAATGAAACGACCTTCGCCCGGAAGTTTCTTTCCTGTCGACTGCGAATAAATATTACGGAGGTGTTTTTCTTGTGTTGCCACTGGCATAGCTGCTCTTGATACCACAAAATCCAGGTCGCTTTCGCCATTGAAGGTATGTAGTACCATCCAGCCATATTCTATACCTGATGCTACTGTTAAATCAAACCTGATGTTAGACACCAATTTATTAACCGAGTCAGTTACCACCAGTTCAACTTTGTAATTTCCTACGGCTTCAGCTATCTGAACCCTGAGTTCCTTTTGAGATGCTATAAGCTTTCTTGTCTGCACCTCAGACGTGGAACCCGTAATAACCTTATAGATCACCCAGTTGTACTTAAGTCTTGTTGTATCCATGCCCGCATATGACACCTTGGGGGCAATGAATAAACTATCATACCGCTCGATGGTATAGACGTAGCCAATTCCTGTAGTATCAATTGCTGGCAGTGGATTGGTGCTGTAATCATAGTTACCTAAATCCTTTTTACAGGCGGTGAAACCTGAAACCAACAAAAACAGTATTGGAAATATATATTCTGAAATCTTCTTCATGAAAATAGTTATTAGGATCTGTTTTATTAATTTGGAAAAGTTACTGCTACCCCATTTTCATCAGTGAGCGGTGAATTTGATGCATTATAGTTTGCCAGAGCAGCTTTCATTCTGAATTTTAGATCAAGCATCATAGAAGCTGAATACTCGCCAGGTTGCAGGGGTACCCGTGCACTTTGCTGAAGCGTAAAATTCGCAATCCCTAATACATCTATTATGAACCTGTATTTAACATTGCTATAGGTACCGAAATAGGAGCTTAAGCCGATAAATCCATCCCAGTTCGATGGCTTCACCAGGTTATCACTCCAGCTTACTGTGAAATAATTATCCTCAACAATTCCCGGCTTGAAATCAGCTGTTTCGGCGATACGTAGATTGAGCGTTAAACTTTTATTCTTGATATCGGCAGTGCGTAGCAACAGTACATTTAATGTTCCTTCGGTTTGCCCCGCTTTTACTAGTCCGTCGATAAACCGGAAATGTGTACCTTCTACTGCCGTACTTCCTTCCATGATCGCTTCACCCCTGACTATACGGTCACGGTTTGAGGGCAGGCCCATAGTTTTCACCTTCACCTTAAGCGTGTCCTGGGTTATGGATGAGGGTAGCAAAAGGAAAGAATAAGATTTGAATGTAATTCGTGTTTTTACCAGGTCATTAGCCCTTTCAAAGAAATAAACCCGGGGATCATCCTCATAGGTCATTACCTCTTTATTACATGAACAAAGGGTAATTACCATCAGTAAGGTCATTAGTATATTAGATTTCAAACTCTTCATCAGCTTAAACTTGAATGTTATTAATTTGCACCGTATTCTATTTCATCATCGGGAAGTGGCAGTACATATATGGAATTTCCTGCATTTATCCCTGAGTATTCTATAGTAGCAACATTAAGGCGCTTGTAGTAATAAAACAGCTGTCCCTCAGCTACAAACTCCCTGCGATACTCCTTGAAGACCTGCGTTTGAATATCGGCAGGAGTGGCAGTAGACGAAACTGAAGATCTGCTGTTCCGGGCCGTTCTTACCTTGTTGATAAAATCGGCAGCCGCAGAAGGATTACTTTCTTTCAAGCATTCTGCTGCAATTAAGTAGAGCTCAGATACCCTGATTACTGGCATTTTGAAATTGTTAGCTAACAAAGTACTGCTCAGTAATTTGGTAGGGAAGCGTCTGAAATTACCTGGCGTAGTTCCACTTCCATAGATATAGCGGTAGTCATTAACATCATTATCGAAGTCTGAACTATACTCGCTTTCAAGCCTGGATAAAAGACTTGTAGCATCAGCGTTGAAGTATGTGACCGCCTGCGTATGAAGATTATTAATATTTAACGAAAAAATCAACTCGGGTACAAAGACTCTGTCGGCACCACTAATAACTGCCGAAGATGGGACAAATGGGAACACCCCAGAATCTATCACTTCTTTTGCAGCAGCTAATGCATTCACTTTATCTCCTGCATATAAGTATACCCTGGCCATTAATGCCTTCACAGCATAATAATTGAATTTATAAGTCCTGTTGCGTAAAAAGCCCGTGCTTGTGGAGGGCACCCGACTTCCTGAGACTATCGGATCTGCATCCTTCAGAGCTAGAGACGCCGCACTAAGGTCTCCCAGTAACTTTGTGATCACTTCATTTACAGTGCCCCTGGATACACTTTCAACTCCAAACGTTGTTACATAAGGAATAGCTATAGCAGTTGAACCTCCGTTTGATGCTGGTGCCGGAGCAAACAGCCTTAAGAGATCAAAATGCATAAATGCTCTTAGGGCAAGAGCTTCTCCAGTGATCACCTTTTGATTAGTACCGGTAAACAGTGCAGGATCTGCAGCCTTTATGTTAGTGATAAGATTATTGGCGTTAGCAATATTCTTGTACATTTTGTTCCAGACCGCATTTACCCTTGTCTTTACTGTATCATTAGTATAGCTATAGGTATTAAACTGGGTGTAGGGTCCTGTTAACTGGGTATATTGCCTACCAAGCACATCGGCCATGCCGTAGGTAAGTTCTTTGCCGTAAAGGGAATTATCCGTAAGTCCAACATAGATCCCGGTTAAGGCATCTTTAAATCCCTGCTCCTCTTTAAATGCAACTTCAGACTCCACCTGAGATTTTGGCTTAACATCAAGCCATTTGTCGCAGGAGCTCAATGAAACAAGCCCTGTTAAAATAATTAGGTATGAAAATATCTTCTTCATTGTTCGTATGATTAAAAGGATGCTTGTAATGAGAAAGAAATAGTGCGGGCGAAGGGATAATCAACACCTCGCTCAGTCTTAACGGTGGAGAACCGGGCAAGATCATTCAGATTCATGGAAGCTGTAAGATTTGAACGGCGGTCGCTCTTTGAGATCTTTAGCTTACTGAGAGGATTATTGAATGTATAGCCAAAGCCTATCGCAGAAACGATCAACTCATCGAGATCTTGAACAAAACGGGTGGTGGGTTGTGTAGAGCTTATGTCTGCAATATCCTTGTAAAGACTTACCTGCCCTGGTGTTTTCCATCTTTCTTCCAATGCCCTTATATCGACATTATAATTGAAATCGGCATTTTCTACTTTCTGCACCAGGGTTGAGTTGTAGGTCTGGCCGCCCAGGCGATAGCCCATGGTGAGGTTACCGGTAAAATTGCCGAAGCGAAAATTAGTTCCGAAGGTTCCGATAAAATCAGGGTTGTTATCCCCGGCCACTACATAATCATCAGCTGACCATACATACGTGAGCGATCCATCTTTCTTAGTGAAGATCTCTTTACCATTTGTAGGATCAATCCCTAAAGAAGGTACCGCCCAAATTGCGTTCATTGACTGTCCGGGGACATAGCGTGAATAAACTCGCTGTCTTCTTGCCCGGTTTTGTTCCAGGGTTTCACCTGGCCTTTGAGTTAGATTATCATTTGAATTATTTAACGCAAGTATGGAGTTCGACACATTACGAATACGGTTGGTAGCATGCTGTCCATTCACAAAAACGTTAAAAGATGAATATTTTCCAGCGAATACCCGCATGTTGGCAGAAACCTGATACCCTTTGTTCCGCACCTCTCCGATATTCTCCTTATAGTTTGAAAAACCAGCAGAGGGAGCAATGATCTGGTCTGTGAGAAGTCCTTTTGTATCTTTGATAAAGTAGTCGAACCTCAGGCTTAAGCGATTGAAGAATGTAGCATCTGTCCCGATATTATAATCCATAACCTTTTGCCACCTCAAATCCGGATTAGCCAGGCCCATCAAAGTAAAACCCATATCCCCGTTGTAATTCTGGTTGGTGATATATTGATAGGTAGCCATGGATTGGTAAGAACTAAAACCAAGGGTGCCGGTACTACCTGCACTTCCCCGTACTTTCAACAGGTTGATGAATTTCAAATTTTTTATAAAGGATTCATTTTGTAGGTTCCAACCAAGGCCCGCCGACCAGAAATCTCCCCAGCGCTGGTTGGTGCCAAATTGTGAACTCGCATTTGTACGGTAGGTTAAATCAGCCAGGTAACGGTTATCGTAGGCATAATTAAGCGCAGAAGTTATACCTACAGACCGGCTTGTATTTTCGACACCATTGGCCTTTGTATTGGGTTTGTAACTATTTCCGTAGGCTATGTCCACAATATTGTCGTTGGGAAAACCTACCATCGTAAAGGCCGTACTTTCTGTTTTACTTTCGTTAGCCGAAAACCCAGCATTCAGCAATAACTGATTCTTGCCAAATTGAAGGTTATACGCAGCAAGCAGGTCGGTACTGTACGTATTTAACTTACCATTTGTCCTGGTAAATTCTCCCCGGTTCAGATACTCTGCAGAAGTTGGGGATATCCCCATAAACCGGGTATGGGTGGCTGGGTAGAAAAGGCTGGCTTCATTGTTCTGACTGGTGATTCCTACACGTGCAGTTAAACGAAGATCCTTTACAGGATTGTAGTCAGTGTAGAAATTTTCAGTGATCATCGTATATCTATCACCATTGATACTATTTAAGGAAGCGTTATATAAGGGATTATAAATTTGGTTACTGAATGATGTATAGGTGGGAATAAGCGCTCCAGTCTCGTCAAATATCCTCCAATAAGGATTCATCCGGGTATATTCCGAAAAGCTGCCATAGGGCGAATTCTCTGCCCTGTTACGATCGATCATCAGGTTATTCCTGAATGAAAATTTTCGCAATCGATATTGCAGATTCACCGTACCGGAAAGTGTTTCTCTGTCGGAGCCCTTCATTACCCCTTTCAGGTTGTTGTAATTAAGGTTGGCGGAATAACGCATGGCGTCATCTCCACCCTCGAGAAAAACACTGTGGCGCTGGCCTACCCCATTTTGTAAAGGTTTCGACAGCCAGTAGGTATCTACTCCGTCAAGTGCAGCTTTAAGGTTTGTGGCATAGCTTCTGATCAATGTTGACTGGACATCAGGAATCGCGGAAGCGTATTTGCCCGCCAGATACTCGGCCTCAACCTTCTCGGTACTATTAGTAAGTCTATAACTACTAAGGTCGGGCGCGGTTATATTTGTACTTACATTATAAGAGATCCTCAACGCGCCGGCTTGCGGCGTCACAGTTTCAATTACCACAACCCCATTTCCTGCCTTTGCCCCGTAAATAGCTTTCGCGGATGCGTCTTTCAATATAGTAATGCTCTTTACCATATTGATATTAAGGTCGTATACCTTTTGCAGCGTTGTTTCAAAGCCATCAAGGATAAACAAAGGTTGATTGGGAACATTTGAATAATCCGTACTGAGATTACTGAACCCGGTTTGACCTCTTAACTGAATTACAGGTAAGCGATTGGGATCAGAACCTAAGTCGTTGTTCTCGATGATCTGAAACGATGGATCAAGAATGGCAAGGCCTTGTAATACGTTTTGATTGGTTATAACCTTAAGATCAGCGCCTGAAAAAGTTGAAACAGCACCGGTAAATGAGCCAGCTTTACGATCGAACATACCCGTACTGATCGTAACCTCCCCCAGCATTTTCTTCTCCGGCTGCATTTTCACTAACCTGTAGGCCCCACTTTTTACGGAAACCTCCAGAGTTACGTAGCCAATAAACCGGAATTCGAGCAAAGCGGAAGAATCAGGTACAGTTACGGTGAAGTAACCTTTACTGTTAGCAACAGCACCTGTACGGGTACCTTTTACCCATACAGTTGCTCCCGGAAATGGCTCGTCCTTTTCATCAACTATTCTTCCATTTATTGCAAAAGGGTCTGAAAGTGCTTGTACTACCGAATTATTTGCTTCTTCCTGTGCACTAATCCGTCCTGATGAAATTACGATATGCTTGTTCACCTGCCTAAAACCGAGGCTGGTCCCCTTTAACAATTTGTTGAGAACAACTTCAACAGAACCAGTTGTTCTAGGCATAGTCAGGCCTTTAATAATTCCTACATCATCTTTCCGATAAAGAAACCTGAAGGTCGTTTGCTTTTCGATCCGTTGCAAAGCTGAAGTCAAACTTTCATTCTTCAGTTCAAGCTGTATCACTGTGGTTTGGATACTTTGACCTTGAACCGAAGAAGCAACCAGCATCTGAAGTGAAAATGCCATCGATAATATGGTGAATAATGTAACTCGCATGAAGAGTAAAAGACAATTACGTTCCGGCAGGACAATAGGAATCCTGCAACTTGCTGCAATAGCAGTTAAATTCATATATTTGAATGTTTTGGTGTGAAAATTTCTCTAACGGAGATTTACATGAAAAAACGGGGCGATCTGGAATCGCCGGAGGGTCTGCAGCAGTAACCATACGGCCAATATGTTTGCTGATGCAGGCTTTTCTTATTATGTGGGTTTGCTTTCTGCCATCTAAATTAATTTGAGGATTCAATTAATACATCTTTTCCGCCTGGCAGGACCTTAAAGCTAGCCTGATTAAAGTCACAGATCAGGGATAAAAATTCTTCTAAACTCTGTTTCTCATAAAGAGTAGTGGTGAATCGGCGCTCAGCCAGTTCTTCGTCAGCAATCTTTATGGTTACGCCAAACCGGACCTCGAGTAGTCTGGAGGCGTCTTCAAAACTCATATCATTAAAAACAAGGTCTTCTTCTTTCCATTCTGTTGCTCTTTCGGCATCTATCGAGCTCATAATTGCCCGCTTCTGTTTAACGTTATAGGCAATCTGCTTTCCCGGTGTAAGGGTTCCCAATAAAGATAATCCTGTGGAAACTTCAACTTTTCCCCTGATCACCCGGACAAACACATCTTTCCCTGCATTCGGTGAGTTCACGTCAAAGGCAGTTCCCAAAACCCGGGTTTTCACTTCGCCTGTATGAACTATGAAAGGCTTTGAAGCATCATGTTTAATATCAAAGAAACCTTTCCCTGTCAGGTACACATCTCTTGAAGTATCATCTGCAAGCGTGGGAGCATACTTAAGCGTACTTCCATTACTCAGGATCACGGTACTACCGTCCGGGAGCTGTACAAGGTAGTTTTCGCTTGAGGCGGTGCGAGCGGCAATTTCCACTGGTTTTACCGAAGATTGTTGAAAACGGTACTGGAAGGCAAAATAGGATACCATTATAAGGACTGCAGCAGCTGAAGCCACCTGGAAATAGATCTGCCGTAACTTAAATTGACGAACCTTTCGTTCCTCCTGATCTAACTGACTGCTTAACCGTGTGTAAATAGTATCACCTATTACAGTATCAACGATCGCATCAGGTGCTTGCTGCGCCTGGTACAAATTATAATAGAAGTTATAAGAAGCGAGCTCTTCATCGCTTGCAATACCAAGATATACTTTGTCTGCTATTTTTTTAAACTCTTCCCTTTTCATTTTTAGTCGGAGGCTCTGAACATGTTGCTCTTCTTTGCCTTCTATATAGGTAAGGCACACAAATCGAACCCAACCCTACCGACTTTTCACATTTTTCTCATTTTTTTTCTACAAAACTCGCAACACCAACTAAAAAAATAGGAAAAACTACATAATAAGACTAAAAATAAACTGAGAAACCGAAATCTTTATACGTTTCAAGGAAGATGTAATATGTTTTTCTACAGTTTTTTCTGAAATACCTAACCGATCAGCAATTTCCCTGTTAGATAAATGCTCATTCCTGCTCAATTCATACACTTCTTTCCATCTTTCAGGAAGGGAGTCTACACAGTTTTGAATTACACGGCGTAATTCCTTTACTTCAACCCAGTCTGTTACCGGATCTTCTGTCAATTCAGTTTCCTCTATAAAAGATAAAAAGCGTTCCCTGGCTTTGCCTTTACGGATCTGATTAGCGACCTTATACTTTACGGAGCTTAGTAAATAGGACCTGAGGGTTTCAATCTTAAGAGACCCTTTATTGTTCCAGATCCATAAAAAAACGTCCTGAACAACATCCATTGCAGATTCATCTTCTCTCAGAACATTATTGGCAGACCTGTACATAGAGGCCCAGTGCCGAGAATATATCTCACTGAAAGCATCCCGGTCTCCATTATTTAATAAAGAAATAAGTTCTGAATCTGAAGAATCTCTGTAAATCACACCCTACCTCCTGCGGTTATCCGAAGTTAAGTTTTTATTATCGAATGAACAAGTTTGTTACACTAGGATGCACTATTTCTGCAATCGTTTTAACATTTCCATTAACTCCAACTCTCGTCCGTCTTTCATCGATATCCATTTCTAAGTTACAGGCTTATTACTCCATGATAGGAATAATTTTTAGCCTGATAATTTTCATTTCACAATGAGAAGAGGCACCTGGAAGTTATCTCTGGTTGGTAAGGTAGGCTATGACAAGGTAGGAAATCCGGTGATTTGGGGATCACAAAATGAGCCTCAAACAAGTTGAGGCTCACCTGATATAATCAAAAAGCTGCCGGATGGGTGCACCAGCAGCGCACTTATCTTTTATTTAGCCGTAAATGTATATGCTTTTCCAGGAGAGGTACTTAGATCATAAATTAATTCCTTCTTTTCCTGAATGCCTTCAAGCCGTGCAACATTAGAAATTATAGGTTTTGGAATGCTGGCGACCTCGTAAAAAGGATTTGTATTTTTTCCTGTCGCTGACCTAAGAGATATTGTTCCGTTTGCCTTAATCGCACTGGGAACTCTTAACCTGCAATTTCCACCAAGCTTAGAAGTGATTTTTAAGTTTAATATCTTACCATTATCCCAATCCATATCTACAACAAATCCACCCCTCGCTACCAATCCCTTCACGCTACCTTTTTTCCACTGGTCAGGGATCGCTGGAAGCAAATGGATAGCACCATCATGTGATTGAAGGAGCATTTCTGCAATGCCCGAGGTACATCCAAAGTTTCCGTCTATTTGAAATGGAGGGTGTGCATCGAATAGGTTAGGGTAAGTTCCGCCATTCTGACCAGTGGTTTCAGTCGGAGCAGGGTTAAGCTGATCCTGAATTAGCTTGTAGGCCCGGTTTCCGTCCAGTAACCTTGCCCAAAGGTTCACTTTCCATCCCATAGACCAACCCGTAGATTTATCTCCGCGGCTTACCAGAGTATTTCTTGCGGCCTCAAATAGCTCCGGAGTATTATAAGGTGATATCTGGGCACTTGGGAACAATCCATAAAGATGCGAAACGTGACGGTGCCGGTCGTTCTCTTTATCCCAATCCTGTAACCATTCCTGCAGTTGTCCGAATCGTCCCACTTGCATAGGTGGCAATCGTTTAATAAGAGTCTGAATAGTATCTGCGAAGGGTTTGTCTGTTCCAAGAATAGCGGAGGAGCGGATAACATTTGAAAACACATCAAATACGAGTTGATTATCCATCGTTGTTCCGGCGCTTACACCTACTCCGCTTTGATAAGTATTTTCCGGAGACATTGATGGAGATACAACCAGCCATTTTTTCGTCGGTTCCTCCTGCAATACATCCACAAAGAATAGCGCAGCACCTTTTAAAATAGGGTAGTACTCTTTTAAGAAGGTCTTATCCCCGGTATATAAATAGTGCTGCCATAGGTGCTGACTTAACCATGCTCCTCCCATCGGCCACATTCCATAAAATCCTCCATCTACTGGGCCTGTAATGCGCCATGCATCTGTATTATGATGTACATTCCATCCACGAGCATGATACATTTGAGATGCACTTTCTTTGCCGGTTACTGAAAGGTCTTTAAGCATTTCAAATAAAGGCTGGTGCATTTCAGACAAAGCGGTGACCTCTGCTGGCCAGTAGTTCATTTCCGTATTAATGTTTATGGTGTATTTGCTATCCCAGGCCGGGTTTAACTTATCATTCCATTTCCCCTGGAGGTTGGCAGGATTAGAGCCAGGCAATGAACTGGAGATTAACAAATACCTTCCGAACTGGAAATACAAGGATGTTAATGCCGGATCGTTACCGGTAGCGAAATCGGCAATCCGAAGGTTAGTAGGTTTCTTAATGGCATCAGTAGTTCCAAGATTCAGGCTAACCCTGTCGAAATACCTTTTATAAGAGGCGATATGAGCTGTCTTAATCTGCTCATATTTCTTCTTAACTGCGGCATTTAGATAGCTCGCAGCCTTTTCTACTTCATTACCGCTGATGTCTTTGTAATTGATATAATTTGTTCCGATGGAAATATAAAGGGTTACGGCATTAGCATTCGAAACCTGGATGGTACTATCGGTAAATAGTACTTTTCCACCATCAGCCTGTGGCTGCACCTGAACCTGGTAGCGTACTTTACCTTTCTTGTTGTCAACAGAGCTGGAAAGCCCCGACAAAAGCAGTTTTCCGTTCTGGGTCTGAACCTGGTATTCCTTAAAAGGACTATTCATTCCAACTGTGAAGGAAATGCTGTTGGTTTTATCTGCTGTAAGGCGAACTAACATAACTTTGTCTGGAATGGAAGCAATATATTCCCTTCTAAAGTTCACTCCATTATTGTTGTATGAAACACTTGACACCGCCTTGCCTATATCCAGGTCGCGCCGGTAGTTGGTCGCCTGCTCCTGCCCCTTAAACCGTAAAAACAAGTTACCCGCAGTCTGATACTGCATTCCATAATTCAGGTTTGCAGGTGCTTGTCTCGGAAAAGTTTGATTAGAGAGATCCTGGGCTTCTTTATATTTTCCCTCAAAGATCAACTTTCTCATTTGCTGGATTGATTCGTAGACATTCTGGGGAATGTTATTTCCCGGCTCTCCAGCCCAGATAGTTTCTTCGTTTAGCTGTAAACGGTCATCATTAAGACCACCAAATACCATTGCTGCAAGGCGACCATTTCCAATTGGAAGGGCTTCGTTCCAGTTCGAAGCTGGTTTATCATACCATAAGCTTAATTTCCCATCTGCCTTTTGTGCAAAAGATCGGATAGTAAGTAAAGCAAGTAGTGAAAGTAGTAGCGAGCGTGTGCTTCTTTTCATTTTATTAAGTTTCTCGTTATTCTATGGTTTCCCAAACCTGTTAAAAAAGTCTAATAGCCCAGGATTTAAGGTTCACCTCAAAATGGGTTTATAATTATTAGTTCTATTTCAAATGAGACTTTCTCATTTTAGGTTTTACGGTAGTTTTGTTCTTTAACTTACCTACTAGCGTTTCACAAACTGCTTGAGGGTACTCGAAACTGAAATAGCACTTTTTTCTATTTAAATTCGGCGAACAAAGCTAATCCCGACGCAAAACAAACTGGTAAAAAAATTGAGTTAAATAGTATAAATTTTGGTAAAATAACTTCTATTGCCCCAATTTTAACTAAAATACCAATTCCTCGACCTCTTTTATCAAAAATTTTACTCTGTTTTTATTGGCAGCAACGAGCTTTGAAAAGCTAATTGCAAGCAAAAAAGCTTTCTGATGAAAGCTCAATGTGTGTTCTGTTAATTGCTGTGCAGGCATAGGAACAACAAAGGACAGGGCAATTATAAACCGATAATTAAAGAACTAACCAAATCAAAATCTTTACCATGGATACCTCTTAAAAAACGAGATTAAAAATCTACGCCAACGTTAGCATTCTGCCCGCGAACGACTTATTTATAACCAGATAATTAGAACCAATATTATGAAAGCACATTTCCTGCAAACATTCCTGAAAAGATCATGGTATGCGCAGTGTTGCGTTATTATACCATGTTTATTAAACCATGAAGCATTCGCAGAGAGCGAGGTAAGGACGATTTTATTGAATAGTGCTGACCGCGTGGTCGCTTTAAGATCGGCAAAAATAGATATTAAAGGCCGGATTCTGGATGAAGACGGAAGTCCCTTGCCGGGGGTTAGCATCCGGGTAAAAGGAGCAAGTACAGGTGCCGTTACAGACGCAAATGGAAATTTTTCCCTATCCGTTAATGAGGGAAGTTCAATTTTAGTTGTTTCCTTTATAGGCTATAAAACGATTGAATACCCGTTAAATGGGCGCACGTCTGTCGAGATCCGAATGGCCCCTGATCGCTCAAGCCTTAATGAAGTTGTAGTTGTTGGATATGGAGAGCAAAAGAAGGAAACACTCACAGGATCTGTAGCAAATGTATCAGGGAAAACTATTCAAAAAAGCCCTATGCCTAACATTACCAACTCCATACAAGGACGTCTTCCAGGAGTTGTTGCCAACAACGCTACAGGTGAACCCGGTCGCGACGATGCCCAGATCCTCATCCGGGGAAGAAGTACCTTCGGAAATACTCAACCATTGTTAGTGATTGACGGTGTTATCAGGCCAACAGAGGGTTTAGGACGAATAGATGCCTCTGAAATTGAAAGCATAACAGTTTTGAAGGATGCCTCTGCCGCCATTTACGGCGCGAGAGCCGCCAACGGTGTTATATTAGTAAAAACGAAACGGGGAGCCGTTGGAAAGCCGACATTTAATTTTAGTTATAACCAGGGCTTCAGTCAGCCAACACGAGTTCTGGATGTGCTTGATGCCGCTACTTATGCCGAGGTGCGGAATGAGGCTGACCGCAGAAATGGAGCAGCCAGGTTGACTTATACCGATGAAGATATACAGAAATTCCGGGATGGCTCAAGCCCACTCACCCACCCGAACACAGATTGGGTAGATGAAACATTAAAACCATGGTCCCTTCAAAATAAAGCCAATATATCTGTGGATGGTGGAAATGAAGACGTACGATACTTTGTTTCCATGGGTTTGCAGAATCAGGACGGGCATTTTAGAAACAATCCTACCGACTACGGCCAGTATAACCTTCGTACAAATGTTGACGCCACCATAGCGAAAAATTTAAAAGTTTCACTGAATCTTGCTGGACGACTTGAGAAGAGAATGTACCCATCAACCGGAACATGGGTAAACTTTGTCAATATCCTGAGTGCAGAACCAACTATCCATGCGCGTTATCCGAACGGATTGATTGCGGCTGGAAGGTTTACGGAAAACCCTCTATTGAGAGACCAGGTTGGTTATTTGAGACAGGAAAGTCTGCCTGTGCAGAGTACACTAGTAGCAGATTATAAGGTGCCGTTCGTGAAAGGTCTATCTTTTACCGGGAGTTATAGTTATGACTTTACCCATAATTTCAACAAGACCTTCGAAACACCTTATTTCTACTGGCAATACAACGCCAATACGCAAACCTACGACAGGCTTCGATCTACAGTTATCGCAAATCCTACCGTAAGGGATCAGTTCAGCAGGAGCTTTGTAACCACCTACAACCTGCGTGCTAATTATGAGAAATCCTTCAAATTGCACACTGTTGGCCTGTTGCTAGGTCTGGAGCGTGCCGAAACAAAGGGCAACGACATGATGGCGTTCAGAAGGAACTTCCCTACAACTGTTTTGCCTGATATCAATTTTGGAAGCTCAAGTTTGGCAGATCAGAGCACGGCAGGCTCATCTAACCGTAACCGGAGAGATAATTATTTCGGCCGTGCCAATTATAATTACAAAAGTAAATATCTCGCAGAATTCCTATTCCGTTACGATGGATCACCCGTCTTCCCCGAAAACAAACGTTACGGTTTCTTTCCCGGCGCTTCACTTGGATGGCGAGTCTCTGAAGAGCCATTCCTTAAAAAAATATCAGTTATCGATAATCTGAAATTGAGGGCATCTTACGGTGAATTGGGCAACGACAACGTATCCCAGCCTTATTCATACTTAAACACCTACTCTTTAGGCACGTCTTACAATTTTGGCGGTACTGATGCACTTGGTTTAAATCCAGGAGTGTTAGCCAATCCTAATTATACCTGGGAAGTCTTAAAAACAAGCAACATCGGTCTTGATGCAACCTTATGGAAGGGCTTATTGGGTATTGAGTTTGACATGTTCAATCAGAATCGCAGTAATATATTGGCAACCCGTCAGGTGAGTATTTCCGGTTTATATGGATTTCCCGGATTACCTCCTGAAAATATCGGAAAAGTGCGTAACCGCGGATTTGAATTAGTGCTTTCCCATTCCAACAAAACCCACAATATCAACTATAATATACGAGGCAATATCTCTTTTGCGCGTAACAAAATCATCTATTTCGACGAGGTGCCCCTGGCGTATGAGTATCAAAACCAGACGGGCAGGCCAATTGGTGGAGTGCTGATCTACGCAACAGATGGAATATACCGGGATCAGGCAGAAATCGATGCCTCTGTACACCTGGCAAATGCCAGACCTGGCGACTTGAAGTATGTGGATAAAAATAACGACGGAGTTATCAATGCGAATGATATGTACCGCACAAATCTTTCCTCTACTCCTGAAGTTGTGTACGGCCTTGATCTGGGGTTGTCTTACCGCAAACTGGATATATCTTTATTTTTCCAGGGACAAGCACGAGCTCTTTATTTCCCTGGCATCACGGGACTGGGAGGAGCAAGTAACAGTGCTGTGTTCCGGGCGGAGAATCGATGGACTCCCGACAACATTAATGGAACTATGCCGGGATCGGGCGGTAACTTTAATCAATTCAGCGAATTTAATCAGTACAGCGCCTCGTTTTTACGCCTGAAGACTGTTGAAATTGGCTATACTCTTCCAAAGAAAGTAGTTAACCGGATCGGATTAAAAGATATGCGCGTTTATACAAATGCATTTAACGTCTTTACGCTCAGCAAAATCGATTTTCTGGATCCTGAAGGCCGTGCAGATGGAAATGATCCAAACTCGACCCGTACCGATGCAAATTACTATCCTCAACTGCGAGTGTTCAATCTCGGAGTAAATGTTTCATTCTAAATAATAAGATGATGAAAAGAAAATTCTTCAATGCAATTCTGGCAGGGGCATTGCTGACTGCTGGTTGTAACAAAGACTACCTCGATATAACTCCCACAGACAGGTTTGTTTCAGAGATAGCCTGGAGCGATGCTAACCTTGTTGAACTTTATGTAAATGGCATGTACCAGGCAATACCACACGGATTCGAAACCCACATGTGGTCGAAATATACAGATGAGGCCTATGGCGATGACACCTGGCTTTTGGGAACCTGGAATCCAGATAATATCAGCAATTATGGTCAGGCTAGTAACTGGATAGATTATTACACTCGTGCCTATCAATTCATCCGCCGTGCGAATATATTCCTGGCTGAGGTTGGAAACTCCCCTGTTACCGAAGCACGAAAAAAACAACTGACAGCAGAAGTTAAATTTGTCCGTGCGTTTATTTATGCCAATCTAATTTGGAGGTATGGATCAGTGCCTGTGGTGGAAGACACCTACGACCTTACCGATAAGGTAACTTTTACAAAGAAACCGTATGATGAAGTTGTCACTTACCTAACTGCCGATCTGGATGCGGCTATACCAGACTTGCCAACTAAATACAATCCTGGAGATGCCGCCTTTGGAAGAGCCACTAAACACGCAGCCATGGCCTTAAAATCCCGTGTTTACTTATATGCTGCTAGTCCTCTTCAAAATCCCACCAACGATCAGGCAAAATGGCAAAAAGCGGCTGATGCTGCTAAAGTAATTATTGACTTGAACGCTTATCAGCTGCCTGCCGATTATGGGACTTCTTTCCTAAGCACAAATGCTGAGCAGATCTTTGTAAGGACGTTTAATAATACCACCGGCCACCTGGTAACATTTACTAATACCAACAATACCTATGGTGGGTGGGGCGGCTTCGGCGGACGTAATGCTCCTTCTCAGAATTTGGTAGATGATTATGAAATGATTAACGGTGAATTGCCATACCTCGCTAATGGTGCAATTAATCCGGCGTCTAATTATAACCCTAATAATCCCTATGCAAATCGCGATCCGAGATTTTATCAGACAGTGATCTACCAGGGGGATATATTCCGTCCCGAAGCCAGAGGGGCGTTTCCTGCAGCATATGATGTATCCGAATCTGTCTCCGGCTTCGATGCAAGTGGAAATCCTATCCTCATCGGTCCGAGCGCCAGAGGAGCTGATAACTATAAACGGAATGGTGACAACTCACGAACAGGGTACAGCCTTAAGAAGTTTATAGACCGAACTTTACCAATCAGCCGCTCAAACGGAGGCTATTCGCAGCCGTGGATCTTCTTCAGATTGGGAGAGATCTATCTGAACTATGCAGAAGCAATGTCTGAACTTGGCCAAGACAATGTTGCCCGGGAGTATGTAAACAAGATCCGCAAACGCGCAGGTTTACCCGATCTTCCAACCACTATTACCGGTACTGCACTTCGTGACCGGATCCGGCATGAGCGAAGGATCGAATTGGCATTTGAAGGGCACCGCTTTTTTGATGTACGTCGCTGGAAGATCGCTCCTCAGGTGGAATCAATAGACATCAAAGGCGTCGATATTTATAAAAAGCCGGATAACTCACTGGTGTATATACCAAAAGTATTGATTGACAGGCCTACATGGAATGATCGATTTTATTATATTCCGATTCCACGTAGTGAGATCAATAAAGGTGCAGTAACGCAAAGCCCCTTGTGGGATTAAGATAAAGTTTAGAAAAGAGAAGGCCGCGTTAAGCGGTCTTTTCTTTTTTTATATAAGCTGAAGGAGTAATGCCGTATTTTTCTTTAAAGCAGGTTCCAAAGTATTTCGGGTTATTAAAGCCGACTGAGTAGGCAACAGTTGAGATGTTATTTTCACCCGCATCCAATAATTCCTTTCCACGCTGCAGGCGAAGGTCCTTTACAAGCTCTATAGGAGCAAGGTCTGTTAAGCTTTTAAGCTTTTTATAAAAGGTGGATCGGGCCATTCCAAGAGTTTCTGCCACCGTATCAATATTAAATTCAGGATTGTTCATATCGTTATTTACAACCGCTATAACTTTTTTCATGAAGGCTTCATCCTTTTCCGTAATGGTTCTTGCACCTCGATGTAATTGAATAGGTTTGTTATTGTCTTTCAAAGATTGGAAGATCCTCTTTCTTTGTTTAATAAGGTTTTCTATTGCAGTTAAAAGAAAAGCATTATTAAATGGCTTCGGTATATAGTAATCCGCCCCATACTGAAGTCCCTGAATCTGACTTTCGATCGAAAATTTAGCTGTCAGCAAAATTACGGGGATGTGACTGGTAATCTCATTGTTTTTTAACTGATCAAGCATTTCAATTCCATCCATTCCAGGCATCATAATGTCGCTCAAGATCAGGTCTGGCTGTAGTTGCAGTGCCTTCTCGAAGCCTTCCTGGCCATCCGACGCTACTTCAACCCGGTAAAGCTCCGTCAATTGCTGCTTTAAAAATTCCCGAAGGTCCTTGTTGTCTTCAACCAAAAGCACCAGCTCCTGATCTTTATCAAAAGGTTTGAGATGCTTGTATGTTTTATCATTATCTAACATAGCAGATGAACTATGTGAAATAAACGTAGCTTTTTCATGGTCTGTGAATGTCACTTTTTTCGAATCAAAATGGGCCTTTCCCAGTTTTAAAGACACCACAACTGTTAAGCCCCGGTCTGAATTATTATTTGCTGAAATAGTCCCGTTATGCGCTTCAACTATTTCCTTAGCATAAGCCAACCCGATTCCGGTACCACCTCCCTCTGCTTCCACTGATTCTTCGGCCTGATAATACAGTTCAAAGATCTTTGCCAGTTTAGCCTCATCAACCCCTGGCCCCCGGTCGCTTACTTCTATGGTAAATGAATCACCCTTCGATTTTACAGCGACAGAAATGGATTCTCCCACTGGCGTATATTTTAGAGCATTAGATAAGAGATTATAAATTACTACGTCCAGCTTACCTGCATCAACCCAGGCTAACAATGGTTCCTCAGAGAATTGAAGGTCAAAAGCTATATGTTTACGCTTGATCGTTTCACTAAAATAATCACTTATCTCTCGAATAAATTGAACGATCTCAACTTTGGAGACGTGCAGTTGGTCATTCCCACTCTGAAGCTTTCGAAAATCTAATAATTGATTAACAAACTTCAGCATCCTGTTAGCATTTTTCCTTACGAAATCAATATTTGCTACTCCTTGATGCGATAACCTCTCTGTTCGAAAAACTTCCTCCACAGGATTTAGTATCAAAGTAAGTGGAGTCCGGAGTTCATGAGAAACCTTGGCAAAGAAATTAAGTTTCAACTCAGCCAGCTGCTGTTCTACAACGACCTTATTGCGTAACTTCAGCATCGCTAAAGCAGTTCTTCGTACTATTTCGAAGATGACCGACAGCACAATAAAATAAAATATATAAGCCCACCAGGTTCTCCACGGAGGTGGAAGTATGATTATCTCGATACTCTTTATTGGAGTTCGCAGGGGCATTTCCCCGTTTAAGCTTTTAAACTCCAATACATAGTCGCCAGAGGGTAAATTAGTATAGGTAATACGTTTAAGGCCCTGATCGTTATGCCAGGTAGTATCGAACCCCTTCAACCGGTACAAAAATGATTGCTTATTCCGCGAACGATAGTCTAGGGTAGCGTAGTCAATACTGATTATGTTGTCACTAAATTTCAATACCAATTTCTCGGTATAGTTTATACTTCGGCTAAGAATGTGAGAAACTGAAGGCAATACATCCAGGTTATTGATCTGTAAATTGGTAAAGGCAATATTTGCCGGAATTTTCCGCTTCAAAACATCATCGGGGTCGAATGATATTAAGCCTTTGGCTGTACCAAAAATAAAATTACCGCTTTGCAATTTTACGCAGGAAGCTTCAGAGAACCGGACTCGCGGCAACCCATCATACGAGTCAAAATTCCTGGACGTTAAACGGCTCATATCGAAGCGACTCAATCCATTTTGGGTAGCTAGCCACAAACCTCCTGCCTTATCCTCCGCACAACTCAGGAGATAATCACTGGGAAGTCCATCCCTTATCGTGAAATGTTTGAAAGACAAAGATTTCATCGGATCCTGGCCTATCGCTAAATTCAGACCTCCTCCTGAGGTACATAGCCACATTCTATTTTTTGCATCCCGATAGATATACTGTATATCATTATTACCTATACTTTGCCTGTTGTTTGGCAACTTTGTATAACTTTTATACCGATACCCCCGGGCAGGATCTAATACTAACAGTCCACCGGTTGTTCCGATCCAAATCCTGCCATTCCCGTCGAGCGCCAGGTGCCTCACTTTGTTGAAAAGCGATTTAGGATAGTGCTTAAAATAAGGCCCGGTGTGTAAAAATTTTACTTTATCGCCCTCTTGCGATACTAAACTTAGCCCCCGATCAAACGATCCTATCCAAATCCTCTTCTGCCTATCCTGGATCACGCTATAGATCTGATTGCTATTAATGTTATTTACCTTACTGGAGTCTAAGGTGAAGTTGGTTAAATTGTATCTTCCAGCACTGCCATCAACCGGGGTAGCCTTCCATAGTCCCTTAGCCTTTGTACCCAGCCAGACATTTCTATTATGGTCTTCCATAATAGCGTAAACCGCACCCAATCCATTCTGCGGTGAATTTAAAAACAAGTTGGGAACAACCTTATTATCCTTAAGAATATAAAGCTTCCCGTTTTTCACCCCCAACCATAGCCGTTTCTGTTTGTCGTACAAAATTCCGCGGATATCGTTATCAGAGGCAAAACTGGCAGTAGAATCAAGTAATTTATGGTCAAAAGAGTTAGGTTGAAAAACGACCTTAAAAATGCCGCGGTCTTCTGTAGTAAGCCATAAGACTCCGGCTTTATCATAGTATAGATCGTAAACCGTATTGGAGAACCTACGGTTGGGGTCGCTTGGCTTATTATAAAAATAGTCTAATTTACCAGTTGTTCGATTAAAATATCCAAAACCGCCTCCTTTCAAGTTAACCCAGACAATTCCCCCATTGTCTTCGAAAACCCTATAATCACTACCACTTTTAATAATTCCCTTATCTATTGCCTGGGCAAATTGTTCATACACACCATTTGAAGGATTCAGTCTTATCACACCTGCTTTTTCAGGTTCGATCCAGAGATGCCCCGTCAAATCCTCATATATAGAATAAAGAGCTTGCTTTAGGTTGTAACGTGCAGCAAGCCGCCCCTGTCTCATAACAATTAATTCGCCTGATCCTGTTGATACAAACAGCGAACGGTCCTTCTTTGAAATACAGAGGTTCGCTACCCTGCCTGCCGAAATCTTGTTTATCCAGGACTTTTGATTGTATTTGTGATACACCAAAAGCTGGCCCTCCGATGTACCTATATAAATATAATTGTCGTCCTCGGAATACGCAGTACAGCAATTATCTTTCAGCAGCTTGTTAAACTTTTTAACTTTCTTATACTTGCCATTTTGCTGCTTCAAGTAGCAGAACAAACCAGCAGAAGAACCCATCCAGATGGACCTGTCCTGCCCCTCGGTGAGGAATTTTATGTCTACCGGTTTTTCTTCTGTTCCCCCACTTGCAAACCGGACAAATTTTGTAGCAGCTTTTAATCGTGTATCCGGAACATGGAATACTTCTCCACTTACGGTTTGGAGCAAAAGTGTTCCATCGCTGAGCACAACTATGTTATGAAAGGCAATATGCTTTTTTGCGGCTGCATTTATAATTTTTGATACATTCAGAAAACGCTCGGTGGATTTATCAAATCGATAAATCTGCTTATCCGATCCGCGCAGCCACAAATGCTTTTTATTATCTTCGACTATTACATCAATTCGTGCATTCTGAAGCTCTGCGTTGTCGCCTGGAAACGATTTAAAAGTAACAAAATTATGGCCATCAAAACGGTTAATACCATTCCATGTGCCAAACCACATGAATCCCTCTTTGTCTTTGAGTATCCTTGTAATAGCATCATGTGAAAGCCCGTCTTCGGTCGAATAATGTTCGATCCGGCACTTCATTTGGGCTACAACTTTTCCTGCAACAAAACATAGCGCAATAATACAATAACATAACTTATCGAATATTTTCCTCTTCATATAGATGCAGGCCCTATTTAGGCTATTTAACTGGTAAAAATTATCCAGGTCCCAACTGTTAGCATAAAAATAACTAGATTTCCTGAATTCAAGCACTTAACTACCTGCTGCGGCTTTTCCTACATTGAGCTTCCTCCTTTACTACCGGCAGGGAAGAAGTTTAAATATTTCGAAATTCAATGCAACATACATTCGTCTCCCTCCTGCACTAAGGCAATATCTTCGAGCCTCTTCATTCTATTTGAAAAGAATATATTAAAATCATTAGTAAAATCAAGCCTACCTTATAAGCAAAAGGAAGCCCCCTCAGATTCTTTTGAGGCGGCTTCCCTTTTTGGTTTCTGTATGAACTGATTATTTTATTTTTTATTGATAACCCTGATTTTGAGTAAACTCGTTCTTGTTAGTCACCGCATCTAATTGGGTTCTTGGAATAGGTCGCACGGTATGGTATGGTTGAATATTAGGAGCCACGTCTGGATTGTATTTCTGTACGCGCTCCAACAGCTTCCCAGTCCTCTTCAAATCATACCACCTGATCTGCTCTCCAGCAAATTCCCTTGCCCGTTCATCCAGAATAAAATCGAGTGTTACATCGGGTGCACTGATTTGCATTTCGGCAACTTTTCCTGGCTTCGCAGCCCTGGAGCGCACGAAGTTGATGTAATAAGCAGCAGAGTCAGCTCTTCCTAATTTCAATTGCGCTTCTGCTGCAATCAGGTACAACTCGGCAAACCGAATTACGAAAGCATCCCTTGCACTTTGAGCCTCATTAAAAGAAGGCCGGGTCGGATCAAGGAATTTAGACAAAGACGGATACCTTAACTGATCTTTTACCGTGCCATTTGTATTGTAAATAAAATTCCGGTCGTATACCTGGTAATTCCGGGCCGATGCGTTTGTAATTACTTTTCTTGTTGCAAGAATAGCAGTATCTCCTACTTTCTGGTTCGGTCTTCTTTTTAAAACATCTGTATTATTTGCATACCATACTTCCTGGAAAGAGCCCTCATACCTGGCATCATTATCAGAGTAAAGATCGAGAAGGAACCGGGTAGGCATGTATCTGTTGAAAGGCCTGCCATTAACAATATCTCTCGTCATTCCTGTCTCTGTGTCATACTTCATTGTAAATAACATATGAGCACTATTACTACCTCTACTGTGACCATAAGGGTTTGAAATTTCATTAGTCACGTCGTTAAGGGCAAGATTTGAAGAGTAATTTACAGTATATACCACTTCCTTGTTCTTAAGGTTACTCATCTTCCATAGATCTGCGAAGTTAGGTAGCAGTTGAAACCCATAATTGCCGTTTATGACAGCTCTTGCATTATTATTCGCTTCAGCATTCTTGCCGTTAAAGAGATAAACTCGAGCTAAAAAAGACTGAGCAGCAGGTTTAGTAACCCTGCCAAAATCCGTTGAACTCGGTGGAAGGTTTTTGACAGCGAATTCGAGATCTGAAATAATTTGGTTATAGAAAGTTTCTACCGGAGTTTTATTGGCAACAGTAACAATTCCAAACGTTTCTTCTAAAGATAAATGCACGCCACCCCAGGTTTCCACAATATGCCATAGATAAAAAGCCCTTAAGAATCGCAGCTCAGCTTCGCGAATGGGGCGTAAGGCTGTAGTTAGATTGGCATTATCGATCCGTTTAAGGCCTGCATTACAAACATTCACTCCTCCATATAAAGCTTGCCATTCTATCCTTAAGGCACCATTAGTTCCCTGAAGATTGACGTATTTAGTTAGATCCGGATAAACGTCGCCTGCTCCGCTCATCCATAAGTCTGTTCCCATTTCTGAAATACTAATTGCTTCTTCCTTACCATACCACCATCTCTGATAGGAGTAGGCCGCGTTAACAAGGGTTTCAAAACCTTCAGGAGTTGTATAAACATTTTCTGCAGTTAATCCACCGGGGTTGTACTCTTCCAGAGTTTCTTTGCACGAAGTTAGAGTGAGAGCCCCTAACAAAATATATAGTGATTTTTTAATATATGTATTCATCTTATTATTGATTTGGGATTAGAAAGTAGCATTGATACCGAACACGTATAATTTGGTCATTGGGAAATTTTCAGAACCTCCCCTTTCCGGATCATAATCCTTTAATCTGTCAGATTTCGTCCAGGTAAACAAGTTCTTTCCGGTTGCATAAACCCTGAAGTTGTTGACGAAGCTTTTATTGAACAAGGATTTTGGCAACGTATATCCTAATGAAAGATTTCTTACCCTTAAAAATGACCCATCTACATAACCGATAGTACTGGAAAAACGCATACTAGCAAGAGAAAGGCCGGAGTTCGGCCTAGGATAAAGGTTCGAAGGGTTCTCAGGTGTCCAATAATTAATAATCCCCGAACTCTGACCCAAGCCCTGAGGATCGTAACGGCGAAGAAAATCGGGATCAATCATTTGACCTATACGAGCAAAAATGTAAACGTTGAAATCAAAGTTTTTGTACTTGATGCTATTATCCAACCCTCCAAACCATCTTGGACGCTGGCTTCCGACGATCGTCCGGTCATTTGTATCATCAATTTTCCCATCATTATTAAGATCCCTCACCTTAATATCTCCTGGTTTTTGACCGAACTTTGCTGCCTCAGTTTCCTCTCCCAACTGCCAGATCCCTAACTTCTCATAATCATAAAACACCCTTATCGGAGAACCAACAAACCAGCCATTTCCTATATCTGCAGTTACTCCGGAAAAGAGCTCTGTTATTTCCTCTTTATTGCGTGTGAACGATAAGGTGGAAGTCCAGCTGAAATTGGTTTTCTTGATATTGTTTGAAGTTGCGCTTAATTCTATACCTCTGTTCCTGGTTTTTCCGATATTCTGTATCACCTGATTAACGCCGGTACTTGGTGGCAATCCTCGTGGAAGCAGTAGGTCAGATGTCTTGCTATCATAGTAATCAAGAGTGGCAGATAGCTTGTTTTTAAGAACTGAGATATCTAATCCAAGATTTGTTGTAGCTGTAATTTCCCATCCAAGCTGGTCGTTTCCTACCCGTCTGTTTACTGTGTACCCGGGTGCTGAAGCTTCATCCCAACCGAAAGCAACCTTCACCAATGTACTGGTGGTAGAATAGGGAAGCACAGAATAGTTACCTGCCTTACCATAACTTACACGTAACTTCAGATCGTCAATCGCGGATACATTTTTAAGAAAAGGCTCATCCTTCACTCTCCAGGCAAAAGCGGCTGAGGGAAAAAATGCCCATTTATTACCCTTTGCAAGGATTGAAGAACCGTCAGTTCTACCAGTAAAAGTGAAGAGGTATTTTCCATCGAAACTATAGTTTACTCTTCCGGCGAAGGAAACAAGATTAGACATGCCATAATCAGTATTAACCCCTATATTCTGGGTGGCATTTTCCAGTGCATAAAAAAGTTGGCTCTTCGATAGCTGATTTTCCCCCTGTGCTCTTATGGTATCCGCCCTATTCCATAAAAAGCTATTCACACCAGTCAGCGTCAGGGAATGCTTATTAATGGTTTTCTGATAGTTAACAACATTTTCAAGGTTTATTAAAAATCCGTTTCCTGCGGTATATGTTGCTAAAGGAGCAGAACCGTTCCGATCGATAGAAGTACGTGAAGCATAAGTTCCACCACGATTGTTAAGGATAGTTGACCCAAGTGTAGACCGTGCTGTTAAACCTTTCGCCGGATTTACCTCGATAAAAGCATTCGTCAGCACTCTTGTAAGCAAGTTACGGTTAGTGTAAACGTCGGGTTGTTCATCAGCCAGAGGGCTAACCGCAGAACCACTTAAAGGATAAACGATGAAATTTCCCTGATCATCATAAACGGTACCTAAAGGATTGATCTTATTTGCCTGATTTAAAGGATCTCGGCGGATACTTTGTTCATAACGAGTGAGCTGTGCCTGCATCCCTGCTTTGAAAAACTTTCCGATTTTTTGATCAATATTTAATCTTCCAGCATACCGATTAGACCAGTCCTGTTTAAAGATCCCTTTCTCACGTAAATAATCCAGTGAAAAATAAACTTTAGTATTTTCAGTGCCTGCATTCACACCTAACTGATAATCCTGTTGTGTACCATTATGGATCAATAGATCCTGATAATTAAGAAACTGGTTATTAGCAATTGCAGTCAGTTCTGCACTATTAAAAGCTTTTGTATCATCAGTCACACCATTTGTTCGGTAAGCTTCCCTCCTTAAGGCAGTCCATTGCTCCATATTCATGACGTTAGGATACCTGGCAACTTGTGAAATACCCGCATAAGGATTAAATGAAACTGTTGCTTTTCCGGTAGTTCCTTTCTTTGTGGTGATGATAATAACCCCGTTTGCTCCTCTGGAACCATAGATAGCTGTTGAGGAGGCATCTTTAAGGATATCCATAGACTCGATGTCATTTGGATTAATATCCTGAATCTCCGAATACTGAACCCCGTCAACAATGAACAATGGACCATTTGTCGCGCTGATAGAGCGATTACCACGAACCGTAATATTTACGCCGGAAGAGGCAGACCCGCTACTTCTGGTAATATCTACTCCCGGTACTTTACCCTGAATAGATTCTATGATACTCGCAGATGGAACCTCGGCAATCTCTGCTCCCTTAACTGAAGCAACCGAACCGGTAAGATCGCGTTTCCTTACAGTTCCATATCCTACTACTACTACCTCATTTAGGCCAGTAGAGGTTTCTTTTAAAGTGATCTTTAGTGTCTTTTGATTTCCAACAGTCCTTTCCAAAGTTGAGAAACCTATATAGGTAAAAACTAGAACGGAGCTGGTATTAGGAACAACAATAGAGAACCGTCCATTCGCATCTGTTATTGCTACAGTATTTGTTCCCTTTACTTTCACATTTACACCAGGTAGCGACACTCCTTTTTCGTCGGTAACTGTTCCTGTGATGTTTTCACGTTGTTCAGCCTCTTCAACTGTCGTAGTTGTTCTAGGCTGGTTCTTCTGAATCACGATGTACTGGTCCTTTATATTCCAGCTAACATTTTTGCCTTTCAGGAGGTAGTTCATAACCTCCTCCAGGCTTGCTTTAACAAAGTTGACTTTCACCTCTTCTTTGTCGTTCAATAAGGTATTACTGTAAAATACCGTTAAGCCTGTTTGCTTTTTGATCTCTTTAAAGACCTGTGAGATTGTTGTACTGCTTTTAGTTATAGAAACATTGTTCTGCGTATAACCAAACAGCGTGTTCATAAATAGCATTAAAAATGCAAAGGCAAGAACCGAACCTTTGCCTGGTGTGAGATTCTTCATACAATTGGTTATTTTTCTCCCTAGACAGAAATAGTATGAAAACGGGTGAAAAGAATTGTATTTTTTTTGTGGGATATTATTTTAGATGAAGGACATCCCCCTTAAGGATACATTTTGCTCCGGTGGCAGCTTCGATATTATGCAGAAACAGGTTTAAAGGCTTATGTTTGTTTATCTCCCCGGTAATGCGAAGATCTTCCAGTGATTTATTATCAAATACTACACTATTAATATCAAACCAGCGTGGAATAATTTTAGCAATGGTAGCCAAATCCTCATCTTCAAAATGATATGATCCCGCCATCCAGGAAGTAACCGAGGCTGGGTCAAATGACGAAGTGGAAAAGCCTTTTCCTCTTAAATATTTAGCCTGAATGCCTGGGTGCAAAACAATGTGATCGCCGTTACCTGCGGAAGTTTTCACTGCCCCATGAACTAAGGATGTAACAACGGCTGGAGTATAGGCATCTATATTAAATTCCGTTCCAAGTACTTGAACATCCGTTTCAGGTGTGTGAACAATAAACGGCTTTTTTTCATCTCTAGCTACTTTAAAGTAAGCCTCGCCTGCTAGGAAAACTTCTCTTTTTATCCCTGTGAACTTGATAGGGAATTTTAAACTCGAGGAGGAATTCAAAAAGACTTCCGTCCCATCTGCCAAAACAATTTTATAATCCAGTTTCGCAGGGATGCTTAGTGTACTCCACTGATTTGAATCTCCTTTTACATTGCCTAGATAAAGGCCGTCCTCACTTGCAGTAACGGTAGTACCCAGGACATCTATATCTTTCTTTCCCTTAACATCTAAATCAACAGACGTCCCATCTTGCAGGGTCAGTTTAATACCCGCAGGAAAACTCTGCTTTTTAATCGCCGTTGAATGTTCTGCTACGCCGGGCTTAAGATAAAAATAAATTGATAAGGCAAATGTGATAATGCAAATAGCCGCAGCAGGAAAATAAAACTTGTAAGAGTATTTCCTAGGTTCCTCTGCCTGTAATTTTTCTATCTGAGCTTCAATTTTACTCCAGGCTGTTTCTTCGTTAATTTTCTTAAGGAATCTTTCCGACGAATGCGATTTACCAAACGTCTCGATCTCCTTCCACTTTTCTCTTAGCTCTTCATCTTCAAGAAGACGGTCATTCAAAAATTCATCATCCTCAGGAGAAATGGTTCCTCCCAGCTTCTGAAACATTAGCGAAATGATATCCTTGTCCTCTTTCATTTATTCGTTGACAGCTATTACAGAAAAGCGGGTGAATCAAATTAAAGAATTTAATTTTGATCGTAAACTCTTCAGAGCAAGCTTCAGGTGAGTTTTAACCGAATTGATACTAATTCCCATAGCGCTGGCTGCTTCCTGATACTTCTTTTCTTCCAAATATACTAGGTTTACAACTTCCAAACGCTGTTTCGGCAAGGCGGCTAGCATCAGTTCGAGTCGTTTAGAAAATTCCTTCCTCTCCAGGTCTGGGTTAACAGAAAATTCATCTAAAGTATCCAAAAAGCTGTTCAGCCTCTTTTCCTCGGTTTTCCTTTTTTCCAGCAGATTAAAACAGCGGTTCCTGACTGCAGTATGAAGATAAGACCGTAGAGAGGTGTTAATATTACCTAGAATTTGCTTCTCCCAGGCCTCCAAAAAAAATGACTGCACCAGATCCTCAGCCTCCATCTCATCTTTAAGAATGTAAAAGGCTTCTAATACTATTCCCTTATAATAATGCTTGAAGATCTGTTCATAGCCCCGCAGTCCGTCTCCATTCTTTATTTGCTGTAAAAGTAGCTCTTCCTTATCATCCATATAGGTAAACTAATGATCAGGGGAAGGATGTTTCTAAATTTCCATCTTTTTTAACAATTACGCTAACGTTGTCATTGAAAGATAAAAAAATAAAGGTCCCTATTCCTCGTTGTTAATGGTTAATTCATATTGGTTATTGTTGTTAGCTAAATAAGTCATAATTTATATTATATCCAATCCTCATTATCATAAACATTGCAAATCCTGACGGGAAGGAATGCATCCTGTTTTTGCTGAAGAGAACAGTTTTACATGGGAATGAAGCCACTTGGCTGTTATAGGAGGATTTTCAAGGATTTTCCTCCAGAATCCTGTCGCGATCGCCTATCTCAAGTTCCATATAGTTACTCATCCCTTCAACGTAATCTGTTGCTATGTACAGGGCTAGCTCTTTCAATTCCTCATCTGTAGGCTCTCGCCAAAAAGCCCTGACGTATTGCTCAGCCTCAAGATCTGATAAAATAGTATCTACAGAATTTCCATTCTCGGGTAGGTTGTCCATTTTGGAGAGGGAACGGCTTTCTTTCCATCAGAGTCGGATTTTGGAATCAAAAACAGCATAAGTGACAATTAAGCACTTATGCTGTAAATAGACTTAAGAGTAACCGATTCTCAATTGATTGGATCTGCTAAAGGAAAATCGATCGGGATTTCGGTTGCAGCGTAAACATAATTAGTAAATGTTCTCAAAGTGACCAGTCCGATCAGCTCGATTAAAGCGGCTTCATCATAACCTGCAGCAAAAAAATTGTGGGTAAGCGTAACATCTGCCTGGCCTTTATTCTCTGCAATTGATTGCGCCAAAAGGATAATGGCATCCAATTTTGTGTCTTTCGAAATGCCTTTCCTGATCTGAATGGTTTCCTCCTTAGTGAAGCCTTTCATTTGAGCAATGGCGGTATGAGCAGCGAGACAATAATTACAAGCATTTACCTGCGAAACGACTAGGTTAATGGCCTCACGCTCCTTAGCTGTAAAAATGCTGCTGCTTGTTAGAGTTGCTTCGTAATCCAGCATGCTTTTCAACGCCGTGGCAGAATAGCCGATAGTTGCGTACAGGTTAGGAACTTTTCCCATTTTTTTCTGTATCTGATCAAAAATTGCCTGCGATTCAGTGCTTACCTGCTCTCTTGCAGGTACTGTGATAGTTTTCATGATATATATGAATTAATAAGTAATAAGCTGTTGTTAGATATGAGGGTGGCGGTTGAGGTATGCCCTGGCCGAATCGCTCATGGTAACAATGGCCCCACCAAGGATGACAAGGTCCTTAATAACGAGTCTGCCACGTGCTGATAAATAAGGAAATCCCCATTGGTGGTCAGTCAGATGCGGCACCCAACTTTCAGGTGTTGTTATCAGAAATGACAGGGTACCGAGCGTCATTATAAGAATTAATATGTTGCCGATTATACTATAAAGAGGAGCTACAGGGTGCAGGGCAACTAAAATAGCCATCGTGATCAGCAGGATACCCAGGCCTTTTGAGAAGCCATAAGTATTATTTTGAACATGCCACTCATGGTTAGCGGCAATCAGCTCGCCCTCCTTGTTCATGTGCTGCTTGTAGTCAGTAGGAAAGTTGTAAAAGAAAGACATAAAAGGACTGTTTGCCACAAAAGGCACGATGCCGTCGGCCTCATAAGTGAAGAACTTCAGGCCACCTATCCAAAGAAATACGACGACAATTCCGAAGCGTATGGCATTTTTTCCAAATTGGTCCAGGCTGGCTACAGTATTTATGATTGAATTTTTCATGCTGTTTATTTTTTTACCAAAAATACAGCTGCCTCCAACGCCGGAACATGGACCGAACAGGCCAATCCATGGACAAATCCTTCAAGCCCCTTTTTTATCCATAACTACAGATTTTACACGGCAACGATTCGACAGATTGGTTAGACTCATTTGAACATTTTACACCGTCTTTTAAGATTATCTCTGATCGATAATAAATTTGATAATTATATCAGCTGAAGGAGCGCATAATCCTCTATTTTTGAATGCAGATCACAATGCGCAATACTTATAGTATGTTAAAGCCCATACCGGTTATTTATTCTTCATCTGGCGAATATTTGTTAGGCTTGCAACACCTGGAGGGAGAAGCCTTATGCAATCCCACGCAATATTCAGAATATACCATTTTACTGATCACACAAGGAAAAGGTATATTTCAGGCAGATTTCGGTGCTTTCCCGTTTACCGCTCCTGCTCTCTTATTTGCTACCCCCTTACAAGTACTTCACCTGCGGGACTGCATTAATTTGCGATGCGTTGTGCTGCAATTCCACGGTGATTTTTATTGCATCGAATATCATCGCAAAGAAGTTGCATGTAACGGACTTTTGTTCAACAATATCTATTTAGATCCGATCATTTCTCTCTCCGACACTCAGTCCGCTAGCTTTTCAAGAATACTAAAGGAAATGGAGGAGGAAGCAAGGCTGGACTGCCCTTCCGAGATCGTTATCCGCTCCTATTTGCAACTCTTTCTTGCGAAATCAAGCAGTATCAAAATGAGGGAGCTTGATGGAACTTCTGTTTTAATCAAAAAAGATGAACAGATGGAAAAATTCAGGCAGCTTTTAGATCAGCATTACCTTAATCTGCGCAAACCGGCAGACTATGCCAGTCTATTGGCAATGACACCGGATAATTTCACCCGTCGCAGCCAGCACTACTTTAAAAAGACGCCATCGCAGTTAATCCAGGAGCGGCTGGTACTGGAAGCTAAAAAGCAACTTCACCTGACACGGCAAAGCATCAAGGAAATTGCTTTTAATCTGAAGTTTCAGGATGAGTTTTACTTCAGCAGGTTTTTTAAAAAGATCACTAAAGTTTCACCCCAGGCATTCAGGGACAGAACCGGGATATCTATTGTAGCAGATTTACCCAAAAGCTGATCAATCAAATTTCAGTTCTTGGGTGAATTATCTTATACCGTTCAGTTCAGATGTAACTTTTTAAATTCCAGTGGCTTCATGCCAGTTTGCTTTTTGAACAGACGGGTAAAGTAAGAACTATTCTCAAAGCCAAGTTGGTAGGCAATTTCAGCAACACCCTGTTGTCCTTCCCTCAAAAGGTTCTTGGCTTCACTAATTAATGAGATATGAATCAGATCCATCGCCGTTTTGCCGGTTTCCTGTTTCAACAAATCACTCAGGTATCGCGGGGAGACAAACAGGCTTTCAGCCAGATGGTTCACCGATGGTAATCCTTGTGTTTGTAAAAGGCCCTTGTGGTAATAGTCCTGAAGAACCTCAAGAAAACGGGTAGCCGTTTTGCCCGATACTTCGGTGCGATTAACAAATTGGCGTTTGTAGTAGCGCTGTGCATACATCAGTACGGACGCAAGATGGCCAAGGATGATTTCCCTACTATACTCGTCCGGGTTATTTTCATATTCCGATTTGATTTTATCATGCAGCTCCCAAATAACGGCTTCTTCACGTGGCGACAGATGCAGCGCCTCGTTGACCTCATAATCGAAGTAGCCATATTTCTGGATAGCTTTATAAAGTTCATGCCCGTTCAAATAATCCTCATGGATCAGCAGCATAAATCCCCTTTCTTCAAACTCCAGGTTCTTCATCTCGATGATCTGCCGGGGTCTTACAAACATCATGGATCCGTTGGAATGGTCATACTCTGTACGACCATAAAGTATCACGCCTGATTTAACCTTTTTGAAGCCGATCATATAGCAGTCAGAGGTAAACTCACGGTCACCCAAAGGGCAGTCGCTCTGACAGCCTATCACACTAAACAGGGGGTGTTCCGGCGGAGCCCAGCCATTTCCTTTGTGCAGATCCGTAAGTGTGCTGTAATGTTTCATATTGTCATACAATGTAGGGCGTTATCACTAAAAAATAAAACCAAATACTGCTCTTAGCTTGCAATATTTTTCTATAATGATGGTAAGGGCGCCCTGCTTTTGTTGGACAACAGAGAGCGCCCGATTCCGCTTAATCAGCCATGTGCAGCTACAGATACATCTTCCCATGCTTTCCAGGTGTCAAGTTTTTCCTGGTACACACGTTTTGTTTTACTGTAACCAACTTTGCCTAAGAAGAGGCGTAAGGGCGGATTTTCTGCATCAATCAATTTTAGAATGGCAGGTACGGTAGCTTCAGGTTTGCCATAGTCATCAGACTGCAGGCCTTCCGCTGTAGCAAGGCTGGCTTTGATATTGTCGTACGCAGCAATAGCTTTGCTCTGCACTGCTGATGCACCACCAAAATCGGTAGTGTAGCCGTTAGGTTCTATTAGCGTTACATTAATGCCAAATTCGGCTACCTCACTAGCCAGGGCTTCACTAAAGCCTTCCACAGCAAATTTGGTGGCATTGTAAATTCCCAATGTTGGCAACGACCAAACGCCCAGAACGCTCGACAGTTGAATAATGTGACCATGACGCTGTTCACGGAAAATGGGCAGAGCTGCTTGTGTAATCCACAATGTACCGAAGACATTGGCATTAAATACATCTTTGGTTTCCTGCTCGCTTGCTTCTTCAACTGCGCCAAATACACCATATCCTGCATTGTTAATGACCACATCCAGACTTCCAAAATGACGATGCGCTTTATTTACCGCCTCAATGGCTGCCTCACGGTCGGTTATGTCTAAGGCAATTGGTAAAAAGCTGTCACCGTATATATCGCTCAGATCCTGTAGTCCGCTGATGTTACGCGAAGTTGCAGCTACTTTATCGCCACGTTTTAAAAAGGCCTCTGCCCAAAGTTTTCCAAATCCTCTAGATGCTCCTGTGATGAAAATTGTCTTGCTCATGATTGTAATATTTTTTTTGTTGTTTTTGATATTTCAAAGGTGGGCTGATTTACGTGGGATAAATAACCCGTTTGTCGGGAAGAATAGCACAGATTTACGAAAGCCTTAATTATCCTCTTTCTTTCTAGATATTGATATAGGACGGCAACCTAATGGTCTTTTCCAGGCCCCTACAAGGGGATTCAAGAATAAAGCAACCGTAGCAGGTAATCTGGATACTCACCGAGATAGCTCTATCACTATTTCTGATAACAAAGCAACACCTTGTTCAGTAAACGCATAAGAGGTTTTCGTGTGCCGTCCCATTCAAGTACTATGACTTTTCCCTTTAAAGATTCCAGACCTTGTTCAAGCTTACCCTGCCTGTAACATTCTTACAATTTTTGAAGGAGGAGCAAGTTCTCCTAGGCAGATATAAAACCATTCAGTTCAATTTTTGTATCTTTGAAATAAGTACCTTAGGATATGGAAGCGTTAAGCAAAGTCGATGAACTACTTAAGAATTTAACAAATCTACATGAGCTTGGAAGACAAAGAGCTTTCGAATTGGGCAATCCTTACTACTCCGAACGGAACGCTGACGGGGGGTACCTTCGAAAAGAGCTACCAACGGGGGAAATATTTTTAGCCTTGGTAGATTATAAGTATGATGAGAATGGCTATCCCGTTGAGGTGATTGATACCTATCTAGCGCCTATTAATGAGCACCCCTGAACTTGTTTTTGTTACAGGACCTAATGCTGTCGGGAAATCCAGTTTTATACGTTCCCGTATATCTCAACTGGAAACCTTCGACATTTTAATGACTGATGTGTTTAAGGGAAGGATCTTTGAACTATTCGACAAATCCATTAAACACAGGCGAGACATTATACTGGAAACCGTTTTCAATGACCCCAAATTCTCGAAGCTGGTAGATAAAGCGAAGGATGCAGGTTACTTCACTCAACAAGTTCAGCTTTTTCTTGACTCGCCCAATAAATCTCTTGATCGTGCGAATAGAAGAAGGATTTTAGAAAATGGACTAGCGATCTCGAAAGACACAGTATTGATTAACTTTAATGAAAACTTCAAGAACTTCTCGCATTATTACTTTTACTTCGATCGAACTGACCTAATATATAATGGTGGATTGAATGAGGCAGAAAATTTGATAACATTTAAGGGTATGGAACTGCTTCGCTACCAGAGCAATGACTTTAACTTCATTAAAAGATTTGCTGAATACTCATTTCAGCAAGATAGGATGGATAAAGCGACTTTTGATATTATAATGAGCAATCAAAGCTTTTCCAATATTAGTGAAAAGATTGAGCCGGAAGGAAATTTGCAAAGACGGTTTAAACTATAGCATTATTTAGGACTTTATCTTTATTTTCTTGGCAAAAGCTTAAGGTCAGAGAGAGGAGTAAATAAGAGCCAGGCAAGCTAAAGTTCACTCCAGTTCCCTTCTATAGAAACATAAAGTCTTCGGAGAAGCTCCAAAGAAAACCTAGTGTTCATGCTCCGGATAAATTTCTATTTCTACATTCTGATCGCCGTACTGAAAACTCATCTTTGAGCTCTCCACTTCACTCAAATCGAACTCCATCTCTTTTGCAAGAGCAATAAATTCCTCCTTGTCCACATACCATTTAAGGAAAAAGCTTGGTGAGATCATATACCCTCCTAACTGGTAGGGATTAATTGGCTTAAATCCGCCTTCGGCTTTATCCTGCTGGTTCCAATAGTCAAGATATTCAGTTAAATCCTTTTTATTCATGAATTTTTAGTAATAAAGTTTGTCTTCCTAAATTAAAAACTAGTTTCCACGAGAAAAATGACCTTAAACACTAATGTCGAATTGAAGTAGCTGATCCATCCCACGGATGATCTCATCCACCTTTGCCATCCTGGCCCTTAACGCTGCAGGTTTGCAACACAATTTTTTACCTAAAAAAACGCTTTTCTTTCATCTTTCCCTTGCCTCACCAACTCAGGATTGATAAATGTTCTAGCCTTAGTCATTCTATAAGTAATTAGTTTAAGTCATTAATATATCAGTTTTCCTAGCAACTGTTTGGACTAAAAGGACACTTTCTCTACATTTGCGTAACCAGTTACGTAATCGTATGAATATTTTTTTTAGTAACGCTGGCCCAGCTGCAATTGGAAGCCGCTTAAGATTACTTACAGATAGAATCTCCAGTGATGCCGAGGAGATCTACAAATTATACCAGGTGCCGATACAGCCCAAATGGTATCCGGTATTTTTCATATTAGCCTCAGAGGGTAGTAAAAGTGTCACCGCTTTAGCGAAAGATATAGGCCACAGCCATCCCTCGGTAAGCAAGATTGTGCGGGAGATGTCGAAGGCCGGTTTGGTAAAAGAAACAAAGGATAAAAATGATGGCCGCCGCAATATGATAAAGCTGACTGAAAAAGGCAGAAAAATCATTGAACCTATGCAATCGCAGTACCTTGACGTAGGGCAAGCGGTTAATGAGCTTTTATCGCAATCCACCTGCGATTTGTGGAAAGCCATTGAGGAATGTGAGTACCTCCTTGATCAAAAATCCCTTTTCGACCGGGTAAAAGAAGTTCAAAAGAAACGTGAAAGTGCTAAAGTAAAGATCGTTGATTATAAGCCTGAATATGCTTCTGTCTTTCGAAGCTTAAATGAAGAATGGATAACTAAGTACTTTAAGATGGAAGCCTCAGATCATAAAGCACTAGATAATCCCGATGAAAGCATCATTCAAAAAGGTGGCTATATCTTAGTAGCGCTCTATGACGATTTACCAATGGGTGTATGTGCATTACTTAAAATGCAGGAAGGAGATTGCGATTTCGAATTAGCGAAAATGGCAGTTTCGCCGGAGGCTCAGGGCAAGAATATTGGATGGCTCCTGGGACAAGCGGCATTGCACAAAGCCAGAGAACTTGGCGCCAGAAAGATCTACCTGGAAAGTAATACCATTTTGAAGCCCGCTATTTCACTTTATCAAAAACTTGGTTTTAAGAAAGTAACGGGAGCACCCTCTCCCTACGAGCGGTGCAATATTCAAATGGAAGTTGAACTTTAAGTTCTTCCTTCTACTCATGGTGCTACACTTATTTATGCGCAGGGGAAATGCTATCAATCTTTCCTGAAATATCCGGTCCTGGCTTGTAAAGCAGATACGATGCCAGGTTACAAAAAGGGTACTGGCAACGAAGCCGGCTGCAAAAGTTTTTTAAAACTCAAACAAAACATCATTCTCTTCATCGTGCCACCACAAAACCCCATCTCGCTTAATATAACGTATGAAACCATCCCCGAACCAGATTTTATTGTCTTTTCGGGTTTTGGAAAAACAAAATGCCAGGGTATAAAACACTATAGCGTTCAACCCTGGCATCTCCATTACTCTTGTTAAGCTCTTGAGCTCATTTAGATTCTTCTGCTTTTGTTCTTCTAACATTATAATCATTTCGACATCGTCCATCTCAAGTTCCATATATCTACTCATCCCTTCAATGTAATCTGTTGCTATATGCAGGGCTAGCTCATTCAATTCATCATCTGTCGGCTCTCGCCAAAAAGCCTTGACATATTGCTCAGCCTCAAAATCTGATAAAATAGTATCTACAGAATTTCTATTCTCGGGTAGGTTGTCCATCTCGGATAGGTTTAATTATATAAGCTTAATTTCAAGGCTAAACCGAATAAGAAAAATGATTTAAAACACAAAAGCCGAACTTAATTAGAACGGCTTTCTTTCCATCATCTCTCCTATTTAAAGATACACCTCGACCTCTTAAAGCGACTATCAGCTGAGCTTTGCAACGATCTCTCGCTCAAGAATAGATTGGTCAATTAACTAATTCCGGACATTTGGAAAAGGCTTCATCTATTACTAAATCAATTGTTTTAATCAGATCCTGCCGCTGTTCTGGCGTCCGGCTGCCGGCACTAAAACCAAGGAAACCATATGGAGCTTCCGGAAGGCTAAAGAAATCTATTGAACTGAATACCATGGCCATAGCTGCTCCAATTTCAACAGTTGAATTTGAGAAAAAAGGATTTACAATGTCTAGTACCAGGGAGGCTGCATTTTCTCTGGTCTCAATAATAATACTAAATAAGGGGGCACTAGTACGAACCTGTTCCCGAATAATATCTCGCCATTCTTCACTTTCAAAAATGAAATTGAGCCGTTCAACCATCAATGATTTCAGGAATTCCTTTACCTCTTTGCTTGAGTTAATATTAAAATCTGGCTTCCTCAATTTTCCAAGTTGCTTAAACCAGAAATCCTGACTTTGGATATATGCCTTTTTGAGCTCATCCAGGTTCTTGTAATAGTTTTCAAAAGTTGATTTGCTAATTTTTGCCTCAGCTATCAGCATTTCAACCGTTAAACTCTGCCAGCCCAACTTTTTAATTAAAGTTCTTGCAGCCTCCAGGATCGTCTTTCGCGTAACTTCTTGATTAACCATGTCTTAATTTTATTCTTTTATTAAAGTTAGACAGGGGTGAAACAAAAAAATAGGACTTGGGTCACTTTTTAGAAATTAAATTAACGAGAGGTTAATAATATATTAAGAGGGTATTATTAATAATGAAGAGATATAAATAATAGCAAGGAAAGGCCATACGGTGTTCGAGGTCCTATATAACAGCAACTGCTAAGAGCTATAAGAAAAATTGATAGTATGGTTTTGTTTAGCATGAATCCTTGATGAAAATCGCAGCAAATTTGAAGAACGAGTCAGATCCAGGAACAGGTTAAGATCCGGCAAAATACAAGTGGCAACGGTCCACACATCCAATAAATATCATGGATTATTCTCTAGAAACGACATCCAGTTTACCATACTCAATCTTCCTTACTGAGTCAATATAATTATTCAACTCCTTGCTATCATAGAAATCCAGGGCTTTCATCAAGTATAACTTATCAGAGGGCTCGTAGGCATTATATTCCTTTGAGGGAATTAAATAACCCTTATTCTTTCACAGAAGTTTCAAGAAACGATTCAATATCTGATGTTTTGATAACTACAGTTGCGGTACGGGAGAACCTGGCAATATTGATCCCCATGAATTTACCGTCGCTTGTGAAGATTGGGCTCCCACACTCTTCCGCCCGCACGGCAATATCATGAACAAAAATATTTTTGAAGCCGTCACAACGCGTACTACTTCCTCCTGGGAATTTGCCTGCAGGGTGCGACGTTTCAGGCACTTTTTTCATGGTTATTACTTTAACCATGTTCGCCCCATTTCTCTCCAAATTGATTTTTACATCATCCCCCGGGATATATTCCCCTAATGTTCTCCCATAATCAATAGGGGCAGTCATGGGAACACCTCCTATTTCCAGAATTTTATCTCCTAATTGCAGCCCTCCTGTTTCAGCCGGACTACCCGGGTAAATACTTGACAATTCAACTTTACTGTTTCTAAAAACAGCGTTGGCGCCAAAGTATCCTCTGCTGAACATTAAGGGTAGATCGAATACTCCACTGCTTAAAACACCCGTCATTACCTTATTTGCTGCTAACTGAGCAGATAATATTGCTCCGGTCTTAAGTTCCACTTGATCTGATGAAGCTGGAGGCAGTGCTGAAATGGACTTATGTAAACTCCCCTTAATCTTTAATAATACCAGGTCTTTATCCTTATCCCTGGCTACGATACTAAAGTTATTTTTTCTACCAGCGGCAAGAATATATCCCTTATCACCCACTTCAGAACTTTTGCTTAGGACGTACAAGGATCCTTTAAATTGAATAACTGTTCCCAGAATAGATACCTCGTTCCCGTGGTCAAAAGTACGGATACTAACCACACTTGTTTTGCGCTTAGAAGCTGTTAAAGCCTTAAGCTCTGTCATGGTAAGAATGGCATCTTTCAAAGGATCTGTTCCAATGCTATCTAAGGTTGAGGGTAATGTTTCGTAATCTTTAACTTCATTCAGGGCAGTCCAGTACTTTCTATAGAGATCGACCGGCACCTCGTAGTTATCTTTCTCCAGAGTATCAATTCTGCTATGTAATGCGATTACCCGGCCTAAATAATCGAAAAGCGGGCCACCGGAGTCCCCCGGTTCCATTTTGCAAGTAGAACGAAGAAATCCATAATGAAGTTGAGTATCTGCAATTACGCCAAATCTTATTGTTGGAAAAAGCTGATTCAGCTTCTCCGGATAAGCTATACTTAAGCAAGGCTCATCAGGTTTAAGAGATCCGGACCAGGCCATTTCTGCGAAGGGATATTTTCCTTTCGGTTGAATTTTAATCATTCCCATATCGGGGCGATTGGCATCATTTGCCATCCCTATTCGTCCGTGTGCCACCCCTAACACTTCCAACCCATCCGGAAACAAAATTTTATAGGTATTTCCGGGTTTGATCGTATGTGCAACGGTAAGAACATGGCCCTCTGAGGTAACTACTACTCCGCTAAATTGAGCGCTATTCTGTTGTTTTGAAACCGTATCAAAGCCCCAGATCCTTACACTCGCAGGTCTGGCCTTTTCAATAGCTTTGTAAATTACACTTTGAATATCACCCGTCTGTGCTTTTACAATAGCAGCATTGCTGAGTTGTAAAAAAACAAAAACTAACGAAAAAAGAAGTTTCTCAGCAGCAAGCATTAGTTTAATTAGCAGATTGGCCAGTTACAAACATAACAACAACACCAGTTTATACCTTGGACATGTAAGCATTAATGTTGGACAATCGACTCTTTTATCTAATTGTAGGTTGAATTATTCCGATTTACAGAAGCTGTTACCCTCCTCTACTCCATTGTCCAGCCCATTTTCCTCATATCCATATCCTCATCTTCATCCTCATAATAATTAATCTCCCTGTTTAGCTCTAATATCTCGTTTATACCCTCCATCAGTAGCTGAACATTTGCATCTTCCGATGCTAATTCTAGTTTGCCATCGAAGAAATAATCGTCAAAAAGACTGATAGCTGATTCCGGAACTTCTTCAGTTTGATGGGCCAGTTGCCAGGTGGCAAGAAAAGCGTTAAGAAGTTCGCCGTAGACAAAGCGTTGGGCGTTCAGGTAAACACCAAGATCTGGAAGTTCGTTTTCTTCCTCAGGGTCTTCTTCCGATTCAAGCTCCTTAGATAATTCCAACTCTTCTTCAGAAAGTGCGTTCAGGTTAACCAGAGAGGCTTGTATTTCGAAAAGAGATTCAATGATCTTTACAAAGCCAGCAACAGCCTCGCTTTCTAAAGCCCACAAGATGTCCAGATCCCCTGGTATTTCGTCTCCTACTTCGAAGATCTTGTGCATATCGGATAGCTCGCCCTTCTCTCCGATCCTCAAACCGTAGGCATAAAGCTCGTTTACGAAGTATTGAAGATCTTGATGGATATTAATTAAGTGCTGGCGGTAATTAAAATCTTGCATAAGGATTTTTGAAATGTAATTATAATTTAAATAAAAAACACTAGCTAAGCTGATGAAACAAAAGGGGAAGTAGCTAGCACCTCCCCTCTTCCAAACTCTATTTTCCCTTTTTCCTTTTGCGGTCTTCGTACACTTGCATCAGGTACTCGTGAGAATAATAATCACGACCGCCAATTTTAGAACCAAGCAGAATTCCACTCTGCTTCATTCGCCAAAGTGTAGTGTCGCTTATGCCAAGAAGGGTCTTTACATAATTGTCGTCTTTCAACTCTTCTTTATTAACTTTTTTAGGTTTGAAGAAGTCTTCAAAAAATTTGCGGATCTCTTTGAGCACCTGAAGTTGCTCTGTCATTAGGGATTGAATTTTTAATTCATTTAACATGTTATTAGGGGTTTAAACTGAAAATGATTTTTCCGGGCAGAATACACATACCGGAAAAAATTGCGAATAATTATTTGGTGGTAATGCCTAGGACAAAGGTTTAGGAGCGTTAATAAAGCGGAGACAATAAAGAAGAAAACCTTTATCAGTTCATTACGTGTACTTTTTCTAAGGATAGTATGAAAACTATCACGTTTTTCTCAACCTGGCGGGCTCCTTAATCTTTCAAAACCAGATTTAGTAAAATTTCTCATCATAAAACCTCCTTTTGTTGTTATCTGTCCAAAATAGCCCAGCTTTTTTCGCAAAGTGGTGACATACAGCAATAAATTATTCAACACTTCCCCTTTTATTAACATTTCTTTAAACACCTTCTTAACCAGAGGCTTAAAGGGTTCTCTTCGGCAAGTCTTTTACCTCTTTTCGGGATGGGTTTAAGACCGATTCGGAAACCCTACGACTCTTGGACGAATCTCGGCCGAGTCTTGGCCGACTTTAGTAAAAGAAAAGAAAAAGAACTGCAAAAGACTAGTAAAAGAAAAGGTAAACAACAGTAAAAGCCTTCCCGAACCGATCCCGAATCAGTCTTAGCAAACAGTAAAAGAAAAGACGAATAACAGACGAAGCTGAGGGATTTTAACCTGCCTTTCATTTCAAATCCTTTCAATTTCTTTCAAATCCTTTCAAATCCTTTCACTCATTTTTCGATCGCTGGAATAGCCCTTAACATTGCTTCATCAAAACAGAAAATACCGGTATCCATACGTTTTGAGCGATAATTCACAAAAAGGTAAAACTTTAAATTTTTAAAAAAATGGCAGAATTTAATAATGGAGCAAATGGCTCATTCAGTGGTAAAGTTGGAAGTGTGGTAGGCAGTAACTGGCGGGAAATAAATTACATCCGCGGAATTGCAAAACGTAGTAAAAAAGACCCCAGTCAGGGCCAGATCGAACAGCAAATGAAGTTCGCGATGATGGTCGCCTTCCTGGGTCAGGTGAAAGATCTGTTGAACCTGGGATTTGCCGGTGGCAAAACAGGGCGCGCAACAGCCTACAACCTGGCGGTACAATACAATCTCACAAATGCTATCGCAGGTGTCTATCCTGAATTCAGCATTGATTATTCTAAGGTGCTACTCAGTAAGGGAACGCTTAATTTACCGGGAGCTGCAACGCTAACTGCAGATACAGCAGGACAGGTTAGTGCAAGCTGGGATCCTACACCAAACGAGTTCAATGGCAGCGTATCCGACAAGGTTACGGTTATCCTCTATAACAGTATTAAAAAACTGTTTATGAGTAACAGTCTTAGCCCTGCACTAAGAGGTGATGGAACGATCGATATTGAGGTTCCGGCTACCTATGCAGGAGATACTCTTCATGGTTATATCTTCCTTACTTCCCCGGAGAAAGGAAGACTTTCCAACTCGTATTACATGGGCGAGGTGACTGTACTTTAATTAATCATAGCGGGCCTCAGCGGCCCGCTCTTTTCTCATCATTAATCCTTTAAAATCTATGGCAATACTACGTAACTTAAAAAAGATGCTGTTTTCCGGAAGGATCGGCGATATAGTAGGCTGCAACGGCAGTAAGAGAAGCTACATCAGAAGTGCTCCCAGGAAAAAGCAACAGGAGTTTAGCCTTCTGCAACTGGCCTCACACCGAAAGATGGCCATGGCCTCGGCCTTGCTAAGTCCCATCAGAAGTCTGCTGGAAGAAAGTATTACTCGCAAAAGCAAAACTTTTTCCAGCGGCTATGGAGCAGCCATGTCGCAGCTACTTAAGAACGGGTTCAAAGGCCAGTACCCGGATCTGGAGATCAATTATCCAGAACTGATGTTTAGCTCTGGCTCTCTTGCCAGAACAAGGACAGCAATGCAATTACTGGAAAACTTTACCGTCAGAGTGGAATGGGATATCGAGCTGGATTACAATCCTGAAGGAGCAGCAGAAGAGGTAGCCGTATTGATCTATTCGCCCGATAAGAACGAATATGCAATTGAGCGAAATATCGGAGAACGGATAGACCGGGTGGCGAATTTCTACATTCCTGAAGCCTTCAGGAATCAAAAATTACATTACTATTTCTTTTTCCATGATAGGGCATTCAAAAAGGCGTCGGCCACACACTATCTGGGATTCACTTCTTAATACCAACAATAAGAAAAAGATGAATTTATTACTTAAAAAAGAGTACGCTATGCTAGGCCTATCGTATCTCATATTCCTTGCCTTTCCCTGGTTGATCAGAGAAATTGATGTAACCTCTGCGCCCCTGGATCCGGGCATATTGAGTGCTGTCTTTGTGGCTATCCTTGGCGTACTAACGTTCAAGGCTGTTACCTGGATCCTCATCCGGTCTATCTGGCCCGACTTTGCCGAATATGCACAGTTCGACCTGTTCTTAGACTTCCTGGGATTAAAGGAGCTCCACAAAGTGCTTATCTTCCTGGGCTTTTACCTAATACTGCTGCTGAGTTTTGTTTTCACGCTTGCAGCCCTCGTTTAACCTCAGCAGTAAGGAAAATATGATCAAAATATTAACCTATATCCTGCCCCTTCTTCTCCTTTCGCAGGTCTCTCGCATCACCAACTTTAATAAGGAGCAAAAAGCAGTTCGAGGCAGAAAAGACCTGAGGGCTATATACACAGCCGAGATTGGAGTAAAGGAGAAAAGTGGCAAAAATGATGGCGTACGGGTAGAAGAGTACCTGGCTTATGCCGGATTAAAAAGAGGGTCTCCCTGGTGCGCCAGTTTTGTTTGCTGGGCTCTGGGAAAGGCAGGAATCCCGAACCCAAGATCAGGTTATAGCCCTTCCCTTTTTCCTAAATCCAAGCAGATCTGGATCCGCGGAAGCCCATTTCCCAAAAAGCTATTGATTGGAGATGTTTTCGGACTTTACTTTCCCGAGAAGGGCAGAATTGCTCATGTAGGCTTCGTTGATCGGATACAAAGTAATATGCTCATTTCTGTAGAAGGCAATACCAACGAAGCCGGTAGTCGCGAAGGAGATGGCGTGTTCAGAAAAAGGAGATTGCTTAGCAGTATCTATTGCATTTCCAGGTGGCAGTAAACAATGTACCCCGGCTTTAATTAACAGAATTTGAACAATTAAAATTAACAGAATGAAAAATCAAAATACCTTAAGTTTAAGTACCCGCCTAAGCTCCCCCTGTCCTCCCTTCTTTCAGAAGTTAAGGAATGCGGGTTTAGTGCTAGCAGCAATTAGTGGAGCTATATTGACTGCACCTATAAGTTTACCGGCGGCGGTGATTACAGTTGCCGGGTACCTGGCAACAGCAGGAGTAGTAGCGTCTGCAGTTTCAGCGGCAACGGTGAAGCGAGAGTCAGACTAGAAATTTTTAAATGTTACTACTTGTTGAAGAAGGCCCGAAAGGGCTTTCTTTTTTTAAAGAAATTATTTGATGTCACCAGTCTTGCAAAAATAGCGGACTAAATTAGTTCCATGAATTATCACTATGACTATACATCCTATTTTTGTAAGACTCACAGAACTTACCTCTATCTCAACTGAAACTAAAACCTCTCTTGTAGCCAGCTTTATCAGACAAGTGTATTCCCCCAACCAAATCCTGCTTGGAGGAGGGCAAAAAGCAGGATCAATCTATTTTGTAGAAAAAGGGCTGCTTCGTTCTTACTACCTGCAGAAATCAAATGAAATTACAAGAGAGTTCTTTACCGATAATGATTTTCTGATACCAGGTAACTTTTTTAGCAGAGGTGTTTCATCAGATTACGTTGAAGTTATGGACCGGAGTATAGTACACCAAATCAGCTATGAAGACCTGATGCTGGTGATAAAAGACTACCCTGAACTGAACCAAGGTATTAGGGAACTGCTGGAGTACCGGTATGAACGAGTACAGCAGCGAGATCAGTTCCTGAGGATCAACTCAGCGGCTGAGAGATACCGGCTATTCCGGTTGCAATCCAGATTTATATCGGATCGTGCAACGTTGCCTATGCTTTCCTCCTACCTGAACATGTCGAGGAAACACCTCAGCAGGATTAAGAATCAGGAAATCTTTCGCAAATAGGTAGAACTAACCACGCATTTGCTCCATCCCTCAACCTTATTCTTCTTTGCATCCCGCGACTTTCGACCCTTTACTTCCCGCCTCAGCTGATCTAATTTTAGAGTAAAGATCATCGGCTATGGAAATCGAATACAAGATCCTAAACAGAGCAAGGCTTGGTTATATATCTTCCGATCTGGTTACTACCACTTGCTACCTATTGTTAATTTTAGTCTATACCTATTCCTCATTAAGTAAACTACAGAATTTCGAGGAAACACAACGGCAAATGCTAAACCAACCTGTTCCGGAATCGATTGCTGGAATACTTGCCTGGTTTATCCCGGCCGTTGAATTGCTAACTGTAATCCTTCTGTTCTTTCCCAGTACAAGAAAGCTGGGATTCAAGCTCTCAACTGTACTCCTGCTCGTGTTTACTTTCTATGTCGTAATGGCTCTCCTTGACCTACTGGGTGATACAGCATGCACCTGTGGCGGTCTTATCTCCTATCTTTCCTGGGACGCTCATTTACTATTTAACATAACGCTTCTCATCCTATCCATCGCCGGCTTACTGATTAAAGAAAGGAGGTCAAGACAGTAATTCCAACACAGAAGAAGCTTTTTCACCAGGTGAAGGAGCCCTTAAACTCTACATCTATTATTATTTAAAACACAAAAATTGAAAAACATGAAAAAGTACATTTTAAGCACAGCAGTAATTGCATTAGCAGTAATCGGAAGCGCCTTTACCAGCGCCAGAAGAACTACAACCTGGGTATTTACAGGAAACTCATCACAGATAAAGTCAGCATCAGCTTATCAACAAGGAGTTGCTGAACCTTCTGGTTGTGGTTCAGGAGAAACCCTTCCTTGTTCCATTCAAACGGATGCTTCCACTCAGCAAGGTTTGCAAAGCTTTCTGAATTCTGTTTCTGAAAGCGACATCGTGGCAATGTCAGACCACAAACGCGATTAAGCAATAGCAGGATGGCATGAGGCCATCCTGCCTGCTTCCCTAATCATGCTACCTATGATATAAAACCGTCCAATGGTAGAAATCCTCTCAAAAATCCTTACCTCGGATTCTGTTCCATTCCCGATAACGCAATTACATCTTCCGGTATTTGAAGCGCAAAGCGGTTATCATTTGGGGGAAGAGTATAAACCTGCTCTCCGATCTTTCTTACTAAGCTTATATTCCGGCCTTCTTTATTTAGCCTTTTGATATCCGGCCAACGTATATTACGGAACAGAAGCTCCTTCCTTCTCTCAACTAAAATTAGCTCTAATGCCTCATCAGCACTTGCAGCACTTACGGATACAAAGGTTCCAGCCTTGAAACGCTTCTCCAGCAGGGCATTCAGATCTCGAAGCGCCTCGTCTTTCTTTCCCGCACGTGCAAAAGCTTCAGCTCTCATCAGGTAAATTTCATCCGTTGCCTGCCCTCCAAAAAAAGATCCATTGCCTTCATAGCCCCCACGGAATCCATAAGAATTATCTGCATTCTTTTTGAAATAGATACTCTTCCGGAGATCATTGTTGTGGTAAGAGCGGTAAAGATTAGAATCAATTTTACCCGATGTAGCATTTAAAGGGGCGGGTACAGTTATCCTGTTTAAAATAAGAACTTCATCATTGGTATATTTTATTGGGTAAGTATCCGATGACTTCAGCGTATTATAATCGAGCAGCTTGTTATTAATCTGAAGGCAGGAATCAGCGAATGCACCAACCGCTGGGTAGTTGCGCATAAAAAGGTGAGCGCGACTAAGCAAGCCGAAAGCTGCAGCCCTTGTTGGCCTTAACTTATGCACCTGAGAGTTGTCTAGCAAGGAGCTTGCGGCACTCAGATCATTCAGGATTGAAGAATAAGTTGCTTCTACACTTTCCCTTTTAGAAACCTTATTAAAGTCAGTCCCAGTTCTTAAAGGCAATCCCAAATCACTGGATGCTGTTGCCGGGTCATAGGCCTTGCAGAAAAGAGAAGCCAGTAGCAAAAAAGACTTTGCCCGGTAATAAAGCGCCTGTCCCTTTATATTGTCATAAAGCTGCGCATTTCCAGCGCCTCTTTCAATACTCTGCAAGCCTTCCAATACCGAATTCATGTAATAGATAGCAGTATATTGATTTCGCCAAGAATTAACTGCCTGCGTGCCGAGGTCTTTTTCCCAAATCGTTGCATTTCTAAGAAAGGGATCCAAAGCCTTCCAGTTGGTCTCGCTATTGTAGTAATCGTCAGCGCAAACCTCAGGTAAAGAAGCGTTATTTACGCTAATTGCTGCAGTATTATCCAGTAAGTTTTGGAGATCCTCTAATGTAGAGGGTACAGCCAGCTTCTGGTTAGGCTTTTCATCCAGAAAATCTTCGCAGCCAGATAGGGAAATAAGTATCGTTATTAGTAGCAATAAAACTGCCTTATATATAAATCTAAACATAGTCTTGTCTCTATTTTTATTTAAAATCTGCCTTTAAGCCAAGGGAAAATGTTTTCGCAGGCTTAAGACTGGAATAGCTGTAATAATTATCCGGATCAATTCCTTTAGTATTGGCCGCCCATAAAAGTCCAAGGTTGGAGCAGTTCAGGTAAAAGTTTAAACCTTTCAAGCTCACAGTCCTCAGGTACTTATCAGGCAGCGAAAAGGAAAGATTGATATACTGAAGCCGAACATGATCACCTTTTTCTACCAATACAGATGATCCAGCATAAAAATCGTCCCTGATAAAGGAATAAGGATAAACCATGGAAGGAACGTTAGTATGCTGTTCGTCTCCAGGGGCTTGCCAGCGTAATGCAAAATCCTGATCTCCCCTCCACTGGGTAAATAAGTTTCCGTAATTAATGCTTTCACGGCGGAAGTAATAACCGAACTTATAGGACAGGCGGGCGGTTAAAGAGATATTTTTCCAGGAGAAAGTATTTCCTAAAGAGCCAAACAGGGTAGGAATAGCCGATCCATGATAATTCAGATCATCAACAGTGGTTGCAGCACCTGTTAAGCTAGTATAGTCTTTACTAACTTCCCCATTGAAGTATCCCAATGGATCTCCGTTAGTCTCATCGAGGCCAGCCCATTTGTAAGAGAATATTGAGTAAACCGGCCTTCCTTCCACTCCTGAAATAGCTTGTTTTGTATTGATAAAGGTGCTGCCAGTCCTGGAACTCAGGTAGTATTTAGTGACCCTGTCTTTATAGCCACTCATATTTAGGTTAGTCGTCCAACGCAGATTTCCGCTAAGATTATTGCTATTCAACTCTACATCCCAACCCTTACCTTTCATATTGGCCACGTTTTTTACGATAGTGGAGCCTATACCAGCGGTGTAGTCGACTAGTGCACTGCCGAATAAGTGATCTCCCTTTTTCCAGTAATACTCCAGGCTTCCGGATACCCTGCCGGCGGTAGTTCTGAAATCTATCCCTAAATTGCTTGTGCGGACGGTTTCCCATTTTAGTTCCGGGTTAGCATAGGTACGGAAACGAGCGTAGGGTTGTCCGGTAAGTGCATTAGCAGGCAGGTATTCTATCGTGGTTACGCCAGTCATGGCAGGATTTACATTTCCGCTAAAACCGTAGGTTGCCCGAAGCTTTAAAAGAGACAGCAATTTTAGAGAGTAGAAACGCTCCTTTGAAAGTTCCCATCCTAATCCCGCCGACCATAAGGGGTTCCACTTATCGTTGGTTCCCACGCCAAATAGATTGGATGCGTCCCTTCTGCCGCTCAAAGACAACGTGTATCTACCGAGAAGAGAATAAGCTGCATTGGCATAATAAGACACAAAGCGATCATTGGTAAGCGAAAAGTCCGCTGGGTTAGGGATGAAACTGGTAAAACCACTAATAATGGATGGAAAGGCGGTAGTGTAATCAACAGGGGTATTGTTTAAAATATTACCGTTATAGCCGTAAGTGCGGTAGATATTCCCATTCACTCTTGTTTCTCTCATTTCAGTTCCTGCTATCGCGTTAAAACTGTGCACACTCCAGTCCTTATTGAAATTCAACTGACCGCGCAGGTTCTGACTATTAAGCTTCTTTTCAGTTAGATCCAAAATTGCACCCCTTGGAATTTTATAAGTCAGCGCACCTGAAGAACTAAGCTGACTATAGGTATTGATGATGTTTCGGGTGAACCAGCTGTTCTCCCCCTGGTTTAGCTCTCCGGAAGTATTTTGCCGCTCGTAGAGGTATTTTAAATCCACGCTGAAATACCTTGCAAATTTGTACTCCAGGCCGGTATGCAGATTTAAGTCCAGTATCGAGTTCTGACTCACTGTATTTTTATAATCCTCCAGAGGATAATACTTCCAGTCCAGCAATTTCCCTCCTCCCAGTGTCTCCAAAAAACTTTGCCTGTACTCTCGCGGTAGGGCAACAGGATTTCCTGCTTCATCAGCAAATGAAGCATAGGGATAGATGTAAGTACCATACAAGGAGCCTATTTCCCCATAACCTGGCTTACCACTGGTACTCTTACTGCTGGTCATAAATCCCCCAGCACTGATCGTTAAGTTCTTTACAGGCTTGATACTATTGTTGAGTCTTAATGTGAAGCGTTTATAGCGGGCATCCAGGTTAGAGGTATTATCGTCATAACCGCCCGATACATTCCAGGAAACATTCTCATAACCGCCCCGTAGCGATAAGGCATATTGCTGATTGAGGGATGGCTGGTAAAAGTGTTTACTGAAATCGTCCCGCATATCTTGCTGCTTAAGCAGGTCGAGCTGGCTATCTGCCTCATCAGCTGATAAAATATTATTCTGTTTCCTTAGCAATATTTCCACTGCCGGACTTAATACGGTTTGAACTGCATTGTTTATCTGGCTATCATAATAACCTTTCTCAAACAGCAGCTTCTCTACCTCGACAAAATCAGCAGAAGATATCTGCCTTAAATAACCCAGATCCGGCTTTTCACCGAAACCGGCATTGCTGTTAAACTCTATCTGAGTTTTCTGCCCATACCTGCCCTTTTTCGTCGTGATCACAATTACACCATTTCCAGCCCTGGCGCCCCAGATAGAAGCCGCAGCAGCATCCTTTAAGATCGTTACACTTTCAACATCGTTAGGATTGATATTATTCAGATCTCCTTCGTAAGGAAAGTTATCTAAAACAATAAGCGGGGCAGTTGGGCCGTTGATGGTACTTAGCCCTCTTACCATTAGGCGCCCTTGCTGACTGGTATTTCTATCGACTGTAATCCCATTAGCAACAGCCTCCAATCTTTCCATCAGCCCGGTACTTACCTGCTGACCGAGCACTTTGGCGTCAACGGTACTGAAAGATCCAGTTGACCTTTCCTTTGGCAATTGCTGGTAACCTGTAGAAACAGTCACCTGTACTGCTGCCATTTCGGTTCTCGAAGGTTCCATCCGTACTATCAGAGAGGTATCACCGGGATGTATAGTTATCTTTTTATCCTGGTAACCCACAAAACGAACTAAGAGGACATCACCAACTTTTGTTCTTATAGCAAATTTCCCAAGCTGATCAGTATGTGCAACTGTGCTTCCCGCAACAACAAGCGATGTACCTGGCAAGGGTTTTCCGTTCTCGTCGACCACTTTCCCGCTTAGTTCAAAGCTTTCGCTTTGAGCTACAACATTTGAGGTCAGGAACAATCCGGAAAGTGCAAGTAGAATGGCAATGAAATTTATTTTAATGAGTATAGATTTTTCAAAATGCTGGATCATAATTATTTAATGAGAGGTATTAGATAAAAAATCATTTATCGTCTTTAAGGCAAAGCATTTCAAGCTCACGTTCCCTTTCGGTAAGTTTCAGTCCCTGTTTTAATAAAGCAGATTTAAGTTCGGCTTCGCTGGTTGGAAAAAAGCTTAGCGATAGATCAATATTTTCTGTCAGACCAGTTTCGTCTACTATGGGTATGGGAACATATTTCAAGTCGTTAAGCCTAATCAGCAGGATCTTTGTGGAATAGTTCACCATCAAAGGTGGCTGTCCGGGAGAAAACGATAATTCAGGCGTACCTCCCCTGGTCTTTAAGCGCTCTTCAAATCCGGGGATAACCGTTAATACCAGGCATTTCACTCTTCGCTTTTCAATGGAGCCATGGTAAGGAGTATAACGGTTCAGATCTTTCAACATGTAGGCATACAAACTGTCTGCTTCTTTTAAAGAAACCCTGATTTCGTAGGTACAATAATTCTTCCTGCGCTCTGCCGCAGAAGCTTCTGCCGGGGTATAGTAACCTGATGAGTCCCGAATATTTGATAACACTCTTTTTTCATTGAATCCAGGTATAAGTTCCGATGCCGCAGCCCGGTACATGTTATACAAGCGCCAGTTATGCAATAGCCTCCCAACAACCACTTCTCCGGATCTCCTGAATCTAGTTCCATTGCCAAGCCCATCTACCTGACCTTTCGTGAAAAGTGAAAAGGTTGCCGAGGCAGGCAGATCTCCATTAAAGAAGAGAGGCTTTTCCGGGTCTATATCCTTCTTCTGATACGGAGGAGTTGATCCTTCAAAAACAGTGATAATATTTTCTGCGGTAAGTTCCTCACCATCTGTGGCTGCTACCACTCTACCGGACTTGATCCATACCAGATGCGGAATCAATCTGTGAGGAAAAAGCATCTTTAGCTGCTTGTCTTCACCCACACATGGGAATGTGTAAGGAGTTCCATCGGTAAAACGGGCGGTACTGAAGAAAGAGGCTAGCTTAGCCTTAGGCTCTGCACTAACAATAATCAAGCGGAGCTTTTCTTTGAATTGGTTTTGTAAAGCCTGATGTGAAGGAAATTCAGCACGACAGGAGGAGCACCAAGTGCCAAAGAAAATCAGGACGGTAAGTCGGTCATCTGCACTTGTAATACGAATTGTTTCTGCCGGCTCTCTGGTATTCACCAGGTTGCTAAGCGTAAGATCAGGAACGGTATCTCCTTTTTGCAAGGCTCTAATGGTAGATGAAATTTCCTGGCCTTTAACGGCAGAAGATATGAGGCCAATTAATAAGGCAAAAAGAAAGAAAAGTAATCCTCTGAGAAGTCTTCGTTCGGGCGATTCCTTCGGATCATAGTAAACGGACATAGTATAATTTTTTAAGAATTGAATTAATGATCGAGTATGTTCTTCCCGCCTCGCTCCTTCAGAAAAGGCAATAGAATTCCCCTAAGCATTCTAAAGCGCTTTTTTTTGAAAGGCAAGGCGAAGAAAAACAGGTAATAGATTTAGTGTAGAAGCAAACAGCAGATAGAATGCAGGAGCGTTAACACTAGAAAACGGGAGAATTTATTCAGGAGGACAAATGAGAAGGGACCATTTTCTGGCCTTCAGTTCAGCGTTTAAGTTCATGCGCTTTCCCCTTTCTTTAGCTGACTCTGCCGCTCATTGTACTGCTCGTGGAGCACAACTTCCAGACGATGAAGGTTCTCGAAGAAATCCGAAAACTCCTGCATATCCTCCTGGGAAATCCCAGTAAAATCATTCTTCACACTGGCTAATAGCCAACGCCATAAAATCTTCTCCGTCCTTTCGGGAGGATAGGCTTTGAAAAAGTTTTCCAACAAGCTCGGGTCTGAATCGGCCTGAAGCTGGTGATTTAAGGTTGTATTCATATGTTAAACGGTTTGGTAAAATCATTTTGGGATTGTCTGTGATTGCAACGGAGAAGCCAATTCGGCTAAAGGGAGATAACAGCGTTATTCGGGCGCTGAGATAAGATTTTGCAGAAGGTTTTTTAATGATAAATGTTTCATACTCGTATTGGGATTACGAGTCTTCGAACTGATTCCAATAGATGTGGGGGAACCGTATTCGTGATCGCTTAAAGTTTCTGACGCCTTACGTGCCACGTATAACAGCAGCCCCACATCTATTGAGGTAGGCAAATATACATACCTACTAATAGAAAGTGGGGTACTAATCTGCTGTCTTACATCACGGCGTCAGAAATGCGATTGTAAGACTCTTATTAATACCTAATTATTTAACTCAAATATAAAAAATAAAATGGAAAAGTAAACATATATGTTGACCTGAAATTTTATTTTCTTTTGAACTTGCATTGGTGGATAATGAGCTTGAAAAGTTTAGGGAAAATTTAGGGAAGCGTATAGGTCAACTTCGTGAGCAAAAAAACATTCCTCAAACTACTTTAGCCGCAATTTTGGGCGGTAAGGATAAACAAGCTATTAATAGATACGAACGGCAAGGAGCTAACCCGACAGCTTACAACCTGTGGTTAATAGCTAAAGCTCTAGATGTTACAATGAATGATTTAGTAGATTTCAGTAAGCTGAAGTAACTGTATTCTTGCCAATAGCCTCCTTCGAAAATTCCTGCTGAAAACCTAAATTCAGTTTACTTAGCTATCTAAGTGTCACTGGCAATGGTGGGGTAACATAAGGGTTTTTCCCAACTTTTGGTCGTCGTTACTTTACATCTCTAGGTTACGCTTTGGCACTTAAGTTGTATTCTTTATAAAATTTCAATTTAAATCACCGTTGGGAAACCAGCCCTTTTTCAAATAGATCTACCAACCAGCAAGTCATGAGTACCAAGGCAGCAGAGCAACAAAAGAAGCAGCGTCAAAAAGAATTTAAGGAAAAAAAAGAACATCAGGAGCGCATTAAAGCTGAGGCAAAAAAAGCTAAAAGCAAACATGACAGTGAAGCGGGCGGCTAAGTCAGCTAGCTTTTGTAAGACATGTAACCGGGACAGAGAGGTCTTCCGGCAAGGAAGGCAATGTGATTATGATCAGCCCATTGTTCGAGCATTTCGGTAAATACAGGCTCGTACCTGTTGCTTTTTGATACCCACTGCTTCATGTTATCCGACTTGGCAGGCCGCGGTACGCCACCATGTATTCCACTAATGATTGAGTGCTGAAACTACTTGGGGTAGCCGGGCATTACTTAAAGCTTCTTCATAGCATAACCACTAAAAGGAAGTACAGCAACAAATACTGGAACTGGAGATTAACTCTTATGCACCTTATACCCAATCTCCTTCACATGCATACTCGCGCCTCCTTCATCAAGAGCTCAATAATCTTATAATCCGTAGTTTGGCGTTTATCGGCGGGTTTCATATTTATGAGATCGGGTCAAAACATTTGAGGTTATAAAATTTAGGAAAGGGGAGCTCTCCTCCCCATTTTACCTTTTCGAGTCTAGCGAAAGCGATTTTTAAAGCCGTAAGACCTACTCTATATAAGTTATAAATTGCTCTGGCAATTGCCGAACTTTTTTCATTTTAACCAACCAGTCGTTTTGTTCATCCCGGTAACCTAGGGGCAAAAGAACTGTGCTCTTTAACCCTAATGTATCCAAATTCAAAAGCTTATCCAGATCTTTATTAACAAAGCCTTCGATTGGAGTTGCATCGACCTTTTGTTCGGCAGCGGCAGCTATGGCCATACCAAATGCAATATAGCTTTGTTTTGCTGCATGCTGCGCCTGCCAGTCGGTTCCTAGTGGTAAATATAGATCCAGTAGTTGTTTTTTGTAGTCATCCATCGTCCCTGGAGGTAAATCCCGTTCTTTTACTATAAAGTTGAAAACGTTTGAAATTCGTTCATCGCTATATCCATTCCAGGCTGCAAACACTAAAAGATGTGAGCAATCAGTAATCTGACTTTGATTAAAGGCTATCTTTTTTATTTCTTCTAATAGTTCCTTATTAGTGATCACAAAAATTTGATAGGGCTGTAAACCAGAGGAAGATGGAGCTAACCTGGCCGCTTCAAGGATGTAGTCGAGCTTTTCTTTAGAAACCTTTGATCCATTCATCTTTTTTGTTGCGTAGCGCCAGTTTAAATCTTGTAGTAAACCCATGTTATATTCTATTTTAGGATGCAAAGCTATAATCCGAGTAGTGCATTAGCTATTTTTGTAGTCGGTAATAATGGTGACATTTGAGTCACCATCAATTTAATCATATGGATGAGCAGGATATACTTAATTCTGAAGAGTGCCGTAAACGGGTGATGGCAATTTATGACGCAATGGACGTATTAAACGGAAAATGGAAGGTCTCGATCATGTCTTGTCTGTGTTTTAGTCCTAAGCGATACTCCGATCTGCTAAAAAAAGTACTAGGTATTTCTGGTAAGGTGTTGAGCAGAGAGTTGAAAGATTTGGAAATGAACCAGCTGATTAAAAGAACAGAGGGTAGTGGTTATCCAAAAACGGTAATCTATGAATTGACGGAGTATGGAGAAACCTTAAAAGAGGTTATTGATGTTATTGCTAATTGGGGGCTACAGCACCGGGAGCAGATCATTAGAAGTAGCAGAAAGAAAGTAGCTGATCTTCAAGAATAAATTAAAGGAGATTCACAAAACCCAAGCTAAGGGAGCTCAGGTTTTTGTAAATTCAACACATTGCTATGAGAGCAACATAACGCTAAAAAATGCACTAGTTCTCTCAATCTAGTGCAGGTATCTTTATTGAAGTTTCGATGCCTCGGTTACAAAAGGCCAGTAGCTTTGAAAACCAAATCCACCACCCAGTCAATACCTTTCGCAACGCTATCTCTACCTTCTTTAGTGTTAATATCCACACCACAGAATGTTGAACCGTTATTGATGGCATGTAAGATCAGGTAGTAAATACCGGCTGTAAGCAGGGCCATCACCGTCCGAATATTAAGCCCGGACTTTATAAATATCGGGTCTATTTTTTCAAAGATATCTTCACCTAATAATTCCCTAACCCGGGCGATACTTTGTAAAAGCTCCTCTTCCTCACCACAAATCTCTGCCAGTATTATTAGCTGGGCATCTTTGTTTTCGTAATAATAATTGAACTGATCTTTTAATATCCTTGCAACAACTAAGGGGTAATCTTTAATGTCAATTACATTATTTATTGATTGACGGATCTCCGTCTTATATTTTAACCAATAGTCTCTGTCTGCAATAAATGCGTCCAGCAGCCCATCACGTGATCCGAAATACCGATTTATTAGATTCTTGTCACAACCCGCTACCCTGGCTATATTGTTAAGTCCTAAACCCTTAACACCGTCTTTCCTAAAAATCTCCCCAACTGCTTCGATAAGTCTCGCCATTGTTAAATCTTTGTTCCTGCTTTGTTTAAAATCCATCATAATGTTTAATGATTAATGTGTATTGAATATTTAATGAATTAATGATTTTACTTTTTGGAATGCATTCAAAGCTTTATCCAGGTTTTCGGTAGTATGAGTAGCCATTACAGAGAGCCTTATTCGGGCGTCTTTTCGGGAGACAGCAGGATACATAATTGGGTTGACGTATATTCCTTCATTTAGAAGAATGCGTGCCGATTCTGCATTTAGTACAGGATCACCTATCTTCACAGGGATAATTGCGGATTGGGTATTTCCTATATTGAAGCCAAGATCAACTAGTCCGTTTTTCAGATAGTCTATGTTGTTCCACAAACGGTTCATCCATTGGGGTTCCTCATCTATAAGGTCGATTGCTTTTATGATTCCATGGACTGCAGGTGTGGCTGTTACAGAAAACAGGTGCTGGCGGGATTGATATTTCAGGTAGTTAATAATCTCAGGCTTTGCGATTACATATCCACCAATATTGCCAAAGGTTTTGCTGAAGGTTCCGGTGATCATATCAATCTCATGGAAAAGATCGTATACTTCGATGAGCCCTCTCCCCGACTTTCCAAGTACGCCTGTTCCATGCGCGTCATCCACAACTAAAAAAGCTCCGTATGCTTTTGTAAGCTCAACGATCCGGTTTAGTGGCGCCAGGTCTCCGTCCTGGCTGTAAACGCCATCGATAACTACGGCACGGGTACGGTAAGTATCTTTTGTATTTTGAAGGATCCTTTCCAGGGCATCCAGGTTATTGTGAGGAAAGGTTTTAACATTGGTATAAGCGCAGCCTTCGTACATACTGGCATGTACTGCCATATCAAGAATAGCGATATCCTGCTTTCTCAGCAAACTTATCAGGGAAGCGCTGTTTGCTGTGTAGCCAGTGGTATAAAGAATAGCATCCTTACGTTTAAAAAAGGCAGCTATCTTATCTTCCAAGATCTGGTGGTAGCTAAAATGCCCACCTATTGCCGGAGAAGCACCGGAACCTGCACCAAATTGCTCCACTCCTTTTATCACCGCCTCTTTCACTTTAGGGTGCTGCGAAAAGCCGAGGTAATCATTAGAAACGAAGCTTACCATCCGTCTCGGTTTCGAGCCTCCTTCAAGTTGTATTTCCATTTCTGGAGAACAGGGACTGTTGGAAAGTAGACGGTAATTGAGCCGATCCTGGCTCTTTAGGTAATTTAAAAACTGTGTAAAGTAAGCTGATCGTTCATAAACATTAAGACCAGGAATATCTTCGAAGTCTTTAAAACTGGCAGAGTAAAAATCAATAGGCATTTTGATATGATTTTAGGGTTTTGTTTCCTAAAACTAGCTACCTCTTGTTAAGAAAACTATGACTTTTCTCACTTTTAGGAGTTATTCTTAACAATTATTTAATATTGCAAAGAGGTATACTATAAAAGAGATAGAATACACTTAAACACTTCGTTCATTTAAGAAAAAAACAATATTGATATTCAATTAACACTTGAATTCTTGCCGAGAAAGCGGCTCTTTTAATCTTATTTCTAAAGTTTCTATAACAACTATAGAGAAATACAATATACATCACAAGCAATCCGATGGAAATGATCCCATGAACAGAAGAAGCTACAGGTATTCAGGCAACGATAGAGATAAGTTCGCAGAGAAGCCCGAAGACCACTTGAAGTAATTGGATAACTCTTACCGGTAAAGAAACTTACTACAAAGGAAAGCGTCAGATTGATGTACCGGAAGTTCTCAGATCACCATAGCTCCTCTAGCTAATTACTTACCTTGTTTAGCTATTGCTAACCTTACTGGGCTTTCTAACGTTAGAAAGGGAAAATTAGGCTAATGATTACTGAGAAGCATTTGGGGTATGGCTGTATGTGGTTCGTGGGAGTAAGTCTTACAAGTTTCTTTGGAATGGTAGTTTATGCATTGATCACCCAGCACAAAACAATTGATAACCCTAGGTATACTGTAGGTACCTGCATTGATTATGAAGGAAGAGGATCTAAAGGTTCAAGGTCTGCCCGTTTTGAATATTATGTAAAAGGGAAACGATATATAGAAGAGGGAGGAAGCCCTTCATATTTTATTGTCGGTGATAAATTTATCCTGTGTTATGATTTTGAAGAGCCCGAAGTTGCAGATGTTATGGAAATGAAACCTGTCTTTATAAAGGGCGAGGAAACAGGAAAATCCGTAGGATATATAACCCATTATACCGGCGGGAAACTATTCGATGTGCAAGTGACGTTTAAGTATGCCGTAGGTCAGTATCTTTATGAAAGATCAATGACTTTTCCGGAGGATTATCGATTCAAAGGAATTGAAAAGGGTAACCTGTATGAGGTAACTTACTGGAAGAATGATCCGAGAAGAAGTATTATAAATCTTGAGGTGAAAGGCTCTAGTATTCCATGGAACCCGGAAGATTATGATTAATAATCCAAAAAAAGAGCCCCGCTGATTTATCTACAGGTAGCGAGGCTCTTGAGTTAAATTACATAGATTAGTGTTTCGCAACACGCCGAAGGTATTAACGAAATCAACAGGTAGATATAGGGCTTATTTTTATTTTAAAACCTTTTGCTCAAACTCCTGAATATCCCCAACAGTATCAATCTTAACAGATTCTAAAAAGTCTTCACCCACCGGCTGGATGACTTTCAATCTATCCTGAAGAGAAATCTCCTTATCCAGCCATATCTTAGAATCCTCCCTTGTAACGAAGGCAGGCATGCGATCATGTATTTTACCCCATGCTTCTACTGCCTCATGAGTGATCACCGTACAGCTGCTTATAATTTCTCCTGTACCTTTGTTCACCCAATCTGACCAGAGGCCCGCAAGAAGAGTAAGCTCTTCACCTTTTTGCTTGATAAAATGGGGCTGCTTCTTCTTTTTCTTATTCTTGTCGTCTGCCCATTCATCCAGCTCCTCCCATTCGTAATAGCCATTTACCACCACTAAACAATGTCTCTTTCCTAACAAAGGTTTCCAAATGTTGGAGTTGAGAAGTTTATCGTAACGGGCATTGAAAGTGCTGAGCTTCACCAGAGGTTTTCCGCTTCTAGGATCCGGTTGAGCGAACGGAGGGATAAGTGACCAACGTTTATAGGATAGCTCCTTAGGGTTCGCATCGGAGATAACAGGCACGCTTGCCGCAGGAGGTACATTAATATCAATAGGATGCTCCTTCTCTTTAAGGATAAGATCCAGGGCAGTAAAAATATCTACCGACTCTGGCACTGCTACTCTTCCGCACATAGCTGTTTACATAGAATGTTTATCAATCTGGTCACCAATTGCTTCGGCCAGGTCTTGCCCTAAGCCTCCTTTACTCCAGGCCCATCGCTCAGGAAAATCCATTTTGAGGATTCCGCAATCTTCTCCATCTAAACCAACCAGAAATTCAGAATCTTGTTTCCTCGGATTATGTCCAGGGATAATCATAAACTCGTATAGGGTTCCCTCAAGATACACTTTTACATTAAAAACTGTTCGGGTAGCGCTTCTTCTATCTTCCCCATATTCTCAAGTTTAATCTGTTACAGGTATTCTGGCAAATACGTTTCTATGTATTCTCCAATCAAGTCTAAATCGTCAGTCGTAAATTCATAAGGCCAGGATTTACAGGTATCTATTCTATACACCTGTCTCCAAACCCCATTTTTAAATTCAATAGATCCAAGCTTCCAATTTGACATTCCTACTTCAAACGTGTACTGCGTAGGCCGACTGCAGCAATCCATTTTAATATAGGGCTGGATAATCAGCGTGTGATGTTTGTCCTCAAACATAAAGCCCACAGTCAGATAAGTAGTCTTATGAACCTTAATCACATTTTCAAAATTACTAATATTTTTAGCAAACGTAAGTAATTTTAGAGAGATTTGTCGAAATAGATTAAGACATGGCAACCGGATTATCAACAGACAATTTAGTTCATCACCTGATCAACTGGTTCAACAGTAACGCAAAGACGGAGATATTAGATCGTAATAAACGGGAGGCTATTGTACGATTGAAATTCATGTAGACTACATCAATGGCTCCTACGGCAGGTTTTTCACGCGAAGCCTCTTTCAGCAAAATGCCAGCTACTATCAAAGAAGTTAGTGGAAGTGGTGAAAGAATGGATGAGGGATAACGAGCTCCAGGTGATGCACCTAAAGCTTAAAATAATGAAGCAGGGTGCACAGTTTCCAAGGCAGGGATTGGTAAGGGTGTAGTGTACTCAGCTCTTTCTTAAAGTAGTCAAACTGCGCTGCTAGCTGTTCGTAGCGCTCTTTTTCGGTCTGGCTTTCTACTGTAAACAGTTCCAGCAGATCTTTCTCGTTTAGGGTAGAAAGTTTATCATAGGATAGTTCTAATGCTATAAAACGACTTACATAAGCATCAACTATGTTTCGGTCTACCCTTAATGCCTGAGCCGCTTTACGATTACTGATGTTCTTTTGCTTTAAACGGATTAATGCGCGTATTTCCATCATGTCTATTCGTTGACCTGCCATTTGTGCTGTATGTATTGTACTGCACAAAAATCGCCTGATGGAAAGAGGGCCAATGACCTCCGTTTTCTCTCTGATTTTGGCCCAATAACCTCCGTTATTTGAAACGTAAATTGGCCCAATTGCCTCCGTTATTTAAGAACGTCCCTCTTCAATAACAGTCACTTCTGTTTTTTGGACCAATGACCTCCATTTTACTCTGTTTCTTCTAGTTCGTCGAACTATACTTACATTACTTTTGGCCCAACTCGCAGCGTTATTAATGAGCCATAATCATCCGAGAAGACTGGCTAGATGACTTCCGTTTTTCCGCGACACAGGCTGACTTTATAGAATTTTAAGCCCAGGCTTAATCAAATTATTGCTTGAAAAATCTAATTTTGAGCTATTAAAGTATTGACAATACCTAAATCAACAGATTGTATATGTCTAATTATACCCAGCGATTCCTAAACAAAGAAAATTTTTATTTAGCCTTCAAAAAACTCAGGCAGTATTTAGTTCAAGCCAATGAATGGTATAATCCTGTTGAATTAGAAGCTTATGAAGCACAGCTGCCTTACAAAATTTACAGATTAATTAAAGAAATAGAAGAAAATACATACACACCGCAAGCAATAGAACCATTTCCGTTTCCAAAAAAAAACAAAGGTGATGCTCAGGAAATGCGCCCCTATTTTCGTATTTCACTGGATGATCAATTGATATGGATTGCTATCATTAATATTATTGGAGAAGCAGTTGACACGAAGCTTCCTTTTTGGAATTATGGCAACCGCCTTTACAGACCACTCTGGTATGAATTGGATAAGGATGGGATAAATAGTCTGCAAAAAGGCAGGGTTGCAAATACCTCACAACGGCTTTATAGAAAATGGAACCAAAGCTGGCCTCTTTACAGACGTCATATCTCTATGACCATCAAGGTTATGAGTCGAAATAAAAACTTTCAGCCGGAAGATCTTTATGATGAAAAAGAACAATTGCTATTTGAGGAGAACAACTCTAGCGACCCTGATAAGAACATCTACTTCAATAAAACCTTTTGGCCTGAGATATCAATAGACACACTCTACTGGGCTGGACTTGATTTCTCCCGATTTTTCCCGTCTGTTGATGCTAGTTTAGTAATTTCAAATATGCGAGACATTCTTGCAAATCGCAATGATGTCGGTATCATACTTGACCTTGCTGAAAAAATGTTGACCTTCCCTATTCGAAATCCCTGGGATAAGGCATATTTTCTGAAAGAGTATGGCCTGCAAAAGGCTGACTCGTTCACTGGCCTTCCCACTGGTTTGTATGCGGCAGGATTCCTGGCAAATCTTGCACTTTATAAAATTGATCAAAAACTACAAGACTGGATTGAAGAGAAACGAGATCTGGCACTGTTTAAATATGTTGATGATCAAGTAATTCTTAGCACATCGCAGGAGGGACTTCTGGAATTTTTGAATTTCTATCAAAATCTTCTCTTAGCCGAAGGCAAAGGAATTAAATTCCACCCAGATAAGATGGGCCCGACAGGTGTTTTTATCAAAGATGAAAAAGGAAGATTTGCATTAGGAATACCTGCCAACCAACATTTAGGAAACGAATTGGACGTACAATATCCAGAACCGTTGATGACTCATACGCTCAAAAAGATGTCTGATTTGAACGGAGAGGATTTTAACCTGAGTAATGAGGATGATTTGGAAAAGGCACAGGATGATTTGGAGCATTTTCTAATAGCTGACTTTTCTGAAACGGAAATCCGTAGGGATACTCGAATGTCCTTTGGGGCGATGAAATTAGCTCAACTGGCAAAGCATATTCAACCTGACTTCACTAAACTTGATTTATCAACACGTGATAATAAGGAGGCGATTTTAAATGAAATTTCCGCCCAGCTAAGGAATAAAAAAGAAGAGGAACAGCTCGTAATTATAGAAGAGGCCAAGCGGCTCAAAATTCAAACTATTTTTAGCCGCGAAGTTGAAAAGATTAACAAAAGGTATCACAGGATATTTAACTTGTTACTTAAAGCCTGTAAAGAAAATCCTGACAAAATAAAGCTTTGGAAAAGGACAGTTGAATTCTGCTACTATAGCGGCTATGATGGCATTGAAGAAATTTTGGCCATCATTAATATGGTCGAAGTTCATGATCAAAGTAGGACTTATCTTAAAAGCTATTGTGTATTAATTATTCAGGCATCATTAATAAGAGCTTACAATAATGTCTCCGGTTCCACTGACTTCTGGCGCAGTTATACCAGCTGGAACTTCCTGAGTAACTTAGCATCGTTATCGGCTACGTTCTCCCTGATTAATCCCTCTATCGACTATCCCTTTTTCCAAGAGACGATTTTCAATTTCGAGGTTGTTTCTGGACTTGCTTTCGAGATTCTAACTAGGATACCTCCCGTACTTAGTCTGCTTAGTTTAAGTACAGTAAACAATAAAACCTCCTTCTATACACATAGTTCTAAGTTAAATCCCGCTCGATTTAATAAAAATAATCTTTATGTACTTGAACAGCACCTTTGTTTTTTGCTAAACGAGGTAAACAGTCAGGATAAACCAACTTTATGGCGGGAGAATATTGATTCTCTTGATTGGAATCAACCCATTTCATGGTCCTTAATATCAATGTATCCTAGTTTAATCCCTTTTCACATTTTCAATGCTATACCTCTGATTCATAGCAAAGATGACTCTATGGCAATGGTTTTATCTGAGCGATGGAACTTCTCGGGTAACTCAGGCTTCATGTACGAAGTATTTGAATGCAATCAGCAGATCAAAGATGCTTTTTTAAGCAAATATGATAAGCTTCGGTATATTCTCGATACATCCAAAGAAGAGCAAAACTTAATGGAATGGTATAAGGAAGTGATAAAAGAATCTTCAAAAGATCGATGGACAGACCCGCGATTGTCAGAATGGACCTTTCTGGAAATTATAAGTCAGATTGCCGACACCTATGCTCAGGTTCCGCAAGATCCTGAAAAAATTCTTCTAACAGGCCCCAAATTAACAAGTTTTCACCCTGCAAATTTTATAATACCTGAAAAATGGAAGGCAAACAAAAATACATTAACTTGGCATGCGTGGAAGCGTCGTATACGTTCAAAAGAGAAGATACGCATTGTTGAGGATAGATATCTCATCGATGATTTTCGATACTTTCCAAGTGAAACAAACTGGCAGCAAAGATCGCAATGGTTATATGGTAGCGGTGAGACAGATCTAATCGTCTGCCTTACTGTGTTGCTTGTTCAACTGATTTCCAAGTCATTTTCATGGCCTATCACTTCTAGTAAACGCGTATTTATTGATGAGTTATTTTCTAAAGCCCTTTATTCAATAGAATCAGAAGCAGTATCCTCTGAAACAAGAATTTTAATCGGAGCGATCTTGTCGAGGAAGGAAGTGGAACTCTATTATGGAGAACAGCCAATCAAGCTCTCTAAAGACAAGAACATGGTCACTATAGCCGATTTTAAAACCGAAATTAGGAAAATTCAGAGAAAGCTGGAACAATATCAATTTTCGGTCCGGGATAAAATGCCACGACAATTAACGGTAATTAATATTGACGCGATGAATATGGACGCAAGTACTTTTTTTCACCAATAAAATGACTAATTTATCACAGCACCTTAAAGTTGGCCTTATTCAACCTGTTCTTGATTCTGATAGTTCCTGGGGCGGGCCTACTAAAGTAAACAAAAAGCTATTTTACGAGCTTAATGTGGATTCAATTACTGCTGCTCGAGTATGGGGTGAAATCAAAGCAGGAATAGCTGCAATGCTAAAAGAGCCCGTTCGGCCCGATATTATCTTAATACCGGAGTTACATCTACCTGTATCAAAACTTGCCGATATTAGGCACATCTGTAGAGTAAATGGAATTTTATTTATTGCGGGAATAGACTTCCAGCGACACCCCGCGAGGCAAGACCATATCCGAAACCGAGCAGTTATTTCCATACCAAATAATTTCGGTAACGATTTAAAGGCTACTCGTCAAAACTCTTTTTACTTTGGCAAAACATACTTCACTTATATGGAACGCCAAATGTTTAAACACGGAATTCTGAATGGAGGAGTAGCACAGGCATGCAAAGAAGATCCAGAACAAACCATGTTCATTTTCCAATCCCAACGGTTTGGAAATTTTGGCCTTATAATTTGTTCTGACATTTTTGATATCGAAAGAATGATGCTTTATCAAGGCCAAATTCACCATCTATTTATAATTGCATTAAATAAAGACCTCAATACATACTTTGCAATGGCTGAATCACTTACACGCTTGCTGTACTGCAATGTTGTAATTTGTAATTCTGGTTTTTATGGAGGTTCATTGGCCATGTCACCCTACGAAAAGGACTATCAACGATTGATCTATAAGTATCAGGGGCAGCAGATGTTCAATATCCAAGTCGTTTCACTCCCGGTAGCGGAACTGGATCGGGCCCAGGATTTTGATTATGGCGAAAAGGATAAAAAAGAGGCAAACATCCCATTTAAAGCTAGCCCCCCTGGATACAGGAAAGATAAAAAGAAAGACCGAAAAAAGAAGGTAATTACAATTTAAATAGCGAAAGGCATAAATGATAGATTTCGAAGTGGGCGTAGATAATTCAACCGATCCTGGTTCTGAGCTGATTTTGTCAAAAATATTTTAAATATTTATACTTCACTTGACTTTCTAATAGGGTCTTATATGGCATAAAAATAATAGTACTTTCAACCAAATGAACAGCAGCTGCAGATGAATCTTATCCATCTCATTGTAATGCATAATTTCGTTTAAAACCGAAGTCCAATCCTTTGATTGCTAATTTTTTTAGTATATTTGAAAGTATGATGTTGTTAGAAACTTCTGGATGTGAAATCGTAATAGTGATTTCCATTGTAGTAAATTTGCAAATTGGATAATTCTGTTTTATTATGGCTAAGTTTAGTTTTTCGGGCCACGACACTTTTCCTTGTAGACAATTCTGGTTGAAGAAGGGATACGATTTTGTCAAAGCTAAAAAATCCTTTAATAGTGAGGATGCGGTTATTGATCTTGGAGTGGGTAAAAATATGGTGTCCGCAATTAGATTTTGGATGAGGGCGATGGGCATACTAGATACAGAAGACCAACTCACGGATTTTGCAACCCATCTTCTCGATGACGAAGGGTGGGATCCTTACCTTGAAGATGAGATGAGTTTATGGCTTTTACATTATAATCTTGTAAAGAAAGGGTTAGCTTCCTCCTATAATTTGATTTTTAACGAACTCAGGAGAGAAAAAATAGAGTTTAATAAAAATACATACCTCGGCTTTTTGAAACGAAAGGCTGAGCAAATTAAAACGTTTCAAGTAAATGAAAAAACCATTTCGGATGATTTTGGTGTCCTTATTAAAATGTATATAAGAAGTGACAGCAAGGTTAAGGAGGATATATTTCAAGGACTGTTTACAGAATTAGACTTAGTCAAACCTTTAGGAAAAAGAGGAGAAGAATTATACTCTATTGAAAACAAAGAAAGAGATGAATTACCAGAAGCTTTATTTCTGTATATCATACTTGATAATTGTGGAACAGAATCTTCGTCGATCAGTATCTCCACAATAGAGCAAAATCACAACAATGTAACTTCGGTTTTAGCCATATCGCGAACTTCTTTAGCTAACAAGCTTGAGCAAATATCTAAAAATTACGATTACGTAAATTATAGTGATCACGCTGGGATAAAAGAGTTGCAGATCAAACGGCAAGTCTCCCCATTAGAAATCTTAAACCATTACTATGCTAACTAAGAATGTTGCCTCTATCAATATTGTAAGAGATGTTGATAAAAATATAGAGTACATTCCAACGCCGAATTCTCGTATCATCGCAAGCCAAATTGCTAATGATTTTAAGGAAGGCGTAAGATCTTTTGGAATCATTGGTTCCTATGGAACAGGGAAATCAGCGTTCATCTTAGCGTTACAAAGACATCTCTCGGGACTATCAAAATACTTTGAGGTAGATTTATTAGAGAATGCTAATGTAAAATTCATAAATATTTTAGGTGAATTCCGATCTATTAAAGACGCTTTTGTTGATAAGTTCGATCTTGGAGACTACGAAACTTTGCCACAAAGGATTTTTTCCCAGATTTATAACGAATACTACGATTTAACCGGTGACAGAAAATTACTTGTTATTTTCATAGATGAATTTGGAAAATTTTTAGAATATGCTTTTAAACACTCTGCAGAAAAAGAGCTGTATTTTGTCCAGCAATTAGCAGAGTTTGTTAACAATCCAGATAATAATATTGTATTAATTACAGCTGTTCACCAGAGTTTTGACGCTTACTCTTATAATCTAAATGTAAGGCAGCAAAATGAATGGATAAAAGTTAAAGGAAGATTTAGAGAACTCACTTTCAATGAACCTGTAGAACAACTCCTGTTTTTAGCATCTCAACAACTTTCAAAGGAGAAGAGGGTAGAAAAGAGTAAGGAGATAGAAGTTGGTTTGGATCTCTTTAAGAATACGAGAGCGTTCAATCATTTATCTACAGACCTTCAAAATATTGCTGAGAATTTATATCCTATGGATCTACTTTCTGCTCATATTTTGACTCATGCTCTGCAGAAATATGGACAGAATGAAAGATCACTATTTTCTTTCCTTCAGTCGACCGATCCTACTAGCCTCAGGGAACATTCCAAGCGAACAGATAAGTTTTACAATTTATCCCATGTTTATGATTACCTGATCTTTAATTTCTACTCCTACTTATACTTTTATGGGAATCCGGATCTTGTGGCTTGGAGAGCAATAAAAACTGCACTTGATCTGGTTGAGAGAAAAGTGGAGAACAGAATTGAAGATTATTCGTCAATTGTCAAAACAGTAGGGCTATTAAATATATTTTCAAGTCCTGGCGCTACGTTAGATAGAAACTTTATACAACAATACGGCACTGTTTGTCTAGGAATAGAGGACGCTTCCGAGCTTATTGCTAGTCTCGAAAATGTTTATAAAGTGATAATATATCGCAACTATGCGACGCGATTTATTGTTACAGAAGGAACAGATCTGGATATACCACTAGAACTGTCGAAGGCTTCACAAAAGGTTGATACAGTAAATGATGTTACTACTCTTTTAAATAGATATTACAAATTACCTCCTGTTATTGCAAAAGAGGCAACTTATAAATCGGGGACTCCCCGCCTTTTTGAGTTCCTTATATCCGAGTATCCTAAAAGCATTGTAGCGGAAGGCGAGACGGATGGGTACATTAATTTAATTTTCAATGACAATCTAACATCTGAGGAACTTAAAAAATTTTCGGAGGAACAGGAAGAAGCTATTTTGTTTGGATTATATAAGAATTCAAACGCTATTAAGGAGTTACTTTTTGAAATCGAAAAGACAAAGAAAGTAATTGATGAAAATATCGATGACAAGGTCGCCATTAAAGAGCTTAATGAAATTTTGCTACATCAACAAAACTTACTAAATCATAAAATTCTAAGTAATCTCTATAATTCAAAGGACGTTCAATGGGTTTTTAAGGGCAGCATTCAGGAACGGGTTGTCAATAAAAGAACTTTCAATAAATTATTGTCCGAAATGTGCGCTGAGATTTACGATAAGGCTCCTAGATTCAACAACGAGCTGATTAACAAGCATAAGCTTTCTGGTTCTATTCACAGTGCTAAACGCGGTTATTTAAAAGCATTAGTTGAAAATTGGGACAAGAGGGACCTTGGATTTGCATCTAACAAATTTCCACCCGAAAAAACGATAGCGCTTGCTCTACTTGAAGAAAATGGGATTCGTCTATACGACAATATCTTGGATAACATCCTAGTAGATCCTAAAAATAATTTTCATTTTATATGGGACGCTTCAGAAGGCTTTTTAAATACGGCAAAAGTCTCTAAAAGGAAAGTCTCTGAATTGGGGAGTATACTATCTAAAAAGCCGTATAAGCTTAAGCAGGGATTGATAGACTTTTGGATACCAACATTTCTATTTATTAGAAGAAATGAATTTGCGTTATTCTGTGATGATAGATACATTCCGCAATTATCTTATGAAGTTCTTGAACTAATTATCAAGAATCCGGAAGAGTACGAGATAAAAGCATTCGATATAGTTGGAGTTAAACTTAACCTTTTCAATAGTTACAGAACATTCTTAAATCAATCATCAGAAATCAATCCAGGAAATCAAAGCTTTATCGAAACTATTAAGCCCTTTTTGATCTTCTATCGCAATTTGCCGGAATATTCTAAAAACACAAGTAGATTAAGCAAAGAGGCTAAACAAGTGCGCGAGGTAATTGCCAGAGCTAAAGATCCTGAGCAAACTTTTTTCGAAGCCTTCCCCTCTGCACTAGGGTTCGACTTAAGTCAACTTTTGGAAAATGAAGGCAAACTACAACAGTATACAGAAAAGCTTCAGGATGCAGTTAGAGAATTACGGGGAGCTTACGACGAACTATTGTCTAGAATTGAGGAATTCCTTTCTTTTGGAATACTTGGAGAGGAAATGGACTTTATCGCTTATAAATCAAGGCTAAGAGAAAGATTTCAAGGTATAAAAAAGCACTTATTGTTGCCAAGACAAAAACGTTTCCTACAAAGATTAGAATCAGATCTGGATGATAAAAAAGCATGGCTTAACTCCATAATGCAGCCAGTAGTGGGAAATACCTTGGATAAAATCTCAGATGAAGAGGAGATTATGCTTTATGACCAGTTTGAATTATTAATTCTTGAACTGGACAGTTTGACTTCTTTATCTCAAACAAATTTTTCAATAGAAAAAGAAGATTTATTAAGTTTAGAAATCAGTTCTTTTGATACAGGCCTGAATAAGAGAATAATTAGGCTTCCTAAAGACAGAAGGGAGGATGTAGAGAAAGTAGAAATGGAATTACGGAAAACACTTTCAAATAATACTATAACTGATTTGGCCGCTTTATCGAAGATACTAAAGGAGTTGATGGAGAAATGAAGAAAGTAAGACATGTGCTCGGTATATCCGGAGGTAAGGATAGTGCAGCACTAGCAATTTATATGAAGGATAATTATCCCGACCTTGATATTGAATATTATACTTCAGATACAGGTAAGGAGCTAGGTGCAACTTATAAACTGATCGACCACCTGGAAGTTTATCTTGGTAAGAAAATTACACGCTTGCAAGCATTCGACGGTAGTCACAAGAACCCATTTGACCATAAGCTAAAAACCCTAGGGGGATTTTTACCCTCTCCTGTAAATAGATGGTGTACTAAAAGTTTAAAGCTTGACACATTCGAAAGATTTGTTGGGAACGACCCTGTCATATCGTACGTGGGAATTAGAGGAGATGAAGACCGTGAAGGCTACATCTCAACGAAATCCAATATTCAATCAATTTTTCCCTTCCGGCAAAATATTTGGAGCGAAGATGTTATTAATAAGGTTTTAATTGAAACGAATCGAATTAAAGTTTGCGAAATTTATGACAGGTTGATCCCGGCATCGAACGGGGATTATTTTCGTGAAATTCTTTGTACGCCCTTGACGATTAATTTTAATCAGAAGCAAAAACTCAATTCACTACTTCGGACCAATACAAAATTATTCAATAGACTCGTTTTTGAATTTCTTAAAACTACATCATATCCTCTTGCTGCTGAGCAAAATTTTTCTTTGGTTGATGATGATCGAGTCTTAAAAATAGATGATATCTTCACGATTTTAGAACGGAGTGGAGTAGGAATTCCAGAGTATTATAATAAAATAGAGTTTCAAGTTAATGGCAAGAAGGGTAGTTACTGTAGAAGCCGTTCGGGTTGTTATTTCTGTTTTTATCAACAAAAAATAGAATGGGTTTGGTTACTAGAGCAGCACCCTGAGCTTTTCAATCAGGCAAAAGAATATGAGCGGGGAGATTATACGTGGAATCAAGACGAAACTTTGGAAGAATTGAGCCGGCCAGAAAGAGTTAGACAAATTAAGGAGGATTATTTGGCTCGTCAATCTCGCTCAGATAATTCGAACTCATCATTTATGATTGATAACATTTTGGATGCAGAAGAAGAAGGGTGTGCTTCTTGCTTTATTTGAATGGATAATAAGGTAAATAATTACTGGTTGAAGGTTCTTAGCGGATCGAGTATCAACGACCATTGTGTTTATGCTTTAAGTGAGCTTGATAAGATTCCAGAAGTCCCAGGAATTTATGCTTGGTATTTAAAACTTGATAGTACTAATTTGGAGGATTATTTTAAGTTGTATAAACAAAAGCGTATAAAGGTGAATATAGAGGGACCATTAAAAGAGTCTTACCAAGGAAGTATAAAATCTACTTATAATGCTAAAGACTTCGAAAGTCCAAGTATTGATTTCGACTTGTGTGAAATAGCTAGCCTTGCTTTTAGCCCACCCCTCTATATTGGAATATCAAAGAATTTAAAACGACGTTTGAATGAGCATGGAGACGAATTGGAGGATATTTACTTTGGAAAAACAAAACTAAGCCCACCTACGCCATTACGTAAAATTGATTTTGACACAGAAAAAGAATCAAGTCATTTTGCTCAAAGGATTGGTACCACTATCAAATCGTTTAGGAAAATGAAGCTAAGTTCGCTATATATTAGAACGATAGAAATGCCAGTTGGATATATTTGGAATGATTTACAAAAAGTTGAAAAATATTTAAATAGAACTTACAATCCCATTTATGGCAGGAAATAAGATAACCGGTAAATCAATAAATCAAAGAAAGTACATTGATTTACATGGCATGTACGGGGTTTTTGATTTACCAAAAAAAACAGTCAAAGTAAGATATTTCTCTACACTTGCTACTGGAAGTGATAACAAGTCTGATTCATATACCCTATTAAAAGAATTAAAACCTATGAGGGAAAGGGTCAAGGCTAGTGAAATAAAGGATCTTGCATCCCTTCTTCAACGGAATCTGGATGACTACCGTGTGGCATATGAGCTAATACCGTATTTAATAAAAAATCAAAGTATTGCATTTTTTCCAGCAGTATTGGGTGTTCTAATGCCTAAAAATTTACTAAGCTCTAATATTAGCTCCGCATATCCTCAATGTAAAGTCAGTACTGCGTCGGATGGTAGTGAAAATCAAATTTTTAATTTCGATGATAAGTGGAAATTAGAACTTTTCAACATTAATAATCAGCAAAGCAGATTGGGGATATTGTCAATAGACATTTCTGATGTAGATATTATAGTTTTGGACGGACAACATAGAGCAAATGCTTTCCGTGTTGCATGCGGAGCTTTTTCTGACAAGGATAGCACAGTCTATCCTGCATTTTACAAAGATGTTGTACCTTCTGATGCGCTAAATGCGGATCTGCCGATTACCCTAATTTGGTTCGAGGATGATAAATTTGAATCGGATTTTGACCCTAAGTACATCTCAAGGAGACTTTTTGTTGATGTTAACAATTCAGCCAAGAAAGTAAGTAAATCAAGGAAAATTCTACTTAATGATTACGAAATACCCTCTTTACTAACTCGTTTCTTTTACTCAGCTGTTGCTACTAGTAATTCCTTTGCATTAAATACATTTTCGCTTTTTCATTCAGAATTCGATAAGGATTCTGATTTAGTCGAGTCATCAAGCAATGTCCTAGCAATAACTAATCCGGAATTCGTATATGAAATCCAGTCGTGGTTGACTTTAGGATCAAGACAATATAACCAGTTACATCAATATAAAAGTAGAGATTATTTTAAGAACAATTCTTTTGAGTTTTCCGAGATTTTCAATTCTCCCATATTTAACAGTTCCCACATAAATTATGATGATGAATCGTTAAATAGTAAAGTTGTGTCTATTAATGATTTTAAAAAAATTGGTGACTTCGAAAATCAATATCTCCAAGTTTTACATCCTCCATTATACTCGATCTTTTCAAAATTTACACTATTTCAACAGCATTACAAAGCGTGCACGGAGATAGGGAATTGGTATGATGAAGAGATGAATACAACTCAGCGAACTGTGTGGGAACAAGTTTTCTGTGGGGGCGAAGGCCTTTATTATACATTTAAGAGTAAGGAGCTTAAAGACAAGGCAAACAAAACTTTAAAAAATTATGTGCAGGCAATTGACGAAATAGAAAAAAGGTTTAAACAGATTCGTGCGGAGTATTTTAAAGGGAGCAAAGAGAAGGAGGTTAACCTTTGCTTCGAATCAGCGACTACAAAAGCATTTCAAGTCGGTCTATTTATGGCTTTAGACCTCTACAAAGATTCAAATGTTTTCAACGATAGCTATGAAGATTTTATTTCCGCATTAAATAAAATATCACCAGAAGACTGGGTAACAATTTTGACTGATATAAAACCTGAACTTATCAAAGGTGTAGATCCTAAACTATGGCCTTCGTATCAAAAGCTTATTATTCGGGTGATTCAGAAAAATGAGTCGCCATATTACTTGAATACAAATTTTCTCAGCTCCCCGGATGGTAGAATATTTAAAGATCGTGTTATTACTTACTTCAACTCCTGGTGGAACACTAGAGATGACATTTCAGAGGGAGATTTAACCGTAGATGTAATTTCGATGACAACGATTAGCAAATGGGGAAGGCAAGCAAAAGATGAAGTTGATAACCTTTTTCTAAAAGCAAACATCCCTATCATAAAAGAAGTGGATACAAATAATGAAGCATTGAAAGTTATCAATGAAATTATAGGCAAGCCTAGTTCCTAAATTAAAAGAGTACTTCCTACTTCTTAAAGCAGAAAGTACTCTTTTTAACTAGACAGGTTCAAAGTCCTTTATCAATTCCCAAAATGCCTTATCCTTTATTTTTATAGGCTCACTTCCAGCCAGATTAACAATGCTGTAATGCTTATCTAGACTTTTAATCACCCCTGTTAAAGCGTCCCTGTCATTCCTGTTGGGTAAATCAAATAAGGTAGCAATTTCCTTGTCTTTGATCTCATTCACCCTATGTATGATCCAGGTAAGAATATAGTTGGAATACTCATTTTCTGCAGTTATGAAATGATTTAAAAATTGCGTTGATAAAATTGTTCCGACACCGTACTCTCTTCCTTCTTTCAGTATCTTTCTGAGCGATTCAAAGTCCTTACTTAAAAAATTATCAGCCTCATCAACAAGAACAATTTTATTAATTTGTCTAAAGTCCCCGTCTATCTTACTATGTCCATCAATCTGCATTTGTGAGTAAAATTGATCAAGTGTTATAGCCACTATTAAGTTCTGCAAATCGGTGCTATATCCATTCAAATTAATGATTGTAACTCCATCTATAAGTTCAAATAATGGTTTTGTTTTTTCTCCATCAGACTCAAAGATCTCATAGTCATATATTTCCGTTAAAGCAGCATGTAAACTATCAATTTTAGGATTTTCACTTTCTAGATAGATTTCACATACTTCATTAATTGTTGGTGCAATCCTTCCCCAAGTTTTGGGCTCATCCCTTATTATACCTGCATTTGCGTAAGCTTGCATGATAATTCCTCGTAGTGCTGTCTTTTGTATATTTCCTAAAGTAAAGGCCTTCGAGATTGTCTCTTGTAACGTCCTAGTAGTATGCAGAGGAAGCAATGGTTTGGGGTTCTTTCCAATAGCTAAAGCAAGAGGATTATAGGGTAGCTTATGTAGCTCGTAGATTTTAGCATTTGTTGCATTTACAAAGTCCTCTTTTATATAATCTCCCTTGTAGTCAAAGATTAAAATACCGAGCTTTTTTGCCTCTACATTATCCTTTGTATTCCTTATTAATTGTGTGATAAGAGACTTTGTAAATTGAGTTTTTCCTGTCCCCATTGTACCTATGATGCCAGTATTCATATGCATGACCTTATTAGTTGAGGTTGGAAACCAATCAATAGGCTTACCATTGCTAGCTTGGCTTCCAAACAACACCTTTAAAGGAGATTTCGAATATGGTTGTACAGGTTCCTCTATAGTTTCTTTTTTGAGGGATTCTTCAGCCTTAATCTCCTCAATGTAAAGCGAATCTTCATCGATGATCTCAATTCCTGCCTCTGACTCTACGGAAAGAAGAAAGTCGGGGTCTTCAAGTATGTTGCGTACAACAGAAGTACAATATTTTTGTTCAAATAGATCAGAAATGGTAATGCCGATTGCATTCTGATCCGAATATCGGGCTTTCAATTTCTCTACAGACTGCACCAAATCATTTAGTCCGTCTGACTCAAATAAACTTATCTGTAAGTAATTCTCTCGCAACGTTAACTCTCGTCTACCGTATGAAGAATTCTCTTTGAAGGAAAGAACACCGAAATTCCCAATGTAACTGTTGAGCGTTCCAATAGAAAATGAATCATTTAGAAGCTTACCTCGCCACCGTTCAATATTTTCCCACCTGGGTGAGTATTCGGGCCAAACATTATACAGTGCCAATTTTTGTGCGCCGGTTAAAATCAATTTCGAGAAGTAATTCCGGTAAATTTTTCCGCTCAGGCCTGATTGTGAAAGAGTCTTTATAATTAATTCAAAAGAATTTTTTCCTTGGGTAACCCCTTTTTTGATAACCTGAGAAGAATTATTGCCGATCTTCACTTCTACCGGGTAAAAATATAATTGTAGTACACCTTCAATTTCTTCAAGGCCTACCATCAATAAATCGTCACTAAACTGCCCGGTCTTATTTAGATTCTTCACTGAAAACAATCCTGACTTTTGTTTCAATCCTGCCCCCCCAGTCACCCTAAGAATTTCTTCTAAAGACAGCACTACCCACGTTATTTTCGGATGATCAAGAATTGCTAACAACTCTTTTACCGCTGATAGAATGCTAACTTTCTCTTTTTCTACCTTTTCATGAGGGTTCTGCGATCCAAGCTTCAATAGCCAATATCCGTTAATTGCATTGAACATATCAATAATAGGCTTAATTGCACCATCAAGGTTCTCGACTTTCGAGTTCAGATAGTCCTTAAGAATATATTCGTACTGCTCCCACTTACTTGTGACCGTAATAGAATCAAAACCACTAGATGTACTATATTGATCTGTGTAGTGTATTATAACAACATCTTTATCACTTTTGAAAAAGCTTAAATCAACACGAGGATTGATAAAAGTAACCCATTGTGAACTAGAGTAAACTTCCTGCAAGTTTTGCTTGACTTTACTGTTTATTACCGAAGCAAAGGCATAATGATCTTTATAAATTTGTGAAGTTCCCTCTATATGGGCGAGAGAATTAAGCTTCCTAGACAGTTGAAGCAAAATATTCCCATCAACTTCCTCTAAGTATTTAACTCCAAAGCCTGTGCGGTAATTCCCTTGACTATAAATAGAAGGCAGGTCAGATAGGATACCACCCAGTGATACTCCAGACGCTATTTCGCTTGTGTTGTTGTCGGATTTCTCCACATCACTTTCGTCAAATTGATGGAAAGTAATATGAGCATATTCATAATTTGTTTCATTTTTATTTGAGTCAGTTTTAAGGAAAAACTGAACTTTTTCATGATAAAGTTTCAAGAAGTCCTCAACTTCAAGTTTTCCGCGCAACTGCTCTAGGTTTATGCCAAACTCGCTTTTAATGATTTCTGCATTTTCGAACTTAGAAAATTGCTCAAAGCAAGTAACGAAACTTTCTGAGCCGTAAATGTTGATGGAAATAGGAAAAACGTCATTCGGATTCTTAGAATTTTTTGAAAGTTCTTTTGTAGCCGAACTAAAATATTCAAAAATCCCCTGCAGAGCTTCTCTCCCGTCTCCAATATTAATTAAGTTTAAGCGTATTGGAGCATTTTTTTCAATGTATAAAAAGGAAAAGTGTTTCACAAACTCCCTGATTTTAGAAGACATCATCTCAGGAACATTTTTCCGATTTATCGACTGACCTTCAACTGTAGCATTAACATAATACAACCAGTCGGGAGATTGATCTTGATCAACGCCTATAAAATACTCTTTCTCGCCGCCTCCATCATTTATAAAAGGTAGTAGATTTATAGGGGAAAATTTCTTTGCAAGCTCCCCGTTTTCATTATTCCAAAATTGTTCGTCTAGGGAATCTAATAATGTTAATTGGTATGCTACTAAAAGTGGATGTAAGGGGGAAAGTTTTAGCCGCTCTAAATTTCCTTGTTCCCTAATTGTGCCAATCCGTAATAGAGACTTTTGAGTTATTGAAAGGGAGCCATTTTGTTCTATATTGTTAAGTTGTGATAGATAGATGTTTATGTATTTCTGATATAAAGTCCTGAGTTCTCCATCAACATAGATAGTACTAGGTAAAATTCTATAACTTCCTTTAATTGTTGACCGGAAATAGGAAATGATATTTTTATATGCCTCATCCAAGTCGGGAGGTAAGACACCTGTTTTATCTTCTAGCTTTCCATGTTCAGTTATGACAATCTCTGAATATCCTAGATCAATTATTTCTTCTTCTAATTTTAGATTTTCCCTGAAATCTCCAGTTGGGAAATACACTGTATTAAAATGCTCCAGAGTAATAATTTCTCTATCAGGACGCTTTTCATCTGCCCTTTTAAGGTAATAGAAAGATTTTTTACTAATATTCTTTTTACTCCAAACAGCTTGTCCTCCTATTGGTGCAGGTTTAATACCTGACATCACGAATCTAGCAAAGATTGAAGCAGACTTGTAATTTAGGGTAAATGGTAGAGATAGGCTGTCTGTTACATCAACTTCTCCTAATTCGAGTTTTAAAGATTGCTCTGACGACAGCTCGTAGGCATTACTTGGATAAAATAAAATCGGTTCTGTATCTAATCCGTCTTCGTTGAAAAGTAAGTAATCATCGGAATAGAACTCAATTCCAAATTTGCCATTTTTTTGAATCTGGACTATATATTTAGTTTTAACCGGTCTTAAAATAGCCTCCGCAAAGGGTACTACAAGAACTTTAAAAACATAAGTATTTTTTTTGCCATCCTTCATTTCCGTGTACAGGAGTCTACAGACACTGAAGTCGGTTGAACTCTGTATTGAAAACGTGATATGTAGAGATCTATTTTCTTCTTCTATAGTTGCTAAACCTGGCCCCGAAAAAGCTTCAAGGGAAGGTCGTTTTTTGAATTTCAGATCAACTGAAAGTTCATCTTGCAGCTTAGGATTAAAAATAATAATATTTCGAATTTTCGATTTGCTTGCACTAGTCCCTTCCTCTTTATCCCAAATAATATTCCCTTCACAAGTGATTCCATCAATATTAGGAATATACTCATTGAATTTTATATTGTCTCTATTTTCTTCATATTTCAATATTTGATCAAATGAAACGTTTTGCCAGTTTTCTCTGTCCGAAAGGGCTTTTTGTCCACTTTTATCAAAATGTCTTTCCAAATAATCATCCAAAGTGCCTAGTTCCTCGTTCTGAGAAATTTCTGAAAAGTACTTTCGATTTTTCAAGACCCTGTAACGTATTTCTTTCTTTGGTAGCTCTTCATCATGAACTTTTTCATCAAAAAATACACCTAAAAGGTTATAATCCTCTTTAACAAGTTTTTTAGTTATTAAAATTATTAAGTATTTCTTCAGATCAAAAACATTTGAGTTTTCGATTTGGTAGTCACTAGACTCTGATTTTATCAGCTCTCGCAGAAATTCTTTTTGAGTTGAGGTGAACGCCGGTTCTTTTGAAAATTCTGAAATAATGTTTCTACTAACCGTTTCATAGTGCAGTGGCATGTCTCTACTAGCCAGGCTCTCTGCACCTTTGTTTATACTCTCAAGCTCAGATGAGTGAATGAAAAAAATGGCAGAATTACTCTCAAAGTGTGATACTTTTTGAAAATTATTCCTCAGGCCGGTGAGTAAGTCCTCGTTATCATGGCTAGCGATTATAATTTTTGTATCCTTTATGTTGAGTGCATAAGTTTCGTAATCATTATAAAGAAAGGGAACAACTTCAATACCTTCTTCTTTGTATGCAGCTTCAGCAAAAGTTTTTAAACAACTATATAATTGATGGACATCTGATTCCCTCTCAAATCTTATTTGATACTTACTTCCATCCTTTATAGTGCCAGCCGTAAAAAAATCTAGTATCAATTTTGATAAATAGAAATATAATCTGTTCTCCTGTACCATTACCTGTTATATAAGCGAGTTACATATTGGGCATCCCCGCTGTCGCTCTTTTTTTCTAAAATGTTTATTTTCTCAAAGAAATTTACAACTTCTCGTTTAGATTGATTATCAAGCAATATTCCTCTTCTTTCTAGTTGCAACCATAATTGACTAATCAATATCTTTTCTTTCCTCGAACTCATTATGCTCATCTCTGTAAAAAGCAGAAGGCCTTCCTTATCTAGTTTTAAGGTCCCTCCTAAGCTGCCTCTAGACTTATAGTAGTTTAATTTCACAAACTCTTTGTACCAAGCGTTAAAAGAACGATAAGCTGCCCTTCGCGTGTAGGATTTCTCGAATTGATATTTTATCATCGAGTACAGTTTATGTATTAGAGACGTGGAGTGGTAGGTTGAATAAGTTTTTCCTTCAGGTATTTGATAGTTGGCCTCGAAATCAGACCAGTCAGTATCTTTAATGCCGTCGCGATATCTGTTAATAAGTTTATTAACAACTAGGGTTAATTCCTTTTCTGATTCTTCATCCATTTGCTCGATATCAGTCTGGATTTCCTTATAAGTAAAACATTTCTTAAGAAACCCGCCCTCAGATTGAATTGTATGTAAAAGCTCTAAACAATTTGCATGGGCAAACATTGGTTCAACTAGCTTTTCCAGCTTTCGCCATCCATTATCAATCGCTAATCTTGATTTAGATAGCTTTTCCCAATCAAGAGAAAAATAAAATAAACTGGGTTTGGGATTATCACTAAATAGATTGCCTAACTGAGTAGTCAACTTCAATATGTATTGGAAATAATAGAATTTTATAAGAGTAGAAACCTTCTCTGTAAATAATGATTTGTTTTGGATCAAATTACTTAGGTCTTCTTTAAAAAGATTTCGGATTTCCTTCACCAAAAGCCCTTCGTAATAACCCTTGCTATTATAAGTTGATACTCCATTACTTGTAATATTTTTAAACTTATCAAGGACAAGTTGATAAAGAATATTATTTGCAACATTATCAGATATTGTACTCTCTATTATTTGCTTTACCTCATCATCAATTAACAAGTTGCAAATAAAATTTTCTAGGTTTTTTAATTTCGCATTTGGCCATTGGAATCCTAAATGAGGTAAAACTTGAAATGAGAATAAGATTAAATGGTCATTTTTATCAAAAAGTAATTCCTCAATGATGTCTTCAAGGTCTTCCTTATTAGGTCCAGCATCTACTTCGTCTACAATTAGTTGTATCAATTGATCTTTAGGCAGCAAGGAGGTTTGCTCCATTCCGAGACATGAACGATGAAACTTTCCGGCAACGCCATAAAAATTGATCAGATCTAAAGATGACTCTGGGAGTTCTTTCAATTCGGTTGCAAATGGAAATAGCTTGATTAAATTACCTTTATTGTGCTGAAACCCTTTTTTTGATCCCTCGAAAGAGGATGAATAACCTTGTTCGTCTATTGAGAAAAGCATTTTCTAATTAGTTGTGAATTCATATCCAAATGCATTTTTAAAAGAAAGCTGATATCTCTTTCTTATACTTCCATTAATTTTTTCAATATTAATGCTCTTTACGTCTTTTGATGCCTCAGAAATAGTTGTGTCTACAAACTTCTGAAAGTCAATATGCTCATCTCTATCAAACTTGTTAGGGTGATATCCGTGTATTACCTTTTTTAATAGCCTATATAAATTAAAATCCAATGTGAATGGATTATTTACAGACCCTGCAGTAATGTCTACAACTATTGAAGTGTCAAAGTCATACAATTCTTCGCATTCCCTCTTAGCTAACACTTTGATTGAAGCAGGAGCAATTAGGATGTTTTGACTAATATTATAGGTTAGTTGATGTTTTCCTATTGGGACTGTGACTTCATTCTCAGAGCGTGCATTACCATTCCAAGTATGTATAGCCTTAATAGCTATCTTGTATAATGTCTTTAATGTCGAAACGTTACCAGTGTGATAAGCATATAAGTACCGAGCGTAAGCATAAAAATCTTCTAAGTCAAGGTTAAATTCATTAAGATTGTTCATGTAAAGAGACCTTACAAAAGTTTTCACTAAATCCCGTTTTTCTGCGAGATCAAAACCTTCACTACGCCAAACATTAAGGTCTATGTTTTTAGACTCAAAATAACTGATAGTATATTCGGAAGAGCTTAATTGAAAAATTAGGTTATCAAGCTTTTCGCTCCGTAAACTAAGCGGATCCAGCTGCTTAATGGCGGATAACAGAGCAGAGCGTCCTTCGGAATCAAACAACTTGTTATAAAGTGAGTGCTTCAAAGAAAAATAAAAGTCGCTGTAGTCTTTTAACGACTTAAGACTCTCACTCGATTGTTGTTGGTAAGGATAGGGTACAATTATGTCATAAATAAAATTAAGCAAGTCCCTTATTGAAACTATTAATTTAAATTTAACAATTGCGTAAATAATCAAATTTATTAGAGCTTTCTGAACTTCTTTTTTAGAAATCTGCAAGTAATTGAATCTGATAACGCAGTTGTCCCTATAGGGATGATTTGAGTAAAAATCAATAAATGCTTTGTAAAAAGGGTTGCTTGCTTCCGGTGCTGTGATTTTTTCAAACAGAGTCTCTAACAGCGCAGAGGTCGCTCCTTCTTTATTCAGGCTAAATAATTTAAAATCAGCTAAGTTGATAAATTGAAAAAAACTTTCCTCGTAGTAATGATGGGAAACCGCTCGGTTTTCTAGAATTCCTTTGTTTCTTACAAATAATGAAAGCTCACTAAACGAGACCGAAGTTTCATTCAAAAACCTAGATAATACTCCCAAATTAATTGCAACAATCTTGGTGACCTTCGCAGAATTTTTTATCTGCAACTCATCATCACTAAAGGGTTTCAAAAAATCCTCCAGTTCCTCAACCCAGCTCTTACTGACGTAATTGCTTTCCGTGGCGTCATTTCTCACACCTACAGAACCCATTAAGTCGGCATATTTGTTGAACAACTTCGCTAACATGTGAGATTTCCCATCGCCCACGTTTCCTGAGATCAAAATCAACCGAGATTGCTCGCTTTTTACTGATGAAATGACAATATTCTCTAATACCTGGTCGACAGGTCGGTCAACATGCAGATAATTTTTAAAATCATCGAAACTATTATGAGTTCCATCAACAACCGCTTCTCGTGAGGAAATACTTAATTTATCCAGTAACTCTTTAAACATCAAGGGATTTTTTTTATAAGGACTAAGTTAAACGGCCTAGACATTCTTGAAATAAGGTTAACAACTAATAATTGCCTTGACCGAGGATCTAAAATACAAAAGATTAATGAGGAATATTCTTCCAACCTCTAAGAAATTGAAAAAATCATACAAGCAATTTTTCTATCATCAAATCGTTACCTCTTTATAAGAAAACTAATAGCCGCTAAATTAAGGTTGGTCATTTTCCCTCAAAAAATTAACCTATGTTTCTCCAAAAGACCTCTGCAATATCTTTTGGAAGCTTTGGAATAACTTTTTCCTTAATCAGAATAGCATCAAGCAAGGACGAGTCATAAGCTTTTTGTATTTCTTGGAAAAGTTTATTAGCGATATGCATAATAAATCCGCTTCGCCCATCCTGCTTAAACTCCTCACCTACAGTCGATTTCTATATCTCTTAATTATATGAACCTTTAGTTTTCCTTAACTAGGAAAAAAACGGTCGATACAAGATAATTGATGGTGACAAAAAGGCTTGGGAACTTAAAACATGCCTTACAAAGTATGGAGAACTGTCGGATGGTGTTAAAACAAATCTTGAATTCTTTATAAAACTCAGGAACAAGATAGAACACCATTGTATCGATAAAGAAGAAATCGGCATGATGATTTTTGGGGAATGTCAGGCACTCTTGTATAATTTTGAGAATGAACTAATCAAACTCTTCGGGCACGAATACGCCTTAAATGAAGCTTGGCATATTCCCTGCAATTTTCGAGAATCAGAACAAGAGAACAGACTGAAGCTAATAAACAATTACTTTCTACAGAGGTAAAGCAACTTAAAGAGTTTATTGAAAAATATAGAAATGGAATTGATTTTGAAGTTTTCAATACTCAGGAATATAGTATTAAGTTAATCCAGGTTCCCAAAATAGCTAACACGAATAAAAATGATCTCGCAATAGAATTTGTAAATTGGAATTCACTATCTAACGAAGATAAGGCCAGCTTTTCAAAGCGTATCCGCCCGAACAACTACATATTGTCAGTTTCAACTAGTTTCTTAAAGTTCTGCGGATAGAGATCTCTGATATTCTTATGGTTGATCGTCATGATATTCTCCAGGGCGTATTTTAACCATCGGTAAGGGTTCACCTCGTGCTTCTTGCATATAGCAAAAAAGGAATAGAGCATTCCTGCACGAGTAGCAGCATCATGACTTCCTGCAAAAAGATAGTTCTTGCGGCCTAAAGCAATCGGACGGAT
>NZ_JAFEWF010000011.1 GCF_017355835.1 Desertivirga brevis | reverse complement strand
CTGATCAACCCGGCTTTAGCTGGTAGGGAAGAAGGTTGGTTTGCCAATGCTGCTTTTCGTCAGCAATGGTCTAGTATGCCAGGTGCTCCTAGTACTCAGGCGCTGAGCTTTGAGTATGGATCGGGCAAGAAATCAGGGGTAGGGGTTAACCTGTATAATGATGAAGCGGGTCTTCAAAAAAGAACACGGGTAAGAGGAACTTATGCTTACCAGTTGCCTTTAGATGCAGACGGACAGAAGTTAAGCTTCGGGGTATCTATCGGGTACAGTGATGACCACTTGATGCAGGAGAGATTAAGCTCAAACGTAGATGGTTCTGACCGTTCTATTGCAGGTTACCAGGATCGTGACACGTATTTCGACGGCGACTTTGGTGCAGCTTACCAGGGCAAAAAGCTGGGTTTGGAATTGGCAGTTCCCAACCTGAAATCATTCTTCAAAAAAGATCAGGCTGAGGGAAATATCGCTGACGAGTCAAAGTTTTATACTTCCGCAAGTTACAAGCTCCTTTCGAATGATGCTTTAGACGGGATGACTTTGGAACCAAAGGTAGCATACCGCCAGATCAGGGGCTACAAGGACATTGTAGATTTCGGAGCAAACCTGACCCTTGCAGAAAACAAGGTGAATGTAATGGCGATGTACCACAGTACCCGTAGTACTACCATCGGTATGGGAGTTAAATACCAGAAGTACCTTATCATCAGCGGAATCTTTACTTCAGGAACAGCACAGATCAGAGATTATGCCAATGGGAACTTTGAAGTGAACCTGAGGGTAAATCTGGATGAGGTGTTTAAAGGGAAGAAGTAAAACAACTTAGGCTGTTTGGTGGGGACACCAACCAGGGAGGGAGTGAAGTTCGCCAAAACTTTATGCATCATTTCCAGGTACATGGGCAAATAAAAGGTTAATCCTATACAAATGATAATCAGTGCCGGTTTTGGCGAACAGCAGCGAAGAAAATTCCACGGCACAAAGAGCGGTAACGTTGGAAGGATGAGTTCCCCTCGCATCATCTCTTATTGTTAAGGAAATGTAAACAATTTGAAACCATACAATAATCCAATACGTAAAAGTGAGTTCGGACAGATATCAATTCTGTCTTGTAAGTATGATGTAGGTGTAGAAGAATGTTTCTTTTTTCACTCAATTTATTAATAAGTTTTTAGGTAGGGTTTGAAGTCTTATCCCTGGAAGGATTTTGCTTTTGCTATTTGCAGAGGGTGATTAGTCGTGAATTTAAAAATGATCTTTACAAGAGCTTGTGGGGTAGGATTGCATTTTAAGGGGGGAGTTTTAGAAACGGTATACAGACTAAATTATTGCACCAAATAGTTTATGTCTTTATCGTTTCATAAAGTCGGTTGGTCAGCAAAAGCGGCCATCGGTGTTGTTGTTGCTTCAATCCTCATCAGTATTTCATTGATGTCTATAAGTTTTATTCTGGCTTTGCCAGCAATAGCACTTATACTTTACATTTCAATTAGTATCGAGTCTGGAATAACCAGTTTTTATACAGGATTTCTGTTCGGTGCTTTATCTTCTTTAATCCTTAACTACTGGATGATCCCGGTAGTGACTAACTATGCTCAGGGAAGTGTTTTTCTTGGCTTGCTGTGTTATCTTGGGTCATCATTAGTACTGGGCCTTTTCTTCGGACTTCAGTTTTGTGTCATGTATGCCCTTAAGTTTAAGGGCTCTGAAAAGTTATATCTTTTTACAAATGCATTTACAGCAGGTGCTGTTTGGGTACTATTTGAATTGATCCGTTCCAAACTTTTTAGTGCTATACCCTGGCTAAGCTTTACAATAGGTGTTACCCAGGGCCGGAGCCTTTACCAGATTCAAATTGCTTCTTTTGGAAAGGTCTTTTTACTTTCGTTTACGACTGTCGTAGCCGCTTATGGTATCGCAGATTCCTTCAGGAGGAAAAGCTGGTCGCTGTTGACTTTTCCCGTAGGACTCATCGCCCTGCAGTTGATCGCAGGTTTCTTTTTATACAACAGGATTTCGCGCCAGGAGGAGGGTGCGAAAAAGGTATCAGTCGCTATAGTAATGCCTGCACTGGATCCAAAGTCAGTATGGAATGAAGAGTCTGCAAATAACCTCGTTTCCCATTTATTTTCATTAAATGAAGAAGCTGTAAAATCTAAACCTGATTTGGTGGTATGGACAGAGACTGTAGTTCCCTGGACCTATGCCCCCAATGACGACTTTGTTCTGGAGATCGCAAAGTCCACGAAGGGCACAGGTAGTCATACGCTTATAGGTATGAATACCGCCAGTAATTCTAAGGACCAAACACTGGTTAACTCCGTGTACTTTCTGGACCCTGCAGGAAAAGGGCAGGCACGATATGATAAACAGGACCTTTTAGGTATGGTCGAAAAACCTCTTCTCTCAGAAGAAGGGAGCCTTATCCTTCCTTTCCTCAGGACTTATAACTTAAAAATGACTGCGGGTGAGCAAAAAGGGCCGCTTACAACGCCCTGGGGAAAAGCAGGGATCATACTTTGTAATGAATCCACAAATTCTTACCTGGCTGCTGGGCTGGCTAACGGAGGGGCCAACTTTCTACTAAATATTGGTAATGATGGGTGGTTTTCTAACCACTTCATCACCCGTCAACATTTTTATAATAACCGGTTAAGAGCTGTAGAAAACAGGAAGGATCTTGTAGTAAATAATAATATGGGTTTTTGCGGAATTGTCCGTGCCAGCGGTGAGATTATAAAGGAAGCCGACGGTAGAAATAGTGGTATCATCAGTGCAGAGATAAATCCTAATGGCCATGATCCTGCATCGGTAAGCTGGGTTTTTTGCCTTGTCATAGCTGTTCTTTTATTGCCCCTTATTAACTGTTTAAAGTGCTTATTCATTAATTCATTAATAGTCAAACAAAAAAAAGTATGAGGAGAATTCTACTGTTATTTATTCTAACGTTCACAAGTTACCTGGCTTATTCTAATGCCACGGTTATTCAAAAGGAATGGCGATGGCGAAAGGATAATGGCCACGAGACCGGGGCTGACTGGGCGAACAGCCAGGACGTGGCAATGAGTAAAGCTCTTTGCCAGACTAAGGAAAACATCAGGCTGCGGATGGCTTTTAATGTGCATCATGATCCGTCTGTAAACGAGATTGCGACGAAAATAACCGATTTTAGGATCAGTTATTCAACATCGCCTAGCGGGCCATGGACGCTTATTCCTAATACTGCAACAAATAAGGAACACTTCGAACTGGGAACGAGTCAGTATGTAAGTGATGGACAGGAAACTTCCCAACAGCTCACTACAGCTGCTGGAGGAACCTGGGCGAAAGGAGTTATTATTGACAAGAACACTGTGTCCAATCTCGTTTTTGGAACACCATATGGCGTTACTTCGATTACAGAATATGAGTGGGTAATAAAACCCACCGCGAATGTTAAGGAGGCATCCTATTATTTTCATCTCCAGGGCTTGGATAATTATCCCAATTCACTACCGCAAATCGGCTTTACACAGTCATCATCCATTGCCGGAAGCGCAACGGTAACGAATGTTTCCTCTTTTGGTGGTTCAGACGGAGCTATTGATTTAACTCCTTCCGGTGGCACTGCACCTTATACCTTCGACTGGGGTGGTGGGATCACTACAGAAGACCGAACGGGCCTGCCAGCCGGAGACTATACCGTAATCATCAAGGATAGTTATGGCTGTTCAAACACCTTTACAAAAACGGTTACTCAGCCTGCACCTCTTCCAAGTTTTAGCACTACGCCAATAACTACTGTTAATTATAATCAAACATATAATTATTTGATAGCGGCAAGTGCAGGCGAAAGTTCTACCACCATAACTGCTCCTAGCTTACCTTCATGGTTAACATTTAATGCAGATGCAAGCAACCAGGCCTTTAGTATTGCCACTCTTCCGGTTAAGTGTTTAGCAGTTGTTCAAGATGCGAATGATAATATTTATGCAGTATCTCATACCCCTGGTGGCGGAACTAATACCTTGTATAAAGTTTCTCCTGATGGTACTGTAACCACTGTCAGGACAGATTTAGCTGCAGGTAGTGTTTATTCTTTACATATTGCGGGAGGACATTTATACATTCCCCGCTACAGTAATTCTACTCATTCTATCACCCGGGTGCCATTAAATGATTTAAATGCCACCGAAGAAATTTTTGCGGCTATAACTAACGGTGTTAATTCTATAGTTCATAAAGATGGATTTATCTACGCAGCGGAGATGTTTGGAAACAGGGTCTCCAAGATAGATATCAGTACAAAAGTAAAGACCTCAGTAACATTGGTTGCGAGTCCATGGGGATTAGGCTTCGATAATTCGGGGACTTTATATATTACCTCGAATTTGGGAAATGCCATTTATAAATTTGATGGAACCTTAACAAAGGTTCTCACGGTTGCTGGTCCTACCTCCATTATTATTGATAAAAGCGGCAATTTCTATGTCTCTTTTGATGGGGCAGGCGTAAGAAAATACAATTCAACATTTGCAACGTATACTACTGTGTCCTCAAGATCAGTGGATTATATTTATAGTTTATCTCAATCTGCTAAAGGGGCAATTGTTTATTCAAATACTACTTCTTTTGATATTTATCGTATTCAGGAAGGTGCTGTTATTACAGGAACGCCATCTAAAGCTCAGGTTGGAACCTATAATGTTGTTTTGAAAGCAAGCAACAGCACGGGGAGTACCGAACAGAATTTCACCATTACGGTAAAAGACCAGGTTCCTCCTGTGGTTTCTACTTTTATTCCTGCAAAAGATGCAACAAATATTGCATTACAACCCACGCTTCGCCTAAGCTTTGACGAGGGAATAGTGTTGGGTACAACTGGTACTTTAAAGATTTATGATGGCAGCACTTTGGTAAAGTCCTTAGATCTGGGAGTGCCTGAAGACGCTTCAAAGTTTTTTGTATCCAGTGATAAACGTAGTTTAAATATTGTTATTTCTGATAACCTTCCGTTAAATACAAAACTTTCGGTAGAGGTAGCCGCAGGCTTGGTTAAGGATGCACATAATAACAATTTTGCCGGCTTTACTGCTGAGTCAAACACCTGGTCGTTTACTACAATTAATAAAACACCGCAAACAATTACTTTCGAAGCTCTGGAAAATAAAACATACGGGGATGCTTCTTTTGATCCAGCGGCTACCGCAAGTTCAGGTATGACTGTAACTTATTCCAGCAGTAATACCTCTGTAGCTATTGTGGAGTCTGGTCAAATTAAAATTGTTGGTGCTGGTACAACTACAATTACAGCAACGCAATCTGGAAATGAGACAATAGCCAGCGCCTCTAAAGACCAAACCTTAACAGTGAACAAGAAAGCCCTAACGGTAACAGCAGAAAATAAGTCTAAAACTTATGGGGATGTTAACCCTGCTTTAACCGTGACTTATAATGGTTTGGTTAACGGCGAAACAGCTCTTAGTCCTGCACCGGGCGTAACTACTACAGCTACTGTACAATCAGGAGTAGGAACTTACGATATCACCGCAAGCGGAGAAGCAGCGAACTATGATGTAACTTATGTAAAAGGAACACTAACAGTAAACAAGAAAGCCTTAACGGTAACAGCAGAAAATAAGGCTAAAACGTATGGCGATCTTAACCCTGCTTTAACCGTGATTTATAATGGTTTGGTTAATAACGAAACAGTTCTTAACCCAGCACCAAGCGTAACGACTACAGCTACTGCTCAATCAGGAGTAGGAACATACGACATTACTGCAAGCGGAGAAGCAGCGAACTATGATGTAACTTATGAAAAAGGCGCGCTAACAGTAAACAAGAAAGCCCTAACGGTAACAGCAGAAAATAAGGCTAAAACGTATGGGGATCTTAACCCTGCTTTAACCATGACTTATAATGGTTTGGTTAACGGCGAAACAGCTCTTAATCCTGCACCAGGCGTAACGACTACAGCTACTGTACAATCAGGAGTAGGAACTTACGATATCACCGCAAGCGGAGAAGCAGAAAACTATGATGTAACTTATGTAAAAGGAGCGCTAACGGTAAACAAGAAAGCTTTAACTGTAACCGCAGAAAATAAGAGCAAAACGTATGGTGATGTTAACCCTGCTCTAACAGTTACTTATAATGGTCTGGTTAATGGCGAAACAGCCCTTAGTCCAGCGCCTAGCGTAACTACTACAGCCACTGCACAATCAGGAGTAGGAACCTATGACATCACCGCAAGTGGAACAGCTGCTAATTACGATTTGACTTTCGTAAAAGGAACGCTAATGGTAAACAAGAAAGCTTTAACTGTTACTGCAGAGAATAAGAACAAAACTTACGGCGACGTTAATCCTGCCCTGACAGTTTCTTATTCAGGCCTCGTTAACGGCGAAACAGCACTAAGTCCTGCACCGGTTGTTTCAACCACGGCAACTCAAGCTTCAGGTGTAGGAACTTATGATATTACCGTAACAGGAACAGCAGCGAATTATGAGCTAACCTTTAACAAAGGAACACTCACTGTAGGTAAGAAAGCCTTAATTGTCACAGCAGACAACAAGAGCAAGACTTATGGCGATATTAATCCAGCGCTAAGTGTAAAATATTCAGGTCTGGTTAATGGCGAAACAGCTCTTAGTGAAGCCCCAAGCGTAACTACTACAGCCACTGCAGCAAGCGGAGTAGGAACTTATGATATCACAGCAAGTGGAACAGCTTCTAATTACGACTTAACCTTTGTAAAAGGAACACTAACTGTAGGCAAGAAAGCGCTTACCGTCACAGCCGAAAATAAGGCAAAAACTTACGGTGGGGTTAACCCTGCTTTAACAGTTACTTATTCAGGTTTAGTAAACGGAGAAACTGCCCTTAACCCTGCCCCGGCGGTAACTACTACCGCAACAGCAAATTCAGGAATTGGAACGTATGATATCACAGCCAGCGGAGCAGCAAGCAACTACGATGTAACTTATGTAAAAGGAACATTAACAGTAAATAGAGCTGCACTAACGATCACAGCAGAAAACAAAGAGAAGTTCCAGGGCTTAGCTTTACCAACTTTTACAGCAGCTTACAATGGCTTTGTAAACGGAGAAACAAGTTCAGTATTAACTACTCAACCAAACTTTTCTACAACAGCAACAGCTAATTCTCCTCAGGGAACATATCCTATTACAGTAGGTGGAGCAACAGCTGCTAACTATGCGATCAGTTTTGTTCCTGGAACGTTAACGGTTAAACCAGGTTATCCAACCAGCATTACTCTTGCAACAACTACCCTTTATGAGAATGCTCCGGTGGGTACAGTAGCAGGAACATTAAGCTCAACCAGCGATTATCCAAGTGCAACCTTTACGTATACTTTAGTAAGCGGAACAGGAAGTACAGATAATGCCTCTTTCAAGATCAGTGGAAACCAGATTCAAACAAATGCAGTGTTGAACTTTGAAAGCAAGCCTAGCTACAGTGTACTGGTAAGGTCAACTACGCAGCACGGTTTAAGCTTAGATAAAGCTTTCACGATTACGTTGAACAATGTGAACGAGCAACCAAGGCTGAATGATATCACAGCTCAAACGATCTGTTATACTTCATCTCAGCAAACAGTAGCTCTAAGCGGAATTTCTGCAGGAGAAGATGCAAATCAAACTACTAATGTAACGGTAAGCAGCACCAACAGTAACCTGTTCAAATCTCTAACGGTAACGCAAGCAAGTAACGGAAATGCACAGGTACGCTATACAGTAGCAGACGGCGCTTCAGGAAGTGCAGTGGTGAACGTAATGGTAACAGACAACGGCGGTACAGCTAACGGAGGACTGAACACTATTCTGAAAAGCTTTGTACTGAATGTGAATGCTCTTCCAGTGCCAACCATCACTACTAATAAAGGGGTAACCAGCATTTCTAAAGGTGATGTATTGGTGCTGAAAGTAGAAGGCGGAACACAATATCAGTGGTCAAATGCACCAGGTATCTTAAGTGGCGATAACACAGCTAACTTAACGATCCGTCCAAATGCAACCACTACTTACCGTGTGCTGGTAACCAATGCTAGTGGTTGTTCTGAAATTAAGGAGATCACAATCGAAGTAACAGAAGACTACGCGATGCTTAATGGCAGCAACCTGATCTCTCCAAATGGTGATGGTGTGAACGACGTCTTTAAGATCGAGAACGTCGACATGTATCCAAGCAACGAAGTGAAGATCTTCGATAGAGCAGGCCGCTTACTTTATGCTAAGAAAGGTTACTCTAAAGACGGAGAATGGACCGGAACACTAAACGGAGCTCCACTGGCAGAAGATACGTACTACTATGTGGTTGACTTTGGTCCGAACAAACCAAAGATCAAAGGATATATCACTATTGTAAGAGACTAATTAGAGGTTAAAGGTTAGAGGCAAAAGGCGAAAGTTGAAAGGCTAAAATTTTCTCAAGACTAGAGCAGAATTCAAAACAATGAAATTACAAGTAAACACAAAGAATATAAAATCGATCATCAGAGCAGGCGCCTTAGGCCTGCTACTGATTGGTTTGAAAGCAGAAACTGTAAAAGCACAGTTACATCCACTGGGTTCTGTTTATTATCAGAACCCTTATCTGATCAACCCGGCTTTAGCTGGTAGGGAAGAAGGTTGGTTTGCCAATGCTGCTTTTCGTCAGCAATGGTCTAGTATGCCAGGTGCTCCTAGTACTCAGGCGCTGAGCTTTGAGTATGGATCGGGCAAGAAATCAGGGGTAGGGGTTAACCTGTATAATGATGAAGCGGGTCTTCAAAAAAGAACACGGGTAAGAGGAACTTATGCTTACCAGTTGCCTTTAGATGCAGACGGACAGAAGTTAAGCTTCGGGGTATCTATCGGGTACAGTGATGACCACTTGATGCAGGAGAGATTAAGCTCAAACGTAGATGGTTCTGACCGTTCTATTGCAGGTTACCAGGATCGTGACACGTATTTCGACGGCGACTTTGGTGCAGCTTACCAGGGCAAAAAGCTGGGTTTGGAATTGGCAGTTCCCAACCTGAAATCATTCTTCAAAAAAGATCAGGCTGAGGGAAATATCGCTGACGAGTCAAAGTTTTATACTTCCGCAAGTTACAAGCTCCTTTCGAATGATGCTTTAGACGGGATGACTTTGGAACCAAAGGTAGCATACCGCCAGATCAGGGGCTACAAGGACATTGTAGATTTCGGAGCAAACCTGACCCTTGCAGAAAACAAGGTGAATGTAATGGCGATGTACCACAGTACCCGTAGTACTACCATCGGTATGGGAGTTAAATACCAGAAGTACCTTATCATCAGCGGAATCTTTACTTCAGGAACAGCACAGATCAGAGATTATGCCAATGGGAACTTTGAAGTGAACCTGAGGGTAAATCTGGATGAGGTGTTTAAGGGTAAAAAGTAGATCAAGGCTTGTCTCTTCGCAGAGATACACCATCGGGACAGGCTCGAGAAAAATTAAACGCGAAACGTAATCGGAACAGGAAAGGCTTTTGCATGATGATGTAAAAGCCTTTCCTGTTTTAGAAGTAGATCCAACAACCTGGTATCAAGCTCCGAAATTCATACTTGAACAAGTCCGAACTACTGAATTTCATACTTAAACGCCAAAACAAACCTTAATTTCTCCCGTAGGAAACGCCCGAATGAAAGGAGCAAATGGAGTATTGCTCTCAAGGACAAGTGAAAATTTTAATGAGTAATGTATGAGTAAATTCTACTTGAAATGTTTTTCTGTCTGTTTATTTCTGTTAGTAGGTGTTACAGCTAAGTCGTACGCCTTAGGATTCTTATTTGATACCTACTTCCAGAAAGATCAGGCGAGAATTAGAGTAAAAGTTTCCATCACCGAGGATGACTGCTGGTCATGTGACGACGATGATCTTACTAATTCCAGACTATTTGTGAATGTTAACGGAGGCACAATAAACCTCATGCAAGGGGCCTCGCGTGGAAATGCAGGAGGTTGGTGGCGTGATTCTCGTGTTAGTATCGGGGGAGAGTATTGGGATGGAGCCCATCTTTGTCGCGACTATTTTATTCAAATACCTACCGACTGGTTTGGAAAAGGACTGACAGTGGGATTTGATTATACATGGAACGACAGCGATGACCGTGCGGGTACACGATATTCAAATCAGAATATCCCAACCATCGACGGTGCCGGCTTCAATTTTTGGTCTACCGGTCAGTTAAATGACGTAGTTGTAAAATGGAATAAGCCAAATCTTAATGGTTATCCTGAGTGGGGAATCTCATACGACGTTTATCGTAACAATTCTTATTTAGGAACAACAAGTTCCCAAGAGTGGACTGACCACGGTGCTGTAAAAGGCACTAAGTATAACTACAAAGTTAAAACCCGCCTGACTACAGCGGGAAATTCTGTTATAGAATCTTATTCAGGAGATGTAACAGCTTGGAGTAATATGAAGGTTGAGACAACTAATGCTCAACTATTTTTTTGCGATAATGGGATATGGGTAGACTGGAAAAATAAGCCCGTGCTGGATGGCACCTGGACCTACCGCGTGGTGAGAGCTACCAATAATCAATTTACCGCGAATTTTAAAGAAATTATTATTGACAACAAGGATGAATGGCATGTAAAGGATCAGTCGGACCTGGAATATAATGAAACCTATTTTTACCAGGTAAGAGTATATAGGGACGGAGCTGAAATTCAGCCCTTAAGATCTAACACTCGTCAGATTACAGCTGCTAATCTTAAACCTGCCGTTCCGGCGGTTAATCTCGCGTTAAACGGGATTCATCACCGGTTAAGTTGGATTTACGACTGTTTGAACAATGATAAGTTCCAATTGATCCGAAAAGTTTATCAGACAGGTATCTTACAAGAAGAATCAACGATCAATTTAGCTAAGGATATCCGTGAATGGTCGGATACCCGCTTAAAATCCTGTTACACTTATGAGTACCAATTAATAGCTATAAATAGGTATACACAATCTGAGGGGAATGTTATTACCAGAACTGTTACAGATAATATAACGGATGCATTCGTAATTACAGATGCTGAAAAGCTTGATCCTGAAAATAATTTCTATAATCACGATTTTAAGTTCAAGGCTTCCAAAGGATTCTTTACTAACTATATCCAATTGCAGTGGGAGGCTAAATACCCTTCCCGTATTCAGAACTATCATATCTTCCGACGTATTGCCGGCTCTGGTACTCCTTATGAGTTGATCAGGGTGGAAGGCAGTAGTGCTACACTATTTATTGATGAGTATACTGAAGCGAACACAATATATGAATATCGTATCCAGGGTTCTGCACCTTGTGATGGTATTACTTTAAAGACAGATTATGCGGTAGCTCTGGGTTTCCGCTCTCCGTACGGAACTATTACTGGTCGCGTGGCTTTCGAGGGTGGTCAGGGTGTAGAAAATGTAATGGTTCGCGCTAGAAATACAGAAGGAACAGTAGGTAAAGCGATCAAGTTTAAGGATCAGTCTGCCTCTATAGGCTTTGTGTCTTCTAAAGTTTTCTGGCCTGGAACAAATGGCTGGGGACTAGACGCATGGTTACGTCCGGAGAACATCAATCAGGATTACGTTTTGTATGACCAGTATGAGGCAGGGAAAGGACTTAAACTTTCTTATACCAATGGTCGCTTTGTACTTCAATCAGGCGCAGAACAATCAAGTATTGATGCTAAGGTCTTGTTCAGGAATAACGAATACACCCACTTGTCTGTAAGCTTAACCAGTGCTAATGACGTTAACTGGGTGGTGAACGATTCTGTATTCGCAGTTCAAAAACTAAACAGTGCCTTCGTTAAAGCAGATGATGAAAATCTTCCTTTAATCATCGGTAACAGCCGTTCTAAAAACCAGGGTTTCGTAGGAACATTAGATGAGGTTCGTGTTTGGACTGTTGCTCATGATGGAAAAGAGCTGGAAAGAGATTACTCCCGTTTTATGGTGGGTGGAGAAACTGGCCTGACTGCTTATTTGCGTTTTGATGAGGGCTTCTCGGCCAATGGGTTCGACGTTTCGAAATCAGGACGTAAGTTTAATGAGAATCATAGTAAGATCTCCGGAAACTTTGAGTGGAGCACTGTAGTGCCTTCCGAAAGCCAGTTGGCTAACGTTGCATTCACTGATGCTAAAGGGGATTATAAAATGACCAATATCCAGTTTAGAGGGGCTGGTGAAATTTATGAGATCACTCCGATGTTGGGTATCCATAAATTCGAAGCCTCTTCAATGACATTGTTTATTGGAGACGGAGCACTTACCCATAATGGTAAAGACTTCAAAGACGTATCTGCATTCAGAATGTATGGTACAGTTAAATATAAAGGAACACAGTTCCCTGTACAGGGTGTAAAAGTGATGGTTGACGGAAAACAAGTCCTCAACTCGAACAATGAGCCTGTTTCATCTGATGCCAATGGAAATTATGAACTATTAGTTCCAATCGGTAAACACAACGTTACATTCAGTAAGCCGGGTCACTTCTTTGCTAATCCAGCTTTCCCATCCAGAGGTCTTCATGACTTCCAGGAAAACTTAAGAGGCGGATACAACTTGATCGATACGACTACAGTAATGGTTCGCGGACGTGTTGCTGGTGGACAGGTGGAAGAAGCAAAATCACTTGGTGTAAGGCTTTCTGCAAACAACCTTGGTCGCGCAAAGATCATCTTAAGACCGGAAAAAGAGGCAGCTCTGGATTCTATAGATGTTACTAAAAGAACATTAGAAATTGTTACTGACGAGCAATACGGTGAGTTTGTAGCTCGCATTATTCCTGAAAGATTTATCGTTCAGTCGGTAAGAACATTAAATAGAAGAAAGAGCACTAATGACTACTACGACTTTGGTGATCAGAAGATCCTTGATCTTACCTCTCCTGTAGATGGATATAGCTGGGAATATAAATACGATACCAAAGTAACTACCAAGAAAGTAGACTCAGCTGCTTATCATTTCAAGCGCCAGTTCATTTTACACTCTGATGCAAAATACACGATCAACGAAGGTGAACCAATAGGGGAGTCTACCTATAAAGTTGGCGACAAAACGATTAATCTCGTTAAAGCAGACAAATCACTTCTATTCGGTGCTCCTGTATTTAAAATGAATGCAGAGTATGAATATCCGATCCATTTTTACGAAGAGTATGAGAATGCGGATAAAGAGGAAAGTGATGCAACTCGTTTTACGAGAGTTCCAATTACAAGTGCTGAAGTTAGAGTTACAAACAGCCTGAAACAAGGAAACCAGGATGAATCATTCGAACTGAATGACAGCAAAGGAAAACTGAACTATAAGTTTAATGCAACCATTCCTAATCTAAATGGTGATTATTTAAAAGGTCTTCAGCTAGCTATTAAAGTAGGAGACTATCCAGTAAAAGCCTTCCCGGCAGTAAAAGGTTATATCCTTGGATCAGTTTCTACAGGTTCTGGATTTGTAACCAAAGGACCAAGCGTAGTGGAGTTTGTACTTCGTGACCCTCCTGGAACAGGAAGTTATTCTTACCTGTCTAAAGGTTCGTCCATGTCAAAAACAATGTCACTAAGCGAAACCAGCTCACGTAGCGAAGGCTTCAATGTGGCAGCAAGTTTGGGTCTTGCCTTTACTACTTCAACAGGTGTTGGCGTAGAGGTTGAGCTTGAGAACGAATTCATCAATGATATTGGCGGCGGTGAAACTGTTTCTCGCGGTGCTACTAAGGAAGGTGAATTTGTTGAAACTATCGACATCGCCGAGTCATGGGAAACCAGCAGTAGTCCTGATTTTGTAGGAAGCAAGGGCGACTTGTTTGTGGGTAGTGCGATGAACTTCATTATCGGTAAAACGGAGACGTTTGAACTGGTGGAGTGGACCGACGAATTTGAGAAATTTGGCTTTGCAAGAACAGACTTGATCGAAATAGATGGTAAAAATTATGCGTTGATCAGGCGTCAAGGTATTGCTGCAGCGCAAAACAACTTCGGTACGCGTTTCATGTATACGAAATTCCATATCGAAGAGAAACTAATCCCTGAAATAAAAGCACTAAGGAATAGTCTTTTCACTAATGCAAAAACTAAAGCTTATTACACCTCCAAGCTTGCGGTTGACCACAAGAATTATGGAGCAGACAATTACGATAAGAAAGCTTTTGGTGCTTCAGCATGGGTATTGCCTAAAGAAGGAGCTTCTTCTATCCGCAAAGTAGGTGGTCCTAGTTACGACTTCAATCCTCCGAGAGCAGGATATATTGACTCTGTTTACATGTACAATCAGCAAATTGCACTTTGGGAGAAAGCATTACGTGATAACGAGGCAAACAAGGTGATCAGCAGACAAAATGCTAAACAAAGCAATAACGTTTCTTTCGACGGTGGTACTAATTACACCTGGGATAAAACAATGACCAATGAATGGAGCACAACCAATACTATTGAGATTGCCTCTGAAAGTTCTTTGGAAACTGCTTTGGGTTACAAGATCAACTCTTTCGGGATTGTTCTTGAAACCAGTACAACCTGGGGTACGTCGAAAACAAGATCTGATGGATCAGGTGGTAGCAACAGCCTCAATTTTGGTTACGTTCTTTCGGACGGTGATGAGGGTGATTACTATAGCGTAGATGTTATAGATCCTTCTGATCTTAAATTCCAGACTAAAACTGGGAAGACCACCGATTGGGCAGAATACTATAAATACCAGGAGAATGGATCTCAAACTAATAATGGATTCTTCTCTCCAATGTTCTTCACCCGTGGTGGTCAGTCTATGTGTCCTTACCAGGGAGAGGAAAAAACTAAATACTATCAGCCAGGTGAAATTCTGAATGCTGCAACTATGAGAAGAGAAGTTCCTTCAATCGCGGTTGAGCAGGCAGTAGTTTCAAACGTACCTGAAACAAATGCTGCAGTATTTACAATGAAACTTGAAAATCTTAGCGAAACTGAGGCTGATGATACGTGGTTAGGAGTTCAGGTTCTGGATGGTACTAATCCACATGGTGCAATTGTATCTATTGATGGAGCCTCAGCTAATAAAGCATTCCACGTTCCTTTTGGTGAAGTGCTTAAGAAGACTCTAACGATTAAAAAAGGACCTGGTGCAATATACGATTACGAAAAGATCGGTATCATCCTGCATTCACTTTGCGAAAGGGACGACGTGGCTGATACAGTATACATCTCAGCTCATTTCGATCCGGCTTGTACCATTGTGGATATGAAAAAGCCACTGGACAACTGGCTTGCCAATGTTGAATCGAATGGTAAGGTTGAAGTGGAAATGACCGGTTATGATGTAAACCTTGCTTCATTCAAATCTATTGAGTTACAATACAAGAGCACTGCCTCTAATACTTGGGCAACTCTTCATACATTCTACAATAAAGAGGCTGATTATGATGCTGAATTAGCTAAAGATAAAAATGCTGCTATCAGCAAAATTAATGGTAAACCAACTATTGTTTACGATTGGATAGTAACTGATCTTCCTGATCGTAATTATGAAATGCGTGCAAAATCTCTGTGTACTGATGGTTCGATAAACTACTCTCAGGTAAGAACAGGTATCAAAGATGCTACGCCTCCATTGGTATTTGGAGCACCTCAGCCTGCTGATGGTATCCTTTCACCTAATGATGAGATCATGATTCAGTTTGGAGAGCAGATTGAAGGTGGGTTAGTGACCAAAAATGATATCCTTATAAAGGGTGTATTGAACGGATCTAAACGTGCGCACGGTGCCTTCCAGAAATTTGATGGCAAGGAATCTTTCGCTAAGATACCGGTAGGTTTAAGTTTGAATCAGCGTTCATTTACAGTTGAGTTTTGGGCAAGACCGCAATCAAATGCTACAGATCATGTGGTATTCTCTCAGGGAGAAGGTGCAGAAACACTCAATATCGGTTTCAATGCTTCTGGCAAATTATATGCTGAATGGAATGGTCAGGAACGTATCACTTCCACCAAGACAATGGATGCAGATACATGGGCACATTACGCTGTAAGCTATGACCTGGCAACGAAGAAGGTAAACATGTATGCTAACGATCAGCAACTGGCTGAGAAGGAACAAGTAAATGAGTTTACAGGCCTTGGTAGCATAAGTTTAGGCCAAACAACTGCTGCTACTGCGAAATACCATGGTGACCTTTACGGATTGAACGTTTGGGATATCTATAGAAGCCGTGATGAGGTGTACGCAGGTCAGTCTAAGAAATTAAATGGATCAGAGCGTGGCCTGGTAGGTAGTTGGGCAATGAATGAGTTGGGTGGCAAGATTCTGAAAGATGCTGCTCGCGCACTTCATGCTCAGACAACAGCAACCTGGATGACAGAGCCTGCTTCCTCAGCAATTAACTTAACTGGTAACGGCTACGTTCAGGTTCCGGCAGCTCATGCGCCAATTACTAAAAATACAGACTTCACCCTTGAACTGTGGGTGAAAGCAGGAAGCGCTGCAAAAGAGTCGACCATATTCTCAGCATATCAGGATAATACCGATATGAAGTGGTCTTTAGACTTTGATGGAAAAGGCGGTTTATTTCTGAAAAACAACGAGCTTCTATTTAAAGGAATAGATAACAATATCCTTGACGATCAATGGCACCATATCGCTATGGTAACTGATAGAAGAGGTAATTTATCCTTTTATCTGGATGGAGAGTTGAAGAACTCCCGCAAGGCAGATGTGCTTACAAAGCTGGCTTCTGCGTCACTTTATCTTGGTACACATTACGAGAATAAGGAGAATAATGGTAACCTGATTAGCAGCTTTACTCAGAACTTTACAGGTAAGCTGGATGAATTCAGATTGTGGAACTCTGCAAGAACTGCTGAGCAAATTAAGCGCTCGATGCACATTAAGCAAGCTGCAACGCTTCCTGACTTGCAGATCTATTTACCGTTCGAGACATACGTTGACAACAGCGGTGTAATGCTTTCTTCAAATTCTGATAAAGACTTGAGTGGTAAGAGTACGTCAGTAGCTGTGTTTAATAATGCAAGCTATACTACTATATCTCCATTAATCGACAGGCCTCAGCCGGAACAATCAGTAGATTTCAATTTCGTGGTGAACGGAGACAAGGTCCTGATCACCTTAAATGAAACTCCTGCCCTAGTTGAGAAAACTATCCTTGATGTTTCTGTAAGAGGTATCATGGACAAACACAACAACGTAATGCAGGGAGTAAGAACCTGGTCAGTTTTCGTAGACAAGAACCAGGTGAAATGGAACGACACGAACCGGAAGTTTGAGAAGGAATTGTATAAGCCGATGAGTTTCGAGGTTCAGATCGTAAATCAGGGTGGTAGTCAGGAGAAATACAGCCTGGAAGGAATGCCTGCATGGTTAACTGCAAGTCCTGCTGCTGGTACAATCGAACCTAATAGCCGGAAAACGATCACCTTCACTGTTGAGGAAAGTTTGAATATAGGTAACTACAAGAATGACCTGTTCCTTCGCACGAACTTCGGTTACGACGAGAAACTAACGCTTGATTTGAAAGTGTTTGCACCTGGACCAGATTGGAAAGTGAATGCTGCAAACTTCGACAAATCAATGAGCGTGATTGCTCAGATCAAGATCAACGATAAGTTCTCTATCAACCCTGATGATAAGGTAGCAGCCTTTGTAAACGGAGAGGTAAGAGGTGTTGCACAAGTGAAATATGTAGCAGGCTACGACAAGTACTTGTTGTTCATGGATGTTTACGGAAAAGTGAATGAGCTTGAAAAAGTTTACTTCAACATCTGGAATGCATCTGCTGGGGTGGTGCATACGAATGTTACTCCTGCCGAACTGGTGTTCCGCGACGGCGAAGTGTATGGTGCTCCATCTAATCCATTGGTATTAACTGCTACAGATGAGGTTTATCAGAATATTGCCTTGAAACAAGGTTGGAACTGGTTATCGTTCAACGTGAATGTTAAGAACACTACACTTGATAAATTAATCGATCCTGCTATCCTCGACAAGTCGAGTGTATTCATGGATCAGCAATGGACCGCCGACCACTCTATGGGCTCTTGGGCTCCTCCTGGAAAGCAGGTAAATAACACCGCCAGCTACTTACTGAGAGTAAGTGCGGATGCTAACCTTAGGATTAAGGGCGGTATGTTAAATCCTGCCAATGAGCAGATCACCTTGAAAAAGGGCTGGAACTGGGTTGGTTATACACCACAAGTGAGTATGCCGGTTAAGGATGCGCTTGCTGGAGTGAAACTTCAAAGTGGCGACATTATTAAGAGTCAGACTGGCTTCTCGATATACGACGAGTATATGGGCTGGATTGGAAGCTTAAGTTATCTGAAGATCGGTGAAGGTTACCGGATCAAGTCGTCAGCAACTGGAGACGTTAAGTTTGTCTTCCCTAAAGCTTCTATCAACTCTGGAGCAACAACAATTGCTTCAGTAAAGGGCTCAGCTAAAACACTTGCTGCTGCAGCCAAAGAGGATAACAGGCAGTTCACTGTCTTCGCTGAAAAACCTTCTGCTTACCGCTACAACATGAATATGATTGCAGCGATTGAAGGCCTGACAGTTCGGGAAGGAACAGTTATCAAAGCGCTGAACTCAAAAGGAGAGCAGGCAGGTTGGGGAAGTGTAATTATGGTGGAAGGAAAGCCAGTGTTCTTCGTAACCCTTAATAGTGATAACCAGAACGAACTTGTGACTTTCTCTTACAGAGATGCTAAGGGTAACTTAATCAGTACATTGAAAGAATCAGTGGTGTTCAAAAGCGACAACATTGCTGGTACACTCACAGAGCCATTTATGTTCACTACCGACAAGGTGCTGGACAAATTGGAAGCAACAGTTCAGTTAATTGCTTATCCGAATCCGTTCGAAACTGAAGTAACACTGAAATGGAAAAATGATCCATCACAGAACACGGTAATCGAAGTTCTGGATATGTCAGGAAGGTTAGTTCGTGTTCTTGTGAACGCAAAACTGCCTGAGGAAAACGGTGTGTTTGTTTGGGATGCGAGAAACGAAGCTTCTTTAATTCCAGGAATGTATATCGTTCGTCTTACTCAAGGGAAACACAAGGAGACAATTAAAGTAATTAAAAAATAATCTTTTCAGTCCTGCATGCGCTCCGGCGTGTGCAGGTTTTTAATACTGATTAGGAAAGTCTATAAAGAAATTCATAATATTCTGATGAAGAAATTTTTACTTATCTCATTTGTCATCATGCTGATTTCGCAGTCCTCCCGGGCACAGGCTCCTTCATGGTCTGTTAACTCACAGGAGTACGCTTATCAGATGGCACTTGTGGCTGCCTTGAATATCGACGGTGTAGAGGCCGACAATTCAAGTACTACCTTAGGGGCTTTTATTAATGATGAATGCCGCGGAGTAGGGAAACTTACGTATATCTCCTCCATTAACCGGTATGTGGTGTACATGAACATCTACAACCATACGGGGGAAGGCTTGATCAAATTCAAGATCTACGATGCAAAACTTAACCGCACCGTTAATGTAGAACAGACAGAGCAGTTCGAAATTCAAAAGCTGACCGGTTCCACCAGTGCTCCGCTTGTAGTTTCATACCCACGCCTAAGTTCAGAGGCGAAGTTTTTAACTTACAAATTACCAGGACAGGAGAAATCAGAAATTGTAGGTAACGATATTAATGTGGTTGTCCCTTTCGGGTCGTCACTTAGTAACCTTATAGCCGAGTACACCACTCCGGCTGTTGCAAAAGTGTCGGTTGGTGGTTTGGTGCAAACTAGTAAGGTAAGTGCAAATACCTTTACGGCACCTGTTACCTATAAAATTATAGCACCGGATGAAACTAAGTCGGCAGAGTTTAAAGTGACAGTAAAGTACGGTAACGCTACTCCGGTTAATATTACCTTAAGTAATCTTCAGCTTAGCGAGAACTCAGCAATAGGTACCCTTGTAGGTAATTTACAAGGAGTGGATCCTGACGGCGACCTTAATTTTGTTTACAGTTTAGTGGCTGGTACAGGATCAACCGATAACGCTTATTTTCAGATAACTGATAATAAGTTAAGCCTTGCTAAAAAGCTGGATTATGAAGTAAAGGAGTTTTATTCATTAAGGGTTAAAGCTGATGACGGAAAAGGTGGCACTGTTGAGAAAGTATTAACGGTTACTGCTTTGAACGAAAATGACACAGCTCCGGTAGTATTGACAAAGGTGATTACAATTCCTGAAAATCAAGAGTCTGAGACTTTGGTTTACCGCATGGAGCTATCTGATGCGGATGGTTCTTCCCTTTTTACTTACAGGATCAGTGACGGCAACCAGGATGGGAAATTCAGTATCCACGAGCAGAAAGGAGAGATAAAGATTGCAAAATCTATCGATTACGAAACGGATAAAAAGAGCTTCACTCTGGAGGTGATGGTTAACGATGGGAAAAATGAGAGCCGTGCTTTAATAACCTTCAATATTCAAAATCTGAATGATAATGCACCGGTTGTGAAGGAAGAAACTATACAGATGAGTGAGAAGGCTGCTTTAGGTAGTTTAGTTCACCAGCTTTTACCGGCCGATGCTGACGGTGTTACAACTTTCACCTATCGTATAGTGAACACCAATCCATTGTTCGAAGTTACCCCGCAAGGTTTGATCCTGGTGAAGTCGGCTTTGGATTACGAGAAAGCTAAAAGTCACAGTCTGAGAATAGGAATTGCTGATGGTGCTAACGAAGCTTTTTATACCTTCAATGTGCAGCTGCAGAATGAGAATGACGAAAAACCGGTGTTGGTTAAGAAGCAGATCGAGTTGAATGAGAAAACTGCTCCGGGAACAGTGATCACCCAATTAGAGGCTACTGATCCTGATAAGGATGGATCTCCGATCACCTATACTTTGCTGCAGACTGATTCTCCATTCCAATTAGCAAGTGATGGTACTTTGACCTTGAAAAAAACTTTGTCTTACTCATCATACCCAACTTATAAACTTAGGATAAGCGTATATGATGGTGTGAATGCCTCGGAGGAAGAGCAAGAGATCACGATCATTCAGGACGCTACAGTTAATTTTCAGCCGGCGAATGTTATCACGCCCAACGGAGATGGAATAAATGATACCTGGGAGATTAAAGATGGCCACCTATATGAAACCTATACCTTCAAGGTGATCAGTTCACAGGGTAAAGAGGTTTTCTTTCAGAAGGGGTATAAATCACCATTTTGGGACGGTCGCTTCCAAGGTAAAGAGCTTCCCGTAGGCACTTATATTTACATTGTGCAGTCTGAGGACAAGACAAAAACCTTCAAAGGTACTCTATCCATACTTCGTTAACCTATCAAGACAGATTAAGATGAAAAAGAATACTTCATTTTTTATAATATTATTCCTGTTGGTTAGTACAGGGCACAAGTTGGTTGCCCAAACCGTGCAGGATTACCTCTTCAAAAATTGGGACCTCGTCTATATTAATCCAGGTGCATTAACCTCTGAGGGAGGATTAAAAAGCACGGTTCAGTATAACCGCAACACAATTGACGGAGTAAATACTGAGGTGGGTGCGCAGTTCCAGATGCATTCTAATTTTGGAAAAAACCATGGTGCGGGTATCTCTCTCCAAAGTCAGAAATCAGGGATTTTTTCAGGAACAAGTTTTGGAGCTGGATATGCCTATCGTGTTAAGCTTAGTGCTAATCAAAGTTTATCATTGGGATCACGGGTAGCTTATTTTAAGCAAAGTATTAACCGGGGCGAGGTGATGAACGCTAATACCTCCGACCCGGTGCTGTACGGAGACGCGTATCAGGAAGGAAATTTAATGGTATCTGCCGGAGCCTTATATCAATGGAAAGGATTACAACTGGCTGTGTCTTCACCAGAGTTCTTACCGATGGAAGGGAACACAGTGATCAGTAGAAATTATAATGCTTATATTGGATACACCTTTGAATTTGATGGAGTGGACATCCGGCCTAACTTCTACTACGAAGAAATTAAAACTTTGGGTAATTGGTACGAGATGGGTTTGTATAGCGAATTGGAAAAGCAGATCGTATTGGAAGCCTCTTATACTTCACAGGAAAGTGTACGTTTAAGAGCAGGGTTTAACTTTAAGAAGTTGAATTTGGGCTACGGTTTTGATAGTGGCAGTTCAGCCCAGAATGCAGGCCTTAGTAAAAGTAGTCATCAACTGTTCCTGCAATATAGCTTTGGAAAAGTGATCGATTAAGTATCAAAATAAATTTCTCCAGCTAAAGTAGAAGGGTTCCTGTAGCAATGCAGGAGCCCTTTGAATTAACAGGGGAGTTAGAAATTAAATCTTTTTCTTTTATCTTTCCGCAATGAAAGGAATATGCAAGGATGATATTAGATAGGGTAGAGTTAATTCCGCTTCAGCCTGCTCATGCCAGATTAAGGGAAAAGGCACTGCGCGAACTTAGACATGATCCCTTCTCTAAATACATTAGTGATAATATTAAAGATATCACGAACAATTTGAATTGGTTGGAGAAGGCGGTGGGAAAGAACCTTGATGAAAGTCCACTAAAGCATTATGGAATATTCTCAGCCGACAAGGAGGTTTTCATAGGGGAAATTGGGATCGACGAGTTCGACGAGATCGAAGGTATTGCGAATGTTTTTTACTGGGTAAGGCCGGGATTTAGGAACAGGGGAATTGCCAGGCAGGCGATAGAGCTATTAAAATCACAGGGAGGCCTTTACAAAGTACAGTATTTCAAATTCATTATCGACAAATCCAACTTTCTGAGTGAAAGGGTGATTCGCAAAGTTGGCGCTTCGAGGAACCTTGTTTTAAACGGATCTGTTGAAACCGGCGATCCATATCGATATTATTATTTTCTGGAACTACAGCATGAAGATAAAGCCGAGAAGATAGCTTTATAAACAAAAATAAAATCAATATGAAGGCTTTTGCAGCAATGCAAAGGCCTTTTTTATTAGTACGCTACCAGCATTTCAATTGGCTTCTTTTTTACTTGCTTCGTATCGCTATTTTTTGTACCTTGTATATGCCAATAAGCCTGAATAATAGCAAGATATATATTACGTAGAATGACTTTGGTCATTCGTTTAAAAATATATAAAACCGAAATTTATAGTTTAACCTTCAATTCTCTTGTTATGAAAACGATTCTTCTTTTAACCGATTTTAGCAAAAAGGCAGACCATGCGGCCGAACTGGCTGTTGAAGTAGCAGAGCGTGCAGGTGCTGATATTTTAGTTTATAACGCCTGCCTTGTTCCTGAAGTTATCCCTGCAGCTGAAGCGATCTTTTGGCAGAGTGAAACTTACAGTATCATTGAGGATGAAAGCAAGGCATTGCTGGAGAAAACGGCCAATCGGTTAAAGAAGAAGATTGCTAGTGGAGATAAAAATCTTTACAAACCCGAGGTGAATTATTTTTGTGATTTTGGCACTGTAGCGGATACCATTGCCTCGGTAGTTCAAAAAAATCAGGTGTGGTTAGTTGTAATGGGAACCAAAGGAGACAATGGTATCAGTAATTTCCTTTTTGGAAGTAATGCATACGGTGCTATTGATAATGCCAGTTGCCCCGTCCTTCTTATTCCTGAAAAAACTGACATAGCAGATATTAAAAAAGTTGCGCTTGCTACCGACCTGCAACTGGAAGATATGAAACAGGTTGACTTCCTTGCAGAATTTGCGCGCTTGTTTAAGAGTGAAGTAGTGGTTACGCATGTATCCCCTAAGGGTGTAACTTCTGAGGAAGAGCACCAACAAATAATCGACCTTGTTAACAGACTAAACAATAGTACCGCTTCCTTCAAGGGAATATCAGGAGACGAGATCGAAAAAAAATTAGAGGAGTTCTCAGTTAGCGAGCATGTGGATATCCTCGCTGTAGTTCACAGAAAATACAACCTGCTTGAAAGGATCTTTCATAGCAGTACTACAAAAGTCCTTATTCGGCATTCCAAATTGCCTCTCCTGGTGTTACCAGGATAAGAATGAAAGGCAAGGCTATGATGCGGGGCCCTGCCTTTCTATTATAACTGTCTTTATTCCCGGTTAAATATTTCTACCCAGTTCTGCAGTCGCTTGATATGCTTGTTCTTCAGTTGATCTGGCAATAAACGCCATGACCAGTTGTTCTCGGCTACGGCCGGTGTATTCATCCGGTAGTTTTCATCCAAACCTAAAACATCTTGCAGAGGAAGGATCACTGTTTTTGCTATTGACGAATAGGCTAAGCGGCCAAGAAGTTTGTGGATATTGTTGTCATTCGGCTCAATACCTGTATAAGCTTTTATCCGCTGCTTCATATTGTTATCTACCTCCTTGTGAAACCAACCTAAAGTAGTGTTATTATCGTGGGTCCCTGTGTAGGCCAGGAAATTTTGTCCGTAATTATGAGGAATGTCAATTGACTCAGGAAGGTTATCTCCAAATGCAAACTGCAGCACTTTCATTCCCGGGAACTGAAACTCATCTCTCAGGTCATATACTGGCTGATCGATGTCTCCCAGATCTTCTGCGACGAAAGGTAATTTTCCAATTTTGCTTTCCAGAACCTGGAAAAAGTCTGACGCGGGTCCGGGTTTCCATTCTCCATTTTTAGCAGTTTCTTCGCTGGAAGGTACATCCCAATAGGTGGAAAATGCCCTGAAATGGTCCAGACGGAGGTAATCAAACAACTCCATATTCTTACGGATGCGGTTGATCCACCATTCATATCCCTGTTGTTTCAGAACATCCCAGCGGAAGATCGGCATTCCCCATAGCTGGCCGTCCTCATTGAAATAGTCGGGAGGAACACCAGCTACACCAAGTGGTTTTCCTTCTTCATCTAATGCGAAGATTTCCGGGTTAGCCCAAACGTCTGAAGAATCATAACTCACGTAAAAAGGAAGATCGCCGAATAAGCGTATGTTAAGACTATTGCAGTACTGTTTTAGTTCTTTCCACTGCTTCATAAATATGAACTGCAGCCATTGGGTCTTGGTGATAATATATCCCTCTTTTTCGCGGAATTCATTAAGCGCTGCCTCATCCCGCAATTTATACCTGCGATCCCATTCGTACCAGGGTTTTCCTTCGTTCTTCAGCTTCAAAGCAATGTAAAGGGCATAGCTGTCTAACCAGTAAGCCTCGCTTTTGCAGAACTCAACAAATGCTGCATCAAGTTCGGCGTAGCTGCCCTTTCTGAAATTCTGATAGGCCTTTTCAAATAGCTCATCCTTAATTTTCTCCGCTTCTTTGAAATTGGCTTTCTCCTTAGAGGGGAGTTTTATTCCCTTCAAGTCCTTGGGTTCCAACAAGCCTTCATCCACTAGTTGCTCGGGACTGATCAATAGCGTATGGCCCGCCATGCTGGAAATGGCACTGTATGGAGAATATCCTTGTCCCGCTGCTGTAGGACTTAGCGGTAGTATCTGCCATAGCTTTTGCTTGGCAGCGGCAAGCGAATCCGCAAAGCGTCTTGCTTCCGGTCCGAAGTCTCCTGTTCCAAAAGGTGATGGAAGGGAAGTAATATGAAGCAGGATACCTGCACTACGAGGGTTTTCGGGCTTTGAAAGCTTTAAGAGCGCGAAAGGGATTTGAGCAAATAAGTCTTTTACAAATAGCTCTCCATCTGCTTTTCCTTTTGTTTTTAAAAGGACGTTCTCCAAATCCTTCGGTGCATTTTTAGGGAGTATTATGCGCGTTTCCTTCCATTTGATATCCAGCAGATCGCTCTCCTGTTCTTTGGCTATAGTTGCAGCATGTAATGGAATTGCAACAATATACCAGGTTTGCTTATGTTTGCGAGCGTACGCAAGTACATTATCCTGGTACTTGCCTTTCACCTTCAGCGGCACATACTCTCCTTGTTCGAACAATTCTTTGGCGGCTTTCCGTTCATTGTATAAAGCCTGAGTAAGCCATAATTTAATCTTACCTGAATAGCGGTCTCCCCAGAGCTGTTTCAGGTTTGCTTCTGAATTGCTATCCTGCGCCTTCAAGTCGGAAAGCCATTGCTGGCGTTTCTGATAGTCAACCGGTCTTCTATTATCCGGATCTACGAGGCTCAGATCCCATAATTCACAACCCTGGTACACATCCGGAACACCCGGACAAGTGAATTTTAGAAGTACCTGGGCCAGCGAATTAAGGATTCCGAAATCAACGATCTTCTTTTGCAAATTCTGGAGATGCCTGAAAAATGGCTTATCGGTATCTAAAAGTGAGATCGCGAAGTTCTTTGTTGCTGTTTCGTATTCCTCGTTCGGTGTGGTCCAGTTTGATTTATCTTTCGCCTCACGTAATGCCTTTTCCAGGTAATCCTTTAAGCGGTTTTTCAAGTTATCTTCATCCTGACCAGGCATTGGCATCGAACCCACCACGGTTTGGTAGATAAAGTACTCGTCGTTCACCTCGGGATTATGGTTCTCTTTCAGATGGGTGTTGAGGTACTGCCATAGTTCTACAGTCTCCAGCCATTCGTCAGCTATATCAGTAAGGACATTCAGTCTGGCACGTACGTCTTCGCCACGCTTAGTATCATGAGTAGAGGTGGCATTAATGGATAGAGGCCAGTTCTCCTGCCTATCTATCATGCGTTCGTGGAATTCTTCTACAGTGATACCAAATGCCTCGGGAGAATCGCCCACCTCATTATGCGCTACAAATCGATTATAGGTATACATCAAGGTATCCTCCACTCCTTTAGCCATTAAGGGGCCTGAGAACTGCATCAGGCGCTGGTAGAACTGAAGGGCTTTTTGGTTATATGCAGGATTGTTGTCGTTGGTCTTTTCAAGCAAAACTTCCTCGATGAGGTCTGATGCGTCCTTTAGTTTATTGTTATTTTTCTTTATTTTCTTGATTATAGCTTTCAATTCTTCTGCTTCTTCCGGGTCAAGAGGAAGGCTGTTGCCATAATATCGATAAACAGGGCAGTGAATAAGAATTTCGCCAATTGCTTCTCTAAGGTCCTGCGTCTCAATCGTTTTTAAATCTGCTTCTTCCACCAGGTCCAGCTTCAAAAATAGTTGAAGAAGATTGTCAAGCTCCCCCTGCATGTGGTTATACAGTATGTACGCTTTTTTATTATGTATTTGCTGCTCGATTGCTGTTTTATCGCCGACCAGTTTTTCATAAAACTTAGTAAATGCTTTTTCTGCTTTTACATTTGTAAAGAGATTGTTTACGATGGCGAGGAAGTCATAGCCTGTATTCCCCTGTATCGGCCAGCGTTTTGGAATGTCTTCACCGGGTTCCAGAATTTTTTCTACAACAATATAAGCTTCTTCACCGCTCAGCTTTCTAAGATCTTCCAGGTATTGCGTAGGATTATACAAGCCGTCGATATGGTCTATTCGAAGACCGTTAAACACCCCCTGCTCACTGAGCTTCTTTATATATTGGTGGAAGTGTTCAAATACATCCTTGTCCTGGATATTCAGGCAAATAAGGCCGTTTACCGTGAAGAAACGGCGGAAGTTGATCTGTGTGTCAGTTTCCTGCCAGTGGCACAATTCATAAACTTGTTCCGAAGTGATCTCCTTTAGTCGGGCGCGGTCCTGGTTAACGGAATTTATAGCTTCAGCTATCGCCGCCCGAGAAGCTTCGTTCTTTTGCAGCGAATCCAGCTGTAAGAGGAACTCGTTCCACTCTCTCGAATATACCTCAGCGTCCTCCACCTGATGCATCCCCTGCATTTGGGCGAGTAATTGCTGAATTGCCTGATTGGGTGCTTTTACTAAACCTAATAGGCTCTGATAGGAACGGGGAGTTAGTGGATAAAAGCTGTCATAATAGGCCAGTCCAAACCTTCCGTTTTTATAATCAACCTTCAACTCTCCGTTTTCTATAACTTCTTCCAGTGTCGCTCCAAGAAAAGGAACCATTATTTTTCCCCCATGTACCGGGCTTTCCCATCCTATATCAAAGAAATTCGCATACTGAGATTGCTTGCCTTTTTCGAATACATCCATCAGCCATTCGTTATTGGGATCGAAAGCCATGTGATTAGGCACAATATCCTGGAGCCAGCTGATGTTTTGGTCCTTCAGCTTTTGGCTTATGCTTAGGAGCTGCTCTTCAGACCCTATTTCGGGGTTTATTTTGTGAGGATTTAATCCGTCGTAACCATGGGTACTGCCCGAAGTTGACTGAAATACAGGAGAGGCGTAGACTGTGCCTACACCAAGATCTTGTAAATAGGGAATGATCTTTTCAAAAGCTTCAAAAGTAAATTCTTTATGAAACTGAAAGCGGTATGTAGATATGGGGTTAAACATGTGAGGTTTTCGTTATTTCTTATACATAAATGTCTTTAGCTTGCCTGCGTAGCGCTGTTTTGGTAAATGATAATTGCCTCTGCAGGGATGCTGATCTTTTCACCTTCTGCAGCGTAATCGGGTATCTCTGTCGATCCTCCAAATTCTGCGGAAGCAGAATTAAGCAATTTGTGCCATTGTGCACTGTGGCCTGGGATAGTAACTTCTTTAGGCGTGCTGGCGAAGTTCATGATGAACACCAGGTTAATTCCCTGGTTCCAGCGATGAAGGATAACTACCTGCTCATCTTTATGATGATCCACCTCTAATTGCGTTCGATCCAGCTTACTTAGCACAGGGTGTTCTTTCCTTAGCTGAATGAGCGATTTATAGTAGTTGAAAAGGATGCTGTGCGGCTGCTCCTGTGGTAAATGCCATTGAAGCTTGGATTCCTGAAAGGTGCTTTCGGCTACCGGATCTGGTGCTTCTCCTTCTGCATGAAAGGCTGCAAATTCTGCTTTTCGTCCTTTTCTTACTAGTTCGGCTAATTCCTGGTCGGTATGACTTACAAAATACAGGAAGGGGTGGGGTTCGCCATATTCCTCGCCCATGAAGAGCATCGGAATATAGGGGCTGATGAGCACCGATCCTGCCAGAAGTTTTTGCATCTCGAAGCTATGCAGCTGGCTGGTGCGTTCTCCAAGCATACGGTTCCCAACCTGGTCGTGATTCTGCGAGAAGACGATGAATTGTTTTCCGGGATTATTCTCAGCCTTGATTCCGAATGATTTTTTACGGTGAGGAGAGAATTGTCCGTCGTAAACATAAGCGTCTTTGTAAGCTTTGGCGAGGTGATCTACATCTATAAAGTCTGAGTAATATCCATTCCTGTCTCCTCCGGCTGTTACCCGCAGCGCATGGTGGAATTCATCTACCCACTGCGCATCCATCCCGTAACCCTCTTTTTCAAGGGGATTAATGAATTTTGTGTCGTTCAGATCTAATTCTACGATGAGGTAATGTCTTCTTCCTGTTTCCTCCATCAGCTGATCCACATTCTGCTTTATCTCGCGGAGGATGTGTACAGGACTGAAATCTTTGATGGCATGTACAGCGTCAAGTCGCAGTGCATCAATATGGAAGTCACGGAACCACATCAGTACATTCTCTATAAAATATCTTCTAACACCGTCACACCATTCGTCGTCAAAATTTATAGCGTTTCCCCAGGGGGTATTGTATTTATCTGTGAAGTAGTGCCCGAAATCGCCAAGGTAGTTTCCCTCAGGGCCCATGTGGTTGTAAACGCAATCCAGGATAACAGAGATCCCTTTCTTATGGCAGGCGTCTACCAGATGCTGAAGTCCCGCTGCTCCTCCATATGTATTTTGGGTGGCGAATGGAAGGACTCCATCGTAACCCCAATTACGTCCTCCAGGGAATTGGGCTACAGGCATGATCTCTATAGCGTTTACTCCAAGTTCAAGCAGATAGTCCAACTTCTTTTCAATCCCTTCAAATGTGCCTTCGGGACTAAAAGTACCGGTATGCAGCTCGTAAATGATGTATTTGTCGAGATCGAGGTTCTGCCAGTCCTGGTCGCTCCATTGGTAAGTGTTAAGGTTAACAGCAACGGAGGGGCCGTGAACAGTGTCTTCTTGTGCAAGCGAGGTTGGATCTGGTCTGTCTTTCTCTCCGTCGAGGACGAACATATACCGGTCTCCGGCTTTTATCTCTGAAGTGGTTAGAGACCAATATCCGAAATCCTCTTTCAGCAAAGAGATCTTTTTACCAGTCTCCTTTAAAAGAATCTCAACTTTCTCAGCTTTCGGTGCCCATAGAAGCACTTCCGCTTGGCCTTCCTCGTTGAAGTTTACGCCCAAGGTTCTGTTTTTCATTAGATTAAAATGTTTTTTTTGAAATCTGCCTGGCCATGTTAGCGATGCCTGGTTTAGATAATTAAGTCGAGGAAGCATTTTCGGCTTCCCCGACTTAAAAGCTCTTGATAGAGGTATAGGAGCAGTAAAAGGTTTTTATCTTGGTACTATCTGCTTAAATACCATTACAGATCTGCCCTCTACCATAACGGTTTCTTTTGGAGCAAATACTTCTCCTTCTCTCGAGTCATTGATATATCCACTATGGGTATCAATCACTTTTATCCATTCTTTACCGTACCTTTTTGTAGGTAATGCGTATTCTATAGGCTCGTAATGCGCGTTGAATATCACAAAAAAGTGGTCGTCGAGTACAGGTTCTCCTTTTGGTCCAACCGTCCGGATTCCTTTACCATTTAGGAACACGCCGATGGATTTAGCAAAGTTATCACCCCATGCCTCATCGGGCATTTCTGATCCGTCGGGTAAAAACCAGTTGATGTCTTCCACGCCAACACCTTTTATTGGCTGTCCTTTAAACCAGCGACGTCTGCGAAATACCGGATGATGCCTCCGAAAGTGGATTAGTTTGCTGGTAAATTCCAGAAGATCGTTATCAGCATCGGCCCAGTTGATCCATGAAATTTCATTATCCTGGCAATAAGCATTGTTGTTTCCGCCCTGACTTCTGCCTGCTTCATCTCCTGCAACAAGCATTGGTACGCCTTGTGAAATGAACATGGTGGTAAGGAAATTCCTTTTTTGCTTATTCCTTAGTTCAATAATTTCCGGATCGTCTGTTGGTCCTTCTACTCCACAATTCCAGGAGCGGTTATGGCTGTCTCCGTCATTATTGTCTTCGCCGTTCGCTTCGTTATGTTTTTCATTGTACGAAACCAGGTCGTGCAGGGTAAATCCGTCATGTGCTGTAATGAAGTTGATACTAGCCGTAGGTTTACGGTAATCATCTTTGTACAGATCTGAACTTCCGGTAAAGCGTTCGGCAAATTCACCCAGTACACTTTCTTCTCCTCTCCAATAGTCACGGATACAGTCGCGGTACATACCATTCCATTCAGCCCATCCCGGAGGGAATTTACCTACCTGATAACCTCCCTCACCAATATCCCATGGTTCGGCAATTAGTTTTACCTGTGAAATTACAGGATCCTGGTGGATTATATCAAAAAAGGCACTTAAGCGACGCACTTCATGAAGTTCGCGTGCAAGTGTTGATGCAAGGTCAAAGCGGAAACCATCCACATGCATCTCCAATATCCAGTACCTTAAGCTATCCATGATCAAACGTAGCACGTTCGGCAGGTTAGCGTTCAGCGTATTTCCACAGCCTGTATAGTCCATGTAATAGCGCTTGTTATCTTCTACCAGACGATAATAGGAGGCGTTATCAATGCCTCGGAAGCTAAGTGAAGGGCCCATCTGATTTCCTTCCGCTGTGTGATTATACACAACATCCAGGATCACTTCAATTCCTGCTTTGTGCAGTTCCTTCACCATATTCTTGAATTCTATCACTTGCTGGCCGTGAGAGCCGCTACTTGAATATCTTACATCAGGAGCGAAGAAACCGATAGTGTTATAGCCCCAGTAATTGGTAAGGTCTTTTTCGAAGAGGTAACGGTCGCGTACAAATTGATGTACTGGAAGAAGTTCGATAGCGGTAATTCCAAGCTTCTTCAGGTATTTAATTGTTACCGGGTGGGCGATAGCAGCATAGCTCCCTTTTATCTCCTCCGGAATGTCCGGATGCATTTGAGTAAATCCCTTTACGTGTGCTTCATAAATTATTGATTTATGATACGGGATCTTTGGAGCAACATCTCCTTCCCAATCAAAGTTCGGATCTATAACAACACTTTTAGGTATGTAGGGAGCACTATCAGTTTTACTGAAACTTAGATCCTCATCAGGGTGTCCCATTTCATAAGGAAAAAGTGCATCATGCCACTGTACTGTACCGGCAATTGCCTTGGCATAAGGGTCTATTAATAATTTGTTCGCGTTAAACCGGTGGCCTTCTGTAGGCTCGTAAGGGCCGTGCACACGATACCCGTAAAGCTGTCCCGGCTGCATGTCTGGAATGTATACATGCCAAACATGGTGAGTACGCTCCTGGATCTTAATCCGTTCGCTCTCTTTTGAATCGTCGTTACTGTCAAATAAACATAGGTCTACGCCAGTTGCGTTTTCCGCATATATAGAAAAGTTAACACCTTTTCCGTCCCAGGTTGCACCAAGCGGATAAGGACTTCCGGGATATATTAGTCTGCTCATATTGGCAATAAAATGAAAAATGTGTAAGAAATGTTTTACAGATATGCAAGGGTTTTCAGAAGAATTTGAAAACAGGTGTTTATAGCGGAAAGGCATGCGTATAAAAACACCGAACTGCCTGAGCTAATCTTTCTTTTTACAAATAATTGATCCGCAGTTTTACAGGTCTATCCTTTATTCCCCTTTTATTTTAATTAATTTTGCTACGATTATGTCGGATATTATACAGCTTTTACCAGACTCGGTGGCTAACCAGATTGCAGCAGGGGAAGTAGTGCAAAGGCCCGCATCGGCGGTAAAGGAACTTCTGGAAAACTCTATTGATGCTGGTGCTTCTAAAATACAACTGATTGTAAAGGAAGCAGGCAAGTCCTTACTTCAGGTAACTGACGACGGATGCGGTATGAGTATCACAGACGCCCGTATGTGCTTTGAAAGACACGCGACATCGAAAATCCGGCAGGCAACGGATCTTTTTGCAATCCGGACAATGGGTTTCAGAGGGGAAGCCATGGCTTCGATTGCAGCTATTGCACAAGTGGAGCTTAAAACCCGGAAACATGAAGACGAGCTGGGAACCTTAATCTGTATAGAAGGTTCAGAAGTAATTAAGCAGGAACCAGTTTCTGCGCAGGCAGGCACTTCTATTTGTGTTAAGAACCTGTTTTATAATATTCCGGCAAGACGCAATTTTCTCAAGGCCAATTCTGTTGAATTAAGGCATATCATTGACGAGTTCCAACGTGTTGCGCTGGCCCATCCGGAAATCTTTTTTACGTTTCACTCAGACGGGAACGAAATCTTTCACCTTCCGAAGGCCACTCTTAAACAAAGGATTGTCCATCTTTTTGGAAACTCTTACAACCAAAAGCTGGTTCCGGTAGAGGAAGACACAACAATAATAAATCTGAAGGGCTTTGTAGGTAAGCCAGAATTTGCGAAACGTACGCGAGGAGAACAGTTTTTCTTCGTCAACAAGCGATTTATCAGGGATCCATATCTCAACCATGCGATCCTTACGGCCTTTGAAGATCTGCTTCCGGAAGAGACTTATCCTTTGTATGTGCTCTTTATTGAAATAGATCCTTCTAAAATTGATATAAACGTTCATCCCACTAAAACGGAGATCAAGTATCAGGACGAGAAGTCGATCTACGCAATCATCCGTTCTGCTGTTAAGCGGTCGTTGGGGCAATACAACATCACGCCAACTATAGATTTTGATCAGGAAACTGGATTTAGCCACATGATCTCTCAGAAAGCACCTGAAGATATTGTGCCGCCGCAGATCACCTTCAATCCGGATTTTAATCCTTTTGCTGCAGATCAGAAACAAGCCCGGTCTAGTTCTTCGTCTTCATCTTCTTATTTTGAAAGAAGCTTTGGTTCAGACAAGAAGGATGTGAGCAAGAATTGGGGTTCTTTGTACGAGATCGTTCAAACTCCCACGGCCGAGCAGCAGCAAATAGAACTTGAGCCAGGGATCGAGAAAAAGAGTCATAAAACCAGCGATCGTCAAATATTTCAGTTGCATAACCGTTTTATCATTTCACAGATCCGATCAGGTTTCATGCTGATAGACCAGCAGGGAGCACATGAGCGTGTTCTATATGAACGTTTCCTGCAGCAGCTTGATACGCATAAAGGGGCAAGTCAGCAAAGCTTATTTCCTCAAACTGTGACCCTTAGCGCTATAGACTTTGAATTGGTGAGGGAGCTGCTTCCAGATATTCAGTCGCTGGGTTTCCAGGTACGTGAGTTTGGTAAAAATACCGTGGTTGTTGAGGGGATCCCTGCAGACATAAGTGCAAATGTGAGTGAGGTAGAAATGCTTGAACATTTGATAGAGGGTTTTAAAAACAATTTCACGCTCTTGAAATTAAATAAGCGTGATAATCTGGCCCGTACGCTTGCACGAAATGCGGCAATCAAAGCCGGAACGCCATTAACGCAGGAGGAAATGAACAATCTGATCGATCAGTTATTCGCCTGTGAAATGCCTAATTCGTCCATTACAGGGAAACCGGTTGTTATCACTTATGCCATGGACGATCTTTTACAGAAATTTGAAAAATAAAAAGCCGTAATTCGGTATGACATTAAATGAACAGCTATAGATCATCTCCTTTCGATAATATCCCCCCGGTTGTAAAGAACCTCCTTATAATAAATATTATTTTTTTCCTCGCAACTCTGGTTATCAGAAGAGGGGGAGACATGATGCTCGTTGATCTTTTAGGGGTTCATTACTTTGATTCCCCTAAGTTCAGGGTGTGGCAACCCATAACGTATATGTTTATGCACAGCCCGCAAAACTATTTACATATATTATTTAATATGTTTGCGCTATACAGCTTAGGATCAGCAATAGAGTATGTGTTGGGCTCAAAGAGGTTTCTGAACTTCTACCTTCTGACGGGGTTGGGGGCATTAGTACTTCAAATGGCTATTCAGGCTTTTGAAGTGTATTCATTAACAGGGGGAATTACACTGAACCCCGAAACCTATCAGTCGCCAAATCAAGAAGCCTTGCAGAAATTGGGAGAGATCTATTATATTCCGATGTTGGGGGCCTCGGGTGCTATATTTGGAATATTGATAGCCTTTGGAATGCTGTTTCCCAATGCCGAATTGTTTATTATGCTGATACCGATACCTATAAAAGCAAAATACATAATGCCTGTTTATGTACTAATAGAATTATTTTTAGGGGTAAGACAGTTCGCGGGAGACTCGGTGGCACATTTCGCGCACCTTGGAGGCGCATTGTTCGGTTTTATATTGATTAAACTTTGGGGGATCAGACGTCCCGGAGGGTTTTTATGAACAGATCTGTAATTAGCGATTTATGGTATAAAATGGTGCATTCGGGAAGCCGCATGAACTTTTTTATTGGTATCAATACCATTGTTTTCTTGTTTTTTGCAGTGGTGAATGTGGTGGAGTTCCTTTTCCGTATGGAAACGGGAATTATTCCTTTTCTGAAGATAAACCTGGCGCTGCCGGCGTTTATGCCCTCACTGCTTTATAAGTTCTGGACCTTGTTTACGTATATGTTCGTTCACGATGGCCTTTTTCACTTCATCTTCAACATGCTGGCCTTGTACTGGTTTGGACGCATCTTTGAAGACTTTTTGAACGCACGGCAATTCACTTTTACATACATAGCGGGAGGAATAGTTGGCGGCTTATTGTTCATTCTGTTCTATAATGTATTTCCCGGTTATAAAGACTCTATTACCGCAGCGACTGTTGTGGGAGCTTCTGCTTGTGTAATGGCTATTATCGTTGCTACGGCCACTTTGCTTCCTGATTATAATTTACATTTGCTCATCTTTGGAAGTGTTCAGCTGAAGTATCTGGCCTTAATTTATATAGTGATCGATGTAATAGGTATGGCAGGGCTGAATGCGGGTGGAGCCATAGCTCACTTAGGGGGAGCTCTGCTTGGATTCGTTTATATTAAACAACTTAAAGCAGGAAACGACTGGAGTAAAACGTTCCATAAAAAGCCGAAGCTTAAAGTAGTGCACCGGGAAAAGGTAGCTCCCAGGTTTACAAACGACATTCCCGAGCAGGAAGTTATAGACAGGATATTAGATAAAATCTCACAAAAAGGATATCAGAGCCTAACAAAGCAGGAAAAAGAGTTGCTTTTTAAGGCAAGCAATAAGAATGAGGAGTAAAACGAGGAAAAAAAGATCATCTATCGGGTACTTTAGTAAAAGCGTTTTTGTGCTGAATACTATCGCTGCCGTTACTTTGCTCTTGAGTTATCTTGCAGCCTTTATCAACCCCCAAACCTTTTGGCCCTTTGCATTTTTTGGCTTAGCCTATCCCTTTCTGCTGTTAATAAATGTCGCATTTGTTGTTTATTGGCTTTTTAGAAAGGCTAAGTTTGCCCTGCTATCTCTGGCAGTTATTCTGTTGGGTTGGAAGTTTGTTACTGGTAACATAGGCTTCAGAGGCTCTACAGGGATACAAGTACCTAAATCTTCACAAAATTTTATTCGTGTTCTTACCTGGAACGCTCACTATTTCAAGAAGTTTGATTCGGAGAACGATAAGGTGATTAAGGATCAGATGCTGGACGTGATCAGAAATGAACAACCTGATGTATTGTGTATCCAGGAATTCTACTCGAGGAAAAAGGGAGAATTCAATATCCGCAAATCTGTATTGGATATCCTGAATACTGAGCATTACTATCTCGAAAATATTATGGCCAACGATTATGAGGGAATAGGATTGGCTATCTTTTCAAAATACAAGATCAGGAATAAAGGTCAGATAGTATTCCCCAATACAGATGCTGGGAATCAAGTGATCTATTCTGATTTCAAGGTTGGCAATAAAAGCTTCAGGATTTATTGCGTGCACCTTCAATCGATCAAGTTTCAGCCCGAGGATTATGATTATCTTAAGGAGGTTAAACAAGCCAACGCCAATGCCGAGTCATCTAAAAGGATAGGTAGCAGGTTGAAGAATGCTTTCCTTAAACGAGCCGAACAGGCGAAGATACTAAGGAAGCACGCATTGGATAGCGGTTTGCCCTATCTTATTGCAGGTGATTTTAATGATACTCCGGCATCATACACTGTTAATACGCTTTGTAAAGGCATAAAGAATAGCTTCAGGGAAAAGGGTAGCGGATTTGGTGTAACTTATAATGGTGATTTTCCAAATTTCCAGATCGATTATATCCTTGCTTCGAATGATTTCGATGTGAAGAACTATTGTATCATACAGAAAAAGCTTTCTGATCATTATCCCATTCGCTCCGATGTGGAGCTTAAATAATCTGTTCTCCCCATATTTCATCACCTCATTTATTTCTCTATTTTATTAAGTTTGCAAAATGACTAACAGCCTTGTTATTTATAATACACTTACCCGTACAAAAGAAAAGTTCGAACCTTTAAATCCTCCTTTTGTAGGGATGTATGTTTGTGGTCCGACTGTATATAGTGATGTTCATTTAGGTAACTGCCGCACTTTTGTTTCCTTTGATTTGATTAACCGCTACCTTTTGCATCTGGGATACAAGGTAAGATACGTTCGTAATATTACCGATGCAGGGCATTTAGAAGGCGACAGGGATGAGGGAGATGATAAATTTTCGAAAAAGGCAAGGCTGGAGCAATTGGAGCCAATGGAGATCGTACAGCGATATACTATCGGTTTCCATGACGTAATGCGATTATTTAACACTTTACCTCCAAGTATTGAGCCAACTGCTACCGGGCACATTGCCGAGCAGATAGAAATGGTGAAGCAGATCATAGAGAATGGGTTTGCTTATGAACGAAATGGAACGGTATATTTCGACGTAGAGAAGTATTCACAGGATAATAACTACACTATCCTCACCAATCGGAACCTTGAGGAGCTTCTTGCCAATACCCGGGATCTGGGCGGGCAGGATGAGAAAAAGGGCCGTTTAGATTTTGCACTATGGATCAAAGCGAAGCCTGAGCACATTATGCGTTGGCCTTCTCCATGGGGATGGGGATTTCCAGGATGGCATATCGAGTGTTCTGCCATGAGCAGTAAGTATCTGGGGGATATCTTTGATATTCACGGCGGAGGAATGGACCTCGCCGCCACTCATCACACCAATGAAATAGCCCAGTCGCAAGCTTGTAACCATACTTCCCCTGCTAAATACTGGATGCATACCAATATGCTAACCGTTAACGGTGCACGTATGTCTAAATCGGCGGGCAACGGGTTTCTTCCGCACGAGCTTTTTACAGGAAATCACCCCTTATTGCAGAAAGGCTATTCGCCAATGACAGTGCGTTTCTTTATGTTGCAGGCTCATTACCGCAGTACGCTTGATTTTTCGAATGAGGCATTAGAGGCTTCAGACAAAGGCTTCAAACGTTTAATGAACGCGATCGACCTGTTGGATAAGCTTAAACCTTCTGCTTCCTCAAATGTGAACGTAGCAGACATCCGTAGAGCTTGTTACGATGCTATGAACGATGATTTCAATAGCCCGGTAGTGATAGCCCAGCTGTTTGAAGCTGCACGGATCATCAACGGGGTTTATGATGGAAAGGCGCAGGTGACACAAGAAGATATTGATGCTTTGAAGTTGCTAATGGACGACTTTGTATACGATGTGTTGGGTCTTAAAGTGGAGAAAGCGGAAACGGATGACATAGGTAAGATCATGGAGTTTATTATTCAGCTTCGTTCAGAGGCTAAAGCCAATAAAGATTACCTAACCTCAGATAAAATAAGAAATGGCCTTCAGGACCTTGGAATCCAGCTAAAAGATAGCAAAGAAGGTACAACCTGGACAAAGGCCTAAGTGAATCGGTATATCCTAAAGATGCGAGGCTTCGTCACCTTTAGGATATACCCACTCTAGCTAACAAAACAATTTCCTGCTTTTTGAAGTAGTACCTTTCAAGTAAGATAAATCCTCCCGGCTGGTTTGTCTTCTATGATGAAATATTATTCTTGATGAAATCACTCTCAGTTATTACTTTTCTTCTGTTTTTTTTAACAACTGCATATTCTCAAACCACAGTAAAGGTTAGTCAGATCCTGAATAATGAGAGCAATTTCGCGGCTCTGGTTAGCCAGAAAGGCTTGAAGAAGGCCTTTTTGAAAGTTTCTGACAAGAAGACCATAGTTTTCAGGCCGGAACCAGTGAGCGCTGTGAAATACTACCGCAATCAGCCTGATAGTTTAGGATACATGAGTTGGGAGCCCGAGTTCGCAAGGATCTCCAAAAGCCTTGACTGGGGTTTCTCCACAGGTCCTTTTATTTTCAAAGAAACTGTGGACGGTCCTGCCAAGTACTATGGGACTTATGTTTCGATCTGGAAAAAGAACGATAAGGGAAAGTGGAAGCTAGCGGTAGACCTTGGAGTATCTCATAAGAAGCCAGCAAAGAAGGGAGCAATGAACTTTGCCAATCCTGTTGACGAGAAGTTTGTCCATCAGCGTTCGAAAAATCGCTTGCAGCAGCGAGAAGACATTGTTTTCAGCTCTGATAAATTACTAAGTACGATTGAAAAGGCGAATAATAAGATTGCTATGAATGAATTCCTTTCGGAAAACTGCCGCCTTATTTTGCCTGATTATGAGCCAATCATTGGTAAGAAAGCTATAATGGATTTCTGGGCAAAGAAGGATTTCCGTGAGAATTCAACTCCTCTTAAAGTAGATCGTGCTTATAGTGGCGAGTTTGCCTTCACACAAGGTGACGCTACTATATATACCAAATTAGGGCCAAAGAAGTATCATTATATACGCATTTGGGAAGTTCAGCCTGGTTATAAGTGGAATATTATTCTACAGATCTACAGTGAGGCAGGGGAAGTTGCTCCAAAGGAAAAAGAGATTGAAAATTAAACAAATGGCTTTGCCTTGTTTGCCTGTGTAAGTTTTTTTAAAAAAGCCTTTTTATTAATTCCTCGGTAGTAATACCTTCGGCTTCAGCCTTATAGTTCCTTACTATCCTATGTCTTAAAATAGGTTCTGCTATGGCCTGTACGTCTTCAATGTCGGGAGAATATTTCCCGCTTATTGCTGCATGACATTTAGCTCCAAGAACAAGGAATTGAGATGCTCTTGGTCCGGCACCCCAACTTAAAAATTTATTGACATCGGCTGTGGCAGTTGGGGTATTAGGTCGAGTTTTAGCTGCCAATCCAACTGCATATTCCAGTACGTTATCTGTAATAGGAACGTTCCTGACGAGTTTCTGGAAGTACATGATCTGTTCTGCATTGAGGATCTTTTGCAGATCGAACTGTTTATTCGCTGTTGTATTTTTTACCACTCTTACCTCGTCCTGAAATGATGGATAGGATAAGAACACATTAAACATAAAGCGGTCTAACTGCGCTTCGGGAAGGGGGTAGGTTCCTTCTTGTTCAATAGGATTTTGGGTTGCAAGAACAAAGAAGGGTTTGGGAAGAGGATAGGTTTGCCCCCCAACGGTAACGATCTTCTCTTGCATAGCTTCGAGAAGGGCTGCCTGGGTTTTTGGAGGAGTCCTGTTAATCTCATCCGCAAGGATAATATTGGAGAACACCGGGCCTCTGATAAATTTAAAAGAACGGTCTTCTCCAAGTATTTCGCTACCGACTATGTCTGATGGCATTAAGTCGGGCGTGAATTGTATACGATTGTAGCTCAAGTCGAGCACCTGCGCTACCGTATGAACCAAAAGAGTTTTTGCCAGGCCAGGTACTCCGACCAGTAAACAGTGGCCATTACTGAATATAGAAATTAATACAGACTTCACTACATCGTCTTGTCCTATAATGACATTTCCGATTTCTTCTCTGATCTTTTTGTAAGATGCACTAAGTGCATCTATTGCTTCTATATCCGATTTGTAGGTCATATTTAGTTGGTGGATGTCCAGAGTTTTAAGCTCGAGCAAGACTGAAATTCAGGATCAATCTTGACATATGTCGACTTACGTTTCTTTTCAAACCACTCACTAGCCTTTTTGTTCAGTTTGTCCTGATATGCATCTTCCTTCAACTTAGGGAAATCCTGATCCAGATTAGCCTGGTGAGGTTGCGTTTTAGATTTCAGGTAGAAGAACCTGTATCCTTGTTTACCTTCTTTTGAGGTGAATAATTCGGGTTTAGAGTAAGTTCCAACCTTCATTGTATCAACAGTAAGGAATACAGAAGGATCCAGTTTATCTGTAGGGATATATGTAGTACGGCTGGAAACTCCTTCGGAGTTTAACAGCATACCACCACTAAATTTAGTGTCGTTGTTATCGGAGAATAAAGACGCAGCCGTAGCAAATGGCAATTTCCCTGCCACAACGTCTCTGTGAATACTATCGATATGAGCTTTAGTGCGGTCGAGACTAGCATTTGTTGGCTCAGTTTTTATTAGGATGTGACGAGCATGAACCTGTTCTCCGCGTCTTTCAACTACTTGCAGAACGTGAAAACCATATTCTGTTTCAAAAACCGGGGAAATCTCTCCTGCTTTAAGTTTGAAAGCCATCGCACTGAACTCTTTAACCATTGCCGTTCTGTCGAAGAAGCCTAGGTCTCCACCTTCAGGTGCCGAGCCTGGATCCTGTGAATAAACACTTGCAAGGGTCTCAAAGCTTTCTCCTCCTTTTACACGAAGCCTTAATGACTCTGCTTTATCCCGGAAGCTTTCTTTCTCTTGTTTTGTAAGCTTTGGATGAATTACAATTTCGCCGATCTCAACTTCTGTATTATAGTAGGGCAGACTGTCTTTAGGAATAGAATCGAAGTAACGTTTAACTTCAAGAGGAGTTACTGCAACGTTCTCTGTGATTTTAGAACGCATTTTTTCCGCGATCATTTGTTCACGAACGTCTGGCCTGATTTCATCTTTATATTGCAATACCGATCTGTTCAGGAATTTTTCTAATCTCTCCTGACCTCCTGCTCGCTGAACAAAAACACGCATACGACGATCAACCTCACCGCTTACGTCATCATCCGTAACTGTTACGGAGTCAATAACAGCCTGTTGAGACAATAGTTTCTGTGTTAGCATTTGTTGGACCAGGTAGCATTTAACTTCCGGGTTTTCGGAGTTTCCCTGCAAAATGTAATTGGCGTAATCTCTTTCTATATCCGATTGCAAGATGACATTGTCGCCTACAACAGCTACGATTTTATTTATAGACCGTTGCGCGTATATGTTAGTAAGTGAGGTAATTAAAATTGCAATAACCCCTAGAATTTTTCTCATTCTCTCTATTAATAATTATGCCCTTCGGCAGGTTTTTACGTGTTAATCCAGAATCCCGCAAAATTATCAGAATAATCTATTATTCGATCATTTTCTGAAATATAAGCTACGGGACGCTAAGGTAAGTGGATTTCTTCTGCCATTTATAACGAAAACTTTATTTAACTATTTTTAACAGGCCTATTTATTGTGCAAAAACTTGAATGTTCGGTCTCCAAGCATGTGATGAAATCCTTAATTTTGGTGGGAGATGAGTGAATTAAGAGCAGAACACAGTATAGCATTACGTTTTTTAATCACGGAAGAGCTTTATTTGGTTGACCCGATTGAGTCTTTGACGGCCCTTGCAGGGGGACAGGATAGTACAAGTGTTACGGCTCCGGTTCAATTGGCGGCCGTTGAAGATATAGCAGCTTTTGATTATCTGGGTGAAAACAACAAGTACTTTGCAATTCTTGTGAATTGTCCGGGACAGCAGTATATGCCTGCTAAAGAGCTCGAAGCCCTTAAAAGTATTCTTGCTGCTAAAAAAATGGATATACAGGACGTTGCCCTGGTGAATTTGAATAAATATCCCTCTGCCAATATTCATCATCTTAAAACATTCCTTGCTTCTAATCGCGTTGTTATCTTTGGTGTTAATCCTCAGCAACTACAATTGCCGGCGTTTCCACTGAATCAGATATCTGAACATGAGGGGCTGAAAGTGCTTGTTACTTTCGCGTTCTCGGAGATGATGACTGATGTGGAGAAGAAGAAAGCTTTCTGGAATGTAATGAAAACGTTTTAATAATTTGGTTTCGACCGTAAATCTTAAAGATGCAGACCCTGGTATTTTCGACGAATAATAAACATAAGCTTGAAGAGGTACAAGCGCTCGTGGGCGACAAGTTTCAACTGATGACCCTGGAAGAAATAGGCTGTTTTGATGATATTCCTGAAACCGGTATTACTTTCGAAGCTAATGCCTCTCAAAAAAGTCATTACATCTACGAACGTTTTCAACTTAATTGTTTCTCAGACGATTCGGGTTTAGAAGTAGATGTTTTAAATAAAGAACCAGGTGTTTTTTCTGCACATTATTCGGGCTCCCGCGACTCGGAGGAGAACCTTCAGCTTGTATTGAAAAAGATGGAAGGGAAGGAGGAGCGATCGGCACGTTTCCGCTGTGTTATTTCCTTGATCCTTAATGGCCAAGAGCATTTTTTTGAAGGCAGTGTTGAAGGTGAAATTACCCAAATTAAGGGAGGATCCGCAGGCTTTGGATATGATCCTATTTTTAAGCCAGCTGGTTATGATCGTACTTTTTCCGAAATGAGTAGCGAAGAGAAAAATAATATAAGTCACCGTGGAATTGCTATTCAAAAAATGGTCGAATTCTTAAACTCTGTAACTAAAGATTAAGCTATCATTTGCGTTGCTACCTCTTCTATTTCCTTCTACTTAAAGTGAATTAATCTTTTTTTGATTTTATTTCTGCTTTGTTGGGCGCTAATCCTATATTTACGCCAACGACTCACAGCTATTTTTATTTTAAATAGTTCCGGTTCTCGCCGGATTTTTACCATTTAGAATAGGGGAAAATAGCCGTATTTATTTTTATTGTTTTTTAGGGTTTAGATGAGGCCCTAAAGGTATTTTATTAACCTTTTAATTCGCAATTAGGCAGGAAAATGAACTTAAACACTCGCCTTATCCTAATTTTTGCCGGCATTTTTATGCCTTTGCTTTCAATGGCTCAGTATTACGGCAATTACTCTTATCGAAAGCAGCTCACGCTAAATACGACAACTTACGTTAGCGGAAATGCCGACCTGATCAATTTTCCGGTTTTGATATCCATTACTGACAATGATCTGATCCGGCAGGGGAAGATCACTGATAAGTTAAAGTCGGCCACGGCAAATGACATTGCTTTTACTGATGCTGCCGGAGATCAAAGCTCTGAACTAAATTATCAGATCGAGAGTTACGACGCCGCTACAGGTACATTAAAAGTGTGGGTGAGAATACCAACTTTAAAAAAAGCCTCTAACAATGTCCTTTACTTCTATTTCGGATCACCAGCTCCTCCTGCACATCCTGCTGCCAAGGATACCTGGACATCTGACTATAAGGCTGTTTTTCATTTTAATGAGGGCTCGGTTTCGACTACGAGCGGGGGAGTTATCAATGGTGTAGGTTCGAATAACGGAACACTGAGTAGTAATACTGTTACTTTGGAAGAGGGGAAAATTGGAAAGGGGTATAGGTTTACTGGGAGCCAGAATATAGTGACGGCTTCATCGGTGGCGTCTAGTAATACTAGATCACCATTTACAATGTCTGCCTGGATTAAGCCGGCAACTGTCGGGCCTGGGATTGACCAGAAAGTCATGTCCAACTTTGACGGCAATAATAAGGGCTTTAAAATGGGTCTTTATTATAGCGATAATAAGACCAAACTTGAGTTAGAGCACTCCTATGGAGGCTTTGGAAATAAAACAAGAGATCTTCCAGGGGGTACTGACTTGAAAGCAGACGAATGGTATTTTGTGCAAACAGTTGGAGAAGGAGAGACTAATGCAAATATCCGCACCTATGTGAACGGCGTCTTGGACCGTTCGAATGCTGCGGGGAGCGATGGTAATCTTGGTTCTTTGTTATACATAGCTTCTGGAAGTCCTTCAGAGGGCGCAGACCTTCGTTATTTCAAAGGAATGATTGACGAAGTTCGCGTTTCTGGTGTCGCCAAGTCTGCAGACTGGATTAAAACGGAATATAATAATCAAGCGGGTATTAGCGGCACGCCATTTATCAAAACTTACGGTACTGTAGAGGTTTTAGCGTCGCAACCGACCGCGCCTGTTGATGTTGATGGTGCAACAAACGAAATTTCAGAGTTTACTACGGATGGTGCTACGGTTGGTTTAACCATACATTCATCCCCTAATACACCGACAAACAACGAGCTTGTCACCTATTACCTGGAAGATGATGCCGGAGGCCGTTTCGCTATCAATTCCACAACAGGTGTTGTTACGGTGGCTAATGCCGGGTTAATAGATTATGAAAATAGCACCTCGCACTCCATCACCGTTCTGGCTTATAATACCTACACCACGTCTTCAGCTTCCTTTGTAATTAATGTCAAAAATGAAACAGAGGAGTTTGCTGCACCGAAGGATGTTAATCCTGATCCAAATACTGTACCTGAAAATTCAGCGGCAGGTACTACTGTCGGAGTTAAGGCCTCGGCAGAGAATGGAGGTAAAGCAGTAGTTTATTCTTTGACTGATGATGTTGGTGGTCGTTTTGCGATCGACGCTAACTCAGGGTTGGTTACTGTTAAAAACGGTTTGCTGATTGACTACGAAGCTAACCCATCATACACCATTATTGTAAAGGCAACCAGTGATGGCGAGGAAAAGAGCTCCTCGTTTACGATTACTGTAACAGATGTATTTGAGGCTTCGACAGGTAATAGTTACAGCAATTATCTGTACAGGAAGAAATTAACGCTGAATGCCAATAATTATGTAAGTGGTTCGGGGGAACTGACAAACTTTCCTGTCCTTTTGGAAATCCACGATACAGATTTAAAGCATACTGGAAGTGCCAGCGATAAAGTTAAATCGGCCACGGCAAACGATATTGCTTTTAAGGAAGTTTCCACGTCGCAAATTTCTGGAGGTGAGCTCAGCTATCAAATAGAAAATTATGATGCAGCTAACGGCATTCTGAAGGTTTGGGTTAAAATTCCAAGCTTGAAGAAATCGATTAATAATGAGATTTACCTGTACTTTGGTTCAAGTAATCCGACCACTCATTCATCCCAGGACACTTGGGGATCAGATTATAGGGCTGTCTTTCACTTCAATGAAAGTACTTATACAACAAAACTAGGTGGCATTAAAGATGGTAAAGGATTGAATAATGCTACACTTACAAGTAATACAAATAACCTAACTTCCGGGATAATAGGAAGTGCTTATAACTTCAATGGCAGTGAGGTTATTAAAACAATAAATGAGCTACCGACTACCACCAACTTTACTATTTCGGCCTGGATTAGCCCTTCGGAAGTAGGAGTAGACAGAAAAGTCTGCTCCAATCAGGGAGGAGATGGGAAGGGATATAAAATGGGGGTATATAGCGATAGAACAGCCGAATCTGAATTCAATCTGGGACACAATTATAGCACAAGACATATAGGTAGCCCTGCCCCTCTTAGCACGGGTAATTGGTACTTCCTGCAAACAGTGATGGATGGAACTGACCTCAAAACTTATCTGAACGGTCAGTTATACCGCTCCCAATCCGTAAATAATAGCGGAACGGTAGGTTCTTTTTTGTATATCGGGAATGGAGCTCCGAATGAGAACTCGCAATTTGATTACAAGTTTCGCGGTCTCATCGACGAGTTCCGCGTCTCCTCTGTTGCCAAAAGCCCCGATTGGATTGCCACTGAATATAACATTCAGCGTTATCCATCCAACCTTGGTACGGGTTTAAATGGAGGATCTACCTTCATAAGCTCATATGGTTCTTTAGAAAATGTTAATTCCGCTCCTTCCACCCCAACAGATATCAGCAGTCTCCCCAACGAGGTTCCTGAAAATTCTGAGAATGGCACTTTGGTAGGACTTACAGTTTCTGCGGTAGACCCTGATCAAAACCCTGTAACTTATTCCTTAACTGATGATGCTGGAGGAAGATTTACCATCAATTCATCTACCGGTGTTGTTTCTGTTGCAAATAAAGCCTTATTAAATTACGAGAAAGCTCAATCTCATACAATTACTGTTCAGGCTTCAGATGGTTATTATACTTCGAGCCAAACCTTTACTATAGCTCTGCTGAATGTGGATGAACCTTTGTCAGATATTGTTGATAAAAATGCAGCTGTTAATGTTGTTTCTGAGAGTGTGAGAAAAGGTGCTGTTGTTCCGATCACTGCCTATGCAGAACACCAGGGAGCTCCTTCCGTAAGTTTTACCCTTGTAGATGACGCCGGCGGAAGGTTTAAGATCGATCCAACAACTGGCGTTGTAACTGTTGCGTCAAGTCTTGATTTCGAAACTGCTAGCTCTCACACTATTACTGTTAAGGCCGACGACGGTACCAAAACAATTACACAGGACTTTACTATTTCGGTTACAGACTTTAATGAATTTAGTACCAAATACGCCTTCATAAAAACTGTTAATTTAAATAATGGCGATTTAGGGATTAGTTCCAGCCTGACTAATTTTCCTGCGTTGCTTACTATTCAGGATGATAATCTAAAGTTATCAAATAACTGTGTGGGCGCGGTCAATTCATCATCCTATCCAGATATTGCCATTGTTGATCCTAGCTATCCCGAGCAGCTCAATTACGAGATACAAGGGTACGATGCCATTACTGGGACGATTAGAGTGAGAGTAAAACTGCCGAGTTTAAGCGCTACTCCAAACAGCATCTACGTTTATTTTGGTACTGAGGTGGCGGATGCTACCCATACACCGGCTTTTACTGCCGCTACGTACATCGGTGAACCATCAAGTCCAAGTTCTGATTGGAATACAGCTAAAACCTATATTGAAGGCCACCAGTCGGTCTATACCAGCAATGGAAGTTTAGAGGTTGACTATGAAAAAGCCGAATTAATGCCGGGAGCTCTAACCTATACCTGGACTGGTGCAGTTAGTACAGACCCAAGCGCCGCCGGTAATTGGACCTGTACCACCAGTGGAGAAGATAAATTACTTCCAGCGAATAATGGAAATGTGACACTCGTTATTCCTGCCGGAGCATCCACGTTTCCAGTGCTAACCGCGGATCTCAAGGCCTACGGGTTAACCATTGCGTCGGGTGCAAGCTTATCCTTAAATGGTAAGGAACTGTATGTTAAATGTGACTTCTACAATAATGGAAGTTTACTCTATAACGATAAAAATAGTTCTGCGCTTAATTTCAACGGAGCCTTAACGGAGCAAAAATACATCGGAAACGCTACCACGAATGGGCAGGTTGGAAAGCTTGTAATAAATAATTCAGGGGGAGACGTTACTTTATCCGGCGGAGGACTGGACGTTTACTATCTGGTAGAGATATCAAGAAATACCCTGAATTCAAATGGATTTTTAAATCTAAAAGCAAGTGCTACAACAACAGCGGCCGTTGCACCTTTACTTAGTGGTACTTCAATCGTCGGCAATGTAAATGCTGAGATCTTTTTTACAGGCGGCGGTTATGAAATGCGTGGGGCAAGATCATTCTCTTCCCCTGTTAAAGAAAGCAGTAGTTCAACTACTTATCAAAAGTTGCAACAATCAATGATCATTACTGGACCTGGAGGAGCAAGTAATGGTTTCGATCCTGGAGGAGCTTTGAGGCCCGATGCTGCTACTTTAACCAGGTATTGGGAACCAGCTAAGGTTACGCAATCGCAGTTTGTTGACGTTGCCAATATTAAAGAGGCCTTGCCGCCTGGCTTCGGAGTATTTGTCTACTATCGCGGTGACAGAAGTGGTTACACCAGGGAAAACTCTACAAGTTCTTATAAGCTTAAAGAGCCTTTTGCTAATCCAGAAAGTACGGCAGTAAGGCTGGAAGGTACCTTAAACCAAGGCGATGTTCGAGTGGATTTTACATTCACAGATAATAAAGAAACAGCCCGGGATGGTTTTAACCTGATCGGAAATCCTTACCAGGCGGTGATTGACTGGGAAACTGTGGAGAAATCTGGAGTGGGTACCCAATTGGTGGTTGCAAAGCCTAAGGGAGGATTTGCAACATATTTGAATGGCGTTACTGTAAACGCTTCCGACAAATCCACCTACACTGGTGGCACTCTTCGTTACATCCAACCAGGCTTAGCTTTCTATGCTAAAGCCACAGGTTCCGGATCTTACGTGAAGTTCAAAGAGAGTGACAAAGTAATATCAACCGGTACAGAAACCCCGGCTAAACTTCTGTCGACCCGCCAAAGTGACTTGTCGATATCAATACCTGGAGTAGAAAAGCCCTCAGTTAAGGCAATTTCATCCACTAAGATTTTAAGGATGAATCTCGAAGGTAAAAGCAATATAGAGGAAGCTGTAGTGTTATTTAACCCGAGCTTTAACTCTAAGGCAGTAGTTAATGAAGATGCAACAGCCTTCGGTTCCAGCACAGTAACATTCAGCAGCCTTTCTTCTGATAATGTTAGATTAGTGATCAACGCTTTGCCTTCACCAACTACAACCACTATTATTCCCTTAAATGTGAACGCAGAGAGTACAGAAGATGTAAAATTGAGCTTTACAGATCTTTCCGCCCTTGGCAATTCTCAAATGGCGCTGGTGGATAATTACCTGAACAAGACCGTGGAAGTTACTTCTACTAGTGTAAGCTATCCTTTCACAATTGATAAATCTGTTGCAGCAAGCTATGGAACGGGAAGGTTGAAACTTATCATCAGTCCTCCTTCAGTCCTCCCACTCCAAAAAGGAAGCTTCGTAGCTAAAAAGCAAAACAATGAAGTGAAGTTGTCATGGACAACACTTTCTGAAAATGGGTCTAAAGAATTCCTCATCGAAAAGTCTTTAAACGGTCTTGAATTCACTGAGCTCAACCGTGTTAAAGCATCAGGAACATCCTCTGTAAAGAGAACATATAGCCTAAGTGATCAAAATCCAGCTGAAGGTATTAATTACTACAGGCTTACATTACTAAATGAAAACGATGAATCTGCCTACACTTCACTGGCTTTTATAAACTATAGCCTGAAAAACAACGCTAAAGTCTCTCTTTATCCAAATCCAGCCAGCAATGTATTGAACGTTGTAATCGATAAAGCCTATTCGGTTAAACATTGGAGCATAGTGAGTCCGGAAGGCAAAATTATCCGACAGAAGCAAGTGGATAATAATCATATGCTGCCTTTGAATGTAGCAGACCTGAAGCCAGGTGTGTATATACTTGATTTGAGAGGTGAAGTTTCTGAGATCATAGCAAGGTTAAAATTCATCAAAAACTAGACTTAGCGCAATCATGATAAAAAGATTTTTTCTTACAGGGATTATATTCATCCTCTCTGCTCTTTATAAACCATGTTTTGCAGATGATAGGGGATGTGCAGCAGCTGAAGCAGCAGTGGAGGCGGGCGAATTGGATCCGGAGGACTATGCAGATATGTATCCCTATTGTGGGAGTGACAATAACATTGACATGCCCTTGGATGGCGGTGTGCCGTTCTTGTTCATGGCAGCTGTACTATTCGGAGCGGTTAAAATGTACAAGAGACAACACGAATTGAAGGAGAACGCCGGGCTTGACAAGTAGTAAGCCAGGCGATCAAAGAAAAAGGGGTAAGACCGATACGGCCTACCCCTTTTTCTTTTGGGTTGAAGTAGCGGCAGGCTTCGTTGCCGGGACTTTTCTTTTAACCGGAGTTGTTCTTTTTATGCCAAGGATCTCTTCTTTTGATTTCGGTCGCTCATTTGGTTTCCATATGAAACCTTTCAATATTTCATCGTCCTTGTTTATCTTTTCTATCGGGTGATACTTTCCTTCCGGCTTTCGAATCACCATGACCTCTTGCACTTTGTTGTTTTCGAACTGCAGTCGCATCCTGCTACTTAATGTCCTGTTCATCCCCGAATAAGCGCTGTCTTCCACTGTGTAGTAGATGCTTTCCGCATTCCCATCCACGTACATTTGATAAAGCTTATTGTCTTTAAAAATGCCCGTTAGTACTTTCCCTTTAACCTGGTTAAACTTGCTTGAGTCTAGCTGCGTGCTGGCAATAAAGCCATTATGTTGCAGGAGCATGTTATCCAGCCTTTGGTTCTTTAACTTAAGAAAAATGGTATCTGCTGAAAGTTGAGAGCCCTGAGTCCAGATGATTGGACTTTTATAACATCTAATGATCGAATCTGCATAACTATAAAAGGCCGAATCGGACTTTGTCTGAAGGTCTGATTTAAAGATCTTCACCTTATGATAAGCCAGTACAATACGTGTGCGGGCGGTGTCTAAAGCAGGGTTTTTAGCGACTGCCTTGGCTAAAGTTACAGAATCAGCTGTTACTGAATCTCTACTCGCCGGTAGTGTCGCAGTTTTTCTATCCTCCGAAGTGGGTTTACCGATATTGGTGACAGAATCTTGTTGTGCCGTTTTTTTCTTGTTAAATATTCCCAGAAGACCTCGTTTCTTCTTTGCAGGCTTTTTCTTCTCTTCGTTCTCCGGTTGTTCCGCCGGTGTCTCCTGTACTGTTTCCTGCTCTGAGTTTCCTGTAGAGGAGGTTGCTGGCTGGGTATCTCCGGATGTATTTGCAGGTGCACCTTCCGGAGCAGCTCCTTCTGCTGTCTGCTCTTCCTGAGCAACCTCTTCGTTTGATTTCAATTCCTCCTCATTTGCCGGTCTTAGATCTTTCAAAAGGATCAGTTTAGTCCTTAAAGTATCTGCCGTCATATAGATCGAATCAACCTTATTAGAATCCTGCTTAGTTTCCAGGATCACGTATGCGTGTCCGGTTACGAAAGCGCTCTCGTCCCGCTGATTGTAAACGCCAATGTCTCCCCTAAGTGTGCTTTTTTGAACCGTATCGATAAAGGTTACTCGTCCAATAGCTCGTCCATTACCTATCCTGCGGTCATAATAGAGGCTATCTCCCTTTAACGTTTTACTTCCATCTGTATAAGTGTTTCTTTTGCCAAAGTAGGCTTGGCCAGTTAAAGTATTGTAATTGCCATTCTCTGTGTACAGATTGGTGCGATCTTTTTTACCTTTAATATTGGTGGGTCCGTAAAAGTAAGCTATGCGATTCGCGGTATTATATTTCAGCGTATCTGTCTTAATAATCGCATCCGCGGTGTTCACTACCACATCGTAACGGAAATAGGCATCCTGGGTGGTTGCGAAATAATAGCCGTTTTTGCTGGTAAGGATATCTCCCTGATTGTCGATCCTACCTCCATTAAGGTAAGTGCCGATCCTGGTACCGAGATTGTACGTTAGGAAATTGGTTGTTAGAAGTGTCCCACGGTCATTTAACCTGACGTTATTTGTAAGGATAGCTTGCCGGGTTGTACCATTATAGTTCAACAGATCAGAATAAATCGTTGTTCCATTCGGCTGGGTGATCACTACGTTTCCAAAGGCGTCAAAAGTATTGGCGTTCTGGTTAAAATCTGCACTATCAGCAGTAAGGGTTGATCCTTCCTGTGAAAAGATAGGTTTAAGTATCCGCATTACTCCTTGCTTTGTGAAGCCTTTGAAGGATTCGGAGGAAGTAAGTTGCACCTGCTTCCCTTTTTGGGCGAAGCTGTTGATCGCGGCAAGGGTAAATAGTATTAGAAAACAAAATTTTCTCACAACGCAAAATTAGTCTTTTAAAAAGATAAATAGTACCACAGGGTATTATAAGTCTTTAAACAATAAAATGATACTTTTGACCTATGTTGCCAACCGATCGCTTTTTAACATTTATTCAACAGCAGCAGCTTTTTGATACTCGCAAGAAAGTTTTGCTGGCAGTAAGTGGCGGTCGCGATTCGGTACTAATGGTAAAGCTGTTTAACGCAGCATCGCTCCCTTTTGGTATTGCGCACTGTAACTTTGGATTAAGGGGGGAAGAATCAGATGGAGATGAGGCTTTTGTAAGAGAGCTTGCTGATGAGTTACAGGTATGTTTCTTCTCTGTAAGATTTGACACCCTTGACTATGCTGCTGACCATAAACTGTCAATTCAAATGGCTGCGCGGGAGTTGCGACATAACTGGCTGGAGAAGATAAGACAGGATCATAATTATGAAGTCATAGGATTGGCCCATCACGGCAGCGATGTTACAGAAACTGTCTTGCTTAACCTTACAAGGGGAACTGGAATTGCCGGATTGCATGGCATTCAGGCAAAAAGGGCGAATTTTGTGCGCCCTCTGCTATTTCTTAAGCGTCAAGATATAGATGATATTATCAGATCAGAAGCGATTTCATTTAGGGAAGATAGTTCAAACCTTTCGGCCAAATATGCCAGAAATAAGATAAGGTTAGAAGTTATTCCAAAGCTGAAGGAGTTAAACCCTGCACTAGACGAAACTTTTGAAAGGAATAGTAGACGATTTGGGCAGCTTGAGGAATTTTTGAACATACAGGTTAATGAATTAAGGAAAGTTCTTTTTAAGAAACTTCCCGAGGGGACAGTTGAGATCGATCTGCAGCAACTAAAGCAATTGGAGCCCCTGGAATTATTACTGTTTGAGCTCTTTAGACCCTTTGGCTTCTCAGAAAATGTTCTTGCTGATTTAGTAGCAACCTGGATAGGGGAGCCTGGGAAAGTTTACGAATCGGCTACTCATCTTATTGTTCTGGATCGTGGCAAATTGCTTCTGGAGGAGAAATTGTTTGAATTAGCAGAAGAAGTAATCTGGTCAATCGATCTGGTCAAGCTTGATTTTATGGCAAAGAATTACGAGCGGGAATCGTTTGATTTTGAAAATGTCTTTATTGAAAAAAACAGGGAGAAGGCTTTTTTTGATGAAAGTTTGTTACAATACCCTTTGAAGATGCGTCTATGGAACGACGGTGATTATTTCTTTCCTTTTGGTATGAAAGGGAAGAAGAAATTGAGCGATTATTTACGGGAGTTGAAAATTCCACTAACACAAAAAAAACGTGTTCCCCTATTAGTTAACGGTAACGGGGATATTTTGTGGGTAATTGGCTACAGAACAGACGACCGTTATAGGGTAGGCCCCGAAACAAAAAAAGTTAGTATATTCAAGCAAATCTAAGAGCATGAGCAGCAAGCCTGTATTCGAAGAAAAACAATACCTGGGACGTGATTTTAACCGCATAAGCATTCGTGCTGTGATGATCCTATTTTGTATTGCCGCCTACTATATCACCGAAGGGAAGGAAAGGAATGGTGACTTGTTCTTATTAGTAGGAGCAGGGATATTTGTTGTTTCAATCATTATGTTGTTTATGGTCCATTACAGAACGGCTGTCAGGAACGGAAGTCTTATACTTGATGGGCTGTGGACTACCAAGCTCGTTAAGATTGATTTGAACAGCATTGTAAGAGTGGAACGCAAGAAGTACAATTCTTTTATCATCAATAATCCTGTTTACAATCTCCATCAAAATGGTAAGATCCGCTTCTATGCCAGTGGTAAAGAAGCTATTTATTTAACTGACAGGGATGGGCTTGAATACATTATCGGCACGCGAAAACCTGATGAATTGGAGAGGGCAATAAAGAGCGAGTTGATGAAGAAAACTGCTTATTAGGACATCTAATTCCTTGGAAAACAGCTAGCATAGTGTATTTAGTACATATGTAAAAAAGCTATACACTGCGACCACTTTTTTGTTCAGTGTGCTGATTTTCTTACACCTTTTATTAAACCAAAAGTTAATTTTTAATTTCCCTGCTTAATTATTCGGTAGAAGGAGACAGAGTACACTGATTTTCAATCTTATGGACTAAACTTTGCTTTAGTATTGTCACATCTTAAATCCCATTTTTTATGATTTTGAAAACGTACACTCCGGAAGAGGCTCCCTACCACAAATCGAAGTTCTCTTATGCAGAAAACAGAAGATTTGATGCCTTTATGTATCTGCTACTTTTTATGGTAGTTTTATCACTTGCAATTTATACCAGCCTATAGACTCTGTTGACGTTTATGGATAAAGCAGAAGTGGAAGGTCAGGTAAAGGAAATTCTGTATAAGATGGCAAAGAGGCCGTCAAACACTTTTTTACATACTATTTCTAACTATTGTAACGACGGAAAGGTTGACTATAATCTTATTCGTAAGGCAGTGATCCGGGGCTTCAAGTCTGGGGATAAAAATGCCGTTCTTTTAGGCTCCCTATTATTACAACTGGAACCCCATGAGGTTCAAGCGCTCGTTATGCAAAGACGTACCTTCAACTAGGAAGAGTAGTTTTTTGCGGGTTTTATTACACCATTTAACCTAACCTAATTAGTTTATACACATCTCATCAATCAAACTTTTTTTATTCTACTACTTATTGAGGTTTTCCAAAACTTTATTTAGCATTATATCACCTGTCTGTGTTATTTTCGTTAATAAATTTTTGCATCGACCAGATTAATGAGAAAACTCTCTTTACAATATTTCATTCTATTTCCCCTGATTATTGCTTCACTGTTCATTTTCCTTTCGGCAGAACTTCCGCATAAGGATAACCAATCCTGGCTGGATGAAGCAAAGAGAGTCGAGAGTTCGACAGTATTGCTAAGAAATGCCCCGGGACTTGTTCCTATTAAAGACATTGTGTCTAATCGCATCGCTAGCGTGAATATAGGATTTCGGTATGCCCTAACCTTTGACAGTCTTTTGAACAAATTTGCCAAAGTCGATAAATTCTCCTCGTCTAAGTATACTGAGGCTCTGGGATTAGACAAGCTGAATACTGACCTGAAACTTTATCAAACCGTTATAGTTCAACTAACTGATAGTACAGTTTCAGATCCAGGCATCCTTCATTTTATTCTTGACCTCAGTAAAAGTAAGTCGGTTCTGTTGGTCCTTTTCGGTGAAGCCCAGAGTTTGAAGCATTTGGACAATGTGGAGGTACCTGTGATCTGGACAGCGGAGAAGTCAGAGGTATCTGCTACTCATACCGCTCAACTCGTTTTTGGAGGAGTAGAGTCCAAGGCAAGATTATCAACTACAGTATCCCGTTTTTTTAAGAAAGGAGATGGATTTGAAATTGGAGCTATTCGTTTGAAATACACTGTGCCGGAAGAGCTGGGAATACGGACAGAAGATCTGGCACTGCCAGTAGATAAAATAATGAGTGAGGCTCTAACAGCGAAAGCTACTCCAGGGGCGGTGGTAATGGTTGTTAAGGATGGAAAGGTGATCTTTAATAAGAGCTATGGTTCTCATACCTATAGTAGTAAAGAGAAAGATAAGGTAGAGGATATTTTTGATCTTGCTTCAGTGACTAAAATTTCTGCTACTACTATTGCGGCCATGCGATTATGCGAGCAGGGAAAGATCGATTTGAACCAAGGCCTTGGAACCTATCTTCCTATTGCCCGGTCTACCACTAAGAACGATCTTACCTTAAAGGAGTTAATGCTTCATGAAGGGGGGTTAACTCCTTTTATCCCATTCTATCGGAATATTAAGCCTGTAGATTTTAACCGGGATTCTTCTGGGCTTTATTCAGTGAAGGTTGCAGATGGTTATTATTTAAGAAAGAACTATTACGAAGAGGTAATGCTTCCTCAAATGTTGCGAAGCTCAATTAATAAAAGAGGTAAATATGAGTACAGCGATTTGAGTATGTATTTCCTGAAAGAGGCCATTGAGAGGCAGTCAGCCCTGCCACTTAATCAATACGTTGAAAGGGAGTTTTATCAACCATTGGGAATGCAGACAGCAGGATTTAATCCACGGATGCGCTTTCCCAAAAGTAGGATCATTCCAACGGAGCAGGATCTGCTGTTCAGGAAGACTTTGTTGGAAGGCTACGTTCACGATCAGGGGGCTGCCATGGCAGGAGGGGTTGCAGGTCATGCAGGACTATTTGCAAGCTCTAATGATCTGGCAATTTTATTTCAGATGATATTAAATGGGGGAACTTATGGGGGGGTGAAGTATTTTGAACCCTCTACCATCTCTTTGTTCACCTCCAGACAGTCTGAGACTAGCAGGCGGGGACTGGGGTTTGACAGGTGGGATCCGGAAACAGGCACCTACCCGTCCAAACTTGCTTCTCCCCAAACTTTTGGTCACACCGGTTATACTGGAACATGTGTTTGGGTAGATCCTCAATATAAACTTATTTATATTTTTTTGTCTAATCGTGTTAATCCGCAAGTGTCAGATAAATTATCTACCCTAAAAATACGACCCAGAATACAGGACGCGATTTATGAAGCATTGAGAAAAGCCAGGACATAATTGTTGCTTCTTTGTTTAAGCTTAAAGAATTGACGGGCAGGAAACAATCTCTTCATAATTTCTCTTTTAATTTGTATATGAAGATTGGAATTGTTTGCTATCCTACCTTTGGGGGTAGCGGTGTTGTTGCCACCGAATTAGGAAAGGCGCTCGCAGGTAATGGTCATCAGGTTCATTTTATAACATATAGTCAGCCGGCAAGGCTGGATTTCTTTTCTGAGAATCTTTATTATCACGAGGTCTCTGTTTCAAACTATCCATTGTTTGATCATTCGCCCTACGAAGCCGTTCTTGCAAGCAAGCTTGTTGATGTAGTGCGATTCGAAAAGTTAGATATCCTTCATGTTCACTATGCAATTCCGCATGCTTCAGCTGCCTTTATGGCTAAGCAGATCCTTGCTACGTATGGCATTCATATTCCGGTAGTAACTACTTTGCACGGAACAGATATAACGCTTATCGGGAAAGATGTAACTTTTAAACCGGTAGTTACATTCTCGATTAATCAATCTGACGGAGTTACCGCTGTATCCGACGATCTGAGAAAAGCAACATATGAGCATTTCGACATTCACAAGGAAATAAAGGTAATTCCGAACTTCATCGATCTTAACCGTTTCAGCTTAAAGAAGAAAGATCACTTTAAGAAGGCAATAGCACCGAATGATGAAGTTATATTGGTTCACACCTCTAACTTCAGAAAAGTAAAGAGGGCTACCGATGTTGTGAAGGTTTTTAAAAAGGTTAATGATGTTTTGCCTTCAAAACTACTAATGGTAGGCGACGGGCCTGACCGTTCTAACTGCGAACAACTAAGTCGCGAGCTGGAGATTGGTAATGATGTTAGGTTCCTGGGTAAGCAGGATGCGATAGAGGAGATCCTTTCAGTAGCTGATCTTTTCCTGATGCCTTCACATTCAGAAAGCTTTGGTCTTGCTGCTCTTGAGGCAATGGCATGTAAGGTGCCTGTTATTTCTTCTAATACTGGTGGTCTGCCAGAATTAAATGTAAATGGTTTAACAGGGTTCCTGAGCGACGTTGGAGATGTAGAGGAAATGGCGAAGAACGCTATTTATATCCTGGAAGATAAAGACAGGTTAAATCAGTTCAAAGAAAATGCACTCGCTCATGCGAAGACATTTGAGCTAAGCAAGATCCTCCCTATATATGAACAATACTACAGGGAGGTCCTTGAAGCTAATTTAGTTTAGCTTATTCGTTAACGAATTTTATACATACAGGAGTTGCGACAGTAATTCGTTCTCCTGTATCGTTTAATAATCCGGTTTCCTTATCCCTTTTGAAAATTACTACCGAATCGCTTAGCTGATTTGCTGCTAATACAAAATTCCCATCCGGACTTATTGCGAAATTTCTTGGTGCTCTTCCAAGCGTTGATTGTCTTCCGGCTAAGGTTAATTTACCTGTTTTGCTGTCTATTGCAAAGATTGCCAGGTCGTTAATATCATCCCGGTAAGAAGCATAAAGGAACTTTCCATCAGGAGACACATGAATATCAGCAGCCCAGATCCTTCCATTATAGCCATCAGGTAATCCGGAGATATCCTGGATTAGAGTTAAAGTACCGGCGTCGTAGCTATAAGCACTGATATTTCCGTCGAGCTCTTGAATAGAGTAGCCATACTTTCCATTGGGATGAAAATCAAAATGACGTGGACCGCTGCCTGGCCGGGTGTTCACTACCTCGCGCTCTTTTAATGGTTTATCCGCATCCGCCGTGATTTCGAGAATGTTTATTTTATCCGTTCCCAGGTCACTTACCATCAGGTACTTGTTGTCGGGAGAGATAACGGTAGAATGCACATGCGGAGCTTCCTGGCGTTCTTTATTAGCACTGCTTCCTTTGTACTGGATGAACTGGCTTTTCTCATTAAGTGAGCCATCTTTATTCACACCGATAGCTGTAGCACTTCCTCCTCCATAGTTTGCAAGAAAAACCTGTTTGTTCTCTTTATCGATCGATACATAACAAGGGCCATTACCAATAGAGGGCTTGGTGTTCAGGAGAGTTAAACCACCGCTTTTTTTGTCGAAGGAAAAAGCTGCTACGGCTCCTTTGCCTGGCTCTGCTTCGCAAACCGCATAAATTCGCTTTCCATCTTTAGTTACAGCCAAATAGGAGGGGTTAGTTAAGCCCGTGGCTTTATTTTTATAGGTCGCTTTTCCAGACTTGCCGTCAAGTTCGTAAACATAAATGCCTTCACTTTTGGTACCCTTTGTATAAGTGCCAATGAGGAGGTTTAATTTCTGAGCCTCTGTTTTAGTGATTGTCATAGATAGAAATGTTAGGAAAAGAGTGTGTGCAATAAATTTCATAACAGATAAATTGTTTTTGCAAGTTAAGCATTCCTTAAACAAATTCTCAACAGCTCAGGATTAGAGGGAAAATGTAGGGGTAGAATTTTTCTGAGTGAGAAGTGTGGAGCAAAAAAAAGCTCCGGTTACCCGGAGCTTGATTCTTTTATTTTATAAAATGTTTCAATTGTACGATCTCTTTTTCGTCCAGATATCTCCAGCGACCACGAGGAAGATCTTTCTTTGTAAGATTTGCATAAACAACGCGGTCCAGCTTTACCACTTCATATCCTAAATGTTCGAAGATCCTACGTACGATGCGGTTTTTTCCGCTATGGATCTGGATACCAATTTCACGTTTGCTGGCACCCTGTACATAGCTCACATTGTCTGGCTTAATTAAACCGTCTTCCAGTTCCAGACCAAATTCTATCTTGTTAAAGTCGCCTTGAGAGAGACTTTTATTAAGTTCTACATGATATATTTTCGTGATACTATTCCTTGGATGAGAAAGTTTCTCTGCCAGGTCGCCATCATTGGTCATAAGTAATAGTCCTGTAGTATTGCGGTCTAATCGCCCAACCGGATATATCCTTTCTCGGGATGCCTTTTCCACCAATTGCATTACAGTGCGACGCTCCTGAGGATCGTCGGTAGTAGTAATGTAGTCTTTTGGTTTATTCAGAAGGACATAAACCATTTTTTCACGCTTCAGAGTTTCTCCGTTATAACGGATCACATCTTTAGCAGGATTTACTTTGAATCCAAGCTCGGAAACAACTTCTCCATTTACTGAAACTACTCCGGCTTCAATTAATTCATCTGCTTTTCTTCTCGAGCAGATACCTGCATTTGCTATATATCGGTTTAATCTTATTAATTCAGGTTCCCGGGAAGAAGGTGCATTTTGTCTGCTGCGGGTTGTTGGCGCTAAGCGCTCTTCGTGCGTCCACTCCCTGCCTTCATTGCGATCGAAAGGTTTTCTTTCGCCTGTACTGCGAGGTCTCTTCTCTCCTGATTTTCTGTCTTCGAAAGGTTTTCTATCTCCGAATTTTTTATCTCTGTCTCCGAATTTCCTTTCGCTATCTCCAAACTTCTTATCTCTGTCTCCGAATTTTCTTTCGCTATCTCCGAACTTCTTATCTCTGTCTCCGAATTTTCTTTCGCTATCTCCAAACTTCTTATCCCTGTCGCCGAACTTCTTCTCACCGAATTTCTTGTCTCCAAATTTCTTGTCTCCATAGGGTTTCTTTTCGAATCCTCCTTCTGAAGATCTGCTTCCTTCAAAACGTTTTTTTGCGAATGAACCTCCGCTTGGTCGGCCTCTACCTTCTCCGCTCTCAAAGCTGCGACCTTCGCGTTTTTCAAAGCTTTTGTCGCCGGTTTTTTTACCGGAATCAGACGAGTTTGAACGGCTTCTGAAGGGCTTGTCCTGACCTTCGCCAAACAATTTCTTCTTTCCACTGTTGAAACTGTCCGGTTGTTCTTTTTTTGAACCTCCTTCAAAACGTTTGTGTTTTAAGGACTTGTCTTCACGACTGTTCCTGTTGTTTTTGTATGACATGATACGTTGGTAACCTCTTTAAAATGGGGTGCAAAGATAGGAATTTAACGTGGCAAACCGGGAATCTGTTTTGCTTTATTTATAGGTTTTTTAGAGAAAAAACGAAACGTAAACCCCTGTAAATAAGAGCGTAAATAGAGCTGTAAATTGTAAGTGTTTGATTATTAAGTATATATTGTTTACCTTTGTAAAACTTTCTTTGTTTAACTTATAGAACGGAACGCATGATTAAGAAACATTTGATTGCGTGTTCGGCGATTTTTTTAGTCACGGTAATGTTCAAATACGTTATCAGTGGCGCATCCCGAAAACGCATAGATTCGTTTCCACAACAAGTGGACGTCCCTTCTGAAGAGAAAGAAGAAAAAGAAGTTTCTTCAACAAAATCTCTAAAAACGCTCGAGTTTGCTAATGAAAGAATCCCTGTTAATGACGCCCGTGTGGCATGGCGTTTAAACAAGCATCTACGAGCACATTATTATCGAAATGTTGGTACCAACAAACTGCATCAGAAGGCAGCCCGTTGGTTCCCCGTGATTGAACCGATCCTGAAGCTTCATGGTATTCCTGAAGATTTCAAGTACATTCCTCTTGTCGAAAGCGGCTTTTCTGACGGTGTATCACATCGTGGAGCAGCAGGTTACTGGCAATTTATGCCCGGAACTGCCCGCAATTACGGCTTAAAGGTGAATGATGAAAGGGACGACCGGAAAAATATCCGCAAATCTACTGTGGCAGCCTGTTTGTACCTGAAGGAGTTGTTTCGAGAGTTCGGCAGCTGGACTTTAGTGGCTGCAGCTTACAACACTGGCGAGAACAATCTTAGAAGGGAGATGTATCGCCAGCGCCAGCGCAACTATTACAAGATGCGGCTTAACCGCGAAACAGCCACCTACCTTTACAAGATCGTATCGGTAAAGGAAATTATTGAAAAGCCAACAAAATATGGCTATGTGAGCAGAAGTCGTAATTTGCTTGCTGCAAAGCGGGAGCCAGCTCCCAAACAAATTAACGTGTTTAGCTTCAATACCGAATTGAGCTCAACACCGGCATTTACCATACTTGCTAATTAAACACTTACCATAAAGAGGTTGTATTAGAATTAGACCGGGTCCTTTTTAGAAAGTGAAGGTTCCTGGAGGATTCTTGTACTGCCTCTTTTTACTTTGAAAGGATAGGCTTTCATCAAACAATTTGTGATCTTTGCCCCTTATTTCATCATTTAATATGAGTATAACTACCCCAGACTTAGGAGAGCAAAGCGAAGTTGAAGTTTACGGTGCAAGGGTCCATAATTTAAAGAACATAGATGTTTCATTTCCAAGGAACAAACTGGTTGTTATCACGGGTTTAAGTGGTAGCGGAAAGTCCTCATTGGCTTTTGATACTATTTATGCAGAAGGGCAGCGTCGTTATATGGAAACTTTCAGCGCTTATTCGCGACAATTTCTGGGAGGGATGGAGCGGCCGGATGTCGACAAGATTTCAGGTTTAAGTCCTGTAATTGCCATCGAACAAAAGACCACCTCTAAAAACCCACGCTCTACAGTCGGTACGATCACAGAGATCTACGACTTTATGCGCTTGCTTTATGCCCGTACTGGGGAGGCTTATTCTTATGTGACGGGCGAGAAGATGCAGCGGATGTCTGAAGATCAAATGATCAGCAATATCCTCGAGCAATTTGATGGTAAGGCCGTCAATATCCTTGCTCCAGTAGTTAAAGGTCGTAAAGGACATTACCGCGAGTTGTTTGAGCAAATAAGGAAACAAGGTTACCTTAAAGTCAGAGTAGATGGCGAGATCATGGATCTTGCCCCCAAGATGCAGGTGGACAGGTATAAGATCCACGATATCGAAATGGTGATCGATCGCCTGATTGTAGCAGAGAATGACCGCAAACGGCTACAGAATTCTATACAAATAGCTTTAAAAACCGCTAAAGGTATTATCAAGATTGCAGACCAGGAGAATAACGAGTTCTTCTTTAGCCGTTATTTAATGGATCCGGTTTCAGGTATCTCTTATGATGAACCTCAGCCAAATACATTTTCTTTTAATTCACCCTATGGTGCATGTGAAAAATGTGATGGACTTGGGTATATCTACGAAATTGATGAAAATTCAGTAATTCCAAATCCAAAATTAAGTATTCTACAGGGAGGATTAGCTCCCTTGGGTGAATTCAGGGAAACCTGGATGTTCCAGATCCTGAAGGCTCTTGGAAAAAAATATGAATTCTCTTTATCAGCCCCTATTGAAAAACTTCCAAAAGACATCCTTAATATTATACTGAACGGTTCTGAGGAAATCCTTACCGTTCCCGTAGAGTATAATAAATGGAACGTTCAGAATTACCAGATCACCTTCGACGGTATCATTAAAATGTTGGAGGAGCAAACGGAGCGTAAGAGCGAAGAAGCAGCCGAGGATCTGGAGAATTACCGCGTTCTGAAAAGCTGCCCTGTTTGTAGTGGTGCCCGTTTGAAAAAGGAGTCTTTGCATTTTAAGGTTGACAATAAAAATATTTTCGAATTAGCTAGCATGGATGTGTCCAGGCTTTCCGAATGGTTCGAGGGTTTAGAGGAGCGCTTGAGTGAAAGGCAAAATGTAATTGCTAAAGAAATCCTTAAAGAGATCAGAGCGAGGATTGGTTTCTTGCTTGATGTGGGATTAAATTATCTTACGTTAGACCGCACCGCAAGAACGCTTTCGGGAGGAGAGGCGCAGCGTATACGGCTGGCTACTCAAATCGGATCTCAGTTAGTGAACGTGCTGTACATCCTGGACGAACCAAGTATCGGACTTCACCAGCGGGATAATGCCAAGTTGATTTCCGCATTAAAGAACCTGAGGGATATCGGAAACTCTGTTTTGGTGGTAGAGCACGATAAAGACATGATCCTGGAAGCAGATCACGTTATTGATATGGGACCTGCAGCAGGAGTACATGGGGGGGTAGTGGTAGCTGAAGGAACTCCGGAACAAGTTAAAAAAGCTTCAACGCTTACTACTGCTTATCTAAGCGGGGAAAAGGGGATTGCTATACCTGAGGAAAGAAGAAAGGGGAATGGGCATTCGCTGATCATTAGGAATGCTACTGGTAACAACCTCAAAAATGTTACCGTAGAATTCCCTCTAGGGAAATTCCTTTGTGTTACAGGAGTATCTGGAAGCGGTAAGTCGAGCTTAATTGCAGAAACGTTGTATCCCATCTTAAATCATCATTTCTTCAGAGCGAAGAAAACCCCACTTCCTTATAAGAAAATAGAAGGTCTGGAGCATATTGATAAGGTTATTGAAATAGATCAGACTCCTATAGGCAGGACTCCTCGCTCTAATCCATCAACCTACACAGGGGTGTTCTCTGATATACGAGCGTTATTTGTGCAATTACCCGAAGCAAAGATCCGCGGATACAAGCCGGGCCGCTTCTCTTTCAATGTAAAAGGAGGCCGGTGTGAGACCTGTCAGGGCGCAGGAATGAAGGTAATAGAAATGAATTTCCTTCCAGATGTGCAGGTTCCTTGTGAAGAGTGTCAGGGGAAACGGTATAACCGGGAGACGCTGGAAGTAAGGTATCGTGGAAAATCTATAAGTGATGTCCTTGATATGAGTATAGAGGATGCTGTAGCGTTCTTTGAGCCTATACCTTCTATCTACCGGAAGGTAAAAACCCTGAACGATGTTGGTTTAGGGTATATTAAATTAGGGCAGTCATCCACAACGTTATCGGGCGGAGAGGCTCAACGGGTGAAATTGGCGACAGAGCTTTCTAAGAAAGATACCGGAAAGACCTTCTATATTCTCGATGAGCCAACTACCGGACTTCATTTCGAAGATATTAACGTATTGCTTGGGGTGCTTAACCGATTAGTAGATCATGGAAATACAGTGCTTGTGATAGAGCATAACTTAGATGTGGTTAAAGTAGCAGACTGGGTAATAGATCTGGGGCCAGAAGGGGGTTCGGGAGGAGGAAGGATCTTGTTTGAAGGTACTCCTGATAATTTGATCAAAGTTAAAGAAAGCCATACAGGAAAATTTTTGAAGATCGAAATGGGGAGGTAGGAGAGCCTGGTATTACAAGATCTGACCTAGATCAATCTTTTCAAAACCTATAATTGCTTAAAAGTATTATATGTTTATACTGCTAGTTTAAATCTTGACAATGTTGAAACTTTTGACATCGGAGCAAACCCGTCTTGCAGATATCTATACCATTCAAAATGAGCCTGTAAGTTCCGTTGATCTGATGGAGCGCGCGGCTCAGGCTTTCGTTGCTGTATTTCGTGAAAATTATCCTGAAAAGGAAAGAACGATTTCTATTTATTGCGGAACTGGCAATAATGGTGGAGATGGCTTGGCTATAGCAAGGCTTCTGGATCAGGAGGGCTACTTGAACCTTTCCGTGAAAGTTATCCGGTTTGCATCTCGATGGACCTTAGATTTTCTAGAAAACTTTGATAGGATACAAACGCTTAAGATACCCGTAGTTGAAATTAAAGAAACTGATCCCTTCCCTGTAGAAGATGCAGAGCTTATCATTGACGCTTTGCTCGGAACGGGACTTAACAAGCCTCTTGAGGGTGCCTGGAAGGAGCTTGTTATCTGGATAAGAAGCCTTAACAGGACGATTGTTTCGGTAGATATCCCTACTGGTTTTGCATCGGAAGGCCCTGTAGGCGCAAAAGATATTGCTGTAAAATCAAACCTCACTATAACTTTCCAACGTCCTAAAATTAATTTTCTTCTTCCTGAATCTCAATCCTATATTGAACGGTTTGAGGTAGTGGATATCAAACTTGATGAGCAGTATATACAATCTCAGGATAGTGGTTTCCAGCTTCTGACAGGTAATTTGATTAAGGAGAGGTTGTTGAAAAGGAAGCCTTTTGACCATAAGGGAACATTTGGTCATGCACTAGTGGTTGCCGGTGCTCCTGAAACTATGGGAGCTGCACTGCTTTGTTCTGAAGCGGTGTTGAAAACAGGCGCTGGATTAACGACAGCTTGTGTTCCGGCAGAAGGATTAGCCGCACTTAATGCTCGCCTTCCTGAAGTTATGGCCGCACTTCGGGTTAATGGGGAATTACCTAAAGATTTAAATTGGGAGAAGTACTCGGCCCTTGCTATTGGTCCTGGCCTGGGAATATTTGCTACCAGTAAAGCTATTCTTGAGGAAACTATCAAGAACTTCAGTAAACCTATCGTTTTTGATGCAGATGCACTCAATCTTTTGGCTAGAAATCCTGATCTTTTAGCTTCTATACCTGAAGGCTCTGTTCTCACTCCTCATGTCAAAGAGTTTGATCGCCTTTTTGGTGACCACAATTCCTGGTGGGAAAGGGTGGAAACAGGGAGGGCAAAAGCAGGGCTTTTAAGATCGTTTATCATTCTTAAAAATCGCTATACGATTATTATTACACCCGACGGTCAATGTATCTTTAACCCAACCGGAACCCCAGCTATGGCCTCAGGTGGAATGGGTGATGTTTTGACGGGGATTATCACATCTTTTTTAGCCCAGGGATATTCCTCTGAGAATGCCGCTTTGTTAGGTGTATACTTACACGGAAAAGCGGGAGAGGATGTTGCCAAACCTGTAGTTATTGCTTCAGAGGTAATCCAGCAATTGCAACACAGCCTGAAGGCGTTTTTGTAATAGTAAGCATAGCAGGCATTGGCTTCATTGGCCCTATAAAAGAAAAATTTTATTTAAAAAGAAAAGGCCTTAACCTTTTCAAATTAAGACCTTTATGTTGTTTAAGCTTCACCTTATCTCGGTAAATCGAACAGGTGTTTTTCTGCGTGATAAGAAGAACGAACCAGGGGACCGCTCTCTACATAACGGAAGCCCATTTCCATACCAGCTTCTTTGTATTTAGCAAACTGGTCCGGATGGATCCAGTCGAGTACAGGGTGGTGAGTTTTGCTTGGCTGTAGATATTGGCCTAATGTTAAAATATGCACTCCTGCATCAGCCAGATCCTGCATTGTTTCTAAAACGTCTTCTTCTGTTTCGCCCAAACCAAGCATGATACCGGATTTAGTACGTAAACCAAATTCAGAGATGCGTTTTAAAACTTCCAGACTGCGATCGTACTTTGCTTGTATACGCACTTCTCTCGTGAGGCGTTTTACGGTCTCAATATTATGTGAAACCACCTCGGGCCTTTCTTCACAAACACGATAAAGATTATCCCAAATTCCTTTAAAATCAGGAATAAGTGTTTCCATCGTTGTGCCCGGACTTTCTCTTCTCACTGCTCTGATCGTTTCAGCCCAGATAGTAGATCCGCCGTCTTTCAAATCGTCACGATCTACAGAAGTAATTACGGCATGCTTTACGTTCATCAACTTGATTGAGTTGGCAACACGGTTTGGCTCGTCAAGGTCTACTGCCAAAGGTCTGCCTGTTGCAACAGCGCAGAATGAACACGACCGGGTACAAATATTTCCTAGGATCATGAAGGTTGCCGTACCAGCTCCCCAGCATTCTCCCATATTAGGACAATTACCACTCTCACAAATCGTATGAAGTTTATGTTCGTCAACTAGTCCCCGAACATGCGCATATTCTTTTCCAACAGGTAATTTAACACGTAACCAACTTGGTCTGCGTTGTTGTTGTACCTGATTAGCAGGAATTACCGGCAATTCAATCATAATACAAATGTACAGCATAGATGTGAGATGTGAGGCAGAAGAGATAAGATTTTGACGCTAAATCAATAGACAAGACTTTTACCTTTTCCTTTTATCCTTTTACCTTTAACATCATTATGGCTACATCAAAAATTACATACTTGGGAGATTTACGAACCGAATCGGTTCATCTACAATCAGGCGATAAGATTATAACGGATGCTCCTGTAGATAATAAAGGAAGGGGTGAAGCATTTTCACCAACAGATCTGTTGGCTACATCTTTAGGGAACTGCATGATCACCATCATGGGTATTGCAGCAAGGGAACGAGGAATAGATATCGACGGAACATTCTGTACTATTACGAAAGTTATGGCTGCCGACCCGAGAAGGGTTAGTGAAATTAAAGCAGAGATAACTTTTCCCGGACATTACACAGATAAAGAAAAAGCAATTTTGGAACATTCAGCCAAAACTTGTCCTGTTTTCTATAGCCTTCACCCTGATATTGTTAAGGATATCACTTTTGTGTATTCCCCCAAAAGCTAAATACGAAAAGATAAAATAAAAGCAGTGAGAATCAACTCTTACTGCTTTTATTTAAAATGTCGTCTCTAGGAATTAACTGTCATCTGTTCTGCAGCATCTTCTGCCGAAATTTCGCTATGGGAGGCCTCATAAACACATTCTCCATCTTTAATCAGGAGTAGTTGAGGGGATTCATGGTGAACATTGAAAATTTCAGCAATTGAGTTTGAAATGTTTCTATAATTCAAAAGATCCAGAAAGTAAACGGGAGTATTAGCAGGTAAAGAGTCCCATTCAAACTCGAACTTTCTTTTTGCCATCAGGCTAATCGAGCAACGTGTACTATGTTTAAATATTAAGCTATAGCCCGTAGCAGATTTAATCGAATCTAACTGATCGATTTTTTCTAATAATGTCCAGTTCATAAATAATGATAATCAAAAAAACAGCCAAACTCACACTCGCCATCGCTTCCCGCTGTTTTACGGGTTACTATGCTCTTCTTGGTCGAGGATATGAATTATAAGCAGGGCACATTTTACTTGAACATGATTCAAATATAGTGGCCATTGAAAATAATAAAAGTAGACCGATAGCAACCTTTTTCATCAGAATTAATTGTGTTTTTGTAGATAAGTTTTTCATAAGCAGTAAATTATCTAAAGATACAGTTTATGAAAAAAATCATCAAATAGTTTCTCAATCTGTTGCCGAACTGTTGTTTATTTTATAAAACAAGATGTAAGCCTTCACAGATCTTATATTGTTAATATTTCTGATTCAATACGTTAGGTTTTCAAATTAGTTTCAAAGATTCTTCTCTAATTCAACCATTAGTATCGCCGTTGCCGCAGCCTCATCTCCTTTGTTCCCATGCTTACCACCTGCGCGGTCCATCGCCTGGTCCTGGTTTAAAGTAGTAAGTACTCCAAAGATCACAGGTTTAGCATGTTTTATGCTAACATTTGCGATTCCATTTGCGACTGCATTACATATATAGTCAAAATGTGGAGTTTCACCTTGTATTACACAACCGAGACAAATAACAGCATCGAGATTTTGTTTGCTTAACAGTAGATCTGCTCCTGAGATCAGTTCATAACTTCCCGGAACCAATACCGAAAGAATATCTTCAGGATTAGCCCCCTGCTTAAGCAAAAGGTCGTAAGCGCCTTTATAAAGCGCTCCCGTTACATCTGCATTCCATTGGGCTGTTACAATTCCAAAACGGTAGCCTTTGGCTGAGGGAATAGTAGTGTGCGAGAAATCTGACAGGTTTTTTAAGTGAGTTGCCATGGGGCGAAAATAATAAATGGTTACCTAAAATATTGGTAACCATTCTCGAGCAAGGGTATTTAAAGTTTTTATTACAGCAATCTTACAAGCGGGCTTCTGCTCTCGCGATATAAGCGTCTACTAAAGATGCTTCCTGACTTTCAGGATACTCAGATTTGATCTTTTTGTAAGCATCCAAAGCATCATCATATTTCTTTTGCTCTTCGTATACCAATCCTAACTTTTTAAGAAACATCGGAGAATTGAAAGAATCAGAGCCTTTGTCTGCAGCCTTTTTGTAATAGCTGATCGCTTCGTCGTAATTCTTTAATTCACTGTTGGCATCGCCGATCATTCCAAGCACAAGTGGATCGATAACTGCGCTGCCTGTTGCTGAATAATTTTCTAATGCTTCGATAGCTTTTTTGTACTCTCCTTTTTGAAGGTACAGGCCGCCAAGATATACGTTAGCTAAATTAGCCGACTTAGTGTTGGAGTATTCTTCTGCAATTTTTTCAAAACCTGGGTAAGAACCGTCACCTGTGATTGCTTTATCTGTAAGTGAATCGGCAGCTACATACTCTTCAGCCTTGAACATTTCGTTCACCGCTTTTTCTGCACGTGGCGCCAGGTAAAATTTCTGATATCCAAAATATAATAATACCAGGGCTACAATAGCACCTCCGATAACTGTTAAGCTTTTTCTGTTTTCCTGCACAAAGCTACCTGTGTTGCCTAACTGATTATGCTCAGTAGGGGTATTTATTTGTTCTTTAGACATTTCGTTTATTTAAAGGATGCAAAAATACTCTTTTAAGACATTCTGTCAACAGTCTTTTTTGCAATTGAATGACTAATGTTAGACTGGGGAACAAGCTATGCTGGCATTAGGTGGTGTTAATCCCAAAGCTGATCTTCATTAAGGAATAATTTTATCTAAGTTTGTAAGAGTTTATGTGGCTGCAGAAGTTATCCCTACTAAATTTCAAAAACTATCAGGAAGCAGGATTACGCTTTTCTCCAACAGTAAATGCCTTTACTGGCGACAATGGGGCAGGGAAGACTAATCTCCTTGATGCTATACATTATCTCTCATTATGCAAGAGCTATTTTAATCCAATCGATTCCCAGCAGATAAGGCAAGGTGCCGAATTTTTCATGGTACAGGGTGTGTTTGGAAAGAATGAGAGTGAGGATGTAGTGGCATGTTCTCTAAAAAAGAACCAGAAAAAGCAGTTCAAAAGGAATAAGAAGGATTATCAGCGCCTGGCTGATCATATAGGGCTCTTCCCTTTGGTGATGATTTCTCCGTATGATATCAGCATTATTATTGAAGGTAGTGAGGAGCGAAGACGTTTTATTGATAGCGTAATTTCTCAGACCGATAATCAATATCTTGATGAGTTGATCGCCTATAATAAGAGTCTGACCAGCAGGAACATGTTGTTAAAGAAAATTGCCGAAACAGGGCGGTACGACCCCCTGTTGCTCGAAGTTTACGACGAACAACTTATTGCTTCAGGGACGCGCATTTTCAGCAAGCGGCAGGCTTTTATGGCCGAGTTTTTACCGGTGTTTAACAGACATTACCAGTACGTTAGTGAAGATGCGGAGCAGGTGGAGCTAGTCTACGAATCGCAACTTTTGAGTAGCGATTACGCGGCTTTGTTAAAAAGTTCGGTAGAGAGGGACAGGGTACTTGAAAGGACCACCTGCGGAATTCATAAGGATGATTTGAGCTTCTCTATTCACGACATGCCGATGAAGAAGTTCGGGTCGCAGGGGCAGCAAAAATCTTTTCTTATAGCACTTAAATTGGCTCAATATTCATTCCTGCACCAGAGGAAGGGTTTTAAACCTTTACTGCTGTTAGATGATATCTTCGATAAACTGGATGACAAGCGCGTCAAAAAGCTTATGACAATGGTATCACACCATGATTTCGGGCAAATATTCATTACCGACACCAGTAAGGAACGTATTAGAACAATATTTGCAGGTATTGGAGTGGAAGTTAATATCTTTGAGGTTGAACGAGGTGTAGTAAAATGATCAAGCGGACAAACGATAAAACGATTAAAGAAGCAGTTGAGCAATTGCTCAATGTATACAAGTTGAGACGTAAGTTTGACGAAACCTCTTTGATAGCCGCTTGGCCTGAAATGATGGGGAAAGCAATTGCCTCACGCACAACTCAAATGTATATTCGCGAAAGAAGGATGTTTATAAGGGTAGATTCTTCAGTAGTGAAAAATGAGTTAGTAATGATACGCTCTCAGATACTGGATAAAATGAATGAGAGAGCTGGTAAAAAGGTCCTTGACGAGATCGTTTTTTTGTAGAAATGAATGAGAGAAGGAATGAATGCCTGTTATTCTATCATTCACTCATTCACTCATTCACTCATTCATTCTATCATTGTAGCTTAGAATCTTTCAAAAGCTGAAAAATAGAAGTTTCCTTCGATTTCAGCGTTTTCGTCCGAGTCTGATCCGTGAACAGCGTTAGCCTCAATCGATTCAGCATATTTTTGACGGATAGTTCCTTCGTCAGCTTTTTTAGGATCAGTTGCTCCGATCAAAGTACGGAAATCAGCAACTGCATTTTCTTTTTCAAGAATAGCAGCAACAATAGGGCCTGACGTCATGAAGGATACCAAGTCGCCATAAAAAGGACGCTCTTTGTGCACTGCGTAAAATGCTCCTGCAGCTTCTTTGCTTAATTGGATATATTTCATCGCAACGATTTTGAACCCGCCTTTGATGATATCATCTAAAATTGCACCAGTATGTCCGTTTCTTACAGCATCTGGTTTAATCATTGTAAATGTTCTGTTTGTAGCCATTGTTGTTTTAAATTGCCCCAAAGGTAAGTTTTTGAGGTGAAAGGCAAAAGGTTAAAGGAAAAAGGCAGGCGGAAACCGGAGTTTTAGGGCGTCACTACCGAGTATAAACTAATTTTGTAACATCAGGCTTTTTAATAGCTTTGCATTTCTTAACACGAAGAATGCTGGAAATAACCGCGCTTAAGGAAATATTAGCTGACCCAAAGCATATTGTAATAACAACTCATCACAAACCAGATGGTGATGCTATGGGTTCGTCATTGGGAATGTATAATTATTTGGTCCAAAAGGGACATCATGTAAAGGTGATTTCTCCAACAGATTATCCTGTTTTCCTTCATTGGTTACCTAGTAACTCAGACGTTGTTATTTACACAGAACAAAAGGAAGAAAGTGCAAGGCTGGTGGAGAGTTCGGATCTTATTTTCTGCCTTGATTTCAATACGCTTTCCAGGATAAATGAATTAGGGGAGCTGGTCAGGGTGTCATCAGCCACTAAAGTGATGATCGACCATCACCTCGAGCCTGAAGATTTCGATGATTATCGGCACTGGAATATTAATGCCTGTGCGACAGCTCAATTAGTTTACGATTTTATCGTAAATGTGATGCAGGAAGAACATTTGGTCAATAAAGACGTGGCCAGTTGTTTGTACACAGGCATCATGACAGATTCGGGTTCGTTCCGATTTCCCAACACAACACCTGAAGTTCATCATATTGTTGCAAACCTCATTACAAAAGGAGCAGAGAACTGGAAGATTCATCAACTGGTATACGATAACTTCTCCGAAGACCGTTTACGTTTTCTTGGACACTGTTTACTGAACAATCTTCAGGTGTTCAGGGAGTACAATACGGCCATGATATCGGTAACACAGGCAGAATTACAACGATATAATATTGAGACAGGGGATACTGAAGGCTTGGTTAATTACGCTTTAACCATAAACGGTGTGAGGTTGGCAGCTTTAATTATTGAGCGTGCGGATAAAGTGAAACTTTCTCTTCGCTCTACCGGTGAATTTCCAGCTAACGAAATATGTAAAAAATACTTCCAGGGTGGAGGTCATAGGAATGCAGCAGGTGGTCAGTCTGATCAGCCAATTGCAGAGGTTATAGAAAAGTTTAAATCTATTTTACCAGAATATAAAAGTCTATTATTAGTATAATTTTAAAACCAAATGAAACGAAACTTAATTGTTTTAGGATTGGCTGCTCTTGCTTTCACGAGCTGTAAGCAATTCAAAAAAGGTGAAGGTGATCTCCACTACATTATTCATGAAGATAAAGAAGGGCCAACGATCAAAGAGGGGGATTTTATTGCATTCAATGTAATTCAGAAAACTGAAGAGGATTCAGTAATGTTCAATTCTTTCGATATGGGACGTCCCGCATACACTGCTCAGCAAAAGTCTATGTTCAAAGGCGACTTCGCAACTGCCTTCAGCATGTTAAGCGAAGGTGACAGTGCTTCTTTCAAAATCAATCTTGATTCTCTACAGGCAAAAATGAACATGCCTAAACCAACGAATACAAAAGGAAAATACATTGTATTAAATATCAAGGTAGATAAAGTTATTCCACGTGGTAAGCAAACTGAAGCACAAATGCAAGCTAAAGTGGAGCAATTCTTCAAAGCTGAAGCTGAAAAAGCGAAGAATCGTGAGTCGGGAATTATCAATAGCTACGTATCTGCTAAAGATCTTAAGCCAACAACAACCGTTTCTGGTTTAAAATATGTGATCACTAAAGAAGGTAGCGGTGTTAAACCTGCTCCTGGTGATACTGTAGAATTAAACTATACCGGCCGCTACCTTACTGGTGATAATAAGGTTTTTGATACCAGCGTAAAGGAAGTTGCTCAAAAAGAAGGTAAGCTTGATCCTATGCGTCCTTACCAGCCGATCAAGGTTCCCGCAGGAATGAATGCTACTATTCCTGGTTTCGATGAAGCATTGCTTTTATTAAATAAGGGTGCAAAAGCTTCTGTGATCATCCCTTCCAAACTTGGATATGGTCCTCAGGGAAGCCAGATCATTGGCCCATATACTCCGCTGTTGTTCGAACTGGAGATCGTTAATATCAAGAAAGCTGCTCCTGGTAGTCCGGCACCAGCTCCTGTTATGCCTCCTGCAGCTCCTGCAGCGAAATAATGATTGAAGGAATAAATAAATAATAAGAAATAAGCCCGCCTGTTTATACTATCAGGTGGGCTGTTTAGTTTATATCCATATGAATTTTAAGAAAATACTATCCGCTCTATTGGTTGTTGCTTCGTCGCAGGCGATGGCTCAGCAAACTGCGGGTCTCGAAACTCTGCCGGGAGGAGTTCAGTACAGGATCTTTACTGCAAATACTACCCCTAAAATAAAGGTGAACGATGTGATCACCTTCAATATGATCCAAAGAACCGATAAAGATTCTGTTCTTTACAGCAGTTATACTGCCGGCCGCCCAGGTAAACTTCAGGTTCAGGCTTCCCAGAACAATCTGGATCTAATGGCTTTCCTTCCATTGCTTACAGCCAGAGACAGTGCCTTATTTAGAGTTCCTGCAGATTCGATCTTTAAGGGCGCCCCTGATTCAGAAAGGCCTCCTTTCCTTAAAAAGGGTAGCTATCTCTCGGTAACAGTAAAAGTTGAGAAAGTTCAATCAATGGACGAGGCAATGGCAGAGTATAAAACTGAGATGGAGAAAATGAAGTCTGCTGAAACAGAGACTTTAACAAGATATTTAGCGGATCAAAAGCTTAATACTGTAAAGACCGCTTCAGGATTACATTATGTTATTACAAAATCTTCTGTTAAACCTAAAGCGGTCAAAGGAGATTCTGTATGGGTAAACTATGTTGGAAGTACGCTTGATGGAAAGGTTTTCGACTCTAGTATCGAAGCTGAAGCTAAAAAAGCAGGTTTAGAGCAACCGGGAAGAACTTATGAGCCCATAAAACTAGTTTTAGGACAAGGGCAGGTAATACCTGGATGGGAAGAAGGTCTATTATTATTAAATGATGGAGCTAAGGCAACCTTTATTATTCCTTCTGAGTTAGCTTATGGCCCACAGGGAAGTCCCCCGGCAATCATGCCATTCAGCACTTTACGTTTCGACTTAGAGTTGGTTAAAGTAAAGAAACCTAAAAAGGTTGCAGCAGCGCCAGCTAAAAAGCCGGTATCCACAACCAAAAAGGCAACTACAACTAAAAAGACAACAACTCCGGCTAAAAAGCCAGTAGCGCCAGCCAAGAAGCCGGCAGCCACTACAAAACCAAAAACAAAATAATTAGAAAGCCTCCGTTCGGGGGCTTTTTTCGTTACTGACTTATTTGCTTCACTTAGTCTTAAACTGTAGTTTCAATCATTGACTTACGATTTTCTTTTTGCCTCCAGTCAAACTAGTCATATGTTCGAACTCTTCTCATCTAATCGCTCGTCTCCCTATTAATACGTTTGCTACAATCGTAAATCGTAATTCTTAAAATCGTAAATCCCCTGCAATTCTGTCACCTTGTCATTTTTCTGCATGACTGTTTTTTCTTTTTTCTTGTCAAAATACTGTCAGCCGGGGCAGTACCTTGTATTGGCATAAGCATTGATAAGGAGAAGCAGAATTAATTGTTGAACAATCTAAAGTAAAATATATCATGTCAAAAATTATTGGTATCGACTTAGGAACAACTAACTCCTGCGTAGCCGTAATGGAAGGTAATGAGCCTGTTGTTATTTCGAACAGTGAGGGCAAACGTACTACTCCTTCTATTGTAGCGTTTGTTGAGAACGGTGAGCGTAAAGTTGGGGATCCTGCAAAACGCCAGGCAATTACTAACCCTAGAAAAACGATCTACTCTATAAAGCGCTTCATGGGTAACAGCTTCAATGAGGTTACCAAAGAAACTGAACGCGTACCATATGCTGTAGTTAAGGGTGATAATAACACTCCTCGCGTTGAAATCGACGACCGTAAATATACTCCTCAAGAGATTTCTGCTATGATCCTTCAGAAAATGAAGAAAACAGCAGAGGACTTTTTAGGTCAGGAAGTAACTGAAGCAGTTATTACTGTTCCTGCTTATTTCAACGATGCCCAACGTCAGGCAACTAAAGAAGCGGGCGAAATTGCAGGTTTAAATGTTAAGCGTATTATCAACGAGCCTACTGCAGCTGCCTTAGCTTACGGTTTAGATAAAGCTCACAAGGATATGAAGATCGCGGTGTTCGATTGCGGTGGTGGTACTCACGACGTTTCTGTTCTTGAATTAGGTGATGGCGTATTTGAAGTTAAATCTACTGACGGTGATACTCACTTAGGTGGAGATGACTTCGACCAGGTAATTATTGATTGGTTAGCTACTGAGTTCCAGTCTGAAAACGGAATGGACCTTAAGAAAGATCCTATGGCTTTACAGCGTTTGAAAGAAGCTGCTGAAAAAGCAAAGATCGAGCTTTCAAGTTCTACACAGACAGAAGTTAACTTGCCATATATCACAGCTGACGCAACTGGACCTAAGCACTTAGTTCGCACTTTGAGCCGTGCTAAATTTGAGCAACTTGCCGATAGCTTAATCAAACGTACAATTGAACCTTGTCGTTCTGCTTTGAAAAATGCCGGTTTATCTCCATCTGATATTGATGAGGTTATCCTTGTAGGTGGTTCTACACGTATCCCTGCTATCCAGGAAGCCGTTAAAGCTTTCTTCGGTAAAGAGCCTTCAAAAGGTGTTAACCCGGATGAAGTTGTGGCTATCGGTGCAGCAATCCAGGGTGGTGTATTAACTGGTGAAGTTAAAGATGTATTGCTTCTTGACGTTACTCCTCTTTCATTAGGTATTGAAACTATGGGTGGTGTAATGACCAAATTGATCGAAGCAAACACAACTATTCCGAGTAAAAAATCAGAGACTTTCTCTACTGCGTCTGACAATCAACCGTCTGTAGAGATACACATCTTGCAGGGTGAGCGTCCAATGGCAAACCAAAACCGTACTATCGGTCGTTTCCACTTAGACGGAATTCCACCAGCACCTCGCGGTGTGCCTCAAATCGAAGTAACTTTCGATATCGATGCTAACGGTATCCTGCATGTAGGAGCTAAAGATAAAGCAACAGGTAAAGAGCAAAAGATCCGTATCGAAGCTTCTTCAGGTCTGTCTGACGAAGAGATCCAGAAAATGAAGGCGGAAGCTGAGGCTAATGCTGAAGCAGATAAAAAGGCTAAAGAGGAGATTGACAAGCTAAATGCAGCCGATGCTCTGATTTTCTCAACAGAAAAACAGTTGAAAGAGTATGGCGATAAGATCCCTGCAGAGAAAAAGGCGCCTATCGAAAGTGGCTTGGAGAAATTAAAATCAGCTTATGCTGCTAAGGATTTCGCTGGCATCGACACTGCTCAGGCTGAACTTCAAAATGCATGGACTGCGGCCTCTGAAGACATGTACAAAGCAGCAGGTGATCCAGGAGCTGCAGGTGCTCAGGCTGGGGGCCCGGGTGCTGGTGCTGGAACAGGTAATGCTGGTGGCAATGCCGGAGACGCTGTTACTGATGTAGATTTCGAAGAAGTTAAATAATCTTCAAAAAATATATAGGCAAAAAAGCCGTTCTGATTTTTCGGAACGGCTTTTTTGTTAATACTAGATTCCTACTTTTGCAGAAATGATTTTAACAGACACGCATACGCACCAATATTATGAAAAGGATGCTGAAAAGCTGAAGGAGTTAATGCAGCGTTGTTTGGATAACAAGGTCGAGCGTTTGTTCCTCCCTAATGTTGATTCAGAGTCTATCTCTTTAATTCAAAATCTTGTAAAAGAGTATCCAGAAAATTGTTTTGCTATGCTGGGTTTGCATCCCTGCGATGTAAAAGTGAATTACCGGGAGGAGTTGGATACCATATCTGCAGCGATCGCCTCTACAAAGATTTATGCAATTGGAGAGATCGGTATAGACCTGTATTGGGACACGACCACACTTGAATTTCAAAAGAAAGCCTTTTATGAACAAATTGGCTGGGCGAAAGATCTGGATCTACCAATTGTGATCCATTGCAGAGAAGCATTCGATGAAGTTTATGAAATTCTTTTAGCTGAAAAGGATGAAAAGTTACGGGGGATTTTCCACTGTTTTTCAGGAACTATTGAACAAGCAAAAAAAATCGTAGACTTAGGCTTTTATTTGGGTATTGGAGGGGTGGTAACCTACAAAAAGTCAGGATTAGATAAAGTGGTTGAGGAAATTTCCTTAAATAATATAGTTTTAGAAACAGATACTCCGTATTTAACTCCTGTACCTTATAGAGGTAAGCCTAATGAGAGCAGTTATTTGATTTATGTCGCTCAAAAAATAGCAGATATTAAGCAAATAAGTATCGAAGAAGTTGCAGCTATTACCACAGAAAATTCAAAAATTATTTTTAACACGTAGGAACGAGTTTCCTTTTTTATATTTAAGAAATTTTAAGGAGCAGAGTTTAGATGACAAAGGTTTTAATTATTTACACTGGTGGAACTATTGGAATGGTTTTCGATAAAGTGACGGGTGTGCTGAAGCCTTTAGACTTTAAACACATTAACGAAAACGTTCCTGAATTACAGCGCCTCCCTTACGAAATAACAGTCCATTCTTTTTCTGAAATCATTGATTCCTCTAATATGAGTCCGGAGATATGGATTGAATTGGCGGAATTGGTAGAGCAGAATTATGATCTGTACGATGGGTTTGTGATCCTCCATGGCTCGGATACAATGGCTTTTACAGCTTCTGCCCTAAGCTTTTTGCTTGAGGGCTTAAACAAACCAGTGATCTTTACAGGATCACAGTTACCTATAGGGGAGATCAGAACAGACGCAAAAGAAAATTTGATCACCGCTCTTGAGATCGCTTCTGCCAAGTTAAACGGCTCAGCAAGAGTTCCAGAGGTATGTATCTATTTTGATTTTCAATTGTTCAGAGGAAACAGGGCATTTAAATACAACTCGGCCAAATTTGAGGCGTTTCGTTCTCCGAACTATCCGGTACTTGCTGAAGCCGGTGTTCATTTGCGGTACAACGATGCAAGTATTCGTAAATGTGAGGACTGTGTTTTCAGAGCACATAAGAAGTTGAACAACTCTATTTCTGTACTGAAGCTTTATCCAGGAATCAGTAAAGAGACAGTGGCAGCTATTGTTAACTCAAAAACAAGGGCTATTATACTGGAAACTTTTGGTGCCGGAAATACTACAACGGAAAAATGGTTTCTCGAATGTCTCGAGAGCGCAATAAAGCAAGAGAAGGTCATCCTAGACATATCCCAGTGTAAAGTTGGCAGTGTGGAGCTTGGAAGATACGAAACAAGTCGTCCTTTGAAGAATATGGGAGTTGTCAGCGGTTACGACATGACTTACGAAGCTGCGGTTACAAAGTTGATGTTCCTGTTATCAAGAGGATATACTTATAACCGGATTACAACCTTATTGGAGACAAATTTAAGGGGAGAATTAAGTAAAACGCCTTTTGCAGCACCTGCAAAGTCGGTTTTCTAGATTTATCCATTGATGTTATTTTAGACTATAGAATTCGCTGCAAAATGTTATTTTTGCAGTCCCAAACAGAGAGGTGTCCGAGTGGTTGAAGGAGCAAGCCTGGAAAGTTTGTATACTCGCAAGGGTATCGCGGGTTCGAATCCCGCTCTCTCTGCTGATAGTAATATCAAAAAATCAAAAAAGCCTGTAAATGAGAAGTTTACGGGCTTTTTTCATTTCTGGTACTAGCCAAATTGTTCAATATTTCTCAATAAAAAGGTGAGCATTTCGGTGAGCACTTTCAAAATTAAAAAAGTGCTCACCAGAATCATCATAAGATTCTGTTCTTCAACATGTTCTATAATTGGACATCTTGTTTTATTCGAGCTGCGATGCGACATTTATTAATCTTAACAAGTGTATGAAAACGAATTGCAGTTTACTTTTTTATCTCAAAAAAAGAAGTAGTTACAAAAGTGGTCCCATCTCGATCTATTTAAGGATCACTATTGATGGGGGACGTGTCGAACTGGCCACAGGTCGAAAATGTGATCCCTCCAGATGGAACTCTGCAGCTGGTAGGGCCAACGGGACTAAAGAAGAAATTAGGAGTCTGAATTCCTGGCTAAGCAGTATAGAAATAAGGATTTATGAAATTATCAGGGAACTAAACGAAGCTGAAGAGTTTGTTTCGGCAGAAGTAGTTAGAAGTAAATTTTTGGGTAAGGATTCGTCTGCCAAGATGCTGCTTGAAGTCTTCTGTGAACATAATAGGAAAATTGAGGCTTTAGTAGGAGGTGAGTATGCATCGGGAACTCTTCAACGATACGAAACGACTCTTAAGCACACGCGGGATTTTATAAAAGAGAAATACAAACTTGCTGATATTGATATTACCCGGGTAGATTATTATTTCATTACCGAATTCGAGTTTTATCTACGTTCGGTTAGGAAATGTGGTAATAATTCTGCAGTAAAATATGTTAAGAACTTTAAGAAGATAATTAGAATATGTATTGCCAGCGGTTGGCTGGATAAGGACCCATTTATTAATTATAAGGCGAAGGTTAAGAGCGTAGATCGGGCATTTCTAACAGAAGAGGAGTTGAAAACAATAGCTGAACAAGTTTTTGAAGTTGAGCGATTGAACTATGTGAAGGACGTTTTTCTGTTTAGTTGTTATACTGGTTTAGCTTATGCGGATGTTCAAAAGCTAAAGAAATCGGAGGTGGTTAAAGGGCACGATGGAGAAAGTTGGATTAATACTAAAAGGAAGAAAACGGATACCTCAACACGAGTACCATTATTACCTGCAGCTTTAGAGTTAATTAATAAGTACAAGAGTTTTCCTCCTTGCGTAAATTCAGGCAAGGTATTTCCTGTCTCAAGTAATCAAAAAATGAATGCGTACCTAAAGGAGATAGCAGCGGTATGCGGGATCACTAAGACACTAACTTACCATATTGCCCGACATACATTTGCAACTACTGTTACTTTGACTAATGGTGTTCCAATAGAAAGTGTAAGTAAAATGTTAGGTCATACAAGTATTAAAACGACTCAGCATTATGCAAAAATTTTAGATATGAAGGTGGGGGCCGATATGGAAAAATTAAGAAGTAAATACAAGTGAAAGATGCAGTCTGTACTTCTATTGCTTAAAATGGCGCTGGTTCAATTCTAGCGCCGTTCGTTCCAGTCTTACTGGTTTTTGTCTTACTGAACATCTAATAATTCTTCTGTTTCATGAAAAATTTGTGTATTTTCATTATTTGTTATGAAAAATTTGTGTGAAATCTAAACATCGCCGGTTTTACACTTAAAAATTTGTGGTTATTTATGGATAAGAATGTACCTCTCCATTTACAAGAAATAATTTTTTCTTCGAGCCTCCCCGAGGTAAGTCGGGAGATTAATGCGCTTGCAAAGGCGGGAAGCTTGAAGAAAATTGCTCCCAGGATTTTTACATCAAATTTAGCAGAGGATCCAGCAGCGATAATCCGGAGAAACATTTTTAAGATTGTAGGACACCTTTATCCTAACTCAATATTAAGTCATCGCTCGGCTCTTGAATTTAAGCCTACCTCCTCTGGTAATTTGTTCTTTACATCATCGCATAACAGAAGGATCGAGCTACCTGGAATTATCTTAAATTTCATGAAAGGCCCGGAAGCTGTAGAGGGTGACTATTTCTTTTCAGGTAAGCTGCGTGTTTCCCAGCAGGAGAGGGCTATACTCGAGTCTCTTCAGTCGAGTAAAAATGTTGGGCCTGATTCTAAATCATTAACATTACCGGAAATAGAGGAAAGATTGGACCAAATAATTAGGGTAAAAGGAGAAGAAGGCCTCAATGCCGTACGTGATCGTGCACGTGAGCTGGGTCAAGAGCTCGGAATGGAGAAAGAGTTTAATAAATTAAATCGGATGATCGGAGCCCTATTAAATACCAAACCGTCTGAACTACTCACCTCTCCTCTGGCAATCGCCAGAACTTTTGGCCTGCCATACGATCCGAAGCGGATTGAGTTATTCGAAAAGCTTTTTGTTGAATTGCAGCAACGCGAGTTTGCTGACATAAGTGATCCTAATACTTCTATTCAGGCTTTCCGAAATTTTGCTTTTTACGAGTCGTACTTTTCTAATTTTATAGAGGGTACGAAGTTTAAAATAGAGGAGGCCAAACTTATTATTGAAACAGGGAAGCCGCTTCCTGCGAGAGATGAAGATTCTCACGACGTGTTAGGCACTTATCAGGTAGTAAGCAACCAGACAGAAATGGGAATAACTCCTATAGATGCAAATGACCTCCTTCGTATCTTACAATATCGGCACCGGATTATTCTTGGATCTCGTCCGTATAAGAAGCCAGGAGAATTTAAGTCTGTAAACAACAGGGCTGGTGATACTGAGTTTGTAGACTATACCCTGGTAAGAGGAACTTTAACAAGAGGTTTCGATTTCTATCAGGCACTTCGTCATCCATTTTCTAAAGCTGCTTATATGATGTTTATGGTTAGTGAAGTGCATCCGTTTTTGGATGGAAATGGGAGGATAGCTCGTATAATGATGAATGCAGAGCTAGTCAAAGCTACCCAGGCAAGAATCATTATTCCAACAGTTTTTCGGGAGGATTATCTTGGAGCACTCAGGCAATTAACCCGAAGAAATGAGCCGGACACTTATATAAGGATGCTGCAGCGAGCTCAGCTTTTTAGTGCTACTATTAAAGGTCCTAATATGGATTATATGCAGAACATTCTGAGCCAAAGTAACGCATTCCACGAGGGTGATGAGTATATTCTTAAAGTTGTAACTCCGAAGCCTCTCCCTTGGGAACAAGATCCCGAGGAACCTCAGACTAAACGAGGAAGAGGACGCTAGGAAGGTTGCATAACTTTCCTAGCGTCCAGAGATGACCTAGTTGGGAAATCTCAAGACTGGTTATTTTACCTCTAATTTAAGCTAGGTTTCAGGCTTTAATTCAACCGTTCTACCAAATTTTAAGTGTAACTAACTTCACAGATAGTATGAGGTCTGTTGCTACCCAAGGGGAATTTAAATCATTAATTTTTGCACGAAGTTAAGCTACGGGCTGCTGAAGTGTCGAAAAGCTTCCGGCATAAACGCTCCTGGCTCTTGCTCTTACCCATTTATTCCTTTTCCTTTTGGACTTGATTGCCCTTCGCTTGATGAGCGCCATAATTAATTCATTCATCTTAAATCATCTAATTATGGAAAAGCTTAATCAACAAATCTCGATGTTTCAGGTTGCAGAAATTGAAGTGATCTATCGTGGAAAATTCGGTGAAACTGACCACCTGAATTCGGTTTAAACTGACCACCCATTCCGCGGGAAATTGACCACCCTAATTCGGGGCAAATTGACCACCCCTAATTAGTCAGCCATGCTGCAGGAGTTGCCATATTTTTGGAGGTTTTACCTCTTCTATTTATGGCCAATTCTACAATTAGCATGAGTAAGATTCGACAGATCCTAAGGATGTATAGCCAAGGCAGGAGCAAGCAATCCATAGCTGCCCAAACCGGTGTTTCCCGTAACACAGCTAAAAAGTACCTTGCCGCTTTTGAGGCCAGCGGCTTTACCTTCAAAGAGATCAATACCCTTAATGATAAAGAGCTCGAAGATTTCTTCGGCAAAAGCCATGAACGGGCTCCAGACAGTCGGCTGCTAGCCCTGCAGCGTTGTTTTCCCCATGTAGACAAAGAGTTAAAGCGGACGGGCGTCACCCGCCGTATTTTATGGGAAGCCTATATCAAGGAGTTTCCCCAGGGTTTCAAGTATACTCAGTTCTGCTTCTATTACAATCAATGGAAAGCTCGTGTAAACCCTACAATGCATTTGGACCACAAGGCCGGGGATAAGATGTATGTGGACTTCGCTGGTGAAAAGCTAAGTATTGTAGACAAGGAAAGCGGGGAGGTTACTGATGTAGAAGTGTTTGTAGCTATCCTGGGAGCCAGCCAACTGACCTACGTGGAGGCGGTTTTGAGTCAGCAGAAAGAAGACTTTATTGCCGCCTGTGAAAACGCCCTGCATTACTACGGAGGTATTCCGGCTGCTATTGTACCCGATAACCTCAAAGCTGCCGTCACCAAAAGCAATCGGTATGAACCCACTGTGAACGAGACTTTTGCTGACTTTGCAGATCATTATGGCACTACCATACTTCCGGCACGAGCTTATCGTCCCAGAGATAAGGCCTTAGTAGAAGGAGCTGTTAAGATCATTTATAGCCGTATTTATGCGCCCTTACGCAAACAGGTGTACCATAACCTTGCTGAACTTAACGCAGCTATTGCCCTTTCCCTGGAAGCCCATAATAGTCAACCACTAAAAGGCCGTAATTATAGCCGGAGGCTTCAGTTTGAGGAAGTGGAGCGGATTGCCCTTGCCCCACTGCCTGTCCTTCGGTATGAGTTTAAGCGTCAGCATCTGGCTACGGTGATGAAGAACGGGCATGTTTGCCTGGGTATGGATAAGCATTATTATAGTGTTCCCTACCGCTTTATCGGCAAGAAAGTCAAGTTGCTGTTTTCCCGCAGTACTGTTGAGGTTTATTACCATTACGAACGTATTGCCATCCACCGGCGCATTAAAAGCCCTTACAGTTACACTACCGATAAAGATCACCTGGCAACTACCCACCGCTTTATGACCGAGTGGACACCTGATAAGTTCCTGGACTGGGCGGCTTCTATCCATGAGGATGTACGGCTATATATCCTGAAAATACTTGACCGTAAGCAGTATCCTGAACAAGCTTACCGCTCCTGTATCGGCATCCTAAGCTTTGCCCGTAAGGCTGGAAATGAGCGCCTAGCCAGTGCCTGCAGACGGGCATTGGGCTATGGTATTTATAACTATAAGACCATTCAGCAAATCCTGGAAAACAAGATGGACAACTACGAAGAAAGCCTTTTTGCTGAAGAACTGCCTATGCCCAGCCATGATAATATCCGGGGCGAAAACTATTATAAATAATCATTAAAAGTAATATTGATATGAATACCAACACATTAGACAGACTTCGAAAACTGAAGTTCTACGGCATGTACCATGCTTTTAAAAGCTGCATTGAAACGGGGCAAACTTCTCAGTACACCGCAGATGAACTACTTGCTCATTTAGTCGAAGCAGAATGGGATGACAGGTCAAACAGGCGTATTGAGCGTTCTATTATGTCTGCTAAATTCCGCTATAAAGCCTCTATAGAGAACGTTCACTACCAAGCCGATCGAAGTATTGACCGCAACCAGGTAATGCGACTGGCTGACTGTACTTTTATTGACCGATATGAGAATGTACTGATCACCGGAAGTACCGGTATTGGTAAAAGTTATATAGCTTCGGCAATCGGCCACCAGGCCTGTATTCAAGGCTACCGGGTGTTCTATGCTAATACCCCTAAGTTATTTGCCAAACTTAAAATGGCCAAAGCGGACGGCTCTTACCTAAAGGATGTGGCAAGGCTTGAACGGCAGCAATTACTCATACTGGACGACTTCGGCATACAACCGTTTGACGCACAAAGCCGGGCTGCCCTGATGGAGATTATTGAAGACAGGCATGGCAAGACATCTCTGATTATTACCTCTCAATTGCCGGTAAGTAAATGGTATGAAGTGATTGGCGAGAAAACGATCGCCGACGCTATCCTCGACCGGATTGTACATGATGCCCACAGAATGGAACTGACTGGAGAATCAATGAGAAGAAAAAGACCCAAAACCCCAGAAATCAAGGATCTGGAAAATAACTTTTAAATAACTATTTTTGACATCACTTCTACAGCCATGGCTGCGATCTTTCGCCAGCAGTTTAGGTGGTCAGTTTGCCACGGAATCACATGGTCAGTTTCTCCGAATTATACAATCTATCGTCCTAAGTTTAAAGCTTCTGAAAGGCCCTCAATAAGCTGCTCAAAAGACATTTATAATATCTTAAATCAGACCTGGGATATGAAAAAGATGGAATTCATTGAGCAATTTAAGATTATTCTATTAAACAGGGGCAATAAGGTGTTAGGGATTTATGAAGTATCAACAGGTGGGAGGGCTGGTACAATAGCTGATCCTAAAGTTATTTTTGCAGTGGCATTAAAAGGAGCTGCTGCCTCTATTATCCTGGCTCATAATCATCCATCAGGAAGCCTTAAGCCAAGTCAAGCTGATGTTAATTTAACCAGAAAAATTAAGTCAGGAGGTGATATATTGGAAATTCCGGTATTAGATCATCTTATCTTAACTACTGACAGCTATTATTCATTTGCAGATGAAGGGGTAATGTGACCCCTTTATCTTGCTGTTAGCTGTAGGTATATATAAATATATCAATTCATGTTGATTCAGATATTTGAATATAGATATCTAAAGAGGTTTGTCTATCCTTGCTGCTTGATAAATACATATTCAAAAAGCTCTATAAATAGCACCGTTTATAGATGAATAATCAGGTATATGTCTATTGGACAATTTGTGTATTCCTACATTCTTAAACTATTGGAATATCTGTTTATAATGTTATTCAAGCCCACAAATAAACCTGCATAGAGATAGATATATAAAAGGACGGATGAAAAACGGAATTATTATCGGAAGAAAGCTGCTTGTTTTGTAATCTGCAAGTTGTGTCTTTGTACGTACAATCTTCCTTCGTCAGATTATCCTTTAAGACAACTCTATAGCCGATTATCTTCGGTAGTGGTCGCAACTTCTACATAAATTAATTGAGTTATAGCACTTCCTGCCGCGTTCTCTTAGGTCTTGAGTGGATATGATAAGCTATATTCTAACTCAGTAATTTTGTCACCTTAGCTTTAGACTGTTTTTACATACTGCATACCAAATTCAGCCAGCGTGTCTATTATCGGTAGCACTTCCTTTCCCCTTTTTGTTATTGTATACTCAACACGTGGAGGAATTTCCGGATAGGAATGCTTTAGTAGTAATCCATTTTCAACAAGGACTTTCAGTTCTTGAATAAGCATCTTTTCGCTTATGTCTGGAATTTTCTTTTTAAGTTCTCCATATCGAACAGGCTGGTCAGCGCGGAACTGAAAGATGATGAGTAATTTCCACTTCCCACCAAGAATTTCAAGTGTTTTTCGGATCGGGCAATCAACAGTATAATTTTTTTTCATATTTAATCTACTGATTTAGTAGAGTTTAACTAAAAGGTAAGTACCTGACAAAAAAGTAAGTACTTGACAGTGATGTTGTTATGGTTGTACTTTTACGTCGTTGAAGCTGGTAAAAGCTGATGCAAAGTAGTTAAAAAGTTAAAATTTAAAAGTAAAAAGTTAAAGTAGCAGCTTAAACGGATAGCGGAAATCAAAATTTCACATTCAGTAGAGTTGAGCTTCACATTGAAAATCTTATATCTAAGAAAACATGGCAACAATTTTAGTAACAAACGCATCGGGCCTTCAGGGGAAGGCAGTTGCAGAGGAACTGGTAAAAGCAAATTTTAAAGTCAGAGCTTTAACTCGCGACAGCCAGAAGGTAGATAGCTCACAATACCAGGTAGTACTAGGTAGCTTTGATGATGTGGAAAGCTTAACGCAGGCGCTACAGGGAGTAGACGCCGTTTATTTCAAGTTGCCTTTGATCTTTGATAGGGAATTGCTGCTTCAATATACGCGTAACTTTATTCAGGCAGCTAAAGTAGCGCAACCTAAACTCGTTGTTTTTAACAGCAGCATATTTGTTCCTCAGAAGCCTACTGGTTATATCGCTTTTGATGTTAAACTGGAGGCCGAGAACTTACTAAAGCAGTCTGGCTTGCCGGTTGTATACCTTCATCCCCGCTTATATCTTGACAACCTGGCTGCTCCTTGGTCAGTTCCCGCAATCATTGATCAGGGGGTAGTACCTGTGGCGGTTGCGGAAGAACAACAACTCTCATGGATCAGTACCTATGACCTTGCCCGTTTTACCGTAGCCTTGCTTCAACGTCCCGAACTTGCAGGAAGTACATTTGAGGTTGGTGCATCACCAGTAAGCGGAAGGGATATAGCACGCGAGTTATCTCATGCTTTGAATAAAAATGTGAGTTATGTTTTTGTAACACCAGACGAATTTGAAAGTGCTTTACGTGCTCCCTTTGGCGAGGATAATGCTAAGGCAATTGCCAACATTTACCGTCATGTTCTTGAAAATCCCCAGGATTATATTGTAAACACTACGGTTAACCCCGTTCTCGGAGTACAGCCTGTTTCGCTTGGCCAGTGGGTTTCAAATGTTCCATGGCAGGAGCTAAATAAACAGTACGCCAGCTCTGCCGTAGTTACGGCCGAATAGGATGATCAATTTTTCTGCTCTGTATTTTTCTTAGGAAGGGGAAGGAATAGGATGAGACATATTTCCTTCCCTGATCCTAAATAATTTTGCCTTACACCACCAATCTACATCTATGCACACTGTAAATCTTATCTGCAATCATAAATCTTGTTCGGAGGACAACACTAATTCGAGAACAGATAGAACATCACCATACATTGAGATCATTTATGGATACGATCCCCTTTGTGGCTGGTGCTTCGGCTTCTCATCGCACCTGGAAAGGATACGCAAGGAATTCGGTAGAGAAATCACCTTTAGTCTGATAAATGGGGGCATCTTTTCCGGTCAGAGAAAGGTTCCGATGAGAAGTATCAGCGAACATATTCAACGGAATATGCCCAATGTCACCAGTTTAACCGGGGCTGAATTCGGCAATGATTTCTTAAATCTTCTGCAAAAAGGCGATTATTCCTACGACTCGGAAAAGAGCTCTGTAGCTCTTACTGTTTTCAGGGAATTGCTGCCTGAACATGTTTTCAGTTTCGCTGCATCAATTCAGAATGCATTTTTTAGGCAGGGTAAGGATTTAAACGACGATTACACTTTTGTTGAACTTATATCTCCTTATCAGATTGAAAAGGAGATATACCTGCAAAAATTAAACTCTTTAGAATACAAAGCCAAAACGCTGAAGGAGTTTTCAAAGGCCGCCAGATATAACTTGTCTTACCCTTCGCTGCTGATGCAGCACCCTGACGGTGAAGAATTTTTAAGTGCGGGCTTCGAGCCTGCAGATATTATCATCAAAAGGATTAAGAGGAAACTGGAGGAAATAAATTATCTATCAACACATGAATCAACCTATTAAAGATCAAATTTGGGCTCCTTCTTACCTGTCGGTACTTAACGCGGCCCGTAGGAATACCGAACTCGGACATGAGAACCTGGGATTTCTTTCCTTTGATAAAGGTTTCATGCCTGTTAATCAACCTTTGCAAAATCTTCCGCCGGAGTTCTCGGCCTGGGATAACCTGGCCAGTAACCTACCGGTTCATTATAAAAATCAAACCCTGCGTAGAGCTTTTAGGGAATTGCCGGTCCTTGATTTCAGTAAGCAAAACCTCGGGGATAAATACTTATGCCGCGCTTCTGTTCTCGCAAGTATGTTCGCTCATGCTTATGTTCGCTGCGAGCGTGAAGAAGACCTGGATATCCCTAATACTATTTTACTTCCATGGCAGCAGATAACTCAACGCCTTAACCGACCAGTACCTTTTCTTTCGTACATCGATCTGATCGTTTACAACTGGAAACTTAAAAACCAGGGAGAAGATTTTGAAGTGGAGAACCTGAGCCTCCTGGTGCCTACGGTTGACAATAACGAGGAACGGATCTTTTATCTTACTCAAACAGAAATCCTGTACAAATCGCACCCCATTGTAAAGGAAGTGGCTGAAGTACAGACTGCTATCCTCCAAGATAATGAAGCCAGGGTGATCAGTGGTTTACAAAAAATTCAAAGAGTTATTGAAGACCTTACTGAAGACTCATTCCTTAAAATAAATCCTAATCCCCGTAGTAAAACCTATGTTGATCCTATTGTCTGGGCGAAGACAGTAGCACCATTTGCCGTACCCCTGAAAGAAGGAGTACAAGGGCCGAGCGGAACCTCTTCCCCCGTTTTTCACCTGATCGACACATTTATTGAGAGGGCAAAATACGATACGATCCTGGGAGAGGAGGCCTTATTTATCCGCCGCTGGTATCCCACTAACTGGAGGGAGTTCCTCAATGCTGTAGAGCAGGTATCATTAAGCGGGTATATTGAAAAGAAGAACAACGATGAGCTGAATGGGGCCTATTACTCGTTAATTGAAGCCTATGCCGGAAAACAGGGATTTTTAGGTGTACACAAACGTAAGGTGTACGGCTACCTTCAAATGGCCTTCAAAGTGGGCCGTTCTGTAACTATCGGAGGTTTTAGCGGCCTATTCAAAGAACGAACCTGGGAAGACGTTGATGACGAGCTTGAGAAAACCCGTCTTGAACGTTTTGCAGACAAACAGCTTAAATGCCCTTTTGCCACTATTTCTAACCGCAAGCAGGTAAGCATCGCCGATATCAAAAATATTGAACTCAACATCGAAAACAAAGGTGTTAACTACAGGCCGGGTGACAGGATCGCAATCCTTCCATCTAATAACGAAGAGCTGGTAAATGAAATTTTACTTCATACAGGCCTTGCCGCTCAGACTACTATCAGGTTGAATGAGCAATGGCAGCAGCATATAGGCAGGTATTATCATATCAAAACTGAGGAGCTAAGCCTGAGGGAAGTATTGCAGCTGGCGAAATTATCTAAAGTTGAATTGGCTGATTTGAAGGAAGTTCCTAAAGCAATTCAGGCATGTCTGGAAGGAATAAAACGAGCCAAAATAACTCTTGGTTTGAAAGAGTTCATTGAAGTGCTGGTAGGACATGGACTACCTGTTAATCTGCTTGCTTCGGGCTACCTGCTCACTGATCTTCTGACCATAGAAAGCGAACGTCTATACAGTATTTCTTCGGAAGATCGATCTGATAAAAAGGAGACGGTAGAGTTAACTGTCGGGAAGGTGAAGCAGGGTGTGGCTTCAGGATTCCTCCATGACTCCTATATCAGTAGCAGCAATAAAATACCGTTTCGAATTGTTCGCCCACTACGATTTAAACTTCCCGAAAACCTGGACAAACCGATATTAATGTTTGCGGGAGGTACTGGGATCTCTCCTTTCAAGGCATTCTGGGAACATCTTGAATCTAAAGACAAGCTCCATCTGGGATGGCTTTTTTTAAGTGTTCAGGACATTAAGAGCTTTCCTTACCAGGATGAACTGCAACATTTGTCGCTCGAGAAAGACCTCAACCTTAACGTTGTGTTTTCACGTCAGGATATTCAAATCAATAAAGAGATCAGCAGGGAAGATAAAACCTTTGCCTTTGAACCTGGCCAAAGAGGCCGGATGGAGAGATTGTTAGCTCAAAAGGAGTATCAAAAGAAACTTTACGAACTGATTAAACCAGAGCGGATAGGGGGAAAGGGAGCTTACATCTACGTTTGCGGAAAATCTGGATTTGCAAAATCGATAATGGATGCTATTCAGAATATTATAAAGATCTATGCAATCGCGGAGGAAATAGATCCGAAGGAATTATTCTACGAGTTATTTTCGGAGGACCGTTACATGCAGGACATTTTTACCAGCAAAGAGGAAGTCGCGGAACTGCCACGGAGGTATGCAATATCTGAAATTGTAAAAAGGAATAACGAGAAGAACGGATACTGGATACTAGTGAATAAAAAGGTTTATGATCTTACAGAGTTTAAGGATATTCATCCTGGCGGTGAAAAGATCGTGCTGGACAACGCTGGCCGTGACGGGACGAAGGAATTTCAAAGGGCGGAACACCACCTTAACCCCGAAATCTTGTCGCTGCTGAGTATGTATTATGTGGGTGAAAGTATCGAGCCTCAGTTTGAATCAGTAGAAGTAGCTAATAAATACCAGAGCTGGCTGGAGGCCATGCATCTTACTACCGAAATGCAGAACACCCTGTATACAGATTATACTTTTACTTATAAAAAGACGACAAGAGTGGATACATCATCCCGTTTTACACCGTTTAAGGCTGCTTTAATAATCGAGAACCATAAAAGATTCCACATCGAATATATCCCGCTGCTGATAGAGAGCCTGATACATCAGTTTAATGAGGAGGAAGATTATCATAAGATCCTCCGTCAGTTCAAGGATGTAAGCATACAGGAAGCTGAAAGCCTGAAAGGCACCTTCAACACCGACACCCTTGCTGAAGATGAAGAGTTACGAGGGCTACTGCTGTCTGTTGAGAAGGCCGATAAAGAGCTTATTGTAAATATCAGGAACCTGTTCTGGGCGGGACTAAAGTATTTTGAAAGTTATGAGGCCGACCTGAAGCCGCTCTTCAATAAAAACATGAATTATATCCTGGAACTATTCATAGAATACTTGGATTCTTACACCGCACTCAAAAGTAAGTTTGGGACTAAGATCAGTACTGTGCAAGAACAATATTTCAATAATCAGAACACATAACTCTTTTTATTTACAGTTATACTATATAAGATCTATAGAATATGAGAGAATTAGAGTTTCAGTCAGATTCCTTGAAAATACTAGGTGATACCCTCACGCCGGTCGACCTGTACCTGCGGGTAAGGGATGAATTTGCAAACAGCATTATTCTTGAAAGTTCCAACTACCATAATAATCATAACAGTTATTCTTACATCTGCTTTGATCCGATATCCAGATTCGAAGTAATTGATGAGGAAATACATGTTACCTACCCCGGCGAAGATTCAATAACTACACCTATAATTGAGGCTAAGCAAGTTTTAGAAGAGCTGAATAAGTATATAAAGTCTTTCACTTATTCGGCTCCTAAAACTCCCTTTACCACCAATGGCCTTTTTGGTTTTACCAGTTACAACGCCGTAAGATATTTTGAAGAGGTAGAGATTAACAGCTTCGAAAATGAAGCAAGGAAGATTCCTGACTTGTTATACCAGGTTTTTAAATACGTTGTGGTATACAGTCACCATAACGAAGAAGTTTGGTTATTTGAGCACAAACTAAACAACAAGGAAAGTAGGCTGGAAGAGATTTCCAGCCTGATCCAGCGAAAGAAATACGCTGGATATTCATTCAAAGCGGTTGATAAGGAGACTTCAAATTTCACAGATCAGGAATTCCTCGACATCGTGCAAAAAGGAAAGGACCATTGCTTCCGTGGCGATGTTTTCCAAATTGTGCTTTCGCGGCGCTTTAGCAGGGCCTTTACTGGCGATGATTTCACGGTCTACCGCGCGCTTCGACACATCAATCCATCGCCATACCTTTTCTTCTTTGACCTTGGTGATTACCGGATTTTCGGATCATCCCCCGAGGCTCAGATAGTAGTGAAGGATGGAAGTGCTACAATTTTCCCTATTGCAGGTACCGTTAAGCGCACAGGTGATGAGGAGCAGGACGAGGCGCTTACCCAACTGCTTATCGATGATCCAAAGGAAAACGCCGAACATGTGATGCTGGTGGACCTGGCACGGAACGACCTCAGCAGTTACGGTACTGACGTTGAAGTAGAGACCTACAAGGAAGTGCAGTACTATTCGCACGTGATCCATCTTGTATCTAAAGTTACAGGCAGATTAGACGACCGGGAAAATGCCCTTCATATCCTAGCAAGGACATTTCCCGCAGGTACTTTATCGGGGGCGCCGAAGCATAAAGCTTTGCAACTGATCAACAGATATGAGAAACAGTGCAGAGGTTACTACGGTGGAGCAATTGGCTATATCGGCTTCGACGGCCGGATTGATCATGCTATTATGATCCGTACCATCCTCAGTAAAGGTAATAAACTCTTTTACCAGGCAGGCGCAGGAGTTGTAGCCAAATCTAAAATTGAAAACGAATTACAAGAGGTAAATAACAAACTGGCTGCTCTTAAAAGGGCTATTCAGTTGGCAGAAACTATTTAAATCAGAAACTTATGAAGATTTTAGTATTAGACAATTACGACTCGTTCACCTATAATCTGGTTCATATACTGCGTGAGTTTGGGTACGGTGGGCAAACAACGGTAATAAGAAATGACAAGATTAGTCTCGCCGAAGTTAACCAGTACGACAAGATCCTTTTATCACCAGGACCAGGTATTCCTGAGGAGGCAGGAATAATGTTAGATATTATCCGGACGTATGCCGAAAGCAAAAGCATTTTAGGCATTTGCTTAGGGCACCAGGGGATATGCGAGGTGTTCGGAGCTTCCTTAACCAACATGAAAGAAGTGCTACACGGCGTTGGATTACAAACTCAAGTGACAGACAACACTGATTATCTCTTCAAAAAGCTCCCTGAAAAATTCATAACCGGAAGATATCATAGCTGGGTGGCTGATGTTTCTACCATAGCAGCTCCCCTGGAAGTTATTGCCCTTAGTGAGGACGACTATGTAATGGCGGTAAAGCATAAAGTTTTTGACGTAAGGGGAGTGCAGTTTCACCCTGAATCCATCCTTACACAGCACGGCAAGCAGCTTATCCTTAACTGGGTCGAAGCAGCAGTGCGACAGGAGAAGGATCCCCTTCTTCTTGAGGAGGAATTGGAACTGGTTTAAAGGGTATAGCTGAAACAGAGATATGAAAGATTTATTAACCCGTTTATACAAACTTCAGACACTACCTTACCAGGAGGCAAAGAATATCCTGTTGGAGATCGGTGAAGGAAAGCACAATTATCTGCAGATTGCCTCTTTCCTTACCGTCTTCAATATGCGAAGTCTTACTACTGAAGAGCTAAGGGGTTTCAGGGACGCCATGCTCGACCTGGCGGTAAAGATTGACCTTGGGGAGTTTGACGCAGTAGATATTGTAGGCACAGGAGGAGATGGCAAGAACACTTTTAATATTTCAACCACGGCATCTTTTGTTGTAGCGGGAGCAGGGTACAAAATAGCCAAGCACGGTAATTATGGGGTCTCTTCCACCAGCGGATCAAGCAATGTGCTGGAATATCTGGGGGTAAGCTTTACCCGTAACGCAAATCAGTTGAAGCGCCAATTGGAAAAGTCGGGTTTTACAATTCTTCATGCACCACTTTTTCATCCAGCAATGAAATACGTAGCCCCTGTACGACGGGAATTAGGGGTGCGTACTTTTTTTAATATTCTGGGACCGTTAATCAACCCTGCCCAGCCGAAGAAACAGCTTCTGGGGGTGTATAACCTGGAACTTGCCAGACTTTACGGGCACCTATATCAGCAATCGACCCTTACTTACAGCATTGTTCATTCTATCGATGCTTATGATGAGGTGTCTCTTACTTCTCCTGTTAAAGTGATAAGCAACCAGGGCGAGATTCTTTTGCACCCCCGCAACTTTGGATTTAAGCGTATAGGTCAGCATGAGCTTGACGGAGGTAAAACAGTGAGCGAGGCTGCTTCCATTTTAGTAGCGGTTTTGAAAGGTGAGTCTACAGAAGCACAAACAAATGCCGTGTTAGCTAATGCTGCCCTGGCTATAAAGACCCTTAATCCCTCTTTCAGTCTTGAGGATTCTCTTTCTGAAGCAAAAGAGTCTGTAGAATCAGGAAGAGCCTATCAATCACTCAATAAGTTTATTAGCAGTAATAATTATTAATCATAAACAGTAAAAGCAATGAATATCTTAAGTGTAATTGTAACGAACACCAGAATAGAGCTGGCAAGGAGGAAAGCTCAAACACCATATAAAGCCCTTGAATTTTATCCTTTATACGATAGAAATCCCCTGCCTGCAATAGATTTTATCTTCGACAGAAAGCGCCATGGAATTATCTCTGAAATCAAAAAACAGAGTCCTTCAAAAGGGGTAATTAACAATAGCGTAAATGTTGTTGAAGTAGCGAAAGGATATGAGCGTGCGGGAGCTTCGGCCATATCAGTGCTTACTGAGAACAAATATTTCGGAGGACAGATAGAGGATCTGATAGCTGTAAAATGTGCGGTTAACATTCCGGTATTGCGGAAAGACTTTATAATAGACGAATATCAGGTGGTGGAAGCCAAAGCTATTGGGGCAGATATAGTGCTGCTTATTGCATCTGTTCTAGCTCCGAATGAAATAGAAAACCTGGCGCGTTTTGCAAAAAGTCTCGGCTTAAGCGTGTTGCTGGAAGTGCATGATCTGCGAGAGTTGAAACGCAGTTTGAATCCTTACATTGATCTTGTTGGCGTCAATAACCGTAACCTTAAAACTTTTGATGTTTCTATAGGTCGCTCTCTTGATCTCGCTCCTCACATTCCCATGGATTTTGTGAAAGTTTCCGAAAGCGGTTTAAGCGATCCCCTGGTCATTTCAGAACTGAAATCCGCCGGTTACGAGGGTTTCCTTATAGGGGAATCATTTATGAAACATGCAGACCCGGCTGCAGCGCTGGAGACCTATATTCAACAGATATCACGCAAGGAAAGACTGAATGCCCTTCTGGCATCTTAAGGGATTTAAAAATCAATGGAAACTTATGGGTAAACATCAAATAGACCAGGAGGGCTTTTATGGTGAATTCGGCGGCGCTTACATTCCTGAAATGCTGTATCCGAATGTGGAAGAACTTCGTGAAAATTACCTGAAGATCATTCAGGAGGAAAGTTTCCAGGCAGAGTTTCAGCGCTTGCTGCACACTTATGTCGGAAGGCCTACCCCACTATATCTCGCCACCCGTTTATCAAAGAAGTATAATACAACGATTTACCTGAAGCGTGAAGACCTGAACCACACGGGAGCTCATAAGGTGAATAATACCCTTGGGCAGATCCTGCTGGCACGCCGTCTTGGCAAAACAAGGATCATTGCCGAAACGGGAGCTGGTCAGCATGGTGTTGCTACAGCTACGATGTGCGCCCTAATGGGTATGCAATGTGTGGTGTACATGGGCGAGGTGGATATACATCGACAAAAGCCCAACGTAGAGCGAATGAAGCTGCTGGGTGCGGAGGTGCGGCCGGCTTTAAGTGGCAGCAGGACCCTGAAAGACGCCACTAATGAAGCCATCCGGGACTGGATAAACAATCCAGTTGATACTTATTATATCATTGGCTCAGTGGTTGGCCCCCATCCTTACCCTGATATGGTGGCGCGTTTTCAGTCAGTAATAAGTGAAGAGATTAAGAAGCAACTGAAGACGGAGACAGGCAGTGAAAATCCAGATTATCTAATTGCCTGCGTTGGCGGCGGAAGTAATGCAGCCGGTACATTTTATCATTATCTGGATAACGAAGATGTGAAACTAATCGCTGTGGAAGCGGCAGGTTTAGGAGTAGACAGTGGAAAAACAGCAGCGACTACACAGGTTGGAACCAGGGGAATCATTCACGGAAGTAAAACTATCCTGATGCAGACTCGTGACGGGCAAATTGTGGAGCCACACTCTATCTCTGCAGGTTTGGATTACCCTGGTATCGGACCTATTCATGCCTATTTGTTCGATTCAGGAAGAGGCCTCTATCACAGCGCTACTGATGAGCAAGCTTACCTGGCGGGTGTTCAGTTAAGCCGCCTGGAAGGTATTATTCCCGCCCTGGAATCTTCTCACGCACTTGCTGCGCTTGATCTTCTGAAGTTCCGGGCGGACGACGTTATTGTGGTAACGCTCTCTGGAAGAGGTGATAAGGACTTACAGACATATATTGAAAGAGGAGGGTATTAAAATGAACAGAATAAATCAACTATTTAAGGATAAGAAAAGCGATATCCTCAATATCTTTTTTACCGCAGGATTTCCTCATTTAAATGATACACGAACGGTGTTAAAGCATCTGGAGAATGCAGGGGTAGACCTTGTTGAGATCGGAATGCCGTATTCTGATCCCCTGGCAGACGGACCAGTGATCCAGGAAAGCAATATGGTAGCAATAAACAATGGAATGTCTATCGAACTATTGTTCCAGCAGTTGGAAGGCTTCCGGAAAGAAATTAACATTCCGGTTTTGTTGATGGGCTATTATAATCCGGTTATTCAGTACGGAGTTGAAGCTTTTATTAGAAAGGCCTCAGAGCTCGGCATTGATGGGATTATTATCCCTGATCTTCCTTTGAAAGAATACGAAACCAAATACAGGCATTTATTTGAGAAGTATAATCTTTCAAATGTTTTTCTGGTCACCCCACAAACTACACCCGAACGACTTTTCAAGATTGATAGCATCAGCAATGGATTTATTTATGTTGTTTCTACCAATAGCACAACCGGAAACTCCGAAAAGGCTGGAAAACAGAATGATCAGTTCCTTGAGAACATAAAACAGGCTCCATTAAATAATCCAAGACTTATCGGTTTTAACATAAAGGATAAGGCCTCCTATCGTGACGCTCTACGGTATGCTCCAGGCGCCATTATCGGAACTGCCTTTATAAGACTGCTTGAGCAATCAAAGAATTATGATAAAGATATTCATGACTTCGTGCATTCGATAAAAGGTTTGAAACTTGCGGAACATAAATCTCCCTCAGCACAATTAATTGTATTTTAACGATGGCTTCTATTTTAAACCTTGTTGGCAATACACCACTGGCTGAGTTAAGCAAAATATTTCCTAAACCCGGGGTGAAAATTTATGCAAAATTGGAAGGGCAAAATCCTGGAGGTAGCGTAAAGGACCGGGCAGCAGTAGCGATGATTGAGGGGGCGATTGAGCGGGGAGAACTTAAGCCGGGAATGAAGCTGATAGAACCTACGAGCGGGAATACAGGAATTGCTCTGGCACTGATAGCCTCACTATATGGATATGAAATAGAGCTGGTAATGCCAGAAATGGCATCGAAAGAACGTATTTGGACTATGCAGGCTTTTGGTGCAAGGGTAACACTTATCCCGAAGGAACAACCTCTTGAGGCAGTAATTGAATATGCCCGGGAGAAGGCAAGAAAGAAAGGGCTTTATATGCTGGATCAATTTTCTAATCCCGATAATGTTTCTGCCCATTATAAAACCACAGGTCCGGAGATATGGGATGCAACGAGTGGTACAATTACTCATTTCGTTTCGGCTATGGGTACTACCGGAACCCTTGTGGGTGTCTCAAATTACCTCAAAGAAAAAAATCCGGGAGTTCAGATAATTGGAGTACAACCGGATGCAGAATCGCAAATTCCAGGGATAAGGCGTTGGGAGGGAGAATATGTTCCCCGAATATACAACCCGCAGAGTGTTGACCGGCTTATGGATGTAAGCCAGGAGGAAGCCATCTTCTGGACCAGGGAATTAGTTCGTAAGGAGGCTCTTTTTTCAGGCCCGAGCACCGGGGGCGCATTAGCTGCGGTTACCAGGCTGGCAGAGGAAATTGATGAGGGAAGAATCGTATTTATAGTATGCGATCGGGGGGACAGATATCTTTCTACTGAATTATTTGCCGGAAATAAAGAAGAAGTGTTAACCCCGGCCCTGGAAGTTGCAAATGGTTTGGTCGCCCAGGATCTACTTCTGCGGGAATTATTGATCAATGACAAGCACTAAGATTGCAGATATTAAAGGAATTAAACTTATTATGAAATCAACACTTAAATATATCATCTGTTTTTCTCTGGCCCTGACAGCAAGGATCTCTTATGCTCAAACTTCTTTGCCATTGGGAAAGTGGCGAGGTGTTTTCTTTTACAGAGATGGATCAGAGGTGCCTTTCAATTTTGAAGTGAGTGGCAGTCTCTCTAATCCAAAAGTTTACCTGCTGAACGGTGCGGAACGGCTTCCTGCCGATAGGGTGGTTTTCGAAAAGGACTCTATTATCATCCCTATAGACCAGTTTGACAATGAGCTGGCTTTCAGGGTTGAGGGTGAAAAAAAGTTGTCTGGCGTATTGAGGAGACAAGATGAAAGAACGCCACCGCCTGTAGACACTAAAGGTCTACCTATCTCTGTAGATCGTACGGGTCTTCCATTAAAAGCCGTGGCCGAGTTCGGAAAAACTTATCGCTTTACCTCTTCACCGGCCAAACCCCAGGCTGACCTAAATGGTAAGTGGGATGTTACTTATATCAATGATGACGGAGCAGAAACCAAAACAGTAGGACTTTTTAAGCAGGAGGGAAGCCGGTTAACAGGAACTTTTCTCAAGACTACCGGCGACGCACGTTTTCTTCAGGGAGATGTTTCAGGAAAAGAATTTAGCTTATCATCTTTTATTGGCACTGGTCCTAATCTGATTACCGGATGTTTTGTAGATGAAAATACATTCGAAGGTGAATCAAAGGCACCCTCTGGCAAGTTTAAGATTCGGGGGACGCGAAATCCCAATGCAAAATTACCTGATGCCTATTCCTTAACTCAATTGAAACAAGGGTATAAGGAATTTAGCTTCAACCTTCCGGATGCTGATGGGAAAAAGGTTTCTATTAGGGATGAGAGGTTTAAAAATAAACCGATTATCCTGACCATCACAGGTACCTGGTGCCCTAATTGTATGGACGAAGCAGCCTTCCTTGCTCCCTGGTACAAGCAGAATAAAGATCGGGGCATCGAAGTTGTCTCTATCTATTATGAGCGAAAAGACGATCCTGAATACGTAAAGAAAGTTCTTGGCCGGGTAAAGGAGAAGTATGGGATTGAGTATGAACAACTGGTTGGAGGATTGGCCGACAAGAAGTTTGTAGCAGAGTCACTGCCTGCTTTGGAAAAGTTCCTCGCTTTTCCTACAACCATTTTTATAGATAGGAATGGAAACGTTGCAAAGATCCACACAGGATATAACGGTCCTGCTACCGGCAAATACTACGAAGAATTCAAAACAGAGTTTAATAAGGAAGTAGAAGAGCTGCTGACAAAAAAATAGGACTTATCACTTAGCTGCTGCGATCTCTTAGAGTACCCTTCCGGATGCGAAAATATCGTATCCCTGCTACTGCTTTGGTCAAATCAGTCATCACATATTTCATTCTCACCTTCAATATCATATCTAAATACAAATCTTAATTAAATATCAATGCACAAACGCTACTTAATTACTGTTCTATTATGCCTGCTAGCATTAGGAAATTGTCTTTTTGCACAAAGCAAATTTATTACTGGTATTGTCCGGGATGCAGACAATCAACCCTTACCGGGGGCGAACGTCCAGGTACTAAATACTACTATCGGTACAAGTACAGATGCCGAGGGTCGGTTCAGGTTAGCCCTTCCAGGCAACGGACAACTGGTAATCAGTTTTACCGGTTTTAAAACCCAGACCAGGGCTATCCAAAGTATTGGCGAGACGCTCGAACTTAAACTTGAAGATGATATCGCAAAGCTGGACGAAGTTGTAGTCACCGGCTTGGCAACTAATGTTCAGCGACGAAACCTTGCCAATACTGTAGTAAGTATATCTTCAAAAGAACTTTCAGGTGTGGCTCCTGCTCAAACCTTCGACGCTGCATTAAATGGAAAGGTTCCGGGAGCTTATATCAACGCAAATTCGGGGGCACCAGGTGGAGGTCTGTCTATCCGTTTACGTGGTTTGACCTCTATTTACGGTAACTCTCAACCCTTATTTGTTTTAGACGGAGTTATTGTTGACAATTCTTCTGTATCATCAGGCCTAACGGCGGTAACAAAGGCAGTCAGGGATGGTTCTGTTGTTTCTAACCAGGATAATCCGTCCAGCAGGATTGCAGATATACGACCAGAAGATGTAGAAAACATTGAGATCCTTAAAGGGGCTTCAGCTGCTGCTATTTACGGGTCAAGAGCTGCCGCTGGAGTTATCTTGATCACTACCAAAAAAGGGAGGGCCGGTAAAACTCAGGTTTCTTTCTCTCAGGATTACGGTAATGTGAAAGTGAGGAAGCTATTAGGTGTTCGTAATTTCACTGCCGAAACAGCTGCAAGTCTTTCAAATGATCCTGTAAAAAGTGCTGAGCTGCGTCAGCAGTTTTTGGATGCACAGGCTAAGGGCAGGATTTATGATTATGAGAAGGAAATTTATGGCAATACCGGAGTAACAAGGAATTCTGTATTGAGCATCAGTGGAGGTAACGAAAGAACAGGATTGTACTTTTCTGCCGGTACTAAAGATGAAGATGGAATAATTAAGAATACCGGTTACCGTAATAACAGCCTTCGCCTGAATGTTAACCACAAGGTAAACGAAAATATTAAGGTGAGTATTAATACAAATTATATTAACTCATCGGCCGACAGAGGGATCACTAATAACGATAATTCAGGTAATTCACTGGGTTGGGCATTGGCTCAAACCCCAGGCTTTGTTGAGCTGCATGCCAACCAGTACGGTGTGTATCCGGCAAATACTGTGGGCGGTTCCAACTTCCTGCAAACCATCGCTCAGGTTCGCAACAATGAAGGAGTGAACCGTTTTATAACTGGGTTGAATATTGAAGCAGGACTCCTAAGAACTAATAAAAGTAATACAAAACTGGTAACCAGGGGAGGTATTGATTTCTATAACCTGTCTACTGATGTTCTTTTTCCAGCTACGCTTCAAACCCAGGATGTAGCTAAGGGCTCTTCGGTTCAGGGCTTTACCCGTAACCTTAATACTAACTACATAATTTCACTGGTGAACACATATGCCCCAGGAAGCGCATTTACCTTAACCAGCTCTGCTGGGATTACACAGGAACGCGGGGAATTCAATAACGCCATAAACGTAGCTACCCAGCTTACTACCGGCCAGTCTAATATCAATCAGGCAGGTGCCCTAAGTGCTTACCAGGACAGGCGTAAGTTTCAGAACGACGGAGTTTTCGTTCAGGAAGAAGCTTTGATTGCTAACGCGTTAAGTTTAACAGCGGGTATCCGTTTTGACCGTTCTACTAATAACGGAGATCCTGGTAAATTCTACATCTATCCTAAAGGCGGAGCCTCTTTCAACTTTACCCAGAGCGGCCTTATCAGGCAGGGCTTTGTTGAAGACCTTAAAGTTCGTGCAGCTTACGGGCAAGCTACCAATACTCCGGCGTACGGAAGTAAGTTCACATCCCTCGGTATCTCAAACATTATTGGTTTCCTGGGTTCATTGGTGAACACACAGCAAGGCCAAGCTAAAATCAAACCTGAAAGACAGACCGAGTTTGAAACGGGCCTTGACTTTTCAGTGCTTAAAGGTCGTGTAGGCTTACAAGCTACTTACTACAAAAAAACTATAGAAGACTTCCTTCTATTAAGTAATCCTCCGGCTTCATCAGGTTTTGCAACATCATGGGTTAATGCAGGCGATTTGAAAAACCACGGTCTGGAGTTAGGTTTAACGGCAAGGCCTGTTGATGCTAAGCTTATAAAATGGAATACCTCTTTTAATTACTGGTTAAACAGGGCTAAAGTAACGCGCTTAACTACACCACCGGTGCCTCAAGGCGTTTTCGGCTATCTGGCCGGCTCGTTCAAATTAGAGGAAGGAAGATCGCCAACTCAGATTGTCGGGGTTGATGCTACAAGTCCAACTGGATTGGGCTATTTTGGTGATATAGAACCACGATTTCAGTTAAGCTCCAACAACGAGGTACAGATAGGTAAAAACCTAAGCTTCCTGGTATTGCTGCACTGGAAAAACGGGGGCCAGAACATTAACCTTACAAACATTTCTTTTGACCGTTTCGGTACTTCCGCAGATTATGACGTGATCGAAGAGGGACACACTTTACCTAATGGCCCAACCAGGGGCTCAAAGATAGGCTCTACCTCTGCTGCATTCGTTGAAAATTCCAGCTACTTCCGGGTAAGAGAGCTAGGGGTGTATTATTCCTTCAATAAGCTTCCGCGTAGCATTGCCAGGAATGTCAAATTTGGGATCTCTCTCAATAATTATTTCACCAAAACAAATTACCGGTCTTACGATCCCGAAGTTTCAAACTTTGGAAACGGGTTCTCCAGCAATGCTGACATGGTTCCCTATCCTGCTTCTAAACGTGCGCAAGCTCATCTATCAGTTAATTTTTAATCTGCTTTCCCGGCTATTTATACATGAACAAATATGAAATCTAAAATAAATTATCTCCTTTTATTAGCGCTATTGACCATTGCTTCCTGCGAGCAGAATTATGGCGACTTGAACAGTCCCACGGTTGACAGCTATATAGAAAACGCAACCTTAAGCCAACTGAACAGCCTGGTAACAGGAACAGAATCAGGCTTGCGCAATTCAACTGATCGCTATCTCGATGTGGTAGGGGTGATCGGCCGGGAGATTTATCGATTTGGAGACCCGCGTTATGATCTTGAACTGCTTGGTGATAAAACGAATACGCTTCTGAATAGTAACTTCTATATCACCGACAACTGGGCGGCGCGGTACAGGGTGGTAAAAAATACAAATGTGTTGATAGAATCAGCGCAACGGTCAGGTTCTGTAAGCGAGGAACAACGTAAAGCTTACCTGGGATTTGCCAAGACAATAAAGGCTTATCAGTTGCTCTTGAATTTGAACCTTACTTATACTAACGGAATCAGAGTTGACGTATTGGATCCTGATAAACTTGGGCCGATTGTAGATTATAACGCAGGGCTGGCTGAAATCTCTAAACTTCTTGATGAAGCTAGAACAGATCTTTCAGGCTCAAGTGTGGTATTTCCTCTATCTACTGGTTTTACGGGTTTCAGTAATGCAGCAGGTTTAATAAAATTCAACCGGGCACTCGCTGCACGGGTTGCAGTTTACCAGAAGAACTGGAGCGATGCAATTAATGCCTTAAATGAATCCTTTCTTGATTTGAACGGCAATTTTTCTACCGGCGTTTATCATGTTTTCTGCACCGGTGCGGGCGATCAGCTGAACAGCGCTTATGCTGCTCAGAATAAAGCTTCAGAAACAAGAACAGCTCATCCGTCATATGCTGCAGACATCGAGGCCAATGATGATAGAATTGCTAAGGCTCCTATACGCACCTCTGCTATTTCAATAAATGGCCTTACTGGAAATCGTGACGTTTGGGTATATACTTCCAGCACAGCTCCTTTACCAATTATCCGTAACGAAGAATTGATCCTTCTATATGCCGAAGCAAAGATCCAGAGCTCTGATTTTTCAGAAGCAGTAAAGGCGCTAGACAAGATTCGCAGCAGCCACAACCTGCAGCCTTACGCAGGAGCATTAACTAAAGATGCCTTAACTAATGAATTGCTGAAGCAGCGCCGCTACTCCTTGTTCTTTGAAGGTCACCGCTGGATAGATGTTCGCCGGTACGACAAATTAAATACCCTGCCAAAAGATCGTCCTGCTGATGATATATGGGAAAAGCTTCCCTTACCTGCATCCGAAGCAGGAGTGTAATTCTCCGGCAGGTTTCAGGAATATTTTAATCGAATGGATCGGGATCGAAAACCCGGTCTCTTTTAAGGAAGGATCAGGAACTCAAGTACAATCCATTAAAATACAGTACTTAGATGAACTCAAAAATTACTCGCCGTAAGCTTTTAAAGTTTGGGCTTGGTGCTTCTGCAATGACCGCCTTAGAAAGCTTAATACCGGCGGATGGGAAAGCACAGGCTCCTGCTTTTATTAGACAAACAGCTAAGAATGGTAAAATTGTAGTGGTTGGTGCTGGCGCCTTTGGCGGATGGACAGCTTTACACCTACAACGAAAAGGCTACGAGGTGACTTTGGTAGACCAGTTTGGGGCAGGCAATAACCAATCGAGTTCCGGAGGTGAAACTCGTTTGATAAGACCCTACTACGATAATCAGCAGGTCTATTTTGACCTCGTGCTCAGGTCTATTCAGCTATGGAAAGATAATGAACCTCTTTTCCGAAAGAAAGTATTGCACCAAAACGGTCTGCTTTTGCTGCATCAGAATACTAATGTGCCGCACGAGGAAACCGCTTTGAACATGTATAGGAAAGCAGGCCTTGAAATCCAAAGAATAAGTCCAGCAGAGGCAGCAAAGCGCTGGCCACAGATCAATACTAACGATCTTGATCATGTCATATACGATCCGAATTCCGGATATCTTGAGGCACGGGAAGGTTGCAGCGTCGTAGCTGAACGATTCCAGGAAGAAGGAGGTAAGTACCTGCATCAGCAGGTACTGAGGCCTTTGTTAAAGGGTGGCCGGCTTAACAGTGTCACTTTATCGAATGGAACTATATTAGAAGCAGATGCATTTGTATTTGCCGGAGGGCCCTGGCTAACCAGGCTTTTCCCGGATATTACCAGACTTGTAAAAATAACCCGGCAAGGCTACTTCTATTTTGCCACTCCTCCGGAGGCATCGGATCTGTGGGAAAACTGCTTTCCCAACTGGGTGGACTTGCCCCTGGATAACGATCTGAGCTATGGGATCCCAGGCAATGCCAACCGGGGTTTTAAGGTTGCAATAACGATAAATGACGATATTACTTCGAAGTTTGACACTTATAACCGCTTTCTTAAGCCAGAGGAGCTTTTGCATGCACAAAAAATTCTGCTGAAGCGCTTCCCCAAACTCGCTCACCGACCCCTTATCGAACAACGCATTTGCCAGTATACCGAAACTCCTGATAAGAACTTCATTCTTGATACTCATCCCGAAGCCGCCAATCTATGGCTTTTAGGAGGTGGGTCCGGACATGGTTATAAGCATGGAGCAGCTTTAGGGGAATTAGCTGCCGAAAATTTGCTGGGCGAAAAGGAGAAATTGGAGCTTTTCGCAGTAAAGAGATTGCTGAGCTGAGTATAGAAGAAAAATAAACACATATGAGAATTTACCTGGATAATGCTGCAACTACAATAATAGATCAGGAAGTGCTGGATGCAATGCTTCCATATTTTCGTAATAATTACGGTAACGCTTCCTCTTCACACCACTTGGGAAGGGAAGCCCGGAGGGCGGTAGAAGAATCGCGCAGAAAAATTGCCGAACTGATCAATGCTGAACCTTCAGAAATTGTTTTTACTTCGGGAGGAACGGAGGGCGATAATACTGCTATCTTTTCTTCAATCCGAAGTCATAAGATCCGGCACGCCATCACAAGTCGTCTTGAACACCATGCCGTTTTGAACCCACTAAAGGCGTTGGAGCAGCAAGGGAGAATAAAGCTCGACTTCGTTGATCATGATAAACAAGGAAGTATAAGTCTGGAGCACCTGCAAAGTTTGCTGATGGGGTCAGAGCCAGCATTCGTTTCAATTATGCATGGCAATAATGAGATCGGGAATCTTAATCCTATACAGGAAATAGCATCTCTTTGCCATGATTTCGATGCCATTTTTCATTCTGATACGGTACAAACGATCGGCCATAAAATACTTGATGTGAAAGAACTCAACTGCAATTTTCTGGTCGCCTCGGCACACAAATTTCATGGGCCGAAAGGGGCAGGCTTCCTTTACAAAAATAAGCGCTTAGGTATTGATCCTTTTGTATATGGAGGAGCGCAGGAAAGCAGGCAACGGGCGGGTACTGAAAACACAGCAGGCATTGTTGGTTTGGCAAAAGCACTGGAGATCTCTTATCGTGAAAGAGGAAAAAGTGCAGCTCATTTTCGGATATTAAAGGATTATACAATCAAAGAATTAAGCAGAGCATTTCCAAAGGTGAGATTCAACGGCAACTCTGCAGATGAACAGTCAAGTTTAGACTCCATCCTGAATTTCAGTTTACCACATTCCTCATTCGACATACTAGCTGCCCTTGACAATCGTGGCATTTTTATTTCTGCAGGAAGTGCCTGTACAAGCGGTTCGGCAACGTCCTATGTCCTTGCCGAACTAGGAGTCAGTTCAGGAAAAACCTTTAGAATTTCGTTCTCGAAATACAACACTGTAGTAGAAATCGACTATTTGGTTTCCGTTCTGGAAAAAATTTACGAGGGGGAACTTAAAACGAAAGGAGAATATGCAGCAGCGCGGAGGTAACAACTATAGTTGGATATTGAAAACACTTTATACCCTGGTTTTTTCGCTGGCCTTTAATCTTGTATCCGCTCAAACACGAAAAACCAACTTTAGCACAGTAAGTGTTACCCAAGGCACGAACTTTTCTCTCGATCTCTCACCTGATAAAAAACAAATGGTTATTGACCTCCAGGGAACCTTATTTATTTTACCGGCAATTGGAGGGGAGGCAAAGGCTATAACAGATGGATTAGGAGACGACCGGCAACCATCATGGGCGCCTAACGGAAAACAAATAGTTTTTCAGTCTTACCGGGATGGCACTTACCATTTATGGACGATAAACGCTGATGGTTCGGGGCTTAAACAACTAACTTTTGGAGATTTCGATGATCGAGAACCCCAATGGTCGGCAAACGGAGAACGAATTATTTTCTCTTCAGACAGAGCTGGAAATTATGACATCTGGGAGCTGGAAGTATCAGGGTCGAAGTTGAAGCAGTTAACCAGTGATAAGGCAGACGATTACAGTCCCGCTTTATCTCCAAATGGTTGCCATTTCGTATTTGTATCAGACCGAAAGGAAAAGGGGCTTTATATTTGGGAGGATGGAGAAGAGCGGCCGCTCACGGCGTCGAAGGGATTTTACGCTGCACCTGTTTTTTCTCCGGACGGCAGCTCTGTTCTGTTTAATCTCCTCAGTATCAGTCAAAGCTTACTAAAGAAAGTCGACTTACAGAGCGGGGAATTACAAACGCTAAGTGAGGAGAGCGAAGATGTTTTTCCTTTCAGGGCGTCGTTTTTTGATTCAAGCGCCTATCTATATACTTCTGATGGAAAGATCAAAAGAAGATCACTCGAAGCTTCACCAGCAGCCCTTATTCCCTTTAAGGCAGATCTGTTAGTGAAAACACACACTAGCTATGTGAAAAAAAAACGCGATTTCGATAGCAATACAGCCTTGAAGGTTAAGGGGATTTTGAGTCCCGCTGTTTCTCCGGATGGGCAAACAGTTGCTTTTGGAGCTCTTGGTGACCTTTGGTTGCTTAGAGCGGGTAGTTCAAAACCTATTAAAATTACAGATGACCCGGCAGCTGATATTGATGTAAGCTGGTCTCCTGACGGAAATAGCTTAGCGTTTGTAACAGACCGCTCAGGTAGTATGAACATTTGGGTGTACAATCTAAAGGATGCCTCCTCGCGGCAAGTCACATTTTATTATAAAGATGCGCTCTCCCCGTCCTGGTCGCCCGATAGTAAAGAACTTGCCTTTTTGCTGAATGATAATTTTAATGGGATTGCTACCGCTACCGTACAGGTTGTTAATCTGGAAGCTGGAAAAATAAGACAGGTACACCGTTCTCTGTTTGGACCAGGTAAGCCAAGCTGGTCCGCGGACGGGAAGTACATAGTCCTGTCTGCCCTCGAAAGTTTTTCCGGAAGGTTCAGGGAGGGTATAAATAAGATGTTGTTGATCCCTCTGGACGGAAGTGCTGATAGATACATTTCTCCGCTTGAAAGTAGGGCTCTTGCCGTAAGAGGAAAAGACGGACCCGTATGCTCTCCTAATGGAAAGAAACTAGCCTTTATCCAGGATGGAGTATTACAGCTAGCAGAGATTGAAGATCCTTTCAGAGTTACGGGAAAACCTAGGCGGTTAACCTCCGTTCTTGCCGATTCACCAAGCTGGACGGGAGATTCAAAAACAATCGTTTTCCTAGCCACCGGGGTGTTGAAAAAGGTGAATGTCGAAAGCGGTCATATTGAAGATATCCCTTTGAATCTTTCCTATACCAATCAAAAGCCTGAAGCTAGAGTTGTGATCCATGCAGGAAAGGTGTTTGACGGGAAATCTTCCATTTACCTTAAGGATGTCGATATTACTTTAAATGGCAACAGGATAGAAAGTATTAAGCCCCATTCGGCTCATCCATCGGGGAAGGTAATTGATGCATCAAAGAAGACAGTGATTCCGGGATTAATAGAAATGCACACGCATCAAACTGCAGGAGTAGGAGAGGTTCATGGAAGGAACTGGCTTGCTTACGGAATTACTTCTGTGCGGGAAACAGGTACGGACCCCTACGACGCGCTCGAGCGCAAAGAGGCCTGGGCTAGTGGAAAGCGACCAGGGCCAAGAGAGTTTTTCACAGGTGCAATGCTTGACGGGAAGCGTGTTTTCTATGGTATGGCTAATAGCATCTCTACTGATCAGCACCTGGAACTGGAGCTGCAAAGAGTTGGGAAATTAGAATACGATCTGGTGAAAACTTATGTCCGGCTACCAGACGATCTTCAAAAGCACATTACAGAAATTGCTCATCGTGAGGGAATCCCTGTAACTTCTCATGAAATTTATCCGGCAACATCTTACGGGGTGGATGGGGTAGAACACATCAAAGCTACAAGTCGCAGAGGTTTTTCCACTAAACAGTCTAACCTGAACAAGGCATATGATGATGTTGTTCGACTGCTGTCAAAATCGGGAATAAACTTAACGCCTACAGCAGCTTTATTTGGAGGGTTTTATCTGCAGTTCGAGAAAGACAGCCTTCTGGCAAACGACAGGGTGCTTAACACATTATTTAGCAAGGATTTCATCAAGGACGTTCGTAAAGCAAACGAGGCAAGACTAAAATCAAATCCGGAGATCCGTTCACTGCATACTAATACACTTAAACTTATCAGAGTGTTGGCCAATGCCGGTGTTAGAATTACTCCGGGAACAGACTCTCCAATAATCCCTTATGGGATAAGCTATAAGTCGGAATTGAAGAGTTTGGAAGAGGCGGGGTTTTCCCCTTTTGAAGTTCTCCGTTCTGCCACATGGTGGTCAGCACAGGCTTTAGGAATTGAGGATGATCTCGGAAGTCTTGAGGAAGGAAAGGTTGCTGATCTGGTGGTTGTAAATGGCGATCCATTAAGTAACCTTGATGAGGTTTGGAATATCGAGAATGTTTTTAAAAATGGGGTCCACTATAAGATCGACGAGCTTTTAAAAAGAGTACCTCAGGAATTTGATTGGGAGAAATAGGATTAATGCTGAGATTTAAGATGCTAAATGTTCCTTTTTTCATTTCCATTATGAACACTACACGACCAAAGCTTACCTAATCATAATTTTATTCAAAATAAAACAATGTTTCCTATCAAAAACAATCACTTTAGCTATCTAAGTATCTTTGAGTAACAGTTCATACAAACCACCGTTAAAGTGGACTTTCAAATTTTAACAGGATTTTATCATTTATTGAATTCGCTGCAGTTTTTATGACAGAAAGAGTAAGTCCAAAAAGTCACGGCTTTCTGGGCTATAACAAAAAACATTAGAATTAGAGACTGAAAAGTAGGTTCAAAAACTTTGTATTTTTATACGAACCATATTACAATGCTATATATTTTAAGCCACTCACTTATTGCTGCTCAGAAAGCACACGGCTTATAGAAAATGCTACGATGTTTCTACTATAAGTTCCAGCACCTTCTTCCTACAAAAGTTTTTTGAGCAATGCTTCACGATAAAATCTTCCAATCGGAATTACTTTTTGTGCTAAGAAAATCTGATTTCCTTCAACAAGTTTGATGGCTTTTAGCGCAACAATGAAGGATTTATGGACGCGGGTAGCCATTGCATCAGGTATTATCTTATTGGTACTTTCCTTTATGACCGATTACGAAGGGGGTGGAAAAAAAGCAATTTTTATGAGCGGACACCTTACAATGGACGTTATTTTGGGTATCTTCCTTGCTGCTTCTCCATGGCTTTTCAACTTTGATGAATATGTTTACTTGCCTCATTTAATTGTTGGTATTTTAGAAATTGGAGCAGGTCTATTTACAGAGAGAACTTCAGAATATTCCCATAAACACCATATTGATGGCAATATAAGCCATGCACACTAGTATCTCTTGAGTATTTGCTAAAAAAGCGGGCTGGTCTCGCTTTTTTTATAAATGGAGGAAGAGGTTCTCAGATGTTAATATCAATTATATTCTTAATGCAAATAGTTAGGAACAAAGATCTAAAAAAATAAGGTTTTTAGACGGATAGGAGGAATATTCGAAAGGACTTGAAGTGGCAGCTACGAGTTCCAAACGCTTTACGAGAGATCAGGCCTTTCCTAAACCTGGCCTAAGGGTAAACTAAAGAAAAAAGTGGATCCTTTTCCTAGTTCACTCTCAGCCCAGATTTTTCCTTCATGTAACTGGACAATCTCATAGCATAAATAAAGCCCAATTCCAAAGCCTGATATATATTTCGTATCGGCACGGGCAGATCGGAAATAGCGATTGAATAATTTTTGTAATTCACTTTCAGCAATTCCAATCCCCTTGTCTTGTATACTAATAATGGCAAAGCCGTTATTAGTTTTAAGTTCAATGGATATAGCAGTCTGATCAGGAGAATACTTTATAGCATTACTTAATAGATTGGTAATAACCATACCAATTTTGTTTGCATCAGCCTTGCAACAAATAGGCTTAGTACGTTTAAAAAATATCCTTCTAGTAGAGTAGTTCGTGTTCCACTCTTCCATTTCTTGATAAATAAGGTCATTAAGTTCAATATCCTGAAGCTCCAGCGACAACTTCCCGGATTCAAGACGCGATAGGTTAAGAAATCCCGAGATCAATTCTGACATCTTGTTGATTTGCTTTTCTGAATTGCTAAGTGACTTCGAAAAAAATGTATTCTGAATTTGTTCGGCCTGGCGACTTAACAGCTGAATATTAGCTTTTAAAGAGGTTAACGGGGTTTTTAACTCATGGCTGACCATTGCTATAAAATCGCTTTTGCGTTGCTCATCCTGTTTCTTGTCAGTTATTTCAAGAACCGATCCGATAAGCCTGATTGGGGTATTATGATGATCAAAAAACACCTTTCCCTTCGCACGAACCCACCTTATCTTTTGATCTTCAAAACCAATGGTACGGTACTCAGCATCGTAGTTCCCGTCATTGATCCTTTTGTTTAATAAGTCTGATATTAGCGTTCTAATCATGTCCTTATCGTCTGGATGTAAGCCCGCTAAGAAATCTTTTTCATAGCTTACTTCACTCGTATGACTAATACCAAATAATTCCCTACAACGGAAATCCCATTCCATGGTACCTTTTACCAGGTCCATATCAAATGTCCCTAATTCGGCAGCGTTTTTCGAGAGACGTAACTGTGCATAAGCACTTTCAAGTTCCCTGCGAGCAACTACATTTGCTGTAATATCATTTGCTGAAACAATGATTGCCGTAACCTTATTATTTTCATCGAAAACAGGGTCGTAGAAAAAGCTCACATATTTTAACACCCTTCCCTCTGGAGTATTTAAATAAAAGAGCTCTTCTTCCTGGCTATAGGTTGTACCTGTATCAAAGACCTTATTTAATAAAGCTGGAAAGGGTTGGTCCTTGATTTCGGGAAGGATGTCCAATAGTTCTCGCCCTATAATTTTTGATAATGGTTTGTCCCATAAATTAGCAATTTCCTGATTTGCTACTTCTACCAGGTACTCCCTTCCTTGAAGTATCATTAAGGGATAATGAGCATTCATGATAAGTGAGTGGAGGCGTTTTCTTGCCTGAACCAACTCCGTCACTTCACTGGCAACTACTATGATTGCCTGGGTAGAGCCGTTTTTATCTTTGAAGGGATAATTGATAAAATTGAAGTAACCGGTCTCCATTTGACCATTTCTAAACAGCTGTACTTCTTGTTCATTTCCATAAAAGGGAACACCCGACTTGAAAACATCACGGAGGATCTCAGGATAAGGCTGGCCTTCCATTTCAGGAAGCGCATAAATAATAGGTAATCCTACCACCTCTTCGCCTTTACCCCATATTCGGAGAATTTCTGAATTGGCAGCCTCTACCATCAAATCCTCTCCTTCTAAAAGTGTGATCGCTACTGGCGCTTGCTCTATAACTGCACGAAACTTCGCTTCACTTGCAGCTAATTCTTCTGTGCGTTCATTTACATACTCCTCAAGCTTATAGTAAAGTTGCTGCAGATCTGCCCGGGATTTTACTAACTCCTCATTCTGCAAGGCAAGTTGCTCGAATAACTCCCGCTCCCTAATGCGTCCATTTTCAATTTCACGCTCTTTTAGAACCTGAGTGGTAATCTCATGCGTTGTTGTTAGCAGAAAGCGCGGTTTATTTTTATCTCCCCCTACCGGCATTATTTCAAGTTGCCACCATTTCTCCTCCATTCCTTCCTCTCCCAGGGCCAACATGTCGTACCTAAAAGGGGGCATTAAGACCGTTTTATTACTTTTTTGAGCCTCTTGTAAAGCATTTAGTAATAGGTCCCCTCCGTCTCCGCCAGCTTCGGCCGGATCAAATATTTCCCATACAGATTTTCCCCTGATATTCTTTCCAACCAGGTTAGTTGCTATAGCATGGGCATTATTATTAGTAACTATGGTAAAAGCTGGGGCATTAGCTTCGACGATAATACGCGGAACTGGTGAATTAAAAAGAGCTTGAAAAAGCGGGTCGGCAAGAATAGTATCCATAAATCGATCGCCTCTAAGGTACGAAGTAAATGATATTGAGGAGACAGTATTACTTTTTCTTGTGAGGAGTACAATTAAATGAAAAGTATAATATAACGCTTATAGACGACCTGGTGTAATCATACCATAAGTATGTTTACTGCAATTAACTAACTTTTCCTTGTTGTTCTCGTAAGATGTCTGAGACGGCAAATAATAAAAAGAGTAATGCAGAGCAATGAAATCTATCATCAGTACTTGAACCAATGCCGGAAAGGGATTAGCCTTACTACGCGATTGCAAGTTTCCCATCATCTACTTATTGATGATATTGGCACAAGTACATATTTATTTTATTACGAGGAACTCGCTTTTGTGTATTTAAAACTAATAATACTTATAGCTCGTTCTGAGCGTGGCGAGTATGATGACAAAGAGCCATTTATGCTAGCAAAATATGAAAAGTCTGTCTTTAAGTTACCTTATGCCATCAACTTCTTTGAGTCTAACCGAGAGTTTTTAATAGGGTGGTTTAATGCATTTCCGCATAAACATGTATTCACCTTTGACTTCAATTATCTGGAAATGACCCTTAACTTTTTAGAAAAAGCTGTATTACTTTATGAGGAAGAACTTCTCAATAGAATTTCTCTTCCAAGTAGTTGATTCCCAGAAACCTATTGGTAGAGTTATTTAATTAGACAGAACTAATGTAATGAATCATGTCTTGTTTACAACAGCCTTTAATATTTCGTTAGATAGAGGTTTCGAATAAAATCCTTTTACTGCCGAATAACGTTGTGATTTAGCCTGATCGTTTGGGTCAATAGAGGAGGTAATGATAAAAACTCTGATGTCTTTATTAACTAATGCTCTTAGGTTTTCAAACATCTCTAAAAAATCCCATCCACTTACCCCTGGCATATTCAAATCCAGTAAAATTATATCAGGCAGATTCTTAGCTTCGTAGTAAGCATCCACTAAATCAAGTAGAGCTGTCTTAGGATCGATATAGCTCTTAAATTTTCTAAATGTCTTATGATGTTTTATCAATACTTCTGCTAAATAATGATGAGTAGGATCATCATCTATAAGGATTAGTTCTGCCATTCTTGAAGTGATAAATGTAAGTAAAATTTTCCACGCTTTAATTGGAGGTAGTAGACGACCACCCAACTGCTATTGGTAGTTAAGGTTAGTTGTACGAGTTGAAGTGAAAGAAGTTTTAGTTTGATTAGAGAAAGGTTTCGTTTAGATAAATAGAGGTGAAGCACTTCCTTTTCAATTAATATTTTCTGATATTAGTCTCCACAAATAATTGTGATAAGGTTTAGGTTGCCCTGCTGCTCTCATAGCTACAGGGCTTTATTTTTTTGTCGCGCCTAAGGAACTAAACCATTTTTGCGTCCATTTCGCTAATGCATTACTCTTTAACGACCGTTAAAATGGACTTTTAAATTTTTAGCAGAATTTATAATTATTAAAGTGGCTGCAGTTTTTATGAAAGAAAAAGTATGAATCCACTTAAATGCAGTCCCAGCCTACCCATTAATACACTATAGGAATGGAAAAATAAAATGTGCTTCCATTGCCTAACTCACTTTCCGCCCATATATTCCCTTCGTGTCGCTTGATAATTTCACAACATAAGTAAAGGCCTATACCGAAGCCTGCAATGTGCCTGTTTTCGTTATTTTCAACCCGGTAATAGCGCTCAAACAGTTTAGGTAAGTCCTCTTTGCAGATACCCTGACCTTCATCCTTCACACTGATAACCGCCTTTCCGTCCTGCGCTACACATGCAACCTGTATAGTGCTACCCGGTGTAGAGTATTTGGCCGCATTACTAATTAAGTTTTGTATCACCTGGGCGATCTTATCTGGGTCAGCATTTACTATAGTGGGTTCAACAGGCGCAAAAACTACCTGGTGGCTACTGATATGAGCTAAGGCATCTTCCTTCGCTTCTTTAATCAATTCAGCCAGATCCACATGTTTGCAATCAATAAAGATCCCGGCTGATTCCAGTCGTGATAGGTTTAGGAAGCCGTTGATTAGCCTGGTCATTCGGCTAACTTGTTTGTCAGCTTTATCCAGCATCGATACCGTTAGCTCATCCCCGTCTTTTTGAGCTTTTCTCTGTAATACCTGAACAAAGCTCTTCATGGAAGTTAGTGGCGTTTTCAGCTCATGGCTAACCATCGAGATAAAGTCATTTTTGCGCTGCTCGCTTTGCTTTTGCTCGGTAATATCAATAGATGCACCGACGTATCCCGCAAATGAACCGTCGGTATGCCAGCGTGCTGAACCATCAGCTAATAAACACCGGTACTCTCCATCTTTATTCAATATGCGAAAGTCGCCATGAAACGGACCTTTTACCTTGAATGCATCCAGGTAAATTTTAAGGTACCGCTCTTTATCTTCAGGGTGTAGCAGGTCTACCCAACCGTAAGCCATCAAATCTTCAACGGACCGGCCGGTTAATCTGCTCCATGCCCGGTTGAAATAAATAGCATTGCTTTCCTGGTCGACCATGGCTATAAAGATATTGGTTCCTTCGGCCATGATACGAAAGCGGGCTTCGCTCTCTTCCACAGCCTGCTCCAACCTGATACGGCCCGTGATGTTTGTAGTGGTGTTAATGAGGTAGGCCACGTTACCTTCCTCATCTAAAATCGGTTCATTTAAGTTTGTCCAGTAGTGTGTTTCTTTCTTACCGGTATTGTCGACAACTATTTCATATTTGAATATGGGTAGCTCGTCGGGCTCCCTTGTTGTGATGACTCGCATAAATGAACTTTGAACGCTATTCTGCTCCGACGGATCACCCTCGCTTCCAGGGAACGCCTCAAAAAGGCCTTTACCCAATATTTCTCGGCGTTGATTGTGTACGAGGTTTAAGTAAGTATCACTGACCGCCAAAATGGTAAAACGAGGCGCATCGGCCTTTGAGTACCAACGAACGCGGTGAATTTTCAAAAAAAGTATGAAATTCTTTACTGGTATAAAATGAATCGGTGTTTGAATGGGTCACTCGCAAAAATAAGAAAGCTTACAGAGAAAATACCTGCAAGTCAGCTAACAGCTACAAAACTACCTTAATTTCAGGTAATTGAATTAGTACACAAGACTTCAAAAGGGGATGCTCTATTAACATTCATCTTACATACCATGCATTTCTGATTTATTTATCAAAACCATAGTCCCTTTCAACTTTGGCTATTCTCGTTTTATAATGTTTATACCAATCAGATCTTCCTTTATTTTGCGCAATCAGATGGCCCGAATTCTGTTTCCATTTTCTAATCGAATCCAAATCTTTCCAGTAAGAAACAGTAATTCAAGTTCATTTCTTGCGCTTTCAACCCCGATAAACCCTTCTTGCTCACGGGCTAATTCTACCATTAAATCAGCCATTTCAGAATAACCATCATTTACTTCTGTTCTAATTGAGCTAAATATTACAGCACAGTAAGGAGGTTGTGGTGTGTTTGCTATCATCATTAAAGATATATTGTTATTTAATTATTGATGTTTGGTTTGATTCATTCCCTGTTTTTCAAATAAATAATGTTAATGCGTGACTTTCATTTTAGATATATAGAATTCAGAGTGCCCTCACCCTTAGTATATTGGCTGGTTATTAAGTCAGTGGAAATAACAGTCGCAAATTCATCCTTTAAACTGGCCAGGGCTGTTTCATGTATCAATTCTGCAGAAAAGTTCTGACCACCCAAGCCTTTTTTGTTAAATGTTGCAGTTGCATCCGAAACTAAGTACGTTTCATAGCCGTAATTGCCCGCCATTCTAACAGTTGTGGATACACAATGGTCTGTGGTTAGTCCTACGATTACAAGCTGAGTGATTTTCTCCCAGTCCAGTAGTTCTTTTAAGTCCGTATTAATAAAAGCACTATTAACACTTTTTTTAATTATTCTTTCGCCTTTAATTGGCTCGACAATTTCTTTAAATTCATTTCCTTCGTTAGACTCATGAAGCAATGACACTGGATTTGAAGAACAGTGCTTGATGTGAAAAATTGGAAGATTGCTGTCCCTCCAGAACTTCAAAAGTTTACTAGCATTATTTTCGGCATTGGGGTTGTTTCTTTGTCCTCCCCAATAGTTTAAATTGTCAAACGCTTTTTGAATATCAATTAAAATTAGTGCTGGTTTCAAAAACTTTGAAATCCCCCTTTCCATATTATGATGTTTTATTCTTAATAGTACTTTTTTCTCTTACCGAATGTTAGATACCCTTACGAAGCTATTGAGGATTTTGCTACATGGGTAAAGATCTCTGATATTCTTATGGTTAATCGTCATGATATTTTCCAGAGCGTATTTAGTAGAACAATTTGCCAACAATTAACGTTTTTAAGTAGTAAAGGACCATTTTATAAACCACCTACACACACATAAGTAATGATGAAGTTTTTTGACTTGGATATTATCCCGCCTAATGAAAGCAAGCGTCTTGAAAGCCTTTATAAGTATAAAATCCTTGATACCGGGCACGATCAGGTATTTGGTAATATGGCTGCTCTTGCAGCAACCATATTCAATACTCCCATTGCCCTGATAAATTTTGTTGATAGCAACCGGGTATGGACCAAAGCAGATAAGAGAGGCCAGGCTGGAGCGGAAGTCCCACGCGAGTTGAGTGTTTGCTCCCTTGCCATATTAAACGATGATACTACAATTTTTGAAGATGCGAGTCAGGCCCAGTGCTTGCTTGCTCACCCTTTCGTAACCGGGGCATTCGGACTGCGGTTTTATGCTGCTGCACCTATATTGTCAAAAGAAGGATATAAGATTGGAGCATTTTGTGTAATCGATACAAGGCCTCGTAAGTTTCGGGGTGACGAGTATAAGAGATTGGAATGGCTTGCCAGTAATGTTACAAGAGAGCTTGAACGACGAATAGAGGAAATTGAATCATACGAAAAAGCACAAATATAGCCAGGGACATATTTCCCTCTAACCGACTAGCTCGCATCTAAAATTTGTATGTTTACTAAAAGAGAAAAACAAAGGTTTTTCTCTTTTAGGTCAAAGTGGAATATGCTCATTTCCCGTCCAACCATTTCTCAGCCAAACTGATATCTGTAAAAAATTCGGTGATCACCCTACCCTCTTTTATATCTACGCTCTTTTTAGCGGATAATTGGCTGAAAGTGCTGGGAGAGAAGATCCATGCAAAGTAACGGAGACCAGCCTCTTCCATCATAGGAAACCATTCCCGACCTACCCATTCTGCTGCTTCTGACCAGGTTCCCTGAACATTTCTGTTATCATTAATTACTTTATAACACTTATTCTTTTTTAATATTTCCAACATTTTCATACAGCCGTTCTGGACCGAAGAAAAATTTTGAAAGCCTTTCCAATCCACTTCAATTCGATCGTCCTGCTGGTTATATAGAATGGTAATAGAAGAATCTTTATAAGAGATCTCTGTCTCTGTTACCTCCGCTTCCCCCTGCCTTTCAAGTGGCAGCCTGAAAAAGAAGGTTGAGCCTTTCCCCTGTTCACTTTCAATCCAAAAGTCGCCACCATGGCGCTTCAATATTTCAGATGATATAAATAAACCTAATCCCAAGCCTTCAAACCGCATTGAGGTGTTATCTACCCTGTAGTATCTGTCAAATAATTTATCCAGATGGTCCTGAGGAATTCCGATACCAAAATCCTGTACCGAAACTATGAGATTATTACCTTGTAATGTGCTGTTAACTAATACCCTTTCCCCACCAGGAGAGTATTTAATCGCATTGGTCAAAAAGTTATTTAATACCTGTTCCAGCCTCAAACGATCGCCCGTATATAGAACGTCAACAACATTTTCAACAGAAATTTTATGAGAGGGAGCAAGGTGCTGAACACTCTCCACACAATCTGTAATAATCTGCCTAAAGTTGAATTGCTCCATACTATATTGCATCTTTCCGGCATTGATCTTACTAACATCCAAAAGGTCATTAATAAGCTTCTCCAATCTGCAAATATGCTCGGCAGACTTTTGAACAAAATCCGGCAACTTTGTGGAGTCTTTCGTGCGCTGCATCAACTGGTTGAAGGCTTTTATACTCGTAAGGGGAGTTTTAAGTTCATGACTGGCGATAGACAAAAACTCATCTTTTTTTAAACTAAGTTCTTTTACCTCTTCGTATAATTTTGCATTATCCAGGGCTATTGCCGCTTGCGAAGCAAGCCCCAGGACTAAATTCTCGTGTTCTGCGGTAAATACATCTGCATCCTTATGGCCCAAAAATAGTCCTCCAATAACTTTACCGGACTTAGAAATTACCGGTACAGCCAGATAGCTAACAACCGGAAGATGCCCTTTAGGCATTCCATTATTCGGCGCATTTTTGCCATAGCGTGGATCCTTAGTGATATCAGCTACCCTGACTACGCCGTCGCCGGCAAAAGTGGGATGAAAAACAGCAGTATTGCGCGGTGTGCCAAACTTTTCAAAGGCCTCTCTCGGGGCTCCCGACAATGTATATAGCAAAAAAGCCTCGCCAGATGCATTAATCGTATTATAGAAGAAAGCCCCAAAATTGGCACCTGTCAGCTTAGTTACTGCATCGGTAACCTTTTGTAGTATTTCCTGCAATTCTAAACTACCTGAAATTGATAAACCTATCGAGTTTAAGATTTCAAGGCGTTCTGCATGAGCCTGAAGGAGCATATTTGCTTTCTTCTGCTCTGAAATATCCCGGACTTCGATCACTGTTGCTACTGGAATTCCATCTTCGAAGATCGGGCTGGCAGCGCAGAGCACAGGGAGAGAAGTTCCGTCTTTACGAAAAAAAAGATCTTCGTGCGCACGCATTTCAAAGTTTTGAGGTAAAGCCCTATCAAGGGGGCATTCTTCCATTGGAAACTCCCGGCCATCCGGATAATGATGGTGAATTAAATAGTGCAGAGGTTTACTTTTAATCTCCGTTAAGGAATACCCAAACATAGTTTCGGCAGCTGGATTCATAAAAGTACAATATCCTTTGTCGTTCATCATAAACAAAGCAGAGGTCGCATTGTCGGTGATTGTCTTAATCAGTTTATTTTGCGTTTGAAGTGCAATGTCAGCCTCTTTGCCTGAAGTTACGTCAACTACTATACCCTCATAAAAAAGTTCACCATCCACCATCTTCGCCTTTGCTCTTGCTAAAACCCACTTCGTTTTCTCAGGTGAAATTCTAACCCTGTATTCAATTTGGTAGGGCTCACTTTTATTTATTTGAGCCTCTCTTAACTGATTGGCACGTTGAAGGTCCTCTTCATCGATGTTTTTTAAGAAGTCGGCTAGTGGAATACCTGCTTCATCAAACGCCAATCCGTACATCGTACTTAGTGTTTTATCCGCATATACTATTTTTTTCTTATAGTCCAGTAGGTATGTCCCAACTAGTCCAAATCCGTGCTCGTCTTCCAATTGTCTTATCCTATTTAACCTCGAATCCATTTCTATTGTACTCAATCCTTATCCAGTAGGGGTAAAAGTAGCTTTGTTAGTTTAGAAATCATCATTTAAGCCAAAACTTGTTTGAACCTCGTATAACTGAATAATGCATTAAGAGAAAAGGAGATTTGATTAAGTGCTGTAAGGATAATTGAGAATAGCAAAAGGAATATAAAATCCCAAACCTCCCTTGCTGGTTATATCAAAAAGGGAGTGTTATGGGAACAACTCCCTTTTTCTATTTACTTTACCCTTAGAAAATTGATTATTAAAGCGGTGGTGTTTTATATTGTTTTTAATAATTCCCTAATTTTATAAATATGATTTCCAGGAATAGATAAGTTTGGTGTTATGGTTTTATTAAGAAAGTTTTTAATTGCCAAAAATTTGGAGTAGGTCCAAGTTCAGAAGCTACTTAAAGACCGGGCTTTAGGAAATATATCCATTTTGATATTCTCCCCTGATACAATCGTTATTGTACATCCTTACTATTTGATTTCCAGAATTATGCAGAATCAATTCTTTTCTTACAAATAAGCAGGAAAAATGTAACCTTAAAAGTTGATTTGAAGTACTAGCAGCATTGCTTTCCAGGCAATATTGTTTTTAGGTAGATGTAGGGCTGGAGTATTCCAGCCCATTTTTAAACTAATGATAAGTTCAATAATGCAGGTATGCCTAATGTATCAGACTCTTTCATTCTTCTGACTTTACCTTAATTGTCTGTCGGGATTAGAAGCTGTAAGCTCTCCGCTATTTAAATGATCCTTTTCGGTAATGATAACAGGACTAGAATAAGTGGTCTTAGTATTTGAAGTGTGCAGATGATTTAAATGGAAAATTAAAAGGAACCGATTAAGACCAGTTCCTTCTTTTTCATAGGTAAAATGTAGAATGTATATACGAATGCCAAAATTATACCAAAAGGAATCAGCTTTTCCATAAATCTAACTTGCTTGGTATAACAACTCGCAAAATGAAAGCTTCTCTATTAGCAGCTACAACTCATCCATCTTTAGAGTTGAGAACTCCTATTTTGCCTTTTACCCAATATGGGGAAGAAAATACATGCTACTTTACTATTAAAGCTGTTCTAATATGTAATAGTATCGATAACTTCTACTAATTCAGCAGAAGTATTAAGGGTCTGTTATAGTAGATTCAGACAAGCGAACTTCATATCTTGAAATTTCTAAAGCCATTTCCTTTATTAGTTCGTCCAAATCAGCAGTGCATTTTCCAATGAGGGATTGTAATTCCTTTATCTCCTGTAGTTCATCCGTTGAATTAGCAATATCTACCAGGCTTAGTATAGAAGCTACAGGCCGTCTAACTTCATGAGAATTCGTCCAAGCTAATTTTTTTATCGCTTCATTATAATCTCTTATTTGTTCTTCTCGCTTTTTTCTTTCAGTGATAACACTTTGAACAGAAATGTACCTTTCCAACCTGCTGTGCTCGTCAAGTACCGGGGAGATGTTGAGGCTAACCCAATATTCGTGTCCATCTTTAGTGTAATTCAGGACCTCAAAATCTTCAAAGCGGTTCTTTTCAAGCGATTCCATTATTTTTTTTTGGATTCCAAGTTCCGTTTTCGGTCCTTGTAGAAAATGAAGTGTATTGCCAATGGCCTCTTCATAGGTGTAACCTGTGATTTTCACAAACGCTTTGTTTACCCAAGTAACAACCCCATAGGGGTCCGTTATTATGACAATATTATTTATCCTATCTACTATTTCTGCTAATTTCTGATTCTCTAAACCAGCCTGTTTAATCAGTAAGATATGTTGCTGGAGTTCCTCTTTTAGCTTTTTTTCTATTTGATATGCTTCTTTTATTGTTTCTTCATACTTAGCCCGAACAGTAATATCTTGTGCCATAACCATAACAGCTTCAATTCCATTAAACTTAATTTTATGTGACTTAATAGAAACAATAATTCTTTTCCCATTTTTCTTTATGTGACACCAATCTCCTGAGACATGGAAAGTTTCGGGCATCCTCTTAGTTGTTTCACGCACTTTTTCCCAGTCTTCGGCTGGTCGGATGTCTAAAATGGTCATCTTTTTAAATTCCTCCTGACTATATCCATACTGCCGAACTGCGGCATCGTTGCATTCTAAAAAATTAAGAGTACCAAGGTCATAAATCCACATAGGATTTGGATTGGAGAAAAATAAGTACCTATACTGTTCCTCTGAAATGCAAAGCTTCTTCTTGTGAATGGCTAGCAATACAAAAAGCAGTGCGCTACTCGTCAAAACGAACAAAGCTCCCTTAGCCGTTTGAAAAAACGCTTCATCTATCTTCTCATTAAAAACATGTACTATCCGGTCGCTTAGAATAATCCAGAGTATTCCAAATAGCAAATAACCAAAAACAGGCTTATAAATACCATTATTCATATAATAAGATAGTTTTACTTTCTTCAATCGATAGCACCAGAACTCTTGTTAATTTGTTTCAGAGGAATTATATCGATCCGTTTTCTACAGAAGCTACATTTTTTTCTCTCGCCATCGTATCGGTATTTCCATTTATGGAAGCCCAGGGGGCAGAATAATAATCGAAAAAAAAGCTTGATCAATGACTTGTTTTTTAGGATAAAAATTTCTTATTAGACTTTATGCAGTAAGGTCTGCTTCAATATCGCTTTAAGGTCTTCGAGTTTTAAAGGTTTTGTTGCAAAATCGTCCATTCCAGCATTTAAACATTCTTCCCGGTCCTCAGCCGAGGCATTAGCAGTCATAGCTACAATCCGTGGTTGTTCAAGTTTCATTGACCGGATCACTTTAGTTGCCTCCAATCCGTCCATATCAGGCATCAATACATCCATCAAAACTAGATCATATTCTTTTAGCTTAAGAATGTTAACTGCTTCGACTCCGTTATTTGCCATATCAAGGGAATAGCCTAACTTATTTAGAACTCTTGATATTAGCTTCTGATTAATCAGGTTATCCTCTGCTACCAATATTCTCTGAGGATAGATTTCAGCAAAATCTTCGGAGAAAGGGGTAGGAACATTTGAAATATTTGGTATATCTGGTCCCTTTAAACCAGTTTTGCTTTTATTAAGTTCAGTCTGAATAGTATTGTACAGCAAATTTTCCTTGACCGGCTTCGTTAGTACGGAGGAAAATAAATGCGAAAACTTCGTTCGGGTCACATCTCCTACGGTGCTAAAAAGAACGATAGGAACATACGGCTGGATCTTCTTAATCGCTTCTGCCAGTTCCACTCCATCCATTTCCGGAAGCACTTTATCTGTAAAAATAAGGTCGAAACGGGTGTTTTGCGAGACGATTTCAAGCGCTTCTTTAGGTGTTTCTTTGCATATTGCAACCAATCCCCAATGCTCTAGCTGGGCTTTTAAAATATCAAGATAGTTCCGATTATCATTAACAATAAGTATTCTTTTGTTCTTAATATCCTCTGAAAGGATCCGCATATTACTTTTTATGCTTTCTGACGGCTGATATGGAATATCGAATGAAAAAGTACTTCCAGCACCCACAATGCTGTTTACTTCTATTTTTCCTCCCATTAGATTAACAAGCCGTTCTGATATAACTAGGCCAAGACCTGTCCCTCCATATTTTCTGGTTGTTGATGAATCTACCTGGGAAAATGCTTTGAAAAGACGGGAAATTTTATTTTCGGGGATTCCAATCCCTGTATCAATCACGTTGAAATTAAGAAAAAGCCCTTTCCCTTTAGATTGTTCCAGGCCTACTTTCACCAACACCTCTCCCGAAACAGTAAACTTAATTGCGTTATTTATTAAATTAATCAAGACCTGGCGCAAACGATGACTGTCTCCCATGATATTGGAATTGATTGCGGGATCAGTGGTATAAATCAAGTCTAGACCTTTATCTGCAGCTTTGACAGCAAAGACATCCATTACTGATTCAATGCATTCAGTCAGATTAAAATCGTGGTGCTCTAACTCGAGATGACCAGCTTCTATCTTAGAATAATCCAGAATATCGTTAATTAATGATAGTAATGCATCTCCGCTTTTGCTTATTATATCTACATATTCCTCCTGCTCGCTATTTAAAGACGTTGAGGTTAAAAGCTTAGCCATACCAATTACCCCATTCATTGGCGTACGAATTTCATGACTCATCGTTGCCAGGAACGAGCTTTTTGCCTGATTTGCTTTATCTGCCTTTGCCCTTTCTTCGTAAAGGGCTCTGTTTAGTTCGTTTAAATTCTCTGTTTGAACAGTCAACTCCTCGGATTGTGCCTGCAGTTCCTCATTAATTGCCTGAAGCTCTTCTGTTTGCACCTGTACCCTTTCCAAACTTAATTTTAGATCTGTAATGTCTTTAGATATGTTATGGATCCCAATGACCTCTCCATCAACAATAACAGGAATTTTAGATACATGAATGAAGCATCTTTTACTTAAAGAAGGAATAAAGAGTTCTTGTTCAAAAGTTACCGGTTGCCCCCTTAGGGTAATTTGTAATTGTTTTTCAGACGCTTCTACTTTATCTGGTTCAACAAAGAATGAATAATGCTTATTAATAACAGCTTCCGGGGGAAGACCATATAGAGTTTTGACAGAATTGTTGATATCAGTGATATATCCATCCCTGTTTTGATAGTAAACCATATCAGGGTTGTTTTCGAATAGAGATTTATACTTGATCTCACTTCTCTTAACCTCAAATTGAGCTGTCTTAAATTCAGTAATATCGAAAGTTATTCCAACAAACTTGGGAGCCCTGCCGGAAACGCTATCTACAACTACCTCTCCAATATCTCTTACATACTTCAGTGATCCATTTTTCAAGACAATCCGATACTCAATATCATAACGGCCTCTTAGCTCTATTGCGCGGTGAACTTCCGTTTCAAAATATAAAATATCTTCGGGGTGAATGAAACTAAGATAAGTATCATAATTTAGGTCGACGCTTCCTGGTTCTATTCCTAATATTCGAAAAAGCTCCTCGGACCAATAATTTTGATTGCTATAAACGTCGCCTGATAACATTACTTCCCAACTTCCAGCCTTGGCGATAGAAAGCATCGCATCCCGGTGCTTCGCCTCTTTTTCAAGCTCATTCAATTGAAGTTTAATGGAATTGACCTCTCGTTCTAACAGCGTTAAGAGTTCCGGAGCGTTATTCAAATTTTCTGTACCGGAATCATTAGGTTTTATAATGTCAGGTCTAAGACTACCTAGAATTGCTGCAAGCCTTCTCTCTATAACATCCGGATCTGCTAATCCTGAACTCTGGACGTAGAAATCGTTATAATCCTCAAGGATCTCTACAAACAAATTTTTATACTTTTCAGGAATGCTTTTATATTTTGGATGCTCCTTTACCCTTTCTAAATGCATGGATTAGTGTACGGCGTAGTCGAAAAAAAGTTGCCAAGTGTGCTTCTTAGTGTAATAAAACCAGTACCTCAGATGAAACTAGGCACTGATATCATCCGTATCAAAATCCTTATTAAATAACGACCGTTAAAATGGACTCGACAACTCTGAATACGATTCTATATAAGCGCATCTAAACTTCAAAGATCTCCATAGATTCCTTCAGTTTCAATTTTTTTTTAAGTATTTTAATAATACTTTAGCTTATAAAAAATCAAAATCATTTATATTAAATAAGGTACTACCCTAAGATCTTCACAATAATTTTTCTTCAATTTTGGGGATAGTCATAAATCAGGATTCTTCCGGCTTCAATGCCCATATAGCGTTTTTTTAATCCAAAGATCCAATTCAAATTTTGATTTAAGTCTTTTTCCAAGCCAAAAGTTGCCACGCTTCATATCCTTAGATTGTTCATAAATCCCTAAGCCTTCAAATGTATTTAAATGGTCGTTTTCCTTTAATGTACCTATTCTGGCATCTAGCCACTCAAGGTCATTGTTGTTTTTCGAATCAGAAAACTTCTTCAATATTCCAATGACAGCTAGATCGATCTTTTCAGACCTTAGGAGTAGCTCGTCCAGGTATATAGTTAACTCTAAATTATTGACGAAGTCGACGTCCATCAAGTTCTCATCGCTATTTTCAAAAAGATGCTTATATTCAAAGTCTTGTAAAATCGGCTTTACAAGTTGTAACAGAGTGCCCGTTTTCTTGGTGCACTCCTCCGACTTTATAATAGAGATCGCAGGAATATTCTCCTTCATTCGAAGGTATGCTTCTATTTTATGGTGACCATCCAAGACGTAAGAACAACTATAATTCCCTGTCAACTCATTATATACCATAGATGTAAGGATAGAGGGTTTTTTTCCTTTGGCAATAAGATCACAATAAAAATTCACCCGATTCCTGTCAATTTTTTCATTGGTGATGCTGAATATATAATGCTTTGAGTTATCGATCCAATGACAAGGAAAAAAGGCATTGGAGAACCTTTCGTTCCGTGGTGTGCCTTCCGCGTAAGTAGTAGAGTTGTTTGCCAGAAAGCTCGTCTTATCAATTTGAAGAGTAAGCTTATCCACCGAATACTTCCCATTAGCAAAGAGTTCTAAAAAGCTTTTCACGGCTTCGATCTGCTCCTGATCAGTACCCTCAATCAATGCTTCGTTAAGCGTTCCTGTAAAATTATTCCGCTCTTGGGTACTAAAAGAAGAAATCGCATAATATTCTCCAATGCTTCCCCGGCAATCGGGCCAGTTTACAACGAGTGCCCTCTTAACTACAAGGCAACTTGCAAAATCATCAAAAATGATATCAATTATATTTTGGCCATTACATATTTCAACTACTGGCATGAAGATCTGTGAGCTTGCTAATTCCTCAAATTAGCATACGTTCTAATGATGTATTGGTTTCAGAAGATCATTCAACGATATAAAACTCATTGAGCAGAACTAACTCCGCTTGTTCAACCAATTTTAATCGCAGATGTTACAAAGAGTACTAATTACGCATACAGGCAGAAAGACCATCTGCTATAGCTAAAATGATCAAACAAGACCTACGAGACAAATACGAATCCCTTTGAAGCAAATAAACCAGAGAATTAAAACGATCGTATGGTTCATTTTGAATCAAAAGGTACAGGAAGGAGGAGGTGGTACCGAAAAATGACCGTTAAAATGGACTTTAAGTGAGGATTAATAAGACATCTTTTTGAAAGTGAACCTAACGGCTAGTAAACAAATGCAATGAAGAAACGAACGTAGACTGCTATTATTTAAAATAAAACGATAAATTTTACTTGTTTTATTTTAAATTTATTCAGAGTATTGTATATCAAAATCGCAGAAAACATGAAAAAGTCATCTACATTGTTGCTTGTAAAACTAAGCCTTGCTAGTATTATTGGCTACTCACTTTTAGCTTTAATTTTTCATATTAGATGGTTTGTGCCATTTATAATGTCGGGATCAGTAGGTACAGTTCCCGATCATCAATTACCCGTCATCTGGTTCCCTGTTCAAATTGCATCAAACATAATATTCCTTGTTGTTGGGTATAATTTGATTGGTCTTTTTATTCGTTATCAAAAGGTGAGATTTTTTGACACTTCAGCTTTGAGGGTTTTTAACTTGATAATTGGTGCATGTATTTTATTTGCAGTTCTACAATCTATCCTTTCCGTAAGCAGCAATTTTAAGGAAGTACACCTAAATCACTGGAATACCATGGAGGGAGCTCTTAATCTCGCGTTTCGCACTGTTACCAAATTACTTGTCTTTCAGGAACCACAATCACTGTTAATACTTTTGGCAGTAGTTATATGGGCGGTTAAACAGTTTGTCATCGAAGCGTTGGAGTTGAAAATAGAAAACGACTCAATTATTTAAGATGGGGATTGTAGTTAATTTAGATGTTATAATGGCTAAAAAAAAAATGTCATTAAATGACCTGTCTAAAAAAGTAGGTGTAACAACCGTCAATCTTTCAATTTTAAAAACAGGCAAAGCAAAGGGTGTACGATTTGATACGTTAGCAGGTATATGTAAGGCATTGGATTGCCAACCCGGTGATATCCTAGAATTTACAGAATAATAAGTGGTCTATAATAAGTTACTTTTCTAAGTGCTTAGATGCTTTCCCCTAATATCGAATTGGAAAGTAGCCTGTCCACCAAAACGAACGATAAAATGGACTCTTTGACTGCCGTCCTTTTCCGTCTCTTTTAATTTTATTACTAGTTCATTAATATCGTATACAAAAACAAATTCCATTATATTGCAATAGAAACGTTAAAGTGTACAATGCAAATAGGATATGTAAGGGTATCGAAGAACGAGCAGAATTTAGATCTCCAGGTGGAAGCTTTGAAGAAAGCAGGATGCGAACAGATCTTTAAAGAGAAGATTTCCGGAGCTGAAAAAGAGCGACCTCAATATTTAAAAATGATTGAGGGTCTACGCAAAGGTGATACTGTTACCGTTTGGAGAATTGACCGGCTAGGAAGAACTACTCTGGAATTGATAAAATTGATGGTGGAGTTCCGGGAAAAGGGTATAGAATTTAAAAGTATCGTTGAAGGTATTGATACTTCCACCTCTATGGGCAGAATCTGGTATATGTTAAGTTCCATTTTTGCCGAAAACGAAAGAGAGATTATTAGGGAACGGACGAAGGCAGGCCTGGCTTCTGCAAAAGCCAGAGGCAGAGTTGGTGGCCGACCTAAAGGTCTGACAGAAGATGCAAAGAAATTAGCTGGCACAGCTGCCACTCTTTATAACACCACAAACCTTTCTACTGCCGAAATCTGTAAGATGTTGAATATTGGAAGTAAGACAACCTTGTACCGATACTTAAGGTATGCTGGCGTGGAGGTAAATGGTTGGGTGAAGAATGGTGCAGGTGATAGGAAAGATAAATGAAAAGGTGCGCTTGCAAAAAGAGAATCTAAAATTTAAAACTTTATTAGAAGTTCCTCGAATACAGTACTTAAACTATATTTGATTTGATAAAGAGAAGTAACCGGAACGATATCACATTATTTTAAGATGGAAAAAATACCTACAATCTTCGATAGGAATTGGGAGACAGACCGAAAGGTAAATGAAAAATTAGTTGTTGAACATTTCGATTTTAACAATGCTATAGCCACCGAAAAACTGGATGGAACGAACGTACGTGTCACCGTTAGGAATCATACTGTTGTCCGAGTTGAGAAACGTAGAAATCCTGACAAGATCCAAAAGGCAAAAGGAATTGTAGATCCTTGGTACGTTGATGCTGATGAGAGAGACAGAGCAGATGCTTATATTTTTGAAGCTGTAAAAAACACAGATTTTTCTGGTGTTCCCGATGGGGAATGGAGCGCAGAAGCACTAGGAGAAAAAATTCAAGGGAATTCGTTGAATCTTATCGGGCATACTTTATTTATTTTCTCTTTACCAGAATGGCGCGAAAAGGTCAAATATGAGAACGTACCAACTGAATTTGAAGCTTTAAAAAAGTGGTTACCAGAACAGAAGACTAAGTTTGGAAATGGCACTGGCATTGAAGGAATAGTCTGGCACCATGTGCATACAGGCGAAATGTGTAAGATAAAACTTAAAGATTTTGAGGGGGATGGAAGAAAATAACGCCACTGATCTTTTCTTCGTAAAACGCTAATAGCACTTCCCCCCCAGCATGTCACATCATTTCACTATTTATGGTATAGACCATTCAAGTTTTAAAACTAAGCTGAGAAATCAACTTATTAAGTTATGGGTAGATCATGCAAAACATTCAACTCTTTGTCGACGGTTCAAAAAAGGAATCTCTATTGGTGATCTGGAAAACCTGGCAAGTTATCTTATCGACAATAATTATGTATACGACTGGGAGAAATTTACCTTAGAATTTACTGATGCTGAAGTCTTTCATTTCAGTCATAGGTACTTGGGACAGGTAGTTGGTCTACTGGCCGATGATTTAAATCGCAATTTTGACTATGATAATGAACCTAAAATTCCAATTTCAGAGGATGGAGAGAGCTATATTTTTACGCGATCTGAGTTGCTAGATGTAGTGAATTGGATTTTGTTAGTTAGTTATTTTTTCGACGAAGATAAGGATGCTCAAGTTTCAAAAGCAAAACAAATGAATCATCCACTTTTATCAAAAGCTAAAGAGTATTTTGACACCGGGTATTTCGATGAACGACAAGTTTTTGAATTGAATATAATTTCTCCCCACTTTATTGAGCGACTTAAAGAAGATATTGAGCGAACTTCGTTTGATTACTACTACTGGGTAAATAGCCATTAGAAGCTATGATTATAAACAGGACTTATTACACATATTGGACAACCATTAGAACCTCACTCAATGACTCAAAAAACGATAGGAATCAACGATGAAAAGAATAGATTTATACAGTGGTTTTGAGGGGGAAAGAGAAGTTTTTTGGTGGGAGAAAACAGTGACTGATGAGGTAATTTGTGAGGTGGAGATGTGGAACGGGTACTTTGACTCGATAATGGAATTAATTCCTTTCAATCCGACATCCCACCCAGATAGCTTTATCTATAAATATCATACTACTCCTTTTGAGGATACAATAAAGGAGTGTCCACGATTACAAGAATTTTACGACCAGCTAGTAGAGGTAGAAGCGGCTATCCCCTCTGTTGCTTTAAATGCATATAACGTTATAAAAGACATTTGTAACTCTGCTATCTTGAATGGGAATCGGGTGTTTTACTTATATGATTAAATTAAAGCGCTTAAACAAATTAAGGTTATCTCAGAAAACGATTACATTCTGGAACAGTAGGTCGGCGTACATCAGATTCTTGGTTTACAATAACCATATCTTCATATGCTGCTTAGAAATCAGAACCTATGACAACACACATCAAGTTTATAAATAGTTTTGGGAAGGAAATTTCTCCAGATCAAGCTTTGGCCTCTGACTTCTACAGAAAGATAACAGTTGAAAATACGGCGGTAATGAAAGTCGAGCTTGTTCTGTCTCAGCACCGCATAGGAAGCGTACATTACTTTCTTTCTCTAGAAGACGATAAGCAGGTGATACTAAATTCCCACTTTGATAGATATCCTGAAAAAACATTCTGCTCGCTTTTCTTTAATAAAATATCCTCTGGATCCTTTAATCAATGGGATAGAGAAGATTACAAATCGAAGATAGGATTAAAATACAAAGGGATTGATGTCTATGATGAAAATCATCAACTAATCTGTGACTGCCAATTTGATCTTTTAACCGGAAAGCTTAAAGCAGGCGGCAAGAAACAGTTTTATGGTGATTCTAATGATGATGAACCTGATGATCGTTTAGTTTTCTTTTATAATGAAGAAGGTGATATAGACCATGTAATTGATATGAATGGAAATTATGGTTATAACGATTCCATATCCCTGGAAGAACTTTTGGAAGACGAAAGACTTTCCCAAGAGTTATTCCCCTGGGACCAGCATATCTATTTTCATCATCTTACGCCTTATCTACCAATTGGTCGAGTATAAAGAAGTTGTAGAGAGAGAACTAATCTCAAAAAACGATTACATTCTGGAACAGTAGGTCGGCGTACATCTGATTCTTGGTTTACAATAACCATTAGATCCTGGAACAATAAGCTCAAGTTCATCCGCTTCTTGGTTGACAATAACGATGGCAAACGACCAAACAGCCCCTAGCTGCTCTTCAATCTGAAAACGGATAGAAATGAAACCAGTGATGTAGCTGTTCAGCATCCAGGCATCGTAGCCAAATTATCTGAGATTGTTAAAAAGGAACATCAGCCTGCTCACGTGAAGGAATGGGAATTTGTCGCTCCGAAATTTGAACGCGGGAAGGAGACTCACTAACAGAAAGTAAGCGGCCCCCACAGATAAGAAAACTTGGTATTTAACTAGGAGTAAAATCGCTGATGAATTAGTGGTAAGAGAATGACTTCATGTAAATCTGAGCCAAATTAGATTTTTGCCTTGTTCGGTCAAGGGAATTTTCCTATTTTTATACAAGCATTTGCAGCTAGAAAAAACAGGTGACTAATTCGGGACTACCAGAATGAAAACCGTTGAAATATTGATAAAAAGCAGGTTTTTAAGGGTAGGTTCGAATCCCGCTCTCTCTGCTTTTAATAATATTGACGAAAAGTCTGTGATCTGATAGAAGATTGCAGACTTTTCTTTTTTGAATAAGTCAATAGCCAAGGCCCTCTCAAATTCTTCATAAAAAGCCCTTTTTAATTTCTCATAATGATCTTGATATAACCAATTGTATTTAACCCATGGTTAATACATGCTTATGAACAGAAACGATTTAGGTACGATTCAAATACGATTCAAGTACGTGTAAATCCCGTTATTTAAAGGTATTTTAATGGTGCCTGAATCTAAACTGATAGTTAAATAAGTCCGTGTTGTGGACAAGTTGACTCCAACATAGGCATAGACGGATCCTAAGTCTCTCTTGCGGGGACTATGACCAGAAGGTTTACAGAAGGGATTTATTAAATCACTATTTGGGCAAATGCGTGTTGTTCTTCGAGGAGGTAGAAAGGCTTTACACGAATTGTTCAATCACTTGTTTTAGCTGACCTGCCTGTATTACTCCAGACTGTCGCCATTTTGTCTGTCCGTTCTTAAACAAGATCAGTGTAGGAACGCCTTGAATGTTGTATGCCTTAGCAGCAGCAGGGTTTTTATCAACGTCAACTTTGAGGATTACAGCTTTATCTCCCAGCATGTTTTTCGTCTGATCAAGAATAGGTGCCATCATTTTACAAGGGCCGCACCATTCTGCCGAAAAGTCCACTAGTACAGGTTTGTCGGAATTGATAATCTCATTAAATGTTGCCATACCTGATAGTGTCAAATACTATTCCAATCAAAATTAAAGGTATAAAAAAACAGTATACCAAACCAGGCATACTGTTTTTAAAATATGAGCAGAAAAAATTTATCGGATTACAACTGTTTTAACAAAGTCCCCGGCTGCGTTAAAGTGAAGTCCATGACGGGTATTGTTGGAGTTAATGATGACAACGTAGGCTTGTACATTGCTGTTGATTTTTACCGCGAATGCCTTGTCAAATACGTAACCCGGATAAGTAGTAGTCAAGTATGAAAGTGTCTTTGCTGGTAATTCTGTTTGTGCAACTGCGGTTTTTTTACCTTTGTGAGCAATAATCTGAGCGCGTTTTTGGAACAAGTTAGCAGAGTTAAATGCTGTTGCATATAATCCGTTATTTGAACTGATTACGACAGTGCTACTGTCTTTACCTCTAAATGCTGAAACCAGAGTATCTGTTGGATGGTTAACCAGGAAATAAGCTTTAATGACAGTAGAAAGTGAGGTCACCGCAATAGTGTCATGATGACGTCCTTCTCTTCCGTCGAAGCGTCCTCCACGTTTCCAACCTTTTCCTTTAAGATCACCTCGTTCGCGTTGTTCAAAAGCTTTTACAAAAGCGCCTGTCGAATCAAATTTCAACCCTACTGGTTTGCCATTATAAAGAATAACAACAATATAGCTGTCAACTGCACTGCTTATAGAAACTTTAAAGGTTTTTTTAAGCGTATAACCATTATAGTTTGCAATTAAGTAGGTAGCTACAGAAGCTGGTAATTCTGTCGCAGTGATAGAATCACGACTAGCTCCTTCAGGGGTTGTGTTAATGATGTATACCGCTTCTCCGGAAACGCTTGCGCTCTCAACAAGGATGGCCTGAGTTGAAGCAACGTCATCCGAGGAATCTTGTGTTTCCTTTTCGCAGGAAGCAAAAGTGAATGTAAGGGCTGTTACCGCTAAAAATAATCTTTTAATAAGTGTGTTTCTTTTCATGATGCTATAATTTAAATATCCTTTCAATTACTGTTATCTTGACGAAACGAAATTATTTTGGCAACATGAAGAGAAAATGAAAAACGGTAAAAATTTGAAAAGGATTTTTACTTATTGCCCTGCAAAATTTTATCGGCTTCAATCGCAGCTATCTGTCCCGATATTATAGCTGGAGGAACTCCAGGTCCTGGAACGGTAAGCTGCCCGGCAAATAGTAGATTTTCAACTTTTTTAGATTTCATTTTTGGTTTTAAGAATGCAGTTTGAAGCAAGGTATTGGCCAGACCGTACGCGTTTCCTTTAAAAGAATGGTAGTCTTTCTTGAAATCTTCTACTGCATAGCTTCTTTTCACTACGATGGAATCTCTTATATCTATTCCTGTGATATCAGCGAATCTTTGCATCAGAAGATCGAAATACTTTTCCCTCGTGCTTTCTGAATCTTCAAGTCCCGGAGCAATAGGAACAAGGAAGAAAAGGTTCTCGGAATGGGCTGGAGCAACGCTTGTATCTGACTTGGAAGTGCATGAAACATAAAACAGGGGTTTGCTTGGCCATTTTGGAGTTTTGTAAATTTCGTCTGCGTGAGCATTAAAATCTTCGTCAAAAAACAAATTGTGATGTTTTATTCCCGGAACTGTTTTGTTGAGACCTATATAGAACAGAAGAGAGGACGGCGAAAGAGTTCGTTTATCCCAATATTGCTGATTGTAGTTCTGATATTTTTTGTCGGTCAATGATTGATCTGTATGCTGGTAATCAGCACTGGAGATAATGATATCTGCACCGAAGAATCCTGATGTTGTTTCAATACCTTTTGCATTCTTGTTTTCGATCACAATCTTCTTAACCTCCTGATTGAGGTAAAACTTGACTCCTTGCTCTTCTGCAATGCTCACCATAGCTTTAACAATCTGATTCATACCTCCTTTTGGGTACCAGGTACCAAGGCTTAAGTCAGCATAGTTCATCATACTATAAAGAGCGGGTGTGTTTTGTGCAGTACCCCCCAGAAACAATACCGGGAATTCAAGGATCTTAATAATTTTCGGATGAGAGAAATATTGGCGTATATGAGAACCGACAGAGGTGAACATTTGAATTTTAAAGCTTTCTATCAAAAGCTTCAGGTCCATATATTCTACTACAGAATGGGAGGGGCGAAATACATATTCGTTCATTCCTTTAGAATATTTGTATTCTGCCTGTTTAAGAAATTTGTCTAATTTCTCACCAGCTCCTTCTTCCATGGATTCAAACAGTTCTTTTAACTGGCCAATATCTGCGGGGATATCTGTAAAATCACCGGGTCCCCAATACACACGGTAGGAAGGGTTCAGCCGGTCCAGTTGATAGAAATCGGAGGATTTCTTCCCGAAGAGTTTATAATAATTTTCGAAGACCTCTGGCATCCAATACCAGCTTGGTCCCATGTCGAAGGTAAACCCATCTTTCTGCCAGGTTCTGGCCCTTCCACCTAACTGGTCATTTTTTTCAAAAATAGATACTTCGTAACCTTGTTTTGCCAGTAGGGACGCAGCAGTGAGTCCGGCAAAACCTGAACCTATTACGGCAACTTTGGGCTTTGTCATGGGAGTAAATCTAGTAAACCTGTACCACTTAAGGCAGAGAAAACAAGTTAAGGGTTTTGTAGTTTTGTAATTTGACATTAATATTTCCCAAAATGCGAGTAGTCTTGCTTTTACTATCTCTAATTTTTGCTGGATCTGCAGGCGCATATGACCTTCAGGGAATTCGAGTTGAATTTTATAAGGCGGTGAACGATGCCAGCACAGCCAATTCCCTTTATAAAAAGTTAAAGGGGATTGAGAAGAAGGACGCTCTTTTGCTGGCCTATCTGGGGTCGACCGAAGCAGTGAAAGCGAAACACGCCTTCAATCCATACAATAAGTTATCTTTGTTAAAATCCGGATCGAAAAAACTGGAACAGGCTGTGGGAGAAGAGCCAGCTAGCCTTGAGATCAGATTTCTGAGATTCAGCCTGGAACATTATCTGCCAGCTTTTTTAGGGGCGTCAAAGCATCTGGATGAAGATAGAAAACAAATAGTAAAATTAATTGGAGCTGAAAAATTTGGCTCTGTAGATAAAGCGCTGCTAAAAAATATCATTGCGTTTATGAAGGAAACGAAACGATGCTCTTCTTCAGAGTTAACGGTTTTAAACAAGGCGTTATAGAATGGATAAGCATTATACCTACTTGCTTATAAATTTCCTTACCATTTTTTTTCCACTGATTTTATCATTCGACAAAAAGGTCAGGTTTTATACGAAATGGAAGCACATTTTTCCAGGGTTGTTCATCTCAGGGATCGTATTCCTTATCTGGGATTATATTTTTACCCTTTACGACGTATGGTCGTTCAATGGCGATTACGTGATCGGTGTGTGGTTCCTGAACCTGCCACTTGAGGAGATCCTTTTTTTTATTACGGTTCCGTTTGCCTGCTTATTTATTTACGAGTGTCTTAATGCCTATATAAAAAAAGATATTCTTGCAAGGTATGCCAGGGCAATTACTGTTGGGTTTCTGGCTCTGTCCCTGGTGTTTTTAGTCTTCTTTTTCGATCGCGTCTATACTTTAATAACCTTTGGACTTCTGGCCCTTATGTCGGTTTATATTATAGTAAAGGGCGAGAAGAAGGCAGGACGCTTTTATCTGGCCTATTTTATTTCGCTTATTCCTTTTTATGTGGTAAACGGCTTGCTTACCTCAATACCCGTTGTTCTTTACAATAACGCTGAAAACATGGGGGTTAGGGTAGGGACAATTCCTTTTGAAGATCATTTTTATTCACTGGCAATGTTGCTGATGAATATGTTGTTCTTTGAATATTTCCGGGATAAAAAATCGAGGAATGAGTAATACTCCTACATATACAAAAAATCAGTTAGCTTTAAGAAACGGTCAGGATAAACCTGAGATCTGGGTTTGTTTTAATGGTCTTATTTACGATGTAACCGAGAGCCGGTTGTGGAAGAATGGGAAGCATTATGAACACTGGGCTGGACAGGATCTGACTGAAGAACTTAGAGATGCACCCCATACAGAATCGGTGTTCTCTAAATTCAAGGTTATTGGTAAAATAAAAGTATAGTACAGATTGAAGCACATAACTTCAATCTGTATAGGCAAATTTAAGCTATCTCGAAACTACTCAGATTCACAAATTGCTTAACGCGATCTGCTATCTCTTCCTGAGAGAGATCTTTAATTCTTTCTGTCCCAAATTTCTCCACACAGAAAGAAGCAAGTGCTGATCCGAAGATGATTGCATTCTTCATGTTGTTAAAGTTGATGGTGCCCACTTTCGCCAGATACCCGACGAAACCTCCTGCAAATGAGTCGCCAGCACCGGTTGGATCGAAAACTTCGGCTAAAGGAAGTGCCGGTGCAGAAAATACCTTATCTTCATGGAAGAGCAGAGCACCATGCTCGCCCTTTTTGATGATAAGATATTTAGGACCCATTTGAAGGATCTTTCTGGCTGCTTTAACCAAGGAGTACTCGCCGGAAAGCTGGCGTGCTTCAGCGTCATTAATGGTAAGTACATCAACAAGTTTTAGTGTTTCCAACAGATCGTTTAATGCTACGTCCATCCAAAAGTTCATAGTATCTAGAACAATCAACTTGGGGCGTTTTTCCAATCTTTCGATAGTTGTTCTCTGAATTTGCGGAGTGAGATTTCCTAATAGCAAGTATTCGCAACCCTGGTATGAAGTTGGAACTACAGGATCGAAATCTGCCAGAACATTTAATTCTGTTATTAGCGTATCCCTTGAGTTCATGTCGTTATGGTATTTGCCTGCCCAGAAGAAGGATTTCTCGCCTTCCTTGACTTGCAGGCCCTCCACGTCAATACCGTGTTTTTGAAAGTCGTTAATATCTTCCTGATGAAAGTCATCGCCCACCACGGCAATTATCTTTGTTTTATCGTAGAAGTACGATGCGGCGAGACTGGCATATGTGGCTGCTCCACCCACAATTTTGTCTGTTTTTCCGAAAGGAGTTTCTATTGCATCAAACGCTACGGTTCCTATAATGACTAAGCTCATGTTTTTTTCAAAAAAAAGTTTCCGCAAATATTGCAGAAATAAATTTAAATCCCGAATATTGCAGTCCCAAAACACAGCGAGGGTTTAAAAAAACAAACGCTGTAAAACCGGTAAATACTCCTGAGTAGCTCAGCCGGTTAGAGCATCTGACTGTTAATCAGAGGGTCGCTGGTTCGAGCCCAGCCTCAGGAGCAAATCCCCACCCAAAAGGTGGGGATTTCTTTTTGAAGCTCATTTTTCTTTATTTAGCGGTAGTGGGCGGGTTATGCACATAAGAAGAACAACCTGTGTGATTTTTAGTCACAGAGTAATCTGAATCTTTATCTTAGCTTCCCTAATCAGTATGTTTCAGGAATTGATATTGTTGCATTCATAATAGTGGCTCAGCTCCTAAAGAAAAAATGATAAGTACATTATATAATCCGTCTTCTTACTCAATTGCAGTGATCGGACTTGGCTATGTAGGTCTTCCTCTGGCTGTTGAATTTGGAAAGAAATATAAAGTAACTGGATTCGATATTAGCCGGGGCCGGATAGACGAGCTTAATCATGGAAGAGATCATACGCTGGAAGTAGATCCGTCAGATTTGCAAGCAGTAATACGTGATATTGATTCAGATAAGGGTATATTTTTTTCCGGCGACAAGGAAAGTTTGAAGGATTGTAATGTTTATATAGTAACGGTTCCAACGCCGGTAGATAGATACAATAACCCCGACCTTACTCCTTTAAAAAAGGCTACTGAGATGGTGGCAGGGGCATTGAAGAAGGGCGATATTGTAGTTTATGAGTCGACGGTATTCCCAGGCTGCACTGAAGAAGAATGTGTCCCTGTACTTGAAATGTTTTCCGGACTAAAGTTCAATGTTGATTTCTTCTGTGGATATTCGCCCGAGAGAATTAATCCGGGAGACAATGCCAGAAAATTGCCTAACATTAAAAAGGTAACTTCAGGGTCTACACCCGAGGTTGCACACATTGTGAATTCGTTATATGCTTCTATTATTCCTGCAGGGACGCATCTTGCTCAATCTATAAAGGTGGCCGAGGCTGCAAAGGTTATCGAAAACGCGCAAAGGGATATCAATATAGCCTTCGTAAATGAGTTGTCGAAAATATTCTCTCTCCTGCATATCAATACTCAACATGTTCTTGAAGCAGCAGCCACCAAATGGAATTTCCTTGATTTTAAACCAGGTTTGGTTGGAGGGCATTGTATTGGAGTAGATCCTTATTATTTGGCTCAAAAAGCTACTTCTGCAGGTTATTATCCAGAAATCATTTTGTCAGGAAGGCGGATTAATGATAGCATGGGGCCATATATAGCGGATGCGGTAGTTAAGCTAATGGTTAAAAAGGAAATTGTGGTTTGGGGGGCAGATATATTGATTTTAGGAATCACTTTTAAGGAGAATTGTCCTGATGTACGAAATACGAAGGTGGTAGATATTATTAAGGAGCTTAGCTTATATAAAGCTAATATTACTGTATATGACCCCTTGGCAAGTTGTATGCAGGTAGAGGAAGAGTATGGTATAAAGTGTATTGATGAATTGCCCAAGGATAAGCAATACGACGCGGTAATCCTTGCGGTTTGCCACAGTGAGTTTTGCGACCTGGAATACGGTGCCCTGCTTAAAAAGTCTGCGGTATTGTATGATGTAAAGGGAGTGCTAGACATCGATCTCGTAGACGCCAGGTTATAATCTATCTATCCAGCTATGTATGAAATTGAATATCACTCAGTCAACTTAAGCCGGTTTAGCTTCCTGATAACAGGAGGGGCCGGATTTATAGGTTCTAACTTGGTAGAATATCTGTTGAAATATGGGGCAGGTAAGGTTCGGGTATTAGATAATTTTTCCACCGGATCCCATGATAATATTACTCCGTTCCTCTCTCATCCTGCTTTTGAATTAATAGAGGGAGATATCAGGGATATTGAAACCTGCAGCAACGCGGTTGAAGGAATAGATTATTTAAGTCACCAAGCAGCCCTTGGTTCAGTTCCAAGATCTATTAATGACCCGGTAACTACCAATGAAGTCAATGTATCCGGCTTCGTTAATATGCTTTGGGCTACAAAAGCCAATGCGAGGGTAAAGCGGTTTGTTTACGCAGCTTCATCTTCAACCTACGGCGATAGTGCAGAGCTGCCGAAGGTTGAAGAGAGAATCGGTAGGCCCTTGTCTCCTTATGCTGTAACTAAGTATGTAAACGAGCTATATGCAAACGTATTTGCAAATACCTACGGTATGAATTTAATTGGTTTGAGATATTTTAATGTTTTTGGACCAAGACAGAATCCTGAAGGAGAGTATGCAGCAGTTATCCCTAAGTTTATTAAAGCTTTAAGAGCAGGGGAGCCCGCTGTAATAAATGGAGATGGTGAACAAACGAGAGATTTTACCTTTGTTGAAAACGCGGTTCAGGCAAATGTAAAGGCCTTCTTTTCAGAAAAAGAAAGTGCTCTAAATCAGGTTTATAATATTGCGGTTGGTGAAAGTATTTCCCTAAACGGGCTTTGGACTGTTCTAAATAGGCATAATGGCAGTAACATTCCCGCGGTATATAATGCAGAAAGAAAAGGAGATGTACGAAATAGTTTGGCTGACATTTCTAAGGCTAGTTCTATGCTTTCAAATAATCCACAAGTTAGTGTTGAAGATGGCCTTAAACTTTTGCTAGCGGAAAGGAAGTGGCTTTAGCAAAAAATTAAAGGATGGTTTGCTTAAAACAGTATTCTTACTTGAGCCTTATAAGGAAAGGATATTGCTATGAATTATTTGGATCTCATTTTAGTGCTGATACTTGTCTTTTCTGTTTGGCAAGGGATTTTAAAAGGCTTTTTGATTGGGATAGTTGAAGTGTTCATGTGGGGTGCGGGCCTGGTAATTGCTTTCCTTTGCTATCCTTATATATCAAGTTTTATCCAGAAGTTTATCGCCTCAGGTTTTTGGGTTTTACCTGTTTCTTTTATTCTTGCCATTGTCATTGCCCGCCTAGCCCTTTCAGCAATCGCTAACTTCGGCCTTTCAAAAGTTCCTTCAATTTATCATACATCAAAATTTAATAAGATACTCGGAAGTGTTCCTGGAGGTTTTACGGGATTAGTTTATTTGCTATTGATAACGTCTTTATTGATCTTGTTTCCTTTTAGTCCCTCGCTAAAGTCTGCTGCTGAAAAAAGCTGGATGATGTCTCAACTAACACCGGGACTTGAAAAGATTCACCTTTCGATCTCTCCTTATATTGAAGAGTTAGAGAAGGAAGCCGGGCCCCTGCTAACACTTAACAAGAAAGACGATAAATTCATTAAATTAAATTTTACGGTAGAGCGTTCGAGGGTGCGTCGGGATTTGGAAGCCAGGATGTTGGTATTGATAAATGCGGAGAGGGCTAAAGCTAATCTTCGGCCACTTAAGGAAGATCGTGAGATCGCAGTGGTGGCAAGAGCGCATTCGGCTGATATGTTTGCAAGGGGATATTTTTCGCACTATACTCCCGAAGACAAAACTCCTTTTGATCGTATGCGTGCTGCGAGGGTGAGATTTTTAACAGCGGGAGAAAATCTGGCTTTGGCTCAGACTTTAAATATCGCCCACGAAGGTCTTATGAACTCTCCTGGACATCGTGCAAATATTCTTAATAGATCCTTTGGAAGGGTGGGGATAGGAGTACTTGACGGAGGAATTTATGGTTTGATGGTGACGCAAAACTTTCGGAACTGAATTTGCTTTACAGAAATATGGAATTTAACGATCGCCGCAATTATCCAAGTGAGAATAACAAGTTACGTTGGGTAGAAAAGTTGTCATATCTTTTAGATGAGCAGTTTAGATTGCCTGGAACAAAGTTTCGCTTTGGCTTGGATCCCATTTTAAATCTTATTCCTTTTGCTGGAGATATGAGCGGGCTTTTAATCTCTGCAGCTCTGGTTCTAACTTTAGCTAAGAACGGTGCCAGTAGTAAAATTGTCACATTAATGGTGCTAAATATTGTTCTCGACGCTACCATTGGTGCAATACCTATCATTGGCCATGTTTTCGATTTCTTCTTCAAGGCTAATAAGCGTAATATTAGGTTGCTTAATGAGCACTACGTGGAAGGCAAGCATCAGGGTAGTGGAAAGGGAGTGCTTATTGGGGTAGGATTAGTCCTTCTTGTAATCTTTATTTTAATGATCTATCTTTTATGGCAAATTACTGCATGGATTTTTAACCAATTTTAAACTCAATTAGTTCAGAAACAATACTTGCGGGAGCTACAAACAACTTAGCGTAAGTTGTTGTTTATGAATTAAAAAGGAAAATAAAATATGGGGCAGGTTTTTACTATAAGCCTGGAGGGCGCTAAATTTCATTATCAGTTATTAAAATTAAATCAGAACAACAGAGTTGTGGAGTCTGAAATTTTACTACAAGGTAATACAGTTACGCTTTATAAGGATGATCGGGGGTGGAAGCAGAAAGAGAACACTTTACCTATAGTAGATGAGTTAGTTCGGGCCATTGGTAACTCCTTATCTTTAAGATATAGAATATAAGGTTTTCATACCCATCCTGTTTTTATTATTAGTGATGATGAGTGAATTTCACTCCAATCTTATTTTGAGATTAATTAATTACGAAACTTTAGCAAAGATGAGTATTAGAAATTACTAATGCTTATCATTGCCGCTTTTTACATTTTGTCCTCTAATGAAATTGAGTTTAGTCCTTAAAGATAAAACTATTGAATCACATCAACAACTGGAAAAGCTGCTCATTGGCAAGTTAAAGTCACTATCTGTTGAAGGCGACTACGTTGAGATTTTAAGGAAGTTTTATGGCTACATTAAGCCGCTTGAAGAGAAAATAAGTAAAAATCTTGATATAAACATTGTACCTGATTATGCTGAAAGACGTAAATCTGACGACCTGATGGTAGATTTACGGCAATTTAGGGCAGATCCCAGGGTTGTTTTGTGTGAAGACTTACCTGAGATAAAGAACACGTACGAGGCACTTGGGGCGTTATATGTACTTGAAGGTTCTACGCTTGGTGGAACAATCATTACTAAAATGGTAACAGAGAGACTAGGAATACCTGCATCCGAAGGTGTTTCTTTTTTCTATTCCTATGGAGACAGAACGAGAGAGATGTGGGACAAATTTAAAGGTGTGTTGGATGCTTTACCAGAAGAAGTCTGGAAAATCGTAATAGAGAGTGCGGATGAGACCTTTATAAAATTTAAAGATTGGCTAGCATGAGCAAAAAAAATTATGACTCGGAGTTTTGTGGTAGTTTGCCGCTTCATCACATTAATCAAATTCAACCTTATGGATACTTAGTTGTGTTAAGTAAGGAAGATTTAAAGATTGTTCAGGCAAGCGAAAACGTCTCGGAAGTGTTCGGAAAGGATGTAGCCGATGTTGTTGATTCAAATCTTTCTGATTTTGTAAGTAAGGAGCAAATAAAAATGCTTGAGGCAAGCTTTGCTAAAGGCATTTCTGACAAGATACCTCTTAATTTGAATATCAGCATAGGAGACATTGAGGTTGAGTATATTGCTCTTGTTCACATGAAGGAAACCTTGCTGGTGGCTGAATTGGAAAAGGCGGATACCCGAAAGTCGTTTCTTGAGGTTTATCAGGAGATGAAATATGTAATGGCGGAAGTTAATTCAGCAAGCTCAATTGAAACCATTTGCCAGATTTCTGTTTCTGCCCTAAGGAAACTCGCTGGTTTTGACCGTGTTTTGATGTATCAATTCGATTCAGATTGGAACGGAACAGTGATTGCCGAGGAAAGGGAGTTGGATATGGAACCTTACATTGGGCTTAAGTTCCCTGCATCTGATATCCCAAAGCAAGCTCGTGCATTATACCATAAGAATACTTATCGCTTAATACCAAATCGAGAGGACAAGCCCGTGAAGGTATATCCGGTGATTAATCCGCTCACCAATTCTTTTATTGATCTTACCGATTGTAATCTTCGGAGTGTTGCAGGGGTACATTTGGAATATATGGAGAACATGGGAATAAAAGCATCTATGTCCATCCGTATAATTCGCAACGGCCAGTTGTGGGCATTAATATCCTGCCATCACAGGGAAGCAAAGTATCTCAATTACGAGGTCTGTTCTGTCTTTGAACTTTTGTCTGAGTTGATCTCATCTAAGATTACCTCTATGTTATATCAGGAGCAGTTTGAGTATAAGAGTACGCTATGGGAGAAAAAGAGGTTGGTTCTAGATGGTATTTACAGTGTGAATGAGCTATTTTCGGGGCTGGTTAAAAAAGATAACGAACTCCTAGAATTATTTAGTGCAGGTGGTCTCGCTCTGGTTTATAAGGGGAAAGTTCATTTGCAGGGAAAAACGCCACAAGTTGAAGATGTAAAGCATCTCGTGTTTTGGCTCCAGCATAAAATGATTTCAGAGGCCTTTGTGGAAAGCAATCTTTCCAGCACTTTCGAGCCCGCGCAAAATTTTATAGAAGAGGTCAGTGGATTGCTTGCCATCCCAATCGGTGGCCGAAATGAAGATTTTCTTTTGCTTTTTCGGCCGGAAGTACAAACAACGGTCAGCTGGGGTGGAAATCCAAGCGAAGCCATTAGGTTTGAGCCAGATGGAAAAAAGTATCACCCTAGAAATTCGTTTTCAATATGGCAGGAAACAGTTAAAGGGACCTCGTTGCCATGGTCAGGAGAAGAAGTAAGGGTTGCAGAAAGCCTTAGAAGCTTTATATTTGAATATTCTACTAAATACATATATAGTTAGGGCGGCTTTACATCTATGGAAAAGACGGTGAATGAAGGTTTAATAAAAAGGAATTCTACGAAGCTAGATCATTATGTAGTTGCTATTGGTGCGTCTGCCGGTGGCCTGGAAGCTATTCACGAATTCTTCGACAATATGCCCACCAATGCCAACTTTTCTTTCATAGTTATACAGCACCTTTCACCGGATTATAAAAGCCTGCTTGTAGAGCTGGTGTCGAAACACACCCACATGAAGGTCTTCGAAGCGGAAGATAAAATGACGGTACAAAAGGAATGTATCTATGTAATTCCCAATAATAAGTTAATGACTATTTATAACGGGAAGTTACATCTGGTAGAGAAAGTTCCTGACAAGCAGCCTAACACAGCAATTGACCGTTTTCTTTATTCATTAGCTCAGGAGAAGAAGGATAAAGCTATCGCGATTATCTTATCAGGAACAGGCTCTGACGGAACCCGAGGGATTGAAGTGATCAAAAGTTGTGGAGGGATGGTTATTGTTCAGGATCCCGTTACCGCCAAATTTGATGGTATGCCAAATAGTGCAATAGCATCTGGCAATGCGGATTTGATTTTGCCTCCGGAGATGATCCCTGAAGAAATCTATAATCATGTAAATGAGAGTCCTATCCTTGTTTTAAATAAGGGCAAGATAGACGATCGTTTACTGGATGATATTTTTAACCTCATACATAAGGCGCACGGGTACGATTTCCATTACTATAAAACCCCTACGATTATTAGGAGGATAGGAAAGAGAATGGGTCAACATAACATCAAAAAGCTGGATGATTATGTTGCAGTGCTGAGACAAAGTCCTGAAGAGGTCAAGAGTCTTAGCAAAGACTTTTTAATTGGTGTAACACGATTTTTTCGCGATAAGCAAGCTTTTGAAGCCTTATTCCAGCAAGTTCTGCCCGATATTGTGAATGATAAGCAGGATGGAGAGATTCTAAAAGTTTGGATCTGTGCCTGTAGTACAGGAGAAGAGGCTTATTCTTTGGCTATTCTTATAGACCAGTACATTCAACGTTTCCGCCGTTTGCTGGAAGTTAAAATTTTTGCAACAGATATTGACGAAAGCAGTATTGGCTTTGCAGCTAAAAATCTATATCCTCAGTCTATTGAGAAAGACATAGATGAGGATACACTTAAAAAATATTTTGTTAAGGAGGGTAAATCCTATTCCATCATCCCGCGTATTCGCAAACAAATAGTTTTCGCAAGACATAATGTAATTAAAGATCCTCCCTTTATTAAAAATGATCTGGTAAGTTGTAGGAATATGCTCATTTATATGAATAGCGTGCTGCAGCAGAAAGTTATGAATACCCTTCATTTTTCTATTAATACCGGCGGCTATCTTTTCCTGGGTACAAGTGAAACAGCTTCATCCATTAAAGATTCGGTGGATGAGGTTAATAGTAAGTGGAAGATTTACCGTAAGATCGGAAAAAACCGGATCTCCCCATATGAAGTTTACAGGCAGCTGGATAATAAGGGCGAGCAACCAAGAATTTCTCAAACTTTAACAAAGAGTATACAAAAAAAGAGTAATCCGTTGGCTGAAGATCTCACCGAAGCTATTATAGATGACTTTGGCTATGTATGTTTTTATATAGATAAGAATTACGAAATTAAAGAATCAGTAGGCAATTTCAGCCGATTCTTATCTCTTCCCGAGAAAAAGCTGAACCTGAATATTCTCAAGATGGTTCCTCAGGAACTGTCTGTAGCTCTTAATACCGCAATTCGTAAAAGTTGGAAAGAGGAGACTAAAGTTTTTCTTAAAAGTGTACGTGTAAAGCAGGATCAAGCGGACCTGTTCTTGAGTATCTCTGTTAGGCCAGCAGAGCCTTTACGGGGAAAGCCATACACTCTTGTTGTTCTGGGAGAAAACAGCTTGAGCCAGATACATGTAAGAGAAGAAAGTCATCCGATACCTAGCGCCGAGCATAACGAATATATCGCTGAATTGGAGGCTGAGTTAAATGAAACCCGCTCCAATTTGCAGATGGCAGTCGAGGGGCTGGAAACCACAAACGAAGAATTGCAGTCAAGCAACGAAGAGTTGCTTTCAGCCAATGAGGAATTGCAGTCGAGTAATGAGGAGTTGCAGTCGCTTAATGAGGAATTACATACTTTAAACACAGAGCATCAGCTTAAAATCAAAGAGCTGATCGAGCTGAATGATGATCTGAATAACTATTTCAGAAGCACTGATATAGGCCAGATATTTATCGATAGAAATCAGAATATAAGGAAGTTTAACGCCTCGGCTTTAAGACTGGTTAATCTGATAGAGAGTGACATTGGACGGCCCATCAGTCATATATCAACGAATATCCGATACGAAAATCTACTAAGAGATATTGCTCACGTAATAGACACAGATGAAATCGTAGAGAAGGAAATTATCCTTACAAATGATAGACGCTATCTGATGAGGATCATGCCGTATGTCCGGCAGGATAAACGGACAGACGGTGCAATTATCACCTTCGTAGATATTTCGGCCATTGCAAATCTTAATAATATTATAAATGGGGTCTTTAACTCTAGTTTAAGTTCTATTATCGCATTTAAAGCGGTAAGGAACTATAATAGCCAGATAGAGGACTTTGTTATCCTTACTTGTAATTATGCTTCTGACACCATATTAGGGGGAAGTATAAATCAGGCAGGTAAGCACTTGAATGAGATAGCCAGCTTGTCGGGCACAGATTTTTCGAAGAGTTGTGTGGAGGTGGTTGATAAAGGCAACCCTCTTCACACAGAGCTTAGTATCGGTGATCGCTGGTACGAGGTTGTGGCAGTTAAAATGATGGACGGCTTTGTGGCAACCTTCACTGACATTACTGACAAGCGGGATGGAGAGCAGAAATTAAGACAGAATTATAATGAACTGATCTCGGTGCGGGAAAACCTCAAGCAGCTGAATCTTGAACTTGAAGACAAAGTAATTGAAAGAACTCGGGAACTTAGCATTTCTGAAGAAAGGTTCAGACTTGTTTCCAAGGCAACAAACGACGCTATTTGGGATTGGGATTTGGTTAATAATAGTTTATGGTGGAGTGATAGCTTCTTTAAACTATTCGGGTACGATGATTCTGAAGAGGTCCATAGTAGTAACTTTTGGATTAGTAAAATCCATCCTGAAGACAGGGATCGTGTAAGGAAAAGTATTAATTCGGTTATTAACAAAGGTAGTGATCAATGGACGGAGGAGTATCGATTCGAAAAGAACGATGGGTCTTATGCTTGTATTCTAGACAGGGGTTATTTATTGCAGGATGAATACGGTACGCCGTATAGAATGCTCGGTTCAAGGTTAGATATTTCTGAACTAAAAGAGGCCCAGTATCAAATTATCAAAAGTGAAAGCCGATTCCGTAAAGTATTCGAATCAAACATGATAGGGATGCTTTTTACCAATAAAGATTCTGTAATTATAAATGCAAATGATGCTTTTTTGCAGATGATCGGCTACAGCAAGGAAGATTTGAAGAATGGCCTCATTGCCTGGAGCAGAATTACTCCGCCTGAATTCCTGGAAAAAAACAGGCTCGCCGCAGAGCAAATTTGGACTAGTGGTGTATGTCCACCCTTCGAGGGAGAATATCTTCGCAAAGACGGTTCGCGGATTTGCGTGTTATTAGGGGCTGCCTCAGTAAGCGAAGATGATGCTGTTGCCGTTACCTATATCATCGATATTACAGCAAAAAAGGAAGCGGAGAAAAAAGAACAGGAACTTCAAAGAATTATTCAGAAACAGCAGGATGAGTTTAAAGGTATTTTTATGAATGCCCCTGCGCTTATTTCCATTCGCCGAGGAGAGGACCTAAGGGTTGAATTCGTAAATCAAACGGCAATGGATTATTTCGAAAGGTCTGACCTTGTTGGTAAAAATAATAGAGATCTGATAGGAGAGTACAAGCCTGCGAGTACTGAGTCACACGAGTTGATTCAACAAGTATACAAAACCGGAATTCCATTCTTTGGAAAAGCATTCCATATCCGATTTGATAAGAACAGAACAGGTATTTTAGAAGATGCCTGGTTTGATTTCGTCTATCAGCCCGTGTATAGTAATGAGGGGATAGTAGATGGAGTTGCCACCTTTGCTTTTGATGTATCTGATATGATCAGGGCTAATCAGGAGATTAAGAAAAATGAAGGCAGGTTTAGGTTCCTCGCCGAATCAGTACCACAAAAGGTATGGACTGCAAAGCCCGACGGACTGGGGGAGTATTTCAACAAGGTTTGGCTGGATTATACAGGCAAGGATATGCATGAGCTTGAAGGCTGGCAATGGCTTAATGTTATACATCCTGAAGATCGCGAAAAGAATAGAGAGCTATGGCTCCAGTCTGTCAAATCTGGACTGGATTTCGAGATGGAGAGAAGGATCTTAGGCGCTGATGGAGAGTATCGCTGGCATTTAAGTAGAAGCATACCCCAGAGGGATGATAACGGGGAAATTGTAATATGGGTGGGTACGAGTACCGACATTCATGATCAGAAGACCGCTTCTGAAGCCTTGAAGGAAAGTGAGGACTATTTTCGTCAACTGGCAGACCAATCTCCTTTCATGATCTGGAAAGTTGATGAAAAAGGGGATTGTAACTACGTCAATAAAAAGTGGATTTCATTCACTGGTCTTAGCTTTAACGACAGTATGGGTTTAGGGTGGAGCAAAGCTTTTCATCAGGATGATGCAGACAAGGAGTATAATAAGTTTTTGAAGGCCTTTGAGGCGAGAGAAATATTCTATTCCAAGTTCCGTCTTAGAAGTATAAAAGGGGAGTATCACTGGGTTCTTGCACAGGCAAATCCTGTGTTTGGAGGCTCATTTGAAGGATATATAGGCAGTTTAACGGACATAACGGAACAAGAACTTGCCCAGCAGGCTACCAAGCTGTTGATGCAGAAGAAGGACGAGTTTATGAGTATTGCAAGTCATGAGCTTAAAACACCTATTACCAGTATGAAAGCATCTTTGCAAATTGCTGAACGCTTAAGTACGCGGAAAGTAGAGGTGGAAAAGATCCAGTCTTTCATTGAGAAAGCGAACAAGCAAGTAAATCGCCTTACTGCCTTAGTTGAGGACTTATTGGATGTAACAAAGATCCAAGCTGGGAAATTACAGTTTGAGAAAGACAGGTTCTACATCGATGAGGTTGTACAAAGCTCAGTTGATCAAATGCAGAACGACTCAATCAGGCATACAATTCTTGTAGAGGGGGAAAAAGAGATTCCGGTTTGGGGAGACATGCATCGCCTGGAACAAGTTATTGTTAACTTCTTATCAAACGCTATCAAGTACTCGCCCGATTCAGAGAAGGTACTGGTAAATATCAGGAAAGAAGAGGATAAAGTGAGAGTTTATGTTACCGATTTTGGGATTGGTATTCCGGAAGATAAGATAAATTTTGTCTTCGACAGATTCTTCAGGGTTCAGGAGTCTTCACAGAAGTTTTCCGGACTAGGTTTAGGGTTATTCATTTCCGCCGAAATTGTTAAACGCCATGAAGGCGATGTAGGAGTTTATAGTGAAGAAGGTAAGGGATCTACATTTTGGTTTGATTTACCTATTGCAAATTGACAGAATAGATTTCTGCTTTCAAAATATATTAATAATTAAATTTTTGCAGGTTCATTTATTTGTTATAGCTTTATGCTTGAATGAAGCGTATAGTAATTTTTGATGACGATGTGGATATTTTAGAAATTCTCACATATTTACTGACGGAGAAGGGGTGGGAAGTCCATACGCGAACAACTTGTAATAATATTTTACAAATTATTTCTGAAAAAAGGCCCGATGTTATCTTGATGGACAACTGGATTCCAGACACAGGAGGAATAAAGGCTACTCAATTGCTAAAAGCAGATCCGGAGCTTTCCAATATCCCGGTTATTTACTTTTCTGCTAATAATGATGTTGAAATTCTTTCACAGAAGGCTGGTGCTGACGCTTATATTGCTAAGCCTTTTGATTTAGACGAATTGGAGAAGATCGTCAATCAATTTGCGCTTTCTTAAGATTTATAGAAGGGATTGGACCTTCAGTATTAATCGTACCTTTGGTCTAATCCCTTAACTATTTTATTTAAGCTCAAAAATTGCTCTCATCTGGTAGTTTAGCTTAATCTTTTTAAAATCGATATCTGGCACTGGTGCGGATTCTGCCACTGACGCCTTATCCATCATCATTACATTTGCCCGATAATATGGCTGTGGGTAAACTTCATTGTTGATCTCCTGTATTTCTATCGCATCTCCCACTTTGTCATTAACGGCTTCTGCCAAAAAACTTGCTTTGTCCTTTGCGGCTTGAAGTGCTTTTATTTTTAGGTCTCTTTTCAACGATTCTATTTTAGAATAATCATAAGATTCAATGTTCGTGTACTCGATGGCCTTGGAGTCAATTCCATTTAGTATCTGATTAAACTTATTCAGATCGGTTACTTTGATCCGGTATTGTTTCCTTGCCAGGAAATCCGGGTTTTTCTTCTTTTCCCAAGAGTAGTTATAACTGGAAATGTTATTGATAGTGAAGTTTTCCTTAGGTATTCCAGCACTTATTACAGCAGAGTAAAGTTGCTTTTCCAGGTCCTCAATATCAACTTTTTTCTTGTTGGCATTGTCCCGATAGTGTTCTTTGAGGGAAATACCAACATGAATGATATCAGGGGTTACTTCGGTTTCTGCTGATCCTGAAACTTCAATTTTTCTACGAAGATCAACTGTCTGAGCTGATGTGGTAATCGTGATACCACTAATTAACGCGATGAAGAATATTCTTTTCATAAATTTGTCTACTGTGTGTGTACTTATGATGCTTGTGGAAACTTAATTCCATAAACATCTTTAAAATAGAATTGCTTTATAATAAGGACGACAAAAACGTAGCAAACGTAACATACAGGGCAAGAAACGCAGCAGTATTTAATTGCTGTTTTTGGGGTCGTAGTGGTAAACAACAGTATAAGCAGTATGCTGCTGTTTTAACGCAACTTGACCGATCTTAAGGTTATTACCTTGAGGAGTTGGCTCACAGATAGAATAATGTTTTCCCTGGTAAATGATGGGGTTTCCAATAGGTTTATCAAATGCTACAGCTACAGTTATGTGAGTTGGATATAGAAGCGCAATCATTGGAAGATTATATATTTCCTTTACCAGGTAGAAGAATAGAGCTGCGCGGTCATCACAATCACTATACTCCGCGAATAGGGTCTGTTCGGGTGCAAACCGTTTTTCCTTTCCAAAAAGCTGGCTATCATCCTGGTAGAGGAAGGCATAACGGGTGAAATTCATAAGATATTCAATACCTCTTTTCTGACTTTTGCCCTCTACTGCTTTTTTTAAAACAGGAATTAAAGATCCATAAGTTTCATGACTTAAAGGAATATTAAAGTAGGTGGCAAAGTCTACAACTGGATAATTAGCGAAAATGTTCTGAACCTCAGAATTCACTTTAACTTTAAAGTGATACACCCTTTGTTTATAGCTGAACTTAAGATCCTTTTCTGAGTAATTCTCTGGTTTAAATTCAGGCATCCTGGTGACTTTATAGGAGAACTCCTTCGTTGCGCCTGGGATATTTATTTCTACTGGAATTGCAACTTCCCTCGCAAAATCGATCTTCCCATAGTCATGATAATTCAAACACATGTACTTGTTTCCCTCCACTTTGAAAAAAGGTATGTCCATAATGTCTTCCTCGTTCCTAACGTAAAAAATTATCTTACGATTAGCAATTGCCAGTCGCGCATCAAAACCAGATTGGGAAAGAAGGAACCACTTATAAAGAGTATATCTGAAATAGTTTTCTTTTTTGGGTGCCAGTTGCTGGGCTGTTTTTCTAACTAACTGGTAGTATAGCCAGTCGTTCAATTTATGTGATTCTTTATAATGCAACAGGGAGGCTAGAATAATTTTATAATCAGTTTTGTTTATCTGATCATAGAATTTATGGACTTCATTCTGATGCGGAATACTGTCTGTATTGATAATAGCAGCTTGAGGCACTTGAAAATTCACCGTGCCTTCGTAAAACTCAAAGCTATACCCCCGATACTGTTCCTGGGCTTTCAGTTGCACCATTTCAAATATCAGGAAAGCAAAGCAAATCAGTTTTACAAGCCTCCTCATGGCAATCGGAATTTACATAAACTTAATATAAATTAAACGTAAAAAAAATGAAGGAGTTTCAAAAGGGTGAAAACTTAATATTTATTGTAAACTAAATGTTAAGTTAACATTAAAATAAGATTTGAGGATTTGCAGGTGTGTTGAGTTAAAGAAGGAAGGCCGTTAAAATAATAAAGCCCGGGACGGGGCTTTATTATTTATTCTTCAATGATCTCGCTATGTGGATAGCTTTCCTCTATTTTTTCTTCTTTAAAATATCGTTTCTGCCATATAAGAATGGCAATTACACCTATGGAGATTGCAGCATCTGCAATGTTGAAAACTGGTCTAAAGAAAACGAATTCTTCATTCTGCCATATAGGGAACCAAGAAGGGAAAGTACCTTGTATTAATGGAAAATAGAACATGTCTACCACTTTACCTTGAAAAATCCCTGCATATCCCCCATTTCCAGGAAGGAACTGCGCTGGCTGGAAGTATGTGCTCTCACTAAAAAGCATTCCATAGAAAGTGGAATCGATAATATTTCCCAACGCGCCGGCAAAAATTAATGCGACATTTAAGATGAGGCCGCGATGGTACTTTTTCTTAATAAGGTATACAACTCCATATCCTATAAGGGAAACAGCTACAATGCGAAATAGCGTTAGGGCAAGCTTTCCAGCTACACCTCCAAACTCCATACCGAATGCCATGCCGTTGTTTTCTGTGAAATGTATCATACCCCTATCTCCAAGAAATCTAAATTCCTGGCCAAGGGTCATGTTTAGCTTTATCCAGATTTTCAGAACCTGGTCTGCAAGTAGTATTAAAATAATAGCCAATACAGGCTTGGTATATGCTTTCATTTAAGATTGCTTCAATTTTGCTTCCATACTCAAGGTAGTATGAGGTACGGCCCTTAGACGTTCTTTCGGGATCAGCTTGCCTGTTTCCCGGCACAGTCCGTAAGTTTTGTTCTCAATACGTACTAAGGCTGCTTCTAGGTTCTCGATAAACTTTTTCTGGCGTGCAGCTAATTGATTAGTCTGCTCCTTTTCGAGTGTTGCCGATCCATCCTCGAGTGTTTTATATGTTCCTGCTGTATCATCAGTGCCGTTTAAATTAGGATTACTCAATGATTGGGTTAATGCATTTAACTCTTCCTTAGCTATGCGAATTTTCTCTAAAATAAGTTCCTTAAATTCTTGTAGTTCTACGTCTGAGTACCTTGTTTTCTCGTTATTTTCCATATTAAGCTTTTGTAAGAGTTACTAAAAATTCCTGCTCGTCGATTTCTATACTATCACCTTCTGATAGATTTTTATCTAAATTGAATGAAGCTGCCAGAATTTCGGCGCTAATATATGATAAATTCGCTTGTACAGCTTCAGTTATATAGGGATGCTCAATTATCCTCACATTGATCTTATCTGTTACTTCAAAGCCTTTATCTTTTCTAAGATTCTGAATGCGATTGATCAACTCACGGGAAATACCTTCCTGCTTCAATTCGTTAGTTACCGTAACATCTAAAGCAACGGTTAGTTTTCCCATATTTGTTACCTGCCATCCAGGAACATCTTCCGCAATAATCTCTACGTCATCAACTGAAATCGTTAAACTAAACTCATCTCTACTGAAACTTACAGTACCTTCTTTCTCAAAGTCGGCAAGCTCTTGCTGTGATAGGTTATTTATAAAAGCAGCAACATCTTTCATGTTTTTGCCAGCTTTCGCGCCTAATGCTTTAAAATTAGGTTTAACCTTCTTTTTGATGATACCAGAAGTATCGTTAATATACTCAATGTTTTTAATATTGGTTTCGGAAAGGATTAAGTCCTTTACTTTCTCAACTTTTTCCTGGAAACTGCTGTCTAAAACCGGCATTAAAATCTTGTTTAATGGTTGGCGAACATTGATGCCAACCTTTTTACGCAGGGATAGGATCATGGACGAAATATCCTGAGCTAATGACATGCGTTCTTCAAGATCTTTATCAACTAATTCTTCCTGATAAGTTGGGAAATCTGACAGGTGGATTGATTCAGCTTGATCTTTTTGAGTAATTGTATTTAAATCAAGGAATAAACGCTCGCTAAAGAAAGGCGCGACGGGCGACATTAATTTAGCTATTGTTGACAGACAGGTATAAAGCGTTTGGTAAGCTGATATTTTATCACTGCTATAGTCACCCTTCCAGAAGCGACGGCGGCAAAGGCGGACGTACCAGTTACTTAAATGTTCATCCACAAAGTCCTGAATAGCACGGGCAGCACGAGTTGGCTCAAATTCTGCGTAAAAGCTGTCTACTTCCTGTGAAAGTGTATTTAGCAATGAAATGATCCAACGGTCTATCTCTGGCCTTTCAGCAAGTGGAATCTCTGCCTCTTTATACTTAAAGTTGTCAATATTGGCGTAGAGGGCGAAGAAAGCATAAGTGTTATAAAGGGTGCCGAAGAACTTGCGGCGAACCTCATCCAGGCCTTCTATGTTGAACTTCAAGTTATCCCAGGGCGAGGCATTACTGATCATATACCAGCGAGTTGCATCTGCGCTGTATTTTTCGATCGTTTCAAAGGGATCAACAGCATTGCCCAGCCTTTTTGACATCTTATTGCCATTTTTATCTAGCACAAGTCCGTTTGATACCACGTTTTTAAATGCTACCGAATCATTAAGCATTACTGCAATGGCATGGAGCGTGAAGAACCATCCACGGGTTTGATCTACACCTTCTGCGATAAAGTCTGCAGGATAGGCGTTCTCGAATTTATCCTGATTTTCGAAAGGGAAGTGCCATTGAGCGTAAGGCATTGCGCCTGAATCGAACCAAACATCGATTAGGTCTGGCTCACGCAGCATCTTCTTTCCGGTAGAAGATATGATAATAACATCATCGACATACGGTCTGTGCAGATCAAAGTTGCCTTCAGTAATTTGAAGTATTTGAGCTTGTGCTTTATCTAATTCTTCCTGATCCAGTAACCCACTGTCTACAGCTTCAATAATTTTTTCCTTTAATTCCTGTATAGACCCGATACAGATCTCTTCAGTACTGTCTTCTGTCCTCCAGATAGGGAGGGGTGTTCCCCAATATCTCGAACGCGAAAGGTTCCAATCCACCAGGTTCTCCAGCCAATTACCAAAGCGGCCTGTGCCAGTTGCCTCTGGTTTCCAGTTTATAGATTTGTTTAATTCAACCAGACGGTCTTTAACTGCTGTTGTCTTGATGAACCAGCTGTCGAGCGGATAGTAAAGGACGGGCTTGTCTGTTCTCCAGCAATGAGGGTAACTGTGTTCGTATTTCTTTACGTCGAATGCTTTATTTTCTTCTTTAAGCTTAATCGCGATCAGAACATCTGTAGGCTTGAAATCTTTTTCTCCTGTATGGTCAGTGGCGTAATATTCTTCTTTTACGTAACGACCTGCAAAATCCGTAACTTCATCTACGAACTTTCCCTGACGATTAACCAATGGATGTTGCCTGCCCTCGGCATCAGTTACTACCACTGCTGGAACTCCTGCAGCCTTCGCTGCTCTGAAGTCGTCAGCACCGAAAGTAGGAGCAATATGAACGATCCCTGTTCCATCTTCTGTAGTAACAAAGTCTCCAGGTATTACCCGGAAACCATTTGCCTCAAGTTCTTCATTAGTCACGTAAGGCAGAAGCTGATGGTAGCGAAGTCCCACAAGCTCCGTACCTGTAAATTCAGCTGCAATTTCCCAAGGAATCAATTTGTCACCTGCTTTATACTCCTGAAAAGAAGCATTTTGTGCATCTGCTTTGAAATGTTTAGCTATCAAATCTTTGGCGAGTATGACGCTCACGGGCGAATACGTATATTGGTTAAAAGTTCTGACTTTTACGTACGGGATGTTATTTCCTACAGCTAGAGCGCTGTTTGAAGGAAGAGTCCATGGGGTAGTTGTCCATGCCAATATAGAAGTATCCTCCAATTCGTTCTGAAAAAGAACAGACATTAAGGGGTGTACCTGATCTTTCTTAACCCGGAACTGGGCAACGATTGTGGTATCTTTTACGTTCCTGTAAGTTCCCGGCTGGTTAAGCTCATGAGAACTTAGGCCAGTTCCGGCAGCCGGAGAAAAAGGCTGAATGGTATAACCTTTATATAAATAGCCTTTCTGATATAGCTCTTTTAATATCCACCACAATGTCTCGATATACTCGTTTTCGTAGGTAATGTATGGATTCTCTAAATCCACCCAATAGCCCATTTTCTCCGTCAGGTCATTCCAGACGTCAGTAAATTTCATTACTTCCCTACGGCAGGCAGCGTTATATTCTTCAACAGATATTTTCTTTCCGATGTCTTCTTTAACTATACCTAGGGTCTTTTCTACGGCAAGTTCGATCGGTAGACCATGGGTATCCCAACCTCCTTTACGTTCTACACGGAACCCTTTTAAGGTTTTATAACGGCAAAAAATATCTTTGATAGTTCTGGCCATAACATGGTGGATACCAGGCATTCCATTAGCGGAGGGAGGTCCTTCGTAAAATGTATATGGTTTAGAAGCCGGACGGTTTGTAACACTTTTTTCGAATATGCTATTATTCTTCCAATACTCCAGGATTTCCTTTCCGGTTTCAGATAAGTTAAGTTGTTTATATTCTTTGTACATCAGGATTTTAAACAAATTTTAAGGCTGCAAATTTAGGGATTTGAATTGAGAATTAGCTGCCTTTTCGGTTTCCCGTATTTGGGTCAACAGGAGTATTAAAAATACCTTTTGTATGGTTTAGTGTACAAAAGCCTTAGGTGTTTATACTTAATTAAGCAATGTTATGGATGGCGTGATTTTAGCACATAAATTTATAGCTGTAAATTTCCTTAACTGTAAATGCGTTTATGAATAGATTTTTAAAAAGAGGCTTAATTTCGCTGTTTGTCGGAATTGCTCTCAATATTGGCGGCTACCTAATGATGGAGGACAATCAAAACCATTATGGATGGTTGATGGTCCCGGGGGTAATCCTTTTTGGGCTCGGATTTATTTTAGTGCTGTATAGCTTTATGAGAAAAGTGGAGGCTCAGGGGCTTAGAGAAGAACGCGCAGAGGACAAAGAGAAAAAGAAACGTTTTCGACTGGAATTAAAAAAGCCGAAGAAAGTTTCTCCGGCCTCTTAATGTTCCTTGCTTTTGCGCTTATTTATTCTATTCCTTCTCAATAAAAGCTTGGACCTTCTTCTTAGACAACCCACTTTCCAAGCTCAACAGTAAAGCCGGTAGAAGCGTAAGGTTCGAAACAAGAGCGACCAATAGTGTTATTGATAGAAGTATTCCCAGAGCAACGGTACCTCCGAATGTAGAGGCTATGAAAATGCCGAAACCAAAAAAGAGGATTAGTGCAACATAGATCATACTGATACCAGTTTCAGCAATTGTATCTGAAACAAGTTTTGAGATACTGTGATTTGTCACTTTCATCTCATAGCGGTATCGGGTAAGGAAATAAATTGTTTGATCGGAGGCTATTCCAAAAGCAATACTGTAAATGAGAATAGTGGAAGGTTTTAATGGAATTCCTGTAAAGCCCATGATTCCAGCGGTAATAATTAGTGGGATGATGTTTGGAATAAGAGAAATAAGGATCATTTTTAAACCGCGGAATAAAATCCACATTAGTAAGGCAATTAAAGCTACCGCAATTAAAAGACTATCCCGCAGGTTTTCTACTAAATAATTTGTGCCCTTAACATAAATAATACTTGTTCCTGTTACATCTACAGTGTATCGCTCTGGATTCATTATAGAATCTATTCGTGGCTTAATTTCATCAATTAGCTGATTCATTCGTTTAGAACCCACATCTGCCATCTGAAAGCTAACCCTTGTTACTTGCCGGTTTTTATCTACAAAGCTTTTTAAAAGATTCCCATTGCCTCCCGAATGGGCAGCGTAGGCGAGGATAAAGTTCATTTCGAAATCTGAAGGAACTCTGTAGAAATCTGTATTACCCTCATAAAAAGCCTGGGATGAAAATTTGAGCACTTCGATGAGAGATATAGGCCGCGAAAACTCCGAATAAGAGGATATCATTTCCTGAAGTCTCTCTATTTTGTTTATTACCGGCATTTTCATTACCCCGTTTTTTTTTCTCGTGTCGATGCTTAATTCGAATGGCATCACTCCTTCAAAATTACTGTCGAAAAACTTGAGGTCACGATATACAGGGTCATTTTTAGGTAGATCATCAACAATGTAACCGTTAATATTAATCTTAGTAATCCCGTATCCGGATATAATCAAAAGGAAAAATGTAGTAATGTATACCCAATTCCTTTTGTTATGAACAAGATTATCGATTGTAGCAAGCAGTCTTCTCAGGAACGGAGTCTCCAGGTGTTTAATGTGCTTAAGATCAGGAGCAGGGAGATAGCTGAAGATAATTGGTATTAAACATAAGCACATTAACCAAGTAGCGAGGATGCTTATTGAAGCAACAATACCAAATTGCATGAGTAGTTCGCTTTGAGTAATATATAGAACGCCAAAACCAATGGCGGTTGTAAGGTTGGCAATAAATGTTGTGATTGCAACACGAGAAATTACAGTTTGAAGTGCTTGTTGTTTATGCCTATGTTTGCCATATTCATTGTGAAATTTATTTAACAAAAGGATGCTATTGGGAATACCAATAATTACAATAAGTGGTGGAATTAATCCCGTAAGCAATGTTATCTCGTATTCAAATAGGACTAAAATTCCCAAGCTCCATACAACTCCGGCAATTACCACTATCACAGGAAATATGACCGCGTAAAAGGACCTGAAGAATACAAATAGGATCAGAGCTGCTACCAGTATGGAAAGACCTAGGAATAATGCAAACTCTTGCGAAACTTTCTTACTAATTACCGTCCTGATGTAAGGAAGGCCCGAGTAATGGAGGCTAATGTTATGTTTTTTACTGAAAGCTTTACTCTTGGTCAGGATTGAGTTTATCACCGGAATGCGCTCCTTTGAATTTAGAACCTTCCTGTCGAAGGTGATCGCCATTAAGGATGCGTTTTTCCTGCTGTTGAATATAAGTCCATCATAGAACCTTTGGTTATAGAGTTTCTTTTTAAAGGCGATCAACTCGTTCTGCGATCTCAATGGTTCTTTTACCAAAGGCTCAAAACGGAATTTTTGCGCAAGAGTATCTTTCTTTAACTCAAATAAATTTCCAATAGACAGGGTTTGCTGAATTCCATGTAGTTTCTGAATCTCATTGGTCAGGGCTCGCCAGTCATTAAATGTTTGGAAGTCATCCATTTTTGGAGACTGGACACCAAGCACCAGAATACTTCCATCCTCTCCAAATCTGTTCTTAAATTGATTATAAGTGCTAAAAGCACTATCGGTAAGTGGTAGAACTTTACTTCCGGAAAAAGATAGTTGAACTTTGCTCGCTTGCCATCCCATAAATAAAGAAATCAGAAGGAAGATGACGAGTACTGTTAAACGATTTGAAAGAACGAGTTTTGAAAGTTTCTCCCACATAAAATATCAACTGCTGCTTAAATTTGCTGGGCAGCAAAACTACAAAAATAAGTTAACCGAAAATATCAGCCTTGGGTCATGCTGTTTTTAGCTTGCAGGTTATATTGCTATTAATAATCTGGATTGGCGAGGAAGGAAGCACTGGTGATACGTAGTATGGTAGCAAGCTACTTGAAGAATACGGTGCGAAATCAGCTCCTAACGTTACCTACGGTTTTCCAGGTTACACCTGTATTAGCATAAATAATGAGGTAGCACATGGTATTCCTTCTGACTCGAAGGTACTTAAAGATGAGGATCTTGTTAATATTGATGTGTCGGCGGAAGTTGATGGTTTTTTTTCTGATAATGGCGCATCTTTCATTCTGGGGCAAGATGTGAATTATCTTTCGCCGGTAGTGAATGCTTCAAAAGATATTTTGTATAAAGCAATTCATCAAATCAAAGGAGGTGTGAAGATTTCGGATATTGGAAGATTAATTGAAACAGAGGCCAAGAAAAAAGGCCTGACTGTTATTAAGAGCCTGGCAGGACATGTAATAGGGAGGAGCTTGCACGAGGATCCTCATGATATTTTATGCTATTCTGATCCTTCAAATAAAACTCGTTTCCGTAAAAATTCTGTCGTTGCTATTGAGACTTTTATTTCTACCAGGGCTACTTATGCCCATGAAAATGCAGATGGATGGATAATGGAAACTAGAGACGGAAGTTTTGTGGCACAGCATGAGCATACTATTCTGGTTACAGAGGGCGAGCCATTGATATTAACGGAAGCAAATCCCCTTTGGAACTAAAATTTTTAATTCCCCGAAAGGTTGTATGATTCAATTTTTTCTGCCAATTGATGCAATAGCTCGGAGTCTAACTTGCCGGGATTTTTGCAAATGTGAAGGTATCCGTATTGATCCGGTTCAAAGCTAGCTACAAGTTCTTCGCCTTTAAATACGTCAAACTTGCAGTGATGATGTCTATGATGAATATAATCTACTATTTCGAAATTGATTACCTCTGTGCTTTTTTGAACTTCTATCCTGATCCTATCCATTCTTGAGATACGGAAGTATGGGGGAAATGTTTGCCCGTATTGATAAATAAAGTCAACAAATAATAAATCCCTGCGTAACCTTACTGCTTTTATTGCGTAAAACAGCCTGCAACAGTGTCCCTGTTCCTGTGTAATTGAGTTGCGACAATGTTCATTTTATGAAACGCGCTTCTTTGGTGGTATTACTATCAGGGCTGTGTATGGCAGTTGTTTTAGCTTATACCGCTCGCATTATTATTGTTAACAGCACTGGTTTAACTGATGCTGACTTCGTCGGCTCCGGGCCTTTTTTGTACGAGCAGGATTTCACTTCCAATCACATCAATGTAGATAAGTCAGAGCCTAATGTTAAATTTGATGCAGACGGTATTAGTATGGATTTTGTGCAGCCAGCAAAAGGTAAACTGACCCTCGTCAATATAGAAGATGCAAATCAGAATAGGAGCTATCCTATTAATAGTGGTAGGTCCAAAGATGTTAATATTCCCCTCTCTGGGTTGTCTGTAGGACAATGGAAATTGAAGTTTGAATGGGAGAGTGAGGGCAGAAACTTCTTGTATGAAGAAGATGCTTTTCTAAAATAACTCCCCCGAGCTTGTTTCTGCTGCTTCAATTGCTCCTAAATGCTTTAATACAGCCTTTATTTCACCGAAGGAGAAGTCGTCTCCCAATATTGATTTTATTTCGTTCAAAGATCTTAGTCTTTGCGTTTCAATAGTTTCTATTATCTGTTGAGCTTTCTTTTTAGGTACTAATTCATAGAAGTCTAATTCCGCGGTCCCTATATAACTGATTAGGTGTCCCTCTACAGTTCCTGCTGTTAAATTTCTTTCTTTTGCTATTTCGCTAATCTGCTTTCCAGCTTTAAATAGTTCCAGACTTTGTCTTTTTGTATCAGGATTGCTTTTTTCTTTATCTACCGAATTTCGGGATGAAGATCTTTTAATATCATTCTCACCACAGTAGTCATTAATGATCTGCAAGATTTGTTGGCCGTATTGTTTTACTTTTTGCTTTCCGACTCCCTTGATCTTCTCCAACTCATATAAAGATGAGGGCAAAGAGGAAACAAGCTCTAGTAATACTTTCGAAGGAAGGATAAGATAGACAGCAGTGTTTCTTTGTTTTGCCAGGTCGTCTCGCCATTTCTTTAGAAGCTGATAAAGCTCCCCATTCGAAATACTTGCAGGAGCTGTCGTAGTCCGGGCTTCAGATGTTTTTTCCGTTGCCTGAAAGTCTATTTCTGCGTCAGCTTTTGCTCTTAAATAGGCTATGGTGTTTAGTCCCGATACAGCTATATTTAAGGTAGCAAGTTTTACGATTACCTCTTTCCTTAGATTGTCTTTCGCTTCACTAAGTATTTTATTTACCGCTCTATTGTCCGTTTCGAGCGATAATGCTTTTAATTGCTCAAAAAAAGTTTGGTGAAGCTTTTCAAAAAAATAGGTCGACGCTTTTTTAATCCGGTGCTGTAGAGCATCGTTCTCTTCGGGTGGGATAATTGTTGAATCGAGTCTTGCAATTTCTCTTTTGAATGTTTCTGCAACTGTGTATATTTCCTTTTCAGCTTGGGACTTAATGCTGTCAATAATTTCAAGAGAAGTCTGAGGTAACAGGTTGTAGTGTTCCTGAGCTTGCTTCCGGCAGTAAAATAACCGCGACTGCAGAGCTTTAAAGTCGAAAAGCTCGGAAAGGATGTTACGCTGAAATGAAGCTTTAGCAGCAATTAGTTGCTCCTCACCTGGTGCATTTTGTTCTGCCTGTCGAGTGTAAGTTGCAATTGTGCCATCTGTTTTAACACTATTTAATTTTATAGGAGAACTTAGCACCATCCCCTCAAAAGTTTTACAGCGACTAAGTGCGACGTATACCTGGCCGTGGGCGAAGGAAGAAGCTGCGTCAATAATAGCTTTGTCAAATGTCAAGCCCTGACTTTTATGGATGGTTATTGCCCAAGCAAGTTTGAGTGGTACCTGAGTAAACGTTCCGATTATTTTTTCTGAAACTTCCTTGGTTTCTGGGTTTAGTTCATAATTAAGGTTATCCCATTGTGTTGCTGTTACTTCGATGTCATGAAATTCTTTAGGGCAGCGGACAAAAATCCGTTCACTTTCGATCCTTGTGATTTTTCCTATTTTTCCGTTGTAAAATAGTTTGTCTCTTGATACATCATTTTTTACAAACATAACTTGTGCTCCAACTTTAAGCTCAAGCTCTGATTCTGTAGGATAGCTGAATTCAGGAAACTCGCCTGTAACTACAGCCTTAAATATTGAGGTTTTGGTATCGAGCTCTTTTAACTTTGAGTTATTGATATCAAGGGCTGAATTATTATGGGTGGTGAGGGTGATGTATCCTTCATCCTCGTCTGGCTTGAAGTCGGTGATATGGCGCTGATTTAGCTGCATTAGAAGCTGCTGATCGATTTTGTTTTCCCTTACTTTATTGAGAATATCTATAAAATAAGTGTCTGACTGCCTGTATATGTGCTTCAGTTCAATACAAGCAGGAGCACTTTGAAGCAGGGCTTTACTACTGAAGAAATAGAGGTTCGGATAGTAGGGCTTTAATATTCTCCAGTCCTCTTCCTTTATTACCGGCGACAGCTGGTGGAGGTCACCTATCATCAATAATTGTACTCCACCGAAGGGTTTCAATTTGTTTTTATATCTGCGTAGAACCTCGTCTATTCCGTCAAGAAGATCAGCCCTTACCATACTTATTTCATCTATCACTAGAAGGTCAAGACTTTGAATAAGGTTAATCTTTTCTTTGTTGAACTTTCTATTCTTGGTTAAGGGATCTCTATTGCCAGAAACAGCTTCAGCTAGGTAAGGTCCAAAAGGCATTTGAAAAAGGGAATGTATGGTAACTCCGCCTGCATTGATTGCAGCCACTCCAGTTGGCGCCACAATTGCCATGCGTTTTGGGCATTCTTCTTTCAGGTTGCGGAGGAAGGTGGTTTTTCCTGTTCCTGCTTTGCCTGTTAAAAAGATATTTTTATCAGTGTAAAGCACGAAGTTTCTGGCGATTTCGAGTTGGTGATTTTTTTCCATACTGAGATATAAAAAGGCTTGGCTTCTATATTCGATAAAAGGTAAAAGGCTCTGCGATAAAGTTACGAGATGTAGGCCTTGTGAGATATACTTTGGAAAAATAATTTTGCTGTTTTACAATTAAAACGCATGAAAGCATTATTTATAACGGTTTTTACTGTTTTTCTGATTTGGGGAAGTGTTTATTCTCAGGTTTTTGAGAATCCATATTATAGAACGAGTGACGATCCTACAACAACAATTACCCGGATAGAGCAGGTCTCTAAATTTACTATCATCACATTCGAACATGCGCAAACAGCGGAAGGCTGGATAGCATTGAGTAAGTCAATTTATCTGCAAAATGCAGAGGGAGACCAGATATATAAGTTTATTAAAGCTGAGGGTATTCCCTTGACTCCTCAAAAGAAAACTTTGAAGGGCGATGAGGGCAAGTTTGTCTTCAAAATTTATTTTGAACGTGTTCCTGCGTCTATTAAAACTATAAATGTTATTGAAAGAGCAATTTCTAGAGATGAAGCTGGTAGTTACTTTAATTTTTTTGGAGTAAGTATGGATAAGACAGGTAAGGCTTTGAGAGAAGGAAATTTTCAAAGGATCTAAAGTTAAGGATCAGATTTGCTAAGTTAAAGGTATTAGCATTGGGGTTACTAGTATTATACCCTCAATGCTAAATAATTGCCGCTTATTGTTGCATAACAGTAACGGGAGCGGGTTCTGTTTCAATATACTTTTTTAATTGTATTATTTTCCAATCCTCGCCTTTTTTCACCATGCTCAAAAAATGTTTCGCTACAAAGTCAGGATAAGCGAAGTTAACATTTACCTCGGCAGTATTTGCAGTATACCTTATAATCTCGTACTGAGGATAGCAATCCTGATCTAGATTGCCGACTTGCTGCAAAAAATGCACATATTCTCCTTTCGAAATTTGAATTTCTCCGAGTTTCCCCGGGGTAAATATCACTGCATCTTTATCCAATATTTTTCGTAACTGAGCTACTTCATTATTAAGCTATGCACGCACGAAGCTTTGGATTTTTTCGTGTAGACTTGGGTCTTCTTTAGTTGTAGTTGATTGTCCAAAGGCTCTAATGCCTATTACAAATAATAAGGTCATTAAATAGATTATCCGTTTCATAATTGCTAGTTTTATATTCCAAAGATCTGCAGGAAGGGATTTTTGGGATATGCGAAAAGCACTAAATTTAAAGATGTTGTAAGTTGATTTTCGTCAACATCCCAATTGACTTACCTCATTGCAATATTTATCAAAAGCCTATTCCTTTGGGTAATTGATATGTATATACAAGCGATAGCCGAGCAGTTTCATAATGCCTCTGTTGAGATTATTGACAGGTTGCATGAAGAGAATAAAAAAGATAACATTATTTTAAATACCCGCTTTAAGCAATGTTATTTCCCCTACCATGTTGAGAACTTATCGCTAAAATTTGCGTTTTCGGGCAACGAGTTTTACGAGTTGGACAAAAGGCAACTCGCTGTAAGCAGGTCTAATTTTTTAATTGTCAACGAAGGACAGGAACACGCCAGCTGGATAGAGTCGGAGGGTTGGGTGAACTCTTTCGCTATTTATTTTAATCCGACTTTTGTAGCGTCGACTGTCGACGATGTGATCCTGAAGGATGAAAAATTGCTGGATAATCCCTTCAATGTTTTCTCGGATAGTGGGCAGCTTATTTTTTTTCAAACTTTAATTCCGCTAAATGAGAAGATTGTTTATGAAGTCGGCGCGTTTAAGAACTATTTGGAGGAAACCGGGGGGCGCGAAAGATTGCTGATAGATGAAGCGTTAAGGAAGGTTTTTCATAGGATCGTTTGGTTGCACCAGGCAGAGCTGACTGGTAAATTTCATAAAGTGGATGCAATAAAAAGATCTACAAAACTTGAAATTCTAAGAAGAGTTTATATTGCCAGAGACTTTGTTGAGTCTTTTTATACTGAAAATATATCTGTTGGCGACGTATCAAGGGCTTGCTTTCTTTCAGAAAATCTTGTGATGCGGTATTTTAAAGCCGTTTTTGGCATAAGTGTACATCAGTATATTATTAATAAACGACTCGAGTTTGCCAGGGAGCAGTTATTATCAACCAATCTTACTTTCAATGAAATAACCTATCGGTCTGGTTTCGATTGTCCAAGTTCTTTCGGAAGGCTACTTAAAACACGGTTTGGTATAACCCCTAATTCATTAAGGATAGCTTCTTCTGTTGATTAAGCTGAGGCAGAGTTTTTGATTGTTTCTTTGCGCCTGGTCCTGTCTATAATAAAAACATTCCATTAAATTTCTATTAACCGCTTGATAATCAAATTTAAGTTCCCTACTTTTGCGTTCCCAATTTTTGGGATAAAAGGATTAGTTAAATTTATAAACAAAACAACAGCAGTAAATGCCTACTATTCAACAATTAGTTAGGAAAGGTAGAGTAGCTCTGGAGGATAAGAGTAAATCCCCAGCGTTGGACAGCTGTCCACAGCGAAGAGGCGTGTGTACCCGTGTATACACCACTACCCCTAAGAAACCAAACTCAGCGATGCGTAAAGTTGCCCGTGTACGTTTAACAAACGGAAAAGAGGTGAACGCATATATCCCAGGAGAAGGACACAACCTACAGGAGCACTCTATTGTGTTAATCCGTGGTGGTCGTGTTAAAGACTTACCAGGTGTGCGTTATCACATCATTCGTGGTGCTTTAGATACTTCTGGTGTAAACGGAAGAAATCAGCGTCGTTCTAAATATGGTACTAAACGCCCTAAACCAGGTCAACCGGCAGCGGCACCTGCAAAAGGTAAAAAGAAATAATAAAGGAGGATAATAGAAATGAGAAAGTCAAAACCAAAAAAACGCATTATCCTGCCTGACCCGAAGTTTAACGAGGTTCTGGTAACCCGTTTCGTGAACAACATGATGTACGACGGGAAAAAGTCTACTGCTTACGCTATTTTTTACGATGCGGTTGAACTTGTAGAGAAAAAAATTAACGAAAGTGGTTTAGATGCATGGAAGAAAGCATTAAATAATGTAATGCCTGCTGTTGAGGTTAAATCTCGTCGTGTAGGTGGTGCTAACTTCCAGGTTCCAACTGAGGTTCGTCCTGAGCGTAAGATCGCTTTAGGTATGAAATGGTTGATCCTTTATGCTCGTCGTCGTGGTGAGAAAACGATGAAAGAAAAATTAGCTGGTGAAATTATCTCTGCTTCAAAAGGCGAAGGTGCTGCAGTGAAGAAAAAAGAGGATACTCACAAAATGGCTGAGGCCAACAAGGCGTTTTCACACTTCCGCTTCTAATAAAAGAAGATTACACAGATTAATAATGATTACACCGATTGTACGTTTTGCATGATCGGTGTAACCGTTTAAAATCAGAGAAATCATAAAAAGATGGCAAGAGATTTAAAATATACAAGAAATATAGGTATCGCTGCTCACATTGATGCTGGTAAAACTACCACTACTGAGCGGATCTTATATTATGCAGGTGTAAACCATAAAATTGGTGAAGTTCACGAAGGTGCTTCAACAATGGACTGGATGGTTCAGGAAGCAGAGCGTGGAATAACAATTACTTCTGCTGCAACAACTGTATTCTGGAACTACAGAAATAATAAATATCAGGTTAACGTTATCGATACTCCTGGACACGTGGATTTTACCGTAGAGGTAAACCGCTCTCTTCGAGTATTGGACGGTTTGGTGTTTTTATTTTCTGCTGTTGATGGAGTTGAGCCTCAATCAGAGACCAACTGGCGTCTTGCTAACAACTATAATGTACCTCGTATCGGTTTCGTTAATAAGATGGACCGTTCAGGTGCTGACTTCTTAAAAGTTGTTAAACAAGTTCGTGAAATGTTAGGTAGCCATGCTGTGCCTCTTCAAATCCCTATCGGTGCTGAAGATCAGTTTAAAGGAGTGGTTGACCTGATTAACTTCCGTGGTATCGTTTGGAATGAGCATGATAAAGGAATGACCTTTACAGAAGTGCCAATTCCTGATGATTTGGTCGATGAGGCAAACGAGTGGAGAGAGAAACTTCTTGAAGCAGTTGCTGAATACGATGAGACATTAATGGAGAAATTCTTTGATGATCCATCTACAATTACTGAGCGTGAAGTTTTAGATGCATTACGTCAGGCAACTCTTGCCGGTAAAATTGTTCCAATGACTTGTGGTTCATCTTTCAAAAATAAAGGTGTTCAAACTATGCTTGATTACGTGATGGAACTACTTCCTTCACCATTGGATCAGGAAGCAATTACAGGAACAAACCCTAACACTGGAGAAGAAGTATCTCGTAAGCCTGATGCAAGTGAGCCTTTTGCTGCTCTTGCGTTTAAGATCGCAACTGACCCATTCGTAGGTCGTCTTTGCTTTATTCGCGTTTACTCGGGAAATCTGGAAGCAGGTTCTTATGTATACAATGCACGTTCTGAAAATAAGGAGCGTATTTCTCGTATCTTCCAAATGCATGCTAATAAGCAAAACCCAATTCCTAATGTTGGTGCTGGTGATATTGCTGCAGTAGTTGGATTTAAAGATATCAAAACCGGAGATACTCTTTGTGAGGAAAAAAATCCTATTGTACTAGAGTCGATGAATTTCCCTGAGCCAGTTATCGGTTTAGCGATTGAGCCAAAAACTCAGGCAGATATGGATAAATTAGGTCTTGCGCTTGGTAAATTAGCTGAAGAGGATCCTACATTCCAGGTAAAAACTGACGAGGATACTGGTCAGACAGTTATCTCTGGTATGGGTGAGCTTCACTTGGATATCATCATGGACCGTTTGAAACGTGAGTTTAAAGTTGAAGTTAATCAAGGTGCTCCTCAGGTAGCTTACAAAGAGGCTATCACTGGTACAGTTCAACACCGTGAAACTTATAAGAAACAAACAGGTGGTCGTGGTAAGTTTGCCGACATCCAGGTTGTTATATCTCCTGTTGACGAAGGTAAAACTGGTCTTCAGTTTGTAAATGAAATCGTGGGTGGATCTATTCCACGTGAATACATTCCTTCTGTTGAAAAAGGTTTTGCTTCTTCAATGGCGAATGGTGTGTTAGCAGGATTCCCTGTTACCGACATGAAAGTTCGTTTAATTGATGGTTCATTCCACGCTGTCGATTCAGACTCATTATCTTTTGAAATTGCAGCTCGTTCTGCGTTCCGCGAAGCATTACCAAAATGTAAACCTGTGTTAATGGAGCCGATCATGAAAATTGAGGTTCTTACACCAGAAGAAAACATGGGGGATGTAATGGGCGACTTGAACCGTCGTCGTGGCCAGCTTCAAGGTATGGACACTCGTAACGGTGCACAAGTAATTAAAGCGTTAGTTCCACTTTCTGAAATGTTTGGTTATGTAACTCAATTACGTACTATCACTTCAGGTCGTGCTACTTCAACGATGGAGTTCGATCACTACGAACCAGCTCCTAAAAACGTACAGGACGAAGTTGTAGCGAAAGCTAAAGGTAAGTCTGTAAACGCATAACTAGGATTACCCAGATTCGCGTGAAGATTACACCGATGATATTTGATTACACTGATTGTTGAATGATAATCAGTGTAATTGTCTTAATAAATCGGTGAAATTTTAATAAAAATAATAAATAGCTGGTCGTAATAAATAGCTCTTACCTCCAGTTTAACTAAAATAAAAATGAGCCAAAGAATCAGAATCAAATTAAAATCTTACGATTACAACTTGGTTGATAAGTCAGCTGATAAAATCGTAAAGACTGTAAAACCTACAGGTGCTGTTGTTAGCGGACCTATTCCTCTTCCAACTGAGAAAAAAATCTTTACTGTATTACGTTCTCCGCACGTAAACAAGAAAGCTCGTGAGCAGTTCCAGTTATGCTCTTACAAGAGATTATTGGATATCTACAGTTCTAACTCAAAGACTGTTGATGCGCTTATGAAACTTGAATTGCCAAGTGGAGTTGAGGTAGAGATCAAAGTTTAAGTAGCTGGAGATTTTAAATTCACAGAAATAGATCCCGTCAGGTTTTCCTGACGGGATTTTTCTTTATACGAGTTACACGAATTTTGCTCCGTTCATTGGCGGAAATAAAAATGTTAAATTGGTACACATCTAATGCTAAGCTAGTCTGGTTTTAGCTTCATATAATTAGGGCGCAACAAAAAACGCAGATAGAGGATTCTACCTGCGTTTTTTTGATTTAATCTTTTGTCTCTAAACGAAGGCTTCTTCTGCGTAGGCTTCCAATGGAGGGCAAGAACAAATGAGGGTGCGATCACCATGAGTGTCATTGACTCTTCCGACTGATGGCCAGAACTTGTTATCCTTAACGTAAGGAAGAGGGAAAGCTGCTTGTTGTCTTGAATAAGGCTTGTCCCAATTGTCAGAAGTAGCTACCCCAAAGGTATGGGGAGCATTTTTTAGCGGGTTTTGAACCTTATCTGCCTCTCCACTTTCGATCTTACTTATTTCTTTACGAATTGCAATCAGAGCATCACAGAATCTATCCAGTTCATGTTTTGGTTCTGATTCGGTGGGCTCGACCATTAGCGTTCCTGGTACTGGGAAAGATACAGTTGGCGCATGGAAGCCATAGTCCATTAGTCTTTTTGCAATATCAACAACTTCAATACCTACAGTCTTAAAAGTACGGCAGTCCAAGATCATCTCATGTGCGCAACGTCCATTACTACCAGTATACAGAACTGGATAATGTTGTTCCAGGCGGGACTTGATGTAATTTGCATTTAAGATTGCATACCTCGTAGCATTAGTTAAGCCCTCGGAACCCATCATGGCAATATAAGCATGAGAGATTAGAAGGATTGAAGCGGAACCCCAAGGTGCTGCAGAAACTGCATGAATAGATTTTCCTCTCTCTATATCTACCACTGGATGTCCTGGAAGATAAGGGACAAGGTGTTTCGCTACCCCGATAGGACCCATACCCGGACCTCCACCACCATGAGGTATACAGAAAGTTTTGTGAAGGTTCAAATGGCAAACATCTGCACCAATAGTTGCCGGACTTGTTAAGCCTACTTGAGCATTCATATTTGCACCATCCATGTAAACCTGTCCGCCATTCTGGTGAATAATCTCACACACTTCAATGATCGACTCTTCGAAGACTCCGTGAGTAGAGGGATAGGTAACCATTAAACAAGATAGTTGATCTTTATGCTCTTCTGCTCGTGCTTTCAGATCTTCTATATCTATATTTCCGTTTTCGTCACATTTCACTACCACAATTTTCATTCCGGCCATTGCCGCTGAAGCTGGGTTCGTTCCGTGTGCCGAAGCAGGAATTAAAGCGACGTTACGATGTCCTTCACCTCTATCTATATGGTATGCACGAATAACCATTAGTCCCGCATATTCTCCCTGTGCTCCGGAATTGGGTTGGAAACTCATTGAGGCGAAACCTGTAATTTCGCTTAACCAATCATTCAATTCTGTGATCACCTGGATGTATCCTCCCACCTGATCAATTGGAGCAAATGGATGGATTTTGCTAAAGTGGGTCCAGGTTACCGGGATCATTTCTGAAGTTGCATTTAACTTCATGGTACATGAACCCAAAGGAATCATTGAGTGGCAAAGGGATAGATCTTTAGCCTCCAATGATTTTATATACCGAAGCATTTCATGCTCAGAATGATGAGTGTTGAAAACCTGATGGGTTAGAAAATCAGAGGTGCGGATTAAATCAGCTGGTATTCGTGCTGCGACGGATCTTTTTATTGTGTCGAGCTCAACATTATTTAAGTTCTTGCCTTTTACTTTTGCAAAGAGTCCAATGATATTCTGAATATCTTCAAAACGCGTAGTTTCATCCAAAGATATCGTAATAACGGAACTTGCGTAATGAAAATTCATTTCCTTGTTTAATGCTTCTGCATGAATAGCACCAGCAAGATCACCCACATCGAAGCTAAGTGTATCAAAGAAACTCTCATTGCTTTGTTTATAACCTAGTTCTTCTAACGTATCAGAAAGAAGCACGGATAATCCATGTACCCGTTGAGCAATCAGTTTTAAACCTTCTTGTCCGTGATAAGCAGCATACATTCCGGCCATAATGGCTAGTAATGCCTGAGCTGTACAAATATTAGAAGTGGCTTTATCCCGGCGAATGTGTTGCTCACGGGTTTGCAGTGCCATCCTCAATGCGTAATTGCCAGAGGAGTCAATAGTGACACCAATGATCCTTCCCGGCATAGAACGTTTGTATTCTTCTTTTGTAGCGAAATAAGCAGCATGCGGGCCTCCAAAGCCAATAGGAACACCAAAGCGTTGAGTATTTCCTACAACAATATCAGCTCCCCATTCTCCCGGAGGAGTTAGTAAAGTTAGGCTAAGGATATCAGCAACAACAGTTAGCTTAATGCCTTTTTCATGTGCTTTTTCAGCGAATCCTTTATAGTTGTAAACAGCTCCGTTTCCGGCCGGATATTGAACAATGGCACCAAACATATCCTCCGTTAGATCAACTGTTTGATGATCACCAATAACTAGATTGATACCGTATGGGGTAGAACGGGTTTTTAGTATGTCGATGGTCTGAGGGAAAAGTTCTTCTGAGACGAAGAAGGTATTAGCCTGCTTGTTTTTTCGAAGACTATACTGCATGAACATTGCTTCTGCGGCAGCAGTACCTTCATCCAATAAAGATGCATTGGCAATTTCCATTCCGGTTAAATCAATAACCATCGTTTGAAAATTCAAAAGCGCCTGAAGTCTTCCCTGTGAAATTTCTGCCTGATATGGAGTATACTGGGTATACCAACCTGGGTTTTCGAAAATATTTCTAAGTATTACAGGCGGAGTAACAGTATCGTAGTAGCCTTGACCGATGAAGGATTTGAAAATTTTATTTTTTAGAGATACTTGTTTGAGATGTTTCAGGTAATCATACTCACTTTTAGGTGCTGGAAGATTAAGTGGCGTCTTTAATCTTATTCTAGATGGCACCGTTTCATCTATCAGCTGATCCAGAGATTCTGCTCCTACAACTTTCAGCATCGCTGCTGACTCTTTCGAACTTGGAGCGATATGTCGTTCTTCAAATCTCTCCTGGAAATCAATGTTTAAGTTCATGAATATGAGGTATAAAAGAAGCCGCAAAAATACAAATTTGCGGCTCCAGTATCAATTTCAAGAATGCTTTAAATAGTTGATATCTTGTAAAGTTTTCAACAGAGCTTATAAGTTGCCCAAACGTCTTTGATACATAGGAATAACGTTTTCAAGGCCAAGGTAAAGGGCGTCTGCTATTAAGGCATGACCTATACTGACTTCAAGTAATCCTGGGATATTAATAGCGAAATATTTTAAGTTGTGTAAATCAAGGTCGTGCCCTGCGTTTAGTCCTAGTCCCGCTTGTTGAGCAACTTTCGCGGCTTCAATATATGGGGCAATCGCTTGTTCTTTATTTGCAAGGTATCCATGAGCATAGGCTTCAGTATACAGCTCAACCCGGTCTGTCCCTGTTGTTGCTGCTGCTTCCACCATCTTTGGATCAGGATCAACAAAGATAGATACACGTATTCCCGCTTCCTTAAACTGAGAAATCATTTCTTTCAAATATTCCTGATTGGAAATAGTGTCCCAGCCATGGTTGGAAGTAATTTGATTTAAGGCGTCAGGAACCAAGGTTACCTGAGTTGGTTTGTTAGCTAAAACAAGATCAACAAACTTCTGCTCCTGACAATTTCCCTCAATGTTAAATTCTGTAGTAACCACAGCTTTTAAGTCATATACATCCTGGTAGCGTATATGTCGCTCATCCGGGCGAGGGTGAACTGTAATCCCCTGCGCTCCGAATCTCTCGCACGCAAGGGCAGCTTTTACCACATCAGGATTATTTCCGCCCCGGGAATTACGTAGGGTAGCAATTTTATTTATGTTTACTGATAGCTTAGTCATGGGATAAAAATAATAAAACCCCGACTTTTGGTCGAGGTTTTCTCTTTATTGACACTAATATTAATATCTGTAGTGCTCCGGTTTAAATGGTCCCTGAACTTCAACACCAATGTATTCGGCCTGATGCTGATCAAGAACATCTAATTCTACACCGATCTTAGCAAGGTGAAGACGGGCAACTTTCTCATCCAAATGTTTTGGAAGAGTGTAAACCTTATTTTCGTACTTTTCTGTATTCATCCAAAGCTCTAACTGCGCAAGAGTTTGGTTAGTAAATGAATTTGACATTACAAAGGAAGGGTGTCCGGTGGCACAACCAAGATTAACTAAACGGCCTTCAGCCAAGACAATAATATCTTTGCCTTCAATAGTATATTTATCAACCTGAGGCTTGATCTCAATCTTAGAATTCCCGTAGTTTGTATTTAACCAGGCCATGTCGATCTCATTGTCAAAGTGACCGATGTTACAAACAATTGCCTTATCTTTCATAGAATGGAAGTGTTCTGCACGAACGATATCACAGTTACCTGTAGCAGTAACGATGATGTCTGCTTCCTTTACTGCATTTGCAAATTTCTTTACTTCATATCCTTCCATTGCAGCCTGAAGAGCGCAAATAGGATCGATTTCAGTAACAATAACGCGAACACCTGCGTTACGTAATGAATCAGCAGAACCTTTACCTACATCTCCGTAGCCAGCAACCACAGCAACTTTACCTGCCATCATCACATCAGTAGCGCGACGAATTGCATCTACCAATGATTCACGACAACCGTATTTATTGTCAAATTTTGACTTGGTAACAGAGTCGTTTACATTAATGGCCGGAAGGTGAAGAGTGCCATTCTTCATACGCTCGTACAGGCGGTGAACACCTGTAGTGGTTTCTTCGGAAAGACCTTTAATTCCTGAAATCAGTTCAGGGTATTTATCAAATACCATATTTGTTAAATCCCCACCATCATCAAGGATCATGTTTAATGGTTCGCGGCCTTCACCGAAATATAGAGTCTGTTCAATGCACCAGTCAAACTCCTCGGCATTCATGCCTTTCCATGCATAAACCTGAATTCCTGCAGCAGCAATCGCAGCGGCAGCATGGTCTTGCGTGGAGAAGATGTTACATGAAGACCAGGTAACTTCTGCACCAAGGGCTTTTAATGTTTCAATAAGTACCGCGGTTTGAATGGTCATGTGCAGGCATCCTGCAATTCGAGCTCCCTTCAATGGTTGTGACGCTCCGAATTCCGCACGTAGGGCCATTAATCCTGGCATTTCCGCTTCCGCCAATTCAATCTCTTTGCGTCCCCACTCTGCAAGTGAGATATCCTTAACTTTGTAAGGAACATAAGTTGTCTCTACTGATGACATAGTTGTGTTGTTTATTTTATTAATGTCTCAAATAATCAATACCGTCTGTGATTATTTGAAGCTACAAATTTATCAATTAAATAAGGATTTATTGTTTTTTAAAAGCAACAATACCAGGTAATTAAAAGGGATAGATTACAACCTCTAAATTACCTGATATTTATACTTTTGTTGAAATTTATGAATATGAATAAAAACCTCGTTCTTCTCATAATTATGTTCCTTTTTCTGTCATGTAAAAAAAATTCTAATAGCGTTTGCGTGTCGTGTATAGCCTACTATATCGAGGATATGAATCTTAACCTTGGTATCGGCGCACCAGCGAACAAGGAGGAAGAGTGTGGGGCGGATGAAGAGCTTGAAGGGTGGGAAGACAAGTATTCCACTAAGTTTGAAGGTTCTCGAAAATACATATATTGTACAAGGATAAACGGGAAAGACACCCTAGTCAGTGTTAATATCACCCAATAATGTGACAGAGCCTTGATACCTTATACTTCCACTAATAGCACAATAGCACTAATTTTGCATTTTAATATAGTAGTAAATAAAAGAATATGTATCCAGAATATTTAGTTGCCCCTATGCGGGAAGAACTTACTAAAGTTGGTTTCGAGGAATTAAAGACTCCTGAAGATGTTGAGGCGGCAATCAACACACAAGGAACCGTGTTTGTAGTCGTGAATTCAGTATGTGGCTGTGCGGCGGCAAACGCTCGTCCTGCTGCCCGTGCTGCTGTTCAAAATGACAAGCATCCAGATAAGTTTGTTACTGTTTTTGCTGGCATGGAAAAGGATGCTGTGCACGCTGCACGTGGTTTTATGTTACCTTATCCTCCGTCTTCACCATCTATGGCCTTGTTTAAAGATGGAAAATTAGTTCATATGATTGAGCGTCATCAAATTGAAGGTCGTCCTGCTCAGATGATTGCCGATAATTTGATCGGTGCTTTTGAGCAGTATTGTTAATATAAGAATCCACTTAATTAGTGATTACACCGAGCTTTGATTATAACAATCGGTGTAATCACAATTAATCGGTGAAATCCTAGCTTAAAGGTCTCCCAGTAAAAGCTTCTCTAAATCTTCTGCGTTGAGGTTCATTTTTACCCTTCCCTGCCTGGCATAGGAGATAGTTCCAGTCTCCTCAGATACTATTACAGCTACAGCATCACTCATCTCAGATATTCCAATCCCGGCCCTGTGTCTTAATCCAAAATGGGCGGGTAGTTTTTCATTGTCAGTAAGAGGCAAAATACAACTTGCACATCTTATTTTTCCATCAGATATAACTACCGCTCCATCGTGTAAAGGGCTGTTCTTTTGAAAAATACTCTCCAGCAAACGTTTAGAAATAATTGCATCCATTTGCTCTCCACTATTTTGGTAATACTGCTCATCGAAGTATTTCGCGAATACAATAAGAGCACCTGTTCGAGTCGCCTGCATATACTTACAAGCATCAACTATAGGTTTCAGCGATATCACATTGTCTTTTGCTACTTCTTGTTTGCTAGCAAAAAATGTCTTCCAAAGACGGTTTCGATGAATAAAAGCATTTTTGCCGATAAGAAGCAGAAAACGGCGTATTTCCTGCTGGAAAACAACTACTACAGCCAGGACGCCCACACCTACAAAGCCACCCAGAAAGTGACTAAGAAGTTGCATTTTCAGTTGGATCGTAACAAGGTAAACAAGGTAAATTATAATTAAACCAAGAAGGATGTTCAGGGCAATAGTTCCCCTTATTAAATTATAGATATAATAAATGATAAATGCTACTACAACGATATCAATAATATCTAAAAAACGTAGGTGCAGGAAACTAAAGTCAAATCCCTCCATAAGCGTAAAATAGGATTTTTTATTGAAATGAAAAATGATGCATGTGCGGAACCAGCAGATAGTTTTACTGGGTGTGTTTTAAAGCTTCAATTAATTTCGCCGCTTCAATAGCTTCTTTTACGTCGTGAACACGAACAATATCAGCGCCTTTTTGCAACGCAATTGTATTAAGTACAGTAGTGCCATTTAAAGCTTCATCACTTTTGATCCCCAAGGTTTTCCAAATCATTGATTTTCTGGAAATTCCAGCAAGTACAGGGATGCCCAGAATAGAAAAATGTTCGAAGTTATTCACTAACCGGAAATTTTGTTCAATGGTTTTAGCGAAACCAAATCCGGGATCCAGAATAATGTCTTTTACTCCCATTTCTTTAAGCTTCGTAGCTTTGATCATAAAATACTGAAGTATCTCACGAACAATGTCTTCATAATTTGTGTGCTGTTTCATGTCTTGTGGCGTACCTCGCATATGCATAAGTACATACGGTGTTTCTAACTCGGAAATCGTTCTAAACATCTCACTGTCCAATTCACCACCGGATATATCGTTTATAATATGACCTCCTTCGTTAATAGCTGCTCGTGCCACTTCAGCTCGGAATGTATCTATCGAAAGAATTGCAGACGGAAAACGTTTGGAAATTTCTCTAATAACGGGAATGAGCCTGCTCTTTTCATCTTCTGCCGATATATCCGTTGCGCCAGGTCGTGATGAATATCCTCCTATATCAATTATGTCAGCTCCGTCTTCGAGCATTTTTTCGGTTCTTCGTACTGCTGTATCAATTGAGGTAAACCTGCTGCCAGAGTAAAAAGAATCAGGAGTTATATTAAGAATACCCATTACTTTAGGACTGGCAAAATCAATTAGAGTTCCTCCTGCATTAATAGTTTTCTTTTTCCGAATAATCGTATTTTTATCGCTCATTAAATGCAAAATAGAGGTTTATCCCTCGTTTAATCAAATAATAAACACGTTTTGGCTACTAACACATCAGAGGAATACGACGCGGTAATAAATGCATGTAGAGATCTTTTTATAAGAAAGACTCAGGACTACGGAACAGCCTGGCGTATTCTCAGACCAAGTTCAATAACTGATCAGATCTTTATTAAGGCCCAACGTATTCGTACGCTCGAGGAAAAAAAAGTATCGAAAGTGGGGGAGGGAATTATTCCGGAGTACGTGGGAATTGTTAATTATTCTATCATTGCAATGATCCAACTGGAATTAGAGGTGGCTGCTCCAATGGAAATACCAGTTGAGGAGGTTGAGAGGCTTTACGATTTTAAGGCTAAAGAAACAAGGGATCTGATGTTTGCTAAAAATCATGACTATGGGGAAGCGTGGCGCGATATGCGCATAAGCTCCTTAACTGACCTTATTCTTATGAAAATCTTTAGAGTTAAACAGATTGAGGATAATCATGGAGAAACTATTGTGTCAGAAGGAGTAAAAGCGAACTACCAGGACATGCTCAATTATTCTGTTTTCGCATTAATCAAACTGAATTACCCTGGATCTTTAAAATCTTAAAAATAAAATGGCTTATCCAAATGTTGCCGGGCAACGAAAGTCTGCTCCAATATTACTTCGAGTGGCTTGCCTTCTTGTAGGACTGCTCTTTATTTTTTCAGGCCTTATAAAAATAAATGATCCCCTCGGCTTTAGTTATAAGCTTGAAGAATTTTTTGAAGTATTCCATATCACTTTCCTGAATCCGCTTGCCGTTACAATTTCAATCACCTTATGTTCTATTGAAGTGATACTCGGAGCGGCGCTACTACTAGGAATTAGAGGAGCTCAGGTTGCATTGGGACTGTTAATTACTATTATATTCTTTACCTTTTTAACTTTCTATGCTGCTTTTTTCGACGTTGTAAGAACCTGCGGTTGCTTTGGAGATGCTATCAAGCTTACCCCCTGGCAATCTTTTGGCAAGGATGTAGTTCTGTTAGTCCTTATTCTTTTTATCTTTCTGAACCGGCATAAAATCCAGCCACTCCTAAAATCAGAAAAAGTTCAAAGTATAGCGCTTTGGATAATAACAGTTATCGCCTTTGTGATGGGGTTATACACCTATAATTACCTCCCGGTAAAGGACTTTCTTCCTTATCATATAGGTGCTAATATTCCCGAATCAATGAAAATTCCTGAAGGAGCTCCGGTAGATGAATTTGAGATTACTTACAGTCTTGTGAACAAGAAAACGAAGGAGGCTAAGCAAATGACCGATAAGGAGTATATGAAGACTGAAGTCTGGAAGGACGCAAATTGGGAAATTAAAGGAGAGCCCGGAAGAAAGTTGATCAAAAGGGGGTTTGAACCACCAATAAAAGACTTGAAAATATCCGACAGTCAGGGTACTGATTATACGAGTGAATTAATGGAGAACCCTTATTATAATCTTGTCATTGTAGCTTACAATTTGAGTGCTGCAAATGAAAGGGCCATAGGGGACCTCAATGCATTGGCAATGAATGCCGGGGAGAACTATAATGTAAGAACAGTTCTACTAACCTCCAATTCTGTTGAAACCGCAGAAGCCTTTAAAAAAGAGAATAAGTTAGCGATGGAGATCTTTTATGCTGATGCTGTTCCATTAAAAAGTATGGTGAGAGCTAATCCAGGATTACTGCTTCTAAAAGATGGAGTGGTAGTCAACAAGTGGCACTATCACACAATGCCAACCTACCAGGAATTGGAAGAGAAGTATTTCCGACAAAAGGATTAATGATATTGTTCCACGTGGTAGGCTATTCCCCTCAGAGGCACAATATAGCTGCGTTTCACCTAAAAGCTATTGGTTTTACTGGGTTGAGGTAACATAAGTTAATTTAAAAAAGACACGATAAGTTTTGAAAATATTTTTAATTGGATTTATGGGTTGCGGCAAGACAACCTTTGGAAAAAAACTAGCTTCAAAGCTCGGCTTTAGATTTATTGATCTTGATAAATCTATTGAACAAAGTGCAGGCATAACCATTCCTGAATATTTCAAGGAGTACGGTGAGACCGCTTTCCGAGTAAAAGAAAGAGAGGTTCTTCAAAAAACTACTGTCCCTGATAATTCCGTAATTGCTACTGGAGGAGGAGCACCATGTTTCTTTGATAATATGGAGTGGATGAACGAACAGGGGGCTACCGTTTATATTTGCCTCACACCCAAAGCGCTGGCTACTCGCTTAGAAAGTGCAACAGATGAAAGGCCAGTTCTACAGGGATTAAAGGGAGAAGAACTGGAACGGTTCATAGCCTCTAAGCTTGAAGAAAGAGAAGTTTTCTATAAAAAAGCTTCAATAATTGTGGAAGGTATCAACATTAGTCCCGAAAATTTTATTCCTAAATTAGAGGAGTATCAACGCAGGTAAACCGCGTCTTCCTGGTTGCCGTTAAGCAGGACATCTACGTGCTCTTTGATAACGGTAGCCAACTCAAGACCAGTAAAATCTGGAGTCACTGGAAAAATTCGGTGGCTTCTATTTACTAAAACAGCTGTGCGAAGCTTTTTTAACGGAATATCAAGGAAGATACCCAGGCCATAAGCCAAAGTCCGACCGCTATTCAAAACGTCGTCCACCAAAACTACTACCTTATTTGCACAACCTTCTATTGAAATGTCTGTTTCTGCCTGTAAGTGAGAACTTGACTTATTTAGTTCAATTCTCATAAGAATCACCTCAATTCCTGATATCTCCTCAATGGATTTCTTTAATCTTTCAGCAAGAATATATCCATAATCAGCAATACCCGAAATAACTATTGACGTTTCTTCCAAATTGTCTTCCCATATCTGATAGGCCATACGGGTGATCTTCTGTTGAATTTGAGTATTATCAAGAATTAAAATTTTCTTATCAGGCATCCTCTAAAAATTTCTGAAAAATAGATAATTGAAATGAATTACAAAATCATTTATTGATACGGGAAAAATACGAAGTTTGCACCTTCCGGTACTATAACAAAGAGGCACATAAAGTCTTCTGCGCTTTTGAATTGTTTAATAAAACGATCTTTTTTTTCTGGATGAATTATTCCTTTTTCAATAAATTCCTCAAGATAAGAGGCGTTTATTGACCAGATAGTATTTAACTCTTTATGGTCCAGGATAGGTTCTCCTACCTTTACCTCGTGCTGATGCGCAATAAAAATAGGGTAAGCTGAAAGTCCTTCCACCATAATTTCAGTTGAAACTTCCTTTATTGATTCACTGTATAGCTTCAAATCTTTTTCCAGACTTTTTAAAGGGCTCTCCTTTTTTGGAGCTTCTCCGTCTCCTGGCTGGTTTAATAATTCATTTAGTTCCATAAAAACTTTATCCTTTCTAAACACTTCTACCCTTACACATTCCCTTAATGGCTTAACTCCAATAGAACAACGTTCTCCACATGTTGTGTGTGGGGGAACATATCTACAGGTCTAATCTTTGTGACCGAATATTTTTCCTTAAGTAATGCAATATCACGAGCTTGGGTAGCTGCATTGCAACTTACATAAACAATCTTTGGAGATTCTATCTCTAGCAAGCGTGAAACAACATCCGCATGCATTCCTGCTCTTGGCGGATCTGTGATGATTACATCCGGTTTTCCGTGTTTTTCAACGAACTCTGCTGTCAGGATGTCTTTCATGTCCCCGGCATAAAAGGTTGTATTTGTGATGTTATTAATTCCAGAATTAATCTTTGCATCTTCGATAGCCGTTGGAACGTATTCAATTCCCACCACTTCTTTTACCCCCCGGGCTACAAAGTTTGCTATTGTTCCCGCTCCTGTGTATAAGTCATATACCAGCTCATCGCCTTTAAAGCCTGCAAAGGCCCTTGTTATTGCATATAGCTCATATGCCTGAAGGGAATTGGTTTGATAAAAAGATTTAGGACCAATTTTAAAAGTTAGACCCTCCATCTCTTCAAAAATATAATCTCGTCCCGAGTACACATTGATCTCCTGATCAAAAATAGTATCGTTTTTCTTTTGATTCAGAATATATAGGAGGGAAGTAATTTTAGGAAAACGTTCTTTTACAAAGCCCATCACTTTTTCAACCTCCTCTTCGCTTGCATAGGCAAACACTACAATTACCATTAATTCCCCCGTTGTGGCTGTTCTGATAATAAGGTTTCTAAGGGCTCCTTCATGAGCTCTTAGATCGTAAAAAGAAATACTGTTTTCAAGTGCAAAGTTGCGGATGTTATTCCTTATTTCATTGGATGGGTTACTTTGAAGATAACAAGTCTCAACATTAAGGATCTTGTCAAAGCGTAGAGGGACGTGAAAGCCCAGAGCATTCATTTCCTGATTGTCCCCTCCCTGAATATCCTCGTCAGTTAGCCATCGCTTATTAGAAAAAGTGAACTCCAGCTTATTTCTGTAATACCGTGTTTCGAAGGAAGGCAATATTGGTTCGATGATAGAGGTATCAACCCGCGCAAGCCTTTCAAGAGAGTTGACAACGCTTTTTTGCTTATAAACCAATTGTGCGTCGTAAGTCATATGCTGCCATTTGCAGCCACCGCAAATACCGAAGTGCGGGCAGAAAGGCTGAGTGCGATATTCAGAAGGTTTAATTAATTGAGAAACTTTTGCTTCAGCAAAGTTTTTCTTCTTTCGTAAAAGTTCAACATCTACTACATCACCAGGGACTGCCTTTTCTATAAAAAGCACAAGTTCGTCAGCTTTACCAACACCTTTTCCTTCTTCCGCAATGTCTACTACCGTAATATTCTGAATATGCTTTTTCTCAGCCGGGATTCTTTTCATGTGGCCGCAAAATTACAGAATGGTAATGAGAAGAGCAGAAATGTTTTATTTCAAAATCCAACAAACATTAAAGGAGGCCGATGCCTCCTTCAATATTTGTCATTTAATACTTAGAATCCAAATCCCAGAGCAATTCCTGTTCTAAGTCCGAAACCATCAATGCTTCCGCTAACTTCAGGCTTTCCGCTTCCATCTTCAGCCTTAACTTTTCCTGAATTATATGCTGGTCCAAAAAATATATCCAACACAAATCCACTATTATAGACCCATTGACGGCCGACTAACAGTCCGCCTCCAAATGACGAATAGGTTCCTTTATTATTATCGTCTTTAACAGTGTAGTTCTGATACCTTAAAAAGGGCCCAAGATATAATCCACTAAGAGCATTACCTTTTGGATATATTCGGTATTCAGGGGTAAGCGCAAAACCCGAAAATTTAGTATCACTTAATTTTAAACCAGTATAGGCAGCACCTAGTTGGAACGAAGATTTTTCTGAAACTTTATGTTCGAAGAATACCGAACCAGTTCTGAATAAAGCGGACAATGGGTTGATCTTAATTGTGTTTGTTGCGTCCTGTGCGAAAGATTTGCTGATAAAAATGCTAATAGTTAGAGCTGTGACAAGAAGGAGTTTTTTCATTTTTTAATAAAATTTAATAGTTAATTAATACATGTTTGAAAGCAATGACGATGAAATTCAGAGGAGTGCTACAATTTTATTTTTAAAAAAATATTTCCTTTCAAAATTTTATCTTTGCGCCTTCAAAATTTCACTCAATGAACCATCCTGTTAAAATAAAAAACGCTTTAATTTCAGTCTATTACAAAGACAACCTGGAACCTCTTATTCAAAAGTTAAACGAGCTTGGAGTAACATTTTACTCTACTGGTGGAACAGAAAAGTTTATTAGAGACTTAGGATGCGATGTAGTGCCTGTAGAAGATTTAACAGGATACCCATCCATTTTGGGAGGAAGGGTGAAGACACTTCATCCAAAAGTTTTTGGAGGAATACTTTCCAGAAGAGATTTACAGGAGGACGTTGCTCAGGCAGAGCAATACGAAATCCCGGAGCTAGATCTGGTAATTGTTGACCTCTATCCCTTTGAAGAAACGGTTAAGGCTGGTCTGCCTGAACAAGACATTATAGAAAAGATTGATATTGGCGGAATCTCTTTGATCAGAGCAGCTGCCAAGAACTTTAAGGATGTAGTGATCATTGCATCTAAAAGTGATTATACAAATCTTCTTGAAATTATTAGTGAAAGTGATGGTAGTACAACTTTAGAGCAGCGGAAAGCTTTTGCTAAAAAAGCTTTCAATGTTTCTTCACATTATGATACTGCAATCTTCAATTATTTTAATCAAGAAGATTCTTTAACAGTGTTTAAACAAAGCGAGCAGAAAGCGCAAACGTTGAGATATGGAGAAAATCCTCATCAGAAAGGATACTTCTACGGTGATTTAGATGCGATGTTCACTAAGCATAATGGTAAAGAACTTTCTTATAATAACCTTGTAGATGTTGATGCTGCAGTTGCTTTGATCGACGAGTTTACAGAGCCAACTTTCGCTATCCTTAAACATACCAATGCCTGTGGTGTAGCGTCTAGAAGTAATCTTACTGAAGCATGGAAAGTTGCTTTAGCCTGCGATCCTGTTTCTGCCTTTGGAGGTGTCATTATAACCAATCGTGAACTTGATGAGGAGGCCGCTAAAGAAATCAACAACCTTTTCTTTGAAGTTTTAATTGCTCCTTCATTCACTCAAGAGGCTTTACAAATTCTAACGGAGAAGAAGAACAGGATTTTGCTTGAGAGAAAGCAAGTTGAATTACCAAAAAGATTATTCAAAACGCTTTTAAACGGAGTTATCGAGCAAGATAAGGATGCAACAGTTGAAGGTCCTGAGCAAATGACTCCGGTAACGGACGTTAAGCCAACAGCTCAACAATTGGAAGATCTTTACTTCGCTAATAAAATTGTGAAACATACTAAGTCAAACACTATAGTATTAGCTAAAAACGGTCAGTTGCTGGCTAGCGGTGTTGGACAAACTTCGCGTGTAGATGCCTTACGTCAGGCATTAGAAAAAGCAAAATCTTTCGGATTTGATGTAACCGGTGCCGCCATGGCTTCTGATGCCTTTTTCCCGTTCCCCGATTGCGTTGAAATAGCAGCGGATGCAGGGATAAGTGTTGTACTTCAACCTGGGGGATCTATTAAAGATCAGCTTTCAGTTGATAAAGCCAATGAAAAAGGAATTGTAATGGTAGTAACAGGAGTTCGACATTTCAAACACTAAAAAATAAAACGTTAACCCTCTTAAATTATCAGATTAAGAGGGTTAATTGTTTATAACCTTTGATAACTTTTTGACCAAAATTACGTTTACCTCTGTTAATAAGAAAAACAGTAGAACTTCTGCCTGAAATTAGCCTGGAAAAAAATCATACTTCAGTTTAAGCAAAATTTAAAGGCAAAAAAAAATACGTAAGTTTGCACCTTTATTAAAAACGTTTAACATTTCTTTAATGGGTTTATTTAACTGGTTTACACAAGAAATCGCAATTGACCTTGGTACTGCAAATACCCTTATCATACATAATGACAAAGTAGTAGTTGATGAGCCTTCTATTGTCGCTTTTGATCGCACCACTAATAAAGTTATTGCTATCGGTAGGCAGGCGATGCAAATGGAAGGTAAGACACACGAAAATATACGTACAGTTCGTCCCTTGAAAGATGGTGTAATCGCCGACTTCAATGCGGCAGAGCATATGATCAGAGGGATGATCAAAATGATTAACAAAGGTAAAGGGTGGTTTTTCCCTTCTTTACGTATGGTCATCTGTATTCCTTCAGGTATTACTGAAGTAGAAAAGCGCGCAGTACGTGATTCTGCTGAAATTGCCGGTGCAAAAGAGGTTTACCTTATACATGAACCAATGGCTGCGGCAGTAGGAATCGGTATTGACGTAGAAGAACCCATGGGTAATATGATTATCGATATAGGTGGAGGAACTACGGAGATCGCTGTTATTGCTCTTTCCGGTATTGTTTGTGATCAATCTATACGTGTAGCAGGAGATAACTTTGATAGTGATATTGTGCAGTATATTCGCCGCCAGCATAATATAATGATCGGTGAACGAACTGCTGAGAAAATCAAAATTGAGGTAGGTGCGGCACTTCCTGAACTTCAGGATCCACCGGCAGACTTTGCAGTACAGGGACGGGATTTGATGACTGGTGTTCCGAAGCAGATAACGGTTTCTTACACTGAGATTGCACATTGCCTGGATAAGTCAATATCTAAAATTGAGGAAGCTATACTAAAAGCTCTTGAGATTACCCCCCCTGAATTATCAGCTGATATTTATCAGACAGGTATTTATCTAACTGGTGGTGGAGCTCTCCTTCGTGGCCTAGATAAACGCGTAGCTGCAAAAACCAAACTGCCTGTTCACGTGGCTGAAGATCCTTTGCGTGCTGTTGTTCGTGGAACTGGTATCGCTCTTAAAAATATTCACGGTTATAAATTCTTAATGCAATAATTACAATGAATGAATGAGAGACCTGAGTGAAGAGCCTATTCATTCATCTCTCATTCACTCATTCAATCCTTATAAAAACATGCGTAATCTTTGGCTTTTCCTAAGTAAGTATAACGCATTTTTCTTTTTCATAATTTTTTTCTCAATTTCAATAGTCCTGTTTGTTAAGAATAACTCTTTTCAAAGAGCAAGCGTATTGAATTCCTCAAACCAGATCGTAGGGAAAGCTTACGAAACTGCTAATTACCTTAATACCTACTTGAATCTTGCTGTGGTTAATGATAGTCTTGCTGCCGAAAACGCAAGATTAAGGGGCGAGATGAAGAGTGCTTTTTATTCAGATAGTATCGTAAGAAGAGATATTGTTGATACGGCTCAACGTCAACAGTATTCCTATATCGTAGCAGAGGTTGTCAACAATTCAATTCATCATAAGGATAACACCATTACGATCAATCGCGGCCGGAAACACGGCATTAAAAAAGGAATGGGAGTAATCAGTCCTACAGGGGTTGTGGGGCTCGTATTGAACGTCTCTGCTAATTATGCTACTGTTCAATCACTTTTACACAGCGATACGCGGATAAGCGCTTGTATTAAGGAGAACAATGCTTTTGGTTCTTTAACCTGGGGCGAGGAGAATTACGATCCTAAAATTGCTCTACTAAAAGATATACCTAATCATGTAAAGGTTAATAAGGGTGAACATATAATTACTTCAGGCTTCTCTACTCGATTCCCTCGTGGAATACCGATCGGGAGAATAAGGCGTACCGGAGTAAAAGGAGGGGAAAGCTTTTTGAATATAGAAGTCCAGTTAAGTACAGATTTTTCCACATTGCGTTATGTGTACGTAGTTAATAATTTATTAGCTGCAGAACAGGAACAAGTAGAAGCATTACAGCCTGCAAAATGATCAGAGTAATTATCAATAATTTAATTCGCTTTGTTGTTCTCGTTTTTATACAGGTATTTCTGTTAAAGAATATCGGCTATTACAATCTAGCTACCCCCTTTTTATATATCCTCTTTGTTCTGTTACTCCCTTTTGAAACACCGAACGTACTTTTGTTTGTTCTGTCATTTTTAATAGGCTTAACAATTGATACGTTTTACGACACCTTAGGGATCAATGCTGCCGCAAGTTGTGTGCTCGCTTTTGTAAGAACCGTGTTCATCAACCTAACCGTGCAAAGGCAGGGACTTGAAACCGAGCCGGAACCGAAGCTAGGGATTATGGGCTTCAGATGGTTTTTCTTTTATACACTAATTCTTACGCTATTTCATCATCTCACATTATTCCTGCTCGAAACATTTACTTTTTCTGACATCAAGTACACACTAATTCGAGTGGTTTTAAGTTCTATATTGACAATAGTTTTAGTCCTGTTGTCAGAGTTTATCTTCTTCCGTAAGAAAGAGCGCTAAAAATGAATAGTTTTTTTGAACGTCGGTTTGTTATCCAGGGGATTTTTATATTCATAGCCCTCGTCTTACTTTCACGGCTTTTTTATATCCAGGTTATTGATAAAAGCTACTTTTTATCGGCCAGCAATAACGTACTACGAAAAAAGATTATTTATCCTGCCCGCGGGGTGATTCTGGACAGGCATGGAAAGATATTGGTTCAGAACGAACCTGTGTACGACTTAATGGTTATTCCAAATGAAGTGGAAGACTTTGATACGTTGGAGTTTTGCCGTCTTATTGGAATTGATAAGGCTGGATTTGATAAGCGCTTCTTAAAGGCAAAAACCTATTCACCCTATCGCGCGTCAATTTTTGAAAAGCAAATTTCTGCTATAACCTTTGCCAGCTTCCAGGAATCTTTACAGGAATTCAAAGGGTTTTATGTGCAGAACAGGTCTGTGAGGAGATATCCAGACAGTCTTGCCGGCCACTTCCTTGGCTACATTGGAGAAGTTAATGATGCGGAAATAGAAAAATCAGGTGGTTTTTATCGTCCTTCAGACTATATTGGGAAAACAGGGGTAGAAAAGGCATACGAAGAGCTATTAAGGGGGCAAAGAGGGGTGGAGAACCTCATGGTAGACGCATTTAATCGTCCAAAAGGTCACTATGCAGATGGTAAGTATGATACCTTGGCTGTTGCAGGAGAAAGTCTTGTTTCGTCGCTCGATTTGCGCATTCAGCAGTTGGGTGAAAAGTTGATGAAAAATAAGGTAGGAAGTATCGTTGCGATTGAACCTGCAACTGGTGAAATACTGGCGTTTGTAAGTAGCCCTGGATATGATCCCAACCTACTCGTTGGTCGTCAACGGGGTAAAAATATGAGCGGCCTTTATAAAAACCCCTATACACCGCTTTTAATTCGTCCCATTCAGGCGTATTATCCTCCGGGCTCTTCCTTCAAACCTATGGACGCCCTGGTTGCATTACAAGAGGGACTTATTCAGCCTAATACAACCTTCTATTGTCCTGGGGGGTATCGGGCAGGAAATCACTGGGTGCGATGTGAACACGTAGATGGAACAACAGATCTGACAAAAGCCATTAAAATGTCATGTAATACTTATTTCTGCTACGTTTTCGATCGATTAATGAATAGGAACGGTCCGAAGAATATCCGCTACGCTTTTAACGACTGGCGCAAACATATCAACAGCTTCGGATGGGGAGAAAAGTTAAATATCGATTTGCCTAATGAGAAGAGGGGTCTTGTGCCCAAGGATGAGCGCTACGATAAAATCTTTGGAAAAAACAGATGGCGAAGCAGCACCATAATTTCCCTGGCCATCGGGCAGGGCGAGCTCCTCGCAACCCCTTTACAGTTGGCAAATGCCGAATGTATTATCGCTAACAGGGGTTATTATTATACGCCTCACCTAATCAAAAGCATAGGAAACAAGAATATTGTAAAGCCAGAGTTTAAGGTGAAACATCAGGTTGGTGTGGATTCCCGATATTTTGAACCAGTAATTGAGGGTATGCATCAGGTAATTGAAAGTGGTACTGCTATTGCCTCTAGGATTCCTGGTATTTCCTTCTGCGGGAAAACGGGAACAGTTCAGACTCGAGGGAAAAACCATTCCGTCTTTGTTGGCTTTGCTCCTCGTGAAAATCCCAAGATTGCCATCGCCGTGGTAGTTGAAAATGCAGGATACGGGGCATCATGGGCAGCGCCAATTGCTAGCTTTGTGGTAGAAAAGTACTTACGGGATTCTATTACAAGAAGACCGTCTGGTATTGATGCAAAGCGATATATGAATGCCAACCTGTTGCCAATGCTGCCCGGAATGAAGCCTCAGGACAAGAGAAGTAAATTACTTGATTCTTTGAAGTTTCTGCAGAAGGACAGTATTAAGAATAAGCAAAAAATAATCAGCTTAAAAAAAGCAATCTATCTTGCTTATGCTAAAAAAGATACAGTCAAGAAAGACGTAGGGGGTAGAGCAGTAGCAGGTAAAGATAGCTTGAAAAATAAAACTCCAATAAGGTCGCTGGCAAACCCGGCTGCATCACCGGTAGAAGGTGGTAAAAGCAGAAAAGATACATCAAAGGTAAAATCCAAAGTAACAACAGCTAGACCTGGTCCAGGTAAATAACATGAAAGATCAAAGAAGCCTTTTTTTTAATGTTGATTGGGTAATTGTTTTGATCTACCTGGCTTTGTGTGTCATTGGTTGGTTTAATATCCATGCCGCTGTTTATGATCCAGCTAATCCGAGCATTTGGGATATGGATACGAACTACGGAAAGCAATTTGTATTTCTTTTGGGAGCTATAGTGCTTGGCTCACTTATCTTGTTAATGGATAGCAAGTTTTTTAATTCGATAGCGCCAGTCTTCTATGGAATTACTCTCCTACTACTGATTCTGGTGCTAATTATAGGAAGAAATGTTGGAGGAAACCAGGCATGGATTCCAATAGGAAGTTTCAGGCTACAACCTTCAGAATTTGCTAAATTTTCCACCTGTCTGCTTCTTGCTAAATATTTGGGTACTAATAATTTAAAACTCAATGATTCCAAGACTTTGATCATTAGTTCTATTATCCTTTTAATTCCAATGGGGCTTATTATGCTTCAGCCCGACACTGGTTCAGCTTTAACTTTCACATCGATCGTATTCGTACTTTATCGGGAAGGCTTGTCGGGTTATTTCCTGGTTATTGGGGTGCTCTTTATTGCTCTGTTTATTTTATCTATAATGTTCAACAAGTTTCTGGTAATTGCAGCCTTGTTGATTATTGGCGCGCTAGGTATTTATTTTAACAAGCGAAACCGCAACCTTATCACTGTAATTGCCTCAGGTGTAATAATTTCCATAGCTTTTATCTTTTGTGTGGATTTTGCTTATGAGAATGTACTGCAGGCACACCAACGGAACCGTATTGATGTTATTCTTGGTAAAATAGACGACCCTCGGGGCCAAGGGTACAACCTTAATCAGTCTAAGATAGCAATAGGGTCGGGAGGTTTATGGGGCAAGGGGTATCTTCAGGGCACGCAAACCAAGTATGACTTTGTACCGGAGCAGAGCACCGACTTTATTTTCTGTACGGTAGGTGAAGAATGGGGCTTTATTGGGAGTTTGGTCGTTGTGGGGCTCTATTTGACATTGCTAATTCGAATCGTTAACGTTGCAGAACGCCAGCGAGCAAGCTTCTCCCGCATTTACGGTTACGGCGTAGCCTCTATCCTGTTTTTCCACTTTTTTATAAATATAGGGATGACCATCGGTCTTGTTCCGGTAATTGGTATTCCTTTACCTTTCCTAAGCTATGGAGGATCATCCCTATGGAGTTTTACTATCCTGCTATTTATTCTACTGAGGCTCGACTCAAACAGAATGGGACTTATCTAGTATATCTCCTTTGTAAAATAGCGTAAAACTTCTCTACTGTATCTTGCTTTGCAGGCCAGTTATTTTTTGCCGAGTAATTAGTCTTGAGGAATGTTTCGGCTATCTCAAATGATTCAAAACGGTTTAATATTTCAACAGCCTCGCTATATGCCAAACTGTAGCCGTTAAAAAGCTCCTTAATAAATAATAATTTATCATTAAGGCTTATTGCTGTCTTCAGATCGGTAATAGGCTGAGAACTATACTGAGCTGTTTGAATAGACTGGGCTTTTTGCGCAGAGATCAGATCATTTAAAGTAGGAGTAGGACCTGCTGATTCTACAACATCAATGGTAGTGACTTTTTGTGGAATAACCACCTCCTTAACTACCGGTTCCTCCACTATTTCAGTTACCGGTGTTGGTAGGGTGATTTCTTCTTGTTTATCTTCAATTATTGGAACAGCAGTGCTTTCTTCTTCAATTATTGGGGGGGCAATCTCTGTTATTTCGGATAGAGGCTCTACAACTGCTATTGGCTCATGTTCTACAGGAGGCTCGAAAAGGGTTAGCGAAGGTCTTGGTTCAATCGCAGCCTGTTCCTTTTTCTCTGCAACATCGACCGGAGGTTTAAACTCGTTTGTAACCGGAGCAATGAAAGGGGGAGGAGAAATTTTATTTGATTCGACAGTCCTTTCTTCTGCAGGTTTAGGCACCGGCCTTCCTTCCTTATTAATCCTTCGTAATATCTTAACGTGCTCTGAAAGGAAATCCGCATTAGCCGAGAATAATTCCAATTCGAGGTCATTCAATTGTTCAGGATTTTCAGAAAGATATTGATATTGTTCGTTTATCTCCACTACTATAGATCCAATTTTCTTAAAAATCTCTTTTTGATGTATCATGAACAGAATAAGTAAGTGTGTTAGTAATATGCTATTGCATATCAAACTTAGAGAAAATTTGGTAGAATTAGCAAAATTTCAACAATCCCTATGGCTTCCATCAAAATTTCTGATATTCGCAAGTGGAAAGGGTGAGTTAATATGTTATTCAGTGAACTGCATTTCAGGACAGGTTCCGGTCCAAAGGGAAGTATTGAAGTAATTTGCGGATCAATGTTTTCTGGGAAGACTGAGGAACTTATCAGGCGCTTGCGCCGTGCACAAATTGCAAAGCTGAATGTTGAAATTTTTAAACCAAGGTTAGATACCCGTTACGACGACTCTGATGTAGTATCTCATAATGCCAATTCTATCCCATCTACTCCCATAGAAAATTCATCCTCAATCTTATTACTCGGAACAGATACCCAAGTCGTAGGAATTGACGAGGCTCAGTTTTTTGATCAGGGTTTGCCAGAGGTATGTATACAGCTGGCAGCAAAAGGTATTAGAGTAATTGTTGCAGGCCTTGACATGGACTTCAAAGGAAAACCTTTCGGACCAATGCCGGCTGTGATGGCTATTGCTGAGGATGTAACCAAGGTCCACGCCGTTTGTGTCCAATGTGGTGCCCCCGCCACTTTTTCGTACCGCACGGTTAACAGTGGATCCAAAATTCTATTGGGGGAAAAGGAAAGCTACGAACCTCGGTGCCGCGTTTGTTTCAACTCTACATCCTATTAATTTATTATAACTGTCTTTAAAGTTTTAATCTTTCCATTTGACTGTAGCCTGTAGAAGTAAGTTCCGCTGGCAAGGTTCTCTGTATTTAATACCTGAAAGTTATATTTACCTTTTACAAACGACCCACTCGTAACGTTACTTACCTTTTGACCCAGGATATTATATAGATCGAGGGTGATAGCAGAACGTTCAGGCAGAGACACCGAAACATAGGGAAGTCGATCCCCAGTGTCGTAGTAGGAATAAAGACTAATATTATCAATCTCTGGATTTGCCTGTTGGGAGATCACATTATAATTTGCAAGGGCAACATCAGCAGTTTGCTTCACATGGTCCAGGTTGTCTGCCCCAATGTAAGCAAAGGCAACTTTTATAGAACCATTTGCTGGTATGGTGTAGGGTCCATACCCAACGACAAAAGACACGTCGGTTCCACTGCCTGATGTCCCTAGTTCTGTTGACGCTATACCACTGGATAAAGAAGTGAATTTCTCTTCATCAGTAAAGTTATCGTTGACAAGTAAGTTTCCCGAAAGCCGATTACTAAGAGGATAATAGGAAGGATTAGCGTTGCTTAGAAGCTTTACAGCTGCGTAAGGAGCACTTGAACTACTTTTGTCATATACATAAGCAATTTTGTTATCACTGTCAAATTGTGTGGCATTAGTGGAGCCGCCGTTAATGTCCCAGTCATTAAACATCCCTAAATACGCATTATTTAGGGCATTATTGTTTTGGTTAAAAACTTCGTACTCGGTTATCAGGAAGTTGTCTCTAATAGTATTATGAAAAACATAAGATCTTTGTTTAACGTAAATATTCAGTTTTTGCGGATTTCCATTATCGTTAAAAGATGCTATAGTCTTAAGTGTGTCCGCAACCTGCTCTCCGCTAACTTTAATTTGTCTTACAAAATCATCATCGGTAGAAGAGTCTGCGGTTCGAACATTATTAGACAATCTTGTTGAAGACGTTCCTATCATTAAGCCTGCTTCATATAATAATTGTTGGCCTTTATATTGAAACCCCATTGTCCCCTCTTCACCTCCTGCCTGTAGATACCCTATTGTTCCTTTGCTTGTGATGGTGGTTGCGATCGTTGAAGTTTGAAGGTTTAGGTAATCCCGGTTTACTTGGACCGTAAATCCCTCCAAATCCATGTAAGCATTGTTCCTGGTTGTGTATTCAAATTGTAGTTCAGCAGTATAGTTTTCAGGAGTCTCGGGCCTAATATAAAATTTGAAAGGTCCAATATTAGAGGCCATCTCAAGTGTACCAAGATGATTTACAGTTGTCTGATCTTTCGTAACCACAATATTTTCATCACTACTTTTTAAAGTGATTATAAGGTCATTTACAGGGTTTAGAAAATTTTTAAAGTCGGCGTATACGGTTACAGTATCGCCGGCAGCAAATGTCCCATTCGTTTTATCGGTATACCTTATTGTTTGTCTTTTAACAGATGGGAGGCTTTCAGTTAAAGCACGGTAAACATTCAATCTGCCTTTTCCAAGCTGCCCGGTGAATGTTGGATTTCTCTGATCGATATTATCCGATGTAACTCTTAAAAGTTCTCCAACTTGTTGCATCGAAAGAGCAGGGAAATATGCTTTAACTAATGCCGCAGCACTGGATACCACAGGTGTGGCCATTGAGGTTCCTGACTTTGTGCCATAGCCCTGGTTAAAGATTGTACTAAAAATATTCGTTCCTGGTGCAGCTATAGAAACATAAGTTCCGTAATTACTGGATGAATTTCTCTGATCATCTGTTTGAACATTTGCTACAGCCATAACTCCCGCAAAAGCAGCAGGATATTGAGGTATATTGCTCCCGTCATTACCTGCTGCGGCTACTATAAGGCATCCTCTGCTAATTGCATAGTTTATTATATCCTGGCCAAAGAGATTAGCAGCCTCAGAGCCCCAGGAGCAATTGATTATTTGGGCTCCATGGTCTACTGCGTATTTTACAGCTTCATAACCTCTTATAATATCTGTCCCATTATCATCTGTCGCAGTTTTTAAAATCATTAATTTGGCACAGTTGAAGGCCACGCTAGCAACACCCTTCCCATTATTAGTTACAGCAGAGGCTATGCCACTTACATGAAGGCCATGGTCTCCGCGAGCGTCAGTTATATTGGGGTTGTTATCTTCTGTCAAATTATTGAGTGTTGCTCCTGCAAAGTCCCAACCTTTATAGTTATCAATATAACCGTCGCCATCATCATCCTTTCCATTTACTGGGTCATTAGCGTTAATGAATATGTTTGCTGCAAGGTCCTCGTGTTCAGTATCTGAACCAGAATCAACAATAGCTATCACAACCTTCTGTTCGTTTCTAATTCTATCCCAGGCTAGAGGTGCTTTTATCTGGGGCAGGTAAGGTTGAAGATTAATGTAAGGGTCGTTTGGGGTGTAAGATGCACGATGGATATAAACGGGTTCAGCATACTCAACGTTCTCGTTCTTATTTAATTCTTGAACAGTTTCTAAAACATCTTTGTTGCCACTAAGAACAAGTTCATAGATCCTATTTAGCCCAAACTCTTCCTGTTTCTTCAAAATTGTGGCCCCGGATTTTAGCTTACCAACAGGGAATTTCTGTTGAATCTTATTGACAGATCCAAGCTTCAAACCCAGATCAGGACCCACAGACTGGACCTTCGCATCATTCACCGAAATAGTTGTCTTTAATTTCACTATAACGCGGTCAGGGAGAAAGTTTGCCCCAGTCTTTGCACTCGTCCGACCAGCCAATTTTCCCTGCGCCATAGCCTGGGTTACTACGAGTAGTATATAAAAAGCAAGTAGAAGGTTTTTCATCCAGGTAGTTTGATTGGTGTTGTTATTATTTTAATCCATCAAGCACTCTAAATATTTTTTGCTTGATACCAGCAGTACTGCCGTTATAGTTGTTGGTAATAATACTAAATACTACTGGCGTACCATCTGCTGTCGTTTGAAATCCAGCATAGCACAAAGCATTACGAATACTCCCACTTTTCATTTTCATATTGTTATACAGCGGAAAGCTTTCGTGATAATCATTAAACCAAGTTTCCTTTTTAACAGATAAAAGTATACGAGCTATCACCTCTGTAGTTACCTTGTTTTCCGGTGATAATCCACTGCCATCCAATACATCCAAACTGTTAGGGTCGATCCCAATTTTATCTCTCCAAAATCTCTTAACTTCCTCGGTACCATTATCGAAGCTTCCAGCTTTTCCCAGCTTTACCGCAATGGTTTTCAAAATATTTTCAGCATACAAGTTAAGGCTTTTTTGATTTAACCAATAAACAACTTGAGAGAGTGAAGGTGATTCATGAGAGCCAAGGATTTTTGCAATTGGCTCGAAAGTTAGATTTTCTGCATTTAACTTTCGCCAGGTGCTGGCAGTTAATGATGAAATACCAGAGGCGAGCAGCTTATTTCTTAATTCGATAGCTAAAGAAAGGGCAGGGTCCGGACAGGATATTTTAATCGTCTTATTTAAATCTAATCCGTAAGTTCCGCGTAAATAAACAACCTCGGTATAAGGAGCAGAATATGCATAAACATTATCTCCTGAACCGGAAGGACCAGTGCTTACTTCATTTATTGCTCTAAGATCAAGTATTGATGGCGAAAGGCTCACAAGTTTGGCTGGGCTCCCCGTTTTACTGCCCGCTTTAAAGGTAACCCCAATTTCGTTTTCTCGCCAGCTTACTGAGCTAGCTCCTGCTCCGTAATAATTACCGATATCTTGCCATATCCATCCTTGCGGTATGATCTGAGTTCCAAATAGTTGGTCGTCCGAAATTATTCGTCCTTCAATTTTTTCAATCCCAGCCTGTTTTACAGCCTTGATCCATTTATCCAAGATCATATCTGCTTTTGTTTCTGCATACCTGTGGCTACCTAGTGTTGGATCACCGCTTCCCCTAATAATTAAGTCACCTTTTAGGGTTCCATTACTTATTGTGCCATTATATCCGATACTTGTTTCCCATCTGAAGTCTTCACCTAGAATATTAAAGGCAGTAGCGGAAGTAACTGTCTTTAATGTTGAAGCGGGAGACAATCCAATCTTCTCATTACTGGCGTAAATAATATCACCGGTTCTGGCATTAATAACAGTCAGGGAAGCTTGTCCGTATTTAAGCTGTGAATCATTTTTAAGGTTCGTAAATGCACTACCTATCTTTTGATTTAGAGACTGCGTAAACGCCGGTGCTGTAATGATCAGCAGAAATGTCAGGAATCTTAATTTCATCATTGTATTATAACACAAAAAAATTTCAAAAGCAAGGCTCACAAGTAGAGACCGATAATTTTGAAAATTCTTGATGACTGAATTATAAGTGAGTCAAGTAGATTGCGGTGCTTATAAAGACAAATAACTACCTCAATAAAAAAGCGGCAAACTTTCATCTGCCGCTTTCGAATAATTTGTTGACAATCTTAACCTAAAAGGCCTTGTTTCTGAAGGTATTCTGCAATCTGAACAGCATTAGTAGCTGCTCCTTTACGAAGGTTATCTGCTACTATCCACAGATTAAGAGTTTTCGCCTGGGACTCGTCACGACGAATACGTCCTACGAAAACTTCATCTTTTTCATGAGCATCTTTCGGCATTGGATAAACTGCATTTGCAGGATCATCCACAACCACAACACCCTCTTGCTGCTCTAACAAGTTACGAACTTCAGCTAAGTCAAAGTCGTTCTCGAACTCGATGTTTACAGACTCTGAGTGTCCGCCCATGACCGGAATTCGAACTGTAGTCGCCGTAACTTTGATGGAATCGTCGCCCATGATCTTGTTCGTTTCTTTGATCATCTTCATTTCCTCTTTAGTATATCCGTTATCCTGGAATACATCGATTTGAGGAATTACATTAAGGTCGATCTCGTGAGCATATGCCCTTGGTCCTTCAATACCATTACGCTCATTCATCAATTGCTCTACCGCTTTAACTCCAGTACCGGTTACAGACTGGTAAGTAGAGACAACAACGCGTCTGATCTTATATTTCTCGTGAAGTGGTTTAAGTACCACTACCATTTGAATTGTCGAACAATTAGGGTTGGCAATAATTTTATCTTCAGGTGTTAGAACATTAGCGTTAACTTCAGGAACCACTAACTTCTTAGTAGGATCCATGCGCCAAGCCGAAGAATTATCAATTACGGTAATGCCAGCTTCTGCAAACTTTGGAGCTTGCTCTAAAGAGGTGCCACCGCCTGCTGAAAACAATGCCACTTCTGGTTTAAGCGCAATTGCCTGGTCGGCCGAAACCACCTTGTACTTCTTTCCCTTGAATTCAACTTCCTTACCAACACTTTTTTCTGATGCTACGGGAATCAATTCAGTTACCGGGAAATTGCGCTCTGCTAAAACTTTTAACATCACCGAGCCTACTAAGCCCGTAGCGCCTACAACTGCGACTTTCATTTTGTTTTTTGAATTTTACTTTGTTTATTTATAGTAATAAAATTCCGCAAAGATGAGAAAATGTTTAGTCTTTTCCCTGATCTTTTTTGCGAAATTTGCCTTATCACAAGTGAATGACAATTTTGATGATGGAAATTTCGTCAGTAATCCGGCCTGGACAGGGAGCAATTCAAGTAATGATTTCACTGTTGTTAATAACCAATTAAGATCAAACTCAACAACAGCCAGCAGCAATTTTTATTTAAGCACGCGCAGTACGTTAGCGTCGGCTTGTACATGGGAGTTTTACTGTAATTTACAGTTTGCCACCTCGGGGGCTAATTATGTAGATATATATCTGATCTCTGATCAACAAAATTTGCAGGTGCCTGCAATTAATGGATATTTTGTGCGCCTTGGAAGTACTACCGATGATATTTGTCTATACAAGCGTAGTGGCGGAAGCAGTACGAGCGTAAAGCTTATTGATGGGGCTGATGGCAGTATAAATAGCAGTACCAATAATCGGATTAGGGTAAAAGTAACACGTTCTGTTTCTAATGTTTTTACCCTCGAAAGAGATGTAAATAGCCAGTCGGCCTCTTACACCAGCGAAGGTTCTGCCACTGATGGTAGTTTTTTAACCTCTGCTTATTTTGGCATCTCTGTTCAGCAGTCCAGCTCATCCTTTTTCCAAAAGCACTTCTTTGATGATATAGCTGTCAGGCCAATAGTAGTAGATAAAACTCCTCCTGGTCTGTTATCGGTGAAAGCTCTAACAAAACATTCCCTGGAAGTAACCTTTAGTGAAGAAGTCGATGAAGTTACAGCTAAAATATCAGACAACTATGTTCTAAACAATAGCTATAGCCGACCCAGTTCTGTTACTACTGGTGCCGCTCCCAATAGCTTTATTATAACATTTCCTAAAGATTTTATTACCGCAATTTACACGCTATATGTGTCTAATGTTACCGACAAGTCATCTAATATTATTCCAGCCAATAGCTCAGTTAGTTTCAATTATCTTGCTCCTTATACAGCCGCCAAAGGAGATGTCCTTTTTAGTGAGATCTTTGCGGATCCGTCCCCGCAGGTAGAACTGCCAACTGTGGAGTTTGTAGAGATTCGAAATGTTTCACATCAAGCTATTTCTTTACAAAATTGGAAATTGTATGATCCAACGACCACAGCCACTCTGCCTCTTATTGTTATCGATCCGGACGAGTACTTGATCATCTGCGCCAAGGCCGATACCAGCGAATTAAAAAAGTACGGAAAAGTGATAGGTGTTTCTCCCTGGCCTTCATTAAATAACTCCGGTGATTTCATTGGTCTGAAAAGTGACAAGGACATTTCAATAGATTCTTTGGCGTATAGGGATAGCTGGTATAGAGACGCTGAAAAAAAAGGAGGAGGATGGTCCCTCGAGCTGATTGATCCGAAGGCAGTTTGCAGGGGGATACAAAATTGGATTGCAAGCACAGATATAAGTGGCGGAACTCCCGGTAGAAAAAATTCAACGAAGGAGTTGTACAATGTGCCACTGGCGTTAAAAACTGCTGCTATAGTTGATAGTGTTACCATTCGTTTAAATTTCAATCGACCTGTCGATAGTCTCTCAGCTTCTATTCCCGCCAATTTTGTTTTAAATAAAACACTTGGTCCTCCAATTAGGGTAGTACCTCTAGGGCCTGATTTTTTCAAAGTAGACCTTGTATACTCGCAGCCAATTCCTCATAGTAGCTATCATATTACAGCCACTAACATAACCGATTGTGCCGGAACAATTATTTTAGCTGGCAATAACACAGCAAACTTTGATAATACGCCAGCTCACGTTGCTGCAGAAAGAGATATCGTAATCAACGAGATCTTCGCCGACCCTTCCCCTCAACTAGGTCTCCCCACAGTAGAGTTTGTGGAGCTTTTGAATACTTCCACTACTCCAATCTCCCTGCATAACTGGAAATTTTCTGACCGCGCATCTTCCGCTACTTTATCGTCGCTAACTATCAATCCTGATGAATACCTCATTCTTTGTGCAAAAACGGACACTGTGGAGTTTAAGCAATATGGAAGGGTAATAGGTGTTTCACCCTGGCCCAGCCTCAATAATTCCGGGGATGTTATAAAGCTGATAAGCGATAAAGGAATTGTTATTGATTCAGTGGATTATAAAGATAGCTGGTATAAAGATCCAGAAAAGAAATCCGGTGGATGGACATTAGAGCAAATGCACACTAAGGCTATATGTAAGGGAATCCAAAATTGGGCCGCAAGCTTGGACGCAAGTGGTGGAACTCCCGGCAAGAAAAACTCGTTGAGTATATTGGCTGTACCTGATGACGCTTTAACAGTAAAGGAAGCAGTTTTGATAGACAGTATTACGCTCAGAATTAGTTTCAATCGTGTTGTTGATAGTATTTTTGCTTCAGTCCCTATTAATTATACTGTAAATAATGGCATCGGAAATCCAATCTCTGCCAATCCGGTTACACCACAATTTTCGGATGTTGACCTTAGATTTGATAGGAATATAGGTAGGGGTAAGATATATTCGGTTGCCGTATCCAATGTTACTGACTGTTCGGGAATTATTATTAAAGAAGGTAAGAACACCGTATCCTTTACCGTTCCGGAAAAATCAGGGCTAGGGGAGATACTTATAAGCGAAGTACTTTTTAATCCGAAGCCTGATGGCGTCGACTTTGTAGAAATCTACAATAATTCAGATAAAGAATTCGATTTAAACGAAATCTCAATAGCTACAATAAAGGAAGCTGATAGCCTCGTAAGTGTCAAAAAAATATCCAAAACGCAGGTTCTGTTTAAGCCTCATAGTTATCTGGCTCTCACTATTGATCCTGAAATTATAAAGAAGGAATATCCTGCTTCAAATTCTGAAGCTTTATTTAAGATGGCATCAATGCCGTCCTTCAATGATGATGCGGGAACAGTGGTCCTCCTATCAAGTGGAGTTCGGGCAGATCAATTCTCATACTCCGCAAAAATGCATTTTCCTTTAATAAAAAATGCTGAAGGTGTTTCTCTTGAGCGAGTTAGTTTCAACAGACCTGCTGGAGAACCAGGCAATTTCAGGTCGGCCACTTCTGTCGCTGGATTTGCTACTCCCGGATATAGAAATTCCCAGTATGCTGATATATTAGCAGGAGATGAAGAAGTATCCCTTGTGTCAAAAACCTTTTCGCCAGACAATGACGGTTTTGAAGATGTATTAACCCTACTCTATCATTTCGAGGAAGCTGGCTTAGTTGCTAATGCCTCAGTTTTTAATGATAAAGGAGTATTGGTCCGTAAACTATGTAAAAATGGAACATTAGCAGCAGAAGGAGCTTTCATTTGGGACGGAATGGATGATCATGCAGCCCGAGCTTCAGTTGGTATATATGTTCTATATCTGGAAGTCTTCGATCTAAGTGGTAAAGTAAAGAGGTATAAGAAAAGTTGTGTTCTTGCGGCTAAGTTATAGCAGTGTTCTGCAGCGGCCTGCTCCTGTCGCCTGAAAATAAAAAAAGCCAACTTGTAAAAGTTGGCTTTTGCTCCTGAAGCTGGGCTCGAACCAGCGACCCTCTGATTAACAGTCAGATGCTCTAACCTGCTGAGCTATTCAGGAGTATTTGACATTTCAGGATATCTCCTGCCTTATCATGGCGCAATATTCGGGATTTTGATTCAATTTTCAAATACCAAATTCGATCCTTTTTATATAATCGTAGGAACTTGCTCATACTCCGCTAATTAATTTTTTCCTTTGAATGATATCTCCCTTAAGTTCCTTTATCAGATCATCTTTTTATTTGCTGAAACATCATATATTGCATAAAAATTATCACGATGATTCTTTATCAGTGCCTGAGGCTGCCAGAGTGGAAATAAATAGGTAGGCATAATAGAATCAGGTTTAGAAACAATTATCGCAATGAATAAAAATTTTACTTTTCTGATTTTGTTTGCAGCACTCTGTATGAATGCAAATGGGCAAACTCGTATTAATGCCAGTGAAATTAGTAAACATCTTAATGATACAGTCACTACATCCCAGAGAATTACTGGAGGAAGGGTGCTGGAACGCGCCCATATTACCCTCTTATACCTCGGCGGAACCTTTCCCGAACATCTCTTTACAATAGTTATCAAGGAGCCAGCCCGTTCTCTATTTAAAATAAAATCTCCAGATGAATTAAAAGGAAAGGATGTTAATGTTACAGGAAGGGTGACTGAATATGGAGGACGACCTCAAATTGCAGTTACAGATTTAAGACAGTTGAAGATAGAATAGATCAATAAAAAAAGCCCTGCGTTCATGAGGAACATCAGGGCAACCTAAACCTTATCACAATTTGATAGTTATAACGCCACTCTTGGCGATATGTTTCAAAAAAAATCACTTTTTTATCTCTTGCTCACTTATCTTATGTCGTATTAACTTCTACTCCCAATTTTTCAGTGAGAATAAGCCTAGGTTCAGGTTGTTGATTAATGTCTAAGATAGGTTGAAAATCTGCGCTATATGCCGAAAACTTATCTCTGCTCTTTCCTTTTAATTGTTAATTTTGCCCCTCTATTTCAATTTTTTTAGATAATAATTTTTAAGATATACAATGGGAAGAGCATTTGAATTCCGTAAAGAAAGAAAATTTAAACGCTGGGCCAAGATGGCAGTGCAGTTTACCCGTTTGGGGAAAGAAATTGCGATGGCTGTTAAAGCGGGAGGACCAAACCCTGACGGTAACTCTCGATTGAAAACGGCAATTCAAAATGCCAAGGCCGTAAATATGCCTAAAGATAGGGTAGAAGCAGCTATCAAAAGGGCATCTAGTAAGGATTCCTCAAATTACGAAGAGATCGTGTACGAAGGATATGCTCCACATGGTGTGGCAGTTTTGATCGAAACTGCAACAGATAATACAAATCGCACAGTGGCGAATGTTCGTAGTTATTTTAATAAGGTAGGCGGTGCCTTAGGAAAAACAGGCTCTTTGGATTTTATCTTTCAACGCAAAGCTGTTTTTCGCTTTTTACCAGGAGAGCTGGACCTAGAAGAGTTGGAGTTGGAATTGATCGATGCTGGTTTGGAAGATCTTTTTGTGGAGGATGATGAAGAAGGAAATGATATTGCTGTAATTCATACCCCTTTTGAGGACTTTGGAAAAATGCAAAAGGCACTTGAAGAAAAGGGTATTGAAGTAAAAAGTGCCAAGTTGGAGAGGGTAACACTTTCTACAGCAGAAGTAAGTGAGGAGCAGGCTGTAGATGTATTGAAATTAATTGATAAACTAGAGGAAGACGATGACGTGCAGGCTGTTTATCATAATATGGCCTAATTAGTTCCTACTTATATTAACTGGATCGCAATTTGTATTAAATGCAAAGCTTCATGATCTTGATAAAAGAATTGTAAATGACTTTCGAAGAGTTTTTTGTTAAGAAGAAAATTGATCTTAATGCGTTGGCAAAGGCAGAGCCTGAGCTATTTACCGAATTCAAAAGTCATTATAATTTGATGGGAGAGAAGAGCTTCGATCACACCAAGAAGTTCTGGTTTAATAAGTTGAGGCGCTTGTACCACCTCTCAACGCCAGAAAAGGCGGTAACCCAGCTGGAAACAAAAATAGCATCCCAGGCAGAACCATTAAGTTCTCCAACAATCGAACAGAAAGCTGCGCCACTGCCAGATTCTGCAGAACCGGTGAAAACTGTTCATAAACCAGGATTCAGGCCCAGGAGTATTCCAGTTGCTAAAAGTGAAGAGAAAAAAGAGGAGATATCACCAATTGAAAATCTGGAATCAGCGGCAGCACCTGTAAAGAAACCTGGCTTTAAGCCTAGAAATATTAAACCTGCTGATCAAGGCTCTGAAGATGCAAGAAGCCTGGAAAGCAGGCCGGGTAAGACCGAAGTGTCAGATACTCCGATTGTTAAATCTGAAAGCATTAGTGAGCCAGCACAAGCCGCGAGCAAGCCTAAATTCCAAATGCGGAACGTTCCCCGGAATCCCGGAGGAATAGCAGAACAAACAGGAGATTCCACGGAAGAAAAGTTAGTGCCGGAAGCAGAAAACGCGCCACGAGGCGTTGATCAGGCACAACCCGAAAGTGCTGATGCGCCAAAGCCCGGGTACAAGCCAAGATTTAATCTGAAGAATCTGCCAAAGAAAGCAGAAGGAAGCGAACCTGATGCTGCAGACCTGAATTCGGAAGGTTCTCCTGTTTCTGAAAATGCTTCGGAAGGAGAATCTTCCGAAGCACCGAAGCCAGCGTATAAACCGAGGTTTAATATGAAGAATATTCCTCCCCAGAAGCCGGTTGAGAAGTCTGAAGAGGAAAAGGAAAGCGTATCAGACCTTGAATTGCCTCAGTCAGCACCAGCTGCAGAAAAACCGGCTTACAAGCCACGATTCAATATGAAGAGTACTCCGAAACCGAAAGCTGCGGAGCAAGTAAGTCAAAAGTCAGATGAAGGAGTTACTGAAGGCTCCGGAGAAAAAACGGAAGTCAAGGCTGAAGAAGTTAAAGGAGAGGAATCAGTTCAGAACCCAGGGGAATTGCCAGCAGCAAAGCCAGCTTATAAGCCTCGGTTTAATATGAAGAACATAAAACCAAAACCTCCGGAATCAACAGAGTAATGTGTTTTGAGCTCATCAATGGGTTAAAAGACTAAATATAGAAAAGCTGTCTTCCATGAAATATGGAAGGCAGCTTTATTTTTTTATGCTGTTACAGGTTTTAAGCCCTCAATAAATTCAGCGCGGCCCTTTTTATTCAAATTCACCTGTTGCGGAACTTTTACATAATAGCCGGTACCATCATATGGACGTTTGCGAGGGTGAGCCTTGCAAGCATCCGAGCAGCAGCCATCAAGCTTTGTTCCGCAATCATCACATTGAGTGAAGTGCTCGTTACATTCAGGATTGGCACAATTGATCATTTTTGCAGTAATAGTACCACAGTTATAACATTTAGAAATAACTACAGGATTAACGCTATTTACTTCCACCGCAACCCGGTTGTCAAATACATAACATTTCCCGTCAAAGTCTTTTCCTCCTACTTCTTTTCCGTATTTAATGATCCCTCCATGAAGTTGATAAACTTCGGGAAAGCCTTCGTGCAGAAGTAGAGCAGAAGCTTTTTCGCACTTAATACCACCCGTGCAATACGTTAAGATCTTCTTGTCTTTATACTGTTCAAGTTCTTTGATCTTTTCCGGAAACTCGCGAAAGTTATCAATATCGAGAGTAACTGCATTTTTAAACCTTCCTATAGAATGTTCATAATTCGAACGTACATCAAGAATAACAACGTCATCCCGGTCTTTCATTTCCAGAAAGTCCTTAGGCTCTAAATGCACTCCTGTTTTTTTAGTTGGATCAATAATATGTGGATCGCGTAAACCGGAGTGCACAATTTCTTCCTTGTAACGACAATGCATCTTGATGAAGGACGGTTCCTCTACTTCGTCAATCTTAAATTCAGTAGCGTTAAAGCGGCCATCAGCATAAACAGCATCCATATAGGCCTTACAGGCTTCAGGCGTACCAGAAACGGTTCCGTTTAATCCTTCGTCAGCTACTATTATTCTTCCAACAAGTCCTAATGATTTACAAAAATTGAGGTGATCAGCGGCAAATAGTTCCGCGTTTTCTATCCTGCTATAACAATAGTAAAGTAATGTTTGATATTTCGCCATAGTTCATTAATACTGCTGCAAACAGCGTGAAATGCGGTGCAAAGATACGGGTTTACAGGGATTTGTAAAGCGGTGGGTTTCTCACAGTGGTCTAATTTTACAGAATGCTTATTTAGGTGGCAGTTTAAAGAGCTGAGCCATCAGCGCCCGATGATAGATGAAATGCAACTGCTTCTGTCGGATAACAAAAAAGCCTGCATTTCTGCAGGCCTTCGCTATATATGAGTATTTGGGTTGACTTCTTAGGCAACAGTCGCGGAACTTTGTAAAATTCCTTTATATGCATTCATGTAGATCGCTTTAATATCGTCTATTGTCACTTCTCTTGGATTACCTCCCGTACAAACATCCGCCATAGCCTGTACTGACAATTTTTCTATGTCATCAGGATTAAAGGCTGTTTCTGATAGTTTTGGAATATTCAGCTTTTCTGCCATTTTAGCAAGTGCATCAACCGCCTCGAATTTGGCTTCCTCAGCTGATAGATTAGCTACATCTCTTCCTAATGCTGCTGCTATGTCTTTGAATTTTTCAGGGCATGATGCAGAATTATATTCTTCAACATAAGGGAGTAATATAGAGTTAGCTACCCCGTGTGGTAAATTATACTCTGACCCTAATTGATGAGCCATAGAGTGAACAATACCTAAGCCACAGTTTGAAAAAGAAAGCCCAGCTATATAAGAAGCCCAGGCCATTTTAGATCTTGCTTCAATATTGCTTCCATCGCTAACAGCGGTTTCCAGTGATTCGCCAATCAATTTTATAGCCTCCAAAGCTAAGGTGTCCGACAAGCGGAAGGCTCCCTTAGTAATATAAGCCTCAATTGCATGGGTAAGGGCATCCATTCCCGTAGCTGCAGTAAGTGAAGCTGGTTTTTTTACCATTAACTCAGGGTCGTTTACAGCAACGCTAGCTAAGCAATTCGGGTCAACCATTACCATTTTGATTTTTCTCACTTCGTCTGTAATAACGTAGTTAATAGTAACTTCAGAAGCAGTTCCAGCTGTCGTATTTATAGCAATAATTGGTACCGACTTATAGTGTGATTTTTCGATACCTTCATAATCTACGATGTTGCCTCCGTTAGTTTGCAAAATGCCTATAGCTTTGGCTGCATCTTGTGGAGAACCTCCGCCAACAGATAAAAGTCCGTCACAGCCCTCTGCCTTGAAAACACTAAGTCCATCATTGACATTTTTGCAGGTAGGATTAGGCTCTACTTCATCAAATAAAACAAAATCGATCCCAGAAGCTTTCAACACATCTGTTACCGTATCTACAACTCCTACCGAACGTAGCACTTTATCCGTAACCAGTAACAGCTTGGTAAGACTGAGTTTTTTAACTTCAATAGCGACATCTTTTACAGCTCCTGGCCCGATCAGATTAATTGCAGGCCAGTAAATTCTTCTAAATCCTTCCATAAAATAAGATTTGTTTAATTTGATAAAAGCTGGAGGTTTATAACAGAGGCTCCATTCTTTCACAAAGGTAGATGGACAATCGATCTAAAAAATGATTAAGCTTACTAACTAAAGTGACGAAGGTTAGAGTTGTGGTGAGTGCAAAAAGAAAAGGCTTCCAGCAATATCTGCCGAAAGCCTTCTTTATCCTATTCTGGATTTTAAAAATTAAGCTGCGCTTGTATTCTCAGCAAATTACCTTTTTGCCAGTTAATCGGTTTTGCTGCATCTTCAAACTTTCTTTTGGTCAAAGTATATTCTGTTACCAACTCGAAGTTTTTGTGCGGTTGCCATTCTAATCCTAACTCAAGTTCTCTTACATTGTAGCTGCGGGCATCTATCTCATGTTTCTTACCCCCATCGTAGTAGTGATACCTGGTAAATGGAATTAATATTTGGTTTCCCGCTTTTGTAAGGTACGAAGCTGTTACATAACCACCCTCAAGGTGTCTTTGTGCAATCTGTCCTTTTCCGTTTGCTCCATTGCTCACAAATTCGGGTCCTGTTCCCCAGTTATATTCTGCCTGAATACCGAAGGGTTGAGGGTAAAGAACAAAAGTTGCAGCAACGCGCTGATCTTTAAATTCATTTTTAGTTTTTGATACAACCCCTGTTGTTAAGCTGGTAACCACATATTTTCCTGAATAGGCCTGAATACCTGGTTCTATGATTTGTTTCTTTCCAATTTTTACAGGATAAGTCAGACGGGAAACAATATGGGGAGTATTATTGGCTTCTGGTTTATTTGCTGTCTGGCCGTTGAAGGCTCCAAAAGCAAATACCCCGTAATCTCCGCTTCCTTTCAGTCCCGAACTCACCAGGGTTGCAAATAATTCTCTCGTTTCTTTAGGAGCCCAGTAAAAGAACACTCCAAGGTCCCGCTCATTAGAAAGCGCACTGTTCAAGCCATCGTTTCGATCAAGAGGGAGACGGTTCTGACTTGACTGCATATTTTCGAATCCGAAAGGAACCTTACTTTGTCCCACCCGGAAGCGGAATTCATTATCATTATCGATTCCAAGATCGAAGTATGCATCCCTCAGTTGACCAAAATGTAAATTATCCGAAGATGCAGAAGATGCAAAATCAGGCTGTATATAAAAGTAAACTTTTTTATGTACTTGTCCGGAAAGAATAACACGAACCCGGCGAAGAAAGAGGCCGCCGTTTGATCCAATTGAGCGGTCTCCCTGCTCGTTCCTAACTTGCCCGTTCGTTTCCAATAATCGGTTATAACGCGCCTGGACATATCCACGTAGGCTTATCTTCTGGTACCATTCTGATTTTTTCTCAGCTGTGGTGGTATTCACTGGTTCTTTTTTTACAGTGTCTCGAATTGATTGGGCCGAGCTGATAGCTGTGGATGCTGTAAAAAGAGCAATCGTAAGAGTTTGAATTAAAGTCTTCATTTTCTTTGAAATTGAGGCGAAAATAGTACTTGTATTAACTCTGCTTAAATTTAGAGTTAAGTGAGTGATTGATTTAATCGAATGGTTATAAATACTTAACATATTTCTAACATTAGCCTTTTTAATGTTAATTTTCTGTTAACAGTGCAAAGGTGTAGTCGCTAGTTGAACTTCAAAAATTCATCCAAGGCTCTAGAAATTAAAAGAATTAACGAAAAGATAACCTTTATACTAAAGGTGTACCTGCCCGATCGTTTATCAACAAAAGAATGCGATGGTTTAAAAGCCGTAAAATAGGCGAAAGGCTTGTTGAACAGGGCGTCCCGGTACCCAAGACCATCCATAATCAAACCTGAAAATCAAACGCTGGATCCCTATATAGACTTCCTTATAATCCTTGAGAGGTTGTGTTAAATAAGCTCCACCAACAATCTCTTCAAGGTTTAATCGTCTAAGCAGTGGTACCTTTTTTAGCACAGCTCCGGCAAAGTTGTGTTCATAATGAGCCTCCAAGTAGCTGTTATTGGTAGCGTAGGAGTAATAGTCAAGAAAGTGAAAGTTAGGGAATAAGGGGTTGTAGACAGCAGTCTGATTACCAGTGAAATGTCTGAGGTCCGGGAAGTAAAGTGACTTCGATGAGAAGAACTTTCCCGCCGACAGGTAGAAAGAACTATAGCCCATCAATCCTGTTTTAAGCTTGTCCTGATATAGATCTGCCGAGGCGAAATCATAGTCGACTGCAGAATTAATTACCCCCTTAATTCCTTTACGATAAGTAAGCTTCAGTGTCGGGTATCGTGCAGGTTCATAAATTTTGCCGTCAGGTCTTCTCGTATAATGCTGACCGTAAGTATAGGATAGTTTAGTTTCGAAACTAAAGGCATTGCTTGCAGGGAACAGATTGTCGCCCGGATATAAACGATTGAAATCAGCAAAACTAGAATCGTTTGCGCTGTTCCTGATAGGGAACCTCCTGGCCATTTCTATCCCTCCCGTAACCATCAGGCCATCAGTTATTTCTCTCTGTGCACTGAACGACAGGAAATTTGCTTTATACTGTCTTAAATAGTTTTTACCCTCGAATAAAGAGGTAAGAGAATTGTAAAAGAGGTTTACGGTACCCCGATTGTTCAAATCCAGAAAATCGCTTCCGCCTTTAATAGTAAAGCTTTCATGCATTAGTGTATCTGTGCGATAAGTTATTTCCGCATTTAGATTCAGTAGCTTGTTGTTAGAGCTATAGCGCGCATTCGGTTCAAACTCAAGGGAGCGTTTAAAGCTGAATTGCCTCATATATCTCATTTTCAGATCCGCTCCCCACCCTTCGGTGGTATTGTAAAATAGTGTTCTGTTCAGTGGATAAAAATACCAGGAACTTCGCTTGCTGAAATTATTTATAGTGTAACCGGCAAAGGTATATTTAATGGGATTGAACCTGTTCCTTACCCTTTGGATAGAATCAACATAAGCCTTTGACCGTTGTAATTCTTCCAGGCTGTCCTTTACCGCATAGTTCCAATCTTCTTCTTCGCTTAGTGGTACTGGCCGGTTTTCTTCCCACCATTCGGAGTCTTTCTTGTTTACATCGTTTGGTATATGAAGGATCTCGTCTGTAAACACATCATGCCCGAAAGCGGGATTGGTAACGTAATTACTATATAGCCCGGTGAAATATCCCGAGAAACTAAATCCAAGGACCCGGCCACTAAATTTAAAAGTGATATCTGAGGGCAACCAATATTCATTATCGACCAAACGGAATTGTTGGCTGATGCGAAGGGTGTCAACAAAGTTTATACGAGCATCGCGGGTTAAAAGTAGATCGACGCTGTAAATCCTCCAGCTTCCTCCTACTAAATAAAGGTACCCTTTAAAAGCGGGATCGTATTTATGCTTTGGCGATATTTCAATCTTGTGAATTTCCCTTCCTTCGATATTACTCGTGCCCAACAACTTAAAATTATAGTAATTAAAAGCAAAATCTGCCACAGGCGAAACAAAGCTCTGATTGCCCCATGCTTTCCACTGGATAAGATTCTGATATAAGTTCACCTGCAGATCCAAGGCACGGTTGAATGAAAAGCCTTCCTTGTCTCCAGCTACCTTCGAAGCCAGCATTTCTTCCTTTACATGAGGATAATTGAAATAGAATTTTGACTTGGTTTCTGATTGATATATAATTCCCCTGCGATTAGAATCCAGGTTTAATGTTTGCTTAACATCTTGTCCCAGGAGCCTCTTTGGAGCGTCTACAAGTTTTTGCACCCCTTTAGTATAAACTTCACAGCTGTAGGATGGGATTTGACGTAAATACTTGCGGTTGGCCATTACTTTCTTGATCATGGCATAGGAAGGGTCATCGTGCTTACCAATCATCACCGCCTTAAGTTCGTACACATCTGGCTTCAGGATAATGTTTATAGTATCAGGACTGGTTATATAAAGCTCTCGTTCAGCTTCTTTATACCCCACGTATCTGAATAAGAGAGTATGATGCCCAGTATCAATTCTGAGAGAGTAACGCCCTGCATCATTAGCCATAGAGCTTATATTTGTCCCTTTGAGATAAATAGAAGCAAAGGGAATAGTATTTCCTTTAATATCAGTTATCGTCCCGCAGATTTCAAAATTCCCCTGAGAATACGCAAATGAAGAAATAAATAGAAAAAAGACAATAAGATACCGGAGCATTTGAGCTAAATAAGCTTTAAATAAAATTTTACCTTAATATGTTTTTAATGTAGTACAAAGTATAACGTTTTATACGTAGTTTTTATTTAAAGTGGTCAAATAAAAATGCTTTAAATGCATTAATTATTAAATTAATACTTGTAGCTCTGGCTTTTGACAAAAAGTTAAATAAGCCTTTTCTTTTTTAGAATGTTTAAGGCTTCCTCATTGAATTTTTAAAATTTATCTTTGCAGCCGTATGCAGGAAAAAATCACCCAATATACCTCAGAAATAAATACGTTTCAACCAAAATCGGTAGATGAACTTGAAGCTTTTCGCATCAGGTTTCTAGGTACGAAAGGTATTATCAAGGATCTTTTTGATGAGTTTAAAACTGTTACTCCTGAAGAAAAAAGACTTTTGGGAAAGGTTCTGAATGAATTCAAAAAGCTTGCTGAAGAGAAACACCAGTCCTTCAAAGAGCAATTCGAGTCGGGCGTTCAAGCGGGCGAAGCAAAGCAGGATTTGAGTTTGCCAGGCGAAGGTTTTGAAACAGGCTCCCGTCATCCGCTTTCACTTGTTAGAAAAGAAATAATCGAAATTTTCAAGAAATTAGGCTTTAATGTAGCAGAAGGACCTGAGATCGAGGATGATTGGCACAACTTCTCTGCCTTAAATTTTCCTGAAGAACACCCTGCCAGAGATATGCAGGATACCTTTTTCATTAAAAAGGATGCTGAAAATGGTGATATAGCTTTGCGTACGCATACTTCCTCGGTTCAAGTTAGAATGATGGAAAATGGACAGCCGCCTTTCAGAGCTATTATGCCTGGGCGGGTTTATAGGAATGAGGCTATTTCTGCAAGAGCCCATTGTTTCTTCCATCAGGTGGAAGGTTTATATGTAGATGAAAACGTTTCTTTTGCCGATTTGAAGCAGACCCTTTTTTATTTTGTTCAGGAGCTATACGGAGAGGGAACAAAAGTTCGCTTCAGGCCATCTTACTTCCCTTTTACAGAACCTTCTGCGGAGATGGATGTTTCCTGTTCTATATGCAAGGGAGCTGGTTGCCAAATGTGTAAGCACAGCGGTTGGGTAGAGATCTTGGGCTGCGGTATGGTAGACCCTAATGTATTAGAAAACTGTGGTATAGACAGCAAAAAGTTTACTGGTTATGCCTTTGGTATGGGTATTGAACGTATTACGAACTTAAAATATCAGATAAGGGATTTACGTTTGTTCTCTGAGAACGATGTAAGGTTCCTCAAGCAATTTCAAAGTGAATTGATTTAAGTTTCGGGTCAAGAGCAATGGAACAACGTATTAAAACTTCAACAATTACAACCCGCACCCTTTGGGGGTTCATTGCCATTGTTCTTGGCTCCGCTATCTTCTTGTCCTGCGGAAAGGACTCCCTTGGTATACCTGATGTTCCTGTAAATTATCGAGTCTCCGTTCAAGAATTTAATATCAAAAATAAGAATGGTATCCTGGTAGTTAACGGTCATGGTGTGGCCGGCTTAATTATAACAAAGAACAGCGGCGCTTATCTGGCATTCGATCGCTGCAGTACAGTAAATCCTGAAGCCCGGTGCGCCGTAATCCCCGACGAAAGCGGCCTTACTGCTGTCGATACCTGTAGCAATGGAGTATTTTCTCTTTACGATGGTGCACCTATGAAAGCACCTGCAAAAAAGAATTTACGACAGTACTCCGTCTATGTAACCGGAGGGTCTTTAATTCAGGTTAGCAATTAAGTATGGAGACAGATAGGGTAAGAGAAGAAATTATTCGTTCAGCGCAGGATCTTTTCCGTAAATATGGGTACCACAAAACCAGTGTTAACGAGATTGCTAAGAGAGCTAAGATTGCAAAAGCTACGATCTATAAGTATTTTGAAAGTAAGGAAGTACTTCTACATACCATTCTGATGGACTACCTGCGCATTAGTGTAAACGAAATTATTGAAAACACTAATGAGGAAACAAACAAGTCTATTTACATCAGTAACCTTATTCTAAAAACCAGTCGTTTGTCGTATGCTGTTTGTAATGAATTTATAGGATGGGACTTTATAAGAGAAAACACCAATTCTCAGGAGTTTTTGAAAACACTCTCAGATGATTTGGAAAAGCTTCTTATTGACTCCTTTCTTGATACCCACATGTTCCAGGAGGAAGAGAACAGCATAGAGAAATTGAACTTTTTAATTAAGGCAAGTAAAAATATCGTCTTCTCATTTGCTTTCACGTCCGTAAGCGATTCGGACGTAAGGAAAAATTTCGTTAGCTTCCATAAAGAAATCCTACCTTACCTGGTAAAGGCAGCCATATAAAGGCGCTAACAGATAATGCTGAGAAAGGTCTGCCTATAAGCTTTTCATTTTCTTCAGCAAGGTTTCAACCACTTTTGGGAAGTGGGTATGTTCTAACTGCTGCCCCTTGAACTTTATCATTTCCAGATCATCACCCTTCTCAATTTTAAACCTTGCCTGATGAATGATCTCACCTTCGTCGAAATGTTCATTTACAAAATGAATAGTAATTCCTGATTCCTCTTCTCCTGCCGAAAGCACCGCCTTATGAACGTTATCTCCATACATCCCTTTACCTCCATATTTAGGAAGAAGAGCAGGATGAATGTTAATTATCTTGTTCGGGAACGCTTTTAACAGGTTTTCCGGAACCAACCATAGAAAACCGGCCAGCACAATAATATCTATTTCAAGGCTTTTTAGAAGACTAACTACCGAATTGGTCTTATAGAACTCATATCTGTCAAAAACATGAGAGGGGATTTCAAAATTATCGGCACGTTGAAGCACGTAAGCATCAGGATTATTAGTAAGGACAATGGCCACTTCAGCTTCATCATGCTTTTTGAAATGTTCCATTATTTTTTGAGCATTAGAGCCCGATCCTGACGCGAAAATTGCTATGCGTTTTTTGATATCCATAATCTAGCGGTGAGCAAAATCTATTATAAACAGATGTTAATATCGAATTAATAATCAAAAAAACAAATAGAATTTGCCCCTGTAGATACTAAAGGCTTAAAAAAGAGCTACCTAGAAGAAAACTAAATTTTTTAATTATGCCAAATCTAAGTAACAGAAAGATTGCCATCTTAACGGAAAGCGGTTTTGAGGAAGTAGAATTAACCAGTCCGCTTCAGGCACTGCAAGAAGCAGGTGCAACTGTTCAGGTGGTATCTCCACAACAAAGTACTGTTCGGGGAATGAAAAATCATGATTGGTCTATTGATGTTCCTGTTGATTTAAATATTTCTCAGGCGAATGCAGAGGATTTCGACGGGCTGCTTTTACCCGGCGGTGTTTTTAACCCGGATCAGTTGAGAATGAATCAACAGGCAATTGATTTTATTAAAGCATTTTTCGAAGCGGGTAAACCAGTTGCAGCAATTTGTCATGGTCCTCAATCTTTAATCACAGCAGGAGTAGTTAAAGGCAGACGGCTTACATCTTATCCTTCTATTGCTGTTGATTTGATTAACGCAGGAGCAGAATGGTCAGACGCTGAAGTTATAGTAGATCAGGGATTAGTAACTAGTCGTAAACCTGATGATCTTCCTGCCTTTAATAGAAAAATGGTTGAAGAATTTGCTGAAGGCGTACATGCCGGACAGCATACGTAATGAACGATCTTCAATAAAAACCTTCATGAGCAAAAGCTCACAAACGGAGGTTGAAACCAGCTTGAAGGTTCTTTCTGAGATAAAAACAATTAAATTATCAGAAAAAAGCCGGCGGAGTACGCCGGCTTTTTTCTGATAGTTATTAAATGTTAGGAAGGAAAACTGCTCTCATGCAGTTGTCTGTTTTGTCATTGAACATACCATAAGCAGCTGGGCCTGCTTCCAGTGGCATAGGGTGCGTTAGCAAGAAAGATGGGTCTATTTTTTCCTGAACAATTAGATCTAGCAGGATCTCCGCATAGCGTTGTCCATGCATTTGTCCGCCTCTCATTGTTAAGCCCTTATTCATCATAACACCCATTGGGAATTTATCTATTAAACCAGCATATACCCCTACTACAGATATGGTTCCTCCTTTTCGGCAAGCCATTATCGCTTGTCTCAAAACTGCCGGGCGGTCTGATTCCAATCTTAATTTCTGCTTCGCTTTGTCATATACCTGTTCAATCCCTGTAGTCCGCGCTTCCATACCAACCGCATCAATACAAACATCCGGTCCGCGTCCACCGGTAGCTTCCTTTAATGCTTCAAGGATATCTGTACTGGTATAATCCAATGTTTCTGCTTTTGAAAACTTTGCCGCTGCTTGTAAGCGGTAATCGAAGCTATCGATAGCAATTACTTTTTCAGCACCCATAAGGTAAGCAGTTTGAATAGCCATTTGTCCAACTCCTCCTGCTCCCCATACAGCCACCACATCGCCTGGCTTTATGTTACCCATTTCTGCGGCCATATAACCAGTAGGCATCGCATCAGAAACGAATACTGCCTTTTCATCAGGGACCTCCTCAGGTACTACGAAAGCGCCGTTATCAGCAAAAGGAACCCGTATGTACTGAGCGTGGCTTCCGGCATAGCCACCAAATAAATGAGAATAACCAAAAATACCAGCGGTGGAATAGTTATAAGCCTTTTCCTGCACTATAGCATGTGGGTTGCTATTGTCGCACAGCGACCAGGAGCCGCTGCTACAATAATGACACTCTCCGCATCCAATCACAGAAACGATAACCACGCGGTCACCTTTTTTAAGTTTCCTTACGTCTTTACCTGTCTCAACAACCTCCCCCATAAATTCATGCCCTATTATATCGCCTTCGCGCATTGAAGGTACAAATCCATTGTAAAGATGAAGGTCGGACCCACATACCGAGCTCATGCTTACTTTAATAATGGCATCCCGCGAGTTAAGTATAGTCGGATCAGGTACTGTTTCTACCCTTAGATCTTTAACTCCGTTCCAACAAAGAGCTTTCATATTTTTTGTATTTCAAGGTTGACGATGTTTTAATTTCCCAATGGCAATTCTTACTTTCTTCCAGAAGGTTGTCCGGTTGTAGTTGGTACCTCGCCAGCTTCGATATATTGTTTAAAATTCCTTACATCTTCACGGATAATGTTTTCCGCTACTGGATTAAATAATTTGGCAATTCCTGTGGCGATGCCTCCTACTGGAGCATGGTAGCTAAACACTACCTGCACCTCGGAACCTCGTCCGCCGGGAGCATCTTTAAATTCCACCTTGCCAGCATTTTCTACAACCGATCCCTGAAGGGCGCTCCATCCAATAAACTCATTCTCGCGTTCCTTCACTATTTCTGCATCCCAACTAACCGATGGTAAGTACGGGCCAAACTTCGCTTTCCAGTGCGAGTGCTTTTCATCTTTTTGAGTAACTGATTCAAGATGACGCATAAATAGAGGAAGGTTCTCAAGCTTTCTCCAGAATTGATATACTTCTTCCCGCGGTTTGTTAACTGTGAAATACTGTTTTATATTTATGTTTTCAGGTCGCACTCCGTCAGTTCCCATTTGCCCGTAAACGGGGCAATGACCACTTGCTCCTCTGGCAAACAACACGCTACCGGCAACAAGTTTAGATGCGCTCGCAATAGGCTGCCGTACCAGACTCTTAATTCCACTATATATGAGGAAAGTGCCTGCAATTACAGAAAAAATACGTTCAGGAGTATTTACATTTATAACCTTAGGGTCATTCATCATACTGGTATGATCTTTACCAGTGTTTCGGTACATATCAGGATAGATTATTGCCATGCTTTTCTAGGTTTTTTAACAATTTACTTTTTATCAAATTCTTTACTGGTTTGTTAACAGCCTTAAAGAGATTGCTTCTCAGTGATTTTATGACTTTAACAAGCCGCCTTTACTTTCAACTTCATTTGTGAGTTTTTTGCTCGTGCGGTTTCTATAATCAACGCCCAGGTTATTATTGAGTTTAACTTATTTTTAAATTCAAGACAAATCCGAGGAAATGCTGTTAATGTTTAGAATGAATATATTTTGCCGTTTAAGTGTTTGCCGGCCCTTTAGTTAATACATATACTTGTTGAACAAATTGTAATGAAAAAGATCGTCTTAGTTCTCCTTTTTTTGGTTTTACATCAAGCTTATAGTCAACAGGTAGCCGATAGCTCATCATTAAAAGAAGTACACGTAAAAGCTTATTTTACAGAGCAACCCCTGTTAAGAGTTCCCTCTTCTATAAGTGTAATTTCAAGCGCTACTCTTCAAGATCATTCCCCATTTTCTCTTGTTCCCGCAGTAAATACCGTACCCGGTGTCAGAATGGAAGAGCGTTCTCCCGGTAGCTACAGGTTTTCAATCCGAGGAAGCTTGTTAAGATCTCCTTTTGGTGTAAGGAACGTAAAGATCTATGTCGACGATTTTATACTCACAGATGCATCCGGAAATTCTTATCTCAATCTGATAGATCCCCGCAGTACCTCTTCAATAGAAGTATTGAAAGGACCTGAGGGCAGCATTTATGGTGCAAATACAGGGGGAGTAGTTCTAATAAGACCCTTCACTGCACAAGATAGCCTAAGTGTTAATGCATCATTGGGTGGGGGTTCCTATAATACATTTAACCAGAATCTATCTTTTTACAAACAGGGCCGGAATTTTTCAATAGGAGTTCACGAGGGATCCCTCCGGTCTGAGGGATACAGGCAACAAAGCAGCGCAAGCAGAAAATATATTCATATTAATCCTGAATGGAGATATTCCCGGATCTCGAAACTAAAGAGCCTTATTTTATTCTCCGATCTAAGTTATCAAACTCCCGGAGGTTTAACTCTAGCGCAATTTAACGCTAGTCCTGATAGCGCACGGCGGCAGGCGATAATTCAAAAAGCAGAAGTTAGCAACAAAACATGGCTGGCGGGCATGGCTAATGAAGTAGCCATTTCAGACAGGTTGAAGCATATTATATCTTTTACTGCTTCTAAGAGCGACTTTGAGAATCCAGCTGTTGCCAATTATGAATTAAGGGATGAAAGTTCCTTAGGTTTAAGGACCTACATTGAATATTCCAATAAACAATTTTATTTCCCATTTACCATTCAGCTTGGCTTCGAGGGGCAAAAGACGAAAATGTTAAAAAATAACTTCGTCAATGATGCTGGAGCAATGGGTAACCAGCAGCAGGGGGCAGACTTGAATGCAAATCAGCGTTTTGGATTTGCTCACTTTTCAGCTGCTGTATCAAAGCAATTATCAGTCGAAACAGGAGTTAGTATAAACCGCTTCAGTTATAGTTATCTCTCCCTTTTTCCAGAAAGTTCAGCAGAGCTGGAAAGAAGGTTTAAAAAAAATGAATTAATGCCTAGATTTGCGGTATCGTATATGCCGCTTCCCGGACTTAATTTTCGCGGTTCTGTGAGTAGGGGATTTTCTCCTCCATCGCTTGAAGAGGTCAATCCCTCGGGAACTGCCATAAATACAAACATCCAGGCCGAGAAGGGTTGGTCAAGAGAGTTAGGACTAAGATTGTCGATGTTAAGGAACAGGGTGTATTGGGATGCGGTTTATTTCGATTATAAACTTAATGATGCAATAGTAAGAGGGGTAAATCCAAACGAAACAGATTATTACGTGAATGCAGGAAAAACAGACCAACGAGGATTGGAGTCTGAGCTTTCCGTGCAATTACTGCCCTTTGCTCAATCACGGATTATCAAATCTTTGCAGCTGAAAAACAGCACCACAATCTATCGCTTCCGCTTTAAGGAATATTTGTTTAATCGCAATGGGTTGAAAGATTATTCAGGTAATAAACTAACCGGGGTGCCGGCACAAACAATCATTTCTTCTCTAAAAACCAGCTTACCTGCAGATTTTTCATTTTTTATTCAGCATAATTATACATCAGAAATCCCTTTAAACGATGCTAATTCAACCTTTGCTAAATCTTATCATTTGCTGAACGCGCGGGTTGCATGGAAATCAGGAAGTAGAAAGTTTCCTTTCGGTTTTTATGTAGGAGGAGATAACCTCCTCAATGAATCATATAGTTTGGGCAATGATCTCAACGCAGCAGGCGACCGCTTTTTCAATGCTGCAGCCCTAAGAAATTATTATTTCGGTTTAACCTTCGGATACTAATTCCATTTTAAGCTTCTGAAGAAATTATTTTTCTCTATTGTCCTGATAGTTTATCTTTAGCTGTTTAATGATGAGTTTTTTGTAAAGCTTTCCGCAGGGGATAAAATGGAGGATAAAAAATTAAGCCAGTCTGTTTTTCAGAACATTCTGGAAAACATGCCGGGCATGGTGTATAGATGCAAGTTTGAGCCAGGCAGATCTGTTCTCTATGCCAGCAAAGGTAGTTTCGATTTAACAGGGTACCTCCCTCATGAGTTAGTCAATGCACCTTTAGGTTTGGGCGGTTTGATTCATCCTGAAGACAAGCAATTGCATTCGAAGCGCCTCTCAGAACATTTAGATAAAAAGGAAGATTTTATTTGCGAATACAGGATCCTTACTAGAGACGGCAAGCAAAAAAGGGTTAGAGAGGTTGCCAGCGCCATACCCGGCCCAACAGGAATTGTTCTTTATTTAGAAGGTTATATAGTTGATATTTCAGAAAAAGGGGAACCTCAAGTGGATCAATCCTCCCTGGAGATGCAGGCTAATGCTGTAAGCACAACAGAGAGAAGGCTCAGGGCTGTTCTTAACGCTATCCCCGATACCTTGATCCGTATAAACACGGCCACTGAAAAGTGTTTTCTTTATTCTCCCGATAGAGGGTTTAGCGATTATCGTAACTCTGATCTTGAACGCTCAATCGCAGATTATTTACCTGCTCAGATTCATAAACCTTTTCTTGCCTCGGCAAAGGAAGTCTCATCCTTGGGTAACATGGTAACTTATGAGTACCAGATGCAAGAGGGTATGGAAGAGCGATATTTCGAAGCCCGGATGGTGAAAAGTGGTGAGGAGGAAGTATTTGCAATCATAAGGGACATCTCAAGTACTATTGCCGCACAAAAGGATAAGGTCAAAGCTTCCGAAGCTCTTATTAAACGCGAAGATCATTTTAAGGCAATAGCCGAAAGTTCACCCGTGTTGATTGTGGAAGTAGACCGGGAGCTTAAGATCAAATACATTAACACTCTAAAAGTAAGGAAGCCTGAGGAAGTTATTGGAGCTGCTGCTTATTTTTTTACACATGATGATTATAAGGAAGTGTTTAGAGATAAGCTTGAGTTATGTTTTAGAACCGGAGATAAGCAGCGACTACAGATCATGGGTCAGGGAGCTACTCCTGCTGACGAATGGTATGATATAAACATTGGTCCGGTAAAAGACCGTCAAGGCAATATCGAAAGTCTCGTATTGCTTGCTCAAAATATCACTCATATCAAGAAAAGTGAAAAAGAGAGGGAGCAGCTCTTGAAAGAGCTTAGTCATCGATATAACGAATTAATGCAGTTTAATTATGTCGTATCTCATAACCTTCGTGCTCCCGTAGCTAATATTTTGGGTATATCTTATTTGTTAAAAATTGGGTTGCCGGTGGAAGAAACAAGGGAGGTGCTAGCAAATTTGGTTGAGTCAGCAGAGGCAATCGATGCCCTTATAAAAGATCTCAATGATATTTTAGCGGTAAGATCACCGCTAAACGAAAAAAAGGAATTATTCTTTATAGATGATATAATCCAGGGTATCCTACACGATCTGGAAACACAGATAAAGCTGTCTCATGCAGTAGTTGCGCTGGACCTATCCGTGAACGAAATGCTTAATATAAAGAGTTATATTCAAAGTATTCTCCATCATCTCATTTCGAATGCCATTAAGTATAAGCATCCTGATAGAATACCCCAGATATCTCTAAGAACTTTTAAGGATGAGGAGTATACTTATATAGAGGTGCAGGATAATGGAATAGGTATAAACCTGAAATTATATAAGCATCAGTTATTTGGTTTATATAAGCGCTTTACTAACTCAGTTGAGGGTAAAGGGTTAGGGCTGCACATGGTAAAAGCACAGGTAGAATCATTGGGTGGAAATATTTCTGTTGAAAGTGATTTGGAAATAGGGACAATATTTAAGATCAGATTAAACAATATTTAACAAAACGCCCCTGAGCTTTTTTTATCTTTACTGCATCTAATGCAGTCGATCGATAATTATTTCGAAAAGTATCCCGAAAGAGTGTTTATCTTTCTTTTATTACTGGCAATTCCGGCTTTTTTCATCAATCTCGGATTGTTACCTCTTTTTGCCGATGAACCAACAAGGGCTAATGTAGCCTTAGAGATGATCTTAAGTAAGAATTATTCTGTACCTACGGTGGGTGGAGAATATTATTACAATAAGCCTCCTTTTTACAATTGGATACTCGCCTCATTGTATCTGTTAACAGGCAGCTACTCTGAGTTTGTAACGCGTCTACCCGCAGAAGTTCCAATGTTCCTGTATGCTATAACCATCTTTATTTCCGTTAAGTATTTCCTTAAAGACAAGAGGATTGCACTGGTAAGTGGAATGTTCTTTATGCTAAATGGAAGAATGTTGCTGTACGATTCGATGCTGGGACACATTGATATTTTCTACTCCTGGCTAACCTTCATCTCGTTCATGGGTATGTTCTACTTCTATCGTAGGCAACAGTGGTTCCAGCTATTTCTATCTACGTATATCATTACCGCTATCACCTTCCTGTGTAAAGGTTTGCCATCTATCGTTTTCCAGGGTTTCAGCATCATTACCCTGCTTCTTTATACCCGAAATTTCAAAAAGTTCTTCAGTTGGCAGCATATCCTTTCAGGCGTCATTTGTCTGACGATAATAGGAGCATATTTTTATAACTATTCCTTACATAACCCCAACCTTGAAGGATACTTTGGCACTATCTGGGATCAAAGTAGTCAACGAACTGCCGGCAGGGTAGGACTGGCCAAAAGTGTCAAACATGTACTAATGTTTCCCGTGGAGCATTTAGGGCATTTGTTTCCCGTAAGCCTGATGCTTCTTTTCTGCTTTCATAATCAGTTCGTCCGTGGTATCTGGCTAAACGAATTTTTGAAATTTATAAGCCTGATCTTTCTGGCGAATATCTGGGTATACTGGCTTTCACCTGAAACCCGGCCAAGATATTTGTTGATGCTTTATCCCCTGGTAACAATAGTGTTTACTCATGCATACTTCAATTATAGGGAGAGCTTTCCGCGCCTGAATAAGATTTTCAATACTATTCTGCTAATTCTATCCGTCCTGGTGATGTTGGCTGTTCCAGCTGCAGTTATTTCTGGGAAGCTTCCTTCCGTGTCTTTTCTTGTGTTGAAAGCAACAGTTGTTGTGATCTTAATAGGCCTTTGTGTACTGGCTATTATCAAGACAAAAAACTACAAGATAGTACCATTCCTGGCCTTCCTGATTATTGTTAGATTAGGTTTCAGCTTATTTGTTCTTCCTGAGAGGAACGTCAAACATGAAGGAAATTATTATAAAACAGTATGTACAGAAATGGGAAAGGCAAGCTCTAACGCTCCTTTTTATTTTTATCAATATCATCCGGAAGTAGTAAGCATTCCGTTTCACGACAGGCTTATTTTCTATATAGAACGGGCCCGTAACGCCAAGGTTAAATTCACCGAAGAGGATAGTAAGCCAGGTTATTATCTTACCTTTGACCGCGATTTGAAAAATCCTGCTGCAGTCTTGTTAAAGACGTATGAAGGCAATCTGAAATTATTTAAAGTACAATGAGGGAACTTTCTGTAGTAATTACAGTTTTAAACGAGCGAGAGAATATTACTCCATTGATTGAAGCTATTCGTAATGCCTTAGGCGGCATTGACTATGAAGTCGTATTTGTAGATGACGGGTCGAACGATGGAACTCAGAAAGAAATTAAGAAACAGGCTGATGAGCGCATTGTACTGGTTGAATTAAGAAAGAATTATGGCCAGAGTACTGCTATGACAGCAGGTATCGATCATACTACAGGAAAGTATGTTGCACTGCTTGACGGTGATCTTCAAAACGATCCTTCTGATATTCCTTTTATGTTGCAGAAGCTTAAAGACGAAGATTGGGACGTTGTGGCGGGGAATAGAAAAAACCGGCAGGACGGAATGTTCCTTCGTAAGATTCCTTCGAAAATTGCAAATGCACTTATCCGCAGAATGACCGGTGTTTATATTAAAGATTACGGATGTACCCTGAAAGTATTCAAAAGGGAAATCGCTGAGGATCTTGGAATTTATGGAGAGCTCCATCGCTTCATACCCGTACTTGCAAAATTACAGGGGGCTAATATCACACAGGTTGATGTAAAACACCATGCCCGGATATTTGGAAAATCAAAATATGGATTGAACCGAACTTTTAAGGTAATGTCCGACTTGATCACCATGGTTTTCTTCCGGAAGTATATACAGAAACCCATGCACCTTTTTGGTTCTCTCGGCTTTATCGCCTTGTTCCTTGGAATTGTAATCAATTTGTACCTTCTGGCATTAAAAATAATGGGTCAGGATATTTGGGGTAAGCCTATCCTCATCCTTGGTTTGATCTTTCTTCTGGGGGGCATACAGCTGATCACTATTGGAATCCTGGCTGAAATAAATATCCGTACATATTTTGAAGGGACTAACCGAAAGACATATCAGGTAAGACGAGTGTTTAATGGACAAGAAGAAGTTATCTAATGCCGCCAAGATCTTATTAAAGATCGGGGTGACAATATTGCTGATCTATCTTATCTCAAGAAAGATAGACCTCGTTCAGGTAAAAGATATTTTCCTGAAAAGTGATCCTTTGTATATCTTTCTTGCCCTTGTTGCTTATTGTCTTTCTCAGGTTTTTTCTTCCTGGCGTTTGTTAGACTTTCTGAGAAGTATTGGGATGGATATTAGTTATGGATACAACCTGCGTTTATACCTGCTGGGTCTATTCTACAATGTTTTTTTGCCAGGGGGAATAGGTGGCGATGGTTTTAAGATCTATATTCTTAGAAAAAAATACCAATTGCCTACTAAGAGAATTTTTCTGGCATTGCTGCTCGACCGGCTGAGTGGTCTCTGGGCAATAGGCACTTTATGTGTAATTCTGATTATTTTGATTCCTCAAGTGAAAATTGCGGTTGCTTTGCCTATTGTCGCCTTGATGCTTGGAACGTTGGTCTATTATATTGTCCTTAAGAAGTTTTTTCCAGACTATTCCAGGTGTTTTTTGCCAGCTCAGGGAAAAGCTTTGATAGTACAATCCTTCCAATTACTAGCGGTGATATGTATCCTTCTTTCGCAACAGTTTGTCGGGAAGTTTTCGCCTTACTTATTCAGCTTTTTAGTGGCTTCTGTTGCAACAGTAATTCCGGTTACATTCGGGGGTTTTGGATTAAGAGAATATGTAATGACTCACGCTTCAGGAGTATTCAATATGAACCAGTCGCTTGCAGTTTTCGTTACACTTGCCTTTTTCATTATTTCTACCATTGCAGCTCTCCCGGGGATGTACTTTGTATATCGCTCAAGCGAATTCGCTAATCCTCCAAGCGAAGAGGAAGCGGAGCAATTTGAAAAAGATGCCGACCGCTCTATTGAACAACAGTCTCCTTCTCCTTAAACCACGCAAAGAAAGACTGCAATCCATCATGTAGATTAGTAGACGGATTGTATCCTAGCAACTCCTGAGCTTTAGAGATATTAGCATACGTTTGAGGTACGTCTCCTGGTTGTTCTGGTTGTCTGTCAATAATTGCCTTTTGACCACAGGCTTTTTCCACCGCTTCAATAAGCTCGCTTAAGGTCACCGTTTTATGATTACCCAAGTTTATGATTTCAAAATTACTTTTATCGTAGTTGATGGCAGCAATAACCCCTTTTACTGTATCTGCAACAAAGGTATAATCTCTGCTGGTGCTTCCATCTCCATATACCGGGATAGGCTGGTTTTGTAAGATCGATTTAAAAAACTTGTGGATAGCAAGGTCGGGACGCTGACCTGGCCCATAAACCGTGAAAAACCTAAGGGCTATAAAGCGAATGTCATAAAGGTGACTGTAAACATGCCCTAGCATCTCTCCTGATAATTTTGTCGATGCATAAGGACTGATAGGAAGAAGTTTCTCTTCCTCATGCCATGGCACGTTCTGGTTAACTCCATAGACGCTACTGGAAGAGGCAAATACAAATTGTTTAATCCCTCTTTCCTTTGCAAATTCAAGTAATGTTTGAGTTCCGCTAACGTTGACATCCTGGTACAAAACAGGGTTATTGATACTAGGTCTGACACCTGCCTTTGCCGCCAAATGTACAATAACATCAATGTTCCGGATTTTTCTCAGGTCCTCAATATTTCTGATATCCCCCTCAATAAAGTCGAAATTAGCGTTCTCGGTAAAAGCTCCGATATTCAGTCTTTTCTGCTCAATTGAATAAAAAGGATCAAAGTTATCTATACTGCTGACGTGAGTATCAGGATCCTTAAGTAACTCTTTGATCAGATTGCTACCAATAAAACCAGCTCCGCCTGTAACCAGGATATGTCTCATGTAATTGATTTAAAGTTGAGGGCACCTGCGCCTGTAAATATGCATGGAAGCTTTATGTGCCTCAAAAATAATTCGCAAAGCTACATTTTTAAATCTTTTGCGCTAGAAGTACAGCTCATTTAAAAGTAAAACATTAGAAGGCCCGGTCGAAATACCTCATTTGCCCTTCATCAATTGAGCTTAGGGTTTAACTAATTATTACCTAATTTCGCACCACAGAGGTACAGTTTTGGTGCATCTGATCCTGTATAAATATAAAAGGTAAAAAAATGAAAATTCTTATAACTGGAGCAAGTAGCGGAGTTGGATTTGAAGCAGTTCTGGAGCTGATTTTAAAAAACGAAAATGAAGTAATTGCCTTGGCTCGTTCTCAGGACAAGCTGAAGAGATTATACGAAATTGCGAAGGACTTAAACCCGGAGGCTAACCTCTTTCCTGCAAAATTTGATATTGTTCACGATGATTATAGCTCACTTGCTAATTTTGTTACAGAGCGGATTGGTAGAATTGATGTGCTCATCAACAATGCAGGTCAGTTGATTAATAAACCTTTCGAAGATACTACACAAATTGACTTCGTTGAAATGCTTCAAAGCAATCTCCTGGGGCATGTTAAAATGATCCAGAATATGTTGCCTCTTCTAAATGACGGAGCTCATGTAGTCAACATAGGCAGCATGGGTGGCTACCAGCATAGCGCGAAGTTTCCGGGACTGGCTGCTTATTCTGCAAGTAAAGCTGCACTTCATACCCTGACCGAGTGTTTGGCTGCAGAGTACACAGAGCGTAATATTCGCTTCAATTGTCTCGCCTTAGGTTCGGCACAAACAGAAATGCTTGAACAGGCTTTTCCTGGATATACCTCTCCGGTAATGGCTTTTGAGATGGGGAAATACATCGCGGATTTCGCTTTAACGGGGCATAAGTTCTTTAATGGGAAGGTAATTCCAGTTGCTCTGACTACGCCTTAAACCCGAAAAGTAGAACTAGTTTAAAAAAGTTGTTTTTTTCTGTTACAAGGGAGGGGTACTCGTCGTCTAAGTAAAACACACACTTAGATTATGAAGCTTTATCTAACCTTACTTGTACCATTACTTTTCCTTTTCGCGTCTTGCCAGAAGAATCAGTATGTGGATGTAGTTGAAAACAGGACGATCATTGTAAATATTCCGGCAAGCAGCTGGTCTACCAAGAATTTAGGAAAGAACTATTTCGCTACGATAGATATGCCTGAAATAACGAATGAGTTTAATGAAAGGGGGGGAGTGCTTGTCTATTTAACTTTCGGAAACAGAACTTATGAGAAGTTGCCGCAGGTATCCAACGGGGTGTCATACCGGTTTACTTCGAGCCCAGGGCGAATAGACCTGGAGTTGGAAAGCTCTGATCCTGGGACCACTATTACACCTCCCGGTCAAACAATAACAGCGAAGATTATCCTTGTAGAATCCCAATTCTAAATATAAATAAAGAAGCCGGTCTGAAATCAGCACCGGCTTTTATATTTGGTTGTTTTGGTCTTCCTTAGCTTGTTATTCCCATTTTATTAAGAACCTCTGCACTTACACCTGTAGTAGAGTAACCGCCATCATGGAATAAGTTCTGCATAGTCACCATTCTGGTAAGATCAGAGAATAGAGCAACACAGAAGTCTGCACAAGATGCGGCATCCGCATTACCAAGAGGTGAAATCGCATCTGCATAATCGAAGAAATCACCAAATCCTTTGATACCGGTACCTGCAGTAGTTTTAGTTGGAGATTGAGAAACTGTATTGATCCTTACTTTTTTCTCTACACCGTAGTGATATCCAAAGCTGCGGGCGATTGACTCAAGCATTGATTTGATATCAGCCATGTCAGTATAAAAAGGATAGGTGCGTTGGGCGGCCATATAAGTTAAAGCCACAACACTTCCCCATTCATTGATTGCATCAAGTTGTCTCGCAACACTCAACATCTTGTGAAACGAAAGTGCAGATATATCGATGCCTTTTAAAAAGTAATCGTAATTAGATTCAGTGTAAGGTATGTTCTTACGCATATTAACACTCATACCAATAGAGTGAAGAACGAAATCTATTTTACCTCCAAGTACTTCTTGAGATTGAGTAAACAAGTTTGTTAAATCTTCAATACTGGTTGCATCAGCAGGAATAACTTGAGAATTAGTTTTTTCTGCTAAGGCATTTATTTCTCCCATGCGCATTGCAACAGGAGCATTGGTAAGAACAAAGGTAGCACCTTCCTCATGCGCTTTTTCTGCCACCTTCCAGGCAATCGAGTTTTCATTTAAAGCACCTGTAATAATGCCGCGTTTACCTTTTAATAAGTTGTAAGCCATTATCAAATAATTTGGTGGGCTAAAATAAGGAAACTATTCGGTTAGTTTAAAAATAAAAGAAACAGATTGCAGAGTCACTTTAGGCCGCATATCTATCGCTGAAGATCCAATCGTAATTCGTAAATCCCCTTATCCTTCCAACAATTCCTTAGCATGTTGCAGGGCAAACTCTCCCGGATTCTCTCCGCTAAGCATTTTTGCTATTTCAAGTACCCGTTCCTCCGTTGAAAGCTCCCTGATATTTGTATGAGTGATATCCTCCCTGTCATCCTTATAAACCCAGTAATGGGCACTTCCCTTACTGGCGATCTGAGGAAGGTGAGTAATGGCAAGCACCTGCATGCTTTCCGAAAGCCTTTCCATAATACGGCCTACTTTCTGAGCAACCTCTCCTGAGATACCTGTATCGATTTCGTCGAATATTATAGTAGGTAAAGCGATATGACGGGAGATCAGAGATTTTATAGCAAGCATTAATCTGGAAAGCTCACCCCCTGAGGCAACTTTATTCATAGGTGCCGGTTCTTGACCTTTGTTTGCCGAAAACAGGAATTGTACTTTGTTCCTTCCATTGCTGTTGAACTCATCCTCAGAAAGAAGAACGTTCTCAATCTTTAGAACAGAGTTTGGCATGCCCACATCAGCAAGCATTTCTTTCACCTTCGCCTCGATAGAGGGAATAACCTCATTTCTGCTGGCGGAAAGAGTATCTGAAAGTACTATCAATTCTGCTCTTAAATGTTCAATTTCAATCTTCAGCTTATCCAATTCTTCTTCTGACGAGGAGATTGAGTTAAGCTTATCGGATAACACGTCTCTGATCTCAATTAACTCTTTGTTGCTGCCAACACGGTGTTTCTTCTGAAGCTTATAGATTAGGTCTAAACGTTCATTTACCTCGGCAAGTCTTTCTTCATCAATATAAGTACCTTGTTCCAGAGTTTCTATTTCCGATTGAATGTCCTTGATCTCAATCAAGCTGCTTTGAAGCCGTTCCGTTAAACTTACCGCGTCAGGCAAGAACTTCTCAATTTGTTGTAACTGATTCAAAGCCTCTTTCAAATTCAGAAGCGCAGATCTTTCGTCTTCACTTAACACGAAAGAAGCAGCAAGTAAATTCTTCTTGATCTCTTCAGCATGTGTCAGGCTATTCAGTTCTTGCTCTAAGCCATCCTGCTCATCTTCCGATAAGTTAGCCTGATCCAGCTCTTCAAACTGAAACTGAAAGTAATCCTGGTCCGACTTTGACTGTGTGTTAATCTCTTCAAGCTCTTTCAGGCGGTTAACCGATTTGCGGTATGCTTTGTAGTTCTTCTGATAATTCTGCAGCAAGATTTCGTTAGCTGCAAGTGTATCTACTACCAGCAGTTGAAAATCTTCATTATTAATTTCCAGCGTAGCATGCTGGGAGTGAATGTCGATAAGTCGCTCCCCTAATTCCCTTAACGTTGTAAGATTAACAGGAGTATCGTTGACGAACGCCCGAGACTTGCCATCTGCAGATATTTCCCTTCTCAACACCGTTTCTTGTTCCAAATCCAGGTCCTTTTCCTCGAAGAAAGTATTTAGTGCATAACTGCCGATATTGAAATATCCTTCAATAACGCATTTCTTCTGTTGATTATAGAAGTATTTGCTCTCTGCTCTTTGTCCCAGGATCAGAGAAAGGGCTCCAAGTATAATAGATTTTCCGGCACCTGTTTCTCCAGTGATGATATTCAGGTTTTCAGAAAAATTGATATCAAGATTTTCAATTAAAGCGTAATTTCTGATGGTAAGGCGACTAAGCATCTTTTATGCAGCTAGAACTTGTTTAGTTATTGTTAGATGATTAATTGTTGAACGAGTAAAAAGTTTCAAAATGAAGATCAACAATATATTTGCTAATTCTTTCTCAATATCTCGTACTTGGTAATATTTGCAGGATCCAGCGCGCTAAGGATATTATAAGACTTTACTCTTTCCTGAGGAGAAGCCTGGCTTAATACGTTCACGAGCTCATTAGCTTTCGAGGTAAAGAAGACCTGGTTCACCATTGCTCCCTGCTTTTGCTTGTCGATCTTCTGAAGAGTTGGAAGCAGACTTAGAATATGCTTCCTGCCCTTATTCTGATTATCATGCATCAAATCAAGGCCATTCCTGTGATATTCGTATAGAACTTCGCGTATCGGATTATAATCCTTGTTCGTAAGGTTTTCTACAAGCCAGTACCGGTTCCTCATTGACTCAAACGCTTTCCATCCTATAAAAGCTGCGTTTTGTGCATTATTGACAACGTTTTGCGCTCTTGCATAATACTGGCTTCCCCCCATTTTGGAGAAGGTGTCGTAATCCATTCCAATAATAATGTATGCATAGTAAGCCAAAAGGGAGGATAAGTTATTTACATAATTTTGGTCTGAATAGTCTAAAGGCTGTCCTTCTGAATACGTGAAAGCAAAATCCTTGTCACTTAGGTTAAGAACAGTACTGTTAAAACTACTTCCATAAACAGGGCGTGCAGACTGGATCTGTGCTTCTGCCTTGAAATTTGAAGAACCGTCCCATTCAAGGATATTGATCACAAAATTACAATCGATCCTTTCCTGTGATCCGAAGTTGTCATTAGACCATTTCCTGTTATTTAAGAAGTCTCTTATTGCCGCCTGTAATACTTCTAAAGGCCTTTTATTAGTATTTTGAACCTGCGGAGATAATATTTGGACCCTGGCATTCAGATCTTGTGCCTCAGTTTTAACAGTAAACGTAAGCAATAGCAGGATTAACAGGGGTATATATCTTTTCATTTTATAAAGGCTAAAATCTTACTGCAAATATCCTTAGCTACTTCCTCTTTTGATTTCAGGTCGAAGGTTTCTTCTGTCTGATATTTATCAATGATCGTAATCTTATTGGTATCAGACTGAAATCCTGCGCCTTTATCATTCAAGGAATTTAGCACAATGAAATCGAGATTTTTTTTCTCCAGCTTCTTTAACGCGTTTTCACGCTCATTATTTGTCTCAAGTGCAAATCCTACAAGAACTTGACCTTCTTTTTTTGTCCGCCCCAGGCTTGACAGTATATCAGTCGTTTTTACAAGCTCTATATTGAATTCCTGTTCGTCCTTCTTAATCTTATTCTCTGCCACCTGCTTAGGCTTATAGTCTGCCACGGCTGCACTCATAACAGTGATATCGCATTCAGGAAATATCCTTTCAACTTCACTCAACATTTCCTGTGCTGAAACTACATCACGCCTGTTGATCCATTTATTAGAAACCTTAAGAGATGTCGGGCCGGTTACCAGATGAACTTCTGCTCCTTGCCTTTGAAGTTCTTCCGCAATTGCAAATCCCATTTTTCCGGAAGAATGATTGCCAATGAATCTTACGGGATCAATAGCTTCATAAGTTGGGCCAGCTGTAACTAAAGCCTTCTTGCCCTTTAGAGGAAGCCCTGACTCGGTTTGCGACTGTAAGAAGTGAAAAATTTCTTCAGGCTCAGCCATTCGCCCTTCGCCTACAAGTCCGCTGGCAAGTTCTCCATGTCCTGGTTGAATGATCGAATTACCGTAAGACAAAAGCTTTTGAATATTAGCCTGGGTAGAAGGGTGTTTCCACATGTCGAGATCCATTGCCGGCGCAAGAAATATTGGACATTTAGCGGATAAATAGACAGCGGTGAGAATATTATCACATAGCCCGTTTGCGAACTTGGCCATGGTGTTGGCGCTGGCCGGAGCAATAACAATATAGTTAGCCCATAGTGCCAGGTCTACATGGTTGTTCCACTCGCCTGTCGTCGAGTTGAAATATTCGGTATAAACTGGATTTTTAGATAGAGTGGAAAGTGTTAGAGGACCGATAAAATGGGTTGCATCTTTAGTCATAACAACCTTGACATTTGCTCCGGCCTTAATCAACAATCGGGTTAAGATGGCTGACTTATAACAGGCAATACTGCCACAAATGCCCAGTATGATATTTTTTCCTTTAAGCATAAAATTAAGGGCCTTTCTAATGTTCCGGCCGCAAGCTGATTAAGGCTTATGCTTTTGCCTCAAGCCCCTTTCAGGCTCAAACTTACATAAAATTGCCTTTTAAACTTTATCCCTCAAGGTATAAAATTTAAAAGGCAATAGGTATATAAGAACAAATTACTTCTGCTCTTTTGAAGGATTTCTGTAGTAAACTTTACCGTTCAAAAATTCGTCCATGGCAATAAGATTCGGTTTCGGCATACGCTCGTAATGCTTAGATATCTCAATTTGCTCACGATTTTCAAAAACTTCTTCAAGATTATCGTTAGAAGAAGCAAACTCAGAAAGTTTGTTATGCAATTCTTCTTTCAAGTTAGCAGAAATTTGATTCGCCCTTTTTGCAATCACAACCAGCGACTCGTATAAGTTGCCAGTAGTTTGGTCAAGTTGACGCACATCCCGCGTAACTGTACTTGTTGGTACTCCTTGTGTATTTTTAGTGCTACTCATTTTCAGCTTGTTTATTATCTTCCTTTTTGTTGTCGTTCTTTTTGTTATTTCCCTGCTCGGCAGCAAGGATCCTCTTAACCTGCTCAATTCCTTGTTCAGACTGTTTTCTCATATCCCTAACTTCCTTCAGGTATTTACTGTTTGCAAAATCCTCAGCGAACTCATCAGCCATGGTAACAGCTTCAGTGTATCGTTCTTCCTGTTTTGTTTCCAAACTGTTCTGAGCATAAAGGATCTGGGCTCTGATACTCAGGTATCCTATTTCCTCTGCATACTTCGTGTCCGGGTAATCACGTAAAACGTTTCTGAATGCAATTACTGCTGCCCTGTAGTTCTGCGCATCATAGTCGCCAGTGGTCAGGTACAGTTTAGCATTATCAAATGCTTTTTTCTCCAATTTATCCCGAAGGTCCTGAATAAGCTTACTTGCATCGGAAACTCTTTCGCTCTTTGGGTACAAGTTAATGAACAACTGCAAAGCATCTATGGCTTTAACTGTATTGTCTTGATCCAGCGAGTAGTTTGGAGACTCCAAATAATAACAGTAAGCAGACATGTAACGACACTCTTCTGCTTTCGGACTATTTGGATATGTATCTGCAAAAACCTTGAACTGATATCTTGCGGTAGTGTAGTCCTTTAACTTGTAATTGGTATACGCCAAATAAAAGGCCAGATCTTCCGCTTCATCCCGACCTCTGTATTTCTGGTTAAGGTCGTCAAATAGTATAAGTGCTTTACTGTATTTCTTATTGTTGTATAGACGGATACCTTCCTGGTATTTCTTACCAGTATCGTTGCTTGCCTGCAATTTTTCAAATTTACTTTTGCAACCAACGGCAGTAGCCAACATTATTATTAAGCAATGCGTTATAACACGCTTGTTTTTAAACATCCTGCAAAGATAGGTTAAATCTCTTATTTGTCAATCTATTAATTGTTCCGAAAGTACTAGCTTTTAAAACAGCTTTCAGGGCTTTAACAAACTTTAACAGAAACGTAACAGCCCCTTTCTTTATTACGCTAATCTTGTTTATGAAGAGTCCATGCAACACCAATGCTTAGCAATTTGTCGGCCTTTAAAGACACACGTGTGTTAGTTAGTATTGTTGAAAATCTTAATCTGCCAACATATATACCTCCTCCTAATTCCACAAATGGAATGATATCCAGGTACTCAAATTTGTTGTTGGTAGACAGGATTGGGGTTAATCCGAAATCTACAAAAGGAATAACTTTGGATGTAAAGGGCCGGAAGTTCAATTGTTGGTAAAAGGGAAATCTTAAGAAATGTTCTACAAAGTCGTGCTTCTCGTAATTGTAATTAACATACATATAGTTAATGCCTGTTCTTATCGAGCCTAGTTTGCTTTTGTCTTTGCGGAAAATGTCCCAGAAGTAGCCAATGGAAAAGCTCGAGCTGTTTTCTAAATAATTTGTAATATTTTTCGGCAAAAACATTCCTGCCTGCAGTTCGACGCCACGTTTGGAAACAGCTTTCACCTTGTAATTATAGTCTTTTGAAGCTTCATTTGGGGCAAGACAAGAATTGTACTTTTGTGTAATTTCAATAATGCTTCTATCTTCAAAAGGGATGGCGTCAAAATCGAAGGTCGCTAATTTCTCACAGTCAGAGAACAGGGCCCTAAGTAGTCCAGTGTACTTTTTTCTCAGGCTGTAAAATGTATCAATCATTGTTTCCTCCTGGCTCAAGGCGAAGTATTCTTCTCCTTTCCTTAAAACATATACAAAATCAATTTCCGTAAGGTATATTGGCTTAAGTTCCTTCTGCGAAAGCTGCAGTTTATAAAGGTCAGTATTCCCTTTTACAAGCACCTTTGCAAATCTCGGGTCGCTAATCGTATCTTGTGGATTTAAACGGAACAGGATTTTTCGAAAAGTTATAGAATCTGAAGCGAAAGTAAATTCCTCTACATCATTTGGTGTGTAAAGGGTTTTTTCATCCGACAAATTCTTTTTGAAATAGAACGATTTACTTAGTCCCAACTCGCTGTCGCGGAGGATGTACCCGGAGATGGTGTCAGTTTTATTTATAAAATAAGCTTTTTCGAAATTTTTGTTTTGCGCTTTACTCGCTTTAAAAGAAATGAGAAGTGCAGAGAAGAGCACTGCGAGTGTGAAAGATTTAGTATTCATATAATTATAGTCACAAATATATAAATCCAGGCGAATATAAAAACGAGGCGCAGGGGCCAGGCCTTACTGATCAAATTATCAACTGATGTCCTTGTTGCTAATATCTAGTGGTAGTGACTGAAGAAATAACAGTACTCGTTCTGGTGAAATACTTTGTTTTGTAAATTAAAGTAGAAGCTACGGGTTTTCCATTAACAAACGCAGGAGAAAAAACTAAAGCTTCTGCCGGCATTTTTGAGAAGTTCATTGTGCCTGCATTATTATAATCGCTTGATTTAAGTTGATAGCTGCATTTGTTCAAAGTCCCATTTTCATCCAATTGAAATATGAAATAGAGGTCACAGTTGATGTTAAACCGAGGATGACCGAAAGAACCTAAAAACTGCTCCATAAAGGAAGGGATCCCGGTACCCAGACCTCCGATTAAAGCAGGATGTTGAACGGTGTCACCAACCTTGGCAGGTATATCATAGCTTACTGTGCTGGCAGGCTTGTTAACCTTTAGTGTTTTGGTGCTATAGTCATAGATCTGCTCCATTTTTTTATCAGAGCTGAAAAAGATCCATCTGCCAGCTCTTTGGTCATTTTCATAGCGACCGTCTGCTAGTAACACCGAGTCCTTATAAATATAGGCTTTTCCGTGTCTGATCTTTTTGTTGTCTTTAAGAACCTCATATTTCAATACCAGGTTACCAAACAGGTATTTCTTTTTTTTAACAGTTTCCTGGCAAAAAGATGATGAATAGAATAAAAGGAGTAATAAGGGAAGGTTAAGATATTTCATAGCGTTAAGTTTTAAGTAAAGCTATAAATTTAATTTCAACAAGTCCTTAATCTTCTCCCTTAAATCCTGGATTACCCCCTCTTCAAACCAAGGATTGGTCTTTATCCAATTTCTATTCCTTGGAGAGGGATGTGGCAACGGAAAGTATTGAGGAAGAAAATCCGTATAAGCTCGGACTGTTTCTGTAAGTCCAGACTTATAATTCTTCCCTAGATAATAGCGCTGTGCATATTGTCCTATTAATAATATAAGAGGTTTGGAACTATAAAGATCCATGATACGCGAGTGCCAAAGCGGGGCGCATTCTCTGCGTGGAGGAAGATCTCCTGATTTGCCTTTACCTGGATAGCAGAAACCCATGGGCATGATAGAAAAGTACTCAGGGTTATAAAATACCGATTCATCAATTCCTAACCAGGCCCTTAAAGTTTTTCCGCTGGCGTCATTCCATGGAATTCCGGTCTCATGAACGCGCCGTCCCGGAGCCTGACCAACGATAATAATTTTAGAAGATGAGGATAGTTGGACTACGGGTCTCGGCCGACAGCCTAATCCTTCCTTACATATTACACAACGTCTTATTTCTTCAAGAAGAGTATCCATTACAAAACAAGGGAGTCTGAGATTATCTAACGGTGATGATCTTTATAAGTTATCTTTAACTTAATATTCTACAAAAGCTGGCAAAAATGCTATAATACTAATCGTAGTACGGCAGTTAATTTTGGTCTACAATAACCAATATCGCTGAACCTACTTTTACTTCTTGCTGGGCGGCAGCGTACACTATATAATTTAATGAAAGATCAACTATTCTATTTTTCCACCACTACGAGGCGGACGTTTTTAATTCTGACTCTGGCTATATTCTTTATGAACTTGACCAGTGTTGCAGCCCATGCTGGAAAGAGAAGGACTGATTCGACCATCGATACCTTACGTCCCGACCTTATTGTAGCCAAAGATGGTTCCGGTTCTTTCAAAACCCTGGGAGAAGCTCTTCTTAACGTTACGAATGCATCTACCCACCGTATCATTATATATGTAAAGAATGGCGTTTACAACGAAAAGGTTACTGTTAACCGGCCTAACGTAACCATCATTGGAGAAAGCAGAAAGAATACGAGAATAGAATTTTCGATTCCAGCAGGAAATGAAAGCATATCAAGGGGTGTATTTAATATTTTTGGGAACGGAGTAGTCCTCGAAAATCTTACAATAGCGAACACCTATCCACACAGGCGTCACACCTTTGCCTTGTACGGACGAGGCTCTTTTGTGATTACTAAAAATTGCGACTTTATAGCTAACGGAAATGATACTGTTGCCTTATGGGCCGAAGGAGGAGGATACTATTACCATGACAATTGTCACTTCGAGGGGAACATTGATTTTTTATGTCCGCGCGGCTGGTGTTATGTCAACAACTCGACCTTCTACGAAGTAGACACCAGAGCTGCCTTGTGGCATGATGGTGGTAAAGATCCGGGAAAGAAACTTGTTATTAAAAATTCTAAGTTCGATGGTGCCAGGAGTTATCCGCTCGGTCGTTATCCCCGCGACTCCCAATTTTATCTTATAGGTTGTCAGTTCTCAGATAGCACAAGGAATATTATAGATACAAATGCTCCCTCTAGTCCTAATGATGATTTCCAATGGGGAAGACGAGTTTATTTCGCAGATTGCTCTGCAGAAAAAGGAAAACCCCAGTGGTTAAACAACAATCTTTCAAAAGCAGCAGGAGCTCCCTCGATAAGCGACATTACTGCTAAATGGACATTTGATGATAAGTGGGATCCGGAAAGAACAGATGCACCGGAAGTTCTGGAGGTCAAAATAGGAAAGGTACATCGTACAGTTGATGTCGTTTTCTCAGAACCGGTGACTGTACGGGGCAATCCGGTAATAAAAACTAAGGCCGGAAAGACTTTGAAGTGGACAGCTTCTAATGGAGGATCAGTATTGCGCTTTGCTCTGCTTGATAAAGGAGATAAGCCTGAGAAGATTGATGTCGGTACAGGTTTGATCTTCGCATCAGAGGCAAGTGTGAACATTAGGGTAGCCGGCTTGAAGTTGAAACCTTAGTTGTTATGCGTTATATTAAGGGTTTCATTGTTGAGTGTTTCCTCCCCATTTATTTGATTCGTTCTTACTAGCTTTTCTTTTTTACATGATCAGCTAGTTTGTAGCCTTTGGTTTCGTTCTTGTCTTCCAGGTTAAGCAGAATAATGATTGAAATGATAGGAATGAGGAAGGATATGAAAAACCAAAACCAGAAGTTTCTGCCGGTATTGCGAGCCAGCATCCCTGCTATGATCTGAGGGGCGAGTAAAATTCCCCCAATTACTATAATTGCTAATAATTCTGCCACGGACTATAATACGTAATTAACGGAATTGTATTATTAGAAGATCTACTATTTGTATTAGGCAAGCGGAAGTATTTTCCATTGCAAGCGCTTCTACAGGTTTTATTGCCGAGTCCTGTAAAGTCCGGCCCGATTCTTTCTATGGGGCGCCACAGTCATTATACAATTGCTCGACAAGTAGTGCAAAGCGCTCCGGCAATAGATACCCTTGCATTTGGGTATCATAAAAATGATTCATCTGAGTAACGGCCAGACAATTTCATCTCTCCAACAGCACAAATGTAAGGAAGTCAAAAAGCATTTTTACCAAAGAAACCAGCCCTTGCGGCGTTTTGCGGGGAATTGCGGGCATTTGCGGCCAGATGCGGAAGGATGGGTACTTTCTTCGGGGAGTGTTCGGGAAAAGGGGGTACTTTGTTCGGAAAATTGGGGGGTCTTCCCAAATCTGCCTCGAACCTGTCCCGAATCTGACCCCTTTCTGACTGGCTGGAAATGTCCAGCGGCCAGGGTTTTTAAATTCCTGTTCAGACTTTAGCGAGTTTTGGCTGAGAACCTTCTTCCTATATGCTTCCTACCCCCTTCGGATCTGGTGCGGTCTGCTTCCGTTCAGTTGCTTATCAGTTGCGGATAATGTGCGGTTTCAGCGCACGTTATCCGCAACTGATCGGAAGCTGATGGCTAGAGATCCGAAGCAGTACAAAAGCTGGTAGGGCGTTTGCTGCTAATTTTCCGTAAAAACATCCATGAACAGAAGCTCTGCAAGGGCGGATGAAAGTTCTGAAGGTTCTACTTAGCAAATGTAAAACAACCAGACATTCAAGAAAATTGATGGTGGTATCTGGCGGTCAAATGGCGGCACTTGGCGGTGAAGTGATGATAATCCAATCACTTGGCGAGCCATTTCTTCAGCTCTTGTTCAGTCCTTCTTCAGTTCTTGTTCAGTTCAAACCCCGTTTCCGACCTGTTTAGCTGAAGAAAGGGTAACCAAGGTATGAGCGAGAACTGAACAAAGGGGGGGAGAATGGACAGGTTAAGCTGGTCTTCTTTCTCAAAGATTAGGTATGAAGTGTACAAATTAGCGGATGTGATACTTCTTTGCCTTCAACAGTTCCGGCAAAGACATATCTCATGAATACCAAAGGTATAGATAGAGCATAGATAGTGCATAGATGAAGCACAGATAAAGCATAGATAGTCCAATGGAGAGCACTAAATAAGTAGTAACAACAACAATAAGAAAAAATGAAGATCCATGATACTAAAGGACAAAATCCCCTCGTTTAGGAATAGGTTTCACAGGAATGGGAGATCTGCTGAGGGGAAAACCAACACTAACACGCAGATCATCAACTTGTTTTAAACTATTTTAAAAAACAGCTTGACGGCTAAAGAAAAAACTCCCACCTTTGCAGTCCCAAAACGAACAGGACTGGGAAAAACGGAAGAGCGCAAGGCTTACCGGAGTTGAAAGAAGAGAGAAAAAGAAGGTAAAAAAAATTTTAAAATAGTTCTTGCCAGATTAAATAAAGATTCTCACCTTTGCAGTCCCGAAACGGGCAGGTTTAAAAGCAAAAGCAAAACGCCTTAACGCTACTGAAAACCAGCAGAGAGCAAATAAAAACGAAGAAAAAAACTTCAAATAAATTTGCAGAGAAACAAAAAACTTCTCATCTTTGCAGTCCCAAACCAAAGGGGGTCGCCGAAGCGCAATGCAGAAAGCGAAAATTGAAAAAGTAAAATCAGTGAAATTGCCAGGTCAAATCGGTGAAATCAATTGAAATAAAGCCGAACCGAGATGGAGAGGCGCAAAAGTTCTTAAAAAGAAATAATCATGTAGCATAACGGGAAGGAAACTTTTCGTTAGAAAATTTATCCAA
>NZ_JAFEWF010000010.1 GCF_017355835.1 Desertivirga brevis | reverse complement strand
ATTATTAGACCCTCAGCTTTGAGAGGTCAGCTTTGAGCTTCCTGCTCAAGCAAAATCTCGAAGGTTGATAGATGAACTTGAAACATTAGCATAGCTTACGCTAAAAGCTGGTGGTTCATATCTCACAACTAAAAAATGAAGAAATACACTTTTACAGAAAAGAAAGATACACGTTCAGGATTTGGAGCCGGCTTATTGGAAGCTGGTAAAAAGAACCCTGAGGTAGTGGCACTGTGTGCCGACTTAGTTGGCTCACTAAAGATGGAAGCTTTCATTAAGGAGTTTCCAGAAAGATTTTTCCAAATCGGTATTGCAGAGGCAAACATGATGGGTATCGCTGCTGGTATGACTATCGGAGGTAAGGTTCCTTTTACGGGTACTTTTGCTAACTTCTCTACCGGTCGTGTTTACGATCAGATCCGTCAGTCTATCGCTTATTCTGATAAGAACGTGAAGATCTGTGCTTCTCACGCGGGATTAACCCTGGGAGAAGACGGAGCAACTCACCAGATCCTGGAAGATATCGGTATGATGAAAATGCTTCCTGGAATGACAGTGATCAACCCTTGTGATTACAACCAGACTAAAGCAGCTACTATGGCGATCGCCGAGCACCATGGTCCGGTTTACCTGCGTTTTGGTCGACCGGTAGTTCCCATCTTCACTGATCCTGATCAGAAATTTGAGATTGGAAAAGCATGGATGGTGAACGAAGGCGCAGACGTAAGTATCTTCGCTACAGGTCACCTGGTATGGGAAGCCATTCAGGCAGGTGAAAAACTGGCAGAACTAGGTATCGATGCAGAAATCATCAACATCCACACCATTAAGCCATTAGACGCAGAAGCAGTACTGAAATCGGTAGCTAAAACAGGCTGCGTGGTAACAGCAGAAGAACACAACCGTCTAGGCGGATTGGGAGACAGCATCGCCCAGCTTCTTGCTCAGCATAATCCAACTCCACAAGAGTATGTAGCTGTGAACGACAGCTTCGGCGAAAGTGGTAAACCAGCAGAACTGATGACCAAATATGGTCTGGATGCAGAGCATATCATCAAAGCAGTTCAGAAAGTAATTGAAAGAAAGAAGAAGGCTTAACTAAAAACAAATAAATTCTGATAAAGGCACCTTGGGTATTTCCCTTTGGTGCCTTTATTATTTTCGAAGCACTACTATCCAAATCCCTTTCACATCTCCTCAAGTCATTTTAACTAAGAAGAAATAACAAAACTGATACCTTGTCCTGCTTTTAACCGTATCTAAACCATATCTGGACCGTATCTTGACCGACTCTCAACCGACAGGAGTGGGAGGAAATACGCAAGATGCACAGTTAAAACAGATATCGTTTCAAGATAAAAAGATAACGAATCATAAATTTTTTTCCTTTTTTTATTAAAGGGAACCCGTAGGAATACTCCTAGAACGTGAACCTACTTTCAGGTTGTTTGTATAAAAATAGTACAGGATGCTACAGGAGAGTTAACTTAATCCTTTTTTATAGATATTTGTTTGAACATGTATGCCCCACGCATACAATAACCAATTAATAGACGAATAAGATGGAAAATTTTTCTACGAGACCCTTTAACAAGGGTAAAACAGGGAGAGGATTAATGCTCCTAGCTTTATTACTCAGTTTTTTCAATGTCTTCGCACAAGAATTGACTGTAAGAGGAAAAGTAACAGAAGATCCAAGTGGCGAACCCTTACCAGGAGTATCTGTTATGGTTAAAGGCGCAACAAAGGGCGCCACAACTGATATTAATGGAAATTTTGCCATTGCGGCTTCTAAAGGGTCAGTATTAGTTTTCAAGTTTATTGGCTTTGCTGATAAAGAAGTTACAGTAGGAGCTGCCTCAACGATTAACGTTAGTTTAAGTTCAAGTACCAAGAGCTTACAGGAGGTAGTCGTAATAGGCTATGGGACCCAGAAAAGGGCAGACGTTACAGGAGCCGTCGCTTCTTTTAATCCTGAAAATCTTGAAGAGAGACCGGTTACCCGGGTAGACCAGGCCTTAGTTGGTCAAATCGCAGGTGTTCAAGTAAAACAGACCACAGGAACTCCCGGAAAGGCATTTAGTATTCAGGTACGTGGAGGTGGTTCAATTTCTGCCAGTAAAGAGCCACTTTACGTTATAGATGGATTTCCTTTAAGTAATGCCGGTCCCAATGGGGCAGGTAACTTTGCAACTGGTAACCCACTAGATAATATCAATCCGAATGACATAGAATCTATACAGGTATTAAAAGATGCGGCTTCTGCTGCAATTTACGGTTCAAGAGCGGCCAACGGAGTAGTATTGATTACAACAAAAAGAGGTAAAAGTGGTAAGCCGACAATGAGCTTTAACTCTTTTGTGGGATATACAGAAGCAAATAGGAAGCTAGATATGTTGAGTCCTACGGAGTGGATTGACCGCGCAACAGAAATGATTAATGCAAATTATGTAGCCACGTACGGCTCCTATGGTGCACAGGCAAGTGATAGTTATCAAACTCGTAGAACAGTTTTAAACAGTCCCCCAGCCGGCTCCGCTTTAAAAATAAATGTTGCTGATGGTACATTTAATACCAGCTACATGGTCGATGAGCGCTGGTTTCAGGAGGGCTACGGCGGTTTGAGGTTGGTTGACTGGCAGGATCAGGCATTCAGAAAAGGACTAACGAACAATTACCTTTTATCTGCAAGCGGAGGAACCGAAAACGTTAGTTATTACGTTTCCGGTAATTATAGCAGACAAGAGGGAATGGTAAAATTTATGGACTATACCTTCTACTCTGGTAGAGCGAATGTTGAGGTCAAAGCAAATGATAAGCTTAAATTCGGTCTGAACATTTCGCCAACCTATTCCATTACAAATGATCCTGGAGTAGAAGGAAAAGACAATATACTTCACCAGCTCGTATCAATGACTCCAGTTCAAATGGATGATCCCTGGAACGTAAATACTTTTGGATTCGGCCAGTATTCTTGGAGCACTTCTCCTAATAGCCCTTTAGCTAAACTAAGATATACGACAGGTGAAACGAAAAGATTTCGAACGCTTTCTACTGTTTTCGGTGAATACGAGATCTTCAAGGGCTTGAGCTTTCGTTCAACTGTTAACTTCGATAATACAGACAACACCTCGAAGAGTTTTGTACCATATACTATAACAGGCTCCCTGGCGAGTCGTATAAGTCAGCCTAATCAGGGGACAAGTGGTTCTGAAACTGGGTACAGACGGCAGACTTTTGTTGCTGAAAATACTCTTTCCTATAGAAAGACTTTTAATGCAAATCATGATATTTCACTTTTAGCGGGTACATCATATAACCAGAACAGTATAAATAATATTCGTATTGCTTCTAACGGTGGTTATAGTAATTCTTCTATTACAACCTTAAATGCAGCAGCTGGTGTCACCGGATTCACTGGTGAAACTAGAAACGTATTGATTTCTTACTTTGGTCGTACCCAGTATAGCTATAAGAGTAAGTATATGTTATCGGCCAGCTTGCGTAGAGATGGAGCGTCACAGTTTGGCTACAACACAAAGTGGGGAATATTTCCTTCTGTTTCTGCAGGATGGCGAATTGCTGAAGAACCTTTCATGAAATCGGTTAGCCAGATTAGCGATTTAAAACTAAGAGCTAGTTGGGGGAAAACTGGAAACAATAGTATAGGAGACTATGACGCGATCTCCATTCTTGGATTTAATAACTATACTTTCAACAGCACTAATGCTCCGGGGCAGGCTCCTTCACGTATCACAAATCCCGAATTGAGTTGGGAAAAATCTGAAACCTTTGATGTTGGAGTGGATTTTGGTTTGTTTTCGAACAGACTAACAGGTTCTTTCGATTACTATAGGAAGTTAAATCGTGACTTTTTGTTCCGTGTTCCCATTTTACGAACCACTGGATTTAATACCCTACTTGACAATGCAGGAAAGGTTAGTCATAAGGGATGGGAGCTCGAATTAACTTCAAGAAATGTTGCCGCTAAGAATTTTAAATGGAATACCACAATCAATTTCAGCCATAACGAGAATAAGTTGTTGGAGCTTCCCAACGGCCAGAGCCAACTATTAATCCCATCTGCCTTTGATATTTCTCATAGTATACTTAAAGTAGGTGAACCCATCTACAGCATTTATGTAGTAAAGCAAATCGGCATACTAACACAAGAGGATATTGGAAATAACGTTGCTCGATTTGGCTCTCAAACAGTAGGAGATCCTAAGTACTTCGATGCCGATGGAAATGGAACTATTGATGCAAATGACAGAATGATTGTTGGAAACCCAAATCCTGATTATACCTGGGGTATTACGAATACGTTCCGCTACAAGAAGTTTGACCTTAACTTTTTAGTGCAAGGACAATGGGGAGGCGAAATCTATTCCCTATTAGGAAGGGCTCTAGGCAGAACAGGACAGGGTGCTTCCGACAACGCTTTAGGTTTTTATCGTGACCGTTGGAGATCACCTGAAAATCCAGGTGATGGAACAGTAGGTAAGGCTTATTCAACTTTTGGCCGGATTAAAAATACCGATTGGTTGTATTCTTCTGATTATTTAAGAGTTCGAAATATAACCCTGGGATATGATCTTGGTTCAGCTATGAAGCTAAAGCAGATTAAAGGAGCGAGACTTTACGTGACTGCCGAAAACTTCTTTGGCTATGATAAATATAAAGGAGGGTTTAATCCTGAGGCGGCAAATACGGATGTGAGTGGAAGTGATGAGTTTCCTGAAGCTGGAGACTATGGTGGTCTACCTTTGCCGAAATCGTTAGTGTTCGGGCTAACTATTAATTTTTAATAATTGAAAATTTGAGTGATGGTTTTAGTCTCATTCTCTATTCAAAACAAGATACGATCCAAAATGAAAGCAATAATATATAGTTTGGTTATAGGAGCCCTTCTAATAACCTCATGTTCGAAAGACGACTTGAATCAGGAACCAATTTCGAGCGCCACAACAAGTAGTTTTTTTCAAACTAATAACGATTTTATTCAAGGTTCAAATGCAGTTTATGCATCGCTTAGGGCATATCCAGATAGGCTGTTAAACCTTTCCGAAACCCGTTCCGATAATTTATATGCTGTTTCAGACGGAGGGGTTCGAGATTGGGAAGGTATAAATAGTTTCCAAAAAACTATTGCAGGGAACCCTTACGTTTCCGAAGCATGGACGGCAAACTTCAACGGTATTTTTCGTGCAAATGTGTTGCTGCAAAACTTAGAAGAGCGTTCAAATATACTTACAGATCCCATTCTACCTACTCGACTTAAAGCCGAAGCTCGTTTTTTAAGAGCATTTTTCTACTTTGATCTGTTGAGATATTTTGGTGAGGTGCCACTTATTACAAAGCCTGTGTTAGCTGCAGAGGCACTGACTATCCCACGAAGTCCGGTTTCAGAAGTTTATGATTTGATTATATCTGACTTAAAATTTGCGGCAGACAGTTTACCGGCAACTTTTGGAACCGCAGCCTCAAAGACTGTGTATCTAAACTCCGATCGTGGTAGAGCAACAAAGTTTGCAGCAAAGGGGTTACTTGCGCTTGTACATATGACCCGTTCAGGTCCAACTTATAATCTTGAAGGTCCTGGCTTGGGTTTGAATGAGTGGTCATTGGCATTGCCATTATTAAATGAAGTATTAGCAGCTCCTCAATACTCATTCGTATCTAATTATGCCAACATTTTCTCATACACCAATGAAAATAATCCTGAGGTGATCTTTGACATTCAATATTCAACTGGCTTTAATCCTATTGTTGGAGCTACTTTCCCTTGGGTTTTAGTTCCTGATACTTATTTCCAGTCTCAAGGAAAGGCGGTACAGGGAGGTTTAACTATTCGTCCGGTTGCAAGTAATCTTGTAAATAGTTACGCTGCAAATGACGTTCGAAAAGCATTCAACATTTACACAGCGGGATATACCTTCAATAACCAATCAGAATCAAGGCCCTTTATCAAGAAGTATGTTGATATCACTAGAGTTCCAGCAAATAGAACAGACTGGCCAATCAATTTTATCGTGTTGCGTTACACCGACATCATGATGCTTAAAGCAGAATGTATCCTCCGTGGAGCTCCCGGAAGCCAGTTGGAAGTTGATGCAATTGTGAATCAAGTTCGAAACAGAGCCGGCTTAACCCTCCCTCTTGTAAACGTAACGCTTCCTCAACTGATGGAAGAGAGAAGAAGGGAGTTCGCGGGAGAAGGTTTAAGGTGGCATGATCTTGTTCGTAGTGGGTTGGTAACAACAGTTATTCCTGCCTGGATGAATGCAGAGGACACAGCGAAGCAAATGCAAACATTTGTTCCGGAATATATTATCTACCCGGTACCGCAGTCTGAACTAGATGCAGCCCCTGGATTGTATCAACAAAATAAAGGTTATTAAAACTTAAAGGGATGCTGAAAGGTATCCCTTTCTTACTTTTACAAGAACAAGCAAATTAAAACGCATGTCACTATCCGAGCAAAGAAGATTTAAGGCGGCAGATCTAATTGATTATGCAACTCAACTGTTGACACTTAAAGGATTGGAGACAGCAATAGCAAATACAGTAGCGAGAACCCTGGTTGAAGCAGATCTGATGGGACATACAACCCACGGCTTGAGGTTACTACCGGCTTATTTGGGGGAGTTAGATACAGGTGGTATGTCATCTACCGGAAAGGCCATTGTATTGAAAGATTTTGGCGGCACTGTCACGCTCGACGGAAATTTTCTACCAGGACCCTGGCTTGTCCATCAAGCTATTGATCTGGCATTGGAACGCATAAAAGAACATCCGGTAGTAACGATAGTGATCAAAAAAAGCCATCATATAGCCTGCCTTGCTGCGTATCCTGAAAGAGCAACTAAAGAAGGTTTGTTAATGATGCTAACTTGTTCAGATCCTAACACTAAAACTGTAGCTCCATTTGGGGCTATTACTCCCATACTAGGCTCAAATCCTATTGCAGCCGGTATTCCCGCTAAAACATCTTCAGTTATTTTTGATATAAGTACCTCTGAAACTGCTAATGGTCAGATTCAGCAAGCTGAAGCAGAAGGTAAACGCCTTCCTCATCCCTGGATCATTACTGATGAAGGAAAGCTTTCTGATGATCCTGCAGATTTTTCAAATAACCCTGGCGCCTCTGTTCTCCCTTTAGGCGGAATCGCTACTGGTTATAAAGGGACGGCGCTTGGCATATGGGTCGAGGCCCTTACCAATGGCTTAAGTGGTTACGGACGTAAACAAGATCCCGGTCGCTGGTGTGCCTCTGTTTTCCTTCAAATAATTAATCCTGCAGCTTTCGCAGGAGAGGATGAGTTTCGTCAGGAAGCTGAGTTTTTGAATGAAGCCTATTTGAGCGCCAAGCCGATGGACAAAAATCAAGTACGATTACCAGGCCAGCGTGGTCAAAGATTAAGGGATGAGCAGATGAAAAATGGCTTAGTGATAAGCAATTCCTTATATACATATCTTCGAACTAACCTTGATCCGTACAATCTTTCGTTTCCTAATGGGTTTTAAATGTTCCATTAACAATTATTTGAGTGATCGGAAAAATGTCTAAATTTAGCGGTATAAACACTAAATTTAGATGAAACGGATCTTTCTAGTAATTCCATTACTACTTATTGTATTAAGCTTAACTGCAAAAAAAAAACCAATTTGGGCCTTTTGTTACTTTAAAGGTAACGGTGCAGACGGATTGCATTTAGCTTACAGTGAGGATGGATTAACCTGGAAGGCCCTGAAGAATGATAGTTCCTTTCTTCGGCCTCAGGTGAGCAAAGATAAATTGATGCGTGATCCAAATATCATCAAAGGCAGGGACGGGCTTTATCATATGGTTTGGACGGTAAGCTGGACGGATAAGGGAATAGGATATGCAAATTCTAAAGATTTAATCCATTGGTCAGACCAACAATTTCTTCCTGTGATGGCTTTTGCCCCAACAGTTAGAAATACCTGGGCTCCCGAAATTACATATGATCACCAGAATGATCAGTACATGATCTATTGGGCAAGTACAATTCCTGAAAAATTCACAGAAACGGCGAGTACTTTAGAGGCAGGCTACAATCACCGGATGTATTATACAACTACTAAAGATTTCAAGACATTTAGTGACACGAAAGTGTTATATGATCCTGGCTTTAATAGTATTGATGCAACAATACTGAAAGACGGAAAGAGGTGGGTTATGTTTATAAAGGATGAAACCCGCGAGCCTGTTCAGAAAAATATCAAAATGGCTTTTGCCGATAATTTAACAGGACCTTACACAAAAGCAAGTGCTCCAATTACTAAGAATTATTGGGCTGAAGGACCAACAGTATTGAAGAGCCAAGACGAGTGGATTGTCTACTTTGATAAATACCGCGACCACAAATACGGAGCTATATCCTCTAAAGATTTAGAAAGCTGGGAAGATATATCTGGAAAAATCTCCCTTCCTGCTGGTATCAGACACGGTTCTATATTCAAAATTTCTAAAAAAGAGCTGAAGAAATTGAAGCAGTTGTAGGGTCCTAACTCACTGAAAAATAGCATTTTGTTTGTGCATGACAGTTCAGGACAGGTCCTTGAGAAATAAAATCATTCGGGCTAAAAAAATATCGGAAATATTCATACTTTAAGCCCCGGAAATAAGAGTGTTTTCCGGACACTAAGTGTCTCCGCCAATTATCAGGAATTTTTAGGTGTAGTATTGACAATTAAATTGTTTTTTCTCACCTTGTGGTTCCAATTATCTTGAAAAATTAATTAATATTTATATAAACCTTTCTTCAAATGAATAGGCTCGAAACGAAAGATTACATTGTTTTTCTAATTTACTTTCTCATTGTATCCATTTATGGTATTTGGATATATCGCCGGAAGCGCTCTGAAAGTTCAGGATCTAAAGATTACTTCTTAGCTGAGGGTTCTTTAACATGGTGGGCAATTGGTTCATCACTTATTGCATCCAACATCTCTGCAGAGCAATTTGTGGGAATGAGCGGTTCGGGTTTCCAGGTTGGTCTTGCAATCTCAACCTACGAATGGATGGCTGCTTTAACACTTATCATTGTAGCTACATTTTTCATTCCGGTATATCTTAAGAACAAGATCTTTACAATGCCACAGTTCCTGCACCAGCGTTATAATGGTACAGTAGCAATGATCATGGCTGTGTTCTGGTTATTACTTTATGTAGTTGTAAACTTAACATCTATTCTTTATTTAGGAGCTATCGCAGTTCAGGGTATTTCTGGTCTCGATAGAACTTATATAATGTATGCGCTTGCTATTTTCTCCATCATTATCACTTTGGGAGGAATGAAAGTAATTGGTTATACAGACGTAATCCAGGTTTTCTTCCTGATCCTTGGAGGATTAGCTACAACTTACCTTGCACTTAACCTTGTTGCTGAACACTACGGTTCAAGTGGTGTTATCAACGGTTTCAATCTAATGATGGAAAATGCTGACGATCACTTCCACATGATCTTTGATAAAGAGGACAGTGAGAAGTTTATGGATCTGCCAGGGTTAACCGTGTTGTTAGGCGGTATGTGGATTGTAAACCTTAACTATTGGGGTTGTAACCAATATATCACTCAGCGAGCTCTCGGTGCTGACCTTCCAACGGCTCGTAATGGTATTCTTTTCGCAGCCTTCTTGAAGCTTTTAATGCCTATTATCGTAGTATTACCAGGTATTGCAGCTTATATTCTTTATAAAGAGAACGCAGGTAACTTCCACCAGGAAATGACTGAAGGCGGAAAAGTTCTGGCAGATAAAGCTTATCCTTCCATGCTAAACTTATTACCAGCAGGTCTTAAGGGTTTATCTTTTGCTGCTCTTACCGCTGCAATTGTTGCCTCACTTGCAGGCAAAGCAAACAGTATTGCAACTATCTTCACATTAGATATCTACAAAAAAACTATTAATCCTGAAGCTAGTGAAAGTAAACTAGTTAATATTGGTAAAATCACAGTTGTGGTTACTATGATTCTTGGAGTAATTATTGCGCCTCACTTAGGTATTGAAAAGGGCGGATTCAAATACATCCAGGAATATACAGGTTTCGTTTCTCCAGGTATTTTCGCCATGTTCTTGTTAGGCTTCTTCTGGAAGAAAGCTACCTCTAACGCAGCTCTTTTTGCAACGATCGGTGGTTTCGTTATGTCATGTATCTTAAAATTCTTACCAGGATGGATGGATCTGTCATTCCTTTACCCAGCAGGTTTTGCTGTTCCTAACGCAGAAGGTATTTATGAAATTCCTTTCCTTGACCGTATGGGATTTGTTTTCATATTCTGTATGATCGGTATGTATATTATTAGTATGATAGAAAATAGCAAAGGAACCCGAGTTAATGGATTAGAAGTTGATAAGTCAATGTTCAAAACTCACCCTAGTTTTACGGCTGGTTCATTACTTATCATAGGAATTTTAGTAGCACTTTACACTGCATTCTGGTAGTAGGTTAATTTAATATCAGATAAGAGAGGGGCTGACGTTGCTACGTTCAGCCTCTTTTGCTTTATATAAAGGTTTAGTGACAGCTTTATCCCTCAAATTTGAGGAAGCTCATTTTTTTCTCAAGTATCAATTTCGTCTTTTGTTCCGTCGGGGAAAACAGGTTAATGCATAACCTTTTAAAAACCACCTCGTACTTTAATAAAAGATGTTATTTTTACACACGCTCAACCAGAAAGTGTTTATGTCTAAATTAACCCGCAAACAGGATGCATTAGATTACCATGCTTCAGGACGTCCTGGTAAAATAGAGGTAATTCCAACCAAGCCGACTCATTCTCAAAGGGATCTTACCCTGGCCTATTCGCCAGGAGTGGCAGAGCCATGTTTGCAAATAGCGGAAAATATTGAAGATGTATATAAATACACAGCAAAAGGGAACCTCGTTGCTGTCATCAGTAATGGTACCGCTGTTTTAGGTTTGGGTGATATTGGTCCGGAAGCTGGAAAGCCTGTAATGGAAGGGAAGGGACTGCTGTTTAAGATCTTTGCCGACATAGATGTATTCGATCTGGAGTTAAATACTAAGAACGTTGACGAGTTTGTTCAGATAGTAAAAGCTCTTGAGCCAACTTTTGGAGGGATTAATCTGGAGGACATTAAAGCACCCGAATGTTTTGAAATTGAAAGGCGTTTGAAGGCTGAGATGAATATTCCTGTTATGCATGATGATCAGCATGGAACAGCGATAATTTCCTCAGCTGCATTGATCAATGCCTGTGAACTTCAGGGTAAAGAACTTGATAAGGTAAAAATAGTAGTAAATGGAGCTGGAGCAGCAGCGATTTCATGTGCGAGGCTATATGTAAGTGTTGGCGCTTCGAAAGAAAATATATTCATGATCGACCGGTCAGGTGTCATTCGTAAGGATCGCGCAAAGCTGGAGCCGATTAAAGCCGAGTTTGCCACAGATCAGGATCTTAATACACTTGAAGAAGCTATACAGGGAGCCGACGTATTTATAGGTTTGTCTACAGCAGATGTTTTAACTGCAGAGATGCTTAGCACAATGGCAGAGAGGCCTATTGTTTTTGCTATGGCGAATCCTAATCCGGAGATTGCTTATGATCTGGCTGTGGCTACACGTAGTGATATTATTATGGCTACCGGCCGCTCAGATTATCCTAACCAGGTGAATAACGTATTAGGTTTTCCTTATATATTCCGCGGCGCAATGGATGTTCGTGCAACTACCATTAACGAAGAGATGAAGATTGCTGCAGTACGGGCAATTGCCGAGATGGCGAAAAAGCCAGTACCCGAGGCCGTAAACCTTGCCTATAATATTCAGAACCTTCGCTACGGAAAAGACTACATCATTCCAAAGCCAATGGATCCAAGGTTGATTACATCCGTGTCTCCAGCCGTTGCAAAGGCTGCAATAGAATCAGGTGTAGCTCGTAAGGAGATTGAGGACTGGGATGCCTATACAGAAGGCCTAAGACTACGATTAAGTAAGGAAGATGCTCTGTTAAGGTCATTGAATCTAAAAGCGAAATCTGCTCCTAAAAGGGTGGTTTTTGCAGAAGCAGATAATTACAAAATTCTAAAGGCCGCACAAATAGTAAAGGATGAAGGCATTGCCACCCCTATACTTTTAGGCAATAAGGAAACCATTGCTCATATTATTAAAGACAATTGTCTGGAACTAAGTGGTGTTCAGATAATAGATCCTAAAGACGAGGCTGAAAAGCTGGAAAAATATTCGGAATTCCTTTATAAAAAACGGCAGCGAAGAGGTGTGAGTCAGGGTATGGCCGCCAGGCTTGTAACTGATCGTAACTACTTCGGTTCGTGCATGGTAGAGTTTGAAGAAGCTGATGTACTGATATCAGGACTAACCAAAGATTATGCTACCACGGTAAAGCCAGCATTGCAGGTTATTGGCACAAAACCGGGAGTTGACAGAGTTGCCGGTATGTATCTGATGCTAACCAAAAAAGGGCCGATTTTCTTCGGGGACACTACGGTCAACAAAAATCCTACTGTAAATGAGCTTGTAGATATTACTGTTTTGATTGAAAAAGCTGTACGTACATTCAATGTTGAACCCAGGATTGCTGTTCTTTCCTATTCAAACTTCGGAACAGTAGAGGGAGAAGTACCAGAAAAAACCCGTGAAGCAGTACGTATTTTACATGAAAAATACCCTGAAATAATAGTGGATGGGGAGATGCAAGGAAATTTTGCAATTAATTCTGAACTTCTGAAAAATAATTTTCCATTTAGTACGTTACGAGATCAGCCTGCAAATACGCTTGTGTTTCCAAATCTTGAATCGGGTAATATTGCCTATAAGTTATTACAAGAGCTGGGAGAGGCAGAAGCAGTGGGACCTATCCTTTTGGGATTGAATAAACCTGTTCACATTTTACAAATGGATAGCTCAGTAAGAGAAATTGTCAACATGGTTACAATAGCCGTTGTTGACGCCCAAAGTAAGTAGAGACGTTAGGATAAGGGGATCCGCGTTATTTCAGGAAGCACGTTTGCTAACAAATAAACAATTTATATAGGTATAAATGTACGCGTATATTGATGGAAGGTTGGTCTTTAAATGTCCAACTTATGTGGTATTGGAAGCCGGAGGAATTGGCTATCAAATTAATATTTCCCTGAATACTTACTCAAAACTTCCGTCAGAGGAGCGTTGCAAGCTTTATGTTTGGCAGCATGTAAAGGAAGATGCGCATACCTTATATGGATTTGTTGAAGAGGGGGAGAAACGTCTCTTCCTTCATTTGATCTCAGTGTCTGGCATAGGTCCTGGTACAGGGAGAATGATCCTTTCTTCAATAACTCCCGAAGAGATACAAACAGCAATAGTAAAAGGAGACCTGCCCCTTATTCAACGTATTAAGGGCATTGGCCCAAAGTCGGCCCAACGTATTATTTTAGAACTGCAGGATAAACTTAAAAAAGAGGGATTGGAGAGCTTAACCTCAATCCCTCAATATAACTCAGCGAGAGACGAAGCCCTTTCTGCGCTCGTCATGTTAGGATTTGGTAAAAATCAGGCAGAGAAAGCATTAGATAATATTTTAAAGAAACAAGCTGGAACAATTACCGTAGAAGACCTCATTAAAGGCGCCCTGAAAGCCCTGTAATAAATTATAATACAGCTCTTTAAAATATTTACTGGTTTTGAAAAGATCATCTACTATCTCTTTTTTAATAACTAGCTTTTTGTTATTCTTCTATACTGTAAATGGGGTTTTTGCACAAACTACCCCTGCTGCAGATAGCTTGAAGCTAAAATATCCTTTTAGCGACAGCAAGCTGATGGAACTTAACCCGAAGCCTGGATTTTATTTGCCAAATCCTTCAAATATTAACCGCACAGTTGAATTCGACGCAGTTAATAAACGCTATATCATTCGCGAAAAGATTGGTGACAGGACCTACCGTCCACCTCAATATTTAACGATTGAAGAATACCAGCGCTATGAGAATGAGCAGATCAAATTGAATTACTGGAAACAACTTTCAGAGGCACCCATCAGGGAAGCTAGAGAACCTGGTTTTGTTCCAAGTGTAAAGATCAATAGCCGTTCTTTCGAAAGGATCTTCGGAGGAAACAGTATTGATATCAGACCGCAGGGTACTGCAGAATTAACTCTTGCAGGGCGAATGAATAAAACTGCAAATCCTCTTTTTAACGAAAGACAACGTCGGCAGGGTAACTTCGATTTCGATCAGCGTATCCAGATGAACGTACTTGGACAGATTGGCACTAAGCTTAAGATCAATACCAATTACAATACTGAAGCGCAGTTTGATTTCGAGAATCAAATGAAGTTGGATTATACCGGTAAGCCAGATGAGATCGTTCAAAAAATCGAGGCGGGTAATGTAAACCTTCCCTTAGCCTCAACTCTAATCAGTGGAAGCCAATCGCTCTTTGGTTTAAAAACTCAGTTGCAGTTCGGAAAGTTGAACGTAACATCTATCTTTTCTCAGCAGAAATCTCAGCAGAAAGAGATAACGATCAATAATGGTTCACAACAGAATGAGTTTAGGATAACCGGGGATAATTACGAAGCAAACAAACACTATTTCCTTGCCCATTACTTTCGTGATCAATACAATAATGCCCTGAAAAATCTTCCGCTGATATCTTCTAACGTAAATATTACCCGTATTGAAGTTTGGGTAACCAATAGAAATAACAGTACTACAGATTCAAGGGATATTGTTGGTTTGATAGATCTGGGAGAGAATCGCAGGATCAATAACCCCACTCAGGTACAAGGTGGTCCCGCTTATGTCGCTTTACCAGCTGCGGGCCCTTTAAGTGATCCTGATTTCGGGAGAAAGCAGTCGAATAACCTACTCGCTCAACTTTCTCAGGATCCAGCTAACAGATTAACAAACTCTAATAGCATTGGTAATTTCTTTCAGGCGAACGGTGCGAACGATAACTTTTCCAAGTTGTCTTATGCGCGTAAATTAACCGAGAGAGAGTTTACCCTTAATCCTCGTTTAGGATATATTTCCTTAAACACAGCTCTTAATGCTGATGAAGTTTTAGCGGTAGCTTACAGATATAATTATAACGGAGAAGAATACCAGGTAGGTGAATTTTCTACAGACATAGCAGTTGATAATGAAACGCCCAACGCTCTGTTTGTAAAACTTCTTAAGGGAGAGACACTTAAAACATCATTACCAACCTGGGATCTGATGATGAAAAACGTTTACTCACTTGGAGCTTACCAAATCAGTCGCACAGCTTTTAATCTGAATGTATTTCGCCTAGATGAAAGAGGTGTTGAAAGTCCTTTAGTTACGGAAGGTTCAAGAACCTCTGGAATGAGATGGCTTCAGCTAACTAATTTAGATACGCTTAATCAGGCTGGTAGTCGTGGCTCTGATGGTTATTTCGATTTTATAGAAGGGGTCACTATCGATCCTCTTAACGGTCGTCTGACCTTTCCTACGAAAGAACCTTTTGGTGAAGATCTGGAACCAAAGTTTGCAGAGACGGAATTAAGAGAAAAATATGTATTCAAAGAGCTATACGATCTGACAAAAGCAGATGCTCAACAGCTTTTTACAAATAAGAACCGTTATATTATTAAAGGAACATTCCAATCTGAAGTAAGCTCTGAGTTCCAGCTAAACGCTATTAACATTCCCCAGGGATCTGTGCAAGTGTATGCAGGAACATTACCGCTGCAAGAAGGTAATGACTTTACCGTAGATTATAATAGCGGTCGGGTAAAGGTTCTTAATCAGGCGCTTTTGAACTCCGGACAAACCATACGCATAAAAATGGAAAATGCGGAGTTGTTCGGTTTACAGCAGCGTTCCTTGTTTGGAACCCGTTTCGACTATCGCGTTAATCATAAGTTAAATCTTGGCGGTACAGTAATGAACCTTACTGAGAAACCGCTTACCCCTAAGATCAATATTGGTGAAGAGTCTATTTCCAATACAATCTGGGGAATGGATGCCAACTACTCTTCTGATTCCCGCTGGTTAACGCGCCTGGTCGATAAGCTCCCATTCATCTCTACAAAAGAAACATCTTCGATCACTTTCTCAGGCGAGTTCGCTAACATGATTCCTGGTCACCCTAATGCATTAAATATTGCAGGAAGTAAGAACGGTGCCAGTTACCTTGACGACTTTGAAGGAAGCCGTTCCATTATCGATTTGAAAAGTGCTATAGCATGGCAGATATCAGGAACACCTGCCAGGTTCCCCGAATCGCAGCTTTCCAATAATCTCGAGTATGGAAAGAACAGGGCAAGATTAGCGTTTTATAATATCGACCCAATATTCTTCAATACAAGTAATACATTAACACCAAGTAATATCAGGGGAAACAGGAACGAGCGCTCTAATCATTATGTGCGTGAGGTATTAGAGCAGGAAGTGTTTCCTTTTAAACAGTCTACTACAGGGCAACCTCTGATGCTTCCAACGCTTGATCTTGCCTATTATCCAACCTTGCGTGGGCCATATAACTTCACAACTACAGGTTTAAATCCCAATGGAACTTTAAACAGACCGCAAGATCGTTGGGGAGGTATTTTCAGAAGGATTGAAACGAATGATTTTGAGGCATTGAATGTTGAGTTTATCGAGTTATGGATGATGGATCCATTTATCTATAAGCCAAATGCGCAGGGTGGAGACATGTATTTCAACCTGGGTAATATCTCTGAGGATATTTTGAAGGATGGATACAAATCATTAGAGAACGGTTTACCGCCAGATGGAGATGTAAGTAAAACTGTAGAATCAGTTTGGGGAAGGGCAGCAAAGCTTCAGCCGGTTGTTCAGGCCTTTGATAATGATCCGGCGGCAAGGAAGTTTCAGGATATAGGTTTAGACGGATTATCAGACAATGATGAACGTCAGAAGTTTGCTCCACAACTAAACCAAATCCGGGGGCAGATCAGCGGCCAAGCGGCGGCAGAATTAGAAGCTGACCCCGCTTCAGATAACTTCCAGTACTATAGAGGAAGTAATTTGGATAATCAAAATGCAGGTATCCTTAAACGTTATGAACGCTACAACGGTTTAGAGGGGAACTCCAAGACTACAGAGCAGTCTCGTGAGGAGACTGGAATAGAAAATACAGCATCAACTCCGCTCCCGGATGCTGAGGATATCAACCGTGATAATACTTCCAATTCTGCAGATGCTTATTGGGAGTATAAAATATCTATCCGTCCACAGGATATGATCGTCGGTCAGAATTACATTACTGATAAAGTAACTAATACCGTTACTCTGGCTAATGGGGAGAAACAGCAGGTTTCCTGGTACCAGTTTAAAATTCCTATTTCAAACGGTATTTCTGTTGGGAATATTGAAGATTTTAAATCCATCCGGTTTATCAGGACTTATCTGACCAACTTTACGGATACTACAGTAATGCGCTTGGCAAGAATGCAATTGCTAAGAGGAGAATGGAGAAGGTTCAATGCCGAGGGTACACGTGAAAAGGTGATTGCAGATCCTGCCCTTATGACTAATGGAACTAATCCGCCAACTGATAATTCGAGCATCGAGGTTGCCACTGTAAGTATCGAAGAGAATGGTAAACGTACTCCTATTCCTTACGTAGTGCCTCCTGGCATTCAAAGAGAGCGCGATTACAGCAACTTCCGCGGTCAGACGCAGCAAAATGAACAGGCCTTGGCTGTTACGGTAAAGAATTTGAGAGATGGTTACGGAAGGGCGGCCTTCAGAACCACTTATCAGGATTTCCGTTCTTACCGGAAGTTAGAGATGTTTATCCATGCAGAGGGAGATAATCTTCGTGATAATGATATCAGTGCCATTGTTCGAATCGGAACAGACAATCAGGATAACTATTACGAATATGAACTTCCGCTAAAAGCTAGTCCTTACGGATCAAGTGATCCTTATACTATCTGGCCTGAAGCGAATAATTTAAGCATTGACCTTGCCAAATTTCAGCAGGCAAAAGCTGCAAGAAATAATGCCGGGGCGCTGTTAGATAGACCTTTCACTTTCACCGACGGTAATGTGACCATTACAATAAAGGGTCAGCCTGATTTGAGCAAAGTTAGAGTGTACATGCTGGGTATTAAGAACCCACTAAGAAATGCTGCAAACTCAAATGCCGACGACGGACTAGAAAAAACGGCTCAGGTGTGGTTTAATGAGTTACGTTTAACTGACTTTGATGAAAGGGGAGGCTGGGCAGCCACGGCCCGTATGAATGCTAAGCTTGCTGATTTTGGTGATGTAACCGTTTCTGGAAGCAAGAGCACAATCGGCTTCGGTTCAATTGACAAGCGTGTGAGCGAGCGGAATAGAAGCGATGATTCTTTCTTTGACCTTTCCAGTAGTCTCGAGCTGGGTAAATTCTTCCCAGAGAAATCAGGTATAAAAATACCTCTATTCATCAATTGGTCCAGTCAGTTGAGCGTTCCACAATTTGATCCACGTTCGCAGGACATCGAATTGAAGAACTCCCTGAGGGGCCTTTCTTCGGCAGAGAAGGATGCGGTACATAAAATAGTTGATAATTATACAGGCAGAAGGAGCATCAACTTCACGAATGTAAGGAAGATCAAAACAAATCCCGACAGTAAAAGCCGTATCTGGGATATAGAGAACTTTAGTGGAACCTACGCTTTCACTGAGTATAATCATAGGGATTATATTAACGAGACTTCTCTGCAAAAAACTTATAAGGCGGCATTAGCTTATAATTTCTCTGGGCAACCTAAAAGTATAACTCCATTTGCAAAAATGGTGAAGGCAAAGAATCTGGATCTTCTGAAAGACTTTAATCTAAGCTTGATGCCTTCTACATTGAATTTTAGAGTAGATTTAGATCGACTTTATTCCGAAAGCAAGCTTAGGGATATCGATATCACTAATACTGGTATCCGTAGTAAGCCAGCGTACAATAAGAATTTCCAGATCACCAGGCTTTATGGAATTGGCTGGAATTTAACTCGCTCTTTGCAGTTGGATTTCAATGCTACTAATTATGGTATCATTGATGAAAAACTTGGCGCTAACGACAGACAGAACAGGGATACTATCTGGACGAACTTAAAGCGACTAGGTAGAACAACGAACTATAACCATGTGGTTAATGTAAATTATACCGTTCCTCTAAGTAAGATTCCGGGTTTAAGATGGACTAATTTGGTGGCCAGATATGGTACAAACTTCAATTGGGAGTCAAAACCATTGTTCGCTTTACGTGACGAGACGATTGGAAATACCATTCAGAATTCAAGGACTATACAGCTGAATCCGACTCTTAATTTTGTCACCTTATATAATAAGTTAGCCTTCGTTAGAAATGCTACACGTCCTGATGCCGCAGGCTTCAAGAGAACATTGGTTACTGCATTAACAAGCATTAAGAATGTAACGGGTAGCTACTCAAGAACGGAGGGACAGTTTCTTCCGGGCTATTCACCTTCCACAAATCTTCTGGGGTATAATTTAAACACAAATGCTCCTGGCTGGGATTTTATCTTTGGATCCCAAAATGATATGTGGGCGAGAGCATTATCCAGAAACTGGCTGGCAAAGGATACCCTACAAAGCAAGCTTTATGTGAAGACGAGAAAGGAAGATCTGAATCTTAGAGGAAGTCTAGAACCGATTAAAGATCTGCGAATAGAGTTAACTGCACTAAAAAGTCAGAATTTTAACTATTCATCAACATTCTCCTACAACCTGGATAGTGGAGCCTTCAATAATAATAACCAGATTACAACAGGAGATTACAGTGTTTCTTTCTTCTCTTTGAAGACAGCTTTTTCTGGGGACAATGCAGATAATACTTCCCGTCTTTTCCGTCAGTTTGAAGCAAACAGAAGAGTGATTTCTCAACGCTTAGGTGCAAGAAATCCAAATTCATCTGGTCAGGATGGTAATGGCTACGCTCAAGGATATGGTGCAAATTCTCAGGATGTAGTAGTGTCCGCATTCGTGGCAGCTTATACAGGTCAAGATGCAGGGAAAGTTAGCTTAAGAAGCTTCCCTAAGATTCCAATACCAAACTGGCGCATTACTTACAATGGATTAACGAAGATTGACTTGTTCAACAGGATTTTCTCCTCATTTGATATCAATCATACCTACAGGTCGACTTATAGTGTAAATAGCTTTAATTCCCTGGCAAGATATGATGGAGGTGCAAATGGGTTTCCTTCAGTGGTTGATGCAAATCAAAACTTCTTGCCTCGCTACCAGTTCTCTCAAGTGCTTTTAGCCGAGCAATTTGTACCGCTACTGGGTATCGACTTCAGATTGAAGAACAACATGAGCATGAACTTCGAGTACAGAAAGTCGCGGGCTTTGAGCCTTAGTTTGGCTAATAGTCAGTTGGCTCAGCAAAGGGATAATGGGATAATTTTTGGTTTTGGATACAGGACGGCTAATTTGAGATTACCATTCGGTTTATTCGGTGGAAGAAAGCTAAATAACGATATCAACTTCAAAATGGATTTCGGGTTAAATGATCGTAAAACAACAATCTTTAGGGCCGACGTGGAAAATGCAGAAGTATCATCAGGAGCGAAGACCATTGGGTATAAGCCTTCGATCGATTATGTGCTGAATCAGAAGTTCAACCTGAGGATATATTACGATGGCACTATTACCAAACCGTATACTTCTCAAACGTTTAATACATCATTCACAAACTTTGGTGTTAGTTTAAGATTCATCCTTCAATAAAGGGCGTAATTTGATTATTTCTTTATTTTTACCCAAAATTTAAGAATATGAATTTTCCTGCAGAATTAAAGTATACAAAAGATCACGAATGGATCAAGGTTGATGGAAACGAGGCTTTGGTGGGCATCACTGATTTTGCACAGCGTGAGCTTGGTGATATCGTTTACATCGACATCAATACAGTTGGAGAAGAAGTAAGTCAGAACGAAGTGTTCGGTACTGTAGAGGCTGTAAAAACGGTGTCCGACCTGTTCATGCCTTTGACAGGAAAAGTTCTTGAGATCAATTCAAAATTGGATAGTGCACCAGAATTGGTAAACCAGGATCCTTACGGTGAGGGATGGATTATTAAAGTAGATATTAGCGGAGCTGATACTGCAGGTCTGTTATCGGCCGACGAATATAAAACGTTAATAGGCCAATAAATGGTAAATTCATTAAAGCACCAGTATCTGGCCATTATATGGGCGATAGTGGTGCTAATCTTATGCGACATGCCGATGGATGCAACAGGAGGAGTACCGGCGTTCCAAGGCATGGATAAACTAGTGCATACTATCTTTTTCTTTGTCTTAACAGTATTACTGTTCTATGGCAAAATCAGGCAACAAAGAAGCTATTACTTCCGTATTACCACCATCTTTAAAATCTTCTTCTTTACAGCAGCTTTAGGAGCAGGGATAGAAATCCTTCAATGGAAAGTTTTCACCTATCGCTCGGCAGAATGGTGGGACCTTTTCTGTGATTTAGCTGGTGTAGGAATGGGGATTTTTAGCTATATATTTTTACACAGGAACGGACATGAAAAATTTATTTAGAGTTGGATTGGTAGCGGTGGTTTTGTTTTCAGCAAGCTCTTGTTCTGTATTTAAGAAAGATTGCAATTGCCCCCATTTCAAGCAGCAGGCAGTAAGTAAGAGGTAAGGAACCTAAAAGAGAACCTAAGAATAAGGGATTTGCCAGAGCGCCGGCTTTTTCTCCCCCTCTGGGGGAACCGACCAAAGGGAGCTCATTGAGGCCATTAAAGAACAAATTAAACTTCTCAATAGATGCCGAAGGCAGAGAGGGTATAAGACTATATTAGTTCCTTTCAACCTTTTACCTTCCCCCTCCCCCTTCTTTTTACAAATCTTATTTGGAATTATTTCAAATAAGCTTAACTTTGTTACGGTTTAGAAATTTATCAATGAAGCTTTCTCAATTAGAAGCCGGACAATCTGGTATTATTAAAGAATTTACAGATCTTGAAATGTCAGTTAAGTTGATGGAAATGGGATGCCTTCCAGGAGAACCGATCTTAGTTGAAAGGTTTGCACCTCTTGGTGATCCGATGGCGATCCGCGTATCCGGTTATCAATTGAGTCTTCGTAAAAATGAAGCTTCAACTATAATATTGCACTAGAGAAAAACGGTAAGTGAGTGGTGATCTGAAAGTTGCACTGGTTGGAAACCCAAATACAGGAAAATCTACACTATTTAATCTTTTAACAGGCTTAAACCAGAAAGTCGGAAACTTTCCTGGTGTTACTGTTGATAAGAAAGCAGGCTTTTGTAAGCTTCCCGATGGCAGAAATGCAGAGATCATAGATCTTCCGGGCACCTATAGCTTATACCCCAAAAGCAAAGACGAAACAATCGTATTCGAAGTATTAGCGGATACCAATAGTCCTTCGCATCCCGACTTAATTGTAATCGTTGCAGATGCATCTAATCTCAAGCGGAACCTTCTGCTTTATACCCAGGTAGCGGATCTTAAGATTCCCGTTGTAGTCGCATTGAACATGATGGATCTGGCAAGAAAAGCCGGAACCGAGATCGATTTGGATGAACTATCTGCGAGGCTAGGGGTCCAGATAGTAAGTATTTGCGCCAGGAAAGGAGAAAACGTCGATGCTTTAAAGGAAGCAATTGCTTATGCCCCTTCATCTCCTTTACAGGTTGATACGATAGAAGTTGAAGCATTAGCGCCAGGATTGATTACCAAAATTCAGGAAGAGATCCTGGTAGATAAGCCTTACACTGCATTGCAGTATGCCCATCAGCATGAGAACTTGAGTTTTCTTAGTCCCACTCAAAGCGATCGGATAGAAGAGATAGAGAAAGAGTTTTCATTTCACTCATCTAAGGCGCAGGCAGCAGAAACTATTGCCCGCTATAATTTTATCAACGATATTCTTTTTGATACGGTTAAATTCAAGGCTGAAGCGGAGAACGAAACCTTAAGTAACCGGATCGACAAAGTTCTTACACATAAAATTGGCGGTTTCCTTATTTTCTTCGGAGTACTGTTCCTTATTTTTCAAGCAATTTTTGCCTGGTCAGAGTATCCGATGACACTCATAGAGAACCTGTTTCTTTGGCTCACTGATACTGCTCACGAGGTCCTTCCTGAGGGAGCCCTTACGAATTTACTAGTAGATGGAGTTCTGGCAGGATTGAGCGGAGTGTTGGTATTTATCCCTCAGATAGCTATTCTCTTTGCTTTTATCTCCATTCTTGAAGATACGGGTTATATGGCCCGTGTTACCTTCATGATGGATAAGATCATGAGAAAAGTGGGTTTAAATGGTAAATCGGTTGTGCCATTAATTGGAGGTTTGGCATGTGCTGTTCCTTCTGTAATGAGCGCACGTACTATTGAAAACTGGAAAGACCGGATCATTACCATTATGGTAACTCCTTTGGTAAGCTGTTCCGCTCGTCTGCCAATATATACTCTCTTAATATCACTGGTTGTTCCCGATGGTAAGGTACTTGGTATTTTTAGCCTGCAGGGATTAGCTTTGATGAGCATGTACGTGCTGAGTATGGTTTCAGCAGTATTTGTGGCTTGGGTAATGAAATTCCTGATAAGATCTCGTGAGAAAGGATATTTCATCATGGAGTTGCCGGTCTACAGAATGCCGAGATGGAGCAATGTTGGCTTAACCATATATGAAAAAGTAAAGGCCTTTGTTTTCGAGGCAGGAAAGGTGATCATAGCTATTTCAATTGTGCTTTGGGTGCTGGCCTCCTACGGGCCACCTTCACGGCAGGAAGCTATCGAACGTAAGTTCAGCTCTCCTGAGACAGTTAACAAATATTCTAGTGAGGAGCTGGAGACCTTAAAGTCTTCAGAAAAGTTGGAAAACTCATATGCAGGTGTTGTAGGCAGAGCGATAGAGCCTGCTATAAAACCATTAGGATTCGATTGGAAGATAGGCATCGCATTGATCACATCCTTTGCCGCACGGGAAGTCTTTGTAGGTACCATGGCTACAATCTATAGTGTCAATAATAATGATGCAGTAGAGAATTCCGTAAGGGATAAAATGAGGCGAGCCAAGGATCCTGAAACTGGTCAGCCCGTATTCACATTTGCTGTAGGTTTATCATTGATGGTATTTTATGCATATGCTATGCAGTGTATGAGTACTTTGGCTATCGTTTACCGTGAAACAAAAAGTTGGAAATGGCCGGCAATACAATTAGGCTATATGACTGCTTTAGCTTATTTTGCAAGCTTATTAGTGTATAATTTGCTGAAGTAAGTATTGTTGTGGATAAAGTAAAGGTGCTTTCAAAATACCTCCCTCCGGAAGCAGCTCCTCTGGTTGCTAAATGGATCGACTATTTCAAATGTGAATTCAAGATTTCGAGGAATAGAAATACCAAGTTCGGGGATTACCGCTCCCCTTACGGCGGACAGAACCACCGTATTTCGGTTAACTACGATTTAAACCCTTACGCCTTCTTGGTAACCACGGTGCACGAGTTCGCACACCTACTAACTTGGAATGAGCACAAAGGACGTGTAAAGCCGCACGGAGCCGAATGGAAGCATAACTTCAAGCGCATGATGCAACCCTTCTTCGATCTGCAAATTTTCCCTACTGACCTTAAAAAGGCAATAGCGAGTTATTTAGAAAACCCAGCAGCTTCCAGTTGCAGTGATCTTAATCTTTTCCGTGCCTTAAAGCAATACGACCAGAAGCAAACGATATTGATCGAAGCTTTACCTGTTAAATCTGTCTTCCAGATAAAAGGGGGACGTCAGTTTACCAAAGGAGAGCAGGTAAGGAAACGTTTTAAGTGTGTAGAGAATGGAACGGGCAGGGTTTACCTGTTTAGTCCGTTAGCGGAGGTATTTCCAATTGGAGATGAAGGCAACAATGGTCCGGCAGAAAGGGCGCGATAGCCTTTCTCCCCCTTTGGGGGAGATGCCGAAGGCAGAGAGGGTATACGCTTTACAATTGCCCTAACATTACAGTCCCTCCAACTCCCTACCAAACTTCTTCCTAAACACCTCCTTATAAAAGCCAACCGTCTCTTCAAAATTCTTCTCTATCGTATATTCCCCTGCCTTTTCCAACCCTTTGTCAATTATCTCTTCTCTAAAAGCCACTGACTCCAGACTCAAAATCGCATCAACATAAGAGTTATAATCGAAATCAATATTCACAATTAAAACAGCATCTCCGGCAACCTCTTTCACTGCCTCGTTCCCTGCACATACCACCGGGCATCCCGCTTTCATCGCCTCGATCACAGGCATACCAAATCCCTCGTACAAGCTTGGATATAAAAGGCAATAGGCTTCGTTGTAAAACTTATTCAACTGATCAACAGAAACGTTGTCATGATGGCTCCATCTACCATTGCAAGCTTTGTTAAGTTCATTAGTTTCGCAAGCTTTAAGCTTTCCTCCTCCAACTAAAATTAACTCAAAATTGTCCAGTTTTTTAATCACCCTAAGACATAGCTTAAAGTTTTTATAATGAGCCCTCCCTCCAACAAATAATATTGTCTTATTAACGCGGCCCTCATTCTGTTTTAAGCGATAGAATTGGTTCGAGAAGCCGTGATGAATAACTTTAGTTTTCTCTACCGCTACCTTTGGATAAAGAGCAAGCAATTTTTTTCTGGTAGTTTCCGAGACACAGATAATTCCGTTAGCCCGGTTAATTGCAGACTCTTGCAGAAATCTTTTAAACCTCGCTCTCCACCCTGTAACCATCCCTATCTCTGCTGCCAGATCGTGAATGGTAATAATACTGCATACGTTCTTCTGAAGACTATAGCGTAAATAGCTGGAGTGGAACAAGCTATAGGCCGGTAGTTTGACAAGTAAAGGAAGCAGCCGGGCTAAGCTAAGAGGAAGCTTATTGTCATAAATACTCTCACCTCGCCAGCTCTCTTCTATCGGTAAGATTGACTTAGAATCCCCCCTTCGAATCAGGACTACATTTCTGAACCTACTCTGCTGCCACTGTTGAAGGAAAGATGCCCAATAAACAGAAATACCTCCAATAGATTGCAGTGAAAATATAATATCATCCATGAAAATATGCGTTTTGCAGGTGAGCACTGCCTTTTCTCCCCCTTTGGGGGAGATGCCGAAGGCAGAGAGGGTATGCAACATTCTTTTCATCAACTATCTCTCCAATAAATCACACCAACCCCCTAACCACCTCAACCAGCTTTTCCGCTTCCGCTTCCCTGCTAATACTATACAAAAACTCCTTGGAACGCGGAATGATAAAGCTTTCTCCTTTCTGATGTTTCTCCCAAAGACTACAGAGCATTTCATAACACTCGTTCTCACTTTCGCATACATATCCGGCATTGTGCTCTTTTATGCTCTTTGCTGCATTGCCGTGGTCTGAAATAGGCAAAAGTATGGGCTTTTGAAGAGCCAGATAGTCCAATTGTTTCGAACTATCTATCTCAGTTCGGTCTCCATACTTCAGATGAAGAAAAGCTGCTGCAGTATAAGCAATCTCAATCGCTTCTGGTAAAGACAGCCTTGGCGTAACTGTGATAAATTCCTTCAATCCAAAATCATCAATTATATCAGGAAGCATAGTATTTGATCGGGATCCCACAAAAAGGACATCGAATTTCTCCGGCTCTATTTGTTTAGATCTTAGCAATTGCGATAAGGATCTGAAGAAACTTAGATCAATAATTTGATCATTATACAGTGTGCCAAGGTAAACAATTCTAAAGACAGGATAGTGACCAACAATGCGCCTAGGTTCTATCACATGAAGATTTGCTCCATTTAGAATAACACCTATTTTATGCCGGAATTGGGAGGGAAAAAGTGCTTTCACCATCTCGCTATCACAGAAGGCTTTATTCGCTACACTCAGGCATTTGTCCTCCGTATTTCTCTGCAGACAGTTTTTTATCCTGCTTATCCAAACCTTTGAATCCAAAGGCTTATAGCTATAGGTCCATGGGTCGCGGTAGTCGAGGATTAATTTGCAATTTTTTGCCCTTGCTAATTCAGCAGCAACCTTAAAAAGACTATAAGGAAACCCAGAGGCTATTAGGACGTCCCGCGGTCGCAAGGAATTGGATGTAAAGTATTCTCTGAGCGAGTTTACCGGATAGTAAAAATCACATCCATTTATTAACAAATATAAGAAGCCTAATAAGGCGGAAGCCATCCTGTTATTCCCACTGCCTATTAGCTTCGAAATTATTCGCTCACTAAGACTTTCATCTAATTCAAATGATATAATATCTCCTTGTTCTCCATCGTATTTCAATAAGCCCTTCGACCTAGCTTCAGTATCTCTTTCTAATAGGGGAGGGTTAAGTATTTTTACCGGAAGGCCATTCTTAGACAAAGCGGAATAAAAAGACAGGATGCGGTTTCGGGCAGTTGTATTAACATCGAGATTATAAGGAGACAGAATATAGATCATTGCTATCGCTGTTTAATCCCTGTCCCTAACGGAATAAATTTCTGTTATAATTTCAATTACTCTTAGTGCCTCCTCGCCAGAGACATCTGTTTTCTTTTTGCCTCTGATAACATCAATTACGTCTGTGATGACCTGGCTGTGATTGTCAACGATATTCTGGTTTAAGTTCATCTTCCTGGAATCGTAATCCTTCACATCACAATAAGTAATAGTATCCATGTATTGCCCCCCGATTTTAATGGTCCCATTTTCGGCTATGACCGTAATAGTAGTTTCCAGATTATGATCCATCACTGCAGTGGTATAAGTAAGACTCCCCATACCTCCGGAAAGTAAATCAAAATTCACGAAGCCAGAATCCTCAACCTCCGTCAAATCCTGATGACGGAAATTATTAAATTTAGCCTGGATATTTTTTAGGTCGCCAAAAATCCAGTAGAGCAAGTCGATGCAGTGGGAGAATTGAGTGTACAGCGGTCCTCCGTCAAGTGTTTTGGTACCGCACCAGGTTCTTTCCTGGTAGTATTGTTCATCTCTGTTCCAAAAGCCGTTAACCTGTACTAGGAAGATCTTTCCAAGTCTATCGGTCTCCACCATTTGTTTTAGCCATCTTGTGGGATAGGAATACCTGTTGGGCAAGACGGTGAACCAATGTTTTCCAAACTCATTTGCTTTTGCTATTATTTTTTCTGCAGCAGCGTTGTCTAAAGCCAGCGGCTTTTCAACTAACACATGAAGTTTCCGTTCCAAGGCTTCCAGGGCTTGTAAAGCATGAAGACCGTTGGGTGTAGCAATTGTAAGGATGTCGGCTTGGATATCGGAGTCCCAAAATGCTTGCATGGAAGGGAAATGATCAGCAGCCAGAGAAGTGGAAGAAGGCTTCGGGTCTATAACTGCCACAAGTTTAACATCCGTCCGATTTTTAAGGATACTAATATGTCGTTTCCCAATGTGTCCAGCTCCTGCGACCGCAAATCGAACTTGTTCTTCCATAAACAAAATTAGAAGTCTTTGATAGTATCAGTGATATACTTCAAAGCATCTGGCCCCAGTTCAGTATCCATAGGCAAAGATAAAACCCTTTTACAAAGGTTCTCTGTTGCAGGAAGATGAACATTAGAAGATTTCAGAGAGGCAAAGGCCATTTGTTTATGAAGAGCTATGGGATAATAGATCATGGTGTCAATCCCTTTGGACGACAAGTAAGCTTGAAATTGAACTCTATCTACAGTTTCTGCTAAAGTAATTGTAAATTGATTAAAAACATGAGACGAATGCCGTAACTGCGCAGGTAAACATATCCAACTCAAGTTATCTAAATTAGCATAGTACCAGTTTGCCGCAGATCTCCTGCTTGCAATATACTCATTGATGTACTTGAGTTTAATATCTAATACAGCAGCTTGGAGGGTATCTAAGCGGGAATTTAAGCCAATCTTTTCATGAACGTATTTAATTTTCTGTCCATGATTTGCAATCATCCTGGCTTTTTTCGCAAGACCCTTATGCCGGGTTATCAATGCTCCTCCATCGCCGAAACAACCTAAAATTTTAGATGGAAAAAAAGAAGTACAACCTATATGACCAATAGTACCTGCTTTGCGTCGCTTTCCATCCTGGAAAACATATTCAGCACCTAAAGCTTGTGCGGTATCTTCAATTAAAAAAAGATCGAGTTTTTGGGCGAGGTATAGAAGTGGCTCCATCGAAGCACATTGCCCAAACAAATGAACTGCAATGATCGCTTTTGTACGAGGACTAAGAGCTTGTTCTACAGCGACAGGATCAATTGTATAGCTATGCGGATCAACATCCACAAAGATAGGTATCAGGTTCAGAAGCGAGATGACTTCAGCGCAGGATACGTAGGTGAACGAAGGAACGATTACCTCATCGCCGGGAGAAAGCTCAAGTGCCATCAAAGCTATTTGAAGAGCGTCGGTACCATTAGCACAGCTTACTATTTCTGCTCCTTGTAAGTATTCCCCCAAATGTCCTTCAAATTCCTTTACCTGAGGACCATTAATGTATTTTGATGAAAGCAGAACCTGCTGCATTGCCTCATCTACCTCATCCTTGACTCTTTGATACTGACCCTGCAAGTCAGCCATAAGAATTTTTGGCTTCATCAGGGCCTCCATACTTTTGCAAATATTATTATGTCCGTGGAAAGATTCAAAATCTTGGAAAGATTTCGTCTACTAAACGCTAAGATAGTATTTAGGCATTAATAATAGCAATAGCAACAGTTTAAGACAATTAGAAATCCTGATATATATTTCTAAACGAGCTTCGAAGGCCAAGAGTAAACCAGGTGGTTTTATCTGAGCCTAAAGTATTACTTTCTTTTCTCAGCACTGCTCCAGCCTCCAGCCTTAAATTAATCTTAGGATTCATCAGGAACGAAACTCGTCCATCCAGGTAAGTGAAGTTTGTTTTCAGACCCTGTGCGATGCTATTATCGTAATTAGCTACCCTTGTATTGTAAGACATGAAGATGTTCTTGCCGTAGTTTGAGCCGTTCTGATCCAAACCATAAACAGCAAAATTACCCTGAGCTCTTAGCTGCCACCTTTTCAAATTATAATTCCAGATACTTACAAACTCCTTGAAGTTAGCACCAAATGGATGGGCAAGAGGTTGGTTATAATGACCATAGTTTAGCAGACTGCTACGCTGAGAATAAGTAAATGGTCTGGCTAGATTAAACTCTGCCAGGAAGTTTAAATCCTCTACTTTAAATGCATCAAATCCTTTCACTCCTAGCTGACCGGCAAATTTATTTGCCCAATAGCCGTTTCCTGCAAACACCTCTTTCGCTGTGAACTCATCTAACAGAACCTGTCCGTAAGCTGTTAAATTCCTTGCAACTTTGTATTTGGAATTGAAACCTATTAAAGCGTTATCAGGAGAACCATTATATCCCTCAACAGTCCTAAGGAAAATAAGCGGAGTTAGATAACTTACGTCAAATCCTCTTTTACCAGCCTCATCTGCGTCCTGCCATACAATAGCTTCAAAAAAGCCTAAAGAAAACCGTTTAGTTACATTCCAATCCAGGTAATGGAATGCACCCCATTTCTTTCTGAAGCCGTTATCATAAGAAAAAGGAGCCGCTGTCAAGTCCTCCAGCTGAGCCCAAATGTTAGTATACTGAACATTGCCCAAAGTTGTAACGATCTTAAAGGATGGGTAATTGGTAGCCACATCAGATAAAAGCATCGAACGATAACCGTCCCCAATGAAATTCTTGTCTTGTCCTAAGCTAAAAGAGAAGTATTTGTTAGGGGTATAGTTTAACACCGCAGAAGCATAAGCCCAGTCCTTAACAACCCTGCTTCTTCCAAATTTATCGTTAACCTGACCGGGGATAACATTGGTGCTGTCAATAAAGTTCCTTAAATAAGTAGGAAACCTGCTTTGATTTTCAAAAGCGTTGGTATAGAAGCTAAACTTCTTTCCGATATTTCCCTGTACCTGGAATCCTCTTGTATTAAGCCAGGTATTACTTTTATTAGAAAAATCTTTGCCCACCTGGAAGTCAGGTAAGAAGTCGATATATACATTGAAGTCCTCCCTTTCAATTTGAATGAGATGTTCTGAAAAGAGCTTTCTATGGAGGAAGGAACGTCTAGTGCTATCTGTGTTTAACTGATAAACGGAATCCAGTGCTTTATACCCTTTTTGCCCGAAGTTGATAGGCTTTAAAGCCGTATGAATATTAGAATCAATCGAATAAATAATAGGATTTATCCTTTGATAAAAATTGTAGTCGTATTGAAAGGTCTGAGATTGTGCGAAACTTGTTATGTATAGTATTAAAAAAAAAGCTACAAAGTATAATTTTCTCATTTCATCTGTATTTCCTTGATCTCCTCATCAAGGTCTTCATATATGGAATTATTGCTTTTAAACTCCGGAACAATTTCCTTCATCTTAGCAACAACCTGCCAGTCTTGCGACTGCGAGCCAAGTGTAATCAATTCCTCTATCTGGTTACTGATAGTTTCGAAATTATACTCCCTAGTTTTCGCCACCATGATCTTTTCATGGTGAGTAGGCAGGGTATTCTCTTTATCATTTAAAAGCTCTTCATACAGCTTTTCTCCAGGGCGCAAACCACTGTATTCAATTTTAATGTCTTCGTCTGGTATAAGTCCTGATAATCTGATCATTTTTTTAGCAAGATCTATAATCTTAACAGACTTGCCCATATCAAAGATGAAGATCTCGCCACCCTCACCCATAGATCCAGCTTCCAAAACCAACCTACATGCTTCCGGAATGGTCATAAAATACCTGGTAATATCCGGATGAGTTACCGTAATCGGACCACCGCGTTCAATTTGTTCCTTGAATCTCGGAATTACAGAACCATTAGACCCAAGCACGTTTCCAAAACGCGTAGTAATGAATTTGGTTTTTTTATTCGCCCCTTCCTTATTCAAGTGGGAGAGACCGTTGGAATAGATTACGTTTTTCTGTTTAAACGAGTTGTAGAGCGATTGAACGTAAATTTCTGCCAGACGTTTAGATGCACCCATTACGTTGGTTGGGTTAACTGCCTTATCTGTAGAAACCATCACGAACTTCTCCACACCGTATTTTACAGAAAGATTTGCAAGGATCTTAGTTCCCATCACATTGGTGCGAATAGCTTCAGAAGGATGGTGCTCCATCATTGGCACATGCTTGTAGGCTGCGGCATGATATACGTAATGAGGCTTGAATGTTTCGAATAAAAGCTCCATTCTGTGTTTGTCCCTTACATCACCGATAAAGGCATGACAAGTAGTATCCACGTTTTTATCGTCCAACTCTAATTGCAGGGCGTGTAGAGGAGACTCCGACTGATCACTTAGAATGACTAATTGAGGATCAAACTTACATACCTGCCTGACAATTTCACTACCGATAGATCCGGCTGCTCCAGTTACCAAAACCCTTTTGCCCTTCAACTGCCCTGAAATCAATTCATTGCTGATTTCAATCGGTTTTCTTTCAAGGAGCTCTTCAATGTTAATATTATGAATTTGACGAGTATTGATATAACCGTTAAGCCAAGTTACGGCAGGAGGGAGGGTTAGAACCTTAATGTCATTTTCCAGGCAGAGATCAACAAAAGCATTTTTTCTTTCAAGGGAAATATCAGCAGCCAGTAAAACGTCGGTGATCTTTCCATCAGCTGCAAGTTTCTTTAATTCAGAAGGAAGATAGATCTTAATACTATCGATAGCTTTCCCGCGCATCCGCTCGTTATCATCCAGGAAGGCCACTACCTGCATGTTCAGCTTTCTGTCATGGTCTAACGTCCTTTTAACTGCTATTCCTGTTTCACCTGCTCCGTAAATTACTACGGCTTTTCTGTCCAGTCTTAAGTTTTTGATATATAAGAAGCAATACTTAACCAATACTCTGTAGGTAATTAGCAACAAAAAGCAGCATAGACCATTGATAACTAATATAGAGTTCCCAATGATCAGTGGCTTGTCTTGTGTTACCTGAAAAATGTTCCAGACGAAGAATATGGAGTTGCTAATGACAATAGAGAATAAGATCCGAAAGGAATCCTGGGCACTGGTATACCGTATTATTCCTGCATAGGTGCGAACAGCTCCAAAGACAGCACAATTGATTATTGTGAATATAATAAGGTTCCGTTGAAGCTCGTTTAAATCAATAAAGGAAATATTGAAGTTGAACCTTACGAAATAAGCGAAGGCCAGTGAAAATAGTGAAACTGTGAGGTCCAGACAAAAAATTATCCACCTTGGAACTATGTTTATACGATTGAGCATAGAGGTAGCATTTTAAAGTTGACAAATATAGTGACTTAAGTTTTAGTTTCTGGTAATTAAAATTCAAATACTTGCTTTTTTAATAATCGCTCCTGTCCCTCCATCAACAATCGAAGACCAATGAATATAATGCCCGCTAAAACTATCACCACTAATAACGAAGGAATTTGCTCAAATGAAACAGGGCGAATTAAATAAATGAGTATGAGGTTTATTATTAATTGTGCTAGGGCGTATAGGGAAGAGACAACTAGATGCGGAACTTTTTTCTCGTTTGCTAAAAACTGATAAAAGTGGCTTCGATGAGCTTCAAGGATATTTTCCCGTCTAATAACACGAAATAGAATAGTGGTAACAACATCTAAACCATAAAACATCAAAAGAAGTACAAACGCGTAGTTCTGGGTTTCCTGTATTAACTGGATAATAAGGAATAGTATGATAAAGGCCATACTAACACTACCAACATCTCCGGCAAAGCATTTAGCCTTTTTTCTAAAGTTGAAGAAATTGAAGACTAGCAAAGCAAGCATAGTAGATATGATTAAACTATTAGACGTGAATTTAGAGTGATATTGGTTAACGATTAAAAGTGAAGTGAGAGTGATAAGACTATAAGCTCCTGTGATCCCATTAATACCGTCCATGAAATTGTAAGCGTTCTTTGTCCCTACTATTAGTACAAAGAGAACGGGGTAATAATAAATAGGAAGAGATAGAGGTAAATTGAATAACATAAGTCCTACAGCTAAAAATTGAAAAATTGAGCGAAGCCCACTTTTTAAGGTTTTAATGTCATCAACAAAGCTAATTGAGGAAATCAATATTAAGCCTAAAACAAACCAGGGATATTGGAATCCAGACTGAATGAACCATACGAGGACTGCAATTGGAAATATTATTCCTCCTCCACGGATAGTGATTCTTGTATGAGAACTTCTGTAATTTGGCTTATCAATAATGTTAAACCTATCAGCAATCTTGAAGTAAGCTATTTGAAGAATTAGAAATAATACAAAAAGTACGATATAGATAATGAGATCCGGCATTTTTTATTCTTGAGGCAGTTTATGGTTGCGTCCAACCAATACAGATAAGGGCTTTTTAATACCTAGTTATATTTATTTAAGCGTTATGTTTCAATAATTTCTAGAACTGGCCGTGGACTCCATCCGAATTCCTTTCGGGCTTTGGTGTCATCAAAGGTTAAATCCGACAAAATCTTATTAAGTTTATAGGAGTTGATGAGAGATTTTCTGCCTACTATATCTCCTATTTTCGCTAATCCATGAGCCAATACAGATGGTATATTGACAGGTTTAGGTTTATTTAGCTTGCGAGCTATAACTGCACTCAATTCATAGAAGCTTGGATGGTGCCCATCCGTCAAATTATAAATACCTCCAATCTCCGATGCTGGCAGAATGTATTTCGCTACATCCTCAGCCATTACCATACTTTTACGTGCTGTTCCTCCTGCGATATTGAAATAGTAGCCTTTTTGTATACCTTTGATCATTGCTCTTAAATTACCGGGGGGATTTATACCAGCGATAAGAGGCAGTCGAAGAATTGTGCATTTAATGTTGTTTTTAGAACACCAATTATTAATGATTTCCTCTGCCTGAACTTTACTTTTTCCATACGGATCTTTAGCTTTTAAGTCAGAAGATTCAGGTATTAATAGTCCTGATTCTAAGCCATATACAGCGACAGAACTAATGAAGACAAATTTGCGGGGAAGAAGTGCATTTTCAAGACCTTTTAATAAATTAATAGTTCCTGTAACATTCACATCAAAAAAATCACGAGCTTCCTTTTCATGTTTTGGAACTAAATGAGCCTTCCCCGCTGCATGTATTACAGTCTCAAATTCTTCATCAAACTTCGGGCTATTAGACCTTAGATCAAAAACATAATGGCAATTTTTCCGGCCTAACGTTTTGATTGTGTTGTTTGTAAGTTCTTTGTTTAGATGGGTGCCGAAATAGCCATTCGCCCCGGTCAAAAGGATTTTCATACTTAGAAAAATTGAGTAAGTCTCTTTACTAATCTCTTTGGCATCAGCCCAATGGGTGGCGAGGTATTAAGCTCTCTCCAAGAATTTACAATTTCCCTATTTTGGTTAATAATATTTTTAAAAGAACTATTAGTGGCTCCTCCTAACCTCATTCTTACCATCCACCGATCCATATATTTAGATTTGAATTTATACCTCTTAAAAATTCTTAGCATAAACTCGTAATCCGCGGCCAATTTATATTTCTGGTTAAACAGGCCAGCTTTCTGATACACCACGTTTCTTACAAACAAGCAAGGATGTGGTGGGACATTTCCGTCATCGAAGAACGAATTATAATATTTTTTAGACTTCCACTTCCTTACCACCGTATCCTTCGTGTTCGGTTTAACATATTTTAAGTTCCCATACACTATATCTAACTCTGAGTCTTTTTCAAAAGCAGACATTACATCAGATAATACATTTTGATCTTCATATAGGTCATCAGAGTTAAGTATTCCTATGATTTGCCCCGTAGAGCATTTTATACCCTTGTTCATAGCATCATAAATGCCGCGGTCAGGTTCGGATATTAATGTAGTAATGGAAGACGAAAATTCATTAATAATTGCTAGTGTGTCGTCAGAAGAACCCCCATCAATTATGATGTACTCTATATCGGAATATGTTTGAGATAGTACAGAAGTGATAGCTTCTCGAATTGTCTTATCGTTATTAAATACAACTGTTATGATTGAAATCTTCATTATTATATAATTCATTATACACTTTAATCGTCTCTTGAAAAGATTTTTCCCATGAAAACTTTTTTACTTGATTGAATCCCTTTGCTCTCAGTTTCTCGCGATCTAGATCAATGGACATTATAGCGCTAGTAAAAGCATCGATATCAAGTTGATCTATTAAAATTCCAGCGTCTCCTGCAACTTCTGGGATGCTTGATCTTCGTAGCGCTAAAAATGGTGTGCCGCATTTCATCGCTTCTAGTAAAGGTATACCAAAACCTTCGTAAGAAGAGGGATAAAGTAAGGCGAAAGCACTGTTATAAAGCTCGTTCAACTTCGAAGGATTCACTGCTGTGAATACTTTAAAACGATCAGCAATGTTACTGTTTAAGGTAGAGCTTTCGATGTCATTCAAGGGGGACCCAACAATATATAAATCAAAATCTTTTAGTTCTTTAAGTACTTTAATAGCAAATGTAAAGTTTTTGTAATGTTCTCTAGATCCAACGTAGAGCAAAAACGGTTTTTGGGTAGAATATGTTTCTACTGAATCTATTGGGAAAAAGCAATCGGAGACGCCGTTGTAAATAACTTTAATTTTTGTAGGTGACAGATTAGGAAAACGCTCTAATAGATCAGTTTTAGTATTTTCGGAAACTGTTATTATTTTATTTGCACTCTTAATAGCTCTGTTTTTCAAATAAGAATGAAGAATTTGTCTTGTCCCGGAATAGTATTTCTCGTGAACGAAGTCGTGGATAGTTATAACTTGGAGAGCATTTGGATTAGAGGTCACGCGGTTATAACTAGAATGGAAAATAAAATTCGATCTATATGACTTTAAAGCTAATTGTCTAAATCTTTCGACCAATATCGGGTACTTTTGTATGTTTAATACTTTTGATTGAGGTATATCAATTTCTTTTCTGTTAACGTTACAATTCGGAAATTCAAGGAAAGATACGGGAAGCTCATCTCTTAAAACTCTTCTGGTAAGTTCCTGCCAGTAGGTTGAGATACCTCCTGCAGTCTGAAGGGAATATATAATATTATCTAATAAAATCAACATTGCTTTTTTTTCTATAGAGCAATAAACCTGGAATAAGAAACACAAATAAGCTGCTTATCAATAGTTGATAAATAAACGAACTAATTTCACCTCGGCAAAAGTCAGGTATTAAGACAAAAAATAGGAATATTAAACGCTGGTCTTTTAATGTCTGAACCTTTTTTAGTAATAAACCTAACAAGAAAAAAAAGACTGCAGGCCCCAAAATGCCGAAATTTATGAATAATTCTGTTATGGGAGTGTAAGCATATCCCATTCCTCCTCCAAAATTATCCATCACGAAATCGGAAGCAAGAGAATTGGGTTTCCATGGTATTAATATCCGAGGTATAAAGATTGTTATAGAATTTAATAGAAGGCTTTTTCCATATAAATATTCAAGGTTCCCATTTAAAAAATCGTGAACAGCATATGTTAGGGTATAGAAGGGATATACGAACTCGTTTGAAGACAAGGTTTGATAGATAAAGGCGGCAGAAAAAATAGAGGTTGATTCTGGAGATGAGCGTAATGTAGAAATTGATAAAAATATAAATATTGAGAGTAAAAGTACGATAAAAGAAGATATATTTAGTTTCATTTTCTTTGTATTTACAAAAACCCAGAAAATGCCAACTATCATCGGTGAAAAGTCTCTCCGATTTCCAACGCACAGTTGCATTGCGACATAGTAGGTAAATAATAAAGTTATTATTATTAAAAGCCTCCTTTGAATATTTTTATAGTAAAAGATGAAATATAAGAAAATGCCCGAAATAAGATAGCCACTTACTACCCAAGATTGACTAATTTCTTTGAAAAGGTCTATACGATTAGTTTCCTTTAAAACTCCAGGATTGAATAGTAATTGCTGTTTCCACAGATAATATGAGCGAAATATAAGTAGGATTATTAAGGGTAATATCAGGAACAATGAGTAGCTAAATTTCTTTTTGAAATCTTTACACAACGTTCGCTCATAATAAATAGAGTAGTCCTGGCCCCGAACTACAGATAAACCTAAATTGTAAGAAGGAAGTGATAGCCCGTAAATAAGGGTAGCGAAATAAATGTCTTTCGACACTTCTCCAAAAATTAGAAAGTCTATACAGACGTTAAAAAAGCCATAAAGAAAAAGAAAGAGTAGAAGAATTATAGCAGAGCTGTTGGCAAATAGCCTTTTTGTGGAAACTGCCTCAAGAGAGAAGCCAATAAGGAGAGAGGAAAAGAAGGTTATTATTAGATATAGATCGTTTTTTTCATAAAATAAAACACAATAAGTTAGCAGTACACCAATATTAAGAAAGTGTAGAAGGAGGTAATTATTAAGTCTATTAAATAAAGAAGAGCTTTTCACAATTTTAATAACCAGCCTAAAATTAGGCCATTTAGTTCAACCAAATAGAATTTAGCTTTCTTTCTGTCGATAAAAGCAAAAAGGAAAGTTGCTGTCGTTACTAAGCAGATTCTTTTGAAAAACTTTAGATACAATTTGTGCTTGGAACACAAGAAGCCAAAGCCGCATCGATAGGAGAATACACGTTTTAGAGACTTAGAATCACCTTTAGTTTGTATTACCTGTGGATGAAAGAAATTGAGAGAAGGAGTATAGGAAAGTTTATAATTTGAATCTTTTAGTATTCTATACACCCAATCGTAACCTTCTTCTGCTCCATAAAAGCATCCAGCTCCCATCTTCTCATCAAACTGGAAAAGTTCCCATACCTCTTTTTTTGCAATAGCTGTTGCCTCAACAAAACCTCCCTCCATAGTTTCTATACTTAAGGTGTATGGTTTTTTTTTAAATTTCATAACGCTATCTTTTCCATAGCTGTCTATACATTTTCCGAAGACAACATCCGAACTTGTTTGAATTGCAACATCAAGTCCTGTTAAGTAGGTGTCTTTAAGGATTTTACAATCATCATCGGGAAAACTTAACCATTTTCCATTTGCTAAACGAGCGCCAAAATTCTTTGCTTTTGACAAACCCTTAAAAGACACTTTTTTATGAATTAACGGTAGTAACTCTTGAAACTCTTCGATTACATTTTGGAGTAGGTCGTCGTCATTTTGATCAACAATGATAACTTCGAATCTACGATTAAAATCCATATTTGAAATAGATTCCAGTAAATCGCGAAGTTCATTAATCCTACCAACTGTTGGTACAATAATTGAAAGTATCATATCCTTCTCCATAGCCATTTCCATGTTGATTTTAAGAAAAAGAATTTAGGTTGTTTAATAAAAAGTTGAAGTAGGACAAAAGTGCACCTACCACTTTCGTACCAGGGAAGGTCTTTGGATAACCTTAATGCCGAGGAGTAAGTGAATGTTAGAAATTGACTAAAAAATTTGTTTATTTCTTGCAATTCTTCTTTTGATAATAAATTGGAAGAAATAAACTTATAATGTATTTCAAACGCCTCTTCTAAAGATTGTTTTAGGTACCTGCTATTAAAAATGGTTGAATCCACATTCCTTTTGTATATTCTCAAATGATTACAAGTACTTCTAAAACCTAACAAAGAATATATATATTGCGATGCAATTTTTATATGATTTTCAATTTGGATATTTGCAACCCTATTGGAAATACTATTTGTATTAATTCGATATAAATAAAGTTTATCTTTTAGAAGATGCACTTTATATTTACTATGCATCAGCACGTCAGTCCATAGTTTATAGTCTTCAGTGGCCTTGAAGTCGCTTTGATATTGAAACCGAAGTAAAACAGATTTTTCAATCAATGCGGGCGCATGTGGAATTGGAGAATTAAATAAAGCAGTATAAACTAGGCCAGCGGGAGTATACAATAAATCAAAACCCTTGTATGGGATAGGATTCCCGTTTTCTGAAATCAAACTATAATCGCTTGAAATAATATGAGCCCCGGTAGATAGGTAAGTTCTAACAAGCGTGTCTATTCTTTGGGTTACGGAAATGTCATCAGGGTCCATTCGAATCAAAATATTGTGTGAGGCAAGGCTGACCAGTTTGTTCAAAGTTCCAACTAATCCTAAGTTCTCGTCATTTTTAAATACTTTTATTCTTTTATCAGAAGCTTGAAGTTCAAGGAGAATTTCAAGGGTCTTATCAGTCGAGAGGTCATCAACGCAAACAATCTCTAAATTAGGATAAGTCTGTTGCATTATTGATAGTAAACCTTCCCTTACATAAGGTTCAACATTGTAGCATGGGATAATTACGGATACTTGTGGGAGTAACATAATGATCAGAAAGGTATCTTTTGAGAAAGGTTATTGCTAAGGCCATGTAATGATGACTTGAAGAAATGGCCTAATGATAATTCTGAATTTTTTACAAAAATGCGATAAAGAAGGTTTGAGACTAAAAACTTTAGTAAGCCATAATGATTATATCTCTTCATGATATAGCATTTATTCCGGAAGAAGCAGTAAGACTTCCAATCATCTTGTCCAAAAAAAGCAGTTCCCCACCAACCTCTTGCCAAAGGCATTCTGTCTTTCGGGTGAAAAAAAACGGAATCGATAATAGTTTCTATTTTAAATCCTTTTTTTAAAATTCTTGCAAAATACTCGTTTTCATCTCCCCAAATAAAAAGTTCCGCTATAGGACTTCCCACCTCTTTAAGTAACGAAGTGGGAAATATTACAGAATTAAAAAATGCTGCAATATTAGGAATAGAACTTGTTGATAATCGAAGAGCCTCTACCTCTGATTTGGTGGTAAGGTAATGCATAGTAGAGTTATTATCGACGTAATAAGTCTCAAAAGCCAATAAGTCGCGTTTATCAATGTCATAAACTATCGATCCTAACACGTTCCTCTCTGTTAATTTACCAGATTCTATCAATTTTTCTAAACAGTTATAGGAAGGTAGGCCATCATCATCCATGCACCATGTAAAATCAACCTTAAGTTCGATACCCTTCAATATACCAGTCCTTTGCCCACCTCCGCTACCTTGATTGTTTTGATGTACAATTATTAAATCTGTTTGCTCTCTTAACCATTCTTCAGTTCCATCTATTGATCCATTATTGACAACAATAATATAATCCGCCTTCCTCGATTGGTCACGAATTGCCCCTATTATTTTAATTAATGAGGATAATCTATTATAGGTTACAACAACAGCGGCTATTTTCATATTGCTACCTTTTTTTCAAAAATCATAAGTGCTCTTGCAACAACTTGATCCATATTATAGTATTTATAGTCAGCAAGCCGGCCACAAAATATCACATTTTCACACTTTTCCGCCTCTTCGTTATATCTATTAAATAAGTTGTGATTTTCCTCGCAGGGAATTGGGTAATATTTTTCAAGATTTTCAGTAGCTAGCAGGGAATATTCCCTGGTAATAGTAGTTACGTCGCTCCGCTGGCCTGTAGCATGTTTCCACTCAACAATTCTTGTGAAATCGTATTCATTAGGATAGTTAACTTGTTGATGGGATTGATAATAGTTTTGATTAAAAGTCTCGTGTTCGAATCTTAATGATCTATAGGGGAGTTTTCCAAATTTATAGTTAAAAAAGGAATCAATTGGTCCACTATATATAAGAGTTCTATAAGGTATTATATTGATTATATCACGATAGTCTGTTTTTAACATAAGAGAAATGTTTGGATGAGCAAGAATTTTTTTAAACATTTCTGTATAGCCGTGTTTAGGAATACCTTGATACTTGTCGGTAAAATATCTATCGTCTCTATTCGTTCTAGTCGGGATTCTAGCAGTTACGCTTGGAGCTAAATTTTTGGGATCAATTTCCCACTGCTTTAATGTATACCCTCGGAAAAACTTATTGTACAAGTCTTCTCCGACTTGACTAATAACCATCTCTTCTGCATTCATAGGCTTCGAGATATCAATTTTTACTTTATCAAAGTAGTCTTGTACATCTTTAGATGAAGTCAAATTTAAGTTGTACAAGTTGTTAAGAGTATCGAGATTTATAGGGATTGGAACAAGTCTTCCATCAACATAGGTTTGTACCCTATGATAATGAAATCTCCACTCAGTAAATAAGGATAAGTAGTCAAAAACACTTTTATCATTAGTATGAAACCAGTGTGGGCCATATTTATGAACTAGAATTCCATCTTCATTATAATAATCGTAAGCATTGCCCCCTATGTGGTCTCGCTTATCTACTACTAATACCTTTTTATTAAGCTGTGATGCTATTCGTTCCGCCAAGACAGCACCAGAATAGCCTGCCCCAACAATTAAATATTCAAACATTGATATAGATATAATAAATCTTAATAATACTATAATTTGAAATTAAGGCCATCAAGTATTCCTTTGAGCCCTAAAGAAAAACGTTTAAATTTATTATTAGGGTAAAGAAGCAGAATAGGAAGGGTTATGATAGACCTTATAATGCCTAAATGTTTATTCTTCATTCTCCTGTAAATTATAGAATTACGGTAAAAGTAATAAGTCTTCCAATATGCATAATTCTCTAATTCTCTTCCAAATAGTTTAAAAATTGTTCTTTGCACTCGGTGTATGCCTCCTTCGAAATTTAAAATAAAAAGTTTAATCCCGTTTTTTCTTATTCTATCTGCCCACTCGATGTCATCCATTATCGTAAACCAAAACGTGTGAGGATAGCCTGCTGTTTCTAAGAGAGGCCGGTTAATAATCATAAAGGGAAATCCTAGATCTTCAGTTTCATATAAAATTTCAGCTCGAGCCGCTTTTATCCATTTCCCCTCCGAAACCCCTCTAAAAAATAACTTTCTTCCTTCTTCGTAAGTTATTGATGTTGCAGCAACGGGTTTACTTAAATCTAACTCAGATTTTTCAATGTAATTTAAAGCGGTTTCTAAATAATTAGTATAAACTTCACAATCATCGTCAAATAAAAATATTAAATCAGGTTGTTCGTTATAGGCCTCTTTCAACCCTCGATTAAACCCTCCAGCGCTTCCAGAATTATCCTGGTTAATTACTCTTATTTTTTCTAATCCTTCCAGATACTCTTTAGTTCCGTCTGTAGAATTATTATTTATTACGATAATATCATCAAATTGTCGAGTTTGATTCATTAAGCTATAAAGACAAGGCTTTAGCAATTGCAGCCTATTGTAAGTCACAACAATCACACAAACTTTCATGTATATTTTTTCGAATAAAAGGTTATAAAATAATAAGTAGTTAAAGCGGAAATAACAAGCTCAACCATTACCCAAGCAATACTAGCGCCAACATAAGTGAAATAGGTGGAGAGGACTGTTGCCAGAATAAGCGATAGGATGCAAGCACTTGAAATTATTTTCAAATATACCCAGTCCTTCTTCAATGAGATAAGCCCTAAGGAACCGAAAGCATTACTGAACGAAATGATCAGGGGAAGAAAGGATAAAACCTTAATTACCATTACCCCTTCTAACCCGTTCTGCCCGTACAATAGTTCCATCAACAATTCAGACGATGCAAAAAAAAGAATTGACGTTAAGGAAGCTAATACGAGTGAAATCGAAAGGATTTTTTTTATTGCCGGTAGGATCTCGGCTTCACCCGCCCGGGCTAGCTCCGGTAACAAAAATTGATTTAGTGGCATATAAAGAATAGTTATTGCGGCAGAAATAAGCTTTGATGCGGAGGAAAATATTCCCACTGATTGTGCTCCAGACACAAATCCCAATACTGTTACTGTTGACAGGGTATAAATATTTGTTATGATAGTAGAAATAAATATTGGAAAAGACTGCGCCAATTGAGAATAACAGGTGCTTATATTTTTAATGCTGGGAAGTATATCTATTTTATATTCCCTTGTAATTAAAAATAAATGGAGGCAACCAATAATTATTTGACCAAAAGAAAAGATTAAATTGTAGTAGCTATATGTATTAGAGAAAACGAAAAGATAAATTGATAAAAAGACGAGGGCTTTTATTGTTAAATTTATCCAAGTGAAATATGTTATTTTTTTAGTACCTAAAAAATACCAGTTGCACGTGAAGAGGAAGCCCAAATTTATCAGGTAAGTAAACATATATAGCATAGTAACTTCTTTTGGGTACTGTGCTATTAGAAGATAAATAACAAGGGCAGTCGTGCAAGCTGCAAATAATATAATTTTTAATCTTAGGATATCACTTATGTAGTCTTGAACCTTCTCTTTATCTTTTAGTTTCGCTATTTCCCGAGTAGCTGAGATGTCGAAACCATAGTTTATGATTAAGGAGAAATAATTGACTATCACTTGACTAAAGCCTAACAAACCGAAATTTATCAGACCTACCCTTCTCAGTATTATTGGTACTATTAATAATGGGAATAAATAATTGACTATATAGCTTAAGTACAATTGAAAAGAATCCGCTGTTATTAGACTTTTATATCGATTAATCACTCTTATTGTGGTTTGATATCATTCTAGTATTATTAGAAATATAGTATTAAAATGCTTGGACTTTATTTATACTGAATTTACGATAACCGAAAAAAATTCATAAATTTCATAGAGAGCTTTAAACTTATAGCTCATCTAATTATCTTCATAAGCGAGAGAATAATTACAGTCAAGGAAGTAAGCAAGAAAGATATACCTAAACTGGAAAGAATCTTTGATGGTCTCTCTTTATCAAGAGGCAAAACAGGTTCGTCTATTATTTGGATTAACGGAGTAGCTTTTCTAAGCGATATCTTTGCAATTTCTAAATTCTTAGCTACTTCTGCATAAATTGCTGAGCTTGACTGGACATCTATTTGCTTATGCTGAGCCGGTACCCTGAGGCTCAATAACGCAGCATTTGGACTAGGATTTACATCCATAGCTAAAGCTGTTGCCCTAATTGATGTATTTAGTATTCTACGTACGCTATCCGCTTGTTTCTGCAATAGTTTTACATTCTCAAGGGAAGTTTTAGTCTTCGTTTCAATGTAAAACTGATTTACATTTTCAACAAGTTTGTTTGTAAAGGACTTAGCGAATAGTTCATCTATTGAAGTTACTTTTACACTTATAATGCTTAGCTTTTTGTCTGGTTTTTCGACCTTCAAATAATTCTTAGTAATATCTTTCACAATCTCATTTATAATACTATCATGAGCAAGTGTAAATTTATTTTCAGGAATGTTAAACTGGATGTTCTCAGGATATGATTTTTTTTGCCACTTGTTATTAAGCTTATTAAACTTGATATAGCGATCAATTAGCAAGGCTTCATGTTTTTTAAAAGAGACTGAACTAAGTAAGGTCTTTTTGATCATTCGGCGCGATCTATACAATTCGAAGATATTTTCTCCCTGAAAAATACCGCTACTTTTTCCTCCTCCCAGATCAACTCCAATCATTGATGCCAATCCCAGATATTCACCTAATCCGCCATTAGTTCCAGCATCCTCTAATACGAAGGTACATACAGCTGTAAATTTTGGACTTTTAAATTCTGCATATAGATAACCTAAAATTAGCCCAATTATAGAAACTGAAAAAAGTAATTTCCAGTGCGCTAGTAAATATATATACCACCTTCTAATTTTAGTAAAGACGTCTCTTAAGGATATTTCCTCGTTCATACTTATTTCCATCCTTATTTAACTGTATTCAATATTCCGATAATTATAGCTCCCATTGAAGCTAACGCCGACGCTAGACCTACAGTTTCAGCAGCTGTTATCTTCCTCTTCTCCTCTTTCGTCGGCACAAATATCTCTGCCCCTGCCTTTACAATAGGATAATTGTTAAACCCTAAAAATCTTTTAGTTGATTGAATACTTCCATTAGGATATAAAACATAAGCTCTTTTTCTTAAAGCTTTCTGAGAAAACCCTCCGGCATTGGCTATGTATTCCTTGAAGCCTTTGCGTGACTCGTATATAACAGTTACAGGTGATAAAACTTCGCCATTTACTTTGACTGTTTGCAATTGTTTAGGGACCATCAACACATCCCCTTCCTCCAAAATTAAGTCATATTTAGCTTTCGGATTTTCAATGATACGATTTAGGTTTATTCCTACCAATGATGACCCTGATATATTTTCGTCGACTCTTTCCGTCGAATCATTTACTGTAGATTGTAGCCTTTTTAGTCGATCAACTTTTTGGTCGTCCGTTTCTTTGCTGTTAATCCTGTTTTTTCCTGTACCTTTCTCTGCAGCATCTCCTCTTTTCAACGAAGCTCCATCTAAATAAGCCAAATCCGTAAAGCCACCAGCTCTTCCTACCAAATCAGAGATTCTTTCATCCTTTCTAGTAATAGTATAAGTTCCTGGGTATAATACCTCTCCTTCAACTCTTACATTCCTTTGCGTTTCGTAACCTGGCGCGTTTCTCACCACTACAATGTCAAACGGCTGTAAAACAAAACGCGGTCCTTGTATTCTTAAATTTTGGTCCACATCCACCTGAAATACCTCGGAAGTTTTTGAATTGGCCGCCCCTGCCTCTGCGTCTCTTACCCTTCTCGAAATCTCAATTCTCCGTGCACTCGCTCCTTCTTTAAATCCACCGGCTTGCTGGATTAGATCTTCCAGGCTCTGATTCTCAGAAAATCCAAATTGCCCCGGGTTTCTAACTTCTCCCTCGATCGTAACTCTATATTCGTCTCTTAAATCAAAAATAGAGGAGATGGTTACAGAGTCTTCACGAAGAAGCGCAATATCAGCAGCTGTTTGATTTATAATTCGCGCTAAATCAAAGGATATTAGTTCAGAGGTATTATCTGTTCTTAAACGTTTTATATATCCTCTTGGTAAAAAAGCATCCTCTTTTACACCTTCGGCTTTCTTAATCAATTGGGAAAGTGTTAGCCCTGGTTCTAGTTCGTAAGCTCCTGGTCTGAATACTGCACCTTCAATTACTACTCTATTTTCAAAGCGTTCAAGAATTGGCTCAGCAAAGTACTTGTCGCCATTATTAGGAGTATAGGTCCCAAACTCATTTGCAAAGACATCTGTAATACGACGTTCTTTAGCTGTATTTTGAATTATCTTGATTCTTGCAGTATAGGCCTCTGTTGTAAAGCCTCCTGCGAACTCAATGATATCTCTTAAGCGATCTTTATCTAGAGCTTCAAAAATATATGGTCTTTTAACTTCTCCACTAAATTGAACTCGTTTACGATAGGTAGGGATACGAATAACGTCTTGATCTTGTAAACGAACATTATTGCGCTGAAATCCTCTAAGTAAAAAATCATAGACGTCAATAGTTGAAACAACACGGCTGTTACGGATAACTTCTATCGTTCTGAAAGATCCGTTCTCTGTTGGACCTCCTGAAGCATATAGTGCATTAAAGGCTGTGGCTAGAGAAGGCAGGGTATAGGTTCCCGGGCGGGTAACTTCACCGACTAGAGTTACTTTGATACTGCGGATGTCTCCAAGGGAGATGGCTACTTTAGTATTACCTGTATTAATGTTTGAATATATGGTTGATAATCTTGAACGTATTCTTGCTGTAGCCTGTTCCATCGATAGACCTGATACCTGAACTACTCCTACATAAGGAATATTGATCGTGCCTTCTGGAGAAACCACTAATTTATAACTTGCTTCTGAGTAGCCGTAGATGTCGATATTGATCTGGTCATCAGGCCCTATAGAGTAATTTGCCGGAGTTGCGATACGCAGATTGGGTTCAAATGTGATCTTTGAGTTTTTAAATAGATCCGATCCAAATACTTTAGGCTTAAATGCATTCAAGGCTTCTTCTGCTTTTTCTGGATCTAATTCTACTTCTGATGAATCTGGTTCGTAGTTAAGCTGTCTTCCACCAGGATTGCTTCGAACATTCTTGTCATATGAACTATTCTGAGTATTGCTTTTGGGTTTGTCGGTTGTGCCTTGATTCTGCTTAAGTTTATTTACACGCTCTCTTAGTTTTGAAATTTCAGAAGGAGCCATTCCCCTTGCGGAGGCTACTTGCTCGAGCTGAGCTTCACTTAGTCCGCTTGCTTCAACTTGTTGAATAAATTGACGTATTTGAGCATCAGATAGCTCATCTACTCTGACAGAACTTAGGTTTTGAGTATTCTGAGCTAGTACAGGCAAGGCAAACAGAAACAGAACAGAAAGTATTAACAGTCTGCAAATTTTATTAAGCTGTAACCTTGCAACAGATTTAGATTGTATCATATAAAGAGCATTCTCGCTAAAACCCATCCAGATAGATCGATTAATCGGTTTCTGAAAAATCGAACAAAAATAGAAAAATTAAGAGAAAGGGGGGGCGAAAATTTTATTTAATTAAAACTATTCGGGAATGGATGGAAACATGGCAATAGGAGTGGCAGAAAGGACTTTGTCTGCCTGTATATTGTTCAAGGGATGCTGAAATGATTCTCAGCATGACGACCGTGCTACTTCTAGTCTTAACAGAAAAACCGCCTCAAGTTCCCCTTGAGACGGCCTATTCCTTCAAAATAAGAAACCTCTTATTCGAAATAATTCAAAATGTTATATCCACCTTGTTTAAGATACTCATCTTTCTTAACCAAGTTTAAGTCAGACTGCATCATGTCTTTACAAAGTGCTTGTAAATCATATTTAGGCTGCCATCCAAGCTTGGTTTTAGCTTTAGTAGGATCACCTAATAATAGATCTACTTCAGTTGGACGGTAGTAACGAGGGTCTACTTTCACTACTGTCTGACCAATTTTTAAAGCATCAAGGTTTAATCCAAGATCTAATGCTTTAACCTGATCAACGTCGATGATAACACCTTTTTCGTTTTCTTCCTGACCGCTGAATTCGATTTCGATCCCAAGCTCAGCAAAGCTCATTCTTACGAAGTCACGAACAGTTGTAGTAACACCTGTAGCAATTACGTAATCTTCAGCAACATCTTGTTGAAGGATCAACCACATTGCTTCTACATAGTCTTTTGCATGTCCCCAGTCGCGTTGAGCAGAAAGGTTACCAAGGTGTAAGCAGTTCTGCAAACCTAAAGCAATTTTAGAAGCTGCACGAGTGATCTTACGTGTTACGAAAGTTTCCCCTCTGATCGGACTCTCGTGATTGAATAAAATACCGTTGCAAGAGTACATGCCATAAGCTTCACGATAGTTTACTGTGATCCAGTAACCATACATTTTAGCAACAGCATATGGAGAACGTGGATAAAAAGGAGTGGTTTCGCTTTGAGGAACTGCCTGTACTAATCCGTAAAGTTCAGACGTAGAGGCCTGGTAGATACGGGTTTTCTTTGTTAAACCTAATAAACGAACTGCCTCAAGTATACGTAATGTTCCGATTCCATCTGCGTTTGCAGTGTATTCTGGAGTATCGAAACTCACTTTAACGTGACTCATCGCAGCAAGATTGTAGATCTCATCTGGTTGGATCTCTTGGATAATACGGATTAAGTTGGTTGAGTCAGTTAAATCTCCGTAATGTAACTGGAGTTTAATGTTCGTGTCGTGTGGATCCTGGTATAGATGGTCAATACGATCGGTATTAAACAAAGAAGCACGTCTTTTCAGACCGTGTACCTGATATCCTTTTTTTAGTAGGAACTCCGCCAGGTACGCACCGTCCTGACCAGTAATTCCAGTGATTAAAGCTACTTTCATTAATCCTTTTTTATTGATTGAATAATTGTTGAATTGTTCTTTAGTAAATGTCCTGTGAAAATAGAAAAATTATTTCGTTTATATACTATAATTGAAAAAATCCTATTTTGTTTGAGGTGTCTTTGTGTTTTTCATAAAAATACTGCTGATTGTGTTTCTGCAAGAACAAATCCGCCTATAGAGGGTATTACAAAATCTCGTGTTGCAGGATTCTTAGAAGGTACTGGCCATAACCACTCTTCACTAAGGGTGCTGCTACCTCTTTCAATTCTTCCGCTGTAATAAAACCCATACGATAAGCAATCTCCTCGATACATCCGATCTTCAAGCCTTGACGCTCTTCAATTACCTGTACAAACTGACCTGCTTGCATTAGTGAATTGAAGGTTCCTGTATCAAGCCATGCAGTTCCGCGACTCAATACACCCACTTTTAGCTTTCCTCTGCGTAAGTATTCTTTATTTACGTCTGTGATTTCATACTCTCCCCTCGGTGAAGGCTCTATGTTCTTTGCGATCTCAATAACTGAGTTATCGTAAAAATACAATCCAGGAACAGCGTAATTTGATTTTGGTTTTTCTGGCTTCTCTTCAATAGAGATAACCTGATTATTTCCATCGAATTCAACTACACCATAACGCTCGGGATCAGCTACAGGATAAGCAAAAACAACACCTCCTTCTGGTTCTTTTAACTCCTGAAGTAAGTGTGAAAGGCCGTCTCCATAGAAAATATTATCCCCTAATATCAAGGCAACGCTGTCGTCTCCAACAAATTCTTCGCCTATTACAAATGCCTGAGCCAATCCGTTAGGTTGCTCCTGCACCGCATAAGTGAATTTGCAACCAATTCGACTTCCATCTCCTAAAAGTTTCTCGAAGTTCGGCAGGTCATGAGGAGTGCTGATGATTAGGATTTCTTTTATTCCGGCTAGCATTAAAATGGACAGCGGATAATAAATCATTGGCTTATCATAAACAGGCATCATTTGTTTGCTTGTGGCAAGGGTTAGGGGATGTAGTCTTGTACCTGATCCTCCTGCTAGTATAATTCCTTTCATGGGATTAAATAAAATTCAAATTAAGATTACAAACAATATTTCTGTCGGTATTGAAATAGTACGCTTATATTTCCCTTCCGATTTATCGGAAGGGATAGGGTGAGGTGATTAAGCTTGTTCTACCCTCAGCCTTTCAATACACGTCTTCAAACTATCTCTCCAGTATGGTATTTCAAATCCAAAGGCATTCTTGATCTTAGACTTATCCATAACAGAGAAAGCAGGGCGAACAGCTTTAGTAGGATACTCGGAGGTTTTTAAAGGAAGTGCCTTTACTTCAACTTCACCTAAATCAAATATGGCTTTTGCAAAATCAAACCAGGAAGTAACTCCTTCATTACTGTAATGATAGGTGCCGAACTTCTGATTATCATTAGTAATGATATGTAAAATAACGGTAGCCAGATCAATCGCATAAGTTGGCGTTCCAATCTGATCCACGATAATTCCTAACTGATCTCTTTCACTTCCTAAACGAAGCATCGTCTTTACAAAGTTATTGCCGTATTCGGAGTACAACCAGCTTGTACGTAGGATGTAGTATTTGTTAGTGTGCTCTGGAATTACTAGCTCTCCCTCCAATTTAGTTACGCCATAAATGTTGATCGGCTCTGCTGTATCATCTTCAGCTAAAAGCGAAGGAACAGTTCCACCAAAAACGAAATCGGTAGATATATGGATCAATGTGGTTTGATACTTAGCACAAAGCTTTGCCAAATTTGCAGCTCCGTCTCGGTTCACTTTACGGGCAATTTCTACTTCATCTTCTGCCTTGTCTACTGCCGTATATGCCGCGCAGTTGATACAATAAGCAGGTTTATGAGTGTCGAATGTTTTTTGAAGGACTTCAGGGTTTAAAATATCAGCTTCCTCTTCCGAAAGGAAAACGATATCATTAAATCCTGTTTCTTTAGCAACAAGCTGAAGGCATGAACCTAATTGTCCTGTACCTCCAAATACAATGGTTTTACTCATTAATGGATAAGATGATCAGTAATTGAGGTGTAAAAATAGTTTTTTTTATTGAATGCTGGGCTTTGGCTTATTGTATAGCTTATTTAGAAGTAGCAAATAATGTATAGTTAATTTACTACTAACCCTCTGGCTTGTATAAATATCGAAGGAAAGTGGGTAGATGATATGGGCTCCTTCAGTTCTCGCTCATACCTTGTTTACCCTTTCTTCAGCTTAACAGGCCGGAAACGCAGTTTGAGCTGAACAAGAACTGAAGAAGTACTGAACAAGAGCTGAACAAATGGTTCGCAGAGAGGGAGAATTGTCACGAGTTCACCGCCAATTGCCTCCATTTCACCGCCAGATACCACCGGCTTTTTTTGCAACTCATAGAGTTCGCCCTACCTGCTTTTATACTGCTTCGGATCTCTAGCCATCAGCTTCCGATCAGTTGCGGATAACGAGCGCTGAAGCCGCACTTTATCAGCAACTGATAAGCAACTGAACGGAAGCAGACCGCACCAGATCCGAAGAGGGTAGGAAGCAGGTAGGAAGCTGTCTCCTCACAGACACCTGGTACCGCTATAAGCCTTACGTATAGTCTAGCCGTGGTATAAGTACCATTGCTCCCCTGTTACTCCCAGGATACTCCCCAGATAAAGCACAGATAGTCCGATAGAAAGGCCTAAAATCAAAAGAAACCCTGACACTATTCACACCTCCAACTCGTCTATTCGACAATCAAAATGCATTATAAACCTTTTAATTTTTTCAAAGTCATACAACCGGGATAAATCCCATAACACACACAAATAGATATGAAAGTTTTTAGAAAACTGGCTCTGGGCTTACTATTTATAGTAGCTGCAAGCCTTAATGGAGCCACTACCGCGATGGCCCAGTCAAGGATGTATGGTTCTACTTACAACTCCTTCTACGACGATCTGGCACCTCATGGTAGATGGGTAATGAACCGGGAGTATGGAGAGGTGTGGATCCCTAATGTGGAACGTGGATTTCAACCCTACGCAACCAGAGGGCACTGGGTAATGACAGAATATGGCAATACCTGGGTGTCAGATTACGATTGGGGCTGGGCTCCTTTTCACTATGGAAGATGGACCTTCGACGATTATTACGGCTGGATCTGGATTCCTGGAAAGGAATGGGGACCGGCATGGGTAAGTTGGAGATCCGATAACGATTATTACGGATGGGCTCCTTTGGGTCCTGGTGTTAACATTAATGTCAATATCAATATACCCCTGGCCAGATGGATCTTCGTCCCCAGACGGCATTTCATGACCAGAAACGTTTACGACTATTGCGTTCCAAGGCAAAGAGTGGTCAATGTTTATCACAACACGACAGTAATTAATAACATTTACGTTAACGGAAACCGGAGATATGTCTCAGGTCCTTATCGCGATGATATTGAACGCAGTACCCGCCAGAGGGTAAATGTGTTTAGGGTAGATAATAATGACAGGCCTTCAAGAACCATTGAGAGGGATGGATCACTAAGGGTTTATCGCCCGGAAAGTATTGACCGGCCTAATAGATCTTCTCGCGGGGATAGCAGAATTGAGGACTATCGCAATGGACGAGATCGCGATGATAACAGGAATTACGGGAATACCAGAGATCAGAGGTCTGATTACAACGGAAGGGTAGATGACCGAAATAATTATCCTGGCCGGGATAGAAATCCGAATGTAAGTAACTCAAGGCCGGGTAACGATGGAAGGACTTATGACAGAGGTAATAACCCTGGCAGAGATTATTCTCAGGACAGGGACAGAAGTCAGCAGGAACGTTATTCCCGTCAGCAAAATGAAAGGATGAGGGGTAATAGTTCTGAAAGGCCAAGTCCTTCAGGTTCCGCTGGAAGAGAACAGCAGGGAGGAAATGCAGAAAGCCCTTCTGGCAGACCTGAACGGAATCAAAATCCTTCGAGGAATAATAGCGAGCAAAGAGGCAGTTCTTCAGGCAGCCAGGGCAATAGCCATGGAGGAACTGAGAATTCTTCAGGACGCAGTAGACCCATAAGAGGATAAATTTTTAGTTGAAAGGCCTTCAGCCTTTCAACTAATTTTCCTCCCGGTGGCCTTCCTGCCACTGCTTACTAAAAGACTTCGGTGCTATCTCTGGTAAGTCCCTATGATTTCCCCAGGCTTTCTTAAAGAAGTTCCTCAGGAAAAAGTTCTTGAATTTCCCACCCACGAAGTCCATAAACTTCCTTTTCAGCATACCCTTTTTCCAGGCAGACCAGCTAGTTTTCTCCATTTTCGTCACAACGCCTTCCTTAACAGCATCTCTCCGGTTAAGTAATAGCATCTTGTGGATATCGATCTTTACAGGACAAACCTCAGAACATTTACCACAGAGACTGGAAGCATAGCTTAAATGCTTAAAGTCTTCCATGCCTTTCATATGCGGCGTTATTACCGATCCAATTGGTCCGCTATAAGTAGTCTGATAGGTATGACCACCAACGTTTTTATAGATCGGACAGGCATTTAAACAGGCTCCACAACGAATGCAGTAAAGCCCTTGACGTTGATCCTTCTGTGCAAGAAGATTTGTTCTGCCATTATCTAGCAGGATAACGTACATCTCTTCCGGACCATCCGTTTCCCATTCCTGTTTCGGTCCACTGAAAAGACTATTATATACCGTTAAATTCTGTCCGGTACCATGGGTTGCCAGCAGGGGCCAGAACAGGTCAAGGTCAGTAATCGACGGAATTACCTTTTCAATCCCGGCAATAACAATATGGATCTTAGGGAACGTGGTAGTTAGGCGGCCATTGCCTTCGTTTTCAGTAAGGGCAATACTTCCGGTATCAGCAATCAGAAAGTTAGCTCCTGTAATACCGACATCAGCTGTTGTATATTTCTCTCTTAGTAGTTCCCGGGCTTTTTGAGTTAATTGCTCAGGAGTTGCGTCAGGTGCTGTTCCAAATTTCTCATGAAATAACTTGGCAATATCCTCCTTGCTCAGGTGCATTGCTGGGGTTACAATATGATAAGGCTTCTGTCCAAGTAGTTGAACAATGTATTCGCCTAAATCGCTTTCCAGCGTTTCAATATTATTTTCTTCCAGAAATTCATTCAAATGAATCTCCTCGGTCGACATTGATTTAGATTTGATGACAGACTTCGCCCTGGCCTTTTTCAGAATGCTTAAAATTTCCCTCTGAGCCTCTTCGGCATCATTTGCCCAGATCACCTTTCCACCTCTTTTCTGGAAATTGGCTTCGAACTCTGGTAAAAACTTATCCAGGTTCTCCATCACTTTCCATTTTATCGTATGTGCCTTACGTTTAGACTGCTCAAGATTAGCCAATTTTGACAAGCCACGCTCAACAGAAGTATGGTAGCGACCCATATTGAAGTTGATGATCTTGCGATGATTTAAGTCAAATGCTTTATCTTCAGATGTTTCTAAAAAATCCTCGGCAAATTTTGTCATATAGCGAAGTTATTAATTTTTAAAGGGACTTATCCCCAATATTTCTTCCTTAATTTTTTACTGCATCCTGTTACATCTTAATTGATTGACTCGTCTTATATAAACACACACTTAGTATAATTTTCACAATTAAATCAAATCAAACATGAAAGGGGCTCTTGTAGGAACGTTATTAGCCGTTGCAGTAGTATTACAATCTTGTTCAACACAAGTTTATAACAATAAAGGCTATTTAAAACAAACAGACATTAGTGGGAAAAAAGTAGCTATCCTGCCTGTTGAGGTAGAGCTAACAGGAAGGCTGCCAAAGAACATGACGGAGTCGGGCAAAAGGAGGCTGGAGAACGATGAATCGAGATTGATTCAGCAACAGCTTTTTGGCCAGTATCTGTATAAATCAAAGAAAGGCAAAAAAAGGAAAGCTGTAGATCTTATAAACGTGGATAGGATCAATAGTACTTTAAACCAAAAAGGAATAGATGCAAGGCAAGCCTGGGCTATGGACCCGGATAGTCTGGGAAGATTATTAGGCGCCGATTTGGTATTAAAAGTCAGGGTTAAGAAAGACAGGATCATGTCTGAAACCGCTTCTTTAGGAATAGGTGTTGCCGGCGCTGTTCTCGACAATATTTTCAGCAAGGGCGATAATTCGAATGGTTCTCCAACTAATGCTCCCAAAACATATAACATGTTCCTGGATGCTACGCTGACAGACGCGAACACTCACGCCGTAGTAACGAAATTCAGCCATAGAGGTGATGCCAACTGGAACCGCCGTCCGGAAGAAGTAATTGAATCTTCTGGAAGGAAGATTGTAAGGAAGGGTGTTGTTTATGCGCAGAATTAAGTTTCGAACTTGGTAGTCCTTGAGGGTGGGAAAGGAAGCACTTTTCTCACCTTTTCATAGGAAGCAATAGTCACTCCTTGCAGGAAGAATGGATCGAAGGGAGCGCAAGGCCCTTTCTCTCCCTCTGGGAGAGAATACCCAAGTCCAAAGGTCTACAAGCTAAACTATTTTCTTTTTTCAATTAGAGTCCCCTCTTTTGGGAAAAAAAAGCTTCCTCTTACAAATGCAACCACCTTCTCCTTACCAACATCTGGTCTTCCGTTACATCCTCAGTTTCCACTATTCTGAATCGTGACGACGTGTTAGCACTAAGTTGGATATCTAAAGTTTGTATCAAGCCGTCTCTTGAAATAAGTACCTGGATTTTGTCTCCCACTTTTTTAGTTAATACAGCCCTGTCAAGGTCAGTGATTCTTGTGTTTGGATCCGGAGCAAGGGTAATACGGTTATTGTCAATGGCAATGATCTCATCATTAACATTTAAGCCAGAGTTCCACGCAGAACTCCCTCTGGCCACTGTGGTAACTGTTACCTTTCCGTCTCTAACAACAGTTGCTGCTCCCAGGAAAGGTTGAACGCGACCCTTATTGTCATCAACTAAGGCTAATCCAGCATGACCCAGGTAGTTGTTGAAACTGATAGGCTGAGTGCCATTAACGTAATCCTTATATATTTTGTCTAATGATTTACCAGCAATTTTTTCTGCCATTGCTTTGAATTCTGCATCAGTAAAGCCACGTTTCTGCTTCTTGTAGTACTCATCGTACATGGCCTTCATCACATCGTCTAACCCTTTCTGGCCTTTTGTTGAGCCAAGAATTTCTAAGTCAAGTACCATTGCAAGAATAGCTCCCTTGTCATAATAGGAGATCGTCGAGTTCCTTGAGTTCTCGTTCGGGCGATAGTATTTGATCCAGGCATCAAAGCTTGCTTCGCTTACTGGTTGCACCCTGTTTCCTGGCTGATTCTCGATAGTATTTATATCAGCATTAACCACTTCAAGATATTTTTCAGGAGTGTAAAGTCCGGCCCTGCGCAACATCAAATTATCGTAGTAAGCAGTAAAACCTTCAGAGATCCAAAGGTCAGTAGTATAATTCTCCTGGTCGTAATTGAACGGGCCCAAGGCTTGAGGGCGAAGTCTTTTAACATTCCATAAATGGAAATACTCGTGTGCTACTAATCCTAAAAATCCTTTGTATCCTGCTTCATCAGCATAGCTTAATCTTCTAGCGCCTAACACCGTAGAGTTAAGGTGCTCTAGACCACCGCCTCCTCCCGAGGTATTGTGAACGATAAACACATAGCGCTTATTAGGATTCTCCCCGAATACAGCTGTCTCTGTCTCTACAATTTTTGCCATGTCTGCAGACAATCTTGCCTTGTCATAGTTCCCTCCGCCGTACATGGCAACTTCATGTTTTACACCTGCTGCCGTAAATTCAAATACATCCTGGTTTCCTACCTCTATTGGAGAATCATACAAAACGTCGAAGTCAGGGGCAAAGAAAGTGCTCTCCTGGCCTTTAACAGCCTCAAGTCCTGTAGAGACTTTCGACCAGTTTTTGCCTGTGCGGATCTTTACTGTTGATGGCTCCTTTATTCTTCCATCCACATACATAAATACGCCAGTGGGTGATAAAAATGCATGAGACGCGTCGACGAAACTAGTTCTTACAGATAGCTCGAATGCGTAAACCCGGTACTTTACTTTTATTTCGCCCTTGTTATTATTAGCAACTCTCCAGGTATTCTTATTGGTTTTCCTAAAGCTTAAGGCATTTCCTTTGCTGTCTGAAGCCGTAAAGCTTTCTACATTTTTTGCAAACTCCCTCACGAGGTATGATCCGGGAGCCCAGACAGGCATCTTAACATCCACAAAATCGTTGTTCAATCCCGATATAGACATTTCAACATCTATATAATGAGCCTGAGGCTCAGAAAATGAGACATCGAAGTGGATTTTAGTGGCTGCTATTGATTCATCTGCGGTTAAAGACATAAGGATTAATGTTATAAGAGAAAAATATATTGATCTCATGTGTGATGTTTTTGCAAAAATACTTTTAAAAGGAAATAAACATAATGTAATTCTCGCTGTAAAATAGTTGATACACTCAACTAATTTTATATTCGCTGCGGTAGTTTTGAGTTATAAGATGGTGAATAAAGACGGACTGCCATTAAATAGATTACTAATTTCATTAACCAAAAAATATTTAAGCGTCTTTTCACAGCAGACACAAGGCTTGGATATCGATCGGTACCAGTACGTACTGGTGCTGATCCAGGATAATAATGAAATGCTCTCCCAGCAGGCTTTGGCCGAAAAGTTGGAGGTAGACAAGTCCTACGTTGTCGGCATCATCAATTACCTGGAAGGTAAGGGGTATGTGAGGCGGGAGAAGAATGAAAACGATCGCCGTCAGCAAATGATAAAGCTTACGGATAAGGCAAATGAAGATATTCCTAAGATCCGCGCTGTTACAGAGAGGCTAAATAGCAAGTCGCTCGAGAATTTTAGCGAAGACCAGATAAAAACATTAACAAGTATGCTCAATCAAATTGAATCAAATCTGGTTGATATAAAGCCCTTTAATATCATTATTAATTATAAAAAAAGCGCACCTAAATAGAATATGAGACTCAGATACATTATTTATACCATCCTGATCGTTGGCTTTTGTTCCCTTGTAGGTTACAGGCTTGTTAAAGGGTCTGGAGGAAAAGAAAAAGGTGGCCCTAAAGGTGCGGCGGGGCCGGGTGGACCAGCAAAACCGGTAAGGGTGAATGGTGTAGTGATAGTACCGCAGAGTTTTGATAATTCCCTCTCTGTAACCGGAACGATCGAACCCAATGAACAGGTACAGATCAGAAGTGAGATTCCGGGACTGGTTCGCGGGATCTACTTTAAGGAAGGTAGCAATGTTCGACGCGGACAAACGCTATTAACCATTAATGATGCTGAACTACGGGCTCAGCTATCTCAGGCACTAACCAGGCAAAATCTTGCCCAACAGAACGAGCGACGTGCCCGTTTACTTTTGGAGAAAGAAGCGATCAGTCGCGAGGAATACGATGCTTCCCTGGCTGAATTCAGGTCTCAAAGTTCTCAAACTCAATTAATTCGTGCTCAGCTGGCGAAAACAGTGCTCAAAGCACCTTTTAACGGTAAAATAGGGTTGAGGGCAATTTCTGTTGGAGAGTACCTTACACCAACTACTGTGGTTGCCAATCTTGTAAATACAAATCCTATTAAGGTAACATTCTCAGTACCTGAAAAATATTCCAGGTCCGTAAAATTGAATACAGAAGTAACCTTTACAGTAGCTGGTTCAACGCAGAAATACCGCGCAAAAGTTTATGCGATCGAACCATCAGTGGAGACTACAACCCGCACATTGCAACTAAGAGCAAGAGCTGAAAACCCGGATGGAGTTTTAGTTCCCGGGCTATTCGCAACGGTCGACCTACCCCTAACAACTATCCAGAATGCTATTCTTGTTCCTACCGAAGCTATAGTTCCCGTTCAGGAAGGAAAGAAGGTTTTTGTTACTGACAGCGGAAAGGCAAAAGAGGTGATGGTTCAAACATCCACCCGTACTGAGAAGGATATTTTAATTATATCAGGACTTAAAGCTGGAGATACGGTGCTAACCAGCGGACTGATGTCCTTAAAGCAAGATGCACCGGTAAAAGTAAATACAGGAAGAAAGAAATAGAAGGGTAAGATGAGTTTATCGACAACAAGTATAAAGCGGCCTGTATTAACTATTGTAGTTAATCTGGTTTTGATCCTGTTCGGTTTGATAGGATATTCCTTTCTCGGGATCAGAGAGTACCCATCCATAGACCCTGCGATCGTATCCGTACGTACTAATTACGCAGGTGCTAATGCCGATATTATCGAATCCCAGATCACTGAACCACTGGAGAAATCAATCAACTCTATTGATGGTATCAGGAATATCTCCTCTACAAGTAACCAGGGGTCAAGTAATATCAATATTGAGTTTAACTTGGATAAGAACCTTGAAGAGGCAGCAAACGATGTTCGGGATAAGGTTTCACAGGCAATAAGAAGTTTACCACAGGATATTGATGCTCCTCCGGTAGTAAGTAAAGCCGATGCGGATTCTGAGCCTATCGTTACTATGACTATCAGAAGCAGTTCCCGGGATCAGCTACAGTTGAGTGATTATGCGGAGAATGTTGTCTCCCAGAGGTTGCAAACCATCCCCGGTGTTAGTAGTGTTCAAATCTGGGGGCAAAAAAGATTTGCGATGCGCCTTTGGCTTGATCCTGTTAAGCTCGCTTCTTACGGGTTAACTGTCTCCGACGTCCGCGATGCCCTAAACCGGGAAAACGTAGAATTGCCTTCGGGAAAGGTTAGTGGTGCAAATACTGAGTTGATCGTTAAGACTCTGGGCAATCTCTCATCCGCCGAACAGTTTAATAATTTGATCGTAAAGTCTGATTCAGGACAGATCATTCGCTTTAGCGATGTTGGAAATGCAGAACTGGGTCCCGAGAACCTGGAAGCTAAAATGACTGAATCGGGACAGCCGATGGTAGGTTTAGCCATAGTTCCTCAGCCAGGAACGAACTACCTTGCAATTGCTAAAGATTTCTACAGGGAATTTGATAAACTTAAAAAAGACCTTCCCAAAGACATCACTTTAAATATTGCAATGGATAACACTTTGTTCATCAAGCAGTCTGTGACTGAGGTGGCCGAAACTATCCTGATAGCACTTGTGCTGGTTATCTTTATTATTTATCTCTTCTTCAGGGATTGGGGAATCGCATTCCGCCCTTTAATTGATATTCCGGTATCATTAATCGCCACGTTCTTTATCATGTACCTCGCCGGGTTCTCTATTAACGTACTTACCTTATTGGCCATAGTTTTGGCTACGGGACTGGTAGTGGACGACGGTATCGTGGTAACAGAAAATATTTATAAAAAAGTGGAAGAAGGGATGTCGCCCATTGAAGCTGCCGTAAAAGGTTCAAATGAAATTTTCTGGGCGGTTATCTCTATATCTGTTACTCTTGCTGCTGTATTTCTACCGGTGATCTTCCTGGAGGGTTTCGTTGGTCGATTGTTCAGGGAGTTCGGGGTGGTAATCGGGGCCGCCGTACTAATTTCGGCCTTTGTATCACTAACGCTTACCCCAATGCTAAATGCCTACCTGATTAAAAGCGGAGGTCACAAGCACTCAAGGTTTTATGAAATTACAGAACCCTATTTCGTAAGGATGAACAAAGGCTATGCTGATGCTTTAAGCGGGTTCATGGCGAAGAAATGGTTAAGTATACCGATCCTTGTTGTGTGCTTTGGTCTGATATTTCTTTTTTATAAGATATTACAGAAAGAAACTGCTCCTTATGATGACAGAAGTATGTTGAGGGTGCAGGTTACAGCTCCTGAAGGCTCATCATTTGAGTATACAGACAGGTTTATGGAAGAGCTGACTCGTTTAATCAACGATTCTGTACCCGAAAAAGCGGTAAACCTGGTAATTACCTCTCCTAACTTCGGAGGTGCCGGAAGTGTCAATAATGGTATGGCAAGACTTGCCTTGAAACCATCAGGCGACAGGGAACGGTCTCAAAGGGAAATTGCAGAGTATCTTACTAAGGCTACCAAAAAATATTCTCAGGCACAGGTCAGGGTGAACGAACAGCCGACTATTTCCGTCAACCGCCGTGGTGGTTTGCCTATTCAATTTATCATCCAGGCTCCTAATTTTCAGAAGCTGGAAGAAAAGATCCCTCAGTTTATGGATGAGGTGAGTAAGGATCCTGTTTTTTCTACTTCCGACGTAAACCTTAAATTTAACAAGCCTGAAATAAACGTTACAATAGATCGGGAGAAAGCTCAAAGCCTCGGGGTATCTGTAATTGATATCGCACAAACTCTGCAACTTTCTTTGAGTGGTCAGAGGTTTGGGTATTATATTATGAATGGCAGGCAGTACCAGGTGATTGGTCAATTCAACCGTGCCGACCGCGATGAACCTGTAGATCTTGCCTCGCTGTTTGTGCGAAGCAGCAGCGGCCAGTTGATTCAGCTGGATAACCTGGTTCATATTCAGGAAAGGAGCAGTCCACCACAACTATATCATAACAACAGATACCTTTCTGCTACCGTTTCTGCAGGGCTTGCTCCGGGGCAAAGTATAGGCGACGGCATTGAGGCTATGGAAAGAATAGCGGATAAGGTTTTAGATGAAACATTTTCAACAGACCTGGGTGGAGAATCGCGCGACTTTGTCGAAAGTGGATCGAACACATTGTTCGCTTTCGGCCTGGCCCTTCTTCTTATATACCTGATTCTGGCAGCTCAGTTTGAGAGTTTTATAGATCCACTTATTATAATCCTTACTGTACCAATGGCTGTCGCCGGAGCTATGCTCTCGCTATGGTTGTTCGGGCAAACCTGGAATATTTTCAGTCAGATCGGTACGATCATGCTTATCGGACTGGTTACGAAAAATGGAATTCTGATCGTAGAGTTTGCAAACCAGCTGCGGGAGCAGGGCAGATCTAAGATGGAGGCAGTTATGGAAGCATCAGAAGCCCGTTTGCGTCCAATATTAATGACGAGTTTGGCTATTGCTTTAGGAGCATTGCCAATTGCATTGGCTCTTGGAGCAGCAGCTCAAAGCCGTGTCGGTATGGGAGTGGTGATTGTAGGGGGAACTGTTTTCTCGCTAATATTAACCTTGTTCGTCATTCCTGCTATTTATTTCATGTGGTCTCGAGAGAAAAAACATAGGCCTGAGTTTGATAATCTGGAAGAGTTGGAAAAAGGAGAACTGGCAACAGTACATTAACGAAGTAATGAGATTTAAAGGTTTTTTATCCATATTAGTATGCTTGTCCATCTCCGTCGCAGTTTGCGGGCAGGAGATGTTGACGGTCGAGGATGCTGTTAGAATAGCTCTTGAAAATAATTTCAATATAAAGATAGCGCGTAACGACGTCGAGATTGCAGAGAACAATGTGAATCGCGCCAACGCGGGTATGCTACCGACCGTTACAGGTAATTTTTCAAACAACAACACGATTCAAACGGGTTCACAAACTAGGGCAACAGGTGAAGTTAATACAACCAGAAATGGTCAGGGTTCCAACTTAAACTATGGAGCTGTTCTTAACTGGACTATTTTTGATGGATTCCGTATGTTCGCTCGGTACGAACAACTGAAAGAACTTGAAAAGCTTGGCGAAGCAAACCTGCGGCTTACAGTTTTGAATAATGTTGGAGAGGTGATCCGAAGATATTATGAACTGGTGCAGCAAAAACAACAACTCAAAGCTTTTGATACTGCGGTTGCCATATCCCGATTAAGAGTGAATACTGCTCAAAGCCGGTTTGAAATTGGAAAGTCCGCCAGGCTGGAGGTACTTAATGCACAGGTTGACTTTAATACGGATACTACAAACCTCTTGAGGCAGCAGGAATTATTTCGAAATACTCAGATTATTCTGAATGAGCTGATGGGTAGGCCTGTTGATGTTGTTTTCTCAGTAGTTGACGAAGTTCCGGTTAATCAAAGTCTTAATTACGCGGATTTGAGGAGTATTGCCTCTCAGCAGAGTCCTGCTATGCAGGCAGCATTGGTAAGCAGGAGGATCGCAGAACTTGATCTGAAGCAGGTGAAGGCTGACAGATATCCTGTCATTGGCTTAAATACAGGGTATAATAATGCCAGGAACAGGGCTGCACTAGGTTTTTCTACTCTAAGCACCAACAGAGGCTTCAATTACGGAGTAACTGCTTCTTTAAATATTTTCAACGGTTTTCTTCAACGCCGCAATGAACGAAACGCCGAGATAGCTATTGCAAGCGCCCAGTTGGATTACGAACGGATCTCACAGAACATCAATTCTCAATTAGCATCAGCATTTCAATCTTATCAAACTAATTTGAGTCTTCTTAAGTTGGAAGAGAGTAATCAGAAGATTGCAAGGCAGAACCTTGACATAACACTGGCTAAGTATCGCCTCGGCAGCATTACGCAAGTAGAAATAAGGGATGCCCAACTTAACTACTTGAATTCCACTGTAAGGATGAATTCTGCCATTGCTCAGGCGAAACAATCGGAGATCAGTTTGCTGGAAATTTCAGGTAATCTGAATTTAAAAAATTAGAAACAGTTTTGTATGTTTGATGAAAAATTATAAAACCCTGAAACAATTCAACCGTATAAGCCAAAAGGCAGCTATAGAGGGGCTAATATGATGGATTCTAAATACAAGACCGTTTTACTGATTGATGATAGTTATATTGATAACTTGATCAATCGTAAGATATTGGAGAGTAGTCAGTTCGCTGATGAAATTGTAGTTATGGATTCTCCAGTGAAAGCCATTGAATACCTGGATAAGTGCTATGATGAGCATATGATGCCCGAGATCATTTTCCTGGATATTCGCATGCCTGAGATGAACGGATTTGAATTTCTTCAGAAGATCAAACAAATTGGAGGAGTTAATAGTGCAGATATAAAGATCTATGTATTATCTTCCTCTCTTGATCCCAATGACCTCAAGAAGATCGAAACAAATAATTTAATCACTAAATTTATAGGAAAGCCCCTTACCGTGCGGGCGCTCGAGGATATAAAGTAATGATTTTAGTAGCCGATAGCGGTTCATCAAAAACAGACTGGATATTAAAATTAAGCGATACTGAGTTAAGAGAATTCACTACCCGGGGTATCAATCCTTACTTCCAAACCGATAAGGATATTTGCAAGGTTTTATCAGCTTACAATGAAATTCAGGAATATAATTCCAGAATAAAGGAAGTATATTTCTTTGGTGAGGGTTGTACTACTCCCGATAAGAGAGAAATTGTTTCTAACGGATTATCTAAGGTATTTTCCCGAGCCTATATAAGTGTTGAAAATGATGCTTTAGGCTCTGCCTATGCTACTTGTGGAAAGAAAAAAGGCTTTACCTGTATTCTTGGAACAGCTTCAAATGTTGCTTTTTACGATGGGGAACAAGTTCATGAAGGAGTGAATGGCCTTGGCTTCGTACTCGGGGACGAGGGTTCTGGAACTTATTTCGGCAAAAAGCTTATTACAGATTACCTCTATGATAAAATGCCACCTCATGTTCGCCGGGCTTTTAAAAAAGACTACGATATCAATAAAGATATCGTGATCCGTAACGTTTATCAGGAGCCACTTCCAAACTTTTATCTGGCCTCATTCGCTAAATTTCTAAGTTCTAACAGGGGAGAAGAGTACGTTGAAGATATGTTACAGGTTGGACTTGAGTGTTTCGTAAGGACGCATCTTTTACCCTATCCTACACATCAGTCTTATCCCTGCCACTTCGTCGGTTCTATAGCATATCACTTTCAGGATGTTTTACACAAGGTATGTCAAAAGTATAATATTAAGATCGGGAAAATCCTTTCTAATCCCATCCATGACCTTGCTGACTTTCTAACTCAATCCTGACATACTTCTATACAAAAGACAAAACTATTTACGTTTATAATTATTATTATTTTGCTCCTTGCAGAGCGGTATTAAGGCCGGAGTTATAAGGCAAATTTTAAGCAAATTTTGGATTTATAATTCTGTACGTATATCTTCGTCCTTATAGAGGCAAGACTATATCAGCTAAATCCTGGTGTAGTCTTGTTTGTTTTTTATAGATGTTCAATCACAAAATTAGTGCAATATGGCAGAGATAACTTATTATACCAAAGAGGGATTAGAAAAGTTAAAAGAAGAGCTACATTATTTAAAAACTGAAGGAAGATCAAATATTGCAAAGGCTATTGCTGAGGCCCGTGATAAAGGTGATTTATCTGAGAATGCGGAGTATGATGCAGCAAAAGAAGCTCAGGGTCATCATGAAACTAAGATAGCTAAGCTTGAAGAAACCTTGGCAAACGCCCGGATCATCGACGAGTCGAAACTGGATACTTCAAAAGTGCTTGCTTTGTCAATAGTGAAGATCAAAAATGTGAAGAACGGGGCTACTATGACCTATCAGTTGGTATCTGAATCTGAAGCAGATTTGAAATCAGGTAAGATCTCAGTAAAATCTCCGATAGCGAAAGGCTTACTTGGTAAATCTGTGGGCGATAAGGCTGAAATAGCTGTTCCTGCGGGCAACATAGAATTTGAGATCCTTGAGATTTCCAGATAAGTATTAAAACTACCTTCAAACATCAATACATAGTTAAATGGCTTCTATTTTTTCAAGAATTGTTGCCGGTGAAATTCCAGCATATAAAGTTGCAGAGGACGAGAATTACCTCGCTTTTTTAGATGTGTTTCCACTAATTAAGGGACATGTGCTTGTGATTCCAAAGCAGGAGATCGACTATATTTTTGATTTGGAGGATGATGTTTACTCGGCACTGCAATTATTTGCAAAGAAAGTTGCCAAAGGGCTGAAAGAAGCAATTCCTTGTAAACGTATTGGTGTTACTGTTATAGGGCTGGAAGTGCCTCATGTTCATATTCATTTGGTTCCTATGAATGGAATGGATGATATGAATTTTGCGAAGCCAAAGCTTAAGCTGGAGGCTGAAGAAATGAAAGAAATAGCTGAAAAAATAGCTGCTAAGATAGATCTCTAAGATTTATTTGAAATACTTAAAGGACTTATAAAGCTTGCTTTATAGGTCCTTTGCTATTTAAATTTATGAGGCAGCTTTACTTTTAAATATCGCCAAGGGGTTCGTAACGCGTTTCTGATTGTCTTTTACAAATGATTCCCAACCAGAATAGCTTTTAGAGCCAGAGCCACCAGTGCTTGTGCGTTGGAAGCAATGACAGAGAGCAACAGCCAACCCGTCTGTAGCATCAAGAAACTGAGGTGTTTCCTTGAAATTTAGTAATGTTTGTAACATCGCGGCCACCTGTTCCTTTGTGGCGTTTCCATTGCCGGTAATAGACTGCTTAATTTTTCTTGGTGAATATTCAAAAATGGGAAGTCCCCTTGATAATGCTGCAGCCATAGCTACCCCCTGGGCTCTGCCAAGCTTAAGCATAACTTGTATATTTTTACCATAAAAAGGAGCTTCAATAGCTAAACAATCAGGATGGTATTCATCGATTAGTGCTACCGTTTTTTCAAAGATCCTTTTTAGCTTCAATGGATGGTCATCGAGATGATCGAGTTTTACAATGCCAAGACTCACCAGCTCAGATTTTTTATTCACCTCTTTAACTAACCCATAACCCATCACGGCTGTTCCGGGGTCTATTCCCAGTATTATCCTTTCGTTCGACTTCTCTTTCTCCATGTTCAAACAATAATACGATTTTAATGCTTAATCCCATCTGGGATTTAATTAGATACTTACACGAAAATTGAAAAAACATTCACATTTTTGTGCCTCAATTAAAGTTTGATGGTTTATAGAAATACGTGCTTTGACATCTAGTCTGAAAAAAGTTTATAATAACCTCCTTAAACTTGCAATTCTTTGTCTTGCAGCTGTATTTATATATAATAAACTTTCAGATAATACCAATCTCAGGAATTTCAAAGGACTTATTTCCGAGCTATCTCCAACAGTCATTTCGCTAACTCTGCTTTTTGTATTTTTTCTGATGCTGGTTAACTGGCTTTTGGAAGCTCTTAAATGGCAATATCTGGTAAGAAGAATTGAACGCATAGGTCTATGGAGAGCTATTGAATCGGTATTTTGCGGACTTACGATTGCCGTTTTTACTCCAAACAGGATAGGTGAATATGGAGGGCGTGTATTTTTTCTATCACCCCGGAAAAGGCTGCATGGAGTAGTTGCAATGGGAATAGGCTCATTAGGACAAATGGTGCTAACCAATGTAATTGGTGCTGTAGCTATTGGTTGGTTCCTTTTCAGCTTTATTCCAGGGAATACACTTTTCTTCGGCTTCATTACACTAGCTATATTGCTATTTTCCGCCTTTTTCCTGATATTTTATTTTAATATAAATTGGTTGATCGACTATTTACTTCGACTTAAATTCCTGCAACGCTTTTCTAAGTTTTTCAGAGTGTTTTCGAGATACGAGAAGGTGGAGCTAATGAAGGTATTTGGCTATTGTTTGTTACGGTTTGGGGTCTTTACATCCCAGTATTGTCTTGTAATAAAAATGCTCATTCCATCTTTGCCAATATTATCAGTTGCGATGATGGTATTTATCTTATTCTTTATTCAATCGGCCTTGCCCTCCCTTGATCTTCTGGATGTTGGAGTCCGTACTTTTACCGCAAGTTATTTTTTTAGTTATATCACACATCAGGATGTGGCAATCATTGCTACCACTGCTTTCATCTGGCTGGTTAATCTCATTATTCCCGCTATATTAGGAGCTCCTTTTGTATTTAAATTGAATTTTTTTGGCACTAATCGTAATTAGCTCCATCGCTTTGTTGCTCACTGCCGGGTATGCAGGAGCTGTCTTCTATTTTCGTAATGGCTGGGGGAAGCTCCCGCTGTACGTTCCCGCTGCTGAAGCTCCGGTTACCAGTGTAAGTATTCTTATTGCAGCCAGAAATGAGGAGGAATATATAGCTTTCACTATAGAAGATATTTTGAAGCAAAACTATCCTCAGGGATTGGTGGAATTGATCGTTGTGGATGATCACTCTACTGACCGCACAGCAAATATTGTTGAATGGTACGGGAAAGATGGTGTGAAGTTGATAAAGCTGCGTGAGGATCAAACTCTGAACTCTTATAAGAAAAAAGCAATTACCGTTGCAATCAATGAAGCTAAAGGCGAACTGATAATAACTACTGATGCGGATTGCAGGATGGGACCAGAATGGTTGCGCTCAATCGTCTCTTTTTATGAGAAAAATAACTTTAGGATGGTTTCTTCCCCAGTGTCCTACTTCAAAGAGAAAAGCCTTTTTGAGCGTCTTCAAACCCTCGAATTTCTGTACCTGATCGGATTAGGGGCATCTTCCATTGGGAACGGAAAGCCCTCTACCTGTAATGGTGCTAACTTGGCTTACCGTAGAGATGTGTTTTTTGAGCTAGGAGGTTTCAAAGGTATTGATAACCTCGCTTCTGGAGATGATGAATTATTCCTGCATAAAGTAGCTGCTAAGTATCCGGAAGGTGTAGGTTTTTGTAAGTCAAGGCATGCCATAGTTTATACTACGGCAAAGCCAAACCTCAAGGAGTTTATCCGGCAAAGGAAAAGGTGGGCCTCAAAAAGCACTAAATACAAAGAGAAAAGTATTGTCTTTCTTGGCGTCGCTATCTGGGTATTTAATGTATCTGTTTTTTTACACTTTTTATTAGGCTTCCTGAATCCGACTTACTGGTTAGTACTCAGCCTAATAATACTGCTTAAATTGTTGGCGGAATTTGTTTTTTTACAAGGCATAACAGAATTTGCAAGAAGGAAAGAATTATTAAAACTTCTTCCGTTGCTAACGATTATACATGTATTATATATAATTTACATCGGGGTGGCTGGTAATTCCGGAAAATATGTTTGGAAAGACAGATTGGTTCGTTAGAATAAAATCAACATTTAAATATATTTTGACGTTATATTGTAAATTTTGTTATTTGGTATATTAAATATACGGTAATCAAACAACCATTTTGGGACCTGTAAGAAGTTCGGATAAAGACATAGAGGAAAATGATTTGATTCAGCTTTTGCTAAAAAGGCAGGCTGAACTGAATGCATTACTGGAGGTAACTCTGGCTATCAATAAAAACAGCGCAGCTTCTGTTTTATTTGAGATGCTTGAGGTGATCCTTCGCGTGAATTTGAACGTGGGTAAAATGCGCTTGCTGATCCGTGAAAGCGACCAATTTGCTTGTGTCTCCAGGTATGGCGGGGAAATAGAAACATCAAAAGCCCTGCTAGCCATCTGTCCCATCCTCGAGCCAATTAAATCCATCACATCTCTAAATACTCATAAAGACGGAACTCTTAATAAATACGATTTCTTTGTCCCAGTTAGACATAAAAGTACCACCCTTGCATTCGTACTAATTGGCGATTTTAATACGAAACCGGAGTTATTAAGTCACGAGCTAAATTTTATTCAGACGCTGATCAATATTATTATTGTAGCCCTCGAGAATAAGAAGCTGTTCAAAGAACGGGTGCAGCGGGAACGGTTACAGCGCGATATGGAGCTTGCCAGCGAAGTTCAAAGTATGCTGGTTCCGTTGCGCTTGCCGAAAAGTAAAGCATTCGAAATATCGGCTACGTATTTACCTCACGAAAATATTGGGGGCGATTACTTCGACTTCCTTCGCATCAACGAGCATGAGTTTATTTGGTGTATAGCTGATGTTTCAGGTAAAGGTGTTTCTGCCGCTTTACTCATGGCGAACCTCCAGGCAAGCTTAAGGGCGTGGGCATCGGTAGAAAGTGATTTAGAGAAAGTTATTAAGAAGTTAAATGCGCTGGTAACTTCCAATACAAAAGGTGAACGGTTCATAACCCTTTTCATAGCCCGCTATAACGAGGTAACAAGGGAGATGGAGTTCGTCAATGCAGGACATAATTCACCTATTCTTGTTTCTGACACTGATGTTAGCTTCTTAAAGCAAGGCACAACAATGTTAGGCATCTTCGATGACCTGCCGTTTGTTAATACCGGCCGTTTAACCTTGGCTCCTAATGCATTGATCTTTAATTATACCGACGGCTTGATCGAGAGCCCCGACGAAGAGGTTTTCATCCAGGAAGAGCAATTGGTAGAACTTCTGAATAAACATAAGAACCTTCCAGTCGATGAGATCAATACGAATATTCTCAACGACATCCAGCAAACTTACGCTGCCAGAATGAATTCTGATGATATCACTTTGTTGACATTGAAGATCCATTAGTGTTAATAAAACCTTTTCGTGTTTAGTTACTATTATTTTATTTTTGAGTATTAGTTTTCAACAAGGTTACCTGGTTGATGCTATAATTTGAATTTTAAACGCAGTATGTTATCTCCTTTTTACCAGGATGAATTTGTTGAGGCCGGATGTGATGAAGCTGGAAGAGGTTGTTTAGCTGGCCCTGTCTTCGCGGCTGCTGTGATCCTTCCCCGAAATTTCAAGCACAAACTCCTTAACGATTCCAAGCAACTTAAGGAAGAAGACCGGTATTCTCTAAGGAAACTGATCGAAAAGAAGGCTATTGCTTATGCGGTTGCTTCTGTTGATCACGAGGAGATCGACCGGATCAATATCCTCAATGCCTCCTTCCTGGCCATGCATAGGGCTTTAGATCAACTGACCCACCAACCTGGTTTTATTATCGTTGACGGGAACCGCTTCAAAAAATATAATGAGGTCCCTCACTCCTGTATAGTAAAGGGAGACGGGAAATATTACTCTATCGCCGCAGCTTCTATATTGGCGAAAACCTACCGTGATGATTTTATGAAAGGAATTGCTGATCTGCACCCGGAATACGACTGGGCCAGTAATAAAGGCTATCCGACAATAAAACATCGTACAGCTGTTCTTAATCATGGCTTTTCACCTTATCATAGGCGTTCGTTTAGAGTTACAGATCCGCAGCTTGAATTATTTGAGTGTCACTAATTGCACGAATTTTATTACGGATCACTAATTGCGCGAATTTTACTAATTAACACGAATTCTTCTTTCATATGTAAGTGCCTTAATTTAGGGTATTGTACAGTTTCCTCCTTTTGTCATTCAGTGCTCCTTTCGTGTTAATTTGCTTAATTAGTGCAATTCGTGCCCACTCCATTCATTCTTATCCGCTTAATTAGTAATATCCGTATCCAATCCCTTTGTGTCCATTCTATTCGTGTTAATTCGCTCAATTAGTGTTAATCTGTGCTATTTAGTGTCTATTTATTTCGTGCTATTATTCTATTTTTGCAGCTCTCTCATTTAAAATTCATTCAATGAAAAATACAGCATTAACAGAAAAACACATTTCTTTAGGCGCCAAAATTGTTCCTTTCGCTGGGTATAATATGCCGGTTCAATACGAAGGGATCAACGCCGAGCACGCAGCAGTTAGAAATGGAGTTGGTGTATTTGATGTGAGCCACATGGGTGAATTTATTTTAAAGGGAGACAAAGCACTAGACCTTATCCAAAGGGTCACCTCAAATGATGCCTCGAAGTTAGTTGATGGTAAAGTTCAATACTCCTGCCTGCCTAACGAACACGGTGGAATTGTAGATGATCTTTTAGTATACAGGATAGATGAGAAGACCTACATGCTGGTTGTTAATGCTTCAAACATTCAGAAGGATTGGGACTGGATCTCCAGATTCAATACTGAAGGAGTGGATATGAAGGATATCTCTGATAGAACCTCCCTGTTGGCTGTTCAGGGACCAAAAGCAATACAAGCTTTGCAAAGCCTAACAGAAGTAGATCTTTCCTCAATGGAATATTATTCTTTCAAAAAAGGAACCTTTGCAGGAGTTGATAACGTCTTAATATCAGCTACCGGTTATACCGGTGCAAGTGGATTCGAGATCTATTTCGATGCAGTTCACTCAGAGCAGATATGGGATGCAATTTTTGAAGCAGGCGCAGAAGTTGGGATCAAGCCAATTGGATTAGGAGCACGGGACACCTTACGTTTAGAAATGGGATTCTGCCTATACGGTAACGATATAGATGATACAACTTCTCCTATAGAAGCAGGATTAGGATGGATCACTAAGTTTAGTAAGAAGTTCACTAATTCAGTTGCACTAAAAGAGCAGAAAGAAAAAGGTCCTGAACGTAAATTAGTTGGATTTGAAATGATAGAAAGAGGTATTCCCCGTCACGATTACGCAATAATTGATGCGGAAGGAAATACGATCGGGAAGGTAACATCAGGAACTCAATCACCCTCTTTACAGAAAGCTATCGGCTTAGGTTATGTTAAGACAGATTTTTCAGCATTAGGAACTGAAATTTTTATCAGTATTCGTAATACGGCGGTGAAGGCTAAGATTGTTAAAGTTCCTTTTTATAAAGCATAGAGATTTGAAAGTAGTACAGTTAACATCAGATAGAAAGAAAATAGAAGTAGTGCTAACTCCAGCTTTACTTCCACTATACGACATCGAGAATAGTATTGTAGTTGTTATTGATATTTTCAGGGCTACCTCGTCCATGTGTTATGGTATTGAAAATGGAGCAGAAGCTATTATTCCGGTTTCACAAGTGGAGGAGTGTATTGCTTACTCAGAGAAAGGATATTTGATAGCAGCAGAACGGAACGGAGAAGTGGTAGAGGGCTTTGATTTCGGTAACTCTCCTTTTTCTTATACTGCAGAGAAAGTAGCCGGAAAAACGGTGGTCCTAACCACTACAAATGGAACTCATGCCATTCATCTGTCAAGACAGGCTAAAAAGATTGCTATAGGCTCCTTCCTGAATTTAAGTTCTCTTTCGGACTGGCTTAGAGAGCAAAACGAAAACGTCCTTTTGGTCTGTGCCGGTTGGAAGAATAAAGTAAACCTTGAAGATACAGTTTTCGCCGGAGCTGTTGTTGATAAGCTTCGCGATGACAACAGGTATAAGATCGACGACTCAGCAATTGCCGCTGCTGATCTATGGTCGCTTGCTAAGGATAATTTAGGAGCTTACCTTGCTAAAACGTCGCACAGCGAAAGACTTAAGAAGCTAGGAATAGAAGAAGATATTGCTTTTTGTTTGAACATTGATATTACGTCAGCTATCCCTGTTCTTGATGGAGAGAAGCTAGTAAAAGCTTTTTAAGATTTAAAATATTTTGGAGCAGCTAGTGTGAAGCTGCTCTATCTCAACTTCTCATTATTCTTGTGACGGTCAGCGTCCCGGATATTTTTCTTCTCGAGATTCTTCTCCAAGGCTTCCGTAAGGTTAATACCCGTTTGATTAGCCAGGCAGATCAGAACAAATAAAACGTCCGCCATCTCATCACCCAGATCCACTTTCTTATCAGATTCTTTAAAGGATTGCTCTCCATATTTACGAGACATAATTCGGGCCACTTCCCCGACCTCTTCCATAAGGATGGCAGTGTTTGTAAGTTCGTTAAAGTAGCGGACGCCGGTAGTTTTAATCCAATTGTCTACGAGTTGTTGAGCTTGGTCGATGGTCATGAAAGGTCACTAATTGTACGAATTTATTAAAAAGCACGAATTACACGAATTTATTAAAAAACACTGATTGCACTAATTATGGGAATTTTCACAAATTAGGATGTCTAAACGGGAAAGAATTAGAATACTATCCGTTGAAATTCAAGGGAGGGTGTTCCGAAGTTAACAACTATTCCAAGTTTTAATCCTGATGCTTTAAGATAGTTCATTGTTTGTTTGACATATGGAATACCAATATATCCTGCGGCTTTTAATTCAATGATAATCTTGTCATAAACAAGAAAGTCAGCAACGAAGTAATGCTTCAATCTTTGTTCTTTATAGTAAATTGTAAAAGGATGTTCCCGGCAAAATGGTATCTTCTGTCGTGTAAATTCGACCTCTAAGCATCCTGATAAACTACTTCTTTAAATCCAAACCCTAGTGCCTTGTGAACTTCAAAACAAGCACCTATCAGCTTGTAAGATTCTTCCTTAAAAATAAGCTCAGTCATTGTGTGATAAGTAATGAGCTAATGTAATAATTAAGAAATTGTAATTAGCAAAATCTGGGAGACTATGATTAATGAAAATTTGTCTAATCGCGAAAATAGTGGTACCAATTAGGAAACTATGATTAGTGAAAATTCGTCTAATCCGAGAAATTAGTGGTCATATATAGGGAACTTCGATTAGTGAAAATTAGTCCCTTCGTGTGAATTCGTGCTCATTCCTTTGCTTTCGTATCCACCACCACCGTCACCGGCCCATCATTCAACAATCTTATCTTCATATCCGCCCCAAAGATCCCGGCTTCGGTTTTTCTGCCCGTTAGGTTTTCCAGTTCTTTAAGCATTTGTTCGTAAAGAGGTATGGCCTTATCTGGTCTTGCCGCCCTCGTAAAGCCAGGTCTATTACCCTTTTTCGTAGATGCAAATAACGTAAATTGAGAGATCAGGAGGATACCGCCTTGAACGTCCATTACAGATTTATTCATAAGCCCCTGCTCGTCTCCGAAGATCCTCATGTTGACCAGCTTCTGCGCCAGCCATTTCAGGTCTTCTTCAGTGTCTGCATCTTCCACACCAAGGAGTACCAATAGCCCTTGCCCTATTTCTCCTGTTATTTTCCCTTCCACGGTACAGGAAGCCTCGTTGACGCGTTGAATAACCGCTCTCATAACTTAAATAATAAATGAATATTAGGAATGGAGAAACTAAGTTCTGGTATCATTGCCGTTGTAAATGCTTAGATAGCTATCATAGCGACTTTCGTCAATTTCCCCCTCCTCAACAGCTTCCATTACCGCACATCCAGGTTCATTAATGTGTCTGCAGTTATGGTATTTGCATTCATTGAGCCGCTCTCGCATCTCTGGAAAGAAATGGCCAAGCTCTTGCTTCTCTATATCAATGATGCCTAGTTCACGGATACCTGGAGTGTCTATAATATAACCTCCTCCGGGTACGTTGTGCATTTCGGCGAAGGTAGTAGTATGCTGTCCTTTGTCGCTCCAGTCGGATATTGCTCCGGTCTTTAGTTCTTTGTCTGGAATCAATTGGTTGATGAGCGTAGATTTCCCCACTCCAGAATGGCCGGAAAACAAGGTGACCTTGTCTTTTAACAGTTCCTTAATTTCATCAAGATTTGTTCCTTCCAGAGCTGATACCTCATAGCAGGGGTAGCCTATACGCGTATAAATATCTTGATACTCAGCAAGGATTTCCAATCCTTCTTCACTGAACAAGTCCAGTTTATTGAAGATGAGGCCGGCAGGAATATCATAAGCTTCAGCAGTTACCAAAAAACGATCTATAAAGCCAAGAGACGTTCTGGGAGATGCAAGGGTGACGATCAAAAAGGCCTGATCTAAATTCGCTGCAATGATTTGAGCCTGCTTGGAAAGATTAACAGATTTACGGATGATATAATTCTTTCTGTCATGCAATTTAGTGATCACCGCTGTATCCTGCTCCGGCTCTAGTTCGATATCTACCTGATCTCCTACAGCAATTGGATTGGTTGTCTTTATGTCTTTTGTCCGGAATTTTCCTTTAATACGGCAATCGACTATTTTGCCACCTTCTGTGACTACCTGATACCAGCTTCCTGTCGATTTTATGACTAATCCCTGCATTGAGAGCAAAGTTAAAAGATTAAACACGAATTACACGAATTACACGAATTACACGAATTACACGAATTACACGAATTACACGAATTATCCCTTTAGAAGCTTGAATTTTTCCAATTGTTTGTTTGAACAGGACGTTCGAAAGCAAAGGCAGGAACCATGTCAATGTTATTTGTAAAAGAATTGCTGCTATATATTCTGCTTGAAGACCGTCCGTCAGGCGCAAGACTTATGATAGCGCAGTTATTGTTTTCTTGATTAGTATAATATCATTTGCGATTTTGAAAATTTACTGCTTACTTTACGCCCGAAATTAAAACAATGATAAAGTTTACTTATACCATTACAAAAACGATTACCACCACGTACAATGCGTCAGGAGGAAGTTCGTATTTGGTGTAATTGAAAAATATAAAAGACCATTAAGCGCCTTCCTCCCACAAAGGGGGAAGGCGCTTTTGTTTAAATTTTAGTGAATAGCTCCGTTTGTGAGGAGCATAACATAAATGGTGGGGAGGATAGATTCTCGTATCTATGATCTCACATCTCAAATCTCATAAATAAATGAATGTATTAAAGTTTGGTGGTACATCAGTCGGATCGGTAGAGAGTATCCGGACCCTGATAAGTATCCTTCAGAGAGAGAAAGCTGAAAATGGAAGCCCTGTTGTTGTATTGTCTGCAATGGGTGGAGTTACGAATTTACTTGTAAGCATGGCCGATAAAGCTGCTACGGGTCAAGATTTTTCTCAGGACCTGACGGATCTGGAAAACCGCCACTTTGATGTGGTGAAGGCCTTACTGGAAGTCCCACGTCAGAACCCTGTTTTCACAAAGCTTAAGCTATTCTTTAATGAGATTGAAGACCTTCTTCAAGGTGTTCTTAGTCTAAATGAACTTACTCCTCGTACGCGTGATCGTATATTAAGCTATGGCGAGCGTTGTTCTACCTTAATGGTTAGCAGGATTGCAGATCAATATATAGGAGATTCCGTGTTTGCGGATGCTTCTCAATTCATAAAAACAGATAGCAATTTCGGGAACGCGAAGGTTCAGACTGAAGTGACCGACTTATTGGTTCGCGGATTCTACGAGGAGAATAAAGATAAATTGATCTTTGTTACTGGTTTTATTGGCAGTAACGACACAGGTAGCATTACAACCTTAGGTCGCGGTGGCAGCGATTATACCGCAGCTATTGTTGGTGCTGCTTTAAACGTGAACGCTATTGAGATCTGGACGGATGTAAATGGAATGATGACGGCCGATCCGCGGATCGTGAAGAAAGCTTTCCCATTAACTGAGCTTTCTTATACTGAAGCAATGGAACTTTCCTACTTCGGTGCAAAGGTTATTTATCCTCCAACGATGATCCCGGCTTTCCTGAAGAAGATCCCTATTGTTATCAGGAATACTTTCGAGCCTGATTTCCGCGGTACTGTTATCAGTCACGAGACTAACAGATCTGAGCATAGCGTAAAGGGAATTTCTTCCATAAATGATATAAGCGTTCTTAACCTTACCGGAAGCGGAATGGTGGGTAAAGCTGGTTTTAGCGGACGATTATTCTCGTTATTAGCCCGCGAGCAAATAAACGTTGTTCTGATCACTCAAAGTTCATCCGAGCATAGTATCACCTTTGCTGTGAATCCTGCGGACGCTTTTAAGGCGAAACAATTGATTGAGCATGAATTCGAACTTGAGCTTGAGGCGAAGAAAATTGAAAGTCCTGTAATCGAGGAAGGATTATCCGTTCTTGCCATCGTAGGGGAGAACATGAAGGAAACTCCGGGTATTGCCGGTACTTTGTTCCATGCTTTAGGTCGCAATGGTGTAAATGTTCGTGCAATTGCGCAGGGCTCATCCGAGTACAATATTTCGGTTATTATTTCCCGTCATGATCTGGCAAAAGCTTTAAATGCGGTTCATGATGCTTTCTATACAGATCTTAAAAAGACCCTGAATATTTTCTGCGTTGGTACAGGAAATATCGGAAAAACCCTTTTCCGTCAGTTGGAAGAGCACAGGGAGTTTTTAAAGCAACAAAATGGAATTTTAATTAATGTTATTGGTATCAGTAACAGTAAGAAGATGGTCTTCAATCCCGAAGGTCTGTCCTTACAGAATTGGGAAGAAACATTAAATGCTTCCGAAGAAGTTGCTAGCCTGGACAAGTTTGTTCTTAAGATGAAAGAGCTGAACCTTCCAAATGCAGTCTTTGTTGATAACACTGCTAGTCCGGCTCCCATCTCAAAGTATGCAGAAATACTTAGTTCTACTATTTCAGTAGTAACTTGTAATAAGATAGGAAATTCCTCTTCTTATGCACAATATAAAGCCTTCAAAGATGCTGCACACAAACACGGAGTGGATTTCTTCTATGAAACTAACGTAGGCGCTGGATTACCTATCATTCGTACTCTAAAAGATTTGATGATGAGTGGTGACAGGGTAGTTCGTATCGAAGCAATTCTTTCAGGAACGATTTCCTTTATCTTCAATAATTTCAAAGGAGACCTGACATTCCATGACGTAGTGAAAACTGCACAGGAAAAAGGTTATACTGAACCCGATCCCCGTGATGATTTAAGTGGAACTGACTTTATGCGTAAAATCCTGATCCTTGCAAGAGATGCAGGTCACGAGCTAGAGCCAGAAGATGTTAAGATAGGAGCAATCCTTCCGAAAGCATGTATGGAAGCTACTTCTGTTGAGGATTTTTACGAGCAGCTGAAAGCAAATAATTATTTCTTTGAGAAATTGAAGAACGATGCGGAAAGTAGTGGAAAGGTGCTTCGTTATATAGGTAAGCTTGAAAATGGTCAGGCTACTATTTCATTGGAAATGGTAGACGAAAACCATCCGTTCTATATGCTTTCAGGTAGTGATAATATTATTTCCTTCACTACCGACCGGTACAAAGAACGTCCACTGGTAGTGAAAGGCCCTGGTGCAGGTGCCGAAGTTACAGCTGCCGGTGTATTTGCTGATATCGTTAACGTAGGGGCCTAAGTCCCATCCCCCTTAAGGGGTTTTTTCTAACGCTTTAAATAAGCCCCTTTAGGGGTTTGGAGTCAATGAGAGAATCAATAAGAGTTTTTGCTCCGGCTACTGTAGCCAATGTGGTATGTGGCTTTGATGTTTTGGGACTTGCAGTCAATGCGCCGGGTGATGAGGTGATTATGCGTCGAAGGTCTGAGCCAGGAGTTGTAATCACTAAGATCACAGGAGATGATGGCAGACTTCCACTAGATCCTGCAAAGAATACAGCAAGTGCATGCGTTCAAATGTTTTTGCAGCACATTGGAAGAACAGATATCGGAGTTGAGATCGAATTACATAAAAAAATGCCCATTGGGAGTGGTCTCGGTTCAAGTTCTGCCAGTACTGTTGCAGGCTTGTTTGCTATCAATTCCCTTTTAGATTGTCCGATTAAGCAAGATGACCTGCTTCCCTTCGCTATGAAAGGGGAGGAGTTGGCTTGTGGATTCGGCCATGCTGATAATGTTGCCCCGGCTTTGCTGGGAGGTTTCATCCTTGTAAGAAGTTATGATCCTCTCGACGTTATCAAACTTCCTTATCCAGAAGAATTGCATACTGCGATAGTATTCCCGGAAGTAGATGTTCCCACCAGGGATGCAAGGCAAATGATCCGTAGTAAAGTGCTGTTAAAAGATGCAGTTACCCAATGGGGAAATGTTGCCGGTCTGGTAAGCGGACTTTTCATGAAGGATATGGACTTGATAGGGAGAAGTATGGTGGATGTGTTAGTCGAGCCTGTTCGCTCTATCCTGATACCTGATTTTCATAAGATGCGAGAAATTGCAATGGGATTAGGAGCTTTAAGTTTCGGAATCTCAGGTTCTGGTCCGTCAGTATTCTCGTTTACAAAAGACCAGGAAACTGCAGAAAGGATAACTGCGGCAATTCAAAAGCACCTTTCAACGTTAAGTATAGGCAGCCAGGGATATGTTTCCAAAGTGAATGCTAACGGTCCTATAATATTAGATTAATGCCTAGGATCAATCGTAAATCAAATAGCGGCTTCAATTCCAATCGTAATTCTGAAATCTAAAATCGTAAATCAATTTGGCGCTAGCAAGACAAATCGTAAATCGTAATTCTAAAATCGTAAATCAAATTGAAATTCTATAGTACCAATAATTCAGCTTTATCAGTAGACTTTAAAGAGGCTGTGTTCAATAGCATGCCTCAGGATAAAGGTTTATATATGCCCTACGAAATCCCGACGTTGGACGAGGATTTCATTAACAATATTGAGAAATATTCACTTCAGGAAATTGCTTTCAAAGTGGCGAAAACCATTCTTAAGGATGCTTTGCCTGAAGCTGATCTTAAAGCTATTGTTGAAGAGGCAATTAACTTTCCTGCTCCAGCAAGAAAGCTTGATGAGAATACCTATGTACTTGAGCTCTTTCACGGACCGTCTTTAGCTTTTAAGGATTTTGGGGCCAGGTTCATGAGCAGGATCATGGCTTATTTTCTTGAAGAAGGAGAGAAGACACTAAATGTGCTTGTTGCTACGTCAGGTGACACCGGAGGTGCAGTTGCTTTAGGCTTTTTAGGGGTACCTAACACCCAGGTTACTATCCTATACCCAAAAGGAAAAGTAAGTCCTATCCAGGAGCTTCAATTAACTACGAATGGACAAAATATCCGGGCAGTTGAAATTGATGGGACTTTCGATGACTGCCAGACATTAGTAAAGCAGGCCTTTGTGGATGCTGAATTGAATGAGAAGTTCAGGCTGACTTCAGCTAACTCTATCAATATCTCCCGGTTAATTCCCCAAACCTTCTACTATTTCAATGCTTATGCTCAGTTAAAGAGAGAAGGGAAAACGGATGTAGTTTTTTCTGTGCCTAGCGGAAATTTTGGAAACATAGGAGCAGGTTTGCTGGCGTGGAAAATGGGATTGCCTGTTAAACAATATATTGCAGCAACGAACGTGAACGATACTGTGCCTGCTTTCTTTAAAACAGGTAAATATGAACCGAAACCTTCCATAGCTACTTTATCTAATGCAATGGACGTCGGTAATCCAAGTAACTGGGTTCGTATTATGACTTTGTTTAAGAACGAATTAGAGGAAGTTAAAAAGGAAGTATCGGCGGCTAGTTATACCGACGAGCAAACAAGAGCTGCAGTGATGGAAGTGTACGAAAAATACGATTATATCGTATGTCCGCATACAGCTATCGCCTGGTTAGCAGTTGAGGATTATAGAAGGGTAACAGGAGATCTGAAAAGTGCAGGAGTCTTCCTTTCTACAGCACACCCTTGTAAGTTCCCTGATATTTATGAGGGAGAAATGGCTGCTCAGGTCGAGATTCCCGAGCAGGTGAAAGTATTGGAAGGCAAGCCAAAGCAAGCTGTAGAGCTAGGTGTTGACTTTGAAGGATTTAAACAATATTTATTGAAAAATTAATAACGTGATCAATACAATAATCTTCGATCTAGGTGCAGTTCTAATAGACTGGCACCCTTTTCATCTATACAAACAGATATTCAGCGACGAAGCTGAAATGAACCAGTTCATCGAAACCATTTGTACTAATCATTGGAATGAGGAACAGGATGGAGGCAGAACTTTAGCCGAAGGCACAGAAATGCTGGTTAAGCAATTTCCTGAACACGAGGAGAACATTCGCGCCTACTATGGAAGATGGACTGAGATGCTGAACGGGCCGATTCAGGGAACAGTAGATATCTTCAAAAGATTAAAGGATAGTGGTAAGTATAAGATCTACGCTCTTACTAACTGGTCTCATGAAACCTTCCCAATTGCTCAGGAGAAGTTTGACTTTCTTAACTGGTTTGACGGGGTAGTGGTTTCCGGTACTGAGAAAATGAGAAAACCACAGCCGGAGTTCTATCAACTACTTTTGGATCGCTACAATGTTAAGCCGGAAGAGGCTGTATTCATCGACGATAATTTTAGAAATATAGAAGCTGGTAGGAAGCTTGGAATAGATAGCATCCATTTTACTAGTCCTACAGAATTGGAAGCAGAGCTGCAGAAAAGAGGCCTGCTTTAAGTAATTTTCAATTTTTCTTGCTGATAATGATGTTATTAGTGGAAAAATGAAAATTAGCTCTGGTAGAATTCCAAAACTTTTCTACCTTTGCAGCCATAACAACGAAGCCTCCTTAGCTCAGCTGGTAGAGCAACTGACTTGTAATCAGTAGGTCATTGGTTCGATTCCGATAGGAGGCTCAAAAAACAAAAAAGCCCTGTTTGATATCTCAGACAAGGCTTTTTTGTTTTTAGTGATATTTTCCGTTCCTTAGGGAAACTTAAATACCACTCTGAAATTACCATGGCATTAAACCGACCAAAACTACCTGGCTTATTAGCGAAGTTATCTTTCTTAACACTTCTACTCCTCTTGACTCTACGTCCCGATCAGGTGTTTGCAAGTAAAAAGCCTTTAAAGATCTTATTAATTACAGGTGGTTGCTGCCATAATTATCCGGCTCAAACGGAACAGCTAAAAAAGGCGGTTTCTAAGAATACAACTGCCGAATGGACCGTTATAAATGAGGGAGGAACCGGTACAACTGCAACAATTAGCCTTTACAGTAAAGAAGCTTGGGCAAAAGGTTATGATTTGGTAGTGCACAACGAGTGCTTTGCCGATACAAAAGATCCGGACTACATTAAGAAAATTACTTCTGCCCACGCTAAAGGAGTACCTGCCGTTGTTATTCACTGCGCTATGCATACTTATCGAACAGCAGAAATTGACGATTGGAGAGAGTTCTTGGGAGTTACCAGCAGACGGCATGATCACCAGAGCCAATATCCCGTGCAGAAGACTGGAGATCATTATATAACGAAAGACCTTCCAAAGCAGTGGACAGGGCCAAAAGATGAATTATATATTATTGAGAAGGTATGGCCTAATACGAAAATGTTAGCTACCTCCGTCAGTGAACGTGATGGTAAAACGCATCCAGTTATCTGGACGAATAAGTATGGGAAGGCGAGAGTTTTTGGAACAACTTTCGGTCACTCAGATGAAATGTTTTCTGATGAAGTTTTTTTGGGAGTACTGGCCCGGGGAATAATTTGGGCAGCGGGACGAGATTAATTATAGAACATAAAAAGACCGGCGCTTGAGCCGGTCTTTTTGTTATAAACCTATGGGGTATAAGCCAAATTAGGACTCAGCCATCTTTCAGCTTCTTCCAGTGTCATGTTCTTCCGTGTTGCGTAATCTTCTACCTGGTCTTTAGTTATTTTACCTAATCCAAAGTAGCGGGATTCGGGATGCGAGAAGTAAAAACCGCTAACAGAAGCCGCAGGATACATGGCAAAGCTCTCCGTCAAATGTATACCGGTCGTTTCTTCTGCTTTCAACAAATTAAATAGTGTACGCTTTTCGGTATGTTCAGGACAAGCCGGATATCCCGGTGCAGGCCTGATCCCTTGATACTTTTCTTTAATCAGTTCCTCATTATTCAAATCCTCGTCCTTCGCATAGCCCCAGTACTCTTTACGTACCAACTCATGCATCTTCTCAGCGAAAGCTTCAGCAAATCGGTCAGCGATAGCTTTAGTCATGATGCTGTTATAGTCGTCGTGGTTTTTCTCAAACTCTGCTACCAGTTCATCACATCCTATGCCGGCTGTAACGGCAAATCCGCCAAAGTAATCTTCTACACCGCTTTCTTTAGATGCAACGAAATCGGAAAGTGCATAGTAAGGCTCGCCCTCCATTTTTTCAGTTTGCTGACGAAGAGTATGAATAACAACAGGAGATTGATCTTCTGATTTCAGCTCTATATCGTCATCATTTATCGTATTCGCTTTCCAGAACCCTATAACCGCTTTTGCTTTTAACAGCTTCTCGTCCACAATTCGTCTCAATAGCCTTTGCGCGTCTTCGTACAGCTTTTTAGCCTCATCTCCCACTACTTTGTCCTCGAAAATGCGCGGATAGCTTCCGCGAAGCTCCCACGTATGAAAAAATGGAGTCCAGTCGATGTACGCTTCGAGCTCAGTCAGCGGGAAGTCTTCGAAGACTTTAGTTCCCAATAGAGATGGAGCAGAGGCTACCAGATCAGTGTTAATTTGGAACTTATTCTCCCGGGCTTCCTTGATCGTTTTATATCTTTTGTCTGACCGCTTATTTAAATGTGCTTCTCTCGCTTTCTCGTATTCTGCTTTAATGTTTGTTATATAGGTCTCTTTTGCTTCGCCATTCATTAGCGTGCTACAAACAGTAACGCTCCTTGAAGCGTCTAACACGTGTACCACAGAACCCGAATAGTTTGGATCAATCTTAACTGCAGCATGAATGCGGGAAGTAGTAGCACCACCGATCAGCAATGGAATGCTGAAGCCTTCACGTTCCATTTCCTTAGCGAAATGTACCATCTCATCCAAAGAAGGGGTGATCAAACCACTTAATCCGATGATGTCAACATTTTCCTCTTTAGCCCTTTTTATGATCTCCTGGGCAGGAACCATCACGCCCATATCAATAACTTCGAAGTTATTGCAGGCTAGTACAACCCCGACTATATTTTTTCCAATATCATGTACGTCGCCTTTCACAGTGGCTAATAAAACCTTTCCGGCTGAACTTGATCCCGTTGATGAAGGGTTCTTTAACTTTTCTTCCTCGATAAAAGGCAGTAGGTAAGCTACAGCCTTCTTCATTACCCGGGCTGATTTAACAACCTGTGGAAGGAACATCTTTCCTGCGCCGAATAGATCCCCCACTACATTCATTCCGTCCATCAGAGGGCCTTCAATTACCTGCAAAGGTCTGTCGTATTTCTGCCGTGCTTCTTCTACGTCAGCATCAAGGTATTCCACTATACCTTTAACCAAGGAGTGTGTCAGTCGTTCTTCAACGCTTCCTTTTCTCCATTCTTCGTCTCTGACTGCCTCTTTACCTTTAGCTTTAACTGTCTCTGCAAATTCAACCAATCTCTCTGTCGCGTCGGGGCGGCGGTTTAGAAGTACATCTTCTACTCTTTCAAGGAGCTCTTTAGGTATCTGTTCGTAAACCTCCAGCATGCCAGCGTTCACAATCCCCATATCCAGACCTGCATTGATTGCATGGTATAGGAAAGCAGAGTGCATAGCTTCACGCACCACGTTATTTCCCCTGAAAGAGAATGAGATGTTAGAAACCCCGCCACTTACCTTAGCATAGGGAAGATTCTCTTTTATCCAGCGGGTTGCATTAATAAAATCAACCGCATAATTATTGTGTTCCTCTAAACCTGTGGCAACAGTAAGGATGTTGGGGTCGAAGATGATATCCTGAGGAGGGAAACCAACTTTATCTACTAAAATATCATAAGAACGTTTACAGATCTCCACACGTCGCTCATAGTTATCCGCCTGACCATTCTCGTCGAAAGCCATTACAACTACTGCTGCACCGTAGGTCAAGATCTTCTTAGCGCTTTCAATAAATTTCTCTTCACCCTCCTTAAGTGAAATGGAGTTCACAATTCCTTTACCCTGCAGGCACTTTAATCCAGTTTCGATAACCGTCCACTTGGATGAATCGACCATTATCGGAAGTTTAGCGATGTCAGGTTCTGATGCAATCAGATTAAGGAACTTGGTCATTGCCGCTTCCGAGTCAAGCATCCCCTCATCCATGTTCACGTCGATAACCTGCGCACCTCCTTCAACCTGTTGACGGGCAACTGCCAGAGCTCCTTCGTAATCTCCTCCTAGAATTAGTTTAGAGAATTTTGGAGAACCTGTAATGTTTGTACGTTCTCCGATGTTTACGAAAATACTTTCAGGAGTGATTGTAACAGGTTCTAACCCGCTTAAACGTAAATAAGGGTCTACTTGTGGGATTTTCCTTGGAGCATGTTTTGCTGCTTTTTCAGCAATGCAGGCAATATGTTCAGGAGTAGTTCCGCAACAACCTCCTACAATGTTAACAAAGCCATTTTCAATAAAGTCTTCCACAAAGTGAGCCGTTTCATGAGGAAGTTCGTCATAAGCACCAAACTCGTTGGGTAAGCCGGCATTCGGATATGCTGAAACATAACAAGGGGCTTTCTTTGCTAATTCCTCAATATGCGGGCGCATTTCTTTTGCTCCCAAAGCACAATTGAATCCTATACTTAATATGCTAGCGTGCGTAAGTGAATTTAGAAAAGCTTCAGCAGTTTGTCCTGAAAGGGTACGGCCACTGGCATCAGTAATGGTGCCCGAGATCATTATTTCAATCTTTTTGCCAATTTCTTCTTCGTATCGTTTAACGGCAAAAATTCCCGCTTTTGTAATGAGGGTATCTGTAATGGTTTCAAAAAGAAGGACATCAGCACCTCCATCAACAAGACCGCGCACCTGCTCATAAAAAGCTTCTGCAAGCTCATCGAATGTTACAGCTCTGAAACCAGGATCATTCACATCAGGAGACATGGATGCCATTTTGGTAGTTGGACCAATTGCCCCAGCGACAAAACGTGGCTTATCTGGATTTTTAGCAGTGTACTCCATCGCTACCTCTTTTGCAATACGAGCACCTTCGTAACTCATTTCATATGACAGCTCTTCCATCTGGTAGTCTGCCATGGAAATACGTTGTGTGCTGAACGTATTGGTTTCGATAATGTCCGCTCCAGCTTCCAAATATTCCGCGTGGATAGCTTTGATTATATCTGGTCTCGTAATGTTTAGAAGGTCATTGTTGCCCTTCACATCACAAGGATGGTCTTTAAACCTTTCTCCACGAAAATCTGCTTCCGTTAGCTGATAACGCTGGATCATTGTACCCATCGCACCATCAATAATCAGAATTCGTTTCTCAAGCTCTTTTCTAATGTCCATTTTGTATTTAGATATGCAATGTGAAATTGAGGTATGAGAGTTAGCGAAAACTCATATCTATCCCTGTCAACTTGTATGTGGTTAAATCATAAGACTTATAAGAAGTCTCACATCTAATATCTCAAATCTCACATCTAACAATGCTTATTTTCGAAAAGTCGGTCTCCGGCTTTCTTTCTAACTTATCTTTTCCTAATCCTCAGGTGCGGACTCGGATAGAATTTAGCACCTTGTAAGTACAGGTTGCTAAGACTTCATAGGGTCTAGTCCCTCCGTCTTTCTGAATAAGCAATGCAAAAATGCAATAAAGTCGGGTGATTTGCAAATAAGAAAGGCATCACCGGTGGTAATGCCCTTCGAAATGAGTTTGCTATGATGATTTCCTTCCTGAGAATACTCCTAGCAGATATAAGGATAGATCAGTGCAACCTCTTTGTCAACTGCTCCTCAACATTTTTGAAAAACTGTAAAGGCTTCAGATTTCTCCATGTCATTTCGTCCAGATTTCCACCAAAGTTGATATAGTAGTCGATATTACTTTCCTTAAATTCATCCACTACATGTTCTCTGAAATTTACACCGGCAATCCAACCGTCCTCAACATCCTGGAACCATTCTTCATAGTAAGAATCATCTGAAGCATGGAAGTTTAATACGTTTTCACCTATCAAAATGAATTTATTAATGCCTTCCTGCATCATTAGTTCAAGGATCTCCCTTTTTAGGAGCATTATATCATTGTATAGCGTATCGTTCCATTCTCCAATGAGTTCGATGATGGCATAGTGTCTATCGTAGTCAACGAAGAGGATTTTAATATATAACGTCTGAGAACCAAAATGATCCCATTGAGGATGAATGTAGTAATTGTAGATCATTTTATCAAACTCGAACTCGCTGTACTCGGTCTGATAAAAGGGAGACTTCTCATCTTCCGCTGCCACATAATCGTCACGCCACCTGTAATATGGTTCTATGTCGTGCATATTGCCCTCCGTCTCCCTTTTGGGAGAAATAATATTTAGTGTTCTTTTTTAAAAGCTTCCACTGCTTTTCTAACATTTCCATGTTGTTCGAGCAGTTTTTGTGCCGTTTCTTCATTTGACCCCGTAGCTTCCATTACCATATTAACGGCGCGATGGATCAGCTTGTTGTTGCTAAGCTGCATGTCGAACATCTTGTTGCCTTTAACCCTGCCTAACTGTATCATAACAGTCGTACTGATCATATTTAATACCAGTTTTTGTGCAGTTCCAGACTTCATACGGGTGGAACCCGTAACGAACTCGGGACCTACAACTACTTCTATTGGAAATTTGGATTCGGCAGCCACAGCACTTCCTTCATTACATACAATGCAACCTGTAACAATTCCCATGTGATTAGCCATTTGTAAGCCACCGATAACATAGGGAGTTGTGCCCGATGCTGCGATTCCTACAAGAACGTCTTTATCAGAAATATTGTATACCTGCAAGTCTTTCCATGCCTGTTCCCTGTCGTCTTCTGCAAATTCAACTGCTTTCCGGATTGCTCCGTCGCCACCAGCGATAATACCAATAACCCAATCATGCGGAACTCCATAAGTAGGCGGACATTCAGATGCATCGACAATACCTAAACGACCGCTAGTGCCAGCACCTATGTAAAACAGTCTGCCACCCGCTCTCATCTTTTCAGATATAACTTCTACGAGTTTCTCAATTTGAGGTATAGCTTTTTCAACAGCTAATGGAACAGTTTTATCTTCATTGTTGATTCCGCGAAGCAAGGCTTCAACTGGCATTTGGTCGAGGTCGGTATATAGCGAGTCCTGCTCGGTAGTTCGATTCATAGCGCAAAGGTCAGAATTTTTGCTGAGGGTGAAAGAAAAAGAGTCGCTAGACAGGCAGCTTTATGATAGTACAATGGATATTCTGGATGTTTTCAGGGTTACAACATTAGTTCTGTGACATCTTCCATTGAGTAATCAGGATTGGCTCCTTTTCTTGATGCCACTAGTGCTCCAGCCGCACATGCTCGTTCCAGAACCGCGTCAATAGGCCTTCGTTCCAGGTAACCGGAAAGAAAAGTAGCGAGAAAGGCATCTCCCGCACCAACGGTATCAGCTACTTCAACTTTAAAGCCAGCGTGTTGGTAGAAATTCCCTTCATGATACACTGCGGCTCCGTCACCTCCGAGGGTAACACAAACCGTTTTTATTCCGGTAGCTTTGGCAACTTCTGATATATAGGCTTCTAGACTGTCTCCGCCAATACTTAATAAGGTCCCGATGTACCCTAATTCATCTTCATTTAATTTCAGGAGATCACATTTAGATATCAGTTCTTTGATTAGTTCCTGCTCCAAATAGGGAGGTCGAAGGTTTAGGTCGAGCACTTTTAACCTTGCCGCGGGGATGAGTTGAAATAGTGTAGTTCTTGACTGTTCTTCGCGAACTGCAAGACTTCCAAATAAAAATGCGTCTGCACTTTTTACGAATTCTTCTAGCTCTGATGTGTAATTGATCTCATCCCAGGCCACTGGTTTCACAATGGTATAAGTGGGATGCTGTTGTTCATCCAAATCTACTTCAACGACTCCGGTAGGTAAAGATGGATGTTCTTGGATGTAACTGGTGTTCAGGCCCTGGGTCTCCAGGTACGACCTGAGGTCTTCTCCGTTTTGATCTTCACCCAGGCTACTGATAACAACCGCATCAACAGCATTTCTAAACAGATGAAGGGCTGCATTCATTGGAGCACCTCCTGGTTTTCTGCCATCCTTAAAATTATCCCATAAAACCTCGCCGAAGCAAACTACTTTTTTCATCTACTATAATTTTAATGAGAGGGCGGAATTGCGACTGTTATATATTCTGCCAGCTCCTTGTAAATCTAAAAGCTTTTTTCTTTGTGATGGTTTTCAGATTTATAAAAAGCATTTAGAAGCGGATCTCACTAATGGATGATGACCTCAGAAAGGCAATCTTTTAGCCAGGTAGATATAAAAAGAAACCCGGCTGGAGGGGGCCGGGTTCAACTGAGAGCATTAATGGTTAATTTGGCATTAATACAGTATCTAATACGTGGATTACTCCATTTTTCTGAAAAACATCCTTGATGGTAACCATCGAGGTCATTCCTTTTTCGTCTTTAAGTACAAGGTTTTTGCCATTCATCATTGCCCAAAGTTTTCCGCCATTGGCTGTTTTGAATTCAGCAGTTCCGTTTCCTTTTTTGATCGCGGAAGCAATGTCAGATGCGCTGTGTCTTCCGGCAACAACATGGTAAGTAAGAATATTGGTGAGCGTAGTCTTATTCTCCGGTTTAACTAAAGATTCAACTGTTCCGGCAGGAAGTTTATCGAATGCAGCGTTAGTTGGGGCAAATACGGTAAATGGTCCTTCAGACTTCAAGGTTTCTACAAGGCCGGCTGCTTTAACCGCTGCAACCAAAGTAGTGTGATCTTTTGAGTTTACAGCATTGTCTACAATGTCTTTAGTAGGGTACATGGCAGCACCGCCTACCATTACTGTTTTCTGAGCAAAAGTTTCGGTACATAATACAGTAGCTACTACTGCAATAATTGTCAGGGCAATTCTTTTCATGATTGAGGGTTCTTTTTGTTATCATGAAGAATTACGAAATGTAAAAAGGAGTGGATTTCTTTTGATTAAATTTATTGCTCAGTTGAAATAAAGAGTTCAGATGCAATATGGTCAGCAAATAATTTCCCCTCTTTGGTCAACCTGACTTTATTATCTGATATCGTCACCAATTCTTTTTCCTGGAACTCCTGCAGAGATCCTGTAAGCATATTTTTAAAGTCTGAGCCGAATTCTTTTTCCACGAAAAGTAGGTCTGTTCCCCATATAGTTCTTAATGAAGTCATGATATATTCATTAAAACGGTCCTCTTTACTTAAGATCTCCCTATCTGCCGGTACAACGCCATCTAGTATAGATTTAATGTATTTGGAGTTATTAGCAATGTTCCACTGTCTTTCTGTACCGTTAAATGAGTGAGCAGAAGGTCCAAGACCCAGATAAGTTACACCCTTCCAGTAATTAGCATTGTGTTTTGAGTAGTACCCGGGTTTTGCAAAGTTTGATATTTCGTAATGCTCGAATCCTGAAGATTCCAAACTCTCTATCAGGATAACAAATTGTTCGGCGCTTTGCTGATCATTCATGGCTGCCTGTTTGCCGCTTTTTATGAAGTGTGCAAGTGCCGTTCTCTGTTCTACGGTCATCGAATAGGCAGATATATGGGGGACGGCCAGCTCAACCATCCTGTGGATATTATTTTTCCATTTATGATCTGTTAGAAGAGGGTAGCCATAAATAAGGTCTGCTGTTATGTTTTCGAAGCCAGCATCTTGTACTCGCTTTATTGAAGCTTCTGCTTGCTGCGAGTTATGTGCACGGTTCATCCAAATGAGATCTTCCTCATAAAATGACTGAACGCCAATACTAAAGCGATTTACCTGGGTTTGTCTTAATTCCTTTACTGCCTGGCTTTCCAAATCGTCAGGATTAGTTTCCAGTGTGATTTCTGCATCTGCTTTTACCTCATGTAAGGCTGTGATAGAATCAATAAGTCGTTGTATTTCACCTGCGCCTACAACAGACGGCGTTCCTCCCCCAAAATAGATGGTGTCAACCGGACTCCCTTCCAGGAAATTTTTCTGCAGTCTGATCTCATCATGCATTGCCTTTAACAGCACATCCTTGTCGCGAAAGGAGGTGGTAAAATGGAAATCACAATAGTGACAAGCTTTCTTGCAGAAGGGGATATGAAGATATATTCCGGCCATGTTCTTTAATCTTAAGTCGAACAAGAGCCTTTTATATTGCCTTAGCTCCTGTTAGTTATCTTCTTTCTGAGCCGGCTTGAGAGCCATCTGGAAAAGAACAATTGTCCCGCCCGGCAGAATAGAAGATCATCAAAGGTAGCTTGAAATAGCCTTTTTAAGATAAGAAGAATGTAACCTTATTTGTTAAGCAAAAGGTGCAAGAAGATTTCTAGCTGCAGGCGTCTACAAGTGGCAGGCTAAAATAGAACGAGCTTCCTTTGCCTTCTTCGCTTTCAAACCAAAGTTCCCCCTCATGGCTTTCTACAATCTCTTTGCTAATATGTAGTCCAAGTCCCACCCCTTGTATTCTTCGACCTTCTACGTCAGAAGCTCGCTGGAATTTATCAAATAGTTTTTCTTTGTCAATTTCTCTAACGCCAATTCCAAAGTCCTGAACTTTCACAACTACTTTCCGGTTCCTCTCCTCAATGTACATTTCTATAATAATATGAGTAGTTCCGGGACTATATTTAATCGCATTTGATATTAGATTGGTAAGTACCTGGTGAATGCGGATTGGATCAGCGCATACTTCTACGTCCAATCCTGTTTTAAATAATATGTCATGTGGAGACATTGCTTTAAATTCCTCTACTGCTTTTGCTATCAGGTCCCTGATATTAAATTGTTCCTTCTTCAGTTTTAACTCGAAGTTTTCCAGCTTAGAAACGTCCAGAAGTTGATTAACTAGCCGTAAAAGCTTATCGCCTTGCTCATTGATCTTCTTCACAGCGATTCTAACCTTTTCATCTGCTGAGCTTCCCAGTTCTTTTTGTAAAAGTTGAACATATGCTCTTAGTACTGCTAAGGGGTTTTTTATCTCGTGACTTGCCACTCCAATAAAGATCTCTTTCATTTCCTGTAATGCCTTTTTCTCGGTAACGTCCTCAAAGGCCTGCATAATCATTTGTTTGCCTTTGTCGTTTATGGTGAACTTCCGGGTATCTATTTTTATGATTTTCTGGCTTTCGGTCCCCTCATTTAGTGCTATTTCAAAATCTTTTTTAAAATCATGCTTGCCTAGTTCGTCCTCGAATAAATGTTGCAGGCGGGACTTGTTAACCTTTGTGTCTAGAACATCGTAGATATGCATTCCTCTATACTGTTCGTCCTGAAGTTGGAAAAATTGCTTGAATGGTTCACTATAGTTATTTACGGTTAGATCATTATTGAGTACGACTAAGGGCTCCAGTGACGTTGAAATTAATTTCTTGGCAAATGCATTCACTTCTCTGTTCTCTTCTTCGATAGCTTTTACCCAAGTGAGGTTACGCATTATCTTTGTATAACCCTGGTGTTGGTTGTTTTTGTCAAAAAGAGGGAATACCATCCCGCTACCCCAGAACTGTGTGCGATCCTTCTTTACATGATATCTCTCATTCAAAGCACTTCCTTCATTTAAAGCTGTTTCCATCTCTTGTTCCGGGATATGTGAAGCAATATCTTCGGGAGTGTATAGGATATTTCCCTGTCGGTTTAGAATTTCTTCTGTAGTGTAATCGAATAAATAAAACGCCCCTGTATTCCAACTGGTAATATATCCTTCCTTGTCTGTAGTGAACACAGCGTATTCATCCATACTTTGTAATACCTGATTGAAGAACTGTTCACGATCTTGCAAAAAGTCAGATGCAATGGAATTTGATTGTTGGGATACGTCCATGTTTTGTTAACAAGGACTTTAAAAGATGGTTTATTTCTGAATGAGTAAAGGAAAAGTTGGTTGGGTTAAGTTGGTTAGTAGATAAGTGGGGAAAATGATCAACATAGGGTATGAGATTCCACAGTAATTTTATGAGTTAATGCCGATTTACAATCTAAATCCCTAATTGTTTTGATGGCATGTAAATTGTCTATAAGTATTTGCCCTCCCAAAGGGCATGTTTTTCATAGGTAGATGTAGGGCCGGGATTTTTTCCGGCCCTTTTTTATAAAGTACACTTTACGCATTGGTATTCCGCGGCCTGTTTTTAGCATCTGGTGTCTTTTAGTTAATCCCGTTTCAGCATGATAGCTAATCTTCAAGCTCTTCGCAGTATATTCCTGATGTTTCAAGCAAACTTTCAATAAAAACCGGTGGTAATCCATTCGTTACAATCCGTAGGATCTTATCTCTATCTTTCAAATCAACGTTCCATTCTAAAATAGAAAGTACAGGACTTAGAAGTGCTTTTAGTTTAGAGATCTGTTCTTGTCTCCGCACATTTGTTTTAAAAACCAGGATCTTCATTTCTAGTGATATTTATTTAGATGATTAAGGGCAGCGATTGTTGCTTATTATTTTAAAATTTTTTCAAAAATGACGGCTAGTGGTGACAATCCTATGTCAGCAGAGTAAGAAAAAATACAATTTGTTGCCCAATTACTATATTTTCTCCTTTTGCCTACCTCAACGTTCTTAAGCAACTTTTTGTGAATTTTCTATTCTGACATTTTATCAACATTCAATCTCTTTATATTTGTTGACATTATCAACTATTGAAATGAGCAACAGAACTAGTCCATCAATTGGATATGTAATAGGCACTACCAGGCGACTGATCCTTAAAGTATTAGGTAATGCCTTTGTCAAACATGATATTCCCATTACCATAGAGCAATATATATTTCTTCATGGGTTAAGAAGTATGGAGGGGGATGTAACACAGCAAGATATGGCAAATCATACCTGTAAGGATAAGTCGGCTGTACTAAGAACAATAGACGTGCTCGAGAAGCAGGAGTTGGTAAAAAGAAGTCAGGTAGCCGGGGACAGGAGGAAAAATACCATCAGTGCTACAGAGCAGTGCGACCGGCTATTTGATAGGATTTTTGAGATAGAAGAAGGGGTTTTTAAAGCGCTTACAGAAGATATCAGTAATGAAGATTACGAGACTACTATAAGAGTTCTACGTCAGATACAGCAAAACGCAAACGCATTACAATCATCTAAATAATCACACAACCATCAATCATGAACAAAAAACACCGCTTAATTTTCTCAATGTTTATCTCCGTACCGCTTTTGCTGGCATCATGCGGAGGAGGAAACAGTAAAGGTGCTGCACCGGGCGGGGCAGGAGATCCCAATCAGGTCAAAGATTATAAAATAATTGAGTTAGCTCCGCAGGTGGCAGAATTACATACCGATTTTCCTGCAACTATCGAAGGGCAGCAAACAGTTGAGATCAGACCAAGAATTGATGGATACATTGAACAGATCTACGTAGATGAAGGGGCAATGGTTAAAAAAGGACAACGTCTGTTCAGAATAAATGGAGATCTGTTTGAACAACAGGTTAGAACTGCCCAGGCGAATGTACAGATCGCCCGCACTAACGTTAGCAATGCACAATTGAAGGTTACCCAGGTCAAGCCTTTGGTTGAAAGGGATATCATCAGCAACTTCGAACTTCAAAACGCACAGTTAAATTTGCAGTCGGCCCGGGCATCACTTTCAGCAGCACAGGCCCAGTTAAAAAATGCAAGGACTAACCTTTCCTATTCTTTAGTAACTAGTCCTGCAAACGGAGTCATTGGTCGTATCCCCTATAAAGTGGGTGCCCTGGTAAGTAGCAATATTCCCGAGCCATTGACTACGGTGGCAAATGTAACGCAGATGTATGCCTATTTTTCGATGAACGAAAAGCAGGTTTTACTTTTTACAAAGTCAACTGGAGGTTCTACTTTGCAGGCAAAACTTGCTAAGTTACCGGCAGTAGAGTTAATTCTTCCTGATGGTTCACCCTACCCGCAAAAGGGAAAAGTAGAAGCAGCGAGTGCCTTGATCAATACAGAAACAGGTTCGTCTAATTTCAGGGCTACTTTCCCAAATCCTCTTGGTTTGTTACGGAGCGGTAGTACTGGAACCCTTCGTATTCCGGTTACTATCCCAAATGCTATTCTTGTACCTCAAAAAGCAACTTACGAGATACAGGGGAAGAAATTTGTTTATGTGCTTAGGGCTGATTCTGTAACATCTTCACCTGTTGATATAAACCCTTCGGCTGCCGGCCTTTCCTACGTAGTACAAAGCGGATTAAAAGCAGGCGACAAGATCGTAATTGAAGGAATAGCCGGACTTCGTGAAGGTGCAAAGATTAAACCCGTTGTGGTGAATGCCGACAGTGTGTTTAATGCACTAAAACAAGAAGAAGTTCAGCGATAGTTTTTTTCTGTCTGAAAATAGTTCAGGGATTTTTGCTCCCTCCAAAAGATGTTTCAATTACATTAATTTATGTTTAGAAAATTTATAGAGAGACCGGTTCTATCAACCGTAATATCTATCATCATAGTAATCCTGGGGGTACTGGGCCTTGTTTCTTTGCCCATTTCCCAATATCCGGATATTGCACCCCCTACCGTTCAGGTTACCGCTTCGTACCAGGGAGCTAGTGCCGATGTCGTTTTAAATAGTGTGGTTATTCCGTTAGAGGAACAAATTAATGGTGTAGAGGACATGACCTACATGACGTCTTCAGCCGGGAATGACGGTACAGCTAACATTACCGTGAACTTTAAGCTGGGTACTAATCCCGATCTTGCTGCGGTAAACGTTCAAAACCGGGTAGCCCGGGCTACAAGTTTGCTTCCTCAGGAAGTTACAAGGGCCGGTGTGATCACGGCAAAAAGACAAAGCAGTAACCTAGTTATTTTTACGCTATATAGTGATAATCCTGCTTACGATCAGAAGTTCTTGCAGAACTATGCCAGCATTAACCTTATCCCCCAGATCAAACGTATTCCGGGAGTTGGGGATGCAACTGTTTTTGGTACTATGGAGTATTCCATGCGTATCTGGCTAAAGCCAGATATTATGGCAAGTTATGGCTTGGTACCATCAGATGTAAGTAGTGCCTTAGCAGAGCAAAATATTGAAGCAGCGCCCGGTCAATTTGGAGAGGAAGGGAAGCAGGCGTTTCAATACGTGCTGAAGTATAAGGGCCGTTTGAAAAACACGGAAGAGTTTGGAAATATTATTTTACGATCTGCAGGGAGTGGACAAGTTCTTCGCCTGAAAGATGTAGCCCGCATCGAACTTGGCGCGCAGGGATATTCAAGTACAACAAAAGTTGATGAGAAGCAGGGAATTGGTGTGGCAATCGCTCAAACAGCTGGTTCTAATGCAAAAGAGGTTATAGAGGGAACTCTTACCGTTCTGGAACAGTCCAGATCTTCCTTCCCGAAGGGAGTAAATTATGTAACCGTTGTCAATGTGAATGACTTCCTGGATGCCTCGATTGAAAAGGTAATTCACACTCTTATCGAAGCCTTTATCCTTGTGTTTATTGTTGTGTTTGTTTTCCTTCAAGATTTCCGTTCCACCTTAATTCCAGCGATTGCAGTCCCGGTAGCTATTATAGGTACTTTCTTTTTCCTGCAATTATTCGGATTTACCATCAATTTATTAACGCTATTCGCGCTCGTTCTTGCAATTGGTATTGTAGTGGACGATGCCATCGTGGTTGTGGAAGCTGTACACGCAAAACTCGATCATGGCTATACTTCGGCCCGGGTAGCAACAATAGAGGCCATGGACGAAATTTCTGGAGCGATCATTTCCATTACACTAGTAATGGCGGCAGTGTTCGTTCCCGTTTCCTTTATCTCTGGATCGGCAGGAGTATTCTATAAGCAGTTTGGGTTAACCCTTGCTATTTCAATTATTCTTTCTGCTGTAAATGCCTTGACCTTAAGTCCTGCCTTATGTGCAATCTTGTTAAAGCCCCACCAGGAAGGAGAGCATAAAACGGGCTTTTTACAGCGGTTTTATACTGCTTTCAATACAGCGTTTGATACAACTACTCGTAAATATCGTCATTCATTAAACTTCTTAACACGTCGTCCATGGGCAGCTATTGGCGGTATTGCTTTGTTTGCAGGTTTGTACTATATTTTAACAGCAACAACTCCTAAAGCATTCGTACCTAACGAGGATATGGGTGTAGTAATGTCAGATATCAGCCTTGCTCCGGGATCTTCGCGTGAAAGAACAGATGAAGTTACCCGGGAAATCGCTGCAATTGCGAGCAAAGTCCCTGAAGTGGAACACATACTTCGTATTACTGGTAGAAGTATAATAAGTGGTACTGGAAGTAACTACGGGATGGTAATTATGCGATTGAAGCCATGGGCGCAACGGACAGGCAAAGGTCAGGATGTGCAAGCCATCATAGGTCAGATGTTTGCAAGAACAGGAGGCATACGTGATGCTAAAGTTATTTTCTTTCCTCAGCCTACCATTCAGGGATTTGGTACTTCGGGCGGTTTTGAATTCCAGCTTCAGGATAAAAGCGGTGGCGATATTGCCAAGTTTTATAAGGTAAGTCAGGATTTCTTTGCAGCACTTAATGCACGACCTGAGATCCAGTATGCAGCCACTCCTTTTAACCCTAACTTCCCACAATATCAAATAGATGTGAATGTAGCCAGGGTTAAAGACGCTGGATTAACCGTGAATGATGTTTTAAATACTATGCAGGGATACTACGGAGGGGTTTACGCTTCCAACTTCAATCAGTTCGGAAAGCAGTACCGGGTAATGTACCAGGCAGAAGCCGAATTCAGAGCTAACCCGGAAGGTCTCAGTAGTATTTTTGTGCGTACAAAAACAGGGGCGATGGCGCCGGTAAGTGAGTTTATAACGCTTCAAAAAGTATATGGTCCGCAGGCTATCACTCGCTTCAACTTATTCACCTCAATGGCTGTAACCGGTACACCAAAACCCGGTTTCAGTTCTGGAGACGCTATTAAAGCAATTCAGGAAGTTGCCGCCGAAACCTTGCCTTCTGGTTATGGTTACGAATATTCAGGGATTACCCGTGAGGAATTGACAGCAGGCGGGCAAACCGTATTTATCTTCTTGCTGGTCTTAGTATTCGTGTTCTTTCTTCTGAGTGCGCAGTACGAAAGTTATATCCTGCCGTTTGCAGTTTTGCTTTCTCTTCCAATTGGTCTTGCCGGAGCATTTGTCTTCGCAAAGATATTTGGCGTAACGAACAATATTTACATGCAGATCACACTGATCATGCTGGTGGGATTATTAGCGAAGAATGCCATTCTGATCGTTGAGTTTGCTCTTGAAAGGAGACGTCAGGGAATGCCGATTGCACAGGCTGCTATGGAAGGAGCCCAGGCCCGTTTACGTCCAATCCTTATGACATCTTTCGCTTTCATCCTCGGTCTGGTTCCGTTAATGTTATCATCAGGCGCCGGTGCAGTGGGTAATAAATCAATTGGGACAGGAGCTGTAGGTGGAATGCTTATAGGAACAATATTCGGAGTATTTGTAATTCCGGTGCTGTTTATAATATTCCAAGGGCTGCAGGAGAAAATTTCCGGGGCTCCGGATACACCTTCAGAGGACAACAACCAGAAAGCTATTGTGGCAAATTAATTAGAGTTTGTACTGCCTAACTCGTGCAGTAGTTGGGGCAGCTGAACTATAGAAAGATATCATGATATTAAAACAAAGGATACAGGTGGCGCTGATAGCAACGATAATGTTGACAATCGCTTCCTGCGGAATTCAGAAATATAAAGGTCCAGAAGCTAGATTCGACGGACTTTATCGCGAAGTAACAAGTACTGATACAACAACCATTGCTAAGATGCCCTGGAGTCAGATTTTTGGAGATGCGTACCTTCAGAAATTAATAGAAGAGGGAATAGCTCAAAATTTAGATCTTAAAGTCGCAGCTACGAGGGTACAACAAGCTGAAGCTTACTATCTGCAAAGCCGGGCTGCCTTATTTCCTGCCCTTAATGGAACTGCTCAAGCTACCTTAAATAAGCTATCGGACGCCCAGGGAGGGCAGTTTATTAATAATAACCGGATTTACCAGGTTGGCTTAAGCTCAAACTGGGAAGCAGACATTTGGGGTAAATTAAGGAGTTCGAGAAGGGCAAGCTACGCTAGTCTGCTTCAAAGTGAAGCAGGTGCCAGAGCTGTTCAGACAGGCCTGGTAGCAAACATCGCCAATTATTATTATACTCTTCTGGCCCTCGACCAGCAATTGGCAATAACTGAGGAAACAGTTCAAAACTGGGTGAAAATAGTAGAAACGATGCGCCAGCTAAAAGATGCAGCCCGGGTAACTGGTGCTGCAGTAGTGCAAAGTGAAGCGAGCCGTTACGCTGCGGAAGTTACAATCCCCGACTTGAAACAGCGTATCAGAGAAAATGAAAATGCATTGAGCGTTCTCCTTGGAAGGTCTCCCGGCCCAATTCCCAGAAGTAATTTGAATGAGCAAACTTTGCAAGCTACTCTTCCAGTTGGGGTTCCGACTCAACTATTAAGCAACAGACCAGATGTGCAGCAAGCAGAGTTTAACTATCGTTACTATTTTGAGAACGTAAACGTTGCGAGGGCTTTCTTTTATCCAACATTAACGATCACAGCATCAGGTGGCTTGTCAAATGTGGAACTACAAAATTTCTTTAGTCCGGGCTCGGTCTTCGGCAGTCTGATTGGTGGCCTAACACAACCTATCTTTAACAGAAGAGCTAACAAAACGAGACTAGAGGTTGCCAGAGCTCAGGAGCAGGAAGCCTTGCTTGGTTTTCAACGCTCGTTGTTGACAGCAGGCCAGGAAGTTTCGGATGCCCTTGCACTTTATCAAAACGCGGCTGATAAAACAGTTAGTCGCCAAAAACAGATTGAGGCTCTGCAGAAATCAATTGAATACACGGAAGCGCTTCTTCGCTATGGTTCCGCAAACTATGTTGAGGTGATCAATGCCCAGCAGAGTTATTTGAGCGCGCAACTTAACCGGGTGAATGATCGTTTGCAACAATACCAGTCGGTTGTGAGATTATACCGAGCCCTGGGAGGCGGCTGGAGATAATGCTTTTATTTTAAACACATAGTCAGAAAGGTCCGGCGATTTTCCTCCGGATCTTTTTTATTATACGGCTTGGGGACTCTATTTAAAACGGAAACTTTGCGCGCAAAGCAACATTCGATGGGATGAATTCGCATGAAAGTTCTTTGCATCTTATCAAAAATATACGATCACAAAAAAAGAGTCCAATATGAACTCTTCGGGGTTGTTTTATAGGTAGATGTTTGATTTATGTGTTTATGCGGCTTGAAGCGGACGTTGTTGAGCTTCTTCTTTTTTACGTTTGAAGTTTCTCAGGTCTGATTTTAGAAGTGCTAGTAATTCTAAATCAATTAATCTTTCAGCAGTATTTTTTGTGGTAGTAGTTGATTCTTTCATGATGTTCTTAAGTTGATGTCAGGTATATTGCCAATAATGTGCCAACAAGCAAAAAGGCTCCGCAATGCGTGTTTTAGCCTTTCACTATAGGAATCTGTATAAAAAAAAGTACAAAAGAGCTGTATAGAAATGTGAAAACTGATGTATTAAGTACTTCAAAATGCTGGTTCTGGGTAAAAGAGCCTATTATTCCAGCTATTTTTGCCATTAAGATATAGAAATATGAATATTACCTATCAATACTATAACGAGATAGTTCTGGGATTTGGGGATTACGAGGTGGATTACAGGGAGGGAGTTATTATAATAGAGGTTCCTGAAAGTAATAAATCTTTTGAGGTGATTTGTTCGAAGGTGAATGAGCACTTGATCAGAATTTCACAAACTCTTGAACCGAGGGATCAGTCAATAACAGTACGTGTTGTTAGTGGAGAAGATACCTTTGAGATAAATCTCGATAAAGAAGCCTAAGCTTACAAAGTTAAGTTTCTGAACAGGAGTTTGCGCAATTGGATTAAAGAAGCTCAGATGGTATTCGTCACTTAACGGATGCAAAAAAGGCTTTCAAACGGGGAGAATGAAAGCCTTAAACTAACCAATTATAAACCTTTTGCTTCAGTTTACACAATTACCTTGCCAGTGTACTTGGTACACTATGATAGGGGTGTTCTATGTATAAATATTTATAGATATTCAGGCAGAATGCCTGGTTTTCAGTTCTTTTTAGTATAAAAAGCTGGTCACATTCGTAAATTTCTCGACAGTGCCAATTTCTGTCGTGGAAAAAATGCTCAGTCTGTAGCATACTCTCTACTGCTTTCGTATTGATCTTAAATTAAACGAGATGAGATCACGCAGGATATTAATTGCAAGCTTATTTGCATTTGTTTTTCTAGGTTGTAAGAAGAACTTCCCCGAACAAACCCCCGAGCAAAAAGCTTTACAGGAAGATACCTTTGCTGCTACAAATATTTTGACAGTGGAGGGAGTATTAAATGAGATAGAATTTATTGCTAAGCAAGTGCCTGCAATTAATCACAACGGTAGCTTTTTATCCTGTGCAACAATAACGAAGCAGGAAGTAGCGGGGGGGCAGCAAATAGATGTCACTTTTAATATTAATACAACTTGCAGCGATAATACTTCTCGCTCGGGAAAGATCTCACTTATGTATTACCCAAATGGTAGTATTTCTATAACGCCGTCTAATTACGTGGTGGGTAATACTGCAATCAGTGGCAACTATAATTTCGGAAAGGAAAGCATCAACCAGGTTGACTACCTGCTTCTGAATGTTCAAAACGGCAAGTTCACATCAACTAACGGGGCTTACATTAATTTTAGTGTAGAAAAAAGGTCGACCATAAAGGCGGGAGCAAATACAGCCGATCACCTTGACGATATAATAGAAATAGATCAGGCTGCTTATGATTTAGATGTCTTCGACGTGCCTGCAAACACGAAAATAAGCGCAGAGACTAAAACTCCTCATTCATTAAAATATTCCTGCACTGATAAGTTCAGGCCAAGATCCGGAACAATTCTCTTTCAACGTTTAGGAGCAAATAAGCGCCTTTTGGAGTTTGGTAGTGGGAATTGTAGTGATGTACCGAAGCTCTCAGAAATAGTTCAATAAATTAAATGGTGAAAGAAAGCCGGCCCGAAATAGCCGGCTTTCTTTTTGGCTGTCCTTTTATCTTTTAATGTTCGTTTTTCTAACTCTTTTATAACCTTCTTTATTTGCCACCCGTAATAATATTAAAAAAACAATCACCATGAATAAACAAACTACCTGGGGCATTTTTTCACCTGACGGACATTTTCAAGCAATCAGCGATCTAACAGTTGCAAGAATCGAGTATGCAAGCAAGTCATCGATGGAATTGAAAGAGCTATTGGAAGAAAAAGTGGAGATGGAGCATTATGAACAATGTGCGCTCATTCGTGATGAACTAGCTCGCAGATAGGCATTAAAAAGTTACAGTACTGAATCTTTATGGCATAGTAATAGTTTGCAACAAGGCATACTAAATTCTAAAACCTATGTCAAGCAGTCAAAATTACGCCCTTATTACCGGTGCCACCAGTGGGATCGGGCGCGAACTCGCAAAGCTTTTTGCTAAAGACCGCTACAATCTAGTTATCGTAGCAAGAGATCTTAATGAGCTGGATCGTACATCCAGCGAGCTGAGAAATCAATTTGGTATTGAGGTTGTCCCAATCATTAAAGATCTTTTTCTACGGGAAAGTCCGTTCGAAGTGTATGAAGAAGTACGAAGTAAAGGGATTAACATTACAGCACTTGTGAATAATGCAGGTCAGGGTCAGTACGGAGAGTTTGCGGAAACAGATATTAACCGTGAGCTGGACATCATACAGCTTAACATAAGCAGTTATGTGGTACTAAGCAAATTGTTCCTGAAAGATATGTTGAGCAGAGGAGAAGGAAAGATTCTTAATGTATCCTCGATAGGAGGGGAAATGCCTGGTCCTCTTCAGGCAGTTTATCACGCTACAAAAGCATTTGTTACCTCGTTTACAGAAGCTATTCGCAGTGAGGTAAAAGACAGGAACATTACTGTTACAGCATTGCTTCCAGGTGTCACTGATACTGATTTTTTCCGGAAGGCCGAGCAGGAAGAAGCCAAAATGGTCAAGGAGGGACACAAAGCAGACCCTGCAAAAGTTGCTAAGGATGGATATGAGGCACTTCTGGCAGGTGATGATAAAGTAGTGTCTGGATTTGCCAATAAAGTAATGGCAGGTGCAGCTCATTTGGTTCCCGAAGAGAAGGTGGCCGACTTAATGCACCGGCAGATGGAGCCAAGTCAAAAGAAAGAAGACTAAAAGAAAGAGGCTGTTCAAAAGCCTCTTTTTTATTTCGCTCTTATTTCATGAATCCTTCCAGTTGCTTTTATTTGCTTTATGATAAATGTTGCTTGTGCCGTCATTGCCGATGATCAGGGAAGGATACTTGCCGTTCAGAGGAGCGCACTGATGCCTCATGCTTTTAAATGGGAATTTCCCGGAGGTAAGGTGGAAGATGGAGAAACGTCTGAAGTGGCTCTATGTCGTGAGATTATGGAAGAACTGGGGGTTGAAATAAAGGTTGCGAAAGCATTAGCACCAACAACTCACGCTTACAGTTCAACCAAAATTATTCGCTTAATTCCTTTTATTTGTCGCATTACCAAAGGGAAAATCAAGCTCAGCGAGCATCAGGAGCACCAATGGCTGGAACCGGCCAGATTATCCGGGTTAGACTGGGTGGAAGCTGATCTCCCGATTGTTGCAAGCTTGTTGGGTTACCCTCAGTCCGATGGACATTGATCGTTTTTCACTATTCTCTCTAAAGCGGATATACTTCGAACGTTTTCAAGTTATACTCCACCAACTTCAAAGGTTTTTCCCCCTTCATTAGATAGTAGGCTCCTGTCTCTTGATTATGCACGTCGGCCAGGTTCTCTTTAGGGTAATTTTCAAGAAACTCTTCCTCTGCTTTTATCTCACCTAACTCAATTAGTTTCCCACAGATAGCGGCAAGAAGTTTTGCCTCAAATACCGCTTCGGTTGTTTCCTTTGATTGTTCAGAGCTCATATTATTTTCTGGTATCCCTAATAATGGCAAAGGTACTAAAGCTTCACTATGTAGATCAACTAATGCTTCGGAAGTTCAAAGAAGAATGATGTTCCTTCATTCACTCTACTGCTGAACCAGATACTGCCCTTATGCCAATCTACAATAGTTCTTACAACCCACATTCCCATTCCGGTAGAGGGCTCACCCTGAAGTCCCTTTCTTCTGGCTGGCGTAAATTGTTCAAAAAGAACGTCCTTAAACTCGTCTGGAATTCCTATCCCATTATCAGCATAAGTGAATAGAACTGTATTTCCTTTGTCTTCAACACTAATGGAAATCGAACCTCCTTCACGCGTAAATTTCAAGGCATTAGTCGTTAAGTTGTTAATTATTTGGATAAACTTTGCTTCATCTACCTCCATTAGGATGGTAGCTGCTGAAGAATTAAAATTGAAAGTCCGGTTTGTTAACTGTTCGCTCTGTTGATACTCTTCAAAATACTCTTTTAACTTTCTAACAATATCTATTCGGTCTTTGACCAGCTGGACTTCCGCAGTCTCAAAAAATTCCCGGTTGGTCAAATCCTTGATAAGGTTATGCGACTGTGAAATGATCTTTGCTATAGCTTCCACCTGGCGGTAAAGCGCACCGTCAATCCTGTTCCGAAGCGAGGAGGCAAGTGTATTTGCTATAGATAAGGGACCGGCAAGATCATGTGCAAGTATGTTAAGAACAGCGTTCTTTTTATTTGCGTACTTGTCCATCGTCGAGTAGTTTTCTTTTTCATCAGTAATAGCTGTTACCGTAGCGAGAATATGACTCCCCCCATCGTTTTCAACTAACCAGGGTTGTATTCTTAGCCATTCTCCGCCACGATCAGGAGAATTGAACCTGATGTCGACTTTTGGTTTCTTAATCCCCTGCAATAACTCCGTGTAAACATCCCTCAGGTAAGCTTTATCTTCCTTTGAAATATAAGAAGTCAGGTTAGATGCAGATGTTAAATCTCCGTTTAAATTAAAGAAGTTTTTGAACGCAGAATTCACGTACAAAAGGCTTTCTGTCGAAACATCAAGTACCAACGTAGCAAGGGGTGAATCCTCAATTAATTCAAAACTTAGTTTATTAATCATAACCTGAAGAGGTGCTAAGGGGTGGACCGTATTGTAACAGAGAGTAATTGAAAATGTTTCTTCGATCCCCGGACATAAATTGCCATTGAAGCTTTGTATGCTATTGCTTCCGCAAACCAGCCTTTTTTACTTCTGCATTATACCGAACTATAGCCTGATAATAATCTTGCTTGTTGAATGCCTTCATGGCTTTCCCTGATCCAGATATTACAACCTTAAGATTTTCAGGAGTAAAATCTTGTACGGCACCACTGTCAACCTGGAAGGCGGATAAGTAGCCTGTATGAAGCTCTAGTCTTTCAGACAGGAAAGAGTAAGCTGTAATTTTGCCTGAAACGGCTTTAAATAACCAGCAGCTGTCTGCAGCTAGTCCCTCTATAATTTCCTTTTTCTCAGGCTTCTTGAAGTCCTCATAAAGCCGGCTAATCTTAAGTGTCTGTTTTGGATAAATACGTTCTTCCCTTGCTGCACCGTAGTTAGATTTTTTATTCACTATCTTCAGGTAAGATACGCGTAATGCTGTATCCGTGTAAATTTTTGAAAGGATATCTCTGGTGGTTCCATCTTTAAATGTTACTCTGAAGTTGTACTTGTTATTCTCAAGCAGTTCTGAATTCCTGTACCAGTAACGATTATTTACAATTTGGCTAAGCAAACGAACTTGCATACCTGTATTATTATATCCAAGATGCGGCTGTGCTAGTGACAGTAGTGCAGTAAATATAAAGACTGTTGATAGAAGAAGGTTTCTCATGTAAGGGTTTGATTATCCTGAAAGCCTAATTTGTTCTTTAAAGGATAGAAAGAACCTTCAAGCCACTTTCATCCTCCGTTTGAGATTGCGCCCACGGAGTTTTTCTTGTTAAAGAACTCAGCAGCAAAGATAAAAGATAAACTTTGCGATAGTGTCTTGTGCTGAAGGATATGACATTACACAAGCATTGGATGTATAAAAAAAGCCCGGACCTGATGGTCACGGGCTCTCTTTACCTTATAGAACAAAAAACTAGGGCTTTGGAGTAGTTGTAGTTGATCCTCCAGTACCTGTAGTTCCGGTTCCAGTACCTGGCGAAGTTGTTGTTCCAGTACCTGTAGTTCCAGTTCCAGTACCTGGTGAAGTTGTTGTTCCAGTACCTGTAGTTCCGGTTCCTGTACCAGGTGAAGTTGTTGTACCTGTACCTGTTGTTCCAGTTCCAGTGCCAGGTGAAGTTGTTGTACCAGTACCTGTAGTTCCGGTTCCAGTACCAGGTGATGTTGTAGTTCCAGTACCTGTCGTTCCGGTTCCTGTACCTGGAGAAACAGTTGTACCAGTACCTGTAGATCCGGTTCCTGTACCTGTTCCCTGGGTAGTAGTACCTGTACCAGTACCTGATCTCGGTGTCGTAGTACCGTCAGTTGTAGTTTTTTTGCTTTTTTTGATCGTTCTGCTGTTGGTAGTTGTATCCGAAGTAGTACCGGTCTTACGACTGCCTGTTTGAGCATAACTATTTTCTGACACAAAAGCCGCCAGAACAAATGCTAATAATGCACACACTTTTTTCATGATGTTTTTCTTTAGATAGTTTCTTTTTCGCCTAGAGTCTGCCAATTGGCATGCCGGGTCTATGAACATGTGCCATTTTAAGTCTTAAAATATTACCAGGAGATCTACATGCAGATGCTGAAAAGTGGGCTAGTGTTTAGAATAATGGGTTTTCCCATTATAAAAGAGCGAAATTTAAATGAAATTAGAGTATTTAACCCCTTAGCGGCTGGTTTTATAACTGTAAGGCTTAAAGGTCATTCCGGATCCTAAAAATCAACAAAACGTGGAATAATGGGACTGTATTCCATAAATTACAACACCTTTTTAGGTCACTGCTCAGTTGCTCAATATATAAAGAGGTATTAGTTATGCTGCAGAGATCCATTGTACTTTCACCACGATTTAATTTCACCATGATTCAACTGCTCACTAATGAAGGTATTTTCAACACGCGTTATAACTGACCTTGGCGTCCGCTTGATGCAGGAAGCTGGCATAGGAGTAAATCAATGGGAAGAAACGAGAGAGCTAAGCCCTGAGGAGTTGATCAGTAAATGCCGGCAACATGACGCCCTTATTGTAGCCGGACCTATAAAGGTTGATGGGCAGTTGCTGGAAGCTTGCCAGCATTTAAAAGTTATTGCCGTTCACGGAGTTGGATATGACAATATTGACCTATCGGCAGCCAACCGCTTTGGTATCCCCATCGGAAACACCCCTTACGTAGTTGATGAAGCTACTGCAGAAACCGCCTTTATGCTTATGCTGATGGTCGCAAGAAAAGCCCTATACCAGCATAAAAGGATTTTGAAGGGAGATTGGTCTTTCTTTGAACCCACCGCCCATTTAGGCATAGAGCTTAAAGGTAAAACCCTCGGGATTTTCGGACTTGGGAATATAGGTTACCGAATGGCAGGTCTTTGTCGGGCTGCCTATGATATGAAGATCATCTATTGCAACCGGAGCCGGAACTTCAAGGCAGAACAAGAGTTAAGAGCAGAAAAAGTATCTTTTGATAAGCTTCTTAAGGAAAGTGATGTACTCTCTGTCCACTCCGTTTTAAGTAATGAAACAAGAGGTGTTTTTAACAGGGAGGCTTTTTCCGCCATGAAGCCATCTTCCATTTTCATTAACACGGCTAGAGGTGCAATTCATAATGAAGAGGATCTCACAGAAGTTCTTATAAAAAATCAGATATGGGGAGCGGGACTCGATGTTACCAATCCTGAACCAATGGACCCCGACAGTCCCTTGCTCAAGCTTGACAATGCCACTATCCTGCCTCACATAGGTACTTCAACTCAGGAAACCAGAGAAAAGATGGTGAGAAGAGTTGCTGAAAATATAATTGCCGGACTTAAAGGTGAAAGGCTTCCTTACGTGGTTAATAAGGAGGTGTATGATTAAAGATATTGACTGATAAATAAGCAAAAGGTCCGGCATCAATAGCCAGACCTTTTATGCTTTATTCTAGGAGTTATCATCGATTCCCGATCTTCCTGATCGCTTCCGGTCTTCCTCTCCCAGATCCATATCCATCTGGCTCTCGTCGCCGTCGTAACCGATCATAGTATCTTCTATTGCTATCTGATACCCATCGTCGTCATTTCTCGATTCGCTTAATGAATTAGTAGTACCTGCAAATCCTGTATCATTTTGTGTTTCAGGATCAGGAGTATTTGTTTGGGCTCCACCGATGGTATTATCGTGGCCGTTATTTTCTTCCGGGTTCTCTTGTTGATTTTTCATAGCGTTTATATGTAGGTATGGAAATTTCAACACTTCGGGCAAGCAAGGGTTTTCAGAGATTTACAAAAACGTAGAAACCGTAAAGGAAATAACTGTCAGCAACCTAAGCTCAGTCTTAGTTTTTCCAGAACCCTCTCTTCTCCCCATATACGTTCACCTTGCAGGTTTTGCATATGAGCAAGGATTTCAGAATGAATATCTTCGTTCATTTGACTCTCATAAACACGAACCGCAGTGCCTTTATCGATACTACAATTGCTGAGGGTGTTCAGCAATGGAACAATGTTCACCTTCAGCCTCTCGGCCACTTGTTGTACATGTGCTAATATCTGCGTTTCTGTTATCCTTGCCGAGTAGGGAAGGTCTTCGTAAAAAACAATATCCAATTCCCGATAAAGCTTTAATACTGCCTCAAGGCAAATCACGTGATCAATATGATCGCCTATGCTTAAGGGACAAAACAAAACCCCTTCCACTTCCTGTAGTAATCGCGACCTCAGATCCTCCGCGAGCTCCAATTCATCTTCTTCCAGAGCCTTAAAGCGGAATATGTAATCGTGACGTAGTGGAGCATCAAGCAAGTCGAGATTTACAATGTCAATCGCAGAATCGAACAAGGCATTATAGCTTTGATCTTCTTTAGCGCGCAACAAGCTTACTACCTCTGTTTCTTTAGATTCAACAGGAATAGCAGTCCAGCGGGTAACCGTAAAACAGTTGATCAGCTTAACGGGTACATTGCTGTTCAACAGTTTAGAAATGGTTAAAGTAAGCCCGTACGCCGCATCGTCAAAATGCGGCGACAGGATATTTATTTTTAAGCTCACACTTTATAGCTTGATAATTGGATAGGATTACTTACCGGTTTACTTTTCGAAATGATGTATGGAGGTACCACCAAATGATGTATCGGATGGTTTACGAAGCAATTAACGGCATCCGTTAAACTCTCCACCATTGTTTCGTTTTTTCCGTTAAAAGACGTATTTGCGATAATTCCTACTCCCGTTTTATCCTTAAAACGCCTGATTACATTGTAGATGAATTCATTATCATCTTTGCTTACTGTTTGGATCCTTGCGCTATGGTCAATATGTTCTATTGTTGGAAACTTATCTTTATACACATCCTGAACAAAGGCAGTGAACAGCATAAAAGGAGTGCGTCCTTCAAATTTGAAATACTCATTTACATCCTCCTCCAATACAAAGGGAGCAATAGGTCTGAACCATTCCCTTCCCTTAATAAAGGCATTTATCCAGAACTTATTAACAGCATAACGGGTGTCGGCAATAATGCTCCGGTTACCGAGGGCACGAGGTCCAAATTCACTCTGACTTTGAAATACACACAGGATGCGGCCCCAGTTGATATGATTAGCACATTCTTCTATCAGATCTTCAGGTTTTTCGATCTTCAGGTCCGGGTAATTTTTAATCACTTCAGTTACCTGTTCAATGTCTACTTCAGGGCCCAGATAATCGAAACGCCACTCGAATTCATTCTGAAGTTTAAAACATTCTACTGCGCCATAGATCGCACAACCTACGGAAGTTCCTCCATCATGCGGTGCTGGTGGAATAAAGACATTTAATCCCATTTCCAATAGTTTGCTATTTGCTACGCAATTTAAAGCACAGCCCCCAGCATAGGCTATGTTTTTTGTTCCTGTTACATCTGATAACCATTGGGCAGCCTTCATCAAAGCATTCTCAAACACTTCTTGTCCTTTCGCTGCGAAATCTGCCTTTTCACCGAAAGTTTTCACCTCATTGTTGTAGAAATAATCAGTGGTTTTAAATGCCTCGATCCATTCATCCGGAATCAAAACTTCTCCCTCTCTTACAATAAGTTCAGGCAGATCTATTTTCTTAGGATCACCATAGGCTGCAAGTCCCATTACCTTTCCTTCACTTCCCTCACCAGAGAAAAGGCAGTTGGTTAATTTATAATAGAAATTACCCAGTCCGTGTGGCTGTTCGGGATTACGATCGTGCAGCTGTTTCTTGATACATTTTATCTCGCCATTAGAACAGTAGTAATAAGAGGCAACCTCAAAGAGGTTCCTCTGTCCCTTTCCCGGATAATCATATTTAATATGTTCAACCGGACTGCCAACAGAGTCGATGATCATCGTAGCGCAAGTTTCAAAACCTGAAGGATGATAAGCACTGTAAAGGTGAGCTAAATGGTGAGAGATCTCTATGATCTCAGCCCCTTCCTTCAGGTTCAAAACCGTTCTTAATTCTTCGTGGTATTGTTCCTTTTTCTGGTACTCGTCGTCGGCCGACCAGCATTCCACAATTAGATCATAAGGACGGTCGACTACCGGGATCTGCTCTTTGTACATCTTAATATCACCCAATCTTCCCCAGTGATGCTTGCGTTTCGTTAGCCTTTCTTTGTGGATAGACATCACATGTTTACCTCCGTCAAAAACTGAGATTGTACCATCCTGAGTGCGATTTATACCTAAAATAGCGGGTGAATCCATAGATGAAGAAATGTTTTTTTAAGGTGAAAAATTAGTTTATAAGGGCTACGGAAGTTGTAGTATCTCCCGGAATTCCTCTTCCAATAACTGAGAAATAGTGGTTTAGTTTTGAGGCTTAGGCAAAAAGGAGGAAGGCGGACAGTCCTTCAATAGGCTGTCCGTCTTTACAATGTAAATAGGCTAACTCGCTGTCTTTAGCGGTAATCCTGCAAGTATTTCATAGGAGCGAACCCGTTTATGATGATCATAAATATGCGCCCCCACCATTAGTTCATCAACTCCCGTCTTATCAATAAAAGCTTGGATCTTTTCGGTAAGTGTTTCAGGGCCGCCAATAAAGGTATAGTTCAGCATTTGCTGAACTGCGTATTTCTCAGATACGGTCCAATACTCTTCCATATCCTCTACGGGGACCTGCATAGGTAAGGCAGTTCCCCGGATAACATTAAGGAAAGCCCGGTAAAGGGAAGTAGCCAGGAAATGTGCTTCCTCATCTGTTGGCGCAGCGATCACGTTAATTCCAGCCATAGCGTAAGGCTTGCTTAATACTTCCGATGGACGGAAATTGTCACGGTAAAGCCGGAGCGAATCATAAAGCATTTGAGGAGCGAAATGACTGGCAAAAGCGAAGGGAAGTCCCCAATACGCTGATAATTGCGCGCTGTAAGTACTTGAGCCAAGCAACCACACAGGAACCTCCAGCCCTTCAGCCTGGATTGCTCGTACTTTACTCTGACTGTTTTCTGCTGAAAAGTAATTTCTGAGCTCCATAACGTTAGAAGGAAAATCTTCTACGCTTCCTGTCAGGTTTCTTCTCAGAGCCATTGCTGTTGTTTGATCTGTTCCCGGAGCACGACCAAGGCCCATGTCAATTCTTCCTGGATAGAGTCTGGCAAGGGTTCCAAATTGTTCAGCGATCACTAAGGGAGCATGATTTGGCAGCATTATACCTCCCGAGCCCACTCTTATTTTCTCAGTTCCTCCGGCTACGTATGCCATTACCACAGAGGTAGCAGAGCTGGCAATTCCGGCCATATTATGGTGTTCAGCCAGCCAGTAACGGTTGTAGCCCATTAATTCTGCATGTTGGGCCAGGTCCAAACTGTTCTTGAAAGACTGCTCCACAGGATGATCTTGCAGTACAGGAACAAGATCCAGAATCGATAAGGGTATATATTTTGAGTTTCTCTCGTTCATATCGTTTTCACAAATAACGGCCATATCTTTAAAAAGGCCTTTTAAGGGATGTAAAAGCTTTGTAAAGTTCGATAAGGGGTGGTTGATTGTCATCTTTTTATCAGCGGAAACTTTTTCTGTAACTCTTGGAAAAAGTCTTCGTAAAGCATCCTACATTACCAGGAAAGACGATGAATAGTGAGATGGGGTATATCCTTTATGAAGGATTTTTATTTCAAATAGTAGGACGGAATACAAGTGATGTAACGATCATTCTTGATGGAAAGAAGATCCATATTCCTACCAGGCAAGCAAGATTTTGCAGCCTGACAGAATTTTTGAACAACGAGATTTAGGGTGATTAGATAGGGGACAATTGTGGGATGATTGAAAAGGGAGCTAGCCTCCCTTTTTTTGCGAAAGGTTATTTGCTTTTTAATGCCACAAAGAACCTTTAAAAACTTTCATCCTTCGTTTTTGAGCATCTGCTCACGAAGGTTTTATTGGCTGCCTTAGACCTTCACCCTCCAAAGAAAAACCGCTAGAAATTCTGTATCAATAAGGTTATGTAACAAAAGAAATACCTCCCGGCCTTCAAAGGAATGTTTGCGATCCTTATACTTGACCACCAATTATAATCAGACCAAGAAATGAGAACTTCTATTCTTCTGGCAGTATTTTTTTCTGCATTAGTTCCTTGTACAGTCTTCTCTCAGATCGGCAAACGCTTCCCTTCCGAAAAAAAAGAAATTAAAGATCCTGTCACAGGCGCTAAACTTGTTTTTTTAACCAGCAAGCCCCATGGGGATTCCAAAATTTATCCCACTCATCCTCAATGGACGTCAGACGGGCAATGGGTGATCTTCCGCTCAAATCTTGCGAAGAATGAAGCAATGGCTGTAAATGAGAAAAGCGGTGATATTGTTCAGGTTTCCGAAGGAAGCTATACGGGCATGTTGAACATTGCCAGGAAGTCGATGAAACTATATTTCATGCGAAACTTAGGTCAAACTCAGGAGACAGATCCGGGACAAGGAAAAGGCTCTAAGGGTTTGGAAATCGTGGAGGTAGATCTTGCGAAAGTCTTTGCAGATAGTAAATCAGGGACGATGAAGGCAGCAGCCACTTATCAAAGGGTTTGTGGCTCAACTCCCCCTGAACTTGGTGCAGGTGGTGATATGGCGCTGGATGCGGATGAAGAATGGGTTTACTTTAGGGTTGGTAAAGAAGCAGCAGCGAAACATCTGCCGGCAGGAACTAAGATAGAAGAAAGCTTTGGCCCAAGAAAAATGGGAGCCGGACCAGCTGGCATTGCGCGGATGAACATAAAGACCGGGGAAATTAAACATGTTATTTCTGTTCCTTTTCAGGTAGGTCATATTCAGGCTAACTTATGGAACCCTGATGAAATTGTTTTTTGTTGGGAGACAGGTGGTAAATCACCACAACGTACCTGGACGGTAAGGTCGGATGGATCAGGCCTAAGACCGCTTTACCCTGAGGCTTCATACGAGTGGGTAACTCACGAAGCCGTTATATCAAAGGACGAAGTAGCAATGGCTTTGATGGGACATCGTGCTATTCCCGGAGCAGCTAATACAGGCGTTGGAGCTCCAGCAACAAGCGTTACCGGAGCCAACCCAGGTCAGGAAAGCGACTGGGGAAATGCGGGCACTCGCGAAAAGCCAACAGGTTTAGCCATAGTAAATCTCCGTACACGTGAAACCACCATCGCCGGACAAACACCTTCCGGCAGCGGCTTGTGGCATGTCCATGGATCGCCTGATGGCAGGTGGGCGGTTGGAGATGACTTCAGCAGAAGTTTATATATTATAGATCGTCATACCCGTGAGATGAGGATGATTTCTACAGGGCATAAAACAACAGCAGCAGATCACTGCCATCCCACATTTCACCCGGACGGAACCCGTTTCGAAATTCAATCCGCTATGCTTTCGGAGGATAATAAAACAATGAATATCTGTATTGTTCACATGCCGGAGGATTGGTTGAAGAGGAAGTCGCCCTAGAAACAATTTTCCTCATCTAATCCTTATCACACTATTCTATGAAGAAAATCGAATCTTTCGAAGGCGACAGGGTATCGCACTACGATAACTCTATTAGAAAATGGTTTCCTGGCTATGATAATTTAATAGAGCTGTTATTTCCACTGCTAAAAAGCCGTCTTGCCCCAACGGCAGATCATAAAATATTGGTTGTAGGATGTGGTTCAGGTAATGAATTAAATATTCTTGCCCGCTTAAGACCTGAATGGGAATTTGTAGGTGTGGATCCCTCAGAACAAATGATAGCTCTGGCGACTGAAAAAACCGCGAAACTGCCAAATGTAAGGCTTATTAAAGGCACGGTAGAAAATGTCAATGAAAGTTTCGATGCGATTACCTGTATCCTGGTAACTCATTTTTTCGAAATTGAGGTAAAGAAGGAGATCTATCACTGTATTTACAAGCACCTGAACGAGGGTGGGATTTTTATTCTCGCCGATATCACTGGAAGTAAAAACAGTTTCAACAAAAATTTCGATCTGTTCAAAACCTATCAGGAGCTCAATATAGATGATGACACCTTGCCGAAGGGATTAAATCATATTGTGAACGATCTGCATTATATTGCAGAAGAGGAATTGATATCTTTACTCAAGTCGGAGGGATTCAAGAAAGTGACGAAGTTTTTTCAATGGTTGATTTATGATGCCTGGCTGGTAGAGAAATAGTATTTGCCTAATGCAGGTCTCCTGGTATGGCTGCTGAATATACCTTTCTTCTGATGAAAAATTCAGCAATAAGAAGATTGGGAACCCAACTTAAAAGGGCTATAATTACGTAGTTATGCTGAAAGTGAGCTCCGTTGCCAAAGATGTTAAATAGCCAGACATAAAAGCGTAAAGTAACCGCCGCGAACGCGAGGCTATAACTTCTCACAGCCATATCACTATGCGCTTTCATGTTGCCCTTTTTTATATAATAAATTGTGGCAAAGGTGGACAGGATCCATAAAGTATTCTGAACAAGGAAAGAAAGAAGTACAGCTATGCCTCTGTCGATAAAAAAGCTCATAACATAAGCTCCAGGTGCGGCAAAAAACAGGGTGCCGAAAACATATATATTTCCGAGGACCCTATGCTGTGAAGCTTTCTCCAAACTTTTTCTACCAAACTGGAAGTAGCCACAGATGAGGATAAGACTGCTGCCGAAAATATGACTGTAGAAGGCTGGCAAATACCAGCCGCTAGCTACAGCTGCCTGCTTTAATTGAAGGAAGCCCGTTTGTGGTTTTAGCTGCCAATATTCTAAAGAAGCAAGACTTAATATAGCGATCCAAAAAAAAGCAAGATATCTCAGAAGCACGTCTAATCTCATTTGGATATGGCTAGCTTTTCGCCGCTCTGACCTTTAATTTTCTGGTCGAGCCATTTGATGTTGTATTTGTCAATTTCCGTCAGGTATTCTTCTACATCCGAATTCTCCGGCTTGTAAAGGCCATAAATATCATTAAAAACTTCGTTCCATTTATTGTCAGGAAAATTATAGTTATAGTTAGCGTAGATTTCCATTTTCATAAAGGTTAGAACATCCTTAGGCAGTTTGTCTAACTGCTTACCGCCATACACATAACACCCCTTGATATACGATTCGTTTAGCTTCACATACTCCGTAAAATTGAAATAACGTTTGCTTGGTAATCCTTCTGCTTTACCTGTTTTTAAACTGATATAGTGATAAAAAGGCATTTCCGTCAAGTCTTTTCCCGATATCCCTAACCAGTTTGATCCTGATGTTTTTACTTCAATTAAAGTGTCAGAAAGTGCCTTCGTCTGAAAGATATTATTACAATTTACAGCCTCCCCCATTTGCTCATCCTCCCAGATCGTATAGCTGTAGAGTTTGTTATTCCTATGGTCGATCATCATGACATTCTTTTTTTCATAGAAGTCAGACCTACCGCCTACATAGTTATCCCTAATTGATGAAAGAACGGTTTCCAGCCAGTTCGAGTCTTCATCCGTCTTAGCGAACTTTACCTGCACTGAAGAACTCATGTCATAAAATTCAACGTTATGCCGAAGCGGGTTTTTGAACTGTTGAGCTCTGGAAAGGATCCCCCAGTCAGACAGGTGGGAAGGAGGGATATAAAGGGCATTATGATCTTGGCGAGAGTTAAACTCTATCAGGTTTTTGACATTGTTTTCACTGATATTGTAGGTGTTCCGGTAAACATATACTTTCTTAAGGATGTCGGATATTTTTATAGAGGAGTCTCTTTCTGAAACGCTAAAGTCCTTGTTGAGCCAGAAATAGTCAGTTCCACTGCCAACAACTGCTACTTTTTCGCCGTCTTCAATTGGAATGATCTGATCATATTCAACAGGAACTATATTCTTTCCCTGAAGGTCATAGAATCCTCTCTTTCCGTTCTTCTCGACTTCAATTAAGCCCTCAAAAGTCCCGTTAATATTATGGATAAGGTCGAAACGGGCAGGAATGATTTCCTGGAAATCGGAGTTTATAAGGCCCATCTGATAGGGTTTCTCCTCCCCGCTCTCCTCACCAAAGAGGTTTTCGGGCATACTCCATTCGCCGTTCACCACATAATAGAGAGGCTTATTGTTTAGATAACTAAACCAGATCACCGAATCATACTTCCCTTTCAGTTTTTCAGCTCCTTCAAAGGCTTTAAGTGTTAATGGGTCGTAAATATCCTTGTCAGGAATGGTAAGCGAACGTATCGAATTTTCATAAGCAACAAAATCGGTATACAGGTCTTCAGCATTAAATTGGATGATCTTATATGCGGCTTTATCCCGCTTTTGGAGGGTGAGCTTTATCGAGGATTTTAAATCAAACAGCCCTTCGTGGGATAAGATAAGAGGAATTACAATTTCCGACTGGCTATCCGATATCACCTTTACCTCCACGTTCAAACTATCCAATTGCCGTTTGAATAATTGCTTCGTACGGCCGTTAGAACCTGTACGCCCTGCCAGAACATTAACTATTCTAATAAGGTCCTTTTTCTTCTGTTTCACATCAAACAGGATAACCACAGAATCTGCGGGTTTATTTTCTACCGAGTAGATGAAGTTTTTCACGAATTGATCTATTTCAGAGGGTTTACTTTTGTTCAGCCATTGCCTGCCAAACAAATAGCCTCCAATTAATACTATGATAACGGTTGAGGCAATGATGATTTTATTCTTCATGATAATTCAGGTATTTCTCTTTGTTAAAGATAGTTTTTGTTCACGACTCGCAAAATTATCTTTCTCCGCGGTTAAACCAATCTTCCTACCTTTCGTCTTAGCTTAAGTTGCATTGATAAACCCTTTATGAAATCGCCTTTTTCCCTACAATCAACTTTGTACATAGCGCTTTTCGCGCTTTTTCTTATTTCTTTTAGCTCCAGAAATTTTGATAGTGCTCCCAAATATAAATTCCCGTACAAACAAGCGGGACTTACAGAAAGGCAGGCCGCAGTACATCTTTTAAGCCGTTTTACCTTTGGCGCAAAGTTTGGCCAGGTAGATGAGGTGATGAAACAGGGTTTGGAGAAATGGTTTAATCAGCAACTGCAGGCACGATTGGAAGACGATTCCCTCAATAGTCTTTTATCAAATTATCAAACCCTTAAGCTGAGCTCTGAGGAGATCGTTCGTACTTATCCGCAGAATGGCTTTATTGTCCGTCAGGCGGTTAAGGAAGGACTGATCCACAAAGATTCTATAGCTTCTGCCGGTAGACAGGAATATAGAGGCCTTCTTCGTAATTACATGGAACAAAAAGGCTACAAACCGCAACAGGAGCTGTTCCGTGAGTTGATCAACCAGAAGATCCTTCGTTCCGCCTATTCAAACAATCAATTACAGGAAGTATTGACCGATTTCTGGTTCAACCACTTTAATGTTTCCCTTACTAAAAATCAATGTGCGGAGTATGTACTTCAATACGAAAGAGATGCCATCCGCCCAAATTCTTTAGGTCGGTTTGAGGATATTCTTTTCGCAACTGCCAAGTCTCCAGCCATGCTTTATTATCTTGATAATTTTAGCAGTGCAGGTCCAGCAAAAGAGAATGCAAAATTAGCTTCAGTCAGGAAGTATGCGGAGGATGGTATGATGCAGGGAGATACCATGATGGCCAGCCGGGTGAACCAACTTGCAAAAAACAAGAAGAATCAGGGACTAAATGAAAATTATGCCCGGGAAGTCATGGAGTTACATACCTTAGGCGTCGACGGAGGTTACACTCAGCATGATGTAACACAAGCCGCAAGGGTATTAACAGGCTGGACTGTTTATCCTGCAGGTGAAGCAGCCGCAGGAAACCAGATCATTAAACTTATTGAAAGAGTTGGTGAGGAAAATCTGGCAAAAAGAGGTTACGTGCATGAAGGCGGATTTTTGTTTGTGCCTACCCGGCATGACGAGGGCGAAAAAACCGTGCTAGGTAAAAAGTTTAATTCCGAAGGATATCAGGAAGGCGTAAAGCTTTTACAAATGCTTGCCGCCCATCCGTCCACTGCTAAATTTATATCCCAGAAATTAGCTGTTCGGTTTTTATCAGATAATCCCTCCCCAGCACTAGTCAATAAAATGGCAAAAACATTTTCAGAGAAAAGTGGCGATATAAGACAAGTATTAATTACGATGGTAAGCTCACCAGAATTCTGGAGTAAAGAAGCTTTGCGCGAAAAAACAAAATCACCGTTCGAACTGGCTATCAGTACAGTGAGGTGTCTCGACGCTAAAGTAGATCAGCCCTACCAGCTTTTCAACTGGATGAATAAAATGGGGCAGAAGATTTACTACTACCAGGCTCCCACCGGCTTTCCAGACAGAGGTCAATATTGGATAAATACAGGTTCCCTACTAAACAGGATGAACTTTGGTCTTGCTGTTGCAGCAGGAAGGATCCCTGGAGTAAAAGCAAACCTGCTGGCATTAAATCAAAATCACGAGCCCGAGAGCCCCGCTGCGGCACTACAGAGATACAGTCAGTTGATGCTTCCTGAGAGGGATGTGCAGGCAACAGTAAAACGATTAACTCCATTGTTAAATGATCCTAACCTGAATAATAAAGTAGAAGCTGCGGCTGCAAAAACCTCACAGGTTGCATCCTCTATGCAGGAATCTTCAGAGGAAATGCAGAGTGATAAGTCGCAAAAGCTAAAAGGCACTAATAAAGCAGGAAAGATCGGCCTGCAAACAAGTACCGGAACCAATACGATGCTGGCGCAGGTAGTAGGAGTGATCATTGGCTCCCCCGAATTTCAACGCAGATAAACACGACCCAAACAAATAATCATGGTAACAAGAAGAGGTTTTATCAAGGCAGGTGGATTAGCCCTGTTTGGTATAAGCTTAGGCGGATTGCCTAATTTTCTGGCACGTGCAGCCGAAACAAAAAAAATAATTCACCCCTACAAGCGCAGTAAGGTGCTCGTTTGTATTTTCCAGCGTGGAGCAATGGATGGCTTGATGGCGGTCACTCCTTTCACTGATAATTATCTGAAAGCTGCCCGCCCTACACTTTTTATGTCTGCTGCAAAAGCCAACAATCCTAATCCTCTTATTGATCTTGATGGCCGTTTTGGTTTGCACCCTGCAATGAAAGCATTCGAACCGATGTTCCTGGAAAAGCGCCTCGCTATTGTGCATGGCATCGGTTCTCCGAATAATACCCGCTCACACTTCGATGCTCAGGATTATATGGAGTCTGGAACCCCTTTTCGTAAAGGTACCCCAACTGGCTGGCTAAACCGGGCAGTGGGACTAATGGGCCATGAAGCAGCAACTCCTTTTCAGGCAGTTAGCTTAACCTCCTCTTTGCCACGTTCACTTTATGGCGACAATCCTGCAGTAGCTATCAGTAGCCTGGAAGATTTTTCTATTCAGATGCGAGGTAATCCAATGGGCGCAAACATGGCAGCAAAAAGCTTTGAAGAACTATATGACCAAACCTCTTCCGGCTTACTGAAGGAGACAGGTAAAGAAAGTTTTGATGCGATGAAAATGCTGCAGAAGACTAATGTGAAGAATTACAAGCCTGCAAATAATGCTGTTTACCCTAATTCACCTTTGGGTAATTCTTTAAAACAGATTGCACAATTGATTAAAATGGATGTGGGGATGGAGGTAGCTTTCACCGAATCCGGAGGTTGGGATACTCACTTTAATCAGGGAACTGCCACAGGGGTTTTTGCAAGGAATGTAGCCGATTTGAGCAACAGCATTATGGCCTTCTGGACCGATTTGTCGGCCTACCAGGATGATGTGACCGTTATGACGATGACCGAATTTGGTCGCACGGTAAAACAGAACGGAACTGGTGGAACTGATCATGGCAGGGCTAGTTGCAATTTTATTCTCGGAAATGATATTAATGGTGGTAAGGTGCATGGAAAAGTTCAACCTCTCGCGGTGGAGAATCTGGAAGATGGCCGCGATCTGGCTGTTACTACCGATTTCCGGTCTGTGTTCAGTGAAGTTGCAAGTCGCCATCTTAATTTTAAAAATAACGACCTGCTATTTCCTGACTGGAAGGGTGAAGCCATCAATCTTATGAAACTATAAATAAGCACATTTATTAATACTTATTCATTAAATAGGTCTTTTCGCTGATACTATTTAAATGACTAACGGCTGTTGGTGAAATTGAATCCAGAGTTGTTTTAGATTAATTCTAAATAATTTTGTCAAAACAAAATGACTTTCTATTTTTGCGGCATTAGAATTAATCTAAATAAGAATGAAGCACCTTTACACTCTTCTCAAATTAAACCTTCTAATATTTGCCGTTTTCTTAACCATCGGTGCACAGGCTCAAACTCATGGAACCATTTCCGGTACGGTTACCACAAGCGACGGTAAACCAGCAGAGGCTGTATCTGTAGTGGTTAAAGAATTAAACAGGTCGGCAATCTCTACTGAAAAAGGTTCTTATACTATTAAAAATGTTAAGCCAGGAACATATGTAGTTAAATCAGTAGCAGTAGGCCTAGTATCAAAGGAAGCTACAGTCACAGTTGCGGCGGGACAAACAGCTGATTTGAATTTCGCTTTGTCAGAAAGTGCTGAGAAGTTAAGTGAGGTTGTAGTTACGGGATATAAGAGTGTAAACCAAAAACCGGTATCAGCGGGAAAGGTAGCCATAAAGCCGCTGGACAATCCGCAAATGGTACAGGTGATCGGGAGTGCTGTTATCCAGGATCAGCAAGTGAACCGTTTAAGCGATATCATGAAAAATGCGAATGGTGTGGCAATTGGATCAGCAAGAGGCGGGGCTTCAGAGACATTTTACTCGAGGGGCTATAGCTTGGGTAGCAATAATATATTTAAAAACGGTTCAAGAGTAAGTTCCGGTGCTATCCCAGAAGCAAGCACCTTGGAAAGCGTTGAAATACTAAAGGGAAGCTCTGCATTATTATATGGTAACGTGTCAGGTGGCGCTGTATTGAATCTTGTTACAAAGCAACCAAAATTTGATTTTGGAGGAGAAGTTTCTTTACGATCAGGAAGTTATAACTTTTACAAACCTACAGTAGATGTTTATGGACCTATTTCAAAAAAACTGGCGTTCCGTGTAGTTAGCACTGCTGAAAACGCTAAAAGCTTCAGAAACAACGTAGAGTCTAAAAGAGCTTACGTAAATCCCTCACTTCTTTATAAATTTAATAATAAAACTAACCTTGTTGTTCAAGGCGACTATCTGGATTACAATAATACTCCTGATTTCGGTATCGGTTCTTTATCAGTAATGGATGGTCCAACTGTTGTAAGTTATTCACTTCCAACAACCATTAGCAGGTCAGCGTCTTTTAATACTCCATGGGCTTACAATAAGGGGAAACAAGCTACCGCCTCTGCGAACTTAAATCATGAGATCAGTAATAATTGGAAGTTAAATTCTATTGTTGCTATCCAGGAGTATAAACGGAATTATTTTTCTACAGAGAGAATAGTAGCTAATAATCAAGGTGATTGGAGTAGAAGTATCACAAGGACCAAAACTGACGAAACTTATTATAATGGACAGTTAAATTTAACTGGAAACGTTAAAACTTGGAAACTAGCTCATACAATACTAGTTGGTGGAGACGCTGAAAACTATATAAATAATCCTACCACCTTCAAGCGTTTTGCATCGGCATATGATAAGATAAATCTTTTCGATCCGACAATGTATGCTAATTCACGCCGTACAGATATGCCGGCTACGCAGGATTCTTTATATGCAAAAGTCCCAACCTACCGGTTTGGAGTTTACTTTCAAGATTTGATTTCAATTACGAATAAACTGAAATTGATGGCAGGGCTTAGATGGACCTATCAAAAATCTGCAAGAAGTATTCTTTATGATGTGAATACCGATGAGCGAGTAGCTTATGGTGCTAAATTGGGTGCAGGAACAAGTCCGGAATCAACGCCAGATAACAGGTATGACAGAGCAATATCACCTCGCGTAGGATTAGTTTACCAACCCCTCCAAACTACCTCGATATTTGCAAGTTATTCCAATAACTTTGTTACTAATACAGGGATAAACGTTGCCACTAATGGAGCTATGAAGCCATCTTTGATTGATCAGTATGAATTAGGGGTAAAGAATGATTTCTTGAATGGAAGACTATCGGCAAATATTTCTTATTACAGGATTATTAACAATGACCTAGCTCAAACAGCAACTCTTAATTTACAAGGTAATCCTAACGCTGACGTTAATTTAAAGGAGTTCGCTGGAGAAACAACAAGCGATGGTGCAGAACTGGATGTAAATGGAACAATTATCCCTGGTCTTAACTTCATCGCAGGTTATGCTTATAACTTTATGCGCTTTACAAAAACTGGCGAGACATTGAATAGCTACATTGAAGGTGAGAGATTAGTAGGCACAACCGCCCATACAGCTAACAGTAGTCTATTCTATACTTTTCAAAGAGGAAGAGCCAGAGGGTTGAAATTAGGAGCTTCTGCGTTCTATACTGGTAAACGTAACGCAGGTTGGAATAACCAAAAAGATGGAAAAGGTGGAAGAACGACTACTAACGACCGTCTAATCCCTCTATCAAGCTATACTACTTTCGACCTTTCAGCAGGCTATTCTTTCAGAAAGTTCTCGTTACTAGCTAAAGTTTCTAACATCGCTGACGAATTGAACTACATAGTCCACGAAAACTATAGTGTTAACCCAATTGCTCCTCGTCAATTCATGACCACGCTTTCATACAAATTTTAATATATCCTTTCTGGCGGGCTTTAAAACCCGCCTTATTTTTCCTTTCAATTTAAAGTTTCGTCGGTAATCGATGAAACTTTTTTGTTTTTACATCTTATCAATTAAAGAAGGGCTCCAAACTAATTCATAATAAATCAGACTTTCATCATTCTTTTAATGTTGAGCTATAGATATTTTAGTCGCCATAAGAACAAACTATCAAGCACTTTATCATTGAGGAAATGGATACATTTAAGGCACTTTTAGTAGAAGAAAGCGAAGGCGCTTACAGCAAACAAATTAAGGACATACCATTCTCCAGCTTAATAGAGAATGATATTCTTATTAAGGTCCAGTATTCCTGTATCAATTATAAAGACGCGCTATCAGCCAGTGGAAATAAGGGAGTTACCAGGAAATACCCTCATATACCAGGGGTGGATGCAGCGGGAATTATTGTGAATTCTAATGATCCTTCATTCAAAGAAGGAGACGAGGTGCTGGTAACAGGATTCGACCTGGGAATGAACACCTGGGGAGGATTTGGAGAATACATTTCAGTACCTGCTTCCTGGGTATTACCAATACCAGAAAACCTAAGCATGGAAGAGTCGATGTGTTTTGGTACTGCTGGCTTAACAGCGGGCTTATCTGTTTTGAAAGTAGTAGAGGCCGGAATTGAACCAGATGCAGGAGAAATTGTGGTAAGTGGTGCAACAGGCGGAGTGGGGAGCTTATCTGTTGCCATACTATCAAAATTAGGGTATCAGGTAACTGCTATATCCGGGAAATCCGAGGACGCATTTTTGAAAGAGGTATTAGGTGCAAGCACGATCAATAGCAGGCAAGAATTTTTAGACTTCCACAATTCTAAACCCCTGTCTAAAGAGCAATTCGCAGCAGGGATCGATACAGTAGGGGGAGATATCCTTTCCGGAATTTTAAAAGCTACAAAATATGGAGGTCTGGTAACTTGCTGTGGCATGGTGGCGTCACCTAATTTAAATACAAGTATCTTTCCTTTTATCCTTAGAGGCGTACAGTTGGCAGGAATTGACTCTGTAATCATCTCTCGCAAACTTAGGGAGAAAGTATGGAGCTTGTTAGCATTGGAGTGGAAGCCTGAGCAACTTAAGGAGATGGTAAGCACTATTGGTCTGGAGGATCTTCCTGCAAAATTGCAGCAGATCCTGGAGGGAAAGGCCCGGGGAAGATTTCTTCTTAAGTATTAGTTAGCAGGGGGACCCAGGGTTTTTGAACCGCTCCTCTATTAGTACTGATCAATTTTCTTTTTGGATATTAAATTATTGTTATATTTGTGTTACAAGTAATTGTGATAAGGTTTAGGTTAGCCCATGGTAGAGATACTATGGGTTTTTTTATCTTATACTCCGGCTGCCTTTCTCAATTCAAAAACCCAGGCTCGTTTAGCATCAATTCCTAAAACAATTTTCTAGTTTTTTCCTTTTTGTTTACACAATCGCTTATGAGTCTCAAATCTGCTAAATACACTTTTCCCGACCTGGTCGAATTAACGCTATATGCGGATCTTGCTGCGGGATTAAAAAATAACGACAGGGTTGTTATTGATACTGATGAAGAATTTAATTCTGTTAAGGAGATGCTTACAGAAAACAATATCGGTTATAAGGTGAAGTCTAAAAGAGAAGTGCTTATTCAAAAGTAGAATGGTACGGCCTGTTCAGGAACAGGCCAGAAAGATATACAAACGCTAACTACATTTGGCCAGCTTTTATAGGCTGTCCGGGATTCCTGTTATAGGCATAATCCTTGATCGCGAGCTTCGCTTCGTTTAAGTTATGACTTATCCGGAGCCAGCCATAGTGCGTTTTACCATCGATAAGAAACTGCAAGCCGAGGTACTTGTCTTTTTTTCCGAGCCATTCTCCACCGAAAGTACGGGTTGTAGCAGTCTCTGATACATTTAAGAGTGCTGTTTTTATTTCACTTGCCGACCAAGTCAAGCTGGCCGAATGGTTTTGCTGTATTAAAAAGTCTTTATCAAGAGGAACAGCCCAAAGCCCATTTAAAGGCAATTCTTCGCCCTGTCGTACAATTATCCTATTCAGGTTGGGAGTTTTTCTGTTAATATAAAGATATAAATAGGGTAAGTCATCGTTTTCAATTAGCACTGAGCTAAGGACGTAATCGATCACTCCGTCATTATTTAAATCAAGCTGAATTGGATTATTGTATTGTAGTGAGTCTACCGTGAGGTTTAAGGTACGGTAGTTGAATTTAGTAGATAGAAGCGTGTCTTCTGTATCTACTATAGTATCATTCTCTTTGCAACTGAGAAGAAAGATGCTCAAAAAGAGGATATAAAGGCCGTGTCGTAACATGAATAGATATTTTTAAACTATACGGCAAGGTGTTTGTTTACGCTACATGCGCCAATTAATATTTTCCTGTAACCTACAGAGCCCTTTTTGGTAAACCTTCCTGTTCAATAGCTCCGGATTGGAGGTTTAGTAGTTTTTTAGCGGTTTATTGTAGCCTGAGGAAAAATCATACTTCCAGAAAAAAAGAATAAATTTGTTAGAGCGTAGACCTTAGAATCAATGATAAGATCGGCCAGTATTCACAGAAGAAACAATATCCGTATTGAGGGAAACCTCGAAAGCTCAAGGACTATTGTTTTCGGTCACGGCTTTGGTACCGATCAAAGAATATGGGGGAAGATCACTCCTGCTTTCACTAAAGATTACCGGGTCATTCTTTATGATAATGTAGGAGCCGGAAAGTCAGATCTGGATTCCTTTATTCCGGAAAAGTATAGAAGCCTGGATGCTTATGCAGATGATCTGCAGGAGATCTGTTCCGAACTTCAGTTAAGTAACGCTGTTTTTGTGGGACATTCCGTTAGCGGCATGATTGGTCTTATTACAGGCCTAAATGTACCCAGTCTGTTCTCCAGGATCGTTCTCATTGGAGCATCTCCCAGATACCTCAACGATGGAAGCTATGTTGGAGGTTTTCACCAGGCAGAATTGGATAGCTTGTATTTTCAAATGCGGGCAAACTATGTAGAATGGGTAAGTGGTTTTTCAAAGATTGCCATGAGAAACTCTCACAATCCTGATCTTAGCAAGCAATTCGAAGAGTCTTTACTTTCTTTAAGGCCGGATATTTCCTTAGAGGTAGCGCAATCTATCTTCCAATCCGACTTCAGGCTTATTCTCAAGTTTATAGAAAGTAAGGTGCTGATCATTCAAGCTCAAAAAGATGTTGCAGTTCCCAGGGAGGTTGCAGAATACATGCATGAAAGAATAAAAGATAGCAAACTGGTTGTTGTTAATGCCGAAGGCCACTATCCTCACGTCTCGGCACCGGAAGAGATAATATCAGCTATACAAGGTTTTCTTGCGGTGTAGATAAATTATCCAGCTTGTCCAATACCTCCCCAATTATCAAAAAACAAAAACATTCTGCTCTTTTTAAGGATAATACTCAGGTATTAAACATTATTCTATTATGTCTTACTTGAAAAAAACTTTTATTCTTTTATTCATTTCTTTTGTCTCCCTTTCTAGTTGCAGTAAAGATGACGACGGACCATCAACGGCCAGGATCCTGTTAGAAGGCAGATGGGAAGTTGGCACATTTGTATCGAATGGTGAGCAGTTAAATGCCTATAGCGGTTACGAATTTGACTTTACCGACAATGGAGTAGTAACAGGAACACGTTCAGGTTCGTCAACCGTAACAGGTAGCTGGAGCATTCGCAATGACGATGATGAAAATAGGCTTCTCCTTAACTTTGGATCGAATACTCTATTCATGGACCTGAATAGAGATTGGAAGATCCTGCCCAGCACAAGCACAAGGGTTAGATTGGAGCATACATCAAGAAGCTCTTCTGGCACTGACGTATTAACTTTACAAAGACTTTAACGAATCCATCGCCTGGGAAGCTTTATAATTTAAGACATTTTCCAGGCGAGTTTTTTTCTCTTCAAAATTCCTGAAAGCAGCCTTCGTTATCCTCCTGCTATCCTCCCGATTACTTTGATCAACCTACTTTCACTGGCTAAGGCAATATTGTATTACAACTCTAAGTGGTAAATAGATCGTTTTACGTGCTTAAAAAGGTTAAATAGTGTTTTTTTTAAAAAACTTGTAACCTTAGGGCCAATAATAAGTATTAAGGTCATTGCTCCCAAAGCAAAGTTTTTCATAGGTAGATGTAGGGTCAGAGTAATCTGGCCCTTTTTTGTTGACTTTATTTTACTCTTCAACACCCAGTCTCAATTCGCGGTTAAAATTTTGCACTCCTGAATTCTGCCAGTTTAATTTTTTTAGTGAAATAACATTATGGAGAAACCTTAAAATGTGTAACTTTTGTGCACGATATGGAGAAGGCAAAAAGGGTATCTGTTTATTTATTTCCGGTTTTACTTATATTAATAACCACCCTTATAAAACTAAATTTTACCGAAATTATTGGTAACCGCACTCCTTTTTTATTATATGGAGGCGTAGTAATAGCTGCAACCTGGTACTCAGGCTGGCGAATAGGATTAATAACCAATATTGTCTGTGTTCTCCTGGTAGTTTATTTTTTTATCGAACCTATATATTCCTTTTATGTTGCACCCCGAATAGTAGTCCATCTAGCTCTTTTTATTTTGCAAAATACCCTTGTGATTTTAATGGGACTTGCCTTGAAGAAGTCGCTTAAAAAAAGTCAGTCAGCAGAGACAAAGTTAAAATTGCTTTTAGAAGAAGCTTGTGACCTGATAGTTCTCAGGGATAAAAATGGGAAGGCCACGTACGTTAGTCCGAGAGTATTAGAGATCACTGGTTATACTCCTCAGGAATACATGGAATTGAGCTTTGATCGTCTGGTAGAACCGGAGTTCCTTGAGATGTTCACAGAAAAGCTAAATAGTATCAGCAAAACTCCTAACGAGCGACAATCTGTTTTAGCTCTTTTTAAACGAAAGGATGGTGAACTAAGATGGTTGGAAGGGGATGTATACAATTATCTTAACCGTGAGGGAATAAATGCCTTGGTCTCTCATATTAAAGATGTCACTCACCGGGTAGAACTGGAAAGGCAGAAGGATGAATTTATTGGTTTGGCGAGTCACGAGCTTAAAACGCCAATTACCAATATAAAAGGTTTTACCGCTCTTGCAAAGGCTTCAATATATACTGATTCTCAAAAGTCGGAAGCTTTACTGGAACGATCTGAGGCCAACATTAAACGACTTAGTAAGTTGGTTAGCGATCTTTTGGATATCTCGAAGATCAATACGGGAAAGCAAGACTACGAGTTTGAAACCTTCGATTTAAGCTTTCTTCTTAGGGACACAGTGCAGTCCTTTGCCTTAACTTATTCTGGCCACATCTTTAGTTCCGAGATAGAATCCAATGCTATTGTCTACGGTGATCGGAATAGGTTGGAACAGGTTATTATAAATTTAATTGACAATGCCATTAAGTACTCGCCACATAGCAGGCAGATTATAATAAAGCAGAAGGTGATGCAAAGCAACGTCGTTGTTTCCGTGCAGGATTTTGGTATAGGAATCTCTGAAGAGCATCTGCAAAATATTTTCAACCGATTTTACCGCGTGGATTCCTCTGCCATGAGGTTTCAGGGACTAGGCCTTGGCCTTTTCATCGCTGCAGATATATTGAAGCGCCATCAGGGGAACTTCTGGGTTGAAAGTAAGCAGGGGGAGGGCTCTACTTTCAATTTCATTATTCCACTTGAGAGAGCTTGTGCCGACCTCGCGACTACGGATAATGCAACTTTTTACAGGGACAGCTCTATCTCTATCAATTACCATTATAACGATCATTACTTAGAAGTAAGATGGCTGGGTTTTCAAACAAAGGAAACTGTGAATGCTGCTGGCCTTAGAATATTGGAATACGTAAAAAAAACAAGGGCTAAACTAGTTTTTAATGATAATTCACAGGTAGTTGGAAATTGGAGCGAAACTTCTGATCACGGAGGTAATGTTTGGTTCCCTTTAATAGCAGAAGCAGGAGTACAATACTTTGCCTGGATTCTTTCAAAAAACAGGTTTAGTAATATGGCGGCACAAAGATCTTATGAGATGAATAGATCTAATATTGTAATCAGATTATTTGACGAAGAAGAAGACGGGCTGTCTTGGCTTAAGGATCAGGAAGTAAAATCCGAAATGATATCCTAATGGTCACTCCGTGTTGCAAGTGCCACATTAGCATTTTGTACTACTTGTGGTATTTTCGTTTTAAAGTTTTGAACTGTAGATGCAGGCAATGAAAAATAGAAACGACTTCCTTTGTTTACTTCGCTGTCGACCAAAATGCGACTTTGGTGTTGTTTCATAATATTTTGAATAATAAACAAGCCCAAGCCTAACCCGCTGGCCTGATTGTTATTCTTCGTGTTACTTACCCGGTAGTATTTATCAAAAATAAGGTCAAGCTTGTCTGGTGGAATTCCCATCCCAAAGTCCTTTATCTCTACCTTTATCAAATTTTCGTTTTCGCTTCTTACCAGTATTATTTCAACTTTATCGGCCCTTGGAGAATACTTTACTGCATTACTCAGAAGATTGATCACTACTTGTAAAATTCTTTGACGATCGGCATATACACAGTATTCATCTTCGCTATTTAAGCGCTTAATAACAGAATGGGTAGGGTAAATGGCAGCCACTAGCTCAACAGCCTCTTCAATCACTTCTTTTAATGAGAAGGAGGTTATACTAAGATTAAGCTGTCCTGAATCAATTTTTGATACGTCTAGTAAGCTTGAGACAAGAAATTGTAAGGTGTTTAAAGATGTGTTAGCTCTGGAAAGAAAGTTGTTAGCCGCAAGGGGTAAAGTCATTCTCTGGAGGATCTGGTGGTAAGCCTTCAAACTTGTTATTGGAGTTTTTAACTCATGGCTGGCAATGTTAATGAACTCGTCCCTTTTCTGGATAGACTTCACCTGGCTATCGATGTTAGTACAGGATCCGACCCACCGGGCCCCACTTGTATCATCTTTATATACATCTGCTTTAACATTATGCCATTCAAAAGCTCCCGCCTGATTTTCCAGCCTGATAGCGACCTCGAAAGGTGTATTTTGTTTAGTAGCACCAAACCAGGTTCGTAATACTTTGAAGCGGTCGTCTGGGCATACCTTAAGAAGTATTTCTTTTAATGATAGCCTCCAAGTGTTAAAAAGTTGGTAGAAACGCTTATTTACATAGTCAATTTCTCCACTGCTGTTTGCAGTCCAGATTATTTCAGGATTAAAGTCAGACAGAAATTCGAAGCGCTTTCGTTCTGCCTCTGCTTTCTTTTTTGCCCGCAGTAGCTCCAGTTCATACAGCTTACGCTCTCGTACATCATAAAAGGTAGCATTAACGGCCTGAACTTTACCTTCAGGCGTTTTAAAGGCCACAGCGCTGAGGAAAACAGGAATAGAGGTGCCGTCCTTTTTTAAAATATCATAGCTAAGCTGGTTTACCACGCCTGTAGCATTAACTAACGGCCGAAAGAACATTTCAAAATGTAAAGCGGCTCCTTTGCTTATCAGATCAGTGAACTTCTTCACATATACGATTTCATCGGGCAAATAGCCTAGCCAGTTAGCCAGGGTCTTGTTAACCTTGATGATCGTACCATCCGGCAAAAAAGACAAGTAGCCACAGGGAGCGTTTTGGTAAAGCTCCTCAGGATCAATAAGTGTATCTAAAAGCTTCTTGTCAATTTTGTTATCGCTCAATCTCTTTTTCCTTAATTTAGAAACGCCTTTATTGCGGTGATAGTTTCTGCAGGGTGACTTATATGTGGACAATGGCCACTTGCCTCCATTAGGTACAATGTATTGAAAGAAGTGTTTTCCTTAATATAGGATCCAATGGTAATAGGAGCGATGATATCATCAGAACATTGCAGAGTAAGGCTTTGCACTTTTAATTTCTTCAAGTCTTCCCGGTTGTCCGAAAAGAAAGTAACTCTTGCGAACTCCCTTGCTATATCAGGGTCGGTTGAACAAAAACTGCTAGTTAAAAACTCCCCAAGTTCAGGTCTTTCCGGATTGCCCATTATTGCTGGTGCCAGTTGGCTGGACCAACCCAAATAATTCGAGTCCATAAACTCAAACAGAGCTTCCAAATCAGCCCTTTCAAATCCTCCATGGTATCCTATATCGTTCAGGTATCTTGGAGAGGGGCCAACAAAAACGAGTTTGTCGAAAAAAGAAGGTTGTTCGATAGCTGCCAGCATCCCTATCATGCTACTCACGGAATGGCCTACAAAAATAATGTCTTTTAACTTCAGTTCCTCGCATACCTCAAGTATGTCCTGTGCATACCCTTCCAGTCGGCCATATCTGGAGGAGCTATAAGCAGAAAGATCAGATTGTCCTGCACCAACGTAATCAAAAAGAACGAGCTTGTATTCCTTTTTAAAGGCATCAGTTACAAATTGCCAGGAATTCTGATCACATCCAAATCCATGTGCAAACAGCATTACTTTGTCTCCTGTACCAACAATGTTAACGTTATTTCTTTTTAAGATCGAATTCATGATGATTTTATGTTGGTTTGTTAGTAGGGTCTAAAATAGATAGTAGGGAAATGCTCTTTTCAGTGAAAAGATCAAAGGAAGCTTCCTTCATTGCTGGTGGCTCATCTTTTCTCTCAAATGCCATGCTCCAGTCCGGGAAAAAGCGTTGGTTGATTTTTCCTTCTCGGAGTATCTCTACCTGGTAATGACGACCATCTACACGTAAGTTATTGTACAATTGCCTGATCTTAGATTCATCTCCTTCGATCAACTGAATGTATAATTCATTAAAGCATAGTAACATACCTGTTGTTCCGTGCTCCGAATTTGCCGTCCGAGCGACATGCAAAAGCTCGTCCAATTCCTGATCAGCCAACGCACGAGTAGGTATACTGGAATAGATAAGATAATAAAAAGACATAAATTTTCCCCTTGTAGCGTGTTTGAACACTAAACTAAAACAATGCGGCTTAAATATTTGTTTTAAGTCGCAATGAAAAAAAACAGAAAGAGGTCGGAAGGTTTTGCTTAGATTAATTTTTGTACTGCTACAAATATAAAATTATAATTGACTGGACCGCCTCTTTTCCGGTTACCTTTGTTCCCCCATCTGTTTACGCTCAAAAAATTAAAAATATATTAGTATCCCAAGGTACTATCTGAATGGAAGAACTTAGAAATAGAATTATAAAAACCCCTGCTGTCGGCCGGATTTCCGATGCACTTTTGAACGCCCCCATAGCTATTGCTGTGCTGGAAGGACCGGATTTTACGTTGACGTACGCAAATCAGGCTATCCTTAAATTTTGGGGAAAAGACGAACGTGTCATAGGAAAAAAGTTACTGGAGGTGCTTCCCGAAATAAGAGAACAATCCTTTCCCGAGATCTTAAGAAATGTATTGATTACAGGCAAGGGCTTTAATGCAAAAGAGGCAGAAGCTTTCCTTAATATAGATGGCCAAATTAAGAGAGTGTACTGCGACTTCTCTTACTCTGCTATTCAGGATGAACAAGGAGTTAATATTGCTATTCTTGTTGTAGCAAGTGACGTTACCGATAGGGTGATGACCGACAAGGTTTTGAAGCTTGAAGGGGGTATTCCCACTATAGAGAATTTAAAGGAAAAGCGGGCAATGCTTGCTGCTATCGTCGACTCATCAGAAGATACGATTGTAAGTAAGACTTTAGAAGGTATAATTACCAGTTGGAATCCTTCGGCCGAGCGTATGTTTGGCTACACGGAAGCCGAAGCTATTGGCGAACATATCAGCATGTTAATACCCGAAGAGCGATTGCAGGAAGAAGATTACATTATCAGCAATGTACGTAAGGGAGTTAGGGTTGAGCATTTTGAAACACAAAGAAAAACAAAAAATGGCCGCTTAATTGATATTTCGCTCACGGTATCTCCAATCCGTGACAATGAGGGGGTGATTATAGGGGCCTCAAAGATTGCCAGAGACATTACCGAGCAACGGAAAAATCAAAGGAGACTTACTAATTACTCGGAATCGCTGGAAGCGATCAATAAGTTGTGTCAAACGATCTCTGAAGAGCTAAATTTGGAGAAGCTGCTTCAAAAGGTAACTGATGTGGCAACCGAAGTTTCAGGAGCAAATTTTGGGGCATTCTTCTATAATTCAATAAATGAACAAGGGGAGGCTTACATGCTGTATAACGTTTCAGGAGCACCTTTAGAACATTTTAGTAGATTCGGAATGCCTAGAAATACTGCTATATTTCACCCAACGTTCGCTGGTGAAGGGGTGGTGCGAGTTGATGACATAACACTGGATGAGCGTTACGGAAAAAGTGCTCCTCATTACGGAATGCCGAAAGGCCATTTACCCGTGAAAAGTTATCTTGCAGTGCCAGTTATTTCTAAGGCAGGGGAAGTTGTTGGCGGAATTTTTCTGGGGCATCCGGAAGCGGCCATGTTTACCGAGGATCATGAAAATATTGTTGTTGCAGTAGCTTCCCAGGCTGCAATTGCTATTGATAATGCGAAGTTATTTGAGGAAGTTCGATTGCTCAATGCCAAAAAAGATGAGTTTATTGGCCTTGCCAGCCACGAACTTCGAACTCCCCTAACCAGCATGACAGCCTACCTTCAAATTCTGCAACGGACCAAACTGGAGGAAAATCAGAAAACATTCCTTCAAAAAACGATAAGTCAAACCCAGAAGCTTACTTCCCTGGTTAATGATATTCTGGATGTGTCTAAAATTGAAGCAGGGAAACTTCAGTTTTCTTTCCAAGCTAATGATCTTACACAGATTATTACTGATTGTGTTGAGTTGGTACAATTATCAATTAGTTCGCATAAAATAGTAGCAGATATTTCGAAGGGAAACATAGAGGTCCTATGTGATAGACATCGTGTGGAGCAAGTAATTATTAATCTATTAACTAACGCAGTAAAGTATTCTCCAAAGGCAGAGATTGTTGAAGTCTTGTTGGCCGATGATCATGAATCTGTTAAGGTCGGAGTCCGGGATTATGGATTAGGTATACCGAAGGATAAAATATCTCATCTGTTTTCCAGGTTCTATAGAGTGGAAAATTTAAGTCCTACCATTTCGGGACTAGGTATTGGTCTTTATATAACTAAGGAGATTGTTACCCGCCACAACGGTAAAATATGGGTGGAAACTGAAGAAGGGCAGGGAAGTACTTTTTGGTTTACTCTACCTAAAAATCCAAATCCGCTATAATCCGGGATTAACAATAAAAAAAATTAAAATAACTGTAACCTTAAGGGTAAAAAGAGCGTATTAACGTTATTGCTCCCAAAGCAATTGTTTTTCATAGGTAGATGTAGGGTCAGAGAAATCTGGCCCTTTTTTATACAACCCCAATTATTTCACTTCATTATAGTTAAAAGCGGACGTCGGTGGCTCAAACCTTTCCACCTCTAATTGTTTGTACAATATGAGGGATATCAGTGTTAAGTGATGTAGATTTGTAAGGCAATTTCCTATGGAGACAAATAAAGAAGAAAAAATACAAAAGTTGCATCAAAGGATGATCGAAGAGATTCAAGACTATGCGATAATCTTACTAGATGCTGATGGAACTATTCTTACCTGGAATAAGGGAGCACAGAAAATTAAAGGATATACAGAAGCTGAAATTCTTGGACAGAACTTCAGGCTCTTTTATCTGCCCTTAGACCGGCAGGCGCAATTGCCTGAAGCTCTTTTAAACCAAGCCATAAAAGAAGGCAGAGCCAAACATATCGGCAGGAGATTGCGAAAAGACGGCTCCACGTTCTGGGGTAGGATCGTTATTACCGCAATACATGATGACGATGGAACCGTTATCGGCTTTACCAAGCTTACTACCGAGCTTCTTCATGAAGATGAGGACTAAATTTCAGGCGAAAGACGACCTTTGATCACCTAGTCGAAGTCTGGAGTTTTCCAGACAATTTAACTATAGTGTAACAATAAATTGAGAACCCTCTCCTGGTGTGCTTTCCACGTTGATCGATCCACCAAATGTTTCAATTTGTGTTTTAGTCATAAACAATCCCACACCTTTGCTATCATAACCTGTATGGAAGGTCTTACCCATCTTAAATAAGTTCTTTCCATGTCTGCTCAGGTCAATACCCAGGCCATTATCTTTAAAGCGAAGTACAGTCCTGTTTCGCTCTCGTTTGCTACTGATCTTAATTACCGGAGCCTCTCCATCCTTACTATATTTCAGCGAATTGCTGACCATATTATAAATGATACTTTCTAAGTAAACCTTCGGATATGACACAACCCTTATATCGAGGTCCAAAGAGATCTTTGCATCCTTTGTCGCAATCTGTCCATTAAGCATAGTGCACACTCCCTTGATCATACTTTCCAATTCGCAATCTTCCTTTTCCACATGTTTGCTAAGTCGAATCTCAAGCACCTGCATCAGGTCATTCAAGGTCGCATTTAAGCTTTTGCTTGAACCTCTTAATAGTTCAAAGTATTCTGTTTTTTCTTCTTCTGACTCCGTATCAGCAATCAGGTCAAGCATCATATCAATACTACCTGCTGGCCCGCGTAAGTTGTGTGCAACTATCCGGTTAAAATCCTCATACTGGGTGATCTTATTTTCGAGATCTAATGCTCTTTTATACTCATCAATATCAATACTAGATCCAAACCACTTGATCAACTCACCTTTCTCATTAAAGTAAGGAGCAGCCTTCGCTAAAAACCACTTGTACTGGCCCTCCGCATTTTTAATCCGCAGTTCCATCTGGTAGGGAACTTTATTCAGGAAACTTTCTTCCCTTATGGCCACGCTTGTGGTCAAATCTTCCGGATGAACAAGTGTTTTGATTCCTCCTGCTAAACTTTCTGCGCGTGTTAAGCCCGAATAGTCGTACCAGAACTTATTAAAGTAATCTGAGTGCCCTTCCGGATTAGCAGTCCAAATGATATGGGGAAGTGAATCGGCAAGGAACTGGAACTCTTTAATCTTCTCAAGAGTCTTATCCTGTTCCTTCAGTCGTTCTATGGTGTTTATGAGGTCTCTATTCAGACTCTCTTTCTCTTTGAAGGTCTTCCTGATAAAGAAAAACAGTAGGAAAATAAAAGCAAGTCCCGGAACAGTACTCGAAAATAGAATTGAAAGAGAATATGCACTATCCCTATTACTTTTATCAGTACGCGTCTTTGCAAGCTTTCTTTCGGTTTGCAAAAAATTAAGTATAGTCTTTTCATAAGCCAGGCGAATCCTGCTGCTATCAGCCTTTAATAGGAGAGGTAGTGAGGCAGACAGAGAGCTCGTTCTTCTGAGTTCAAGTAATCTATTTATCTCATGGATCCTTTGAACTGTATAAGTTTCCAGCGCTTCAATTTTTTGAGACTGAGAAGCATTATCTGCAACTAAGTTTTTCAAGTAGGGAATATCTTTAGTTACAGAATTTCTAAAATCGACATATCGCTGGAAATCCTCCTCAGAACCGGTAAGGACATATTGATTTGCTTGCTTTTCCATTTTAAGAAGGGAAATATTGATCAGATTCGCCTTCCTCAAAACCAGTTGCGTATGAAGAACCCAGTTGTGTGATTCCTGTGATCTTTTTACCGACAAGAAAGAAACAACCGTTAAGGTAACAAGTAATGCAGTCGTAATAACTAACCCGACTACTAAATTTTTACTAAAAGACTTGAACATGCATATCGACTTTCAGCTGTATACGGAGCTTGGGAAAGCAAAGTTATAATTTGCTTGTCTACATAGCACCTTTAATAACCAGTTTCAAACATTGTTGCTAAACCGCTGTTTGATCAACCATAAGATGAGAGCTTAACCATTTCTTACAGGTAACAAGCCATATTAGAAAAACTATCTTTGCGCGTGAAGTCGTTTGTCGAGAACAGCAGGATGGCATGTTTAATCAATGCCCATCCCTGGAATGAAAGCAGTTTAGGGCCAATCGAAGAATGGCCGTCAGAGCTCTATAATGCCGTTTCCACAATGCTTGAAGCCCGTATTCCTATGTACGTGGCATGGGGCGAAGATTGTATTCAGTTTTATAATGATGCTTACATCCCCATCTTAGGCGCAAAAGGCGAAAACGAGATTGGAAAGCCCACCTGGGGTACATGGTCTGAGATCTGGCCGGTGATAGGGCCGATGTTTGACAGGGTATTGCACAATGGAGAAAGCTTTGGTTTTCCTGGCTTTAACTTATATCTTCAACGCACCTCCTATATCGAAGAAACTTATTTTGACTTTTCCTACAGCCCCCTAAGGAAAAACGACGGAACAATAGGAGGCTTGTTTTTAAGCTGTTTAGAGACTACCAGCCGGGTATTACACGAACGAAGGATGGAAATGCTTGCGAGCACAATCCCGGTTAACTACGATACCGGACAATCAGGAGATTTTCTAAAAGAAAGCCACATCCAACTTTCACGGAGCCCAAAAGATCTGCCTTTTTCATTATTCATAGAATATAATGTTGAGAAAGAAAGCTTCTCTTGTTTGTCCAAGTTTGGGTTAAGTAATCCAGATCCGGAGGTGAAAGGCTTTTTGAGTCCCGAAGGTGTTGATATCATTCGAAATCTTTCCACCGAAGGCTTGTTTGAGAGTAAAAAGATTCTTAAGGACAGTGTCCTTTATGATTTGAAACCCTGGGATGAAGACCCGACATACTGCTATATTATCCCCTATTCTTATAATCATTATAAATGTCGTAATTATGTTCTTTTGGGACTAAGCTCCCGCACCAGCTGTGATGACCTTTATGTTCAGTTCTTTCGTTTGTGTGGTCGTTACCTGCAACACCAGTATGAACACTGGCAGATGCGCCGGCAGGAGGAGCAGCAGTTGCAAGCTATCCAGGAGCTTTCGAGCAAGAAAGACGAGTTTATTAGTGTGGCAAGTCACGAACTTAAAACACCCCTCACCAGTGCCAAAGCATATCTTCAAATAGCAGAACGGAGTGCTAGTAACTCTCCTCAAGTAGCTAAATTCGTTTCAGGGGCCCTTAAGCAGCTGGATCGATTACAGAAGCTTACGGCGGATCTTCTGGATGTTTCAAAGATCAATGCAGGAAAGCTTGATTACAAGATGAGTGAGTTAAATTTTTCAGAGCTTTTGCAGGAAGCTGTAAGTAATTTCCAATCCACGATTTCCACTCATGCAATTGAGATCGAGCAGAATCAGGAGGCTCTTATTGAGTGCGACTGGCAAAGGCTGGAGCAGGTGGTAAACAACTTGATCAGCAACGCGGTGAAATACTCGCCTCAGGCAAATAGGGTGGTAGTTGCTTCTTCTATTATTCAAAATTATCTGGTCGTTTCCGTAAGAGATTTTGGTGTTGGAATACCTCAAAATAGAATACATCTATTATTTGAGCGTTTTTACCGGATAGAGGAAACCGCAATGCACTTTCAGGGAATGGGTTTGGGATTATTTATCGTATCAGAAATATTAAACCGGCATAAAGGACGCTTTTGGATCGAGAGCGAGGAGGGGAAGGGTTCTACCTTTTATTTCATGTTACCAGTAAAAGGTGCCCAAAATGTGCATGAAGAAATAGATACTGAGTATAACTACTCCAATTCCCATATTGCTATTGCAGTAGATAAAGATAAGGACTTCCTGAATGTAAACTGGCTGGGGTTCCAGGACAATCAATCGGTGCGTCATGGTTGTTTGAAAATGCTCGATATGCTTAAGAAATCAGGCCTGAGAAAGGTTTTTAATGATAACCGTAATGTGCTCGGTACCTGGTCTGATGCTGCCGAATGGGTAGGCAAAGATTGGTTCCCCATGATGGAGGCCGCAGGCTTAACCCATTTTGCATGGATCTATTCAAAAAGCACCTTTAGTCAATTATCAGCAGATAAAAGTGTAGATATTTTACAGGGAAAGGTTGTTACCAGATTATTTAATAATGGGAAAGAAGGGGAAGACTGGCTGCTGAAAGTTTAACTATTCCTTGATTACCCATTAGTTTAAGGTCTTAATACAAACGTTGAACCTTTTTAATTTATGGATTAAAAATTTGGAACATTAATAGAAGGGTGAAAAAAATACAATTAGTGTAACAAAACTTATAAAAAAGCAGTATTAAGCGTATTGCTCCCAAAGCAATTGTTTTTCATAGGTAGATGTAGGGCTGGATTAATCCGGCCCTTTTTTTGTATACTAAATTCAGTTTGGTGATGGAGAGAAATAGATTCAAATTTTCCTAGTGACCGTGACCCAGGTGGTGGTCCACCAGGTAAACATCCTCTTTAAACCGTCTTTTAAACATTAACTCAAGGAATAGAATGGAGGAGCCAAGGAACAATTGAGGTAAATAGGCTAATTGGCTAAAATCAAAAAGCCAGGGAGAGATAGCTAAAAAAATGCCACCTATTATATTTGAAAGTTGTAAAGCTTTAGTCCATTTCACTTTTTTTTCCTGATCTATAAATAGAGAAAAGGCAAGCAGGACAAGTATAATGATGCCCGTTGCAGAACATGACCAGCTGGCTGTCTCCGAACCGAAGGTGTGTATAGTTGGTAAAGTAACCAAAGTTGTGCCTGTTATAAAGTCTAGAAAACCGGATAGTTTAAAATTTCCTTGCATATTTTTTTAATAATTTATCATCTAATCAAGTTTCGCTCAATCCCTGATTGCAACAGGAGTTTTAACAAAAAAACCTTCTAACTTGAATGTGCCAATTTTTTTCACAATTAATTTCATCAGTGGAAAAATCGGACTGAAGATTCCTCTGAATATTTTTTTTCGAATGAGGTATCTTTTATAAAACGTAATGAAGTTCTCGCCTTTTAACTGAGGATGATTAATTAAAAACCTTTTATCTGACGGAAGATGCAAAAGAAAATGAGAAGAGTACCATTCAATAGGTGGCTGAATGTGCTTGGGTTTAACACTCCAAAACCGCCCTATGATCTTCAGATTTCCCGCGTCGAAAATAGGCTCTCGCTTTTTCAGTCTTTCTAATGCAATTGACGTAAGCATTTCATCGCCCTGATGATGAAAAAGATGAAAGCTGGAAAAATAGTTATCCTTAATTGTACAAATTTCTTTATACAGCCTTCCAAAAAAATCGGGCGACCCACAAACGAACTCCCCTCCCGCCCAAAGCCCTAATGTTCCCTCGGTTTGCAATCTTTCTTTGTTCCTTATGATTTCTTCATATCCATAACCTCCTGTCACCTGGCTCGTAATATCATAGTAAAGGGGTACTTTTTTCGCGATGGCCTGTTTAAGGGAATAAGGAATTTCTGATATACATGCTATATCAGGATCAATAAGGCCGAGGTATTCCTCAGTACTTCTTGACAGGTATTCAATCACCTCGAATTTGTAATGGGCTGAATAAAACTTGAGGCCAGATGGTACTTTTTCCCCGAATTTTAGTTGAATAACTTCAAAAGGAAAGCCTGCTTTGTTTTCCAAAAGAAAGGCTTTGTTGTTGGTAATGATCCTATAGATAATACCTGCGCTTCTCAGAGAGTTTCCCAGTTGTTCGGCACAGGAGAGATACAACTCTATTTGATCTTTTAATCCTGTCACGAAGTTGTTATGAGTACTTTGTTCTCCATTTGGTGATACATGAATAAGAGAATATAAAATCATGTGATTTGTAAGTTTCCGACCTATAAAGTATTTGTTGATGTTTTAACTTGGAAGAAGACCAAACCCCCGTAATGGGGGCTCGATCTTTTGTATTAATTTATTGGCATTTTTTCTTGTCGTAGGTTAAGGACGGATTAACAAAGTAATCGGCCCAACCCTTTTCCGGAAACTTAGGATAAGGTCCTGTGATGATCTGCCATTCAACAGGCCATCTCCAGTCTCTTGGAATTAATATTCCATTTGGCAAAACTTTTCCATCGTTTGTTACCCAGGTATCCTTTCCACTAAGTTCATAGATAGATAGGTCGAAAGGAGTGCCTACTCCAACCTTTCCAGACGAATAGCAGGTAATAAAGGGTATATATGGTTTCGCAGCGTTGTAAGAGAAAGTACTATTTGTGGTAAGAACAATCTCTCTGTAAGCAAAAGGATCACATTTCTCAGCCATCAGGGTGTTAACAAACCCCCATTTATTGGTAGCAGGTTGGGCTGTTTTAGTGCTTTCAAAAACGGTAATAATGTAATCATTACCATCGGTGGTCACAGCCGGACGAGGACCATTGGGAGAAAATATATCTACGATACCCTGTTTAGGAATACGAATTTTGAAAATATGATCATAGGAAGCTCCTCGTGCAGTAGCCAAAAACGTCAGCTTCAATTCGCTTGAAGTTCTTATAACGTCTGCTTGCAGCACCAGATCATTGTAGTCTCCGTCATTTCCTTTGTATCGTTGGTCTTCCCATGCATAGGTAAAATCAATCTCCTCCTTACACTCGTCAAGGCAGAACTCAAAATAGGTAGACCAATTTTTACCCGGGAATTGTTTTGCATTATCTAAAGAAACTCCTTTAGGTGTATCCGCACAAAGCCCCCCCCATGCTGTTTCTCCATTTGAAAGTGCGGCATGTGTGGCAATAAAAAGACAACGACTGTTTTGAAGATATTTTGAATAATAAGCTTTGGGAATAACGACAGTGTGTTTCGTCTTTTGTTCGCCTTTAGTCCACGAGGATTTAAACGTAAACTGACCTGGGGATGCGCCCCCATTGCTCACTTTTTTCTCCTGTTTAAACTGGTCCATACTAGAAAAAACATCGGTATGAGTTTCCATTAGATATATCCCCGGCTTGGTAATGTTGTAAGTAACAAGGATGTCTTCGTTGCTGCTTATTGCAACATCAATAGAGCCGACATATGTTTTTTGACCAGCTACAAGGCAACGTTGGATGCAGGGCGCCGGTAATGTCCCTGTAAATGGAATGTTTTGAACCTGTCCTTTTGATGCAGATAATGCTGATAATTCAGTCAAGTTCTCCTCTTGGTTGATACCAGGATCTTCTTTACTACAGCTGTATGTTAACAGCAATAAGGAAAACAGGAAGGCTGTAAGGGTTTTTCCCTTAGTAAAATAATTGTTTCTCATTGTGGTAGTTAATTAAATGATGTTATAACATTAGTTTTTTGTTAAATAATTGTGAAAAGATGGAAAGTGTTTCAGAAAATCTTCATCATAAAAAAATATTTGTTCGATTAAAACGTTCTCGTGCTAATTTGGTTATTTCAACCTTGTATCATTAACATGTCCCCCAGCAGCACAAAAGCTATATTTTTGTTGATAGTGTTGAATAAGGAAAGTCCTTTTCTTTTCTGTTGCTAGATGAATAGGTTGTTTTAATGATGACAGAAAAAGTAGGGGGCAATTAGAAATTTCTTATTGCGTTAACACTATCAGTGCTTACCAAATTAATTGTTCAGTTTAGATGAATTTCGAATTGTTTAGCCAGGAAAGCTTGTTCTCCTTATTCCAGCAGGCTCCTGTTGCATTAGCTTATTTAAAGGGAGAAGACCTTCTGGTAGATGTTGCCAATGCACACATACTTGAGTTGTGGGGGAAAGAGAAGGAAATTATCGGGTTGCCATTGCTAGATGCTTTACCTGAAATCAAAGGTCAAGAGTTTCCGGATCTGCTTAGAACCGTTTACAGCACTGGTGCTGAGCAACGAGGATACGAAACACTGGCAAAATTACAGCGGCATGGTGAATTACAAGATGCTTATTTCAACTTTATATATGCCCCTGTTCGCAATCCCGATGGAACAATTACCGGTGTCAGTGTAGTGGCAACTGAGGTCACAGAGCAGGTATTAGCTAAAAAAAGTCTGATAGAAAGTGAACGGAAGTTTAAAGGCTTAGTTTTGGAAGCAGACGTTGCTACTGCAGTTTATATGGGGCCGGAAATGCGGATTGAAGTAGCGAACGACGCGATGATTGGAGTTTGGAGAAAAGACAAAACGGTTATAGGGAAAACTTTGAACGAAGCCCTTCCTGAATTGGAAGGACAGCCTTTCCATCAACTATTGCAAAATGTTTACTCTACTGGTATAACCTATAAAGCCACAGAAGATCCGGTAGATCTGGTAGTAGACGGGGTGTTACAGCGTTTTTATTACAACTTCAGTTATAAAGCACTAAAAAATTCAGAAGGGGAAATTTATGGTATCCTGAATATGGCTGTAGATGTAACTGAACAAGTTTTGGTTAGACAAAAGGCAGAGAATAACGAAATCAAGCTGAAGGATCTTATACTACAGGCTCCGGTGGCGATGGCAGTAATTAAGGGCAGGGATTTTATCATAGAGACAGCCAATGCAAAATCCCTTGAAATATGGGGCAGGACAGAGGCTGTTATCGGTCAGAAAGTAGTAGAGGTATTTCCTGAACTCATCGAGCAAGGCTTTATTAGTATTTTGGAGAATGTATACCACCAGGGAGAGCCGTTTTATGGTACTGAACTTCCTGTTACTATTGTTTACGATGATGGACCTAAAACACTGTACATAAATTTTGTGTATCACCCTATTTACGAGAACGGTGAAGTAACATCTATCATGGCATTAGGGTATGATGTAACAGACCTTGTATTATCGCGGCAACGGGCAGAGGAAAGTGAAGCACGATTCAGGAACCTTGTGGATAAAGCCCCTGTGCCTACTGCTTTGCTCAGCGGCGAGAATATGGTACTGGAACTGGTTAACGATGCCATGTTGCAGATATGGGGCAGAGACAGAAGCATCCTGAAAAGAGAATTATTAGATTTCATGCCCGAGCTCAAAGGTCAAGCTTACCCTGATCTGCTTAAAAATGTTTATGAAACCGGCAATGAGTACACAAATACCGAAAGCAAAGCTGAAATAGTAGTTAATGGAGAGCTTAGAGTTTATTACTTCAATTTTACCTACAAGCAGATAACCTTTCAGGAAAATTTGAAGAGCATTCTGGTAATGTGCATTGATGTGACAGACCAAGTGCTATCCCGAAAGTTGATTGAGGAAAATGAATTGAAGTTAAAGGAGAGCCAGCAAAAGCTTGAGGAATTAGCAGATTCCATGCCTCAAATTGTATGGACCGCCCGTCCGGATGGCTATCTTGACTATTACAACCAACAATGGTATGACTACACTGGCTTTAGCCGGGATAGCTTTGGTGATGAAAGCTGGGCTCCGGTATTGCATCCGGAAGATCTCGACCGCGTAGTGGAAACCTGGTATAAATGTGTGCAAACAGGAACTGAGTATGAAATTGAATACCGTTTTGTAGACCGCTTTAAAAAGGGAGAATACCGTTGGTTCTTAGGTAGGGCAGTGCCGATTAGAAATGAACACGGTGAAATCCTACGATGGATAGGAACGAATACAGATATTAACGAGTTTAAGATCCTACAGAAACAAAAAGATAACTTCCTGGGCATTGCAAGTCACGAGTTAAAAACCCCGGTAACCAGCATCAAAGCCTATACACAGGTGTTGGAAGCTATGTTAAGGACGGATGGCGACGAGAAAAAGGCTTCGCTGGTGAATAAGATGGACGTACAGCTAAATAAACTTACGTCTTTAATCGGCGATCTGCTCGACGTTACCAAGATTCAGACGGGAAGGATGCAGTTTAATGATGCATCGTTTGATTTCAATGCACTTATTACCGAGATTATCGAAGAGTTGCAAAGAACCACCAGGCATGAACTTGTTGCTAAATTAGAATTTGAAGGAAAGGTGTTTGCAGATCGCGACCGGATTGGTCAGGTAATCACAAATCTAATCTCAAATGCGATAAAATATTCACCGGAGGCTAATAAGGTTATAATTTATTCCCGCTCTGACGGAGAGGCAGTCCGTTTATGTGTGCAGGATTTTGGCATAGGTATTCCTGCAAATAAAAGAGACAGAGTTTTTGAACAATTTTACCGTGTTAGTGGTACTAAAGAGCATACCTTCCCAGGCTTAGGATTAGGCTTATATATTTCATCAGAAATCGTTAAACGCGAGGGAGGAGAGATATGGGTGAGCAGCACCGAAGGCAAAGGATCTACGTTTTGCTTCAGCCTGCCTCAGGACATAAATTTAAAAGACTAATAACGCTCAGTAATGAAAAATAAAACCATAGTTGTGGTAGATGATGATCCCGGAATTGTGGATTCTTTAGAAGTGATGCTTGAATTTGCCGGTTATACCATAACTAGCTTTAGCAAAGGGTCTGATTTGTTTTCTTTTCTCGCAAGGGGAAGCGCTGACCTGATCTTATTAGATATTTGGCTGTCGGGAGAAGATGGAAAGGAAATTTGTCAATTGTTGAGGTGCTCACCTGCAACTCAGAACATCCCTGTAATCATGCTTTCTGCCAGCAGGGATCTTGAAAAAACTGCAAAAGAAGCAGGCGCGAGTGAATTCCTTGCCAAACCGTTCGAGATGGAAGTCCTGTTAAAAAAAATAGAACTATTAACTTCTGATGGACCCTCAGCCGCATAGGTTGTTGAACCATGTATTATTAGCTAAGCTTAATTTGGAGTAACTCTTGCGACGATAAAACGTAACAATAACTTCATTAACTATCAATTCACATGTCCTTCGCTAACGGCTCCGGTTATCCGGAGAACGAAATGCAACGAATAATTGCATTGTCAGAGCTTGATCTTGATTATGGAGATCTTGATGAAACGTTTAAAGATTTAACAATTTTAGCTACTGCAATTACTGGTACTAACCATTCGGTGGTTAATTTGATCGATCATTATAGCCAGTGGACTGTTTCTACTAATAATAAGGAGATTTCAGTTTGTCCTCGTGAAGAATCGGTATGCCAGTTCGTTGTTGCCACAGGGGAGGACATTGAAGTTCGGGATCTTAGTTCAACAGATAAAATAAAAGATCTGGATTTTGTAAAGCAAAATCCGGATTTGAAGTACTACTATGGTATTCCACTAAAAACCAAAGAAGGTTATAGTCTTGGTGCTTTTTGTGTATTAGATCAGGAAACAAAAACTTTAACAGAAGAGCAAATTTCTCTGTTAAAGATTATTGCGAATGAAGTTGTGAAGCGTTTAGAGTCTATTCAAACAATTGCAGAGCTAAAAAGAAAAGTAGCGGCTATGCAACAAAATACTAAAAGAGTTGCTCATGATATCAGAGGGCCTGTAGGGGGAATTATCGGGCTGTCGGAAGCAATTGTTAGCGATGATGAAATGCCGGCGGAGGAAATTAGAGAAATGGTCGGCCTGATTATGGACAGCGGTAATACTCTTCTGGATTTAACGAATGAAATTTTAAAGCAGCGGGATGAACCCGTAGCAGCTACCAATCAAGTAGAGCTGAAATCTAAGCTCGAAACTCTTTTTAATGTTCAAGCAAAGAATAAGAATATCCATTTTCAGGTTCAAAGCAACTTAGCTAATGCGAACATTTATTTTACGAACAATGGTCTCCTGCAGATTGTCGGGAACCTAATTTCCAACTCCCTGAAGTTTACTCCTACTGGAGGGTATGTTAAAGTCGAGCTGGATTTGTTTCCTAATGAATTAAGCACAAACTTGCGGATTTCTGTGATTGATTCAGGAATTGGGATAGAGGCAGAGAGAATTCGTATGATTATGAATGGTGATGTTAGGTCCACCAAAGGAACAACCGGTGAGGGTGGTTTTGGCTTAGGTTTAAATGCAGTACGAGCATTGATTGCTAACCAGAACGGCGAGCTTGAGATTTCTTCTCAAGTTGGAGTAGGTACCAAAGTTACTGTGACTTTGCCTGTGGATTTAAAATAAATGACCAATTTCATGTCATTGGTGTTTAGTAATAATAAATAAGTTACAAGCCATCTCCTTTAATGCTCAACAGTCTTTATTGCAGGGCAATTTCCACTGCTTTTTCTGCATGGATTTTTGTAGTTTGAAACTGATTCTATAGTTAAGCCATTTGATATCAATAATCTTTGATTAAAGCCAATCAGAAAACTTTCTGCATAGAAGGGCTACGCAGCCAGATGACTTTCTACAACCTGAAGTAAAATATGAATATCGAAGGGTTTTTGGATCACTTCATCTGCACAGATTTTCTTAATCTGGCTGGCCTTGTTATGCGTAGATAAAACAATAACAGGTATATCCTTAATTGACTCAAGGGCTTTGAGCTTTTTACAAAGTTCAGTTCCCTCTGGAGTTATATGAATAACATCTAAAAGGATCAAATCAGGCATAGCTACTGATGTATAGCTTATAAAAGCTCCTTCAGAAGTAAAGCCTTTTACCTTATATCCCTCTTCAACCAAAACATGTGTCACTATATCCAAAATGTCCTGGTTCTTTTCAAACACAACTACCCTCTTCACTCTTTTAAAATCCCCTTTTTAGAATATTCTGTAAAGATAGGAAGAATCCCTATTCTTGCCCAATATAATTTTGAGAAGAACTGTTTTCGGCAGAACATTTGCTTGCTTAAGGATATGGCGAATGTTTCTAATCAAAACCCTACACTTTACCCTTACCAGTATAAGGCTTTAACTCAGATCTTCGAAAAACTTCAAACTGGCGATGAGCAGCGACTACTTTTTCAGCTGCCCACCGGAGGAGGTAAAACAATGATCTTTTCAGAGATTACAAGGCGCTTTCTGGACATCCGGAAACAAAAAGTTATAGTGCTAACGCACCGGGTAGAACTTTGCAATCAAACTTCCCAAACATTAAAAAAGCTTGGCATTAAAAATCGCGTGATCAATAGCTCTGTGAAAAAGGTCAAATCAAACGACCGTTATGATTGCTATGTAGCGATGGTGGAAACTTTAAATAACCGTATCGAGTCGGGTGATATAGATGTGACAGGAATTGGTTTAGTTATTATTGATGAGGCGCACCACCATTCATTTCACAAGCTTTTGGAGAAGTTTGGAGATGCAGCCATTATCGGAGTAACCGCTACACCGCTAAGTTCGGATAGTGCCATGCCGTTAAACAGCTATTACCAGGAGTTGATCATTGGCGAGAGTATTGAAGAGTTAATTGCCAGTGGATTTCTCGCTAAGCCAATTATCTGGCGATACGATGTGGAGATCAGTAGTTTGCAAACCGGATCCGGGGATTTTACAGTGAGCACATCGGATGATTTATATTCTTCGACCGCTATGCTCGACCTGTTAAAACAGGCTTATGAATCACATGCCAAGGGCAAAAAAACGTTGATCTTTAATAACGGCATATTCACTTCCAAAAATGTGTGTCAGTTATTTTGTGAGGCAGGGTACCAGGCAAAACACCTCGACAACCAGACTCCGGCAGCAGAACGTGCGGAGATACTTGATTGGTTTAAAAAGACAAAAGGGGCGATCTTAAGTTCGGTATCCATCCTAACCACCGGATTTGATGAACCAACTATTCAGGCAGTCATTCTAAACCGTGCAACTACTTCCCTTACCCTTTATCACCAGATGATAGGCCGCGGGTCCAGGCGCCTTCCAAAGAAAAAGACCTTTACGATCATAGATCTTGGCAATAATGCGGAAAGATTTGGCGACTGGCATAAGCCTGTGGACTGGCAGGATATTTTTAATAATCCAGAAGCATATCAGGCAATGCTGAATGCACAATTGGAGAACAATGTCCATGCAATGCCTGCCGGTATTCGCTCAAAGTTCCCTAATAGCCTTGAGATTACTTTCGATGTACAAGAAGCCTATCGTTTAGCTATTGAAAACAAAAAGAAACCGAGGACAGTAATGCGCGCCTCGCTTCGGCAGCATGTGATGATGTGCGTAGAAAACGCGGATACGATCTCTGAAGCACTGGAGTTAACCAAAGAACTAGATAAAGAAATCATTTGGAGGGTTAAGCAATACGCCAAATGTTTAGAACGCGCTACGCCAAACTATAAAGAGTGGCTCATTCAAGACTACAAGAACAAATTGAATATTCTTGTACAGAAAATGATGTGGAGAAAAGAGTCTGTCAAGCAAGCAAGTTGATCACTGGCCTTAGGCCCTTTAGTATAGACTGACTATATTCTCATGGAAAGGATTGCTTGGCATAACCTTTCCGTCATTCATTCAACAGGTCCTGGAAATTTGCTACAAAAAGCCCGACATGATACCCATCTGCCAATCCATGATGTACGTGAACTGCTACTGGCATTGTTTTCAGCCCCTCCTTTGTGTTCAACTTCCCAAAGGAGATCTTGGGGGAACTATCATTAAAGGAAAAGCTTCGCGCATGCGAGATCCAAGTAAAACTAAGCCAGGGAAGCGCAGAAAAATGGATCACACTCCCTACAGAAACTGTTGGATGCAAAGTAGTTGATTGTTTTACCCTTTGTATTTCCTCCAATGCATTATCGTAGAAAAGTTCTTCATTAGTGTGATAATTTATATACGCGAACCCAAAAGTGTTATCAGGCCTCGGAATTGTTGGAGAAGCATGGACCTGATCAAAGAGATATACTTCATTGTCAACAATCCTGTAGCGGAAGTTTTGGATCTGATTTGCTGCGTTCAACGCCCGGTAGAGGTAATATAGAAAGAAGGATTGCCCCTTCTCTTTGGCACTTGCGTAGGCCTTGGTACAGTCTACCTCGACAGTCACTCCAAAAAACGGCTCTTCGCTTTTCGAGAAGAAGGAAAAATGTTCTCTTCTGCTCCAGTTCTCCAGATCTATCAGTGTTTTCATCTAATTCAAATAATTTAAGATGTTGTCTATGCTTTTCAATTCCAGCAGGTTTTTGTGCTGCAGATCCTCATCGTGTATTTCGTGCGCCCAGGTAGTGTGGTAGGGGATGTGTGCTGCAAAACCGCCTAATTCCAGTACGGGCAGAATATCAGATTTTACAGAGTTTCCCAGCATGAGGAAGTTTTCCGGCTGGCAATCCAGGTGCTTCAGCAACTTCTGATAATTGCTTACTTTTTTATCGCTCATAATTTCAATATGATGGAAATACTTCTCCAGTCCCGAACGCTTAAGTTTTCGTTCCTGGTCAAGCAAATCACCTTTTGTAGCTACTATTAACCTGTAATGCTTATGTAGTTGTTCCAGCGTTTCGGGCACCCCATCCAGTAGTTCAACAGGCTTCCGTAACAAGTCCTGGCCGATCTTTAAAATCTGATCTATTAAGCCTGGGCCTGCAGCACTTCCCGTAATGTTAATAGCTGTTTCGATCATACACAACATAAAGCCCTTTACTCCATATCCATATAGAGCCAGGTTTTTCATTTCCGTTTTGAGCAGCGTTGCCGAAACTACATTGGCTGGAAGATAGTTTTCAAGCAGTGCACAAAAATGAGTCTCAGCTTCCTGAAAATAAGGTTCGTTCACCCACAAGGTATCATCCGCATCAAATGCTATTGTAGTTATCTGTTTTTTCATTGAATGTTCCTGTTTTGTACTTTTATCAATTGGAAGCAAAAATCAGGAAGGAAAACCCTAAGAAAAAGGACATTTGTCCCGCAGATATATGTTAAGAACAAACCAGGCATTTTTAGCTTATGCGGAAGACCTTTACGAAAAGCAAGAACGTAAAGAAGACATTGTTGTAAGACGATATGCAGCAGGCCAGACGCTGCTGTGTCAGGGAGAGCCAGCCATCAAAATTATGGTTATCAGGGAAGGCATCAGCAAATGCTTTTTCACGGAAAATAATGATAAAGACTATATACTGGAGTTTTTAGGGAGAGGTGAGATTATCGGTGAGATCGAGTTCTTGCGTAACCTTCCTTGCTTGTGCAATGTAGTGGCAATGACCGAAGTAAGCGTGTTTGCATTTTCAATTCCCTACTTCCAATATTTAATAGAATCCGACCTGAAACTTAACCGCCTTTTGCTAGATGTCTTTGCTGAACGAATTACCAATACCTCAAGCCGCGCCTCCTATCAGCAATTACATCCGGCGGAGTACAGTTTAAGAAAACTGCTAGAGTTACAATCTAAACAGGGTATAAAACTTTCTAAAGAAGATATGGCCTCCTATCTTGGGATATCGGTTAGGAGTTTGAATAGGAGTTTGAAGGAGATGGGGATTACTAGCTAAGGAAAGGGGAATATTGTTGTGCATCTTATTGATACATACTTTAGAGTTTACAATAGCTTCAGTAAAATAAATAAAACTAATGTAGCATCATTGGACATATTATAGTTGCCAACAGTCGTTGATATACAAGATGTCAACCCATTGGATTTGTCAGAGGAGCTTTTTCATAAATACAAAGCTGGGACAAAGCCAACAGGATTTGTTGAACAAGAAGAAGCATGTGAATTGAGAAGACTTGTAAGTACTCTTATTCCGCTAACAATATATGATTTTCTTGATGGGAGACGAATAAACGGTAATGGTTTCTTTCGAGGCTCGCTTACTGATGCTTTTCTATTCAATAGTGTCTTTGAGGGCTTGCATCTGAGTTACGAGTTCAGCATAGTAAAGATTTTATAAATAAAATACTTGTTAGTATTAGATTCTAAACAAGGCATAATAATCTTATAGCTTACACTAGAGTAGGGGAACCCATAACTTTAATGCCCCCCTTTTTCACTCAATTTGTTTAATGTTTGTTCAATAAGCTCCATCCTGCTTTTTACTTTGTCAGCCGATGCATCCAATGTATAACCATCGTCTAAAAGTTCTTTTATCAGCAACATTTTTTTAATGTTCTTATAGTCGTACCTTCTGTTTTTCCCTTCTTCTTCAGTTAAACTTGTAATGATTCCTTTTTCTTCCCAATACCTGATTTGCCTGGTGGGGACGCCAATTATTTGTGACACTTCACCAATACCAACCACCAGTTTTTGCAAGAAATCAAAATCAAAAGATAATTCGGGGCCTTTCTTCATCTCTTTCATTTTGTAATTAATTTACAATTACTGTTGCAAATGTAGAATAACTGTAGTTTTTTTGCAATTGTAAATAATCTACAATTGACGCAAATAATGTTCAAGGAAAGCATTTTTACATTTTATATCCCTGTTGCAAATGGCGGGTCAACTATATGGACAAAATAAAATGGAAGAAACAAAAATTAGAAATTTGATAGAAGAGTGTTATCTAAATGGAGCCTTGAATGAGATGAACACCGAGAAAATGTACCAAGGTTATCATCCCGATTTCGCTATTTTCTACGCAGAGGGGAAAGCTCTCAAAAAACTGCCGTTAAAAGAATGGGTCGCAATCGTGGAACAATATAAACGATCTAAAGACTCCACTGGTCTACGAAAATTTGATTATGAATTTGTTCAAATTGATGTTAGTGAAACGGCCGCATTTGTAAAGCTGAAATGTATGCGAAAAGGTGTATTAGTTTTTACAGACCTACTTACGCTATTGAAGTTTGATGGGGAATGGAAGATCGTAACGAAAATTTATCATAATCACATATTAAACCCATGGAATATATGAAGAGTGCTTTTATACTGATTGAATGCCAAAACGAATGGCTGTCGCCGAAGGGAAAGTTACACGGTCTGATTGAGGATAGGGACCTTTTCACGTTATCAATAGGCAATATTGAAAAATGCTTGAAACATGCAAGAGATCAAAAAATGCTGGTTGGACATGTCGGCTTACGATTTCAGAAAGGGTATCCTGAATTGGCAAACGGTAAAAGTGGGTTAAATAAAGCCATTCCTACCTTTGGTACATTTCCCCTGAACGAATTTGGTTCCCAATTTTATAATCCATTTCAGCCTATGGATAGCGAATTTGTGGTTACTGGTCGTACGGGAGCAAGTGGCTTTTCTGGCTCTAACTTAGACATCTGGTTACGAAACAATAAAATTGAAAATATTTATTTGGTGGGCTACGCCACTCACGTCTGTGTAGAAAGCACGTTTCGTGAAGCTCATGACAAAGGTTATAATCCAATTTTAATTACTGATGCAGGTTCTGCCTTTAACAAAAATCAGCAAGAATATGTTGTAGAAAACATTGTTCACCATTTTGGCGAATGTGTTACCACCGCTGAATTTTTGAAAACGGAATAAAGTGACCGATTGAAGCTCATTTAACACTACTCAATGAAGATCTTTGCAGAAACGGAACGGCTCATACTAAGAGAAATACTTCCACAAGACGAGGATAGTCTTTTTATTTTGGACTCCGATCCTGAAGTTCACGCCTTTCTTGGAAACAATCCTATCAAGATCCATCAGCAAGCAGCAGAAGTAGTTCAATTTATTCGAAAGCAATACATTACTAACGGAATAGGTCGATGGGCTGTGATAGATAAAGAAACTAATACTTTTGTTGGATGGTCAGGCCTGAAATTAATTACAGAAGAAACTAATAATCATATCGACTATTATGATCTTGGATATAGATTTATAAAAAAGTATTGGGGGAATGGATATGCTACTGAGACTGCTTATGCAGCCTTATCCTATGCATTTCATAGGCTTAGTTTAACAGAGGTGTTTGCCATTACTGATATTAGAAACTATTCGTCAAAGAGAGTTTTGGAGAAAGTGGGATTTAAAATCATTGAAACTTTCAACTACCAGGGAACGGAGCATTACTGGTTCAAAGTGGACAAGGACGGTTGGGTTAAAAGTAATCCGGCATATAGAACCATATAGGCATGCACCTATAGCTTTGGGAGCATAGGATAAAATTTCATTATCAATTATAGAGGTAAAGGCGACGCAAGCAGGAATATTCTACTGAACAAGCAAATGATTTCAAGAGAGGATATTCTAAAGAATTCTTATTTTGATGATAAAATCGCACGATGGCAAAAGACATACTCCTACACATTTTAAAAACTATTAGGTATAGAACCCTTGCTTCAATCAGTGGAGCGGCAGAAAATTTTGGTGATTACAAAATATCTCCGCAAACTCGCTCTCCAAAAGAAATTATAAATCACATGAGTGACTTGGCTCGTAAGGCAAATTCAATCATAAGATCAACTAATTTCGAAGCAGAAAGGCCCCCTCTTCCAAAATTTGAAGAAGAACTGGGGGAGTTTTTAAAATGCCTTGAACAGTTAAATGAAACAGTAGTATTACATACGCTGTCAGACGAGCTAGGTAAAAAACTGATACAAGGCCCCTTGTCCGATATGTTAACACATATAGGCCAATTAGCAATGTTAAATGGATTGAATGGAAACAAAATACCCAAGCAAAACTATTTCTCAGCAGATATGAGATAGGTATATCGCTTGATTACTAAATTCTCCTTTTTCAAAAACTGCAGTAAGTAGATCCGGATAACCCTGAGGAGCAAGAGTTAAACGACTTATGGCACCAGATTGAGGCCGTCAACAATGACTGGGATCAGAAAGGCTTTCTTTGATAACCGTAGACATTTTGGTGTAATTTAGAGTCGATCTTGGCACTACAACCGATCAATTTGTATGAGCTTCCGAAGATCCACGCGATTTGACAAAGATTCAAATTGGAGTCAAACTTGATGCTTATCCGTTTATAAAGCCTTCACTTTGTCCCCGATCCGCGTTAATAGCCCTCGCCGGATTCTGACCTGCTTTACACCATCCTGATCAGAAACGAAATTTACGTCAATATCTTCGCCTGGAATAAAGAACGACTTTGCTTTTTCGGGAAAAATTTTCAGTCGTTTCTCTCCGTCAATCTCAATATACAGCTGAGCGCCTTCTTTCGACACGATCACAAAATGATTTTCGGATAGCTCATAGTTTCCTACAAATTTGTCAAGAGTCTGCTCGTCCAATTGAATGGCCTGCTTTTGACGAGGAATTGAATAAGGTTTATCCAGCAGTATGCCAAGGATAGTATTGCCTACCCGCTCTAGTTTAACATTATTGATATTGTTTAGAAGGATAATACAGATATCATCTACGGGATCCATAAGAAAGTAACTTGTAGCTCCTTCTATGTTTCCTCCGTGAGAAACAATTTTCTTTTTGTACAGACTATCGATAAACCAGCCGTAGCCGTACCCATCTTTGAAAGTAGTAGTTGCTCTGGTAGTAGCTTCTTTTGATATTATTTTATTATCTCTTATCGACTGATACCATTTATACAGGTCGCGGGAAGTAGAATATAAAGCACCTGATGAAAAAGTGGCTGCTGGATTCCATACTGGTTCTTCCAGATGTTGTGTGGCTGACCAGTAAGAATAATTTGTTGTTTTAAGGCGACTTTTCAGCTTCTGGAAATTGTAACCGCTATTTTTCATTCCTGCAGGTTTGAAAATATACTGATTAACGGCATTCTTGTAAGTGGAGCCAGTAACCTTTTCTATAATCAATCCCAATAGGTTGTACCCGGAGTTGGAATAAGAGAAACGAGATCCGGGAGAAAAGTTAAGAGGATGGCTGAATATTTCCCGTGAAATTTCCTGTGCCGAGATAGTCCTGTTGGTGAATAATATTTCTGGGCCCTGTTTTTTATAGTTTTCGTAAACTCCGGAAGTATGTGTAAGTAATTGTTCTATCGTGATATCACTGCCATACTTAAATTCCGGGAAATAAGATTGAAGCCGGTCCTGAAGTGAGAGTTTCTTCCCCTCGGCTAATTTCAGGATGATCATGCTGGTAAAAGGTTTAGTGAGGGAACCGATTTGAAAAACACTTTCAGCGGAGTTAAATGTACTGGTCTTATAGTTTTGATAGCCATAGGCTTTGTCAAAAATAACTTTGCCACCGCGAGAAATAAGTACGGTGCCATTGAAGTAGTTCAAATCCTGGTATGAAGTTATTAATCCGTCAATCTTTTCCTGCTGTGTTTGGCCATTAGAAAAGAATGGCAATAGAATTAATATAAATAAGAACTTATACAAAGGCATCTAACTCTAATCTTAGTTGAGGGTTCTAATATAACTGAATTTGCATTTTAGGCCACTCTGTCCACCATTCTCCTATGATAGTTTATCTGTCCCAGATGATAGGTTAAATGAGTAGTCAGATGAACCAGCAGAAACTCAGTCGATGTTTTTTGATCAAATACCAGGATGGGATATTCCGCCGCCAAAGCCCTCTCGTCTAGCTTATCCAAAGATGTTTCCACTACTTTGATCGTATTATCTATGCTTTGTAGCAATTCTTCTCTGTCGACGTTTTTCAAAGAAAACTCCAGTTCTCTGTTTCTGACGTAGCCAGTATTACCAATTTCCTTACCAATGTAGGTGTTAAGGTTACCAATCAAATGCAGGCAAAGATTTCCGGCGGAATTCGTAATTGATTCCTCCACTCTCCAGAGGTTCTCTTCATTCTTGTAGGAACTAATCTCAGTTCTAAGCCGGTTTAGATCCCGGTTAAATAGTGATTTTAATACTTCAATTAACATCTTTCAAAATACCTTCAAATACAATTACAGCCTCTCCACGGATCAAAACATGATCACTCAATAATTCTGTATCCATTTCTCCCGTTCTGGCAGAAGATTGAAACGCTCTGAATTTAGTTTTATTAAGTTTTGCTGCCCAGTACTTGGTTAGAAACGTTTGTACTCCCCCTGTTACAGGATCTTCATTCGTACCTGCCCAGGGCCAAAAATAGCGATAATGAAAATCGTATACATCTCCCGTAGATTCGGCCGTTACGAGAACACCGTTTATACCATTATGCGAGTTGACTAAGGCCAGGAAGTCTGGTTTTAAAAGTGACAAAGCTTCAATGTTTTCAATTTCAAGGAGGGTAATTTTATTCTTGGGACTATAGCGGGAAGTCACAATCTTATCAATTCCCAGTGCATCGAGCATCGCTTTCGGAACTTCTATCTTTTCTGTATCATAAACCGGAAACTGCATTACAATTTTGCCCTCCTGCTTTTGGACGGATAATTCCACGTTTTCGCAGTTAAGAAAGCTTATTTGCTCCAAATCGGTAGTATCGAAGATGATTTTGGACGAAGCTAATGTGGCATGGCCACATAAAGGAATTTCTTTTTTCGGAGTAAAAAATCGAATGTCAAAACTTCCTGTTGCCGTTTTTTTAATAAATGCAGTCTCAGAAAAACCAATTTCTGTTGCAATACTTTGCATAGTTTCACTGCTAACATCTTGTTCGACAATACATACAGCTGCCGGGTTTCCTTTAAATTTTTGACTCGTAAACGAATCAACAAAATACGTCTTCATAAGTATTGTAAGATAAATATTAGTTTCCAAAAGGAATGGTGGTAGCCTTTGCGTCGTATTTTAAATTAATATGGCTTAATAATCTGACCTGTATTTGCGCCAAAAACACTTTTCCGAAAGCCGTACTCCAATTGTCTCATCGTTACAGGAATATCACCTGGGAAGAAAGGAAAATATTGTGGTGAAGCTTCAATAACGGTAGGGCTAACAGCATTAATACGAATCCCGTTTTCTAACTCAATTGCTGCTGCACGTACGAACGCTTCAATTGCTCCATTGGCCATAGAGGCATTAGCAAAATGCAATACGGGCTCCTGTGCTAAAGCCCCCGTGATTAATGTAAATGAGCCTTTGGGATTGATATAATGCTGACCGATCAATACCAGATTCACCTGCCCCATTAATTTTCCCTCAATTCCCCGACGAAACTCTTTATCTGTCATCGTTTTCCAGGGGCCTACATAAGATGGGCCAGCGGTGGAGATGAGTGCATCAAATGGTCCTGTCTGTTTAAATAAATTTTCAATGGATTCGGTAGAGGTGATATCGGTGGGAATGTCTCCGGCTTTCGATCCAACCCGTATAACTTCATGTTCTTTTTCGAAAGCGGTCGCTAGGTACTTTCCCATAGTGCCGGTAGCACCTACAATAATGATTTTCATCTGATTACAATTTAATTTTTATGGATAATTTTCTGTTTGATTCTTTTTATTTAAGACACTAGGACTTGTGAATGTGATTAGAATTCTTCAAAAACTATTTTTTTAGTCACCATCATTCCTGCAGTTGTACCCATTGCAACAGCATTTGCTACAGTACGCATTCGGGAAGCATTACCACCGCAGGCATACACGCCCTCAACCGTTGTTTCCATCAACCACTGCTGTGTTCCAGTCGGGTAACTTTCTTTTCTACTATTGTTATATGATGACTTTCCAACTTTTGTAATTGCTCAGGGCTAAGGGTTGATGTGCCGTTGGTAAACAAAAACAGCTCACTTGTCCAGTTGGATATCAGCTTACACAGCTCAAACCCATCTTGTCCATTGGCAAAAATGCCCGTCTTTTCATTCCTTACTTCCCAACCATGACAGAACGGACAGTGCAGAACTGATATGCCCCAGCATTCAGAAAACCCTCGAATATCAGGAATCTGATCTTTGATACCGGTAGCAATTATCAGCTTATCTCCCCGAAACTTCTCACCAGATTCCATCTCGATTTCAAATTGACCGCTAACTGTTTTCCTGCTTTTAACAGCAATGCCATTTAGGAATTCAACAGTAGTATATTTTTGAACTTGCTGCTTAGCTAACCATGCTGTTTCCGCAGGTTTCGTGCCATCCTGAGTCAGAAAATTATGAGAATAAGGTGTTTGTTTATTGCAGGGATGCCCTCCATCTACAACCAACACATTCATCTGGGCTCTTCCAAGGGCTAACCCTGCTGCAAGTCCGGAATAGCTTCCTCCAATAATTATGACGTCGAAATTTGTATGTTTCATGCTCTCTATAGTGACTGAAGTATTTGATAATGCCGGAAGGTAAATGCCAGTGAGCATTATGCCGGTTTGTCTTAGAAAGGCTCTTCTGCTTAATGAATAAGCCCTATAATTTTTATTTCTCGCCTTCATTTTTGGAAAGACGGCTTCTGAAAACTTGACCAGCAACGAAATCAATGAAAGGGATACCGATAAACACCATCCAGGGTACCAATGAAATGGTTAAGAAGAAGGTGCGCTGATACAAGGGAAAAGCTGCAAGGTCCGTCCCGAACAGAAATAAGAAAAGAGTAATGGAGGGATAAATTACGATCCAGATTTTGATTGCCATTAAAATTCTTGCTTTCGTCTTCATGCTGTTACGTTTTTTGATCTGCAACAAAAGTAGAATGAGCAGGAAGGGGGATGGTAGGACGAATGATGAGTTGGATAGGACTTATTTGAAATTTCGACGAAAGGCGTCCGGAGATTGTCCCGTCTGCTTTTTGAAGAAGCGGATAAAGTAAGAGATATCTTCGTAACCAAGATTATAAGCAATGTCTTTTACCTGATGAGGGGTGGCCAGTAGAAGGCGTTTTGCTTCAAGTATAATTTGTTCATTAATAAGATTAGAAACAGTTTTACCAACCGTTTTCTTCGTAATAGCATTCAACTGGTAGGTAGAAAGATTAAACATTTCAGCATATTCGGTGACATTCTTTTTACTGGTAATATTCGTTTCCAGCAGATGAAGCAGCGCTTCGAAACGATCTTTCATGTAATCATTTTCGCCTTTTGTTGCGCTAGCAGGATTAGAACTTTGCCTGGAATTTTCAATAAAAAACAAGTTCAAATTAGCTTGGATCGCTTCCAAATACCCATCCTGGCCGTTGGAATATTCATCAAAAATGGAAGCCAGGTAAGCATTCAACTTTTTGAATCTGCCTTCTTCCACCTTGCAGAAGTTCTTGGTAGATACTCTTCTCCATCGATGTTCCTTAATGCTATCCTTAGGCTTATAAAATGACAAATCAAATTCCATTAAAAACCCTAAGCTACCTGCCGCCAGCTCTAACCTGTGAACCTGACCAGGGCGAAGAATAAATATTGAGTGAGAATGTACGGGGTATGACACGAAGTCGATCTCGTGCAAGCCCGCTCCCTCTGATACGGCAAGTACAAAATAGAAATTATGTTTGTGAAGATGGTGAACCACATCACCCCTAAGCACTTGCTGCAATGCACGGATGCTGAATCTACCTTCACTTATCTCCCGTTTCTGGCTCACCTCTATCTGTCTGACCGGTATTAATTTCATTGCTTAAAATTATTTTAAGTAAAGGAGCTAACTACTCGTATAGAAGGCTAAAACCTGACAAGACGGTCGTTTTAAAAACCTGTTTGTTGTCGTCTACTTGATTATATGTAATTAGCTAAATTCAGTAACGCGTAAAAAACTTTAGAAACTAATATCTCATTTGTTTTTTCAACAAAAGTCTAAATGTTACATTCTTTACAAGAAAAAACAAAAATATCTAAACAGTAGACTTTGAAAGATAGCTAGGAACATTCAGAATGTCTGCCGATTTTCAAATACTTTTAAGGATTCCTAATTTGTTTGAAAATCATAACTTGGCAGAATGAGGACAAAGGAAACCATCAATGAATTCTACAATCGTCATTCCCAGGGAGATAGATATACAGGGCAATTTAATGTGTACAGACGAGAAGATTTTGCTTGTGATGCTACCTCACTACCTACAAATAGGAGAGACTTTTACAAAATATCCTTGATATTACAAGGAGAGGGGCTTATGTCAACCTCAAACACATCCCTGTATTTGAAAAGTCCGGCATTGACCTTCATGAATCCATTGATACCTTACTCCTGGGAGCCTACTACGAATATTCAAACAGGATATTTCTGCCTTTTCACCGAAGATTTTGTGGACATGAACCTCAAGAATAACAGTCTTTCTACTTCTCCGCTTTTCAAGGCTGGAGGTAATCATATTTTTTTCCCTTCAGAAGACAGCCTTAGCGTATTAAGTGCCCTTTTCGAATCGATGATTCGGGAGGTTGCTTCATCCTACCTTAATAGATACGACTTACTAAGGAGCTATATACAGATTGTAATGCATGAGGCAATGAAAATGCAATCACCCGATTCATTTTTTCAGTCGACGAATGCAACGGAAAGGCTATCTTCCTTTTTTTTGGAGCTACTAGAAAGGCAATTTCCTATTGATTCTCCTAATCAGGTTTTGAAACTTAGAACGGCAAAGGAGTTTGCTGCCCAGTTAAATGTGCATACAAACTATTTGAACCGAGCATTAAAAGAAGTTACAGGTAAAACTACTACTGAATGGATTGCAGAGCAAATTGGAAAGGAAGCGAAGGCTTTACTACAACATAGTAGTTGGGATATTACTCAAATAGCTTACTGCTTAGGCTTCGAGCATTCTTCTAATTTTCACATATTTTTCAAGAAGCTTGTCGGAGAAACGCCTACTCAGTTTAGAAAAAAGCACGTTTCAATATCATATCAATTGGTTTGATCGCCATAATTTTTACAGGTGATCCTTATCTAGTTTTGCTTTATAATAAAGACAATTATGAAAGCAATACAATTAGAACAATTTGGCATTCAGAATCTTCAATTAAGGGAAATACCTACGCCACAAATTGGCGCAAATGAAGTGTTGGTAAGAACTACTGCTGTCTCCCTTCAGTACCTGGACCTTGTTGTTGTAGAGGGAGTAATGGCCCCTAATCTACCGCTGCCTCACGTTCCCGTTTCAGAAGGTATAGGTGTAGTTGAACAGGTAGGGGCAAATGTTAATCGATGGAAGAAAGGCGACAGAGTGCTAATTCCATTTATTCCAAGATGGCAGGGAGGAAAAATATCCAGTTACGCCAATCAGGTTAGAACAGGACTCCAAACACCCGGAACTTTAGCAGAATTTACTGTACAACCAGAAGATACATTGGTATCTGCGCCGGAAAATTTGACGGATGAAGAATCAGCAGCACTTTCGGTTGCCGGACTTACGGCTTGGGCAAGCCTGGTAAATCAGGCTGGAATTAAGGCCGGTCAAACTATTTTAGTGCAGGGAAGCGGTGGAGTTTCACTTTTTGCCTTGCTAATTGCAAAAGCTTTCGGTTTGAAAGTTATAGCCACTACCGGAAGTAAGACTAAAGAACAACTGCTGCTTGATCTGGGAGCAGATGCTGTGATCAATTATCAAGAAGTTCCCAAGTGGAGTGCAGAAGTAAAGCGACTTAATGGAGGAATAGGGGTAGATGTTACCCTGGATGTAGGGGGAAACGAGACAATAGAACAAAGCATTCTTTCTGTTAGGGAGCATGGTTATGTTGGAATCGCAGGATTTTTAACGGGAAGCAAAATTGCTATCGATATTTTTCCATTAATAATCAATTACATCCGCTTACAGGGCTATTCCGTAGGGCACGCCCAAGAGCTGGCCGAATTGGTACAGGCAATAGAGAGAAATAATATAAGGCCAGTCATTGACAGTATTTATTCTATACACCAGGTACAAGAGGCTTTTCAAAAGCTTAAATCCGGTACTGCCTTTGGAAAAATAGTTATCAAATTTTAAAATCTGGATATATGGTACCAAAAGATAAATGAAAAGCCAACTGCTTATTATTTTCTTTAGATAATTATAAATGCTGTTTGCAGCAAAATTTCAGTAGCCATTATTACTATCAGTATCTTCTGATATTGAAGTAATAAGGCTACCGAAATTGAAACTCACACTACTTCAGCGTTACCTTGATCATGTTTGCCACCTCTGGCAAAGTATTAAACATATTTGGATTTGGAACAAGAGCAATAGGCAGACTTTCTTTTAGGGGCGTACCAGTTAAATTAAACTGAGAGATACTCGCACCGGGAAACTCATTAAGCGCTGTACCATTATCAAAAAGTTTAATCAATGAAGATACATCTCCTTTAAAATTTGCATCGATGCCATTTTCTGAACTAGCAAAGAACCAGTCGTTGGAGAAACCATACATCGTTGCGATTGCTACACGATCACCCTCGCTAACGTTAATCTCTTGCGATACTTTGCCTCCAGACTGGCTTCCAATAACCGGAAGCAGTACCGTTGTAGACGGTGCCTTAAGCACATAAACTGCTTTTATTCCCGGTTTCCCTTTCAGGTAGGCAGCCAGGGTGTCCGCATTTCCTTTCTGAGCCAGAGCTTTCAATCCTTGTCCGCGGTCTGGCATTCCCAATTTATAAACTGGGTTTTCCACACCATGATACACAACAAGCAATACCGGTGAAAGCGGAGTAAAGATGCCCGTGATGGATGTTAAATAGTCTTTCAATGGAACGTTGTTACCTGTTTCAGCAAGACTGGTAAGTCCGTTTGCAGCAGACATACCGGCTGAATATAACGGTGAAGGATTTAGTAATTGTCCTCCTGCGACATAAGATACAGACCATACGCCCGGACTCAGCGGCGTTTCATTGCTGCTTCCACCAGAGATGTTTTGAAGTGTCAGTGTAAAAAGAGAGTTGCCATTATATTTTAGAGTAGCTTTTACCAAAGACGACGCCGGCAAGTAAGCATTTCCCTGGGCATCCATTCCCCTTACTTCTGTAACGACTTTCGACTCCTGCACGCCCGGGTGATTCACATTTGCTCCCGGAACCTGGTTAACTCGTGTTCCGTTATCCCAGAGTTTCACTTGTGAGGATACATCTCCTTCTATCGCATTCCCACTAGCATCGTATACCGCTATACCGGGATTTGCAGGAGCGAAAAATAGATCGTTAGACCAACCATACATGGTAGCAAAAGAAATTGCTTGTCCCTTAGCTGCCGAAAACTGAATGCTAACCGCTTGGCCAGGGAAAATCACTGGAGGAGTTCCGCTTCCCTGGAAAGTACCCGATTCCACCAATGGTTTCGAATCCAATACATTTTCAACGGTCACTGTTGTTTGTGTCTCATGCATTACGGATGAAACGCTATCTTTTTTACAAGCAGTAAAAATTAAAGAGAACAGCGCGAGCACTGTCCATTTGTAAGTTATATTAGTAGTTTTCATAAAGTTTTAATTGAGTTTAGCACTGGCCTCGCCCAGTTCATTTCTTTTATTTTGGAAAATATTGAGCATAAGGGGGATCCTTAAAGCCCGGATGAGCCATAGGATATAGCCCATCCTTTAAGGTGGAAATTTAAATTACTGCGGTCTCAACCAGTTCAACCTCAGGGAAGTCTACTGTTACCTGTGCTGCATTATTAAAGTAGTTGGTTAAGATGTTTAAACCAACGTGCGCAATTATTTCAGCGATTCCTGCATCGTCATAACCTGCATCCTTAACTGCCTCAACATCTGCATTGCTTACCAAACCTTTTTTATCCACAAGAACTCTTGAAAATGTAAGTGCAGCCTGGATTTTTTGATCGGTTGACTTTCCTTCACGGGCATCAGCAATTGCCTTTGTGTCGATATGGACAAGCTTTTCTCCGATAAAGCTATGAGCAGCATTGCAATAGTCACAGCTATTGGCGTTTGCAACGGTCAGGGCAATAAGTTCCCCTACTTTAGCTCCTAATGAAGCCTCAGCAAGCGCTCCGCTTAGTGAAAGGTAACCATTTAATACTGCAGGAGAGTTTCCCATTGTACGCATCATGTTTGGAACCATTCCTAATTTGCTTTGAATAGCGCCAAATAATTCGCTTGATTTACCGGTTGTTGTTTGTGGATCTAGTGCTTTTAAACGTGGCATTGTATCTTGTTTTTATTGTGTCACCATTGACAATACAAAGGTGCACAGCCTGCCACCAGGCTAACATGGACTAAGGTGGTAAGTACATGGACGAATTGACTATTCCAAAAGGAAAGAGGGCTAATCATTGCTATCAATGAACCAATGTACGAAAATAGCACTTCTGCTAGTAAACGAATGTTGGCTGCTCCGTCTAATAATTTCAAGTTGTAATATATTCCACTATTGCTTGTGCATGAATTTTAGTGGTATCAAAAACAGGAATAGCAAAATCTGCTTGATTGATAAGCATTGGAATTTCTGTACACCCTAGTACTATACATTCTGCGCCTCTGTTAACCAGATCATTGACTATAGTAATATAATTTGTTTTTGTATCAGGATTGATGAATCCTTTACCTAACTCTTCTTTTACAGTATGTTGAATATAATCTCTAACTTCTTGTTTGTCAGGTATCAATACCTCAAGATCGTGCTTTCCAAGTTGCGTTCTATAAAAATCCATCTCCATAGTAAATTTTGTACCTAAAAGGCCTATCCTTTTAAAGCCTTTACTTGCAATGGCTTGTGCCGTGGCATCTACAATATGAATAATGGGCAACTCAATAATTCCTTGAAGTCTGTCAGCAAAGAGATGTGCCGTATTTGCACATAAAGCAATGCCATCAACGCGACTTTTTTTGAGGCTTTCACAGGCGTTTAGTAATAGATCGAAAGATTGGTCCCAACTTCTAGCTTGAATTTCACCAAAATTTAAAGAATATATCACGCACTGGGCAAAGTTAAGCCCCCCGAGTTTTAAGTTAACTCCTTCGTTGATATATCTATAGTAGTCCATAGTAGATACCCAGCTTATGCCACCAACTAGTCCTATTTTTCTCATTATTAAATTACTATTTGTGTTATCTCGTTATTCCAGCTAAGAATGTATGAAATTTTTTAGCTAAAAGGAAATACGGCTTAAAAAATGCCTTTTGCTTTTTTGTGTTTTTCAGATTTCAAATAACAGGTTTAAAAAAGAGGTATTATGAAGGTTAGCAGAAGAAAATCTGCCAACCTTCCTTAGAATAATAGATAAATAAATTTAAGTGTCTATGCATTACTTTGCTGGCTCATAAGCTTCAAACATAATATTCTCGAGTTCCTTTGTTTCAATCGTTGTCAGGGGCTGTAAAGGGCTTCTTAATTGTCCAGCCTCCTGACCTAAAAGTTTAAGGCCGGCCTGAATTGCTCTTGGTAGTCCTTTAGCTACAATAAATTTCAACAAGTCTATTTGCTGGAGGAATACCGCTTGTGCCTCTGGCAGGTTATTCGATTGGATTGCTTGATAGAGGCTCAAATTAAGTTCAGGGATCAAATTAGCGGCCGCTGTACACCAACCTGTAGCGCCAGCAGCGAAGGCAGCAAGCGCCAGAGGATTAGAGCCATTATAAAAGGCAACATCGTCGCCTAATTCCCGCCTTAGATAGTGCATCCGCTGAACGTCGCCTGTACTCTCCTTAATCATCGTAATGTTAGGGATTTCAACCAATCTTTTTAGAAGTGCAGGAGACATATCTACCCCTCCCGTTGCAGGATTATTATAAGCCATAATGGGTAACGAAATCTTAGAAGCAACTGCCTCATAGTGCTTCACAATCTCATCATCCGTTAGTTTCCAATAACTCATAGGTATAATCATTACCGCTGTAGCCCCCGCCTTTTCAGCAAACTTAGAATGATACACGGTTTTTTCAGTAGTTAAGTTAGATACACCCACTAAGGTAGGTACACGGCCTGCTACTTGTTGGATAGTTGCTTCGGTTACAGCTTCTTTTTCCTCGTCCGTTAAGTAAGGCAGGACTCCTGTACTGCCCAAAGGGGCAATTGCATGGGAGCCGGATGCTATCAAGCGTTCAACAAGCACTTTGAAAAGTGGAATATCGACTTGTTCATTATTGTCAAATGGAGTGATAGGATAAGCAATTACTCCTTCAAGAAGATTTTCTTTCATTTGTATTTATTTTGTAAGATAAAAGACTTATTAGTTAAAAGCCCAGTTGATAGGTTAATTACAGATCTCTTCCTTCTTCTTCTCGAAGAGCAACACCAAGGTTTTGCAACTGAGGGGCATTCTCACAAGCAATGTATTTGGCCATCTCTGTGTTGCTTAGGTTTTGGTGTCTATGCCAAGCCCAGGATGGGATGTATACAGCATCACCCTTCTGCCATTCTACTTTTTCTCCTTCGACCTCAGTGTAACCTTTTCCTTCCAAAACATAAAGCACTGTTTCGTAGGTGTGACGATGTTTGTTTGTCAACTGCCCTGGAAGAAGGCCGCCTATCGTCATACTCACATTCTTGCTTGGTAGGTCCACAAAAAAAACGGGATGTTTCCGCTCTGTAGAAAATCCGTCATGTTCTCCGGCTTCTTCGACGTTTTTGTGTATAAGGTTGGTTGGCTTTACATAAATAGGCCTTGCAAAGGTTTTATGAAAGTCTTTCGAGCTGAACTGCTTTTGCTCATAAATCACTGTTTGGGTTTCTGACTCTGCAGAGTTAAAATTGCTATTTGCCATAAAAAAAGATAATGTTATTGCAGTATTGCACTACAAAAATGAATTATATTTGGACTGCCTTACTGGTGCAGAAATCACAAAACAAACTAGTCCAGATATGCTTAGACCTTGGGATCTTCAAATAATTATCGATGTCAATTGTGAAAGGCCCATCTATATACAGATTGCTGATGCTATCATTAATGCCGTTAAGACGGGTAAACTTAACCGTGGGGACGCCCTACCCGGCAGTAGGCAGCTGGCCTCTATATTGAAATAAAATCGAAATACAATTGTTGAGGCCTTGGATGTATTACTGGCTGAAGGCTGGTTAGAATCTAAGGAGAGGAAAGGAACTTTTATTGCTAAGCAGCTTCCAGCCTTTCCGGAGGTAAAGCTTAATACTCCCCAAAGGATTAAGGAAGAGGTAGTTCTATAGCCGAAAATTATTTTTGATGACGGCCTTCCTGATACCCGGATCGCGCCAATTACTGAACTTGCAGCAGCTTACAGGCAAATATTCAGTCGGAAGGGAAGATGGCAACTTATGGGTTACAGTAATGCATCCGGAGACACTGACTTTCGTAATGCCATTATCCAAATGCTGAATTTTAAGCGGGGAATGCGACTTTCAGCAGATGAAATCTTTATAACAAGAGGAAGTCAAATGGCAATGTATCTGTCCGCCCAGTGCCTTTTGCGAAAAGGGGATCATGTTGTGGTGGAAAATCCAGGGTATAAACCTGCATGGCAAGCATTTAAAAGTGCTGGTGCCCAAATCTTGCCCGTGGGGGTAGATAATGAGGGGTTAATTATTGAAGACCTTAAGTTGCTGCTTGAGAACTATGGCAGCATTAAAGCTATTTATATCACACCTCACCATCAATTTCCTACAACCGTAACCCTTAGTTTGCCACGAAGGCTGGAACTGGTAACTTTATCTAATAAGCATGGATTTACAATAATAGAAGACGACTACGACAACGAATTTCATTTTGGCCAACGTCCTATACTTCCCGTAAGCAGCTTTGAAAATGCTGAAAACTTCATCTATATAGGTACCATGAGCAAGATTGTTGCCCCTGCACTGAGACTAGGCTATCTGGCAGCGTCGAGAAATCTGATTGCACAAGTGACTGAGCTGAGAAAGATTATAGATGTGCAAGGAGATAATATTATGGCCCAAGCAGTATTGCAATTGATTAATGAGGGGCATATTAAGCGTCATCTTCGTAAAGCAACACTTCATTATAAAAACAAGCGTGATTTTTTTGAAAAGGTGATCAATCAGCATTTGTCTGAGAAAGTGAATTTTCATAAGCCCGAGGGTGGGCTGGCCTTCTGGCTAACACCGAAACAAGAAACAAACCTTTCAAAAATAGCTGTAAAATTGCTTGACAAAGGGATACAGATCATCTCCCCTCAGGACTTTAGCTTCGATAAGCCAATCAACGGCTTACGCCTTGGCTATGCATCATTGAACGAAGATCAGCTCGAATACGGGATTAAAATGATCTCATCCTTGTTGTAAAGACGGGTTGTTTTCAGCCACTTTAAAACAAGTAAAATTTTTGAAATCTGCTGGGCAATCCTGATTAATTGCGTGCTCAGCAGATGGATAGATTTCTTAATCACAACCACAAGGTCTCCATCATTGCATCCTCACAGGTCCATGAGTTGCCAAATCAAGTCCACATGCAGACTTAGGTGATTTTTCAGTTCCAACGATCTTTACTTGAAGGTCTCTGTCTCTGAATTTAACTCGATTAAGTGAGTCCCATGCTAAAAAAATATCAATGTCTGTAAATTTATCGAATGCTACTATTACAGCTTTTTTCATATTAGCTACATTTGGTGTTATGATTTCAGGAATTAATTGACGTCCAATTCCCAAATTATCTCCATCGCTTTTTAAGTTAACACCAGTTGACTGTATTGTCATTCCAAACATACTAGTATCTACTATCGGGCTAATAGTCCACGATAGTAAGTACTCTAATTCTATTTTTTATGTATTTATGCAAATATGTATAGTTGTATTATGTCAAGTTGTAAAAATAAGCTCGACAATCATTATTCACTTTCCTAGACGGGTTTGTAGTAGCTAAAGGGATCCTATATTATGGGGACGAGCGTAGTTTTGGACTGTGAAAATTAAATGGCTAATGAACAACTGTTGTTTTTGCAAGGGGTCTAAGCGAAAGTAAACAATCCCTGCCACATGGAAAAGATAGATCAGAAACTACCTCCATTGAATTTATAGGAAGGTTTCATCAGGGATTTTGACATTTTTGTACCAGAAGTAAGAGAACCCGGGGTTACCTTAAAAAACTTTTTGAAAGTGTATATAAATGAGCTGGAGTTTTCATAGCCAAGTTCAAATGCCACCTCTTTTACCGAGTGATTGTTGCCTAGGAGATTGACAGCTTTTATTAACTTATATCTTAATATCCACTCCGAAAACGTTAGCCCGAGTTCTTTCCTGAACAACCTGGATAGGGTTTTGGTGCTAACACAGCATAAGTCGGCATAATAGTTTATCGGGCATTTGTACTCATAAGATTCTTCAAGCGCCTCTGCTATCTTTTTGATATTCGGATGGTTACTTAAAGGTAGAAAGGTTGTACTGGGTTTAGCCAGAGAAAGCTCATCAAGAAAAACTTGTTGAATCCGCTTCTGCTGAACAGTGAGAGGAGATTGATTATTAAAGGATGTAATTTTTAAAATCAGGCTTTTGCAGAAATCATCAATGTGAAATGCAAAACTGGTTTGAGAAAGCTCAGATGCAATGGAAGGAGCTATAAAAATCGAATTCAAGTTCGCATGCTCAGGAAAATAAACCTGGTGGACCACGTCGCCTGGAATCCACATCGCTTGTAACGATCCAACAATCCATACCCCGGTAGCAAATTCAACTTTCATCACTCCCTGGTCACAATAAATTAACTGAGCGCGGGGATGATGATGAGCTGAAGCGCATTGAGTATTGATGACCTTTTGGGAAAAAGAGATCAGCGGCCGGCTTGGATCCAGATCGAAGCCAGCATCTACATCTATAATTGTCCTCTTACCATTACTCATTGACTAAATATCGATATCCTATCAGCAGGTAAATTTAGTGTTTTGCAGAAAAAAACAGATGACCGAGAAATCAGAGATTCATAACAAGGAGATCAAAGAGCAATTCGCGAAGCAGGCGAAAGCGTATACCGCCCTTAGCGCTCATACTCAAGACTTAATCCGGCTTTTTAACATGGCAGAACCAACTGTAACTGACAGGGTATTAGATGTTGCCTGTGGTTCAGGTATTGTAGGCCTTGCATTTGCTGCATATGTAGAAGGGGTAACAGGAATCGATCTTACACCGGAAATGCTTGACGAGGCTAAGCGCTTGCAAAAAAGCAAGGGACTAAACAACGTCGAATTTATTCAGGGAGATGTAAATTCTCTGCCTTTCGAAGATGATACGTTCGAAATAGTTATCTCCAGGTTCAGTTTTCATCACTTAAACATACCAAAAAAGGTATTATCAGAGATGGTAAGAGTATGCAAACCGGGCGGGCTTATCCTGGTTGCCGACGTCGCGCTGCCCGATGAAAAAAAGGATAGGTATAATGAAATGGAATTATTAAGAGATTCATCTCATGTATCTGCTCTGTCCGTAAATGAACATCGGGAGCTTTTCGTCTCATCCGGTTTAATAACCATACAACATGACAATTACTATATGGAAATTGAGTTGGAAGATCAACTTAAAGCTTCTTTTTGCGACAAGGAAAAATTGCGCCGAATGATTATTGAAGATGTCGGGATTGATACACTTGGAATAAAGGCAACACAATTTGATGATTCATTGAAAATGTATTATCCGATACATATTTTCGCCGGAAGGAAACCCGAAGGCTCTTTAATTAATTAAATAAACAACTTATGGTACAAAACTTTGATAGGACTGAGCCAGCTGGTGCAGTAAGATATTTCAGGCACTGCATACTTAATGGAAACCTTGAAGGCGCCCTTAGTTGTTTTGATACAAACGCAGTGTATATTGAACAAGATGGGCAAGAGATAAGAGGCTTAGACAATATTCAAAAATCTCTCGAACATCTCTGCTCGTGGAAGCCTTCCATAAAAGGGAGCCGGCAGAAATTTACAATCGTCGGAGACATGGCGCTGTGGATGGATAAATGGACTTTAGAAGCTGTTATGCCAAATGGAGAGCCGGTTTTAATGAATGGAGCAACTTCATGTCTAATGAAAAAGAACAGTGAAGGACTTTGGCTCTGGCTCGTTGATAATCCATTCGCTGCAGAAGTATTAAATTAATAGCGATGACCTAGCTTAAATATAAACCAGAGCCAATCATCTTACGAACTATCTGTAATATCAAGTCAGGGCTGGCCCTGGCTTTTTAATTCAGTATAACGAGGTAAAGCTACTGCCAATCCTATATTTACCTTTTAAAACATTAAGGTTCAAAAAGCAGGACCAATAATCGTTTTAGTCTCAGAAAAGGACGCCTTATGTCACTTGCGTCCGATGAAGGAGAAAAAAGATAAAGTAATTGTGATTTTTAGGACCTTCCCTACACTTATTAAGCATGTCTAATCATTCGAGTGAAGCCAAAATCAGGTTTATCGAAATCATTCGGGAGAATGAAGGTCTTATTTATAAGGTGGCGAAATGTACTCGAACAATCCGGAGGATGAGCAGGACCTGCGTCAGGATATCATATATCAGTTATGGAAAAGCTTTTCATCTTTTCGTAATGAATCTAAGATCAGCACCTGGATGTATCGGGTTGCCTTAAATACCGGCATTCGATATTTGGACAAAGGCAGGAAGAAAGCAAATCAGGTTGAAATCGATGATAAGCTACTTAACAGAGCAGACATGGTCGATAGTTCCCGGAACTACACGCACGAGCTACTCTTTAAGCAGATAAAGAAACTGAACGAGGTCGAAAAAGCGATTGTTTTCCTTTTTCTAGAAGGGAAAAGTTACGAGGAAATTGCTGCTGTAACAGGATTTACAACCACGAATGTCGGAACCCGCTTAGGAAGGATCAAGAAAAAATTAACAGTACAAATAGAAAAAGTAGGATATGGATTTTGATGAGTTAAAAAAACAGTGGCTTGAGCTATCTGCAGATATTGATAAACAAGAAAAATTAACAGATTCTAAAATAATAGAGATGACTAAACAAAACTACAAGAATAAATTCAGGGCAATGAAGTTTTCGGAATTTACAGGAGCAGGAGTTTGTCTGGCTGCATTGCTTTTTGTTATTAACGGTATTGAAAAACTTGATTCATGGTATCTGATAACTTGTGGGATAATTTCGGTATTAGTGCTCATCGTACTACCAGTAATATCACTTATTTCAGTGTTTAAAATGGGTTCCATTGATATTCCGAATAAAAATTACAAACAGGCATTGTCAGACCACAGTATGAAAAAGATAAGTCTCATAAGACTTCAAAAAATGAGTTTTTACCTGGGCGCAATGCTTTTTGTTACTATTATACCGTTACTCGGTAAGTTGATGAACGATCAGGATTTGTTTGAGTCAGCAACACTATGGTATCTGTACGCGCTAGCGGCTCCTTTTCTTTACTATTTCACGCGCTGGGTGTTTAATAAATACGATAAATCTCTGGATAGGGCAGAGGGAATTCTCAAGGAGCTGAACAGGTAAACTATTATTGATGGCAAAGTTTAGCTGCAGCGTGCTTAGTTTTAATGTTTAAAGATACTCCGAAAAGAGGATATTAGCTCAATGAAGACTGAAGATATATCCATTAAACAATGGGAGGCTGGTCAGGAGGAATCTATTAGGGCCCTATACAACGATTGTTTTCCTGGTATCCAGAATTACATTAGTAGTAATTCTGGTACCCTTGAGGATGCTGAAGATATTTTTCAGGAAGCTCTCATCGTATTGATTCAGAAAATCCGTACACCCGGTTTTCAACTGACCTCATCTCCCAAAACGTACTTGTTTAGTGTCGCTAGAAACTTATGGCTCAAAAGGTTAAGGCAATCTAAAGCAATAAATTACAGCAATATTTACGAAGAAGAGTGCATCACTTTCTCGTACGAATCAAAACCAGAACCAACGGTGGAAGAAAGGGTTCAAGGTTTGCTGTCAAAAATTACAGGGCATTGTCAACGTATCCTAAAGGCTCTTTTTTTTACCATGATGCCAATGGAGACATTGATAAAGAAAATGGGCTGGAAAAACAGGCATACTGCTGCAAATCAACAGTATAAATGCCTGAAACAATTAAAGAAGAAATCGATTAATTAGCTATTCCGACTCCTCCTTATAAAATTTCATAGCTAGCAATCCATAACCCAAGGCGGCACCCGACCGAAGAGCTGCAGCAATCATGATGGTTGCAGCTATTTCCTCTTTACTAGCGCCTTCCTCTTTAGCTAGACTGATATGCTTTTCGATACAGTAAGGACATTGTGTTGTTAATGCTATCCCTATAGATATTAGTTCTTTATACTTCGTAGGGATATTAGTTTCTACATCTTCTACTTGCTCAATAAACTTTAACCACGCTTTACTCTGGTTGGATGCCGCCTCAATAATGTCTTTAGCAAAATGCTTGTCTGAACTTTCGGAAAACTTTGTCATAAATTTTTAGGTGTTAATACCTGAAATCAGAAATTATCACCCAGTGATGAATTATTTATAAATCTCACATTGTCAAAACTGATTTAAGAAGTGCAACTCGAGGTCCGGAAAGTCATAGTGCTGTTGCAGAAGTAGATAAATCAAGTCCACACAGTCTTATACAATTTTTCAGTTCCAACAATTTTTACTTGAAATTCTTTATCCCTAATTTAACTCAGTTACATAAACCATTCCATCAGCTTGTTATAGTTCATTGCATACTTGTTAAAGGAATTTAAATTGGTTTTCATTTGAAGTTCATTAATGGAGGCACTTAAGTATCCAAGTGTAGCTCGAAATGGAAGTCCACCAAGGCTGAGCCGTTCAATTTTCAATTCCTGAAGCTTTTCTATTGGAAGATTATTGGCCAAAAGATTGATTGGGCAATTCACTTTTTTTCTAAGTTCTCTTACTTCCTCAAGATTGGTTATCCCCGGAACGAAAATGCAGTCTGCTCCTGCTTTTTTATATGCATACGCTCTTTCTATCGTCTCTTCAATATCAGAGCTATCTCCATTCTGCCAATAGGTATCGATTCGGGCATTAATGACTAAATGCACTTGGTAGCGCTGGGCAACGCTTCTAATTACCTCAAGGTTTTTAACCTGCTCTGAAATTTGCTTCAAGGTACCCTCATTAATGCTATCTTCTATATTAACGCCTACAATTCCCGCTTCGATAAGTTTAGAAATATTGTATTCTAATTCAAGATGTGAATCCGCAAAGCCGCCTACAATATCAGCAGAGACTGGAATATCCACTGATTTTACAATCCGGCTTAAACATAAAGCATTTCGTCAAAGGGAATTGCTTCGCCGTCCGAATAGCCCATAGAAAAAGCAATGCCAGCACTACTGCTCCAATAGCCGGAAACCCCGCCTCCTGATATACTCTGGCACTTGCAGCGTTCCAGCAGTTAGGCAGTAGAAATAAAGTTTGATTTGGATGAAGCTTTAAAAATGCTTCAGCTTTCGCGCTGTAATTATTCATCATACAATAATTAAAGATTAAAAAAATTCTAGACGCGCTTCACCTTTACATCGGAAAGCAACAGGTCTGCTTAATTTAAAAATTTTCTGATACTAATTATGTAACCTAAATGCAAGCCCTCATGGAAATTATTGAAAACAAAAGCATCAGTAAGCGAGCTAAGTAAGAAGCCAGTTCCTGTTGTTCGAGCGTTGAATACTTTAAATTTACCGCTGTGAAAATCATTTATTGTAAGGGGAATTAGAGTAGTTAAAAGTTGTCTCAACTCATCTGCCTCTTCTTGGTCAACAACTTCAGTCGGCTTTGTGCCCGGCTTGTACTTATGAAAAAGGTCTTCAGAAATAAGCATCGATTGGGCAGAAGACTTGTAAATCAACGACTGTTGTGCTACGATAACATGACCAATGTTCCAGATAATATTATTGTTAAATCCTTTAGGAATATTATTAAGCTCATCTAGGCTATACTTGTCAAATAAATCAGAATATAATTGCCTGCTCGTCATCCAGGCATCGAAAATACTTTCCATTTAATGTTTAATTGTTGTATGAGTGCTTCCATTATTGGATAAGACTCCATAATATATCTTCTCTTTATTATAAGTGCTCAAAAAGCATACTTTTGGATTTCCTAACTTTTTTGGCGCTCTGATTGGGATCCTCATCCGAGCAATATTCAATCGCAGCCAGTACAATAGCATTCAGCCCTTTCTGTTCAAGTTGCAAAATATTATTGTACTTATTTGGCTCAAAACCTTCTATAGGGCAAGCATCTATTTTAAGTTCGGCACAAGCTATAAGTAGATTGGACAACGCTAGGTACGGTTGTCTTTTTAACCAACTTACTATTTCCTCGTCAGATTGTTCAGATATCTTGGAGATTAAAAAATCTTGATATCCTACTAATTCTTCCATTGGCATTCCCTGAATTTCCGATTGCAATTTAAGAACATCATGAATATGTTCAGCATTTACTTTCGTGTAGTTACAAAATACAAAAAGATGAGAACATTGAATAATTTGTTGCTGGTTCCATGATGCAGACATTAGTTTTCCTTTAAGTTCTATGTCCTCGATAATAAGAACTTTATACAATTGAAGCCCGTAAGAAGAAACTGAAAGTCTGACAGCCTCCTTAATTCTTTCTAGATTATCCTGGTCAATTTTTTTGTTAGGATTAAAGCTCTTAGTAGCATAACGCCAGTTTCAATTTTTTAAGAGTTCCATTATTAGATATCTTGTTTCAAAATGTAGTTCTTAAGGATGAAATCCTCTTTAAAGCCTAGTTTATCATAGAGGCGTTTCCCCATTAATGATGCCTGTAGGGTAACATAAGAAACTTCCAGTACAGCCCCAGAGCACACAAAATAAATCTTCCGAGAAATTTGACCCTCCATAAGTACAATTTCACCTCTCTTAACAGATTCAAATCTTATATGCTCTTTTATGAATTCCCAGGATCTATTCGAAATCGGAGAGTAGCTTTCAAATTTCTGTCTTAGCTCTGTCGTAAACTTTTCTTCATTAATCATTAATCAAAAATGATGTAAAAAAATGAACTTGTTGTTATGAATTATTGAATCCGAATTATTGTAATATCACAATACTTTTCTTCAGTTGATTCAGTGGATATATCAACTAGACGAATTCTAATTAAGGGCGCCAATGCTGGTCCACAACCACCAGCTACGTTAAAAATATTCAGGGACAGACCTCCATTTGCTTGCTCACCCTTTCGTAACCGGAGCATTCGGACTGCGGTTTTATGCTGCTGCACCTATATTGTCAAAAGAAGGATATAAGATTGGAGAATTTTGTGTAATCGATACAAGGCCTCGTAAGTTTCGGGCTGACGAGTATAAGAGATTGGAATGACTTTCCAGTAATGTTACAAGAGCACTTGAACGACGAATAGAGGAAATTCAATTATACGAAAAAGCACAAATATAGACAGGGACATATCTGCCTTTGAACGACTATCTGGCATCTGAAATCTGTATTTTCACGTGAAAGAGAAAAACAGAAGTTTTTCTCTTTCACGTCTGAGGGACTTAACCTCCTTTATCATCCAACCATTTTTCTGCCGAACCGATATCTGTAAAAAATTCGGTCATCACCCTACCCTCTTTTATATCTACGCTCTTTTTAGCGGATAATTGGCTGAAAGTGCTGGGAGAGAAGATCCATGCAAAGTAACGGAGACCAGCCTCTTCCATCATAGGAAACCATTCCCTACCTACCCATTCTGCTGCTTCTGACCAGGTTCCCTGAATATTTCTGTTATCATTAATTACTTTATAACACTGATTCTTTTTTAATATTTCCAACATTTTCATACAGCCGTTCTGGACCGAAGAAAAATTTTGAAAGCCTTTCCAATCCACTTCAATTCGATCGTCCTGCTGGTTATATAGAATGGTAATAGAAGAATCTTTATAAGAGATCTCTGTCTCTGTTACCTCCGCTTCCCCCTGCCTTTCAAGTGGCAGCCTGAAAAAGAAGGTTGAGCCTTTCCCCTGTTCACTTTCAATCCAAAAGTCGCCACCATGGCGCTTCAATATTTCGGATGATATAAATAAACCTAATCCCAAGCCTTCAAACCGCATTGAGGTGTTATCTACCCTATAGTATCGGTCAAATAGTTTATCCAGTTGGTCCTGAGGAATTCCGATACCAAAATCCTGTACTGAAACTATCAGATTATTACTTTGTAAGGTGCTGCTAACTAATACCCTTTCCCCTCCAGGAGAATATTTAACGGCATTGGTCAAAAAGTTATTTAATACTTGTTCTAACCTCAAACGATCGCCGGTATATAGAACGTCAACAGCATTTTCGACAGAAATTTTATGAGATGGAGCAAGGTGCTGAACACTTTCCACACAATCTGTAACGATCTGCCTGAAGTTGAATTGTTCCATAGTAAATTGCAGCTTACCCGCATTGATCTTACTAACGTCAAGCAGGTCATTTATAAGCTTCTCTAACCTGCTAATATGCTCGGCAGACTTCTGAACAAAATCCGACAACTTGGCGCAGTCTTTCGTACGCTGCATCAACTGGTTGAAGGCTTTAATACTGGTGAGCGGAGTTTTAAGTTCATGACTGGCGATAGACAAAAACTCATCTTTTTTTATGCTGAGTTCTTTTACCTCTTCGTATAATTTTGCGTTGTCCAGAGCTATTGCCGCTTGCGAAGCGACTCCAAGAACTAAACTCTCGTGTTCTGCTGTAAATACATCTGCATCTTTATGGCCTAAAAAGAGCCCTCCAATAACTTTACCAGATTTCGAAATTACTGGTACAGCAAGATAGCTTACTACCGGAAGATGCCCTGCCGGCATTCCATTATTAGGTGCATTTTTGCCATAGCGTGGATCCTTAGTGATATCAGCTACCCTAACCACGCCCTCTCCGGCAAATGTGGGATGAAAAACAGCGGTATTGCGAGGTGTGCCAAATTTTTCAAAGGCCTCTCTCGGGGCTCCTGACAATGTATATAGCAAAAAAGCCTCGCCAGATGCATTAATCGTATTATAAAAGAAAGCCCCAAAATTGGCGCCTGTCAGCTTAGTTACTGCATCGGTAACCTTTTGTAGTATTTCCTGCAAGTCTAAACTCTCTGAAATTGATAAACCTATCGAGTTTAATATTTCAAGACGTTCTGCATGGGTTTGCAGGAGCATGTTTGCTTTCTTCTGCTCTGAAATATCTCGAACTTCGATCACTGTTGCCACCGGAATTCCATTTTCGAAAATAGGGCTGGCAGCGCAGAGTACAGGGAGAGAAGTTCCGTCTTTACGAAAAAAAAGATCTTCATGCGCACGCATTTCGAAGTTTTGTGGTAGCGCCCTATCCAGTGGGCATTCTTCCATTGGATACTCCCTACCATCAGGGTAATGATGATGTATTAAATAGTGCAGAGGTTTACTTTTAATCTCCGTTAATGTGTAGCCAAACATGGTTTCGGCGGCTGGGTTCATAAAAGTACAATATCCTTTGTCATTCATTAAAAACAGGGCAGATGTTGCATTGTCGGTGATCGTCCTAATCAACTTGTTTTGAGTCTGAAGCGCAATGTCGGCCTCTTTTCCTGAAGTTACGTCAACCACAATGCCCTCATAAAAGAGATCTCCATCCACCATTTTAGCCTTAGCTCTTGCTAAAACCCATTTCGTTTTCTCAGGGGAGATTCTAACGCGGTATTCAATCTGGTAAGGCTCACTTTTATTTATTTGAGCCTCTCTCAAATGATTGGCGCGTTGAAGGTCCTCTTCATCGATGTTTTTTAAGAAATCAGCTAGCGGAATACCTGCTTCATCAAACGGCAATCCGTACATAGCACTTAAGGTTTTATCTGCATACACTATTTTCTTCTGATAGTCCAGTAGGTATGTCCCTACTAGTCCAAATCCGTGCTCGTCTTCCAATTGTCTTATCCTATTTAACCTCGAATCCATTTCTATTGTACTCAATTCTTATCCAGTAGGGGTAAAAGTAGCTTTGTTAGTTTAAAAATCATCATTTAAGCCAAAACTTGTTTGCAGCTCGTGTAACTGAATAATGCATTAAGAGGAAAGGAGATTTGATTAAGTGCTGTAAGGATAATTGAGAATAGCAAAAGGAATATAAAATCCCAAACCTCCCTTAACTAACCTAACTTCTTAGACTTCAGCCCGTACAATTAACGTTGTTTACAAAAGCCAATTTCCTTATTTCGCGGTGATTCCACTTTAACGGTCCTTATTTAATAAGGATTTAGATACGGATGATATCGGTGCCTATTTTCATCTGAGGTTCTGGTTTTATTACACTAAGAAGCACACTTGGCAACTTTTTTTCGACTACGCCGTACACTAATCCATGCATTTAGAAAGGGTAAAGGAGCATCCAAAATATAAAAGCATTCCTGAAAAGTATAAAAATTTGTTTGTAGAGATCCTTGAGGATTATAACGATTTCTACGCCCAGCGTTCAGGATTAGCAGATTCGGATGTTATAGAGAGGAGGCTTGCAGCAATTCTAGGTAGTCTTAGACCTGACATTATAAAACCTAATGATTCCGGCACAGAAAATTTCGGTAACGTTTCCGACCTCTTAACTCTGCTGGAACGCGAGGTCAATTCCATTAAACTCCAAGTGAATGAGCTTGAAAAAGTGGCGAAGCACCGGGATGCGATGCTTTCTGTCGCCAAGGCTGGAAGTTGGGAAGTAATGTTATCAGGAGACGTTTATAGCAATCAAAACTATTGGTCTGAGGAGCTTTTTCGAATATTAGGAATAGAACCAGGAAGCGTTGACCTAAATTATGATACTTATCTTAGTTTCATTCATCCCGAAGATATTCTGTACTTTGAAACGGAAGTTCACCGTGCAGTAGAGCTAAAGGGCCGGTATGATATTGAGTATCGGATTGTCTTGAAAAACGGATCACTGAAGTATGTAAGAGATATTGGGGAGGTAGTTGTAGATAGCATTTCCGGCAGGGCTCCCAAGTTTGTTGGAATAACTTTCGATATTACTGAATTTAAAACGGCTCAATTTGAGGTTAAGAGAAGTGAGATCAAGTATAAATCTCTATTCGAAAACAACCCTGATATGGTTTACTATCAAAACAGAGATGGATATATCACTGATATCAACAATTCTGTTAAAACTCTATATGGTCTTCCCCCGGAAGCTGTTATTAATAAGCATTATTCATACTTTGTTGAACCAGATAAAGTAGAAGCGTCTGAAAAACAATTACAAATTACCCTAAGGGGGCAACCGGTAACTTTTGAACAAGAACTCTTTATTCCTTCTTTAAGTAAAAGATGCTTCATTCATGTATCTAAAATTCCTGTTATTGTTGATGGAGAGGTTATTGGGATTCATAACATATCTAAAGACATTACAGATCTAAAATTAAGTTTGGAAAGGGTACAGGTGCAAACTGAAGAGCTTCAGGCAATTAATGAGGAACTGCAGGCGCAATCCGAGGAGTTGACTGTTCAAACAGAGAATTTAAACGAACTAAACCGAGCCCTTTCCGAGGAAAGGACAAAGGCAGATAAAGCAAATCAGGCAAAAAGCTCGTTCCTGGCAACGATGAGTCATGAAATTCGTACGCCAATGAACGGGGTAATTGGTATGGCTAAGCTTTTAACCTCAACGTCTTTAAATAGCGAGCAGGAGGAATATGTAGATATAATAAGCAAAAGCGGAGATGCATTACTAGCATTAATTAACGATATTCTGGATTATTCTAAGATAGAAGCTGGTCATCTCGAGTTAGAGCACCACGATTTTAATCTGACTGAATGCATTGAATCAGTAATGGATGTCTTTGCTGTCAAAGCTGCAGATAAAGGTCTAGACTTGATTTATACCACTGATCCCGCAATCAATTCCAATATCATGGGAGACAGTCATCGTTTGCGCCAGGTCTTGATTAATTTAATAAATAACGCGATTAAGTTTACTGTTTCGGGAGAAGTGTTGGTGAAAGTAGGCCTAGAACAATCTAAAGGGAAAGGGCTTTTTCTTAATTTCAACGTGATTGATACAGGGATTGGAATCCCCGAAAATAAAATTTCCCGCCTTTTCAAAGCATTTTCCCAAGTGGATTCATCAACAACCAGAAAATATGGAGGGACAGGTCTTGGCCTAGTTATATCAGAACGGCTTGTTAATCTAATGGGAGGAAAAATAGAAGTAAACAGCATTGTGGGTGCTGGAAGTACTTTTTCATTCGATATTCCATATCAGCCGTCAGAAAGCATAAAAATTAATATGCGGATCCTTTCAGAGGATAATAAGAACAAAAGAATACTTATTGTTAATGATAATCGGAACTATCTTGATATTTTAAAAGCCCAGCTAGAGCATTGGGGATTGGTTGCAATATGCAAAGAAACACCTAAAGAAGCGCTTGAAATCGTCTCGCAAAACACCCGTTTCGACCTTATTCTTACAGATAAAGTGCTTCCGGAAATGGATGGAGTGGAACTGGCAGAAGCGATTAAGAAGATCCAGCCGTATGTTCCTATCGTTTTATTTAGCACCGTAGGAGATGTGACCCGAACGAAGTTTCCGCATTTATTTTCCTCCGTACTGACGAAGCCGGTTAAGGAAAATTTGCTGTACAATACTATCCAGACTGAACTTAATAAAAGCAAAACTGATTTAAAGGGATTAGATATTTCAAATGTTCCTACCCCTTTCTCCGAAGATTTTGCTGAAATCTATCCTCAAAGAATATTGGTAGCAGAGGATAACCTGATTAATCAGAAGCTAATATCAAGAGTTCTGAATAAGTTAGGCTATTCCCTTGATATGGCAAATAACGGAGTCGAAGCAGTTAACATTCTTAAGCTAAAAGAATATGATCTGGTTTTGATGGATGTATTGATGCCTGATATGGACGGATTGGAGGCAACTAAAGTGATTCGGTCAATGAAAATTGAACAACCACGGATTGTAGCTATGACTGCTAATGCCTCGGCTGAGGATCGGGAAGAATGTTTAAATGCTGGAATGGACGATTTTGCAACAAAACCTTTAAAACTCGAAGACCTTAAAGCGATATTGAAGCAGACCTTACTGCATAAAATCTAATAAGCAACTTTTATCCTAAAAAACAAGTCATTGATCAAGCTTTTTTTTCGATTATTATTTTGCCCGCTGGGCTTCCATAAATGGAAATACCGATACGATGGCGAGAGAAAAAAATGTAGCTTCTGTAAAAAACGGATCGATATAATTCCTCTGACAAATTAACAAGAGTTCTGGTGCTATCGATTGAAGAAAGTAAAACTATCTTATTACATGAACAATGGTATTTATAAGCCTGTTTTTGGTTATTTGCTATTTGGAATACCTTGGTTTATTCTAACCGACCGGATAGTACATGTTTTTAATGGGAAGATAGATGAAGCGTTTTTTTTAAACGGCTAAGGGAGCTTTATTCGTTTTGACGAGTAGCGCACTGCTTTTTGTATTGCTAGCCATTCACAAGAAGAAGCTTTGCATTTCAGAGGAACAGTATAAGTATTTATTTTTCTCCAATCCAAATCCTATGTGGATTTATGACCTTGGTACTCTTAATTTTTTAGAATGCAACAATGCTGCAGTTCGGCAGTATGGATATAGTGAGGAGGAATTTAAAAAGATGACCATTTTGGTTGCGTTTGTATAATTGGGGATATTTTTTGCTTTTCCGCTAATTAATGAAGGCTAACAGAACTAGAGCCTTTTATTGGCGGAGACCAAGAAAAATCACAAGAAAGCCGGTAAATTGCTTAAAAATGAAAGGAGACCAAAGTTTAGAAACAAGCTACGAGGCTAACAAGGGGACATCGTAGCTCGGTATTTAAAATCACAATTATTCCCTCTCCACCGCAGTCGTCGAAACTGCACTTGCCACCACTCCAGCAGTAACCAAATAACCTGCAACCGTCGTCAGAGCTGCTGGCAGAGCTATTGGCGCTGTTAAAAGTGCTGTTCCTACGGCTCCGGCAATCAGGCCTGCTTTTCTTATTTTCCGGAAAAATCTGGGGGTAGGGGACTTGATCCTCCTCCTAAGGTTCAGTTTTGTGTTCATGATCTTTGAATTTTGTTTTCTATTATTAGTTTGTTGTTCTTTTTCTCTAGGGCCGCGAGGAGTTGTGGGTATACCAGGCGATAGGCCAGACCGGATTGCAGAACGATGTAGTCGCCATCTACCATGGTCCAATAATGCCCGGCAAGTAAACAGCCATTGGTGTTATCGATATAATTGCCTACGTGAAAGTATACCAGGCTGAAGTTTGGAATGCCGCAGATCTCAATCATCCCTTTATGGATATCGGGATAGTTCTTTTTATACCGCAGATTCATCCCGCCTGTGGTATTGAGCTTCAACTGATATTCTCCTTCCGGTATGCAGGTTTTCCCGGCAATCTTTTCTTTACGGATCTTATCTTCGAGCAAATAGCATTGAAAGATATCGTTGAGGTAAAGGTGACTGAGGGTACTGAACTTCCCCTCAGCTACTCGGATAACTTTTATCGCCATTATTCGGGATTTGTTGATGCGGTGATCAGCACGGAACCGCTATATACGGAATTGGTAACTTTCGTCCCCCTGCAATATTTGCCAATAGCAAATACCTCTGCACTGGTCTGGCCCATGAAATCTTCAAGTATCACAGTCCCCGCTACTTGCTCGCCATCAAATCTTGCTTCTTCGATGACCCAATCCTCATATTCTGGTAGATAAACTAAAACATGAATCCCCTCGATCATTAGCCGGGTCCAGCGCGGGATCGTGTATCGAAAGGAAAAACCTCCGGGGCAAGGGGTCAGTTCTGCGTCAAATATCCCACCATACCCTTCACACAAAACTACTTCGGGATAATCGATCCGAGGAGTCTCTCCATCTTCTACCATTGCCCTCTGCACTTGTGCCATCGCTGTTGAACTTCTGGCTTGCGCGTTCTTCGATTTTTTTGGCAAGCTGTTTAAGAATTGGTTAATCGGTTTGAGGAACCTGCCTACTAAGCTAAATCTTGCTCTTTGTGCAAGCTGAGCCTCTGTTGGTGCTTTGGTTGTTTTTCTTGATGCCTGTCTGATGCACTGCTGCCCTTTATGGGTGTAGCCTACAATGTTTCCTACTTTTCCGTAGAAGTTGCCTAATACGCCGTTTGGTAATTTTGCCATTTGTTATCGATTTTAATGAATGAATGAATGAATGAATGAATGAGTGAATGAATGAGTGAATGATTGAATATCACTTCCTTTTGTCTTTTGCTTCGGGGCTCCAGGCGATGAGGTTGAACATCTCCCTGAACCTTGAGCGGATGCGGTTTCCATATGCTTGTTCTAGTTCTGTAGCCGAGAGGTTGGTGGTTACATGAGTTGGAATGCGTTGGTGGATCAGGAGATCGTAGCGTGAGAGCATGATCTCTGCCATAACGTTCACCTCGTTCCCGAAATATTTCATGTTGGTTTCTGAGCCCAGGTCGTCGAAGCAGAACACTTGCGGAATGCGCTGACCACTGGAGGAATAATGCTGCACTGCGGGCGCTCCCTGAGACATGAATTGCATGCAGATGTCTCTGGCTGAAACCATCTGATAGTGATGACCTGGATACTGCAGGCAGCGGATCACTGTCATAATAGAAGTTTTACCACATCCGACCGGACCTGTAAGCAGCAAGCCTTTTTTCAGGTCAATATTTAGGAGCTCTGCATGATACTGGTCTTTGAAGAGATATACCAGGATCCTGAAAAGGATATCGTAATCTTCATGAAAGATCCTGAAATGATTTCCCAGAAGTTCTTTCCCCTTTTGTTCCAGATAATTTGCCAGGTCATCAAACTCCCGAACTTGCGGTTCTTGCTTGGGTGGAGAGTTAAGTGATGCTACTTCGAGCGTATTTTTTGTTTCAGAGGGCTTCATTGTAGTTTTTTACAGGGTTTACAAATAGGTTTCCGGAGACTGGTTTAGCTGGGGTTGCCCGCTCTGTCTTCTTTTTTGCCGCCTTTGTGAAATTTGAGTTCATCCATTTTACGGCGGCTGCATGCCAGTTTTGAATAGGCGTTTTTCCCATCATCCAGCCACAGGCCTCGTAATGGTTGAAAAACAGAGAGGCTTCCTCCTTTCCTGAATTTTTAAATTCAAAAAAATCTTCAACTTCTTTTAGAGAGATGTTTGTTAATGTTTTATTTAGTTTATTATGTTTATTTAATGGTCTCAGCTCTATCTCAGCTGTTTTATCAGTAGTATGATCACCTGTATTATCAGTAGTATTATCAAAAGTGATCATACGTATGCGGCTTCCTGCATGAATGCTGTGAGAGGGTAGGTAATCGATGAAACCCCATTGAGCTAGTTCCTTCATACATTTGGTGTAGGTGTTTACCGATCCAATTTTCGATAGTCTCATCACTTCGGCCCTGTTTACCGCAAAGGGATTTTGGAACTGCGCATGATTCCATCGCTGGAAAAGTGCGTGATACAGGCTGACATGCATAGGAGTGGGGCGCTCATCACAATAAAGTTGATTGTAGAAATCTGATAAGTGTTTGATGTAATTCATGATGTGCTGATTTGTGTGGTACAAGGTCAAGAGAATAAAAATAGCCAAGGGATTATATAACCCTCTCAAACTGAGTGTAACCCCTTTTTTTAATTTTAATTCACAGAGAATCAACTAGAAAAAATTTTTCGCAGGGGTTGGGGTTACACCACCTAGGTATTTTAAAAGAAAAGGAATAAGAAATGGGCCCTTTCGGATCCTCATTAATACCATCTTGGTACCCGGTTGTGAGTTTATTGGGAAAACACCCCCTGTTTTCACAACAAATAGGGGGTCATTCCCGAACAATTCCACAACAAAGTACCAAACAGTTCGCAAATCCTCGCAAAATCAAGCAAATCCTCGCAAAAGCCGGCAAGGGGCCTCTCAGGCCTTTTTTTATGCAAAAATGCCCTCTACATTTGTTCAGCCTTTGCGACATACCGGTATAAAAAAGCAGGCTTAACAGAATTTTTAATCTTTTAAATTTTAAAAAAATGGGAAAGTTTAGTAATGGAATCTTTGGAAATTTTTATGGAAAAGTAGGCAATGTAGTAGGCAGCAACTGGCGCGGAGTTGATTATCTGCGCAGCTTGCCCAGGATGACTAAAAACCGGGTAGCCACCCAGGGTCAATTGGAGCAGCAGGCTAAGTTTGGCCTGATCACGGCCTTCCTTAGCTCTCTTCGCCCTTTCATTGAGGTAGGGTATAAAAAGCTGGCGGTAAAGCAAACTGCTTACAATGTGGCTGTAGCCGATAATGTAAAGAATGCGATCACCGGAAACTATCCAGATTATGATATCGATCCCTCTGCATTGAGTTTTAGTCGCGGTATTTTGCCTTTGCCCTTAGATCCAGCGGTAGCAGCTGCTGCAGAACGTCATGTTAGCTTCAGCTGGACAGACAATTCGAAGAAAGGAAAAGCGCTCGAGACCGACAAGGTTTCTGTACTGCTGGTAAACCAGGTGGATGAGGAGTCTGAATACAGCTTGGGTACGGTTACCCGTGCTGATGGGGCAATAGACGTAACAGTACCAGCCGGCTGGGTTGGTAAGGAGGTAGATTGCTACTTGTTCATTGCTTCGGCAAACGGCAAGGAGGTCTCTAATACCTTCTACGGAGGTAAGGTAACTATCCTTGAATAAACAGCAGGTTAAAGCCGCCGTCCGGAAGGACCGGCGGCTTTATTTTAACCCTCTTAATACAAGAATATGGAAAACCTGGCCAACAGCAGCCTTATCCTGGGAAGCATCCTTTCGCTGATCTTCTCGGTGATCGCCTTCTTTGTAAGGCAATTGCACAGTGATTTCAAGAAGGTTGAACAAAACCTTTTCGAGATAAAGACCAGCACGGAGCTGATCAAGGCGAACATGCACAATGAAAACCGGAGGATCTTCGAGCGGATCAACTTTCATGAAAAGCGACTGGAACAGCTGGAACTATATCTGCTGAATAGCTTTGAAACAGAGGCATTGAAGAAAGTACGACAGAAAAATAAGTCGAAACCTGATGAAAACAAGGTCGATTAGTAGCATACTGAAGAAGCCCGGGCAATTTGCCCGGGCTTCTTTTTTAAACAATCTATTACACAGCTACACCCGCGTCTCCTGGTTTTCCTCTCATTAATGCTTCCACATCAGACAATTTGAAATAAACCTTACCCTTTAAAGAATAGGAGGGGAGATCCCCCTGTTTCCTTAACGTGTAAAGGCTCCTTTCACTAATAGGCATTAATTGCATTACCTCTTGCTTATCCAGCCAGCTTTCACGAAACTCCTGCTGTTTTTTCCGGGCAATAGGAATAACCTTAGTGCCTTCCCGTTCCTCCAGCTGAACCACAAGGTAATGTAATCCGCGGATAAGCTCCGCTGTGTTCTCTTCAATCGTTTCAGCAGCATGTAATAGCCTTAGAAAAAGTTTTTTTGTTTTAAAATCTGTCATTGACAGATTGTTTACTTGCTCCTTTTTCATGTTCGTTGTTTATCAGGTTTTAATATTGCCAATACTACTGGTTTTTTTAATACGAGAGGGATTACAAGTGGGTTATTTTCCTTCCATCAGTTTCTGTTTTTGCTGAATTTCTAACTGTTTCCTTTTATAAACGTCTTTCAAATCTTGAATCATCGCTTCTAGGGATTTAAGCAGGAAATTGTAGGTCTCTGGTTCTATTTTTATATTATTTTCAAGGCTCTTACTGCTCATTTTACCGGTTTCCAACGATGTAAAGGAACTAGCAAAATGTCCTGCCAGGGTTCTATTGCTTATCACTCCGAAGAATCCTCTTTTTAAGAGAAGGAACAAAAATCCTCCGATTTGTGGAACAGACCAGAATATTTTAAGCAGTAGGGGCTCTGAAAATGGAAGTTTTGTATCAGGCTTGAATTCCTCCGGATCTATAGGCTGTGATATAAAGGCCGGTAAAGTCTCATTCAAAGATTTATTGAAGGGATCAAAAGGAGCTCTGCTACTAGTTAGAGGTAGTTTTAGCATGGATTCAATACGCTTAGTTTGTTGCGGCGACAAACATTTCCTTGCAAGCTCAATGTATTCCCTGTAGAAATATTGCTCCAGATCCGGGTGATTAAGGTTTAGTTCAATTAGCTTGCATAGCATTTTCCATTTGCCGAAAGTTTGCCTAGCCTCTGAATAAATTATTGAATTGAAAGAGGCTTGAAATTCACCCACGTAGAAAATTTTTGCGGTGGTAACAGTTTCCAAAGCCTTCTTGCTCTTAAGTTCCTGAATAGGCAATAACGCAAGTCTTCGAAGTCTCTCAGGATATTCCCTCTCGGCAAGAAAATCTAAGAATTCCTGTTCAAACCTCTGCCATTCGAATTTATACTTACGGAGCATAATTATATAGAAGCATCTACTTTTCCCTGCTTCCTCTAATAGATCATTTAACTTTTTATAGATATCTAAAAGTATCAGTAAAATTTTGGCTCCGGCAATCGAGGCTGCTGGCTGAAGCTTTCTGTGAACTCTGCCTATGCATCCTTCAACCGCTTCAATTGTCCAGGTTAATGAGCATATACCTTTTTCTTTTTTACGTGTACGTAGATCCGCCAGGACCTCTGCCTCTACATCGCGTAACTGTTTCGAAGTGATTTCGAATTTTTGAATACTTAAAAATTCGTTCACAATAATTTCCAGATTCTTTGTATTTAAGAACATCAATTAAATTTAAGATTGTAAATCCGGCTTCTTCCCGGCCTTGTTAATGTAAGATGGGATTGCTAATTAATCCCGGTATTCCATCCGTTCAATCTTTCACAAAGTCACAAGTTTTAAAGTCGCAGCTGGAATTATGGTAGATATATAGGTAAATAAAAGATTGTAGTACTAAGTACCCGTAATGATAGCTTAGGCCTAAAAATAGGTTTAGATTGAGATGGGCAATTTGGTTCATAGTTGTAATTGGTAGCCACAAGATTTTTTCAAAGGGCAAACAATTGTAGTATTTATAGAGATAAATAATAAATTAATTTTATTTTTTATAATATAAATAACTGACGTGTAGCTTTCTTGTAAATTGATTACTAGTCGTTGGTGTTATTTGATTTTTTCTAAAATTGAGTAACGGAAGTTGGATTGGATGTTCGTACATCTGTAGCCCTCCTCACTGCCCCTAAAGGTTTACCCGCTGCGCTAATTTCTGCTGCTGGTTATTTAGTAACAGCAGGGGTGGTGGCAAGTGCAGTTTCGTTGGTACCGATCGCTTTGACCGCCTCTTTATCAATAATTTTTATGAACATGATTTCTGCGAACCTACTGAGATTAACGTACGTACTAAGGCTGACTTGATTAATTATGCTTTTTAACTCCATAAACTTTGCAATATTTCTACCTATAGTATTTATATTGTATTGGTTTGCAACAAACAAAAACCTAAAACTTCAAAATTTATTATTGCTGGTGGCGAGCTACTTCTTCTATGCTTGCTGGGACTGGCGTTTCTTATTTCTGTTAATGTTTTCAACGCTATTAGACTACTTTACAGGCTTAAAAATGCAGGATGCTTCCAGTCTAAAATTAAAGAAATTTTGGTTTATTCTCAGCATAACGGTGAATCTCGGATTTCTTAGCGTTTTTAAATACTATAACTTTTTTGCAGAATCTTTCTCCGAAGCCTTTGCTCACCTGGGCTTACATCTAGATCCCTGGACACTAAAGGTCATACTCCCGGTAGGGATTTCGTTTTATACCTTTCACGGTCTTTCCTATGTAATAGATATCTATAAAGACAGGATTAAGGCAGAAAGAAACTTTACAGATTATGCGGTCTTTGTAAGTTTCTTCCCCTTACTGGTTGCCGGTCCAATTGAACGGGCAACCCATCTTTTACCGCAAATAAAAAGATCAAGAGCTTTTGACTACTCAAAAGCTGTAGACGGACTACGGCAGATTCTCTGGGGCCTTTTCAAAAAAGTTATCATTGCAGACAACTGTGCAGAGTTTGCGAATCAAATTTTTAATAATTCTGCCCATTATCCTGGTAGCACCCTGGCATTTGGTGCATTGTTTTTTGCGTTTCAGATTTATGGTGATTTTTCTGGCTATTCAGATATTGCATTAGGAACAGCAAGACTTTTTGGTATAGAATTACTACGGAATTTCGCTTTTCCTTATTTTTCAAGAGACATAGCCGAGTTTTGGAGGCGCTGGCACATATCGCTTTCTTCCTGGTTTAAAGACTACTTGTATATTCCACTCGGCGGAAGCAAGGGAGGGAATTGGATGCGTATCCGGAATACATTTATCATTTTTATTGTCAGCGGTTTATGGCATGGTGCCAACTGGACTTTTATAGCCTGGGGAGCATTGAACGCCCTTTATATTATGCCGTCTATCGTAATGAAAACAAATCGGAATAATATGGAGACGGTAGCACAAGGAAAGGATCTGCCGACGCTGAAAGAGCTTTTTCAGATGTTTATAACTTTTAACTTGACTGTTTTCGCCTGGATATTCTTCAGAGCAGATAGTATCAGCCACGCCACAACTTATATTTCTGAGATTCTATCGCCTTCAGTTTTTGAGTTCCCGGTGTTTCAGGGGATGCACAATCCTGTGATAATTCTTATTCTCATCGTCTTTTTTGTTTTGATTGAATGGCAGGGCAGGGAAAATCAATATGCTATTGAAAGATTTGGGCTGAGATGGCAGAAAGCCTACCGCTGGAGTTTCTATTTCCTGATCCTCATTTTGCTTTTCATATTTAATGGGAAGGAACAACAATTTATTTATTTCCAATTCTAAGAATATGAAAAAGTTCCTTACTCAAATATTGCTGTTCTCTTCTGTTTTTTTTCTATTTGATAAATTGTTCTATGCTTTTCTACTGGTTTCACCTTCAATGGAGAAAGATAAACGACTGGAACTTGTTTTGAATGGTAAGATGAATAAAGACATTGTTGTTTTAGGTTCATCACGAGGGGCAAGAAATATAATTGCCAGCCAAATAGGCGACTCTTTAAATGTTTCCAGTTATAACCTTTCTTATCCCGGGTCGAACATTGAGTTTCATGAGTTTTTATTAAGGTCGTTGATTACCCATAATAAAAAACCAAAGCTTGTACTATTAGCCTTGGATGATCCCTATGAATTACTACCAAATGAATCCATCACCTTTAGGTTGGACAGGCTATACCCCCTTGCAAAGTATAAGTATATAAATGATGAAATGATTAAAAGGGGAGAGAAGAACTTTTTGTCTAAGTTTTTCATACTGTCACGTATCAATAAAAAAAATTTTGATATAAGAAGAAAGTCTTTCACTACTCTGGATACACTCATGCATTGTGGGTCTATGCCGATCTCATTTCAAAGGAAAAACCGGCAGTTTACTTTTCAAAATGATGTACAGAAGTATGAAAAAGAATCTGAATTGCCTGAGAAAATACGAGCATTTGATAGATTACAGGATTTATGTCTTCATAATAATATAAAGCTCTATCTGGTCTATTCTCCAAATTTTAAAAACCATAATTCAAGGTTTGAAACTAGAATTCAAAAGTTATCACATCCAGCGGTTTCTTACATTCGCTATGATACTAAAAATTCAATTTATCTAAATAAAGATTATTTTTATGACCAAAGCCACCTAAAGAAAAACGGAGCGATAATATTTACAGATGAAATAATTAAACATTTGAAAGGAGAAGTACGACTACCAAAAACGTTGCTAGATAAAGAGCTGCGTAAGTCTGGCCGTCCTATCGTTACCAGGAATATGCTTAGAGGTACCTTGGGGTGCATGAATAGAACAGTATTTCAGGACTTGAGAACATACAACTCCGACACGGGCTTTGGGCTCCTTGACTACTTCTTGGCAGAAGATCAGACTTTTTTACCCGAAAAATTCTTCTATGTTTCGTCCTTTCCTTTTCATTAGAACCTCAACTAGTTCAAAAAATAAAGAAACGGTACAGACCTTTAATACCTCTAATTGTAGAATTTATACTACATTTTTTTTCTTTTAATTTCTACATTAATTCTTTTAAATTAAGAATATCTTTGCTGTAAGTATGTGCCTTATATAATACATATTTATAGATGAGTTTATTTGTGAAGTAAGAGGAACTTCATTTTCGTTATAATATAATAAAATTATATGTAGAATTTTTACCTGTCGCGATCTTCGTATGGATACCTATTGAAAGATCCATCTTCCTTTCATTTATTTTCCTTCTAATATTTCAATTGCAATTGACATGGGCAGGTATTGCCTAAACTTTTAACATATGAATAAATTTTTACAGATTTTTTGCACGGCCTTTATTATACTTTATGCCAATCTTGCAAAGGCTCAAAATTGTACAATTAACGCCGGGGCGGACAGGGCAATATGTCCGGGCCTTCCTTTCGAACTAAATGGTACCGCTACAGGTAATTTTGCTTCGGGAGCTGTCTGGACCCAGATTTCCGGGCCCGCAGTGACTGTTTCTACTACAACTGTATCTGCTGGAGTTGCTAAAGCCACAGTAACTGGATATGCGCAGAATGTGGAATACACATTTCGTTTATCCGCTAAATGCACTGATGGCTCGCCCGTTGTCGACGATGCAAAGTACATCGCTTCAAACTTAACAGTGGCTAATGCAGGTCAGGACATCAATCAATGTCCAGGAGTACTTACTATGGCTGCTAATGCGGTTAAGCCTGGGGAAACGGGTACATGGTCGGTTGTAAGCGGCAATTTGCCTGTTCCTTCTCCTCAAACTTCACCCACTGCCACCGTTAATCTTCCAGCTACAGGAAATACAGTAGGGGTAACTGTTTTCAGATGGACAATAACTAATGGATCTTGTAGTACTACTTCAGATATAAAGGTAACTAACTTAGGTGCCATTTCGCCTGTAACAGCATCCAGCCCTGTAAATGTTAGTTGCTATACGGTGACTGGCTCTGTGCAATTGAATGCATCATACGGAGGTGCAGGTAATGGACAGCAGGGAACCTGGTCTTTTATAAGCGGCCCGAGTATTCCTTCCTTTAATAATGTTAATAGAAATGATGCCACCATCAGTAATCTGGTAGAAGGAACATATGTGGTTCGTTGGACCGTTGTTGGTCCATGTGCAAGTGGATTTAAGGATGTTACTATCAATGTTGGACCTCCAACACAGAGCGTAACGACTGCCGGAAATCCAACGCTTACTTATTGTGACGGCCGTACCTCTACTACCCTCGAAGGTGCTAAACCTCAATACACAGGCGAAACTGTACAGTGGACTGCAGCCGCTACTAATCCAACTGCTGTAACCATTCATTCTCCAAACGTTCCGACCACTTCTATTTCCGGATTAAATGGAACTGGAAACTATAATTTTACCTATACAATAACGAATGCATTTGGCTGTACTTCGACGGGTACCTATAGAATAAGATATACAGCCGCTCCATCTGTAAATATAGGCCTGACTAGTCCTCAAATTTTGCCTTGTGGCATTACTCAGGTGAGTATTCCTTATACTGTAGGTGGCGGTAATACGACACAATGGGCACTTGTTAGCAGCCCGGCAGGGTCAGACATTGAAACTCTTTCTGGGTTAAATAACTTCACTACTGCTGCAAACAGTCCTCAAATTATAACAGGCCTTAACAAGCCTGGTACATACATTATCCGTTTTAGGAGATACAGTGATAACTCGAGCGGTGGCTGTAATGATGCATTTGCTGATATTAGTATAATTGTATCAAAAACTCCATATCAGGCAAACGCTGGTACTGCCCAATTACTGGCTTGTAGTACAGTAACCGCTACCCTTGCAGGAAACGATCCGGCAGCGGGGGACGCAGGAAGAGGCGAATGGAGCCAGGTTAGCGGACCAAACAAAGCTACTATCGCTAACAAATTATCTAGTACTACTGGAATTTCTAATCTTGTAAGTGGAGTATACGTATTCAGATGGATCGTATCTGGCGGTGAGAATGATTGTGGAGATACGCAGTCAGACACAAGAGTGATCGTTGCATCTAATCCGACTATTGTTAATGCCGGTGCAGATATAGGTACTTGTTACGGAACTCCTGTGAAGTTGAGTGCCAATCAGCCGCAATTAAATGAAACAGGAACATGGTCAGTTGTATCAGAATCTCCTGCTTCACCAGCTAGTATTCTGGCGTTTTCTAACATCAATGACCCTAATGCTGTTGTTATTGGCTTACTTGCAAATAAAACTTATCACTTAGAGTGGAAGATCAGCAATAGTTGCGGTACGATCACCGATAATGTTACGATCAATACGACTAACAGCAACGGTCCTAAACAAGCTGTTGCAGGTGCAGACCAATGTAAGACATCTGGTACCACTAGTTTTACCTTAGCCGGAAATACCCCAGCAGGTGCTGAGACTGGTACATGGACCCTAATAGCTGGTGCTCCTAATACCCCGACATTTAATGCTGGCGTCTATAATACTACAGTATCCGGTGCGGTTAATGGTACCTATAAATTCGAATGGAGGCTGGAAAATGGTTCTTGTAATCCAACCAGGGATACTGTAACCATCACTATTTCAGGACCAACCACTGTCGCAACTATTACGGGTGCTCCCACTGTAAACGTTTGTAGTTTGACCGATATTAATTTACAGGGAAACACCCCCGCTGCCGCTGAGACAGGCTACTGGACACAAACTGCTGGTCCCGGTGGGGCAGTAATAGCTGACCCAAATTCCGCGGCTACTACGGTTTCGGGACTTACACCAGGCCGCTATAAATTTAAATGGACTATCTCAAATGGTGCTTGTTCAAGTTCTTCAGCTGAAATCACTTATAACATCAGCGAACCTCCAACAACATCAGTTGCAGGTTCCGACCAAGTGCTTTGTGATGCGACTTCTGTAAGCCTTGCAGCGAACAGTCCAACTGTCGGAACGGGACTATGGTCAGTAGTAAGCGGACCAAATAATCCTACATTCTCCAGTCTGAATAATTCAGCTGCAACAGTAAGCAACCTCGATCTGGGAGTTTATATTTTCAAATGGACGATTACAAATGGTTCTATTTGTGCTCCATCTTCTTCAACTGTAAAAATTACTGTTGGAAAGTCGGCGAACGCTGGAGCTGACCAGAACTTATGTAATACCACAACAACTTTATTACAGGGTAACGAGGGAAGTATGGGAAACTGGAGCTATGTATCAGGCCCTGCTCATACATTATCTCAAAATCCTAATACCTCTTACGCAGTTCTATCGGACCTTATACCTGGTAGTAGCTATGTATTTAGATATACCATCACAAGCGGAGGCTGTGGTACTGTAACAGATGATGTTACCATTAATGTGAGTGGTCCACCATCCACAGCTGACGCTGGTACAGACCAGGATCTTTGTACTGCAAATGGAACAAGTGTTTCTATAGCTGCGACAGCACCATTGATTGGAACAGGAGCCTGGAGTATCAGAAGCCAGCCAACAGGAGGAACAGCTGTAATTACCAGTACAAGTTCAGCATCTACTACGGTTACTGGCCTTACCAAGGCTGGTGTTTACATACTAGAATGGACCGTAAGTAATGCTAATTGCAGTGGTACTCAATCGAACAAAGATGTACTTAGAATTACGGTTTCGAACCCTCCTACAACTGTTCAGCCTATGGCTGCTCAGACTTCAGCTTGTACAGACAGGGTTGTATTAACCGGAACTACACCTCTGATTGGAAATGGTACCTGGACTTATGTTAGCGGTGGAACAAGTACCCCTGTTATCACAGCGCCAAATTCTCCAACTACTACTGTTACAAACTTAAATGCTGCACCCGGCAACCCTTATATTTTTAAATGGGAAATAAAAAGTGGTTCTTGTACTCCGTCATCTCAGACTGTTAGCGTGAATGTTACGGATGTAACTCCTTCAGCCGCAAATGCAGGATCAGATCAAACTACATGTACAAACGCTATTGGTGGAACAGGGAGTGTGACCCTTGCAGCAAACGCAGCAGTTGGTTCTGAACTTGGAACCTGGACAGTTGCTTCAAAGCCCGTAAGTAGCAGCCCTGCTTTTGCAAATCCTACAGTAGCCAGTACCTCGATCAGCAATTTAAAGGCAGGTGTATATGTACTAAAGTGGACACTTGCTAATGGAAGCAGCTGTACCAATGAAGATGAAGTTACTATCACAGCATTTGATCCTCCGTCAACAGCTGATGCGGGACCTGTTTCTGCAACCTATTGTTTATATGCTCCTGTTCAGCTTAATGCAACTGCCCCTGTTTCCGGTGTTGGAACATGGTCAGTAATAACTAAACCTGCCGGAGCGAGCGATCCTGTTTTCAGTAATGTAAATGCCGCTAATGCGAGTGTAAATGGTCTTATTCAAGGTGCTTATCAATTGCGTTGGACTACCTCTAATGGCCCTTGTACTACCAGTCAGGATGATATCACCGTTAACATTGAGGATTGTCAGATAGCGGTATCTAAAACGGCTGGTACTCCGGTACAGCAAAACGATGGAAGTTATAATGTAACCTTCTCGTTTAAAGTGAAAAATTCAGGATCAACTGCGCTAAGTAATGTACAGGTAGAGGATGATCTGGCTTTAACCTTCCCATCTCCTAAAACCTTCACGAAGGTTAATATTAATGCGACCGGTTCTTTAGTTGCAAATGCCAATTTCAATGGTGCTGCGGATAAAAACCTTCTTACTGCGGCCTCCTCTACTTTGCCGGCTAATGCAGAAGGAACGATCACACTTACAGTTAATGTCAAATTGAATTAATTACCGGGAGAACATATAAAATGAATATTACAAAGACATTTTTGAAAATTACCTTACCGGTAATTGGCCTTTTACTACTTACGGGTCGCCAGGATTCTTTTGCACAGGTTACCTTACAGGCAAAGAACACGGCAACGGCAACCGGTACAGCACCTGGTAATGTGTCTGTATCAGATATATCAAACGATGGTTTGACAATCAACAGGCTTTTATCTGATCAAACGCCTGTTATTTTCCCTGTAATCGGGATAGGTAAAACAGCAACTGTTTCAACAATTAAAGCAGACGGTTCTTACGACGTTCTTTATACAATAACGATAAAGAATTTTGGAACTATAGACTTAAAAAAGGTTCAGGTTACTGATGTATTAACAAATACCTTTCCCTCGCCTTTAACTTATACGCTTATCGCAGCTCCTGCTAAAACAGGAACGATTGCTTTGGCGGCGGGATATGATGGTACTGCTGCTAACTCTGCTTTATTAGATCCGGCAAATAGTACCCTTGTTGCCGGAGCATCTGCAACGATTACCATTAACTTAAGTGTTAAGCTGAATGGAGCTGCGGGTGGTACTACTTATAATAATACGGCCAGGGTTAGCGCTGTAACAAATGATGATACTCCGGTTTTTGACGACTCGAATAATTCGACTGATCCGGATGGAGACGGAGATGGAAGTCCTTTGGATGATAATATCCCCACTCCGGTTGTCTTACAAACAAGAGATATTGCAGTTACCAAAACGGTTAATAACGCAACACCGAATGTTGGAGACAATGTGATATTTACGGTTACCGTAAAAAATAATGGCCCTGCAGTAGCTGAAGGCGTAGAGGTTGTTGATCTCCTGCCTGCTGGTTATACTTTTGTTTCAGCTAGTCCTTCTGCTGGAGCTTACGATCCGGCAACAGGTAAGTGGACTGTTGGTACATTAACTAATGCCGCTACTCAGACACTTGCCGTTACAGGAAAAGTGGTGCCTGCAAAAACTGCAGCGGAATATAAGAACACTGCCAGCTCAAATTTAATTGCAGATAGTGAGAGTTCAAATAACAGCGCTTCCGTAAGTACAACTCCTGTTCAATTGCCTCCGGTCCCTGTTAACGATTCTAAAACAGGAAATACCCTGGGTGCTGATGTTACTCTGAATATTTTGTCGAACGATAAAGTCTCGGACGGATCCCTGGCCACTTCATCAAATTCTACAATTGACATTGACGTAAACACTCCCGGAGTACAAACCACCTTTACTAAAACAGGAGAGGGTGTATGGACCTATAACAGTACCACCGGTGAAGTAACGTTCAATCCGGATGCTGGATTTACGGTAGATCCTACGCCACTGGCTTATACATTGAAAGAAACGCTTACCGGACTTTCTGCTAATGCAACAGTTACAATTACATATATACCTACTAATCCTGTTGCTGAAGATGATTCTTCAACAGGTAACACCCTCGGAGCAAACGCTACGGTTAACCTTTTAACTAACGATAAACTGGGAGATAGCAGTGGGGCTCTTCCAGGTTTAGTTACTGTAGACCTTGACCTAACTACCGCAGGAGTTCAAACAACCCTGACGGTAGCTTTAGAGGGTGTCTGGACATATAATACGGCTACCGGAGCGCTTGTTTTTGATCCAAATACTGGATTTACAAAAGATCCGACTGCAATTCCGTACACATTAACGGAAAAGCTTACAGGTTTGAGTGATAATGCAACTGTATCAATGACCTATGTTAAGGGGCCTCCGGTTGCATCAGACGATAGCTCAACAGCAAACACGCCTGGAACTAACGTTACGCAGAACATTTTAACAAATGATAAGCTTTCTGACGGAAGTTCAGCTCTGCCAGCATTGGTAGCTGTGGATCTTGATCCTTCTACTCCGGCTATAGACCTGACTAAAACAGTTACAGGAGAAGGGGTATGGACCTATAATCCAGTTACGGGTAATCTTACATTTGATCCGAACAGCGGATTTACTACAGACCCTACCGCTCTTCCATATAAGCTGACAGAAACACTCACTGGGTTAAGTGCCAACGCTAGTGTAACAGTAGGATACACAAAAGTTCCTCCGGTTGCAGCTAACGATAGTTCATTAGGAAATACTCCTGGAGCTACCGTAACGCAGAATATCTTAACAAACGATAAACTTTCTGATGGAACTGACGCTCTGCCTGCATTAGTAACTGTGGATCTTGATCCTTCTTCTCCGGCAATTGATGTTACCAAGACGGTAACAGGAGAAGGAGTATGGACCTATGATCCAACTACGGGTAATCTTACATTTGATCCGAATGCAGGCTTTACCACAGATCCTACAGCGCTTCCTTATAAACTGATTGAAAAGATCACGGGACTAAGTGCAAATGCTACGGTAACCGTGGGTTATACAGAAGTTCCTCCGGTTGCAGCAAATGATAGTTCAACAGGAAACACGCCTGGTGCTAACGTAACGCAAAACATCCTGACGAACGATAAGCTTTCTGACGGAAGCCCTGCTTTACCTGCATTAGTAACGATCGATCTTGATCCTTCTACACCAACTATAGATCTTTCAAGGACTGTAGCAGGAGAAGGTGTATGGACATATGATCCAGCTACAGGTAATCTTACATTCGATCCGAACACTGGATTTACTACAAATCCTACTGCCCTTCCATATAAATTAATTGAGAAGATCACAGGTTTGAGTTCAAGTGCATCGGTAACTGTAACGTATGCAAAACTTCCTCCAGACGCTGTTAACGATATTGGAACCAGTACCGTTCCTGGAGTAAACGTTGTTAATATCCTTACAAATGATAAGTTATCTGACGGTAGCCCTGCAACCCCTGATAAAATAATAGTTGATCTTGATCCTTCAACACCTGGGGTACAAAATACCAAAACGGTAACCGGTGAAGGAACCTGGACTTACGATCCGGCGACAGGAAACACCACATTCGTTCCCGTGTTCGGATTTATCACCAATCCTACCCCAATCCCTTATGAACTTAAGGAAGTGGGAACAGGCTTGACAGACATTGCGACTATATCCTTCAATACTGCAATTAGTCTTAAGATCGGTATTGGGAAGACGGTGTCGGCTCCAAAACTTGAAGGGAACGGTAGCTACACCTTTACTTACACAATGAATGTTAAGAACTACGGAAATGTGGCCTTGAACGATGTGAAGGTTACTGATGACTTGAAAACAGCCTTCCCATCGCCCATGAATGTAAAAGTTAACGCTATCATCGCAAGCGGAACGCTTAAGGCAAACATTGGTTACAACGGAACGAATAACTTAGAGCTGCTTTCAGCAGGAAGTACATTGCCGATTGGTGCTACGGAGACAATAACCCTAACAGTTAATGTAATGCCCAATGGTTCTTCAGGCGTTTTCGAAAATTCAGCAACTGCAACAGGTACTGGAGCTAATACAGGGGGCGTGACTACGGATGTTTCCAATGATGGCTTAAATCCTGATCCAAATGGCAATAATAATCCATCTGAGGGGGGAGAGGCAAAACCTACACCAATAAGTCTCGATCCTACCAATGTGGTTATACCAGAAGGGTTTTCTCCAAACGGTGACGGAGTGAACGACAAGTTCGAGCTTGAAAATGTTGGTCCTAGACGAATAAATCTTGAGATCTATAACCGTTGGGGAAACCTGGTTTATAAAAATCCTGACTATAAAAATGATTGGGACGGAACATGTAATGCTGGTATTTATGTAGGCCAGAATGTTCCGGATGGAACTTACTACTACATAGCCATCATAGATGGAAAAGAGAAGAGAGTAAGGTTCATCACAATTAACAGGTAAAAGAACAATGAAAATCAGTAATCTAATATCGATGAAAAAATATATTGTAGCAGCTGCTTTAGTTTTAACAGCATGGCAGTCGCGAGCCCAACAGGACGCAATGTATACCCAATATATGTTTAACACTTTAGCGATAAACCCGGCTTACGCTGGGAGTCGCAATGTTCCCAGCCTAACAGGTTTATACAGATCTCAATGGGTTGGAGTTGAAGGTGCTCCCGAGACACAAACGGTGTCTTTTGATACCGCTTTACCGAATAAGCGCATTGGCGCAGGGATCCAGGTGTTCAATGATAAGCTGGGAATTACGAACACTACAGGTGCTAACCTGAGCTATGCTTACCGTATACTGATGGAAAAAGGTACGCTTGCTTTCGGTTTGCAGGCTTCTGTTACCCAGTACCGGGCTGATTTCAGTTCTGTTCGTTTAAATTCAGCGAACCCTTCAGACATGGCGTTCTATTCGAATGTGAATAAAGTGATGCCTAACTTTGGTGCTGGTATTTATTATAATACAGATAAGTTCTACCTCGGACTATCAACTCCTCACCTTTTTAACAATCGTCTGGTTAATGATTCTGTGACAACTTCAAACGCTTTGGCCGCAAGGCAATATCTTCACTTTTTTATGTCTTCCGGTTATGTGTTTACCTTGGATCGGACATTCAAATTAAAGCCTTCGGTATTGTTTAAAGGTGTTGCCGGAGCCCCACTGCAGCTCGACCTGAACTGCAACTTATGGATTGCAGACCGTTTTGCTGTTGGTGCCCAGTACCGTACAGGCGATGCTGTTGCAGGAATATTGGAGCTGCAAGCTTCAGACCAGATCCGTATCGGATACTCTTATGACAGAAGTACTTCAAAGCTTGTTGATTATAACTCGGGTTCGCACGAGATCATGATCAGATATGAGTTTGGTTTCAGAAAGGACAGAATTGTTGGACCGCGTTATTTTTAATCATGAGAAGAATCTATTTACTTTCAATAATCCTGTTTATATCCTCTCAAATCTTTGCCCAGAAGAAGGTTATATATAAAACAAAAGGAGATAAGGAGTTTAATGCTTTAAGGTATAGAGCAGCCATCCAACTTTATAAGCTATCTGATACTACCGATCAGGAGGTAATACAGAAAATTGCAGACTCATATCGTGCCGTCAAGGATTATAAAAATGCACAGGCCTGGTATCAGAAGCAGGCGGAACAAGCGGATCAAACAGCAGAGTTCTATTTAAAGTATGCAGATGTTCTAGCTGCAAATGGCCAGTATGAAGCATCTCATAAGTATTATAATCAGTATCTGCTGAAGAAACCATCCGATAAAAGAGCAAAAAATCTTAGCGACAGCTATAATAAGCTAAGTAGCTTTTATAAGGATTCTGCAGACTGGAAGATTAAGTACTTGTCTATCAATACTCCAAAAGATGAATTTTCCCCTGTGTTTTTTAAACGTGGCCTTATCTTTAGTTCTAACAGAGACAGGCGCTGGGGAGTAAGGAATGTTTTTGGCTGGACCGAAACGCCGTTCACTGATCTTTATATGGTTCAGGACACTGCTAAAATTGCTAAGGTTCCACCTGCAAATTATTTCTATAATGATAAAATGAGAGCTACTAAAGCACATAAACAACGCCTTCCGGTTTCAGTGAATGACACGAGGGTGCTTGGGGACATTACCTACCCGAGAACTATTGCCGATGTAAGTTCTTTCAAAGATTCTTCGGTCGTAAAACTGCTAAGGGGAGGTTTGAATACAGCTTATCATGATGGTCCTGCAAGTTTCTCTGGCAGTGAGTATTACATGATCTACAACCGGAACCAACGCGATAGGAGTACGGCAGAAGACAAGAAGAACGGCATTTATAAGTTAAACATGTACTCGGTAAATTACCTTGGTGGAACCTGGTATAATAAGCAGCCTTTCAAGTTCAATAACACAGAATATTCAACGGCTCATCCGGCATTAAGTGAGGATGGAAAAGTTCTTTACTTTGTTTCTGATATGCCGGGAGGCTTTGGTGGGAAGGACATTTACTATAGTACTCGTGAAGATCGGGACGCTGAATGGTCTGAACCAAAGAACCTGGGTTCTCGGGTTAACACTGAAGGTGATGAGACGTTCCCTTACCTTTCTAAAACGAACAAGCTATTCTTTAGCTCCGACGGTCTTTCTGGCCTGGGAGGATTGGACATCTTCTCCGTTGAGCTGAGGAATAATTTACCATTTTCAGAACCCCGTAACCTCGGGTATCCCGTTAATTCAACAAAGGATGATTTCGGTATCATATTAAGCGGAGATGAAAAGAGCGGTTACCTTAGTTCTAACCGCTATGGCAGTGATGATATTTTAAGGTTCAACTATGATCCTTTTATCCTTAAACTGGAGGGAACTGTTTACACAGACTTCGGGGGATATAAGCGAGTAGTTGAGAATGCGATGGTGAAAATTGAACATGACAATCAGGTTGATTCTTTGTTCACTGATAATATGGGACGTTTTACAACCCGGCTTGCTCCTAAAACAGATTATAGCATAACTGGTAACAAAGCAGGGTACTCTACAGACAGTAAAACAACTACAACCAAAGGAATTACGAAGTCGACCACTTTATATACGGAGTTGTTGCTGCATCGTTCCCTGGAGAACATTCCTCCTGCTGAAATTACCAACTGTCAGTTAAGTAAGCTTTTTGGTTTAAATCCGATCTACTATGATCTGGATAAGTCATTTATACGTCAGGATGCTGTGCCTGCACTTACCAGACTGGCTTCCTTGTTAAAGCAATACCCGCAACTGACTGTAATCGCAAGCAGCCATTGTGATAGCCGCGCATCGAAAGCATATAATGTTGGATTATCATTGAGAAGATCTGAGTCGGCTAAAAAATACCTGGTTTCCCTGGGTATTAATCCTCAACGGATAAAGATTACTTACCATGGAGAAACTCAGCTTACAAATGAATGTGGTGATGATGTTCCTTGTTCGGAAGAAGAACAACAAAGGAACAGGAGAACAGAATTCTATATTATTAAAAATGGATTGAACCTGTCGAGGTTAAATTGTGAAGGCAATTCCAGGTAATACCGGAAAACTGATATAAGTAAGAAAACCTGGTTCGAAAGTGTCAGGTTTTCTTACTTATAGTCCAACCCTTGTCGGATCGCAGGAACTGTTTCAACAAATACTACTAACATATCGAATAAATACTACATTAAATAGAAGCAGTAAATAATACTTTTGCTGAACATTTGGTGAGGGCGACAATCGCTTCTAATTATGAGTTTGATGGATAAAACGGGACTCTAAGTCCTTATTTAACAAGTATTTTAAGGGGTTCAAAAAGCTTATTTCTGGGGATATTTTAAATAAGCATAGCTATATCTACTCTCCAGTAATTATTAAATTTCAAATAGTAACATGAAAAATTCAACCATCAGCGTTAATGCAGCGCTTTTATTACTGATTGTGTCTTCCCTTTTTAGCTCCTCATGCAACACGATGACTAAGACGCAGAAAGGAGCCGTTATTGGAGCAGCTTCAGGAGGAACTATTGGGGCTCTTATAGGCAAAAGAGCAGGAAATACGGCCCTGGGTGCAATTGTGGGCGGAGCAATTGGGGGAACAGCCGGAGCATTTATCGGACGAAAAATGGACCGCCAGGCTGCCGAATTAAAAAATACGCTTCCAGGTGCGGAAGTGATAAGAGAAGGAGAGGGGATAATTGTGAAATTCGACTCAGGGATCTTATTCGACACAGGAAAGTCTAGCTTGAAAAGTGAAGCGAAAAAAAATATTGAAAGTTTGGTAGCTTCTCTTAAAAGTAACCCAGGTACTAATGTTATGGTGGTGGGACATACTGATAATGTGGGAAGTGATCAATACAATTTAAGTTTATCAGAGCAACGAGCTTCTTCAGTAAAAAACTATATATCCAATTTGGGTATAAATAGTTCAAGGGTAACTACAAGAGGTATGGGCGAAGCAGAGCCTATCGCAGATAATACTACAGAAGTAGGAAAAGCATCTAACAGACGAGTTGAGGTTGTAATAGTTGCCAATGAAGCCTTGAAAGCTGAAGCAGGTAAACAATAAGTTAAAATATTCTATCTACCTATAGAAGCAATAATAGACAGCCGGGTGTTCTACCGGCTGTCTTAAAATTGCAAGTAAACTTGGAGAATATTAGGTTGGAGATAGCCTTAATTCTGCTTAAAACTATTCTCAAGCACCAACACGATTCTTAAATATTTATATTGCTGCCGATTTAATTGTAGAAGGAAGCGATATAAAATGTTTTTTTTTAAGCGGATTTTGAGTTGGTGGGAATTTCTTAAAGGTTCACCGGAAGACTTTTCTTTACAGAGCAGGATCTATAACTCTGTTTGTATTGTTACTATTTTAGTTATCGCCTATAATGTTCCCTTTGCTCTTGTTCTGGGAAGTTGGGAAGAGGCTTTACCTTTTATTATTCTACTTCCAGTACAACTATTCCTTTATTATCTCTCGCGTTTTAAACATAGGCTTGTTCTAAGCTTTGTTATTTATTCAATTCTCATTAATATTTTTTTCAGTTATAACTATTTTATAAATGGTGGTATTCAGGGTTCTACCCTCTTGTCTTTTTGTATCACCTATTTTTTAATTATCGCTATTGTCCCACGTTGGCAATACGGCATCTGGACTTTTGGACATTTGGTCCTCGTGATGGGGCTGCTATACTATGAACATAAACATCCGGAGAGTATAATGAAAAAATATACCGGCAGTGATGCAGTCTTTATTGATAGTGCTTCTACATACATAATCAACACCATTCTTATTCTTGCTTGTCTCTCCTATATCAGGAATAATTACGCAATAGAAAAATCGAATGCAGAAGAGCGTGCCTTAAAGATGAAAAGCCTGAACCAAAAGAAGGATAAATTGATATCAATTATTTCTCATGATTTCAGTTCACCGCTTACAAACATTCGTACGTATTTAAATATCCTTCAGAAGAAAGAACTAAATCAGGAAGAGAGAGGGATTTTGGAAGGGAATTTACACCAAATGACCATGGACGCCCAGGAGTTGTTGAATAATCTGTTAATGTGGACCAAGAACCAGCTGGAGTTTACCGAAACGGTTATTGATACAATAAATGTAAATCAAGTATTACAGAATACCCTGCGATTGCTAGCTCATCTGGCAGATGAAAAGGGAATTTCTATTGATTACAGAATAGATGATTCGGTTGAAATAGAAGGTAACGCATCAATGTTTGATTTAGTAATTAGAAATTTAATCAACAATGCTATAAAATTTAGTAATTTTGATGGTGTTATTGTAATTAGAAGTGTTAAGGAGGATACACACTTTAAATTTCTAATTGAAGACAATGGGATTGGCATTTCTGAAGAACTACAGCATCGTATATTTTCTAAAGGTGTAGAATCCAGCTTTGGTACCAGGAATGAAAAAGGAGCAGGCATTGGCCTTCAAATCTGCAAGGAGTTTACAAAAGCTCAAAACGGAGATATTTGGTTTTCGTCCAAAGAAGGCGTGGGCACCACATTTTATTTGCGCTTCCCGGCCAAGGCATCTTCGTAGTCTGAAAAGTTTGTAGTTCGCCCCTTCTATAACGTGTTTGGAAATTTGATGAGCTTGAATTACAGGAGAAATATACTGATTGCTGATGATCACGCAATTGTTCGTTATGGTCTAAGCCTTCTTATTAATGAAAACATCCCTACAGCTACTTTGCATGAGGCAAGTACTTTTGATCAGGCGAAGGAGATTTTGAACGAGCAAAGGATTGACCTGCTAATTCTCGATATCAATATGCCGGGCGGGGATAGTATAAAGATGATTGAGAACATAAGGGTAAAATGGCCTGCGACTAGAATTTTAATGTTTTCAAGCTATTTGGAAGATTTGTACGCGATTAGATATATACAGGCTGGAGCTCAGGGTTATGTACATAAAGAGACGAACGAAAAGGATATATTAAAAGCTATCGAGCAGGTTTTATGCGGCAAGACCTTCATGAGTGAACATGTAAAGGAGATTGTAATTAATAATGCTATTGGAGGTGAAAATCCAACAGGTATTAGCTCGCTTTCCAACCGGGAACTGGACGTAGCTAAGCTGTTAATTAAAGGATCGGGGACGGTTGAAATTGCAAACATCCTAAATCTACAGATGTCTACAATCAGTACTTATAAAAAGAGAATTTTTGAGAAGCTTCGCATAAAAAATGTGGTCGAACTTGTTGAGCTGTTTCAAAAGGGTAATGTTAAACTTTAGACTTTGTTCAACTTAATCTGCCATAATCCGCAATTGAATAACAAGGCTTCATTCATCTCTGCCAAGACGATTATAAATTAGTTTTCTGCTTACATAAAACCGCCTGTTAGGTTTACAACCTGTTAGTTCTTCACAATTTCTTCTGCTTCGTCTTCTTTGTCTTGAAGTTTGTCTTCCTCTTTAGCCCGTCCAATCTTTAGTTTTGGATTCTCCTGTGATCCCCTTACTTGTATTGGAACCCCTAAAATACCGAAAGGAGGTAAGCCTAGCCTGAATTGTAAATTGAGATCTCCATCAAAACTTACTTGCCCTTCTATTCTTGGTCGGAACCCCGCAATCTTCATGCGTGTTCTTTCAATGCTAATAATATTATTTGCAATCGAAGAACGAATGGTAATTTGACTTAGTTTAGGATCTTCGAGGTCTTTATGCCCGGTTTTTTTACTAACTGCATTAAAAAGTTTAAAGCCCTTTAGTTTAACGTCTTTAACCGATATTATGCCATTGCCCTTTATTGATGGATAAACAGGTTCCATGTTGCCGTTTAATCTACCGCTGAGTTTGTAATCCAATGAGACGATGCCGCGAACATGTGCAGCAGAAGAAGCTAATTCTCTAAAAACCAGGCTGCTATTATAAGCTTTTTGAATGTCGAAATCCTTAGCATTTATTACGTACTGGAAATATGCCGTCTTTGAAGAAAAGGCCTTATAGGCGGCACTCATTTTTACGGGAGTTCCTATAAAATTGGCACTAAGATTCTGAAGGTCTAGCTGCCCATTTTTAATGGATACCATTCCATGCATTCTATCAAACTTGACTCCCCCGTAATTAACTTCCTTCGCTTCTCCTGAGAACTTGATTTTGAGGTTATCAGGTATCATTATTACCCCAGGCTTCCCTGGCATCGCTTTAGCTCCCCCAGGTGACACTGGTATTGAGCGAAACTCATCCGCAACGATTAAGTCGCTTTTTAGCTTGAAGTCGCCATAGAGCTCTCCTTTTGAGGTAGTAATGTAATCTATAATATTAGAAACACTACCTTCTAGTGCAATTTTGGTTCGGCCGAAACTGGCTTTGAAGGAGTGGAAGTTAATTTCGTCGTTGTTAAAACTAAAAATACCTCTATTAACCATGAAAGGCTTGGGTAAAAGATCGGAGGAGAGAGCGAGGTCTCTAACCCGGAATGTGCCTTTGTTAAAGAGCTTTTTGTAGTTGCCGTTATTCGCATCCTTTTGTTGTCCAGCCAGCTCAACGTTAGTACGAAGCAATCCTTGCACTTTATAATTGTTAGAGGCAAAAACACTGTACAGTTTTCCTATATCAAGAATCCCGTGAGAGGAAATCTTGTAAGAGAGATTACTTAGGTTAGCCAAATTTGCCCTTAATACAAAGGGCTGATTCATAAAATGAAAGGATAAGGGGCTAATGTTTATTTTGAAGTCTTTTGATTTTCCCCCGCTGCTGGATAAAAAAGAACTGATTTGAATTTTGCTTACAGGATATGGACTTTTTGATGTTTTAATGTATCCACCGTTTAAAAGTACAGAGGCATTCGTTGCAGGGTATTTTCTTCCTTTAATTTCTATACCACCTTTCGAGGCTATATCCATTTTTAATTCTCCCTCCATAGACATGCCTTGCATTGGGTAGATTTTGTTAAGGGAGGCCAAGTCTATAAAAGCCTTCAAACGGGTGTCGATATTAAGTTCAGAGTTCCGGGTTATACTTAGATGTCCATTCAGATAATTGTTTAACGACCTGGCATCTATTTTCTTTAAGTCAAGTTGTATGTTCCTATAATTACTGTCAGGGCAAGCAGCTCGTACGTCAAACTCAAAATGGTCAATACTATTTGGCATTGACGCATACTTGAAAAAGCCTTTAGAAAGTTGAGTGTTTAATTCAAAGCGGGGAATACTCATTAAAATAGTGTCAATATTTCCATTGCCATAGTTATTTAATTTGTATCTATAATTGCCCTCAGCACGAAGGCTAAGGTTTAAAATTCCGCGCGTATCTGTTTTTTGAATATTAAGAGCCCTTTGAATCTTCCCGAGGTCCAGGTTTGCCCGCAGATTGCCATTGATATAAGGACTATCTAAACCACGAGTGTGTAACACTCCCGCGAAAGACCCTCCATCAATATTAAAAAAAAGAGTGTCTAAATCAACCTTAGCTTTTTGAAGGTCAAAATCTGGAATAAAAGACCTCGCTTTCATTTGGATGTTATTCAGAGGAATAGAGCTTTTACGATGTCGGAACGCTCCATTTTTAATAGTCCATGACAGATCAAGACTGGGAAGCTCTTGATTTTGCGCGATGTATTTTCCTTTCAATCCCAGGTCAAAAGTTGATTTTCCTTTAATCTCAAATTCCTTAAAGTATTCAAGGTATTGTGGGGGTAGGGTATTAATTAAGTTTTCCAGGTCGGCCTCCGAGCTTCTCAACTTGAAATCCAGATCATAGCCGTTCTGTAGAAATTCGAATTTGCCTGAAAAGCTCAGCGGGACCTGATTTATTTGAAGTTTGTTTTTTATAAAAATCAGCTGAAGGGAATTAGTATTTATTCTGGTGATAAGATCAGCTTTAATTTTCCTTCCTACTGAATAAGGGATATTGTCATAGTAAAGGTCGAAGTGCTTAATTTGTGCCTGGGTTGTAAGATCAAATATTTCTTTGCTCAAATTTCCTTTTCCCGAATAAGTAAGACCTTTGATCTTTATCAGCATTGGCAGACTCTTGTCTTCGTAAATTAAATCACTCCTGGAAATGCTTATATCCTCAATCTTTAATCCGGAACTCTCAGAGGTAGTAGAAGAAGACGAGGAAGCGCCGGTGTTCAGCACGTTATAGTTAGCCCTACCCAAGCTATCAACTAATACATTGAATTTAGCCTTTTCCAGGAAAATCCGGTTGACAATTACCTGATTACCTATTAAACTTCTGAGGTTAATACCTAAGGCGAGTTCCTCGGCAGCTAGAAGTGTATCGGAGCTAAAAGGGGCAGACCCTTTTAAAGAAACATTATACAGGGATAATGTGAGGGCTGGGAAATGCTCAAAAAAGGAAAGTTTCATTTTGGTGAATGAAATTTTGCCATTGATGTTTTTATTGGCACTTTGCTTAACCCTGTCTGAAAAGCTTTTAGGGGTAATATAGGGCATTGCAGCCATTAGCAACAGGATAGTAGAAAGAACTATCAATAGGAAGAAGAAAAGGTACTTAGACAAAAGTTTCATTTTGTAATAGGAGCTGAAAGAATCAAATAAGATTATAGGATAGTTACTTCGGGAAAGTGACACAGGCTCTTCCACAAGTAGCGCTTTTTTCCTGAACCATCACATCATACCGCAAACTATAAACACTTAAAGGACGCAATAAAAAACGAAAAATATTTATGTTAGCGGGCATCTAGGAATGTGTTTAATGGCAAATATAGATATCGTACGTTAAAAAAGGGTTAAGGGAAAATAGAGATCAAGGCATTCTTCCTGGTTAAAAAATGCATATTGGAACTAAAAATGGAAATGAGGACACTTGGCAGATCTTTTCTTTCAGAATAACGATCTTTCTCTTAACCTTAACTTTTTTACCTTTGTGTTACCGCGGCGAAGTAATATATGCAGCTTTTGTCAATTCGGCTGAAACCTGCAACGAAACGCTTCGTATCAAGCAATGATGAGTTTAGGAGGCAGTTCTCCCATAATTCCCGCTTAACAATAAGAAATATTTTAAATGAAATGACTCTCTGTTCCAATGTGGGGATGGAGTAAAGGGGTAACGTGTATTATGGTTAATAGGTTCAAGTACAGAGTGAACGCATTAAATTTTCAACCGCCATGGCTGATCTTATTGATTGATGTGTTCTTTTCTTTTGTATCGGCACTTCTGGTGTTTGTGTTCATTTCACAAAGTGATAATTTTTATTTCCAGGTTCCGTTTTATTCTTCCCTGATTAAATTCCTTATAACAGGACTTATCAGTACTTCTATCACCAAAAGCTATCGCGGAGTGATCAGGCATACTTCCCTGGAAGATATATTAACTCTCCTTAAAACCAGCGCAATTCAATTAAGTCTTTTATTTAGCATCGAAATTATAGGTATCACTTTACTTAACAACACTTCTACTATTATTCTCTACTACTATTTTCTTAGTTCAGCTATGAGCCTGTTCCTCTTCTTTAACTACAGGATGGGAATTAGATATGTATTCTTGTTTGCTCGCACAGCATCGTCAGAGGGACTTAAAATCGGGATTTTTGGAGCGGGCGAATCTGGAATCTTGTTGTCGAATTACCTTAAAAATGATAGGGCGAATAAAATGGATGTCATTGCATTTTTTGACGATGAGTTAAGTAAATGCAGCAAGCTCATTAATGGTATCCCTGTAGTAAGTGCACAGCGTCTTGAAAGCTTTGCCAGGAAAAATGGAATAAAACAAATTATAGCTTCTCCAAGGGTAATTTCAAATGTAAGAAAGGAAGAACTCTTCGAAGCATGTAAAAAAGCGGGTGTTCAGTTGAAGGTAATCCCTCAAGATGATATATGGTTTGTAGAGAAGAAGAAACCTGAGAAATTACATGATATAGAGATCCTTGACCTATTAGGGCGCGAGCAGATTTCTACTGATAAAACAGAGATCCAGGCAATGATCTCAGGCAGGGCGATTATGGTAACGGGGGCTGCAGGCTCTATTGGAAGCGAGCTTGCTCGCCAGATCATTGCTGAAAATCCTTCTCTGTTAATTGTCCTGGACCAGGCAGAATCTCCTCTTCATGATCTGGTTATTGACTTAAAGAACATAATGCCCGAGGTCACATTGGTGCCAGTGCTCACAGATGTGGTAAATAAGAAAAGGCTCGACTATATTTTCAGTACCTATAAGATTGACGTTATCTTCCACGCTGCAGCCTACAAGCACGTACCTATGCAGGAACAGCATCCTTACGAAGCCTTCTATTGTAACATACAAGGAACTTACAATTTAGCTAATCTCGCAGTTAGCTACGAAGTTGGAAAGTTTATAATGGTATCAACAGATAAAGCGGTAAACCCCACCAATATAATGGGGGCAACGAAGAGGGCGGCTGAGATCTATACTCAATCGTTGAATACCCAGCTTGCTGGCAAAGGTACTCAGTTCATAACAACCCGGTTTGGCAATGTATTAGGATCTAATGGGTCTGTAGTTCCCTTGTTCAAAAAGCAGATCGCTGCTGGTGGACCATTGACGATCACTCACCCAGAGATTACCCGCTATTTTATGACCATAAGTGAAGCTTGTAATTTGGTGCTTGAAGCAGGAGCTATGGGTAAGGGGGGAGAAATCTTTGTATTCGATATGGGAACACCTGTAAAGATCAATGACCTGGCGGTAAAGATGATTAAACTGAGCGGAAAGGAACTGGGCAGAGACATTGAAATCAAATATACGGGACTGAGAGACGGTGAAAAGCTTTACGAAGAACTGCTCGCAAATGGTGAAAATACCAAGCCTACCTATAACAAGAAAATTATGATTGCGAGGGTAAGACCGCATGCCTATCAGGAGGTGGTCAGCCAGTTCAATGAGATATTTTCCTACATGAACGAAATGGATGAAATGGGGATGGTAGGAAGTCTTAAAACCTTAATACCAGAGTTCAAAAGCAATCAATCCCGGTTCTGCCATCTCGATAACATTGCGAAAGATTCCCTTCGAAAAAAGGAATATGTTTAATTGTAAAATTGATAACCTTTAAAAGACATTGACGTAAACATTCGATATCCTATGAATAGTCCTGATCCTCTATTGGTTGGGATAATTCATCTACAAATGATAACGAATTAATATCTATTATGCAAAACTGGCGTTCTCTGAAAAACAAACTTTGGTGCTTTCTTCTAACTGTCACCTTTTTCGGAACTTCCTGCATCTCGAACAAGAAGGTAGTTTACATGCAGAATAAGGACAAGAGCAAAGCTCTGGTAACTGATTCTTTAATTCAATATTCCGTTCCTGTTTATCATCTTCAATATAATGATATTGTTGATGTTAAAATAAAAACAACAATTCCTGAGATGAATGCCATCTTCGGATTGGAAGATCCCGAAAGCAAACAGAGTTCTTCGCAGGGAATGAATCAAAACAATGGAGATGTCTATTATATGACAGGCTATACCATTGACCAAAACGGTGAAATCAAACTTCCTTTTATTGGCAAAGTGAAGGTGATGGGCCTAACTACAGGGCAAGCAGAGACAGTTATTAGTCAAAAACTGGCAGGGTATTTCAAAAAAGTATCGGTAGAAGATCTATACGTTCGCGTGAAACTCGGGGGGATAAGATTTAGCACTCTGGGGGAATTCAATAAGCCAGGTAAATACGTTGTTCTTCAGGAGCGCATGACTATTTTCGAAGCTATTGCCCAGTCAGGAGATCTTACTGTGCAGGCCAAGAGAAATAAGGTGAAGCTTCTGAGGCAGTATCCAGAGGGAACCCGTATTCATATACTGGATCTGAATGACAGATCTATAATTAACTCGCCTTATTATTTCATACAGCCTAATGATCAGTTATATGTAGAACCTTTAAAGGTCAGGCAGTTTGGTACAGGGGTAACTGCAGCTCAAACGCTGCAAGTAATTATTTCGTCTATTTCGGCTGTTGTTTTAGTATTAAGTTTAACGAAATGATAATGAAGTCGCAATCGTCCTCCTATACATCAAGTAGTAAAGGATCAGACGATAATTCAGATATTAAGAAATTATTCTTCGATTTTGTTGCCATCTGGCCCGTGGTTCTTCTATTGGTTGTGGCTTTTCTTGGGGTAGCCTACTATATCAATCAAACTACTACACCAGCTTATCAGGTGCAAGCAACCATTGTGATCAAGCAGGATAAAAATGCTGCTTCCAAAGAGTTATTTGAAAGCATTGGCTTGAAAACAACATCCGATAATATGGAGAACGAGATCTCCATAATGAGATCATTCACTCTTGCTTATAATACACTTAAGCAGCTTGATTTCAATGTAGAGTATTACCGGGAGGGTGTATGGCGTAAAGTAGAGATCTATAATTCATTGCCATATAAATTGGAAGTAGACTGGAATCACCCACAGCTGATTGAAGGAGAGTTTTATGTTGATTTTGTTAATCCTCATGAATTTAAGATCTCTTTTAAAAAGTCTGCCTTTGCTCTGTACAATCCAGCGTCCCCCGATCAGAAGAGCGGGGCATTAGTACCTAAAGAGTTGAAAGGAAAGTTCAGGTTAAACAGCTGGATCGAGGGGAAGAATTACCGTTTTAGGATGATCAAGGCTGAAAATCCCGGAGCTAAACTGCAGAATTTCTCTTTTAAGTTGAGGTCTAATTACAATCTTGCTGTCTCTTATAGCAGAGCTCTAAAAGTTGAGCCGCAAAAGAAGGAGTCAACTATTCTTGCCCTCAGCCTGGAGAGTTCTATGGTTGAGAAAGGTAAAAAATATTTGAATAAAATAATTGAGGCTTATCAAGACCGCGAGTTAATTAATAAGAACAGAACGGCAACTAATACTGCCGAGTTCATCAACATCCAGTTGAAAAGCATTCAGGATTCATTGATGTACTTTGAGGATCAGTTGCAGAGGTACCGGTCGGATAATCAAAGTTTCGATGTTGGAGCTCAGAGTAATCTCGCTCTAACCCGGCTTGCCTCTCTGGAGGATGAGAAGTCAAAGATCAGCTTGAAGCTTAAATATTATCAAAACGTTCTAGGCTACCTGCAAAAAGAAGAGATCAACCAGCTTACAGTGCCTTCTTCTGTAGGTATAGAAGAAACAGTACTTGACCAGCTGATTAATGAGTTGATCAACATTCAGAATGACCGGTTGAGGTTAAATCAGTTCTTGTCTGATGATAACCGGACACTGAAGGATCTTAACTTTCGCTATACTACTGTTTTGAATACACTCAAAGAAAGTATAAGACGCGCCTATGAAACGTCAAAACTGTCTTATAATGATGTTGAGAAGCGGATTGCTAATATGAGTGGGGATTTGAATCGAATGCCTAAAGTTGAGCGGAACCTGCTAAGTATTAAAAGGCAATTTTCTATCAGCGAAAACATTTATACTTACTTGTTGCAGAAAAGGGATGAGGCCGAGATCAGCAGGGCAAGTAATATTCCTTCCAGTGAGGTTCTTGATCTTGCCAGACCAATGGGAGGAATGATAACGCCGAAGCCTTTAAGGAATTACAGTGTAGCTTTTTCGCTGGCGCTAATCCTGCCTCTGCTGTTTTTGTTTATCCGTAATATATTCGACAATAAAATTTATGATTCAAAGCTTCTGGAGCAGAAACTTAAGGTGCCGCTAGTTGGCAGTATTGGCAGAAGCAGGAAGAATGTTAATAATATTGTTTTTGAACAGCCTAAGTCTTTTGTGAGTGAAAACTTCAGAAATATAAGGGCAAGTGTTCCCTTTCTGCACTCGGGCGATTCAAGCCTGGTGATAGCATTCACAAGTAGCGTATCAGGAGAAGGTAAGACCTTTTGTTCAATTAATACTGCTGCTATTTATGCACTTGGAGGAAAGAAAACATTGTTAGTGGGTCTTGATCTTCGCAGGCCAAAGATCGCCAATGATTTCAACTTAATTAACGATCGCGGTGTTAGTAATTATCTGAGTAAGCCGTGTGACTTAGGAAGGATCATAAAAGAATCTGGTCGTGAGAATTTAGATATCCTGCTTTCGGGCCCAGTTCCTCCAAACCCAGCGGAGTTGATCGGTAGCGCTAATTTTTCAGCTATGATGCAGGAATTGAGGATGCACTATGATGTTATTATCCTTGATTGCCCCCCGTCTGGTCTCGTGTCCGAAACGATCGATATTTTTGGTGAATCAGACTTAACCTTCTTTATTTTCCGTCATCAGTTCTCCGATTGGGATGCAGTTGATAATATTAATGATCTGGTTGAAAAAGGTTTAATAAAGAAAACTTATGCAATATACAATGATCTGAAGTTGTCAATAGACTATGGATATGGTTACGGTTATATTTATGGGGATGAAGAAAATAAGCCGTCCTTAGTTCGAAGGCTAAAGGAGAAGATCCCTTTTGTAAGTTGATTGGATTGTTGTGAATAATATTATGATGAATACTTCTATAAAAAATTTTGACCTGACACCTCTTGAACAGTCAAAAATCGCAGTGATTGGTTTGGGTTATGTAGGTTTGCCTTTGGCCGTAGCCTTGGCAGAGAGATACAAAGTTGTAGGTTTTGACATTAACAGTAAACGAGCCGAAGAACTGCTTGCTGGCCATGATTCGACCCTTGAAGTAAGTGATGCTGACTTGGAAGCCGTTTTGTTTCCTTCTGCAGAGCGGTTGAATGCCAAAGAGTTTGGATTTGTTCCTACTATTAATCCTGAGGATATTTCTTCATGCAATATTTTCATAGTAACTGTACCCACTCCAACTGATAAACATAATCGTCCGGTACTCACCCCTATGCTTAAGGCTAGCGAAACAGTTGGGCGCGTTTTGAAAAAAGGAGATGTGGTAATTTATGAAAGTACTGTTTATCCAGGTGTTACGGAAGATGAGTGCGTACCCGTATTAGAGAAAGTTTCTGGCCTGAAATTTAATGTTGATTTTTATGCAGGTTATTCTCCTGAAAGGATAAATCCTGGGGATAAAGAACATACAGTTACCAAAATTCTTAAAGTAACTTCTGGAAGTACTCCGGAGGTGGCAGATTACATCGATGCAATGTATCGCTCGGTAATTACTGCAGGAACTTTCAAAGCTTCAAGTATCAAGGTTGCAGAAGCTGCCAAAGTGATCGAGAATTCACAGAGAGATATTAACATTGCTTTTGTTAACGAACTATCAAAGATCTTTAATCTGCTTGAAATTGATACCCATGAGGTTTTAGCTGCAGCGGGTACTAAATGGAATTTCCTTCCTTTTAAACCAGGTTTAGTTGGTGGGCATTGTATTGGTGTGGATCCCTATTACCTTGCACAGAAAGCACAGGAAGTAGGTTACCATCCGGAGATCATTCTTGCCGGAAGAAGGCTGAACGACAGTATGGGACGTCATGTAGCCATGGAGCTGATCAAGTGCATGATGCGTAAGAATATCAAAGTGATTGATTCAAAAGTTCTGGTATTAGGCTTTACATTTAAAGAAAACTGCCCTGATATTCGCAATACAAAAGTTATTTCCATTATTGATGAATTACATTCATTTGATGTAGCTGTTGATATTTATGATCCATGGGCTAGTCAGGCTGAGGTTAAGCACGAGTATGGATTGAACATTCTTCCTCCTGATCAGCTTCCTAATCTTGCCGATTATGCAGGAATTGTACTTGCTGTATCTCACAAACAGTTTGCAGGGCTGGATATTCGCAAGAGTGATAATTGCGTGGTTTACGATGTGAAGGGTATTCTAAATAAGGAGCTAGTTGACGCAAGGTTATAATAGCTTTATCAAGAATTACCTTTTAGGTTTTTAATTTAGAACTCTATGTTTTGTAATCCAGTACTCAATACTTGTAAAGCGTATTGGATTACTTTTAGATAAATATTTTGTCCTCGGTTTCAGCGTGAGGGGATTTTGTGTGGTTATGGAAAGAAATCAGTCGGTCGACACATTAAGGACTATTGCAACCTTATTAGTTTTATTGTTACATGCTTCTGCCAACTACGTTATTCAGCGTAAGGCCGCAGGAGTTTATGATTCGGTTTTTTGGACAGGGAATATTATAGATTCTTTCTGTCGGCTTGCAGTTCCGATTTTTGTTATGATTAGCGGGCGTTTTTTGCTTGGACGATCGGAGTCATTTGCTATTTCTTATAAAAAACGGGCAGTGCGTGTGCTTATTCCTCTAATCGTTTGGTGCTTGATTTACCTCATCTATAGACTAGTGTTCCTGGGCAATAGCAATTTGTCACTACCAACACTATTTAAGCTTATTCAGCCTTTCTATCATTTATGGTATCTTTTTATGATTTTGGGTCTCTATGTCATTACTCCTGTTTTAAATTTGTGTATTGAACAAATTTCTCGAAGGAGTTTATACTACGTCGCGTTTGCATTTTTGTTGATAGGAATGTTTTTGACAGCCTACGATTTGAAACTGGGTAATAAGCCGTTTTTTATTTTATGGTTTATCAATTACCTCGGCTATTTTCTTCTGGGATATCTCCTTGTTGGAGCGAGAAAAGTTTCATTGTTTATATTGATTATAGGCTACCTTGTATCGTCTCTACTAATAGCAGTACTTTCTTACTACACCGCCTCGCGGTTAAATCACTTGTATTTTTATGAATATCTCTCCCCTTTAGTAGTTATAGGAGCTTTAAGCTTCTATAAGATTTTTTGCCAGCTAACGATATCTAAGAATATATTGTCTAACATAGCACATCTAACCTTTGGAGTGTATTTGACACATGCAGGAATATTGGACTTATTTAACAGGATTTTGAAAAGCAGAAATCTTAATTTCTTAGATGATCCTCTCATTGGTATTCCTGTTAAGTTCGTGATCGTGCTGGCGGTATCACTTTTCGTCTCTGCCGCCATTTATAAGAGTAGAATGTTGAGAAAGATTATTTAGCATTGGATGTCGAATGCAGATAATTAATCCAAAGAGCACAAATTTTTGATTCCTTAAACTCTGCTGAGGTGGTAGGAGTGTTATTAGCAATTCGTAATCGTTGCTGATCATTTAATGCAAGTGTTGATAGCCTTGTTGCAAACTCTTTTACGTTAAAGGGAGGTATTAAATATCCGTTATGATCATTAGTGATTAGTCTTTGCGGGCCTCCTTCTATTGCGAATGCAATTGCCGGTAATTTATAATCGAATCCCTCTACGATTACCAATCCAAATGATTCTGATCTTGAAGTAAGGATTAAAATATCGCTATTGGCATATTCTTGTTCAATTGCATCAGTTTTTCCTTTTACAATAACAAAGCCTTGGTCGATATAATCTTTCATTTTTATCAGAAATTCTGCTTTCTGATCTCCTTCCCCGATAATCAGGAATCTCGATTTTGAGTCTTTTAATAAATGATGAGATTCTATAATTATTTCCATTAAAAGGTCTATACCCTTCTCAGCACTAAACCTGGTCACGCAAATGATCTGTTTAACGCCCATTTCTTGTTTCCCAAAGCCTTGACGCATAGCTACAACATTAGGAATGCAGGTTGCATGTATCTTATCCTCCAGATATTGTTTGACATCATACTCTGTCTGACAAACTACTCCTGATAAAGATCTGTACAGGTATTTTCTGACAAGTTGGAATGCTTTGCTCGGGAAGCTATAAAGGACATGTTCCCAAGCTATGATGTTGTAAGCTTTGCTTAAGGGAGCTAAAGTGAAGGAAATATAAAAATTGCAAGAGATAATAAAATCAGGAGAAATTTCTTCAAGTGTTTTTTTTAATTGACCATAGTAGCGGAAAACCTCGGAAGGATTTTTTATATCAATATTCAAGGATTCTTGTTCAATTCTATTATCTACAGCAAACAAAGGTTTCCTTTTCTGTGGGCGAATAGAAATTATAGTGATCTGGAAATCCGTATAAGTAATGAGTGCGTTGGCTAAGTTGATTGTTGCTCTCTCTGTCCCGTTTGAAGCCTGAAGAGAAACTACCAGGAATACTAGTTTTTGTGCCACAATACCTTAAAATTATGTCCTCATCAAATGTAGTTAACATAGAAGAAAAACAGGCATAAGTAAAGTGTTTGAGGAATTTGAATACTCTTTAGATCTCTTCTATAGAGGAAAATAAATTATACCTACTGGAAAAACTGTATTTTTGTGGCATATAAGGGGAATTGTAAATAATGCTATCCAGCGATTTGCAATTATTTTTTCATGCAGAATTTGTCGACATTGAGCTAAAGACATTGAAGCCATTGTACAAATAACTGTAACTGGAAGAGAAATGCTTCGTAAGATGCAGAAATGGGTTTAACAAATAACTCTGAGTTTCTAACAAATATTTAGCCATCAATATATAGTATAATTGAGGACTGTGTTTTTGCGATCTAAAGCAATAGCCAATTAAATGCAATAATCTTTGGCTGAAGTTGAATTACTATAGAATTGAAGAAAAGACGTGAATACATCAACGATAAATAATACCAGGGTGCTGGTAACCGGTGGGGCCGGTTTTATAGGCTCAAATCTGTGTGAGGTTTTACTAGCGCAGGGGAACGAGGTGATCTGCCTGGATAATTTTTCTAACGGTCACCGTAGTAATATTGAGCCATTCCTGCCAAATCCAAAGTTCAAATTAATTGAGGGGGATATCAGAAACTATGAAGACTGCCAGGAAGCGGTGAAAGGGTGCAAATATGTGCTTCATCAGGCTGCCCTTGGTTCTGTACCCAGAAGTATCAAAGACCCCATGACGAGTACAGATGTTAACATTGGGGGCTTCGTTAAAATGTTGCATGCTTCCGTTGAAGCAGGAGTAAAGCGCTTTGTATATGCGGCCAGTTCATCAACGTATGGCGATCATCCTGATCTCCCAAAGACAGAGCATAAAATTGGTAAGTCGCTGAGTCCTTATGCAATAACAAAGTTTGTCGATGAACTATTTGCAGAGAACTTTTCAAAGATCTATGGAATTGAAACAGTGGGCTTAAGGTACTTCAATGTCTTTGGGCGCAACCAGGATCCATTTGGTGCTTACGCAGCTGTTATTCCAAAGTTTGTTATTCAACTCCTTAAACTTGAAAGTCCGGTAATTAATGGAGACGGGGGTTATAGCAGGGATTTTACCTACATTGATAATGTCCTGCTGGCTAATCAACTCGCTGCGGTTACTGATACCGAACTTATTCGCGAGCGTCAGAAATCATACTACTCATCAATTGGCGAGAGCATACCGGCCGAAGAGCAAGCCTTGTCTGAAGTATTTAACGTGGCTTGTGGCGGTAATATAAGTTTAAGAGCTTTATTTGATATACTCAAAAGTAATTTAAGCAGCTTCGATGCACGTATCAGTGAGGTTGAGGCTACCTATGGGCCCGAAAGGTCGGGGGATATCCCTCATTCCCAAGCCTCTATTGAAAAAGGAAGGCAACTTTTTGATTATCAACCCGTATATACTGCTGATGAAGGTTTAGAGCTGGCTGCGAGCTGGTATTGGAACAACTACCGCGACTTACAAGAGCAAAACTCTGTCAGCTAGTTACTAAACATCACATTTATCTAATACAAAACGTCTTGGAAGCCATAAAGAATCTGTTCAGGAAGAACTTTACTAACTTCACTTATTTCTACCGACATTTAAGAGGAAGAATCTTCGTGTCTTTAATGCTCAATATCACCGTTGGCGTTCTGGATGGCTTTGGTCTTGCCATGTTCCTGCCTTTGTTGCAGATGGTGGATGGTAAAATGAAGATGGGTGAGGCTTCGGGAGGAAATATAGGGTTTATCGTAGATTTGCTAAATCGCTTCGGAATTGAGCTCACTTTACTAAAAGTACTACTGATTATAGTACTATTCTTTGCTGCTAAGGGTCTGGTACAATATACTCAAGCTGTTTACTCTGCTACACTTCTGCAAAGCTTTATAAAAAGGATCCGGATAAGAAATATTGCTAACCTTACCGGTCTGGATTACAAGTATTTCATCACGTCGGACGTTGGCAGGATACAAAACACCCTCACAGGGGAAGTGGACAGGGTATCACGTGCCTATCAAACCTATTTCAATTCTTTTCAGAGCGGAGTAATGGTTATAGTATATATGACCTTTGCCTTCTTCGTAGATTGGAAATTTGCGATAATGGTTAGTATGGGAGGAATGTCAACCAACTTTATTTACCGGACAATCTATAAGAACACGAAAGGCTCGTCGAAAAAGGTTACACGGGAGTCGAATATATTCCAGGGGCTTATTATCCAGGCTGTTGCTAATTTTAAATATCTCAAAGCGACGGGTCGTCTGAAATATTACAGCAAAAAGCTCGAACACCAGGTAAATAATATAGAACATAACAATTTGAAGATTGGGGTCTCCAATGCTGTTATGGCATCGACCCGTGAACCACTCATCATTTTCGTTGTTTCAGCGGTGATCTTTCTTCAAACTACTTTGATCGGATCTCCACTATCTGTAATACTGATTAGCTTGTTATTCTTTTATCGTGCACTTAATGCACTGATGATCTTGCAAACGTCCTGGAACACTTTTCTTGGCTTGTCTGGATCCTTAAGCAATATGACATCTTTCACCGAAGAACTGCAGAACCATCAGGAGAAGAATGCTAAGGTTCAGCTGAAGAAGTTCGAGTCGGAGATTCTGTTGAAGGACGTAAGTTTTAGCTACGATAAGCAAAGGATCTTATCGGATATCAATTTGAGGATTGTAAAAAATGAAACTTTGGCCTTTGTGGGCGAAAGCGGCAGTGGTAAAACAACACTTATCAATCTTCTGAGTGGCTTGTTTCCACCTACAGAAGGGCAGATGATTATAGACGGGGTTACCCGGGAAGATCTGGATGTTGGAAGTTATCAGAACCGTATAGGTTACATTACTCAGGATCCGGTCGTTTTTAATGATACGATCTATAATAATGTTACTCTTTGGGCAGAGAAGAATGCTGAGAACTTAACGCGATTTCATGAAGCCTGCCAGAAGGCTGCTATAGCCGGCTTTATTGCATCGTTGTCAGAAAAGGAAGAGACGGAGTTAGGTAATAATGGAATCAATTTAAGTGGAGGACAAAAACAGCGTATATCAATTGCGCGTGAGCTTTTTAAGGAAATTGATATTCTGATCCTCGATGAGGCTACTTCTGCACTTGATTCAAGCACAGAGAGTGAGATTCAGGAAAATCTTGAACAGTTGAAAGGAAGCTTCACCATCCTCGTAATAGCACATCGTCTGTCTACTGTTAAAAATGCGGATAATATAGTGTTCCTGCGGTCAGGTAAAATTCTTAGGATGGATACTTTCGAAGGGCTTACTGAAAGTCTGCCGGATTTTAAGAATATGGTGGATTTACAGGAAATAGGTTAATTAAATGAATCTCTATCGTTTTCTTTACGGTATTTATTTCCTGCAGTTCAGGAACAAAACAATTGATCGTTTATTTACTCGCGTAATTATACGGCTATCCAATGTTATTCTGCCTTTTTGTTTCCGTCTCTCATCTGGGAACAAATTTAATAGTATTGACAACAAGAAAAAGCAAGATGAAAACTTGCTGATAGTTTCTCTCACAACCTTTCCTGCAAGAATCGGTAAGGTTTGGATGACGATAGAATCGATTTTGAGACAGGAAACCAAGCCAGATAAAATTATTCTTTGGTTGTTTGAAGGTGAATTTGATGGTAAAAGGTCCTTGCCGGAAGAGCTTTTAGCATTAGAGAACCGTGGCTTGGAAATTAGGTTTTGTACAGATAATTTAATGCCACATAAAAAGTACTATTATACTTTATCTGAATTTTCGAATGCCAGAATTGTGACTATAGATGATGATATGTTGTATCCTCCAAACCTCTTAACGCTCCTGTTAAAGCATCATAATAATTTCCCAACTGCCATTTGTTGCGCAATTAGCAGGAAGATCAAGGTTAGAAATGGCTTGCTAATGCCGTATAAAGAGTGGAAGTATCTGCACAAAAATTCCTTACCTGGTTATTCAAACCTGATCATGGGAGGGGGTGGGACTTTATTTCCTGCCGGCTCTTTACCAGACCAAGTACTGGACAAAGAGGGGATCATTAAGCACTCATTGCGTACGGACGACCTTTGGCTTAAGATTATGAGCCTTAAAGCGAATACAAAAGTGCTAAGTCTTGCCGGAGAATTTCCACGTTTTTTTATTCCAATTTTATCAAAGAAGAACTTCCGCCTGGCGGATAGTAATATCGGCGACGGGCAAAACGACAAGATCTTTGCTCATTTAGTAAGTGAGTTCGATATAAATATTGAAAAGTTAAATGAAAACTAAAGGGTTAAATATCACCATCATCGCAGGTGCCAGGCCAAACTTCATGAAGGTTGCTCCAATTATTCATGCTATTAAGAAGGCTGGACAGGAAGGTGCTGCAATTAGCTATCGTCTTGTTCATACCGGGCAGCATTATGACTCGAAGATGAGTGATACTTTTTTTCAGGAGCTTAATATTCCCCATCCTGATGCACATTTAGGTGCAGGGGGAGGTACGCAGGCAGAGCAAACTGCAGCAATTATGATTGCTTTTGAAAAGGAGCTTTTAGCTAATCCTGCCGATTTGGTAATGGTGGTAGGTGACGTGACAAGCACTATGGCTTGTAGCATTGTAGCCAAAAAGCTGAACACTAAGGTAGCTCACGTAGAAGCTGGTATCCGTTCCTTTGATCTGAGTATGCCTGAAGAAATTAATCGTATGGTAACTGATGCTATTACAGATTATTTCTTTACAACCAGTACCTGGGCAGGTGCGAATTTGAAAAAGGCAGGTATCCCAGCCGAACGCATATTTTTTGTAGGCAATGTGATGATTGATACTCTTCTGGCGAACCAGGACCGTTTTTCAAAGCCTGCCGTGTGGAATGAAATTGGATTAAAAGAGAAAGAATACCTTATGCTTACCCTTCACAGGCCAGGAAACGTAGATGAAGGTGAGAAGCTTAAGGTAATGATGAAAGAAATTATTGATGGAGCCAGGGGAATTCCTATTGTTTTCCCTATTCATCCACGTACAGCGAAGATCTTTTCAGACCTTAATATTAAAGCTGATAACCTTTATATAACCGATCCGATGGGGTATTTGGAGTTCAATTATTTAGTGCAAAAATGTAAAGCAGTAGTTACAGATTCGGGAGGGATTACAGAGGAGACTACTGTTTTAGGGGTGCCATGTTTAACGTTGAGGGAGAATACTGAACGACCTGAAACCTGCGAAATAGGTACCAATGAACTGATCGGCACCAGAACTGAGGCGATAAGGGCAGCATTGCAAAAACTATTTTCAGGCGATTGGAAAAAAGGTGCAATTCCGGAGAAATGGGATGGAAGTGCCGCAGAAAGGATTGTGTTGGAATTATTGAAATTGTGAGAATGGAAGCTAAGAAAATTCTTATTGTAAGCAGGACCTTTTACCCTGATAATTCACCGCGTTCATTCCGTACAACTGAATTAGCGAAGGAATTTGCTGCCAGCGGTAATGAAGTGACTGTTATTACGCCCCGCAAAGCTGGTATTCACGATGAGTTTGAGAAACAGCATAAGCTCCTTATTAAGGATTTAGGAAAAGCCAGCTGGAAACCTATACAGATAGCTCAATCGGGCGCGCAACGATTCATTACAAGAGCAGTAACAAGGTTAAGCAACCTTTTATTCCTCTTTCCAGAGATTGAAATGATGTTTATGGTGAATAAGGCCTTAAGAAATGAAATAGGGCAATATGACCTGATGATCACCATTGCAGCACCGCATACTGTGCATTGGGGAACGGCAATGGCAATTTCAGATAGGCATAAAGTTGCTAAAAAATGGATAGCTGATTGTGGGGATCCTTTTATGGGAGGTGAGAACGACACGTTCAAGCGGATGTTTTATTTTAAATATTTCGAGAAATGGTTCTGCAGAAAGGCGCATGCGATCACCGTCCCGATTTCCGATGCTATTACCGCTTATTACCCCGAGTTCAGAGAGAAAATACACGTAATTCCGCAAGGTTTTAGATTTGAAGATGTAAAGCTGATTGAGGGTACAGTGAGCAATGAAGTTCCTACCTTTGCTTATGCAGGAACATTGATACCTGGAATTCGTGATCCCCATGAATTCTTTGACTTCATCTGCAAGAGTGATTTCGAGTATCGCTTTTTCATTTATACGAAAAACGTAGAGCAGGTAAAGAAATACGAAGCCGCGTCAAAAGGAAGAATAATAGTAAAAGGTGCTATGCCCAGGCACGACTTATTGCAGGAGTTACAGAAAATGGATTTTGTTGTTAACTTCGAAAACAAAGGGCCTAAGCAGTCGCCGAGTAAACTTATTGATTATGCGATCATTAAAAAGCCAATACTATCTGTAAAAACATTCGGATTTAGCAGTGAGGCTTTTACAGAGTTTTTACAGGGGAACTATCGGAATCAGTTGATAATTCCGGATTCAGATCAGTATCGCATCCAAAATGTTTGCCGTAAGTTCTTAAACATAATCTAGAGTGAAAAAAGACCGTAAAGCTACCCTCTTAATATGGCTACTTTTTTTATTGTCGCCATTTCTAACTCTTCTGTATTCATTAAGGAATAATAAAACAGGTTGGGCTAAGAATATTTTGTGGGCCTTTATAGTTTTTTACGGTTTTAACTTCGTAATATCTGACGAAAAAATGGATGCCAACAGGTATGCAGACAATTTCGTAGCTCTCCATAATAAGGAAATCACCTTCGAAAACTTTTTAAGCAGTCTTCTTACTGACGAGGAGAGCAGCTTTCTGGATTTTGCCTGTCCTGTGATTCAATTTAGTGTATCTAGATTCACCGATAATCCTTCTGCTCTTTTTGGAGCTTTTGCTATTATATATGGTTTCTTTTACTCCCGGAACCTTTGGTTCCTGCTGGATAAAGTAGAAGGTAAACTTCCGTTGCTTTCAGTCGCAATTTTTTCAATTGTGGCTCTTTTAATGCCTTTTTGGTCTATAAATGGATTTCGGTTTTGGGCTGCTTCGCACATATTTCTTTACGGGCTGTTAAGATATTTGTATTGTGGAAGCAACCGGAAGGATTTGCTGGTGGCTTCGGTCGCAATCCTTTTTCACTTTTCCTTTATTATTCCTTTGTTTATCGTAATTGGATCTTCGGTAGTAAACGGCAACCTCAAAGTTCTGTTCTATCTTTTCCTGGCCTCATTTCTTGTAACCTCTTTTAATTTACAGCCATTGCAGGATTTTCTAATGAGATATTCTCCTGCAATATTTCAGAAGAAGCTACATACCTACGTGAATCAGGACTATGCTGATAGTATTGAAACGGCAAAGCAGTCAACCAAATGGTTCGTACTCATGCGCTCAGATTTTCTAAAGTATTTTGCGTTATTATTGGCTTCGCTGGTTTATTTCAGGTCCTCTGTGATCCTAAAGAAGAATTCAGTTTACCTGCCCGTTTTTGCTTTTATATTATTTTTTTCTTCCGTTACTAACATCATATCAATAATTCCATCAGTAGGGAGATTTCAAATGATCAGTTATTTTTTACTTTATGGATTTGTGTTCCTGCTCTTACAAAATTATTGGAGGGAGGTAAGGGCTATTAAACGTGCCGTTCTGGTATGCTTACCACTAATTGTATTTTTTGTGGTGTTTCAGTTCAGACTAGGTTTCCAAACGATCAATGTGTTAACTTTTATCGGGAATCCTTTTGTCTGTATAGTTGATCCAGGGATGGCTATGATTGATTTTATTAAAAAATAAGGTAAGTACTAGCAGGCATATAACATAAAATGATTAGTAAGTTAAAAAAACGGATCTCTGATAGTCTTCTAAGCTACCGCGGTTGGAAAACGAACAGGAAGATTGTTGTTATTGAGTCTGATGACTGGGGTGCTATCAGGATGCCATCTTCGGAGGTATATAACGCTTTGCTCAAGGAGAATATAAGAGTAGATAAATGCGCATATAGTAAATTTGATTCACTTGAAAGCGTAGAGGATTTATCAGAACTTTTTAATGTACTCTCAAAATACAAGGATAAGCATGATAGTCCCGCAGTAATTACTGCGAATTTTATAATGACCAATCCTGACTTTAGGAGAATGAAGCAGGACAACCCCTCAACTTATAAGAATGAGTTATTCACCGAAACCTATAAAAGCTACGAAGGACGCGAAGGTTCTTTAGAGCTGGTTCTTGAGGGGGGTAGAGAAGGGTTATTAAAAGCCCAATGCCATGGTAGAGAGCACGTGAATGTTTTAAGATGGCTGAAGTTTCTGAATAGTGGCTCAAGAGAAACAATGCTGGCTTTCAATCACAATCTATTTGGGTTGAGCCAGACCATTACAAGCGAAGACAGAGGCAGCTTCATGGCTGCGTATGATTATAAGGATGAGAGTGAGAAGAGCAACTATCAGCAAATAGTATCAGAAGCATTAGAACTCTTTCACAAGACTTTTAACTACCATTCATCTTCTTTCATAGCACCTAACTATTGCTGGGATGATGATGTTGAACTTGGCCTGTTCAGAAATGATGTGCGGATCATTCAATCCGGCAGGGTACAAGTGAGACCTTCTTTTTCCGGTAAAGCGTATGTTAAACATTATACTGGTGAAAGAAATAAACTGGGGCAGGTTTATACGGTGCGCAATTGTCATTTCGAACCGTCGCTAAGAAAGAACAGGGCTTCAGCAATAGACAGTTGCCTTAAGGAAATGGAGACTGCTTTTTTCTGGAAGACTCCGGCTATTGTGTGTTCACACCGCTTAAATTATATTGGATCAATAGATCCTGATAATAGAGCTGAGAATTTATTGCTTCTGAATACCCTTCTGACTCAGATCGTTAGGAAATGGCCTGAGGTCGAATTTATGTCTTCGGATCAATTGGGTCGTTTAATCTTATCAGACATACAGCAATAAAATGAAGGAAAAAATAACTCTGTTTATAGCGGGCGATTATTGTCCGGTTAATCGCATAGAGAAACTTGCTGTTAAAGGAGAATTTTCAAAAATATTTAATGACCTGCTTCCGGAAATAAGTGAAGCTGATTTGTCAATTGTCAACCTGGAGTGCGTAGTTACAACAGGTGAAGAAGAGGGAATAGATAAGACAGGACCGGCCTTAAAGGCTGTCCCTGAAACTCTTGATGCCCTTAAGAATGCAGGTTTTAATATGGTGACGCTTGCTAATAATCACATCATGGATTTTGGCAGTGCAGGTTTGCGCAGTACGATTACCCATTTAAAGGAGCGGGAAATAGATTTCCTTGGGGCGGGAAGGAATGCAGCTGAAGCAAGTAAGACCAAGTATTTCAGGCTCAAAGGACATAATATTGCTTTTATCAATATTAGCGAGAATGAGTTCTCTACCACCAATGACGATCATCCCGGTGCACATGCTTTAAACCTTATTGAAAATCACCGTACTATTTCGGAGGCAAAGCGGAAAGCGGAATTTGTTATTCTCATTATACATGGAGGCCATGAAATGTATCAGCTTCCTAGTCCCCGTATGAAGGATACCTACCGTTTTTATGCTGATGCGGGAGCTTCTGTTATCATTAATCATCATCAACATTGTTACAGCGGTTATGAAGTTTATAATAAAGTTCCAATTTTCTACGGTATTGGAAACTTTATATTCGATGAATATGGAAGCAAAAATCCGAAGCATACGAATCCGGTTTGGAGTGAAGGATTTGCGGTAAAGCTAGAAATTGACCAGGAAGGAATAAATTATAAACTAATTCCTTACGTACAAAATAAACAAGAGGCAGGTCTTAGAAAAATGGCAGCCTCAGAGATTCAAAACTTCGGAAAGAAGGTTCGGGAGTTCAATGAGATTATCCAGGATGACCAACAGTTAAAGGATAAATTTTCTGAAATGTGTAAGAAGAAGATGTATGTATACACCAATTATCTTGAGCCTTTTAACAATAAGTTTTTTAGAAGTCTGAAGAGGTATAACGTGTTACCATACTTTTTCAGTAAAAAGAAGAGACGGCTTCATCTAAACCTCATCCGATGCGAGTCGCACAAGGATATTGTAATGTATGTATTGAAGTCTTTGTCTTCCTAAAGAATTATTACATAGAATGTTGAGAGAAATGAAACCCTACGCGGATTCATTCGAAAAAGAGAATAGTTAATTCCTGCATTAAAAAGATTAACGCATTTAATGAAACTAGCAATACATAAAGAAGGAGATTCTTTTACGTCAAGATGGGTTGCCTATTGTGATCGTAAAGCTATCCCCTACAAGATGGTGGACTGTTACGCGTCTGATATTATACGCGACCTGGAAGACTGTGACGCGCTATTATGGCACCATAGTCATATGAGGCCGAAGGATGTGTTGTTTGCAAAGCAATTGCTATTTTCCTTAGAGCTATCTGGTAAAGCGGTTTTTCCTGACTTTAAGACCACATGGCACTTTGACGATAAGGTTGGCCAGAAATATTTGCTCGAAGCCCTGGGTTTACCAGGAGCCAAATCGTATGTGTTTTATAGTAAGAAAGAAGCGCTTCAATGGATGCAAACCACTTTATTGCCAAAGGTATTTAAGCTTAGAGGAGGTTCTGGATCGTCTAACGTAGAGTTAATTAAAAGCAGGTCAGAAGGCGTTGCCATTATCAATAAAGTCTTCGGTGCAGGTATTAGCAATTACCAGGCATGGGGTAACTTGAAGGAACGATACAGAAAATATAGGGCAGGAAAGGGTACCTTTTCAAATGTTATAAGGGGTGTAGGCAGGCTAGCGTATTCTACACGGGCTGCAGAGGTAAAAGGCAGGGAAAAGGGTTATGCGTATTTTCAGGAATTTATCCCGAATAACGATAGTGATATCCGTGTTATCGTGGTAGACAATAAAGCTTTTGCTATTAAGCGAATGGTCCGTAAAAATGATTTTCGAGCTTCGGGCGGAGGCGATATTATTTATGACAGGGATCAGATCCCTCTGGCTGCTGTCGAATTAGCTTTTAAAGCAAATGCGATTATCAAAGCTCAATGTATTGCCTTTGATATTGTGTTTGAAAAATACGCTCCTGTTATCATTGAAATAAGTTATGGTTTCAGAGCTTCGGGTTATGATGCTTGTCCGGGGTACTGGACAAAAGACTTACAATGGGTTGAACAGTCATTTGATCCTTATGGGTGGATTATTGATAATGTATTGGAGAGAGCAAATGAGAAAAAGGGGGAAATTATTAATGGCTGATAAACCTTATGCAATTTGCCTTATCTCTCCCTCCCTTCAAATGGGCGGACTAGAACGTGCAATGTCTAATCTTGCAAATTATTTCTGCGAGCAGGGGCATAAGATAACCTATATTACACTCTATAACTTTGAGAAGTTCTATAAACTGGATGATCGTATCACTCTTATGGAGCCCCATCTGGACTACAAAAATACCCCGAAATATCTTTACTATTTGAAGCTTTTAAAGTATATCCGCAGGGAAGTTCTTAAAGCTGAACCAGACACTGTTCTATCATTCGGTGATTATCATAACGCCTGGGTGCTATTAGCACTGAAAGGAATAAAGGTTCCGGTTTACGTGTCAGATCGTTCCAGTCCGGATAAGAACTTCGGCCGTGCCTATACTTTTTTTAAGAAACTTACTTATAAAGATAGTGCCGGTATTATTGCACAGACAAGGCGGGCAGCTGATCAGAAGAAACGGCTATTAGGGCGAAACGCTAAAATAACGATCATTCCTAATACAGTTCGACGTGTTGAGCCCTCCGCAGTAGTACGTAAGAACTATATACTGGGAGTTGGAAGACATTACCATGTAAAGGGGTTTGATCGCCTGATTGATGTCTTCGCCTTACTTAATACTGATTGGAACCTGGTATTAGCTGGAGATGGCGGGCCACAAAGTCAGGCCCTTCGTGATCAGGTAGACCGCTTAAATATAAAGGACCGGGTAGTGTTCCTTGGTAAGGTAAGCAATATGACTCCCGTATATGCAGAAGCCGGAATATTTGTTATGACATCGAGAAGCGAGGGATTTCCAAATGCTCTTTGTGAAGCTATGGCAGCTGGTATACCTTGTGTAAGCTACGACATATCTGCTGGGCCTGCTGATATTATTAGAGACAATGAAAATGGTTTTTTGGTCCCGGACAACGATTCGCGGGCATTAGCAGCAGTTGTCCAGCGGCTGATTGATGATTCAAATTTACGCATGATAGTGGGTGAAAAAGCAAGCTTGATTCAGGACGAATTGTCTTTTGAAAGATCGGGCGGCAAATTTTTAAATACAATAACCTCTCATATTAGCCGGTAATGTCCTTAATAGTTAATCCGCTGGTCGCGGTCATGATGCCAGTCTATAACGGCGAAAAAACAATAGACCTTGCAGTAGCGAGTCTGTTAGCTCAAAGTTATACCAATTGGGTTTGTTACATAGTTAATGATGGTTCAACAGATGGCACAAAGAGTTATCTCGATAAGCTAAGCGATCAACGATTCCGTGTAATTCATTTTGATAGTAATAAAGGAAGACCTTATGCGAGGCAGGCTGCTTTAGATGCGGCAGAAGGAGATTTTCTGGCCTTTCTTGATGCCGATGATTTTTTTCACCCTCAAAAGCTTGAAAAACAGCTTAAGGCTTTTCTTGAAAACCCTGAGTTAGACCTGGTAAGTTGTGGTATGGGGTCGTATAACGGTAATTTCGAGTTGTTAAAGGTACGGGGTAATAATGCCTTGAAAACTAATAAGGTTTTGAAGGTAGAGGTTTCAGGCAAGTATGATGCCCCTCACGCGCCCTCAATGGTACGGTTAAATATTGCTAAAAGCATTGTCTATAATAAGGCAATGAAGCTGGCGCAGGATACAGACTTTTTTATTCGCTATCTGGATGGTAGAAAGTACATGATCCACGGCGAGGTGCTTTACTTCTACTCAGAATTTGTCTCGGTTACAGGAAGGAAGATTTTGAAGACAAACATGCTTATTATCAATCGTAATATTGCCTTGTTAACTAAAACTCCTGTTGTGGCATTAAAGACAATTTTAATTGCCGTACTAAAGTCACTCATAATGTTTATTGCACTGCCTTTTGTAGGAACTGAATTCTTTGTGAACCGCAGAGGCGTAAATCCTACTCTGGAACAGTTGGCTGAGTTTAACCGGATAAGGGCTGAATTTGGTATTAAAGTTTAAGTGGAATTTGGGATTTAAGATTTACAATAATTAATCAGGGTTAGAGTGAGTAAAAAGATTCTAGTTGTCGCAACATCAGATATTCATCTGCAGGTTTTTCACCTGCCGTATTTTGAGATGTTAAAGGCAAAAGGCTGTACAATAGATGTAGCTGTTGAAGTGCGAGGAAACGGTATCGTTCCCTTTACAGACCAGCTGCATAATCTGCCTTTTAAACGGTCTTTATTAACAACCCAGCTTATTGGAGCCTATAAGCAGTTGAAGCAATTGATAGACCAGGGAGATTATGATCTTATCCATTGTCATACGCCTATACCTTCGGCTATTACCCGTTTAGCCGCTAAGGATGCAAGGAAAAAGGGAACCGTTGTGATGTATACATCTCATGGCTTTCACTTTTATAAAGGCGGGCCTGCCTTAAACTGGTGGCTTTTCTATTCCGTAGAAAAGTTCCTCTCGTCTAAAACTGATGTTATCATAACTATCAACGAAGAGGACTATCAGGTTGCCAAACAGGAATTTAGAGCGAAGGAAACTTTTTATATGAGAGGTATCGGTGTCGATACGTCCCGGTTCCAAACTAGTATAAGCGCAAATAAACGCGAGTTGAAGGTTGCAATGGGATATCAGGCGAATGACTTTATCTTGTTTTATGCCGCTAACTTCATCCCTAGAAAGAATCATATTTTCGTTCTAAAAGCCCTTATAGAGCTTAAGAAAATTATACCCCAGGTAAAAGTATTGTTTGCGGGTTCTGGCAAACAGCTTGACAAAATGAAGCATTTTGCTGCGGAAAATAATCTTTTTGAGAATGTCGAGTTCCTCGGATTCAGGAAAGACATCGACAAGTACCTTGCTGTTACCGATATAAGTATTTCCGCAAGCAAACATGAAGGATTGGGTTTGGCACTTGCAGAAGCTATGTTCTGCAGTATTCCTGTTGTAGCCACTATTGATCGCGGTCACAAGGAATTGATAGAACATAATGTAAACGGCTTTCTTTTTGAACAGGAAAATATCGCCCAGTTTAACGACTATATTTTTAAGCTTTTTATTGATAGAGAACTAGCAAAAAGTTTTGCAGATCGAAGCAGGGAAAAAATTCAGACATTCTCGATCGAAAATTCCTTAAGATTTATGGATACTATTTACTCTAAATATATAAGCAATAACTAATGAATTTTCACTCGTTAAAGCGTTCTCTCGTATCGGTGATAAAGAACCTTCCGGGGAAGTCTGTCGGCAGGAAAATTCTTGTAATAGAAGCAGACGATTGGGGAAGTATTCGCATGCCATCAAAACAAGCATTTGCCACGTTGGCTTCAGCCGGGATTCCGGTAGAGAGGAGCAGGTATGGTAAGTTTGACGCCCTTGAAAGTTCGGAGGATTTAGAGTCCTTGTTTGAGGTGTTGACCTGGCACAAGGATAAGAAGGGAAATAATGCGGTTATTAGTCCCTTTTGTAATATGGCAAATCCCGACTTTCAAAGGATACGAGAAAAGAACTATTTTGAATATGCTTACGAAACGTTCACTGAAACCTACCAGCGGTATTCAAGGAATGGAATTATGAACTTGTGGCAGCAAGGGGTAGACCGGAATATATTTGTGCCGGAATACCATGGCAGGGAGCACATTAGTACCGATCTCTGGTTAAAAGCTCTGCGTTCAGGTGATACAAAAGTAAAAGCAGCTTTTGAAAACGAGTATGTTGCTTATTCTCCCGTCAGTTTTCCCAAATTGGCTAAAGACTTCAGACCTAGTTATTTTATAGAATCAGATCAATCCTTAGGAAGGTTGAAAAGTTCATTGGAAGATGGCATAGATATCTTTCAGGAAAGCTTTGGATTTCTACCCACTATATTTAATGCGCCTAACGCGGTTTTTGTCCCCTCGCTCAATCCTGCGCTAATAAGCAAAGGAATAAAATTCAATGCAGTGCCAAAAAAACGATTAGACAGGACTTCAACCGGCACTTACGAGCACTTTACCTATTCAACCGGACAAAGAAGTGCTGAGGGGATTACCTATTACGTGCGTAATTGCAATTTTGAACCCTCAGATCCTTCTTACAGGGGAATAGGGCATGTGCTAAGTCAGATTCAGGGAGCCTTTTTCTGTGGTAAAGCAGCGATAGTCGGAACTCACCGCGTAAATTTTGTTGGGGGGCTAGACGAGTCTAACAGAAGGCATGGACTTTCAGAGTTAGATGATCTTTTGACAGCTGTGTTAAAGCGATGGCCGGAAGTTGAGTTTATGAGTTCTAAAGAATTTACGAGCCTGTTATGATTAGAAAAGTGATTTCTCTTCTTTTATATCATGCCTACAGCACTTTTGTAGGAACTTCCATTAAGAAATACCTGGAAGAGGTGAGAAGGGCTCATTCCCAAAATTCTCCTATTGACGAAGACCAGATTAGAAATTACGTTTCTTATTTTGGTTATGATTATAGCCACTGGAATTCCTTACCCTTAATGGGTAAGAAGGACATTGCGGAGAAATTGAAGGATGTAAGTTCCTCTGATATTCACTCCTATGCCTATACAGGGGGCTCATACGGGGAGCCATTCAAAGTGCCTTATTCGAAGTCCCGGGCTAGTGTTCGCACTGCATCATTTACTTATTTCAACGAGATCGCCGGATATTCTCTTGGAGATCCTTTTCTTTTGATAGCTGCTAAGGAAAAGCCTCTATGGTGGCAGTTTTTAAGGAATGAATACCGCTTTGTTCCAAAGGACCTTTCAGAAAGAAAGATCGGAGAAGTAGTGAAGCTGATCGTAGATAAAAAGATCAGCGTGATTATCGGCTTCCCCTCGGTGGTATATGAGCTGGCATCTTATATTTTAAAGAAAAATGTAAAGCATGGCGTGGAAGCGATCATATTTACCTCAGAACCTACAGATGAAACTAAACGCCTGTTTATCAAAAATGCGTTTGGTTGCCGGGTTACCGACAGGTATAGTAATGAAGAAGTCGGACTGATTGCACAACAAAAGGAATTTGGAGGGGTATATTACACCAACCGCTATAATGTTTTCGTAGAAATTGTTGATGAGAATAAGGTTCCTGTAAAGGCAGGCGAAGCAGGACGGGTTGTAGTTACCGACTTGAAATCAGATCTGGTTCCAATTATCAGGTATGATACTGGAGACATCGCCATAGCAGATGAATATAGCAACGGACAGCTGGTATCTCTTCGGGCAGTTTCAGGAAGAACAACAGAGCAGATTCTTACCGCAGATGGAAATCCTATTGCAGCTCTTGCCCTTGGCCCTTTGATTCATAAGCCTTTAACTGCAAAGAATTTCTTCAACCAGTTTCAGTTTGCACAAACCGGCGAAATAGTTTACGAGCTAAGAATTAAAGGTGGAAGCGCAGTACCTGAGGTAGTCCTAAATAAAATTAAAGATAACCTTCAGGGAATTCTTGGAGTAAAAGCCATCATTGAGATCAGGTCAGTTGAAGATATAAAACCTCAAAAATCGGGGAAAAGACCTATTTATAAAAATGAGTGGAGGAGAAATTGATGGAGGCCTATGTATAGAAATTTACTTAAAAGATTGTTTGACTTGTTAATTTCCTGTATCGTTTTAATACTTTTTTCGCCCTTAATGCTTTGCGTTTACGTAGTGTTAAAGGTGGTAAATAAAGGAGATGCATTTTTCCTGCAGGAACGTCCGGGACTTCTGGGAAGGCCTTTCTATATCATTAAGTTTAAGACAATGCGCGACCTCCATAATAAAGATGGGAAGTTGTTGCCTGATAAAGAGAGGTTAACGAGAGCAGGAAAAATTATCAGGCAACTCTCAATTGATGAATTGCCTCAGCTTCTAAATGTTTTGAGAGGCGAAATGAGTTTGATCGGTCCCAGACCGCTTTTAATGGCTTATTTGCCATTGTACAATGGTTTTCAGAGAAGAAGAAATGAAGTAAAGCCCGGTATAACAGGTTGGGCTCAAGTGAACGGAAGAAATGCGATTAGTTGGAATCAGAAATTCGAACTGGACGTTTGGTATGTGGATAACATTAGTTTTCGAACCGACCTTAAAATTCTGATTCTCACCGTGGTAAAGGTTATGAAAGGCAGCGATATTAACAGTTCAGTTGATGTGCCGATGCCAAGGTTCACAGGGAATAATTGAAAAATAATAATGAGTTTGTTACAAATTAACTAACTTTAACCGTTGAAGTATGTCTTTTGTTTTGGCTGGTTGAAAATTTTGTAACAAATATTTTTTTTCGCCGAATACAATAAGAGTTTGCAGTCCATTGGCTGCGTGATGAGTTTAAGAAATGGATTTAGTAATAGTTGGTGCCGGGAGTGTAGGGGGACACTTGGCTCTAAATCTTGAAGAGTACACTGGAAGCTTGAACCTTTTAGGATTTGTAGATGATGATCCTAGAAAGCAAGGGACAAAGGTGTTTGGATTTGAGGTTTTGGGCAAGATTGATTGGCTTTTAGAGAGAGAGAACCTCGCGGTTGTAGTCGGTATTGCATTTCCAAATATTAAGGCAAAAATTATAGAAAAGCTTCGGGCTAATAGAGGCCTGGTTTTCCCTACACTGATTTCCTCTAAAGCGTGGATATCAAAGGGAACGGTGATAGGGGATGGATGCCTTATCTACCCGGGTGTTTCTATTAATTATGGTTGTAATATCAGTGATTTTGTCATAATTAATATGAATAGTGCAATTGGGCACGATTGTACGATCGGGAAATATACCAGCCTTGCTCCAGGAGTAAATCTTGGCGGGCATACTAATATAGGCAGGGTTGTAGAAATAGGAATAGGGGCTTCAACCAAACAGAGTGTAGAAATAGCAGACGGCGCCGTTATTGGTGGCCAGACTATGTTAATTGAGTCAGTATTTCCAGGAGAAAAAGTAATTGGGGTGCCAGGCCGAGTACTTGGTAAATAAACGTAACATCTGTTCCTCGGGCGTGGTGGTTCGGGGTAACGTAATTCGAAAGTTTTTAAATAACTTATATAAATAAATAAAATGCGTTCAATGAACAAAACCTTATTAGCTATTCCCATTCTGGCTATAGCTTTGCTATCTTCGTGTAAGAAGAACGAGAGTGAGAGTGCTTCTGAAGAAAATGGAGGAGTGGATTTTGCCACCATGGCAGTGCCCGATAAATTCTCCTATGCAACTTCAGAAACGCAGCCATTAAGTGCTGAGGTGCTTTTGTTAGGAAAAACTCCTTACGCAGGTGCTCAGTTTGAAGTGTATTTGGAAGACCCAACGGCAAGTCTTGATGATCCGGCGGTTCTTGATTCTATTCAGATGGTATCAAGTTTTACTTTAAACAATAATGGGCAGTACAACTCAGAAATTAAAGTTCCAACCTATGTAGAAAAAATTTACTTATTATCAAAGTCTTTAGGTATTCCTGAGGTGTTCGAAATAGATAGAACTTCAGCCGGATTTAAATTACAATACAGCGCAGATGCTGCTGTTGCAAAAAATAGAACACTTTCAGGTGTGAAGTTATCGAATAAGGTAATGAGTACAACAGGTGGAGGTGCCAGCACAAGCGCTGTTGCCCGTACCTGGAATTCGGTAGGTTATCCAAATTACCTTATAGATCCGTACTATGTAAGCGGTATGTTCGTCAGAAGATTCCAGACAGCGGTTCCTTATAAAACTAAAGTGAACCCAGCTTTACTAAACACTTCTATTCCTAGAAATATCGTGTTGGATTTAAAGCCTGGTCAAACTGCAGACATCTCTATTTCTTTTATGTTTGCAACTTCTACCTATCGTAATACCCTTGGTTATTACTGGTATGATAGTAATAATCCCCCAGCCTCTCCTGCAGCAATTGTAAATAAGGGGTATGTTTTCCCTAGTACATCAAGAAGCGCAGTTTCGAGCTATAGTGGTTTAGTTGCCGGGCAAACAGTAAAGCTTCAGGGACCAAATGCTGACGGATCCTTTAACCCTGGTACAACAGTAGGTTTCTTCATTATTGCTAATGGTTTCATTCCTAGCACAGACATCAACACACCGGGTACGATTAGAACAGCAAGGACCACTTATTATTCTGATAAGAGATTTAATGCAGCCGGAACTTCAGGGAACATGAATGGTATCACTGAGCGTATGGTTGTATTATATGATCAAACGACTAACAAGATCGTATGGGCGATCGAAGACGGAACTGATGCTGATTATTCTGACGTGGCGTTCTTTGCATCCTGGACTCCAAATGAAGCGATTCCTACTGGCAACTACCCTAAATTGCCTGACGTTCCTCGTACAGATAAAGACTATGTTTTCTTCCCTGGTAAAAACTTGAAAGGAACTTTACTGTATGAAGATTGCTGGCCAAGATTGGGAGATTTCGATATGAATGACTTGGTTATTAACCACAATTACACTGGTTATTTGGATGAAACAGGAAAGGTAACTGATATAAGCTTCTCTTTTGATCTTAAAGCTCTTTCGGCTCAATTAAATAATAGTTTTGGTGTTATGGTTCCTGGTGTATCGCCTAACAATGTTCAAGTTGTAAATAGCTATAACCTTGACAACGTAAACTCTAATACAGACAAGAGCCGTACCTATGCTATCGAATCAGGGCACACAAATGATGTTGTTGTCAAGGTATTTACAGCTGCAAGTACGATTATGGGGGGTAACGTAGTAAACAATACAGGAGATGGAGCTATAACCAGACCGGTTGAGAAGTTTTCATTTACTGTAAGATTTAAAACACCGATTTCTGTTGCTGATTTCAATAAGATCTCTCCATTCATCATTACTAACGATAGACGGAACGTTGAAACCCATTTGCCTAATCGCAGACCAACTATTAAGGCAAACGCTGGCAGATTTGGAACGGAAGATGATGGTTCATCTACAACAGGCAATAAGTTTTATCTAAGTAATGGAACCAGGGCAGCCGCAAATCTAACCTGGGCTGTTGAAGTTCCTTCGGAAATTCCTTATACCAAATCCGGAAGATCAATGACCAGAGCATTCTTGAAGTTTTCTGACTGGGTAACTTCGGGTGGTGTAAATTCCACCAACTGGTACACTGGTGCTACCGGAAACAGAGCCGGCTCTTTATTGGTTTATCCATAAAGAAACAGCTTATATTAACGCTCTCAAATGAATGATCTCAAAAATTTTTTTTTAAATCTTTGGGCCATTACCGTGTATTCTTGTACAAGGTGGTGGCCCTTTGCTAAAATTCCAATAAGCAGTGACCTGCACAGGGATGGTGCCTTAATAGTAACATTAACAGCAAAACCCTCCCGAATTGAGAAACTATGGCTTGTTTTAGAATCTATACTACGACAAACTGAAAAGCCTGATGGTCTGATATTATATCTTGCCCGGGAAGAATTTGCCAATGAAGACGTTCTACCTGAAAGTCTTACCAGATTGAAAAAAAGAGGTTTACAAATTGTCTTTGTAGAAAGTAATCTCAAGCCTCATAACAAGTATTATTTTGCTATGAAGAGTTTCCCCCGGGCTAATATTGTAACTGTAGACGATGACAAGATCTACCCTGCAAATTTAATTGCGAATTTGAAGAAGGGACATGAAAAATATCCTACAGCCATTTGTGCTTCGATGACAAGATCTTTGGTTAAAGAAGATTCAAAGTTAGCGCCCTATGTAAAATGGCCAGTTTACAAATTTAACTCAAAGCCTTCTCATCTGTTGGTAGCACTAGGGGTATGCGGAGTTTTATATCCTCCAAATGCTTTACATTCAGACGTGTTTGATGAAGATCGATTGAAGCAGCTGGCTCTTTATGCGGACGATCTATGGTTAAAAGTAATGGCATTAAAAGGTAATACTCCTGTGTTTTCGGTTGCCGGTTCATTTAAAGAGACTTTAATATCTATTAGCGGCTCCAATACAGAGCAATTAACCACTAGAAATATTGGTAACGGAGAGAACGACATTGTGGTAGGCAAGCTTTTTTCATTCTACCATATAGAAGAAGATTTTATTTCCGAAGAGAGAATTTTACAAGATATATAGTTTGTTGTGAAGGTTATTGAGTTGCTAGGTCCTTCTGGTGTTGGTAAAACTTTCCTTTACTCCAGGTTGGTTGATAAAGGTATCCCTAACAGGCCTTTTCTAACTGCTAATGAAGCTCACATCAATGCAGCCCTGAACAATAGGTTCAAAGGTATATTGAACAGAAATGTTTTATATAAAGCCCTTTTGAAAGTTCCGGCCTTTAAGGACAAACGATATGGAGTTTCTGTGAAAATGCTGAATAGCCTTGAAAAGGACTTCGTATATCAATATAAGTTTTCGCTATCGGTTTTATCTGAATATTTAGTGAAGGTAGAAGACAGATCTTTAGCTCATAAAAGGATTAGAGCGTTCCAAAAGCGAGCTGATAATGTATGTCTTTTAAATAATATTTTAGGTCAGGATGAAGTAGTTGTACTTGATGAGGGGCCATTACATCACCATCATGGATTGACGCCTGAACTCTTAACAAAGTATCCTCCCGACGAATGGAAGAATGACACAATCCTTAATCCTGCAGCAGTGATCTCTTGTGAACTTGAACCAGACGAGGTGTTTGCAAGAGCTTTGCAGCGAAGAAGGGGAGGAATAAATACATTTAGTCATCGATCTTTAACAGAAACTGAACTTCGTGAATACGTGATACGTAATGTTGAAGAATATAAATTAAAAATTGATTTTCTTGAAGGGATAGGAGTTCCTGTATTAAGGATCAATACAGGGGGCGCCATTTGGGGCAATGTGAAGGACGTACGGGAATTTATTGCTTCTATTCCTTTAAATGTTAACAGAAAATAATTAAATAAGTAGTGAGCCAAGTTACGAAGACAATAAAAGCATTAACCTATACTTTGCTTTTAGTTTCAGGGATGATAGTTGGTAGCGGAGCGAAAGCTCAGGATGCAAGAGTATCTCAATACAGAGCTATACCGCTATTGGTTAATCCAGCACAAACAGGGGATATCGAGGAGGGAAGGAGCCGTATAACCGGGCTTTTTGCAAGAATTAGTAACAGGCAGGATTATAATCTTTTTTATAATATGTCTGCCGACGTGCGATTGGGAAAGAAAGGCATGTGGGGATTAGGTCTTAATTACATGCAAACAGGCACTCCTGATATTCCTATCTCTGGAAAATATGCCGGAGTTTCAGCAGCAAGGCAGTTTTATATTGATAAGCATAAGTTCCAGGAGCTGAGAATTGGCTTTCAAGCCAGTTATCTATATGGATCGGTAGATGAGTCAAAAGGGCCATATGATCGACTTATTGATGTAAGACCTGTAAGGTGGTTTACTCCTGTTAATGCAACTGGTAATTTCAAAGGTTCCTTAGGATATTTAAATTATAGTACTGGGTTAAAATATAAACTAACCCTGGACCGCCTAAAAATTGAATCCGGCTTTTCTGCCTATAATATTACAAATCCGGATTATAACCTGATGTACAAGAACATGGGTTGGCTGTTAAAAAGGTATCGCGTGAATGCTTTGAGTAGCATTTACTACCGTCCTGATCCTAAAAATGCCTTAAAGGTTGAGCATTATTCCTGGAAAGAGGGAATTTATTTGAGGGATTACAAGGCAAAAAGGGATGATAGTACTGAAATTCATGAGACAACTTATAGCTTGACTTACTATAGGTATACGCCCAAATCTTCCGTCAATATAGGGATGTATTCCAGGTCCTGGAAGGCGGTTTACGGTATGGTAGGTATGAATATTAATGACAAGCTAGGCTTCCATGTGAGCTATGAAATGCCAATTTTGAAGACCTATTATGACGTATCTCATGTTGAACTTTCATTGAGCATTTTTCCTCATGGCTGGAGGAAGAAGAAGCCGGGTGATATCGAAAAATATCAGGAACAACGTGATAAAAAGCTTATCAGTCAGATGGAGGCCTTATTGCCTTTCGGAACTACCTTCTGTCTTCCTTGTGGTGGGAATAATCTGGCTAACATAAAGACTGCTCCGGATGCTCCAAAACCTGCAACAAAAAATCCTTGTGATTCTGTAGCGCCTATTTTAGTGAGGAATTCTGAACGCTCATCACCCGATACCTCAATGGCTGTTACTATTGATGAGAAGTTGTCCAGGAAGTTCAGAGTATTTTATAAAGACACGATCTACTACGACTTTGACAAATATTATATAAGGCCAAGCGCAGCATTTACGCTTAGTAAGATCAGTAATATAATGAAAGGCGATAGCTCTTTGACACTGCAGATTAAATCACACACAGACTTAAGAGGTAGTATCGCTTATAATCAGACATTAAGCCAAAACAGGGCTTCTTCTGCCAAGAATTACTTAAAACGTACCGGTATTGATACTCAGAGGATTTCAACATCCTGGTATGGCGAGAAGACTCCAATTAATAACTGTGAGGGCTGTAAAGATATAGTTCAGCAAAAAAACAGGAGGAGCGAACTGTATTTGTCAGGGTTTAAGGAGAAAGAACTGGGCGAAAACACATTTGGAAGCGATACGGTGACGCAAGCACAATTGCTGCAAAGGATTAATGCTTTTATGGCACTTGATGTGGATACTATTAGCTCAGCAAAATCAGGTAATCCAAATTACTTTACTATATACCTTGGTTCTTCTGCAAATGTTGGCGATGGAAATATCTCTTACTTAAAGGGATTAAATGCGAATGTATTTGAGAGGAAGGATGACAGGGGGCATAGCCTATATTTCTTCGGTATTTTCAACAATGAAAAGACTGCTGAAGATCGTTTGAGGAGGATTAGGGCATTGGGCTTACGTAATGCATATCTGAAGAAAGTTCAGACACCATAAAAATTCAGTAATCTTTAGAATAGGTTGAAGATTACCGGAACTTCTGGATTTATTATTCGTAGAACAATATGTCTGCAACTTATTGATCAACAATAGGATTGGTAGACAAGGAAAAGGGTTGTTAGCTTCTTAGGCTATTATAGATGAGTATATTCACTGGGACAAAAATTTGGCTAAGCTCGCCACATATGAGCGGCCGTGAGGATAAGTATGTTAATCAAGCATTTGCCACGAATTGGGTTGCTCCTTTAGGACCAAACCTGGATGCATTTGAACTTGCGTTAAGTAATTATACACAATCACCACATGTAGCTGCTTTAAGTTCAGGAACCGCGGCTTTGCATCTTTCATTAATAATGTTGGGTGTGGGAGAGGATGATTTCGTCCTTACGCAAAGTTTAACATTTGCTGCTTCAGCGAATCCTGTCAGGTATTTAGGTGCCACGCCTGTTTTTGTCGATTCAGAATATGCTACCTGGAATATGTGCCCCGAAAGTTTGGAGGAAGCCATCCTGGCCTGCCTGGCCGGAAAGGTTAAAACCGCCGGCGGTGTAAAAAAGGCAAAACTTCCTAAAGCTATTATTCCCGTTCATTTATTTGGGATGCCATGTCAAATGACGGAAATTAATCGTATTGCAGAGAAATATGGAATTCCCGTTGTTGAAGATAGTGCAGAAGCACTTGGAAGTACCTATAAAGGTCAACATTGCGGAACACTGGGTACCTTAGGAGTAGTAAGTTTTAACGGCAATAAGATCATTACAACTAGTGGTGGGGGAGCCTTATTTAGCAAAGATAAAGCTCTTATAGATAAATCTAAATTCCTTGCCACACAAGCAAGAGACCAGGCGGTGCATTACGAGCATAGTCAGGTGGGATATAATTATAGGTTGAGCAATGTACTGGCGGGAATTGGTTTGGGCCAGTTAGAAGTGATAGATGAACGCGTAAAGGCAAGGAGAGATAATTTTTTCCGTTACAAGCAGGAGTTAAGTATGCAACCGGGCCTAACTTTTCAGGAAGAACCTACTTCTGATTTCTACTCAAATTACTGGTTGACCTCAATCCTTATTAACCCAAGAGAAACGGGTGATATCGATGCGGAATTTATCAGGCGTAAATTTGATGAAAGAAATATTGAAACTCGCCCTGTATGGAAACCTCTTCATACTCAGCCTGTTTTCAAAGACTTTCCCTATTTCGGCAACGGAGTGGCTGAGCATATCTTTAATAGAGGACTTTGTCTGCCAAGTGGTAGTAATTTAACTTCTGAGGATTTCGACAGGATCTTTGAATGCTTTGATAAAGTTTTCAATACTCCTGTTTTGCAGGATCTGCAGCCTGTTAAATATTACCTGACTGCATAAGCTATTGGTTTAAGGGGCCGTCTGACATTCCAGCCAAGTTCAACGGCTCCCCTAACCATTTTGTTGATCTAAAAATCAAATGAAAAACTTCCTTTGTATTTATTCAGCCTTCAATAAATGGCTTGGGTTCCTTAATTCTATAATGGACTAAGTGAAGCAGTTGTTGAAAAATGTTGTTGAATAGGCCTTTAAAAAGACCAAAATGCTTTATATTCGGGTGGTAAACATATTTTACTGCTCTCGTAATGAATATTCTTCAATTTCTGCTATGCCCTCTCGGTTTTCATAAGTGGAAATATCGTTTTGATGGGTCGAGAAAGAAATGTTATTGGTGCGAAAAACGTATAGACCTTTCTTAGGGTCGTTTTTGCTATCTAATTTTTCATATAGCTGTAAAATCAGCCATCTTAACTCCTTGAAACTTATTTTCAAACCCCCAGGTACTTCATCCTCAATACTTTCTTGGCTCTACTGATTTTCCAATCGGGCGCCTTCTTATCAATACCGGGCATGCTTTTGTCTGGACGGGTAGGAAGATTCAATCTTTAAGCAACCAACTCATTTTTTATTACGTAGAAGCGGTAATTCTTTTTCCATATTGTCATGAATGCCTGGCGCTCCTTCCACTCAAGCGCTGAGTTTTGAGTATGGATCTGGTAAGAAATCAGGGGTAGGGATAAACATGTATCATGATGAAGCTGGTCTTTAAAAGAGAACCCGTGTAAGAGGAACCTATGCTTATCAATTGCCACTAGATGCAGATGGGCAGAAATTAAGCTTTGGGGTATCCTTAGGTTACAGTGACGACCGCTTGATGCAGGAACATTTAAGCTCAAACGTGGATGGATCTGATCGTTCAATCCCGGGCTACCAGAATCGCAAACCTTATTTTGATGGCGATTTTGGTACAGCTTATCAGGGCAAAAGGCTAGGCTTAGAGCTTGCCGTACCTAACCTAAAATCATTCTTCAAGAAAGATCAGGCGGAGGGAAACATAGCCGACGAGTCGAAGCTGTACACAGCTGCCAGTTACAAGCTGTACTTTGCTGATGCACTGGATGGTATGACCCTGGAACCAAAAGTGGCTTATCGTCAAATCAAGGGCTATAAAGACATTGTTGATTTCGGAGCTAATATGACAATTGCGGAAAGCAAGGTAAATGTAATGGCAGTATATCACAGCACCAGAAGCACCACCATTGGCATGGGTGTTAAATATCAGAAATACCTTGTGATCAGCGGGATCTTTACTTCAGGAACAGCAGCTATCAGAGACTATACCAATGGGAACTTTGAAATGAACCTGAGGGTAAATCTTGGTGAAGTGTTTAAAGGGAAGAAGTAATACATTGTTTTTTTAGATGCTAAAAATTAATAATGAGTAATATAAAGGACCTTTGTTTAAGTACAAGGGTCTTTTTGCTTTTAAGTAGATTTATTTACTGTAACCCGTTCATCTATTGATCGTAATAAATTGGAAAATAGAAGTGCGGGGATGATCAAATTTTACGATATTATACTATTCATCGGCTTGTCAGGTGGATTAATGCTATGTAGTGTTTTATTTTTCAAGAGGAGTGGTAATAAATATCTAGGGCGGCTTTTAGCAAGTAGCCTTCTTTTAATAACGCTGTATTTCATTGTATATGAATCGCTGCTAACGCGGTTAATATTGCAGATGCCTGCTCTTTACGGTATAGCTTTTCCTTTTTATTATCTAATCCCTCCCGTTTGTTATCTCTACGTCCAGGGTAAGTTGAAAGGTCGTCAGGGACTTAAGAAAGTCGATTTAATTCATTTTATTCCCGGATTGTTAGCTCTTCTGGACCTCATACCCTTTTATTTGCAGCCTGAGAATGTAAAGGCTTCCTATATGTTGTCAATTCTTGACGATGTAACACTATCACATTCTTTGAAAATGGGATTTCTAAGTCCTGCAATTCATTTTCATCTGCGTTTAGTCCAGGCCTTTCTTTATTTAGGTGCTCAGATGTGGGCCTTAATAACCTACGTTCGGAACGGAAACTCCGAGGTTCGGCTATCTAAACAATGTCTCAGGTGGTTAACTTCCTATACTTGTTTGGTTATTTTAATTTATACTAATCTTTTTGTATTAACCATTGATGTCGAAACCCATCTTGCTGCTCATATGAAATTGACGGAGCTCCATGGACTACCTATGACATTCATTGCATTTTCTTTTCTGGGAATTGTTCTTAATCTATTTTTTAATCCTGAAATACTTTATGGCTTAAATCCGGTTCATGATCCTGTAAAAATTGAAAGTCCTGTTGAGAAAGAGATCATCAAGCTGGTTCCGAGTGAGTATGAAGAAGCTGTTAATGAAGAATCAGGATATGAGAAAGATTCTGCTCTGATACCTGCCGAGCAATTATCAGTATTTGTGCAGAGATTAGAAATGCAGCTGGAACAGCAGGAGTTATATAGAGAACAGAAGCTTGTTATAACAGGGCTTGCTGCTAAAGTTGATATCCCTCCTCGTACCTTATCATATATACTCAATTCCCATTATCAAAAGCGCTATACTGATTTCATCAACCAGTACCGTGTCAATTATGTTATCTCTCGCTTTGAGAAGGATGATTGGAGAGGTATGACCTTGGAAGGTTTGGCCTTCGAGGCCGGCTTCTCATCGCGCAGTACCTTTTTCACAGCCTTTAAAAAGTTTACTGGAAATACCCCTTCAGAATATCTGGAGCAAAACGGGGAAATGCAGGCTTCTGCCTAAATTTCTTAAGGAGGTGCTCACACGCGCTTAACTGAATTTTCTTTTAAATTCTAGGAGATTACTTACCTGGCTGAAGTAGGAACGGATTTGATATGAGGGCAAACTAATGCGGGTTTAGTTTCTCCTATTCATAAACCTTCTCTAAGCCTTAAACTCCATGCCGAAATTTCGTCATTCGCTAAATCTCTTTAAATCAGGCCTTTTTTGTTAGTCCGAACTACTGATTTTAATACCTAAACAGCTAAACTCTCCCCAGAAACCAGTCGTAGGAATACCACGAGTGATATTGTATCAGCTTTAACGTATATGCTAGAGAAGGCTTAATACCCCAAAGTCTGGTTTAATATCTCTATCCTAAATAATTATTAAATGAAAAGAGAACAGTTGTTAAAAATCTCTACCTGTCATTGGCCTGGTAGCCAGGGAAGAATTAGAGTGAAATTAAATTTTCGAAGGAACGAATTGGAGGGCAGGATATGAAGAAATATATACTGTTTGTCTTTATGCTTATTGGGGCAGTGGAGTCACTTATTGCCCAAACCGCTAATACTTCTCCTCTCCAGTTCAATGGCTCAAATCAATATGGGTCCGTTCCTAATGTATCAGGACTGGAATTTGCTCAGGGTACAGTCGAAGTTTGGGTAAAGCCTACATGGGATGCAAACACCCAAGTTGGCAATCCAGCAGTTATAGCCCAAAGGGATCCAACAGGCACTCGTTACAGTTTTCACATCAACAATGCCTTGAGCGGAGTAGGGTTATGGAATAGTAATAGTTATAATACACGGCCATACACCTTTGTCAAAGGTACCTGGTATCATCTAGCCTTCGTCATGACGAGTACCAATACTGAAATTTTTGTTAATGGTACATCAATTGGATTTACAGGGAACGCTATTAATACAGCCAAAACAGGCCTGCCACTAAATATTGGTGTTGCTGAATTTGGTGCTTCAAGTTATTTTGAGATTTTTAAAGGGGAATTAGACGACATTCGCATCTGGAACACGCCCCGGACTGCAGCTCAGATTTCTGCCTCTTATCAGAATCCCGTAGCTGCAAATAGTGCTAATTTAATCGCGTACTATCAAATTGAGTCAGGTATCACTGGTTCCTCTAATCAGCAAAGTCGTACTCTAACTGATGTAACAGCTAACAAGTTCAACGGCAAACTATATAATTACTGGGCGCCGGTAGTTTCATCTGCAACGCCTTCGACTATAAAGTCAACTTCTGCCATCTTAGGCGGAAATGTATCCAGTGAAGAAGATATGGTGTCTGATTATGGTATTGTTTATTCGTCAACAAATACAAGTCCGACCATTTCCAACACTAAGGTGAAAATGGGAAATGGTGATGGGATGTATGCAACAACAGTTTATGGTCTTTCTGCCAATACTACTTATTATGCGAGAGCGTATGCAACTAATACAGTAGGAACAACTTATGGAGATGTTAATACTTTCAGGACATTAAACACGAATGCTTTTTTAAGTGGATTAAGCATAAGTAATGGGACACTTACTCCTACTTTTAACAGTAATTCAACTAGTTATTCTGCTACGGTTGACTATTCCGTCAGCAGTCTTACGGTTACGCCTACTCTTAACGATCCTAATGCAAAAGTAAAGGTTGCTGGAGTTGCTGTTTCTGATCAAACAGCTTCTCAAAGTATCAATTTAGGTATAGGTACTAATTCGATTGGGGTTGTCGTAACTGCTGAGGACGGACTAACGAATAAAACCTATACTGTTAATGTAACCCGGAATAAGAAATCTCAAGAAATTACTTTTGATCGCATTTCAGAAAAAACTTACGGTGATGTTGATTTTGATGCTGGTGCAACTTCCAGTTCAAATCTTTCTATAGCTTATAGCTCAGATAATACAGCGGTGGCCACAATTGTGAATGGTAAAGTCCATATTGTGAGTGCAGGAACTGCAACAATTACAGCTGGTCAGGCCGGAGATGATACGTATGCAGCAGCCAATAATGTGCAACAAATCTTAACCGTTAGGAAAAAGGCTTTAACAGTAAGCGCTGATAATAAAAGCAAAGCTTACGGAGACATTAATCCTGAATTAACTGTGGCTTACGATGGGCTTGTTAATAATGAAACTGCTCTCAAACCAGCGCCAACTGTGTCAACTACTGCAACTGAATTATCAGGAGTAGGAACTTATGATATCGAGGCAACAGGAAGCTCAGACAATTATGAGCTGACCTTTAAAAAAGGAACCTTAACGATAGGTAAAAAAGCTTTAACGGTAACTGCAGAAAATAAAAGCAAAACGTATGGTGATGAGAATCCTGAGTTAACCGTCAAATATGACGGTTTGGTAAATAATGAAACTGCTTTAAGTCCTGCACCAACGGTAACAACTGCTGCTACAAAAGAATCGGGAGCAGGTACTTATGATATCGAGGCAACAGGAAGCTCAGACAATTATGAGTTGACCTTTAAAAAAGGAACCTTAACGATAGGTAAAAAAGCTTTAACCATAACTGCAGAAGATAAAAGCAAAACCTATGGTGATGAGAATCCTGAGTTAACAGTTAAGTATGACGGTTTGGTAAACAGAGAAACAACTTTATCTCCGGCACCAACGGTAACAACTGCTGCTACAAAAGAATCGGGAGCAGGTACTTATGATATCGAGGCAACAGGAAGCTCAGACAACTATGAGCTGACCTTTAAAAAAGGAACCTTAACGATAGGTAAAAAAGCTTTAACGGTAACTGCAGAGGATAATAGCAAAACTTATGGTGGTGAGAATCCTACGTTAACCGTCAAGTATGATGGCTTGGTAAATAATGAAATTGCTTTAAGCCCTTCACCAACAGTAACAACCACTGCTACAAAATTATCAGGAGTAGGAACTTACGATATCGAGGCAACAGGAACATCAGACAATTACGAGCTGACCTTTAAAAAAGGAACCTTAACGATAGGTAAAAAAGCTTTAACGGTAACTGCAGAGGATAAAAGCAAAGTTTATGGCGAGATTAATCCTGCTTTAACCGTCAAATATGATGGTTTGGTAAATAATGAAACTGCTTTAAGTCCTGCACCAACGGTAACCACCACTGCAACTGAATTATCAGGAGTAGGAACTTATGATATTGAGGCAACAGGAACATCAGACAACTATGAGCTGACCTTTAAAAAAGGAACCTTAACGATAGGTAAAAAAGCTTTAACGGTAACTGCAGAGGATAAAAGCAAAGTTTATGGCGAGATTAATCCTGCTTTAACCGTCAAATATGATGGTTTGGTAAATAATGAAACTGCTTTAAGTCCTGCACCAACGGTAACAACTGCTGCTACAAAAGAATCGGGAGCAGGTACTTATGATATCGAGGCAACAGGAAGCTCAGACAATTATGAGTTGACCTTTAAAAAAGGAACCTTAACGATAGGTAAAAAAGCTTTAACGGTAATTGCAGAGGATAAAAGCAAAACGTATGGTGATGAGAATCCTGAGTTAACAGTTAAGTATGATGGTTTGGTAAACAGAGAAACAACTTTATCTCCCACACCAACGGTAACAACTGCTGCTACAAAAGAATCGGGAGCAGGTACTTATGATATCGAGGCAACAGGAAGCTCAGACAATTATGAGTTGACCTTTAAAAAGGGAACCTTAACAATAGGTAAAAAAGCTTTAACGGTAACAGCAGAAGATAAAAGCAAAACCTATGGTGATGAGAATTCTGAGTTAACAGTTAAGTATGACGGTTTGGTAAACAGAGAAACAACTTTATCTCCGGCACCAACGGTAACAACTGCTGCTACAAAAGAATCGGGAGCAGGTACTTATGATATCGAGGCAACAGGAAGCTCAGACAATTATGAGTTGACCTTTAAAAAAGGAACCTTAACGATAGGTAAGAAAGCTTTAACGGTAACTGCAGAAGATAAAAGCAAAACGTATGGTGATGAGAATCCTGAGTTAACAGTTAAGTATGACGGTTTGGTAAACAGAGAAACAACTTTATCTCCGGCACCAACGGTAACAACTGCTGCTACAAAAGAATCGGGAGCAGGTATTTATGATATCGAGGCAACAGGAAGCTCAGACAATTATGAGTTGACCTTTAAAAAAGGAACCTTAACGATAGGTAAAAAAGCTTTAACGGTAACTGCAGAAGATAAAAGCAAAACGTATGGTGATGAG
>NZ_JAFEWF010000009.1 GCF_017355835.1 Desertivirga brevis | reverse complement strand
GTAGGATAACCGTAGTTATCAAAAATAGTACGGATGTCTTCGATTAATGTTAGTCCGTCAGTTGAGATATCGTCTAAACGACCAATAAAAGGAGACACATAAGTTGCACCCGCTTTAGCAGCTAATAGAGCCTGACCAGCAGAGAATATAAGCGTACAGTTTGTTTTAATGCCTTTTTCGGTGAAGTACTTAATTGCTTTTACGCCATCTTTTATCATCGGAACCTTTACCACAATGCGCTCGTGGAGTTTAGCCAATGCTTCACCTTCAGCAATCATTTCTTCAAAAGTTGTAGAAATTACTTCTGCACTTACATCTCCATCTGTAATTTCGCAGATAGCTTTGTAATGGTTAATTACATTTTCCTCTCCAGTAATTCCTTCTTTAGCCATTAGGCTGGGGTTAGTTGTTACACCATCTAAAACACCTAAATCATGCGCTTCTTTAATTTGAGCGAGGTTAGCGGTATCGATAAAAAATTTCATATTCGAATTTTAAAAATGGCCTCCGGTTTAACTCCGGAAGCCAGAGGTAACAGTATTAATAAGCCTAAATAAATCTATTGATGATACTTTCCAGGTGTTCCTGTTTTCCGCTTATTGTTTCAGGCTCGCCATTTTCAACAGCGTAAGCTCTTAAGTCCTCAAGCGAAAGCTTACCTTCTTCAAATTCCTTACCTTTTCCAGAATCAAAAGAAGCATAACGCTCCTGACGGAATTTTTTGTAATCAGATTTCTGAAGAATATCATTAGCTGTGATCAAAGCACGTGCAAAAGTGTCCATACCAGCGATGTGAGCGATGAACAAATCCTCAGCATCAGTAGAGTTCCTTCTGACCTTGGCATCAAAGTTCACACCACCTCCCTGTAAACCACCAGCTTCAAGGAAGACTAACATTGCCTCAGTTAATTCATTAATATTGTTGGGAAACTGATCTGTATCCCAACCGTTTTGGTAATCGCCACGGTTTGCATCAACAGAGCCTAACACACCTGCATCTGCAGCTACCTGTAATTCGTGTTGGAAAGTATGGCCAGCAAGAGTTGCATGGTTTACCTCGATGTTAATCTTGAAATCGTTTAACAGATCATGCTCGCGTAAGAAGCCGATAACAGTCTCGCAATCGAAATCATACTGGTGCTTTGATGGCTCAGCCGGTTTCGGTTCAATGAAGAAATTACCAGTGAAGCCGTTTTTGCGGGCATAATCTTTAGCTGTATGTAAGAAGCGGGCAAAGTGTTCTTTCTCACGTTTCATATCTGTATTCAGCAAACTCATATAACCTTCACGGCCGCCCCAGAATACATAGTTCTCACCACCTAAAGCAATAGTTGCATCTAACGCTGCTTTTACCTGAGCTGCCCCATGGGCTAGTACGTGAAAATCAGGATTGGTAGAAGCACCATTCATATATCTTCTGTGAGAGAATAAGTTTGCAGTTCCCCATAGAAGTTTGATTCCTGTTTCTGCCTGCTTTTCTTTAGCGTACTCAACGATAGCCTGTAAACGTCTGTCGTTTTCAGCAATATCATTTCCGTAATCTACAAGATCCACGTCGTGGAAACAGTAATAAGGAAGGTTCAATTTGGTGAGGAATTCGAACGCCGCATCCATTTTATCTTTTGCGCGCTCTACTGCGTCAGATTTCTCATCCCATGGGAAAATGTGGGTTTGACCACCGAATGGATCTGAACCATTACCGCAGAATGAATGCCAGTACGCCCCAGCGAACTTGAAGTGCTCTTTTAATGTTTTACCTGCAACCACACGGTTTTCGTCGTACCAACGAAACGCTAATGGATTATCAGACTCCAGGCCCTCAAATTTGATCTGGCCAATTCCTTTAAAATACTCTGTTCCTACTAAAGATGAATTCATCATTATATCATATTGATTTTTTACCTCGTGTATCACCCGAAACGGCAATACCAACGTTGGCATAAACATAGAAAGTTTTCCAAACAAAGGGTAAGCTCTCATGATGATTATAACATTTATGCCACATATTTAAACATATGTTATAGGATCAGGTAAGGAAAAGCCTGGATTAAGGCAAGCGAGAGAGATCTGAAAGAGACAAACATCTCTGCCAGGAAACAGCATCAAGCAGGCTGCTGCGAATCAAAAAGCGGTGTAAGCTTTGGATTGAAATCAGTGGGATAACCAAGGTGAATAGACAAAAAAGCTCATGAAAAGCAACTCACATGTAGATCACTTTATAGCCCGGGAGTGTTTCATTAAATCCATGCATTTATAGAAAAACGCACAATAATTAAAGAGGCGTTGATTTTTACTTTTCCTAAGCCTAGCTTATCTTCAGCCCCCGTTCGGCAGTTATTCCATTGCTGTACAACAAAAATTGACATAATACCCCCTTCTTTTTAAGACTTTAACCCCTTCTAGATATTAAGTTTCTCGTCAATTTTGAACAGGAAAAATTTTTTTTGGATTGGTCGCCAAACTGCGAGTTTCCTGTAGTCACACACGCTATACAAATACTAAGATATTCTCCCCCTAATGTTTAGAAAAATTTCCTTGGGGAGGTCCATTAATAAGAGGGGAGATTAATGAAAGATGCGAAAGGGGGTTGGCGAGATATTAATTAAGCAAAACCAAGTATGGAACATCCATGCCGATTCGGGCAGTCGGATAAAAAACATTGAAGGGTCCATTCTAATCCTGGCGGGCAAGTTTGCTTAGTAAAGCAGATCAGCAGTAAAATGGGCTTCTCGAAAGCCTGAGCACTTATTTCCTGAATGCTATTGCCAGCTGAGAAAGAGTTAAATAAAGCACTTTTTAAACTAATAATCTTAAAAATAAACGTAAATAAACATTATCCAGATGCATTGGAATTTAATTAAGAAAACTACAAGATTACTTATTGTAGCCAGCGTCTTTCTTGCAAAAACAAGTTTTGCGCAGGGGGGAAAGAACGACTGGGAAAACCATGAGCTCATTGAAATAAATAAAGAAAAACCGCATGCTACTTTCATGCTTTTTTCAAATGTGAAGGATGTAATAGACGATAAATACGGCAAATCACCCTGGCACGAATCATTAAACGGTAAATGGAAGTTTGTATATACGGATAAGTATGCTAACAGGATTAAAGACTTTTATCGTCCGGACCTGGAAGACAAGACCTGGGCTGAAATCCCCGTTCCTTCAAACTGGGAACGTAAAGGGTTTGGTACAGCTATTTATACCAACGTTATTTATCCATTCCCCAAAAACCCTCCTTTTATAGGTGAGGATAACCCCGTAGGAACATACCGGAAAACCTTTACAGTTCCTTCGAATTGGGATGGCAGACAAACCTTTATTCATTTTGGATCAATTACCGGCTACGCTGTTGTTTATGTAAACGGACAAAAAGTGGGAATGAGTAAAGTCTCCAAATCACCTGCAGAGTTTAATATCACTCCATTTATTAAAAAAGGCGAAAATCTGCTGGCTGTACAGGTATTTCGCTGGCACGACGGAAGCTACCTTGAAGATCAGGACTTTTTCCGCATCAGCGGTATTGAAAGAGATGTGTTCCTGTATTCCTTACCTAAGCTGAGCATCTGGGATTTCTTCCTTAAACCGGATCTGGACGCAAACTATAACAATGGTTTATTCTCTGCCGAGATTGACCTTCGCCAGTTTAAGGATAACCCTGTAAAGGGCGGAAGCTTAGCGGTTGACATTCTTGACAATACTGGGAAAAAGGTTTTCTCAAGCAGCCAGAATATCAGCGTATCCACAGATACCATTCAAACATTCAAGCTAAGCGGAACAGTTAAAAGTCCTGCAAAGTGGTCTGCTGAAAGTCCGAGTCTTTACGACTGTATAATAACGCTTAAAGATAATGCCGGAAATGTACTAGGGCTCACAGGAGCAAAAATCGGCTTCAGGAAGGTTGAAATTAAAAATTCAAGATTGCTAATCAATGGTGTTCCATCCTATGTTCACGGCGTGAACCGACATGAACACGATGATGTGGAGGGCCACGTTCCGAGTCGCGAACTGATGATCAAGGATATACAGTTAATGAAGCAGTTCAACATTAATGCGGTCAGAACAAGTCATTACCCTAATGATCCTCTTTGGTATAAGCTATGTGATCAATACGGGTTATATCTGGTGGATGAGGCTAACATTGAAACTCATGGAATGGGAGCAGAACTTCAGTGGCCATTTGACAAGTCTCAGCATCCTGCTTATCTTCCGCAATGGGCTCCTGCACATCTTGATCGCATGAGAAGACTGGTTGAAAGAGACAAAAACCATGCGTCTGTAATCATTTGGTCATTAGGAAACGAGTGTGGCAACGGTCCGGTATTTCACGACGGATATAAATGGATGAAGCAGAGAGATCCCTCCCGCCCGGTTCAGTTTGAGCAGGCCGGGGAAGACTGGAATACAGATATTGTATGCCCTATGTATCCGCGGATCCAGGATATGAAAGCTTATGCGGCTTCAGGCAAAACCCGTCCCTATATAATGTGTGAGTATTCTCATGCTATGGGTAACAGCAGCGGAAACTTCCAGGAGTATTTCGATATTATGATGAACAGTAAGAACATGCAGGGCGGCTTTATATGGGATTGGGTAGATCAGGGGATGAAAACCACTACTCCTGACGGACGCGTCTTCTGGGCTTATGGCGGTGATTTGGGAGGCTATCATTTACAGAATGACGAGAATTTCTGTGGCAATGGCTTAATTGCTGCAGACCGTAGCGTCCACCCAGGCATATACGAGGTAAAAAAGGTCTATCAGAATATTCTGTTTAAGGAGAAAGATCTGACTTCGGGTATAATAAACGTTCAAAATTACTTTGACTTTACCAACCTCAACAAGTATGATTTCAAATGGGAGCTTTTCCGGAATGGAGAGAAATTAAAGGAAGGGACATTCAATGTAGATCTAGCTCCACATCAGCAAAAGGACGTAAAATTAAACATTCCTGCCTTTAAATCTTCTGCAGGTACTGAGTACCATTTAAACGTCTTCGCCTATACAAGAACAGCCACAGAGCTTGTTCCGGCAGGACATGAAATAGCCCGTGAGCAATTCAAAAAAGCCGGAGATTATTTTACAACAAGCCGGGGAGCAACCGGAAAACTGAATATTGAGAAGGCAAACGACAGGCTGCGTTTCAGCGCGGGCGATATAAAAGGAGAATTTGATATTAGGAATGGAAGGCTGGCTTCCTACACGTCGAAAAACTCCTCCCCTATCAATCAATATCCTGAGCCATTCTTCTGGAGAGCTCCAACAGATAATGACTTTGGAAGCGGAATGCAGGTAAACCTGGGAATATGGAGAACTGCACACGTGGACCGGAAGGTGAAGAATGTTACAGTGGGGGAGCAGTCTCCTGAAGGTTTACCAATTAAAGTAGAGTACATGCTTAACGGAATTAATGTTCCTTATACGGTAGACTACCTCATCCAAAACGACGGTTCGATTAAGGTAACTGCAGCCATAGATATGACAGGCAGGGATTTACCGGAAATGCCTAGATTCGGAATGCGAATGGAGCTTCCCTCAGAGTATTCACATCTGTCTTACTATGGAAGAGGGCCCTGGGAGAACTACAACGATAGAAACACGGCAGCTTTTATTGGGGTGTATAAAGACGAAGTAAAGAATCAATATACCCGCAATTATCTGCGCCCCCAGGAGAATGGTTACAAAACAGACGTGCGATGGATAAGGCTGACAAATAATGAAGGCAGAGGCTTACAAATCGAAGGAAATCAGCAAATTGGCTTCAGTGCTTTAAATAACAAGACAGAAGATCTCGACCCAGGATTGACTAAAAAACAGCAGCATCAAACGGATATTAAGCCAAGAAGCGAAGTTTATCTGAATATTGATTTGAAGCAGCGTGGAGTTGGCGGAGACGATAGCTGGGGAGCTTTACCACATGATTCTTACCGTCTATTAGATTCCAAGTATAAGTTCTCCTACATAATGAACTTATTGGACTAATGGGATAAAAAATTGGACCTGAGCGAAAAGTGAACATCAATCCTCTCAAACAATAAAAAGCAAAAAAAAGGTAGTCGTCCGACTACCTTTTTTTTATTATAGAATTTCCTTCCAGATCCTACCTTTAATAAATCAAATCTTCTGCCTTCCTTAACACGTACACAATTAGAACCAGCACACTAAGAAAGAATGTCTCCTCGGCTTACTAAAACTCTGGAACTCTTCCTCGAACTGATCAATTTTCAAATTAAATTTTCGAATAATTTATACATGGTTCACGAAATCCCGAATGGACGAATTAGAGGAGAAAAAACCAATAAAAAGGTGATTAGTGTCAGATTTAGGGGTGTTTTTACATTCTGTCCCGCACAATATGACAAAACACCCCTCATGCCAGGGCATCATTTGTACCTATTTTCGTGACAACCAATTATCTCTGTGCCACGGGAAAGCAAATGCTGTGATCAAAAAAGCTAACCACATTTCAGTGTTTGATAACCCGCTACAGAAGTAAAATTTTAATCAATTAAAAAACAAATTATGATGGAGTTTTCTCGAATTCATTATTCTCCCCCACAAGCGTTCCCAAAATTCGGCAATGTAGTCAGTCGATCTTTTATGACCTGCTTGTTGCTCATTTCACCATTCCTGGCTGGCGCGGAAATCGTTAATGTTCACGCTCAGATTTCTACTATCGGCCGTATTTCAAAGGATATTCAGGTAACAGGAAAAGTCCTGGATGAAAAAGGCCAGCCACTTCCGGGAGTAAATGTGTCCATTAAAGGTATCACCCAGGGAACTGCTACAGATGTTAACGGAAATTTCTCTATTCAGGTGAAGGATAGCAATGCTACTCTGGTTTTCTCGTTCACCGGCTACAGCACGCAGGAAATTTTGGTTGGCAACCGCGCGGTAATTAACGTGCAAATGGAAGTTTCTTCCAGGTCCCTGAACGAAGTAGTGGTGGTAGGTTACAACACACAGAAGCGCGCTACCCTCACCGGATCCATTTCAGAAGTTAAGGGAGGAGAGTTAGTAAAAAGCCCACAAACAAATTTATCCAATGCTTTTGCAGGTAGAGTATCGGGCTTAATCGTCAATAACCGTAGCGGGGAACCGGGCTATGACGGATCAAGCATAAGTGTCAGAGGTCTGGCAACAACCGGTAACAATGATGTACTTGTTGTAGTGGATGGGGTACCCGGACAAGTAGGCGGACTCGAGCGCCTGGATCCAAACGATATTGAAAGCGTAACTGTTCTGAAGGACGCATCCGCAGCAATTTATGGTAACCGGGCTGCAAATGGTGTTATCCTCATTACTACCAAACGCGGTAAAACAGGAAAACCTACCTTTAACTATTCGTTCAACCAAGGTTTTGCCTCACCTACCAGGCTTCCGAAAATGGCAGATGCTGCTACCTATGCAGAATTAATGAACGAAATCGAATATTACAATAGTGAAGGTGAAGGCTTGAATCAGGTCTATAGCGAGGAACAAATTCAAAAATTTCGCGACGGCTCCGATCCTCTGAATTATCCGAACACCAACTGGCTGAATCAGGTGCTTAAAAATCAGGCTTTGCAAAGCCAGCACAATTTAAGTGTGAACGGTGGTAACAATGATGTTAAGTACTTCCTTTCCCTGGGCGCTGTTTCACAAGATGGATTGTATAAAAACGGGGTTACCAAGTATAACCAGTACAACTTCAGGTCGAACGTAGATGCAAACATCACCAAGGCGCTTAAGGTAAGCTTATCCCTGTCCGGCCGTCAGGAAGACCGTTTATATCCCGCTGTGGGCGGAGGGGATATTTTCAGAGCTATATATCGCGCAAAGCCAATTGTGAGCGCATTTTACCCGAACGGGCTTCCCGGTACAGGAATAGAAAATAATAACCCCGCGGTTCAGGTAACAGACGCTGGCGGTATCAACCGTAACCCACGTCAGGTATTCAACGGAATCTTAAGGGGAAGTTACAATATTCCGGGAATTGAAGGTTTGTCGGTAGACGGCTATTATTCTGTAGACAAATCCAACACCTTTGGAAAGTCATTCAACACTCCATATTCCCTGTATACGTATAACGCGGCAACCGATGTATATACAAGGGTTACTGCAGGCGGGACAGCTGGTGCAGCCTCTCTGTATGAAACCCATCAAAATCAATCTCAAATCGTCTCAAATGCCAAGCTGAATTTTGTCAGGCAACTGGGGCAACATAATATAAACGCTTTTGTGGGTTACGAGCAGAGTAAGTTAAATCAGGAAACTTTCGGTGCATCCCGACTCAACTTTCCCAGCATCCAAACACCTGAACTTTCTCAGGGGGGTACAGCTGCAATTGATAAAGACAACTACGGTAGCAGTTATAACTTTACCCGTCGTAGTGTAATTAGCAGGATAGCGTACAATTACGGAGAAAAATACCTTCTGGAAGGCCAGCTACGAGCCGATGGTTCGTCTACGTTCGCTCCCGGTAATCGGTGGGGGTATTTCCCGTCTATTTCTGCCGGCTACCGTATTTCAAAAGAGTCCTGGTTTACCAACAATGTTGTGGACGATCTAAAGATCAGGGCTTCTTATGGTACACTGGGAAATGACAACGTAGGTTTGTTTCAATATTTCGACAATTACTCACTCAACAACTTCTATGTTGTGAGTGGAGCGAATGGCACGAACATCTCACCCGGAATAGACCTGATTAAATTGGCAAATCCCGGTATTACCTGGGAGGTTGCTAAAAAACTGGATATCGGTTTGAATGCAGTTCTGTTAAAAAACTTTAGCCTGGAAATGGTATACTTCCAGCAAAAACGTTCTGATATTTTGGCTAACCGGAACGCCTCTCTACCTGGAACCTCTGGTATCGTAAACCCGAATGGCTCAGATCCGCTGGTCCCTTCCGAAAATATTGGAAAAGTTAACAACAATGGTGTGGAGGGAACCTTAGGATACAACCATCCTGGTAAGTTCAATTGGGGATTTTCAGGTAACTTTACCTATGCCAAAAACAAGATCATCTTTATCGACGAGGCTTCCAGTATGCTCTCCTATCAACGCCAGACGGGGGGGCCTTTAAATACTTACCTGCTTTACAACTCGATCGGCATATTCAGAACCCAGGCCGATCTGGATAACTACCCCCATGTTACAGGAGCTAAGCTTGGAGACCTGATATATGAGGACTATAACAAAGACGGCAAGATCACCGCGGATGACCAGGTAAGGACGGACTTGGGCAATATTCCTCGAATTAACTATGGCTTCAACCTATACGGCGGCTATAAGAACTTTGATTTGACTGTGCTATTTGCCGGCCAGGCTCAGGTCCGACAACATGTACTGCCCGAAGCGGGTACAGTAGGAAACTTCTACAGCAGCTGGGCAGATAATCGCTGGAGTCCAACTAACCCCGAAGGCAGTTACCCAAGAGCTACAGACCGTGCCATAACTGCTATTAGCGGAGGTCTTTTTCCAAACACCTTTTGGTTGAACAATGCTGCCTTCCTCCGTTTAAAGAATGTACAGCTGGGATATACTCTGCCTGGCTCTTTGCTCGCCAAAGTTAAAATGTCAAGTGCAAGGCTATACGTAAGCGGATTCAACTTATTTACTATTTCTAAGGTAAAAGATTATGATCCTGAAGGCACAAGTGGCACAGGACAGTTCTATCCACTGCAAAGAATAATTAATGTGGGCGTTAATGCCCGTTTCTAAAAACCAATATGAAAAAGAAATTCAAAAAATATTTATATATGTTAGCGGCAGCAACTGCAACGCTAACCTCCTGTAAGAAAGACTTTCTGGATATCCAGCCTACTCATCTGGTTTCAGATGTATCCATCCTGGCCGATTCAATGCTTTTTCAAAATTATGTACTTAATCGCTACCTGGGAGTTAAGCTATCGGGGAATGAGGGAGAAGGCAGTCCTCCGGGATTTGGACGGGCTTTTGAGTATGCCATGCTTAGCTCAATAACAGATGAGTCAATGGCCAATCATGACGATAATACCTGGCTCATTCAAAGAGGCCAGCTGGCACCAGAAAACACTGGTATGGCAGGCACGATCTGGGCCAGGAGCTACCGTAGTATACGTGAGGTAAACTATGCTTTAACCAATATTGACAAAGTTAATATGAGTTCGGGCAATAAAAACAGGTTGACTGGTGAGCTTAAATTCATTCGTGCCTTTAGATATCACGATTTAATCCGTAACTATGGAGGAGCCGTGCTTGTTGGGGATAAGGTTACGAGTTTAACGGATGACCTGCAGGATCCAAGCCTCTTTAAAAGATCGACTATTAAAGAATCAATAGATTACGCCGTAGCGGAGCTCGATGACGCCGCGCAACGTCTGCCGTTAAATAATGACAATTCATGGGTGCTGGGACGCGCAACGAAAGGAGCAGCTCTTGCCCTTAAGTCGCGACTGCTATTATACGCTGCAAGTCCTCTCTATATTTTAGCCAATGACCCATCGGCAAAACCAAATTATGCAAACGGTGCAAATACCAGCGATCCAACCAGATGGCAAGCGGCCGCAGCCGCTGCAAAAGCAGTGATGGATCTTAACAAATACAGTCTTTATCAGGGAGGGTACCGTCAATTATTCCTGTCTCAAGATAACAACGAGGTGATTTTTCAGCGACTTTATACTAAAAACGCACGCCACGTGCCTATGGAACTAAATAACGGGCCAAACGGTTATAACGGATGGGGAGGTAATGTGCCTTTACAAAATATGGTGGACGCCTACCCAATGAGCAATGGTAAGCTTATAACTGATCCAACTTCAGGATATGATCCGCAAAACCCTTACGTTAATCGCGATCCACGTTTTTATGCTACCATTTTATTCAATGGAGCTTCTTACCGCGGCAGTACTGTTGAGACTTATACACCGGGAGGCAAGGACAGTCAGGAGGGTCCATCTAACTGGAACACTTCAAAGTCTGGCTATTATCTGCGGAAATTTATGGACGACAATAATCCAATTGATAATCCCTGGGAAGTTGCAGGATTTCAACCATGGATTTACTTCCGGTACGCAGAAATTTTGTTAAATTATGCAGAGGCACAGAACGAAGCAGCGGGACCAGACGCCAGTGTGTATAATGCTATCAATGCTATTCGTAGCAGAGCATCTGTAAATATGCCTGACCTACCATTAGGTTTGAACAAGGAGCAAATGCGTGCAGCGATACGCGCAGAACGGCGGATTGAGCTTGCTTTTGAAGAGCACCGTTTCTACGACGTGCGACGCTGGACAATTGCGGAGGTAACCGAGAATATCCCGGCATATGGTGTTACTGTAACAAGATCAGGCAATACGTTTAATTATAATCAAAAAGTAGCCCTGTCCGGAAGGCGCTTCGACCCCCAGCATTACTGGTTGCCTATTCCCCGTTTTGAAATTCAAGCATCGGGCGGACAGCTAACTCAGAATCCGTTTTATTAAATTGAGTACACTTTTGAGCGGTACTATTAATCATACCATCAGACTAAAAGGACGAGGGATTAAAGATTCGTCCTTATAATGCAAAGTTAGCAAAGACGACAGGAATAAAGTTTTCTTTATTCCTGTTTGCATGAAACTATTTAAAGCTATTAATCTAAAACATGAATTTTAAAACATTTTATACAACGTTATCTGCTACCTGTCTTTTCCTTGGCTCACAGGCGCAGATTCAGCCCCAAAAGGAACTGACAATAAACATTGATGCAAAAAACAAAGTGCAAACCATAGATAATATTGGTGCTTCAGGAGCCTGGTTTTCAGAGGGAATAGGGAAACACTGGCCCGACGCGAAACGTGAAAAAATAGCTGAGCTCTTATTCAGCCGCAGCTTCGACAGCAATGGAAACCCGAAAGGTATAGGACTGTCCGCCTGGCGTTTTAATATTGGAGGTGGTACTACAGAACAGGGTGACAGCAGCGGCATTACTGACTTTCGAAAAAGAGTTGAATCCTTCCTCGCTCCCGACGGAACATATGACTGGAACAAGCAGTCGGGTTATATGTGGTTTATGAAAAAAGCTAAAAGCTATGGAGTGGAAAATCTCATTGCCTTTTCAAATACTCCTCCGGTGCAGTTCACACAAAACGGACGTGGATTTAAGACGGAAAAAGATTTTAAAAGTAATTTGAAGCCAGATAAATACGAAGCGTTTGCAGACTTTCTGACCGAGGTGGTAAATCATTTCAGTAAGGAAGGAGTGCATTTTAATTACTTAAGCCCTGTTAATGAACCGCAATGGGATTGGTCATTTAAAGCAAATGCGGCAAATCAGGAAGGCAGTCCATGGACTAATGAAGAAATCAGTAAAATCATCACGCTCGTTAACAACTCCCTGCTGACGAAAAAGCTTAACACTAAAATATTAACAACCGAAGCAGGTAAGCTTACTCACTTGTATGGGGAAAATGAGTTAGCATCAAGGCAGATACAAAATTTCTATACTGATACTGGCAAATACAGTTTTTCGAAGCTAAAATTAGTACCAAAGGTAGTAGCGGGACATAGCTACTTCACTGATGACAGCGATAGCGCCTTGGTAAATGTGCGCAAACACCTGGCAGATACCGTGAAGAAATATGGGGTTGATTATTGGATGTCAGAATACTGTATGCTTACCGACGGATTTAGGGAGGGAACAAAACAAAGGCGCAGTGCAATAGATTGTGCGCTGTTCCTGGCAAAAGTTATTCATCATGATATTGCTATTGGCAACGCTGCCGCATGGCAGTTGTGGAACGTTTATGAGCCGGGTAGCGCTGAATTTGATACACAGTATTATCTTATGGCCCTACGTCCGAATAAGGATCACACGGACGGCGAGTTCGCTATTACCAAAAATTTGTGGGCGTTGGGAAATTACAGTCGCTTCATTCGTCCGGGAATGAAACGTGTTAGTATTTCACGAAGTGATAATATGCCCGAACTTAAACAAGCGCAGGATCTAATGGTAACCGCGTACACAGGTGGTAAGGATAAATTGGTGATGGTAGCAATTAATTATACAGGGCAGTCGCGGCCTGTTAAGCTTAATGCAAGCAACTTCGGAGCCCTAAAAACCTACCGCACGTATACAACTTCAGCTGGTTCTGACCTTGAAGCATCACCAGTAAAAAAAGTAACACCGTCAATAATCCTGGAGCCACGTTCCGTGACAACAATTATTTTAAACTAGAATGCTCTCAAAGAATAAGAAGAATATTTAGAGCCCTAAATTCAGGGAAGAAAGATAATAGCATTGGTCCTTTTGCTATCGATTCAGGTGCTGGAATAAGTCCAGCACCTTCTAACCGTTTAGTCACTGTCTACCATAGGATTCCTACTTAAAATGTGACTCACGATACCCGTAATAATCATCCAAAAAAGCATTCCGTATTCAAAATGCGGACGCCTTTGCTTCCAATAGCAAAATCACCGCCACTGATACGGAAATTACTGATATTCTCCGGTCCGAGAACGTTATCCAAGGCCTCGATCAGGTTAATAGGTTTTAGAACATAGATAGTATAAACCTAAGTTAACTCATTATTTGGCGGGCAGCCTTTATGAATTAGAGTTTTCCTTTGTCTTATAGGCTCCCATTCTCCGCTGACTAATGCTTTTGCCTCTTTTTCTTTAACCATAAGCGAGTGCGGCAAACCTAATTAAAATCAACTCTCAATGGATGGTTGGATCAATGAAAAAACTATCCGATTTTACGGTATTAATGTGCTATCATGAAATTCGTTCCGGTAAAAAAGAATTCACTTTTTATACTGCTCAATTCAGTACCTCATATATTACTGCGTAGGGTATTTAAAGATCGACAATAGTGAATATCCTTATGGGAAATCTTGAAAGGCTGCTGTCAACTGTCCAGTTAAAGCCGCTCACATATGTTCTACATATTTTAACATTTGTGCCATCTCATTATTCATACATGTAATAGTTTTGACCTTGAATAGCTGCAATAATTGCGAAAGTATAAATAGATTATTCAAAGAACACCAAATAATTCTGCTCCTTATTTACCGGTTCCTTATACAAAACCTACTTTATGAAAGGAAAAACACTATCAAAACATCGATTTTTCTGTGAGTGGACAGCGACGGTTGTCCCCAAAGAGAAATCAAACTCGTATTCCGCGGATTTCCGATATTACCAGATGTTTGGAACAACATAGAGTTAAACAGTTAAATCATAATTTCTGGACCTCGCATTATACAATTTAACGGAACATTCCTTCGGAACTTTCTTCAGCAAAGAGAACAAGATTGTTAACAGGTAAGCTGTCTATTTTCGGTACAGCTATTCGATTTGTAAATTATAAGATTCGTTTCAAATGAGATCGGAAATAGCTCTTTTCATTTTATTTTTTATTTGCAGTGCTTGCAGAAAACCTTTCAATCCCGAAGTGGAAGCACAATTTAAAAACCTTCTGGTGGTGGAGGGATACCTAAATATTGGCGACTCGACAACTTTCATTCTTAGTCGTACCGGAGACTTAAAAGACTGGCAATCCCGAATTCCCGAAGCGAATGCGAGAATAGAAGTGCAGGATAATCTGGGCACGGTAATCTGGGGGACTACCAGTGAGAAAGGCGACTGTCTGCTGGTAACCACTGAATTAAACGTTAACCAGAGTTACCGAATTAAAATTACCACGAATAATGGTAAGGTTTACCAAACAGACTTTTTGGAGAGTAAGCAAACACCCGAAATCGACAGTATCAGTCGTAGAATAGAGAATGAGGGATTTAAGTTATATATCAGTACCCATGATAGTTCAAACAAAGCAAGGTACTATTCATGGAGCTACGAGGAAACATGGGAAATAACAACAGCCTTTTATTCGTATGTGGAATACAAGAGCGGAGAAATTGTTCCTCGCGACCAAAGTATTAATATTAACCGTTGCTGGCAGGGAGACAACTCTTCAGAGATACTGCTAAACTCGACTGAGCGCCTAACTGAAGACCGAGTTTCCCAGGCGTCCCTGGCTTTTGTAAAGGGTAATTCGATCAAGTTAAGAGAGTTATATAGTATTCTGGTAAAGCAGTATACCCATACTCGTGAGGGGTATCAGTATCTTGAAAATATGAAGAAGAATACAGAGAAAATTGGAAGCATTTTTGACCCTCAACCTTCCGAGCTTAAAGGCAATCTTGCCTGTATCACCAACCCGGAAGAACTCGTTATGGGATGGATTAGCGCGGGAACTGTAACAGAAAAGAGATTTTTCATTAACAAACGTGACAGATTAACCGAGTGGTTATCCAGAGAAGAGGAATGTGAATCAAAAAGGGTTCGTCTCGACAGTGTGTTACTATATACCATGGGGGGCTACCTGATAAGGGATTATGCCGGGTACACCCATGTCGTGATGAGCAGAGAGCAGTGTATAGACTGCAGATTGCGTGGAACCAATGTGAAGCCTGACTACTGGCCGGAGTAAATTCAACGTATCTCTTTCAGACCAGGACCTATACAAAATCATTTGAACAAAATAAATACACTCAAATACCATGAGGAATGCATTAACTTTCTTATTAATCTGGATACTAATTCAGTCTTTTGTATGTGCTCAAACGGTTGATTCTACGTCGATAAAGCATAAGTTCGACACGTATCTCAAAAATAATTTTCAGGAGAAGATCTATGTCCATACCGATAAGAATTCATACATGGCGGGCGAGATCATATGGTTTAAGATTTACAACATGGAAGCTTACACAAACCGTCCGATAAGTTATAGTAAAGTTGCTTACATTGAAGTTTTAGATAGGGAAAATACAGCTGTGCTTCAGTCAAAGATTGAGTTAACAAATGGTTCTGGTTCTCTATATATACCTGTAACTCTTACTTCAGGGGCGTATACCCTGAGATGTTATACCAGTTGGATGAAGAATTTCGATCCGTCCTACTACTTTCATAAAGGCCTTGCTATTTATAACTCTTTAAAGAAGGAGGAGACTCAGGTAACAGAAGTCAAAAAGAAATACGGGGTACAGTTTTTTCCTGAAGGCGGTAACCTCGTGTTGGGTATGAAAAGCAAGGTAGCATTTAAGGCAGTTGATAGCGAGGGTAAAAGTTTTAACTTCCGCGGCTGCATTGTAAACACATCAGGAGATACAGTAGCAAGGTTTAGTCCATCGAGGGATGGCTTAGGTACTTTTCACTTCGAACCCAGTCAATTACAGGATTATAAAGTGTCAATTACACCGGTAAATGAAAAGCCCTTTTTTGGACAGTTTCCACGGATATATGCAAGAGGGGCTGTGATGTCGACCACCTTCGCGTCCGACTCCATCTTAAATGTATCAGTTCAGTCAAACCTGGAGAGCGAAGGCAGCTATACTCTTTTTGTTCATTCTGGTCATCACACTGTATTTACTCACAGTTTAAACGCTAAAAGCATATCTGAGGGTTTCAAAGTTCCCTTTAAGCTTTTAGGCGAAGGCATATCTCATTTAACTCTTTGGAACTCTGCGCAACAGCCGCTTTGCGAACGATTATACTTTAAAAAGCCTATTGAAACAGCTGAAATTGATGTCCTAACTAGTAAAAAAGACTATTATACGAGGGAAAAAGTAAGGGTGGAAGTGCGGGAAACAGCAGGAGGCAAACCTTTAAATGCCAAATTTTCCCTCGCTGTTTATAAGGTTGATTCAATCGATGTTCAGGATGAAGACATATTCACCAGCCTTTGGTTAACATCAGAACTGAAGGGAAGGGTGCAGAACGCCCAGTCATATTTGAAGAACTATTCTGAAGAGGCGATAGATTATTTGATGCTGACTCATGGTTGGAGACGATTCAAATGGGAAGATGTTTTACAAGAGAGGAAAGCTGATCTTAAATTTTTACCAGAGCCGCAAGGGCATATCATAACTGGACGGATCCTGGATAGAAATTCAAAGCAACCCCTTACTGGCCGCAACGCATTTCTTTCAATTCCCGGTCAACGAATACAGCTTTATACAAGTTATTCAAATAAGGCTGGAGAGATCAGTTTCTATACAAGGGATTTTTTTAATAGTTCTTCGGGAATTGTCGTGCAAACTGATCCCCGCAAAGATAGTCTTGCACATATAGAGGTAAACTCAGCATTTTCTTCGAGTTTTTCAGACTATATATGCGGCCAGTATGATTTCAGGGATTCGGCTGACGACCTCCTTCAACGAAGCATTGCAATGCAAGTTAATAATGCTTTCAGAGGCAAGCTGCTTAACAAGCAATATCTTCTCCCTGTGGATTCTTCGGCTTTTTACCAGAGACCGGAGAAGGTGTACAAACTGGATAACTTTGTCAGGTTTAAAACGATGGAGGAGGTTTTGCGCGAGTATGTATCAGAAATTAACGTAGGTGTACGAAAAAAGGATTACCACTTAAGTGTTTTTGACACAGAAAGAAATGAATTTCACTCATCCTCTCCCTTAATCCTTATAGATGGATTGCCGGTATTTGATGGAGGTACGACCCTTATAAAATATGATCCCTTAAAAGTTAAGCAATTAGAGGTGGTTACAAGCGGATTTACCTATGGGAATAATGTTTTTGCCGGAGTAGCCAGTTTCCGTACTTACGCTGGAGACCTGGGTGGTTTAGAATTGCCTTCCCACGCTACAGCCATGGACTATGAGGGATTACAGAGCCAAAGAGAGTTTTATTCCCCAATGTATGAAGGGGATTCAGAAATAACCTCCCGCATTCCTGATTATCGCACTACCTTATTCTGGAAAGCAGACAACGAAACGAGTAAAGAGGGTTTCTCTACCATAAACTTTTTCACATCAGATTTACCCGGAAAGTATTATGTTGTAGTGCAGGCATTATCAAAAGATGGCCACGCTGGATCGCAAATAGCGGAATTTAACGTTAACAGAAAAAATTTCAGCAAGAATTGAAAAAATATGCAACTAAATTCCTTCAAACTACCCTATAAATAGTAGCAAAGGCGAAACATTATAAATTGAAATCAAAGAAGTATTGTTTGCAATCGGTCAATGCGTTCTAAGGGGAGATAAACAGAATATTTCGTATTTACTCCAGCAATACTCTCCAAATCAATAGTTCCTCCGTGCATCCCTATAAATTCCCTGGCAACAGAAAGTCCCCACCTGTTTCTAGAATTCAGGAAAGCAGAATTGATATCCGATCGGGGAAAACTGTCAAGTCCCCCTACCTCTTCTTCTTTATCCATCCTCGTGTCGGTAATCCGAAGGATGAGGCCTGTTCTCGCACAATCTCTCTCAATCTCGATTTTCACAGTTCCCTCATTTCGTTTGCCTTTTAGGGTACTTGAAATGATGTTAGAAACAGCCCATTCAACTTTTTCATAATCAAAGGCACCAAAGTAGCATTTGAAAGAGCTGCGAAACTGAAGGTTTATTTGCTTCCTTGCCGCACCCTCCCGATAATAATCCACCAGGTTGCGAACCAATGCGACAAAATCTCCCTCAGCGGGATTTAATTTCAACTCTTTGTTCCCGATATTTTTTTTGTCAGACGATTGGTTTACAACATCCAGAAGGCAGGCTACATTCCTCCGTATCATTCTTAAATGAACGGATTTACTTCCATTGGTCTCCCTTAGCAATAATTGATCAACAGGCGATAAAATCAGTGAGACCTGGATTCGAAGCTCCTGGCTCAAATCCTTCAGGAATTCAAGCTTTTCGTTATTTAACTTACGTTGCCATTCGGCATCTCTTCGTTCCTGCTCCATCTTTTGGAGCACCTTTAGCCGCTCCTGCTCTGAAATAAATTGTGTTTCCAGTTTCTGAATTGCCACCCTCCATCTCCACCACAGAAGCGAACCCAGCAACAGAATGGATACCAGGGAAAGACTGCATACAGTTTTAAAATACTGACTACTATCTGAAATGACAGGGATAGGTGCTTCAGACGGATAAACGGCTGCACTGTTTGTTTCTAAATCTAAAGGATCAAAAAATGGATCCGGATCAGTGTAAACAGTACTAATTGAGGCGGCAAAGTTATCCGGCTTACCCTCTAGTCCCCTTGGCTTATTCCAAAAACTTCTTTCCGCAGAAAGTTGAGAAATGAAAGATGCAGCAGGCGTATTTTGTAAAGTGTAACTATTAACATTCAAACGGTCAGCCTCCTCCTGAAATGAAGGTGCTTCGAAAACAAATAAAAGAAAACTAAAAAAGAGGAATTCCAATTTCAACATCATACGAAAGATATTTTGTCAATTTATTTCGGTAATTGATAGTTAGTTCGTCAGAATGAGGTCTCTTTTCCCTTCCAGTTATTTCTGATAATTCTTAGAATTTAAAAACAGAACTGCACGAGTCCAATTCTGTACTTTAAAAAGAGAATGCCAGATCACTAATATCTTTAGTTATACAGAGGTCAGGGTGCTGATTTGTTAAAGAATAGGAGATTAATGTTAAAATTTAAGATTTTTGAATAATAAAGCTTTAAAAATCAGATTTTGATAATATCCCCTCTCCTTATATGGTCGCTTTGTATTTGAATGAATAGAACGTTAAATTCTAGCACCATTAAGCGAAAGCATCGATTTAACCTAGCTTAATGTTCCTCCTTGTTATTTGAATAGTTTCTTCTTCCATACCAGCTTATAGAACTCTAGGTGGTCCAGTACAGCTGGTGTGCTTCATTTAGGTCTAGAACTTCAATTCCCTTGTCTTTTCATAGTCCTCTAGGTGATTTTCTTTAACTCGAAATTTACCTTTTAATACCGCAAGCGATTCATTTCGAATCCTTATTTCTTTTTCAGCTTGAAGCTGGTTTTCTATCTTAGCATTCACATATTTAAATGGCAATAACGTTGAGCCAACTTTACTCTGAATATGTACAATCCAACTCTGCTCTATTGTATCAATAGGATGTAATAACTCGCCTTTCTGGCCATCCAATAAATATCGTATCAGATACGGGCTTTGCGTGCAATCCAGAATACTTATTTCTTTACCTTTATCCACCGAAATTAACCCTACTAAACTTCTAGGAGAAAATTGGGGGGACAAATTCTCCTGCCTATTAGGCCCCGCTAACTTTCCCCAACCATCCATTGCATGCTCTCTATTACTAAATTTATATATATCTACAATCGCCTTTGAAAATCCCAAAGAAAAACTGGGATGCTCTTTGTACCATTTTCTGAGTTCGTGCTGGTTAACTGATATAAAAGGACTAATATGTTTTTCATTATAATATGAACAAAAGATTGATTGCTCATATTGCTTTCGCAAACACCGAAAACCCTCATCACTTTCCATATTCAAGCTTTTCGCCTCCTCGTAAAGATATTCCTCTATTATATAACCCTTTAGCATCTCGGTCAGGTCACTAACGCTGGCAAAAGAACCTACAAGCACCGGCTCTAAGTTTACATACTCCAAAAAATCCTCAGTAGTAAATTGGTGTCTTGTATCATGAAAAGAATACTCCATTAGTACCAGACTCCTGTTCAATTCCGGCCACTCTTTTTTTCCCAGGACTGCTTTCGACGCCATTTCGTTAATAGCATTAACATGCATCTTAGGATTAGCTTTAATTAGAATCTTTTTCTGGCTCTCCATTATATACCTATCTTTCAAGCTATGAATAAGAGCACTTTCTGTTTCTGCGGTCTCCTCTTTACTATGAACTTGCGGTCGTCCCGTGATATCTTCAATATGAATGATTACCAAACCTTGAAGCGTTTCAATAGGTCCCAAAACATCTCCCTTATTAGCGTTTGCCAAATCATCCGCCGCTATCCCTAAAGGATTAAAAGGATATAGGCTTTTGAATTTAAAAGTACGAACAAGAGGATTAGAACGGCAGACTTGTTTTAAGCTGAGAAATTCCTTTTCTGATTTCAAACCGACACCTTCTGTCAGACACTTATTAAGGGTAGCTTTATCCGGGAAGGATATAATTTCAAACTGGTACTCCTGTCTCCTTTTGAATAGTGCTCTTTCAACATCTGCTGTGCTAACATTTAATAGTGGCTTTACTTTTTTATTCCAAACGAAGCCATCCACCTTAGCTGAATATGCACGTATCAAGAAATTTAACCTTTTCTTTAAAAGCGCAATGGTGTCATATTTGTTCTCTAATGCATAGGCAAGAACATAGCCATTTTCTATCAGCTTATTTTCCAACTCCCTTTTACTAATTGGATCTTTATACATTGGATTATTACTTATCAATTCGTATTCGGCAGCACTTAGCTTATAATCGCCGATCTGAAGCAGAATATCTGAATTACCGTAATGCTGGCATCCAGTAACTAAAAATAAAATAAACAGTAAGAGAGTTATACAATAAGTTTTCATTTCAAAAAAAGGTTTAATAGTATGTAGGTAAAAAAGTTGAAAGTGATCTTGTGTTAGATTATTATAACGGGAGTGAAAGCCGGGATTTGATGATTTCGTAAGCTACTGAGAGAGACCTGACTTAAAACTTAGAAATTGACTGATAAATACTAAGTAAATTAGGACTCTTATTTAGTGACGGGAACGAGCACTAATATTAAGTGAAAAATCTACGCCGATTGGGCTGACTAAATCGTAACCAATAGACGGACCTTAATACCCTTTGTCATAAAACTAAGGCTCGCAGGAGTGAGTTGAGGAAAGATTAAATTGGCTACTGTTTTCATATAAGAAGGAATTTGTAACAAGCAAGTTAATAGTGCGACATAATTGTTTCACCATTAATTAACGCTTTAAATATCGGCTATCATTTTCTATTCTGATACCTCATTTGTTAAAATTTATAAGGAATATGTTAAGAGTGCAACAACAAAATCTTATTATTATTTTAAAATCTTAAACTTCATCAGCTGCTAAACTTAATATTTCTGAGATAATGGAATAAAAAAAGGTAAGTTCGGGCAGTTGATATTGTTCTACAAAGAATATTTTAAAGTTTCCTGCCTTAGTTTTTATTCAACAAACTATGCTGAATAAAATTACTTATATATCAACTGTAACTGGTTTATAGCATTTAAATGTTCCCCCCTCTACTCTTGATAAAACTGGCTCAAATCTTGAAAGCAACTGCCTAATTCATTAGCATTGCCCATCAATTCCTATCAGAGCCTCCCCTAACTAACTTAAAATCTAAACCTTACAGTACATTTGACAAAGACCTACTAACAAAAAAATTAGAGATAAATTTAATAAGTCCTTGCAACTCAGCTTGCAAAACGAGAACATAAGACCGAAAGCGTTAAAAGTTTAAATAGAACTTTCATTTGAAGAGAAACGAACACCGTGAAAGCTAACAGCTAAGGTTGCTATTATAGGCTGCAGCCAATGTTCATACATTTCTTTGAAGATAATATCATAGGAGAAATAGAGTATCAAAATTCTTATTCAAGTCACCATATATATAAATAATAAAAACAACAAACCATGAAAAAATTACTATTAGTTTTCACATTGATTCTAGCTTCAATATCAAGCACCTACGCCTACAATAATGGAATTAGTGTTGCAGCCGGATTCACCGGCACCGGCTATCCATATACTGATACCGAGTATGTTAACATAAGCGCATACTGCCCAATTCAATTTAGTTGTACAATTAACCGTGGGCCTCGTTACCCTACATCTGGTGTGGGATACGCGTATGTAAGACATGGACTTGGAGGCAATGTTATTAGCTCTTATGATTATCAAAGTGGTGGAAGTGTTACCCAAAGTTACAGTGCAACCTATACGGGTCAGTGGTACCAGTTGGAGTTACAAGCTTCTTGTGTGGATAATACAATTGTTCAAGCTACACTGCGCTGGTAATTTTAAATCAATAAGCATTCGTTATTAATCATATACATCCATTCTTCCGGTGACTTGCTTAAAATTGATTGTAAAGAGGTTGCATGATTGCAGCCTCTTTTGAGGAAATCATTCAATTTTGAGCCCCCCATCGAACATTCGAATCAAGGTGAACCATAATCCAATTTTTACTTGGAACTAAATCTTAGGCTTTCTTTGCTCCCTGAAAAAGCAAAACAACCCTTCCACTGAAAGAACTGTAATTACCCTTAACAGCAATACAGAGCATAACTGTAACAGTGCAACAAATAGTAAATCAATTCCTTAATCTATATTAACAGCTACTACAATCAGCCATTGAAGCCGAGCACAGTTGAATGCTAAATTGTATAAATGCCGGATCAGGCTAACAATCTGAACTAATTTACTGTAAATAAAACAACAAAATTAAATTTCCTAAATATCAGTTATAGAAACATTTGTTATAGTTTTTTTAACATTTAAATTACCTATTCATCTTTCCTATGCCGATTCTTGTTGTGCTGATAATCATAAACCGTATTAATCTATCTAACTTAATAATCACAACAATTTCATGACCAAAGTTGCTATTCCCGTTAATAATTACATCATCTTGTTAAACCAAGATGAAATCCTTTATTGCCAGTCCGATAATTGCTATACTACAATTTATTTAAAAAATCAAAAGAGCTATGTTATAGTAAAGTCGCTAACTAAATTTCATCTGGAGCTGGAGGCAGGAAAGTTTGTTCGCGTAAGTCAGTCTTATATTGTTAATCATGAGCATATTAAACAGATTGACAAAAAAAGAAAACTAATCTACATCGACGACGAGACTAAACTTCCATTTACCCTTTCCAATAAACAACTAATGGAGTATATAATTCCTGGCTAAGGTACTCTTCAAGGGGCCTCCAATAATCCGCTTAATTCTGATAAATTCCTCTCCTTATCATTCTAAACACTTTCAGTTAATAAAGAAAAACAATTTTACAATTCTGTTCCTTGCTCTTATTCTTTTCTGTCAGGGCGAAATTCTAGAAGTTATCAATCTCAGCACCGTTTCGACTACCCCCATTATTTGTACGGCTCCTACCTTCGGTCAAGAAATATATAATGAGCCGTAAAAAGTGTTGCTTACACCACCAATATCGAGGTGCAAACAAACATAATCATTTACCTAATGAGTTCTTTTGTTATGCCGTAGACTGCTCCCAGGGCTTATCCTCCCTGTTTAAGGTGCCAGATGTTTTCTCATCCACCACCAGCACTTACTTTCCTTAGCCTCCTTTCCCTGCCCTGGTAACAATCTAGACCTGTGAATTGCAGCGTCTGATCAAAGAAATCCATGGCTTTCATTTTGGGATAGGCTGTACATAGGCAGACAGAAGCTTTCCTTTCAGCTAAACCTTAACTAAATCTCCTTTCCTGAAGGTCTTCTCCATTTCTTCCTTCTGCTTTTTGTCCGGTTGTTTCAGTGGATATTTGGCCTAGGTTTGCTCAAATTGAATCCCTAGTTGGGATAGAAATATTTGGCGAGGAAATTATTGCCAACCTCTTTGACTTCCAAGTATAACTTTAGCGTTCTCTTGGGTAGAATTTTTATATTTTACGATTGTTATAAGAGCGATAAAAATTGCCGTAAAAATAAATGGGGTTTCATCTTCTAATAGGTATGGTATGATGAAATTAAGTGGTAAAAAATGGGTTTGCATAAAGAGAGGCTCATACGAAAAGGAGTACTGCATGAAAAAATGTGAAGGGGAAAATTTCAATAAAGTGTAAAAACGAATGGTTATAGCCAGCAGTTTTCTTTAATCTTATAATTTAAAATTGGGTTGCGATTCAAGTTGCACTAACTAATTAAACAAAAGGAGTAGCGAGCCCTCCACTGCTTTAGCTAGTACTTTTTTTAGTTTACTGGTTTACTTTTTTAATTTTTTCTGTAGTCTTTGTTAAAAGTTCTATAATCTTTACATCCAATCCTTCTTTCGGGTTTTTAAGGTCTTTTATGATGAGTCTCAAAAGCGCATTCTCATTAATGTTAATTTTATCATAATCTCCATTTACTATCTCTACGTCAAGGAGAACAACAAGATGCCTTTTTTCTATTATCTCAACATGTTTCTTGATAAGTTCTCTGATAGAGATTAGCTTAAAATCAACCCCTTCTTTAACCGTACTGTATATCTTCCTTTGATATAGAGTTCCATCTAATTCAACAACATCTTTTTCTATCTTAATATTCTGCAATTGAGCAGGTTTGATTGTCCTAAACATCGATTCATCTACTAACATCCCATTAACAAAGTAAGCGGTTGATTTTTGAAGGAAATCTGTCTGCATTTGAACAATTCTGAAAGAGGTATCTATTTGAAGTCCAGAAGCCTTGAAATAAAAGCGTTGGATTTTCCGGCATTATTTGCGCATAGCTAAAGCTTGGAGGTAAAGCAAATAATATAAATAGAAAGTAGAGTTTCATATTGTTAATGTTAGTTTAATACAAGTTTGCGTTTTTTGAACGCTTCAAAACGATAAGAAAAGTCAACTATTTTAAAAGCTGACAACTCTATTTGTTCATCTGATTCGATAGCATCAAATTGATCTTAAAAAATTGGTTCCGCAGCTAAGTATAATAAACGGAGCGTCGCTAATCGCTCCGCATTATTTAGTGGCAGGCAGGTTGCTGGTGCCTTTCGCTTCGCGCCCACAGGAGATCTCGAAATCTTCTTTTCTTTTTAATATAGGCAGTAAGCATACTTAAGATCCAGCTAGTTAACATGATTATAGCAACTGCTACGGCCCCTATAATTCCCCCCTCTTTAGTCCCTTGAGGATAGTGGATAATTTTTCCAGATAAAAACAAGGCAACAACAGCACCAGTCAACGGACCTACTAAGATTTGAAAAAAAAGCTTTTTATTTTTCATATTTGTTTAATGATGTTAATAAATTACAAAGCTGGTTGATCACAAAAACCCTCAAATCATAATAGATTAAACCCCCTGCGGCCAAACTTTCGGTATTGCCTTTATCCTCCAAATCATCAGCCATCAGGTCCTCAATTGCAAATGGTAGGAACCGGGTATTTGGAAAATTCTCTTTCAAAGCCTCGGTTAGATTATTTATAATTATACTGCTAAAATACCTTCAGCAAAATTCAATCACTAGAACATTTGTATATCTCTGTATAACGAATGTTATTCTTTAGACAGAGGAAACGTTTGATCGTTATATTTAGGAAAATGATTATAGGAATAGGTAGTTTTCAATATTGCTAACTTTCAGTAAAACCGGAATCCACATTTACACAACGATGCATTATGAAACATTCCATTCTTCCATCCCGTATCTGTTCCCTTTATGTTCTCAGCAATCTCTTGCTTCTACCATTCCCGAGCGTAGGCCAAGAGCAACAAAAGCTAACCTATGAAATAACTGGTACAATAAAAGGGGCAGACAATGACCGTATTTTCCTGATCCTTCATCCTTCTGACGTGACTAAGAAGTTTGATACTGTCGAGGTTAGAAGCGTTGGTGAGAAACTTAAGATGGCTGGAAATCTCCAGAAACAGCGACGGGTTTCTTTAAAGGGAAATATGTTTTACTGGAATTCTGGAGTTATGGTGAATTCCAGAGAAAAGGCTTTACCATAGTGCTCTATTCTGTGGATGTAAAAAAAGATGAGCAGAAGTGGAAGGATGCCATCATGTGACCTGGAAGATATTGCTCCCGTTGCTAAATTATAGGGGGGGGGTACAGCCAGTTACAGATAGCTTTCAAATATCTTCAGAGGGACGGATACTGGGGCCGGCCTTAGCGCCGGGCTCTTAATAAAAAGTTATCCGAGTCTTTCAAGTAAGAGGTTTAAGGGTAGTTCTATAAGTAAGAAACTTCCATCAACGGAACAACATTTTGGTTTGAAAAAAACTTCAACTAAGAAACAAGTGTTGTTGTGCCAATAACGACAAGCCGACTGAAGAAATCTCGGAAGTTGCTCTTCCGGTCACTCTCGCCCAATAACTCCTACTGAAGTACGTCAAGTTCCTTTAGCTTCTGAAATTTTGTTTTTAACAGGCAAGTAGGAACTCGATGCATTCGTGATTCTGGATTAGGAGAAGCCTACCAAGTTTGGCTTCCCCTATTTATCCATTACCGGGCAGGCTTGGGACCGGAACAAGCTTTTGATTATCTTTTAGTATAGAGGCGATCCATTACTTATTGTAATATGTGATCAACTCACTTACCAAGAGCTCCAGCATGTCCTTGTTACGATTATCCACTCTAAAATTTTTAAGAATGATTTTACCGTCCTGGTCGATAAGGAAATTTGTGGGAAAACCATATGGTTTTAAGTTCCCTTCATATTTCTTTGGCGTTATAAGAGGAGTAAAACTGTAGTTTCTCTTGTGTATCAGGGGAAGTACTAAATCATCTTGTTTAATCTCTCCATTCACCCCTAAATACACAATTTGATCTCGGTCCAGCTTTTTTAAAGAATATTCAAAAAAAGGAAATTCAGCTATACATGGATAACATCCAGGGAACCAGTGTGAAAGAAGAATCATTCTCCCCCTTAAATCGGAGATCTTGAGCGCTTTGGAACTAGATAGTTCAGTAAAGGATTGGTCGCTTGCTTCAATTGAAGTCTGCCTTCTCATCTGGTTTATCTCTTTCATCACGGTGATAGTATCTTTACCAATTTTGTAACCGTAATAAAAGAGCTTAGTTCTAAGGCTATAACCAGGGCTAGTTGCATATAAAGAGCAAAGGCTTTCGTAGGCTGGTTGTGTCTGTCCGTCTGCATCTAAAATTTTCGATTTACAGACAATTAACTTTTGTTTAATGATTTCGAATTTTTCAGGATAATGACCTAATTCCAAACCATTCAGTAACGTAATCGCCTCTGCATATTGAAATCTTTTTTCCAGATCGCGAACCTTTGCAAAAGCTTCTGCTATTCGCCGTCTTTCGCCCCATATGCCATGGTTCGTTTTCAAATGAATATATTTTTCCGTTGCGAGTTCAAATGCTTTTCCCGGAAGAGTGTCCAGTAACAGTTCGAAATATTCTTCAAGTGCGGATCCAGCCTCATCCTTAAACATTGAGTTAAGGATCTCGTAGTAGCTGATTTTTATCGTTAAATTATCTTCTTTTTGTGCTAACTTTTGAAGAAGGAAAACAGCACTCTCGGTAGAAGGAAATTTTCTAATGAATTTAAAGGCCTCCTCCTCAAAAATTTCAGGAGAATTCGCGCTCTTAATAAGAACTTTTTGAAGCGCGTACAACTCTTTGTCAGGTTTTAAAGATCCCGCTTTGCTGATATATTCCACTGCTATACTATCGTTACCCGCATTTTGAGATACTTTGGCAACAAGATACCAGGCGGTGTCGAGAGAGGCATCAAGTTTGACTGCTTTAATTAGAAAGGGTATGCTTTCTGGTTCTCCCTTTCCTCCGAGATGTTTTCCAATCATCAAGGGTACGATCGGAGATCGAGGATACTTATTCACCCACATATTATATTGGTTTATCAGGTCTGTATCTTTCCCCCATGATGCATCAATAAAAAGCTGATGCTTCCTGGTATTATTAATGTCTGATTCAACAGCCTTACAGAGGCTTGTAGTGTTTATACGAGTGGTCTTTTGAGCCAGTACTTCTTTTGATAGCACTAGAGCAAAAATTATTTGCAAGATAGCAAAGGAAGCTTTTAAAGATGTTTGAGGACTTCGTTTCATTTAGGTTATAGTTTGATGTATAAATGGAAGGGTACTATAATTTTTACCAGGTCTTTCCATGCATCACACAATCACCTTTGAGCAAGAGCAAGTTATGTCGCCTTTGTTTGCCTGCCAGCATATAAAAACCCGGAGTTAGAAATGGTAATTTTTTATTAAGTAACAGTAGCGACTTTCATAGGAATCGGACAATTAGGTTAGTAATTAGCTGTGCCTATTATAACCAAAAATAGCCCCACACTTCGTCCCGGCATAGAACAAATATTCATTTATATCGAACAAATGTACTGATCAAGCAAGTGCACCTGTTTACCTTGGTTTTATCCCCGAATTCGTTGATAGCCAAACTCGCTTGGCTACTCCTAATACTATATATATTTTGATTCTCGCACCTTAGGGAATGCAAGGTCATTAATGACGTAATCGTAACCTAATAGCGGTTACTTCCTTGACAAGTCTTTAAGCTCTATATTTCTGAAATCTATCGGCTGCCCTTCGCTTTGAAGAGCAATAAAACCATTTTTTAGCATTTGTGCTGCATCGGTTTGAGGCTTGGAGTATTGCAATACCGTGTCGCCATTAATGATATGAGTAATGAGCGAATCTCCTAAAACGATCAGCTCTGCTTTAACCCATTGATCTCCATAATAGGTTTTGGATTTGGAATCAATACAATGACGTTCATCAAGTGCTCCATTATAAATTATCTTGGTACCAGGCGAGCACATGTTCCCGGTTGGACGAGGCTTTCCATCTCCCAGCCCCCCTAAAAACTGACATTCAACAGAAGTTGGCCAATCCTGCTCTTTAGACATTGTTCTCGGATCCTGGGAATGAAACATTACTCCACTGTTGCGAATAGTATAACTTGGTGCACCTTTTTGAAGCTCTCCCACGAAGCGATATTCCAATTTTAGATGATAATATGAAAACGGAACTTTGTAATACAAATGCCCGAACTGATTGTTGAAATCTCCGTACTGATCATAGCGCACTTTTATAATACCATCTTCCGCCCTGAAAGTATTGCCAAAATTCTCGCCTACCTCATGGTGCTTGATCTTTACAAACCAATCATTTATATCCTTTCCGTTAAACAGTTTTATCCATTCAGTATTCCTTCTAGCGGATTTAACAGATGTACAACTGTTTATTGTAAATAGCAGCACAATGGCAGAACATAGGAATATTCGCATAATTTCGGATTTAGAAATGCCAACTTTAATAATTGGGTAGTACTAGCAATAATTGAGGCCAAGTTAACAAATTTCCCTTCTCGTAGTGACAAAGAATAAGGAAGACCAGCACTTTCTTCTATACCTACAAAATTCCTATTCTCCCTATTCCAATTTCCAGCCTGCTTTACCTAAATCCTAATCTTCATCTTCATAATAATCAATGACCTGTTTACTTCTAATATCTCATTGATGCCCTCCATCATAACCTGAACATTTGCGTCTTGCGTGGCCAATTCGAGGTTGTGGTCGAAGAAACAATCGTCAAAGAGGTTGTTATCTTTCCTGGGAACTTCTTCAGTTTGATGGGCCAGTTGGCATGCGCATAGGAAGGCATAAAGGAGTTCGGAGTAGACAAAGCGTTGCGCATTTAGATAAACATTCGTCTCCTCACGCTCTCATTCTCCATCGATTCCTTAAACTGTTAATTTGATTTTCTTAACTTTGCTAAATGGAAGACAAAAATGTGCGAGAGGTATCAGAGTTCAACAATGAACTAAAGCTGAAGGGTTTTAATGTATTTCAAATTGAAGCAGACGGCAGCGCTACCAAGACGTATAGCAGAAAGGATTTTTACAAGATTTGTTTAACCACCGGAAAAAGTAAAATCCATTATGCCGATAGAAGTTTTGAGCAGGAAGGCTCGATTTTGTTTTTTGGCAATCCGCACATTCCTTATTCCTGGGAGACCATTTCCAACACCTATCTAGGCTATACGGTTCTTTTTTCCGAAGACTTTTTCAAAGCATCCGACCGTTCGGAAAGTTTGCAAAACTCTCCTTTATTTAAGATAGGTGGCACACCTGTTTTAAAGATCGATGAACCGAAAAGGCTGTTTCTTAATTCCTTATTCCAGCGGATGATAGATGAACAAAAGAGCGACTATACCTATAAAGATGACCTCATACGGAACTACATCAATTTGATTATTCATGAAGCTTTAAAACTTCAGCCTTCGGACCATTACGACCAGCATAACAATGCAGCTTCCCGCCTCACAGCGGTTTTCCTTGAACTGCTGGAAAGGCAATTCCCAATCGAAAGTGCTGATAATCCTTTGCGACTTAAAACAGCCCAGGATTACGCGAATGCTTTGAATGTACATGTCAATTACCTCAACAGGGCAGTTAAAGAAGTTACAGGCAAATCCACAACAACCCATATAACAGAACGCATTGTTAGCGAAGCAAAAGCACTCCTACAACATACCGCATGGAACATTGCCGATATCGCTTATGCACTTGGTTTTGAATATATCACTTACTTTAATAACTTCTTTAAAAGGCTTACTGGTACGAACCCAAAATCGCTCAGATTGCAGTCGGTTTGAAATTCTTAAGTATTGGTTTGATATTCATTATAAGCAGGGGGATTATTATATGACCTTTGTGTATGGTATCGAATCAACATAGCAGAGACATTTTTGAACGCCTAAGAGAAGGAGAACCCATTCTATCTGATGACCCTGAAGCCTTTAAACTTCGGGAGGCTTCGTTTGCTACCAAAAAGTTGTTGGTTTTGCTAAACAACGCCTTCGATCCGGCGGAGGTCAGGGATTTACTTAGCCAAATCACGGGTTCAAAAATTGATGAAAGCGTGGACGTTTTCACTCCGCTCTACCTTAACTATGGAAAGAATACCAAAATCGGTAAAAACGTCTTTATCAACTTCGATTGTGTTTTCCTTGATTTGGGAGGCATTACCATTGAGGATGGTGTATTGATTGCACCAAAAGTAAGTCTGTTATCCGAAGGACACCCACTCTCCCCCAACGATAGACACTCCCTTGTTCCCGGACATATTCACATCAAAAAAAATGCTTGGATTGGCGCCGGGGCAACGATACTGCCCGGCGTAACCATTGGTGAAAATGCTGTTGTAGCAGCAGGAGCAGTTGTATCAAAAGATGTCCCTGCAAACGCAGTGGTTGGTGGCGTGCCTGCAAGAACAATTAAAACGATTGAGCAATCATAGAAAATCAATAAATGAAAAAGATAACACTATTAGCCGCTTTGTCCTTTCTGCTTATTGGGCAGGTCTATCCTCAAGCAAAGCAAAGAAAAGAAGTTATGACCAAGCAAGATCAGACAGAACACTACACCTTTGAATTAAACGATAAGGTGACAAGGCAACCAGTGACATTCAAGAACAGGTTTGGAATTACTGTCTCTGGTGATCTGTACTCCCCAAAAAACATCGGTAATCAAAAACTTGCTGCGATCATTTTGAGTGGGCCTTTTGGGGCAGTGAAAGAGCAGTCATCAGGATTATATGCAAACGAACTTGCATCCAGGGGCTTTGTAACATTAGCATTTGATCCTTCCTTCACCGGCGAAAGTGGTGGAGACGTTCGTAACGTTGGCTCGCCGGAGATTAACACAGAAGACTTCAGTGCAGCTGTAGACTATATTGGTTTGCTGCCTGCCGTTGATCGTAAGCGAATTGGGGTAATAGGCATCTGTGGATTGAGTGGGATGGCATTAACTGCCGCAACGAGCGACAGCCGGATTAAAGCAGTAGGCACTGTTTCAATGTATGACATGTCCCGTAGCATCAGCCGTAGTTACAAAGACAGTTATACATTAGCACAACGGCACAAGGTGATTGATTACATTAGTCAACAACGCTGGATAGATGCAGAAAATGGTAAAACAGCAGTGGGCTTGCATGAAGTCCCTTTTGATGAAAAAGGCAATATAATAAAAGGAAACAAAGGACTTCCCGATACGCTACCTAGTAACCCTAATCCAGTTTTAGAGGCTTTTTGGAAGTATTATAAAACACCCAGAGGTTTTCACCCAAGGTCCATTAATTCAACAACTGCGTGGACGGCTACAACCCCAATGTCCTTCTTCAGCTTTCCCATGGCAGCGAACGTTCAGATGATTTCACCTCGTCCGATACTGCTGATTGCTGGTGAAAATGCTCACTCCCGTTACTATTCTGAAGATATCTACAAACTGGCAGCAGAGCCGAAAGAATTGGCGATTGTTCCGGGTGCAGACCACGTCGATTTGTACGACAGGTTAGACAAAATTCCTTTTGATAAGATAACCTCTTTCTTCAACCAAAATCTGAAATGAAATGACGAAGAATACTGGATTAAAAATTGCGGCACTGTCAATGGCCTTTCTATTTCAACTGTCACTAAAAGCGCAAACAATGAATACAGGTAATAATCAAGATACCACAGGTCTTTTTGCAAAAGGAGATAAATTATCAAACGAGTGGTTTACAGGAAATGCATTCTTAAAGCCACTGGTAGCAAAAGATAAGAATAATGATTTTGCCATTGGCAGTGTAACGTTTGAGCCGGGAGCAAGAACCAATTGGCACACCCATCCCAGAGGACAAGTTTTGATTGTGACCGAAGGCGAAGGCTTCTACCAGGAAAAAGGCAAACCTGCACAAGCCTTGAACAAAGGCAATGTCGTAAACATTCCTGAAAATACAGAACACTGGCATGGAGCTTCGCCCAACAGCACATTTGTCCATATCGCCATCACTAACTTTAAAGGATCTGAAAATGTTGTTTGGCTAAAGCCTGTCACAGACGAAGAATACAGCACTGCTGTAAAAAAATAAATCAAGGGTTATGATAAATGTACGCAAGACAATAAAAGGGCTTTTGTTGCTCCTTCTAACAATAAACCTAAATAGTATGAATGCCCAGAATAATAACAATGCATACCAGCCGCTGACTGCTCAACAGCAAAGTCTTGTAAGTATTTCAGCATTGACTTCTGTAGGAGATCTGGAGCACCTGAAAACAGCATTACATACCGGGCTTGATGCTGGTCTGACCGTCAACCAAACAAAAGAAATATTGGTACAGCTATATGCCTATTGTGGCTTTCCAAGAAGCCTGAATGGCATAAACACCTTAATGAAAGTGGTCGAAGAAAGAAAGGCAAGGGGCAAGAAAGATGTCGTGGGTAAAGAAGCAACATCTATATCAGTCAGTTTGAATAAATACGAACGTGGCAGAAAAACATTGGAAACATTGACGAAAACGGCCCAGCTACAACCAGCACCCGGTTTTGGCGAGTTTGCTCCCCGGATAGACACTTTTTTAAAGGAGCATTTATTCGCGGATATTTTTGACAGCGACGTTTTTACTTATCAGCAACGTGAATTTATAACCATATCGGCCCTGGCTGCTATGACTGGAGTAGAGCCACAGTTGCAAGCGCATATTGGCATCGGAAAAAACACAGGGATAACTGAAAATCAGTTGGAAGAAATAGCCCAATTAATTGAAAATCAAATTAATAAAACCCAGGCCAATACAATAAGGAAAATAATCGAAAGGCCGTTGACGCCAGTAGCAGAGCCAGATATGTTGGTTCGTATTTCAGAAATTGAAATTGTGTCTGAACATTTGGAAGAGTATATCTCTATACTGAAAGAAGAAGCGGGAGCATCAGTAAAAATAGAGCCTGGGGTAATTGCCATCTTCCCAATGTCGCAAAAAGAAAACCCAACGCAGATAAGGATTATAGAAATCTATGCGAATAAAGCTGCTTATCAATCGCATTTGCAAACACCCCATTTTCAGCTCTATAAAACAACGACACAAAAAATGGTAAAGTCGTTGAAATTGGTAGACATGGAACGCATTGATGTGAACACCATGCAGGAAATCTTTAAAAAACTGAAATAATGAACACAGAGAACAAGCAATTTGAAGCTATTGAATTAAGGCAAATTGACAAAGCCGACGACCTTAAAATTGCTCCCTTTCGTGAAGATGGAAAAACATACGGAACACCTACTTGGATATGGGAAGTAGTTGTTAATGATGAATTATATGTTAGGGCGTATAATGGCGTTAATTCAAGATGGTTTAAATCTGCAATGCAACAGAAAGGCGGACGCATTATGGCAGCCGGAATGACAAAAGAAGTAAGATTTGAACTGGTGCAAGGTCATATCAATAATCTTATTGACGAGGCTTATAAGAATAAGTATAGTAAGAGTCCTTATCTCACACCTATGATTAGTCATCGTGCTAAAGCAGCGACAGTAAAAATCACACCTGTTTAATTTAAAAATAAATTATAAGAAGCAGGGACATATCTCACCGGGTGTCCGCAAGAGTAAAAAACTATAAATATGGAAAATAACATTAGAGGTAAAGTAGTAGTAATTACAGGAGCAAGCAGCGGTATGGGCGAAGCTGCAGCAAAGCATTTGTCAGAGCTTGGCGCAACGGTTGTACTGGGTGCAAGAAGAGCCGACAGAATTGAAAAGTTGGCAAAAGAAATCCAGGACAATGGTGGAAAAGCACTCGCCGTTGCTGTTGATGTAACGCAGCGTGAACAGGTAAAAAGCCTGGTAGATGCAGCTGTTGAGCAATTCGGACGGGTAGATGTCATACTCAATAATGCCGGTATAATGCCCTTGTCGACTATGGATAGTCTTCACGTTGACGAATGGGAGAAGATGATTGATGTGAACATCAAAGGAGTACTGAATGGTATTGCTGCCGTACTTCCTTACATGAAAGAGCAGAAGTCAGGACAGATTATCAATACTTCTTCTGTAGCCGGCCATAAAGTATTCACCGGTTCTGCAGTTTATTCTGCTACCAAATATGCCGTTCGAGCATTAACAGAAGGGTTACGAATGGAAGTAAAACCTTATAATATCCGTACAACCATCGTCTGTCCCGGCGCAGTTAAAACAGAACTGCTGGAACAAATCACAGATGTAAATGTTCGCCAGGCTAATGAAGATTATGTGGGAGCGGTAGGGATTAGTCCGGAGAGTTTTGCACGTGTAGTTGCTTTTGCTATCAGTCAGCCCGAGGATGTAGACATCAACGAAGTTATCTTCCGTCCAACCTCGCAGGAAATGTAGAATAAACCGTGCTTTTTGCGGTAGCGGATAAAAAAAGAAAAACATTTAAACATGATTTTAGAAGAAAACTATACATTATCTAATGGCGTTAAAATTCCAAACCTTGGTCTGGGAACATGGTTCATAAATGATAATGAAGTCGTGCAGGCAGTAAAGAGGCGATCCATTACTTATTGTAATATGTGATCAACTCACTTACCAAGAGCTCCAGCAGGTCCTTGTTACGATTATCCACTCTAAAATTTTTAAGAATGATTTTACCCTACTGGTCAGATCTTTACCTCGTTACGACGTTTTAAGCAGCCCGTTTAACAGTAAGATTGCATACGACTCGGCAAGATTATACTTACAGAATTTTTAGGCCCGGCTTTCAATGCTCAGCTACAATAGCTGAGCATTTGAATTTGTATTATACTTTCTACTTTTTAGCTCTTACAGCCTTCACCTGCTCGGGTGTGATTGCGCTGGCTTTGTTACCGAAGTTGTTCCTGACATAGGTTAAAACATCGGCAATTTGTTTGTCGCTAAGATAATTGTAAGGAGGCATGGCATTGCTATACATCTCGCCATCTACCGGCTGTTGCGATAGACCTTTCAACAGCACGTTAATTAACTTTTGCGGTGCACCTAGTACATAGCTTGTTTTGATTAAGGGAGGATTTAGATTTTGCACCCCTCCCCCATCAACCTGATGGCATGCTACGCAACTTTGCATATAAATAGCTTTGCCAGCTGCTATTGATTTGGATACGGCAGTAGGTTTCGATGCAACCACAGGTTTCTTCGCCACTGCCGGAACTGGCTTAACCACCCTTGGTTTTGCTGGGGCAGGCTTAACACCTGGCGATCCGGCTTTAACAACTGCAGGGGTCTTAAGGCTGGCGGCCATAGCTGGTTCAACAGCATTGGCATTATAACTTATTTTAAAAATAGCTCCTTTTACATCGTCGGATATATATAAGGAACCATCAGGCCCCTGGGCTAAACCGCAAGGTTTGCGCTCTGCCCTGCCAATAGCTGCTTTCTCCGGCGATCCTGCAAAGCCGTCTGCAAACACTTCCCAATCGCCGGAAGGCTTCCCATCTTTAAAGGGTTGAAACACTACAAAAAATCCTTTTTGAGGTTCCGGAGCACGGTTCCATGACCCATGAAAAGCGATAAAAGCGCCGTTCTTATATCTTTCCGGAAATTGATTGCCGGTATAAAACAGTAAGCCATTGGGTGCCATATGAGCGGGGTAGGCAGCTACAGGATCTAAATATTGTGAAGATCCTTCCTTCTTGCCGTCGCCACCATATTCAGGAGCAAGCATTTTTTTCTTCTTCATCGGATCATAATAGATGAAAGGCCAGCCCGCATCAGCACCTTGAGACAGGGCATACATACATTCAGCAGGCAGCTCTGCATTATCCTTTACAGAGTATAGATCAGGGAAGATCGTATTCAACTGATCCCGCCCATGCTGCATAACATACAGAGCATTGGTTTGCTTGTTAAAATCTACAGCAACAACATTCCTTAAACCCGTGGCGTAGCGAATGCCGTCATGGTAGGTTTGATTTAATTTGTCGGATTTAAAAAGCCATACTCCCCCGGCTGTTTGCAGCAAAGGACAATCTTTAATACCCAACGATCCTTGTTGCCTGTCTTTTTCCTGACAGGAATTTGAAGGTGCACCGATCGGAATATACATGTTTCCGGCATCGTCTACCACAATTGACTTCGTTTCGTGAGTGCCTTGATCAACCAGGCCGGTAACGAGCTTTTCAGGTACAGCTGGATCAACTACCTCAAAGTTCTCATTCAGTTTGTAGCGAAAAACTTCGCTGTTAGACGAGGTATAGAGGTAGCCGTTTTTTAAATAAACCCCTGTTCCTGCAAAATCACCGAAGCGGGAAATAACAGTAGCTTTATTATCCTTTTCCCCGAGCAACACCGTGCCCTTACCTTCCCTTAACCGGGATAAGCGTACATAGATCTTGTTGTTGGGGGTAACTGCAATGTGGCGGGCCCCGCCTAACCCGTCGATCAGCATCTCTGCCTTGAATTTGCTGGGAAGTGTTAAGCCAGCGTTAGTGGTTGATTGAGCAAGTGTACTGCTAACCGCTAAGAAAACAACAGCGGAAAGGGTTATGGCTAGTTTTGATATTTCAATAAAGGTCATTTTCAATAAAATATTTTTTAAAGTAACGAGGCAGTTTATGTTCCCAGGGGCTCCATTAACAGCGCAAACTGCTGTCAATAAAGACGGTTCTCTTCATATGTAATAGTAGGGCGAGACAGAGGTACTGAATGAATTGGCAATTAGCTTAGACAAAAATATCTATGTAAACCACCTTATCAGAGATAGGAATAATGCCGTGTTTTTGAAGTGCGTTGAAATACAAACTATCTCCCGTTTTAAGGATATACTCCGTTTCGGCAACCTGCATCCTCATAGATCCTTCCACAATAAAAACAAACTCCTCCCCCTCATGCGACAGCTGATGAGGGATAACTTTCCCTTTTATCGCTTCAAATAAAAAGGGCTGCATTTTTTTTCCATGAAACTCTGAGGCATAAGGGAATATTGAATACCCTTTTTCCGTTGAAACGAATTTCTCCTCCGCTTCCTGCCGGGTAGTAACAATTGCTTTTGACCAGCCATCACGCTCCAGGAGATTGGATATATTGGTCCCGAGCGTTTGTGCGATTTTAACAAGTGTTGCTACAGAAGGCACCGTCCTGTTGTTTTCGATTTTCGAGATCATACTCTTGGACAGACCGCAGCTGTCGGCAACCTCCTGCAACGTTCTTTTCTGGGTTATCCTTAAGATCCTGATCCTATCACCAACCTCTAAGGTTTCCGCACTGGACTCATTCAACAATTCGGTTTTAGTACTCACTTTTGTAATTACATGGTTTATTTTTCTCAAAGCTATAGAATTCGAGGCCGTTGAACAAGCTTCTTAACTATTGAATCATTACCAGGCGAGAGCTACCAGGGCCACTGCCTGGCGTTTTAAATTCAGTTGCACTTGAGCCTTGTTTGATTTGATAGCTATGTTCTTTGTTTGTACACACTTTAATTTTCCCGCTTTTTCTAACTCAGAAATTTGTGCAGCTGAAGGACTTTGCGGAGAACCCATCTTCTTCCACACTTCGTAGGAGTTGCTGTTTTCGTCATCAATAAGGTAAATGTTAAGCTTTGCTGATTTAGCCGGAACTCCGGAAATGGAAACATTAACGGCTTCGGCAGGGCCTTGCCTGTCTTCATCGTGGTAATTCCACACCATTACGGCTGCGGATTTGGATGCTTTAGCTGCTAATCCTCCTATTTCTGTTTTAGCTCCGCGAATGCTTGAATCTACAACAGTTTTTAGTGGATACATTCTGTTGCCAGTCACTTTCACCCTGTCTCCACTCATTTTGCCGAACATTCTGAAAACGTTAAGCACCGGCTTATCTACTCCATTTGTTGCCAGATCACGGAAGCCATAAAACCAGGGTTGATCTTCAAATTCAAATGACCAGGAGACAGCCCCTAAAAAATTGACATCGTACTGGTCGGCAAGCATATATTTCCTGGCGAAAGTTGCTGCAGTGTAACTTGAATATAAAGTACCGTTTCGATAAGCATTTTCAGGATTTGTAGCCATACCACATGCCGCACAACCTTCAGGATCTGACTCTCCGATAATTAAAGGAAGGTTTTTGGTTTGGGGGTAGGCAGCAGCAATCTTGAAACCAGCTTCTATATCCCTCATCTGAGGAGACATATTCATCCTTACTATACCATTTGTTAAGCGGGGACTTCCTTTAGCATGGAACAGCAGTGCATCCATTGGAGAACCCTTTTTACCGGTTGCGTAATTTGTACCATTTATGCAATGCTCTACAAATTTAGTTGTCCATTCAATCCCGCTTTTTTCTCCTGTGGCTGCGATATTTATTCCCCCGATCTTTGCTGTAGGAAGCGCTCTTTTTACACCATCGGCTGCATAATCATAAAGTTTAAAGAACTCTTCCATACTGGCTTTCCAATAGAAACCATTAGGTTCATTCCAAACTTCCCAATACCAGCTCTCTACTTCTTTTTGGCCATATCTTTCAATGGAATGTTTTACCCACTGATATACCAGCTCGCGCCATTTATTGTAGTCTTTAGGTGGATAGGCCCACCCGGTTATAATATCAGAATACGGATCGCCTGGCTTCCAATAGTGCCTGTACGGAGTTGGGTTGGTTGACAAAGCTTCTGGCATAAAGCCGATCTGAGCAAGAGGTTTCATTCCTCTTTTGATATAAGTGTCAAAAATACTGTCGATGATTGCCCAGTTGTAGATAGGATTGCCCCTTGCATCTTCTGTATAAGCATTTGTAGATCCCCATTTTAGAGCAGCCTTAGCATCGCCTGTTACCAGAAGGCTATGGGTTCTTACATAAACAGGAACAGGACTTAATTCTGCTATTTCCGAAAGGAGTTTCTTCCCATCTTTCATATAAGTGTAGTTCGGCTCATCATAACCGAACCATGCCCAGACTGGGTCCATAGTACCAACTTTCTCTTTTAAGTCTACATTAATACAGGCGGCACCCATTGCCTGGGAGTATACTTTATTCGCCTGCAATAATATGGCTACGTATACTAAAAGCTTCGCAATTCTTTTAATCATAAATGAGTTGATGGTTAGTAAATAACTTAGTTAGTGAGCAGCGTTAAAGACTATTCAACATTGTTGAATAAAAGTAGACATCTCATTCAACAATCCAAACTTTTAATATTTTTTTTCCGCGTGGACGAAGCTTACGCCCCTTTATTTGATTTATTTAATTGCAGATGCCTATTAGTAGTTTTTCAGGATAACATTTGGTCTGGGTCAACGTCAACTACCTGTTTATTCAGAGCAACTCCTTAGACAGACTATAAATCATGTTATTTGACCGCGCTGAAAATGAAGCAGGAATAAGCCGGAGCATTGAGTTTCGCACCAAACACAAAAAACGATTATGGAGATGGAGTATTTTACCAGCCCTCCAACTGTAATAACTGCAGAGCTGCTTGTAGGGCAACAAATTTTTCGTTTTTTCAGGAAGCCTGCTTGAGCCTGCTGTATATCTTATTCATCATTCCATGAACCACTATCCGGTGAAATGGGGCAACGAGTTTCATATAGCTTCGACCAAATCCATTGTGCATTAAGACCGCTGTTGAAATAAAAATCCTTTTTTGATTACCGGATAGCTTATCAAGGAACAGGGAAACTCTAAAGTTAAGATGCTTATCATCTGATCCCATAATCACCTCTAATTCATTCCTCTCTATTATCTGGAACAAGCCAAACTTCTCTCCCGGTAAAAAAGCGGATGTATTGGGGTTTGAGGAGACATGCCGCGTATCCTTATTGACTTTAAGGCCTGCAATCTTTCCGAGTTTATCCCTAAGTTTCATCATATTTACTACCCAACCTGGAGCGGTGGTGAAAAAGCACCGGACGACATCATTTAATTGCAGATCACCACGGTCCACCTGCATGCAATAACAATCCTGGTAATCAATTCTCGGAAAGCAATTATTCAATACTGAAACTAATGGTATTTCTGTTTTTAAAACCCTGCTCATGTGCTGATGCTGACATCAGGTCAATAATAATGAATTTTAATTTCACAGCTATAAGAATGTGAAGTCTTTTGGGGAAGTTCCACATATTAGTGCAGGATCAGCTAAACGGCAGAAGAAACTTTGAATTATTGTAATTGTTTTCTGTTTATTTATACCTGGCAATAAGCTTTCACTGGACTACCCTCCTTGTCTACCTGCTTATCCCCCCACTCTGCAGTCAAAATCTTAGGAACAACAGGTAAGGTAATGGAGAAAGTATTTGGGGGCAATAAGTGCTGCTCCTGTTGATGAGCAGCACCAATCATAATTGCTTAACGGCCGACTGACTTCGAGTTCTTTTGTTCTTCGGGAGCCTGTTCCCAGGGCTTATCCTCTTTATTTATGCCAGCGGAGGCTTTCTCATCTACAACCAACACTTTACTTTCCTTAGCCTCCTTCCCCTGCTCTGGCAATAACTTAGAACTGTGAATCGGTTGCAGCTTCTGGTCAAAGAAGTCCATTGCTTTCATTTCTGGATTGGCTGCAACATACGCGGGCTGAAGCTTTCCGTTCAGCTTCACTTCGACCTGAACTAAATCTCCTTTCCTGAAGGCATTCAGCATTTCTTCCTTCTGCTTCTCGTCAGGCTGTTTCAGTGGGTATTTGGCTAGGGTTTGCTCTGCATCGAATCCATAGTTGGGATAGAAATATCTGGCGGGGAAATTATTGCGTGCATCTTTCACCTCCAGGTCAAGCTTCATCCAGACATTCACCTTTTCTGCGCCTTCCTCCCTGCGAGGTATATCCTTATTTATGGACCTTCCTGAGAGAAGATTATAAGCTTCTTTGGCCGTAATCCAGTTGTTCTGGCTGAGATTGAAGGTATGTTCCCGGGAGGGCGCATCCGGCTTTTCAAGCTTCGCGTGATAGCCGTTGAGGAAGTACATATCGCTTTCATTACTTTTGCTGAAGTTTATGTCGTAACGCATAAAATCCTTCTGGCCCTGTTTTTCTTTTGACTGGTTGTTTACCTCATTATTGAGACTGATGGTAAACTTGGGCAACTCCTGAGAGATGGCGGATTCAAGTACCTTGTTAAGCTTATCGCCAAAGCCAAGATACTTAAGACTGTTTTTCAGATAATCAAGATTGTTTTCATTCATAACTAGAAATTTAAAGTGTAAAATCAAATTGAATCAAGAAGCAGCTCATAGTAGGTATTGTAGCGATTCCTGGGTTTATGAGTTCTAAGCGAAAACTTCAGTCCCGCCTGCTTCTGAAAACTAGACAGTGAAAGCATGCTTCCTGGCAGCAAAAGGTTTCTTCCTCCAAACTCAATTAATAGACTGTCCCTATCACAATGAAAAAAAGCATTAAGTCCCTTTGCCCAGAGAGCTATTTTACAATCGGCAATACGACCGGCGAGGTCAGAAGGACAGACTAAATGTAATTTTGCTTCCTTATACCTTTCTTTCAAAAGCAGTACCTGTTCCTTATGAGGCAGGATTCCCGTTGAAACTGCTGCAATTTCAGAGCCCTCGGAAAGCAGTGAAGTTTTATAATGAAAGAAGGCAAGAGCTTCCATAGCAGAGGGAAAGAGATACAGATCTCTAACGCAGCGGGGATGAGTTGGGCAAGCCTGCCAGATACCTCTGGTGGCAACAGAACGGACCTTTCCGGATATAAAGGTTTCAAAGGCAATGTCAGACTGGCTGTAGTATGCAAAAAGAATGGAGAGGTCTTCAGCGTAATGAAAAAATGGCTCAAAAAAAGTCACGACCTTAGCTGCCAGACCGAGAGAATCGAAGGGGTGCATCAGCGCGAACCATTCTGGTTATAGCCTCTGTTCCGCTCATGAATACTAACGCTATCTATTTCTTTCGATACCTCAAAGGATTTTTTTTGCTCTTTCTCTAAACCCCTATTATTACTTTCCTTTTCATCTCCAAAAAGCTGTTTTAAGTCTCCGATTCGATAAACAACCATGTTTTTATCTTCCTTTACAGAAAACATTACCTGTTTGCCACTGCTTAAAAGGCCTTTTGAATCGGAAGCCCGATGCTGGATAGAGGTGCCGTCATCCAAAAGTACCCATTCACCTTTCCTAAACCGGGCTTTCTGGCCCATGTTAAGAACGGACTGATTAATCTGCTCAGGAGCAAACAGGTATGACGGAGCATAGGAAAGGAATTCGTTAGTCTCGGGGTCATATTCAAATATTCTGTTCTGTCTTTTCCCCTTTTCACTTTCAACTTCAAGCTCCATTGACCGGCCCTCTCCTTCTATAAGGTAATCTTTTGCCCAGTCTGTTAACGAGGGATGCATTTTGGGTTCCTTGTATACCGGATGAATATTCAGGCTTGCTTCCCCGCCGACATAAGAAAGCGACAACTTCACATCGATTTCAGGAATACGATCGGCTCCGAAAGAAAGATCTTCGAGTCTTATAAAGTCAGTCCGTCTTCCCGCAAGCATTGCTTGTATATGGTTCTCGGGCAAAAGAAGGCGGTCGCCTTCTATCAGGCCAAGCTCCCTGAACTGATCAAGTGGTAGCTGTTCCATTTCAAATATTGTCTTCATAAATCATAGTTTTTATTAACGAGAAGTGATATATCCTATTAGTTTCCCTAAAAACAACAAAGGGTCGATAGGCTGATGATTATAAAATAGGGCAAAATGCAGGTGTTCCCCCGTGACCCTGCCGGAATGCCCGGTAATGCCTATTACTTCCCCGGCTGTAACGATTCTTCCCGGCTCAACAATAATCTTTCTTAGATGACCATACTGGCTCCTGATCCCTCCATGATCTATCACGATATAGTTTCCCAGAGTTGGATGGATGCCCGTTTCAAATACCACACCTACCATTACCGCCCGTACCGGTTCTTGCCTGGCAGCCAGATCTATCCCCTTATGAAATTGCGAACCTTTTAAAAGAGGGTGGGTTCTGTATCCAAATGGTGAGGTGACCCTGAGCGATTCTAAGGGAAGAGCAAGAGGCATCTCCTGAGCTGTTGCTGAGACTGCCCACGATATTGCCATTACAAGTCCTTGCATCAGTTTCATTAAAAAGATTTTGGTTTTTAATTATTATCGGCTGCAGAATTTTCGGTCCGGGGAGCTGGAGGTTTAAACAAGGCCGTAAGCTCCTTTACTTCAGTAGTAATCCGTTGATAGTTTTTTCGCAGAACCTCCTCCGTTTTCCCCCCGAATTGGTAATAATCCGGCATGGGCGGATAAGCAGCCTCCTCCTTTTTAATACTGTCCATATCCAGGTTAACCTTACAGTGGACGGCTGATGTCTCATACTTGCCCGAGTATCCTTCTTCTGCCTCTGCGGCGAGAATACCCACCATTTCTCCCGCTTTCAGCGAAGCAATCTTTCCTGCCGGGATCAGGGGCTCAAGCTTTTCACTCAGAGAAAGAGAAGTTTTAGAACGGTCGATGCTTAGGCTTTCACCTGTCTGTTTTACTTTACCAAACAGGCGTTCAAGCCAGTCAAGTGTTTCCTTATTTCTTACTGACCCGGAAAGCACATTTCCGATAACAGCGGCAATAGTCGTAGCTGTTTCCTTGCCATATTGCTGTTTAAACTGCGGCAATTCCTGTAACCCGAGTAGCACACCCACCTTATTGCTCCGGGCAGTTGCAATAAGGTTTTCTATGCGATGCATAAAAAGCGTAGGCACCTCATCAATAATAAGGGCACTGGGAAGATTGCCTTTTGTATTTATCAGACGGGTAAGGCGGTTCAGCACAACGGAGTAGCAGGCCGAATTTATGCTTTGGGTTTCAGGATCGTTAGCCAGCACAATCACTGAAGGAGACTGGGAGCCGCTTATTTTGAGATTGACATCATCTCCTGAAAAGACCCAGAACGTTTCCTTCGTTGCCAGCCTGCTGATAAAGATCTTCAAAGTTCCCACTTGCCCTTCGAGCTGTTCAAAAGCGCGCGCCCGATAGGCGGTCATAAAAGGAGACAGGAGAGAGCTTAGTTCCGGCTCTGAAAAAAGCGTATGAAAGATCTCCTCGTAGGAACAGTTCAGAAAAGCCAGAACATGAGGAAGGCTTGAGTACCGGCCTTGCTCGTACTTGCTGAAGAAGTAGATGCAGGAAGCCAGGAAGTTTACGGCAGACTGGGTAAAGAACTGATCACTGCCACCGGACTTGTCTCCCTTCTTTAATGCTTCTACCAGAGCCTCGGCAGTTTCGGAAGCATCCGCAAGGGTTTTGATATACTCACTCTTCCATGGGTTAACTCTTCTGCTCTTCTGGACTTCACTGAGGTTAATAACGTGAAAAGCATAGTCCCTGCATTTTCCCTCCCGCTTTGCCTTAAGGAAATGGTAGTAAGCAATTTTTCCAAGATCCGGGAACTTGAAATCATATATACAGGCTGTAAATTCCTTTGCAATGAGCTGGCGAATGAAGGAGTTTACAACACCAAAAGACTTGCCGGATCCAGGTGTCCCGATGAGCAATGTACCGCGAAAAATATTATCAATATTGATCCAACCCTTTCGCACCCGGCCACGGAAATAAAACAGCATGGGGATATTTACAGAATAGGGCGTTTTCCTTGCCCTGAGAGGCTGCATAAAAGATTCCTCTTCGATATTCCATCTGTCGCGGCCAAGCTTCGTTGCGATGATCTTCGAGATATTGTCCATGGCCACGTGAACCAGAATAGTTCCGGCAAAGGCACTAAGCACATAAAGAATCCTTGCGGGAATGAGAGAAAGGAAGTGATGCGAACGAGGAAAACTATGAAAGTAAATCCCGGAAAATGTAATCGACAACCCTACTACCAGTGGGAATACAATCAGATGCGTGCTATTGAAATCCCTTTTCTTCCGGCTTAAAGTGCCTACCGAGACAAGCATGATAAGCCCCAAAGTGAAAAGTTTACTGTAAAGGAGATCTTTATACATGGGGATCCTGGATAACGAAACAAGCAGATGAGTAATTATTCTACCGGGTATACCATCCAGGAGAAGAAACCTATAAACCTCAAAAATCAGAATTTCGGCAACCACAGAAATATAAACGGAGAATTGCAGCAGACGATGGAGGCTTTGCTGCTCCTTTGACTCTTCCATAAGTATATCATGTTAAATTCCTCATAATAGAATACAGAGGAACTGCCCGGGAAAGGCGAGAACTAAGGTTTCAGGAAATGGCAATAGATCTCCTCTATTACCCGATAAAGAAAATAAGGATTGTTCAAATCCATTTCCATATTATAGTCAGCAACTATAGACTGACATGCACTGAAAATACGAACGAGCTCCTCTTCCAGCTTCCCTTCGAGATCCAGCCGCTCGTATTCCTCAGGGAAAGAGGATTTAAGGATGCCACGAAAAAAAGCAACGATCTCTGGGTCTGCATCGTTTGTACTCCCGGGAACAGAAGCAGATCTGATGCTTATTCGGGCAGGACTGTTCATAGATTCATCATTTTTATTGATCATAAGGAATAAGGTCAGCGGAAAGGATATCGGAATAGGGTAACTGTACAGTAACCGTTCTTCCCGATATCTGCTTTTCATTTAATGTAATTTTAAGCACTTTATTACCCGGATAGGTGAGCTTCCGGAAGACAAAGATGTTACGGTAATTGTGTTTGAAGGCATCCCTGGAAAACAGGGAGAAGACAGGCGAGATGCTTACAGCCTGCACATTGGCGGTTTTATGAATTCTTTTGTCTTCAATAGAGAACCGTATGTCGTCTATCGAATAGGAAAGATTACTGCGATTTGCAAAGCCAAGGTCAAGGAAAATATAGTCCTCCTGCACATAAACACCATTTACACGTCCCTGAATGCCCCTACCTGAATGTCGCCTCATGGCTCCTTTACTGCCGGAGCGAAGAATACTTAAAGCAGATTTTCTCAAGTCCCCCGACGACAAGTGGTGATCTTTATGTAGCAAAGGACTCATCTGTTCAGGCAAAATACTGACCCGGACAATAGCTGTATCAGGAGGCATCGCCCTGTTGCAACTCACCTTGTAGTGCGCTATATAACTTTCGCCTGCTACTGTTATCAGACAATCCTTAATAAGCGACATTACTTTTCCTGAATCGGGCCGGGCTTTGAGCCTCAGAAGATTTTTAAGAGGAAGGTCACCAGCAAAACTGGAGCTGGAAATATCGACATAGGTTATTGATTCAGGAGAGACCAGGTGCAGGGTACCGCCAGGGCTTACAGAGATAAGGGGAACATCGGACAGGCGGGTAAACATTTGAGCATAGGTGAGATTGAAAATCATCACATTGATAAAAATAGCGAAATATTTCATAGCATTTCTATTTAATAATTATTCTGTTTTTTCTTAAGTTCTGCAGGATCAATCAGATACACGTGAGTACTGTATTGAAGTTCTGCCTTATTTTGGCGGAGCAGCTTGGTAACAGCAGTTGAGGTAGACTGAAACATTTTCTGCATGAGGCTCATGACGAGCTGGCTGTTGGTCTCCACCTGATCCTGAATATTCACACCTTGGATGGTATTACCGCCAAGCTCCCTGGAAAACTCCCGGAATACGGAGGCCGGTACGTAAAGGCCGGGCAAACCATCCAGGTCATAGACTTCGAGACTAACCGGCAGAATATGATCTTTACATAGGATCGAAGAAATACTCAGTTTGATACGCTCTGCAGAAAATCCCGAGACTGTAGCATAAAGCAAAGTTCCTTTCGGAACCAGGAATTTGCCAGCCAGGAGATCCTCCGTCAGTCTGAGTCGTACCCTGGAACCGGAATAACTACGGGTATCCTGATCGATTAAAGCAGTAATAAAGCTTCTATCCTGGTGGGGAAGTATGGTGTTAAAGATCATATCTCCTGAGGTTTTCCTTACCGGCAACAGCTTCTTTTCCGCCTTTTCCCTTTCCCATAACTCAGCCCTTCGCTGTTTTGCCAATTCCGCTTTATATTCCGGATCATTGGCCCTGCTCATACTGTCTACCAGCGCCATCTGCTCTCTGAAGACTTTCATCGGATCGGGTTCTTCCTTAGGTTCTCTGCCGTCCCGGTGGGAAAAGCTATTCAGAGCACGGGCAAGAGCCTGATGAGAATTAATATCAGCGGCCTGTTTCCTGGGAACATTTTTATTCACAGGGCTGTAAGCCGGCACCTGATTATAACCAGGGGACCGGTATTGGGACTTAATGGCCTTCTCAATGGAATCCAGTACCTGTTTTTCCTGCTCATTGTAGAGATCCGGTACCCGGGTTTCCCCTGACTGCTCTTCCTGCAGGTTGTTCATCGCCGTGTACCCGTCGGATTCCCTGAACTGGTTTCTGTAAGCGTCCAGCTTATCCTCTATTCCCGAGGCTTTCACCTGATCAGAAACATCTGCAATGTTTTCCTGAAGATCATCTTTCCGGCTCAGGGGTTCCTGCTTTTTCTCCAGGCTGGACTTATAGATGTAAAAGAAACAGCAGAGGAAGGGAAAAACGATGAGGGGAATAATGTATCGTGGTTGTTTAAAATCTATTTTCATACCTATTTGAGTTTTTGTTGAAGCTGTGTTTCGATATGCTGCATCTGGAGCAGAGCCTCTTTAAGTTTCATGGAGTCGTTCGACGTCAGGGAATCCCGAGATGAAAGGAGACTGATCGCAGCGTTGAGTTTAAGAAGATTATCCAGATCGCTTAGAGTTCCGGAGGGTAATGCGGGGAATGCTAGTCCGGGAGGGTACCTCCCCTTCAAGCTTAAAGAAGCTTCCTTTTTGTCGCCTGTTACCCTAAAGATCAGTTGAATCAGAGACAAGCCAATCAGAATGATCATCGTAAAATAAATGAAACGACTATGGTTTACCTTCCCGGCAAAGCCGCTCATGCTCTCCGCCAAAGGTTCACTTTCGCCTTCAGAATGTGTTTTTCTGTGCATTTTCAAGGTCTTTATTTTCTATTGTTTTCCAGTGAATGATCAGTGCTGCATGAGGATTATTGTCAGAACGGACCTCAAGATCCTGGATATTTCCTTCGGTGACCAGGGAGCGGATTATGAACGAGCTTCTTCTGTCGATCTTCTGTTTACCATAATAGCGGAAGTACTTCCGGCCTTCGTCAACCAGTATAGAATCCGTCTGCAATGTGAGAACGGCACTTGATGAGAGAATGGAGTTGAAGTATCCCTTTTCCTTAAGGTTATTATACTGCAGGGCCCCGCTCTCATCAATGAGATACATCGCTTTTTTCATCTGGTACTCGATGAATTTCTCATCAGGAGTCACCGAAAAGAAGAGGGAATGAAAGAGGTTGATGTGAGCTTTGTACTCCGCCACCCGGTTAACCTTGATATCAGCCTGTCTGATAAGAAGTGGAATACTGTTAGCATCCAGCACATAAACGCTTTTCCTTGCGTTGGAAACCTGTCTGTAGGCATACAGTGAGACCAGAAAAGAAATGGCAACTGATGCAAGAAGGCTTCCGACGGAGACGAAAGTGGCGAGCTTCACTTTGTTTTCTATGTTTCGGATAATCATGATTTTTAAATAAAAAGGCCAGCTGCAGATCACAGCCGGCCTCACCTAACCAACAAACCAGAGCTACCTGATAAATGAGATAAAAGATCTTGACATGGTTGAGGCGCCCCGTGCAACTGTAGAAATAGCGGAGGTAACTCCCGAAGTAGAAACTACCCAGGTACTGATGCTGGGAACAGTAAGCATAGTAAGGGCGCCAAGTACAAAAGTTCCGATCACCATTCCAAAGGAAAGAATACCATTTCCGGCAAATGCAGCAAGCTTGGCCATATTTGCACCTGAATGATCCACCAGATCAGTATACCGTGTAATTTCTGCTTCCAGAGCATATTGCTGAAAAAGAGAGGCAACAAAAAGTACCAGATAGGCTATTCCGGAATAAAGATTAACGGAGATAAACCGGGCTATCCAGGTGGTGAAGGAATCACGGAAAGCGGGAAGTATACTTATTGCAACCGAGAAAGGCCCGAGTATTATTAGAATAGTAGAGAAGATAATCTGCAGCATAAATATCAGATATACGGAGCATCTGAGCAACCATATTGCAACCGTTTCCAGCAGGGATGCCAGCAGGAGCTGCAGACCGACCTGCATACGGTTCCGGAGTTCAACAATGGGATTCCAGACTTCTGAAAACCCCTCTTTCACCGATGAGCGGACAGATTCCCAGGCATTTTCATACCAGGTATCGGCCTCATGCTTTGCCACCTCCGTCTCTGCCTGAACCTTCAGGAGCTGATCGGATAACTGTACCATAAGATATGCACGCTCTATCCTGAGTCCGTTGACGAGCATCTGGCTTTCATCGAACATTTCTTCAGTATGAGCGGCAATCAGATCAGTAGGAACAGTGATCAGCTTTATGAATGCGCCCCACCAAAAGATGATCATGGCCAGTCCGAAAGGTCTTAGCAGCGGCATAATCTCCAGTTTCCGGTCTCCCGAAATCATTTCATAGGATTTCAGGCCGAAATAAATCAGAGTAAATATTGCGGCCAGGGCCTGTGCATCTGCTATAAAATTATCATATTCGGCCCATACAAATTTCCGCAGTTCCCGGAGATAGTGCATCATACCGTCCTCATAGACGCCCATTCCCTGCAGAAAGTCAAGTGTATCCTTGAAGGATTTTGGTACCGTGGCCCCGGCTGCCTGCAGCAGGACTCCAGTACCGGTAAAGCTTAAATATTCAAATGTCTGCATAGATCAGAGTTTAAGTTTTCTAATTATCTTATCAGCAATCTGCCGGTCTGTAAGATTAAATGGGCCGGAGGGATAAAGGATTTTTTCCGTCCTGCGGCTCTGAGCAGCATAATTAAGGAAAAGCCGAATCCTGTTCCTTTTCATCTCCCAGGAAGCCTGAAGCTTATGGTAATCCTGGAGAATATGATGGTAGGCCAGGATCCGCGAGCCCCGGTCCAACCCTACCCTTCGGGCAGCGCCCAACCTTTCCAGCAGAATCTGAGATTCCTCTGCGTACCAGGAATAAATACCCTTGTCGACAAGGTATTGCTTTTCCCGCAGTGGAAGCCCTCTCAGATGATCAACACCATCATGTTCCAGCAAGTCACGAAACTCAGCTTTATAATATAACTGCCACAGGGGATCCAGCTCCGAAACCTCCCCGGAATAATTAAAAACCTCGGAAATGGCAGTATTTCTAAGGGTATCAGAATAAGCCCGTGCCTGTTTTACCGCATTTTCCATTACTGCAGCCATAGCAAGTCGCTGGGTTTGAGGCCCTGCGGGACCAAGAGGCCGAAGGTCTTTTTTAGGATAATCCGGATGCAGGCCCCAGGTAAGCCAGTATAATGGATTAAGCCCGAGAAATCCTTTACGTGGAGTAAACTGGTTCCGGTTCCATTGCTTGAAAACCATTCTCTCCTGCTGCCGCGTTATGTGGCGGTCCCTTATGGTAACCTGCCCGGCCACAGAGAAGGATATCAACATAAACAGAAGGATCTGTAAGTGCTTCATAATTTGCTATTTAATCGTTTATAATTGCGGATAATCTCTTCGGCAAGTCGCCTGTCTTGATTAATAAAATGCTGGAAAGGGTTAACAGACCTGATAAATCCCCTGGCAGCAGCCCAGTAGACCGAGCGGTGGATACTAAAGCAAAGCGCCCTTATTACTTTCATTTCCAGGATTATTTTTCGCAGCAACTCATCCCGTTTGTGGTAGTCCATCATCACCTGATCACCTTCCTTCTGAATAAATTCTGCAACCTCAGCGGCCAGTCTTACGGCCCTTAACTTAAGCTGCCTGGCAGCCTCCTCAGCAAAGAGCAGTAAGTGAGGACTGGATCGGGCAACCTGAATCATTTGCTCGCATTCGGCCAGGATTTCCTGGCCGATCATAGTCAGTTGCCGAACGGCGAGCCCCGACCGCAGAGCCTGATCAATCTGAGTGAGGCTGTTTCTGATCATATTCTGAACCAGGATAACAGCGGTCATATTCAGATTGATATCATCCAGATTACGGTTGACAGAGCGCAGGTAATTGTTATGAGTAATTTCTGCAGAGAAACGGGAAACACCATTTTCATTCACGATTTGAAAGTGACCGGGGTCATAGATCACCACCTGACTATATCCTAAACAGGGTAGCAGGAAACACAGGAGCAGCAGTTTCATATACTATTTCTTTAGAATTTTGACTTTCTCCATGATGTCATTGACCAGCTTTTTATCCTGATTGATAAAATCAGAAAATGGACTATCCGGGCTTGAAGGACGGCTCCGGGTCATGTTCAGAGCCAGTTCCCTTGAAGTAGCAGCGATTCGCTGAAGCTGGGTAAGCACATGCCGGAAAAGGAGGTTCCGGTCGCTTTGCTTCATCTGGTTCAGATCTCCGAAACTCACAGAAAGACCAATCAGGTACTTTGCCAATGACCGCGACTTATTGACAAGATCCTCCTGGGTTTCGATAGCAAGCGGAATGAGATAAGGCTTTTTCTGAGCCTGTTCCACAATAATGGTTTGGTGACGAACGATCTCTTCAACAAGAGGTGCTGCTTTAATTCCAATCTGACCGGCATCTATTGCCATGCCGAGGGTATGAAAGCGGTTCTTAAGCTGCCGGTACCGGTCTTTCAGCTTCTCCACTTTGGAGCGGTTAAGCTCCTCTCCTGCGCTTACCTGGCCCTGCCGGTCCCTGGTCTTTGTCTGTTTTGAATGTTCGGATTTGCTTTCGGCAACCAGCTGATGAAGCAGCTCAACATTAATCTGAGCAAAAAGCGGAAGCTGTAGAAATAGAAGTCCTGCCAGTAACCATTTCATTTTTTTAAGTATTTAGTATTCCTGATAATATCATCGGCTATCTTTCTGTCGATATTGATAAAGCCGGCATAGGGGTTAAGCGATTTGAAAATACCACGCTGCTTTGCCCAGAACATGGAACGATGCATTCCGTAGGCGACTCCGCGAAGAATAATCAGTTCGGTGCGTATTTTATTGAGAAGTTTTGCCCGTTCTCCCGAATCCATCAGGTTATCTTTTCCACCTCTTAAAACAAAGGAGCTCGCTTCAGCTGCTATCGTGCCCGCCCTTGCTTTAAACTCCCGGGCGCCTTTCTCAGCAAAAAGCAGCAAAACAGGATTTCCCTGAGCGATCTGCAAAGTTTTGTTGGCATCCTCGATAATATCTGATGTGATCTCCGTAATGTCCCTGACGGCTAGCAGTGATTTTACAACGCCGGCCACTTCGCTCAGACCCTTATAAATCTTATCCTGCAGGTCGTTGACGATCACCAGCTGACCGGTAACCGCCAGCTGCCCTTTCTGGATCAGGGTAAGATTGCTGTTTGTCTTTTCGAGCTGGCTATTGATAATTGCCGAGTGGGCGGCAGTGGCTCCAGCAACTGCCGGATCGAAATATATCTGACCAGTGCTCCTTCCCCCTGCAAGGACGAGGAGCAGTACAATAAAAAATTTCATGGTTTAGAGAGTTGAAATGAATTAATAGAGCGGGACTTTTCCCGCATTGACCCTTTTAACAAAGTCAGTTAATGAAAGGCTGCTCGTTTCCAGGTCAGAAACAAGAGCCTCCAGCCCCTGCTGGTAAGAAGCATAGTGATCTACATAGATTTCCACCGCTGTTTTTTCAGGCTTCTCAGTAGTATATGCCAGATACTGATAAATAGAAACCTCTACACCGTAAACCTCCCCTACTGTACCTCTGCGGATATAAACCTCTTTAAACCTGCGACCTTCCCTGTTATTAAGCTTGTTAATGGTAAAGATCTTTTGTTGTTCCACTTCCGAAATGGCAAGCAGCCGCGCTATCTCCGCGTAGTTCTCCCGGAACTTCGACTGATCCAGCAGGAATACGGTGTCTGAATTACTCAGGATACTGTCCTTAACTACCGCATTTCCGAGAATGTCAGAAAGTTCCTGCGTCACTACGATAGCCTCTCCCCAGAACTTACGAACTGTCTTATAGAGGTACAATATATAACCGGACATCAATGGGGAAGCAATTGCTTTCCATGCTTCTTCAATGATAAGCGCCTTTCGCTGTTCCTTCCGGTTTCGCATTTTCTGGATAAAGACATCCATAATAATCAGGGTGACAATCGGAAAGAGTATCTTATTTTCCTTTACCGCGTCGATTTCGAAAACGACGAAGCGCTCAGAAAAGAGAGAAGAGTCAGATGCTTCATTCAGGATGCTGTCAAACTCCCCGCCCCTATAGAACTTTTTCAGCACGTACCTGAATTCATCAAGATCGAAGTGGATACGTTCCTCTTTCTTAATTTCAGGTATCCTTTGAACAGCAAAATCATAAAATGAATTAAAGCTAAGTTCCGAGACTTGAGGTTCAGGATCCCCGGATAAATTGAAATAGCAGGAATAGTAGGCACTAAGGGTACTGGAAACAACGTCCCGCTCAACTCCGTTCAAATCACCCTCCGATCCCTTCCACAGCAGTCCGATCAGGGTACACAGAAAGTCCTTTTTCTCGATATTGTACTCGTCGGGATGCATTAAAAAGGGATTCATGGTAATGGGCTTTTTCTCCGAATAGGTGATATACCTTCCATTGAAATAGGAACAGAGCCCCGAGTAGGAATGGCCCGTATCAACAATGACCACATCCATATTGTAGTTCATGTATTGCTGAATGAGGCTGTTCATCAGGAAGCTTTTTCCAGATCCTGACGGTCCCAGCACAAATCTGTTTCTGTTGTTCATCCTGCCCGTGCGAAGTGGCAGGTCTGAAGGATCCAAACCGACCGGAATACCCTGACGGTCGGTAAAATAAATAAGAAAATCAGATGCTTCATCCTGAAGAAAACGCTCCTTGAACAGCAGGCAGATACTGGCTTCGGCGGTTGTGAGAAATTTATCATACTCTTTCAAGGCAACAGAATTTCCCGGAAGAAGACAGCGGAAAAGTTCCAGCTGGTTATAGGCATTTGCGGAAGGGATGATGCCATTTTGAAAAAGTGCAGATTCAATATAATTGACTGCCTTATCAATAAGCTCAAGTGGAGAAGAAACCGCTATTGAAAAGTGAGCATAAACGATCAGCTGATTATCCCTGGCGACATCCCCCAGCAACTTTGCAATATCCTCCACACAGAGTAGGTTAGCAGGATCAGGTACTCCTGAATGCCTCTTCTTCTTCAGTTCCAGTTTGTGAAGGGTCGATTGCTGAGGAGGTATCTCAATTACCTGGTTATAGAGTACAATATCTGCCTGAGGAACAGTTGCCAGAAAGGTCATATTATCACAGGGAAAATTCCGAAGCTCAGTTCCCTCTGACCGAAGAGTATATGGACTAACAGATTCAGGAAGATCAACAGTTTCAGAATCAACAAGGCTGATAATACGAATAGCTTTAGTCCCGCTTTCCAACTGACTGGGCGTTGACCGGAAATTGTTCAATACAATATTTCCGCTGGTAAAGTCCAGGGCCATAAGTCTCTTCAAATATGTATCAATCTCAGCGTCCTCCAGCAGGCGGCAATCAATGCCAGCAGATCCCAGCAAATCCCAAACTTTTGCGATATGCTCATGAAACTGATTCAGAGCGTTACCGTCATAAACAAAAAAAGCGCCCTTTCGAACGCGGCGGGTAATAACCAGATATGTTTTAAGCCGGATACAGCAGCGTCCCCTGAAATGCTGATTATATTTCTGAGTCAGGAACTCTTCAGATTCCCGTCCCTGAAAACTATCGCGAACGAAAAGATCCTGTTTCTGAATAATGTATCCTTCACCCAGTATTTTAACGAGATTAAGCATCAGCAGGTGAAAGTTTTCATACAGATCCGGGTCCGGTGTGTACTGAAGAACCGGATTTTTCAGTTCGAAAACGACGGAAAATTCGCCGCCCATAGTGTAGAGGACAGCTTTGCCTCGATCATTATCTATTCCCGCGTAAGGAAGGGAGAAGGTGTTTTTTCCTGCTTTCATAATGCAATCGAAGTTTAGTTGGACAGACAAAGATTCCCGGGTGGCGGGATTTGGAATAAAGCCCCTCTTTCTGACGGAAATAGGTAAGAGTAAGACCAGCTGCAATGATTAAGATCGTCATTACGGCGCCAAGGTACATATTGCCAATAGCGACAGTAGTTCCGCCACATATCAGGCCGGCCAGAAGCGAACCGATTCCCCAGTAGATAAACCTGCCTTTGAATCCCCGGTAAATAAGGGGCCGTTGCAGCCCCTTATAAATTGGAAATGTAGACCTCATTAAACTCCGAAGAAAGCTTTGATGACTACCGAAACCAGTACCAGGAAAAGGCAGGAGCCGCCCCAGGACATGATTTCCTTGTTGATGTCCTGATCTCCGGAGTTCCATTTAATGTAAACACGAACACCGCCGATAAGACCAACGACTGCCCCGATTGCAAGAATGAGGGCTGAGACCGGATCGACATAACTGGTAAGCGAAGAAGTCGCTGCATTGATCCCGGTAGAACCGCCTCCCTGAGCGAAGGCACTTTGGGCTGTAACCAGAAATAGCACAGCCACGACGAATAGGTTTTTCAACTTTTCAGTCATTGAAAAAGAAATTAAAAATAGGGAGATATAAACGCCGGAGCGCTGAAGCCGGTGGGCTTGTTAAAGGAGGAAAGCGTAAAACCTGAACAGGATAATCAGGAGTTTAAACGAATGGGATAGGCCTGGTAAGCTGGATAACATCCTGTTTGGCAAGTTCGAAAAGCTCTTTCAAGCTCACTCCACCTGTAGATTGCAAATCTTCTATCGGATATGAACTTATAATAACGGGATTAACTGACGGAGGCTTTGCTACCTCAACCGGTTCATCCTGCGTCACTACCAGCGTTGGTTCAACTTCCCCGGCAAAGAATATTGTCTCATCTTCCGGGACCTGCCGCTCATATCTTTTAAATCGGAGAAAGTCAAACAGGAAGTTTATGCTGTAATAGAGCATATAAATGCTGCTGAGATAAAGTAAGAACTGGGACCATTTCATAGTTCGAGGGTATTAATAGATTCTTTAATATACTTTGTAAGATCAGGAGTACTTTCAATGAAGATCTTTACCATATAGGAAATCGCCTTATTCATATCTACTCCTCTGGTTACTTTAAGCTGCTTAAGCAGAAAGAGTGTCCGGTCATCCAGGCGGATAAGCAGTTTTTCCGTACCGGTCAGCTGATGAGAAAGCATTTGCTGAAGCATCTGTTCTATTGCCTGATTGGCTGCCTTTGTCTTTTTCCTGCCCGAAGATTTACCCTCCTTGCCGGAAACCTGTTCCCCGTTCTTTATACTTTCCCTGATCTGATCAGCCAGTGATTTAATTTCATTCATAATTATTCCTTCAATTTTAAATACTGATCATAAATCAAATCCAGAACGGGTATAATAACAGGAGCCAGCACGACAGGAATATTGAACGTAGTTATACGCTGAAAATCTACTCTGTCGGAGATTGCCGGAGCAATAGGGCCGAAATCAGTCAAAAGTTTATCCACCTCGATTTTCGTCTCGTAACGTACGGTATTCTTAATCCTGTTTGGCAGAAAGACGAAGGAAATGCGAGGGTTGATCTTCCGCACAACCATGGTAAAAAGCAGGGTTGAGTCGACAGAAAGTTCATCATAGGAAAATGGACAGAAAATGAGGTCTGCCCTGCTAAATACGGGAATGAGACCATCATCATCCATTTTACCCGGCAGATCTATCAGAACGTATTCCCGTTTATTATTCTTCATGATCTCATACATTGCAGGAAAATGCTTCAGGTCTGCAGGAACGACTTCATACAGGGGAGGATCATCCAGGATCTTTGCTTTCTCTGCTTTTGATGCGATAGATTGCTGGTAATCCATATCCAGCACTATCACCTTTTGTTTCTTAAGCAGGCTCAGGTAATAGGCAAGAAGCAAAGTTATAGTGCTTTTACCTGCTCCTCCTTTTTGGTTTCCAATTATTATTAGCATAGCTGTAAATTATCGTGATTGCTTTCTCTTTTTCTTCCGGTGTTTCTGATGAACCGACTCATCATCCACGTCCTGACTAAGGATAAGATCAGGAACGAAAGATCTTCCGGAACTCTCAACCGGATTATTAAAGCCAGCCGCCAGTGTATCCAGAGACTCAGGAAGTAATTGCCGGAGCGGGAGAATCTCGCCGCCTTTAAAAACTGAAAGGCTGGAATGATCAATTATCGTATATCCATATGGAGGCATTCCTTTACTTGCATGAAAAACAAACTCAAGCCCGAAAGACTTCCCAAGGTAATCAGTAAGCTCCGAAGTATAATTCCCCTTCCCGGAGGAATGAAGTGTACTGTCCAACTGCGCTTTATACTTAACAACAATTGCTTTCAGCTGCCGCTGGCGAACCACATTAAAAGATGCCGAAGCTATGGCGCCGTTAATCGTATCAAGAGGAACGGAGGCCAGTTGCCGGCCGAACTTACAAAGGCTATAATCCTTTTCTCCCTGTTTAACCTGATATCCCAGAAGCTCCGCAAGAAGCCTGAACTGGGCATGGGTGGAAAAGTTGTATTTAAGAATACGGGATAAGTTTTCCTTTGCCTTCAGACTTTCATCCTCCCCCATTATCTTATGAAGAGCCTTGTAGGATCTGATCTTTTCAAAGGAATCGTCTATCTTTTTGCCGTCCCTGCCTACCCTTGTCGATACCATATGAATATGATTGTTCTGCGAATCCTTATGGAATACCAGCAGGTAAGGATTATTTCCATAGCCCATTTCTTTAAGCCATTCTTCCGCCAGAACAGTAAGTTCTGCAGCAGTCTTTTCACGGCCTTTACAAGAGATCACGGCATGAAACTGCGGGTACCTGACTTTCTTGTTTGCTGAGGAAACCATTCGCAGATAGTTGATAATATCGGTAGGCCGGGGACTTTTCAAACTACCAAGAGCACCAAAATTGGCCACTTTCATTAATACCCCTTTGTCTTTATCCACCTTATTGCTGTTGTACCTTACGCCATTGAAGCTTGCAGATTTGCTCAGGATCTTTACAATCATACCTTAACGGATTAAGCGAAAAAGTTGACGAAGCGTTTTTTCCATTTCTCTCTGAAGCTTAATGTACTCATCAAACAAGGCATTGAAGTCAGCAATAAGAGGAGCAGACAGTTTACCTTCTTTATTTAAAATATTGGCATGCCGGGCGAGCTGATTAATGTTGTTTCCACAACGACCAAGCTCCGCTCCTATCCTATCCAGAGTTGCCAAAAGCTGCTTAGTATCAACAAAGACTGCATTATTCCCATAAATTACCCGTTGACGGACGAGCTCTGATCTGTTTGTTTTCAGATCCTTCTCCAGCTTCAGGAGCATTTCAGCCTCTTCCTCTGACAACCGGATTTCAAAACGCTTACTTTTAAGCATAAAAGAATTAAAGGAGTTGCGACTAATTACCCGCTTGCGGCAGGCAGGTCTTGGAGGAGAATCTGAGGGAACGAAGGTTGTCCGTACAAAGACACAACTTGCAGATTACAAAACAAACAGCACCTCCTCCATCTGAAGAAGAAATCAGTAACAGAAGATCATAGCGGATATATACACATAACCAGTTACCGGAATAAATGGTAAAGTGAACAGACAAATATTCTGAAGTACGGATGTACAGCTACTCAGAAATAGAGACATATTTATATCGGGCAAAACAGATATCCCTATATCCATAAATCAGACCAAACATATATCTGCCAGGACAGAGAGCTAAATCATTAACTATCCAAATAAGCCTATAAACAGATATACAGCTATCGAAATAGAAGAATAATCTTCTGTTCTTATATTCATTAATTTAATAATACAGCCACTTACATATTGGGATACCTGCGGATCTATATATACGACTATTCAGGCAGCTATATTTAAGCAGATCTAGATACCGGAATACAGGTATTAAGGAATATGCAGATATTCACCTGCTGAATCCAACCTTCAGCTTTGCCATATACTCAGAAAAGGGTTCCTTTACCAGGTTGTTCAACTCGGACATTAGTTTCTCATTATAGTCATTATGTCCCTGGTAGTGGCCTGACAGATCTGAGCTACCTGGAACCTGCTCAACAAACGACTTAGTTGCCTCTCTTCCTTTCCTGTCGAAGTCAAAAAAGATCGAAACTTCCGCAAAGTGGGAGGCCCTTGCAATAGCCTGGGGCAGAAGAACCAGGGAATTCAGGACAATTACGCTTTCCTGAGACTTTCTGTGTTCAAACAACCAGCTCAGATAGTCCAGGAACCCTTCGAAGACAAGTAGCTTATTCTTATCTCCCGGTATAAAGGACAAAGCTTTTTTACCAAGGCAACCTTTGAAATATTTATTCCGGACTTCCCATCCCCCAAGATCGTTTTTCCATCCCGCTGCATAAAAATTCTTCCTCTGATTGTTGTCGTCCAGGACATGATAATAAACTTCCTTCAAACGTTCCCCTGCCACATCCCATACACCACGGCTTTTGAGATAAGCAGTAATAGAGGGATGGTTTCCCAGCGGCTTAGTCTCGTCGACTTTATAGTGAGGAACTTTCTGAAACCTCCGCCGCTTTTCCTCACGTGACTCCTTCCGCACCTGTGTCGGAACCGGCGACAGGTTCATCACTCTGCCAATCTCCTCCAGCACCTCTTTAAATTCCAGGTTCTTCCAGTACAGCTTGGCAAATTCGACGACATTTCCACCGCGCCCAAGACCATGATCGAACCAGACAGAGTATTCCGAGTTGACACAGAAAGATGGTTTGGTATCCGAATCACGGATCATAGAAAGATAAAAGAACTCTTTCCCTGATTTACTCCTGGGCTGATAGCCGAGCCGGGACAAAAGTTCGACGAGAGACACCTGACGGTTAATCTCCGTAGCACTTAGATTAGGTTCCATAGCGATGTATTTGTTAATAAGATGAATTCCTATAAAATAAAAAAGGGGCTTTCGCCCCCCTATGGTAGATTAACCAAGTTCTATTAATTCGGGATTACTCACGTCAGTTCCTACGAACCGGGCTACTGGCCTGCCTATGCGCTTTCAGCAAAATAAAATCTGCCTTCACAATATTTCCCGCTCCTCGCAGGATAATGCTTCATCCCCAGATGTCAAAGACCGAAGGAGATTAAAACCAGAAGGTCCTTACCTCCGTCTCCGGGAATGTCCCGGCCGACGAAACAAAGGTTGTCAGAAGCAGGAAAGCTCGTTGGTAGTAAGATGGGTGGGTACTAAAAATTATTTTAGTTGAAGAAAGGTAGTATTTGTAATTGAAGGAATTACGCTTTGGTTTGAATTATGGACGTAAGCTTAAAGCACTTTGAGAAACCAGAGAAGGGGGCAAAAAAAAGCGCCTGTTAAAGCAGTAAGTATCCAAAAGGGAGATGAACAACAGGAAAATCTTCACCCATTTGTTTCTTTGAAAAACTTCTCTACATTTATGTCTACAAATTGTGATAAGGTTTAGGTTGCCTCGGTGCTCACATAGCACCGAAGCTTTTTTGTGCGCCGGGCACGGCGCACCGCTATAGGGTGAGAGTCCCGAACACGCTTTGCAGTAGGAAGTGTTAGCTTAAGACAAGGGTGTCGTGGGTGACTGCGAATCCGAAGGAAGTCGGCGGCAAAAATGGGGGCTTACGAACAGGAACTGCATACAAGGCAAGTTAATGCGGGCGATGTTGCAAAACAAACAGAAACCCAATACTGCACGGATCATTAGGTTGTATATGCAGAGGCTAGATCCATTGAAAGCGGTGCATCTTACCCCGGGAGATCTGCAATCAATCTGTCGAAGGCATGCGCGAATGTCCTAGAAGAAACAAGAGTCAGAGCAAGAATGACTGCTTGGTGAGAGCAGAAGTCAGCAGAGGCCATAGTACTATAACCTCCTATAGGAAGGGCTGAATGTTAGAATGGTGAAAGAAACTGAAAACTTATCCTCAAAGCAGTGACAGCAGCACCACTTAAGAGAACTCTCTATAGAGAAGAAGGCCGGAAGTCCGAAACGACAGGGAGAGGAGCTGAGCAATGGGATGCAGAATCAGTGTAAACACCTGAATGTTTTTTTTACTGATAGTAGTTTTTTTTTTTAGGTGCTTGAAGCAATATTGGATATACGTAATGTTCAGCGCGCCTTTAGGCAGGTAACTGCGAATAAAGGTTCAGCTGGAACAGATGGTATGCAGACAGAAGATCTGCGAAGCTATCTCAATGCCCATTGGCAAACATTACGGAAAACAATATTAGAAGGCAACTACCGCCCCCTGGCGGTACGAAAGGTGGAAATACCAAAGAAAAGCGGAGGGACGCGAACTCTGGGTATTCCCACGGTAGTAGACCGATTAGTAAGCCAAAGTATCAGTCAGTGGTTAATGCCCTTGTGTGAGCGGGAGTTTTCTGATAAGAGTTATGGTTTCAGGCCTGGAAGAAATGCCCATCAGGCAGTAGAACAAGCCAGAGCTTACCTTCAGGAAGGCTATACCTGGATCATTGAATTGGATCTGGAAAAGTTCTTCGATAAGGTAAACCACGACAAGCTGATGAGCGCATTATCATTAAAGATAAAAGATAAAGAAACTCTGAGGCTGATCAGAAGCTACTTAAAAGCCGGCATCATGGACAAAGGACTAATGAGAGTTCGTAGGGAAGGTACACCACAAGGAAGCCCCCTAAGTCCCCTTCTATCTAACATCGTACTAGATAAACTGGATAAAGAGTTAGAGAAGCGGGGGCACCGGTATGTCCGATACGCGGATGACTGTAGTATCTATGTCAGAAGTGAGAAAGCAGCTTACCGGGTGATGGAAAGCATCATAAGTTACATCGAGACGAAGTTGAAGCTGAAAGTTAACCGGGAGAAAACCAAGGTAAGTCGCCCTACCTCCAGCAGCCTGCTAGGCTTCTCCTTTTACTGGAGCAGCCAGTGGCACATTCGCCTGTCTCCCTCTACATTGGAATCAATCAAGGGTAAGGTACGATCTTGTACCCGGCGGAATTATTCAGGTTCAATAATGGAAATCATTGGGAACCTTGAATCAATTATAAGAGGTTGGGTTAACTACTTTAAACTGGCAAAAGCATCAAGTTTGCTTAAGAAACTGGACGAGATGACGCGAATACGTCTTCGAATGATTCTTTGGAAGCAATGGAAGAAAGCCTCTCGTCGGATGCGGGAACTACAAAAGCTTGGAGTTCCTAAGGAAGAAGCCTATAAGTGGTCTTATTGCCGAAAAGGCTATTGCCGGGTTGCTCATAGTAAAGTACTATGTGTAAGCTTAAACAATGCCTACTTCAGCAAGTTAAAATACACAGGCTTCGCTAACTATTATCACTGGAAAACAAAACACCAGACGAAGTTATTCTAACAAACCGCCGTATGCCGAACGGCACGTACGGTGGTGTGAGAGGACAGGTAGCCAACTAATGGCTACTTTCCTACTCGATATGCCTGGCCCTTCTTCAATCATTTTCTTGCCGGTGACTTCAAAAAAGCTTATCCATTATATACAAATGCTTTGTACCAGACTCTTAACTAAAGAAATTTTGAAAAGAAGTTATCCTTACGCATCTTCGCCCCCTTAAGAATTAAGACAAATGGAAAAGTTCAATCAGATTAAAGAGCTTGTGGCTGCAGTTGAGGCAGATGCAGACAAGTTTTACAACGGAGGAAATGCAGCAGCCGGAACAAGGGTTAGAAAAGCTATGCAGGACCTAAAGACATTAGCTTCAGACATCCGTAAGGAAGTTACAGAGATAAAAAACAAAGAAAAATAATCAATAAGAATTGTTTTGGGAAAGAGGCCTTCCGGCCTCTTTATTACTTAACATCCAGCTCATTATCTATCCTCTGCAGAATTGCATTCTTCATCTGATCGAGATGCTTGGTATAGCTGGTACGTTTCCTTTGTGCAATCTCCACCCATCGCCTGTGCGCCCGGCCGATCCTTACCTGAAATACCTTTTCCAGCCATCTAATAATTTCCGCAATGCCTGCGTTTCCGTTATTCATCTGTCCTGTAAGCCAGATGCCATAGGCTATTTCCACAAGGTTTATTGTGTCGCCGGTCCATTTCAGCTTTTGCTGCAGATTGGGTCCCTGCTCGATTTTGTCCGGTTCGGATAATAATGATTCCAGATACCCCTCAAGTACTTCAGCGGCCCTGATCTTTGCTAAAATATAATCATGACTGGTAGAAAAGAGTGGATCAAAGTCGTGGTCATCCCCTGTTGTATGATAATTCGGACCCTGACGCCGGAAATAAAACTCATCCAGAAAAGTCCAGCCCGCGCGGTAGTATTCATAGAAGCTATGATTCCGGTTGAAGAAATGCTTAAGGGATTTAAGCTCAGAATGGTAATACTCCTGCAGAGCAAGCTTTCCACCCAAAGGCTTTCTTGATTCCAGGCTGTACAGCCACTGATAATAAATGAAACGACTGTAGAAGACGGGCTTGATGTTCTTGAAGAATACCACTTCGTCTTCCGGGTTTTCAAAACCGTTTTCAGCAATATACTCTCTTAATTGCAGCAATACGGTTCGGGTTGACTTAACAGATAGTTCCAGACGAACAAAGACATTTTCATTGTCCTGGGCCTGCTCGAGAAGCCGATCTAGGTCGGTTTGAAGTTGTTGAAAGAAATGTTTCATAGGTATAAGTAGAAATGATGTACTAAATTTTTAAGTCGCGCCGATGTCGCTATTTGTGGTATCAGATATTCCCGATTAGGGTAAAGTAAAATCAGAAGCGCAGGGTAGACTTTTAATACCTATCAATTGCGCTAAGCAAAGTCAGTAAATGTTGTTTCACTTTTAGAACAGTCTTTTTATCAGGGCCGTAGGCTTTATTTTTAATACTCCTGACGGACAGGTTATCCTTCCTTATTGTTCCAATGTCATTGGCGATAAACTGAAAAAGCTGAGACTTTCGTTTAGTGATTATTATACCAGAATCCAGCATTAACCTGAAAAACAGATTTAGCTGTGCAACTGTCATGGAGACATGAAAATAGTAGGGGTTACCTTCGTCCCCTCTTCTAAATTCCGCAGAACCAAGGCTTTCTGATTCTTTGATATACTGCAATTCTTCTCTAAGATAGTTACAGGCTGCCGTCTTAATGTCGGTACTTTCCGGTTCATAATTTTCGGTGAAAAAATAAGGATACTGCTTTACTGTTTTAATCTCATGTAACAGATAAAAAGCCTGGTCCTTGTATATTCCAATATCTTCGAGCCTTTTTTCAACCCGCGAAACATAATGAGCATAGAAGTCCGGTGAATTGAAGTTTCTTACAAAAAGGAATGCATATACAGCCTCCTCTACAGTCCTGCCTGCCCCCTCTTTCTCATTAATTACTTCAGATAAGCCGGATTGGAAACTAATAAAATAGAAGACTTTCCTGTAAGTACATGTTGAAGCTTTATCGCTGTTAAAGCTTTCCAAAAATCCGGCTAGTACAGACTTTAGTCCATCATTCAAAAAGGGATGCTGTTTCACATCCTGCAGAATCTGATTAACAGCACCAGCTTTAGAGATCAGGAGTTCTGAAAAATGATTAAAAGGAAAACTGGCATCAAGCGGAAGTAGATTATTATGCGAATTCTCAATATGTTTTTGCAGATCTTCCAGGTATCGCCGGAATAAAATCTCCTCATTAATATTTCCAGCCCCAAACAATTCGATCCTGCCAGCCTTACTCGAAAGTGATACCAAAACCCTTCGGTTAGAAATCATCAATTGGCTGATTTTTCGTAAGGCGACCTCGCAGGTCCATTGCTCAAAAACTCCCCTGTCCAGGTCGTTCTTCAAATCATCAAAGCTTTTGACTATCAGATCATCACGCTGTTTCAGATCGGAGTAGGTAATGGATCGAATTTCTGATAATAAACTCCGGACAAAGGTTAAGATATTCATAGGCTCAAGTCATTGATCTAAAATACCATAGCAAATTTACAGATTCGGTGACATGAGAATTTTTTTCAAAAAAATTAAGAAACTCAAAATACCCCTCCATTAACTAATATGGGGGGACCATTTACAAAAGGAGTCTTTTTTCTACAACCTGAAGCCACTTGACCAGCCTCCTCAGGATACTTCCTTTGATTTTATTTTCCTATGATGACACATCCAGCAATAGAAAGCCTCACAGCATTTATTTCCATTTCAACAGAATTGAAAACGCTCCTGAGTTCCAAATTAACCAGGCAAGAGTATTCACCTAATCAGATCCTGGTTGGAGGAGGCCAACGGGCAACTTGCATTTATTTTGTAGAGAAAGGGCTGCTTCGATCCTACTACAAACGCAAATCCGCCGAAATAACCCGCGACTTTTTTCAAACAGGCGATTTTCTGATACCTCCCAACTTTTTTCGAAAAACTTCCTGCAAGGATTACATCGAAGCTGTGGATTTCACTATTGTATATACACTCATTTACGAAGACCTGATGGAGATATTAAAGCACCATACTGAATTTCATAGGAGCATGCTGGAAATCCTGGAGTACCAGTATGAAAAATCTATGCAAAGAGATCAGTTCCTAAGAATTACTTCTGCTGTTGAAAGGTATAGGTTATTCCATTCCCGTTACAAAACGGTATCCGAGCTGGCTACGCTGCCAATGATCTCATCCTATTTGAATATCTCCAGAAAACATCTTAGCAGAGTTAAAAATCACGAGGCCTTTAAAAAAGAAAAGTAGTATCGGTTGCTCCTTAATTTAACCTTATTGATGACGTAAAATAGCGACGGGCGCCTCTTTACTTCCCAGGTCCGGCACCCTAATTTTAATCTAAGAACATCGGCTATGAAAACGGAAACTAAAGTGACCCTTGGAACAATACAAAATCAGCCTTCATCTGAGAACATTATTACTACTTGTTATTCAGTACTTACTTTAATCTATTCGTATTCGGCGCTAAGTAAACTACTCAACTTTGAGGAAACAAAAAGGCAGATGCTTAATCAGCCAGTGCCCGAGTGGTTATCGGGAATACTCGCCTGGTTCATTCCATTCATTGAATTGACAACAGTAGTACTTCTATTTTTTCCCTCAACAAGAAGGCTTGGCTTTAAGCTTTCAACCACACTCCTCCTTGCATTTACCCTTTATGTTGCCATGGCAATGCTAAATCTGCTCGGAGAAACTGCCTGCACATGCGGCGGCCTTATTTCCTACCTCCGCTGGGATACTCATCTTTTATTTAATATAACACTTCTCATCCTATCAATCACCGGACTAATCATTAAAGAAAGGAGGAACACACAGGAACTCAACTACCAATACCGCTTTTTCACCAGGTGAGAAAGCCGTCAGCTCTACATCTATTATTTATTTAAAACACAAAAATTTAAAAACTATGAAAAAGTACATTTTAAGCACAGCAGTAATTGCATTAGCAGTAATCGGAAGCGCATTCACTAATGCTAGAAGAACAACTACCTGGGTATTTACCGGAAATGCATCACAAATAAAGTCAGCATCGGCCTACCAGCAAGGAATCCCGGAACCTGCAGGATGTGGATCAGGGACCACCCTTCCCTGTTCTATTGTGACTTCAGCCTCCAATCAAACTGATTTGCAAACCTTCCTGACGTCTCAGAGTGAGGAAGCTATTGTTGAAATGTCGGATAATAAGCGCAACTAGAATAAATAGGATGGCTTCGGCCATCCTATTTATTCTAGTTAAGACTAGCTTTACCTTGGGTTTTGCTCCATCCCAGAAAGGGCAACTACATCATCGGGGACTAGCAGAGCAAAGCGATTATCATTTGGGGGAAGAGTAAATAACTTCTCCCCAATCTTTCTTACCAAGGTTATATTCCGGCCTTCCCTATTAAGTCTTTTGATATCCGGCCATCGAATATTGCGGAAGAGAAGTTCCTTCCTTCTCTCAACCAGGATTAATTCTAATGCTTCTTCTGCAGTTGATGCCGTTACCGGCACAAATGTTCCTGTTTTAAAACGTTTTTCCAGGAGGGTATTAAGATCCCCAAGCGCTTCATCTTTCTTACCAGCACGGGCAAAAGCTTCCGCTCTCATCAGGTATACTTCATCCGTCGCCTGTCCTCCAAAAAAGGAACCGTTGCCTTCATAGCCTCCCCTAAACCGGTAGGAATTGTCTGTATTCTTTCTAAAATAGATATCCTTGCGTAGATCATTACTGTGGTAAGAGCGGTAAAGATTAGAATCCACTTTCCCCGAGGCTGCATTCAATGGTGCCGGTACTGTTATCCTGTTCAGGATAAGCACCTCATCGTTCGTATATTTTATAGGGTAAGTATCGGTTGACTTTAGGGTATTATAATCCAGAAGCTTATTATTAAGACGAAGACAGGAATCAGCAAACTGACCCATCGCTGGATAGTTACGCATAAACAAGTGAACCCGACTGAGCAAGCCAAAGGCAGCAGCCTTTGTCGGCCTTAACTTATGAACCTGAGAATTATCCAGCAATGAGCTTGCTGCAATAAGGTCATTCAGGATCAAAGAATAAGTGGCCTCGACGCTCTCCCTTTTAGACACCTTGTTGAAGTCCGTTCCTATTCTCAAAGGCAGTCCCAAATCAGTCAAAGCTGTAGCTGCATCATAGGTCTTGCAGAAAAGAGAAGCCAGGAGCAGACAGGATTTTGCCCGGTAATAAAGCGCTTGACCTTTTATGTTATCATAAGTCCCTGCGTTTCCAGCCCCTCTTTCAACATCATCCAGCCCTTCCAATACCGAGTTCATATAATAGATAGCAGTATACTGATTTCGCCATGTATTTACAGCTTGCGTGCCAAGGTCCTTTTCCCAAATGGTAGCATTTCTAAGAAAGGGATCAAATCCTTTCCAGTCGGCTTCAATGTTGTAGTAATCGTCTGCGCAAACTTCAGGCAGAGAAGCGTTATTTAAGCTGATGGCAGCCGGATTATCCAGCAAGTTCTGCAGATCATCTAATGTAGCAGGTACCGCCAGCTTTTGGTTAGGCTTTTCATCCAGAAAATCCTCGCAGCCTGACAGAGAAATGAGTATTGTTATTAGCAGCATTGAAACTGCGGTATATGTAAATCTAAACATAGTCATGTGTTTTATTATTTAAAATCTGCTTTTAAACCAATGGCCACCGTCCTGGCTGGCTTCAGACTGGTATAACTGTAGTAATTGTCAGGATCGATCCCCTTGTTATTGGCCGCCCACAAAAGACCCAGATTGGAACAGTTCACATAAAGGTTTAATCCTTTCATGCTCACATTTCTCAGGTATTTATCGGGCAGGGAAACGGAGAGGTTGATATACTGCAGGCGAATATGATCTCCCTTCTCAACTAATGCTGATGAACCCGCATAAAAATCATCTCTGCTAAAGGAGTAAGGATAAACCATGGAAGGAACGTTAGTATGCTGTTCGTCTCCAGGCGACTGCCATCGGGAAGCGAAGTCCCGATCCCCTCTCCATTGAGTAAACAAGTTCCCATAATTAATACTTTCACGGCGAAAGTAATAACCGAACTTATACGATAGCCGTGCCGTTAGGGAGATGTTCTTCCAGGAGAAAGTATTCCCCAATGATCCAAACAAGGTAGGGATAGCTGATCCGTGATAATTCAGATCATCAACAGTAGTGGCAGTACCCGTTAAGGAGAGGTAATCTTTACTAACCTCTCCCTTAAAATACCCCAGTGGGTCTCCGTTGGTCGGATCCAGTCCAGCCCATTTGTAAGAAAAGATCGAGTAAACGGGCCGGCCTTCCACTCCTGAAACAGCTTGTTTTGTATTAATAAAGGTGCTGCCAGTTCTGGAACTCAGGTAGTACTTAGTAACCCTGTCTTTAAAGCCACTCATATTCAGGTTCGTCATCCAGCGCAGCTTTCCGGCTAGATTATTGCTATTCAATTCTACGTCCCAACCCTTACCTTTCATATTAGCCACATTTTTTAAAATCGTTGCCCCTACACCTGCCGTGTAATCAATCAGTGCATTGCCGAATAAATTATCCCCCTTCTTCCAATAATACTCCAGGCTTCCGGATATCCTGCCAGCCGTAGTTCTGAAATCTATCCCCAAATTGCTTGTGCGAACAGTTTCCCATTTCAGCTCAGGATTTGCATAGGTGCGGAAGCGAGCGTAAGGTTGTCCGGTAAGTGCATTAGCAGGCAGGTATTCTATCGTGGTTACGCCGGTCATGGCAGGATTTACATTTCCGCTAAAACCATAGGTTGCCCGAAGCTTTAAAAGAGGCAACGATCTTAATGAATAAAAACCCTCCTTCGAAAGTTCCCATCCCAATCCAGCTGACCATAAAGGATTCCACTTATCGTTGGTTCCCACGCCAAACAGATTGGATGCATCCCTTCTGCCGCTCAAAGACAACGTGTATCTACCGAGAAGAGAATAAGCTGCATTGGCATAATAAGAAACAAAGCGATCATTGGTAAGAGAAAAGTCCGCTGGGTTAGGGATGAAACTGGTAAAACCACTAATGATAGATGGGAAAGCGGTAGTGTAATCCACAGGCGTATTGTTTAAAATGTTACCATTATAGCCGTAAGTGCGGTAATTATTCCCATTAACTCTTGTTTCTCTTATTTCAGCTCCTGCTATCGCGTTAAAACTGTGCACACTCCAGTCCTTATTGAAATTCAACTGACCGCGCAGATTCTGACTATTCAGCTTCCTTTCGCTCAGGTCTAATATTGCGCCCCTTGGAATTCTGTAAGTCAGCGCACCTGAAGAACTAAGCTGACTATAGGTATTGATGAGGTTACGGGAGAACCAGCTGTTCTCCCCCTGATTTAGCTCTCCAGAAGTATTTTGCCGCTCGTACAGATACTTCAAATCCAGGCTGAAGAACTTTGAGAATTTGTACTCCAAGGCGGTAGAAAGGTTCATGTCCAATGTGGAATTTTGATTCACCGTGTTCTTATAATCTTCTAACGGATAATACTTCCAGTCCAGCAGCTTCCCTCCTCCCAGTGTCTCCAAAAAACTTTGCCTGTACTCTCGCGGTAGGGCAACAGGATTTCCTGCATCATCAGCAAATGAAGCGTAGGGGTAGATATAGACACCATATAAAGAACCTATCTCCCCATAGCCTGGCTTACCATTGGTAATCTTACTGCTGGTAATAAATCCCCCAGCACTGATCGTTAAGTTCTTTACAGGCTTAATACTATTGTTTAGTCTTAAAGTGAAGCGTTTATAGCGGGCATCCAGGTTAGAGGTATTATCGTCATAACCGCCCGATACATTCCAGGAAACATTCTCATAACCTCCCCGTAGCGATAAGGCATATTGCTGATTGAGGGATGACTGGTAAAAGTGTTTACTAAAATCGTCCCGCATATCGTGCTGCGTGAGCAGGTCGAGCTGCCTGTCTGCCTCGTCAGCTGATAACGTATTTTGCTGTTTCCTTAGCAGTATTTCCACTGCCGGACTCAATACGGTTTGAACTGCACTGTTTATCTGGCTATCATAAAAACCTTTCTCAAACAGCAGCTTCTCTACCTCCACGAAATCCGCCGAAGATATCTGCCTTAAATAACCCAGATCTGGCTTTTCACCGAAACTTCCATTGCTGTTAAACTCTATCTGAGTTTTCTGCCCATACCTGCCCTTTTTCGTCGTGATCACAATTACACCATTCCCTGCCCTTGCTCCCCAGATAGAAGCCGCAGCAGCATCCTTTAAGATCGTTACACTTTCAACATCGTTAGGATTAATATTATTCAGATCTCCTTCGTAAGGAAAGTTATCTAAAACAATAAGCGGGGCAGTTGGGCCGTTGATGGTACTTAGCCCTCTTACCATTAGGCGCCCTTGCTGATTGGTATTTCTATCGACTGTAATCCCATTAGCAACAGCCTCAAGTCTTTCCATCAGCCCGGTACTTACCTGCTGGCCGAGCACTTTGGCGTCAACGGTACTGAAAGATCCAGTTGATCTTTCCTTTGGCAACTGCTGGTAGCCGGTAGAAACTGTCACCTGTACTGCTGACATTTCGGTTCTTGCCAGTTGCAGCCGGATTGTTAAAGAAGTATCACCAGGGCCTACTATTAGCTTTTTATCCAGGCAGCCTACAAAACGGACTAAAAGCGTATCGCCACCTTTTATTGTCCTGAGGCTAAATCTTCCCAGATTATCGGTAAGCGCTAAAGCCTTCCCTGCAACAACCAGGGCAGCTCCTGTCAGTGGTTGCCCGTTCTCGTCAAACACTTTCCCGCTTACTTCAAAACTTCCACTTTGAGCTACAGCTACCCTCGTTAGGAACAAGCCGGAAAGTGCAAGTAGAATGGCAATAAAATTTATTTTAATGACTATAGATTTTTCAAAATGCTGGATCATAATTTTAGAATGAGAGGTATAGATAAAATAATCACTTATCGTCTTTGAGGCAGAGCATCTCAAGCTCACGTTCCCTTTCCGAAAGTTTCAATCCCTGTTTTAATAAAGCAGATTTAAGTTCAGCTTCGCTGGTTGGAAAAGAGGTTAAGGATAGATCAATATTCTCTGTAAGACCAGTTTCGTCTACAACTGGTAAAGGAAGAAATTTTAAGTCGTTAAGTCGCAACAGCAGGATTTTTGTTGAATAGTTGATCATCAAAGGAGGCTGGTCCGGGAAAAACGATAATTCAGGCGTACCTCCCTTAGTTTTTAAGCGATCCTTATAACCTGGTACCACTGTCATTACTAAGCATTTCACTCTTCGCTTTTCAATGGAGCCATGATATGGAGTATAGCGGTTCAGATCTTTCAGCATGTACGCATACAGACTATCAGCCTCTTTTAAGGGGACTCTAATTTCATAGGTGCAATAATTCTTCCTGCGCTCAGAGGGAGAAGCCTGTGCCGGAATAAAAAAACCTGATGAATCTTTAATGGTAGACAATACTCTTTTCGAATTGATACCGGGCAAGAGCTCAGATGCCGCATGCCGGTACATTTCATACAAGCGCGAGTTATGCATTAACCTCCCAAATACCACGTCTCCGGACCTCCTGAATCTCCCTCCATTACCAAGCCCATCTACCTGACCTTTTATGAAAAGCGAAAAAATTGCAGAAGGTGGCAGATCGTCATTAAAGAAGAGAGGCTTCTCTGCGTCTATATCCTTCTTTTGGTATGGAGGAGCAGATCCGTTTAGAACGGTGGTAATATTTTCTGCGGTAAGTTCCTCCCCATCAGTAGTTGCTACAACCTTGCCGGACTTGATCCAAACCAGGTGTGGAATTAATCTATGGGGGAAAAGGGACTTCAGCTGCTTGTCTTCGGCCACACAGGGGAAGGTATAGGACGTTCCATCAGTAAAACGGGCTGTATTAAAATAAGAAGCCAGCTTGGCCCTGGGCTCAGAACCTACGATAATCAACCGTACCTTTTCTTTGAAACGATTTTGCAGGGCCTGATGTGACGGAAACTCAGCGCGGCAGGATGAGCACCAGGTACCAAAAAAAATCAGGACAGTTAATCTATCATCAGTACTGGTAAGATGAATAGTTTCAGTACTATCTTTAATATTAACCAGGTTTGTGAGCGTAAGATCGGGGACTGCATCCCCTTTTTGCAGAGCTTTCACTGCAGGAACTAACTGTTGGGCATTAGCAGCAGAGGTTGCCAGAACAATAAACATAGCTAAAAGAAGCCCAGCGAGAATGAAAAGAAACTTTTCAAACAACTTCTCTCCTTGGGATTTTTCCGGCTCAAAGAACAATGACATTGGGTACATTTTGTTAAGGATAAATGAATGAACTAATAATGTTTCCCGCACTTGCACCTACATAAAAGGCAATAGAATTTCCTTAGCTCAATTAGGAGCTTTTTTTAAGGTTCAGCGCAGAAAACGGCGAATAAAAAAAGAAAAGACCTTAGCCGTTAAAAAACCATATCAACGACCAGGTCCTGGAGGTTCTATTTATTCAGGTGGACATATCAGCAGGGACCATTTTCCACCACGTAAATCAAGGTTTAGTTTCATAAGCCATCCCCCTTCCTTAGTTGCATCTGCTGTTCCTTGTACTGCTCATGCAGCACCATTTCCAGCTTATGCAACCGTTCAAAAAAGTCCGAGAACTCTCTGAAATCACTTTCAGAAATTCCGGTGAAATCATTCTTAATACTGGCAAGCAGCCAGCGCCAAAGCAGCTTCTCCGCCTTCTCAGGAGGATAACACTGAAAGAAAGTCTCCATCAGGCCTAAGCCTGGAAAAGAATCTGGATCGTGATTTAAGGTAGCATCCATAGAGTGTAGGGTTTGGTGAATACATTGTGTTGAATTTGTTGATTGAATTGCTAAAAAAGCATTGGCAAAAAGGAATGTGGTAGTTATTCCGGCGCCGAAATAAGATTTTGCAGAAGCGTTTTTACTGATAAATGTTTCATACTCGTATTTGAACTACGAGTCTAGGAGATGCAGCTAATAAATGTGGAGACTGCAAACCATGGCTACTATAAAAGCTTCTGACACCTTTCGTGACATGGAATTACAGCAGTCCCCACATCTATTTAGATACGCAAATATACATACCTTCAATAGAAAGCGGGGATTAATCTGCTGCCTTACGTCACGGTGTCAGAATAGTAGCCGTAAGACTCTTGATTAATCACAATTTAATTAGGATAAAAATACAAATTATTTCAATTAAAACAAAATCATGCACCATTTGAAATCATTCCAATTTATCGATTTGCAGAATGTCGCCTGCAAACAAGAAATTAATAGGCCGAAATATCAAATCTCTGAGAGAGGCAACTGGCTTATCTCAGCACGATTTTGCTATCTGTGTAGACCTTTCTAAAAGATCTGTCGCCAATATAGAGGCTGGAGAAGCTAACTATGGCATTGACTTGCTTTACAAAATTCTTAGCTTCTTTAATATTGAATTGAAAGACATATCTACGGAAGAGATACTCCCACCAGAGAATTTCAGAGAAGTTGTCCTTAATTTTCATCGTAATAATAAAAGTCCGGCGCTGAAAATATTAGAAAAGCCCCCAACCATAGTCTATGGTATTAAATACCACTTAGTGAAAAGTGATTTTATAACAATAGAGCGGACGATTTCTGAAATTAAAGAATATTTCGTTAAGCTTGGATGGTATTACGAAAGTTCATCTATTTCAAATGCACTTCAGAGGATGCCTGAGACTATCCATTATCGCCCTCACCCCACCAAAAAGAATACTAATGTATATTCAAAGAAAAATCCGGCGAAAAAAGTTTAGCACGTAGATAAAATTCCCAACTTATATTTTTAGCATGTCACCCATTTTGTAATTATTTACCTATATAATAGCGTAGATAATTAAATACTTCTACCTATGAAAACATTTTATTCCATTTTTTGCAGTATCCTACTTTTTTATCAGATGAAAGGCCATGCACAGCAAAAACAAAAGCCAATCTTTAATGTACCAAGAGAAGGATCTCATTCAGTTCCAAATACATCCAGGGAAGATATTTTTGAATATTTTACAGGGAGAATAGATCCGAAAAGTGGTCAACGAATGAAACCGGAAGGAAATATTATTGCAATTGATACAGTCAAAGGTATTTTAAAAATTCAATACAAGTTTCAATGCGATGATTCTGATCACAATAACTATATAGTCACCTATAACATCCGTAACAACTTTTTCAGCTTCAAGATTTCTGATTTCACTAATTCTGATGGAAAACAGGGAATGGTTCCATGTCAAGAATCTGCGACTTTAAGCCGTCGAGACAAGATTATTGCAAACAGTCTAACACTACAAGCCATCAATGGTCTTTCCCGGATGAAACGTCGCTGACACATTAACTACCCATAAAGGTTAAACTGTATTCTGAAACTTTTGATACTTAACAGAGGAAAAAGCATAGTATAAAGAAAAACGCCAATTCTTACCAATGTTTTAGCCTTGTTAAATCAATTATAATTTTAGCTATCGGAATGCAGGAACCAGAATCATTAAAAGAAGCTGTTAACTATCTTACCATTATGGTCTCTCCAGAGGACCAAATTGAATTCATGGAAATGAGTGAACTTGATTTTACAAGTAACGCTCATTTTACTTTAGGTAAACACCTCCGTAGTCAGTGGAGGTTGTGGACAGATAGTACAGGATTAGGCAAATGGTTTACTTCTGTCGGCATCATGGATGCTGATGATAGAAGTGATTTCGTTTTAACATGCTTCTATAAAAAAATAACTGCTACTCCCTTAAATATTGATGAGTTGTTAAAAAGATATTTATAGTGTTATAGCCACTGCTACTATAGAAAACCAACTCCGGAGTTCTGTCTGCTACCCTCACATTACACAGACCTCACCCTTGCACAAGGAAATACATATTCTTAACCTTTCAAAGTTTCGGTTCCCGGGTTAAAATATTGATTTCATTGCTGTCCGGAATGGAACCTGCCTTTAAAGAAATTTAAGAATTAGTAGCCGGCTATTTCTTAAAACGCAGAACCACGTTCAATTGCAACCTGCTTAACTAACCAATCTTTGCAGCTTTAAAAACCAGAAATATCACCCACTCAATTACTTTCCCTACTCTCTCCCTTTCTGTCTCCCTATTAATGTCCACTCCACAAAACGTCGTTCCATTGAAAATGGCATGGAGGACAATGTAATATATCCCTGCTACCAGAAGCGATGATAAGGCCCGAAAGTCGATATTCGCCCGTTGAAATATAGGGTCAAGTTTTGCAAAGATATCCTCTCCAAGCTGCTCTCTTACCCTTGATACGCTCTCTAACAGCTGCTCATCGCCACTTATCTCGGCTAAGATAATTTTCTGCGCTTCCTTATCATGAAAAAAATATTCCAGTTGATTTTTCAGAATATCAGCGACAATAACCGGATACCGACGAGAGTCAGGCTCGCAATTTATTGATTCCAGAATTCCCTTTTGAAACTTCAGCCAGTAATCCTTCTCCTCAATGTAAGCATCAAGCAATCCGGTTCGGGATTTGAAGTATCGATAGATAAGCTTCTTATCAAAGCCGGCTCTCCTGGCTACGTTATTTATCCCTATTTCGGAGATCCCTTCCTCCATAAATATTTCCCCGACCGCCTCCAGGAATCTCTTCTTTGTAAATTCTTTACTTTTTAGTCTTTCATGTTCATCCTTGTTCTTCATAGTAATAAGTGCAGGTTTTGTTATTAATATTTATTGTCGACTTCTTACATCATTGAAAGCATTCAGGGCTTTATCAAGCTGCTCACGGGTATGGGTTGCCATTACAGAGAGCCTTATCCTTGCATCCTTTTTAGATACCGCAGGGTACATAATGGGATTGACATAGATACCGGCATTTAAAAGGATCCGGGCGGCAGCAGCATTTAGTACGGGGTCTCCTATTTTAACAGGGATAATTGCAGACTGAGTGTTTCCGATGTTGAATCCCAGGTCAAGCAAACCCTTCTTCAGATAATCGATATTGTGCCACAGGTAATTCATCCAGTGCGGTTCCTCATCAATAAGCTCAATAGCTCTTATAATTCCATGTACCGCTGGGGTTCCTGTAACAGAAAACAGATGCTGACGGGACTGATACTTGAGATAGTTTATAATCTCTGTACCTGCGATCACATATCCACCAATATTACCAAAGGTTTTACTAAAGGTTCCTGTGATCATATCTATTTCCTGAAAGAGATCATATACCTCAATAAGACCTCTTCCCGTTTTCCCAAGAACCCCTGTTCCATGGGCATCATCGACAATCAGAAAAGCACTATAACTCTTAGTTAATGCTACAATCCGATCCAAGTGAGCAAGATCTCCATCCTGGCTGTAGACTCCATCGATTACCACCGCCCTGGTACGGTATGCATCAGCAGTGTTCCGAAGTATTCTTTCAAGCGCTTCAAGATTATTATGGGGAAAGGTCTTAACATTGGTAAAGGAACAGCCTTCGTACATACTGGCATGTACTGCCATATCCAGAATAACCAGGTCCTGCTTCCTGAATAAACTCATTAAAGAAGAGCTGTTGGCATTATAACCGGTTGTATAAAGAATCGCATCCTTCCTCCTGAAAAACCCCGCGATCTTATCCTCCAGCATTTGATGATAGCTGAAGTGACCTCCAATTGCAGGAGAAGCACCAGAGCCGGCACCAAACTGTTCAATTCCTTTTATTGCAGCCTCTTTAATCTTCGGATGCTGGGAGAATCCGAGATAGTCATTGGAGACAAAGCTTACCATTCGTCTGGGTTTGTAGCCATCAACAACTACTTCCATCTCCGGGGAACAGGGACTATCTGAAAGCATGCGGTAATTCAGGCGGTCCTGACTCTTAAGATAATTCAGAAACTGATTGAAGTAAGCAGTCCGCTCCCAAACATTAAGACCCGGAACATCTTCGAAATCTTTGAAACTTGCATTATAAAAATCAATAGGCATAGAAATCAACTTAATATGATAGATTCCTAAAGTTAGCTCACCTTTGTTGCAAAAATGGTGACATTGATTTTATTTTAATATTAATTTAACAATTGTTTCATAGAAATAACTATTCGTCCTATCTGTCAACAGATTTCGTCACTTCCTTTGCAGCCTTTCAGGATTCTTAATATCAGAATATTGACTTTTTTATATTTTTACCGCTTATGAGTTTGCCACTAAGAATTACTTTTGGAAACCGGGATTATACTTACAGGATACTAACCAGGATGATTAATAAGGAGACGACCAGTATCAAATTTAGCCTCGAAGACGAAGAGTTTACAATGGAAAAGGGCGGGAACGGTATCTGGCAGATCAGGGAAGCCTCATTAGGAGATTATCAGTTGCTTGAAGCTGTAGCTAAAGCCATCTGCAAACGTTACGCTATTTAAAAGTAACTCCTTCCCGAAATCAAATAACACGCCTTCATATTTATTGAGTTTAGCTAGATTTGCTACTGAGATACAAGTCAGGTAAAATTAAAATATCCTGGAGGAGTCAGAGGGGGCAGCCTTCTGGCTTTTTTTATGCATGGTTCCCTATACTTTAAAAGCTAGAGTAAAAATAAAGGGCTATAAAAGCCCCTCATCTGCAAATGAATAATAAGAATCCTCAGGAGAAAGTATAATATGGTCTAGAACGGCTATATCCAGCAGCATCGCTCCTTCTTTGATCTTACGGGTAAGATTTATATCAGCCTGACTTGGTTTAAGGTTTCCTGAAGGATGATTATGGGCAAGAACAATTCCTGCTGCATATCCTTTCAAAGCAGCTGCAAAGATTAACTTAGGATCAGCTACTGTGCCTGACATTCCACCTGAAGATACCTCATAAATTCCAAGCACCTTATTGGCCCTGTTTAATAACAGGATCTTGAATTGTTCCACTAACTGAATCCTGTTCATATCCCAACTTTGACGAAAAACGTTAAATACATCTTTTGAACAGCTTACCGAAAGTCTTTCTGAAGCCTTTAGCTTTGGCTGATAAATAACTTTGATCTCTGAAACCTGAAACATTGCCAATTGATTCTGAAGCTTTTTCATAATTAGATTTTTTAAGTGATGAATGAATTAATTATGGCGCATCAGCAGGCTGAGGGCAATCAAGGGCAAAAGGAAAAGGAATAAATGGACACAGGAGAACAAGGGAATGAGCGTTTATGCCGGAAGCTTTTGCCCGCTTCAGCAGCCCTCAGCCTAACTTAGTGTCGATAATTGATCATTAACACTTCCCATCGCATCAAAAACTTTAAAAAATCTTCAGGTGGCTACCAGAAAGGCACCAGAGAACCGGCCTACTCTTTCCTTCCTTAGCAAAGCAAAAATTAATACAATGGAAGCAGACCAACTACTGACTAAAAAAGATCTGGAACTGTTTAAACAGGAGCTTTTCGAGTTCATCAGACACCAGCATCAGAATGAGAATCCAGCACCTGGTGAATGGCTTAGAAGTAAAGAAGTAAGGACTATGCTGAAAATATCACCCGGCACCCTGCAGAATTTAAGGATTAACGGGACTATAAAATTCAATAAGATCGGCGGAGCCATCTATTACTCAAAGGATGAAATAACCAGACTTCTAAGCAGTGGTTTGTAAGTAATCAGAACTACCAGTAAGCAAATGATTATGCAACAAGAAAAAATATCCGAAGCACTGAAGACTGCACTGGCAGACTCCCGGCTTCAAGGAACTCATATCAGTCTTTATTTAGCCATTCTGACAATATGGGAAGAAAAAAACTTCAAGGTTGAATTCTTTAGCTGTCGCAAGAATATTATGACTCGCAGTAAGATCAGGTCTTTTAGCACATATCATGTCAAAATTAGAGACCTTGTGGATTGGGGTTATATTAGCTATTTGCCTTCATATCATCCATTAGAAGGAAGCAAAATAGCATTAATACAACTATCAGAAAGCAAAAAAGCTTACCAAAAATAAAGTACCACCACATGTTTAAGAATAGGAATTCTTCTGATAAAACTAGAAAAGACAATCATTCGACTCCTTAACGATAGCTTCAAATTCTTCATAAATTATAGAACGGCCGGAGTGGAAGAATCTGGTTCAATAGCAGGCGGAAGTATTTTCAAAACCATAGGCATTGCAAAGCTTACTCCTGTAATCAGCGCCTCTCCGGACCCAAGAATTGGCAAGAAGGACAAGGCGCTTTTATTTGCTTCCGAACAAGCATATTCAATCGCTTCTCTATCTTGCTGATTAATCAACCTATGTACGATGAATGCTCCCACCTGACTCAACACTCCCCTTGGAATATCTCTGGGCATCTGCGTTGACAACACCAAAAATAGGCCAAATTTCCGACACTCTTTTGCTATTCGCTCGAATGCGTCCAGCTCAACTTCAATGGAAAACTCATCTTTTATTCGCTTATTAAGGAAAAGGTGAGCCTCATCAAGAAATAATAATAGGCTTTTCTTATTAGTCCCCCTGAAAGCTTTTGAAAGTGCTTTATCTAGTAGAAAACGTCCAATAGAGTTGACTAATATTTCTCGTAGTCTATTTTCTGTTGACACCTGGGCAACTGAAAGTATAAGGATTTTTTTCTCTGAACTAATAAATTTTGAAAACGTGGACTCGAATTCTTTTGCACCTGCTATATGATTTTCATTCTTAAAGTCGAAAACACTCAAAAACGAAAGATCATTAATGGTTAGCATAATTCGAGAAATAAGAGAAGTGCAGTTCTCCCTCGCTCTCGTATCATTATAACATTCTTTCACAAGTTGGTTACAAAGACCCTGAATATCAAAATTACAATCAGGAATAAAAGCTGCTGAATATCGTTTAAGTAGCCTAATTATTTCTTTATCATGTTCAAAACCCTGCTTTTTTAAAGTTGTAAAAGTTTGTTCATTTGGTCTGTCTAAAAGTGCATCATAACTTTTTAAGTTTTCAGTTTCTTGGAGTAGAAGATTAACCAGCCTGAGGCTTTTCATAGCTTCTTGAATCTTTGGAAGCTGAGACTGACCTGCGGGACGCACTAGGGCGAACAGATCGGTTTCTCGTAAACGTCTATAGTTAAAATAGATACCGTTTTCACTAAGCTCATTGAATTTGAAGTAATCAACTTCGTTTCCATCACCCTTAAGAGTCTCATACTCTCCTGTTGCATCAATCAGAATGGCCTTACCGTTATTAACTTTTATTTCCTCTAGCATTTTAGCCACCGTCCAACTTTTACCGCCACCCGTGGTGCCGATAACGGCACAATGTCTGCCAAAAAGTGCTTGAGCCGAAATGTGAACTAAATTACTTTCATCATTCGCGAGGTGAGCTAATCTTAAAAACGTAGCTGATTGATCAGTTTTCGAAGATCCAGTTTGACCAAACTTTTTTAGGAGATTACCAATAAAAGCATTATCAGCTAAAAAAACTTTTGCACTTACAGGTGGCAGACTCTCCAGTCCTTTCTGGGCACACATCTCGTAGTTATCAAAACAAATTAGTATTTCAACTTTTCCGGTGGGGTGGAATGCCTGTTTATCGAATTTTGACTCAGTAAACTCCAGTCGCTCACCTTCCGGTAAAGCGATCTCAATTATTTTACCCAAGAAACCGCACGAGCCTCCCTCTATGATGACGTATTTTCCTGTTAAAGCATGGTAACTTTCATCCGATTTATAAAACTTCTTCAACAGGGTAGAAGATGGAAAGTGAACTTTTGTGAGAGTAGGTGCTACCGCAGTAACGTAGCCAACGAATCTGCTATCAGAATATGGATTCATTTATAGAACGTTGGTAGTTAAATTAATTTTCTTCAAGCTTTGATTCAATTCCTCAAGCATATCAAACCTCTTATGTGCATTATTCTCCGGGTAGTTCAAAGTGAAGTCAGTGAAGGTCTCTGCTATCATTGTAACACGGCTTTGCAACTCCGTAATTGAATGAAGTTCTGCTTGAAAACTTTTATCTGTACCAATGACAACAGGATAAGTAACAGTTATCAAATTTAAGGAAGGATTTTGTTTAAGAGACTCTATTATAACTGAAGAAATATGTTTATCAAGATAGCTGTAACCAATTGTAATCAGCAACGTGTTTTCAGTTCTGAGAGCTTGCTGGAATCGGGCCATCATTTCAAAATATGGTTGCTCATAAGAATATTCGAACTTGCTATCTTGGGGAAAAATCATAACCCTGTTTACTACATCCTCGATGGAATCGCTTTGCGTAATTTCACCGTTTTTCTTTTCCCAAGTCAAAGAACCATGCATTTTAAATAGATAGAAAAGTTTTGGAATGATGCTATCATGCTTGTCCTGCCTACTATGTCTTGTTTCAATAATATCATAATCAAAGTATTTCCCATTAAAAATCCTGGGACTTGAAAAGGTAAAGCCATCTATTACGGTAAAACGTTCCTTTCCCGCTGCATCTTCGAAGAGGGTATCATAGTTCAAGGTGAAGAGTTTAACTCTCGGATACTTTTGAGGTCTTAACGTAGTTTTGTTTAAAAAGCTTTGGTGGGGAGCTGTATTGGAGAGACATAAAGTACATTTTTTTACGATGAACTTCTTAACCGTTTTGATGTCTTCATCCAATTGTTTGTGAGGAGCTACAGAATTCATCATACCTGCTTTAGACAATAGCGCTTCTAGGTCCTTCTCAATTTTTTGATGGTCTATTTCCTTCCCATCTTCCAAGTTGCCGTATTTTGTACACCTAATTAACCTTTCTAAACACCCTTGATCCTCTTTAAGTAGAGCATTCCACAATCCAGCCATTGTTAATCCGACATTCTCCCCTTCTCCAATCCCAACAGAACTTCCAGCCCCTGTTAAAATCACAAGGTGTTCAATTTCGCTATATCTACTTTGGAGAAGATTCTTATAAAAGTTGCGGATGTTCTCTTTAGCAAAACTCCTCCAGTTTACTTTCTCTTCCTTCTCAGCAATTGCAATTTGTCCTAACTCATCTATCTCGTAGATTTCTGGGGCCCCATCAGCCCGAATGATAAGCAGTTGCTTTTCTTTAAAAATTTTTAAATCATCTTTTTCAATTTCCTCAAGATGAATTTTGATTATAAGATTTTTATTTTTTAGTAGTATTTGTTCATGCATAACAACAATTGTGATCTAATTTAAGCTAAATTCTAGCGAAGGCTGCCCCCATCCTGGTGTCTAATATAATAAATCTAGGCAATGAATATCCAGGTTTCATTCTTTCTGCAGCGGGAATAGCAAACAAAAGTAGCGGTAGTAATAGTAAAGTTGTTTTTTAATTTAAGATTAGACCTAAAAGATCAGTTGGAAATAAAATAGCTGAACATTACTTTGACCAGCTTAACTTACGTAAGTTCCTGGTAATTGTAAAAGAAACGTATGACAACGGCAATAAACCATTTAGACTTCTAAATAAATAAAATCGGTGAAACCATTTATGATAAAGAAACCCTGTACCCTTAAGGTACTTTGTTAGAACAGCGGATTAGATCTTTGTACTATATTTAACTAATATGCTTGAGACAACAAGAATAGATCTTTTAAGGGACTGGCATAATCTGGTGAAAGATATTCTCAATAAAGAGAATTATAATACAGAAGAGTTAGACGATGACCTAATTGGGATTACCTACTTTGCTTATTTAAAAAGAATAGTAGCGCCTAAAAAACGAAAGATTCTAAAGTCAAGGGAGTTTAGCTGTCCTCCCGAACTATATGCGGGACTTGAACAATTAGAATTGAAAATTTCTTTGGGGTCTGAGCTTAGACCTTACTTGAGCAGAGCGGTAAAAAGAGCCAGCAATAATGATCTACTACTTTATGACTGGGATATTCATCATCTTCATTTAGGCTCCATTGTTGAAAAAGATGGATTTATACAAAGAACAGGACCAGTAGTGTTTATAAGATTCAGTGAAGAAACCGCTTACCTTCTAAATGTTTTCAAACACGGAAACTGGTCTAATGCCGAATTGATTAAAATTATTCATGAGAATTGGCCCGAATCAATAAAGAATTGCCGAATTAAAGACGTTATCGGACTTAGCACAACAATTTCATCACCCGAACGGCAATTGTTAAGGGCTCATCAAATAAATAGTCCAGTTGAAATTGCTCCCAGTGTGGTTTATGCTGGCCTCGGAATGGGAACTTCAATGTCGGGGACTAGCAATTTAGCTTTATTTAAATATGTTAAACTGCGGGAGGCTCTTCTAGAGATCGAGGCAATGTTGAAGAAAAATCCTGGAGAATATCTTAACCGGGTATTTGAAAATCTCCCTGTTATTGCCAACCCTAAGCTTACATTTCGTCTTAATAGAAATGGAGGAGGCTATACTATAACCGAAGAAAATAATAATATCGTAATCAACCTGGAAAAGCGCAAACAACTCCAATAAGAAGGTGAAATTGACTAGAAAAACTTTCCTTTAAATCTTTACTTTTGGGTATAGGAAATACTAAGATGAAGATTTACCAATGCGATGAGGAGCTTGCCGCAGTATTTGAAGGTTTAGGCTTTATGGAAACTACCAAGCCTTTTGATAAGCTAAGAAACAAAAGGGAATTCAGGAGGAGTAAAACATCGCCTCTTGTTATCCTATTTGACAGGGGTAACTTAATGGCATTTGAACATCACCAGGGATGTGACATTCCAGACCGGCCTACTTCCAAAGAACTGCAACTTTTCATCTGGTATATCAACAGTAATTCTATCGATCGGGATGCAATATCCCCTGGGTCCTTCAATATCCAAAAAGCGAAGGAAAATTACAATATGATGTTGAGTATGACAGAAGAAGCTGAAGAACTTGAAGTGCGAACTCCGCAAATACGGAAATTCAGAAGAATATTAACTAATTACTCTAGTATTGCCCTTAGTTAATTTCAATTGCTTTCTGAATGCCGTTACGACTTCTAGAAGTCATCTAACTTTCTCCCTGTCAACTATAAAATGGTTTCGCCCCTTTGGATTACGGACATTGACCATCAGCTTCTCCCGCTCCAGTTTGAGCATTTGAAAGCGGATAAAAATTTTGAAATTCTTATTCAGAATATAAATGTTAAGCAGCTGGTGAATACCTTGGTATGCGGTAATGTTCGAATCTTATCCCAGGTAGGTTTATATAAACCAGAACTCAGGAATGAAAAAACAGATGCTATTTTACAGTGCTGGATGGATGGCATTCATGTTCTTCCTCCCAGAATTTTTCTCTCTACTGATATGAAACCCTGTATTGGTGATGGTAGACATCGGATTAATGCAGCATTGTATTTAGGAGCCCCACTGATTCCCATTTTGACTTCTTTAACCGATGGTATTTTAATCCATGATATGTTGCGGCGGTAGAGAATCTAATGTTAAGAACTTTTCATCACTCCAGACGATTCTATAATCCGGAAAAGCTCTTCGGTTGCAGCTGTAAAAACAAATGCACCTCTTGCATTTCCAACACTTCCAATCCCTCCTTCACCAAACGATAACGCTTCTGTCCTCTTTAATTTTTCAATTGTAATTTCGAGAGATTCGCGGCTTAATTGAGAAAGCCCCCAACTATCCTCTTGATAAATGTCTCGCGTACGATATTCCTCATCAAGTTCTAGTTTACCATCCGCCCTAATTGACATACCTCCTTCTATTAAACTCATAAAATTTTGCATGTCAATATCATTCATTTCGGCAAGGGAGTCTATTAGAATGAGATCAAGCAAGTTGAGCTCTCGTTTTTCTCTTAATATTGAACCGGCCATGATGCCAAGAACTGCGGAAGATTTTATGGAACGAGCTTGGACCCCTTTTTCAATGACCTCTGTTACAAAATGCAGATTTTCTTCTTTGGAAAGGTATTTTTCCAATTGCTCTGTTTCCTTTTCGTCAATTGTATAATCTTGTGATAGCACGCGTGAGTAGTTGGTAAGGAACGCTTTCAAGCTCAATTTCCTTCGAAGGGAAATCAGAGAAAGCAGCGATTTGAAAGGCGCTACAAGGTCAGCCAAAGTATCTGTATAATCTTTTACAGGTTCTAGTGCCTTATCAATTATATCATCAAAGCCCGCCACATTGTGAATTAGGTCTTTTGTAAATTTAACAAGCTGGGATGATGTTTTCGTCATAACTTGATGGTAAAGGTAAATGTTCTTTTCTCTCTATACCATACGTATGGAGAGAAATGTGACGAGAATCACCTGGCTAATCTGCCAAAACTAATCAGACTTATACAAATGATCGTTTATCTTTACTTCCTTATTCAAACACATACATTATGATATTGAAGGGCGAAGAGCAGGAGGTGAATTTTACGGGGACCTTCGACTTTTATAAATCCTCTTTAATAACCGGAAAAGTTGAGGCTGCTGTAAAGGCTATGTCTGAATCTAATGAGACAGAACGTGGGGCAATCTTTACAAGAAGACCGGTGGTGGAATTTATTCTTGACCTGGCTGGCTATACCCGTGATAAAACGTTACACAATTTGAAGTTACTTGAGCCTTCTTTTGGTCAGGGCGACTTCCTTATACCGGCGGCTGAGCGCCTTTTAGACCAATGGGTGGGCTTATCTGATAAAAAAACAGAGGATCTGTTTGGATGTATAACCGGAGTAGAGTTACATACTGAAAGCTTTGCAAAAACAAAAGAAAAAGTTTTTAGGCTTCTAAGTAAATATGGTATTGTTGGTAAATCAGCCGAAGAAATAGTAGACTCATGGTTGGTCCAAGGAGATTTTCTATTGACAGAAATGCCACATGGGTTTGACCTGGTAATCGGAAATCCACCTTATGTCCGTCAGGAACTTATAGATAATAACCTACTTTCGGTATATAAAGCTTTATATACTACTATTTATGACAGGGCTGACCTCTATGTGCCCTTTTTTGAAAGGTCCCTGAGTCTTCTTAACAACAAAGGAAATCTTTGCTTTATATGTTCAGACCGATGGATGAAGAATCAATATGGCGGCCCGCTGCGCAGATTTGTCTCTGCCGAATATCATTTAAAGATATATGTAGATATGACCGGCTTTAATGCCTTTCTATCAGATGTCTCTGCATATCCCGCTATTACGCTTATTTCTAAAGCAAAACCTGGCGCAACCCGCATAGCGATTACTGAAAGTATAAATGAGAAAAATCTGTCGAGCCTAGCGGGGGCATTAACTTCTGATGGAAGTTCTTCAAACACCTATCGGGAAATCCAAGGTGCTACAAACGGTGAAGAACCTTGGCTGCTCAACTCAAGTGCAGAGTTAAGTCTTGTTCGGCGGCTGGAAGGTTTATTTCCGAGTATAGAGGAAGCAAAATGCAAAGTCGGTATTGGAGTAGCAACAGGAGCAGATAAAGCATTTTTAGGCAATTTCTCAGAAATGAATGTGGAGGCAGACAGGAAGCTACCACTTGTCATGACTCGGGATATTTCAAATGGAAATATTGTTTGGAAGGGCAAGGGTGTTCTTAATCCGTTCAACGACGAGGGAGGTTTAGTAGACCTTGATAAATATCCTATGTTGAAGGCTTATCTTGAAGAAAGAAAAGAAATTATTGTTCAAAGACATTGTGTTAGGAATGCAAAAAACTATTGGTATAAAACAATTGATCGGATATATCCCTCATTGAAGAGCACTGAAAAACTTCTTATTCCTGATATTAAAGGCCACGCTCATATTGTCTATGACAAGGGAGAATATTACCCTCATCATAATTTGTACTACATAATTTCCGACTCATGGGATCTCAAAGCTCTCCAGGCTGTACTTTGTTCGGGAATTGCCAAATTATTCGTATCTGCCTATTCTACCCAAATGCGAGGCGGATATTTACGTTTCCAGGCGCAATACCTACGCCGGATTTGTATTCCAAAATGGGAAACAATTTCAGAGGAAGTAAAAATCTTACTATTTCAGGCTATCAAAGAAGGAGTAAAATGCGAAATAGATAAAGTAGTTTACGGAATGTACGGTCTGACGGATGAAGAGCAAAAATATTTAATGGAGAATAATTAAACATGGCATTAGAATTAGCTAATTACGAATTAAAAGCCAAGGAGGCTATACAAGCCTTCTGGGGTAATCGTGAAAAGGCAAAACAGAAACAAATAGAAACAGGTGTAATTGATCAGGGTGAGCGAGCAGGGGTTACTTCCGGGAAAAACATGGATGGTTTCATTTCACTCATTATTGATCTCGTAGAAGCGAATGGACTTGCCCATGCGCAAATTCACAGAAACAAATCAGTAGTAACATTGCCTGGGTATTTTAGGCCTACCAAGCAGTGGGATTTGCTTGTAATAAACAATAATCGTCTGATTGCTGCTATTGAGCTAAAGAGTCAGGTGGGACCCTCCTTTGGAAATAACTTCAACAACCGTACGGAGGAAGCTATTGGTACAGCTCATGACCTTTGGACAGCTTATAGGGAAAATGCATTTGGAGAACAGCCACGGCCTTTTGTAGGTTGGCTAATGGTTGTTGAAGATGCTCCTGAGTCGAGACGCTCGGTGCGTGACAAATCTCCCCACTTTCCAGTTTTTCCAGACTTCCAGGGCGCTTCATATCTGCAACGATATGACATTCTTTGTCAAAAACTGGTTAGGGAGCAGCTTTATACATCTGCAGCTATCCTGACGAGTCCTCGTACAGCAGTAAATACAGGTGCATTTGAAGGAATTTCTGAACTAACTGGTTTGAAGACCTTTGTAACCACTTTTGCCGGACACATAGCCGTGGAAGCAGCAAGAGAATAACCAGCATTAAAGAAAAAGGAAGCTTGAGAGAGCTCTGTTCAAGCTTCCTTTTTCATATATCGCTCGTAAAGTTCAAAATCGTCCTTTAATTTTAAAAGATTAAAATAAAGGTTCTTAAGAAGTGCAATAGTCAACCTCCTGTTGCTCCCCAAATCTGTTATTTGAGCCGTGAAGGTATTTATTCCTGAGGTCCATCCCGTTACTGAATTCCTTTTTGTTTAAAAGGAAGTTGAGATAGCTTATTTCATCAGAAGTAAACAATTTATTTGTAAATTCTAAGAATCCTTCCTCAACTAAGACGTCAATCTTGCTACGCATAACATCCACATAATGCCAATAGCTCATTGCACCGTTTTCGCGAAGGCGGCCTGCTATGACGATCATTAAAACTTTTGCAACTTCTAAGCAGTCATCTTCACCAACTCTCAAATAACCATCTGATATTAAAGAATCGAGAAGGCCTTGCTGGACACTTTCAAAGTCCGACAATCTCACGTTCCCAACTTTAAAAGTCTCAAATAGTGCTTGTGGCTTAGTTCTCCCCTTTCTTAAAGCTAGTATACTATTTGGTCGAAAAATAAGCATTGGAGCTTAATAATTTCTGCGTGGGATGACGTGATATACTTTTTTATAGCAAGACTTGGAATATCACTAAAATAGATTGGTGTTGAATCAATTTGTAGTAATTCATGATCGATAGTGTTTTCAATGGATATTCCGGACTATGTTGACCCCACTTTTGCCAGCTATTTTATAAGTAGCAAAATGCGCTTGCAGCGCTTAAATGCATGCAATTCCGGCGGATACTGACCCCTCCTCAGAGATAAATGCTCTTTGTACCGGAGCATGTTGACCCCTAAAAACGAAGGTCATTGAGCCAGAAGAAGTGCTACCGAAAAAACGTACAGGAACATACTGCCCCCTCCAGACACATTCTTGTCAGATTTATCACTGAAATGATGCTGGCTCATTAAAGATCTCCCTTTTTAAGTCATTATAACTGTTTTCGAAATTTTCATTACGCCTAAAATCGATATGAATATACTGTTGCATAAACTCAGGGATACTGGCTTTCTTAGAACCTTTTCTTAAAACTGGAATAATTTTATCGTTAATAGTTTGGTTTTCATACAGGGTTGCATTCATAATAGAATATTCGTAGCCCACTCCGCCTTTTCGTTGATCAGCTTTTTCTTTATAATTTGGAGTAAAAATGATAAGGATTTTGTTTGCCTTAGCTATAGACTGCTCAATGGTATATTGAAGACTAGTTCCTGCTCGTAGTAGCTGTCTATCAATTCTAACATCAACTTGATCTAAAATCAGTCTGTTGGCTAAATCCAAAACCCATGTCTTGTGCTCCTCGTCGTCCCAAGAGTAGGATATAAAGACGATGGGCTTTACCTTTGACGGGCTTTCCTTTTTAAGATCGTGAGGTTTTTTATTATAAAGTAAAAACTCTATTGCTTCTACTCGCTCCCTATCGTAGGGCCTGATTATTTCCAGAATAGAATTTATAGTCTTTATCCTTTCGGTAAAACTTAGCTCCTTTAAAATATCAAAATAGTAAATTTTCCTTGTAGTGCTCTTGCCTTCGGCTTCTCTTTGATTGATATATTGGCTATAGTCAGCGAAATAGGGTTTTATTTGTTTAACTATATTAATAAATCGCGGGCCAGAAAAATATGTAGCAGCATCCCCCTTTACATCCATTATTTCAAACAGGCGATTATATATTTCAATCCAATTATCAGGCAAAACATCGGAAGGCTCGCTAGGTGTAACAGAAAAATCTCTAACCTGCTCTTGTTCCTCCGCTCTTCTTTTTTTTAATTCGGAAGAAAGGTGCCGGTATTGTTTGGGTAGCCTCAAGGATAATTGATCTCCCAATTTCTCTACATTGTGTTTTTCTAGTTTATAAAAGTTTCCGTGATTCAATAAATAAAATGTCTCCAGAACAACTGCGATGTCATCTCTGTCATCAGAAAACTCTGCCACCTTTCTAAAAAACTCTCTTTCTACTGTTTTAGAGGCCGCAAGTAAAAGAGAGTCCGATGCTAATGCCTCCTTTTGCCGGTGAAGGATTTCGAGCAGTTTCTCCCACTGTTCTTTATAGATTAGCTGGTAAATATCTTCTTGATTTAGCATAGAATTCACCCTCTTTTAATTTGACAGGTTAAAAAGTCAATACTATAGTTTGTACGCACTTCGCTAGCACAGGTTGTTAATGAAAAGCGAGCTATATTTGATTTATATAAACTTATATTATCCTCAATGAGAGGATCGTTTTCAAATTGCGACGCTGTTGCAAAGACATATATTAGTTTTCTTTCGAAAAAGAGATCTGCAAATTGTTTCTCATTTAGTTGATTCACACTTCTACCTTTTTTTAAAATAGAACTGTAAACTCTTTGAAAATAGGAATGATTTTTAGCCGCCACGGCTTCGGAAACTCTTCTAGCACTTATCGATATCTGATTTGTTAATTCGCGAACTCGAGCGGTGAAGCTGTGTTTTACATGAATTAGATAAAGTTCTGTGGACGTCATATAAATGATATCACAAAGCTCAACGCCATCCGGGGTAATGGTATCCATAACAAAATAGCCAGGTAGGCCATTATATAACTTATTATAATCTCCCTCATCAATAAGTTTTGCTTTTGTCCCCAGTTTTCTATCCCAACTCTTATTTAAAATTCCCGGCATTAATTTCGAACTTTTAAATAAAATTTCTGTTTGGGCGGTTAAGCTTCGTACAAATGCGTCCTTTAACTTATACCATTTCGTGTCGATTAAAAAAACAGGTTCGTCTCTGATACTTAGCTCCGCATTGAAATGATAAAAAAAACCACTGCTGGTAGTTTGTTTCTTGCCTAAGTAGCAATGGATTCTTACTCCACGTAGATAATATAAAATTGAAGTCTCGTCGTTTCCGTGAAGCTCATAAGCTCGCCGCACTACCGTATCATAAATTATATCCTTGTCTGTGACAGTTGCAAAAGGCTCATGTTTATCCTCTCTCTTTTCTTTCAATTGATATGATTCTGCTTCGTAAAATGCCTCAATATTATTGGGACTGCAAAAATCAAATTCAAAATTATCTTTATAGCTATTACTGGTCCCAAGAATAACTGGGATATTGTTGTATATCCGACGATTTAATTCCTTTTGCAGTTCATCAATGAGATTTAAATCTCTGATTTGAATATAAGAACTAAGTAAATCTTGTGGTGCCATCTCTAATATGACACCAAGTTCTTCCACCAAGCGATGTAGGGTGTTAAAGTCTACTTGCTTATTAATTCGAATAGCTTTGCCAAACGTTACATTTAAGCGATCCGAGGGTTTTGATAGAAGAAAACTAAAATGATCGTTTACAGTTTGTACATTCAATTTTACGTGTAGCTCTTTAGGAATTTTTCCAAACTGAAGATAATTTATCATCTTATATTGGTCCCTAAACTGTTCACTCATTCCAATTCGTTGACCGGTAATTCCCCTAGACTTGGTAGAAGTCGCTTCGTCGCCGTCGAGCGAAATTATACGATCGTAGGTAGTTAGTCCAAACAAGTGATCAATAAAATTAACAATAATCCTAAAGGCATTTCCACCAACTATCGCGTACAATTCATGTTCAGTATTAATAAAAAGGATTAAGGAAATTTTCGTCTGATTAAACTTATCTGTATTGCCCGTTAACTCTTCAGGTAGAAAGCTTGCCCATTCAGATTGCGCTTCGGGGATAGAGTGTAGATAAAGATAATAAGTAATATTACCTTTTTTAAATTCAGTCAGCTCTAAATCTCTTTTTTGCAACTTCAAACCAGCTTTACTAAAGGCATCTTTTATGATTGTGTTAATGATATCATCAGTCTTAGTTAACGTTCTTAACAACCGGTGTTCTTTGTCTATCTTAAATATGTTAGGGGAGATTGTCATTGCGCAAAAACATTAGGCGAATTAGTTGACTTACCTTTTTTCGAAATACTTTTTGCCTTGCTTCAAAATTTATGTAGCTCCTTAGCCTTTCGCCAGTTTCTTTTCAAAATGGGATTGGCGAAAGACGTGTTACCGTTGGAATCCTCTCCGGAAAAATGACAGTAATTTTCTGCGTAGTCCTTATTACCAAACTGTGACCAAGTACTAAACGCTTGGGAACAAAACGGTTTCTTTAAATTAAAAGGTATTTGTTGGCCAGTGCGAATACAATATCCCTTCCCCTCCGAATGCGAGTTGTTTGCCCATTTATTATTTTCAGATTTATCGTCATTCTGTTTACTTTCCCATTTATATTTTAGCGTTTTAAACGGGGAGGATTCGTAGATTTCGGAAAGAAGATCTACTTTTTCGTTTGAACCCTTATATTCATTCTTGAGCCCCAGCATCGCTTTTTCGAATGTGGGCACACGCTGATACTTTAATTCAGAATTTTTAATCACTTTCTCAAAATATAAGTAAGAGTCGCCTTCAGCGCTATTTCCAGAACTCACTAAATCTCCAAGACTTCCGAGGATTCCTTTTACATCCATTATAACTCCCACCTCAATATTATGATCATGGGAGTATTGAAGTAAGTTTAAAGATGTGATGATAGCCCGATCTTCGCTGGCGTAGTATTTCGCATGAAGTTTGGGCTCATAACGTATTTCGATATTTGGGAAAGTTTTCAGGAAGTCAAAATCCTCCTTCTTTAAACTCTTATGAATACCCTCTTCGTTTTTCCCAAACATGACTACAATTTTCAAGTTTGGTTGATCCCTTTTATCCTTCAATTCAACTTTCAGCTTCTCATGCAAATGAAAATAAGGACAAATAAGATATAGGTAATTATCCGCGTCTTCGATAAGATGTTCAAGAGCAGTATTAAGCTCTGAGCCTTTTAAAAATGTGATTGCCATTAAATAAGGGTTTTTTTATCTATCTTCTTTATTATCCTATCAGTTTCTGATACGGCCGGTTCACTAGTCACCAAAATACCTTGCAATCCTTGCATTTGCAAAGTCTGCATATCGCATAGGAATGCATGCTCCGAGTTTATGGCCGGTTCGTATCTTCTATATAAAGGATCCAGAGAAACAGGAATTGCTGTCATAATATAATTGTTCTAATTAGGTTGTTACAGAGTAAGGTTTTCTAAACTCAATTGAGTTGGGAAGGTAGTAAGATTTCAGGATTTTTTATTAATAAGTGCAAATTCACGTAAGTAGTTAGTGTTAAGACAACATCCCTCTACCACAAGGCTGTTGCAGAATATGCTGTAAAATGACAAATCCTGCTTAAAAACGTAAAAGATTACGCTTTGGGTTAGCAATTGCATTTTTGATGAATCTGTTATAGGTGAAAATGAAATAGCTGCGTTATTCTTTAAGCCGAATGAATAAAGAAAGGGCATACCCCCTTCATCTGCAAATGAGTAAAATTTATTAGAAGTCGTTATCAGCTGTTGAATTTTTTTATTCTGTTTCGGGATAGCTCCCATTTGCCTTTTGCACAACCAGAAAAATGAGCCAATGGCTGAAAAGGCGAGGTTTTGAGGCAAAAATACCGCCCGTAGCTAAACATAAGCGTTGAGATTTTTTCCCAAACCCAAAAACATAACATTGCCTGCATCAGAGGGCAACTGTTGCCATCGTAAAAGCCAAGATGAAATTTTAACGCCGTAAATTTCATCCTCACAAATTAAGGAAGTATTACTGCACCAATTCTAATGCTTACCTACACTCTTTAAGTAGTAAATAATTTGTATAATTACTTCGAGTTTAGATTTTTGCCCTTACATGTCGGAGTAGCTAAAATCGTAGTCTTTATTATGACGGTTGAATTAGTATTAATAAATAACGAAGGAGGGAATGATACCGAACAAATATCAAGCTTTTCCAATATCTTTGAACCTACAAGCAAGATAAAAGCTACGTTCCCAGACACTAGTTGGGATGTAGATGAATTGACTGAGAATTGTCACGGAGAATTGCGTAGCGCTGATGGTAACATATTTTTCTTGGTTTTTAGGAACAAAGATGCTGTAAACGAAAAGCGTAAATATGGCTGCTTTGTAACTACTTCGGGTGGTACGAATCCTCCTATTGCAGCCTTACAGAGGTTGTGCTCAGAACAAAATTTCTCCCTGTATACTCTCAATAATTTCACTTTCGTAGATTTTGCGAACCCAATTTTATTAACCATCTTGTTTAACCCTTTGAATGAAGAAGACTTGTCTTACAGCTCGGAATCATTTGATGAGAAACTAAAGGTATTTTTACCTGATTCCAAGGAGTTTGGTAACTACAACTTTTTCAAAAAGCAATTATTAAATAGAAGAATTCGTTTAAATTTCGTTCATTATAACCCCGGAATTTTAGCAAAAGTGTCGTCACAAATTCTTGTTGATAATAAAAAGCTAGTGCTTTATACTGTAGCCATTTTAGTATCATTTTTAACTTATTCCTTAGTTACCAAGAACTATCCAAACTTCTGGGTATTAGCAGCCTTTTTTGTAGCAAATAGCATATTCGCTAGATTAAAATCAGCTAATAGATTGATTTTAGTTTTTTTGGCTATTCTTATTTCCTCAGCTACACTCATCTTGGACATAAATTGGTTAGCGTCATCCGTTACTTTTCTAATTTGCGTACTAACTTCCACTACTTACACGGGATACTACGAGGCAATGAAGTTCGCTGCACTCACTAGTGAAGAAACTTTTTTTAATTTACTGGATATCGGTGCGATTACGAGCATTCTAGATGACGAAACCAAGATGAAATATAGCGTTTTCAGGAAACCGCTAGAGCGGTGAGAGGGTAATTTTTAGTTACTAAAGGGTTCTTTAAATTATGCGATACCCGACAGGCCAGACTTTACTACTGTTTTTTAACTTACTTATATCTTCTTAAATGTTGGCAGATGGGGGTTACTTGATCACAACACTGCAGATTACCTCTATTTCTATCTCCACCTGTCATTATAAAATACAAAACTAGCACTATGGCTCTCCGTTTCATCCAAGTTTCTACTCCGGGGGATGAATTAGTAGGCCCAACAAAAACCGCAGGGCCTACTATAAGTTGATACTGAACTTAATGCCTATCTAATTGACAAAATTAGAAGAGCAAAATGCCTACTTACTCTTCTAATTCAGTCTTGCCATTAACACCTAAAAAGAAAAGGGATGTATCAGCAACCATGCCGGTGAAAAGTTTCGCATAAACAGGATCAAGTCCCTTAAAATCATTGTCTTTACCGTGCCCGGAACCATAAGAATTTCTTAACTCAGTCATACCCTGAACAATGGAAGATACACCGCCTAGTATCTGTTTAATTGAACGCTCCGCATTATCTGGATTTTCTACCCCTTTCGGTTTAAGATCTATACTTGCAGTCGTATTTTTCAGTAACTGCGGTAATGTCCAATCCTTGTCCGCAGCAATATTCTTCTGCTTTAAAATAGACTTGCATATTGTCTCCAACAGCTCCTTACCAGTACCGATAGCCACATCAGTATCTTCGTTTGCTGCCTGATTCATCAAATCTATTTTCTTATGTACGTAATCAGAGTCCAGATACTTTTTGAGCTCTACCGATTTCGTTGCCTGGACATTTTGTAACATATCTAATGGACCAATGGAAAATATAGGAGCCCCATCTTTTGTTTCCTTCTCTTTAGCCATCCCGAAGCCGTACTTATTCAGGTATTTATTGTAAATGATGACCAGTTCCTGAGCTGAACCATCGTTTTCCCGCAAAATGGGCAATACCGTCAAATGAAGAAAATTTAAATATTCTTCATCAGAACAATGCATCAGATTCAGCCTTTCGTCTGTGAAAACCCAGCCTTCATCCCAATCTTGAGGATTCATATCAGCGTGCTGGTGTATATCTTTATATGCATTGTTGTATTGGGGGCGGGAATCTGTAGATGGCATTTCTCTAAGGTCATACAACCTGTTTAAAAAATCAGCCTGCTTTACCTTTCCGTTATACGCCAATCCCTGGCTAATGATCGCGTCGGCGATCTTTTGTCTCGTATCTTTAGTTATTCTAGGAGTATTAAAGTTTTTTATCATTTAATCAGATTTAGTAAATAGGCTGACTGTAAACAACAGTCAGCCTGGTATTAATTATCGTTATGCAGCTGTCTTTTCCAAAGTTTTAACCAGCAGCAATTCAGCAACATCAGTGTTACTATCATTCCAAATAGCATGAGACGACCCCCAATAGAACCTATGAAGCGGGTCACCATGGTTCGTTTTTAAACCAGTTCGGTTGGTACCCTTGCAAGTCCACAGGGAAATGAACTGCCCTTTTTTAACCATATGTCCTTTTGGGAAACGATAATAATGTCTCATCACATTTGACACGCCCCCTTTTTTGTTGAAGGTTGTATCCACTATTGCGTAATTCCCTAAATCAATAGTGGCATTTGCACGTAACATAACGTATTCTTTAGTAGCATCGCCATGCTCTTTTATTGAAAGTATTTCTAGATTCATTTATTCTTATTTTAATTTTAACGATTAGCTTCAACATCTTTTTTTGCTGAAGAGTGACTGCAAATCCTATAATTAATTTATTTTAATTTATATTTTTTTGCAGATTTAAAATAAGTCTCTTACATTTGCCGACCGGTTCACACGGAAAGCTCCTGAAAAAGAGCACTTAAGTCATAAAATTAGGGTAGACCAGCCCTAGCCCTAAATGGTCAAATATCAAGTTCTACCAACCACAACTCATGGATTGGAATAACTTAATTCCTAAAAGCATCAAAGGGTAACCCAATAATTTTAATCTTTTTTGTATTTATTTAGCATTCAGCCTGATATATTTTTTTTTCGTACTTTTAAGTAAGGTACTTGGCCGTAAACCTTATCTATTCATTCGTGGTTAAACGCTCATGATTGAAAAAGGCTACCAGTTTACTGGCAGCCTTCATTCCGAAAATAGTTGAAAATCTTTATCTACCTTCTTTTTTTAATTCCGTCGCATTATTACAGCCGGCAGAAGATAGATTTTAATTTGTAGGAAGCTTCGCAAACGGTCTCGGCAGGCAAAAGATCAGGAGCCTTCAAATAGAGTCCTACTTAAATTTACTTTTTAACTTCTCCATATCCCCTCCCACCTTCAGATCTAAAATCTTGGCATAATGCTGGGTCGTCTTAATACTGGTGTGCCCAAGCATTTTACTTACACTTTCTATTGGAACACCATTAGATAGAGTAACAGTGGTTGCAAAAGTATGCCGGGCAATATGATAAGTTAGGGTTTTATCGATACCGCAAACAGCGGCAATTTCTTTGAGATAAGCATTCATTTTCTGATTACTGGAGACAGGAAACACCTTGCCGGAATTTACACAAGGAGGAAACGTTTTGTACTTATTAATTAACTCCAAAGCTGCTGGTAATAAGGGTACCCGGGTAGCAGTATTTGTTTTCTTCCTCTTAGTATTAACCCAGCTTTCTCCATCGTGCCCTTTAACAACCTCAGCTCTCTTTAACTTCTGAACATCCGCATATGCTAAACCAGTATAACAGCTAAATAGAAAGATATCCCTTACATAATTTAACCGCTCAACTTCGAAAGTATGTTCAGCTATTGTCTTTAACTCCTCTTCTGTCAGGAACACTCGATCTACGCTCTTAACCTTCGCCTTATAATTAATAAATGGATCTTTATCCAGCCAACCATTCGCAATACATATTCTGATTATTTTCTTAAAGTTCTTGACATATTTTACAGCAGAATTATTAGCACATTTTCTCACCGAACGTAAGTAGAATTCGAATTCAGTAATAAAATAATGATCAACCCGGGTAATTTCAATATCAGCAACCTTATATTGCTCCTTTAGAAATTCACGGATGTGTTTAAGTGTTGTTTCATATCGTTGAAGAGTTCCGGAAGCATACTCATCTCCTACTAAAGCCTCAATCTTCTTATTATGGTCACTAAAGATCTCAAGTAGCATTTTGGCATTAGTTTCCTTACCCAGAAATTTATTTCTAACAACTTCTACGGAAACAACCTCTTCTGCTTCGTTTAATTCCCTAACAATTTCATAGATCCTGATTTCAATACTGCTTAACCAGGAATTCAAACTCCTAATTTCTTCTTTAGTCCCGTTGGCCCTACCAGCTGCAGAGTTCCATCTTGAGGGCTCACATTTTCTGCCTGTGGCCAGTTCGACACGTCCCCCATCAATAGTGATCCTTAAATAGATTGAGATAGGACCATTTTTGTAACTACTTCTTTTTTTGAGATAAAAAAGTAAACTGCAATTCGTTTTCATACACTTGTTAAGATTAATAAATGTCGCATCGCAGCTCGAAGAAATCAAGATGTACACTCATCGAACACGTTGAAAAACTGAAACTTACAACATTTCTGGTGAGCACTTTTAAAAATAAAAAATGCTCACCGAAACGCTCACCTTTTTTTTAAGAAATATTGAATAATTTGGTGGTTTTTCTAAATGAAAAAAGCCTGTAAATTTCTCATTTACAGGCTTTTATTTATTTTTGATATTACTATCAGCGGAGAGGGCGGGATTCGAACCCGCGGTACCGTTGCCAGTACGACAGTTTAGCAAACTGTTCCTTTCGGCCTCTCAGGCACCTCTCCGGCTATCTTTAAATCAGCTTTGGTACTGATCTTATAATCTTAAAAGAACTTTGGTTTTGTAACCATTTCCCCGTTTTTGGGTGTGCAAATATAGTAATTAGCTCTTCCCTTCAAAAAAAAATTTCACTTTTCTACAGGTCGTAATCTACTCTCACGTGGTAAATACTCATTAACATGCTCTTAAATATCTGCCTGATCATGGCGATATCCTTCAGGGTAATGTTACTATTATTTAACTGTCCCTGGTCGAGCTTGTAGTCTATAATCCTGTCAACCAAACTGTTGATACTTTTAGCATCGGGGTCTTTTAAACTTCTTGAAGCTGCCTCTACCGAATCGGCTAGCATTAATACACCTGTCTCTTTCGAAAAAGGAATTGGTCCCGGGTATCTGAAAATATTTTCATCAACGAACTTTTCTGGAAAGTTTTTCAGAAAGGACTGGTAAAAATAGTCCATTCGTGTGTTGCCGTGATGTGTTCTGATGAAGTCAATAATGATCTCCGGCAGGTGATTTCTCCTGGCAATTTCAATACCCTTTGTGACGTGCCTGATGATAATTTGGGCACTGGCCTCATAAGAAAGGGAATCGTGCGGATTTGAGCCTTTATTTTGATTCTCGATGAAGTATTGAGGGTTCTCCATCTTGCCGATATCGTGATACAGGGCACCTGCCCTTACAAGTAATCCGTTGCCCCCGATGTTGTAAATCGCTGCCTCTGCGAGGTTCGCTACCTGCAAAGAGTGCTGGAAGGTTCCCGGAGCCTTATAGGATAATTCGCGCAACAGCTTGGCATTGGTATTGGTGAGCTCCATCAAACTTACTTCGGAAGTGATACCAAAGATCTGCTCGAATAAATAGATCAGCGGATAAGCTAATAAGGATAAAAGCACACTGATGATAAAAGGAATGAAATTAAGCCATTCTATTTGCAGAAAAGAGCCGTTCCTTATCAGCGAGATCCCTACGAAGCAGATGAAGTAATCCGACAGGATCAACAGCGCCGAGATCAGGAACTGCTCCCGTTTAACCAGGTTTTTTATACTGTAGATCGCCACCATCCCCGATGTAACCTGAAGGAAAGCAAATTCGAAGCTATTTGGGACGAAGAAGCCGGCTATTAATACTACCAATAAATGGATATTTAGAGCAAGACGGGTATCAAACAGGATCCTTATGATAATGGGAACGATCGCATAAGGGATATAATAAACGTTTGGTATCTTAAATTGAATGGCCCAGGACAGGGTTACCATCATAGAGGTGATCACTATCAGGATCAGGGAGATCTGCCTGTTATCCTGGTAAATATCCCTTCTGAATAGTCGGAGGAATATCATCAGGAGCGAAACGATAAGGCCCCCGAGCAGGAACTGGCCTATAAAAATGACGCGCTTATCTCCCCTTATCCTATCATCCTTTTCAAAAGTATTCTTCAGCGATTCCAGTTTTTGATATACCTCTGGTGTAATAAGAGCCCGGTTAGAAACGATAAGTTCCCCCTTCTGAACTATTCCCCGCGTCAGGGAAATGTTCCTTAAACCCTCCTCTTCCAGCCGTTCTGTTAGAAGTTCGTCGAAAATGTAATTCTGCTTAATGCGGTCCTTCACAATGCTCAGCAGCCACTCCTTATTCCCGATCGCCGCGTTGTTTTTGATTTCCTGTTCAGCATACTTATTTGCAGTTTCGAGGGTAAAAGCTTCTACTGTATTTAGCTGCTTTGAAACATTATTATTGATAAGCTGGAAATTATAATTTTCTCCACTACGCTGGTAACGCTTGCTGAGGGTCATTACGCCTCTCTGGTAAATGCTGGTTAAAAGACTGGCTCCGAAATTCTTATACAGACTTTTTTCACTAAGCTTCTCCCCTGAAGTGGTCCATTTCAACTCAAAATCCGTAAAAAAGGTCTGGAGTTCATTGTCCATCACATCCGACTCGAATTTGTAAATTGGTTGTACTGACTTCAGCACGTCCTGTCTGTCTTTCTCCAGCTCGTCGGGAGTTTTTTCAATGGCAAAACCGTAAGGAGAGATCAAATCCTGATTCATCCACAATTTACCCTTCTCGTACTCGTATTTAAAGCGGGGCTGCTTGGGAAGAAAAAGCGTTACGATTGCCACCGATAAAAACATCATGATGTATTTCAACCAGGATGCATATCTTCTATACAGGATGAGATGTGAATTTTTTCTGAATTTAGCCACAATAGTTTCCTTACGCTTTCAAAAATAAACAATTAATCAGTATACGGGGAGAAATCTGAAATGGGGATCCCCATTGAAAGTCATACGAAAATCAGGTATTAAGTTTGTGGTAGAACTACTTAAACGGAACGTCTTAAAAACAATCAAAGAATTTATAATATTGTTGCTAACATACGTTACAAGTTTTACTAAGGATGATCAGGAAATTCTTATATATCGTTCTCTTTATAGGCCTGTCGCTAACCCTTAAAGGGCAGACTTCTGCGCGACAGCAATTGGATAAGTACCAGGATTCGCTAGTATTGCTCGGAAAGGAAACGATTAACAATACTAATGAGGCTGAACGGTATAAGGCTACTTACAAAATGGTGAAGATACTAGTGAAGGCATTGAAAGTACCGGGTTCATTCAATTATGGCTTTGACTCATTGAAGACAGTAACGATACAGAGATCTCCCGATAATAAGTTTAAGACCTTCACCTGGCATGTGATGAATGATGATGGCAGCTATCGCTACTACGGAACTATTCAAATGAACAGCCCACAGGGGTTGAAGCTGTTTCCTTTAGTTGACAATACTGCCGTACTTAAAAGGCCACAAGATACAGTCCTAACAAACGACAAGTGGTACGGAAGTCAGTATTATAAGATCATCCCGGTTGTGAACAGTGCAAGACAACCTTATTATGTCCTTTTGGGATGGAAAGGCAATACCCCTAAGTCAACGAAAAAGGTTATAGAGATACTTTATTTCAAAAATAATAAGGCTTATTTCGGTTTGCCGGTTTTCGATGGGAATAAGGAATACGCGGGTAAGAACCGGATCATCTTCGAGTATTCCCGCCAGGCTTCCATGATCTTAAATTATAATCCACAAGAAGGAACCATTGTTTTTGATCACCTCGCAGCACCCGACCCCAAATTAAAGGATAAGCCAGAGCTTTACGGGCCGGATCTTTCGTATGACGGATTGAAGCTGTTGAATGGACGATGGCGGTATGTGGCTGATCTTCCACTCAAAAATGCTCCGTCTGAAAATGATAATCAGTATAATGATCCTAAGAAACCGGCAAAGGGAAAATCGGAGAGGTTGGTTCCTTAAGTTTTGGAAGATCACCTCACCCTAACCCTCTCCTCAAGGAGAGGGGAAAGTTCTTCGATGCCTCCTTCTACCGTTAGTCTCCACAGGGGGAGAAATCCCCTCGCTCGGTCTAGGCGGTCTTCTCTTTCCTCTTTCGTTCGTCTTTGAGAAACTTCAATAATACCTTTTCGTTGGTGTTCAATGCTACATCAGTAACTTTAGGGGTTATGTTGGTGATCTTTTTCAAATAGGGATATAGATCACCACGTTCGAAGGCTTCTATAAGCGAAGGGAATACATAGTATTTTTTGCAGACCGCCCTGGTATTTCCCAGTCTGGCAGCTACTTCATCCAAAACTGCATTAGTGATCTTTTTACGTTTTGATTCAGTTTCTGCAGGCTCGAAAATGGCGTAAGATTTTAATCCTTCCAAGGTACCATACCAGGTCCTGAAGTCTTTTGCGGTAAAGTCGCAATCGGTTATCTCCTTAATATACCGGTTCACCATTCCCGAATCGATTGACCTTTTTATACCATCGGAGGTATAATATTGAAAAAGCTCCTGTCCTGGGATGTCCCGGCATTTCTTTACGAGCTTGGCGAGGTTGCGATCGGTAAGATTGATCTCGTGGTTTACGCCCTTTTTGCCAATGAAGGATAGCTTCATATTACTTCCTTCGATCTTCACATGCTTATCCCTGAGCGTACTAAGACCATAAGACCCATACAATTGCTTATACGACTCGTTACCAACACGAATGAGCGTCTTCTCCATTAGGCTTACTGAAATGGCGAGCACTTTCCTGTCGTCGAAATTTTTCCTGCGTAGATCCTTTAGCAGATTCTTCCGGAACTCAGGCAATTTCTTACCGAACTCCACCATTCTGTAAAACTTGTTCTCATTCCGGGATTTAGCCCAATCGTTATGATAGCGATATTGCTTTCTTCCCGCAGCATCTATTCCTGTTGCTTGAAGGTGAGCATTAGCCTTCGGAGCAATCCAAACATTGGTCCAAGCGGGAGGCAGTACCAGACGCTTTATGCGGTCAAGCGTCTTCTGATCTGTAACAGGCTGCCCCTTCTTAAAATAAGCAAAACCTTCTTCTGTTACTTCCCTGGTTATACCTGGGGTTGAATCAGTAAGATATACCAGACCATTCTCCTCGAGCAATTCTTCTATATCCGTCATTGCTCAATAAAAACAATATCTAAGAGAAATGTTTGGCTAAGAAATTCAGTAGGGCATCATTAAAAACTTCAGGGTTTTCAATATTAGACATATGTCCCGCAGATGGAACAGTAATAAGTTCAGATCTCCTTATACCTTGCTGTAACTGAATGGCCTGAGCTGGGGTCATAACTTGATCATACTCTCCACGAATAACCAAAGCAGGTACCGCTATTTCGCCTAGTACCGCCGAAGTATCTGTTCTGGAAGCAAGCGCTAGCTGGGAGCCACAAATGGTAGAACCAGCTGTGCTAAGAATAATGCTTCTTATCAGTTCAATCCCGGGATCCTTCTTTTCGAAAGATGATTCAGCAAATAAATTCTTAAGGAAACTTTCCGCGAACTCATTTTTCCTACCCGAGGCAACTAAATCTATCGTACTAAAGCGTTTCAACTTAGATTCATTAGTATCTGCAACGCAATTCGTATCACATAGTACAATACCTTTGATCCTGCTTCGATCAATTTCGGCTGCTCTAAGAGAAATATACCCTCCCATAGAAAGTCCACATAAAACCACCTGACCAAGCTGCAAGGTGTCGAGGAAAGCAAATAGGTCCCTTGCAAAAAGATCAACAGAGAAAAATGAATGAGGAGTGGTACTTTTTCCAAAGCCCCGGATGTCTGGTGCGTAAGCTTCTATCCCTTCCGGAAGGACTTCCAGCTGTGGCTTCCACATAGAAGAACTGAAGGGAAAGCCATGAATAAAAATAAGTGTTGTTTTGGGACTGACACCGGTTCTTTTAAGGTAGAAAACTTCCCGGTCGTCAATTTTTACGCTTTTTTCTTCAATCATTTATAAGCAACAGAGAAAACTTCAGACTGTTCCCTTACCAAAGAAAATTAACAATACTATAGCTTTTACGTTTCTTTGAACGAATAAAGAATGTCAACAGGTTATTGAAGATCAAACAGATTAAGAAAAGGATTCCTATCAGTACGAAGTTTCCTAACGATCTAAATGATAATGCTACATAGATCATCAGCAGATTGAAGCTCATCAGAATAAACGTACTCTGGATGTGATTGAAGCCGATATGTAACATACGATGGTGAACGTGGTTACGATCCGCTACGAAAGGTGATCCGCTTTTGATAGTACGAAGAACAAACACCCTGATGGCATCAAATATTGGCCCGATAAGAACCGCAACCGCAATTGAAGGTGCAGATCCGTAGAAGATCGGGTGATTCCCTCCAATTTTATTTAATTCAATAAATTTAATAGCAAGAATTATTGATAAGAAGCCTATCATGAGGGAGCCGGTGTCTCCCATAAATATTTTTGCAGGAGTAATATTGAAACGAAGGAATCCTATACAACTACCCGCAATTGAAAACGACAGGCAGGCTAATGTAGTTTGTTCCATATCGGCGAACATTAACCCTAAAGTAAGATTTACAACAACACCTGTTACGCCAGCCAATCCATCAATTCCGTCAATAAGGTTAAATGCATTGATGACAAAAGTGATGATCAACATGGAAAGGAAGATACTGACCCCGTATGGGATATCGTAAACATTGAAGATCCCATACAAACTAGTTAGGCGAACATTCCCTAATAGAACCATAATGCTCGAGATCAGGAACTGCATTCCGAACTTTGTACTTGGATTAACGCCCCAAAGGTCGTCTTTTAATCCTACAGCAAACAGGATCATACAGCATGCAAGCAAAAGACTGAATTCTTTTGAAACACCTCCGTTGGCCACAAGCAGGGCTGTTATCATAAAGCTGCAGAAGATGGCAACGCCTCCCAGGCGCGGAATTCCTTTCTTATGCTCCTTTCTTTCTACATCGATATCGTCAAACAAAGAACGGTGATTGGCAACGTGAATAATAGATGGAATAGCTATTAATACAAGGACAAATGCGATCAATGTGACTGCCAGATAGAAAATAGGCTGAGGTAGATTTACCAATTGAAGCATAACTTTTAATTTCATTGCAATATTGACAAAAAAAATTAACATAGGCAAGCCTATTATTAATTCACTGGGATTAACAATATCAAAAGCGCAAATCTTATTAAAAGAGCTCGTTTAAGGTAATAATTCACTCGTTATTGAGTTCCAAACTACCATCTTGAATTCGATAGAAAGGGCAAAACGTATACTATTTTTAGAGAAGGACTACTTAAACGTTGATTACTTAGCGGATTAATTTCACCGAAAGTATAACCACATCCTACTCCTAAATTTTCTTTTATCATAAAGTTCAGGCCCATTCCTGTTTCAAGTCGTACCGGTGATTTGCCGGGAGCGGTTCGAAACTGTGTGGCATCTGATGCATCGCATTGAATGTAAGCGTCAATTTTACCGCTTAAGTTCATTTGGGCATATAGCCTTGCACCAACCTGATTCTTCACAATACCGTTAAGCATATACCCTTTTACAACAGGTCCAATAGAAACTTGCTGTCCCATCTCGTTCTTAAACCCACCCATCACGGCGCCGTTCATACTGGCCGTTTTGTAGTTACTTGTACCTACATGAGCAGAAACAAACCAATTTAGAGATTGTGCTTTTGTTGTTGAGAGGCAATTTAGAAGCAGAATTACTAATAGTAGTTTTCTCATCATGACATTACTATTGCAAAAACAAAGCCATGCCGCAAAAAGAGGTTCTGATTTCTAAAAAAACATCAACAGGCACTTATACAGGGAAATAAAGCTTTCGGTTTCAGCTAATTCCACAATTTGCAATTTAATTTCCCCGGATTTTATTTCCACATTCGGGCAAAATTTCTACATCTCCCCAACTTGATTTCGAAAAATACTTTCAAAACAAATTGATCAAACTCGTTGTAAGTACACTATTGAATGAACACTAATCAACCCTATGAGAAGAAATAAATTCATGTTCGCCACGGGAATTGAAAATAGTTATCCCATGATAACCTTGCCCGACGGGTCACGCAAGAGAGTGGATGAGATGGAAAAATGCGGACACTACAAATACTGGAAGGAGGATTTCAACCTTGTAAAAGAGATGGGAATCGAATTTTTGAGGTATGGTGCGCCCTTGCATACCACTCACATTGGTCCAGGACAATACGATTGGGCTTTCTGTGATGAGACCTTTAACTACCTGAAGGAGCAGGATATTGTCCCGCTTGTGGATCTTTGCCATTTTGGTGTTCCCGACTTTATCGGCGACTTTCAGAATACTGATTGGCCTCATTACTTTGCTGAGTATGCAAAGGAATTTGCCAAGAGGTATCCCTGGATCCAGTTCTACACTCCGGTAAACGAGATCTTCGTAGCGGCCATGTTCTCCGGACAATACGGTTGGTGGAACGAATGTAAGACAGATGATCGCTCCTTTGTACGGGCTCTAACCAACTTGTGTAAGGCTAATGTATTGGCGATGAACGCTATTCTGGAGGTGCAACCAAATGCTACCTTTATCCAAAGTGAATCCTCAGAATACTTCCACCCCGAAACTCCTGATTGTGATGCTCTGGCTGCCTTCCTTAATCAGAAGCGTTTCCTTTCTTTGGATTTGAGCTATGGCTATCCGATTTCGGTAGTGATGTATGAATATCTGATAGAGAACGGGATGACGAAACAGGAGTACCACTGGTTCGAGAATAATATTATTAAAGGGAATTGTATCATGGGTAATGACTACTATATTACCAATGAGCATATGGTACATGAGAACGGAAGTACATCTGCTGCAGGTGAAATTTTCGGGTATTACGTGATCACGCATCAATACTATACACGTTACAAATTGCCGGTTATGCATACAGAGACGAATATATCTGAGGCTCATGCTTTACGGTGGCTACAAACACAATTTGCTAACGTTCGTCGCTTGAAGCGTGATGGTATTCCAATTTGTGGATTTACATGGTATAGTTTAACAGACCAGGTGGACTGGGATTCTGCACTAAGAAACGACGCTGGAAATGTTAACTCACTTGGATTATATGATCTGGACCGGAAGATTAGGCCTGTAGGTGAAGCATATAAACATTTGATACATACATGGAAGGATGCTCTCGAACATGAGAGTTATGTACTTACTTTCCGGTCAGGATACTATAAATAGATAATATCACTGTCTAAAAATCCTTATTATTGCGGTAAAAACACGCCAATGCATAAATCATTTGTTATTGCGCTTTTTACCGCAATTTTTTTTAATGCCCAATCACAAACGCTTATTCCTTTGTACCCTGGCAAGGTTCCCAATGCTGTAGATGGACCAGACGAAGAGATAAAGAACGTCAATAACACGGGTCAGATCCGGTACGAAAAAGTTTCCAAACCTACTTTAGAAATTTATCTTCCCAAAAAAGATAAAGCTACAGGTGCTGCCGTAGTTATAGTTCCGGGCGGAGGATACCGCATAGTGTCCTATAGCCACGAAGGCACCAATATCGCTGCTGAGTTCAACAAAATGGGTATTGCTGCATTCGTACTTAAATACCGCCTTCCGTCAGATAAGATAATGCATGATAAAACTATAGGCCCATTGCAAGATGCCCAACAAGCTATTAAACTTGTTAGAAGCAGGGCTAAAGAATGGGGAATTGATACAGCAAAAGTAGGCATCATCGGATTTTCAGCAGGTGGACACCTGGCCTCTACCGCAGGAACTCATTTTACTAAAGCGGTTATTGACAATAAGGAAAATATTAATCTACGGCCTGATTTCATGGTCTTGGTTTATCCGGTCATTAGCCTTTCTGATGAGCTCATGCATAAGGGCTCGAGGGATAATCTTATAGGCAGTTCTCCTTCGCAAGAACTAAGCAACCTATATTCGAACGACACACAGGTAAGTCCTCAAACCCCTCCTACCATGTTGATCCATGCCGGAGATGATAAAACGGTAAAAGTTCAAAACAGCATAAAATTCTATGAAGCACTGTTAAAAAACAATGTTTCAGGTGAAATGCATATATACCCTAAGGGAGGACATGGCTTCGGACTTGCCCCAGACAGAACACCGGACTGGTGGACAGACAGGGTAGAGAACTGGTTGAAAGGATTAGGCTTTATAAAGAAATAAAATGACTAACACAATTAAATGGGGAATCATCGGATGTGGCGATGTTACCGAGGTAAAAAGTGGACCAGGCTTTAGTAAGGCTGAGAATTCAGAGCTAATAGCGGTAATGAGGCGGAACGCAGCTAAAGCGGAAGATTACGCGCAAAGACATAAAGTTAAAAAATGGTTTACCAATGCCTCTGAACTTATTAATGACCCAGAAGTTAATGCGATCTATATTGCCACCCCTCCACTGAATCATGAAGAGTATACGTTGGAGGCTTTGAAAGCCGGGAAGCCGGTTTATGTAGAAAAGCCTATGACAATGAACACAGAATCGGCAATCCGAATGGCTGAAGCAGAGAAAGCCTCTAATACCCTATTAACGGTAGCCCACTATCGTAGGGGACTTCCATTGTTTATAAAAATCAAGGAATTGATCGACGCGAGGGTTATCGGAGAGGTAAGGTTTGTGAATCTTAAAATGCTACAGCCTCATCAGTCAGACCTGATCACCAAAACAGAGGACAATTGGAGGGTTAATCCTCAGGTCTCAGGTGGAGGTCTCTTTCACGACCTTGCTCCTCATCAAATAGATCTTATGCTTTTCTTCTTTGGTAAAGCTAAGCGCTACCACGGCTTTTCGGTTAATCAGGGTAACTATTATCCGGCAGACGACCTGGTAACCGGAGAAATACTTTTTGAAAACAAGGTACTATTTAACGGAACTTGGTGTTTCACAGTAGCACCTGAAGAAAAAACTGATTTAGTTGAAATAGTAGGATCAGAAGGAAAAATCAGCTTTGCTGTTTTTGATAAATACTATACTGTTAGAAAGAACGGCAAAGAAGAACGATTCGAAGTTCCTCCCCCGCAGCATATCCAGCAACCAATGATCCAGCTGGTAGTCAATTACTTCCTCGGACACGGTGAGAACCCTTGTCCGCCTACCGAAGGGATAGAAGTAATGAAAATCATGGATAGCTTCTGCGAAATCACCCAGAAATAAGTTTTCATTCCGAATATTAAAAGCTGCATAGCAAGGATTACCTTCTACGCAGCTTTTTTATAAACACACATATTATTACTGAGAAATGGCAACTTTTAGATATCCTATGCGTTTAAGTTGCGAACGAGGTATGTGATTTATGTACAGTTGGGATGGATTGTCAACAGGCATCGTAAACGGGCATATTCTTTTGCTAAATGGGGGAAAACTCAAACACAATTCCGGAATTCTTAAAAGGTGGAGGCGAAACAGGAGATTTAATACGCTCCGGTGATTGGCGGCATGTTTTACCTGCCAGTTTCTTCGAATGGCCTTCCAACCTCTGTTATTCCCTGAGCCTGCTATTAAACTCCAGCACTCCAATCTTCTTATTTTGGGGAGAAAGGAATGTTCTTTTTTACAATGATGCTTATATCCCTGCATTACAATCGATTTCAATGCATCCCTTTGCAATGGGAAAACCAGGAGAAGAAGTGTGGGGTGATAGTTGGAAATTTATCTCTCCTGAACTTGAAGCAACTCGTCAGGGCAAAACAAAAACCCTCCCCGATGAAGCAGTACATCGCCTTAACACTTCAGAAGATATACTGTTAACCTACCATCTGAACCCTATTAAGGATGATAAAGGTGCTGTATCAGGAATTTTAGTGATATGTAATGAAACTATATCGGTGGCTGCGAGAGAACAGCTTCAGACACAAAAACGGCTGGAGCAGCTTAACCGGGAGATGACTCACCTTTTTAGTTCTATTAACGAAGGGTTCTACTCAAAAGATATAGTTAATCAAAGATACCTTAAGCTATCGGCAGGCTGCCCTAAGATTTACGGTTATACAACAGAAGAATTTTTCTCTAACCCTAAGCTCTGGGCCGAGGTAATACATCCAGATGATAAGGAGAGGGTGTTTGCCGATGATGCTCACTTGAACGCAGGAAGGCAAACGCTAACAGAATATAGGATATTTCATAAAAGCGGAAGTCTGAGATGGATTGAAGTTAAGGCTATTCCTGTTTTAACTGACGGCATACTTACCCGTGTTGACGGTATCGTTAATGACATTACTGCACGAAAACTCGCAGAGAACGAGACGCTGAAGCAAAAATTACTGTCAGAGTCTATTGTTAACAGCTTGCCCGGTATATTCTACTTTTTTGACCGGAGCGGTAAGTTTTTAAAATGGAATAAAAACTTCGAATTGGTTTCTGGTTTTGGTAATGAGGAAATAGCACATATGCAGCCTCTTGACTTCTTTTCTGGAGAAGATAAGCCTCTGCTTAAAGCAGCAATAAATGAAGCCTTTGAGAAAGGAGAATCCTCTGTAGAGGCTTACTTTTATACCAGAGACAAGAAGAAGATCCCCTATTTTTTCACAGGAAGGACGATCATTTTCGAAGGAAGGACTTGCATTGTGGGAACAGGGCTTGATATTTCAAACAGAGTGGCCATGGAGGAAACTCTTCAGAAAAAAGAAGCAATGCTCTCTCATGTTTTGAACTCCATCCCTCAGGCTATTTTCTGGAAAGATTTGGAAAGCCGTTATCTCGGTTGTAACACGGTTTTTGCAGCCGCCGCTGGTTTTTCTACTGTCGATGAGATTGTGGGTAAGACAGATTACGAGCTACCATGGAATAAGGAGGAGGCGGATAAGTACAGGGATGATGATGCTCAGGTTATAGCATCTGGTGAAGCCAAGATCCACTTTATCGAAACACAAACTCAGTCTTCCGGAGATACCTTATGGGTTGATACCACAAAGCTTCCTCTTACAGATATAAATGGCAATGTTTATGGCATCCTTGGAATCTATGAAGACATCAGCGAAAGGAAGAAAGACGAGGAAGAGCGTGAACGAATGACCCAAGACCTGATTGAGAAAAATATAAACCTGAAGCAATTTTCTTACATTGTATCGCATAACCTGAGGTCGCCCATAAACAAGATCCTCGGATTAGCGTCATTGATAAAAATGGCTCCTTTTGATGACGAGCAAAACACAAAGTTGATCGAATACATTGTTAGTGAGGCAACGAGCCTTGATACTGTGGTTAAAGATCTCACTACTATTGTCTCTTTTCAGGACTTAGGAGTGAATATCAAGGAAGATATTGTAATTTCAGAAGAGGTTGGCCTGGTGAAAACTTCCCTGGGACAGGAAATTGAGGAAGCCGGCACTTCCATTACCTGCGATTTTGCCAAAGTAAACAATTTCAAGAGTGTGAAGGGTTATTTCTATAGCATCCTGTATAATCTTATTACTAATGCAATCAAATACAGGCACCCAGAGCGAGCTTCAAAAATTCATATTAGTACTACCTTCGTAGACAACTTCATTTGCTTAAGTGTGAGTGACAACGGACTTGGGATAGACCTGGAAAAACATGGGTCGGAGATCTTTGGATTATACAGTCGTTTCCATTCAAAAGATATTCCAGGTAAAGGCATGGGCTTAAACCTTGTAAAAACCCAGGCTGAAACTCTAGGTGGCAAAGTAGAGGTTGAAAGTACTCCAGGAGAGGGATCTACTTTCCGGATCTATTTTCTTAATGACTGACAATCAAATAATTCTTTAAAAACAGTAATAAAGGAAACCCTTTACTACCGGTACCGTATACACCACTATTCATAGGAAAAAGGTTTTTTTTCATAGTTCAGTTTAGTGAGATTGATTAAGGTTTGAGGAGGCAGCTAATAAGTTGTCTCCTTTTTTTGTATCAAATTTTTGTTAAAGAATGTTAAAGTTGACTAAAAAGTTTAAAAAGTCAATTAGATGTTGTAACATTGTCTCGATAATTGTGAACAGGTTTAGCGAACCTTTCTCTCATAGCAAAGGATAATTCTCTGAACTTTAATGGTTGATATTTGATAATATCTCACACTTATATATTATAATTGGTTAGTTAACCCGGGCTCCCATAGCGCGGGTTTTTTCTTGAAATCCTAATTGTTTATTAAGATCATATGCGATAAATTCATACTCCTTTTGTGAGTTCTGCCCCTAAAGGTTTTATTTTACCTTTGTCCCTGCTATGACAAGACTTTGGACTACCGCTGCCTTCCTCTTGCTTTTCGTGCAGGCATTTGCACAGTTTACGGATAGCACGCATTATTATCTCGGATTTACCGGAACCGGAAATATCAATAAAACAAATTCTGCAGATTCTTACATTTTGAACAACAGTTTCAAATTTGGAGTGCGGGAACGGAAAGTAAGCCTTAATTTCAGCAATTCCTGGCTTTACGGTAAGCAAGACCAGAAACTTAGCAATAATGATTTTAGCACAAGTCTTGATTTTAACCTCAACCAGAAAAAGACAGGATTTTATTATTGGGGCTTAGGTAACTATACCACTAGCTATTCTCTTAAAATCATCAATCAAATGCAAACAGGCCTTGGATTGGCTTATACCTTTTTTGACGACGGGAACAATCAACTAAATTTGAGCAATGGCATATTATATGAAGCCAGTAAAATAAGACTTACTGATACTACATCAGAGAACTATCAGACTTATAGAAATTCTCTTCGTCTTTTCTTCAAATTCAGCTTTGGCAATGCGATAGTTGTAGACGGGTTAGGATTTATACAACATTCGCTCAACTATAGTGAAGATTACGTGATCAGAGGTTCTTCATCCCTGTCGTTCAAGATCAATAAGTGGTTGAGTTTGAATACAAGTCTTAAATACAATCAAATAGCAAAAACAGACAGACAGAATTTATTATTAAGTTACGGATTTAAGGCCGAACAATTCTTCTAGTTGTTTTCCCGGCTATAGTGATAATGTTTAAAGTTCCGCGTTACATTCTCTACCGTCCATTCAATATCCGTAGTTTGCACTTTCGACCTCACAGGGCATTGCGGCATACGACAGTAATGGCAACACTGGGGTAAACAGGGATCGGTATGAATAAAAAACTCTGTATTAAGGCCCTTCATATTAATCAAAGTATCTATCTCTGAAATCTCATCATGCACCTTGTTTAATTCGAAATAGTAAGGTAAGGTTACATGGCAGTCGATGTGTAGCTCATGCCCATAGGTCTGCGTGCGTAAGTTATGAATATCTATCCAGCTACTATGGCGGTTTGCGTTCAAAATCTCGACCACCTGCTCCACTTTAGCCAGATCAGACTCGTCCATCAGGCCCCCGACTGATTTTCTTACCAGCTTATAGCCAGAATAGATAATGTATAAGCCCATTATGATTGATAAAACGCTATCCAGGTAATAGATGCCCGTAAAGTAAATCAACAACAAGCCAACTACAAGTCCTGCGCTGCTGTAAGCATCGGTTTGAAGATGTTTACCATCAGCAAAAAGCGTTAGCGAATTCAATTTCTTCGACTGCTTTACCATGTAAAAGCCCATAACATAGTTAAGCACGCCTGTTACCGCTATAATAATGGCACCATCAAAAAGATCCTTAACCTGAGTAGGAAAGAACAAATTATATCCTGATTTAAACAGAATAAGGACACCAGCTAGCAGAATAAGTATCCCCTCAACGAACATAGAAAAAAACTCCACTTTACCATGCCCGTACGGATGGTTTACATCCTTTGGTTGAGAGGAGAGATAGATACTGTAAAAGGCGAAAGCGCTTGCGAGAACGTTGACGATACTTTCGGCCGCGTCGGTTAAGATGGCATTAGACTGGGTAATGAAAAACGCTGTGAATTTGCCCAGCATCAACAGGATACTTAGGCTAAGAGCGAATAGTATAATCTTTTTCTGAGAATGCAAACCCATTAAATTAGGGTACAAAAGTAAAAGATAATAGTTTCAAATGCTTTAAGCGTCAACAGATTTCACTACATATTATAAGCTTCAAAATAATTTCAAAAATTCATCTTGATTTCATCTTTGCCCCTGAACTTAGTACTCAATAAGTATTCAATAATTGAATATACCCTTCACTATTTACCATACCCTACGTAAAGTTAAGTTAGTTAGTTAGTTAGTTAGTTAAGTTTAAAAGCCGCAGGATCCCAAATCCTCCGGCTTTTATCGTATTAGTTTTTATCTATGATCTCATCCTGGCCTTCCAAAACCGGTTCTGCAGAGTAAGCTACATCTGCCTGAGCTATATTCTTCCTAGGGAAATTAAAGAAGTTCGAAGTTAAAACCGGAATAACAAATATCGCGACAGTAAATATGGAAACAGCCATGTCCATATGCTCGCTTTCTAAAAATTTGGCAAATTCAGATCCTTCTGCGAAATGGGTGTAAACGGAAGCAGAAAGCTTTAATCCTAAAACACCTATAACAATAAATGCAATAGCCTCTAGGAAGGTGTACTTCTCCATTAATTTCACAAAGCCCTGTGCAACGAATCGCATGGCAAGGATTCCGATAAATACCCCGGTATAGATCAGAAACATATGGTCGGTAAACGCAACTGCTGCAAATACATTATCAATTGAGAAAGCAAGATCCATCACTTCCACCAAAGCCACCGTCGACCAGAAGTTACCCAACAAACCGACAGTTGATTTATAGATCCAGCTTGAGTTCTTATCAACATTTTCCTCCTCTTCCTTGTTGCTTGCTTTTCCCTTAAAGTAGTCGAATGCAAGGTAGAGCAGATATAATCCTCCGAGTGGTTTCAGCCACCAGACTGTTACCAGCCAGCCTGCAACCATTAAACAAAGGCCGCGAAATACATATGCGCCGATAATACCGTATTTCAATGCCTTCTCGCGCTGTTCTTTAGGAAGATCCAGTACCATAGTAGCCAGAACGGCCGCATTATCGACAGACAATAAACTTTCAATAATGATAAGATTGAGAATGATTAATAAACCTGCCTGAATGTCGTCTCCGAGAAGAGTGTGTAAAAAGTCCATTTTTGTGAATTGTTATTCTTGTTGTTATATGCTGTCTGTGTTCAGCATTGTTTTTAAAATATTAGCCTGAACGTCAAAGTTGGTAATATTTTGAAGGAAATCTATATCTGATATTTTTTTGTAATGGTCGGTCAACAGGTTCCTTATTTCCATCGGCATGCTCGATTTCAGAACAGTTGCCCTGCTTTCTAACTTGTCATTCTTATCACGTAATTCGTGAATGATCCTCGCTCTTTTTGATAAGCCCGTACTGAGGTTAATATCTCCAAGCATGGCAATATCAAAAAGCAGAAACAACGTTCGATTAGGATAATAAAAGAAATACCGTTCCTGGCCGAGGAATTTATAAACTTCTAGCACTGCATCCCCAGCTTTAAGCCCGTAATAGAACTCTGCCCGAAAGTCGTATTTGCAGAGAAGCCCCATGAGCTTACGTTGAATAGTTGCATAAGCATTAGTATAGACATCGCTCTGATCATATTCTGTTGCCTGAAACAAAGAATCTGAAGAAATATCAAAAAAGAAGTCCTGCGAGTACCTGGCATTAAATGAATTGATGTTCCTGGAAAAGGGATACTCTGTAGAATTCTCCGAAAGGACTTGGTAAAGCCTCCTCAGGGAGGTATTCATCTTTACCGCCTGCCTTTGTTTCTCCAGATTAAAACTGTTTTCCGTTAACACCGAATGATCCAGCTTATTAATCAAATCTTCGTTCAGCTGGATCTCGTCATAAAGCAAGCTCACGTTACGCTCGTTGGTCTTCTTTATTTTCTTCAATAATTCGATTACTGTAGCCGTATACTGAAGGTGAAAGAGCTCGAGCTTATTGATGTCGAGTTCGGGATTGCTTTCGAACAATTGATGTATGACTTGACTTCTCAGATAGATCTTGTAAATGATCTCATCGCTAAAAAACGCTGAATGCAGTTGTAGCTTTGTTAAAAATTTATTCGATTCATCTAAAATGCCTGCCCGTATCTCGTCCATCCCGGCTCTGTCAATTTATATTAGTAACGTTCTTTTTAAGTTCTGTTTCTAAAGATTGTAATTCATTATTCAGCACCTTACGGTTCTGTGTACCCTCATCATGAATGCGTTTTACTTCATTCAATGTTTCGATGAGCGATTGGGTTGTACGTTTCAACGTGTCAATGGATACCACTGTTTTCTCGTTTTCGCGCGCAACGTCAATACTATTCTGCTTCAATAACTCTGCATTTTTCTGCAGGATAGTGTTGGTGGTATCAGAGATTTTCTTCTGCATTTCCACATTAGCCTTCTGGCGCTGAAGCGCAACTGCAATAGTAAGCTGATTTTTCCAGACTGGAATAGTCGTTGAGATAATTGATTGTGCTTTTTCGGCAATTGATGTATTGTTGTTTTGAACTACCCGAATCTGAGCTAGTGATTGCAACATGATAAAGCGAACTACTTTCATGTCGGCAAGCCTCTTATCAAGGCGTCCTACAAAGTCCCTGAGATCTGCAATTTCGTAATCATTATAATTTGCAGGAGCTATCTCCATCTCAGCCAGCTTCTCACTAAGTTCTTTATGCTTCAGCTGACCTGCAATGATCAGGTCTTCCATCTGTTTGATGTATGTCACATTGCTATCAAACATGGTCTGGAGCGAGCTATTGTCTTTAATAGCATTCAGACGTCCCGCCTTGATCTTATTCGTGATCTTATCTATATTATTGACAACAGTATCGTACTTCTGAAAAAGCTTTTTGGCATCGAATACCAACTTATTCAGAAATGGGATCTTAGAAAGTAGCTGCTTAAATCCGCCCTGGTTCAGTTCATCTACATCAATGTAGTTCAGTTCAGTAAGAAGATCATTGATCAAACCTCCGACCTCACCTGAATTATATGTTCGTACGGAAGTCAAGAACTCATTACTGTATCTCTCCATCGAATTCTGTACGTCCGCGCCATAATTCAATATCGAATTCACGTCTTTGCTTTCAAGACTCTTACTGAGACTTTCATACTTTGCCGCATCTTGTTGATTGATAGCTGATAAATCAACATTACCATCCTTGTCAATAGCCTTTGATGGCAGCTGCTCTGTATTTCCTGGAAGTATTTCCATAAGTTGTTTTTTAAACGGCCCTTCTTCTGTTTATCCTATTTAGAAGAAGGGCCTGTTATTTTGGTTTCTATAAGTAATTCTGACGTACCGTATTGATCGATTCTTCTAGTTTGCGATCTCTGGTTGGCTCACCAATGGCATTAAATTTCCATTCGCCGTTCTTCTTATAAAATACGCCCATAACCAAAGAGGTATGACCGGAGAAACCAGGATTATTAGCTATATCATATTTAGCAAAAACTTCATTAACACGTTTCGGTGTACCTTCGTAGATCCTGATTGACGCGAAAGGAATTGATCCGAAATCCTGTCCTCTGAAACTGTTTAATACAAATGCCACATAAGAAACAGAAGGATTTAGTTTCGAAAAGTCAAGAGTTAACACCTCGTTATCCAGGCCATCGTCGCCATTCAAATCTCCGGTCAGATCATCTCCGCTGTGTTGTATCGCACTGTCTTTGGACCGCAAGCTTCCATAGTAAACGGTATCGATGTGCCTTTTATCTTCTGTATAAAGCGCACAACTACCATCAAGGTCGACGGCTTCTTTTGATTTTCCGAATCCGAATAGTCCCTTTTTCTCAATTGCTCCCCAGTTGATACCTACACACACACTTTGCAACTTCGCACCGTTTTCTTTTTCAAGGTTGATGCGCTGACCTTTTTGTAAATTAATTGCCATAATTGTGATAATTTTAGTTGTACTTATTCAGGTATTCTTCTAAGCCTCCCTTCATGCCTACACCCACTGCCTCAAATTTCCATTTTCCGTCGCGCTTGTAGATCCGACCGAACTCAACTGCTGTCTCGATGGAAAAATCTTCTTCCAATTCGTATTTCAGTAATTCTGTGTTTGTAGAAGCATCAAAGATCCGCACGTATGAGTTCCTTATTTGTCCGAAATTTTGCTTTCTGGTTTCAGCATCATGGATAGTAACTACCAGACATACCTCAGCTGCACGCGAGTCAATCTTCGAAAGATCCACTTTGATCTGTTCATCGTCTCCTGCGCCCTCTCCTGTGAGGTTATCTCCTGCATGCTCAACTGACTGATCTGGTGACTTCTTATTGTTATAAAATACAAAGTGTTCATCAGACAAGAGCTTTTTATTTTCGCCCAGAATAAACACTGAAGCATCAAGGTCAAAACTTGCACCCGTTGATGAACTATTGGTGTCCCATCCTAAGCCTACTATAAATTTCGGGGCATCTAATGCCTCCCTTTGTCCTTTTTGAAGATTAATTGCCATTTACTATTAAATTAGCTTTGTTTATTATTAAATTCTGTTTGATATATTTCAGGTTTACGGAATAGTTTTCAATCCTGTGGTAACCATTTCCGATTGCCATATTGTACAAGTTTTCAATAAAAGCATCATTTTGATCCTTGATAAAGATTCCGAAGGTTTCTGGATCACTGCTCAGGATGTACTTTACAATCCTGGTATTGATTTGAAACTCTCCTGAATTGATAATTCCATTCAGGTCGAAGATAGATTTTACGCAATGATAGTTAAGACTATTTTCGATGGTTGGATGGATCCCCTCATTAGTTAATTGAGCAAAATACACCAGGAACACATCGTTATCAAGGTAGTTGCTCTTTATCATCCTGTCGATCATTCGTTCATGACTTCCTGTTATTCTGATATCGTCAAGAAAGATCAAAAGCTTATTCTCCAGAAAGGAACGGTCGATGTGAAATGAGTCATTTTCTATTAAAGCGAGCCTTTGTTTTGCATCCAGATTGCCGTAATCTTCCTTATAGGTGATCGTACGATAAACTTTAGCTTCCTGAATAACAGGGTAGTTATTTTCAGCCAACCAATGATTCAACTCGTAAACAAAATGGGTCTTCATGGCGAAGGTGGCTGTTGGAACAAATGCATACGGACTCGAAAACACTACAATTTGCCTATGGATAGGGGTAAACGCTAAAACTTCTTTTATAAAACCCTTTGCTAATGAGGTTCCAAACTTTTTTGCAACTGCCCCATCGCCAAACTTAAAGCGGCTGTATTCGTCGGGATTAAACATAAAACCGGACGGGTCGCTGATCTTATGTAAGGAATAGGTTTTTCTCATTTTTTTATTAAATCTGCAATTCTTAAATCATTACTATTTATTAAAAAAGAATTAATTCCCACCGTTCTTGCCCCTTCGACGTCTGCACGCGGGTTATCACCAACATGTATTATTTCTTCCGGATAAATGATCTCACTTCCTCTTCGTTCTGTTACCTCCGCAAGTAATAGTTCAAAGAGCTCTTTGCTTGGCTTCGAAAGTCCTGCCTCGTCGGAGTATAATTGAAAATTAAAAAAAGTTGTCAATTGCAGTTCGCTCAATACTTTCCGAAGTGTACTTCCTTTTATAAATCCCGTATTACTTAATATGCTTATAGAATTTGCCGGATTCTCCTTTAGATGTGAAAGAACAGGAATTGTTTCATTACAATAAACAAAAGGCAAATAATTAAATAAAAGGTTTTCCATGTCTGAGAAAACTTGCTGCAGATCTACCTGTGATAAGGGTAATGCATTTTCGTTAATCAAACTGATCACCATCAGGTACATTTCGTCGGCATCAATATTCTTACCGGTCTTCTCATTAACTGCATTGCACATTAAATCAACCTGACGAAATATATAGTTGACCTCATCAAGACTCTTGTGCAGATGATTAAAGTTCCTAAAGAAATATTCTGCTCTTTTTTTCTTGAATTCAGGGTTAGACCGGATTAAGGTTAACCATAAGTCGAAGGAATAATGCTTATAGAGGTTCATGAAAGATCAGGTGTGTTGCGATCGGGTCTTTTGTTTTAATGTGTATCAAAACTAAGAGCAAAATTGATATTATCAAATATTGCAGAAAATATTTATATCAGCTACAGGCGGTGAAATATTACCAAACTTCCTGTATTGCTTTTCCTGGCATTTTCTGGATCTGTCCCCGGGAAAATTCGATAACAGGCATTTTTATTTTTCCGCTTTTTTTCCAAAAGTAAACTTAAGGTGATTTATCTATCAAGCAACAGCTGCTCTAATGCGATGTTCTATTTTGTCAAGCAATCCAGCACTAACAGGAGAATCAAACTTGCGGGCGAAAAAGCAATTTGATCTTTGAAGAGGAGGCCAGTCTGTTTCATCAAGATTCGCAGGATAATTTCCGTTTCTGCTTTCCCAACAAATATATCTTAAGCTATTATTGACGACGGAGGGTGCAAAGGGAGAATTCATGAGGATCGTTGGCAGCAGAAGCTCGTCGCTGCAGAAAACATGCCTGAAACTTTTCAACAATACAGGAGATTCTTCGGCATATTTATACAGGTAACTCAAACATTCCGACGATAAGGACCACCAGGTCCTACCGCCATAAATAGCGATATATTGTGGCTTAAAAGTTCGTGTTAATCTCAACTTCTTTTGTAGAAAAACAAACGTGTTATTAATTCTCCTTAGAATACCTGTTCTTGCTTTGAACAGGTCGAAAAGATAATAATATCTAACCCGGTTAACTCCTCCCTCATACCACACTTCACTGGGCAATTTAAAGTATTCCATAAATTGCTTTCCTTCATTCTGTATTAGAAAATCAGTTAATTCTCTACTATTTTTAATCAAAAAGTCCTGTCCACTCATTAGGTGAACGTACTTAATCTCCTTGTCTTTCAATATCTCCCCGATCAACCTCAGAACGCTCTGCACAATTAGAAGGCTCCCCCAGTTCATCTTGAACTTAGCAAGGTAAACTACTTTAGGGTGGCAGTTCAGATAATTGAAGTTCGCGGCTGTATAATTATTCTTTTCATCTACATGGATATAGAACCAATAGTCACTATCGAAACTTTCTATTATTTTTACTAAATGCTCAAAATTTTTGTGCGCGAGTATGGCAACAGCTTGTTTCATGTATATTTATAGCTCTCGAAGCTCCAATGCAAAGTAATAGTAACATTCGCTCCTTTCAAATTATTTCTACAATTGCCTCTTTATATGCTGAACAGCAAGGCATAGCATTGCCTAATGAACTGATATTTACGTAATATTAAAGTATGAGAGTTGGGATTTTAGGGGCAGGAATATCTGGTTTAAGTTTGGCCCGCTTTCTTAAAGATAGCTTTCATGTTGAGGTCCTTGAGAGTAAGGATGAGGTGGGAGGAATTGCAAGGACTCTTTCTGTTGATGGCTTTACTTATCACCCTGTCGGCGGTCATTGCTTTAACTCGAAACACAGTACAGTTTTAAACTTTGTATTTGATCAGGTTTTAGCAAGAGAAGATTGGAACGTTGTTACACGAGATGCTGCCATAAAACTAGGGAGCAAAGAAGTTAACTATCCCATCGAATATTCTGTAAGGGAAATAGCTGAACATTTTCCCGAAATGGCTGCTGCGATCATAGCAGATTTCAAGACAACAAGTACAAACAATATCAGTAAAAATTTGGAAGAATGGTTCAGGAACCAATTTGGGAACACCTTATCCGAAATCTACTTCTTGCCTTACAGCAGGAAGATCTGGGATAGGGACCCCTCAGAGATAGATCCGAGCTGGGTAGAGGGGAAGTTGCCGATTCCTGATCGTGAATCCTTTCTAAGGAGCTTAAACAATGAGGAACACGACCACATGGCGCATCGCCACTTCTTCTATCCGAAAACCAACAATCAGAATACCTTTATTGATAGGCTGGCCGTGGAATTGAATATTACCAGGCAATATAAAGTAACTTCCATCAGGAACAACAAAGAAAGAAATACCTGGACGGTGAATGGGGAGAAAGAGTTTGAGATACTTATAAGCACCATACCGCTGAACCGACTGCCAGAGATGATCATGGGAACACCTCAGGAGATAATTGAAGCTGCAGGAAAACTGAAGTATAACAAGGTGACTACAATGCTTTGGACATCAGGGACAACTAACAAGACCTGGACTTATATACCTGAAAAAGAATCAATATTTCACCGATACATACATATCGGTAACTATTTCACCCCAAAACAAGATATTACTATTACGGAATCAATTGGGGAAAGAAGCTATGAAGAGATGAAAACAGCAGGAGAGAAAGATCCATTTTTGGTGAAACCATTAGCATATCATGTGTCCGATCATGCTTACGTGGTTTTCGACAAAGAGTATAAAGAGACCACAAAACTGCTAAAAGATCATTTTAGGCGACTCGGAATCCAGCTGCTCGGAAGATTTGGAGAATGGGAGTATCTTAACATGGACGAATGTATTAACAGGAGTTTGCATCTTTCTATAGAAATTAAGAAAAGACTTCAGGAATGAGCATCAGGAAAAGTATGGTTAGCAATTTCATTCTAACCATGTCCAATATTGTATTCCCGCTAATTACCTTTCCTTATACAACCCGTTTGCTTTCGAACGCGAGCCTGGGTCAGGTGTTCTATGTAGAAGCCTTTACCAAGTATTTCATTCTCTTTTCCTGCATTGGCATCCCCGCCTATGGAGTTCGTGAGATTGCAAAAAACAGGAATGAACCTGAAGTATATTCCAGGATTGTAATGGAGTTAGTGATGATACAAGGAGGACTTGGACTATTGTTCTCCCTTATATTTTTATGCTTGCCTTTGTGGGTTCCCAATCTGGCGTCACTTTCAGATCTTATAAGATTGTCTTGCATAAGCATCATAAGTTCTTCCTTCCTTATCGAGTGGTTTTACCAGGGATTAGAACAATACACTTATATCACTACTAGAACAGTATTATTAAAAGCTCTAAGTGTTGCTTCCATTATTTTATTAGTAAAATCGCCGAATGATTACCTTTTATATTATTCCATACCAGTGGTAATCAGCACGATAAATGCGTTGATAAACTTTTCAAGGTATTTAAAAAGTTACCACTATACCCCCTCCGAACCCTTAAAGCCATTTCGACATTTTAAACCTCTGTTTGTCCTTTTTTCAATTAACCTTGCAGTAAGTGTTTACACTCTCCTGGATACTATTATTCTGGGTATTCTTACAGACCCTGTAAGTGTGAGCTTGTATAATGTACCTTTGAGATTAGTAAAGATAGTTTGGTCAATAACAGCGAGCCTGGGAATAGTATTTATCCCTCGAATAGCTAATTTCCATAAAAAAGGAGAACAAAAGGAAATCGCCAGGATTATGACCCAAAACTTTAGCCTTGTCTTATTATTTACCATTCCTTTCGCTTTTTTCTGCCTTGTTTTTCCGAGAGAGATCCTTGGCTTTGTTTCGGGAAATAAATATGAACACGCTGCTACCTGCGTTCAAATTCTGGCACCTATTCCGCTTATTATTGGTCTTTGCAATGTTATGGGTACTCAATATCTATTGCCTTCCGGACGGGAGCAAAAAATACTTAAAGCAACAATCTTCGGCCTGATCTGCAGTCTTTTGTTAAACTTCCTTCTAATACCAGTTTTAAAACATGAGGGAGCTGCAGCTGCATCCCTGGTTGCTGAAGTGGTTGTGTGTACCTATATTTTTTCTGCTGCCCGGAAATTTATAACCATCAGCATAGACTATAATCTATTAAGACTTATCGCAACAAGCTTAATTTTCACCTTTATCTTAACCCTGGTCTTAAAAGATTTTTACAGAAGCAACATTCTTCTTTTAGTTTCAGGACTGATTTATATTATTAGCATTTTTGTCTTACAGATCATGGTTTTTAAGAATAGCTTTCTGGCTAAACTTATTAAGATTCCAACCCGCAATGAACAGAGTAGCCTTACTGATAATTTTTAACCACAACTATGAGGGGAATCTCGATAGGCTCTCGGAACTTTATTCGTCCCGCTTTCAGAACATCTGGTTTATCATGCCTTTCTATACCGGGAGCCGAAAGGATGTAATCGCGGTTTATGAAAACTCCTTCTATTTTCAGGGATATGTTACTACAGCGTTAAAGGCAATAGAACTGCTTAACTTCGATCATTATTTTTTTATTAGTGATGATCTTTATCTCAACCCCGAAATAAATGAAGCCAATTATAGGGAGTATTTCAGGGTGGACGAAACAACCGCTTTCATTCCGGGAATTTTTTCGCTAAATGATTCAGCTGAAACAAGACCCTTCCGTCCACATTCTCCATGGTGGCCTCACTTACAAAGCGCCATACAATTTACTACTGATCAGAGAGGTATTGAGGTAGCAAAAATGCTGCCCACCTATGAAGAAGCACTTACCTTGCTGGCGAAACATGGATTTGCGTTTTCAGGAAATCTGGACAGGAAGATGTTCTTTGGAAAAAACGTATTCAGGGGTATTAGGAGAAAAAAAGATGTTTCTTTAAACATAGAAAGATTGAAATTGCTCTCTGACAACTTCAAATACATCTTGAGAGGAGCCAAGCTTCAATATCCTTTGGTCGGTTCCTATTCTGACATTTTTATCATACCGCGAAAGAACGCGAATCAGTTCTCATTATACTGCGGTATTTTTTCAGCCTTACATCTGTTTGTCGAAATTGCTATACCAACTGCATTATGTTTGTCGGCAGACAAAATTGTAATGGAAGACCAGCTAGGTTTAAAAGGTGAGACTTATTGGAGATCTGAAGGGATCCGTGAATGCGAGCGAACGTACAAGAAATCTTTAAACTACCTTTATATGAATTTCCCCAGAGAAAAACTATATATACATCCCGTTAAACTATCACGATGGACTTAATTATTGGGGAATTATCATGTTCTAAGAAAAAATTAAAAGATTTGTTACCTCTTTACGAATTTCACGTAGAAATGTCTGTCATCTTCCTAATGTTGCCTACAGCAGCGAGGGAACTGTTTATTGAATTTGATCGATGAGATTTAAGTTACTTTTAATATTCCTTCTGTTTTTTAATAAGCTTTTTGCCCAGCAGCCTTATGGCAATGAGTGGATCAAAAAAAATCAGCCCTATTTAAAAATCAGGGTTTCTGAGAGCGGCCTTTATAAACTTACTTACTCACAGCTGCAAGCTGCAAGTTTCATAGGGCAGAATACTGATCCCAGAAACTTTAAGATATTCTTTCAGGGAAAAGAAATTCCTCTAATTGTTACAGGAGAAAATGACGGGAGCTTTGACAGTGGGGATCAAATTCTATTTTTTGGTAATAAAAACGATGGAAAATTGGATGAAGTTCTTTACGAAAAGCCCTCCTTTCAACCTAATCCTGAAGTAAGCCTTTTTACAGACCAAGCCACCTACTACTTAACCGTTTCTAGTATAGCAGGAAAACGGTACCAAACCCCATCATTAAATGCAACATCATTAAGTCCCGAACCCTTCATACTTTATACTTCTTCACTAAACTTTTTAGACCAGTATCAGCCGGGAGAATATTTGCTGGATGTGATGTCTTTGTCGGAATACATAAACGGAGAAGGATATATGGGCACCGTGTTTGGGAAATCGGAAAGCCAAACTAAAACCCTTGCTACCCCCCACCGCGTAATAACTAACAGCGTTAAACCCCTTCTTGAATTTTATGTTGCCGGAAGATCAAATGCTCTCTCTACTTCTAGCTTCAATCACCATTTAAAGGTCCTGATAGGATCTAAAACTATAAAAGACACGCTTTTCAACGCCTATTCAACTATACGCGCAAGAGTACCTCTTGAAAGTTCTGATATCAACGATGTAACTTCACTTACCTTTAGCTCTGTAAATGACCTGAATGCCGCGACCGACTATCAAGCTCTTTCTTATGCCCGGATCACTTACCCCAGATCACTCAATGCAGCCGGCATTAATTCTCTTTCGTTTAAGCTAAATTCGAAATCCCCAACAAGCCTTCTCAGGTTTACCAATGCTTCCTGGACTGACGCAATGGTTTTAGACACGACAAACGCCAGGGCGTACACAGGAACCAGTAGTGGCAGTAATACGGAATTTGTCATTAATAATCCGGGGGAAAGCGCTCTTTTTGTTACAACAATTTCTTCGGCAAAAACAGTCTCGATTGAGAAGGTGAATTTTAATGTAATTGATGGAAACAGTTTTAACGCAGATTTGATCATTATCACGCATAGCTCTCTTGCAGGTGCAGCAGAGGAATACTCGAAGTATAAGATATCAAAAGGGTACAAGACAAGCCTTATTAATACAGATGATATTTACGACCAGTTCTATTATGGAACCCATCATCCGCAGGCCATCAGAAACTACCTTAGATATATTTTTGGTACCGCAAAGACAAAGCCGCAGTACTTATTGCTTTTGGGAAAGGGGTATGAAACACCGCGTGCTCTGCTTGCACAAGACCTGGTTCCTACCATGGGTTACCCTGCATCGGATGCAGCATTCTCCTCTCAGATTCTTGATAATACTCTGGCCCCGGCCCTGGCAACCGGAAGGATCCCTGCAAAAAACAGCGAGGAGGTTTTTAATTATTTGAACAAGCTAAAGGCTTACGACGCCTTACCTGATTCTTTATACAGAAAAAACGTGATCCATGTAACCGGAGGCCGGGATATTAATGAAAACAGCCTTTTCACCAGCTACTTGAATGATCTTGCTAAAATTGCCAAGGGAGAATTCATGGGGGCCCACATAACCAACTTTAACAAGCAGGTAACAGATGCAGTAACAGAAAATCTGTCAGATAAGATTGTAAACAAAATTAGTAATGGGGCAGGTTTTTTATCTTTCCTCGGTCATGGCAGCACTGGCGCAACAGAAGTTTCCCTCGGCAGCCCCTCCTATTACAGTCAAGACCGGCTTTTATTTTTCCTAATCAACGGCTGCAGTACGGGCAATGCTTTTACTAACGGTTCACTTGGAGAGTCTTATATTCTTCAGAAAGGTCGCGGAGCAATTGGATGGATTGGAACAAGTAGTGAGGGTGTAGCAAGTTACTTATACTCCTTCAGTAAAAAGTTCTATGATCATTCATTCAAAACCCATTATGGAGAGCCCGTAGCGATGAACCTACTATACGCAACGCGCGACTATCAGATCGCAGATAAAAATTTACAGCAAGCCCATACAAGGCAATATATTTACCTTGGAGATCCCACTGTTGGGTTTTACGCTCCTGCTAAACCTGATTATGAGATTAGACAAGGAGATGTATTTTTCAGTGATAAGAATATAACGGCCAATAGTAAGGAACTAAAATTAAGCATAGTTATTAGAAATCCAGGAAAGGTATCTACCTCTGGCGTTTCGGTTTCTGTAAAAAGGATTCTGGAAGACAAAAGAATAGTAAACTATCCCCATCAATCCTATTCTCCTATCTATAACACTGATACTGTTACGTTTTTAATCAATAACGACATTGACAGGGCCGGAGGAAATAACACTTTCATTGTTAGTGCTGATCCTATCAATGCTGTTGAGGAGCTTAATGAAAGCAATAATACCTATACTTACAATTACTTCCTTCCATCAACAGGCCTATCGCTTGTCTCGCCCCCTGCTTTCGGCATTGCAGGTACCAATCCGGTGATACTAGAAGTAGAACAAAACAACTTGTCAGTTAAACGTTCGGAATATCTTTTTGAAATTGATACCATTAACACATTCGACAGCGGATGGAAGAAATCCTCCCCTATCATTACTTCAGGCCTGTTTGCACAATGGCAGCCGGACGTAAATTGGGATGCGGGGAAGGTTTACTACTGGAGAGCCAAAGTTAATCTTGATGAACAGCAGGGAGGTAGATGGCAACAAACCTCTTTCACCTATATTCCATCCAGTCCAGCCGGCTGGAACCAGGGACATTATCAGCAATTTGATAACTTAACATTTAGCGACAGGTTAACTTACTCGGAAGACAAGAAATCGTTCCGGTTTGCAAACACCACTTATCCTGTACTTATCAGAACACGCGGAGACCTTGCACCGACATCAACAGAAAGAGCTATTCGCCTCGGCATTTCGGCTGGTAAATTTTCCTTTAATACCTCAGAATTTCAAGGACTAACGATCATCGCTCTGAATCCATTGAAGCAAAATTCTCCCCTGAACTACCCAAGTCCTCACAATTATAAAAATGATGGCATTAACGGTACAGGACAATTTTATTTTAATACCAGCCTTACTGCTGGCCAAGACTCCCTTATTAGGTATATAAATAATATTCCGGCAGGTTATTTCGTGATAGGTATGAGCGGATTGAATTTTGATCCCAAGACCCTCCCTTCGGTGGTGAAAGCCGCTCTTGGCTCTTTAGGCCTTTCGATTTTTAATACTGTGGGCTTAGGTGAACCTTTTGCGTTCTCTGGAAAAAAAGGTTCAGCACCTGGTACAGCAACTGAGTTTACGGCAGATTATAGCCATGTAACGCCTGCACGGGAACAGGCAATTACGGTTAATTTCAATCTTCCCTATCCTTTTAGCTCAGGTTTTTTCACTTCCGATAAAATAGGTCCTGCACTGGAATGGACAAGCGCTGAATTTAGTTTCCAGACAGATCAGGGAGACCAAATTCAATATAGTGTGATAGGCATAAAGGAAGACGGTTCTGAAGTAATCTTGCATAATGCTTCTCCTACCGGAGGACTTGGCTCTGTGGATTTGAAGCATGTACAACCAACGATTTATCCGTTTATAAAACTGAGGGCTAATGTGGAAGACAATAAATTCTATTCCCCTGCTCAGTTAAGCTCCTGGAAAGTACTTTTCAAATCATATCCGGATATTTCCCTAAATACAGATTTTGCCGACGAGTTTTATAGTAAAACAATTTCGAGAGGAGATACTATAAAGCTTAAGGTTGGAGTAAGCAACTTAGGCATTAGCAAAAGCGATTCGCTCGTTGCCCGCTATAAAATAATTAAACCCGACAACACAGAGATTAAAGGAACAATAACTACGCTTGCCCCACTGGATCCTAAAGCGAATACAAGTCTTTCATTTTCTTACCCTACCACTGCCCTCACCGATTCTAACCTTCTTCAGATCTCTGTTGAGCCTATGGATTTGAAAGACGCCTTAGGCTTTAATAACCAGATCAATTACTTTTTCTATGTGCAGCCGGATAAAAAAGGGCCATTGGTAGATGTGTTATTTGACGGTCAGCGAATTGTTAATGGGGAGACGGTTTCTCCAAAGCCACAAATAGCAGTTTTAATACGAGATGAAAATAAGTTCCTTCTCCTTAATGATACTACATCGGTTGAACTTTACCTAAAGAATAACGCAGACGGCCACCTCAAGAGGATTGCCTTTAGCTCAAATAAAGTAACCTTACAAACTCCAGGGACCTCTGACAATAACAAAGCTACTTTTCTATTCCTTCCTGATCAACTTGCTGATGGGGTCTATACCTTAAATGTAAGAAGCAAGGATAAGTCGGGAAACTTTACCAGCAGTAACGATTATGAAGTATCGTTCGAGGTGATCAACGAAGCGACGATCACTCACTTCCTGCCCTACCCTAACCCTTTTACCACCTCCATGCAGTTTGTATTTAAAATAACCGGGCAGCAGGTACCGGATAAAATAAAAGTTCAGATCATGACCGCAACCGGAAAGATTGTACGGGAGGTTCTGAAAGAAGAATTAGGGGATCTGCGGATAGGAAACAATATCTCAAACTTTAGGTGGGATGGTACCGATCAGTTCGGAGACCGACTCGCAAATGGAGTATACTTCTATCGAGTGTATGTTGAAAATAATGATAAGTCGGGAATTAAACATCGTTCTACTTCAGCAGACTCTATGTTCAAGCAGAATTTTGGAAAGATTTATTTAATGCGGTAGTATAACATCCATATAGAATTTTAGCAATTGGGCACCGACTTCAGCCCTTCCATATTTTTTGAGCGCTTCAGAACGAATTTTATCTCTATTGAAATCTACGGTTCCATCTATGAAGTTAATCATCGATTCAGCTAACTCGTCTTTGTTCGCTGGGCTAACCAAAAGTCCATTATCTGAACTAATCATTTCAGGAATCCCTCCAGCCATTGATCCGATTACCGGCACTCCGCACAGAAGAGATTCAATTAAAACTACTGGCTGATTTTCAAAATGACTGAAAAGTATGAAGGCGCTAGATTGATGAAAATATTCAGGGATCTCTTTGTCTATATGCCCATGAAAGAAAACCTCCTGCTCTAAACCTTCAGTACAAACAATTTTCTTAAACTCATCAATCTCTTTTGAATGGCCTACAAAATGCAGTTCAAATCTCCTTCCCTTTGATTTTACAATTTTTGCTGCGCCAAGGATGCCCCGGATATTTTTAACATGATCTTCCATACCGGAAATATGAAGAAAACTATTAGTCTTGGATTGGGAGTAATTGGGCGATAAAGTGAACCTATTGCTATCTACTGCATTGTTAATGATACGAAAATCTTTATGACTTAAACCTTGCTTTATCATAGCCCTCTTTAAAGCTTCTGAAACAGCAGACATACCGGAAGCATGCTTAACAATTATCCTTGTTACAAATTTTCTAAAAAGTCCCTTATAGGTATTTCGTTCAGGAAGATATCTGCTCCAATGCTCCGTGATTACATAGGGAGTTTGGTGCAAAAATTTTAGAAAAAATGGGATAATACCGCTTCTTGTTAGAACATGAACGTGATTAACATCCGCTTTGCCAAACATCCTATAAGCCTTGTAATATCCATAGAAAGAAGCAAACATAAACAGGATCGCATTTAGCGGAAACATGTAAGATTTATTAATCCATAGAGAGTAGCTCCTATAAACACTAATACCATCCTCAACACCTGCCTTAAATTGAAATAAAGAGTTTAAGGAAGGATCATTTATTACATAGTAAATTGCCAGGTGAGTATCACTATTAATACTTTTAGCATGGTCCCTGACAAATTTACCGGCGATCGGATTTAGATGGTTTGGGTACCAAGCCGGAAAAAATAAAACTTTAAGCTTCCTCATTTACTATTTAGGTAACAAACCTCTTTAGAATCCGACTCATACTATTAAACTGCTTACTAAGAGAACTTCGAAAAAAGTTATATTTAACTTCATAATGAGCAGTAAGATCCTCTGAAAAATTTGATTTAAAATTACCAATACCTAGTGTATTAGCTCCAAAAAGATCATTGGTTTCGTAGCCATCTTTCTTCAATTGGCGGAATATTTCCATATAGAGCGCAGTATGAACGCCCGTGTCATAGTGCTTCTTTTCAGAGCTTATTAAGATGTTCATTGAATGTTTCCTTAAATCATCTACTATTAGTATTCCAGAAGCTATCAACTCCTCACCTAGCCTGGCAGTTAGAGCCTTGGCATAACCAGCCTTTATCATTCGCTTTATGAGCAGCTCCAAGCCTTGGGCATATTTTTTCGAAAACCCGTACCTCGTAAAATCTCGCCTGTACTGCTCAAGGACATCCTGAGACTCATCTCCCCAAAAAAATTTTATTCCCTCTTTTCTCGCCCTGGTTTCTCTTGCCTTTAACTTTCCGTGAAACTCCAATTCATCTAAGTTTTTTAAAATGGTGTAATTGACAGAGGCCTTGAATCCCAAACGAATAAATGGCCTTACATCTGTGAAGCTCGGTGAAAATATGAAGTGCATTGAGTTATACTTAGACTTAAGCAATTCAAGTAGTTTTAGTAATGCTTGCTGACAAATAAGAAAGTTACCATTAGTCCAAATTGAGGTATAAATATAGATTGATGGTTGAATGAGCTTGGCGTCTTTTGAAAATGTTTGAAAGCCTAAAACAGCTTTCCCATTCTTCATCACTATCCAAGCTACTGGGCGTAAATTAAAAGATTCGGAAATTATTGTTACAAATTCCGCTTTATATTGGATCGATGGAGCAATTGTGCCGTTACTAATTTGTTCCCACGTCTCCAGAGAGACTTGTTGAATTTCCATTTACTCGGTTAAACTATTCTTCTTATGACCGACGCAAGCTTCGCGGCTAAGCGTTCTATTGTATTGTAATAGGGGTCGTAGTACACTTTGTGGTAGGGTATTAACGTCGTTCCGAATCGAGACTTAAAAAGACTTATATTCCGAATATTTGCGCCGCAAAAATCGACGTAAGAATATTTATGTTCATTGCACCATTTTAAAAAATAGTAATTAAGATATGTATGGGCGTACTTTTCATTATCCACTCTATTTAACATTACTCGATAAACTTTTCCACTTTTATTATCAATCAATACTAAAGCGGCAGCAATAAGTTTGTTTCCCTTATATAGGTTGCACGATTGGAGGAAATTATGCTCGCTCCATAAATTGAATAACTTTTCATACCCACGCAGTAATTGAGCGGAAAAGGCCAAAGACTGATGAAAAGAACAATTCAACTCCCATGACCTTTTATCATAACCTTCTACTTTGAATAAATACTCCCTTGTTTCCAGCCGGAGAGAATCCTTTAATACGCTCTTGCCGCTAGGATGGTTATTCAAATTCACGTAGGTAAATTTATTTTCGATTTTAAACCCATTCCAGATGAAAGGTCTGATATCTGTAATGGAAGGATCTAACTTAAGTGTTATTCTTCGATAGGTTGCTTTTAATGAACAAATAATGGAAGTAAGGATTTCAATGTAAATAAACTCCGTCATTGGTTTAGCAACCCAGAAAGGGTGATAGTAAAACTCTGCCGGCGTGATAATTTCGTTGGATTTACTAAAGAAAGCTGTTGCCGACTTTAATTGTGAATGTTCCTCGTACAAATAATAAATCACTGTTGCGGAGTATGTTTGAGCTAGGGTACCTAGAAATTCAGGGTTAAAAAAAATGGAAAATGGTAGATCTAAAGTCTTCTGAGCCCATTCAACAGATGTAACTTGCTTCCACATAAAACTTCCTCCTATCAGATCCCAACAGCGTATCTAAATACCCTTAATAACTTGTAAAAGGCACCGCCACAAATTTCCACTTCACAATACGAAACCAAGTCGCCTTTAAACTTTGCTTTATACCAAGCAATCTGCGGTATATTAGCTCCTAGAAAATCACAGCTTTCAAATCCTTTTTCTTTATATTTTGCCATAACTAAATGGTATAACAGCGTATGTGCTTCCTCATTTCCATTTCGTTTAGTAAGGAACATTGTTTGAACCTGGCAACGGAAATCATCACGGAAGATATAAATAGCGCCTGAAAGTTCTGAGGACTTCCAAAGCTCGTACACTTCAGCAATTCCATCTGCAAGTAAGGACTCAAGCAATTTTCTGTGCAACCGCCTTTTTCGCAAAGACCAAAACTTCCTGTTATGGTTAAGGATTTCTGTGAAACCCGAACCAAATTTGTCTGATTTGATGAACTTATAATCTTTCGCTAAGCCTCTATTTATAATTCGATGAAGGTTTCGTGAATACTTAAGGTTATCTAAACTTTTTACATACGTTTTTTTGTATCTCAAAAAAACCTGTGCACGTTCTAAGGAGTCGATATACTTGAACGCTGGAGGTAATCTTAATCTAATAAATAAATACCTCGATTTAAGCTCTGTGAATAGAAGATAAAAGTCTTCGGCCAGGGCTTCTTCATCAATTCCGTGGCCTATAAGAAAATTATGATAAAGGTTGTAAATAGGTTGAGTCAGTGTCTTTTGCTTTTCAAGTGCTGCAAATCCAATTGTTTGAACACCCTCATTATTACTCCAAATGAAGTAAACAATTTGTCGCCTTGAACATTTTGCTCCTACTTCTAAAAACTTCCGTGTTTGAGTAGTTGAACTGAGTGGCGCGGCATTCAGAAATCTAGTCCAAGTATTTTCACTAACCTTTATCAGCATAAAAAACGCTGAAAGATAATAATTATCCAAATCTCTCAGCGCCTTCTATTATTAGGATTAGGAACCAAATTAGGATTATTCCCCCATTGCAAATACAATCGGTATGGTAAACATTACCCGTACCTTCCTTCCATTCTGTTCACCTGCACTCCATTTAGGTGACTTTTTGATAACCCTTGCTGCTTCTTCATCGCAACCAAAACCTATTCCTTTAGCGATTTTTATATCTGTAAGGCTTCCATCCTTCTCCACTATAAAATTCACATAAACACGTCCGGATATGTTACCCTCCTGAGCTGCAACAGGATAGCGAAGGTTCTTCCTTAGGTAGTTGGCAAAGGCATCAAAACCACCAGGAAATGCAGGTTGAACTTCTAAAGTACCTGGGGTAAGGATATCATCACCTAAACTGTTTGATGTACCTTCACCTATTCCATTTCCCCCTTGCCCTTCTGTTGGCGTACTAATAGCATTTGTTGCTCCGGTTGTCCCTTCCTGTGTAATCGGGCCAATCACTGCATGTTCGATCTCTTGTGGCGTAGCCGGGTCTTCAATAGTTGAAGAGTTTGCAGGAACAACCCTTGGAGCTACATGCCTAATCGTTTTTAATTTTTCTGGTTTAGATTGCCCTTCTGATTTTGCCGGTTCAACTTTCTTAGTTGGGAGCTCAACAATTACTACTTTGTCTGCAGGAAGGATTGTTGGGGCTTCCGTGCCGGAGACAACCACATCCTCTCCCTTCAAATATTGATAGATCAGTGGAGAACAAACTCCGCCAATAAAGAGTGCAGAGGCAATAAATAAGGCTTTGGTTAGTCGCGAATTATAATTTTTTCTTAATTCATAAGCTCCATAACTCTGGTTCCGGTTGGCAAATACAACATCAAGCCACTCGATGCTGTATACGTTTAATTTTGAGCTAAGCATAATCGTTCGTTTATTGATTGGATGCTGACCAACTATCATATTCCATAAGCTCAGAAAACTTTTTTTACTTATTCGAAAAGCACTCTTTTTTTAAACAATGTTTAGATAATTCAATACTTTTTGCAAATATTTGAACCTTAGAATTCTAGGTAGATTAGAAAAAAATAAAAATTAAACGAGATACAATGGCAAATTTGAGGTTCCAGGCATTAAACGCAGTGCTTTCAAGGAGCATTCCTGAAGTAAAAGCACCATCGGATAAAGTTTCCGAATTTTATGCGTCTAATGTTTTTGATAAAAAGAAACTTAGCGAATATTTATCTAAAGAAGCCCTTGAAAGTGTAAATGATTCAATCATCCACGGCGTAAGAATAGAGCGCGATATTGCAGAGCAGGTTGCCTCTGCAATGAAATCCTGGGCTATTTCTCGCGGTGCGACTCACTATACCCACTGGTTTCAGCCTTTAAATGGTTCTACTGCCGAGAAACATGATTCCTTTTTTGAGCCCTCTGGAGATGGTGCTGCGATAGAAAAATTTACAGGCGACGCACTTTCTCAGCAAGAGCCAGATGCCTCAAGTTTTCCTAATGGCGGTATCCGCAGTACTTTCGAAGCTCGTGGTTACACAGCTTGGGATCCTTCTTCCCCTGCCTTCCTAATGGGTAAAACCCTTTGTATTCCAACTGTATTCGTTTCCTATACCGGCGAATCTTTAGATAACAAAGCTCCTTTATTAAAAGCTTTAGCTGCTCTCGACAAAGCAGCTGTTTCGGTTGCGCAGTACTTTGATAAAAGTATCGAAAAAGTAAATGCCTCCCTCGGTATTGAGCAGGAGTACTTCCTTGTTGACCTGGCTTTATTCAACGCTAGGCCCGACCTGTATCTGACAGGAAGAGCCCTATTCGGCCATATGTCGGCTAAGAATCAGCAACTAGAAGACCACTATTTTGGTTCTATTCCTGACAGGGTACTGGCATATATGCAGGAATTGGAGATTGAATCTATTAAACTAGGAATTCCTCTTAAAACCCGTCATAATGAAGTTGCCCCTTCTCAGTTCGAGTGCGCTCCCATATACGAAGAGATCAACTTAGCCATCGACCACAACCAGTTATTAATGGATTTGATGGATAAGATTGCCCGTAAGCATAACTTCAAGGTGCTTCTTCATGAAAAACCATTTGCGGGTATCAACGGATCAGGAAAACACAACAACTGGTCGCTGATCACTAATACTGGAAAGAACCTTCTTTCACCAGGGAAGACTCCTAAAAACAACCTGATGTTCCTTACGTTCTTTGTTAACACCATCAGAGCCGTCTTCGAACATGCTGATCTACTTCGTGCATCTATTGCATCAGTTAGTAACGATCACCGTTTAGGTGCCAATGAAGCCCCTCCAGCTATTATCTCCATCTTCCTTGGAAGTCAATTAAGCAATGTGCTGGATGAAATTGAGTCTTCACGTGTTACCAGCAAAATGAAAAATGAAGCAGCACTTTGGACTAACATTCCTAAAGTTCCTCAAATCCTGCTAGATAATACTGACCGTAACCGTACTTCTCCTTTCGCCTTTACTGGTAACAAGTTTGAATTAAGAGCAGTTGGGTCATCAGCAAACTCTGCAAGCCCGATGACCGTATTAAATACCATCGTTGCAGACCAGTTGAATAAATTCAAAGTTGACGTCGATAAACTTCTTCGTAAAGGAGAAAAGAAAGACGTTGCTATAATGACTGTTATCAAACGTTACATCAAGGAATCTAAAGCTATCCGTTTTGAAGGTAACGGATACTCGGAAGAGTGGGAGCAAGAAGCAGCATCAAGGGGATTAGCAAACATTAAAACTACGCCAAAAGCTCTTGATGCATTGGTAACTGAAAAAACAGAGCGACTGTTTGAGGAGAGCGCAGTATACTCTAAACGTGAGGTTCATGCACGCCATGAGATCTTGTTAGAGAACTATTATAAAAAACTTCAGATTGAAGCTCGGGTTATGGGCGAATTAGTAAACAATGTTATTATTCCTGCTTCTATCGACTATCAGTCGGACTTGATAAATAACGTACGTGGTTTAAAAGAAATTGGTCTTGGAGAGGAAACATACCAGGCCCAGCTGGAAATCATTACTAAAATCTCTGAACACGTAAATCAGATCAGGGCAAATGTGAAGCAAATGGTTAATGCACGTAAACAGGCTAACGTAATTGAGGGTCCGCGAGAAAGAGCAGTTGCTTACGACGAGACTGTGAAAACCTTTTTTGAACCAATTCGCTATCACGTTGACAAATTAGAGCAATTGATTGCCGATAATAAATGGCCTCTCCCTAAGTTCAGAGAGTTGTTGTTTATCAAATAAAGAGATATCCCTACTAAAAGGGAGTTAAAAGTAAATCATATAATTGAAGCCCGAGGCGAATTCTAACATTTCCTCGGGCTTTGTTTATGAATCACTTACTGTTAAGAAACCAAAGCCCTTCACACCGTCATTTCTCACGTCTAAATTTTTATCTTTGCACCCGATGTCAGATTTGAAATACAACCAACGGGGCGTTTCTGCCGGAAAAGAGGACGTTCATAACGCAATCAAAAACATTGATAAGGGAATTTTCCCTAAGGCATTCTGCAAAATAATTCCCGATATATTAGCTGGCGATTCAAAGTGGTGCAATATTATGCATGCTGATGGTGCAGGAACCAAATCTTCCCTGGCATATGTTTATTGGAAAGAGACGGGTGATATTTCTGTATGGAAAGGTATTGCTCAGGACGCTATCATCATGAATATTGATGACCTTCTTTGCGTTGGGGCGATAGACAATATACTTCTTTCTTCTACCATTGGAAGGAATAAAAATGTAATACCAGGAGAGGTTATTGCTGAGATCATTAACGGTACTGAGGAAATCCTTTCGGAACTTCGAGAGTTGGGAATTGGAATATATTCAACTGGCGGAGAAACAGCAGATGTCGGGGACCTTGTAAGAACGATCATTGTTGATTCTACAGTTACCTGCAGAATGAAAAGAGAGGATGTAATTTCAAACGACAGGATTAAGGCAGGTGATGTTATTGTAGGCCTAGCCTCTTACGGACAAGCTTCTTATGAAAAAGAATATAATGGAGGTATGGGGTCTAATGGCTTAACCTCTGCCCGCCACGATGTTTTCCATAAGTATGTCGCTGAGAAATATCCGGAGAGCTACGATCCTGCAGTGCCCTATGAACTTGTATTTGCAGGAGGGAAAAAACTTACCGACGAAGTGACCGTTGAAACTGGGGAAAAAGTAACAGCCGGAAAATTGGTTTTATCAGCAACGAGGACTTATGCACCGGTTATCAAAACAATACTCGAAAAATATCGGAGTCAGATCTCAGGTATGGTTCATTGCAGTGGCGGCGCGCAAACAAAAGTACTTCACTTCATAGAGAAACTTCACGTTATCAAAGATAACCTTTTCCCTATTCCTCCTCTCTTTAGTTTGATTCAGGAGCAGTCTGGTACTTCATGGGAAGAAATGTATAAGGTATTTAATATGGGTCACAGGATGGAGCTCTATGTCCCATCAGAAATAGCAGAAGACATCATTAACATTTCTAAAAACTTCAACATTGATGCTCGCATAGTAGGACGGGTTGAGGCTGCTGACAGAAAACAAGTAACTGTTAGTTCTGAATTTGGAAAGTTCACCTACAATTAGAAAGTAGCTAAAACTGTATTGATACTAAATGTAAAAGGGTACTGGCATTCAGTACCCTTTTACATTTAGTGGTGTATAGAGAAGAAGACGTCTCCTCTCCCTACATCATCAAATATAAGCATCCCAAGCCTGTATTTTTCTGGCAAGATATCTGCAAAGGAATATAAAACACTACTTATATGAAAAAGCTAAATTCAATTTTGCTACTTGCGTTTGTAAACGTAATGGCTTTTGCACAAGAAAAAGGAGCAGGAACTACAGATATTAACGTCGATATAAATGGAGGCGGTGAAACAGCATCTTCCTTCCCCTGGTTGTGGATAGTAGGAGGAATAGTGCTAATTGTACTTCTATTTGCCTTACTTGGCGGTTCGGGAGGCAGAGATCGTATTATTGAACGCAAGACGATAGTAAAAGAATAGTACAGTACCATTAAAAAATACTGAGTAACTATAAAAACCCGTTCAGGCCGGGTTTTTATAGTTATTACAAATGTGAGTTACTTCTTTACATTATTACCTTCGTTTTCAGCCTCACTGTTTAATGTTTCAGGATCTGGAGTTAACCCCTTCTCGGGCTCGATAGTGAAGGACGCTTCAGAAGCGTCTACAGCCTGCTGATAACGTTCCATATCAGAATCGTAATCGTTTTTGTTAGCACTCTTATTACTGTTATCTACCGTATTATCATGAACCGGCTTATCCGTTGGCCTGTCCTGATTTTCTAAAGATTCGTTCTCCTCAATATTCATAGCTATTCGATTTTCTATTAAAGACGCTGGCCAGATAGTTTGTTTTGAACAATAATCTTTTTGTTACGACTTCCACAGTTGCTCCTATTCCTATTAATCTTATATTTTTTTAAGCATTTTTTACTTTCTTAATGATGAGGTTAAAACAAATTGTTGTTTTCTCTGTTATACTGCTTAACATCTTAGCAAAATAAATGCAACATTATTACCAGCTAAGAAATAGTTAAGTAGCTTTATTAACAATATCTTAAAACGCCGAAAACATTTGGATTATTTAGGATAAATAACTTTAGAAAAATAAAAAATTAGAAATGAAATTATCAAGCATTGAAATCACAGAGAAGGAGTACCTGATAAAATTAAACAAGGAAGATTTCGACCTTTCGTTTATAAATAATTTGGTTAAAAGGATACAAGCTGAAACTTTTTTCAACTTTGATTCTGTAAGCGACGACGATATAATCAGTAGAAATAGAGATAGAGGCCCTTACTTCGATCACCTGGATGACAAATAAAATCATCTGGTGATCTTCTGCCTTATTTAAACAAGTATACCATCTAACTTAAATCCAACCCTTAACTTTAAGAAGCCAAACCCTGATGCGAATGCTATTCACATAGGATTGATGCGCCCTGCTTAAATGATTTTCCATCCACGTATTGAAACGCAGCAATAAAAGGTTTCAACAAAACCAAAGGCAGAGGTTTATAACCTGAATGATAAAATAGCCTTAGAGTTCTTTATTGGGAATTCAGTAACAAATTTAAATCTCAAAAAAAAAGCCCTCGTTTAAGGGCCTTCATATTTTATAAACGGTCTATCTTCTGAATCCGCCACCACCTCTGGACTGCACAACTGTTTTATCCATTTGGACCATCTGACCTTGCATCATCTTGATCTGCTCGGCAAGAAGTTTGTTTTTATCGGCTTTTTTAGCTTCCTGCAAATACATTTGAGCTTCTCTCTTATTTCTTTTTGCCATGGCAATTCCGGCAAGGCTCAATTTTGCAAGGGCAATATTATGATCCATAGTCATTCCAAGAGACAGTGCTTTTTTGAAAAACTTTTCAGATTGCATTGGCGCACGACGCGACTCAATCAAACCCAGCAATAAGTGATAGTATCCGTGCTGCTGCTTGATCAATTCTTTCTCGTAATTCTTTATATTGTTTAGCCATTTCTCAGCACCTTCCATGTTCTCCTTTCTAAGGTAATATTGAGCTAAAAGCATTTTCTCATTAAAGAAGAAGGTAACAACCACTATTATCGATAAAAGCAGGGCAAGTATACCCCAGCCCCAGTGTCCAAAAACGAATAGTGTTACCGCAGCACCCAACACCGCAAAAGCTATAATTAACCTTAAAATATTTGGCATTTCTAATATTTCTTTATTTTGTGGCGCAAATATCTGCTTATTAAACTGCTTAAACAAGAAAACAGAGAATTATGGCAATTCAAATAGATGAATCGTGGAAAGAGCTTTTGGGAGAGGAATTTGAAAAGGATTATATGGTGCAATTGCGGGCATTTCTGAAAGCGGAAAAAGAGGAAGGAAAAACAATATATCCTCCGGGAAGCCTAATTTTCAATGCATTTAATCATACGCCTGTATCGCAGGTGAAGGCTGTTATTATTGGTCAGGATCCGTATCATGGCCCCGGTCAGGCGCATGGACTATCATTTTCAGTTCAACGTGGCGTTCCAATCCCTCCTTCCCTCCGAAATATTTTTAAAGAACTATCAACAGATATACCGGGGTTTAAAATCCCAGACCATGGTGATTTGACAAAATGGGCAGATCAGGGGGTTTTACTTTTAAATGCCACGCTTACAGTTAGGGCTGGGGTAGCGGGTTCTCATCAAAATAAGGGCTGGGAGCAATTTACAGACACAGCCATTCGAAAACTGGCAGATCAAAAGCAAGGCTTAGTATTCTTACTCTGGGGCAAATTCGCACAATCAAAAGCTGCTTACATTGATACGAACAAACACCATGTGCTCAAAGCGCCTCATCCTTCGCCACTAGCTCAGGGCTTCCTGGGTTGCCAGCATTTTTCGAAAACAAATGTAATTCTCGGGCAACAAGGCAATCGCCCTATCGATTGGCAGACGTAATTCCTGAAGGATAACTTCAGTGTTAGGAAATCAGAATGTAATCATTGAACCATTCCTTCTTCTCTTTTAAGATAAGCTTCTTCAACCACCTTTTCAAGCAGATCCAGATCAAAAGGTTTTGGAAGTGCATAATCTGCTCCTGCTTCACTAGCCAAATGATTAATATCGTTGTTTGCTGTAATATAAACCACCGGTATCCCTCTAAAAGATGGATGACTCTTGATGGTTTTGGTTGCTGTTATCCCTCCCGTTCCAGGGATCCAATTATCCATAAGGATCACTGATGGATGCGAATTTTCAACCTGATCTAATATGTCGTTAACATGAGTTGTTGTGAAAACCTCCCACCCGGCATCGGCTAACACAAATTCAATAATATCTAAAATATCCTGTTCGTCGTCGCAGACCAGCACTCTTTTCATATAACTACCCCAACCTACAACAACAGATCTTCAAAATCGTTCAAAAAAAATTAATTTAAATAAAGCACTTTATACATTGCATATACCTATACCTAACAATTACCCTTTCTCTCACTTTTCGCAAACTTTTAGACTAATGATAAGTTTTCTGCTAGAACCTATGTAAGACAAACAACTGTCTGCTTAAAACATCTGCTAATGAATCCGAACGGTAGAAAAAGAGTGATTATTACTGCTATATCACCCCAGGTTGAAGGTGGTACATATCCAGCAAAAGCAGCGATACATGAAGATTTGCTTATTTCAGCAAGCATATTTGCCGATGGGCACGACGAGGTGGCAGCTTCTGTAGAGATAAAACAGGCTGGCGAAAATAATTGGATAGAAATTCCCCTGAATTTCGTTATTAACGATTACTGGGAGGCTACAGTTGAACCTCGCGAAACCGGTTTCTTAAATTTTCGCATCAGGGGCTGGATAGATCATTTTACCACCTGGCAGTTAGGCCTGCGAAAAAAATCTGACGCAGGGCAAGATATCAGCGTAGAACTCCTTATCGGTGTGGAAATGCTTGAGAAAGCAGCAAAAATTGCCGAAAAAACAGATGCCGCAACTTTGCTTAGCTGGGCGAATTCTATTAGAAAAAACGAAGAACAAGAAATTTCGGTAGCCTTGGCTTGTGGCGATGAAGTGTCTAAGCTCGTTAGGAAATACCGCGACCAATCTATGGATACTGTGAGTTCCGAATTTGTTGTCGAGGTGGAACGTAAAAAAGCGGCGTTCAGCACCTGGTATGAGCTATTTCCCCGTTCTACAGCCTCTGAACCCGATAAGCACGGGACATTCCAGGATGTAAAAAGAGTACTTCCACGGGTGGCGAAACTAGGCTTTGATGTCCTGTATTTCCCTCCTATACATCCAATTGGCGAGATTAACCGTAAAGGAAAAAACAACTCCTTAACAACGGAACCTGGAGAACCAGGCTCACCCTGGGCAATAGGAAACCGATTGGGAGGACATAAAGACATTCATCCAGAGCTGGGAACATTGCAGGACTTCAAAGAATTGGTGCAAGAAGCCAAAAAACTGGATATCGAGATTGCAATGGACATTGCTTACCAATGCGCACCGGACCACCCCTACGTAACAGAGCATCCTTCTTGGTTTAAATGGCGGCCTGATGGAACGGTCCAATACGCGGAAAACCCTCCGAAAAAGTACGAAGACATTCTGCCGATTAATTTCGAGACGGAAGATTGGGAGAATCTCTGGCAAGAATTAAAAAGTGTGATTGATTACTGGATTGACCAGGGTATCACCATTTTCCGTATAGATAATCCCCATACCAAAGCCTTTCCCTTCTGGGAATGGATGATCAAAGAGGTTCGGGCAAAACATCCTGAAATAATTTTCCTGGCAGAAGCATTTACGCGTCCCAGAAGAATGGAACGATTGGCCAAAGCGGGCTTCAACCAATCGTACACCTACTTTACATGGAGAAATAATAAATACGAGCTGGAAGAATACATGACGGAACTAACTAAAACAGAGCAACGTTATTTCTTCCGCCCCAATTTCTGGCCTAATACTCCGGATATCCTTCCCCCGGAACTAACATATGGAGGCGAAAACGCCCATATCCTGCGTGTTCTTTTGGCGGCAACGCTTTCCTCTAATTACGGTCTGTATGGACCCGTGTATGAATTTGGATTAAACACACCCCGACCAGGAAAAGAGGAGTACATCGATAACGAAAAATACGAGATAAAGCACTGGGATTGGGATCAATATACCCGAATTAAAGAAATTATTGGGCGAATAAATAAAATCCGGAAGCAAAATCCGGCCCTTCAATCTACGTGGAACATAAGCCTTGCCCCAACCACTAACGATAATATTATCTGTTATGCAAAAACGGATAAGAAATCTAAGAATGCTTTGATTATGGCGGCAAATCTCGACGTTCATCATACTCAGGGAGCGATGGTTAAAGTTCCATTACAGGAACTCGGGCTGACTCATGAGCAACCGTTTACTGTTCACGACCTACTTAGTGGCAGTAAATATACGTGGAATGGCGAATGGAATTACGTTGAGCTGAACCCTTACGAAATGCCAGCCCATGTATTCAGAGTAGAGCAGCAGGAACAAATGTTGTAATACGCTCAAACATTTAAAATTAAACTGACTATCATTATGCTTGACGATAAACTTCACTGGTATAAAGACGCAATTATTTACGAATTGCATATAAAAGCTTTCCGCGACGGAAACTGTGATGGGATAGGGGATTTCAAAGGACTGATGGAACGTTTAGACTATCTGCAGAACCTCGGCGTAACTGCAATCTGGCTTCTCCCATTTTACCCTTCACCCCTCAAGGATGACGGTTACGATATAGCCGACTACTATAGCATCAATCCCTCTTACGGAGATATTGAAGAATTTAAGGCATTCTTACAAGAGGCACATAAAAGGAATCTGAAAGTAATTACCGAGCTTGTTATAAATCACACTTCAGATCAACATCCCTGGTTCCAACGAGCCCGGCGATCACCTAAAGGTTCTCCCTACCGGGACTATTATGTCTGGACGGATGACCCAAATCAGTTTCGGGAGGTACGTATAATTTTTCAGGATTTTGAAGCTTCCAATTGGACCTGGGACCCGATCGCGCAGCAATACTACTGGCATCGCTTTTTCCATCACCAGCCGGATTTAAATTACGACAACCCGCTCGTGCAGGAAGAGGTCTTCAGGGTATTAGACTTTTGGTGTAAACTTGGCGTCGATGGCTTCCGCTTAGACGCAGTTCCCTATCTGTTTGAACGCGAAGGAACAAATTGCGAAAACTTACCCGAAACCCACGTCTTTCTTAAAAAGTTGAGAAAGCACGTTGACGAAAACTTCCCGGGAACTTTGCTGCTTGCTGAGGCAAATATGTGGCCTGAAGATTCTGCAGCCTACTTTGGCAATGGGGATGAATGCCATATGAATTACCACTTTCCGGTAATGCCAAGAATGTTTATGGCATTGCAAATGGAAGACCGCTATCCTATCACCGATATCTTTGATCAAACTCCAGAAATCCCCGAGACTTGTCAATGGGCAATGTTCTTGCGTAACCATGATGAACTAACACTTGAAATGGTGACCGACGAAGAACGGGATTATATGTATAAGGCATACGTTAAAGACCCAAAAGCAAGGATAAATCTTGGAATACGCCATCGCTTAGCCCCCTTAATGGAAAATAGCAGGGCTAAAATCGAATTGCTAAATTATCTTCTATTCTCCCTTCCGGGTACTCCTGTTATTTACTATGGGGATGAAATCGGAATGGGTGATAATTTTTATCTTGGAGACAGGGATGGTGTAAGGACTCCGATGCAATGGTCGGCTGACAGGAATGCAGGATTTTCTGAGGCAAATCCTCATAAACTTTACCTTCCCGTAATACTTGATCCAGCCTATCACTACGAATCTGTGAACGTAGATATCCAAAGAGGAAATACAAATTCTCTTTTATGGTGGACAAAGCGTATGATTAATATACGCAAACAGTACAAGGCCTTTAGCCGGGGAGATCTTAAGTTTATAGCAACAGAAAACTCCAAGATACTCGCCTTTACTAGAACGTATCAGGAAGAAACAATCCTGGTAGTAGTGAACCTCTCACGATACGCTCAACCGGCTGAAATAGATTTGAAAGAATTTAAAGGCTATGTACCGGTAGAGATCCTAAGTAAAAATAAATTCCCGTCAGTTAAGGACGACAAGCCCTATTTCTTTACACTCGGGCCCTTTGACTGCCATTGGTTCCAGCTGGAAAAAGTGCATGCGGAAGTAACAGAGAGGAAAGATCTGCCGATAATCGAACTTTCCTCATGGGAAGCTATAAGCGATGAACATACTTTGCGTGTCCTGGAAACCGAAATTTTCCCCGAATACTTGTTAAAAGTTAGATGGTTCGGCGGTAAAGCACGCGGTATTGAAAGTGTTCGGATTGTGAACAAGGCCGATGTCCCTTTAACTCCTTACCCGGCGCTTATACTGATACTTGAGGTTAATTATCAACACGGCTTGCCGGATACTTATCAGGTGCCAGTAAGTTTTGCTCCTGATCAGCTTGCCACTGAACTATCAACCACAGCGCCTCAGGCCATCATTTGCCAGATCAAAACCGAAGGTCATATGGGGGCACTGTTTGATTCCGCCTTTAGTGAAGACTTCCAAAAAGCTTTGTTCATATATATGAGAGACCAAAGCTATATAAAGTTACCGAGTGGAGAGCTGCGCTTTTCGGGAAGCGAATTATTAGCTGCATATCCAGAAGAAAATACTAAAATTAAGTCGAAGGTCCTATCAGCAGAACAAAGCAATAGTTCAATAACCTTCGACAATAAGTTCTTCCTTAAGCTTTACAGGAAAGTTGACACCGCAATTAATCCAGACCTCGAGATAAATAAGTTTCTCGCCGAATCCAACTTTGCAAATATTCCTCAATTAGCAGGATCAGTAGAATGGAAGATGGGAAATTCTACCATGGTTCTTGGTATGATGCAGGAGATGGTCGAGAATAGTGGCGATGCCTGGGCAACTACGATAGATCGTTTAACTGCTTTCTATGAAGAGATTTTGTCAGGTACCCGAGTTGAAGCACCAACCGCAGAACTTAAAGGTTCTTTGATTGCTCCCGTCGCATACGAAGAGGTTCCTGAGCAAATAAAGAAATTGTTGGATGCATCCATTGCTGAGAGAATTGAATTATTAGGAAAACGGACAGGAGAAATGCACAAATTACTGGCATCGAGCAATGAAGATCCGGCTTTCAAACCTGAGGAGTATTCATTACACTATCAACGTTCGCTTTTCTCATCACTGCAATCTCTTGTGAGAGCCACCTTTGATAATCAGCGTAGGAATCTGAATAAGATTCAGGGCGACGCAAAAGATGAGGCAATGGAGGTCCTTGGAATGAGAGAAGAAATACTTAACACCTTCAAGCGGATCTATAGCAAGAAAATAGACGTGGTTAAGATACGTCTTCATGGTGACTATCACCTTGGTCAGGTGCTTTTTACCGGGAAGGATTTCGTGATATTGGATTTTGAAGGAGAGCCTGCTAAGGCCTATAGTGAAAGACGTTTAAAGCGGTCAGCCTTAAGAGATGTTGCGGGGATGATACGATCATTCCATTATGCTGCCTATGCCGGCCTTTTCCTTGATGATAAAATTAGTGAGGCGGATGCAGAGCAATTAATCCCATACGCCGAGCAATGGTATCATTACATGGCTGGTTTCTTTATGAAAGGGTACCTTGATACAGTAAAAGACACCATGATCATTCCTAAAGACAAGGAAAGCCTCGAAATACTGATCCAGACCTTCCTGCTTGAAAAAGCAGTTTACGAGCTAAACTACGAATTAAACAACCGGCCTTCTTGGGTCATTATCCCGATAAGAGGAATTAAAGCAATACTGGGAGAACAAACCCTGGCTAAAGCATAAGCTTTCCTTACACATTTTGCAATTATGGCAACTAGAGAAAAAGACGATATTATATCAGCAAACCAGGAAATGACTGTGCCTTTTTCTGACGGCTTTACCGATGAAAATGGACGTTTCACTTTAATCTCTGATTTTGATGTTGAATTATTCAAGGCAGGGAGGCACTACCATTTGTATAACAAGTTAGGAAACCACAAGGTTAAACACAATGGACAAGAAGGGATCTACTTCGCTGTATGGGCGCCTAACGCCAGATTTGTATCTGTTGTAGGAAGCTTTAATCACTGGTCTCGCTTCGAGCATCATATGGTTAAGAGAGAAGATCACTCTGGCATTTGGGAAACCTTTATTCCCGGTCTATCCAAAGGCGACCTCTACAAGTACTATATTGAATCAATCAACGGCTATACAGTAGAGAAAGGCGACCCTTACGCTTTCTATTGGGAAACTCCACCTAGAACAGCTACCGTAGTTCAAGACATTCAATTTGTATGGGATGATGAAGACTGGCTTAAAGAGCGTCGCACTGCGCATGCTTTAAGCAAACCCATATCGGTTTATGAAGTACATCTTGGTTCATGGAGAAGGAATGAGAATGGCGAGTTCCTGAGCTATCTGGAGCTGGCAGCAGAATTACCCAAGTATTGCAAATACATGAATTTTACACACGTAGAGTTCATGCCTATAATGGAGCACCCCTTCTATGGCTCATGGGGTTATCAGATTACTGGCTACTTCGCACCTTCCAGCCGTTTTGGTACACCCCAGGATTTTATGTACTTGGTAAATGAACTACATAAGGAGGGTATTGGTGTGATCTTAGATTGGGTACCATCGCATTTTCCTACAGATGAACATGGTCTTGGCTATTTTGATGGTACTCCTTTATACGAGTATGCCGATCCCCGTAAAGGTTTTCATCCAGACTGGCGAAGTAATATCTTCGATTTTGGACGTAACGAGGTTAGGTCATTTCTAATATCGAATGCACTTTTTTGGTTAGATAAATACCACATTGATGGGTTGCGTGTAGATGCAGTTGCATCAATGCTCTACCTTGATTACTCCCGCAGGGATGGAGAATGGATCCCTAATATTTATGGAGGACGTGAAAACCTGGAGGCTATTTCTTTCCTAAAGGAATTCAATGCTGCAGTTCATGATCATCACCCTGAAGTATTCACCGTAGCAGAGGAGTCGACCGCCTGGCCGGGAGTTACACACCCAACAGCAACGGGGGGATTAGGTTTCGACATGAAATGGATGATGGGCTGGATGCATGACACCTTGCATTACTTCCAAACCGATCCAATCTACCGTTCCTATCACCAGGGTGAAATTACTTTTAGTCTTGTTTACGCTTTTACTGAGAAGTTCACCCTGCCGCTATCGCATGATGAAGTTGTTTACGGTAAGCACTCCATGATCAATAAGATGCCTGGGGATGATTGGAAAAAATTTGCGAACCTGCGATTGCTTTATAGCTATATGTATGGCCACCCAGGAGCTAAACTCTTGTTTATGGGAGGTGAATTTGCACAAAGGCATGAATGGCGGCACGACTTCAGTCTCGACTGGCATGAAAACGCAAACCCTTACCACAACGGGATTCAAAAAGTTATTAAAGATTTAAATGAACTGTACAGGAGCCAGCCTGCGCTATATGAAAACAACTTCAGTAATGAGGGATTTGAGTGGATCGATATTAATGATCATCGTAATAGTGTAATCAGTTGGGTAAGAAAAGGTAAAGACAGCAACGAGCACCTTTTGTTTATTGCTAACCTTACGCCAGTTCCCCAACAGAATTATCGGATAGGGTCTTACAAGAAAGGATATTATACAGAAATCTTTAATTCAGATAACTTGAAATATGGCGGAAGTAATGTATTAAATAACCAGGAAGACATAGAAACCTTCCCCGTTCCAAAACATGGGCGAAGTCATTCTATAAGTCTTACATTGCCTCCCCTTGGCTTGATCATTCTTAAGTATGTAAAAGATCTCGAATGGTAGTTTTAAAACTTAAATATCAGATTTTTACAACCTTAGGATTCGACAATACGTAACAACTACTATAAACGAGGAGGGGTTATGGAATTTGCATTAGTATTTGGACTGGGTTGTATTGTAATAGGAGGTTTGATATATATATCCTTAACATGCGATGAGAACGGCCTATAGGTTTTTTGAATCCTAAAATATAAAAAATAGCAATAGAGGCAGCTATGTGCCACTGTTGCTATTTTATTTGCTTTCATCCCCTCAACTGCTCCAGTGTAGATTTCCATCATTTACATTCAGCCTAATTCCCCTTGTTTTATCCTAAATAATCAGTAAATTTTTTGTATAATTGAGGTATTCACTTCCCTCACACTATTCCTTTACTCCTTCTTACACCCTTATAGCGAATTTATAGCGACATTACAGCGACATTATAGCGATATTTTGCCCCCTTTATCCGTACTTGGTTCGTGGATGACTTTGGGATACTTCCTAGAAAAGCCTATTACTACCCTAATATAGGTTTATTCAACTCTTCGTGGTTCCGAAGCAGGCTCGAATATGGGTAATACGTATTTAGAAACTAAACCTAATACATTAAAACAAAACACATTATTTATAATTAATGAAATAGAAATTAATTCACTAACTTTGCGCCCTAAAAAATTATTAAGATTTTATGAAATTATCGCAGTTCAAATTCAATTTACCTGATTCTTTGATTGCACATACGCCTGCTGAGCAACGCGATGAAGCTCGGTTGATGGTACTTGACCGAAACACAGGTGCTATAGAGCATAAGATATTTAAAGATGTATTGGGGTATTTTGATGATAAGGATGTGATGATTCTTAATAACACCAAAGTATTTCCAGCTCGCATGTATGGCAATAAGGAAAAAACTGGTGCTACTATAGAAGTATTTCTTCTTAGAGAGTTAAATAAAGAGCTTCGTCTATGGGACGTTCTTGTAGATCCAGCCCGTAAAATCAGAGTGGGAAACAAGCTATATTTCGGAGACGACGATCTGTTAGTTGCCGAAGTAGTAGACAATACTACTTCCCGCGGACGTACAATTCGATTCCTTTTCGATGGTACGGATGAAGAATTCCGTCGAAACATCGAAATCCTTGGTGAAACTCCGCTCCCCAAATATATTAAACGTAAAGCTACAGCTGACGATAAAGAGCGTTATCAGACAATTTTTGCTAAAAAAGAAGGAGCTGTAGCTGCCCCAACTGCTGGACTTCACTTTAGCCGCGAGCTGATGAAACGCCTTGAATTAAAAGGGGTTGAATTTGCAGAAGTAACACTCCATGTTGGACTAGGAACCTTCCGGGCCGTAGAGGTTGAAGATCTTACTAAACATAAGATGGATTCTGAACAATTCATTATCGAGCAGAAGGACGCCGACATTGTAAATCGGGGTATCGAAAATAAAAACCGTATTTGTGCAGTTGGAACAACCACAATGCGGGCCATTGAGTCGGCGGTGTCAGCCAACAGAACTCTTAAATCTGCAAATGACTGGACAAGTAAGTTCATTTTCCCGCCTTATGATTTTAGTATCGCTAACAGTATGATTACGAACTTCCATACGCCAGAGTCTACTTTATTAATGATGATCTGTGCATTTGGAGGTTACGAGCATGTAATGAACGCTTATGAAGTTGCTGTAAAAGAGAAATATCGCTTCTTCAGCTATGGCGACGCTATGTTGATTATTTAAAGACATACTTGGGAGTTGAGCATACTTCGCTCCTCTTACAAAGAAAGATCTGGGTTATTTTAATCCAGATCTTTTTTATTTTAGATAAATACTAAACCCTAATTTCTGAATTTATAAATGAATTATGCAATCATAGTAGCTGGCGGGTCGGGAAGCAGGATGAACTCCGAAATTCCCAAACAATTCATTCCAGTAAATGGACTGCCAATTCTAATGCACAGTATAAAGGCCTTCTATTCTTCAAGTAAAAAGGCGAAAATAATCCTTGTGCTAAATAATCTTTACCATTTGTACTGGAGAAACTTGTGCGAGGAATACAACTTTACAATACCACACGAAATTAAAAGTGGGGGCGCACAGAGATTTGATTCGGTTAAAAATGCTTTAGATACAATACCCGATTCAGGCCTGGTAGCTGTTCACGATGCGGTTAGGCCGATTATAACAGAAGAGTTAATTACAAGATGCTTTAATACGGCAGAAGAGCTGGGAACTGCCATCCCCGTAGTTCCATCTCGAGACTCTTTAAGAATAAAAAAAGGGCTCATAACGGAAGCTATAGATCGAGACACTATTCTTATAGTGCAGACACCTCAGGTATTTAAATCTGAGATTCTTAAGGCAGCCTACCAGAAGCCATATCAACCTGAGTTTACTGATGATGCTAGCGTTGTTGAGAAATTAGGGGTTCAAGTACACACGGTGGAGGGCGATTTTAAAAATTTGAAGATAACATATCCTGAAGATTTGGAGTTCGCCTCGATAATCCTAAGTAAAAGGGCATAAAAAAATCCGGCGAACCGGATTTTTTTTAGTTATGTCGTTCTAAGGCTATACGGCTCCTCTTATAACTCTTAGAAGAACTGCAACGATTGCAATCACTAAAAGAATATGAATAATTCCGCCTGAAGCGTATCCTCCGAAGAAACTCACAGCCCAGATAATTACCAGGACAACTGCGATCAAATAAAGTAGATTTCCCATAGTAGTATGTTTTTCGTTTTAGATTGATTAACTTATCTGATCAAATAAATACAAAAAATAAGCCACTTCCCAAAATGCTCGAAAATGCTATAAAAACAGGGTCTTTTGGATAATTGTGCCAAAATCTGTCTTAAAAAAAGATCACTAGTAGGTACAAATACGTGCAAAAAGACTTTTTAGCTATCCCTAAACTCCCTTAAAAAAAGAAAGGCTGAAGGTTCAAAACCTTCAGCCTTTCTTTTTTTAAGTTTAGTAAACTTACTTGTTATCTAAATTCGCCATATAAACCTTAGCTTTCTTCATCTCTTCCTGAATATCCTTTCTACCCGGACTAGAATCCAATAATTTCTGCAAATCATTAATGCATGACTTAAACGAACTCGACGCTACGTTCTTATCATATATCTTAGGAACCTTCTGTCCCTTTAAAATGCCATAATCACGATAAGCAATAGCTCTGTTTTGATAAAGCTTAATATCATCCGGAGTGAGTTCTATTGCTTTTGAGTAATCACGAATAGCTGCATTCAAAAGTTTCTCGCGCTCTACAAGTGTCAACTCGCTTGTAGCTTTAGCAGCAATGAAATTTCTGGCCTTTGCTCTATAGTAGTAAGCAGATACTTCGCTGGGGCGCAGGGAAATTACTTGTCCAAAACCACTTATTGCTTTCTCGTATTCTTCAGAATGATAATAAGAATAGGCAAGCATATATAAAACCTGTGGATTATTAGCCTCTTCTGGCAGAGCTTTTTCTAAATGAGCAACAGCTTGTTTGAAATTTCCATCCATCACAGCCTTCTGACCCAAATTCACGTATTTGTTATTACTTGCAGTTTTCTGCTGTGCATGCGTAACGCCGCCAAATAACAAAGCAACTGATAAAAATAAAGTACTAAATTTCATGTTAGATTGATATAATTAATCCTTCAGGATAACGGCAGAAAGGTAATATTATTTCCAGTAAGTATAAGAAATATTATTTGGCTTTACAGTCAAAACGAAGGATGTATTAATACAAAGCAATTTAAATTAATGTTTCTCTCATTAACTCAGTTTTGTAAAAAAACTTATAGATTGCCTGACTTTTTAACAGACAATTTCCTAATTTCATCATTAGCATTAGCAATACTTATGATTGGCATAAGCCTTGCAACTTTGTCTGTTCATTAATTTTTAATCGTAAAAGAGAATCAAACTGTCATCTTGACTTAAGAAAAGACTTGAATGAATATTAACGATATCGCTCAATCATTACCCATAATAAACGAAGACACTGAATTCTTTCCCTTGATGTCGCAGGAAGACGAAGAGGAAATGAATAATGAACAGACGCCTGACGTATTATCCATTTTGCCTTTACGCAATACTGTATTGTTTCCCGGGGTAGTTATCCCTATTACAGTTGGCCGTGATAAATCTATAAAACTTATTAAGGATGCTTATAAGGGAGATCGCACAATTGGTGTCGTATCACAACGAGATGTAGCCATAGAAGATCCAACATTTGAGCAGCTTAATGATGTAGGTACGGTGGCACTAATAATAAAAATGCTTCAGATGCCAGACGGTAGTACCACTGTTATCATTCAGGGGAAACAGCGTTTTAGGTTGCGGGAGCAGATCCAGTCGGAGCCTTATATTAAGGCAGGAATTGAGAAATTTGAAGAGATCCGGCCGGAAGCCGGAAAGGAGTTTAAAGCAATGGTGGCTTCAATTAAAGAGATGGCCATGCAAATCATTCAATTTTCTCCTAATATTCCCAGTGAGGCTGCAATTGCTATAAAAAACATTGAAAGCCCCTCCTTCCTGATCAATTTCATATCCTCTAACATGAATGCTGATGTTCCTGTGAAGCAGAATATGCTGGAAGTGGCAAATCTTCATGAAAGAGCAAGAATGGTTCTGGAGCACTTAACCACCGAGCTACAAATGCTTGAGCTGAAAAACCAGATCCAGTCTAAAGTGAGGACAGACCTGGACAAGCAACAACGGGAATATTTTCTAAATCAGCAGCTAAAAACGATTCAGGAGGAGCTTGGTGGAAATTCTCCTGACCTTGAAATTGAGAGCTTAAGAAACAGAGCTTCTAAGAAAGCCTGGAGCAAGGATACAGCAACCCATTTTAATAAGGAAGTTGACAAACTGGCAAGGATGAATCCTGCTGCTGCAGATTATTCCGTCCAGATGAACTATCTTGAGTTACTGCTTGACCTTCCTTGGGAAGAAGTAACAAAGGATAATTTTGACCTCAAGAGAGCTCAAAAAATTCTTGATAAGGAGCATTATGGGTTGGAAAAAGTTAAACGGCGTATCATAGAGTATCTGGCCGTTTTAAAGCTTAGAAATAATATGAAAGCCCCCATCCTTTGTCTTGCGGGCCCTCCGGGAGTTGGAAAAACGTCGTTAGGAAAATCTATCGCAAAAGCTCTTGGCAGAAAATATGTGAGAATTGCTCTAGGAGGTATCCGTGATGAGGCAGAGGTACGAGGACATCGTAAAACGTATATTGGAGCAATGCCAGGGAGGATAATACAGTCTCTAAAAAAAGCTGGTGCTTCAAATCCGGTATTCGTACTTGATGAGATTGATAAAGTAGGTAACGATTTTCGGGGAGATCCATCATCAGCCCTTTTGGAAGTATTGGATCCCGAGCAGAATAACGCGTTTTATGATCACTATGTAGAACTCGATTACGACTTGTCAAAAGTGATGTTCATCGCAACAGCGAATTCTTTGAGCACCATACAACCTGCTCTTCTGGACCGTATGGAAGTAATTGAAGTGAATGGTTACACTATTGAAGAAAAAATAGAAATAGCGAAACAACATTTACTTCCAAAGCAGCTTGAGCAGCATGGCTTGAAACGGAAAGACGTAGTTTTGAAACTACCGGTAATTGAAAAAATTATCGAAGATTATACAAGGGAATCAGGAGTGCGCGGACTCGAAAAGAAAATAGGTTCCGTTGTCAGGGGAGTTGCTACTAAGGTAGCCATGGGCGACGAGTTTTCCCCTACTCTTGGAAAACCTGATATTGAAGCACTTTTAGGAGCCCCTATTTTCGATAAAGATCTGTATGAAGGTAACGAAGTTGCGGGTGTGGTTACAGGCCTTGCCTGGACACAGGTTGGCGGAGATATCTTATTTATAGAGGCAAGTATTAGTCCGGGTAAAGGCAGACTTTCGTTAACAGGTAATCTTGGTGATGTTATGAAAGAATCAGCTACGATTGCCATGGCTTACCTAAGGGCTTATTCCGACAAATTTAATATTGATTTTGGGCTGTTTGACAAATGGGATGTGCACATACATGTGCCAGCCGGAGCCACTCCTAAAGATGGTCCATCGGCCGGTGTCACTATGCTAACTGCTCTCACGTCTGCGTTCACTCAGAAACGAGTGAAACAGCATCTTGCAATGACGGGTGAAATTACTCTTAGAGGTAAGGTGTTGCCGGTTGGAGGAATTAAAGAAAAAATCCTTGCAGCCAAAAGAGCTAACATAAAAGAAGTGATACTTGCGAAAGCTAACCAAAAGGACATAGTTGAAATAAAAGAAGATTATATCAAAGACATGACGTTTCACTATGTAACAGAAATGAAAGAAGTAATCGATATCGCTCTTCTTAACGAAAAAGTTAAAGATCCGATTGACCTTACTTTAAAATTAACAGCACCAGAAGTAATTATTTCTGAATCATAATAATTATAAAAGGGGCGCTGCCCCTTTTATTTTAAGAACACCTTAAGCTGCTTTGGCCTCCCAGCAATTTTTCGAATTCATATCCGTTCTGGTATCTCAGGCAGATTCTCAAATCTAGTGGCTAACTTGCTTAACCATCCCCAAATGTGAGAGAATGACTAAATACGCGAAGAATTGAAACGTCTGGTACTTATTTTATTTGTATTTGCCCTGTCTGTTAGAGCTTTTTCTCAGGAAAAGACTTTTGATAACGAATTTGGATTTCGTTCTGACAATGATGCGTATCTAGCTATCGGTCAGGACCGTTATTACACTAATGGACTTTTTATAACGTTCAAACATGCCGGACGTACCGATAGGCAGTTTCTAAAGAAGAAAACCTGGGAGGCAGAGGTTGGGCAATATATGTATAATGCTAATTCAGGAGACATCCAAAACCTTCAAGAAGTTGACAGGCCATTCGCGGGTTACTTATACGGCGGAGTGAAGCTGAATTGGTTCACAAATAAGGAATCGGTCTTCCAGGGAGGATTACAGGTTGGGATTGTCGGCCCGAAGGCCTATGGCAAGCAGGTTCAGGAAACGCTGCACGAGACCGTTGGCTTCTATACTATCCACGGGTGGGAATATCAAATAAATAACGAATCTGGAATTAATTCATCATTTAGCTTTTCAAACTTGCTTGCCCGTAGAGGAAAAAATGATTTCACTTTAAGTACTTATCTTAGTTTGGGGAGCACATTTTCAGGGGCGGGAGCTGGGCTGTTATATAGAACAGGAAATTTAAATCCCCTTTTTAGTTCTGCTATGTATAATAGTAGAATTACCAGGGAGAAGCAGGATTCTACTATTAAAAAAGAGTCTTTTTTTTACGCACGCCCTATGCTTAACTTTGTTGCTTATAATGCTACTATACAAGGTGGCATGTTTACCCAGAATAAAGGGCCTGCCACTTTCAAACCTAATCGGGTATTATTTACACAGGAACTGGGATATACATACTCCGAAAACCGATGGACCTTCAATTTTGCTATGGTTTTTCAAACTAAAGAACTAAAAGAGCAAATATCACCCCAACAGTATGGATCTGTTAGTCTCTATTACAGATTCAACTGACTTCAATAATCAATCCCTCCTCTCCTGTTTAGCTTCTTGATCGCCCGTTTCTGCTTATCCTTAAGACGTCGTTCTATATCGCTTTTCCTGGGTTTAGTCTTCTTTCTCGGCTTTTGCACCACAAGGCTAGCCTGGATTAGCAATAAAAGCTTATTTAGGGCTCTTTCCTTATTGAGCAGCTGGCTTCTTTCCTCGTCACTTACAACTTGAATTTTACCTTCAGCATTTAACCGGTTTATTAACCGGATTCTTAAAAGCGCCTTTTCTTCTTCACTTAGAAAAGCTGCCGACTCGAAGTCGAAATTAATCTCCACCTTAGTGGAAACCTTATTAACATTTTGGCCTCCTTTCCCGCCACTTCTCGAGGTTTTAAAAACTATATACTGAACCAAATCCTCTCTTAAAAAAACCATATATAGAATTACAAATTAGTCGACCTGCTGTTTAAAATCATCAATAAACCCTACCTTTGTATCGCTATGTTAAATAATATTATAATCGCGATTGACGGGTATTCGTCTTGTGGCAAAAGTACTTTAGCTAAAGCACTTGCGAAAAAACTTCACTTTATTTACATAGACACTGGTGCCATGTACCGGGCAGTTACCCTTTATCTGCAAAAAAACAACATTGACATTAAAGATGAAGAGCGGGTTGAAAATGCATTAGATGATATTCATTTAAATTTCCATTCAAGAGATTATCAAAGCCATATCACACTTAATGGAATTGAGGTTTCTGATGAAATACGGCAGATGGGTGTCTCCGAAAAAGTAAGTGAAGTAAGTGCCATTAAAGCTGTACGACGCGAAATGGTAAAACAGCAACAACGGATGGGAGAGTCTAAAAATGTAGTAATGGATGGCCGTGATATCGGCACTACAGTTTTTCCGGAAGCACAGGTTAAAATCTTCATGACAGCCGATCCTAAAGTTCGTGCAGAACGTAGATTCAAGGAACTACAGGGCAAAGACGAAAAAGTAACATTAGAGGAAGTTTTTGAGAATCTTGCCCACAGAGACTATCAGGACACTACTCGTAAAGAAAGCCCACTTATAAGAGCAACCGACGCCATTATTCTGGATAATACAAACCTGAATGAAGTCCAACAATTGGAGTTTGTATTGGAAAAGGTTAAACCATTCACGTTTGAATACCAATAGCAATAGCTGTATCTAATTTCAGACATGTAGTCTAGCTTTCAATAATTTCACATCTCTGTTTTCCTGTTTGGTACCCGAAATAATTATTTCAGGTAGGTATAAAAACTTTTGCACTTTCTTTGTTATTAAAGGATAAAGCATAGAGAGGAGAAGTCGTTAATCTGTTTTTAAAATAGGTTGAAGACTTTTTGCTGTACTTTGAAAACAGAACCAAAATGAAAATATCTATATCTACCATTGGAACACGAGGCGACGTACAACCATATGCAACTTTGGGTAAGGCTCTTGCTGCAAATGGGCATCATGTAACTTTGTCAACCTCAAAAAACTTTAAATCCCTGGTAGAAGGTTATGGTATAAATTTTCATCCAGTTGATGTTGATTATCAAGAGGTCCTTAATTCAAATGAGGGTAGTAAAATAATGAAAGCAAACTTATTTGCTATTCAAAGGAATCTGGACAAATTAATCTACCCTCTCATCGAACAATCGCTTAATGAATGCTACCAGTTGGCTCAGTCTAGTGATCTCTTTATATACAGGCCCAAAACCTTGTCAGATATTTTTACTGGAAAATTAAAGACTAAGTGCATTAAGGCGGCCGTGGTACCTGCAACGGAAGAAACAGCTGCATTTATAAATCCTATTATCAGTGGTTTCTGGATACCCGAATTCTTGTATAAATGGAGCTTTAAACTAAATAATTTACGCTATCAGTTACTAAGTAAACCGATTAGCAACTTTTGCGAGCAGAACGGCATAATTGACCATACCCCTCAGGATCCGCACAAAGAACTATCCCTTTATGGTATCAGCGAGCATTTTCTTGAACGTCCGAAAGACTGGTCGTCTGTTCATCAGTTAACTGGATTTTGGTTTCCCGATGTAAAAGCACAACAGTTATCTCAAGAATTAACGGATTACCTGAGCAGCGGTCCTCCTCCTGTACTGATCACTTTCGGCAGCATGCAGATAAAGAAAGAAATTGCATCAATGATCCTCCAAACAGCTGCAGAAATCAGAGAACGCTTTCTGATTGTGGCATCCTGGAGTGACTGGGAAACGGGAGATTTAATTCCTTCGAATGTTTATATAACTGATAGTGCTCCATTTGAAACTTTATTTCCGAAGGTTAAGGCTGTGATGCATCATGGTGGTATTGGCACAACAGCGGAGTGCTTACGAGCAGGAAAGCCGATGTTTGTGTGCCCGGTGCTATATCCGGTAGGAGATCAGTTTTTCTGGGGAGATTTGGCTTATAAAAAGGGACTAGCCGTTAAACCTGTTCCAGTAAACAGGCTAACACCACAATTATTTAAGACCAGGATTGGACAACTGTCGGAAATATCTCCTGTGGAAGGCAGGGAACTTGCTGAAAAGATATCTGAAGAAAATGGAGTACAAAAAGCAGTTGACCTGATAGAGAAATACGTTGCGTAAACCCAGGAGTAGGTTTACGCAACAGTATCCATAGTAAAATACCCAAATTTACTCAGAACCTTGACTTAAATCCGTATCATCGAATTGTTGCTCGTCTAAAGGCTCAGTCCACTCTTGTTTCTGATATTTCTTATTCGAAGTTTTAAACCCGTCGTCTACAGGTTTTTCTTTGGCATTCTGATCTGCATTAGCCGCTTTTACATCATCCTCTGCCCGTGAAATTCTATCATCGTTACTTTTGAAATCTTCCATATCCATAGATGTTTATTATAACGGTTAACAAGCTTTCGCAAGGCATAGTTTTATTTATATCATATAGTGTAAAGTTGCTAGATATCAATAAAATAATGAGATAATTTTCTTTTTATCAAAATATATTTACGTAACTTTGTCGTCCCAATTGATGTTGGGAAAAAGGAGATAAAATAATTAATGGCCAAAAAACAAGAAGCAGAAAAGGAGCTACTTGCTAAATCAGCAGAACTCCAAGGCGACGACACCAAAGCGGTAAAACAAAGAGAAGACATTGAGTCAGAAGCTGATTCATTGTCAATTGAAGACATTAAGTCTAAAACCCTGGTAACACCTTCCGGTGATTTTGATTGGGATGCAGACGAAAAAGGATTCGGAAACTACAGTAACGAAGAGCGTGCTAAGCTTGAGCAAATGTATGCCGGAACTTTTAATCAAATCAACAAAGGTGAAATTATCACTGGTACAGTTGTTAACATTAACAACAAGGATGTGGTATTGAACATCGGATTCAAATCTGATGGTATGGTATCATTATCTGAATTCCGTGATACTCCTGATCTTAAAGTTGGCGATCAGGTTGAAGTATTTGTTGAGTCTCAGGAAGATGCTAATGGTCAGTTAGTACTTTCCCGTAAACGTGCAAAAACTCAAAAATCTTGGGAGCTTATCAATGAGGCTCTTGAATTGGACAAAATCATCACTGGTTTTGTTAAGAGCCGCACAAAAGGTGGTCTTATTGTTGATATCATGGGCGTTGAGGCTTTCTTGCCTGGTTCACAAATTGACATCAAGCCTATCCGTGACTACGACGTATACGTAGGAAAAACAATGGAATTCAAGGTTGTAAAAATCAATCATGAGTTCAAAAACGTTGTGGTATCTCACAAAGTTCTTATCGAGGACGATCTTGAAAACCAAAAAACAGAGATCGTTGCAAAACTTGAAAAAGGTCAGGTTCTTGAAGGAACAGTTAAAAATATTACAGATTTCGGTGTATTCATCGATCTTGGTGGCGTTGACGGATTACTTCACATCACTGATATTTCATGGGGACGTATTGAGCATCCAAAAGAAGTTTTATCACTTGATCAAAAAATCAATGTGGTTGTACTTGACTTTGATGACGAGAAAAAACGTATCGCTCTTGGCTTGAAACAACTTACTCCACATCCTTGGGAATCACTTGATACTGCTATCGAAGTTGGTTCTAAAGTAAAAGGTAAGATCGTTACTGTAGCTGATTACGGTGCATTCCTTGAAATCACTCCAGGTGTTGAAGGATTGATCCACGTTTCAGAGATGTCATGGTCTCAAAATCTACGTAATCCTCAGGATTTCCTTAAAGTAGGTGATGAAGTTGAAGCACAAGTTTTAACTTTAGATCGTGACGAGCGCAAAATGAGCCTTGGTATCAAACAACTTACTCCAGATCCATGGCAAGATATCGCTCAGAAATACCCAGTTGGTAGTCAGCATAAAGCAGTTGTTAAAAACATGACTAACTTCGGAGTATTCGTTGAGATCGAAGAAGGAGTTGACGGATTAATTCACATCTCTGATCTGTCATGGTCTAAAAAGATCAACCATCCAAATGAATTCACTAAAGTTGGTGAAACTCTTGATGTAGTTGTTCTTGAACTTGATGCTGATAACCGTAAGCTTAGCTTAGGTCACAAACAGCTTGAAGAAAACCCTTGGGAAACTTTCGAAACAATTTTCACTTTGGATTCAATCCACACTGGAACTGTATTGAAAGTAACTGACAAAGGTGCTATCGTTGCTCTTCCTTATGGTGTTGAAGGGTTCGCTCCTAGCAAACACACCGTTAAAGAAGACGGAAAAGCATTAAAAGCTGAAGAAACTTCTGAGTTCAAAATCATTGAGTTTAACAAAGAAGCTAAACGTATCGTTGTTTCTCACTCTCGTATCTGGGAAGAGGCTAAAAACGAAGCTAGAAACGCAGAGGTTGCTCAAAAGAAAAACGATCAGAAAGCTACTACAAATGCAGTGAAGAAAGTTAAAGAATCAGTTGAAAAATCAACTTTAGGTGATCTAGGCGTTCTTGCTCAATTGAAAGAGCAAATGGAAGGTGCTGAAAAAAACCAAAAAGGATAATTCATAACTGAATCGTTAGAATAATCAAACCCCGCTCGTCGAGCGGGGTTTTTTATTTTCCCCAATTTTATTTTTATCGTCCCAAACGTTTTTTTTATACCTTTGCCCAAATCAATACTGATGCAAAACTTAATCCTCTTAGACGGTCAAAAGTTTCAAATTACTATTAAACGGCTTTGCCATCAGCTTATAGAAAATCACAACGATTTTTCAGACTCTGTCATACTTGGTATCCAGCCAAGAGGAGTTTTTCTTGCTGACCGTATTGCCTCCGAACTTCAATCCATCCTACCTAAAGCAAAGATCAATAACGGAAACCTTGATATTACCTTTTTTAGAGATGATTTCAGAAGACGCGAAGTCTTAGTGCCAAATCGAACAAAGATTGATTTCATTATTGAAGGAAAAAAAGTAATTCTCGTAGACGATGTTTTATGGACCGGCAGAACGATTCGCTCTGCAATGGATGCTATGCTGGCTTTTGGTAGACCGGAGAAAGTCGAACTTCTTGTTTTAGTAGACAGAAGATTCTCCCGGCACCTCCCAATTGAGCCGGATTACATTGGTATCCAGGTAGACACTATCAATTCTCAGAGAGTTATTGTAAGCTGGAAAGAGGCAGATAAGGAAGATAAAGTAGAATTAGTACTAGAAAATAATAACATTTAAACACAATAAACGGCAAGCGTTTTACATACAGCAATGGCAGATAATCAGACTCTTAGTACACGTCATCTTTTAGGAATAAAGGATTTAACTGAAAAAGATATTCACCTGATTTTTGAAACTGCCGATACATTTAAGGATGTATTGAACAGACCTATTAAAAAAGTACCTTCCCTTAGAGACGTTACTATCGCAAATGTCTTCTTCGAGAATTCTACAAGAACTAGATTGTCCTTTGAGTTGGCTCAAAAAAGGCTTTCTGCTGATACAATTAATTTTGCAGCGTCATCTTCCTCGGTAAGCAAAGGAGAAACGCTTATTGATACTGTAAATAACATCCTGGCAATGAAGGTGGATATGATTGTTATGCGACATCCCTATCCAGGAGCAGGAGTATTTTTGAGCAGAAAAGTAGACGCACACATTGTTAATGCAGGAGATGGCGCCCATGAACACCCAACTCAGGCATTACTAGACGCGTTTTCCATTCGTGAAAAATACGGAGACGTAACTGGGAAAAGAGTTGCCATAATTGGCGATATTTTACATTCCAGAGTTGCTTTATCTAATATTCTCTGCCTCCAGAAGCTAGGAGCAGAGGTAATGGTTTGCGGACCGACTACATTAATCCCTAAATACATCGAATCTTTGAATGTTAAGGTAGAATATAATTTGATGAATGCCTTAAACTGGTGCGATGTTGCCAATATGCTCCGTATTCAACTCGAACGCCAAGATATTAAGTATTTCCCATCCCTCCGCGAATACTCAATGCTCTATGGCCTTAATAAAGAGATTCTAAACTCACTGGACAAAGAGATCACTATAATGCATCCCGGGCCAATAAACAGAGGAGTCGAAATTACAAGTGATGTTGCCGACAGCAAACAGTCAATTATTCTTGATCAGGTAGAAAATGGAGTTGCCGTTAGAATGGCAGTATTATATCTCCTTGCTGGTCAGCGATAAACGCGAAAAACCCTATTTTCTTTAATAAGGATTATACCGTTTTTGCTGTTTTAAACGTTATTTTTGACGGGTTTTCCACACGTGTTAATTTCTCCAGTGGAGAATCAGCTTTGTATTACTGTTAACTTCGCTACAATCAATAAGATATGCTAAAGAAATACGCACTTCCCATAATATTACTTCAATCTTTAGTACTTGGGGCAAAGGCACAAACCACTGAGTGGTATACATTAAACAATGCCTATAAAAGTGGAGTTGAACTTTTTGAAAAAAGGAAATTCGTTGCCGCAAGCGAGCAATTTAGCCGCGTTGAAGATTATAGAACAGTACCTTCTACCCAACCTGTTGATAACAGACAGGTTTCCGTACTTAAGGAAAGTGCGCAATTTTATATTGCTCGGTGCGCTCTGGAGCTCGGGAATTCAAATGCCGAAGGCCTATTCCTAAAGTTCATTCGGGAATATCCAACAAGTGCTCTCACTAAGTCTGCTTACCTTCAATTGGGTAATTTCTATTTCGAGAAAAAGAACTTCGAGAAGGCACTTGAATGGTATAAAGAAATCGATGCTAATAGTCTTACCTCCAATGAAAGCGAAGAATACAGGTTCAAGGTTGCCTATTCTTATTTCACTTTGAAAAAATATACAGATGCGGAACCCTTGTTTGCAAAGTTGAAAGATGAGAAAGGCCCATATAACGAAGCTTCTATCTACTATTTCGCATATTTAAATTATCTAGATGCTGACTATACTACTGCGTTAAGAGAATTTGAAAGACTTCAGGGCAGTACAACGTATAAGGCGAGTTACCCATATTATATCTCGGCTTTATACTTTTTGAATAAACGATATGACGAGGTACTTAGCTACACCATCCCAGCAATCGAAACAATAGACCAGCAATACAAGGCAGAAATGTACCGGATTGTTGCTGCTACTTATTTCGCTAAATCAGATTATAAGAACTCCATTAGTTACTATCAGAAATTTCAAAGCCTTGACCGGGGCGCCATCCAGAATAATCAGGATGATTATCAAATGGGATACGCTTACCTAAAGTTGGGTGATCATAAAAAAGCGATAAAGGAACTAGAGAAACTTGCGACCCCTGATGTATTTTACCAAAGCGGAATGATTACACTGGGAGAAGCATTTATCAAAGATGGAAACAAGCAGAGTGCGAGAAATGCATTTTTTCGGGCATCAAAACTTGATTTCGATCCACGGTTGAAAGAGGAAGGCCTATTTAATTATGGAAAATTATCATATGAATTAGAATTCCATTCAGTTGCATTAGATGCTGTCCAGGAGTTCATTAAGACTTATCCGAAGTCTACCAGAATTAACGAGGCTAAAACATTGTTAGGGCAGGTTCTGCTGTCAACGAAGAATTATAAAGAGGCCGTTTTCATCCTTGAAACTATTAACAATAAAAATGCAGAGACAAGGGGCGTTTATCAGAGAGTGACATATTTCCGGGGATTAGAATTCTATAACGAACGAGCCTTCGAAAACGCCATATCTATGTTTATCCGGTCTCAAAACAGTGCTGTCGACGATGAAATTGAAGCACTGGCCACATACTGGCTTGCCGAAGCAATGTTTGAAGTAAGGAAGTACGGCGAATCTGTGGGTCAGTTTGAAAAATTCCTGGGAATGCAGGCTGCACGAAATACAGACGTATATAATTATGCTAATTATGCGTTAGGTTACTCTGCTTTTCAAAATGACAATTACGGTAAGGCCGCTACCTATTTCGAGCGTTTTATAATTGGCGACGATAAAGACCGAAATACCATTAACGATGCAACTCTTCGACTTGCGGATTCATACTTTGTATTGAAAAATTATGACAAAGCAATGCAGCAATACAATAAGATCATTACGTGGAACGGAAAAGGTCAGGATTATGCTTTATTTCAAAGGGGCATGATTCAGGGTCTTCAAGGTAATAATGATCAGAAGATTGCTACCCACCAATCTCTTCTCCGGCAGTTTCCAAACTCTAATTATGCCGATGATGCAGGTTTTGAGATGGCTTATACTTACTTTGTTAAAGGCGATTATGACAAGGCCCGTACCGACTTAACTAACCTGGTTGAAAAGTACCCAAGGAGTAGTTATGTTCCAAGAGCCCTGGTAACCATTGGTCTGGTTAATTATAATCAGGACAGAGATGACGAAGCTTTAACTTACTTCAAACGTGTAGTACAAGATTACTCAAGTACAGAAGAAGCTAAAATTGCATTAGAGTCAATCAAAAACATTTACTTGGACAAAGGCAATGCGGACGAGTTTTTAAATTATGCTAACTCAACAAGTATTGGAAATCTTAGTACTGCTGAGCAGGACAACATAACTTTTCAGGCTGCAAACAACCGGTTCCTTAGAGGAGAATACCAAGGAGCCTATGAGGCGATCAACGCTTATTTTGATAAGTTTAAAAACCCGATCCATGAAAAGCATGCTAAATTTATCAGAGCGGAGAGTTTAGTTAAGCTAAATCGTCCCGATGAAGCTATCCCTGATTATAATGTTATCCTGAATGACTGGACCAGCGAGTTTACGGAAAGGGCTTTGATTAGCGTTTCTCAACTTTATCTTAAGCAGAAGAAATACAATGAGGCAGTTGCTTCTCTTAAAAAACTGGAATTAACTTCTGAGTATAAAGCTAATTATAGTTATGCTGTAAATAATTTGATGGAAGCCTACTACAATATGGGAATGTCTGACGAGACATTAAAATATGTTGAACTAATAAGAGCTTTCGATAAATCCTCCACCGAAGACAAATATAGGGCAACGCTTTACTCCGGTAAAGCTCTTATGTTAAAGGGAGATACAACTACGGCATATAAGTCCTTTCTTGAGGTATCAACCAAAACTACTACCTCCACTGGAGCAGAGGCTAAGTATCTAGTTGCCTTTGTGCAATATCACAAAGGAGAATATAAAGAGACTGAGCAAACAGTTTATTCACTGGTTAACAAAATGCCATCACACGACTATTGGGTAGCAAAAGGATTACTGTTACTAGCAGATAGTTTTGTAGCGCGTAAAGATACATTTTCAGCAAAGGCAACGTTGCAAAGTCTTATCGACAATTACCAGGGTAATGATGAAATCGTCCCTTCTGCTAAAGAGAAACTCAGTCAGTTAAACACAAAGAAATAAGACAATGAAGTTTAGATATCTATCATATACCTTTTTCGGTTTGATTTTAACTGTTACAGCCAACGCACAAACACAGCCAACACCGGAAAAGAAACCATCAACGGAAAAGAAACCAACAACGACGACCCCTCCTGAAAAAAATCCAGGTACGGAACCAGCAAAAGGAACACTTACTGAAGAAATTGACGTAGTTAGGCCTTATAAACCCGTGTTGGCTGATGCTGCCAAGATCAGGAGAAGTCCCGATTTAAATACATATAAGGTTTTCAAGCCAAACTTAAGTTATTTGGTTTTGGACAAGAGATTGGAATTAAACAGTGATATAACTCAGCTTCAAGCTCAGCCTCTGCAGCAAGCCGCTCCCCTGCCATTCGAAAACAATTATGTTAAAGCTGGTATTGGTAATTTTTCATCAACCCTTGGCGAGATCTATATAAATAATGGACCTGATGAGGCGCTGCAATTAGGTTTTTTCGCTAAACATTTGGCTCAAAGTGGTTCACTGAACAAGCAGAACTTTTCAAGACAACAAGCGGCAGTTTTTGGAAAAAGTATACAAGATAAGGTTACTATTAACGGTGAGCTGAATTTTGATCGATTAGGGTCTTACTTCTATGGGTTTAATCCCGAGATGGTGGATCAAAACCCGGATCCCAGGAAACAACGTTTCAATACCATTGGATTAAAGGGTGAATTATTGAAGAATTACGATCCCGAAAGTAATCTTGACTACGCAGTTAAGGCGGATGCTTATGCTTTCGGAAGTCGTTATGACTCAAAAGAGACAAGCTTTGCCCTAAGCGGATTTTTCAACAGCGTTTGGAAACAGTTTAATGTTGGCTTGAATAGCTCCCTTGATTTCACTAGCACTAAAGATTCTTTAGATATTGGAAATCATATTTTCCGGGCAAACCCGTATATCAAGTTTCAGGGAAAGAACTATAAGCTATCCTTGGGATTGAACTTTGTCCAGGAATTTGGAACTGAAGGAAATACGAATCTATTCCCGATTGCTACAGCAGAGCTTCCTATAGTTCCTCAGTATGCTACTATTTTTGGTGGATACACAGGAGACGTTCTTAAATCTTCGCTCCGTAGCTTTGCATTCGAGAATCCTTATATTACCAAGAGCATCATTGATAACGCAGTAGAGAAATCAAATTTATATGGTGGTGTAAAAGGTAATGCAGGCGCAGGATTCTCCTTCAAAGGTATGATCTTTTTCAAAACCATTGAGAATATGCCTCTATATGTAAATAGCAGGTATGGGTTTGAACGTTACGAGATAGCTTATGATAAGGCAAAAGTTGTGGGACTGGAAGGTGAAGTTAACGTGAAAGCTTCTGAAACATTGACATGGACAGGAAAGATTGAGGCTAATAAGTACAACATGACAAACCAGGCAAAAGCCTGGCTGAAACCTGGCTTGAGATTGTATTCAAACTTTCGCTTATCACTGAACAAGAAGTTCACAATCGATGGAGAAGCTGTATATACTGGTGACAGGGATGCTTTTACTTATGACTACTCTAAAGGAATCCCGGCAACTATTGAAAATTCACGCGTTGTTGCGGTTAAAAGCTACCTGGATTTGAGCGGAGGCGCGGAGTACCTAGTTAAAAATAAACTTGGGGTATTTTTAAGAGTGAACAACTTGTTCGGTAACAAATACCAACAATACTTATACTACCCTAAGTTAGGATTTAATGTTATTGGGGGCTTGAATTATTCATTCTGATAGTTTTGGCCTGATTATTTTTTTCGTTTATTTTTACCGAAATGGATGTTGGTGTTTATGTTGCCGAATTACTTCAGAAGATTGATGCAGTAAGTCTCTCTGGAATTGGTACATTTTATAAAAAAAGGACTTCTGCTTATCATGATAATAAGCAAGGGATCTTTTTCCCCCCATCTGAGGAGTACGCGTTTGATCCAAATAAATACGAAACAGGTTCGGCCTTGGTGGAATATGTTTGCAGTGTTAGAAATATTTCGGAGCCATCAGCACGTTACTTTATTGAAAAATACGTTGACTCATTAAAGCAATCATTACAGGTAAAGGGATATGCCACTATTGATTCCTTGGGTAAATTACGTTCATCAAATAGCTCCTATGTGCTGGAGCCATCAAAATTCTCAAATAGCTCAGTTGGGTATGGATTAATACCAGTAATGGAAATTGACAGAAGAGCTAAGAAGATTAATAACTCAACCGAGCCAGATTTTTCTGCTATCAGGATTAAAGCACCAGCTCCTGCAATACAAGAAGCTCCCGCACCGGTTGCTCCTAAAGAGACAAGGGAACCCCAGGAGAAATCGAATAAAACTGCTATCCTTATTGTAATTACGTTCCTCGCTTTGAGCGCAGCACTTGTAGCCGGATATTTCTTATACCCTAAATTTTTCCGACAGCAAGAACAAAATGCAGCAGTTCCTCCTGCTACAAAACCTGCCCCCCCTACTACCGGGAAAATTGATTCTACACAAACTGCAGCAAATAAAGAACTTGTAGCTTCAGAAGCTGCAGCCGACAGCATGTTTGAAGAAAGCATGGCTCAGCTTAATCAGGAGAAGGGAATTACAGTAGAAAAACCAAGGGATACTGTTGTTATTACCACAAAAACAACTCCCTTAAGGCAAAAGGACTCAGTTTCTAGAGTGACGACTCCATCTGCAACTTTACCTGCAGTAAGGTTTGAAGTTATAGTGGCGGCCTTTAATAGACAATCAGAAGCTGAAGATTATATTTCTCAGCTTAGAAAAAAAGGTATTGATGCTAAAGTTGTATCCGATACTAAAAAACCAAAATTTAAAATAAGCACCGGGACTTTTACAAACGAAGAAGCAGCACAAAAAGAAAGACGCCGGCTTCGCGAGACTAAAATAGGTCAGGAGGCCTGGGTTTTTACCGTTAAAAACAAATAAACACACATGATTCTACTACAAGATACTGTTCTACCAGATACCGTTGCAAGAGCAACGCAAGCAGTACAGACAGCGCAAGACCTACGATTTATCGATCTACTTATAAAGGGTGGATGGGTAATGATTCCCCTCGGAATTCTTTTATTCCTGGGATTAGTTATTTTTATTGAACGCTATCTAACCATAAGAAAAGCGGCCAAAGACGAAGCAAACCTGTTAGTTCAGGTAAAACAACATATTCTTTCTGGGAATCTTGATTCTGCAACTGCTATTTGCCGTAACAGCAACTCTCCCTTGGGAAGAATGCTGCAAAAAGGATTGTTACGGATAGGAAGACCTATTAAGGATATCGAAGGTGCAATCGAAAATATTGGAAAACTGGAAGTATCAAAACTTGAGAAGAACGTCAGTATTCTAGGTATTGTGGCAGGTATTGCACCAATGTTGGGTTTTGTTGGTACTATTGCCGGTGTTATCCGTATTTTCTACAACATCGCACAGACAGACAATATTAGTATGGGTTTGATAGCAGATGGTCTGTATCAAAAAATGATTACCTCTGCTGCTGGTCTGATGATTGGTATTCTAGCTTACATTGGCTATCATATTTTAAACATCATGGTTGATAGAGTAATTCTGAAGCTGGAAACTGACGCCGTTGAATTTATTGATCTTCTTGAGCAGCCTGGCAGGTAATGCTTTGACATAGTCAGCAGTTTTAAAAAAATGATTTATGGAATTTGCCAGAGCCTTGAATCTGAATAGAAGGAGTTCTGGCAAAATTGAACAAACAGCTTAAATAGCAAAAATGAACTTAAGAAGAAGAAATCGTCCTCATGCAGAAGTTCATACTTCAGCAATGAATGACATCATGTTTTTCCTGATGCTGTTTTTTCTTATTGCTTCGACCGTGACAAACCCTAACGTAATAAAGCTGATGCTTCCGAAGTCTGCCTCGGGACAATCTGTATCTAAAAAAACCGTTAGTATAGCAATAAATCAAAACTTAGAGTATTTCCTTGACAAGCAGCTTGTAAAGCTGGAAGAGATTCAACCGAAGCTCGCAAGTTATCAGCAGCAGGCCAAAGAGTTGACTATTGTCCTTTCTGTTGACAGAACTGTAGCGATACAGGATGTTGTAACAATTATGGACATCGCTAACAAAATGGGAATTAAACTTGTACTGGCAACAGAACCTAAATAAATGCGTTATGCAGTACCGTGAAGAAAATAATTATCCAAAAGCACTTCTCTTTTCCGGGGGAGCTATGATCCTATTTTTGGTTATCAGCTATCTTATAACGTTTGGAACGAATATGCCTATGGAAGAAGTTGGAACGGGTGGCATTGTTGTAAACTATGGTACTTCAGAAACGGGTATGGGAGAAGACCTCATGAGTGTTGAAGAACCTTCTGTTGCTCCTGATGCCAATAATACAGCACCAGATAAAATAGTTACATCTGAACCAACGGAAAGCACTCCAACTACAGAAGCCACCGATAAGACGGTAGTTACTCAGGATATTGAAGACGCCCCAGTTATAGCAACATCTAAAAAAAAGACAACTTCTACTCCTACTGCAACAACTCCGGCAAAAGAAACAAAGCCAAGCGTTAATCCTAATGCCTTGTATAAAGGAAAAAGAAATGATGGTAACGGGGGAGGCGATGGTAATGATGGCACTCCTGGGAATAAAGGAGATGTAGATGGAGATCCAATGGCAAGTAATTATGGTAAAGGTGGTTCTGGTTTTGGAAACACACAATTATCGTTAGTCGGAAGAAAATTCGTAAGTGTTCCTCGCATATCTGATGACGGGCAGAGCTCGGGTAAGGTAGCGGTTGAGATTCGAGTAGATAAAACAGGCACCGTCGTCTACGCTCGTGCGGGTGTTCGTGGAACTACGCTTTCTGACAAAGACCTTTGGACTAAATGTGAACAAGCTGTAAGAGGTGCTAGCCTTAACCGTCTTGAATCAGCCCCTGATGTTCAAATTGGAACAGTTATCTTCAACTTCAAAGTAGATTAGTCTTATTCCTCCTTGATGACTTATTCTGATACGATCGACTATCTCTATTCGAGGTTACCGATGTTTACTAAAATTGGTGCTTCTGCTATAAAGAAAGATCTTACTAATACATTGGCACTTTGTGAGGCTTTAGGTAACCCTCATAGAAAATTCAAGACCATACATGTTGCTGGAACAAATGGAAAGGGATCTGTTTCTCATATGCTTGCAGCGATTCTACAGGAGGCGGGATATAAAACAGGGCTCTACACATCTCCTCACCTACTTGACTTCAGGGAAAGGATCAGGATCAATGGGCAAATGATTGCAAGGCAGGATGTGGTAGAATTTGTCAACTCTCAAAGAAGTACCATTGAAGCAATTGAGCCTTCTTTCTTCGAAGTAACTGTGGCTATGGCCTTTGATCACTTCGCTTCTCAGGAGGTAGATATAGCAGTAATCGAAACTGGATTAGGAGGCCGTCTCGATTCCACTAATGTAATAACCCCTCTGCTGTCAGTGATTACTAACATTGGTTACGACCATATGAACATCCTTGGAAACACATTGGAAGAAATTGCTTCAGAGAAAGCAGGGATTATTAAACCAGGGATTCCGATAGTGATAAGTCAGAGACAGGAAGAAATTGAAAAAGTATTTCTGTCGAAAGCTATTGAAACAGGATCTGACTTGCGCTTTGGGTCGGACGAATGGGATGTCAAAGAAATAGGATCGGATACAAAAATCAGAAATATCGAAGTAGCCAGCTTGTTTGACAACTCGAATCGGTTGCCGCTTCAACTTGATCTTACTGGCACTTATCAGGTAAAAAATATCAAAGGAGTTCTAAGCAGTGTTTCTGTTTTGCGAAATCAAGGCTTTGACATCACAAACAGCCACCTGAGGCAAGCTTTGGGAAATGTACAGGGACTAACCGGACTGAATGGTAGATGGCAAACTATAGGAAGCGATCCATTAGTTATATGTGATACAGGCCATAATGAAGATGGCATTAAGGAAGTTCTGAAGAACATATCCACTGTTCCCTTTGATAACCTCTATATGGTAATTGGAATGGTTAAAGATAAAGACAGCTCGTCCGTCTTATCCTTACTACCTAAAGAAGCCACTTACTACTTTTGCGCACCACTACTTGAACGTGCGAAACCCGCTGAGGCACTGGCTTCAGAAGCTGCTCAATTTGGTTTGCAAGGGAAAACTTATTCTTCGGTAAGAAATGCTTTGGATGCTGCAAAAGTTGAGGCAGGGAAGTCTGATTTAATATTTGTAGGGGGAAGCACATTTGTAGTAGCAGAGGCTATTGAAGACTTGCAATAAAATTGCCCTGAGCAAAACCACCGACTAATGTGGAATGTAGCTTTAAGGTATTAAAGCCAAAAAAGATATTATGTAGCAAAAAAGGAGACCCAACGTCTCCTTTTCCGTGTTATATATTATTATAAGATAACTTAAACCTTCGGTTCTTGCTGACTTAAACAATGAAAGCTTCCCAATCCCCAGATAATATCTGTTGAATCAATTCCAACTACTTGCCTTTCAGGAAAGCACTCACCAATAATGTCAAGAGCCTTGTCATCGAATTTCGACCGGTAGGTGGGAACAATGACATGGGTGTTGCTGATGTAGAAATTCGCATAAGAGGCCGGAAGACGCATGTCGTCATAAACAACTTCTTCTGGCATAGGAAGTTCAATTACGTTTAATTGCTTACCATTTAACAGACGCATTTTACTCAATGCTTTAACGTTCTGCTGAAGAAGTTCGTAATTCTCATCATTCACATTAGTTTCAACAACAGAAAGAACTGTATCTTCATTAACAAAACGAATAGTATCGTCTATATGTCCATCAGTATCGTCGCCCACTATACCTTCATCGACCCATAATACCTGGTCTATGCCATAATAATCAGAGAGATACTTTTCGATTTGCCCCTGACTAAGATGAGGATTCCGGTTCTGGTTCAATAAGCAGCATGTTGACGTTAAAACCGTCCCCTTACCATTAAATTCAACCGATCCACCCTCCATCACTATCCCAGGACTGAAAACTGGTATATTGAAATGCTTACCAATAAGAGTCGGAATAACGTCATCCAGATCGAAAGGAGGATATTTTCCACCCCACGCGTTGTAGCCCCAATCAACAATTACTTTCTTGATCTCCGCCGAAGGATTTACCAAAAAGGCAGGTCCATGATCCCGGCACCAGGCATCGTTCGTTGGGTGGAAATAAAACTCCACCTTACTTAGATCGACACCTGCAACTCGAAGATGGGCAATTGCCGAGTTCTTTAAAGCTTCATCAGCAACATTAATTCTTACAATTTCACTTTGAGTAAGGATCTTTACAAACTCGCTGTATTTGGGGTAAATGCTATCAAGCTTTCCTGGCCAACTTGCTTCTTTATGAGGCCAGCTTAACCATGTTGCTTCATGTTCGGAAAATTCTGCCGGGAAATAATAGCCAAGTTCTTTAGGTGTTTGCAACCCCGCGAAATCTGAAACTCTGGAAATTTGAGGACTTATCATTAATTCTGTTTCTTTGAAAGATTAATCCTCGTCAATATATCGCTTTGTGATCGGCGCATAAGAATCAATTCTTCTGTCACGTAAAAAAGGCCAGTGCGTACGGTACCGGTCAGATTTCGAAAGATCTAGTTCCTGAACGATTAGCTCTTCATCAGTATGAGAGGCTTGATAAAGAACAGTTCCGAAAGGATTTGCAACAAAAGATCCGCCCCAGAACTTCATTGGACCCTCATCCCCTATTCTGTTAACGCTTACTACGTGTACTCCGTTTGCAACTGCATGACTACGCTGGATGGTTTGCCACGCATTATATTGTTCAGTGTTTGTATCAACTTCCTGAGAAGAGGCCCATCCTATTGCAGTTGGATAGAAAAGAATTTCAGCTCCCATCAAAGAAGTGATACGGGCAGCCTCCGGATACCACTGATCCCAGCATATTAACACTCCAATAGTAGCGAACTTTGTTTTGAATACTTTGTATCCTAAATCACCAGGTGTGAAATAAAATTTCTCATAATATCCCGGATCATCAGGAATATGCATCTTTCGGTACTTACCTAAATAAGACCCATCAGCGTCAAGAACAGCAGTTGTATTATGATAAAGACCTTCTGCCCGTTTCTCGAAAAGTGAAGCAATGATCACCACACCTAATTCTTTTGCAACAGCGCTTAAAGCATCTGTAGAAGGTCCGGGAATAGCTTCAGCTAAATTGAAATTATCATAATCTTCTACATCACAGAAATACAATGATGTAAAAAGTTCTTGTAAACAAACAATCTGAGCTCCTTTAGCTGCAATCTCTCTAACTTTTAAGATTGCCTTATCCAGGTTTTCCTGTTTGTTAGCTGTGCATGAAGTTTGCACTAGTCCTACTTTAACACTTTTCATTTACTTATAATTTCAAAATGGACGCAAAAATAGCCATATGATACGAAAGAGTATTAACCAAGTTTAACGTTTTTGTTAAAGAAATCACACAATACATAAACAAGTTTGTTAACTTATGTCTCTAAACAAATTATGATGGCGGGGGAAATTGAAACTAATCCTAAATTATCAAAAGACGAATTTTTCAAGGAAGAAATAAAAAAAGTTTCCGACTTTAAATTTGGGTCAAAAGTGGCTGGCGTATTTGACGATATGGTAAGCCGCTCGGTTCCTTATTACGGAGAAATGCAAAGAATGATTGCTGAACTCACAGCGGATCACGCAATCGAAGGAACCAACGTTTACGACCTTGGTTGTTCTACAGGAACTACCATGATTGGGATGAACACCATGGTCCCTGATAATATCCGTTTTGTTGGCATCGACGAATCGCAGGATATGTTGAACAAATGTGATCAGAAATTAAAAGAAGCAGGATTCACCCGGCCTTATGATCTGATTACTGCTAATTTGCACGAAGAGTTCAAGGTAGAAAACGCTTCTGTTGCCGTGCTTTGTCTTACTCTTCAATTCATTCGCCCTATTTGCAGGGAAAAAGTTTTGAAAAAAGTATTTGAGGGATTGGTCCCTGGAGGTGTGCTTATCCTTGTGGAGAAAATACTTGCGGAAGAAAGCTTATTCAATAGAAACTTTATCAAATACTATTACGACATGAAACGTCGTAACAACTATAGTGAGATGGAAATTTCTCAGAAGAGAGAAGCTTTGGAGAATGTACTAATTCCTTACAAATCCAGCGAAAATGTTCTGATGTTGCGGGATGCAGGATTTTCGCATTGCGAAGTATTTTTTAAATGGTATAATTTCACAGGCATCATTGCTGTTAAAAACTAATAATGATTAGCATAGGCAACTTCTTCTTTAAATACAGGAACTTCCTTTTTATTTTCCTTTACCTGGCACTATTCCTCCCATCACCCAAAATATTCACCGAAGACAATTTGGGTAGCAATTATTATATCTGGCCAATCACTATCGGACTAATTGTAACCGTGCTTGGTCAGATAATAAGAGGTCTTACCATCGGACTTGCTTACATCGTGCGAGGCGGTAAAGATAAAAAAGTGTATGCAGAGAACTTGGTAACAGAAGGTATTTTCAATCACTGCCGGAATCCCTTATATGTTGGAAATATATTAATGCTATTAGGGGTAGGTATATTATCTAATTCTCTAATATTCATGGGCATTCTTATGCCTCTATTTTTATTTATATATCAAGCAATCGTACTGGCAGAAGAAAACTTCTTAAGAAATAAATTCGGAGCTCAGTTCGATTCTTATTGCAGCCGAGTAAGTCGTTGGGGAATCAGTTTGAAAGGCATTTCGAGAACATTTTCAAGTATGGATTTTCAGGGACGTCGTTGGATCTCTAAAGAATATAATACTCAATTTGTCTGGCTGACCGGAATTGTGCTACTCCTCCTAGTGAATTACCCTGATGTAATAAGTTCAGATATTGAGCTAAGAAACAAAATTGTAGCTGGTATTCTAATACTATTAGTTATCGCTTATTTTACTGTAAGATCTTTAAAGAAAGCTGGAAAACTAAAAGATAAGGTTAATCGAGTTTAAATTGATTGAATGTGACCAATTATATTTAGGGAAACCGGCCTTAAGCCGGTTTTTTTATGTCTTTTTCTCAGTTGAATCTTTTTTCCACAAGAAGAATATTGGCAAACCGATTAGAACGATACCTAACCCAGGCCATGTATATTCAGGCTTAAATTTCATCAACAAAAAGCAAAAAGCTAAGCCCATTATAATATAGAGCGCTGGTAAAACAGGGTAACCAAAGGCTTTGTAGGGGCGTTCAGCTTCTGGCCGCGATCTTCTTAATATATACACTCCAAGTATTGTAAGGATGTAGAAGATCACCACTACAAAAGATACCATATCAAGCAAGTCGCCATACTTACCGCTCAAGCTTAAGACACATGCAACTAAACACTGAATCCATAAAGCAAATTCAGGAACTGCGTTCTTATTAAGTTCTGCAGTCTTTTTAAAAAACAAGCCATCTTTCGCCATTGTATAGTAAACCCTGGCGCCCGATAAGATCAAACCATTATTGCATCCGAAGGTCGATACCATAATCATGATAGCAATAATCTTCGTTCCAATATCACCGAATATAACAGAAGAAGCCGCTACAGCCACTCTATCCTTTTCCGCTGTCGCAATCTCCTGAAGGGGAAGAACTGAAACATATACCACATTGGCTAGAACGTAAATCACAGTAACAATGAAGGTTCCAAGGAAAAGACTTAGACCAATGTTTCGCTTAGGATTAACAACCTCTCCTGCTATAAATGTTACATTATTCCATGCATCGCTACTGAAAATAGAACCGACCATGGCCGCAGCAATAGCTCCGAGAGTGGCAACTAACGTATAAGTTTCGATTGATGTATCTTTATTTAGTTTATGAATATCCCATGCGTTCTGCCAATTCGCATTCCATACCTCCGCTTTATAAGCAATAAATCCGAAAGCAATCAAACCAAAAAGGCTTAGAAGCTTAGCCAGAGTAAATGATGTTTGTATCCACTTACCCGTTTTTACACCTTTCGTGTTCGTGTAAGTGAGAAAAGTAATAACTACAATTGAAAGCAACTGAGCGGCCGAAACCTTGAAGTATCCGAAATCAGCCAGAATATTATCTTCACTTACAGCGGGAATGAGGTATGCAGTAAACTTTGAAAAGGCCACCCCTACTGCCGCAATTGTGCCGGTTTGAATTACAGTAAAAAAGCTCCATCCGTAAAGAAATCCGACTAGAGGGTTATATGCTTCTTTTAAATAAACATATTGTCCGCCAGCTTTGGGAAACATCCCACTTAACTCGCCATAACTTAAGGCAGCAGTTAATGTCATAAAGCCGGTGATTAACCAAATTGCTATAAGCCAGCCGGCAGAACCAACATTTCTTGTGATATCTGCACTAACGATAAAGATTCCCGACCCGATCATGCTACCAGCTACTAATAATGTAGCGTCAAGCAAACCTAGTTCGCGTTTCATTGTTACATTTTCCTGAAGTTCTTCCATGAATAGTTAAAGAAATTCCACTAATATATTTAAAAATACTCCTCTTACTATGTCAATACCGGAAAAACCATCATACCTAAAGAATAAAGCTCTTGGGTTAAAGCCTAAATATTTGCAATAGTCGCTAGGGCTTTTATATTTGAATATAACTAACCATTTCTAAACAAAACAAAGACATTGTATGGATTTCTTGTACAGTAATATCATCTATCTAATCCCTCTCCTTGGCCTCGTGGGAATTCTTGTAATGCTTTCAAAATCAGCCTGGGTCGTAAAACAAGATGCCGGAGATGAAAATATGAGAACACTTTCAGGTTATATAGCCGACGGAGCGATGGCCTTCTTAAAAGCAGAATGGAAAATACTATCCTACTTTGCAGTTTTTGCCGCAATCATCCTTGCCTACTCCGGGACTTTAGTTGAAACCTCAAGTCCGGTAATCGCAATATCATTCCTAATTGGTGCCTTTACCTCTGCTTTTGCTGGATATATTGGAATGAATATCGCTACCAAGGCAAACGTAAGGACAACTCAGGCCGCGAGAACGAGTCTTGCTCATGCGCTGAAGGTTTCTTTTACAGGAGGCAGCGTAATGGGGTTAGGTGTTGCAGGCTTGGCTGTTCTTGGGCTCGGCTCTCTATTTATAGTGTTCTATCAGGTCTTTGTAGTAAGTAAAGGTGCTGATGTTAATGGAGAAGAAATGGAAAAAGCCCTGGAAGTGCTCGCTGGGTTTTCGCTAGGAGCAGAATCCATAGCACTGTTTGCACGAGTTGGCGGAGGGATTTATACCAAAGCAGCCGATGTAGGTGCCGACCTGGTAGGAAAAGTTGAGGCTGGAATCCCGGAAGATGATGTGCGTAACCCTGCAACAATCGCAGATAACGTTGGAGATAATGTTGGGGACGTGGCAGGCATGGGTGCCGACTTGTTTGGTTCCTATGTGGCAACCATTCTCGCTACGATGGTTTTAGGCCGGGAAATAGAATCAGCAGACAACTTCGGGGGAATTGCACCAGTATTGCTGCCAATGTTAGTAGCAGGCCTTGGTTTGATTTTTTCAATCGTTTCCACCTACTTTGTTAAAATTAAGAATGAAACAGATAATGTTCTCACTGCTTTAAATACCGGTAACTGGTCATCCATCATCTTAACGGCTATAGCTTCGTATTTCGCCGTTACCTGGATGCTTCCTGAAACCATGGAGATCCGAGGTTATCAATTTACGAGTACGGATGCATTCCTATCAATTATCGTTGGATTAATTGTTGGGGCGTTGATGAGTGTGATCACCGAATATTATACGGCGATGGGTAAACGACCGGTAATATCAATAGTAAACCGTTCCTCTACTGGTCACGCCACAAATATCATTGGAGGCTTGGCAGTAGGGATGGAATCAACTTTGCTTCCTATCCTGGTTCTTGCCGCAGGAATTTATGGATCTTACTATTTCGCAGGACTATATGGAGTGGCAATAGCCGCAGCGGGAATGATGGCAACTACAGCAATGCAATTAGCTATTGATGCATTCGGACCTATAGCAGATAACGCTGGAGGAATCGCAGAAATGAGTCAGTTGCCTGAGGAAGTTCGAAACCGGACTGATAATCTTGATGCGGTAGGAAATACAACTGCCGCCACCGGAAAAGGATTTGCCATTGCCTCTGCAGCTTTGACCTCTCTGGCCCTGTTTGCCGCTTTTGTTGGAGTGGCTGGCATTAACAGTATTGACATTTATAAGGCAAACGTGTTAGCGGGACTATTTGTAGGGGGGATGATCCCATATATCTTTTCTTCATTGGCAATCTCAGCAGTAGGAAGAGCCGCGATGGATATGGTGCAGGAAGTGCGTCGGCAGTTTCGTGACATCCCGGGAATTATGGAATATAAAGCTAAGCCCGAATACGAACGCTGCGTTGAGATCTCTACCAAAGCATCTCTTCGTGAGATGATGCTTCCAGGAGCAATTGCTCTGATTGTTCCAATCATTATTGGCTTTGCATTTGGCCCCGAAGTTCTTGGTGGGACTCTCGCAGGAGTAACAGTTTCAGGTGTTTTAATGGGAATGTTCCAATCGAACGCCGGAGGGGCTTGGGATAATGCTAAGAAGTCGTTCGAAAAAGGCGCTGAGATAAATGGAGAAACTCACTATAAAAAATCAGAGCCGCACAAAGCATCTGTTACAGGAGATACTGTTGGTGATCCATTTAAAGACACCTCCGGCCCTTCTATGAATATTCTGATTAAACTCATGTCTATCGTTTCATTGATCATCGCTCCGCATATTGCCGAGGTAGATAATTCTGACATATTAAGGAGTGAAACTAAACAGGAAATAAAGACGGAAACTGTAGTCAAGATCCTAAAAAAGGAAATTCGACTTAAATAACTAGAAAAAAATGCAAAAGGAAGGGATTTTGTGACATAAGCCCTTTCCTTTTGCTCTTAAAATCTTTACGTTTGACAAAAAAGCTTTCATTATAACTCTTATTTATGTTTTATAAAAAATCTCTTGACCAGTTACTGAATGAATCGAAGAACGAAGGAGGATTAAAGAGGACATTAACCGCGAATAATCTTATCTCTTTAGGTATCGGAGCAATTATAGGAGCTGGAATATTTACTTTGACGGGAACGGCTGCTGCTCTTCACACCGGTCCTGCTGTTGTCTTATCATTTATTCTTGCTGCCGTAGCTTGTGCATTTGCTGGCTTATGCTATTCCGAGTTCGCCTCTATGATACCGATCGCTGGAAGTGCCTATACCTATGCCTATGCAACCCTGGGTGAGTTTGTAGCCTGGATCATTGGATGGGATCTAATTATAGAGTACCTATTTGCTTCTTCAACTGTTGCTGTTTCTTGGTCAGGATATGTCGTGAGCTTCCTGAAAGATTTCGGGATACAAATACCCGCAAGTATTGCACAAGCACCTTATGATTATGATTCTGCAACCGGTGCCTTTACACCAACAGGGGCTATCATAAATTTCCCAGCAATATTTATTATCGGCATCATTACTACCCTTCTTGTTATTGGAATAAGCGAGTCCGCTAAATTTAACAATGTTATTGTTGTATTAAAAGTGGCTGTTATCCTTTTATTTATCGCTTTTGGGGTCAGTCATATCAATACAGCCAATCTTACACCATTTATTCCTGAGGCCAAAGGTCCGGGAGAATTTGGGTTCGATGGAATTGTACGGGGAGCAGGAATTATCTTCTTTGCATATATAGGCTTCGATGCAGTTTCAACAGCTGCACAAGAAGCCCTTAACCCGCAGAAGGATATGCCGAGAGGGATTCTAGGTTCACTGGCTATCTGTACCGTCATTTACATTCTAGTTGGTATCGTAATGACGGGTATGGTTCATTACCCTGAACTAAATGTTCCAGATCCTATAGCAGTAGCTGTAAATGCAGGGGGATCAGATCTATTCTGGTTAAGATTTCCTATAAAGATTGGTGCTATTGCTGGTTTAAGCTCAGTGATCCTGGTTATGCTATTAGGTCAGCCTCGGATATTCTATTCCATGTCTCATGATGGCCTGTTGCCAAACTTCTTCAGCATTATCCATCCGAAATTTAAAACCCCATATATCACCACAATCATTACAGGAATTCTTGCTATGATCCTAGCAGGCTTTGGTCCAATAAATCTGTTAGGAGAACTTGTTTCAATAGGAACACTTTTAGCGTTCGTTATTGTTTGTGGAGGTATTCTAGTTCTACGTTATACAAACCCAGAACTTCCAAGGCCCTTTAAAACGCCGTTTTTCCCTGTTGTTCCTATACTGGGAATTCTTGTCTGCCTATACCTAATGGCGGGTTTGCCTTGGCATACCTGGGAAAGATTGATTATTTGGTTAGTTATAGGAATAATAGTCTACTTCGGTTACAGCCGACGCCATAGTAAAGTTGGGAAATCTCTTCGGGGACCGCTTGCTGAGCATTAAAATAAAGAAACCCGGCCTGTTGGGGTCGGGTTTTCTATAATAGATATTTCACGCTATGCAATTAAATGCAATACTTCTGATATTGGCTGATCTGAGTCGATCAAAATACCTTTAATACCTGCTGCTTCCCCCGCAATTACATCCCTTTCCCTATCGCCTATAAAATAAGCTTGCTTTTTATCGACGTTAAACCTTGCGATAGCCTTTTCCAGCAACAAGGATCCAGGTTTTCGGCACATACATTTCCCGTTGTACTCGGGATGATGCCTGCAATAATAAACCTCCGTAATATTCACACCATTTGCCTCATAGGTGTCAATCAAATGCTTATGCATTTTTCCTAATGTCTCTTCTGTATACCATCCTTTTGCAACGCCGCCCTGGTTAGTTACGACGATCAATAAATAACCTCTGTCTTGCAACTCCTTTAGGGGAGCGAAATTATGCTCAAGGATGTGAAAGTCGTCAAAATTGCAAACATAATCACCCAGCTCTTTATTAAGCACACCGTCACGGTCTAAGAAAACAGCTTTATTTTTATTCATCAGGTCAAAACTACGATTTTTTAGGTGAAAGTTTCCTTTGTTAATTCAAGCATAAAGCACAGTTTTAAATATTAAAATAAGAAGAAAGAGAGTATATAACGAGGCAATATTTACTAACAATATTAGTATTTTCATTATCTTTACTGAATGCCTCTTTACCTGACTGCCATACTACTCCCCTCCCCGCTGTCCGAAGAAATTGATGATATCCGGAAGGAAATATCCAGCAAATACAATGTTTATGCAGCTCTAAAACCTCCTGTTCATATAACACTTTACCGACCTCTCAGTATCCCTTTAACAACGGAGAAAAACCTTATACAGCTGCTTAAGCCAGTCGCATTTATGCATAACTCATTTGAGCAGAAGTTGCAGAACTTCGACAGCTTTAATAACAAGACTTTGTTTGTTCATTGTGTCAAGCAGCCTATTCTAAACAACTTACAAAAGGACATATCTGCTGTCTTCCACAAAAACAAACTTGACCCAGACGAAAATAAGAGTAATAGCTCATTTCACCCTCATATTACCATTGCGTTTCGGGATGTAACCCCTGAAATCTTTATACCCCTTTGGGCGGAATACAAGAATAGGAAGCTTAAAAGAAGCTTTACTATTGATCGCTTTACTTTATTGAGGCATGACGGAAAGAAGTGGCAAGCGCTTGAGGAGTTCTTACTGCAAAAGCCAGAAGAGCTAAAGCTTTTTTAGGATACAGCAAAGCCATATCGAGTTATGGCTTTGCTGATAAACTTATTTTTAAGAAACAACCTCAGTATTTGTAAGAAGAAGTTGTTTGTGATATATAATCAATCCTTCAATTGGTGATTTCAAGATTTTGCCGGTTTTCATTCCATGTCGGTCTGCTACAGATGCAAGAATATCTTTGAAGTAAAAGCCAACAGAGCCCACTGAGTTGAATTCGTATTTCTGATAATCAGGATAAAGACTAACTAAATTTGAAAAGAAATCATTAAAGGAAGACTCTACCAATTTATATATATGCTCATTATCAATGTGCTTGGCTATAAACTCACAGAAGCTTGCACAAAAACGACTCACAAGGGGTTTAGTATAAATCCGATCAAGAATTTCATCAATGGTATAGGTATAAGCTCCGTTAAAGCTTTCTTTAATCGTATCGGGTAATGTTCCTCTCACCAGATCCGTTAAGAATTTCTTACCAATATAGCATCCGCTTCCTTCATCTCCTAATATATACGCAGCTGAGTCGATGTGGTAAGAAATTTTATTACCGTCATAAATAGCAGTGTTTGTTCCAGTTCCAAGAATTGCAGCGAAACCTGCATCCTGATTTAATAAAGCGCGACAGGCAGCCAAAAGATCGTGTTCAATAAAAGTGCTCGCCTTGGTAAATATGCGTCCGAAAGCCCTTTCAAGAACTGCCGCTTTTTCCTTATTATGTACTCCTGCGCCATAGAAGTAGATTTTTTCTACGTTCTCAGTTACTAAATCCTCAGGCAGTACGTCTTGCAAAGAAGACACGATGTATTCTTCGTCAACAAAATAAGGATTATAACCTTCCGAGTAGAAATCCTTTGTATTAAGATCCTTACTTATTAAACTCCAGTGAGTTTTGGTCGAGCCACCGTCTGCAATTAAAATCATATCAGAAAATTTCGATAAAAATAAAAAAACTTAGTGTAAGCTATACACTAAGTTTAATAAATTTTTTAAAAGATACTTTCGCTCTATAATGAGAATATAAGCGCTTCAAAAGGACGCAATTTATCTGGCCTTCCTATCGTGTCACCGTAGTTAGAAATTACAACTTTTGAGTAGCTAAGATCAACTTCGGGAATCCAAACGGAGGCTTCATGTGGTTTAAAGTTTAGAATTACAATGAGGATATTACCGTTGAGCTCCCGCTTATAAGCATATACGTGAGGATTATCCCGATCAAGCAACGTGTAGCTTCCATATACTAGTGTAAGTTCGCTCTTTCTAAACTGAATTAATTTCCTGAAATAGTTCAGTATTGACTCCGGGTCCTTTTCCTGGGCGCTTACATTTACTGTATTGTAATTCGGGTTAACCTTTAACCATGGTGTACTCCCTGCGCTGGTAAATCCCCCATTCGCTGTACTATCCCATTGAAAAGGGGTTCGACTGTTATCCCTTGCTGTGATCTTTTGATTTTCTATAAATCGTTGAGTATCGCCTCCTGTCCTGTAAATATGCAGATACATGTTCCGGGTTTCGATATCCTGATAGTCTTCAATATCATCGAACTTAATATTACTCATCCCAATCTCGTCGCCCATGTAATAGTAGGGCGTGGCTCGCATAGTTAACAGAAAGGTAGTAAGCATTTTAGAAGAAACGTCCCGAAACTCCTCGCTGTCAGATCCCCAGCGCGTAAGCATCCTGGGATTATCGTGATTTGCAAGATAAACCGTACCCCACCCCTTCTCGGCGTAAGTATTATCCCAACGGGTAAATACGTCCTTAAAATAAACAAGATCGTAACCGTTCGGATCAGGAGCTTTGAACTCGTAGGGAAGCAAGCCGATGCCAGTTACATCGAAATGGTATAGCATATTCAACTCCTTTCTGTCAGGATCTACGAAATCCATCGCTGTTCCGGTGTTAACGCCAATACCTTCGGCTACCGTCATAATATCATACTTGCGAAGCACCTCCCTGTTCATTTCCTGCAAGTATTTATGGAGATACGGCCCCTCAGAATAATACCTGACGTAATCGTTATTATAATGATCAGGTAAAGGAGGATAAGTAGTATCTTTAGAGATAAAAGGAATAACATCCATACGGAAGCCATCGATGCCTTTATCGAGCCAGAACCGCATCATACGATAGATCTCGTTTCTTAGGTGAGGGTTCTCCCAATTCAGATCAGGCTGTTTTACGGAAAAATAGTGGAGATAATAAGAATTAGTTCTTTCATCATATTTCCAAGCGTCGTTATTGACATCAAAGAAACTGAACCTGTGTGAGGGCCTACCTTTCTCAGCGGGCCACCAATGATAGAAATTCCGATAAGGATTATCGCGACTGCTTCTTGCTTCTATAAACCATCTATGCTCGTCGCTGCTATGATTTACTACCAAGTCTAAGATAAGCTTTATACCTCTTTCATGAAGGCCCCCTAGAAGTTCATCAAAATCTTCCATTGTTCCGAACTCCTTCATAATTCCCTGATAATCGCTTATATCGTAACCATTATCATCATTTGGAGAAGAAAATATCGGATTAAGCCATACAACGTCGATGCCGAGACTTTGAATATAATCTAATTTTGAAATTATTCCTTTCAAATCTCCTACACCATCTCCGTTACTATCTTTGAAACTTCTTGGATATATCTGGTATACAACAGCTTCCTTCCACCATACTCGTTCAAAGTTACCGTTGTTGCTACTATCTGCGTACTCTTTCTCCATTTATAGTTCTCAATTTAATCTATAGCACAACACCAGGTGTGAAAGTTGGTTTATAAATAAATGAAGACGAATTAATCGAATTACGCTAATTTAACACGAATTGAGTAATGGAGATAGTTAAAGCTAAAGCACAATGGCATAGTGAAACTTCTTATAAAGGATCGAGAAAATTAAAAGAACACGAATTACTCTAATTAACACGAATTACATGGTGCATAAGTTAAGGACCGTGAATTTTGAATGAACGCCCATTATACTGATTGCTTTAATTAACACGAAAACCTGATGTGCAAGCGGAAAGTTAAAGCATAGCTGCTAAGGGAAACCCGACTATTAAGGGTCCGGGATTTTTAATAGATACGAATTATTCTAATTAAGACGAATTACACCAAGGACCTTCGTAAAGCTAAGCTACAGCGTCAGCAGGCTCAACCCAATTGCCGTCAGTTCTGATGATCTCAATTAATTCGTCTAGAGCACTTTCGGTGTTTACATTTTTTTTCACAACTTCTTTACCCCTGTACAGTGTAATCTTCCCTGGTCCGGCACCTACGTAACCATAATCAGCATCGGCCATCTCGCCTGGCCCATTAACAATACAACCCATGATCCCAATCTTTAAGCCTTTCAGGTGGCTTGTACGACTCCTGATCATTTGGGTAGTTTCCTGAAGATCAAACAATGTTCTTCCACAACTTGGACAGGAAATATATTCGGTCTTTGATATCCTCGACCTTGTGGCCTGGAGAATTCCAAAAGAAGTACTCACAATAGTTTTAGTGTCTACTGTTGGGGCATCTAACCATATACCATCTCCAAAACCATCTACCAATAAAGCACCGATGTCTGTAGAAGCATATAACTGCAAATAAGTTGCAGTAGGGACAGCCGTATCGAGGAGTTCAACACCATAGCTTCTCTTGATAATAACAGGAACCTTTATTCCCGCTTTAGATAACGTGAAAAAGAATTGACGTTGATCAGCCATTCCATGCTCTTCCCTTGTTTCGAGTACAAACACAAGTGTTTGATCCACTTGCACATTAAATAGCTGCTCTCTCTGCAAATCAGCATTTGTAATTGTCACGAGATTTAAGGAAGAGTCCTTAACTGTTGCTCCTATATATTCTTCTAATGTAAAAAGAGGATGGCAGTTCTTTTTACTCTGCAGCCCTTTCCATGTATTATAATTGTACAGCTGCTTTAAGTTACCTGGCATCGTAAAGGAAGGTAATTGATTTGCCAGATACACGAAATCAACGGATTGCTCACCCATGTTATACTTATCAAGCAGCGCCGAGTAGTTGTAACCCGTATCTGTAAGAATATTCGGGTCTTTGAGATTTTTTGCAGACAAGTCTATAATCACACGCGGCACCTGATGGCCACCTATAAATGTATTTAATTCAGCTGTTTCTCTTTTTTTATAATCGTAGGGCGAAAAATTTAATGGAAGGTCTGAAATTATTTTCCCGGCATCAAAGCTTTCGCTGTTTAAACGCCTTTGTTCATATCTTTTTGCAAGGGCAATTGCCACAGGTGCTTCCGCCTCAGGTTCTTCCGTTAAAGAAACACGAATGGTATCTCCTAATCCATCTTCTAGCAGCGTTCCAATTCCCACGGCAGATTTTATGCGGCCATCTTCTCCATCCCCAGCTTCTGTAACCCCCAGATGCAAGGGATAGTTCATTCCTTCATTCTGCATCGTCTCTACTAGTAGCCGGTATGCCTGAACCATTACTTGCGGATTGCTCGACTTCATTGAGATAACCAGGTTATAGTAATTCAAAGTCTCACACATGCGGATAAACTCCATAGCCGATTCAACCATTCCTCTTGGAGTATCCCCATAATAACTCATGATACGGTCTGACAGAGAGCCATGATTTGTCCCGATACGCATAGCCGTTCCATACTCCTTACATACTTTTACCAAAGGTGCAAACTTGGTATAGATACGCTCTAATTCTGCCTGATACTCCGCCTGCGTATAGTCCAGCTGGTCAAAACGCTTCTTATCAGCATAATTCCCTGGGTTAATTCGCACTTTTTCTACAATCCGTGCTGCAACTTCAGCGGCATTCGGAGTGAAGTGAATATCTGCTACAAGCGGCACATTGTATCCTCTAAACCTAAGCTCTTTCTTGATATCTGCCAGATTCTGCGCTTCCTTAATACTGGGAGCAGTAATACGAACATATTCACAACCAGCCTCTACCATTCGAATGGTTTGCTCAACAGTTCCCACCGTATCCATTGTATTCGTAGTAGTCATACTCTGGATCCGTATTGGATTTTTACCTCCCATAGGTATATCGCCTATACTTACCTCACGGGTAAGATAACGTGAATATTGAGTCAGAGAGTTGCAGTACTTGCCCTTTAGTTCAGAATTTGTATCAGAGATCATAGCAATTAATCACGCAAAATTACATAAATGGTTTGGGAGTTAACTAATATCTCTCTACTCTTGCTTTAGATAATCCGCCGCTGATATTTATTATAAAGTGATCTCTTGCTTCAGTGTATCCTGGAGTAACATAAGTTCCATCATCCCGCTTTTCGAATCCATCAAATTCATTTGATGAAAGACCTGTATCAGTATGAATTTCACAGGCTGCATTTTCAGGAATAGAAATCGTTAATTTCGAAACACCGGTTTCAGTATCGATTGAGGTGACCGTCTGAGGGGCACCAAGTTTGATATCAAAAGATGCAGCTCCTCCCTGCAATTTAATACTCTTTATTTTAAAAGCACTCAGATCAAAATCGATTTTCCCGGCACCTACTTCCAGATTTAGATCCCAAACAGGTTTAGTATTTAATTTAAGCCGGGCTTTTCCTCCTCCTGAACGGCCATGTAAGTTATGCTTGCCAGACATACTAAAAGAAAGACTATCTGTACTATCTAATGAGGTTTTAAGCAAAGAATAGTCTGTTCCTCTTTTTTTAACCTCTGCAACAAATAGCTCTCCCGTGGTATCCCTTAATTCATATTTGGTTGCCCCGCCTTCAATATTTAGTACGGCATACTTAGTGGTAGCCGACAAAGGCTCCGAAAAAGTATTTCCCCGGGTTTCCGCCTCATCAACCCTACCTTCATCGCGTTCGTCCGAATCATGATGTTCCCATCCGAAACCGAACCCATCTTCCTGATCTGGCTTGGTACCCTGTATGCCAATAAACACCAGCGCAGCAATCGTAATAACTACAGAAATTAGCCCCCCTCTGTTAGAATCTTCACCAGGAAATAGCATATTTACTCCAAGGATAATCAGTACAAGAGGCCAAAACCGCCAGATGATTGACCAGTGAAAGTCGATCATTCCAAAATTATCCAATAGCAGTACGCCACCAATAAATAAAAAAATTAATCCCCAAATTACTCTTTCCGTTTTCATACTTTTATTTTAAAGGCTCTCGCCTGTTGAACTCGTTTCATTGTTTTCAAAAGGTGTCTCCTTTTTAGGAAGATCCTTATTTTTTGATGGCTTAACCAGAATCACCAACCCTATTGCCACAAACACAAGAGGCCACAATTTTTCAAGGGAAATCCAATCAGGAAGAGTGAAGAACTCATCCAACAGGAAATATGAGCCTAAAGCAATCAGGATCATCCCCGTTACATATCTTACACTATTATCCCTCTCCTTTTTGTTAATACTTACCGGGCTGGTATAACTTGATGCTAAGTCAGGCCCCTCGTAAATTCTGTAATCAGACTCTCTACTGGTAGTTTTCCCATAGGTAATGGCTCTTGCAGGTACAGCTATCCATAAGATAATATAGATCCAAACGCCTGAGAAGCCAAAAATGGTAAGGCAGATAAAAAGTACTCTTATCCATGTAATTTCTACGTTCAGATAATCTGCCAGGCCAGCAGCAACACCTGCAAGCATCTTGTTCGACTCATCTCTTTCTAATTTCTTTTCCATGTTAAATATTTCCTCCAGAAGGCGATATCAACAACTCATCAGGATTAGCACCAACACTCATCATTAAACAACAAAGAACCGCATCAGCAATATCTGCAGCAGCTATAAAGCGTTCGGTAGGAATGCTAGTACCTTCCCAGGAACTTGTTAAAGTTGAACCTGGATGAATTGCTGTAACTTTTACCCTGTGAGCCATCAATTCTTGCCTTAATACCTTGGTTAGACTTAATAGCGCAGCTTTTGTTACAGAATAAGATCCAGCTGCAACAACCGGGGAAATAGCTGCAACAGAGCATATATTGATGATATGTCCTTTTTTAGCCTCCCGCATTTGGCGACCGAAAATCCGGCACAAATGATAAGCGGTAAGGTAATTAATCTGAAGTTGCTTTTGAAAATCACTCTCGTCCTCATCAAGGATAGAAGCTGGAATGAACACCCCTACATTATTAATTAAAACATCAACGGAGTCAAAGTGTTGTTGTACAAAACCGGAAAAGCGCTCAACTTGCAAGGGATCCGAACAGTCTGTAGCCAGGCCCAGAGCTGAAACAGAAGGGTTTAGAGCTATAAGATCATCGCATAATGTGTTGATATCCTGTTGATCACGAGCACAAAAGATGATATTGTATCCTGCTTCAGCTAGTTTAAAAGCAATAGCTCGACCTATTCCTTTGGTTGCTCCGGTTATTATAGCGTTCATATTATATTTCGATTTAAACTGTAACGTTAAAAAAACTTATTTTTAGCAGCAAAAAAGATATGATCTTTTATCCTCTAGGGAAATATATTCTACTATTAAAAGCAGCTTTCAGGAGACCTGAAAAGTGGAACATTTATCGGAAAGAGATCTTCAAGGAAATGGTCTCTATTGGTGTAGGTTCTGTTTGGATCATCTCCATAATTTCTGTATTCCTTGGAATGGTAACCACTGTTCAAACTGCCTACCAGCTGGTAAGCGACTTTATTCCCAAATCAATCATCGGTATGATCGTTCGCGACTCTTCCATCCTTGAACTAAGTCCGACTATTTCAGCTATCGTACTTGCGGGAAAGGTTGGGTCGAGTGTTGCCTCCCAGATAGGAACAATGCGTGTTACCGAACAAATTGATGCTTTAGAAATTATGGGAATCAATTCTCCAGGTTACCTTATTCTTCCTAAAATAATAGCTGCTGTTATTACTATTCCAATGTTAGTAGTCATTTCTATTGGACTAAGTATTTGGGGAGGATATATTGCAGGTACCTTGTCGGGAGCCGTGACCCAGAACGAATTTATTCAGGGAGCCACAGATGGATTCCGCGGATTTACAATAACGGTATCAATGGTTAAGGCTGTAATTTTTGCATTTATCATTACTTCTGTTTCAGCATACCAGGGATTTTACACTTCCGGTGGCGCTCTTGAAGTAGGTATTTCCAGTACCAGAGCCGTTGTTGTAAGCTGTATTATGATCCTGTTTGCTGATTACGTAGTTGCCCAACTTTTATTATGATTGAGATTAAGAACATCCACAAAACTTTCGGTGAGAACTATGTTTTAAAGGGAATCTCATCAGAATTTAAAGAAGGTATGAACAACCTGATTATCGGGGGATCTGGTTCAGGAAAAACTACTTTGCTGAAGTGTATGGTTGGCCTGCATGAGCCAGACGAGGGTTCAGTGATCTATGATGGACGGGATTTTACCAGAATGAGCTTTGAAGAACGTATCGAGATCCGGAAGGAGATTGGAATGTTATTTCAGAGCTCAGCGCTGTTTGATTCTATGACAGTTGAAGAAAACATCATGTTTCCACTGAACATGTTTACAGATCAAAAAAGAAAAGAAAAGCTTGATCGTGTAAACTTTTGTCTGGAACGAGTAAACCTGACAGGAAAGAACAAGCTATTCCCGGCTGAATTATCAGGAGGTATGAAGAAACGTGTAGGTATAGCCAGGGCTATATCTATGCAACCACGATATCTATTCGTTGACGAACCAAATTCTGGCCTGGACCCTAAAACTTCAATAGTAATTGATGAGCTGATAAATGAGATTACCGAAGAGTACCGGATCACGACGGTTATAGTGACACATGATATGAACTCCGTTATGGGAATCGGGGATAACATAATTTTTCTCTATAACGGCAAGAAAGAATGGGAAGGCTCAAATAAAGATATTGCTAAATCTAACAGCAAAGAATTGAACGATTTTGTGTTTGCAAGTCGTTTTATGCAAGCTGCCAAGGAGAAGTTATAAGAATCCGTGTTTCCAAGTCTTTTTCTCTACATTTGCCCCAAATAACAGGAACTCCGTACATCCATTATATAAATGATTCAACTCCTTACCCCGCAGCACTGGAAAGATTACGAACTGATTGATTGCGGTAACTTCGAGAAGCTTGAGCGCTTTGGTAACTTAATTTTAATTCGCCCAGAACCTCAGGCGGTGTGGGATAAGCAATTACCAGAATCAGAGTGGCAAAGACAGCATCATATCCGTTTTAAGGGCCGTAGTGCTACATCCGGAGAATGGGTAAAGAAAAACACTAAAAGTCCCGACCGGTGGCACATTTCTTACGAGAATAAGGATATAGCAATTAAATTGCGACTCGGGCTCACCTCCTTTAAACACGTTGGATTATTTCCCGAGCAAGCTGTGAACTGGGATTACATTTCAGATTCGGTAAAAAAGTTTAAAACACCTCAGCCAAAGGTTTTAAACCTTTTCGCTTATACGGGAGGCGCATCAGTTGTAGCAAGGGCAGCTGGAGCAGATACTACCCACGTTGATTCCATTAAACAAGTAGTGACCTGGGCGAATGAAAATCAAGAACTTTCAGGGCTTCAAGACATCCGTTGGGTAGTAGAAGACGCCTTAAAGTTTGTTAAACGGGAGCTAAAACGTGGTAAGAAATATAATGGTATTATACTCGACCCTCCAGCTTACGGTCACGGACCCAATGGTGAGAAATGGAAATTGGAAGATCATATTCTGGAAATGATGAAAGAGGTAACTCAACTGCTGGACGAGAACGAACATTTTCTTATCCTCAATACTTACTCTCTTGGTTTTTCATCTGTTATAGTTGAGAACTTGTTAAGGAATACGATCAAAGATCCTCAGAACCTTGAGATCGGAGAATTATTTCTTCAGGCAACGGCAGGCTCCAAACTTCCGCTGGGAGTTTTTGGCAAGGTGAGAAAATTCAGCACGTAAATGTGTTAACAAGTACATTTGCCGATGATATCTTTTATTTGCAAGGTTTACTGACAAGGACTATTTTGCATTATTAAACATCTGAAATGATAAACAAGCATATATTATTTTTAGGATTAGCATTAGTAGGTGCAGGCGCTCTTGGCTGCAGCGAAAATACTTCAAAAGCAGGTAATAACTCCAATAGCTCGACTAAGGAAGTAGCCGCAAAGGATAGTTTAGCTTCTGCCGATTCGGCACAAGCTACATCTACTGCTGCTGTTGATACCGCCAAGTATAATGAAAAAGTAAGAGAGAACGCCAATGGGGATACTACCGGTCGCTGGCCTGTAAAAAATCAACCATACCCTCTTCCTGGCGCTATTCTACCTTTCAAAAGGATTGTGGTTTACTACGGCAATATGCATTCTAAAAAAATGGGAGCCTTAGGAGAATATGCCCCAAAAGAAATGTGGCGGAGACTCAATGCTGAAGTTAAACACTGGGAACGGGTAGACCCAAAAACCCCGGTACAAAAAGGTATTCATTATATTGCAACTGTTGCCAGCGGTACGGCTGGTAAAGATGGAGCTTATGTTAATCGTATGCCAGAAAAGCAGATTGATTCGGCTCTAACTATCGCTAAAATGGAAAATGCTATCGTGTTTTTGGATATCCAGGTTGGACTTAGCACCATTCAAAAAGAGCTTCCCAGATTTGACAAGTATTTAAAAATGTCTCATGTGCATCTGGGCATTGATCCTGAGTTTGCAATGCGTAAAAAAGGTGTTCCTCCTGGCAGAAAGATCGGTACCTATGATGCAGAAGAAATAAACTATGTAACCGACTACTTGGCCCGTATCGTGAGAGAAAATAATCTTCCTCCTAAAGTTTTCGTCTTACATCGCTTTACGCAAGGTATGGTTACTAACTACAAAAACATCAAACTTCATCCTGAAGTACAGTTCGTAGTGCATATGGACGGATGGGGTGAGCCTGAGTTAAAGCTAGGTACCTATCGGAATCACATTTTTAAAGAACCTGTTCAGTTCACCGGTTTCAAGCTTTTTTATAAAAATGACCTGAAAAAAGCGCCTAACAGATTGATGACTCCTGAAGAGTTAATGAAGTTAAAACCGGTTCCGCTATATATTCAATATCAATAACTAGAGAAAAATGACATTACTAAGGGCAGAAATAACATTCTGCCCTTTTTATTTGTATTTACCTTATAAAATCTAAGGCAGCTAAAAGTTCGTAGATTATTTAAAATAAATGAAATGGCATTAGAAACAGCAACTTTCGGCGCTGGGTGCTTTTGGTGCACCGAAGCGGTATTTCAAAAACTAAAAGGCGTTTCAAGAGTGGAGTCAGGCTATATGGGAGGCACACTTGAAAATCCAACATATAAGGATGTTTGTAATGGCGATACAGGGCATGCAGAGGTAATTCAACTTGATTATAATCCTGAGGAAATTTCCTTTGAGGAGCTACTTCTAGTATTCTTTAAAACCCATGATCCCACAACCTTAAATCGTCAGGGTAATGACATTGGTACCCAATACCGTTCTGCGGTATTCTATCACACCACCCAACAAAGGGACCAGGCAAATGAGATGATCGATAATCTGACTAAAGAGTTAGTCTTCGATCGTGCGATCGTTACAGAAGTAGTTCCAGTAAGTGACTTTTATAAAGCAGAAGGATATCACCAGAATTATTTCAATCTAAATAGCGGTCAGTCATACTGCGCATTTGTAATACAACCAAAACTGGATAAGTTTATTAAGCAATTTAAAGATAAGCTGAAACCAGAATTTCAATAAACAAAAAAGGTTCAGAAGTATCTGAACCTTTTTTGTTTTAGAACAAACCTAGCTGCCCTTTATCCATATGAATATCTTCCGGATTTGTTATTTCCAAAGAAATGTTCTTCTTCTGCTCTTCAGGAGGAGCTGCTCCGGTAGCCTTTGCTGCCAGTTCCGCATCTTCATCGTCTGGACTCACAATTTCTTTTTCAGCTTCTTCATCCTGCTTTTCAGCTTCAACAATTTCTTCAAGCGGAGTTTCAGGAACAGGATCCGGTACATCTTCAGGGTCATCGTGCTCTGCAACCAATTCTATTGCCTTGATTTCCTGAGCTGAAAGGCGATTACCTTGAGCTCGCATACCTTTCACATCAATTACATCAGAAAGATTAATTTCTACAGTTTCCGCAGCCTGCCCCTTGCCTTTCGACTGGGTAACCTGAATTATTGGCTGGGCAGCTCCTGAAATAAGGATAAGCTTTGATCCCGGCTCCTCATTAATGATGCTTACTATCTTGCCAATTGCTATATCTTCAAAAAGGAAGCGTTTTACATAGTAGTTTTTCGACTTTCCATCCAAATGAACTACGCTATAAACTTTTTCAGGATCATATTTCTCAATAAGAATCATCTTATCATCGAAATGGTTCGTCAAATCGAAGGAAGTAAGCTCGTAAGTTCCATTACCAATAACGGTTAAAATCTTATCTGCTCCGTCGAATTCGCCTAAGAATTTTCCGCGACCGTCTACATTTAAACGTTTAAGTATATCATCATACCAAATCTTTCTACCAGCAAGGGTTGAAACACCTTTTGCTTTCAGAAGAACCTTTTTAATTGGGAATTTCGTCGCCGTATTTCCAATTGACCCTCTCCCTTTTATCGCTACTTCTGCAAAGTTCAAGTCCATTTGCAGTTTTCTTAGCTTAGAGTGAGGTTTTAGCTGGACGGTCACCACCTCTGCTTCTCCATTCGGATTGGCTGTAAAATAGAGAACTTTGGTACCCTTGGTTCCTTTTGTTAAGTCATATTCCTTGTCCCTAGTTATTCCAAGTACATTAAATCGTTTGATATAAGAGACCCCACTTTCACCATCCTTATAGATCATGTTATATACTGTCCGTTCATCACCTTTTTTGAAGACCCCAACATGAATTATATCCTTACCTACGAATATCTTCTCCTGGACTTTAGTTACAATAAAGCGCCCGTCTTCGCGGAACACTATTATTTCATCTATATCAGAGCAGTCACAAACAAACTCATCTTTCTTCAGACTCGTCCCGATAAAGCCATCAGCTTTGTTCACATAAATCTTTACGTTTGCAAGTGCAACCTGCGCGGCTTCAACCTTTTCAAAGGTTCTAAGCTCTGTTTTCCGCTCCCTTCCTGCTCCATATTTAGCCTTAATTCTTTCAAACCAGGCGATAGCATAATCAGTAAGGTGTTTTAAATGATGAGTAACTTCCTTAATCTCATCCGCAAGAGCCTTCATCTGTTCATCCGCCTTCTTTACATCAAAGCGAGTAATACTGCTCATCGGCTTATCGATAAGCTTCTTATAATCTTCGGGTAAGATCTCACGGTAGAACTGAGGGAAAAACGGCTCAAAAAGTTTATTCAGAACCTGAACCACTACCTCGAAGTTCCCGGAATTCTCATAGTCAGGATGCTTATACATCCCTTCCTGGATAAAGAGCTTTAGCAATGAGCTGAAGAAGATCTTCTCTTTCAACTCATTCAAACGGATCTCGAGCTCCTGCTTCAGAAGGTTCTTTGTGTGTTCAGCATTGGAGATCAGAATATCATTTACACTTAGAAAGTGTGGCTTGTCCTCGTGAATAACACAGGTATTCGGAGAAATTGAAACCTCGCAATCCGTAAAGGCATAGAGAGCATCAATAGTTACATCAGGAGAAATTCCAGGAGCAAGATGAATAATGATCTCAACATTTGCCGCTGTATTATCTTCAATCTTTTTAATCTTGATCTTCCCTTTATCGTTAGCCGATATCACACTATCGATCAGACTTCCAGTGGTAGTAGTAAATGGAATTTCAGTAATGGCAAGGGTTTTTTTATCCCGTTCTTCTATTCTTGCCCTTACCCTGACTTTTCCACCACGCTGCCCTTCGTTATAATTAGAACAGTCTGCCATTCCCCCCGTTGGGAAGTCCGGAAGAAGATTTGGTCTGTTCCCTCTCAACACCTCTATACAAGCGTCAATCAGCTCCACAAAGTTGTGAGGCAAGATCTTTGTTGCCAAACCTACCGCAATCCCCTCCGCTCCCTGGGCCAATAGCAGAGGAAATTTAACAGGAAGCGTTACTGGTTCCCTATTTCGACCATCGTAGCTCAACTGCCATTCGGTGGTATCAGGATTAAAGACAACTTCTTTCGCAAACTTGGATAATCTGGCTTCAATGTAACGAGGTGCTGCAGCTGAGTCCCCGGTCATAGGGTCCCCCCAGTTCCCCTGAGTATCAATCAAAAGGTTCTTCTGACCTATTTGCACCATTGCATCACCAATAGAAGCGTCCCCGTGCGGGTGATACTTCATGGTATTACCAATGACGTTGGCGGCTTTATTAAATCGACCGTCATCCATCTCCTCAAGCGAATGGAGGATACGTCGCTGCACGGGTTTTAACCCATCATTAATGTGCGGAACAGCCCGATCAAGGATTACATAGGATGCATAATCAAGGAACCAGTTCTCGTACAGGCCGTTGATTGAGGTAACGTTGTGTAATTTTTCGTCGTTATCAATATTGTCTAAAGGTTCGTCGCTCATCCTTTTCTAAAAACTCATAAAACAAGTAAAGATAGTGGTTTTAGGGATATGAGTTGAGTATTGATTTTTGATTTTTAGGGCCAGCCTAACATGGCCAACAAAAAAAAAGCCCGACTTTTACTGCCGGGCTTTTTTCTTCAGGTATCAAATTAAGAATTACTTCTCTTCTTCGCTACTTTGAATATCTACTTTCTTTACGTGAATTTTGATCTCTTCCGTCTCAGCAACGTAATCAACTTCCATCACGTCGCCTGCAATAAGCTCTCCTTTAAGGATCTCTTCTGCAATAGGATCTTCCAGATATTTCTGTATCGCACGTTTTAAAGGACGGGCTCCAAAGTTGGAATCATATCCCCTGTCAGCGATAAAGTCTTTCGCTTTCTCTGTTAGTTCAATATTGTATCCGAGATCATGCACTCTAGAGAACAAAGCCTTAAGTTCGATATCAATAATTTTGAAAATGTCTTCTCTTGTTAGAGAATTGAACACGATCACATCATCAATACGGTTTAAGAATTCAGGAGCAAAGGCACGTTTTAACGCATTTTCAATAACCCCTCTTGAATGAGTATCGGCTTGTAACGCTTTAGCATTAGTGGTGAAACCAACACCCTGACCAAAGTCTTTTAATTGACGTGCTCCAATGTTTGAAGTCATGATCACGATAGTGTTACGGAAGTCAACTTTTCTTCCCAAGCTATCTGTTAACTGACCTTCATCCAAAACTTGTAACAAGATATTGAATACATCCGGGTGAGCTTTCTCGATCTCATCCAAAAGAACTACCGAATATGGTTTACGGCGAACTTTCTCAGTCAGCTGACCACCTTCTTCGTAACCCACGTATCCCGGAGGCGCACCTACTAAGCGAGATACCGCGAATTTCTCCATGTACTCACTCATGTCGATCTGGATCAAGGCATCCTCGCTGTCGAACATGAAACGTGCTAATTCTTTAGCCAATTCAGTTTTACCAACCCCGGTAGGACCTAAGAAGATAAATGAACCGATTGGTTTTTTAGGATCCTTCAATCCTGCACGAGTACGCTGAATAGCTTTTGTAAGTTTCTTGATCGCTTCCTCTTGGCCGATGATTTTTCCAGCCATTAGTTCAGGCATCGCCAGCAATTTCTGGCTGTCTGTCTGACCGACACGCTGAACAGGAATACCGGTCATCATCGCCACTACTTCAGCAACATTATCTTCAGAAACAGTATAACGTTTTGTTTTTGTTTCTGCTTCCCATGCCGCCTTAGCTTTGTCGAGTTCCTCAAGAAGGTTCTTCTCAGTATCGCGAAGCTTAGCAGCTTCTTCGTATTTCTGACTACGAACTACTTTATTCTTCTCAACTTTGATCTCTTCTATTTTCTGCTCAATATCAATGATCTCTTGAGGAACATGGATATTTGTCAGGTGAACGCGAGAACCAGCTTCATCTAAAGCATCGATAGCTTTATCTGGTAAGAAACGATCTGTGATATAGCGTGAAGTTAAAGACACGCATGCATTGATCGCTTCAGGAGTATAAGTAACCGCATGGTGTTCCTCATATTTCTCCTTGATCCTGTTAAGGATCTCAATGGTTTCATCCGGAGTAGCAGGCTCTACCATTACCTTTTGGAAACGGCGATCCAAAGCTCCATCCTTTTCAATGTACTGGCGGTACTCATCTAAAGTAGTTGCACCAATGCATTGGATTTCTCCACGAGCTAAAGCTGGCTTAAACATGTTAGATGCATCAAGAGAACCAGAAGCTCCACCAGCACCTACAATAGTATGGATCTCATCGATGAATAAAATCACATCGGGAGATTTCTCCAGTTCGTTCATTACAGCTTTCATTCTTTCTTCAAACTGACCACGGTATTTTGTACCAGCAACCAACGAAGCAAGGTCAAGCGTAACAACGCGTTTATTAAACAAAACTCTTGATACCTTACGTTGAACAATACGGAGTGCAAGACCTTCAGCAATTGCTGATTTACCTACACCTGGCTCCCCAATAAGAATCGGATTGTTCTTTTTACGACGTGACAAGATCTGAGAAACACGCTCAATTTCTTTTTCACGACCTACAATCGGATCAAGTTTTCCTTCCTCAGCAGCTTTTGTTAAATCACGTCCAAAGTTGTCAAGAACCGGAGTTTTAGATTTGATATCAGAAACCTTTTTCGGCTGGCTGAATGAAGACTCTTCCTCCCGGAAATCGTCGTCACCTGCAGCGGAGCCCGGCATTTCATCTCTGAACCCTTCTTTATTCTGTTCTACTTCCGCTTTGAATACATCGTAATTTACGTTGTACTGCAAAAGAATTTGCGAGGCGATATTATCGTCATCACGTAAGATTGAAAGCAGTAAATGCTCAGTGCCAATCACATCGCTCTTAAAGATTTTGGCTTCAAGATATGTAATTTTAAGAACTTTCTCTGCCTGTTTAGTTAGGGGAATGTTCCCCAGATTTGCTGTTGTGCCCGAAGTACCTTTTACAGCATCTTCGATCGAGCGACGCAAACGTACAGTATCAACACCCAACGCTTTCAGTACCTTGATAGCCATTCCATCGCCTTCGCGAATAAGGCCAAGTAACAAATGTTCGGTGCCAATGTAATCATGTCCCAGCCGCAACGCTTCCTCCCTACTGTATGATATTACGTCTTTGACACGAGGTGAAAATTTAGCTTCCATTATAAAACCTTTCTGTGTGTTGAACGCCCTAATCTATCAAAATGTTTCATAAATCAAAGGGCGATAAGTGTAAAAAAATTATCAACAATTAAGCCAAAGGACCATAGATGTACGATAATAGTCTAATATAATAAAAATTACTATGAAGTACGGTAAATCACGATATTTGGATCTCTTTTTCAAGCAAAAATGGCAGACGAAAAAATAATCTTTTCGATGGCTGGCGTAAATAAGATTTACCCTCCACAGAAACAAGTACTTAAGAACATATATCTATCCTTTTTCTATGGCGCCAAAATTGGCGTTATAGGTTTAAACGGTTCAGGTAAATCTTCATTGCTCAAAATAATAGCTGGTTTAGATAAATCTTTTCAGGGAGAGGTAGTTTTCTCTCCGGGCTATAGCGTAGGATATTTAGCACAGGAACCAGAATTGGACCCTGAAAAGACAGTTAGAGAAGTAGTAGAAGAGGGCGTGGCGGAAATAACCTCTATTTTGAAGGAATACAAGGAAATTAATGAAAAATTTGGTCTTCCAGAGGTGTATGAGAATCCAGACGAAATGGATAAACTCATGGCGCGCCAGGGCGAACTTCAGGACAAAATTGATGCGACCGGAGCATGGGAGTTGGACTCAAAGCTAGAACGTGCAATGGACGCATTAAGAACCCCCGATCCCGACAGCAAGATTGCCACATTGTCAGGAGGAGAGCGCAGGCGAGTAGCATTATGTCGGTTATTGCTTCAGGAACCAGATGTCCTTCTTTTGGACGAGCCAACCAACCACCTTGATGCAGAATCAATTGATTGGCTGGAGTTACACTTGCAACACTACAAAGGGACCGTTATTGCCGTAACTCACGACCGTTACTTCCTTGATAATGTTGCGGGCTGGATCCTCGAATTAGACCGTGGGGAAGGAATTCCATGGAAAGGGAACTATTCATCCTGGTTAGATCAAAAATCCAAAAGACTGGCACAGGAAGAGAAAACTGAAAGCAAACGCCAGAAAACACTTGAGAGAGAGTTGGAATGGGTACGAATGGCTCCAAAGGCTCGCCACGCCAAATCTAAGGCCCGTATTGCTAATTATGAAAAGATGGCTGCAGAAGAGGGTCGTGAGAAAGAAGAAAAATTGGAGCTCTTTATTCCCCCAGGGCCACGCCTTGGAAACGTTGTTATTGAGGCACAAAATGTTACCAAAGCTTATGGAGACAAGGTCCTTTTTGAGAACTTAAGCTTCACTCTTCCTCCAAATGGTATTGTTGGAATCATCGGACCTAATGGTGCGGGTAAAACAACTTTATTCCGTTTGATCACGGGACAGGAGACTCCTGACAATGGAACCTTCCGTGTTGGCGAAACCGTAGAACTGGGATATGTAGATCAAATGCATAATGACCTTGATCCGGAAAAATCTGTTTGGGAAAATATTACAGGAGGAAATGAATCCATCCTTCTGGGTAACCGTCCAATTAATTCAAGAGCGTACGTATCTAAGTTTAACTTCAATGGAGCGGATCAACAGAAAAAGGTAGGAGTACTTTCCGGTGGAGAAAGAAACCGGGCTCATCTTGCCATTACCCTTAAAAAAGGATCAAACGTGCTTCTTTTAGATGAGCCTACCAACGATATAGACGTTAATACCCTTAGAGCATTGGAAGAAGGACTTGAAAATTTTGCTGGTTGTGCTGTTATCATCTCCCACGACAGATGGTTCCTTGACAGGATCTGTACCCATATTCTAGCTTTTGAAGGAGAATCCCAGGTATATTTCTTCGAGGGCAACTACAGTGATTACGAAGAGAACAAGAAAAAGAGATTAGGTGATTCGGGACCGAAACGAATCAAGTACAAGAAACTTATTGCATAGGTCGGTGAGCCTTGAGTGGTCAGACGTGACTAATCAGCGATCAGACGTGAGTGGTGAGGCAACAAAAAGACCTCACTGCTGACATCTCATCGCTGATACCTGACCAGTCAAACCTGAAACCTGACCAATACATGGGTCTTTGTCTTATATCTGCGTGACTGCCATCATTTTTAGTGGTGATAAAACTGGTAATTTTATATTCTAAAACCAGTATTATGCAAACCATTATAGTAGCTACCGACTTCTCCGAAAGCTCAGAGGTAGCATTGAAATACGCCTCATTTATTGCAAAATTTACAAAAGCTAAAATAAGTCTTCTTAATTACTACCAATTTAGCATACACGTGTTAAATGCCAGGATAAGCCCTACGGGGATGAGTAAATTAGTGAAGAATAATCAGGAGCATTTGGAAAGTTATGCGGAAGCTGCGTCGTATCGGTATAATATTCCCCTAACCAGCCATACGCTTACTTCTCTTTCTGAAGACACCCTATCAGAATTTGCAGAAAAGGTAAATGCAAGCATGATAGTTATGGGACGAAAAAAAGACTACAGCGCCTATCTTTCTACCGAAAACGTTTCAAATACGATAATTACAAACTCAACAGTTCCGGTTTTGATAGTTCCGGAAGGCGTCCAGTTTAATTTCCCGGAGAAAGTGCTATACGCATGTGACTATCACTCTTTACCGCATAAAAAACACTTGGTTAATCTTAAGGAATTTGTTTCAGCCTTCGAGTCTGAACTACAAATACTTCATGTGTGCAGAGATCATGAAGAATCTGACCAAGAGTTTGTCACAAGAACAGCAACCCTCGAACTGTTGGAGAACTCAATCAGCACCGTAAAACATACCTACAAGGATGTTGAATCAAAAAGCATCATTGCGGGGCTAGAAAAAGGAATAAATGAATTCAATGCAGACATGCTGATAATGTCGCCGCACAAATACGGCTTTTGGAATTCCTTATTTCATAAAAGCAAAACTTTGGAAATGGCATTTAAAACAAGAATTCCGCTTCTTGCAATTCCCGGGTAAGACATATAATTAGTTTTATTATACTGTGCTTAGAAAATAAGCACAGTATAGTTTTTACTTTCCTCAAAACATTCTCCCCCGTCCTCTTATCCTCTTTTACACAATCCTCGAACTCAATTATTAGTGTCACCTAAACTATTATTAAATCGCAAACACAATTGACAGTAGTCGCTGTTGGAATTGTATGCATATCCTATTTAAACGCCACGGACAAAAACGCCTATTTAAACGCTATGAAAGTGTAGAGGCCCTAAACGAAGAGATTAAACTTGGTCATAATGAGAAATTCCCCGGTAACAATCAGTTCCATTATGATGTAATCACTAACGAAATTAACATTCTTAATAATAGACTTAATGAGCTCGATTGCCGGGAGCAACTGGATGTTTCTGGCTGTCTTCAACGGGCTCGCTAATTTAAAGAGACGCAGATCTCAAGGAACCTATTAATTTCCTGTAATCGTTCGGACCTCGTTCGGTTCTAGTTCGGAAACCGGGCCAGCCGTAGGGACTACGCTGGCTATTGTGAATAGCTTGTGGACGAATCAAGTACGGGTTATGAACGAGTGATGTACGAATGAAATAGGGATAAATATCGCTATAAGGTCGCTATAACATCGCTATAAGGTCGCTGTAAGGTCAGTATAACTAATAGGGAAAATTAAAGAGGAGGGATAGGTTTAGGAGTGTTGATGTAAAAATACACATTAAAACACTGTAGACCAAGACTAAACGGACCTACAAACAGAAAAAAAATAAGCCGTGTAGACAGGTCATTCCCCCTGGAAAAAAATAAAAAGCCCTGCAAAAACAGAGCTTTTAAATTCTAATGCTTTATAAATGCCTAAGGGCACTTAGTTTGCTTCTTTCCACTAATGAGCATTGCTCATCCAGGTCCTAATATTCGTCTTCGTTAAAGAAGAAATCATCTTTAGTTGGATAGTCGGGCCAAATCTCTTCGATATTTTCATAGGGCTCGCCATCATCCTCAAGAGCCTGTAAGTTTTCAATTACTTCAACAGGTGCGCCTGAACGGATAGCATAATCTATCAACTCGTCTTTTGTAGCAGGCCATGGAGCGTCTTCCAGATGCGATGCCAATTCTAGTGTCCAATACATATTACTTACTTAGGGTTTAGCTTCAAAAATTTGTCGCAAAAGTATAATAAAAAATATAAGAATTTAAAATAATTTTTTTAACTTTTAAAATCGTGGCAACCAGATATTTTCTTCGTTTCCTGTGTCATAGGCTATCTTTCTGCCCAGAACAAACAGGTAGTCGCTTAGACGATTAAGGTATACCATTACCATTTCATTCACATAACTCTCCTCAGAAAGGTGCACCACCAATCTTTCAGCCCTTCTGCAAATACAGCGTGCAATATGACAAAAAGAAGCTGTCTTACCTCCACCTGGCAAAATAAAGTGCTTTAGTTCGGGAAGCAGAACTTCCATCCTGTCCATCTCATTTTCGAGCATTAAAACATCCTCTTCCTTCAGATCGGGCAACTTCATCCTTGATTTTTCCGGATCAGAAGCTAAAACAGAGCCAACCGTAAACAATCTGTCTTGCACCTCCTTCAGCACTGTTTTGTGGTGAGGATCAATCTCATGTTCGCGAATTAATCCGATATACGAATTTAATTCGTCAATTGTTCCATAACTTTCAATCCTCAAGTGATATTTAGGGACCCGCACACCACCTATCAAAGATGTTTGTCCTTTATCACCTGTTTTCGTGTATATCTTCATGAATTAGCTTAAGATTAGAAAGTCTCATTAACAATGCCAAACATCACATTAGCGGAGCTAGTGATTGATTGAGGGGGACAAATTAAACTTTTTCGTTTTTATATCTTTCTCTCGATTCAAAAATTTTTGTCATATTTTCTGAAGCCCATTCCGATAAATGAATCAGTTGGGAAAGCAAACTTCTGCCTAAATCAGTTAGTTGATATTCTACCCTCGGTGGAATTTCGGCAAAAACTTGTCTGCTCACTAATCCATCTTCCTCCAGGCTTCTCAGGGTAACTGTAAGCATTCGCTGCGAAATGCCATGAATGCCTTTCATAAGCTCATTAAACCGCAACTTGTCTGATTTGCCCAACAAAATAATCGTGTGAATAGACCATTTGTCGCTAATGCGATCCAAGACATTAGTAATAGGACACTGCATTGTCTTAAATTTGTCAGGAAAATGACCTTTTACAACTTCTGGACTCGCTTTAGCTCGTGTTTTGCCAATGGTTACTTCCATATAACTAAGTATTAAAATAGTGCCTTCTTGTTTGACACTAAGTTACTAAATATTTTTGAGTTATCTAAAGTAACTATTAAACAAAACACCCGAAATGGACATTTTATCGATATTAAATTGGCGCTATGCGACCAAACGAATGAACGGACAAGAGATCCCTGAAGAGAAATTAGAAAGAATTTTAGAAAGCATAAGACTATCTGCCTCATCCGTAGGGATGCAGCCTTACAATGTTTTGGTAATAAAGGATAAAGATCTTCGGAAAAAAATCAAGGCAGTATCTAATAATCAGCCACAAATTGCAGAAAGTTCTCATTTATTAGTTTTTGCCGCATGGAACAATATTACACCACAACGAGTTGAAGATTTTATAGACAGGATTGCTGAAGTTAGAAATGTATCAAAAGAATCTCTTGGTACAATGCGCGCTTATGGCGAAAACTTCTTGAAAAACACGGAAGAACAAAACTTTAACTGGGCTGCCCGTCAATCTTACATTGCATTGGGAACTGCATTAATTGCAGCTGCAGCAGAAAAAGTTGACGCAACACCTATGGAAGGTTTTAATGCACAAGCACTGGACGAATTACTGGGATTGGAAGCGTTAGGACTGAAAAGTGTTAGCTTGCTTCCATTAGGATATAGAGACCCAGAGAATGACTGGTTGCTTAACCTCCCAAAAGTAAGAACAGCCAAAGAGAAACTGTTTATAACAGATGAAGAACTTGAGGCGAAGGTTTCTTAACCTCTCAATAGATCAATATTTATCAGATAAATGAGAACAGAGCACGCCACTCTGTTCTCATTTATTTTAATAGGCTCTTGCAAATAACACCCTTTGTGTAGAAGGCTTTCCAGAATAAATGCAAACACCTTCCTCCTGCTTATTATTTAAAGGGATGCAACGAATAGTTGCCTTTGTTTCTTCCTTGATTTTCTGCTCTGTTTCAGGAGTGCCATCCCAATGAGCAGAAACGAATCCAGCCTTCGTATCTAATACCTGCTTAAACTCATCATAAGAATTTACCTCGGTAGTGCTTTCCTCGCGAAACTTTAATGCTTTTTGGTAAATGTTCGATTGAATTTCTTCAAGTAGGGCTTCAATCCTTTCAGCCAAACCTTCCCTGATTACAGTCTCCTTAGATTTCGTATCCCGACGAGCCAGTTCAACTGTACCATTCTCCAGATCGCGACCACCTATTGCTACACGCACAGGAACCCCTTTAAGTTCATATTCTGCAAATTTAAAGCCTGGTCTCTGCGTTTCGCGGTTGTCGTATTTTACCGATATTCCTTTTTGCTTCAGTGCCTGAGATAATTCATCTGCAACTGCTGAAATTTTTGCAAACTCCTCATCTCCTTTGTAGATAGGCACTATAACCACCTGGATAGGCGCAAGTTTTGGGGGCAAAACAAGACCTTGATCATCAGAATGAGCCATGATCAGAGCTCCCATTAAACGGGTTGAAACACCCCATGAAGTAGCCCAGACGTAATCAAGCTTACCCTCCTTATTGGTGAACTTCACATCGAATGCTTTAGCGAAATTCTGACCAAGGAAGTGAGATGTACCTGCCTGCAAAGCCTTTCCATCTTGCATTAGAGCCTCTATACAATACGTTTCTACAGCACCGGCAAAACGTTCGTTTGGAGTTTTCACTCCTTTCACTACAGGTACCGCTAAAAAGTTTTCAGCGAAATCCGCATATACTTCCAGCATTCTTTCTGCCTCTTCAATCGCTTCTTGGGAAGTGGCATGTGCTGTATGACCTTCCTGCCAAAGAAATTCAGCAGTTCTAAGGAAAAGCCTTGTACGCATCTCCCAGCGAACAACGTTTGCCCACTGGTTCACCAGGATCGGAAGATCGCGATAGGACTGGATCCAACCTTTATACGTATTCCAGATAATGGTTTCTGATGTTGGACGAACGATCAGTTCTTCCTCCAATTTAGCTTCTTCATCTACAATAATGTTTCCATTACCATCGTTCTTTAAACGATAGTGAGTAACAACTGCACATTCAGTAGCAAAACCTTCAACGTGAGATGCTTCTTTAGAGAAGAATGATTTGGGAATAAAAAGAGGAAAGTAAGCATTGGTATGTCCGGTATCTTTAAACATTTTGTCTAAAGCCGCTTGCATTTTCTCCCAGATAGAATATCCGTAGGGCTTGATAACCATACAGCCTCTTACAGCGGAATGCTCGGCAAGATCGGCCTTTGTTACCAGTTCGTTATACCACTGCGAATAATCTTCATTTTTACTTGTAATTCCCTTACTCATAATATGTTTTGAAATGATTTTTTTTGTAATTTTAACACAAATATCAAAGAGGCAAAGTTATAAAACTAACCGAGGTATTTATATTAATTGATGCAACCATTTCTCACCAGGTTTCGTCATGCTGATGGGGATTTTGCAGAGAGAGTTCAAACACACACAACAATGAAAAAATTACTATTACCCGTTTTCGCAATCTCGGCATTATTGCTGGGATCCTGCTCTACGCAAAAGATTGCTCAACAACAGAGCAACGATGATGATGTGTATTTTACAGAGGCAAAGGCGAAAGAAGTAACTCTTGCAGTCAGAGAAGAACGAAGAGAAGAAAGGAGCTATCGCACAGACGAGCAATTGTACGGAGGCGGTAATTATGCTAACAATAGCTCTTACGATGATCGCTACTACGATGATTACAATTACGATTACGGCTATGCTTCGCGATTAAACCGTTTTTACGGTCGTTCACCATGGAGGTCGAATTACTTTGACAGCTGGTATGCTTACTCATACAATCCCTGGTATTCTTACCGTTATGATCCATTCTTCTATGACCCATGGTATTATAGGGGCGGACTATCACTTTCATTAGGATTTGGTGCTTTTCCAAGATGGGGCCTCGGGTACTATGACAATCTTTACATGGGATATTATGGCGCTCCATATTATAGCAATTACTGGGGGCCTTATTCTTACTATAATGTGTATCCGGGGTATGTATATGACAGGAGATCGAATCCGAACTACGGCCCAAGACCTACAAGAGGAGGTTCAGATGTATACCGCTCTTCAGGAAGAGGAACGATAATAACCGGAGGCCAACCTAGAAGCTCTACTAACGGTAATGGTAGAACAAGCAGTTCAGGAGAGCAACCCAGCTACAGAAGACCAAGACCTTCAGGCCCAGACTATAATACTCAGAGAGAAAGACAGCCATCAACCAGTTCAACGAGGGAAACTCAACCTCAAACTCGAACTGAAAGACCAGCACCAGTTGAACGTTCAGCTCCAGCGCCTTCAAGTTATGGCGGTGGTGGCAGCAGCAGCAGTGGTGGTGGAAACAACTCTGGTTCACGTCCTTCGCGAGGAGGCAATTAAAATTAAAAACAATGAAACACACATATTTAGTTTTATTAATTGCCTTGTTGGCAATTAAGGGGGAGACGTATGCGCAGGGTTATGCGACAGATGCTTTACGGTTTTCACAATATGAGTTTGGGTCGACAGCCAGAATAAAGGCACTCGGAAATGCTCAAACTGCAATGGGAGGCGATTTAAGTTCAATTAGCGGAAACCCGGCGGGTCTGGGATTATACACTAAATCTGAATTCGCTTTTACTCCCGAATTAATGAACTATAATACAACAAGCACTTATTTTAACCAAAGCACTGATGCTAGTCGCGGACAAATAGGTATTAGTAATGTGGGTGCAGTGTTTGCTATTAAACTTAATAAATTCAAAGGACAGGATCTAAAAAAAGGAGCGTTAAGCTTAAATTTTGGGATTGGGTACAGTAAGACAGCAAATTTTGGCAACAAGATCTTGTTTTCCGGAATAAACAATCAAAATTCCATTGCTAATTTTTATGCTGATTTGGGAAATAGTGCTGGGGGCACTAGTCTGGAAGCTGGGAGCCTCCCTGATGCTGCATTCGAAAGCAATTTAATAAATTATAACAATACGTATAGAGCCATAACTAATCCAAATCCAACCCAGGAAGAAACTATTATTAGAAAGGGAGCTCAGTCCGAGTTTAATCTTGCGGCTGGTTTAAACGTAGGAAACAAGCTATATTTCGGCGCGGCAGTTGGCATATTAGGACTTAACTATTCTTCAGATAATACTTTCACTGAAACTGGAACCCTTTCTTATTCTGATCCCCGGGGAAATTATCAGGAAAACTACGCGAATAATTACTATCAACGATTCGAGTTTAAAGGTACTGGAGTAAATGCAAAATTTGGGATGATCTTCAGACCTAGTAAGTTTTTGCGGTTAGGTGCTAATATTCAATCTCCAAACTGGTATACTATAGACGATAATTATTCTGAAAGTCTTCGTACTCGCTTAACAAACAATCCATACTTCACAGACCAGGAGGTTAGATCGCAAAACCAGCAGTTTCCTACGTATACTTACAATCTACGTACGCCAGCAAAGCTTTCTCTTGGAGCGGCTTTATTATCCGGAAAAATCGGTTTTATTACAGGCGACGTGGATTTTATCGATTATAGCAGCATGGAACTTAGTCAACCAGACAGCTATATTTCCGGTGAACTTGCAGAAGACAACAGATACATTGTTAATAATTATAAAAATGCTATTAATTATAGGTTAGGAGCTGAACTAAAGGCAGGACCTCAGTTTATGCTGCGAGCAGGATATGGCGTAACTGGATCTCCAATGGAAAATTCAGTTCAAGACCTTGAAATCAAAACTTACTCCTTCGGAGGAGGTTACCGGGCGGGTAATTTAAGTTTGGATGTTGCCTTCATAAACAACACTCGCAATTCATCTTTGTCTCCATACCTATTAGATAGTGGGGTCAACCCTGTTGCTACATCTAAAAACGTTAAAAACGGAGTATTTATAACATTAGCAACACGTTTCTAAAGATAAACAGTAGCAGCAGATCCTTTTGCTGCTACTATTTATTTAACAGCCTCCTTCAATCACATTTCCCTTCTCATTTCCCCTATCATCTTTTACCTTTGAGCTCTATTATTGTTATGAGCTTAAAAAACAAAACTGTTATTATCACAGGTGCTTCTTCAGGTATAGGCCGGGCTTGCGCTGAAGAATTTGCAAAACAAGGTGCCAACTTAGTATTAGGTGCACGCCAGTTTGTTACGCTTTGTGAAATAGCACAGAAAATAGAAAAAGACTTTGGGGTAAAAGCTATTGCTGTTCAATGCGATGTATCGAAAGAAGAGGATTGCGAGCACCTGATTAAACAAGCGGAGTTAACCTTTAACAGGATTGATGTCTTAATTAATAATGCAGGGATCAGCATGCGTGCCCTGTTTAAAGACCTTGATCTTGTAGTGATCAGGAACCTGATGGATATTAATTTTTGGGGGACGGTTTATTGCACGAAATATGCAATGCCTCAATTACTGAAGAATCAGGGCTCGGTGGTGGGCGTTTCTTCTATTGCGGGATATCGTGGATTGCCAGGCCGTACAGGATATTCAGCATCAAAGTTTGCGATGAATGGATTTTTGGAGGCTTTACGTGTTGAAAACCTCAAGACCGGACTCCATGTAATGATTGCGGCTCCGGGATTTACAGCTTCCAATATCAGGAATACGGCACTAGCAAAAGATGGCAGCTCGCAGGGGGAAACCAGCATGGATGAAGGTAAAATGATGACAGCGGAAGAGGTTGCTGCTATCATTGTTGACGGAGTTGTTAAGCGCAAAAGAACTTTGATCATGACAGGACAGGGAAAACTTGCGGTATTAATGAATAAACTGATCCCGGCCTGGGTTGACAAAAAAGTATTTGAACTATTTGCGAAGGAAAGAGATCCCCTTATCAAATAAAGATAAGCCTTTATTATAACTCGTTTAATTGACCAACATGCCCAGTACTAATTCCATTACAAAATTTGTCCGTATTCCTGATGTTATTTCCCTAGGCAACGGTGTGCTGGGTATTTTATCAATTATCTGCAGTATTCATCATTATTCAGATCTTGCTGTCCTGTCTATCGTACTTGCGGGCGTTCTTGATTTTCTGGATGGACGTATTGCCAGAAAACTAGGCCTCGCGTCGCCTTTCGGAGTTCAATTAGATTCGCTTTGTGATATCTGCTCTTTTATCATTGCTCCAGCAATTTTTGCATACTCCATGGAAAGTATTGATGTTACTATCCGCATTGCATTAGTAATTGTTTACCTGGTAGCGGGCCTGCTTCGGCTTGCAAGATTTAATATCACGGGAACCTTAGATAACGGAAAGTATTTTGAAGGAATGCCCGTTCCATTTAGTATAGCTATTGTATGCAGCTACTTCCTGTTCTCCTATTTCGAGCTATCACTTCTTATCTGGATGGCGCTTTACTTCATACACGCTTTCCTGATGATATCAACTGTAAAGATCAGGAAGTTGTAGAGAAGGGCTATTGCAATTTTAAAGCGTTGGCTCTATTAGAAAGATGCATCTGATAATGGCTAATGCAATGGTCTGCGCTTAATAATCCCTCCATTGGTTTCTGTAATTACATTCATCACCATAAAAGCCTTTCTATCTATCACGGCAACCACTTCTTTAACTTTGGTAACTTCTAATCGGGTAACTACAGTAAATACAATATCGATGTCTTTATCTGCGTGAACATTGCCACCAAAGCCCCGTTCCCCTTTATAAATCGTTACTCCACGACCGAGATTATAAATAATTGCTTCCCGGATCTCTTTACTCTTAGACGATATAATAGTAACCCCTGTATACTCCTCAATCCCCTGAATAATAAAATCCACTGTTTTTGAAGCAGCCAGATAGGTAAGAATAGAATATAATGCCGCTTCGATTCCAAGGATGAAGGCAGCAATAATAAAGATCACTACATTAATGATCAGGATAATATCGCCAATTGAGAAAACACTCTTCCGGTTTATATAAACGGCCATTATTTCAGTCCCGTCTAACACGCAGCCTCCTCTCATTGCCATTCCTATACCAGCACCCAGAAAGAAACCACCGAAGATAGCGGTGAGCAGTTTATCGTTAGTAATAATGGGAAAATCCAGAAAGAAAATAACGAGTGCGAGTCCTGATACTGCAGCAAGAGTATATAAGGCAAAACTTCTGCCTATTTGCTTTGCCCCCATGTAAATAAAAGGAGCATTAAATACTAATAAACAAATCGAGACCGGAATATTAGTGGTGTGATTAACCAGAAGTGAAATGCCTGTTACCCCTCCATCAATAAACCCATTGGGAACCAGGAAGCCCTTCAAGCCAAATGCAGCAAGAAAAACGCCTGCAATAACAAACAGGGCTTTTCCAAGCTTTTGACGGAAGGATAAAATGTATTTTGTTCGCCTACTCTTCATATCCCGATAAAAATAATAAAAAGGAATATTGAGACAAGGAGAAAAACTTTTTTCGAGTTCCGAAATATTCCACTTATTTTGTGAGAATGCCAACGATAGCAAATAATTATTAAAATATTTCTACTACTGTAATATGAAGATAAAAAAAGCAGTAATTACTGCGGCTGCTCGGGGTGAACGCCTTTACCCTGTTGCTGACACAATACAAAAAGCAATGCTTCCAGTTATTGATGTTGATGGTTTACACAAACCAGTTATTCAAATCATTGCAGAAGAGGCTTTTGCCAGCGGGATTGAAGAGATTTGTATTGTATGCGCCCCTGGAGACGGGGAACGCTACAAGGCTGCATTTAAGTCCCTAAGAGATAATCTGGTTAAGTCTTTCCAAAATGCCGAATGGGCAAATCAGGAAGCTCAAAAGATCGATCATTTGGTAAATAACTTGCATTTTGCAGAGCAAGCAGAGGCTAAGGGCTATGGACATGCCGTTCTTTGCGCCGCTGAATTTACCGGAAACGATCCTTTTCTATTGCTTTTAGGCGATTACCTCTACATTTCAGACTTGGCTCAAAAGCGTTGTGCAGCGCAACTGATCGAACTTGCTACTCAGGAGAACTGTTCTGTGTCTGCGGTAAATCCAACCCCAGAGCATCTGATTGGACGATATGGCACGTTAACAGGGAAACAACTTAGCAATCAGCATGGTGTATACAAGATCGACAAAATCATTGAAAAACCTTCCTTGAGCCTTGCCGAACTTGAATTGCAAACCCCTGGTCTTCGCATAGGATACTATTTATGCTTTTTCGGCATGCATGTATTTACTCCTTCGGTGATGGAAATGCTCGAAAGACAAGTACAATCTGGAGCAGAGAATATTATGCTTACTCCTACCCTTCAGGAATTAGCAGAATCAGAAAAATACCTTGCTCTGGAAGTGAAGGGTTCTCGCTACGATTTAAGTCGCAAGCATGGGCTGCTACAAGCACAGCTTGCGTTAGGACTTGCTGGTGAAGCGAAGAACGAGACTCTCGGTACTCTGGTTGAATTACTTGCCGAAGCTAATACCAGAAAATAAGGAGGTAATATGAATGTTTTTGTAGAAACAATTACCTCTGTTGAACCGGAGAAACGTAATCGTTCATTTTTTGAGCTAGCTTCCAAATTTTCGTCAAAGGAGCTTTTAAATGAGTTGCTTCAACTGGAAAAGTTCAGAAAGTCGACGGATAATCTTTACGACAAAGTAAGAGCTATCCTCTTCTTGAATTCCGGTTTTCGCTATTTTCTGACTGAGGCTAAAGATATTCCCGACACAGGTAAGATACCTTACCGGGGATTTGAAGACCTTTTAGGAAGGCGATTTGAAGAAGCTATTTCTGTTTTCCTGAATGACCTAAGTAAGAACGGGCCTAATGCCGCTTTATTTAGCGGAATTGCGGAATGTTACCACCACCTGTCATTCCAGATACTCGCCGATCAGGTAAGAAAAAGTGTTCGGTCAAGTAAGGGAAATCAATGGATGTTCAGAGCCGGTAATAAGGACGAGCATCCGATATCTATTCACCCCAGGCTCCTCAAGAAAAAAGAGGACTCGCTATTCTATCCTATCCTGCACGAGCAGACTTCTGTTAGGATGGACCTTACACATAGTGGCTGGTCTGATATATTCTTTCTGGGAATGGACTACCCAGAAGGGGCACGTGTGATAAACGTATCTATTGACCTGGGAGTATATGGCAGAGATAAGGACATCAGACCTCCACTAAATTCATATGTCAGAGTGATCCCTGAGCCTGTGTTAAGGGTGACAAGTATTGACCTGGGGACAACAAAAGACATTACAGACCTTGATGACCTATTCAATTTCGGTAATGACTATTTGAGTTTGGTAAAGGCTGGGATTATAGCCTCAGGCTTAATTCCACCATCTTTTGAAGGAACCAATCAATCGCTGCCAGGAATTTTGGCTCGTATTGCTGGACAAGGGATGGGTATTGAACTGGTAACACGAGTGAATGATATTCCCAAAGGTTCCCGTTTCGCTGTTTCGACCAATCTATTGGGGTCTATCATTAGTTTGTTAATGCGGGCCACCGGGCAGACTGAAAACTTAACGGGGGGACTAAACGAACGCGAAAGAAGGCTTGTAGCTTCCAGGGCAATCCTTGGAGAATGGCTTGGAGGTTCTGGCGGAGGCTGGCAGGATTCTGGGGGTGTTTGGCCGGGAATTAAGGCTATACAGGGAGAATTCGCTCAACCTGGAGATCCGGAATACGGTATTTCAAAAGGGACTTTATTACCGAGGCATAAGGTTTTGCAGGGTGAGGATGTACATCCTGATTTCTTTAGGAAGCTTACTGGCTCTTTGGTATTGATGCATGGTGGTATGGCTTCGAACGTTGGCCCCATACTTGAGATGGTAACGCAGAAATACCTTTTAAGAGGGCAGCGCGAAAGTGCCGCAAGACAGCAAACCAATCAGATCTTTGAGAACATACTAGGAGCTATTAAGGAAGGCGATGTAAGGAAACTTGCAGAAAACACCGATAAAAATTTTGCTGGTCCGATCAAGACCATTATACCATGGGCTTCTACCCATTATACTGAGGAATTAATCCGCAAGGCAAAACACCAGTTAGGGAATGATTACTATGGCTTCCTAATGCTGGGTGGAATGTCTGGAGGAGGAATGGGGATGTTTGTAAACCCGGAGAAATACGAACAATATAAACAGCAATTACTAGAGACGCTATTGTCTACGAAGAAGTCACTTTCCTCTTCACTTCCCTTCGCGATGGACCCTGTTGTTTATAACTGGGATATTAACCACAAAGGAACCGTAGCTGATCTATTAGAGGCTAACAAGGCTGTAATGCCTGAGCAGTATTATGCTATCCAGGTTTCTGACCTGGTTAGGAAAGATCCATCTTCTATTTCTTATATCCGAAGAGCAGAGATTGACTTCTTTACCACCCATTGCGAGCAAAATAACATGGCTTATCCTTTGCTACGCACTATTGTAAGCAATTTGTTCAAAGTATCAGACCCTTCGTCGCAAGGGAACCGCGATGCGGAGAACGAAAAAGCTAACCGTATCAAAAAAGAGAATGGCTTCGATTTTATTCAGCATGAGGAGATCCGTGAAGAGCTGCAAAAAGGCCGGATTGGTCTTTCCAGAAATCGTCTTCCAGCAGAGACACTTATAGAAGATGTAAAAGCTGAAGAAATTCAAAAGCTTGAAAAAGTTACGGTAGGTGAAAGAGCAGAAAATGCCATCCGGAGTGGAGAAGTTGGGGTGATGAGCTTAGCAGCAGGAGTTGGAAGCCGCTGGACAAAAGGAGCTGGTGTAATTAAAGCTATTAACCCTTTTGTCGAGATTAATAATCTACACCGTAGCTTTCTTGAGATCCACCTTGCGAAAACACGTAAAGCTGCATCAAAATGGCAAGCGAGGATTCCCCATATCGTTGCAACCAGCTATCTTACTCATTCAGCCATAGAGTTAAAGCTGAAGGAGACAGGGAATTTTGGGTATGATGGGCCAGTTTACTTGTCAGAAGGGCGCTCTATAGGCCAGCGCTTTGTTCCAATGGAGCGCGACCTCCGATTTATGTGGGAGGAAATGCCTCAGGAAACCTTGGATGAGAATAAGCAGAAAGTACGGGATTCGGTACGGCAAAGCATGATCAATTGGGCGAAAACGAAAGGTGAAGGTACTGACTATGTAGATAATATTGCCGCTCAGCGTTTCTCACCTCTAGGGCATTGGTATGAAGTTTCAAATTTATTAAGAAACGGAACATTAGCGAGATTAATTCAGGAGCAGCCCCAGATCCAAACCATTATGCTTCATAATATCGATACTCTTGGAGCTGATATTGACCCGGCAGCTCTTGACTATCATTTACAAAGCGGTAACGTTTTGACTTTTGAGGTAATTCCAAGACGACTGGAGGATCGAGGTGGTGGTTTAGCAAGAATTAACGGAAACTTACGATTACTGGAAGGTCTTGCACAGCCGCGGGAAGAAGACGAATTGAATCTTAGTTATTATAACTCAAATACAACCTGGATCCAGATCGATCCGCTGCTTAAACTTTTTGGACTAACCCGAGAAGATCTTGCTAAAGGAGATGAAGCACGACTAGCTAAAGCAGTAAGGAGCGTTGCCCATCGCATTCCTACATATGTTACAATTAAAGATGTAAAGTACCGGTGGGGACATGCGCAGGAGGATATATATCCTGTTGCTCAAATTGAGAAATTATGGACAGATATGACTGCCCTACAAGATCTTAAGTGTGGATATATCGCTGTTCCTCGTAGTCGCGGTCAGCAAATGAAAGACCCAGCACAGCTTGATAGTTGGGTAACGGACGGGAGCAAGGACTACATTGTTGGTCTTGGCCATTTTGAATAAGAGATTTTTTTTAAGTGGCCGGGTATCAAAACCGGCCACTTCCCTATCAACCTTCTCCCATTGGCATCCAGGTATTTGCCACCTATTTACTGCCTCTGTTTAAAGACTTCCCTTTACTGCAAACCATTTAATCTGATTCCTGTATTACATAGGACATCGAACGCCTTTTGTAATGATAGAGATAATACTGGTAGAAGATCATAAAATTGTACGAAATGGCCTTAAAACAATGCTGGAGCAGGAAGAGGATTTTACCATTACAGGAGAAGCCAGCAATGGGGCTGAAGCCCTTTCATTACTGCATGCCGGAACAAAGGCTGACATCATTTTAACCGATGTAAACATGCCTGATATGGACGGGATTACCTTAGCAGGTATTCTTAAAAGGGATTATCAGGATTTGAAAGTTCTGATACTTTCGATGATGGATAATGAAAAATATGTGTTTCAAGCATTCGAAGCAGGAATCAGTGGTTATTTACTAAAAAGCACAGGATTGGAAGAGATGATCTTCTCCATACGGCATGTCATAAATGGCAACCAGGTGATCTGTGCAGATCTTGGTATGCGAATGTTAAAGAAAGCGTCGCGTGCAGCTATCCTTAATGAAGATGCGGAAGCAGCCCACCTTCTTACAGCAAGAGAACTTGAAGTACTAGCCTTAATCTCAGAGGGATACACTAACAACGAAATTGCCGAAAAAACTTTTACCAGCCGACGCACTGTAGAGGGACATCGCCAGAGTCTAATCGATAAATTCGGCGTAAAAAATACGGCTCAACTAATTAAACATGCCTGTAAAACAGGTATTCTTTAAGGAAGAGCACATCAAGCCATTCTACTTTACTTTAGATGGATAATATCCTGGTTACTATCCCCTGTTCTTCAGTCTTTCCTTTTATCAATGATCTTGGTTGATCCCTACAATTAGCGAATCTTGAAGCAAACCTATCATTAGAATAGAACCTGCATTTCCAATAATAACATTACCTCCAATGGTTATTGTTGCTGATAACATTAAAATCTACTTTCTCCATTGAATTAAATAAGCAATGAGTAGGCTTGTGGGGAAATAATGGTATCGAGAATATCTTAACCTACATCAAGGCCAATTCTTATCCCCCGTCAATGTTCACATCCGGCTGGCACTATAACTTTGCCTGTATAGAAACACAAAAAGTAAAGAAATGGAAAATCAACTATTAGGACTTCATCATATAACAGCAATTGCAGGCGATGCAAAACGGAACTATGATTTCTATACTCAAATTTTAGGCTTACGACTTGTTAAAAAAACTGTAAACTTTGACGATCCCCATACCTATCATTTTTATTATGGAGATCGGGTTGGAACGCCTGGAACTATTTTGACATTCTTTCCCTGGGGAAATATTCAAACAGGCAGAAGAGGCACTCGTCAGGCTACAGAAATAGGATATTCTGTACCCTCAAATAGTTTAGAATTCTGGTTGAAGCGTTTGGAGGAAAAAAACGTGACCTATAATAAGATCTCAGAGAAATTCGGGGAAAGATATCTTACTTTTTTAGATCCTGACGGACTAAAGTTTGAGTTGGTAGAGTCTAAAACACCAGATGATCGCCTACCTTGGGAAACTGCTGAGGTTAAAGCAGAACATGCAACACGAGGGTTTCACAGCGTAACAATTACCACGAGCAAATTACAACCAACAGCTGATGTTCTTACAAATTTGTTTGGCTACAGGTTATTGGAAAGTAATGTTAACAGATACCGTTTTGTTACTGACACTGTAAAAAATGCCAACATTGTGGATGTTGTCGAAGTTCCCGGAGAAGCAGTAGGTCATGTGGCAGGAGGATCGGTACATCACGTAGCATTCAGAGTGAAGGATGATAAAGTTTTGATGGAAATAAGAGATAAGATCGTCGGAGCAGGACTACATATCACAGAAAAAGTAGACCGTAATTACTTTTACTCCTTGTATTTCCGTGAACCAGGGGGCGTATTATTTGAAATCGCAACGGATAATCCAGGTTTTGCAATAGACGAAACAATTGAAGAACTAGGTTCAGACCTAAAGTTACCCTCTCAATACGAGGTTCGAAGAAATGAAATCCTTACTTATTTACCACAACTATAGTTATTTGAATAATCTTTAATATTAAGACATGAAATACCAGGAAATCGCACTTATAGACAACAAGGGTGCTCATAATTTTGAACTTTGGGTTGAAGGCAAAAAGTCGTTTATAGATTATAAGCAGCGGGGAGACAAGGTTTACATCTTACATACTGAAGTACCGGAGGAACTTGAAGGTAAGGGAGTTGCAGCAGCCCTTGTAGAAAAAACACTAAGATATCTCGATGAAAACCAGTTCCGCTTAGTACCGCTTTGTTCATATACCCAACTATTCCTCCGTCGACACCCCGAATGGTACAAATTGGTAGATGATAGTGATGTTCAATAATAACCGAGGAATTAGTTATATCAAAGCCGGCATTGTTATGCCAGGCTTTGTTTTTGCCAATTAGTCGACAAACAAAAAAGGCGACCGTTGGCCGCCTAACATTTTTTGTTGTCCACTATTATTTAACCCAAAGGTTCACGGGATATTTCACGAATCTTTTTGCGATAACGAAGCAGATATAAGCAAAAAAGGGAGCGCAAACTACATCAATAGTAAAATGCACGTGTTGTATAAGAACCAGGATACCCATTGCTATAGTTCCGAATAGAGCCATTGCTTTTTCTGATTTCCCTTTCAAGCACAGATAAAACAGAAACTGAGTAGCTGTATGACCAGAGAAAAAAAGATCTTTTGTAACATAGCTCTTCCCATAGAAATGATTGCTTATAGGATCAGCTATTGGGATCAGGTCATGGGGAGGATCAAAGGGAATTAAAGCAATTGTAAAAAATCTTACCACATTCATGATAATGAACCCATACATAAATAATAAAAACAGCTCAGGTTTCTGCAAAGTACGGGTGATAGTTAACACTCCCATTAACCATGTAATGATAAAAATAGGCATAGAAACATCCATTGCGGGTAGCATATGAAGAATTGGATCGTGCTGATCGTACCCATTTCTGGCCTGAATGAATTGATAAAAAAGTGGAAAAATAGGCAGTAATGTACCAAACAAACCTGCTCCTAGTAAAAACTTCTGTTTAAACTGCGAATCCTGCCATGCTAACTCCCACCTGCTCAAAGACGCACTGATAATTTTTACTCTACTGTTGTTCATTTACAGAAATATAACTATTAGTTCACAATAAGTTTAAGGCGTGCAAATATATGTGATTCCTAACTTTTTTTAGCGGTTATTGAGAAGATTCCTAAACAATTATTATAATTTAACGTTTGCAAACTTGTTTCTTACACCCGGAAGAATTTCTATATCAATCCCTTATCCTTTCGTTATATCCAGAAAGAAAACTATTTTTGCACAAAACTTCAATTAATGCCTCAAAATATCGCTCCGGGTACTGCTACCACTCCTGCAACCGCATTTGAACGCCTTCTCCAGATCATGGATACTTTACGGGAGCAATGTCCCTGGGATATGAAGCAAACGATGGAGACCCTTAGGCACCTTACCATTGAAGAGACTTACGAACTTTCTGATGCCATCCTTGAAGGCGATTTACAAGAAGTAAAAAAAGAGCTTGGAGATATAATGCTTCATCTTGTTTTTTATGCCCGCATTGGCTCTGAAAGTAATCATTTCACTATTACAGATGTACTTAATGGCATTTGTGATAAATTAATCTCACGACATCCCCATATTTATGGAGATGTGGAGGTAAAGAACGACCAAGATGTTAAACGAAACTGGGAGCAGCTGAAGTTGAAGGAAGGGAATAAATCTGTGCTGGGTGGAGTACCTGTTTCACTGCCCGCGTTGGTAAAAGCTTCAAGAATACAGGAAAAAGCCAGGGGTGTAGGTTTTGATTGGGAGGAAAAAAGCCAGGTGTGGGAGAAAGTAGAGGAAGAATTGCAGGAATTCAAAGACGAGTTTAATGCAGCCGCACCTGAATCAATTGACAAAGAAAAGGCGGAGGCCGAATTTGGCGACTTACTTTTCTCCCTGATCAACTATGCGCGGTTCATTGACATCAATCCTGAAAATGCCTTAGAAAAAACCAATAAAAAATTCATTAAACGATTTCAATATCTTGAAACGAAAGCGCTCGAGGCCGGGAAAGCTTTAAAAGATATGACACTTGCAGAAATGGATATTTATTGGAACGAGGCAAAAAACCAATAATTTTTTTATTCTCCTGTTACGTTCGGATCCTTCTTACCGTAATGGACTAAAACAATAAATTAAACACCAATTAATCAATGTTTAAAAAAGCCCCCCTTTCTGAGGCCGAGTTGGTCCAGAAATGCAAATCAGGCGAATTAAAATACCAGGAGAAGCTGTACAAGCATTTCTATGGTTATGCCATGGGGGTTAGCTTACGTTATCTCAGCGAGCGCGATGATGCACTGGAGGTTGTTAATGATTCATTTATAAAAGTATTCAAGGCAATACAATTTTATAATGAGACACAACCCTTTAAAGCGTGGTTACGACGCATAGTAGTTAACACCGCTATCGACCTAAGAAGGAAGAACATGAAGTTTCAGAACAATGTAGATATTGAGGAAGCTGTGTATGTAGGAAGACAAGCAGAGGCTGTAGAACAACTTTCAGCCAAAGACATACTAAGGCTTCTTGATGCATTACCCGAAGTTCAGAAGACGGTATTCAACTTGTACGAGATAGATGGTTACAGCCATGATGAGATAGGCGATATGCTTAACATTCCTGTAAGTACATCAAGGGTGTACTTAAGCAGGGCAAAGGAAAAATTAAGAAATTACTTGAACCAACAGGAGAAGAGTTATGCACGATCAGTTTGACGACAGATTAAGCGGGAGGATCAGAGACGTGTTCGAGAATTTTGAGGATGGGTCTGCTGATCAGGGTTGGAAGGAGCTTCGAAAGCGGTTTCCCGGAGAAAAGGAGCGGAAAGTTGTACCGATGTGGTGGTGGCAATCTGCCGCAGTGCTATTAATGGCATTAGGAACGTGGGCTTATTTTGGGCGGAATGAGGACAAAATCTATTTGACCGGCAAAACAACAAAAGGCCAACCTCGTTCTGAAACCCCTGTAGAAGCTCAGAACGCCACTTTTGATAGAGATACGACAGCAGCAATAAGGCTAGGGAATGAGAGTGTAACAGGTCCCCTTGCCTCTATAAGCTCCCCGGTATCACCTTCAAGATCTCACGCTTCAAGGGGCTATTCCCGTTTAAGATCCCATAAACAAAATATCAAGAAAAATTACGAAGCTGAAATATTGCAATCCAGGTACTCTAGTAACCCAGTTAACGCTACAACTAATGAGGATTTGGCTATAGTAGCTAATGAAGAGCAAAGGGTAATTATTGCTAATTCCGGAGATACTGCAGACTCAGCAGTAGTACTTGCAAAAAATAATACCGTAAACGCGCTTGAAAGACTTGTTGTTGCAGATATGCTGCAGAAACAGAAAATAAAGAGCGCCCCTGCACCTGTAACTCAACTAGCTAATTTAAGTGAAGACAAAACACAGCCGGTTACCCCAGTAAAAAAATCTAAAAAAGTAAGTATCGGCGTTTCGGCGGGAAGTTATATGAATTACGCAAAGGGAAGTGAGGGATCTTTGAATACCGGAGTTGGGCTTTTATCGGAGATTTCGGTTTCTAAAAAACTTAAAATTTCCACCGGCATTTCACTTGCACAAAATACCTTGAAATTCTCTACTTCCATACCAGAAGCTGCTAGCGCTAGTTTTGTTGCATCTTTACCACAGGAGGAGGAGCTAGGTATTGATAAAAGTGGATTTGGCATAATTACCAACCCTCCAGTAAGTTATAGTTTGAATAAATACAATGCTTCTTTATTAGGTTTAGACCTGCCCATTAATCTAAAATATTCACTGCTGAAACAGAAGAGAGAAGTTTATATCTCTGCTGGATTAAGTTCTAACTTCTTTATTGAGGAAAACTATAGCTACTCGTACCAAGTGAATGCCGGTAGCAACAGCAGCACAAAACATGAAGATGACAATGCAGGAAGAAGCAAATTCGAGAACTTCGACCTTGCACGAATGCTTAATGTGTCTGTTGGATTAGAACAACCATTAACTAAGCAAAGCAGGCTTTCTTTCGAACCCTTCCTAAAATATCCTTTAGGGGGACAAGGAGCCAGAGATATACGCTTTGGTTCTGTTGGAATGAACTTGAAGCTCAATCTTAACAAGTAGAAGTTATTAGAAAGCAACTATTTATCCACTGACCATTAGTTATAAAAAGAAAAAAACCTTGGGCTACAGAGCTCAAGGTTTTTTTCTTTTTATACTTCAATTACCACCTCTATTTCTGAATTCAGGCAATTTCTTGTCAAGACATTCTTGTTTTGGTTAAAGTTAAATTTAACTTTGCAGCAGATAACACACAATAGTTGCCGATTCTCATCGTTTAACCGCTTATCTATTTATTGTTTTTTATTCACCTAATCTAAACCCGTGTGAAAAAATTATCTTATTCAATTTTTGTAGCCTCTGTAATATTGAGTTCTTGCAAAAAAGAAGATTTAAGCAGTTTGAAGCAGTCTTCTATCAATTCCAGATTCTCCAGTCATGTTGACGAGAAGGTTTATTTGATTTCCGAAAGCGGATCTATCACCCTTGAAGTAACCTCTATTTCAGACAACCGGTGCAAGGGACATGATTTTTGTACAGACTCCGGCGATTGCTCGGTGCGCGTCAAAGTTTCTAACCTGAATAACTCGACAGCCGAAAGTATTCTCATTATCGATAATTCAAGTGAGCATCAGACGCATGAAGTTCACTTCCGGCTGGATAAAAAGAGTTACCTGGTTCATTTGAATGGTGTAAATCCTAAGCCCTTCTCGAATAATGCCACAACACCGAAAGTAGCTGAATTCCTTGTAGAAGAGGTTAGGTAGCACTACTTGAAACTTATCGTCTTTACAGGAGAAATCCTGGTAACCAGCATAGAGGGTATTAATAATACAATCAGACACACAGCTAATGTGCTCAGGTTGAGAATTAGAATATCCGCTATGCTGAATTCCACTGGTACAAATTGCATGTAATAAGAGCTCTGGTCGAGTTCAAAAAAATGAGTCAGATTTTGGAAGAGGCCTAATCCTATTCCAATTAGATTGCCCAACAGAAGCCCGAAACCAATGAGAAAAGCGGCATTATTGAGGAATATTTTTTGAACCTGCCAATTAGTACAGCCGAGAGCTTTTAAAATTCCAATCATATTTGTTCTCTCGAGGATAATGATCATTAATGCTGAGATCATATTAATGACAGCAACCGCCATCATTAGAATAAGAATTACTTCGGTATTTACGTCCAATAGAGACAACCATTGGAATATTGTCTGGTACCACTCTTTAATAGTATAAGTCCTGATGTTATAAGCAATGAAACTACCTACGTCATTGTTAATTTGATCCAATTTATCGAAATCCCTTACCCTTAGCTCAAAACCACCGACCTCATTTGCTTTCCATTTATTGAGTCTTCTAATTTCTGCAAGATCACCGATAATATAAGTTTTATCGACCTCTTCAACTCCCAAGTCGTAAATCCCAACTATTTTAAACTTCCTTTTTAACAAGGACTGTTGCACAAAATACATCAGAAAATCATCACCAAGCTTAAGCTTAAGTCTGTTGGCCAAGAACTTAGATATTATAATTTGCTTCCTGGCTTTTACACTATCCGAGTAGTCGATAACCTTTCCAGCCACTAAAACACGCTTGAAGTAGGTCCAATCGTATGTTTTGTCTACACCCTTTAATACCACACCCTCGACTTCCTCATTCGTATTTATAATCCCTGTTTTTATTGCATAAGGCTGAATATGAGCAATTCCTGGTATTTGGCGGATCTTTGATAAGGTATCTTGAGATATGGAAAAAGGAGAGTTTTCGTATGAACTATTAAGATCATACTTCATAGCAATAATATCTCCTGAAAAACCCCGCATTTTATCCCGGATCTCAGATTTAAAGCCTTTCACGACGGCGACGGACAAAATCATTACCGCTAAGCTTAACATTATCCCTATTATTGCTATGCGGACACTCAGTTTTGAAAACGTACGTTTAGAGTTGAACGTAATTCGACGGGCAATAAAAGCTGGCAGGTTCAAATGCAATGATATTTATGTAAAGCAAAGATGCAAATTTTAAATTTGTTGAGATAAAACCGCGAAATAAGCGTAAATGTTGTCGATATTTAAAATACTGACAAATACAGAAACATGAAAAGACACGCTGTGCGATTAGTGCTCCTGACATTGCTTCCAATTCTTCTCTCGTGCACGAGTAAGGTTAAGAAGCCAAACACCTCCGTTATTAGCAGAAAACAGATGGAGAGCATGGAAAGTTCTCCAGCCTCTATTATTACAGGAGCTGCACAAACGGAGGTATACTTACCTCTGTTAAAAGGTAAGAGAGTTGGAATGGTAGTTAACCAAACCTCGGTGATAGCTGGAAGCCATAGTATTGATGCTTTAAAAAAGCTCGGAGTTAATATAGTCAAAGCCTTTGGTCCTGAACATGGCTTTAGGGGACAAGCAAGTGCTGGTGCAAAAGTTCAAAGCGGAACAGACCCTCAAACGGGAATTCGTGTTATTTCATTGTATGGTTCGCATTATAAACCCACGAAGGAAGACGTTTCTGGATTAGACATTCTTGTTTTCGATATCCAGGATGTAGGAGCCCGGTTTTACACTTATATTTCCACACTTCACTATGTAATGGAAACATGTGCAGAAAACGGTATCCCTTTACTAGTTTTTGACCGGCCTAACCCTAATGGTTTTTATGTGGATGGACCAATTTTGGAATCGAAGTACCAATCTTTTATCGGCATGCATCCTATTCCTATAGTTCACGGAATGACAATAGGTGAATATGCGAAAATGATCAATGGTGAAGGATGGCTGAAGAATAAGGTTAAATGTAATTTGAGAGTGGTAACGATGAAAGGATATCGTCGTTCAATGCCTTACACCCTTCCCGTTAAACCTTCTCCAAATCTCAACACACAGCAATCTATTCTTCTCTACCCTTCCCTTTGCCTGTTCGAGGGAACAATCATTAGCCAGGGGAGAGGAACTTATTTTCCGTTCCAGGTTTTAGGAGCACCAGAGCTTGTGGGGAAATATACTTTTAACTTTAGGCCGGTGAGCATTGCGGGAATGAGTGAAAGTCCTTTGCACCAAGACAAAAACTGCTATGGACTGGACTTGAGGAAATATGATACGGAGATCTTCAGAAAAACGGGCCAGCTTAATCTGCAATGGTTAATAGAGCTTTATAAAGCCTACCCTGATAAGGAGAAATTCTTTGATTTTAAGCAAAGCAAGCAGATGAATAATTTCGACAAGCTGGCGGGAAACGAAACATTAAGAAATCAAATTATTGCCGGAAAGAAGGAATCTGAGATAAGGAAAAGTTGGGAACCAGGCCTCACAGCATTTAAAGAAAAGCGAAAAAAATATCTATTATACCAATAGCTGGGGTATCTCATTTTTGCTATGACTTCTTACTTTTGGAAAATTATATGAGAATAATATTTATGGGAACTCCTGACTTTGCCGTTGCTTCGCTAGATGCATTGGTTAACGCAGGATGTGACATTGTTGCCGTTGTAACGGCTCCTGACAAGCCTGCAGGAAGAGGTCAGAAGTTGAGTGAATCTGCTGTAAAAAAATATGCAGTGGAACACGACTTACCTGTATTACAGCCTGAGAAACTTAAAAATCCAGAATTCATTGAGGAACTAAAAAGCTATAGGGCAGATCTTCAGGTAGTAGTTGCATTCAGGATGCTACCCGAAGTTGTATGGAATATGCCGTTGAAAGGCACTATTAACCTTCATGCTTCATTGTTACCCGAATATCGGGGAGCAGCTCCGATCAACTGGGCAATTATTAATGGAGAGAAACAGAGTGGTGTATCAACATTCTTCCTTCAGCACGAAATAGATACTGGAAACATTATTTTTTCGGAAGTAGTTGAAATTGAACCTAATGATACTGCTGGCGATCTACATGACAAGTTAATGCAGACAGGTGCAAAATTACTCGTTCAAACAGTGAAGGCTATCGAGACCGGCCAATATCCGGAAACACCGCAAAAGGAAGTGACCTCTACAACTCCGACTCATGCGCCTAAAATTTTCAAGGAAGATTGTGTTATTAATTGGAACCAACCCGTTCAAAAAGTTTATAATCTTATCAGAGGACTTAGTCCCTACCCCACTGCATATACCTCTATTAATGGCAAAACCCTTAAAATATTTGCTGCAGATGTTGTTGAAAAGGAACCTGGCATCCAGCCTTCCGGTTTTTTAAGTGATGGTAAAACTTATTTAAACTTCGCTTGCATTGATGGCTTTATCTCCGTGAAGGATGTCCAGGTTGAAGGAAAGAAGCGAATGACGGTAGAAGAATTTCTGAGAGGATTCAGGCTCCATTAATAGATGAAGGTTGCTATAATAACAGCATAAAGTGTAAACACTCAACAAAAAAGGCTATTTCCATAAAGAAAATAGCCCATTTTAACATCTTTCAATCGAACATTATTTGTATAGCAGTGGAAACTTCGATGGATTTGTTTCGTGCATCATTTCCAGAACAAGTTCAATCACGTCGTCTGTTGAAGGTTTGCTGAAATAGTCTCCATCAGAACCATAAGGAGGCCTGTGTTCCTTAGCCGAAAGGGTACGAGGTGCACTGTCTAAAGCATAATAGCCTTTCTGTTTTTCAATAACTTGCTGAAGAATAAAGGCGGAAGCTCCACCAGGTACGTCCTCATCAACTACCAGCAACTTATTTGTCTTCTTCAAAGAATTCACACAAACATTATTGAGATCAAATGGGTGAAGGGTTTGGGGATCAACAATTTCAACAGAAACTCCTGCCCTTTCCAATTCTTCAACAGCCTCCTCTACCACGCGTAATGTAGATCCGTAGGATATAATGGTAATATCAGAACCTTCCTTTATAACTTCGGCATGTCCAAGAGGCACAGTAAATTCTCCAACATTAGAAGGGAGTTTTTCCTTTAGACGGTACCCGTTCAAACACTCGATAACGATAGCCGGCTCGTCTGCCCTTAGTAGCATATTATACATTCCAGCTGCTTGAGTCATATTACGAGGGACACAAACGTGTATTCCTCGCATAATTCCCAAGATCATTGACATGGGAGAGCCCGAATGCCAAATGCCCTCCAAACGGTGCCCACGCGTTCGTATTATAACCGGTGATTTCTGACCACCTTTTGTTCTATAGCTTAGACTGGCAAGATCATCGCTAACAACATTAATGCAGTAAAGAAGATAATCCAGATACTGAATCTCGGCAATTGGTTTCAAACCTCTTAACGAAAGTCCTATTCCCTGTCCTATAATAGTACTTTCACGTATACCAGAATCAACCACTCTCAAGTGTCCATACTTAGCCTGTAGTCCCGCAAAGCCTTGATTTACATCTCCAATACTACCTACATCTTCGCCAAAAGCAATGATCCGGGGATCTCTTGCGATATTCTCATCGAAACAAGCATTAAGAATTTCCCTTCCGTCTAGAAGTTTTGCATCCTCGGAAAATTCTGCCGGGATCACCGGGATGGTGGCAGGAGAATTTACAGATCCGGTAAATAATTTTGAATTATATCGCTCGCGGTTCAGAGCCAGTTCTCTCTCATACCATTGCAAAAGCTCATTTTTTTCGCGGGAATCAATATGGGCAGTGATACGCACTGCTTTTCTAACAGCGGATAATGTTTCACGTCTACCCGCATCAGATTGGGCTCTTAGTTCAGCAACCAGCTGATCTATTTCAGGATGTTGTAAAGCGTCTAATAAAGAAATTGCATCTTCTTTTTCAGCCTTTAAGGTATTTAATACCTCAGTCCAGGCAGCTTTCTGACATTCCCTCACGTAAGCCTTGGCAACCTCCTCCATTTCAGTAAGCTCCTCTTCGCTTGCAATTGCCGATTCTATGACCCATTTGCGCATCTGCACCAAACAATCATATTCCGCTTCCCAATCCAGACGTTCTTTCGTTTTATATCGTTCGTGCGATCCGGAAGTTGAATGACCAAGAGGCTGGGTCATTTCGTGTACATGGATCATTGAAGGGATATGGTGCTCACGACTTATGTTTGCGGCTCGCTCATACGTCTCGCACAGGCCTGGATAATCCCAACCTTTTACTTTGAAAATTTCGAAGCCCTCTCCTTTCTCATCTCTCTGGAATCCTTTAAGGATCTCAGATATATCCATTTTAGTGGTTTGCAACTCAGATGGGACGGAAATAGCATAAGCATCGTCCCAAACAGAAATCACCATTGGGATCTGAAGTACACCTGCGGCATTAATAGCTTCAAAGAAGACACCTTCAGAGGTAGAACCATTACCGACTGTCCCAAAAGCAACTTCATTTCCATCAATAGAAAATTCTGACAAGTACTTGAGTTCTGGATTCTGACGGTATAATTTAGAGGCCCAGGCCAAACCGACAAGTCTGGACATTTGCCCACCAGTAGTAGAAATATCAGAAGAAGTATTTTTCTGTTCAACCTGGTTTTTCCAGGTTCCATCCTCATTTAAGATGCGGGTAGCAAAATGAGAGTTCATTTGCCGACCGCCCGAAAAAGGGTCGAAATTGACATCTGTATTACCATATAGCTGAGAAAAAAACTCGGTAATGGTAGCCATGCCCGCTGCAAACATAAAAGTTTGATCACGGTAATACCCGGCTCGCCAGTCGCCCTTCTTAAAGGCCTTGGCCATTGCGACCTGAGCTACTTCTTTGCCATCTCCAAAAATGCCAAACTTCGCTTTCCCTGTTAATACTTCTTTTCTGCCTAAAATACTGGCCTGCCGGCTTTCGTAACAGATACGATAGTCGTTGAGGACAATTTTTTTGAATTCCTCAAAACTTAGTTCAGAAATATCAAACTGATTAGTAACATGTTTTATCGATGACATACGTGCTGAGTCAATCTTCAAAAATAATAAAAACTAAACGCAATGAAACTCTATAATTTCAGATGCGTATATTGACTATAATAAATTAAACAATAGCAAATACTTTTATATTTGCATATAGTAAAACATCATTTTGCACACACACATTAAACTTTTTGCTTTTGATGTATTCTAAGTAACTGAAAACAACAATTAAAATGAAAAAGCTATTAACTTTTTGCGCTGTTATCCTGGCTATCACTTTTACTGCGATGCGCGCAGATGTACAGGGAGAATTCAAATTTGAGAAAGAGACACAGGACTTCGGTAAAATTACTCAAGGCAAACCAGTAAGCTATGAATTCAAATTTACTAACGTAGGAGATCAGCCTATTATTCTTACAGAAGTACAACCTACTTGTGGCTGTACAGTTGCTAAGTTCACCAGTACCCCGGTTAAAAAAGGCGAAGTAGGAACAATCTCTATAACTTATAATGCGGCAGCAATGGGCCCTTTCAGTAAAGCAATTACTGTGAAGTCAAACGCGAAAACTTCCGTTAAATACATTTACATCAAAGGCGAGGTAGTAAGCGAGAACTCGAAATAAAAATAAAACGCTTAAAAAAACTGAAACCTCTCTGGAACCAGAGAGGTTTTTTTATTTTTGCAAACTATGCCACAAATTTCAAATAAGGGGAAGCTAATGCCAGCATCTCCTATAAGAAAGCTAACCCCCTACGCAGAGAGAGCAAAGGAGCAGGGGAAAAAGGTGTACCATCTAAATATCGGACAACCTGATATTGAAACACCGGAGGTTATGCTTAATGCTATTAAACATATTGACTTTAAAGTTTGGTCTTATACCCAATCTGAAGGTACCCTATCATATCGTAAAAAGCTGGTTGAATATTATAACAGGGCGAAGTACAACGTGACTGTTGATGATATCTTGGTTACCAGTGGTGCTTCAGAAGCCATTGTGATTGCAATGCAAACATGTTTGGATTCTGGAGATGAAGTTATTATCCCAGAGCCCTTCTACGCCAACTACAATGCCTTTGCATGGATGAGCAATGTTACTGTGAAACCTGTTTTATCTGTAATAGAGAATGGGTTTGCAATGCCGCCGATCAAAGAATTTGAGAAATTGATCAGCGAAAAGACAAAAGCGATATTCATTTGTAATCCGAATAACCCAACAGGTTATTTGTACTCTTACGAGGAGATGGTTGAGCTGAAGAACCTTTGTCTTAAATACGACCTTTACCTTTTTGCTGATGAGGCTTACAGGGAATTTTGTTACGACGGCAATCAGTTCTTGTCGCCAATGCATTTAGACGGCTTAGATGAGCATGTCATTATTTTTGATAGTATCTCTAAACGTTACAGTGCATGCGGCGCCCGCTTGGGTTGCTTTATTACTAAGAATAAAAAGGTTATAGAAACAGCACTTAAATTCGCCCAGGCGCGTTTAAGTCCTGGAATGGTAGCACAGATAGCAGGAGAAGCTGCTGTTGATACTCCCCAATCGTATTTCGACAAAGTAAACAAGGAATATACCGAACGCCGGAATATGCTGGTAGAATCCCTGAATAAAATGGACGGTGTATTCTGTCCTAATCCAGGTGGTGCTTTTTATGTAGTGGCAAAATTTCCGGTAGATGACGCAGAAAACTTCTGTCAATGGATGCTGGAAGAGTTTTCCTATGACAATCAGACAGTAATGATGGCTCCTGCGGCAGGATTTTACAGTTCTCCGGGCGTTGGAAGAGACCAAATCCGTCTGGCATACGTTTTGAATAAAGAAGATCTGGCTAACGCTATGATTTGTTTGGAAAAAGCATTGAAAGAATATCCAGGCAGAACAGAAGTTGGCGATTTAGAGCTAGCGGTTAGCAAATAATAGCTATACTTGCAAACGCAAACATACTGGGGTCGACCGGAATTGACAGGATGGATGATAAGTGTGTAAGCATGCAGCGAATTGAGGGTTCATCGCTATAATCAGTATCCTCAAACAACAAAAGGCGAAAATACATACGCTCTTGCTGCTTAATCTTAACTGAGTTAAGGTTAGCCTTTGTTACACTTTAGAAGTGTAAGCGAGATGTTTCCCGGGAGCCAAGTCTGGCGGCACCCGAACCGGAAGCACGGAAAAGCCGGAATAAGGATAAAAGAGCTTCGATTTTATCCCGACAACTAAAGAAGCTAAGGATTAAGCAGGCTGTTTGTGGCCAACTTAATCTCGAAAACCAACCACAAAATAAGCATGTAGAAAACGCATCTGGTCCCATGTTTGGACGAGGGTTCGAATCCCTCCGGCTCCACTCTTAAAAGCCTTTCAAATATTTGGAAGGCTTTTTTTATACCCTTTTTCTAGCCAAATAACCAGATAGATAAAATAAAAAGCGTTAGAAATAACGCAAACAATATCCCAGCGACTCTTAATAGTTTCTTGATATCTTCACCCATGGGGTGCAAATCTAAAAATAAAAGCAGGCTGCTTATTACTTAATTTTTTGATTAGGGGATATTACCTTTTCTTTGCGCAATACTATTGAAGGAATGCTTTATTTGAAAAGGAATCTTTTTTTGTTTCTGATGTTGCTCGGTCACCAGGCACTGGCAAGCTTCGATTTTAATCCACAATGTCTAAAGGCATACAGAGAGATCTTTGCTCTGCGTTTAACTAATGCACGTAATCTAATAGAAATAGAAAAGAAAAAGAACCCCCAAAACGCTATTCCTTACCTTCTTGATAATTATGTAGATTATTTCAATATCATCACTACTGAAAATAAATCAGAGTTTGAGAAACTTAAGAATAACAAGTCGCCGCGCCTGAACCGGATCGAGAAAGACGACAAAAGCTCACCCTACTATCTTTTCGCGCAAGCCGAGATCCATATGCAGTGGGCTCTAACCTATGGATACTTCCAGGAATACCTTTCTTCCTCAATGGAACTGAAAAAAGCATACTCGCTATTGCAGGAGAATGCCAGGAAGTTCCCACACTTTTTGCCGAATCAGAAAAATATAGGAATGTTGAATGCCGTGCTGGGTTCGCTACCAAGCGGGTTGAAGAAAACAATTTCTGTGTTTGGGATGCGGGGAAATACTGGAACCGGGGTAAAAATGCTGGAAAACCTTGTTGGCACCTTGCCTAACTCCGCCTATGCTCATTTCTACGACGATGCTGTTTTCTGCCTTTCCTATATTCAAAGCGGTATCTTAAACGACCGGGGTGCTTATCCGAAAATAGTTTCCAACGTACAAAGGATAGACTCTTCAAGCCTACTTAAAAGCTATATCCTGGGGTATAGCGCTTTGCGTACGGCACATACGGATGAGGCTTTAAGGGCTCTGGAACATCGTCCTAGAGGAGCAGAATACCAATCCTACCCCTACCTTGATTATCTCTCCGCAACAGCCCGTTTGCGAAAGCTAGACTTTAGCTCGTCAAATTTATTCATGACCTATCTCCGGACATACCGGGGTATAAATTATATCAAGGATACTTATCTTAATTTAGCCTGGATATCTCTTCTTAAGGGAAATACAGCAGGCTATAAAGATTATATTCAGCTTGTAAAAACTAAAGGTTACGCGGTACACGAAAAAGACAAACAGGCACTTCAGGAGGCCAATGACCCTATTCCAGATACAGATCTATTGAAGGCAAGATTATTGTTTGACGGAGGATTTTACGATAGAGCTTTGAACGAATTGAAGGATAAAAAAGCAGGAGATTTCAAGCTGTTAAGAGATAAGATCGAATTTTGCTACCGGTTGGGAAGAATTTATGACGAAACAGCAAGAGACGAGCTTGCGATTAAGTTCTATCAGTATGCTATCGACTTAGGAAGGAGAGAAAGGTATTACTTTGCTTCGAACGCTGCCTATCGTGTAGGAAATATTTATCTTCAAAAGAAGAATTACGGGAAAGCTCGTGAGTACTATCAGCAAGCGATCGACATGGAAGACCACGATTATGAGCGCAGTGTTGAGGCAAAAGCAAAAGAAGGACTAAATAAAATCAATGACTAAATCTGCATAGGAATTGCAAATAAAGAGGCTATCTTAAATTTGTTATAATGTGGTTGAGTTAAACAACAACTACCCATTTTAACCTTTAAGACAGCCTCTTATTTATCTTCCGGTATTATTTCTATTACCAAGATTAGGATCTTTTGCAGTCGAGTTGAAATCACTTCTGCGATCGATCTTCTTCTTTAAATTATTCCTCTTTGGAGGATTAATTAACTTCTCGGAAGGAACATTGGAAGGAGTTTGGCCCGTATGATTGTGCCTGTCTTTTTCGTCTTCCATAAAAACTAAATATCTCTTGGTGAAATAGTACCTGGTTCGTGATCAATAATTCTGCTGGTAGAGCGACTAGGAACATCGATGTTTACAGATCTGTTCAGGCCTTGGGTTGTAGAGCCTTCTTCGTCATCAGTCAAGTCCTCGTCATCTAAATCATCCTCATCGTCAAAATCATCATCGTCATCGTCGGCCAACAGATCGTCGTCCTCTTCATCGATTTCTACAGGATCTATCTCGTCGAGATCATCGTCGTCATCATCATCCAGAAGGTCATCATCTTCGTCACCGCCCACCGCGCTGATCTTATGAAGATCCACAACGTCTTCGTCGTCGTCATCCAATAACTGATCATCGTCCAATAACACATCATCGTCATCGGCTAACAGATCGTCATCTTCTTCTGGACTAACCATATAGGAATCGTCAATATCGTCCGCGTCAAGATCATCGCCAATAGGAGTCACCTCAGTGTTTTCTCCCAAATCGTCGTTATCGTAACCAACTTCATCGTCATCTTCCGGGTCAACCCTTAAAACATCTTCTCTTAAGTATTCATCTTGAACAGTTAAAAGTTCATCACGAAATAGTGTCATAGGTAATTAGCTAAAGGTTTTTATCTAGATAATAAACAGTTAGGCTTACCCTGTTTGTTTTGACTAAATGGAAAATAAGTTTGAGGGGTTCGAACCTAATAGGAACTAAAGGAGCGAAGTCATGGCGTCCTTTAATTTGCTTACCGTATAATCGATCTCTTCTTTTGTATTCAACTTACTAAAAGAAAAACGGATAGCGGGGCGCGAGGGACTTGCTCCTATTCCTTCCAGGACATGCGATCCGATATTTGTTCCCGAACTGCAAGCACTTCCTCCCGAACAAGAGATCCCTGCTATATCCATGTTAAACAGAAGCATGTCGGCCATGTCCATTTCGGGGAAAGACACATTCAGTACTGTATATAAACTTTTGTCGGGATCTGTTTCTCCATTGAAGCTTACGCCCTCAATCTCCTTCTCCAACTGTTCTTTCATGTACGACTTGAGTCGCTGGATATATTGTTGATGCTCATCCATGTGGGAATAAGCGATATCAAGGGCTTTTGCTAAGCCTGCGATGCCGTATAAATTTTCTGTTCCTCCCCGCATATTGCGTTCCTGTGAACCGCCGTAAATGAGAGGGTTGATCTTAACCGAAGGGTTTATATAGATAAAACCAACGCCTTTGGGGCCATGGAATTTATGACCTGCACAGGTAATAAAGTGCACTTTAAGTTCTTGAAGATTATGACGGTAATGACCCATTGTTTGAACAGTATCACAATGAAAGATAGCGTTATACTGCCAGCAAAGATCGCCCACAGCCTTCATATCAGTTAAAGTACCGATTTCGTTATTAGCCTCCATCAAAGAAACTAAACTTCTTGAGTTAGTTTGCAATAACTCCTCCAGATGGCCAAAATCAACGGTTCCTTTATTGTCGACCCTTACATAACTAAGCTTGATTACTCCTGCTTTCTCTAATGCCTCCAGTGTATGAAGTACAGCATGGTGTTCTATCCTTGAGGTTATAGCATGCTCAATTTTATAATCAGTTACAGCAGAACGAATAGCTAAATTATCTGCTTCCGTTCCGCCGGAAGTAAAAAAGATCTCGGCCGGAGAGGCCTTCAACAAACTTGCTATTTTTTTCCTTGCTTTCTCCACAACTGTCCTCGCCTCTCGCCCATGGGCATGGATGGAAGATGGATTACCATAGTAAGTCTCCATCACCCTACACATTTCCGTCATTACTTCTGGATCAATGGGGGTCGTAGCTGCGTTGTCGAGATATATTTTTTGCATGGGTTATTAATGAGAGAAGGAGAGAATGATAGAATGAGTGAATGATAGAATGATAAAATGAGTGAATGAGTGAATGAGTGAATGAGTGAATGATAGAATGAGTGAATGATAGAATGAGTGAGTGAATAATAGAAGGCTACTAATGAACCCGTCTTTTTATATTTTCAGAGGCCGATTTTCGCGCTTTTGCGACTACAGCCAGGATCTCTTTTGCTTCGTCCAACAGAGGTCGCATTTTAGCTTCACTTACAATTCCAGATTCTATCATGACCTCCATCCAAAATAACGTTTCATCTGCCTCTTCTACTACTATACTTATCTTCGAAAAAAACTCTGCTTGAGATCTTCCTCTGCAGGCGGCTCTATAATTTGCTCCTACAGAGGAAGATGATCTCAGAAGCTGTCTACCAAGTATTCGAGCCTCATCTGACTTTGGAAGTTCTTTGAAAAATAAAACATTGTTAACTACAAATCTTTTTGTACGCTTCTTGAAATCTTCAATGAATTCGAGCTTACTGGTTGCATTCATTTAATAAATTTACCAGCCTCGATTATTTAATAAAATAATTTCAGGCAGTTTTGTAATTCTTTCATTCATTAAATCATTCCTTCAATCCTTATTCGTTCGATCCTTATTCGTTCAACTGTAATATTTCCTTAATATCAGAAATGATCTTATTAGCCAAGTTATTGGCAACAGTTTCTGAATTTCCTTCTGAATATATCCTGATTATTGGTTCTGTATTTGATCTGCGAAGATGTACCCATTCCTTGTCAAACTCGATCTTCAGGCCATCAATAGTCGAATATGGTTGGTTCTGATATTTTTCCTCAACTTTCTTTAACAGCCCATCAATATCCATCTCAGGGGTAAGGGTTATTTTATTCTTAGATATAAAATAACTTGGATAGGTGCCTCTTAACGCAGAAATCGACTTTCCAAATTTAGCTAAGTGAGTAAGGAATAATGCAATTCCAACTAAAGCATCGCGGCCATAGTGAAGCTCAGGATAAATAATTCCCCCGTTTCCTTCGCCACCTATAACTGCATTAGTTTCCTTCATTTTATTCACAACATTCACCTCCCCTACTGCTGCTGCATTATAACTTCCACCGTTATTTTCGGTTACGTCTCTTAATGCACGTGTGGATGACAGGTTCGAAACTGTGTTTCCGGGGGTATTTTTTAGAATATAATCTGCTACTGCCACCAATGTGTATTCTTCACCGAACATGGACCCATCCTCCGAAACGAAGCAGAGCCGGTCAACATCCGGGTCTACAGCAATGCCTAAGTGAGCCCTTTTTGAAACAACTTCCTGAGATAAAGCAATGAGGTTTTCCGGAAGGGGTTCAGGGTTATGAGGAAAATGCCCGTCTGGCTCGCAATAGAGCTCATAAACTGTTTCTACACCTAAAGCTTTTAGTAATGCAGGTACAAAGATACCTCCCGTTGAGTTGACACAATCTATAGCAACTTTAAATTTAGCTTTCCGGATTGCTTCAACATCTACCAGCGGCAGCGCAAGTATTTTATCAATATGTTTTTGCAGATAAGAAGTATCTGTGGTGACTTTACCAAGCTGATTAACATCCGAAAAAGTTATGTCTGTTTGCTCTGCAAGTTCAAGAACTTCTTTACCGGCCTCGTCATTAATAAACTCTCCTTTTTCATTCAAAAGCTTAAGGGCATTCCACTGTTTAGGATTATGACTTGCTGTTATGATGATCCCTCCAGCGGCATTTTCATCAGGAACAGCAATTTCAACAGTTGGAGTAGTAGATAACCCGAGGTCTACTACATCGATACCAATACTTTGAAGGGCACCAACAACAAGATTTCGAACCATTTCACCCGATATACGAGCATCACGACCTATTACTATTTTGTTTTTTCCCGACTTTGCGGTTACCAGTTTTCCAAAAGCTACTGAATATTTTAATATATCAACTGGAGTAAGTCCGTTTCCGGCTTGCCCGCCAATAATTCCTCTGATACCTGATATAGATTTTATTAAAGTCACGTGAATGATTTTGAGTGTTCAAAAATAAGAATAAAAGATATAGGCCCCAACCTCGACGGTTTAAAAGCCCAGGGAAACATAAAAAAGAGGTACTATTACCTTTAGAATTATATGTCTTTGGACATTTTTTTACAAAGCAGGTAAAATTTAAAGGCAAAATTTTATCTAAGTTTGTACCCTTATATATATCCTTATGCCCATTAAATGGTATCAAAACTGGTTCAGCTCTCCCTATTACCATATTTTATATCATCAAAGAAATGACGAAGAAGCCGAGCTTTTTATCGATAGCCTTTGTGCTTTACTAAAGCCTGTAGACGGTTCGAAAATACTTGATGTGGCATGTGGCCGGGGCAGACATTCAGTATACCTTAGCAGAAAAGGGTATGATGTAACTGGAATAGATCTCTCTTACAGCAATATTAAATTTGCCAAACAGTTTGAAAACGAGAAGTTACACTTCTTCCAGCATGACATGAGGCATTTGCTTTTTATCAATTACTTTGATATAGCGCTTAACATGTTCACCAGTTTCGGCTATTTCGAAAGTGAAAGGGATCATGTAAATGCGTTAAGGTCTTTTCGTAAGTCGCTTAAGCATGATGGAGTGCTTGTTCTTGACTATTTTAATACTGAAAAGATCATAAAAAACCTTGCAAGACAGGAAGTGAAACACATAGAGGGGATAGACTTTCACTTGTCAAAAAAAGTAAATGACGGAAAAATAATCAAAACGATTGGGTTCGAGCATAGAGGCAAGGACTATCATTTTAAGGAAGAAGTTAAAGCATTTACGCTGGCGGATTTCGAGAAAATGTTTCGTTTGAGCGGCTTTACTATCGAGCAAACCTTTGGAAATTATCATCTTAATAGTTATGATCCGATTAAATCAGATCGTCTAATATTTATTTGTAGAAAAGCCAATGTTTGAACAAATTATTCAATTTGACCACCAGGTTTTTACGGCGGTAAACAGCGGGCTATCAAACGCCTTCTTTGACTGGCTTATGCCCATGTTAAGAAATCGCTATTTCTGGACTCCAGTGTATGTATTTCTTATCATATTCCTTATTAGAAATTATAAAAAAAACGGGGCAATTTGTATCCTTTTCCTTCTTCTTACTTTTGCTCTTGCTGATTTTATAAGCGCATCTATTATCAAACCGTCATTTCAACGATTAAGACCGTGCAACGAAGTTGGTTTTAAAGAAGAAATAACCTCAAGAGTAGCATGCGGTGCGGGATTCAGTTTTCCATCCTCGCATGCGAGTAATCACTTTGCCATTGCAATGTTCCTTTCGATGGTATTTGCAAAAAGATGGAGGTGGATATGGCTGTTAACTTTCTTGTGGGCCTTTAGTATTTGTTTTGCTCAGGTCTATGTTGGTGTACATTTCCCCATTGATGTTATTGCCGGAGCTCTGTTAGGTTGTATTATCGGCTATCTTACAGGAACTGGTTTTCTTACCCTTCTATCTGAGAAAAAATGGAATTCTGGCCTTTAATAATTCTTTTTGCAAGCTGCTTTTTCGGAGGTATCTCTATCTTCTACTTCAAAAAAAGCAATGCTTCTTCTTTAAAATTAATCCTGTCTTTTAGTGGTGCCTATCTTTTTGCAATCACAATACTTCACTTAATTCCGGAAGTATATCAGAATTCAAGCCACCAGATCGGGCTCTTTGTACTTGGGGGATTTCTTTTTCAGATCCTGCTCGAGCAATTTTCGGAGGGTATCGAACACGGGCACATTCATAAGCATAGTCACGATCACCACGCCTTTCCTTTTGGCATTATGATTTCTCTATGCCTTCATGCTTTTTTGGAAGGCATGCCATTAGCTAAGGGTTATCAGAATGAACTTTTATTTGGAATTGCCTTACATCATATTCCCGCGGCGTTTGCTTTGGGTAGCGTATTGCTACAGAATCATATAAATAAGACGAAGATAATTTACTTGTTGGTTCTTTTTTCCCTAATGTCTCCAGCAGGTTATCTTCTCAGTAATGCTCTAAGTAACGGTTCGGTTGGGAATATTGAGCAGTACTTTGATAGGATCATGGGTGTTGTAATAGGTATCTTTCTACATATTTCTACCACGATTTTGTTTGAATCAAGTGTAGATCACCATTATAATAATAAGAAGCTTGTAGCAGTTCTTAGCGGCGTGGCCATAGCTCTAATCAACTACTTGCTTCATTAGCCTCTCATTTTATCGAGGAGCTGGTTAAGTTTTAATACCTCCTCTTCTGAAAGATTTGTTCTAAGAACATCGTCAGGGGTGATCACCGGATCCAACTTTTTGAGAATCTCCAGGCCTTTTTCGGAGATAATAATATCAACTGCGCGGCGATCTTTCTGATTAACAGAACGAGTAACCAGTCCTTTTTGAACCAGGCGGTCGACAATGCGAGAGGCATCAGACATTTTGTCCAACATGCGTTCTTTAAGAAGATTGATGGTTGCCGGTTTAGGATATTGACCGCGGAGGATACGAAGAATATTGAACTGCTGTAACGTAATTTGATGGTCATCTAATCTCTCTTTTAGAATAGAAGTTATCCAGTTGTAAGTATAAACCAGGTTAACAACTACTTTTTGATAATCGCTTTCAAACTTCGATTGAATTTCCTTCTCAAGATCCATGTATTTTAGGTGTGATACTGTTATTATTTAATGGTTGTTCTTTTGTTTTCAGCGCTTTTTTCCATGGACAGTGCAAGCATCCACTCTTGCAGCAATATCCTCTTTTTAAATGATAGGTGGCGGTAAAAACAAGCAGACCGCTATCATTCAAGTAATAGTCTTCACCCTCCTTCACTTCAATTCAATATTTTCACAGGTAGCTTTCCTTGAAAATGATCCTTCAGAAATGTTCCGTTCCCGTGAAGCGTCCATATCTCCTTAGGTTTAACGAAATCCAGGCTTTTTAGTATATCATCCCAGTCGGCATGGTCAGAAACATAAAGTTCTAAATCGTTCTTTGCCTGCAATCTCTTCCAACCAGAAGCAAAGACCCGAAGTACACCCTTCGCTCTGAAATAGCTTTCAAATGTAACTGGTGGCACAATATAAACAAATCCTTTTTCCGGTAATTTCATCAATTTTCTGTTGTAAGGCTGGTAGATGCCCGGGGAAAAAGAAAAGTCTTCGTAGATCTTTGTTATTCCTAACATGGAATGATGAAGGAAAATAGTTTTGTTCGGACAGTATGTATTAAGGAGATGTATTAATCGTTGAGCTTTCCCTAGTGCATAAGCACCTAACAATATGTTATGATCCGATGCATTCAGTTTATGCATTTCAGTATCAATATCGGGGTGTTTTATATCGGGGTTCGCAAAAGTAGTTTCTGTAACGAATACATCTGCCTCTACGAGTTCAAGCGGTTCACAAGTAGGATCGTTTTGTAATTTAAAATCGCCGGTATAAAGGTATTTCGTATCCTGATACTCCATTAAAATCAGAGCCGAGCCTAGTATATGACCTGCTGGAAAAAAAGTAATCCTGATTCCTTTTATTAAGAAAGACTGATGATAGGAATAGGTGCAGATATTTCGCCCTGCATTTTTCTTCAAGCGAAGCTGCATAATGGCAGCAGTTGCGGGAGTGCAGTAAACGTTATTATTACCACTACATGCATGATCACCGTGTGCATGAGAAATAACAGCATGGTCAACGGGTTGTGAAGGATCTAAATAGAAGTTGCCGGGCTTACAAAACAGCCCATTATCTGTAAATACTAAGAAATCAGGTATTATCATTTGATACTTTCCTCAAGAAAGCGATTGTATAGTTTGATAATTTCAGGTAACAGAAAATGTTCCTCGTTGTTATTTAACACAAAGTCTGCAAGTCTTTCTTTCTCCTCATCGCTCCATTGCCTTGCCATCCGCTTCCTTATTTCCTCCTCTGAGGTTTTATCACGGCTAATCACTCTTTTAAGCTTTAAGTGCAAAGGAGAGGTTACCAGAATAGTATACTTGCAATCTTTATAGGAATTGCTTTCGTATAACAAAGCAGCTTCTTTAACTACAAAAGGCAGGTTCTGCTGATCCAAGGACCATTGGTCAAAAGCTCTGAAAACTGCAGGATGAACGATTGAGTTTAATTTGCCTAGTTCGGCCTCGTCTGCAAATACTTTTGATGCGAGGTACGCGCGGTTTAACTGACCGGATTCAGAATATGTTTCATCGCCGAAAGCCTCCTTTACTGCCTGAATCAGGATAGGATCATTCTGCATTACGGACTTTGCAACAGTATCCGCATAAAACACTGGAACACCTAATAGCTCAAACACTTTGCAAACAGTCGTTTTACCGCTTCCTATACCTCCAGTAATTCCAATCTTAAGCATCTATTTCTGTATAATAAAATCCACTACCTGAGGCTCCACTTTTACCAACTTCGTAAAAGCGGGAAGCTTCTTAAATACAACTGGCAACTGAGGATATCGATACTTTTGCCAGCCTTCCAAATCGGCAACAGCCAAAAAAGAATCGCGTTCGAGAGAGCGATATCCCTTTAAGCTAGTCAGGAGTGTTACCTTCACCTTCTCTGGTAAGAGCCGTACTTCCTCATTCTGGTTGTTCAACACCTTAACGGGAATTTCAAGAACTTTCTCGGTAAATGCATCCACAGGCACCCTAACCTTTACCTGTTGAGGAATTACATCAATATTCGCTGCCGGCTTTTTCACATTAACCTTGCTAACAATGCTGTTATTGACGAGCTCCATCGCAAATATCTCTGTCTCCCAGGAATCAATTGATTTTAGATCTTCAGCCGCTCCCGAAACGATAACAGAATCAGGCGAGAATGTTAAAGGTCCTGCCATTCCAAACCCTTGGTCAAAAGAAAGGCGATAAAGCAATTTAACAGGAACTTTCTTTGTCACCCGTCTTGCGAAGTCAAAGAACAGTGTATCCGGTGAAGCTGACACAAAATACTGCCCGTTAGTTAATTGAGAATTAATACGTTTTGACTGGTCTGACAGAAGTACAAATTGATTTTGGTTTAGAGCTTTTAAACTTACATTGATAATAGTAGAATCTGATTTCAGTTGGGAGAACAATAATTGCCAGCCGGAGCCTTCTATATTAATAGAGATACTATCATCATTCAGTGACCGAAAAGCCTTATGAAAGGGAGGATCGATATAATTGAGCCTAACATGAAGCGGATAAGTATACCGGTTCGAAAGGGTAAAAAACAACCAGCAGAAAATAGCGATTAGCATGCTTGTAAAAAAGACAGTTAATCTCCGTCGCTCAATCCTGCTTAGTCTGAATACCGGCATATGATCAAATTTACATTAGGCTTATGGGAATTTAAAATCAAATGCCATGCAAATGCATGGCATTTAACAGTAAAAAACTTCTTTTATGCTTTAGCAGCAGGAGGATTAAGAGCCTTAGAAGACTCAAGGGATACTGCAGCCTTATCGAACCGGATTTTGGTACCGCTTTCTACTTCTAAAACAATAGTGTTATCGTTAAGATCCACAATTCTTCCATGAATACCAGCCGTTGTTACTACTTTATCGCCCTTTTTAAGAGCTTCAACAAATTTCTTCTGTTCTTTTTGCTTATTCATTTGTGGACGGATCATGAAGAAATAGAACACGACGATAATTAGCACCATCGGAATCATTTGCATCAAGCCGCCTCCTGCTTGTAATAAAATACTTGCTGTCATAATTTTTTTTATATCGTTTTACTTTTTTGCTTCTACCTCTCCTACAAGGTATACCTCTGTTGCTGATGGTACAGCATTAGAAGTTACTGTTATCACTTTATTTTGCATTCCCGATCTGCCAGAACTGTTAAATATTACTTTTATCACACCAGTCCCGTCTGGAGGAATGGGCGCGTGAGGGAATTCAGGAATAGTACAACCACAGCTTGCAGTTGCATTGGAGATGATCAGGGGGCTCTTCCCGGTGTTTTCAAATTTAAACTCGTAGGTCACCTTTTCACCTTCAGCAACTTTACCGAAATCGTAGTTGTTTTTTTCAAACTTAATAACCGGGGCATTTTCCGGATTTTCCGTAGCCGCATTACTGGTACTATCGGTTTCCTTAACCGCTTTTTTGTTATTATTACATGATCCCAGAAAAACAGAAACTGCTATAGTAGCAGTTAAAATAAAGTTTCTCATATATTGTTATTCAATTAATCCTCGTCCTGATTTCCTGACCTTTCCCGCAGTTTTCAGCTCGGCCAGAATTTTGTCTAAAATACCATTTATGAAGGAATTACTTTTAGGAGTACTGAATTCCTTTGCAATTTCGATGTATTCATTCATCGTAACCTTTACTGGAATGGAAGGAAAATGTACCAGCTCCGTAAGCGCCATCTTCATTAGTAATATGTCTATCAGCGCAATACGATCAGCTTCCCAATTCTTTGTTTTTTCAGTGATGTAACCCTGGAATTCTTCATCATAAGCAATCACTTTACTAAACAGGTTAACGACGAAATCGCGATCTTCTGCCCAATCGGGGCTTATTTTTGCCAATTTATTTTCATTTGGCATTTCACTTTGAAAGTTACTGAAGGTTTTAGCCACCATTGCGTCTAATACTTCTTTGTCTACCGGCCAGTTGATGAATTTGTCTTCAAAAACCTGATCCACGGATGGCGTAACCTTTATAATTTTCTTGTAGATGAATTTGATGATCTCCTTTTCCGCTCTGATGGAATCGTCCTCTGAGTTGAGGTAAGCTTCATACTCAGGCTTATCGCGGAGAATATTATAGATAGTCTTTGAAACTTCCGGATCGAAGCTCCAGGAAGCTCCGTACTTTTTCACTTCGCGTTGATACTCTGAATTCTCCCGCAACGCAACAAGGAACTTATTCGAGTGAAGTTTGGTATTCACATTTAAATCTTCCTCTGAGGGAAGATAGCGGTTCTTTCTCTCATCCGCATCGATCAACACGTATTCGGCAGTATCCTGTAGTAAAGCCAGAAGCCAGATATATATTTCATACACATCATCAACGCTGCCCAGTAACTTCTTCTCAAAAGCCTTTACCTGTTTATCCTCCGATAGGTTATACGCATACAAAGCTTGTAGAACCTTTACCCTTAACTGCCTTCTATTTAACATTTATAAGAACGATTTTATTATTTATATCTATTTACCTCTAAAAAACCTGCTTAAAACATTCATGCACCTTACTCACCTCTACTTCGTGCAAGTTCTTAATATCGTATTAACCCTAACTCTAGTAAGATCCCTTGATTTTTTTAATGTCTGCTATTCTCTTCTCGGCGATAATTGCTGCCGCTCTACTTGTAGAAATATTTTCCTCTCTGGACTTTTTCAACACGGAGCGGGTCGCAGCATAAATATTTTCGGCCAGCTGCATAGTTCTTTTGCGACTGTAAGCCGACTGGAGTTCAGAATAACAGTTGATCATCCCTCCTGCATTGATTAAGTAGTCAGGAGCATAAAGAATACCCTTCTCAAGGAGCATTTGCCCGTGCAAATCTTCATCCGCTAATTGATTATTGGCTGAACCTGCTATGATAGCACATTTCATCTTCTGAATAGTGTCTGTATTAATAATGCCTCCCAATGCACATGGAGCAAAAACATCAAACTCCAGATCGAGTATGTTATTATTAGAAACCGGAGTAGCACCGTACTTTTTTGCTACCTGCCTTAATCTGTCCTCATTAATATCGCTCACAAATACCTGCACGTTTTCGTCCCTAAGTAGGCGAACGAGGTTCTCCCCCACATGTCCGATCCCCTGCACTGCCACAGAACGACCAGCGAGCGAATCTGTGCCAAATACTTCTTTAACACACGCTTTAATCCCTAATAATACACCTTTAGCAGCTACCGGAGTCGGATCCCCGCTTCCACCAAGCGACTCGGGTAAACCAGCAACGTAAGACGTTTCCACACGGATGTACTCCATGTCTTTGGTGTCTGTTCCTAAATCTTCTGCTGTAATGAAAGAGCCGTTGAGGTTTTTTATGAAGCGGCCATATCGACGCATCAGGGCTTCGCTCTTTCCTGCCCGGTTATCGCCAATGATCACTGCCTGACCTCCACCTAAATTTAATCCACTGATTGCCGCCTTATATGTCATAGTGCGCGAAAGTCTTAGAACATCTTTCAACGCTTCGGTCTCAGAACGGTAGGCCCACATTCTGGTTCCTCCAAATGCCGGACCTAAAGTGGTATCATGAATTGCTATAATAGCTTTTAGACCGGTATCTTCATCACTACAAAACACTACGCTTTGGTGAGAACATTTGCTAAGCTGAAAAAATACAGAACTTTCTTCAAAAACCGTTGACGACATATATGCGATTAGGGCTGAAGGCGCAAAAGTACAAAATAATATACAAGTATAACCAAACAATGTTAGGATCTTAGTTAGTTTTGTGGCGCTAGCAGCTTAGGGAATTGAATTATCCCCTGGATGCTTCAGAAAATATTTAGCTAATATTCCGGGTTCAACACCTCATCTCAATATGAAAGAACTTGCTCATCTTAATAAGTACTTTTACAAATACCGCTGGCGACTAGTGCCGGGAATATTCTTTGTTATTACATCTAATATTTTTGGCGTACTTCCTGCGCAAGTAATACGCTTGGCATTTGATCTTGTAAACGAGAACATCAGCGTTTTTCGACTATTCACTGGCTTCGACAGGCAGCAACTTATTTACCAGGTATTTACTTCCAGTCTGCTCTTCTTTGGATTCCTGGTGCTTGTATTAGCACTGTTACGGGGGCTGTTTCTATTCTTTATGAGACAGACAATCATTTTGATGTCCAGACATATCGAGTACGATATGAAGAACGAAATCTATCAGCATTACCAGGACCTGTCGATGAGTTTTTTCCGAAGAAACAATACCGGCGATTTGATGAACCGGGTAACAGAAGATGTAAGCCGGGTGAGGATGTACGTAGGACCGGCTATAATGTATACTATAAATACTATAGTCCTTTTTATTCTGGCTATTGTGGCAATGGTGAATGTGAATATGAAGCTTGCCTTTTTCAGTCTTCTCCCCTTGCCTATCCTTGCAATCACAATTTACTATGTTCATAACATTATAAATCATCGGAGCGAGCGCATCCAAGAGCAGCTTTCGCGCCTTTCCGCTTTCGTTCAGGAAAACTTCTCGGGAATCCGTGTAATAAAAGCATACGGACGTGAAAAAGAGATCCGGAAGAATTTTGCGGAAGAAACAGAGCAATATAAAAACACATCTCTCGCACTAGTACAGGTACAAGCCCTATTTTACCCAGCTATTCTTTTATTAGTTGGAATAAGCACCATTGTTACCGTTTATGTGGGAGGCATTGAAGTTATGAATGGAACCATAACGCCCGGGAATATTGCAGAATTTATAGTTTATTTAAACCTGCTAACCTTTCCGGTGATGTCTCTCGGCTGGGTAACCTCGCTCGTTCAACGCGCCGCCGCCTCCCAGAAAAGGATCAATGAGTTCTTACAAACAAAGCCGGAAATAGCCTGGACTAAAGAAGAAGAGCTCGCACTTGAAGGGAGAGTTGAATTTAAAAATGTAAGTTTTGTATATCCCGATACTGGAATCAAAGCGGTTGATAATATTTCCTTCGAGGTTAAGCCGGGCGAGTTTCTTGCTATTATAGGAAGAACAGGCTCGGGAAAGTCTACCATTGCCAACCTTCTATTAAGAATGTATGATACGACTTCAGGAGAAATTCTCATTGACGGAAAACCGTTAAAGGAAGTAAATCTAAGTTCCTACAGAAGTCAGGTTGGCTTTGTTCCCCAGGAAGTCTTTCTTTTTTCAGACACCATTAGCAATAATATAGCCTTTGGAGAAACTGAAACGAACATAGAAAAAGTGGAGCAGGCGGCGAAGGATGCAGCAGTTTACAAAAATATTATCGAGTTTGAAAAAGGCTTTGAAACGATGATTGGCGAACGGGGAATTACATTATCCGGAGGACAAAAACAAAGGGTTTCGATAGCACGTGCTCTGATCAGGAACCCAAAAGTTTTAATATTTGACGATTGCTTGTCGGCAATCGACACCCGGACCGAAGAAGAAATTCTCAACAATCTTGGAAAAAATATGCAAGGGAAAACAACGGTTTTAATTGCACATCGGGTTTCGACCATAAAAAATGCTGATAAAATCCTTGTTTTAGACCAGGGAAAGATCATTGAACATGGAAATCACGAAGATTTGATGGAGGTAAATGGCGTTTACAAAGATTTGTACGAAAAACAATTACTGGAGGAAGAACAGGAAGACATTTCATAAATGTTCAAACACGTAAAAAGTTCATGAATAGTATTTTGAAGTATAAAAATTTTTACTTTATATTTACCGCAAGCAAACTTTAACGATAACATGGGAGATTTTGAAAACAAAGAGAGAGAAGAGGTTTTTTCAAAAAAAGTAAGAGCTGGTAAAAGGACCTATTTTTTTGATGTAAAGGCAACGCGCTCTAATGACTATTACATCACTGTCACTGAAAGTAAAAAGCGTCTTGAAGACGGAGTTTTTGTAAAGCATAAGATCTTTTTATACAAAGAAGATTTTGAAAAATTCAGTGAAGGATTAAAAGACACTGTTGACTATATTAAAGCTCATCAGGAAGTAGTTGAAAAAAGATATGAATTCAGCGAGAACGCGTTTGAAGCCAAATCTGATGACGACTTCTCTTTCGATATATAAGTAAAGACCTAAATATTGAAGACATTAACCATTTCGGCGGAACCGGGATGGTTTTCTTTTTTTAAGGAACCTTGAGCCCTTTTCTTTGTTAACATTAAAACTTTAACAAATGGAATACCTGCCTTCTGAAAAAAACTTCCTCGGCTTACCTGACGAACGATTGTTCGCTTACGACAGAAGCAAAGTTGTAATTCAACAAGCGCCCTATGAATATACTTCATCTTATCTTAGCGGTTCTCATAAAGGGCCCCAAGCTATCATAAAAGCTTCTGCTTATGTTGAATGTTACGACGAGGAGTTAGATACAGAAATCGTTGAAAAAACAGGGGTTGCAACACTTCCCCCTATTATTTTCAAAGATAAAACAGATGCTGATGCCATTGCTCTGATAGAACAGGAGACGGATAAGTTGCTGAACGACGACAAATTCGTAGTATCCTTAGGAGCCGAGCATACCGTTACCCTTGGATTCATCAAATCCTTTATTAAAAAGTACCCAAAATTAAGTATTCTTCAAATTGACGCCCACTCTGATCTAAGGGAGAGCTATAACGACAACATTTACTCCCATGCTTGTGTAATGGCCCGGATAAATGAACTGGGATTAACCATTTGTCAGGCCGGAATAAGAGCTCAATGCCGTGAAGAGGCTGAGCTAATAAAGAGCTCCCAGAACATTCACACTTTCTATGCGCATCAAATTCGGACCAATCCGCTTTGGATTAATGAAATCGTTGATTTTTTAGATAACGATGTCTATATAACTATCGATGCAGACGGGTTCGATCCTTCAATCATGCCAGCTGTAGGTACAGCGGAACCAAATGGCCTGTTTTGGACAGAGACTCTTCAACTACTCAGGAAGGTTTTCCAGGAGCGGAACGTTGTAGGTTTTGATGTGGTTGAATGCGCACCTATTGAAGGCAGTATACTATCCGAATATACTTTGGCAAAGCTTGTTTATAAACTAATTGGATACAAGTTCTCAGAGAAAAGACTGTAATTCCACTCAACCCTTTCTTAGCTAAATTAATTACTATCTTTGCAGCCGAATTTTAGTGGCTATCAATAGTCTTTAGCACTATGACTTGTTAAGTTTAGCGTTCAAAAACGCAAGCTGAAACAGGAATAGTTGCTTGTTGCCTCTAAAACGAAGGACTTACACAAAAATAACAGACATTATTAATGGCATTACAATGCGGAATAGTTGGTTTGCCCAACGTAGGAAAATCAACCCTTTTTAACTGTTTATCAAATGCGAAGGCTCAAGCTGCCAACTTCCCTTTTTGTACAATTGAACCAAACGTTGGAGTAATTACGGTGCCCGACGAAAGGTTGAACAAGCTGGCCGAGCTGGTTAATCCGCAAAGGGTAGTTCCTAATACCATTGAAATTGTTGACATTGCCGGACTGGTTAAAGGAGCTAGTAAGGGCGAAGGCTTGGGTAATCAATTCCTGGGAAATATCCGCACAACAAATGCAATCATTCACGTTCTTCGTTGTTTTGACGATGGAAACGTTGTGCACGTAGATGGGTCTGTAGATCCCATCCGTGATAAGGAAATCATTGACACCGAACTTCAACTAAAGGATCTGGACACAGTTGATAAACGTATCCAGAAAGTGGAGAAGATGGCTAAGACAGGTGGAGATAAGAATGCTAAGAAAACATTTGAAATCTTAAGTATCGTAAAATCACACCTTGAATCTGGAAAATCTGTAAGGACTGCACCGATCAGCGAAGAGGATCAGGAGTTCATTTCAGACCTTAGTCTTCTTACTGTCAAACCTGTACTTTATGTATGTAACGTTGAAGAAGCATCTGTAAATACTGGAAATGCCTACGTGGAACAGGTAAAAGAAGCAGTAAAGGAAGAAAATGCAGAGGTTTTAATCATCTCGGCTAAAATTGAATCTGAAATTGCAGAGCTTGAAAGCTACGAAGAAAGAGAAATGTTCCTTGCTGATCTTGGTTTAGAAGAGTCAGGCGTGGCAAAGTTAATCCGTGCAGCTTATAAATTACTTAACCTGGCAACTTACTTTACTGCAGGTGTCCAGGAAGTACGGGCATGGACAATTACCAATGGATTTACAGCTCCACAAGCTGCAGGTGTTATCCATACCGACTTCGAAAAAGGCTTTATCCGCGCAGAGGTTATCAAGTACGCCGACTTTATTAATTTGGGCTCGGAAGCAGCATGTAAGGAAGCAGGAAAGCTAAGTGTTGAAGGTAAGACTTATGTGGTGGAAGATGGAGATATTATGCACTTTAGGTTTAATGTGTAATAACAGCTTGATCATAAAAAAAGGCAATTTGAACTATCAAATTGCCTTTTTTGTTTATTAAATATCTCAGCGATAGGTTATGCTTTTTGGTTCCGACCTCTAAGAACTACTATACCGAAAGTGGCAGAAGCGCCGATTAACCAAATTACATGATCGTCAAGAGGCCCATGTTCTGACTCATCACATGCCAGTTCTATACACTCATCTGGAGGCACTCCTCCATCTCCTGGTGACCATTGTGCTTTTATCTTGAATGGCATCACCGATATCAAACACAACATTAACAAAAATTTCCTCATAAAAACACCCCTAATTCTTCAATACTTTATAATTCCCAATAAGGGTATTTTCAGTTGTCCGTACTTCTAAAATATACATTCCCTTACTCAGTGCAGCGACCGCAAGTTCTCCTCCTGTAGTCCCAAGTAATTCTCTCCCGTTCATATCAAAAATGCGCAGTCTCAAATCACCCCTGCTTTCTGCTGTACTTATCTTCAACACATCTGTAACCGGGTTGGGATAGATGCTAATTAATGTCTTTGCGCTAAAGGAGAAATCGACTGAAATCACGTTACTGTATGTGTAAAGACCATCTTTGTCTACAGATTTTAAACGATAGTAGTTTATACCTGCAATTGGTGACTGGTCTGTTAATGAGTAGTTCAAGGTGGAAGATGAATTACCAGCAGCGTCAAGTTTCCCTATGGTATAAAAATTCTTACCATCGGTGGATTGTTGAACTTCATAATGTTTACTGTTCATCTCGCTTGTTGTCGCCCACTGTAGAGATATACCTTCTGGAACCTTTTTACCAGTGAAACTAGTCAGTTTAACAGGAAGAGTACTAGGTGGAACTAATAGTAACTTGAAGCGATCTCCAAATGTGTTGCTAATTGATTTATCAATATCAAAAGAATATTGCTGGTCGGTTTGAAGATTTGTAACTGTCCCCGTATAGTCATCCTTCAAGAAAACAGTCGTACTATTCATTCCTGTGTAGTTAGATAGCTTGAATGAGTAGGTACCCGTTTCGGCTGCAGTGGCATACAGAGGGACCTCCACCTGTCCGGAGGCTGGGGGTATATAATTTATCGCCAAATATTTACTATCAGGCGTTACGCTGGTTAAAGTTACCGGCCCCTCTCCCATATAAGAAATGTCGCTACCATCTAGTGTTTTTAAAGAGCCATCCTTCAAAACGATTGTTGTTTCGTCTGTAGAGTATTCATCTTTGGCCATTACAATACTTAGTCGTGTTGACATAGGCTGCGTCAAAGTTGTAGCCTTTTCAGTTGTAAAAGACAGCGAAGGCATTTCCTTGACGCTCATTAATCTTACCGGAGGATTTGTATTTGTTACTTTAGCATTCTCGGTAAAAGTGATTGAAGGGTTTGCTTTATTAGCTTTTATAAAAAAGCCTTGACCTGGCAAAAGATAGCGGGAGCCACCATTCGTACTTGCTTCAGGAGTATAAATTGCAAACGTTCCATTCTGCTTCTGCACCCAAATTGTGCTTTCAAGGCCATTCTTTATGATCCCTGCACCATCCCAATCAATTACACATGGATAAGGATTACCAATAAGATTAAATCCGTTGCTTCCATCTTCGCCAAGATTATTCGTATAAGTAATAGCAGGAGAAATATTTCCACTATTAATCACCCCATAGTACTCCATGGTGACGTCTTCCGGTGTCCCGTAGGTGCCATTTACCTTCACAAACTTATCACCCTTCGAATTGTCTTTCTTGCCTCTGAAATAGAAGTATATACCTTTACCTTGACTTATATATTCTGTAGTCGCATTTGCAGCATACAGATATTGATTCTGATTATTCTTTTGGGGTTCATTATAGTACTTGATCGTGCTTCCGTTAGCCGGAGATGGATCAAAACCTTTAGACTCACCTCCTGGTCCAGTTACATACATAGTTCTTTTATACCCTGCGATACCAAATCCCTTTGATGGAGAAGAAACATCATACACGGGAGATGTTATTGTCCTAAAGTTCCTATTTGATAGACTGGAACCCTTCATAAATGCTTGAACTGTTACGTTTCCTGTGATTGCTCCTCCACCAGTAAGGGGACCGATATTAGCATTTGAGCTTTCTGTCGAAAGAAGAGTGAGATGTCCGTTTGAATTAAGGACGCTATTTCCCGTTATATTGACGACTCCTTTAATTAAAAGTGGATTATCTAAAAGAATAGCACTGGAATTATTATTAATAACCAAAGACTCTAGAACATTGGTAGAACCAGGTACTGTTTGGTCCATCCTGATAGTAGAATTACCACTAGCATTGATAATAATTTTGCTTGTTCCTCCTCCCTTGATATAACCTGCTCCAGTTATAGATTGCGCAGTTAGAGTAAACCCGTTCAGATCGATTGAAGCACCTGCATCAATTATCAGTTGCCCAACTGTTAAGTTTGCGCTTAATTTCGGTAAATTAGTTTTATACGGGATGAAAACATTATCTCCATTAGGAGTTGAGCTACTTGAACAAGTAGTCCAGTTTGATGGATCACCCACAGATGTTCCCGCATTTCCAACCCAGCTTAGGCCGCCGACGATCGCCTGTACTGGTATTCGATTAGAAGTACAAGATCCATTTGAGGCTTGTACATAGAATGTCTGATTTGTTGTTAATGAAGGAGTTGTAAACTCTTCTCCTGTCCTTATTGAAGATCCCCCGGAAGCAACATCAAACCAATACAATGTATATCCCGCTGACGCTGTTGCCTTTAGAACGGTTGTACGACCGGCACAAGCAAGCCCTGGTGTGGTTGCTGAAACCCCGGAAACATTTACAGTCACTACAGAAGGAGGACTTGTACAGCCGTTGACTGTTTGAGTAACATAGTAATAATAGGACCCGGCTATCGCCGTTGACGGTACCGGTGTGGATGTTGCGCCGACGGTAGTCGTTGAAAAATTAATATTGAATATGTTTCCTGGAAAAGTATTTCCAATAATACTTAAAATGCCAGCAGACTCAGTTTGTGGGTAAGTTGCAGTTCCATAACAAAACTGTCCGCTTCCTGATACTATCCCTATTGAATAAGTACCCGCTTTCTCCAAATTATAGTTGAACACCGCTTCAACTTTCACAGGCAATTGACCTGCGGTTTCTGAAATTTCAGGTGAAGAAACCAACAATGTTCCTGACTCATCAAAGATTCCTAGTTTAAGATTATTTGCTTTGTTATTCTTTAGAATAAAAAACTCAAGGGAATTGATCAATACATTTGCACGTGAAGTTGTAAAACTGGTTCGCTTTTCACTTGTTTGCAGAAACCCTCCTGAGCTATTATACTCATAAGCAGTTCCCACCCTGGAAGAAATGGCAGCTGTCCATAGTAAATTAGATCCATTGGCAGTCAACGCCCCAACAGAGCTACCCTGGCAAACATTTATCGGAGTCGTCACGGTAGGGGCGGGTGTGGAATTCACATTCACGACGATTGTTGCTGGTGAACTTGTAACTCCATTTACAGTTTGAGTGACATAATAATTCTGAGATCCGGCTGCATCAGTAGAAGGAGTAGGGGCTGTAGAAGTAGTCTGATTATAGGTATATTTAATATTAGTAAAAAAACGTTTTGAACCAGGGGTCGTGCCTGTAATAGATAAAGGGGCAGCTCCAACTGTTGAACTAAAATCTGCATATGCTACATTTCCAGAACCTGATTTAACGCCGATGTAGTATGTACCAGGCGTAGCCAGAGTATAATTGAAAACATTTGTTATCGTTCTGAGGCTAGCCCCGGAAGAGGTTGTTACAGTTGAAGATTCAGCTATCTCTTGTTCTGCAGCATTATAAATAGCGAGTTTAAGATTACTAACTGATTGATTTGGAGTAATGGCATAGTCCACCGAGATAATCTTAACATTTGCGACGGTGGTTTTAATTACCGTCTTCTTGTTATTATTACTATTAAAAACACCACCAGCAATATGTTCCTTGTCGAAGTCCGATAGGGGAACTACCCCACCTACACTTGAACTTACTGGACTTACCCATTGTAAGTTGGTTCCAGTAGCTGTAAGAGGTGCTGGAGTTGTGCCATAACATAAATTAACGGGACTTGTTACTTTTGGAGGAGGTGTAGTGGTTTGCGCCAGAGAACCAAAACCAATAGAAAGAAAAAGGAAAACAAAAATCCTTTGAATTAATGAATCCATTGAGGTGCGTTAATATAAAATGCGTTAAAAAAATTGGAAGCTAATTGATAGGAGCTTCCTTAATACTCATCATACGTTTTCAAGCGAACAGCACTAGACAGCTTAAAAAACACGGGCCATCATAACTTTCAAGAAAAGCAATTTTCTTCCGGAAAGACCAGCGAGGCTTAACACTAAAGACAAAAACCTAACCAAAACAAATGTTGTAACACACTTTGTGTTTTTATCGTATAAAAGGCTGTAGAAAAGAAGTTTACCAAGGAGAATTTGGCAATGCGACAGACCCAATCTAGTGGACCGTGCAATTTTTTCCCAAATCACTTGGGAAATAAACATCAAAAAGAGAAAAATAATCCCCGATCAGGGAAATTAGATGTGGGTCCTATTATTGTTGACGGTGGGAACCTAATAGATCATTTTCACTATGAGGTCAAAGAAATCGTTTCAGCGAGAGAATCGGATAGGAGGTTTAGTCCAATATTAAACGAAAAAATTTCACAATACTGCTTTTTAAAACGAAAAGGAGTTTGCACTTAAACAGCGCAAACTCCTTTTCAATAATATTTTAAATTTCAGGATTTAGAAATAAAAATGGCCTAGTTTAACCCATTAACCTTTTTCCATTTAGGAAGATCCTTCTGTAAAAGCTTAACAGGCCATGTACCATACCAGGCATATCCCGTTCTTCTTTCAGCATCAATATCTGCAAGTGCATAGCGTACCACAGCATCCCTACCTATAAAGATAGGCTTGAATGTTTCCAGCTCGTAGAACCTGGCCCATATTGTTGAAGCGGGATCTTTTACTACAATGCGATCTTTACCCTTAGGCATCGATGGAGCATCCACATCACTAGTGTTATATCCAGCTATCTTCACTGCATCAAACCATGATACAGCTGATGTAATTGCTTCTTTAACCTCAGTTGAAGGATTTGGAACTCGCATCAAAAATTGAACAATAGCAACTGATTCTGCACTGCTAAGACTTGCAGGCTCAAAGGCTCTTGCTTTGGCAGGAGCTAAAGTATTTTGATCATATTGAGCTGCCCAAGCCGTTAGCTTTCCTTTCGTTTTTATCTGCGTATTTAGAATACAATTAACGCCATTCTTAACCGCATCGCCTGCTTGCTTCACAAAACGGACATCAACAACTTCGAAATCATTAGTTTTCTCAACAATGTCCTGAAGCACATTAAGCAAGTTCACCATTGCATTATCATTGAAAGTTATTTGTCCCCGGTAAAGATTTTTACGCGGAAAATATTGGGGCCAACCTCCATTCGGGTACTGGGCCCTAAGAATATAGTCAATGCCTTTTTCAGCCGCCTTCAGATAGGCAGGGTTCTGAGTTTCCTTATAAGCCTTTACCAAATATCTTATTTCACGGCTTGTCGCTTTATTATCGAAGGTTCCGTCTTCCTCGTTGATTCCACTTAATATCTCCTTCTTTTGTGCTTCGGTCAATACACCCTCATAAACAACCTTTTTCTCATGGATCGCCTTGGGCCAACCACCATAGCTACGCTGGTAGATCAACATATTTTCTGCAATAGGGTCAGTTTTAACCTGAGCTATTAGCGCAGCAGAACTAAGAAAAAAGAAAGCAATTACAACTAAGAAATTGAAAAAAGTCCCTGTACGTCTCATCATTTGATTTGAGCTGTAAACGTAATAAAAATAAGAAAGTTGCGCGACCTCAAATTTCTATTTAAAGAAAGATCTAAAAAAAGCTGCAAAAAAGAGATTTTCAATAAAAAAGCCACTATTCAATAGTGGCTTTTCCTGAAAGTCTAATTGTTTTATTTAGGTGACTAATTGTTTTTTAAAGGCCTCACTTAGATCCCTTAACTAAGATTTAAAGGCTAAGAAGAACCTTTAAAATTTTTATCCCCCTTTTTTGCGTTTCTGCTCATGGAGGTTTTTCTTATTAGGGCTTGTAATATTGTCTTGCCTCAGGTAATCTCTTTTGAATATTTGCGATACGTGTCTGATCACTAGGGTGGGTACTTAAAAACTCTGGAGGAGCTCCGTTTCCTTCCTTAGAAGTAGCCATACGTTGCCAGAAGGCTACAGCACTCTCTGGATTGTAACCTGCCATTGCCATAAAAATCAAACCTAATCGATCGGCTTCGGACTCCTGATTTCTACCGTACCTCAATAGAGCTAACTGACCTCCCAAACCGTAAAGCTGAGTAACAGTTTGTGACCCGGTAGCCGCCCCTACAATACCTCCCAATGCTTGCGCCCCGGCTGTTTGAGAATAACGCTCTTCTGCGTGGCGTGCAATTGCGTGGGCAATTTCATGTCCCATTACCGTTGCTAATCCCGCCTCTGTTTGTGTTACAGGCAAAATACCAGTATAAACGGCAACTTTTCCTCCTGGCATACACCAAGCGTTGATATCTTTACTCTGAACAACATTGAATTCCCACTGGAAATTATACTGATTGGCCTGCCCGTTCTGAGCAAGGAAACTTTCAATAGCCCTCGCTATCCTGTTTCCAACAGTCCTAACTCTCTGAACATCGCTTCCGCTGGTAACTACCTTGGTTTTAGGATCGGCAAGAAATTGGCGATATGCCTGTGCCGACTCTTGTTGAATTTGTTCTGTATTCGCCAGATTCAACTGTCTACGTCCAGTGATTGGAACAGTAGAGCATGCTTCCATTATAACAAGGCACGCAAGTGTGCCTATAATTTTTATCTTTCTCATAGAATGTGTTTTAGCAGATAACAGTTTACAGTTTATGCTGTTTTTTTTCGAAACAGATTTATCCTGTTTTCCTTGCCTTTAAGCAAACGCTCAATGTTCTTCTGATGGGTTACCAGAATCAATACACAAATACACATTCCATACAGCACTATAGAGCGCAATGGCGAATGAAAAACAAAAATAATACTAAGGGGAAATGCAAATCCGGCACTGATAGAGCTGAGAGAAACGTATTTTGAAACTAGTAGTACAACCAGGAAAACACCTATACAAATAAGTGCCGCCTGCAGATGAACCGCCAGTATCATTCCACAAAGGGTTGCAATACCTTTACCTCCTCTAAAACCTGCAAAGACCGGGAATAAGTGCCCCATTACTGCTGTTATACCAAGAGCGAGCTGGTAATTTGTAAATTGGACGGAATGCAGGGGACCGGTAACTGAAAGGCCAATAAAATAAACAAGATTTGTTGCCGTCCACCCTTTAACAATATCGATGATCATCACCGCAATTCCTGGCTTCTTTCCAAGAACTCTAAAAGTATTCGTGGCTCCGGCATTTCCGCTACCGTATTCGCGAACGTCTATTCCATAAAAGGCCTGACCTATCCAAACCGCACTTGGTATTGAACCACACAGATATGCCAGGATGAGTGCTCCTATCGAGTAAATTGATATCATTCAGCTTGCAAGTATACTAAAAAAAGAAAAGTCAAATTCGGGTAAGAATTTGAAAAATTAACTTTTTAGGGCTTTTAAGCTCATATCCAAACTTTTAACAGAATGCGTTAATGCTCCCATCGACACGTAGTCTACCCCACATTGAGCGTATTGCAAAACATTCTGTTCTGTTATCCCTCCGGAAGCTTCAGTTACAAATCTTCCGTCTACAAGCCTTACAGCCTGCCTTAGGGTTTCAAAATCAAAATTATCGAGCAGGATACGATCTACTTCGCCACACTCTATTACTTCCTGAAGCTCGTTTAGGTTACGAACTTCTATCTCAATTTGAATGTTTTTTTCCTTTTCCCTTATGTAATTCTTTGCCGCATTCAAGGCCTGCTTGATCCCACCTGCGTAATCAACATGATTGTCTTTGATAAGTATCATATCGTATAGACCGAAACGGTGGTTCACTCCTCCTCCTATTTTAACAGCAGCTTTTTCTAAGAAGCGCATGTTCGGAGTCGTTTTGCGCGTATCGAGCACTTTTGTACTAGTCCCCTCCAGTGATTTCGTTATACGATGTGTTGTTGTTGAGATCCCACTCATTCGCTGCATCGTATTTAAAACAAGTCGTTCGGCAGTTAATATAGAGTATACTTTGCCTTTTACCCTCAAAGCAATATCTTTAGGTTTAACCTCGGCACCATCATTTATGAAAACCTCGACTTTAAGATCGGCATCTACGGCCTTAAAAATTTCCAGGGCAACTTCCACTCCTGCCAAAACACCTTCTTCTTTAATAATAAGTTGCGCTTCACCTTCCTTTCCTTCCGGAATCGTCGATAGCGAAGTATGATCACCGTCTCCGATGTCTTCGAGCAGCGCGTCCTGTATAAATTTTTGTAGTAAGTCTTTTTCGTTTTGCATAACCTGCGGCTAAAATAAAAATTACATACGAGATGTAAGAAGTTAGATTTGACATGTAAACTACATAAAGCCATTCTGGTTTTGGCATTATTCGTTTGGACATTACTTTTTTGTAAAAGATCCCGAATGATAAAAAGGTTAGTCTACAATCAAATTTCGTAATCTACAATCGAAATCCTAATGATCTTTATCATTTTGCATCGCAGTAATTCAAATGTATATTTGCTATCGTGGAAAATAAAAAATTAGCACTCATCATTTTAGACGGATGGGGTTACGGCAAAGCCGATAGATCAAACGCAATTGAAAACGCAAAAACCCCTTTCTTTCACAGCCTTATAAACACATATCCCAATTCTAAGCTTGAAGCTTCGGGAATGGCTGTAGGTTTACCTGAAGGACAAATGGGTAATTCAGAAGTTGGTCACATGAACCTAGGCGCAGGCCGGGTAGTGTACCAGGAGCTGGGGCGAATTCACAAAGCGGTTGACGATGGTGAATTAGTTTCCAATCCAACTTTATCAGAGGCGTTTGAATACGCTAAAGCAGAAAATAAAAAAGTACATCTTATTGGCCTTGTATCTAACGGAGGCGTTCATTCTCATATAAAACACATTAACGGTCTTGTTGACGCTGCAAAGGCTCACCAGGTTGGAAATGTATTCATCCATGCATTCCTTGATGGCCGAGATACCGATCCAAATTCAGGAAAAGGATTCGTAACGGATCTTCAGAATCAGATACATGGTAACGCAGAAATAGCATCTTTGATTGGCCGGTATTATGCAATGGATAGAGATAACCGTTGGGAAAGGGTAAAATTAGCTTACGATCTGATGGTTAATGGAACAGGTACTGCTTCAACAGATCTGATCGCCTCCATCGATGCTTCGTATGCAGAGGGTGTAACAGATGAATTTATCAAGCCTGTGGTAAAAGTAGGTGAAGATGGCCAACCCGTAGCTAGGATTGAAAACGGCGATGTGGTAATTTGCTTCAACTTCCGTACAGACCGTGGCCGTGAAATTACGGTTGCTCTTACTCAGAAAGAATTCCCTGAACAGCAAATGACTCCACTTCAGTTACACTATGTAACTATGACCACGTATGATGAGTCGTTTAAGGGAGTTAAAGTAGTATTTAGAAAAGACGATCTTACTGAAACTTTAGGAGAAGTTTTGGAGAAGCATGGAAAAACTCAGGTACGTATTGCCGAAACTGAAAAGTATCCTCACGTAACCTTCTTCTTCTCAGGAGGCCGTGAAAAAGAATTCGTCGGAGAAAAACGTCTTTTAGTTCCATCGCCAAAAGTAGCAACCTATGATCTTCAACCAGAAATGAGCGCTGAAGGAATCAGAGATGCTATATGTAAAGAGCTTGCCGAGGGTAAACCAGACTTCGTTTGCTTAAACTTTGCAAATCCCGACATGGTTGGACATACCGGAGTATTCGAAGCGGTAGTTAAGGCGGTAGAAACTGTTGACTCATGTTTGCAGAAAGTAGTTGAAACCGGTCTTCATCTTGGCTACTCCTTTATCGTGCTTGCCGATCATGGTAATGCAGACTACATGGTGAATGAGGATGGATCTCCAAATACTGCTCACACAACCAATCTTGTACCTTGTATATTAATAGACAAAGACTACAAGCATCTCAATAACGGAAAACTGGGAGACATTGCTCCTACAGTTCTTCAGATATTAAATGTACCAATACCTGAGAAAATGACAGGCGATGTGCTTGTTTAAGGAATGAGGTTAAGTTCACTACATAAGGTAAGCCTGCTTTTACTGATTGCAGGCTGCTCTAATAAACAGGAAGCTTCTGGTGTCAAAAGTTATTTTGACATCAGTGGCTTTTTTTCTTCTGAGGCAGCGAGCTTGCACAATGAAGGCGCTACTGTGCTTAAAACAGTCATTCAAAATGGGAAAACAGAGCAAAAAAACATAACTAATATCAACTGGAAAACGGAACTCGAGCTTTTCAGTAATTCCGACATCAACAAGCCTGCCTGGGATAAAAGTTACAAAGTTTCTACCACCCCTTACAGCACTGAATACAAGGCCCTGGATGCCAAACTTCGTACAAGGAAAATAAGAATCGAAAAAAAGGCAGATGGAAAAGCAAAGCACATCTACATTCAAAACGAAGTGAACAACATGTTGTATTCTACTACAGAAGAACTTCATTACTACCCTGACTCACTTTATGAGATTCAAAAATCACAGACGGTCCTGATTCTGGGTGATAATAATTATAAAATAACAGGATCATTAAAAAATAAATAAACCTCCAATATATTTTTGTGTCTTACGTTCATAATCTGATTTAGTGCGATTATGAGATATTTCCTGATAAGTTTATTATCAATTCTGGTTACAACTTCATGTTCTGTTGCCGGACCGGCTGTAAAAACTCCGGTAAAGGCTAAAACCTCCCCGATCAGAAACGCCAAAACGGAGGATAAAAGGAGCTCAGAAATTCTTACTGGCCCTAAAAAGTCTAATAATGGTTCTGGGAAAAACAGGTCGATTGCCTCCGAAGACTTCAAGCAAGAATTCCTGTCTCGAATAAATAAGTTAAGAGCAGAGGGCTGTAATTGTGGCAGCGAGTACATGCCTCCAGTTGCTCCGCTTATCTGGAATGATCAACTCGAATTAGCGGCGCTGGGTCATGCGCAGGATATGAACCGTAACAAATATTTTGACCATGTAAGCAAGAACGGCAGCAAGCTTAAAGATCGTGTATTTGCTGTTGGCTACACATATGAGGGATTTAAAAGCTTTTTTATAGGTGAAAATATTGCCTTAGGACAGCGATCAATACGAGAAGTTATGAAGGGCTGGATCGGTAGTGAAGGTCATTGCAGAAATCTTATGAACCCTAATTTTAAGGAAGTTGGGATAGCATTGGTTAATCACTACTGGGTACAAGATTTTGGAGCGAGGAATCCTTTTCAAAGGAAAAAAGGTTGGCTATAGAACTAGTCTATAACTTTAACTCTCAGTGCGAACATCACACTTAGCTCATTATCTGTTTGAATCATCCCTCCTATTTTCCTGGGTGGGGTAATATTGAAGTCGGTGAAATTTATTTTGCGGGTTCCGATAAGATCGAGGACATCTTCACGACTGGAAAGGAACTTATAATCTACCTCAAAACGGCGTGTAACACCCGCTAGTTCAATACTAACCAAACCTTTCACATAATCCTGCTTGCTGGAAAGATTGGGATATTTATTAAGACTTAAAAATCGAATAACAAGATTAGGATATTGTTTTGCCTTCAAAGTTTTACGAAGGTCGGCAGTCATAACGGGATTATGGCAATCAAAGTTTTGAACGTTTAGCTTTACATCCCCGGCAATGTTTATTGAACTTCGTTCAGGATTTTTAGAAATTTTAATGGTGTCAGGGTTGGAGTAGTTAGCAATTTCACAATTAAATTTATTAATATTAGTGCTTCCATCAACTCTTAATGAACCTCCTTTCATGATAACCCATTTAGTTACCTGCAGATTATTGGTATTCCAACTAAAAGAAGGAAGTACAATCACCAGAAGAAATAACAAATTGCGTAATGGGAACATGATCACCCCCTTTTTAAATGATAAAAAAAGCAGGTTGTTGTTCACAACCTGCTCTTCTTCTGTTTAGTATTTTAAAATCCTACGATAGCCTGGATAACGTATCCATCAAATTTACCACCGTTTCTGTAGTCATTTATTGCGAAGTCTTTGTACTGTTGTGTAACATACTCTCCTTTTAACAGGATTGTTTTAGTAACAAACCATCCAGCTCCAATTGAGGTACGATCAATTTTCACATCCTGAGCAGAAGTTCCTACTAAGATTTCAGACTTAACTGCATTATAGCGGGCGCCAAGGAACAAGTTTTCATTTGCACCAAATCTGTAAACTCCTTCAATTGCGTATTGAGTAGCATCTCTTCCTTCAACTTCTGTTTTAGTTCTTCCTTTTGCTCTTTCGTAAGTTCCGAATACTTCTAAACCTTTTGCTTTCACAAAGCCATTCAACATAAGGGCGTCAACTTGCTTAGAAAAACCAGGATTAAAGCGTCCAGAAGTAAATTGAGCGGTAGAAGAAGATCTTACTGCTGCAGCTGTTGCTGTTGCTGGAGTAGCAATTTCTTTTTCCATGATCATGTAATAGTTTGATCCTGTGCGATCGCCAGCATATAGAGTCTGCCCACCAGAACTTTTATTAGTGTAATAAGAAGCTGACACACGAACCCTTAATGCATCATTTAACTGTTTATCGAAACCTCCTTTTAAGTATACAGCTGGAGATTTATGAATATTAGCATCCTGAGGAGTAGCTATCAGACTGTCAACATTTCCTTTGATCATGCCGTTAGAAACTCCAAGCTGTCCAAAGAAGCTGTTTTTGCGTACCAAAACTTCACCTCCGATTTCTGTAGTAAATGCATCCATGATATAGTTCTCAACGAATGGATTGTAAAGAGCATGGCCTCCATCCGTTCTACGAAAATGCTGGTCGCCGTAGTTGATTTCCATATGTCCTACTTTAATAGTAGTGACTTTCATTATATCATCCCAGATCTTACCTTTAAATGGAAGCTTATCAAATTGAATATATCCTCCTTTTACCCATGTTTCGTTGTGGTGGCGCGCAGATAAATAACTAGTAAGATTTAATCTGATACCATCGGCTAATTGAGCGTCGAGGTATAAGTTAGCGCTAGCTGTATTAAAGCCAGGACTAAGTTTATATAAACTATTTGCTGTACCGTATTTAGCAGAGTTCTCGTGTTTCAAGTTCTGAAAAGACTGGGTAAAACCTGCTCCAACTTTCACTTTCAAATCCTCAAATACAGCATTAGTATCTTTTGGTGCTTCGAAAACATTTATACCAGTTTTATCATAGGGACGTAGATTTGCAACTTTAGTTTGAGCATTTAATAATACTGGACTTGATAGTAAAAGTGCAGTAGTTGCGGTTTTAATAATGCTGGTTAATTGAGTTCTCATATCTGAAAAAATTTATGTTGTCTTATTCTGTTATTATTAGTTTTTGAGTTTAAGTGCGATGTCAATAGTTACTTCATCGCCAGTTTTCAATGCTCCCATCATGAAGCTTGGAGCCTTAAGTTTAAAATCACTCATCTTGATGGCTTTCGAACCTTTAAATACTACTTCGTCGCCATTTACTACATAGTTTGCTTGTAGTGTTACCGGGTTGGTCACACCAGAAATTGTTAAATTACCGGTGGCTTTTACGGTTTTTCCGCTCACTACAGCGTCTGTAAGTTTGAAGATAATTTGATTGTATTTCTCCTGGTTAAGAGCTTTATATGCCCTGGTATTCATTAAGTCTTCCTTCGCTTTTAAATTAGTTACCGGAAGAACAAAGCTTAAAGCGGTAATGTCCTGAAGTTGATCCCCTTTTACTGTAGCGCTAGCTGTACAATTGAAAGCACTGGCGGCCATTGTCCAATCGTGTAGATTAGAGGTACCGTTTACTTTAATTTGAGAACCGGCTACTGCTTTAAATGCTGTTTGTGCTTGTGCATTTTGAAGTAACCCATTTAGACCAAGAGCTAAAATCAGTGTAAAAATTCTTACTGAATATCTTTGGATTTTGTCGGTGTTTAATTTTGAAACTTTCATACCTATTGTTTTTTTGTGGAAACCTGCGCTTGTTTCTATACTCCAAAAGTATGGGGATAATAGGGGCTTTAGAATGATGCTACTTTTCAAAAAATGTGATCTTACGCATTAAATAAAAATAATTGTGACATTTAAGTTTACCGCCGTCAGATGGATAGCCAACCTTGATCAATAAAATTGAAGACCTTAGTCCATTTAAAAAAAAGAAGCAGTACCGGAGGGGATCCGAACTGCTTCTAGCTGGTGACTTTGAGAAATATGTATTGAAGGGAAAAGCTTATCTTAATTCATCTGTATTGTAACTATACCTTTCAATCAACTCATTTGTAAGGTCTGTTACATTTATACTAAATGAATAGGGCATAACCAACAGCGGCATTTTTGCTGTATCTGCCAATTTTTTACTAATACTAGAATGGAACAATCCTTGGAGAAACCCATACCTTTTATGCACTAGCGTTAATAGACCAGGGCGACTTGAAGTTGTCAACTGTGTAAGACATTTAACTACATTGTCTCCTTTAATATTAATGTAAGAGATTTGCGGCTTGCCCTCCGGATGCAACTCTTTAAGTGTTCTTAACAAAACTTTGCCAGAATTAAGGCCTTCAAAACCTTTTGGTGAAATATGACTTACTAAAATTTCTGCATTGAAAGCCGAAGCAATTTTTGCAAGATAACTGATCACCAAAGTATCACTGAACGTTAAATCAGTGGCATAAGTGATCGTACTAAGTTGAGTCATATTCAAGCCCTCGGGCAACAAAAGTACTGGGCAATTAACCTTATCCAGAATCTCGTGTGTATGACTTCCCATAAGGAAACGGTTAAAACCTGTGGACTTATGAGCTCCCATTACTACCAGATCCACGTTTTTTTCCTTTACCAGATTCGCTGTTACTGGAGCCAACTTGCCGAATTCGCTTACACAGGTAATTGCAGGCTGGTAAGACGTTACTTCTTCTATCGCGAGCTTCTTTAAGTGCTTGCTCAGATCACGTAAGTCCATCAAACTATCCTGTTTCAATGCTATATTATCTGCTATTGGCCAGGAAAGCTTTTCTGCCTCATCCTCATCATCCACTATTTCTATTGCATGACACAATACCAGATCGGCTTCAGTTTTAATAGCAATCTGTAACGCAAACTCTGCAGCTTGCTGAGCACGAATGGTGAAGTCTGTTACTACGAGGATGGTATTCATATCCGTTCTGCTTAATTGTAAAAGTGAGATAAAAAAATAAACCTTTGAATGATTTCGATCACTCTAAACTGTGATTGTTTTCAAGCTCTCAGTCCTTTAATCACAATCGCTATTAATGGTATTTATCTTCCCTGCCATTTGCTTTACTGCATTAAAAGCTCTTAAAAGATCTTTAAGCTTAACTTCTATCCTAAAATGATTTTCCACAAGACTTAAATCATATAATGTGTCGGGCTGTTCAATAAGTGTGGCAATAAATGCAAGGTAGGACTGGGCATCGATCCGTACCGCATCCAAAATAGCCGAGACCCTTTCAAAGAGGAATAATACCTCATCCGCTCCTTTGTAGTTATCGGCCTCACTCGAACGGGAAAGACACTTAACATAGCTCCTTCTTAAATCCTGGATATCCTTTTCAAGGAGGTCTAACTCAGAAAGCCAATTCTTTCCAATAAGGGTTAGCTCCATTAATTCTCTATTCAGTTCTTTATCTTCGATGGTAGTAGTCATAAGTACTTCTTTATTATACAAATCTAAACTGCATAATTCTCTTATTGAATGACTTACAACCCAACCAATAGTGATCTTAATCAAACCAGCTTCAGTAAACCTCGTTTAATGTACATTGAGAAAGACCATTATCATCCACTCTGAATAAGCAGATCGAGGTAAGAATATACATATCCGAAAGTCATAACCCACTATGACAACAGTCATTTTATCTCAGCTTTTTTTAAGGAAATTTGGTAATGACATTTAATCGAAACATAGCTATGGATTCAATTCTAGTTCTTACCGATTTCTCATATACTGCGTATAACGCAGCAAAATATGCGATCAACCTGGCAAACAAGTTGCCAGAGGCAAAAGTGATATTACTTCATTCTTTTAATAATTGCCAGGATTCTGCTCCTCCCTATGCTTCAGAAATTCAGGATCCCTGGATTAAAGCTCTTGAGCGCTTAAATGACATGAAAGGACTTCTGGAATTATTTGCAAGCAAAACAACAGGCATTGAAATTAGAACAGATGAAGGATGCCTAAAGAATACGATAAAAAGAATTAGCGATGAGAAAGAGGTTGGACTGATCGTTTTAGGTAGCAAGGGCAACTCTGACGAAACGGACTTCATCGGAAGCAACACCCACTGCATTGCACATATCTCCGAAATTCCATTATTGATCGTTCCTCCTGATTCGGAATTCCAGATTCTTTATAAAGCTGTATTTGCTTGTGAACTACATGATACCGCTTCCATATCCCTACGGGAGAACCAAAATTTCATACATTTATTGCATGCCAAGATCTCTTCTATTTATTATCAAAACGACACAGAAGAATTCGATCCAAAAGCAGTTAAACATTTAAAAGCCCTATATCAACTACTTGACTCCATAGAGCCTGGTCTCTCTTTTGTTCAGGGAGAGAACGCTGCCGAAAGTACAATTAACTTTGCCCTTACTAATGATATTGAGCTGGTGGTGGTCATTTTGAAAACTCCTGACTTTTTAGATATCATCCTAAAGCCGTGTGCTGTTAGTCAACTCGTCCAATATGCAAGCTTTCCCATCCTTGTACTTAAGCCTGTAAACTATCAAAAAGAAGGTACGGAAACAAGTGAAGCACAATCTAAGCTTGATATGAAAGAAATGTCAGCTTAGAATTTAACGACTGCTTAAATAAAAAAAGGCGGAGGAATTTTTTAATTTCCTTCGCCTTTTTTTATTCCTCCTACAACTGGGTTAAATCAAATGGAGAATAATGGGTTTTATCGAAATAAAACGAAATTAAAGGCGACGATCATAACGATCGCCGCCTATGGTCTACCTATTTGTAATGAAGCTTATGCTAACTCAAGTTTTTTTTCTTTAGGAGCTTGTGCTACTTCTTTCCCTTTAAAAGCTTTTATATAGATCTCCTTTAATTCGCTGATTAAAGGATAACGAGGATTTGCTCCCGTACATTGGTCATCAAAAGCCTGTTCAGACATATTATCTAGCGAAGCATAGAATTTCGCTTCAGAAACGCCGAACTCTTTAATGGATTTTGGAATACCGACTTTAGCTTTAAGGTCGTCAATGGCTTTGATCAAAAGCTCAATCTTTTCATCTTCAGTATTTCCTCCAAGATTCAGATAGTCGGCAATAACAGCGTATCTCCACTTTGCATTTGGATATTTATACTGAGGGAACGCTGCTTGCTTACGAGGGTTATCCACGGCGTTGAAACGAATTACTTCTGTAATCAGCATTCCATTTGCAACTCCATGAGGTACGTGGTGAGTAGCTCCTAATTTATGGGCAAGTGAGTGACAAATACCGAGGAAGGCATTTGCAAAGGCCATTCCTGCAATAGAGGAGGCATGAGCCATCTTCTCACGAGCCTTAATATTTGTTGTCCCTTCATTATAGGCATCCGGAAGGTACTTGAAGATCAAACGAATTGCCTCGAGAGCCAAACCATTAGTAAATTCGGAAGCCAACACAGAAACATATGCTTCAAGTGCATGCGTAAGCGCATCAATACCAGAAGCAGATGTTAAGCCTTTTGGCATATTCATCATTAACTCTGCATCTACTATGGCCATGTCTGGAGTTAACTCGTAATCTGCAAGAGGATACTTAATATCTGTATTTTCATCAGTGATAACAGCGAACGGAGTAACTTCTGATCCTGTTCCTGCTGATGTAGGAACAGCCACGAACATAGCCTTCTCGCCCATTTTAGGGAAGCGATAAACCCGCTTGCGTATATCCATAAAACGCATCGCCAGATCCTCAAATCGTTCTGTTGGATGTTCATAAAGCACCCACATTATTTTTGCAGCATCCATAGGAGATCCTCCCCCTAACGCAATGATGGTATCAGGATTAAAAATCGCCATCTCAGCGGCCCCTTTCCTTGCACAAGATAGGGTTGGATCGGGCTCAACATCGAAATAAACAGTATGCTCTATTCCTAATTCATCAAGCACTTTCGTTACGTGATCAATAAACCCTAAGTTGTAAAGTACTTTATCAGTAACAATAAAAGCACGTTTTCTGCCAAGGTCTTTCAGCTCGCGCAGTGCTACCGGCAAACAACCATATTTAAAATAAACCTTTTCTGGCATCCGGAACCAAAGCATATTCTCACGACGTTTGGCTACACTTTTAATGTTTAATAAATGTTTTACTCCTACGTTTTCTGACACGGAGTTTCCGCCCCAACTTCCGCAACCTAAGGTTAGAGATGGGGATAGTTTGAAATTGAAAATATCACCTATTGCGCCCTGTGAAGACGGCATATTAATGATGGTACGACCAGTTTTCATAGCTGCCCCAAACTTCTCAATCCTTTCCTGACTCTTTATTGCATCCGTATAAAGAACTGAAGTGTGACCAAATCCTCCGGCTTTAACCAATTTAACAGCTTTATCAAGAGCTTCATCGAAACCTTTGGCTTTATACATTGCCAGTACCGGAGATAGCTTTTCATGAGAGAATGGTTCTTCATGCTCTACAGATTCAACTTCTCCGATAAGTACCTTCGTATCTTCTGGTACAGTAACTCCAGCCAGCGCGGCAATCTTATATGCAGACTGTCCTACAATGTTCGCATTCAGCACTCCGTTAATTAAAAGGATTGCCCCAACCTTACTTGTTTCTTCTTTTTTAAGAATATACGCCCCCCGTTCTGAAAACTCGCGTTTCACTTCTTCGTATATTTTGTCAACAACGATCACACTTTGCTCTGAGGCGCAGATCATGCCGTTATCGAAAGTTTTAGAAAGAAGTACAGAGTTTACAGCCATCTTAAGGTGAGCAGTCTCATCAATAATTGCAGGGGTATTACCTGCACCAACTCCGATTGCTGGTTTACCTGAAGAATAAGCAGCTTTTACCATTCCAGGACCACCTGTTGCCAAAATTAAATCAGCCTGGGCCATTACTATCTGAGACAGTTCTACACTAGGCTCTTCAATCCAACTGATGATACCTTCTGGTGCTCCTGCTTTTACAGCAGCATCCAAAACTATTTTTGCCGCTGCAATTGTTGATTTTTTTGCACGTGGGTGAGGAGAGAAAATAATACCATTTCGAGTCTTTAAAGCGATCAAGGCTTTAAATATAGCAGTGGAGGTTGGGTTGGTGGTTGGAACTACGGCTGCAATAACGCCAATTGGTTCGGCAATCTTTACGATTCCAAAAGCTTCATCAGTCTCTATCACGCCACATGTCTTTTCGTCTTTATACTGATTGTAGATGTACTCTGATGCGAAGTGATTTTTGATTACTTTGTCCTCCACCAGGCCCATTCCAGTTTCAGCTACAGCCATTTTTGCCAACTCTATTCGAGCATTATTTGCGGCAATAGCTGCTTGTCGAAAAATTTCATCAACCTGCTCCTGGTTGAATGTTGAGAACTGCTTTTGTGCTTCCCGGATCTTCTCGATCTGGGCGATCAGCTTTTCGGTATTTGTTGTTTTCATGACTAATAATTTAATCAGCTTTGGAGGCTGATATATTCCTTAATTAATTGAAATCGGTTGCATGCAAATCTCTCTTCACAAGTAAAGATGGTGTAATTATTACACTAAGGAAATGATAGTCATCAAGGCTGTTTATGATACTTATCAAATTGATACAGAATCAAGGATTTACAGAGAAATTCTACTTTCTAAATTTGGAAGGGGAACGACCTTAATCTAAAGAGCTTCAGGGGCAGGAGCTCAAAGACAGAGGGAATAAGTAGGCTTAGTTTTTTCTGGTCTTCAAAAAAATTTATCGAACGCAGCTGGAATTGTTACAGGTGGTGAATTCTAAATGAAAAAATGGTTGACCTCTGTTAAAGTCAACCATCCTATATTAGTATTGCAGACCTATTTCAAAATCACATTATCGAAATATTTATCAAAAATACTTTTTGCTTTTTGCTTTGATTCCTCAGAAGGCACAGGAGTATCTATAAGCGGATACTTCATTCCCAGAAGTTCCCATTTATGACTGCCCAACTGATGAAACGGAATCAGTTCAACGCGTTCAACAGTTCTATAGTTGGTAAAATGCTGGCCCCATTGCTCCAAATATTCTTCCTGATCAGACCAGCCAGGAACAAGTACATAGCGTAACCACATCTTTCTGCCACTTTCTTCGCGATACTTCGCCAGCTCTAGAGTGTTTTTATTAGTCAACCCGGTTAACTTGTGGTGCCAGTCGTCATTAATATGCTTTACATCGAGTAAAAGGATGTCGGTATATTCCAACAGGTCATGTACTTCCTGGTTATTTAGACGACCATTAGAGTCCAAACAGGTATTGATGCCTTCCTCCTTCAATCGTTTAAAGAATGTAAGTAATTTAGTTCGTTGAAGTAAAGGTTCACCACCAGACACAGTAACGCCGCCTTCCTTTCTAAAATAAGCACGCTGGCGCTTCGCTCTTTTTACAAGTTCTTCTATTTCTACCAATGTACCCCCCCGTACATCAATAGAATCAGGATTTTGACAATAAAGGCATCTAAATTGACATCCCTGAACAAAAACAACCATTCTTATTCCCGGCCCGTCATGGGTACCAAAAGTCTCCAATGAATGTATCCTTAAATGTTCCGGATCATTCAGATTTAACTTTGCCGCTTCTATATCTTGTAGTGGGAAATAATTCATTGTTCAATTTACGATTATCAGTAGCATAAAAAAAGCCAGGCCCGGGGTAAAGGCCTGACTTCAAACCACAGACAAAAAAACAGATTCTTTATCTACTTACATACTTTCATGGAAAGTACGTGTAATTACTTCTAGTTGATGCGCTCTTGATAATCTCACGAAGTTCACGGCGTATCCTGATACCCTTATCGTTAGTTGAGGATAGTTTTCAGGATGCTCATAAGCATCGATAAGTGTTTCACGATTAAGAACGTTTACATTCAAGTGGTGAGCATTTTGAAGGAAATACCCTTCTAAAGTATTCACCAGGTTGCTTACTTGCTCTTCTCTACTATCTCCCAAAGATTTTGGTATCATGGAGAAAGTGTTAGAGATACCGTCTTGAGCGTCATTGTAATCTAGCTTACACACAGAGTTCAAAGAGGCAATAGCTCCGCTGCAATCACGACCGTGCATTGGATTTGCACCTGGAGCGAAAGCTTCACCTGCCTTACGGCCATCAGGAGTTGCTCCAGTGTTTGTACCGTACATCACGTTTGAAGTGATAGTAAGCAATGAAAGTGTTGGAGTTGCATTTTTGTAAGCAACATGCTTACGAAGTTCTGCGATAAAATATTTAGTTACTTCCTGAGCAATGCTATCTACTCTATCATCATCATTACCATATTGAGGATACTCTCCTTCGATCTGGAAGTCAACAGTTAATCCTTTCTCATTCCTTACCGGAGTAACTTTTGCATATTTAATAGCAGATAAAGAGTCGGCGATAATTGAGATACCCGCTGCACCATAAGCTATATCTATATGGGGATCCGTATCGATAAGCGCCATTTGAGCTCTTTCATAGTAATATTTATCATGCATGTAGTGGATGATAAACATCGCTTTTGCATACACTCTGGCAAGTTCGCTCATTGTACGTTTGAATACATCCAATACCATATCATAATCTAAAACTCCTTCTGGCACCTGAGGTATATTCTTGATCACTTCTACTCCATCATGCTCTTCACGACCACCGTTCAATGCAATCAATAAGGCTTTTGGAAGATTAGCTCTTGCTCCAAAGTGCTGAATTGATTTACCGATCTCCTGGTAAGATACACAGCATGCAATTCCGTAATCGTCTCCACCCCTTATGCTTCTCATCAAGTCGTCATTCTCATACTGAATGGAAGATGTATCGATTGAAACCTGAGCACAGAATTTCTTGAATCCGTCAGGAAGCTGCTCAGACCAAAGCACTGTTAAGTTTGGCTCAGGAGATGCTCCTAAATTGTATAACGTTTGAAGGAAACGGAATGAAGTACGGGTTACCTTAGTGCGGCCATCGTGTAAGATACCACCTATTGATTCAGTTACCCAGGTTGGATCACCACCAAAGATCTCGTCGTAAGAACCTGGACGAAGGTGACGTACCAAACGTAGTTTCATTACGAACTGGTCAATCAACTCCTGTGCTCCTTCCTCATCCAGTAAACCACTCTCTATATCTCTTTCTAAATATATATCCAGGAATGAAGAAACATTACCTAAAGACATTGCAGCTCCATCTTGCTCTTTTACCGCAGCCAGGTATGCGAAATAGACCCACTGTACCGCTTCACGAGCATTTTCTGCAGGGCGACTAACATCAAAACCATACTCAGCAGCCATTTTGATCATATCATTTAAGGCACTGATCTGGGTGTTAATTTCCTCACGCAGACGAACTTTGTGTTCAGTCATTTCGCCGCCAACTTTAGCAAAATCTGCTTTCTTAAACTTAATAAGTTGATCAGCACCATAAAGGGCTAAACGACGGAAGTCACCAATAATACGACCACGAGCATAATTATCTGGCAAGCCGGTTAAAACGTGCTTAGAACGGAATGCACGGATCTCAGCATCATAAGCATTGAAAACACCTTCGTTGTGATTCTTTGCGTAGTTAAACACATCCAATACACGGTCTGATGGTTTTAACCCTCTTTCCTTCAATGCGGATTCTACCAATTTGATACCGCCGAAAGGTTTCATTGCTCTTTTTAGTAATTTGTCTGTTTGCAGACCAACAATAACTTCATCCTCTTTTTTGATATAACCAGGACGGAAAGCAGTCATTGTTGAAATTGTTTCAGTGTCAATTGCAAGGCATCCGTTATTTGCTCTCTCCTGCAATAAGGCAACTTTTACTGTATCCCAAAGGCTTTGAGTCCTTGGAGAAGGACCGGCAAGGAACGATGCATCGCCTGTATATGGCTTTATATTTTTAACAACAAAATCATATACATTTAGCGCTGTGTTCCAATCACCTGGCACAAATGGGATTGCTTTGACATCTGTTTTCATACTGTTTTGCTTTTAATTATGATTCAAAAGTAGCGGGAATGCGGCAGCAGAAGTATGATTCGCATCACTATTAAAAATGATTTGAGGATTTTGTGGTCGATTACGGCTAATATCTAACTTCGCACCTGGTTTAGTTTTATGAAAACAAAAAAAGCGACTCTTCCAGTTCAGGAGTTACTTGAAGGAGAATACTTACGGGTAACCCGGCTGCATAAGGATTTGAACAGCCTTTCAGTTGTCCCCCATCGTCATGATCATTATGAAATGATGATCGTGACAATGGGAACCGGCAGCCATTCCATAAACTTTAAAAATTACACCATCAAACCTAATAGGGTTTACTTTATCCATCCTGGGCAGGTGCATCTAATAGAGCCTTTTGAGCGGGACGGCTGGCTTGTTTTGTTTGGAGAGGAATTATTTAAACGCTTCCTGAACATCCATCAGCACGAAGACGAATATGGACTGCTCGACTCGTACACACTTAGTCCTTTTGTAGACATCGATGACAACCTCACAACTATTTTTTCCCTGATCATCCAACAGCTAAAGACTGAACTCGCTGCTCAAAATCAAGACGTAGATATCCTCCTGCATTATGTATCCCTGCTCCTGCTTCACGCCAACAGGGCTCAAATAGTCCAGCATCCTCAAGCCCAATTACCAGCTCGCAACAAGCTTGTGTTCCATAAGCTCAAACAATTGATAGAGACAAACTTTAAACAGGAGCATCTGGCCGGATTCTATGCAACCAGCCTTGCCATTGATATCAAGCAACTAAACAAGATCTGTCGAATGGCTACAGGATTAACTGTTTTTGAATTACTACAGGAGCGTCTACTAACTGAAAGCAAGATACAATTACAGACTTCGGCAGGATCTGTAAAAGAAATAAGCTATGCCCTCGGCTTCAATGACCCCGCCTTTTTTGGACGTTTTTTTAAAAAGCACACCGAGCTTACTCCAGCAGAATTTCGAAAACTCCGAATGATATAAACCACAAAACACCCGAAATGTACCAGATTTAGCTTTTTATTCCCTCTACTTTTGCCAACATCATGTCAGAGCAAAAGAAAGTAATAAATGCCATAGGCTGGGGAATGGTAGCTTCTCTCTTTCTATCTTCCACCTTTATTATCAATAGCATTCTTGCCGGTTCTGGAGGCTACTGGGCATGGACGGCAGCCTTGCGAAGTCTATTCCTGATCCCCATTCTTGCTGCTGTGGTATTTGCAGCAAAACAGCTTAAGCCCCTGGTGCAGGCCTTTATAAAGCATCCCTGGATTTTTGTAAAGTGGGGACTGATCGGATTTGGTGTATTATACACTTCCTTAGCAATCGCTTCATTATTATCCCCCGGATGGATGGTTGCCGCTACTTTTCAAATCAACATACTTGCAGGAATACTACTTGCTCCTTTTATCTATGCTGACGAAAGGAGGCTTATACCACGACGTGCCCTGATTCTATCGGTGATCATTATTGCTGGTGTTTTCGTTATGCAATTCGAAAAAATGAGTCAGCTTCATTCTGTTGGCAGCGTCCTGCTAAGCTTCTTTATAGTACTACTTGGAGCGGTGGTATGGCCCCTTGGAAACAGGAAATTACTCGTTGACCTGGAACACAAAGGCTTGCACTTAAATGCCCTGCAAAGAGTACTTGGAATGAGTGTTGGCTGTTTACCCTTACTGATTATACTTAGTACCATCGGTTATTTGAAAGTAGGTCTTCCTCCTATAGCTCAATGTGAATCTTCATTCTACTCGGCGCTCTTTTCGGGATTTCTCGGAGGTGTCGGATTTTACCAGGCAACACAGATGGTGAAGAAAAATCCTGTGGCATTGGCCACTATTGAAGCAACACAGGTGTTTGAAATACTTTTTACGCTTGTAGGAGAAATGATCTTGAAGGGTACCCCTCTACCGGGCTTCTATGGCCGAGTAGGACTACTGATTGTTCTAGGTGGAATTTCAGTCCATTTCTGGAATACCCTTCGCCATAGTAAAAGGCTCCCAGTTACTGTAATAAATTGAAAAAGATCTCAATTCTTACATATGAGCATTTTTAGTAAAAGAAGAAGGCCTTCAAATTTCATGAAGGCCTAAAGTGACAGCTGGCTATTTTATATACTCTTCATTGACTGCCTAAGTATGATCCGTTTTAACCATTACGGAACCTATTAAGGCTATCTTTCAATAATTACTCAGCAGCTCCCTTCATCGATAACTCCGACTGCAATCCTTGCAATATCTCATTATCGTTATCTCCGTGCTTTTTATTCTTGTCTATGATCTGGTAAACTGTTTCGACCGATTTAGCGGAACGTAACTGGTCTTCGGGAGTATTGATCACATAATCTAAAAGTCGATCCACCGTAGATGTTGCAACATGCTGCCTCGTATCTGACGACGCGTAATAGATATATACAGTTCCATTTTCATCAGCGATCCACCCATTGCTGAACAATACGTTTGATACATCGCCGATGCGCTCCTCTCCTTCTGGTGCCATAAAGTACCCGGCCGGCTTATGGGTAACTTTGGTGATATCTTCCAAACTCGTCAAGAACATGTAAAGTACATATCTTAAGCCTGCAGCTGTATTTCGAACCCCATGAGCAAGATGCAACCATCCCTGAGGGGTTTTTATAGGTGCGGGCCCCAGGCCATTCTTCGCTTCATATACAGTATGGTATACTTTGCGGTCGATGACTGTCTCTTCAGAGATCACTGCGTTCTCGATCGAGTCGCTTAGCCCGAAACCTATTCCTCCTCCTTTTCCTGCTTCAATGAAGCTATCCTGGGGACGTGTGTAAAAAGCGTATTTACCGTTAACGAATTCGGGATGTAATACCACGTTACGCTGCTGAGGAGAAGGCGTTTTAAGGTCGGGAAGACGCTGCCAGATTACCAGGTCCTTCGTGCGTGCGATACCACATTGTGCTACCGCTGCCGACTGGTCGCCTTCGGGAGCTGAACCATCACGACGCTCCGTGCAGAATAACCCGTAGATCCATCCATCTTCATGCTGTACCAGGCGCATGTCGTAGATATTGGTATCGGAATTATCCGTTTCGGGCATATTTATGGGATATTCCCAAAACTTGAAGTTGTCTATTCCGTTGTCGCTTTCGGCCACCGCGAAAAATGATTTACGGTCTAATCCTTCTACCCTGGCAACAACAATGTATTTGTTGTTGAACTTTATCGCACCTGAGTTAAAGGTGGCATTAATGCCGAAGCGCTCCATCAGGTAAGGATTGGTTTCCTGGTTCAAGTCGTAACGCCATTCTAAAGGAGCATGAGCGGCAGTTAAAACGGGATACTTGTATCTGTCATAAACGCCGTTACCCAGGTCCTCCTTTATATTTTTCCGGCTTATCAGGTCCAGATAACTGAGTTTTAGTTCACTTAATCTTTCGTCAAAACGTTTTTCCATATTTTGTATTCTTTATTGCCTCCTGTTGGAGTTGTATCTTATTTATTAATCTTCCAGTTTATCCCACCAGGTTCTTTTCAATATAGAGATCACGACCACCAGGATGAGGATGGTAACTATGAGGGGTAGCTGCATGGACAGTACAAGGTACATGGGAAGGATGGTTAGGCAGCACTGAGCGATGATGCCCAGAACCACATTGAACATATCTAGCTTAAATCTCTTGTTAGGTTGAAAAGAAGGATTGTCGGCCAGCACCAGCTGATGTACGGGTTGCCAGAATCCCCAGGGCTTCACGGTGCTATAAAACTTTTTAAGCACTGCCTCGTCACTTGGCGGGGCAGTGTAAGTACCAGCAATACATCCGCCCAGGGAGATCAGGAACAGCAGCGGCCAGACGTAAAGCGGCAGAATACCTTCGAACAGGAAAGGGAAAATCAGTGCTGCCAGGATACCTGCTGCCATTCCCCAGAAGAATCCGTTGGCGTTGAACCTCCACCAATACCATTTTAACATATTGGAAGCGATGTAGCCTCCGTATAGAGCGCCCACTATCCATTGCAGGATGCTGTTTACATCTTTCGCGAAGAAACCAAGGACTACCCCTACAAACACCACCACAACTCCTACTATATAATTCAGGGTAATGATCTTTTTAGTTGGGGCACTGGGATTGATATATTTAAGATAGATATCATTTATGATATAAGCCTGAGCTGCATTCAATGTTCCGGAGAAAGTCCCCATAAAGGCACCTAATAAACCTGTAAGTACCAGGCCAAGGACCCCAACGGGTAAAAAGGAGTTGATGGCGGCCGGCAAAATCTTTTCAAAATCGGTACCTTCAGGCGTGCCTATGTTCAATTTATCATAGTACAGCAGGGCTAATACCGTTAAACCAATGATCATCGAATAACGGATAGGCAACAACACGATGGATACGAAGCCAGTCATTTTAGAGGCCTCTTTCGGACTTCTGGTAGATAAAACTTTCTGCATATCATAGCTTGGTGGCGGTCCAGCTAAACTTGCGAATACCCCCTTGAAGAGCATCATCATAAAAAAGATCCCGAATAAGCCGAAGCCGTCTTCCTCTATTTTCTTACCTGCGTCGGGCACTATTTTGCTCCAGTCGAGGTCGAGTTTCCAACCAAAGAAAGGATCGGCCCAGCCTGCAGGTACGTTTAGTGTTTTTCCGTTAAGATGGATACTTGCGATAATGGCAATAGCGATACATCCGATGGTCATGATCACATATTTTATAAAGTCGCCCACCACGATGCTATGCATCCCCCCAAGGATGGAATAGAACATGGCAAAGAGGGTGAAAACAATTCCATAAAAATGAGCCACGTATTGAGCAGGAACATCAAATGGGATATAACCCTTTACCAGATCCCAGGGAACGAAAATTTCAATGAACTTTCCCAGTCCTACGAAGCCATAAGCAAGGAAGCCCAGACAGCTTAGCAGAGCAAAGGCTACAACTATATTATGAGAGGCTTTAACGCCCCGGCCGCTGGTCCCAAAGCGTGTAGCCAACCATTCTGCACCTGTATCAGCATTAGAGCGTCTTAGCCATTTAGCCAGGAACATCATATTGAATACCTGGTTGAAGACGGGCCATAACCAGGGGATCCAGATACTTTTCATTCCGTAGACAAAGCACAGGGAGATCATCCACATGGTTCCGCTGATATCAAACATATCAGATGCATCGCTCAGACCAAGCATATACCAGGGAAGCTTCTTGCCCCCCATCAAGTAACTCTCCTTATTCTGTTTGGCTTTATTCTTATAAAACCATCCGATCATGACCATCATGACCAGGTAGAACAAAATAATAGCAATGTCTAAGACTTGTAACTTCATCGTGTGTGCTGCGTGGTTTGTATTAAATTCCTTATAGGTTTACAATCGTAAAGGTCTGCAAAGAGCGGATTTAGTACTAATACTTTTTTATCCAAACCCTATATAATTTCCCGCAAAATTTGCTCGTAGATTCCAATTAAAATAAATTTATCCTAATAAAAATATAGTACTTAATTAACCTGTTATAAATCGCCAAGCATGAACAAGAGTATTATCAAGGAAATTACTCCTTTAACCCCGAATGACTGTTTTACCATTTTTTCAAGGGTTAAGAAAGAGTTCAATTTCCCCCTTCACTTTCATGATGAATATGAATTAAACTTGATCCTGAACGCGAAAGGGGCCAAAAGGATCATTGGAGGACATATCGATGTGATCGGAGATTATGAGTTGGTATTGGTTGGTCCGAATATTCCGCATGCCTGGTTCACTCATGAATGTACTACAGAAATTACCGAGATCACTATACAATGGCATAAGGACTTGTTTGATGATAGATTTTTATCCAGAAACCAGCTTAGTTTTATAAAGAAATTACTCGAAATGAGTGCCAGAGGGGTAAGTTTTCCACCGGAAGCTATTCAACTGGTACTGCCTAGGTTACAGCAATTGAGTCAGCGGAGCGGTTTTGATTCGGTACTCGACCTGATCAGTTTATTACATGATCTCTCTACCTCCCGTAACATTATAGCCCTTTCAGATACTTCATTTTTAAACAGCCAGAGCTATAATTATAACAGCCGGCGCCTGGATAAAGCATTCCAGTATATGAATGAGAATTATCAAAAGGAAATTTCCCTGATCGATATTGCTAAGCTGGTGAATATGACCGAAGAGTCTTTCAGTCGCTTTATCAAAAAAAGAACAGGGAATACTTTCATCAGCAGTTTGAACGAAATAAGACTGGGCCACGCCTCGAGAATGTTAATTGACACCACTCATTCCATCACCGAGATCTGCTATCTTTGCGGTTTTAATAATATCTCAAACTTCAACAGACTGTTTAAAAAGAAAAAAGGATGTACACCGAAAGAATTCAGAGAGAACTTTTCCGGTGTACGGGTATTTGTTTAATCCTTACAGTTCAATGCTAAGCTTATATTTTCCCGAAGGGAGTTCTGCTTTTTGCACTCCATTAGTGTTAAGGAAGATCGCTTTATTGTTGAAGCCTTTACCGCTCTCCGCCTTGATATTTTTTGCTTTCAGAAAAACGGTAGCCGTACTGTTAGCCGGGATGGAAAGATGGTATGTTATCATATTCCCCTTTTTCTTCCAGGCAGAGGAGACTGTGCCAAAAGGACTTTTATGACTGGCTTCAAAAGCATCGAGACCACTGACAAAATTTGGTCTGATGATGGTATTCTTGAAACCTGGAGCAGAAGGATCGGGATAGATCCCTCCCAGCGCCTTATAATACCAGGCACCGATCTCGCCAAACATGATATGGTTCAAGGAAATGTCAGAACTGCCCTCGATCTTCCAGTTTTCGTATAAAGTGGTCGCTCCATTTTTTATCCACCATCCCCATGAAGGGTAAGATTCCCTTGAGGCCAATTTGTAGGCCAGGTCTGCATATCCATTTTCGCTTAAAGCATTGAGGATTGTTTTGGAACCGAGTAATCCTACGTCCATGCTGCCCGCAGCTTCCACCTTTTGTGCCAAATTTTTAGCTACCAAAAGTTGCAGATCCTCAGGTACGATACCCCAGAATAGAGGGGCGCTTAACTCTGTTTGCATTCCACTGGCATATATTCCAGTTTCGCGGTTCAGGAACTTTGCATTAATAGCATTCTTTATCTTTTCTGAAAGTGCTATGTACTTCTGGTGATCCTCAAGCTTTCCTAAAACTTTTGCTGCTTTGGCAAGGATAGAAGCATCTACGAAAAAGTATATGGAGGAAGTGAGCTCCTTGTTCGACTCCGACTTGATCGGTATCCAATCGCCCAAGCCCCAGTCGGTTAGGCCAGAAGGACTTTTTCCATCTATATAATCCACATACTTTTTGATGTTATCGTAATTCTTCTCCAGGATCTGATCATCGCCATAGAACAGGTAAACGTTCCAGGGAATGATGGCAATCGTACTGGTCCAGTCAGGTCCATTTGCCCAATCGTAACCCCACATACCAGTAGGAATTATTGCCGGAAGCACACCATTAGGCTGCTGCTCATCGCGATGGTCTGCCAGCCATTTTTCATAAATGGTAATACCGTCGAAATTATAAAGGCCTGTTTCTACGGCTATATGCGCATCGCCAGTCCATCCATTCTTTTCCCTTTGCGGGCAATCGGTCGGGTATCCGAACAAGTTGGATAAATAGGAGTTATTCGTGGCCTGCCAAATTTTATTTAGAAGTTGGCTAGATGAATTTACTTTGCCTAAAGCAGGAACATCGCTGTGCATAAAATAAGCCTTAAGACTTTCTTTATTTAGCTCGACTGGTTTATCACTAACAATTTCTACATACTGAAAACCTTTATAGTTAAACCGTGCCCGGAAGCTCTCCTCTCCCTTACCCGACAGGATAAAAATATCTGTCTGAAAAGGATCTTTATCATCGGTAGGGCGGTAATGGTAATCGATGTTGCTTAGATCAACTTTACCATCTTTTTTCAGTCGCTCGCCATGAATTAGTCTGAGTGTTGTGCCTTCGGCCCCTTTCAGCTTGATCTCGCTTACTCCGGAGAAGTTGCGGCCAAAGTCTATAACATAATTCGTGGCACTGATCTTCCTAATACTTACAGCCTTAATTTCCTGCAGGTCGCGAATAGGCCGCACTTGCTGGGACACAATATTGTTTGAAGGTGCAGAGGTATAGATCACGTTCTTCCACTTAGAATCGTCGAAGGAAGGTGTGTTCCATCCCTGATTATCCAACCGGGCATCATAATGCTCGGCAGTGTAAATGCTGTTGAACACCAGGGGACCGAAAGAGGTTTTCCAGGAATTATCGGAAGTGATGGTTTCTACTGATCCGTCTTCATAAGTAATGCGAAGGTCCATACAGAACTTCGGACGGGCACGCCAGGGAGCCTGATCGAAGAACCAGACGGCGGTTGACTGGTGATTGTACCAGCCGTTGCCCAGAAGGACTCCAATAGCATTTTGCCCGGCTTTTATTAAGGAAGTAACATCATGGGTTAGATATAAGGTACGACGATCATAGCGGGTGTACATAGGATCAAGACGATGATTACCTACTTTTTGCCCGTTCAGGTACAACTCGTACAGGCCTGCAGCTGCAACATAAGCTCTTGCAGATTTTATCTTTTTCGAGCTGTTAAAGGTTTTTCGAAAATAAGGAGCTTGTTTAATATTTATATCGTTCGCATCGGTGATCCAGGAACCCTGCCAGTTTGATTTCAACAGGCCGGTTTCAAAAGAAGCGCTACTATTACCTGGTGGCCTGTTTTGATCATCCCATACCTGCACTGCCCAATAATAATGTGTAAAGGGTCTAAGGGTATTGGCAGGAATAAGCACTCTCATTTTATCGGAATCCACTTTCCCTGACTCCCAAATATTTCCTTTGCCTGACACCACCGCAAGCGAATCGATTCCTACTATAACTTTATAAGATCTTTGAGATTTTATATCACTACAGGTTTCCAGGTTCCAGGTTAAACGAGGAGAAGCGGCATCAATGCCGAGGGGATTCTCCAGGTATTCGCATTGCAGGTTCGAGGGCCTGCATTGTGCATTTACAGCTGAAACAGCCGCAAGCACAGCAAAAACGACTGTGCCTGAAGCTTTCAAAATAATTCCTTTCAAAGGTCCTCCGCTTATCTTAATGTGTATTTAACGTTTTCTGTGATGGGTTTCCAATTATCGGTACGGAAAGGAACCGCAGGGAAACCTTCTTTATTAAAGAGGTTCGCATCTCCCGCATCATCAGCCCAGGCATATCTTACAGCTACTGGTGCTGAAACTTGGTCGCTGCTTAAAATTACTTTATTGCCTTCTACATATCCTTTTGCGTAATAAAACTTCTGATCGGCACCGGCAATTTCAAAACCACGGAGATAACCATATTTGTCTTTTGCCATGAGGCCAGAGCCCGTTTCAGTAAAGTTAAGCACAGCTTTATTACCGGATATTTCGAGCTTTTCGAATGCTGGTCCTTTAAAGGTCCCCCCCTTTTTGTACGATTGGTTTAAGGCCACCGCAGCCAGGCGTTTTCCTACATCCTGCTTGTTCTTAGGGTGAATATCGTTTGTTTCACCAATGTCGATCGTCACTGCCATTCCGGTATTAGGAAGCTTTAATGTCTGTGTTTGCGCTTCACGTAGTTCAGCCCAGGAACTGCCATGGTTACTGTCGCCACTGGAAGCGATCCAACTGGAGAGCTGCACAAAGTAGAATGGGAAGTTACCCTGGTTCCATTTGCTGCGCCAATCATTAATCATTAGAGGGAAAGCATCCCGGTATTGAACAGCGCGTCCGGCGTTGTTCTCTCCCTGGTACCATAAAGCGCCCTTGATGGCATAGGGAATAAGAGGATGGATCATTCCATTATAAAGCAGGGTTGGAAAGCTATTAGGATCACTCATGCTGTTGGAGTTTGCTACCGAAAGCAGGGATTCGAGCTGAAATTTCCATTGCCCCTCCAGAGGAATTGTTTCATTATCCATCTGAATTTTCACGTCGTTGGCACTCCCATAAATACCTCCGCCACCACCCGTGTCTTCAACTCTTACAGAGATAACATTCTTGCCGGCTTTCAGCACTCCTGCCGGAACATTGTAGACCCTGTTAGTATTATAACCATTTTTTACAGACCCAACCTTAGTTCCGTTTACATAGGTTTCGTCCGAATCGTCAATCATCGCCAAATGCAACTCCGCCGGTTTACCTGCGTTCTCAGGCTTTATATTGAAGGAGGTACGGAGCCAGGCAATACCGTCAAGGTTCTCTACCGATTGCTCCCAAAAGCCTGGCACTTTAACTTTAGGCCACTTACTGTCGTCAAAATCTGCCAGGCGAAATATCGCAGCCGCTGCCGAGTCTTTAGGGAAGCTGCCCTGTAATTCGACTATCCTTTTGTTAAGTTGATTTTTGCGTTCCTTTATCACATATTCCAGATCCGCTGAAGCAGGCATTGTTCTCATCATTGCCTTGAAGATATCGCTGTTTTGAAGTGCAGACCTGCTTATCCAGGTTTCTATATCGGTCCCCCCCCAGGAAGAGTTGATCAGCCCGATGGGCACCTGCAGTTCTTTATACAGCTCACGGGCAAAGAAATAGCCTACGGCTGTAAAATCCCCAACTGTATTAGGGGAAGCCGCAACCCATGAGCCGCCTCTTATATCATTCTGAGGATCTTTTGCTGTAGTATTGGGAACTTTGAAATGGCGGATGAGGGGATACTTACCCTCACGTATTTCTTTCTCCGCATCTTTACTGCCCCTAACCGACCATTCCATGTTCGATTGCCCGGAACAGAGCCAGACCTCTCCTACCAGGACATCATTCAGGGAGATAGCGTTCTTTCCCTTTACATGCAGTTTAAAAGGACCTCCTGCAGCTTCTGGCGAAAGTTCAACTTTCCATTTTCCTGAATTATCTGCTTTAACTGTTTTAGATTGCCCTCTGAATGTTACCGTTACCTTTTCACCCTTATCAGCCCAGCCCCAAACTGGTATATTCTGATTGCGCTGAAGCACCATTCCATCCCCAAAGAGCTTTGGCAAACGAACATTTGCATCTGCATAAAAGGCGTTTAACAAGAGTGCTGACAGGAGGATTATTCCTTTTTTAAGTGGTAAGCGGAGTTGAAGTCCGGGCCGCCTTTCCCGGCCAGCCTGATAGATGAATGGAGTGTTCATACTATTATTCTTTTAATTTTTAGTGTGTTTTGTGTGGTTTATTAATTGCAATTCTTTGGGTCTGTAACCAGATACTTTTGCAATATACTCGTTTGCGGCAAATCTCCATGCCATGGTTGAATAGACAAATGTTCATCCTCTGGCCACCGGGGTCCGGCTGCCCAGTAGCAACCATTCACGCAATTATCTCTCATGTATTTCAATGCATTGTCCAGCACTACGAGCCATCGAGGATCATTCCTCGGAACCCCGTATTCTCCAATAAAGCCCTTCTTTTTATTAGCTTTTAACCATTCAACAAAGGGAGTGATGCGTTGTACACCAGTGTTTGGGGTAGCGCCTTCCTGATCGTAAGTGCCGGTATAGGTGCCGCTCGACGTTTTGTCCCAATATGTGTGCGCCTCGTAGATCAGGTTTTCAGAAGGATCAACAAGATTTTTCAAATTGTCACTGACTGCCTTCCATTGAGATGCTGAACTGAAAAAATCGCCGCCGACTACAATAGTCGTTTTTGTATCCACTGCACGGATCTGGGTAATAATGTGCTGGGCTATATTAAACCAGGTAAGCTTAGTGAGGCCATATGGCTCGTTCATTATTCCGTAACCCCATATATTATCATAACCCTTGAATTCGACCGCAAGCTTCTTCCAAACATCACCGACCGTTGCAAGAGGGACCTCTGCACTTCCGATTTCAAAAAAAATAGTATCAACAGTAAGATTGCGGCGGCAGTAATTATGCATATCCAAAACGATCTTCATATTGCGAGCCTTAGCGTGTTCAACAAAGGTTTTCATCCTACCGACTTCCGCTGCATCGAGTGGACCGTTTAAGGTACGCTGTACTCGTTCCCACCTGAATGGAAAACGAATAAGCATTAATCCTTTTGACTTGAAATAATCGAGATCAGCAGCTGTTGGATATCCATAATGGGTGTTTAAAACCCCTGGAATTCTTCCAAACTCGGCTCCAGCAAGATTGACACCGAAAGGCTCCGCTGTTGTATTCACTTTGTTTTCACGAGCAGGGGCGGGCTCTTGTCCTACAGCCTCTTTTTTCCCGGAACAGGAAAAAAGAAGGGCACTTATTAATAGTAATGGAATAAAAGCTTTCATTATTGGTAAATTTTACGTGGTTAGTTTGTGAGAAATTGCATTTGGGAAAGGCGATCGATTTGAAGGACTGCTCGTGTTCTTATCATAAAGGGATTTACCGAAGTAAATCTGGATACGGTGAAATGACGTACTTAAGTGCCGCATCTGGAAAGCCGCACCTGGAAAGAGTTATCCAGGTGCTGGCTCTATTTTCGAAACTTAAAGATTATTTTTTTAGATAGGGTTTCAAAGTTGCAGCCCAGATCTCATATCCTTTACGGTTCATATGTACCCCGTCTTCCACATAAATATCATCCATTGGTTTATCTTCAGCAATCATTGTAGCATGATAAATATCAATGAAAGATGTATTTTTTTGTCCTGCAAGGAAGCTTTTAATTAATTGGTTCGCTTCTTTTACAACTGGAATTGAACGCGCCCTTCCGGGACAACCTTTGATAGACAAATAGGAGATCTCTACTTTAGGCAGGTCTTTCCGGATTAGATAATAGACATCCTTGAACCTATTCAACACCTCCTGTGCACTTTGGCCGCTTGCGATATCATTATCCCCCGCATACACCACAATTTGCTTTAATTTGGGTGGATAGTTCACTTGCTCGAAATACTGTTTAACATCCGGTAATTGAGAACCCCCGAATCCTCTGTTCAAGATCTTGTGATCAGGGAACATCTCCTGAGCAAAATGCCAATTTGTGAAAGAAGAACTTCCAACAAATAAGATGGCCTTTTTTGGAGGAGTTTGTAGACGGTCTTGTTCTTTAAATTTCTGGATTGTGCTCCAATAGTGAGATCTGGTTTCCTGGGCCTGCGCGGTGGAAACAATACCCATGCTAAACAGAAATGCCAAAAGCCAGGACAAGGTCAGTAAGGAAAATGCTTTTAAAAATCTCATTTAATGTATTCTTATTTTACTAATTATATTACTCATTTGACTCTTAAGTGGCGAGAGTCAAATGAGTTCTTTAAATACTACACCTATTTCTTAGGAACAATACGAACATTATCCATTGAAAAATCCATATCAAAGGCTTCGGGACCATAAACGATTGCTCTGAAAGTGTAGTCGTTATTTGCTCTGGCTGTAATAGGAGCTGTTTTAACGATATCAAAAAGAGGGATCGAATAGGTAACCCATTTACCTTGAGTATCAAAGGGTGATACAGATGGATTCCATAAGTAATAAGTTCCGCTTATGCCGTAGTCGGCCCACATTCTAATCCCCTGCTTGTTGAATGGTCGCTGCGTATTTACTTCAAACTTGTAAAGGTAGTTTTCAGGATGAGCTACTATATCAGCTGTTAGTCTGCCAGTACCTCTAATAAATTCTTGAGCAGACCAAACAGGAACATTCCTATTCACTCTTACATAATTACCACTAATTGGCCCAGGGGTGGCACTGTTAGTTATAAAACTAGTGGATGTGCCTGGTTTTGTATCAAAGTCAAACACAAGGTTAGTATTGTCTTTGTATGGGTAAGCAAAGGTTCCCGTAGCACCATTTGAGGCAACAGCCTTGATTGCTGCACCTTGGGTCGCATTTGCTGGTACAATAACCAAAAGGGTATCTGCACTCGCTTTAGTTATTGTTGCCTCTGCATCACCAAAGAAGACTTTACCTTTTCCTTCCGTGAAGCCGTATATTTTAAAGCTAGGGCCAACAAGGGTCATTGTAGTACCTGCAGGAGCATACTCGTTATCAACGGAGGCAATTGTAAGAGGAGGTATTTTTACCACAAAGCTAGCTGTTGCTTCGCCACCTTTTGTTGCCACAAACACCTTGTCCATTATTTCCTGTGGTACGTCAGATGGTACCCTGACTGTAATTTCTGTAGGAGTCGCAAAATAATCCTCACTGCTTACCTTAATATCGTTAAACCTGATTTCCTCTACACTGCATAAATTTTGTCCCTCGATAGTTACAAACTCCCTGAATGCAGCCGAATCAAGCGTAGTGGTTCTGCTTGTAGGCTTAACTACCTTTGTAATAGTTGGAGCTCCTGAACAACCGACATTTCCGGCATCTTTATCACAGCCGGAGAAGAAAATACCGGCTAGTGCCAAACCTGCACCTAGTATATAATTAAATGATGTAATCGCTTTCATAATGTTAGTTCTTAGAATTGATCTTACCAGCCTGGATTGTTTTCATTGATATTGGTGTTTCCATTTATTTCGGTGATTGGAAGAGGAAACAGCAGGTGGCGTTCCTGGCGGGATTTAACAATTCCGTTTGCATCTACAGTTCCAATAGAATTCATCACCTGTAAATAAATCCCCCATCTTCTCAAATCCCAAGCGCGACTCCCTTCAGCAGCAAGTTCTCTTCTCCTTTCTTCCAAGATAAAAGACCTTAACGTTTCTTTATTGAAATCACCCACTGATACTGCACTTGCATTACTTCTTTGGCGAACCAGGTTAAGAGCGTCCACCGCCGTTTGAGTTGGGCTGCTTACTTCATTCTCTGCTTCCGCATAGATTAAAAGCGTTTCAGCATATCTTAGCCAAGGGTAAGCTGCATCTGTGCGGAAAACAGTTCGGTCAGAAACATCATAAAATTTGTTGACTAATGCTATATGACCATCATCATCGTTGTAAGTATGGCTGGCGTCGTACCCGATGGCAGGGTCTGTGCTTCCGACTTCTTTCCGAGGATACCATTGAGGTTCCCCTCTGTAGTTTAACCATTTATGGGCTACTCCATTTCTTATCCTCTGGTCGTAAGTTTCGAACAGGTCATACCAGTGGTCAGATAAGCCATAGAAACCACCTCCACTTTGAACTCTCACCCCGCCAGTACCTTCAATACCCGAGTAGTGGTAAGTTAAAAAGTTCCCAAAGTTTTCTGAACCACTTACGGCATACATCATCCACAAGTGTTCTTTTCCTCCACGGTTAGCTTTTTGCCATACTTCCGACCAGGTTGGGAAGAGCCCTACGGCGCCACTTGAAGCAGCAACGTTCATCACCTCTTTTGCCTTATCACGAGCCAAAGTGAAATATTCATTGGCGTTAAAGGCCTCGTGGCCAGCAACTACTGATTTCGTAAATGTGAGGGTCTGCGGAGCTTTTCTTGCATTCCAGCTACCCTGCTGGCCGCCGTTAACGATAACTCTTGCACCAGAAAGCGCTCCTGAAGCAATATTGAGATAAACCTTAGCCAGCATTGTCTTTGCAGCCTCCTGACTTAAGGTCCCTGCATTGTAAGCGGGGTTGGTGCGACTGTAAAGTTGGGTTTCCGACTGCTTCAGGCAGTCGATAATAAACGCGTAAACTTCAGGTACGGAAGCTCTTGGGGGATTGGTATCTTCCCCCTCTGAAACAGATCTTTTATACAAAGGCACTGGACCGAAAGCACGAACAAGGGTAAAATAAGCCCAACCGCGATAAAAATTCAATTCACCTAAAGCATTATTTTTAGCGGCCTCATCGATAGCCGTCATCTCGCTTACCTTACTGATTGCAAAATTCGCTCTGGAAACCAGTGTAAAGAGGTCATTCCAATAGGCTCTGATATCAGTGTTCTCCTGAAAATTACCAGCACCGGTAGCTGCAAATGCCCAGTTTGGCCCGGTGGCGTCGTCGCTATCCACGTCGTAAACACGGTTGAAGATGGCATAGGCGAAGAAGTGACCAGAGTTAAAGGTACTTTTTACTCCATTTACCCAAAGTTGGGCTGCCTCTGGAGAATCTCCCAGCTTATCAGGAGAAATAAAAGAGTAAGGCGTTTCTTCCAGTGCATCTTTACAGGATGCAAATGATGCAGCAATACAAAAAGATATAATGGCTGCTTTTATATTGATAGTTCTTAATTTCATCGTTCAAGTTTTAAGGATTATAATGAGGCCCTGAAACCAATTGTAAACGTTCTGGTGTTAGGGTATGAATTCATATCCACACCACGACGGGAAGCATCGGCACCGAAGGAATTCACATCGGGATCAAACCAGCTGTATTTGGTGAATGTTGCTAGGTTATTTGCATTAACAAACACGTTTAAATTGCCTACAAATTTTGCGGGAGAGGTGAAGGTGTATCCTAATCTCAGTGTTTTGAGGCGAACAAAAGACCCGTCTTCAATATAACGATCAGAGAAAAGATACTCCATTGTTGATGAAGCATCTGCCCGCGGCCATGTTGCAGTAGCTGCTGTTTCAGGGGTCCATCTTCCGTCAAATGCAGCTTTCGTTGAGTTTCCAGTCTGGCTTAAGCGAACTTTAAGAAGGTTGGTATTGATAATATCCCCTCCTATAACACCGTGAACATAGACGCTAAAATCAAATTTTTTGTAATTGAAGGTGTTGGTTAGTCCAAAGCTGTAATCAGGAAGGGTACTGCCAATGATAGTACGATCTGTAGCCTGGCTGATTACGGCCGGATCATTATCCATGTTCTTGTATTTGATTGTACCGATTTTCTGAATTAATTGAGCATCAGAAAGCCCTGACCAGCGCTGATCGCCCCTTACCTCTGCCAGGTTATCGTAAAAACCGTCTTCGGTAAGACCATAAATAGCACCTATAGGCTGCCCGTTTCGTTGAATTAACACCTGGTCTACCCCGTGGTATAGGCGTTGGGCGTACTGATCATTTGGAAGGTCCTGAAGCTTGTTCCTGTTAAAAGAGATATTCCCATTCAGGTTCCATTTCAGGTCGCGCTTTTGAATCACGTTCCCTATCAAAGTAACTTCAAGTCCTCTGTTTTCAACTGTTCCCATATTCGTAAGCATGGTGCCAAAACCTGTACTTGGTGCGATACTTACGCTTTGAAGCAGATCTTTGGTTCTTTTAAAGTACACATCGGCTGTGAGGGAAAGCCTATTATTGAAGAATCCGAGATCTAGACCTGCATCGGCCTGAAGTGTGGTTTCCCATCTTAAGTTTGGATCTACCAAGCCAAGTCCATCGTTCACAATATATCCAGGTCCCACAGTTCCATTTCCATCGATTGGAGCGTTAGAAACGTACATCTGGTAAAGTGTACCGTAGGGACCGATTCCCTGATTTCCTGTAGAACCTATACTGGTACGGAACTTAAGCGTGGAAAACAGGTTCAGTTTTCTGATAAACGTTTCGTCAGAAGCATTCCATGCAAATGCCGCAGAACCAAAGTTTGCCCATTTATTTCCTTCAGCAAATTTGCTGGATCCGTCTCTACGGAAATTTGCAGTAAATGAATACTTACCGTTGTAAGAATAGTTAATACGCCCAAGAAAAGACATTAATGCATTATCTGCCCTGTAGTTATATAAAGGAGATGGATTAAGTCCAGCTGCGAGGTTGTAATTTTGAGTTAAATCTGTGGAGAAATTACTTGCTCGCTGTTCATTCCAGTAGTTCCTGGCTTTCTCATAAGAAAAGGCGGTAACTGCATTGAAATTATGTTTTTTATTGATGGTCCTCTTAAAGTTCAGCAAAGACTCGAGAGTTAACTGCGAGTAATTGTTCTGAGCTTCGCTTGCTATCCCTCCGGGAACCCTTCCTTCAGGAATATTGCGTGAGTAATAGGTCTCGCGTGAGTTGGTATTATAATTATAACCAAATCTCTGTCTGAAATTTAACCAGGGAGTGAAGTTTAATTGGCCATATCCCGTTGTATAAATTCTGGCAGATGATGTTCTGTCGTTTGAATTGTTAATTGACAATACAGGATTACTTAAGCCCGATGCATTAACATATTGCTGTCTGATATCAGCATAAGGATCTTCTAACGGCCAGGTAGGCGGAAAAAATAAGGCAGAGCTGATCAAACTAGGTTGAGCACCGGAAGTGTTGGTCTTACCAAGCAGGTAATTTGTGTAAGTAACATTTGTGTTTGTTCCAATTTGGAAGAATTTGCTTACGTTTCGGTTCATATTTAACTGGGCACCGTAGCGCTTAAAACCTGTTCTCTTAATAATTCCTTCCTGGTTGAGGTAGTTTCCAGAGATAAGGTGACTGCCTTTATCGCTACCGCCTGAAACCTGCAAGGTATAATCCTGGGTAAGAGCGGTTCTGAAGATCTGGTCCTGCCAGTTTGTACCCGTAAAACCTTGAGGATATACAGTACCAGCAGGCAACCCGCTGATATAATCTTCTGGTGTTGGACGATAAACGTTGTCTTGTAACGTTACCGCATCTCTTCCATACGTTCCAGAAAAAGGAACTGACAACGGAGAGCCATAATAAGTTGCAAGATTTGCGGCGGCTTCGTTCTGCAACAGAGCATATTCATATGCACCAAGCATTTCCACCTTTTTAGATATGGTAGCAAAGCTGTTATTTGCAATGAAATCAACCTTATCCCTTCCAGCTTTTCCTTTTTTAGTTGTGATCAAAACAACTCCATTTGCACCGCGGGAACCATAAATAGCGGTTGCTGAAGCATCCTTCAGGACCTCAATACTCTCGATATCGTTGGGGTTAATTGAAGCGAGACCGTTAATCGTTTGAAAGTTATCCTCAGCGCCACCAGGAGTCCCGGCAGAGACCATAGGGATATCATCTACGACGTAAAGAGGCTCACTTCCCGTAAAGGAGTTTGCACCACGAATAGTCAAACTTATACCCGCACCGGGAGCTCCATCATTACGATTAACCTGAACCCCGGCAACCATTCCCTGTAAACCCTCATTTACGCTAATGGGAAGATTTCGGTTAAGATCTTCACCTTTTATAGTTGCCACAGCCCCCGTTATATCTCTCTTATTCACTGTTCCATATCCAATGTTCACGACAACATCTTCCAACCTTGTGGCCGATTCTTTCATTTGAACATTCAGGGTATTGGAAGAGCCTATCGTTTTCTCTACTGTATTGAACCCTAAAAAAGAGAATACAAGTACGTCAGATGGGCTATCCACTTTGATCCTGTAATTTCCTTTTCCGTCGCTGCTGGTTCCTGTTGATGAACCCTTTATTTTAATAGTTACCCCCGGTAATGGCTCTCCCTGAGAGTCCATTACTCTTCCTGTGATTACATTAGCATTGTTTTGAGCAATACTGTTAGTTGTTATTAGAAAACTTAGAAGCAGGCCTAGGAAGCCTGTTAAAATCCCCCTGGTGGAAGTCAAAAGGAAATTTGTTCTCCTCCCTTCCCTATTTCTAGGCTTCTGCCTACTACAGCAGCGACTAGTGCTAGATAGATTTCCTGGATGTTTCATATGTCTGTATTGGTTATTTTTAATTTAAGCGGCATGTCGAGTCTCGGTTTAGCTAATCCCGATTAATTTTACAACACCTTTTAAATTTTACGAAGAATTCCGATGGATGAATTAGTTTTTTGATGGTTAGCGCGCAAATTAAAATATTGTTAACCGGGACTTGTTAGTTGATAGGACAAAACGAGCGGTTGAATAATTACATAGTCTAAATTTTTCATATCTTATTGGTTAGCTTTATCTGTTTGATTTGTATGTCTACAGCATCAATTCATGACGATTGTCTGCATCCTGTTGACATTGATAAAATTCCCTTTTTAACACATCCTTTACTAATACTTTTTTAGCTAAAGCTTATATAATACTGCCAGAAGAAAACGAATCTTTGGTACGACCAGGAATATAAGGTGTAATTGGAATTTAGTACTAATTTCTTCCATAGCAGACAGGGAACAACTGTAGAATAGACACTTAAAGGATAAAAACACAAAAAAAAGCCATAAAAAATGGCTTATTAAAGACTGATACTTTTCTTTTTTGTCGCCTTTTAATTTTTTAAAAGTTGCGAGCAAAACATGTAAAATCTATGATCAATTTTTACCCCATTATTTACTGTTCAACTGTAGAAAGTACGAATTCTTCAGCTTCCTTTAGAACTTTTCCTACAGTTTCAGTGATGAATGAGGGCTTATAAGCAAACCTGCAGGCCTCTAATCATCAGTAACAAAGAAAAAGGATGATGGGTATAAACTTCATATCCCGTGAACTACCTATTTGCTAGCTGGAGGAACCACCAATTCAGGAAGGATTTTGATGTTTGGTTCTTCATCCTCAGCTATTACTTCGCCAGCCGGTCCTGCCTGAATTGCTTCCCTGTAACGGGCTTCATCAAATTCCCCTTCGCTTTTTGCCACCACAATGGTCGCGATACCATTACCTATCAAATTTGTAAGGGCACGGGCTTCAGACATGAAGCGGTCTACTCCCAAGAGTATTGCTACGTTCTCTACCGGCATAATTTTCATAGCCGCAAGTGTAGAACTAAGTACTATAAAACCACTTCCTGTTACCCCTGCTGCTCCTTTTGAAGTGACCATTAATATTCCTATTGCCGTTATTTGCTGACCCAGGGACAATTCAATATTGAATACTTGGGCCAGGAAGATGAATGCCATAGACAGGTAAATGGAAGTACCATCCAGATTAAAGCTATAACCCGTGGGGATAACCAATCCAACTACCGACTTCGAACAACCGAACTTTTCCATTCGCTGCATCATGCTGGGTAAAACAGACTCGGATGAGGAGGTGCCAAATACAATCAATAATTCGCGACGAATGTATTTAAGATAAGCTAGAAGACTAATCTTATAGTACCTGCAAACCCCATTTAGTACAACGAAGATAAAAAGGAAGCAGGTAAGGTAGATCGATCCCATGATCTTGGCCATTGGAAGGAGGGTTTGAAGGCCATATGTTCCCACAGTATATGCCATACCTCCAAATGCTCCCAGAGGGGCCAGTTTCATGACCATCTTCATTACATTGAATAATGCGTGGGATATTTTATCAAAGGTATTCAAAAGGGACTGGCCAGATTGCCCCATTCTGCTAATTCCGATGGCAAAAAGAATTGCAAAAAAGAGTATCTGCAGAATGTCGCCTTTTGCAAAGGCCTCGAAGATATTTTGAGGAACAATGTGGGTGAGGAACTCTGCCCAGTTAATTTCATTGCTCGGTAGTGATCCGGCTTTTGCTGCCGCATCATGACTAACAAGAGGTTTTACTCCCTTTCCTGGTTGCAGGATGTTCGCAACCAAAAGACCAATCACGATTGCGATTGTAGTAATTATTTCAAAATATAGTAAAGCCTTGCCGCCTACCCGCCCTACTTTTTTCATATCACCCATCCGGGCAATACCCAACACAATAGTTAGAAAAACGATCGGAGCGATAAGCATATTGATCAGCTTAATGAATGTTCCGCTGATCAATTTTGCCGTAGTCGCAAATTCTGGCGATACAACACCCGCAATGACTCCCAGGATAATTGCAATAATTACCTGAAAGGTTAAGTTACCGAATAACCTTTTCATTAATTTAGATCGTAATTGGTGAAGGGCAAAACTATTACTTTGCCTGTAAGTATTTCCCTAATATCTGCATTTGGGGACGATCTGCACCATTGCGTGGTTGAACTGCCAAATGATAATCTCCCCACCATGGTCCTGCTGCCCAATAGGTACCATTAACACCATTTTCTTGCAAATAGTTTAGTAGTTTATCTAAGGTCACCAGCCATTTCGGGTCATTATCAGGCACTCCATATTCGCCTATAAATCCTCTAAGCTTATTACTTTTTAACCACTCCACAAAAGGCATAGCCCGTACAATGCCTGTCTCTGCGGTTGCCATTTCTTTAGTATAAGGAAATTTATAAGCACCTGAGGAATTTTCATCAAAATAGATATGCGCCTCGAAAATAAGGTTATTGGCAGGGTCGTTCAGGTTTTTCAGATTGCTACTGTAGGATGGCCAACGCTCTGCAGAACTCCAGCTGTCTCCTCCAACTACAATTGCAGTTTTAGGATCAACAGCCCTTACTTTAGTAATAATTGCCTGAGCTATTTTAAACCAGGAGTCTGCGGCAGGCATGTCGTGCGGCTCGTTCATAAGTCCATAACCCCAGATATTACTTTTACTTCTGAGCTCTTTAGCAATTTTAGCCCAGGCATCTGCCACCGCTTCCACTGGAACTTCGGGAGTTCCAATTAACTTCCAATCGTCACCCACCTTACGGCGGCAATAGTTGTGCATATCTGGCAATACCAGTAATCCTTTTTTCGCTGCTGCATCCACCACAGCCATAAATCTTCCCAGCTCCTGCTTATCCAGGTCGGCCCCCATAACCGGCTGTAACCGCTCCCATAGAAAAGGTACCCTTATCAGTTTCAAGCCCTTCTTTTGAAAGTAGTCCAGATCCGCTTCACCTGGGTAGGTATAATCTTTATTGAATACACCTGGGATATTAGAACCAAAATCAGCCCCGGCAAGGTTTACTCCAAATGGTTTTGCGGGTGATTTTACCTGCGCCTTGGTTACGGCAAGGGAAAGTAAGATCAGCAGAGAACAAGCAATTCTTTTCATCTTAGAATGTGTGTATGTAATTTAAAAGGTAAACGGATCTATACCAGCTATAGAATCCGGATGATTAGTTATTCAAAAATACCTACTGCCAAGTGCTTTGTATAATACTTTTTTATCCGAATCTTATCTGTTTTGAGCAAGCTTATTTAATTAAATAGCACCTTTAGTACTTTAGCTAAGCTAACCATTGCTAAAAGATGAAAAAAGAATACCTGATACTTAGTTGGCTCCTTGTAACACAAATAGTCGTTTTTGCCCAGTCGTTACGCGTAAGCAATAATGGAAGATACCTTGAGACAAAGCAGAACCAACCTTTTTTATGGATTGGCGACACTGCCTGGGAACTTTTTCACAAGCTGAACAAAAAAGAAGCTTTTTACTACCTTGAAAAACGGAAGAAACAAGGCTTTACAGTGATCCAAGCTGTAATATTATCAGAAACGGATGGCTTTAGGACAGCAAATGCTTATGGGGAACTTCCTTTCATAGGATTGGACCCAACGAAGCCTAACACTCGCTATTTTGAACTTATTGATGATATAGTTAGCAAAGCTGAAAGGCTTGGACTATACCTTGCGATATTACCTACCTGGGGAGATAAAGTTCCGAATGACAGACCCGGAAAAGGTCCCGTAATATTCAATGCAAAAAACGCTGCCGTTTATGGTAATTTTTTAGCCCGGAGATACCAGCAGAAGAATGTGATCTGGATGCTGGGCGGCGACCGTAACGTGCAGAACCAGGAAGCATTTGCAATCTGGAAGGCAATGGGACTGGCCTTAAAGAACGGGAATGGTTCAAAACAGTTGATAACCTATCATCCAGCCGGAGAACAGTCGTCTTCAAAATGGTTTCAAAACGAAGACTGGCTGAATTTTAATGTTTATCAATCCGGGCATGCACATCGCTTTATGCCTGTTTACCGGTTTGCGGGTTCGGATTATATTAAGACTCCAATAAAACCTACTTTAGATGCTGAACCAGCTTATGAGGACATACCGGTTGAATTTTGGGCCTTTATGGACTTTACAAAAGAAAAATCTGTTCCCGATTCTATACTCAATGCTGATGGCCTCCTGCTAAAGAAAGAGCATTTTAAAAAAGGGTTCTTCACTGATTATGATGTACGTGTGCATGCTTATTGGAATTTGCTTTCCGGAGCGTGTGGTTACACCTACGGACATAACTCCATCTGGCAAATGTTCAGGAAGGGCGATACCCCTATTATACCAGTATTAATGGACTGGAAAGCGGCTTTAAGCAGGCCAGGCGCTGAACAAATGAGGCATTTAAAGAAAGTATTTTCTGAGTACGACTTCTCGATACTCGTTCCTGATCAGGACTTGCTTTCCTCTAGGTTCCAACAGGACAGCACGTATATCGCCGCAGCAAGGGCATCAGATAATACTTTCGCTTTGATCTATCTGGCCCTGGGACAACAGGTAACATTGAAGGAGGATACAATGAGGACCTGGCAAAAAGCATGGTGGTTTAATCCTTCAAGGGGGACAAAGATCAGGATCGGAGAACTTGGAGGTACGTTTACACCTCCAAGTTCTGTAGAAGGGAAAGACTGGTTGCTGGTGCTGGAGAAAAAATAAAACGGGGATTTACCTCGTTAACAAGCCCGGGTAGTTTTTCTCTATCAGCTGTTTGTCCTCAGCACTCAGCTCAGAAAAGCTAAGGGGTTTGTCCTGCGGCCTGGTTTGCTTCTGATTGATCTGTCCCAGCAGGCTCCAGTTGCGGGTTAGGGTTTGAGGTTCCTTTACTGGGAGGTCGTATCTTGTAAAATCAATCACTTTGAAGTCTTCCTTCTTTTGCCAGTCGCGCAGCAAGGCCAATCTGAAGTTCTTATTCATAAACCATTTTATTTCCATGTTCGCGTCAGACCCACCTATGCCGCTTCCTCTCTGCACGAACCTGTAATTGAAATCGTTCGTTTTATGCTCCTTTCTCCATTGCAAGCCGAAATCACCCATGGTAATGAATTTGGTCCCCGGCCAACGTGCCTTTACCTGTTGTACCCAGGCGGTTAAACCACTTACGGGTATATCTAAAGAAACTTCCCAGTTTACTGTTACCCAAGCGAACTTGTTCAATTTATAGCCCTCGTCGAAATGGATTGCCGTAGTATGCATCATTTCTTTCAAACCTGTTTCTTCTCCGAACTTTCCCAGGGTTTCTATGGGACCTACTCCTAGCCGGCTGTTGAAGCCCCCGGCAAATCCTTCCCTCCTGGCTGCCAGGAAATCCATGGTCCAGCCGTCGAAATTGACACAATCGATAAAATCAGCCTTGGTCTGGGCAGGTTTACAAAAATGCTCGGTAGAAGGGTAATAGGGATAAACAACAGAGCCTTCTCCATCCTGATTGTCAATAGAATACTGGCTCCAGATGTTTCCCTGGCAAACATGTATATCTTCCTTCTCTGCCAGGTACTTCAAATTTGCAGCAGCGAGGAAACCCGCCACTACACATTTCGGACGATAACCTTTACCCACAATTTCTGTCACTCTTGCCAGCCCCTCATGAAGGTCTTTATTGATCTGCTCCCTGGTATTATATGCATTAGAAAAATAGGCGCCAGGGATAAAAGTTATCTCATCGCCAAACCTTTTGTAATAATCTACCAGTTGCCTTCTTATTTCGCGATAGTTTGCCGTAGTATCATGTAAAGCCAACCAGCTGAGAGCCCATGTGATCCTTGCACCTGGAAATCCCTTTTCAATTGCATCCCGGAATGCTCTTACCCGTTCTGGCGTATGCAGTGCCCGCTCATCTTCTCCAATATTCAGGTTGCGGCCGGCTTCAATCTGATTAACCCTGATAATTGCATTGAAAGTGAGAAAACGGTTGTTTGCAATCGAGAATTGGGCCTGCGCTTTATTGGTTAATACAAGAACGCACAGGAGTAATAAAAGAAGATTATTTTTCATGGTTAGGAATGTTGAATGTAAAAAATGAGCCTTCTATGGGAGAAGGCCCTGACTATACCAATTATATAGACCAATAAACCAATTGCTAATACTATTTGTAGCTTTTCGCTGCTTCCTTGTCGCCTATAGCTTCTGCTACTTTTGCTACACCATCCATATTCATCTTTAAGCCCACTTCTGCATCCGGATGGGTTTCTTCGTTAATAATGCCGATCGGGCCTTTGTATCCACTATCTTTTACCAGTTTCATCATCTTAGCTTCCTGATCACCTTCACCCACGGTAAGTACTTTGGCAGGACGGGTTCCTTTCAGTCCCATCAGGTTAACGGCATAGAGATAGGGCTTGATCTTTGGAAAGAATTCAGGAAAGCGTTCAACCTGCTCTTCTGCATGGTGGAAGTTATATACGATTCCGATATTTGGCATTTTGAGGTACTCGATAACAGCCAGCTGATTCTCCGGTTCCCCATACCAACCACCGTGATTGTATAGGGCTACATTGCATCCTATTTTGGCAGCTTCCGTTGCTATGTATTTAACAGGTTTCGCTATTGCCTTTATCTTTTCTTCCTGGCTCATGTTAGTGAGATCAATGCCTCCTACCATAAACCAGATCTCAGTCTTTGCATCATTCCTTTTCAAGGCATCGAGGATTAGCTTAAGGTTCCCTTCTTTCTCAGGGTCGGGACCTGAATAGAGCCACCAGGCCTGAAGTTTTATGTTATGTTTCCGCAGGGTTTGAATTTCTTCATCAAATAAAGGTATATGCTTATCCCTCCAATCGTAGGCCTCCATCGTTATGCCGAGCTTGTTAAGCATCTGCGCCCTTTGCTCCGCATTCCTTTCCTTCACATCAAAAGGAACGATACACCAGGCGATGAGGTTATCTTTTGAATAGATACTCGCCGGGCGGAATGAGGATCTTTTACTGGTGCTGCAAGCCGTAATTACCCCTGCTGCCAAAAGCAGGAAGAAGAACTTGTATAGTTGATATCTTGACATCTCTTGATTGATTTATTCTAATTTGATTAATAAGGTAAGGCGAAGGCTACATAAGCATCGCCTGTTTTTCCGCCTAGCTTTCCACCACCTGTTGCTGCAATCACTACATATTGCTTACCGTTTACAGAATAGGTGGCTGGTGTCGCATATCCTCCATAAGGAAGCTTTGTTTCCCATAGTATCTTACCTGTTCTCTTATCAAAGGCCCTGAATTTTTCGTCGCGTGTTGCAGCAATAAAAACCAGCCCTCCTTTTGTTACAATACTACCGCCGAAGTTCTCCGTCCCGGTGGTGGGTACCCCTTTCTTCTTCAACTCTTCATATTCACCCAAAGGCACTTTCCATTTTATTTTGCCAGTATTCAGATCGAGGGCATTAAGCGTTCCCCAGGGTGGAGCTGTTGCAGGATATCCTTCGGGATCCAAAAACTTCTCATATCCAAGCGAGCGGTACTCCGGCTTATTTTTAGCTACAACGGCATTGGCATTTTCTTTATTCAAAAGGAAGTTAGTGAGATCGAGCAGATCTTTCTCTTCGATCTGAGGAAAAGCAGGCATAGCATTTTTGCCCTTCTTTACGATCTTCATTAAGTCTTCCTGCTTATATTTCTGGTCGACTTTAGTAAGGTTGGGGATGCTTCCCTGACCTTCCCTGTTTGCACCATGACAGCTCGGGCATCCCATTTTAAGGAACACTGCCTTTCCGGGACTTAATTTTGAGCCTGTTTCACCGCTAGGGACCTCGTTAATATCCTTCATCCGGATATACCAGGCCAATTCATTGGAGTTGACATACAGAACATTTTCTTTCTCATCGTAAGAGCCTCCTCCCCATTCGGCACCTCCGTGAATTCCGTAATAGAGTATGCCTTTTTTACTGGGTGGGATAAACCAACCCGCATCTGCCGAAGCAAATACTTTCTGAGCGTAAGCACGGGCCTCAGGCGTACGATTGGTCAGCTCGGTTTCCTTTACCACTTGCCTTGCAAATGGTTCCGGCCAGGTTACCCGGGGTTGTGTAGGATAAGCATACTCCCCGGGTAATGTTGAAGCCGGCACAGGTACCTCTTCAACCTTCGACAAGACCTCTCCCGTGATCCTGTCAAATAGCAGGGTATTACCTGTTTTCGTAAGCTGCATCACCGCTTTTACTTTCTTCCCCCGGTGCTTTACTTCCACCAGGATGGGAGCTGCAGGCAGATCAAGATCCCAGAGATCATGATGGATAGCCTGATAGTGCCACTTCCTTTGCCCCGATTCTGCATCGAGTGCCACTACGCAATTGCCATAGAGCTGTGCACCCTGATTATCCGAGCGGTAAAAGTCGTCTTTTGGCTGACCGGTGCAGAAGAAAACCATTTTGTTTTCCTTATCTAGGGTGATGCCCGACCAGGAGTTAACTCCGGCTCCCTTCTTCCAAAAGTCTTTGTTACCCCAGGTATCATAACCGAATTCATCCGGCCGCGGAATAGTATTGAAGATCCATACCCTTTTGCCGGTTTTAATATCGAAAGCGCTGACGTTAGAGGGCGCCCCCCAGCTTAATGCTCCGGTAATAACCAGGTTTCCAAATACGGTAGGCGAGCCCGGCGAAGTAATTGCCATTTCTGATTCGGGCCTCACAAGGTCTTCATTTAAGTCGATCCTGCCATTGTAGCCAAATGACTCCACGGGTTCTCCGGTGTACATATCGATCTGATACAGGTAGTTGTTTGCGGTAAAGAGGATGCTTCCGCGCCCACCGGATTTCCAATAGCCCAAACCGCGATTTATGCCTCCAAGACTCTCTCCTTCACGTGAGGGATTGAACTTCCATAATTCTTTTCCAGTAGTGGCATCAAGTGCTACCACTTCATGGGCCGGTGTTGTAACGTACATTGTTCCTCCTATGATCAGTGGATTGCATTGTACGTTACCAGCCATATTGCCCGAGTTATACACCCAGGCCACCTTTAGATTTTTAACGTTACCAGTATTGATTTCATCGAGTTCTGAATACTTGGTCTGACCGGCATTTCCTCCTGCATGATCCCAATCTATCGTCTTATCATAAAGCCTTCCCTTTACACAAGCACTTATGGCCGTGAAAATAAGCCCAGCTGCAATAATGCTGGAAAACCTGCGCCGGTTTTGAAGATCAGGATTAGAACAAATTCTCATAAAAGCTATTTCTGCCGGTTTATCGCAAGGAGGATTACTATTCATCCTTTGCGTTCATTCGATGGTCAGTATTCAAAACTAGCTTTCTTTTTAACCCTTCGGCAATACTTTTTTAGCCAAGAATTGTAGGAAACAATCTTTTTACTTACTCTAATGCGAGACTTACATCTTCGGATAATACTTTGGCTGAAGCTTTTCCTCGTAGCTTGAAGTAAAGAAATGCGAATGCAGCCACCAGAATTGCTGGTAAAATGGCAACATACCGCAAGGTTCCAGCTCCTGCTATCAATTTTATTTCAGCCCACTTAATGGCTAGTTCTGTTCCCTGAGCTGCATTTTTTAGACTTTCCAGGTCTAGCTGCCCCGCACCTGCCCTGGCTATTTCCTGTTCATATACTATTCCAAAAAGCGGCAGGACAACAGATGTTGATAGTAATCCCACACCTCCCATCAAAGACATCCCTAAAGGACCTGTTTTCGGCAATCGTTCTGATACAAAACCGATCATTGTTGGCCAAAAAAAGCATACTCCCATTGCAAAGATCCCCGCGGCAGCAAAAGCCATATAACCCTGGGCATAGCTCAACCAGATCAGTCCGGCAGATGAGAATATTGCAGAGAACAGGAGTAATCCCGTGGTTGACACCCTGTTTAAAATAAACCCTGCGTTAGCCCTACCGATAGTCATAATTCCATTGATGAACACCAATAGAAGTATGGAGGGAACTCCTACGGTTGACAGTAATTCAGCGATCCATTGGTTGGTGCCCAATTCTGTAGCTGCAGTGAGAAGCATGCAACCTATCATAAAAATAAAAAGAGGACTAAAACATTCCCTTATCATTTCCCTATCAGAAACACCCTTGCTAACCCGCTCTGATACAGGGAATTTCTGCCCGAAGAACATTGCGCCATAGATCAGTGTTGGCATGACCATTACTAACATTTGGATCTTCCATCCTGCATCGATCAGGGTTAAGAGGTAGGCTATTACTCCTCCGATTACAATGCCACCAGGAAACCAAATATGCCAGTCGTTGATCTTCTTTGTTTTTTCCTGAGTGTACATGCTGCTGACCATGGCATAACTTGCTGATTCTACAAAGCCGTTTCCAATACCAACAAGCAAGGTGGATGAGAAAAGGGTAAAATAATTTGTTGAATAGATGGTCAGGACGATACCGGCAAGGTGACTAAAGAATGCAATAGCAAACATTCTTCCCATTCCTATTTTATCGCAAATTGGGCCCCCTACAAACATAGCAATGGTGAATCCCCAAAATGCAGCGGAAGAAATTTCTCCTATTTCTTTGGGACTAAGACCGAATTCTGCTGCAAGGGTACCTAATAGATTTGCCCGGATAGCAAAAGTAAGGGCTGTGACAACTAAAGCCATACTGCTGGCTGCAAAAAGTCTTTTCTTGTTTATTTCTTTCATTTTGATTTAGAGTAGAGATGGTTAGTTTGAAGAAAGAAAGGAAAATGGCGCTGAAAGTAATCAGCACCGGAAATGTAATATCCTGTAATCGCAACAGAAGTAGGGCGTTTCGTGAAGCGATTACAGGAAGCTCTGTTTACATAGAAAGAATTTTATACTGTAAATTCCTCCGGGAAATTGTATTCCCTTTTCCATGTTTCAGCCATGTCGGGATATTGCCTGCGGCATTCAAGGTATTCTTCCATCATTCTTCTCATGGTCGGACTTAAACGCTCAAGATATTCAGGAGTTAGCAGTTCTGAATTAAGCAGATAGAAATGCCATGTTGGAGGATATGCGGCGCTATGGTAGCCCATGTGAAGGGTACGACGCGGCACTTTCATTTTTTCAGTAAAACCGCGATGAATCAGGTTATTGTTGTATAATACTGCCTGTCCTGCTTTCAATTTCACAGGAACACCCCCAGGCATTTCAACTCCAACCGGTGCATAATGCTTAGAACCTCCAAAGGCTGCATTTTCTGCTTCGGTATTAGGGCGGTTATGGCTACCAGGAACAATCCAAAGTGAGTTTTCTTCAACCAGAGGAAGGTTTATCTGCACACTATTATGAAAACGTTCCGGAGAGAAAAGCCAGTCCTCAATTTCATCCTGAGGGATCTGGATCACGTCCCTATGCCAGCCCAAAGAATACTCGGTACCTACATTTGCCGCTAGGATAGAGGCATTGTTAACGATCAGATTAGGACCGATCAGTTCTTCTACGGCCTGTAAGATCACCGGGTGATGAAAAGCATGCAGAATAGGCTCTGTTCCGGGTTTGGTTAACAAGTGGAAATAATACTGCCGTGCTTCCTTTCCAAAATCAGACAGATCATCTCCTAAATGCTGGAAAGATGAGCTGCGCTTTTCGGTGCTCTCGGCTTTAATCTTCGGACTGATCAATTCGTCCATTATCTCTCTGAACTCGTTGATCTCCTGCTGAGTGAGGACATCAATAATTACATAGCCGTCCCTCAGGAACTTCTCTTTGTTAGATTCCATAATATTCTTCGTTAAATGTTATTTGTTGCTTTGATTGTGCGGAAGCTACCCCTGCTTCCAGTATTTCGATTGTTTTTAGTCCGTCGTGAAAGTTGGGACTGATCGTACCTTTTCCATCTACCGCATAAAGGAAATCTACAGCAGCATGGATAAAAGAATGCTCATACCCGATAATGTGTCCGGGAGGCCACCAGCTCTTTATATAGGGATGAGTAGGTTCGGTAGCGAGAATGGTGCGAAAGCCTTTCAAGTCGTCCGTATCCTGGTTGGAAAAGTACTGCAGTTCATTCATCTTCTCCAGATCGAAAGTGATACTGCCCTTACTTCCGTATATTTCAAAGGATAGTTTATTTTTTCTTCCGGTGGCGAACCTTGTAGCTTCGAAAGATCCTATCGCTCCATTTTCAAATTGAACCAGCATCAATGCTGCATCTTCCACTGTAACTTCCCCCATTTCATCTCCCTTGCTTTCTGCCTGAAGATTACCTGTGGTAGATTCATCTGCCAAAGGCCTTTCTTTGATAAAATTGGTTTGCATGGAGGTAACGGAAATAATTTCCCCTACAAGGAAACGAGCCAGATCAACGCAATGAGAGTTGAGGTCCCACTGCGGTCCTGCCTGAGCTGTTTCTTTCTGTAATTGCCAGGTAAGCGGGAACTCAGGGTCGACGATCCAATCCTGCTGATAAGCGCAGCGCCAATGAAAGATCCTGCCGAGGCGTCCTTCATCTATCATCCTTTTTGCGAGGGAAATAGCAGGCGTCCGGCGGTAATTATGATTGAGGTAGTGAACTACCCCATTATCTTCACATACCTGCAGCATCTCCTCTGCCTGCCTGCTGTTCATTGCCAGGGGCTTCTCGCAGAAAATATGCTTACCTTCCCGGGCTGCCGCAATGGCAATTTCATAATGTAGATGCTGAGGCAAGGCGATGTCGATGATATCGATATCCTGCCGCGTGATCATTTTTCTCCAATCCGTCTCAATTTCCTGCCAGCCCCACTTATCGGCAAATTCCTGTAATGATTCCTTATGCCTTCCGCAGGCCGCCTTGAGAACAGGACGAGCCGGAACATCAAAAAAAAGGGGAGCTTTAATCCATGCATTGCTATGAGCCCTGCCCATAAACTTATAGCCGACAATGCCTATGTTCAAGTTCTTATGCATAGGTTAATCTGTCAGCGATTCCCCACAAAACTTCAAGGCTGCGTTTAACTACCAGCTCCTCCTGATTACTGTACTCAGGATGGAGAAAATCGATCTCCACGGCCAAAAAGCCTTCGTAACTATGCCGCTTAAGGATCTGAGCAAGACGGGCATTATCGATCAGTCCGTCGCCAGTTGGAACGCAGGAGAAGAAATACCATTCATTAACAGGTACCCCTTTTACCGGCCGTAGGTCCTTTATATGCGTAGCAAAAACGTATGGTGCCAGTTTTTCCATTGCCTGAATAGGATCATCAAGGACGCGCAGGAAATTGCCGCTATCGAAATTCACGCCGAAATGGGAAGAGTTCACATTGGTGACCAGTTGGAGGATCTCGTCAGAATTGTAGTCGATATGATTTTCTACAGCAAGTTTGATGTCGTACTTCTCTGCTACTTTGGTAGCTTCTGAAAACATCTTGCTGAGCTTTTCCAGCTGTGGCTGATGATCCTCGAAGCGGAATTGTAAGCTGCTGCCTACTACCCGCATTACCTTTGCTCCTATCTGGTCTGCATATTCAATGTGCTGCACCATCTCTTCAAAGGCCCGTTCATTCCTGCCGCCTTCCAGACCGTCGGGATGCCCCCAGGCATACACCCTGTCCATCCCTGACAGGTCCAAATGCTGCTTAATGCCCGCCAGGTAATCTTTATCGAAACGGGGGATGAAACACGATTCGAGAGATACACCCTCGATATTTAATTCGTCAGCTTTTAATAAGAAATCTTCAAAAGAAAGTTCCTTTTCCGGCTTCTTCTGACCGGGGTACACTTCACCGAAGAGTCGATGAAAACAGTAGCTGTCAATTCCTACTTTCATAATGGCTTAATAAGTTTTATTGGTTAAGAGGCAGATTGAGGCTTACCAGCTCGCAAGCCAATCTTTAGTAAGTATTAAACCGATGGCCATATTTCTCATTTTTTGTCACCAGGGGTCATCAGGTTTACTCTTGTAAATTTCAGTGTATTAGCCTCATTTAACCAATACTTTTTTAGCCATAACTATTTAAATTCCAACCTCTTTTCCTGCGTAACAGAAGGGTATATCATAAAAAAAAGCCGCAGAGGCGAACCTGCGGCTTAAATGCATACACTTAAAAACTTTACTTATCGTACTTGTATTTGCCCTGGAATACATCCCGGAAAAACTTACCCTGACCTGTCGGCTCGTAGTTCCAGTTTTCGATCATCTGAGGGATCCAGTCGGGATCGAAAACCCATACCACCCATGAAATCCCTTTTTTGTTAAAGTAGTTTACAATAGAACGACCGTAAACTCCATCGTCTTTCAGATTAAGATCTTCATCTCCTTTCATAAAACCCAGTTCTGTTGCCACAACCGGATATTTATCAGCAACAAATCCAAAATCAAGCTCCCACTTTGGCTCGCGGGGAATTGACCTCTTTCCTGGATATGGATGGGTAACGTAGGCAATACCTTCACGGGCTATTGGATTTTCCCTGACTGGAGTAAGATCATAGGCCCAGTTGAATCCGGCCACAAGGGGAACTACATTTTTATTATAAACATAAACAAGGTCGATAAGCTTCTCCATCAATTGTTTCCATTCTTCCCAGCTAGCTGTTCCATATTGCCCTTCATAGGTAGTGGGTTCATTAAATAACTCATAAAAGGCAACAGTAGGAATATCTTTATAATGCTCTGCTATCATCCTCCAGAAGTTGAAGGTTTCCTTTTTGGTAGTATTATGCATATCCTGCGAAAGGATCTCCATGGGTAGATTACCGATGGCATGCCAGTCGATAATAACATAAATACCTAATTCTGAGCACCAGTTAACCGCTTCGTCAAGCAGCTTCATATATTCCACCACACCGCGTTGATGGAAGGCAACGGGATGAACGGGGATACGGATAACATTTGCACCCCAGCTTTTGATCACTTCAAAATGCTTTCTGTTCCAGCGTCCGTCTTTTACGAGCTTGTCAGGATCAGAGATGGATAGGCCTTTAAACACAATAACTTTTCCGCTTTCATCAACGAAAGTATTTCCCTTTACTTTGATAAAGCTCATCTTTTTAACACCCTGTGGTAATTTATAAGGCTGGAGTACATCGATATGCCACCAGTCCTTCTTCACCGCGTTACTTTGCAGTCCCGGTTGGGCAGTGGCGTCTATCACAAGAAATAATAATACTAGCGAAATCAGCTTTCGAATTTGGTTTATCATATTTGGCGATTTTTGATCTTCAAAAGAATAGAAATACGTGAAGAATCAACAGTACTTAATTGATTTTTCACGATACTATTTTATCCCCTGGAAAGTTAAAAAAACAGGTAAAAGAATAAGTTACTCTTTGACGATGATTTCAGAGGCCATTTTGCGGAATAAGCGGGAAACATTTTTTTGCTTAAAATCAGCGGGATTGGATCCTATTGAGCTTTGAAAAATACGGCCGCGGCCGTAAGTATATGTCCAAACAAGGGGCATACTTATTCCGGAAGCCCTATCCCTGGCTAGGAGTAGTGTATCGATCTCACGTTCTCCTTCCAGTCTGAATGTTACAGGAACCTCTACCTTTATACCTTTTGTAGGGTATTGAGGATTTACAGCTGTTACCCGCATAGAAGTCGGTTGTGTATTATCATTGTCTCCAACCAGCTCCCGCCGGAAGATTGAAGCATATTCTGCCCAGCCGGCAGTAGCAATAGTTGATTTACGACCGGCATCATGATATTTGAAGGTGAGGGCTAACATTGATCCCCCATTCTTTAGATATCCTTCGAGCACCTCTTCTGAGTATCTATTTATACCAACAGTATCCTTCCTGTTGAGGATAAGAAGCTTATAGTCATTAAGATCATACTGCCAGATATCATTAATATTGCTTGTAACGTCAACCATTATCCTTTTATCCCCATCTATTGCATCCTGTAAGGGAATAGTATTGGCGGCCCATGCTTGACTATGGCCTGTCGTGATCAGCAGTGCCTTTACATACCTTTTATAAATATGGCTGGTTACCTCTGCGTCTCTATAATACCTTGCCTCTACCCCATTTTCCGGAATGTCAATTCCGGCTGCCCAGGCAATTCCATTTAGCATGAATTTCCGGTAGTCCTTATTTCCCCAATTGGAATAGTAATGATTCATGGTCGAGCTGAAAGCTCTGCCGCCATCTGGTCTTTGCAAGGCCCATGACACTATATTTCCTGTACCCGGATTTCCTTTTAGAGCTGGCGCTTCCAATAATGGAGTGAGTCCTTCTTTGCTTTCCAGGAAGCGCATGTTATAATAAAACTCCTCTTTAAGCTGGAAAGGCTTAATGCCATTTAAGATCGGGTGGACTGTATTGGCAGGTTTAAGCTCTGCTTCCATTTCCTTTAATGACGAGTAATTGTGCCTGTTGCCTTTCGAATCCTGCCAGTCGAAATATCCTCCGGCCCATTTCAAGATGGATTGCCCGTGATTATAGGTAGCAAAAGTGGAAAAATGAATAAGAGATAAACTACAGCCCCTTTTCATTTGCTTTTCCATCACCTCCATCCTGGAGGGAGTCATGAAGGGAACATCGCCGAAATTATAGCCGTCATTACCATCGGAGACAAATAGGATAAGATCAGCATCATTTAAGGTATTTTCATTGGAAGGCCATCCATGCAGATGCACTTCAGTTTTTACTTCTCCAGATACATTGGAATTATCAAGCATTGTTTTAATGAGTCGCACTGTTTTGATGTATTCGTGGGTGCCGGCGGGATGAGATTTTTCTCCGGCAATTAAAACAACTTTTTTCTTTCCCTTTTGAGGATAAGAAGCCAAGCTTGCTTTAAAACTGGTAATCAGAACAGCTGCCATTATCAAAAAAAGCAATGGCACGATCCGACGCGATTCGATCTTAGGGATATTACTCAAAAATCTAAACATGCTCCCCTAATTACCTAAATAAGTATATCATAAACTAATACTTTTTTAGCAAGGACTTGCCAATTTATCTTTTTAAATCCAATAACTTGCAGACTGATTGCTTGTGCTCGAGCATTTCTGAAGCCTTAATTTCCGAGCAAGTATTTCTGGAATGTTTGCGGTAATAAGAGCTTTGAGGTTAGAGGGGCGTTATTGTTCTTCCTTACTAGGCAGCCTGGTTTAAACTCATAAGTGTTGTAAATTTAAAAAAGAAAAAGGCCTTCTTAATTTAAGAAGACCTTCTTTGTGCACCCGATAGGAATCGAACCTATATCATGAGAACCGGAATCTCACATTCTATCCATTGAACTACGGATGCGGCAGGGCAAAGATAGGATTATGAGTTATTAAAAAAAATAAATGATTTAGAATTAAGACGAACACTGAAACTACTCTTGCCCTGCAGGAGCATCAGGATCAGAATGGCGAAGCGGTTTTGCCATTTCATTATCAAATCCTCAGTTCAATTGCTTAGTTGTCCGTAGCCGATAAATAACGGTCAACATAAGATTCGTTAAATCTACTTTAATAATAATCGTCTTCTATTAGAATTAATTTCCTTACTGTACAATTCAAATCCCATTTTTTTCAGTGCTTCTATAACTTCCATATTTAGGAATTTGTTAACTACTTCCTCATTCTTAGCAAAGTAATTTATCGCTAGTTTGAGGCATTTCTCTCCTCTATCCTTTTGTAATTCCCAGGAACAATTTTCTGTGATTTTTAAAGCCGCGGATATCGGAACACTAATATTAACACTCTGACCGGATTTTATTAAGATCAGATCCTTCGGTTCTATCTTTTGTTTCTTCTCTTCCCATAGTTGATTGAGCAGCACTAGTTCCGAATCTACCTTATGTTCGGCAAAACAGTTATCCGAACTCCAATACCTTTCATTCTCCTTAAAGTCGAAACAAATTGGATGTAAGAAAAAAAAACGATTTTCGTCTGCAGATAACATATATCTCCATTTCTCACTATTGAGTGAAGTTATTACAGGAAAATAATAATTAGTACGTGTTTTATTACTAATTTTTAAAGTTACAGGCAAATCTTCTTTAATAGTCCTATCAACTATCCTAAATTCAATGTCCGTAGCGCTCTTTTTTTTGAGGGCGCATGAGGTAAAGAGTATCATAAAAAATAAAGCTAAAATCAGCCTTCCCATATTTATTTTCCGCTTGTTAGATCGTAAAATAGTATAATACATTTTACTATTAAAATAAGGGGAGCCTTACTTTTCCCCAACCATAAGCTTTAACTTCAGAATAGGCTTGCGAAAACAGCCTTTTATGTTATTACTGCCAGCCCAAAGGGTCTAACTTGCAGATGCTTTATACGTTCGGATTAGCCGGATTTGCCGAACCTATGATTTCCTTTGAGTTGCCATATCTCAAAGAGCGGGGGAAGCTAGGGAGATACGAAAACCTTTGAAGGAAGAATTAACTAATAGAAAGCTGTAAAAGCCAATGAGGTATCTTTTGAAAATGAAAATTCACGTACTTGGCACCGTCTCGCCTCCTACTCCTGTTCGGGACCGGTTCGAGACCGGTTCGCTAATCCTCCGACTCTCCTCCGAGTCTAGGACGACTTTTTTAAAAGAAAAGCATAAGAGAAGTAAAAGACAAGTAAAAGAATAGGAAAGCCCGTCCCGAAGCTGCCCCGAAGCAGTCTTAGCCAGCAGTAAAAGAAAAGGTGAACAAACGGCGAAGAAAGCCGTGTTTTACCAGCGTTTGCTTTTCAAATCCTTTCAATTTCTTTCAAATCATTTCAAGTCCTTTCACTCATTTTTCCAGGAGAAATTCTGCCCTTACCATTGCATCATCAAAACAGATAATACCGGTATCAAGAGGTTTTCAGGAATAATTCACAAATAGTTAAAATTAAAATTTATTTGAAATGGTAAAATTTAACAATGGAGCGAATGGCTCAGTTAGCGGAAAAGTTGGAAGTGTGGTTGGCAGTAACTGGCGAGAGATCAAATATACAAAATCCACCATTCATACTGGCCTGAATGAGCCTTCTGCCATTATCCTCGATGATTATAGATTCAGATATTTAAGAAGCAGTGCAGGATCTTTAGCAGCGAGATCAATTTGCCTTAAGGCTATTAGCGGTTCCGTATTTAGAAGACCACTGCAGCCCGCTTCATTGAAAAGCCCCGATAACACTGCATTACTTTCAATGTTCATTTCCAAAAATGCCTTAAGTGTATCGATTCCCAGGTATTGTTTGTCCAGGCGATTAACCTTCGTTAGCTCTTGTAATTTTTGACCTTCGGGAGTTCCATCATTTGTCAGAAACAAAAATGTACGTATAACAATGACGTCTCCGTGTAAGCTACACAGCAAGTAACCTAGTTTCTGGTCCATAACTTTCAAAGCAAGCAAGCAATAATTCTCTTTAGTGAGACAATCGAATTCAACATCCATAAATAAGTTGAATAAAGAAAAATGTACTGGTCCTGGCAATAGGGATAGTCTCTCCTGCAACCGCTGCAGAGCATGTTTTTGAATAAATATTGGAAGAGGTTCATTACCTTGTAAGCCTAGTTTTGATGGTTCAATACTAACATAATTAACACCTCCGTAATAGTCAGGCCATCCCACCCAGATAATCTCTCTGGTATGACCCTCAATACATATCTTTTTGTGAAACGGACGAATAATTTGGAGCTCCACCTCGTTACAATCTTGCTTATGATGAAAAGCAGCCATTGAGCTGATATTGAAGCAATACATTTCAGCACCCCAGTCTAAGAAAACATAGTTGAAGCCGTGTAATAATTGAAGCATTGTATCTAGCGCACTTGCTGTTGTGCCAAGATCAAAATAAGGCTTGAACATTCTTTTTAAGGTGGCACTCTTAAAATCGGATAGTTCATCCATCAGGTATACTTGATAAATCAGAGTTACACCTTCGCGAAAAAACAGATAAAGCGGTATTTCTTGCCCGTTCAGGGTAAAAATAGACTTCTGACGAATTCCTATTTTGAAGGCGAAACTAAAAAATTCCAGTCTAGAATCTGGAGCACTTCTCGGAGTAATTTCTTTCAACTTTAGAGCCGGAGGCCGCTGGTTAACCAGCTCGTTTCGAAGTTCAGGTGAAAAAAGATGAAAATATCCTGGCCCGATTAATAAATCGCAGGCTTGCTCATAGTGTTTCAGTGCATTGTTCCGTAATTCCTTTTCGGAATACTGGCAGGAAGATTTGGCTGTTTTCCTTTTTCCCATGATAAAGTAAGATTTACAGTCGCGAAAATATAGAAGAGCCTTATTGTGGAAATGATTAAGGTCATGTTATAGCAATTCGTCTAAAAAAATAATGATGCTTATTCAGGTAATTCATAGAAAAGCAAGCAATAAGTCGGAGATAAGTTCAACAAAATATTGGAGTGCTATCTAACATCTATTACTGGCGCTCTAACAAGCTTAATCCAGACACCTAAAGCATGAAAAAATCGCCTTTTTAAGTCTAATATTTGATTTTTATAATTTTCGATTTGAATACTGTTATCCCTACCCCTGCTTACAGATCTACCTTTGTATCAACAATTAACAAAAAGAAAATTAAAAGGAGATACAATCATGAAATCACAAGAAAACACAAGAGAGTTAGCACAACAAGCATTTAAAAATCACTTAGAGTACCTTTCAGCAGGAAGAATTGCTGAATGGGTAGATCTTTTCACCGAAGACGGCGTTCTTGAGTTTCCCTATGGCCCCAAAGGCTTTCCCGAAAGCGTAAAAGGTAAACAGGAGTTGTTTGAGTATATGAAAAACTTCCCTGAGCACTTCAAGGTTGAGTTCGAGAATTTACACTTCCATGCCACGGAAGATCCAGCTTTAGTGATCGCTGAATTTACAAGTAAAGGCCATGCCATTTCTACAGGCAAGCCCTACAACCAGAAGTACATATCCGTTGTACATAATACTATTGATGGAAAAATAACGAAGTATGTAGACTTCTGGAACCCATTGGTTGCCCTGGAAGCTATTGAGGCCCCCTTAGAAACTTTTATAAAGGAAAGCGTTGCCTAAATCCATTACAGGGACAAGAACTAGAAAGGCCTTGTCCCTGTTTCAAATCCAACAAATGAAATTTTTGCATAATTTTATAGCGGTCGTTGATAAGCATACCCGGCATTACAGGGAGTATTTACCGATGAAACTGCAAACACTGGAACAATATTACACAGAAAGATTTCTCAAGAAACCTCTTGATTTTAACAACGGACGTGCTCATTTTAATGTTTTTCAAATTAATGAGCTTGCAGCTACAGATGCACCTCCTATCTCCTTCGATAAAAAGAACTATTTCAAGATCTGTTTGGTAAAAGGAAAAAGCAGGATCCACTATGCAGATAAAAGCTTCGAGATTTCAAACTACGCTCTTCTGTTTGCAAATCCAATGATTCCCTACAACTGGGTTCCACTTGAGCCAGAGCAGAGGGGCTTTAGCTGTATCTTTTCCGAGGATTATTTCGACGGCTTCGGAGATCTGAGGCGATACCCGGTTTTTCAACCTGGTGGTTTTCCGGTATACGAGCTTGAAGAAAATGAGGTAGAAGGTATTGCTTCTGTTTACCAGCAAATGCTTGAAGAGATCAATGCAGATTTTAACTTTAAAAATGACGTGCTGAGAAACCTCGTGTTTCAGCTTATTCATAAAACGCTTAAGATCCGGTCGGCAACGACTATAAGCACTGATGCCTCTAATGCTTCATCAAGGATTTCTTCATTGTTCCTTGACTTATTGGAGAAACAATTTCCGATAACTAATGTGGGACAGCGTTTGGCTTTTCGTTCTGCATCCGACTTTGCAGCCCAGCTTGCTGTGCACGTAAACCATTTGAATAAATCTGTTAAAGAAACAACAAGCAAAACAACATCTGAATTGATCCTGCAGAGGCTCCTAAAGGAAGCCAAAATTCTATTAAAGCACAGTACCTGGAATATTTCGGAGATTGCATACGCTTTAGGTTTTGAAGAAAGTACACACTTCAATAACTTTTTCAAGAAGCACCTGGAGCTAACTCCTTCTCAGTTTAGAAAAGCTTCTTAAGAGATATGTAACAAGCAGAAAGGGCTATCCTGACTTCTTCTTTGCGCCAGCATCGCAAATCTCCGGACAACAAAAGATTGCTACCTTTGCAATCTTGATACCATCTATATTAGATCAATTACTATTGCTTCAGGCAGTTCATAGGATGAAAAAAATCTTTCTATTACTTTTCCTGTCAGTACTTACGCTTCACGGTCTTTCCCAGACATTAGGCAAGAGGACAGCTAAACTTATGGGCAGCCGCTGGGACATCACTATCGTGGCTAAGGACTCAGTAACTGCGCAGCGGGAAATAGATCAGGTTATTGCAGAGGTTAGCAGAATTGAATTTTTAATATCCGACTGGAAGCCTGAGACGCAGATATCGCAGGTAAACCGTAATGCAGGGATCGCGCCTGTGAAAGTTGACAAAGAGGTCTTTGAACTCACAGAACGCGCTCTTCAGCTTTCGGAGCTAACTCATGGAGCCTTCGACATCAGCTTTGCTGCTATGGACAGGATATGGAAATTCGATGGGTCTATGACAGAGATGCCCTCTCCTGAAGCGGTTAAGAAATCAGTTGAAAAGGTAGGGTATAAGGATATTATCCTGGATAAGGAAAAAAGCACTATCTTTTTGAAAAGAGCCGGGATGAAGATTGGGTTCGGAGCCTTGGGCGAAGGTTATGCAGCCGATCGGTGTCGTGAAATGATGCAGGCAAAAGGTATTGAGGCCGGAATTGTAAATGGATCAGGAGATATGGCAGTTTGGGGAAAACATCCTAATGGCACGAACTGGAAAATAGGGATCACTAATCCGCTAAAAAACGATGAAATATTCCAGGTGATGGCTTTAACAAAGAACGCTGTGGTTACCTCAGGAAGTTATGAAAAATTTGTTGTTTTCGACGGCAAGCGATACGCGCATATTATCAATCCCGCAACCGGTTACCCGGCTACAGGTGTTTGTAGTGTAACTATATTTGGGCCAAGTACTGAGAAAGCTAACGGATTCAGTACTTCAATGATGGTACTTGGTAAAAAGTCGGGCATTGACCTGATCAAGTCTTTCCCAGAATTCAGCTATATCCTAATCACTGATGAAGGAAAGATATACTCCTCGAAAGACCTGCGTTTGAAAAAGAAGCGATTGAAGCATTAATAGCAATCCATCAGGATCTGCCCATGCGATTGATAATAACTTACACTTTTGCTGTTTTGATCCAGGCAAATTTTGTCCAGTACGGTGATAACGTCTTTCTGCATGGATAAAGACCCGCAAAGCATGATTACACCCCCTTCGGCAAGACTTTTTGCAATACCAGAAGCGTCGCGTTCTATCATATTGCTAACATAGAGTTTCTCTTCCTCGCGGGAAAGCGCAAGCTCAATCTTTTGAAGTCGTCCCTCCGATTGCTGCTGTTGAAGAAAATTTCCAAAGATGTTAAATGAGCTCCTTTGCCTGAATCCACAATATAAAACCACGGGTAATTTATCTCTATTTTGGGCGATCATCCCCAGGAAGGGTGCTATTCCTGTACCGTTAGATATAAGGAAAACAGAAGAAGCCTTTTCCGGAAAATGAAAATGAGGATTGGAAACAAGACGAGCTTTAATTTCCTCTCCACCATTCAGTTTATGTAAATAGCCTGATCCCAAGCCATTCTCGTGCAACTTCACGCTTAATTGAAGCTCATCGCCTATTTTACCAATGGAGTATAACCGTTCTCTATGATCATTAGCTGGATAAATTGCAAGCAAATCTCCGGAAGTAAAGTTTGCTGTAGCCTTTCCTTTTAAACGCAATAAAAAGGTTTCATCTGTTTGTGCTTCCGAGTTAGCAATTACCTGGAATGGTTCCAGGTCTGGAGGTGCGGTCAGGTTAATGACCTCATTCCCTTCAAGCCTGATATCTGCCTGGCTCGACCAGGCTTCCATCCAAAGATTAAACTCCTCTATAGACTTGTCATTTACCGTATGGACTTCTAACAAGGCCGAGGCCCAGTCCTTCACAGCTAATTTGTTATTGACATCATAAGCATAACGACAGAAATCAGGATAGGCATGAGAACCAAAGCCGAGTATGGAAAAGGTGACCTTCTGTTTCTGTGGATATTTCTCGAGAAGGGAGAGGAACCGACTTGCATTGCTCGGAGCTTCACCTAATCCGTAAGTGGAAGTCATGATCAGCAAATGTTCTGCCTTCGGAAACTCTTTATAATTGTTTAATTCTGCAACGACCGATTTCTCACCCTTTGCCAGTAATTGTTCCTGAACTGCCTTTGCAAATTTAAAGGTTGTGCCATTTTCAGACCCTACCAAAATAACAAAACGTGCCTCCTCTGGCTTAAACTTGTTTTTGCCAATGTTCTTCCTGCGTTTAAGTGTAATGGCAAAACCAGAATAAATGAAGAATAAAATATTTCCGGAGGCAATCATAAGCACAATAGCCCAGATAGCATTTGTGCGGCCGGTATGAACATCCAGGCTTAATTTACCTGCTATCGTTGCTGTTGAATAAGGTACCTCCGTAAGAATATCCCCTGTGATTTGGTTAACTGTTAGCTCTTTATCCTCAAGCTTCAAGGTGTAATAATCCTCCACATCCTCTGAAAAAGGAAATTCAACAGACTCTACTTCTGACAGCAGGGTTCGTTTGAATAACTCAATATCCTGCAGCGTTTTTTCTGGTTTGGAGCGGATCGCATCGAAATCTACTTCCTTTGATACTTTTTTTTCTTCAATCAGCTTGAACCTCAGAAAAGACAAGTACGTTCCGCTAATAGCGATCACAAGGATGGGGATCAGGCTTAGTCGCCCTAAAACTACGTGGTAGTACTGCGCAAAGCTATCTTTTGCAATCTTAGCAAAAAAACGTTTTATTCCACGCTGCCGCTGAATAACAAGAATGAGACCCGATATCGTGATTAAGCTTAGAAGAAAAGCGGTGAGACCAATAATGAAACGGCCGGTTTCATGTAAGAAAAGAGAGCGGTGTAGCCCGGTTACCCATTCGAAGAAACTACTTTTCTTAGCCGGCTTTCCGAGGATATTTCCATTGGCGGCATCTACGTATACTTCCAATGGCTCACCTTCTTCATCCGAAGCCTTTATTAGTACGAATCCGTTTGCATCAACACTCATTTCGCTGATGTCTGCATATTTCTTCTTAAGAACAGGTAGAGTCTGAGCCAGGGTTAACTGCTCGAAATTTGACGATCGATAAGGTTGAACTTTTTGCGTGATAGGCTCAAAGGCGAGAATGATGCCTGTTACTGATGCCAGGGTCAACAAAATAAAAGAAGATACAGCCAGGGCTAAATGGCTGTATCTCCAAATAGATATCGTCATACAAGAAAGGTATTAATTAGGCATGAAACGCACGTAGCGGATATAGCCCGTACCTTCACTTTTTCCAGACAGCGTTTCGGTTGTTAATGGAACTTCCACGTCTTTGATATGATATTTGTTATCCTCTAATGCACTTTCAAATCGCAGTTTATAGCCTGTATTGATCTTTGCGTTTTCAATCTCTAAAACATGTACACTGCGGTCTCCACCAGCTACGGATGCTCCTGTGATTGCACTGATGTCTTGTTTCTTTTTGGCAAAGGCCTTATGCCATTCTTTCAAATCAGGATACCACTTTTTATCAGAGCCCATCACATATAAGGTTTTATCGTAAGCTCCCTTGCTATCTATCAGTGAAACAACAATGTAGGCTCCCTCTCCCATATAGTTAGTCATCTGGATCATGCACTTGTATTTAGATGATCCGCCCTTTTGAGCAAAGGAAGACGTTGAAATAGTTAACAACAGCAATAAAGCGGCAGCAGCCGCACTAAAAATCCTATTCATCAATTATTTTAAAAAATCTACAGAAACTTTATTTTTTGCCAGGTACTCATTCTCGGTTGCCAAATCGAATGCCGTTTCATTAAAGCTGGTTTGAACATCTTTCTTTGCGCCCAATGATACCAGGTATTTTAGAATAGCGTCGTCTTTAGAAACCATAGCTGCTTTGTGAAGAGCAGTGAGGCCCTCGCTATTTTTTGTATTAATATCGACCTTTAAATTCTCGAAACGTTTAAGCAGGGATAGATCATTTTTTAACACTGCAAGGTGATATAGAGTATTTCCATTTTTCTGAGCAGTAGCCAGATTCACTCCCTTTTCTTCAAGCAATTTCCACTTAGCAGCAAAATCCTCTGAAGTACGAGGCTGGTAAGCTTGCAGCAGGTAAGCCGCCAGGTTATCTCCGTTCTTGTCAATTACATTTAATGAAGCTCCCTTATCAATTAAATATCTTACCACAGGTTCAGAGTTACTGCTCACTGCTAAAGCTAATGCAGTTGCGCCTTTATTGTTCGCCTGATTGATGTTCTTTGTTTTGGCTACCAATAGAGCCAGGGTGGCAGTATCCCTGTTAACTGCCGCAGCGTTCATCAATGGTGTATTACCTTCTGCATCTGCCTTATTTACATCAACTCCTTTTGAAATGAAGTATTGAATAATCTCTTTCTGGTTAGGTTTACGAGCAATGTTATGAAGAACATTTTCGCCTCCTTTTCCGATTGCATTCGGTTTTATTTTAAGACTTTCCAGGTATTGATAAACCTCCAGTTTTGTTGCATCTCTCCGGGATCCCTGGCTAGCCATTAGCATTGCATTATCGTTATACCCGACACCTCTTTTTAGCAAAGCTTTCATATTTTCGATATTCCCAGAACGGGCAGCATAGTTGAATGCTGTATTCCCAGCGGCATCAGTACTTTTTATATCAACTCCTTTTGATATAAAATAGTCGGTAAGTGCCAATCCTTTATCATTACCTACCCCTATCAATAAAGCATTTGCCCCATCGTGATTTAGATCTTTCTTAAAATCTGCACCATGTTTTTGCAACAGATCATAGAGTTTTGTATCCTGCTGACCGGTTGTAGCAGCAAAAGTCAGAGGTGTATAGCCATGACTATCCTGCACCTTAACATCCGATCCTTTTTGCAATAAATAGTCCATCAGTTCTATATTGCCTTTACTTGCAGCCCAAAATATATAAGTACGACCATCATGGGTTAGCTTATGAACGTCATTCCCTTTCTGATCCAAAAGGAACTTGATCGTTTCATTAGAGGCCTGTGAATTAATTGCTAAAACCACAGGATCCATGCTCATGAAATTTAGCTGAGAGGGACTGTTTCCTTTTTCTATTTCAGACTTAACCTGGTTCACATCCGGCTTATTTTGCCAAAAAGCCTGATCAAGGAAAACGTTTTTTTGCGCCTGAGAGGAAAGTGAGACTAATGTTGAGATAACAATAAGTAGTTTCTTCATTTTTAAAGACAATGTTTACTGACTTTTAATGCCGGTTTATACGGCTTTAACTGGGGGACTAAGTTAGTAAGAATTAGTCTAAATAAGGAAGCAGTAAACAGTTTTTTCTTTTTTATGCTTTGCTACGGGAGCATTTGCTTTTTGCTATTCGTTCGGAAGGTAAATCTTAAAACACGTGCCTTCACCAGGCGCACTTTCCACTTCAATACTCCCACCAACTGCCTCTACCTGTGTTTTTACCAATTTCAACCCAATACCTCTCCCCGTTCCTAAACCGTATTGAAAGTTGTTATAGAACTCAAAGATCTTTCCCCCGACCTTCTTCAGATCAAGCCCGAGGCCGTTGTCCTGAAAAGAGACGTATGTCCCTCCTTCACTCGAATACGACCTCACCACTATCTCCGGAGCTCTTTCAGGATGCTTATATTTAATTGCATTGCTAATAAGGTTTGAAAATATGCTGAAGAGATAACTTCTGACTGTTTTCACGGTTGCCACTTCGAAGCTTTGTCTTATCATTCCTCCTGTTTCATGTAATTCATTTTCATGAGGTTTTTTGACATCATTAAACAGATCGGCAAGAGAAATGGTCTCAAATAACTTTCCAGCAGGACTTTGATTTGCCAGTATTGTATTTAGATCCTTAACTACCGTGTCGAGATTGGCAACTTCATTCGCTATATACCCAATTACTTCTCCATTCAAGTCTGTATCAGGATTCTGTCTATCGAAAAGAGATGCGAGTCCAAGTACTTTACATATAGGCGCACGTAGATGGTGGGAAACTATATACGAAAAATCAGTAAGCTCAATATTCTTCCGGATCAGATCTTCATTGACTTTTTTCTGTTTATCTTCCTTTAATTTCTTCTCCGTGATATCCTCGATAACCACCAATATACCATACACCTCATCATTCTGGTCCTTAAGAGGAATTTTAGTGGTATCGAGCCAAGTTACTTCTCCATTACTTTGCCTAAAGCTTTCGATGTAATGCATTCTTGGACTTTTGGCTTTCATCACCTCCTGGTCGTCCTGCTGATACATTCGGGCTTCCTCCGGTGTAGGTGAAAAATCAAAGTCATTCTTACCAATCACCGTTCTTACATCATCTACTCCCAACATTTTTGCAAAAATGCTGTTCCCCCCCATAAAGTTACTCTTAGTGTCCTTCCAGAAAATCGCCTGGGGAATTAAATCAAGGATATAAGACAACATCTGTTCATTTTTCTGCAAAGTCTCCTCAGCAGCTTTCCTTTTAGAGATGTCTATGCCCATTCCAGCCAGGTAATTCTTGCCGTCTATAACAAGCTTTTGACCATTGAAGTAATACTTATAGATGTTTCCGTCCTTTACCTTCAAGCCGGCTTCTACATCCCCCTGGCCGTCCCGAAAAACACGGAGCACAACATCTCTAACAGAAGTTCGATCATTGTCAACAACCAAATCAAGTGGAGATAAGTTTATAATTTCCTTAGCATCATATCCGGTAATCTTTTCAAAATTCTTATTCCAGCTTAAATACTTACCTTGCTCGTCAAACAGGTAGAAAATGCCTGGGAGGCTATTGATGATACTCTCGGAAAGCTCTTTTGCTTTTACAGTTTGTAACTCTGCAAGTTTGCGCTTGGTAATATCAGATACCACACCTTCTACCCTCACCAGAATTTCCCCATCAAATACGGGAAGAGTTCTTACTTCCAGCCATCTTATGCTGCCCTCGGGGTGTTGAATACGGTATTCAGCAATGCTTTTCTTACCCTTCTTAAGATCTTGCAGTTCCTCCTCGGCAACATACCTGTCTTCTTCCAGAATGACATCGTACCACAGCCTATTATTATTGTAAAACTCTTCTAAAGTGTACCCGTATATCTTAGAAAGGCCATCTGATAGACTAAGATATTTTTCAGCAATAAGGTCGCGGGAAAAAAAACCAATGTTAATGCTATCTAGTAATTCGGCCATTTGCCAGTTAGACAACTCGTGATTTTTTAACTGCGATATGTGCTTATTGTCCATGCGAAAAATTCAACCTAAAGTATTGGATACCCTATCTTCTGATATAAATTATCCAGAATGATTAGAAGATGGGAAACTTTTTTTGTATAAGTTTATAAGTTTTGGTTCTACGCAATTGTTGTAAAAAAGTTCATATTCATAAAAGAATTTCTAAGATAGAATACCTGGAATATAAAAAAGCCCGATTCCAGAAGGAATCAGGCTTTTTGTATCCCAATTGAGGTTTCTATTCAGGCTGTATACAGTTATAGGTCCTGGTTTTTATATTCCCGACCGCTCGATACCTAACTCCAGACCACGCAACTCTGCAAGTCCTCTCAATCGACCGATAGCTGAATAACCAGGATTGGTTTTCTTGTTTAGGTCATCAAGCATTTTGTGACCATGATCAGGACGGAACGGCATACGAAGATCCTTACGGCCCGCTTCCTGACGTTTCCTTTGCTCTGTTAATAAAGCTTTCATTACAGCGTACATATCTACATCGCCGGTAAGGTGATCTGCCTCGTGGAAATTTCCTTCTTCATCGCGTTTAGTTGCACGAAGGTGAATGAAATGAATGCGATCGCCAAGACGCTCGATCATTCCGGGAAGATCATTATCCCCTCTAACTCCGAAAGAACCGGTACAATAGGTTAGTCCGTTATTCGGAGATGGTACAGCAGCATAAAGTTCGTGAATATCAGCTTCTGTACTCACAACTCTAGGCAAGCCAAGGATTGGATACGGTGGATCGTCGGGATGGATACACATTAGAACACCAGCTTGTTCCGCAGCCGGAACCACTTCTGACAAGAAGCTGTATAAGTTAGCTTTTAATTCTTTTGGCCCAATTCCGTTATAGCTCTCTAAAACTTTTAAGAACTCTTCCAGGGTGTAACCTTCTTCAGATCCGGGTAAGCCTGCAATAATATTCCTTACCAAAAGCTTTTTATTCTCGTCAGAAAGTGCTTCAAGATAAGCTTGTGCCTTGGCCTTTTGCTCATCATTATAGTCGTTTTCTGCACCGGGACGCTTTAAGATATATAATTCGAAGGCTGCAAAAGCAGCCGCTTCAAAGCGAAGGGCTGTAGAGCCATCTTCCATACGGAAATCAAGATCCGTACGTGTCCAGTCAAGTACCGGCATGAAGTTGTAACATACGATATCGATGCCACAAGCCCCAAGGTTCTTAAGGCTCTGTTTGTAATTTTCAATATAGGTTTGAAAATTCCCTGTTCTCTTTTTGATATCCTCATGTACAGGTACGCTCTCTACAACAGACCAGGTTAAGCCAACTGCTTCCACCTCAGCCTTACGCTTTAAGATCTCTTCTTTTGTCCACACTTCACCATTTGGAACGTGGTGTAAAGCAGTTACCACTCCTGTTGCACCAGCCTGTTTAACATCCCAAAGGGAAACAGGATCTTTCGGGCCATACCAACGCCAGGTTTGCTCTAAGCTCATTGTAATCTATATTTTTTATTTTGTGTTTCTATTAAATTAAACTCCGCTAAATGCACTGAATCCACCATCTACAGGTACTACTACACCGGTTACGAATTGCGAACCCTCACCACACAGCCACAACAATGTACCAGTTAGGTCATCCGGCGTGCCAAACCTTCCCATAGGTGTATGCTCAATGATCGTATTACCGCGTGCGGTTAAGCTACCATCAGGATTGGTGAGCAAGGTACGGTTTTGTTCAGTAAGGAAAAAACCTGGCGCCAGAGCATTTACGCGGATACCAACCTTACTAAAATGTGTTGCGAGCCATTGAGTGAAGTTTGAAATAGCTGCTTTTGCTCCGCTATATGCCGGGATCTTGGTAAGTGGACGGAAGGCGTTCATCGAAGAAATATTGATGATAACCGAACCAGGCTTACTTACCATATCTTTAGCAAACACCTGTGTGGGTAATAAGCTTCCTATAAAATTCAGATCGAAAACAAATTTAATACCTTCAGGGTCGAGGTCAAAAAAGGTCCTGAGCCCTTCAGTTTGCGAATCGACTTCTTCTGCGATTAGATGAGTACCAGAGGTAGTTCCTTTAGGATGATTTCCGCCTGCCCCATTGATCAATATATCACATGCACCAAGTTGTTCAAGTACCACTGCATGGGCATCCTTAATACTATTTACATCAAGTACGTTACACGATACACCTATTGCAACTCCTCCGGCTGCGGAAATTTCTTGAGCTACCAGTTCAGCATTTTCTGCTTTCAGGTCCAATACTGCAACTTTTGCCCCTTCTTTAGCAAGCGCTTTTGCCATGGTGCTGCAAAGTATTCCACCACCTCCGGTGATAACAGCTACTTTGCCGTTTAGATTTGATGACATAAATAATGATTTAATGTAAGTTAAGTTTATAACTCCCCTACGGAATTGAATATAAATACAAAGAAAACGGGTTGAAATCTGATAATAGATGCGAATTTTAACATGGTTATAAACTATTTTAGCATGATAGTTTAAAAGTAAATGAGGGCTGAATTAAGAAAGGTTGCTTCGGGCGCGACAGAATCTTTTAGTGTACGGAGAGACCTGGTTCCAGATATTAACAACCGGTGGCATTATCATAATGTAGTTGAGTTAATTTGCTTTAAGGAAGGTAGCGGGACTCATTTTATCGGAGACAATGTAAGACGGTTTAATGATAAGGATGTAGTACTTATAGGCTCTAACCTACCCCATTTTACCAAGTTCGACCCCGAGTACTTCCTTACTTCCAGGCCAGATATCCTGGTTGTTCATTTCAAGGAAGACTTTTGGGGTAGAACCTTTTTAAACATCCCTGAAAACGCTCCGATTAAATCAATGTTGGAACGCAGTCACCGGGGAATCCTGATCAACGGCGAAGCAAAAAAGAAAGTAGCAGCGCTGATGGAGAAAATGCTTGAAGTGGGGGTGCAGGAGCGCTTAATTATTCTGCTTCAGATCCTCTATCTGATTGCTGACTCCAAACCGGAAGAGCAGATCCTGTCTTCTATTGGTTTCACTACCGAATATAGTGAAAGCGAGCAGGACCGTATCTCAGCCATTTATAACTACACGCTTAATAATTTTCACAGGAAAATTTACCTGGAAGAGATTGCCGAAGTAGCAAAGCTTACACCCGAATCTTTTTGTCGGTATTTCAAGTCGCGGATGAAGAAAACCTTTTCAGACTTTGTGTTGGAAATAAGAGTAGGACATGCCTGCAAGTTGCTTATAGAAGACAATCTAAACCTAAAGCAAATATGCTATGAGAGTGGATTCAACAACGGCGTTACCTTTCATAGGTACTTCAAAAGATATACTGGCCTGTCTCCGGCCCAGTATCAGAAGGAGTTTGGTCTGGATAAACTGAAGTAAGCAATTAAAAACAGGAGCAAACGATCAGATCGTATTGCTCCCGTCGGCACCCCACTACAACCTATATTAATTCTTTTGCAGTATTTCTGCTTCTATTATGCTTAAAGAACCCTTCGAGTTAACATCGGTTCTAGCTACGCCATCATCCAGTTTCTTACCGGCCACTTCAGTTCCGATATTAGAATCGTCTTTACCAGAATTTTCTGCCTTAAGCTGTATGGTTACTGTTTTCCCTTTGGTTGGCTTGCAGTTCGCCAGAAAGTATCCTAATCCTCTCTCTGATTTGCCATCGAACACCACTTTACCGTCCACCAGGATCTGAAGTGGGTAAACACGCGTGCGGAAATTATTTAATTTTAGGTTCACCGCGCTTACAGTTGATGCCTCTTTGAGGGTGTACTTGATCCATGCGGTTTCCAGCTTACCATCGTTTACCCAATCGCTCAATTCATTATCGTCATAACTTGCTTCTGCTTTTTCTGCGTTTGCCCCTGCAGTTACTGTTGCTATTTTAAGGGTTTTACGAGACGGGATAAAAGAAGGAGTTGCCGGAGTAGGACCTCTTCTAAATACTGGGTTCAAACCATCTGCAGGCATGGTTAGAGACAAACCGCCCTCTACTATTACCGGTTCTGATTTAAATGCAACAGAGGCACTTTTAAGACCTTCTGACTCTGCTGTTAAACTTATCTGTCCCGCTTTGGTTGTGGAACGAAGCAGCACTCTGTTAACACCACATTCCACAGGAAGGCTTTTGGAAAGGATATAATTGTCGGGACCTTGAGCCAGACCTCCACGCCATTCAGCTTCTCCCTCAAGCTTAAAATTGATCATATTTAAAGCGGTAGGACAACGGTTTCCGTCTTTGTCTACAACCTCGACTTGAGCCAGTACGAGATCTGCAGCATCGGCTTTAAGTCCTGCGGGATTCATTTGTGTGGTTAACCGCAATGCCGCCGGCTCTCCTGCCGTTTTGATCTCTTTTTCGGCCAATACTTTTCCTTTAGCATCGTAAGTAACCGCTTTAATCACCCCTGGCTGCCATTCTATATTTTTAAATCTGAACAGAAAGTTATTGCTGCGGATGCCAAATCCTTTTGATCTTCCATTCACAAACAATTCGGTTTTCTCTCCTGATGCAATTACATGAATATCCTTTACAGTTCCAGGTTTATAATTCCAATGACCAATGATATGAACCCGGTAGTTTTCCGGATCAACCCAACCATCCCACATTACCTGGTGGGCATAAAAGCCGTCCTTCGCAATTCTCAGGGCGTCCACTTCGCCGCTTCGGCGGTAATTCTCAGCTCCGCGGAAATGTGTATTGGAATCGGAGAAAATAATGTTCACACCTCCGGAACTTACCCTTTCGCCAGTCCCAGGTCTTTCCTTCCAGTAATCGTACCAGCGGATAACATTTTCAATGGCATGGGAGTCCTGATTACGGTTGTATTCTCTAGCTGGGGCATTCCGGTAAAAAGGCCCATCACCATCCTTGTGGTAGGGAGGAGAGAATTCATCCCAGTATTTCCTTAAGCCTTCATCCCTTGAATATTCCGTGGCCCACATTGGGATATTTGCACTCTTATTGATATACAACATCTCGCCGCCGTACTCCGCAACTTTACTATCCAGCATTTCACGCGACCCAATAGCCCTTCCTCCATTAGGATCGAACTTATACTTTATAGCTTTCATTTCAGCCATGTGAGCCTCGCTGATCGCTTCGTTACCGCATTCGTAAAAGAAGATACTTGGCGAGTTCCTATTATAGATGATCGCATCATGCATTACCTTAACACGTTGTTCCCAGCGGGTTCCCTGAACGTCTGCTTCAGCATCTCCTGCAGGCATAGCCTGTATCAAACCTACACGATCGCAGGATTCGATATCCTGTTTCCATGGTGTAATATGCATCCACCTAACCAGGTTTGCATTACTTTCTACCATCAGGCCGTTACTGTAATCGCTTAACCAGGGAGAAACGGACAACCCGATAGCAGGCCACTCATTACTGGTACGCTGGGCATAGCCTTTCATCATCAACACCCTGTCGTTCAAATAAACCATCCCGTTTTTATACTCAACCTTGCGGAAACCTGTTTTTACAGGAACTTCATCCACCGTAGTTCCCTTTACTTTTAGCCTCGTGGTAACAGTATACAAATAGCCATACCCCCAGCTCCAGAAATTGAGATCAGAAAGGCGGGCACTTGCAGAGACAGTTTTTACTTCCCCGGCTTTAATCAGCGTTTCTCCACCTTCGAAAACCTTTACTACTTTATCATTCGCATCTTTGACCTCGACCTCATATTTAAACTTTTGATCTTCAGCATTTTCATTTTTAACCTGTGCCTCTGCTACAACGGTTGCTTTTCTTCCCTTAATGTCAAAATCCTTTGCATAGATATATGTGCCAGTACTTTCAAGGAATGAGTAAAGAGGAAGCGTTTGATGCAATTTGTTCGTTACATGCAACCAGACGTTCTTCGAAATCCCTCCATAGTTGGCGTTGAAGTTCTTATCGCTCCATTGAAACTTCGTGTTAGTTGCTTTTTCCCTGTAATCCCAGGAGTTGTCGGTCCTTGCAGCTATTACATTCTCCTCGCCAAACTTGATCAAGCTGGTTATATCAAATCCAAAGGCTGTTATCCCGTTTTCATGAAGACCAATTGCCTTGCCATTCAAATAAAATTCGCCTGCCTGACGTACACCTTCAAATTCGATAAAGACCTTCTTTCCCTCGGCAGCTTTAGGAATAACAAAATGCTTTCTGTACCAGGCAATGCCGGTGGGATGCTGATCAATTGCTACTTTAAACGCCGAATCTTCATTCCATGCATGGGGAAGAGTAATGGACTTCCAATTCTCATCATTAAAGTCTGGTGCTTCGGCTCCCTGTATATCCCCTGCCATCAATTTCCAGGATGGATTGAAATTGTATTTTAGTCGGGCCGTTTGCGCAAATGCTCCTGCCAAGACAAGTGTGTTTATCAGAAGGCAAATTGCTTTTTTAAAAATCCTGGATCGGAAAATGTATTTCTGCATTTTGATTAGAAAGTATCTTATTATTAAATCCTCTGTTTGGTTAGCATATTGTTGGTCATTGCAAAAAAGATCCTGGCTCGGATAATGCAATGTGGTTTATTATTGCTGGGATAAAATTAGGTTATGAATAGAGCATTCAATAAGTGATACAGGTTCAAAAAACCATTCAAAACGTTCCATTTTTAGTGTTTGTCACCAGTATGTTGCAGAGCAGTTAGTTGTCCCGAACTAAATTCGGGACAAGCTGAATAATCCGGATGATTGAGATCTACTCCTTCCAACCCTTCGGTTTTGCAGGAGTACAGTTCTTAAAGATCACATCATCAGCAGTAATGCCCGACATTTTAACTTCCAGCTCTTTGCCCAAGCCATCAAACTTCACATTTTCAAAGAGTATATTCTTTGTATCGAGAAGGGAAATAACCGGGTTCTTGGTAGCAATAGTCGCATTTCTCACTGTAAATCCATCTACGTCTGCTGCTTTAAACAGATCATCTGCCTTTACATTCGCATTTTCAATAAGTACATTTTTCAAAGGGCTTTCCGGGATGCTGGTAACGGAAACGAATTGAGTCGACTTCTCTATCAGAATATCCCGCGCAACAATATTTCTGAAGACTGGAGTTAGCGGATTGACAGCTCTTACCGGCAGTCTGTTTGCCAGCTCCCCAACGTATAACGTTCCGCCTAACATGTCCCATCTGAATGCTGCACCAGTTAAATTCATCCTTAATCTTTCGTAATAAAGATTTTCACCACCCCCTCCGCGCGGCCGGCGTGTTTTGAAACGAACCCCGATACCCGTATTCTCGAACACACAATCGTGCATGTATAAGTTGCGTATCATTCCGGCAGTTTCACTTCCAACGGTTATGCCTCCGTGTCCCTCTCTTGCTAAGCAATATCGCACTACAATATTTTCAGAAGGTTTGTTAACACGAATACCATCTTCTCCTCTGCCTGCTTTAATGGTAAAACAATCGTCGCCACAGGCTAGCGTACTGTATTCAATCAAAACATTTTTGGAAGATTCGATATCTATTCCATCTCCACGGGGAACTCCTACCGAATTTACCGTAATTCCGCGAATAATTACTCCATCACAGTAGACAGGCACGATATTCCAAAAAGCTGTATTCTCAAGGGAAATTCCTTCAATTAAGACATTCCTACAATTTGTAGGGGAAATGAACATCGGCGGCAAAATTTCGCCGCCATTATACCCTTCAAATACTCTTTTGGATACTGGTGTTTCCGCATCAATGAACTTCTCGATCACATCGCTCTTCATGATCTGCTTTCGTACAGAACCATCCTTAGCAGGCCCAATTAAGCGACCCTTACCTGTAATAGCTATGTTTTCTTGATTATTAGCATAAATGCAGGCTCCAAGTGACATCACTTCAACCCCTTCATTTCTGGTAAAAACAGCTGGACGGTAGTCCTCTACCTCACCACTGAAGTATAACTCTGCACCCTCCTCAAAATGTAGGTTAACATTACTTTTTAAACTAATCCTTCCGGTGTTCCACTTTCCTTTAGGAATAGTAACGGTTCCACCGCCGCGGTTATTTACCTCATCAATGCTTGCCTGTATCTCTTTGGTTACTTTTGCTCCTTGCTTTGCTCCTCTCTCGGTGATAATTAAAGACAAGGCAGGAAACGTTGGTCTTTTCAGCTGAGGCATGTTAAACGGGGCCTTTATTGGTTCAATTTTTTCCGGCAAATTCAGAGCTCCAACCTGGTCGATCGTCGGAATCGCAGAAGTAGATTTATTAGACGGATTGTTTTTCCTGGATGAACAGGAAATAAAAATCGCAGCAGAAAGGATCAATACGAAAGCTTTCCTGACAGAAAAAAGCTTAACCCTACGTTTATTAAGCATAGTAAACGAATTTTTATTCTATTAAAAAATTGTACAAACCCTATTCTAGCAAGCCCGTGTTACGAAGGCTGTACCGCAAAAGCACGACTGGATAGGCCCGGCAAACCTACAGCTTATAAAAGATAAATAACATGAAATATGTATCACAAAGCAGTTACAAAGGGATTACAGGAAGTTATGACGAGGGTATATAAAATTAAAAAAGCAGCCTCAATAATAAGAAGCTGCCTAAACAATACTGTATTCTACTGATCGAAAACGACCTTTTATAGATTTTCCTTGATCTTGTTAATCACCTCGGTATACTCACTTTCTGAAAGGTATACCTTTTCGTCGGGCTGCATATCAAATGTGCTTCCCCACTTAGGAGCATTCTCATACTTTGGTACAATATGGAAGTGGATATGCGGCATCTTATCACCATAGGCACCATAGTTAATCTTTCCGGGACCAAAAGCTGTTTTTACAGCCTTAGCTACTCTAGCAACATCTTTGGTGAACAATGCCAACTCTTCCTCATTCAATTCGAAGATCTCGTTCTTATGTTCTTTTTTATAAGCCACCAAACAACGGCCTTTATAGGTCTGCTCTTTAAAAAGATACAGAATGGAAGCATCTAATTCAGCAACCTCTATCATCAGATCAGTGAGACGCTGATCTTTTGCGCAGTACATGCACTCGGTATTTGTCGACATACTAAATTTGAATTTTATTGGTTATTGCCAGCAATATCTGAGTTTTAATTTACACTCACTATGTCTCCAGTCATATTTCTAAAAATTAGTTAGCGATATTAATAAGCGCTTTGATTTAGCCAAAGTATAGGATGACGTAGGGGAAGGTTTCTCAATACCTCCTCGACCTGCGGGTTATGGTCCAAGCCTCTCCAGGTATTGAACCAGGCTTTCTGCTTATAAGCCTCTGCTCCGAGTAGCAGGAAAGGTTGTGCCACGGGCCAGTTTTCCCAATACATAACGTCTTTTGCATAGGGCCACAAGTTTTTTTTTTTATGTAAGGAAAAAGGAATTCAATACCTTTCTTTATGCCTCTGCCATCCGCCAGCCGGAAGTGGAAAAGATTATCATTAGCATCGGAAAGTATGGTGCAAGTAGCAACCATTGCGTCGAGGTTAAAGATAGAGTAGCCATAGGGTTTGGTACGTTTAAGTTCCAGAGGGAAGCTGCCGTTGGCAGCCATTTGCCTTGGTAGCAGAACGTTTTTGAAGCGGTCTTTGCAAAATGCAAGTAAAGCTGTGTTTTTCGTAAATTTTGCAAAAGCAGAGACCTGCATCACCCAGCAAGTTCCATGGTTGTTCTCGGCATTCATCTCGTCCTTTCCGTAAGGGTGACTTGTCAGCCAGGTCAGATAGTCGGAAAACCACTTCCTTATCTTAACAATCCCCTCCTTTTCCATTTCCTTTGCCTGTTCCATTACCATGATTCCCTGTACCACTTCAATAAGATGGATAGTATCAATAATTCCGATACCGCGACCAGTGAAACGGCCTTGTATTGCCTGGGCGTATAGGAGGTTAGGATTCATTAATGTACTATCGTCAACAAACCAAGCTTTTAGATGTATCATTGCCTGACGCACGAATTTTTCATCCCCTGTTATTTTATAGGCAGAAGCCAATGCTCCAATAATGCGGCTGAAGCGGATCATAGCCTGGCGATGTGCAACAAAGTTTTCAGGATTAGTTAGCCCGTCTTTTTGAATATAAGGACCGGAAGGATTGTTAGGATCGGGCCACCAATAATCACCTTCTGAATAAAAGTCATGCTTGCCGCCAGCACTTCTTGGGGAGGAAGCAGCGGTCACAGTTATAGGTTGTTGCTGTAAAGCCCAGGTAGCTTCTTCCAAAATTTGCTCCCTTAACACTTTAATGGCCCTTTTTTCAAAGTTGGCAAAACACTGGGCTGCGATGAATAGCTGTAAGACAACGATCCTTAGGACTTTCATGCTTAACCTTAGTTCTTTTTACTCCTTAATAATGCTTCCAGGTAGTAGTAATCTGCATAAGTCAAAGGAACATCAATTTCACTTTTTGCAGGACGGTGGCCTGTACTGTGGATAAGAATGAAGCCCCCATTCTGATTTTTAGGAGAATGATAGCCTTTGCTTAAAGAGGAAAGAATAGCATCGGCCTTTTCCCTGTATGTTTTATTATTTGCATAGCCCGCGAGCTCATATAAGGCAGAAGCTGTAATTGCTGCAGCACTGGCGTCGCGACTGGTATTAGGTATTGCCGGATCGTTATAGTCCCAGTATGGAACAAGATCTTTCGGCATTGATGGATGATTTAGAATGAAGGCAGCAATATGATTTGCCTGATCAAGATATCTTTGGTCCTTCGTTTCGCGGTAGCAAAGAGTAAATCCATAAAGCCCCCATGCTTGTCCTCTTGCCCATGCTGATTCATCAGCATAGCCCTGATGGGTCATCTTCTTGTTCACAGCTCCAGTTTGAGGGTTATAATCCACCACATGGTAGGAACTGTAATCAGGACGAAAATGGTTCTTCATTGTGGTATTAGCATGTGTTACAGCAAGTTTGTAAAACGTTGAATCTCCTGAGAATTTAGTAGCATCGAACAGCAGTTCCAGATTCATCATGTTATCAATAATTACCGGGTACTGCCAAATGTCCTGATGGTGATCCCATGACCGGATAACTCCAGTTTGAGGGTTAAAACGAGAGGAAAGGGATTTAGCTGCCTGAATAATTATTGGTTTATATCTCTCGTCTTTGGTTAAACGATAGGCATTTCCTACGCTGCAGTAGATCATGAAACCCAAATCGTGGGTACCTTTATTGAACTGCTCTTTCTCAATCTTAGCGGTGAATTTCTTTGCTTCTTCCAGCCACTTCGGACTTTTTGTATAATCATACAAATACCACAAGATCCCGGGGAAGAAGCCGCTGGTCCAGTCTTTTGAAACTACTAATTTAAGCTTGCCATTCTCAAAAGTTCTTGGCGAAACCTGCTCTGGCTTTGACTCAGCTTTTGGTATTTCCTGAAGCATGTAGTCTGTCTGACTCTGAGCAAATTTAAACTCCTTCTTTACATTAACTTTTTGGGCATAAAGGGTACTTAAGCTAGCAACAAGCGTAATTAGAACTAATGTCCGTTTCATATATTGGTGTTTTTTTTAAAGTATGTGTTCTGATTTTTTAAGCAAGGTAATTCACCTCCTCTACCTTTCAAGACTAGTTCTAAGAATAGGGCCAGCCTCTCCTAAATTTAAAAAAGCTGTTTTGATTCCGTCTACAGATGCGCCTATAACGCTGCTGCCTTGCTGAGTATTCACTTTGATAATAGCTCTTCCGTTATATAACTGAACAACTCTTGACCCTGTTGACGTTCCCTGGTTATCAATCAATTTGCCATCTCCTGTGAGACTAAACTTTACGACATTTGCCGCATCCAGACACTGTACCCCTGCTGCATCAAACAATTTAGCTTCTACTGTCGTGACGCCATCCTGCTCTCCCAGCTTTCGAATTTCAAGTTTAGCAGGCTTGGTCCATTTTCGCGTTTCATAGTCAAAGCTCAGGGTATCTGAGATAACCCTTCGCCCTTTGGTGGCAACCACCCTGATTGTATTTTTTCCGCCCTCAAAAGGTAGACTCCAACGCAGGCCAGCTGCAGGAAAGTCTTGGCTGTTTCTTGTTTTAACACCATAGCTCTTGTTGTTCAGGAAAAGTTCGGCTTTATCACAATTTGAATAGACCTTCACCATTTTTGATTGACCGGCATCCCCCCATCTTACAGGCCAGCTATGGCCGTAGATGTGCACCATTGGCTTTGTTGTCCAGTAAGACTGAAATACATAATAGGCCTCTTTTTTAGTAAGGTCGCGTTCAACAACTCCCTTCTGATTCACATAAGGTACTGGATTATCTGGTCTGACCGGTGTAGAAAAATCTTTAAACGTCCAGAATGCGGAGCCGCTTAACCAGGGCATCGTTTCCTGTTCTTTAAGATGCCAATCCATCAAATTACAGATATACGATTCGCTCCAATCGCCGTCCTTAGAGACCCGTGCAGGTCCACCGAAAAGTGATGCATCTCCTGCTCGCTCGTCTGCACCCTCACCTTCCTTCACCTGGATCAAGGCATTGTCGGGGCTTTCCGAATGACGACGGGCATGACTATCCCCTCCCCACTCCGCATGGAAAAAATGTTTTACCCTCTGATTCTCTTCTTCAGACACCTTTTTGTATTCTGTGTAAATTCCACGATACCAGCCCGCCCAAATTGAAGGTGAATAAACATCAACAATATCTTTGCAAAAATCACAGCGGCGTATAGCTGTTTTTCGTACTGGATCAAGACGGTGAGACAGATCGTTGAGCTCTTTCATAAAAGCACGGATCTGCTGCTGATCGAAAGTAGGAAAATCTCCAGGCCAGTCGTTTTCATTCCCCAATCCCCAAATGATAACTGATGGATGGTTATAATGCTGCTCAATCATATTAGTCAGCATTCCTTTTGCCTGGTTCTGATATATTACACCACCGAGGCCTCCACGGCACCAAGGGATCTCTTCCCATACCAGAATACCGAGGCTATCACAAAGATTGAGTACTATGCGGGATTGTTGGTAGTGTCCCAGACGAATAAAGTTTGCACCCATATCTTTGATAAGCTGCATTTCCTTCCTTATTTGATCTTCAGTCATTGCCGCCGCCACACCTGCATGATCTTCATGCCGGTGTGTTCCCCTAAGAAGCAACCTTTTTCCGTTAAGAATAAAAGGACCCTTCTCCTGAAATTCAAATCTGCGAAAGCCAACTTTTTCTGCCTGGCGAAATATTCCTTCAGGGGTAACTACGGATGCTTCAATTGTGTACAACACGGCGTTCTCCGGATGCCATTGCTTAGGGCCTTTGACTTCAAAAGTTCCCAGTTTAGAATCTCCACTAAGGGATCTTAAAGTGCTTGTTATTGTCCGGATCTCCTTGCCTTTGGAATCTTTAAGTTTAAGAACAACATTTCCACCGGCAAGATTATGAGGGTTATAAAAACGTCCTCTTACCTGGATAGTACCGGTCTTCATATCTTCATTCAAAACAGCTTCAGCAAAGATCTTATCAAAACTTAGAGAAGGGACATAAACAAGATTAAGGTAACGGTAAATACCTCCATAGATATTAAAGTCACTTAGGCTAGAGGGAATCATTTCCGTATCACGCGAATTATCGCAACGAATTGATACAGGAACAAACCCTTTAAACTGCTTTTGAAATACTTCGGTTTTCTTAAAGGCCTCAACCGCTTCCGTTATGTCGGCTGTCCATTCATCATAGCCACCCACATGTTCGGCAACTTTTGTAGTATATATATAAACAGAAGTTTTCTGACCAGCCCCTTCGAATTGCAATAAGGTACGGCCTTGTTTGTATGGATTATCGACTTGAATGTTTGTTCTATACCAGCCCGGCCCCTGGTAATAGTTAACATCTGGATCTACCCCGTCCTGAGCGTTAAAGCAATGGGGCAAGCTAACACTTTGCCATAAGGGTACACTTTCTGAACTTCCCTTTGCTACTGGCCTGACAGCTTGCCATACGCTTCCTAAATCCTGTCGAAGGTATTGCCATCCCTCGTTCAAACGCTTCGTTTTTTGACTAAAACAGTTGAGAGTGATTACCAGAAGGCTAAGAATTAAAGTATAAACTTTTCTCACGATTGATCTTTGATTTTTAAGGTCTGCTTCTTCTAATTAATTTTAGTTAACTGCAAAGCATTTAATACCGGCTGGCCCACTAAGGCGTCGAAAGAGATCTCTATTCCCTTCCCGTTTTCTGCTGTCACTTTTATCGTTTCAAAACCCGCTGTAAGAGGACCGTAACGTTTGGCAATATTTAGCTTTTGTAATACAGGTACCTTGTTTATGGAAATATTGAAAACTCTCTCCTCTGCTTTATTCTTCTGCACAGAATTGTCCAGGTTGTAAGCAAGAGCTTCCTTCGTTTCCGATGTGGTTAATTCGGCAAAATGAAGTGTGAGTGAATACTCACCGTCGGCTACGTCAAGTTTATACTTCTGTATTCCTGTAACCTGTGTTTGATAAATAGGGTCATTATCTGTTTCCTTAATATTACGATCAGTTCCATAACTCTGCCTTGTATTTCCCGCTTTAAACGGAGTACCTCCAATATAACCCCATGAGCCTTGTTTATATTGGGTCGAAGGGATCCACTCCTGGCCTTTATCGTCCTCAAAAAAGCGTCTGGCTCCAAGTAGCACGTTCAGATGCTGAATGTTATCCCGGGACTGAATATCAAAGTTCAGATGGGCAACATCGCGATACTCTTTACCTTCAATCAGACATCGTGCCTCGACCCGGTTCTGCCCATTGCTAAAAGGTACAAGCCAGGTGAACCGGCCGTTCATTGGCTTTCTGCTTCCAAGCGATACACCATCCTTGAATAATTCCACCTCTGTTGCATTAGAGAAAACATCTAGTTCTTGTGTACAAACTGAAGATGCAGAATCAGTTATTCCGCTCCGCTTTCTCCAGTCTGAAATGCTTATGAAAGGCCTCTTCAGCAACTGGGATTGATAGAACCTGTATAGGTCTTTTGCGTTTCTTTCCAGCGTAAGCAACCCCTTATTATTAATATGAGGCATTGTTTCCTCTCTTGTTTCTGAGTTGAAATCAGCCAGGTTCCAAATCATCCCAGCTGCAACAAAAGGCCTTTCCAACATCGCTTTAAGATAGACATCATGGAAATTCAAAGAATATTGAATACTCTTATCAAAACGTTCAGGGCTTAAAGACCTGATACGAGGGTCAGCATCTGCTCCATATTCTGTAACCATAAGGGGCTTGTTTGGATACTCTTTATGGAATCGATCGAGGAAGTCCGAGAAATTCGAAATTGATCCTGAATACCAGCCCTGGTACAGGTTCCAGCCCACTACCTGAGGTATGTCAATCAGGCCGGCTTGTTTGTACCTGTTAAAGTCGCCGTGATGCGCGATCATAGTATACCTAGTGGGATCTTCGGCCCGTGTAAGGCTATCGAGAGTTTGTGCCAGTTTCGTAATATTTCCATAGTACACCTTTTGGCGTTCTGCCTGCCCAATAAATTTAGGGCGTAACATGATCTCGTTCATATAGCCCCAAAGAATAACAGAAGGATGATTATAATTCTGCCTGATCATCTCTACCTGCATATTACGGCAATTATTATAGAACTCTTCGGTCTCAGTTATAGCATTAACCACTGGAATCTCTATTGATGTAAGGATACCAAGAGCATCACAAGCATTAAGTACAGTCTGATCTTGAGGATAATGGGCTACACGTAAAAAATTTGCACCCATATCCTTCAACAGTTTAACATCATTGTAATGATAGTTATCCGGGATCGCGTTTGCCATGCCCTTAAAATCCTGGTGACGGCTCGCTCCAATGAGCTTATACGGCTTCCCGTTAAGATGAAAGCCTGTGTTTGCGTCGAACTTAAACCATCTCAATCCTAAAGGATTTGTCACCTGGTCCAAAATCTCCCCTGTTTTAGCATCCTTGATTTGAGTAAATACCCGGTATAGGTAGGGGTTTTCGGGTGTCCATAAAGAAGGATTTTGAATATTATCTGTAACCTGGCTCAACTCCCGCCGCTCTCCTGCCTTCAAAGAAACTGATGTATTTTTTTCTTTGATAACCTTTCCGGAAGCGTCTTGTATGGTATTTCGAAGAAGTATTTTCCTGGATGTAGCAGATTGATTTTGAACAACACTTCTGATTAGAACAGAAGCTTGTTTTTCTGACACAGACGGTGTAGTAATGAAAATGCTGCTTGCTCCGCGCGATTGAAGAAAGTGAACAGGATCATTAACGATAAGATTTACATTGCGGTAAATCCCTCCGAAAAAAGTAAAGTCGGCCGAAAGCGGCGGAATATTATCATTATGACTGTTGTCTACTTTAACAAGAAGAGTATTTATAGCGGTCTCCTCAAAGTTTATATATTCATCAACCGGAACACTAAAGGCTGTGTAACCTCCTATGTGAGTTCCAGCATGTTGGCCATTTATATACACCTCGCTAACCTGATTGGCCCCATCAAATTGAAGAAGGAGCTTTTTTCCCTTGAGAGACTCGTTAATGGGAAGTTCCTTCCGGTACCAGCAGGCTGCTCTGTAATAATCAGGCTTGTCGTCCATTACATCTTCCGAGTTCCAGCTGTGAGGAAGGTTTACCTTCTTCCAACTGACTTTTACACCTGTTTCTTCCGGAATAACAGAATCCTTTGTGAAGTGCCATCCCTGATTCAGGTTTACAATTAATCTGCCTTGCTGAGCAGTTGCGGGAAAAATATTAAACATGGCAGCTATGCAAGCAACCATTCCATAAAATTTTAGTCCGGCAAAGGTTCTTCTAAATTTGAATCGCATTAAAGTACACTCTAATTTCATTTCCGCTTTTATTCATCTCCTACAGACTTATCCTTTTTTAAAACCGGATGATCTACCATCAGAACCTTTTAAAAGTAGGTTGACATGGCCTTTGTCTATAATTGGTTCCGTAAAGTTAGTGCAGAATTCTCTAATCAAACAAGAAAAAAATTACATAAAATATTGAAAATCAAAGTATTAAATTAAAAACAATACGCTTAAATCCCAGCAGCACAATTAGCTATTTCGTTGATAGATATGCGATAAGATTAAGTGCAATGTTCTTGAATTTCTACTTCTGATACGTTTAAAACACAATGATTAAAATTTCGGAATTTTCAGTGAATACGCTTGTTACAGGATCTATATAAGACCTTTACCAATTTTTTTAATTTTTTTTAATTGCTCTTTTTGCGTATCAAACCATAGTGATATCAGAAAAAGACCATGCTGTTTATCAAGCATTTAGGAGTTATGGCGATTGTTAACCAAACGCATTAAAAACATTTTAAGTGTTTGATTAACAGCTATTTACATGCTTTATAATTCAATTATTGCATATACCTTAGCCTCCCGTTAATGCAATGTTTATTCAATTTATTACTAACCAATAATTATGAGAAAGAAAATTACGCTACTAATTGCGTTTTTATTTGTCATCATCGCAGGTGCGAGGGCACAGAACATTACTGTAACAGGAGTTGTGAAAGACAGTAAAGGGGAAACCCAGCCTGGGGTATCTGTAAAAGAAAAAGGAACAAGCAGAGGTTCGGCCACCGATGCAAATGGAAGATATTCCATCTCCGTTCCTCCAACGGCAACCTTGGTGTTCAACAGTATAGGCTTTTCTATGCAGGAGGTGCCCGTTAATAATCGAGCAACAGTAAATGTTACGCTTCGGACCGACAATACACAACTACAGGAAGTGGTTGTTATTGGGTATGGCACAGCAACTAAAAAAGATGTAACAGGGGCAGTTTCCAGCGTAAAAGCTACACAGTTGGAAAATGAGAACCCTCAAAGTGTTTCTGATATCCTTCGAGGTAATATTCCCGGGCTTAACGTAGGTTTAAATACCAGCGCAAAAGGCGGAGGAGATCTTCTCGTTCGCGGAAAAACAACTTTAAGTGCGGGTACATCCCCTTTAATTGTTTTGGACGGAGTGATCTATAACGGGCAGCTTTCGGATATTAATCCTAACGACATTGAAACAGTAGACGTCCTTAAAGATGCAAGTTCACTTGCGGTATTTGGAGCGAAAGCAGCAACAGGAGTAGTAGCAATTACTACTAAAAAAGGGAAAAGCAGCACTCCTACCATTACTGTTAATACCAACATTGGTTTGGCGAAGCTTGCCAGAGACCAGGATGTTTACAACGGTCAGGGATTTTTAGACTGGCGGGCAGACGTTATGAGAAGCGGTGCTACTAGTCCTGCCTATCTTTACAATAACCCTAACAATTTACCTGATGGCATTACGGAGACGCAATGGCGAAACGGCGTTTCAGGAGATCTCACTAAGATCTGGCTTGACCGCCTTGGCCTGGTTGCAAATGAGCAAGCTAACTATCAGGCGGGAAAGACCACAAACTGGTACGATGAAATTTTCCAAACAGGACAAAGACAAGATCATACAGTAAGTATTGCTGGAAGAAAAGACGAGGTGAACTACTATATGTCTCTTGGCTACTTGAAAAATGAGAACTTAATCAAGGGTGGCCAATTCAGCACTTTTCGTACCCGTGTTAATTTAGAGGCGAAGGCTGCAAAATTTCTTACCCTCGGACTTAACCTGCAATATGCCGACAGAAATGAGGGAGCTATTGAGGCAGACTGGGGTCAGCTCGTCAACTTATCGCCATACGGTGACATGTACAACGCAGATGGGACACTGCGTCGTATTCCAACAGATGATAACGGACTAAATGCAAGGAACCCCTTCCTTGACATGACCTATAACGGCAGATTTGATAGACAAAACACTCTATTTGGAAGCCTCTTTACAAAGGTTGCACTACCCTTTGGAATATCTTATCAACTTAACTTTAGTCCGGGAATTGATCACTTCAGAACTTTCAATCACGCCTCTTCCTTGAACCCCAATGTAACGACTCCGGGAGGTTCTGTTACCCGAGCTCAGGAAACCCGTTACAACTGGCAAATAGACAATCTTCTAAAATGGAACAAAACTTTTGCCAAGATCCACAATGTAGATGTAACGCTCCTTGCAAATGCCGAGAAGTATCAAACATGGTGGACATCGGCATACAATGAAGGGTTTGTACCCGGTGATTTCCTATCCTACCATAATGTATCGAGCGGAGTTAAACCTGCAGTAAATTCTGAAGATAAGATTTATACCGGCGATGCTTTAATGGGTAGGTTAAACTATAGCCTAATGCAACGCTATAACTTAACGTTATCGGTAAGAAGGGATGGTTACTCTGTTTTCGGTGTGAAATCCAAGAGAGCTGTATTTCCGGCAGCAGCGCTTGCCTGGACTTTTACAGAAGAATCCTTCATGAAATCACTTCCATGGCTTAATTACGGAAAGTTAAGGGTTTCTTATGGGATAAACGGCAATAGAGATTTGAGAAATCCAGACAATGGTACTGTTGACCCGTATGCTGCGCTAGCAATCTTAAATACAGGAAAATATCAGCTAGTAACACCAAGCGGAACAGCCGTTGAAGCAAATACCGCAGCTTTAAATGCCAGAATGCCTAATCCGAATTTACAATGGGAGCAAACGGCTTCCTTCAATGCCGGCCTTGACTTTTCTATACTTCGCGACCGAATTGGGGGAACTATAGAAGTTTACGACAAACAGACTTCCGATCTATTAATAAGGGAATCGGTTGTTAGAGTATCCGGGTATAACAACGTATTCTCAAATATCGCCAAAGTCTCAAACCGTGGCTTCGAGTTTAGCTTAAATACCAAAAACATCCGCAAAGACAATTTTAACTGGAATACAAACTTCAATCTTTTCTTTAACCGAAACCAGATTATAATGCTAGCAAGCCCTACAGACGACCCTGGGAATGGCTGGTTTATCGGAAAAGATATCGATGTGATATGGGATTATAAGATCTTAGGCGTTTGGCAGGAGAATGAGCTTACAGAAGCTGCAAAATTTAATAAGGGAATAAAAGCAGGCGATTTTAAGCTACAAGACGTGGACGGGAACTATGTCTACAATGACCTTGATAAACAGTTCCTTGGCTATACAAGTCCTAGATTCACATGGTCGATGAGAAACGAGTTTAATATTCTTAAAAACTTCGATTTCTCCTTCCAGCTGCTTTCTAATTGGGGACAGAAAAAGCGGTTCGATCAGGCTAAAAATCAGCCAGGAAGCGTTGGATTTGGACGTTCTTCTTCCTATGTCCTTCCCTACTGGACCCCTGAAAATCAACGTAATGACTTCGCTCGTTTAAATTCCGGATTAAGTGGAACAAACTTCGGTGTCTATCGTGATAACTCTTTTATCCGGCTAAACACAGTTGCACTTGCTTATTCTGTCCCTAATAAATTAGTGAACCAAGTTAGGTTAAAAAGTGCTAAGCTTTATGTGAATGTAAATAATGCTGGTCTTTACGCCCCTACCTGGAACTATTGGGACCCCCAAAACAACGGACCAACCCCACGCTACTATACGCTTGGGCTTAATGTAACCCTATAAAGTTTATGAAGATGAATACTCGAAAACAACTCAGCATATTTTTCCTATCCGCAGCCCTTTTGGCGACAAGCGGCTGTCAAAAAAGCTATTTAGACGCCGATCAGTTGTCTACTTATGCTCCTGAAACCTCCCTTGGTAATGCAACAGCAATGAAAGCAATGTTAAATCAATGTGGTTTACAAGTACGTGGAGAATACTTTGGGGACTCAGCTCCGATGTTGACGGAATCTATATTCTCCGATGTTGCCGTAGAAGGTACTACTGATAAAAGCACTCCTGCTCAGGATCTAATCACCAGAATTACGCCTGATGCCGAACTGAACAATAATGACTATAACAAGATTGGATATTATTGGGACGAGGGATTTAGGGGAGTACGGTATGCTAACACTATAATCACAAACATCGACCGCCCAAAATATACTTCTGATGCAGAAAAAAATGCAATCCTGGGATCAGCTTACTTCTACAGAGCCTATTTCTACTACCGTTTGGTGCATCAGTTTGGAGACGTACCTCTAATCCTGAAAGACTTGTCTGAGCCGAGGAAAGACTTCTACTCTACAAAGCGAGAGGTGATCTTGCAAAAGATGAAAGAAGACCTGGACCTGGCCAAAACCTGGGTATCAGATAACGTAAGTAAGGGGGAAGTTACAAAAGGAGCAGTAAACCATCTTTTAACCAAAATTAACCTCGCGCTAGGAAAATTTGATGATGCTATTGCCTCTGCAACAAGTGTTATAAATGGGTCTCCTTATGGCCTGATGACGCAAAGGTTTGGCAGCACTGCGGGCGACGCCACGAAAAATGTGGTTTGGGACCTCCACAGGATGGATAATAAAGCCTTAAGTACCAACAGAGAAGCTCTTTTCCTGGTTATTGACCGGGACAACCTAGCTTCCGGATTTACCCCTTTCGGAAGCCAGGTAATGCGGAATTGTGTTCCTGCATGGCATTTTGCCAACCTAAAAACACCTACCGGGAAACAAGGTATCGTAGATGCTGTAACTGCAGAATTTCCACTTACAAGAATGTATGGCCGGGGTATTGGCCGCTACCGTGGGACGCCATACAGCACCAAGTATATCTGGACGGATAACACAGACTTACGCCATGCGAAAGGAATGTGGATGGATATGACCGACCTGGTATATAATAACCCCGCTTTAAAAACCTCCAATGATCCAGCAGATAAGGCTCTTTACGGGAAGCCACTCCAGGAATACTCTAGCTCTAACTTAAATCAGAGGTTTACTAATGGAGGTTTTGATACGATTCGCCATTGGTTTGGTTGGCCCCACTATAAAGTCTTCATCAATTCTACCAACCAATATGCGAACGATCCTTATTGGACTCCGCCAAGAGGTACGAATACAGATTGGTATGTTTTCCGGGTAGCTGAGACATTGTTGCTAAGAGCTGAAGCCTACTATTGGAAAGGTGACCCCGGACTTGCAATGGCAGATATAAATGCAGTAAGAGGACGTGCTCAAGCTCAATTATTAACAGATGCATCAAAAGTAAACATAGGTACTATACTTGATGAAAGAGCACGCGAGCTTTATTGGGAAGAACCGAGAAAGACAGAGCTTACACGTATTGCCTACATCTTTGCTTCTACAGGTAAGCCTGCTTACAATGGTAAAACTTATACATCGGCGGCTTTCTCAGACAACAACTTCTTCTATGATAGAATTATAGAGAAGAATGACTTCTATAAGAATGAGGTACCTACAGTACAAGGTGTTAAATATAGGATAGCACCCTACCACGTTCTATGGCCAGTTCCTGCAGATGCACAACGTTTTAATACTAATGGCCGGATCAACCAAAACAAAGGTTATTCGGGTTGGGAAAATAACGTTGCGCCATTGGATAAAATAACAGAATAATTTGCCTCACTTCTCCGGCAGGATTCATCAATCCTTCTCATCATTCCGGAATTATATAAATTGGTTACACACGGGGTTCAATAGCCCCGTGTTTTTTTCTTAGCAATAAAACCTATGACTCATATTATCCCAGACATCTATACAGCAACTTATTCTGAATCTGCACCAAAACATGTAGGAACGCGAATGCAATCAATAGATGTTCTAAGAGCAGTCACTATGTTCCTAATGATCTTTGTAAACGACATAAGCAGCGTTTCAAACATACCTGTCTGGGTAGAGCACGCCGACATAAATGAGAGCAGATTAGGTTTCGCAGATACAATTTTCCCTGCATTTCTTTTTATCGCAGGCCTGTCCATTCCCCTGGCAATTTCAAATAGAATAAATAAAGGGAAATCCTCTACATCCATATCCCTTTATATTTTGTCACGAGCTGCTGCATTAATCGTGATGGGATTCTTTCATGTTAACTCTGAAACCTATAGTCCGGCTGCAATCCTTCCTCGATCAGTGTGGATTATTCTGGCTACTATTGGCTTTTTCATGATCTGGCTTAAGTATCCCAATACCTGGTCTAAAAACCTCCGGTTTATCATAAGAGCGGGGGGTGTATTTATTCTGCTTATTCTCTGTTACATTTACAAGGGAGAAAGCGATGGGAAACTGGTGGGGATGCAGACCTCCTGGTGGGGAATTCTAGGAATAATCGGCTGGGCTTACCTGGTTACTTCCTTTTTATTTTTGACGGTCAGGTACAACATCATTGGCCAGGGCCTTTTGCTCTTTGTATTTTGTGCTATCAACATTCTTTCTCATTTAAATCTTATTCATTTCGGTATTCCTATAATTAATGATGCTTCAAGTATAGTACTCATGATGTCGGGAATGTTTACGATACCCATCTATAACAGACTTAGGCCTGATAGGCTTCTTTACTTTCCAATTGCTGCTATTTTATCCATTACCATAGGAATAATCCTTTCCCCTCTATCAGGTGGTATTTCAAAAATAAACTCCACTCCGGCCTGGGTCTTTATTTGTACTGGATTAAGTATTCTTGCTTTTTGTCTATTCGCGATCATCATTGACCGGAAGGGAAAAGGGAAATGGTTTAATATTATCAAACCCGCAGGAACTAGTACACTTACTTGCTATCTTATTCCCTACCTGCTATACTCTGGTTTCGAGATTTTTCATTTCTGGTATCCCAGCCTTTTGAATTCAGGTGTTCCGGGGGTCTTTAGATCCATATCCATTGCATTTCTTGTTATTCTTTTCGTTGGATACATCGAAAAGAAAGGTATCACTTTAAAAATTTAAACAAAATATGAAAGTCATCATACTGCGCCTTCTGGCCCTTTCTATCCTATTTTCAATTCAGCTGGCTTATGCTCAGAAAAAAGCAAATAAACCTGTTATTATTGCCTATGCCGGTGGATACAAGGGGCTGATCAACACGTCCATAATTGAAGCTCAAAAAATCACCCATATCAATTATGCATTTGTCAACATCAAGGATGGTAAAGCCTACCTGGAAAATGAAAAGACAGACACTATCAATTTTAGGAAGCTTAATGCCTTAAAGATTAAAAACAAGGACTTAAAAATCCTCATTTCTATTGGGGGCTGGTCCTGGAGCGAAAATTTTTCTGATGCAGTTTTTACTGATACTACCCGTAAAGCCTTCGCCAAAAGTGCAGTAGACATTATTAAGAAATATCAACTTGACGGGGTGGACATCGATTGGGAATACCCGGGAATGGCTGGAGAATCTGGAAATGTATATCGCCCTGAGGATAAGCAAAACTACACATTGATGTTTGCCGAATTACGAAGAGAACTGGATAACCTGGAAAAACTAAGCAAAAAAGATTTGCTCCTTACAACTGCGACCGGAGGGTTTTCCTCTTTTCTTGAAAATACTGAATTGAGCCAGGCCCAGCAATACTTGGATTACATCAATATTATGACCTACGACTTCTATTCGAGTACCTTAGCAGGTCATCATACCAACCTCTATTCATCTTCACTTAACCCTTCTAATAACTCTGCAGATAATGCTGTAAAAGCATACATGGCCGCGGGAGTACCGGTTAGTAAACTAGTAATGGGAATTGCTTTTTACGGCAGGAACATGAAGGTCTCTGACGAGAGTAAAACCGGACTTGGAGGTAAAATAATCTCTCAGAGTTTTGGAGATGGGTATTCGAAGATAAAAGATAGCCTGGTAAACAAAAATGGCTTTAAAGAATATCGTGACGAGGATGCAAAGGCGCCCTATTTATATAATGAACAAATTCACCTATTTGTGACCTATGATAATGAATGGTCTGTAAAACATAAATGTGACTACGTGTTGGAGAAGGGTATGGCCGGAGTAATGTTCTGGGAGTATGACAATGATGAAAAAGGGTACTTATTAAATGAGATAAACAAGGTGCTGGGGAAATGATCTATTTCTCTTCAGCCATTCTTCGTACCTTATTTACTAACAACTGCCATTCCAGGTAATTCTCATCACCGGATGCCTTCTTTATCACGTCCAAATAAGCTGGATCAAAATACTCGGCTGTAACAAGGGCCACAATTCCTTTAGAAGGAATAAAATTGGCAACCATGAAACCTTTTTCGTTATTGCTGGCGCGTTGTCTGTCAAAAGCAACTCTACTATTTTGGAACTCTTTATGCGTCTTTTCACCTGTCATAAAGGGTACCAGAAAATCGGTAGATTTCTTTATCGAGCCACCTTTTGAGGATTCTACTGTGAAGTAATTTTTCCCTGAGGCTCTTTTTATTACTATGGCCGTTTTCAGCAAAGGCTCCACGCTGAAAATATGATAGTTAAGTGCATCACGTTCGTAAAAATCATGGGTTGAGCCGTCGGGATTCAAATTTACCTCCAACTGCCTTTTTAACTCGGTCTCAACTATCTTATCATACTTTCCATTTTTAAGAATATAGTTGATCATCGTCATCATCTTTATACGATGTGAATTCCAGTTATTAACAGCAGTGCCCTTATCTCCTTTCCCTGAGGGGTGATTCACCTCCGCGGTCGCCATTGCATCTAACCATGCATCAATTTCGCTGCGATCCTTCTTAGCAATATCTTTTCGGATCATGTCATATCCAAAAACCAGATCCTCGAGTTTAGTCTCGTTGATCGGGTTTCCGTCGGGCTTATTTTCCCGCGCCCAGGCTTTCAAAAACTCAGTTGCCTTATTGAGATATTTCCTTTCACCTTTCAGTCTGTAGCTAAGCGAGAAAGCAAAAATCTTATTCACATCACCCAATGATTTCAAACTAGCCATCTTGTCCGGATTCCCCATTAAAAGTCCCTGGGATTGAATCAGTTTGATGGGGTCTGTTTCATCCGCTAATGCTTTTTCAGCCCTGCTTTCAAATTCCTTAACTATATCCCTGGCTCTGGGATTATCCTTCAATTCCTTCTTCAACAACTTTAGTTCGGCATTTCTAAAACTTACATCTTGAGCATTCAATTGAGCTAAAGGGAATAAAAGTAATAGTGCTAAGATATTTCTCATCAAATGACTATATATTATTTCTAAATCAGGACTTCAAAGGCTTTGATCCGGGAGTTGAAGCATAATCACCAACAAGATCAGAAAGGGCACAGATTTGCTTATCCTAAGAAAGCATTTTTTGAACCAATTTACTCATTTTACTTTGTGTCCCTCTCTGAACCTTGTGGTAATTCGTATTGATTAATTACTCTACCAGTTCAAACTTGCTTTGAAGCGGTAAATTATCTGAGGCAGAGCCGATCATCAGTTTAAACTCACCCGGCTCGGCTTTCCAATTCATCTGCTGATCGTAAAAGGCTAACTTTTCCCTGTTAATGGTAAAAGAGAGCGTTTTGCTTTCTCCCGGATTTAACATTAGTTTCCGGAAATCTTTCAACTCTTTAATAGGTCTGGTAACACTAGCTACGAGATCCTGAATATAAAGTTGAACAACCTCTTCCCCTGCATATTTACCAATATTTTTAAGGGTAAAGCTTACTGTAAGAGAATCTGACGACTTCAACCTTTGTTTGTCAAGCTTCAAATCGCTCAGAGCAAAAGAAGTGTAGCTCAATCCGTAGCCAAATGCATACTTCGGAGTATTAGGCAAATCAATATATACAGACCTGTACGTTTTATCGTTCTCGTTTAAAGATGGTCTTCCAGTGTTTTTATAGTTGTAGAAAAGAGGGATCTGACCCTCAGAGCGAGGAAAAGTCATGGGAAGTTTTCCTGCAGGATTATAATCGCCATAAAGCACATTTGCAATAGCATTTCCGGCTTCGCTACCTAACCACCAGGTATACATTATAGCGTCAGCATTGTCGGCCGTCCAGTTAAATATCAAAGGACGCCCTGCCATCACCAAAACCACCACAGGCTTTCCAGTTGCTTTTACCGCTTTGATAAGTTCTTCCTGGCATCCGGGCAATTTAATCTCAGCCCTGCTTTTTCCTTCTCCACTCATATCGAAAGCCTCTCCTACTGCCATGATCACCACATCGGCCTTTCTGGCAGTCTCTACAGCCGCACTAAATCCAGCAGAAGTAGTATCTGAAATACCACAGCCTTTGGCATACAGAAGTTTGGTTTGCTTACCCACTTTGTTCTCCAGACCTTCGTATAGAGATACGAGGTGGTCATTGTCCCATTTTACCGACCAGAAACCCTTCATATCTTCGCTCGACTTAGCCAAGGGGCCTATTACAGCTATGCTTTTAAGGCTTTTAGAAAGAGGTAGCAGCTGATTCTGATTTTTTAATAATACGATACTCTTTTCTGCTACTTCACGCGCGGCCTTTCTATTAGCGTCTGAATTAAGGATCTTTTTTTCCCTGCTTTCATTACTAAACCTGAAAGGGTCTTCAAATAAGCCCAATTCAAACTTCTTCCGAAGAATTCTTCTAACCGCATCATCGATTTGGGCCACGGAAACCTTACCCTCTTTAACCAGGCCTGGCAGGCTGGTAATATAACTGCGGCTTTCCATGTCCATATCACTTCCAGCGTTTATTGCCAGCCGCCCCGCATCGTAATTGTCTTTGGCAAAGCCGTGAGGAACCATCTCCTTTATTGAACCCCAGTCGCTTACTATAAAGCCTTTAAAGTTCCACTTCCCTTTTAAAATATCTCGCTGAAGATAGCTGTTACCCGTGGCCGGAATGCCATTCAAATCATTGAAAGAATTCATAAAGGTTGCGGCACCCTCGTCTGCAGCAGCCTTAAATGGTGGTAAATAAGTCTCCCATAACAGCCTTTCGCTCATATCAACGGTGTTGTAATCACGACCGGCTATGGCGGCTCCATAAGCTGCGAAATGCTTTACACAAGCCATTACTGCATCAGTATTGCCCAATCCTTTACCCTGAAAACCTCTTACCCTTGCTCTGGCGACCAAAGAACCAAGATAAGTATCTTCTCCGGCACCTTCCATCACTCTTCCCCATCTCGGATCGCGGGAGATATCCACCATTGGGGCGAATGTCCAGTGAATACCAGCCGCAGCAGCTTCTGCTGCCGAAACCCTTGCTGAAGTTTCTATAGCTTTCAGATCCCAGCTTGCAGCCTCGGCCAATGGGATAGGGAAGGTAACGCGATAGCCGTGAATCACATCCAAGCCAAACAAAAGAGGAATTTTCAGTCGCGACTGCAACGCAAGTTCCTGCACCATCCTCGTATCCTTAGCCCCCCGTACATTAAGCATAGAACCAACTTTCCCCTCCTTAATTTCGTTGTATTTACTGCTATTCTCAGTGAGAGGACCTGTAGCTAATCGATCACTCGTGTATTGGTTCAACTGCCCTACCTTCTCCTCGAGGGTCATTTTAGCGAGAAGGTTTTCAACTTTAGCATCAATATTCAGCCCTACCTGTGCAAAGGAAGGCTCATATAACTGATTAAAAAAAACAACTGTTCCCAAAAGAGCTTTTCCTGAGGCATGGAAGAACCTTCTAAACACTCCCTTTCCAATTTTTGAGCCGTGGCCCGTGAAGGTTATTTTAAACATATTTGTAAAATATCAGGGACATTTTTCCCCTGCTTTAGAATTAATGAAAGGCGGGACACAAATTGTTTTAAATGGCCCCGCCTCAAACACACACTAGTTATATCCTTTATTTTGACCTAACGCAGGAGCGCGGTTCAGTTCACTTTGGGAAATCGGGAACAGATAGTTTTTCTCTGTAAACACCCTATTCTCAACATTAAATCTTTCGTAATTGAAAGTGCCATTTGCATTTTTTGTAATACGCATACCGGTTATTGGCTTATTGAAGTAGATCTCCCCTTCTTTCCATCGACGAACATCATAGAAGCGATGCTCTTCAAAGCATAACTCCACACGTCTCTCATTGCGTATCCTTGCCCTGATAGCTTCTTTTGTCGGAGCTACATAACCATTTCCTGCTGGATTTGTAGTTTGGAGCGCTGGCATGGCAACACCTGTTCTTGCCCTGATTTGGTTTATGGCTGCCAGTACCTGGGTCATTGACGCAACTCCTTGTGCTTCATTTAAGGCTTCTGCGTAATTTAAAAGGGTTTCAGCATAACGGAATAGAATCCAAGGACGACGACGGTTAACAACCGGATTGCTATTCCATGAAGCAGCCGGGTCCATAAATTTGCGAAGGTAATAACCAGTTTTTGTCGCATTAACATTCACCCCAATTCCATCTTTCCCCCCGATAAAGGTTTCAACAACTGATGCTGGCGTGGTAGTTTTATAGGTTTGTCCATTGAACAAAATGGAAAATGCAAGCCGCGGATCACGGTTAGCATAAGGATTTGCATCACTATAGACAGCCAAAGGATCAGATATAAGACGGCCTGTGGTTCTCACTTCAAAAGCATCTACCAACTCTTGAGTTGGATTTGTGCGTCCAAGACCTCCCTCATAACTAACCGGAGCATTTTGGCGGTCAAACTCGGCCGCATTATAGGTTTGTGTCGCGAAAATAACCTCATTATTATATTGATTCGCAGCCGTATTCCACATCCAGATATTACCGTAATTATTAAAAAGGCTGTGTTTATTCACATCAATAATCGCCTTTGCTGCATCCGCAGCCTTTTGCCATTTAGCTTGATCTCCGGCGGGGTTATATAAAGGACTAGCTGCATATAACAGAACTCTTGATTTTAAAGCCATTGCGGCGGTCTGCGTTGCCCTACCGTAATTAGCTGTGTTTGGACTATTATTAGGGTCTCCAATCATCCAGTCTCTTGTCCAAAGCGGCAACCTTGCAATTGCAGAATCACAGTCCAGAGTGATTTGCTGAACACATTCTTCGAATGAATTTCTTGGCAAATTCAGATTTTCACCTGGACTTAACTCCCTTGTTATAATAACCGCACTTCCGTATCTCTTAACCAGCTCAAATAAAAAGAATGCTCTTAAGAAAAATGCCTGACCGCGCATTCTTTTAACATCCTCATCATAAGTAAGACCATTCATAGGAACGATATTCGCAGTCTTAATTTTCTCAAGAAAAATATTGGTCTTACGGATCCCGCTGTACATATCTGTCCAAACATCATCAACAGTTCTAACTGGCCCCCAGGTACCATTATTGAAAATACTGATATCGCTGTTTGGATTAGAGCTTATTGCTTCATCAGACGCGTTGGCTAAAAGAGACCATTCACCCAACACGTTAAACCTATGTTCTACATGAGAATAAATATTGTTCAGATAGTTCCTTGACCAGTCAGGGTGGTTCCAAAACTGCTCCTCTGTTACATCCCCATCTGCCGGAATAGTTCCGTCCTGTAGAAAGTCATCCTTACAGGAAACTGCCAGAATTCCAACTGCCAGTAAAAGAGTATAAAATATCTTCGTTTTCATTTTTTGCAATCCTTAATATTAAAACTTAACATTTAAGCCCATCGAGTAAATGCGCATGTAGGGATAGGAAGAATACCCAGCTTCTGGTAACTCGGGATCAATGTCCAGACCTTTAAGCTTGTCAAAAGTTAGCAGATTCAGTCCGCTGATAAAAAACCGGCAAGTGGAAAGCTTTACTTTACTAGTCAAAGAGGAGGGTAATGTATATCCAAATTCTGCATTTTTAAGACGTAAATAGTCCCCTGAACGAAGCCAGAAGTCTGAATTTTGGGTATTATTATCACGATCCCCGATTGCTAGGCGTGGGTATTCTGCTGTTGTCGCTGTTTCAGGAGTCCAACGGTTTACACTAAATTGGTTAACATATCCGGTATTGTTATTACCCGCATTAACCAAATCTTTAATTGAGATGGTGCGTCCTTCTGTTCCCTGAAAAAGAAACGAAATGTCGAAGTTCTTGAACGATGCATTAGCGCCAAAACCAAAGAAAGCTTTAGGTACGAAATTGTAATCAGTAACAGAGAAATCAAGGTTATCGATAACATTATCGCCGTTAATATCTTTATATCTTATATCGCCTGGTTTAACTGTTCTTGAGAAACGTTGTACAGGGGCATTATCAATTTCTGCCTGAGTTTGGAAAATACCTTCAGACTTTAAGAAAGAGTTAACATATGAGTTCCCCTGGATAACACTGGAAATCGCACGCCCCTTTCTTTTCTGATACTCTGGCAATCCCGCACTCTCATTAATTGAAACAATTTTACTTTTGGTATAAGTGTAATTACCAAAGATATTCAAGTTTAAGTTGCCTATCTTTTTGTTAAAATTGATATCCGCTTCCAGCCCCCTGTATTCACCTTCACCTTCGTTTACATTAACTAAAGACTGTCCAAGTATATTAGGCAGTAGTGATCCTGTCAATAGATCAGAACGATTCTCGTAGAAGTAATCAGCAGAAAGAGATATAGCATTTTTGAAGAACTGGCTATCAAAACCTAAACTTGCTTTTTTAACCTTTTCCCATGTCAAATTCTCATTACCCAGCGTACGCTCTGTTGAACCGTTTGCTCCATTGAAGCCCGTACCAAAATTGTATCCTGTTCCCCCTCTGTTCCAGGTACTGTTAAAGGAGAATCTTCTGGAAAGTCCCAAGGCATCACTGCCCATCAATCCATAACTTCCTCTTAACTTTAAATAGTTAAGGAAAGCGGCAGATTTCATAAAGTTTTCATCTGAAACTATCCAGCCAGCAGAGAATGCAGGAAAGAAACCATATCGTTTACCTGGTTTGAAGTTTTCAGAACCGTAATAGGAACCTATAAGATCAACAAAATACCGCTGTTTGAATCCATAAGTTAGTCGATTAGAAATCCCCTCTCTTTTTTCATCCAGTGCCAGGAATGTAGTAGCAACGCCTCGCGTGAATCTGTTTGAAAAATTAAAACTATGGTCTCCGAAACTCTTGTCGTAATCAAATCCAATCCACAGTTCATTGTTCCTAAAATTCTCCCTGAACTCGTTTGCGGAATAGTTTGCCACGGTTGCATTACCGAAACGAGAATAGCTACCATTATCATTACGCTGATAAACCTCAAAGCTTTGAGTAAAACCATGCCTGAAAAGTCCTCTTACATCATATGAGTATAATGCATTTAAACTTAATCCCTCAACTAAAGAATTGAGCTTCTGACGAACATTAATTGTGGCGAGCATGTTTCGTCCCACATCGGTACTTACTCCACCTGCCTGAAGCATTGCTAAGGGGTTATTTGCCTGAAAATTTGAAGTCCCACCGTAAGTACCGTCTTCATTTAATACAGGGAATGCGTTTGCAGGGGTGCTATAAATAGCAGAAAGAATACTTGATGTTCCTACCCTTGGAAAGCGAAGATTAGTTATTCTTCCTCCCACGTCTAAACTTACGTCGAGGGACTTGTTTACATGGAGGTCGAGGTTAGTCCTTAAATTGTACCGCTTGAAATTTGTATTGGCGTCATAAAGAGGATTTTCTGCTCCCTGGTAAAAACCTGCCTGGTTAAGGTAGCTGATCATCGTGTAGTACTTGATAAAAGCATTTCCTCCGCTGACAGTACCAATATAACGTTGCACAGGAGTGATATCCTTAGTAAACCTGTCTACAAAATTGTTATTAGGATACAAATACTGATTAGAGGAAGGATCCCTGTAAGCTGCAAGTGTAGCATCGCTATATGTTGGAGTAGTGCCACTGTTCACCTGAGCTTCATTGTATAAATTTGCAAAAGTGTATGAATCGAGTGGCTTAGTTATTTGCATGGGAGTTTGCCAGCCGTTTTGAGCATCAACAGTAACCCTGGTTTGAGTTGCGGAGCCACGTTTGGTCTTAACGTAAATAATACCGTTTGCTCCATACATACCATACCAGGACAACGAAGCCGCATCCTTCAAAACACTAATACTTTCAATTTCATTCGGGTCCATGGCTTCAAAAGCACGCGCAACTCCATCTACAAGAACCAGTGGCTCCTGGTTGTTATTATAGGAAGAGCGACCGCGGATCATAAATGATGAAACATCGTACCCGGGTTGCTGAGAACCATTCTGGTAAATGTAAAGCCCAGAAACACGGCCTGAGAGAACGGTATTTAAAGACGATGAAGGAAGTTGAGGCAGTTGATCGCCGTCGATAGAACTGATAGTAGCACTCACTTGCCTTTTCTTACGTACGCCAAAAGGGATATAAACATTATCCTGGTCGCCTGCATACAATAGTGTTCGCTCAAGCACAATTGTTGCGCCCTTAAGTTCGGCCGCAGGCTTTATCAGCGTACTATACCCTGTAAGTTGAAAAACAATGGCATCGCTGGTTGTACAAGAAATATTGAACGCACCGTCCGCTCCTGTATTTGTACTCTTGCTCTTTGCCTCTTGTACGGAAATATTTACTCCCGCCAGAGGCTTTTTATTTTGATCTAACACTATCCCGTTTACGGTCAGGTTCTGATCCGGCTTCTGCGCATATATAGATAAGGTTCCTGCGAATATAAATAACAGGAGGCCTAAAAATTTTAGATTAAGTCTCATAAAGAATGTTGATCTAATTTTACCAATTACTACTCCCACCCAGGATTTTGCTTAAGGATACCTTTACTTTTATAGATTTCGGTCCGGGGAATAGGGTACCTGTGTTGACGGTCTTCAAATATTTTTTGGAAAGCGTCACCTAAAAGCACCTTCGTATAAGTAAATGATCCGTTCGCGTTCTTCACAACATCCATTCTATACATGGGGGTATTTATAGTTTCAACCCCAATTTTCCAACGCATAATGTCGTACCATCTATGATCTTCGAATGCAAGCTCGATGGCCCTTTCATGTCTTATTCTAGCCCTGAAGGCCTCCTGAGTCCTTTCAACATATCCCACAACTGCAGGGTTATCGGTTTGCAATGCTGGCATGTTTACCCTCGCCCTGATCTGGTTTATCGCCCCAAGGATACTGTTCTTAGTGACATCAGATGCAGGGCCTTCTGCTTCATTCAGTGCCTCCGCATAATTAAGTAGGATCTCTGCATAACGGAAGTAGATATAATTAAGCAAGGTTTGTGTTCCTCCATTTGTTGAATAAACCTCAGGCCAGTATTTTTTGCAATAGTAACTGGTAGCCGTAAACTTGATATCCGTACCTGCATCCTTACCATAGGTTGTTTGTTCCTTCCCATTTACAATCGTCGTTTGACGCCAAGTTTCAATTTTTTTACCCTGCCAGTCGGCACTGTTATACAAAACATTTGCATAGAACCGTGGATCTCTGCCAGTATAGGGAGACTGCGGATTGTAGCCTGACCCTGCCTCGCCCGGCAATTTCGCAGTTGCGACCATTTCATACATGTCGACGTGATTTTGCGTGGGATTCATTTGTCCTTGCTGCCCTCCAGAGGCAGGAGACATGGAAAAATCCTGGAACATACCGGCGATAGGACGATTTCCTCTAACCTTGATCATTATATATTCAGGAGATTCTGGAACATTTAATATGTTACTATAGCTCGACTGGAGAGAGTACCAGCCTTTGTCCATAAGACTTTTGGCAGAATCTGCGGCTAATTTCCACTTTGCCTTATCATTAGTTGGATTGTTTACAGGACTTGCAGCATACAATAGCACTCTTGACACCAATGCTGAAGCAGCTCCTTTTGTAGCACGTCCGTAATTTGATGAGCCGTATTCAGGATCTGTATCAACGCCAAGTTGATTTTCGGCTATTTTTAGATCAGCAAGGATAAAATTTACGGTCTCATCGACTGTTGCCCTTGGTAGATCCACGTTATCATTTACCGTATACACTTTGTCTATTACCGGCACTCCACCAAAGCGTTTTAATAGCTCAAAATAGCATAAAGCTCTAATGAAATGCATTTCCCCTCTCACTCTCTTTGGCCTGAAAATCCTCTGCTGTTCTGGGGTTTGTTGAGGTACCTTGTCTATATTCTCAAGCATCTTATTAGTTATAGCGATACCCTGATATGACCTTTCCCAAACGTCCCTTATATCGTTAAGTGAAGCTGCTACAGCATGATCATGATAACGACCTTTATTCAATGTAACGACTGTATTCTCTGAGTTTCCGCTTACGGCTTCATCAGAAGCCTGAGATGTGGCACCCCGGTAGGAATTGAAACGCACATAATCATTGATAAGATAGTTGTATGCTTCGTCGGCATATCTTGCAGCCTGCACCGCATCTCCAAAAACCTTCTCATCATTTAGCTCAATTCCAGGAGCTCTGTTCAAGAAATCTTTCTCGCATGCTCCCTGAACTAAAGCAAGTGCCAGAAGAGCTACTATATATCTTTTTCTAAAAATCATCCTATTGAAGATTAATGTTTACACCTAAATTGTACACCCGTGAGGAAGGATAAAGCGCTTGCAATGGGAACGCCGGATTAACGGTGTTCAGATTCTCCGGATCTACATACATTCTAAACTTTGTCCATGTATAGAGATTCTGTCCGTTCGCAAATATCCTAACACCCCTGATCTTCATCCGGTCGGTCCAACGGGCTGGTACAGTCCATGCTAATTCAACATTTCTTATTTTTAAGTAAGCTGAATTTTGAAGGATAAAATTGTTAAGGGCATAATTTAAGCCTGTGTAGCCTCTAGAATGTAGCGCTGGCCATGTAGCAGTAGACGCGGTTTCTGGAGTCCACCGTTCCAGCTGAAAGGGGTACATTTGCTGGCCATTATTTTGCTCATTCAGGATTAAATTAGAACTTACGTGAGCAGCCCCCTGAAATAGAACAGAAAGAGTTACACCTTTCCATGCGAATCTGGGAGTAAAGCTATATATATATTCAGGGTTACTTGAATATCCGATAGGCTGTCTGTCTTCTGAGGTTATAACTCCATCACCATCCAGATCACGGAATTTCAAGTCGCCTGGTATTATACTTTGTCCGGGAACAGCCCCTTGAGGTTTTACTGAATTATTAATATCCTCTATGGAAGTATAAAAACCATCGGTAACGTATCCTATAAACTGATTAACCGGCTTTCCCTCGACTTTCAATCTATCTGGCGTTCCCTCCGGTTCGTCAAAGTTTCGAACCACGTTTCTAGCAAACGATAATTGACCATTAATACCGAGCGTTAATTCACCTGCCTTTTTCTCATAATCCAATTCAACCTCATATCCCTTGTTATAAACCTCCCCATTGTTTAGTAAAGGATATTTATGACCGAAAGAAAGTAGCCCTCTTTTTGCTTCAATCAGGATATTTTTTCTTGTTTCATCGAAGATGTCGACATTAAATTTCAATGCCCCCTGGAAGAATCGGCTCTCTAAACCTATATTCCGTTTAGTACTCCTTTCCCATGTCAAAAATTCGTTACCAATATTATCTGGAGAGATCCATGTAATTGGGTAATTAGTAGGTGACTGCGGGGAACCAAATTGAACGGAATTACCTGGCCCTCCGAAATTTGTTCCTCCATTCGTATAGCTTGTCAGAAATAAGAAGCGTCGGCCACCGATATTATCGCTACCCACTTGCCCGTAACTTCCTCTGACTTTTAAATAACTGAGCCACTCAACTTTTTTCATAAAAGGCTCGTTTGTTAGCGTCCAACCGAAGGATCCGGCTGGGAAGAAACCGTATTGACGGCCTTTCATAAAGTTCTCGGAGCCATTGTAAGAAGCATTGAATTCAAAGTAGTATTTATCAGCGTAGTTATAAGTCACGCGATTAACCAGCCCCTGCATTGCCCTTGGCGGCGATTGAAATATATCAGCTCCAGTATTTGTTCTTAAAAGCTGCCTTGTACCTAAGAGTAAAGCGGTTAGGCTATGCTTTTGTATACTTTTTTCGTAGTTAAATCCTACTTGTAAATTAGAATTTATGTCGCCGGAAATAGGCGTATAATCATTTGTTACAATAGCTCCCAATGGCTCATCCCGTTGACGAGTATCTGTTGACAAACTTACTTGTCCCGTACGGCGGTCCCATCTATAAGCAGCCCAGTTTGCATTCCTTCTGGCTGTATTTAAATAATAAGCATCATAACCAAAATTTGTCTTAAAGGAAAGACCTCTGGTAAGCTTGTCTAACTTCCAGTTTATGTTAAAGGTACTTTCAATGGCATTCCGGGTATCTGTTCTTGTACCAAATCGGGTTAATACAGCATAAGGGTTCCAGATATTTGTTCCAACGTCTGCGTTCTGCGCGATTCTTCCATCAGGAAGAGTAACCGGAAATGCATACGAAGGAGTTTGAAGAATCCTTGAAATCATGCCTTCCATGGTATCATAAGAGAAGGCCGAACTCGAACGTAAGCCCGAAGGTTGGTAACGCTTATCAAAACGACCGCCCAGCTTTATTCCGAATGTTATATCCTTGCTTAAATTGAAGTCAATATTTGAACGAAAATTATACCTGTTGTAATTTGGAACGGTATTAATTCCATAGGGAGAATCAAATTTCTTGAAAATTCCGTCCTGAAACAGATATCCTGCGGAAACGAAATACTTTGCAATTTTAGTTCCACCGCTAATATTTACGTTATGTTGAGTTTGAGGATAATACTTGCGGGTCAAATAATCAAACCACTGGATATCTGGATAGCCATAGGGATCCGAACCATCTTTAAATTTCTGTAATTCCTCTTCTGTGAAAGGTGCAGGTTTTTGGTCGTTAACATACGCCTCGTTAAGGAGATATGCGTTATTATATGCATCTAACCCTCGCGGGATGCCTGTGTAAGTTTGCAAGCTAGCATTTCCGGTATAAGACACCCGGGGAGTACCGATTTTTCCTCCTTTTGTTGTAATAACTATTACACCATTAGCTCCGCGAATACCGTAAACAGCAGTTGAAGATGCATCCTTCAGAATTGAAATGGTCTCGATTTCATTCGGGTCAATATCCCCAAAACCAGGGCGTTCAATACCATCAACAACAACAATAGCATTTGAATTTCCGGTAGTCGCAATACCGCGAATACGTAAGGTAGCTGCGTCTGCACCAGGCTGACCACTAGTTTGAATAGCTTGTAAACCTGGCATTTTCCCAATAAGGCTATTCGTAGGGTTGGCAGTAGGAGACTTTAAGATTTCCTGGCTATTAATGCTGGATATTGCTCCTGTTAATGTAGCCTTTTTCTGTGTGCCGTAACCTACAACAACTACTTCTTCCAGATCTGTTGTGTTATCCGTAAGTTTTATATCGAGTACTGTTTTAGCTCCAAGGGTTAACTCTTGCGGTTTGAAACCGATGAAACTGAAAACTACAACACTAGAAGGCGTAGTGCCCCGTAAGGTAAATTTACCATTTAAATCAGTGGTTGCTCCGGTCTGTGCGCCTTTTACTTTCACACTAACACCAGGAAGAGGTTCTCCTTTTGAATCTGTAACAGTACCTGTTATTATACTCTGAGCTAAAGCTGAAAGTATAAAACTTGTGGTAAATAGAAACAGCAAAACAAAGCGTTTGAACTGTTTGAAATACCTGAACTTATTAGCGGATTCTTTTCCTAGAGAATAGTAAAGTTTGTCCATATAATAATGATTTTGTTTTTGCACCAATTCCAGGATTTAATAAAGCGGATTGACTTTAGATATTAATACTTCCGGAACGGTAATAATTGGTTTTGAATAAGTGTGTTATTTTTTGAAAACAGTAACCTAGTTACCGTCTTCAGCTTCTGTATCCCTCTCCTTTTAGGTGATCCTCATTTTAATAATGCTTGTTCTTAAACTCTAATTGGTGCCGTAAAGTTAAAGGGATTTAAATTAAAAAAACAATATAAGTAATTGATAAATAGATAGTTACAATAAAAACGATACGCTTAAATAACCGAACAGTTTTTATGTTATGGCTTGATTTCGAGCGACAAATATTATACACAAGGAAATGCAACCAGAGGATGCGATACGCTTAGGTAGCACTAAAGAATTTTCAACTATTTTTAAATATTTTAATATAGCCCCCACAAACACGATCATTCAAACAAAAAAGACAAAAATCAGGTCCTGAATATGATAAACCGCGCTTTCTTAGAAACCGGTATTCTTTAAATAAGCTCCCAATGGCCTACAAAAAGCAAAGCCCGGATTTCAATATCCAGGGCTTCTAGCAAGGAAAAATGTACCTAATGCTATTATTACTCAATCACCTCAAGCACAAGCTTACTCCAGCCTTTCTCTCCGGCATTTTTCAGCTCTTTCTTTCGCTCCTCCATAACTTTTTTCATCTTGCTGCCGTAGGCCCAGCAAGTACTTTGCCTGATAGAAAGTATATCTGAAAGTTTATGTGAGGATATTTTCCCCTTGGTGGAGTACACAAGGAATAGCATGTAGAAGGCCTTATTTATTGGAATTCTACTGTTTTGAAATATCGTATTTGCGATAACAGACTCTTCGTAACGGCACTTAGTACAGCGCCTACTATAGGGCAATTGTCCTTCATGATAATTGGTATTACCGCACTTGCGGCAACTGTACCCTTTAGTCCACTTTAAATCGGAGAGGTATTTGAAGCAGGTTTCCCGGTCGGGATAAATCTTTGAAAACTCCTCAAAATCTACATCCTGCGACATTACACGGGCTCTGGTAACCTTTTCTATGTTAACCGTTAATTCCTGATTATCCTTCTCAAGAAGAAGGTTCATTCTCGATATTTCTTCAGCCTGTTGCTGTAAAAGAACATTCACTGCTGAGAGTTCCGAGTTCTTTTGCTCAATGATCTTGGCTTTTTCTACCACTTCCCGGGTGCGCTGATCCACTAAAGTGCTTAGTTCCCTGTTCATCGTATCCTTCAACTTCTCATTCACTTGCAACTGATAGATCATTCTTTTCTGGGCCTTGTCTTTACGCTTTCTTAGATGCCTGATATTGTCGCCGATAGCGAAAGACACTAAAACCATTTCAACAACAAAACAAAAACTAAGGCTATAATGGGTAACCGGACCATAAGGCAGCCAACTAACATTTAGCAGAACAAGTATTTTGATAATAAAGCCTAGAAGAAGAAAACTGTAGCCGATAACAAAAAATCTCGACGGCTTATATCCTTTTCTCCAAACTGTTATTCCTGCATAAAGCGCTACCACCAAGGGCACAATTTCAACTATTTTATAGGTAAACAGCCGGGTATTAAAAAGACATACCATTAGAAACAAGGTACGCAAGCCAATAACAACAAGTACAGTTTTATAAAGGCCGGGTGACTTACTTTTTAGGTAAAGGAAATTTAAGGTAAAAAGGAGGCCGCAAACGCTACTTAGATACAGGGCTATGCCGTAAGAGTAATTATTAATAGCCGGACTATCAGGCCATAAGTATTGAAAAGCAATGCCGTCTACACACATCTCATATAATCCAATGCTCAGATTATACAAAACATAATACAAATACTGCTTCTGCTTTACCGCAAAAAACATAAGTAAATTGTAGAAGCCGAAAACAGCGATCATGCCATAAAAGAGTCCAAAAAAAAGGTATTCCTCGGTGGCATATTCAGAGAACCATTTGAAACTGCGCAAAACAACAATAACACTGGCAGCCTGGGTTGACTGAACTCTTATATAGAAAGTTTTTTCTTCCGATGTAGTATTGGAAAGGTTATAAGTGAAGTTTTTATGAGTGTACTGCCTCTTAGAAAATTTGTACTTGTCTCCAAAATGAGATATTTTAAATTTCCCGCCAGGAATAGGTTCGAAAAGGGTAATATCATCAATGGTTTGGTCAAAAAACTCCAGCAACCAATGCTGGTTGGATTTGGGAGAGAACCTTATCTTTATCCGATACCAGTATGCTGAATTCAGATTGAAGGCTTTCGGGGTGTAGACTGAACTAGGTTTAAACTTATCACCGAGTTTTACAATATCCTCAATTTGAAGTACAGTTGATGGATCTTCCAATTGCTCAATTTCCTTGTAGGAAAAGATATGCTGAGGAAAGGAGTCGTTTATTCTAACAGCTGGCTGTGAAGAGCCGGAAACTGTAGCACAAACAAGTAAAAGACACAGTACCAACTGAACAACATCACCTATTGCATTTTTTTTAAATACATAACACTCACGCATCTTTTCGTTCTATCCCTTAAAATGTCTTTGATGGGCTATTACCCTTACCTATGATTCAAGAATTGGTTAATTCGATCGGAAGCTAAAGTAGAGATTTTTGCAGATCAGAAGCAAGTAAAAGTTTTAATAGTTTTTAATTCCATACTATCTCTTTCTTCACATTCTTAAATTTGTTTTTCTCAATCCTGTTATCAAAAGGCGCTATGTTTTGTTGTAAGGGAGAAGGATACTTAGCTGGATCAAATCGCCCCGTCAAATCAGTATTTTTGCTATCACCCACTAAAATACCGGTTTCGCAATCCCTTATTTGATTTGACTCGATTACACATTTGCTCGGAGCTATATAAAAACCTGTTTCCAACTTACCTTTTGCCGCGCCATAAAGCAGCCTGATGCCTGTTTTTACTCCTGATATTTCATTATGCAGAACTACATGCTCGCTGCCATTCAGGCGTATTCCACTGTTTCCACCTTTTATAACATTACTGTCTATTAAACAATTGTGTCCACCTCGCATTACGATCTCTCCATCACAATCTTCCAAATAATTCCGGATATATTTATTGTTTGAGCTCTTATTGCTGATCACCTCAGCTTCCCCATTACATCTTATAAAGGTATTTTCCCTGACAATAGTATTTGCCTTAATTGTTCCCAGAAGAACAGGTTCCTGCCCTATCTGTACACACTCTCCACCGTTCAGGTTCTTCCAACTTACCTTCTCCTTGTCTCGCCATAAATTATGTTGGATCAACGTATTTTGAGGACACGTAGTGCGGGTTATATGAACTTTTAAATCCTGGGCATCTTTATTATTTAAAAATCTGCAGCTGTCTACTTCATTATTCTTTCCATTACCAGAAATAACCACTAGGGACATATTTTGAACAATTACCCTATTGTTCTCAAAAACACAGGAAGTTACCCGGCAATTTTCAGACTCCTCCAGCTCAATCAAGAGTCCGCTCTTGCCATTAGCTTTAGAAAGAATGCAATTCTTGAAGTTTATATCACGGAAAATAGTATGTTTTGCCCGAAGATGAAATATTGGAGCAGAGTACTCGCCTGTAAAGACAACCCCTCCGTCCTTTTCAGCACGGATAATAATGGGCATCTTCTCACTGCCACTCAAATCTACCTTGGTGCCCCATCCACGATATTCCCCATTTTTTATTGTTATTATATCTCCCGGCTTTGCCTTTCCAGTAGCTGCTTCGAACTCTTGTTGCGAACCTACCTTGTACTCTGCAGCCGATACTATACCGGAAGTAGAGAGTGAAAAAACTAGTAATAAGAAATAATTGAGTGCTTTTTTCATTAACGTTTAAAAAATATAATTGAAACCTGTTTTAATAGTGAAGCCTTTTAAGTTCACTTCATTTAATTGTGTTATGGCCGTTTTGCCATTTTTAAAAAACAGCTCATCAGTCCCTCTTCCTGTTTGCCATAAATAAGCTTCCGCACTAAGCGATAAGCTTATCTTCTTGCTTATCCAGGCATTTAACGATGGTTTACAGTCAAATCCCAAGCCTTTTGCCTTATGCCTGAAACTAACAGGGTGTTCAAATTCTTCGATTAAATCCCAGTTGGCTTTCGCCGTGTATATCTGTTGGTGGTAAGCTATACCAATATTCAAATAATAAACTTTACCCAATTGCTTTACCAGAATGGCCTTCAAGTACCATCCTTTCCATTCAGGGGCATATGAGCTATTAAGATTAGAACTTTGGTCTGATAAAAATAAGGTCATTGATCTTCGGCTAACGCCTGCCGATAGTTTAAAGCCGGTTTTTTTTCCCGATTGAAGGTAATATCCAGCTCCTAAGCTCGTAGAGTATAAAGATCCCTTTCTTGTTGGTAAAACTATATTAAATACTCTCCTTTCCCGGTCATCCTCGCCGAAATCGGAGTCACTCACCTGGCCACAAAAAGTCCTTTGATAAGTAAAACCTGATTCTGCAAAGAAACTTCTCACACCAATTTGTACTCCAATTTCAGCCAGAGGTCCTTCCTGCCTTGTCCATTTTAACTCAGAAAGAATATTCGGATCTTCTCCATTGCTATTTCCTGCTATAGACCAATCCAGATTATCACTAAAAAAACCTGTACCCAGGGTAATGTTAGCTCCAGAAACTCCAATATCCCTTTGCTGTGCAGCTAAAGGGATGCTAAGTTGAACCACAAAAATTACGACGATTGTTAGTCTCATAACATGAATACAGGGGTATCCCTCAACCAAGATACCCCCTGTATATTTTTAGCTTGCTATTCTGGTCCAGCTTAAATCGTTATAATAAATAAGGCCATCAGAAGTAGATTGCCAATAAGTATCACTTCCTCCGCGGAAAGTATGGAAGGTTATTTCTCTGATCTTTCTGTATGTATCATTCGTAGTCCATCTTAAAGAAGTACTTAGGAGCGTTACCCCATCGACCTGATAAAGACCACTGCCGTCTGAACTACTGCCATTATTGCTTTTAACTCTTATCCTTACCGTATACCACTGGTCTTTATTCAATCTCACACTCTGTTTGCCAAAACTATCACCGCAGCTTTGAGGCATGTCCCTGTAGTAAACATAAGGTCTGAAATAAGGGTTATCGGTACCGCTGTTATCTTTCTGATTAGTTGGATTATACCACATCAGGCGCGCTGTACCTCCTGTTCCATCCCAGGCTGGATTACAACCTGTAAACCCATTCCCGATGGCGAAGCCAAAACCGACTTTACCCCCGCGGCTCCATTGGAAGTTAGGACCGAAGCGAACTTTGAAAGTAAGCTCGTATTCAGATCCGTCTGAAACATCAATGTTTACGATATTACCATTGGAAAGCGTATTGGCTGGAATACGGATCCGAGCCTGATTACTGTAAATAGAAGCGTTTGCCTCTTTCCAGGTGCCAGATATATTACCAAAGTCTCCGTTTGCCTGGGATAACGTGTAGGTACCATCTGCCCTGTCGAAGCTAACTGACCTGCTACTGTAGATGGCTCTTGGGCTAGTATCCTCGTCAACTATCTGCGTATCTGCGGTAACATTCTTTTTGCACGAGCTTGCTAAGGTTAGAAGTGAAAGCATCATACCTGATGCGAGTAGTCTTTTAGAATTCAAAGTGATGTTCATAAGTTTAATTTATTAGTTTACAATGGTTGAGTTCCGGAATTTAGCCCTGCTTTTTCTCTTCGAGAACCAAAATATTCTCCTCGATATAAGCTGCCTGTTGCTGGTTGAGGCCCTTGCTACCAGCGAGTGCTTTTGCCTTTGCAAAGCTCTTCTTGCATTGGCTAAGGTTTTTATTCTGTACATAAGCTTCCGCCAGATACAAGTGCGCCAACACAGAAGATGGGAATTTCATAGTGCAATATTGAAATAGCTGGATGGCTTTCTGACGATCTCCAATTTTGTACAATAAGCTTTGTCCAAACTGTGTTAAGGCCTCTGCACTGCAGTCATATTTTACAGAAGAATCTTGCTTCAACACTTCATACTGCTTCAATACATCCACCAGCTTCCTGTTCTGATAAAGCTTTTTTCCTAAAGCAATACCAACGGGGATCTTTGGATATACAAGTGGTTCGCCTTTCAGCCATGCTGCGAGCTGACTACTAATGGAAGAAATATTCAAGAAACCAGATATATTACTGAATACAGCAACGCCAATCTTTCTCTCCGGTATCAGAATCATCTCAGAATTAAATCCGCCATAATGACTACTTTTTATCAGCACTCTTTCCCCATCCCTGATTAAGACGTCGAAGCCAAAGGCTACTCCTTTATTCCCTTCGCTTGAAAACTGGACTTTGGTTAGCTCTTTCTGAGAAGCCGTGCTAAGCACCTCCTTCTTCTGATACCAGCCCTGATTTAAAATCATTTGAATCCATCTCGAAACATCCCTTGTACTCGTGTGAAAACCATTACTGCCAGCATTTTCCCTGTTATAGGGGTAAAGAGTATCCTGTGTATAACTGTATTGTAACCAGTTGCTAATCTTGAACGGTTTTGCATATTGTTCCCTAGGCCTCAGAAAGGTGGATGTTGACATCCCCAGGGAGCTGAATATTTCCTTATCTGTAAATTCTTCAAAAGGTTTGCCAGTGATTTTGTTGATGACATCTGCAAGAATATCATAATTGTAAGGAGACCTGTATATTCTCGTTCCAGGAGCGAAGCGGGGTAACTGCGAAGCGATACTACGGGTTGTAATCTCAGGGGCATTAGATTTGAGATTAGGCGTATCCCATATCATCTCATATTTATCGATCCCCGAAGTATGAGTAAGAAGGTGGCGGATGGTAACATCCTGATAAGCCTTCCCCCCCATTTTAAAGTATGGCAAAAATTTAATTACTGCATCATCAAGATCCAGTTTCCCCTGCTCTTGTAATTTTAGGATGGCAGTTGCCAGTAAAGGCTCAGATAAACTGCCGGAAAACACCGGCGTGCTAACTGTAAAGGCTTGCCTCTCCTGATCACGAAGCCCGGCCGAAGTATAAAAAACCGAATCATTTGAAATTAATGCTACCCCTATTCCAGGTACAGGAAAGTCTTGCTTCAACTGAGTCACAAAGTTTGTGAGCTCTAGCTGCCGTCTCGCTGTAAATGAATAAGTAGCGGTGTCACGCGGTTTGTCTTTTGTTAAAAACGCGATTAGAACCAAAAGCAATAGTGCGGATAATAGAAAGCCCATTGCCATTCGCTTTACTTTAATGGTCATACTCTTCTTGGTTGTTTATTTGCCTTTAGGGCTGTTTATAATTGGTGAAGGGCTGATATCCTTCGGTAGAACAACACAAATAACAAGGGTTTAAATGAAAAAAACAATAGCAAAAATATCAGATCTTCTTGTTTTTCAGTGGATTACAAAACAAGCAATACGTTTTAGTAGTCCTAAGGTATTTTTATATCCTGTTGATTATGAAGGCATAGTTCGGTTTGAAAAAAAACTTTTGATACGCTAAAATCCACCACATTTTTTTTCTTTTTTTGAGTTTATTTATTGTCTTCCGCCTCCTCGTCACGTTCCGCTGATCGTACCGTTCTTAAATTTTCATCATGATCAAGAATAAGCAAGGTCCAACCTTTGTCCGGATCTTTTTTCAGTTCCTTTTTTCGTTCATCAAGCACCTTCTTCATCTTACTGCTGTACGACCAGCAGGTACTTTGTCTGATCGATAAAATCTCAGATAATTTATGTGAAGATATTTTCCCCTTTGAAGAATAAACGAGAAAGAGCATGTAGAAGGCTTTGTTTATGGCAATACGGCTGTTTTGGAAGATGGTATAAGCTATCACAGATTCTTCATACCTGCACTTTGTGCATCTCCTGCTATAAGGTAAATGACCTGAGAAGTAGTGCTCATTGGAACAACGCCTGCACTTATAACCTTTATCCCATTTAAGATCCGAGAGGTATTTGAAACAGGTTTCCTTATCAGGATAAATCTTCGAGAACTCCTCAAAATCAACATCCTTAGACATTACTCTAGCTCTGGTTACTTTTTCAATATTCACTGAAAGCTCCTTATTGTCTCGCTCAAGCAAAACATTCATCCTCGTTATTTCATCAGCCTGTTCTTTCAGTAGATTATTGATGTGGAAAAGCTCTTCATTTTGCCGTGTAATGATATCCGCCTTTTCAACTACTTCTGATGTTCGTTTGGCAACTAGTCGTTCCAAAACGATCTTTTGTTTTTTAACCCGGTTGATCCGGTAGCAATAAAACAAGTATGCTCCCAGGCATATCATCAATACAACAAGAATTCTAAACCACCAGGTCATCCAGTACGGCGGAGTTACTATTATTTTGATTTTTCTACCTGCTTCATTCCAAACGCCATCATTATTGGTGGCCTTAACGATTAAAGTATAAGTTCCTGGATTTAGGTTGGTATAACTGGCAGAAGGAGTGCTTAAGAAGTTCCAATGCTCCTCAAAACCTTCCAGGCGATAAGCGAATTTATTTTTTGCAGGTTTGATAAAGTTGAGAATAGCGAAATCAATGGAAAAACTATTTTGATCATAATCAAACTTCAGTTCTTTAGTAAGACTAATGTCTTGCTTCAAAAGTTCGGTGCTGTCATTAACGATCACCTTTTTATTAAAGAGTGAAAGACCTGTGAAAACAACCTTGGGGGTTATAGTATTTTTCCTGATGCTATCCGGATAAAAATTAACCAAGCCACTATGACTTCCAAAATAAAACTTCCCATTCCTTGCCTTACAAGCTGAATTATAACTAAATACATTTCCGGGCAAACCATCATACGTATTATAATTGATAAACTCTTTCCTACGAGAATCGAAACGAGAAAGACCATTATCTGTACTTAACCACAGAATTCCATCTTTTCCCTCCAATATGCCAACAATGTTATTGGTTGGAAGACCATCTCTTACTGTATAAACGTTCAGCCTTTTAGATTTCAGGCTGAAGCTATAAAGTCCACCAAAGTAAGCGCCCAGCCACAAGTTTCCATTACTATCTTCCCTGAAAGAGTTAATGATGTTCGATGGCGGTGTATCTTTTTTTTCTATGAAAGAGAAAAAATTAAGGAACTGCTTATTTCCCTTAAACAAGACATAAGTACCATTACTTGCACCAACCCAAATATTCTTAGCCGAATCCTCGTAAATCCAGTTGATATATTTGCAACTTTCAGGTACACCAAAAGCAGGAGGAAGCAAAGTAAAGGTGCGGCTATCCTTGTTAAAAAAACACAATCCCTGATCCTCAGTCCCCACCCAGAACCTTCGCTGAGAGTCTTCTAATAAGCAGGTAACATCGTCTGAGGGGATAGAGGTTCTGTCTTTATCGTTATGCAGAAGGTGATCGAAACAATTTCGCTCTTTATCAAAATAATTAATCCCACCCTGATGGCTTGCGAGCCAAATCTTATTATCCCTATCCTTGTATATCCACTTGATCAGGTTTGAACTGATCCCGTTTTTTCCACCTGTATCATTATAGGTTACAAAGTTTCCAGTGCTAACATTTAAGTAATTAACTCCCGCCGCTTCCGTACCTATCCATAAATTGCCGGAGGCATCCTCGCACATTGAACTGATAACATTACTACTAATGCCATTCGCCTTCTTCCCTGACCGAATAGTATTAAAAGGAGTATTGTAAAAATGGGTCACGTTAACCCCACCATAGTAAGTACCAAGCCAAATGGAACCGCTTGAATCTTCATAAATATCGTAGATTGAATTTTGATTTAAGGAGTGAGGGTCTTGTGGATTGTTCTGATAAGAAACCGCTTTTTTACTTTGAGGATCAAAAATCGAAAGCCCCTCTTGAGTAGCCAGCCATAACTTACCACTTTTATGAACAAAGATCTTTCGGATATAATTGTTTACGATTGAACCCGGATCCAAACTGCTGTGTGAAAAGTTAGAGAAGGAGTCTGTTTCATTATTGAACAGAAATAAGCCTTTTTTCAAAGTTCCCAACCAAAGGCGATGCTGCTTATCTTCGTTCAACGCTGTAATATTATTATCTGTCAAGCCGCCAATCCCTTTTTTAAAATGCCTGATACTTGTAATTACATTGCCCTTAAATTGAACGCCTAGCAAGCCTAGGTGCGTGCCGAGCCAGATAACTCCCTTGTGGTCTTGAAAAATCGCGTTTATTTTGAAGTGTTTAAAACTGAAGCCTTTCCCATTATAAATAAATCTGTTCTGAAAAATCTTCTTCTTTCTATCGCTTAACCTTGCTAGTCCTTCATTTGTACCAATCCATACATTGCTATTCTGATCTTCAAAAAGGCAGTTAATGTAATTGCCTCCAGGAGTATTGCCATTGAATTTGTTGAAAGTTATAAAGGAATCTGCTAAAGCTTGATATACATTCAATCCAGCCCTTGTTCCAACCCATAAGCTCCCTTTAGAATCTGTAAGTAAGGCATGCACATATTCATTAGACCTTCGGGAATCTGTTAGTTGAGAATTGCTTTTATATATTTTGAAGGTTCGCGAGTCGTACTTATTTAAACAATACCGGGTACCGAGCCATATATATCCAGTTGGATCCTGAGTAATGGCAAGAACTGAATTTTGGGAAAGGCCATGAGCTACCGTATAATGTTCAAACGAAAGCTTTTCCTGGGCGGTCAAATTAGAGGAAAGAAATGAGAGGACCCAGAAAAGCGTCCTAAACAAAATACTAAAACATGATATCTTGGATGGAATTTTCAGCTTATAGCATAAATAAAAAGGCTTATGATGCCTTGTATGCCAGACGGTACGGTTTGCTTGATCCTGCTGCACGGAGACTAATGAATAATTGGTATCATACTAATTATAACCCAAAATTCCATTCCAGGTATTCAATTTGGATATGGATATGGATAAAATCAGGATAAAGCTAAAGGAAATAAGGCATCAGATCAATACAAAAAAATAACAAATAATTGAAAATCAACAAGATAAATAATAAATAATACGCTTTAACATCACGCTAAAGAAGTACTATTTACCTGAGTATTAGCAAGAATATAGTCGGGCAGAAGTGAGATTTAATACGGTTAAGTCACCATCAATAATTTTGTAGTGCGAACCATCGGATTACTCTCCGACTTTAATTTTAAGCACCTTACACCCTACCATACCCATAAGATCGGCCCCCTGCAACAAAATGGTGTAAGTACCTTTTTTATCTGTTGTATAAAAATGCACCTTCGCCTTTCCTGAGCTATCGGTAATTATATTTGGAACCCAACATACTGTAGTTCTATAATCGGGAAGTTTAGAGGAGTTTGCCGGGTATTTGGGCTGATAGAACTCTTTTGGCCAGGTAATTGGCAAGGGGCGATACACGGTAACGCCGGGAGTCCTTCTAATGGAGATACCATTTCCTGAGCGTGTAGTAATTTCGATAAATGCAAAATTGTTATTTATGTCCATCATTTCCTTAGTCTCAAGGAACTGGGATGAATATTTCGAGGCATACCGTTGGTTATACATCACCTCCACCCCTAACAAATCAGTTGTCATAACATTTGAAAGGGCATTTTCAATAAAGTTAGAATAGTCATATAATATAGGAGGCTCAGAAGGCATGTACAAGCGGTTCAACTCAACGCCATCTACTACAAATCGCACTCTCTTTTCGTTCAGGTAATAATATTTATCAGTATCCTTCAAACGCAGATTGAAACCTTTCACATACTTCTCCATGTATTGCAGAACATTTAACGAACCTGCAGCAAGAGCATCTTTCTCATCAAGGATCTGATCAGCTTCACCTGCTCCATTTAAGTTCTTAGACGTCTTTATTACTCTCTTCGCAGTTACAAATACGTCTTTAAGCATGCGGCCTCCTTGTCCCTTAAGTTGCTCGGCTGCTATTTTTTCCCTGTTCTTCACGAGATTTATAGAAATAGAGTCTGCATTTACATACCAGGGGATAACCAAAGGCTCAATATGTTTCGAAACCGCTGCTGGCTTAAACTCATCAACTTCCAGCCCCACATTAAAACTTTTACCTCTTGCTGTCCTTGCTTGCACAAAAAAACTAACGGTATCTACCGGAGGAAGATTTCGAAATGTAAACCGACCTGCAGAATTAGTTAGTGTATCTTTGATAAAGTGGTATTTTCCCGACGCTAGCAGCAACAATTTTGAATTAGCTACAGGCTTATTAAGAATATTAGATACCTTTCCAGTAACACGGAAATCGGGTTCTGCCGCATACACTGGCTGGCTTGCAGGATTAAGTATCTGCGACCATTTATATCCGATCCAACCATGAGTCAGCATTAACAGGTCTCTTGCAGATTCAGCCTCTTCTGTTCCATTGAAATACCAACCTGGGTCTTCTATATACCCTTTCAGATCAGACCCCAGATGTACCTGACTTAGGATATTGTTTTCTAATGAATCTGATCTGACCTGCGAATCATCTGTTACGACAAAGGAAAAGCTTCCTTGCACAGGCTTTCCATTAGGATATTTTACATGTATATCAACCGGTACGCTATCTCTTAATGATACAGCACTCTTCTCACTTAAAACTTTGATGTTTAGTTGCTGGTGATGATCAATGAAGGTGATACGTTCATTTAATGGTTCATTTTTTTCGTTAAAAAGCGTAAAATGAGCTATTCCTGAAGGAAACAGGCGCTTGTCAACCTTTCCTCCAATTCTCTGCTTGTTTGCTACGAAATTGGCTGCGTAAGCCACCTGTCCATCAGCAAAACCAACCAGTTTGTATGTTTGATTATTGACCAAACTTTCACTGTACAGAACGTATACTCTCAATGAATCTGTTCTTGGTGAATTTAGTACCTGTAGAACTGTCCCCGAAACCTTGGCAACTGGCAAGGGGTAGGTTTTAATTGTCCCACCTGGGAGCTTTATCGAAGCAGTGTACGATTCCCCAACTATAGGGCTTAGGCTAAATACACCCATTCCTTTATGCGATGAACGAAAGGAAGTAACTTGTTCGTTTTTATTATTTGTTATAATACCTTCTACATCTACTCCTTTTCCGCTAAAACTCACTGCCTTAAATGCCACATTACATGGTAATCCGGCAACAAGGTGACCGCTCTCAGGCATGAACTGGAGATCAATGTCTTTTTCCTGTTTGATGATCAAAGGGAAATTGAGTTTTTGCTTTGCCCCTCCTTTTTCCTCTGCTTCCAAATAAAGGGTCCTAACAACATCATCATTATTCAAGGGAACAGTTATCTCCAAGTTATTTTTCACGGTTTCGTACTCATCCTTTACTATAATCTTCTTCCCATCTGTCAGTTTCCACTGAATGGTCTTGTATCCCAGAGGCTGGTCACTAGCCGTTCTAAACTGTATAGAACATTTTATAACTTTTTTGCCGTTAACAATGTCTATGAAGTTCGATTGATTAACAATCCAATGCTCAGGTGCGGGATCACTTACGTAAATCCTTTTTCTAAAAAAGCTCTCTTCGGCCTGATTTTGCATCCAATTCGTATACGCTCTTAATGTATAGGTACCTTCCGTAAGCCCATCTGAAAGGGATATCTGCCCCCATGAAACCCCGAGAAAAACAGGTACTGAAATGCGTTTAACTAAAGCGTTATTACTTGCAATTAACTCCAGATACATCAACCCGCTTAGCTTCGAATAACCAAGATTTCGAGAAAAAAGGTACGACTTAAACCACAACGTATCCCCCCGGACATAAGATGAGCGATCTGTATGTATAAAAATCTTTTCCTGCGGGAAGCGTGAGCTAAAGGTATCAACAGCGGCAAACATTTGTGAAAAAAGAGCATTGGTTGAACCTGCCTTGGTTTCCACATTCTGCCCATTCACTGCATTCATCAAAAATAGCAGCAAAATTAGCAAGCATGAGATTTTCTCTTTCATGGATATGATAAGTAAATAGTGTTTATGGCAAAAAGACCATTTCTGTAATAGAAACTATAAGGTTATAATGTTATAAGTGGTTAAATTCCAAGGCCAATCTACTGAGATTTTTCGAAGAATGGAGAGGAAATTTCAATAACAAGAAAGACTAGAGGTAAGGCTTGATTTATCCTTTTGATTTTGGAAGATTGGGATTAGCAGGAGCACGGAAATTTGTTGGACGGGTAGACTACTATAAGCCTGTAAAACGATGAAAACGTTTTACAGGCTTTGAAATATTAGTTATTCGTAATGGTCTGCAATTTACTTTTTAATACTACGGCCATAACAGCAGCTAGAGAAAGTAAGCCGGCAAAGGTGAAGAATATTGTGGAATAGTTATTTGTTAAAGAAATAAGCCAGGGGCCGGCAAATGCTGCCACCGACCAGGCAATTAAGACATAACCAAAAACCGGTCCTAATTTATCAGCACCATATATATCTTTAATAAAAGCTGGCATCGTGGCAAAAGCTCCACCGTAGCAACTGATAATAACAAATACCAATATTTGAAATAAATAGGCATTGCTGGTTTGTGTAAGTACAACGAAGCAAGCTGCTCCTACAAGGAAGAAAATAAGATAGGTGTTCCATCTCCCAGCTTTGTCTGAAATGCTTGACCAGATTAACCTGCCTAGTCCGTTGAAAAGGCCTATGACGCCAACAAATGCAATTGCTGCGCTTTCACTTATATGGATAACATCCTTTGCCATAGGTGCTGCTACTGCAATAAGCGCAATACCACAGGTTGTGTTCAAAAACAACATCAGCCAAAGAGCATAAAACTTCACGTCGGTCAATAACTCACTTGCAGGAACATGTGTGCCTCCGCTATGGTAATCTTTAACCCCAATTGGAGTTACGGTTGGAGCTTCTAGATAAAGAGACGCAATTACCATCAATAATGCATAAATTAAAGCGAGGGAATAAAAAGAATTAGAAACGCCTAGTGTGTGTGTTAGCGGAGTAATGATTTGAGAGGCGAGTATCGAGCCTGCTGCAAATGACATAATAACAAGTCCTGAACCCAAACCCGGTTTATCCGGAAACCATTTCACTACAATAGAAACAGGTGTGATGTAGCCAAACCCTAATCCTATCCCGCTGATAATTCCATAAGTTAGGTAGAATAAGGGAAGCGAACCGATATAGCTCGCAAAGCCAGCACCAGCAAGCCCGCCGCCAAAAAATAGGGCTCCCAATAACCCTGCTTTTTTAGGACCTATCTTTTGCACAAATTTGCCCATGAATGCCGCTGTGAAGCCTAGAAAGCAAATAGCCAGACTAAAAGCCAGCTTCAATTGGTGGGCGTCCCAGCCGTTTAATATTTCTATAGGTTTTATCCAAACGCTGTAAGCGTAAATAGAGCCTATAGACAGTTGCAAAACCATACCTGCTACTGCCATTAACCATTTATTTTTCGGAATCATATAGGATAAATTATACGATACAAAATTACCGTCTCCCACTTCGAGAAAAATGACCTGTAACATAACATTATGTGATCTGATAAAATCATAGTCACTGTTAATAGGCTATGGATTTTTTCTATAAATTAAACAAGGAATTAGCTTTATCTTTGCACTATCTAAACTAACTGGTTCACTAACTAACTAAAACGCACGCAACTAAAGGGCTAGCCGCGGGCTACATTTATGAAATCATCATTTGAAAAAGCAATCAGTGTATTTTGCTTAATTGTGCTTATTGGCTTAATTTTTTTAGGCATTTTAACCTTCAGGGTTAACAGAACTGTAGAGGATACAAATCTGTGGGTTCTTCATACTCATGAAGTTTTATTTAAGGCCGAACAAGTTTTGCATTCTGTGCACGACTTCGAGCAGGAAATTGATAAGGAGAAATTTGCCACCACAAACAAATCGCTTTTAGTTTCTGTACAGGATACACTTCTCAGCAGAATACATGCTCTTCAATTTCTTACCAGGGATAATAGTAGTCAGCAAACCAGAATAAAAAAACTCGAAGCCCTTGTTGAAAAAAGAATCGAAACAAGATCTGTAAACGACAATGCTTCTAATTATAATAAGGATAGATTTAAGATCACTTCAGCAAATCTGATCGAGGAAATACAAAAGGAGGAAAATCAATTATTACATGCAAGAACAAAAGCCAATAATTCTGGCAGAAATAAATTGAATATGCTGTTCTACAGTATTCTTTTTGCAGGCTTCCTACTATTAGTTTCAACCTATTTCGCGTTAACAAAGTACCTGACCTTGCAAAAGGAAAGTGAACAAACTATTCTGAAAATGAACCAGAACCTTGAAAAGCGAGTAGAAGAAAAAGCCAATCAGTTATTAGAGAAGGAAAAACAATATCAATTTGTATTAGACAATTTACTTGAGGGAGCGCAAATTATAGATCCGGATTGGCGGTATATTTATGTAAATAATGCTTTGACGAAACAGGCCCGCTTTTCTGCGGAAGAAATGCTGGGACTAAAAATGATCGATTTGTTTCCGGATATTTATGATACTGAATTATTCAAAGAATTGAATAAAGTTTTACAATCTAAGGTTCCTAGAAAAGTTGAAAACTCCTTTCGATATCCCAATGGTGAAGTAGCTCATTATGAACTAAGTATCGAACCTATACCGGAAGGTCTCTTTATTCTATCTATGGATATTACCGACCGTAAGATCAAGGAATTGTATAAAGAACAATATATTCAAGAACTCGAAGAGGTGTTGTTTAAGATCTCTCACGAGGTAAGATCGCCTGTAGTAAAAATACTTGGGGTTGCACAATTAATGGAACTATCCCTGATTGAACAAGAGGAACTGCCCATGATTATAGATTCAATGAAAAGCTGTGCCCTTTTATTAGACAGATATACACGAGAGCTTTCAGATTTTGTTACTGTGATGAAAGATAGCTCGACGGAACATTAAATTTCCTTTTCAGCACCTCCTACAACCTTAATGTCAATCACAGTTAAAATTGACACCGATCATTCTTTAAATTCCAGAATTAACTTTTCTTTGTGGCATGCCAGCAATAGCAGGCGCATAGGTAGGAGTGGCAAAAGCGGGAAAGACTGAATTTCGCGGTTTTGCCCATAATGTTTCCATAATTTATATTTCTAAGGTAAGGAGGTGGACCAGTAATGCTCACCTCCTTTTTTTCAAAAAACTCTATGAATGTCAGAAGGTTTTGTGTTGCCGTTTTTGTCTTGTTCTTTAAACTCTCATTTTCTCAAGCTCCCTCTAAACCTGCAGCCGATAATAGTCAGGGATTAAAAATTAATCTCAACCAGGATGGCTCAAAATTTCTCCGCTTTGTGATTTGGAATCAAATATGGGCAAGGAGCATTCAAAATAATCCTGGAACTATGGTGGGAAATGAGGCAGCAGGCAGAACTTTTGACATTGGCGCTCGCAGAATCCGGACCATTGCTTATGCTCAACTTTCTCCCCGGTATTTAATTTTAACGCATATTGGCATTAACAACCAAACATTTATTAATAACGGAAGCTCTGGAAACAGTGGAACAGGAGCAAATGGAGCGGGGAAGAAGCCTCAGATTTTCTATCATGACGTTTGGAATGAATATGCATTAATACCCGCAAAAAACCCTGAAACTGGAAAAGCGAATAAATTCACAAATTTCATTGGTGCAGGACTGCATTACTGGAACGGACTATCCCGTCAGAACTCTGCCAGTACCTCGAATCTATTAATGCTTGATGCCCCTGGCTTTAACTGGCCTACCCTTGAAATCTCTGATCAGCTTACCAGGCAGTTTGGGATATATACAAAAGGTATCTTAGGCAAAATCCACTATCAGGCTTGTGTCAATAAACCCTTTGCAACCAGTACTACTCCTGTTGCCGGGGGCCCGGCAGTAGATAATAATGGAAATTCCAAGGCTTCATTCGGTGGCTACTTCGACTACCAATTCCTGGATCAGGAAAGTAATGTCCTACCCTTTAAAGTTGGAACATATCTTGGGGCAAAAAAGGTACTCAATGTGGGGGCTGGATTTCTAAACGACAAAGAAGCTACACGAAGCCTTACATCTGATAACGAATTGAAAAAGCACGATATAAATATATACTGCATAGATGCGTTCGCTGATCTGCCGATCGGTGGTAAGGCAAGTAAAATGGCTATAACTGCCCTTACATCCTTCTATAAGTATAACTATGGACCTAATTACATCAGAGCGTCGGGAACTATGAATACCGGGGTTGCCAATCCCGACTACAGCGGTATAAAAGCTCAGGAAGGTGCGGGTAATGCTAGATACGTTTTAGGAACCGGGAACATCTGGTATACCCAGGCGGGCGTATTGCTACCTCAGCAAATTAGCAAAAAAGTAAGGATTCAACCGATGGCATCATATTCTCTGAAGAATCTGGAAGCTTTAGATGAAGCAGGTTCTTATTATGACATTGGTTCAAACTTCTATATAGATGGGCATAATGCTAAAATTACTGTTCAGTATTCCGACAGACCTCTATATAATAACAATAAAATATTTAAAAGGGCTGGAGAATGGATCATGCAGTTCCAGATCTATCTCTGATAAATGCTTAAGCAGGTTTTTACTAAAACTGTTTCCTGCCCGCAAAACCAAATATACTAATAGAGGTTATAGCTATATCGAAGCAAATAGGATTGATTGATGGAGAAACCTTTGTTGGTAATAGGGATTGGCGCCTCCGCAGGCGGTTTGCAAGCATTAACGGAGTTTTTCAAACATGTAGACACCTCTACAGGGGTAGCGTTTGTTATCATTCAACACTTGTATGTTCATGCCCGTAGCAGACTGGACTACTTCATGTCCAGAACAACCAAAATGAAAGTTTGCAGAGTTGATGGACCTACTAAAGTAGAGGCGAATAAGGTGTATGTTCTACCTGAAGGAAAAATGATGGTGATACAAAAAGGCACGCTGCTTCTTAGAGACAGAGGGAATGATGAAATAATTAATCGTGCCGTAGACATCTTTTTTAAATCTCTCGCTGAAGACTGCAAAGAAAGGGCTCTCGGTATTATCCTTTCGGGAACAGGGACAGATGGACTTGAAGGCGCAAAAGCCATTGAAGATGCAGGTGGAAGGATTTTGGTTCAAGATCCGGCAACCACGAAATTCGATGGCATGCCCTCTCAAATTGTAAATAAGAACCATCCTACACTCATCCTACCACCTGCTGAACTTGCTGAATCATTGAACTGGCACCTTGAGCAACTTACTGCCATCTAACTCATGGAAGGAAAGGAAATTCCTTTAATCTTTCTAAAGAGTTCCACAGCGTAGATGTCAGTCATCCCCGAAACAAAATCAAGGACAGACATTATTCTTGAATAAGTATCCTTATTCCGGGTCAGGAACTGCTTTGGAATAAGCTGCACTAACTTTTCGTGATAGCTTGAATCGTTCCTGAGATAAGCAGGAATAAATTCTTCAAGCAAACCACCTATTACTTTATAACCTGCCACCTCTATCTGCACAACCGAGTTATTATTATAAATCTTTTCAACCGACACCTCAGCAATCCTTTTCCATGCCGCCTTTAATTCAATAGGGATAGCATCGGTAAGCGACTTATTGAAGTCTCCTTTTAATAAGGCTTCCTGCTCATTGTAAAAAACATCAGAACAAGCTCTAACCATTGCACTGATACTTCGTGCACGTAACAAACCTACTTTTGCATCCTCATCTTCCATCTCGGCCAGTCGTTTAGGCAAGTTCTCGCTGTTACAGAGGGGCACCAATAAATCTTCAACTTCTTTATAGGAAAGGATTTTTAACCGGTGAGCATCCTCCAGGTCTATAATGTTATAGCAAATGTCGTCTGCTGCCTCTACCAGATAAACCAGTGGGTGCCTCTTGTAGACTAATGGGTCATCTTGTACTTTCTCTAATCCCAACTCTTCAGCAATCTTAATAAAAGTTTCTTGCTCCGTTTGAAAAAAACCGTACTTCTTCGTGTAAATGTTCTTCTTATCGTGCCCTGCTAGTGAAGCGCAGGGATATTTTGCAATAGAGGCCAGGGTGGAATAAGTAAGAGCAAAGCTTCCGTTACCTTTACCTGCAAACGAATGGGTCAGGATGCGAAGAGCATTGGCATTACCTTCAAACTTTATAATATCCCTCCACTGCGATTCCGTCACTTCGTCCTTATATATCTTCCCATCTCCTTCCTTGAAATAATGAGATATAGCTGTTTCTCCTGAATGCCCGAATGCTGGATTGCCCATATCATGAGCAATACAGGCCGCTGCAACAATATTCCCAATTTCACTGATCAAGGGCAAACGTTTGTCCAGATCCGACTGTTGTTCTTTCACTTTATTATAAAAGATGCGTCCAAGAGATCTACCTACACTTGCAACTTCCAAACTATGGGTTAATCGATTATGTACAAAAACACTACCCGGCAGTGGAAATACCTGGGTTTTATTCTGTAACCTGCGGAACGGAGACGAAAAGATCAGACGATCATAGTCTATTTGAAACTCAGACCGTGCCTCTTCTGCGCTTTGAACTTTTTTCTCATTTCCCCAGCGTTTTGCTGAAAGTAGTGTTTCCCATTCCATGCTGCAAATTAAAGGAAAGACAGTGGAAATAGGAATTGTAATGATGATACAAGGGCATCAAGGGAACCAGACGATGCTCCCGAAACAGCTTCGGAATAAATTGGTACCGACTTTGCTAAACAATTTCCGGGTTATTTAATTTTCAAGTAACCTTTTTTATAGTTACTAGTAAACCAAAAAATTATTTTTAATTCTATCTAAAAAAACAATTTATGAGTAAAACAACAGCGGTAGTAAAAGATTTAAGTCGATCGCAGGTTATCAGATTTTTAATAGTAGGTTTTATCTGCTTTCTTCTGGAGTTCTTCACATTCACTCTACTTATTGATGTTTTCCATGTAAAATACACCCGTGCTAACCTTCCTTCTATTAGCGTGGCGATAGTTGCGAGTTATTTCTTAAGTCGTAAACTGGTATTCGATTCTTGTCGCTACAATGATCGTTTAACGTTTTTCTTATTCATCGCCTTTACTTTAGCAGGCGTTGCATTAAATCAATTTCTACTTTGGTTCACAGTTGAAAAACTTCATTTAAATGTTAAGGTTTCCAAAGTCTCAGCAGTGGCTGTGGTATCTGGTTTCAACTATGTTACGAAACGGTTTTTCGTTTTCTAAAGTGAAGTTGACGGCTTAATAACTCCGAGGGTAATATATATAAGAGATGTAATAAGAGACGAGGGTACCTGGAACCAGGTACCCTCATTTTGTAAAGCGCTCAACTAAACAATCTCTTTTTCCTTAATTTTTTTACGCTTTTTCTGCGCCTGGAGGTTCTTGTGCTGGATTTTCTTTGGACGTACCTCCATCTCGATTGGGATTTCAAGCAGATCACGAATAACCACAGAAGCACACATTCCTCCAAAAGCAGCTGGCAGGTAAGATATAGTACCGTAAGCCGAACGCTTGAAGTTACTTCCATCAGTCATAATTAAGGAATCCCTTTTTACTTCCTCAATTGAAAAAACGGCCTTAACTCCAGCTGTGATCCCAAGCTTTTTCCCGCGTTTACGAACATATTCAGCAAAACGACACTGATAGGTGTCGAACAGATCCGTTACACGAAGCTTCGAGGGATCAAACTTTCCTCCAGCCCCCATTGAACTCACAATTCGCTGACCTGAATTAAAAGCAGCGGAAAGCAAGGTTACCTTGGGAGTTATGCTATCAATGCAGTCCATTACATAATCAAACTTCGTTTCCAAAATCTCACGGCATCTTTGCGGCGTTAGAAAATCCCGCACCACGTGAAGTTTCAGCTCAGGATTAATAGCAAGTAATCTATCCTGCATAATTTCTGCTTTTGAAACCCCGTGATTTGTGGCTAAAGCAGGTAGTTGTCTATTTCTATTGGATGGGTCTACCACGTCACCATCTACAATTGTCATCTCTCCCACACCAGATCTGCAAATAAATTCAGCAGCGAAAGATCCAACCCCACCTAAGCCTACAACCAGCACATGTTTGGATTGTAACACATCTATACCTTCATTGCCTACCAATAAGGCAGACCGTGACAGCCATCCTAAATCAGACATACTATAAAATCAAATTTTATATTTCTATTTTAAGGAGCGTTGCGCGCTTCCTTAAGTAAACTCATCCAGTTCGCAAAGATAATCTCTTTTAAATCATCTAATGTGATTTTTCTTATATCTGCTGCAGCTTCGTACACTTTTTCTATACCTATTTCACTGTCATCAGTTTCAAGAAAAACTCTATTAAGCGGTATACGCTCAAGAAAAGCACCTGCATTCGAACCTTCCCTATTAATTGCTCCTCCAAATGAAAACCAAAAGCCGGCGTTGAACATCTGTATTCCTGCTTCAACCTTATTATTGAATCCATGAAGCACCATAGGCACAGTTGGATTTAATCTTTTCTTTATTTCCAGTAGTTCACTAAAACACTTTACGCAATGAATAACCATCGGTTTACGAACACATTCTGCCAACTTTATCTGTGCTTCAAAAACTTTTTGCTGAAGACTTAATTCGGGCCCTTTTATACGATCCAAGCCACATTCGCCAATCACTTGCACCTGCTTCAACCCGGATAGCTCCTGAAGCATCTGTAATTGTCTTTCAAAATCAGCCTCAAGATACCAGGGATGTATTCCTGCCGAGAAGCCGTAGCCATCCCTTAATACCACATCTTTCAAATCATCTTTTCCTACAATAATATTTTGCAAAGATTGAACTTCTGGTGATCGAGAGGAAAAATGAGTATGAAAGTTTAAGTACATGAATTACTGCTTTAACAACAAAGATCCAAATAAAAGTTAGATGCAAGTCAAGGATCGAAAAAACAGATCAAACATTCAAAAGAAAAGCGCCATTAAGACGCTTTCAAAATCATTAACCTAAAAATCAAGAACAATATTCAATAAGGAGTTAATAATCACCCGATTGAATACACCCTTTTTACTTCTCTCAATCAATCGAGGTTACGTTTTTTCGAAAACATTACATCAGGGAACTCCAAACTTCCTCTTCCCAATGTGCCAACTTCTCCTTAATTTAGCGGCGATGGATAATTTTATTGTGTCGGCGAGGAAATACCGGCCTGCGACTTTTGAAAGCGTTGTTGGGCAGCAGCATATTACTAACACTTTAAAAAATGCCATCAAAAACAATCAGCTTGCTCAAGCTTTCCTATTCTGCGGTCCGCGTGGAGTTGGAAAAACAACATGTGCACGAATCCTGGCAAAAACAATCAATTGCGAAAACTTAACCTCCCAGGTTGAAGCCTGTGGAGAATGTGATTCCTGCCGCTCGTTTCAAAATGGAAATTCCTTTAGTATTCACGAACTTGATGCTGCTTCTAATAATTCAGTTGACGACATCAGAAGTTTAATTGAGCAGGTAAGAATTCCGCCGCAAACAGGTAAGTATAAAATATATATCATTGATGAGGTTCACATGTTATCTCAGGCCGCTTTTAATGCATTCCTGAAGACCCTTGAGGAACCGCCATCTTATGCTATTTTCATCCTTGCCACAACCGAGAAGCATAAGATCCTTCCTACTATATTGTCCAGATGTCAGATCTTCGACTTCAACAGGATAAGGGTGGAGGATATGGCAAACCATCTAGCATCGATAGCTAAAAAAGAAAGCGTCGGGTTTGATGCTGACGGGCTTCATTTAATTGCTCAAAAAGCAGACGGAGGCTTACGTGATGCTCTTTCCATGTTCGACCAGATCGTAAGCTTCTCAAACCGTAACGTTACTTACAGGTCGGTGATCGATAATTTAAATATCCTCGATTACGACTACTACTTCAAAGTAACCGATTCCCTTTTAAAAGAAGATGTTGCAGGAACTTTGTTGATCTTCGATGAGATCCTTGCCAATGGGTTTGATGGAAACAACTTCATCACCGGCCTTGCATCGCACTTCAGAAATCTTCTGGTAGGAAAGGATCAGGCAACGTTGAAATTACTCGAAGTAAGTGAAGGTATTCGTCAGAAGTATTTGGAACAATCTAAGGCCGCAAGTGCCTCCTTCCTGTTATCGGGACTGAGCATTGCTAACCAGTGCGATCTGAACTATAAGAACAGTAAAAATCAGCGGCTTCAGGTGGAATTGGCACTCATAAAAATATGCCATATTCCTTCTGCACTAAGTTTAACCTCTTCAACATCGTCTGAAGCGGTAAAAAAAAAACCTGATACCACAGTAAGCAGCCCGGCTATTGCAAATTCGCCGCAAGCTCCGGTGGTAGGTGTAAAAGAACCAGTCAATGCTGCACCACAGTCGGTCTCTTCAACTCCGGTTGCTCCGCCTTCTCCTGGAAATAACCCTGCAGGCAAGCCCTCGGCATCACCAGTATCTTCAGCAGCACCTGCTCCTGTGGCTGCACGTCCGAAAATTTCGATTAAACCTCCTTCAGCTATTCCTTCGATCATTCCAAGCTTGAACGACTTGTCTGGTAGCAGCGCAGCTAAAGAAGAAGATAAAGGACCTCAATATGTTACTGGCGACAGTCGCGAACATTTTAGTCAGCAAACTTTTGTTCAGGAATGGGCGAAATATGCTGATAAAGCGAACCGAGAAAGTAAGATTAACCTATATACACTGATGACCTCAAATGCCCCTAATCTTTTAGATAATTATAAGATAGAGGTTATTATTGAGAACAAAATACAGGAGATGACACTTTCGGTGGAAAAGGTTGACCTTTTGAATTACCTGCGTACAACGCTCCGAAATTTCGATATTGATATCGTTACCAGGCAGATAGAGAAGAACGAAAAACGAAGGTTATATACCTCTGTTGAGAAGTATCAGGCTTTGGCAGAAAAGAATCCTATGCTTGAAGAATTTAAAAGAAGGTTCAACCTGAGCGTCGAATAAGTTCCGCGAAAAGCCCTTTCAACAAAAAAGGTAATAAAAAGCACTTCTGCTTCTATTACCTCAACAAATAATTAATAATCTATTTTCCTCATTAGCCCTTTAGGAGGCTGGGATTACTTCAAATACTCATTCCCCCCTAGATCATCCGGACTTTCGTCATTCTTCGGATAACCTTCTTCATCCAAATCATCACGATCATCCTCAGGGGTATGTGCTAATTCTTCATCAATAGGATCCAATTCCACGATCTTTCCGCTGTCGATGTGCATCCCAAATTCTTCAATAGCCGGGTCAACAACTTCAACATCATTAGCTCTGCGGTACTCGTCTACTGCTGTTATGTTTGCCTCATCATAATCAGAGTCGAAATCACTTCCGCTTTTTACAGCTGTATTATATGGATCCGGATGGTCGTAATCTTCGTCGGTACTGTCAACATCCAACTCGAAACTGTCTGTATCTTCGTTATAAGAAAGATCATCCTTACTTATCTCTCCGCCCAATTGTTCTTTCATTTCCTTATCTCTATCCAGATTTTCATCATTGGAACCTGGATAAAATGAATTTTTCTCTCCCATTAGATTAGTTTTTACTATATCTACTAAAGAAAAAATCGCTTACAAATGTTTTTACACCAAGGTAGAATTTGAAATAGAATCAAACACCTGCTTTTTTGCAATTTTTATATCTTTGCGACGCTCAGATAAACATAAAAAACAAATTCAAAGCATGTCAATACAGAAAATCAAAGTTGCCAATCCGGTTGTAGAGCTTGATGGCGATGAAATGACCCGTATCATCTGGAAGTTCATTAAAGACAAATTGATCCTTCCTTACCTTGATTTAGATATCAAGTATTACGATTTAGGTATCGAGTACCGTGATGAGACTAATGACCAGGTTACAGTTGATGCTGCTAACGCGATCAAAGAATATGGTGTTGGTATTAAATGTGCAACTATTACCCCAGACGAAGCACGCGTTGAAGAGTTTGGTTTAAAACAAATGTGGAAATCTCCAAACGGAACTATCCGTAACATCCTTGATGGTACTGTATTCCGTGAGCCAATTGTTATGAGCAATGTTCCTCGTTTAGTTCCTAACTGGACTGCTCCTATCTGCATCGGTCGTCACGCTTTTGGTGACCAGTACCGTGCTACCGATTTCCTAACTAAGGGAAAAGGTAAATTGACGATCACTTTCCAACCAGAAGATGGTGGTGAAGCGCAATCATTCGAAGTATTTAATTTCAAAGGTGACGGGGTAGCTTTAGCGATGTACAATACTGATGAGTCTATCAAAGGTTTTGCACGTGCTTGTTTCAATCAGGCTTTAATGAAAAAATGGCCGTTATACCTTTCTACTAAAAATACAATCCTTAAAAAATACGATGGTCGCTTCAAGGATATCTTTGAAGAAATCTATCAAAACGAATTCAAAACTCAATTTGATGCTAATGGCCTAACTTACGAGCATAGATTAATTGATGACATGGTTGCTTCTGCTCTTAAGTGGAATGGTAACTTTGTTTGGGCTTGTAAAAACTATGATGGTGATGTACAATCTGATACTGTTGCTCAAGGTTTCGGTTCATTAGGTTTAATGACTTCAACATTGGTTACTCCGGATGGAAAAACTATGGAAGCTGAGGCAGCACACGGAACTGTAACACGCCACTACCGTGAGCACCAAAAGGGACGCCCAACTTCTACAAACCCTATTGCTTCTATCTTCGCATGGACCAGAGGTCTTGAGTTCCGCGGTAAATTAGACGGCAATCAGGAACTTATCGACTTCTGCCATAAACTAGAGGCAGTTTGTATCGAAACTGTTGAGAGTGGTAAAATGACTAAAGACTTAGCTATCTCTATTAAGGCTAAAGTTGAACACGGAACAGACTATCTTTATACAGAAGAGTTCTTAGAAGCTATCGACCAGAACTTGAAAGCTAAATTAGGTTACTAAGATTAGCCCGATAATATAAAAGCCCTGCTGCATTTTTGCAGGCAGGGCTTTTATCTACAAAGGCCTTATTGATTCTTGAACAATTTTTAGAATTTCTAAGATCCCTTATCTTTTAAACTATACCATCACGTTACTAAATTGCTTCTTAATAATTCCGTTTTCACAGTATTTCCTTCCAAACAATATTGAATCATTTAATCGTTTCTCATTTTCAGCATTTGTTATACCAGTACCCTCCGTATGATAAATATGGTATACAATTCCTCCAAATTTGAGAGCCTGCTTAGCTATTCCTGAATTGAGTAATCTCACAGCTAATTCAGTATCTTCTCTCCCCCATTTTTTAAAGCCCTCGTCATAACCATTAATGGCTATAAGATCTCTTCTCCAAAACGCCATATTACAACCGCGCAAATAAAGTTTGTCTTTCTTCTTATAGCGTAACAACATATAATTCCTTAACATTGGAAGCCAAATGCCATTTGATCTGTTTTTAATGTCATTCCCAAAGATGTTCACAATAGTATTTGCGCCTTGTAATACTGATTTGGACGCTTCCTGTTGTAAAATGACCCGGCTTCCACATACAAAATGCTTTTCTTTAGATACTGCCAGATGATCTGAAATGAATTTTGGGTGCAGGATTAGATCTCCGTCCACTTGAATTATATAATCACAAGTTGCACGCGAAACAGAACGATTACGAATTGCCGCGAGTCTAAAGCCCTCATCCTCCTGCCATTCGTGAATTAAAGGCACGGGAAATTCTTTTTGATATTCTTTAACTAAAGCTTCAGTTTCTCCGGTAGAACCATCATCAGCAATTATAACCTCATCTGGCAAACGGGTTTGCATTAATACACTCTTTAAGCATAAATCAAGTGCAGCCGGCCAATTGTAGGTGGCAATAATAAGTGTGCAGGTAGGTTTTTGAAACATGAAATTATTTTTGCTCGAAGATAAGTGAACTCTGAATAGTTAGGAAAAACTGTTAAAGATTTTCTTTTCGATCAAAACTTATAATTCACTTTATTGCTATATATTGAATTGCCTATGGCAATAGCTTTCTTAGGTCTTGTATTATGAGATTTTCTATTTTTATATGGCTCTTCTTCTACTTTATTACGTTCTCCTGCACGAACAGGGATCAGAAGCTGCGGGAGAAAGAATCGGAGCTTAATAAAAAAGAACAGGAGCTTTTGAAACGGAAAGAAGCATTACAAAACGATACCACGATTAGCCAAAATGTAAATGAGGCAGCTAATGATTCAATTAGCGGCTTATGGTCGGTTACAATGACATGTATTGAAACAGACTGCGAAGGGTCGGCCGTTGGAGATATTAAAACTGAGCGTTGGGATATATCTTTAAAAAATGGAACTTTACAGGCAGAAGCTCAGGTTAACGATAGATTAAAGCGTGTGTACCAAGGTGTGTTGAACGGAGATGCCTATCAATTGGCTCTTAAACCAACAATGAATAGTAATGAAACTAAAGCAAAAATGCTTGTAAGTCTTAAACCCTTATCTTATCAGGAAATGGAAGGCAGAAGAGAAATCTATAGAGAAGGATGCCGTATAATTTACTCTCTTGAACTCGAAAAGCAATAAGTTATGGAACTCCTTTTTCTGATCTCAAAGGTAGATTTTACCCTACCGTTGAAAAATCCTGTGGTGATATTTTCATTGGTGCTTTTCATAATTCTATTTGCCCCAATATTACTTCAGAAAATCAAGATCCCTCATATCATCGGCCTTATTATCGCCGGTGTCATTGTCGGCCCCTACGGCTTTAATCTTTTAAGTCGGGATAGCAGTATTGTACTATTTGGTACAGTCGGACTTCTCTATATAATGTTTCTCGCCGGTCTGGAGATCGATATTACAGAGTTTAAGAAAAATAGAAAGCAAATTGCTGTATTCGGCATTGCAACTTTTCTTCTGCCTCTTTCAATTGGCTGTCTGGCCAGCTATTATGTCCTGGGGTATAGCTTCCTTTCATCCTTACTACTGGCCAGTATGTTTTCAACACACACGCTCGTATCTTATCCCATTGCAAGCAGATATGGCATTGTACGCAACCGTGCAGTAGCCTTAACAGTAGGTGGTACCATGATAACGGATATCCTGGCACTACTGATCCTTGCAGGCATTGCAGGTGCAGCAAAAGGAGAAGCTGGAACGTCATTTTGGGTTCAGCTTAGTGTTTCATGTTTAGCTTTCGTTGCAACTGTCTTCTTTGTTCTTCCTCCAATTATTCGCTGGTTTTTCAAAAATTTCCATGACAGCGTTTCACAATATATTTTTGTTCTTGCTATTGTCTTCCTATCCTCATTCCTGGCCGAAGTTGCCGGATTAGAAGCAATTATTGGAGCCTTCTTTTCCGGACTTGTTCTTAACACTTTTGTGCCACATTCCTCCCCTTTAATGAACCGGATAGATTTCGTTGGTAATGCCTTGTTTATCCCCTTTTTTCTTATCGGTGTAGGAATGCTAGTTGATGTACGGGTACTGGTTAAGGGTACAGGAGCGTTAGAAGTAGCCGGGGTCATTGTTTCTGTTGCCTTATTAACAAAATATCTGGCAGCTTACATTACCAGAAGAACTTTTAAACTATCCAAGGAGGAAGGGAATATCATATTTGGTTTAAGCGCTTCTCACGCTGCTGCTACTCTGGCAATTATATTAGTTGGGTATAACATTATTGTTGGAGAGTCTGAAAATGGAGAGCCGATAAGACTACTAGACGAAGATGTGTTGAATGGGACAATACTTCTTATCTTGGTTAGTTGCGCTGTAAGCTCCGTCGTAGTAGAGAAAGCAGCCAGAAAAATGGCTGTAAACGAGGAAACATCATCTAACGGAAAAGAGGAAAGTAATGAAAAGATCCTTCTTTCTCTGGCTCATCCAGAGTCGGTAACCCAGTTAGTAGACCTGGCTGTAATGCTTAAACCAAAACGAAGTGAGGTGCCTATTTATGCTCTTCATGTAGTTAGTGATGCTCTTGGAGACGAAAACGTGCAGGTGGCGGGACGAAAAATGCTGGATGCTGTTACTAAATACGCTGCTGCTACTGAAAATAAGATCATCCCCCTTACCAGATTTGACAGTAACATTAGTAACGGAATTGTTTATACTATAAAGGGACACGATATAACTGACGTACTAATAAGTATTCAAAAAACGACAGAACAACAAAACTTTTTTGGAGTGGTTGCCCAGGAAACTTTACAGAGAACGTTTGAATCAATTTTCATTTATAGGGCTGTACAACCTTTAAATACACTAAAAAGAATTATCGTTGCCGTTACTCCCTCCGCCGAAGACGAATTAGGATTCGAACATTGGTTACATCGCCTAAGCATGCTATCTAAAGAAGCCGCGCTTCCCGTAACCTTTTATTCCACTCAAAAAACTAGTTTTGCTATTCGGGCTTATCTTAAGGGAAGAGCAGTAGAAGCCGACTTTAAAACATTTGACAGATGGGAGGACTTCCTGATATTTAGTCGCGAGTTAAAAAGAGATGACCTCTTTTTCATTGTAACCTCCAGAAAAAATAACGTTTCGCATAACGAGGTACTAGAAAAGCTTCCGTACTACTTATTAAATTATTTTTCCGATTACAGTTTTATCCTTTTGTATCCTAAACAAATAGGACACGAAATAGACCTGGAAGGAATCACCACGAACGACTATAAAATTATCGAGGCATTGTCTGAGCGGCTAGGTTCTGTTAATAAAGCTGGTAGCCTGTTCAAGCGATTATTTCGGAAATAGGAGGGATTTTTTTCTATTAATTGGCAAAAGTTTGCAACTTTCCGGCCGGAAACTCATCTTACCATAAACCCTAACACTAAATGAGAAGGCTTTTTATCCTATTTACTTTTGTAATCGCTGGTTTTTGTACTAAAGCTCAATCCATCATCAATGGCAATATAACCACAGCCGACGGCAAGCCGGCCGAATTTGCAACAGTTCTGTTAACTAAACGTATTGATTCTACACTAGTCAAGTCTGCTTTGACAACTGCACTGGGACGTTATACCTTTAACAATGTCGCACCCGGATCATATGTAATAAGTACCTCGTTTGTAGGATTTAAAAAAACATCACGGGTAATAGAAGTAAAAGGTGAAGTTGTTGAGGTTCCGGAAATCCGGTTAATTGCAGGTGCAGCATCACAATTGAAAGAGGTTACTGTAACTGCAAAGAAGCCATTTCTGGAACAACGACCAGATAAATTGGTAGTAAATGTAGATGCCAGCGCTACATCGGCAGGATCAACAGCGTTTGAAGTTCTTCAAAAAGTCCCTGGCCTTATTATCACTAATGACAAGCTGACTATTGTAGGCCGGGGAGCACCTAATATTCTTATCGATGGCCGCAGTTCACAGTATACAGATATCAATCAGGTATTGAAAGATTTGAGCGCGGCAAATATTGATAGAATAGAGGTGATCACAAATCCCGGGGCCAAATACGATGCGGCGGGAGGAGCAGTAATAAATATTATTCTGAAAAGGAATGCCAATTTAGGAACCAACGGCTCGATAGCTTTAAGTAGTGGCATGGGACTATATGAGCGTGGCACCTATAACATAGATAGGAACTTTTACAGGCTTAGTCCTTCAATTACCCTAAATCATCGTCAGGGCAAGCTAAATGTGTTTGGGAACTATAGCTTCTTTCATAGAAATCTTTACGAATACAACGAGTTCGACAGAATAATTTCACCAAATCGTTTTGTGCAGCTTAACTATACCCCAACAGTATTCAGCAGTCACAACTTCAGAATAGGAGCAGATTTTTACTCGGATAAAAAAAACACTTTCGGTATAATTTTAAGGGGCTTTTCAAGAGACGGTAACCGACGGGCAAATAACGCTACTGAACAATTATCATCTCTGAATAACAGCATGATAAGTAATTTTCAAACCGAAAATTCAACAAACAGTCAAAGAGGAAACTTCTCCGGAAATATTAACTGGAAACACAGCTTTGATACTTTAGGCACAGATCTTAACATCGATCTTGACTATTCAAATTTCAATAGTTCTAACAACAGTATTATTACGAACATACTTTCTAATGGCAGCAGGTACAACAATGAGCAATTTGTAAAGAACCCAGTAAACCTTGGCGTTATGAAAATTGATTACGTTAAAACGATTAATAAGGATGCGAAGTTAGAAGCGGGCGCTAAAAGTAGTCTTGCTAGTATAGATAATTACCTTACCTATACAAGTAATGGTGCTTTTGATGAGGATCGAAGTACGGATTTTGATTATAGTGAGAATATAAATGCAATTTATTCCTCCTTCCAGCAGAAGTTCGGCAAATGGAATCTGCAGGCTGGAATAAGGGCTGAACAAACCATAGCCAAAGGTAAAGACGAGAAAGGAACGGTTTTAGACAGGAATTATGTCCAGTTGTTTCCTTCAGTGTTCGTTACAAGAAATATAAATAATAAGATAGCCTCCGTGCTTCAATACAGCCGGAGAGTAAATCGTCCAAGCTTCAACCAGCAAAATCCCTTTATTGAATACCTTGACTCTCTAACTTATACTCAGGGAAATCCTAAATTGAGGCCAGAAACAGCAGATCAGTACAAGCTTTCAATTACTTACGATAACCAACCCTTCTTCTCTGTCAGCTATAACAAGAAACACGATGTTATCTTCGACAATGCCCCTAAACAGAATGGTAACTTAACCTACACCACGTCTGAGAATTTGGCTTCCTTTAACAATATCGCTTTTGAATTAAATTTTCCATTGAACCTAGGTAAGAAGATAAGTGGCTTCGGCGGTAATCAATTCATTTACAATCATTACAAGGCAGACTATTTAGGTTCCGAATTTAACAGAGGCAAATGGAACTGGTTAGCTTATTGGCAGACAGCATATAAACCAACAAAGACAATCAGCTTCGAGATATCGGGGTACTATATGACTAAATTCCTCAACGAGTTTATCCTAATAAAAAACCTGGGCAGCCTGAATGCTTCTATTCAGAAAACATTCTGGGATAATAAGGGACGGGTGAGCTTGAATGTCCAGGATGTGCTATTTTCTGACAAAGTTCGGGGCTCTATTGTATATCAGGAGATCAATGTAAACTTCCGTCAGTTCTACGAAAGCCGGAACGCCCGACTAACTTTTAGCTATTCCTTCGGCAATCAGAAGTTAAAAGGCGAACGGAATAGAAAAACAGCGTCAGAGGACGAATCTAACAGGGTAAAGAAGGATTAATTAGGAGTATTCAAAACTGGTCTGTTGTGTCCGAATATCATCTTGAACCTCATGTAGTGTCTTCATACCTACCGCTGCCCAAAGGCTAATTTAGGTATTACTACAGTATAATTATAGATTCGATGCCGTTGTTTAAGTGATTGCAAGTATTACTAAAACTAAAGTAGTGATTAATATACAAAGGAAACTATATCTGTTACGAGCGAACAAGAGGAAAGGAATCTCTATTCATTAAAAGACTTGGGTTGGCTGTCACCAGTGACTCTTTTACTAGTTTTGGTAAAGGGAGTATTAGGGACTTATATCAATATTGACAAAGTAAATGTGCGACCGATGCTGAAGGAATTCGAGGAGTGAAGATATCCTTCTTGGATTGGTACATGGAAATTATGGTACAAATAGCTCCCCAAAACAAAAAAGCCCTATCAGTTTCCTGAAGGGCTTTTGAATAAAAGTTGGCACCGACCTACTCTCCCACATTTTACTGCAGTACCATTGGCTCTGGCGGGCTTAACTTCTCTGTTCGGAATGGGAAGAGGTGGACACCGCCGATATAGGCACCTGAAGAAGG
>NZ_JAFEWF010000008.1 GCF_017355835.1 Desertivirga brevis | reverse complement strand
CTCCCCAATCGCGTTCGACTTGCATGTATTAGGCCTGCCGCTAGCGTTCATCCTGAGCCAGGATCAAACTCTCCATTGTAATGAATGTTTGTTTCTCTGACCCTATTATATCTCAAATAGAATCGTTGTTTTCCGAATTGCTTCGGTTATTTTGTCTATCCGAGGGAATTGATTTTGGATAAATTTTCTAACGAAAAGTTTCCTTCCCGTTATGCTACATGATTATTTCTTTTTAAGAACTTTTGCGCCTCTCCATCTCGGTTCAGCTTTATTTTCAAATGATTTCACCGATTTGACCTGGCGATTTCACTGATTTTACTTTTTCAATTTTCGCTTTCTGCGTTGCGCTTCGGCGACCCTTTTTGTTTGGGACTGCAAAGATGAGAAGTTTTTTGTTTCTCTGCAAATTTATTTGAAGATTTTTTTCTTCGTTTTCATTTGCTCTTTGCTGGTTTTCAGTAGCGTTAAAGCGTTTTGCTTTTGCTTTCAAACCTCCCCGTTTCGGGACTGCAAAGGTGAGAATCTTTTTTTAATTTGGCAAGAACTATTTTAAAATTCTTTTTGCCTTCTTTTTTCTCTCTTCTTTCAACTCCGGTAAGCCTTGCGCTCTTCCGTTTTACCCAGTCCTGTTCGTTTTGGGACTGCAAAGGTGGGAGTTTTTTCTTTAGCCGTCAAGCTGTTTTTTAAAATAGTTTAAAACAAGTTGATGATCTGCGTGTTAGTGTTGGTTTTCCCCTCAGCAGATCTCCCATTCCTGTAAAACCTATTCCTAAACGAGGGGATTTTGTCCTTTAGTATCATATATCCTTTCTTTTTTATTCTTTTCAATTTAGTGCTTTCCATCGGACTATCTATGCTTTATCTGTGCTTCATCTACGCACTATCTATGCCTTTGGTATTCATGAGAAATGTCTTTGCCGGAATTGTTGAAGGCAAAGAAGTATCAAATCCGCTAATTGGTACACTTCATACCTAATCTTTCAGAAAGAAGACCAGCTTAACCTGCACATTCTCCCCCCCTTTGTTCAGTTCTCGCTCATACCTTGGTTACCCTTTCTTCAGCTAAACAGGCCGGAAACGGGGTTTGAACTGAACAAGAACTAAAGAAGGACTGAACAAGAGCTGAAGAAACCACTCGCCAAGTGAGTGGATTGTCATCACTTCACCGCCAAGTGCCGCCATTTCGCCGCCAGATACCGCCATCGATTTTCTTGAATGTCTGGTTGTTTTACATTTGCCCAGAAGAACCTTCAAAAACTTTTATCCGCCGTTGTGAGCTTCTGTTCATGGAGGTTTTTCCGGAAAATTAGCAGCAAATCCCTACCTGCTTTTGTACTGCTTCGGATCTCTAGCCATCAGCTTCCGATCATCTGCAGATATCGTGCGCTGAAACCGCACGTTATCGGCAACTGATAAGCAACTGAACGGAAGCAGACCGCACCAGATCCGAAGGGGGTAGGAAGCATATAGGAAGAAGGTTCTCAGCCAAAACTCACTAAAGCCTGAACAAGAATTTAAAAATCCTGGCAGCTGGACATTTCCAGCCAGTCAGAAAGGGGTCAGATTCGGGAAAGGTTCGAGGCAGCTTCGGGAAAGCCCCCCAATTTTCCGAACAAAGTACCCCCTTTACCCGAACACTCCCCGAAGAAAGTACCCATCCTTCCGCATCTGGCCGCAAATACCCGCAATTCTCCGCAAAACGCCGCAAGGGCCGGTTTCTTTGGTAAAAATGCTTTTTGACTTCCTTACATTTGTGCTGTTGGAATTTTCTTTGCTGTAGCCGTTACCTGAGTAAAGATAAATAGCCATGCGATACAACTTCCCGCCTTCGCTGTCCAGTTTTCGAAAAACATCTATCGCCGAAGGACTTGATCTCCTTGTCTCGATATTTTTTGGTATAATTTCCGTGTGGCCATTTTAGATTGTTGTGATCTTAATTTTCATAATAATATACCATAGGAGAAAAATTAGAAAGCTAACAGGAAAACAACTATTAATGGAAGTTTATCTAGTGTTACTTTATAACATTACGGGCCACTATAATAAAGAACCTAATCCAACTCAATTGTTACCAAACAATTCCACTAACACAGACACGGGAACGTTTGCATAAAAAATTATAGGCATACAATAGTATGTCATTAAAATTGTTCATAATCTTGCGTAGGGTACTTCCCTTCAAACAACCATTTTATTAATCATTTATACTAATATTTATTAAATGAAAGCTTTTGCCCTAAAAGGAAGCCTATTTTCCTTACTTATTCTTTTAAGCTCTTTTCTACTAAAAAAAGATAAAATTACGCTTTACATTATCGGAGATTCGACTGCTGCTAACAAGGAGGCAAAGTTTTACCCGGAAACGGGATGGGGCATGAAGCTGCAGAATTTCTTTAATAACGATGTTCTGATTGATAATAGAGCTTTAAACGGTAGGAGCACTAAATCCTTCCTTACGGAAAACAGGTGGCAGCCAATCGTTGATCAGTTAAAGGCAGGCGACTATGTTTTTATAGAGTTTGGCCACAACGACGAGAAGATCAACAAACCAGGAACCGGTACAACGTTGGAGGAGTTTAAGATCAACCTCATTAAATATGTAAATGAAACGCGTTCAAAAAAAGCTAATCCTATCCTTCTTACACCTGTAATGAGAAGATCTTTTATAAACGGAGTGTTTCAAGATTCGCATGTTGGGTATCCTGCTGTAACCCGCCGGGTTGCTGATTCTCTAAATGTCCCTTTAATTGATATGCATAAAAAAACCGAAAGGCTTATCCTTAGTCTGGGCGAAGAAAAAGCAAAATCCCTCTTCAATTATGTCGACTCCGGGCATGTTAACTATCCTAAAGGAAAAAAAGACGATACGCATTTCAGTCCTTACGGCGCACAAACGATGGCCGAACTAGTGGTTGAGGGTATAAAAGAGCAAAAACTTGGTCTTATTAAGAAATTGAAAACTAAATAGTCGGGATGTAAGCGAACAAGGTCTTTAAAGCCTAAAGCGAATACAAGTAAACAAAGTCAAAAACAGTATAAAGAGAGGGAAATATGGGCAATAAGGTCGGAGTGTTCGCAGCTATCTTAGGAATTTGCACGTTGACTGCGTGCTCAAAAAAAAGCGCAGTAGCAGAAAAGGAACCGGAAATAGTTCCAAAGGTTAGGCCTGTTGATGAAACAGCTTTAGCATTTCCAGGAGCTGAAGGATTTGGAAAAGAAACGACAGGCGGACGTGGTGGCAGAGTTATTTATGTAACAACTTTAGAAGACGGACCTGAGCAGGGAACGCTACGTTATGCTATAAATCAAACAGGTGCGAGGATAATTCTATTTAAAGTTTCGGGTAATATTGTTCTTAAGAGTCGCCTTCAGATAAAGAACGGTAATGTAACTATAGCCGGGCAAACTGCTCCCGGTGACGGTATATGCATTCAGAATTACGATGTTAATATTGATGCGGATAATGTAATAGTACGCTATCTCAGGTTCCGATTGGGGGATCTAACGCAGTATGAGCAAGATGCGTTTTGGGGAAGATATCATCAAAACATTATCATTGATCATTGCTCTATGAGTTGGTCTATTGATGAGTGTGCGTCGTTCTATGCAAATAGAAATTTCACGATGCAGTGGTGTATCCTTGCAGAAAGTTTGAACAAATCTTTTCACGGGAAAGACGACCATGGATATGGAGGAATTTGGGGCGGTAATGGAGCTACCTTCCATCATAATTTGCTCGCACATCATAATAGCAGGAATCCGAGGTTCGACGGCGGATTCAGGACTGGAACAGGGGTAAGTCCTGTAGGGAAAGACCGGGTGGATTACAGGAACAATGTGATCTATAACTGGAGCGGAAATAGCGCATATGGAGGAGAAAACGGTCAATATAATATCGTTAATAATTATTATAAACCAGGCCCTGCAACTCCCTCTTCAAGAAACAGGCGTATTATGCAAATTTCGATGGAAACTACGAATTTGTCAGCTTACAGTCCGGGTTATGGTACTTTCTTCATCAATGGCAATTACGTATTTGGGAATACTACCGTAAGTGCCGATAACTGGAATGGAGGCGTTAATTTAGATGCCGGAGTAAATACAACTGCGGCAAGAAGAACAACTGCCTTTGACTTTGCCGGCATCACTTCTTATACGGCAGAACAAGCATACAACGCCGTACTTGACTCTGCTGGTGCAAGCTATAAACGGGATGAAATTGACTCGCGAGTAGTTAATGAAGTAAGAAATGGCACTGCCACTTATAGTGGATTGAAAACGGGACTTCGCGGAATTATTGATTCGCAGACTGACGTTGGCGGTTGGCCAATTCTTAAACAAACCACTCCCCCAACGGATACCGATGGAGATGGGATGCCCGATGCATGGGAAATAGCGAAAGGTCTTAATCCTAATACGCCAAATGCTAACGGAAAAGATCTTAGTACCGCTTATGACAACATTGAAGTATATATAAACAGTATAAAATAATACCACTCTAGCACACAGATGAACAACCTTAAAAACTTCCTTCTAACAGGTACACTAGCGGTTGCGGGACTAGGGCTTTACGCTCAGACCAGTAAACCAAATTATGTATCAAAAGTATGGGTAGCAGACCAGGGAAATGGAACCTACAAGAATCCTATTCTAAATGCTGATTACTCAGATCCTGATGCCATTCGTGTTGGTGACGATTATTATCTAACTTCTTCCTCGTTCGAAGATATCCCTGGATTACCTATTCTGCATTCAAAAGACCTCGTAAACTGGACTCTCATCGGTCATGCTCTTTTGAGACAACCACCTTTTGAGCACTTTATGAAAAGCAGACATGGAGAGGGTGTATGGGCTCCATCCATCCGGTATCATAAAGGCGAGTATTACATTTACTATCCTGATCCAGATTTTGGAATTTACCTGGTAAAAGCAAAAAATCCTGCAGGACCATGGTCGGCCCCTGTAATGGTTGCAGAGGGAAAAGGCTTAATAGATCCTTGTCCGCTATGGGACGAAGACGGTAAAGTATATCTGGTTCATGCCTATGCTGGAAGTCGAGCGGGAGTTAAGAGCGTTATTGCTGTACGCCAGTTGAATGCTGAGGGCACTAAATCAATTGATGAAAGTGTTTTAGTTTATGATGGTCACGAGATTGATGTAACCATTGAAGGTCCGAAATTCTATAAACGCAATGGATATTACTACATCTTCGCTCCTGCGGGTGGTGTACCTACCGGATGGCAGCTTGCGCTAAGATCAAAGAACATTTATGGCCCCTACGAGCGTAAAGTTGTAATGGCACAGGGAAAAAGTACAGTGAACGGCCCACATCAGGGTGCATGGGTAACTACACAAACGGGAGAAGACTGGTTCCTTCACTTCCAGGATAAGGAAGCCTATGGCCGGTTGGTGCATCTAAATCCGATGAAATGGATCAATGACTGGCCAGTGATTGGTGTGGATGCTGATGGAGACGGAACCGGAGATCCTGTTCTTACCTATAAAAAGCCAAATGTTGGCGGGAAAGTATATCCTATTGCCACGCCGCCAGAAAGTGACGAATTTAACGGCGTGAAATTAGGATTGCAATGGCAGTGGCAAGCTAATCCAAAGTCAACATGGGTGTTTACAAACCCGGGAAAAGGCGCGTTAAGACTTTTCACAGACAAGGCTCCTGAAGACTCAAGAAACCTGTGGGAATCGCCAAATGTATTGCTACAGAAGTTCCCTGCCGATAATTTTATGGTCACTACTAAAATGGAATTCACTCCCAATGAAAAGCTTGAGAATGAAAAGGCGGGACTAACTATAATGGGCTTCAGCTATGCCAACCTTGCGTTGAAAAGCAGGAAAGACGGCGTTTATCTTGTTTACACACTGGGCAAAGATGCTGTAAAAGGTAAGCAAGAGGACGAAAAAGTAATCAGCAAACTGGATAATAAAAAGCTGCCTGTTTACTTCCGGGTAAAAGTAACCGCCGGAGCTAAGTGCCGGTTCAGCTACAGCCTGGACGGCAACCAATTTACGGAGGTTGGAGATGAATTCCAGGCTGAAGTAGGAAGATGGAAAGGAGCAAAAGTCGGACTATTTGCTACTCGTGACGCCCAAACTAATGACTCAGGCTATGCAGACTTTGATTGGTTCAGAGTAGAGCCAGTTAAATAATTCATTAAGGTTAATAGATAGGGCAATAGTGGTTCACACTGTTGCCCTATTTTTTTGACCAATTGGAAATGCAAAATATCCGGGATTAATACTAATGTCTCAAGTATTATTGCCAGATTTAGTTACACTAATAATCCAGTGGCATCACCGGGTCCTGTTTGCTGGTGGAGAGGATCATCATGGTCTGAAAAGTTTTCACCACACTGATGTTGCTGATCTTTTCCATGATTAACTTCTCATAAGCTTTGATATCCTTCACGTAGACTTTAAGGATGAAGTCACAACCACCCGTCACGTGATGACATTCCACAACTTCCTTAATTTCCCTCACCTCGTCGGCAAAGGTTTGAATGGTATTACTTTTATGAAAATCAAGCTGAACCTGAATAAACGTTTTAATGCCGAGGCCTAGCTCTTCTTCGTCGATTACGGCGTGGTAATTCTTTATCACTCCTGAATTTTCCAGCTTTCGTACGCGTTCCAATGTAGGCGCAGGCGAAAGCCCTATCATATTAGATAACTGAAGGTTGGTAATCCGTCCGTTTTCCTGCAGTATCTTCAATATCTGAAGGTCAATTTTGTCGGGTTGATAAGACATGGGAGTCGATTTTAAGACGCCAAAATAAAACAATTTAAAAACTTCTCTTATTGTTAGATTGACCTAATTTAATTATTAGATTTGCAAAACACGTAACATCCATGGTTGCAGACAAATACAGTGAGTCATTAGAAGAAGTTCATTCGTCGGTACATACAAAAGGCAAAACAGGTTGGCGTAAATTGCTGGCTTATATTGGTCCCGCTTATCTTATCAGCGTTGGTTATATGGACCCAGGTAATTGGGCCACTGACCTGGCCGGGGGAAGTCAATTTGGCTACCAGCTAATCTGGGTATTATTAATGTCGAACCTGATTGCCTTATTGTTGCAATCCCTAAGTTCCCGTTTGGGGATTGTAAGAGGTTTAGACCTCGCGCAAGCGTCTCGTAATGCCTATCCTCATTGGGCTAATATTCCTCTTTATGGCCTAGCTCAAATAGCTATAGTAGCCTGTGATCTGGCTGAAATCATCGGTATGGCCATCGGCTTGAACCTTCTTTTCGGACTTCCGCTTATCTGGGGAATATCCGTCACGATCCTCGATACATTTCTGCTTCTCTTTCTATTGAACAAAGGGATGCGCATGATGGAGAGCTTTATTGTGTCGATGGTTTTCATTGTGGGTGTTTCTTTTCTTGCAGAGATGTTTATCGTTAAACCCGGACTGGCTGAAGTTGTCGGTGGTTTTAAGCCTTCACTTCTTAGTGGAAACGCACTCTATATTGCTATTGGAATTATTGGGGCTACCGTAATGCCTCATAATCTTTACTTACACTCGTCTCTTGTACAAACACGGAAAATAGAACGAAGTCCTTCCGGAATAAAGGAGGCACTCAAGTTTAACTTTATTGATACAACCGTTGCACTTAATCTCGCATTCCTGGTAAACGCATCGATCCTTATCCTTGCCGCCACTGCTTTTTATAAAAACGGATTTTACGAGGTTGCCGAAATTCAGGATGCCTACAAATTACTCGAAGGGATTTTTGGTTCCCTTGCTCCTACCCTATTTGCTGTAGCATTAATAGCTTCAGGTCAAAGCTCGACTATAACCGGGACGCTTGCCGGCCAAATTGTAATGGAAGGTCATCTTAACCTCCGCATACAACCTTGGTTAAGAAGATTAATCACGCGTGTACTTGCTATCGCTCCTGCGTTTTTTACAATCCTTTATTTTGGCGAAGATTCATTAGGGAAACTTCTTGTATTAAGCCAGGTAGTACTTAGTCTTCAGCTAGGTTTTGCGATTATACCTCTAATACACTTTACCAGTGATAAAACACTGATGGGCCAGTTCGCCATTAAAACCTGGACGAAAGTATTGGCATGGTTAAGCGCAGCGGTGATCATAGGATTAAATGCAAAACTGGTTTTTGAGGAAGTTTATGGTTGGATAAAAGAAACTGAAGGTAGCTGGTGGATCTATGTATTTGTTCTACCTCTAATTCTTGCAATATTCATGCTTCTTTTATATACGCTTGTGATGCCATTGTTTAAACCTTCACAAGCAAAGCTTCTAACGGTGCCACATGGCGATGCCAGCGATATTACAGAGATCCATTCGGTCCATTACCGCGAGATTGGGATTACTCTGGATTTTACTAAAAAGGATAAAGACAGTATTAGACATGCAATTTTACAAGGGCGAAAAGACGCGCACTATTATCTAATCCATATTGTAGAAACTGCCGGTGCACGATACCATGGTGAAAAATCTATGGATTATGAATCGAGAAGTGATCTGGAGAATGTACAGAAGTATCAGCAAAGTCTTCAAAAATTAGGATATGACGCCACCGTATTGATCGGCTATGGCAATACTGCTAAGGCTATTACAAAGCTGGCAAAAGAGAATAAGCTTGACTTATTGGTAATGGCTTCTCATGGTCATAAAGGCTTGAGCGATCTTGTTTTTGGAACCACGCTAGAATCGGTGAGGCATAATGCGGGGATACCGATATTAATAGTGTAAGTAAATAGAGAGACAAAAATTTAGGAGGATTTTCACGAAATCTCACTAATGCATAGATGAAGGCGAATTAAATGAGAAACACGAATTACGGGGATTTTCACGAATTTTCACTAACGAAATGGGTAAAGAGCACTAATTTTAAGAGACACCAATTACGCGAATTACACTAAGCATAGTTCGAAAAGGTGAAGGGTCACGAATTAAGGGGATTTACACGGATTCTCATTAATGAAATGGGTAAAGAGGACTAATTTTAAGAGACACGAATTACTCGAATTTCACAAAGCATAGTTCAAGAAGGTGAAGGGTCACGAATTAAGGGAATTTACACGGATTCTCACTAATGAAATGGGTAAGAGCACTGATTTTAAGAGACACCAATTACGCGAATTACACTAAGCATAGGTCGAGAAGGTGAAAATACACGAATTGAAAAGGATTTTCTCGAATTCTCACTAATGCATAGTGTAAGAGCACTAATTTAAAATAACACGAATTACTCGAATTACACAAAGCATAGTTCGAGAAGGTGAAGGCTGCACGAATTAAGGGAATTTGGACCTATGTTTACCCTATTAGGCCTCCATGATTTTTTCTAATTTAATCTATTCGTGTTTCATCTTTGTGCGATATGCAGGTTCGTGTAATTCGTGTAATTCGTGTAATTCGTACCACTCCTTTAATTCGTACCGCTCTTTAGTTAGCACCACTCCTTTAATTCCTAATACGCCTTCAATTCCTTTTGTGCGCTATGATTCGTGAAAATTAGAGTAATCCGTGAAAATTCGTGATCATATCTATCTTTTTACATTTACCCTTACTCCCAGAAATCCCCTTATCCCCTGATTTGGCGCATAAACATAAGTTGGATCGAAACCATCATCAAAAGGCTTATCTGCCCCTGCAATCAGATAAGGAAGACCTTTATTTGGGGTGAAGTTTAAGATGTTTTTCACTCCTCCGTAAAGTTCAAACTGACGGTAGTTGTAAGTTAACTGCACGTTTTGTAAGCTCCATACTGGTGACTTGCCGGGGCGCGGGTCGTTCTCCATCAAAGGTAATCTCATTGGGCCATATATATTTCCCGTATAGTCAAATGAGAGCTTGTTTTTCTTTATCGGGATAGTCAAGGCCCAGGTACCCATCCATGGCTCTGTCAGCATTTGCCGTTCCTTTGTTTTGTTTCCCGCAACATTGTCAATAGTAGACACATCCATTAAAGTAAAACCAGTGATCAGCTTGATGGCATGGGCAAAGCTTAAGTCGAGATTAGCGCTTACTCCTCGGGAAACAGCGTATCCCCTTAAATTATCGTAGATGATCTTATTCACATCTGTTTCATAGTCGGCTACAATCCGATTATTGAAATAGGTGTACCAGGCTGAAAGCTCGAGGTTAGCGGGTGAATGAGACTCTCTGGCAATGGTTGTGTTGAAATTCAGATTTAGATTGTAACTTTTCTCCGGCTTTAGGTCTTCAAGTATTACAACTTCGCGAGCTCCGGTTAATGCAGCATGATCTTCTGTGAATAAATTCACTACCCTAAAGCCTGTTCCGGCATTTAATCGCAATACATTGTAGTCATTCATTTTCCATTTCCAGGCAAAACGAGGAGTCATGATGTTGCCGTGATTAGAGTTGTAATCGTACCTTAAGCCGAATAGTATATTGTGTTTAGGATGAACAGAAATATCGTCCTGAACGAAAATTCCAGGAAGCCAAACGTTCTTAGTTTGAGCATTTGCACCTCTGGAAGCACTTGTATTGTCATCATAATAAGTGTAACGGAGGGCTGTTCCTGCTAGTAGGTCGTGCTTCTTAATCTTCTTATCCCAGACAAGCTGGTTGAATGCAATCCTTTGGGTAGCCACAAAGGGTGTAAGCCCATAAGCCGAATTCTGATGGTGATCGTTGTAGGAGAATGAATAAATAATTCGCTCTTTCAAGGGTAGCTGATAGTTCCCCAGCAATTCCCATCTTGATGTATAAATACTTTCGCCGTATAAAACATTGCCCCCCCGGTAGCTCCTGTTCCAACCCATTTCTCCACCCCAGCGATCTTCATAGAAGTAACGGCCAGCCAAATTGAATAAACGGTTTTCCTTCCGTTGCAAAGACCATTTTTCAAAAAATGATATGCGATGTTGCTGGGTTACGTCGGTAAAGCTATCATGATTTTTATCAATGGGATTCTGGTAGGTGAAATAGTTTATTCCGGTGAGGAAAGCACTTTTTCCAGAGCCTAATTTAAACCCAACATCAGTATTCAATTCGCCCCATGTAGTTGAAAAAACATCGGCGGAGAAAGTGGGAGCAGTGCCTGTTTTCTTTGTGATAATGTTAATTAGTCCCCCTACTGCTTCCGATCCATAGAGAGAGGACGCTGGCCCTTTTACTATTTCAATTCTATCAATCAATGAGTTTGGGATTCCTGACAGACCATAAACGGTAGAGAGGCTACTGACAATCGGCATACCATCAATTGTGACCATAGTATACGGTCCTTCCAAGCCATTTATATGAATATCGCCAGTATTACAAATATTACAATTTACTTGTGGCCGTACGCCATTAACGTTCTGAAGTGCATCGAAAATGCAGGCAGTGGGATTCTTTTTGAAGAAAGTTGGTGTATAGACTTCGACAGGAACCGGACTGTCAAGCCTGCTTACTTCCTTCATCGTTCCAGAAACAACTACTTCCCTCAATTGCTTGGACGAAGCTTTAAGATCGAAGTTAACTGTTAAGGTATCATTTCCCAACAGATGAATAGTTTTAGTAGCATCTTCATATCCAACTGCTGTAACATTCAATATATATGTCCCTTCTGTTAATTCATTTATTCTGTAATAGCCATTACTGTCGGTAACAGCAACCTGCCGGTTACCATTTTTAATGCCCACAAATTCAACTGCTTTTTTACTGGCTGTTACTTTTCCCTGGATCAGCCCAGATTGGGCAAATGCCTGCCAAGAAATAAGAATTAGATAAAACAAAAAACAAGAGCGCATAGGACAAAATATTTATTGCAATAATAACAAAACAAATCAAATTAGGTTTATCTAACTTTTATTCTCCTGATTTTTTGGTTAATTTTATCGCCATGCTGTCATTTACGGAAGAAAATTATCTTAAAGCTCTTTTACATATTACGCTTGAGATAGAGCATAAAGATGAAGCTGGAACTAACGAACTAGCCTCATACTTAGGGGTTAAGCCTGCTACCGCAACAGACATGCTGAAGAAATTGAAGGATAAAAAACTAATATCCTACGAGAAGTATGGAAAGATCTCCTTATCGGAGAGTGGTAGAAATAAAGCGATAGAAATACTTAGAAAGCACCGCCTTTGGGAAACTTTTTTATATGAAAAATTAGATTTTACCTGGGATGAGGTGCACGAGGTTGCGGAGCAATTGGAGCATATTCAATCCCAGAAACTAGTAGATAAACTGGATAAGTTCCTTGGTTTTCCCGAGTACGACCCACATGGAGATGTTATCCCAAATGCTAAAGGTGAGCTAAAGCCCTCTTTTAAAAAGACGCTTTCTGAAGCAGAAGAAGGTACACTTTGCAGGATGGTTGCAGTAAAAGACAATACGGTAGCATTTTTAAAGTATGTAAGTCAGCTTGACTTAGGAATCAATACACACATAAAAGTATTAGCACGCCAACCCTATGACGGGTCTATGGAAATCTTGATAAACGATAGCAAGATCACCGTTTCGCAGAAATTTGCCGAAAACATTCTCATAGTTTGATGTTTTGTTGATACCACAAAAATAACCTGATCTAAAACTAATATGGCCAGCGATTTAAATATCAGAAATAAGAAAGCTTATTTCGAATATCATATACTTGATAAATATGTAGCAGGAATACAGCTGCTAGGAACGGAAATAAAATCTATCCGGCAGGGTAAAGCGAATATCAACGACGCCTTTTGTACATTTCTAAATGACCAGTTATACATTAGGAATATGCATATCGCCGAATATTCTCACGGATCCTTCTATAACCACGAACAGAAACGTGACCGTGTGCTTTTGCTTACGAAAAAAGAGATGAAGAAGTTAAGGGATAAAACAGAAGAAAAAGGCTTTACAATAGTTCCTCTGGCTTTATTCATTTCTGAAAGGGGATTTGCAAAGCTGGAAATAGGACTTGCACAGGGAAAGAAATCCTTTGATAAACGAGACTCTATCAAAGAACGGGAAAGTAAAATTGAGCTTGACCGTGCAATGAAGAGATAAAAAATCATTTGAGGGAAGTATTGCTTCCCTCTTTTTCAACCCTTACCAGGCTTGATCACCAACCAACGGTACAAAGCGGAAGGTATCCAATTCAATTCGCTCATAGTCGGTTTCGCTTACCCTGAAAACAGTTATCATCTTTTGAGATTGTTCGTCGCCTACCGGAATAACACAAAGGCCTCCAACTTTAAGTTGTTTTAATAACGTTTCGGGAACAAAAGGAGCACCGGCTGTCACCAGTATTTTATCGTAAGGGGCATACTCAGCAATTCCCCTTGAGCCATCACCAAGAAAAAACTCGGGAGTGTATCCCATTTTTCCCAGGAATAACTTGGCTCTTTCGTAAAGTTTCTCCTGGCGTTCTATTGTGAAAACTTGCGCACCTAATTCCAGAAGGATACAGGTCTGATACCCGGATCCTGTACCTATTTCAAGCACCTTATCACCCTTTTTCACATGAAGTAACTGGGTTTGGTAAGCAACAGTATAGGGCTGAGAGATAGTTTGCCCCTCGCCTATTGGAAAAGCGATATCTTTGTAAGCCTGAGCCCAGAAAGTCTCATCAAAAAAATAGTGTCTCGGCACCCGTCCAACAGCATCCAACACAGCCTTGTCTTCAATCTTCCGCTCCTCTTTAAGCAATTCCACCAATTTTTTACGAGCACCTTTTTCTCTGTAATTGTCAACAAACTTATAAGCCATGTAGGTACAAAAATACGGTTATAGAGGCATTTCAAAGAAAAGCATAGCAACGTTAGCGCCTATTTAACTAAAAATGAGTGTTATAAAAACAGCTCCCTTTTAAAATCGGAAACTTTGGTTATTTTCGCGGTCTGAATAACCCCCTCATGAAGAAACTGTTACTCTCTTTCTTATTATTTCCATTCCTGTCCCAGGCTCAAATAGTTACTATTGATTCTGTAAAAGCTCCGGCACGAAAACCAGTTATTCAAAAAATGAGATCCCAGAAGCTTTACTCTTATTCTCTGGGAGTTAAACTCTTTAGTTATGAAGAGCTGCCGCAAATATTGAATCAGGTTAATAATACTAACTTTCAAAGGGAATATGTTAGTGGTTTTATCTTCAAATTCAATGATAACCAGATCAGTTACAGGGTTACCGGAAACTTCTTTTCGGACGATGTAGCCTTTAAAAATGACTGCGAGGAGTGCGAGGAAGCTAAAGGAAAACTTAGGGACAATGCACTACGCCTTGGTTTCGAAAAAAACATTATTTATGGTAACGTTCAGCCTTATTTTGGATTTGATCTGGGGTATAGAAGGAATAGCTTCAAAGGCAGTTCGTCAAATGCCACTTCGTTAAACTACACTACACCTTATGATGTCAAAACACAAAAAAACGGGTTTTCAATTTCTCCTTTGGTTGGTATAAAGTTCAACGTCATCGATCATATTACTATTGCTGCAGAGAGCAGTCTCGACCTCTTATACAGCTACGAAAAGCAGGAAAGAGCATTTAGAGACGGCAACTTTACAAGAACAGTAAATAACTATTCGAAATGGGAGTTCTTGCTAAGACCTGTAGGTTTGCTCACTTTACAGTATAACTTTGCAGAGAAGTACTAATAGGGATCAACATCTACCTGTATAAACACCCCTTTATTAGCTTTATCAGCCTCAAACTTCAATAGCGTGTCTTTGAGGTACTCTTTAACTTTAGTAAGAGAAATTCCATTCCTTTCTATCTTTAGATAGATGGACTTTATATAAAAGTTGCGGATTCGGGATACCAATGGATCTTCCGGACCCAGAATACGAGGACCAAAACTCTTCTTCAATTCATTTGCAAGCCTAAAAGCAATATCACTTAAAAGCATTGACTCTTTATGCTTTACGTCCAGTTTTATTAATCTATACAAGGGTGGGTACTGGAAGCTGTTCCGTTCAATGATTTCGGTCTTATACAGCTCCTCATAATTATTATTGATCACCTGTTCTAACACCCTATGTTTAGTGTTATGGGTTTGGATAATTACTTTTCCCTCTTTGTCCCTCCGGCCTGCGCGGCCCGCTACCTGGGATAACAATTGAAAGCTACGCTCGTAGGCCCTGAAATCGGGATAGTTCAGCAGCCCATCGGCGCTAATAATGCCGATAACTGTTACCGCACCAAAATCTAATCCTTTAGCTACCATCTGCGTTCCTACCAGAATATCGATCTTACCATCTTCAAAATCACCTAGTATCTGCTGGAAGCCGTGTTTGGTCCTGGTTGTATCCAAATCCAGCCGGGCGACTCTTGCATCGGGAAAAATATATTGTAAATCATCCTCAATCTTCTCGGTACCGAAGCCTTTTTGTTCTATATGCACCGAACCGCATGCAGGGCAAATTGAAACCGTATCTTGCTTATACCCGCAATAATGGCAATGTAGCTTTCCTGAACTTTTGTGGTAAGTTAAACTTACATCGCAATTGATACATTTAGGTAAGTAGCCGCATGTACGGCAAAGGAGCACTGGGGTATATCCCCTTCTGTTCTGAAACAAAATGACCTGTTCCTTATTCGCGAGGGCGTTGTTCATTTGTTCAACAAGGACACTAGTAAAATGAGACTGCATGGTCTTCTTACTTGTTTCTTCAGAAATACTTACGATCTCTATTTTAGGCAATGTAGAAACCCCGTAACGTTCTGTGAGCTCCACTAATCCGTATTTACCACTCTGCGCATTAAAATAACTTTCTAATGAAGGAGTTGCCGATCCCAACAAAACTTTTGCTTTATGTAAATGAGCCAAAAAAACAGAGGTGTCTCGGGCATGATAGCGAGGTGCTGGATCATATTGCTTAAAAGAGTTCTCGTGTTCCTCGTCAACTACGATCAAACCTAGGTCAGAGAAAGGAAGGAAGACTGCAGAACGGGCCCCGAGAACGATCTTATACTCATTTTTTAAAACCTTGTTCCAAACCTCAGCTCTCTCATTGTCGCTAAACTTAGAATGGTAGATACCAATTTGGTTGCCAAAATATTGACGAAGTCGTTCTATCAGTTGTGTTGTGAGGCCGATCTCGGGAAGTAAATAGAGTACCTGCCTGTCTTGTTGCAGAATCTCCTCGATAAGGCGAATATAGATCTGCGTTTTACCAGATGAGGTGACGCCATGTAATAGAACCACCTCTTTCTCAGTAAAAAGATCTTTAATACTATTGAAAGCTGTTTGCTGGCCAGTGCTCAATTGAAAGTTTTGCAGAAGCTCAACCTCCTGGTCACTGAATCGACTTACAACACGATGGTCAAGAATAAATATCTCTTTTTCTACCAGGCCTTTTATCACATTGGCGCTACATCCGGATTCTTCTTGTAAAGCCTCCCTTGTGATTTCTTTTGTATTTTTAGCTAACTTGAAGTACGCCAAAAGAGCATCTAATTGTTTTGGTGCACGCTCGAGCACTTCAAACAGTCCCCTTCTGCTGTCGGCATCCTCATACAGTGGATTCAACATTATGTAGGCTTTTCTACGCGGTTTATACCGTTCAACTACCTCTTCAGATATATGTATTACCCCTTTGTTAAAAAGAGACTTAAGCAAGGGAAAAACTGTTTTTTGGCCTAATAACTTTGCTATATCTCCAACCTTTAGCTCTGGCTGTATCTCAAGTGCGTCTACCACCAAAAACTCCTTATCCGTTAACTGCGACTTATCATACTCAGAATCCTTCAAAAGCAGTATTCGAGTCTCGCTCGCAAGTTTTAGCGCGGCAGGCAAGGCCGCTTGCATTACCTCGCCCAAGTGACACATATAATAATCAGCAATCCAGCTCCACAGCTGTAACTGAGTGCGATTAACTATAGGCTCGTCGTCAAGAACATCCAGAATGTATTTCGCTTCGTAAAGTGTTGGGGCCTGCTCTGTAATTGCATAGATTATAGCCGTATAGATCCTGCTCTTTCCAAATTGTACAATCACCCTTTTACCAACCCTTATATGAGAATTCAAGGTGGCAGGTACTCTGTAAGTGTAGGTTTTTGATATAGCAAGAGGAAGAATGACCTCCACAAAATAAGTTTGCCTTCCGGCCACAGTCTCGTTAAACTCGAGCATCACCTTTTTTTAGACCTGTTACCAATAAAGAAACCCATCCCACGATAAAAAGAAGTCCGCCCAGTGGAGTTACCGGCCCGAGGAAAGCCCAGTTTAAACCAGTTATTGACCTTGTACTCAAAAGATAGATCGACCCTGAAAAAAGTATAATTCCAATGGTGAATGACCAATAAGCAATTGTACTTACCTTGCTTCTGGTAGCTGTTAATGAAAGGAATAACAATGCGAGTGTATGATAAAAATGGTAGCTTACAGCTGTCCTCCAGTTCTCCAGATCCTGAGATGTAATATGCGCCTTTAATCCATGAGCTCCGAATGCTCCGAGAATCACGGCTATAGCACCGAAAACGCTTGCCGTAATAAGAATCTTTCTATTCATATGGTGTGCTAATTTAACTATAGTAATGAGATTTCTTTCGCTTAAAAAGCTAATTTTGTGGAATCCAATGAGAAAAACCATCGCACTAAGCATCGTTCTGCTCATAGCAATCATTGCTATGGCCATCAAATATTTTTCTGCTCTGGCTGTGCATAATAATAACGTTTCAAAAGCCCTTAAAAATATTCCGGAAGATGCTGCTTTTATCCTGAATTTCAACAATGACCAGTCGTTTTACGATATATTTCAGGACTTTGAGCTTTTTGATGCAGTAGTGGGTGAACAGAGGGCAAACGAAATCAAGCAGCTACAACAAGCCCTCCTCAGACATCCTGCTTTTGAAGAAGCCATTTCCAATGAGAATATTTTTATCTCATTGCATCCTAATAGGGCGGATTCTGTAGATTTCCTTTACTCCATAAATCTAAATGAAGGTTTTGATGTTTCGGATGTTGAGGACGCTTTTGAAAAAAACAGCGAGGCTTCCATTAAAAAAAACTCTGGCACAAGTGTATATGCTATCTCTATTAAATCTTTAAATAAGCCTTTTTTTATCTTCCTTGACGGAGGGGTGGTAACAGGAAGCTTTTCTGAAGAACTACTAAATCGAAGTATAAAGAAAGGAAGTGCCAGGATAGACGGCGACTTTGTTAAAGAGATTGATTATTCTGTAAACCATAATCAAAACTCACCGGTAAATATCTTTATTAATCATAACCGTAGCGCCGACTTTATTGGTCAATATACCCAAAACAAGCCCAACGGTGCGCTTACTTTAATTACAAGGGTAAAAGGTATCTCCTCTCTGAACATGAACTTTAAAAGTGATGCTTTGATGTTTAATGGCATTAGTAAGATTGACAGTACCGCTCCAACGTACCTGGGTTTATTTTTAAATCAAGAACCTGTAAAGAACGATTTAAAACAAATAATGCCCCATAACCTCTCTTACTTTATTTGTTTTGGAGTCTCCGATTATCAAGCCTTTGAGAACAAGCTGCATAACTTTTTTGACCGTAGAAAGGAATTGTCGAAGCTTCAGAACCAACTGAACTTAGTTAAAGAAAAAACAGGAGTTGATCTTGACAAAGAGCTAAAACCTTACCTTGGAAACGAATTTGCTGTTCTGGAAACAGAAGGAAGGGAACGACTTGCGCTCATTAAGGTTAAGAACGGAAGAGAAGTAAGGTTGACGCTGGAACAAGTTAGCGACGAGTTTAACGAGCAGATAGGGAGGCTTAATAATTCCAATCTGTTCTACTACTATCTCGGGGATCCCTTAAAACAGTTTTCACGTCCTTATTTCTCCGTTGTAGACAACTACCTTATATTGTCAAACAACACCAGCGTTATTACAAACTATATCAATAATTATAATGGTGATAGGCTATTGGTAAATACACCGGAGTTTGCAGACCATAATCAATTTATTGCTAATCAGAGCAACATATTCTATTTCGTCAACAATAAGAATGCACAGAACCTTTTAAAAGCTTCTATAAAAACCAATTACTTTAATATATTTAAGAGTGATGGTTATGGCTTAAAAGGTTTCTATGGGCTATCCTACCAGTGGAGCAGCGATGATGGGCATTTCTTCACGAACCTTTACGCCAATTACAAATCAAGCACCAGCCTCAAACCATCAGAGGTATCGAAAAATACAATAAGCAATAAATGAAAGGGACGATAACGAAAAAACAGGCTCCCGATAACAAAGGGACATGCTCGTTTGCTTATGCAAATGTTGTTGGCGACGAGAAGCCTGAATATATTTTTCTTAATGAACGAAGCCTTTCTATAACGCGTTTGGATGGGACTGTTGTCTCAGCAAGTAGCTTCAATACAAGATCAAAAAAGAGTCTGTTTTTATTTAAAAAGAACAAATTTTCTTCACTGTTTGCAGCCCTTGATAATAGTGTAAATGACTTGTTTTTATTCAATGAAGACGGTAACTTGTTACAAGGTTTTCCTGTAAAAGGAGATGGTTATACTCTAGCTGGTCCAGTCAATAATTACAAGCCGCATTATTCAATTTCGGGAGTTGGAAATAACTTTGGCCTTTATAAATTCTAGCATGTACAAGTTTGCTCTCCTGACAATCCTTTTAACCGTTTCAATCACCATACAGGGCCAACATTGGGGTTTATTCAATACTGGTACACTTTATGATTCATTTGAAAACCCTGCTCAAAAAGCATTTATAGCGGATACCAGCAAGCGTATAGCCTTCAACTTCCTTATCCCTACCGGAGGACTTTCAGTGGCAGGACGTGGCCCTGCTGATAACACAATCAGGCAGTTATTTTACTCTGGGCCGCTTGATACAAAAGGTTTAGATAATAACAGCACTCAATACAACAGGATCTTTGCAGATCAAAACATATATCTGGGAATGCTCCGTATATTCAAAACGGTCAAGTATAACCGGGAGTTCGGTTTATCCTGGCAGGTAAAAACGGAGGGAGATTATGCCATAACCAATCAAACGTTTACCACTTTTCAAAACCCGCTAGTAGAGGATAAAACATATTATAAAAACACTTTGAATGATTATGGAAAGGCCCAGTCGTATCACCAATTCAGTTTAACCTATCGGGAAGACTACAACAAACGGTTAGCCTTTGGCGCAAAATTAAGCTACCTAAGCGGGATGCTCTTTTCAAAGTTATCGATCAGTCAATCAGAATTGGCTATAGACCAAGATGCCCAAGTGTTTAATGCTTCCCTAAAGGGGTACTATCTTACCAACTTCCTTTATAACAATTTTAGCAAGCGATCCCTAATCCCTCATATTCAAAATCCAGGACTGGCCTTGTCGGCCGGCTTCAACTACCGTACATTAAGTGGACTCTATATACTTGGAAATATAAAAGACCTTGGCTTCATTATGTGGCGTAAAACTCCTTATAAATATACCATTGACGAGCAAATAAGTATAGATGCCTCTAGCCCAAAGGATATAGATAAGCAATTGACAGAAAGCCTGAAAGACGATGTCCTGAAAGATCCCACTAACGAAAGGTTCACATCCAGTATCAACGGAAAGGCCCAGATCCTTTTAAGCAAGACCTATGATAGGTACCAGCCAAACCTCATCCTTTCGAAGAACCTATTCAACCAATATGGGAACGCGGTATTAGTGAACAATTATAATTACCGGGCCTGGAAGTTCAGTCTCACTTCTGGCTATGACTTCAGAGGAATATTTGAATTAGGAGGGCAAATCATGTACAAAAAGCCAAACGTAGAGTTTTTCCTTGGCAGCGACAGACTATTTAAGACTATTGCATTGAGTAATGGAATATCAGCAATGCAAGCAGATCTGGCAGACAGGCGTCAAAACGATATACCGAAAGGAAAAGGATATACAGGAGCCTCTGCTTATTTAGGATTTGCTTTAAAATTCGGGAAAGTGCTCTACCATTGGCAAAACAGCAGCGAGATACCGGGAGTTGAGCCTGCCTTTAGTAAAAAGCCTAAAAAATCAGGAAAGCTGTGATTTAGGCTTTGCCACAAGGAAGTCTTTAAGGTAATAGGGCTCGAAATAAGCGACATCTTCAAACTGCTGGGCCCTGAATTTATTAAGAGCTATTTCTGAGAAGTGTGCTGCCGAATTATAAAAATCGGTTACAAAAAGAGCTTTCCCTGAGTTACCTAAAACATCCTGGCACTTCTCTGCACCATCTCCAAAAAAGACAATGGAATATGATGTAAGAAACTCTGAGAACGACTCTTTATCGATGATCTTAGCTTCTATTGGAGAAACCTCTGTTAGCTCTTTATCGAATAAAGCTGTATAAACTTCCATTCTTCGGGCATCAATCATTGGGCAAAACAAAAAGTCTTCCTCAGTAAATTTGTTACAAATACCTGCAGCCATGGCTTGTAAGGTACTTACGGCAATAAGCGGGATGTCGAGCGCGTAACATAATCCCTTGGCAGCAGATACTCCAATTCGCAAGCCTGTGTAAGAACCAGGGCCTTTACTAACAGCTACCGCATCCAGTTCTGACATTGACTTTCCAGAAGCCTTTAATACTTCTTCAATGAAGAGTGTTATATGACTGGCATGAATATTTCTTTCGTTCAATTCCTTTACGAATAACAAAGAGCCATTTTCTGCAAGTGCCACAGAACAAGAAGTAGTGGAAGTTTCTATTTGAAGAAGGAGTGCCATAAGAGCTGCAAAGATGCAATTTTTAATGTAAAAGGAGAATGGTAGTTAAGGCACAGGATCATGGCCGTGTGCTCCCCATGGATGGCACCGACCGATCCTTTTGATAGTTAACCACCCACCCTTAAATGGGCCATGTTTTTTAATAGCCTCTACTCCGTATTGGGAACAGGTTGGAGTGTAGCGGCAGGATGCGCCAAGTATTGGAGAGATAAGTAATTGATATATCCGTATAAGCAGAAGGAAAACTCCTCCAAGTGCCTTCAAAAATAGATCAATCAGTTTTTTTAACATAAGCCTTTGTAAGCTGCGATAAAGCTACTTTTAATTTCTTCTCTATAAATGAATAGTCGGCAATTTCTTTCCCTACAAAATGGACAGAGAAAATTAGCTGGATGTTATTCTCGCGAAGGAAGCTATATAGAAGTTCTTCTTTGTTTAAACGAAAAGCCTCTCGAATTCGTCTTTTCAATAAATTCCGGTCAACAGCGTGCTTGAATTTACGCTTTGCCACCCCGATAACTATTTGGGAAGGAAGGATTCCTGATGAGGAAACAGGCAGGTGTACAATGCGAAACGGATATACTAAAAAAGAAGAACCGTTATGAAAAAGCTCATCTAAAAGCTTTTTACTGCATAACCGCTCTTCTTTTCTAAATTTGTACATTTTGATTGATAGTGCCTTTTGCAGCTTGCGCTACAGGCTGCAATCAAAATAAAAATTATGCTTTGTGACGACGCTCGTCAGAAACTGTTAATCTCTTTCTACCTTTAGCTCTTCTAGACGCTAAAACTCTTCTACCGTTTGCTGTAGCCATACGCTCTCTGAAACCGTGTTTATTTCTTCTTTTTCTTTGAGAAGGCTGGAATGTTCTTTTCATGACTTTATATCAAAAATTGTAGCTTTTTAAAACAAGAGCGCAAATATAGCCGCATTTTATTGTAAATCAAACATTAGTTGAGAAATTATTTTAAGAGGCAAAATTGGGAATAGATTACCCCTCAAATTGCCGCTCAAGATTCTCCAGGTTGACGATCAATTCCTGTAACCTTTCCTGCTCCCGTTTCTTATAAGATTGCATCAGCACCCAACTAAATACGAACCACGCTATTGTAAAACCAACAGCAGCGATGGTTTGCCATAAAGGTGCAGCAATAAATACCTCTACAAAATAGAGGGCAAAAGCAATTCCAATGGCAATACTGTAAGCACTGAAGGTCCGCGTATTTAAATTATAACGACTTCTTTTATAACTCTTTAAATAGGCTATATATTTCTCGGGTTGCTCCAGGAAAGAATTATTATTTTGAATGCTTTTGTAATCTCTAAACTGGATGAACATGTAATATGTGCAGCTAAGGATCAATATAAAAATTGATAAATGAGAGGTCCATAGAACAAATGATTTAAATACCCAAAGGCCGACCAAAAGTAATACTACAGCCATCATTACGAGGCTTTCAAAAAGCAGCTTTTTTGAGTAGCCCGCTTTATTTTTCTTCACCTGCTTTAGAACGTCTGCGGAATTAAGTTTGGGAACAGAAGCCTGACGTGTCCATATATCTTTCAGTGCATCAAAGTCTTTCATAACGATTATATATTTCTGTCAGCTTGTTCTTTATACGATGTATCTTAACTCTAAGGTTTCCTTCAGAAATTCCTGATATTTCTGCAATTTCAGGGTAAGGGACTTCATCCAATACCATAGTTATTATTATCCTTTCACTCTCTTCCAGTTTTGAAATGCATTTATAGAGCAGAGCAATTTGTTCGTTCTTCTCAGACAACTCTTCTCTCTTATTCTCAATAATGTTATCTGTTAAAACATCCTTGGCCTGCCTCTTTTCTACCCTTAGCCAGGAAAGACAGGTATTTACAGCGATACGGTAAATCCATGTTGAGATCATGGCCTGGTTTCTGAACTTATCTAAATTCTGCCACACTTTCATGAAAGTCTCCTGCATCAGGTCGTGTGCAATATCCTCATCACCTGTATAACCGAAACAGAGATGGTAAATTTTCCGGGAATTGGTCTGAAAAATTTCTTTAAAGACAGCTTCTTTATTAAGCATTTCGTTTTCGACAGATGTTATAACATTTTGTTACAGCTCAAATGATTTTTTATTGAACCACCTTGCTTTCCCTTCTGCGTCATCCAAAACTTCCTGATATTCGGAAGAATAGTCGAACTGCAGATCTTCGTGTAACTTCGGGAAAAGTTTTTTCAACTTCTCCATTTGTCTTAGGAATATATTTTGCAATGGCTTATAATGCGATTTTAAGTCAGCGTAGAGCAGGTAGTTCTTAACAAACCAAAGTAGCAAAATAACTTCGGCTTCAATTGATCCGGTATATTTTGCGTGTTTTGCCACAAGTCGCAGGATTTTACGCAATTGCTTTGCGCTATGGTAGTCAAACTTCCTTAGTGTATGAAACTCTTCAACCAGTGTAATTTTTACCGATTCTGCATACCTGACCGGATCATCAGCATCGTACAAAAGGAAGCTTAGTAATTCCTTATTTTCCTTTTTATATTTTGCGAGTCGCAGACAAACATCGACAAGTTGCTCGCGGCTAAGCGAGTTCAATTCCTTTTTTATATCACTTAACTTCTCAGCCTTCATTCAATTCATTTCCAATGGACGACAAATCTATATTGTTTTTACCTCTTGCATATCTGGAATTTTAAATCAGAACAACCACAAAAAATTTCCTACTTTAACATCCGTTTACTATTTTTCGATCTAACACATTTTCATGAAGCTAAAACAGGCTGCTTTGTCCGCTATTATTGGGGTTTTCTTAGTTATTCTACTAACTTTTCTTAATTCGACAGGGATTATAGCACTAACTCCGGATGTTCTACTCACATTGCGATGGATTGCGATCATTCCTATTCTTATTTATGCAATAAAAAAACGTTCATTAACCACTTGGATATTAGTTTCGATGATAGTGGGAGCAGAAATAGGGCATGATTTTCCTGAAGCTGCCAAAAATCTGCAGGTTCTTAGTAAAGTGTTCCTCAAAATGATCAAAACAATTGTAGCCCCTCTCCTTTTTGCTACCCTAGTTTATGGAATTGCAGGTCATGCCGACTTAAAACAGGTAGGGCGAATGGGATGGAAGTCTATTGTTTACTTTGAACTTGTAACAACTCTTGCCCTTTTTATCGGTCTTGCAGCTATAAATCTTTCACAGGCTGGCGCTGGAATTCAAGTACCAAAGGGGATCCATGAAGAACTTCCTCATGTTGCACCTCAGAGCTGGCAGGATATTATCCTCCATATTTTCCCTGAGAATATTGCCAAGTCGGTAAGTGAAGGACAAATATTACAAATTGTGGTATTTAGCGTATTGTTTGGGATTGGGCTTGCAATGGTAAGAGAGGACAAACGTATGCCTATGCTTCAATTTACAGAAAGCCTGGCGGAAGTAATGTTCAAATTTACTAATATCGTTATGTACTTTGCTCCTATCGGTGTCGGAGCAGCTATTGCCTACACTGTTGGACACATGGGCATTGAGATTCTTGAGAACCTTGCAAAACTGCTGGGCACCTTATATCTAGCGCTAATTGCGTTCCTTGTGTTGGTGCTATTACCCATAGCGTTGTTTGTTGGAGTTCCTATAAAAAGATTTATCCAGGCAATATCAGAACCTGTTTCTATAGCCTTTGCCACAACCAGCTCCGAAGCTGCCCTGCCAAAGGCCATGGAAAATCTTGAAGCTCTGGGCGTACCACGAAAGATAGTGGCTTTTGTTATGCCAACAGGATACAGCTTCAACCTGGATGGGACTACACTTTATCTTGCACTTGCATCTATATTTGTATCGCAGGCGGCCGGACTAAACTTTACTATCGGCCAGCAATTACTTATAGTATTTACGCTGATGCTGACAAGTAAAGGTGTAGCAGGTGTACCCAGAGCATCTTTGGTGATCTTACTAGGAACAGCGGCTTCTTTTGGAATGCCTTCATGGCCTATTTTAATCATTCTGGGTATCGACGAGTTGATGGACATGGCCCGAACATCCGTTAACGTAATTGGAAATTGTCTTGCTACGATCGTTATTGCAAAATGGGAGGGTGAATTCAATCCTGATCAGGGGAAGGATATTAATGAGATTTAATAAGCTAATTTTTGTTGCACTCCAGGAATGCAAAAACCAGTCGACTCAACTAAAAAAAGCTTTTTTAAGAATAAGTTAACCCCTCTTTTTTGAGCTTTTTTTACAACAAAAACATAACGTCATGATTCTCAACCAATAAAAAATACTTAAGAAATTTGCAGTGTATCAGAATTGGTATATCTTTGCATCATAACAAAACGGTAGGTATAGCTCAGTTGGTTAGAGCATCAGATTGTGGTTCTGAGGGTCGTCGGTTCGAGCCCGATTACTTACCCAAAAGTTTAATAGAAAGCCCTCAACGATAAGTTTAGGGCTTTTTTATTTTCCGGTCCATTATCAAATAACCGATAAGGCCCACCGCCAGGTGTGGAAAAGCTTATTTAAAAATTTAAAAAATTAGCGATAAATTAGCACTATCATGGCCCGTCTGTTAAGGAATAAAAGAAGTTCGATTGAAACCGCTCCACTAAAGATATTAATTTCCGATGCGTCTCTGCAGAAGAGCTTAGCTTAACTAAAGAAAATACAAATACTGTTCACTTTTTTACTTGCACACATTGAATCGACTAGTTCTTCTGAAAAGCGTTTTAAGGGATAATTTTACCGAGCAATTTATAAACAGGTACGAAGCCTTTCAATTAAATACTGAAGAGGTTCAAAGGATTTCTATTAAAGCTCAGGCGATTTTAGAAATGTTTCCCAAAGTAACTGACGCGGCTCTTCTAAGTTCAATGTGTGCTAATGAGCTTTCTGAAGTTTTTCCTGTTGCCGTTCTTGCCGGCACCTTATCTTACAAAGGAGTAGAGCTGTTCTCCGTTACTCAGGCATTTCCTACCGGCGGCAAGTCATTAAACACACAAGTAAGGAAAAAAGCCCATTTCTGGATAGAGTTTGGGGGATACATTATTGATAGCTCCTTTTTCAGACGGTTATATGCTGGTGACGTTAAGGCCCCTTTCCAACATGCAATAATGGGTGATTTTGGCGCAAGCAGAGGTGCTATCATCTCGAAAGCAGAGCTAGTAAGCAAATATGGGTTCAACTACGAGCCACAATTTTCTTTGTCTCAGTATCAAATATCCAAATTACTTGAGGAGACAAAGAAAACAGCAGCAATTACAGGTAACTAAACTTTAAGACTTAAATTGAGCCTCTAAAATAATTCATCAATAGAAAGATATCAGAGCTCGCAATAGCAATAGATCTGAAACATCCTTAACAATTAAGCTTTCCTTAGGATCTTCTCCATCTTTCTACCTTTTGCCAGTTCATCCACCAACTTATCCAGGTATCTAACTTGTTGAGTTAAAGGATTCGTTAGTTCTTCAACTCGATACCCACAAATAAGGCCCGTGATAAGGTGTGCATTAGGATTTATTTCTGCATTTTGAAAAAAAGTCTGAAAGGTTACCTTTTGCTCAATTAATTGCTGTTGCTTTGCTTCGTCAAAGCCTGTTAACCATTCGATAACTTGATGCAATTCTTCTTTTGTTCTACCTTTCTTTTCTACTTTTAATAAGTAGTGGGGATAGACAGAGGCAAAGGTCATTTTGGCGATACGGTCGTCATGATTGCTGGCATTGTTCATATAATGTTCCTTTTTATTAGAATTATTTCAGGCGTTCTAAACGTCCCTTTCTTTTCACGAGGTTTTTATAATCCCACTGAATATCTCTTGCTTTCTTCAACCACCTGAGTAAGTCAGTTGGATCCACTTGCGATGAGTTGGTGTAACGAAACTCTGCTGCTTTGAACTTTCCTTCATTAATTAGATGTTCTTCCTGGAAGCTCTGGCCGCTCCAGAAGAGCAATCTCACGCTATCCTTCAATTTGCTATACCCCACTATAGGATTACCATCCAGAAACCATACAGGATGAGCATGCCAAATTTTACTTTCAGCATCGATGAGCTCGTTGTGGATGGTAGAAGCGAGAAGGTCACAAATTTCTTTATCTCCGGCAGACTGTCTGTCATTATAAGTTTGAATTTCTTGGTTCATGGTTAATTATTAATAGCATTCAGTTTGCTATCAATGTAAAGTTAATGATTGGGTTTTTAAGAACATAATTACACTTTTCCAGAACATCTGTGCTATTCTTAGCAAAGTCATACCGCTACTTTTGAAATAGTAAACTCGGAGGCAAAACCTTTACACTTCCTTACATCCTCCTATTAATTGGTTATAAAATTGGTTTATGCCGCTCCTCATCAGGAGCGGCTTCTTTTTTCCTCCTACCGCAACCAGCAGAGACCTTCTAACTTCATAATTTGGTCTCCGCGGACGAGAAGTAACAAATGGATACTGAGAAAGGACATAATGAATTGATTCACGGAGAACTTTACAAGTTGAGGCTGAAGTAATCTGAATGCTGCTCACAAAAAAAGGCCGAACAAATTGCAATGTTCAGCCTTTACCATTCAAACACTTAACCTTAAAAAACTCTTTCCAAATCAATTCGATCTATTGCGATACCTTGATCTTATCTTCTAACCTGAAGAAATCAAAGTCTGCATACCCTCCTACATCTTTCGTGGCGTAATTAAACAGGCCGAAACGATAACCCATAAAATGAGGGATGGAATAGGACATTGAAAGCGGAGAACCTATTCTCTCCCATAATTTTCCATCGAGGCTATAATAAAAGTATCCTTTGTCTGCCCTATTTTTAAAATCGCTATCAGCCCTCAGATATACGACATTCTGATTTAAAGAAGGGCCCTGGATTTCGACAATTTTACGATTAACAGTGTTCACCATTACTATGGATTTGCTTCCACCCTCAGCTTTTACACCTACCCAGCCGTAATCTCTCTGTAATAACATAATACCAGCCCTATCTCCATCCTTCATTCCTGATACATCCATGGCAGTAATCGCTGCGCTTTCTGGACCGAAAGTGCGTTGCGTTAATGTATTGCGAGCCAGGAGAATAGATGTGTCGACCCTGCCGGTTTGTAATCTTAAAAAGCCAGGTCGCGATTTAACAGACCAAAGGCTGTTATCAGGATTGTGGTTCCATTGCCATACCAGCGGTAGATCTGCATCACCTTTCCTCCGTGAAAATTCATCAGAAGCCACTATTCCAGGATTAATTCCTTTGCTTGTAGGTAAATTAAGAGTTTCTGGTACCTTTCCCTGAACTCCGTGTACAGGCCAGCCGTCTTCCCATTTCACCGGTACCCAATACGGGATCCTTCCTACAGCTCCAAAATCCCGAAACAAATAAGCATACCACTCTCCTTTAGGGGTGCTGATTAATCCACCCTGAGCAACACCCTTGTCTTGTAAAGCTATCCTCCCCTCATAAGGACCGCTAATTTTGTCGGCCCTATGTACAATAACAGTTCTCATACCACCCTTTGGCCAACTGATATTGAAAAGGTAGTATTTACCGTTAACTTTAAACATTTGTGATCCTTCTGCCGGTAGTCCCCCAGCATCAGGGCCGGCAGGCAAACCGGCATTCTCTATAATCACCTTTTCCTTTCCAGCTTTAACTCCAGTCAAATCCTCTGTTAGCTCTCTCAAAGAAATTCTTCCGCTTCCATTGATCATGTAAGCCTTTCCATCATCATCGAAAAACAAAGAGTGATCGTGTAGAGCAGGTTTGAAAGAAACTGCTTTCCAGGGTCCTTTCTCTATATTTTTGGTTGAATAGATATACGTCTTGTTCGTAGTTTGAGCAAACGTAGATACATAATAAGTTCCCTTATGGTAACGAAGGCTGCTTGCCCACGAGCCGCGACCATAGGTGCTTTTCCCATTTGTAAGATTTAACTCGTCAACATCATCTAAAGTATTATATGCATAACTAACAAGCTGCCAGTTTACAAGGTCTTTAGATTTCATTATTGGTACGCCTGGACTCATATGCATAGTTGTACTACTCATATAATAAGTATCTCCAACTCGTATCATCGATAGGTCGGGAACATCAGCATGAATAATTGGATTTTGCGCAGTTTGGCCATAAGCCGATAAACTAATAACGACGCCAAGGGTGAAGAGATAAAAATTTAAAAAAATTCCTTTCATAAAATCGGTTGCGTAATTTAAGGAAGTATCTGATCAGGAGCAATAAGATTACCTCCAGAAGTGATGCTTTAGAGTTGCCGCCAAGGGGAGCAATTCCCGCAAAACAAATCTATTTCGGATAGTAAATGAAAGCCTGCATAAATGTGAAAAGATATATAACAAATGTACAAGAGATGACTTAAGGCAGGCCAAGGACCACACTTTTAACATTTGTGCTATAAACATCATCACCTGTACCCCTAAGAGAATAAAGCTTCTGCGATTTTTGATCAGGTAATAAAATAACTAGCAATAGATACTTTTTTCAAATCAATTAAATAACCTTTTATTAATGAGTTCAACTAAATTGTCGACCTTTTGGGGGAGCAAACTAGCCGCTACATTTATCTCCTCCATCATTATCTGCTCAAATGCATCTTCGCAAACTACAGTTAAAACATCCAAAGATGCACCTGTATTCTCTCAATTCACCTACAAAGGGAACGATCGTATTTATAACGAAAACCCATTGAAAGACGATGAGTTTTACACTCCAATACTGCAAGGATGCTATCCAGATCCAAGTATTACACGAAAAGGGAATGATTATTATCTGGTAAACTCATCTTTTGCAATGGTCCCCGGTGTTCCTATTTTCCATTCAAATGATTTGGTTAACTGGAAACAAATCGGACATGTATTAGACAGACCATCCCAACTTAAAGTACAAAATACTGGAATCTCGGCGGGAGTTTATGCACCCGATATCAAATACAATAAGAATAATAATACTTTCTATATGATCACTACCCAGATCTCGGCGGGCATGGGTAATATTGTAGTGAAAACCCAGGATCCTGCTAAGGGATGGAGCGATCCGGTTAGGCTAAAATTTGATGGTATTGATCCTTCCTTATTTTTTGATGATGATGGAAAGGCCTATGTATTACATAATGACGCGCCACCAAAAGGAAAAGCACTTTATGAAGGTCACCGTGTTATTAAAATTTGGGACTATGATCTGGAAAATGACAAAGTGATTGAAGGTTCTGATAAGATCATTGTTGATGGAGGGGTTGACATAAGTTTAAAACCTATATGGATCGAAGGGCCGCACCTTTACAAAAAGAATGGACGGTATTACCTGATGTGTGCAGAAGGAGGTACAGGCGACTGGCATAGCGAGGTCATTTTTGTTAGTGATAGTCCCAAAGGACCTTTTAAACCAGCGCCAAGCAACCCTATCCTAACTCAAAGGCATTTTCCTAAAAACAGAATGAACAAAATGGATTGGGCGGGCCACGCTGATCTGGTAGAAGGGCCAAACGGTAAATACTATGGAGTATTCCTAGGTATCCGACCGAATGAGAAAGACCAGGTAACAACTGGACGGGAAACCTTCATGTTGCCTGTAGACTGGAGCGGAGAATTTCCAGTTTTTGAAAACGGCCTTGTTCCTCTTAAACCAAAGATTAAAATGCCTGCAGGAGTAAAAAATCAGACAGGACAAAATGGTTTCCTTCCAAATGGAAACTTCAGTTTTACTGATAATTTTACTACTGGAAAACTAGATTATAAGTGGATTGGCATTCGCGGACCAAGAGAAGGCTTTGTCTCTCAGACAAAAAATGGTCTGACAGTTACACCGTTCGAGAAAAATATTAAAGCAGTGGCACCAATTTCAACGCTCTTTTATCGTCAGCAGCATAATACCTTCGATGCTACAGTCACCCTCAAATATGCTCCTAAATCAGATAAGGATATGGCGGGGTTGGTTTGCTACCAAAGTGAACGTTTCAATTATGTTTTTGGCATCACTCAAAAAGGAAACGATAGCTATATTGTACTGGCCAGGACGGAAAAGGGAAACACTACAGTACTGGCGAGCAGTAAGGTCGATACAAAGAAGCCAGTTCAGTTGCAGGTAGAAGCCCAGGGAGATAACTACAGGTTTAACTACTCTACCGATAAACAAAATTTCAAAAACCTTGGCGGCACTGTTTCCGGAGATATTCTTACAACCAATGTTGCCGGCGGATTTACTGGAAGTCTGATTGGCCTGTATGCCACTTCAGGAAATGACATTCAAGCGAACACAGAAGGGCAACCGGTAGTTAAAAGCTCCGCTAATCAACCTTAGTTTGCTATAATAATTAAAGAGGAGTCTGTATCACAAGAAATTGGCTCCTCTCAGTTTATTTTGTAGTAAGTTCTCTCAAAATTTTTATTGAAGCAAGGACTCCGTATCTTAGGTGCTGTTGGGATAACTACTGCTAACAACAACACACAATTAGACCTAATTAAAAATGAAAAGTATCTTAAGAAAACTTGCTGTTGCGCAGGCAATCTTCTGCTTATATTCTGCGTCAGCTCTAAAAGCGCAGAACAAGCTCTACTCAAATGCATTTTCACTAAATGACGTAAAGTTACTGGAAAGTCCATTTAAACATGCTCAGGACCTTAACATCCAAACCCTTCTGAAATATGATGTAGACAGGCTATTTGCAGGCTACCGTAAAGAAGCAGGCCTTCCTTCCAAAGCTGCTATTTTTCCTAATTGGGCCGATCTGGATGGACACGTGGGAGGCCATTATATTTCTGCCCTTGCCATCCATTACGCTGCAACTGGAAATATGGAGTGCAAGAAAAGACTGGATTATATCATAGGAGAATTAAAAGTCTGTCAGGATGCCAATACGTCGACCTACCCTGATTGGGCCAGGGGCTATGTTGGAGCTGTTCCAAATGGCATCGGGATATGGCCGAAAATTAAAGCAGGTGATGTTAGCCTGATCTGGAAGTATTGGGTGCCCTGGTATAATGTCCATAAAACATATGCAGGTTTAAGAGATGCCTGGTTGTATACAGGTAATGAGCAGGCAAAACAAATGTTCCTTAGGTTCTGCGATTGGGGAATTGATATTACATCCAGTCTTTCAGACAGTAAAATGAATGAAATGCTCGGGAATGAACATGGAGGGATGAACGAAATTTACGCCGACGCCTATGCAATGACCGGTGAAAAAAAATATTTGACTGCAGCAAAAAGGTTTTCACATAAAATGCTGCTAGATGCCATGGCGGCTTCAACCGATAATCTCGACAACAAGCACGCTAATACCCAGGTACCAAAAGCAATAGGTTTTGAAAGAATTGGAGAAGTTGCAAAGGATGAGACTTATAAAAAAGCCGGAAGCTTTTTCTGGGAGACTGTGACAACCAATCGCTCAATTGCACTCGGTGGGAACAGCCGGAGGGAATTTTTCCCCAGCCGGGGAGCCAATATAGATTTTGTGAATGATGTAGAAGGGCCAGAATCCTGTAATACTTACAACATGCTTAAGCTTACGGAAGATCTGTTTCGAGAAGACCCACAAGCTAAATATGCTGATTATTATGAGAAGGCACTTTATAATCATATTTTATCAACTCAGCATCCTACTCATGGAGGATATGTTTATTTCACTCCTGCTCGTCCACGCCATTACCGGGTATACTCCTCCCCCAATGAAGGAATGTGGTGTTGCGTAGGCAGTGGAATGGAAAACCATGGTAAGTACGGCCAATTTATTTATACCCATAGTGATAATAATCTGTTTGTCAATCTCTTTTTGCCTTCAGAGTTAACATGGAAAGAAAAGGGAATAAAACTTAAACAACAAACAAGTTTTCCAGATCAAGGTCAGACAAGACTTGAAATTACCGAAGGGAAGAGCTCTTTCACGTTGAAGATCAGGTACCCACAATGGGTAAAAGAAGGGGAATTCAAAGTATTGGTAAATGGAAAGCCCGTAGAAAGCAAGGCGCAACCATCATCCTACATGGCAATAAATCGCCTATGGAAAAAAGGTGACCGGATAGATGTTTCGCTTCCAATGCATACAACCATTGAACATTTACCAAATGTTCCGAATTACATTGCTTTCATGCATGGTCCAATCCTTCTTGGAGCTAAAACTGGAACAGAAGACCTAAGGGGTATAGTTGCTGGGGATAGTCGCTGGGGGCACATTGCCAGTGGTAAAAAGCTAGCAGTTGATAAAGCTCCAATACTAATAGAAGATAACATTGAGTTGCTCGGAGATAAATTAACTCCGGTTTCAGGAAAACCCCTGACATTTAAATTAGCAGGGGTTAAGATAGAAAACCCGACAGATGTAGTTTTAGAGCCCTTCTATAAGATCCACGATGCAAGATATATGATGTATTGGATGGGCTTATCGAACAACCAGTACAGATCGTATCTCGACTCGGTAGCGAAAATTGAGGAATTTAATCTTGCTCTTCAAAAGAGAACAGTTGATTTTGTTGCACCAGGAGAGCAGCAACCTGAAGCAGATCATTTTGTTCAGAAACAGAACTCGAATACTGGGAATAATATGGATCAGTTCTGGCGAAGCGCACAAAATGATGGTTTTTTCAGCTATTCCCTCTCTACGAATAAGGAAACCAATCTAAGCCTTATTGTTCGCTACTGGGGAGCAGAATCAGGAAATCGAAAATTTGACATCTTTATAAATGATAAGAAGCTTGCATCTGAAGACATTTCTGGAAAATGGAACCAGCAGAAGTTCCAGGAAGTTGAATATTCCATTCCCGAATCAATATTGAAAGGGCAAGAAAAGATCATTGTGAAATTTCAAGGCAAACAAGGAAATATTGCAGGACCTGTTTACTATGTAAGATTAGTAAGGAAATAGTTAGACCTATTATAAAGCATATAATGAAAATTATATCATCAAAATCCATAAGAAAGCTTTTCTCTGTTATATGTTGTCTGGTATTTTTAACACTTGCGGTGAAAGCTGAAGAAATTCAGGTGGGTGGCGTAACACGCCACTTTCTTGTACATGCACCAGCAAATCTTCCAGCTAAACGACCCTTAATTATTTCAATGCATGGTTTTAACCAAGACGCAGCTTATCAAAAGGCACAGGCCAAATGGGAACAGGTGGCGGATACGGCTGGTTTTGCTGTAGTATTTCCCGATGGGATTAATAAAAGATGGGATATCTCAGGTTCAACGGACCTTGATTTCATTCTTTCAATTATTGACAACATGGCTGCCCGGTACAAAATCGATCGTAACAGGGTTTATCTTTCAGGCTTTTCGATGGGCGGTATGATGACTTACTTTGCGGCAAATCGCATTTCTGATAAAATTGCAGCCTTTGCTCCTATTAGCGGTTATCCGCTCAGGGGCCAAAATACAGACAGTGCCCGACCAGTACCAATTATTCACACTCATGGAACTACTGATGATGTTGTAAGCTACAGCGGAGTAGAAGTTTGCATGAATGCCTGGCGAATCAGAAATGGTTGCTCTGAAACACCCATTATTACCAACCCCTACCCTGCTAGTAATCCTAATTCAATAGCTAGTAAAACTTACTGGAATGCCGGAGAAAATGGAGTTGCAATGGCATTATTAACATTGAAGGGAAAAGGCCATTGGATTTCTAATGACGTAGTAAATGGAGTACATACGAGTGAGGAGATCTGGAAGTTTTGCAAGAATTATTCTCTTCCTACATCCTCAAAACGTTAGTTTATCAGCATTAGCACTATTTTAGACCTGGGCAACACACCCTTATTGCAATTATTCTTACTTACCAATGCCGGGTGAATCTACCCTCCGGGATAGATCCTTGAACATTCCTGCTAGAAGACTGAACAATTTTAGCATTGTTGCTATTGAGCCTGCCTTACTTTAGTTCTTTTAACTAGCAAACTGATATGAACCTTAAATTTATTACTATTGCTTTATCTCTCGTTTTAGCGACCGGACTTTGCGAGGCACAAACCACTTCTGAAAGTGTAAGGGATGACTTCAAACCCTCACCTTTAAACCAGCCAGGACAAGAATTTCCACAAGTTAATTCACAGGGCTACGCGCGATTCCGGATTCATGCTCCCAAAGCCGATAGTGTAAAAGTTAGCCTTGGATTAGGAGGCCAGGGAGGTACCCGCCTTGCTAAGGGAGCGGATGGTTTCTTTACCGGCACCACTTCTGGACCTATGGATGAAGGCTTTCACTATTACCATTTAACCATTGACGGAGGAACTTTCAATGATCCCGGCGCTTTGAACTTCTACGGCTCTACCAGATGGGAAAGTGGCATCGAGATCCCTGCGAAGGATCAGGATTTTTATGCGCTTAAAGATGTGCCGCACGGGAATGTTCAACAGATTTTATTCCCTTCAAAAAGTACTAATACCTCGCGAAGAGCTTATGTATACACCCCTCCAGGATATGGAAAAAGCTCAAAGAAATATCCGGTACTATATCTTCAACATGGATGGGGAGAAGATGAGACAGCATGGAGTAATCAGGGCCGCGCAAACTTAATCATGGATAACCTTATCTCTGAAGGAAAAGTTAAACCATTTATAATCGTGATGACTTACGGCATGACGAATGAAATAAAATGGGGAGGAATGAGAAATTTTAAAATTGATGCATTTCAAACAGTACTTACTGAAGAACTTATCCCATATATAGATGCAAATTTTAGCACACTCGCTAATAGAAATAGCAGGGCTATGGCCGGCTTGTCTATGGGAGGCATGGAGACGGATACAATAACACTTAACAAGCCTGACTATTTGGTTATTACGCCTTATTAAGTGGTGGGACCTTTAACCCAGCCGAACTTAAGGATAAAGCAAAGCCCCGTCTAATTTTTCTTAGCTGTGGCAGTAAAGAACGGCCAGAAGGTGTAAAAAATGCTGTAGCAACATTAAAAGAGGCGGGTTATAATGCAGTGTCGTATGTTTCTGATAATACTGCTCACGAATTTCTTACCTGGAGAAGAAGTTTAAGAGAACTAGCTCCGCTTCTATTTAATTAGGGCCTTCTAAAGCTTAAGCTCAGAGGAAGATGCAGGATCATTCTCCATCTGAGCTGCTCCAATCTAATTTATCGAAAATTTAACAAGGTCCATAGTCTCTGCAGTTACCCTCCTACCTAAGCAAATGCACTTAATTACACAACAAGCAAATTCAGATCCGATTAATTCGTGCATTTGAGAAGGCGGGAGTTACATTTTCGGCTCCTTCAACAGGACAAGCAGAGGTTCCTTTCCAGGAGTTGTTACGTAATAAAAATCATTAGAACTAATATAAGGAAGAAAAATTTCTATTTAGCTGGAGAGATGGCAGAGCATTAAATACAAGCAATGGCAGCTGTTGGAGAAATATTTATAAAATTTCCTGATAAAAAAAACCAGGAGTTATTCTCTTAAAAGAATCACTCCTGGTTAAAAGATCAGTAATTATTATTTGTCTTTTAGAGCGTCGGCAACACCCATGTAAGCTGGTTTGCGTGTAAAACCTTCTGTCCAAAGGCCAATTGGTTCTCCTGCTCTCCAACTTGAGCTTGCAGGACTATCTGTAGGGCTCCAGATCGTAATTCCATATCTCTGAGCTTTCGGTACAAGCTCGAAATATTTCTCAATTACATATTTATACATGTCTAACTGCGCCTTATACTGCGCTTCTGTAGCCTCAGGCGTTTTAACATTGCCCAAACCTAAATCTAATTCTGACACCTTGATCAACTTCCCAGTAGCAGCGAGTAAAGTAAACATCTCGGCAATTTTGGCCTTGTCAGTATTGATATCAATGTGCATTTGAGTTCCTATACCGTCTACAACGGCACCTTTACTTTCTATATATTTCACATATTCAATCAGGCCACGGCATTTGGGAATACTATATTCCAGATTATAATCATTAATAAAAAGCTTATCTCCTTGATTGGCATGTTGACGAGCTATCTTAAATGCTTCCACTGCATAATCTTTACCCATGTAATCCTGCCAGTAAAACTCATCTTCCGCGAGCTTTTTACCCACGCCCGTTTTTAATTCGGATGGACGGCCATCATCCATGGGCTCATTGACAACATCCCAGGCTTTAACATAATATTTGCAGGTATCAACCATCCCCGAAATAAATTGGTTCAGAGCGTTGGTGATTATTGTTTTCTTTTCTGCAGGTGTTTTTTCAATGATCTGATCAAGTGCACCACCAAAACCCTGGCCTTGAGCTGAGAGACCACGAGTTGATCCGTTACCCCAACCACCCCAGCTACCTACTCCTGATTCGAAATCAGAAGTAGCGATTAGATTTTCAGTACTTCCACTTGCAGTTAATTTTACGTTGTCTATATTAACAGTCCCAGCATAATCGCCGAAACTAATAATGAACCTATTACGATCAGCCTTTGAAGTAGTAACTTTCAGTTCATACTCTTTCCATGCATTGCCTAAACTAAGGGTTCCAAAAGAGTTTGAAGAATAATCCGACGAGGACTGTAACTCTGCACGTATAGCACCTTCAACACTTCCCTTTGCCACAATCTTTAAAGTATACTCTTTGTTGTTTTGTAAAGCGGGGAAATCATAAGCAACCTGAGCATCCCAAAAGTTTTTGGCCGATGGATTTGTAAAAAAGAACGAATAGCCTGCATTCCCACTGCCTTTGGCATTATACTTTTTCAAAGAAATATTATCAAAATAATAACTTGTCGCATTTTTACCTAAATTAAATGCGATAGCTCCACTCGCAGCCATGTCCTGGGTGACTGTAATAGTTTTAGTGTATTTTGACCAGGTAGTTTTAGCGGGAATACTTCCAAAAAAGTCATAAAATTTATAAGAATAAGGAACAATATGCGCCTGAGTTGGGAAATCTACATCTGCGTCAGCCTTTACATCCATACTTAACTCATATTGTTCCCCTACAGCTACCACAGGACTGAATTTAATAAAAAACTGCGCATCCCAGTCGTTTGCTCGAACCACGTCATTCGTTATCTTCAATGCTCTTCCCGTTCCCCCTTCGCCTTGCCCTGCAGGGGTAAAAGAAAGTTTTGCATTTGCATTTGACTCGTAATTTGAATTGTTATCTGTCTCAAAATTTGCTTCGATAACAGGGTCCCAGGTAGGCGTACTTTGGCCGGGAATTATTAGTGGTGCAATAAGTTTATTTAAATAGGTAGCATTCTGATTTGCATGCCACGTAAGCGTATGTCCATAAACCGCCATCCCTGCGTTTTTTGCAGTCTCCAGCAGGGTTTTTACGTTATCAAGGGATAATTTTCCGTCCGCCTGAACTACCGCTCCATGTTTCATTTCATACCCCAGAACAATTTCATTGAAGTTGGTATTAGCTAGTCTATACTTCACGCCTTTGTTAACATACTCTGAAAGAGACAAGGCAACACCAAGTTTGAAGTTAGAGGCCGGGTCGGCTTTCATATAAGTTTTCAATGGTTGGTATGCGTCAATTAGCTCCTGCTGGGCGAAACTTGCAGGTTTATCGACATGATAATCAAGAAGCTCACTTTTTGTACAAGAAGTCATCAGCGCTGAGGCAGCGAGGCTTAGTGCCAATATATTTATATTCTTCATTCTAATATCTTTTAAAGCTTAAACTATTTGCTTACAGGAGTAAAAGTTTCCATCTTTACCCCACGATCGCGTACAACCAGCGTATCTGTTGAAACAACATGCATGGAGGCTAGATCTACCTGGTAATTTAGATATAGAGCATCCCGGTCTTTAGCTCCCCAACTGTTCTTCTCGCCCTTCTTCACAAACTTCCCACTTCCGGATGCTGTGAAACTATTATCTCCACCATTAGTAATGGAACAATTTCCGTTATTATCGAAATTCAATTGAAGCTTACAAGTGATATTTTGGTTATTCTGATCCTTGAAAATAACAGGGAACTCGGCAACGGCAAGAGAATTTGTCTTTAGTCCCGAAACTTCGTCGTCTTCTACGTATTGCTTATGTCTTACGATCGTTTTATTCAGTGATGTATTTCCATTTTTTCCGGTTACTACATCCTTTCCTCTTCTTAGATAGTTTGCATGCCATGGATTAATATATTTCACGGCATATAATACATAATTTTTACCCGCTACTATTGAGTCTGCATTTTGAACATTGGTCATTCGCACCGGAATCACATAAGTATTTTTTAAAGAAAGAGGATCAGCAAAAAAAGCATCAGATAATTCTACCTGCACCCCTCCCGCTATTTTACCCTTAGGAATAATAATTTGATTAGACGTAAGGCGGTAGTAACTTGATGGCATTGCAACAATATCGCCACCCGTATTGAAAGCTTTATTAGCGGCAAGTGAATTGTCAATCTGAACGCCAACTGTTACATCAGATTTGTTAGAGTATACTCCTCCCATTGTTGCAAAAATTTCAAACTTATGCTCATTATCCAGGGAGGTGTCGAAGACATCCTCACCTAGTGTTATAGTTCTTACAGGCCCCTGGTAGGCGAAATAAACCGATTGAAACTCATAATCATCAAACTCCCAGTCACCGTTCTTACAAGAACTTAAACAAACGGATGCTATCAGTACCATTAATAATATCTTCTTCATTTTTTCTTTCTTAAAATCAATAGTGTTTAATACCGTAATTATTGCCAGCCGGCATTTTGTAATAGATTAGTATATTTAACCGTTTCGGTATAAGGAATTGGACCATAAATCATGTAGTTATCATAGGACCTGTTTTCCACATTAATGATGGAGTAATTTGAACCTGAAATACTAATCCCTTTCGCTGTTTCATTCAGATTGCTGTTCCATCTTCGCAAATCCCAGAATCGGAAACCCTCAAAACATAGTTCTAGTCTTCTTTCGTTCCTGATTAAGTTTCTCATCGCATCTTTATCAGCCTTTATTGATTCCAAATAGGGATCGCCATTAGAAGTTCCTACTCCTGCTCGCCTACGGAGGGCTTTAATCACATCGTAAGCAGAATAAGTATGTTCTCCGGTGGCCAAAGGCCCCCATGCTTCATTAGCAGCCTCAGCATATGCAAGGTACATTTCTGTATACCGGATATGAGGGCTAAAGTGCTTTTGAGTTGTGGTAGATGAAGGGTTGAGGTTTACATCCTGCCTTAAAAGCTTTCTCAAGTAATAACCAGTTCTTGTTGATGTTTCAACTTTATTTAAACCGTCATTGGTGGGGCTAGTGGCTGAAGTGTTTATTACCGAATTCGAAGTCCCGGCAGTGCTGCCGTTTACAAGAATAAAAAGGTTTAATCGTGGGTCGCGCCCGGTATATGGAGTACCAGCATTAAACCCGGAGTTTGCCAGATCAGAAATGGGATAACCGTTAGCCATAGGGAAAGCATCAACGAGGTTTTGAGTTGGATTAACCCTTCCGCTACCATTTAAAGTTGGGGGAAAGTTGTTCCTTTCCAGATCGTTGCTTGTACCCACATTTCCCCTCCATAAAATATCAGGGGAATTCGCACCGGCAGCAAGCGCATCAATACCTCCCGTTGTAGTATACCATTGAAGGTCATTATTGCTATCTCCTCTCGTTAAATTAGATAATCCGCCACCTAGGTCGATCACCTCTGCCGCATAATTTGCTGCGGCTTCCCATTTAGAAGCTCCGCTATTGAAGGCTGGACTTGCAGCCAATAAAGCTGCCTTTGCTCTGATTGCTTTCGCTATACGCCCCGTCATACGGCCCATGAAACTTGCCCCGAAAACCCGGTGATAATTATCAGGATTTACGCCTGCATATTTTGCGGGTACGGGACTATTATCTGTATAATCGACAGGCAATAGCTCTTCGGCTTTATTTAAATCTGAATATAACTGTTGCAAGCAAGCTTCAAAAGTGGCACGAGGTTGATTGAAGTCGGACGTCACTGTCTCATGCTGTAGCAATAGCGGAACTCCAAGTAATTCTCCGTTAGCTGCCTTACCAGCATGGCTCTGTAGTAGATAAAACATAAATAGAGCTCTTAATCCATAAGCCTCGCCCTTCATCCTGTCGTTGAACATTTTGCTTATGACAGGATCTACTGCCCAGGTAACGCTGTCGGTTACGGCGAAAAACTGGTTAAGGTACTGAATGGCAGACCTGCTATTTCGCCACTGATCGAAGGGGTTGTTCATAGAGGTCCACTGCCCGGTAGCCGCTTTGAGAAATCCACTGTTACGGTCATTTGTAACTGCATCATCGGTAGCTACTTCATTAAACGACCATGAATTTGTTGGAATACGTGTATACCCATTTAATAAAAGGCCCTGAGCATATGTTGCATTGGTATAAGCGTTTTGCAGCTCCAGGTTGTTTTCAATCTCTGGCTCGAACATATCCTCACAGCTGCTAAACAACACTACGATTGATAAGCAGATTAATAATATCTTTTTCATTTAAATAAAATTTAGTTTATCGATCCCTCAATTAAAACATGGCTTTCACGCCCAAATTGTAAAATCTGGTCTGTGGAGCGGAGCCGATATTTAGTTCCATAATTTCTCTTTCTTTTGCTACAGTCAGCAAATTAAACCCGTTTACGTAGGCTCCAAATTCCCTGATAAATCCCTTACCTAATAAGCGGGCGGGGAATTGATAAGAAACCTGCACCTTTGCAAGGTCAAATCTGTCTGTGCTGTATAACCAAAAATCTGAGTTACGATAATTGTTATCACTGGTACCGGTAGTAAGCCTTGGGAAAGTGGCTGTGCTTTTTGTGTCCTCGGTCCAGCGATTGCGCACCACAGCTGAATATTTGTCCTGTCCGTCGACCCAGAAATAAGAATTGTTTTTCATTGCAAAAGCTCCAAACCGTCCTGTTCCAAGGGCAAAAAATGTAAGGTTTTTCCATTTTGCAGTAAGGTTTAGGCCTAAAGTTAAAGGTGAGCCAGACCATCCTCCCCTTCCAAGGTAAACTTCGTCGCGTGTATCTACAATACCATCATTATTCTGATCTTTATATTTAATATCGCCTGGTTTAACGCCACCTGAAGCTAAAGTGGATTGGCTTGGAGAGTTGGCAATATCTGAAGCATCCATGAAGAGCCCCGCGCTTTGCAGTCCAAATATAGCGTCGAGAGGTCTTCCTACTCTGAGTTGATATTCATCCACAAATTGGTTATCTGAAGCTCTTACTCTTGCTTCAGTTTGATAGTAAGTACCGTTCAAACCAAGGCTCCAGTTCGTCTGTCCCAGCTTCTTATTGAAATTCAAACCAAGATCAAAGCCTTTGCGCTGGTCGTTATCATAATTTACAAAAGGGATATCTGAATAGACAGGAAAACCAGTTGAAAAATAATTAGGATAAAGTGAAGTAGGCTGAACAATGTTCCCCTTCGTTTGACTGAAAAACGCATTTCCAGAAAATGATATGGAATTGTTGAAAAAGGAACCCTCCAGGCCAAAGTTAATCTCCCTTCTTTGCGGAAAAGTCATGTCAAAATTATTACCCCGTCTTCTATCAAAACTATGAACCAACTGCCCATCTTTCCAGCTGTACCAGGCGGCGTCGTTATAGGTATAATAACCCTGATATAAATAGTAATTTGTTATATCCAGATCGGTGTTTAAAATACCTGCAGAGGCTGTAAGTTTCAGGTTATCAATTGCGGAGTTATCTTTAAGGAAGCTTTCCTCACTTAATCTCCAACCAAGGCTTATAGTAGGCGAAAAAGCGCCTCTGTTTTTCTCGGGTAGCCGGGCTGAATAAACATATGCACTACTGAAATCAGCGTAATATTTCTGACTAAAGTTATAGGCTAACTGCAGGCCCAGATTTGCATTATTAGTTTTATGATAACTGCCTGATTCTCCAATGTGGAAGCCATACCCTAATAAAGTACCAGAAAAATTATGTCTTCTATTAAATGAACGATTATAGTCAAACTGACCAGAGAAGGCGATATTCTGACGATAATAACTGCTACTGATGTTCTCTATACCAGTTTTAGAATCATCACCAAATTTAGTAAGAGCACTGATCTGATCAAAACCAGCATAATTATTCCAGGAAGCTTGATATGTAGCGTAATTGTTATTGTACCCCTGCGTAAAGGAAGTTAAATAATCGATGGCTAGAGCTGATTTAAAAGACAGTCCCTGCAGCAATCCATTCAAATCGAAATCCACTCCCGTGTTGAACTGGAATTGCCGGCTTATACTTTTATTTGATCCCCCGGCATAGATGGTTCCGAACACATTTGTCTGATCCAATTGTGTTCCACCCAGCAGATATTTTCCGTCTATTATATAATTACTGTTATTAACATAGATCGTGGAAGGATCATCACCATTTTCAACCATGCTAATTGGAATAAGCGGAGAAAACCTGTTCGGACGGACGGTAGCGGCACTTCCCCAGTAATCTGCATTAACGCCTTTTCCGGTATAAAAGCTTGCTGTTGCGTCTACATTTAATTTGATGATCCGGTTAAGCTTCATGTCAATATTTCCCCGCAAGTTGAACCTATTAGCTCCTCCATTATCGGCTGCTTCGCCAAAGTTTAGCAGGGATCCGTTTGACCAGTAACCAAGGTTGGTATAATATTGTGCCTTATCATTACCACCTGAGATCTCCGTTGTTACATCATAGCGATTATAACTGTCTTTCAAATAATCAGACGAGTAGAAATTGAGATTAGGATAACGGTATGGATTAGCACCGGCAGAAGTGTTATAGATGTCGTTGGGAGTATATAAACTGCTTAACCCATCGTTTCGAAGTGCTTCGTTGTATAGCGTCATGTACTCTGCTGATCCCAAATATTCCGGGTAGGCTGTTGGTACATTTACACCCGCATTTGCTCTAACATTCACTCTCTGACCATAATTTCCGCCTCTTTTGGTAGTGATATAAACCACCCCTTTAGCTGCCCTGCTTCCGTAAAGAGCAACAGAACCAATCCCTTTCATCACCGTGATCTGGTCTATCTCGGTAGGCATTATATTGTTTGCATCGCGTGGAACTCCATCAACCAAAACCAGATAGCTACTGTTTCCCCAAATATTTCCATGAAATCCAGGGGCCAGGGCTTCAAGGTTTTCTAAACTGTACGTTGCATAATTCTTTTCCATAAGTTGAGAAAGATTTACAACTGAAACTCCTCCCAGCAAGTCAGCCTTTTTAATTTTTCTAAAAGCTACCTGGACAAGGGAATCTTTGTCATTTTTTACCCCTAGCGAATCAAGTTCTTTTATTTCTGAGCCTTTCGGGCCTTTTTTTATTTTAATAATCGACTTACTCTTTATATCGATCGCAGCCTTTGCCGAACTTAACCCTGACAATCCCGTTGCGACAGTGAGGCATAGTGCTATTCCTATTTTTAATTGCTTCATTTTCGTCTCTTTTAGATATTTAAAATCTACTACCAACCTGGGTTTTGTTTAAACTCGGCATACATGTTCACATCGTTATTTTTAAGAGGTAACCAGTAATGCTTTTCTGAGAAATTCCTTTCCAGCAGTGTTACTTCACGTAAGTTGGCCACTTTGTTTTGGGTAGGATCGGCAGTATTAAAAGTTCCTGTACGATCAAATTCCACAGACTTCTTCAATGTGTAAGGTTGCTGAATTAGTAAAAGCCACCTTCTCAGGTCGTTAAAACGATGTCCTTCAAAAGCAAGTTCAACAGCTCTTTCTCTCCGTACCTCTTGTAAAAAGGCTTCCGTAGAGTTGAGGAACTTAGGATTTACGGCATCAACTCCAGCTCTTGCCCTAATCACATTAATGGCTTCCACCGCATTTTTACTAAAGGCCGGATCTTTACCAGTTGGAGAATTGTAACCCATCAGAGCCGCTTCAGCATACATTAAATAAACATCGGCTAATCGCATATAAGGCACATAAATGTGCAAGTTGTACCCCCAGTCGTAGCCATTATCGTACTTGTTCGCTGTAATTGGAATGAATTTACGAAGTACATACCCGGTACGGCTTCCTGTTCCAACGTCTCTGTAACTACCTCCTGTATAGAGGTTAGCATACCGGTTTCCTTGCTCATTTACGTTTGGAATTGCCCCCTGAACAAATTTCACACCATCGAAAACGATATCATTATAAAAACGAGGATCTCTATTTTTCCATGGAAATTGCGGGTCGTATCCTGATTCAGCATCAGCCTTTGTTATATCAGGAATTGGAAGGCCGTTCTTCATCCCATAATTATCAACGTAATTCGCTGTTGGTGTAAATTTTAAATCACCCTCGGAAATAACAACAGGTGTATACTGCTTACTAGTACCCCAGTTCGAGTTATTAGCGGAATAATAGGGGCCTCTGAAAATAGCTTCCGAACTTCCTGGAAGCGCCCAACCTTCGCCAGTGGTATAAAAGTTCTTATAATAATTTGCAAAGGCTACCAGGCTATACTGAGTTGTTCCCCCTTCCGTTAAATTTAATAACTCAGCGAAAGCTGCCGCGGCCTTTTTACAATATTCGGCATTATAGGTTCTGCTTCCCGTAGACTCGTAATTCATTAAGGGACTTCCCGCCCATAAGTAGTTCTTACCCAAATAGGCCAATGCCATAATCTTATTTATACGAAGCGCATTTTTACCCAAGGTTCTTCTACCAGGAGCGGTGTTATCCCAGTTTACCGGCAATAAATCGGCGGCAGCTCTAAAGTCGGCAGCAGCTTTATCAGCACATTCACTGTATTTAAGACGAGGCAATCGCACTGCTCCCGCGCTGGGAAGCACATAGTCGATATAAGGAAGACCACCAAAATACTCCATCAAGCGGTGATGGAACCATGCCCTGAAGAATAACAATTGTCCCTTTACCAAATTCCTTTCTTCAGGTGTTGCATCTGTCATCTTATCCATATTTGCCAGGCCGATGTTAGCTTTACGAATGCCATACCAGGCTGCATTCCAAAGGTCTTTGTTAAAACGGTTATCCTGAGAGGTGCTGGTTGTAAAATCGCTCTGATTCATCCACCCTGAACCCCAGCCGTCGAACTCAGACTGCCAGCCCCAAAAGTTGCCGTCGTCTATCTTATGTATAAAATGAAAATTTCCAGCAGTAGAAGTTATTTCATCTTCTCCCCAGTTGAAGGAGTTTGTCCAGTAGTTATTACTGAAGTTAACAATACAGTTATACAATTCTTCCGTAAACCCCTGGAAATTGGTAAAATTCTTAAATGCTTCCTTTTCGGAAATATTCGTTTCAGGATCTTTGTCAAGGTACTTTTCGCATGATGAAAAAACCATACAAGTCCAAACGATAAGGCATGATATAATCGGTTTTATATACTGTTTCATGGTATAATCTTAAAAAGTGATATTTGTGCCTAAATTGAAGCGCTTAACAGTAGGGTAAGCACCCTGAGAAGCCCATCCAGTGCCGGCAAAATTTGATTCTCTGTCATCGGGCATTTTAGTCCATACAGCGAGATTATTCCCATTGAAAAACACCCTCATACTTGCAATCCCTATTTTTTTCACAAAGCTGTTTTCCCTCCGGAACGTATAAGCTATCTCAGCATTTTTTAACCTGATATAAGACCCGTCAAACATAAACCTGCTCCCGGGATTATAACTACTAGGCGTAGATAACCAACGAGGTAGGGGTACATCTGCATTTGTATTTTCTTTCGACCAGTATGATCCTTCGTTATAAACCAAATGGTTCTGGCTGGATAGACTTCCAAACACTACCTGACGAGTAACATTATTTACTCCGTAAACCTGAACGAATGCACTGAAACCTTTCCAGTCAAAGCCCATTGTGGCATTAAAGGTATGTTGAGGGACTGAGGGGAATGCATATGGAATGTTATCCTTCGAATCAATGACGCCATCCGCATTATAGTCCAGAATATGGAAATTCCCAGGAAGCTTCTGCGCATCGCCATTATCAGTCATGGTACTTGCGTAAAGTTCATCCCAAGTATTATAATAACCTGCGCTTACGTGGGAGTAGGTTTGACTGATCTGCATATCTTCGCGCTTTTGATATCCTGGCAGTAACAGTGCGTCATCGGCATTAAGGACCCTATCTTTTGCCCTCGTGTAATTAACGTTTCCCCAAACTCTCCAATCCGGATTTAATTTTTTATCGACAGCTACCTCCACTTCATAGCCCTTGTTCTCTACTGCCCCTAGATTTGCTGTCGGCGCAACAGCTCCAAAAAACGTGGGAATTGCCCTTCTGTTTCCTGTTAGGAGAATGTCGGAACGCTTGTCTTTGAAGAAATCGACCTTTCCAGAAATAAAGCCTTTTAAAAATCCGAAATCAACACCAACATTCAATTTCTGAACCTTCTCCCAACGGATGTCCGGGTTTCCCAACGCGTTTTCCTTATACCACACATAAGGGCTTGTTTCTGAGCCTTCACCGGTAATTCCCAAATCTGTTTGTCCGCCATACCCCCATTGAGTCAAGTATAACCAACGATCGCCGCCGCTATCATCACCAATCTCTCCATAAGAGCCCCTTATCTTCAGATTATTAATGAATGTCAAAGGCTTCATGAATTTTTCTTCCGATAGTGTCCATCCTAATCCACCTGAGGAGAAAAAGGCAAAGCGGTTCTCAGGACCGAATTTGGATGATCCATTATAGGATCCATTATATTCGATCATGTATTTGTTCGCATAGTTGTATGTGGTTCTGAAAACCCAATCTTCACGATTGAAAGGGATAGCGCTACCTGTTGCATCCTGATTACGATTGAAAAGGCCCATCGCGGTAAAATTGTGTTTGGCAAAGGATTTGGAATAGTTTAGCTGGGCTTGATAGAAGAGGCGACGAAAGGTTGCCCAATTCTGAACAGATCCCGCACTTGTAGCCCAATTAATACTGTTTTGAAAATCGAAACGGTTGGTGGCATCAAAAGCCAGTTGGTAAGTTGTTTGTCCGGTTTCAGGGTCTACCCATTTCGACTGAACATCATTATAAAGGTCATTAACACCACGGTCTCCCTCAACAAAAGTGTTATCAAGGGCAATTGTTCCTTTAAAGTTTAAGCCTTTTATCACTTTACCCAAATCCTGGTCTAAGGTAAAATCAGTTGTTATACGATTAGTAGTAGTAAACTCTAGTCCGCTTACTGCCAACAACCGCGCAGAATTAAGGCCTCTTTGTACATTAGGCGCATGATACCCCCAGGTTCCGTCTGCATATCTTGGCATAAATACATCCGGAGCGGTAGAGTATGCTGCTATCCAATAAGAGTAATCACTGTTTGAAGCGCCCCAAGGCATCTTTTTTACCCCTCTTGAACCGGAGAGATTTGCCCGAAGAACTGTCGACTTAGACAACTGGAAATCCAGGTTACTACGCATATTCAAACGATTAAAACCGTAGCCGGGTTCGTATCCCCTGTTATTTTCGAACTTCCTAAACAAGTCGCCCTCATATAAATAATCTGCACTGGCGAAATACTTTACTTTATTGGTGCCACCGGAAATATTAAGATTTGCGTTATGCGCTGTAGCGTAGCTTTTAAACAAAACGTCATCCCAGTTAACATTAGGATAGCGTTCTGCCTCAGTCTGATTTGCAGGGAAACGATACTTATCAATAACTGCTTGAGGAAGATAGTCGTTCCAACTTTCTGGCCTCAGAGCCAGCTCATATTCAATTACTTGATTTCTAATTCTTAAAGCATCGTAAGCATCATATTTACCAGGCAATTTCGAAGGTACTTTAGCCACGTTATTAACAGTTCCTCGAATACTTGCCTGGCCATCGCGACCTCTTTTGGTGGTAATGAGGATAACCCCATTTGCTCCCCTTACCCCAAAAACGGCTGTAGCAGAAGCATCCTTCAGTACGGAAACCGATTCTACAGATCCAATATCAACACTTGTCATTGGCCTTTCGATCCCATCCACCAGGATTAAGGGACTCGTATTATTCCATGTACTCCTTCCCCTAATTAATATTTCCGGATCTTCATCTCCTGGCATGCCTGTACTTGCCGTTGTTACCACTCCAGGCACATTACCAGTTAGTGCAGCTCCAATACTAGATACCCCTCCGGCCCTTTCCAATACTTTGCCAGTTGTTTGGGCGATGGCGGCTACTACACTGGCTTTTTTCTGAGTACCATAACCAACCACGACCACTTCGTTAAGTTTTGTCAGGTCATCCTTCATGATCACCTTAACATAATTGTCGCTTCCAATATTAACCTCCTGAGCGATCATACCTACATAAGTTACTATCAAACTTTTAGCATCAATAGGCACATTAAATGAAAATTCACCCTTTGCATTGGTTGAGGTGCGAGAAGAAGAACCTTTAACGGCCACGATTGCTCCTATTACTGAATTTTGCTGCTGGTCAATTACTATACCTTTTACATTACGGACCTGCTGCCCGTAAACAGTATTTGCTAGCAGGCCGATAATTATCAGAGCTAGAAAGAATCTGGTTATAGGATGTCGGGAGTTACTGTATTTGTGGTCGTAGTTATTAGATAACTTGGCATTTTTTTTCATTACTTCACTTCATTTAGAGAAAAATAGAATTGGTTCGAATCACTTTCATACCTCTGCAAGGAAGACAGGTATAGTACTGATGGCAGAAGAAACCACCACCTTTCGGAAACATTGCGACTTGTTTTCATATAATTTTTGTTTAGTCAATAATTGGTTCAATTAATTTACAATTGAAGCCTCTTCAACTGTAGCAGACTTAATTAGGGATAAAGTAAAAATCACAATGACGTAGGTTCCATCATCACAATTCTAATTCATCACTAGATCAAAGTCATTTTTTCCATTGCTCTACGTCAAGTGTCTGTAATAGGAAGCATCATAGTTAGTTCAATAGGTTATAATTTCGTTTGTTCGAAGGTAGCCGGAAGGAGTTTTAAGAGGTGCAAGATTTGAATAAAAGGATGAAGCGATTGTTCAAAAAATAAGGTTCTAAAGGGTTTTGAGGCGGTTTACAAGGAAACAGTGCAAACGTTAGCATGAAATATAACTTCTGCAGATGCAACTTATAATTTGTTATCAATTACTTCCTCTTTTTGATATGATGTATTCTGAAGGTAGCATGTTAAAACGTATTTTGAATGCGCGGGCAAAATAATTTGGAGCCGAGAAGCCAACCGAATAACTTATCTGAGCAATATTCATATCACTTTTTTCCAGAAGAACGGCAGCTCTATCCAGTTTTATAGATCTGATAAATTCAATTGGAGTTTCCCCTGTTAGTTCTAGAATTTTACTATATAGGGATCCCCGGCTCATTCCCATATTCCGGCTCAAATCTTCTACTGACAATTGTGGATTATTGATATTTGATGTAATGTATTGTATGACCTTATTCAGGAACTTTTCATTTTCAGACTCGATTATCACCTCAGGACTTGTCATCTTAATTTGCTTGGTATAGGTCTTTTTAAGTCTTTCGTTAAGTGCTAAAAGATTCCGGATTTTAACGTTCAGGATATCAAGATTAAAGGGTTTTGTCATGTAATCATTTGCCCCGGTCTCTAATCCTAACAACTGGTCTTCTTCCCCGGTCAAAGCAGTTAATAATAGCACAGGAATATGGCTGGTTCGTTTATCGGCCTTTATCTTACGACATAAATCTATTCCGCTGGCATGAGGCATGCTAATATCACTTACCACTAGCTGGGGATGAGAAGAAAGCGTTTTTTGCCAACCTTCCTTACCATTAGAAGCTTCAACAATGCGGTAGGCTCGCTTTAAATTATCCTTCAGATAAAACCTGAAATCGTCACTATCTTCAACTAGTAGAACTACCGGCAATTGCGAATCAACAATTTCTCCCAATAAATGATCCTGAGGGTTCCCTTCGTGCATCAAGTCCGGTTCCTCTTCATCTAAGCTCCCAGGACTTTCAATTCGATTAAATGGGAAGTGAATGGAAAATACTGAACCTTTTCCGACGATACTTTGCACTTCGATACTGCCCCCATGCATATTAACAAACTCTCTGGTAATAGACAAGCCTATACCGCTTCCCTGGTTAAGAATAGCAGAACCTGAATTGCTCTGAAAGAAAGACTCAAATATTTTGTCGTGTGCTTTTTCTTCAATCCCTATACCCGTATCTGCAACCTGCACCTTAAGGCCGTTTTCTGAATCTTCTATCCTGAAAGTAATTAGTCCGCCCTTCAGGGTAAATTTAAAGGCATTTGAAAGCAGATTAAAAAATATACGTTCCACCTTATCATGATCGAAATTGGTGAAATAGGATTTGATCTGGCTGTTAAATTCGAAGTTGATCTGCCTTCTTTCTGAGTAATCTCTGAATGATTCTGCAACATCTCGCGCAAAGGCGATAAAGTCCCCTTCACTTACATTCAGTCGTAACTCACGATCTTCCATATTACGAAAATCAAGCAACTGATTAACAAGATTTAGCAGGCGCCTTGCATTCCTGCGGATCATGCTTAATTGGCCATGTTTATTAGTACTGGTTTCGAGCTGCAGCAATTGCTCTACTGGCCCCATAATTAAGGAAATAGGAGTGCGAAACTCGTGACTTAAATTTGTAAGGAACTTTATTTTTAGTTGATCAAATTCATGCACACGTTCAGCTTCACGTCGTTCCTGCTCTATGGCAAATTTCCCCTCCAGCTTTTGGATTCCTCTACGACGGATGAGCCATAAAACCAAACCAATAATTAAAAAGTAGAAAAAATAGGCCGGGTAGGTTAGCCAGAATGGCGGTCTAACTGACACTCTTATGGTGGTGACGGGACTAACCCAATTACCATTTGCACTTACAGCCTTTACGTAGAATGTGTATTCTCCAGGATCAAGGTTTGTATAAACTGCCGTATTTAGAGCTCCCACATTGTTCCATTCCCTGTCAAACTTTTCCAGCTTATACATATATCTATTTTCCTGGGGGGAGGTAAAATTCAGTGCTGCAAAACTCAAGGAAAAGTTCTGCTTATAATCTAATTTTATCCGCTTGGATATGGAAATATGCTCATTAATTTCAGCATCAGGAGATGGAAGAACACTTTTATTTGAAATTTTAAGGTCGGTAAGAACAATTCTTGGGTTGTTCCTATTAAAATGCAAGGCACCAGGATTTACGTAATTAAAGCCATCAACGCCACCAAAAAACAAGGTCCCATCCGATACTTTCATCCCTGAGCCCAGAACAAATGGACTACGCTGTAAACCGTTGTGGTATGAAAAATTTCTAAATTTTTTTAGCCCAGGATCAAAACTACTTAATCCCTTATTCGTGCTTACCCATATCTTTCCATAATTATCCTCCAATATCCTGTAGATCACTTCATTTGCGAGTCCGTCTTTCTCGGAATAGGGTATAAATTGTTTCTTCCTTAAATCGTAATACGCCAACCCGCCTTCGCTCATACCTACCCAAACAGTTCCGGTCGAACTTACACATATTGCGTTCACATTATCTTTGGGTAATTTACTATTGGCAGAATTTAAAATTAACGATTTATTACTTATAGGATTATAAACAGCAATACCACCACCGCGGGATCCGATCCACAAATTCCCCTCATGATCTTCTTCGATAGCGCGGATGTAGCCATTCGCCATTATAATATCCACTCCCCTTTCAGACTGTGAAAAATGTCGGAACGATCTTTTTGAAGAATCGTAAAAGGTGACGCCCTGGCCATTGGTGCCAAGCCATATGTTGTTCCTGCTATCCTTTTTTATACAAAAAACACTGGGACCACTTATGCTTTTCGAACCAAAGCCTGCACTTATCCGCCGGATATCACCTGTTTTTGTATCATAAACAAAAAGCCCGTCAAGATAAGTTCCTACCCAAATTTCTGCACCCACCCCTTCCATTGCCAGAACGGCCTTGCCTTTCCCTGAATTCGATAATGGTATATTTTTAAAGAGGCCTGTGTTACGATTGAAATGGTTAATTCCCCCTCCGTCTGTTCCCACATAAATTTCCGAACGGTTAACTTCAGCGAATGAGGTAACAACCGGAGCACTAAGTCCAAGAGGATCAGAAGGATTACTCTGACGAAGGTTGAAAGTTGGAAGATTCTTATCATACTTGTTAATACCACCGCGATAGGTTCCTACCCATGAAATACCTTCTCTGTCAATTAAAATTGAATTAACAGCCTTACCTATTAAACTATAGGGATTTCTATGATTCCGTCTGATCCGACGAACTACCTTACTTGAAGGGTCAAGAATATTTAGGCCTTCTTCAGTTCCAATCCAAATTCTGCCATTTGGCTCTGCAGCCAGAGAGTATATTATGTTACTACTTAAGCTATGCTCGCTTGGGGTATGTTTATAATTAGTAAACCCGCTACCATCTGGAAGCAACATACTTAGACCGCTATCTGTTCCTACCCAAATATTACCTTTACGGTCTTGAATAACGGATTTTACAGCGTTATTGGCTAAGCTTGAGCTGTCTTTATCAGAATGCGCATACTTCTTGAAAGAATTTGATTTCTCCAAATAAAGATAAAGACCGTTACTGGTTCCAAGCCACATACTACCACCTTTATCTCTAAATACCCTTTGAATAGTAGTTGAAACAGCCGCACGTGCAGCTGGATTATTGGAATAGAAATAAGTAAATTTCGATGTCACAGGATTAAATAGGATTAAAGCACCATAAGTACCCATCCAAAGATTACCATCAGGGCCAGTAGCTATGGATAAAATTGGATTGCGAATTAGTTTATTATAATTTATAAAAGAATCCATCCTCCTGTTATACATGATCACCCCAGAACTGGTAGCAATCCATAAGTTCCCCTTCCCATCCTCATAAAGATCCACGATATCGTTGGAGGCGATACTATTTGAATCCTTTACATTATGCCGGTAAACAGTAAATTGTTTTCCATCAAACTTATTTAAACCATCATCGGTTCCAAACCACAAATAGCCAAATCGATCCTTTAGTATAGACGTAACAATATTTGAAGAAAGGCCTTCCCTGCTACCCAGGTTCATAAAATTCATTTCATTTTCCTGAGAGAAAATCAGAGAGGGAAATAGAACAAAAAAAACTATGAAATACAGATATTTCAGCTTAAGCATTTCAGATCATATTGGTTAGTGCCTCCGTTATTCTTTTAGGAGATAGGTAAAATTAATTTTATGGGGCCTTATGGCTAGCACACATTGTTTAGGATGATGGTACAAATGTTCAAGGCTCCTTTTTTTATTTGCACTAAAACTGATTTTCATTTACCGTTTCTCATAGCAGTATTTTTGCTATATACTTCAAATTCTGCAACTTGCGAGCCACTGAACCCTTCTTCCGACAACGACTGCACCACTACGTGGTATTTGCCGGTCAAATCTGAGGTAGAAAAGTTTACAGTGGCTGTTCCCTCTTGGCTGGTTTCGTTAGTTCCATTCCAAAACAAGGTAGTTCTATAATCAGGAATCCTTGAAGAGGTTATCCAATCTCCATCATACATGGGGGAATAAAACACTCTTTTCTCCTGTACTCCTTCATAGTCTATCACCGTAGCGTGGGTAGGCAATGCTAAACCACCTAAGTCACCCTTGAAAGTTCGAAAACTGGCTATCCCTGAGAAACGGTTGTTTCCATAAATATATCCATTACTAACTACCTCTAGCTGCTTAACCTTTAATGGGTCGATTTTTATAAGGGTTGTGCCATCATCGAAAACGGGCACTCCATCTACCAGAATTAATGGAGACGATGAATGGAATTCATTCCTTTCCTTGTCGAATACACTTAAGTAATAATCCTTTTTTCTTACCGCGACATTGATTTCAGAAACATATTCACGCAGAACCTCCTCCATCGTTTTAAACCTGACATAGTTATCTAATTTGTAAATCTTTTCGGGTTGTTGATAAAAAGAAGTGGAATCTATTGTTCGAGGGATTCGATTATTGAGCAGCCTTCCATTAAAAGCATTATTAACTTGCATGGCAACACTTCGTTGAAGAAGATCTTCTACAGAAGTTTTGAAATTGAACTTGGCAGGCTTATAATCGGAATGATTAGAGGAGAAAGGTCCCCTAATCTCTATCCTTGCCAGACTATCAATTCGGGGTTCTGTTTGAACAACAATTCCCAATGGACTATCAGAAAAATCCTTTGTTAGAAAATTAAATTCCCCTGACTTATCGGCGTAAGCGGTATAAAACTGAATTCGCTGTCCCGGAATCGATAAAAAAACGTTCCGGTCAGCGAGAGGTCGGTTTGTCTCCTTTTCTAATATCCGGCCGCTTATAATATGTCCTTGCGGCTCAGAGAAAAATTTAAGATCAGGTTTCTTCTCTTGAATAATATCTTCCCATTTAAATCTTCTCCAACCATGAGTTAGCATTAAATGATCCATCTTTTCTTCTGAATATTCTTTCAGATAAGACGAGACCTGTGGTATCCGCCCCTTTAGTTCTGAGCTTAATAAAAGGTATGTGGAAATATCATCATAAGGGGTAGCTATTGAATCAACCTTGAAAACAGAGATGGAAAAACTAGTTTTTAAGGCTTTCCCTCTTACTGTTTCCCTCACTGAAACCTTTACCTGTTCCCTGGATGAATAATTCTTCTTGTCTGTTAAAACTTCAACGCTTGCAAGCTTCAAAGGCTTTTTAAAATATAAACGTTCACATAGTGCTTGTTGGGCATTATTGAAAAGCGTTAAATGAGAAATACCCTCCCCTAAATCCTTATATGGAACCTTAAAACCTTCTGCAATACTTTTACTACTTAGGGTTCGGGTAAATACAGTGTGATAACCTGTATGAACAAAAAGGGTATAGCTGCCTTCGCTCTCGAGGTTGGACTGAACTGATATATTTAATATTGAGTCGGCACCGAACGTTGTCGACATCACTGCCCCTCGTTCAAAGATTCTTGGAAGCTGTACGGAAAATGGATTTTCATTTACCGGGGCTATTAATACATGGTAATCCTGAATCTGCTCCGGCCTAAAATAAAAGGTTCCTATACCATCATCAGAAGGACTAAATCTTGCAACTGTGTCACCAGAGGGGTTTACAATGCAACCGCGGAAGTGAAAGGTATTACCTTCACTATCTACAGCTTTAAATCCTACTTTACTTTTTAAACCCAGAACAAGATTCCCTCCTTCAGGGAAAAACTGTACAGCGTATTTTTTTCTGACGGCCGTTCCCGGTGCCTCCTCCTTAGTTAAAGAATTATAGATTGCTAAATCTTTATAGAAGTAGAAGGAAGGATCAAAATTCTTCATCCAACTTGTATAACATCTTAAGGTATAGGCTCCCGTAGCAATAGTTATAGGTATATATAGAGAGCCGGAGCCATGGGATAAATCCACCTTTGTCTGAAGCACTGCTGTGTTTTGCTCATCCAAAACTTCAACATAAGCAACTTTATTATAACTTATGGGACGGTTTGTGTAAGCTTCAACATTGTAGATTTTAAACCATATAATTTCTCCCGACATATATGACGACTTATCAGTATGAACATAGATCTTCTCTTGAAGTGTATTTTTAAGATAAGTGTTGAACTTATGCGTTATCGATGTAGAATCAAACTTCTGAGCTAGGGCATAAAACGGAAGTAGTAGGCAAACCAATAAAAGAGAAAACCCATTCTTCATAATAGTTATGGAAATTATCTTGTTCAATTTATATTTTGTAATTCCGGGCATAAGAGATAATTGAATTTAATCAGGCCAGTACGGAGGTTTCACATTGCTTCCTTTTAGTCTGCAGTCGATACACTTATCTCTGGTCATTGTAGCATGAGTAGGAGGGCCTTTCATGGGGTCAAAGGGAGCATAGTCTTTTATCAAATAGCCCGCGCTCGTATAAATGAGCACGCTATCAAGAGGTACGTCTCTTGATTCGCAAGCCTCCTCCCTGTATGACCATGTTGGTAACCTTTCCCTTCTATGAATGAAAATTCTCTTTTCCGTGACAGTCCCAGCTCCGATCCATCCGAGTACTTGTTCTTCCGGATTTGTGACACAAGTAATATTGCCTTTAAGCTCAGAAGGTTGAGGGTCAAAAATACTCCCGATCTCCTCTGTGTTCTTTTTCATGTTTTCAAGATATTGATAACCCTCCCGTGTGTGAGCAAATTGTTTTACAAGAATGCTATACAGAAGATTTAGCTTAATTGAATTACCTTTAATGAAAGTTAAGGGAGCCTGAGAAACTCTATCTTCAGATAGACGCTCGGTGGAGTTTAGTAGTATCGCTGAAGAACCGTTGCCTTGCCAGCAACGGTTAATATTAATAGACCTGTCACGCTCAACAATCCTCCCATTCTTGAGTTCTAAAAGAGAAAAAAAAGGTGTTGTTATTTCCCATGTCTCCTGGAAATGCCATGAATAGAACCTTGCTTTGTTTGAAGGGTCGTGTGTACTTACGTATAATTTGAAGCCATCATTCTCTATTCTACGGCTGATGCTATCTATTTCGGGTGTGACTTTGCTTTCCAAAAAATCTGTTTGATAAACACTGCCATCTTTTGTAGTTATTTTTATCCGGTAAGTCTCGTTCGGGCTTAAACCGGTGGTTTTCAGCAAGCAATCCCCTTTCTCACTAGTAGTACCCGAGATTACCGTGGTTTGATGATCCTGAACTTCTATCCTTGCACCGGCTTCCGGAATACGGCCTTGCCAGTCTTTTAAATCTCCTGTACGGCTAAGAATGAAAGTTGTAGAGTCGCCAATATTTAAGTATCCTTCAACGACCAGAAGATTCCTAAAATGACCATCCACCTCTGGACTGAAAGATTCCCTGCAGGCACTTGCAATAACCAGAATGATAATAAGAGCTATATTTGATTTCATTTAAATCGAATATTGTAGTTTACGAAGGGAATAGCTGAACCAAAAATGGATAGCTTATATCCGTTAATAACCTTGTTCTCACTGGCAAAAAAGGTTGCAAAGGCATTTTTCCGCCCTGTTAAATTGTATATTCCGAAAGTCCAGGAATTATGAGTTAGTTGTTTAACTTTATGATTACCGAGCACATTTATTGATATGTCAGAACGAAAATAATCAGGTATACGATACTGATTCCTCTCTGAATACAACAGCCGCTGCCCACCCTCATAATAATATTTACCAACAGGGAGAGTGATTGGCCTGCCTGTACTATAAGTGGTATTTAAAGAAAAACTTACCCGGTGTGAGAAACGATAATTTCCAATAAGTGTGAAGTCATGAGGCTTATCGTAATTTGATGGGTAGTACTTACCATCATTAATAGAATTGGCTCCCGTTACATCTTCGGTTTTTAGGAATGTCCTTGAATAGGTATAACCTATCCATCCATTCAACTTTCCGGTAAGTTTTTTTACCAGAAACTCTACGCCATAAGCTTTCCCCTGTGTTGGTAGAACATCCTGCTCGATCTTGTGGTTTAAGATCAATACTGCCCCGCTCTTATAATCTAAAAAATCCGTGATATTTTTGTAATAGCCTTCGATGGATGTTTCAATAGTATTAGACTTAAAATTTCTGTAAATCCCTAGCGAAACCTGATTACCTCTCTGAGGTTTTATATTTATATCGCTCAACTTCCAGACATCCGTAGGAGACATAGAAGTAGTGTTCGACAACATGTGTACGTATTGCCTTTGTGTATTATATCCTGCTTTAATTGAAAAAGTTGGAGTTAAAGCAAACCGTAGCCCCAACCGGAATTCAGGCCCTTGATAGGTTTTCATAGACTTGCCTTTTGGATATTGTTTTTCAGAAACCATGTTCACGTCGGCTAAAGCAAGTCCAGGTGCATAGAAGTTCGCATTTCCAGGCCCTAGTCTGCTATAGAAAGAATAACGGAACCCTGCATTTAAGGTAATGTCATTGCTTAGGTCGTATTTCGGCTCTGCAAAAACAGCACTTTCAAGAGCTTGTTCTTGCGCTAGTATATCCGGTAAGACTAAGGATCTTTCGCTGTAGGGTTTAAGAGAACCTGGTTGACTTTTATAATAAATTGTTCCGGCTCCAAATTCCAAATTCAATTTTGACTTAGGATAATAGCTGAAAGTGGTTTTTAAGTGTTTTTGTTCAATGCTGAATTTAAGTTTATAATCTGACTCCTCCCGGTGGTTACTGTAATTCTCATAGCCATAATTATCTGTCCCCCCTGAAATAACACCATATAACTTATTGTTAAACGTATGCTTCCACCTTAGCGAAAAGTTCTGATTATTGTAGCGAAAGGTAGTATCTGTAGCCAGGTTAGATTTGTCACTGCTAAGATAAGCAGTAAAATAAAAGCTGTTCCTTTCATTTTGCTGATGGTTGATATTCAGGTTGAGATCATAGAAGCCCGCCTTTGCTCCGTGATATCCGGCCTTCTTAGGCAGTATATCCATGATCCAGTTGGAATAGGTAGTTCTTCCACCCAACATGAAGGAGCTTTTATCTTTGATAAGCGGTCCTTCAAAGTTTAAGCGACTAGTGATTAATCCAATACCCGCTGTTCCTGTAAACTCTTTTTTGTTACCTTCCCTAGTGCTGAGTTCAAGTACAGATGCAAGCCTGCCTCCGTACTTTGCAGGAATACTGCTTTTATACAGCTGTACATCCTTCACTACTTCCGGATTAAATGCAGAGAAAAAACCAAAAAAATGAGAGGGATTAAAAACTGTGGCATCATTAAAAAGTATCAGATTTTGATCAACCGAGCCGCCCCGGACATTGAATCCAATACTAGACTCACCTACCGACTTAACCCCTGGGAGAGTAAGAACAACCCTTAAAATATCCGCCTCTCCAAAGACTGTCGGAACTTGCTTGATTGTACTAATATCAAGCTTTTCTATCCCCATAGGAGTTCTACGAATATTGGCGGTTTTATCAGAAGTGATCATTACCTCTTTTAAAGCCATACGTTCTTCCTCGACACTTACATCTAATTTACCGTCACCCTGGACTAGTATCTGCCGTCGGGTATCCTCAACTCCTACAGCCTGTATATTAAGTTCATGTCTTCCTTTAGGGAGAGTGATCGTATAAAAGCCAAAACCATCGGTTATGCTGCCAACTCTAGGTTTATTAATAAAAACATGTACCCCTGGGATTGGCTCTCCTGTTTTTGAGTTTTTAATGTAACCAGCCACCGTTGCGGTCCTCTTCGCGGGATTTATATTTCTTCCCACTGGGTAGACTTTATAGCTGACACTAGTAGAAACAGAAGGTTCTGATGAAGTAAGATCTGCGACCAGAGCTTTATTATCGATAACTTTTGTTTCCTCTTCCGTCGACATCTGGAATGGAAGGGTAGTAATAATGCGAATATTTTTGGTTAGAAAAATTTCATTCTTATAAATAGCATACTGAAAATCAGTGGCAGAAAAAACCCTGTCTAGAATATCTTTAACTGTAGCCTCTTTAAAATCACCTGCAACTTTCAAACTGTCAAACAAGTCGGCTTGATAATGAAAATGGTAGGACGTTTTCGACTCGATTGCCTTCACCAGCTCCTCCAAATTACCATTACTCAAATGTATATCGAACTTCTGGCCAATATTTTGGGCACAAACCATTATCGGCAGGAAAATCGAGACCAGGGAAATAAAGAAATAGGTGTAAATATTTCTCATAACTGAACTATTGAGTCATGAAACCTTACCAGTTCAACCATTGCTTTTTCCTTATCCTTCTTGAAATTAAGCTGATTTTTCTTGATGAACTCTTGATTTTGAGCCTGTGTTGATCGAAGTTGTTTTAAGAGAGCCTTTTTACTTTTTATGCTCAGGTATCGCGAATTTTTGAATAGATAGTACTTGTCTTCCCGAAAGACATGTTTCTCAACTTGAGTTGGAGTAATTTTTTCTGCAACTGATTTTACTCTCTTCGCAAGGAGGCTGATCTTTCCACTATATAGTTGGTCGTAATATCCGGGTTTAATACTGCTCTCTCCTTCATTTCTCTCAGAGCTGGCTTTAAGATTAATAAAAGTGTGGTTGTGTAATGAGAAGAAGTCTACCTGGGCAGGTATTACAGTAGTTGGAGTGGCCCCGTCGAAATGCAATAGGACTAACTGGTCTTTAACAAGCTCATACTTAATTTTAACGTTTTTGTAAATATACCCTTCAAACCCTATTGTCCCTGACGCATATACATCATCTATAAAAAAAAAATGGTCATTGTCACTAATTGGCCCGGATGGATTATACTCTCTGCCATTATAGATTGGTGCTACACGGTTAAGGAGACTCGCATAACTTTCCTTAGCATTCTTCAAGACGCCAGCAACAAATAAGCTGTCACCCAATTCCTGAGAAAACACAGGCAGTTCTGAGAATATGATCAGAAGAAAAAATAGCAATCGTCTCATGATTATCGGTCGGTTAGTAAGGAGAGAAACTATTTCCTTTATCCCAGGAAAAGGACTCGATGTTTTGGTAGAGCTATTTAGGCGATGAAGAGAGAGATGATCTTTCACAATCATCTCTCTACTATTAAACTGGTGGCTTTTTACTTTCCTTGAAAAGCTTCTACAACCCCAACATAGGCAGGTTTTCTTTGATATCCAGCATTAACAGTACTACCAGAGGTACCCCTTGTCCATAAACCCACAGGTTCATTTGGCCTCCAGGAATCACTTGAAATTCGATCATATGGACTTCTGAAAGTGATACCAGCGCGCTGCCCCGCAGGTATATGTGTGTTATATGCCTTAACAAACCATTTATATGTTTCTGCTTGCTGTTGGTACAGTTCTGCCGTTGCCGCAGCGGTATTACCTCCAGTACCAATATCCAGAGCAGATATTTTGATTAACTTTCCTGTGGCCGCTAATGCTTGAAGCATCGCTTCGACTTTTGTCTTATCTACAGTAGTTACATTTAATGCTAATTCTGTTGCAATTCCATCAACATTAGCTCCCTGGGTTTCTGTATAAGCAATATAGTCCTTCAATCCCTGGATTTTAGTAACATTATCCACCAGATTAGTTTCGGTAATAAAGATTTTGTCTGTGGGGTTTGCGTATTGCTTAAGCATTTTGATAGCCGTAGCCGCATATTCCCTACCTAAATAATCCTGCCAATAAAAGGTATTTGCAGGAAGCATACCCATTCCTACTCCAGTTCTTAATTTCGCTGGGTCAATATCATCAAGAGGCTGGTAAACTACGCTCCACGATTTGACCTTATCTTTACCCGCCGTACCAATTGCCTTGATCCATTTATCAAGTTCTGCGGTGAAAATAGTCTTTCTTTCTGCAGGAGTTTTCGGTATAACGGTAAATTTCGCCCATGTTAGCCTTATATTGTCCAGGTGCATATTTGCTCCACCAGTTTCATTACCGAATGTCAAAACAAAACTATTTAGTTGTTTTTCAGCATCGGTAAAAGCGAAGGTGGAAAGATCTAGCTCTAAATTCCTACCCCAGACGTTAGTTACTGCACCAATGGCCTCCAAACTTCTACCTGGGTTGAATTTATTGAACCGACCGCTAGGTACTGGACCGAAAGCCGTTGAAATTCCTAAACTAATTCCCGCCCCCTGGTTTCCAGCTGCAGCATTGGCATCAAGCAAAAGCTTTTTGCAATCGCCAAGCGTAACTCCAGAAGGCAAATTAACCTGATACTGAGGAAAAGCCCGGGGCCCATCAAGCTTTAGCGTTTTACCGCTGTTTGTTGCTCCGGCAACCGGATCTGTAGATATTCTAGCGGTACCGGATACGTCTGCAGTGGAATAGTAAACAGGAAAAGAACTTCCGACAGTCCTGCTTTCAAAGTTTTCCACCAGATGAGTTCCCGTCGGACCAGGAATAATAAGGTCAGGTATCAAACTGTTTAGATACGTAGCATTTTGATTGCTATGCTGCAAAAGGTGCCCAGCATGAACCGCCATACCTGCTGATTTATTTACATCTAATGCAGCAATGAAGTTATCCATAACAGGTGCACCACTGGCAGGTACAAAGTCCATATGGTTTAACCTTGTAAAGTTGATCTCATCAAAGTGACTTTGCATCGCACGATAAAAGGGCGAGTTTTCAGCGACTTCAGATACACTAAGCTCCACACCCAACTTAAAGTTAGGCTGGTTATTATAGTTGACGTATGTTTTTAGTTCTTTATAAGCATCTAATGCTTCCTGATCAATCAGAGATTGCGGTTTGTCTATGCTGAACTCCCGGGTTTCAAACTGAGAGCAGGCAACTAACAGGGAAGACACTGCGATAGAGATCGCAATACCCGCAGTTATTTTATTAATCTTCATAATTCTTTCCGTTTTAATGTACCTACTGGGCTACTGGTGTGAACACTTCAAATTTTACAGCACGGTCGCGCATGACCAGAGTGTCTTTTGTAGCAACGCTTCCAGTAATAGTTGTGGCACTTGATCCAGAACCTACATTTACACCGGTATAAGCAACTTGATAATCAAGATAGAGCGCATCTCTGTCAATATTTCCCCAACTATTTTTTTCACCTTTCTTTATAAACGAGCCCGTACCGGTTGCTGTAAATTTAGCTGTATTGGTTGTGATAGTGCACTTTCCGGCGTTATCGAATGTTAATAACAAAGTACAAGAGAAGTTATTTCCCTGTGCATCTTTAAAAACCACTGGAAATTCCAGCTGACTCAAGCTTTTAGTATTTAACATATTAACCTCGTCCCGTTCTACAAAATCAGCATGTCGTCTAACATTTCTGGTGGTGGCACCATTGGTCATAACATCGAAACCTCTTCTTAAATAATTACCATGCCACTGATTAACAAATTTTATTGCATAATAAACGAAGTTTTTGCCTGCTAAAATCGAATCCCGCGTTTGTACGCCTGTCATCCTTATCGGAAGAGCATAAGTGTTCCTGATAGCATCGGGATCGGCAAAAAATGCATCAGTTAACTGAACTTGTACTCCTCCCAGCAAGCTCCCTTTTGGAATCGTTATTTGATTCGATGCCAAAGAATAATAATTAGCTGGTAAAGGCTTTATATTACCTCCTGTCGAGAAGTTCAAATTGTTTAAGAGTGAATTATCAACCACAAAGTTTATAGCAATATCTTTTTTATTCTCGCGTGTTCCACCAACCGTAGCCTTAATCTCAACCTTACGTTCATTATCTAATGAGTTATCAATAAATAAATCCTCACCCAACACAACCGTGCGTACCGGATACTGATAGGCAAAATATACCGCCTGATAATCAAAATCGGGATGATCAATATCCTTGTTCTTCAAACAACCGGTTGCAGTAATCAAAGCAGCTACCAAGCCGATAAATATTTTAACTTTTTTCATTTTGAATAATAAATTACTGTGGGTCACTACCAGTTAGCGTTCTGTTGTAAATTGCTATACTTCAGCACTTCTGAATATGGTATAGGTCCGTAAATCATGTGATTCTGAAATGCCCGTTCTTCTACGTTAATTGGAGTATAAACATTGCCGTTTACATCCAAGCCGCGAGCTGTTTCATTTAGTTTAGTCAGACTTTCCTTCCAACGACGTATATCCCAAAAACGGAAGCCTTCAAAAGAAAGTTCCAGGCGACGTTCATTTTTAATCAACTCGCGCATCTTGGTTTTATCTGTAGCACATTCCTCCAAATAGGCATGGTTATTAGACGTTCCAACTCCAGCTCTAGTACGGATTGCCTTGATTACATCATAAGCTGAAAATGTATTTGGACCGCTCCCTTTTGGCCCCCAGGCTTCATTAGCTGCCTCCGCATAATTCAAACAAATTTCTGTAAAGCGGATACGCGGATTGTAGCGGTTTCTTCCTGTTACAGATCCGGGAGTTAAAGAAACATCCCAGCGAAGTGTTTTCCTTAGATAATAACCTGTACGGGTAGATGTTGTCCTAACGTTTATACCATCGGCCGTGCCTGATTGGCTCCCTGTTCTGATAGTAGTATGATCAGGATGAGCATTATACAAAATATAAGCCCTTAAACGTGGGTCTCTGTTTGCATAAGGGTTACTTGCGACGTAGGCACTACTACCGTGACCTATTGGATATCCATTTGCCATAGGAAATGACTCTACGAGGTTTTCTGTTGGATTGATAACTCCATTTCCAAATAAACTTGGCGGAAAGTTTTGCGCCTCGCGATCACTGTTAGTATTTTGGCGAACTTCTCTCCAAATCATCTCGTGTGGATTATCACCTTGAGATAGAGCATCAATCTCTGCACGATTATCGTAAAAGGTATGCCCCGGTAGCTGGCCTGTAGGACGAACTAATGAATTTGGTCCCCCCTTATAGGTGATAACTAAGGCTGCGGCATTCGCAGCTTGTTCCCATGTTGCAGGATTGGATGCATGTTGGAATGCGGGACTGGCAGCGAGCAAAGCAACCCTCGATCTTACAGACTTGGCAATAAGCCCATTAAATAACTGTCTGAAAGTTTTACCCATGGCTTGATTGTATGCTGCAAAGTTTTGCGTAATTGAAGCGTATTGTGCAGGAATCTGACTGGCAGCGGTTAGATCTACGTACTCCGTAGGCAGATAGTATTCCGCACTGTCAAGATCGCTGTAAATCTGCTTTACACAGGCATCAAAAGTAGCCCTTGGCTGGTTAAAGTTAGTAGAGGCAGGATCCTGATAGTCAGTAACAATTGGCACTCCCATTAACTGTCCGTCGGGAGTTACCCCTGCATGATGCCTTAAAAGAAAGTACATATGAAGCGCACGTAGTCCAAATGCTTCACCTCTCATTCTAAAATTTAACAGCTTGTTTGCAGCGGGATCATTCGCAAATCTTGATTTATTAGAGTTAGCCAGGAACTGATTAACATACAGGATTGCAGAATATGAGCCATTCCATACACTCATTGTTGCATTTGTTGGTGTCCAGGAACCTGTTGCAACCTGACGAAAGGCAGTAAGCGCAGCATTAGCCGAAAGGTTAACCACGGCATCGTCTGTTGCCAAATCACTATTATTATAATATGGTGGAATCGTTCTATATGCTTGCAAAACGAAGCCCTGAGCAAACACTGGATCGACATAAATTTGATCTGCCGACCTAATAAGTTGGAGGTCCTCCTCAAGCAACTTCTTGCAACCGCTAAAGGTCAAGGCAAGCAGCCCGAATAGTAATAATTTTATCTTCATGATCTCTTTCATTTTGTCGTTAAAAAGTTGCTTTCATACCCAGGTTGTAGAAACGGGTCTGGGGACTAGTTCCGATATTCGTTTCCATTAACTTACGTTCCTTGGATAGAACCAGTAAATTGTCGCCGTTTAAGTAAACACTCAGACCATGAATAAATTGAGCTTTTCTAAATGCAGCTTTATTAAAATCGTAGGTAAACTGAACCCTTCTTAAATCAAACCTATTGTTCTTATACATCCAATAAGTTGAGTTCCTAAAATTATTGGTAGTACTATTCGTGCTTAAGCGCGGATAAGTTGCAGTATTAGCGGTTTCAGGAGTCCAGCGGCCGAGAACCACGTCAGAATACTTACCAGCACCAGACACCCAATAATTTGAGGTGTTTTTATAACCTATCGCACCAACTTGTCCAGACCCTAAAGCAAAGAAGCTGAAGTTCTTCCAATTTAGCGTTAAGTTTAAACCATAATTAAAGGGAGAGGCAGAAAAACCATTCTTACCCAAATCTACTTCATCACGGTTATCAATAATATTGTCACCATTTACATCCCTGTACTTAATATCACCGGGTTTCAGTGTACCTCCAAATGTCTGTCTTGCATGACCATCTATCTCAGCCTGGTTTTGAAACAAGCCTTCTGCTATATAACCCCAATAAACATCTAACGGCTTACCAACTCTGTTTTGATAAGAGTTTTCGAAAACCTCGTCCCTTCTTGTTGCCTCAGAATTATATACCATTCCAACAAACCCGAGTGAATAATTCAACTTCCCTAGTTTATTATTAATGTTTGCTGAAAAGTCAAACCCGGTACGCATATCGTTGTTAAAATTCATCCATGGCTGAAAAGAACCATTGCTTGTAAAATAAGATGGGTAAACTGTTGCTGAACCTTGTGAAAGAAGTCCTTTTGTATCCTGACTGAAATAGTTCGCGTTCAGGTTTAAAGATCCTTTGAAAAGGGAGGCATCGAACCCAGCTCTGAACTCATTACGATCAATATAGCTCAAGTTAGGGTTCGCACCACCGGCTGCCTGAATGAACGCCCCGGCCGAGGTACCGTCTTGCCACTGAACCCAGTTAGTGGTTGTATAGTTTCCAGCCCACAAATAATAATCAGCAGGACCATTTGCTGAATTTGTAGTGATATCCAGATCCTGTTTTAAGGCCGAATAGCTAGCTGTAAATTTAAGGTCGTTTACGAATGGTACATTGTTCTTGAAAAAATCTTCTTCACTAATACGCCATCCCAGGCTTACGGTAGGAGATAATGCGCTCCGATTGCCTCTTGGTAGCTTTGCAGAATGTACTATAGCACCTGTGAAATCAACATAATACTTTTGGCGATAATTATATCCTGCCTGCATTCCTAGATTGGTGTTTCTTATTGGTTGATAATCACTACCGGCATCGGTATCAACATCGCTCGATATTCTCGTCATCCAGCCCCATGCAAGTAACTTAGCACTGACATTATGATTTTGACCGAAACTACGTTGGTAATTAAGCTGAGGATTAATTGAAATGGTTTCGTTATATAAAGAAGTGCCGATAAATTCATTAGTACTTACCACATCATTACCAAATGGCTGCAAATTAGTGATCAACTCTTTACCGTCAATTGTTTGCCAGGTAGGCTGGTAGGTGGCATAGCTTACAGAATAGCCCTCAGTATACCTTGATGTATAATCCATACTAAATCGTGTACTAAATGACAAGCCTTTTGTTACTCCGCTCAAATCTGCATCTGCACCAAAGTTGAACATAAAAGTCCGCTGTTTATTTTTGATATAGCCAGAGGCCAGAATTTGTGAGAGATCATTAGTCTGCCTGGTAGACAAACCGCCTAACAAGTATTTTCCGTCAATGATATGATTACTGTTTGCGGCTATGGTTTGTAATTGCGGATTATTAGGATCCAACTTGTCTATAGGAATTAAATAAGAGAACCACTCATCATTAGGACGTAATGTAGCCGCAGCTCCAAAAAAATTACCCCTGGCCGAATAGTTGTTATCTACCCGCACAACAGCATCAGTTGTTGCTTTCAACCATTTAGTGATCTTCATATCAACATTTGCCCTCAGGTTAAAACTCAGATCGTTATTATTCTTAGCATCACCCAGCTTTAACAGGTTATTATTGTAGCCTAAGCCGATGTTTGAATAATACTTAGCGTTTTCATCACCACCTGATATTTCAGTATTAACGTCTGTACGATAAGTCGTTTTTCTCAAAAACTCAGATGATAACAGATTAAGATCTGGATAACGGAAAGGGTTAACACCTGCTTGAGTATTGTATATTTCCTCCGGTGTGAAGAACCTTCCAGTTAAACCATCGTTCCGTAAAGCCTCGTTGTACAATGTCATGTACTCGCCCGCGTTTAGGTAACTTGCATAACCCTTAGGCACATTTAACCCTCCATTGGCCCGCACATCAACCGTAAGAGGCTTAACTGATCCTCTTTTCGTAGTCACAAGTATTACACCTTTTGAAGCTCGGCTTCCATAAAGCGCTATGCTACTAGCATCTTTCAAAACGGTAACAGACTCTACTTCTACCATGTTAACATCAAAAGAGCGACGGGGAATTCCATCCACCAATAAAAGAGGCGCTTGGCCCCACACATTCGGGCCAGTAACCCCGCTGACAAGGCTTTGGAGATTATCTAAGCTATTGGTACTATAACTTTTCCTGATCAAATTGGACATGTTCACCGACGATACAGCACCCAGAACGTCGCGCCTTGCAACTTTTCCAAACGCTACGTTTATAATGCTGTCCTTAGTTGGATCCAGCACTCTATCTTTGGCTTCCTGAACTTTAGTCCCTGACCCGGACTCCTGTGCCTGGATTCCAGACGCAACCAGAGATGCGGCTAATAGAATACAATAAGATCTTATAATTTTTTTCTTCATGTTGTACATATTCTTAATACTACCAACCTGGATTTTGCCTAAAACCCTCATAAATATTTACATCAGATGTTGGGAATGGGAACCAGTAATGCCTGCTGGTAAACTTTCTTTCCAGTAATACCGTTTCTCTGAAATTAGCAACGCGGGCGTTCTTCGGATCAGCATATACTTGTGCATTTGGAGTTACCCGATCAAATTGAACAGCTGTCTTGAGTGTATAAGGGAATTTATCCACCAATTTCCAGCGGCGAAGATCGACAAACCTGTGCCCTTCATAGGCTAGCTCGACAGCGCGCTCTCTTCTCAATTCTTCACGAAACTTGTCTTGTGAAACTGTGTACTCAGGAGCAACGTGTCCTACACCTAATCCCGGTCTGTCCCTCACAAAATTCACCGCATCAACGGCAGTTTTACTATAATCTGGAGCTTTTCCCTGAGGTGAATTATAACCTTCGGATGCCGCTTCGGCATACATCAGGTACATGTCGGCCAAACGAAGAAAACTAAAAACAACCACGTTGTTATTACCCGCAAAACCATCCCAATTATTATTTAATTTATTGATGTATTTTGAAAGCATATAACCTGTGAAAGCGGCAGTCGCTCCATCAAAAGTTCTCATATGGCCACCGGTAAATAAACTGGCGTATTGTCTAAATTCATTATTCCCTACATTCGCTGCGTTATTTACAGCTTTTTCACCGTCAAACATGATGTCATGATAAAAGCGGGGATCACGATCTTTCCAGGGGTATTGGGGATCCCAACCGGACTGCGGATCAAGTTGTGGCTGAGAAGGATTTGGTATCGGACGACCATTCTTCATTCCATAATAGCTTATATAGTTTGCAGTAGGATAAACTTTCAAACCCGTTGGTCTGATGGTTTGTGGACGATAATCATTTATCTGGTTGCTAGCGAAACGGGTATTCTCAAGAGGATTCTCTTGAAAAATGGCTTCAACATATCGTTCTCCATTCACAATAGGGGCTCCAGGAATCAGACCAGCTTTCGCAAATGTTAAAGATATCTCAGTATAATTTGAAAAAGGGACTAAACGATATCTGTTGGTGGCCTCACAAATTTTTAACGCCTCTGCAAAAACATCCGCTGCCTTTTTACAATAGTCTGCGTTGTATGCATTAACGCCCGTAGACTCTTCATTCATAAGCGGGCTTCCAGCCCAGAGGAGGTTCTTTCCCAGAAATCCGAGGGCCATAATCTTGTTAATCCGACGGTCATTGTTTCCTTTTGTAGCAGCCCCGGCAGGAATCTGATCCCAGTCAAGGGGAAGCAAGTCTGCTGCTTTTCTGAGATCCACAGCAATTTTGTCTGCCGTTTGATGGTAATTTAATCGAGGAATACGAGGAGCCTGATCCGCAGGAAGCACTACATCAATATAAGGAAGCCCTCCCCAATATTGCGCTAACATAAAGTGAAACCACCCACGGAAGAAGTATAATTGTCCTTCAATCAATTTCTTCTCTTCGGGTGTGGCATCAACGAGTTTATCAAGACTAGCCAGCCCAATATTGGCCTTGCGAATGCCGTACCATGCAAGGCCATAAAGTGCACCCTTATCACCCCTAACATTGTTATTAGCATTGCCACCTGTATTAAACCAGGAGCCGAATACAGAATTATAAATACCAAAGAAATCTCCCTGATCTATCCTGTAAGCTACTAACCTGTTGTCATTTGTCTGCCAAAGTTCATCCTCGCCGAAATTCCAGCTATTGTGAGCTGTCGACCCACTTATTATAGGAACGGCATTATACAATTCTTCTGTAAACCCCTGGAAATTTCTAAAATTTTTAAATGCCTCCTCGTTAGATATAGCAGTGGCAGGAGCCGCATCAAGATATTTCCGGCATGAACTTAAGCTTACACCAATCATCGCCACAAGCAGAGGCGCAAATATTAGTTTATAATAATTTTTCATCTTATTCTCTTAAAAATTTAAGTCGACACCGAAGTTATAACGCCTGGTCGTAGGGTAAGATCCTCGTTCTGAACTGCCTGCTGTTGCAAAGTTAGATTCGCGGTCGTCAGGCATTTTGCTCCATACCCATAAGTTATTTCCGTTAACAAAAAGCCTTGCAGACTTAACACCTAATCTGTTTACAGTTCTTCCACTTAGGGTATAGGCAACCTCAACGTTTTTCAACCTTATATAGGATCCGTCAAATTGATAGCGCGCACCGGAAAGACCTTCAGGATCTGCACTCCACCGCGGAAGAGGTGTATTTCCCTGACCTGTTATAGGTGAGTAATAGGTGCCCTCTACAAAGGCTACATTTGAAGGAGATGATGTTTTGAAAAAAGTGGGGAAGTTAACGAAACGGGTAACGTTGTTCACGCCATAAAACTGGGCAAAAATGCTCAACGCTTTCCAATCGAATCCTAGAGAAGCATTGTAAGTATTTTGCGGAGATCCAGAGTAGCCGTAAGGTGCCTGATCAAACGAGTTTATGATGCCATCAGCATTATAATCGATAATATTATAATCGCCTGGTAGTTTAAATCCATCATTGCTATTGCGCTGCGTGCTTCCGTAAACATCATCCCATGAGCGTAAATAGGCTGACTCTAAAAACGATCTTACCTGCCCTAATTGCCAACCTGCTTGCTTTTGATATTGTGGCAGTAATTCGCCATCATCCCGGAATTTTACGGTATTTAAAGCACGGGTCATATTCGTATTAGCCCATAACCTGATATCTTTATTAAGCTTATAATTAAACCTCAATTCAAGCTCAAAGCCCCTTCCTTCAACTTTACCAAGGTTTGCATTTGGTGCAGCTTGTCCAAAATATTGAGGGATAGCTCTTGAGTTGTTACCTGAACCTGCGATGATAATATTAGTTCTTACATCCTTAAACATGTCAAAACTTCCCCCAACTAATCCATTTAGAAAGCTAAAATCTACCGCAATATTTCTTTTTTCCACATTCTCCCAGGCGATGTTAGGATTACCCAACTGGGTCATTCTATAAAAGGTATAAGGTGAATTTTGATTTAGAGTACCCATGGCCGCATTTCCACCCAAGGCCCATTGATCCCTGTACAGGTAGCGGTTAGCGAATTCGTCATTACCCAATCTATCACTTCCTATCTTACCCCATGATCCGCGTAATTTCAGGTTATTGATAAAATCCAGCTTTTTCATAAATTTTTCATTACTTATCACCCATCCCGCTGAGACAGAGGGGAAGAACGCGAAACGATAATCAGGTCCAAACTGCTCAGATCCGTTATATGCGCCATTCGCCTCCAATAGATATTTCGAAGCAAAACCATAAGTGGTACGGAAAACCCAATCTTCTCTATATTTTGGAAACACGCTACCCCGCGCTATTTGTTCCCGCATAAAGAGTCCCATCAATCCAAGATCATGCTTTGCGAAGCTCCGATTGTAATTCAGCTGCGCTTGATAATTTTTTCTTCGGTAAGTTTGCCCTTTGTCAACTGCACCTGCATTTACACGCCAATTGGTCACTCCGAAATAATCTAACCCGGTAGTTCCACTAGTCGGAATTGTATAGGTTACCTGTCCCGTTAGCGGATTTACATACTTTCTTTGGGTTTGATTTTCACCTAGGTTATTATCAATTATACCACGGTCGATTTCTAAGAAAGTATTGTCAAAAGAATAATTGAGTCTTAGGGTAAGCCCTTTTGTAAGCATTTTAAGATCCTGATTCAATACAAAATCTGTGGTTAGCTGAGTGTTAGTATTTTGCTCAAAACCGGCAGTTGCCTGATCAGCAACTGAATTAGGCTGATCGAAGTTATTTGTGTATTGACCAAATGTTCCATCTGAATAAATTGGACGAATGGCATCTGGAGCAGACTTATAAGCAGAAGACCAAACGAAATTTTGTGAAAAGTTGCTATTAGCCGGCTGATCCCATGGAAACATTCGCCGTCCATTCGACCCGAATAATTTTGTAGAAAGTTTAGTAGTTTTCGTTACATTAAAATCAAGATTACTCCTAAAGTTAATCCGATCATAACTGTAACCATTAGTATAGCCACGGTTATTTTCAAAGGTTTTAAAGATGTCACCCTCGTGTGCATAATCAGCAGATGCAAAATAAGTTACAGATTTGGTACCGCCAGAAATGCTTGCGTTAGCACCATAAGACATTCCATAATCAGCTAACAATTCCTTTTCCCAATCAACATTGGGATATCGATCCCACTCCTCTAAGTTGGCCGGAAAGCGGTATTTCAATAGAATCTCTTGCGGTACCACGTTCGAAGGGCTCCAACCGGCAGGATTGACAGATAGCTCTCTTTCAATAACCCGGTTCTTTAAAGATAAGCCGTCATAAGAATCATACTTTTGGGGTAAACGTGAAACCGTTTTAACAGTGGAGTTAACTTTTGCTCTAACCACAGCCTTACCAGCAGTCCCTGTTTTTGTTGTTATCAGAATAACCCCATTTGCACCTTTTACTCCGAAAACGGCAGTTGCCGATGCATCTTTAAGAACAGAAATGCTCTCTACTGACGAGATGTCTACCGTACCTATAGGCCGTTCAACTCCATCAACTAAAACCAATGGAGAACTGTTATTCCAGGTTGTCTGCGCACGAATCAGGATCTGCGGGTCTTCATCCCCCGGCATACCACTTGACGTGGTAGTGACAACGCCAGGTAAATTACCAGTTAATGCCTGGCCTAAATTAGTAACACCACCAGTACGTTCTAGAACTTTTCCGCTTGTTTGGGTGATCGCACCAACAAGTGATTCCTTTTTTTGCTGCCCATAACCTACAACGACTACCTCGTTCAGCATCCTATTATCTTCCTGTAGCGTAATTTTGATGGTAGAATTCCCACTAACTTTTACCTCCTTGGTTATCATTCCAAGGTAGGTAACTACAAGTGTAGCACTAGGATCAATAGACGTTAAAGTAAATCTTCCATCCGCATCTGTAGTAGTTCTTTTTGTATTATCCCCTTTTACAGCTACAATGGCTCCAATCACAGATAACCCCTTGGAATCCGCCACAGTTCCCCTTAGTGTTATTTTATCCTGCGCATAGGTTTTCAAAACACTGAAAATGATCAGTAAAACCAGGCACGGAATCTTAAGAAATTGCTTTCTTTCATTTTTCATTATTAACAGTTTATAAAAGTTTCATAATTAATTGCAGGACTTGTAATTCGCCTCTGCTGCGGTCAATAGATCAACCTATTCTAAATACGTGCATCCCTTGCTCTTTGTCAGGAAAAGCACCAATAGTAATTTCTATAGCATAAATTGAAATTGAATGATGGAATGAAGATTACGGATCTTCACCTTCGTTAGTTTAATAATTGTTAGTGTAAGTAATCCCAGAATATGTAATCTGCAAAGGCCTGAGAAAATCGAAATTTAAACGAGCCTAAGAAGTACTTGCAACTCTTTCATGATTTCTGGGTAGAGATAATAAATTCGGTTACCCTCAAGGGTGTTCTTGGTTAGTAAAGATTGTCTCATCTAAATATAATTTGGTTAATTAATAACAAGCAGGAAATGCTTCCTTCTGACCCCGCGGCTAACAGCACTAAGACTGCCTGGTACAATTAGAAGGACTTTTATTCCCGACTTGATAAATCTAAAGTAGAGACATACCATTTTTGCAAATGGCACAATTGTTCAAAATAAGACCCAATATGTTCAATTATCATCTACAAACTTCGGCTGAAGCTCCTTACATGCATATTTTGGTCTGGAAATGGATTTTCCCAATTACTATTTTATAAATGATAACATTTCTGCTTGAGATCATGGTTTACTTAAGCTTTATTAGCACTAGTACGATAAGTTCTCCTAAAAAGAATCAGACCTTTAGAACATTTGTTCCATAGGTTATTCTAGTGCTATTAAACCTGGCAATGACTTTCCTTATAAATTCCAATTTAAACTTTGAACTCCCTGGAAGGGAATAGAAAGATCAGTACCTAAAACTAAAAAAGGGAAACCGAAGTCTCCCCAACAAAAAACGCATAACCTTATTTCAAAAAGATCTAAACCTCTCTATTTCACCTCATTCTTTGTTCTTTCACTGCGCTTTAACTGAATATACTCAGACGGCAACATATTGAACTTAGTTTTAAAGGCCCTGGCGAAATAATTTGGCGTAGAAAATCCAACAGAATAACTAACCTGAGCTATGTTCATATCACTTTTTTCAAGAAGAACTGCAGCTCTGTCAAGCTTGACTGAACGAATAAATTCGACCGGCGTTTCCCCTGTTAGTTCTAAAACCTTTGTATACAGTGACCCTCTGCTCATTCCAACCTTTTTACTCAAATCTTCGACTGACAGTTGTGGATTTGTAAGGTTAGTATCTATATATTGAATTACTTTACTTAAAAGTTTCTCATTATCTGATTCAACCTTAACTTCTGGAGCTGATACTTTTAATTGCTTAGTGTAGGTATTCTTCAGGCGCTCATTTAATGTAAGCAGATTCCGGATTTTTACATTAAGTATCTCAAAATTAAAGGGTTTCGTCATATAATCATTTGCCCCCGTTTCTAACCCCTCTAACTGGGTTTCTTCTCCAGTTAGAGCAGTTAGTAATAATACTGGAATATGACTTGTCCTTTTATCTGCCTTTATCTTCTTACAAAGATCTATCCCGCTAACAAGAGGCATGCTTATATCACTGACGACTAATTGAGGATGAGAAGATAGAACCTTTTGCCAACCTTCTTTACCGTTCGTTGCTTCAACAATTCGATAAAACGTTTTCAAATTATCTTTCAGATAAAAGCGAAAATCATCATTGTCTTCCACCAAGAGAATTACGGGTAGTTGGGCATACGGTATTGCTGAGTCCTCGTTTGGTACAGTGTCAATGAGATCGTGTGGTTGTACTGTGAAATTTGATTCTACGGGACTTTCGTCCTTTATACTTTCGAAAGGAAAGTGAATAGTGAAAGTTGAACCTTTCCCCGAAATACTTTCGACCTCAATAGTTCCACCGTGCATTTTTACAAATTCCTTTGTTATAGACAATCCAATCCCGCTTCCCTGATTAAGAATCGCTGAACTAGCATTGGTTTGAAAGAAGCGTTCAAATATTCTGTCACGAGCGTCTTCCTCGATTCCAATCCCCGTGTCAGTAAGACATATTTTTAATCCAGTGGCATTATCAGCTCTTTCAATCTTCAATACAACCTCTCCACCTTGCAAAGTAAATTTAAACGCGTTCGACAGGAGATTAAACAGAACCCGCTCCACCTTCTCGTGATCAAAAAGTGTAAAGTAATATTTTAGGTCACTTCTAAATTCAAAATTGATTTGTTTTCTTGCTGAAAGGTCCCGGAAAGATTCAGCCACATCCCGGGCAAATGCAATAAAATCACCTTCAGTAGTATTCAATTTCAATTCCTTCTCCTCCATGTTCCTGAAATCCAGCAACTGATTTACAAGGTTTAAAAGTCTTCGAGCATTCCTGCGAACCATATTCAACTTATCTGCTTTTTGACGGACACTCTCCTGCTGTAATAGCTGTTCTACGGGTCCCATGATAAGTGAAATAGGGGTACGAAATTCGTGACTTAAATTAGTTAAAAACTTGATTTTAAGCTGATCAAACTCATGAAGTCGTTCAGCTTCACGACGCTCCTGCTCTATCAACTGCTGCACTTGGAGACGTTCTTGCTCAAGCGAAAACTTAGCTTCCAATTTCTTAATACCGCGTCTGCGGGTATACCACAAAATAGAAGCAGCTAATAAAATATAAAATGCATAAGCATAGTATGTTCTCCAAAAAGGCGGACGTACATAAACAACAATAGAGGTAACGGGGCTTTTCCACTCACCTGATTCGCTTACAGCTTTGACATAGAAGGTATACTTTCCCGGGTCCAAGTTTGTATATACAGCGGTATTATTAGCGCCTACATTATTCCAATCCCTCTCAAACCTCTCCATTTTGTACATGTACCTATTCTCGTGTGGAGAGGTGAAGTTAAGGGCGGTAAAACTTAAGGAAAAATTTTGTTTATAGTCTATTTCAATTTCTCTGGCTACCGAAATATGTTCCTTAATTTCAGAACCTTCGGAAGGCACTATGCTTCTATTCGCAATCCTAAGATCGGTTAATACTACCCGGGGAATAATTCTATTAGAGTGTAGTCGAGCAGGATTAACATAATTAAACCCATCAATTCCCCCGAAAAACATGGTACCATCTGAGAGTTTTAGCCCAGCGCCTAATACAAATGGGCTTCTCTGAAGTCCATTATAGTATGAGTAATTTTTAAATTTCTTCGATTTAGGGTCAAAGCTACTCACCCCTTTATTAGTACTCACCCATATTTTTCCAGAATTATCTTCAAGAATCTTATAGATGGCCTCATTTTGAAGTCCATCTTTTTCAGTATAAGCGACGAATTCCTTTTTCTTCGTATCAAAGTAAGCCAACCCTCCCTCGCTCATTCCAACCCACATAGTGCCATTAGAACTAACTAAAATGGTGTTGATGTTATCCTTTGGTAACCTACTGTTTCTTCTATTTAATAATTGTGATTGGCCGGTGAATGGATTATAAACTGAAATACCAGCCCCGCGAGAACCAATTAAAATATTTCCGTCATGATCTTCCTCAATTGCGCGGATGTATCCGTTAAGCTGAATGAAATTATTCCCTTTTTCATACTTACTGAAACGGCGAAAGATTTTCTTGGAGCTGTCGTACATGTTCACACCCTGGCCATTTGTTCCAATCCACACATTGCCTCTACTATCTTTCCTTATACAAAAAACATCCGTACCACTTATATTTTCGGGACTAAGACCTGCGGTTACGTGTCTCGTGCTACCCGTCTTTGTATTATAGACAAATACCCCGTTAAGAAAAGTACCTATCCAAATTTCATCTCCTACGCTTTCCATGGTTAAGATCGCATTACCCTTTCCCCCTTCATCTATTTTCACTTTACGAAAAAGACCGGTTCTAAGATCGAAGTAATTTAGACCCCCACCATCTGTTCCCACATAAATGCCAGCTTCTGAAACTTTTGCAAAGGAGGTAACAACAGGGGCACTTAGTCCTGCAGGATCAAAAGGATTGCTTTGGCGAAGGTTGAAAAAGGCGAGGTTTCTATCGTACTTATTAATCCCCCCCCTAAATGTTCCAACCCAGCAAATATCATCTCTGTCAATAAGTATACATTTTACAGCCTTTCCTATTAAGCTATACCGATTTCTTAAATCCCTCTCTACACGTTCTACCTCACCAGTAGCAGGATTCAGAATATTCAGTCCTCCTTCTGTTCCGACCCAAATTTTTCCATCCTTCGCTGCCGCAATTGAATAAATAAGATTGCTATTTAAAGATCGTCTGTCTGAGCTTTGCCTAAAGGTGAAAAAATTATTACTCCCCGGGGAAAGTTTACTCAAGCCATTATTTGTTCCCACCCAAATATTGCCACTTTTATCCTGGGCAATTGCAGATACGGAGTTGTTTGCTAAACTTGTACCTTCATTTTCGGAGTGAAAGTAGCGCTTGAACGTACCTGACTTACTTTGAAAAAGATACAAGCCTGTACCTGTGCCGATCCATATTTGATTATTCCTATCTTTAAAGATTCGTCCTATAGCCTTAGAGACTAATGCTTGATCTGCATTATTTTTGACTGGGAAAGGGGATGCTTTTCTATTATCTGGATTAAAAAGGATCAAACCACTATAACTTGCTAACCATAGTTTACCATTCACGCTGGTTACAGAAATGATTGGGAGACTTATGACCTTATTGAAATTAATGAATGAATCCATTTTGCGATTATAAAGTGAAATTCCTGTTTCTGTAGCTATCCAGAGATTTCCCTTTTCGTCTTCATGTAAATCAAGAATTTCATTGGAAATGATACTTGAAGAGTCCTTTTCACTGTGCCTGTAAACCGTAAATTGCTTTCCGTCAAACTTATTCAAACCATCATCCGTCCCAAACCACATATAGCCAAACTTATCTTTCAACATTGCGGTAACAATGTTAGATGATAGCCCCTCCCTGCTGCCGAAGTTCATAAAATTCAATTCGCTTCCCTGAGCATTAATCTCGGTTGATAAAGCAGTAAAAAAAACAAGGAAATAAAAGTATGGCAGCTTCAACATCTCAAACTATCGTTTTCTTCGATCATTAATTGGTTAAGTACAGTGTGCTTTTAAAGATGAAAATACAACATCCTTATGCGAAAGTACGTTTTAAACTGGCTAATTCGATGGTGTCGACACGGATTACCAATTTTGTAAAAATAGCCGCCGACTGATATAAAGCTATGATGTTATTGTTCTAAAAGGTAGCACAAATGTTCAATAATCCGTATAAAATCAAGGTTAGGCCAAGCTCTGGAATACAAAACTATGGTTTTTGGAAGGTAAGAAATGGTGAGAAAAAAACAACTTAAACATCTGCACCCTAAATTTGTGAAAACCAAGCATCCTCCTGCATTCACTGAAATTATTTTTGTTTCATGAAGACACACATACGAAAACTTACTCTGTTCATGGCCTCAACGTCGCTTCTTTTTATTGCCGCGAATAACTATAAAGACAACAAAGGTCTAAAAGACTATTACAAAAAATATTTTCCTATAGGAGTAGCGGTGAGACCCGCAGATTTTAGCTCAGGTGAATCAAATCTAATCATCAATGAGTTTAACAGTGTTACGCCTGAAAATGCAATGAAAATGGGTCCTATTCATCCCCGAGAAGACAGGTACTACTGGAGGGACGCCGATACTATTGTTAATTTTGCTATAAGAAATAAGTTAAAGGTCCGCGGCCACACCCTTTGCTGGCATGCACAAACGCCCAACTGGTTATTCACCGACTCAGCCGGAAATAATGTTAGTAAAGAAATACTTCTTCAAAGATTAGAGAGCCATATAAACACTGTTGTCTCACGCTATAAAGGAAAAATCTATGCATGGGATGTTGTTAATGAAGCTATTGCAGACGGGCCAGAATATCTCCGTAAATCGAAATGGACTGAAATCACAGGAGAAGAGTTTATAGAAAAAGCATTTGAATATGCACACGCTGCCGATCCTGATGCTGTGCTTTTTTATAACGATTATAATACTGAGATACCTGCAAAACGGGATAAGATTTACAAACTCCTTAAAGGACTAAAAGAAAAGGGTATTCCGGTTCATGGTGTTGGTCTTCAGGCTCACTGGTCTGTCTCCACCCCTACTCGCCAAGAGCTGGAAAAATCTATTGAGATGTTTTCATCGCTTGGTCTGCAGATACAGTTTACCGAGCTTGATATATCGGTTTATAGCGGCCGACAAGGAGGGCAATTGATCCAGGGACAACAGCAACAACAGCAAAAAGCGGAGTTTACCGCTGAGATGGAACAACAGCAGCTTGAAAAGTACAAGATGGTTTTTGATGTTTTCCGGAAATACAAGAAGAACATAACGGGTGTTACTTTCTGGAATGTATCAGATAAGTACACCTGGCTGGATGGTCGTGGTAGAAAAAACTATCCTCTGTTATTTGACCAGGAACTCAAGCCTAAAAAAGCTTACTGGGAAGTGGTTAAGTTCTAGGTGAATTAGTAAAAAAAATATTTGCAGGTACATTAAAGCACCTGCAAATATTTACAGTCTTCAAATTAAATGCTATCCTCCTCTACCTTACAATTAACTGAATTTTACTATTTAACAGCATCAACGCCGTTGGCGGTTTGTACAATCTTTTGAATTGTACCATCTTCATTGTAATACATATAATCTACGCATATAGAACGCCTGTAACTACCTCCGGTAGGGAGAGCTCCATTATGATAGAAGAAATAGGACTTACCTTTGAAATCAACGATTCCGGGATGGGTAGTAAAGCTGTTAGGAACATTCTCCTGGATAATCCCTCTGTAAGTCCAGGGACCAGCAGGATTAGTTGCTGTACAATACTCGATCATCTCAGGTTTAGTACCAGCACTCGCATATACCAGGTAGTACAGGTCCTTCCTTTTGTAAACCCATGGACCTTCAATATAATTCTGAGGCTTAAAGGCGGTAATAGGACCATCCAATTCAGTCATACTCTTTTTAAGCTTCACCCATTTGCAACTTCCATTTCCCCAAAACATGTACGCCTGGCCGTCGTCATCAACAAAGACAGTAGGGTCAATATCATCCCAGGCATGCTTCATATCCTTAGTCATTTCATTGATTACAAGGGCTTTTCCTATCGCATCTTTAAACGGCCCCGTAGGCTTATCTGAAACAGCTACTCCAATAGCTGCGCCACCTTTGCTTACGCTATCGCTTTTGTGAAACGTAGATACGAACCAGTAAAACTTTCCATTCCTCTCGATGCACTGAGCTGCATAGGCATCTCCTGTGGCCCAGGAAAATGTTTTAGGAGACAATAAAGCACCATGGTCCTTCCAATTCTTCATGTCCCTGGAGGAGAATACATGCCAATCAGGCATTTTGTAATTTGTAGCAGTTACGGAAGCTGTATCATGCCCAGTATACAGGTAGACTGTTCCCTTATGTACGATCGGTGCAGGATCAGCAGTAAAAATGTTTTTAATTATGGGGTTTTGAGCCTTCAGCCCTCCAGCTGTAAAGCTGGCAAGCGCCATTGTCAGAAATACCTTATTCATGTTTATATGTATGGTTATTGCATTTACTAATTGCTATGGGCACGCTAATGATCTTCGCCAACTTTGATTTTCCCCTAGTTTGTGGTACCTCCCCTATTAATAATTGTCTTTCCAGATTTTTTTTAATTAACAGGCGTTATTGTTGCGACAAAACCTCCTCTACGAAGCTGCCTCACATCTACCTTAGATGAAGAGTCAACAAGTATTAGCCTGTTTTCGAAAGCCTTATCATGTTGTCCATCGGCAATCAGGTTGAGGCTATATTTTGTACCCCTCGGCAGGAAAGAAAGATCAAGCACCTTTTTCTTCTCCCTAATTTCAGCATTCAGCCCCCCCACATACCAAGTTCTATTTTTCCGACGTGCAATAGTCACATCTCTACCTGGAAAGCCATCTAATAATAAAGTTTGGTCCCAGGTGTTTGGCACGGCTTTAAGAAATGAGCGGGCAAACTCTGGCAGCTGAAGATAGCCTTCAGGCCTGTCTGCCAGGTGCTGCAGCCCGGATTCAAAGACTACAGCCAAAGCCAGCTCGTGGCCGTAGGAGGTAACGTGAGGAAACTGGGAGTTGGTGAACGTAACGGGTGTATAATCCATTGCTCCGACTACATTCCTTGTAAAAGGAAGGATAGTATTATGTTCAGATGCGGAAAGGGTAAATTCAGGACCGTTGTTATACCACTCGGCCCCTCGAACCCCTTCGTAAGTCATTAAATGCGGATAGGTTCTGGCCCAGCCACGAGGTACAAGGCATCCGTGAAAATAAACCATCATCTCAAATTTTGCTGCGTCATCCAGAATATCCAGATAATATTTGATCATCTCCTGCTTTTCACTTTCAAAGAAGTCGATCTTCACCCCCGCAAATCCCATTTTTTTGAGTTTGGTAAATTCAACAACGCGGTTTTCATGGTTTAGCATCCGGTCTTTTGGGGTAGACGAGACCCAGGTATGATTACCTCCGGAATTATACCATATGAGGGGTCTAATACCTTTTGATAGGATGTATTTAGCTGCATCTTCAACATTTCCACCGTTGGTCATCGAATCCCACTCCCAATCTAAAAGCGTGTAAGGCCAATTCATTTCTACAGCCAGATCAGCAAAGCCGGTTACTATCTTATAATCTTTGGTACCGTGATTGCTCGACCAATAGTTCCATGACACTTTACCGGGTTTGATCCAGGCAGTATTTTTTAAAACAGAAGGTGCAGAAACATCATCAACCAAAGTTGAAGAAACAATGTCTTGAAGAGTTCCTATGATTATAACTCTCCATGGAGACTTCCAGGGAAGGCTAATGGTTGGCTTGGAAGCACCCTGCCCCCTCCCATCCCGTTGATCAGGAAAAGTAAGTTTATACTTATCCCCTTGAGAAATATTACTTAGTTTGGTACCGCAATAGTTCCGATCAAGGTCCGCTTCGTGGAGTAAATACCAGTTCGAGGGATCTTTAGTCTGAAATAGTGCAGGGTAGCACCACTCCTGCTGCTGAACCTTATCATCGCTCATAAAAGTATATAATCCCTCATTGGCAGGGTTCCATTTCTCCATCCAACGCTTTGTTTCCTTTGGAATGATGTAAGATGTCAATTCATCTTCTACAACATAACTTCCACTCTTGTCGGGAAATTGGTAGCGAAAAGCCACTCCGTCATCATAGGCACGCACGATCACATTCAGTTTCCCCTTTACCGAATTCTCAAAAAAAATCGTTAGCTCATTTGCGGAATTTGCAAATAAGGACTTTTTTCCATGCAGTGCGGAATACCTTTCGGTAATCAGTTGTTGTTTCCCCTTCCTAAGGAATTTCAGCGTCGATGCAAAATCCTGATCACTCCTTTTCAGACCCAGGTTTATTTGCTGGATAACTTCTTTCCTTATCCCACTTTCGATCCGCGAAACCTTTAAGTACCATTGTGATTGCTTGCCGTTTTCCTGCAAATACAGGCCCACAATATTCTTCTTATTCGGCGATTGAATCATTAGATGCTGTGCCGATGAACATTGAATACTAAAAGCAAATAATAGGATCAGAGCCGTAATACAAGTTTTCATCTTCAGCAATTATTTGAAGGAGGTGAATTTGTATAAGGCTACACCATGTACAGGAACTTTAACTGATAGCGCTTCTTTATCAGAGCTTATTACCGCTATGTCTTTTTGACGCCAAACGTCGCGCACCCTTTGTTTACCTGTTATACCCAGTATTTGAAGATCTTTAAAGGGAATGTCTACTATTTCCTGACCGAAATTACAGAACCCCACCGCACGCCCTCCGTCTTCAAGTTCCTTTACATAGATCTTTAATTCACCTATAGTTTGAAGGCAAGTTGCTTGTTTACCAAGTGCGTCCTGATTAATTGCAATCACCTCATCATTGGTTAGGAGATTCAGGGTAAAATCGTCCAGCTTTTCCATATCGCACCCAATGAGCAGAGGTGCAGAAAAAAGACTCCAAAGGCTAAAGTGCAAATATTGTTCGTCGGGCTTCAGCTTTGTAGGATGAGGATTTCCCCATCCCACTGTGCCCACTACCAGCATGTCCGGATCATTCCAATTACCCGGTTTAGCATAAGGTGCAGATTTATCCTGATCTAACGCGATATTTTTTACGCTGGTCCAGGTGTCTGTAATGTCATTGGTAGTGCGCCAGCTGGTGCCACCAACAGAGCCGCCCCATTTCCAAACATCAGACATTCCGTACTGGCATAAGCTGAACACAATATCTCTTGGTTGCTGAAGTAGATAGTCACCCATTTGCTTAAAGGGTTTAACCGCAGTAGACAACTGATTCCCTCCCTGGTAGGACAGCGAACTCACCTTGTACGGATCATTCTCCGGCATTCCGTTGATAACATTGCCGTAGCTGCACCAATCGTATTTCAAATAGTCGAAGCCCCATTTTGCATAGCTTTCGGCATCTTGCTTTTCGAACCCGTAGCTGCCGGCACATCCACCACAGGTCCATGGGCCAGGACTGGAATAAATGCCAATTTTTAGACCAAGATTGTGTACATAATCCGCGAGGCCTTTCATATCTGGAAATCTCTTGTTGGGTAATATATAACCTGACTCGTCACGAAGCTTCCCTTGAAGGGAAGGATCTTTGGAATCCCGATGGTTTTGCCAGAAATCGTCTATATTGACATAGGTCCAACCATGGTTTACCAATCCAGACTTCACCATTACCTCTGCTGCTCGTTTAACTTTGTCTGCAGAAACCTCCCCTGCGAAGCAGTTCCAACTATTCCAACCCATTGGAGGTGTTAATGCAATCTTTTCTCCGCATACAACACGTAATCCTTTTTCTGCAATACCCTTTGCGTTTTTTGCTTTTAACTGAACAAGATAAGTTCCAGCCTTCGTTAGTTTGCCAACAATTAATCCCGTTTTAGGATCAAGTTTTAGTCCCTGTGGTAAACCCGTAGCTGAAAAAGTCATTGGCCGATCTCCGGTGGCAGGAATTCTGAATTGAAATGGAGAACCTGGACGTACGCCGAATACAGTCGCGCTGTTTATTTTTGGTTTTGCAGAGGGTTTCGGAGTTAAAATGTAGGCTTCGCTGGAAACAGGATTATAAGTAGCAAAAGAAGTAACACCTGTCGTTTCAAATTTAGCATCTGCCCAATTGGCATGGTCATAATAGTTGCCGTTACCTCCATCTGTTACTAAAAGTTCTAGCCTTTTTACTCCTGAAACTTTAACAGTACAAGGCCGGGCCACGTCGCCTACCCGCATTACGGCACTGGACCACAGCTTCTTACCATCGCCATAAACCACAAATTCTACCGCTGGCTGGTGATCTTTCATTTCATCATCAACACCCACCCATGCAGTAAATAAACTTGCTTTTCCGTCCAATTGAATTTGAAGAGAGCTCTCCGCATGAGTACCGAACCCTCTCTCAAAGGTTTGGCCCGAAATCTTCATTATATTACCGTCTACAGTCTTATTTTTCCTGGGCACACCATAGCCTTGAGTGGCCGCACTAAGATCTAATTGGTCTAACCAAACTGTTTGAGCGTGAGCGGCACTCTGACTTGTGATAAAAGCTATTATGAAAGCAAGGGCAAGCCTTACTATATTTTTTCTTGAATTATTCATTCTTTGTCAAGTATAGAATTAAAGTAGAAGTGAGGTGTATAGATTATTTTCGAAACTTCCACCAGTTGAAATTGAACGATCTTTCATCTTTAACTTTGAAAACAAAGTACAAGTCGTGGACACCTCCTATTTTTTTGACTTTACTTGAAAGCGTTGCCCATTTCTCCAGCCCTCCTGTATCCTTCAAATTACAGACACCCAATAATTCTCCGTCTAACTTATCGGCATAAATTTCAATCGTTCCATTTGAAGCCGAAGCTATACTCGCCTCAAACTTTTTTGCCCCCTTTTTGAAATCAACACTTCTCACTTTGATAAAATCCCCATTGCTGATCTCGGTTACATATACTCCCACTTCTGTACTGCGCTCTGTTTCAACCCCTTCTTCCCAGGCAATAGTTGCGGCCTCCTGCCGGATGAATGGATCAAGATTTTTCACAGGTTTTACACCTTCTTTTGTAGGAGAGATACGTGGAATACTTCCATCTTCATTATACTGAAACTCATCTAAACACACCGATCGGGTAAAACCTCCGCCACCAGGCAAAGCCCCATTGTGGTAAAAAAAGAATGATCTTCCCTTGTAATCGATTACGCCAGGATGATTTGTGAAAGCACCTCCTTTGCCAATTACACGCATTATAGTATCGCGGTAAACCCAAGGTCCTGTTGCACTTCTGCTGGTTGAATAAGCAAGATGCTCAGGAACTCCACCGGCTGCATAATGCATGTAATACAAGTTATTTCGTTTATAAATCCAGGGACCCTCTTCGTATGCTGAGGGTCTTTTATCTACATCTTTGTATCGTACATTGAATCCTTCCTTATTCAATGGCACCGTTACTACTTCGCCAGAATACGAGACCATGTCTTCATTCAACTTAACATATTTGAGATAGGGATTTCCCCAATAGAGATATGCCTGTCCGTCCTCGTCAATAAAAACAGTTGGGTCTATATCTCCATTACCACTATGCACTAGAGGCCTGCCAATGGCATCTTTAAATGGACCGGTAGGACTATCAGAGACAGCCACACCAATAGACATCCCCATCGTTTCGTGGTTCATAGGTACATACCAATAGAATTTACCATTTCTAGGAATACACTGCCCTGCCCATGCGTCCTTCTTGGCCCAGCTAAATGTTTTGAGCGATAAAGGTGATCCGCGATCAGTCCAGTTTACCATATCTGTAGAAGTATAGCATCTCCAATCCTTCATTGTAAACCAGGTCGATTTATCCTCATCGTGACCTGTATATAGATAGACAGTATCGTTATAAACCATAGGTGCCGGATCTGCAGTGTAAATGGTTTGTATAATAGGATTTTGAGCTTTTGTAACTAATTGTATGAACAGCCCAATCATCGAAAGGCATATTTTTCTTTTATCCATTATTATATTCGTTGTGTGTTTTTTTTTTGTGTGTGTCAAGAGCATGGAATTTAAGTTATTGAAAGCGTAGCCAGTCAACTGACACAGGTGCAGAGCTTTTCATAATTATATAAAGATCATGGACTCCTTTGGGAGCTTTTGCTGAGAACCCATTTTCCCTCCAGCCTCCTGATTTTTTAAGGACTATTTGCCCAATCAAAGGTCCATTTTTACCGTCTGCTCGAAGTTCGAGTAAAGCATCTTCTGCTGCCAAGTTGCGAATTATCAACTTTTTCAGGTTTGTATTATTGAAGTCTACTGAGTTATACCTGACCCAAGCATCTTTTTGGTTAAAATTAACTTTCCAGCCCTTCATGCGGCTTGCGGTATCCAGAAAATCCACTGTAATACCTTGTTCGCTTACCTCTGAATAACGGTCTATTTGTATTACTTTTCTGGCATTGCTCAAGCCTACGCCTCTTAATGTTGGAATTACTTTTCGAATTGTACCATCTTCGTTGAAAAACAGACTATCTACCCTTATCGACCTATTTTTATCGAATTTGGGCGACAGATCGTTATGATGATAAAATAAATACCATTGGTTTTTAAATTGTATAAAGGAATGATGGTTGGTCCAACAACCAGTAGGCGATTCATCCATGATGACTCCGGCAAACTTGAACGGACCGAGAGGATTGTTTCCTACAGCATATTCCAGCCTTTCAATCCTATTCTCTACATGCGGGTAGGTCATGTAATAAATTCCGTTACGCTCAAAGAGGAAGGGTCCTTCTTTTAAACCCTTGGTAGGAAGATCCTGAAGAACAATAGGTTCTGAAGCTAACTCTAGCATATTCTCCTTAAGCTTTGCCCCATAAATATTTCCTTGCGACCAGTACAGATAGGCCTGGCCATCTTTGTCTATAAAAACATTAGGATCAATACCCTTAACATTCTTTATTGGTGTTGCCTGAGGTACAAATGGTCCTGTAGGTTTGTCAGCAACGGCTACTCCTATTGTAAAACCTTTACCATTTGCATTTGTATCAGCAGGGGTGCTGGGAAAGTAAAAATAGTATTTACCATTCCGGTAAATACAGTCGGGAGCCCACATACTATAGCTCTCAGGTTTTACCCATGGAACCTTATTTTGATGAACGATCATACCATGATCAGTCCAGTCGACAAGATTGCCGGAAGAAAAGACGTGATAATCCTCCATAACGAACCAGTTAGGACGGCCTTTTCCCGGAGCTGGTGGGATATCATGTGACGGATAAACATACACTCTATCGCCAAAAACCCGGGCAGTGGGATCTGCGGTAAATTGGTTAGTAATAAAAGGATTTTGGGCAAATAGGGTACTAGCAAGAAGCACTAAGATTGCCGAAAGACTTCTCCTGAATATATTTTTGAACATTTTAACGGTCAGCTATTTTATTGCACTTAATGGTATTTCTAGGGCTATTTCAACTTATACCCTAGCAGGGAAAGCATTTTTAATCCATATCTTTTTCCAAGCTCCCTGTATCCTGCAGCTGAAAAATGAAGATTGTCAGTTGTGTCTTCACAGCCACTTGACGAAATCACATAAGAATTAGGGATAACTTCAGGAAGGGTGGCGATAATTTTATTCATACTAGCACAGATACCTCCCTGGTCTGCATGAACCACTTCTCCAGCCAGGAGAGGAACAGAACCTGATTGAAGATTCAAATCATTCAAGAGGTTATTGTATACATTTTTAACTTTTCCGGGCCAGGTAGCATCATTAGTATTTGATTCGCCCTGATGTAGTAGGATGCCTTTTATTACCCCCTTCTTTTGTGCCAGCTTGGCCATCTCTACAAGTCGGCCGTAAGGGTTTCCATCATATTCTTTTACAGTGTTTTGCAACCAATTTGGAGCAGAGGAAACATAAGACTGATAATTATCTTTATCAAATAATTCTATTTTACAGCCACCTACAGCGACATTAATTACCCCTACTTTTACATCTTTAGGCAGATTCTCTATAAGAGTGCGACCGAAATAATCGGCAGGTGTTAGACCTGTTTTACACCTTGCCAAGGGAGGAACAGCCGGGTACCAACTGCCCTTGGTTCTCTTTAAAGCAGGGCAATCAACTGCTTCAAGAACCTGGAAGCGTGGATCAACCAGAGTATCAATAGGTTCAAATTTGGCATTTCCCTCCATATTCGATTGTCCGAGACATAAGAATATATAGAATTTCGAGTCTTGTGAAAAGCAATCCAGGCTAGATGATAAAAATGCTAAAAAAGCAACTACAACACGTATTCGTTTCATTTCTTGTTTATAACGGTAAGCAGAGTTAGTTTTAAAGCAAAGCTATTTGAACAGCTATTGCTGAAGGGGGACAAATGTGAAAATGAATATCACTTTTGTTAAAAGGGCCAAAATTTATTTTAAAAATAACGCTTCATCATTCTTTTGAAAGTCAAGGAGTAAATATGTTATTCCCGGGCATAGAAAGTATATTCATTGCCAGCCAGTGTAGCTACATCAAATACTACAGTACCTTCAAGCGGAGGAACTACAAAAGTTGCTTTTGGAGAGACAACCGGATCCGGGGTTGCGGGAACTCTATAAAAAGGATTGCTATTCTGACCTGAAGCAACTTTTAACTTAATACCAGGAGACTTAAGCGGTTGACCTCATTCGCTTCTGTTTTCCTTCAAAAAAGAGCTTTCGTATTGCCTCTAGGGAATCCAAAGCACTAGGATTATCATTGCGATTGGGACCTCCGCTCCAAAGTGTGTGCTCGTTCATTTGAATCGTCTCTGTCTCAACATTCCCATAAACCATAGCTCCCAGCCTTCCATTTCCTATAGGTAACGCATTTTCCCATACCTTGCCTGAAGGTTTGTTGTACCAAAGTTTTAAAGAGGAATGTTGCGATGAGTTTGACAAATTTTGGGCATATATTTGCCTATTAATCAGAAATAAAATCAAGATGATAGTTAAAAAACCTCTTGTTAATTGAGAAGCAAGTGTTTCAGCTAAGGAACCCGAATTATTCTTAATCATCGTCCTACTTTATTGGAGCCAAAACCATTCCTCCACCAGACTGCATCTCCACCTCCAGCAGGCCATTCTTCTTAATTTCTACTTCCTTCAGGTATGGATCCTTATTCTGACTATCGCCAATCATTCGCACTTTTCTTCCCGCAAGCATAGGCAGTTGTACTTTTAGTTTTAAGGGATTTTTCTCTGCGTTTACACCAGCCACATACCAGTTATCACCGTTACGGCGAGCTAATACACAATATTTACCAGGATACCCATCAATATAAACAGTTTCATCCCAGGTAGTTGGTACCTGCTTCATAAATTCAATTTCGAATGGAGGAACGTCTGTCAGATTATTAGGAGTGAGGCCAAACATTTGCACAGGGTTTTGGAATAGTACGGCTGTAGCCAGCTGGAAAGCATCAGTTGTTAGTCGTTTGTTTCTACCTTCGTTACTTTTTACCAGGAACTTATTGAGGAGCGTGCCACCGAATTCCATACTTCCTACAGTGTTTCTGATAAAGGGATGAAGTGTAGCGTTATACGCCTCGGACTCTCTGACTGCCTGAACAAAAACCAGCATCTCTGATGCAACTACAGCTTCACTGCCTACAAAATTAGGATACATTCGTTCCCATCCCCTGGGAAGAGTTGTTCCATGAAATACGATCATCAGGCCATAGTCGTTGGCATCAGAAAGGATATCTTCATACAAGCGCATATTTTCCTGCTTGTCACCTCCAAAGAAATCCACTTTCAAGCCTTTAACTCCGGCCTCCTGTAGCCAATTCATCTCCTTCTTTCTCTCGATGGAGGTATTCATTTTATTCCTTGGTCCTTGTGGAGCATCATTAAAAGGACCGTTTGAATTATACCATAAGAATACATCGACTCCCTTGGATTTTGCATAACTGATCAGGTCCTTCATACGCTCTTTCCCAATATTAGTATCCCAAAGGGCGTCGATCAAAATGTACTCATACTTCAAGCTAGCTGCCAGATCAATAAATTTAACCTGATCTTCGTAGTTCATACTGTTATCTTGCCATACTATCCAACTCCAGGTAGACTTCCCATATCTATATTTTTGGGAAGGCTCGTATAAAGGATCAACCACATCGAATGGGATAGTGGTTTCAACAATTGGTTTTAGATTATCACCAACGGTTATTGTTCGCCATGGAGTTGCCCCTGGTAATGCGATTGCTGCCCCAGTACTGCCAAAGCCATTATTCTGCCTTACGTCCGGATATTCTATACTATAAATACCGTCCTTTGAACACTCGCCGAGGTGTGATCCGCAATATTGGCTGCTTACCCCAGTTTCAGAAAGAAGCACCCAACCATTATTGCCTATGCGAAAGAGTCCCGGAAATACATATCCCCCACTTTGCGGATTATTTTTTACCATTGGAGCATCTGCAATATATCCACTTTCATAGCTTGGGGCTGTCCTTGCAAAACCAGTCATAGGACGCATCATCGGAGACAAGAAAGTGGTTGTATAGGAAGGAAATCTGAATCCTGTTGTCTCCTTCTCAATAACGCAAGACCGTCGTTCTCCCCATTCAGGTAATTCATACCTGAAAGCTATATCATTATTGCTTACCTGAAAAACAACACTTATCTGCTTTTTCTGAGTATTCTCCAGAACGCAGGTAAGCTTATTAGCACGGTATTTTACCTCAGATCTCTTTATCTTATCTTGAACATAATCTTTACTTATTGAAGCTTCGGACTTGCCAAGATATTTCATGTTGGCACTGAAATCGCCCTCATTTGTTTTAAGTCCTAGTGGCGAATTTTCCAGTATTGTTTTACCCTTATAAATGACAGAATACATGGGAGTGCCAGATTGCACTGTTATATTTAACTTTAAGTATTTGTCTGGACTTAAAACCATCGCATCCTGCGAAAACCCGGATGAGAACAAAAAAGACAGCATAGCTGAAAGGAAAAATTTTTTCATCGTTCAAGATTGATTAGTTAGCTAGTGTGTAGTGTGTGTGAGTGTGTGTGTATGTGCGTGCGTATGTGAATTATTATTTTGGATTCTCAGTATCAACACCAGATAAAATACTATTAATCGGTAATAGATGCCGAAGAACCGAGAACAGTATACTGAGAAAACAGAGCTGTATTTACCGGTTTAAACAAAAGCTGAGAAAACATGTACAGATCGTTCTTCCAAACCTTGAAATCATGACCACCTGGTTCAACATAAAAGATATGAGGAACTTTATTGTTCCGAAGATAATCATGCATACGGGCGCTAATGCGCATTAGGTTATCCTGATCACCGCAAGAGATCCATAATAATTTCAAGTTCTTCGTTGCTTCTTCAGGTTTAGGCAACAGCTCTTCCGGATTTCTGGTATTTGGGGCAGAGGAAAAACCAGCCACCCAAGCAAATTTATCCAGATTACCGAGACCAATGTTCAATGACTGCCCCCCTCCCATGGATAAACCAGCAATAGCACGATTTTCCCTGTCGGTAAAGACTTTATACTTCTTTTCAACAAAAGGGATAAGGTCATTTAGCAGATCTTTTTCAAAAGTGGCGAAAGCCTGAACCTTATCCGATCCGTAAATATTTCCAATCGCCCGATCATCTTTCATTGCCCTTCCATTCGGTAACACAACAATCATCGGACTTAGTTTTTTTTGGAAATATAGGTTATCAAGAATGATTTGAGGTTGTCCATTCTTGAACCATTCTTTCTCATCTCCTCCTATTCCATGCAGTAGGTACAGTACAGGATATTTTTTATTTTTCTTATATCCCGGAGGTGTGTAGACTAAAGCATTACGATTAGTGCCAACTGTTGCCGAAGAGTAGGTTACAGTATCTATAGTGCCATGCGGGATGTTTTCAAGGAAACTATCAAAACGTTGTGGCGCTTGCTTCTCTGAAAGCTGTGCATTACTTGCAAAAGGTGTAAGCAGAAAGACAAAGAAGAAAATTTGCAGGTATTTCATAATTGATTAGAATAATAATGATTACTTAAGCCGTACCTGAGTAACAGCAATCCGTGTGTCTGTTCATCGAGCAATAAAAGTAATGCCGAGATGTATAAACAGAGGCTACGTTTGTGCAACAAGCTTATACTAATGTTAAAAAGGGCAAAATGATTTAGGCTGAAAATAAAAATGGCCGCCCGAGAGCAGCCATTTATAACCTATTATAGAAATGTAATTTTATTGATAGCCTGGGTTTTGATATGCAGCTTTTTCTTCAGCACTCATATCCAAAGCATCAATTTGTCCCTGAGGTATCGGGCGTAAATAATGGAACGGCTGAATAGTACGAGTAACAGTAACTGGAGTATGATCGCCTTTAGCTGTTCCTGCTATTCTATAAGTTGAGGCCAAATCGTTCCATTTCTGCGTTCTAATTAAATCAAACCAGCGGTACCCTTCCCCATAATATTCTCTTGAACGTTCAGCTAAAATATAATCGATAGTAATAGTAGTTGGGGTAGCAGCAATCAAAGTTGCGCTATTATCCTGAACCTTTTCTGTATTTCCATTATTATCCCAACGCCATTTACCGGCACGTCCTCGAATTACGTTTAATAATTCTCTTGCACTTTTACCAGACTTAATAGTTGCTCCTTTTACGGCTGCCTCTGCAGCAATGAAATAAAGTTCTGAGAATTTAGCAATATTAAATGGACGGGTACTTCCTGCATTTGGTTGGCCTAATCCTCCGTTGTTATCAGTACGATAAGGTCCAAGCTTCCAGAGGCCGGGATAGACGATCCGGCTAATTCCATTTGGGGAAATTACATAATCTGCTCTTCCGGGTAATTGACCGGCTCCAACATTGCTTCTACCTGCATCACTAGGATAGGTGATCGGAACGGTAGGCTCTTCATTCAAGAAAGTTAAAATAGGCTCTCCCGGGCTAACTGGTAAATTATTTGCGTTATACACAACTGCCTGTGCAGGAGGAGTACCAGGGGTGGCTTTTTGCCAATTTCCACGGTATACTGTTGTAAAGGTTCCATCGTAGCGCGAATCAAGTGTTTTATCGGCAAAAGTGTTTGTAAACACACCAATGGGAGGAGCCATTCTAACCCAAGGGCGGCCTAGGGGCTGCGCTGCCTCACGAAGAACGGAAGCGAAAGATGCTGCTCCTCCTGGAGTAGTTGCACTTCTCAGGTCTGGATAGTTCCAAGTCATCATCCAACTGGCAAAATTATCCGGAGCGCCTCCACTCCCAAATGACAAGCTTGATCCATTATAAAACTCACTAGTCTGAGTATGATCTGCATATAATAGAATCTCTTTATTTCGGTCGTTTGTGCCAACATTCACATCGTAGTAGGTCGGTTGAAGAGCAAATGGACCTGGATTATCGATAGCTGTAGTTGCAACATCGTAAGCCTGCTGAAAATACCATTGAGAATCATGTCCATCAGGATCAGTGCGCGGGGTTGCAGGGTAAGTTGGAATATTGTTGGGATTTTGAAGCCACCATCCATAAGTAAGGTATGCTTTTGCCAGATAAAGCCGTGCAAGAGTTTTGGTGGCACCGCCTGTTACTCTTCCAGCAACTGGAAGATCATTCACAGCCTTCAGGAGATCCGGAAATACTGCTTTTGTATAAACTTCGGGGACAGTATTACGCTTGGAAACCCTAACTGGATTAGTATTAAACCTTAACTCTCCGGCTCCTAAATCTAACGGTACGCCTCCAAACGTTTGAACTAGATGGAAATAGTCAAATGCCCGAAAAAAACGTGCTTCGGCGATTAAAGCCTCAGAAATGCCAACCGCTGCAGCATTTTCTATTATCCCACTTGCCGTATTGATATTAGAAAAAGATGCACCCCATAAAACATCCGCCCGGCTAGTCGTCGGTGTTAATTGCCCTACACCTGAAAAGTCCATGTCTTTAAAGTTACCATCAGCACTTTGCCCCCAGGTGGCCTCATCAGTTCCTGTTTGGGTTGCGTTATAATAATACGCTTGCCCGTAGATATAACGCAGATGTGCATATTGGCTAGTTAAACCACCTAGCACACCATTTTCTGTTTTGAAGAAAGTTGGGTCGAATATATTTCGAGGATTCTCTTCTAATATTTTTGAACAGCTAGCTACGGACATAGCGAGTATTGCTGCTCCTATAAAGGATTTTATTTGTACTCGTTTCATAATTGGAATTATTAAAAGGTCAAATTAGCACCAAACAAATAGGTCCGGGTTGAAGGAGCGTTTGTTCCCACCGTAAGAATTCTTCTTAATTCCTGACCATAGGCCACCGCCGCGTTCTCGTTACCGTAAGAGTTTGTCTCAGGGTCCTGGCCGGACTCGCGGTGATATGGCGAGAACAGGACAAAAGGATTTTGTGCCGTAAAGTAAACCCTTAATCTATCGATACCAGTCTTCTTAAACCAGCCATTTTGTTGAAAATTATACCCAAGCGTTATTGTTCGCAACTTTAGGTAGGAAGCATCAAAGTAACCAAGAGTACTCCCATATTTAGGATTATCTCCACTACGCGGTCCAGCTGGGTTAGGATACTTAGCATCGGTATTCTCTGGGGTCCAGTAATCCACCTTAACATTGCCCCTCCGACCTGTCAACATATTTAAGTAACCAGCTGACCCGTAAAGGGTGCTATTAAGGACGCCACCACGCTTGAAAACGCCAACGGCGCTTAGGTCAAATCCTTTATAACCAACCCTTGTATTAAAACCTCCCTGAAAATCAGGATCGATTTTTAGAATTTGTCTATCTGCAGCTCCAATAGCTCTAACTGGAGTCCCATCTGCATTATAATCTCCTGTATACTTTACCTTGATCATTCCCACACTACCTCCGGGTTCAAGCACATTCCGGTATGGGTCTCCCTCTTGCCATAGGCCTACCTTTTCGTAATCGTAAATAACATTTATCGGCTGCCCTACGAAGAACCAATTAAACTCATCTCTGGTGCTTCCGTTAGCAAGAGAGACAATTTTATTACGGTTATTGTAAATGTTTAGCCCAGCCTCCCAAGTCCAACCATTTCGATTATTTAGAATTACGCCGTTAAGTGAAAGCTCAATTCCTTTATTTTGAGTCTTTCCAATGTTAGCTGTCAAACTATTAACTCCAGAGGTTGGCGGTAATCCCACATTGTACAGAATATCCTCAGTATTTGTAACGTAATACTCAAGGGTTCCTGATAGCCTGTTATTTAATACGCCGAAGTCAAGGCCGTAATTCCATGTTTTGGAAAATTCCCAACCTAAATTCTGGTTCGGTAACTCTGTTACATAATAACCGGTGGAGTAGGTTGCGTCTCCAAAATTGTATGGCCGAGTACCTAACCGACCTAGGGTTGAATATGGCGCTATAGATTGGTTAGAGGTTTGTCCATAGCCTGCCCGAAGTTTAAGTTGGTTAATAACACTAAAGTCCTTCATAAAGCTCTCATTTGCGATATTCCAACCAGCCGAGATGGCAGGATAAGTATGCCATTTATGTCCAGGTGCCAAACGAGATGATCCGTCCGAACGCAGGGTAGCGGATAACATATACCGGTTGTCATAAGAGTACATCACTCGCCCCATATATGATAACAAACCGAATATAGTAAGATCTGAACCCACCCGCATTTCTTCTGCTGCTTGATCAAGGTTGTGATACTGAAATTGGTCTGAAGGAAGATTTCTTCCGGAAGCCATTGATGTGCTATATCTGTTTTCAGAGGCAGAGTATAGAGCTACTACATTAAATTGGTGCTTTTCGGCAAACGTACGATCATACGTAAGCAAATTTTCAGCTGTCCAGTCTAGTGTATTTGCATTATTGATAGATGCTGAAGACACATATTTAGGATCAAGATTGTTTACGCCTACTCCTGTAAAGGCTCCATTATTGCTTTGGCGATAATTTAAACCAAGATTTAAACGATATTTAAGACCATTCACCCCTGGAATTTTCACCTCTCCATATAATGTGTTATAGGTTCCAAAAGCTTTTGTCTCATTCAGCCATCGGTCTTGCAAATTGTTCACGATATCCCTTGTATATAACCAAGTTTCATCCTGAGCCATTCTTATAGTTCTTTTCCAGGTTCCATCTTCGTTAAAGGGATTTGCGATAGGAGACATACTTAATGCACCATAAAGACCTACATTCGATCCCTCGGTTACATTAAAGTTATTGTTGGTTGTAAAACCTAATCGAAGGTATTTTCCAACACCCTGATCCAAAGATCCTCGGAGGGAATATCTGCCGTATTGCTGGGTGGGGATTACACCTTTATCGTTGAAGTATCCTAAATTAAAATTATAACTACCTTGTTCGGTTCCACCAGACACCCCTAAATCGTAGCTTTGGGTACTTCCAGGCCTGTATAAAAGATCTTGCCAGTCTGTATTTACATCATTTGACTCATCAAGTCCATTTGTGCTGTATAAACCAGCAGCATTACGAAGAGCGACAAACTCAGGTCCGCTCATCATAGGATACTTAGCAAAAACCTCCTTAGGGCCTGCGAATGTATTGAAGTTCAATTTCGCTTTTTGACCTTGCTGTCCTCTATTTGTAGTTACTAATATTACCCCATTAGCCCCACGCGAGCCGTAAATGGCTGTGGCCGAAGCATCTTTTAAAATATCTAAACTCTTGATGTCATTTGGATTGATATCCCCAATAGAACCTGCGAATGGAATTCCATCAAGTACAACAAGAGGATTATTCTCAGCGCTTAGGGATCGTACCCCACGTATACGGATTTGCATGGCAGCACCTGGTTGGGATGATGTTTGAGATAGCTCCACCCCTGGTAGACGGCCCTGTAAGGCCTGTGAAACGTTAGCCGCAGGTACTTCGCGAATTGCGTCTCCCCCAATTGAAGCTACCGATCCAGTGATTGCTTCCCGCCTTTGAGTTCCATAGCCAACCACAACAACTTCTTTGAGACTTTTACTGCTTGGAGCTAGCTTGATGGTTAGAGCGCTTTGACCATTGATTCGAACTTCTTTATTATCGAAGCCAATAAAACTTGCCACTAATGATTGTTCGTTATCAGAGACGGAAATAGAGAACTTTCCATTTACATCCGTTGTCGCCGAACCCGACCCTGATTTTGCTTTAACAGCAGCTCCGGGAAGCGGTTGATTTTGATCATCGAGCACAACTCCCGTTATTCGCCGGGTTTGAGCATACCCTGCTACAGATAGCAAAACAAATAACAAGGATAGAAACGACACCTTGATTTTAAGATTGAAGATTAGTCTTTCCATTAGTACTAATTGAGTTTTTTAAGGAATTGATTAGCATACGTGATTGATAAGCAGAAAAAACAGCGGGGGGGCCGGTCCCTGCCTTTGATAGAGTCTTTCATATTAGTATTTTCAAGAGGGCTATTATATGTGTTAATTGGACCACAGATAATAGCTTACTTTAATTGATTAATATTACAAAACTAGGGTGAGGATGATAGTGGTTAGGGCAATTTTGGTTAAAATGATAGCATTAATGTTAAAATGGTGCTTCCATCAGCTATTACTGATGGTAAGTGTAAAACGCTAGAAAAGTCAGTTCCTTTAAGCAGAGGGCTAGAAAAAATGTTTAAAGCTCGAAAGGCTTTGTTGAAAACCTTTTACGCTCTTTACAAGATTGGTCCGCTTTCTATTTCGAATTATTCTTTATAAAATCGTTTATGATCCGGCTGACCGGGTGTTCGATATTAAGTACCTCCTGCAAGTACTCTTTCTGTTCTTCGGACTTGAAAGAGTCTAAGAACTTATGTTCTTCCACCCCTAAAGATTTAAACGCTAGTGGATCCTCTTCGAAAAATCGAAAGGGAATTGGCCCGAAATAAAGTTTAATAATACTATGATGACCCTGGTATTTCTTAATTTCATCATACTGAAGTTTCACATGCTCCTTTTTTCCTTCCGCGGAGAGCAAAATATTGCCACGTGCATTAATAACGATACCCGTTATTCCGTTTTTCTTCCGTATCTCTCTCCTTCTGTACAGGTCTTTCTCTATCTGCTCAAGTGTAATGTCTTTCATTGTTGTGCTTAACAGCACAATGCTCCACAGTCCATAATCACTTTCCATAAAAAACAATATTTAAATTTGCAGGCCTTTTTGTCTAAAAAAATTGATTCTAAAACATAACAATGCAATTAAGTTGCTCTGTGCTTTCTAAAGTTAAAGATTCATATATGAGATAGTTTCTTGGCTACTTCTACGGCAGTTGCACATGGATGTTACAATAGTTAGAAACCAAGTAACCTGATTACAAATAGGGTTTGAAATCTTGAGGGTAACTAAAAAACTACAATTAAAGAAACCACATAAGTAGTATTTTCTAACAGGGATGTATTAATTGGGTTTAGCCCAGGTTAGAAACGATAAGCGTCCGAATTAAAATGGGCTAATGTTCCCAAGTTTTATGTGGCTAGTACATCTATTGGCTATTTAAGTTTCTTATAGGTCACTGAAGGACCGTCAAAAGCATCTAACCAAATTGTTAATTGGTCACTTTCAATTGTTACAAAGGATCTTGGCGAGTCAAACTCTTCGTTAAAAATTATTCTATTTAGCCTCTTATTATATAGTATCGAGTTTTCCTGCCTGATGCTATAAGAACCACTCTCCACTAAATTCCAATGATCATACCTCTCATAGCTTTGTCTGGAGATCTTTAATAAATTTCCGTTTCCGCTAGTATTCTTATTCATTCTTCCTGTCATTCCATTAACAGAACCGGCAAGTTCCCATTCTCCAACCATTGCGTTTGATATGGGCGCTTCCTTTTTACAGGCTGTTAGCACGTAAAAAATCATTGAAAATGCGTAAATAAAATATCTAATCATGTTAAGCGTAATAATTTTAACACTTAACGAATTATAAGGGCAAAACGCGACATGATATTAGAAGGCCATTATGCAGCATGTAAAGATTTCAATATTACCACCTTAATGCTTTCTCAAGTTTTAGTTTAATATTAATTCACTTCGTCAGTAAACAAATACTAATTTTGCCGCCTCGCAATTAAGATCAATCGCAGCATTTTCAAGGATCCTGCGTTCTGCGTTGAAGTATTTGAAGCTCCTTAAGAAATTAATGTAAATGATAGAACTTTTCACAGATGGTGCCTCACGTGGAAACCCTGGCCCAGGTGGCTACGGAGCAATTTTAAGGTCAGGTCCCCATTATAAAGAACTCTCGGCAGGGTACAGATTGACTACGAATAATAGAATGGAGTTACTAGCGGTTATTGCCGGGCTGGAGGCTATTAAAAAACAGGGACAAGATGTGCTCGTATATTCAGACTCGAAATATGTGGTAGAGGCAGTAGAAAAGAAATGGGTTTTCGGTTGGTTAAATAAGGGTTTCGCCGGTAAAAAAAATAAAGACTTGTGGCTTCGCTTCTTACAAGTTTACAAATTGCATAACGTCAAGTTTCGATGGATCAAAGGCCATGCTGGGCACCCAGAAAATGAGCGCTGCGACCGGTTAGCAGTCGCAGCATCTCAACAAAAAGATAAACTATTGATTGATTCAGTGTTCGAAGTTGAAAATGGACGTGAATAGATCCGTTTTAATCAATACCTCCCACTACTCCCAGTTTATTTAGCTCTTTTTCAATGGAATCGACTACAAGAGGTGCCTCCTTCTTTTCTACCTTCAATGCTCCCGTTATGTCTACTACTTTTTTAGGAGCTATTTCTGGAGAAAAATCCATCATCATTTCCTCAGCTTTTTTAACCATTTCCTCAGAGCCAATAAAAATGGCGGAACGCTGATGCAAAGACTCTACATTCAGTTCAAGAATTCTTTCGAAGCCTGTAGTGGCGCGACCTCCTGCCTGCTCAATAATAAAGGCCATAGGATTACATTCGTAAACTAAGCGCAGTTTGCCATTAGGAGCACTGGATGTAGTTGGATAAATAAATATTCCCCCTTTCAATAAGTTACGGTGTAAGTCTGCCACCATAGAACCGATATAACGAGAAACGTAAGGGCGATTAGTATTTTTATCTTCAACCTGGCAGTATTTTAAGTACCGCTTTACACCAGAGGGAAAATGAACATAATTTCCCTCGTTAATTGAATATATGTTTCCCGTCTTAGGAATTTTCATATTGGGATGTGACAAGCAGAATTCTCCAATGGAAGGATCAAGAGTAAACCCGTTTACCCCTTTTCCAGTAGTGTAAACCAACATAGTTGATGCTCCATACACTACATATCCTGCCGCTACTTGTTCTGTACCATTTTGCAATGCATCCTCAATAGTAGCTCTTCCATCGACGGATTTTCGCCTGTAAATAGAAAATATAGTACCAATAGAAACATTAACATCAATATTTGACGAACCGTCAAGGGGATCAATAGCTACTATGTACTTTGCATTTTTAGAAACTTCAGATTCTATATACACTGGGTCATCGTTCTCTTCTGAAATAATAATACAACATTCACCTCCACAGGTCAAAGCTGAGATGAACTGTTCATTTGCATAGACATCTAATTTTTTCTGTGCTTCACCATGAGAGTTGGTGGTTCCCACTTCACCCAGAATATTAACAAGACCTGCCTTATTTACTTCACGGTTGACGATTTTGGCGGCTATACCAATATCTCTTAATAACCGTGACAATTCTCCCTTGGCATAAGGAAAATCTTTTTGTTTTTCAATGATAAATTGACCTAGTGTTTTTACTGCTGACATAGTACTTAGTGTATTTTTTACATTATCTAATCCCCAATTCTATCACCTCTAAGGTATGGATTTTTTCTCCAGAAATGCAGAATTTCAATAAAGAACGCATTTTATGCCATCCTTGTTTGCCTGCTGCACCAGGATTTAAGTGTAAAGTGCCAATTTTTTTATCAAAGATCACCTTTAAAATATGAGAGTGCCCGGCGATAAAAATTTTTGGTGGATTAGCGAAGATTTCCTCCTTAATTTTTGGATTATACTTGCCCGGATAACCACCAATATGTGTCATCCAAACATCTACTTCCTCACACTTAAATCGCAAATGTTCCGGATAAACCGTTCGGATATCCCTTCCGTCGATATTTCCATATACCCCTCTTAGCGGCTTGAATGCAGCAAGTTTATCAGCGAGATCGAGGTTCCCAAAGTCGCCGGCATGCCATATCTCGTCGCATTCGTTAAAATATTTAAATACTTTATCGTCGAGATACCCGTGGGTATCTGAGATTAAACCGATAGTAGTCATTAATATTGGTTACGTAAGATGGTAGACGTTCTGCTAATATATTACCATTATTGGAATATTGTAAAAAATTGTTTTAAATTATTAACAAATTGTTCGGAATACTCTTTTTGCTTTGAATATATTACAAAATCTTTCTCGCTTGCCGTTTTTTCTATTTGGGATATACTAATTATCTGACGGTGCACCTGAGAGTCTGCAAACGAACGAACATTAATCACACTTGAAATAAAAAGACCTTTTAGGGCAATAAGGCGTTTTACCATTAATGCAGTTTCGTTAGGTAATATAAGCGAGGCAACACCTATGGGACTTATATGATCAATTATAAAGTCAACTAATTCCCTAAAAAAATTAAGATCCGCGTGCCTCGCTGTCTGTTTCTTTTCGTCAGGATTCTTTAGCGCATCTATAAAAAATGGAGGATTACTAACAATAAGGTCGAATTTTTCATGAGGAAAGTCAATAGATAATTGCTGAAAGGAACAGGCGTGCAAATGCATCCTATTTGAAAAAGGTGAATTCCTAAAATTAATGCTAGATCGTTCTGCGGCTTTTTCCTCTATCTCAACAGCATGAACAGTAGCATTAGGAAAACGTTGGGCTAACATTAGAGCAACAACGCCAGTTCCCGTTCCTATATCCAGAATAGTACCCGGATTAATAGCATCGGAAAGTGCACCAAGAACAGTTCCATCTGTGTTAATCTTCATTGCACAACCAGTTTGATCGACTTCAAACTGCTTGAAGCGGAAAATACTATTTCTCGTAGAGCTCAAGTGGAAGGTTATCTGGATCAGCAAAGAAAGTAAAACGTTTGCCGGTAATTTCATCAATTCTAACGGCCTCAACACTGATCCCAAATCTTGTTAGCGTTTCAACGGCTAACTCAATATTATCAGTAGCGAAGGCCAGATGACGCAGGCCTTGTGCTTCCGGACGAGATGGACGCGGAGGGGTATTTGGAAATGAAAATAGCTCGATCTGCGTATTTCCAATTTCTAAATCCAGTTTATAAGAGTCCCTTTCTGCCCTGTAAATCTCTGATATAATCTTAAGTCCCAGTATTTCAGTATAAAATTTCTTAGAGACTGAATAATCAGAGCAAATAATAGCGACGTGATGGATGTTTGATATATTCAACATAAGACAAAAATAAGGCAGAATTAAGATTTATGCATTAATTTTATCCGCAGACTCAATTAGAGACTTTTTTAATATCTCAATATTAATCGGCTTTGTTATATAATCGTTCATTCCTGCATTAATACATGCATCCCGGTCTTCGGCCATTGCATTTGCGGTCATAGCAACGATAACAGGTTGATGTTGGTGATTTTTTCGTATGTACCTCGTAGCTTCCAGGCCATCCATAAGGGGCATCAACATATCCATCAACACAACATCGTATTGCCTATCAGTTAACATATCTACCGCCTCTTGCCCATTATTTGCAAGCCCAGGCTCATAACCTAACTTTGTTAAGATACGCATGGCAAGTTTTTGATTAATAATATTATCTTCAACCAACAGGATATTGAGAGGAAAGCTTTCTGCAAAGTCATTGGATAAGGTGGTTGCCTTTTTCTCCTCCAGTTTTTTGGGCTGTTTCTGCTGTTTGAGCTCTGCCATAACCAACTTATACAATGGCTGTTGTTTTACTGGTTTCGTGAGCACTGAATTAAACAGGTGAGGATATTTTGATCTGGATTCGTCCCCAATCGAACTTAACAGAATGATTGGTACGTCTGGCGCCCTTCTTTTCATGGCTTCCGCAAGCTGTACTCCGTCCATTTCCGGCATCTGCATATCAGTAATAATTAGTTGAAAATCTTCTGCAGCTACTAAACTCTCCAGGGCCCGAGCCCCTGAGTCAGCAACGGTAACATCAAGCTTCCACAGCTCAAGCTGAGATTTTAGGATTGAGAGGTTAGTTTTATTATCATCTACGATCAACACCTTTTTCCCTTCATTTTCAGAAGCATTTAAAGTAACATAATGCTTTAAAGCCTGATTACCCTGCCGGGTCCGAATTGTAAAACTGAAAATAGATCCCTCGCCTTTAATGCTTTCTACACTTATCTCTCCACCCATTAACTTAACAAGTCGCTCGCAAATAGCCAGACCGAGTCCAGTACCACCGTATTTACGGGTTGTGGATGAATCAACCTGAGAAAATGCTTGAAAAAGACGAGGTAACTTGTCTTCCGGAATACCTATTCCTGAATCTTTTACATCAAACTGAAGTCTGAGATCTCCCCCATTTACATCCAATACACTAGCTCTTACAAATACCTCACCCTGATGTGTGAATTTTAATGCATTACCTACCAGGTTTATTAAAACTTGTCTAAGCCTTAAACTGTCACCTATAATTTGCGAAGGAGCTTTACTATCGATCTGATAAATCAAATCCAGGCCTTGCTCCGCAGCTTTTGTTGCAAAAAGGTCCATTACGTGTTCAACGCACTGATACAGGTTGAACCCGTGATTTTCCAGTTCCATATTTCCCGACTCAATCTTGGAGAAGTCTAGAATATCATTAATTACAGCGAGCAATGCGTCACCACTATTTTGGATAACACTTACATACTCTGCCTGCTCAGCATTCAACTTTGTATCAGATAATAAAGATGCCATACCAATTACACCATTCATTGGCGTTCTGATTTCGTGGCTCATAGTTGCGAGGAATGTACTTTTGGCCTGATTTGCTTTCTCAGCCTTCTCTCTTTCTTCCTGCAAAGCCAGATTGAAATTCCTCAACTGTTCTGTTTGTTCCTGCAACTCTTTTGACTGCTTTACAACCTCATTAGTCCGTTCCTGAACCAGTTTCTCAAGTTCCGCCTTCTGTTGGTTCATTTTAAATACTCGATAAAAATAAAAGAAGATTGCTCCGCCTACTATAATTATTGCACTCACAGAAATAAACCACCAGGTACGCCAGAACGGAGGAACGATCACTACCTTTATAGATGCACCTTCCTCATTCCAAACACCATCGTTATTAGTTGCCCTTACTCTAAAAGTATACTCACCTGGAGGGATATTAGTATATGCAGCGTTTCTGGAAGTCCCGGCTTCAACCCAATCTTTGTCAAAACCGTCCAACTTATAAGCGTAATGGTTCTCTTTAGTTCGGGAGAAATTAAGCGCGACAAAATCAAAAGAGAACTCAGTTTGATCGTAATTTAACCGGATCTCGCGTGCCTCGTTTATAACCTCCTTCAATGGTGACCGCTCGCCCGGGATCACAGATTTGTTGCCAGTTTTAAAATCAGTAATAAAAACTGTAGGAAGTTTTTGATTTATTTTAAGTTTCTCGGGATGAAAAATATTGAAACCGTTTAGTCCTGCAAACACAAACTCCCCGCTCTTCAGCTTATAATAAGCTCTAGACAGTAATTCGTTATCATCGAACCCATTATTAAGATTATAATTCCTGAACCTCCGATTTTTTAAATCAAACTGAGACAAGCCCTTATTCGTACTTAGCCATAAAAATCCTTTTCGATCCTCTAAAATACCATTGATAAAATGGTTGGCAAGTCCGTCCTTTTCTGAAAATCGTGTAAACGTATTATTATCGTGCAAAAGATTTAAGCCAGCCTGCGTACCGACCCAAAAATTACCACGACTATCTTCGAGGATATTAGAAATAAAATTATCGCTTATGCTTTTAGGATTTTTACTATCGTGCCTATACTCCCTATATGTACCCTTTTTAATATTAATTTTAACCAAACCATGCAAACTTGAGCCGAGCCAGATATTATCCTTGCGGTCAATATAAAAACAGGTTATTCCTAAATAAGGTATATTTTTACCCTTCCAATAAATTCTGTGAAAAAGGTTATCCCTGTTGTCCAACTTCATCACGCCACTACTGAAAGAACCTATATAAAGATCACCCTCAGAGTCCTCACGAATAAACCAGACATCACGTATACTATATGTTTTTTTTGTCTGGTCGTCTATACCCTTATAGATATTAAAAAGGTTTTTCTCAATATCCACTTTTATAGGACCTTGTTCAAAGGTCCCCAACCACAACTCGTTATTTCTGTCAAATAACATAGAAGTAACTGTTCCCAATGTCCGCCCAGTTTTATCATTAAGAAAATGCCGAAAGCTTTTTTGTGAGGGATTGAATACATCGAATCCTTCGCGTAATCCCAAAAAGATCTCTCCTTGTTTACTCTGGGTTACACTAAAAACTTCTCTCCCGCCTAAGCCTTCCGGCTTTCCTGGGTTATAACTGTATCGGGGGAACTTGGATTGTCCTGCCTCCTTTATTGACAATCCAGCAATGCTCCCAACCCAAATATTGTCCGATCTATCAACATAAATTGTGTTCAAACCGTTATCCAACAATGAATTTTCATCAAATGGATCATTGGTATAATTAGCAAAAGTGTTGTTACTTTTGTCAAAGACACTAACTCCCATGTTAGTCGCTATCCAGAGTTTTCCGTCTTTCGGTTGGCAAATTTTGGGAACATAGTCACCTAAAATAGAATTAGTGTTAGTTTCCTGATGTTTGTAATGCTCGAAGGTATTGGTCCTCTTCAAAAAATGATTTAATCCACCAAATGCTGTTCCGACCCAAACTTCTCCTTCTCTGTCTACAAAAATAGTTCTTATAGCATCAACACTTAAACTTGAAGAATTTGCTGAATGCGTATAAGTGGTAAAGTTCCTTCTCTGCTGGTCTACTATTGTAAGGCCGTGTTCTGTCCCCACCCATAAATTCCCTTCCTTATCCTCTGCTAAAGCGCGGATAATATGACTTACCAACCCTTTCCTTCCTGATCTCGAATCAAAGACGACCTTAAACTTTCTAGTTTTCCTATCAAAAATATTAAGACCGGCATCTTCGGTCCCAACATATAACACGCCTTTATGGTCCTCGAAAAAGCAAGTTACTCTGTTTGAGCTTATACTGCCCGAAACTTTTGGATCGTGCTTGTAAATAGTAAAAGTATCCTGTTTCGCATCGAAAACATTAACACCTCCGTTATCTGTACCCACATACATTACACCTTGCTTATCTACAAAGGTGGTGATAATGTTACTTCCGCTAAGACTACCCTTTACCTTTGAGTTGCTCCTGTAAATCTTGAAGTGATAACCATCGTATTTATTGAGGCCGTCTCCCGTACCAATCCATATGAAGCCCTTTGGGTCACGAATAACATTTCTAATAAAACTTTGAGAAAGTCCCTCCCGACTTGTTTTCCTCGTAAATTTAACAGCAGTTTGAGCATTAAGCTGAAATTCAAAAGCTAACAAAAGAGCAAACAAAAAAATAGTAAGATACCTATATCTAATCATCAGCCTTATTCAAGTAAGCGCATTTTACGTAAACTCAGGATGAAATGTTCGGAAACCTTACAATGGATTTAGGGAATTAAGCAGCTATAAACCAGATTTTTTAAGCTTCTCCGGATGCATTGCGCGCAACTTTTCCAGCTTCGGTTGAATAATATTGCAGCAATAAGGCGCGTCAGGATTATTTAAAAAATAATTATGATGCTTCTCCTCTGCAGGGTAAAATGCTTTATAGAGCGCGATTTCTGTAAAGATCTTTCTTCCGGATAATACTTCTATTTCCTCTTTAACCTTTTCCGCAGCTTGCTTTTGGTCGTTATTATAGAATAATATAATCGATCGATACTGGGTATAATTCCCATCTTCCGGATCAAGCAGGCTGGCATCGTGAATAGAGAAAAAGATCTTTATAAGCGCTTCATACGAAATAGCAACAGGATCGAATTTTACCCTGAGCATTTCTGCATGTCCGGTTAAACCACTAGACACTTCCTTATATGTTGGATTAAAGCCTTTCCCTCCACTATATCCTGGTTCCACAGAAATTACACCTTCTACCTGCTGCACCAAGGCCTCTAGACACCAGAAACACCCTCCTCCAAAAACAGCTAGCTGCATTTTATCATCAATTCTTGTAATGCTTTCCGAGTTGATACAATACCGGATACCTGAAGGTTCTGGTCCGTCGGGAAATACATGACCGAGATGTGCGTCGCAGATATTGCACATCACCTCTATCCTCTTCATGCCGTGCCCCATATCCAATTGATATTTCAATGCCGACTTCTGTATCGGCTGAGTAAAACTTGGCCAACCGGAAAGAGAGTTGTATTTATCCACTGAATCAAAGAGTAAGGACCGACAACATACGCACGCATATTGTCCCGGTTCGTAAGACCTGCAATACATCCCGGAGTATGGTTTTTCGGTGCCCTTAAGTCGCGTGATCCGGAATTGCTCCTCCGTTAGTAGCATCCGCCACTCCTCGTCTGATTTCTCAATGCGTTTAACCGGTTCTGGATTTCCATATTTTGAATACTTGATTACATCTATCCAACGAAGCATATATTCTCTACTACTGATTTAATTACTAAGATCTAGAATTTCTGAGTTAAGTAGCCTACAGGCAGGCATCGATCCTCTTGGAAATGATATCAATTTCAGGGGATACCTTTTGTATTAAAGAGGACCTTAAATCCTCAAATAATTTGATATCGCCTTCTTTCAAACTGCTCATGTTACTACTAGCGAGTGCTAAAATTGCATTAAAAGAAGCATGCAATAGAAGGACTCCAGCCTTGACATCACTAATTACGCTTTCATGGCAAAGTCTAACACAATCACTTGTTGCCGAAAAAGACTCTCCCACTAAAGAGGCCACCTTGAGAGGTGACTTAGTTGCATGAACTAATGCTCTGTATTTCAACTTATCTTCCCTTTCATCTACTGCTTTAAGGAAACGGTATTGGTTAAATAATTCAAGATCACCGTCGGCCGCTTTAATCAAATGCTTCTTAATTTTTTTGAGAACGGAGATCTTATCCTTCAGCAGGTTTTTTTCAGCCAAATCTTTATTTTTTCTAGCAGATATCTCCAGAGGCATTATTAACAGGGTAATGGCAAGACCTGCAATCGTAGTCACAACACATCCTCCCGTAATTTCTGGAGCACTCTTGGTTGTTGCATCGGAAAACTGCTTCAGGGCCATTTTCCAAACGCTGCCATTTATGTTTTGGTTTCTTTTACCGGTCATTATCTCGCTTATTGAATCCTTCTTCTTCAACAATTACGCCTATTATCCTGTTGTGGTAAAAAAAGAAAGAATGATTGAAATTTCAGGTATAACACATTCTGACAATCCAAGGGTAGTAGTAATCGGAGGCGGGTTTGGAGGCCTTGAGCTTGTGAAATCTTTGGCGAAAGCTCCTGTACAAGTTGTACTACTAGATAAACACAATTACCATACGTTCCAGCCTCTTCTTTATCAGGTTGCTACTTCAGCCCTAGATTCTGCAAATATCATTCATCCATTCAGAAAAATCCTGGAAGACCAGAAAAACTTCTATTTCCGCTTAACCGAAGTACTTAGGATTGATCCTGATAAACAGGAGGTTGTTACCAAAATAGGCCATTTACATTATGATTTTCTGGTGATCGCTACCGGTGCCGCTACTAACTATTTCGGCGACGAAGTAATGGAAAAGAACGCCATTGCAATAAAAAGCATTGACGATGCGCTCGAGCTTCGAAACACAATTCTTTGTAATCTCGAAAATGCACTACAAGCTGGAGACGAAGAAAAACTCAATACTCTGATGGATTTTGTTATTGTGGGCGGTGGGCCTACAGGAGTTGAACTAGCAGGTGCGTTGAGCGAGCTAAGGAAGCACGTTTTCCCGAAAGACTATAGAGAACTGAATATCAAGAAAATGGACATCAACCTTATCCAAAGCGGAGATCAACTGCTGAAAGGTATGTCTGCAGGTGCTTCTAAAAAATCATTGGAATATCTGGAGCGCTATGGCGTGAAAGTTTGGTTAAACCGAAGGGTAAAATCGTATGATGGCACTAAGGTAACGCTTGATTCAGGCGAGGAAATAAAAACTTACACACTTATTTGGTCGGCAGGAGTAGTGGGAGCACCTGTAAATGGATTGAATCCCGAAGTTATGTTAAAGGGGGGAAGGATCGCTGTAGATGAAGTAAATCGGGTTAAAGGTTACAATAACATCTTTGCTATTGGCGATGTAGCAGCTATGATATCGGAAGAATTCCCCTACGGCCATCCAATGGTTGCGCAGCCGGCAATGCAGCAAGGACGTCTTTTAGGAAAAAACTTGCTCCGGCTTTTAAAGGATGAAAACTTGAAACCATTTAAGTATGATGACAAAGGTTCAATGGCAACTATTGGGCGTAACCACGCCGTAGCTGATCTGAAACTATTTGGGAAAGAATATAAAACACAAGGTTTCTTTGCATGGCTTATATGGATGTTCATTCACCTTATCTCAATAATTAGCTTTAGGAGTCGCCTAATTGTCTTACTGCAATGGATGTTCAGTTATTTCAGTTACGATAAGGGTGTGCGGCTTATTTTGGGTAAAAAAAAGGATCACGGCGGTTTCTCAGGCGAAAAGTAAAACTGACCATTATTTTATGCCATTCCAGTGGATTTCCGTTCGTCCAGCCCTCTAGCAGTCTTCCTGATGATCAAACAGAATGAACAAAAACGAGTTATTAACTGACACGAAACGAACGAGAATTAAATATGATAGAAACTGAAGAACAAAGACGGGAAGCGAACGAGTTTTATAGAGAGGCTTTAGAATTACTTCATGAAAGTGGTTCTAATTTTATGTTAGGCGGCGCTTTCGCCTTGTTTAAATATACAGGCCTATATCGCGACACAAAAGACCTTGACGTTTTTTGTAAACCGAGCGAATATCCGAAGATTATGAAGCACTTTGCTTCTAAAGGGTATACTACTGAGCTTACTGATGTACGTTGGCTGGCCAAAGTCTTTAAAGGAGATTACTTTATTGATATAATTTTTGATACTGTTAATAACATTTGTACTGTAGACGACACTTGGTACGAGCATGCCACAGAGGGCGAATTTGCTGGGGTGCCAGTAAAATTTCTTCCTGCAGAGGAACTGATTTGGTGCAAAATTTACGTACAAAATCGCGAACGCTTTGACGGGGCAGATATAAATCACGTGCTGCTCAAGCATGGAAAGAACATTGATTGGAAAAGGCTTCTTTTCCGCCTAGACCAGCATTGGCATCTGTTATTAGCTCAACTTCTGATGTTTCAGTTCGTCTATCCTGCTGACTACCATGACATTATTCCAAAATGGCTTTTCGATGAATTGATGGAACGCGCGAAAGAGCAGTATGATCTTCCTCCTGCACTTGAAAAAGTTTGCAGAGGCCCAGTTATTGACCAGACACAGTACCAAGTGGACATCAAAGAATGGAATTACAAAGTTAGTACGATTAAAACTACCTGATATGGAAGAATCAACAACAGTTCGTGTTGCTGCTGTGGGCGACATCCATGTGCGCGAAACGGATAAGGGCCGTTGGTCCGAATTTTTTAAAAAAGTATCTAACCAGGCCGATGTATTAATAATTGCCGGAGACCTTACAGACACCGGAGATGAAGGAGAGGCTCAGGTACTTGCAGAGGAATTAAAAGCATGTACTATTCCAGTACTCGGAGTACTGGGGAACCACGATTATGAAAAGGGACGGCACAAACTCATCAGACAAATCTTACAAAGCAATGGAATGCATATTTTGGATGGAGAAGCTTTAGTGATCAAGGGTGTTGGGTTTGCTGGTGTCAAAGGATTTGGTGGAGGCTTCGGAAAACATATGTTATCTATGTTTGGGGAAGGAGCCATGAAAGCATTTGTTCAGGAAGCAGTAGATGAAGCTCTCCATCTTGATAGGGCTTTGGCGAGGCTCGACCAAGAGCACGAGAATATCAAAAAAATTGCCATCATCCACTATGCTCCCATCCAGGCAACTGTTGTAGGTGAGCCGGAACAGATCTATCCTTTTTTAGGCTCATCGAGACTCGCTGAACCTCTGAGCCGAAGAAATGTTGTTGCAGCATTTCATGGGCACGCTCATGTGGGAACCTTGGAAGGGGACGTAGATGGAGTTAAGGTGTTTAATGTAGCTAAGCCGATCTTACATAAGGCAGGCTATGATGATGGTTTCTTTATCTTTGAGCTATAAGAACTCTGCTTTATTTGCAAAGACACAGCATTAATCTCGGACCGCTGCGTCTTTGCTCAATTTTTTGTTTTCCTATTTTTTATTTTGAAGAAAATTATCAGGCGTAAAAGCAAGTCCAAGGCCGCACTTTCTTTCCTAAATCGGCTTTCCAGTAAGCTAAAGGGAATACTTGGAACCAAACATTATACCCGGCATTCCAGAAATGAGGTTCATAGAGCCCCAAGTCACTATTCATCTGTTACCTTCAAAAAAATTGGAAGAATTGCAGGAATATTCATGCTAACTCTTCTCATTGGCTTTTTCACTTTATTTCTTGCGGTATTACTGGGCGTATTCGGAAGTATTCCATCCACTCATGAACTTAGTATGTTGCAGACGAGCGCACCCTCGGTGGTATATTCAGCAGACGGAGTGCTTTTGGGAAGATTTTATAAACAAGATCGCACTAACATAACCTACAACCAAATTTCCGAGAATGTAATAGGTGCCCTAGTAGCAACCGAAGATTCACGCTTTTACAAGCATAGTGGAATTGATTCAAGAAGTATGCTTCGAGTTGTCTTTAAGACCTTGTTATTGCAACAAGAAAGTTCAGGAGGTGGCAGTACTATTACCCAACAACTTGCTAAAAACCTCTACCCTCGCCAGCGTTATTCTTTTCTAAGCACTCCCATCAATAAGTTAAAGGAAATGATAATCGCTAACAGATTTGAGGATGTATATTCCAAAGAACAAATCCTTGAGCTCTATTTAAACACTGTACCCATGGGAGGTAATATTTTCGGAATAGAGCGGGCGGCACAACGTTTTTTTGACACTTCGGCAAAGAAAATAAAAATAGAGCAAGCTGCTGTACTTGTCGGGATGCTTAAAGCTACCACGACTTATAATCCGAAACTTCATCCTGAAAGAGCAAAACAAAGACGAAACGTAGTACTAAACCAGATGGTTAAGTACCGTGTTCTTGAAAAAAACAAGGCCGACTCGTTAAAAGCCTTACCTCTGACATTAAACTATAACAATCGGAATGAGTATGTTGAACTAGGCCCATACTTCAAAGAATTCCTACGCCCTCAATTGGAAGAATTCTGTAAAAGCCAAATGAAAGAAAATGGGGAGTCGTACGATTTATACTCAGACGGCCTAAAAATTTATACTACGATAGATTCGCGTATACAAAAAGCGGCAGAGAAAGCAGTTAATAGCCGGCTAAGAGTGCTTCAGGAAGAATTTGACAATCATTGGCGTGGCAGAAGTCCATGGGGAAGGAACACTGAGCTAATTGATAAGGCTGTACAAAGATCCCCTCGATATAAACAACTGCAGGAAGAAGGCTTGTCTGAAGACGAAATAAAGGAAGAATTCAGAAAAAAAGTAAATATTGAATTATATACAGGATGGGGAACAAGGAAGGTAAAAATAAGTCCCTTAGATTCTATAAGATACTACCAGAAAATGCTCAACACAGGATTATTGTCCATGGATCCTAGAACGGGGTTCATAAAAGCATGGGTAGGGGGAATAAATTACAATACATTTAAATATGACCACGTTTTATCAAGGCGACAAGTAGGTTCAACCTTCAAACCTTTCGTGTATGCAGCAGCTCTTCAAAACGGAATTGAACCCTGTGAGTATTTTCAAAATACGCGAATCACTTACCCTGGGTATGAAAATTGGTCGCCGCAAAACTCAGATGGGCAATACGGAGGAGAGTACAGTATGCGAGGAGCTCTTGCGCATTCGATTAATACAATCTCGGCGCAAATATTAATGCGAACAGGCATCCAAGCTACCATTCAATTTGCTCGTCAACTTGGAATAAAAAGCACGATTCCTGCAGTTCCGTCCATTGCTTTGGGCACAGCAAACCTTTCACTTTTTGAGATGGTACCTGCCTATTCAACCTTTCTAAATAATGGAAGAATGCAGGCGCCCGTGTATCTGTTGAGGATTACAGACAGGATTGGAAAGCCGCTAAAAAGCTTTGTTCCTACCGAACCAAAATTCGCGTTCTCTGCCTATAACGCGCGGACGATGCTTGAACTTTTAAAGGGTGTAGTTGAGGAAGGAACAGCTTCACGATTGAAAAGTGAGTACGGGCTCACAATGGATATCGCCGGGAAGACTGGAACAACTCAAAACCACGCGGATGGGTGGTTCATTGGAATAACACCGGAGCTTGTTACTGGCGTTTGGGTTGGAGGAGAAAGTCCCCTTATACGCTTTAGGACTTTGAACTTAGGTCAGGGTGGGCATACAGCATTACCTGTTTGGGGAGAGTTTATGAAAAATATAACAAGACAGGCAGCTTTTCAGCTCTACAATTACTCAAACTTTGATCCTTTAAGTTCAGAGCTTCAAAATAGGCTTTCATGTCCTTCTGTCAAATATGAAGAACCTGAAGTACCTGTCATTGAGGAGAAAAAAGAGTCTTTCTTCAACCGCTTATTCAAAAACAAGAACAAGAATAAAAAAGGCAAGAAAAAGGGATGGAAATTATTTAATTGGTAAAGAAGAGGCTTGTCTTAAAAAAAGATACCCGAAATATGGATTAAAGAGATGTCTACCACTACATCAATCTAACCATAAGTCGGGATCTTTTTACACTTATAAATGATTACACAGCTGCGTTTTTAATTCTGAAGTGTTTCCACTCCAGCTAGTTCGTAATCCAAAACTGGCGTAGGAACCAATTCTGTTCTACGGTTTCCAATTCCAACTTCATATAAGAAATTCTCAATGATCGATTCCTTTCTAAGATATTTTGAGGCATATACAAGGGCGTTCTTCTTATACTCATCTACGAGATCAGAGTCGGTACAGGCATCAGAGATAGCGGTCCACAAAGCGTTTGTACATTCAGGCTTTATCACCATTCCCATATTATTGCCTGCTACAATTTGATGCAGAGATGTCTCTTCAGCGGCTGTAACAATGCAAAGCCCTCCTACTGCAAGAATATTGGTAAGCTTAGACGGCAGCAGCAAATTGCTAGCCTTGTCTTTTTGTATTACCAGATGTATGAACGCGAAATTCAACAATTCATTGAACACATCAAGTTCTTGTAATCCAATGAACATGAGGTTATTCAAATCTTGTTTACTAGCCTTTTCCTTTAATACGTTTGCATAAGGGCCAGACCCTGCAATGACAAAGAAAACGTCAGGCAAGGCTTCTTTTGCATTTTGAGCCATGTCAAGAATTACCTCCAGCCCCTGCTTTTCACCTACTGCTCCCGAGTAGAAGACCAATCGTTTGTCGACCGGTATGTTTAGTTTTTTAATAACCGAAAGGTTCGGCTTTTTAGCTTTAATCATGCTAAAATCGACCCAGTTGGGAAATATGTATTGTCTTTGTAAACGACAATCTTTCTCTGCTATTCGCTTCTGCATCCCATCCGAAATAGTAGTAACCCAGTCTGCATGATCAAGGATAGATCGTTCCAAATACTTCATTATTTTAAGAAGACTATTACTCTTAATCATTCCTAATTCTTCTGCGGCATCAATCTGTAAATCCTGTATATGATAAACGAACTTAGTCTTTCGATAGAAAAATCGATATAAGCCACCTAAGAAACCTGACAAGAAAGAAGGCGAAGCGACAAACAACATCTCATATTGTTTACAGAATATCATTTTTTGAACCAGAACAAAAAAGGCTGTGATAAAAAATGTGAGGTCTTGCAGCATTCTCTTTAAACCTGTCATTTTCGCCGGTACGTACAAAGGACATCGCGTTATGTTAACACCGTCGACAGTTTGATTAGTATAAAACCAATTACCATATCCGTCAAACACTTTCCAATTAGGGTAATAGGGGAATCCAGTAATCACATCTACGTTGAAATCGTTCTGGCTGAGGTAAAACCCAAGTTCACCGGTATACTTTCCGATACCAGTTGGTTCGGGATGAAAGTTGATTCCGATAATCAGAACAGATGATTTTTTCGTCTTCATAGCTTAGAATATTGAGAGTAAAAGAATTCTGGAAAACCAGAGAAAATGGCATGGCTATGCCAGGAAAAGTTAAAACAATACTTCTCCAGGACACCCTAGTTAGGCGTCAGCCAAGATCTCAGGAAATTAGCAGCTTGATCAACACCACCCTAGAAGACTATCATTTCGCAGAGCGAAAATTAACCTGAAAGGGAACCCGGAGACATAATTCTTGACCTGATTGGAATGCCGTGGTAGAAGCATTATCAATTTGGAAATTGACAAGAGGATTAGTCCGGATAAAGTTTGTGGTAGCTTGATGTTGACTAGAAACTGGAAGGACTTATTTTAATGTAAGTTCTTAGTTATTAGGATTGATTGCAGGAATATTCCTGCATTTATTAAAAAACTTAACACCGGATATTACGCCTTTTATTTCACTTCTTAATGTTTTATACCTGGAAGTATAATTTGGAAAACCATGTTTTAGAAGTGATAGGTAATACCTGGGCAGATCGATATATAAATATTTTTTGTAACCGACTTCCTTATGATAACTCTGCTGGATCAGCGCAGCAGCCACATGACCTCGCATGTAATTATAGAGCTGTTTATGTAGTGCGCTTATTTCCCTTCGATGTTCATGGAACACTACAACTCTTGGACAGTATCGGATTTTGAAGCCTTTTAGTAAAATACGGTACCAAATTTCCGAATCTCCACTACATCCAGCTGCTCCAACATCTAATCTTTCATCAAAATAATTAACGCGGTCGAGTACTTCTTTTTTGAATGCCATATTAGCACCCGCCCCTATCTCCCAAACACGCGGTACCCGACCTTTTATGCTAACAAACGACTTATCAAAGTTAATATCTTTATATCCTCGGTTAAAGCTCCAGAACCTCTCAAAGATTTGCTGACTTTCGGTTTCCAAAGAAGAGGCAATAACCAACCCGGTAAGAGCGTCGATGTCTTCTTTTTCAAATTCCAGCCATGTTTGATACACCCACAGCGGGTGCACTTTAACATCGTCATCTGTATACAATACAATTGACCCTCTCGCTGTTTTAGCACCTGTGTTTCTTGCTATATCCAGTCCCGCACGTGGCTCTCGAACGTATTTTAGGCCTGCGCGCTTTAAGCCCAACACTACTTGTTCCGTACTGTCATCCGAAGGAGCGTTGTCTACAACAATTACCTCCCTTGGTAAATATTCCTGGGAATAAATATGGTATAAACAGTCTTTTAACGAAGTGCTTCTATTACGGGTGCAAATCACTACCGATACGTCGAGTTTGCCTTGCTCTTTTAAAACTGTCAATTCGCCAAATACTTTTTCCATCAGGTTGAAGAACAGTAATTTCTTCTCAAGGAAGAATAATAGTCTAAGCTCCTCCAATATAGAACTTGTATTCGTATACCTTTTTAAAGAGGGTTGAATTGCCTCCCAAATTTTCGATTTCAAAGCAATCTTATCATATCCCCTTTTTGTCTCAAATACAAAATCTCCCAGAGGAATATTCTTCCACCAAAACACGCAGTAGTAATTGTACAGATTTAATTGGGATAATTCGAATTGAAAACCGGTTACCTCTAATTGAAAATGATGAACGATCGTAGATATACCTTCTATCATAGGATTGATTGCAACTTACTAACAACAGAATACAGTTGTACTTTAACCATTAGCTTGCTAAGCTTTATAAATAATGGAAAATCAAGATAAGTATTGGTGATCTCCTTTAACTGCGACTTCACCATCTTGGAATTCCGGCTGAAATGCCATTGCTTGTGGGCTTCGTCCGTTGCCCAATAGATATAGTTCCTTCTTGCTATTCTATTTACCTTAAGCTGCTTTCGGGGAGGAACATAGCTACTAATGGTATTGATAACCTTAGTAATATCCTGAATATTCTTTCCCGTTAAGAAACTTTGACTGGAAATAGAAGTATTATGCTCCCGGTACTCGGCAAGAAAATCAGGAGTATAAGCTGTTGGATAATGTTTCGCTATTCGGCTCCACATTTCCCAGTCCTCTCCATATGTTACACCATAAAAAGCGCCAAGGTGTTCATATACTTCCCGCTTTACTGTAATCGTAACATATTGTAGGCGTACGCCAACGGCAAGTTCATCAAGCCAGTTTTTCAAAATGCAGTCTCGATTGGCTTCTATTCTCGAGTATTTTGACAAATCGCCATTTTTATCGATATAACTCCATGCACAAAAAGCTGCACCAGCATTAGGAAAACGGTCAAACAGTGATTCCATTTTTCTGTAATAACCATACTTTATGCGGTCATCCCCATGCAAAAGGTGAATATACCTACCTCTAGCTCTGTTTATACACGTCTCGAAATTGCGTAAGCTCCCTACATTGCATTCCTGCCTGAAATAACCCACTCTCCCCTTGCCAATTTTCAGAACTAAGGCTTCAACATTTTCATCGGTACTGCAATCGTCAATTACTTCGATCTGCATCTTATCGGGTCCGGGATCCTGTTGAAGTACACTTTCGATAGCTTCAGGGAGGTATTTAGAGCAATTAAATGCAGGTATCATTACTGACCAAAGCGGTCTTTCTATATCCCCGGGAAGCGTTTTTATTTTAGGAGGAGCAGATGGAATTCTTTGCATTAAACTGGATTTCTTATGAGTTTTTATTTGTTTCTGTCAGGCAACTTTGTTTAAGATAAGCTTGAAATCAGGCCTTACTATGCCCCACCATTTGTAATAGAACTCGGTTTCTTCCCGGTAATCGGCCACATCAAAAATCAAACATTCATTATAGCAATATATTTCTTCTGTACCGTTTCGTGCGAAATAAAGACAGATAAAATATGATCCATCATTTAAAAAGTTACCAGGAATTGTGCATTCGGCCTCAAACATGCCGGCATCAAAATCTCCAGCTTTCGATGGCACATTAAATATGCACTCCCCCGCACTGCCAAACAACAAAACGCTGGCAGTTAAATGTATTCCATTATTAAGATTATAAAATTTAAACTTCACCGTTAGCTCGGTACGAATATCTATCTGATCTAAAGGATTTGATAACTTTGGGATCAACTCCACATTCAGCACCCGGATATGTTCATTACCGGGAGCGAGAGCTATTGATTCATACTCGTGTTTCCAGGCGTTTTTCTGCTGAGTCCTCAAATAACTATTAATAACAGTTTTCACTTCACCAGCAGCTACCGAACGTCCCTTTTCTAACCAAAGAGCTTTTGAACAAAGACTTTGAATGGCCTGTAAATTATGGCTCACAAAAATAACTGTACGACCATCTTCAGAAGATGCTTCCTTCATCTTACCAAGACACTTCTTTTGAAACTCTACATCACCTACCGCCAGCACTTCATCTACAATAAGAATATCTGGTTCAAGATGTGCAGCAACAGCGAAGGCTAAACGTACATACATTCCAGATGAATAACGCTTAACCGGAGTGTCTATAAACTCCTCAACACCTGAAAACTCTACAATCTCATCGAACTTTCGCTGAATTTCCCAACGTTTCATCCCAAGCATGTTTCCGTTTATGAAAATATTTTCACGGCCTGTAAGTTCCTGGTGAAAGCCTGTCCCCACTTCAAGTAAACTGCTCAATCTCCCTCGCCCCCTTAACACACCAGTTGTAGGTCGGATTATACGAGAAAGAATCTTTAGTAAAGTAGATTTTCCAGCACCATTCCCTCCTATAATTCCCCAGGTTTCGCCTCGTTTGACTTCGAAATTCACATCCCTCAGTGCCCAGAATTGTTTCTTAGGGTTATTCTTATTCACGTCTTTGAAAAAGTCTGTTTCCCTTTTCAACACCTTTGTTTGCCAGAATAATTGTAGTTCTTGCCGCAGGGATCCGGAATCGATAGATCCAAGATTGTAACTTTTAGATACATTCTCGGCTTGCAAAATAATTTCAGACATAGGGTTTCTATAAAACATCCATTAGCTTATCGCCCATCCTATTAAAAAGAACTATTCCGACGACCAACATAATCAGCATAAAAGTAATGCTGTAGATAATTGATGATAACTCTACAGAACTAGTGTTGAGTAAGGAGTACCTGAACAATTGAAATAATGAACTTAAAGGATTTATGTTTACCAGCCATTTAATTTTAACTGGAACTAAACTTAGGGAATAGAATATCGGACATATAAACATCAAAAGACGAATGATCAATTGCAGTAAACCAAACAAGTCTTTGTACTTCCCTGTGATTACGGAAAAGACTAATCCTGTGCCAAAGGCAATCCCGGCTGTAACTATTATTACCGGAATTGCTATGAATATATTTGGGAGGTTGAATCGAATTTCGCCAGACAAGTAATAATAGGCTAGCATCGAAGCCAGAAAAAACAATTGAATTCCGAATCGTAAAAAGTTAAGTACTAAAATAGAGATCGGAGCAATAAGACGAGGAAAATACACCTTACTAAAGACCGTAGAATTATTAACAAAGGTGTAAGCTGTTTGCTGAAAGATCTCTGCAAAAAGATTCCATAAGGTAATTCCAGTAAGGTAATAAAGGAATGATGGAATGCCCTCAGTGGAAACACCGATCACTTTGTTAAAAACCAGTACATAAGTAGCAACGGTTAAAAGAGGATACAAAAGTATCCACACCGGCCCAAGCAGAGTCTGCTGGTATTGGCTGAGGAACTCTTTCCTCACCATGCTAAAAAGAAGGTCTTTAAAAGATCCAAGTTCTTTTAAACTAACCCCTGCCCATGGTGCCTGAGGTTTTATTTCCCAGTCCCAGTTCATTGATTTCATCATAGGTAGCGATTTGTGGTAGTATCGAATATTTGAACCTTAATAAGGTGTTATATATCGGGAAATCTTGAAGAATGATGGTATGCCGCCCTTTAACAATACTTTTATTCCAGAGTAGTACATTAAATAAAATCGCAGCATCCAAAAAAAAGTCGAAAAGTTTTTACTCATTTCCCAGGCTCCCTCGACTTGTTTAATCGCTGCCCTACTATTTTCAGCAAGGAGGCCATTTGCTACCCGAATACTATAAATAGCATAATATTTCCTTGCTTCTTTAAGGCTTTTCGATCTTATCTCTTCAGGTAAATAATTTTGAATTATTGAAATGACTTTATTAATATCCTTAATATTCTGTCCACTGCGAAAAGAGTTATTAGTAATTCCTATGCCGTGAGCTACGCGATAAAAAGCCATTGGCTTAGGAGAGAAAGCGATAGGAAATTGAGAAGCTATCCTTGTCCACATTTCCCAATCCTCGCCGTAATGGACCGCATAGAAACTACCCAAGCTTTCATAAACAGAACGCTTAACCGTTATTGCCGGGGGCTGTACAATTTGGTATTTGGCACTTCTGGTTAAAAAATCACTAACAATACCGCCCTGTTCAGGAAGCTTGGGGTTTCTAATCATTAAAACCTCACCAACATGATTAATATATCTGTAGTCGGTGAATGCTGCTCCAGCTGCAGGATTCAGCGCAAATAGCTTTTCTATTTCAGAATAATAACCGAAATTAACACGATCGTCGCCATGTAGCAGGTGAACATAGTGACCTTTCGACCTATTAATGCAGGTTTCAAAATTCCTTAAGCTTCCACAATTTCTTGATTGGCGGAAATAACCCACCCTTCCCTTACCAATTTCATTAACAATCCCTTCAACGTCACCATCTGTGCTACAATCGTCTACAACTTCAATCTGCATAAACATCTCCCCAGGGTCTTGAATTAGAACACTTTCAAGTGTCTCTTTAAGGTAAGAAATACAGTTGTAAGCAGGTATCATAACAGACCATAAAGGTCTATTATCATAATTTTTAATAAGTTCTATTGAGGGTGGTGATTCAGGAATCCTAACCATTAAAGCTAATATCGAAGTAAGGAAAAACTATCATTTTATAGTAAATAGCAGTCGTGATTACTCAAACTGTAAATACATCAAGTTCAGCAGTATACCCTATAGATTAATTAAATTCTACTATAGATTAATTAAATTCTATCAAACAGAACCGGGATTTATTGGCTGGAAGAACCCGGTTAAGTTTGATGAATTATCATAGGTAGATGAAAGTTTATTAAGCAGATATTCTCAAATCTGATTTTTCCTGGATTTTACAATAAACCTGAGTAAAATAGGCCATTTTTAATATCGCAAACACAAGTCCTCTGGAGCCGTCCTTGAAACCGCCCATTAGAAAATAACTGCCGCAGAAAAAGGCGGGACCAATGAGTGGACTGCGCATAAGGCGATATTTCACCTTCTGTTTCCACGTCCAGGTTTTCTCTAGTTGACTATAATTATATGCCTTTAAAAACCGGCCAGCTTCCCAACTCGCATACTCATTATGCTTTACTACATAATGAGAAACACCTCTAAAATCCTGATGATCTATTTTACTTTTAATGACACCAATTTCACCTTCTAGCAAAGGGTGCTCATGCACTTCCATATCAAGGCTACTCCATTGCTCTTCATCAATACGTTCGTACTCACCTGCACCCACTTTAAACAATGCTAATTTTCTAAGTGGATATCCTCCTTTTAATTGACGTCCAAGAAAATAGATTGTATAGCTTAACCAGTAACCTACTTTGCTATTATCTTTATCGGATAGAACGGTCCGCAATTCAGTTTTAAAATCTTCGGTAAGGTATTCATCAGCATCAAGAAACAGTACCCACTCAGTTTCTGGCGTAAAGTTGCGTAGGTACCAGTTACGCTTCTTTGGAAATCGACCATCCCAATTAAATTTAATTACCTCTACGCCTCTTTCTTCTGCAATTTCACATGTTCTGTCCGTACTCCCGGAATCAATAATTACGATCTTTTCTGCAAGATCATCTCCTATGGCAGCAAGACACCCAGGTAGATTATTCTCCTCGTTTCGTACAGGAATAGCAATGGTTAAATTAAGTTTCATGGTAGATATGGTAGCGTGTAAAATCAATTACTTATGAAGTCTTTTTAGACAACGTGACTCTATAAGTGCACAAATCATTATATACAGTTGTGGTATGAAAAAACCTATTAATTCAATACCAAAACCTCGTTTTCAATATTATTCTCACTTGCCATTATTCTGGCCTTTATAGGTTTGCAAGGATGACCGGCACATACCATCCACCCGGGAGTACTTTTCGTAACAACCGAGCGTGCGCCTATAACTGATCCCTCACCCACCTCAACGCCCGCATGCACAAATGCCTCTGCAGCCACCCATGCCATTTCTCCAATCACTATGGGCTTTGTTATCAACGGAAAACCTGGATGAGTATAATCATGAGTACCGGCACAAAGATGTACCCCCTGTGAAACAACCGCCCTTCTTCCTATTGTTATGGTCCCCTGTGAATACAGTATTGCACCATTGCCAATTCCGCATTCATCTTCTAATACCAGGTTCCATGGTGCCCAAATTTTTACCCTAGGGTAAACATGAACCCCTCGTCCAACCTTTGCTCCAAATAGACGGAGCAAAAATGATCTCCAGCTATGCAAAGGTCTTGGAGATGAACGAAAAAATAGAGTTTCCACAATTCCCCAAATTACCCGAGCGATACGGTTCTTTAAAGAAAATGATGGACCAGTAATTGTATTTTGATTATGCATAACTCTCTTCTAGCTAAACCAGCTCCTCGCGGAGTGCTTTTTCCATGCGGATAGCAGCGGGAACAATATGAAAATATTTCTCAAAGCATTTCTTGGCATTATTCCTGAATTCCAGTTTTTTATCGTCAGACAATATTAACCATGACTTCAACATCTGCGTAGTTTCTTCCAGATTAACATTGGCTACAAATCCTGCAGAGTCAGATTCAATTTCCCGCCAAATATTCACCTCTTTTGATATCAGTACAGGAGTTTCACAAGCTAATGCTTCGACCACTGCAATCCCAAAGTTTTCCTGATGACTCGGTAATACAAAAACTTCCGCACCATAAAAAGCACCCCATTTAGAATCACCACTTAACATCCCCGGAAAATAGATCGAATTCTTTGCCTTTTCGTTTGAATTAACCAAGCCTTTAATCTTTTCCCCATACGAACTATCCAATCCAGGCCCTGCAATTACAAGCTTGGGAAGATCCCCATATTGGTCAATTAATCGTAAGTAGGCATTTACAAGTATGTCTACTCCTTTCTTATGATGAATACGACTTAAAAACAGGAAGTACTTTTCACCTTTTACTTGCGGACATAGATCAAGAAAAGCATTTTTCATCCTTTCGTTATACATCGGCGGCTTTTCAATTCCATACCCAATATTCAACTCTTTCTTAGGTTTATAGTGATCAAAAGTTTCACGGGCTAGCAGAAGCTCTGTCTCGCAAGTAAAAAGAACGCCACTCGCTCTATTTACTACTTCAACTTCAATTAATTTCCAGTAAAGCCAGTTCCTGAATGCCTTCAGCTTTCTTTCTGGGGCACGTTGAAAATAAGGATCAAGCATACCATGTGGCATAATAAAGAGCTTTGGTAGCTTTAGGCTACTGCCAGTTCTCTTAATCTCGCCTTCAAGCTGTTTTATCACCTTGGTTACTGCATAACTATGATATAACCACAGACCATTAACAATAATTACATCAAAGCGGCAAATATTATCCCTAAGCCACGGTATAAGCTTTTCACTATAGCACCAAGGGCTCTTGCCAGGCCCAAGAGCATGAATTGGAAATTTATCCTTACCAATGAAATCTGAAGTAGGATCATCAAGTGATACCACTTCTCTGAAAATACCTCTTTGTTCCAATATCGGTATTGAATTCCTGATCCCCTGGCATGGTCCTCCGGAAGAAGGATTCATACTTCCAATTAGATGCAACAGATACATATTTTAGTTTTTTAATAATTAATATACAAAGCCGTCAATACGGGTGAAATATTTAGCCTCAGCTGGAATATCTGAGATCGCTTTCGCAGGCACGCCACCATAAAGTTTCCAGGAATCAGTATGAGCCTTATTAAGAAGCGACTTTGCACCAAGAACAGAATGAGATGGAAGTACAGCACCACCTAGAACCACCACATCGGTACCAACAAAAGTATAATCTCCAATCTTAATTGGTGCACTATCTTGCCTGTTCTCCATTACATTTATGGAGTGAGTAAGGAATTGAGAATGGTACCCTGCAATAGTAGCAAAGCGTCCAATTTCAAGCACATTGGTACAATCAAGATGGTGATGCTTGGTTATCTCGGATGATTCTCCTAAAAGAAGTTCAGCTCTCCGTTCCGGCTGATGATTAAAATGTTTTGATCCGTTATTTGTAGGATACCCGGTTATCCAATTACTTCGTCCAATTCCAGAATTTGCACCCATTTTTATAAGGGAGAGATTTACCGCTACGGTAAAGTGATCAATTCTCGAATGCTGTTCCATAATCAATTTTTTTGGAAATATCCATGAGAGACCGATGTAAGCTGTAGGGTGGATCTCGTATTTAAACCATTTCTGTAAAATAAGGCGCCTTACAGGCCATGGAAAAAAAAAAGTTAAAAGTTTCTTAACCATACACTAAAGTCTGCTTCTCAATATTTAGCAAATCAAGATATGCTTCGATCATTTTCTTTCTCCCAAATCTTCTGCTGTTTTTGAAGCCCCCCTCTATCAGCTCAGACCTTAATTTCTCATCAGATAAAGCTAACAAGGCATTCGCAAATTCCTGAGGCTGAAATGGACTTGCATGAAGGGCATTTTTACCACTTACTTCAGGCATCGGTTCTACATTACTAGCTATCACCGGCACTCCACATGCCTGAGCTTCTATTATCGGCCAACCAAAGCCTTCAGAAAACGAAGGAAACACAAAAGCATAGCAATTACTGTACAAGGCTAGCAATGCTATATTACTTGGCTTTACAACGGAGATAATTCTATTGCTTAAGTTCAATTCCTGTGCGTGCTTTTTCAATTCATCATCAATAGGCTGACCCGCAAAGCAAATATTTCCCAACCATCTATCACCTGCTAAATGAACCATATCCAACAGCATTTTGCGATTCTTACGCTGGTGAGATTGGCCAACATGTAATAAATAAGGTATTGAGGTATCAATTCCAGCTACCTTCAAAAGTGGCTCTGATTCATCAGATGGAAGCGGAAAATAATCGCTATTGAATGCGTTATGAATTACACGCCAGTCCTTTAGAAGGCTCTTATGAGTTGGCTGTAGTTCTTCCAATTGTGTCAATGTCAACTGAGACACAGCAGCTAGTCGCTTGGATTTGCTGAGATTATTAAAAATCCACCTTTGCAACAATTTTCCAAAAGCTGTTGCATCACAATGTGCATCAGAAAAACCGAACGCACCACGAATAGCTAAAACGTCATGACATGTTATTGTCGTTTTTCTGGAAGGCAAATGCTGTAGATACGGGGCATTTGAATGGTCACAAATGTGAAAGTAAACCCCATCCTTATTGCCTAAGCCTCCAATAAATACACGCCATCTCAAAACAAGGGAAAATAAAATCCATTTATCCAGATAACCCAGCCACTTAAAGATCCCTTTGTTAGTTCGTTGTGCAGCGGATGCAAAAAAAACAGTCGGCCTCCAAATTTGAGTTTCCACACCAGCTTCATTTAGACCATCACTTAACATCTGGGCAAAGCGCTCCATACTCTCTTGTCTGTCAAGAGGATAATTTGCTATTAAAATGACTTCCATCAGCTTTTAGTTTGTATAGAGAAGTTCTGTTTTTTAGTTCGAGGAACTCTTAAAGAAGCTATTACTAAACCAGCAATTAAAGTACCAAATCCCAGTGCCGTCGGCTGGCCCCATTGCCCCTGTGGTATACATAATAAGCAAAAGCTTAATAACATCCATGGTAGGAGGTCACCCATTCGTAGGCGACTAAAGCAAGCCATAGTTAACTGCCAGCAAAGTTTTAATCGTATGAAGATGATTGAGATACCAAGAGGAGCTCCCATTTCTCCGATAAGTCGCCCCCACTCTTCTTCTGAAATAAGAAACACTACATCTCCGGTAAGAAGCATCGCACCAACATTTGTACCCATGCCTATACCAAAACCAACAAGTGGAATTTTAACCGGTACACCTGCTATCGCACCCAACATTCCTCCCATATAACGGTCGCCCAATACTCCTTCTAAGCCACCTTCAATTTCATTTGCTGTTTCAAACCGGTGCAGAAAAGCTTCCGTAGCTGTTTGGAAAAATTCAGTTTGGCTTAGTAAAGCCATTGCAATTACCATTCCCAGCACTGCAATAAGCATTCGTCCTATATACTTTGGTTTGAAGCATATTGCTATCATCGCGAAACCTAGTGAAACAAGAAGTTCAAAGAACAAAGTCCTGCTGATCGATAATGATATCGAGGCAAGAACAGCGAGGGTAGCAGTCACAAGAAGTAATTTATTTACCTTTCCCGGATTAAGCCAGAAGTAGAGAACATAAGCACCAACAAAACCAAAAAACATCCCGTTTCCATTAGTAAAAGAAAAAGTACCAGGTGGCCGGAAATATCCAAGAGCACCACTAAATCCGGCTCCTTCTTCACTCCCTCCTACTCCCCTGTTAACCCAAGCCGATTGGGGGCTATAAAATTGCGTAGCAATCAGTACCACCATTGGAACAGCAATCCATAAAGTGATTTTTCCAAGCTGAATAACGTCGTCCCTATCGAAGATTCTTCCTATCGCATAAATTAGCGGGAAATGAAACAAGAAAACTCTTGCTCCAAAAAAGGCCACCGCCGCGCTTTTATGCCCAAATATCATACTGAAGAGGATAGAAATGGCTGTAACAATCCAAATAGCAATGATATTGGGGTTTAGAACTAATAACCCCCGTTTCCAAGCAAGCCATATTATCCCTAATGCAATTGGATCCCTTACAATTAGCAAGGGGCTTGACAGAGCAGGCAAAAACCATTTTCTAAGTGCTCCTTCAAAAATGAGCAAGATAAAATAGAGCCAGACCCCTTGTTTAAGGAGTTTCATAGTACCTATGGCCCCAATTAACTTTTCCTTTTTACGCCGTGTAATCTCGGCGTTTAGTGGTAGTGGAAAGTTTATGTTTTGCATAGTGCGTGGTAGTACTGTTTGTTAATATCGAAGTAGGGATTTTACTATGCCTGAACCATAGTTTTCCCAAGTATATAATGCTGAGTGCTCAATAGCCTTTTTTCCCATCTCAGCGATCTGATCCCGGTTATTTAAAAACCAAAGTATCTTCTCTGCAATAATTTCCGGAGACCTAATAGGCACAAGAAACCCTGTTTCCCCTTCAATGATCAAATCCGCTCCTCCAGTGTTGGGAGTAATTATAAGAGGCAGTCCCTGACTCATCGCTTCCTGCATAACCAATGCCCTTCCTTCTACAATGGAGGGCAGACAAAACACGTCGCATGACCGCATTAATTCTAATACTTGGTCATGCGGGCGTCCTGCTTCATAGGTAAAATTGAAAAGCTCGTTTCTATAGAATTCCATAGGTGCCTGTAACGCTCCCATTACCACCAGTTCAACATCATTCCGGTTTAATAGTCTAATAGCAGCAAATAGATCGCCCAAGCCTTTTCGTTGTCCCATTGAACCTGCGAATAAAACCCTTAAAGGCTTTTTAGAATCTTTTCTGGCCATTGAGGCATCCTTTATTGTTGCCGGTTTTGGAGAACCAAATGGAGCCATGTAGATCTCTTTATCTCTTGCCCAATCAGGTAAGGAGTCAAGGACAAATTTTCCCGGTCCAACCACTACATCCGCAAGATCAAGCTCTTCAGTTTTTCTTGCTAGCTTACCATCAGAATCTTTGATACCCCCGCCAAGAGTATTTGCCCAGCCAGGTAAACGTTCAGCTTCTTCATACATCAACTTCCGGCCAGTCTCCCAGTAGGCTATTGGCAGATCATAAATGCATTTAAGCCCTATTTTCTTAGCTGCTTTGAATGTTTCAAGAGCTCCATCTTCATAAGCGTATACACCTTGTACTCTTTGTTTTCCTGCAGTTTCCAATAAACGTTTGGCTGCGACACGGTCAAAGTCACGATAAACCGCATCTACACAAGCCCATCCAAATTCATGTCGGGTGTAAGACTTCAGACCAACTTTTGGAAGGAGCATTCTTGCGAACTCCCTTGAGGGGTGCGTCCAAATTTTCTCACGGGGAATAGGAAATGTCCTTCGTAACCATTCCTGCCTTAATCCTGCAGGCAGGAGGTTAATCCAACCCGCTTTAGGATTAGTGGCTAACGTTGTATTGAAACCAGCAAGCATGCCGGCCTCATTTAAACTGCTAATAACAGCACGGACATTCCGGTTTCCGGTGGGATGGGAAACAATAATATTCATAGGTAGATGGTAGACTTTTAAGTAAAATAAGGAATTAATTAACCCTTTAACCAAGCTCTGTTTTCAGCAAGAAACTCACAGGGATTATAGTCAAGGTTTTCGCATCGCTTCTTTGATGTTGGCCGGGCGGGGTTTCCTACAACAATATCTCCCGGGGCTACTGATTTACTAACCACAGCACCGGCCCCAACAACCGCTCCCCGTCCGATAGTAACACCTGGAAGAATAGTAGCACCTGTAGAGATCCAGGCATAATCCTCAATAACTACGGGCTTTTTAATGTGCCTCCATTTTGGGTCGGTAACATTATGGGAAGCAGTAAGTATCTGAACCCCATCATTGATACATACTCTTTCACCAATTTCGACGCTTGTAAACAAGGCAATATGAACTTTTCCAATAAAAGAAAAAGCGCCAATGCTCAAATGTTCTTTATGACCATCTATAGTTGCTTTCCCAATTTCTGCAGTTGCATGTATTTCAGCACCTAGTTTTATTAGTTTAGCTCGACGAGCATTTCTTTTATATAATTCGCCGAACGCAAAAAAACGTTTTCCCCAGGCTTTGAAAAAGTCGACTGAACCTAATGGAAACCTTGCCCTGTTAATAAATAAATAACTTAAGCTGGCCATGTGTTTACTATATTAATGTATGTAGAAATTTCTTTAACTTGCTGTAGATAGAACTTCTATCAGCTGATTTGAAACATCGCTTACACCGTTGCTTATCCATACATCTTTCCTGCTATTTAGGAATTTTTCAAGTCCTCCATTTTGATACTCCCAAATCCCAGCAGGAACCTTAAGATCACTAACACCACGGGGTTGGTAATTCATCGCCACGCAGAGAACAGGAAGACCATGTGCTTGCATTGCTGCAACAGTTCCGCTCTTTTCCACCAGTGCAATTGGATTAGTGGATAATCCGAGGGATGCTTTAGATAAAACTTTGGATATTTCCTCGAATGGCTGTTCTCCTAACACACGGACCAACATACCCTTCTTCTCCCAGGCATTTACCCATGCTTCTTGACCTTTCCCACAACGACCAACAAGGGTTAAGGTAATGCTAACCTCATATTTCTTACTATAAACTAAAGCTTCAGAAGCGAGTTGATGAGCCGGTGCCCCAGGGTGAATAGTTCCAAAGAGCACCCAAGTCTGTTCCCGCTGGTTTTCCTTACTTACCTTTACTACTGTTTTTGATGAGGGAACATTCGAAAATAAAGGCAATTTACTTGCTTTATATCCCAATTTCTTAAGCTGGGCCTGGTATAACTGGGTTTGAGTATGAATTACAATCGGTTGAAGACTAGATAGCAATGATTTAATTATCTGCTTCTGAACCATTCCCCACATTGCCATTGGCCGTGAAGACTCCAAACTCATACCCACCCAAAGCTCGTGAAACATTAAATGCCATCTACGGCCTTTCCCAATTTTATTTAGAAGCGAACTAAGCTTTATTGGAAGCCCTTTTGGATGAAAGGAGAAGATAACAAATTGGAGACTTAACCATTCGGGATCAAAAACATCGATCCATACTTTAGCTTCTTTAAATCTTCTGGGTGCCGGCCAAGAGGAAGGAATTCGCACAACCTGTAATTCATAACCCTCTGACGTCTGGGCTCCAACAAACTCTTCCTCTATAAATTTGTCGTTCAATGAAATTACTGAAGCTTTATGGCCTTGCCGTAATAATTCTACGGCAAGTCTTCGAACGTAATCTCCAACACCGTCTCTGCCTGGTTCTAACGATCCACAAAGAAAAACAATATTCATAGGTAGATGATCTGTTTTTAGTTTTTAATGTATTATTTATCCGATTTCTGCAACCTGAGCTGCTGATTCGAGCTTTTCAGCCCCGGTCGACCGGTTCTGGCCGGGCGTTTTTTTTTCCATCTTCAATGGTTGTATGGCAGTTCTCACCATGTTTCTTCCACCTTTCAGAAATGCAAGGATTGAATTTGGAACCAAACGATTTAAAACATTATAGTTTTTTATCAGGTGCCATTCTGGATGTAAAGCCTTAACTTCCTTTACATATTTGAGAATATCTAAAATGCTTTTTTCATTTCTGTTCTCCTTAAGCGTGATTCTCCTGGTAGCATCTAAAAGGGAGTAAATTCTAATCAAGTTCTTGTCAAACCCTGAGTCCCTCATATAAGATAGTACGCCATTAGAAGACCGGATTAGACGCTCCTCCTTCTTAAGCAACACTTCTTTACTCGCTAATCTTCCTGAGTAATTGCTTGTATGCACTCTCCACACAGATTGAGGCTTTTCAGTAAAAAAGCTTTTTCCATAAGGCAGCAATACAAGAATGAGAAATTCGTCGATAAACATATCGACATCGTCTGGGATAGTTACTTGTTTTAGTACAGAAGCCCTGGCTGCATAAGTAGAGCCTCCACCCCATAAAATAAAGTTGTTGTAGAAATGGTATAATAGCCAAAAACCGTTGATTGGCTTCCCAAGCAGTTCTACTTCTATATTTTCAACGAAGGAGGTTTGCAAGTTTTGATTAAATACTTCTGCCGCAGAACCCACATGAACAATAGATTCATCAAGTTCAAATGCATTAACGTAACTAGTGATTTTTCCAGGAAGGAAATAATCGTCTGCATCGAGATTGAAAATATATTTCCCTGTACTTTTCTCTATTGCATGACGTGTGGCACTAGCTTTCCCTTTATTCTCTTGATAATAATAACTGATCAAACCAGCATCTATATAGGGCTTAAGAATCTCCGCTGTATTATCAGTAGAGCCGTCATCCACAACAATTATTTCTACAGACCCCTGATCATAATCTTGCTTTAATACGCTGTGGATAGCTGTTTCAATATAATGAGCATAATTGTACGTGGGAACAATTACAGATACGTTAATCATATACCTAATTTAATTGATAATTGATAAGCTTCTAGTTTTTTACCGCCTTTGCAGCGGCATCTTCTTCTGATAAAAAAGATAGGTCTTTCAGCACTTGTCTGAACTTCGTATACACCTGTCCCCACGACAACTCGTCCTTGTAAAATTTATAGCTACTATAACAAAGTTCAGTATATGTTCTTGTGCCAGGCAAATTTTGAATAATAAATTTAAAAGCATCTTCAGTAAAATCGCCTCTTGAGGTAAAACCATTCCGTGAGGTAACCACAGATGGAATACCACCCACATTGGTGCTGATGATAGGCAAACCGAATGAGTTCGCCTCGCTAAAAGCAACCGGGGTACAATCTGCTTTTGTTGGAAGCAGTAGGTACGAGCACTCTTTCAATAGTCCTATCAATTTTTCTTCACCGCCCGACTGATTTTTATTAATAAAACCAAAAGTCACAATATTCCTATTGTGCCTAAATCTCTCTGGTACTTCGTCACCTACGAGATATAATAAAGTTCTAATACCTGCAGCGTTTAACTTATCAACCAGTTCTACAGCGTCATCCCCTCCTTTTCTTTCCCAGTTTAGTGCCAGGAACAGCAGCTTGATCACTTCCCCGGTACGAGCTTCCACAGCTTCTTTCACCTCCGTATCGGCCCCTGCCCTGGATAGATTGGATGCGAAATAGATTTTATTCAGCTTTCGCGGGTCTGTATCATAATCCTTAATCGCCGAATTGATTGCCCAATCGGAGGTAAAAACAATGGCATCACTTAATCTAAATGCCTGGCGCTGTACCTCATTCCCGTGATTTAGGCTATATTTAGAAACATTAGTTACGTAAGGATAAAAGTTCACCAGATTTTTGAATGTAGCATCATTCCAATAAACTACCTTGTTATCTGCTTTCTTCAATATAGGTATTAAAAAGAACTCAAATGTTATTATGAGGTCGTAATGCTCGCTTAGCAATTCCTTATTATCAATTTTGTTTTTTTCAATAATACTTTTGTCTGTCCAGCTTAAATACTTCTTACCAACTACCCTATTATAATAGAACCCCCTTAGGTAGCTTAGCTTATGCCTGGTAAAAGGCAATGTGACGTAACTGACGGAATCTTTACCGAAAGTATCCTCAAGCATTAAAGACAAGTGATAGGGAATCCCTGCCCATACCTTAATATCTTTTGAGTCATATGTGTTAATTACAGCAATTTTCATGATGAGAACTGTTAAGGTTTCATATTAAACTATACCATGGTGACAGGTATATAACTATTATTGAAATATTGATAATTAACGACGACTGTAAAAGCGACCAATTAAAGCAGCAACGTTTACGCTTAACCTTTTGCGACGAACAATAGAGGCTTTATAATAATTAATAGGACTTTCAACATTGAACCAGAAAGCCCTGTCTGTTAGCGAAGGAGGCACTCCCTTTAAAGCAGAAAGAATGAACTTCTTTTTCCATGGTTTAGGAGATCCAACAGCATGTGACATTGTCCACCCTCCAGGTGTAAAATCCATAGCTTCCGGTCCCATCTCACTAATTGGAGAACTACAAGCCATTGCTGCAATATTCAGAGCATCCTGATCAAACACATAAAATACAAATGACCGCGGTAGTGAATGATCCCACTGATCAGGTGTAACATTATAATATTTAATAGCAGTATCCATTATCTCAAGCCATAGCCTGAGGAATTCAATGTGTTTGCGCGCTACTCCACAGAATCCAGCATTAATATACGAATGTGTCCGTCTGATACTCTTTCTATTGCATTTTTCAAGGACCTTCTCCCACTCCAGCCGAAGTGGATGAGTAGGCGGCATATCATTACTGGTAATTTCATGAACTAAAGCAACACCGTTGTCCATCCACGTTTCATAAAAACTCCAGGGACATTTATTGACGATATCGGGGTCAAAGTAGGCCATTGCTTCCACTTCTTCTGGCAGTATATCCCATAAACGTAACATAAAATTGGGTTTAAAATTGGAGAGATGATACTCTGTTTTTATAGGCAGAAAGTGAATAGATAGATCTGCAGATATCGTAAGGCTTACTGCTCCGTCCCAATTAATAGAAGAATTTGTTTTTGCTCCTCTCGCCCAGGCTGGTAATTCACCTCGATAGCCAGCATAAATATCGCCCCTGTATCCCTGATTATAAAGGGAATTTGTAAGGGCAACTACTCCTTCGTGATAGTGATTTTCAAATAAGGTGCAAACGGTAGATCTCATAGGATTTCTTTAAGGGATATGGGCAAGTTCTCTACTTGCTGTAGAAGCGCGCGATAAATCTTGATACTTTAAATGCTACTTTTCTATTCCACACTAAACTGTTGGGCTGCGACATGATCGGTTCATTTGCAAAGTTCCAGTAATCTGCATAAACCTTATTCATTCTTTTTCCCTCAATGATTTGTTTCACTGGCTTCCAGTTCCATGGTTTGGGTTGTCCAAGCGCGTGAGACATCATAGACGCTCCGGGTTTAAAGGCCATGCCTTCCTGTCCCACAAAGCTAACTTCGCCATCCCATGCTTCTACTGCCGCATTTAAGGCATCTTGATCTGTCTTTGGGAAAGGAGAAAACTCATGGCGAAGACTTTCATGAAGCTTCTCACCCGACAACGCCGAGCGATTTAACCCACCGATCAAGGTGGCCATCTTCTCCTGCATCAACTTCCAGATAATTAAGAAATCCTTATTTCTTTTATGAAGACCAACATAGCCCCCATTGGCATACATGGACTCCTTAAAGGTAAGCTCGATATTTCTTTCCCCATAAAACTTCCTCCAAGCTTGTCTTCTTGGATGATTTTTTGGCATCGGCGAGTTTACATCTTCGCAAAGAGCCACTCCTCCTTCAACCCATGTCTCATATAAGCTCCATTTTTTGGTAATAACAATATCTGGGTCGAAGTAATAGATTTTATTGGCATTAAATGCCGGACCGTCCAGAAGTTGCAGCATGAAGTCCGGCTTATAATTCGTTAAATGATAATCCGTACTTAAGGGCAGAAAGTAGATTCGCAGCCCCTCTCCTACGTCCAAAGAACTGCTATTCTCCCAGTTCCATACGGCATTCTTCTTAACATCCTTTGCCCAGGGAGGCAATTCACCTCTATAACCCGCATAAATGCTTCCCCGGTAGCCGTTGTTATATAAAGAATTAGCCAACGCTGCTAAACCATAGTGGTAGTTTCTTTCGAAAAGAGTACAAATTACTGAATTCATAGGTATGTTTATTTCAGGTACGATCGCGTATAAACCTTGCAGGTGTTCCCGCCCATATCTGATATTCGGGTATTGATTTATTTACTACTGAACCTGCACCAATTACGCTGCCTCTCCCGATGCTTACACCTTTTAAGATAACGCAACCAGCTCCGATCCATACATCATCTCCAATATTAATTTCGCCAGTCAAAACAGGCTGACTTGTCATTGTATAACCTTTTATCGTGCCATGTCCGGCATCAACCAGAATAGTATAACTTGCAATCATACAGTCGTTACCGACGGTTATCCTACTACTGCAATTAAATTCACATCGGCGGCCGATAAAGGCCCTGTGACCAATAGTTATAGAGGGCCCGGGAGCAAATGGATCTGCAACCTGGAAAAGAACTTCATCCTGGATCAAGCATTCTTCTCCAATTTCGACCTGCTTGGGCCACTCACAAATAATTCGTCCAAGCCTGGCTCGATCTCCGATCTGAAGTCCTAAAGCCTTTAAATACATCTTTCGAATATCCAGGGAGATAGATTTCGCTTTAGACCGGATTATTGCTAAATACGGTTGCTTCATGCATTTACTTTTTCTATTCCCAGAACCTTGTAAACAAATAGGCCTAATAGCATTAGAAAGCCTACCAGGGTGGAAATAATTGAATAAGTGATTACATTTTGAATGTTTGATAGATCCATAAAAAACAACAAAAGCACTTGAACACCTATGTTGCCCATGATATGCAGAGCAGGAGGAAGAACCCAGCCTCTAGAACTAGTTAATGAATAAGCAATACCTGCCATCATTGCTATACAAGAAGAAACTGTCATTAAAATCAACTCAGTATTCAACCCCTGGTAATTTCGTCCGAGAATAAACAACACTTTTTCGGGAAAAAGGTAAACCGCGGCAACAATAAGGAAAATAAGCCCAAAAAGGCTGAGTTGAATTTGAATAAACTTCGAAAGTAATGCCGATCTATCTTCTTGTAAACGGGCAAAACGCGGCACAATTAAAGCAGAAAATACTGTTGTAATAACATTTAAAAAAACGGTTAAGCGTCCTAATGCTCCAACCTCTGCAACATCCGACGTTGAACCAAAAAGTGAAATCAACCATATAGTTATTTGACCAGAAATACAATAATATATAGCTCCCGGAAGTGTACGTTTAACCATTCTCAGCAGCTCCTTACTTATGTTCTGATTACTTGGCATTGCCAAATTAGCATGCATCACTGCAATCTGCTTCAGTTTCAAATTACCGATCGTCCTCGGAATTCCGTTTCCAATCATTGCAACAGCAGTGAAAGGAAAAATAAACAATGAAAGCGTGATCAAAACCAGACGCATGATACTTACCATTACCTGGTTCTTTTGCAGGCGACTTATATCCTGATGTAACTTAGAAGGCACCTCCAGCAAACTGTCTGATAGTGCTGCAAAAAATGCTGGTATTAATGATAAGACGATCATAATTGAACTTAACAAGCTCGCATCATGCTCTCTTAGAAGGTAGAACAATATTGGTGTTACAACTATAAGGCTCAAAAGCGCGAACTTTTTACGAAGATGTAATCCTGTAACTATCACTTCCCCCAACTTATCAGACTCTTTCCAAACTTTACCACCCTGAGCCATCACACCTACAGAGATACCGCCATCCGCCAGAACTGTTAATGTGCCCAGCATGGTGTTAGCTAGCGTGTAAAGAGCATATTCATGGGTTGGTAGCAGACGGATAACAAGGATTCCACTAATTAAGCCGACCGCCTGGATAAGTATTTGAGCGGAGCCAGCAATTGTTATTAGCCGTCCCCATGCGAAAACTTTTGAGTACCCAGGATTAGTAATTATGCTATTTATAACAGCTCTCATTAACCTTTATTTGTTTAGTACCTAGCAAGACTGAAATACTGCGTTACTACCCGGTTGGGCGTACATATTACCAAGCACTTCTACATATTCCCTACTGACCTCAGCTACAAGTGCACAACCAATGGAAGGAAGCTCTACTTTCACCGTTCTTTTGTTGACATTGACTATATGACCTTCCATATTCACAAATGATCCGGCAGTGATACGAACTACATCATTAGTTTTAATTGAAGTTTTTTCTAAATGCACATTTGTTGCTTCTTTTAAGAAATCTTGTATTGTAATTATTTCACTATCGTGTATTACAGCTGGCTTACCAAGCCAGTAAACAAAATTGATTAGACCTGTTACCTGCCTTACAGCAAAATGTTGCTTTAGGTTCATCCGAACAAAGACATAAGAAGTAAAGAGCGGTTCTTCCACAATCTTACGCCTGTCACTCCATTGCTTTAATACCTTGTTAAGTGGACAGTAATTTTCGATACCAATAGCAGAAAGACCATCAGCTACTTTTTTCTCGAATCTTGGCTTTGTATAAACAGCGTACCAGTTTGTTTTCATATATCAATTGTTAAGAAAATCTCAGGGCTTCGCCACGTCAGTCCCATATTACTTTTTCGGACCAGCGAAGCATGTTTCTCTTAAAAGGTGATGTTTGTCGCTTTATACGTTAATAAAGCCTTCCCAACTGCACTGTTTCTTACCTGCCCAAGGCAGAATAAGTATTTCTTGAGGGTCAATTTTAGGACAAAGAATGCCCTTCAGTCACGATAATAGGACTGTCTATAGGATTCCAGATTGTCAAACCTGACTTACGTTCTACTAGAAACGCTGGAGAAAATTGTACGCTATTTTATTGAATGCAAAAGACTTCGACTTGCTTTCAAGGTAATAATCCGAGTCGTAATTGTAGCCGTACCCGTATTTGGCACGCTGGATCGCATTAAACACAATGTTCACGTTCGGCAATCTGTCCGTACTCACGAGTTCGCGAATAAATGCTAGTTCATCCCTACTTGTCACTCCTTGTCTGATAACATAAAGCGTAACGTCACTTAAACGTGCAAGAATTAAAGCATCAGTAACTAAATGTAGTGGAGGACTATCAATAATAACGTCGTCGTAATTACTGCGTAAGATCTCGAATAACTGAATAAGCTTATTACTTTCCAATAATTCTGAAGGGTTTGGCAACATAGTTCCACAACCAATTACATCAAGGTGTGTGTACGAAGTCTTTTGAACAATATCTGCTTGTGAAGCGCGACCGCTGATCCAGTCTGTGATACCAGGTCGCTCAACTGGTAGATCAAATAATTGCAATACTTTCGGTTTTCTCAGATCAAGTTCAAGGATTACAGTTTTACGTCCTGCCAAAGCCAAAGACGCTCCCATATTCGAACTTATAAAGCTTTTACCTTCATTACCTACACTTGAAGTAACGAGTGTTACCCTGCCGGTCTTCAAGGTATGCAGGTAATACAGATTGCTACGCAGGTATTTAAACTGCTCAGCGATAGCTGTTCTCACATCAGCAGTAACAACCAGTGGTCTGCTTGTTTTCTCATAAACCGTTTCCGCTAACACAGGTAGTTCAAGTTCCTCTTCAATCTCCGCTTTACTAATTACCTTATCATTTATGGTATTGCGTCCGAATATTATACCTGCTGGTATAACTAATCCGAGTAGAAAGCATATTGTATATACCTGGGAAGGAACGGGACTTTTAAGACCAGTAGGCCTTGCCATATTGATAACCCGCGCATCAACTAATGTTGAGGCATAACTTAAAGAGATCTGTTCCCTTTTTTTAAGCAGATATACATATAGATCCTCTTTGATACTCTGCATGCGCTTCATATCTACTAATTCTCGTTCTTGCGAAGGAATATTTTTAATAGATGTCTCAAATTTTGAATTATACGCCAACAGGTTTTTCCGGTTACTGAGCAATGACTCCCGTATATTGGAAATGCTATTGCTTATGGCTTTTTTGGTAGTAGCGATCTGGCTTTTTATAGGATCGAAAATCGGGCTGTTCTCGGGGGTAGATGCGGTTAATCTATCTCTTTCTAATTCCAGCTCTGATAACTTTCCAATAAGGCTATTGAGAACAGGATCACTTAATCCAACGGTAGCAGCATCAGAGATGCTTTGGTTAGCATTCATAGTACTTTCAACCTTCTTAATGATATCCAACTGAATATTAATTTCATTCAGCTTTGCATCACTTGTTTGAACGCCCGCAAGATAAGCTTGTGATTCTGAAGTAATATCTGTCAGACCTTGACTGCTACGAAAACCAACAACTTTGTTCTGTGCATTATTAAGCTCTTTGCTTAGCGAGGCCAAACGTTGATCAATAAAGCTTAAAGTTGCCCTCGTCAAGCGGTCCTTATCAGAGATGGAGGCTTCGTTATAATTCCTCATAAGGCTATTCAGAATATCCTCACCTCTCTTAGGCACAGTTTCATTGATCGTTAGATTAACAAACGGCGTTGATTTATTTAACAAAGACGTTTTAATCATTGATTGGTACCTGGTAGCGGCCGCGTTGGAATTCATAATAGACATCGTGATAGTTGCACCCTGATACAAGTCAAAATTCTCAGAACGCTCAAGTCTCCACTTACCAAACGAACTTTTTAAAACAGTATTAAAGGGAAATTCACTAACACTACCATCCTGCCTCTTGATTATGAAACTTTTGTTGTTATTCCAATGAATGTCTAAAGACTGTCCGGGGAATCCTTCCTTTGCCTCAATCATCACAAATTTGATTGGTGACGACTTATAAAGATCCCTTGTCGACATAGAAGTCTTTTGTTCATACGAAACATTCAATTGTAATTCGTCAACCACTTTACTAACTATATCTAAAGACTTCAGGAACTCCATTTCATTATCCACAACTTTAGCCCCCTGAGACACGTTAATTTCCTGCAACACATACTTGTCATCAGCTGACTGATTCTCGTCTTTGATTAAAATTGTTGATTTGATTTCATACAACGGTTTTGTTGTACGCAGATAGTAAAAGGCAATACCTAGAGTAATACAAAGGCCTAATACAAACAGTGGCCAGTGAAACACGTACTTTAGAAAACTTTCTTTAAAAGAGAGCGTAGATCTCTTATACTCAAAGGGAAGTTCTGAGGAAATCGTTGATTGATTTTTCATAGGGGTAAGATTTTAAAAGTGGATAAGTACAGGAATACTAATCTGAAGAAACAGCGTTTCTACTTTATCTCGTTAGTAAAATACCAAAGCTTACAAGTACCGCCGCAGCTGACAATGCAAGAGAAGCTACCCTTGGTGCTTTTTCATAACCAGCATAAGCAGCTTTACTGGGTTTTACATAAATCACGTCGTTTTTTTGAAGATAGAAGTCGGGAGAATTAAAAATTCTTTTAGATGTAAGATCAATTTTACTGAATTGCTTTTCACCGTTCTTCTCGCGAATTAGTAGCACATTATCTCTTTCTGCAGTAAGCCTTAAATCGCCCGCTAACCCAAGCGCTTCCAGGATAGTAACTCGCTCTGAAGGAATAGGATAAACTCCTGGCTTCTCAACGTCTCCTAGTACAGATATTTTAAAATCTGCAAGGCGAACATTAACAAGTGGATCTTTAACGACTTTGGAAAAATTCTTCTCTAAAATGGTCTCAGTTTCAGCAGTAGTAAGACCCTCTACTTTAACCTGTCCGATGAGCGGTACTTTTATCTGACCAGACTGGTCAACGATAAAACGGGTTTCAGCACCTTTCTCAGGTGACAATGAATGGGTATTCAAAGCTTCCTGATTGGCGGCTATTACTTTAATTTCTAGAATATCATTTTTACTTATTATGGCCTCGACATATTGAGCCCCCGATAATTTTTTTTCCTCTGTGTTTAAGTCCTGAAAATAAGGTACTTTTTTATAAGTGCTGCAGGAAAACAAGCTTCCCAAAATTACTACCCATATAAGGTGTGATAGTTTTTCATTCATAGATGTACGATTGTGGTAGAAATCCGTATTAATTATTCCAATATTAGTAACAAATCTTCATTTTTTATACTCTTTTCTTAAATTTTAAAACTTTTATCATTTTTATAAAAAAATCAAAACAAATTGCAATAAACTCAATCTCTGTCAAATCTCAGGGCGAAATTTTAAAATTTGATCAAAAAAAATACGCAGTAAACACCACCGCGTATTTCTCTCGAGTCAAAAAAATTGCACCGAAAATGGAGAAAATTGCAAGACCGCCACCTTTTTCGTCTAAAAATTGTGAATGAGCAGGAAAAATGACCGTAATTCCTACTAATATTTTACAACCTTAAACTGCTCCTTAATATATTTTCCACTAATGTTAATAATATAATAACCTGGAGGTAATGAAGCGGCTTCATTAAAGCTATAAGAGTAGCTTTTATTGTCAATATGAAACTCTGTGTTTAACAAGATCTGCCCAAGGAGACTTACCAGTCTTAACCTTACTGTTTCCCCAAAATGATCAGTAAACTGAAGATTTAAATTGTTTGAGAAGGGATTAGGATAAGCAATCACAGCCTTTATTGAAGTTTCTTTAGCACGATTATCCTGCGTCTGGTTTTCAGGAAATCCGAGAACTACCATAGATGACGAGGTTTCGTCGACGTTTAGTACATTAACCGTAAGAGTTTGCTCATCATAAAAAACCCCATCAGAAACCCTCACCTTAATTAAATATGTGTTATTTCCATCCATATCCTTCGGGGCTTCATAATCGGGCAAGGACTTAAATGAAAGGTGGCCGGTTTGAGGATCGATGAAAAACCAACTTTTATCCTCTCCCCCACTTAATGAATAGTGAAGATAATTAGAACTGCTAGCCATAATCCTGGTAACATGAACAGTGTTTTCCGCAACACTAATAGTAGCAGCAACTGAACCTTGATTTGAAGTAATAACGGGAGCAGTCGGATTATCATTAAGCGACTCAACACTATATCTAAATCCTTCCAAAGAAACGTTTCGGTCGTAGTTACTACCACCCACCGCTGAAGTCCAGAAATAGAGTTGTAAAGCTTTTGGCATTCTCCAATTACTTAAAGGATCAAATACCGTTGTAGTAACTGGCGCAAAGGAAGCATACCTAACCATAATTCCAGTTGCTGATGCGGTAATTTCTATTGGCTGATAGCTATTTAATGTAGGTCTGATTGAAGTCGAAGCAGCCTGAGCAATTATTTTATCATTTGCATAAATATAAACCTGGTTCGTGGTTCCATTTACTAGCTTGGTGTAGAACCGAACAAGAACTTTTCCTGCATTATCCAACACATCCAGATAAGCTCCACCACCAGACTGGTTTTCATAATTTCCATCGTAATTAATATTACCAGTAATTTTCCAGCCAGATATAGTACAAGGAACGACACCTAAGTTCCTTGTTAATGTATAAGCCCCTGCAGTCTGACGAAACTTTGTTGTCACGTCCGGCGACTTCTGATTTAAACTGGACCTTACATTTGTTTTAACACTCCACCACTGAGCATACTTTGATGTGTAATCCTCGTTAACCTGGTTCCTTGTCCAACCATACATTTCATTTTGAAGAACCGTATTAGTCGGCAATTTCTCCATCAGATCAATTCCATTTGCAAAATCAAAAGGATCAGAAGGATATAAGACAGATGTTGGGATGACTCCCTTCAACTGCCGTGCACTTGACCAAAGCAGGGAGATTGACGCGTTACCGGTTTTCTCAAAATACTCCAAGCGTATCGAATACATCTTTCCTGCTGTAAGGGCTATAGTACTGCTATTTTCAATGGCTGTATTATTAGTGGTCCACTTATCGATCAATAACTTTCCATCTACCCATAACCTCACTCCGTCATCCGCTTTTGTGTAGAAGGTATAGCTTTCTGTATATAAGGGCGAAACAAAACCGGTCCAGCTAACAGAGTAGTTGTCTGTACTTTTAATATTCGTATTGCCAGGTTTACCGCCGGCCCAGTCAAAATTAACCAAACTGTCAACCCTGACTGTTCTCTGGTTCACATTATCCAGATCAATTTCATCATAGTACTGACCCAATAAACCTCTTCCACTTAAATTCAACTCCACAGGCACTACAAATTCACTTATAGAATTAAGGCCGCTGATCTTCCAACGGTGAACTCCACTATGAAAACTCTCATCATTATGATACAAATAGTAAGCATCACCCAACTTTACTATAGCGGTAGCAAAACAGTTTCCAGCCATTCCTGCCGGAGCCTCCTCGTCTTTAACGTCTACCCCTACCGTTCCAAATTGACCCACGAACAGACCATTATCATAAACATGGTTCCATTTATTTGTCTGATTATTCTTCCAAAACTCTCCATTATACCCCCAAAAGATGTTTCGGTCCATTGCCATCGCAACGCTTCCTGCATACTGAACCTGATTACCTATATCATATCTTCCATCTTTCGGGAACTCTCCTGTATAATTTTTATGGGTGGTGATTGCTGTTTTCCATTTCCAGCGATTTTCGCCAAGGGCTACGCCCCCAAGATGGTAAAAATCAGTACCGTCTGTGGAAGGAAGGGATCCATTGAAAGAAACCAAAATATTCGTCGACGTGATCTCTCCTGGTTGCCTCCTTGGGCCTGAAGGAACAGGATCAAGTAAACTAGAAGCAACAGAGCCGTAGGTTTTTTCCACGTCAAATAAAGGATTATTAGATACATCAAAACCTAAGAAAGCCTTTTTTGACCACACCGAATTCCCCCCGGTATACACCTGCTTATTTAAAGATCCGTCTTTGGCTAGCCTCCAATTTAAATCCGGTGTTTCCACTCCGGTAATCCTTACCGTACCGTTACTTACTAATTCTATAATGGAAAACTTAGTAGATGCGTTCCTTTGCATGGCGTAAGTCCTTCCATTACTTAAGGTAACTACTCCTTTCAAACGCATATATTGGTCATTGAGACTTTTAGGAACAGAATGCCCCCAGTTCTTCACCAATTTCCACGAGTCGTTATTCGGAGCTAAGGGTTTAGAATAATCAATCGAAAACTCAAGGTAATTTGCAAATACCCTGTTAATATTATTAGGATCAACACCAATTGCATATGTGCGCGGTAAATACATAACCCTCTTAAGAAAAGTACGCGTTGCAGAATAATGTTGCATCCTGCAATTACCGCTATCGCCAATCCAAAAAGAGCCATCACTTTGATATGCAATAAAACTAAAAGCTCTTTTATCAACATCTTCAAAATAAAACTTTGTATCGCTTACCGTGGCATCAGTACTATAGCCACCAAGCTGACCTAGTGTCCAGGAAGCTGTCCCTGTTGAATTACTAAAGGCTTTCACTTGTTGCGAATTTCCCCCATCACAAACCGTCACAATTGTATTGTCTGGAGAAACAGCCAAAGCGAGGGGACTTACCAGCCCGGATAAACTAAGCAAAGGGGCCGATAAGGTACCATCTGCATTAACAGTAAATTTTTGAACAGAAGACGTTCCCGAAATCACCCATAAATTATCACTCCCGTCTACTGCCAGTCCTTGCGGTGCAATGAAAGAACTTATACGTTGAACCACCGCGCCTGTTGTTTTATTAACAACATCTAACCTATTCAATTCCTTACGTGATACAAACAGAAAAGAACCTCGTTGTTGAACAGCCAGACCGCTTATAGTACCAGAAAGAGTATTAGTGGTATCGATAGCCGAGGTATAGGTAATTCCGTTGACTGCTTTAATAGAAACTCCTGATGAGAAACTCACCTGTTTATCATCTGACTGTCGTGTAGCGAAAACAAACCACTTGGTAAAATCGAACGGATCAAGGCCCGCCCAGTAAACGTTCGTATCATCAGCAGTCACAAATAGTGTGGCTTGTGAGGTTGTATGACTGGCAGGCAGTATGAAGCTTTTGGATTGGGGATTGGCTAGGGGCAGTTTAAATTGCGAAGTGTTTCCTTCATTGTACCCCGCAGCGCAATAGATAAAATTGTTTTTTACGATTGCACCTCTAAGCGATTCGTAAGTATGGATAACACTAGTTCCCGTAAATTGGCTGGAAGTATTACCTATAACACCTTCCCAGGTATAGTTGACATTATTTGAAAGCACCTTAATTTGATACTTTCCTGCGGTCACCAAACGGCCTTCATCGTCCAGTCCATCCCATTTTTCTGTGTAATTTCCCTGACTATATTTTATTCCGCTCCATAAAGTCCGTACCAAAACACCGTCAGTGGTATATACGCCCGCACTAGTAGTAGCGCCAGCACTAAGTTTGAAAGAAAATGGAACAACAACACTTTTCGTCTGAGACGCACATAATAATGGCAGCAGCAGTAAAAATGCCGCAAATAATTTTTTCATGAACTCATCATACTCTGCTTGTTAGAAATGAATTAGCAGAGCCCCTTTTATGCCACTTGTCTACGCGAGTTCGTTACAAACGTTACAAACGCTTCCCAAAATTCCTCATCTTCAGGGAAATAATTACACAAGCACGAATACCAGGTTGAGTTAAGAATTACGGCTACTAATCTTTACCTGCAATACGCTTTCTATGCACGGTACCCCACTCACATAAAGCATCTATTACTTTATCCAGGCTTTGCCCATACTCAGTCATCGAATATTCAACTGTTACCGGAAATGTATCATATACTGTCCTTTTTACTAATTGATTTTCTTCAAGGTCTCTCAGCTCTTTAGAAAGCATCCTGTCAGTAATATTAGGAATTTCATTTGCTATCTGTCTAAACCTCTTGTTTCCGAAGGACAATGATATAATAATTGGAATTTTCCATTTACCACTTAGGATTTCAAGAGCATCCCTAACCGGAACAATCATTTTTAAACATTTACTGTGAACCTTTGGCTCCTCTTTTTCAACCAGTTCCATAGAAGCTATATTAAAGTATAGTGCTATACTAAAGTATAGTACTTACTATTATATAGCAAATATATGTAAGTTTGCACCATTATCAAGCAGACAGTCGAAACAATAATTAAAATGAAAAAACTTACATTATTTTCAGCAGCAGGTATCGGACTTGCTCTCTTATCGTTCAAATTTGCGGATGCAACATGGACACTTGACAAATCACATGCGAAACTAGGATTTAGTGTTTCTCACATGATGGTATCAGATGTTGAAGGATCTTTCAAGAAATTTGATGCAACTGTTAAATCAACAAAAGACGATTTCACTGATGCGTCAGTTGAACTTTCCGCAGAAACCAATTCTGTAGATACAGACAACGATCAACGTGATGCACATGTTAAGAATGCTGATTTTCTTGATGCTGAAAAATACCCAACTTTATCTTTCAAAAGCACATCTGTAAAAAAAGTAGCGGATAAGAAATATAAAGTAAAAGGAAACTTAACATTACATGGAGTAACTAAACCAGTTGAATTGAATGCAACTGCAAATACGGGAGTTAATCCGATGAACAAAAAAACTATTTCTGGTTGGAAAGTTTCAGGTATCATCAAGCGCTCTGATTTCGGAATTGGAGCAAAAGTTCCGTCTGCGGTTGTTGGGGATGAGGTTACTTTAAACGCGAATGCAGAATTTATAAAAAATTAAACAATCTTATTCTGGTTCAATTGAAAGGGCTGTCTACTCCTGTAGATGGCCCTTTTTAACATCATCCTTTCAATTTAATTTTTTACAGCAAGTTCATCCTCTCCAGCACCTACATCGCAGTGATAAGGTTCGTTTTCGCATTCCTCCTGTATTTTTTGGTTCAAGTTGAAAAATAATCACAATTCAGGCTTGAGTTTAATAAGAAATGTAGAACTTTATCAAACATTTATAAAGTAAAAAACTCCTTGTTTATACTCGTATACATACCAGACATTTAAATGAAAAACAGAAATCCTTTAGTCTTGATTTTAAGGAAGATATGAAAAACAGCTCTTACCGAAGGAAAATTTATCGTAAAAGTTGTAAACAGATACAAACAATTTTGTTTTTTTAGGGGTAACTATTCTTTAGTTACGAGAGGTTAAGAAGCCGAATGATTGCTTTAGACCTGTTAAAATAGACTATGCTAAATCTCTATCGACAAATAATAAGTAACACTCTCAATAATACAATTTTTGAAGAACTGCCCGAAGAATGGATAGAGAGGCTATCACCCGGCATACGAAACGAGTTAATCAGCGGATTTTACAATGCTGGTATTTTGACCATAAATATGTCAGACTTCAACCGTGATGATTTCTACGATAAAGAGGCTAAGCAGAAATTTGATTACTATTGCGAGAACCTTTATTTATACCTCGCACCTATTATACAACGGTGCTTAAGGAGAATGTTCCTTGGTTTTAATGATAACCTTACAGAATATAAAGTAGTGCTATTTATGGAAGGCCGTGAGGAGGATCACCTTGAAGCTGTGAAATATTCCATCGAGGTGTTTTGATTCAATATTAAAAGCCAGAGGAAGAAGCTACTGCCAAGGGATTCTTTTGTCAGCCCTTGCCACAATATGTAATTTTGGGAAAGGCCAATTGCAGCCTTATCACAGAAACCTAAAACCTTCTCTTCATATAATACTTTTGTTCGACAAATCGATGGGCCCCATTGTGAACCACGGCTACTTTTATTTAAGTAAAACCTATTTCTAATTGCTACCTTTTACATTATTAGAATCCCTGCAAACAAAAAGTGTCCTTTTTCGTCTCATTTTTCTTAATTATAATACACTGTATGTACCAAAAAGCGGAAACTATGCTGGTCATAAAGCTCCAAACACAGTAGCAATTCATTTTGGCATCCTTCTTGTACAGACACGTACAACTCATATAGACTCATTTACACTTTAAACACTCATCAAAAAGCCCTGATCCCCAATCAAGGCTTTTTGTTTTTTAGGCCATTCGAGCTATCAGTTTTTTCACACAGCTTCAGTACCTTTCCCCCATGTATCCTACTTCATGCAGACACTATCACATTAACTATAGATTAATCCCAACTTATCCTGAAATACCTTTCAAATTCGATTCAAATACGATTCAAGTACGATTGAATCCCGTTAAATCAAGGTAGTTGATACCTAACTAAAAGGCACTTGAATGGAATCAGAATTTTCCTTTAAGTTAATCACAGGCAGTGTTTAACAGGAGATCAACAGAACCTACAAAAATTCTTTTTTACGTCGCTTTTAGAGAAAGTAAAAGAATTATTAACACTTTGCACACTTAACCTATCCAAAGTCGTTTAGATAATAGTTATAATAAACCAGAAGCATTAGATGAAAAACCTTCATTCCATTATATTCAATAATTCCTTTACAGAAACCTTCCCGGGGGATCAAAGCGGAAATCTACAACCGCGCCAAACGCCGGGTGTTTTATACAGCAAAGCTCTACCAACTCCGGTAACAAAACCTACATTAATAGGATGGTCAGATGAGGTAGCCTCAGGCCTGGGTTTGTCAAAACCAGACGAAGAGGATATTAAGTTACTAGCTGGCAACCTGATTACACCTTCGATGCGACCGTATTCTGCTTGTTATGCAGGTCACCAATTTGGTAACTGGGCGGGTCAGCTTGGTGATGGGCGGGCTATTACACTGGGAGAGCTTCAGACTGCAACGGGTAAAGTTTGGGAGATACAGTTGAAAGGCGCCGGACCAACACCTTATTCGAGACGGGCAGATGGTCGGGCTGTATTACGATCCTCTGTGCGTGAGTACCTTATGAGTGAAGCAATGTCTCATTTGGGTGTTCCAACAACAAGAGCACTTAGTCTGGTAAGCACCGGAGATCCTGTGCTTAGGGACATGTTCTACAATGGTAATGCAGAATACGAACCAGGAGCGATCGTAGCTCGTGTAGCCCCTACGTTTTTACGATTTGGGAATTACGAATTATTGGGTTCGAGAAACGAGTTAGATAATTTGAAAAAACTTGTTGATTGGACTATATCAACCCATTTTCCTCATATTCAAGGTGAAGACAACGTGATTTCATGGTTTAAAGAGGTATTAAAAAGAACTGCTTTTATGATCACTGAGTGGTTAAGGGTAGGCTTTGTCCATGGAGTAATGAATACTGATAATATGTCGATCCTTGGGCTTACGATTGACTATGGACCCTTCTCATTCCTGGATGCTTACGATCCTGCATTTACACCTAACACTACTGATCTTCCCGGCAGGAGATATGCTTTTGGCCAACAAGCAGGAGTTGCACAATGGAACCTTGGTTGCCTTGCCGGAGCCCTTTCTCCTCTATTCCCGGACACTAAGCCACTTGTGGATGCTATAGAAAGTTATGAGGATCTTTTCTGGACACAGTATTACCATATGAAAGGAAACAAATTAGGATTGGATAAGGTGAAATCGGAAGATGTTGTTCTGATTGATCAGTTCGAAACATTCCTGGCACAGGTACAGCCAGACATGACCATATTTTATCAGTCACTGGCTGAATTGAATTTGGAAATTGCAGAAAACGGTAGAGAAGCGATCCTCGGCCATTTCCAAAATAGCTTCTATACATCTCTCTCGCAGAAAGATGAAGCCGACTTGTTTGAACTTGTAAACAAATACATTAATAGAATAAAGGCAAATAATTGCACAAGAGAAGTTTCATTGGAAATTATGCGTAAAGCTAATCCACGCTTCATTCTCAGGAACTATCTTTTGCACCAGGCTATTCAGGATCTGCAGAACGGCGATAACGGCCTGTTCTTAAAACTGGAGGAGGCGATTAAAGACCCTTACTCAAAGAAATTTGATGAATTTGTAAACAAGCGGCCTGACTGGGCAAATGAAAAAGCGGGTTGTTCAATGTTGTCATGCAGTTCTTAAGAACTGCATGACATTTAGCTTCCAAATATGCTTTTTGCTTTTTCTACGGCCTTCATGAGGTCAATACCTTCTCCTAATACTGGTTTAAAGAGGTCTCCTTCCCTATTAAGTCTTGCAACTGTATTATAGATCGTAAAATCTTTCATCTGAAGGCCAGGTTTCACTTCATCCCAGTGGAGAGGCATGGCTACCGTTGCTCCTGGTTTTGGTCTTAACGAATAAGGCCCTGCTATTGTAGCACCTGGGCGGTTTTGAAGGAAATCTACATACATCTTTCCCTTTCGTTCCGCTATGAAACGCTCTACGCTTGTATATTCTGGGATCTGTTCATGAACAATATTGGCAATAAGCCTCCCAAAGAGCTGAGATTGATCGTATGAATATTTTGCTGCTAAAGGTATATAGATGTGCATGCCTGTAGAACCGGATGTCTTGCAGTAAGAAGGAACACCAATTGCGTCTAATACTTTCTTAACAACATTAGCAGCCTCGATAACCTGTTCAAATGTATTTTTATCAGGATCAAGATCGATAACACAATAATCAGGGTTATCAGGAGATTGTGTACGTGAAAACCAGGGATTAACTTCAATACAACCCAAAGAATTCATCCACATAAGGCTTGCCTCGTCTGTTACCACCAGAAATTCTTTATGCTCGCCGTCACTGGTGACATAAGGAAAAGTCTCAGCCCAATCAGGAGCTGTCTCCTTTACATTTTTCTGGTAAAAACTCTTCCCCTTGATCCCATTAGGAAAACGATTTAGGGATTGAGGACGATCCTTTAGATATGGGAGAATATACTCTGCTACTTGGTAGTAATAATTAAATAGATCGCGCTTACTAATACCTTCATCAGGCCAGTACAACTTGCTTAAATTAGTAAACTTAAGATCGTGCCCATTAATTGGTCTTACCTGAGTTTCGTCTTTGGGATTTAGCAAAGTCTTATTTGCTTTTGGCTTTGGTGCCGAGACCATTGTTTTCTGCAATTCATTACTTTCAGGCACTGCTTCAGACAAGGGTAGCGATACTTCCCTCCTAACTTCTGCAGCTTTCTTATCTTCCCTCATCCCCTCAAAGGAGGGGTGCCTGAAAACACCATCAGAAGTAACCTCCGCGAAACTCACTTCACAAACCAGCTCTGGCTTTAACCAGGTAGCAGTAGCATGTGGTGGATTGGGTCTGAAACGAGAGGGTTTATTATAATCAGGCTCATGAACAAAAGGGCAGTTGTCTGTAATGTAAGGTTTGAAACTTTCCATCATTTGCTTCTGCAGCTTATCAGAGAATCCTGTACCTACTTTGCCTACATATTGGAATTTATCATTTTCAAATACACCTAATAGTAGGGAGCTAAAAAGCTTAGACGACCCATCATTTCTGGTAAAACCTCCTATAACAACCTCCTGGCGCTGATGAACTTTTATTTTCAGCCAGTCTTTGGACCTAAAGTCAGGAATATAAGTACTATCTGCACGTTTGGCAATAATACCTTCAAGCCCCATTTTTCCTGCGGCTTCAAAAAACTCTGTTCCTTTAGCTTCGAAAATTTTACTTATTCTAACACGGTCATCAGCTGTTGGTAGCACCTGCTTCAATAATTCCAGTCGATGCCTCAAAGGCAAAGCCATCAAATTTTTTCCCTCCAGGTACAATATGTCGAAAACGTAAAAAACAAGCTCGCCGTCAGCTTCACTCCTCCAGTTCTGCAGTGCACTGAAATCAGAAATACCCTTTTTATTAAGTACGAGGATTTCACCGTCCAGTATAGCATTGAGCTTCCATGAGCGCAAAAGGGTATGGATGGGATAAAACTTTTCGTTGAATGATTTATTATTACGCGATCTAAGTTCTACCTCTCCGTATTTAATATAGGCTAAAGCGCGATATCCGTCCCACTTTACCTCATAGAACCAGTCAGGATCATCAAAAGGTTTGTTTGTCAGCGTCGCTAACATGGGCATAACTGTTTCTGGAAATGGACTCTCGGGTATCCTCTCAAGGTAAGACGTAATTCCTTCGGCAATTCCTTCAGTCTGTGAGGCTAAAACCTCTTCAGCCTTTTTATCACGAACTGCAGCCTCTTCTTTTTTAGTTTTAGTTTTCGCCATAGATAACAAAGCCCCTAATGGGGCTCCTCGTGTTTTAATTAAGCAAAAGTGATTGGGTTGATGATCTCCAACCTTTCGAATAGAACAAGTGCTATGTTAAATTAGTTTTGGCCTATCCTTTTAGGCCTCTCCCATCATTAAACCCTCAATAGTATGGGCCTGTACAATTGGCTCCAACTCATTTACCAGTCTGTAGGTTAGATGTCGTTTCACATATTCGGGTAGCTTCTCAAAATAGCCGTGTGTCACCTGTAGATCGTGACGTTCTGCATTATTAGCTCCGGGAGCATCTACACCCAAAACAAGTACTGGTCTAGCTTTGTCAGAAACATTTGCGGTTCCCTTGTGGATAGTTAACGCCGAGCGAACAGAAATGTCACCCATCTTGGGCATTTTACGTTGCGCCCTTGCTTCATACCTTTCATACATATCCTTCGATGGGAACATCTCATGTTCAAAGCCTTCCGGCAAGTCCCATTGCGTTCCTGGCGCTATCACAAAAGGCCCCATATCTTCGAATACATCCACTGTGGTAATATTAAACGCCAGGGAGTTAAGCCTCCTTCCCAGGGTAGTGTCGGGCGGAGCGCCAAAGTCACGGTGCCAGGGCTGATCCATTGAGCCTGGATTAGGAACATCAAACCCTATTTCCACGACCTTGTATTCTGGTCCAAGTACTGCTTCACAAACCGTTTTCACCCATGGATGGGTTACCAGATCTACAAATCCCCTGATATCTTCAGGATGTATTTCTACATAATGTCGTTTTGGTCCACGACCAACTGCTCCGCCTGGTCTTCTAAGTGCATCTTCGTATAGCACTGCAATGTCTTCACCCAGTTGCTGCACCCATTCCCGGCTAAAAGCACCTTTAAGTCCTATAATTCCGTCTCCATACAAGCCACCCATTATCTCTGCAATATCATACTGGCTTGTAACCGGATTTACCAAGTCTCCTACTTTCATTACATCTTTTATATGGTTTACATCAATGATAATGCCGGACAAGTGGCGTGAAGAAGCATTTAAGGTAGCTAGCCGCTAATAAATATTTTTTATTTTCTTACCTATATTTCAACATATCCGGCTTAAAACTTGTTCGGCTGTTGTTATGAAGATTGATGATAAGGCTATTGAACTGAGCACTCCGGATAACGCTCCAAATATTTTTAATATATCAATTAGGAGCGCAGGTAGTAATTCCAACAATTACCGAACTTTTGCTATCATAGAGGATTGTGAACCGGGAGAAAACCGTGCGGCTTTTCAATATAAAGTTGAAAGCAACTTGCACAACGCTTATCTAGACTTTTTTCAGAAGTTAGCTCATGATTTTCATATCAGAACACCGCACAATCGAAAGATAAACAAATCTGCACCAGATCTCTCCTATAATTATAGAGTTGTTTTAACCGAAAATGTGCATAAAAAGATGCACTACGGATACGGAGACCCTGCCATATTAAAAGTAAACATACCTGGTGAAACCCTCTATTATCTTGTAAGTACATCTAATGATGCACCAGACTCCTTCCCTATCCTTAAATCAAAAAACCTCAGCGACTGGGAATTCTGCTCCTATGTATTCCCAGAAGGTTCAAAACCAGAATGGACAGCAGAAGGTGAATCATTAGCAGACTACTGGGCACCCGAAATGCACCAGGTAGGAGAAGAATTTAGAGTTTATTTTGTAGCACGAGATAAAAACACCAGGGAACTTTGCGTCGGATTGGCCAGCTCATCCCACCCTGAGGGACCTTTTAAACCAGAACCCGAGCCAATAATAAAAGGAAACGTCATCGATCCCCACCTGTTTGTTGAAGACGAAAAAAACGTTTACCTGTTCTGGAAAGAAGACAATAATGACATCTGGCCACAAAAGCTTACTGATTTGCTTTTTCAAAACCCGTTCGTGATTCCCTATCTGTTTCCCGAAAAGGAGGATCAACGCATGGCTGCCATGGTAATCACCCTTTGGCCATGGGCGAAAGGTCTTGAGGCAATGGAGAAATTCTTTTTATTGCAGATCCTTATAGAAGCTGTGATTGAACGATTTACAGATTTTCAAAGCATATTGAGCTCTTTAAGTCAAAAATACCCAATATTAGACGGCGACGAAGTAGAAGAGATTCTGAAATTCATGAAAACTCCGATGTTTGTACAAAGGCTGGCTGTCGATGGTAAAACCCTTATCGGGAAAAAAGTAAAGATCCTGGAAAATGACATGCAATGGGAAGCTCATCTTGTAGAAGGAATGTGGGTGACGAAGCATGAAAATAAATACTATCTATTTTACGCCGGGAACGACTTCTCTACAGACCAGTATGGGATAGGTGTAGCTATTTCAGATCAACTACTTGGCCCTTATGTAAAAACACAAAAGCAATTGCTACAATCCTCGAAAGATTGGGCAGCTCCTGGTCACCCTTCCGTACTTCGGACGGAGGACGGGCGCCTCCTTATGTTTCTCCACGCTTACAAACCGGGTAAGGCCGGGTATAAAAAGTTCCGGGCATTGTTAGAAATACAACTATACTTAAGGCCTGAGGGCGTGTTTTTATAACTTACTCCTGCGATTTCTTTTTTTTATACAGCTCAATGTCCCTCAAACTTATCAGTTTGCCGGTCTGCTTATATCTTTCAATAGCTACGCGGATGGCTTGTTTCTCATCGTGAGATAACACGGTGTGTAACGTTTTTAATACTTTGTTGGGTTGAGATGTTTTCATAAGTAAGGTTTACATTCCTTTTAACAAAAAGTATGCCCTGCCAGAATCCCTTTCCTTCGGCAATTACTATCCTAACCCTTCTTACTTAGTAACTTTTGTTATTTAATTCCGTACAAACAACTATCTAATTTATCTCTCTCAAATAATTTTAATGCATAATATTAAACTGGCGCTAACCTGTTTTTGCAGCCTATATTCTGCAAACACCTAAGTTTCAAAAAGAATTTGACTTTCAGTAAATAAAACAATTGAACCCTCACTTTGCTGCAGCCCGTAGAAGGCATTATTTCGAGTAAATGAATTCAGTAAATGAGGGGACTCTTCAACGTGCGGATGATTAAAAGATTTACATTATTTCTCATTATAATATGTGCATTTCTATCGAAAACAAGTGCACAAACCATTACGGTGGGTTCTATCGAACCTGGACCTTACGGCAAGGGATCAACGATATCGGTACCTCTATCCATTGATGATCCTTCAGGTGAACTTCTCCATACTAACAGTTTCCGGCTCTACTTATCCGACGCCAATGGCAATTTCAGTAATGAACAGTTGATCGGCAGTTACAACAGTCATTACACTACCTTCGTGAATGGCTTACTCCCAGCTGGACTGACAGCAGGAAACTATAAAGTGCGTATCAAATCTACTGCACCGGCAAAGGTATCGGAAGCTTCCACTCTATTTCAGGTTGCAAACTCATCTGGCATACAGGCAAGCGTTGATGCTCCAACTCAGACAATCAGTTCTAACCCAAAAACATTTGGTAGTTGTGCTTCAGGTCGCAGCAATACAAGGTTCAATTTTACCAATACGTCTACTTCCGGCGCTCGCGTCACTGCTACGGCCACGAATGGATTTGTTCCTACGGATGTTAAGCAGCTTTCCTTCGAAGGAGTTTCTACAGCTCAACTAATTGCTGATATTACTCACTATACGCTTACAGTTAGAGCTGAACTAAATGGCATTATTTCAACGCAGTCTTATTTCGTTGTTAACAACACCCAAAACACTCCTTTCAGTACTTTCGGAAGCAATACTGTGTGTTTGCCTAATGGTTCATTAAAATATGGGGTGGAAATTGAATCATCGGGGGGTATTAAGTCAAACTTCCCCGGGTATACTTATAGGATTAACTGGGGCGACCAGGCAATAGAAACTTATACTATCAATCGAATTAAAAATAGGAAGGGAGTAGTTGAACATAGCTATTCCAGATCATCCTGTGGTAGTCAGGTAGTTGTAGGTAGCGTTCGCTATTATAATGTATTCGGGATTGGAATGCAGCTAATGAGTCCTTTTTGTAACGAGATTGGTACTCCGGTTTCTACACAAGCAAAAGTGGTAACACAACCAGAGAATCGGTTCGGCATTCCTGGCTTTGCTTGTCTAAACACTCAGTTGACTATTGGGAACAATTCAGTTGCAGGAGAAAATCCAAGTTCTACTTCCCCTGAGTGTAACAATAACAATGTTTCTTACTTTTGGTATGTAGATAACGTTTTGGTTTCTCCTGGGGATGGAGTTCCAATTACCTACGCACTCAAACATACCTTCACAACTCCCGGGCCACATACTATAAGGCTAGAGTCGCAGAGTAATTCGGATTGTCAGGCTGCCCCTTTAGAACGCACTATCCTGATCCAGGCTCCGCCAAAACCTTCTTTTACTGCTAGTTCTGATATTTCCTGCGTCTCAACTATTATTAGAACTACAAATACTTCTGTAATTGACGATGCAAATGGCGCTCCTAATTCATTTAAATGGGTGATAGAAGGACCCTCAGCACCAGTATTTGTTAATGGAACTACAGCAGATTCTAAGGATGCTGAGTTTAAGTTTATCAAGGCAGGAATTTATACTGTTGCTCTTACGGCAAACTCCTCATGTCAGCCTGTTACAACTGCTAAAAAAACTATCATCATTAATGAACAGCCATCTGTTACTACTAATTGGCAGTCTAACCTATGCGGAAAAGGACAATTACTGAACTTTAGTAATACCGAGGGAAATCCGGTGACCACCAGCTTTGCAGGAACGTTTAAAGATGAGCCAGACACTTACAAATGGGAAGTAAGTGGTGGAGGATTTGAGTTTAGGAATGGAACATCGGCCAATTCAAAAGAGCCTGCTATTTTCTTCTCAGACTATGGTGTTTATACGATAAAGATCACTGTAAAAAATAACTGTGGCACAAACTCAGAGACAAAAACTATAAAGTTCAATGAGTCTCCTACAGTTAGTGCCGGAACTGACGCTGCTATTTGCGCAGGAGAAAAAGTTCAGCTGAATGGCTCTTTAAGCGGGCCTCCGGTAGCAGGATTTTCATGGGTAGGCGGAACGGGAACATTTGTCCCTAACCGTAATGTACTAAATCCACAGTACATTCCTTCTCAGGCAGAAGTTACTGCGGGGACAGTGCAGCTTTCCCTATCAGCCACTACAACCATCCCTGCTCCCTGTGATCGTGTTGTTGATGTAATGGTGCTAACTATTTATCCTCCTAACAAAATAACAACAGCTACCTCGACTGAAATTTGTACTGGTACAAATCTCAGATACAGCCCCAGAGCCGTGATTGCTAACAGCACAATCAGATGGACAGCAACAGGAACTTCAAATGCACAGGGATTTGCGACAAGTGGAACAGGCGATATTGAACAGACGCTGATCAATACAAATCCCTATACTAATGCAAAAGTTACCTTTACTATAGTTCCTGAAGCTAATGGTTGTAGTGGTGAACCCTTTACTTACACTGTAACAATCACCCCTCTTCCAACGGTTCAGGCAACTGCCGCAAATGCGACAATATGTACCGGGCAGCGAACAGGGATTACATTAATTCCATCAATTGCAGGTACGAAATTTACCTGGACAAGTAGCGTTACAGGGACCATAACGGGTAGCACAAACCAGTCGACTCCAACTACTGCAACATCGATCAATGATTTGTTACAAAATACAGGACGTACTGCTGGTACCGTAACCTATGTCATAACCCCTGTGAATACCACAGGATGTGCGGGTACTCCAACTACTATTACCATCAATGTAACCGCTCCTCCCATCATCGCCGACGCAGGACAGGATCAGAAATTATGTAATGCTGTTCAGGTAAAACTAAATGGGAACCATCCTGGTAGCGGAACAGGGAAGTGGACCCTTATATCTTCTCAAAGTGGTGTTACTTTTGATGATGACACCAAAATTGATGCGCTAGTATCCGGATTAAAACCAGGACAGGTTTACCGCTTAAAATGGACTATTAGTGGTCCGGGGACCTGTACATCCAGCAGCGATGAAGTTCAGATCAACAACTTGTCTGACCTTTCGAATAACACTATTACTTACTCAGGCAATACAGTGTGTGAGGGAGCTTCTGTTTCAATTGCTGGAAGTACTCCAACTGGTGGAGATGCATCTTCGTATATCTATACTTGGGAAAGTAGCAAAGACGGCATTAACTGGACTCCGGCAAACATTGCAAGTCAGAAAGATTTTACAGTGATTGTTACCGAAACTACTTATTTCCACCGTATCGTTAAATCCGCATCCTGTACGAGCATCAGCGGGGTGATTAAAGTAGAGGTTCAAAAAGGTATCAGCAATAACAATATCACCACTGGCAATCAGCATATCTGTAAGGGAACAGCCCCTACCATCCTGGAAGGAACTACACCAAACGGAGCGGACGGAACATTTAAATATCAATGGCAGCAAAGTCAGGATGGAACAAATTGGTCGGTCATTATTGGTGCAACCGCTCCAACCTACCAGGCTCCGGCCTTAACAGTAACCACTTATTTCCGTAGAGTTGTAACCTCCACTATCTGTACAGGAGCTCAGCAAAACGTAAGTAACTCGGTTCAAATTAAGGTATCTAAAGGAGCAATTGCCAACTATAATTGGCTGTCTGAGTCTTCCTGTGCGCCTTTCATTATTAGCAAAGAAAATATCAAAGCGGAAGCTTCTGAACCTGGAGATACCTATGAATGGTTTGCCGACGACAAGCTGATCGGAAAAGGAATTGATTTCCCTGGCTTTACTTTACCCAATCCTGGCGACGAAGTGGTCATTCGACTTGAAGTAACAAGTGCGCTTGGTTGCGGTACCAATAAATTCAGTCATACCTTTAAAACGAATTCCACCCTTACTGCTGAATTTGTTACCAGCACCACTGTGGGATGTGGTTCTGTAGCCATTAGCTTTACCAACAGAACAAAAAACCCTCAGGGAGTAGACTTTGAGTGGAACTTCGGAAATGGACAGGTGTCTTACCAGCAGCACCCTTCAGCTATTACTTATACGGCACGTGCAGATAACCGTGATACTACTTACATGGCTGTCTTAAAAGCAAAATCCAAGTGTGCCATCTCTCTTGATACTGTTTATATCCGGGTGTACGGAAAACCTACACCTAAATTTTCTCCAAGCACGGTGGAAGGTTGTTCTCCGCTGACTGTTACATTCAGGAACTCCTCACCAAGTATTTCCGGAACTTATACCTGGAATTTTGGCGATGGATCACCTGTTGAAACTTATACAGATAACCGTTCTGTGAAGCATACTTTCACTACCGGAAAAAGCCGCACCTTTACCATTACGCTTACTCAAAAGAATGCTTGTGGCGATCAAGTTTCGCTTTCACACAGTATCAAGGTGGCTCCGAACACGGTAACTCCGGATTTGTTTGTTGAACCAGCACAAACCTCTGGTTGTGCGCCCCACACTGTTAAATTCTTCAATTACACTACAGGAGCTAAAAGCTATGCTTACGTATTTGGTGATGGAACAGATACAATCAGAACAAACAGCGATGAGCCTATAGAACACACTTTCTGGAAAGGCGGAGTCTACAAAGTGAAACTAATTGCTTCAAATTGCTCAGACACTACAGTAATTAAAACAATTACGGTTTACGAACAAGCGGAGGCGAAATTCACAGCAGACGTAACAGAAGGCTGTGCTCCCCTAAGCGTGAAATTTAACAACGAGACCAAAAATGCAATCTATCAACTCTGGGATTTTGGCAACGGAAAAACTTTTATTGGAGCCAATCCTCCTGCACAGATCTATTCTGCAGCTAAGCCAAGCTATACAGTAAAGTTGATTACAAAAAGTAATTATGGTTGTATGGATACGCTTGTAATGAAAGATTATATTAAGGTTACAGCCCAACCGCTAGCAAGCTTTGAGGTGTTACCGGGAGATGTTATACAATATCCGGATTTCCGCTTTAAATTTAGAAATACGTCTACGGGAGCTAATCTAAAATATAACTGGGATTTTGGAGATCGGACAAATGATTCGTCTAGAGATCCGGAGCATTTGTACCCTGATACAGGTTCGTATAAGGTAAAACTTATCGTTTCAAATTCTTTGGGGTGTAACGATGTTACGGAACATACTGTAAGAATTACCGGAACTCCGGGTTCCTTGTTTATCCCTAATGCCTTCATGCCGAATAGTGCAAGTGAAGAGCTACGACGTTTCAGGGCTAAGGGCTCAGGAATTGAAAGATGGGAATTTAAGATTTTTAATAAATGGGGAGAGACGCTTTGGATTACGGACAAACTTGACGCGAAAGGGGTTCCTGTAGAGTCATGGGATGGGACATCAAATGGAAACCCTGTTCCTCAAGGGGTTTACTTCTGGGAAGTAAAGGCTTTCTTCAAAAATGGTAACGAATGGTCGGGAATGTCGTATAACAATAGCGAGCCTAAGAAGACGGGCGTTATCCATTTAATAAGATGATGAGGAGAGGTTTACCAGTGAAGAAATTTTTATTAATGCTTGCCCTGACCGCCATTTCGGGAATAGCCCAGGCGCAAGACTATATTTACTCCCAGTTCTACAATGCACCGATATATTTGAACCCTGCCTTAACAGGACAGTTCAAAGGAGCGTTCCGAATGAATATGATCTATCGAAATCAATGGAGTGCCATGGAAGGTGATCTGAGCTACCTTACTGCTTCTGCAGATTACCAGTTCAAAAACATTAACGGAGGAGTAGGCTTGATGGTAAACAGTTCTAATGAGGGAACTGCCTACCTTAAAAAAAACAACATAGCCGGAACCTATTCTTACAATGTTGGAGGAGGACGTTTTATGGCTTCTTTCGGTTTACAGGCAGGAATAACCAATAGCAGCGTGGATTTCAGCAAATTCGTTTTCTCAGATCAGATAGACCCAAGAACTGGATTAGGGGGTTCGGCCTCACTAGCAGAAATTCCTGTTACTAATAGTAAGTACTACTTTGATGCTGGTGCTGGAGTAAATTTGGTGATGGGTAACGCGATGGTTGGCACTTCCATGCTTCACCTGAACAAGCCAAATGAATCTTTTACAGGATCATCCCTTCCTACTCCAATCCGGACAGCCGTACATGCCAGCTATCGTTATGCGCTTGATCGCTACGATCCCTATGATGAATCTGGAAGTTTCCTTATTCCATCCGTTATTTATTATAAGCAGGCCCAGGCAACTTCTTTCAGTGCCGGACTACAGTTTAAAAAACGAGGCGTAAACGCTGGTTTGTGGTACAGGTCGACCGGAAAAGGAGCTAATGAGTCACTCGTGCTTTCCCTGATCTTCGACATCTTCACCAATCCCTTTAAGAACCAGAAAGTACGTTTAGGCGTAAGTCACGATGCATCAACGGGAAAAGTAAGTTATGGAAACACTAACGGTTCCTCAGAGATGAGCGTCGGTTTTGAAACAGGTGAACCCCGGGAAAGTGGATTTGGGGATGTTAAATGCTACGACTTCTATTAATGGCAATTTAGTCAATCCAGTCTTTAAAATTGACCCGGACATTGTCCGTAGAGTTGGATTTGTCCTCTACGGACAATAAAATAAAAAGGGCATGCTAACTCAATTTCTCCGTCATGTTAACCATGACATGATTTCCTCTAGATACCTCTGATCCACTTCGTCAAATTGGTTTAACTCTTCACTATCAACATCCAGCACTCCGGCTACCTCTCCTTCACAGTAGAATGGGACTACAATTTCAGAACGAGACAAAGAACTACAGGCAATATGGCCGGGAAAAGCCTCGACATCAGGAACAATCAATGTTTTCTGCTGTTGCCATGCCGTCCCACAGACGCCTTTTCCTAATCCAATTCTCGTGCACGCCACGGGTCCCTGAAATGGGCCCAAAACCAATTCATCATTCTTGACAATATAAAATCCCACCCAAAGAAAACCAAATTGTTCCTTTAGGGCAGCGGAGATATTTGCCAGGTTAGCAATCAAGTCCTCTTCCCCTCCTATTAAAGCACTAATTTGAGGAAGCAGGGATTTATATTGATCTTCCTTAGTTCCTTTATGTATTTTAAGATCTTCTGCCATGTCCAAATCTAATCAGGATTGAGGGTAAACAAGTTCAATAATATAATAAATGACCTAAAAAAAGTAATTAGTAACACAAGCAAGTTCCTAAATTTGTATTAACACACATTAGCATTTATGAAAATTTTTAAAACTCCTCTTATCGCTGTATGTTGCGGCATTTCCCTTCTTCTCATTTCCACTGCTTACTATAAGCGGTTTGATGAAGGGATGTTTCCACTTAGCGAGATCAGCAAGCTTGATTTGAAAAAGGCAGGACTGAAGATTGACCAGAGAGAAATCTATAACCCCGACAGCACCAGCCTTATTGATGCCTTGGTAAATGTAGGCGGTTGCACAGGTTCTTTTGTTTCCAATGAAGGTCTTATCATTACCAATCATCATTGTGCTTTCAGTGCAGTTCAGCAAGCTAGTACTCCGGAGAAAGATTACCTGAACAATGGTTTTGTTGCGCAAAAGCGTGAACACGAAATTCCGGCCCGTGACCTCACCTGCCGCATCACCGAAAGTTATGAAGACGTTTCCGATAAAATCCTTAGTGCGGTTGCTAATGTTGCAGATCCCGCAGCACGAATCACCTTGATCAAAGAAAAAATCAAGGCATTGGTAGTTGAAGCCGAAGCCGCAGATAAAACAATCCAGGCCGAGGTATCTGAAATGTTTATAGGGAAGACTTATGTACTGTTTCGCTACAAATTGCTACAGGATGTAAGATTGGTTTATGTACCAAGCAGAAATATAGGAGAGTTCGGAGGAGAAACAGATAATTGGGTTTGGCCACGTCATACAGGTGATTTTTCGTTCATGAGGGCATATGTTGCGCCTGATGGTACTACCGCCAAATATTCCAAAAACAATGTACCCTATAAACCTAAGAAGTTTCTAAAAGTAAACTCGAAGGGAGTCAATGAGGAGGATTTTGTTTTTATTCTGGGCTATCCAGGTAGGACATTTCGTAACCGCCCATGGCAGTATTTGAAGTATCAGCAGGAACATCTTCTTCCCTATGTTGCTAACCTGTATGAATTTCAGAATAAAGCCCTGGAAGAAGCAGGTAAAAAAGATAAGGCAACCGAAATAAGACTTTCCACAAGGATAAAGCGAAACGCTAATGTATTCAAAAACTACCGGGGAAAGCTAAAGGGTTTGAGAGGTCTGAATTTAGTTGAAGAAAAGCGTCGGGAAGATGAAGCATTATCAGCTTATATTAACTCTGATAAGGAACTAAAGGATAAGTATGGATCCTTAATGGCAGATATCAACGCTCTTTATCAAGATATCTATAGCGAAGCCGGAAGAGATCTTTGGCTTTCACAAATCTACACAAGCACAAGCCTGTTAAATATTGCCGGTCAGATCAATGGCTTTAAAAATGCAATGATGCTCCAGCCCGCGGCTGAAAGAGAGAAATTCTACACGACGAATTTCCCAAGGTTACAGAATAACATAAGACAAATGTACGAAGGCTACGACCCGGATGCTGATAGAAACATTTTCATCAAGATGCTTAATGATGCAAACCAGCTCCCGAAAAGGCAACGTATTGCCGTAGTAGACAAGCATATCTCAAAAAGCTTTGATACACAGAAACAGATCAGAGACTTTACCGATAACATCTTAGCTTATACCCGGCTGAAGGACCGGGACTATGTTATGAACAGCTTGATAAAATCGACCAGTACAATAAGTGCTTATAATGATCCCTTGCTAGACTTCGAGAAGGAACTTAGTCGGCAGATCATTTCCATGAGACAAGAAAGTGATAAACGTGAGGGGCGACTAAACAAACTAATGGGAGATTACCTGGCCGTAAAGGAACAATACAAACCTCAGAATTATATCCCTGATGCAAACAGCACGTTGCGTTTAACTTACGGGTATGTCCGGGGATACTCACCTTCTGATGCTACATATATGAAACCTTTTACATCGGTAAAAGGAATCATAGAGAAAGGAAGCACAGATAACCCTGAATTTAATTATCCATCCATTATCCGTGATCTATGGCAGGCGAAAGACTTTGGCCCTTTTATAAAAAATGAGCTAAATGATGTTCCTGTTGCTTTCCTGTATAACCTTGATACGACAGGCGGAAATTCGGGTTCACCTGTATTAAATTCTTATGGAGAATTGATCGGAGTAAACTTCGATAGAGCGTACGAAGCAACCATCAACGATTTCGCCTGGAATGAAAGCTATAGCAGATCAATAGGTGTCGATATTCGCTACGTTCTATGGATTGCATCAAAAGTGGATAAGGCGAATGCTCTGCTTAAGGAAATGGGAATCTAGGTGGATTTACGAGTTAAGATTTACGATTTACGAAATTGTAAAGTTGACGAATACCAAAGATAATCGGTGTAATAATCATTAATCAGTGTAATCCCAATTAATCGGTGTAATCCCCGATAATAATATTACTTTTGCCTCCGCAGGCCGTTCTATCGCTGTTCGCCTTGAGCGAAAAGAGGAAAGTCCGGGCAACAAAGGGCATCCTGCTTCCTAACGGGAAGGGATACGGCTTGACTGTATTACGGAAAGTGCCACAGAGAATATACCGCCCTGATTTTTCAGGGTAAGGGTGAAAACGCGAGGTAAGAGCTCACGGCCTTGCATGGCGACATGCATTGCGGTAAACCCCAGGAGTTGAAAGACCAAATAAGCCAGCGCTAAGGGCTGCCCGTCCGAGCTGGTGGGTAGGTCGTTTGAGCCGGTCAGCAATGACCGGCCTAGATAAATGATAGAATCCGACTTGTCGGAACAGAACCCGGCTTACAGGCCTGTAAATTTTAAAATTCATTAGAAAGAGGCTGCTCGCAAGATTAGTCTCTTTTTATTTATATTATTTCTGCAATCCTGACTTATATCTTTTTTATGTGTGACAACGCTCATTCCCCACCTTGACCACAATCCGGATCTTTGTTATAACAAAACACAGAGACATGATAACACATAAATTAAATTCAAAAACAGAGTTAGAAGTTGTAAGAGAGGAAGCTTTAGAACTTAATTTATTACAGAAATTCAATGCATTTGCAGACAGACAGAAACCGTATCAAATGATATGGTGGCTGCTATCACTAATGGTTATTGGCGGCTTAGCATTACCCCTGACATTCCTGCTTGTTTATTCTTTAAACGGTCCGGTTATTCCGTTCCTGACATTAAGTATGATTTCCTTTTTCACATGTTTAGTTTCCAACATGGGCGGCATGGGTATCCGTGTGAACCTTGGAACATTTTGGTTCAGCTTAATCCTTCATGCATTAATGGCTAGCTTTACACTATTAGCATAACGTCAAATCCCAATTATCTTTTATTACAAAAAGAGGATGTTCCAAATGGTCATCCTCTTTTTTGTATTTACCTTTTAAATAATCTGCTCCTCAAATACCACCCTGCCCTTGTCGAGTTTGCGGCTCATATCGACAGCCCAGGCTGACAAATAAACAGCGCCATCAGGATCATAACGAAGCTTGAAAAAACCTTTCACTTTTTCACCGAAGCGAAGATACTTTCCATCTTGCACAACATACTTTACTTTTGACCCCGATCCGCTTACTATAAAATGGTTATGATGCTTGCAGATGTATTGCAGATTATGCTCATGCCCCGCGGCATAGATAAGATCAGGATACTGGCACAATATCTCTTTCAATTTTTTTCTAAGGCGCCTATAACGCGGATGGGCCATATCTTCCCGCGCCCCTAGAAATTTACGGTAAAGCGGAAGCAATGAGCCAATACCCGGCAAAGGAAGCCATGCATTTTGATCATATATGGTTAGAGGAAAAATATGGTGCTTTAACTGAAATTTCCCCCCGTGGATAGCATAGCTGTAAACAGGATGGTGCCCCACCACTAAGGAGTGCTTGTTTTCCCGCTTATTTCTGTCCAGAATCTCTATCAGTTGCTCGAAGAACTGTTCCTCTGTTGAGACCCTGCAGCCATATTGCTTGCCAATCGGCCGCAGCCCTTTCTGGAGCCACCATTGAGTATCAAGGGCAACAATGGTTAACCGGGGACTGACCTCCAACTCTACAGGGCCTGGGCAGCCGTTAGAAGGAAGAAAAACGTTCCGCCCCTCAAATAGCTTCTGTATGTACTTCTCCTGACGGACAATATAGTCGTAACCATCTTTTCTCCCTTTGTTCCAGTCATGGTTTCCTGCTATAAATACCACCTTGCCATGATAATCCTTCAAAGCCTCGAAATGCATTTTCATCGTGTTCTCGGCATTACGTCGCAACAGGGTTCCCTTTGGGGGCATCCCTCTTGGATAAATATTATCTCCCAGAAATACAACTGCAGATGCCTGATCGGGATTAAAATGAGCACGAAGGGTTTGAAGAACAGGATCTGGTTTTGTGGGATGAATATCACCGGTATCACCAATTAAAAATACTTCAAAGGGAACATTTGACTGAGACACTATGGACATATTACCAATAACAAAAAAAAATAGAAGTTTGTTGGCTGGGAGGATTCTAATGAAAACGATCAGGACTTTAGAACAATCCTAAACGCAGGATTCTGCTTTAAGACATAATACTTTATCCCCAGTTCACGTGCCTGTTGCACCCATTGATTTATCCGGTATTCCTTGTTTGTTGCATCGATCAATACTAATGAAAACTCTACATCTTCATTCAATTTTTGTAATTTGATCCAGGGATTATCAGTTATTAAAACAGCGTTAACCTTCACCCGCTTTCTAAAGTCCTTTTTCTTCCAAAACCTATCCCAGATCATTAATCGCCAACCACCAAGAACTAGAAAATGATTATATGCACTGTCGACATTAGCGTGCGAAGAAGAATTGACCACATTTATCCTGGAAGCAAAAGCACTGACAGAAGGCTGAATAGAGAAAGCAAAGGTCTTGTCGTTGGGTTGAAGATCTGTATATAAACAGCACTGACCTTTAGAAAAAAAAGCAATAGCACGGTTCTTTCGCAAACTGTAGATTATAACTTGCTCCTCTCCACTTCGTTTAATCTGTTCGTAAGAGGTATAAGAAACGATCAATATTAGGAGAGATAAGGATAAGAACAGAATTTTCTTCTTTCTAATTTGAATTGAAATAAGCAGTAATAAAGCGGCGGCAAAGAAAAACAAATAGTAAAACGCACCATAGGGGTAGAAGTTCAGGCTAGAGAATGAAAGGTTCTGAATAGTGATCAATCCATCATTTGTCCATTGAATACAACTGTTTAATACTTCTCCTATAGCTTCCAAAAAATCCTGAGGGATGACTTGGCTGAAAGAAAATAATGCCAAGAATCCAATACCTGCATACATGATTAACTGAACTGGTAGGATGATAAAAAGGTTACTAAGAAGGAAATACACGGGAAATTGATGAAAGTAATACAGACTGAGAGGCAGAGTAGCAAGTTGAGCAGCGACAGAAACAGCGGTCCAACTCCAGATAGTGTCGAAAATCCTATTCTTAAAGAAGAAGAGATGCTTCACTTTAGGATACAGGTAGATCAGGCCAGCAACCGCGAGGTAAGATAATTGAAACCCTGCATCTAGAAGAAAAAAAGGATTATAAATGAGCAGCAAAAAGGCAGAGGCAGCAAGTGTATTGTAAGAATTGGTTCTCTTATTAAAGGTTTTACCAATTACATAAATTGTGCACATCACCGCAGCCCTGCATACAGCCGACGAGAACCCGGTTAACATAGCATAGAACCAAATAAGTGCTATGATTAAGGTAACTTTAAATACGCGTAGCCAAACATTTCTATCGAGGAATGATAGCAAGAACGTGAATATGGAAAACACCAGTAACACATGCATGCCCGAAACTGATAAAACATGCATAGTCCCTGTCTTAGAATATGCAGTTATTATCTCAGAACTTAACTCTGCTTTATATCCTAAGATTAGAGTAGAGGCTAAGGCTGCTGCTTGCTTATCTTTTATGTATTCAGAAAATCCGGCAACAAGCTGTTTTCGAACCTTTAAGCTGTAAGAAATCAAAGGATTACCTTTCTGCCTTCCGACAATTTTAAATTGATTGGCATTAAGGAAAGCTTGCTTCTCTATTCCCTGATGAGAAAGATATTTCTTGTAGTCGAATTCGAATGGATTATACGGCGGCTCTATTTCAGATAACTTTACAGGAATTAAAAGCTCGTCTCCGTACCTTATTGTGCTCTTTTCATTTGCTTTAACAGCAACTTGAAGTTTCCCTCTTACAGGTTTAAACCCCTTTCCCACGAATGCCCTAAGCACCTGCGCCTCAAATCTAAATAGACCCTTTGAATATCTCGGTTCAGACGCCACCCTTATTAAAAATCCTTGTGCCTGAACTTTTCCAAAATAAGTGGGCTGAATGGCGTCTATTTTAGACAAGGTAATAGAAAGACTTAGAAAAAAAAGAAATAGGTGAAGAATACAACCGGCCATCCATTTATTCATATAGAGTTGCAGCCTGTTGTACATAAGCCAAAGAATAATTAGGCATACGAAAGAAAGCAGAGCAATTAGAGATGCTATAATTAACAGCCCCGGTTGTGGGAAAATTAATCCAATAATAATGGCCAACATCACCGGAACCAATATTCGAACAAAGACAAGCTCGCCTTTATAAACTATACCTTTCAAAACTGAAGTCTTAATTGTACTTTGAAATCTGATTTTTTATTCCCAGATATTTTGTCAAGTCCCGAACCCACTTCATCTATATTAGAATAACTAGTGATTGAATATCTAAACCAAACGTCCATTTCCTTTAATAACCTGTATCTTACGTTTGTGTAAAAACGAAGACCTTGATTTTGATAAGCTGGGGCAGAAAAACCATACAAAACATCATTCTCATAAGCGTAGATCCTTGAATTAAAACTTTGGGTATCGAACAGTGCCACCCGGAAGTTTCCTGTTACCTTAGAGCGCATCGGATTAAAGATCATATCCTGGTAAAGAAGAAATCCAAATTCCTTATTAGCTCCTCCTTTTTTAAAGCTTGTAACCTCGGCTCTGCTTCTCGACTGGCAGGAGGCATTCAATTTATAGCTAAACTCCATGCGATAATTCTGGCGCAGCACTTCTTCAAGGAAATTCATTGTATTCTCCAGATTGTCGTTCTCCTGCTTCCGCTCGAACTTATACCGAATTAGCGCTTTCAACTTCTTATTGGGAGTATAGCTAAACTGTGAAAGAAGTTCATAGCCCTGGGAAGGAGCATCTGCCCGAAATCTTAACCATGGGAAGCGAAAAAAATCAACGTATGAAGAGAGTTCGTACTTACGGTTTGGAGTAAAAACTAAACCAGAATAGAATGCTTTTTCATTCACTGCTTTGGATGCCTCCGATATCCCCTGGTTGAAGAACGAATGGAAATCGGCCTGGTAGCTCCTATGTAAAAACACTGTTGCTAATTTAGGACTCATGCTTATAACAGCACCATTTATAACAGCAAAGCCGGAACTCAAGCTGTGTGCTCCTTCGCCGAATAAATACAAGTTGCGCCAGCCATAGGTATAATACAAACCTAAATTACTTAGTTGCTTACCCGCAAACTCCTTACTGCTATACACCTGGCTATTAATCTCAAATGATTTACTAAAATTTGTGCAATAAGAATTAAAGCCTAGCCTCAAGGTGTTCAAGTTGTACTGTGTATTAATACCGTACACAGTCTGCCTAATTTGGCTTTTATTATCAATTTCAACACGGGTCCTATGTAACCCACTTTCATTCAGTGCCCCTATTGCCGCTTCACCGCTCTGGTCGTCCTGATTAAGACTCCCGTCGAGCTTTCTAGAAGAAATAAATGGGGTAATTTCTATTTTTTTCACCTGTATAGTTGCTGCAAGGCCCCTGAAGAAAAGAGCTTCATTTGTCGAACTATATGGTTTAAGTCCCGTTTCGGCCTTAGGAATAGTGGAAACGGCAACGCCCTTGCCAAAGCTTAGGCCTGACCATAAAGACAAACCCTGCCCGAACTGCAAAGAATAATCACCTATGGCAATTTTTCTAACAATATTAATTCCCTTGTAAAAAAGGTTGAGTGAATAAAAATCAAAACCCGGGACAGAGCTTTTGGAAGAGAAACGTTCTCCTGCATCTTTTTCCATTGTTAAAGCCGCAGATAAACCATTGCCATAATGGTATCGATACCGCGTTAGGATACGCTGGGGAGAACCCAGATAATGAGATTTTGATTCATCTTTAATTTGAAAACCCGCCTGCGTTTCAATTACTTGTCCAACCAAAACAATAATCTCATGCCGTCCTTGATGCAAAAGATTTTGTGGTGATACACCACGTAAAGTCCCAACATTTTTAATCGTAATAAAAGGTAGCAACCTGCGTATAGTCTCTAAATCAAGGCCATCCACGGCCTGTAGCTCATACAACTCAAGAAAATCACCGTTTTCCTTTCTGTATTCTATAATCTGATTCACTTGCAGCGGTGAGAGGAACACCAGTTCAAGAAGGCTTTCTTCATTAGCCTTATTAATATCCAATGGGTGTTTTTTATAGAAATTTAGTTTTTCTATTAAATCGGAAAAATCGAAATCATTTCCGACAGTTTCCATTACAGATTCTATGATCGTTTCAATGATGGGATCCTGGTCTGTTTGAGCTACTGCCCGGCGAAACGGTACTACAAGGAGACCCAGGAGTAATAGACCTTTAAAACTCATAAGACATAGATACCTGGGGTGAATAACCTAAAGTTGGATGAGAAGATGCTCCACCATCCAGATGTAGCTTCTGCCACTTGCACCCAAGTCCCGCGAATTGTCTGAAAGGATTAAGACTAACACCTCCCCTGAATGACAAACATTGAAGAGCGTTGTACTCAAGTCCAAACCTTGCATCAGTTAACCATTCCAAATCTTTCACAAATCCGCTATTAAAAATTACCCTATCGGAAATCTCGTAGGCTGCTCCTATTTCAAGAACCGTCGGTATTCGTGCATCAACTTCGCTATTATAGCCGTTCCTTGCAGGATTAGAAATATGGGATCCAATTAGTATTTTAGGAGATGGCCTGAATTGAATACCTGCTTCAAAAGAATATGTTTTTGCCGCGCCATATTGAACTATCTTTACTTGATGTGCATTGAGGGATAATGCGGCAAAGACTGTCTTTCCGAAACGTTTAGCATAAGCAAGACTAATTTTTTGTTCAGAATAAGCAGATATTCCATAATTCTGCAGACCGAGACCTACAGCATTATTTTTAAAAGGACAAATAAATATTGCACCCTGAGTTGCGATGTCTGTCTCCAAAAAGTTATTCTGGTAACTAATAGCTAGTATAGGACTCGTAAGCGCAGCGATTCCTGCCTGGTTTGTCTGCATACTCCAGGCATCCTGTAAAGCAACGCCAGTGTTTCCTAAAGAATTAATTCTGGCCCCTGAGATGACGTCCTGTGCTTGAATTTTAAATACTATCAGCACAAACAGACAAGTTTTAAATGATAGGTTTGAAGGCATATTAAAGGTTTGGAAAACTAAAGTAATTTTTTTTTGAAAAAACGCGTTACATTTAAGAAAAAATTAATCTAAGTGATAAATTCATTATGAAGAAACTTATTCTCGGAGCTGTAATCGGTTTGATTTCAACAGCATCCTTTGCACAGAAAAAATTCTCAGAAGGCACAATAACTTATAAAGTAGAATGGCAGCCGGCTCCTCAAATGCAACAAATGGCTGCTATGTTTCCTACAGAACTAACAGTATACTTTAAAGGAGATTCAACAGCAACTGTATCGAAATCGTCATTCTCGAACACCAACACTATTTTGAATCCAAAGACTGAGTATCAGCGTCTGCTTATCGATGTACCGATGAGAAATAAAAAGTACTCAGTGATACTTACGCCCGATGATGTTGAGCAAATGAAGGAATTTGGTCCTGAATTTAAGGTAACTCCAGCAAACGAAACTAAAACCGTTAATGGGTTCACCGCTCAGAAATATACGATTAGCGAGAAAAAAAGCGGCAAAAGCTTTGATAGTTGGTTCACTAAAGATGTAGATGTAAGCGCTAATTCACTTACTCAATTTTTCGACAAGACATTAGGATTCCCTTTAGAGTTTCAAAGTTTTCAAAGCGGAATGGGTGTTAAAGCAACTGTAAAAGAAATTAAAGAAGGTAAAGTTCCCGCTGGTACGTTCTCGGCTACAAAAGATTATGAAGAAATAACTTTCGCCCAGCTAATTGCAATGATGGGTGGTGGAAGACGTTAATCCTGTTATAACAAATAATTACGAAGGCTTCCATTTTCATGGAAGCTTTTTTTATTTCTCTGTCTCAATTCTACCCGAACGGCTTATCCAAACCACTCATATATGCTTGGCATTTCGAGGGCTTTCTTTTCTTCCTGTTTAATATCTCTTAATACTCTACCTTCAGTCATTTGTATCACACGATTTCCATACGTGTAAGCATCTTTTATATTATGAGTTACCATTAAAGCAGTCAACCGATAGTCCTTTATAATTCTATCTGCTGTTTTCATTACCAACTCTGCCGATCGCGGATCAAGAGCAGCGGTAGGTTCGTCAAGTAAGAGAATTTTGAGGTCGTCCATCGTTGCCATTAACAAGGTTAATGCCTGTCGCTGTCCCCCTGAAAGAGTTCCGATAGCCTGGTCTAGTTTAGCCTCAAGGCCCATTCCCAACATAGCTACTTTTTCTTTAACCCGGCCCCTGAATTCTTCATTAATTCCTATCGTGAGGCTTTTGGATCCCGTTCGGAGCGAAGCAAGGCGAAAATTTTCAAGGATACTCAGATCGGGAGCTGTACCGCTTAATGGGTTTTGGAAAACTCTTGCTATCCATTTACTTCTTTTATAATCGGCATATTTAGTTACATCTGTTCCGTCCATGATTATTGAGCCCGAGGTAGGCAATATGCTACCGGCAATACAATTTAAGAGGGTTGACTTACCTGAGCCGTTTGCACCTACAATCACTACAAAATCATTTTCTTCCACTAAAAGGTTAAGATTTTGAAGGCTTCGCACCTCATTAAGTCTACCTTGGTTAAAGGTTTTGTTTAAAGATGATATCCTGATCATAAGGCCTTCTTAAATAGTAATTGAGGTACGCTTACAATGAGTAGTACAAAAACTGCAGTAATTAACTTAAGCATACTTGCATCGACTCCCAAACTTAAGGTGACTGCCAGCACAGCCTGAAACAGTATGGCACCAATAATCACTAAAAGTAAACTGGCACTTACCGAGGTGATATTAAACCAATTGATAAAGGTTTCTGCAATAATTACCGAACCCAGGCCAGCTATTACAATTCCAATTCCCATGTTTATGTCTGCAAAACCCTGAAACTGGGCTAGCAGATAGCCGCTGGTAGCTGTTAAAGCATTTGCCAGAGCAAGACCGATGATCTTCATCCTGTCGGTACTCACTCCGAGGGAACGGATCATAGTTTCGCTATTACCCGTAGCTCGCATGGTGATCCCGAAATCCGTACTTAGGATATATATGATCAAGCCCGTTAGTACTGCCACAAAAAGCAGAAGAACAATAAGCGTATTCAAATTGAAGTCGTCAAAAATGCTGACCAGGTTATAAAGGTTTAAAAAGTTTAGCAACGGAATATTCGACCTGCCCATGAAACTTAAATTAATAGAATAAAGGGCTGTCATTACCAGAATACCAGAAAGCAACGGGTTTATTTTAAGCTTTGTATGGATGAGGCCTGTACAGGCGCCGGCGGTAGCTCCAGCAAGCATGGTTAGAGGCAATATAATAGGAGCGGAATAACCCGACGACAATAGTATTGCGGTTACTGCCCCTCCCAAGGTATAACTACCGTCTGTAGTAATATCCGGGATATTAAATATTTTCATGGAAATGTAAATCCCTAAAGCTATCCCAGAGAAACATAGGCCTTGTAAAATGGCGGTTAAGTAGAAGTCCATTACTTAACTGCTTCGAAATTTGCAGGGATGGAAATTTGATACTTCTTCGCAGCCCCAGGATTATAAACTCTTTTACGGACCCTAACCATCTCCCAGTTTAGTCCCTCTGTTTTACCCGACTTCAGGTACTTAGCGGCCTGCACTCCAGCTTGATATCCCCATTGATAAATATCGGCGCCAAAAGCTGCTACAGCCCCCCTTTTTACAAGTCCGGCTTCACTAGTAAACACGGGCACATTTTTTTTATCACAGTTTTTCAAAATAGTCTCGAAAGCAGCAAATACTGTATTATCCGGATTAGCAAAAAAGGCATCAATATTTTTATTTAAAAGGGACTGGGTAACGATCTGGGCCTCTGCCGAGCTATTAAGAGGTAATGCTTCTACCTGAACATTATACCGAAGAGCTACCGACTTTATACGCTCAAGAGCGTCTGCTGATTGGGGTTCCGCCTGATTGTAGATCATTCCGACAATTAGTTTCGCTCCCCTTGGCCTTAACATTTTTGGAATAAGGGTAAAAGAGGTATCTATATACGCTAGATCCTCTGCAACTCCGTAAAGATTGGCCGGAGTCTTACCCGATGCATTTAATACCTTCATCCGTGCAGGCACGGGCGAAACCATCATAAAAACAGGGATAGACTTTGTTCGTTGAAGTGCCGTTAAGGTAGATAAGGTGGTGCTTGTAGCTAGCAGGTCCACTTTTTCGGATAGATAGTAGTTGACGATTTGGGTCAAGGCTGGAATGTCTCCCTGCGCATTTTTATAAAAAACTTTAACCGTATTATTCTCCTCGCTATACCCTTCTTTCTTTAGTGCATCTACAAAACCTTCTTTTGCCTGTTCAATAGTTGCATCTTCAAACGCATCCACAAAGCCAACAGTAGGTACTTCTTTATTCTTTGATTTACACGCCGCCAGAAAAAAAACAAGTGCTATTAAATAGGTAAAGCGATTCCAATTCATGTTGCTAATTTATTAAAATACATTCTCAGATCACTATCCTCCAATCAATCCTTACATTATTCTATCATTCCCTCATTCTATCATTCACTCATTCTATCATTCACTCATTCTATCATTCAATCATTCTATCCTACTCATTCTATCCTTCACCCACTCTATCATTCCTTCATTCTATCATTCCCTCACTCTATCCTTCCCTAATTCTATCCTTCACTCATCCTATCATTCCCCATTCCCCTCTCCTCCAACCAAAGTTTATTTATAATTTAGCCGCGATGATTCATTTTAAGTCAAAGCTACCTAAAACAGCAACTACGATATTCAGCGTAATGTCTAAGCTGGCCGCAGACCATAATGCAATTAACCTTTCCCAGGGTTTCCCTGATTATGATGCTCCTGCGGAATTAACCACATTGGTAAACAAATACATGGAGCAGGGTAAGAACCAGTACGCTCCAATGGCGGGGGTTCCCTTACTAAGGGAGCGCATCTCGGAAAAGGTTCAGGACCTGTATGGCTCATTTTACAACCCGGAAACTGAAATAACCATTACTGCTGGAGGAACTCAGGCTATTTTTACGGCTATTGCCGCTACCGTTCAGCCTGGCGACGAAGTGATTGTATTTGAACCTGCCTATGATTCTTATGCTCCTACCGTAAAACTTTTCGGGGGATTGGTTAAGCCTTTTGAACTATGTCCGCCCGATTATAAAATAGATTGGCAGATGGTAAGGAAACTTATCTCTTCCCGAACAAAAATGATTATCCTGAATTCTCCCCAGAACCCTACAGGTGTAATATTGGACGACGAAGACATCAAGCAACTCATAGCTATTACCAGGGGTACAGACATACTCATACTTAGTGATGAAGTCTACGAGCACCTTATCTATGATGGAAAGGAGCATTTAAGCATGGCTCGTTTCCCTGAATTGAGTGAACGCAGTTTTATTACATCCTCATTTGGAAAGCTGTTCCATACAACGGGTTGGAAGATCGGATACTGCCTGGCTCCGGAAGAATTGATGAATGAATTTAAGAAAGTACATCAGTTTCTAGTTTTCAGCGTTAATACTCCCATGCAGTATGCTATTGCGGACTTTTTATCAGACAAGGGGTATTACAAAGAATTATGCAATTTTTTCCAAACGAAAAGGGACTATTTCAGGTCAATGATGAGTGAAACCCGTTTTAAGCTTCTACCTTGCTACGGTTCTTACTTTCAAAATGCGGAAATAAGACATATAACAGAGGAAAAAGATACGGAATTTGTTAAAAGACTAACCTCAGAGTTTGGTGTAGCAGCAATTCCCAATTCGGCATTTTATAATAAAGGCACCGACTATGGCGTTATTCGCTTTTGTTTCGCAAAAAAAGAAGAAACTTTAGAAAAGGCCGTCAATCTATTAACTAAAGTTTAAATTAGTATAAATTTAGCTAATCAATGAGTGTTTTAAAGATCACCACCTTCCAGGCTTACATCTTCTGGGAAAACATTGATAAAAATCTCCAGAATTTGGGTCTGAAACTATCTTCAATCAGAGAGAAGACCGATCTCATTATACTTCCTGAAATGTTTAGTACAGGTTTTACTATGAATGCCCCAGGTCTTGCTGAAGAAATGGGAGGTAAAACCATGGAGTGGATGAAGGTTCAGGCAAAGAAGTTTGAAGCTGTAGTTACTGGAAGTCTTATTATCCGGGAAAATGATCAGTATTACAACCGCCTGATATGGATGCGCCCTGACGGAACGTACGAAAAGTATGATAAACGACATCTTTTTGGTTTAGGCAAAGAAGATTCTGTTTACCGCTCTGGCAAGGACAAATTAATCGTTGAATTGAACGATTGGAAAATTTGTCCGGTTATTTGTTACGATTTGCGCTTTCCTGTTTGGTTGAGGAACAACAATATTGATTACGATCTGTTGTTGATTGTTGCAAACTGGCCGGAGAAACGTTCTTTACATTGGCGCACCCTGATCCCGGCACGTGCCGTTGAAAACCAGGCATATGTTGTAGGAGTTAACAGAGTGGGGCATGATGGAAATGAAATCTACCATTCAGGTGATTCAATGTGTATTGATCCAAACGGCAAAACGGTATACTATAAACCTAATGACGAAGATTTGTACACATTTTCTATCTCCAAAGACGAGTTGATAAAAACAAGAAGAGCGTTCCCGTTTTTAAAGGATGCAGACAAGTTTGATTTATTTTAGTTAAAAAACGTTAAAAAACAGGCTTATTCCACTTGCCAGATTTAATATTACTGATTATTCGGGAAGTGCATATGTGCATTAAGTAAGTTTTATGTTCAGAGAAATTCGTAACAAACCCCTGAGGTACCTTCTAGTTCTTGTATACTTTATCATATTGTCATTCTGTGCTATAGAACTAAATTTCTTATGGCTTTTTGGCTATTCACCTACCCTTCATGATATAAAGACGCCTAACATGCGTATTGCATCTGAGGTATACACTGCTGACAAAAAACTAATTGGCAGGTACTATAAGGAAAACAGGACTCCTATTGAGTTTAACCAGCTTACTCAGCAAACTATTAACGCGCTTGTTGCTACTGAGGACGTACGTTTCTTCAACCATTCGGGTATTGACATCCGTTCGCTATTTTCAAGTATAGTTTCAACCGCGTCAGGGGATAAACGAGGCGCAAGTACAATTACCCAACAACTTGCCAAAAACCTTTATCGCACCCGGAATAACAAACAGCAGGGATTCGTTAAAAAGATCCCGGTAGTAAGAACTATTGTTTTTAAGTTAAAGGAATGGATAACTGCTTTTAAATTGGAAGGGCATTATACCAAGGAAGAGATCCTGACGATGTATTTCAACACCGTTCCTTTTGGTAGTAATACCTTTGGTCTGAAAACTGCTGCTAAGAAGTATTTTAATAAAGATACTGATAAGCTTAGTGTCGAGCAGTCTGCCCTACTCGTTGGTATGTTGAAAGCCAGCACTACTTATAACCCTGAATATCACCCTGAGAGAGCACTTGAAAGAAGGAATATTGTATTATCTCAGATGGAGAAATATGGTTACCTGACTGAGGATGAGTATAAAAAATACAGCAACCGGGGATTGAACCTGACTCTGGGTAAAGTGGAAGATGACACCCGTGGGGATTCTTACCTGCGTACAGCGGTAGCTCGCTATTTGGAAAAGTGGTGTGATGACAAAGGTTACGACCTTTACGAATCAGGATTAAAAATATACACAACCATCGATTCTAAACTACAGAAATACGCGGAGGAAGCTGTAGAAGATCAGATGAAAATTTTGCAAACCAGGCTGAATAATGCCTGGGGGAACCAAAATCCCTGGAGAGATTCTGATGGGAAAGAGATTGAAGATTTTCCGATGAAAGCGGCTCAACGCCTTCCCTATTACTCCTATCTGAAAACTAAATACAGCAATTCTCCCGACTCGATTGACTACTATTTGAACAGACCAAAGAAAATGAAGGTTTTCAGTTGGAAAGGTGACCAGGAAGTTACTTTTTCAACCCTCGACTCTATCAAATACTATTCAAAGATCCTGAATACGGGCATGATGACCATGGACCCTTTTTCAGGCCATATCAAGGTTTGGGTAGGTGGAATTGATTTCGACCACTTTAAATTTGATCACGTTGATCAATCGAAACGTCAGGCAGGATCTACTTTCAAACCTTTCGCCTATCTGGCTGCACTTGAAAGTGGTATGAGCCCCTGCGACAGGTTTGTAGACAAGCCTGTTAAAATTGCTTATGATGAGAACAATCAGCATAAGTTCTGGGAGCCGAAGAATTCTGAATACTACTTTTCGGGACAACAAATGACGTTAAGGCACGCCATGGGTAAATCTGTAAATTCTATTACGGCGCAGATCACTGAGCAGGTGGGTTGGGACAACGTGGTAAAGTATGCTCATAAGTGCGGGATCGAGAGCGAATTGAAATCAGTACCTTCTGTGAGCCTTGGTTCTAATGATGTTTCAGTATTTGAGATGGTTAGGGCTTATGGAACATTTTTAAATCATGGAAAGAAAACAGAACCGATCCTGGTGCATAAGATAACGGATCACGATGGTAATGTTATCGAAGAGTTTAAGGCAGAACAGGAACAGGTTCTTACGGAAGAAATCTCCTGGCTAATGCTATATATGTTCCGTGGTGGTATGGAAGAGCCAGGCGGCACATCCCGCTCTCTTTGGGAATGGGATCTATGGAAAAAAGGAAATCAAATAGGTGGTAAAACCGGAACCTCTTCCGACTTCGTAGATGGCTGGTATATGGGTATTACCAAAGATCTTGTAACTGGAGTTTGGGTGGGCTGCGATGAACGAAGTGTGCATTTTAGATCATCAGGAAGTGGTGAGGGAGCACATACCGCACTTCCGATCTTTGGGAAGTTTATGGAGAAAGTTTACCGCGACCCTTCAAGTGGCTACAGTTACGGGCCTTTCCCGAAACCAACTGTAGAGATCACGAGAGAGTATAATTGTACAACTCCGGACACTTACGTTGACACAACAGCAGTTGATACGCTTCTAACAGACTCTTTAATGGTAGATACCACCGCAGTTCCGGTAACAGAAGACAATCAGCAAGAGCAAAATCAACAGCAACCTGCAACTAGTCCGACACCGGATCAACAAGCCCCTGCCGACAACCTGCAAAGCAATCAAGGCACTGAGGATGAGGCAAAAAGCAGAAGAGAAATTAGAAGGGAACAGAGGCGACAAAAAAGAGAAGACGAGGCAAACAATTAAAATTTTCCTGTATTATTCATAATCGTATGATAAAATTGCATAAGCCCCTAGTTGTTTAATTAGAAACTAAAATGAAGAAAGCATCCTCTCGCTATAAAAGCTGGTTAGTTAAATCAATCTTCCTGTCATTATTTATTTTAATCTCGGGCACTGCAAGTGCTCAGTATTTCGGGCAAAACTTGGTCAGGTATAAAAACCTGAAGTTTAAAGTAAAGCAATCGCCACACTTCGAGCTATACCATTACCTGCGTAATGATAGCCTGGTAAATCGCTTTATGCAGGAAAGCGAGGTGTGGTATGATCTTCATCAACAGGTATTCAGGGATACTTTTGCTAAAAGAAATCCCGTGATCCTGTATGAGAACCACCCGGATTTCCAATCAACAACAGTACTTCAGGGTGGTGCAAGTGTTGGAACAGGGGGTGTGACGGAAGGAATGAAAAACCGGGTGGTTATGCCGATCCAAATGCTAAACCATCAAACCAGACACGTATTAGGACACGAGCTTGTTCACGCATTTCAATATCATACGCTTATAGAAAACGACTCTACTAATCTTGAAAACATCGGTAACCTCCCTTTGTGGATGGTTGAAGGAATGGCCGAGTACCTATCGGTTGGAAAAGTTGATGCTTTTACAGGTATGTGGATGCGTGATGCCTACTTAAATAGAGATATTCCAACCCTTCGTGACCTGACCACAAATAGCCGCTATTTTCCATACCGATACGGTCAGGCGTTCTGGACATATATAGGATCCACTTATGGCGATACAGTTATTGTGCCCCTATTTAAAGCTACAGCAAGGTTTGGATATGAAATGGCTATTAGAAGGACTTTTGGTTATGACGAGAGAACTTTATCCAGTTTGTGGAGAACAGCTATTGAAAACCAATATAAGCCGATGTTGAAAGATACTGCTCAGGTACCAGTAGGCAGGAATATCATAAACAATAAGAATGCTGGCGATATGAACGTTGCTCCTGCTATATCGCCCGACGGTAAATACATTGCTTTCCTTTCTGAAAAAGAACTTCTCAGTATAGATCTTTATCTGGCGGATGCACAAACGGGGAAAATAATACGACGGCTCACGAGCAGGGCCAATAATTCACATATTGATGAATTTAGTTTTATAGAATCCGCGGGCGCATGGTCGCCCGATAGCAGGCGATTCGCCTTTAGTGCATTTAGCTCGGGTAGGAACAAACTCTTCGTCATTGATGTAAAATCAGGTAAAACTATTTCTGAAAATGCTATGGGAGAGGTAGGCGAGTTTAGTAATTTAAGCTGGTCTCCCGATGGATCCAGCATTGCTTTTACCGGACTAAAAGACGGACAAAGCGATATTTATGTCTTTAACCTGACTACTAAGCAGCTTAATCAATTAACAAATGATAAATACTCAGATTATCAACCTGCATTTTCCCCTGATGGTAAAACAATAGTTTTCTCTACAGACAGAACTACTTTTGAAAATGCTACAAAATCAGTAGATATTACTTATAGCCTTGCCTTGATTGATCTTGCAACTAAGGCAATTACAAACATCAACGTATTCGCTGGTGCAAATAATTTAAATCCGCAATTCTCCGGTAACAGTCAGCAGATCTACTTCCTCTCAAACAGGGACGGCTTTAGAAACATGTATAGATATACTATCAATGGCGGACAGGTAGAACAGCTAACCAACTATTTCACTGGTATCAGCGGTATTACCGAATATTCACCGGCTTTAAGTGTTTCTTTAAACGACGACATTGTTTATTCTTATTATAGGTATCAGAAATATACTATCTATAATGCGAAAGCAACTGACTTTAAACCTGTTGTAGTAAATCCACAGGAACTTAATTTCGATGCTGCAATTCTACCTCCAACAAGATCTTCAGGTGTTGATATCATCAACGCTAATTTGGAGAATTTTGAGCGGTTTGAAACCATTGATCCTAACAATCTCAATCCTACTAAATACAGACCTCAATTTAAGCTCGACTATCTCGCAAGTAATGGAGTTGGAGCATCGGTAGGCCGGTTCGGTACAGGTATGTCAAGTGGAGTACAAGGTGTATTCAGCGACATCTTGGGAAGGAATCAAATTTACGCTCTGGCTTCCGTCAATGGTGAGATCTACGACGCTGGCGGCCAGGTAGCCTATATTAATCAAAAAAGCCGTATCAACTGGGGTACAGCCGTTTCGCACATTCCGTACCTTTCAGGGTTTAATGTCGGGTACATAACAGCAGGAAACCCAAATCCGGATGTTAACGGTTCATTTATTTATGGTTACGACATCCTTAGGACTTTTGAAGATCAGGTTCAGGTCTTTGCTTTCTATCCATTTTCCAGAACTTTTAGATTTGAGGCCGGAACTGGAGTAGCTCGTTATAGCTATAGAATTGACAGATATGCCACCTATTACGATGCGGATACAGCTACTGGGTCGATTGGTCGGGCATACCGGTCAGACCGGGCAAAATTGCCTAAAGATGAAGCAAAGAATTACTACGGCATCGACTTCAAATCATTCTCGATCTACCAATTGAACGCTGCATTTGTAGGCGATAATGCTTTGTTCGGAATTACCTCTCCACTAAGTGGATTCAGATACCGCCTCGGTGCAGATGCAATGTTCGGCGATTACAAATTAACTTCTGTAACTGCTGATTTCAGAAAGTACATTCGTACGAAAAAAGTAACTTTTGCAGGACGGGCATACAGTTATTCAAGGATGGGAAGGGATGAGGACAGGTTATATCCTCTTTTTATAGGCTACCCTTACTTAATTAGAGGTTATGAGGCCAACTCATTCTATAATAATGAATCAAGTAGTGGAAGTGCCTTTACGTTAGATCAATTAGTAGGATCAAAGATCGCTGTAGGTAATCTGGAAGCTCGTATACCATTTACAGGCCCTAAAAAGCTAACCGCCATAGAGTCGAGGTTTTTATTCTCCGATCTGAATTTCTTCTTCGACATCGGCCTGGCGTACGACAGGGATTCAAAAGTGGCATTCAGGAGCACCCCAAGGGCTATCGGAACCAAGGAATCAAATCAAGTTGGAGGTGGAGGTACTATCATTGGTAATCCTATTCCTGGACAACCATCACCTATTAACTCCGGAACAACAATTTACGAAAGAATTCCAGCTATGAGTGCGGGGGTTTCTTTAAGGGTGAATGTATTCGGCTACTTTGTGCTAGAGCCATACTTGGCATATCCCTTCCAACGTAAGGATACCAAAGGGCCGGTGTTTGGACTTGCATTCGCTCCGGGATGGTAACAGAACTAGAGATAATAAAAAAAGCGGCGCATACTCCTTGTAGCGCCGCTTTTTTTTATTCCTATTTTCCTTGTTCCTAGAATGCATTGAAAGGTATTTTATGCAGTTGCTAAGCAATCTGAACACTTTTAGTTTCCATATTGTAAACACTGTTAATACCTTTTTTAAAAGGTTTGTAATTTTTAAGATTACAAGGCAATTTTTATTATTTTCGCAGGTTTTAATTGCAGCCTTTATACGAGATTATCGTATAACGCATTGCAGCAATATTGTAGATTTAACACATGCAGAGTTACCAAGAGTTCCTTGACCTTAGTGTCGGTTTCCCTCAGGAAGGTTTTGAAGTTATAGATGATGAATTATACTTCCATGATTTGAATTTGATGGAGATGATTGAGACGTACGGTACTCCCCTACGCTTCACTTATATTCCTCTTATTTCGAAGAAGATTCAACAGGCTAAGCTGTTGTTTCAAAAAGCCATCGTAAACAATAATTACCGTGGCACCTATATGTACACCTATTGTACAAAAAGTTCCCACTTCAGACATATCATAGAAGAAGCATTGAAAAATGATGTTCATTTGGAAACTTCTTCAGCCTTCGATATGCCTGTAATTGACACTTTAGAAAAGAAAGGCATAGTTAGCAAAGACATTACCGTGATCTGTAATGGGTTTAAAACGTATCAGTACAAACAGTACATCATAGATATGTTCCATGATGGGTTCAAGAATATCATTCCGGTTCTGGACAATAAGGAAGAATTCAATATCTATGATGATGAGTTGGACCTTCCTTGTAATCTTGGTATCCGGATCGCATCAGAAGAGCAGCCTGATTCCCAATTCTACACCTCGAGGTTAGGGATCAGGATGGAGGATGTCATCGAGTTTTACAACAATAAGATAGCTCACAATCCAAACTTCCAGGTTAAACTGCTTCACTTCTTTATTAATTCAGGTATATCAGACACTCCGTATTACTGGAATGAATTAGAGAAGTACGTTACCCTTTATTGTAAGTTTAAGAAGGTTAATCCAGAACTTACAACGTTGGATATCGGGGGCGGTATGCCATTTAAAGACTCCCTTGTGTTCGATTTTGATTATGAATACATGGTTAATGAGATTGTGAAACGGATTAAAGAGATTTGCGCGGAACATGATGTAGAGGAACCAGATATCATTACTGAATTCGGCAAGTACACAGTTGCGGAAGCTTCAGGTATCCTTTACAAAGTATTAGGACGTAAGCAACAAAACGACCGTGAGAAATGGCTAATGCTGGATGGTTCATTTATCACAAACCTGCCAGATGTTTGGGCCTTGAACCAGAAATACATCCTATTGCCTATCAATAACTGGGATTCGGAATATGAACGAGTTAACCTTGGTGGAATAACTTGCGACGGCCAGGATTACTACAACCAGGAGGCGCACATGAATAGTGTGTTTATGCCGAAAACGCGTAAGGTACAATACCTTGGTTTCTTCCATACAGGGGCATACCAGGAGGTTTTAAGCGGTTATGGCGGTATTCATCATTGTCTCTTACCTTCTCCTAAGCACGTGATAATTAGAAGGAACAGGGACGAAACTTTCAACTTTGACGTTTTTGGTGAAGAACAAAATAGTAAACAGGTTTTGAAGATTCTTGGCTATACATAGCAGCTAGGGTTTAGAAGTCAGAAATGTTTTTCGACAAGCATTTCTGACTTGCTAATTATTCAACTCTTCTCACCCCTTCTTTTATGGCTAAGAAAAAACTTTCAGACCAGCAGATCCAGGCAATAGCCGAAAGCTTACTACCTTCCTTTATTCCTAAAGATTCTTCAGAAAACCAACTTGCATTTCACTTCACAGCCGAGGGATCTCATTACCAGGTCGCTTTCGAAAAAGAAGCTAAAATCTGGAAGTTCATATCCTGTCAGGAACAAGCAGAAGAATAATCTAATCTTCAAGGTATTTTAGATCAACTTTTGAAAATGAAAGCCAACAATAGAATAATCTAGATTGATCAGGAATTTGTGAGCTCTTGAGCTTTGAGTCAGAGTGTCTAGTTCAACACCTTTACAATTATTCTTTTTTGCCCAATCCTCTATAAAAGCAAGAAAACTAGACCCAAGATCTTGAGATTGGTTAGACGGATCAACAATAACATTGTCTAATTCCAATTGCCTACCTGAATTAAACTTTATTGTAATCCACCCACTCGCAAATCCAATCATCTTCCCATTTAGGAATACACCGAAACAGTGATAATTATTAAACGAGAATAGCTCCTTCAAATACCCTTCAATAATGTGTATGGTCAGCTTCTGATTATATTCTTTCCCCAATAAAGACATCGAGGCAATATCGTTTTCAGAAAGCATTCTAAAATTAGGTTCTTCAGTCATCGTTACCTACCGCACTAGAGCAATATCGGTACTAACAACCTACTAGTCCTAAAGATTTCAAAAAGATAAAGGATACAGTATCATTTCCACAAACCATTTATATAACGGCTAGTTATTCAAAAAACATTTGAATATGTTGCATAATAAAACCGTCGATGATCTTCTCGATATAAAGGAAATCTACCTTGAGCCAGATGTTAGAAAGCATAAGCGAGGATTGGATATTTTAGAGAAATACTCAGGGGCAACACTTACAGAAGTAGAGTCGCATTGGAAGATACCCGAGCTCTTTGGATTTGAAGGCTCAGTGGAAGACTGGATCTCAAATAAAAAGAACGTGCTTATTCTTGGTATTAAAAAATCCTTGAGTGCCAGACCAAATACCAGAAGCTCCCATTGGGTTGGTCCTTCCCAGTCTAATGGTTGTACCATGTCATGCTCCTATTGTTATGTTCCCAGAAGAAAGGGATTCGCAAACCCTATCTCTATTTTTGTGAACATCGAGCAAATATTAGGGTATTTGAAGAGGCATGCAGGCAGGCAAGGGATTAAGCAGGAAGCAGATCACATAGATCCTCAATATTGGGTTTATGAGATTGGGGAGAATGGCGATTGCTCTGCAGATGCAGCAATTTGCGACAACGTAAAGGATATGATTGATCTGTTCAAAGACATTCCTAATGGTAAACTTACATTTGCTACAAAGTTTGTCAACAAGGAAATGCTCAGTTACGATCCTCAGCTAAAGACGCGTATTCGCTTTAGTTTAATGCCTCACAAAATGTCTAAACTGGTAGATGTGCGAACAACCCCTATAAGCGAAAGGATCGATGTGATGAATGATTTCGCTGATGCCGGTTACGAGGTGAATGTGAACTTTGCCCCTGTTATTTACTACGATGGCTGGCTGAACGACTGGAAAGTTCTATTCGATGAAATGAATGATAAATTGAATGAGAAAGTAAAGAAACAGCTGGTAACAGAAATAATCTTCCTAACACATAATCAGCAGTTGCACGAGGTGAATCTCAATTGGCATCCTAAAGCGGAAGATGTGTTATGGAGGCCGGAAATACAGGAGGTAAAATACAGCCAGACAGGTGGCAGAAATGTCCGTTATAAACGAAACTTAAAAAAAGACCTGGTAGATTCACTGGTAGATCTGGTAAAGGAAGAGTTGCCTTACTGTGCTATCAGATATGCATTTTAACAGTGCAACTACAAGATATTTTAGATGTGTATAAAAAAAGGTTGTTCGTTTATTTCGAACAACCTTCATTATTAAGAGTTAAACAACAACTTATTTCTTAAAAAAATCGATGATCAGATTCGCTAGTTCAACTCCAATCCGCTCCTGAGCTTCGTTGGTTGCTGCACCAATGTGAGGAGTTAAAGAGATTTTCGGATGAGAAAGGATCTCTTGACGAGGAGTAGGTTCGTTATCGAATACATCTAATCCAGCAAAAGCAACCTTACCAGAATCCAAAGCATCGATCAAAGCTAACTCATCAATAGTTCCACCTCTTGAACAATTAACAACACCAACACCTTTTTTCACTTTTTCAAACTCTTCTTTACCAAGGATAGGTTTGTCAGTAAATGGAGTGTGTATGCTGATAAAATCAGACTCGCTGATTAATTGATCTAAACTTACTTTAGTAACCGGAACTTTAACGTTTACACCACCAGCCAGATTTAACTCTAACTCAGCAGGAACGTCATACAGGTCATATGCTAAAACTTCCATTCCAAGACCTAAAGCGATCTTCGCAGTTTCGCGACCGATACGGCCAAAACCAATAATACCGATCTTTTTACCTTTTAGCTCAATACCTTTAGCATAAGCTTTTTTAAGGTCATTGAACTTTGAACTTCCTTCAACAGGCATTTTACGGTTTGCATCATAAAGGAAACGGATTCCAGAATAAAGATGTGCAAACACCAAATCAGCTACTGATGGAGAAGATGCTGCAGGAGTGTTTACTACTGCCAAACCTTTGCTCTTCGCATATTCAACATCAATATTGTCCATACCTACACCACCACGGCCGATAAGTTTAAGATTTGGAACTGCATCAATTAAGTCTTTACGAACTTTAGTAGCGCTACGAACAGTGATAGCATCATAGTTCTTCAACGCTTCAGCTAACTGATCCTGAGGAATATTTTGTGTATCAACAGTAAAGCCAGCAGCTTCAAGCAATTGCTTTCCAACTGCATCAATACCGTCATTTGCAAGAATTCTTACCATTTTAGTATTTATGTGATTACGAATTTTAAAAAGGATTAAGCGTGTTTTTCTGCAAACTCCTGCATAGTTTCAACTAAAGCATGGATTGAAGTTATAGGCAGTGCATTGTAAATAGATGCTCTGAATCCACCAACACTACGGTGACCTTTAATACCAACCATACCGCGCTCTTCAGCAAATTTCAGGAATGGCTTTTCAAGCTCAGGGTTTTCCATTACAAAACAAACGTTCATGCGGGAACGGTCTTCAACAGCACAAGTTCCTTTAAATAATGGATTTCTGTCGATCTCCTCGTAAAGAGCTGTAGCTTTTGCGATGTTCTCTTTTTCAATTTGAGCCACACCTCCTTTAGATTTCAACCATCTTAAGTTTAACAATGAGGTATAAATAGCAAAAACCGGAGGCGTGTTATATAAAGATTTGTTATCCGCCTGAACTTTATAATCAAGCATAGATGGAAGTTTTCTGCCTGACTTTCCAAACAACTCATCTTTAATGATTACCAGGGTTACTCCTGCAGGACCCATATTTTTTTGAGCACCAGCATAGATCAAACCGAAATCTGCAACATTGAATTCACGACTGAAAATATCAGACGACATATCACTTACTAAAGGAACAGGTGACTTAGGGATCTCAAATAATTCTGTTCCGAAAATAGTGTTGTTACTGGTTATATGAAAATAAGCTGCATCAGCCGGAATTTCATAATTCTTAGGAATATAAGTATAATTAGATTCCTTAGACGAAGCAACCACATTTACGTTTCCGTATAATTTAGCTTCTTTTAGTGCCTTGCTTGACCATGCACCAGAATCAAGATAAGCAGCAGTTTGACCCTCACCCAATAAGTTAGCAGGAACCATTGAAAATTGTAAACTTGCTCCACCCTGAAGGAAAAGAACAGAATAACCATCCGGAACGTTAAGCAATTCTTTAACAAGGCGGGTAGCTTCTTCTACAACAGCTTCAAACTCCGGTGCCCTGTGCGATATTTCAAGGATCGACAAACCGGTATCGTTAAAATTCAAAACAGCCTGAGATGCCTGTTTAAACACTTCCTGTGGTAGAATACAAGGGCCTGCGCCAAAATTAAATTTCATCGTTAAGTACGTTTTATTTTGCGGTCAAATTTAGAAGAATTATATCTTTTTATTTACCTATTTTTAATTTTTGCAATTATCTTAAAATTAACCTGACGGGAGGTTAAATAATTGGGGATTGCGTACTGGTAGTTATTAATGTCCTTTATCCAGAAGTAGGAAACAGTATTATTAATATTTAAGAGGTTAAACACCTCTGCATAAAGCTGAAAAGTTTCAAAGTACTTCTTCGCAAAACCCAGCTTCCGACCGGAACTTCCCTCCAGTATATTTTTCGAAAAGCCAATATCTACCCTTCTGTAGGCTGGTATACGAAAGGTATCTGCATACCTTTCCGTCCTGGGTGGCCCAACTGGTAAGGCAGAACCATAAAGCATGGTAAGGTGAACTTTATAGGTTGGACTATTAAAGAGCCGGTCCTGAAAAAACGCTGAGAAGTTTATCCTCTGGTCTGTAGGTCTTTTTAAATAACCTGGATAAATAACAGAGGTATTGCCGTCTGCATCCTTTTTCTTGAAGGAATCCCCGGTAATATCTTCCTCCGTCTTCATCAAAGAAACCCTGAAGGAAGATTCCAGCCCTGGCACAAATTCTCCACTAAGGCTGAGATCAATTCCTGCTGCATATCCTACTGCTTCCTGGCCTGCAAAATACCTTATTCTTAGATTCTCTACTTTGTAAGGGATGAGATGGCTCAATTTCTTGTAGTATATTTCGGAACTGAACTTCAATGGCGTGCCTAATGAAACGAAGCTATAATCGGCTCCTGTGAGGAAATGCAAAGAACGCTGAGCTCTACTTTGATTATTGAGATTTCCATTATAATCTCTTAATTCGCGGTAAAATGGAGGTTGATTATAAGAACCGGCCGAAAACTTCAGGCTTAGCTTTTTCGTCGGGCTATACAGGAAATTTACTCTTGGACTTACTAATGTCTCTTTCGTGTACGAATTAAAATTCCCCCTGATGCCAAAGTTCAAATGTAGACGTGATGACCAGCTATATGTATTTTGCAGGAAGCCTGAATAACGACGAGTGTATGTTTTGTTATTCGAGAAGACTGCTTCCGTAAGCAAAAAATCAGGACTATTATAGGGTAAAGAATAACCTGCGGAGTCTGTAAGATTATACTCATTTAGCTCGTCCGTAATCACATCATACTGATAGCGAACTCCAGCCTCCCAGTCCGATCTCCCCTGTTTATAATACCCTCTCAACTCACTGCTATATACCCTCGATTGTAAAAAATTTCGAGCATAATTGTAATCTATACCTTCTCCCCTCCCAGCTCTTACGTTTTCAAACCCAGACGTACTTTCCGGATCTACTGGCTGGTCAAAAATATACCTCCCCTCAATATCATAGGTTTCCTTCTCGGAGATTATGAACGCAGAGTTGATCCATTTTAACAGCAATTTGGACACTGGCCTGTAAGCAAAGGTTACAGCGCCTATTATAGACTCGTACCTATCCTTTTCTGCCCCCTCATAATCCACTTTAAGTTTATACTGTTCGTTGAGTGTTCCGAAGGTAGTTTCTCGGCTTTCCGGTATTAATTCAAAACGACTAAGATTATAATCGGCGAAGAGTGTGGCATCAAGTTTTGAATTAATTCGGCTGCTGTGTAATGCCTGCAAATCGTAAAACCTCGGTTGATAACTTCCTACGACAGGCTGAGTCTTTAGAATACTCTGATTGGTTTTAGTTCGAAAACCAATTAGGGTGAAATTTCTTTTTCTAACGAGTTTCGAAGTAGCTGAGAGACCAAGAAGACCTGCAGAAAGAACTGTTTGCTGACTATCAGGGCGGTTGTAACGAATATCCAGAACAGAGGACAGTTTTTCTCCATACCTCGCATCAAAACCTCCTGCCGAGAAATGTGCCTGACTTACTAATTCAGGGTTTATAAAACTGAGTCCCTCCTGCTGGCCGTTTCTAACCAGCAGGGGGCGAAAAATCTCAACATCATTGATATAAATAAGGTTCTCATTAAAATTACCTCCGCGAACCGAGTATTGCGAACTAAGCTCATTATTGGCAGATACTCCGGGAAGGGTTTTAAGTATAGATTCAAAATTACCTGAGGCTACAGGCATGTTGCCAACCTGTGTAGGATTAATTCTCCGCAAGTTCCCCGTTCTGTTTGTATTGGCTCGAACTTCAACTTGCGAAAGCTGGCGGTAGTTCTGCCGGAGAACAAAATCCTGTCTGATCTCTGAACGTTTTGCAGACCTGATCTCCACCCTTTCACTTTGGAAGCCGTCACGACTTACATACAAAATAATGAAGGGCTTATAGGAAGTGCTTAAAGAATAAGTTCCGCTATCAGTACTGGATATTTTAACTTCTGAATTGGCAACTTTAATCTCTGCCAAGGGTAGTGCTTGTCCCTGTTCGGATCTAACAGTTCCAAACACCCGCACAGACTTCTGAGCAAAGCTTGCAACTGAAAGAGCTAACAGAACAAAGACAAACAAATGTCTCATGTTAGGCCTGAATGAGGTTCGAAGCTTCTTTTAGATCCTTAATTACTTCTACAGGGTCTGCAGCACTAAACACAAAATTTCCTGCAACCAGAACATTCGCCCCGGCATTAAGCAAAGCTCCTGCATTATTACTATTTACTCCCCCGTCAATTTCGATCAGAAGATCATCATTACGGCCGGCAGCAAGAGCTCTCAAAGAACGAATCTTTTTATAAGTATTTTCAATAAACTTTTGTCCTCCAAAACCAGGATTCACCGACATCAATAATACCATATTCACATCAGTGATAATGTCTTCCAGAACCGAAACCGGAGTGTGCGGATTTAAGGCAACACCTGCAATACAGCCCAGATCTTTAATAGCATGAATGGTACGATGCAAATGAGTACAGGCCTCATAATGAACCGTAATAGTTGCAGCACCAGCATTTTTAAACTGCTCCAGATACCTATCTGGGTCCACAATCATAAGGTGAACATCAAGAGGTTTGGATGCATGCTTCTGCAAAGCGGCAATAACAGGAAAACCGAAAGAAATATTAGGAACAAAAACTCCGTCCATGATATCAACATGGAACCAATCAGCTTTACTCGAATTAACCATTTCTATATCCCGCTGAAGATTTCCAAAATCTGCTGCCAGTACTGAAGGTGCTATAAGGTGATTCATAACGCAAATATAAACCTTTAAAGCTTTAGTCCCTTCCTCTTGAAACACTTCATCAGATTTAGCTCGCACCGAATAAAAGGGAATCCACGTATCAATTTTAATGTATAGGTACAAATTTCCCAGCATTAGCAGTGCCTATTCCATACGCTTCATAATATTACTGAATAATCATAGAATAGCTCAATTGGGTATTGCTGTTTTAAAGAAAATGCCCCCAGCCCTTTTAGGCTCGGAGCATAGGTAGAATGTAGGGGGAACCCCTTGCTTTGGGAATACAAATATAACAAATAGCCTTTATAAGTTTCCTAATATTTTAAATACTTTCAATAAATTGGATTATTATAATGTAATCAAGCAAACGTTGCTATTGCAGTTTTTTCAAAAGAAACGTTTTGCCAATGCTGTAGTTCAAAACTTTATTTAGTAGTAAGGGGTTAATGTTACATGTTTTAAATCAAAACAAATACTATGAAATTCATCAAATCACAAAACGCAGATGGTACTGCCGTTAACCTTTTTTACGAGGAATGGGGAACGGGGGCACCTGTTGTGTTTGTACATGGATGGCCTTTAGACCATCAAATGTGGGAGTATCAAACAAGTGTTTTACCAAACTACGGCTTTCGATGTATAGCATATGACCGACGTGGATTCGGAAAATCAGATAAACCCTGGGAAGGCTATGACTATAACACTCTGGCCGACGACCTAAAAGCTTTGTTGGATCAGCTGGATCTACAAAATGTAACACTTGTTGGTTTCTCTATGGGCGGGGGCGAGATAGTGAGGTATTTTAGTCGCCACGCTGGAAAAAGAGTATCAAAGGTGATCCTTATCAGTTCCATAGCTCCATATATGAAACAAACTGAAGACAACCCTGATGGAGTTCCAGAGGATAAACTCACCGAAATCTCTGAGTCGCTACAAGAAGACAGGGCTGGATTTTTGGTTAATTTCGCTAAGCAATTTTATGGATTCAGTTTACTTAGCCATCCCGTAAGTCAAGGAGTTCTAGATCGTGATTTTTTGATTGCATCTCAGGCCTCTTTAAAAGCCACTATTGATTGTGCGCACGCTTTTGGTGAAACGGATTTCAGAAATGAAATGCGTTATATCAATGTTCCTACATTATTAATACACGGCGACGCAGATGAAACTGTGCCAATTAAGGCAACAAGCGACCAGGCAGCCGAATTGATCGCTCAATCAGAATACATAGTGTATGAAGGGGCTCCGCACGGTTTATACTTCACAGATAAAGAAACACTGAATGGTGATTTAATTCAATTTATTCAAGCAGAAAATAGCATTGCCACAACTTAAAGTGTTTAAATTCCAATATACATTGCTTTACTAATAACACCCGGGCCACAGCCTGGGTGTTTTATTCCAGCAAAATATTTCCGTCGATGAATTTCAAATTATACTTGAAGGAATTAACTCGCCAACCATCATCAGTAGATATCAAGCCAATATTATAGCTACCTGTAAACACCCTCACCTTCCCCTTTGTTGCAGTTTCCTTGAAATGCGTAGCTACCACATAGGCAAACACTGTCGCCTCCTCTCCCTGTATATCTATTAAATAATGACCAGCCTGATGATGCACCCCATCCACTCCCTGAAACGTCTTATCCCACAGCTCGCATATTTCTGAAGCAGATTTCTCCCCTGGATCTTCCCCTCCGGCTGAAACCATATCAAACCATACTTTTTCCGTAAATACCTGGTTTTTCAACCTTTCCCAATCACGGTAGTCTTTAAGTATAAAAAGACGGTTAACAAGCTCAGTAATATCGAGCTTATTTGCTATGTCGACTTGTGTACCTAATTCTGCACCCATTGCTAATTATTTATAGTAGAAGAGGAATTTTAGCAAATAGGTTTAAGAAAATCAATAAATCTTCTTCTCTGCGTAGAAAGTACCAAAGGGAATCAGGGAAGCCAAAAATGCAAGAATTACCTTCTTAAATTTCCACTGATACTCGAGCGAAACTTGAATAAGTAAAAAAACATAAGCTACAAACAGTACTCCGTGAGCCATTCCCACAATACGATTTGGCAAGGGCATGGCGTATTGGTATTTTAACACCATTGTGAACCCGAGGAGCAGGTATGATAAACCCTCCAAAAACGCAACTAATCTAAACCTTCCCAGAGGTGTTTTAATAAGATCTGACATAAAACCTGTTAGAGATACAATTTTAAGCAATACAAGATAAATTAAGAGTTCGGGTAGTCGAAATTGAAGTTGGTATGACAGGAGCAATCCGAAACCTTGCATCTTGTTCTTATTGCGGCCAGGATTTATTCAATAAGGACAGTCTTATAAACGTAATTGTAGCTTTTGCCTTACAAACTGGCTTTTACATGGTACAACCATACACCCAACTTGTGCAAAATAGACCATAAATTGCGATACTGGCACCCTAATTGATTCATCTATAGCAGAAACCAAAACTATAAAACTATGAGATTCATTAGCAGAAAAGCCCACGCAGTATTAGATTATATGGCTGGAATTATTCTTATCGCAGCACCCTGGATTTTAGGATTTGCGGATGTAGAAGCCGCAAAATGGTCGGCAGTAATTGTCGGTGCGATGATCCTTGTGATGTCTTTCTTAACCGACTACGAAGGTGGAGGTAAGAAAGTTCTATCAATGTCTGCTCACTTAACTATGGACGTAATTGCAGGTATTTTCCTGGCAGCATCTCCATGGTTACTTAACTTTGATGAACAAGTATATCTACCACACCTAATCATGGGTATTCTTGAAATTGGTGCCGGTATATTTACTGTCACTCAATCACAACATGCACACGATCACCATGTGGATAGAAATATAAGAACTGCACATTAATTGTTTTCAAAACCAATTCGATTAGAAAAGCTGCCCTAAAGGCGGCTTTTCTTGTTTTGACGATATACCAAACTCTTTCATAATTAAACAAACCTATTAGGAAGGTATGCTGTTCCTAGATAAAAATGAATCTATGGCAAATTTCAAATTTGGAGACCGAGTTAAAACAAATGACGGCCGGGAAGCCGTTGTTCAGGAAGATCAGGAAATAGGATCTTCTGAAGTTAAGTTAATGTTTGAAGGAGAGGATTCTGCTCATGTAGTTAATGAATCAGAGCTTCAGAAAATAGAAGAAGAAAATAATTAACAAACGGCTGTCATGATTTCCATGACGGCCTCTACTAAATCTTTAATCTTACCTTATACAGAATACTTCGTCCATTATCATTATCAGCTACAAGGTAGATAATATAATCTCCCTTTTCTCTTCCTCCTACTGCCACAGATTCCACTTTTATATTCTTGAAAATCGCATCTATAGCTGTAAACGGTAAAAAACCATCAATGCTTAAAGAATTTTCACCTGCTTTTTTAGACATATTAGTAATAATTGCAAGAGCCCCGTTTCCTATTTCGCCATCAGCAAAAGCGCTTGTTGTGGCTTCAGAGGAAAGTGTAATGAAAAGCATATCTTTTTTTCGATAGTAATCAAGACCAGAAACTCCTAAGGTGCTATCAGCAAGTATCAATGGAATTACCTTAATATTCCTTTGGGAGGTCAGAGGTAGCTTACTTTCCAACTGTATCAAATAATTTTGTTTCTGGCTTAGATTGCTTCTGTTTGCCAGAAATAAATGATCTTTTACAAAAGCGGCGCCTTCGATGTTTATTTCAGTAACTCCTTTTTTTGTGATCTCAGTATACAGAGGGGCCAAACTGGCCCTTTCGACCTTCCTGCTATTAAGGTCGAGGGTGAATAAAGTATCACGGTAGGGAGAAACACTACCCGAACCAATAAGAAAAAGTTCTTTTCTATTCCTGGATTCAAGGAAGTCGCTTGCTTCTATATCAGCCTTAAAGGACTTCCTTTGTCGCTCGTTGTTTCCGGAAAACATAAGAACGCTTTTGAATACTTGAAAGGCAGTGTCCAGGACAAGAAGTTCCCTTGCATCATCCCCCATTAAGTAAAGGCTATCCTTATAAAAAGTAAGGGATGATCCCGAAGGATAGTTGAAGTCTTCTACCTTTTCTAAAGTTCCTGTCATTACCTGTAATCGTTTTTGAGAGGGACTTTTATTACAAGATATAAGGAATAAAAAGAGAATGATAAATAAGTGAGCTTTCATTAAGCAAAAAGAAAGAGGTCGCCTTTGGATATCCAAATCGAAAGCAACCTCTCTATTAAAAATACTTTTATAAATTTATTTTCCCATGTTCACCATGGTGCAGCTCGTCATCTGCCACCGGTGAAGACCCTAATATCCCCATAAACCGAAGCATACCTTCGTCATGATGATTAGTCCAATATTCTATATCGTAAGGCTTGATCTTAAGAAGAGCGAGACGGGGATCAACAACTCCTTTAGGGAAAAAAGCTTTTACAGTAGAGTTGAATAGCTTTTCCATTTTAGCCCGGTCTGTGACAACAGTAGCGCTTCCATTAACAACAACATAGGTACTAGTAGTAGAATCAGAATAACTGATAGATACTTTGTGCTCTGACTCTACATCATCCACCTTCCCGGAGTATTCGTCAGTAAAAAACCAGATATTACCTTCGTTATCGACTTCAGTTGTGGCCATTGGCCTTGACTTAATCTCAGTGCCGTTATAAGTAGATAGGATAGCGATATCAAGATTATCGACCATGTCCCTGAACTTTTCTATATTTTCATGACGGGCAGTTTCCATAGTTATTATGTTTTTGGTGAAAACAGTTCAATAAAAAGATAGTTTCAATTGCGACTAATAAACCTGTTTCCACCAATATAGAATCTCCAGGGAATACTTTTATAGGGTTCTGAAATATTTAAACCTATCCTGGGGGCTGCTACAACATTCTCCTTATCAACATGAATCAACTTATCTTCCAACCACACCTCATCTCCCTGAAGGGAGATCCCATTATGAGTTTTATTCAAACCCATAGCCTTTGCCAATGCACCCGGCCCCTTGCATAACTTAGTATCATCATTATAGATCTTTCTCCTATGGCGCATAATATCGACTCCCTCACTTGGTTCTAACGCCCTGATAAGAACTGCATGAGAACTATTTTCGGCTCCTGTAACAATATTAAGCATGTCGTGGATCCCGTAGCAGATATACATATAGGCTACCCCACCAGCAGCGTACATCATTTCGTTTCGTGAAGTACGCCGGTGGTTATAAGCGTGTGAACCTAAATCTTCAGGACCTTTATAGGCTTCTGTTTCTACGATAATACCTGCTGTTAATTGGCCGTCAATATTGGTATAAAGGTGCTTTCCTAATAGCTCAGCGGCAATTAATACCACATTCTCCCTCTGATAAAACTCGTTGGATATCTTCATTCAAGTGCAGCTAGTCTTCGGGACGTTCTTTAGGATTAGCCATTTTAACGATGCGTGGCTGAAACTCTGCAAGTACTTCAACGAGATCTTCCTGGGCAGCCATTACATCGTGTATATTTTTATAGACCATAGGAGCTTCATCAAGGTCAGACCCTATTAATGTGATGTTCTTATTTTTAAGTTCAGCTTCTACCAGATCCCTTTTCAAGGTTTTGAAAGCCACATTTCTGCTCATTAAACGACCCGCCCCGTGGGATGCAGAGTTAATGGAGTTTTCATTTCCTTTGCCTCGTACCACAAATCCCGGAGTACTCATAGAGCCGGGAATAATACCCAAAACTCCTTTGCCTGCTGGCGTCGCGCCTTTGCGGTGCACCATAACCTCCGTTCCGTCTGCCAGTTGTTCCTTCCAGGCAAAATTGTGATGATTTTCTATACGAAGAGCAGGATCAAGGCCAAGTGCACGGGCGATCTTATTATGAATTTCGTGGTGATTGGCAGAAGCATAATCGCCGGCCAGATTCATTGCTATCCAGTACTCCTGCCCCTCTTCAGAATCCAGATCCAACCAGGCTAGATGCTTCGCCTCATTAGGCAACTTCATTTTTTTCATTGCTATGGAGGAATAGTGATTGGCTATATTTCCGCCAAACCCTCGTGAACCGGAATGAGATAGCAATGCAAGGTAGCGGCCTTCAGGCACCCCTTCCAATTCTCCTTCTGGAATATTCAATTCGCCCCATTCTACGAAATGATTTCCGGTACCAGAGGTGCCTAACTGGGAATATGCTTTGTCTCGCAGGGAACGGATAAGAGCGGTAGCCTTCCACTCCTTCCGGTCGAACAGGCTCGTATCGAAATGCTTTTTTACTGTCCCTCCCATTCCAAACACAGTATGCTCTTCGAGCATCTTTTTCAATTTATCTTTCTCGCTATCGACGGTGTACGCCGGTAAATCGAAAATACTTAAACACATGCGGCAAGCAATATCAACACCTACGGCATACGGAATAATAGTATTTGCTTCCGTGGCAAGGACCCCTCCTATTGGTAAACCATATCCTTGATGAGCGTCGGGCATGAGGGCACCAGCAACAGAAACAGGCAGATTGATGGCCGTATTCATTTGAGCGAAAGCCCCGGGTTCGATATGCTCCCTTCCAAAAACCGGAAACTCTCTTAAATTCTCCGGCATCTCCGGAGCAGGTTTTTCAAAACGTGGCATTACTCCTTCCTTTTGCAGACCGATCACCTTCTCTGCAAGATTCTTAAACTTCCCATGTTTTTGCCTTAGATAAGCTTCAGGATCTCGAACCAATTTATTCAGATGTTGAATTAGCTCCTCCTTGCCCATCACTTTATGTTTCAACAAACCATTAGCAACACGACTAAAAAGTTCCAAGGCTGCTTCCTGATTTACTCCTAAGGTCTCCAGATCAGCTTGGCTTACATTTTCTTCCTCTATATTAACTTTCCCCATGAAAATCAGTCCTCCTCCCTGTTTACGGTATCAATAGAAAATGCCGGCACACAAACGCTCCAGTATTCACACTCCTCATCAAAGGGATTACTATATCTCACCCTAGATCCTTTTTTCACCAAAATGCTTTTTCCCGCAAGTAATACAATAGTTTCGCCATCTACTTCTATTTGTTTCTTCCCTTTGGAAACCAAAGTCCATTCGTCAAATTCAGGTGTCTGAAAAGGTTCTGACCATCCCGGGGGAGCTTCCATCCGTGCTATACTTATTCCCTCTTCCTGAGTAGAGATCCTGCCGAAATGTTCTTCAATCAATTTCCCTCCTGCTGCCGGAATTATCAATGGATTATTTTGAACGATATGTGCCATTAGAATTAAATCATGTGATTAAAACTAAATAGCGCAATTACTTTGATTGTTTATCTGAAAAATAAAAACTTCGAACAATAGGCTACTACCTCGCTATAATTCTTCATACCGAAAGACTGGTAAAAGATTTTATATCGGGAGAAGACTTGCAGATATTATCATTAAAAGAAACGCTATATGAGAAGGACGGCCCTCGGACGAACAACCGACGGCTAACCGACGAATAACGGACGAAGAGCCTTAATGACCATATTGTACCAAATCCATACAAAAAGAGCAAAAACAGACATTGCAGCAAAGCAAAGATTGTACAATTCCTTACCGATTGAAGTTGGAAAAAAATCTCCGATGAGCAGAGAATGAGAACTTGGCGATTTTCTTACCTGGTAAGAAAACTTTAAAATTAAAGAAGATAAGTTAAGCTAGTAAAAATCATAACAGCGTTTTCCATAATTGTAGCGTTCCCCAGCGTCGCTATTAGGAAATGTTGTTTCCCAGGTAACTGCACCTTCTGTACTACCGCCTGTTTCCCCGTATTTGAGTTTCGATGCAGTAGCATCGTGACTCACACCAACTCTTATTTTATCGTAGGAATCTGAACGATCGAAAATATCCAAACTGATGGAAAACACAAAAGCATCCCTCTGTTTACTTTCACCCCTGTACCAAGCCCCCAGATTTACTCTCCTGGTTTTATACTGGAGGCCAGTGCTAATTGAATTACGACCATATTGGCGATAATATACTACCGAGGGGATCAGTGCGGGGCCATTAACGTCGTCATTATAATCTAAAGGAAAGCGGTAGCTTGCATGCCCGTTAATCCGCATATCTAATACAGATCTTGCTCCTGAAAAAGACTCGTTAGGCTTATTGATATGTTGTACAGAACCGCCAATCATGGCATTAAAGAAAACCAGGTTCACACCTGCTCCGGAATCAAAATAAAATCGATTGTTTTGAGAAGGCAGACCGGCCTTCGTGGGGCTTGCGATAGGGCCATTTTCGTTCAGCTGATCATAAAACACCGCTTTATTGTAGTCGAATTTTAAATTACCTAAACCAGCCTGAACACCAAAAGAAAGTACCGCATTATCCCAATCAACACTGTAAGAATAAATTCCCGCCAAGGTATTTCTTTTAAGATAGGTAGTTCCCTCACTACTCCGTGTGGCTAACAAGCCAACTCCTCCGCCGAATTTTGGGACATTATAATCGACTGAAAATGAAGAATAATTCAGCGGACCGTAAATGCTGGTCCATTGCGAACGGTGAATAAAGTTGACCCTCAGACTTCCGGCAAATTGACCATTGAGGGAAGGGTTTAGATAATTAGGCGCGTTGTAAAATTGAGAATAAATAGGATCCTGCGCAAAAACACTCAACTTTATTAGAATAAGAAAAACTACTAGTAAACCCCTTTTCATCCTTATCTGATCAAAGTTACACTTCCATTTCGGATTTTCCGTCCTTTAGACCCACTATAGCTCATTCCTTTCCATTCTGTCCCATCGACAAAGCTGCCGGAAATTTCCCATACATAGACTCCCTGTGGTGCAGGTGAACCGTTGATCGTGCCATCCCATCCTTCTACCGGAGAACCAGAGTCGTCTAATTTATTTGATTGCCACAGCAACTCTCCCCATCGATTAAAGACTCGAATAGAATAGCTCGTAAGTCCCAGCGCTTTCGGTCTGAAAGTTTGCAGTTCAGGGTGAAGACTACCCGGCTCGAAGGCATTAGGAACCTGCATATAACAAGGGATAGTGTCAACACGAACATATTTAATCATTGTTGAATCACAGCCATTCTCATTACGAACAGTGAGTTTCACCTGATATTTTCCGATAGCAGGGAACTTATGCGTAGGATTTTTCTCGTAGGAGATCTTTCCATCTCCGAAAGCCCAGGTATATCTATTGGCATCGGCACTACTTCTGTTGATAAAATCAAAAGTAAATTTAGGTGCCTTAATTACGGTGTCTGGAGAAACATCAAAGTCGGCCACTGGAGGTCCGGAAACATTAATGTATCTGGTAGCCGACTGTTGAACACAGGTACCGTACCTAATAGTCAGTGTTACAGGGTAAGGTTTATTTCCATCCTGATAATTAAACACTTTCACAGGCTCCTTTAAGGAAGACTGTCCAAGTATGCCGAAGTCCCACTCATAGTTAACGTCATTTGGAGCTGTTGAAGTAAACTTAACGGTAACACTACCGCAGCCGGCATCAACAGATGGTTTAATTACAGGGATCTGCAGATCGATCACTTTGAAATTCTTTTGCAAGGTATCCTTACAGACACCGTTATCGGCAATTAGTCGAACCCAATGGTCACCAGTTCCAAATGCTCTTTCCTGAGGAATTAATCCCGTTTGAGCAGGCCCCTCATCATATTCCCATATGTAAGAGCTAGCCCCCGAAGTAGTGTTAGAGGTTACCTTTAATCGAAGGGAGCCATTACAACCTAGATCATTCTCGAGGGTGAAGGCTGCTGAAGGTTTAGGGTATGTTGAGATGGTAATTTCGGAGCTCATAGCATTCCCGCAATCCACATTCAACACGCGCAACTTCAGTTTGTAAACCTTGTTTGGTTGTTGCAAGACTGGAAGTTGAGGATCAGCCCCGGTAGCTACAACCACTCCATCCAGGATCCATTCATACGCATCAGCGTTCTTTGATTTATTATTAACCTTTATTGCAAGGGGCGCACAGCCGGTTGCATCTGAAATTAATTGGAAGTCAGCCACAGGCAGCGGCTTATAAGTAATGTATTTAGTTGCTGTTTCTGAACAGCCGGTGAGAAGATTAGTAACTGTTAATTGAACTTTATCGGCGTGAGGGTAACTAGAGCCAGTATAGCTGAACAGCTTGCCAGATATATCTTTAGTATTACCTAAAAACTCTGTATCGTTCCTTGTCCAAAAATACTTTAACGGCCCCGCTTCAGTAGAAGTCGTTTTATCGGTAAAACTTAGAGTTGCAGAGGGTCCACAAATTGTCTCTGTAGAAGAAGAAAAATCCACATTCGGACCAGCAGTCACTTGCACTTGCTTTATGTCGGTAGAAATACAGCCCTCACTATTGTAAGCTGTCATCTTCACAGTATAAGTTCCCGCTTGTGTATAAATATGCTCAGAGGTATTTCCAGTGGTTATATTAGATAGATCACCAGGGTCTCCAAAATCCCATTCAACGGCACGGGCATTAGGGGAAGTTGATTGAACTGTTAACGTATAAGGCTTACAATTAATACTTCCCGCTGTGGTTACAAATGAAGCAACCGGCAGTGAAGTAATTATTACCTGTTGGCTATAAACATCAGAACAGATCTGCATAAATGGAGAGGATCTTTCTGCTTTTAATGTAATAGTATAAGTACCCGGATTAGCATAAGAGAAATCTGGGTTTGGACTGCTTATGTACATGCCATTACCGTAGAAGTCCCAACTGTATGCCACCCCTAGCTGGTTTGATTTCACAAACTCCAATTTCTCACCCACGCAATAAATATTCTTCTTCAATTGGAAAGAGGCTTTAGGCGATTCATTCACAACTATCACTAACTCCCTTTCATCTGTCGAGCAATCATCCTTCACCTTCAACTTAACGTGATAAGTACCAGCATCTAAAAATGTGTGAGGTTTATTAATTTCTGTTGCTACTGTGTACTCTATATCGGTCCCATCATTAAAGTCCCATTCATAACTTTTACCATTGAAACTCTTATTGTTAGAAAACTTAACAGTAAAAGGAGCACATCCGATTTGATTGTCAGCTTCCAGTATCGCTGTTACTGTTCTCGGATAAACGGTAATATCAAAACTCGTCTCATCTTCGCCACAGGCATTACTAACCTTTAGCTTTACAGTAAACTTTTTCGTTTGCGTGACGTCAAATATATATGTCTCAATATCTTTAAAATCCTGTGCCTTCTTTTCTTCTACAATTGTGCTTCCAAGCATAACGGTCATTGCATAATCGGTAGGGATATATGCGGAAACTTTCGATTCATTTTTAAACGTTACAGGAAGTGTGGCACAACCATAAAGCTTATCTGGCACAAAAACAGCCTTTGGTTTTGCGTAAACTATTATGTCCTGGCTTTTGTCTGAGGTACTGCAATTAAATCCATCAGTTACAATCAGCTTAATCTTATGAATTGCATCCTCGAACGGTTGGCTTTGGTTAAGCTTGCTAGCTGGGATAGTGATATCTTTAGCATTGCTATAGAACTGCCCGTCTAATTCCCACTTGTAAATTATCCCATCCACCACTGTCGACTTGTTAATTAGTTTTACCTCAAGAGGGTTACATCCCTTGCTCTTATCATTCTCAAATTGGAAGTCGGCCACTAAGGCAGGCAAAATATTCACCTTGATCTCAGAAAAGATGGGAGGACAGCTATTGTCATCGCTAGTAAATGTCCAACGGAAGGTATAAGAGGTGCCCGGAGCTAGACCGCTTACAAAGGCCTTGGGATCAGTTCGGTCAAAAAACCCATTAAGCGCAGGAGTTACCGACCATTCGCCTTTAAAACCATAGGGAGCTGCATTGGCATTTAACCTGAAATTAACTGGAGGAGTACAGAAATTTTGGTTGACTCCGGCGTTAGGAGCAGTACCAGGTTTAACAACTATCGTATAATCTATAGGGGTACCATAACAAGTAGCATCTCCATAATTATAAATGGGAGTAATAGTAAATTTGGTAGTTAAGTTAGAGCTTCCAGTATTTACGGTAGATATAAGTGGAATTTGAGGATCAGTTCCCGAAGTTAAGTCGGTGCCTTTGCTTGAAGGATCCACAACCCTAAGATAAGTGATAGATGCGCCTGCAGGGAGAGATCCTGCATCTGTTGCAGGAGAGAATGCATTTATTTTCTCACCGTTACACACCGTGCTAGGTACTGGATTGCCAGAAATGCCAATTGTAGGCAGTACAAAATATTTAACCTCCACAGGTAGTCCGGTGCAAATGATACCATTTCCATAATCGTACATCGGAGTTACCGTTACTTTAATGATTTGCGGTACTTTGGAACCATTGGCTAAGGTGTTAAATGCAGGTATAGTGGCAGTAGTTTTTAACCCATTAATGTTAGAATTACCACTGTATGCTGGATCAGAACTAAGGTTAAACATTGTAATAGCACCAGGTTGACGCACAACTAGTAGTGGAACTTCTTGAGTTTGCGAATTGTTACATAAATAGAACTCTGTGGTGGCAATCTTTAACTCTGGCTTTTTCCGAACTGAAATAGTTAATATATTAGATAGCGTTTCACAGGAATTTTCAATTGCTCTGATTTGTACATCTGTATTTTTCGTGAGGCCGATGAGATCCAGAACTGAGGAGGACAAAGTTTGTTCGGCAGACCAATCTTCGCCACTCTCCCTTTTTCTCCAAAAGTAAGTTGCGTTTGAATCATATCCTGTCAACTCCAGCTGCAGGTTGTCTCCCTCACAAATGTTGGACGGACCATTATTTTTGACTTTTAAAACAACTGGTTGAGGCAAAGGGGTAACAGTAACCGTAAATGGATCAGATTCATATGGAATGTCTCCACAAGTAGTTCCACCTCCAACAACCACAGCTACAAACTGCGTATTTTTATTAACTGGAGTAGTAAGGGTATTGGAGGTATTATCAATTGTATTCCAGGCAGAGGCTCCGTCTTCTTTGAATTTCCAGTGTTTGATGACACCGTTATATCCGTCTAATGTCAACGTAACAACCTCCCCTGCACACGGTATACCAGGGCCCTTACTTATTATTCCTTTTTTCGGTGCCGGATATATAGTTATTGTTATATACGCGGCCTCCTGACACTCGATCTTATTAGAGAAAGCTACTCCCCAACGGAACTTATAAACAGCAGGTCCCGGGCCTACAGCCTTCAAACCATTCACAGTACAAGTTGCCGAACTTGAATTGCTAATTGCAGCCGAAACAGCACTTGTTGCACCACCAGGAGCTTCTACGCATAGCCAATTCCCTATCTGTCCAGGTAGCACAGGGCGCCCTATTAATTTTATAGATCTTGGAACCGGGTTAGCTAAATCGAAGCCACATATTTCCGCATTGTTACTTCCTAATCCTTCAGCAGGGTCTATAACTGCAGTTACAGTAAATCCGTCTCCTACTTCTATTTTTTTCGTTGCAATCTGTCCCGGATTAGCACATTCGTTTCCGTGAGTAACCCGCAACAGGTATTTGCCAGCCTTTTTGATATTAATTGCTGGAAGGAGAATATTATCACCCTGAGGAAATTCATAAATGTTTGATGGGTTAGAAATTACAGTACCATCTTCATTAAGCAACTCCCATTTATAAGTAGGAGTGTTTGAAAACCCGGTAATTTCCAACTCTATTTCTGTAGGATCAATTAGAGATGGTTTACAAAGTACAAGATCCTCGCCTTTTTTGAAACTAACACCTAGCTCATTAAGGGAGGACGAAATGGTAAGAACTTTTACAGTTTTGATCATCCCGCAGTTCTCAAGGTTGCCAACGCTTAACCTTATTTTATAAGAACCGGGCTTATTAAATCTTATTTCGGAATTGGCGTTAGTGGGAGATCCAACAAAACTATAAGCGGTTGGATCAGCAGGCGATTCAAGAGAATTGTTGTTCAGTACTTCCCACTGATATGAAACAGGGATACAAACACCAGCAAGAGGTGTTGTACTTTCAAGTTTAACACTAGCACCAGCACAATAATTATTAGTAATGATATTGAATTCAGGCTGAGGTTTAGCAGACACACAAAATTCATATTTTCTTTGCGCAGTACAAGCTCCGGTAGTCCCTACTAATAGAATTTCATGCTTTCCTGGAGTTAAGAATGTGTATTTAAAGGGTTTTACTACCCGGTTTTTGCTAATATCAATTTCGGCTGCTTCTGAACTACCATCTACATACCAGTAATAGATCGTCGGAGCATCACAATTCGTCCCGCCATCAGGATTTTCGCCAGGCTCGCTTAAATTATCGAAAGTAAGCTCATTGCCAACACAAAGACCGCTTTGAGGTACTTTAAAATTAACTATGGGAGGTTTACTTACTTTCGCCGCTTTTACAGTTGGAGTCGGTTCACAATAAGGGCTTGTTCCAAGGATCTCTACCTTGTAACTATTTGCAAACTTTTGCCCGTCAACCCAAAAGTCCTTTCCACAGGAGGATGTATTTTCGGCATAAACGTGAGGAATAATACCATCTGAAGCAAAATCGCAAATGGTATATTGCTCAATAGTGTCATCGCCCCAGTTCACCCTGTAGATATAACCGGGGTAATTCTCTAATACCGACTGATCCCCTTCCTTCGTAAACACTAATTTATACGGCTCTCTTTTACACTCGTCAGCTGGTATGAGGTTTACTGCAAAGTTCCTTCTACAGTTTAGGATTAAATAGCTTTTGACTGATGTAGAGCCGTTTGCCGGATTTGTAGCCGTAAAAACAGCTGTAAAGTAGCCCTTGCCAACAGGCAAATTAAATTGACCATTAGTAAAGTTAATATCGCTTACTTTATTAAGATCACTATCATAAACCTTTCCCGTAACATTGGTTCCACTACTGGAATTAATTAAAAGTAAGCTGGCATTGGTGCGATAATCGCAAAATCCGAAGGCTGGAGTAGTTCCTGATGTTTTATCAATACAATCAATATCGATAGTTGCAGGGGCACCTCCTATAACGCTAAATGATGCACCTCCTGCTACGTTAGCTTCCTTTGCCGGCGATGTGGACCGAACTTTTAATTTGTAGTTAGAGCCGGCAGTTGCTAACATTGAGCCATTAATGTAGGTAGTAAAATGGCTCGCCACTGAACCTATCACTTTTTCTTTACCTGCTCCAAAGGTTCCATCAGAGCCAGAGATAACAAGCTCAAACACATTTCCGATGGCGAAACATCCCGTAACCTTAATAGGAACAGAGATCTGGCCCCCATTCACAAAAACTCCTGTCCCTTTGTCAAAATCTCCTACCTCAAGAGTTTGGGCATTAGAACTGAAAGAGAAAAAAACTAGCAAACTACACAACAAAGTGTAAAAGGTACCGTTAAGTTTAGGAATACAATGCGAAACAAAAAGGTAAAATGCCTTCAATATAAAATCTTTCAAAATATTCAAATCAATTTGCAGCAAAGCATCGCTCAGATACTTCTTAGCCTGAAAAATAGATCTGCCCCTCAGATCATCATACTATAGCAATTACCTCAAATTAAAAGTAAATGCTCAAAATCCTCATCAATATTTAAACTCTTTGTTCGAAGGAACAAAATAAGAGGGAAAAATATGAAAATCATCCCGTTTATTAAAGCACTATCTTTTATTAAGTTCCAACATCTTCTATCTCGCCGGGCCGCGCGAAATTCGGTTCATAGACTATCGTGCTATGTATCCTAGGTTTAGTGATGATTGAATACGTCTGATTATCTTATAAAAAGTATAATCTGTAGAAAAGACGGGACTAGGTGTTCTATTACCTCCTCAGCAGGTTTCAAACCCATTATGGAATAAGTTGAAATGAGAATTAAACTTATAATTAAGGCTGGTTATAACTAATATTCTTGCAATATGTCGAACTTTTCGCTGAAATTTTACTAAAACTTAATATTCTAGCAACTTTCCCAATTTCAGATTCGTTTAACCTATATAAAACAGATGAACATGATAATAGAAATGTTAATTGTACTTATCCTTGTAGCGTATCTTTGGATGGGATATGAATTTGCTACAGCACCTGTATTAAAAGACGAAGAGTAATCTACTAATCAATACCGCTTACTCCCCCTGAAACAACGAACTTCATAGCCTCGCTGGCCGACATGTTCAGATGTTTTACCTTGCTTGAATGAACGATATACAGTTGGCCTGCAAAAGAATACGAAAAAGGGAAGTATACAGCTACCTCTCCCGGAAGATTTATTTTTGTTAAATCCTTACTTGTAACAAAGCCGATCTGTTTCAAACCGCTTTCATTCAGCTCTACCAACACTGGTTCGTTAAACTTCTTCTCATCCCCTACAAAGGCTTCTGTTAAATCTTTAATCGAGGTATACAGAAAGTTAAACAACGGCAGCTTTTGCAACCACCTGTTAAGCCACACTTTTATCGGATCGGTTACCAAATTGGTAACAACAATACCTGCAAATAGAATAATTACAACTACAGTAAGAATTCCCAGACCAGGGATATAGATTGGCTTACCGGTCTCAGGATCAATCCATAGAGAACTTAAATTAAGAGAGTTATCAATTGATGAAACAGCCCAGTAAATCAAAAATATAGCAGCAGCAAAAGGAACTACTACTAATAATCCTTTAATAAAATAGGTAAAAAGTAATCTGAATAATTTATTCATTTTGAAATACCAGATGTAAGAATACAGGAACGTCTACCAGCTCCAAAAGTACTTATTGACAATGGCTATTCGTAATAATATATTCTTTTTACCCTTTCAGATATTCCAGTAAGGACCTCATAAGGAATGGTTTCTAACTGGCGGGCAATATCTTCTACTCTAACCACTTCGTTAAACACGATAACTTCATCCCCTTCCGATGCACTAATGCCAGTAATATCAAGCATGCACATATCCATGCAAATATTTCCAATAGTAGGAACCTGCTGCCCGTTAACCAACATTTTCCCGTTTCCGTTTCCCAGCTTCCTGCTGTAACCATCCGCATACCCTATTTTGACCGTTGCAATTTTTCCATCCCTCGGTAATATCCCTTTTCTATTGTATCCCACAGAATCTCCAGCTTTTAGTTCTTTTATTTGCGATATACTGGTTTTCAAAACGGTAACCGTTTCTAAAAGAGGTTTCTTATCCTTATGGGAACTATCAAAGCCGTATAAACCTATTCCCAATCGAACCATATCCATTTGTGCCTCAGAATGGCGACTAATGCCAGAGGTATTAGCGATATGCTTAATAAAAGAATATTGAAGTGCCTGTTCAAGTTGTCCCGTCATTTCAGAAAAATCAGCAAGCTGTTTTCGCGTAAAATCGTCGGAAGCCGCATCCTCGCTGGCAACAAGATGAGAAAAGGCACTGATAACTTTGAGATAAGGACAGTTACTCAACTCCTCAACGAGAGCTGAAATATCAGAAAACATAAAGCCAAGTCGATGCATACCCGTATCAAGCTTAATATGCACAGGGTAATTGTCAACGCCTTTAAGCTTAAGTACATTAACAAAGTCGCGAAGTACGCGGAAGCTGTAAATTTCAGGCTCCAGCCGATGCTCTACCATCACATCAAAACCAAGTACGTCAGGATTCATTACCATGATCGGTAAAGTAATACCGGCTTTTCTTAAGGTAACGCCCTCGTCCGCATACGCAACGGCGAGATAATCAACCTTGTTAAATTGAAGAAGATTCGCAATCTCAAAACTTCCGCTACCATAAGAGAAGGCTTTCACCATAACCATCAACTTTACTCCAGACTTTAACTGAGATTTATAATAGTTGAGATTATTCTCCAAAGCATTTAGATTTATCTCAAGAACCGTCTCATGTACTTTGTGTGTAAGCATCTTGCTTACCCTTTCAAACTCAAAACTTCTTGCTCCCTTTAAAAGGATTGTTTCATTGAATAACTTCAAATCATCGAGATGACACAATAAAGCGTTCGTGCTATCGAAGAAAGCAGTATCCTGTTTAAACTTATCAGCATACTGACTAATCTCCCTCCCCACCCCGATAAGTCGTTCTACACCTTTACTGGTTAGTAATTGGGCTATCTGCTCATAAAGATCTTCCGAATCCACTCCAGCTTCAAGGATATCTGAAAGAATCACGGTCCTTCTTATATGCTGGTTTTGTTGCTTAAGAAAATCAAGTGCAATGGCTAATGAGGAAATATCTGCGCTATAAGAGTCGTCAATGATTGAACAGTTATTAATCCCGTTCTTCAATTCAAGCCGCATTTTTACAGGCTGCAGCTTTTCGAGCCGCTTGTCTGCATCCACAGATAGATAACCCAAAGCCAGCATGGTGGCCCAACAACAAATCGCATTTTCAACTGAAGCTGCATCGATAAAGGGAACAACGCATTGTACATCCTTCTCATGAAAATATCCACGAAGAAATAAGTACTTGTCCTCTAAAACTTCCTCATCTGTTATTTTTAAATCTGCAGGAGCATTCCATGCCCAGGTGAATTGCTGCTTGCCAGGGATTGGCTTATTATATCCTTCGAGATACTTAGGTGAATAAATGAACAGGTCTACGTCTTTAAATAGTTCTAGTTTCTCTTCAATTTTTTCCGCGCGACTGCCGAAACCTTCATTATGGGCCTCTCCGATGTTAGTTAATATCCCGACTGTTGGTTTTATGATGCGTTCCAGGGCAATCATCTCGCCCCTTTTGGATACCCCAGCTTCAAATATGGCAAGGGTATGCTCCTCTGTCATTGACCAGACCGAGAGCGGTACACCTATTTGTGAATTATAACTTTTGGGACTACGTACGATGTTTTTCTCGGGAGCGAGCAATTGGTATAACCATTCTTTCACGATCGTTTTACCATTGCTGCCTGTTATGCCAATAACTGGATAGTTAAACTGTTGGCGATGAGCAGCTGTAAGATCCTGTAAAGCAATAGTTGTATCAGCAACCAAGAGAAAATTTGCATCTCTGGATCGCTTTGGTATGCTTGCTTCTGAAGATATTACAAAATTCCTTACTCCAGCCTCGTATACTTCGCTGATAAAATCGTGACCATCCCTTCTACCTTTTAATGCAAAGAAAAGAGTACTGGCAACATCGACAAGCTTTCTGCTATCGAAAGAAATATTCCGGATAATAGCATCTGCTGAAGAGATAAATCCTTTAGCATTAACAATTTGGGATACTTCTTCTATGGTGTATGATTTGTGCTGCATTGGCCGCTAATTTCTTTATTTTTTTAGTATTTGATGGTATTTTTACCAACTAGAATTCTTGTTGTGAAGTCAGAAAAAATTGCTCCATTAGATAAAAAAGATGCACTCTTAAAAGCTGAGCACTTTTGTGCCTACCAGGAACGATCGCACCAGGAAGTGCGGGACAAGCTCTACTCCTTCAAACTTACAACTCCTGAGGTCGAGGAATTGATATCGCAGCTGATCGAAAACAATTTCCTGAATGAAGAACGCTTTGCTATTGCTTATGCAAACGGAAAGTTCAGAATGAAAGGCTGGGGTAAATTAAAAATCAAACAGGGACTTAAGTTAAAACGGGTTTCACCGAAACTGATTGAATTAGCATTACGGCAGCTTGACGGAAACGAGTATTTAGGTAAACTGAAGGGCATTCTTGAAAAAAAAGACGCAAGTCTGAAAGAAGCAGATACTTTCAAACGGAGACAAAAGCTTGTTAACTTCGCTCTTTCCAAAGGCTATGAAAAAGATCTTATTCTGGACTTACTGACTATCAAATAATTACCAGAAATTTTAAAAAATTATTAAAAAAAAGTTGACAGAAATGCATTTCTACCTATATTTGCATCACCAAAACGCAAGAGCAGCAGCTCAAAAGAAAATGCGAAAGTAGCTCAGTTGGTAGAGCACAACCTTGCCAAGGTTGGGGTCGCGAGTTCGAATCTCGTCTTTCGCTCAAGAATCCCTTCTCAAACGAGAAGGGATTTAAATTTTAAAAAGGTTCTATTCTCTTTACTGAGAAATACCTGCTCGGGTGGTGGAACTGGTAGACACGCAGGACTTAAAATCCTGTGACCCTTAAAGGTCGTGCGGGTTCGATTCCCGCCCCGAGTACCAGTAGAACGGGAAAGTTTGTTAAACCAAGCTTTCCCGTTTTTATTTTACTGGGAATTCTTTTCTCACGGTATTCACGCGATCTCTTTCGGTGATCAAGCAGTTCCCGATACTTCCTTCTTCGCTACCTTCCTATTATGCAAAATAAACAGCTTGGCACAGGCAATAGCATCAGACAAGGCGTCGTGGTGATTTAAATTAATACCGTATGTCTTACAAAGCAGATTTAATTTCTGACCGTATATCTTATAAGTACAATGGGATTTAAAACCAGGCACATTAATACGATAGTAAGCCAGGGTTTGCTGCAGGCAGCTTATATCAAAGGCACTGTTATGAGCAACAATATTTTGATCACAGATATAAGGTTTTAAACGAGGCCATATCTGATCAAAAGTAAGCGCATTACGAGTCATTTCAGGAGTGATGCCATGTACAGCGATATTTTGTGCTGAGTAAAAATTATCAGGAGGCCTTACCAATATAGCTCCTTGCTGAGTAATTACATTCTGTTCTACACGAACAAGACCGATTTGACAGATGCTATGTCTCTTACCCTGAGCTGTCTCGAAATCTAGAGCTGTAAAAGTGTGAAGGCTATCCAAATTATCCTACGCTGAATTTTCGATTTAAAGATAGTGCTTCGTTCTGATTAGAGTCTTTTTTTCTTTCCACAATTAGACAATAGACATAGCAAACCTTTTTATGAAGATGAAATAATTAAAGCACCAATAGGTTTTAATCGTACCTTTGCCGCTTCTTCATAATAACACCCCCAATCTCATTTAGAATCATTGAAAAAGATTATTGACTATAGAAAACTGTTTGGAGTAACAGAGACAGCGGATTTGCAGGAATTAAAAACGGTTTACCGAGGATTAATGAAGAACTGGCATCCCGATAAATTTCAAGATAGTGAAGAAAGCAAAACAGCAGCTGAAGAAAAAAGCAAGGAAATCATTGAGGCCTACCATTTCCTGGTAAGTATTGCTCCTGAAACGAGAGAGAGAACTTCTGCAGAATATGCTTTAACCACCGCCTCTGCTATTAATGACTTCCAATACAAGTCGCAGACCCTCACCATCAGTTTTCTGGACGGCAATGAGTACGAATATTTCGACGTACCGAAGAATATTTATGTAAAGTTTATAAATGCAGATTCTCCAGGTCGCTTCTTTAGACGCCACATTTCTAATTCATATCTTTACAGAAGCACATCACGACTAACAGCTACTGCCTGATAACACATGCCATTAGTAAAACATAAATTCAAGAATTACGTACCTGCCCCGGAAACTGAAATACTGATACTTGGGACTTTCGTTCCTGATGTGGAAGAAGACACAGATTTCTTCTACGGCCGCTCACGGAATTACCTGTGGCACTTGTTACCAATATGCTGGAAGCAAGAGTCGTTGAAGGAAGCTTCTCTAGCCCAAAAACAACAGTTTATGGACAAGTATAAGCTTGGTTTTGCTGATCTTATAGATACGCTTGAAGTACCTGAAGGAGAAGAAGCAAACACTGACGATACTTTTGTTGATAGTCACATTTCTAGCTGGAACGACATTACGGCGTTATTAGAAAGCCTTCCTGCTTTGAAAGCTGTTTATTTTACCCGGAAAACGTTCAATGGAATTCCGAATATAAAGGAGAAGTTAAGCTCGATAGCTGGTTACTGCAAGCAGAAAAACCTTCGCCTGTGTAAACTTGAAACCCCCGCGCGTCATTTCAGTGTGGAGAAACAGCAGCAATGGATCGATACCATTGTGTTAAAAAAGACTTGCCTAAGAGTTTAATTTAAGCATACCTGCTGACATACTGTTGTCACCTGGGCTTTTCATCTTTGTTCTGTTAAACCAGCAAAATATAACATTATGAATATTATTGTAGGAGCAACAGGACAAATTGGTTCACACATCTTAAAAGAACTCGATAAGACCGGGATTCCGGCCCGGGCAGTAATCAGAGACCAGCGAAAACTATCTGATAAAAACAGAGATTTCAGGGAGGCCGATCTATTTAATATAGAAGAAGTTAAAAGAGCATTTGCAGGAGGCGAAACAGCATTCCTTCTAACACCAGAAGATCCAGGCTCACATGATCCAATAGGAGACGCGGAAAAAATTGTAGCAAATTACAGAACTGCAATTCTGGCTACCGGAATACAGAAGATCGTCGGACTTTCCAGCATCGGAGCCCACCTCCCTGGAAATACCGGTAACCTCGCAATGTCCAGGATCTTAGAGCAGGGATTTAAAGACCTGCCAATTGCAACAATCTTTATCCGGCCCTCATATTACTATAGCAACTGGTTAGCCTATATTGAAACCGTCCAGCAATACAACATATTACCCACCTTTTTCCCTGCAGAACTTACACTCGATATGAACGCCCCTGAAGACGTAGCTAATTTCATTGCACGTGTCATAACAGGACAAGTCTTCACAGGAATACAAGAAATCTTTGAATTGACGGGCCCTGTAAAGTATAGCTCATCAGATGTTGCAAAAACACTTTCGAACAAACTTGGTAAAGAAATACAACCTCAACCAATAGCTAAAGAAAATTGGCTTGAAACCCTTCTTTCAGCAGGATTTACTAAGAGTGCAGCTTACAGTCTTATAGAAATGACCCAGGCTGTTGTTGATGGCAAAGCTTTACCAGAGGTTCCCGCCAAGGTAGTAAAGCTTTCCACTAAGCTGCAGGAATATTTTGAAAAACAGCCGGGATTCGCGCCCTCTCCTGCCCTATAAGAGGGGCAGGTTTCGCTCCTTCGATTTATTGTCTTACTAATTTCAATGACCAGTACATCATATTTAGCAGTACTCCAATCAACAACGTGAAGCTCCAGGTTTGAGGGTGAGCAAAAGGATGGATTAGCCGGTTGCAAATATCCTGAAGCAAGCCCAAGGGATCACTTACAATATCCCAACTATTCCATCTTAGGAACCGGCCAAGATAAATACCGAAAGCACTGAGAAACAAAAAGCAAGTAGTCAGAATAAAAAGCCAGAGTTTATTCATATACTTTGATACCAGACTCTCAATGTCCATGAGACTCTGGAAGCCATATAATAATCCAGTCCAGGCAAATGAGAGGATCAATATTAGATCAAACCATATTGGTGCAGTACTTACAGATCTTAAGTGAAAAAGATCTGTAAGTATATAAGGCGAATTAGGGAAGAATAGCAACCAAATAAAAATCAGTAGTCCTGTCGCCCATCTTTTATTGATACCACAAGCAACAAGGCTGGTACTGATAATCCACGGAATAAAGGCAAGAAAAAGATTCCAATTCAGAAAAATGTAAGAGTGCGTGCCGGTCACTAAAAACCTAAGGACTGACAGAGCGAACGAGAATAAAGACATACCTGCAAGTAGAAGCGTTGTATTACCCCTATTCATTTGTTTGAGTTGCATTAGCATTAGGTGGAAGGATTAACCGTAAGGGTTGCTATTAAATGACAATAGATTACGACCATAAAGAAGTATTTTTCACTGTGAACGCCTTTACTTATGACTTCATAATAAAGAAACAGCGGCGGCAACAGGAGAACTGGGAATCTCTATTGGTGCGCTTAAATTCTCTGTGGTATTGAAACTTAAATCAGTCCTTCTGCTCATGTCTATTGGATAGTTCTTTCTGAGCCTCTTATAGGCATAGAAAGTATTCATGAATAAAGCGAGGAGAGCAGCACCGAGGCGAAGGGAAAAAACAGCCCTGGCAATTCTTTTAATAGAATATTTGAACGAAAACGACTTTTTCCATAAAGCCCTGTGAGCTGAAAGCAATTGTTCTTCATTCATCTTCTTTGGCCTGAACGCTACGTTGTAGCCATTATAGAAGTTCCAGTTTCTTTCTTCGAGAATCCGTCCCTCCAATTTCAATGTTGTATAAATAGGAGTCCCTCTGAAAGGCGTCATGATACTTAGGAAGGGAACATCGATCCCAATTTCCATCAATTGATCTGCCATATTAATAATACTTTGTTCATCGTCATGGTCAAAGCCTGCAATGAAACCCGCCATCACTGCAATGCCTCTTTTTCTTATCTCCCCAACGGCCTCCTTATAATTGCCTATCTTATTTTGCTTTTTATTGGCATCCACTAACGATTCAGTTCCAAAAGACTCAATACCAAGAAAAACACCGATACAACCGGATTTTTTCATTAGATCGAGTAATTCCGGATCTTTTGCGATGTCCATGCTAGCTTGAGTTAACCACCACTTCTTCAAGGGAATCATACCGGTTAAAAGTTCTTTGATATAGGGCCTTTTGATTGTGAGGTTGTCGTCCCAAAACCACACAACTTTTCTCTGCCACCAGAAACGAAAGTGATCGTAAGAAGCATCTCTTAGTACGTCTTCTACTGGTCTCAACCTGAAACCCGGGTTCAATGATGGCACCGTGCAAAAAGAACAGGAAAATGGGCAGCCACGCGTAGCTTGTATTACCTTTTTAATAAAGAACTTGTCGGGGAGAAGGTCATAACGAGGAGTAGGTAAATTTTCCATATCACAAGGAGTCCCCTTATAAACCTGTTTTAGCGTTTTGTTCTCAGCATCCATTAATAGACTGGACCAGACATTCTCCGCCTCCCCCGTCACAATAGCATCAAAATACAATAAAGCCTCCTCTTCACAATAGGTTACATGAGGTCCGCCCGCAACCACGGTTTTTCCTTTCATACGAAATTCTGTTGCTAACTTATAAGCAGCAGTAGCGAAGCCGCTGAAAAAAGAAATAGCTATTAAATCTGCGTCGGTGTTGTACTGTATTTGATCAACCTGCTGATGAAACACCCTTACACTGTGCCTTTGAGGGGTAATAGCAGCCAGAGGTATGCCGGTTATAGGAGGCACAAAATCCCTTTCGTGACCAAACTCATATCTCTGGATATAAGCTATGATAAGATCGATTTTCATACACAAACAATTAAAGTTGATGCCCAGAAGAAGATCTTAGAGCACCAGAAGTACTACAGTTTGGATAAGTGGGTACTTTTCAGTTAACTTCCGCTAATCGGCGATCCAAAAAGCCCAACAGCAAGTTCTGCCCATACTAACATTAATGCTAGTAAAAGGACGGCACACAATACCATTCTCTGTCTCCTATTGGGAAATTTAGTTAGGATCAAGTCGATTCCAAATCCGGTGACAAGCAATAGAAGAGCCGCCACTAGAAAATCGAAAGGATCCCATTTCACTTCAGATGTAAACTGCATTGCAATAAAAGGGATAAGTAATAAAAGTCCTACAACTATTAGGATTCCAATTTGTCTTTTTTTCCTTGTAATCATGATGAATTGATTTGTTGAATCAAAGGTATAAAGTATACTTTGTATTTCAAAGTAATTTGTTAATAAAACCACTACGAATACCAATAACATTGAAAATCAACACTATCTCTAATAAGAATACGAGAAACAGCAAATAAACCATCGCGAGTGAAAGCAAGTCGGAACCTTTCTATATCTTAAAAACGAGGGTAACGTTCCCCTTGCCCACAAGATGAAAGGCTTAAAAAGCTAACGTGAGAAAATATAAGGCATGAGGCTGAAGGGATTCCACCTTCCGTTTTAAGAAATTTTAGAGAAAGGAACTACACAAGCTAGAGAGGTTTTCACGTTTATTATTAGCTGAAACCAGAGCTAATGAGGCACATAAACTCTGGTTACATTAATTTATTTAGCTTGTTCTGTTGTTGGCCATTGCTTCAGAAGCCTCTTAAGTTCTGCTTTAGTTATAGGCAAAACAGTTCCATGCCTTGGATGAAAATCCATGCTTACTTCATTATCAATTACACGGAAGGTTTTAAGATCTGAAGACTGAGTGAACTGATACTTCCCTTTCGTGTACAGATCGTACATCAAAATATAACCATTACCCTCATTCAATTTAAATACCCCCGCTCCTTCTACAGGGTCAGAGGTTTGCTGAACCTTTTCCTCTTTTAATTCATACCCTTCGGTTAGTTTGTCAGACAAGGCTAGCTTTATTCCAGGCTTCCCACTTTCTCCTTTGAAAAACAGGTGAAAAAGTCCATCCTTCTCAACAATATCTGCATCTATAGCACCCGAATTAGTAGGACTAAAGAACAACTGTTTTGGCTCTGTTTCCAGGTCTGTAAAGTCCTTGTTTGCATAAGCGTAATAGATCTTATCCGGATCATCGCCATGCTTTAAAGAGAAATAGACCATGTACTTTTTTGCATTAGAATCGTAGATCGTTTGTGGAGCCCAAGCTCTCTTCAGCTCCTCGTTTCCCGTAAATCGCTGCTGAAAATTTACCACACTACTGGCCCAATTGATTAGATCGGTCGACTTCATCAGCACTATTGCTCTATTGGAAATCCACCCATTTGCAGAAACCATATCAGTAGCAACCATATAGAATGTTTTCCCATCGGCACCACGAAGTATATGAGGGTCACGCACCCCACCTGTTGTACTGATTTTCTCACTGCTGATCACAGGCTTGTTTCCATTAAGGGCTTTAAAATTATATCCATCCCTGCTATAACCAAAACGAATGGCCTCATCCGACTTTCGATTTCCGGTAAAATAAGTAAATAAGTAAGCAGAGTATTTCCCTTTCGCCTGCTTTTCTTTCGAAGACTTTTGCACCGGCTGTCCACTTAAACTTAGCTGCGAGAAACTTAATACAATACAGAGGGATTGAAAAATGTACTTTTTGATCATATGCAATTAATAACTGGTTACCTACAATACCCGCATTCCATATTGCTTGAAACAAATGCAGGATTCATAATATCAATAAGTACAAAAGAAAGAATAAAACAATAATAAAAGGAGGGACAAATTATTTAGGATAGGAAGATAAAATACCTATCCAAAGTAGTTCAAAATCTTCTCAAGCTCAAGCTGAATCTCTTTTTGCTTGTTTTCCCCTGCCAATAAAAAGGATGTTCTCACTTCATTTAGAGAATCTCTTTTTACGGTTATCTCCTGACTTATCTGATTGATTTCATTCTTAAGTGTGTTGAGTCGCTGAGTAAGTTGCCTTAATTCCTCAACTTTTTTCTGCAGATCAAGCTCCTTCTGTTGCAACTCCTCTTTATACTGCCGTGCATGGGCGGTTTGGAAGGCGTTAAGATCTCTTCCAATAATACTTTGATATTCATGAGCGGTTGAGATCAGGCGATCTTTATTTAATCCAGCACTTTTAAGGATGTTGAAAGCGGTAGTATACTTCAGTTGCTCATCAGTAATATCGTCAATATCTAATTTTGCATCTATAAATTCCTTAAAATCAGGACCAGCAAATATAGGGTTCTCACGATTTGCTTTATCTAATAATGCATCAAAGTATTCTGTATGCTCAGGAAAAGGCATTGCATCAGTAGGCCGGCCAACCGGAGGCTGCGACTGCTGCTGCATAGGCACAACAGGTGGGCCGGCTGTTCCTCTATCAGATTCATTAATCAGCGGGTGAGTAACATCCTTTTCAGGAATTACAGGAGGAGTCTGAGGAGGATTGCCCTTGACATCCTTCTTGTTTTTATCCTCCTCAAACTCCACAAAGGGATTTAACAAAGTCTTTAGAAAACTCATGTCTGATATTACTTTTTCAAGCTCAACAAGAACCCTATTGTAAAATTAGCATCCCAATCAAAAACAAACGTGTCAGTTTTGGAGGCGTCGGCAATTGACTTGTAGATATTTAAACCAGACTCCATCTTTTTATCCTCTGCTTTATAAGAGGCTGGGGCTTTTAAAACCGTGTATCTCTCCTCTCCTTTCCGATGCTGTTTGGCAAGAGTAAAAGGTACCCCACCTATGATAAAACCTACATTACGTTTATCGGAAGGAACTTTGGAAATTGCGTCCCTAACTTGGTTGTACACATCTTCATTTGAAAGATTTTGCTGATAATACTTCGCTCCTGGTAGTTCCAAACTTTTAAGTGAACCATTCTCTTCCCATGAGATCTTTGTATTACCTGAACCTATATCAACCATAAAGGAGTTTTCTATAAATGCAGGAGGAACGGTTGCCTGAAGAGCAAACTTCGCTTCCTGATCTGGGGTAACATTGTTCACCACGTAACCCATCTTCTTTAGCTCATTACTGATGGTTTTGGTTTTTGGTTCCTTCTGCGCACCAGATGAAATAACGAAATGGACATTGTTCTTTGCTACGCCCTTATCGAACATCCCGGCGATATATTTCTTCAACCCTGCCCGTATGTCTTCTGTGGTTGCCAGGCCCTCATAAGCAAGGGATTCGCCGAAGTCTTTTGACACAATTTCCCAACGTTTGTCTTTGTCCAGATTGATAACAAAAGAATTAAAACCTGTCGCTCCTAATTCAACGACACCGGTCAGGGTTCCATTTTGAGGCTTTTCCGGAGTATAGTTGAATTCTCTCGCCTCATCAGTAGACGCTGTATTATTACCCTGTGCCGGGCTTTGACTTCCCGTTGCACTGCTATCCCAACTATTGGTGGTATTTTCAGAGGACTCAGGTTTACTACCCCCTCCTGAATTCTTAAAGGCGAAATAACCTAATATGGCTATTATCGCAATGATGATAAATATTCCTGCTGGTTTTAGTTTCATTGTCTTAATTTTTAATATCTATTTATTAGCCATTGTTATCACTACAACCCTGCCGCCTTCTTCGTTTGAAAGCAATAGTTTTTTTCCGTCTGAAATCTCTACCATAGAGCCTATCGGTATCAACTTATCCTCCGTCAAATCTTTTAGCGAATTCAGCTTCTGATTTACAAGCACCCACTTATTATTAAACCAAGTAAAGTAGCCCAGAGGCACTTTTTGTTCTTCGGTCAAACGTTCATTCCTTGCTACATTTCTGTTCACATGCCAGTGGAATAAATATTGATTATGATAAACCATTAACCTATGGTTCTCAGGTTTCCATACTGTTGGTTTAAACTGATAGTAGAGATCTAGAACTGGAAGAGTACCTTTAATTGGAGTTCCGCAAAATGGGCATTTAGGGGCTGTAGAATTATCAAAAACAAACCACTTTTGGTCGCAGGCTGTATTTGCACAAGGCTGCATGAGATCAGTAGTCTTTAATAGAGCTTGTTCCCACATATCTGCGTTAGGCCGCTGCTGGGGATGGTGCAGACCCGTAATAAAGGCCTGATCAAATAAAGCTTTCAGATAGGGGCCGGTGAGGGTATAAGGAAGTTTTGTTATGTCAGCCCAGGGCAATGCCGATTTCGGCTGCTGGTCGAGTTTCGGCCTGTTGGAAGCGTCAGTTGGATGCTCTATAAACAGAGCTTTTTCACCCATGGATAGGAGATCGTCTTCTTCTGTATCCAGGGAATTGATCTTTCCTCCTTTCAAAGGATGACGGTAAAGCAGATACATATAGATCATCACCGCCAGTGCATGAAGGTCTGTAAGGCGATTTGCATGTTTACGATTAGGATCACGCAGGTCTAAATGCTTCGTACTTAAGACTTCTGGTGCAATAAAATCTGCAGTACCGATCACATCAGGCGGATACAAGCCAGGAACTACTAATCCGTCTATATCTATAATCGTAGCATCGCGATGAACAGGATCAATTAAAACGTTCTTATAAGAAAGATCGGAATGTGCCAGTCCTGCAGCATGAAGTCGCTTTACCCCTCGCGCTATTTTCACACATATCTGGAAATAACTCTGCCAGTTGCCTAACTCTGACTCATCAAGTCTCAAAGGAAACTGTTTATTCCTAAACTTACCTGAAGCAAACCATAGCCCTTGCTTTTCCTTTCCTTTTATACCGTCGCTAGTGGCATAGCCCTTTGCGAAAAAAAAGTTCTTTCTATAGGTGGGTACAATTAAACCAAGCTGGTTTCCTAATTGCACCACATCTGTTGGCCAGGAATATACTGATTTGTAATACTCCCCACCCTCGCGGTTAAAAAAGCTATCGTAGTACTGCGTTACCAGTTTTGTTAAACGTTCTTTGGAATTAAAATCCTGCTTATCCCGGTAAAAGGCAATAACATAAGACCTATCCGGAGCGAAATAAACATCTTTCATTCCTCCCCTCATAGGATCTCCATTATCAGTGTACTGATAAGTTTTACCTGAATGAATAATTGAAGAAACTGACTTAACGTTTGTCATTAATAATCGATTTATTATTTGCCTTTAACAGGTTCAAAACACAATAGCTAAAGTCCTGTCATCATGATTTCCTGTACTCCAAAAGTCCATCCAGTCGGAGAATTGACTGACTATATCATTGTTGTCAGGATTTATATCAACCTTAACCCCTTCCTCATTCTTACCGTTCAGATCCTCCAGAAATCCTTGCCATTTTTTGATATCCTCCAGATTTGCTTCAACCACAAACTTGGGATCGTAGACCCCGTCAGACATAAGCATCAGGTAAGAAAAGTCCTTTATCTGTCTGAAGCTGAAGCGCGTTGCAAACTTTTCATTTTTGAAGATCTCTGGCATGGTGATGAAACGTGTCCCCCCGCCAAATTCACCTACATCTATCCAATTCAATAATGTAACCTTAGAAAGGTCTTTATCCAGGACAGCAATCGGACAATCGCCAACACCGAAAGAGAGAAAGGCATATCCTGTTTCGTATTTCTTGAATAAAGTAAAGATCAAGGTACAGCTAAGGTCTTTCAGTGTATGTCCAGCTTTCGAAGCAAAGTCCTCGAGCTTTTTATGCACATTAAAGGCTGCGCGACCAAGGGTATTGTAAACAAACAAGTTAAGCTTGCTTTGACTGTCGGCCGCTGTTTTACTATTATGCTCTTTCAAAATCTGATCAAATTCCTCCAGGCTCTTAACAGACGAGTCCTCCTCAAAAAATTCAATCACAGAACGACAGGCAATATCAGAACCCTTCCGGGAAAACTTTGCGCTTCCAGCCCCGTCACTTACCACGATAATACTCCAGCCATTCTGCAGATCTTTGTATCCGAAATCATCTTCGCGGAAGGAACCAACATTTGCATGAGAGCGTCCGCGTTTAGATGAAGCGAGAATGTATCGGTCGCCAAGAGGTTCGAATACAGTAATATTATCCTCTTTCCAATAAGGATCGTTCCTGTCGCTCTCAATGTTCTTCCATAAGCTTTTAGGATCAGGATTTACCGTTAGGGTTATCTCTTTCTCATTAAACGGTTCTTCTTCCCCCTGCCCTTGAAGCTTAAAAAGGAACTTCAGCTTAATATCGCCGCTTACTAAAGGTTGCCCCGTAATTTGTTTCTGTTGTTCACTAAAGTTTAGTCCAGCTTCCTCAAGCCCTTCAAACTTCCATTCAACAATGTCATTCCAGCCTAATTGTTCAAAATCCAGTTTAGCTTCGTATGATTTACCCACGCTGGCATTTAGTATTCTTACTGATTGACCTTTAATCTCTGCAACCCTGTCTTGGATTTTCCAGTTAGCCATAAGCTGGTTCTCGGTTTGATTAATAGCGTTGATCGCTTCGATGGTTCTTTCTTCCCTGATAAAACTTTCAAACAGGCCCTTCCGGCTGGGAGGAACCTGCATATTGTTTTTCCGGAATAGCTCTGCTACATGTTCTTTCACATTTCCTGTTCCCGGCATAGGCGTTGAATTTTTTAAGTGACTATATTCAACTCAGACGGAGGCGGAGGCAGTTCTCCCAGGCCGGTAACTTCTTTGCCCGCATCTTCTACCTTGGTAGAGGTAACTCCAATAGAGGCAGAAACCCATGAGAAGAATTTAGAGATACTTTGACTGTCGGCAGTATCCAAACTTACTACATTTTCTGTAATCTGCTTTAACAGGTTCGAATCAGCGCCACTTCCCGCAGCACAGGCAACTGTAAAAGCAGTCTTCCGTTTTTTAAACTCCTCTAAGCCCGATTGCCATTCGTCAGTAGGAATTCCATCGGTCATTATAAAAACGAGCGGTTTCCAATCGCCTTTCTGTTCCTGTGTAGTTTTGGCAACCTCGTTATCAATGCAGGTAGCAACAAGCTTCAGTGCTTCACCCAAACTTGTAGTACCGCTTGCTTTTATATCGACCATCTGAAATGATGCAAGATCCGTTAATGGCACAAGCTGTCGAGCAGTACTATCGAAAGTGATTATGCTGATAAAGGCAGTTTCAATTGCCTGCGGATTTTGTCGCAGGGAACTGATCATTACCTGCACTCCATTTTTAACCGCTTCAATCGGTTCGCCGGTCATTGAGCCCGACGTGTCTAATAGTAAATAAACCGGTAGTCTTCTCATTTCTTGTTTTTCATTAGGTAAATGATAAAAAGCAACAAAGCCTTAAATGACACTGTTGCTTATATGAATGTAGATTCTACGATCTATAACTAGGAAGAAACCTAAAGGTTTTAGAGAGATATGGACGTTCCGACTGAAAACATAAACCACTGGCAAGCGTTAATTTTACCGCAGGGCTATTCTGGCTATCAAGCGTCTATTGAGATAGTTAAAACGTTTTATTACTTAAACTCTCAAGATACCACGGAATGCGCGGGCGCCGTAATAGGATTGGGCCCCATTATGGTAAACAAAGACATGGTTATAGCGAAAATCGCCAAAAATTGCACCTCCATGCTTTCTGATTGCTTCAGGAGTTTTTAACCAGCTTGATGTTTTTGTATCAAAATGACCGAGCTTTTGCAACTCCCTGTATTGCTCCTCATCCAAAAGTTCAATGCCCATTTCCGCAGCCATCTCTACAGCACTATTCTCAGGTCGATGTTCCTTTCTTGACTCGAGCCCTTCCCTATCATAACAAACGCTTCTTCTACCTTTGGGACTCTCCGCCGAGCAATCGCAAAAAATGAATTCTTTACTGCTATCATCATAGCCAATCACATCTGGTTCTCCTCCGGTACTTTCCATTTCATCCAGCGACCATAACTTCTCAGTTTTTCCTGCGAGCTTTGCTTCAACATCTACCCACTCAATTCCTTCATGCCGTTTCTTATTTTTCTCAAAGCGGGACTTCAGAATCTTCAAAAGCTCTTGAGATTGCTCTTGTGTAAGTTGCTTTCTATTACTGCTCATGTTCGTCATAGTTTAAAAGAGGTTATCGTGAATAAAGCAAATTGCTACACCAAAATTAAAATTATATATGGTCTCCTCTCTACAAAAAAGGAATTACATTCAGCTATTTTTTAATCTCCTGCGTAGTTTTAATTCATCCTGTTCAACCTCCCATGCCAACCATATAAAATCAATAAATACATTTTAACTATTACTTGAATAATAAAAAAAGCTTTATTACCTCAACTAACAATTTCGAGGAGCAAACAGGGGTGTAACCCGGTAATCACCCGGACCAAGCGCGGTAAATTCCGTGAAAGGAGCGAATTAAGGACAAGTTAATCTTTTATTAACTACAACTTTTTATTTGTTCCTTTTTATACTTATCTTAGCAACATTCTTTAACGTTTAATCCTTATTTATGGCAAGACAAAAAAACGGACCAAATGGTCCATTTTATGGAAAATGCGGATCAGTTGTAGGGAGTAGTTGGAGAGGTATTGATTACCTCAGGGGGCTCCCTAAGAAAAGAAAGACAGAGCCAAGCAACGATGAAGCAGCAAATCGAAGCAAATTTGGTTTTACACAATCATGGTTGAATCACGTGGGATATTTCCCTTCCATTGGGTTTGCAAACTTTTCTCCTACAAAGACCTGGCAAAACATGATGATGTCCTGGAATTTAAAAAACGCAGTAACAGGAGATGCTCCAAATTTCAAGATCGATTACTCTAAAGTACTATTAAGTGACGGACCCTTACAGGAGGCAACTAACCCAAAGATTGCGGTTACAGCAGAAGGTGAATTTATGCTCTCCTGGGAAAATATCTACCGCCGGAAAGCAAAACCAACAGACGAGTTATTGTTCACTGCAATTTGTCCCTTATCACTAGATTCATTTTTTAGTGCCGGACAAAGCGACCGAGCTGATGGTAAATTTAAAGCTTCGATACCTGGATGTTTAAAGGGTTGCAACGTAGAAGTATTTATGGCGTTTTGCTCAAGAGACCGCAAAATAGCGTCAAGATCGCAGTATCTGGGGAATATAGCCCTCCCGCTCTGAGAAGAAGGCGTTGACAAATGAGAGATCTTTATAGCAATGCAAAGGTCTAATGAGGGTCGCCCCTTGCATTGCTTTCTTCAAAAAATATAAAGCTTAGCCTTACAGAATCAGCACTTACCATCCTAATTACCTATAGATATAAGCAGGTCTCTGCCGAATGCTAAAAATTGTAATAATGATCATACAATCGCTGCTATGGTAATATCGTATAAAAAAATGGCAAGAAGAAGGAATATGGAGCGGAAATAAAAGCCTTAAATTAGTGCTGGGCAAGGAACAACACCAATACTAACCAAGAACTTTCTCAAAGAGAAAAATTGTAAACTTAAAAATACTTTGCATTCAATAAATCGGGAACAAATAGGGTCCCTACTGGCTATCGTACTTTAAAAGTTCATGATGCTATAAACTATTATAAACTAACTAATCAATCATTATGAAGCTATCTTTACTATTCTTTTTCCTCGCAGTTATTGCACATCGATCGGCAGGCTCAACATCATAGCGGGAGCAGATTCTATGGCTTTGCGTGTTGATATTCTAGATATCCCACCAAGCTATCACTAATACAGATAAATTATTAAAGATAAAGCCAGCAGCCCGGGGTTGAAAGGCCCTGGAAGAATATTGGCTTAAGTGAAGAAGCTGCAACTTCTTCACAAATATTTTAACTAACTAATTATAAGCAATTTTATGGATTCAAAAACAATGGGAGGCCATCCAATGCGCTGCTCCCATCTAAGACTGTCAGGGAAGCGCAGTCTTGGTAAAACATTACTGGTTTCGAGCCTGGTCTCTGCTTTTATAATAGCAGTACCTCTACAATCTTCAGCAAGAAAGCTTACAAAAGCAGAGCTCCGACATGTATCAGCCTTTCCAGTTAAGGGAACAGTGCGAGATGAGAGAAACGAAGCTCTACCCGGAGCAATTGTTAAAATAAAGGGTACTAAAACATCTGTAGTTACTGATGTTAATGGTGCCTTTGTTATAAATGCATCTACAGGAGATGTCCTTGTTGTCAGCTTTATTGGATATGGCGAAACAGAAGTTAAGGTGGGTGCCGAAGGAACAGCAATTAATGTATCACTTCAACCCACTGACAAATCTTTGAATGAAGTTGTGGTAGTGGGCTATGGTACTGTTAAAAAACGCGATCTTACAGGATCAGTTGCCTCAGTGAAACCTGATGAAATTACCGCTAGACCTGGCCCGAATCCAATGGAGTCGTTACAGGGAAGAGTTGCAGGTTTGGATATTACACGTTCATCAGGACAGCCTGGAGAAGGTGTAAACCTGCAATTGCGCGGTACCAGATCAATATCAGCGAGTGCTACTCCCCTATTTATTATCAATGGCCTACCCGGAGACTACGCAACGTTAAATCCTTACGACATTGAATCGATTGAGGTTTTAAAAGATGCTTCCTCTACAGCAACATATGGTGCCCAAGGTGCCAACGGGGTAATTATTATTACAACCAAAAGTGGAAAAGCCGGAAAATTAAGTATCGACTTTAATTCCTACTATGGGAATAACGGATGGTCTGTTACTCCGGAAGTTCGCACGGGAGATGCTTATTTACAAGCAAAAAGAGATGCCTACAAATATGTTTGGGATCCGGCAGCGAACAAATGGACAACTACAGGCGCTCTTTGGCAATCCCCGAATGATGATGAAACTATTTTTGGATCAGCCCGGTACCAAATATTCCGGGAAGGTAATTTCGTTAACTGGGCAGAGCAGTTCTTGCGTAAAAGCGCAGCCACTCAAAACTACAGCTTAGGAGTGTCTGGGGGCAATGATGCAACTAAAGGCTATTTGTCTTTCAACTATACCGACGAAAACGGACAGTACAGAGGAGATCAATATAAACTCTACTCTACAAGTATGCGCATTGACCATAAAATAAGGAAATGGATTTCGATAGGCGGAAACCTTCAGGCTTCATACGTTGATAGAGATAAGGCTCAGGACAAATTAGAAAATGCGCTAGTTACAGATCCTTTAGTGAAGCCCTACAAAGAGGACGGTACCTTAAACACCGATTTAGGCAATAACGTTTATAATCTTCTTCTTGATTATCAACCAGGGGTTTATGGAAATGTAGATAACAATACGAAGTTATTTCTAAACCCCTATTTAGAAATCAGACCATTGAAAGGTTTAACCCTTCTTAGCAGGGCTGGAGCTCATTTAAATTATTCAAACACCTACAGGTTTGATGGGATAGGTTCAGTAAGTTATACTTATGCCAACGCAGGAATTGCACGTGCACGCATTACTCAGAACCGCTTTCAACAATATCAATGGGAGAACGTCTTAACATACAATCTGAAGGTTGCAAAGGACCACGATTTCACTTTTACTGGAGTGACGTCCTTTTTCCATAACCAGAACACCAATACGGAAATGAATCAAAGTAATATTACCTCGAACAATTTTCAGTGGTACAAGTTTACGGGTGATCAGAATACAATAGCCACGTCGGGGTATACAATGCAAAAGACCTTTGGACTAATGGGAAGGGTAAATTACTCCTATTTAGGTAAATATCTCTTCTCTGCTTTGGTTCGTCGGGACGGATCTTCGGTTTTGTATGAAACAAACCAGTGGGATACTTTTCCTGCATTTGCCGCTGGATGGAGAATTTCTGACGAGAAATTTATGGCAGGCACAAAACGCTATTTGGACAACTTGAAATTTAGAGGAAGTTGGGGTATTACTGGGGTGTCTAGTATTGCTCCGTATACCTCCGTTTCTATTGTTGAGAACAATAATATGTCGCTGGGAGGGATAACACAACCCATTTTTAGAAATTCACCATTTGTTACAAATCCTAACCTTCGCTGGGAAAGATCTACAAGTACAAACTTTGGAATAGATGCAGGATTTCTTAAAGGTCGTATAGACCTGGCTTTAGATCACTATATCACAAAAACGGATGGTGTAATTTATAGTGTAACCTCGCCTATTACGAGCGGATATTACAGGCCCGGAACCCCATATCAAACCAATATCAATATTGCTGGTACAAAAAACCGAGGGCTGGAGATTACTTTAAATACGAAGAATATTGTTACGAGGAATTTCCAATGGAGCACCTCTGCTGCTTTTGCGCGCAATAGAGAGAGGATCCTTAGATTAACTGGAGGCGTGGCGAATAATATTGCTAATGGAAATTATACATTGAGCTTAGGCGAATCGGTTAACTCTTTCCGTAATTTCAAATTGGATGGAGTTTGGCAAATTGGAGAAGAAGCAGATGCTGCAGTGTTCAATAAGCGCCCAGGTGATCTAAAAGTAAATGTACCAGGCATGAGCCGCCTTGCAACAGGTGTATATGTAAAAGAAGCGGCAGATGGAACTAAAACTTACTATTATAACAATCTTGCAGATGCACAACCTTACAATTCTGGACTTACAGCTGCTAATTCAAGATACAGCTATAGTAACAATGACTTTCAGATCCTCGGAAAAAACAATCCTGATTGGTCTTTAGGTATTCAAAATGGATTTAAGTACAAAGGAATTGACCTAGGTGTCTACGCGTATTTCAGGTGGGGACAAATGATCAATTACAACATGATGGGATGGTATCAGCCCAATTCGCTTGCCACCAACGCTAGTCCTGCAAGAACAATTCCAGCCAATTTCAACTACTGGACCCCTGAAAATCCAACAAATGATTTTCCAGTAATGAACTATCTGGCATCAAGTTCTACAATGACTGGTTTTTCTGGTCTGAACTATGTGGATGGCTCTTTTTTCAAGATTAAGAACGTAACCTTGGGTTATACTTTACCTGCCAATTTGGTTAAAAAGGTAGCTATGCAGCGACTTAGGGTATATGGAACTATCACCAACCCTTTGGTAGTATCAAAAAGTCATTTCCTGAAACAGTATGATCCTGAGATGAATGGGGAACTTGATTACCCATTAACCAAGCAAATTGTGGTAGGCCTAAATGTAACCCTATAACAATAAAGCTATTAACAGCAATTGGCAAGATGAGATGGAAAGGCTTTGCTTAATTGGTCTAAGAACATCTAATACCAGGTCATTGCTGGAAACCGATAAAAAATAATAGAAAATGAAAATTCAAATAAAGAGAGTAATATACAGATATGGGATTGGTTTGCTTGTTGCACTAAGCGTACCATCCTGCAAGTTAGAAGAATTCAACCCCACATCATTGTCGGAGGAAAACGTTTTGCGTGACTTCAATGGATGGAGAGCATTTCAATCCAACTGTTATAGTGGCCTCTGGGGTTCACTTATCGGTGCCCAATTTGGAATTGCTTCAGAGGTTGGAACCGACCTTTGGACATTTCCATACAATAATCATAATCAATATAAGGATGTTATGGCCTATGAGGAGTTCACTAACAGCTCGGGTGTGGTAAGAAATGTGTGGGAATATGCCTGGGGGCCGATTAAGGACTGTAATAAGACCATTGAGCTTTCTGCGAAATTAAAAGACGGTGATCCAAATGATATTAAAGTATTGGTAGCTGAAGCTCAGTTTCTGAGGGCTTATTATTATTCCGTTCTGGTAACTCATTTTGGGAATGTTCCGTTGATTTTAACTAGTGATCCAACAAATAGCTTAAATCCTGTGCGTAGTACTGTTCCCGAGATTTATATTCAAATTATTGCTGATCTAACTGCGGCGTCTCAAAACCTACCCGTTCAACCTTATCAAGGCAATCCTCAAAGAGCAACAAAAAAAGCGGCATTAGGCCTCCTTGCACGCGTTTACGCACAAGGTGCGGGTGAGGGTTTGAATGAAGGAGGTAAATCATATTGGCTTCGTGCTAAAGAAGTTGCAGACGATCTGATTATTAATAAGGCACAATATGGGGCAATGCTTTATGATGATTTCTCTAAGGTATTTGCTTCTGCAAACAACAGGAACAATACCGAAGCTTTGTTTACTGCATATGGATTGAATCCTTACAATCCATCCTACGATGTTTTTAGCGGAAACTCCAGGCCGAACTTATATCTCCATTATTATCCCAAATTTGATGATGCTTTTGGAACCGGAGACGTATTAAGAAGAGGTGTTAATTCAAATACTACAAATGCCTACTATGGGCGCTTAAATCAGCAATTTATAGCTCCAACAAAATATCTAATTAATTGCTTTAACGCGAATTACGATAAACGTTGGGAAAACACTTTTGCTACTGCCTTTACTAATTACTCCGGCGAGCAGGCAAGGGCTAGTCTTGGAACTTCTACTCCAGGTCCAGCTAATGTAACTTACGCTGCTGCAACGGTTACCCTTACAACTGCAATGGCTACTAAATATGGTATTGATCCTTCACATGTTGGCAAAAAGATTTATCCGTATATTGATGTTAACGCACGTAATGCTTCACAATTTGCCTCTTGGCAATATATCCCTAAAGTATGGCCGAAAGGGGTTTATACAGGTTCGATCTCTGCTTTACAGGATGTGGCAAACGCAAACGTTCATCCTTACCCATTAGCACCAGATGAAGACAGATTCTTTGCATATCTAAGTAAAGAGCCTCTTACTGCAGCCGAAAAAAGAGCAAGGGCTTATGTAACTGTAAACATTGACGACCTGTTCGACATGTCTGACCCAACCGGTAGCACGTACAAAGCTGTCACTTCTAATAACGGATTAACACCTACAAACCTTGCCAACCTCTTTCCGGCAATGATGAAGTTCAATCATAACTTCGACGGCTCCTGGCTAGGCAGCAATTTCCAACAGAAGCTGGGGAATATTATGATCATGCGCATGGCTGAAGTGTATTTAATAGCCGCTGAAGCAACGCTTCATGTAAACGGAGGTGGAGGAAGCACGGCAGCACAGTACCTGAACGAATTGCGTCGACGTGCTTGCAGGAATGCCGCTGACTTCAATGCAGGTACTGGAATGCAATTGAGCAACGCTACAATGAATGATGTTTTTGACGAGTACGCCAGGGAACTTTGTGGAGAATTTAATCGCTGGCCTTTATTAAAAAGGAATAGAGCTTTTGAAAGCCGCTTGCAAAACTTTAACAAAACTGCTTTCACTAACTTCAGTCCAACCAAGCATTATAACCGTCCAATTCCATTTAACTTCCTCAATCAAATTAATAATGGAAATGAATTCGGAACGAACGGATATTAGTATTTGAGTGGTCCTTCGGCTGCCCCTAGCTAATAATTAATTATCTGCATCTAGCAGTTAGGGGTTGATAGGACTTTGAAATAGTCTTTCTTAAAAATTTTTTAATGTTGTTAGTTTATGCGGGGCTGATCTGGAAGGTCAGCCCTTTTGTTTTTAACACTACTTAAAATTTTGACAGAGTAAGTTACCGATAGCCTCAGGAAGAAGCTAAAAAGCTTTAGCAATTTTCCCTATAAAAGAAAAAACCGCCTCTATTTTTAATAGAAACGGTTTTTCTTCAGGTGACCTGGGAGAGATTCGAACTCTCGACCCACTGATTAAGAGTCAGTTGCTCTACCAACTGAGCTACCAAGTCATTGATGCAAACTAAAGCAATTTTAATGAAATTCTGCAATTAAAATTTTCTTTTATCGCTTCTTAAACCTATTGAGCAAAGATTACAGATTCCAAGTCTGGTTTAACTCTTTTAAAAACCCAGTACCGAATTAAAGGGTAATTGAAACTGTAGGAAATAAGCAGATCAACAGCAACCCGACTAACCTTATAATCTAATCCTGTGGTTTCAGTTAATAAGTAAGTTCCAGCCGATTTCAATAAAACACTCCCTCCTATTACTATAGAAAACTTAACTATTTGGCTCCTTAATGAACTTTGAAAATCTTCGTTAGAAAAAGCCCAGCGTCTATTTAGTGAAAAATTAATTGCAGCTCCAACAATCCCGCTAAATACAATAGAAATCGTATATTTCACTAGAAATACCTCGGTTAAGGCAATCATTATAGCGTAGTCGGATAAACCGCCTGATAAGGCAGCAACCTGTGCCTTGCCAAAAGTTAAAAGAGCTTTTCTCAAAGTAAAATGCCTTTCTTCTCCTTTTCACCCTCCGCAAGCAGATTGGAAATGTACTGTTGTTTTGATGTAGATAACATATAAATAAATAGCGGCAAATCAATTAGACCCAATAAACAAATCTGCAATTGAAGAGAAGAGGAATTTACCTTCTTTCGGTAAATGAACAACTTTTCAGATAACGGATGTAACTCTAATTGCAGCTCGAAATCATTATCGGCTGGTGGTTCAAATTAACGAATAAAAAATCTATACTATTAAATTCGAAAGACTAATTAAACTAATTTTGGGCTATTTTAACCATTGCCTGACAATACATAAAAAAGCTGCTTTTCTTATTTTACAGTTAACAATTAAAACCTTAGACAAAACAGTCAATATAATCGAGTGCCATATGGATAAGAAGGCCCAAAGCTACCAGTCTAAACTTTGGCACAAAAAACATCAAAGCGTAAATAACAATGGCGATATAAGAATGAAGTGGATGAAAGCCCACACTACAACGATTTGGGTCGTAGATTGGATTTGCTAGCAGATGATCCACGTCTACTGCCATCGTAGCTATCATAACCAGCCAAGCCTTCAAAGTTGAACTTCTGTAAAAAAGAAAGGCAACAATGGCTGGGACTAAAAAATGAAGAAGTATATGAAACATGTGCTTAAAAAGGGGCAAAAGTAAGGATTGTTGTCGTTCCTCAAAAAATTAAAATTCTCGTATTCAAGCGTTAAGATACAAGCTTATTCACTTTTTCAAAAAAACCTTGACCAATGTATTATTATATCTATATTTGCACTCCCAATCGCAACAAACGGTAGGGAAAGTGCGAAAGTAGCTCAGTTGGTAGAGCACAACCTTGCCAAGGTTGGGGTCGCGAGTTCGAATCTCGTCTTTCGCTCCAAAAGGTTCTTCAATTCCGGTTATTCGGAATAAGCCTGCTCGGGTGGTGGAACTGGTAGACACGCAGGACTTAAAATCCTGTGACCCTTAAAGGTCGTGCGGGTTCGATTCCCGCCCCGAGTACCAGTAAAGGACAGAACAATTATTGTTCTGTCCTTTTGTTTTTACAGACTTTTTTATTTGCTGCTTTGCATAATATTTGTCGAATAAGGATTCACCCTTCCAAAACCGGAAATTAGAAAAATTAGGCACATAAATTATTTTCGTTTAGTCAAAAACAATACCACCTGTTATTTGTATAGCAGTAAATGTCATCACATTTAGAAAAGTTAACAGGAAATAAATATGGGGATTTTACCATTCCTCTCTGCATAAAAAAGGTTTTTAAGAACTCAAGCCTTAAAAAATTCTTACCATTATACTCCGGTAGGCCAATGGCAGTCTTACAGCATAAACTTGATCTAAATTCTGTAGAATTACGGAGCTTGTGTCTAGATATAGATGTTGCCCTCGCAAATACCAGTTTAATCCATATGACCATTGCAAATGAAAAGTAGATTGATCCGGACCTATAGGCATTCAATTCCAAATAACAAAGTTAAAAGCTTAACACCTCGTTTGGTGGTCCATTTAACCCAGCTGAAGATATAGTGCAATTTTTTGTTAACCATATTATTTTCCACTCTAAGTTTCCGACAGGAAAGAGAGGACAGGATATTTCCCTTAACGGACTGGGGAAGAAGTGACAACAATTAAATTTTTTAGAAATTTCCATGACACATTTATATAGTTTCTTGCCAAATGGAGGAGAGATGGGCCAACGGATCCGGGAAGCAAATTGGAGTGATAACATTTTAGGCGCCCCCCAGTTCTGGCCTGATAGTTTAAAGTCGGCGGCAAGCATTTGTCTCAACTCAGGATACCCTGTGGCAATATATTGGGGAGAACAATTTACTTTACTTTACAACGATGAATGGAGTTCATTAGCAGGAAATAAGCATCCTTGGGCTCTTGGAAAGGCCGGCGAGCTTGTTTGGCCGGAAATCTGGCGAGATCTCGAATTCCATTTGAAAGATGTACTTAATAAAGGAGAATCTGTTCGGCAACCTGATGCTCTGTTACTGATGGAGCGTAACGGTTATAGGGAGGAATGCTATTTCGACTACACTTTATCTCCTATTATAGACGCCGATGGACGGATTGGCGGCGTATTTAATGCGGTAACTGAAACAACTTACAAGGTAATTAATGAGCGTCGAAATAAAGTACACATTGATTTTCTCAAAAATTTGGGGTCCGCTTCATCGATAGATGATAGCATTTTCTGCATAAGAACAATCCTTAGCGAAGCAACTGAGGATATTCCATTTAGTTTCATTTGTGTCAATTCAAGTGATTTTTCGACAAAACTTGAGGATCTAAGTGTCGAAGGAACACTTTCAGAGGAAGCAACTCAAGTTAAATGGCCCTTACCAGGGTTAAATGGAGAAGGTACACATCATGTAGAAGACTTAAGGGTATACCTTTCTCAACCCATATTATCGAAGCATGGGGAAGAGTGCATTGAAGCTTTTATTACCCCTATTACTTACGGTAACATGAATGTAACTGGGTACATTTTATTTGGTATTTCTCCACGGAAGAGGCTGGATGATGAATATAAACGGTTTCTAGAAACTGTTAGCTTGAATGCCGGCACGCTAATTAATAATGCATATTCGAGAAATCAGATTTTTCGGCTGGAAAGAGAGCAAGCTTTAAATGAAGAGTTAGCAGCAGCCAATGAAGAATTAAGTGTTATTAATGAAGAACTGCACCAAACTCAACAGAATCTTTTCGCTCTAAACAATGAACTTGAGGACCGTGTAAGAATTAGAACGCAAGACCTTGCTCTTAGTGAAAGCCGTTTCAGAAGAATGATTGAACAGGCTCCTGCTGCAATGGCTGTCTTCCGTGGAGATGATCTTACAATCTCCTTGGCTAATACTCCAGCATTGGAACTAGCTGAAAAAACTTCCGAAATAATCAACAAGCCCTTACTGGAGGCCCTTCCGGAGGTTAAAGAGCAACCTATCTATGAAATACTTTACAACGTTTACCGATCAGGCACAGCTTTCAAGGGATATGAAATACCGGTAACGTTAAACAAGAAAGGCATTATGGAAACTGGCTATTACAATGTTTCCTATACCCCAATGTATGAAGAGGAAAAAATAGTTGGAGTTCTACAGGTCTCATATGACGTTACAAGCCAGGTTTTAAGCAAAAAGAAAATTGAAGAAAGTGAAAGTAGCTTAAGAAGCTTGATCGAAACTGCGCCGTATGCCTTAATGCTCCTTAAGGGACAGGAGTTAAGAATAGAGCTAGCTAACCAGGAAATTGCAACTTTATGGGATCGACCTTTAGGAGAGATAAAAGGTAGAACACTGATGGAAGTATTGCCGGAGTTAGAAGACCAACCTTTTCCAAGACTTCTTAAAGAGGTTTACGATACAAAAAAGCCCTATCGTCAGGAAGAAGAAGTATTTTACGTAAACACTAATAACGGCCCGGCTACAAAATACGTAAGTTTTAGCTATAATCCCCTTTTAAATAATGAAGGAGAATCGATTGGAATCATTGTAGCTGCGAATGATATTACGGCTCTTGTAGAATCCCGTAATATGCTTGAAGCCAGCTATGAAGAACAACAAGCCTTAAACGAGGAGGTTACTGCCACAAATGAGGAACTAGCCGCTGCTAATGAAGAATTGCTTTCCACTAACGAAGAACTTGCTAGAATTCGGCAACATCTGGAGGAAACCGTACATAAACTTGCTGATAAAGAAGCTCGGATCCGATTTATGGTTGCAGATGCTCCTGTTGCAATTGGGGTGTTAACGGGCAAGGAACTAATTATTGAATCAGCAAACAAGCAAATTCTTGAATTATGGGGAAAAACCGACGTTATAGTCGGCCAACCGCTGATAGTGGCCTTGCCTGAATTGGAAGGTCAACCATTCCTGCAAATTCTAAATGATGTAATGAGCACAGGGAATGCATTTAGAGGCAATGAAGTGAAAGCTTATTTAGAGCGCAAGGGAAATCTAGAGGAATGCTACTTCAATTTCGTTTACCATCCGCTTAAAGACGACAATGAAGCCACTTTTAGCATTATGGTTGTTGCTATCGATGTGACCCAGCAGGTCGCTGCCAGAAGGCACATTGAGGAAAGCGAAAAACGTTTTAAATTCATGTTGAATGCTATTCCGCAACAAGTATGGACGGCAAAGCCAAGCGGGGAACTAGATTACGTAAATGAGATAGTATGCAAAGACTTTGGATACACTGTTGATGAGGTAGTCGGACATGGTTGGCAAAAATTTATCCATCCGGAGGATTTACCGGACTGCCTAGAAAATTGGACTAAGAGTCTCCAATCCGGAGAGAGATACATGTACGAGTTCCGTCTTCGAATGGCAAATGGAGAATACGTTTGGCATCTCGCGCAAGCTGTTCCATATATCGAAAACAATGAAATAACCTTGTGGTTAGGTACGAATACCAATATAGATCTTCAAAAAAGAAATGATCAGAAAAAAGACGAATTTCTGTCCATTGCCAGCCACGAATTGAAGACCCCACTCACTAGCATCAAGGCATTTAACCAGCTTATTCAAAGGACCAAGGATACCTCTAAACTAGGAAACTTTATTCAAAAATCAGCAGAGCATATTTTTCGTTTAGAAAAATTAATCAACGACCTACTGGATGTAACTAAAATTAATGCAGGCAAGATGATCTACAACATTGAGCCCTTCAGCTTTCTGAAGATGCTTACAAATAGCATCGAGAGTGTACAGCACACTGCAATTAAGCATAAGATTGAACTAGAAGCGAGCGAAGATGTAATATTTAAAGGTGATCAATTGCGACTGGAACAGGTGATGCATAATTTTCTTACAAATGCTATGAAGTATTCCCCGGATGCTGATAAAGTTACAGTCAATTACAAAGTTGAACAAGATAACATTATAGTTGCGGTACAGGACTTTGGAATTGGTATAGCAGAAGATCACCTTGACAGGTTGTTTGACAGATACTACCGAGTAGATAACACAGCAATGAGATTTGAAGGATTAGGCCTAGGGCTCTTCATATCTTCTGAAATTTTAAAGAGACATAAAGGCAGCTTCTGGATAGAAAGCGAATTAGGTAAAGGGTCAACTTTTTATTTTAGACTTCCTTTACAACCAGAAAAGGAACAAATACCATTAATTTTAGACGAAAATTACTATCAGGACCCTTCAATAACAATTAAGCATAATCAGAAACAGAACTGCCTGGAGGTAGACTGGATAGGTTTTCATGATCTGGACTCTGTACAGAAGGGCTGTTTAAAAATGCTTGAGATGCTTAAAAAGCATAAATGCGACAAAGTTTTAAACGATAATTCGAATGTTCGTGGCACCTGGTCTGAAGCTTCTGACTGGGTTGGAAAAGAATGGTTTCCGTTAATGGAACAAGCTGGTTTAAAATACTTTGCCTGGATATTTTCAAACAGCTCATTTAGTCAAATGTCCGCTAAAAAAAGTATCGACGTGAAGATGGGGAACGTAATTACGCAGTTCTTTACGGATATTTCGCTTGCCGACAGATGGCTTTGCAATAGCGGATGTCTTTCGAAAATGCAAGGAGGTGATTTAACGTTAGAAAAAGACTTGTTACAATAACGGGATTGGGGAGCCTTCTTAATTTCCGGGCTCTATTGATGCTGCGATTCTTTTCAATTTTTAAGATGCACACAATGAACGGGGAAGTTTGAATAATTCGCTTTCCCGTTAACTTTGATTGTGGAATAATTATTGTATATTTTTCATACACACACTCAAGATACTATGAAAAATTTCAATGTAAAGAATCCATTGGCAAGGCCATGGCTATTCTCCATTTTGTTGATTTGCTTCGCAATTGGCCAGTTGATCTCAGCCCTTTTATTATCTATAAATCACTCTTCACCTGAACTTGTTGTCCTAAGCCCTTCGGTTAATTTTTCTCTTATTTTATGGGCATTGGCAATTGCTACTACGACCCCAGAATTAATTGGTCTTAAAATTATTCAACTTCCAATCTACATCTTTATGGTCCTTCAAATGCTGGTTAGTCTTTTGCCTCACCCGCATCTTACAGGACTGGCGGCACTACTACAAATACCTCAATTTCCGGCGATGATTTCGGGCTTCATAGCCCTTATTCAATTAACAAAGCTAGGTAGAAAATACTGGGTATAGAACTTTTGGATTACTATTTGCATACGTGATCATTTACGATAACCTAGAACTTGAAAAGATGCAAGAACGAATAGTAGTGGTGGAAGACGACGAATTAATTAGAGAAACGATAATATTATTACTTGAGCATTGGCACTATGAGGTAAATTACAGCGCAACAGGTGAAGATCTTGTTGAACTTATTAATGAATTTCAACCCCATTTAATTTTGCTCGACATACAACTGGGTGAATTAAATGGCCGGGATCTCTGCCGGGAATTGAAGCAGCACCCGCTCTACCATACGATACCGATCATAATTATGTCGGGAGAAGAGGATCTTTATAACAGCATACCTTGGGAGGGGGCAAATGATGTAATTCTGAAGCCTTTTGATGAAAAAGCATTAATCAGCCGTATAGAAAGGCAGCTATCAAATTCTAAACATGTGCCAACTTAAGTAGTAGCAAAGCTGGGAATTACAAAACATAACTTTATTCGTCATCTAAAAAAAGCCGGGGTTAGTTATCCCGGCTTTTTAATTCATTTACTATTTCCCGGCAAATTTCGCTTCCAGCATTTTGATAAAGTATCCTCCAACCACACTTCTGGCCTGAAACCCTACATTTTTCCCATCTGTAGTTTCATGCCAGTCGCTTAGGGGCACACGGCCAGTTGTTTCTGTCGCAAACCGATAAACCGGGCTCAGCAATTTTTGAAAATCCCCAGGCTTATCTGCTAAGGTAGCAGTCCAGATTATCCAGTCAGACTTGGTGTAAGTGCGGCGACTATCTAGCGGCAATCCATAGGTATTTTGCTTAGTGAGATAGTACGACATTTCCTTCTCGATGACCGTTTTTGGAAATATATTGAACCCTAATAATTTGTCCCATACTAAATTATACTTCTGGCTCCAGGTATTTTTATTATCGAAGGTAAGAGCATAGTGGTCTCCTGCATCAGCCTTATCTATCCATTTCAAAGCCATTTCTTCAGATATCTTTCTGTAATCCGCAGCCTCTGCATTCTTACCAAGCATTTCAGCTAGCATTGCATAAGAACGAAGACCTACAATTGCTTTAATGGAGAGGTTTGCGTTTCTAGCGAGATGTCCGGCAAAATCATCTGTACAAAGCTGGTTAGCAGGATCAAATCCCTCTTTTCGCAAGTATTCTGCCCAAGTTGTTAAAACAGGCCAATGTGCCTTTGCATAATCAGCCTTACCTTCTGCTTTGGCAATAGCGGCAGTCAGAATAAGCATATTACCGGATTCTTCTACCGGCATATCCTCCCCGTAGGTCTGTCCATTAGCCAAAGGATAAGTTCCCAGATCGTGTGCGGCAAAGGGCTTTTTCCATCTTCCACTTTCACTATAGTAAAAGATTCCGTTAAGCATTCCTTTTAAAAGCTCGGGGTTATAGTACAGGAACATGGGCGCTGAGGGATAGGTAACATCCACTGTGTTAATGGATCCGTTACTAAAGTTTTCTTTTGAAAGGAAAAGAATATCTCCCTGCGGGCTTTTCACTAATTTATGAGCAGCAACACTTTGACGATAAGCAAGGACACATAACTTTGCATACTCTTCGCCCCCGGCCTTCAAAGCATCATTATAAAGACTTCTGTCAAAATCATCACATGATTTGATTATAGCAGGATAATCTTGGGATGAACGGGTAAGAAGATCAGTGATCTTTACATTTCCAGCATTGTTCCACCAGGGTCTTAAGTTAGTTCCAAAATATTGAACGGATAATATATCATCATACCCTAGCAAGGTGTAGAACTTCTTCTCGACAGTTCCGACTTTGCCTGCAGGGATGATTGTTCCAAGAACAAGATCCTTACCATTAACAGGTGTGGTAGCTGACTTAACAGAAAAGGGGTCAGTTTGAGCATTAGAGCTTATACTTTGGCTGGCCTTATAGTTTAGCGGAACAGCAACATACATATGCCCCCAATCAATTCTCAAATCATCACCTCTTTTTTTAAGTACCGGCTGCTCCACCGTCCCCGCTTTCAACACCGCCAGATCTCCTGTTTTAAATTTCTCAGCTTGTACCAGCTGAGAAGGTGTATTAACGCTCAGATTTGTAGAGGCGCCAAAGAAAAGATCAACTGTATGGGGTACTCCGTCGTTTGATTTTACTGAATAACTTACATAAGAAACAGGACGGGAAAGAAGGTTTAGATCATTAGGCAACAGGGGACTACTAAAGGTCAGCTTCAGATCTACCTTACCGCAAGTAAAATCGTAAGTTGTTTGTGTTGCTGAGATGTTCACCCCTTTCTGATAAGCTGTGAGAGACTTGATCTCAGGTAATGGGCCTTCAGATAATCCCGCATCCAGATAACTATCGCCCCCGGTGTTCTTTACATAGATGGCCATCACATTACCACTTCTCTTCAGTTTTGAAATTACGGCAGCAGCTAAGGGCACATATATATAATTACTTGAATTACCTTTTTTAGAATACACCATTTCGCCGTTAATCCAAACGATGGCATCGTCATCGTGCTGAATCCTCAAAGACAACTTCTGCCCCGGATTTCCTTTAAAGTCAAAAACTCTTCTGGTCCAAAGCTCCTTACTTGTCCAAACCGTGGAGCCGAGGCTTCTATCGTGACTAAAAGGTTCCTTACCTCTTTTCCAGCTACGTTCGTCGTAATTCAAAAGCTTCCAGTCGCCAGTAGGTTCTGTCTCAGTATAGCTAACTTCTACATTAGCCTCATCACCTGCTGGTACAACAGCCTTATAAGCAGCAGAATTTTTTCCCAGGAAACGATATAGAACATTATCAACCTTGATAAATCCGGTTAACGAATGATCTTTATTAGTCCAGTGAGTGGTTGTGCCTTTGTTCAAGGTATCGTGGGTAGACCATATACTAAAATATGGGTCATGGGCAATAAGTGGATAAGCTGGAGCTTTAGAAACCTGGGCTCTGCAATAAACAGAGGCTGTCAAGATAAAAATGAAGGGGATTAGTTTTAGCTTCATATAAAGTGTGTATTTATACCAGTTTTACTTAGATAGATCGTAAGATTCCACTGGCGGTGTTATAACTGCAAGGCTCAAAATAAGCGAATCTTCTATTGCAGATTTGTTCAAACTTTAATCAAAACGTCTCAAACTTCCCCGGAGGAGCTCCTCTGAATGCTTGAGGAAAGGTCGATTGTTATCTCCGTCCAATTTTGTCCTACTTAAAGACCTTAGCCTCTTTAAACCGAAACATTGAATTTCTATATTTGGCCTACTAGCCATGCATTTTGTTATAAAGCGAAGTCTTCTTTTCTTAACACTGCTCCTTACCTTTCTAGGTGCTAGAGGCCAGTCCTACTATTTCAGGCACTTTCAGACTGAACACGGGCTATCTCACAGCACAGTATTTAGTCTGTTGCAGGATAGAAAAGGATTTATATGGGTAGGGACAAAAAGCGGCATTGACAGGTTCGATGGATATACCTTCAAGACTATAGCCAACAGTAATACAATTGGTTCACTTTCTGACATTAGTATTAATTCGATCTGCGAGGACCTTGAAGGCTTTATCTGGATTGCAACCGGGTCGGGGCTGTTCCGGTATGATCCCATGAAAGAGTCCCTACGTAAGATTGCCAGTCCGGATAGCTTTGATATCAGCTACCTAAAATGTGACCGGGAGAATAATATCTGGTTCATTTCACGAGACGAGGTTTTTCGTTTTAACAATAAACAACAGCGCTTTACCTACACTGGCATTTCTGCTACCTGTTTCTCGCTGGATAGTACTGGCAACCTATGGCTGGGCGACCGGCAGGGAATATTGAAAAAGCTTGATGTGAGAAGCAACAGGTTATTACGTTTTGAAATATTTGAGAAGAGCATTGCCGCGAACTTAAAAACTATTAGTCGCGTATTCTCTTTTGCTAACCAGATCTTAGTAGGAACAACCAAGCAAGGCCTTCTGAGCTTTGATGTAAACACTCAAAAATTAAGATCTGTTTTAAGAAGGAATACTGACGGAACCGGGATTTACATCAGGGATATTATTGCAGGCGAAGAAAATAGCTGCTGGATTGCATCGGAAAGTGGTATCTATAGTTATAATTTGGGCTCTGGTGAAATTTTAAATTTCAAGAAAAGAGCCGACGATCCTTTTTCAATATCAGATAACGCGGTGTATGCACTGTGCAGAGATAAGGAAGGCGGTGTATGGGCAGGAACTTTTTTCGGTGGGCTCAACTACTTCTCAAGAGAAACGAGCAGGTTTGAAAAATACTACCCGCTTAGCTCAAAAAACTCTATTTCAGGTAGCGCAGTAAGAGAAATTCAGAGCATTGACGGAAAAGAGATCTGGATCGGAACCGAAGATGCAGGTTTAAATAAATTTAATACCCATTCAGCCCGCTTCGGCTTTTATACCTCCACCGGTAAGAGTGCAAGCATCTCCTACCCTAATATTCATGGACTTTTTGTGGACAACGATGTTGTCTTTGTGGGCCCGTATCTGCGTGGGCTTGAAGTAATTGACCGTGCATCTGGGCTTGTTAGGGATCGATTTGACATAATTAAGTCGCAGACCGGAAGTTCGAGTGATTTCGTCATGTGCATTTACAAGACTACACAAAAGGCACTACTGATCGGCACAATTGGAGGAGGGCTTTTCGAATTTGATGCCAAAAGAAGAGTGTTCTATAAACAACCCTACTTCCCAAAAACTGATTTCGTCTATTCATTAGCTGAAGATCGCAAAGGGTTTGTCTGGGTTGGTAGTTTAACAGAGGGAGCTTTTTATTATAATCCAAGAACGGGGGAAAATGGAAACATACGTTTCTACGGCCGACCGGACCGCGGCAAAGAGTCAGATTTCCTGATTCAGGGCATAATGGAGGACGGTAAGGGGCGTTTGTGGTTTGCAACAGAAGGAGGAGGTTTAATCCGCCTGGAGAAAGACCGTAAGACCTTCAGGAAATTTTCAACAAAAACCGGATTTCCTACAAATAATGTCTATCGCACTCTGGAAGACAATTCGGGGCATCTCTGGGTTAGTTCACTTAAGGGCCTTATTTGCCTTAACCCTGAGAATGATCAAATCAAGGTATACACACAAGCCAACGGATTATTAACAGACCAGTTCAACTATAATTCAGCCTATAAAGACCCGGATGGAAAGATGTATTTTGGTAGTGTAAAAGGCATGATTGCCTTCCACCCCAAGTCCTTCAATGTAAGGCCAAATCCTCCTGCTCTGTATTTTACGGGCTTTCAGATAGATAATCGTGAGGTGGTGCCAGGCCAAACTCCCGTCTTAAAAAAGTCCATTAATTATACAGATACCATTACTCTTAATTATAATCAAGCCAATTTTAATATTGAATTTGCAGCATTAAGTTATTCTTCACCTACGGTGATCAAGTATAAATACAAAATGACGGGGCTTGATAAAAAATGGACTTATTTGGCAAGTAACAGAAAAGCATATTTCACAGATCTTTCGCCAGGCACTTATTCTTTTACTGTGGTTGCCGAAAGCAATGTGGGCAGCTGGGAAGCGCAAAATAAGACCTTGTCCATAAGAGTTTTGCCCCCTATTTGGAAAAGCGTACAGGCTTACTTACTGTATTTAACTGTGGCAACCATACTGATCTATTATGCAATTCGGTATTATCAGGTAAGGATTGAGAGAAAGAATCGAGCCAAGCTTCAGCTCTACGAACTGGAGAAAGAGAGGGAAGTATATCAAGCCAAGATTGAATTTTTCACAACGATTGCCCATGAGATACAAACTCCGCTTACACTGATTAAGGGTCCGGCAGAACGAGCTCTGAAAAAAATTGAAGAAGTACCGGCTATCAGGAAAAACCTCTTGATGATCGAAAAAAACACTAATCGTTTGCTTGAATTGACCAACCAGCTCCTCGATTTTAGAAAGACTGAAATAAACCAGTTCGAATTAAACTTTGTAAAAGTTGATATAACTTTATTACTAAAACATCAGATTGGCTTTTTTAAAGATGAGGCAGAAAAAAAGGGAATTACTATTATTGAGGGCCTGGCAAGTGATCCTTTTTATGCCTTTGTTGACCGGGAAGCCTTAATCAAGATCACCAGCAATCTACTATCAAACTCAGTGAAGTATTGCGAAACATTTGTTGAAGTAAAGCTAATGTTACCTCAGGGAGACGATCAGACTTTCAGTATTATGTTTATAAATGATGGCCCGGGTATTTCAAACAACGAAAGGTCTAAGGTATTTGACCCCTTCTACCGGGCAGCGAACGGAAAAGGCAAGTCCGGCACCGGCATTGGTTTATCACTTGCTAAGTCGCTTACCGACCTCCATAGTGGAAGTCTGAAATTATTGAACATTGATAACCAACTAACAATTTTTGAAGTAACATTGCCCCTGAGACAAAAATTTGAATTTGTTCTTGGCAAGTAAACCCTAAATAAATGGCAGACACAATTCTAGTTGTTGACGATAACGAGGATATCCTTGATTTTCTTACAGAAATTCTCTCAGACGTTTATGAGGTAAAAACAGCATCGGACGGATCAGAGGCACTTGCTATTTTAGACGACCAAATGGTAAGTTTAATAGTTAGTGATATTATGATGCCAGGGATTGATGGGTTTGAACTTTGCCAGTCGATAAAATCAAATGTCGCCTACTGCCACATTCCGCTGATACTTCTAACCGCTAAAAACACATATAAAGCGAGAGTTGAAGGCTTAGAAGTGGGTGCAGACGCTTATATAGAGAAACCTTTCTCTCCTGAATACCTTATCGCGCAAATAAATAATCTTTTAAAGAACAGAGCTAAAATTAAAGACCACTTCGCGCATTCACCCTTTGAAGATGTGAGAGTAATGGCATATTCGAAAACAGATGAGCTTTTTCTGAAAAGATTAAATGATCATATTCACAAAAACATTCGGAATGCAAATCTTGATATAGATATGCTTTCCGACCATATGAACATGAGCCGCCCAACTTTCTATAGGAAGATAAAGTCACTTTCTTCATTATCCCCTAAAGAATTGATCAATCTAACCCGATTAAGAAAAGCTGCAGAATTATTGGCCACGAGGGACTATAAAATATATGAGATAGCGGAGATGGTAGGCTTTGCGTCACAATCCGTATTTGGGAAAAACTTTCAAAAGCAATTCAAGATGACACCACTGGAATACGTAGCATCACTAAAGCCTAAACAGAATTAGCCGCAAAATAGGAAGGACGCATTCTCTCATTCCATCATTCTCTCATTCTCTCATTCTCTCATTCTCTCATTCCATCATTCTCTCATTCTCTCATTTATTCCTTCCATCCCTCTCTCCCTCTTGTAATCAACATTTTACTATCGCTTCCCAAAAGCTCCCTTATATTTGGTTGATGTAAATAGTGTCAGTAAGTATCCTGATACGTCCTGCACTATTTATATTGAAAACTTTTTTACAACCAATTATGATGAAGCATTTCTCCCTTTTACTCCTGGTATTTCTAAGTTCTAACGTCTTTGGACAACGAGTGATGGAAAACCTGGATCGCGGTATCGTAGCTGTACGATATAAAACTGATTCTGTTTTTGTGAGTTGGCGCCTTCTTGGAACTGAGCCGGAAGATCTTCCGTTCAATATTTACCGGAAAACAGGAAACAAAGCACCTCTCAAGCTTAATTCAAAACCGTTAACCGGAGCTACTCATTTCGTCGATACTAAAGCTGATCTCACAGAAGCAACTTCGTATAGTGTAAGAGCTATTGTGAATGGCAAAGAAACAGCTGAAGATAAATCATTTCAGCTACCGGCCAACGCACAGGTACGCCAGTACCTTTCCATCGCACTAAACACACCCGAGGGTTACCGACCCCATGATATGTCGGCGGGAGATTTGGATGGAGATGGAGAGTACGAGCTTATTGTTCATCAAACAGGAAAAGGATTTGACAACTCCTTCAATGGAATAACAGACAAACCTGTTTTACAAGCCTATAAGCTAAGTGGTAAACTAATGTGGACTATAAACCTTGGCAGGAACATCCGCGAAGGAGAGCACTATCTCCAATTCATTGTCATCGATATGGATGGCGATGGAAAAGCTGAGGTGGCCATGAAAACGGCAGACGGAACCATTGACGGAAAAGGAAAAGTAATTGGGGACTCTACCAGGGATTACAGAAGCAAAGAGCCACGGACACTTGGGAAAGTACTGGAAGGTCCAGAATTTTTCACAGTATTCAACGGCGAGACGGGAGCAGCCCTGGCAACTACCGATTATATTCCCTCCCGTTACCCTACAGATGGTTGGGGCGGACCTGGTGGTAATGGAGGAAACGACAACACAGGAAATCGCGTAGACCGTTTCCTTGCCTGTGCGGCTTACCTTGATGGCCAACTGCCAAGCGTAGTAATGTGCCGCGGCTATTATGGACGAACTGTTTTAGCAGCTTGGGACTACAGAAATGGGAAACTTAGCTCCCGCTGGGTTTTTGACACAAAAGATGGAAAAAATCCATTCTCGGGTCAGGGTAATCATAACCTTACAGTAGCCGATGTAGATGAGGATGGAAAGGATGAGATAGTTTACGGCGCTATGGTGGTAGACGATAATGGAAAAGGCCTCTTTTCCACAGGTTTTCGCCATGGAGATGCACTTCACGTAAGCGACCTTGATTTGAGCAAACCGGGACTTGAAGTTTTTGGTCCCCACGAAATTGAGGATCATTCAAAAGGCGATTCAGGCTTCGTTGCTGGAGCTGGACCTGGGGTAGCCGTATACAGTGCTCGTACTGGAGAAGTATATTTTAAAGGTTCTATGGATACAGATGTAGGAGCAGGCGTGGCGGAAAACATTGATGCCTCTAATCCAGGTGCTGAAATGTGGTGGTCAAACTCAGGTGGATTGCATAATATGAAAGGAGAAAAGATTGGGGAAACCCCAACTGGATCTTGGCTGATATGGTGGGATGGAGACTTCACCCGCGAATTAGTGGGCCGTGGTTCAATTCATAAGTATAAAGCAGGAACAATATTTACTGCATCAAACGGAGAAAGAGGAAATGGGCGTGGCGTTCCAAACCTATCAGCGGATCTGTTTGGCGACTGGCGTGAGGAAATGGTACTTGCTGCCGGAAACAATGAATTAAGAATTTTCACAACAACCATTCCCACCTCCCATCGCTTATTTACGTTGATGCACGATCCACAATATCGTTTAAGTATCGCATGGCAGAACGTTTCGTACAATCAGCCCCCTCATCTTAGCTTTTATCTTGGAGAGGACATGAAGAAAGTACCGAAACCAAATATTATATTAGCCAAAAGAAAAAAGTAATTTCCTATACCTATGAGTGAAATAAACAAAGAAGACATTAAACAAGAGGTTTTTGATCTCTATGATGATTATGCTCACAGCCGCATCAATCGCAGGGATTTCGTACAAAAACTTGGTCTATATGCAGTTGGTGGTTTAACCGTTCCTTCCCTGATGAGCTTCCTTATGCCCGATTATCAGGAACGGATACAGGTAAAAGCCGATGACTCGCGACTAAGATCTGAGTACATCAATTACAATTCATCAAAAGGAGGAGGAAACATAAAAGCCTTGCTATCGAAGCCGGTTGAAGCGAAAAAGAAACTTGGAGGAATTATTGTTGTTCACGAAAACCGGGGCTTGAACCCACATATCGAAGACGTAGCAAGACGAGCAGCATTGGCAGGTTTTGTCTCGCTTGCTCCCGATGCTTTAACTCCACTCGGGGGGTATCCTGGGAATGATGATGAAGGACGCACCCTGCAAAGTAAACGCAACCGGGATGAAATGCTCGAGGATTTCATTGCGGCATACGAGTTTTTGAAGGAGCACAAAGATTGTAATGATAAAATAGGAGTAGTTGGATTTTGCTTTGGCGGCTGGATATCCAATATGATGGCTGTTCGAATTTCAGGACTTGATGCAGCTGTACCTTTTTACGGAGGTCAGCCGGCCATAGAAGAGGTTCCGAAAATAAAAGCTCCTCTCATGCTACACTATGCAGAACTGGATACACGCATTACAGAAGGTTGGAAAGCCTACGAAACAGCTTTAAAGGAAAACAAAAAAGAATATACAGCTTATATATACCCTAAAGCAAACCATGGTTTCCATAACGATACTACCCCGCGGTACGATAAGGCAGCGGCTGAGCTTGCCTGGAATCGTACGCTGGAGTTTTTTAAAGACAAATTGAACTAACTGAACAGTAGTTGGGTGTTGACTATCTTCGACACCCAACTCTGCTGCTTCCTAAACTTATTTCCGAAAGTATGCCCCATCTTCAAATGCCGGCAAGTACCACCAAGCAACTATAATCCTCCGGATAAGAATTCTGCTCTCGAAGGTATTTCTTTAATTTTTAACATACCCTTGTAGCATTCTCTCAATCCTTTGCGTATTTTTCCTTGAACTTATAAATCTTACATGAAAATTCAAAACATCTTATTTTCCGGTCTTGCAGCTGTTATTTTTCTCACCTTTTCTGCCTGCAAGAAGGAAAAGTCTGCCGAAATTATTATTGATCCTGTTTACTTACCTGATCTCGTTAAAACAGTTAAATGGGCGAATTCCGGTACCGAAACCTATACTTATAATCCTGATGGCACTATAAAACAAACCATTGCCGGTAGTTTAGGGGAAGCAACAATGACCAGGGATTTTAACTATACCAACAAGAGACTCAGGCAGGTGATCAAATCAAACCTGATGGAAGAGAACTATCAATATAATAATCAGGGCCGGGTTGGAAGTATAGTGGAAAAATTAGTGGGAACTACTTATCCAGGCACCCGCCTGGAGTTTGATTATAATAGCAACGGTACTTTAAACACGATGAAGTATTATGAATTTGATGATCTTAGAAATAATCTAAAAAGCACATCGACCTATGAGTATGATAATCAAAAAAGGCCTGTCAAAATAACTACGGTAAGTCAGGCTAACCCAGGCACTAAGGTAATATTTGACCTGGAAAACTACTCAGAAGATTTCTATATCAATCCATTTACCCTCCTTGAGCCATGGCATTTGGTGGCTGCCAACTTCCAAATCTACAACTTTGCTCTGTTGAGTTCCTTGAGCAAGCTACCAACCAAGGTAACACGAAAAGTTGAGGTTAATGGTACCGTTCAGGAAACAGAATCAGAAACTTTCACATATGGAATTAAAGATCGCAGGCTTGAATCTATAACTCATCATTCAAACAATTTTAAACTAACGTTAGAGTATTAAATCTTGTCCTTTTTTTATCCTTATTGATGTTAAATACTTTCTATACTTTTATGCTTTCTGAAGCATTATTGTAAAAGAGGATAAAGGGGATTACTCTAACATGAAAAAAGATTCTGAAAAAGTTGATCTGCGGACTTTGGCTAAACAGTTGAATTTGTCTGTTTCAACTGTATCTAGGGCGTTGAACGATAGTTACGAGGTTAGTCCGGTGACAAAAGACAGGGTTTGTGAATTAGCTAAAAAGTTGAACTATCAGCCGAACCCTTATGCGAAGATGTTAAAGGAAAAAAGCACAAAGACGATCGCAGTGGTGATCCCTGAAATTGAGAACAGCTTTTTCGCCGCTTCAATAGATGGCATCCATAGTGTAGCGAACCAGTACGGCTACCATGTGTTGATCTATATCACGCAGGATAGCCACGACAGAGAAACAGCAATAGTTAAACTGTTGTCTGGAGGCAGGGTTGATGGAGTATTGATTTCTTTATCATTAGATGCAAAAGAACTGGATCACCTTTCCTGTCTGTCTCCTGATATTCCCTTTGTTCTATTTAACAGGGTTGGAGTAGATGGCCCCTCTTCATTCAGCAGAGTAACAGCGGATGATTTTGATGGTGGATATAAGGCCGGCCGTCACTTGGTAGAACAGGGGTTCAGGAGGATCTTATATCTAGGTATTTCGCCAAACACTTCAACGGATACCGCAAGGCGTCAAGGCTTGCTGCACGCGCTGATAAATCATAGGGAGGTGAATTACGAGATGATGTATTGCCAGCAACAATCCAAGGAGCAGAATCTAGTTGAGATCAAGAAGAAACTTCAGTCGGGTAAATACGACTCTGTTTTTGTTTCAGTCGAAAACTTGGCATTACCGTGTTACGAGGCATGTGCAGAATTAGGATTAAAGATTCCTGAGGATTTGGGTATCCTTGCCTTCTCGAATTCTCCAGCAACTGCTGTTTTTAATCCGGCATTAACAACGGTAGTTCTTCCAGCAAGGGAAATTGCTATTCTGGCTACTCAAAACCTTATTTTCCTGCTAAAGGGAAAGCCTGATAGCGTAAAACAAAACGAGCGGTTACCATCTAAACTTATTGTACGGACTTCGACAAATAAGGGTAAACACGAGAAATAAAAAAACAGGAGCTCTTGACGGGCCCCTGTTTTTTATGTTTTAAGCAGTTTCTAGAAGTGGAATTGAACACCAATTTGTGGGGTAAAGAAACTAGTACCTACAGCGAAGGTTTCTCTTCCGGCTCCTTTAATTTTGTTATCATCCTTATCTTTTACCGTTAAGCTATTATAGGACGCACCCTGGAAAGAGAATTCAAGCGCAACTTTTTTAGTTGGGAAGTAAGCAAAACCCGGAGAAAGCGCCACACCAATAGAAGTTGAAGTACCTGTTTTATTGCCAGTCTCACCGTTTGCATCAGTTGACTTTACAGTTCCGAATGCCATTGGAACAGCAGCTTGTCCAAAAAATTTGAACTGCTCAGAAAGATTTAGGTAATAACGTCCAAAGGGACTAACTACAAATGCTTCGCTTTGACCTGCAGTGCTCGCACGGTCAATTTTAGAGTAGTTGTATCCAACTCCTGTACCGAGAGCAATATTATTAGCTACAAAATAACCAATGTTCGGAACCAGCGAAAGTTCTTCTGCTGCCTTTGCTCCTGATGCATCTGATTTTGAAGATGTGTAAGAAGCAGTACCTCCTACAATGATTTTTCCTTTTTCAGTCTGTGCTTTAGAAGAAAATGCTAGACCAGATAATAATGCGATTGATAGAATTAACTTTTTCATATTCTTTAAACTTTAATATTTGTCTTTCGACTATGAAACAAATTTAGTCGAATACTCCGTAACGTCAATACACAATAAGCTGGAGAATTCCGATCAAAAACACAATCAACTGATCTATAAGCAATCCAATATTAGAATGACTTTTTTCTTACTCAGCCTTGACTATTTAGCTTCAAATAGTTTTTTGGTAATTCCAACCTATGATTTAAGAATAATTATTATATTTAATACTAAGACAAACGATTGGATAGAAAAATCCGTTAACGCTAACGGATACTAGAACAAAAACAACATATAGTCGATGAATCAAAACCAGAGAGACGAAAAAATAGTCCAGGAGATTTTAGCAGCAGCAAGGGATATCTTCTCCCAATACGGTTTTAAAAAAGCCACTATGGAAGATGTTGCAAAGGCTACTGGTAAAGGTAAAAGCACCTTGTACTATTATTATCCTGGTAAAACGGAGCTATATGAAGCAGTAGTACGGGACGAGGTTGAGAAGCACATTAAAGCTATTCGAGAAGAAGTGAACAGAGCATCAGGATCGCAGGATAAGCTGAAGGCTCTTCTTTCAAAGCGATTGGAACTGAAAAAGCAAATGCAGAACCTGGGTCGTGTTATTCAGGAAAGTATGTTCGACAACTTCGACACTTTTTGCCGTATAAAACAAGAATTTGAAGAAACACAAGTAGGATTCGTAAAAGAGATCGTTCTGGGCGGCATTCAATTAGGTGAATTCAAAAAGCTTTCAACCGAGGAGCTCAACTTTTTCTCTCACTGGGTAATCGCTGGCTTCAGCAGTTTATCCCAGCCTATATACCCTTCGCAGTGGCTTAAAGAAACCGACGAGTTCTGTGATAAAATTGTAGGATTTATCATCGAGGGGGTGAAGAAGTAGCAATTTATTGGTCCAGCCAGGCCTTGAACAAAGGCGTTCGCTGACTGCTTACAAGGACTTCTTCATTCAATGGAGGATCAAGGACGAGTTTAAGTCGCCCTTTAAAGTATGGATGAATTTCAATTGCCGAATCGATATGAATTATTAGCTTCCGGTTAATATGAAAAAAATGCCTTGGATCAAGTAATTGGATAAGTTCTTCAAGTGAGTAGTCAACCGGATATTGGTAACCATCTCTTGTAACAAGGAGGTTCAACTTATCGTGGGAATAGAAATAAGCTATTTCCTCTACCTTAACAGCCCTTATCTTTGCCCCAAGTTTCACCATAAACCTGGATTTATAGCTTGCCTCCTTTGACTTCATCATGCTGATGATATCATCAATTTTTGGCTCCGGAACAAGTGGAGATACGCTTCTCATCTCCTCCAATTTTTGCAGGCTTTGCTCGAGCATCGAATACTTAACCGGCTTCAGAAGATAATCTATACTATGAAACTGAAATGCCCTTAATGCGTATTCCTCATAAGCGGTACAAAAAATTACGGGGCACTTCACCTTTACTTTTTTGAAGATGTCAAAACAAAGTCCGTCGGCAAGATGAATATCAGACAAGATAAGATCAGGCAGGGGATTTTCAAGCAGCCACTCTACTGCTTCCTCAACTGAAGGTATGGTAGTAAGCACTCGAATGTCATTACTATATTCACATAGAAGCTTGACTAAGCGTTCGGCTGCCAGGGGTTCGTCTTCAAAAATTAAAACACGCATGAATTATTCCTTCTATTGTTTCTTAGTACATTTCTAAAAGCGGCAAACTTACTGTAAAATAAGCACCATCATCTTCCACCTCCACTTTTAAACTTGAGAGATAGCTAAATCTCTTCCGAATATTTTCGAGACCCGTTTTCGTCATACCCGTTTCCTCCAGCCCCTTCGGCTGCAAGGTATTTTGCACCAGAAGTCGCTCTTTATCTTTCAGAAAAATCTTGAGAAACAATGGATTGCTCGCCGAAATCTTATTATGCTTTATTGCATTTTCTACCAGTAACTGCAGGGTAAGTGGTGGAATGCAAACCCGATCAGACAGATCATCAGGAACACATATTTCAAAGATCAGCTGATCGCCAAAACGTTTCTTTAGAAGAAATATATAGGAATAAATAAACTCTAGCTCCACATTGAGCGGAACCAGCTCCTCCTTCTTGTACCGCAAAACATACCTGTACACGTCTGCGAACTTATCAAGGAACTCCTGCGCTACCTCCTGATTCAGCTCGATAAGAGACGATAGCACATTGAGATTATTGAATAAAAAATGAGGATCCAACTGCATCTTCAGCGATTCAAGCTGGGTCCGCAGGTTTTCTTCTCTCAATAGATCAGACTGTACGTGTGCCTTTTTCCATTTATTCATGAAATACAATGCAAAATTGATTGAAAGTACCGGAACGATAAACAACAAACCATACACATTCAACACAAGCATTTGCTCGAGAGCAGGGATTTCAGATGTTTGTACCTTAAATAAGTAATAGGTTGAGTTGATGCAAACAAGTGAGTAAATGCAGCTTAACAAAAGCTGGGTAAAAAATCGCTTTCCTGTAGGCCCTGACCAGGGTAACCAATTATCAAGCAGATTAAACAGATATCTATTCCCGAGCCAAAGAAGAATCAGAACGGTAATGATCCATAGAAAAGCAACGAAATAATAAAGTTCGACCCCTGAATTGAATAACCTTAACCCTAAAGCAAGGCCTGCAATCAGGACAATAAAAAATCCCAAAGGCAGGTACCTACCATATCTGGTTTCAATAATTGACTTAGTTTTAATTGCCATCACCTGAATGAGATCTCCCTTACCTTATTCCAGGGAATATATTTATGCCCTGAATTTACCAGCAAAACTACAATCCCCCAATTATTGCCTGTAACATCGTTATGATTGCTTAAGGTCAAAACCCTGTTATCTATTAACGTCACCTTTGACTCCTGTTCGCCGTTAACTTTGAGACTTCGAATGAATTTAAAAGGGATCTGATAGTGAGTATTGCCGCTACTGCCTTCCAATAACTCCACGTTCCATTGCTCATCCAGGTCAAAAATACTATTTCCCTTGAACACCCCTCCATCAGTAGTTTTTACAATAGCGTAAATTCTTCCTGGTTTTTGATAAGATGAATAACCAAGGTTATCCGGAGCCTTTGTAAAGCGAGCGGATACAAAATCTTCCCATTCCACAACTACCCTTCCCCAGTCAGGATGCATTACCACTATACCGTGATTGGTAGCATTAACATCCCTATTGTTTTTAAGGAATACTTTACTGTCTGATCTGAATTTTACCAGGGCTCCCCTGTCTCTTTTTTCTATTCCTGCAATTGTGCTGAAGGAATATTCTGTATCTGTTTTATCAGAATCATTGAGCTTACCTTCCAATCTCTGGCTCGTCAGGAACTTGGTTTTATCCCACTGTATGAAACCGGTAAACTCTCCCTGTTTCGTAACTATCCTTCCATATAACAGTTCAGCTCTAAATGGATCAAAATCCTGAGGATAATTTTTAAAATTCACCCTACTAATCTTTTCCCAGGGTATTTTCTTATACTGAGGATTAAAAACCGCAATATCTTTTCCCAAATGCCGGCTTTCCGTCCTATCCGTGGCCACCCTTACCTTTGACCCATTCTTTAGAAAGATCTGGGCCTTTCCAGGGCCGGTAACATGAATTGAGTAGATATCCCCAAACCGGCAAAGAGGTTCGCCTCGTGTGTCTGGTGTCTTATCTTTCCACAAATTCATAAATTCCCAGTCGATACCCTCGTTCTGGGTAGTTAAGGCGTGAATTTGGTTCCTATTAAGGTATTTCAATGCATATGGCTCTGATTTAGCAACCAGTAATACATCACTATATAACATCTGAGCTCCGCTCCAGCGAATTGCCCCGGTCAATATGCTCCGGTCCTTTAGTACGATATCCCCATACAAAACTCCTTCATACTGCCCATAAACCTCTTCTTTAATAAATAACACCAAAAACAGAAGGCTAAGCCGAAGAAAATAAACCATAACGTTCACCTAATCAATCGCGGAAAGTATTTAAAAGAAAAAATAAAAGCAAGTAATAAGGTATGAAGGCGGAAGCAGGGATACCAGACAGGGAATATACAGCCCTGAAAACAGAAGAAGAGTCTTTTTAATTTTTTTTTAATCTATGACATTAACTTTGTAAATACTACCTCGTCAATATAAACCCTTAGTAACCACCGGATGAAAAGTTACCCTCTTGTTTTCACTCTACTACTAACATTTCTTCTTTTTTCCTGCGGCACTGACACCAAACTCAAAGCCGTTCAGGATTCTCTTGCAATAAAAAACCGGCACATCGATTCTCTTAATATCCAGTTAAAACTAAAGGATGATACTATTGCTTTTATAAAGAATAGTCTTGATACTACTAAGATTACGGAAGACTCTGCCGCTGTGTATAAGGCAGAGCTGGTTGGTCGTTGGGCTGTTAATATGCAATGCATTGAAACTTCCTGTGAAGGATCGGCGATAGGAGATGTGAAAAATGAGCAATGGGAGATTTCCTACGAAGGAGCTGTTTTGGTTGCTAAGGCTTTTAATAATAAGGAGGTTACCAGAATTTACAAGGGAGCCTTTAGCAATGAGCACATTGAATTAAAAAGCATTGAACCAACGGGAAACACTCAAATGATAGTAACTCTTCAGCAGAGAAAAGATGAAGGAACGTTGGAAGGGGTGCGGGAGATAATTAAGGCTAATGATTGTAGAATACGGTATTCAATAAAACTGGCCAAACTTTAACCTTTAGCAATAGTTGAGATGTTGATTCTATCTGCAGTTGATCTGTCACTCCCCTTACAAAACCCGGTGATCATTTTTTCACTGGTTTTGTTTATCATCCTTTTTGCTCCAATATTGTTCGATAAAATTAAGATTCCTCACATTATCGGACTAATCCTTTCGGGGATTGTTATTGGTCCTTATGGTCTTAATCTCCTATTGCGAGATAGTAGTATCGTATTATTCGGGACAGTAGGGCTATTATATATTATGTTTACCGCGGCCCTGGAGATTGATATGGAGGAGTTTAAAAAAAACAAGACCAAGAGCCTGGTCTTTGGGCTTTTCACCTTCATCATTCCCATAGTACTGGGCACATTGTCGGCCTTTTATATTCTTGAATTCAGCCTTCCTGCATCTGTCTTAATAGGGAGTATGTTATCCACACATACTTTGTTGGCCTATCCTATTGTCAGCAAATACGGAATAGCAAGAAATAGGGCGGTAACGCTTACTGTGGGAGGTACGATCATAGCAGATGTTCTTGCACTTTTAGTTCTTGCTGCAGTAACAGGAATGACCAAAGGCGATATCGGTCCCTCATTCTGGATCAAGCTGGCCATAGGCTGCCTGCTGTTCGGAGTCGTTGTATTCATTGTCTTTCCTTTAATAGCCAGATGGTTCTTTAAAAACTATGAGAATCAGGTTTCTCAATACATATTTGTTCTGGCTATGGTATTTCTCGGCTCATTCCTTGCCGAACTTGCGGGATTGGAACCAATCATAGGAGCGTTTCTTTCAGGATTAGCACTTAACCGTTTTATTCCCCATGTTTCGCCCCTGATGAACCGCATCGACTTTATCGGGAATGCTATTTTTATTCCTTTCTTCCTCATTGGAGTGGGGATGCTTGTAGATATCAGCGTCCTATTTAAAGGCTTAGGGGCAATTAAAGTAGCAGCGGTGATGGTAAGCCTGGCTGTTCTGACTAAGTTTCTCGCGGCCTACATGACGCAAAAATCCTTCAAGTTAAGTAGCCTCGACAGGAATCTGATATTTGGATTAAGCAATGCAAGAGTGGGGGCTACATTGGCGATCGTCCTGGTAGGTTATAATATAATTCTAACTGAAACTGAAGCAGGAGATCCAATCAGGTTACTAAGCGAAGATGTGTTAAATGGCACGATCCTTCTTATTCTTATCTCTTGTACCATCAGCTCCCTGGTTGTTGAGAAATCTGCTCAAAAACTCGCATTAAATAATGAAAATTTGAGTGATAAAAATAAAGGAGTAACTAACCGCATACTCATATCCCTTGCCTACCAGGATACGGTTAACGACCTGGTAGATTTCGGACTGATGCTAAAACCGGGAAAAGGAGCTGATGAGGTTTATGCTCTTCATGTTAATGGGGATGATAAAAGCGACCCAAACTCGCATAATTTTGGAAAAAAATTACTTGATAAGGCTATTGTTCACGCAGCAGCCACTGCCAGCCAACTTATCCCCCTGAACCGGCATGATGTTAATATAAGTCACGGGATCATCTATTCCGCGAAGGAATACCGCATAACAGACCTTGTTATCGGACTCCATCGCAACGCCGAAGAAAATGATTTTTTCGGTCCCACTGCCGAACCTGTACTTAGGAGAATAACAGAAACTATATACATTTACCAACCCACCCAACCTTTCAATACGTTGAAGAAAATGCTTGTAGCGGTTCCTCCTAAAGCTGAATTTGAACCGGGCTTCCTGTATTGGTTCAACAAGTTATATAGGATATCGCAGGAAGCAGGAATCCCTCTGCATTTCCATGCAACCTCAGAAACGACAAGCGAATTGAAGCGAGCTTCTGAAGTAATGCAAGGAGCGGTGAACCTCGTATTTAATGAATTTAACAAGTGGGAAGATTTTCTTATTCTGAGCCGGGAATTGAAGCCCGACGACCTTTTCGTAATTGTAAGTTCAAGACAAGGAAAAGTATCTTACAACGAACAACTTAGTAAACTGCCCTACTATCTTAGCAACTACTTCAAGGAAAATAGCTATATAATTATATATCCAAGACAGCTGGAACAAGGAGATCTTTCTGATCTTCAACACTCCAACTCCTTCCTGGTACAAGCCTTTACAGATAAAATTCAAGCAGTAGGACAAATAGGGAATGTGTTTAAGAAAACCGAGAAATGATCAGTTGATTATGAGGGGTATTAAACAGACTTAGCAATAAAAAACCCTGACGCTATGAGAGCACCAGGGTAACCTAAACCTTATCACAATTTAATCTTGAAAGATAACCCGTAAGTTATCTTGTTATAGTAATATTCAATGTTGTAGATGCAGGGAAAAACCCTCATTTCCATATACAAAGGATGTAATAAATAATTAAAAAAAAATTAAAATCCGGAGCGTCAGCCGGTCGTTCATGTAAAACAGCTACTTTTAATCTAGGATTTTAAAGCAAAGAACTATCTACTTAAATGGAGCAGGCGAAAGTATTATTACTAGAGGATGATCAAACTGTTGCGTCGCAGATTAACTTATTCTTAACGAACAATGAGTTTAGTTGCGACGTTATGGAAGACGGACTCAGCGTGCTGAAAGCAGATTTAAGTAGTTATAAGCTTTTTATCCTTGATATAAATGTCCCTATCATCGATGGTATACAGGTTTGCAGAAAGATCAGGGAGATCTGCAGGGAAACACCTATATTAATGCTTACCGCTTACGGCTCCCTTTCAGACAAACTACAGGCCTTCAATTTGGGCGCGGATGATTATATTATTAAACCGTTTTATTTTGAAGAGTTGCTGGCAAGGATACATGCCTTGCTCAGACGTTACACGAAATCGCCAGAAGAGGAAAAACTTGTTGTACGGATTGATGATCTGGAAGTAAATCTGAATGATAAAACGGTATTCAGAGCAGGCAAGAGAATTGATTTAACACTCAAAGAATATAAGCTTCTGGAACTTCTTCTGAGTGCAAAAGGAAGGATACTTTCGAAGCAATTTATTGCATCTAAGGTTTGGGATATAAATTTCGAGACGGGGACGAATACTGTTGAAGTCTATATTAATTTTCTTCGCAGTAAGATCGATAAAGGTTTCTCGAAAAAACTGATCCATAATAAGTCGGGCTTCGGGTACTGCCTAAAACTGCAGGATTAATGAACCTCAAAAAGCGCTTTTCAATATATTTCAGTCTCCTTTTCTCTGTTGTTCTGGCCACGGTTCTTATTGCTGTTTATCTCCTTTTCTCTGAGTACAGACAGGACGACTTCAATACACGGCTCTTTCAACGAGGAGAAACGTCAATAAAATTCCTTGTAAGGGTTGGAAAGATGAATCCTGAACTTTTGGACATGTTCGATAAAAATCGCGCGAACAAGCTGATGGACGAAAAGACAACTATCTACAACGAGAATTATAAGAGGATCTACACCAGTAATGATAACGATTATTTTCCATGGACGCTTAATGACTTTGAAAACCTAAAATCTAAAAATACTCTTACCCTTCGCCGGGAAGGACATTATATTGCAGCAAAGAAATATTTCTTTAATAAAAACCATTACTATGTGGTTGTCTCGGCACTTGACGATTTCGAAACCAGTAAAGTCCCCTATCTGAGATATCTATTGTTCCTCGGCTTCGTTTTCGGTACCGCATCTATTCTCGTCATCTCATTTTATGTAAGTAAGGCGGGATTAAAACCTCTCGATAGCTTGAGAGAACAAATGCTGGAGATTTCTGAAAAAAACCTGCAGAGCAGGATTGAGCTGCATCCGAGGAATGACGAGATCGTTCAATTATCGAAAGCCTTTAACCAGATGATGGATAGGATCGATTCGGCCTACCAGCGGCAAAAAGAGTTTACAGCTAATGCTTCACACGAACTACGAACCCCACTTGCAAGGATCACTTCTTTAATTCAGAATTCAATCTATCCGGGCAAGCCCTCGGAAGAAGATAATCAAAAAAAAATACTGCACGATATCCATCAACTGTCAGAAATTGTAACCTCACTCCTGCTCCTATCAGAAATTGAAGAAGTCTCCGAAAGAAAGGCTTTTAAAGTGATCCGGCTGGATGAAGTTATTTTTGCTGTAGTCCAGGACTTTTCGATGATCCATCCTGAGCTCAAATTCAGCTTCGACATTGTCAATCGTTCAGAATCCATCAGTGTGGAAGTTAAGGGAGACGAAATCCTTCTAAAAGTTGCCTTCTCCAACCTCATTAAAAACGCTTACTTTTATTCTGACGACAAGTCTGTACGATCTTTAATTACGGTATTTGATCAGACAATTACCGTTAGCTTTATAAACAACGGACCCATTCCTGAAATTGAGAATCCAAATTCCCTATTTAACACCTTTGCCCGCGGAAGCAACAGTTCTGGAAAAAGTGGCAGCGGTGTTGGTTTGAGCCTGACCAAGCGCATCCTGAAATCGCACGATGCCGCTCTCTCCTACCAGACAAGGGGCGAGAGGATCAATGAGCTTGTGGCAACTTTTAATCGCGCACTTCCGGCCTGAAACTACCATTTAAAAAGTTACTCGTCCTTTGCCTTAAAAAATTCCTATTACCGCCACTTAATAACTTTCTATATGTTGTAAAAAGATATATGTTTGCCAGGCAGTGTAGCAATTCCATTGAGGCTGTCGATATTATTTCAATACAAACTATATAAAATGAAAAGCGAATTACAGAAAATGCTCGACGGCGAGTTGTACCAGGCATGGGATGAGGAGTTAGTTAAGATGAGAGATTATGCAAGGATCCACTTATCTAAATATAACCTAATGATTGCTGCTCCTCTTGAAGAACGTACTGCGTTACTAAAAGATTTACTTGGCAATTGTTCCACTATCGATATTCAACCTCCGTTCTTTTGCGATTACGGTTCCCACATCTTTGCAGGCAAGAACTTCTTCATGAATTTTAATTGCGTTATACTGGATTGTGCTAAGGTAACCATTGGCGATAATGTAATGTGCGGCCCCTATGTTCAGATCTATACAGCCTACCATCCGGTAATGGCAGCCGAAAGGATTAAGGGTCCTGAATTAGCTTCCCCTATTACCATCGGCGATAATGTATGGATCGGTGGTGGCGCCATCATATGCCCTGGAGTTACTATCGGACAGAATACAACAATCGGAGCCGGAAGTGTAGTAACCAAGGATATCCCTGCTAACGTTTTCGCTGCCGGAAACCCTTGCAAGGTGATAAGACACTTGTAATAATTCTTTAAGCATACCACCTATTCTCCAAATAAATTAACAATTAAGTATCTTTGGTTTAATGGGGGAGAATTTGAGACATACATGGGCAGAGTTCATTGCTGGAAACCAGCAGGCTTTCCTGGAGCTATATCGGCAGCATTATCTGGGCTTGATTAATTACGGGATGAAGTTTACGCACGACCGAGAGCTTGCAAACGAGTATATCATCAAAGTACTTGCCCAGTTATGGGAAATGCGAGCTCAGCTTCCCGAAGTGTCCAGTCCCCGCTCCTACCTCCTCACCTGTTTGCGTCGCGAGCTCCTGCATCATTTTAAAGCAGAAGATCTGAGAAAAGTTAAAGAAGGAATGGCGGCAGGTTCCGAAACTGATCAACTTACCTATAATGACTATTTTGAACGGATACAGGAAAACTCAGTTCTACGGGACAGTTTATTTAAGATAATGGAAAAGCTTACTGAGCGACAAAAGGAGCTATTGACGATGAAGTTTTTCCGGGACATGAGCTATGATGAGATAGCTAAAGAGCTTGGAATAAGCAAAAGAACAGCTTACAACATCATTAATGAAGCAATAAAAACATTAAGATCACATATAAAACCAAAGAACTACCAGGATTTCTCTCATTTTGTCAAGATTTTAGCCACTTATTGCACATTTATAAAAGTATTTTAGCCTTATTTTAAAAAATCACTGTAAAAATTTAAAAAAGGCTTATTTATCATGGTAAATAATATTCATTTCTTCCCTCTATAGGGTAAATAAGGAAATGAAACACCAAGAATACAGCATAGAAGATCTGATATCCAACGAATCCTTCCAGAAGTTCTGCTTAAGGAATGACCCGGATGCTGTTGATTTCTGGGAAGACTTTATTGAGAAACACCCGGACAAACAGAAGGATATTGACACCGCAAAGAACTTCTATCTATCCCTGAATGGAGGCATTACCGAAACGAACTTCCTGCAGGATTATAAAAAGTTCAAGGATGCTCTCGACTTGCACCAGTTGGCCGAACGGGATAATCACGAGATAAAGTCCCCTGCCCCTGTTATTCCTTTATGGCGTAAGTATCTGGCTCCGGCAGGCATAGCTGCTTCACTAATTTTAGGGATTCTGTTCTTTTACAAGCCTGAAAACAAAAAGCAGCAGGAATTCCCTACCCTTACCAGTTATTTCGCGCCTGCAGGCAGCAAGAAAACGGTTAAACTGGCCGATGGAACACTAGTTCTTCTCAATGGAGGAAGCCGCCTGAATATATCCCGCAACTTCAATAGAAACGGCCGTGAAGTTCAGCTGGAGGGTGAAGCGTTTTTTAACGTAGCTCATAATACCAGGCGGCCATTTATTGTATTTACCCCAACAGCTAATATAAAAGTTCTTGGAACTGTTTTCAATGTCAGGGCCTATCCTGAATTACCAAGAATGGAGACATCCTTATTAAAAGGTTCAGTAGAGGTTTCTTTCAATGACAACTCTGGCCGGAAAATACTCCTGGTACCCGACCGGAAGCTGGTACTTCCAATCATCGAGGAAGACGAAAGCATCGTTAGTAATGAGATCAAGTTAAAAGCACTGGCTCATCATTCCGGAGATAGAAGCGTAATCGAAACAGACTGGACCAGGAACAGGCTGACTTTTTACGACGAACCTCTTCCCGAAGTAATTTCCAAGCTTAATTCATGGTACGGGGTGAAAATAGAACTTGAAAACGAGGAGTATCAGAATTCTCATTATTCAGCAACATTCGAGAAGGAAAATCTAAATGAGGCATTGAAAGCCCTTCAGGAATCCTATCCATTTAAATACAAAAGAAAGGAGAATGGCGAGATAATTATTTATTAAGAAAACACAAAAGGGGAACAAAGTTCCCCCGGATTAAAATGCTGTGGAACGGCAATCAATTGCGAGTTGTGGACCGTTCCCGTTTTTCAACCTTTTAATTATTCAAATTTATGCAAAAAAGCACTACTAAGCGTGCCCTGATTTCGTATTACCCTTTTTTTAGGAGATTGTTCGTGATGAAATTAATTGTGATGCTAACAATGGCCTCCTGTATTTGTTTTGCAGCCCCAAGCCGCTCCCAGGATACAAGGATGTCGATTAATGTAAATAATGCATCTATCAGCACCGTCCTCAAGACGATAGAAAAGAAGACTGATTACAAATTTGTATACAGTAATAATATTTTGCCGGATAATAAGGTTTTCCTTAATCTTACTGACACCAAGGTCTCAGAGATCCTTTCCGCTACCCTTCAGAATACAGGGATAAGTTATAAGCTTCTTAAAGACGATCTGATTGTTCTTTCTAAGCAGGTTATTGCTGCACAGGCACTTCGTGTTAGTGGTATGATAACGGATGAAAGCGGGGAACCCTTGCCTGGTGTTTCAATAACCATAAAAGGAGATCGTTCCACAAGCTCGGCTACTGATCTGAACGGACACTTTAATATCACTGTTCCTGATGCTTCGACCGTTCTTGTTTTCACCTATCTCGGCTTTGAAAGCAAGGAAATTACAGTTGGAAACAACACAAATATTAAGGTAACACTCAAACCAAAAGCAGGTGCTTTACAGGAAGTGGTGGTGATTGGGTACGGAACTACCACACGTAAATTGAATACCGGTTCAATAAGTTCTATTACCAGCGCAGAAATTTCGGCACAACCTGTAGATAACTTGCTTACAGCTATGCAAGGCCGCTTGTCAGGGGTTCAGATCACGCAAGATAATGGATTACCAGGTAGCGGTTTGCGTGTGCAGATACGCGGAAATAATAGTTTATCTTCCGGTACAATTCCTTTGTACGTGGTCGACGGAGTTCCTTTTACTTTATTTAACGGAGGCCAGCCTGCTAATGATAACCTTAACGCTTATGGCATTTCCGGAGCCAATGGAGGGGTAAGTCCGTTCAGCCTTATTAATCCTTCCGATATCGAGCGTATTGATGTCCTGAAGGATGCTGACGCCACTGCTATCTACGGTTCTAGAGGAGCTAATGGAGTGGTTTTGATCACTACTAAGAAAGGAACAGCAGGCAGGACTTCTGTGAACTTCAATGTCTACAGCGGAGCAGGAAAGGTTGCCAGGTTTATTCCTATGCTGAATACCCAAGAGTACCTTCAACTTCGCAAAGAGGCCTTTGCTAATTCGGGAACTACACCGACTGCGACTAACGCGCCGGACCTGACAGTATGGGATCAGAATGCGTATACCGATTGGCAGGACTGGGCTATTGGGGGAACCGCTAATGTGACCAATGCCAATGCTTCGATAAGCGGAGGTAATGCACAGAACACTTTCCTGTTCAGCTCAACTTACCGCAAAGAAGGAACTGTTTTCCCAGGGGATCTAAGTGCACAAAACTTTTCGAATCGGATCAACGCGGGTCACAAGAGCAAAAACAATCTTTTCTCAATAGACCTTTCGGCAAGCTACAATTACGGCAAGAACGATCTTATTGGCACTGATATCAGTGGTTTATATAGTCTCTCACCGAATTATCCCTTGCACAACAGTAACGGAACATTGAACTGGACGACAAGAAATCCTCTGTCGTATTTGATGAAAACCTTCGACAACAGATCCAACAACCTAGTTAGTAATCTGAATCTGGCCTATTCGATATTGCAGACTTTGAAATTTAAGACGAACGTAGGCTTCACATCAACAAATCTTGAGCAAAAATTAAGGAACCCTGCAGCATCTAATTCCAATACAACAACTGGCTCACTAAGATATGCCGATAGCAAGAATTCCACATTTATCATAGAGCCTCAACTGGATTATAAATTACAATTTGGCGGCAGTAAGATCTCGGCGCTTGCAGGTACTTCATTTCAGAACACCCGTGCCGCGTCAAACTCTTTTAATGGCAGTGGCTATCCGATTGAAGCCTTACTAAACACCCTTACCGGTGCCGGAGCTGTAGCAGTAGAATATAGTAATACCTTTACTTACCGCTACGCCTCTGCCTTTACAAGGTTGAATTATAACTTTAAAGACAAGTACCTCTTAGACGGTTCTTTTAGACGAGATGGTTCATCAAGGTTCGGAGAAGGCAACCGTTTTGGAAATTTTGGAGCAATAGGAGCAGCATGGATTTTCAGTTCAGAAAGATTCATGAAAAATGCACCTTGGTTAAGCTTTGGTAAATTAAGAACCAGCTTTGGAGTAACAGGGAACGATCAAATCCCTAATGACCTTTTTGCAGACCTGTATAATGTTTCAGGTACAGCATACAGTTATCAGGGAACACCAACACTTAACCCGGGCCCCATACCTAATGCAAACCTGGGATGGGAAACGAACAAAAAGCTAGATCTCGCTTTGGAACTTGGCTTTTTTAAGGACAGAATTCAACTAAAAGGAAACTATTTCCGTAACCGATCCTCCAACCTGCTCGCCTCCCTGGCTCTGCCAACCCAGATCGGATGGAATGCAATTACCTCAAATGCTCCAATCACCGTTCAAAATAAAGGTTTCGAAGCGGAATTAAATAGTACAAATATTAAATCAGGGGACTTTCAGTGGAGCACAAATTTTAACATCACCTTTTTAAGAAACGAGTTGCATTCCATTGAAAATCCGAGCGCCCTGTTTAGCTCGAGCAGTTACTTCGTTGGACAGCCCATCAATGCAATCCGGCTGTATGAATTCTCCGGAGTTGATGCTACAACAGGGTTACCGACGTATAAAGATCAGAATGGTGACGGAGCAATTACTTTCAATGACGACCGAATATTCTCGAAAACAGGTAATCCCTTCTATGGAGGGATAAACAATAGCCTTAGTTATAAGAACTTTGAGCTTAATGTATTTTTCCGTTTCGAACATAGGTATGGCTATCTTAATAATTCACTTGGCCTCCCTTATGGAAGCAGTTCAACAACAAGCACAAATGGAGCGGCATTAGACAGATGGAAAGCGGCCGGAGATGTAACCGGATTACCAAAGGCGTTTAGTTCTTTCCAGCAGGCAATTTTCAATTATGGATCTTCTACTGCAAACTGGGGTGATGCTTCTTTTCTCAAATTAAAGACAGTAAACTTATCCTATTCACTTCCTTCGGCCTGGATAAAACCAGCTAAGATCTCGGCAGCGTCAATCTACTTCCAGGGTCAGAACTTATTCACCTGGTCAAAGCAAAAGTACACGCTTGATCCAGAATCAACTGTTCCCGGCACAGGGAGCGGTCTTGGCACCGGGCAATATATCGCTATGCCTCAATTACGCACATTAATTATTGGTCTTAACTGCTCATTTTAAAATTATGAAAAGATTCATTTTAAAAAATATAACTGTCTTTGGAAGTATACTCATAGCGCTATCCTCCTCATTGTCTTCTTGTAAAGACTATGTCGATATACCGGTCTCGGATAACTCCATTTATTCAAAAGATGCATTTTCTACAGATGCTTCAGCTACCAGTTCTGTATTAGCCTTATATTCATCTGACCAAACCAGGAGCAATATTCTGAATCTTAATTATCTTGGAGGCATAAGTTCTGATGAAATGGTTTACCTGCTGCAAACGGATATGGGTATTGCAGACTTCGGCACGAATACAATATCGCCTTCGAACGGACTCATAGCGAGCCAGCTATGGCAATATCCCTATGGCGTGATTCGTATGGCCAACCAGGCAATCGCTGGATTGGATGGACCTAATTCAGTAAATCCTTCATTAAAAAACCAGTTACTCGGCGAATGTTATTTCTGGAGAGCTTACCAACTTTTCAACCTTACCAACATGTTTGGAGGAGTTCCGATTCCATTAAATTCAAACCCCTTGGATAATGTTGGGGTCCCAAAATCTTCAGTAGCCGAAGTTTACGCGCAGATCCTGAAAGATCTTACAACAGCAAAAGACCTTGTGGGGGACGCTTATCCAAGTACGCTCAGAGCAAGGGTGAATAAGTCTGTCGTTTCTGCTTTCCTTGCAAGGGTTTACCTTTACAATAAAGACTATGCAAATGCCGAAAAAGAAGCCAGCACTTTGATCAGTCAGACCTCAGTTTATACGCTTCCCTCACCGGCAACAAATTTTATAAATACCAGCACTGAGATCATTATTCAGCAGGCTACCCAATTCGGCAATTCAACTATTGCTGCAAATTACCGTTCCACTGCACCTAATAAACCTGTTTACGCATTAAGAAATCAGTTTGTGAATACAACTTTCGAGATAGGTGATGCCCGTAGAACAAATTGGATAGATGAGGTAGTAAACGGTAGCGAGATTACGTACCGGATCAACAAATACAAACTCGCCACAGCCAGCGCTACTACTACAGGGAACGAGTTCAATGTAATGTTCCGGTTAGCAGAGCAGTACCTGATCCGTGCAGAAGCAAGATTGCAACAAAACAACTTGACCGGTGCAAATGAAGACCTGACTACCCTTAGAACCCGGGCCGGCTTAGGAAATAAATTCGCAGGACAAACGCTCAATAAAACTGCTTTAATGGATGCCATAGTGCAGGAACGTAAGGCAGAACTCTTTGGTGAATTTGCACATCGATGGTTTGACCTGAAACGCCTCGGTCTTGCAGATGCAGTGTTGACTCCTTTAAAACCAGGATACAAAACAGATTACCAGCTCTACCCCATCCCAGCTTCCCAATCGCTGCAAGCCGGGTACGAACAGAATAAAGGATATAATTAAACAATAACACTATATAATGAAAACAAAGATCTTTAAGGGAGCAGCTATTGCAGCTGCCCTTTTTGTAGCCAGTACAGTATCGGCTCAAAAAAACAACAGTACGGAGAGTTTAAGAACAGAGCTTGAAAAACTACTTAATTCAAAAGAAGCATCCTCAAAGGCCGAGCTTAATTCCAGGCTTCGCACCCTTGCAGCTAGTAAGAATGAACATGAAATGATACTTGCAGCTAATTACTATTATCGCTTAAATAATATAAAAACAAGCGATTCTATAGTGGCGGAGCAAACTAAGAAATTCCCCGTCGGTATAAGGGCAAGAAGTATCGAACTGCAAAAGATCACATCCTTGAAATCGGCTGCAGAAATGGAAAAGGCTTTTAATCTGGCATTGAAAAAATTCCCGCCACAGAAGTTTGCGACTGGATCGATAGATGATGGGATAGAGTATGATTACGTAATAGCTCAAATAGCTCAAGTTTATGCTACTGAGAAAAATCCCGAAAAGGCGACAAAAATGATCAATCAGCTTTATGCAGATTTTTGGAAGGGCAATGCGTATAGCGGGCTAACACAGGCATTTTATAAGGCGGGCGACTTAGCGAGGGCCACGAAATACGCAAGGCTTGCCATGGAAAATGCCGAGTCGTACACCAATGATAAGAAAGGTAATAGTAATGCAGCACGCTTTGCAGCTTCCGGATACCCGGGATTAACTAGTACGTATGCAAACATGCTGTTTGAACAGAAAAATTATAGCGAAGCTTTGATCTATACAGAGAAGGCTTATAAAAGCGTACAGGGACTAAATCCGGGACTAAACTTTCGTTATGCTACTATTTTGTCTAACCTAAACAGGAATGAAGAGGCTTATGCAGCTATGGAACAGGTAGTTAAAGCGGGAAAGGCCAATCCAGCCATGGGTGACTTGTTCAAATCACTTTACATCAAAGTAAAGGGTAGCGAGGCTGGTTTCTCTGAATATGCAGGAGCCCTTAGAAAAAGCTACCTGGAGGATCTGAACAAAAGACTAGCGAAAGAGAAAGTAAACGAAAAAGCTCCTGGATTTAGCCTGACCGATATCAACGGAAAATTGGTTTCGCTGGAGGAATTAAAAGGAAAAGTAGTAATCCTCGACTTTTGGGCAACATGGTGCGGACCTTGTAAAGCGTCATTCCCAGCCATGCAGATGGCGGTTAACAAATACAAGAACGACCCAAACGTGAAGTTCCTGTTTATCCACACTTGGGAACGCGGCGGCGATGCAACAAAAGAGGCTAAAGATTACGTAACAGATAATAAATACAGTTTTGATGTTTTAATGGATCTGAAAGATCCTCAGACTAAAGCTAACAAAGTGGTAAGCTCCTACAAGGTGAGTGGGATACCGGCGAAGTTTGTTATTGATGGAGCAGGAAATATTCGCTACAAACTTACCGGCTTTGACGGAAGCAATGAGGCAGCTGTCGATGAAATTTCTGCTATGATAGAATCGATATCTGGTACAACAGCGGTGAACTAATAAAGCTAATTTAACAATAAAGGGAGTGGCATGGGCCGGCTCCCTTTTATTAAGAAATGTAAACCTAACAACTATTTAACGTCTACCTCCTAACCGGAACCGATTCCAGCACCTTTATTAAAGCGTCTAGATTGATTGGTTTTGAAATATAGTCGTCCATTCCCGCCTCAAGGCATTGTACCCGGTCTTCATTCATGGCATTCGCCGTCATTGCTACAATGTAAGGCTGCTCAATGGAAAGGTTCTGCCGTATTACCTGCGTTGCTTCCAGACCATCCATCTCGGGCATAAGCATATCCATAAACACGAGATTGTAACGAGTATTATTTACCATCTCCACCGCATGGCGACCATTATGTGCCAACTCTGGTTCATATCCTAATTTATTCAAGATCCTGAGGGCTAATTTCTGGTTGATCAGGTTATCCTCAGCAATTAAGATCTGTAAAGGATATCTAGCAGCAAAGTCATCAGAAAGCACCTGAGATTTAGCTTTTCCTGTCTGAACTTCCTCCTTCTTCTGCTTTAACTGCATCTGCACAACTTTATAAAGCTGCTGCTGCTTTACAGGTTTGGTGAGTACCGCACTGAAAAGTTCAGGGTATTTAGACATGCTTTCATCGCCAATAGAACTTAATAGGATAATTGATTGCGATGGGGTAATTTGTTTTATTAACCGAGCCAGATCAACACCATCCATTTCTGGCATCTGCATATCGGAGATCACCAGATCAAAACTTTCTTCTTTTAATATAGCAAGAGCCTCAGGGGCGGAATAAGCAACCTTCACAGCAAGCTTCCATAACTCAAGTTGGTTGCGAAGAATGGTGCAATTGTTAAGATTATCATCAACTACCAATATTCGCTTACCCTCTGTCTCACGACCAAAGGTAATGTAATGCTTAACAGAACTATCAGCTGCTTTAGATCGGATATTGAAATAGAAAGTTGTCCCTTCTCCTTCTGTACTTCTAACGCCTATATTCCCTCCCATTAGTTCCACCAGCCGCTCACTTATAGCTAAACCAAGACCTGTGCCCCCATATTTTCTTGTAGTAGATGAATCCACCTGAGAAAAAGCTTTAAACAATCTATTCAGCTTATCTTCAGGTATTCCAATTCCTGTATCTGAAACCTCAAAGCGAATATCAAGGTCAATAGTTGAACTATTGTCCCTGTAAACATTAATAAATACCTCACCTGCCTTCGTAAACTTAACTGCGTTACTAACCAAATTGATCAATATTTGACGCAGCCTTAAACTATCCCCAATAATAGTTGCAGGCAAGCGGTGATCGATCTGATACATAAGGTCAATTCCTGCCTGAGCAGCTTTTCCTGCAAACACGTCCATTACGTTTTCTATGCATTGTCGCAACTCAAATTCGTGTTGCTCTATCTCCATGTGGCCGGATTCAATTTTGGAGAAATCTAAAATATCGTTGATAACGCCAAGCAAAGCCTCACCACTTGTATTAATTACCTGAACATATTCTTCCTGCTCATCACTCAGCTCGGTCTGAGCTAAAAGGGACGCCATTCCAATCACACCATTCATAGGCGTTCGTATTTCGTGGCTCATGGTTGCCAGGAAAATACTTTTTGCTCTATCCGCTCTCTCCGCTTCTGCCTGTGCCAGTTCTGCCTCAACACGTTTTGCATGTAGCTGCTCATTGAGCAACTGCAGGCCTTCTGATTGTACCTGAAGCTCTTCAGCCTGGGCTTGTAGTTCTTCAGATTGGGACTGCAGTTCCTCATTCAAATTCTGCAAAGTCTGCGACTGTACCAATAACTCCTCGTTCACCTCTTTAAGGTGTTCGGATTGATTTTGCAACTGTTGGTTCAGGCTAAGAACCTCTGAATTTTTTCGTTCCAGGGCTGAGTTTGACTTCCTGGCGCGCAACCAATGTCTTAATGCAACTATTCCAAGTATAACAGCGAGAATAAGAACAGCTACTATTACCCTTAAAATAAACTGTTGATTCTTATAGATTTTCTGCTGAAACTCCATCAGCGACTGCTGGCGGTTAATATCTTCCTGCTGTTCACTAATTACTTTCCACTGGAGCTGCATTAAGTGAACATTCGAAGAATCGATAACCAGAGTTGGTAGTTCATTCTCCTTTTCGAAAGGAAGTTTTTTCAAAATTTTCACAGCCATTCTAATGGCCTCTTTCCCCCCTGAAGGATATAAAACACTGGCGTCAATTTTTCGTTCCGCCACCATTTGTATACCTCCATTTAGTGTTGGCAGAGCATCAATACCTATAAATGGAACCTTTTTATTAATTCCCAAAGAATCAAATACCTGACGGGCGGCAATTGCCATTTCATCATTATGGGCATAAACAGCATCAATATTTTCTAGCGAATCACGCTTCTGGAGCAATTGTTTTTTTGCAATAGACCTGTGCCAGTCACCCCTTACTTTCGATACTATCTTTATGCCCGGAAAAGCTTTTATTCCTTCTGAGAATCCCCTCCCTCTGTCCCTTGCAGGCGAAGAATCTTCATTTCCCATAATTTCCAGTACTCTTGCTTCCTGTTTTAAAGTACCCAGGTATTTACCTGCTATTTTCCCTATTTGGAAATTATCGCCACCAACGAAAGCTGTGTAATGATCAGAAGCAATTCTGCGATCGAGAATAATAACGGGAATACCTTTCTTGAAAGCTGCCTCGACAACAGGAGTCAACGGTTCTGTTTCGTTTGGAGATATTATCAGGAGGTCTGGCTTTTGAGAAATTAACTCCTCAATTTGATTAACCTGCGTTGTGCTGCTTCCCTTTGCATCGTGAAAAACCAGGTCTACTTCAGGGTGGAAAGACAATTCCATCTTTACATCCTCCATCATCTTCTTGCGCCAATCGTTATCCCCTGTACACTGGGAGAATCCAACGGTGTATCTTATTTCCTGTCTCTTCTTACAGCAAACAAGACACAAAAACAAACACAAACTTAATAGCTGATAGAACTGACCTTTTAACCCTGGCATATCAATTAAAGATGGCATTAGAAAGCTCCCTTTCCAGTTGTCTGCTTACACACATTCTAATGCCAATTTGTTATACTGGACACTTCGAGATTATGTTTCAGCTAAAAGTGCGTTATAAGTGAGTCAGAGCTGATATTTGGATTAATTCGTCAATATTCTGCTTACTAAAAGAATTTTACACGTGTGGATCTTATTATTGATCACCCGGTCGATTATGCTTCCTTGGCTGTACCCAAGCAGGGCAATAAAACGAAATCTAAAATCGACAGGTGTACTACTTTTTCATCAGCAAGGTTTCTACTTCCTTATTAAACTCTGTTTTGAACTCCTCATAGTACTTACCCGTAGCGGGACCATTAAAGCCTGTATGAATTTTAGTAACATTTCCATTCCTGTCTATAAAAATTGTTGTGGGGAATGCCACAAAATTCTCCAGAGCAGGTAGCGATTTGACAACGGACTTCTTGTCAGTAAGTCCCCCGATCAGTTGTGTATATTCGATCCCATACTTCTCCCTTGACCGACTCAACACTTTTTTTAAGTATTCAGGATCGGCTTTTCGTTCATAGTAAACCGATATCACTTCTATTCCACGGGCTTTGTTCTGCTTGTACCATGGGGCAAGAAATGCTGTCTCATCCATACAGTTAGGGCACCAGGTTCCAGTCATTGTTAAAATAACAGGTTTATTTCTAAACCTTTCATCCTTAATGGAAATCACTTTTCCATCGACATCAGGGAGATTAAAGTCGAAGCTTTTATTGTCCTTCTTCACCTGCGTTAAAGAAAACGCATCAGGTAATTCGGCGTCAGGATTTCTGGTTCCCCTGATCCTTGACTTGCCAGAGGCTGTTTTCGATTCTCCTTCAAATGTATTCTGATCAAGAAAAGCTCCTGTTATCAAATGAGGTCCGGTACCGATAAATGAGGACAACCTGAATTCCTTACCCGAAACTTCACCTTGAAGGAAACGTGCATCGCCAGTGGTTCTTAAGAAAGTCCCCGTTAGCTTGCTTGCCTCTTGTTGAAATACACCTACTGTTTTGCTTTCTACACCTTCATCGTTGGTGAATACCACGTCCCACTTTCCATTTAAGTCAACCTGTGGTTTAATTGGGGAAGAAGTAAAGCGATGTGTTTTCCCAAATTCGGCAATCGTTTTCAGGGGTAGTCCCGGGTGATCTGCTAAAATGGGCTCCCCCTTAGCATCTACTTGCAGTGGAGTTCTTTCATCTTGTCTCCTTAGTAATCCTGATAACCTATTTTTTCCTATAACCATGAAAGCCAACTCATTTTCAAACTGATCGATGGGGATAATAATAGAGTCCTTTTTGAAAGTCACCCTATCGGCAGGTGAACGTTCAGCTCCGTTTATCAGGAAAACTTTAGGATTAGAAGGACTGCCTGTGACTTCAAAATTGAAAGGCACTTCCGATCCATCCCTAAGAAAGAATACTCCACGCCACTTCCCTGCAATAAGAGATGTTTGCGCATAAGACATACCTGTAGCTAGGACCAGGCCCCAACAGCTAACATGCTTAACTATTGATATTAGTTTCATATTCGGATAAATTGCAAAATCATATACTAAAACACCTCATTCACCCGTCATCAAGAGGTTTTATAACAAAAAAAGGTTGCCAGTAACCCGACAACCTCCCAAAACATTTTTGATTGTTCTTATTCTTTTTCTTTATTTTTCAACTCACTAACCTCTGCCCTACCTTCTTGAGCTGCATTCTTGATTTCTAGATAAGCCTTACGTAAACGAGTACCTGCAGCCTTATTTCCTTTTTCGTAAAATGCAGTTGCATCAGCCTCTGCTGCAGCAATCAATTCTTTTAGTTTTGCAAATGATGACATAGTTATTTTAGTTTTAATACCCCTAAGGTAGTATTTATCGCGGAATTAGAGGAATTATTGAATTTTCTGGTGCTATTATCTTAAAAATTTCAACCCCGGATACCCGCTAAAATAAGTAAACCGTAATGGCAATCAGTAAATTCACCTAATGATCCAATTTCAAACTTACCTTATTTATACCCTTTAGTTTCCAAAAACCACCGCCTATTTCTAATAATAGTTATTTGGTTCCATTAAGGATAAGTACAGGAAGGTAGGTGTGCAAGGCAAAATCTTTAGTTACACTTCGATGGTACAGGCGCTCCAAAAAACTGTGTTTTTTACCAATAACTGCAATTAATTGAACGTGTTGGCAAATAGCAAAATCAAGCAAGCCTTCAGTCACATTAGAAACATTAATATAATGATATTCTGGCTGTTCTCTTTCAAACATTTTCTGTAATTCTGCCAGTTCAGCGTTCACATCAGGATCAGGTTCCTCAGAACTCCATACATTAACTATGATTAGCTGTGCCTTCAACTCATTAACAATCCACTTCACCGCTTCGGTAGGGGTAGATTTAGACACCTCGTTCAAATCTGTCGCGAGAGCCAGCTTCCTAATCTCTGCAAATTTCGCAGTTGAAGGAATCAGGATGATAGGGATAGGTAACTTTTCAATAATATTCAAAGTGTTACTTCCAACAATAGCTCTTTCTATCCTTCCTTTTCCCGTTGTTGACATAACGACCAGATCTACATCATGCCGTTCGACAAGATCCATGATCCCATCAGGAAGAAGAAATTCATTTAAATAAAACTCTATAGCAGTAGTCTTTTTTACGTAGGGAAAAAGTCTTTTTTTAAAGCTCTCTAATAAATCCTTAGTCTGCTCATGTAAAAGCGGCAGTTCAGCGGCTCTGGATGGTAATGTTTTTGAGTGATATAAGATGATGGAGGAAACGTGAGTTGTGTTAGTTAGATTAGCGGCCCAAAGTGCAGCATTGAAGGAGGATTCGGAAAAATCTGTAGGAATTAATATAGCTTTCATAACCGGTCTAATTAAAATACAAACCAAAAGTTTAACAGTCCCTACCGATAATTGATTTGGGGAAGTAGAAAGCTGTTCATTATAGACCGGTAGTTCGGTCGCCTGAATTTTCTAATTTGGATTATAAGCTTTCCCGATGACCATTTTATCACCAGAAAGATCAACCTCAAAAAAATGAGGTATACGGATATACCGTCCATTTACATCCTTATGGCTATGAATACACATTAGTTGTTTTCCTTCAAAGGTCTTAAAAAGCATACCGTGACCGAAATTTGGCGGAGTGATGGGCTCTTTTTCCTGTACCCAGGGGCCATCCAACTTTCCTGTTGCTGAATATGCAACACCTTGCGTATAATCGCTATGGATCCAGCTGGTCCAAATCATACCAAGACGACCAGTGCCTGTTTTAAAAAGATATGGCCCATCAGTTACCCTGTTCGGCTTGTCTTTACCATTTTGGTCCTTCTCCCGGCTCCAGGGAGAATCGCTTGCTCGGAATAATACTTTTCCCTCACCTATGGTTCCGCTGAAATCCGGTTTTAATTCAATTTTCTCAATTGTACCGTCCCAGTTCTGAAGCCATTCATAGCAATAGACCATATAAGACTTGCCATCTTCGAACCAAAGTGTGGCATCCAGGGTAGGTTTGTTGGCCGGAAGATAAATAGAATCTTTCATTGGAATATAAGGCCCCTCTGGCTTATCGCTCACCAGAACATGACACGCACGCCTTTCGATTTCATTACCCCTATAATTGCCAATTTTTACTTCCTGATTAGTGAAGGTGGCGAAGTAATAATACTTCCCCTTATAAGGATGGATCTCCGCTGCCCAGATCATTGGTTTTGGCCCCATCCATGAACCGGGATCAGTATTAGTAACCTTGAATGGACCGTCCCAATATTTGAGGTCTCTACTCTTCCATAAACGACCTCCTGTGCCCGTCATGTAATACATCTTCGTTGCGCTGTCGGGGAAAATAAAGGGGTCGCTTAGCGTGATAGAATCTATAGGAACATTTTTTCGTACAGGTCTTTCCTGTGCTCTACCTTGTATCTGAACTGAACTAAGAATTATTAAAACAAGAAAAAGTGCCTTCGATATTCTCATAGAATTTACGCTTAAATGGTAGTTAGGCTAAAGTAGTAATATTTATAGGAGTATTAATAAAGTATCCCTTTACCCAACTACATCATTTAATGCGATTATGGCCGTTTTAAATTGTTCGCGGGCAATGATAAACTGAATATTTACTTTCCTGAGGGCAACTCCAGCACTTATAATATTAATTTCCTTTCTTGCTAAGGCTGTTGCACTTTTTGCTAAAAGACCAGGCTGATCCATATTAGAGCCCAGCAAACAGACCATTGCCACAGGTTCTAATGTGATCTTTTCGAAAAGCAGCTCAAGATCGGCGATAAGCTGGTCTTTAAAATCAGATTCCCATATTACTATAGAAATACTGTTGGCGCTGGTTGCCTTAAAGGTATAGCTTACCTCGTGCTTCGCAAAGATCTGCATGATCTGCAAATCGCTTCCTACATTTCCAACCATCAAAGGGTCATAAACATCGATCAGCAAGAATTTATCGATCCCGGTTATCACCTCTACCCTTTTAAGTACAGATACATATTCCCTTGTGATCAAAGTGCCGGGATGGGCAGGTTCAAAGGTATTTTTTATTCTTAAGTTGATCCCGCTTATCTCCAAAGGTTTCGAAGCCTTTGGATGAATAGCTTCCATCCCCACATCTGCAAGCTGATCGGCGATGTCATAATTTGTGTAGCCTACAGGCTTAACGTTTTCAATTCCTACGATACCTGGGTCTGCAGTTGAAAGGTGATACTCTTTATGAATGATGGCTTCCTCAGGCCTAAGAATTCCTGCAATTTTACTGAAAGTCACTTCCGAGTACCCGCGATCGAATTCGCGCATAATTCCTTCCGTCCCTTTTGCATAACCGGTAACGATACAAATGCAGGTATTAAGATCTATGGCTGAAAAAGTTTCCTTTATACGTTGGTCGATAGTAAAAGGACGTTGATCTCCAAAACCTCCAAGATCTACGAATACAGCGTTAACTTCCCTTTTACGAAGAATACTGGTAAGAACAAATGCCGAATGTGTTTCACCAATAGATGCCAGAATTTCCCGGGCAGCCAGCAGTATACCCTCCCTGCTTACATAGCCTGAAGCAAGGATATTAGCGAGGTTCTCCAGGTACCCTTGCGCGGTGAGCACATGATTTTCAATAAAGGTATTTGCTGCCGCTAGTTCTAATCCAAGATGAGAGTAAGATTGGTTGATCTCTTTAAGGCGGAAAACCAATTGCTGAAGTGGTTGATGAAAATCTTCGTTATTAGCCAAACGATGATACACTCCGGGTTCTCCTGTTTTCTTATCTTCAAGAAGCAGGTTGGTAACCCCAGAGAAAGCCGATACAACGAAAACACGATTATAAAGTTCCTCTCCGGAGCGGTTATAAAAAATGATATTATCAATCACCTCAGAAAGAGCACTCATGGATGTGCCCCCAATTTTTTCTACTGTCAGCATATATTACAATGAAAGGGCGAAGCTATAATTAATTCCAGATATTTTCACCGATTCCTTCCCCTCCTTTACCGAGAAGGTGGCCCCTTCAGCCTAATTCAGCTTCTCCAGCCTCTATTCCTACCCTACCTTTGATTCATCAAAACGAAACAAAAACATTAATAATAAAAGATATGAAAACTTTAACTACTATCGCCGCAGCTTTCTTTATGATGATCTCTCTTAACTCTTTTGGCGCCGACAAAACATCAAGCTACAAGGTAAGTGTCTCCAACAACGCAAAGAAGTTCGTAAGTTCAATCTCCGAGGGTAATATTGAGGGTTTGAAAGATATCTTAGATAACTCCCTGACCCTTCGTTTTACTCGCGGTATGGAAATTAGAAGCTACGGTAAACAAGAGGTATTGAAGGCATTGAAAGATGCAGGCGAAGTAAAGCAGGACTGCAGCGTTGCATACCAGAACCAGGAGAATGAAGACGGACAAAGCACAGTATTGATAAGCATGAAGTATGAGAACTTCACTAAAATGACCCGCCTTACATTCAAAGACACCAAAAAAGGTGCAATGATCAGCAAAATTGCCAGCTGGTACGAATAAGGATATAAAAAATGCTTTTTTAAAGAGCCCGGTACACGAAGAACCGGGCTCTTTGTTCTACTATATTTGATTAGTCTTACTGAAACTTAACTACTACCAGTTTCTTCTCCTGTTTGTCGTAGTAAGCAAACTGATGGAATTTATTAGCGACAAAAACAGAAGAGCCATCCTCGGGAATTTTAATAGCTGTTGAATAATTTTGGATCTGTTCGGCTACTGACGGCTGCATTGAACCCTCAATATGCTTGCCTGAAGTTGGATCAGTGAGAACCTTAAACCTTGTGACCCTACTCCATGATGAGCCTGCTCCAAATGATTGATAAACCATCATACCTGATCCTCCCATCGGCATAAATGTTCCTGTAGGTTGTGTTATTCTTTTATAAGCCCCCACAGTGATCTCATCTTGGTTCTTTACATTGCGCACCGCAGTAATTACAGGATTCCCACTAGTGATCTTTCTTAAAAATTGCTTTGTCTTTGTAAGCTCCCGGCTAACATTCATGGAATAGACAGTTCCGCCTCCGTCTTGTGTAATGGCTGTATTTCTAAACCTTATGGTATCTTCGGCAAACGTATAATATTTTGCAATTTGAATCCCCGTATTAAAGTCATTTATAGCAACACCCAACCCGGTGGGACTAGCAACAACCGAATAAAGGCGGGCTTCGAGAAGGAAGGAGTTGAACTTAGGCGCATATTCATCTTCTAAGTCTTTAAACTTCCTTTTTATAACCCTGAAGCTCGTCTCACTCGACTTTAGGTTAAAAGTCAAAAGCTTTAGCAATTGTTCCTCCTTATCCATCAGCAATACCAAACTATCATTTCGTAAATACAATTTATTTGGAGCGTCTGCAACATCAGCCTCGCATTCTACTTCCGGATCCACAACGGCTATATCAGCAGCCCGGGAGAAACCGCCAGAAAAAGACGAAAGTTCGTTCCATAAACTACCATTCTCCAAATTCTTATTCATGCCGTTTGTAGTAAGATCAAAACTAAGTTTTTCCATCTTTTCTCCCCCTTTAAATTTGTAGACATTAAATACGGGGTTTTTCTTGGATGCAGTAATGTAAAGAAAACTATTGGACCCATTAAGATGGCCGAGAATCTTTTCTCCCTTAAATTCCAGCTCGAATGGTATTACTTTTATTGCCCCGGTTTGTATGTCAATTTCTGTATTGATGATCTGCGAGGCATATTCGGGCTTCAAAAAAATCTCTAATTTTCCATTATTAATAAATCCACCTAAAAATTGGCCACCTCCCGCCGTGGTCTCAAATTCCTTAATCAGTTGCATCTTATCGTCAAATAAAAACGCCTTCAAACGTTCATCATTCTTTAGTAAGACACAGGTGCTACTTCTTGTAGAATCAGAAATACTTTTAATCCTTATCGGACCATGACCGGCCCTCCAACCTATATTTTTTTCAAAAGGTTTATCTTGGCATAAGGCTACTTGATAAAAGAAAATCGAAATGGAAACAATTAATACTCTAATAAAAATGTGACGGTTCACGGTCATTGAATTTGAAAGCCTAAAGATAAGAAGATTACTTTAAAGCTCCACTCTTACATCCCCCCCTTAAACTTTTATTCCAGGTTGTTCAGAAACTTAAAATCGAAATTAAAGCCTTTTTGCTCGAAGAACCTAATTGTTTCCTCTTAATAAAGATCATTATAATGCAGGTTTCTATGTAAATGCAAGAGAATCATCGCAGTCGTTGGCAGATGGAGTCCATTCATAAAATCAAATAATTGGGTAAAATTTCAACTGGCGCTACGCTACAAAAAAATGATTGGTTCAAAGATTTCGAACGAAAAACTCAACTACATATTCGAAGCTGCCAGACTAGCTCCCTCTTCTTCCGGATTACAGCTCTATCAAATTTTTGTGATCACTAATAAGGAGCTCTTAGAAGAAATAAAAAAGATAGCTTATAATCAAAGTCAAATCACTGATTGCTCACATCTTCTGGTATCTGCAGCTTGGGACGGATATAGCGATCAACGAATTTCCGAAGTTTTTAACTTTATAGTGGAGGAGCGGGAATTACCTAGAGGTACAATGGATGATTACAAAAAACAACTATTGGATTTGTATTTCCCTCTTGGAACTGATTGGCAGGCGCAACATGCAGCTAAACACAACTAAGCAGACGTTTTGCAGTAGAATAACAATACCCAGGAAAATTGTTAATTTAAGTAGGGTTTTTCTCATATTGTTAGGTGGTGTTAATTGGATTTCGTTGGATAATATGGTCTTTTCAAAGATTGGTATTGACGTATTTAGCCCATTTAGTGGAAGTAGCGTTTTCTTTCGCAAAGGAATGTAGTGAATAACTAAGCGAGAAGTTGAATTGTAATTGCTGGGATAAGAGAAAGAATAAATTCATTGATAAGGGAGGAGGTAAAATCTGTATTTTTGGCGCAAATTGAGGCTGATCTACATAAAAAAGAATTTAACTAGAACATCACCCTTTGCCCAATATTAATACATGCTACCCAATAAGTACATTAAAATAATTGTGACCAGTATAATCCTTGCCTTCTGGATTTTAATCTTCTATTATGGATTAAGCACCGGACTAAACTTTGTGCTGTCTCTTCTTGGTATAATTATTCTGTTTGCCCTTTTGATATTGAATGGGATTTTGGTTTCGCGGGCAGAATCTAGAATAGTTTCGTTTATTATTCTTATGATCCTTGGCGTTGTGGCTCCCGCACTTTATATTATGACTAGTTCCGGTCATTTATAGGTATTTAGGCTTCACCAAATCGTTGAAATAAGATGAGAACTGGAATGGAATTTTCAAAGAATAGGAGAATGCAGGGTCGAAATCAATCTTAAAAAACAAGACCTTATCATGAGGACCAGGTCAACTAACCAATTAATACTCAAAGATAAAATACCCATATTAAGCCGACGTTATCTAAACTTTAATTCATCATTATAATTACGGATTAAATTTGTGCTAAGGTTTTGAACGCAAAGATGTAAGTCCCGAAGAACAGGAAGAATCTCTAAACGTGTTTGCAGATAAAAGGTGTCGCTGCTTTCCATATTGAAGTAGCAGCGAAATAAGTAAGAGCCTTCGCCATTGAATGCTTATCCTCTTCAATTGCGAAAGCTCCTTATTAATCGTTGATAGACATTATATTAGCGCCAACCTAGGGCAGGAGCTACATGCTCAAGTATTGATGATAATACATGTACATTGTAATCCACCCCGAGTGTATTGGGTATTGTCAGAAGCAAGGTGTCGGCTTCCTGGATTGCTTCATCCTCTGCCAACTCCTTAATTAGTTGATCTGGCTCTGCTGCATAACTCTTTCCGAAAATCGCTCTCTTATCTCTTTCAATATAGCCGAACTTATCGCTGCTTCCGCCTTCCTGACCGAAGTAGTACCGATCGAGATCACTTAATAAAGCAAATATGGAACGACTCACAGAAACGCGGGATTCACGCTGGTGCCCGGCTTTTTTCCATGCCTCTTTGTACGCCCTGATTTGTTCCGCCTGCTGTACATGGAAAGGCTTGCCGCTCTCATCAAATTTAAGCGTAGAGCTTTGAAGGTGCATTCCATTTTCGGCCGCCCACACTGCCGTGGCATTCGACGCAGCTCCCCACCAGATACGATCCCTTAGTCCTTCAGCGTGAGGCTCTAGTCGCAAAAGTCCGGGCGGATTGGGAAACATCGGGTATGGGTTAGGCTCGGCGAATCCAACACCGTTCAGTTTATCCAGGAACTCCAAAGCTTTCTTGCGTCCCATATCAGAGTCGCTTTCTCCTTCTGCGGGCTCGTACCCAAAATAACGCCAGCCATCGATCACCTGCTCAGGTGAACCTCTGCTAATGCCTAATTGAAGTCGCCCTCCTGAGATCAGGTCCGCAGCTCCGGCATCTTCAACCATATATAACGGGTTCTCGTAGCGCATATCGATCACCCCTGTTCCGATCTCTATTTTACTTGTTTTGGCACCAATTGCTGATAGCAATGGAAACGGAGATGCTAATTGAGCAGCAAAATGGTGAACGCGAAAATATGCCCCATCCAATCCGATCTCCTCTGCCGCAACAGCAAGGTCAATAGATTGAAGCAAAGTATCAGCTGCTGTACGGGTTTTGTAAGCAGGATGGCTAGCCCAATGGCCAAACGATAGAAATCCAATTTTCTTCATCGATACAAATTTAAGGATTAGACCTCCCATTTTTATCAGGTCTTCCTGCTCCATTATCAGATTAAAGTAAGATCTGAAGCCTGAAATTAGAGCACGATGGCAGAATTGCCATATAATAGTCAGAGACGATCCAAAGTTTAGAGTTCATCGGTATTATTGTTATTTTTGCAAGCTGAAAAAATAAGGGGAAAGGTAAATGCCAGTTAAGATTCCGAATAATCTGCCAGCTATAGAGCTATTAAAGAAGGAAAATATTTTTGTAATGAGTGAGCTTAGAGCGAATACGCAAGATATTCGTCCTATGCGTGTGCTTATCTTAAATCTTATGCCTCTGAAGATATCGGCGGAAACGGATTTTGTTCGCCTATTATCTAACAATCCTTTACAGGTTGAAGTTGAGTTTTTAAGACTTGATTCTCACACCTCTAAAAATATATCCGAGGAACATCTGGAGATGTTCTATAAAGGATTTGGGGAAATAAAGGAGAATTTTTATGACGGATTGATCATTACCGGGGCTCCTGTAGAAATGTTAAAGTTCGAGGAAGTAACATATTGGGATGAAATCACTCAGATCTTCGATTGGGCAAGGAAACACGTTACATCAACCCTATATATCTGCTGGGCATCCCAGGCCGCTCTTTATCATTTTTACGGAGTTGAAAAAAAGCCATTGGATGAAAAACTATCTGGAGTTTTCAAGCATACCGCTACTGAAAAGGGACACTCCTTATTAAGAGGCTTTGACGATGAGTTCTTTATTCCTCATAGCAGACATACTACAATCTCAAAGTCTGATATAGTGGATAAGGAAGATCTACGGATCCTGGCAGAATCTCCGGATGCAGGAATTGCTATCCTTTATTCAAGAGGCGGACGTGAGTTTTATCTTACAGGGCATTCAGAATACTCTCCTTTAACTCTTCACGAGGAATACACCAGAGATGTAAAGAAAGGCCTCGAGGTACCAGTACCGAAAAATTACTATCGCGATGATAATCCGGAGAATGCTCCATTGGTATGCTGGACAAGTCACGCTAACCTACTTTTCAATAACTGGCTCAACTATTTCGTATACCAGGAAACACCTTACCATTTGGAGGATGTGGCGAAACTCGGGGATATTGTGCAGAATGGATAGATTTTGAAGGATAAGTCACGACGTGAAATATTTATCGTGGCTGTTGATGTTAAGGAGGCTCCTGCGTTTGCACAGGAGCCTTTTTAAAAATAGACCAATAAACCCTATTGAACACTAAAATTCTTTGTAAGCTTACCGATCTCTACTTTAAACTCACCGGGTTCGACAACGGGTTGATTGTCTTTGCCGATAAAAGACATATGTTCAGAAGTTAGGGTAAAACGTACAGTTTTTGTCTCTCCTGGTTTCAAACTTATCTTTTCAAACCCTTTTAATCGCTTTACATCGGGAGTGATGGATGCATACAGATCACTTAAATAAAGTTCTACTGTTTCTTTTCCTTCCCTCTGACCCGTGTTCTTTACATCTACTGAAACTGTGATTGTTCCAGTACTTGCTATTTTATCTGAGCTTAACTGAAGATTGCTGTAAGAGAAGGTAGTATAGCTTAAACCGTGACCGAATTCCCATTGAGGATTATAATCTGCATCGTAATTATAAACCCCTTGCACCATATCCCTGCTTTCAGATGGTTTATGATTATAAGCAACCAATGAATTAGGGAATTTAGGGTAGTTATACGGCAGCTTTCCTGATGGATTGATATCCCCATAAATGATATCAGCCAAAGCATCCGCGCCGTAATTCCCCGGCAGGTATGTTTGAATTACAGCAGGGATCTGTTGCTCAAATTTGCTGATGATCCGTGGTCTGCCTTCGTTTAACACAAGTACCACAGGTTTTCCGCTTGCTGCTATCTTCTTCGCGAATTCTGTTTGAAGATCAGACAGGTAAAGATCGCTAAGGTTACCCGGGGTTTCAGTATATGAGTTTTCACCCAGACAAAGAACAACCACATCAGCAGAGGCAGCTGCCTTTACAGCTTCTTGCATCCTGTCTTCGTACTCCTCAAAATACTTTCCGCTCATTTTATAGCTTACTCCGGGGATATAGGTCACCTGGTTCGCTCCTGCTTTGTTCTTAAAAGCTTCTACAATGGTATTGTATTTCGCAGCAAATTCTTCCACTTTCTCTCCCTGCCATGAGTAAGTCCAGCCACCGTTGAGGGTCCGCATGGAATTTGCGTTAGGGCCCGTGATCAGTACTTTTGCATTTTTATTCAAGGGGAGGATATTGTTCGAATTCTTTAACAGGGTAATGGACTCACTTGCCGCTAAATATGCTGCACGGGCAAATTCAGACCCTCCAAACTTTGTATACTTCTTGTAATCCATCACTGGATTTTCAAACAGTCCTAATTTATATTTTAGGGTAAGAACGCGACTTACTGCTTCGTTAATGCGTTCTTCTTTTACCTTACCCTCTTTCACCAGCTCAAGCAGGTTATCGCAAAAGCGCTCGTACTCGTACGCTACCATAGACATATCTATGCCTGCATTTATAGCTATCATAATAGCCTCCTTATGGTCCCGCGCTATTTTATCACGCTGATACAGGTTTTCAATATCGCCCCAATCTGTTACTACCAATCCTTTAAAGCCTAATTCCTGACGCAATAGTTTGATAAGTATGTCGGGATTAGAATGCACAGGTATTCCGTTTACCAATCCCGAATTAATCATTATAGTATGAGCACCAGCGTCAATTGCTGCTTTAAAAGCAGGCAAATGATATTCACGCAATGCCTGTTCGGAGATATAGGCTGGAGTTCTGTCTTTTCCTGAAGCAGACACCTGGTAGCCTAAAAAATGCTTCAGACAAGAAGCTACCCGGAATGGGTCGGAAATGTTATTGCCTGGTCCCTCGTATCCTTTGATCATTTGTTTTCCCAGTTCGGTTATCAGATAAGGATCTTCTCCGAAAGTCTCCCATTGCCGGGGGAAGCGGGGATCAGGACAAAGATCAAGTACGGGAGAGAAATTCCAGGGAATTGAACTAGCCCTTGTCTCATAAGCGGTAATTTCAGCGCCTTTTAAAACCAGATCCCTGTTTCTTGTGGCAGCCATAGCGATCTGCTGAGGAAACATAGTTGCTCCTGCTGTATAAGTAGCTCCGTGAATAGCATCCACACCATAAATAACAGGAATTTTCAGTCCAGTTTTATTCGCCTGCTGGATCCTGCTGATAATATTATTCCAGACTTCAGGGGTACGTGCCCGATTATTAGCCGTGTTTAGCACTGAACCTACTTTATATTTTATAAAAGCTTTTTCCACTTGCAGAGGATCAAGCTCCACAGGCTCAGTACTACTAAAGCGATCGGGACCTTTCGTAATTACATCGAGAGTGAGCTGCGTCATCTGCCCCACCTTCTCCTGCAGGGTCATTTTAGACAGCAAAGATTGCACTTTACTTTCTATTGAAAGGTTGCTTTCTTTCGCTTTTTGGGCTTGTAAATTAGTAACTGAAAGAGCAACCATTACAAGGGAAAGGACATATTTCATTTAATTAGAGATTTGAATTGTGAGACTTAATTTACAGCCTATTTAATTTGCACTAAGAATTTACTATTTGTATTCCCCTGTCCTATAGGAGAGGGAGAGGTGAGAGGGCGAGAAGCGCCATGCTCCCCTCCTACTTTTGGAAAACCCTTACATAATCAACCATCATTTTTTGCGGGAAGACAGTTGAACCGTCAGGACTTCCCGGCCAATTACCCCCGACTGCAAGATTGATCAGCAGGAAGAAATGATTGTTAAACTCACGTAGGGCTGGAGAAGAAGTATCCACAGAATAAAACTGAACACCATCAACCAACCATTTTATACTTGTAGCTTCCCAGATAATAGAAAACACGTGGAACTTGTCGGAAAAATCGCCGCTTGGTAAAGTAAATGAACGTCCCGTATTTGCATAAGTTCCGTTATTATCATAGTGGATTGTCCCATGTACGGTATTGTCTTTTCCGGGACCTCCTCCTACCAGTTCCATTATATCTATCTCCCCACACGCTGGCCACGACACAGTACTAATATTATTTCCAAGCATCCAGAGAGCTGGCCAAATCCCCTTACCTTTAGGCAGTTTAGCTCTGAAATCAATTCTACCATATCTGAAAGTTTTCTTATCCTGGGTTTTAATTCTGGAGGAGGTGTAATCCCTTCCTCCAAAGCTTTCACGTTTTGCCGTAATGGTTAAGAAGCCATCAGCAAGGGATAAATTCTCCTGCCTGTAGTACTGTAGTTCATTATTTCCCCAGCCGTTATTACCCGTACCGGTTTCGTAGGTCCAATCGGACGTGTTTAAGGAAGTTCCATTAAACTCATCCCTCCATACTAAAGTCATACCCGGATAATTCTCTGGCGAGATGTTCTCTTCACCGGCTGGATTAACCGTAACAGAAATGGTTTTTGTAATAACAGCCGACTTATTATCAGTGGAATAAGCTGTAACTTTTACAGTATAAGTGCCGCTTGATGTGTACGTATAAGAAAGCTTGCCGCTGGTAGAACGTGTTCCTTCTTCATTAGCTGAAGTTCCAAAATTGAAGTAGTACCGGTCGGCATTGCTTGCTGATGCTGTAAAAGTCACCAACCCCGACCCATCCGTACTTACCTCGGTATCCATGCTGAGATTAGCAACTCCCGCCGACCCACTTTCCTTTTTACAGCTCTGAACCAGCAAAGGACAGAACAACAGGAACAATACACTATATCTGATTAAAACTTTTGCATTCATCATATATCCTTTTCTACTTTTTCTGATCAGCGGCTCACAAAGAATGGTATGTTCGCCGTCGCTATTTTATTCTTTCCATCTCTAACATAAACAAACAATCGGTAAGCTCCTTCATCTGTGGGACTTGAGAAGCTGATCTTACCTTTGCCTTCCTGCTGGTATTTGAACATTTTAGCTTCCGGCTTTTCTTCATGATCGCCCCCCTCGCCTACTTTGGTAGCCTCCGGAAGTAGTTCCCAAAAATACTCAAGGCTATCGCTGTCAGGATCTATAGCAAGCACATCTGCTGTATAAGGTTTTCCCGCCTTCAGCTTAACGTCGAGGTTCGACTTTTTACCATCCAGGTGGAAAGCATAGATGTGAGGTGCCTTATTTGATGGGAACTCACCTTTCCAGAGGTATTGCATTACATCAACAACTTCCGATTCTTCACCTTTATCTGTGAAAAGACCATACCAGGTTGGTGTGCGCTCCTGCTTTTGCCCCCATAGGAACACATACGATCCCAGGCATTTCTCTTTATCTTTTTCCACAGAATAAGAATACCTGCTTTTGTAAACCGCAGCCTTTTCTGTACTTGTTTCTTCTATCGGTGCGTTCCAGCTGGTAGATAAGCCTTCCCAATGTCCGGTCGGGCCCCATTCCGTTACCATATAGGGACCAGTCCAACCCAGTTCTGCTACACGTGATGGCAAAGCAGCCAATCCTCCGTAGGTATTGATCGATAAAAAGTCAAGGCTCTTAGTTTTTTCCTTAATATAATCGATCTCGCTTTTATTGATTCCGGCCAATACTGTTGTTGCAGGATGATTTGGGTCCACCTGGTGGATCATTTCTGCTATCTCATTTACTGCGTCCCATACTTTCGGATTCTTGTACGACAGGTTGAGCTCGTTACCAATTCCCCAGGCCAACAGCGCTGGGTGATCCTTATACTTCAAAACCTCCGTCCTAATTCTATCGAACTGTTTACTGATAGATCCCGCGTCGTTATAATTAAATCCATGTCGTTCAGGAACGGCTGGCAGTCCCATTAACACTGTAAGTCCGTACTTCTGAGCAGAATCCAAAACCTGCTGCGCATTATCAGTTCCCCAGGTTCTGATAGAATTCCCTCCGTAAGCAGCAAGACGACTAAGGTATTTATTTCCTCCCGCACCCTTCACGAAATATGGTTTCCCATCCCGTAAAAGCTGGTATCCCGATGTTGTTTTCACCACTTCCACTTTGACGGGCTTCTGTGGCTTTTCAGTAGTTATACCAGCGCTGGCTGGCTTGCAAAATAAGCAAGCCACCAGTGCTAGTATTGATATGTGTTTATTCATCCTAATGTTGTGTTTATCGTTTCTGGAGTGATTTCATTGCTAGATTTCCAGTCCTAGGAGTGCTAGAGAATGATCTCTCATTCTATCCTCCACTCCTTCTATCATCCCCCTTAATATTCATTCTGCCCTAAATTTGGGTTCCTTTCCCGTTCTATCTGCGGGATTGGTAACAGGTTGAAATTCTCTCTGTACACCCGGTTCTCGAGATTTTCAACTGTGTAAGTGAACGTTCCGTTAGGATTTTTAACGATTCTCATTCGTTTTACTGGTTGGTTGAAATAAACGGAACCTAGCTTCCAGCGACGAACGTCAAAGAAGCGGTGCTCTTCAAACGATAATTCTACCCTACGCTCGTTTCTTATCCTTTCCCTTAATTGAGGTTGTGTTAAGCCACCCAGCGCTGGCTGACCTGCCCTTCTACGCACTTCGTTGATAGCATCGTACACGTTGTTATCCGGACCAGAAAATTCATTCTGTGCTTCTGCATAATTCAGCAATACCTCGGCATAACGCATAAACAACCAGTCATTATCTCCTCCCTGGTAAACCTGATCGGCTGTAACATACTTCTCATCCATCATCTTCTTAAGCCCGTAACCAGTTTTGGTCCTGTCGCCATTGGAGGCCATGTTAGCATTTCCTCCTTCAAACGTTTCGACAGTAACGCCTTTCCATTGCGACCCATTCCTCAAAAGGGATGCATCTAATCGACTGTCGCGGTTTGCATAAGGATTCTGAGGATCGTATCCTGAACCGGCTTCACCGATTAGCTTTCCGTTCTTCATCTCATAGGAATCAACAAGATTTTGAGTAGCGTGAAAAGCGCCCCACACCCCGCCAATTACTGCAGGTGCCTGTATACTCATGCCTAACTTCCAGGCTGTTTCGTGAATTCTGCCAGGCCGGCCATATTTCTTGGCAAAGATCACTTCCTTATTTCCTGTTTTATCCAGGAACAACCTGTAGTAGTCAGGATGCAAATCGTAAACCTTCAGGTCCATCACCGCCTTTGCAGCATCTGCAGCTCTTTTCCAGCGTTGCAGATCATTGCTGGGATTGTGGAGAGGACTTGCATAATAAAGCAGCACCCTTGCTTTTAGGGCCAGAGCTGCACCTTTTGTCGCGTGCCCCAATTCGGCGTCTCCATAGGTTGAAGGAAGATCTACCGCAGCTTCATCACATTCCTTTACGATAAAATTAACACACTCTTCAAAAGAGCTTCTCGGCACAAACAGGTCGTCACTCACTTTTTGTTCAGTGGTAATCAGAGGCACTCCTCCAAATGCTTTAATCAACTCCTCGTAGGCAAAAGCACGAAGAAACCTTCCTTCTGCTTTGAGCCGGGCTTTCAGATTGGTATTGGTAGTTGGCACGGCATCAATCCTTGCCAAAAGTGTATTTGCCTTTCTTATCACTATATAGTTTGCCTGCCACATTTCAATGCTAAAGTTGAAATTGGAAGGGTTCAGATCTCCGTTTTGAATCGAATTAACATTCAGTGCTGCGTGACCTTCAATATCATCTGTAGCCATATCCAGCAAGCCGAATCCTACCGACCAGTCCTGTCCCAATCCTGCATCCCGGCGTTCAAAACCACTTAGCAAACTTGAATAAATGTTCGTTACGAATTGGCTTGTTAAATTTATATCGCTAAATACTGCAGCATCTGATACGAAATCAGTCGGCTTAATATCCAAAACATCTTTTTTGCAGGAATAGGTTAATGATGATAGCACAAAGGCTCCTATTACCCATTTATATTTTAAAGAAATCATTTCTTGTCGAATTAATTTGTATAAATAATTGATTACCCTTTGTATTAGAACTGCACGTTTAATCCCACGGTGTAAGTTTTTTGCTGTGGATAGTACCATCCGTTTGCCGCTGTATTTTCAGGATCGACATTCAGGATATCAGTAATAGTGAACAGATTTTGTCCCGTAGCAAAGAGCCTTACCCCTCCAGAAGTGTATCTTGACAGGAATTTATTCTTGATGGTATAAGCCAGCTCAACATTCTTAAGTCGCAGGTAGCTCGAATTCTTAACCCAGAAACTGCTGGTTAAGTTATTATTACCGTTAGCATTTAAAGATAAACGAGGCATAGAAGCATCAGGGTTAGCAGGGGTCCAGCGGTCAAGCCATTCCTCAGTTACTCTTCCGCTGTTATAAAATGCCCATGCAGCATTCTGGGTGAGCAGTTGTTGCGATCTTGAAGCTCCCTGAAGCAGGAAATTAAATTCAAAACCTTTGAAACTTACTCCGGCATTGATCCCGTACAGGATTTCAGGAAGTGGACCGACACCTAAATACGTGATATCATAATCGTCTATCTTACCATCGGGTGATCCATCCGGACCACTGATGTCCTGATACTTGATATCGCCGGGACCAGTTGAATTCAGGAATGCAGTAGGCTTTGGAGAATTGTTGTAATCATCCTGATCTCTAAAAATGCCAACGGCCTTATACCCATAATAGCCATTATTGGGACGTCCGGTGATCTTTTTACCTTCGGGAACATTCGCTGCTTCAGCAGCCTCGATAATTTTATTACGAGCGAAAGTAAAGTTTCCCCTTAAAAAGTAGTTAAGGTTATTCGAGATCCTGTTATCGTGACTTAATACCAGCTCGATACCTTTATTTTTTACCGTACCAATGTTTTCGCTCGGTAGAGCTGCTCCAAATGATAGAGGCACTGAAAGGCTACGGGTGGCAAGGATATCATCACGTTTTTCAGTAAAATAGGTAAAGTCGATACCTAACAGATTTTTAAAGAACCTTGATTCAAAACCTACATCAGTTTTAGTTGAAGTTTCCCAGGTTAGATCAGGATTTGCGATTGCACCCGGGGTTAATCCATTCACCAAAGTGTTTCCAAATACATAATTGTTATTCACAAGGTTGTACCGGTTATAGTAACCGAAACGGCTACCGATACGGTCACTTCCAAGCTTACCATGAGAACCTCGGAATTTAAGATAATCAACTGCTTTAAGACCGCTCATGAAGCTTTCCTTGGTCACTACCCATCCTGCAGATACAGCAGGAAAATAGCCGGTCCTTCTATCAGGAGCAAAGTTTTCAGACTGGTCACGGCGTAAGCTGGCCTGTAAAAAATACTTGTTAGAAAAGTCATAATTGATACGGAAAGCCGCACTCTTCAATCCTGTCCTGTTTTCATAGTCACCAAGTGTTTCGTTTAGCGCAGGACCGAAATTTAGAAGTTCAAGAGCAGAGCTTTCGTAAGAATTTCTTCCACCATAGATTCCGCTATTTTCATTTTCCTTCTGGAGGAAAAGAGCAAGTGCAGAAATTCCATGCTCTCCGAAGCGGTTCTCGTAATTAATGTGCCCCTGTAACTCAGTACCTTTAGCTTCGCCAAAATTTTTATTAAGGGACGATTTTGTCGGTGCATTAGTTGAATATGTTCCATCGGCATTCTTTACATACAAAGGCACCCAGGAATTCCAGACCTTATTATAAATAAAGCTCCTGTCGAATGCTAAAACTCCTTTGAGACTAAGACCTTTTACAAAAGGAATGTCTTGTGTAAGCTGAAAGTTGGTTAGAAGGTTATTACCTGAGGTTCTGTTATAACCGCTTTCCGGACTAACTAATGCAAGCGGATTTGGATAAGACCCGGGACTAGCCAGACGACCATCTGCAAATTGAGCAGGCAGAATAGGCGGATTACGCATGGTGTGCTCAAAAATACTTCCTGACGGAGGTGTTAAACGGTTTTCTAAACGACCCGAAAGGTCAACCGAAAATTTGGTCGTTGGCGTTGCCTGCATATCGAGGTTCGAGCGCACGTTGTACCGTTTGTAGTTTAACGATTCATATAAACCATCTTCCTTCAAATAGCCCAGTGAGGTAAAGTACTTCACCTTCTCAGTACCTCCGCTTAACGAAACATTGTGCTGCAAACGAGGAGCACTACCACCTAATACAAGATCCATCCAATCGGTGTTCGGGTATTGCTCAGGGTCAGATCCGCTTCTGAAACCCTCCAGTCGCTCTAATGAAAATTCAGGAGTAGCATTTGGGTTATCATTCAGCTTCGCTTCATTGAACAGAACGGCGTACTCGTACGAACCCAGATTTTTTGGGAGGCGGGTAACCTGCGATGCTCCATAGTTAAAGGAATAATTGGCGCTGATCTTTCCGGTCTTTCCTCTTTTAGACGTAACCAGGATAACCCCGTTAGCTCCTTTTACCCCGAAAATGGCAGCTGAAGAAGCGTCTTTCAATACGTTTACAGATTCAATTTCATTTGGGTCCATCTGGGAGAAATCCCGGAAAGAACGTACGATTCCGTCTACAACTACCAAGGGTTCCATGCTTCCGCTACCGAAAGTAGAATTACCTCTGATATAGATCTGAGCACCATCAGCACCAGGCTCTCCGGCAGGCTGCTTAGTAATTACGCCAGAAACACGACCCGCAATCGCATTACTTAAATCACCAACAGGGCTTTGAACCAGCTCTTTTGTATTAACGGTTGATATAGATCCGGTTACACTTTCCTTACGTTGTCTTCCATATCCTACTACCACTACTTCGTTCATAGTAATGGATTTTTCGTCCATTACCACATTTAATTCCCCTGCCTTGTTAATCACTACTTCCTGCTCAGTCAATCCTATAAAAGAAAAAACAAGGGTTGATCCCAATTTTGGAACAGCAATGGAATAGGTTCCTGTGGGACTTGTAGACGTACCGGCTCTTGTCCCTTTAACCACCACCGACACTCCTGGAAGCGGAGCTCCCTGTTTATCAGTGACTTTTCCGGCTACGGTAATATTTTGTGCGACAACCTGCTGCATAAAACAGCATGTTATCAGCAAAACTATCAGATGCTTTATTTTTTCCATGATTAATTTGGTTAGTCTTTGATTGGTTTATTGTGCTACAAATCTCATTTGGTGTACGGTTTCGGTCGCTGTTCCCGATCTTAAAACCATTTCGGTGTCGGAAATAGAGATGATGCGATAGTTATTGGAAGAAACATCGGTAACACCTATGAAATTTACAGGAGGATTGCCCGGCAGCGTAATAGAAGCAATACCAGCACCTGATACCGTTGAACTAAAAGTAAAACTTACGTTAACGTAAGAACGGTCGGATGAACAGCTGTAGTTAGGGGCGACATTTCCGCCATTAAACGTCGAACCATTGGCATTGTAGGTGAGTTTAAAGTCGTTATTTACGAAAGCAAAGGTATACACATCGTCTTTCTGGCAGTCGGCAAGCGGACCACCCTGAAAATATTCCCCCGGGTTTCCTTCAGTCCCTACAATAACAGGAGCATTTGAGTTCGCATTAAGCTTCCAGGGATGAGCCGTAAGCTTTTGAAAAATCGGGTTGTTTAAGATCGGAGAAAGGTCGTCACTTGTTACACTCACCTTCTGAGTAGCCACATCATAACCCCCATTCCCATAAGCGTAAAGTTTTATATCATAATTTCCTTTCTTTAGATAATAGGCCGTGTCAACCGCCTTTCCGGCTCTTACACCCTGTCCCGAACCAAGATCCCATTGATAACGAAACGCGTTCTCGGATGTACTTTCCAATAAATAAGTGTTTGCTTTTCCGGCTATCGGAGTTACTTTAAATGCAGCCCTGGCAGACTCTCCCAACTCTCCTTCTTTCTCTTTACATCCAGAGATCAGAGACGCAATAATCAAGGGTACATACATGTACCTCATGTTTACAAAAGGTTTGAAATTCATATTGTCTAATTGGTTTGTTGGAAGCAAATGTAGTACTGAAGGAGGGCTAATCACGAATTTAGGGGTACATCAAAACTACAACAAAAGCCACTAATAAGCTCAAAAACGCATTTTTCACCTACAACATATGTCGCTCATCCAAAATTTCCCTATTTTTATTGAACTAATTATAACCATGCATAAACTCTTCCTTTTAGTGTTGCTTTTCGCGCGGGCCACTGCTTTGGCTGGAAATCCTATCGGTTTACCCGATATAGTGAACTATGAAAAAACCAGCTATAATGGAGGAACGCAAAATTGGGATATACAACAGGACAGGAATGGTATAATGTACTTTGCCAATAATGAGGGGCTATTGACTTATGATGGAACTTATTGGAAAATTTATCCTTTGCCAAATAAAACTATTGTAAGATCGATAGCACTGGGATTAGATAGTAGGATTTATGCGGGTGGACAAGATGAGTTCGGCTATTTTTCACCTGCGACTAATGGAAAATTAAAATTTTATAGCTTAAAAAACAAACTCCCTGAAAAGTACCGCTCCTTTGCAGATATCTGGGACATTGTAGGTAATGACAAGGATGTTTATTTCAGGACAGAAAAAGCAATTTTCCACCTTTCAAACAACCAGGTAAAAGTTATTCCTGCTACAAGTCAATGGGTATTCCTGGGCTTGGCTGGTAAAAAGGTTGTAGTTCAGGATAAGCAAAAAGGACTGGCATTCCTAAAATCAGGTTCCTTGAGTAAACAATTTCTTCCCCTACCGGAAAATTTCCTCACCACCTCTGTCTCTGTTTTCTCTGCTGATACAGTTCTGCTTACAACGATGAACCATGGTATATATACGTTGACTGAGGGAGCTCTAAAAACCCTCGATTCGTATGGTGCCCCAAACCTGAGAAATAGGCAAATCCTTCAAGCATTCAGGGATGTTAACGGCATGCTGATTATTGCTACGAATAATAACGGCTTGCTAGTTGTCAATAAGAAAGGTAGTATCGTTTACAACTTCACTAAGAATACGGGACTTCAAAATAGTACTATCCTAAGCATTCACGAGGATCATAATAAGAATTTGTGGCTCGGCCTGAATGACGGTATCGACTTTATTGCAAGTAACAATGCTATCAGACACATTAATCCCGACATTTTTGCCGAAGGGGTGGGACACTCCTCTATAATCTTTAATAACACGTTGTACTTCGGACTTTCTAGTGCTGTTTATTCAATGCCACGGAACAATACAGGCGACATCAGTCTATCAAGCGGTAATATAAAATACACCGAGAATACGGGCGGCCAGACCTGGGGCTTTGACATTGTTGAGAATCATTTATTACTGGGAAAACATGAGGGGGCATATTCGATGTCGGGAAATTCGGCAACCAACTTTTCATCCGACAAAGGCTACTGGAAATTCCTTTATTACAAACACAAACATTTCAAAGACCCCATTCTGCTGGCAGGAAATTATAACGGCATTGATATTTTTTCTTATAATTCTGATGGTTACAAACTTTTGGGACCTGTAAAAAATTTCCATGAATCGGCACGCTTTATTACCGTTGGAAACGACAATTTGATCTGGGCCTCTCATCCCTATAAAGGAGTATACAAGATTGACGTGACCAATCTCGAGAATCCCGAGGTAAAGCTCTATACAAAGGCAAGGGGACTACCCTCAACCTTCAACAATCACGTTTATACGGTAAAGGGGCGCATGGTGATCTGTACCGAAAATGGGATTTATGAGTATAATAAAAAAGGCGATAGCTTTGCACCCTCCGAATTTTTCACTAAGATCTTCCGCCGTTTATATATAAGGTGTATGAAGGAGGACCCAGACGGGAATATTTGGTTTATACAGGACAAGAACCTGGGAGTGTGCAAGTTTTCAGGAGGTAAGCCAGAACTAATCTTTATACCAGAATTGAATGGTAAACTGGTCAGCGGCTTTGAACATATTAATCCTATCGATAAAAACAATATCCTTGTTGGCGCTCAGAAGGGTTTTTATCATATTAATTTTGATAAATATGTACACAATAGCAATTCTATTAAAGTTCAGTTTAGCCAGGTTAGAGCAATAGGAAAAAACGATTCTCTGCTTTTTGGCGGTTATTTTGGAGAGGTTAACGAGATAAAAAAGCAACAGATGTTTCCTGAAGTGAAATACGCGCTAAATTCCTTTCACTTTGAATATTCTTCAATCGTCAATAAAAATCAGGCTAACATCCAATACAGCTATTATCTGGAAGGCTTTGACAAAACCTGGTCGGCTTATAGCAAGAGAACAGAGAAAGACTACACAAATTTGCCATATGGAAATTTTATTTTTAAGGTAAAGGCCAGGAATAATTTTGGAATCGAATCTGTGGCTGCAGTTTACCGCTTTTCAATAAGTCCGCCCTGGTATCATACATGGTTTGCTTATACGATTTACAGTCTTATTATTGCTTTTATTCTATACCAGGTATACAAATTCCAACAGAAAAAATTCATTAACCAGCAGAAACGATTTGAGGAGGAACAAAGGCGCCTCGAGTATCTGCATCAACTGGAGATCGACAAGTCTGAAAAAGAGATCGTTAAGTTGAAAAATGAGAAGCTGGAAACCGAAATAGAGGCAAAGAACTCAGAATTAGCGTCTATAGCTATGCATCTTGGCCAGAAAGCCGAGCTTCTGAATAAAATTAAGGGAGAACTGGACAAGCTCAATAAGCATATGGACCAGGATGAACATCAGATGGAGCTAAAGAAAATACTTAGGACTTTAAGCAGCGAAGAAAAAGCTGACGGAGGTTGGGATCAGTTTTCTATATATTTTGATAAGGTGCATACCAACTTTTTAAGGGACATTAAATCGGCATATCCAAACCTGACTACTAATGACCTGAGATTATGCGCATACTTGAAAATGAACCTCACCACGAAAGAAATTGCGCAACTGATGCAGATATCCCCAAGAGGCGTCGAAATCAGCAGGTACAGGTTACGCAAAAAACTCCAGATCACAGGAGAAACCAACCTGTTCGAATTCTTTAAGGATTTTAAGCTGGAAAAACGACAGGAAGGTTTACTGAGCTAGCTCACTCCGTTTAATTATTCATTATATAAAATAGTTTAGAATCAACGATCCATTTGATCTAAATTATAAGGTTATTATTTAAAATTCTTCCCAAATGAAATTGAACGAATGCATCCATTGAATTAGGGTTCTTCCTGTTATCAGTAAAATTAAGAGGTTTAATCAAATAACCCAAAACCCCTAGTTTGCTTGTAGCTTCCCGGTCAGATACATCTCCCGAAGTGGTCATTACAAAAACCTTTAGATCTTTTAACGATGGATCGTTTCTTATAATCTTAAGAAACTCTATTCCATTCATCTTCGGCATATTCAGGTCGAGCAAAACAATATCAGGATATACAGGAGGAATGCCCCCCTCTCCACGGAGTAAACTAAGAGCTTCAATCCCGTTAAATGCTGTGTAAAGCTCAAATTGGGTATCAAGTCGGTTCAAGCTTCTTTCTACACTTATAATATCAAGCTCATCATCCTCAATTAATAGTATTATGTTACTTTTCATAAAATTAACTGTTATATTCTAAAAATTAACAACGTTCTGTTTAAATGCTTTAATAGATTATTTTAAGTAAACTTGTTACCCTGTTTAGGCCAGGTAAAAATGAAAGCGGCCCCCTTTCCAAGTTCAGAATGAACTTTTATACTTCCTTTCTGCTCTGTGATGATTTTTTTAACAATAGCAAGCCCTATACCTGTACTTTCCTCGGTATTTTTCTCCCTCAGCGTTTGAAAAATACCGAAAATCTTGTCGTGAAACTGAGGGTCTATACCTACCCCATTGTCTTCAATAGTAAACTCGTAAACTTCGGAAAGCTCTTTGAAGGAGACCGTAATCTTGCCATTTTCATTCACCGCGTATTTTACCGCATTGCTTATCAGGTTTGATATTACCTGTTCTAATCTTATTCTGTCTGTTACTATTACAGGCAAGTGCCCTACTATTATCTGGAAGGTACGTGGAACAATAGAATCAATTATACTATTCACTAGCTCCTTCAGATCAACTTTCTCTTTAACGGCATCATTTCTACTTACCCGCGCATAATGAAGAAGAGCGCTGATCAAGTTTTCCATGCGACCGATACGCTGTTGTATAATAATAAGGTATTTCTTAAGCTCTTCTGAAAGTGATTCGCTGAGATCCTCTTCTATCCACGATACTACATTATATATTCCCCTAAGTGGAGCTCGCAGATCATGGGAGACAACAGAAGCGAACTGATCCAATTCAAGGTTCCTCCTGTTAAGATCTGTAAAATTTTGCATCAACTTCTGTGACATTAGGTTTAGTGATAGGCTAAGTCCGGAAAGTTCATCATTCTGATTGTCGTCTATCAAACAGAAATCCCCACCTGCGATGCTCCCGGCTTGGTTCACCATAAAGGAAATCCTGTTTGTTATTGTTCTGATTATATAGAAGGTGCTCGCGAAACCAATAATAGCGGTCATGATCATAAAAGAAAAGGAAGTGATATGGGTGCTTTCAATCGAAGCTGAGAGAATTTCCCTTCTTTTCGCTCTCACCTGATATTCATAAGCATCCATTTGGCGGAATAATAATGCCATCTCATCATTCAATTTTTTACCTACCTGCTTCCTTAGCTTGTTTTGAAATAGGAGATTGTATTCACCTATATTATCCGGTGATTGGTCGGCCTTTCTTTTCGCATCAATGAGCTTTTTGGAATAAGCTAACCATTCCAGATGAATACTTTCTATAGAGTCGAGTTTTGCTTTTTGGACGGGGTTTTTCAAAAGGCCCTTACCTTCCTTTAACAACTGGGGAACCTCCAATCTTCCGCGCTCATATGAATCCAAAAAGCTTTCGTCTTCAGTCAAAAGAAAGCCTCTAAACCCGCTCTGCATATCAATGATCGTTTTATGAAGACGGGCAGAAGTTCTGATTATTGCTTCAGAATGGGTAAGGAATTCAGTATTACTGATTACTTTTTTTGATAGCCGGTAATTCGTAAATGAATCGAGGGCCGAAAGAACAATGACAATAGAAAATGCGAATAGTATTTTATAGGACAGTTTCATTCTACAGTTTAGCCAAATTAGTGGAGATTAAATTTCTGAATGCTCCTTAAGTATTTCACGATAGGTGTTCAAGAAAGTGGATTTAGAGACAAACCCAACGAAGCGATCGGTAGAATCGAGTACCGGCAAAACCCAGGAGCCTGACTGATCAAACTTGTCTGCAACGCCAGTCATGTCTTCATTCTCATAAACGACGACTGGAGTAAACTTCACCAGCTCAGCCAATCCTATTTCAGATCTCTTTTTTTCGTCAAAAAGAATTGGCCTCAACTCATCCACTGCTATAGTTCCTGCCAGGTGACTATCTTCATCCAGCACCGCAATAAGGTTTCTTTTTCCTGATTTTATAACCTCGATCAGGTCGTTTATAGAAGAACCTATAGAAATCTTGGAAACATCCTTCTCAACTAGTGATGATATGTTAATTAGCAGCAGGAGGTTTTTATCGTACTGGTGCGTAAATATTTTTCCGCTATCTGCCAGATGCTTTAAGTCGGGTGATATTGGAGAAAACCATTTAGCGATCAAAAATGATATTACACATACCATCATCAAGGGAAGAAAAAGGTCATACCCCGAACTTGATTCAGCGATCAGGAAAACTGCTGTTAGAGGTGCATAAAGAACCCCGCTCATCACACCAGCCATGCCCACAATAATGAGGTTAGTTACAGGAACATTTGCAATACCTAATTGGATACAAATGGTAGCAAATAGATAACCGACAACTCCACCAGCGAATAATGAAGGGGCAAAATTACCACCATTACCGCCACTGTGAATTGTTATGGAAGCGGCAAAGGCCTTGAATATACATATCAGAAATAGGAAAATAATTACCAGCCAGTTCCCCAGGTCCAGGAATCGAAAAAAGCTGTGTTCTATAATAAGGCCAATCTTACCATTGATCATATCCTTTATACTTTGATAACCCTCTCCAAATAAGGGTGGAAAAAGGAGACATAACGTAGAAAGTAGGATGCCGCCAGTAACCGCCTTTTGCAATCTTGAAAGTTCCACCTTTTTAAAATAGCGTTCCACCCGCTGGGATATAAGGACAAAATAACGGGCATATAGTCCACATACTAACCCGAGCGCCAGGTAGAAAACTATGTTGTGGTAGTCGAAAGAGTGTCGCCTTCCAAACTGAAATAATGTATCTTCATTTAGTATAACCTTGGAAAGTAAACTTCCACACACAGCAGAGACAACCAGGGGAATAAAATCGGTAAAAACAACACCGGTTAAAAGGATTTCAAAGGCAAACATCATCCCTGCTATAGGAGCATTAAATGCCGCCGCAATCCCTGCGGTTGCTCCTGCTGCAAGAAGTAGAGTTCTGTCTTTATAACTAAGCTTATACCTTTGGGCAAAATTGGAACCTATAGCAGCACCCGTAACAGCAATAGGACTTTCCAGTCCCGCGGAACCACCAAAGCCGACTGTTATAGCACTTTGGATAATTTGAGAATACATTTTAACGGGAGATACAAAACTGGAATTTTTAGCAATTTCATAAAGTATTGCCGGGATGCCTTTCCGATCCTGCCCCTTAAAGATAAAGATTACAATTAACGACGTAATTACAAGACCAACGAAGGGTAAGCAGGCATAGTAGAAGATTTGCTCCTCAAAAAGTACTTTACGGGTAACAACATTATGAATATTATGAACAAGCACTTTTAAGAGAACTCCGGCCAAGCCAGCCGAACAGCCGACAAGAACGCCCGAAAGAAGTAAAAAATGGTTTCGAGATAGATTATATTTTAGCCAGTAAAACAGTAATTGGTGAGCTCTGACCTTTTCGCCAGAAGTAGATCCCCGGTTAGAGAACCTTCTCACTAATTTCAAATATTGTTTTAAACGTTTAAAATGTTTCAAATTATAATGAGTAAGAACCTTGCCACGAGTAAGGAATGATTAATAAGATAAAAGGATAATTAAAAAATGTGGTGCTATGTGAGTGCCACAGGATTAATTATCTCATTTTTCATTAAAGAATTGGATCAACAATATGTTTTGTATTACCCAATTATAACTCAGGTCCCGGGTATTTTTCGTCAGGAAAACCTGATCCAGCACAAAGAATGCAATAAGAAATTAAAAAAAAATTAAATATTAAGCTTAAAGTTGAAGAAAACTCGAATTCCTGTTTATCTATGTAAATGACTTTGTAAGTTTCCAAGGCGTCCTAAAACGAAAAAAGCATGAGCCTCAGCTCATGCCAGTAATACAAAAGGAAATTATCTTCTATCGAGACTGTTCTTCTCTACTTACAGGCCTTTGATTTCTTTTTCTATTCTCCTGATATTTGATTCGACCAGGCTAACATTTAGATTTTCATAGTTATCTACCCGGTATTGAAGCAGCCTTGCAACACCTGCCTCTCCTTCCTTAATCAGGGCAGTAATATATTTTAAAGCTCCGGATTTTGCCCGCTCCATTGCACCTACAATTCCCGTATACTCGTAGTACATCATATTATCGGAAGGTAAATGATAGCTAGTAGAACCTAAGGATCTTTCCTTTCCTTTCGGAATCGGCCTATGAAAGTCGTTCACAGAAACTTCTGCCACTTCGGTGCGGTTCTTGTACACACGGTAATACTTAAAGAATGTCATAATTCTTGCTATTAAAAAGATTAATTGCGGCGCTTAAATATTACCAGAGTAAAGGCAATGCCTAAGAGGAGGTGAGTATTGGAATTCCTTAAATGTAACTATTATTTACTGATAATCAAGACATTTCCTGCAATTATTTCTAGAGGCATTCACCCCAGCGAAATTTGGAGGCGAATCTTATCGAGGATAAGCCAGAAGATGAACACCAGGATTTAAACCGGACTGCCCATTTTCTTAATATGTGTTAGATGGGAGAAAAAAGCTCTGGCCATAGTTCGGTGCTCCAGATAATTAACATTAAACTCTTCACAAGTCTCCTTAACGAGCTTATTAATATCCCTATAGTGAACATGACTAATGCCGGGAAATAAGTGATGTTCAACCTGGAAATTTAGCCCTCCCAGGAACCAGGAGGCTATCCTGCTTTTTGTAGCAAAATTCGCTGTCGTGCAAATTTGATGTACAGCCCACTCCTTTTCAATTTTGTTGGTTGTTGCATCCGGCTCAGGGAAATTAGTACCTTCTACAACATGAGCAAGCTGAAAAACGATGCTAATAGAGAAACCACACACCAAGCTTGCAATTCCAAAACCTATAAGCGCCTTTACCCATCCTACCATTAGTATAGGAATTAAAAGATAGACGCTTAAATAAAGGAATTTTGTTGTCCAAAATATTACATGTTCCTTCAGGGGGAGTTTCTGAGTGCCTTTATTTTTAACTAGTAAAAAGTATTTTTCGAAATCCTGGTACAAGATCCAGGCTGCGTATGATATTCCGTAAAGCAACACCCAGTAAATATGCTGGAATTTATGATACTGGTGACGGACTTGTTCCATATGCATGCGCATAAACTTAATATCGATGTCGTGGTCCAGGCCTTCGATATTGGTGTAGGTATGGTGCTCAATATTATGACGTTGCTTCCAAAAATGAATGGTGCCTCCGAGAATATTTAAGGAATAGGCAGACACATCATTGAGCCATTTATATTTGGAGAAGCTGCCATGACCGCCCTCGTGCATTACGTTAAAGCCAATGAACGCCAGATTGCATCCAAATAAGGCGCAAAGCAGAACTGACAACAATGTTCCCGGTGTAAAAAATACGAGAACTATGTAGATTGTTGCGGCCGAGAGACCCAGAATCAGGCTTTTAAAAAAAAGCTGTAATCCTCCGGTTCTTGAAATTCCATTTTGATTAAAATAGCCATTAACCTTCTCCTTTAATCTCTTAAAGAAAACTGCATTACTATTATTGAAGGTAACTTTTGACATAGATAAGTGTGTATTTGAGAGATAAGGAACTCTTGAACAAAGATTTCTATTTGAGAGAGGATCTTAACTTTTTTAATTTCTAAGGGCAATCTATTATTATTAACGTTCATTTCAAAGCAAAGAGTGTGCTAGGAAAATCTTTTTCTTCTTTAAGGTAGTTTTAAGCCAAGGGTTATTAGTGTGAGCTCGTTGGGGAGACTCCAACAACTTACACTATTTCATCTCGCCCTTGCTCTCAGCAACAAGTTCTCAATATCCCATTCTTTCATTCTCTCATTCTTTCATTCTCTCATTCTCTCATTCTCTCATTCTCTCATTCCCCTCTTCACTCCAGCTTAATTCGTGCGTCCTTCATCTTGGCAATTTGAAATAAAGTTAATTTTGTATTGTACATTCCTAGGAGCACCTCGAAGTACTTAAAACAATGCAACAGCCTTTCTTTTGTAATCCCGGTCCTTTCCGAAACACTATTAAGGGTTATGGCATCGTATCCTTCTTCCATCGCTAAAATGTCCATAGCGCTAAAACAAGTAAGGGAAACTATAAGGAATTCTTCAGATGAAACGGGCGGACGTTCTGTTTCCATAAAAATAGGCTTAGTATTATAATCGGTTTCTGCAATTGATGACGGACAGCAAGCTGTTCACTTCCGCTAATCCAGACTTTCTGAAAAATTAGGAATAGCATTGAAAAGTCTTTTATAAACTTCCACGGTTTATACATTTGGTTAAAGTAAATATCGGCTTGGAGCCGTATAAAAAAATGATCCCGCTTACATTTCGAAAAATTCTACCACAGAATAAATAGCGGTAAACAGGGCTTATGATCAGGTGACTTTAGTCACAGACTTCCCCAAGGATAAACATCATATTTGGAATATAAACACAAAACCATGCAACTACTAGGCTATTTCGCATCAGCTTTAATCGGAATTTCTCTTGGCCTGGTTGGCGGGGGCGGCTCTATCCTTACCGTCCCTGTAATGGTGTACATTTTCGGTGTTCACCCACTGCTTGCCACTTCTTACTCTCTGTTTATTGTCGGTTTTACCAGCCTCGTTGGGTCAGTAAATAATTTCAGCAAAGGCTTGATAAGTCTGAAAGCAGCTTTATTTTTTGGTGCAGCGTCAGTGATCACTGTATTTGGAACCCGAAAATTTCTGGTACCAGTTATTCCTAAAAAAATCACGTCGATAAGCGGCTTTACAGTTACAGAATCCTTTCTTACAATGATTCTGTTCGCGATACTTATGCTCGTTGCATCTATAAGCATGATCAGAGAGGCCAGGGATAAGGAACCTGATGAGGAATTTTCGGGCAGGTTTAAATCCCTTAAACTTCTTGGATACGGTGTAGGTGTTGGCCTCGTTACCGGCCTGCTAGGTGCCGGTGGAGGCTTCCTGTTGATCCCAGCTTTGGTATTCCTGATTAAACTGCCGATGAAAAAAGCAGTAGGAACATCTCTCGCAATTATAGCTTTGAACTCGTTGTTTGGCTTTGCGGGTGACCTTGGACACTTTACTATAAACTGGACTTTCCTTCTTAGCATTACAATAATTGCAGTGGCGGGAATATTTATTGGCAGCTTTTTGAGTAAGAAAATTCAGGGAGAAAAGCTTAAAAAAGGCTTTGGCTGGTTCGTGCTGACAATGGGGTTTTATATCTTATTTAAAGAACTAAGCAGTTAATTACTTGTGTAACTAAAGTCACCGTCTCCCCTTTATGAGAACCCGATTTTTGTACGAACAAAAAAAGACATGATCGAACAGATTTATACCGGATGCTTAGCACAGGGTGCCTATTACATCCAATCAGGAAACGAGGCTGCTATTATAGATCCTTTACGTGAAGTTAGCCCATATATAGAAAAAGCTAAAGCAAACGGAGCAAGCATAAAATATGTTTTCGAAACGCATTTTCACGCTGATTTTGTTTCAGGTCACCTGGACCTTTCGAAAAAAACTGCTGCTCCAATCATCTTTGGGCCCAATGCCAATCCCAGCTTTGAGGCTTACATCGCGAAAGATAATGAAGAATTCAAAATCGGAGAAATGACGATCAGGGTTCTCCATACTCCCGGACACACTATGGAATCAACTTCCTATCTTTTGACGGACGAGCAGGGAAAAGAAACAGCCTTATTTTCGGGAGACACCCTATTTATAGGTGATGTAGGCCGGCCCGATCTGGCTCAAAAAGCCGCACACATGACCCAGGAGCAGCTTGCAGGAATTCTTTTTGATTCCTTGAGGACTAGAATTATGCCTTTAAATGATAATATCATTGTGTTTCCCGCTCACGGGGCAGGTTCTGCATGTGGAAAGAATATGAGTAAGGAAACTACCGATACGCTTGGTAACCAGAAGAAAACCAACTATGCTTTAAGGGAGAATATGAGCCGGGAGGAGTTTATAAAAGAAGTAACACATGGTCTCACTCCTCCACCCGCATACTTCCCTTCAAACGTAAAATTGAATAAGGAAGGATACGAGAGCTTTGAAAAAGTCTTACAAAAAGGTACACAGGCTCTAGAACCGCAAGCTTTTGAGGCTGCCGCAAATGAAAAAGCAGCCTTGCTTCTTGATACCCGCGATCCTCAAACATTTGCCATGGGTTTCGTACCTAATTCAATTAATATCGGGATTGACGGCAGTTTCGCCCCTTGGGTTGGAACTTTAATTACGGATATCCACCAGGCACTATTGATCATTGCAGAAGCTGGCCGTGAAGAAGAAGTAGTTACCCGTTTAGCTCGCGTCGGGTACGACAAGGCAATAGGATACCTTGAAGGGGGAATTGAAGCCTGGAAGGCGGCAGGAAAAGAAGTTGACAGCATTGAATCGATCACTCCTGAAGAACTGGCTAAAAGAGTAAAGAAAGAGGAAGAGATAAATGTTTTGGACGTTCGTAAAAATACAGAGCACTATTCAGAACATTTGATAAATTCAAAAAATGCAACACTTGAGTATATAAATGAAACCATGTCTCAGGTGGATAAGAATAAGACTTATTACGTTCATTGTGCAGGTGGATATCGCTCCATGATCTTCAATTCTATATTAAGAGCAAGAGGATACCATAATCTCATAGACATAAAAGGCGGATTTAAAGCACTGAAAGAATCAGGAAAATTTGAAATTAGCCCTTATGTTTGTCCCAGCACAATCGGATAAATAAAACCATCTATTTATCAATCTTCTATCGCCACAAGATGATCGAACTACTTAAACAACCTTGGCCCTGGTATATTTCTGGAGCAGCCATTGCCGTCGTCATGGTGACGCTCTTATTTTTTGGAAAATAATTTGGTGTATCGGCAAACCTTCATACCATTTGTACCATGGCAGGTGCGGGGAAAAGAGTGAGATTCTTTGACTTCAACTGGAAAACACAGAAATGGAATCTGCTCTTCCTTCTCGGTTCAGTTTTGGGAGGCGTACTTGCCTCAACGTTACTGCAAAACGATGAACCGCTTCTGCTATCGCCAGCAACGATCAAAGATCTGAAAGCATTGGGAATAACTTTTGACGGCGGACTTAACCCATCGCAGCTTTTTGGGACAGAAGTTCTTAAATCCCCGAAAGGAATATTACTCCTACTCATTGGAGGAGTTTTGGTAGGGTTCGGCGCCCGTTATGCAGGAGGTTGTACCTCTGGCCATGCAATCAGCGGCCTTTCTAATATGCAGCTCCCTTCGTTAGTAGCAGTGATCGGATTTTTTATAGGTGGGCTGGTAATGACTCATTTACTATTACCATTAATATTTTAAAATTATAAGATGAAAGGACTAAAATATACTTTAACAGGACTGTTTTTTGGCGTGATCATGGCCAAGTCTGAAGCCATATCATGGTATCGTATCCAGGAGATGTTCCGTTTTCAATCGTTTCATATGTATGGAATCATAGGAACTGCAGTTCTGTTAGGGTTAATGGCCGTAGCATTAATCAAAAAATTTCGGATGAAAGACACCCAGGGGAATCCTATTTCCTTCCCTGACAAAAACAGAACCTGGCCAAGGTATATTATCGGAGGTATTATTTTTGGACTTGGTTGGGCACTAACCGGAGCTTGCCCAGGCCCCATGTTCGTTAATATAGGTTACGGCTATTTAGCAATGATCATTATAGTAATTGGAGCCCTTGCCGGCACTTATCTATACGGAACAATTAAAGATAAACTGCCCCATTAATTATACCGGAAGCCTTACCACCCTTTTTAAAAAAACTCTAATTCGCCCAAATTTCATTCTTCGACATAAACATTCCCTGGTAAATAAGTTTAGGATTTCCACTCAATGAAGCTTCTGTTGAGAGCCAGGTCTCCCCGCTGTTCCATCTTCTTCAATAAGCGGGAGATTACCTCTCTTGAAGAGCCCAGATCATTTGCAATTTCCTGATGTGTTATTTGTAACTGTCGTGTTTTCAACTTCTCAGACTGTTTTTTAAGGTAGGATCTCAGACGCTCGTCCATGTTTTTAAAAGCAATATTATCGATAACGGCCAACAATTCTTCATAGCGGCTCCTATAAGTATCCAGAACGAAATAGTACCAGCTCTTGTACTCTTTCATCAAATTGTCCATCAAATGTATAGGTACGTTTAAGGCAACAGTTTCTTCAACTGATTTTGCTCTTACCTCGCTCGTCTCCTGTTTAGCTGCACAGATCATCGAAAGTGCGCAAGCTCCACCAGGCTCTATATAATACATAAAGAACTCTTCCCCGTCTTCCCCCTTCCTGTAGAGCTTCACCCGTCCTTCAACGATGAGCATGGTAGCCCGGAAATACTGCCCTGGTTCCATAAGCACTTCCCCTGTCGTAAAACGCCTAATAGTACACGAATCCACAAGCGTATCCTTAAGACCTGGTTCGAATTGCGAAAAACTCTGGTTCAAATATTGAAAGATCTCTTCTTTGTTGGTCATATGTAAATGGTATAAGAGGAAAGCCGATTTTTCTTCAGAAAGCTAAGCTTTTAAAAATTATAAGCCCCGCTATCCTTCCGGATTGAAAGGACTAGCGGGATCTCAAGAATAACATATAAGAAAATCCACTAAGCATCATCCCTGTTCAGGATTCGCTTAATTCTGTTTGCAGAGTCCTGTAGATGGTAGCGGGTAATTCCACTGCTTTTTGGTACCGCCCTTTGAATCTCTGCCTGTAAATTAACTAAATGAGCCCTTACAATACTGGAGATATCTGTTTGGTAAGCTCCGGCAGAACCAGGACGAGGTCCGGGACCAGAAGACTGGGCAGCTCCGGAAGGTTCTTTTAAGAGGTTATCAAGATTATCAATATACGCCTTCTGTAGGTTCCTTCTAAAAAGGTCAACAGTAGCGCCGCTCTGCAGTTCTGTCCATATTCCCCTTTTCAGATCGCCGAAGAGGTTAATTGCAGTATAACCTCCTGTTCCAAAGGTAGCTTCCGCATTGACTAGTTTAATAAGATTACCTGGATTTAATAATCTTCCCAAAACACCTGTTTGAATATTTCGGATTGAACTAACTGGATCAGCCCCGGTATAAGAAGCCAGCTGTTTATTTACCAGCCACGTCGGTGTATTGAATAGTTCTTTATTTAAAAAGGCCACAGCCTGTTTTTGTACGGCAAAAGGTACTTGTTTATAAACAGCACCCTGTTCTTCCACTCGCTTCGGAGTACTGTAGACGCCTCCAACGTTCTTGGCCACATGTCCCATATAACGGCCGTACTGCGTTACCAAGCCTTGATATATCGTTTTTGCGCTCGAATAATCTTCATTAGGCTCTTTAGTCCAGCTAATTATGTTGGGCAGGATACGTTTCAGGTTCTTAATTCCATAGGTACTGGCAAGCATTGCATTATCACCAAGATCTTCATTCTGAGAACGGGGATCATTTGGATCTGTTTCAGTTCCGAACCAAAGTCTTTTGTTTGCAGCAAGCTTAGCTATTACCACCTTGTTTAAAGCTGCACTTTCTTCTGCCGGGGTTTTGTATTCCGGCAACCATTTGTAACCCCACTCGATTGCCCACATATCATAATCGCCAATACGGGGGAATATTCCTTTTGATGAAATATTGTCCTCTGGCTGAGCCACATAATTGAAGCGGGCATAATCCATGATGGAAGGCGTATGTCCGTGCTCTTCCACCCACTTCTTGTTCCTTAGATTTTCGACAGGAACGGTGGAAGAAGAGCCAAAGTTGTGACGTAAACCTAAAGTATGACCAACTTCATGAGAGGATACGAACCGGATCAGTTGCCCCATTAACTCATCATCAAACTTCATTTTCCTCGCTTTAGGATCAATAGCAGCTGCCTGAATAAAATACCAATCGTGCACCAGGCTCATAACATTATGATACCAGTTAATGTGGGTTTCTATAATCTCCCCACTACGGGGGTCATTGACATGTGGACCGGAAGCATTTGGAATATCGGAAGGTTTGTAAACGATAGCATTATGTCCTGCATCGTCAATACTCCATGACCTGTCTTTTGGTGCTTCTTTAGCCATGATTGCATTTTTAAAGCCAGCTTTTTCGAATGCCACCTGCCAATCATTAACTCCTTGTATCAGGTATGGAATCCACTTTTTGGGAGTAGCTGGGTCTATATAAAAAACGATAGGTTTTGCAGGTTCCACCAGCTCGCCTCTTTTATATCTTTCAACATCCTCAGGCTTTGGTTCCAATCTCCAGCGGGTAATTAATGCAATTTGCTTTACCCCTTGTGGATTAGCGTCGAAGTCGACATAACCGGTTGCGAAATAGCCAACCCTTGGATCAAAGTACCTCGGCTTCATTGGGTCTTTTGGCAAAAGAACAATAGAACTGTTTAATTCATAAGTTACCGGAGAAGAAGACGGCGGTGCAGAAGGCATCGGCGTACTTGTTTTCATGTAAGTTTTTACTGTTCGTAACTCGATATTTGTTTTAAATGCCCTGATTCCATCGATATAAGAACGATCCCCAAGGATATTACCTAAGGAAAAGTTCTTTTTTGCACCCTGATCAAAGAAGAAGATATCGTTATCACTGTTTAGGTAGTCTGTCATATCGATAACAGAAGTTCCGGCCTTGCTCACCGAGTCTTTGCCATATGCTTTTATTTCAAAAGCAGCAACGATCGGCTGAACTGAAGAATTTAAAACAGAGTGAAACATTCCCGTAGTATCCGACGCCCTTTCACCAAACGACATACTTTTCAAAAAGAGCTTATGAGAAGGTCCTTTTTCGAAACGTACCACATTGTCACCAATTTGGTCTCCGGCATAACCTGCCATATTTACCCTCACTCCAGCAGCAGCTTTACTGATACGGTTTACAACCAGGATATCGCGACCAACAAGGGAATCTGGAATTTCGAAATAGAACCTTTCCTCCAGTTTATGTACTTTGAAAAAACCGTCATCAGTAACAGCTTTATTAGTAATAACCTGAGAATAAGGCTTAGGTGCTGAGGCCGGAGCTTTATTTACAGGATTTGGATTTACGGGCGCCGCGCCAGGAGCCGCAGGTGCAACAGGAGCAGGTGCAGGAGGTGTTTTGGGCTGTTTCTTAGATTGAGCCATCAATAGCTCTCCACTAATAAGAAAAGCCGAAAGAAGTAATGTACGCTTCATTAATGCTAGTATGTGTTTTTATTAAATACGTTTTTGCAAGAGTGCCAGACAAACAAAAACCCGCTGCAGTAAGATGCAGCGAGTTTTCTTATATATACGATAATCTGAACACTATTAATTAAGATCCCCTACAAAAATTCGAATTCCCAATATCGGAGTTTGATTACAGAAACCAAATAACGTCTAATGAGAATTTATGGTACTTTAGGACAGACTATTTAGATATTGAAATAAAATCCTATTACTTAGAAAGCACCTCCTTCAGTTTTTCCATCAAATCTTCTCCCCTTAGATTTTTAGCAATTACCTTTCCTTCAGGTGAAAGCAGGAAATTAGAAGGGATTGCAGTTACATTATACAAAGATGCAGCAGAAGGGCCCTTTTCCGGCAGATCACACAATTGCTGCCAGGGCAATTTATCTTCCTGCACTGCCTTCAGCCATGCCTTCCTGGCTGAAGCCTTGTCTAGTGAAACTCCCAGGACTGTAAAATTTTTATCTCTGAAAGCTTCGAAAGCTTTTACCACATTAGGATTTTCCATCCGGCAGGGGACACACCAGGATGCCCAAAAATCAACTAGCACATATTTACCTCTCAATGAATTCAGACTAATTTTATTGCCTGAAGTATCAGGTAGCGTAAAATCAGGAGCGAGGGAGCCCTCAGAGGTACTTTTCAATGCCGAAATCTTCAGCGCCAGCGCTTTACCAGGGCCTGATTTTTTTGCGTTTGATCCCAGGGTATTGTAAAGCTTTTCTAATTCATCCACCTTAGGCGTCCTTCCTCCCATTTCAGAGATTATATCTGCAGCAACTGGCGAATCAGGGTTCTCTGAGATGAAAGCTTTTGTCAGTTCCGCCTTCTCCTTCTCAAGGCTGGAAGAAGTTCGATCAAATACTTCCCGTGCTTTCTCCAGGGCTATTGCCGGAGGAAGTAAACGGCTCCTTAGTTTCTGCAAGTCATCATTCAAGAGCGTCCCTCCTAACACAGCATTTGAAATTTTATCGGGACTATCAATAGTTATGGTACCAGGTTGAATGTAAATATCAATAACATTAACTGCCATAACCGAGCCCTGGATGCCTTTCTCAGAAATGGCCATTCTCGTTTTATAAGGTTCATCCACCTCGCCACTAAGCATAAAAGAGCCGTTCACCAGGACCGCTGAATCCTGCTTATAGCCGTCTTTCGTTTTTAAATTGATATAGATCTTGGCCGGTGCATTATACGTTCCGACTTTCCCTTTGATGGTAAACTTTCCACCAGCAGCAAAAACGGTCGCCGGTAGTATTGCAAGTAGAATAAAAATTTTCTTGATCATAATGTCTGTTATTAAGGAAGAGGTCATACCCTCTTCCTTGTTAAACTGATTTTATTAGTAGCCATCATTCTGGCCCAGATTTAAATTTATGGTCCTGGCACTTGCAGGAATTGGGTACAATACGTCAGTGGATTGCCATGCAGTTCCTTTCACAGGGCTCAACACGGCATCTGCCCTTCCGGTACGTTTCAGGTCAAACCAACGGTGCCCCCATTCCAAAAAAAGCTCGACCTGCCGTTCATGTTCAATAGCCAACAGGATTTGCTCTTTCGTTACAGCTTCTGTTCCTCTTAATCCTGCACGGGTACGAATAACGTTCAAGTCTTCAATAGCCCCTGTTAATTTGTTTTGATGTGCACGGGACTCTGCTCGTATCAGGTATTGCTCGGCAAGGCGCAACACCATCTCATATTCGGTGTTTTGTCCAGCAGTATTACTTCGATATTTATAGGCATAAGGCAGGCCCGCCGTAGTTGTTTTTACCCATTCTGTAGCCCGGTCATCCTCCCCTTCCGGGCGGAGGGGATCCCGCTCAAAAGAAGCAACCAACTGGGGAGTAAGGATATAAACGATATCTGTTGCCCCTGGAAGTAATTCCTTCCCGGTGAAGGTATAGCCGTTAACGTTAGTATAAAATTGGAAGATTGCTTCAGAACTAGCCTTAAGGAAAGCCTGGGATAAAGTAGGTAGGCTAAAAAGCGTATTTTGAGAAATTAGCTTTGTGGCTTCCGCCTCTGCCATGTCCCACTGCTGAGTATACAGGTAAACCCGGGCCAAAAGAGCTGAAGCACCCCATTTATTTACCCTTGTGCGATTATTCCCCGACCAGGAATAATCGGGCGGGAGCTGATCCCTGGCTTCTGTCAGGTCTGTTATGATCTGAGCATATACTTTAGCAGTGTTCTCACGCGGCAGGTCTTTAACCAGTTCAACGTTAGCTGTCAAGACCAGCGGAATATCGCCAAACATGTTGACTAATGTGAAATAGCAGAACGCTCTTAAAAATTTTGCTTCGCCGCTGATTTGCTGCTTAAGTGAGGGACTCAGAGGTGAAGCCGAAACTCCCTCCAATATCCCATTAGCATGATTGACAGCCCTGTAAGCATTCGCCCAAGCGCTGGAAACAGTTCCATTTGCAACCGTAATACTATTAGTAACAAACTCGTCAGTATTCGCTGAGCGGTAGGTCAATTCATCCGCTGAACGAGCGGGAACAAGGCTGGCATTAAAACTGAAATACGACTGCGCTAACTGACCCGTACCATTGTACATATAGCTATATAGGCCATTTAGGGAGGCGAGAGCTGTAAGTGAATCGCTGTAAACACTCTCTGAAACCATCTGGTTTACCGGAACATCTACCTCCAGCAACTTCTCACAGGAGGTGAAAACGAGTGAACCTGCCACTAGCAGGACAGCATAAACTTTAGTAAAAGCTTTTGATAATATTTTTATTGACATACGATTCAGATTAGAATGAACACTGGATTCCGGCTGTCATCACTTTAAGGGCAGGAAGTGTAGTTCCCTGAACCTCCGGATCGAAACCGTAGTAATCGGTCCCTGTCCATAAATTCTGCCCCTGAAGATAAAGCCGGGCCTGTTTAACTTTTAGCCTCTGAGTAAAATTACCCGGCAGAGTGTAAGAAACATTAAGATTTCGCAGGCGGATGTAGGAGGCATCAACTACGCGAGCATCTGAACTGACATAATAATTAGAGTAAGACAGATAAGAGGCAGAACTCGTCAACGTACTCGGTTTAAATCCTGAATTGTGAAGATCCATAGTCATACGGTTGATTAGCCCGGGAAAATTTGCGATTGAGTTACCTGACTGTTTCACATAATTGAAAAACATGTCCACCCTAAAGCCTTTGTATGTAAGCGCAGTGGTGAGTCCACCGAAGAACTTTGGATCAGTAGTACCTGCTATATAGAAGTCATTTGCCAGGTTGCCGACGAATTTGCCATCACCATTCAGGTCAGCAATCTCCGCTACCCCATCCTTAAATCCTGTAAACCGGTAAGCCTTTATGGTATTTACAGGTTGCCCAACTACATAATTATTTGAATACTGATTCTTTACGGTCTCAGACATTTCTGTGATCTGATTTCTGGACCGGGTGAAATTAAAACCGATACTCCATTCAAGGTCTTTCTTCTTTACTGGAATAAGTCTAACGTCGGCCTCGATTCCCCTGTTCCGCACCTTTGCGTCCAGATTCCCCGTGTAGCTGCTGAACCCTGTTTGCGCTGCAACAGGAAACCCTGAAAACAACATGTTATCGGAGATGTGATGATACCAATCAAGGTTAAGTGCTAATCTACCTTCAAAAAAGTTAAGCTCTCCGGCAAGTTCCAGTTTCCGGGTATTTTCCCATCTAAGTTCACTATTAGAAAGCCTCGTTGGAGCATAACCGGGTGATGTTCCGTAAGCACCATAAGTGGTCGAGTAGGTATCCATGTAATCATAATTTCCAAGTACTGCATCATTTCCTGCTACTCCATAGCTACCTCTTAATTTAGCAAGACTGAAAATATTCAAATCTTTAATCAAGGGCTCTTCCGAGAATATCCATGCTGCCCCAACAGATCCAAATGTTCCATAACGATGATCAACACCAAACTTTGATGAACCATCTCTTCTGATTGCCGCATTGAGGACATACTTATTATGCAGGTTGTAATTTAAAAGCCCAAATAAAGAAGCAAATTTATTTTCCTGACTCATGCTCTTCACCTGCGAAAAAGTGGCTGCATTGGTGAAACTTTCCATCAGGGCTTCTGATGAGAAATTAAGTGCATAAACAAAATAAGGGTTATTATACTGCCCATGCTGCCAGCTACCACCTACTGTCGCTTGCAATCTTCCTTTCAAAATGTCAGCAGCATAATTTAACTGAGGTTCCACTAATACTACTCCCCCATTATTGGAGGAATAGAATCCTTGGGAGGCATTCCCAAACGCCGGGTTTGAAGAGGATGCAGGGTAGAGGTATTTCATTTGCTGCTCATTCCTGTTATAACCTACCCTGGTTTTAAAACTTGTACTCTTAATAAAATTCCAGGTGATCTCACCGTTAAGATTGATACTATTGCCAGAAATATTAAAGGAACTTTTTGTCATTGCTGCCGGATTGCTTATGGAGTTTACCCAATACATGCTTCCATTGCGATACATCGGATAATTTCCAGGGGTCGTAATGGAATAGGAAGTATAGTCCGCGCTCGGCATATGGTTATTGTTTCCCGAATAGTAAGCGCCGAAGTCCACTTTTAATTTACCATCTGCAGTTGAATGTCCGGCTCTAACATTTACCCCTCCACGTTTATAACCAAAATTTCCAGTAAACACGCTTTCTTCATCACGGTAGCTACTGCTGATCAACAGGGAAGAAAGGGTATTACCCATGGAAAGACTAACATTAGCTTCAGTTAAATCACCGTTATTTCCAATGATCATATCCTGATAATCTGTATTGCTTTCAGCTCCCCACAGAAGCACATCCGGAGCAAGCGCTTCTGTCATTGTTCTATTGTCATTGGCAAAAGCTTGTTTCCTTATTGCCTGGTATTCTTCCAGGGGAAGCAATTCAAGCTGCTTAGGTATTTGCCCTACACCTCTTGTAACAGAAACATCCAGTTTCGGCTTTCCTTTCCCTCCCCTTTTCGTCGTGATAAGCACAACCCCATTGGCTCCCCGGGAACCATAAATAGCTGTTGCATCAGCATCCTTCAGGACAGTGATACTTTCAATATCAAGTGGATTAATATTATTCAAAGGATCTGTTCCGCCGTTGGTCTGACCTCCCAGAATCAGTCCTCCACCTTGTTGGTCGAGAGTGTTACCACTAAAAGGTATACCATCAATTACATAAAGAGGCATCGAATTGCCCATAAGCGAATTCCGGCCTCGAATCACAACAGAGCTTGCAGCCCCAGCTACACCAGAACCTGACCGAATGAACATCCCTGGTACCTGTCCCTGTAAAATCTGAAGAGGATTGGAAACGGGCTGCCGGGCAATTGTTGCTGCATCAATCCTGGTTACGGAACCCGTATTCAATCTCTGAGTGGTTTCATAATAACCTTTATTGATCACTACTTCCTGAAGCTTGGATGAAACAGCCTTCAATTTGAGCGAGCCAAGATTCTGCTTCACCTTCACTGTCAGATTTTCGAAACCTACATAACTTATGATAAGGGAGGCAGACTCCTCCACTCCGCTAAGATTAAACTCACCCTTAAAATCTGTTACAGTTGATCTATTAACACCTATTACCTTTACACTAGCACCAGGTAAAGGATTACCTTCTTCGTCAATCACCTTTCCGGTGATATTAATTGGAAGACTTACCAGGTTTTTCATTTTTTGTAAAATGCTTTCTTCCCTAACCAATACAGTCTTTTCCTGCTGGTTAATACTATAGCTAAGGGCTTGTGTTGAAAAACACTGCTGAAGCACCTCCTCAAGCGGAGCATTGTGAACCTGGATAGTCACCTTGCCTGACCTGTTAAGTACGTCCGCGCTGTAAAAAAAGTCGTAGCCGGATTGCGTTGCGATCTTTCTCATTACCTCATCAAGAGAAGAATTTCTCTCCGAGAGCGTAATCCTTTGCCCATAACCCGCAGCATAGATATGCAGGGTGGCCAGGAGTAAAAAAACTGAAGTTATATTCATAACTAACAGGAACTTAAATACGGGCCTGCTTTTAAAACAGGCTGTAAAAGACGAATAGAAATTCATACATTTGAAAGTCTGGGTTCTGAACTGAAGAATTAATTGTAGCGATTAAATTATTTGGGTAGCCCGGATATACCGGTTCTCCGGCTTAACCGGGAGTGCCTCGAACTCACTCCTGGTTATTTTTGAGCTACCAGAAAACGTAGCACTTACCTCATAACAACTACCCTCCTTCCATTAATTTCAAAATGAACTTTTCCGGTTGACTCCATTAACTGCAATACTTCTTTGATGCTCTTCGATCGTGAAACGATCCCTCCGAATCTTAAAGCTTCAGGATTTATTTGATCATAGCTCACTTTAACATCGTACCAGCGTTCTACTTTTCGCATAATACTTCCAAGGTCTTCCTTGGCAAAAATGAAATAGCCGTTCTTCCAGGCCGTGGCAGCCTCGGTATCAGCAGCGCTAATTTGTAAAAGGTTCCTATCACGGCTAAGAGTAACCTGTTCTCCAGGTTTCAGGATATTTTTAGAAGGCCTTCCTGACAGGGAAACCAGTACACTGCCTTCCAAGAGAGTTGTCTTCTCCCAGCTTTCCTCAGTGTAGGCATTCACATTGAAGTGCGTTCCAAGTACACGAATCTCTTGATCCTTTGTCTCGACGATAAATGGAGAGCGGACATTGTTCGACTTGCGTTTAGCCACTTCAAAGTATACTTCACCACTTACCCTGACCTTCCTTGTGTTTCCAAATTGCACGGGATAGGTAATAGAAGAAGATGAATTCATCCACACGACAGTTCCATCAGATAAAAGTATTTTATACTGCCCTCCCGCTGGAGTTGAGAGCGTATTTAAGGAAGCCGTGTCTGTACTATTTTTTGAAGCCTGATACGCAAGATCACCAGCGCCAAGTCCAAGAATGATAGTTCCTCCATCTTTTGCAAGCTCCCCACTTGCAGTTTTATCCAATTCAATGATCCTTCCGTCCGCCAGCGTTAAAACTGCCCGATCTGTACCGGGGCGAACATTAGCTGAATGATCGGCAACCTGACGCTGCTCCTTGAGATTCCTGCTTAAGTAGATACCCAGTGTTGATAATATCAGAAGGGCTGCCGCCGCATATTTTATAAGGACCTTGTTCCAAAGTTTTATATATTCATTGCCCTTGGCCCCCTTAATAGAAATCTTTTCGGCAATAACCTTATCTGTCCGATCCACCAAAGCCCTTACACGTGCGGAATAGTACTCATTCTCAATTGGGGCAGCATTCAGTTCCTTATCCAGATAATCCAGAATTTGTTCCCGGTTGCCATCAGTACTGAACTGCTCCTGAAGCTTATGAAAGTCTCCGAGACTATAAGTCCCTTTGAGATATTTATCAAACAGTTTTTCTGTATTTTCGCCGGTATTCAAAGCAGTCTTTTCTATTAGATACGCTTAAGAAAAGAAAACTAACGGCTCCTTTTTATATTTTTTTAATAAAAAATATAAATTACCTTAACATATACACAGAAAAAAACAAAAAGAAAGCTTTAGATGAAGAAGAAAGTCGAGTTTTCAAGAAGATATTAGCTTTTTGAACGTGATCATTTATAGTTGAATGAGAAATTCCAAGCATTTCACTGATCTCTTTATAAGATTTCCCTTCGATTTTAAAAAGAGTAAATACCAAACGCCGTTGGGGCGGCAAAAGAGCTATGGTCTCATCAAGTAATTTCTGATATTCCTTTTGATACAATCCTTCCTCTATATGGCTATACTCTATGGCACCCTGCATCAATTGATCTTCCAGGCGTTTGTCCCGGGCAGATTTCCTGAAGATATCATAGACAAGATTCTTGGCAACACCGTAAAGAAAGGCCTTGAAGGGTTTATTTGGGTCAATTTTGAGACGATTTTCCCAGACTTTAATAAAAAGATCCTGAAGAGCCTCCTCTGCAAGATCGTCCGATTTAAGAAATTTAAGAAGATTAGAGGCCAGAGGAAATTTGTATCTATCATAAAGCAAACTAAAGGCGTATTGATCCCCTTCCCGCAAACGTTCTAATAAAATCTTCTCATCATTTTCTAAAACTACCTGCATAAGCCCCCATGGCTTCACTAAAATAGAGAAAAATCAAGAAAAAATCGACAATCATAATAAAAAGAACAAGAATTTAATAAATTTCCTATAGAAATCTTAAAAAAAACACACAAAAGGAAATAACGTCTAGAACAATTCAACTTTCATATGAAATTGCGACTTTAAACCTATCAATATTTAATAAAGGAGTGCTAGAATTAGAAAAAGAATACCTCAACAGACATTCCTTACAACACATTATGTGCAAATATAGACCAAGGGACTGCTATAACAAAAAAGGGATCCTTTAACAGGTATCCCTTTTGGCATATTTAGTAAAGAGTGGCAGAATTATCAGGCCTGGGTCTTGTTGAACCCCAATTCATTTAAAACATTCCTTATCCTTGCCGAAAGGTCTTGTAAATGATATTTACTACTGCCTCTATTGAGATAAGATGCGCTACTTATCTGTTTTTGCAAATCAACTAAATGCGCTCTTACAATGCTGGAAACATCAGTAGTAGAAGCATCTGGCCCCCCAGCCGGCCCTGCGGGAACAATAATTTTGAAAAGACTTTCAATATAGCTCTTCTGTAGATTTCTCCTGTAGAGATCTATCTCTGAGTTCCTACCCAACTCCGTCCATATACCTGCTCTCAAATCTTTAAAGAGTTCTGCTGTAGTGTAAACTTCCCTGCCATATAGTGCTTCTGCTGAGGTAAGTTTTGATAGTGTTCTTAGAGATAGAAGTTGACCTAGGGCCTGAGTTTGCAGGTTTTTTATAGAACTGATCGGATCAACACCTGCCAAACTAATCAGATCTTTGTTGATTAGCCATACAGGGGTATTAAAAAGGTTGGTATTCAGGAAGGCGATTGCCTCCTTCTGTCTGCTGTAGGGAACCTGTTCATATACCTTACCTTTCTCCTCTACCGTTTTAGGCGTGTTGTATGTGCCGCCTACGTTCCTGCTAATGTGACGAACGTACTGTCCAAATTGATTAATAGTTTCCTTATAGATCATTGCGCTATTTTCATAGCCCTCATTTGGCTGTCTGGTCCAGTTAAGAATATTAGGAATGAGTCTTTTCAGATTTTTTATACCATATTGAGAGGCCAGGACACTGTTGTTTCCTAAATCTTCATTCTGACATCTCGGATCATCCGCATCGTATTCAGTCCCAAACCAAAGCCGTTTATTCTTACTTAAACGTTCTACGATCATCTTATTCAAGGGTGCTACCTCCTCTGCTGCCGACTTGTATTCCGGCATCCAACGGTATCCCCACTCAATTGCCCAAATATCGTAGTCGCCTATTCTTGCAAAAAGATTTTTACGGCTGACTTTATCACTAGGCTGGGCGACATAATTAAAGCGTGCATAATCCATGATGGATGGGGTATGGCCATGAGCATCGAGCCAGGCATTATTGCGGAGGCTGTCAACTGGCACAGTAGATGAAGATCCGAAATTATGTCTTAGTCCCAATGTATGGCCCACTTCATGAGATGCTACCGAGCGGATCAACTGCCCCACAAGTTCGTCGTCGAAATTAAGCTTACGGGCACCGGGATCAACAGCAGCTGTTTGTACCATATACCAATTCCTAACCAAGGTCATAATACTGTGATACCAATTAATATGGGTTTCAATAATTTCTCCAGACCGAGGATCATGAACATGCGGACCGCTGGCATTCGGAACATCCGAAGGTTTGTATACGATAGCATTATGGCTTGCATCATCAATACTCCAATTTGGGTCTTTAGGTGGCTCTTTTGCCATAATAGCATTTTTAAATCCTGCCTTTTCAAAAGCCACTTGCCAGTCTTTCACACCCTGCACAAGGTAGGGAACCCATTTCCTCGGAGTAGCCGGATCAATATAGAAAACAATTGGTTTTGCGGGCTCTACCAACTCCCCCCTCTTGTATTTCTCCACATCTTCAAGCTTAGGCTCAAGTTTGAAGCGCGTGATCATAGCAACCTGCTTAACGCCGTGAGGGTTCGCATCAAAATCAACATAACCGGTAGAAAAGTAACCGATTCGTGGATCAAAATACCTTGCCTTCATCGGAACCCTTGGTAGGAGCACCATTGAGCTATTTAATTCGAAGGTTACGGGACTTGGTGGAAGCGGAGGCATTCCCGGAAAGCTCTGATTATTTTTTAAAAAGGTTTTTACCGTTCTTATCTCTATGTTGGCGGGAAACGATCTGATCTGTTGAATATAGGATCGATCATTAAGGAGGCTCGTAATAGACAACATGTTCTTCACCCAAGGATTGAAGAAAAACACATCATTGTCGCCGTTCAGGTAATCCTGGATATCAATTACGTAACTTTTCTGACGGCTTACAGTATCTTCTGCCCAGGTTCGGATATCAAAAGAAGCAACAATAGGCTGAACGGAAGAATTCAAAACAGATTTATACATTCCGGTGGTATCAGCAGAGCGTTCATTAAAGGAAATACTTTTCAGGAAAAGCTTGTTCTGCGGCCCTTTCTCAAAACGAATCACGTTATCACCGATCTGGTCTCCTGCGTAGCCCATCATTGATGCTCTAACACCAGCAGCCCCCTTACTGATCCGGTTAACAACCAGGATATCCCTTCCCAAAAGAGAATCCGGAATTTCCATGAAGTAGCGATCCTGAACATTATGAACTTTGAACAGCCCCTTGTCTGTTTTTGCCTGATCGTTGATAACCTCCTTGTAGGGCCTCATTCCGTAAGGCAGTGGAGGCTCGGATTTTACCGGAGGTGCAAGCGCCGCCGCTTTAGGCTTAGCCGAATGGAATATTCTCCCTTTTCCTTGTCCCGATACAAAAGTTTGCTGCGACAAAAGAGCAAGAAGAACTAATGACTTTAGTTTCATTTATTAGTATCTTTTGAGTGTAAGTGTGTGTGTGTGTGTGTGTGGTGCAGAAAAGAAAGAGATAAGATAGGCGAAAGAGAAGAAGCTCTTACCAACCTTGCGGCAAATAAGAGCTTCTCAAGAAATAGCTCTGCCTTATTAGTTTCCTAATAAGCTTTCAAGCTTAGTGAATAGTTCTTTGCCCCTTAGATTCTGTGCAACGATCTTTCCGTTCGGGTCAACAAGGAAATTCTGAGGCACAGCCCGTACGCCGTATAACTTGGCGGCCTGGTTATTCCAGTAGTTAAGGTCAGAGACATTGGTCCAGGTTAGCCCGTCTTTTTCGATTGCTGCCAGCCATGCAGCTTTTTTACCAGGCTGGTCAAGTGAAACACCGAGTACGGTGAAGTTCCTATCCTTGTATTTGTTATAAGCTTCTTTCAAATTTGGATTTTCCGCCCGGCACGGTCCACACCAGCTAGCCCAGAAATCGATCAACACGTATTTACCTCTGAAGTCAGAAAGCTTTACGGGCTTATCGTTCACATCATTTTGTGTAAAATCAGGAGCAGTAGCTCCATTAACGGTAATTTTTGCAGCATTTATCCTAACCGCAAATTCCTTTCCCGCATCGGAGTTTCTAAGAGAAGGATTTAGCGACAAGAAAATTGGTTCAAAAACTGACAGGTCCATTTTTGCTCCCGCAGCCTCAGAAAGAGCAACTACACTGAAAAAGGAATTTGGATTTTCTTTAGCAAACTCGATCATTTTGGTTTCCCTTTGTTTGATAGCCTGGCGGAAGTTCCTGTCAACTACATTAAAGAAGGCAGTATCCTTTTGCTGTTCAGGACTAAGCCTGGAAAACTCAGCGTTTGCATTTGCAGTAAGCTCCTGCATGGTTCCTCCTATCCTCTTGATGAAAGCCTGATATTCATTATTGATCTTAGATCCGCTTACACTGGCATTCTTTAATGAATCTTTAGACGACAATGTCATTTTATCTGCTCCCATATAGAATAGCATCACATCGCCCCCATAAGCTACCTGTTGTTTGGGTTCTCCTTTGTGAGCTATAATTAGTCTCGAGTAAGAAGGAGCGGTAACTTTCCCCTGAAAGGTAAAAGCACCATTCTTCAAAACGGCAGAATCAGAAACGCTCTTGCCATCGGCCATATAATCGATAAAGATTTTAGCCGGCGCATTTAAATTTCCCACTTTCCCACTAAGGGTAAAAGGGCCTGTTTGAGCCATACCTATCGCAGGAATAGCTGATAATAATGTTATAAAAAGTTTATTTTTCATGTTTTTCTGTTATTCATTGAACTAACGGACAGCCATATCAACAGGAGCGCCCGGTATTCCGCTGGTTTTTTTAATAAATGCTCCATTCTTGCCAGTACTGATGTCGAGGTAGTGAAGTTCACCTTCAACACCAACTATCAGCGTTTGCTCATCTTCTGAAAGTTTGATCATCGTCACCTTCTTTCCACCAAGGTCTGGCGCTAAATCCCTTAGTTCCTCATTTAACGGGTTGTAGCGATAGACCTTGTTTCCGGAAGCGAGATAGATCACTCCAATTTTAGCACCCTGCCATAAAGTGTTGGCATCGATAATGCTCTGATTAACAAAAACCCGCTTATGCTGAGGCGTAAATTGGAAAGGACCGTTGAATTCTACATTAAACTTAAGTTCATAAACCTTTGCATCCGTACCCTTGAAGTAGGCAAAGCAGTCAGCATTATTCAATTGCTCCATATGAATAAGTTCCATTTCAACGTTTAAGGGATCAAAAATGGTTGTGCTGGAAATGGCGTACTGGGTTCCGAAATACATTGGTGCTCCATACAAATTGAATCTCAAGAACTGTTTCCTGTTTTTATCGAAACCAATGAAATAAGTACCATTTTGAGCCGAACTTAATATGAAAGAGCTGGCCAATTCATAGTCGCCTTCAGCCGGGAAGCCGAACATTCCATAAGTAGCGGACTGATCCCAGGTTGATGTTGTTCCTCCATATAGCTTACCGTTAATCACTCCTGTTAAAACCCCATGGTTCTGAGCTTTTAAAGACCCTACATTAATAGTTTCGGGTGCATCAAAAAAGTTATTAGCAAGCGATGATGGGTTTTTCGGATCCTCCAGCATTGTATTATGTTCAAGGCGAACACCGCCATTGCTCGTTATAATCCAGTAACCGAGAGGAGTATTACCAGTAAATTGATTCTTCAACAGATACAGATACCTGGGATTAGCGGGCAATTCCTTTTGATGCATTGCCTCATAAAGGCGGGCCTGAACAGACCCGTCAGGTTTTATAAAAGAGAACTGTGTTTTTCCGTTTTCCACGCTAAGCACCGACGTTCCCCTACCGAACTGAGTTTTACCTTCAATACTGAAATCATAAAAATACCTCATCCCGTTACTTTTATTGATAACAGTTAGACGGCCTGGATAACGTTTAGCCTGTAATCCAAAAATCGTTCGGAGAGAGGATCCTTTATAATAAAATGACTGCCCGGTTTCAATAACTGTTATACGCCACTCGAATTCATAGTCAGCAGCATTCGACACACTAAGCTTAGGACTAATAATCAGGCTATCACCTACGCTTGCCTGATATACCGTATCAAGATTGGTAAGTCCGGGATTCTCCGGCATATTTATATCGTAGTCACCCAGGTCTTCATAACAGGCCGTAAGCGAAGTGACGAATACAGCCAGCAGTAGTAATATTCTTCTAATGTTCATTGTTCAGTATTTTTTAGTTTACTTCCTGTCCGTTTTCATCAATAAAAAAGTACTTGTTGCTCTGACTATTTTTCCGCAAAAGCATCTTCCTTGCGGGATTAGCTGTATTGTAGAAATAATAGCTATCAGTCGAACCTTCACTAACCGGTGTCAGAACATACCCTTTTGCCTGGTTTTTCTGAACCCAATTAAATGGATTATTAAGCATGGTTGTTAGTATGCCCGTAAAATAAAGGTTCATTGGTGCGTCAAGGCCTACAGTAGTAAGGGAGGTTCTGCCTGTTGTAAGAATAAACAGCTCATGCTTTGTTCTGGAATAATAGCCTCCCAACCACATATCCCACCAATTCGGCTTCTCAAGCTTTGAGGAAAACACAACCTTCGCCCGAACGATTGCTGGATTCTCAATCCCGAAATCATCTGAAGGATTCAGTTTAATTATTGCAGATACCGATCTGTTTTCAAGCTGTTTGTCTTTGTTATATACAACAAATGGAATATAAGTCCATCCTGTATCCGCAGGCATGCGGTATCTTTCCCTCAAAGGTTCGAAATGCAACCCTTCCTGTGCTGTAGACGAGTCTTTTTCAATCCGGGCAGAAAAATAGCGATCAAAGGAAGTACGGATACCAGTTAAGCGGACCAGCAGCCAAACGGTATCTTGCGGAAGCGTGGGGCGATAAGCAAAGGTGTACACCAAACTATCGCGGTCTTTTGTATTGTCGTCGTCAAATTGAAAAAAGATGTTCGCTGAGTGACTGTACTTCAGTTCTTCGGCTTTCTCACAGGATGCCAGAAACAATACAGCCATGATAATATATATATATACTTTCATTGTATTTTTATTTAGGAAAAAACTCTTTATCTGCCTCCAAAAAGTATTTCGTCATCAGGAAGAGGCAGAACGAAAACATTATCAGAAGGCGGGATAACTACTCCGGTTTGCCCAACGATACCCCTGTTAAGACGCTTATACATGTAAAAGACTTGACCTTCTGCAAACCATTCCTTCCTGCACTCTTTAAGGAGCTCAGTAATAAACTGGTTTTCGGAGGAAACCTGAAGTGATTCTCCTATACCGCGAACAGATCTAACCTGGTTCACGTATCCCAAAGCCCGTGTCGGGTCCGTAGCATAAGTACTCTCTGCTGCTATATAGTACATCTCACTCAGCCTGATTGCAGGAGCTACCAGATAATGAAGGTTTGCAGATTCATCACTGCTTAATGGATTTCTGCGATATTTAACTATCTCCATTGGATTTCTACCCTGCTCGCTTCTGGGGCTTAACCACTGCTTATACCGAAGGTCGTTTCCTCCAACTCCTCCTGTTTCATAAAGGGTCTTTGCTGGATCGGATTCGATATACATCCCTGAAGAACCAGTTCTAAACCAGTTATCCTGGAACTCTTTCTTCATATGAGGTATGTACCAGGAAAAGATTAATTCTTTATATAGGATCCGGTCTTTTTTTGATTCATCGAAGGCAAGAAAATCAGTTGGATTTGTCCATGGAAATTTGTTCGCCTGTATAACAGCAAGGGCATTATTCAAGGCGTTTGCTTTATCATTCTTATAGAGATAAACACGAGCCAATGTTCCACAAACGCCAAAGTAATTCATCCGATGCCTCCTGTTTTGCAGGAAAAGAACAGGAGAGTTTTCTTCTGTATTCTTTGTGGTATCCGTCACGGTGGGATAATTAATTATATATGCGGCACTTCTGATTGGATCTGCCGCCATTAAGGTCTTTGCTGCCTCCAAATCAGCTATAATTTTATCTAAAGATTCCCGCACGCTTGACATGGGAGTTACGTCTTTCGAATAGGTGTTGACGTAAGGAATCCCTGTCGCATTTGGATTCCGGGAAAACGATGGTGCGAATAAGCGCAGCAGATCGAAGTGAAGGTAGGCCCTTAAAGCAAGGGCCTCCCCTTTGATCAATTGATAATTTTGACCTGCAAAAATGCTCTGTTTCTCATCAATATTGGAAAGAATAAGATTACAATTTGTTATAGCATTATAAAGTCCGATCCAAATACTATCCTTACGTTCGATAAATTTTTGATGTTTGTAATTATACAATCCTGCTTGCCTGTAATTAAAAGCATCAGCGGAAACTAGTGTGTAATTCTGAGCCAGAACTTCCGGTGTCCCAACGGTCAGTTCTTTTCCGTATAAATCAGGCTGTGTACACCTACTATAAAGGCCGTTGAGTGCTTCCTGAAAACCACTCTCATTAGAAAACAAGATCGGGGCCGAAATTTCCGACTCGGGTTGTACGTCAAGCCACTTGTTGCAGGAAGAGAAAAATATCCCCGCTAGTATTATGGGTAGAAAGATTTTTAAATTCATATCTTTTCCGTTCTTTATATTTGATGATTAGAATCCTGCCTGTAAAGAGAAGGTTACACTATTTGCAAATGGGTAATCGATTCCTCTTTCCTGCTTAATAGACGACCAACGGGCTACGTCATTCGCATTTAAACTGAAGCGTAAATTTGACATGGAAATCTTAGAAGCCAACTTTTTGGGAACATCATAGGATAGGTATAATGATTGAAGATTTATCAGATTATCTGCCTGAACAAATCTTGAACTTACATTTGTCGTCCGGAGATCTGCAATATTCCTATAAAAGGTCATGTCACCAGATTGCTTCCACTTATCTTCGAACACTCTACTGTCAACGTTAAATCGTGGATCTGCATTTTCAACCCTGTCTACTAGTGTTTGGTTATAGAGTTCTCCTCCAAACCTGGTTTCAAAATTCGCTGTTAGCATCCAGCGCTTGTAAGAAAAAGTACCCCCGAAAAAGCCATAAGCCTTTGGTGTAGCATTACCCACTACTGTGATATCACGCGCATCCCAAGTATAGGTTAAGCTGCCATTTTGTTTTACGAAAACTTCCCTTCCATTTTCAGGATCAATACCCAATGATGGCACCGCATATATTGCATCTATAGATTGACCCTCATTAAATCTTAGAAGTGGCACACCTTTAAAATCATCATCATTACCTTGCGCGTCGTTAACCCTGTCATTATACTTCTTTAGCGAGTTGGAAATTCTGACAATCTTATTTCTGTTACTAGCCATATTGGCTGTAAGGCTTAGTGAAAAATCCTTGGACCTGATAGCTTCCCATCTGAAAGTTAATTCCAAACCTTTGTTTTCCATATCCCCGAGATTCTCTTTGTACGATTGGAAACCTGTTGAAGGAGGCAGGGTAATATCAGCAAGAATATCCTTTGTCAATTTTCTGTAAATACGGGGAGATATAAAAATACGGTCTTTAAATAAGCCCAAGTCTATTCCAAAATCTGTACTATGTGTTTTTTGCCAACCAAGGTTCTCATTACCGTAATTGCTAACCGTTGCCCCAATTCCCGTGGAATACCAGTTGGTTCTATAGTACTCATAGGTAGTTTTTGACAAGTACGGATCGAAGGATACTGACCCGGTAACGCCAGTAGTTGCTCTGAGGCGAAGTTGACTGATCATTGTACTCTTAAAAAAGCCCTCTCTGTGAACGTTCCAACCAAGACCTAAAGACCAGAAAGGTGCTAGCTTATTATCTACTCCAAACTTACTTGACCCGTCTGCACGCACCGTCGCGTCCATAAGGTACTTATTTTTAAAGGAATAATTCGTACTGAGAAATGAACCAAATAACCGCGATTTTTGGAGGCTACTAAAAGGCTTACCGTCCTCTGCATATCCAGCTGCAAAACCAATACTGGTAAAGCGGTCATTGGCGAAGCCAATTGCTTCAAAATCTTTCAAATCAGAAAGCTCCGAGCGAACGTTAACACCGGCCAAAAAATTAAAGGAATGGTTTACTATCTGCTTTAGCCAGGTCAACCGCATATTGCCATCCCAAATAGTCTCCCTGTTCTCCCTGTTCCAATATTTGCCTTTTTCATCTAGTCTCGATGCCTCATAATAAAAGAACTCATTCGCCTGTGGTGATGTGAATCTATCTGCCCCTGACATTCGGCTTGTCAAGCTCATTTGAGCTCTTAATCTTAATCCTTTACTTAGCTCTGCTTCCGCTGACAAATTGTCAATAATTTCCGTATAGTTAGCTTTATTGAAACTACTTAATGTAGCATCATACAAAGGATTAAGTACGTTCTCCGTTTGTCTGGTTCCTCCTGGTCCGTTAAAATCTGTGAACCTATCAATCTCGCGGATCATGTTCCCATTACCATCGGCCAATGGATAATAGGGGTTCATGCGTACATAGGTAGAAAAATTACCATAAGGAGACTCACTTGCTTTAACCTGGGTTATTGCTAAGTCGTTACGAAACTGGAACTTATTATTCTTATTATAGCTAAAGTTCATCCCCCCACTGTATTGATCCCGTGCAGAACCTTTCATTACCCCAGGACGATTTTGATAGCGCAGATCTACCCCATAACGAAATACCGGAGATCCTCCTTCCAGGTAAACCGAATGTTTTTGCCCTGCCGCCGTTCTTAATGGTTGCGACATCCAATAGGTATTTACGCCCCCCACAACATTCGCCATTTTCTGATAGTACAGTTCATCTAAGTCATCTTGAGGAATATTTTGCTTTGCAGATGAGTAAACTCCCGCCATCAATTCATATTGCAGCTTCTCTGCAGCATTAAGAACATTATAGTCGCTTAGATCCGGGGCATTAACATTTAACTCATAATTATAAGAAACCTGAAGCTTTCCATCTTTGGGAGCCCTAGTGGTTATCACTAATACTCCGTTGGCTGCCCTAGATCCATAAATGGCTGTTGCAGCTGCATCCTTGAGTAGGGTAATCGATTCAATTCTATTGATATCAAGGTCGAAAACTTTTTGCAAACTCACTTCATACCCATCAAGCATAAAAGCAGGAAGGTTTACATTTCCGTTAAAATTGTCCCTTCTCAAAACACCTCCATTCCCTGTTGGTAGTGCAGATGAACCCCGCACATTGATATTAGGAAGGGCGTTGGGATTTGAACCAAGCAGATTATTGTCCATAAGTTTGAAAGAAGGATCAAAGGCCTGGATACTTTGTAATAAGTTCTGAGGATTAATTTTTTTAAGATCTGCACCTTTGATAGTCACTGCTGTTCCCGTAAAGCTTTCTTTATTGATCTCCTGATAACCGGTAACTACAACATTCTTCAGTTCTGTCATATTCGGTTGTAGTTTAACATCTAAAACTGCCTTTCCCTGAAACTTAATCTCCTGAGTTTTAAAACCGATCATTGTGAAAACAAGTGTCGCATTTTCGGGCACTTGGGTAAACTGATATTTACCATTGATGTCTGTAACTACCACCTTTGGCGTCGCCCCGGGTATCTTCAATTGAACATTCACCCCAGGCAGTGGCTCACCTTTTTCATCGGAGACCACACCTTTCACCGGTTGATCTGCAATGAGTTTTTTGATGGTTTCAGAAACAAGGCCAGTAATTATATCGGAAAAAGACTCTCCCTTTTCCTCAACAATTATTGTATTTTCTATAATATCATAGCTCAAGGGCTGACTTTCAAATACTTCTTCAAGCACTTTTTTCAACTCAGACCTCTGCATTTTAAGCGTAACTGGTCTGGCTTTTTTTAACAGCCTATTATTATAAAGAAAATTGAATCCTGTCTGTCGGCGGATTTCTGTAAATACCTGATCAAGTTTGCTGTTCTTAACATCAAGGGTTACGCTTTGTGAGTAAACGGCAGCACTTAGCTGCATACATGCTAATAGAATAAAAATCCCGGTAAGCTTCATAATTCTGAGAACTTGAGCTAGCACAGGGCGGGGACGGGCCCCGCCTTTGCGGAGCAAATGATGGTCAATAGCTACATACCATTGGGAATGTAAAGCTTCTTTCATACTTTTGTACTGTTTGGGTTAATGCAAAAAAGAAATAAGTGTCGCAACTTTTGGATTTAGGGTTTAACCTGAACACGAGACAATTACGGAGTTACCGTAGCTCCTCTGACTGCTTCGGAGGTCCAAGTCCGGAGCAGTTATTCATTTAAACCTCTGTGAAGATTCTAACTACTGTTCATCGAGAGTTTTTTAAGAGTTTCTATATATTATTTTGATCCTGCACTTTTAACTACCAGATTCCTTCCTTCAAGACTGAATTGTACTCCTACTCCCGGCTCAAGCATCTTTAATACCGAGCTTATACTCACCTTCCTGGAGATAAATCCTGTAAATTGTGCTTCGGGTAGGTTACCCTCATATTTTACATCCACGTCATACCAGCGTTGGATTTCTTGCATAATGTCTTTAAGCTCGGCGTTTTTAAATCTGAAGAGGCCATCTTTCCAGGCCATCACCTCTTCTATATCCACATTAGGCTCTCTTAGCAGTGAACCATCTGCTCCGCTTAGTCGGGCCTGCTGAGATGGTTTAAGAACAATTGAATTATTCGCGCGGGAGACCTTGACTGCTCCCTCTAGAAGAGTCGTTTTAAAATTCTGATCCTGAGAATAAGAACTGATATTAAAATGAGTACCTAAAACCTCTACATCTGTGCCATCCGCTTCCACGTGAAAAGGTTTAGCCTTATTTTTGGCGACTTCGAAATAGCCCTCTCCGTCAAGCTCAACTCTGCGCTCCTTTCCTTTAAATGCTGTAGGATAGTGCAGGGATGAAGCGGCGTTCAACCATACCTTCGTCCCGTCAGGGAGCAAAATGACAAACTTTCCACCTTTTGGTGTCGTGATAGTATTATAAGCAGCTTTTGCAGATTGATTGCTTGTTACCTCATATTCCAACTGCCCGTTCCTTTTACTTATCCGGATACCGTTTTCCACTTTAACTTCCCCTTCCTTCAAGTCGGTAAGATTAACAACCGAACCATCTGCCAGGGTAAGTGTTGCTTTATCTGTAGCAGGAGGAATATCATTCTTAATCCTTTCATTCTGACTCAACTCCTGCCCCGTCCTGGCCGAATAATGATAAATGCCTATAAACAGGACCGCTAGAACGGCAGCAGCAACTGAAAGCCTCCTAAAGCGAATTACTTTTTGATTCTGCTGAGCAGCCAACTGTTCTTTTACCCTAAGAAAAATCTCTTTCCCTACTTCATCCTGATCCCCCATGTTGAGATAATTCCATTCCTGCCGGCCTTTCTGAAAATTATCCAGGTACCTATCAACTAGTTCCTGTTCATTTGTACTTGCGTTTCCGGCCAAGCACTTATCAACTAATTTTTCAAATTCAACCCTTTTCATGGATATATTTAGTGTATGTACCCTAAGTACCCCTACTACCCCCAAAAGAATTCATAATTATTTAACAAAAAAATAAGGCAAGTGATATTTAATAAAAAAATCAAAGACAATAGATCCTATTTTTATAGAAAATACAAAATATGTTAGAAAAAAAATGAAAATAATGGAATATGTGAGGCAAAATTACCTACCTAAGATAAAAACAATAGTAGAAAGAAACAAAACGTCACCTAAATCAGACCTTAAACGGCGGATAGCTATTGTAATTTGATTTTCAACTGTTTTAATTGAGACACCAAGACGCTCGGCTATTTCACGGTTCGAGAGTTGCTCCTTTCGGCTGAGCAAGAAAATTTCCCGGCATTTTCCTGGTAGTTCGTCTATGCGCGCTTCTATAAGGTTCAAAAGGTCTTTTTGTTCTAATTGCTCAGCAGGAGTAGACATAGACATTTTTTCGATCTCCTGAAAGAATCCCTCCCTTACCTTTCCGCTTCTGATCACCTTCAAAACCTGGTATCTCACAGCAGTGAATAAAAAAGAGCTTAGCGACTCAATCTCTAGCGACTCCCGTTTCACCCATAAGCTCACCAGCACCTCCTGTACGATGTCCTCGCAAACTCCTTTATCTCGCAGGATGTTGTAGGCATATACGTAGAGTTTTGACCAGTACCCATTAAATACCTGTTCAAAGGCTTTCTGGTCGCCCTCTTTTAACAGATTGAGATGCATTTTTTCAGAAGAAAAAGGGGTACCAGCAGCAAACATTTCTCTAAAACTCAAGATCAGGAACTAAAATACTAATTTAGTAGACTATTTCATTATTTGTGATAAAAAAACTAGTCATTACACAATTTACAACAATTCTTTAATTTTCCTGCAATTTCGAAATAAATCTATCATAATAAGTATTGTATATATCGTCGTTTTCAATTGAAATCAAATAAATAAGGTATAGCAATTGTTAATACAAAACAAATGGCGCTTCAATATTTAAACTTACCGCATTTTAAATGTAATTTTCACTAAAAGCATATTTAATGAAATTGCCTATAAAGCCCTATACTGCTATTGCTCTCTTATGTCTTACTATACTTCTTGATCTGCAATATCATTTGATATTTAACACATACGAGTTAAAAAATAGGGAATACAATTTTCAGGAAGGAAATTTACTAAGTGAAGCTTACGCACGTAAAATTAGAAATGATAAAATTTACCCAGGAGGCCAGCTTGTTATCGATACCTTCATTAATCGCAACCTCCCCACCCTTCGTCAATTGCAACGACAACGTAAACCACAAGAATTTATCAGGAAAGGCAAACTAATTAGTGATAGTATTTTTAGGGAACTGCGTCTGCGGTGCAACATGGACAGCGTTTTCAACTTGATGATTAAAGAGGAAAACTTAAGCCAAAACCTTGATTATCTTCTTACGGTTGAAGGACTGGCTGTCACTTTCGATGGAAAAACATATCATAATCTTTTAATAACATCAGAGGCAACCCAGTCTCATGATACTCCGTTTAATTCAATATATGGCGTAATAATAGGGGGAGGTTTAAAAACACCGAATCAATCAAACCGGATATGTTACTACACCGTAAGCACTCCCGATCCTAATACTTACCAAATTAGTTTCAGTCTTTTTGCTGATAGGAAAAACAGAACATTAGGGGTTATGAAGGAAATGATGCCAACCTTTCTATTATCCCTTTCATCCATCTTGTTAATTATCGGTATTTTCTACTTTACTTATCGGAATTGGCAAAAGCAGAAAAAACTGGCTGAGATGAAATCAGACTTTCTAAATAGCATTACCCACGAGTTTAATACCCCCTTAAGCACCATTATGGTAGCTAATAAAAGTTTGGGCAACCCTGAGATAACAGCTGATTCCAACAATGTAAGAAGTCTAACAGAAGTGATAGACCGTCAGACAAAGCGCCTGCATGCCCTTATTAACCTTGCACTTGATATAACCTCGATGCCTAAAGGAGATATTGAAAAAGAAGGCTATTGGTTAAACACTTTATTAATTGAGCTGATTGAAGATTACAGAATCAAAAGTCAGGGAAATGCAGTGGTAACTTTCTCCGCCAGTATTCCTGATAAGAAAGTTATCCTGAACAAGTTTCTATTTACAACGATGCTATTCAACCTTTTTGACAATGCAACAAAATATAACCAATCGCCAATAAAGACTATTTGTATTAAAACTTTAGAAACAGAGAGAGGGCTATGTTTAGCTATTAAAGACAATGGAATAGGCATTCCTACTGAAATACGCATGCGAATTTTTGAAAAGTTTTATAGAGGTAAAAATCAACTTGGGGCTTTCGGTCTTGGCCTTGGACTATTTTATGTGCAAAAAAATATAGAGGCTCATAGGTGGACCTTAAAGATCAGTAGTGAGGATGGGCAAGGAAGTGAATTTTTAATCTTTATTCCTATGAAAGATATAATAATTGCAAGTGAAGAGTATATCCCACTACGTCGGGGCCTATCTTAATGAAATAGAAATAGAACTAAAAAAAACAGCAACAATTGGTTCCTCATACGGATCACCTCCAAATAAAATAATATCTGCGGTTTCTTCGCTATGATGAAGCAAGGGTGAACGAATAAGCGCCTTCCAAGGCCGGTACTAAATAAACGGTTCAAGGATTGATTACCTGGATGACTTGGGCTTTTGGGCTTATGGGGAATTTAAAGATAACACCCTTTATCATGCTGGATATAAATTCACTAAACGTTGAACTATGCATACTATTTCAAGGTGTTTATTCCCTCTTAATTCAGGCTTAGGCACCTTGAAATTCTATCGGCAAAGAATGAGGTATTAGGCAAGGCCTGTATATTCACATCCTGTTATTAATGAGGAAGTGCCGCATCATCAATAGAAGAAATCCACTGTTGGGAGATACCCCAGGCTTTGTTTGGTTTTTCGGAAGAGACAAACTCCAGCTTACCGCCTTTCATCAATTCCTGGTGATTAAGCCAGTTTCGATCAAAGCTAATACCATTTAAATAGGCTGCGCTAATGTAGGAATGGTCCTTTGAATAGTTCCTTATGCTGATCTTTAAACTTTTGCCCCCGGGAAGTGCAATTTCTAATGACTTGAAAAGGGGCAAATGAAGGTAATAAACAGGCTCGCCGACACATGCTGGTGAAATACCCATCGCGGCCAGTACAAACCATGAGGACATTGCACCCGCATCGTCGTCCATTGTCCTCAGATAGGCCTGGGCTTCATTTTTATAGATCCTTCCAATGTAAGACCCAATGCCCTTGCTGTTATCATTAAAGTAGTTTTGTACCATAGTATCAATAGCTATCTTTCTAATCAGTGCCTGAGATTTCCATGGTTTCTGCGTAGCCTGGTATAGATAGGGAGCCTGCACATCCGGCTCGTTAGCATGATTATAATAATCCCTGTCAAAAAACCTATCCAATTGCTGTATGAAATCATTCTCACCTCCTGCCAGTTCTTTCAGGCCTTTTACATCGTAAGGCACCAGCCACCGGTACTGCCAAACGGTACCCTGATACATTTTACGGGCTGACATGGCATCAATATCTTCTTTGTTTAGATCCTGAAAATCCTTTTTCCAGTAGTTCCTGTATTCAAGCGCCTTTGAGTAGTATCGTTTACTCAGCTCGCTTTGTTTCAGGTCTTTCAATAACCCGGCGAAAGCCCATAGGTCGTAGGAAGATTCAAGAGCTTTATCTGGGCTTTGGAAAGTCAGTTGATCCATTTCAGCCCGCAAAGATGGAAGTATTTCTTGCAGAGGCAACGCATATCCCTTTCTCAAAGCATCCAATAATACCACTACCGCATGTTCCGTGCGGACGGTATTAGAGGGTTCATTTTCAGTGGCGTAATCTTTCTTCCCATAGCGATATAACCAAGCGACAGATTGTGCGATATCCTTATACCTTTCTGCATAGGCGAATGACAATAGGGGTAACTGCGTTTTATAATTATCCCAAATGGCCCAACCGTTATAAAAATCACTCTTTGTATTCTGCAGGGAGCCGTCGTTCCCCCGATAGGATCCGTCCATCTCAGAAATCTTATATGGTGATTGAAGTGCACGATAAAGTAGTGAATAAAAAAGCTTTGCCCGTTCCTTATCGCCGCTGACTGAAATCCGGGTTAACTCCCGGTTCCATTCACTGCTGCTTTCATTCCTTATTGCGGAAAGACTGCTGTAGTTTATGTCTTTTTTTGCGTAATCCGCACTTACAGATGAAAAGGCGATCCGCATCTCCAGATCCCTTGTAGTTTCATCCAACATCACCAGATATTTGTGCTTATCCTGCTTCTTCCAAGTTACCGGTTTATTGAATTCCAGATAATAGTAGAGCTTGTACTTCCCGGCGTTACAGGTAGTTCCTGCCTCAACAAAACCACTAAGGGAACTTCTTTCCACCTTGTGCTCCTCGCTATAGAACCGGTTCGCTAAGACACTGCTCAAATCAATAAAAATTCCTTTGTTACCCTTAGGAAATTGATATAGGTGGATACCGGCCTTTTTAGAAACGCTAAAAGAAGCTTTGATGCCATTTGTAAAGCTAACGCTATAGTGGCCAGGACTGCCTTCCTCCGTGCGCTTGATCAACTTCTGCTCCTGAAAAAACTCACCAGTGAAGGGTTTGACGAGAATGTTTCCCCCGCTTCCCTGACAGCCTACCCCCTCAAATCGATTATGGGTAAAGCCCAGGAACTCCTTCGCCAGATATTCATAGCCTGTGTGTGTATTAGGATAAGTAACAGGACCGATGCTAAACATACTGAAAGGATATGAAGCAGCAGGCGATAGTTGCCCGTGATCTCCAGAAGTTCCCAAAAAGACATTCACCTTACTGACGGGATAGTCAGAACTTGTGCTTTGAGCAGCTCCAGAAAATGGTAATAATAAGATAACGTAGAAGTAGCAACACTTTTTAAAAAATTGCACAAACTGAACCGTCGATAATTGAAGATGCATTTATTTTACTGATAATTCATTTATTGTTTTTTACTTATCCATCGAATGCATTCACACCTTGCGATAAAAGATGAATTTTCAACTCATAAGTTTGGCACAATTAATAATCGAAAATCCCCTTTCCAAACAGGTTAGAATTCTCAACTTATAGTTCGTTTGTCTCAATTGCATTCATCTTCTATTGCAAAACTACCTTGACAGTATATTAGATAAACACAGCCCTCTTTTCTCTTATATTGCCAACGGACATTTCGACTTATTTCGCCGATCCCCTAAATTCATTATTCTCAATTCTTATAGCTGCACTAAAGATCAGAGATGGATCCAGTCGTTGGGCAGTACGTTCGATCAAGGCTTTGGATCTTTGAATTTTTTCCTCAGCAATTTCATTTCCCTTGTACTTTATCGTGATACTCTTATCTAAATTTACCAATTTATCGTTTAGGAGAATAATGAGTTCAGGATTCTGATTTTCTTCTATATTAATCACATTATTGCTAATTGAAACAACAGTCCTTGCCCCAGGCTTTGCTTTTCCCTCCGGTACAGATAGCCAATAAAACTGCTTTACAGGCACATCATCCTGGATCCAAACCAATTTTTCTGGCAAAGACTTCCTTCTATAACCGGCAAGCCATGGAATTGCTACAGTGTCTTTCCTTTGCATCCAATGAGGCATTTCCTGGTAAATCGTTACCTGATGAACATATCCCTTGGGGCTTGCTGCCTGAAGGCTATCAAGCTTTTGTTTCCACACAGCCGCCAGACCGTTCCTATTATAATCAGCATCTTTACCACCAGCAAAAACAGCAAAAGGAAGATTATAGAAGTTCTCGGGCCGCGCATCCCCCGGATGGCCAGCCATTGCAGCAGCAGCAGCAAAATAATCCGCCATCCTCATTGCTACCTGATAGGTTCCATCTCCTCCTGCAGAATAACCCAGCAGATAAATTTTATCAGGATTTACATTCTCTGCTATTATACTGTACCTGATGATCTGTTGGAAAAGGGAATCAACATGTGCCTGATGCCACTGATTCCAACTATCAGTGGGAGATCTTGGCGCAAGATAAATCCCTTCAGCTGGTTTGTACAGGTTTATCTGATTCTTCCATTGTTGGTCATTAAAGGCGGTCGGAACCCCTCCGCCTCCATGCATTGAGATGTATAAGCTGCGCCCATCTTTTGGTGCCTGTCCAAAAGTCTTATAATCAAATTTCATTTTGTAAGGCCCAGTTGTTACAACTTTCTCCTTCCAACTCTTTAATGCCTCCACTTTTTGCAACTCCAACTGAGTGCGAAGTGCCTCTGCCGCTGCTTTCTCCGCAGCATGCTTACTCATTCTATTCTGCGCATTTGCCCCGGCCACACCTACAGCTAAAAGCATAAATAATAGCCCAATTACCTTACAATACCTTTTCATTAAAATAATATCAAATACCCTATTCGCCTTGGACAAGATCCGCAGCTCGAGTAATATTAAACGTTTCCTTTAATTTTTCAAATCAATAAGAGTAATCAGTATTAAATTACCAGAAAAATGCAGTTAACTCAGGGTCGGCATACGTTTGAATATATACTAACCCCTATTATAGATCGCTATATATATATTCGCTTCCAAATTAAATAATCCAGTTTCAAAGACCTTTACTAGTCACGAGACCCTGCAATTCAGCTATTGCAACGAGGTCACCTCCTGGATAAAGAATCAATCCTTCATCTTTCCATATAATATACCAGGTCTCCGCCGCGTGCCACATCGGAATGTTTTAGGCGCATACCCTCTACTAACTTGCCGTTAAACATTACCTTTTTAACATGCACATTCTTGTCTGACTGATTAATGGCCTGTACTCTAAGTGTTTTTCCATTGCCTAATTGTATCAAAGCAGACTTCACCGCAGGGCTTCCTAACCAGTACTCGTCGGAAGCTGGTGCAAGCGGATAAAAGCCGAGTGAACTAAAAATATACCAGGCGCTCATCTGCCCGCAATCATCATTACCTCCAAGTCCGTCCGGACCGTTATGATATTGATTCTTCAGGATCATACGAATCTTTTCCTGCGTTTTACGAGGCTGTCCGACAATGTTGTAGAGGTAAGCAACGTGGTGGGCCGGCTCATTTCCGTGAACGTAATTTCCAATAATACCTTCGCGGGTAATGTCTTCTGTATGAGCAAAAAACTCATCGGGTAGGTGCATGCTGAATAAGGAATCCAGATAGCGTTCTAGTCGAGCCTTCCCTCCCATTACCGCCATCATTCCCTCCGGATCATGTGGTACGTACAAGCTGAAGTTCCAGGCATTTCCTTCTATAAATCCCTGCCCATCTGTTTTCAATACATCAAAGTCTTTTTTGAAAGTGCCATCAGCCATCTTCGGTCTCATAAATCCTATTCCCGGGTCATACACATTCTTCCAGCTTCCAGCCCTTTTAATAAATGTATTGTATATTTCTGTCCGTCCCAGCTTCTTAGCTAGTTGAGCTATACACCAGTCGTCATACGCATATTCTAAAGTATTAGATACCGAAGTACCTGAATACTCTGATGGTAAATAACCTTTATCTATATAATAACCGATGCCTTCATAATTCCGGCTATTTGCCGTTTTTACACAAGCGTCAAGTGCAGCTATTGCATCACCCTTGTATACTCCTTTTAGTATTGCATCAGCAATGACAGAAACACTATGGTAACCGCTCATACACCAGTTATCATTTGCGTAATGAGACCAGATCGGCAACATAGGCAACACGCTTTGCTGATAGTGCGCCATCATTGAGGCTACCATATCTGCATTGCGGGACTGGTTGATAAGATTTAAATAGGGATGAAAGGCCCTGAAGGTATCCCATAGGGAGAATGAAGTATAGTTCGTGAACCCTTTAACCTGGTACACTTCCTGATCCAAACCCTTATACTCGCCGTTCACGTCCATATAAACAGTTGGCATAAGTGCAGCATGATACATTGCTGTATAAAAATTAATTTTATCCTCCTGGGTTGGAACATCAACAATGATCTTGTTAAGCTCATTTTCCCAAAGGTTCTGCCCTTCCTGACGAACACGATCAAAGTTCCAATGTGGCACTTCCTGCTGCATATTCTGCAAAGCGTTACGCATACTAACCGGACTTATTGCAAATTTCACTTGCAACTGCTCTGAACTGGCGGTTGAAAAATCGAAGTGCATCCGAAGTTTGCGCCCGGCCAGATCTGGAAAATTCTCGGTTTGATTGAACTTACGCCAGAAGCCCCTATAAACCTGATTCTGTTCGCCATTCTTGCTGCCATAACTTTTAAAAGGCTTGGAAAATGCCATAGCAAAGTAAACCGTACGCGTCCTTGCCCAGCCAGATGTTTGCCTAAAGCCTGTTATCAGAGTATCATTCACAACCCTGACTACTGTCCACACATTTTTTTCATCATAGTTATAGATGCCTGCCGTTAGATCAAAAATGATATGAGCATCATCCGTTTTCGGAAAGGTATAGCGGTGAAATCCGACCCGGGTGCTAGTAGTAAGCTCTGCCAGAATATCTTTTTCATCCAGCTTCACTTTATAATAGTTAGCTTCAGCTTGTTCGTTCTCGTGATTAAAACGCGAGCGATAGCCATTCTCGGGATGATCTGCTGTACCTGGGTTCATTTGGATGGAGCCAACGGTTGGCATGATCAGTAAATCTCCAAGGTCAGAGTGGCCAGTACCACTAAAATGGGTATGACTAAAACCAACAATAGTTTTGTCGGAGTACTGATAACCGGAGCAATATTTATATACATCCGGATTATACTTACCGCCAACTGCATAGGGTATAGTATCAGTATCAGGACTTAATTGAACGGCTCCGAAAGGCACTGTAGCTCCCGGAAAGGTATGCCCCATCTTAGCAGTTCCTATTATGGGTTTAACATACTGCACCAGCTTCTTCTGCGCAGAAGAAGCCAGGGGAGCGAGCGCTAAGAGAAAAAGAGCTTTGACAAGTATTTTCATTCCGTCCAGCATTAAATAACCGGATTTTTGCCATAATCACTCCATAACTCGTCGATCGTTTTACCTGTATGATCTTTCCAGAAGGAATCGCTATACGTTTTGGTCCTCATGGCATTATCAAGCTTTTTAACCAGACCTTTTTTTACATTCTTTTCCATCCAGTAGAAGAAGCGAGCTGTAATACGATAAGCATTTGTATAGGATTGCGATTCTTTATAATCCGGCACGCTCCATCCTGCGCCTTTATTGTCTACCCCCATGGTTAAACGAACATAGTCTGCAATTCCTTCCGTTACCCACCCCGGACCAGCTCCACCCGGGTAACTCTGAACCAGGTGCATTACCTCATGTGTTACCACGTCAACATCCCCCGGATTCCGATCAAACCAGGCAGGGTTAAATCGAATAGTTCTACCTGCCGCCGCCGCTACGCCATCGTATCCAGGATCAATCACGAAAAAAACAGAGTCCGTTGTGTTTTTATTATAGAGTTTTGCTTCTTTCGGGTATACCTCGAAAAAAACTTCTGAAAGCCGATTAGTCACGGTTTCGCTAAAGTTTGGCTGCATATTAACGAAGACCAACGTATACTTACCTCTTGTTGTGGTGTCGCTTGCTACTATTTTACTCCGGTCAATATACTCCCAATTATCCTGGGCCAAAGCGGAAAAACCGTTGAATGAAAGAAAAATAGAGAAAAGTGTGTGTTTGAAATTTATTCTAAGCATTTCTTAAAGTATTTAATTACAAATAGTTTTCTACCGTTATGCGGTTTAGTATTTATAAGCCTGATTTTCTGCTCATTACTTCACCGAAGCTTCAAGAGAGTAGGAATAAGGAACAGAAGATTGACCGGTACCCCGGGATTTATTCGGTTCAGATTGCATCTCCACATTCAGTTTTCCTCCGTTGAGAATTGCTGCGTGGCTGATCCAGTTCTTGTCGTAGACTTTTCCGTTTAGGTTGACCTTTTTAACATACCTGTTCGAATCTCCGTTGCCGGGAGCAGTAATTTCAAATACTTTTCCATTTTCAAGCTTCAAACTAACCTTATCAAATAAGGGGGCTCCGAAAACGTACTGATCAGTTGCAGGACAAACGGGGTAGAAGCCAAGGGCGGAAAAAACATACCAGGCAGAGGTTTGTCCATTGTCCTCGTCACCGCAATATCCATCAGGTGTAGGTTTATACAACCTGTTCAGCACCTCTCTTACCCAGTACTGCGCTTTCCATGGGGTGCCTGAGTAATTATACAAATAGATCATGTGTTGGATCGGCTGATTACCGTGTGCGTACTGGCCCATATTAGCGATCTGCATTTCTCTGATCTCGTGAATAACTCCACCATAATAACTATCATCAAAAAGTGGCGGCATGGTGAAAACTGAATCCAGCATCTGGGTAAACTTCTCCTTTCCTCCCATCAGCTGCATCAAGCCGTTGATATCATGGAATACGCTCCAGCTGTAATGCCAGCTATTTCCCTCTGTAAAGGCATCACCCCATTTCAAAGGATTGAACGGACGCTGGAAGGAACCGTCTTTATTTTTCCCTCTCATAAGATTTGTTTCCGGGTCAAAAAGGTTCTTATAATTCTGGCTACGCTTTGCATAAAGCTCAATCTCCTCTTTCGGACGCTTTAATGCTTTTGCCAGCTGATAGATTGCAAAATCATCGTAAGCATATTCGAGTGTACGCGCAGCGTTTTCATTAATATCAACATCATAAGGCACATACCCTAGCTTGTTATAATAGCCGACACCCTTCCTGCCTACTGCAGTCATTGGTCCTTCATTATTGGCACCATGGATCAAAGCCTCATAAAGCTTCTCAATATCGTATCCTCTTAATCCTTTTATATATGCATCGGCGACTACGGAAGCGGAGTTATTACCAACCATAATATCAGCAAAACCAGGACTACTCCATTCTGGTAGAAATCCACCTTCCTTATAATCATTGATAAGGCCTTCCTGCATTTCCTTGTTAATAGAAGGGTACATCAGATTAAGAAAAGGGTATAAGGCGCGAAAGGTATCCCAAAAGCCCGTTCCACCGAACATATATCCCGGTAATACTTTACCATTGTAGGGACTGTAATGAACGATCTTCCCTTCCCCGTTTACTTCGTATAATCTGTTTGGAAAGAACAAGGTACGGTACAGACAGGAGTAGAATGTTTTACGCTGCTCCTCGCTACCTCCTTCTACCTGCAGGCGTCCAAGTTTCTCATTCCAGGCTTTACGGCCTTTCGCTGCAAGCTGATCAAAAGAATCGTTTCCTAGTTCCTTCAGATTAAGCTCGGCCTGTTCCGCGCTAATAAAAGACGATGATACTTTGGCAAGCACGGGGTCGGATTTCCCTTTTACCGAGAACCCAACTATTGCGCCTACGTGGTTCCCTTTGCGGTCTGTCTTATTCAGGAATCGTTGCTTACCTTCCCATACAGAATAATTGCTGAAGGGCTTGCTGAACACAATGCTGAAGTAATTTCTAAAATTTTTCAAATTGCCCCTGCTGTATTTGGTCGAGTAGCCTATGATCATCCTTTTTTCCGGAATGATCTTTACTTCTGATCCAGCATCAAAAGCATCCAGCACCACGAAGGAACTATCACTTTTTGAAAAACTGAACCTGAACATTGCTGCACGCTCTGTAGGGGTAACTTCGGCAGTAACGTCGTGATCAGCGAGATATACACTATAATAATAAGGTTTTACTGTCTCCGCTTTATGCGAAAACCAGCTTGCACGTTCCTCCTGATCGAAAACTGCTTTATCGCTTACCGGCATGAGTGAAAATTGTCCATAGTCATTCATCCAGGGAGAAGGCTGATGCGTCTGTTTAATTCCCCTGATCTTGTCAGCACTGTAAGTATATTGCCAGCCATCGCCATTTTTGCCGGTCTGGGCTGTCCACATATTCATTCCCCAAGGGAGGCCAATAGCCGGGTAGGTGTTCCCATTGGAAAGATCACCTTTCGAATCTGTTCCCATTAGGGGATTAACATAATCAACCGGATCATAAATTTTCTTCTGAGCAGAGACAGAAGTGAAACCAAGAAATGATACGAGAATACTAAAAGCGAAAATCTGTATTTTCACTTGAGGGAGCTTGTTAAGACTCATAGCTAAGAGAAGATGATTAATTAACAGAAAGTATAAAAATAAGATCTTTCCTCTATCCTTCCTGTTAATAGAGGCTCAATGAATTGTTAATGAAAACTAAACGAGGGTTAACTATTTCCTTTTCCCCACACCCTGATGAGTAATTGTTACGGGCAGGATGAAGCCCTTCTCATCGAAACTCATTTTATCGATGCAAGTAACACGATGATTAGCATCGGTTTCACCCAAAGGCCGCCTGTGATAAACAATGAACCATTCGTCTTTCCCTGGAACCTGCATAACTGAATGGTGCCCCGCACCTGTAGCTACCTTCGGGTCCTGTTGCAATACAGTACCTATGCGTTCAAAGGGGCCAAAAGGGGAATCTGCAATAGCATAAGCTATACGGTAATCCGGACCTCCCCAGCCACCTTCCGACCACATAAAGTAGTATTTGGAATTCCTTATAAACATAAAGGGCCCCTCAACATATCCTTTAGGAGTAATCTCGCGGAAAATGTTTCCATCCTCCCATGCGGTGAATCCTGTAAAATCGCTTTTTAGTTTCACCATATTACAACGCCCCCATCCGCCATAGATCATATAATACTGCCCATCCTTATCTTGAAACACAAACTGATCAATAGGTTGTGCACGATTATTAATCTTATCCAGGAGAGGCTTGCCTAGATAGTCTTGGAAAGGGCCTTCCGGCTTATCAGCAACAGCTACCCCGATTCCCCCTGTTTCCTGCTCATTCTGTATATCATTTGCAGAAAAGAACAGGTAGTACTTTTTATCCTTTTTTATAATACATGGCGCCCACATTGCTCTTCGGGCCCATTTAACTGAGGCCGTATCAATAATCCTTCGATGTTTTTTCCAGGTAATAAGGTCTTTGGATGAAAAAGCATCCATAAAAACCTGATCCTCATAGGGAGCTGAATAAGTGGGATAAATCCAGTACTTTTTATCAAAGACCACTCCTTCAGGATCAGCATACCATCCTGGAAATACAGGGTTTCCCTTGCTTTTATCCAACAACGGAAGTTTTTGAGAAAAACATTTGCTTGCAAAGGAAGAGAGAATTGCAAGAACAATCAGCATTTGCGATAGTGAACGTAATTTCATGAATTTCGATTTTTCATATAAAAACTGGTGCTAAAGCCATTTATAACCATCCTGATTTTTGGTAGGAAAAATTGGGTTAGCAATAAAAGATCCTATTTCTTAAAGTTCAATCAAGAATGTAGATCAAGGCCAAAAGACTTCCATAAACAAACCTAAAAAAACAATTTCAATTTCTGCTAAAACGTTTTACTTATTTCCTCGAAATGGCAGCCTGATAGAAACATTTCAACCAATTACTCTCATGAGGCTCACCTTAGTTTTTTTCATACAGGAGTCCTATTGACCTATAATAGCTTTTCGAAAAAACAAGAATAGAATTGTAGAATGGTTAGAGGAGATTCAGGTGAAGTAATATACCATAAAAATGGCCCATGCACAGCATGAGCCATCTTATGTCATAATGCATTTTTTAAGCGAATAACAAACTTGCGATTAAAAAAGCAAAGACTGCTGCAACTAAACCATACATGAAAATATTATAAGAGATGCGCAGTAGCCTGTATTTCTTTCCCAAAACAGCACCCTGGGAATACAGGTCCTTAATAAGCATCTGGTATAGGTACTCCTTGTCATTCATCGCCACTAGCATTGCAGCAGAATAACTTTCAAAGGACATTTTGTGAAAATTTCCGAAGAAGAGGAGGTTTGCTTTCTTTTCGTCTACCTCCTGTTGAGAAAAGGTTCCTTTGGTAATCGAAGGGCGGGTGGATAATATCGCAAAAATGATTGCAGACAAGCTAACCAACATAATCAGGGCAGTGGGCCAGGCCAGGTAAAGCTCTGAATCTATTTTGCGGATAAGGAAGCTTAAAATAGCTGAAAGAATAATAGAGTTAACAGTTATAATGATATGAGCTTTATTATCTGCCATGTCACTTAAGCGCTGATGATTGGCTGAGCTGATACGGAACATCGTCTCTATTCCCCTGGATGGTTTCTCCTCCTTTTCTTTTACAGGAGCATGATTGATAGATTTTACAATTTTAGCATCTTCTTGAACCTCTGAATTATTACCCGTTAACCTGGATTTAAGAGTTTCTATATTCTTCTGTTTCTGCTTGTTTAAAATGTCATTAGCAAAATCAGTTTGATACCGATGAGATTCAAGGAAGGCTATAGTTTTAATAAGCCACTTCTCTTTTGAATATTCCTGAGGATACAAGAGGCTGTATTCCTTTCTCACGCTCTTATTCAGCCCTTTAAATTCTTTTGTGCCTAGATGAAAAAGGTCTGCGTCTCCAAGGATTTGCTCAACGAGATTGGCTCCTGCCTGAGGGATTTTCGTGGATATAATAGCACTTTTAACGGAATCAATAATATCTGTACTGCTGCCAAGTGAAGACAAGAAGCGTCCGGCTACCTCCGCCCCTGCTTCTTCGTGATTAGCAGCGTCGAATAAATAGCCTACATCATGAAACCAGGCTGCACTTAAAAGAATGAAAAAATCCTTCTCGTTCAGTTTATAATGATTTCCTAGTTCACCTGCTTTTTGGACAACTCTCTCTGTGTGCGCGAAGTTATGATAGACCAAAGACTCGTTAGGGTAATTCTGATAGAGACGTTCAACCTCTGCCTTTACTCCTTCTAATTCTGCTGAGTAGTTCATGATTAACAAAAATTAAAAACGGGCACTAAGTTTAAGGTAGGGGTACCAGCCCTCAGTAGAGTGACCTGCAATGAATTGAATTAAAGCATAATTTGCCGGAGCCAGATAAACTCCCCCTCCTACTCCGTGGTGCCATTGGTCGGATTTTTCCCCATCTACCCATACCCTTCCTGTATCGTAAAAGCTACTTATACCAACTTCGCCCGGGAGAATATATGTTGCTAGTTTTGCTATCCTTAAGCGTAATTCAATATTGTTGTATAACATCTGTTCGCCGGCAAAACGGTACTGGTGGAAACCGTAAAGGTTATCATGCCCTCCCAGGAAAAGTGACTGATAGAAGGCTGCATCACCCAGTGTTATACCTCCACCAATTCTGTGCGCAAAGACTAAAGCTGAATCTCGCATTAATTTCTTATACCATCTGAATTCTGGTGTTACCTGAACAAAAGATTTTGCAGCTTCGTTCAATCCTGCTAAACCTTCTGCTTTAATCTTCACATAGGTTCCTGAAGCCGGCAATAAGGTATTGCTTCGATGATCGCTCAGCAGGTTCATACTTAATCCTCCATGGAATTTATCCTTATCCAAAGACTCACTGTCATAAGAGCCAGTATAGTTACTGCTAATAAACCTGCCTATATTTTCAGATGACTGATAAGAGTAATATTGGAAGACTGGCCCTGCAGTGAAACTAGTATTTTCAGTTAAATTCCATTTTAAGCCGCTGCTTAAAGTGGCTAAATTAAAGCGAGAGCGATAGAAAAGATCAGATCTGCTTCCCCTTAACCTCAAAGTCTCATTTCCCCTGCCATAAAAATTAATTGTATTGTTTGGCCCATATACAGCTGCATTTATAGTAAGATCCGCTTTACCGATCACCTGTTTCCAGTCGCCGTTATACTTAATGCGGAAAGCAGACGTGGAGAAAGAATGCGCTACTGTGAATTCGTGCTCACTCGCGTATGGTACTTTCCTGAATCCCTGGTGCGTGTGTTTTATACCTGCACCTAAAATAAATCCGTCATCCCTATTGAATCCGCCTGTAATAAGTGGCATATTAACATTGTACCTATTAATAGGAATATAGCGGGTATGAAGAGTATCCCCTGAAAAATGCTTTCTAAAAGCCCTATCATTGCTATTTATGTGTATTCCGTCTGCTTTTGCATAGAGATGAGTAGGACGACTTGATGCAGCCGCATCAAGTAATTTCTCTCCCTCAGCGGCTACAATTCTCACTTTAATTTTAGAAGGATTATTGATAGAAATCTTGTCATTTCCCTTTCCTGTATACAACCATACTTCTTTGGTAAACTCAGGTCTGATTATTTTAGAAAACACCAGCTCCTTTTTGCCTGATCCACTTAATCTAAAGATCTCCAGGTTGAGGTTCTCTCCCTCTGCGTTCAGCGAGAAATACTCATTTTTATCTGAAGCTTTAATCTCAACGGTCTCATTGATGAAACGATAGAACTTCTCTGACTCTTTCAGGAGATTCTCACGCTGACTCTTCATGTTTGCCAGAAGGGCCTTGTGACGGAGCTTATAAGAAGATTCAGGTAGCCTCTTAAGCGATGCTTCAAGCACTTCGTCTGGCAATGCAGCAACAACTTCTCTGGTAATATCCATCCATTGCTCATAGCTAAGCTCATTTAATATTCTGGATACCATGAGCCTGCTTTCCCACAAATAAGTATTGATGTTACGCACTTTCGAATCAAATCCCTGCAGAAAAGGAAGCAGCCATGAGCGGGATGCGACATTCGGAAAAAGGCCCTGGTTTACATAGAACACCTGATCACGATCACGGGGAACAGCGAGGTACTGCTTTCCTTCACCCTCCTGTATATCCTTCCATCTCCATTGATCAATGTGTCTGTCCCAGTCGCCAATGATTACATCAAGTAGTTGGGCCTTAAGGAAACCCTCTGCGTTAACCCGGTTCTTGCTATCAGCATCGAGTGCGGCAAACATTTTAAGTGTATTGTCTGATTTTCCTAATGGCTCGCGTTCTTCAAGCAACACCAGCTTGTTTTCAAAATCGGCTGCAAACTCTCCCAGAGCTGCATCTGGCGCCACCACTCCGATAACAGGATTAGTGTGCGGCACGCCAGTAGCTTCAGCTAATACGGGAACAATAAGCGCCGCGTAGGGATGTTGGGCCGACATATTATCGTCTACCCAATCCTTCGCGAAGGTGTTCCTTATCTGTTCAGGGATCAGTACCTCAGGAAACTTTTCGATTGAACGTATCACCCACTCATTTCCTTTCTTGTCGGTTAATCGAAGCGAATGAGTTTGGTGGCCTCCTCCCCTTGTTGTAGGGGTTAATCCTCCCTGTATCTGAGAAATTCGAAGAAGAGGTACTTTAGTATCTATCGCCCACTCCTGCCTATAGTTTTCTCCAAACCAAACACGGTGGATCTTCCCATGATCATTATAAGATGGATGAGCTTTAACCACGGTGCTGTCCTGGGCATTTAAGGCATTCGCCAGAATAATAAATATGGCTGAGATGATAGCAAGTTTCATGAGTATTTTAATTAAAGATTGTTATAGTTGATCTCTCTATTGATACTCAAAATTAAACCATGAAAAAGACCTGAAACTTGACATCCCTTAAGAAATGAAGTTGACAAAAGTCAAGATAATTCTGAAACTAGCAGCTACTCTTTTTCCATCCCCCACTTCTTATTAGGTGTGCTGCCCATTATAAACTCCAATGTACCTCCGCTAACAATTTGCTTATGGGTAATAGAGATTTGATTATAAGGCTTTCCGTTCAATTTTATCATTTGAATATAGGTATTTATCGGCGAGACGTTTGCCGCTGTTACAGTAAAGCTTCGTCCATTGGCTAGCTGGATCTTAGCCTTTTTAAGTACTGGAGATCCTATTTGATAACTTCCATTGGCTGGATTTACGGGGTAAAAACCCATTGCACTGAAAATGTACCAAGCAGACATTTGACCACAGTCTTCATTCCCCGAATAACCAGAAGATGAATTATTGTACAGGGTGTTTAATACTTTTGCGACATATCCCTGCGTTTTCCAGGGCTGACCTGCGTAATTATATAAATAAGCTGCATGGTGGCTGGGTTCGTTTCCATGTGCATATTGGCCGATAAACCCAGATGCATTCCCATTTACCTCCTCTGGCAAAGCATTTAGGGTAAAGAACTTATCAAGCTTGGCCGTAAAGGCTTTGTTTCCGCCTACCAAAGAAATTAGGCCTTTTATATCTTGTGGCACATACCAGAAATATTGCCAGGCATTTCCCTCTGTGTACGGATTTCCTCCATTTCCACCATACTGAAGAGGATTAAATGGGTCTATCCATTTTCCCTCGGTGTTTTTTGCTCTGAAGAATCCAGTACTATTATCATATAGGTTACGGTAGCGCTGAGACCTTTCCAAGAAATACTTAAAGTCGTCCTCTTCACCAAGCAACTTTGCAAACTGCGACACACACCAGTCGTCATAGGCCATCTCAAGAGTGATCGAAACAGATTGAGATTGGATATTTTCTGGAATATACTTGTACTTATCCCACGATGAAAAAGGAGATCCGGGATGATCTGTTATTGATGAAGCCCTCACGGCATTATATGCCTTATTAAGGTCGAATCCTTTAATCCCTTTTAAGGCAGCATCAACTATAACTGGAATTGCGTGGTTCCCAATCATACAATAATTCTCTTCGCCCCATAATTGCCAGATTGGTAAGTAACCGTAGGTCTCGTATTGCCGGATCATACTATTTATAAAACCTGCTGTTCTTTCTTCTTGTAGCAAGGTATACAAGGGATGGGCAGCCCTGTATGTGTCCCAAAGTGAAAAAGTTGAATAATGCTTATTATCAATTGCTTTTTGTATACTAAAGTCTGTGGCCTGATACTCTCCATTAACATCTGCAATATTGTTAGGCTGAATAAAGGCATGGTATAAACCTGTGTAATAAATCTCCTTCTGTTCCTGCGTACCCTCTACTAATACTTTATTAAGTTCTTTTTCCCATTTACGATCGGCCTCCTGTACTTTGGCGTCGAAATTCCAATCCGGGTTTTCCTGTTGTAAATTTAATCTCGCATTTTCAATGCTAACCGCAGAAAGGCCGACCTTTACTAACAGAGGCTTTTGAGCGCTAAGTTTGAAGCTGGCCAGGGCCTTTAGGTTTGTTCCGTTAATAATTTTTGCATCTTTGCGAATAGTGTTACCATCATACAGCTCGATATTCGCTATAGGTTCTAAGAATTCAGCCCTAAAGAATACCTTTCGAAGTTTAGCCCAGCCTGTTAATATTCGATATCCCTCTATCGTGTAATTGTCTACAATTCTAATATTTGACTCAATAATTTGGCATTGCCAGTAATTCCTTTTTTTGCTGAGCGAATGGCCAAGATCTATCAATAATTTAGCATTCTGTTTTTCAGGATAGGTGTAACGATGAAAACCGGTGTGTTCTGTAGCAGTAAGCTCAGCGTTCACATCATAATCCAAGAGCTTTACCTGGTAATATCCTGCCTTTGCCTGTTCCTGATTGTGAGAAAAAGAGGATTCGTATGGCTTATCTTTATTTCCTGAGACGGGCAAGAAAAGGATATCAAAAAGATCTGCAACTCCGGTACCGCTAAGATGAGTGTGACTGAATCCAACTATCTTAGTATCGTTATAATCGTAACCTGATGCTGGCTCTTCCGGTTCCCGTCTTGTATCCGGGCTTAGCTGTACAAAGCCGAAGGGCACTGTTGCTCCGGGGAAATTACTCCCAGACAAGCTATTCTTGTCAACAGCCCCAGTGCCAATAAACGGATTCACATATTTCGTAAGGTTTCTCTCCTGCGAATTAGTGATAAAAGGTGCAAGCAGCACAATTGCAGCTAAAAACATTTGTACAGTATATCTATTCATAACTTGAAAGTATTAACAGGTAAAATTAGGAGCAGAACAGTCTTAATGCTGTTAATAGAGGCCGAATGAATTGTTAATAAAAATATAATAAAGTAGCTATTTAGAACTAATACTTGAAATTTTGCTATTTTTCAAATTCAGATGTAGAGTTGAATGAATCTGGAAAAGTTTATACCGCAATAACATTTTTGTAATGTATTTTCTGCTTTATACAAAATCTAGCGGGCCAGCTAGCGGTCAATAAAAATTGACTGCAAGGAGGGTAATGGAAACAAAATTTTTATTTTTATTTTAATGAAGAGGGAAATATTGGCAAATGAGGCATAAACTACTATTTGTGGAAGATGAACCGGATCTGGGGAATATAACCGCCCAATACCTGGGGTTCATGAATTTTGAGGTAACATGGCATGATTCGGCTGAGATAGCATACCAAACCTATCGAGATCTGCCGGGGCAGTTTGATTTATTGCTTCTGGACATTCAGCTACCAGATTACAGTGGTTTCGATCTTGCTGAAAAAATCACTAAAATTAACCCTGGTCAAGCCTTTTTATTCTTAACGGCGAAGAATGACAAGAAAGACCGATTGCAAGGTTTGAGCATAGGTGCTGATGATTATATTATAAAGCCCTTCGATATTGACGAGCTGGTTCTCCGCATTCGTAATATCTTGCGGCGCCAATTGAAATCGGGAGATAGGCAAGAAAACCTCCAGGCAGAGGATATTTTAATTGGGGATATTTTGTTCCAAAAAAACCTTCTACAACTTAACTTTACGAATAATCATACTCTGACATTGACTGTAAGAGAAGCGGAACTGCTGGAATTCCTTAGTCAAAATCCAGACCGGGTATTAAAAAGAGAGGAGATTCTATTACAACTATGGGGAGACAACGATTATTTTATGGGCAGAAGTTTAGATGTTTTTATCTCCAGGTTGCGAAAGGCTCTCGTTCATTCTAAATCAATAAGCATAGATAATGTTTATGGCTTGGGCTTTATTTTCAATACGAGAAAAGGAGGAAATTCCAGGTAGCCTACCCTTCCCTCATTCAATTCATTTCACAGAGTATTTTTATTATCGATTATCTCGGAGTTTTTTATGGAGATGCAGAAACGACTCAGGTATAGCAATAGCAAATAGATAAAGGCCATCAATCACTTGACAGCCTAATCGCTTCCATCAAAAAGAATTCCATTATTAGCAAAATCTGAGAGAAGTCTATGCCGTAACTGCTTTAAATGTGTTTCTTCTTACCACTGGTATAGCAGCTGGTGCCGACGATATTATTATCAAGGCTCCTCCTAGCATAGAAACGTTTTTAAAGAAGTTAATAAACTGCATCTGATACATTATAGGGTCACTTACTGTCCAAAACGGGTGCATTGCTACGGTTATTGGTGCAAGGAAAAGAAGTATAAGAACGGCTCCCCACTTTGGCTTGTATCCTGTTATGATAAGTCCCGCACCAATTAGAGCTAGAATACCGGAAGCAGGAACCAAAATATTGGCGAACAATACACCCTGACTTGCCGCAAAAGCGATCGTTTGCGATGAAAAGTGAGAGATTCCTGAAATAACGAATAAGATTGAGAAAAGCAGGCGTCCTGCTAAATTGATATAGTTCATGATTATATTTTTTAAAGTTTTATAGTTGAGTTATTAATTCCTTAGATGTTAAGCTGCTTTAATAAGGTTCAAAGTGGCTACTGCACCTTTAGGTTGTTGTAGTTTACTTCCTGTGGCCAGGTCTCCCAAATCTACCGGGGCGAAACCAATATCATCGATCAGATGTTGCACTTCAGCTTTTGCTCCTGAATCATCACCTGAATAAAAGAGCACTCTTCTACCATTCGCCTCCTGAGGATCTCTTTGGAGAATTTTAAAATAGAGGGTATTGAACGCCTTTACAACATTTGCTCCCGGGACATGCTCAGCCACTACTTCACTGGAAGCTCTTCCATTTAAATCAGCAAGTTTGAAATCGGGCGCATAAGTGATGAAATGGTTGGTAGCATCAATAACTGTTTTATCGTTCCAATCCGTCAGTTTCTTAAGGCTGGAAAGCTGTGCCCATGGTAAGGCAAGCAATACAATATCGGCAGAAGCAGCCTCTTTTGTTGTTGCAGCGACGGCCCCTGCTCCCAGTGTCTCGATGGTATCTGCTAATGTTTCAGGATTTCTGCTATTACTTAATACTACTTCATAGCCTGCTTTTAATAAATGAGCCGCGACTGTTCTTCCAATATTTCCAGCTCCGATAATTCCGATTTTCTGTTTCATGATTCTTTTGTTTTGATATTTCAAAGGTAGGCCTCTCGCATTTGCTAAAGATTGACATCGCTTAAGAAATGAACTTGATAAAAATCAAGCAGGGGCAATTTAATGGCAGAAAAGAAATCTATAGAAGGTTTTCAAGGTCAGAAAAGAAAGAAAAAGAAAAGACTAACACACCGGTTAGCCCTTCTATATCTGGAATAATTGGTCAGAAGACGATATTGCCTGAGATACTCGGCAATCTGCCCCTTACGTTAAAAGTTAAATTGCACTGGAAGCAAAAACCTCCGAAACATCAGTAAAAGGCAGATCAAGCGCCTCCGCTACAGCAGCATAACATAAGTAGCCGGCATGAGTATTAAGCCCTTGCTTTAAAGCATAAGAACCTGATATAGCTTTCTCTGCGCCTTTATCAGCTAAAATAATAGCATAAGGAAGCGTTGCATTGGTTAATGCCAAAGTAGAAGTACGAGGAACTGCTCCCGGCATATTTGCTACTGCGTAATGCAATACACCTTCTTCGATATAAACAGGATTATCATGAGTGGTAACTCTATCAACGGTCTCAAAGATTCCTCCCTGATCGATAGCGATATCGACAATAACCGAACCTGGCTCCATTGCTGCTACCATTTCGCGACTTACAAGTTTTGGGGCTGCTGCGCCTGGAATCAAAACTGCTCCAATAGCCAGATCTGATTGCTTTATTGCCTCTGCAATATTATAGCTGTTAGAAGCCAGTGTATGAATAGTGTTTCCAAAAATATCTTCGATCTCGCGTAAACGGTTAAGATTAAGATCAAGAATGGTTACATCTGCCCCCATTCCAATGGCTATCCGTGCAGCGCTCGTACCAGCTACCCCTGCACCTATTATACAAACTTTTGCTCTTTTAACTCCGGGTACTCCCGAAAGAAGAATTCCCTTACCACCGGAATGTTTTTCCAAAAACTGTGCACCTACCTGAACGGACATCCTGCCCGCAACTTCGCTCATCGGCGTCAGTAGCGGCAATGTTTTGTTAACTTCAATCGTTTCATAGGCAATTGCAGTCACTCCACTCTTTAATAGAGCTTCAGTCAGCGGCTTATCTGCTGCCAGGTGTAAGTATGTGAATAAAATAAGCCCTGGTTTGAAAAAGCCATACTCCTGGGCGATGGGCTCTTTCACTTTCATTACCATCTCCGCATCCCAGCACTCCTGGGCAGTAGCTGCAATGCGTGCACCCGCCTGCTCATAGTCCGAATCTTTAAAATCTGCACCTAAACCTGCCGAGCTTTGAATAATTACAGTATGTCCTTTTGCACTTAATGCCTTCGCTCCTGCCGGACTTAAGGCAACACGATTCTCATTGTTTTTTATTTCTTTCGGAACTCCAATGATCATATCACATTTAATTTATTCTCCGGGAGGTAAAGACGATAAGTGTTCACAGCACGAAGATGATTTTATAAAAGGAGGCGCCCCCTGAATAACAGGAAAGCCACCTCCCAAGAATTCTATTTTATTTCTTAATATCCAGTTCGGCAATTATGTTCTTGGCGCCGCCCAGTACATCAATACACCAAAGCACATACCTGGCATCCACACAAATTGTGCGCTTGAAATCTTTATCAAAAGCGATATCCCCAGACATTGCTTCCCAATTTCCGTCAAATGCAAGTCCGATCAACTCTCCTTTTCCATTGATAACAGGCGAACCTGAATTACCGCCTGTAATATCGTTATTGGTAATAAAGCCTACAGTTAAGGTACCGTTATTTCCATAAGGCCCAAAGTTTTTTTCTTTATAAGCTTGCAGAAGGTTAGCTGGGAGATCAAACTCTGTATCCTTAGGAACATATTTCGCAACCATACCATCCATTGTAGTGGTAATATTGTAAGTGATACCGTCTTTGGGAGAGTAGTTCTTCACATTCCCATAGGAAACCCTCATTGTTGAATTAGCATCAGGGTAAATAGGGGCATTACCGTTTTTCTCCAGCAGAGCTTTCAGATATTTGGTATCCAACTCAGCCTTCGCTTTGTCGAAGTCGACGGTATATGGGTACAGATTATCTTTCATATAAAGTTCCGGCATCAGGTTAGAGGCATATGAGTATGCAGGGTCTTTCTCCAACTGCTCAAGTGACGGCTTCTTTATAAATTCCTGCAGTTTAGCAGGCGAGATCAAAGCAGAGCTGTTCCATAACTCTTCTGCATAGCTTGTAAAAGTTGCTTCAGGCGCTCCTTTCCAATATTTTTTAGTGATCTCTTTTATAAATTTAGGATGTTGATCTTTAGGAATATCATCATAAAAAGCACTCAGGATCTTGCTGAATATTTTTTTATCTACCTGCTCGTTGTAGGAAGATTGATAATAGCCAAGCAGTCCATTCATTGCTTTAAGGCCTTTGGCTTTATCTTCGGGACTACCTTTTTCTGCGAAATATACCGCCTGTCGTAACTGCTGAACCATCTTCACCCAATCAGAAGCAAGCAATCCCTCACCAAGGTAAGTACGGTGTTTTGCATAGGGCTTGTACTTAGCGTAAATGTTCTGGTAGTCGGACATAATAGAAGTGAACTGCGGCTTTGATGAAGTCCAGCTAGTGAACTGGGCCTCCTGAGCTTGCTTTTCTTCAAAAACGTGATGACTTTTCAACTGCTCTGTTTGACCGATAAAATACTTCCAATAATTAGCTACCTGAGCATATTTTGATGATAAATTCAATCTGTACTGCACGTCTTTATCCATCTGCTCCTTCCATGCCTTCAGCCGGATATCCCTTAACTTTACTATGGTCGGGGAAACTTCTTCAGTAGCTAAGGATACTCCATAAGATGTCAGGAACCTGTCCGTCCGTCCCGGATATCCGAAAATCATGGCGAAGTCGTCCTGCTTTACTCCTTTGATAGAAACCGGAAGGTGTTTTTTAGGAACATAAGGCACATTAATTTCTGAATACATAGCTGGTTTATTATCCTTTCCGGCATAAACTCTGAAAACAGAAAAATCTCCTGTATGTCGCGGCCACTCCCAGTTGTCTGTGTCGCCACCGAACTTTCCTATCGATTGTGGGGGAGTTCCAACGAGGCGCACGTCGTTGAATTTCTGATAAATAAACACAAAGAACTGATTAGCCTTGTAAAAATCTTTTACAACTGCCTCATAAGTTGTTCCTTTAACAGCGTCTTCGGCAATCTTCTGAGTTATCTCAGGCATCGCTGCCGCACGTTTTGCTTCCGGAACTGCTGCCAGAGCCGAATTAACTTTTGCCGTAACATCGTCCATGCGTACAAGGAAGTTCACAAATAAGCCTGGGATCGGCTTCTCTTGCGCGTATGATTTAGCCCAGAACCCATTGTCAAGAATATTGTCCTCCACAGTTGAGTTAGATGCAATAGCATCATATCCGCAGTGATGATTGGTGAATAACAAACCGGAGCGTGAAACAACTTCTGCTGTACAAAAACCGCCAAAGGAAACAATGGCATCTTTGATACTCGCCTTATTTACGTTATACAAGTCTTCAGGCGTTAATTTAAAGCCCTGCTTTTTCATTGCATCATAATTTTTGCCAATAAGCATTGGAATCCACATCCCCTCGTCGGCATTTACATTAATCACTGCAAAAAACATTAGCAGCAGCATGCTCATCTTTTTTTTAATATTCATTTTTATTGGTGTTATTCTACTTATAAATTACAAAATATTGTGCATCCTCTTGATCAGGAATCCTTTCAAGCCAAGCAAAACAATTGCGGCAACAGCACTCGCTATAACGAAAATTGAAAAGAACATTGAAAGCGAGGATTGCGCAGCAATCTTATCCATGAACGAAGCAATGAAGCCTCCCAGGTAATTAGCTATAGCTGCCGCGCAAAACCATATGCCGAACATCATGCTGACATATTTTTTAGGCGAAAGCTTACTAATATAAGAAAGACCTACGGGTGAAACACATAGTTCGCCCATGGTATGAAACAGAAAAGCAAGACAGATCCATATCAGGCTTACTTTTGCAGAGGATGCACCCGCTGGAATTGCGGATGAACCAAAAACCAAAGCTGCGAAACCAATGGAAACAAGCAACAGGCCAATGGCAAACTTAACAGGACCCGAGGGGCCTCCAGACATCTTAGCCCATATTTTCGAAAATACCGGAGCAAGAAGTACGATGAATAATGAATTTAATGTTTGAAACCATGATGCAGGAATTTCAAGGGAGGTAGCAGTGAATTGCCTTGATAACATCCATAAGGCCAAAGCCCATATTAATAGTACGCTTAATCCCATAGTTGCAACTGCAAGCGGATAACTGCCACCTGCGCGCTTAATCATATTTAACAGCAGCCACACCAGAACTCCGAGAGGAATTAAGGTGATGAGCGTATTTAAGATACGGAAAAGATTCAATCCCCAACCAGCTTCCAAACTGCGGTCGGTATAATCCCGGGCATATAAACTCATCGAAGACCCGGCCTGCTCAAAGGCTAGCCAGAAAAAGATAGTAAAAAATGAAAACACTGCAATAACGATAAGTCGATCTCGCTCGACCGCCGCTGAAACAGGATTTTCAGGATGCTTGATAATTTGATCTGACTTGAGCACTTTTTCTGGTTCTGCAAAATAGTTGCGAAAGAACCAAAACTGTACAAGGCCAAGGAACATAAAAATACCGGCCAGCCCAAATCCAAAGTGCCAGCCGATACTTTCCCCGATATAACCACATAGCAGGATTCCAAGAAAGGCACCAACATTGATGCCCATATAAAATATTGTATAGGCTGAATCCTTCAGCTCACTTCCGTTTTGATACAATTGCCCCACCATGGAGGAAATATTTGGCTTAAAAAAGCCATTTCCGGCAATTAACAACAAACACCCCAGATAGAAAGCAGGAATAGCGTCCACTGCTAATACAACGTGACCAAGAGTCATTAACAGACCTCCAAGAACGATCGACCTTTTATATCCCAGTAACTTGTCGGCCAGAAAGCCTCCCAGAATAGGTGTAATATAAACAAGTCCGGTATACCAGCCATAAAGCATGCTTGCCCTCTCTCGGTCCCACCCTAAACCCCCATTACTTAACTCGGCCGTCAGGTAAAGTACAAATAGAACCCGCATGCCGTAATAGCTGAAGCGTTCCCACATCTCTGTAAAAAAAAGCATAAACAGGCCCATTGGGTGACCTGCTATTTTCTCATTCCTGCTCATCATATTTCTGTGTATTCAGCTGCAAACTTAGTGCGATAGGCGAAGTAGAACTTGGACATCAATCACCTTTTATAGGACAATCGATCATTTTTTATATAAAGAACGATGCTTAGGTTCCGGCATTTCGATAAAGCAAGAGATTTGTCTGAGGAATAGCTATCTGCTCACTTCCAGTTCGCCCCGTGATCTTGCTGACATTAAAATATAACCGATCAACACAGCTCCAACGATCAGAAAACCAATATTAGCATAAAGTCCCGGCCATGACACACCTTTTATAAGAATTTCTGCAATTAAAGTGAACCAGATTGCTGTAACCTGGGTGGATTCTACAGCAGCAGTAGCCAACGAGCTGGTTTTAACCATACTTAAGGCTTTCAGAAAAAGTGCAGTACCAATTACGCCTGCAAAGATGGCTGCTCCAAGTGTGGATTCTACTTGTGTAAATGAAGGAAGGCCATTATTGATCAATCCTACAATGGACAAGACCAAAGCTGCGGGAGCAGCTCCTAATGCCATTCCTAAACTAATTTCCAAAGCAGAGAGTTTTACTTTGTTATTTTCAACCTCAAGCATTATTTTACGCAAACCTAAAGGCCATAGAAATGAGGCAGCCAATGCCAGGATGAATCCCCAGAAAAGCGAACTCCCTCCATGTATGCCGTCAAGACTGTCAAGCTGCATAATTATCACAGCGCCAACGATCAGAAGAGACATAATCATAGGCAGTTTTGCAATGTTACGCCGGCTGTCTTTGTAGATGAAGGGCGAAATAAGGCGACCAGCAACTATTGTAAATTGAAAGGCTGCGCAGGATAGCCAACCGGGAACATAGTTTGCAGATAGCACCAGCAAGGTGTAAAAGAATATAAAACCAATTGTCCCCCAAAGTATGAAAGGAACAGGCATTTGACGGAAGGTTTTAATAAAAGGGGTTAAGCGTTTTTGAGCAAGCACAACCAGAAGCAGCGGCGGAAGCAGAAAGAGATATCGTAATGCTACTGTCCAGGCCCAATAGCCGCCTTTATAAGCCAGTAAAGAATTTACAACAAAGCCTGATGAAAGAAATAAGGTAGCAAAAACTCCTAGAAATATTGCCAGAACATTCATCCTGGCAATACTTACTGTATCCACAAATTTCATATCCAAAGCTACCCTAACCGAAGCTAGAAAGATGGTAGATTAGAGCTAAAGAACAGGACTTTTCATGGACGTACTCAAGATTATATTTTTATGCGTTTACCGCTTCCCGGGCGCGATAAGCGTTGGGAGAAAATCCTGTTTGTTTTTTAAAGAAGCGGCAGAAATAGGCGGGATCATCGAAACCCAATAAAAAGGCTGTTTCCTTAATTGAAAGGTTCGTTGTTTGCAATAAAGATTTACTTTCGATAATGATCCGGTCCTTGATCATCTGATGGACTGTCTTCCCTTCAAATGCACGAATAACTTTATTCAATTTCCTGGTGCTCATGTTAACCTCGGCACTGTAAAACTCCGGATCCTGCTCCTCTTTAAAATATCTTTCGATAAGATTCTTAACTTTAATATGCAGGTCCAGTTCCGTCGATATACTCCTCACAACAACGGGCTGAGAACGCCTTTTCAGAGCTAATAACATACCATTGAGCAGATTACCGATTAACCCTACATCAAGTACCTTGCTGCGACTTTCAATCTGCAGAAAACTAAAGAGGCCCATGAAAGTGTCGCAACGTAATTCTCCCAGATCAACATAGGGCTTCTGATAGAACTGGCTCCATACAGAAGAATCAAGATTAAGCTTAACATCTGGTTTGATCAAAATCACATACCCACTTTCAGCATATTCATTAATCAGATGCACCTGGCCCTGACGAACCAAAAATAGCTTTCCAGGTACCATATCATACCGTTGAAAATCGATCTCGTGACTACCGGTTCCCTTCGTGGCCCATAAGATCATATCAAACTGGTGCCTGTGGGGAGAAACAGGAACATCTTTGATCTCGTCAAAACGGTAGACCTCTACTGGATTTCCCAGAGGCATTAACTGAATGGGTAGTGGAGCATTGTAATTTTGCACTTTAACAGCTAAACTCATAATAAGAAATATGGAGGGTGATACTTTGAAAATTTATTTTTTGTAATTATTTAAAGCTTTATCGAGAAAACTCAGATAAGATGCTGCATCAAAATCGGCGCCCTGCGGCTCTGTCAGCAGCTTTTCATTAGTTGGATCCAGCAGCACGTAGAAAGGCTGCGAGTTTGCTTTATATTTTGAGGCCTGAAGATGACTCCATTTTTTTCCGATAGTCTTAACTTCTCTTCCTTCGGGTGTTATAAACCTTTCAGCCTCGGCCAATTCCGCTTTGTCATCTACATACAACTGTACAAGCACGAAATCCTCATTGATCCTCTTGTGAACGTCGGGTTCAATCCATACATTCTCTTCCATCTTGCGGCAGTTAACACAAGCGTGGCCAGTGAAGTCGATCATGATGGGTTTTCCTACTTTTTTAGCGTACTGAACTGCTTCATCGTAATCAAAGAAAGGGTTCAAGCCCGCAGGCTTTTCAAAAAGATCGGCATACTTCCTCGGACCGTCTGGATTGCCAGAAGAGGCAAGCATAGTGGACGTTGAGCCATTACTGTAAAGGTTAAAATCCTGAGTTGACATTGGAGGAAGAAATGCTGAAATAGATTTCAGAGGTGCGCCCCAAAGTCCCGGGATCATATACAGGGAGAAGGAAAAAACTACAATCGCAAGGAAGAGTCGTGGTATGCTTAGATAATGAACAGGGCTATCGTGACTAAATTTCAATTTGCCTAACAGATAGAATCCCATCAGTGTGAATATACAGATCCAAAGAACAAGGAAGATCTCTCTGTCAAACCAGTTCCAGTGGTAAGCAAGATCTACGTTACTTAAGAATTTAAGTGCCAATGCTAACTCAAGAAAGCCCAGAACTACTTTTACACTGTTCAACCAGCCTCCTGATTTCGGGAGGGATGAAAGCAATTTGGGAAACATGGCAAATAATGCAAAGGGAATAGCCAGTGCAAGAGAGAAACCGAACATTCCCATGGCCGGACCTAACAATGCGCCTGTTGTAGCGGCCTGAACGAGCAAGGTTCCGATGATGGGACCAGTACAGGAAAAGGATACCAGTGCCAGGGTTGCTGCCATGAAGAACAGTCCTGCAATTCCTCCTTTATCCGAATTAGTATCCATCTTATTTACCCATGAAGCTGGCAATGTGATCTCGAAAGCGCCTAAAAAAGAGGCTGCAAAAACTACCAGCAGAAGAAAAAAGAAGAAGTTAAAATATCCGTTTGTTGAAAGATCATTGAGAGCGTCGGCACCAAAGAACACAGTGACCAGCAAGCCCAGTACTACATAGATCACGATAATAAAGAGCCCATACAATGAAGCTTTTGTTATCGCACTTCCCTTATTTTCGGCAGACTTGGTAAAGAAACTGACTGTAAGAGGAAGCATTGGAAAGATACAGGGCATAAGCAGTGCTGCCAGACCACCGGCAAAACCGGCTATAAAAATAGCCCAAAGGGTTTGATCATCTGCCTCTGGAGCCCCGGCGGTAGATACATTAGCAGCTGACTGCTCTTTCTGTACACTTGGCGTTACTACCTGTACTGATGTATCTGTAACCGGAACAGATTCCGAAAATTCAATCCCATCGGTCGATATCGTATCCTCCTGTGCAAATATTGAAGTACCGGATAAAGTTAAAATCAGAACTAACAGCCCCCTGAAAGAAAGCTTCGTAAACACATCTATAAACATTTCAAAAAGTTTATTTAACCGCAACAGAGAAATCCATAGTATCCGGAGGAAGACACTTCTCATCATTACATACCATGAATTCCACATTCCCTTTTACAGTTGCCTGTTTAGCTTTTAACTTCACCTTCTGTTGAAAAATTACGGAATTCTCGAAATAAGCTACTTTCATATCAAAAACCTTTTCGAATTTAACAACGGGCTTAGGTTCGATTGTCTTTCCAATTAGTGAGTATGCAGGAGAAGTATTGAAACTAAATGTAGTTTTTACAGGACCTCCGTCTGCGATAGTTTGTGAATACAAATGCCAACCCGGCTCAATTGTTGCTTTAACCAAAACCATTGCTTCATCTTTTCCAATTCTCTTGGCAGCATAACTCCACTTCACCGGATTAAGTATCTGCGCGCCCGCACTAACACTCACTACTAAAAATGCCACAAGGGCTAGAATCCTTTTCTTCATAATGCTATTTATCTAAATGTCTGTTATTTCTTATTCAAGAGGCTCAATTCTAAACTCTTTTAAACATTTTGACAGTATTGTAAAGCCTCCATTTTTATTAGGATAAAGTTCAGTATAGACACAAAAAAACACAAGCAAATCGCCTAATTCCAGAATTTTTCTTGAAAGAACCTAATATTGTTTTTCTTTTTACAGAAAGAGTCTTTCACCCACATTACATTTAGTCTTTTTTTCAGAATCGGTCGCAAAAACAGGACTTTTTAACAAAACACAACAAAAACGAGAAAATAAGCGCATTACGACCATTAAAAACAACAGAAACCAAAAGAAAGTATAGGAAATCATAGATCAAACCCATAAAAAAAAACTTCAAGACAAACTTATAACGACAAAAAAGGAAGATTAATATTTAAAAAAGCGAAAATTTAAAGCAAAGAGACAGTAAAATACCATAAACAGAACCCTAGTAAACCTACCTTCACCTATTCATTTTTCCATTTTAATAGTATTTCATGATCTCTACAGAAGAATCCGCTTGTTTATCAGTCGACCTGGATAAAAAGTTTAAGAGTCTTTGGCACCTGGTTGGCAATACGCCAATGCTGGAACTGCAGTATATGTATAAGAACCGCCCGGGAACCATATTTGTAAAATGCGAGCACTATAACCTTACCGGAAGTGTCAAAGACAGGATGGCCCTGCATATATTATATCAGGCTTATCGTAACTGTAAAATTAAACCAACAGACAGGATCGTAGAAACCACGAGCGGTAATACAGGAATTTCCTTTGCAGCTATTGGAAAGGCGCTTGGACACGAAGTTACCATAATCATGCCTGAATGGCTGAGCCAGGAGAGGATTGATATCATGAGAAGCCTGGGAGCAGAGGTTATCTTGGTTGGTAAAGAAGAAGGCGGCTTCCTTGGAGGTATTAAATTAAGCTATGAAATGGCCGCCAGTGGAAGGGTCTTTCTCCCCGAGCAGTTCAATAATTATTATAACTCAGAAGCTCACGAACTAACTACTGGCCGGGAGATCTGGGAGCAGCTTGAAAGTGTAGGAAAAACTTGCGATGCTTTTGTTGCGGGAGTTGGGACAGGAGGTACAATCATGGGAGTTGGACGTTATTTGAAGAAAAAGGACGCAGGAATCTGGGTGCATCCTCTCGAGCCTGAAGAATCGCCAACACTTACTACCGGATTTAAGGTAGGAAGCCATCGTATCCAGGGGATCTCAGATGAGTTTATTCCCTCGATCATGCAATTGAACCAGTTGAACGGAATAATACAGGCCAGCGACGGAGACTCTATACTTATGGCACAAAAATTATCGCAACAATTGGGATTAGCGGTTGGTATCTCTTCAGGAGCAAATGTTATCGGTGCAATAAAAATAAAGGAAGAACTCGGGAGAAAATCAAACGTTGTGACCATCTTATGCGACAGTAACAAAAAATACCTTAGTACAGACCTGACCAGGAAAGAACCGGTAAAAGATCACTACGTAAGCCCTTTGGTTACATTTACTGGTTACACGCCAATGCCACGCCTAAATGGAATGTCCTTTTATCAATAGATTAGTTATAAATTAGTTGAGCAATTGGGAAAGCGCCGCCTGGCGCTTTCTTATTAAAAAAATCTATTCGCAGCAGTAAGGACTAAACTTCAATTCTTTAAAGCTTTTTAATTTTCAGCAGCAACTTTCCTCTTAATAATTTTGCGTCTCAGGTAATCTCTTCGCGAACGCTATAAGACTTACCACAACGCGATTTACCCTCCATTTCCTTTGATCGTTTCTCGATGATATCTTCTTGTTTTCTCAATGATTTATCGGTGAAAGAAAAGCGAAGGTAGAAGCCGGAAAGAAAGGTGATAGAGTCATGGAGAGTAATAGCAGGTCGGTAGCTGCTAGAAGCAGGGTAAGCACCTTATAGATTTACTTTTTTTGGAAAAAAACAATCAACAATTCCCACTTGGCATCTGGTGGCGAAATGGCGGCAGTTGGCGACGAACTCATATAAAAATAATGTTACGCTCCGGGCCCAGTCTCCTTCCGAAATGCTTCGGTACTGGTGCGGTATGCTAGCGCAATTGTGCCAATCTTCTGCGGACCTCTTGCGGATTCGACGCAAGCTATCTGCAACATTGTGGAAGCAGATGGCTAGAGTTCTGAAGAAGGTGCGAAGCCAATTAAATGCATGTTGGGTAAACATCCCAATTTTGAAAAAAGTGGTGAATGTATATTTGAATTGGGGCTAGATATATTGGGACGAGAGCCTTCTCTTCTTTAGTTCTTCCTCTGTTATTGCTCAGTTTAAAGAGCATTTGAGCGAAGGATGACTGAACAAGAACTGAACATGGTGGCCAGGTTTTGCATCTATGACAGAGATCATTTTCCCGTGTCCCATTTCCACTAGGTAACAGGGAAACAGGCGAAACTTTCTATAATAAATTAGGTTTCACTTTTATTGAATTAGTCAAATTTGCAAAGACCGAGGAGGAACTGGAGAGCAATCTTGACTGGTGGCTTTAATTGCTGAAGCATCTCAGCCAGATGAAGCAGATGCCAGCACTTCTCCGCACCTCTGTTTTTGGGAATTTGTTTAACATAGCAGAATACAGTAAATTAAATAAGGAGGAAAAGAAAATGTACGATGCCAGTTTAAAAGCCCGTTGGGACAACCAGAATGTATTGGATTGCTACCCAGATTAGTCCGGAGCTGTTCAAGGCTCTTGTAGATTTGCAGTGCAACGACCTCAACTCTGCTACCTTCGATGCTTTCTTATAATTCTCACTATTCGTACGGTATCTAACGACCCCTTACCAGTTGCCTCTCCAAGGCTAATTGATGGGAAAGAAACTCGGCAGATCTTTGCAAAACCCAAGAAAGGCCTATAACGGGTAAAAGAAGAGAATAATAAAAAAAGCCGGCAATCTTATCGATCAACCGGCTTACACCCTTGCTCACGGGGCATTACTAAATTACATTAATCATTATAATTCCAATTGAATAGCTGGAAAGAGCAATCTTCCTGCTAACACTATTTGAAATGGTTTTCGATACAAATATACCCTTACCACCAAAAGCAGGAGAGGATTAAAAAGCCGATATCTTGTACTATCCTACCATTAACAAAGTGTGACACAGAAACCAAGGAATTCTAAATTTAAGAACTTGTCAGGGCCAAAAAAGCCCACCTGATGTCCTGTCAGGTGGGCAAACGTATTTAACAACCAATAGAAATTAGCCTGATCTTTAATCCGGCATTGATTATGGATTGAGACAAATATCGTCATTCAAAGTCCAATCGCTGTAGCACTTTATAGTAACACTATTGTACTTTACCACATCTTCCTTTTTTAATACCCGAACAACACTTCAGGACTAAGACGTACAACTTCGCCATACTTTTTAAGATCTTCAAAATTCACCTTATTCTCCCCTGCCACTACGCAGTAAGAATAAGGCTTCTTACGCAAAGCAGTGTTGTGGAATGTTTTCACCGCATCCATATTCAATTGAGGTAATTGCATATAAATATCTTTCCGGTTATCTCCCTCTATTCCAAGTTTCTGATTTGCCAGGTAACTGAAAATTATACCATCTTTTGAAATACGCTGGGTTTCAATATCCTGCTTCACCTGCAGCTTTGCATTATCCAACAGCGATACCGACTCAGGCATTTCATCTAGCAGCTCGTTCATTCCCGCAACAGCTTCGGCCATTTTATCGCTTTGAGAACCAACATATGCCATAACTGTATTACGCTCCCCCTTCTTTGATGGAGTGCTGTAGTTTGCAAACGTTGAGTAAGCTAATGCTTTTGATTCCCTTATGGTCTGGAACACAATAGACCCCATGCCCCCACCAAAATAGGTATTAAATGTTTGCACAAGAGCTACCCTGTCTTTATCAAACACCTCATCATTACGAACCCAGTAAATTTCGGATTGCACCATGTCATAGTTTGCAAAATAAACCTTATTGCTCTCCTGTGTTACCTTGTTAAAGCTTATTTTGCTTTCTAATGGCCTGAATTGAGTTGGCAGCCGATGTAGCTTCTCAAGTGAGTTTTGAATAGTACCTAAATCAGCTGGACCATAATAGAGAACCTTGTGACTAATACCATTTAAAGTATGAAGGGCATCAGTAAGGTTTTTAGAAGTTAATTCATTTAGTTCTGCCCCTGTAAGCTGATAGTTAAATGGATTTTTAGGACCATACATGGCGTAGTTCACAAGTCCCCGCATTAACAGACTTTTATTTAACTTGTTGTTATCGCGTGACTTTTGAATACCCTGCTTAAGTGAGGCAAGTGCATTTTCATCTGTCTTACAGTTCTGCAATAGATCTTCAAAGAGTGCAACTGCTTTATCAAAATTTTCCTGAAGCCCGCTGATGGAAACAGTAGTCTCCTCGTTTTCGACACTCACATTGAAACTACAGGCCAGGTTGTAAAACACAGCGTTAATTTCGTCAACAGATTTAGAATCTGTACCCAGATAACGGAGGTATGCGGCAGCATAAGGAAGTACTTTATTATTCCATGAGCCCGAATCAAACTTGTAATAAAGTCTGAATATGGAGTTCTCTTTATTTTTGACATAGTATAAAGGAGCAATCCCAACATTACCTTTCTGGATCTCCTTATCGTAGTCTACCCACTCCGGCTTAATCTCAGTAGCAGCAATATTATTTATTTGTTTAGAGAAATCAGACTCATCATTACGATTAATAGTAACCGGAGTGATCTGGGGTTTTATTACCTTAACGATAGAATTATCAACCCCTTTTCTCTTATATACAATAACGAAATTATTGGCAAATGCATTAGAAGCGAAACTTACCAACTCTGCTTTTTTCACTTTAGCCATGTCATCCAACATACTGACTTCAGATGGCCACTGCTGTCCCTTGTGTTGTATAAAGGCATGCAAAAGAGCATCTACCCTGTTCTCGTTGTTATCCAAAGCCTGCATTTCTGAAAGGCGCGCATTATCAACTATTGCTTTTAACAGTTGCTCTTTGAACTCACCTTTTTTAAGCTTTTGCAATTCAGCAAACAGCAAGTCCTTGACTTCTTCCAGGCTTTGGCCCTGGCGCGCCTTCCCATACAATGTAAAGACAGAATAATCTTTAAAGGTCTGAACATAAGCTCCCGCCTGCAACACCTTCTGTCTGCGGTTCAAGTCCTCATCGATCAAACCGGCTTTTCCGTTATTTAACAAGTCGGCGATTACATTCAATTTGTTCACTGAGGCTCTATCAGTAGCTCCAGGCAAACGAAAGCCTATATTTACTGACTCTGCATCCGGACCTAGTACTTCTTTAACCACTGGTTTAAGCATCGCTCTTTCCGCCGCAGGCTTATATTCCGTTACAGGTTTTGCTTTCATCCAGGCAAAAGCGGCGTCTAACTTTTTAATTACATAGGATGGATCAAAGTCACCCGACATGATCACCGCCATATTATTTGGAACATACCATGTGTTGTAAAATTTCCGGATGGCTATGAGTGAAGGATTTTTAAGGTGTTCCACCGTACCAATTGTTGTCTGCTGACCGTAGTTATGTGTTGGAAAAAGCGAAGACATCATCGTTTCGTTTATTTTCCAGTTATCATTATCCAGTCCGCGGTTCTTTTCCTCGTAAACCGCTTCAAGTTCTGTGTGGAACAATCGGAAAACAGGAAACCTGAATCGCTCTGATTGCAGCGTAAGGAATTTATCTATTGCTGTCGAAGGAATATCCTCTTTATAAACCGTTTCTTCTACCCAGGTATGCGCGTTAGTTCCTTGTGCTCCCAGCTTTCCTACAATCTTATCGTATTCGTTCGGAATTGCATACTTCGCTGCTACACCGGAAATGGAATCAATCTGATGGTAGATCCGTTTCCTGGCCGCTTCTGATGTAGTGTGATTGTATTTATCGTAAAGCTTTTCGATCTCATCCAGCAGGGGCTTTTCCTTTTGCCAGTTCAGCGAGCCATATTTATCTGTTCCTTTAAATAATAAATGTTCAAGATAATGCGCTAGACCCGTATGGTCTTTAGGGTCATTATTACTTCCTGCCCTGACAGCAATATAGGTTTGAATACGCGGTTGCGTTATGTTAACACTTAACATTACGCTAAGTCCGTTCTTCAACGTATAGAAACGGGTTTTCATTGGATCGCCCTGAACGTAGCGATACGTATAGCCACCTTCAGAAGCCTGGCTCCACTGCTTTGCTGTCTGAGAAAAACCTGGTGATGATACGCTTGTAGCCGATACAAGCAGAAGCGATACAAAAAATCGCCGTACCTTGTTATTATTCATATTTTGCTAATGATTCTTTCGATTTTTTTATGATGCTCAGGATAGCACTAGAATGAGATACATTTATATTCTTAGTACTATGCAATAACCTATCGCAGTGTTCAAACTTAAGGAATAGATACACGTTTCCCTTGTACATCCATTCTTTTTTTCTGGACGATCGGACATCCCCCCCGAGAAAGCAAAGAGAATCTTAAAGGGGTACCAACCGTATATCAATGGTATATATGCACTCTTTCTGCAATCTCTCAATGTTCTCTCATATTACTAATTTCAGCAAGGAGATATCTAGCAGATAGCTCTGTGATAGTAGTTTGATATACCCCTGGGATTGCTTGAGGCTCTATTCGGATTTCTCTTCCCGGGCTCCCATAAGTAGATAAATACTTCTGGTTACTTTACTGATAAAGTGAATTGTTTTAGCCTTTCCGCCTTTCCAGTTCCCGATGAATCAGGCTCAACTCCCGCCCTGTTTGTCCCGCTACTGAAGTATTTTCCTGGGCCCTTCGCAATAAATAGGGGATTACTTCTTCCACTGTACCATATGGGATATACTTGCTGACAGAAAAACCAGCAGAAGCCATATTAAATGTAATGTTATCACTCATCCCAAATAGCTGCGAGAAATGCACATGCGGATGTTTTTTAAGTCCCAGCTCCTTTATAATAGCGGCAGCCAATAGATTACTGGCTTCATTATGAGTAGCTATGATAACAGATATAGTGTCAAGATTCCTTAAACAAAACTCCATACCTGCATTAAAATCGCTATCGGTTGCCGGCTTATTTGGCTGTATTGGTGTAGGATAATTCTTCTCCTTCGCCCTGTCATCTTCTTTCTCCTGGTAGGCTCCTCTCACAATCTTCAGCCCTAATACAAACTTTTCTTTTTTAGCGACAGTCATCAGATCTGACAATACCTTTAGTCTGTCTCTTCGGTAAAACTGGATGGTATTAAATACTATAGCCTGGTCAGTATTGTATTTCTGCATCATATTGTAACCCAAAAGATCTATCGCTACCTGTATCCACGATTCCTCCGCATCGATCAGTACCGCAGTACTCTTACTACTGGCAGCAGAACAAACAGCATCTAAACGCTTTACCACCCGCTCCCATTCTTCCTTCTCCTTTTCGCTTATTTTATTCAGATCTAAACTGTAAACTTCTCTATCATTATTAATTAAGGAGCTAATTCTCTCCAGGAGATCAAATCTGGCTAAAGCTGTCACCTTAATGCTCATATGATTTACCTGATCGACATTGGAGGCAAAATTGATCACCTTTAAAAATTCCTCGCAGGTCTTGTCGAAAACTGTCTCTGATTCTTTTCCTTCTGCTCCGTAATCCAAAATGGCACCCACGTTATATTGATCCAACACTTCTAAAACAGGAGCGACAGATATAAGACTTTCACCACCTACAAACTGAGGAAATATGGTACTTTTTATGATTCCCTTAATTGGGAACCTCCATTTTATGAGGACAGGTATGATCATGGTGCCCAGCTTTACCAGCCAATTGATACTCATCAGCCAAAAAAGCCACTTTGCTCTTTTAAGTTCGGTATCACTTTTATAACTAAAACTGGTCTGGGTATTATCGAAGCTAAGTTCTGCTTCCTTGTATGTACGTAAGCTTTCCATGAACCCAAATGTAGTAGCCTCAGCACGCCCTTGATCTTTCTTGATAATATCAGTTAATACAAGGATAATTTTGATCCTGTGTAAGCGCGCGACTCTTTTTTACTTTGGTTTCTGCGTTTTTAAACAACAGATTAAGATGATTAAAGGATTTTTTACAGTACCAGTGCCGGTCAATGAGCTTGTTCTGCAATATGCCCCTGGAAGTATAGAGCGGGAATTATTGAAGAAAGCGATCACGACCGCATACGCGGGTGAAAAGGACATACCTATGTTTATAGGAGGAAAAGAAGTTAGAACGGAAAAGCTAAAAGCTATCCGCCCGCCTCATAGACATCAACACGTGCTCGGTTATTATCACGAAGGAGAAGCAAGTCACGTTAAGGATGCAATTGACGCAGCATTAGCAGCAAAAGAAAATTGGGAGATGCTTGACTGGGAACATAGGGCAGCTATTTTCCTGAAGGCAGCTGACCTGATTGCAGGAAAATACCGATTTGAACTAAACGCAGCTACGATGCTGGGACAATCCAAAAATGCTTATCAGGCTGAAATTGATTCTGCTTGTGAGATGGCAGATTTCCTGCGCTTTAATGTTAAGTACATGTCGGAAATTTACACTCAGCAGCCTCCCGTATCTCCAGCAGGATCATGGAACCGCGTTGAACAGCGCCCGTTGGAGGGATTTGTCTTTGCACTTACCCCATTTAACTTTACAGCCATTGCGGGGAACCTGCCTACCTCTGCGGCCATGATGGGTAATGTGGTGGTATGGAAACCTTCAAATACCCAGATCTATTCAGCGGGAGTTCTGATGAAGATCTTCCGGGAGGCCGGAGTGCCCGACGGCGTTATTAATCTGATATATGTTTCAGGCCCGGTAGCTGGTAAAGTGATCTTCGAACATCCTGATTTCGCAGGGATCCATTTTACAGGATCGACTGAAGTGTTCCAGGACATTTGGAAAACGATCGGTAATAACATTCATAAGTATAAGAGCTATCCCCGTATCGTTGGGGAAACCGGAGGCAAGGACTTTATCCTTGTGCATAGCAGCGCCGACACAGACGCAGCTGCTACAGCTATCATAAGGGGAGCCTTTGAATACCAGGGGCAAAAATGCTCTGCTGCCTCCAGGGTTTATATTGCCGAATCTGCATGGCCAGCGCTTGAGCAGAAAATCAAAACGGATCTTGCGACGATAAAAATGGGACCAGTGGAGGATTTCAGCAATTTCATCAATGCGGTTATTGATGAGAAATCTTTTGATGGACTGGCAAACGTAATAAAGCAGGTAGAATCAGCATCGGATGCCGAGATTATTGCAGGTGGGAAATATGACAAATCGGAAGGATATTTCATTGAACCTACGGTGATTAAAACTACGAATCCTCGTTTCGTAACGATGGAAAAAGAGCTATTCGGGCCTGTATTAACTATCTATGTGTATAAAGACGCGGAGTTTGAGGATACCCTTAAACTAATTGATCAAACCTCCCCTTATGCCTTAACAGGAGCTGTGCTTGCAGGCGACAGATATATTATTGAACAAGCAACGAATGCGCTCAGGAACAGTGCAGGAAACTTCTACATCAACGACAAGTGTACAGGTGCTGTTGTTGGGCAACAACCGTTTGGTGGAGCCCGGGGATCAGGAACAAATGATAAAGCCGGATCGATGATCAACCTTTTAAGATGGGTATCTCCAAGAACTATTAAGGAAACCTTTAATCCGCCGGTAGACTACAGGTATCCCTTCCTCCAGGAATAACGGAGTATTACAGATGCGATAAATATGAATATGAGCAATTAGAACACTTGGCAACATGTGTTCTAATTTTTTATAAAGAGTACCCGAAATCTACCCGTACTGCACTTTTTGCTGAACTTTAAATTCGCGTATATATTCCCCCGGCGATTTACCGGTAACACGTTTAAATACACGATTAAAAGTTATAGCACTGTTAAACCCGCAATCATATGCCACAGAAGAAATGCTTTCGGAATGATATTCCAGCAATTTTTTACAAGCTTCATTGATCCTTACTTCATTCAGAAATGCAATATAGGTTTTGCGAGTGTGTTTTCTGAAATACTTGCAGAATGCACTTGGAGTCATGCTGGCGACTGAAGAAATCTCCTCTAAACTTATGGTATTCTGATAATGCTGAACAGTATACTTATAGATACGGGTCATCCTGACACCGTCCGATTCTGAAAAAGCATATTTTGATAAGCCAGATGACAAGGATCTCCAGTTTGTCTCATCCTGAGAGAAGAAATTAAGGAGCCCTATCACTTCCATGATTTGTTCAAAAGCTCGGAGTTTGCTTATCAGAAGGATTTTCTCGAATGCTTTTCCATTGATATCCATAAACATCTGTACTCCTGATGAAGCATTTTTCAGGAAAGTACGGATATGATTAAACTCAGAAATTGCTGTAAGCTGTAGGAGTATTGACGTATCTACATAGATATGAATAGTTTGTACCCCTGGCATGCCAAAGCATGTTTCGTCGCGTTTCAGCATATGGGGCTGGTCTTCACCAATAATGTATATATCGCCGGCCCGAAAGCGCTGCATATAGTTCCCGGTAAACAAGGTGCCCTCACCTTCTACAATCATACTTATCTGTAATTCCTTATGCCTGTGCAGCTGGCAATAAAAGTTAGTTGATTTCTCTTCCTCAACAATCACAGTAGTATTTTCGGAAGCGCGTAATGTAAAAGGAACTACTTTCATATGCTTATCAAATTAGAGATCAGGTAATAGCAGATACAAAAGCCGGACAAAGAAAGCCGGTAAATAATAAAGGAGACTGTCCGAAAACAGTCTCCTACGATAGTATGACATTTATGAATCAATAAACTCCAAATATTAATTCTTAAATCACCTTACAAAGGTATGCTGTTATAATAATTGCAAATGGTACACCATGGCATTTTTACGGTACTATCAGTTCCCATGCGTTTTTTTCGATTCAAGCAGATTGTTCAAAAAGTAATCGCTAACTTTCTGATATAAATGGGCTCTGTCTTTACCAATTACATTGTGTGCATGTCCCGGGTAGATCATGTAATCTACCTGAACACCCTTATCCACTGCCGCCTTCACAAAATTAACACTATGCTGCTGAACAACAACATCATCCTGCAAACCGTGAATAAGTAAAAGCTTACCTTTCAGGTTCTGTACCTTCCCGATAAGATTAGTGCTCTTATAACCCTCCGGATTCTCTTGCGGCGTATCCATATAACGCTCAGTGTACATCACCTCGTAAAGTCTCCAGTCCGTTACCGGACCTCCTGCAACAGCTGCTTGAAAAACTCCAGGATGCTCTAACATGAAGTTAACAGTATTAAAACCCCCATAGCTCCATCCAAAAAGTCCCATGCTTTCCGTATTGACATAAGGTAGGGACTTTAGATAATTCACTGCGTTAAGCAAATCCTCCGCCTGGGCCTTACCTGCATTACGGAAAATACTTTGTTCAAATGCTTTCCCCCTGTTATCGCTACCACGGGTGTCGAGATTTAAAACCACAAAGCCTCTTTCGGCCATATACTGAAACCAATAATCTCCGGAACCACTATTCCAACTATTGCTGATCAATTGAGCATGAGGCCCTCCATACCAATAAACAACAACAGGATATTTCCTGGCGGGATCGAAATTAGCGGGTTTAAATAGGGTACCATACAATTCTGTTCCCTCTCCCGTTTTAAATTTAAAGATATTGGATTCTCCTGTAGCAAATCCTGCTAAGGGACTTTTAGCTTGTAAAAGCAACTCAGACCTTTTCGATACAAGATCCTTTAATTGTATTTCCCGTGGCTTTTCTGGTCCCGAGAAGTTATCGATCATCACTTTCCCGTCGCTGCTTAGCAATACCCTGTGATTATAGAAGCCCTCTGTTAATCGCTCTCTTTTACCTGTCTTCAGATTGACACTGTAAAGGTTCCTTGTTATGGGCGACTCCTCAGTAGACATATAGAAAAGCTTCTCTCCTTTCTCATCATAACCCTTCACTTCAGTGACCTCCCAATTGCCTTTTGTTAACTGCTTTAACAATGAACCGTCGGCATTATACAGATAGAGGTGGTTCCAACCATCTCGGTTGCTCTGCCAGATGAATTTCTTTGCGTCATTCTTCACAAAACTCATTGGGACCAGAGGCTCAGTGTATTTGTCGTCTTTCTCCTCAAAAAGAGTTTTTATATATTTTCCGGTAAGCGAATCGTATTGACGCAACCACATGTGGTTCTGCTCCCTGTTCACCACGGCAATATAAACAAAACGATCATCAGGGCTCCAGGCTATATTAGTAAGATATTGCTCGGCCGGTTCTCCTGTTTCCAAATAAATAGTGCGGTTTGAAACAACATCATATACTCCCACTTTTACATGATGACTCTTATCTCCTGCCATGGGGTATTTAATATTCTTGTTAAGGGCAGGTGTCTTTGTCCAATCAATAATTGGGTAATTTTGAACCATAGACTGATCCATGCGATAAAAGGCCAGTTTTTTACCTGATGTACTCCAGAACATCCCTTTATCAATTCCAAACTCATTTCTGTGAACAGCCGAACCATAAACGATATTTTCACTACCGTCTGTTGTAACCTGTTTCCTCCAGGTTCCCTTCGCCACCCAAAGATTATCCTTCTCTATGTAGGAAGTGTATCCGTCACTTCCGTTTTCAACGATCTCAAGCAAGCTTACAGTTTTATCCACTAAAACCTTAACCTCATTTTTGTCAGGATTCAGAGCAAGTTTCTGACCTTCATGGACAAACACCCATCCCACTTCGCTGCCAAATTGGATCAGAGGCATTCTTTCTACCGGCTTCAACCCTGCCTTGGCGAGTTTCTCATTCAGGCTTTGCAGGGTCAGAAAGGGCTTAGATTCATTACCTAAACTTCCCTTTAAATACACAACCTGATCCCTATCCTGTTTGTAATACACATAATCGTGCGAATTATAGATAAATTGGATACCACGAAGGTCTTCCGGAGCAAGACTGCCGCGTGCATTGATCATTGCATCCTGAATAGTTAGTAGTTTGTTCTGAGCAAGGATACAAGTGCTTAACCCGGAGAACAGGAGCAGTAAGGATATTTTTCTCATTATTATATTTCCATTGTCTTTTTACGAAGCCAGCCTCTCTCTTCGTCAGTAAGAAGCGAACTTAGAATTGTGTAAACGTTCTTATTATAACTATTGATCCAATCTATATGTCTTTTTTCAAGCATCCCTTTTATTACAGGCCGGGTGTCGATCGGAGCCAGCGTAAGTGTTTCGAAGGAGTAGAATTCTCCGAACTCGCTCTTGATGTAGGGCACGGAAAGTACGAGGTTTTCTATCCTGATACCGTATTTTCCTGGCCTGTAAAGACCTGGTTCGATAGAGGTAACCATGCCGGGCTCGATCTCAATAGCAACATTACTCTTATTGAAAACATGAGGCCCCTCGTGTACATTTAAAAAGAACCCAACTCCGTGCCCGGTCCCATGGCCATAGTCGCGACTTTGATCCCATAATGGCTTTCTGGTTATTGCGTCGATCTGGTACCCCCGCGTACCTTTTGGGTAAATGGTACTGCAGCCTTCCACCATTGCTTTTAACACAAGTGTATAGTCGACCATTTCTTCATTACTGAGCCTTCCGAGTGGGATAACCCGTGTGACATCCGTTGTCCCGTCGAGGTACTGACCACCCGAATCAACAAGATATAAACCATAGTCCTTAAGCACAACGGGATTTTCTTCATCCGGCCTGTAGTGAGGCAGGGCTCCGTTTGGTCCATAAGCAGATATAGGGGCAAAACTATTACTTACAAAATTCGGGTTCTGAGCCCTGAGTTCCGTGAGTTTCCCGGCAGCGGAGACCTCGGTGATTCCACCACTGGGTACTTCTTTTTCAAGCCATCTGAAAAAACGAACAAGAGCAACGCCATCATTACGCATTACAGTAAGGATGTTATCAAGTTCTATCCGATTTTTAACAGCTTTAAATAGAGTTGAAGGATTCGTGCTTTCAACGATCTTTATCGACCTATCCAGATTTGTCAATGTGCCCTTGGCTGTTCGTTGCGGATCGATCAATAAAACCGAACTGGCAGCTAATCCTTTAAGATGCATTTGAAGCGAACTATAGGATCTAAGTTGCACACCAGAAGCTTTTAGCCTGCGGATATCGCCTTCCGCAAATTTCTCTTCATCCACGAACAGCAACACTTCATCAGAACCAATCAGGGCAAAAGCCAGAACAACTGGGTTATAGGAGATATCAGCACCGCGGATATTAAAGGTCCAGGCAATATCATCAAGGGATGAGATAAGGTGATAAGAAGCTCCGGCCTGTTTAATTGCACTGCGGATGCGCGATAATTTATCAGCAATTGATTCTCCACAAAGGTCTTCAGAAATACAATATGCCTTCTCAGCGGGAAGTTCTGGCCTGTTCGTCCACGCCTGATTCAATATATCAGAATGCTTCACCTGGAGACCCTTTGCATGGCATTTCATATTGATCTCCTTATCGATCAACAAAGGCATCACCTGAAAGTCAAAAGCTATACTTCGCTCAGCATCGATCCTTTGCAATAACCAGTCTACATACTCCGGCCTTCCCTGTACGGCTAACGGCACCAATTCCCATTCTGTATCTTTAAATTCAGCTTCTGCCTGCGAGAAATAACGGGAATCAGTCCACAGGCCAGCGAAATCAGTAGTGATCACCAGGGTGCCGGCAGAACCTGTAAAACCACTGAGCCAACTTATATATCGATAACATTGCGGAAGATACTCGCTGACATGGGGATCTGAAGACGGCACTATCATTGCGTCAATGCCATCCCTTTTCATTAATTCTCGTAGATGCTTTAAAGCTAACGTTCGATCCGGTTGCATAACAAATAAAATAAGTTCAAATGGAAAAAAGGCTGTCGCTAGACAACCTTTTCAATAATGATGTTGAAGATAAACGATTTTCTATTTACGTCTGAATTCTATTTAATATTTAGCGATCCTTAGTTTTATTTCAGTACGCCTAATTCTGTTCCAACCTTAATGAAAGCAGCTATTGCTTTATCCAAATGCTCCTGTTCATGTGCAGCTGATATCTGAACCCGGATACGTGCCTTTTCTTTTGGCACAACCGGATAATAAAAGCCAATAACATAAATTCCTTCATCCAGCATCCTTGCTGCAAATTCCTGAGCTAATTTTGCATCATACAACATTACCGGGACAATAGGATGAACTCCGGGACGAATGTCAAAGCCAGCTTCAGTCATTTTTTGCCTGAAATACATTGTGTTGTTTTCCAGCTTATCACGCAGGCCGGTACTTTCTTTTAACATATCCAGCACTGCAATCGAAGCGCCGGTAATAGAAGGAGCGAGTGTATTTGAGAAAAGATAAGGGCGGGAACGCTGACGAAGCAAGTCGATAATTTCCTTCCGGCCAGAAGTAAAGCCGCCAGAAGCTCCACCAAGTGCCTTACCGAGTGTGCCGGTGATGATATCGATCTTGTCAATCACGTTATGATGTTCGTGCGTGCCACGGCCATTTTTTCCCATGAAGCCAGAGCAGTGACTCTCGTCAATCATCACCAGGGCGTTATACTTTTCGGCAAGTGTAGTGATCTTGTCCAACTGTGCTATAGTACCGTCCATACTGAAAGCTCCGTCGGTTACAATAATACGATGTCTCAGATGTTGTGAGCTTTCCAGCTTCTCTTCAAGATCTGTCATATCATCGTGCTTGTAACGATAGCGCTGGGCCTTACACAGCCTTACACCGTCAATGATCGAAGCATGGTTTAACTCATCCGATATGATGGCATCCTGTTCGTTAAACAGGGGTTCAAATACCCCGCCATTTGCATCAAATGCCGCAGCATAAAGAATGGTATCCTCTGTACCGAGAAACTCAGAAAGCTTTGCCTCCAGTTCCTTGTGGATATCCTGGGTACCACAGATAAACCTTACAGATGACATGCCATAACCATGGGAGTCAAGAGTAGCTTTTGCTGCTTCTATCACTTTTGGATGCGATGACAGGCCAAGATAGTTATTGGCACAAAAGTTAATTACCTGAGCTCCGCCTGCTACTGTTATATCTGCTCCCTGTGGAGAAGTAATGATGCGTTCTCGTTTATACAATCCGGCGTCTTCAATGCTCCGGAGTTCTTCAAGTAGTTGTTCCTTAAGCGTATACATAAATTTAATAATTAACACTCACTGAGACTGATAGGAATGTTTACTGCTAAACCTCCTTCTGCTGTCTCTTTATAGCGCGAGTTCATATCTTTAGCGGTTTCCCACATTGTTTTTATCACTTCATCCAGGCTTACCCGTGCCTGTTCGGGGTTCGAGGCTAGTGCCAGCTGGGCTGCTGTTATGGCTTTAATTGCACCCATCGTATTCCTCTCGATACAGGGGATCTGCACTAAACCGCCTACGGGATCGCAGGTTAAGCCCAGGTGATGTTCCATCGCAATTTCGGCTGCCATTAAACATTGCTCAGCAGAGCCTCCGCTGATCTCCGTCAGACCAGCCGCCGCCATTGCTGAAGAAACACCTATCTCAGCCTGGCACCCACCCATCGCCGCAGAAATGGTCGCGCCCTTTTTGAAAATACTTCCAACTTCCGCGGAAGTCAGGAGAAAACGTATTACGTCATCCTCGGTAGCATTGCTGAAAATTACAGCGTAAAGCAGAACAGCAGGTATAACTCCAGCTGAGCCATTGGTCGGAGCAGTTACAACACGGCCAAAGGCAGCATTTTCCTCATTCACAGCCAATGCAAAACAACTTACCCAGGAAACAATATCATTGAAGCTGTTCGGCGTTTCGCTGATTAGTTTAAGCCATTCCTGGTAACTACTATGCTGCCTTCCGGCAAGGTGTGTATTGCTAAGAGCTGAAGCACGCCTTACCACATTTAGTCCCCCCGGCAAAATGCCATCAGTTGTACAGCCGCGATAAATGCAGGCCTCCATCACCTCCCAAATTTCCAGTAATTTCTTTCTTACTTCTTCCCCGCTGCGCCACTGTTTTTCGTTCTCCAGAACCACGTCGGATATCCGCAATTTATCTTGTTTACACCACCTAAGCAAATCTTCAGCATCGTCTATAGGATATGGAAGAACTAAACTTTCAGCACTCAACTCTTCTTCATGCTCTTTTACAACGAAGCCTCCGCCAATGGAGTAAAAAGTCTCAGAGCTCAACAGGTCATCCCCCCTTTTCGCTTCGAAGATCATTCCGTTAGCATGAAAGTCGAGACTTTCACCGAAATGAAAGACGATAGTGTTCAGACTATCATAGGGAACGTTTTTTTCCGCGTTCAGCTGTAATATCTTTTCCTTTTTAATGGTATCAAGGATCACAGAAATCTGAGCTGGATCTATAAGAACGGGGTCAAATCCGGAAAGCCCCAATAAAAGCGCTACATCTGTACCGTGCCCCTTACCTGTTTTAGCAAGAGAACCATACAAATGAACGGTAACAGAAGTTATCTCCTGAAAAAGCTCCCTTTCTTTCAACTCAAAGATAAATCTTAAGGCTGCCCGCCAGGGTCCAAGGGTATGGGAACTGGAAGGACCGATCCCAATCTTCAGAATATCAAATACGGAAATACGCTCTTCTCTCATTATCTATTTCGTAAAGGGCAAGCTGCACACTTTTGCATCCAGCGCTTTATCACGGACCACCACTTTAATAGGGGTTCCTTTTGCCGAGACACTTTTATTCAAATAAGCCATACCGATGGATTTACCTAATGATGGAGAGATACTGGCGGAAGTAACTACCCCTACCTCATTAAAATGCTCGTCTAAAACCTTGTTTCCTCGTCTGGGAAATCCCTTACCAACTATTTCAAAACCGCAAAGCTTTTTCTCAATTCCGTTCTTCTTTTGCTCTTTAAAATGATCACTGCCGGTAAACTCTTTACTGAACTTTGTAATCCAGCCAAGGCCTGCTTCTATTGGCGAAGTCTCATCATTTATATCATTGCCATAAAGACAATATCCCATTTCAAGCCTGAGCGTATCTCTGGCACCAAGGCCTGCCGGCTTTATTCCGTAAGGTTTTCCAGCCTCCATAACAGCCTGCCACAAGCGCTTAGCCTCCTCGTTTTTACAATACAATTCGAAACCTCCGGCACCTGTATAACCTGTTGCTGAAATGATAACGTCATCAATTCCTGCAAGCTGAGCTTGAAGGAATGTGTAGTACTTCATTTGAGCTAGAGGCACCGTAGTTAAAGACTGTAAAGCAGTTGCCGCAGCAGGACCCTGTACAGCAAGTAACACTATTGAATCTGAAATGTTGGTCATCTTTACAGATCCAGCATTCCGTTCTGAGATCCAGTTCCAGTCTTTCTCAATATTTGAGGCATTCACTACCAGCATATACTTTTCTGCTTCAAGACAATATACCAGTAAATCATCTACAATTCCTCCTTTTTCGTTAGTCATGCATGAATACTGTACGTCTCCCGGCTTCAGGACTGCAGCATCATTGGTTGCAAGCCTTTGAATAAGTTCCAGACTGCCTTCACCTTCCAAAATGAATTCACCCATATGACTTACATCAAATATTCCCAGGGAATTTCTAACGGCATGGTGTTCTTCCATAATCCCCGAGTACATTACCGGCATAGAATAACCGGCAAAGGGAGACATTTTTGCACCAAGTGCAATATGGATATCATTAAGAACAAGTTCTTTCATTCTTATAGTCCGATTACAGCTTTATACTCATCAGCAGAAAGCAGCTGATCCAACTGAGAGGGATCGTTTAACTTTGCTTTAATTATCCAGCCCTGCCCATATGGGTCTGAATTCACAAGCTCAGGAGTACCTTCAAGTGCAGCGTTCATCTCTGAAACAGATGCTGTTACCGGCATAAAAAGATCGGACACGGTTTTCACAGCTTCTACAGAACCAAAAACTTCGTCTTTACTTACCTCCAGCCCCAGGGCAGTTATGTCGATATATACAATATCGCCAAGCTCTCGCTGAGCAAACTCAGTAATTCCAATGGTTGCTTCTCCGTTTTCAAAGGAGATCCATTCATGATCGTTCGTATATTTTAAATTATCAGGTATGTTCATTTTTAAATCAATTAACCATTAAAACTTCTTCTGTATAGGTTTCTATAGGCGGACATGAACAGATCAGATTACGGTCGCCTTTACTTTCATTCACTCTTCCAACTGACGGCCAAAACTTCCGTGTAGCGATCCAGTCAAGCGGATAAGCAGCCTTGTGGCGACTATAAGGCCTGTCCCAGTTATCGGTAGTAAGTACCGCAAGAGTATGAGGAGCATTTTTAAGCACATTATCTGCCTCATCCGCAAGACCTGTAGCAACTTCATCAATCTCCCCTTTAATAGCGATCATAGAATCGCAGAAGCGATCAAGCTCGGCTTTTGACTCTGATTCTGTTGGCTCAACCATAAGCGTTCCGGCAACAGGAAAGGAAACAGTTGGAGCATGGAATCCGTAATCCATCAGACGCTTTGCAATGTCGGTCACCTCAATATTAAACTTCTTAAACTCACGGCAGTCAAGTATCATTTCATGAGCACAACGGCCGTTTGCTCCGGAGTATAATACGGGATAGTAGTCTTCCAGTCGCGCTTTTATATAATTTGCATTCAGTATTGCAGCCATTGTTGCGTCTTTCAGTCCTTCAGCGCCCATCATAGCAATATAGGCATGTGAAATCAGGAGGATTGATGCAGAACCCCATGGTGCCGCTGATACAGCGGAAATGGAATTTATCTTGTTTATATCCACCTGAGAGTGTCCGGGAAGGAAGCCTTTTAGGTGGGCAGCAACACCGATCGGTCCCATGCCCGGGCCACCTCCTCCATGTGGAATACAGAAAGTTTTATGCAAGTTCAGGTGACAAACGTCGGCTCCAATACTTGCGGGACTGGTTAAACCTACCTGCGCGTTCATATTAGCACCATCCATATAGACCTGTCCACCGCACTTATGTACTACTGCACATATCTCTTTTATTCCTTCTTCATAAACTCCGTGGGTAGAAGGATAAGTAACCATTAAACAAGACAAGGTCTCTTTATATTCTTCGGCCTTGGCCTGCAGATCAGCGAAATCAATATTACCATTAGTATCGCATTTTACCACAACGATCTTCATACCGGCCATCGCAGCAGAGGCGGGATTGGTGCCGTGGGCTGAGGCTGGGATAAGGACGGTATTTCTTTGCGCCTGACCATTATAACGATGATAAGCCCGAATAACCATCAACCCAGCATACTCACCCTGAGCCCCGGAATTTGGCTGGAGACTCATTGCGTCGAAGCCAGTGATTTCACATAGCCAATCTTCAAGTTCGTCAAAAATCTGTTTGTATCCCTGCGTTTGAGCAGCTGGCGCGAAAGGATGAAGAGAAGAAAACTCAGGCCATGTCAAAGGCAACATTTCGGTTGTTGCATTCAGTTTCATGGTACATGAGCCAAGAGGGATCATTGAATGACAAAGGGAAAGATCTTTGGCTTCAAGGGATTTGATATAACGGAGCATTTCATGTTCGCTGTGATAACTATTGAACACAGGATGATCAAGAAATGCTGAAGTTCTCTGTAAGGCTTCCGGTATGCTGGTTGCTACTGCAACAGTGGTAGCCCGGGACTTTTTATTAAGTGCCTTTTCAAAGACAGAAAGGATCAGGTCAAGGTCCTTCTCACTCGTGCTTTCGTCAAGGGACAGTGTGATGCTGGAGAATCCGTAATTAAAATTCAAACCTGCCTTTGTTGCCTCGCGATGTACCGCTGCAAGTTTGTTCCCAACCTCTATCTTTATCGTATCAAAATAGGTCTCATTACTGATAGTCATACCCAGCACGGCCAGCCGTTGGGATAAAGTGACCGTCAATGAATGGATCTTGCCGGCAATGGCCCTGATACCTTCCTGTCCATGCCAAGCTGCATACATTCCCGCCATTATCGCAAGTAGAGCCTGAGCTGTACAGATATTAGAAGTGGCTTTATCTCTTCGGATATGCTGCTCCCGGGTTTGAAGTGCCATCCTCAGCGCATAATTTCCTGCAGTGTCTTCGCTTACCCCTATTACTCTTCCGGGAATGAAGCGCTTAAAATCCTCCTTTACAGCCAGGTAGGCTGCATGAGGCCCACCATATCCCATAGGTACACCGAATCGTTGAGTTGTACCCACGGCAATATCTGCTCCAAATTCACCTGGAGGCTTTAACAAAGCCAAACTCATTAGATCGGCAATTACACAAAGAGAAACACCATTTTCCTCTAGCATCCGGGCGAAATCTTCGTAATTATAAACGGATCCATTTGCTGCAGGATATTGAACAATAGCTCCAAAAACACCTGGTGTTATTGGTTCCTCATGACCAGCAATATGCAGTTCAATTCCCAGTGGTGCCGAACGTGTACGAAGGACGTCTAAAGTTTGAGGAAATATCTCAGGGGAAACCCAATACTTCTTCGCCGCTTTATCTTTTCTCTGACTAAACTGAAGGAACATTGCTTCTGCCGCTGCTGTTCCCTCATCTAGTAAAGAAGCGTTAGCAACAGGAAGCGCAGTTAGACTGGTTACCATTGTCTGAAAATTCAGTAAGGCTTGCAGGCGTCCCTGAGATATCTCAGGTTGGTATGGGGTATATTGGGTATACCAACCCGGATTCTCGAGTATATTCCTTCTGATTACCGAAGGTGTGATCGTATTATAATATCCCTGTCCGATGAATGATTTGGCAATAATATTTTTTGACGCTGTTTGTCTTAAAGAATCAAGGTATTCTGATTCTGTTTTAGCCACTGGAAGTTGCAATGGGGACACTAACCGGATAGACGCGGGAACTGTCTCGCTGATTAAATCTTCAATAGAATCAGAACCAACCATTTTCAACATCATGCTAACGTCATCCCCTGTAGGAGCAATATGTCTTCTTTGAAATAATTCGGAGTTTTGTAATGAGTTCATATGTTAATTGCTATGCAAGTTGAGGACTTTCAATAAGGTGGTCGAGCATATCTTTTACCAGGGATTGCAGGCCATAGGCTGGTTTCCAGTTCCAATCCTGCCTTGCGATGCTGTCATCGATACTTGCAGGCCATCCGTTTGCAATGCCTTGACGGAAGTCGGGAGCATAGTCTACGGAAAAATCACCTATATATTGTTGGATCTCTGAGGCAAGCTCCTCGGGTGAGAAGCTTAAAGCCTGAAGATTATATGCTGTACGAATCGAAATTTGATCTGATGGGGCTTCCATTAACTTCAAGGTGGCCCTGATAGCATCATCCATATAGATCATCGGCAGACGGGTTCCCTTGTCAAGAAAGCAGGTATAATGCTTCTCTTTGATTGCTTTGTGAAAGATGTCCACTGCATAGTCTGTTGTTCCACCTCCGGGTGCTGATTGGTACCCGATAACACCTGGATAACGTAGGGATCTTACATCCAGGCCATACTTATTAAAATAATACGCGCCCCAGTTTTCGCCGGCAACCTTTGCAATTCCATAAACTGTTGCTGGCTCGGGATAGAAACTTTGAGGAACGCCCTCCTTTGGTGCGGATTGTCCAAATACAGCTATTGAACTAGGGATAAAAACCTTGGAAAGCTTAAAAATACGACCGGCCTCCAGCACGTTTAACGTACTGCTCATATTTATATGCCAGCTGCCCGTTGGATCTGTTTCTCCTTTGGCTGAAAGTACAGCCGCCAGGTGATAGATCTGGGTGATCTGGTATTGCATGATCAGCTTACTAAGGGTATTGGAATCAGTAGCATCAAGCAGCTCGAAAATACCTTCATAAGTATTATCTGCCCGAAGATCTGTTGCAATAATATTATCATTACCGAACAGCTTCTTTAAAGCTGCAACAAGGACCTTTCCGATCTGACCGTTAGCACCGGTGACCAAAATCTTCTCTCTTTGCATACACGAAATTTTAAGATTTAAAAAAGCTGCCGGATGATGAAGAAATCCGGCAGCCTATACCATTTTGAGGAAGCAAGCCTCTGAATCAAAGGTACCTCGACTAGAGTCGCAGCAACAGGACAAATGGTACTAAGTTTTGGATATTGAAGCTTTAAAAAGACGAACATTTGATGGCGTCGTGAGATTCTCTCATCGTGTTGACAAGAGCTTCAACCGAACTTAAGGGCAAAGCATTATAAAGTGAAACCCTGAACCCGTCTCCAAAGGGAGCTTTAATACCCACCATACCCTCTCTTGTAGCAATTTCATAAAATAAGCTGGCCATTTCAGGATCATCAATAGAAAAACGGACATTCATCATCGAACGATGTTCCCTTACAATGGTAGGATGAAACATAGGATTTGAGTCGAGCTCGCGATAAAGAATTTCCGCTTTAACATTGTTGCGTCGTTCCATCTCCTTTACGCCTCCCTGCTGCTTGATCCAGCGAAGGTTTAGAAGCATAACATATAATGAAAAAACGGGTGGGGTATTGTAGAGCGAATGAAAGTCCCTGAATACCCGGTAGTCCCACATCGCCGGCACCTTACTACTACAATTATCAAGCAATTCATCTTTTGCGATCACCACCGTTACTCCGGCCGGGCCCATATTTTTCTGAGCACCTGCATAAATAAGATCAAACTGCTGAACGTCAATTGTGCGACTAAGAATATCAGAAGACATATCGCACATTAGCGGTATGGGACTTGAAGGAAAGCTCTTCATCTGGCTCCCTTCGATAGTATTGTTAGACGTACAATGAAAATAGGAGCAAGAAGGGTCAATGCTATAGTCAGATGGGATCGAAGTGTAGTTGGAATCAGCTGAGCTTGCTACCACATCAACTAAGCCAAAATGACTGGCTTCAGCTATTGCCCTTTTTGAAAAAAAGCCGGCATCAAGGTAAGCTGCTTTCCCTGTTCTTCCCATGAAATTAAAAGGTATCATCGAAAATTGGGTACTTGCTCCTCCCTGGATAAAAAGTATACTGTATCCGGATGGAATCTCCATCAACTCCCTAATAAGTTCTTCCGCTTCATCCACCACTGCACGGAACTCTGGCGTCCGATGAGAAACCTCGAGGATAGAAAGGCCCTGATCAAGCCAATCACCCACAGCTTTACGTGCGCCGTCTAACACTTCGGGAGGCAGGATACTTGGTCCTGCCGAAAAATTATGTTTTAAAATAGTATTCATGAATGTGCTGCAGTGCTTTAACACCCGGAAAAAATCCCATACCAGGAAGGTATGGGCTGATCATAATCTAAAAAGAACGAGCGTAAGGCAAATATCGGGAAGGCAAGGTTGCCATGGTGGTATATGAATTCCAAAGTACTGCACAAAACAACCAATTCTCATCGTTGCAATATGTCTCACGAGGAATTCCTCTTGCACTAACTGAGATCGCTGGCGAAAGCAGGACTTTCCAGGCGACGTAAAGACTTATAATTTCTAAAATATGTATCGGTAGAAATATATCCCTCTTTGACAGGCTCCTCCCTAACAAGGTCTGTGCTAAGATATTTTTTATTGCTATCGCTAAGGATAGTGGCGACTACAGGGTCTCCCCCCATTTGTTCCCTTAACTTAATAGCGCCAATAACATTTGCGCCTGAAGAGATCCCTACGGCAAGGCCTAATTGTTGCGAAAGCTTCTGAGCCATAATAATTGCATCCCCATCATTCGCCTGCACTACTTCATCCAGTTCATCCATCTTCAAAATTGAAGGAATAAATTCATCAGAGATTCCTTGAATACGGTGACTTCCAACTTTGAAACCTGTTGATAAGGTCGGAGATTCGGCGGGTTCTAAAGGATGCACTTTAATTGCAGGGTTAACACGTCGTAGAAAAGCTCCTGTTCCCATCACTGTTCCTCCGGTACCTACGCCAGCCACAAATGCATCGCAGCCGAGACCTGCGTTTTTAAGTTGTGTCCATATTTCCGGGCCTGTTGTTAATTCATGAGCAGAGGCATTACAACAATTCTCAAATTGTCGGGGTAAAAAAACGTTGCCTTCAGCAGCCATTTTTTCACTTAATGCTATACTTCCTAAAAAACCTCCTTCTTCCTTACTTATCAAAATCACGTCGGCACCAAGACTTCTGATAATGTCGATTCGCTCCCGGCTTAACCAGTTGGGCATAATTATTTTCACATCATGTCCAAGAGTTCTTCCAAGGGCGGCAAAAGCAATACCGGTGTTCCCACTTGTAGCCTCTACGATGACATCCCCTGGCTTAATTTTCTTTTCCAAATAAGCGTTGTATAAAATATAAAGAGCCATCCGGTCTTTAACACTACCGGTTAAATTATAATGCTCGCACTTTGCGTAAATTTTTCCGGGTATACCTTTATAGATATAGGAAAGCTCGATCATGGGCGTGTTGCCCACCAGATTCCACAAATTATCAAATCTTTCTTTCAAATCAACTTCCATTACCGGCGAATTTCTCATTTTCAGACTTACTTTATTAAGAATAAAGGTCGATAGTCCCATTAAAACAAGCAATCGTTCGGTAAAAAGTCATAAATTTTCCAATTTACATGGGGAATATCCGTTTTTTTTATGATTTTAGCGCCTACATCAGGCACAGATGCTTATATTTTTCAATGTTATTCTCTTAGCTTAGACTATGAATAGTTTAGACCGTACCGATACCGAGATATTAAAGCTACTTCAAAGGGATGCTTCACTTACAAACAAGGAAATTTCGTTTAAACTTCATAAGTCCATCGCTACCATCCACGAGCGAATAAAAAAGCTAAAAGATCAGGGATATATTACTAAAGTAGTAGCCATCCTTGATCGGAAGAAGGTTAACAAAGGTCTGATTGCCTTTAGTCAGGTTCATCTAAGCGACCATACTACGGCTACGCTAAAAGAATTTGAAAGAGAGGTAGTAAAATTCCCTGAAGTGATGGAGTGTTTTCAAATGTCGGGAGCCTTTGATTTTATACTAAGGGTTGCGTGTTCGGATATGAACGAATACACAGACTTTTACCGGAATAAGCTAGCAATGCTTCCAAATATCAACACCGTGCAGAGCTTTTTTGTGCTGGCTGAGACAAAAAGTGATACAGCATACCCTCTGTAGATCAGTCTCTAATGGCAGAAATAAAAAAACCCGCGGTATGGGACCACGGGCTAACCTAAACCTTATCACAATTATTTGTACAGCAAATATACAATCTTTTCAAATTCCCCCTAAAAATTCCATAAAATTTTCTACTTAATTAATTTCTCACGCCGGGCTCCGTTTTTATACTTGCTCCTTTCCTTCAAGGATGCTTGTAGCATTTGACGTAGATTCCGCGTAATGTGTTTAAATTAGAGACATGAAACAAGTGCTTTTCTCCCTGCTCATTATAACAATCATCTTCCCTGCATGCAAAAAAGACAATGAAATTGAAATTGAAAAAGCTCCGTTTCAAAGCTATATCCTAAGAAATCAAAGGTACTATCAGCTCCATGATGCCGATCTGAGTTTTGACAAACAAGACCAACAATACACATCAACCATTTGGCTTACCAGTGGCGAGGAAAATAACAGTGTCCAAATTGATCTTCTACTACTAACTGGCGAGGCGCTTCCGGAGGGGGAATACACATACAAAACCCTTACCTCCAATAATCTGGAATTGAATAGATTTCACGCCTTGTCTTTGCAATACGGGGAGAAGAATTCAAAAGAGCAGGTGAACTCCTTCGAAAACGATATAAAAAACGCCTCGATTCAAGTAAAACAATCGGGAGACCTTTACACTATTGATGGAGAATTTGAATACGACGGTTCGGTGACAAAAGTTCATTACGAAGGGAAAGTCGACTTTCTGGAATATTGGTAAGGTAAATCCGGGTGGCAATTTTGTAAAGGCACGCAAAAGACGTTTTATATTCCACACAAAATACTTTTGACAAGGTTATTAATACATGAGTGATCTTTCAATAGAAGAAAAGATTAGGCTGTTTGAACTAGCAGCCCAACAGGTAGGTACTTATGAGGACAACAGGTTATTTTCTTATGCCACTAAAGTACGGGTACTTTTAGATGCTATTATGACCTTTGAAGTGGCGCCCACAGACCCACTTAATGCGATCGAACGTCTTGAGATAGTTCTTATGCAACTAGAAGAGAAAATTCAAAAAAGACAAAATTATGAAATTGTTATGAGGCTCCTGGACTAGAGGTCCTGAACCCCTTAACTGCAGAAGTCTTTGGAACTTCCATCAGGAAGGATATCCGAAATGGCGTGCTATTTTAAGATAGCTCGGGACAACAACTTGGTGGCTCTCGGCAAGCCGTACAATATCAAAGATTAACTCTTCCCGTTCGTCGGACTTCCCTTTTTTCATATCTTTCTGAATGGAGGCTGTAAAATCAGGAGATAAACTATCCAAAATGGCCAGATTATTGTCTATAATTTGTTCTCGGGAGAAGCTAAATTGCGCAGCCTCACTAATTTGATAGAGTTCTTCCAGTAAAAACCGAAGGAGATCCCGATACATCCCCGCCCTCTGCAAATCAGACGCTTGCTTATCGTAATACGCGGCAACAGCAGCAAATGCAGAGGTGAAACTTAGCTTACGAAATATTTCGGCAGTAATAGCTGTTGTATTCCGTATCTTAATTCCACAGCTTTGAAGATCGCTTTCCATTTGTTGTCTCATCTCAAGATTTCTGGTATCCGGTGCATTAAGTCCGTAAACAATTCTGAAAATAGTATTATTCTGGCTCACCTCGCCTGGGGCAGAAAGATAACCAGTGATATAAATGCAGCCGTCATAGACGCTAAGGCCGTGCAACTTTCCGCGAAGATAAGAACCAGCGCCTAAAGAGTTAAGGATAGGTATGATCAGGGTTGCCGAATGAGAAGCTTTTCGAATAAGACTTAGTATATCATTGAGATTATACGCTTTGACTGCCACAAAGAGAACATCGAACTTCTGATCCTCAATTTCCTCCTCGGCTAATGCTCTTATATCTTTTATAGTTACTGGAGAGTGCCCATAGGTTTTAATAGTAAGACCTTTTTCCTTCATAGCTTTCAGGTGCTCTCCCCGGGCTATTATTGTTACATCCAGGTTGTTTTTCGTTAAATATCCCCCAATTAGTCCCCCCGTACCTCCGGCTCCAATTACCAAATATCTCATGTTTGTCTTCTGACTATGGCTCTAAATTTAATTGAATTTACATATCCGTGCCGAATTAACTTTCAGCTAAACTACCTGCTACTCCCGCTGCTTCCTTTCCTTTTCCTCGGCCTTTTTATCTTTCTCACGCCCCTGCTCAAGCTCTTTCCTGATCATTTCCTCGACTTTCTTTTCGGTCTCACGATAACGTTCAGCTAACTTTTTTGCTTCTTCCTCCCGTTTTTTAAGGAATTCATCCACCTTCTTGCCATCATCCTTTCCATCTTGGCTTTTGTAGTCTTCTATTGCAGTTTCTATCATCTCTCCCACTTGTTCAGGCAGACTTACCTGGTATTCCTCCTGGGCAATAGGCTCAGCTTCTGCACACGCAATTTTATTTTTAACTTCCGGTAATGGTTCTGCGAATTTTGCAAAATTGTATTTATATCCGCCCCCGTCACGTACAAATGAATTCATAAAGCTGCCGAAAATAGGTAGCGCAGTGCTTGCTCCCTGTCCCAATTCTAATGTACGGAATCGTATTGCTGGATTTTGTCCCCCAACCCAGACACCAGTAACCAGTCCCGGTACAATGCCTATGAACCATCCGTCTGACTGGTTCTGCGTTGTTCCGGTTTTCCCTGCGATATCCATTCCTAATCCATACTGTCCCCTCAATCTTCTGGCACTACCTTCATTCACCACCGCCTTCATCATTTCCACAATTGTTGAGGCATGGAGGGGATCAAGGGCCTGATCCTGACCTTCGGGAACATGTTCCTCTATAATATTGCCATCCTGATCCGAAATTTTAGTAATAAATACAGGCTTGGTACGTTTCCCCTTATTTGCCAATGAGGCATATGCAGTTACCATTTCCAAAAGTGGAATTTCCGCAGTACCTAGTGCGAGTGATTGCACATGAGGCAATTCTGACTCGATGCCCAGGTCTTCTGCAAGATTAACCGTCTTTCGTACACCTACTTCATCTATGATTTGAGCCGAAATAGTATTGACGGAATGAGCAAGAGCTTGCACCATCGTCATTTTCCCCCCGTATTGTTCATCCGCATTCCTTGGCGTCCATTCGCCATAAGAAACCTGCTTATTCTCGAACGTCTGGCAGGGTTCCATTCCATCCTCGAGAGCTGCAGCATATAATATAGGTTTAAAAGTGGATCCTACCTGCCGTTTGCTCAACACATGATCGTACTTAAATACCTTAAAATTGATCCCTCCTACCCAGGCTTTAACCTGACCAGTTTCCGGTTCCATTGCTACCAGCCCGGTGTTGAGGAACTTCTGATAATACTTGATAGAATCAATGGGACTTAACGTTCTTTGCAGAACACTTCCTGAATAGGGATTTACGATTTTCATAGAAACAGGCGTACGGAAGCTGCGGTGTATTTCTTCTTCACTAATTCCCGCCTCGCTCATCAGCTTATATCTTCTTGTCCGTTTAATTTCTGCATCGATGACGGATTTGTTTTCTGTCCACAAGCCACGTCCCGACCAATGACTGTTAAACAAATTCTGCAAGGCATACATTCTTTTCTTTACAGCGCTTTCTGCAGCACGTTGAGCTTTGCTATTTATGGTAGTATAGATCTTTAACCCATCCCTATAAAGATTATAGGTCTCACCTCCACTTTTCTCATGTTCCTCACACCAGACCAGAAGATCTTTTTTTATCATCTCCCGGAAGTAGAATGCCATCGTTCCATTGCTCAGGTTAGTTGTTCCTTTTCTCAACCTAAGCGGAATTTCCTGCAGTTCTGAGGATTTCGCAGAGGTTATAAACCCATACTTAGCCATCTGCGCAAGAACAACATTTCTCCTTTCTTCAGATCTCTGTAGATTTCGGGCTGGATTAAACCTTGTACTGGCCTTTAGCATCCCCACCAGAACAGCAGCCTCTACCAGTTTGAGCTTGCTTGCCGGCTTATTAAAATAAGCCCTTGAGCCCTGCTCGATACCATAGATATTCCCTCCCATATGTACGGAGTTAAGATACAGCTCGAGGATCTCTTGCTTTGAGTATACTGCTTCGAGACGTTTTGCAATTACCATCTCGCGCATTTTATTGATGGCTGTTTCCAAAAACCAGTAGTCGCGTCTGGGATAGAGGCTTTTTGCAAGCTGCTGAGTAATGGTACTTCCTCCTCCTGCACTTGACTGTTGCAGTAGAACGCTCTTTATCAAAACCCTGAACATACTCCGGGTATCAATACCACTATGTTGGTAGAAGCGGACATCCTCGGTTGCAATAAGTGCAGAGATCACATGAGGAGAGATACGATCAAGGCTTACCTCCTTTTTGTTTGTAATAAAGTATCGTCCCAGTAAGACACCGTCGGAAGAGTATACCTCGGAGGGTTTCTCGTGCCTCCTCTCAAGGAGGGCCTTTTTGGAGGGAATAGCGCCAAAAACACCTATATAAATAGATAGCAACAAAACAAAGAAAAACAGTAGGGAGTATAAAACAGCTTTTATTCCCCATCGTAACCAGGTCCTTGAATTGGAGAAGTTAACAGGTTTTTTTGAAAATATAGAAAACAGTCCAGCTTTTAAACCTTTCAGCATAGAAAACATATAAGGACAAATATCTAACAATATTAGTGCTAAATGGAGAAATCGCAACGGTATAAAGTATTTTGATGCCTCTTTAAGTGAACTAACAAAAAAAGAGTGCGTTGTGCGCACTCTTTATAACCAATTATCATTTATAGTATGAGACTGAGCGAGATTTCAGTCATTAAAGGAAGGCATTATTCAAAATAATTTAAGAGCTTACGGAAGCACATTTTATTTCCCCGTAGCCTTAATAAATCGAAACTACGCTAGTAGGTTTGGTTTCTCCTGGTAAGTTTTCCAAAGTAACTCACCAAACAGCGTATTGGCCCAGGCAAACCATTTACGGGTGAAATTTTTAGGGTCATTCTTATGGAAGGACTCGTGCATAAAACCGGTATCTCCATGTGTCTTCCTGAGGGTTTCAATACAGGCTTTGATCTCCGCATCGTCATCACTGGTTAAAGCTCTCATGATTATGCTCATCGGCCAAACCATATCTTTTCCAATGTGAGGGCCTCCAATTCCTTCGGCAGCGGTGCCTTTAAAGAAAAATGGATTATATTCAGACAATACAAACTTTCGTGTATTTACGTAGATAGGATCGCTTTTGGATACTGAACCGAGATAAGGCATTGCCAGAAGGCTCGGAACATTAGCATCATCCATTAAATTATAACTTCCCAAACCATTTACTTCGTAAGCGTAAATCTTACCATAAACCTTGTGCTCAACTGTTGCATGTTCCTTCAAAGCCTCCTCAACCTCACTGGCAAGAGCATTTAGCTGGTTTGACGTTTCTTTGTCCTTGACAATAGAACCCATCATTTCTGCCGCCTGCCTTAAACTAACAACGGCGAAGAAGTTAGAGGGTATTAAGAAGGAATAGACTGTAGCATCGTCGCTTGGACGGAAAGCAGAACAAATAAGCCCAACAGGCTTAACCGGATAACCAAAGCCATTCATTGGTACCCCATCCGTTGCCCATGCCGTTTTACGCTGGAAGGAATAAGGACCATCGTTCTCTTTCCTCTGTTGCTCTCTGAATGTTTGCAGCGTTAGCTTTATTGCTTTCTGCCAGCTTTCATCGAAGGGAGCAACATCACCAGTTTGCTTCCAGTAGTGGTATGCTAAACGAATTGGGTAACACAGAGAATCGATCTCCCATTTACGTTCATGAATACCTGGTTGCATCTTTGTAATATCATCCTTCCATTCCCCTTGTTTCGCTTCATCATTATAAAAAGCATTTGCATAAGGGTCATTCAGGATGCATTTACTTTGCCTGTTAATCACCCCAGCAACCATGTTCTTCAGAGCTTTGTCTTTATCCATAAAGGGCAGGTAAGGAAATACCTGAGCTGAGCTATCTCTTAACCACATGGCATCAATATCACCTGTGATAACATAAGTGTCGGGCCGGTTGCTTTTCAGCGAATAGGTTACGGTAGTATCTAAAGTGTTCGGAAAACAATTTTCAAATAGCCATCCAAGTTCTGGATGCTTAACTTCCTTTTTAAACTTTGCAATTGCCGCTTCGATAGCCTTGCTGCTAAAGTTTCTGTTGGGAAGGGGAACTCGCACTACCGGAAAGTCCGCCGGTGCTGTAGCGAATGCGAAATTTGTACTTAAAAAATAGGCTGTTCCCAAAACGCCCGTATTTTTTAGAAACTCTCTTCTTTTCATATAAATATCTTTTGTTGTGTTTTGAAATCCAATAAGATCAAGAAAGCAGGATCTGAAGATTCCTGAGTGATTTATAATTTGATAACTGCGACTAAAAATCTATTCAGAAGGATCTTAAGCATCTGTTGAGCGAGGAAAACCTCCCTAAAATGATTTAGCACTAGCATTAAATTTTTTTTGTGATTTTTCTATTAACTACTCCTGCTAAGGTAGTTAATACCTCAGAGGAGTAATCAGTGGAGTATTTTCTCAAATAAGATCCGAAAATTTGCCTTAACAGAAATCTTTCTAATGCTTTACTTTATAGAACTTCCATCCGAACAGGAAGATTACAAAATAACAGATAATTGGAAGATAATAAGAGTGAGCAACCCCTATATTGTCAGCTAGCTTACCCATGAAGAATGGGAATAAGGCTCCTCCAACTACTCCCATAGACAGGAACGAGGAAGCTTGCTGTGTGTGGTGTCCCAGGTTCTTTAATCCCAAACTGAAAATGGTTGGGAACATAATACTGAAAAAGAAGTTAAGAGCTAGTAATGCAATGAAAGATGGCCAGCCCAAGCCTTGTGCCACAATAATACACATCAGGATGTTTCCAGCCGCAAAAGCAGCAAGTAAGGTATGAGGCTTTATAACTCGCATAAGGAAGGTTCCGATAAAACGGCCTGAAAGCATCATTGCCATGAATAACATCATGTATTTCGCTGCTTTCGCCTCAGGAAAGCCCATAACTTCCTCCCCATAATTGATAAAAAACGCCCAGGTTCCTGCTTGTGCAGCGACATTGAAGAATTGTGCCGCCACAGCCCAAGCGAAGTGAGTGTGTTGAAATAGTTTCTTACCAGGGGCTGCGTCTACATTGACCGCCTCCTCATCCGCTACTACTTCCGCATGTGGATCTGTAAGTGCCGGAACCTTAACAAAAGCAAAGCCAACTGCTATCGCTGATATCACACTACCTATAATTATATAAAGCATTTTGACTGAACCTAGATCCGTACTCCCCGGAACATGATTTTTAAAGAGAAAATAGGAACCAATGGCCGGACCTATAATAGCACCTAAAGCATTGAATGACTGGGCGAAATTAATACGCTGGTCACTTGTACGCTGATCTCCTAAAGCAGCAACAAACGGATGCGCAACAGTTTCCAGTGTAGATAAACCACATCCTAAGATGAATAAGGCAACACCAAAGAAAGGGAAAGATGCGGTATTAGCAGCCGGGACAAAAAGAAACGATCCTAAAGCAAACAGAGACAAGCCCAACAAAACGCCATTCTTATATCCAAATCTTTTCATAAATAAGCCTGCGGGTATACCCATAACAAAATAAGCCCCAAAGATTGCAAACTGCACGAAGGCAGATTGAGACCGGCTCAGGCTTAAAGTATTTTGAAAATGTTTATTTAAAACATCTCCCATTGTTATGGCCACTCCCCAGCATAAGAACAATGAAGTAACAAATACTAAAATTGTTAAAAATCTCTTTTCGGTGAATTGAGCTTTGTCAGTTGCTGTGCCTACCTTATTTTGTAAGGTTCTTTCTGTTTCTGTTAGTTGCATTTTCTAATTATTGGGTTTATAACTGATTCTGGCAAAAAATATATTAAGCAAAAATAGGAATGTAAAACGTTTTAGCAAGGGAAACTTTAATTTTCTGTGATCATAAAGATGGCTTATTTTAAACCCCTTTAGAAAAGCAAATTCCCGACGCAAATATTCACGACCCAAGGCGCTTTAGTGATATTGACAATATTTCTGGTTTAAAGCTTCTTAATTGTAACGTTTCGATACCAAACATCATCTCCGTGATCCTGCAAAGCGATCTTTCCTGTTTTGAATGTGCCAAAGCCAGGCATTGAAGCAAACTTACTTCCGGCAATCATGCTTTTCCAGCTTTCATCCCATAAAGTAGTTGCGACCACTTTCGACCCGTTTAAATAAAATTCCAGCTTTCCTTGCTTACTAATAATTTCAGACTCATTCCATTGCCCTGCGGGCTTTACTGTTTCCTTTGCAGAAGGCACAAGATCGTAAAGATCTCCGGCGCGATGTTTATGAATTTTTGCATCAGGATGCCCTTCATTATCCAGTACCTGCATCTCGAGCCCTGTATTGAAAGTGTTCGGATAGCTACTGGGATCCTCATTCACGTAAAAAATGATTCCACTATTACCTTTTGGGGCTATTTTCCATTCCAGCTTTAAGTGAAAGTCTTTATACTCCTCGTTAGTCACCAGGTCCCCTCCTATTGCACCTGAATTTTTACTTGCTGCATCCAAATGAAGAACCCCATCCTCGGCTTTCCATGCACTTCCGGCTTCAGATCGTCCATAGGAATGCCACCCCTTGGTGGTTTTTCCATCAAATAAAGTGATCCACTTATCTTTTTTTTCAATATCAGTCAATTGAATTCGGGTATTTAATTTACTGTAATGTGTAGGTTGAGAAGTTGCTAATGTCAAAAAGGAGAATATCAGTGCTTTCATAAAAGTTAGTTCGCTACTAATATAAAGAAAATGAGAACCTCGGCGCTCTCATTTTTTAGTTCTTTTGTATCAAAATCCCTGGAAGGATTAATTGAATTTAATTTGACAGCGAAATAACTTGCAGGCTTTACAATTAATAGCGTTTAAATTTTAACGAAGGTCAATCCTGGGTGGTTCTTCCTTTCCAACATGATCCATTTACTAAGTTCCTTTAATGCGAGAATTTTCGATGCGGTGTATGGATATCTCGCACGAACTTCTGCCGAGCTCATAGAGGTATGCTGTAGGTGCATCATACCCATTTCCAATCCCTTATTAGGATCCGTTAGCAATTTCTCGAATTTCTTTTCGTCGAATTTTTTTTTCAATCTCTCCTCCAAACAAGTCAAAGCCTCATCTAACATTTCACTTGCAACATCCTCATTACTATAAGAACCAACCGCAAAAGGATCAGAGAACAAAACTTCCTTTCCAGTCTTCAGGAAATAAAATGTGTAATAGGCAGGTTGAGGAGCGTACAGGCAATTGAACGGCCCACTATTTATGACTGGTTTCGAGGGTGCAGCTTTAGGAATTATTTTAGTCTTCCTGGAAGCTTGTCGATTAGCAGGTGCTTTCCAGGTCAAAGCCACTTTCGCAGCTGGCTTTACAGGAAGCTGGACAGAAGCTGGCTTTGAAGAAATCGTAGCCTGAATACTTTTATTTGGCAAGTTTTTACTTTGACCCGTAGTTCTCAAATTTCGCTCTGTTTCTGCGTTCATACTACTCAGCGCGGGAACTCTTTGCGAAAAGTTATTTTCATCGGCCGAATATTTCAAAATGAACTTAACGGCTTTTGCCTGACGCTCATTTTTTACCGGTACTATTACCTTCTGATTTGGTTTGAGCTCCCTCAAGGAACGGCCTCCGTTAACCGAATTGTAATATACAGGTTGACCGCTGCTATTATAAATTGTTACATACTTACCCCCGGGAGCCGGATTGCCCGCCTTATCCGCAAGATAGGTTACTATCCCACCTTTCAGGTACAATTCCGAATTTACATAATGACTTATGGAAGCCGTTGTTATTTTTTGCTGTGAAAAACTAAGCAGGCTGAACATTATCAGCACCTTAGTCAGAAGAACCCTCATTATACTCTTAGTTTCGTTTTCCCAAATCCCTGCCTTCCGGTTATTTGTCCGGTTGCTATTGTATTAACCTAAAAAAAAGAATTGAGTTTTATAATTGTTGTTTTGCTAAAACTTATCCTCAATTCCATTCAACCACTGATTCGCTTCCTCTAAATTATCAAAGAACCGGGTAATTATTCCATCCTTTTTAACCTCGACGCTTTTATCGGCCGACATTTTACTAAAAGAACTTGGCGAATAGACCCAGGCGAAATAACGCAAACCAGCTGCTTCCATCATTGGAAACCATTCTTTGCCAACCCATTCCGCAGCTTCCGACCAGGTACCCCGCACGTGGGTATTATCATTTAGTACTTTATTCACCTTATGATTTTTTAGTATCCGAAGCATTCTTAGACAACCAGCTTGCACACTATCATAGTCCTGAAAACCAGTCCAATCAACATCAACTCTTGTTCCCACCTGATTATAAACTATGGTAATGGAACCGTCGCTGTAATACCGGTCATCATTTGACACGACGATCTCTGCTTTTAGTTCCTCAATTGGCAGCCGGAAATAGAAGATAGTTCCTATGCCGGGTTCACTCTCTATCCAGAAAGAGCCATTATGCCTCTTAAGTATTTCTGATGAAATGAATAAGCCCAGGCCAAGTCCTTCAAAACGCATTGCCGTGTTGTCGACGCGGTAAAATCGATCGAATAATTTATCAAGATGGGATTCGTCTATTCCTATACCAAAATCTTGTATAGAAACCACAATACTATTCCCTTCAATCCTACTGTTAACTATAACTTCGGTTGCCTCTGGGGAATACTTTATCGCATTATTCAGGAAGTTATTGATCACTTGCTCCAGACGCAGCTTATCGCCAGTAAAATTTACAGCCTCGGAATAGCGAAAAAGTATTTGATGTTTCTCGCTATTTAATTGAACACTTTCAACAGCATCTGCAAGCATGGCTGTGAAATCGAAAGGTTTCATGTCGTACTCCATCTTCCCGGCTGTAATTTTTGTAACATCAAGCAGATCATTGATGAGTTTTTCTAAACGGTATATATGATCAGCAGACTTGTTAATAAACACTTTCAATCTATCGGGCGCTTCCATGCGGCGCATAATTTGGTTGAATGCTTTAATGCTGGTTAAGGGAGTCTTCAATTCGTGGCTGGCAATTGAAAGGAACTCGTCTTTCTTTTGTTCGTTATTCTTTTGCAGCTGGATATTCGTATTTGTGCCCAACCATTGAACAACCCGGTCGTCCTGCAAGAAAGGTAATGCCCGGGCGATATGCCACACGTAGCTCCCATCTTTCATAAGTAAACGAAATTCTGTTTCATACTCATGCCCTTCAATAATAGCTGAATTCCAAGCTTTGAGACAAGAAGGAAGATCATCAGGATGAATAAATTTCTGCCATCCATGCCCAACTACTTCCTCAACATTGTATCCAAAATCGCCGGTTACAACTTCGTTCACATAATTAAGTGCTCCATCCGGACTTGCGGTCCACACCTGCTGAGGAATGGCATTAAGCATAAACCGAAATCGTTCTTCACTTTCTATCAATTTTTTTCTTGCTATCACCTGTTCTGTAACGTCATGACAAACTACCATAACGCCTGTTATGCTATTGTCCGGCTCCACGTATGGCTGATATACAAGGTTTAGAAAGCCTTCGATCTTTTCGTTGCCTTTATACACAAAATAGGGATGGTCATTCAAATAAAGGGACTCCCCGGTTAGGCGCACCTTGTCAATAATTGGACGAAAATGTATTTCCGCTTCAGGTATTACCTTAAAAAGGAACTCACCTTCGAGTTCTTCAGCGCTTCGGCCTATCAATTTGCCGTAATCATCGTTCACGATCGCTACTTCCATCTCCTCGCCCATTAACAATATAATTCCAACCTTAACATCACTTACAAGATTCCTGAAACGCTGTTCACTTTTTGTTAATCCATCAAGTATCTTCTTCAGTACCTCCTGTGTTTCATTAAGTTCTTCATTAGTGGCGGCCAGTTCATCATTTAGTGCTTGCTGCTCTTCAAAACTGTCTTTAAGTTGCTTTGTCCGCTCATCAATCCGCAGTTCCAGTTCAGCATTCAAGGTGTTAAGACTTTCCTGGGCAGCCTTGAGTTCTTCGTTAGTGGCACGTAATTCCTCGTTCGAGGTCTGGAGCTCTTCATGAATTGCCTGCAATTCTTCATAAGACTCCTTCAAATCCAGGTGAGCCTCCAACAATCGCGCTTCATTTTCTTCGAGTTTTTTTCTCGCCGCCACTTGCTTTGTAATCTCATATTTGAAACTAAGCAAGCCGTCGATCTGGCCACTTTCGTTTCGCAATGCATGATAAACGGTGTTGAAATAATGTTCTTTGGGAGGTCCTCCTTTGTATTCCGCTAATGGAACCATCATTTCTGTTTCAATATGAGGTTTGCCCGTTCTATAAACCTGTTGCAATACATGCCAGATGGGCTGACCGAAGATTTCAGGCAGAGCAGCTAATAGGGGTAGACCCAACACTTCACGTCCGGGGAACAGCTCCATCTGATACCGGGGATTTATATAAGTATATACCAGATCCTCGCCACTTACTATTGCTATCTGGGCAGGTATGTCATGAAATAAGCGTTCCATTTGCTCACTCAGCTGGTGAGCCTTAGCTGTAGCTTTACGTTCGGTTTGAAGAGCCTCTTGCAAATACTTCTCTTTAAGTATTTCCTCTGTTACATCCTGGGTATGATGAATGATATACTGAATCTCGCCGTCCTCATTTATGACAGGCTTGTTAGTTGTTTTCCAATATTTTTCCTCTAAAACATTTCCGTCAGAAGATGGAATGTCAAAACGCATTGCCGGAATAGAATGCTCTTCATTAGTCTTTAGCACCAGCTCCAAAGATTGCTTAATTCCCCCATCTTGATGTGGTAACCACTCTGGCGATTGAGGAAATACGTCAAAAAGAAATTTTCCAATGACCGTCTCCCTTTCCTTTCCAGTGGTTTGTAAATAGAGGTTACTTGCACCTATAATAACAAGGTCTGATGAAAGTAAAAGGAAATTACCTGGTAGAGACTGAAAAATTCGTAGCTCGCCAGGATGCTTAAAATCAATATTATTAGAGGACATGTAATGTTTTTCAAATAGCCGCAGTACAAGGATACGGATTCATTTTTTTTACTGAAATACCTAAATACATACTTTTAGTTTTATCACCTTTATTAACATTCTAAATGCTCCGTAGTAAACAATATAAATTATTCTTAAATTTCTTGTAACTTCTTATGCAACCTCTCGTAGACAGGCACATCTATCTACTACTATGAAACGAATTTTTGTTCTCGAAAAGGACAGGGATATTCATGGAATTATATCCATGATCCTGCAGGAGGAAGGGTTTATCGTTGAAGGGGTGACTACCATTCAGGAGCTGAGTGAGCTCCTTGAAAAACGAAAGCCTAATGCTATTCTACTTGACGTTATCAGTCCCTACTATGAAGAGGCCGAATACTGCAAAAGCCTGAAAGCTTCAAAACAAGGGCAAGATATTCCAATCATTGTACTTTCAACAAATATTCAGGTTAAAGAAGCTTTATCAAAAGTTTGCGCAGATGAGGTTATATCAAAACCTTTCGATGTTTACGATTTGATTTCAAGCGTTAAAAGCCACCTTGTAAACTAATGTAAAGACTGGGATTGTACTTTTTGATCTCTTTCATCAAGAATATAAATCATCAAGAAGCACGTGGCAGAGAAACAATTTTAGCAGCCAGGAACTTATCTATGGCTGCGATTAAACCGTTAATATCAAAGGGTTTTCGGACTATTCCATCTGCATCATATTTCCCAACTGCTTCAAAGATTCGTTCATCCGAGGAAAGAATAAGCACAGGAATTCCACGGGTATCTTCCAATGATTTCAGTTCTTTACAGATCTCCAGCCCGTTATAATTCCCCATCTGAATGTCAAGCAGGATAAGGTCAGGATTATATTCAGCAATATCTGCCTTGATATTTTCTGGCTCCTCTGAAGTTATCACCGAATAACCCTCCGTCGGCAAAATCAGTTCAAGACAATCCAAAATATCCCTATCGTCGTCAACAGATAGAATTAACTTTCCCATGCTAGATGATTTATGTAGTAACACGTATTTACCGCAAAAACCTGCCCAATTATTAACATTTGAGGAAAATATCTTAGAATTTATTTTGTAGATAAATATTTCCAAAGCGAGTGTTATAAAGCTGAAACAAGGTAATCCGGGAAAATTTTCTTCTATCGACTATTAATAGGATGTTAAAGACAGGATTCCTTTAAGAATTGCTATGTTTGCCTTCCAAAGTAAAATTGAATTAGCGAATCCTAAGGCGGTGTCTAAACGCATATTAATTGTTGACGATAACGAGGACATATTAGATACTCTAATACTGATCCTTACAATAGAGGGATATGAGCTTTATACGGCTCTGTCCCCGGAGAAGATTGAAGAAGACATTAAAGGTTTTCTTCCCGATCTTATCATGCTGGATATCCAAATGGGCGATTATGATGGGTTAGATGTTTGCAGGGATGTAAAGTCAAATGAGAAGACCTGTGAAATTCCAATCATGATTGTTTCCTCTCATGAGAGGATCGAAAAGGCTATACCTGAGTACGGGGCAAATGCTATATTAAGAAAGCCTTTCGAAGTAAACGAACTGTTATGTCAAATAAAAAGCTTTTTTCCTGAAGCCAATGAACAAATGATGGATGCTTAAGCTTCCCATACTCTGAATTCCTAACACATATTACATTACGTAACTTCTTGTAACAAAGCGGAGGAACCTTTCGTTAAAATTTCCTTTCGGACATACTTCATGAGGTACGCTTTCTGCTTAATTTCCTGCTTTTCTTTCCTTATAACAAAATCTCAGGATTTTTCCCTTGGCGGAGAGTTTAAACCGAGGTTTGAATTTCGAAATGGGTATGGGCGACTTCGGCCTTCGAATGATTCTCTTGACCTTCCTGCCAGTTTTATTACTCAGCGATCGAGATTGAACTTCAATTATAACGACGCTAAGCAGAAACTCAAACTAGGAGCTGTGTTACAGGACGTACGCAATTGGGGGTCTACAGAACAACAAAACATCAGTGATAAAAATACATTTGATGTTCACGAATTTTGGATCGAGTTAGGGATCAACCGAAAGTGGAATTTCAAGGCGGGGAGACAGGAATTAAACTATGATAACGCAAGGATTGTAGGTAATTCAGATTGGGCGCAGCAGGCCAGAAGTTTTGATGCCGCATTGCTGAAGTATATGGATCTTCGAAGACAATTTCAAGCCCAATTAGTGTTTGGCCTGAATAGTAAATCTGAGGTACTGAGCCGCGAGATTTATGATGTTAACAATTATAAAATTCTGCAACTCATCTGGCTAAACAAAAAATTCAAAAATCTGAATACAAGCTTTCTCTTTCTGAACAATGGCTTAGAGTACACTGTCAATAAAGATCTTCCAATCAGCGCAGCAAACCGCTCTGTATCTTATTCACAAACTATAGGAGGAAGGATTGAATTTACTCAAAGTAAGTGGGAGCTGAATTCTGAAGGATATTTCCAGGGCGGTCATGACGCCAGCTATAAGAAATTGAATGCCAGGGACGCAGCAATGGATCTGAAGTGGAAGGTTTCTACTACAATAACCCTTGTTGCCGGCGGAGAAATTCTCTCGGGAACAGCCATGAACGAAACGGACGGCAAGAACCATTCCTTTACTCCCCTCTACGGTACGAATCATAAGTTCAACGGAACAATGGACTACTTTTTTGTAGGAGGGCGTCTCACTAACAAAACCGGTCTGAATGATTATTACACTTCTGTACGCTACAAAAACGGCAAGTTCAATATCGACCTTACTCCCCACATGTTTTATAGTATGGCTCCTATCTTCAACCAGGGGCATCAACTGGATTCTTTCCTTGGGGTAGAAACCGACCTCGCGGCGGGCTATAGAATTTCAGAGATTATATTATTGCAGGGAGGAATATCAGCATTAAAAGGAACGTCAACCTTAGGATTCTTAAATGCTGGTGGTGACAAAAATAAATTAAACACCTGGTTTTGGACGCAACTAGTAGTTAAACCGCGTTTTTTCAGCTTTGTTAAATAGGCTGATTTCTGAACTTTTCTCTTACCACCAGGATTATCACTTCAATCCTTCAACTTTCGATTCCTTTAAGTAATATTGGCAAGATTATGGCAAGCTGTAAAGTTTGTAATATTAAATTGTAGAACAAGGATTTTAAGAATTTACCAAAAAATATGGCATCAGGTTTTTTTGCAATTTTAGATGATATAACGGCTTTAATGGACGATGTTGCAGTTGCAACTAAAGTAGCAACTCGTAAAACAGCTGGAATTTTAGGAGATGATCTAGCTGTAAATGCAGAGAAAGCTACAGGCTTCCTTTCATCCAGAGAACTGCCGGTACTTTGGGCTATCACCAAAGGTTCTCTGCTAAATAAAATTATCATTGTACCTATCGCCTTATTGTTAAACGCGTTTTTCCCAGCAGCAATTAAGATCATTCTAATTCTTGGAGGACTTTATTTGGCATATGAGGGCGTAGAAAAAATTATTGAATTTGTATTCCATCGCCAAAAAGAAGGACATGAGGTGATCGAGGAAGTTGTGGAAGACCCAGAGGCGGCGGAAAAAACAAAGATCAAATCGGCAATAACTACCGATTTTATTTTATCGGTTGAAATTGTAATCATAGCATTGGGTAGTGTTATGGATGAAACATTAACAACTCAGATCATGACCGTAGCTGCAGTTGCCCTATTGGCAACTATTGGTGTTTATGGAATTGTCGCCCTTATAGTAAGAATGGACGATACAGGCTATAAGCTGATTAAACACGCTAACGATAAAGGGATATTAGCAATGGTGGGAACCTTGCTGGTAAAATCCCTTCCTATTATTATCAGGATCTTGTCTGTGGTTGGCACGATTGCTTTACTACTTGTGGCAGGCGGAATTTTCGTTCATAATATTGACTATTTACACCACTTGCTTCCCGATTTAAATAGCACCATAAAAGAGTTTGCCATCGGCATAATGGCTGGCCTGCTGGCCGTTTCCGTAATGATGGGAGGAAAAAAGATAGTTTCAGCCTTTAAGTAGTCAGCTTCATTTCAGAAGTTAATAGGTATAAGCATTCTAGAAATAGGATTTTAATGCTTGTACCTATTCCATTGAGTCAATTAGCTTATAAAGAAGATGATAAAGCCGGTTTGCCTCCCCTTCAGGTAAATTGAGCTTCTCTTCCAAATCTTTAGGTGACCGCCCTGCTTCTTCCTTAAACAACCTGCCTTTTATTGTCAGAAATATTAGGATGCCTTGCTCATCTTCAGACGACCTCAATCGTTCTACCTTGTCTATTTCCTTCATCCTTTATTGTGATGAGGATAGCGTAATTTCAAGTAGATATCTCTCAGTCTTAGCCAATCCTCATTTCCCCAGCACGAATAATACAAGATAATGAGGATTCGTAAGTTCTAATGGAGATAAAAAAAAGCTGATAAAATTTAGTTACTAACCTGCTTGCTAAATATCAGGGGAAGCAGAGCAGCTTTACTAATTTTAAAATATCATTTTTGGGGATCATTTTAGCAATTTTTGGATATCCTTTTCTATTGCCTCAGGTTTGGTTATAGGGGAATATCTCTTATATGGCTTACCATTTTTCCCAACCAGGAACTTTGTAAAGTTCCACTTAATTTTACTTCCTAAAAACCCTCCCAATTCATTTTTGAGGTATTTAAATATAGGATGGGTGTTAGCCCCGTTCACATCACACTTCTCGGTAAGCTGAAAGCTCACGCCGTGATTCACCTTACACACTTCCTCCAATGTCTCATTAGATTCTGGCTCCTGCCCCATAAATTGGTCACAAGGAAAGCCAAGAATAACAAGACCGTGATCCTTATATTTTTCATGTAGCAGTTCCAACCCTTCAAACTGAGGAGTTAAACCGCATTGGGTGGCTGTATTTACAACCAGCACTGCTTTCCCCTTAAAATCCGACATAGGAAGCTCTTTACCCCTGGGGGTCCTGGCACTCAAATTATAAAACTGGTTTTCCATCTCTAAATAACTTGATCAAGTATTCCGTCGTTACTTTTAACATCACTGTTCGGCCTACAATAACTTAAATCGGCGATGATGCAAATATCTGAAAGTTTACCATTTCCTATCCAGGCACCTGCTAATATTTAAGTAAACAAATTGAACGAAGTTTCGATTACTAAGACTTATCTCCCGACCATTTCTGAGCAATCATAGCAGCAATAATAAGCTGCATGGCATGATAAAGCATTAGGGGCAGTAAAATGATTCCCATAGCGGTGCTGTTCTGAAAAAGAACTTTCGACAGTACAGTTCCATGTACAAGAGACTTTTTTGAGCCACAAAAAATAGCAGTAATTCGATCCTGACGATTAAAAGCAAGCCAATTTGAAACCAGTGATATTAGATAAAATACCGTAAAGAAAAGGATTGCCATACACAAGGCAAGAATCAGGAGTTCTGGAACTGACAGTCCGTCGAAAAGTTTTTGAGAGAAGGATTCAGCAAAGGAAGTGTAAACAATAATGAGAATAATACTTTGGTCGTATAACTTAAGTGCTTTCTTATTCTGTTCGGCGAATGCCCCCCACTTCTTGTTAAGTAGAAATCCGAGTATAACCGGAATCAGAACCTGAACGGTTAGTTTCAGAATAATATCTGGCAGGTCAGCAGAACCCATCTCTTCTTGTCTCAAAAATATACTCATCCATACGGGGGTCAAAAAAATACCTAATATACCAGAGATACTTGCATTGAAAATGGCCCCGGGAATATTACCACCGGCAACCGAGACCATTACTACCGATGAGGAAACTGTAGAGGGAAGGCTTGCTAAAAAAAACGTTCCCAACCACAGGAATTCTGATTCTTCAAATAAGGGTCTTACAAGGAGGACTAGACCAGGAAACAGTAAGAACGTACTTAATTGCACCAGTACATGAAGTTTCCAGTTGGCCAATCCGCTGAGAAGCTTTTCAGGACTAAGTCGTAATCCATAAAAAAAGAAGATCAGAGTTACACCCCGGCCAGCTAATTTGCCTGGAGAATAAGGAGAGGTATCAAGACCTCCCTCTGGCCAGACCTTTGCTAACAAAATCATCGCAATAATACCTGCAATGAAATAATCAATACCTGCCTTCTTGAAGAAACTGGATAGAGCTACCACGAAGGCAAATTTAACCGATTTATCTTAAATCCTGTATCAACCTTGGCAAATGCAGTAGCTCTCACTACCCCAATACTAGTATTATCGAACAAATTCAACATCCACGACAACCGGAAGGTGATCTGATGGGTAGCGCCGCTCTTTTACATCTGTAAGTGCCGCGTACTTTTTCACTAAGAAATCTTTGCTCAAGAAGACATAGTCTATACGATCCTTCATTGGAGCAGCAAGTTTAAAAGCTGTGAATGTTCCAACAGGGCCATAGGGCGGCATCTGCGTGGTCACATAACTATCCTGCAAGTAGGAAGATAGTGTCTTGATCTGTTCAGTGTCTGGAGTGGAATTGAAATCACCTGTACATATTACAGGAGCGTCTTTAGCAATCTCTTTTATCTTAGATAACATAAGCTTTCCTGATTCACGGCGGGCGACAACTCCCCTGTGGTCAAAATGTACATTAAACACATAGAACTTCTTACCGCTGCTTTTATCACTAAACTTTGCCCACGAACAGATCCTGTTACAGCAATCTGCATCCCATCCTTTTCCTGGCTCTGCAGGAGTTTCCCTTAACCAAAAATTTCCTGAATCGAGCATAGCGAAACGATCCTTTTTATAAAGGATAGCAGAATGCTCTCCAGCCAGTTTTCCATCGTCTCGTCCAGCCCCAAAATAGGCAAAGCCCGGCAGCTCAGCTAATGCCTTCACTTGATGATGGAGGCCCTCCTGAGTACCAATGATGTCAAATCCGTGATATTGAATCAGAGCTTTTACATTTTCTTTGCGATGAGGCCATGCATTTAAACTATCAGCTGGTGTATCATAACGAAGATTATAACTTGCAACCCTAATTCCTGGCTGCTTTTTACTTTGTGCATAACCGTCTATAAAACCAAGAAGGCAAAAGATGAATAAGAATACTTTTTTCATTGAAATACGTGTATGATGTCCGCCCTAAAGTTATAAGATCAGGTTTTAAGGGAATGTTAATAATTTTTAAGGGATTATCAATAGAAAAGGGCTCGCAGGCCCTTTTTATCGTATTCAATTTATTTGCAGATCACTATTCCCCCTTCAGGTTGTATTTCAACGCTTACATCGCCATTTGCCTTGATTCTCTTTTTTTCGAAACGCGGAGTCCTGTCCTTATTATCCAGATAAAAGGAAACTTCAGCATTTGCAAGCATCGGAAGGTTGAGGTTCATTTTAAGCGACTCCTTACCTGCATTTACTCCTGTAACATACCATTTTTCTCCATGACGCCTTGCAAGTATGCAGTACTTTCCAGGGTAACCGTCTATAAAACGTGTTTCATCCCAGGTTGTAGGAACCTCTTTCATAAAGTCGATTTCAAAAGCAGGAACGTCTGTAAGATTGTTAGGCGTTATTGCAAAGTTCTGAACCGGGCTTTGAAACAGCACTGCAGTCGCAAGCTGGAAAATGTCTGTGGTCTTCCGTATGGTTCCACCATCGTTTTTCCGATTATGGCGTTTATTTAATAGAGTACCACCAAAATCCATACTACCTACTGCATTCCTGATGAATGGGTGAAGACAAGCATTAAACGCTTCCTGATCATCAAAGTGCTGGTTGAAGATCAGATTCTCTGAAGCTAAAACGGCTTCACTGCTTACATAATTGGGGTACATGCGCTCCCAGCCTCTTGGAAGAGTACAACCATGAAAAATCACCATCAAGCCGTATTCGTTAGCGTCAGAAAGAATATCTTCATACAACTTCATGGTTTCCTGCTTATCCCCTCCAAAAAAATCGACCTTGAGTCCCTTCACCCCCAGGCTCTTCAACCACTTCATTTCATTCTTACGTACACTTGCATTATTCATGCGATTCTTCGCGCCCTGGGGAGCATCGTTCCAGTAGCCGTTCGAATTGTACCACAAGAAGATGCCCACACCTTTTGATTTTGCGTAGTTGAAAAGCTCAGGCATGCGTTTATAACCAACCTGTGTATCCCACAACGCGTCAACGAGGATATATTCATAATCCAATTTCGCTGCAAGATCAATAAAAGTGATCTGGTCATCATAATTCATGCTGTTATCCTGCCACACGATCCAGCTCCACGTTGCCCGTCCATATTTGTATTCAGTAGAAGGTTCGTAAAGAGGCTCCACTACATCGAAAGGAATAGTCGTTTCAACTATCGGCTTTAGATTATCCCCAACTGTTATAGTTCTCCAGGGAGTTTCGCCGGGTAAAGGAAGCCCCGGTTCTGCACTTCCAATACCGTTGTTCTCTCCCTTTTCGGGAAAGGAAAGAGTAAACAAGCCATCTTTTGTTCCCTCACTTAAACGGGAACCACAATAGGAACTGTTTACCCCGGTTTCAGACACTAAAACCCATCCGTTTTTGCCCACGTGGAAAAGGCCAGGAAATGTATAACCTAATCCATATTTTGAGGGCTTCCCAAGAGGTGCTTCCGCCTCGTATTCTTCCTCGTAACTAGGCTTTGTTCGCATCCATCCGATCATTGGTGTAGCCTGAGGGGTTAGAAAGGTTGTCGTCTCGGAAGGAAAATCAAAGCCTGTAGCCTCTTTCTGAATTATACAGCGCGCCGTTTCCCCTATTTGCGATAAGGCATAACGAAAGGCAATATCATTATTACTTACGCGGAAAATAATCTTTAATTGTTGCTTTTTAGGGTTAATAAAGGTACATGTCACCTCGTTTGCCTGGTAACGTACATTCGACTTTTTGATTTTTGTTTGAGTGTAGCTCTTATCGATGAATGTTTCCTTTTTACCGCTCAGGCTAAGGTTCTGACTTAGATCAGCGATATTACTGACAAGCCCCAAGGGTGATTTTTCAAGCATCGTTTTTCCTTTGTAGAGGACGGTAAAATTAGGCCGTCCATTGTCAACCGAAAGGTCAACCTGTAATAGTTTATCAGGACTACTCACTTTCAAACCCTGGGCGTTGGAAATAACCCAGCTGCTAAAAAAAAGTAGTGTTAAAAACACTTTTTTTGTTGTCTTATAAATTACAGGGTGGGATTTATGGTTCATTGTAATCATTTTTGACCTCGTAAGGAAGCTTGGTGTTTATTTAATTTTATGTTTCCAATGCCTGGCTATCCTTTTTGCCTCTCTGGTGGTTATTTGAATCACGGAAGGATGCTTGGGAGAAGAAAAGTTAGTAGATTTCATTACCCCTTCATTAAAGCGGCCGAGGTTGCTGAAATTTATAAAGTCAGAGGTTTCACTAAAACCGAAATTGTGAGGATTGATACGATAAATGTCATAGATAAGCACCCACTTATTTTCTCCGATCCTCTTATATACTGTGGGAGCCTCACAGCCAACCCGTTCCGGATCCACCTGAGGTTCCTCATAGACATACCCAGAATTTACAGACTCAGACACGGCATGTTTGATACCTGCAGTACCCTCATGAGGCACATAGAACATATGGTATTTATCTCCTACCCTCGTAATATCGGCATCGATATAGGCAGTATTCTGTTTCGGATATTCAAAAAGCACTTTAGGCATAGTTTCCATTGCCGTAAAGTCCTTGTTCATATAGGTATAATATACCTTCTCCTTCTCTTTACCAAAACGCATGGTAAAGTACATCATCGTTTTCTTTTCCTTCTCATCATAGATTAGCTCGGGAGCCCAGGCACATCCGACGTCTCCTAATTCAGGAAAAGCTTCATCTATCCTTAATACCGTGTGAGTCCAGTTGATTAGGTCTGGCGATTTCATCAATACTATACCCCTGTTATTCCCCCAGCCATACTGTTTCCCATCTCTTTCCCACTCGGTGCTCCGGTAACCCGCCTTTTGAGCGTAAATATGAAGATCAGTAAGGGCGAGGTAAAACATTCCATTAGGAGCCCGGTAAATATAGGGATCGCGTATTCCTTTCTGTTCTGCTATTGAATCTCCTGCAATAATAGGCCTGGCACTATTTACATCTGTAAAACTGTAGCCGTCTTTACTTATAGCAAAATACAAACCGTGGGTGTCATCCTTAAAATAAACCATCAGATAAGCTCCCATTTTTTTCTCTTTGGGTATTTTAGTCTTTTCCTGTGCATAATTTGTTCCTGTCAGAAAAACAGACAACATAAGAATCATTAATCTTAGGGTCATTGGTTCAATAATAAGTATAGTGCTTAGCTGTTATTATAATTGTCAGTAACACAATTATAATAAAAATAATATATTGACAGGAATACCTGATGAAAGAAAAATTTTGAACGATTTTTGCCAGCAATAAAATATTAATATATGGAGGTTTCCCAGAAAAATATAGATATAGAAGATAAGCACTCCCAGGAACATCCCATTAGCTTGAAAAGAATGAGGTTTGCTGTTTCGTCCTTTTATTTCGGTCAGGGCATAGCTTTTGCTTCCTGGGCCAGTCGCATTCCTGATATAAAGCACAACTTGGAGCTTTCTGATGCGGCGCTGGGAACTATTCTATTAGCCTTACCAGCAGGGCAACTGTGCACTATGCCCCTCTCAGCACGATTAGTTTCCCTGTGTGGAAGTAGAAAGATAATTGTCATTGCTGCTCCCTTGTATGTATTGGCCCTATGTCTGCTAGGACTAGCATCCAGCTCCTTATTGCTTATGGCTTCTCTTTTTCTATTTGGAATTATTGGCAATATTGCCAACATTTCCATTAATACACAGGGAGTAGAGGCAGAGAAACTATATGGAAAATCAATAATGGCCTCTTTTCATGGTGCCTGGAGTGTGGCAGGATTCACAGGGGCACTAATAGGTTTAGCAATGATAAATCTGGAAATGAACCCTTTTGAGCACTTCTGCTTTATTATACTACTTATTTTCGCGAACACACTTATCAATCATCGCTTTTTAGTGTCAACCAAGCCTTCATCTAATTCAAATTCGCAGGGGAACTTTTTTGTAAAACCAGATGCATCACTGGCATTACTCGGTGTTGTAGGCTTTTGCTGCATGGGTACGGAAGGAGCAATGTTTGACTGGAGTGGTGTATATTTTAAAGAAATAGTCGAAGCTCCGGCACGTTTTGTTGTTGTAGGTTATGCTTCTTTTATGGTAATGATGGCGACAGGAAGATTTATAGGCGACCGGATTATTTCAAGTTTCGGCAGGAAAAGGACAATTCAATATAGCGGACTAACTATATCTACAGGAATGGCAATCTCTGTGTTCTTTCCATCGATAATTCCTGCTACCCTCGGCTTCATGCTTGTTGGTCTTGGCGTCTCGAGTGTGGTTCCAACGCTTTATAGTATTGCAGGAAAAAATAAACGTATCTCGCCAGGGACCGCTCTAGCCATGGTTTCCAGTATAAGCTATTTCGGTTTCCTGTTAGGACCTCCTTTGATTGGCTATATCTCTGCAATATCTAGTCTTCGGTACTCGTACGCCTTAATAGGATGCTTTGGACTATTGATAGCTTTTCTTGTATCGAGAGCCAAAGCATTTGATGAAGTTTAATAGAAAACTGCAACTGGCATTTACTGTACAAAAAGTTGGATGAACATTAATTAAAACAGCCACGGTGAGTTAGCGTTAGTAAACATGACATCCCTTTCTCACCTATGAATCGAACTTTACGTTTTTCTGCCATCGCAAATTTGCGAGTGGTAGCCATTGTAGCTATTATTCTTAATCATGCGCAAATAGGTATATCTGCGAACACGGAATACTCCACCGGATATTTGTTGTACAGCCAATTTTTCAAGTTTGGCTCCCTTCTGTTTATGATTATCGGGGGCTTCCTTTTTCAAAATTCGGTGAATAAGTACAGCTACGCTGAATTAATAAGGCGAAAGGCCCTAACTATCCTTATCCCGACCCTAATTTTTATATTTCCCTGGATAGTGCTTAACTTGTTGGTCCTTCCTCAGCTCGGGGAAAAAAAGCAAGCTATAGATCTTCAGTTTGCAGGAAAGGAACTGTTCAATCTTTTTTTCAGATCAATTTATTGGTTTCCAATTAATCTATTTCTGATACTACTGCTGAATAACTACATAAGGAGTATAAAGCTGGTTAAATTCCTCCTGGTTCCTGCAATTTTAATAACCTTATTTTATAGCATTAATATTTACTTCCACTGGATCCCACGAAAACATAATAGTGCCATTTTAGCCTATTTCAGCTTTTTCTTCCTGGGACGGTTACTTTTTATTTATTTCCAGCCGATCAAGCATTTCCTTGGCTATTTAAAGTCGAGTCTAATGTTACGTTTATCCACTACCTTTGCAACGCTTTCAGCCTTTGGTCTAAGTGTTTACGAAAGCTATAGCATTCAAGAAGCTAACCTTCGTACGGATCCGGGAAATATCCTTCGATTCAGTAATATTATATACACCTTTTTATTGCTTGTTCTGTTATTCAACTATCGTGAACGAATTAAAACCGGAAATTACTTTAAAGAGAAAACCGTATTCCTGATTTACCTCGTTCACCCGTACTGGCTTTATATAGGCAAACATGTAAGTTCGCTTATTTATCAGCAACCCTCTCTCCACACTGCTAAAATCATCCCTTTAGAGATTCTTTATGCTATCTTACTGCTGTTATTCTCTTTAGGAGTATCACGCTTACTGCTTTCAAAAGAGATATTCAATCTAATAATTAATGGAGAAATAAGTGCAGTTTACTTTAGAACAAGTCGGTATTTAGGCAAAAGGCTAAAGTTTGCCAGGGCGTGATATAGAAATATTGAAGATCTAAAAATAGAAAAGCCAGGCATAACACCTGGCATTTCTAATCTAAATTAACGCTCTCGGAAACGTATACGAAACGTTCATAGCAAGGTTTCATAAATCTTTAAATAAATTTATAAATCTCTTCTACTGAATCAGGAACTTCCTTAGCTCCTTATACAAAATTTTGGGATCAAAGGGCTTAAGAATGAAGCCATCCATCCCAGCCTTGCTATAACGTCCCTCGTCGTCCTGTGCGACACTACCGGTAAGTGCGAGGATTGGTAGTCGTTGATATTTTACTTCCGGCAAATCCCTGATTACCTCAACAGCTTCCTCCCCCGACATAACAGGCATGTGAATATCCATTAATACCAGGTCATAGTCTTTTGCCATTACTTTTTCAACAGCTTCTTTTCCGTTTTCTGCAAATTCCACTATCAAACTCCATTTCTCTAAAACTTTTCTCGCCAGCAAACGGTTTATCGCGTTGTCATCAACCACCAAAACCGTAGCATTAATTGCAGTTTCAACAGCGTGTTCCTCAACTTTCAAATTCTCAAGTGCAACAAGCCTTAATTTTAACTCAAAAGAAAAGCACGTTCCCTGCCCCACTACACTCGTCACTGAAATCTTCGATCCAAATAAATCTACTAACTTTTTAGTGATTGACAGGCCAAGGCCTGTACCGCCATACTTACGCGCTGTATCTCTCTCCGCCTGTGAATAGGCATCAAAAATACTCGAAAGCTTTTCCGGTGCAATACCAATCCCGCTGTCCTCTACAGCAAACCTAACGGTAGCAAACTCTTCGTTTGCAACTATAACGCTGGATGATATTTTAACGAATCCTTTTTGCGTGAACTTGACGGCATTGCCAAGCAAGTTCATGAATATCTGATACAATCTTGTTGGATCACTCAGGACACGCTTTGGCGTAAGGGGATCAATGCTTAAAAGGAGATTGACTCCATTATCCTCTGTTTTGAACTTTAACGACTCTATTGTTTTGGACATCAGTTCGACTATATCAACCTTCACCTCTTCCAATTGAAGATTCCCAGTTTCAATCTTGGTGTAATCTAAAACGTCGTTGATAAGTGTAAGAAGGTTTTCTGCAGAGAACTCCAGAATTTTGAGGTTGTCTAGTTGCCTTTCCAAGGGATCTTCTGCCCTAAGTATGCGTGTCATCCCGATTACGGCGTTTAACGGTGTACGCATTTCATGGCTCATCACGGAAAGGAAAACCTCTTTTGATTTACTCAGATCGATTGCGTCCTGCCTGGCCTTTATAAGCTGGTACTCTGTTTTTTTCTTCTCTGTAATATCTAAAGCTATTGAAATCTGACTCTGCAATGTTCCAGTCCCATCAAAAATCGGATTGTTCCTTAGGAGTACCCATACAGCTTTCCCACCTTTCTTATACAGGACTATCTCAATTTCATAGGCCCGTCTTTCCTGGACACAATCTTTTGCGTATTTCAATGTTTCAATATCAGTCTCAGGCCCTACCAGGAGATCGCCAATATCCGTACCTTTCAACTCATCAAGACTAAAATCAATAATGTTCTCGGCGGCCTCGTTCATCCATTGAATCTCGTTTTTCTCATTACGAATAATCACTCCTGCAGGTGACTTTTCTACAGCTACAGTTAGGGTTTTAAGCTGCATCTCATAAGCCTTCCTTTCGGTAATATCTCGTCCATTTACCAGCCAATAACCGTCCATGATTACGTCGGCCCATTCAAACCACTTCAGAGACCCGTCCTTTGTCTGGATCAAGGTTTCCACCTGGAATCGATTTTCTCCTCGTCCTATCGCTTCATAAACGGATGGCATCACTCGTTCTCGTTCACCCTCTACCCCAAATGCCCAAATATTCCGTCCAACTACTTCATCTATTCTATATCCCAGCAGTTCATTAACGGAGGAATTCACAAAAGCAATCGTGCCCTCACTATCTGTAATGCAGTGAAGTTCACTGGAATTATTGAAAAGGTTATGAAACCTTTGAGCCTTCTCCAGCAGATCTTTTAGCACACAGTTATTCTTCCTCGTTTGGAGATTTAGTACCACCTCTTTGGAGAGGATATCCAACGCTTGCCTTTGCTTTTCATCCAGATCCCCGGGCTTAAAATCCATCACGCATATAGTGCCTATTTTGTGACCATCAGGACTAACCAACGAGGTTCCGGCGTAGAACCTGATTCGCGGCTCGCTTTCTACAATGTCAAGATCAGCAAACCGGTGATCAGATAAAAGATCCTTAACTGTAAAAAAGTTTTGCTCCTCTCTAAGGGTATAATCGCAAAAAGATAGAACTCTATGTATTTCATGAGTTTCCATCCCGACTTTAGCTTTTATCCACTGACGATCGTCGTCAATGAAGGTAATAAAGGCCAGCGGGGCATTACATATATAGGATGCTAGCCAGGCTATAGAATCGAATTGAATTTCCTCCCCGGTATCTAATATTTGATAATCCCGTAACGCTTTAACCCTCGCACTTTCCGTTTCACTGATGATTTTAACATCCATAAAACATTATACGAGTAAAAGAAACAAAAGATACTATGTAACAATAAGTTGCGAGAGTAGCGCTGCAGGGTGATTAAAGCCCTACATGGTTAAAAGACTGCCTCTTCTGTGATCAACTCCAGTTCATCTTCGAAAAACTCTCTGTCTTTTCCACCATCCAATGTAACAACAACCTTTTCCCCATAGTTATAGGGAAACGAAATGTAACCAGCCTGATCCGTATTTTTCACCCTTACTTTGTCTAAAACATTAAATTTCATACGTCGAATTTTAGAGCTTCAAAACTGGCAGAAATGAGAAAAAATAGGAAATTAAGTTTTCAACGTGGTATCAAATTAACACAAAGATGATTACCACTTTTTTCCCACGATTGTTCTTTTAATACCAATTGCTGAATTCAGATAATTCTTCCCGGATCCTTTGGTGTAATAAGATTCTTAAAGACCGAGATCATTACAAGAATAAAATGAAAAACCCTGTCGCTATGAGAGCAAACAGGGTAACCTAAACCTTATCACAATTATAAACTATTACGTGATTATTTAGCTTTTGTTATATAGGAAATGTCACCGGAACGTACATAAAATACCATAGTAATTCCCCTTAGTGACAAGCCTGCTTTCTCTTACTAGTGTTGTTGAGAAGACTGCCTTTATTAGTGATCCTAGCAATATAATTTTTCTTAGGAAAATTATATATTGCATGCAAAATCGACGTTATTAGGTTCGTATAAAGGAATATGGAAAATCATTCTAATACATTTACCGTTTGGGTTGCTATTGCAGATAGAAATTATAGGTTAGACGTAATTATAGGTTGTGATGGAAGAGACCTTCCTTCTTACTATACCCTTTGCGAGGGCCCGGTTCCAGTTGGAGTGATCCATTATACCCAAGATGGCGGATGGGAATGGGTCGAAGGAGGTTTTATGCATCAACCTGCCGAATACATTGGAAGATCTATCGAAGAATTGCTTATAAGTAATTCCTAGCTCCAATAAACAAACTCATTGTTTGCAATGGCGATTAGCTCCTTAAAGGATAAGCATCCAAGTATAAGATCCTACGTAATTACCCGTGTTCCAATTATTGATGCGAATACATACAGTGGAGATGTACCTATATCTCTGTAGATAATTCATAAACTGATCAATACTCCTGCTGCGGATAATTTATGTACGTGTTTATGTGATTCCATATTTCAAAAAAAATGTGATAAGGTCAGGTTATTAATCGTGCTTAAGGTTTAAGGTAGCCCCGCTGCTTTTTTTAAAAGCGTGATGTGTATGGAAATAAATCCATCTTTTTTTGTTTCCATTTTATATAGATTAGTTAAAATGTGCGTAATGAAGCTATTTTAATGATTAGCTGTACTATCCAGGAAATCTGAAGCAGGAATTCTAATTCCAAGCGCCTTTTGAATGCCCGGAAAAAAGACAAAATCCAGTTTTACAGGCCTTGAACCCTGTGCTGAAAAAATACCGGCAATAATCGTAAGGAGCACGACCATCAACACTATTATCCCGGCTGCTTTAAAATCTTTAGCTAATTCAATTGGTCTCATAAAGCTTCCCATTAGGGTGTCCTCTTCCTGGGCGGCTTTAAACCCACCATTTTTGTGATATACATATTCATTTGTTACTTGCTAAGGCTGCTTCTCTAAAACCAATGTCAGGTCTCCACTTTAATATCCTGCCTGGTTTTAGGTATGGTAAATCCAAAAGTACTTCCCTTGCCGGGTTTGCTGATAACAAAAATTTGTCCCTTTTGCGCCTCTATAAAGTCCTTTGAAATTGCGAGCCCTAAACCTGTTCCAGTCTTTTTTCCAGTCTCAGAAGGAACCTGAAAATACCTTTCAAAGATCTTCTTCTGGTATTGCAGCTCAATGCCTGGCCCCTCATCGGTCACGGTAAATTCTACCATGTCCCTTTTCAATCGAGCCTGAATTAAAATTTTGCTCCCTGAAGGACTGTATCTTAAAGCATTGGAAAGGAAATTTACTAATACCCATGCAGTCTTCTCTTCATCGGCCGTGATCGTGCTTATCCCCTCTTCGGTAAATACTTCCAGTTCTACAGCTTTCTGATCTGCCTGAAATTGAACTGCTGTACGGGCATAATCCAAAATGGCTCTTGCCTGTGCTTCCTGTATGAAAAGGTGAATGTTACCACTTTCTAATTGGGATAGATCAAGTAGTTCTCCTGTTATCCGTAATAACCTCGTTGCATCGTCCCTGATGTTTTGAATTAAGGATTGCTGTTCATCATTCACCTTCCCGATCCTTTCATCTTCCAAAAGTTTTAAGCTTAATTTGATAGAAGAAATAGGCGTCTTGAGTTCGTGAGAGATAGTAGCAATAAAGTTTGTTTTTGCAGCATCTAGTTCATGAAAGCTTGTGATATTATTTAAAATGATCACTTTTCCGATGGCCTCCTCCTGATTCTTCACCGCGATCGTTTCCTTCGCGAAAAAGCACTCTCCATTCCGAGTACTAAACTCTATTTCTTTATGGTCCTCTTTCAGGAAAACCTTATTGAAAATGGCATTTCCCTTTGCAACCTCCTGAGCGTACTTTCCCTCGTCTGCACTGTTAAGTTTGAGAAGATCAGAAGCTATTGGATTTACGAACAGGATCTTATCGTCTGCATCAAAACCAACTACCCCATCTGTCATACTGTTGATGATCGTCTCGATACGTCTTTTCTCAAAAAGTACTTTGGCAAGATTGCTGCTCTCGTATTCTCCAAGTTTCTGTGCCATACTGTTGTACGCCGTTGCTAACTCACCTAATTCATCATCTGTATAGATCTTCAGCTGCTGATTGTATTGCTTGTTAGCGATAGCCTTAATACCATCGAGTAATTCATGCAGGGGATTAGCAATATATCCAGGGAAGTTCACCATGAAAGAAAAACCGACCAGCAAACAAAAGGCGGTGATCAACCCTAGAACCAGGCTTACATTTTCAGCAATTTGCTGACTCCTGATATTCTTGATATAGATAGCCCTAAGATTTATTTTCTCTATTCTGTCGATCAACTTTTCTATTTGTATCTTCTGAGCGTTACTTATATTTCCTCCACCGCTCTGATTCACCTTATCAATAATTTGACGGATCTGTTGCGTAGCAGCAGTTTCCCCCGCTTCTGTCACATTAGCTTCCTGCAAACTAAGATACTTTTCTACCAATGGCATTTGCTCCCGGCCCAGCCCCTCCGACTTGCTAAGCTGATTATTTAGCTGCCTTACGTATTGCAAACTCTTGTAATTGGATGAAAGGATCGACTGAGAAACTTCCGACAACTGTTGCAGATAATATCCCGCAAGGACACCTACAATGAGGTTGAGGAGAAATAAGAGTCCGATTCCTAACTGAAGTTTGCTTTTTATCTTCATTTGTGTTAATGGTTATACTATTGACGTGCCAGAAATGGGAAACCCCTTTTTATGCACGTATAAACGCCTTTGACCTGTTATTTCGGGTTAAGATTTTTCCGAAATGAAAAAAGGAATTTCATTTTGAAAATTAAGCGAGCTGATACTCCTCAATCTTGCGGTACAAAGTAGTAAGGCCAATATTCAAGATCTTAGCCGCTTCGGCTTTATTTCCCTTTACCAATTGAAGTACTTTTTGAATATGGGCTTTTTCTATACCATTTAAGCTCAAAGAAGATAAATTTTGCCCTGTTTCCAGTTGGTATTCAAATGGAAGATCTGCCTCTGTTAATAATTCTCCCTCTGCCAGAATGATCATTCGCTCCATCACATTCTTTAGTTCTCTTACATTTCCTTTCCAGGGAAGTTGCTTCAATTTGTCTTTCAAACCCTCACTTAAAGCCTTAACTTTCTGATTAGACTTGATGTTGAATTCATCTAAATACGACTCGGCAATAAGTGGGATATCTTCGTTTCTTTCCCGCAAGGCGGGTAGCACAATTCGAAATACCGATATCCTGTAATAAAGGTCTTCTCGGAAATTACCAGATTTGATCTCTTCCGGAAGATCACGATTAGTGGCGGCTATTAGCCGTAAATTTACCTTAGAAACCTTCGTTTCTCCCACTCTTAGGTACTCACCACTCTCCAAAACCCGCAGCAATTTGGCTTGCAGGTCGGCACTCATTTCTCCTATTTCATCGAGGAATAAAGTACCTCCATCAGCTTCTTCTAGTAATCCTTTTTTATTCTTTACGGCACCCGTAAAGGCTCCTGCGGTATGGCCGAATAATTCACTTTCCAATATCTCTCGCGAAAAAGCACTGCAGTTAATAGCTACAAAAGATTTGTTATTACGCTTACTGGCCTGATGGATAGATTGAGCAAAAACCTCCTTTCCTGTACCTGTCTCTCCATTAAGCAGTACGGTCGCATCGGTTTGGGCTACCCTTTGAGCCAGAGCAATTGCCTGTTTTATCGTTGCTGACTGCCCCGTTATCTTATCAAAGCTGTATTTCCTTGAAACCTTACTTTCTAGTTCCCTAATACGGTCCTGCAATTTGATCTTCTCAAAAGCCTTACTGATCAATGGAATGATGCGCTCATTATCATCACCCTTCACAATATAGTCGAAAGCTCCATATTGAATTGCCTTTACGCCATCTGAGATAGTCCCAAAAGCAGTAAGTACAATAATCTCAATAAAAGGGTACTTTTCCTTTACCACCTTTGAAAAGTCGACACCGTTGCCATCCGGTAAACGGACATCGCTAAGCACGATCTGAACATCCTCCCGCAATAAAATCGCTTCCGCTGCTTTTAGGCAGTCGGCTTCAAGTATCCTGTAACCTTCAAGTTTTAAAATCCTTGCCAAAAGTTCCCTTAACTTTTGCTCATCGTCTATAATCAGAATGGATTGCATAATTGATGCTAAGGTTAGAAAGAATTTGGTCTAATACAACGTCTGTCAACGGATTTCTTCTCAAAGCCAAAATTTTCAGATCATCATATATCTTACTATCTTCAAGCCACATTATAGACCTGATTTTTTTTACGAATTACGCTTATGACTATCAGATTTCTCCCGGTAATTGCTCTGTTACTTTTACTCAATAGAACCAGCTCCGCTCAAAATGCTACCAGAAATTGGAATGGTAAGAAATCGGCAGTTGTATTAACGTACGATGACGCACTGAACGTTCATTTGGATAAAGTAATTCCAGCACTGGACTCCCTGAATTTAAAAGGAACTTTTTATTTGATTGCCGCTTCAAATGTGGTTTCAAATAGGATGGACGAATGGAGAAAAGCAGCGAAAACAGGTCATGAATTAGGGAATCATAGTCTAAACCATCCGTGCGACGGAAATCTCCCAGGACGCAGCTTTGTAACTGATGAAGGCGACTTAAGCAAATACAGTGTTGAAAGGGCAGTGAAAGAAATTAGAATTGCCAATACTCTATTAAAAGCTATAGATGGTAAAGACAGAAGAACGTATGCTTATCCCTGCGGTGATCTTAAGATTGGAGACTCCCTCTATTATTCATCCCTCAAAAATGATTTTTCAGGGGCGCGAGGTGTTACTTCAAGATACACACAGATAAAAGAAGTAGACCTTAGCAATATTGATGCGTTCTTTGAGGCTAATACTACCGGAGAAAAAATGATCCAACAAGTAAAAGAAGCTGAAAATACAGGTTCGCTTATTGTTTTTCTATTTCATGGAATTGGAGGTGAACATAATTTGAATGTCGATTTCGAGGAACATAAAAAGCTTATCAACTACCTTAAGCGGAACGAGAAGAACATTTGGATTGCCCCGATGGTAGAAGTTGCCGAGTTTATCAGAAAACAACAGTCAAGGTAAGGGGCACGAGAGCTTAGCTAAACAGTTAGAGTATTTTCTTATCAAAATACGTTTGTAATGCTTTATACCGGTAACTGAAAATCTGCTTTACCTTCTATGTACGAATAACTCGCCTGCAAGCCAACCGATTATCCACTTCCCTATGTCATAGTGAAGGATATCTGTCATCAACACTCCGCCCTCCTGTTCTTTAAAGTGATGTTCATGATGCCAGATATTATAGGGACCCTTCCGTTGTTCGTCAACAAAAAACTCCTTTTCCTTTATGTGCGTGATCTCCGTGCACCAGTCAAGGGGAATATTCATCATAGGCTTAATTTTATAGGTGATGATCAAGCCTTCGTACATTTTGTCTGGAAGGTCAGAGGTGATTTGAAATGTAAGATCGGCCGGAGTGACTTCATTCAGATTACGGGGAGTAGCAAAAAAGTCCCATGCCTCGTCTAACGTAATAGGTAAAAATTGCTCCTGCTTTAGTTTTCTCATAATTTCAAATTAAAGATCTACAACCATTCCATCGGCAGCACAATCCAGGTCTACATCACTAATATTATTTAGCACTTCCGTATCAAGATGTGTAAGCAAGATTTTCTTAAAACTTAATGAGCTCAGATTCTGCTTTAATGTTTCATAATCCAGGTGCCCTTTTATCTTTAACTTGTAAAAATTGCACTCGCAGATAAAAAGATCAGCATCGTGGGAAAGTTGGATAAGATTTGGCGTCCATTCTGTATCTCCAGAGTAGCTGATTATTTTGTTACCAACAGTAATACGCAGACCATGGGGTAAAGCTGCAGGGGTGTGAATAACCGGAAAAGCCTGGACAGTGAGAATATCTGTATGTACCGACTCATAAGGCTTATATTCCTTAAAATCAACTATTAACCTTTCCAAAACTTTTGTAGAGGGATACAAAAGTTCCAATAGATCTTCAATACGTTTCCTTGCTCCGGGAGGACTAATGATCGTTATTGGCTTGGTTCTACTGTAAACCGCGGCCTCCAATAAAAAAAATGGCAAGCCTCCGTAATGATCGCCATGGAAGTGTGTAATAAGGATAGTGTCGATATCCTCCTGTTTAATGCCATTTTGCTTCAAACCAGTTAAGGATGTAACACCGCAGTCGATCAGGAACTGATGGGAGTCAGTTTTTACATGAAAACAAGTAGTTAACCTTCCTCCGCTTCCAAAAGCGTCGCCAGAACCAATAACAGTAAGGGTGATTGGAATATTTGCATTAAGGGTTACATTTTCCATAATGGGATTGTATAGACAAATGTAATCTTCTGCAGCTTTTCCAGCCAGATTATTCATTCACTGAAGCAAAAAAAGCCTCCATAATAGGAGGCTTCTTAAGCAAAAAGGTTCAGCTCTGATTATTTTTTACTTGAAATGGCTTGCGATGCTGGTTGCAAAACATCGAGTATCGGCTTTGCTATACCCTGAAGTTTAGTTTGTGCCGGCTTATTCAGTTCAAGAACAACTATTTCATTCCTTCCTGATTTTAGCCATTCTACCGGTACATAAACGGTCTGTTGAGGACCGATCTCCCAGTACTTACCAAGGTTATGACCATTCACCCATACCACTCCCTTTCCCCAGTTAGAAAAATCAAGATAGGTATCAGCTGCCTTTGATACTGTAAAATAGCCTCTTTTCAACTGAGGAACGCCAGGTTGAATGCTTGCAGAAGTTTTAGCAGGTACAGATTGGATGTTATCAAACGGCAATCTGTACATTTGCCAACCTTTTAGCTCTTTTCCTCCAAGTAAGGCTTGTTCTGTAATACCCTTTTTGTTTTTTAACAAATAAGGACCAAAGTTGATACGTCCCATGTTTTCTACCAGGATATCTAAACGAACCTTCCCTTTTGGAAGTTCAAGCTGAATACTGTCCTGATACAAACGACGGTCCAGTTCCCCTACTCTTGTCCCATTCACAAAGACAACTCCATAATCTCTGAGATCTTTAATCTTCAGCGTTTGCCTTGTACCACCATTTACAGTTGTACGATACATTACATAACCGTAGGCCTGGTTTAGATCCTCAAAAGTTAAAGGCTTTGTGTTTGATACAGGATTAGACAGAAGGTCGAAGATACTTGTGCTTCCTGTGAAAGTAACCGCCGAAGTAGAGGTAACAGGCTTAGCCGCAGGAACAGCAGGCAATACGGTTCCCGGAGGAAGATTACGTTGAATAGCCTCCCTGAACTTCATGAATTTATGTGTTGCATTTCCTGCTTCATCTAAGGGTGCATCATAATCGTAGCTGCTGATCTGCGGCTCGTAAGGATTCTTATCATTAAAATTAGCACCATTCATGAAATCACGGGTAGTTCCTCCGTGGAACATATACATATTTATTGATATACCAGCTCTGAGTGCAGTATCTAGTTTACCTGCATATTGTTCTGCAGGCACAGTATGATGCTTGGTTCCCCACCAGTCAAACCAGGCAGGATACCATTCAGCAATATAATAAGGTCCTTTACCTCCATGATTCTCATTAATAAGGGACTTTACTTTCTTAGGATCATCCACTCCATTAATTGCAGGAAGCAAGCCTGGTAGATGCCCGTCTTTGATTGCAGCCTGAGGGTCACACGTGTAAAGAATTCCATCAAAACCAGCTTCAATAAACATCTTGCGGTTGATATCCAGGTATTCCTTATCCGCACCATAAGAACCATATTCGTTCTCAATCTGCACCATAAGGATATTCCCACCATGGTTCACTTGTAAGGGAGCCAGCTGCTTTCCAACTTCTTTTATATAGTTGCGGTATGCCTGAAGATATTGAGGTTCTTTACCACGCACCTCCAATCCTTTAATGTTCTGCAGCCAGTACGGATAGCCTCCAAACTCCCACTCTGCACAAACGTAGGGACTAGGTCTGAGCACTACCCATAAACCTTCTTCTTTTGCAATCCTTACAAACTCGGCAATATCATTATTCCCTGAAAAATTGTACTTCCCCTTTTCCGGCTCGTGGACGTTCCAGAAAACGTAGGTACCAATAGAATTCAACCCCATCGCCTTGGCCATTTTCATTCGAGCTCGCCAGGCTTCCCTTGGAACACGCGGATAATGGATCTCCCCCGAGATCATTTGAAAAGGTTTTCCATCTAAAAGGAAAACAGAATCTGCTAATGCAAAAGTGTGTGATGAAGTTTGAGCCTGCAGACCTTGTCCTGCCGACCACAGCAAACCAAGAAGTGCAAGTTTGCGAGCAATTTTATTCATAATTATGTGTTTATCTTGATTTTTTATCGACCTGATTTTAATGTTAGGAATACTGATTTCAGGGCCACCGAACTAATTTTAATCTTTATATCGCCAGGCCTTCCGGTTGATTGAACATAGGCCAGCAGCTTTCCGTTGTATACTTTTCGTTTATTTGATTTATAATCTTCGTGACTGGCAAGATCTCCGCTTTCTAAGCCTAGTAATACAGCAGGCCCCTCTACCTGCACATCTACCTCATTATCAGCTTCGAATATCGCATTTCCTTCCTTATCCTGTATTTGTATTTCAACATGGGCTACCCCCTTTTTACTAGCGATTAGTTGCCTTTTATCTACTGTTACTCCGATATGTGAAGGTTCTGAAGATGTCTTCAGCGAAAAAGAAGCAGCTGCTTTTCCTGTTTTCTCAAGGCTTTTAACCATCAACTCCCCCGGCTCATAGCTAAGCTCCCAAAACAGCCCTCTTATATTGTCAGACTTTGTCTTCACACCAAGCGACTTTCCATTGAGAAAAAGCTCCGCTTTGTTGGCGTTGGTGATACAATTAACACGGATTTTATCTCCTTTTTCCCAGTTCCAGGATGGCTTATTATTTCTCCAGGATCGTTCTTCTGATCCTTCTGTAATTTTAGATACTGTTAAAAAGGCCATAGGTTTATCAAGCCATAATGCCTGACGTGCATAAAAATCAGTCTTAGGAAAACCTGCAAGATCAAGCAGTCCTGCACCACTGCTCCGTACTGGCCAAATGCGTGCTTCTCCCATGAAGTCAAAGCCAGTCCAAAGAAATTGTCCGAAAACATTCTTACTTGTATCTACAGCTCTCCAGGCCTCCGCATTTTTTCCGTTCTCACTTCCATATATAATTCTGCCAGGATAGGTCTTGTGATCCTCTTCGTAGCGGTATTCCTGATAATTGTAACCAACAATATCCAGGTTTTGAGGATAACTGGTGGTATTCGACATCACCACACCGGCCAATGCCGCTGTAACGGGACGTGTGGTATCAACCTGTTTTACGATCTCTACCAGTCGCTTCGATATTTCTGCTAGTCGACTCGCAGGAGGATTACCTGGCTGATATCCCTTACCATAGATCTGAGGATTACGACCAGTGCTCAAGACTTCGTGAGTATAAGGGTCGTTAGGGTAGTCGATTTCATTTCCTATGCTCCACATAATAATAGAAGGATGGTTGCGGGTTCTCAATACCATGTCTCTCAAATCCCGTTCAGCCCATTCTTTGAAATTTTCGTGATATCCGTCCCGGCCAGGTTTGCCTACATTCCAGCCTTCAATCCATTTGTTCTTTCCCTCTTCCCACTCATCAAAAGCTTCGTCCATCACCAGGAATCCAAGCTGATCACATAGATCGTACATATAATCCTGATGAGGATAGTGACTCATTCTTATGGCGTTGCATCCCACCTCCTTCAACTTCATCAACCTCCTCAACCAAACTTCTTCCGGAACAGCCGCCCCTAAAGCTCCGGCATCATGGTGTACGCAGACGCCTTTTAGCTTCATGTTCTTACCATTAAGGAAAAATCCATCATTGGCATCAAAGCGAATATTTCTGAAGCCCACCTGCTTTTTATATTCGTCTATTAGCTTTCCATCTTTTAGAACTCTGACGTTTAAGGTGTAGAGATCATGATTTTCCGGCGTCCATAATTTAGGATGATTCACGGGCAGGGAAAACTTCAAATCTTGGTTTGATGATGCTGAAATAGAAACAGATTTGCTGGTACTTGCTAAAGTTTTGTTACCAGAAATAAGGTTCGCTTCAACCCTGAGGGATGCATTTGACGCGGAACTGTTTGCAAGCGAAACACCAATCTGAGCAATAGCATTTTTCTCAGAAACCTGAGGCGTGCAGAAACTAACGCCCCAGGTAGGAATATAAACCAGATTTTTCTTAATAAGATACACATTACGGTAAATGCCGGAACCAGGATACCATCGAGAATCTGCGAACTTTGAATGGTCAACCTTAACCGCAATAGTGTTTTTTCCCTTTTTTAAATAAGCACTAAGTTCGTATTGAAAGGAGATATAACCATTTGGCCTTTTTCCTAAATAATGGCCATTGATCCAAACCTCGCTGTTTTTGTAAACACCGTCAAAATAGATGAAAGTCTTGATAGCAGGATCAGGCTTTTCGAGGTTAAATGACTTACGATACCATCCTATTCCTCCCGGAAGATAACCAGTGCCACTCGCCCACTCTTTGCTGAACGGGCCTTCAATACTGAAGTCGTGTGGAAGATTAACCGCTCGCCAACCACTGTCGTTGATGCTTTCATTTTGAGCATTGCTGAACTCGCCCTTATGAAATTTCCAATCCTCATTGAACAAAGACTTGCCATACTCCTGTGCGTAGCCAAGCTTAAGCTGCAGGATTAAAATCAGAAAGAGAATGCATCTATTCATATTCTAAGTGTGTGTATTTTTTAATCAAAATCAGAAATAAACGTTGTAATACTGTTTGCTTCGAGGATAACGCTGCTTCCTGCAGGCAAACCTTGTTTTACAGTTAGATCTTTTGATGCATTAGTAGTATAAGAAGTCAAATTTTTCATTTTCCCGCTACTGGTATTGAGTGTTAATTCGGCTTGCTGAGCATTTGAATTTATAGCTACTGTTACCAATCTGTTATCCGGTGTTTTATAAGATGAAATCAAAACTTCCGGCTCGCCCATAGCGGAAGTATTTAAGCGCACTGAACCTGGAACAATAAAACGGCTGTAATTGCCTAAAGCCCACAACATCTTACTGCTATAAAAATTTCCATCTGTTTTATTCTTATCAATATAAACAAGTCCGTCTTTATAATCATAGGGAGAAACTGCAGTCCACCATTGCCATGCTGAGGCCCCTGCGTTTACAAGGTCATTATGAATTACTCTGGCCAGATAAAGAGCTGATGCCATTCCAAGATCCCGGCCCTCTCCTTTTATTTCATTTTCATTATCACCAAGAATACAATACTCGGATTGCCACAGCTTTAAGTTGTTGGTTGAAGCTAGTTTTGAAGCCATTTCTTTTCTTATAGAAACCGCTTTTGCATAGGTAGATGTAGTGAAATAACTGTGTGCAGCAATTAATTTTTCAACCTTGGTTAAATTGCCGATGTAATCTGCTGATGAAGGATTGAAAAAGGCATCAATTTGATTCCCCTTATCGGCCTTACCATGAGCGGAGTATAAAAACTCGTATTGTCCGGCTTCCGAAACCAGGATTTTGGTTTGTAAACCGGTTGTTTTTAAAGAGGCGTCCAACGCTTTTACAATTCCTGAAATATTATTATTAGTAAAAGGTGTACCCTCCTGGCCTCCATTACTCCAGTCCCACTGAGGCTCATTAACCGGACTAACGTAATTGAACGCGACGCCAGTTTTATCATAAATCCCTTTTATAGCAGTAGCCAGATAATTGGCAAATGATGGATAATTTTCTGCAGAAAGGTTAGGCATCGATGAATTTGCAAAAGCCTTTTTAGTAATTGTAAATTGAACAGGGGGACTATTAGTAAAGGCAAGGAACTGGTTTACGCCACGTTCTTTTGCCGCTTTCAAAAACCACATTTGGCCCGCCTGCAAATTCCAGTTGTAATTTCCGTTATCATCCAGAAAAGACTCTGCTCGTCTCCATTCATCTGCAATGCCACTTTTACTTCCCTGTTGAGCACTACCTGCCCCTAAATTAAATCTCCACATAGAAAGACCAATCCCTTCGGGCGATCCATCGGCTTTCAGTTTCTTGCTGAATAAAAGGTCAGCAATGGCGTTTTTCTTCGTATCGGGCCAATTACCAACAAATTGACAAGCCCAGGCATCTGAAGCGCCAAAATTGTCAATAGTTTGGTAAGTTTTGTTCAAATCAATCGTTACACTGATTTTTCTTATTTCGGTACTAGTCCCTGCCTTTCCCGAGTCTTTATCTTTCCCGCAGGCAACAATACCGGCAAAAATCAAAAAGGGAATAATAGCGGTTATATGTTTTATTTTCATCTTCTTAAATTGATCAGAGATGCTAACTAACAATTAGCGCATCTCCGATCTATTATTAACATTCTAATCCTATTCCTTACAATCCCCAGCTATAGTGAACTTTGAAAAGCTACCTAGTATTTAGAATTTTGAGGTAGTTTATTGCCAGAAGCCTGGATTTCAGCTCTTGGAATTGGTAACCAATAATGTTGTTCCATGAACTTCCTTCCTTCCAGAGCCACCTTCTTTTGGTAAGATAAAGTATTCCCTGTTTTAGTAATAGTTATTCCTTCCGCAGGGGCATTTTCTGTTTGCTCAGCAATTTTCCAGCGACGCACATCATAGAAGCGATGCTCTTCAAATGCCAGTTCCACCCTGCGTTCTCTACGTATAGCTTCCCGCATTTGATCTTTCGTCATTCCTGCTGTAAGGGCAGGCATATTTACACCATTTCTTGCCCTTATCTGATCAATTGCAGCTTTAGCTGAAAGTGCTGCTCCTGCGGGAACAACCTCAGGACCATATACTTCATTTGCAGCTTCAGCGTAGTTAAGCAAGATTTCCGCATATCTGAAATAGATCCAAGGCTGCAATCCTGCAATGTTCCAAGGATTATTGATAGGCATACTCTCATCCACGAATTTTCTCAGGTAATACCCAGTTTTTGAAGTATTCCAGTTGGATGGTCCATCTTTACTATCCCTGCCTCCAGGAATGAAGGTTTCAACTGTCCTTCCTCGGTAGGGAGATCCATTATATAAAACAGTATAACTTAAGCGGGGATCACGATTAAAATATGGATTCTGAGGATCATAACCAGACGAAGGGTCATCAATCAATTTACCGTTAGTCATTTCATAGGAGTCTACCAAATTTTGCAAAGGCAGATTACCTCCCCATGCATCATAACCGTTAGGTCCGTTTGCAATTTCCATTGGAACGTGACGGGCACCTACTGTATAATAGCGCGCAAAAATAACCTCACTATTTTCACTTGAACTTATAAACATATTCTGGTAGTTGGAACTGAGGCCGTATTTGTTCAAATCAATTACGGATTTGGCAGCATCAAATGCAGCTTGCCAGGTACCAGCATTGTAAAGAGGACTAGCGGCATAAAGAAGTAATCTTGATTTTAGAGCGAGCGCTGCACCCTTTGTTGCCCTACCTTTCAACCAACTTGAATTATTATTTGAGGGAAGATCAGCGGCAGCTGCGTTCAACTCGTTTACTGCATAGTTTATGCACTCTGCAAGGCTCTTTCTTTCAAATAGAGATGCATCAGTATAATCAGTTCCGAGTTCATAAACATTGTCACCTAATAGCGGCACTCCACCATAATTTCTAATTAAGTCATGATATCTGAAAGCTCTGATAAACTTTAGCTCTGCCCGCAACCATTTTTTGTGATTTTCACTAATAGTTACTTTATCAATATTTGCTAAAGCATAGTTGCACTCTCTGATACTTCGGTAGCTCCGGCCCCAGAAAGTTCCTGCAATCCCCAGGTTATCCGGAGATAGCTCCCCCTTCTGGACTAACCATGTGTTATCATCATTATTGTAGATACTCTCATCTGTAAGAGAGCTCCACATTGCATATTCAAATCCACGACCAAAGCCTGGTAAAGTTCCTTCGGCCTCTTTGTTAGTAAGCCGGATTCCCAAATAACGGTTGATAACATAGGCCTCAAATGTTACGGAGTCTCCCGTAATAGCGGCATCAGAAACTCTGTCGGTAGGAGTTACATCAAGCATATCATTCTTACAAGAAGAAACAAGTGATACCGAGGCAGCCAAATAAATTATATTAAGAATTTTTTTCGCTTTCATGATCATTAAAATTTAACGTTAAGGCCCAGATTAACAATTTTTTGTTGTGGATAGAATTGACCGCTTTCGTTGTTCAGCTCAGGATCAAAGTCTTTCACTTTAGTAATAGTAAAGACGTTGAATGCATTCGTATAAACTCTTACACTTTGCAGCTTGATGCCTGAAAGCAACCGTTTTGGTAAGGTGTAACCTAGTTCAACATTTTTAAGTCGGAAAAAGGCAGTATTGAAAAGCCAGAAATCATTTTGATAAAGGCCGCCACTGATTGCCGAGGATGCACGAGTGTCTACCCTTGGAAAGGTTCCGTTTGGATTAGTTGGACTCCAGCGGTTATCCGCCCATGAGCTATAATAATTGCCAATCGTTCCTGCTTCTCCTAACACATATTGTCTTACCCTTCCCTGTCCCGAAAACACAGAGGAGAAATCAAATCCTTTCCATGAGGCATTAAATGTAAAACCATAAGTAAGCTGAGGTATATTACCGAGTTCTGTTCTGGTCCTGTCATTGGCATCTATCTTACCGTCTTTATTATAGTCTTCAAAAATCAAGTCTCCAAGCTTAGCTCCGGTAACATGTGGGGTATTGTCTAATTCCTGCTGAGTTCTGAAAATTCCGGTAGTGCGGTAAAGCAAATAGGAATTAAGAGGATTTCCTGTTTGACGCTGATATTCTAAAACACTTGGAGCTTCATCCACAAAAACTTGTTTATTTTTAGCCAAAGTGATATTTCCAGAAATACCGTAACTGAAGTTTCCGCGGTGGTTATAACCGAGGGTTGACTCGAAACCCTTATTGTCTATTCTTCCAATGTTCTCATTTGGAACTAAAGCACCCTCATACTGGTTCACAATTCCTGTCACTGCGGGAATAGATGCGTTTCGCTGTAAAAGAAGTCTGTCGCGGTTTTCCCGGAAGTAGATAAATTCGAAGTTGAAATTATTAAGGAAGGTTGTATTGAATCCAAGGTCAGTCTTCTTTGAAACTTCCCATGTAATATTAGGATTAGCCAGCTTTACCAAATCTATACCTGGCACAACTGCGCTTCCTAATGTGTACTGGTTATTGAACACATAATTATTGATAAACTGATTAGCATCAACCCTATCACCGCCCAGCTCTCCATAAGTAGCTCTAAGTTTCAAATCATTAATGAAAGGAACGTTATTCTTGAACCATCCTTCGTTTGAAACTCTCCAGCCTAACAACACACCCGGAAAATAGCCGAAACGATCTGATTTGGGAAATATCGAAGACCCATCAGCACGGAACTGCACCTCCGCTAAATACTTCTCGTTGAAGTTGTAATTAATCCTTCCAAGATAGCTTATACGGCTTTCTTTACCACTCCAGCCGCGGATTCCCCTGTCGGTTGGATCCGTTCCTCCTTGTGATAATTCAGGAGTTTGGGCTGTTGGAAAATTCCGGCTTGTTGCTTCAAGGAAATCCCAAGACCGCGTACTTTGTTCGTAAGCAACAAACGCGTCCAAATTGTGCAAGCCTACCTTTTTCTGGAAGTTTAACTTAATGTTCGCATTAGAAAGCGTATTATTTTCAGCCGACTGAGTTAAAGAAGCTTTTGACTCACCTACAGTTTTGGGATCATATACTGACGTAGTTGTGTTATACAGATACACCAGATATGGCTGCCTGAAATTACGAACATTTGCCTGTGTTTTGTCCAAAGAATAGAACCCGTCGAGGGATAGGCCTTTTACCTGAGGTATAGTATATGAAGCCCTTAGAATTCCGTTAAAGGTTAGTCTTGGATTTTTGTTCAGACCTCCCATTCCAGTTACCATCGTTGCCGGGTTATTATTTTCAATTCCGCTGGTCGGATACCCGTTGGGATAATAGGCAGAAATTGTTGGATAGGCACGATAGATAGATCTGAAGATATCTCCTGCTCCTGAAGTTGGAAATTGCCTGTTTTCTTGCCTTCCAGCTAAGGACAGACCGATTTTAAAATTATTTGACACCGTGCCATCTACATTTGACCTGAAATTGTACTGGTCGTACTTAGTTGCACTGTTTTTGTATAAAGCATCCTGACTTAAAGCGCCTAGGGAGACGTAATATTTTACAGCTTCACTACCGCCGGTAAGAGAAAGACTATGCTGGCTTTGAGGTGCTGATTTACGTAGTACCTGATCAGCCCAATTCGTATTGGGATAGTTTAATGGATCAGAGCCGTTTCTGAACTTCTCAATCTGCTCTTCAGTATAAACCTGATTCATGCCACCAGCAGGAGTGGCGTAATACTGAATTTCATTCCTGATAGTTGCATAGGTTGCTGCGTCTGCCATTTCAGGTAACCTGGTCGGCGATGAAAATCCTTGATTAAAGCTATATGAAATGCTTGGTTTACCATTCGCGCCCCTCTTCGTAGTCACCAGGATAACCCCGTTTGCCGCCCTACTTCCATAAACTGCAGCAGAGGCATCTTTAAGGATGGACCAGGACTCTATATCATTAGGATCAAGCCTTTCCATACCACCTAGCTGACCCGGTACTCCATCTACAACAACCAGAACATCTCTGTTACCGGTAGTTGATATACCCCTTATAGTAATTTGAGAACCATCGTATCCCGGTTCTCCACTTCTATTCGTAGCAATAACACCGGAAACACGTCCGGCTAACGAGTTTGAAAGATTAGGCTGAGGGCTCTTTGCTACGTCGGACCCCTTAATAGTTGAAATAGATCCTGTAACTGTGGCTCTTTTCTGAGTACCATAACCCACTACAACAACTTCATCCAATGCTTTGGCATCGGTTGCTAAATTAATGTTAATAGTACTGCGGCCGTTTACCGGAACCTCCTGAGACTTAAACCCGATAAAACTAAAAACAAGGACAGCATTATTGTCTGAAACAGAAATAGAATAATTTCCATTAACATCCGTGCTTGAACCCGTACCTGTATTTTTAACTTTTACACTCACCCCTGGTAATGGGGCATTTGTATTGTCTGAAACTTTACCTCTAACAGTAACCTGAGCGGTCGCGGTAAAGACAGAGAATATCAATGAAGGCAGAATTAAGCCAAGCTTAATCCACCAGTTTGTGGCATATTTACTACGCATACTTTAAAGATGATTTGTTTAATAATTGGCTTGAAATAATTGGCTTGATTCACTATCGTAATCGTTTTTTCATACTGCAAAATTTTAAACCCTGACTTCGTGAATTAATTTAAGCCGGCTTTTCACGAGCTAAGGACAGGAGCTAAAGTCGGGGTAAAACGCGTTAGGGCGTGAGGGGTAAATGACTAAAAGAAAGAGGGGTATTAGACTAAAATCTAGTTCTAAAGCATAAATAGTGCGGTTTATACACAAGCAGGTCTTAAAACTTAAAAATAATCAGCGATAGCAAGTGAAGGTTCGCTGAACCAATTATTACATTTTGGGGCAAAGCAAAAAGGAGCAAACTGTTTCGGGGCGGTATTTGATAAAACTGCTACCCGCCCTTACTCACAATTTCCTTCTTTATCGTATGGGTCGAATTAAAATTCCTTCTGTATTTGCGTATATATTCGGAAGGGTTCATTCCGAATAGCTTGTTAAACTGTTCACGAAAATACTTCACGTCTTTGATTCCAACCATATAAGCAATTTCCGAAACTGTAGCGCCGGTACTAATAAACATTTCGGCAGCTTTTCGAAGGCGGATGGAACGAATAAAAGCATTAGCCGACTGCCCTGAAACAGACTTTATCCTTAAGTACAGCGTAGACTTGCTCATTGCAATTTTATCAGCCAGCATTTTAATACCAAATTCCTGATCCGTTAAATGCTCTTCTATAATTTGAATACACTTATCTAAAAATTCCTTGTATTCAGCAGATATCTTTGAATTATCACTCTGCAGCGTTACCTGGTTATAGAAGTAGTTCTGAAGATTATTCCGACTTTTTAATATTCCTGACACACGAGCTAACAGGATTTCCTTCTCAAATGGTTTGCTTATAAAATCATCTGCACCGCATTCAATTCCTTTTAGTTTCACTTCAACTGAGGAACTAGCCGTTAACAAAATTATCGGAATATGATTCAAGGAAGGATCTTCTTTAACTTTACTGCAAAGATCAATTCCGCTTAACTCCTGCATCATTACATCACTGATCACCACATCCGGAATGTGCTTCTTAACCATCTCAAAGCCTTCAGCCCCATTATCCGATTCAAGCACCTCAAACTCCTGCTGGAATAGCTGGCGTATGTACTGGCGTATCTGTATGTTATCATCAATGATCAGGATTGTTTTAACCTCCGTAAAAAGTTCCGAGCCTTTCTCTCCTTCCTCTGGTTCGATGGCCGGAAGTTCTACCGGCTTGAGGTCCTCAATCAGTTCATCAAGAAACACTGAAGCTTCCGGTACCTCTTCAAAAATTATATTGGAATTGAAATGGTTTTTCCCTTTCAGCAAGTTAATAGTAAAAGTTGTACCGAGCCCTTCTTTACTGCAATAGTTCACGGAACCATTATGGGCATCAATAAAGTTCTTGACAAGAAATAACCCAATACCGAAGCCACTCTTAGCGGGCCCCTTGCTTCCGCTCACCTGGTAGAATTGGTCAAATAGATTGGCTCCAACACTCTCAGGGATTCCCACTCCTGTATCTGATACCATAATTTCTATTTGCTCCTCTTTCTCCATTAACCTTATTCGCACAGCTCCATTTTCGCTTGTAAACTTCAATGCGTTTGAGATCAAGTTAAACAGGACTATCTCTACCTTCTCCCTGTCAGCATATATCTCTATTTCCTCGTTCTCTGTCTCAAAGCTCAGATCAACTTTCTGCACTTTGGCCTGATTGGTAAAGCAAAGTACAACTTCACGGCAAACGCTTGTGATGTTTAACTTTACGATCTTTAGCTTTCCACTCTCACTTTCAGACTTCCTGAACAGAAGAAGCTGATCAACCAGGCTCAAGAGTCTTCGGGCATTTCGATATACCACATTCAATTTTGCAGGGGTGATTTCTTTCCCCTCCTCATATAACATTTCTTTTAGAGGATTAATGATCAGGGTTAGCGGCGTACGGAATTCATGAGAAATATTAGTGAAGAAATCTGCTTTTTTCCGATGCAGTTCCTTCTCCTTTTCTGCCTCAAAATGGGCGGTCTTTACTTCATATTTTAGCTTTGCCTGCTCTGTGCGATAACGTATATAAGCATAAACAGCTCCGACTGCGGAGCAGAGATAGAATAAATAAGCCCACCAGGTTTTATACCAGGGGGGCAATACTTGAACCCTGATACTTGAAAATTTATCAGACCACACTCCATCATGGTTGGCAGCCTTTACCTTGAAAGTATAAGTGCCTGGGTCAAGGTAACGGTATGTGGCCGACTGCTGGTCTTTCACATATGTCCATTCCTTATCAAGCCCTTCCATTTTATAAGCAAACTCTCCTTCGCCGGGAAATGCATAATCAAGCATTACATAACTTAGCGAGAAGACAGGTTGGTCTGGCCTTAATACAATCTTAGCTGCTTCGGTAATATCAGTGGACTCTTCTTTTTGTCCTTCTGCTGTTTCCTTCCCGAATAACCTTAAGCCTGTTATCAAAACATCAGGATGGTAGGAACTTTCCCGTACGCCAGAAGGATTAAAGATATTCCATCCCTCAGTTCCTCCAAACACCATGAACTTCTTTTCTCTACTGTAAACAGCTGATCCTTCATGGAACTGTCCCTGCTGTAGTCCGTCACTGGCATCGTAATTAATCAACTTGCCGGTCTTAGCATCCAGCCGACTTAAACCTTTGTTCGTGCTGAGCCATAATACTCTGCCGTCCTCCGACCTAATGGCATTTACAGTATTGTTACCCAGCCCGTTCTTCTCATCAAAAACCTTCAGCTCTTTTGTGATCGTATTATACTTTATAAGGCCGTCTCCCTCTGTTCCTATCCAAAGCTGCTCTTCTGGGTCAAGGTAAAGAGCAAAGACTACATTATTGGATATAAAGCGCTTTTCTTTTCCGGTTCGGAACACCGGGTAGAATTGTTTTTTAGAGACGTCGAAATAGTTAAGGCCTCCTCCGTAAGTCCCAACCCAAAGATTTCCTTTTCGGTCTTCTACAATAGACCTGACGTCGTTGGAACTGATATTGCTATTTCCGTTATTATAGCGGACAAAGTTATCACCAGGTTCCTTAAAAAGATTTAATCCTCCGCCGTTTGCGCCTACCCATAGCCGCTTCTTAGTATCTTCGAAAATTACTCTTACGTCATTCGCGCCTAAACTTCTATCGTTATCTGTTGCCCGTTTATAATTCTTAAATTTATCAGTAGAAGGATTGTACAAGAAAAGTCCTTTTTGATAACTTCCAAACCAAAGGCGATTCCTGCTGTCTTTAAAAGCCGAAAGAATGGCGTTATCTGTAATGCTTCCTGCAGTACCACCCGCAGTATAATGTTTCAGGATCTTACCTTCGGCAGTTGATTTATAAATTCCACTCCCGTCTGTGCCCAGCCACAAGTTCCCCTGATCATCGAGGCACATCCCGTAATACCTTACAAAGCTCTCGTCGGGCTGTTTGATCTGGAATTTTCGGAATTTCTCAGCCAGGCTACTTATAAAATACAAACCATTACCATAAGTCCCTAACCATATATTTTTATCCTTATCCCGGAAGAGACATTGTACGGTACGATGGGTTAATGGGGTACCATTTTCGCCTTTAACTGTTTCAAAGGCATAAGTATCCTTATTTGCCTTAATCTTATATAAGCCACCCTCCTGCAAACCAACGAGCAATTCTCCCTGTTGATTTTCGATCAAGGATAAGAATATATTACTGGGCAGACCACAAGCAGGGCCATCTATAAATTCAAACCTATTCGCAGCTCTTTTATAAACTGCAAGTCCGTTTGAAGTTGCAATCCAAACATCACTATTTTTATCTTCGTAAATCCGGTTAACGCGTGTTTCTTTCACGGAATTAGAAAACTTTGCAGGCGATAAGACCTGGCTGCCTTTAACCCAGAAAGCAGACACTCCTTTGTCACTGGTGCCTACCCAAAGCATTCCCTTTGAATCCTCAAACAAGGACAAAATAGAATTCGAATTCGCGGGTAAGCCTTCCAGGTTCTTACTATTATAACTTTTTATCTTTTTGATCTTTACATCAAAATATATAAAGCCATTACTGGTACCCACCCATAAATTCCCGTTCCTGCTTCCGGTGATTGAACTTATATCATTTTGAAAAGCAGAGGTAGCTCCCGAATTAAAACGGTGGTGAATAAAATCAGAAGACTTAGGATCGTATTGATTTAAACCATCTCTGGATGATACCCAAACAGAACCAGAGGGATCAGCGTAAACAGAATGCACAAAATTACTGCTAAGACTTCGGGGATTGTCCTTTTCATTTTTAAAGATCTTGAATGCATTCCCATCAAACCTGTTCAGTCCGTCGGCTGTTGCAAACCACATGAAGCCTCGCTGATCCTGACAGATACTGTTAACAATACCAAAGGAAAGTCCCTTTTGTGGCCCAAAATGCAAAGTCCTACTGCCTGTAAATCCCTGAGGATAAACGTTACAGCACAGGAAAAGTAAAAAAAACAGAAATAAAAACCTTCTCATCCTCAGCCCGTGGTTAGTACTTAAATTGGTTAAAACATAGATAACATTTTTTTTGCTAAGCTCAAGAATGATTTGATAAATGTTCCAGCATATCTCTAACTACCTCATCTAACCCAAATTTCGGTTGCCATCCCCAATCCTTTTGCGCCACACTATCATCTATACTTTCGGGCCAGCTGTGCGCTATCGTTTGTCTGAAGTCCGGAATGTAAGTGATCTGAAAATCAGGGATGTACTTACGTATTGCCGTTCCCAATTCTTCAGGAGTAAAACTAAGCGATTGAACATTGTACGCCATGTCAACACTAAGATTTTCAGGAGAAGCCTGCATCAATTCCAATGTAGCTCTAATTGCATCATCCATATAGATCATCGGCAGTCGCGTGTCTTTTTCGAGGAAACAAGTGTATTGCTCTCCCTTAACAGCCTTGTAAAAAATATCTACAGCATAATCGGTTGTCCCACCCCCTGGCATCGATTGATACCCTAAAACTCCCGGATAACGAATGGATCGTACATCAAGGTTATATTTACGACGGTAGTAAGCTATCCAGGTCTCTGTGGCTACTTTACTGATTCCATAAGCAGTAGAAGGATCCAAATACGTATTTTGAGGAACCTTAGTGCGCGGAGCGGAAGGACCAAAAACAGCAATTGAACTTGGAATAAAGAGCTTACTCACTTTACACTCCCGCCCTGTCTCAAGGACATTCAACAATGTCCTGGTATTTATTTCCCAGCTGCTCAAGGGGTTCTCCTCAGCCTTCGCAGAAAGGATAGCAGCCAAATGATAAAGCTGAGTGATCTTATGTCGGGATAGCAACACCGATATTGCTTTAGGATCAGTAGCATCTAAAACTTCAAAGATCCCCTCCCCATCAAATACAGGCCGTATATCTGCCGCAATTACGTTGCCTTTCCCCCATAATTCCTGCAAAGCGGGAAAAAGTACTTTACCTATCTGACCGTTGGCGCCTATTACTAAAATACGTTCTGTGCTCATTCTGTTCTACCTGAATTATTGAAAGGGCTTTCTGAGAAATTAATTTCTCAGGAAGAGAACAACAAAATCACGTAGTTTGCTTACCGATCAAAAATAATTCCTAAGGCTAAACCTCAATTAACCGTTTTCGGCTCGTGTGCGTCGATCAAAACTCATGATTGATAGACAGATAGGATTAAACAGTAGTTCATAAGATTGCTATTTGCACGTTTAAAAATTAGGGAGACAAAGATGGAGGAGCCTTCAGACTTCCCCAACCAGAAGCTTGAGAGCCCATCTCCAACACCAGCTCACCCCCTTTAATAATATCTTCATGTTCGATCCAAGCCTGATTAAAAAGCTTACCATTCAACCATGCTTGCCGAATGAATTCATTTTTATCTGATAGATTTTTTGCGATCACCTTAAAGTCTTTGCCTCCCGGAAGGTGCAGCACTGTTTCTTTCACCGCGGGAGAATTAATCAGATAATAAGATTGTCCGGCATTAGGAAATAAACCTATCATGTGAAAAGCCAGCCAGGACGACATAGCTCCAGAATCGTCGTTCCCTGGAAGCCCGGCGGCCGAACTATTATAGTTTTCAGCGATTATTTGCTTGATCTGCTGGCTGCTTAGATCTGGCCTTCCAACCCAATGGTACAAGTTCGGAGTCAGGAATGCAGGCTCATTGCTGACAGTATAATACCCCCTTTTAAAAAAAGTATCCAGCCTTTCTTTAAAAGCTTTCGGTCCCCCCGATGCTTTTACCAGCTCAGCAATATTGTGCGGCACGTAAAAAGAATATTCCCATGAATTTCCTTCATAGAAAAAGCCGCACCACCAGCAAACGCAAATGGGCCACTCCTGCGCTAATGGGGTGTAAGGTAGGTAGGTGATCCTACCATTGCTTTCAACACATTGCACGCTGTCAATCCATTTTCCGGAAGGATCTCTGGGCATTATAAAGCCTGTAGCACCGTGATCGGTGACCGGCCTCCAAAGGTTTTTCCAATTATCAGACTGTTTGATAAACCGCTGGTACTCTCCATTTCTCCCTAACCCTTTTGCTACTATTGCCAGGCAATAGTCGTTATATGCATACTCAAGTGTACGATTACCTGCACGAACGAACCGGTTAGAAACATAACCAAGAGTATTATAGTCCGTTAAACCTCCACGTCCTTCTTTTTCTTCGTTTCCTCCTGGCGGCACCGTAGCGTCTTTTAACATTGCCTCCAGCCCAAGGTTGTAGTTAATGCCTTTTAACTTCTTCACATAGGCGTCGGCAATTAGAACTTCTGCATTTGAGCCTCCCTGCGTGCGCCCATTACTATTACCGCTTCTTGCATCGGGCATGTAACCATCGCGCTGATAAATATTAAGCAGAGAATTCACAATTGCGACTTCCCGCTCCGGATCTAACAGTGTAATTAAGGGGTTCGAAGACCGGAAGGTATCCCAAATAGCATAGAAGTCGTCATAATAAGGGACCGTCTGCCACAATGGATTTTCCCCTGAGCGGTCAACCGGCATCAACATGGTATGATACAGTGCCGTGTAGAACATTTTCTTTTGTTCTAAAGAAGTTGACTTATCAAATTCTACTCGTTTCAGAAGTTTTTCCCATTTGCCCTGCGTCTCAGAAAGTAGTTTCTCGAAATTCCAGTAAGGTACTTCTGCTACAATGTTCTGACGAGCCTTTAGGCTGCTCACAAAGGATATACCGACTTTTACCTGTATAACATTAGTAGGATCCTGACCAAAGCTAAGGAGCACCCCGGTTTTGTTTCCGTCATCGGCCTGGGCTTTAATACCCTTGTACAAATTACCGTTCTTGTAAGTGGAAAACTCTGAAAAAGGCTTGTCTGTAATAGCGTAAAAGTATACTGTATATGCTGCGCCATTATTCCAACCTCCCCTTATGCGACTATAACCTCTTATTTCAGTGTCTGAAACAACCTCAATCTCCGACCCTACGAATTGCTGTGCTTCCCTTGAATCTGGAATGGGCCGTTCTCCTAAAAACTCTCCCGCATCAATTTTAATTAACTTGGCTTTATCCGGTTGATAAGTATAACGGTGAAACGCTACTTTCTCTGAAGCACTTAGCTCAGCCTTGATCCCATAGTCTTTAAGCAATACGCTATAGTAACCAGCACCCGCCTTTTCCTGATCTCTAAACGACTCTTGCCTGATCTGATCAGATTTCCCAGAAAAGGGCATCAATAAAATATTACCGTATTTAGGCCCTCCCCCGGTTCCGCTTACGTGTACCTGACTGAAACCATACAGCGGAATATCCTTGTCTGGTGAATAACCACTATTTGAAGCTTTACTGACATCAGGACCAGGCTTAACCATGCCATAAGGACAGGAAGGGCCGACGAAGACATTTCCAAGTCCTTCAGAACCTATAAATGGATCCACATACTTCACAAATCTGTAATCCTGACACTTGGCCTCTTTCGAGAAAGAAAGAAGGTAAAGAAAAGCAACAACGATATGGAAAATAGTCCTGAACATCCTAGTACTTTTTAACGGCCTCTGCTTTTCCCGCGAAAGCGGCATCACCTTCGAGGTTTATTGTCTTCAGGTTATTAACTCCATGGCTTTCCAGGACGTGCTTGAAATATTCCGGCTTATTCTCACCCCATTTCACGGAACTGTTACGAATAGTGATATTGCTGGCATTATCCAAATAAAAACCTGAAGTGCTTCCCATAAGTAGGCCTTCAACTTTTGAGGGCCGACGATCATAAACCCCACCTTTTATATCTGTAGTTTTGTTTATATGAAGATCTACCTGATCAAAAACAATATCTGAAATCTTATCTGAAGACTCTGCTCCAACATAAATACCATTTTCGCTTACCCCCTTAATATTACTAAAGTAAATGCGGCTCACATTACCCACGCTACCTTCTGTTTTCCCCTTGGGGAAGCGCCAGTTTGCGTCCTTATGATTGCCATTCGCTCTGCGAAAAGCAGTTACATAAATAGGTTCAGCCTTACCCCACCATACATCTGAAAACAAATGAGAGTCAATAACTATATCAGAAAAGATTACGTCTGTCACTGTCCCTTCGTCCCTGTTTTGGATCCCAATACCCCTGTTACTTTTTTTGATGATGCAGTTATTAATAACTACATGACTGATCCTGTCCATATTCTCCGAACCAATTTTAATGGCGCAGGAGCGAGACGTCATTGTACAATTACTTACGGTGATATTTTCACATGGCCCGAACTCTTCATACTCCCGGCGATTTTTCAGGCATATACAGTCGTCTCCCGATTCTATATAACAATTGGTGATACGAACATTCTTGCAGTGATCCAGGTCAATGCCATCACTATTACGCACTTTCAAACTGTTTAATAAGGTGATGTTATCGATAGCCACATCATCGCATCCAATGAGGTGAACTGTCCAATAGGCTGAGTTTCGAATGATAAGATCGTGAATACGGATATTCTGACCACCTATTATCGTTAATAAATGAGGACGAGGGTCAATGATGTCAAAAGGCTTCAGCACGTAAGAATCTTCCAATTCAGCTCCCATAAATGAGATCCCATTTCCATCGAGGAAGCCTGATCCAGAAATGGTCACATTTTTTAAATTCTCACCACCGATCCAAATAGTACCCTCTCCTTTATTGTCCCGGAAGGCACTCCTCTTATAAACACTTTCGTCAGGATTAGCCAAAATACCAGCATTCACTTCCACAACCAGTTCTATATTTGACTTCAGATCAAACGGTCCGGCCATGAACACTTTTCCAGCCGGAACTATAACTTTTCCGCCCCCTGCCGACGAGCAGGCGTCGATTGCTTTCTGAATAGCTCTGGCATTATCCTTTTTCGGTTCAGCCACAGCACCGTAGTCGGTGAGGTTGAACTCACGTGATTTTATTTGGTTCTTCTGAGCAGATAAAGGGTTGCTCACAATTAACAGAAGCAGGAATAAATAATTTTTAAATAGTGTGTTTGTCATTTTTACTTGCTAAGGGATTTGGCTTGGTCACTTACTTTTGTTGCCCAATTCTTATTTGGTTTATCACTAAGAAATATTTCGAGCAGACCACCGTCGGTGATCATTCTATGGCTAAGATAGTTCTTGAAATAAGGCTTTCCATTAAATTTCACAGAGGATATAAATCCCGACTCCGGGGAGCTGCGCCGTGCCACTACTTTGAAACTTTTAGCACCAGGTAATATGATGTTATAACTGTCGAACAAGGGAGAGGTTAACATATATTGATCTGAAACCGGATTTAATGGATAGAAGCCAAGGGCTGAAAATACATACCAGGCCGACATCTGCCCGGCATCATCGTTTCCACTTAAGCCACCCGGCCCATCTCCGTATTCATCTTCCAGGATCTGCTTCACTCTCAACTGAGCTTTCCAGGGCGATGGAGTATAGTTGTACATAAAGGGAATCTGATGCCCTGGTTCATTACCATGCCAATACTCTCCACCATTAAAAAGCTTATCAAGAGAACTCTCTAATATATTCGCTCCTCCCATTAGTGAGGCAAGACCTTTCACATCATGCGGAGCATAAAAAGTATATTGTTGTGGGGTACCCTCGGTAATATAGGGTTCCTTATGGCTGGCATTGAACGGTTGATACCAAGACTTATCTATAAAGCGCCCCCGCACCATATTTACGGCCGGATCAAAAACATTCCGGTAATTTAAGCTGCGCCGTATCAGCGCTTTGTGATCTTTCTTTTTATTCAATCCTTCTGCTACTTTAGCCAATGCATAGTCGTCAAAGGCGTATTCAAGGGTACGGCTTACCTGTTCTTTCTTATGAAATGCTTCCTGCACAGAGTCCTCCATTGGAATGTAACCATATCTTAAATACGACTCCAGAGCCCTTCGCCCCTTGCCGTCTTTATAATCCTGCGTAGATGACTGGGCGAAAGCGTTTTGCCGCATCAATCTATAAGCTTCCTGCTGATCGTAGTCGCGAATGCCTTTCACAAAAGCGGAAGCTATGAATGCTGTAACATGATCTCCTATCATCGCTGCGGTATAGCTGTTCCAGCAGGGAAAGATGGGTAACCAACCGCCTTGTTGTCCCTTTAGCACCATCGAACGGACACTACTATTGATCAACTCTGGCTGCAGGATCTCAAATAAAGGCAGGTGAGCGCGATAAATGTCCCACATAGAAAAATCATCATAATAACTGCCCTTGGCAATCTTGTTCAGCTTGTAATTACCAGAAAATTCAGGATAAGTTCCATCTACATCATTAAACAATCTCGGATGCTGCATAGTATGGTACACCGAAGTGTAGAATATTTTTTTACTTTTCACATCCTTTCCTTCCACCTTGATCTGTCCGAGAGCCTGCAGCCATACCTTTTTGTTGCGTTGAGTGAGCGCTTCAAAATCCCAGTCTTTAACTTCAGCCTGAAGGTTCCTCAAAGCACCTTCAATGCTGCTGAAAGAAGTTCCCACTCTAACCCTAAGCTTCTCTCCTGCTTTTAATGTAAATCCAACAAAAGCGCCTATATTTTTCCCATTCCTGAGGCTATCAAGTTCGAATACATCCTTTCCCCTGTATGTTCCTGCGCGACTAAAGCCGCGGTCTATTTGTAGCACAAAATAACCACTGAACCCTGCCGGTTTCCCCCAGCCCTGATAAATCCGGTGAGCGGGGTTATATCCCCAGATCAGGCCCTTTTTCTGATCCACTTTAACAAAGCCTTTCTCCTGGTCACTGTTAGGAGTAATCAGCAGATAAACACTATCAGCCTTTTGGGCTGTAATTTGAAAAAAGCCGCAGCGAAGAGTACCGGTCATCTCTACAAGCAGATTATACCCAGGTAAACTTGCCCGGTAGTAATGAGGCGCCGCAACCTCTTCTTTATGGGAAAAGGGGGTCTGATATTCCTGGGAAAGGGTTCTAAGAGTTCCACTTATAGGCATGATAGTAAAACTGCCATAATCCTGCGTACAGGAACCACTCAACCAATGAGTTCCTCTGAAACCGGAAAGCAAGGAATCTTTATAAAAGTAAGGCGGCTGACACTTTACTTCGGTTTGCCGGGTTTGTGCTGTCCATTGAGTCATAGCAAAAGGCAATCCTACTGCCGGAATAGTATTAGCATTTAATTCTGTTCCATTGCCATGCTTTAATGCAGCCTTAGTAGTGGCGGGTGCGGTGCCCGACAGGGGCTGAACATAAGAGACAATATCCTGAGCCTGTACCTTCATACAGGTCAGAATTGCAAACGAAACGATTATGAGGAGCCTTTTCTTATTCACTTTTCGATTTTATCAAAGAATATATAGATCTTTTCAGCTTCCGATAAACATTACTATTGTTGATTTAAAGGAAGCTCAAAGAGGAGCTTAATTGATTAAAAAAGTTTTTTCCTACTAAAGGTTCACCAAACCTAAAGCTTATAATTGATGCTGCTAAAATATAAATATGCCAGCTTTGAAGATCCAGCAAGGCAGTAATTAATTACGAAACCGATTAAGTAAACCCTTCAAGAGCTGAACTTACAAACAGAGTATGAAGGCTGATTGGAGAAAGCCTGAATGTATCATTAGCGTCCAACTTCCCGTAAGGGGACAATGAAAACGATCCTGCCTCTTCTCTTATACTTCTTTTGCCTCGTTATCTCCTGTACTGAAACAACCACAGGCGAACCTGCGAACAATATAACTGATCAGCAAAAAGATAGCATCAGCAGCGAGAACGACGTATGGCCCATGGTGAAATCTGTAAGCTGGAACGTTGGTATTACCCACAAGCTCGAATTCTTTTATAATCCTGACAGTTCTTTAAACTACTACTTATCGGGTAGCAGTAACTTGCCGTCTAAATATAAAACCCAGTTTATTTTCAAAAACAGAAAGCTTGATGAAGCTGTGTTCGAAAATACATCAGTAAGCAGGTTTCTGTATAACGACTCAGGCAAGGTGAAGGAGTTAAAGAATATCAATAACGGGGTTGAAACTTCCAGAAGAAGTTACATCTATGACCCGGAAGGAAGAATCCAACATCTGGAATCAGAAGTTCTGATGCACGGAGTACTAACGACTACCTGGGAGAGTTCTTTTAATTATGACGCCGAAGGAAATATTATTAAAACAACAACGATCAATTATGATGAAAATGGAGAGGCTTTAGACACAATCCAACGTAACATTCAGCAGACATCGCCACCCCTTGACTTGAATCCCTACAGTTTGCTGCACCCCCTTTATCAACATCAGGCTCAAGAGATATTTGACCTTGTGGTTCTGAACCAGATTAAAAAACTTCCTGTTAAAATCTCGGAGAGTGGCAGAAGCTCTACCGGTCCGATCAATTACAAGTATTTCTATACGATTTCAGATAAGCTTCTGATGAAGGTCAAGTGCAGAATTGCTATTGGTAACAATCCTGCATATGACACTGCTGAAGCGCTATTTCAATATTAACCTTGCGATAAGAACGCCCAAATACCTGAGTAATCCTTTTTATTAGGAGAGGAATTTGGGCCAGCCATTTCTTAGAAACGCCATCTCGAAAAACCTTCTATCGCTTCATACTCTGCCAGCCCAAGCTGATTGTAGGCATTTGCAGTTTCTCGCGTACGATCTTCTGCCCTTACCCAAAACTCTCTTGAGTCATCACCCGGGAATACGGGCCGGTCTTTCTGGGACTGGTGTTTAAAAATAGCAAAGCGCTTTCGCTCCACTTCTTGGGGAGACAAAGGAACAGCCATCTCAATCTCATGTATCGCATACTCATGCCATGCTCCGCGGTATAACCATAACCAACAATCTTTCACCCAGTCTTCCGTCTGCTTAAGCCGCTTCAAAGCAGTTAGAACAATATCAAAGCAGACTTTATGAGTGCCATGGGGGTCGGCGAAGTCGCCCGCAGCAAATACCTGATGAGGTTTTATCTCCTTTAACAAATTCATAGTTTGCTGAATATCATCCTCATGATCCTTTACTTTCGAAACTTTACCGCGATCGTAGAATGGAAGATCCATAAAATGAATATTTTCATCAGGTAGACCTACAAATCTAGCTGCAGCGGTAGCTTCTCCCTTTCTTATCAGTCCCTTTATCTCAAGGATCTCTTTAAGGTCAGGTTGGTTTGGTTTTTTAGCACTCAGAAAGTCCTTCATCTTCCGATAAAGCTCTTCCTGACAATTAAGATCGAGATTTTGTTTGCGACAGAAGTCGATCGAGAACTCAACGAACCGCAAGGCATCGTCGTCCCATACTGCAGTATTTCCTGAAGTCTGATAGGCTACATGAACATCATGACCATGGTCGGCCAATCGAATAAAGGTGCCGCCCATTGAGATTACATCATCATCAGGATGCGGAGAAAATACTACCACCCTTTTTTTTGCCGGCAAGGCTCGTTCCGGTCTGCGGGAGTCATCTGCGTTGGGCTTCCCTCCGGGCCAGCCGGTAATAGTTTGTTGTATTTTGTTAAAGATATCAATATTCAGATCATATACCGGCCCCTTCTCCGTAGCGAGTTGGGCCATACCGTTATTATTGTAGTCTTCAACCGTTAACTTGAGTATTGGCTTATCGACTTTTTCTGAAAGCCAGCTAACCGCCTTTTTAATCAATGCCGCATCCCAGACGCAATCCTTTACTAACCAGGGGGCATTAAAGCGGGTTAGGTCTGATGCTGCATCCTTGTCGAGGATAAACTCAACATTCTCTGAAAGCTGGAGGTAGGTTGCCGGAACGTCAGAAGAAATTTCTCCTTCTACAGCCTTTCGAATAATAGGGGCCTTTTTCGAGTTCCAGGCCATGAGAATAATCTCTCTGGCTTTAAAAATTGTGCCTATTCCCATAGTAATGGCCTTGGTAGGTACGTTTTGCTTTCCACCAAAGTCACGGGCTGCATCCCTTCTCGTCAAGTCGTTCAAGGTGACCAAACGAGTACCTGAATTGGGTGCAGAACCGGGCTCATTAAAACCGATATGACCAGTCCTTCCAATTCCTAAAATTTGCAGGTCTAGTCCGCCGAGGTCACTGATCTGCTGTTCATAGTTCAGGCAGAAGGCTTCAATCTCGTTCCGGTCAAGAGTGCCATCCGGGATATGGATATTGGCGGGGTCGACATCAATATGCTTGAAAAGGTTCTCATGCATAAAGGTGACGTAACTCTGTTCTGCATCTGGCTTCATTGGATAATATTCATCCAAATTAAAAGTAACCACATTCCTGAAGCTTAATCCTTCCTCTTTATGCAATCGTACCAGCTCTGCATAAACCTTAATTGGCGTTACCCCGGTAGCAAGCCCTAACACAGCCATTTTATCCTGTTGCTGTCTGGTTAGAATCAAATCGCTAATTCTCCTTGCAACAACTTTTGAAGCCTCTGCTTCATTTTCAAAAATCCTTACCGGTAATTTTTCAAACCGAGTCTCTTCTAATAAATTTAATCGTAACATTCAGATCAGATATTACTTAACAGATAAGCTTAATATATAGGAAAAGGATGCAGGAGCAGCGGTAACGGTGTATTGAGGCATAGGTTTGGGGCCACACGCGTTTGAGCCTACTCCAAGTGTTTTATAGCCGATGCATAATGCAGTAGTATTACTCTCGGGCAGGTCGATCCGGTACTCTACCGGCGCCATTTGCTCGTCAGTATAGGGCAGGGCGGCAACTTGCAGAAGCGAGTTATCAGACAAAACCTTCAAAGTTGTTCCGGTATTATTTGCTAACGTCGCCCAGCGTACATCCTCGTGATTACCACACTCCATGGGTTTCTCGTAAGGAGTTAATTGTTGCATTACAGTACTTTTATAGATGCCTATTTCAGAACCACTCTTACGGTCGGAGTAATTCTCCATTGGGCCCCTGCCAAAATAACTGAACTGTTCATACCTTTTATCCAGAAGCATTCTTACACCCATTCTGGCTAATACCAGTTCAGGTTTAGTAGAATTAACTTCATTTTCAACCCTAATACTTCCGTCTGCAGTTATGGTATATATTACTTTATGGCTAACAGTAAAGTCCTTTTTTCCTAAACCCTTAAGCAGCACAGTAACCTTTACAGATCCTGCAGGAAGCTTATTAACAACCAAAGACTCTTTCTTCCAGTTAAGTTCTTTCAATCCATACTCATTCCATCCTTTATCTGCATAGATGTCATCCTCCTGGTGTGGAGCTCTCCATAAATGCAATACCGGTCCCCCTCCTTCTTTGAGCAATTTATTATTGTTGCTTACCAGGTCAATGATCGTCCCCTTTGCTTTATCAAACACCACTTGGAACATACTACCATTAACAGAAATAAGATCTTTTTTTTCTTCAACGGTTAGTTTGGGACCTTTAGCAGCTCCTCCCAGATCCTTCTTTGCAGCAACTCGAGTACTTGCCGGAAGCTCTAATTGTTCTGAGGCCAATTCGATTCCTTTCTTTGCCCAGAGTTCATCTTGCTTTAGCTTAAAAGAAATCCTTATGTGGTAAATACTCCCGGAGTTGGTTGCAGATTCAGAATAAGGAATGGAAATTTGCTTTTCAGACCTGGGGCCAATGTTACTGATATCAATCTTTCCTGAATCCCGCTTAACACCGTTTTCACTTAACTCCCAGATGGCCTCAAATCCATCCAGGTTTACAAACTGATACTTGTTACGGATGGAAACCAAGCCTTTCTGAAGATCGATAGGTTTAACGCGTATCCATTGGAAAACATATTTCATTTCCGGGTAGTGGGGTTTTGCCTCCCGCTCTGAGTTGACTACTCCTTTATGGATAAAATAATGATCATTCGGAAACTCACCAAATCCTCCTCCATAGGCTAGAATTGGATGTTTAGGATCCCTTCTGTTATAAATTCCCTGATCCTGAAACTCCCAGATTGCACCACCAAGAATGGAAGGATACTTATCGAACAGATCTCCATATTCCTTTAATGAACCCATAGAATTAAACATAGCATGGGCAAACTCACATAAGTAGAAAGGTTTCTTTAAACTCGTGTCAGCGGCGATTAATTCTACCGATGACAGTAACTTCTGCTTCCAACTTGGATTCTCGTAAGGAATTATAGGTGAATACATCTTACTATCAAGATCAGCTGGATTAGTTTTGTCGCGAGAAAAACCCTCATAATGAGTTGGACGTGAACTATCCAATCTTTTAACTATATCTAAAGCTGTCCTGAAATTTCCTCCTCCTGTTCCGCACTCATTTCCCAAAGACCAAATGATCACCGAGGGATGATTTTTAAAACTTTCAACATTGGCCACATTACGATCGATGATCGCTTGCTTCATTAAAGGTTCGTCATTAAAACGATCCATCAATCCATGACATTCCACATTTGCCTCTGCTACCAGGTATAGACCATATTGGTCACAGAGCTCATACCAGCGTGGATCATCAGAATAATGACTCGTACGAACGTGATTACAGTTACCCTGCTTTATAACCTCAATATCGCGGATCATCTGGGCCTCTGTAATGGCATGTCCAACTTCAGGCCAGTTCTCGTGGCGGTTAACCCCCTTTAATTTTATAGGAACACCATTCACCATGAATACCCTCCCCTTGATCTCAATTTCTCGATAGCCTATCTTTTGCGATAAGATTTCCGATACTCCATTTTTATCAACTAATTGAAGCACACAGGTATATAAAGATGGAGTTTCAGCTGTCCATTTATCAGGATTTGTAACAGGAATGCTTAAGTTAACCTCACGCTCCTGCCCTTTTCCAAGTTCCGGTACCTGGACTTCGGCAGACTTTATTACATCCTGCCCCTTGTAGATAGTTGCAAGCAATTTTTTACCGCTTATCTTCTTTGAAGAATAATTGGTCACTTTGGTGGAAATCAAAGTAGTGGCGTTTTTATAATTCTCATCAAGATCGGTCTTTATAAAAAAGTCACGGATATGGGTTTCAGGTGCCCGCCACAGGGTAACGTTTCTGAAGATCCCACTCAGCCGCCACATATCCTGATCCTCCAGATAGCTACCGCTTGTGTATTGGTATACCTCCACAGCAATAACGTTTTCCCCCGATCTCAAATAAGCGCTGATATCAAACTCCGCAGCATTGCGGCTATTAACACTATAGCCAACTTTTTTTCCGTTGATCCATAGGAAGAACCCTGCATCTACCCCATCAAATGTTATAAATGTTCTCCCTCCCTTCCAGGATGCAGGAACAGTAAAAGTGCGACGATAGCTTCCAACGGGATTCCGTTCCTTATAAGCAGTATAATTTTCAGGGGGAGTACTCATCACCCGGGGAAAATCCTTTTGAAAGGTATACCCTATGTTGCGGTAAAAGGGAGTTCCATAGCCCTTGATCTGCCAGTTGGAAGGTACTTCTATATCCTTCCAGCCAGAAACATCAAATTCTACTTTATAGAAATCCTGTGGGCGCTTTTGAGGCCAGGAGACCCAATTGAACTTCCACTTTCCATTTAAACTTTTAGCGAAGGTAGATGCATAGCGCTTTCCTGCCATTGCCTCGTCTAAATTTGCATAAGGCATTAAAGTGGCATGTGCCCGGCTTTTATTGATGCCTAAGATTTGAGGGTTCTCAATCTCGGCAGGCACGGTAGCCTCTCCAGCACTATCTACCGTGGCTTTTACCTGTGCCAAACTTTGCAGGGAAAAATTAATTACTGCTGATAATAACAGCCCGTAGAACTTCATCATGAATTAAAAACATTTTATTTGCGACGTATTCCTATTAACTTTCCGGAAGAAAGTCACTAAAGATTCAATCTGTATTTAAAACAGGGTTGCCACCTGTTTCCTATATTTTTGGTAAAGCTTTTTCGATTCCTCAACAGGATTTCCGCTAGGTTTAACAGGATAATCCTTCCTCGCATTCACCCAATCCCATTCCCATTGTTTTATTTCCTTAGCAAATTCCTCTTTATTCAAAGGCTTTTTACCATCCAGGTCCATTTGAACTGCCGCAAAAAATTTTTGCCATCTTGGCTTATAGAAGTCATTTAAAAGGCCACTCCACTGCCTGCATGCATATTCATTAAGAGGACAATCTTTATCTCCCCAAAGGGTAATAAGATCTTTGGCGTTCATCTCATAGATTGCCTTTTCCTTATCTGTTCTGCCCCAGGCCCGCGCATCAGCAACCCATGGTCCAAGCATGAAATCTTTTTGGGTAGCCAAAAGTCTATCCATATCAGAAATCAGTTCTAAAAATTGCACACTATATTTCTTGAAGGTTAGCTTATCCCGCTTCTCATAAGCTGTTACAAATTTTCTTTGTAGAGGTAAAGCGTGGTTTGCTAGAACCTGTCTGCTCAAATCCACCAAATCATACTGGAAACCATTGCTATTCTTACAAGAGCCGGAAGCTTTTATTAAAGCATCCCAAGCCGGAAGGATCTCCTTAGCTTCATAATTTAACTTTGTTTTTGCCCATCTACTTGAGCTATCAGTGGTTGGCCGGGCTTGTATAATAGATTCTGCACCGTCCCTGATGTACTTATCCGCCGGGACTGTATACACAGTCTTTCTTAATATATTCCAGGCATCTATAGCATCTTTATTTTTGGTACCGTAACGGTTGTACACAAACTTTGGAAGCCATTTATTAAGGTCGATTGCATCCTTTCTCCAGGTGTTATCCATCATCAATTCGTACATCACAGGATTCTGCTCAATTCCTTCCATGCTCAGCCCTATTCCTTTTAAATTTCCACTTTTGGCATCGTTAAGAGCTTCTGCCGGCGCCTCTGCAACCACATCCATACGACCAAAAAGATTTGTGTTTCCGCCAAAGTTATGTAGCATGTTCCAAATCCAGGGCTTGCCATAAAACGCACTCGTACGTTTCCATACCGGTTCAATTTCAGTCGCAAGATCTAACAATATCATTTTGTCATTTGGTACAGCTTTCAACAAAGCTTCGGTTTGAGGTTCTTTCCAAAACTTCCTGTCGCTATAAAACAACCAGCCCTGCATTACCCAAACAGCTTCGGGATCAGCCTGGCGCATTCCTTCATATACTCTTGCACTTAGTTTAGACAAAAACTCTGGTTCATCAGAAGGAGGCTCATTCTCATTAAAGGTATCAGCAGAATACAAATGGTCTGTACCTAATAAAGCTGTTTGTTTCTCGAGGAACATCTTCCCGATACGGGCAAACATCGGATCCTCAGAATCAAGGATATAAGTATCTGCAAAACCGTTTGTCCAGTTAGTTGCCTTCAGCTTGGCTTTAGGGAACTTTTGTTTAAAAGAAGCAGGAACGTGGCCTGTAAAAGCAGGTAATACAGGCTTCATACCTAAAGAGCGTTGCCGCTCCAGGATCTTCTTCTGCAAGTCGAAATGTTCCTTCATCCAATTCAGTGGAAGCGGGCCGCCCCAGCCATCTATGTTTCCCATCCAAAACCATGAAAAATAAGCAGGACCTGTAAAAAAGCCCTTCAGATCTTCATCGCTGAAGCCCATCTCCTTATATACCAAATACCAGGTATACTCCTCGCCGGTGATGGCCAGAGGCATGTTGATACCATGCAACGCCATCCAGTCGATCTCTTTTTCCCATCTGCTCCAATCCCACCAGCTCATGCTATAGTTGAAAGTGCAATAGTTGAGATAATACCTGTATTCATATGGGGTTTCCTTTCTAACCTTGCCTGGTATTGCGGGTAATACCTTTGGCAACTTAAGGTTACTGCCGTTCCAGGTTATCTGGCAATGCCCATATTCTGTGAGGTAATAATACAAACCAGAGGCCAGCGCTACGCCATTATTTCCCCGTATAATTATTTTTTTATCACGGCTCTCCAGTTCAAAAACGTCTTTCCCGCTTGTTCCAGGGATTGTTTCCAATATAAAAGAATTAGCCCGGGCTGGAAGGATACGGCTTATCAGGTCCTTTCCGGCTTGATTGTTCATTTGAGCCTTGCTTAACAATGCAGGCAGCAGTAGGATGAAACAGAAAATAGTTTTTTTTAATCGCATAAAAAGAATTCAACTACCAATAAATTGTATAAAGAGCTGTGAGTATTCCTGTAATCAGAACCGACCCAAAGGCAAAGCTCGGATGAATGCGGAACATGGAAGTATCAACTTCAATTACAGTTTCATTGCTTTCCTTAGGCTGACTAAGCAGGCTTATTGCTACCATTACAATACAAATGATCACAAAGTCAATAGTCATCCGGTCAAGGAAAGGGTAATCAGGAAATGCTCCCTTTGTCCATACTGGTAAAAACTTAAGAATAGTAGACAAAGGAATCGTTAGTAAGGCTCCCGCCATAGCAGCACTCGCGGTTGTACGCTTCCAGAAAAAACCCAAAAGGAAAATTGCCAATACGCCGGGAGAAATAAATCCTACATATTCCTGAATGAATTGATAGGCTTGATCGAGTGATTTTAGTGCAGGAGTAACAATTGCTGCAATGGTCATAGCTACTACAACTGCCCATCGTCCGATCCGGACCATCTTCCTTTCGTCAGCTTCCTTGTTAAAGTACTTCTTATAAATATCCAATGAAAATATTGTCGAAATACTATTTGCCTTTCCTGCAAGAGAAGCAACTATTGCAGCAGTAAGGGCAGCAAAAGCAATTCCTTTTAAGCCCGGAGGTAATAAGTTCATAAGGGTTGGATAAGCATGGTCCGGTTTTAACACACCATTGACTGTCATTTCAGCCTGGAACATCCCCTTGTTGTGCAATACATACATTACGATACCCGGGAGTACAGCAATCAGGGGAACCAATAACTTAAGGAAGGCTGCAAAAAGGATACCTTTACGCGCAGTCTTAAGGTCTGCTCCGAGAGCCCTTTGAACGATATATTGATTACAGCCCCAATATGCAAGATTATTGATAAGCATCCCGCCGATAATAACGGAGGTACCCGGCAGCTCGTTATAGTATTTGTTCGATGAATCAAATATCATATGAAAATGTCCAGGCGCCTCTCTTCTAAGAATTGCCAGGCCGCTTAAAATATCTTTACCAAAACCATATTGCTGTGCCAGTAATGTAAGGGCCAGGTAGGTGGTTACCAAACCACCAATAATTAGTACGCAAACCTGAATAACGTCTGTGTAACCGATTACTTTCATTCCCCCCAATGTTACTATCATAGAGAAAATGCAAAGAGCAATAATGCAAAATTCGAAGCTTACTGATGAGATAGATGAAATAGCGAGTGCCCCCAGGTAAATGATTGACGTAAGGTTCACAAATACATAAACCAGCAGCCAGAAAATAGCCATTACGGTACTTACACTATCATTATACCTCATTGATAGAAACTGAGGCATGGTGAAGATCTTATTCTTCAAGTAAACAGGAATAATGAAAACTGCTACGAGAATTAAAGTAGCGGCAGACATCCATTCATAAGAGGAAATGGCGAGTCCGAGAGCAAATCCAGAACCTGACATTCCAATAAAATGTTCGGCAGAAATATTTGATGCAATAAGTGAAGCGCCAATTGCCCACCAGGTAAGAGAGCCTTCTGCCAGGAAAAAATCTTTTGAGCTGACTTCCTTTGTCTTCTTTTTCTGATAAACATAGTAGCCGTAAAAAGCAACAACGACGAAGTAGATGAAGAAGACGATATAGTCTGCGGTTTGTAATTGGTTCATTGTTGATTGATGATTAATTATTTAATTATTTAATTGCACGCCCCCTACAGCTTCAGGAACATTTTTCTTTTATATAAAAACCTTAATAGGAATAGCTGAATTACAAATACACCTATCCAAATAAGAGCATGATGAAACACTTCGGGAGTTCGGTTGATCAAACCGCCAAAAATAAACTCAGAGCTAGCCTGAAAATTAACCAGTCCATGAGCTGCCATATAAATAAGAATTGAATTGGTACCGATCCAGATCAGCGGCTTGCTCCACTTTTTCAATTCCCATACGTCTATCGCAAGATAAAAGATCGAAAAAACTAACAGGCTTAAGCCACCGGCAAAAAGCACAAATGAGCTCGTCCACATGATCTTGTTAATCGGAAATAGTAGATCCCACATCAAGCCGGCACCTACCATTACTATTCCTCCAAGAATCATTGTTGCTCCCTTTCGGCCGGGAGTAAACTCTAAGTTAATCAAAACATTTGTTCTTAAGAACTGCCCCGTAAATACACCAAGTAATGCAGTTCCCACAGCTGGGACGGTTGATAACAAGCCTTCAGGATCATACACCTGACGATGGAGTTTTCCAGGAAGCAATAAGCGATCTATAAATGCAGCCAGATTTCCGGCCGGAGTAAATATTCCATTGCCATAAACAGGAACCGGAATTAAAGTCATCATTGCCCAGTACCCTAACAAAATTACCCCGAACCAGATAACCTGCTTTTTCAAAGAACAATTTAAATAAATCAGAGCTGCAAAAAAACAAGCGAGAGCTATCCTGCCCAACACACTGGCAAAACGTGTACTTTCGTATCCCTGAAACTTGAGCAATCCATTAACTACCATTCCCAATACGATCAATAAAACTGTACGTTTAACCAGAGAAATATAAATCTGGCGTTTTGTTCCCCTACCTTTAATTTCATTGCCATCCAGGTATCGTGCATATGAGAAGGGCATAGAAACACCGGCAATAAAAATAAATAAGGGAAATATCAGATCGTAAAATGTAAAGCCATTCCAAACCGAATGGTGCAATTGATTACTGATTCCGACCATTATTTTTTCTAACACAGATAATCTTGAATCTATAGCTATCTGCCAGCTTTCGGGGTCCTGCACCAAAGTGTACTTTTGCTTGATGGCAGCTGCAAAACCATGAAAAATTTCTTCTCCACTAATGATCCAAAACATATCGAAACCACGTAGCGCATCAAGAGATAATAGCCTTGAATTAACTTTTACCGCAGAAGGGTTATTAACAGGAACAGCTGAAGCCAGTTCGATCATATGGATCTTTTAATGGAAGAAAAATATTTATTTCTTAATAAGTGTGTGATACAGAATTTTCCCCTCATAATTGATGGCCTGCACGCGTAATTGGTTAGTACTTACTGAAAATAGCATAAAGCCATAGTCAGAAGCAGAAAGCTTGCTGTGATCTACTAAACGGGCTGGAGTAGCTTCCGAAGCTGAGCCTGAAATAAAGTGATGAGTAGCTCCGGGTGGTTTTATGTATTGCAAGCTATGTTCGTGCCCGGTAAGATAAACGTCTACCTTATACTTATCTAATACAGGCTTGAGAGAATTACGAATGGCTTTTGTATCGTAGCCCTCAGTCCTGCTACCTCCTGTAAACATAGGGTGATGACCTACAACAATCTTCCATTTAACGTCAGTCCCTGCGTTCTGCAACATTTTCTCCAGCCAGCGTTTTTGTTTGGTAGTATCCTGCCCCTTAACATTCGGCCCATATTCGGGATTTTTATAAAATTCAGGAATTAAGGGATTTGTGTCAATAAAAAGCATAAGCACCTTTTGTGAAGGATCATTATTGATATTAAAAGTCTTTGAATAATATCTTGCAGGCATCTTCCATCTTCTGCTGATGGATGAATACTCGACCTGAGCGTCAGGATTTGACTTGTAATCATGGTTCCCAAGTATCACATACCAATCCCACTGCAATGAAAAATCGGTATAAATATCTTCGAAGGAATACTTAAAAAGTGGGTCAGATTTGCTGATCACCCCACTGGGATAAAAATTATCACCTGTTGCTACTACGAACTGAGCTTTCGTATCGCGGGCAGTCTTTCCCATTTGCCTGGCCACTTCTTTCTGATGATCATCTCCGTTCCGGCCCCAGTCGCCCATAGCAATAAAATTAAGAGCCAGGGGATCTCTAACCAATGCTTTGGATGGAGAAGCTACAAAAGCACTATCCCGGATGAGCACTTGAGCAGTGGCAGGAAATACAGACCTTAAGAAGAATATAACAGGAACAAGAAGGAAAAGCTTTCGCATTTTTTGAACAAGATAAACAAAGCCTCCGGACATTTCGCCCGGAGGCAGACTTAGTTTTAGTAATTAATAGTTCTTAATTATAACCTGGATTTTGCACCAGATTAGGATTAGTAGCCATTGCTGTTGTTGGGATAGGATAAATACGGCGATAAAGATCCGAATTCGTTTTGGCCAAGCCCCAGGTTCCTTCAAATTTTCCAAAACGGATCATATCATTACGATGCCAGTTTTCCCAGGCAAACTCCCTGCTTCTCTCTTTATACAGCTCTTCAAGATTAATACTGGTGTAAGCACCAGAAGTTGTACGGTTAGTTTTAACCTGATTTACCAGGGATAAAGCCGTTGCCCCTAAAGTAGGAGTTCCACCACGTAAAATTGCTTCAGCTTTCATAAGCAGAATATCTGAATACCGGAACACCGGAACATCATTACTTTGATTTCTACCTACTGTGTTTGTGTAATCCGGATAGAACTTAATGTTCCTCACACCTGTATTCCAGGCAATCTCATCCTTTCCTAAATCATAAGAATTAGCACCAAACCTTGAACCGGTAAGTGGAGTTAAATTAAGATGGTACACGTAAGACTTTTTGGCTTCATCCCCTGTTACTGTTTGGTCGTAGCCGCCCTTTGTAGTACTCACCATAATAGGACTTCCATCCTGCCAGTATTGTAATCCGCTTAACCATTGCTTGTTTCTTACGTCATTAGGATCATTAAAGTTAGCATAGAATTCTGCTGTTGTCATCCTTGGACCGCTCGGTCTGGCATTTAACAATCCATTACCGGTATTTAAATTCATTACAGGGTTCGTATAAGTCCCTGGTGTTGATCCCGAATAAGAATATCGAATACCTAAATTCCTGTTAAGGTCATAACGGGCATGTAACATATAACCGTTTGATGTTGACGCATCATAAGGGATCGCAAAAATAAATTCCTTCTGGCTTGGACCATTTGTAGGATAAAACTGTTGCAAGTAGCTGGAGGCGGGTTCTACTGCATATAAACCAGAACTTATAATTTGATCACAGGCCGCGATACACTCGTTATATCTTGCAGTCCCTGTATAAACTTCCGAGTTTAAGTACATTTTGGCCAACATCGCATAAGCCATATATTTCGTTGGCTTGCCATAGGTACTAGCTCCGGTTATACCCTTTAAATAAGGGATAGCATTTTTCAGCTCCTTTTCAACAAAACTGAATACTTCAGCCCTGGGTGCTTTTGCTTTTAATTCTTTGCTTCCATAAACTGTATCAAGAGGTACTCCTCCATACAGGTCCATCATCATGAAGTAAGACAGGGCTCTGATCGTTCTTAATTCAGAAAGTGTTGTACTCTTGTCGTTACCCGCTGGAGCAGACTGGTCTATAATGGAAAGAGCTTGGTTGGATGTTCCAATTATATTACTCAGATAACTCCATACAGCCGAAACGGATCCATTATCTTTTGTCCAGGTATGACGATGCGTCTCCAGATAACGGTTTCCATCCACCCAGTCTGAACCAAAGAATGGCAGTACTGCTTCATCAGTTGAAAGACTTTGCAAAAACCAATAGGCTACTGAATAGTCGCTTCTTAAATTTATGTAAACCGGGCCAGTGGCTGCAGTAAGCTGAGCAGCAGTTTTAGGGAAAACCTCCGGAGTAAGCTCAGATGTTACTTCGACTTCCACTTTTTGGCAGGAAGAAAACAATACTGCCGTTGTTAAAAGACTGGCAATTCCATTAAATATCTTTTTCATCTTGAATCTTCTTCTTTTTTAAAATGATACGTTAGCTCCCAATAGGAATGTACGGGTTTTAGGATAGAAGTTGTTATAATCAATACCCGGAGCAGCTCCTCCCTGATTTATTTCCGGGTCTATTCCAGAATATTTGGTTATGGTGAACAGATTATTTACCGAGAAATACAGCCTGACGTTATTTACGTTTTTTACAGATTTCTTGATATTATAACCAAGGGTAGCATTGTCTAAACGAACATATGATCCATCTTCGATATAACGATCTGAGTAGAAGGAGTTTTTATTATCGTTGATCTTATCATCCGCTGCACTATTTAATAAGTTGTTGCTGGTGGCTGCTGTTACAAACGATAGGTCAGCTCTTGTTGCGTTAAATATTTTATTTCCAAAGGTGCCGCGAAGAAATACATTCAGATCCCAGTTATTATATCTCACGGTATTGCTCCAACCCATCATCAATTTGGGCTGAGGGCTCCCCACATAAAAGTAGTTCGTACCACTAACAGGAGTTGAAGTGATAGATCCATCTCTATTGTAGAATTGAGATACGCCGTTAGCATCCTTTCCAGCATATTTCAGAGAATAGAACTGACCGATTGGATAACCAACTTTCAGGATTTGAAGACTTGAACCCGACTGCCCAGGACCTTCAGGACGAGTGTATACAATAGAATCTCCGTTTGCAAAAGGACTAGTAAGGTTAGTGATCTTATTCTTGTTGGTCGCAAGATTAATGCTGGTTGACCAATTAACTTTCTTGCTTGCTACTGGCGTAGCGCTTAAGCTAAATTCGATACCCCTGTTATTGATACTTCCACCATTTGACCAGATAGCACCTCCTGGTACCAATGCATTAGATACATTATATCTGAAAAGCATTCCTTTAGTATCTTTTTCATAAACATCAAAGGTACCTGTGACCTTGTTGTTAAAGATTCCAAAATCAAAGCCTAAATTTTTTGAAGTAGTTTTCTCCCATTTCAAATCCGGATTGGCTCCCTGAGTTGGACCGTACGCTGCTTCCATAACCCCATTGTTATAGTAAGTACCATAAATGCCGTAAAGCAATTTTGCATTATAGGCACCTATTCCCTGGGAATTACCTGTAACACCGTAGCTCGCTCTTAATTTTAATTCAGATATAACTGGTAGTTGCTTCATGAACTCTTCCTGGCTAATTCTCCAGGCCAAGCCCACTGAAGGGAAATATCCCCAATAATTGTTTTCCCCAAAAGCAGAACTACCGTCTTTACGAATAGATCCCTGGAACAAGTATTTGTCTTTGTAATTATAGTTCAAACGGGCAAAGTCAGATATCATCCTGATTTGTCCGTATGTAAGATCATCTCCGGCATTTATCCTGTAAGTTGGAATTGCGTAAGGGTTACCTAAGCTAAGGTTAGAATAACCAATATTATCTGCCGGGAAGTTTGTGCTAGACGTTTGAAAACCTTCGCCGTAAACGTTCTCCTGATAAGAATAACCTAATACTGCAGTAAGTGAATGGTCACCGAACTTTTTATTCCAGGTCAAAAACGTCTCTAACGTTTTATTCGTGTTCTGGAATGTATTCCTTAAAGCTGAGCCATTGGTTCCAAATAAATTGCCGATGAGGGTTTTTTGAATACCGATTCCAGGATCTGGATTGTTATAAAAGCCAGCAGTAGGATATTGAGAAAAATACCGATTGTAAAATTCGCCATGCAGGGAAGTTGTTCTTTGGTAGGATAAATTAACGTTGTATGTTAGATCGAATGGAAGTTTTACTTCAGTATTAAAACCACCAATTAGCACATTATATTTAGTTTCATCTTTAGCGTTATCAATCAATGAAACTGGATTATAATACCCGGTTGTATTGAAATTTTCGAAATAAGTGCCATTATTACGCATCACCGGAGAGATTGGAAGGTGTTTCGCTGCCTGTTGCAAGACAATATTCTGTAACGGTGTATAACTTGAATTGCTGCTGGAGTTTGACAGATTTAAACTGAATTTCACCTTATCTTTCAAAGCATACTGATCAATATTCAAGCGACCGATAATACGCTCTAATGAGGATTTAGAGAGGATACCATCCTTCTTGAAATAATTGATGCTCGCACTATAAGTACTATGTTCAGATCCACCGCTAAAAGAAAGGTTATGATTATGGGCTACAGCAGACGAGCGCTGAATTGCAGCCATCCAGTTTGTATTTGAACCAGAACTGTCATTGGGTGAAAATGATGCATTGTTTGCTGCTACATATGCGCTTAACTGATCTGCACTCATCAGATCCAGCTCATTGCTAACTTTCTCGTTGGAAACATACCCACTATAAGTTACCTGTGACTGCCCTTTTTTACCTCTTTTGGTGGTTACCATAATTACACCACTTGCTGCTCTGTTTCCATAGATTGCGGTAGCAGCAGCATCCTTTAGTACGTCAATTGAAGCAATATCGTTCGGAGCAATCGCCGATATGTCAGCTCCGGGAACTCCATCAATTACATAGAATGGAGCGCCAGGACTGTTAACCGTAGAAGCTCCGCGTAGAATAACAGCAGCTGGTTTATTCGGGTCGCCGCTTGCACTCACATTTAGTCCCGGTACCTTTCCTTGTAACAACTGCCCTACGTCAGCAATGGCACCTCTATTCAGCTCTTCTGGTTTTACCGTAGTTACAGAACTCGACAATGTTTTACGGCTGCTTGTTCCGTATCCTACTACCACAACTTCTTTCAATGCTTTATTTTCGTCATTTAATACTACTTTATAGCTTGTTTGGCTGGTTACAGCCAGCTCCTTTGTAGAATATGAAACTGCAGTAAACACTAGTACATCTCCTTGTTTGGCACTAATATTAAAGGCACCGGTAACGCTAGTTGACGTTATTTTCTTTGTTCCTTTTACGGTAACATTTACTCCTGGTACTCCTAGCCCGTCCTTATCTACCACTGTACCGCTAATACGTTGGTCGGCCTGCGCGAATGCAGTTTCCGATAATGCAAAGAATAAAAACAAAAGCAGAAAATTCATCCATCTGCCCTTACTACATCTAAGGTCGATTCTCATCATCTTAAAATATTTGAATTAAATTGGTTAACAATGCTATGGAAGCTTAAAATTTCAACGTGGCTGGCAGATACTTGGCTACTAGATCTTCATAATACGGTTTTAACTCCGCCCAGCTTTTCTGGTTCGGATTTTTGGAGTACAAGTCGTATGGGTTGAACAGGTTAACCCACTTAAACATTTCATGATCATGCTCGTTCATCAAATGATTATAGGCATGCTCTCTATGTTGAGAATAAAATGAGTGATAACGAAGCATATATAATCCCGGTTCCGGGATGTAATCCTTCATCATGTGATACACATATTCGTCGTGTCCCCATGACATATGAACATTATCCAAACCACAGTTCTCCTGATAGATCCCCAACTTTGTATTGTATCTTTCATCGTTATAATCCGGATTATGCTCAAAAAATTCTGAATAAACGATCTTATCAGAGAAAGCACAACCTACCGGGAAAGTATCGCCTACAACGGCCCACTGAGGCTCTCCAAACAGGCAGAGAACTTTTCCCATATCATGGATCAGTCCTACAAGCACCATCCAGTCAGGGTGACCATCATTCCGGATAGCTTCAGAAGTCTGAAGCAAATGCTGCATCTGATCCAGGTCCGTATCGGGATCTGAATCGTCTACCAATTGGTTTAGAAATGTGAAAGCGTCCCATATAGGCATTTCCTTCTTATCGAACTTAAGGAAGTCTGCCTTTTTCTGCATCACAAAGTCGTAGCTCTGGTACAGGTGATTTAGACGGTAAAATTCTTTTACCCCATCCTTCTCCGTCTCCTGGTAGTTTCTGAACTCCTCGGCTTTTTTATCCTGATTGATAACAGATGGATCAGGATACCTGTTTAACACATCCTCTTCCCACTCGTCGAGGCTAGATAGTGGCCTTAAGTCTCCGGCCGATAAAGCGTTTTTGTCTGGATTCATAAACTATAATTGGTGTTACTGCCATTAAAGTTCAGTAAATTCAGTCTCAGATTTTTCAAATAAACCGTTTAAATTTACTTAAACGATTAAGTAAAAAATGATATTTTGCACCTTATTATTTGATTTTAAGCACTCGAGAACATGAGCAATGTCACTATTAAGTTACTTGCAGAACGATTAAATCTATCAACAGCAACTATATCTAAAGCGCTGTGTGACAGCCATGAAATAAGCGTGGCGACCAAAGAAAGAGTGCTTGCCCTGGCAAAAGAATTAGACTATGTGCCCAACCCTTATGCAGGCAGCTTACGCAGGAATAAGAGCAAGACAATCGCGGTATTGATACCAGAGGTGGCAGATAGTTTTTTTTCATTAGCACTAAATGGTATAGAAGAAGTTGCCCTCGAGAAGGGTTACCATACTCTTATTTATCTTACACACGAAAAACTTGAGAGGGAAAAATCAATTTTAAAATCCTTGTCCGGAGGACGGGTAGACGGAGTCATCATGTCGGTAACTGTAGAAACAGCCTCATTTGAACATATCAAAGAGTTCCGCCGCCACTACCCCATAGTATTCTTCGACCGTGTTTGCAAAGAAATAGATACTGCCAAAATTACAACGAACGATTTCGAGTGCGGATATATGGCCACAAAACACCTGATTGAAGCAGGCTGCCGCAAAATTGCTTTGATATCTATTTCCAATAGTTTATCCATAATCTCCGAGAGAACTGAAGGCTATAAAAAAGCCATTGAAGAATTTGGATTAAACGAAGACTGTTGCCCAATCATCGATTTCCCTGATGAGCCAGGACTAGAATATGGAATTATCAGAAAAATGATGAGCAGTGCTAACCGGCCAGATGGGATTGTAGCTACCGGAGAAAAACTCACCACTCCAATTTACCTTGTTTGTCAGCAAATGGACATCAATATTCCTAAGGACATAAAAGTAATTTGTTTTTCTAATCAATCCTCAGCAATCATCCTCAACCCTACCCTAACTACTATTACACAGCCAGCTATTGAGATGGGAAGAACAGCAGCAAGTGCTTTGCTTAAATCGCTTAAGTATAACAGTCTTACTTTAACAGAAGAAAGCGCGATCATTCCTTCAACATTAATAACAAGGGGTTCTACTGCAGGATAAGCAACGGTAAAAGTTAGCTTTGTACAAAAAGGTGAGATAAAAGTAAATGACGAAGCTCACCTTTCTTAATCAGTCCCTTAATACAGAAATTTTCCAAATTAACATTCCCTCTATAAAGTCTAAACCTTTCTCATTCAGATTCGTAGTTTAGAAAAAGGAAAAATGAGTGTGATGCACTTCCTTAGCTGTAATTGGGTTTTCGAATGGCTAATACAAAAGATCATAGTAAAAAGAAGTGCAGCAAATGTGGGAAGCGATTGAACCTCCTTATCAAATAAAAAAATGAAGGATAGTGTAAATTTTATTCTATTTATACTCTTGATGTGTTTACTACTGCTTTTATTTCATTTTCAATAGCCTTCAGTAGTATAAAAAAGGTATAAAATAGAAAAGCCAGGAACCAGGTCCCTAGCCATTCTGTATCTAATTAACGCTCTCACTTATTAATACAAAGAATCCGTAATTGTTGTTTCGTTTTAGGAAAGCAATAGGTTTCCAATCTCTTCTGCAGCATTGGAAAAACCAGAGATGAATACTCAAGCTCTCTAACACAGTAATAACTCGTATTGTATTTTCCAGTAAATGGTCCTCTAAAAGAAAAATTACACCAAATACCCTGAGGTTATAAATAATTTTTTTTTACACAAGTATTAAAACATTGCATTGCACCTTTTCGTATCCTTGCCTACTTAACACATCAAAATGCAAGTAACACCACTTACCAGGATTGTTTACGTAAGTACCGCAAGTGAGCAGATATCGGAAACTGAGTTGCAATCCATCTTAACAAAAAGCAGAAGTAATAATGAAAAGAAAAATATTACTGGCTTATTGATCTATAGTTCGGGTAACATTATGCAGGTCCTTGAAGGGGACAAGCAAGAACTGGAGAACCTTTACAAGGTGATCAATAAGGATCCTCGTCACTTTGGAGTGATCAAACTTCAGGAGGTAACAGTAAATACCCGAATATTTTCTGAATGGTCAATGGGCTTTAAAACGGTATCACCCGAAGAATTTAAAAAAGTAGAAGGCTATCTGGATATCAGAGATTCAAATACGATGCAGGTAGCAAAATCAGATGATACAGTTAAAGAGATCTTTGAAATGTTTATCAACAATAATCAATAAGATGTTCAATTGCTTTAGTGTCGTTCTAAAGCAATTGCTCTATTGCTTCTGCCAATTGCCAGTCCTTAGCAGTAACTATGTTTCCTGCAGAATGGGTTGTTAAACGAATCTCTACTTTATTATAGGAATTCTGCCAATCTGGGTGATGATCTAATTTTTCGGCTACCAGTGCAACTTTAGTTAGGAAAGCCCAAGCTTCCTTAAAATCTTTAAATTCAAAACGTTTGTATAAAGAGTTATCTCTCTCCTCCCAGCTCGTTTTCATGGCCTATTTCCTCCTTTAGCTTCTTGGGAAGACTCTTAAACACCAGGTCATAGGAATGATCTATTAACTCCTTCAGCTGTTGGAAACTTAGCCTTCCCTGCATATTAACAGTGTTCCAATGCACTTTGTTCATATGATAACCGGGTTGCACTTCATCAAACTCTTCACGTAATTGCACAGCTTTCTCAGGATCACATTTAACGTTAAAACTGACCGGATTATTCAACCCGATCAATAGGAAGACTTTTCCACCTACTTTAAATACCAAGGTGTTCTCGTCAAAGGGAAATGATTCCGTCACCCCCTTCTTTTTAAGACATATTTCTCTTAATACTTCAATATCCATGAATATATACGTATAGGGAGCGCAGGTATAAACCGCAAAAGCAGCTGGCTCCTGTTGACAATAAAACAATATTACGGTTTAGACCTTATTCAATTATAAATCTCCTAAAATATTAATGAAAGGATCTTTTATCAAAAACCTTCACAGGGCATTCGCCATAGGGCTGTTTTTGCTGGTCCTAAGTTCCGTTGCCTCCTTTTTTGCTATTCGCGAATCTTATCGTCGAGCAGAATGGGTGCAGCACACAGAACAGGTAAAGGGACAGCTTGAAACATTATCTTCTAATCTGAAAGATGCTGAAACAGGTGTAAGGGGATATTTGCTTACAGGAGACTCGGTAACCTTGGCACCTTTCAAAGGTTCTTACGAACGAGTATCTGAATCATTTACTTCTATTGCTAAACTTACTAGTGATAATAAAAACCAGCAGGCTATCCTTCCCGAACTCCAATCACTCATCAAAACAAGATACGAGATTCTTAATCAACACATTGATGACAAGAAATTCCGTAATAGAGTAGATAGTATAAGAGTTTTTCGCGGCAAAACTGTAATGGACAGCATTAGAGCTACGATCAAAAGGATGCAGGAGCATGAAGACCACCTTTTGAAACGAAGAGAAAGTATTTGGAGCTCATATAAGAACATAAGTCCCCTGCTTATTATAGTGATAGCCATAATAGGAGCAATCACTGCCTATTATTTTTGCAAGCAACTTAAAACTACTTATTACCGAAATGTTCAACTACAAAAGATCCTTCAACAGGAGAAAATTGAAACAGACAAAAGGATCAAACTAATTGAAGATATTGCTCATCAGGTATCGCTGGGTAATTATCAACTGAGACTGGATGAAAAAGAATCCGACATATTGGGCAGCCTTGCTGCGAGTCTCAACCGCATGACATCCTCACTGGAGTATTCTTTTAATGCTATTAACGAGCTAATGGCAAAAAAAGATGATTTCATAAGTATAGCAGCCCACGAATTGAAGACTCCTCTCACCAGTATCAAAGCCTATTTACAGTTTATAGGTAGAGTTAAACTTGGACCAGATGAAGGTCGCAGAATTTACCCATTTGTAAGTAAGGCTAATATTCAGGTGAATAAACTTACAACTATTATCAGGGATCTCCTGGATGTAACCAGGATCAACGAGGGCGCCCTCCCTCTACAGGAATCTGAATTTTCTATTCGGGAAGCTATTCTGGAGGTATTTGAAGAGCTCTTTAATTCCATAAAAACTCATGAATTAATTATCGAGGGAGAGCCTGATATCTGCGTTAAAGCTGATAAATTCAGAATAGAGCAAGTGCTTATCAACTTAATAACGAATGCGGTAAAGTATTCGCCCGACAAAAATAAAGTCATAGCCCAAGTCATTCAACTCGATGGCTTTGTAAAGGTATCTATCCGCGACTTTGGAATCGGTATCGCAAAAGAACAGCTTCCCTTTATCTTCGAGCGGTATTTCAGGGTTGAACAAACCTCTCAGAACTTCTCAGGCTTAGGTTTGGGGTTATATATTTCCAAAGGGATAATCAGCAAGCATGGAGGGGAAATGGGAGTGAATAGTACAATTGGAGAAGGATCATTTTTTTGGTTTACACTTCCAACATTATGTGCTAGTGATAGGGCTGCAACCTAAATTTCTGACCGAATTAAACCTATTTAAATATACTGGTTCTATTTGTTAAATACTATAAATTTTGTAACCTTCGCAAACTCTAAAAATGTCCGCAAATTTTTACAAAAAAATCATATTCAACGCGCTCTTTCTTACAACCATTTATTTTGTAAGCGTTTCTTTTAAAAATACACTCCCCTTAAAAACTATTGTTATTGATGCTGGCCATGGCGGTATTGATGCAGGCTCAAAAGGAAAAATTTCATCCGAAAAATATGTGACTCTTCAAGTTGCTCTAAGACTTGGCAAGGCTATTCGTGAACGTTATCCCGATACCAGGGTAATCTATACCCGTTCTACAGATGTCTTTATTCCATTATACCGGCGAATAGAAATTGCTAATCAATCGAAGGCCGACTTGTTTATTTCAATTCACTGTAATTCCATGCCTACCAACTCACCAAGCCGTACAACAACTAATGGTACAGAAACATTCGTATCTGGATTTGGGCGGACCAAAGAACAGGATGTAGCTGTTAGGGAAAACGCCTCTATCCTTTTAGAGAAGAATTATCAAAAGAACTATGATGGCTACGATCCGCGTGACCCTGAGAGTATTATCATTTTTTCGCTTATAAAAAACACCAATCGAACACAGAGCATTCGTTTTGCTAAGCTTCTGCAAACAGAATATGTGAAGAGCGGCCGTCAAAGCAGGGGCTTCAAAGAACAAAGCTTAGCTGTTCTGGCTAAAGCTGGGATGCCAGCTGTCCTCACAGAAATTGGTTTTATCAGTAATCCAGCTGAAGAGCGATATCTCAACTCAGATGAAGGCCAGGATGAGCTTGTAGCAAGTCAGGTTAAAGCCATAGAGGCTTATGGAAGAGCAGTAGATTAAGGAAGAGCAAAATCTTTTAGCTTACGACTAGGTCAGATCAAAACTTTCCCGACTAATTAACAGAGATTTTTTTGGGAAATATAATATCCCTAAACGGTTAGGAAGGCAAGATATCCTAACGGGAACGATTTTTGGTGTTAGAAAAAGCTCCACGACAAATAAAGGCAACATAACCAAATACCAGCAATATAATTATTTGTCCTAGCAACAACCCGAGGTTGAAGTCAGATGTATTCACGGGAAGTTGTTGTGTAAGGCGGAGGACGCCAATCAGACATAGTGAAAGGCTCACCAGAAATATTATTTTCTTCATAAAAAAAGGAGAGATAAAATCTCTCCAAAGCTTATTTAGTAACAATTGTTGTTGTGGGTGTGTAAATTCCGAAAGTGATACCAGAAATTAAGCCGTTAACAAATGATTGTTTAGTTGTTACTGTATAGTCTGTAGCACCACCTGCTAATGCTTTTGCATCAGAAACGCCAACAGGAGCTAGACCATAGATCACATAATGGTTCCATTTAGTAACAGATTGACTTCCCTGAGCACCTTTACCCACAACAGTTGAATAAGTGTAACAAGAACTAAGGAACATAACTGCCATTGCAAGGCCAGCTAATTTGATAGACATTTTTTTAATCATGAGAATAACTATTTTTAGTTTAGTCCGCGAATATACTCTTTTTATTAACTCTTGAAATAATAAAATTAACTAATGATATCCAAAGATTTTTTTAGGCTGGCTGTTTGCTCTTGTGCAGATACTTCCGTTTATATTCTAAAGGAGTGAGGCGAGTCACCTTTTTAAAGTGACGGTAGAAGTTAGATACGTTATTGAAGCCGCAATCGAAGCATATCATCTCAGTAGGTAGCTTATCTTCAACTAAAGCTCTACAGGCGTGACTTATTCGGATCTCGATCAGGAAATCATAGTAGGTTTTCCGCGTCATTAATTTAAAGTAACGGCAGAAAGATGTAACACTCAAATTGCCGATAGACGCGATCTCCTCAAGGGTTATATCTTTGTTATAGTTGGACAGTGTGTAATTATATACCCTGTTCAATCGCACCACGTCCATTTCGTTCGACTGATACACGTTTTGTTGCGTCACTATTTGTTTGAACTCGGTAGTCTCAGAAAGGATCTGTAGTATGGAAAGAAAAATCACGATCCTTTCAAGGTTTGTTGCATTCAAAGCAGCACGCATTAATTCTGCAATCTTAGCTCTCGTTTCTCCTTTAATATCCATCCCACTTTTTGCCTTCTCAAACAGCTTTGGTAGAAGATAAGCTTCAGGTAAACTCAAAATATGTTTACCAAGGCAGTCAGGAAGAAAGTGGATCACTATCACCTCGATCTCTAGTTCCGGGTTGTTCTGATAATACTCGTCACTTGATCTCCAGGTATGAGGAAGATTTTCTCCCAGCAGAACTATCTCTCCGGGAGAAAAATTACTAATTTTATCCCCTATAAACTTCACCCCTTCTCCCTTTATTATATAATGCAATTCCAGCTCAGGATGGTAATGCCATATACCTACAAAATTAGATTTAACGTCATGCCTGACACTAAATGTACTTTCTGGCTTTACAGGTACTTTATGAAATAAAGGTTTCATAGCAGGAATTTGGCTTCTATGTGCTTGTGTTTCTTGATTCCGGTTACACTCCGGGAAATGGTTTACACTCAAAAGTAAATAAAGAAAACAAACGATGCTAATATCCTTTGCTTTCTTTATTCCTTATCAATATTTACCTGGCAACAATTCTGTAGGTCTGTCCTTTCTTTGTATTGATTGTAGTGATGTATCTATCGCCCGATCTGCTGCTGGACACAGCCATCCCTTTTACTTCCACTGCCGTTTCTGTTCTTATTGTGCATTTTCCTCCGTTTGCTGAACGAATAATGGCTGTCTGTAATTTCCCCTGCTTCCATTGAAGATCGACTGTAAAGGCCCCCCGAGCTTTCAGTCCCGAAACGCTTCCCTCCTGCCATGCATCCGGCAGGGCAGGCAGAAGGTGCAGCTCGTCTAAATGACTTTGCAAGAGCATTTCAGTCATACCTGACGTAGCTCCGAAGTTTCCGTCAATCTGGAAAGGAGGATGAGCATCAAATAGATTAGCATAGAGCCCTCCACCTTTTGAAACGCTTATGTCGCGCATCAGATCTCTAATTAATTTATAAGCATGATTTCCATCAAGTAATCTTGCCCAAAAATTGATCTTCCAGGCCAAGCTCCAGCCGGTTCCATCATCTCCGCGCAATTCAAGCGTTTTTTTACTTGCGGTGGCAATCCTTAAATCGATTAGTGGAGAAATTTCGCGACCAGGATGCAGTCCGTAAAGATGACTAACATGACGGTGATGAGGCTCTACATCTTCCCAATCCTTATACCATTCCTGCAAGTTTCCTTTCTTCCCAATATGCATCGGATATAGCTTGGCAAGCTTTGACTTAAGTATATCTCTAAATGCTGGGTCAATATTCAGTGCTTCTGCCGCTTCTATACAATTTCTGAAATGATCCCTGATTATTGACATATCCATGGTTGTAGCAATAGATGTATTAGCCGGGTTTCCTTTGTCGTCGAAATACTCATTCTCAGGAGAAAAAGAAGGAGCAGTAATTAGATAACCATTCTTATCCTCCACGAGAAAGTCTACCAAAAACTCCGCTGCTCCCTTTAAAACAGGGTAAACATCCTTCAAAAAGCGTTTATCTTTAGTGAAGCGGTAATGTTCAAATAAATGGCGACTTAGCCAAGGAGCTCCCATATACCAGTTAGCCCATTTTGGATCTCCCTTACCCAGATCTCCTACAGGATTACTAATAGCCCAGATATCGCTATTATGATGAGCAACCCAGCCCCTCAACTTATAAAACTCCTTCGCTGTTGCTTTACCAGTGATAGACAGGTCTTTTATAAAACCAAACAAGGGATATTCCATTTCCTCCAGATTACTGATGGCTGCAGGCCAGTAGTTCATTTGAGTATTAATATTGATCGTATAATTGGAACTCCAAGGGGCCCTCAGCAAATTATTCCAAATACCTTGCAGATTGGCGGGTGGCCCTCCGGGTCTTGAAGAACTTATGAGCAAGTAACGCCCGTACTGATAAAGCAGCGTTTCAAAAGCAAGATCCTTTTCTCCCTGACTAAATGCAATTAAGCGCTTTTCCGTGGGTAATTTTGAAATAGCACTTTCCTGACCTGTTCCAAGCCTGAAGTTGACACGATTGAAATATTTGGAATAATCCTTTAAATGTTCTGATTGAAGCTCAGTCCAGGACTTTCGTACTGCTGCCTTAAGATTTTCGCTGCAGATCTTCAATTCATTTTTCCCCGCGCTGACCGGGCATTTATCAAATCCATTGAAGCTTGTAGCCGCGCAAATAAATAAAAGGACCTCATCCGCATTCCGGACAGTAATTCCAGAAGAGTCTGCATGTGCTTCCCCTCCACTTAATACCGCCCTTACCTGCAAAGCTACCCGCATTCCGTCGCAGCCATTTTCTGCATACTTAACTGGCTCCACGTTATAATCTACATAGTTGGGATCTACCTGCGATGGAGCTTTTCCCTTCAGAATAATTCCATCAGGTCCATCCGCAGCTACACTATATTTAATTAGACTGGTAAGACCGGCTTTGAAGCTAATCATTCCCGGCTTGCTTGAACTAAACCGGACAATAATTGCTTTTCCAGGAGCGGTAGCTATTATTTCACGCTTAAAATTCACATTATTAGCATTGAAGCTAACAGTTGCAAGGCTTTTGCTTATATCTAAATCTCTTCTAAACTGGTTGTAGTTAGCAGAACCAATCTCTTGTTTCAGCTTCAGATCTGCTAAAGGAAGATAAGATTGAGAGTAAAGACCCTGAATGCCCTTCGCTTGTTTATTAGCCTCCTGATAATCTTCCCTTTCAAGCAGTGACTTCCTGGTACTGGCAAGGTAGTCCGCCGCTTTGGGATTAACGTTTGCTTTAACAGGTCCGCCGCTCCACAAGGTCGCCTCGTTAAGCTGAAGTAATTCCTCCCTGGGATTTCCGAAAATCATGGCTCCTAGCAATCCATTTCCTACAGGAAGCGCTTCTGTCCACTTAGTAGCTGGCTTGTCATACCATAACATCAGGTCTTTGTCTTGAGCAAATGAAGCTTTAAGCAAGCCTAGCAATAGGCATAAAAATAATAGGCGCATTGGTTATTGTAAATTTAGTTGGTTGAGCATCGATATTCCTTGTTGGAAATCGATTTCCAAAAATATAAAAATTCGGCCTTCTAACCACAATATTAATAACAAGAAGAAAATCTTCATGAGCAGAAATTCTCAAGCGAAGGATTATAGTAGCTTGCAGGTTTTTTCTGATAATTAATAACTTAGCGAAGCGATTTACTTGAGCTATATAAGGAAGATTTAGACACTCAATAACACCAATTAGGCTCTCAAAAAAGAAAAGTAAAAGCAATTAGCCCGGATTTTAAATCGAGTACTTTGTGATAAGCAAGCAAATAAAAGGAAAGTTACACTTACTTCAGAAAGAAATATCAATTTTTTCTCACTGTAAATCAACCCTTTGAAAGAAACGCTATTTAAATACGTAACCTTGAGTAATATTTTCAGTAAAACAACGTGTCCTTCCCATAAGGACATGTTTTTCATAGGTAGATGTGGGGTTGAACGCAAGTTCAACCCTTTTTTATTTTGACATGGAAACTTGCTGCTAAACTAAAAAAACGGAGGATTCAGGCGGAGTTAAAGGGATGTGAGGTATTTAAACACGAATTAAGGCAAATAAAAAAACCGGCACGCTATGCTTGCGTACCGGTATCCTATCAATTAAAAATGTACTTATACTTTATACTGCGGGCGCTGTATCAGCTACGCCAGTTCCCTGAACTTTTGACTTAACAGAGCTTACTGCCTGAGAACTAAGATCTGAAATTTTGTCAAATCCTTGTTTCGCTTTATCTTTAATAGTACCACCTGCTCCCGCTAAGGAATCAGTAATATTACTGCGTGTTTCAGAACCGCTTGCAGGAGCCAACAGGATTCCCAAAACAGCTCCAGCGGCTAAACCGATGGCTGCTGCAGCAATGATCTTTCCATTGCTAGGTCCTGAAACATCCTTGATTAATGATTCTGCATCATTTAATATGTCTTTATAGTTTTTCATAGATATAGAATTAGATTTCGGGTTATTAGTATTATTGTTGTTATTTCTCAACAGCATACTTAAAGAATAGTTCTTAAAAATTCTATTTAATGATACTACTACTAAAATAAGTTTTTACCTTTTCCATTGTTGGTAGCAACTCGAGTGGTCTAAACCTTTTTAGATAGGTTTTATAGTAACAGCGACCTACTAATCTTTAAATGATTCCTGGTGTTTGTTGTTGAAGCATTGTTCTACTTTTTCCAAAAGTTCGTCTAGGCCAAAAGGCTTAGAAATAGTATCATCGCAGCCGTATAAAGAGATAAAATCGTGCTGACTAGCATAAGCAGATACTATAATCACTGGAACTTTTTTTGTGGTGTGAAGGCTTTTAATTCGCTGGCATACTTCACCTCCATTGATGCCATTAAGCAGATAATCTACTAGCAAAATATCCGGAGGATCTCGTTTTATAATATGAAAAAACTCCTCCGAACTTTGGGTTGTCACAACCGAATAATTCGAGTAACTCAAAACTTCTTTCATCATCTCAAGAATGCTTTGGTCATCGTCCAAAATGAGCACTTTTTTCAAAGTATACCAGTTTATGTGATAAGCCTTTTAGGGCTTTAATTTTTGTTATGGGAGGCAAGACGGTATCAAACTGCTCTTTTGCTTCCCTGGGTCCCTTGCTGCTCTGGTTTTAACACTTCCTCATTTGCAAGGTAGCAGCTAAATCCGATCAAGTCCTGTTGATCTAAGCGAACATAAAAAGTTTTTCCTGCAATTCCCTCAGCCATTTGCCGTGGTTCGGCATCAAGGTAGAAGCATGAACTACTCCCCGAGTAGTAATGACTTATATTTTGAAAAGTCTTTACTGGAATAAATTCAAACCTCTCTGTAGCTTCAGGACAAGATTGAGACTTCAGCTGGAACAATAGATACTGATACCCCTGCTCCACAAGGAAATCTAGTAGATGGGCTGTTAATTCGACGTTCATAGGCACTAGCATTTAACAGATAACACAAAAATACTAATTGAATAAAGCCACTTATAGAGGACAAATACCCCTTTTATATGGAACAAATACCTGTTTGCGGCTTACTAGATGGTTATACTAATCCGTTTTTTACTGCATACCTAATAAGCGCGGCAGTATTACGGGTATTGGTTTTATCAAGCAGGTTTTGCCTGTGTCCTTCAACAGTCCTGCGGCTGGTAAACAACTTGTTGGCAATTTCATTATTCGTGTAACCCTCAGCAATTAATGCCAACACTTCAGATTCCCTCCTGCTAAGTTCTACCTGAAGATTATTAGAATAAGGCGCGTTAATAAGATGTTGAACAAGTTTTATAGATAGTTCGGAACAAATATACTTCTCGCCAGCAGCAATATGTTTTACAGCAAATATCATTTCGTCCTGACTTACAGATTTCAGGAGATAACCTGAGGCGCCAGCTTTAAATACCTTGCTGATATATTTCTGATCTACTGCTGTGGTTAAACACACAACCTTAGTGTCAGGAAATCGTTCCTTAATTGACTCTACGAGCGCCAACTTATCCTGATCAATTTGATCTAAACCAGTAAGAAATACCTCAGCTCTGTCAACTTCGGACAATTTATTTATAGCTTCTATATCGCTCTTCGTTTCCCCAATAACTCTAAACCCGGGCTCTTTTTCCATTAAGGTCTTAATTCCATCCCGGGCAATACTTTGATCTTCTACTATAAATATATTTACCAATTTCTACCTAAACTTATTTGAGTTTCACGATAACGAGTTCAAATATCTCTTTTTTATAATATCATGAGCACCCGCATAAATACCTGATTTTTTTCCAGTATAAATCCTTGCTTTCCACTAATAAAGAAGTTATTCATCAAAACTTTACTCTAAATACTATAAAATCAAGTCGTTGTAAAATCTGGACAAAATAATTTTCTAGAGTTCCTTCTCGGAGCATTTATCTTTTTAGCTCTCAGAGGCAAAAAAACAGGTATATCTAACGAGAATAATAGAAAAAGCCCCAAACACATTGCCTGGGGCCGAAAGTATTTATACAGCAAGAATAAAGCGGCGTCTACTTAATTTTCAATCTGGACGGAACTTCAATCATCCCCTTAAATGAATTATCTTTACTTACATCTTTGATAGTTGAAGAGGATAAGGGAACATTACGCCCCATGATTTTTGCTGTAGCCTGGGTACTGGCTGTAAGTGTTCCTGCAGTTAGGTACCGAACTGCCGCCGCAAGTGATGCTTCCCGGGGATCTCCGAAATCACGTGTAACATCATCAGCAGAAGAAGCATCTGGTACAAATCCTTGATAATATCCCCCTTCTCCTTTCGCGTTTCTACTCTCGAACATCGAATAGTACACATCATACTTATCGATATTAATTGGAAAAAAACCTACTGGTTTACCATAGCTTGTGGAGCCTACTATTTTTACATTCAGGTATGGCTTTAACACGTTAATAAGAAGCTCGCTAGCTGAAGCTGTATTGCCAGTTACTATGAACACCACGTTCTTAACTGTATTTAGCGATCCTTCTTTCCTGAACCTGTAAGTATTTTCTGCTATGGAATAATCAATATCATGATAAGTTATCAAGCGTCCATTCTGAAACTGAGAACGTCCACTAGCATCTAACAAGGGCTGATTTTTCAAAATCGTTGCCTCTCCTTTTTGCATAGTCTGGTTGTAATATTCAGTGAACATAACCTGGCCGTTAAGAGATGAAGGTGCGATTAAATTGGCCAAATGTTCAGCTGTAGAAACATAGCCACCTCCGTTATACCTAAGGTCTACTACCAAATCCTGAACACCCTCTGCACTTAGATTACGGAACACAGCATTTAAAGGCCCGAGAGCATTCGATGGATTGGCAAAACGTGCAAAGGCAAGGTACCCGATTTTTTTACCGCCAGAGGTAAAAACAGTATCCTTATAAACTGGACTGCTATTATAAGTTTGCTTAGTCAAAGACCTTGTGAAGGTTGCTCCATTACTTTTCCTTCCACTTAAACGAATGGTCGACTGGTCAAAGGCCCGATCAACTACGTCCTGATCAATAGAAAAATTTGAACCCAACTTATGATCATTGATTTGAGTTAAGACATCTCCACGATTTAAAGAACCTTTAGCTGCCGGAGAACCCGGGTTTACCAATCTAATGTAAATTTGATAGGAGGACTGGTTACCTACAGCAGACAAAGCAATACCAAAATCCGTTCCTACCCCTTCAAGGGTTACCTCGCTAACCGTCGGTACTGACGCTGTGGCAGTTCTGGGTGGATTGTTTGATTCTTCGTCCGTGATATAGGAATATTTGGGATAATTGGCCGAGGCCGATACATATTCGAATGGTCTGGATGTAGCAGGATTGGTCTTGTACTGCGTAATAGCAAACAACTCTGAATAGTAATTATCAAGAGGATCAGCTGATTGAGTATACCTTCTGGGATTGAAGGCTTCGTAGGATGGCAGCGCGTCGTTCCAAAGGTATACTTGTTTTGCATAAAGAAAAATAGAATCTTTAGTCAGTTCCTCACGTGTTCCATTTGCGGGTGGCGTATTGCCTACCTCGGAGTTATCCTCTTCAAGTTCGTCATCCTTAGAACAAGAATTTAAAGAAATGGTCAGGATAAGAGCTGGGAGAAGTGATCGTAATAAACTACGTATATAAAGTCTCGTTTTCATAGGTTCCATAATATAGACGATCAAAGTCTATACAATAAGCAGACCATATAAAACGGAATTGTGATTGATTGCCCGAAAATGACAAGCAATTAAATTAACAGCTTGATACAGAACATTGTGAACACAATTTCGGACAAAATAGCGATCATATTGAAGGAGCTTCTGTAGGAAAAAGAGCCTTTTACTTCAACCTAACCCGGTCTTCAATCATGCCTTTAAATTCTGAATCCTTAAGTTGTTTTCCTCCTTGTACTTCTAAGGGAAGAATACCTTTGCTGAGAATGGAAGAAGTTGTATTTCCAGAACCAGTAAACGCTCCTGTGGTAATATAATTATAGGCAGCTTTAATAGCATCCTCATTCAAATCTCCAAAGTCGTTACGAGGAGCAGCACGCTGTATGGGGTAGTCTGGTGAAATACCAGAGTAATACCCTCCCTCCCCTTTTGAATTCTTAGACTCAAACATGGACAGGTAGACGTCGTATTTATCAATTCGGATAGGGAAGAATCCTACAGGTTTCCCATACGAAGTTTGGCCCACTACCTTAACGTTCATGTGTGGCTTCAAACAGTTAATTACCAATTCGCTTGCTGAGGCTGTGCTGCTTGATGTAATGAACACGACGTTATTTATAGTATTGAGAGACCCTACTTTTGAGAAATAGCGTGTATTGGAAGCGACGGTGTAAGAGGCGTCGGCATAAGTATCTAACTTACCATCATTATTAGAATCCTGAGGGCGGTTTGAAGCATCAAGAATAAGCTGATTTTTAAGGATGGTGGCCTTACCATCCTGCATTAATTTGTTAAAATGCTCTGCATACATCATCTCTCGATTTAATGAAGCGGGAGCAATTAAATTCATCAAATATTCAGCTGTAGAAACATAGCCTCCGCCATTGTATCTCAGGTCTATTATCAGATCCGTAACTCCGCTATTAGTGAATCTAGTAAAGATCCTGTTAAACTCGCTTTGAGAATTGCTAAGATTGGTGAATCTGGCATAGGCCATATAACCTACTTTTCTGGCACCAGAGGTGTAAACCGAATCCTTATAAATTGGCGAGCTCCTATATGACTTCCTGGTAAGATTAAGTGTTACGTTTGAGCCATTCCTTTTAGTCACCTTAACAGCAATTGCACTGTACTTATCTCTAAAGAATACATCATTAATAAGCTCTATTTCGTCATTATACTTTGTTCCAATATCCTTATTTTCTATCGAGGTAATATAATCCCCCCTGCCTAAACCTTTTGATGCTGCATCAGAACCGGGGTAAACTGCCTCTATATATAGTCTATAATTACTGGTATTTCCATACAAGTCCAGTTTTAGACCAAAATCATAGCCGTTGCCCTGCAAGTCGACATTAGCCTTTTTACCAGGAACATAAGCAACCGGATTTTGGTCGGTAATGTTATCTATATAGGAATATTTAGGGCTGCCTTCATTACTGCCCTGCTCATAAGGAACATTGGAAGAATTTTTAGCATACCTGGTAAGCGCATAGAGCTCATCATCCAGGTTTTCGATCTCCTCGCTGGAGCGATTATATGTACGAGGATTAAAGGTATTGTATTCAGGTAGCTGATTATACCATAAGTAGGTTTGTTTGGCGTATAAGAATATAGAGTCTTTAGTCAGCTCAGTTCTTGAGGCATTATCAGGCACACTAGTTTTGGTATCTTTCTTACATCCAAGAATTAAACTCAAAGCCCCGCAAACCACAAAGAAATATCTTTTTTCAATGGATAGAAAAGATCTAGTAATACCTTTAAACATAAACAATTATGAATTTTAAATTTGGGTTTAAGTTACGAATATTTTACGTTTATAAAATCCACAATGGCATTTTTTGCGAACTGCGCGTCCAGCTCAGTTGTACCAAAGAACAACACATCCTCGGTTTTTAATCCATGTTTATCCAGAACATACAGTAAGGCTTCAGCAGAGGGTTTTGGAGCGATTTCATCTGTAAAATAAACGCGGAGGTACTTTTCTAAACCATTCCACTCGGTTTGCCTGATCTTGTTCAACTGTTGCAATGGATCACCACTGGACACAATCAGTATTTCTTTCCTGTCGACCACCGCTTCCTGCAGGAAGTTAAGCGATTCTTTATAGAGCAGAAGCTTCAGCGGTAACTTGGCTTCACGATGAAGACGATCAAAGTTCTCCCGGTACTTTTCATCAAAACCGAATACCTCTCTGGCCTTGTCAAAGATCAAAGGAGATCCGTGGTTCTCGTAAACTTTTTTAAAAAAGTTAATAACGTCTGTTGCAGGAGGAAATGCTTCTACATATTCAAGGAAGTTTGCAAAAAGGTAATAAACCTGTAGCAAATAATCCTTCTCAGGAAGCAGGACATTATCCAGTTCAAATATAAAAGCCTTCTTTTGGGGATCTATCTCGCTATAGGTGATCATTAGTCTGCTGTTAAAATTTGAAGGTTATCTAATGATCCTTCCTCAATTAAATAAACTCCGCGACCCGCAAATTCATCGTCTTCTTCTTTAATAAGGATCTCTCCTGTCTTAGAATTTCCCCAATAGGATGAAAGATCAGAAAATAAAGGCACCATTACTGCTATTCCGTATTCATCGAATAGTTGCCTTGATTCTGACAATGCTTCAATCTCAGCCCTCCTTAAAGGGAAAACCCGTTCAATTCCTTCGTCAAGACAAAGGCTCAATAGTTGATGGGTGAAACTGGAAGAATTACCAGGAGGAATTTTTATAAAGCGTTTATCTTTAATTAAAACAGAAGGCAGATCAACAGAATCAGCAAGGATCAGACTGTTCGAACCTGCGAGTTCCTTTTCCAATTTATAGGCAGTAGCAGTAGAAGCTGCGGTAATTAGAATATTCAATGTTTAGCTACTTATTATTTGTCCATCTTTCATAACTACTTTCCGGTCTGACATTCCCGCCAGGTCTTCATTATGCGTAACGATTATAAAAGTTTGATTAAACTTATCCCTCAAATCGAGAAATAAGCGATGAAGTGCTGTAGCGTTTTCAGAATCAAGATTACCTGAAGGTTCATCGGCCATAACCAGATCAGGATGATTGACCAAAGCCCGGGCCACGGCCACCCTTTGTTGTTCTCCTCCAGAAAGCTCTGTAGGCTTGTGATCTGCGCGACCGGCCAGTCCCAACATATCTAAAAGTTCCCTTGCACGCAGTTCGGCCTCCTTTTTACTTTTTTTAGCAATAAAAGCAGGAATGCATATATTTTCAAGTGAGGTAAATTCTGGAAGCAGATGATGAAATTGAAAGATAAAACCGATATGCTGATTTCTAAAAGCACTAAGTTTTTTCGAGGATAGTTTTAAGATATTAACCTCATTAATAAAAAGCTCACCATTATCGGGCTTGTCAAGGGTACCAAGAATATGCAGTAGAGTGCTCTTCCCGGCACCTGAGGCGCCTACAACCGTAACAATTTCTCCCTTTTGCACTTCAAAATCAACTCCTTTAAGAATTTGCAGTTTGCCGTATGATTTCTTTATCTGATGTGCCTTAAGCATAGTGGCGAAGATAGGTTTTATTATGATATTCATCAATTAAGTAGTTTCGCCGTCATTTTATCGTATAAATTTATTCTTTTTTCAGATAACACATCTTTTACATACTCAGTTTGCATAAATTCTTTTCGTAAGTTAAACCAAAGTATTAGTTTTACGCCTCGAAACTTTCTAAACAATGAATATTCACGAGTATCAAGGTAAAGCAATATTAAAAAGCTTTGGCGTACGGGTTCAGGAAGGCATTGTTGCCGACACTCCAGAACAAGCAGTAGAGGCAGCAAAGAAGCTGAAAGAAGATTACAACTCTGATTGGGTTGTTGTAAAAGCTCAAATCCACGCAGGTGGCCGCGGTAAAGGTGGCGGTGTTAAGCTTGCTAAAAACCTGGACGAAGTAAAAGAGAAATCAGAGCAAATCATTGGTATGCAACTGATTACTCCTCAAACAGGTCCTGAAGGCAAAAAGGTTAACAAAGTACTTATTGCTCAGGATGTTTATTACCCTGGCGAAAGTGAAACTAAAGAGTTTTACGTAAGTGTTCTTCTTGATCGCGCTAGAGGCCGTAACATCATCATGTACTCTACAGAAGGTGGAATGGATATCGAGGAAGTTGCTGAACATACTCCTCACCTGATCTTCAAAGAAGAGATAGATCCTAAGGTAGGTTTACAAGGCTTCCAAGCTCGTAAAATTGCATTCAACCTAGGATTAGGTGGTGAAGCTTTTAAAGACATGACGAAGTTTATCGCTGCTCTTTACAAAGCGTATGAAGCTACAGACTCTTCAATGTTTGAGATCAACCCTGTTCTTAAAACTTCTGATAATAAAATTTTAGCTGTAGATGCTAAGGTAAATCTTGACGATAACGGTTTATTCCGTCATGCTGACTACGCTGCTTTACGCGACGAGTCTGAAGAAGATCCAACCGAAGTTGAAGCAAGCAAATCAAACCTTAACTATGTAAAACTTGACGGAAACGTAGGTTGTATGGTTAATGGAGCGGGTTTAGCCATGGCAACAATGGACATTATTAAATTAGCTGGTGGTGAGCCTGCAAACTTCCTTGACGTAGGTGGTACTGCAAATGCACAAACTGTAAAAGCTGGTTTCAATATCATCCTTTCTGATCCAAACGTAAAAGCGATCCTTATCAACATCTTCGGTGGTATCGTTCGTTGTGACCGTGTTGCTCAAGGTGTTATTGATGCTTATCAGGAACTAGGTAACGTTCGCGTTCCAATCATTGTTCGTCTTCAAGGTACAAACGCTGAAGAAGCAAAACAATTGATCGACAATTCTGGCCTTCAAGTTTACTCTGCTATCTTGTTAAAAGAAGCTGCAGATCTTGTAACTAAAGTTTTAGCTGACTAAGCTATACGAAATACATTTGGAAAGGGTGGCCGAGAGGCTGCCCTTTTTTGGTTGCTTTTAACTTATTTTAATTATAGCCTAGCTCATATTCACTTAAAAACAACTTCACACCCTCTTAATATTATCCTAACCTTACAATTATAGCTTTGTGGCATGGTCCGACAAGACTACAATTCCCTTTCAGACGATGAGTTATTGGTATTAATTAGGACAGATGATACCTTAGCGTTCAAAGCACTTTTTAGTCGTTACTATAATTCCTTATGTAAATTCACGAGTATATATGTCAATGACAATTCCCTTGTTGAGGAGGTCATAGCCGATATATTTATCAAGTTTTGGGAAGCACGAAGAAAGGCTAACATCAATAAAGTAAAAAGCTATTTATTTACCTCCGCCCGGAATCAAGCTTTTACCCAGATAAGGAAAAAGCCACTCAAGTTGACCTACTGCGAACACCTGGAGGTTTACAGTGATATTCTCAGCGACGAACGTTCCCCTCTTGCTATCATTAAAAGTCGCGAGACCCACCAGGAGATAATCGCCTTGATAGACGCCTTGCCTTTCAGGCAGCGTGAAGTTTTATTAATGAGTCGTATTTCGGATGTAAGCAACGAAGAAATTGCTCTTGTTCTCAGTATCTCTTTAAAAACCGTGCAATCCACCTTGTACGAGGCAGTGCGCGAGCTAAGATCAAAGCTTTTCAGACAAGAACGATCTTCCGATACTTAACATTTTTTTAATCGATTCTTAACTAAACTTGCTAAGTAGCAGGGCTCAAAATACAGTCTTTATTAGCGAAGACACAAGTATGAATGAGCATTACCAGGAGTTGACCAGGCAGTATTTCGATCGTTGCATAAGTGACGAGGGTTTAAATGAATTGCGTGACTGGATGGATCAAAACCCTGAGCACGAGCGTGAGTTTCGTGAGACCATTAAAGTTTTAGAAGAAGGCAGGAACTGGTTTAAAACCTTTGGTGACAAGGAGAAGGTGTGGAGTAAAATTGAATCCGGGTTAAAATGTTCGGAAGATACTGAAATTAAGACGGCAAGGAAAGGCTTGAAGGTCTTTTACTATGCAGCCGCCTCAATCGCAGTTATACTGACAGGTCTTCACTTCTCGAAAAATCCTTTCAAAACTTCTGAAAAGCCACCTAGAGAATACGTCTATTTCCATAATGGCGCGGGCAGGAGGAGCAAGCTTGTTTTGCCGGATAGTTCCATTCTTCACCTTAATTCAGAAAGCTCTGTTCGCTTCTCGAAGAGTTTTAAAGAAGATATCAGGGAAATTGAGCTAAGTGGTGAAGCCTACTTTGAAGTTGTTCATAATCAGGAGAAACCTTTTATAGTAAGCAGCGGGGCCATTAAAACTACCGTACTTGGGACAAGTTTTAACATCAAGGCTTTCCCCGACGATCGTAAGGTTGCAGTTACAGTTGCCTCAGGAAAAGTTGGTGTAAGTATGGCTTCAACCGGTGGCCAAAAGTTTCTTCAATTTTTGTTACCAGGCCAACAATTGGACATTAATACAATTACAGGCGACTACTCATTCAATACAATTAACACGACAAATGCCACAGCGTGGAAAAACAGCAAGCTTGTTTTAGAGAACCAATCATTAGATGAAATCGCCACTACTTTAAGTCGGTGGTATAACATTAAGACTGTTCTTGCTGACCCTGAAAATACACATTCAAAATATACCGCTAAGTTCGACAATATGCCTCTACGTGAGGTTATGGACATCCTTGTTCAACTAACGGGCTGCAGCTATACTATTCAGGCAAACAGATTAATCATTAACAATAAGAACTGCAAATAGGAGGATTATGCACTAGAAAAAACGCTTCTCAATTACAAAAAAGCCGCAAGCTGCTGGTCACAGTTACGGCATTTAATTAGTTTTTAACTCGGTCTTAAAAAATTAAAAACAAGGTAAATATAGAAAAATGTAAGTAGCTCCATATTATAAAAGCTGCACAACTGTATTACCAAAATCAAAAAGCAATGAAACACTGTATTCGACGGAAAAAGATCCAGCCGAATTTTAAAATGCTACTTGTTTCTGTAGCGTTCGTCATCTCTCAATTTACTACAATGCTGCCGTCAGCACATGCCCAACCTCTCTCAACAAAGAGAATTTATTGGGGCGCAAGCAAGATGACTTTAAAAAATGCCTTTGAAGAAATTGAAAGGCTAACCGGAGCATCAATCAACTATAATAACGCTCAGTTAAACCTGCAAAAGGTTGTGCAGATTGAAAAAAGCGAACGCAGCGTTGCAGAGATTATGAGCATATTACTTAATGGAAGTGCTCTTACTTACAAACTTGCAGGAGAAAAAAATATCCTGATTGTTCCAAAGGCTCAGCCTTCAGGAAAAATAACAGGTAAGGTGACTGATGAACAAGGAGAAACTCTTCCAGGAGCATCTGTTAAAGTTGTGGAACTAAACAGATCAGCTACCACAGATATCTACGGCAGATATTCTATAGCTGTACCTCCCGGTACTTATACTCTTGAAGTAAATTTCATTTCTTTTGGGAAGGTAACTGTGAGCGGGGTTAAAGTTAACGATCGTGGCGAGGTGACACAAAACTTCAAGTTGAAGCAAACCTCCAATGCTCTTACTGAGGTAGTTGTAACGGCTTTGGGTATTAAAAGGGAAGAAAAATCGTTAGGATATTCATCCACTACGGTAGACAGTACTCAGCTTACCAATGCAGTTTCCACTAACTGGACCGATGGTTTATCGGGGAAAGTAGCGGGATTAAATCTGGTAAGGAACAGCGGCCCGGCGGGATCCAATAAAATCATTTTGCGGGGTGAAAACAATCTTACTGGTGATAATGAAGCTTTAATCGTAATTGACGGGGTAGTTGCATCAAGTAGTTCTCGCCGCACTGCTGCCACAGGTGGAGGTGTGTATGGAACTTCAGGGGATATTATGCCGGCAGATTATGGCAATGCCCTAGCCGACTTAAACCCAGAAGATATAGAAACAGTAACGGTGCTAAAAGGCCCTGCAGCCTCCGCCCTATACGGTCAACGCGGAGCAAACGGAGCTGTTGTAATTACAACCAAATCTGCCACGAAGGGTAGAAATAAAATTGGAATTACAATAACCTCAAACAACTCATGGGAAAATGTAAATCGGGGACCTGATCGTCAACAGGAATTTGGAGCAGGAACATTTGGGGTTCCTTACTTTTCTTTCGGAACTACCGTTGATGGACCTAGTACCAATGCAACCAGTGCCACCTGGGGACCTTCATTTAAAACTGGCGGGATGTTCTATCAGTTCGACCCAGTAACAAAGGCAAGAGGAGTTGACAGAACTCCCTGGATCGCTCATGAAGATCCAATTAGTGCCTATTTCAAAACAGGAACCGAGTCTACAAATTCGGTAAGCTTGGATGGAACTTATAAAAAAATTGGATTACGTTTTTCTGCCAGTCACGGTAACAATGAATGGATTGCTCCCAATACGGGATTAGAACGAACCAATGTTTCCCTAAATGCAAATACAGACATTACAAAAAAGTTCAGTTTAAATGTAAAAGCTCAGTATAGCAACAGACATAGCGATAACTTGCCTGCAACAGGTTATGGAAACCAATCTTTGATGTATTGGTTTATGTTCGCGCAACCAAATGTTAACGTAGATTGGTATAGAGATTATTGGGTAACAGGAAGAGAATATCAACAGCTTGTTAATATCACAACAACTAACCCGGAAAGTCCTTACGCCATTGCCGAGCAGTTTATAAATTCACAAAAGCGAAACGGGCTTCTCGGTAACATTCAAGGTACTTACAAATTTACAAAGGAGCTAAGCTTAATGGGCCGGGCTTCTGTAGACTTTAACCGGGAACGCAGAGGAACACAACGTCCATGGGATGCCGCAGGAAACAAGTTTGCTCACGGCTCTTATCGAGTTGGAAACATTCGTTCTTACGAAATTAACGCAGATTTCTTATTCAGGTACACAAAGCAGTTTAATAAGGACTTGCAAATGACAGCGAACGTTGGTGGTAGTCGTATGCGTAATGTGTATAATGCTCTTGAAACACGTGCAGACGGATTAGTAATCCCAAATCTTTACAGTCTCGCTAATAACGAAAGTCCTTTAGTTCTCGTTCCTGACACTGCCAGGTATAGGATCAATAGCTTCTATGGAGCAGCCTCGTTTGGATATAAGAATTACTTATACTTGGACATCACAGGTCGTCAGGACTGGAATAGTACTTTAGCTACGGCAAACAGGACGGATAATGTAGGGTTCTTCTATCCTTCTGCCAGTCTTGCTTTCATCGCTTCGGATTTTTGGAAGCTGCCAACAACTTTCAGTTTCTTAAAATTCAGAGCTTCTCTTGCACAAGTAGGTAGTGGAAGTACAACTCCTTACAGGACAGCCTATAATTATCAATATGCAAGTTCAGGAATTTATCCTGACAGCGCGACAAATAATCCAAGGATACTGCCTAATCCTAACCTAAAGCCATTAATCACTACAACCACAGAGCTTGGACTGGACTTAAGATTGTTCCGGAACCGTTTGAACTTCGACGTGGCAGTTTATCAAGGCAACACAAAGAATCAGATATTGAATCGTATTGTTGACAGATCGACAGGTTACAATGTTCAAGTTGTTAACATAGGACGCGTAGATAATAAAGGGATCGAGCTAGCTGTGAACGGTACTCCATTACAAGCAAAGAACTTTAAATGGACCACCTACGCTACATTTTCTGCCAATAGAAACAAAATAAAAGAGTTAGCAGACAGCTCGCTTGTACTCCGTACTGGAGCATTAGGAGGCGGACAGGTGGTAGCAAATGTTGGTGGAAGTATGGGCGACCTCTATGGCAGAGGATACTTGCGTTCTCCGGACGGACAGATTGTTTATAACGCCCGGACGGGAGTAGCACTAGAAAATCCAGACCTGCTTTATTTGGGTAACACTATACCTAAATTCAAGATGAGTTTTGGTACGGGCTTTACCTACAAAAGAATAAATGTTAATGCTTTATTCGATGCTCAACTAGGTGGTGTTGGCCATTCCCTTACTTTCTCAAGGATGGCTTCTTTAGGTAAACACGCTGTTACATTACCAGGACGATATAATGGAATGATTGGAGAGGGTGTGGTACAAGATGCTGATGGAAAATACCGTAAGAATGACGTGATTGCCACTGATATTGCTGCTTACTACGAGTCCATTTATGGAAGTGGTCAGGCTGAAGGAAGTATTTTCAGAACTGATTTCTTAAAATTCCGTGAAGCAAGTATCGGCTATTCCCTTAATAAAAGAATGTTGAATGCGATCGGAATCAGCAGGGCTACTTTTAGTGTCTATGGCAGAAATCTCTTTATCTGGTCGCCTTGGCCAGCTTTCGATCCTGAATTTGGTACACTAGCAGGTTCTGATATACAGCAAGGATTCGAAACAGGTCAATTACCGTCTACCCGGACCATGGGCTTACGTGTGGTTGTAGGTATTTAATCTTAAAGAAATAATGAAAAAGAATAAAAATTTAGTTTTCTATATACTATCAGCACTATTAAGCTTTTCGACATTGTCGTGTACGAAGGGCTTTATTGAAGAAAACACAGACCCTATTGGACAAAGAAGCACTCAAGCGAATCAATTGTTAGCTCCGGCGTTGGTAAATATTCTGAGTACGAATATGATCCGCAACTGGAACTTCAATAACCAGTTGATGCAGGTGACAGTGGAAATAAATGACTCTGAAGGCCGGGTATTTCGTTACGATATAAGAAGGAATCAGGCGGACTATACCTGGAACAACTGGTATTTGAATCTGACAGATTTGAAAAATATTTACACGATTGCTAGTCAGCCCGAGAGCCTTAATAAGTCATACCAAGCTATATCTCTTATTACTCAAACCTGGGCGTATTCACTTTTAACTGACACCTATGGTGATGTTCCCTATTTCGAAGCTAACAACGGGAAGGATGGCAATATTCAGCCAGCTTTTGACAGGCAACAGGACATCTATGCCGACATGTTCAAAAAGCTTGAAGAAGCCAACAACCTTTTGAAAGAAAGTCCTCCAATTGTTGCGACTAGTGATCCGGTTTATCAAGGTGATCTTTCAAGATGGAGGAGATTCGGAAATTCCCTTTATTTGAGATTGTTACTTAGGGCATCGGGAAAAACAGAGGTAGCACCAGCTGTTATTGCAAAAATCAAAGAAATTGTTGACACAAAGCCAGCAGAATACCCTATTATGGAAAACAATAACCATACTGCGCGTATCCTGTGGAATGGCACTAATACTAGTACAGCCGTTTTTTCTTCGCCCTATATGGTTAATATTCGCCCAGTTGATTTCAGAGGAATGCCCATTGCCGATTTCTTTCTGGGCAAACTGGTTGCATGGGACGACCCAAGGGTAGACCCCGATTTGGGTACTGCAGGAGTTCCAAGATTAGGAATTGACAGGGGGGCCGACGGATGGGTAGGTATACCCAGTGGTTATGAACCCGGATTAGGGCTTACAACTCAGGCGCATTTCAATTCTGATGCAGAAAGCAAACTAACATTACAGACGGATAAAAACACCGGTATAATTCTGAACACGGCAGAAGTTAGCTTTATACTAGCTGAGGCAGCGGCCAAGGGCTGGATTAGCGGATCTGCAGAAGATTATTATTACAAAGGAATGGCAGATGCAATTAATTACTGGATGCCTACTTACATTACTAGCCCTTCAGATCAGAAGTTTAAGGATTATGTGAATGCGGCATCTAATTTAAAATGGGATGCGAATCTGCCCCTCGAATCTAGTACTAGCAATAGAAGTAAAATGGAAATGATCCACCTGCAAAAGTACTATGCCATGTTCCTGGTTGATTTGCAGCAATGGTTTGAGTATCGTCGTACTGGGCACCCAATTTTACCAAAGGGAACTGGCCTGGTCAACGGACAAAAGATGCCAGCAAGATTGTACTATCCACAAATCATACAATCAACGAACCCAACAAGTTACAAAAATGCTGTAGCGGCGCAAGGGCCAGATGACATTAATACACTTGTTTGGTGGCAAAAACCTTAGGATTACTGCTTAATTAGGATTCTGCATTTGGTAAAACAAGGGTTAAATGCAGGATTTTGGGACAAAAAAATCATGACAGATTCAATGAAAAAGTTTTTAAAAATACACCTACTAATAATTGGAGCTCTGGTAGGTATTCTTTCCTCTTGCGAACGTGACACTGATTTCGTTCAAGGTACACCTAGCCCCTATATTTCTAATTTGGACATCAGGAAGCTTTATAAGGGAACTGAGGTAGTTTTAACCAAAGAAGTAACCAGGGAGGCGAGTTTTGTAACGGGACAAGTTACCTCAGATCACTCCGGTCACAACCTTCCAGCTGGACTATTAATCATCCAGAATCTACGGCGAGCAGGTAACGGAATAGATTCGTTAAGAGGAATTGCCATTAACATCGGTGAAGCGGCAGCGACATACGTACCCGGTGATTCAGTAACTGTTAAAATAGAAGGCGGTGTACTAAAGAGAGTTGATGGTATATTACAAATTACAGGAATTTCAGCTTCTAATGTTCAGAAGATAACTTCTGGCGTCAAGTTGCTTAGAACACCTCTTTCTGCTGCCACCATCCTAGCAAAACCAGACAACTTTGAAGGATGCTACGGAATGCTTAACAACTGCAACTTTGAACCGAATATTGGAATTGAAACAATCGAAGGCACAAAATTACTAAATGATGGCTCTGGAGAAGTTGAAATGCATGTGAGTAGTTCTGCAGATTTTAAATTAGAGAAACTGCCATGGACAGCGAGGGTAACAGGTATCATACTCCCTTCGGCTACTACTAAAATTCCTCAAATATGGCCGCGTGTAAAGAGTGATTTTTTTGCTACTAGTATTATTGTAGACCCTACAATCCCATTGGGTCCTCACCCGGCAATTATCACAGGCTACTTTGCTAATCCTACTAGTACAGATGCCAATTATGAGTACATCCAGTTCATGGCGACCCAAGATCTGGACTTCAGACAGAAGAAATTTACTGTTTACACGACAAATAACGCTGGAGCCTCAACACCAACTGGCTTTCCACTAGAAGGTTGGAATACAGGAGGTCTTAGAACTTATAGATTTGATCTAACACAAGGAACCGTTGCTAAAGGGACGTTCTTCTATGTTGGTGGATTTAAACAGATTGGTGGTATCGGTTCGACTGATATCAGTGACGCTAACTGGATTGTAAGTAAGCTTTATAATAATGTTCCGGGCGACAAATATCATAACGAAAAAGGGCCGCAAGAAAGGAACATTGGAGATAGAACATCAAATTTACTGGCAAACAGCGGTAATGCTGCCGGGATCGCCATTTTTCCAACTCTCGTTGTTGATAAAACCACCGAACCGTCTGATGTTATATTTTTCGCAGGAACAGGCAACAACATTTTTGGTGATGGTGTGGGTTATTCAATTACTAACAATGATCTTTACACTACCATGTCAGGCCAAACACCACAACCATTCTTTTTGCAAGGAACTAATACCAGCCGATTCGCAGTTCCGATAGATAGCGAATTCAGCTATCTCGGTGGGACATACGACGCTTCGTTAAAAAGATGGACTACCAAACGTACGCATAAAACAGCACCAGTTACAAGCAAATCGCCGTTATCGGTTATTGAGAAAATGACTGGGGCAACTAAAGTTGTTAACTAATTGCAGCTGTAGTATCACAGTATATTTGGATTTAAATACTGTAATTCATTGACTATAAACTATCCGGAGACAAAGACACAACATAGGTTGCTACTTGCCTACCGGATAGTTTATTTACTCACCTTCTGGATCATTAAGATTTTCAAAGGTAATCGATGATGTATTACATTAATTATACAGGGATTGTTATACAAGATCAAAGGAACGTGTTTATTCGAATTCCTTTGGTTTGAGAGTTCTCCTAAAGTAGACGACTAAAGAAAGATTTTATCTCTACCTTGAAAGACCCCTCCTACCATCTGCCGGCCCAAAGTTCCCTTAGCAAGAGTGAAGTTTAAAAAGATTACTTAACTCCAAAACATTTTTTTTACAAGAAACCCTTCAATCGAAATATGAATCTAACAGTAAAAAAAGTAGGAAAAGCCCTGGCTTTTAGCTCCCTTTCCCTACTCCTACCACTGATTTCCCAGGCACAGCTTCCGACCAATAATCCGAAAGCGGGGAAAGTGCTACTTCCAAATGGATGGTCCTTGAGTCCCGCTGGCCGTTCTCTGCCTCTTGGCGACCTTCCATTGAATACTGCTCTATCTTCCAACAAGAAATATCTGGCGGTGACGAATAACGGACAGGGAGATCAGAGTATCTTGCTTATCGACCCGAAATCAGAAAAACGCTTAGACTCTGTTTCCATCAAAAAAGCTTGGTACGGGCTAAAATTCAATGAGAAAAGTGATCAGCTTTATGTGTCAGGAGGGAACGATAATATTATCCTCTCCTACCCTATTACTGCCGGCAAATTTGGAAAGGCCGATACTATCCGGCTGGGAAAAGCATGGCCAAATAAGATAAGTCCGGCCGGCCTTGACGTTGACACTAAAAGTGCCCGGTTGTATACCGTTACCAAGGAAGACAGTTGCTTATATGTTATTGATCTGAACATCAAAAAAAGAGTCAATAAAATAAAGCTTAAATCTGAGGCCTACAGTTGCGTTCTGAATCCGGCAAAAACTGAGTTGTATATATCACTATGGGGAGATGAAAAACTTGCGGTCTACGACATCAAACAAGAGAAGATCGTCGCAGAAATTCAAACGGAGAATCACCCAAATGAGATATTGGTTTCCAATAAAGGGAAGTACATTTATGTTGCTAATGCCAGCGATAATTCTGTATCTGTAATAAATGCGGCTCAACGTAAAGTAATTGAGACCATTTCAGCAACCTTATATCCTACTAAGCTGACAGGGTCTACTACTAACGGACTTGCCCTGTCGGAGGATGAAAAGACTCTATTTATCGCAAACGCGGACAATAATTGTTTGGCGGTGTTCAATGTATCAGAGCCTGGAAAAAGTCGTTCTATGGGATTCATTCCAACGGGTTGGTATCCTACTTCAGTAAAAACGGTTGGAAAAAAGATCTTGGTAAGTAATGGTAAAGGATTTTCATCTTTGCCCAACCCAAAGGGACCACAACCAGTAAAGAAAACTGATAATAGTGCTTCGCACAAAGGGATTACCCCTAATCAGAAAGTGCAATATATAGCCGCTCTTTTCAAAGGTACACTTTCGATTATCGACAAGCCTACTGAGGCACAGCTAAAAGCCTATACTGCACAGGTGTATACAAATACTCCTTACAATAAGGAGAAGGAACAAAATGCGAAGATCGAAGCAGGAAACCCTGTTCCTTCAGGTCCCAACACCAAGTCGCCTATAAAACATGTTTTCTATATTATAAAAGAAAACCGTACTTACGATCAGGTTTTTGGTGATATGCCTCAAGGAAATGGAGATCCTTCACTTTGCATTTTCCCCGAAAAGGTTACCCCTAATCATCACGCACTGGCAAGGCAGTTTGTGTTACTGGATAATTTTTACGTAGATGCAGAAGTGAGTGCTGACGGTCATAACTGGAGTATGGCAGCTTACGCAACAGATTATACTGAGAAGACCTGGCCGATCAGCTATGGTGGCCGTGGTGGAACTTATGATTACGAAGGGAGCCGTAAAATTGCCTATCCACGGGATGGTTTCATTTGGGATTACTGCAAGCGAGCGGGGATAAGCTACCGCAGTTACGGAGAGTTTGGAGCAAATGGGAAGGCTAATATCAAAGCTCTGGAGGGCCGCGTTTGCCCTGGTTATGAAGGTTTCAATATGGACGTTAAAGATATTGACCGTGTGGAGGTGTTCAAGAAAGACTTTGACTCATTGCTTGCGGTGAATCAGGTCCCTCAATTCAGTAGTATCAGGATCGGTAATGATCACACCAGCGGACAGAAGAAAGGAAAGATGAGTCCTATCGCCGCAATGGGCGATAATGATCTTGCACTGGGTAGGCTGGTTGAACATATTTCAAAAAGCCCGATCTGGAAAGAGTCTGCAATTTTTGTACTGGAGGACGACGCGCAAAACGGATCAGACCATATCGATGCTCACAGGTCGCCGGCATTTGTGATAAGTCCCTACACAAAAATGGGTTCAGTCAATCATACTATGTACTCAACATCTGGTATGCTGCGCACAATGGAGCTTATCCTTGGCTTACCACCAATGAGCCAGTACGATGCAGCTGCCAAACCGCTTTCTGAATGCTTCACATCAGTTCCGGACACAAAGCCTTATACTGCCAAAAGTGCCCAGGTTAACCTTGAAGAACGGAATGTTGCCTGGAACAAGAGTGCAGAACGCTCTGAACAGTTCAACTTCGCCAAAGAAGATGCCGCGCCAGACCTTGATTTGAATGAGGTGGTTTGGAAATATGTAAAAGGCGAAGATTCCGTGATGCCGGCTCCCCGCCGCAGTGCTTTTGTACTGATGGAGAATAAAAAAGACGACGATGATTAAAATAAAACATACACTGAGAATTAACACACAATTATGTCTAACAGAAGAAACTTTTTAAAACAGGTAGGATTAACCGGAACTTTGCTTGCTGCACCGGGAACCTTACTTAAAAGCTTTGCCAATCCTTTTAAAGGAGCTGTTGATCTTACTAATATCACTTTAAAAGGAAAGGTACATAGCAACGGAAAAGGGATTGAGGGCGTAGCTGTTACAGATGGTATAAATATTACCACAACAGGCAAAAACGGTAGTTACGAATTAGTAAGTAATAACACCGCTGAGTTTGTGTACATCAGCATTCCCTCGGGATACGAAATACCTAACGAGAAAGGTATTGCAAGTTTCTATAGTCCGATTAAGCGTGACAGCAATATTTTTACTACCGACTTTGCGTTGCAGAAATTGAAACAGGATGATACGAACCATAATTTCGTTGTATGGGCTGATCCGCAGATAAAGACTAAAGAGGATGCGCGCTTACTTAAAACGCAATCTGCACCAGATCTTCGGGATCTTGTTAAGTCTTATCCTGCCGGAACTCTTTTTCATGGAGTTGGTTGCGGCGACCTTGTTTGGGATGAATTTGATCTTTTTGCCGACTATCGTGAAGCTATTCACACAGCCAATATTCCGTTCTTCAACGTGATCGGGAATCATGACCTGGATATGAATGCCAGGTCAGACGAAGGTTCAGCAGATACATTCAAGAAGAACTTTGGTCCTGCCTATTATTCTTTCAACAGAGGTAAAATCCACTATGTAGTTCTTGATGATGTGTTCTTCATGGGATTGGAAAAGCACTATATGGGATATATTACCGAAAAGCAGTTTCAATGGCTCGAGCAGGATTTGAAGTTTGTTAAGCCCGGCTCTACACTTGTTATCAATCTTCACATTCCAACTTTTACCAATCAGTCTAAGCGAGACAAAAAAACTGAACCGGAAGTTGGAGCCGTGGTGATGAACCGTAAGCGTTTATATGATATGCTAAAGGCTTATACTGTTCATTTTATGTCTGGTCATACCCACTTTAACGAGGTATGGATTGAAGGCAATTTGACAGAACATAATCATGGTACTGTGTGTGGAGCCTGGTGGTCAGGACCAATTTGTGGCGATGGAACTCCTTCTGGTTATGGGGTCTATGAGGTAAAAGGCAATGAGCTAAGCTGGTACTATAAAGCAACCGGGCAACCTAAAGAACATCAGATAAGAATTTATGCGCCAGGCAGACATAAAGACTTCCCGGATGAGGCCAGCATTAATGTGTGGAATTACGACAAAAATTGGAAGCTGGAATGGTTTGCCGATGGTAAAGCAATGGGACGACCAGAACAACGTACTGCTTATGATCCCTGGGCTTATGAGTTGTATTTGGGAAGTGCAAAACCTAATATAAGGAAGTGGGTTGAACCCAACCTAACGGATCATATATTCTTTATTAAACCGGCATCAACAGTTAAGACCATTAAGGTGGTAGCTACGGATCCCTTTGGCAAGACCTATACAGAAACATTGAATCTTTCTGCATAAGGGCGAATGGAACACATTGGGTCTTACTGATTGTAGACTAAAGTAAAAAAGACTGATAGCAATTCGCTGTCGGTCTTTTTTACTTTAGAATTATCCATCTATTTTATTTCCACAAAGCTTATTGCATAGCCTCCACCTGCCGCGACGAACTGACTTAGCTTGCTTTTGCTGGTCACGTTCACTTTACTTATCGTATATGCTTTCTTATTCGTTTTATAGTGTGCGTCCTTAGCATCAGCATAAATTGTAGCAGAATATTTCCTGCCTGGGTTGAGGAAACTTAAACTGATATTAGACATTCGCGCTGTATTGCCTCCAACACTTCCGAGAAACCATTGACCTGTGCCTTTTGCTTTCCTTGCGACGGTAATATATTCTCCGGGTTCTGCTTCCAGATACTTTGAATCGTCCCAGTCTACCGCCACATCCTTAATAAATTGAAACGCATCCGCATACTTCATGTAATTCTCCGGCAGATCCGCAGCCATTTGAAGAGGGCTATACATGGTTAAATAAAGAGCAAGCTGATTGGCAATAGTACTGTTAAAAGGAGAATTATTATTAGGATTAACTTTGGTGAGATCTAGCTCTAGTATTCCGGGAGTATAATCCATTGGACCACCAATCAACCTGGTAAAAGGCAGTATGGTAACATGATTAGGATTGTTTCCTCCCATTGCCTGATATTCTGTTCCCCTCGCAGCTTCGTTACCGATAAGGTTAGGAAAAGTCCGGGCAATACCTGTAGGTCGAACTGCTTCATGCCCATTAAGCATGATCTTGTATTGCGCTGCTTTTTCTACTGTATATTGATAGTGGTTGATCAGGTGCTGACTGTAATGAAATTCTCCTCTTGGCAATACGCTTCCAACATAACCAGTTTTCACAGCATTGTAGCCATTAGCATTCATAAATTTAAAAGCAGTATCAATATGCCGTTCATAGTTCCGTGAAGAACCGCTGGTCTCGTGATGCATAACCAGCCTTACTCCTTTAGATTTTGCATAGTCATTAAGTTCTGAAACTTTAAAATCAGGATAAGGAGTAACAAAGTCAAAAACGTAATCTTTGAAGTTACCAAACCAGTCTTCCCAACCGACATTCCAACCTTCCACCAAGACAGCATCAAAGCCGTTAGTTGCTGCAAAATCGATGTACTTTCTCACGTTCTTTGTAGTTGCGCCGTGTGTACCGTTTGGTTTCGCCTTTGCAAAGTCGGTGGTACCAAGTAAAACTGAAGGATAATCGTTAGTATAAGACCATGTGCTTTTTCCGGTGATCATTTCCCACCAAACTCCAATGTACTTTACCGGCTTAATCCAGGAGGTATCCTCAATTTTAGCAGGATCATTAAGGTTGTAAGTGATTTTTGAAGCGAGGATTTCCCTGGCATCATCACTTACAATAATAGTACGCCATGGGGTTGTTCTCGGAGACTGCATGTAACCTTTATCACCCAATGCATCTGGCGTTAGCCATGATTCGAAAACCAGATTTTTATCATCAAGATTAAGGTGCATACAAGGATAATTGATCAGAGCTGCTTCATGCAGATTAATGTAGAGGCCATCGGTGGACTTCATCATTAAAGAAGTTTGGACACCGGTAGGGGAAAAAGTTGTCTGAGATACGTTAGGAGTGATTGCCTTTTTCATCAAACCTCTGATCTCCGAAAGTTTAGAGGTTGTGTAATCGTACTCTTGAGTGTCATAATCACCAGGAATCCAAAAAGCGGTATGATCTCCTGCCATGGCAAATTGAGTCTTTTCTTCTTTTATGATGAAATAGATGAGGTTCTTCTGACTCGGGAATTCATAGCGGAAACCCAATCCATCATCAAACAAGCGGAACCGGATCAGAATGCTTCTGTTGGTTTCCTTTTGATTCAAGGTAACCGCAAGTTCGTTATACTTATTCCTTATAGATCTCACCTCACCCCATACTGGCTTCCATGTCTGATCAAAGGAAGTAGATTTAGTATCGGTAAGACTAAAGCCATCAAGTAGAGACTTCTGATCATTCTTCAATTCAAAACCCAATCTGCTTGGTTTTATCACAGTTTTTCCTTTGTAAGTAAGGGCATACATGGGTGAACCAGCAGACGATAATGAAAAATTCATAGTAAATTCTCCGTCAGGAGACTTAAGGATCTGTGCTATTGCAGTTGGTATAAGCAGAAGCACAAAAAACGCGAGGACTAATAGTCGTTTCATATATTAATTCAGTGTGTTTAATGTTTGGTATGAACCCTGCGAAACGGGTTGACCCTGGCTATTTTACAATGGTTAGTTCTTCTCTGTCATTTTATATTTGGCAGTTTCGAACGACAAGACAAATTTCACTGGAGCGTTGCTGAAAAGCTATTTCTTTAATAATTATTTAAACAAAAAAGGCCCACAAAAAACACAACAACCTAATTATCAGACAATTACAATTTAGGCAATAAGAAAAAATTGAAAGTAATTTAAGGTGATTTTAGAGGTATCAGAAGGTTTAAAAACATAACTCTGTTAAAAAAAGGAAGGTTATTTGAAGTAAATGAAGGCTGAAATTTTGACTTAGGTAATTGGTCCCTGAGGTTGGATTTCTTTTAGGTGCAACCTAATGACTTGTATCTACGTACACAAAGATATATCGCAAAGAGATTTTCATAGGTTAGATAAAGGGTGAATTTTTAGAAGGGAGTGCGTTCTGCAACTCCCTTTTTTTATGAAATGACAAACGTTATTTATCTTTCCCAGAAGAACGGCGGATTAATCCCTAATGAGCGTAAGTAAACATACGCCTGGCCCCTATGATGGATTTCATTATCGATAAAGTAGAATAAGGTGGATGATACGGTACCCTCATACTGGCCAAAAGCCAGAACATGCTCCTGAAATCTATCTTCAGCGATTTGTGGAAAGAATAGATTTATCTTTTCGGTTACTTCATCCCATTTGGACAGAAGTTCTTCCTTACTTTGGGGAACATTACCTGTAACGTGTGCCATTTCTTCGCTTGGTTTCCAGTTACCTGTGGCTAATCCTTCCACTCCACCATCTGCCAAGTCTATCAATTCAACCATCAAACCAACAAAAGGTCTCATTCCACCTATTGAGTAATCAAACATTTTGTCTTCAGGGAAAGCCTCAATTACGCGACGCGTAAGAGCGCGGTGTCCCTGCCAGTGGGCTAGTAACTGTTCGGAAGTCATTACCTGATTTAATTTTTCTGTCATTTGAGTAGTTTCCATGATTTTTAGATTTTGTCTAGCAAAGAAACCGGGGACAGATGACAACCCTATGTCAGCAGGATTTGGAAAAAAATTAATTTATACTTTCTTCTGAAAGTTTAATTGGTTTTAAGAGGACAGAAAGTACCTCCGTAAAACTTTCATCTTTCGTTTGTGAGTTTCTGCTCATTGAGGTTTTTCTTCAAAGTCTAATTGTTTTTTATTGGACAAAAAAAACCTTCAAGCTACTTTCGTCCTCTGTTTGAGAGCTTCTGCTTATGAAGATTTCTTCTTCAACCAGGCTCTCACTGGTTCGTCGTAAAGCTTCAAACTAGAATAGCCAATTATAATGGCAGCGATAAAAGTAGCACCAGCACGAAGTAGAATTTCGGGTAATTCTGCATTCTTGTGTTCACTAACCCATCCAAAATAAATATAGATAAGAGGATAATGAGTGATATAAAGAGGGTATGAAAGGTCGCCCAGCCATTTACAGAGTTTTGATTCCCTTTCGGTATGCAATTTACCACTCGCCCCGAGGTAAACGATAAGCGGAAAAATCAGAATGATACTTAAAGAATCATAAAGGCCGTTCATCCAGAGGTGATCCTTACCTCCGACCCTTGGGAAGGCTAATATGATAAAAAGCAGTAAACTGCACATAAGAAATGCGTTCTTTACCTGGGTAAGCTTAGAAACACGAAACAGCAATAATCCTCCGAAAAAAGGAAAGAGCATACGGGTGAAACCAACACGTAATTGCTCTGGAGTAAGGGACCATCCACCCACTACGTCTCCGTTTTTGCTTGTCACAGCGTAATGAACCAGTAAAGCAGCTGTGATAGTTACTAATAACCAGAGGGCCATTTTTGAAAGTTTACGTAAGCCCAGTGCATAAAAAATATTAGCTAGATATTCAAAGAAGAGCGACCATCCCGGCCCATTCAACGGGTGCATTTCCTGCCAACCCCTGATATCCCTTGAGACCGGAAGAGGTAAAAGAGTAAAGCCAATAAACATGGTAAGAATAACTTTCCATAGAGGGACGGCATGAATTTCGGGAAATACTGGTGACGCAGAGAAATAAAAACATATAGCGCCAATAATCATGCCCAAGACAACCATAGGCTGAAGACGGACTAAACGGCGTTTGAAAAAATCCCCAATTGTCATTTTCTCCCAGCGATCATCATAGGCGTAGCCGATCACAAACCCTGAGAGCAGGAAAAAGAAATCGACAGCAAGGTAACCGTGATTTACGATTTGATCAAGGTGACTGGTAGCATGGGCTTCGAAAATATGAAAGATAACAACTGTAATTGCAGCAACGCCCCGGAGACCATCTAAAATGGGATAGTGCGGCTTAGAGGCGGATAGATTTTCGTTCATAAGTGGTGTGTTTGAGGCGGGAAAATTGCTAAAAAAATCCAATAATTCCCCAGCCAATTACACACATTATCAGAAATGCTTTTACACAAATAAATGCTGATAATTTTACTACTATTAAGCTGATCTTCGAATTTCGTTCGAGGTGTGTGAATAGGCTGCCGGATAAGATATTTCCTCGCACTTCCCTTCTTCCCAACGGTTAAGGCTATAAACGATGTGTAGGGCCACCTGCTCGTCGATCAAATCTTCCTTCAAATTATTCTGATGAAACAGAAAGCTCAGATCAATAACTTGCAGTGGTTTGTCTGTCCGGGAAAGTATCGGCGAAGCTGTGCTATAAGCCTTGGAACCCTTAATTAATATATATCTTACTCCTAAATCAACAAGTCTGTCCACAACTTCTCCAGTAAGCTCATCACATGAAGAAACTATAACAGCCTCTTTGCCCTCTGCAAAATCAGCCGTTGCGAGAGTCAGAGGGTTTGTAATTAGTGTAATAAGATGCCTCCTCACATTGGCAAGTGCCAGCGGCTCTTTCTCGCTCGATCTTATACTATATGCTATGGCTCTCATTTCATTAGGATTTAGTACAAAAGTAGATAGTTGCATGATATTACAACATGAGTATAGTCAAGGGGTAAAGTGATGATTATCAAATTTGTTAAAAAAAAGTATCAGCAAGGTAACATAATTGTCCTAATAGCGTAGACGAATGCATTTCAGCTACTACCTTTTCTGGTAGCTGAATAGAGTTTGGACTAAGGAGAAGATCCTTTCAATTTTTATTAGATGTTTAAAAAAGCTTTGTTAGCCAAGGCCGGCGCTCTTTTTTGCCTTAACTTTGGAGTCTTTTTTGCTGTTTTATTATTTCTTTTAGGGCTTAGCAACAGCGAGTTAAGAGCCCAAGCCCCTGGTTTAATCTTCAAACCCGTATCCGATACAACCTACCGTTCCGTGATGGATCCTAATGGAGATGGGTATACATCGTTAACTTCCTCCGGTTTTGCTAGTAAAGATTATGGCACATCAAGTGAACTGCAGATGGTGTCCATTCCTCTTTTAGTTACAGAGCCTTCAGCCGACCTTTCTACAGGTGCCTCCGGTGGTCATACCGAGATCGTGAGTTTAGATGGCTCAAATTCTGTTTTTGTACTTAAAAGGACAGTAAAAGGAATAGACTATTTCATCGTACGCTTTCGGATTGGGAAGACCTCCACTGCCAGAAAGGGGTACTCCCTATTGATAGATACCGACAATCAGTTTTCTGGAAACGGATCGAATCCGGGCTTTGAAAAGGAAGTAATACTTGAAACGGGCTTTGGAGTAAAAATCTACACTCATAATGTAGCTACAGGATCAATTTCTGACACCAAAACTTACGATCTGGATTCACATTATCAGAAATCAATTGCCTACAGTACGAATGACGGGGATCCTGATTATTTTTATGACTATTATGTTCCATTCAATGATCTAGGAATAAGCACTAACGTCCGATTTGGCGCAACTACAATAACAAGCGCTCAAAGTGGAATAACAGGTACTTATTCTGATATCAATGGTATCAACGATCAGTTATATGGAGCAGATAAATCAAAGATCTGGAAAACCATTATTACAACATTTCCTCCGACCAATCTCAACAACTTAACTGCAGGTGGGTCCTTCTCGGCTTTAATAAGTTATGCTCCTACAATTACCAGCAATATATCTATAAATAGCACTAGTATATCCGGAGTAAGTCAGGAAGTTGATGGAACCCAAATAAACCTTTACAGAAAAGTAGGCACGGGAAGTTATACTTTGCTTACATCTTCGCCGACTGTTATCTCTGGAGGCTGGTCTTGGACAATACCTGCAGGAGTTACTTTAAATAAAACAGACCTGATCTACGCAACAGCTGTTGCTTCTGGCAAGTCCGAATCAGCAGCCTCTAATATTGTTGAGGTAACAGGTTCTCCTTGCTATACAGTAGCGCCAATAATAACCGCGAGAAACAATGGTCAGAAAACAATACAAGGTACCTGGAACTCGGGGACAACAAATAACGGACAGGTTAGGATTCGACTGTTTGAACAACTTCCTAATAAAACTTTTTCTGAGATCAACCCAGGTACGACTACTTATGCAGCTACCGATGGAACATGGACATTTTCTATAGGTGGAACAGGAAACATTAACTCGGGCGTTTTTTATGCAACGGCAACTGTTGGTAGCTGCCAGTCTGCCTACTCCGGCGGCTCCGTTGGTTCAGAAGTTATAACCCCTGCCCCAATAATAACTACATCTAGCATTTCTCCTTCTTCTGGTTCTACAGGTGTAGTAGTTCAAAGTAACTTCTCGAATTCAACTCTATATTTATATGTAAACGGATCTCTTGTTGCAACATCAGCAAGTACAATTGCTTCGCCCAATACAACTACACTAAGTTACACAGGATTTGCTGAAGGCGACAGAGTAACAGCAAGAGCCCTTGGGAATTTAAGCAACTATTTCCTTTCAGATCTATCTAACACTGTAATTGTAACTTCTGCAAGTGCTGCTCAATCAGCTGCGCCGGCGATAACGGGAACGTATATAGAAGGAGCAGGAAAAACTGTGAGCGGAACCTCAAGTGAACAGGCTGGAACAACTATTACACTGTATAAAGGGGGGACCACTGTTCTTGGATCCACTACTGTCACAGTATATGGTACATGGTCAATAGCCAATTTAACATTAACTGGTAATGATATCCTATCCGCAAAAGCCCTGGCTATGGGGAAAGGCCTTAGTAATGCTTCCAATACGGTCACTGTTACTTCCTTAGCTAACGTTCCTGGAGCTCCTGTAGTTACTACAGGGATTCAGGAGAAACAAAGTCCGATTACTGGAAGCTCTGGAGACACGCAGGTAAAGGTTTATGTGGATGGAACGGTACTATCCAACACGGGAACATCAGGAGCATGGTCGATCGGTGTTCTGGAAGACGAAAGATTCAACCTTTATAAGGGCGCCAAAGTAAGAGCGACTAATACCAAAAGTTCTGTTGAAAGTGCCTATTCTAATGAAGTTATTGTAACAGGGGCCGAATCTTTCATGATAGAAGCTATTGGAGGTGGAAATATAGGACAACAGGTAGCGGGCGTTCCTTTTAACGTCTATATTACTTCAAGAAATAGTTCTAACAGTTTATACACTGGCTATACTGGGAAAAATAGTTTAACATCCAATCTTGGCATATATTATGGAGCTGGTCCGACAGCTGCTTTTACGGCCGGAACGCTAAGCCACAGTCTTACGCTCACAAAAGCTGGATCTCACACCCTAACAACTTATGGCGCTGATGATCCTTACACAAAAGGAACATCCAACACCTTCACAGTAGTGCCAGGTCCTGTAAAATCTATTCAAGTTTCACAACAGCCTTCTTCTACAGCGAGTTCAGGAGTGGCCTTTTCTACCCAGCCGAAAATTACGTTATATGATGGTTATGGGAATATTGCTACTAACGATAATAATACAACCATAAATGTTTCAATTGCCTCCGGAACTGGAACCCTGGCGGGTACCAAAACGGTTACAGCAGTTAATGGTGTGGCCGTGTTTAGTGATTTATTGATTTCCGGAAATGGCAATCATACTCTATCCTTCTCAGCATCAAATGTCACAGGTATTACCGCAACAAATTCTAACTCAATAACTGTAACCGGAACAGCACCGGCGACGCATTTAGTTATAGCAACCCAACCTAGTTCAGCTGCAAATAGCGGTAGTGCTTTTGCTCAGCAACCAACTGTTCAACTTCAGGATGTTGCAGGAGTAAATGTGGCACAATCAGGAGTGCTTATTACTGCATCTATTGTTAGTGGATCCGGAATTTTAGGAGGAACATTAACAGCTACTACTGATGCTGCCGGACAAGCTACTTTTACGGACCTTAAGATTACCGGTGTTACAGGCGACAGGACTTTAGGCTTTACGGCTGCAGGTTTAACTGCTGCCACTTCCAATACGATTACTGTTAATGCTGGATCTGCAACTGCACTTGTTATTGCTACGCAGCCTTCAGCTACTGCTGTTAGTGGTTCTGCTTTTGCTCAGCAACCAGCAGTACAACTAAAAGATGCTTCTGGTAATAATGTGGCTCAATCAGGTGTTGTTATCACAGCTTCTGTTGCAACTGGTTCTGGAAACTTAGCAGGTACCCTAACGGCTACCACCAATGCTTCTGGTCTGGCTACTTTCTCTGATCTGGCTATCACAGGTGTTGCTGGCGACAGAACCTTAAGCTTTACTGCTGCAGGTTTAACCGCTGCTACATCTAATACCATTACTGTTAACGCAGGTGCAGCAACTGCACTTGCTATCGCAACGCAACCTTCAGCTACTGCTGTTAGCGGTTCTGCATTTGTTCAGCAACCAGCAGTACAACTAAAAGATGCTTCTGGTAATAATGTGGCTCAATCAGGTGTTGTTATCACAGCTTCTGTTGCAACTGGTTCTGGAAACTTAGGAGGCACCTTAACGGCTACCACTAATGCCTCTGGTCTGGCTACTTTCTCTGATCTTGTTATTACAGGTGTTGCTGGTGACAGAACATTAAGCTTTTCTGCAACAGGTATAACTGCTGCTACGTCTAATACCATCACTGTTAATGCTGGATCTGCAACTGCACTTGTTATTGCTACGCAGCCTTCAGCTACTGCTGTTAGCGGTTCTGCATTTGTTCAGCAACCAGCAGTACAACTAAAAGATGCTTCTGGTAATAATGTGGCTCAATCAGGTGTTGTTATCACAGCTTCTGTTGCAACTGGTTCTGGAAACTTAGGAAGTACCTTAACGGCTACCACTAATGCCTCTGGTCTGGCAACCTTCTCTAACCTAGCTATTACAGGTGTTGCTGGTGACAGAACTTTAAGCTTTACGGCTGCAAGTTTAACTGCTGCCACGTCAAATACCATCACTGTTAATGCTGGTGCAGCAACTCAACTGGCTATTGCTACGCAGCCTTCAGCTACTGCAACCAGTGGTTCGGCATTTGCTCGGCAACCGGCAATACAACTAAAAGATGCTTCTGGTAATAATGTGGCTCAATCAAGTGTTGTTATCACAGCTTCTGTTGCAACTGGTTCTGGAAACTTAGCAGGTACCCTAACGGCTACCACTAATGCCTCTGGTCTGGCTACTTTCTCTGATCTTGTTATTACAGGTGTTGCTGGTGACAGAACATTAAGCTTTTCTGCTGCAGGTTTAACTGCTGCTACGTCTAATACGATTACTGTTAACGCAGGTGCAGCAACTGCTCTTGCTATTACCACTCAGCCAAGCACAACCGCTGTTAGCGGTTCTGCATTTGCTCAACAACCGGCAGTACAACTAAAAGATGCTTCTGGTAATAATGTTGCCCAATCAGGTGTTGTTATCACAGCTTCTGTTGCAACTGGTTCTGGAAACTTAGGAGGCACCTTAACGGCTACCACTAATGCTTCTGGTCTGGCTACTTTCTCTGATCTTGTTATCACAGGTGTTGCTGGTGACAGGACCTTAAGCTTTACCGCTGCAGGTTTAACTGCTGCTACATCGAATACCATCACTATTAATGCTGGTGCAGCAACTCAATTGGCTATTGCTACGCAGCCTTCAGCTACTGCAACCAGTGGTTCGGCATTTGCTCAGCAACCGGCAGTACAACTAAAAGATGTTTCTGGTAATAATGTGGCTCAGGAGAATGTGGAAGTTACTGTTGCCATTGCAAGTGGAAACGGAACAATAGGTGGAACACTTAAAGCATTAACTAACGCTTCTGGTCTGGCTACCTTCTCTAACCTGGCTATTACAGGTGTTGCTGGCGACAGAACTTTAAGCTTTTCTGCAACAGGTATAACTGCTGCTACGTCTAATACGATTACTGTTAACGCAGGTGCAGCAACTGCACTTGTTATTGCTACGCAGCCTTCAGCAACTGCTGTTAGTGGTTCTGCTTTTGCTCAGCAACCAGCAGTACAACTGAAAGATGCTTCTGGTAATAATGTGGCTCAATCAGGTGTTGTTATCACAGCTTCTGTTGCAACTGGTTCTGGAAACTTAGCAGGTACCCTAACGGCTACCACCAATGCTTCTGGTCTGGCTACTTTCTCTGATCTGGCTATCACAGGTGTTGCTGGCGACAGAACCTTAAGCTTTACTGCTGCAGGTTTAACCGCTGCTACATCTAATACCATTACTGTTAACGCAGGTGCAGCAACTGCACTTGCTATCGCAACGCAACCTTCAGCTACTGCTGTTAGCGGTTCAGCTTTTGCTCAACAACCGGCAGTACAACTAAAAGATGTTTCTGGTAATAATGTGGCTCAATCAGGTGTTGTTATCACAGCTTCTGTTGCAACTAGTTCTGGAAACTTAGGAGGTACACTTACTGCTACCACCAACGCTTCTGGTCAGGCTACCTTCTCTGATCTTGTAATTACAGGTGTTGCTGGCGACAGAACCTTAAGCTTCACTGCTGCAGGTTTAACTGCTGCTACTTCAAATACCATCACTGTTAATGCTGGATCTGCAACTGCACTTGTTATTGCTACGCAGCCTTCAACTACTGCTGTTAGCGGTTCTGCATTTGTTCAGCAACCAGCAGTACAACTAAAAGATGCTTCTGGTAATAATGTGGCTCAATCAGGTGTTGTTATCACAGCTTCTGTTGCAACTGGTTCTGGAAACTTAGGAGGCACCTTAACGGCTACCACTAATGCCTCTGGTCTGGCTACTTTCTCTGATCTTGTTATTACAGGTGTTGCTGGTGACAGAACATTAAGCTTTTCTGCAACAGGTATAACTGCTGCTACGTCTAATACCATCACTGTTAATGCTGGATCTGCAACTGCACTTGTTATTGCTACGCAGCCTTCAGCTACTGCTGTTAGCGGTTCTGCATTTGTTCAGCAACCAGCAGTACAACTAAAAGATGCTTCTGGTAATAATGTGGCTCAATCAGGTGTTGTTATCACAGCTTCTGTTGCAACTGGTTCTGGAAACTTAGGAAGTACCTTAACGGCTACCACTAATGCCTCTGGTCTGGCAACCTTCTCT
>NZ_JAFEWF010000007.1 GCF_017355835.1 Desertivirga brevis | reverse complement strand
CTCTAACCTAGCTATTACAGGTGTTGCTGGTGACAGAACTTTAAGCTTTACGGCTGCAAGTTTAACTGCTGCCACGTCAAATACCATCACTGTTAATGCGGGTGCACCAACTCAACTGGCTATTGCTACGCAGCCTTCAGCTACTGCAACCAGTGGTTCGGCATTTGCTCGGCAACCGGCAATACAACTAAAAGATGCTTCTGG
>NZ_JAFEWF010000006.1 GCF_017355835.1 Desertivirga brevis | reverse complement strand
CTTCTGGTCTGGCTACTTTCTCTGATCTTGTTATCACAGGTGTTGCTGGCGACAGGACATTAAGCTTTACCGCTACAGGTATAACTGCTGCTACTTCCAATACCATCACTGTTAATGCTGGTGCAGCAACTGCTCTTGCTATTGCTACGCAGCCTTCAGCTACTGCAACCAGTGGTTCGGCATTTGCTCAACAACCAGCAGTACAACTTAAAGATGCTTCTGGTAATAATGTTGCTCAGGAAAATGTGGAAGTGACAGTTGCCATTGCAAGTGGAAACGGAACATTAGGCGGAACACTTAAAGCACTAACTAACGCTTCTGGTTTGGCTACTTTCTCTAACCTGGCTATTACAGGTGTTGCTGGCGACAGGACATTAAGCTTTACTGCTGCAGGTTTAACTGCTGCTACGTCTAATACGATTACTGTTAACGCAGGTGCAGCAACTGCTCTTGCTATTACCACTCAGCCTTCAGCTACTGCTGTTAGCGGTTCTGCATTTGCTCAACAACCAGCAGTACAACTAAAAGATGTTTCTGGTAATAATGTGGCTCAATCAGGTGTTGTTATCACAGCTTCTGTTGCAACTGGTTCTGGAAACTTGGCAGGTACCTTAACGGCTACCACTAACGCTTCTGGTTTGGCTACTTTCTCTGATCTTGTTATCACAGGTGTTGCTGGCGACAGGACATTAAGCTTTACCGCTACAGGTATAACTGCTGCTACTTCCAATACCATCACTGTTAATGCTGGTGCAGCAACTGCTCTTGCTATTGCTACGCAGCCTTCGGCTACTGCTGTTAGCGGTTCTGCTTTTGCTCAACAACCAGCAGTACAACTTAAAGATGCTTCTGGTAATAATGTGGCTCAATCAGGTGTTGTTATCACAGCTTCTGTTGCAACTGGTTCTGGAAACTTAGCAGGTACCCTAACGGCTACCACCAATGCTTCTGGTCTGGCTACTTTCTCTGATCTTGTTATCACAGGTGTTGCTGGCGACAGGACATTAAGCTTTACCGCTACAGGTATAACTGCTGCTACTTCCAATACCATCACTGTTAATGCTGGTGCAGCAACTGCTCTTGCTATTGCTACGCAGCCTTCGGCTACTGCTGTTAGCGGTTCTGCTTTTGCTCAACAACCAGCAGTACAACTTAAAGATGCTTCTGGTAATAATGTGGCTCAATCAGGTGTTGTTATCACAGCTTCTGTTGCAACTGGTTCTGGAAACTTAGCAGGTACCTTAACGGCTACCACTAACGCTTCTGGTTTGGCTACTTTCTCTGATCTTGTAATTACAGGTGTTGCAGGCGATAGGACATTAAGCTTTACCGCTGCAGGTTTAACTACTGCTACTTCAAATACCATCACTGTTAATGCTGGTGCAGCAACTAAACTTGCTATTGCTACGCAGTCTTCGGCTACTGCTGTTAGCGGTTCTGCATTTGCTCAACAACCAGCAGTACAACTAAAAGATGTTTCTGGTAATAATGTGGCTCAATCAGGTGTTGTTATCACAGCTTCTGTTGCAACTGGTTCTGGAAACTTAGCAGGTACCTTAACGGCTACCACTAACGCTTCTGGTTTGGCTACTTTCTCTGATCTTGTTATCACAGGTATTGCTGGCGACAGGACATTAAGCTTTACCGCTGCAGGATTAACTGCTGCTACTTCCAATACCATCACTGTTAATGCTGGATCTGCAACTGCTCTTGCTATTACCACTCAACCTTCAGCTACCGCTGTTAGCGGTTCTGCATTTGCTCAACAACCAGCAGTACAACTTAAAGATGCTTCTGGTAATAATGTGGCTCAATCAGGTGTTGTTATCACAGCTTCTGTTGCAACTGGTTCTGGAAACTTAGCAGGTACCCTAACGGCTACCACCAATGCTTCTGGTCTGGCTACTTTCTCTGATCTTGTTATCACAGGTGTTGCTGGCGACAGGACATTAAGCTTTACCGCTACAGGTATAACTGCTGCTACTTCCAATACCATCACTGTTAATGCTGGTGCAGCCACTCAACTGGCTATTTCTATGCAACCAAGTGCTTTAGCGAAGAGCGGACAATTGTTAGGCACTCAACCAGTGATTCAACTATTAGATGCTTCAGGAAATGAGGTGAAAGAGGCAGGCATAGATGTTACAGTATCTCTACATGATGGCAATGCCACACTTCTAGGCAGTTTGACTGTTAAAACAGATAACAATGGCAAAGCTATTTTCAATACCCTCTTTATAACTGGTATTGAAGGGAATAGAACCTTCAGGTTCCAGGCACCTGGTCTTACCTCAATTGTTTCAAATCCGGTTTCAATTACAGATCCTTTTGAACTTGCAGTAATAGCAAAAGCAGATGTTTCATGTTTTGGAACAGCTTCAGGATCTGTAACTGTAGCGGGTGAAGGAGGTTCAACACCTTATAAATACAAGGTAAATGATAATGACTATCAGTTAAGCGGTAACTTTACCGGTCTTAGTGCAGGTAGCTACGTAATTACCGTTGAAGATGCAGCGGGAGTTAGCACAAGCAAAATAATAACTATTGTTCAGCCTAGTGCTGCCTTAAAAGTTACCGTAGCAAATCAGACAAACATTTTATCTTATGGCGCCTCTTCAGGAAAAATAGATATCAATGTATCTAATGGAACTGCTCCGTATAGCTATTCCTGGAATAATCAATCTACGTCGCAAAACTTAAGCAATATTCCAGCTGGCATTTATACGGTAACCGTTACCGATGCAAAAGGTTGTACCGCCACAGCTAGCTCTGAAATTCTTCAACCATCTGCAGCCCTTGCTATTGCTGTTGTTACCAAAACGGATATAACTTCATTTGGTGCTTCGACAGGCGCGGTAACAGTATCGGGTTCGGGTGGTACTGGTCCTTATGAGTACCAACTTGGTAATGGAACTTACCAGACAAACGGAACATTTACCGGTCTCCCAGCTGGTACGTATACCCTTACTATCAAAGATGCTAATGGAGTTAGCAGCACTACTACTATTACCATTTCTCAGCCTTCCGCAGCTCTTGCAGTAAATGTTGTTAACAAAACAGATATAACTTCATTTGGTGCTTCTACAGGCGCACTTACAGTTGCAGGTTCTGGTGGTACTGGTCCTTATGAGTACAAACTGGGTAATGGTACTTATCAGACAAATGGAACATTTACCGGTCTCCCAGCTGGTACGTATACCCTTACTATCAAAGATGCAAACGGGGTTACAAGCACTACAACAGTGACTATCTCCCAGCCATCAACAGGTCTTAGCCTCGCAGTTTCAACAAAGGCTAATGCAAGTATTTACAATACAGCAACAGGATCAGTTACTTTGACAGCTTCAGGAGGAACAGGACCTTATGAGTACAAACTCGACGCAGGATACCAAACCTCAGCTGTATTCAATAATCTTAGGGCCAAAACTTACACAGGAACAGTGAAAGATGGTAACGGTATAACAGCTACCGTAACATTCACCATTGAGCAACCAGCGGCACTAACGTTAAGTCTGGTATCTAAACGCGATGTAATGTTAGGCGAAATAAATTCTGGCTCTATCAAAGTTAAAGCAGAAGGAGGAGTTGGGCCATATACCTACAAGCTTACAAACGGCGCTTATCAGGGTTCTGAAACATTTGAGAATCTTCTTGCAGGCTCCTATCGTGTAACCGTAAAAGATGCCAATGGGGCAACTCAGGAAATTGAGGTAACTATTAATGGGGTTAGTGTTTCCAATGTCTTCACACCAAACGGCGACGGAATGAACGACACTTTTGAAATTGTGGGAATCGAAAATTACGACAGTGCAGACCTTACAATTTTCAATAGATGGGGTAATGAAGTTTTCCGGGATGGAAAATACAAGAACACCTGGGACGGAACGGGATTGAATGCGGGTACATACTTCTTCATCCTTAAGCTAAATAAAGCAGGTAAGCAAGAGACACGTAAAGGTTGGGTACTAATACAGCGATAACATCGGGAATGAAAACTTTTTATACCAATAAAATGGCAAAAATTAACAGTGGCAAATTACTAATGGGACTATTTCTACTTATTTCAGGAATAGCCCCCGCCCTGGCACAGCAGAATGTACAGTTTACACAGTACATCTTCAACTCCTTGAGCGTGAACCCGGCTTATGCGGGCTACAAAGAGGAATGGTTTGCGCAAATGGCTTTGCGAAAGCAATGGTCCGGAATTAAAGATGCTCCCCAAACAGGTCAAGTTTCAATTGATGGAATCCTGGATTCAGAGAAAAAGAGAATGGGATTAGGTTTACAACTGGCAGCAGATAAATTAGGGCCGCAGCTTTCCAACTCGGCCTATCTAAATTACTCCTACCGCCTGCAGTTAAATAGTGAGGACACTAAAAGGCTATCCTTCGGGCTGGGCGCTGGAGTTACTCAAAATTCTGTTGACGCTTCCAGGCTAAGTGCGATCAACGGCTCAGATCAATATCTTCCCAAAGGTGGTACTACAGATATCGTTCCCGACATTCGCTTCGGTGCCTATTACTATTCGCCCAAATTCTATATGGGATTATCCATTATGGATGCCCTTAGCAGTGCTTCTAAGGTTTCTGCCACAAGCGACCCGAACACTATTCAACCAGTGAAGCACATGCGCCACCTTTACTTGATCTCCGGATTATTATTTGACCTGGACAACCAAATCAAGTTACGTCCGAGCATTTTATACAAAGAAGATTTCAAGGGACCATCAAGCGTTGACCTTAATGCGATGCTCATTTTCAATGACCGTTTCTGGGTGGGAGCTGGCTACAGGACAGGCGCAAAACTTTGGGAGAAAGAATACCAAGAGGGACAGGGAATCACAAGTGCTAATTCTTTTTCCGGAATAGTCCAGTTCTACATTAACGAGAACTTGCGTCTTGGCTATTCTTACGATTACTCAACCAGCAGTCTCAGAGAAGTAGAAAGTGGATCTCATGAAATTACCCTTGGACTTACTATCCCTCGCAAAGCCTACAGGATCTTAAGTCCAAGGTTCTTTTAATTGGTCCCCCTATTTAAAATATAAAAAGCAAAATAAATAATGAGCAGCTTTTGTATGAAAAGAAAATTCTTAAGCCTTCTTTTTTCTGCGTCCATGTTAAGTGCAACTCTTTATGCACAGGAACAGAAAGGAACGCGTGAGAAAGCTGAAATAATGTATAAGAAATACGAATACGCCAAAGCGGTAGTATTGTATGAAAAATTAGCAGCAAGGAAGGATCCTTACCTGGTTGACTTGCAGAACCTGGCCGACTCCTATCTTAAGATGAAAAGATATGAGGAGGCTGAAAAATGGTACTTAGAGGTGATCAAGGACGAAAAAAGAACTGATTCCGATCTTTTGGCTTATGCAAGGGTATTAAAATTAAGAGGAAAATACAGAGAAGCAAAATCTGCCTTTAACGCTTATGAAGTCGCCTCAGGTTCATCTCCTCGAGTTGATCGCGCAGGTTGCGACTCTGCCTTGAAATGGATCGCCTCTCCCACCATTCATATCCTTAAAAATGAGAACACGCTGAATTCTTCTCTTGCTGACTACAGTCCCATTTTCGTAAAGGATTCTGTTTATTTTATAGCTGAACCCCGGGAAAGCTCTTCTGATAAATACGGGTGGACCGGGAATAGCTACAGCAGGATCTTTTCGGCCCCACAGAAAAAAGGATCTTTCCCTTCCCCTTCTGCCATATCAGCAATGTTCAACAAGGGCAACTTCCACATTGGTCCACTTTGTACAAATAAAACGGGGACAACTCTATATGTAACAAAAACGCATTCTGGTACAGAAGCTTCGTTACAGAAGCAAGCGTCTGAGAAATTCCACGCCAGAGTGCTCGAGATATTTATTTATACAAAAGATGATTCAGGAAGCTGGAAAGAAACACCTTTCAAGTACAACAACCCAAAAGCCTGGTCGGTAGGACATCCAGCATTAAGTCCCGATGAGAATACCCTCTACTTCATCTCCGACATGCCCGGTGGAATAGGCGGTACAGATGTGTGGTATTGTATAAAAAGCAGCGATGGATCATGGTCTGCCCCTCAAAATTGCGGAAAGAATATTAATACGGAAGGCAATGAATTATTCCCGACAGTGAAAGCAGATGGAACTTTGTTTTTTTCCAGCGATAGGCATATGGGAATGGGAGGCCTGGACATATTCAGCAGCAAAGGAAGCGGAAATCAGTGGTCAGAACCACAGAACCTGAAGTATCCTATTAATTCATCGGCAGATGATTTTGCGTTTATTGAGGTTAATAATGAGACTGGCAGCACCGGCTATCTTTCCTCAAACCGTATTGGAGGAAAAGGGGCTGACGATATTTATTCTTTCAGCTATACCGCTCCTGTTAAATTTGTACTTGCTGTAAAAGGTACTATTAATAATAAAAGATATAAGCGACCTGTTGCAGATGCAGGAATTGCTCTATTTTCTCAGAACAAGGAAATTGCTGCTAAAAAGAGCAGTAATGGTAAAGGCGAGTTCTATTTTGAATTGCACAAAGATTCAGAGTACGTACTAAAAGCAAGAAAGGCAGGCTTCCTTCCTGATTCCATTTCTTTCAACACAAATGGAATTAAACTCTCAGACACGTTAGAGTACTCTTTAAACTTAGATCCCTTAGAAAAAGGAAGAACAATAAGGCTTGATAATATCTTCTATGATTTAGGGAAAGATGCCATAAGATCAGATGCTGCCCTTATTCTGAACGGACTGGAGCTATTGATGCGTGAAAACCCTAAGTTGAAGATCGAACTTTCTTCACATACCGACAGCCGAGGAAAAGATGCTTATAATCTTTCGCTTTCTCAGCGCCGCGCCCAATCCGCTGTAAACTACCTGATTAGTCGTGGAATTGCGAAGGAACGTATGGTTGCAAAAGGTTATGGGGAAACGAGACTGATTAACAAATGTGGGAATAACGCAAGCTGTTCCGACGAAGAGCATCAAAGGAACCGAAGGACAGAATTTACAATATTATCGAACTAAAGATAAAGAGGTTTTTTAAAAACATTAAGGACCTGCCCCAGAAACCAGGGCAGGTCTTTTTTTTTGCTAAACTTGCTGTAAATAATTTTTGGAACAAAAGCCCTCGATGCCTGCGTCTGACTTTATGTAGTACCAGTCATTATACATCCGTTTAATTAACTGCACAATAGAGTTATGTGCAGCTTTGCCGACAATCTCATATTCCGTACCCGGTCCTTTTCGGATATTAAGATTGGATTCTTTCGTAGCTACTTTCATCTTTATGTTCTTTGCAGTCAAATCTTCCATTTCCAATAGATTGGTGATCTGCGAAACTCCGGGCTGAGTTTTTAACGTAGCCACTACTTTCTCGGCAGTAGCCATATCAGGTACTGTACCTGCTACCGTTAAATTACCGTTTGCATTGGCCACTTTCAGATTCTGAACCGTCAATCCTGCCTTCTGTAAGATGGCATTATAGTCGTTCGCCTGTTGTTGATTGGCAACAGCCCTGTTAACATTATCAAATAATCCCATAATTTCTATTTTTGAGCGGTACAGGTAACTGTGTTTCCGTTGTTTTTCAATACCATTTCTTCGTCAGACAATTTATCAATGGTATACACCGAATTGCTTTTACCAGCCTGGGAGATTGTTGACAAGTTCTTACCTTCTTTATCTAAAGTGTATGTACCTTGGTCTGCGCCTATGCCTCCTGTAGATGTATATTTTCCATCTTTTGTGAAAACCATTTGTGACCCTGCCAGCATCTGTGATTTAATAGAATCTGGTAATTCTGTTGCAGTCTCGATATCCGTTACCTGCCATGTTTTTGCAAGCTGCTTAACCGGATCCTTTCCGCATGCTGTAAGCATAAAGCCCACAACAGCAAATAAAAAAGCTGTTTTTCTTAATGTTTTCATAGTTCAATTTATCCTTGCTTAACAGCTTTTTCAATGTGTTGTTTCTTTCTAATACCCCTCTGGCACCCTATGTGATTGGAACCATTTTTGAAGATCATATTAAAACAAATCATTTACCTAAGAAAAGAACAACTATGTTTGACCAGATTTTAGATCTTGTAAAAGACCAGATAGGTGGAAATCCACAAGTAGCAAATGCTATCCCTGCGGACAGGAAAGAAGAGGTACAGCACGAGGTAGCAACACAGCTGGATCATAATTTAAAACAACATGCCGCAAGTCAGGGTGGCGTGGGCGATATACTCTCCCAGCTTTCAAATAGCATGACTTCCGGCAGTCCCGTTACAAATGCAATACAAGGAGGAGTAGTGGGTGCATTAGCAAGTAAACTGGGTTTACCTCCTGCAGCTACAGGAGCAATAGCAGCAGCTCTCCCTGGCATTCTGCAGAAATTCGCAAATAAAGTTAACGACCCAAATGATTCCAGTATTACGAAGGAGGGTTTATCGAAATCTTTAGGATTAGACCTCGGAGGTTTAGGCAGCTTTTTGAAATAATCATTAGCCTTTGCAGGAAACGTTGCTCGAGGGCAGAATATTTAGAACCTGAAGAGATAATGTTTCCTGCATTTTACTTCCAAAATAATCTTTCACCTACAACCTAAATCAATTTCGGAATGTTGATGTAGCGGAAATATTATCTTTTCTTAATCTTTACGTAAAGTAATTATCTCAGCTTCGCAGGATGTTGAAGAAAATTTCAAGCACCTTTTTTATTGTCCTGATTATAATTGCTTTTAAAGCTCCGGAAAGCATGGAAATAAAATCTACCTTGCCAAGGTTTAGCAGAGAAGCTCACAGAGGGGGCCGTGGCCTGGTTCCGGAAAACACTATTCCTGCAATGCTGAATGCCCTGAACAGGAATATCACAACACTTGAAATGGACTGTCAAATCACTGCAGACAATAAGGTGATCGTTAGTCACGACGCTAAAATAAATCCCCAATTTTCTCTAACTGAATCAGGAAAGGAAATCAGCCCGGAAGAAGCCGAAAGTCTCGTTTTTTATCAAATGAATTACGATCAGATCAGGAAGTTCGATGTGGGCTTAAAGGTTAATCAAAAGTTCCCCCGGCAAGAGAAGATCAAGACATACATCCCCTTGCTTAGCGATTTGATTGATTCTGTGCAAAATGACATAAAGCTTAACAAACGGAAGCAGGTATTTTATAATATAGAGACCAAGATAAGTCCGGAAGGGGACAACAAGTTACATCCGGAACCTGAGAAATTCGTAAACCTTTTAATGGATGTGATTAAGCAAAAAGGGATCGGTCAATGGGTTATTATTCAATCCTTTGATCCCAGAACACTGGAAATTGTTCATAGTAAATATCCGGGGACAAAGACTTCTTTTCTGACTTCCACGGGAAACCTTTCTGAAAATTTAAATCGACTTAGTTTTATACCAGATGTTTATAGCCCCGCTTATAAGCTAGTGGATCAGCAACTCATAAAAGGCTGTCACGAAAAAGGACTTAAAGTGATCCCCTGGACTGTTAATGAAAAAGCAAAAATTGATGAGTTAACTAAGATGGGTACAGATGGTATAATTACGGATTTTCCTAACTTGTTCTGACTTAGGATCTCATAAAAGCTGCTTATTAATCTGAATACGTTTATACTATTCATACAGATCTTTAAATACCAGATGCCTGAAATGTTGAAATTTTAAATATTCTTGTTGCACCGAGAAAACAAATAAAGACTTTCAGAAACAAGCAGGATTAATACGGGGTTGTATCTAGATACTAATAGAAAACTCATTGTATTATTCAGCTAATTCGCCATCTATAAGACTTCTTGCAAAGATAGGTCTTTCTGCTAAGGGTGTTGTTTATTGCCTTATTGGCTTGTTTGCTATTATGGCCGCCTTTGAAGTTAATGGACATTCAGCCAGGACCAGTGACAGGACAGGTGTTATGCAAAACCTGTTAAGTCAGCCGTTCGGCAATATCGTATTACTGTTGATTGCTGCCGGTTTACTTTGCTACAGTATCTGGCGCTTTTTAGAAAGCCTTCTTGATCTTTCTGGCAAGGGAAGTAATGCTACGGGGATTGGGCAAAGACTTACCTATTTCTTCAGCGGATTAACCTATCTGTCTGTTTCCTTTTTTGCCGCTAAAACCTTCTGGAGGAACCGGGCGGAACGTGAAGGAGATTCGTATAGTGATCTGTCGAAAAAGTTACTTGAATCGCCAGGAGGAACCTGGCTTTTAATTATAGCAGCCCTAATCCTGGCAGGAATTGGACTTTATCAAATTTATTACGGAATCAAAGAAAAGCACCGAAAACATATTGATCTCCAGTCTTTAAATTTCAACACAGCTTCTATTTTGATTAGAGCAGGAAAAGTAGGTTATATATCTCGTGGGCTGGTATGGCTGGTTATCGCGTTTTTATTCTTTAAAGCCAGCTCTCATAGAAACCCGGAAGAGGCTGGTGACACAGGTAAAGCTTTCAGTTTTATTCAGCACGGCCCATTAGGCACCTACATGCTGGCGGCAATTGCACTTGGATTAATCTGCTATGGTGTAACTAATTTTCTACGCGCCTTCTTCCAAAGAGGTTCTTAACGTAACCTGACGACTACACCCAACAAGTCAATTTTTCCATTCCTGATTTTCAGATTACAATTCTTCGATTTTTATCAGCTAATTTGCGCACCACTACCAAAGGTTGGAACGTTTGTTGCCTCCTTTCCGGTAGTGGAAAAGGGATTGCCCTGACGCTCTCATAGCTCGGGGCTTTTTTATGAAGTTTATATTGTTCTTAATGGCCAAAATTGACATTCCGGTTATTTCTCCCTCCGTTTGTGACTGCCGCGTAGTTTTTGGAATCGGGTTTAACCTCCAGGTTCTATTGCCTCTTTATTTAAATAATTATAAAAAGCCCCCATCATCAATGTACCACCTAATATATTGCCTAAGGTTACGGGAACCAAGTTATGAACGACACCCTCAACAGAGATAGTGCCGGGGTGATCAAGTACTAAAGCAATAGCGAAAGTGCACATGTTTGCAACACTATGTTCGTATCCCGAAATAAAAAAGCAAAACACAAAAAGGACCATAGTAAAGAGCTTAGGTCCATCACCTTTAAGTGCCATTGGAATAAAAAAAGCCATGCAAACAAGCCAATTACACAATATACCCCGGAAGAAAAGTTCACTGGTGGGAATGTGCATTTTATGACTTACCAAATTGAGCAAAAAGCTATTTACCGAACTTTCTTTATACAATCCTGTGCCAAGGATCAGGGAAGCAAAGACACAAGCTCCGAGAATATTACCAATGTAACTTACGAGCCACATCTTCAAAACGGTCTTCCATGTTAACTGCTTTTGAAGAGCAGCATACGTGAAATAAAACGTATTACCTGTAAAAAGATCACCTCCTCCGTAGGCGATCAATATAATAGCCGCCCCAAAGGTGAATGCAGCCATAGGGTAAGCGAATGGGGAATTTGCTAGATAGAAATAATTTCCGGTTTTGAACGCCACTATTACCCCGAACCCTATGAACATACTTGCCATCATAGAGCGTAAAAGAAACTTTGTCCTGCTCTGACTGAAAACTTTGTGCTTTTTTAAAGCCAGCTGAACAACATTTTTTAACGGTTCTTCTTCCATTGCCATAACTATCCTATTACAAGATCACAGTCCTAATGTTTTACAGATCTCCTCTGCTTAATTTTTATAATTTCGAATCAGCAAACTTCATTTTCCTACCTTTGCACAGGCATGAGTAGTACTATATCCACCAATCCGGTAACACCACCCTGAGTTATGATACTCCAGTCTTTTCTCAGGAAACATCTACTGCTAAAGCTAATTAAATCATCAACATTTTCAATTAATAACTAGGGATGAAACCTTATTTAGGTCTTTTCGACTTTTCGAAGCAAATTAACTATAAAAATGAAGTTCTTGCAGGTCTTACCGTGGCGATGACCATGATGCCTGAATCACTATCATTCGCGATCCTTGCCGGTTTTCCACCTCTGGTTGGTCTTTATGCCGCTTTTATTATGGGCTTGGTAACCTCTATATTCGGTGGCAGACCCGGACTGATCTCAGGCGGAGCAGGAGCCACAGTCGTGGTACTTATTGCATTGATGAAGTCTCATGGTATTGAATATGTTTTTGCTACCGTTGCCCTGGCTGGGGTTATACAAATTCTGGTAGGTTTATTTAAGCTTGGAAAATTTGTGCGCCTTGTTCCTCAACCTGTGATGTATGGTTTTGTGAATGGACTCGCAGTGATTATTTTTACAGCTCAGTTCCAACAGTTTAAAACAGTTGTTAATGGACAGGTTAGTTGGATGACGGGACAGCCGTTAATTATCATGGCCGGGCTAGTTGCCACAACTATCGCTCTTGTTGTGCTATTTCCTAAGATCACAAAGGCTATTCCCCCTTCATTAGGAGCAATCATTGTCATCTTCCTAATTGTTCTAGGCTTTAATATCGATACCCGGACCGTAAAAGATATCGCTTCTGTAAGCGGTGGCTTTCCTCCATTTCATATCCCAAACGTGCCTCTTTCTTTGGATACATTAAAAATTATTTTCCCTTATGCATTGATCATGGCGGGAGTTGGACTAACAGAAGGACTTTTGACACTCAATCTTGTTGACGAGATCACTGCAAGTAGAGGCAATACCAACAGAGAATGTATAGCACAAGGGGGAGCGAATATTTTAAATGGTTTCTTTTTTGGAATGGGGGGATGTCCGATGATAGCACAAACGCTGGTAAATCTTTCTGCAGGAGCAAGGGCAAGACTGTCCGGAATCATTGCATCACTAACCATACTACTCATTATCCTTATCGGCGCGCCTGTTATCGAGAAAGTTCCAATGGCAGCATTAACTGGTGTAATGATCATGGTAGCAATTGGGACGTTTGAATGGTTAAGTTTCAGGATAATCAATAAGATGCCAAAGCAGGATGTATTTGTGGGGATACTTGTTGCTGTTATCACCGTGTGGCTTCACAACCTTGCACTTGCAGTGCTTATTGGTGTAATTATTTCTGCATTAGTATTTGCCTGGGATAGCGCAACTCGTATCAGAGCAAGAAAATATATTGACGAGAACGGTGCCAAGCATTATGAAATATATGGCCCCCTATTCTTTGCTTCAGTAGCTAATTTCACAGAGAAGTTTGAAGTCTTGAATGATCCTGAAGAAGTTATCATAGATTTTAAGGAGAGCCGGGTAGCTGACATGTCGGGAATAGAAGCCTTGAACAAGCTGACGGAGCGCTACCAAAAGGCTGGTAAAAAGCTACATTTGAAGCATTTAAGTGAAGACTGCCGTAAACTATTAAAAAATGCGGAATCTATTATTGATGTGAATATTTTAGAAGATCCCAGCTACCATGTGGCTGCCGATAAATAAAGGAGAGCCGTCTGACAGAGAATCTGCGATCACTCCTCCATTAGTATACCTAGCATCTCCTTATAATTACTTAAAAAGTGTTTGGTAACTATATAATGTTCGGTTTCTTCGTACTTGACCTGCCTAATCCCGTTCTCGTCAAGCTGGTAGATAATAGCACCCGGGTAGGCCAGCAAAATAGGCGAATGGGTTGCGATAATAAACTGGGAATTTTGATTCACCAATGCACTGATGGATGATAAAGCAGCCAGCTGTCTTGATGGCGATAAAGCAGCTTCAGGCTCATCAAAGATATAAAGGCCTCTACCTCTAAGCTTATTGGTCAAAAGTGCTATAAATGATTCTCCATGCGAACATTTGTGCAATGACTCAACTCCATACTGTGCAACAAACTTTTCAAGTTCCTTAGGCTTATCGAGGTCGTATACATCCTCCATATAGGTTGCAACGTTATAAAAACTCTCTGCTCTTAAAAAGAAATAGTCGGACGGCTTTCGGTAGCTCTTTATATTTCTCAAATACTGATATAACCCCGACGAGTTTTGATGGGTGTGGAACTGGGTATTAATAGTTCCTCCCTCGGTACTGAATCCCAGGCTCAAAGCTATAGCTTCTATTAGTGTTGATTTACCTGACCCGTTTTCTCCTACTATAAAGGTAACATCGTGATGAAACTTTAATGATTGAAGGCTTTTTACAGCCGGAATATTGAAGGGATATTCATTGAAAGAGGGAACAAGTTCTCTTTGCAGTATTACTTCTTTCAGGTAAGGTTTAGCTTCCATACAAAGATCCAAATCAGTTAAACAATATAGGAATTAAGACTAATGAATCCTCTTTAATAAAAGAATTAACTTCTTTCCAACTTTAAGTAAGGGAACTTGCGTTTTTTAACATTTTCAAAATACCCAAACCAGATAATGCAGAGAACGCTATTTTTGTTCTTTAAAGGTTAGCAGAATTTTTTCTTCTCTCCGTTAGATGATAAGACCTCTTCTTATTCTACAAAAACAATGCTTATGAACACATCCTTTGAAGATTTAAATCTTAGCTCAAGTATTTTAAAATCCCTGGAAGAGGAAGGCTACAACATACCCACCCCTATACAGCAACAGGCAATACCTGTTATAATGAATGAGAGAGATCTTATAGGATGTGCTCAAACAGGAACAGGTAAAACCGCAGCCTTTGCTCTGCCTGTGTTGCACTTGCTGGAAACCAAAAAGGACAAAGATGCTGGTAATAAAAAGGCAACGGCCCTTATACTTTGCCCAACAAGGGAACTGGCACTTCAAATTGGTGAAAGCTTTGCTACATACGGCAAATATACAGGTTTAAAACAAGCAGTATTGTTTGGAGGAGTGCCGATTGAAGAACAGATAAACGATCTTCAGTTGGGTGCGGACATACTTATTGCAACTCCAGGCCGGCTCCTTGATCTTTCCAGACAGAGCTATATAAACTTAGCAGAGGTTCAGGTCCTTGTGCTGGACGAAGCAGATCGTATGTTGGAAATGGGATTTAAAGAGGACTTATCGAAGATTTTTGAGGGATTACCTTCAAACAGGCAAACTCTTCTTTTTTCTGCTACGATGTCCCCTGCAATTACCGATCTCACTTCTTCATTTTTAAATCAGCCTGAGACGTTAAAGGTCGACGCGATACTTTCGATAGCAGAAAACATTGCACAGTTAGCCTATTTTGTGGAGAAGAAAGATAAACCCGCTCTACTTGCCCATATACTAAAAAACAAAGAAATAAAAAACGTACTGGTATTTACCAGAACGAAATTGGGCGCCGACGAACTTGTAAGAGCTATGGAAAAAGCTAAAATTAAGGTAGCTGCTATCCACGGCAATAAAAGCCAGGAAGCCCGTCAGCGGGCCCTTGATACTTTCAAAGATGGGGGACTGCGGGTTTTGGTGGCGACAGATGTGGCGGCAAGAGGAATTGACATCGATGACCTGAAATATGTGATCAATTACGAACTTCCCATCCAACCAGAAACTTATGTACACCGGATAGGCAGAACAGGACGCGCTGGGAACGAAGGAACTGCTCTATCATTTTGCGAGCCGGAAGAATTACAATACCTGAAAGATATCAAAGAAACGATCGGTCAGGATATTCCATTTGCAGACCATCCCTATCAGCTATCATTGAAAAGCTACACAAAACCGGCTTTTGTTTCCCCTCCTCTGGTTGGTAAAAAAACTTCAGTAAGCAAGAAATCATCAGCAAAAAGCAAAAGCAGAAAACGAGGATATTCGAAAACTTCGTAAGATCCGCATCCTTTTAGGTAACAATATTAACACTATTATCCTTGTTACAAGGATATTCAAATGCTTGTGAATAGTTTTGGTTTTTCATTTAAACCTGAATTAATGATTGTAAGCATTTCCTTGGCCTGGAAAAAGGGATTTACTTTATTCCTGCCAGTTCTCTCTTTAATTACAATTTATACTTCCACAGCTTTCTCGCAACCAATCAATCGGTTTAGCCTAATCAATCGTCATAATATCTCCATCAAGGCTATTGATCCTTTAGCTCCCCTGTCGGTCGGAAACGGCGATTTTGCATTTACTGCGGATGTTACGGGCTTCCAAACCTTTGAAAACTTCTATCATAAAAACGGCATCTCACTTGAAACCATGTGTACCTGGGCCTGGCACTCCTTCCCTAATGCCAAGGGATATAAGCTGGAAGATGCGATGAAAGAAATTGATTTTCATGGCCGCAGGATTGCGTACGTGAACCAGGAGAAAAGCGAGGCAGGAGCTTTCTTCAGACAGAATCCACATCCCGTTCCTCTGGGGCAGATCAGCTTACTGGGGAAGAACAACCAACGTCTTGAAATGGAATCAATAAGCAATATTGATCAAAAGCTGGATCTTTGGAAAGGTCTTCTTAGCAGCGCCTACAATGTTGATGGAGTTCCGGTTATGGTAGAAACGGTAAGCGGTGCAGATAAAAGCATTGTTGGCTTTAAAATCAAGTCGCCGCTATTGAAAGATGGGCGATTAAAGCCTGCTATAAAATTCCCCTATTCTTATGATTTAAAAACGAAGAATAAGCCACCTTTCGACTGGACCGGCGTGGAGCGTCACCGTAGTAGTATTATAAGTCGCAATGCTAACAAAGCTCTTATTAGAAGAGAAATTGATGAAACGGTCTATTTTACTTTAATAAGCTGGAAGGGAAAGGCTGATCTGATTGAGGATAGAGATCATGAGTTTCATCTGGAGGCTACAGAAGACAATCTGGAGGTGACTTTCGAATTTAGTGCTGCGCCAATCAAAAACAGCACATTGTTTACCGCCATTTGTACTCAAAGTGAAAAGGCCTGGAAAGACTACTGGAGTAAAGGAGGGGTAATTGATTTTTCCGGAAGTACCGACCCGAGAGCCACTGAGCTCGAACGGCGCATCGTCCTTACCCAATATCTTATGAAGATCAATTATGCAGGGTCTTTTCCTCCGCAGGAAACCGGACTTACACATATTAGCTGGTACGGCAAGCATAATTCGGAAGTATACTGGTGGCATACCGCTCAATTTTATGAATTTAATCATACCAATCTTCTGGAGAAAAGCTTCAACTGGTACAGGAAGATCCTGCCGTTAGCAATTGCAGTAGCTAAAAAGGAAGGCTTTGAAGGCGCAAGATGGCCTAAGATGGCGGGTATAAACGGACGACCAACGCCGGGAGAGATTAATCCTTACATTATCTGGAACCAGGCAAATCCCATTTACCTTGCTGAACTTATATTCAGATACAAGCCAAACAAGGCAACCTTGAATACTTACAAGGATGTCGTATTTGAATCGGCAAAATTCCTCGCCTCTTACGCGTGGTTCGATAAGAAAACGGACCGTTACATTCTTGGCCCTCCTTTAAAAAGTGTAAACGAAAGCACCGATGAAAGTGAAACTTTTAACCCATCCTTCGAGCTGGTACAGTGGCATCATGGTCTCAAGGTAGCGCAGCAATGGCGTGAACGAATGGGCTTACCGAAGGACAGGAAATGGGAAGAAGTATTAAATAAGCTGTCAACACTTACCATACAGGAGGGGAAGTATGTCGAGATGGAAAGCGATCCCGAAATGTATACACGGCAAGGCGGATACTCCTCAGCAATGCTCATGGCTTTAGGTTATCTGCCGAAAACTGAAATGGTAGACACACAGATCATGTCAAACACTTTCGACGCTATCTATCAAAGGAACGGCTTAAAGAGTTTCGTAAGCTGGAGCCTGGGAAAGGGAGCCATGACAGCTGCAAGATTAGGAAAACAAAAAGAGGCGGTCGACATTTTATGCAATACCCTTCCGGGTGCAGTGTTCTTGAAAAATGGTCATGTGCAAAGGGCCAAAGAACCTCTTGGCTGCGCCGCCTATTTACCAGCAAACAGCGCATTCCTTGCCGCGGCCGGATTAATGGCTGCGGGTTGGGATGGTAGCGGGACAACGAACGCGCCCGGCTTTCCGCAAGACGGTACCTGGAAAGTGCGATCAGAGAATATGAATAGGTTGCCTTAGAATGGAAGCACGCGCATTGGGGACGCAACAAAAGTTACAATCAGGAATTGATCAAGCTTAACAAGAAAAGTACAATCACAGACAGCCCGCTAAAAAAAGGCACGTTACTTTCCTTATTATAGGGTTGCATCACCGTATTCAACTTTTTCATAGCCCTGTAAAGCTGGGTATGAACCGTTTTGGGAGAAACGTTTAGGATCTCAGCCACCTCCTTATATTTCAAACCGTCTTCTTTAACCAGCCTGAATATAATTTTACATTGTTGGGGAAGGGATTCAATGGCCTGATCCATAAGAAAGATCAATTCACGTCTTTCAACTTCCTTTTGCGGACACCAGGGATCAACGAACTCAAGTTCGGAATCATCCAAGCTTACCAAATGTATGTTTGAATACTTTTTAATATAGTTTAGAGACTGATTTTTCACTGCTATGTAGAGATAAGACTCTACATTTTGTACATGCCCAAGCTTTTTTCTATTGATCCATAGATTTGTAAAAACATCTGATACAATTTCTTCAGCTGCCTCCTGATTATGCAGATAAAAGACAGAGAACTTTATCAAACGGGAACTCAATTGAAAAAAGAATGATTCAAACGCTTTAGAATCATCATTCTCTTTTATTTTAAGCCAAATAGATCCAATTTCTTTTCTTTCAATTGCCAAGTTCGTACGATTTTAGAAATAGTAACAAATATTTTATATAAAAGTAACCTATTAATACTAAAAAAACAAAAATACTATACAAAAACAACCAAATCCTTTAATTTTTATCATAAAAAATGATAAAAACATGTAAATATCAGAAAACAACCTGAGACAAAAACAAAATCTCAAGCATAACTTTACTCAAGCAGTCTGGCTTTAAAAAATTCTATTAAATATTTCTCTAAGGATTCTAGGTTATAATCGGTAAAAAAGAAAAAGCACGATGGTGCGGTTTCATAACGTTAAGTTACATTATTGGTTAGTAATTACAAAATTTTTTTGACGGAAATTTAAGCGGGATAATTTCCGTCAAAAAGACTGAGAAAAAAACGGTTAAGGAGTAGTAAAATGTGTACGCTCAACCTGAAGGCGGGTATTTAATGGCAAGTTATCGGAACTTCCCCCGGCCATTAAGGTAAAAGAGCCAGCCTCAACAATGTGTTTCAGGGAACGGTCATACAGTGCAAGGTCTTCGGCATGGAGAGAAAACTCCACTATCTTCTCTTCACCCGGCATAAAATGCACCCTACTAAATTTCGCAAGTTGCTTATCTGCGCTTACTACAGAGCTAATATCGTCCCTAAAATACAGCTGAACCACTTCATCTCCTTCCCTCTCGCTATTGTTCTTCACTTTTACTCTTACTTTTACGATCAGTTTATTTTCTGTTTCCTCAACGTTGGCGGACAGCTCTGAGTATTTGAACGATGAAAAGCTCAATCCATAACCAAAACTATAAAGGGGCTTAGAAGATCCCTCAACATAATTATGCTTTACCGGGCTCTTATAATTATAATATACAGGTAACTGACCCACAGAAACAGGTACAGAAATGGGAAGCCGGCCTGCCGGATTATAGTCGCCAAATAATACATCGGCAATAGCATTACCACCTTCCTGTCCCGGGTACCACGCAGTTAATATAGCATCTGCCTGCTCTTCAACAAGGTTCAGATTTAAGGGTCTCCCCTCTATCATTACCACAACAACAGGTTTGCCCGTCGCTAAAACGGCTTTTAACAGCTCAGTTTGTTTACCCAAAAGATCCAGGCTCATACGGTCAAATCCTTCACCGCTTTCCATATCTGGAATTGCACCCTGCTTTTCTTCTGAAACTTTAGCTGCTCCTGTGCTAATGTACTCCGTTTTAAAGTCACGGGCGCTGGATCCGCCTAATACAAGGATGGTGATATCTGAATTCCTGCTCAGTCGAACAGCCTCTGCTATATTAGACGAGTTTGTATCTCTGACGGCACAGCCTTTAACGTAATCAACACTTATCCCTTTACCAGCTCTTGCGCGAATACCTTCCAGTACAGTCACCACTGCTTCATCTCTCTGTGGAGCCGTATAATCGCCCAATTGATTATAGAGATTATCTGCATTAGGCCCGATGACGGCAATCTTTTTAAAATCGCTATTTAAGGGAAGGACGTTATTTTTGTTCTTCAGAAGTACTATAGATTCTCTAGCTACCTGCCTTGCCAGTTTAATGTGTTCCGGTGTACCGACAGTAGTTTTTGCGAGGCTAGCGTCTACATAAGGTTTTTCAAATAATCCCATCTTGAATTTCAGTCGCAATAGATTCGCTACTGCAGAATCCAGACGAGCCCCGCTTACCTTGCCTTGTTTTACAGATTCTATTAACCCTTTATTGAATCCATTTCCTCCGAGGTCTGCATCAAGTCCGGCATTCATAGCTAAAGCAGCAGCCTCTGCCTGATTTGCAGCCACGCGATGAGTCATGAAAACTCCTTCTATACTTCCGAGGTCAGATACCGTGAAGCCATTAAATCCCCACTGATTCCTTAAAACATCTCTTAATAGGAAAGGATTGGCAGAACAAGGAACACCGTCGACAGAATTATAAGCAGTCATAACAGACTGGGCACCTGCTTTAACGGCAGATCTGAAGGGCGATAAATACGACTGGTAAAGCTCTCTTAGACCCGAATTAACACTTCCCCCATTATGTCCCCCTTCCGGAACTCCATATGCAGTGAAATGCTTTAAGGTAGAAATGATATTAGCTCCACTTTTCAGATCAGAGCCTTGGAAACCCTGGACCATTGCTATCCCCATTTCTCCGTTGAGGATTGGATCTTCGCCGTACGTCTCCTCCACTCTCGACCAGCGCGGTTCGCGTGCAAGGTCAAGAACCGGACCGTAGCCTATATGGGCACCCTGCACACGGGCTTCCCGGGCAATTGCAGAAGCCATTTTCTTTATTAGATCAGGGTTCCAGGTACTTCCCTGACCGATTGAGGTAGGAAAAACAGTAGTTCCAATAGCCATATGACCATGAGGACACTCTTCGGCAATAAATAAAGGGATCCCTAAACGGGTATTTTCCAGTGTGTATTTTTGAAGAGCATTGGTTGCGAGTGCAGATTCATAAGGAGACAAGCCGTTACTTAATGTTTTTTTTGTCCATGGATCTGCTCTCAAAGTAGCCCATAACATTCCGATATGCCTTTCTTTAATGGCCTGTCTGAATTTTGCTGACACCCCGATCTTAGCTCCACCCTTTTCATACATTTCCCAACCAAGGAGGGCAGAAATTTGTCCTACCTTCTCCTCAAGGGTCATGCGCCCCAGCAGATCTTTCACTCGCTGCTCCAAATCTGCTTTGGGATTTTTATATATCGGAGTTTCCTTAAAAAGAATCTTTTGAGATACTTCCGGTTCCGTCTTTTCTTTTACCAGAAAGCCTTTTTTGCCCCCTGCCGAAAAGACTGGAAAAGCAAAATGCAAAAAGACAGCAGTAATAAGTAAGTGTATTTTTTTATGAAGCATATCTCTAAAATTAAAAGGCGTTTGTACCGGCAGTAATTAAGCGGCGTACCTTAGCGGCATCTGTCACTTCGAGTTCCGATTGAAAGATGTGAGTAGAAGAAATTTGAGGGTTTACAAAATGGCTTCTGTCTTCAAGCACCCGGGCAGATGCATGGTACTCCTGCGCTCCTGTAATCCTGATCAACTCACTAATATTATTTTCATTGATCCCGCTACCAGGCATTATGACTATCCGGTTGTCTGATAGTTCTACCAGTTCTCTTAATCTACTCGCCCCTACTAAGGCTGTGGGAGCAGCCCCTGAGCTGAGGATACGGTCAAATCCCAGGTCAATAATTTCCGTTAACGCTTGCTTTTGATCCTTGCACACATCAAAAGCCCGATGAAAAGTTGCAGTGATCCCCCGTTTGCGGGCATAAGAAAGAAGTTTATAATTACGATCAAGATCAATCGTGCCATCCTTATTCAAAATTCCAAACACCACTCCTTTACATCCGGCATTCGCACTAGCTTCCAGGTCCATTTCCATCTCCTCCAATTCCAGACTGGAATAACAGAAATCGCCCCCACGGGGCCTGATAAGAACATAAACAGGAATTTGGAGATATTTAACACAAAGACTTATCTGGGCGTAAGACGGTGTAGTCCCTCCTTCCGTTAAATTGCTGCAAAGCTCTACCCGGGACGCTCCGCCAGATTGAGCTGCCAGTGCCGAACGAACTGAATTAGCGCATACTTCCAGCTTAAACATTAGTAATGACTTTTACTTGCAAATAATCCTTCCTGATTTTCGCCGGTACAAACTGCATAAGAAAATCCTTTCTGGATGGCATAGGCTCCATATTCCCCTTTCTTATTCAACGCAAGAAATCCAACCTGAAGACTTTTAGCCCTTTCTGGTTTCTTTTTAATGATCCGGTTCACTGCTTCCCTGCAAGCTTCATAAGGAGTATAGCCGTTACGCATCAGTTCGACAACAAGAAAACTTCCTACATTTCTGATCACCTCTTCACCAACTCCTGTAGATGTAGCACCCCCGATTTCATTATCAACATATAAACCAGCTCCAATAATCGGACTGTCTCCGACACGTCCATGTAACTTGAAGGCCATTCCGCTGGTGGTACAGGCACCGGAAAGATTGCCCTTCTCATCCAAAGCTAACATACCAATGGTATCATGATTATACTGGTTCCCTGGAAGCTTATCCGGCCTGTAAAGTTGGTTTTCCACATTGATCACGGGGTTGTACTTAGCTGTCTTCAACCATTCTTTCCAGGCTTTCTCTGATTCTGGCGTAAGCAGTTTCTGCTCTTTAAACCCCATCTCCAAGGCGAATTGCTTCGCACCTTCTCCCACCAGCATAACATGAGGTGTTTTTTCCATTACCAGGCGCGCAACCGAAATAGGGTGATCGATATCTTCTAAAGCCGCTACCGAGCCGCAGTTACCGAACTCGTCCATGATACAGGCATCCAGCGTCACTATCCCATCCCTGTCGGGGTAGCCTGCCCTTCCCACACTATGATTATTCAGATCTGCTTCGGGTATCCTAACGCCGGCTTCGACTGCATCCAGAGCCCTGCCTCCTTTTGAAAGGATACGCCAGGCTTCTTTGTTGGCTGGGATTCCGAAATCCCAGGTAGATATCACTACAGGAGGTCTTTTTTCGTTAGTAAGGATGTCCGCCGCTTTAACCGGAATAGCCAGAGTGGAAGCTGCGAGAGTTGAAACCTTAATAAATTTTCTTCTGCTATACATAAGCGCTAGTTCTTGGCACTTCTGCGGGAAGCTGCCAGTCCGTAATAGAAAATAAAAATATAACAGGGCACCATGATCCAATAGGCAACCTGAAGATCGTATAGATCCGCCAGACGACCATAGATCAGGGGAATAACTGCCCCTCCGGCTATTGCCATAATAAGCAGCGACGAGCCATATTTCGTGAACCTCCCCAAACCTCTTAGCGCCAGGGGCCATATAGCCGGAAATACAAGAGAGTTAGCAAAACCAAGTAATGCGATAAACAAAACAGAAATGTACCCGGAAGTAAATATGGCAGCGACCGTGAAAACAACACCAATAAGAGCGAACCCTTTCAAAGCGTTTTCCTGACTTAAATATCTTGGAATAAAAATAACTCCTACAATATATCCCAGGATCATACCTACCAGGGTACATGTAGTGAAGAATTTCGCCGTAGAAAGAGGGATGCCATGATAAGCCCCATAGCCAATTACTGTATCTCCTGCCATCACTTCTACACCCACATAAAGGAACATTGCTATAACGCCCATTATCAAAAAGGGAAACTGCAGGATACTTGTCTTTCCATTATTTGCCAATGCTGTGTCCTCATCCTCTTTATCGGTATCGATCTCTGGCAATGCGGAAAAATAAATCAGGACTGCTAGTACCAGGAGTACTGCCAGAATTATCAGATAGGGAACAATTACGCGCGCTGCTAGAGCATCTAATTCGGCCGTCTTTTGAGCCAGGCTCATTGAAGCTAACCGTGCTGTTAATCCGTCAGCATTTTTTAAAGTAACTGCTCCCAGTGCGATAGGGGCAATAGAACCCGCCAACTTGTTACAAATCCCCATTATGCTGATCCTCTTTGCTGCACTTTCTGCAGGCCCGAGGATAGTGATATAAGGATTTGCAGCAGCTTGAAGTATGGTTAACCCAGCACCCTGTATGAATAAACCAATCAGAAAGAGCAGGTAGGTGCGACTTAATGCAGCTGGAATAAAAAGTAGAGCTCCTACTCCCATTACTACTAAGCCAGCTGACATACCCTTTTTAAAGCCTGTGAGTTTTAATACCCAGGCCGCGGGTATGGCCATAACCAGGTACGAAATATAGAAAGCAAAGGCCACCATGTACGACTGACTGTTACTTAGCTCGCAGGCAATTTTAAGGTAAGGAATAAGGACTGAATTCAGCCAGGTGACGAATCCGAAAATAAAAAATAGTGCTCCTATTATAACGATCGGCTTTACTGCCGGCGCTTTAGCTTTCGTTGCGTTTTCAACTACTGCTTCTGTGTATGCTGTTGACATAAGCTCTGATCTTAAAAGGAATATCTTACAAATGCTTCGATTGCTTCATATTCAGCTAATCCAAGCTGATTGTAAGCTCTGGCTGTTTCCCGGGTGCGGTCTTCTGCTCTTACCCAGAATTCCCTTGAATCGTCTCCTGGGAATACGGCTCTGTCTTTTTGCGACTGGTGTTTAAAAATAGCCATACGCTTCCGTTCTACTTCTTGCGGCGAAAGTGGAACTGCCATTTCTATTTCATGGATTTCAAACTCATGCCATGCTCCACGGTATAACCATAACCAGCAATCCGAAATCCAATCCTCGTGGGTTTTGAGCCTTTTTAAAGCTTCATGGATAATATTAAAGCAGATCTTGTGGGTGCCATGGGGATCGGCAAAGTCACCGGCAGCATACACTTGGTGTGGCTTTACCGCTTTTAAAAGCTCCATCGTTTGAAGGATATCATCTTCGTAACTTACCTTTTTCTGCTTTTTTGCCCTGTCGTAAAAAGGAAGGTCCATGAAATGAATATGATCATCAGGAAGACCTGCATAACGCGCACCGGCAATCGCTTCTCCCTTACGGATCAAACCTTTCACCCGCTGGATCTCTTTCAGATCTTCCTGGTTTGGAGTTTTTTGTTCAAAGAAGCTTGTCATTTCTGCATACAGCCCTTTAAGATCAGCTGTATCCTGTCCTTGCGTTGCTCCAAAATCTATAGCAAATTCTACGAAGCGCAATACATCATCATCCCATACGGCTGTATTTCCTGATGTTTGATAAGCAACATGAACATCGTGACCATGATCTGCCAGGCGAATGAAGGTTCCTCCCATAGAAATTACATCATCATCCGGGTGAGGAGAGAACAACAGCACCCTTTTCTTTGCCGGATCCCTTCTCTCTGGCCGTTGTGAATCATCTGCATTTGGCTTTCCTCCCGGCCAACCGGTAATGGTATGCTGTACGGCGTTAAAGATCCTGATATTGATGTCGTAAACTGGCCCCTGTTCAGTTGCCAGCTGAGCCATACCATTATTATTATAATCCTCTTCTGTAAGTTTAAGTATTGGTTTATTTACCGCCTTAGCCAGCCAGATCACCGCTTTCCTGATGTTCTTCTCATCCCAAACCATGTCTTTCACCAACCATGGTGTATTGAAGCGGGTCAAGTCGGCTGCTGCGTCCTGATCCAAAACGAATTCTACATTGTCGGATAGCTGAAGATAAGTTGCCGGGACATCAGAAGATATTTCCCCTTCTACTGCCTTCCTGATGATTGGGGCTTTCTTTCCGCTCCAGGCCATCAGGATAATTTCTCTTGCTTTGAAGATGGTTCCCACCCCCATGGTGATCGCCTTTACCGGAACATTTTCCTTTCCTCCAAAATCATGAGCAGCATCACGACGGGTAAGATCGTGAAGGGTTACCACACGGGTACCCGAATTAGGTGCAGAACCAGGTTCATTAAAACCGATGTGACCGGTACGACCGATTCCCAGGATTTGCACATCCAGTCCGCCCAGGTCGGAGATCTTCTTTTCGTACTGAAGGCAGAACTCGTTCACTTCCTCGGGACTCAAAGTTCCGTTAGGGATATTTACGTTGGAAGGATCGATATCAACATGGTCGAACAAGTTCTCGTGCATAAACCTTACATAGCTCTGTTCAGCACCTGGCTGCATAGGATAGTATTCGTCGAGATTGAAAGTAATAACGTTCTTGAAGCTAAGACCTTCCTCCTTGTGCAAGCGGATCAGCTCGGCATATACCTGCAAAGGTGTTACCCCTGTTGCCAGTCCAAGAATTGCATGTTCAGACTTTTCCTGTTTTACTCTAATGATACTGGCTATTCGGGCAGCTACAGCTTTCGATGCAGTTTCTTTATCAGCAAAAATAGATACAGGTAGTTTTTCAAATCTGGTTTCTTCTAAGAGATTTAATCTTGCCATATTATGGATTCGGAATTATAAATTGTTCGGACGTATTCCATCCGTTTATTGAAATAATTGGAGATACATTGTCATTGGCCTCCGGATATTCAACGACTAAGGTTCTGCTTTCCCCAGGAATCACTGAAATGTAGTTATCTGAATAAAAAGCAGGTAGAATTCTTTTGCGCGTCTGAGGATGAACGACAGATACCCGGTTAAAGAAGGAAACAGCACCGTTTGCAGGGCAGGAAACAGTGACCTGAATTTTGCCTGCACCTAACTTTTTAGCTGTCACTACTGGTTTAACCTTTTTCAGGCTATTCAATCCAGAGTACCGTCCGTTCTTATCCGCCAGCCAGTAGAAATTGTCACTTATTGTCTCTTTGTTTTCGTCAAGAAGTTTCACAGAAAGGAACATGCCTTTATCTGCAGCCATCTTATCTACGAAGTCTTTTACAGGCAAAAACTTCTTGGTTCCGCCCGCTTCCAATCCCATAAAAACCTGAGTTATAAGCGAGTCTTTTCCCTCCATAGAATATGCTTTAATTTGAAGCATCAGGTTCTTATAGGTTTTAAGGGAGTTATTTATTCCCGTTACCATTCCGTCAACAGGATTATAAGCAACATGGACAGCTTCACTACCTTTCCGTAAACCGTATAAGCAGGCATTAGGATCCAGATAATAATCGTACATCTGCCCTCTCATTGCAGTCCATGGATTTTGAGTTTTCCATATGATCACACCCGTATACCAATCGTTCATGTGCGAACTGAAACCTTCCATCAAAGCCCTGTACTGATCGTAATTTACCAGTTGTGCTTTTTTAGCAAAATCTCTTGCGTCTGAAGCTGTTCCATAGGGCTCTATAAAACCTTCATAACCCACCCCCTTATATTTATGGTAGTCCCACACCGAATCTACAATCTCTTCAGCTTTTGGATTTTTTGTCGTTGCAGGTATATATTTAGGGGCAATCATATTTTTCTGAGGAATAAAACGCTCCAGGGATTCATAATCGCCAACCCCCACCGAACCCACCTCGGAGTTGAAAGGATAGGTGCGGTAGTCCCAGAACTTGCTGATTGGCTGAATGGTGTATGGCCCGTCTCCGTTACCCCAAATGGTATTTCTCGACATGGAATCTGAGTTCGAATAATCGACAAACCATCTGGTGCCATCCAGTGACGGAAGTAAAGAATCTCTAAGTGGAACAAGAATATCATCTGGGGGAGTCATCTCATTACCACCGCACCACATCGCGAGAGATGGATGATTCCTTACCATTTTTATCATATCGGCTGCCGATTCCAGGAAAAGATTATGATCGTCAGGATATTTACGCCTTGTCCACTGATCTTCCTTTTTTAAAGGGTCTAACCAACGACCATTACAATCACCCGACATCCAGAAATCCTGAAAAACGAGCAATCCATACTTGTCGCAAGCCTCGTAAAATTCAGGCCTTTCTATCAAAGCACCGCCCCAGATCCGGATAAGGTTGAGGTTCATATCCCGGTGGTGACGTATTTCTGCATCGTATCGCTCATTACTGAATCGAAGCATCGCGTCTGAAATGATCCAGTTCCCCCCTTTGATAAAGATCTTTTGTCCGTTTACAAAAACCTGGCGACTTTCAGTTTTCGTGTTAAAGCTAGTCTGGATCTCACGAACACCGAAGCTGATGTTTTCGAAATCAGACTCCTGCTTATCTCTTGTTACAAAACGGAGTTTAATATTGTAAAGTTCCTGGCGACCATACATATGCGGCCACCATAGTCTGGGATTTTCAATAGTGAAATCAGGAAGAGAGACCTCGTGATTTCCAGGTTTAAGCTCTACCTGTTTTGAAACCAGCCTCCCATTAAGCTCATACTCCAAAGCGCCTTTCACTGGGACGGAACCTGAATTTTCAAGGGTAGCACTGAGTTTTAGGGTAGCAGGTTTCTGCGGTCCCTCCGGCTGACGTACACCAGGAACCAGTGTGACAAGATGGGGATCCTTGAGTTTAACCGAACCTGTCTTCTCAATATAAACCTTATCCCATATCCCGGTATTCCTATCACGGATAGGCTGGATCCAATCCCAACCAGCCACGTATTGATGCGAAACATTCCTTGCGATAACTCCATCACCACCCTGGCCGCCATTAGGATTACCCACGGGATCGGGCGGATATACGATCACAGCCAGGCGATTCTTTCCATTTGCAGCAAGCAAAGAACTTACATTGTAAGTTTTGCGCAGAAACATGCCTTTATGCTCAGAGCTATTCAACTTCTTACCGTTAAGGAAAACATCGCAACTATAATTGATCCCTCTGAAACTAAGCCAAAATTGTTGTCCCTTCTCCTGCTTTTGTTCGAAATCTTTTACGAACCAATAGGTATAATAGTCTCTGCCCGTCTTATAAATATCCGGGATCCTTTCATTATTCATCCCATAGAAAGGATCTGGGATCAGCTTATTATGTAAAAGGCTGGTTAGTACAGTACCGGGAACAACCGCAGGCATCCAACCGGAAAGCGTTGTTGCTGTTTGAGATAAACTGCTACCGTTATCTTTAACCTTTCCCGCCTGCTGACAAAGCCAGCCTGTGTTTAACTCCACTTTATTCTGGGCTATAGAGTTACTCAGACTCAGAAAGCCCAGAAAAAGGGTTACTAAATATTTCTTCATGTGTGCGTATTAAATGTCTTACTAGTTATACTCCGACCGTGGGCGGTCTGACTTTTTCTGTCCAAACGTACGGGAAGGCTCTGCTCCCATTTCAATCTGAAGCGTTCCTCCCTGCATAAGATCACTATGCATGATATAAGCCTTAGTGTAGGGCTTAGAATTAAAGAGAATTTTTTGGATATACTTGTTCTGCTTTGAGTTATTCAGCACTTTGATTTTCAGGGTCTTATCTTTAGCTACCTTCAATTCTGCAGAATTTACAATGGGACTTCCAAATACATATGCACCTGAAGATGGATTTACAGGATAAAAGCCCAGCGAGGAAAATATATACCAGGCCGACATCTGTCCAACATCTTCATTGCCACACAAGCCATCGTTCTTGTCGGTATAGAGATTGTCCATAATATATCGCACTTTCTCTGCCGTTTTCCATTGCTGTCCGGCATAAGCATACAAGTACGGGATATGATGTCCCGGCTCATTGCCTTGCGCATACGAGCCGATCAGTCCTGTAATATCGTTAGATGCCTTTGCCCCCATGTCGCCCTTAACAAAGAATAAGGAATCCAGCTTATTCAGAAACGGCTTTTCGCCCCCGAGCATCGAGATCATTCCATCCACGTCGTGCGGGACTAACCAGGTATACTGCCATGCGTTTCCCTCTGTAAAATCCCCCTTTTCGTGGATCGACTCAAAAGGACTGAAAGGAGATCTCCAGGTTTGTTCTGACAACCTTCCACGCATAAATCCTGCTTTCGGATCAAAATAGTTTAGGTAGTACCCAGCTCTTTTTTTAAAATACTGAAAGTCGTCCTTTTTGTTCAGCTTCTTCGCTACCTGGGCAGCACTCCAATCAGCAACAGCATATTCAAGACCTATAGATACCGACTCAGCCATACTATCTGCAGGAATAAATCCGTACTTCTTCACATAATAAAGTCCCCTTTCATCCAGCATGGAAGAATTTTTAATTGCTTCAAAAGCCAGATTCTGATCGAATCCTTTATAGCCTTTCAATATAGCCTCAGACAAAACAGGAATAGCAGGATTACCTACCATACAATTGGTTTCATTTCCGTGAAGATGCCACACCGGAAGTTTCCCCTGCTGTTTGTAGATAGCAAGCATCGTGTTAGCCATATCACTTACCTTTTCAGGATGAATGATAGTGTAAAGAGGCTGTGCCGCCCTGTAAGTATCCCATAGGGAGAAAGTGGTGAGGTTATTGAAAGAAGCTTTGTTATAGACCTTTTTATCTGTCCCTCTGTAATCTTTATTATGATCATTAAATAAAGAAGGTGCAATCATGGTATGATAAAGGGCGGTGTAAAACACTCTCATTTGCGAGGGATCGGCAGTGGTGATTTTCACTTTCCCGAGCTCATCCGACCACTTCTCGTCAGCCTTCCTCATAACGGATTCAAAATTCCATCCTGGCGCCTCTGCCTTAATATTTGCAAGTGCATTATCAGTGCTAACAGGTGATATCCCAACCTTAACCAAAATCTCTGTATTTGATGGATCGAAAGTCAGGATGGCTTTAAGCCTCTTTCCTTTTTGTTCAGCACCATCTTTCACTGAGGTACTATCGTACACTGAAAGTCCTTTAATCTTCTCTGAGAACACTGCAGTAAAAAAGATCCTCTGATCTACCGCCCAACCAGAAGAAAACCGGTAACCAACGATAGTTGTATCATTTATTTTCCTGAAATAATTTTCTCCGGAGCGATCCCATCCGATACCTTGTTCGAGGTCAATGACCATTTTAGGCGTACTTCCATTTGGGTAGGAATAGCGGTGCATCCCAACCCTTTCTGTGGCAGTCAGCTCTGCTTTGATATTATACTTTTTGAGCTTAACGGAGTAGTAACCAACTTTGGCAATTTCATCACTATGAGAAAAAGGTGAATAATAACCAGATGCCGGATTTCCAGGCCTGCCTTTCGAAGGTTTCACCTCTCCTGTTACCGGCATAAAAAGAATATCTCCCAGATCACCTATGCCCGTACCACTTAAATGTGTATGTGCAAAACCGATAATGAGCGAATCCGAGTAGTGATACCCTGAACACCAGTCCCAGCCTTCCGACATATTGGTAGGGCCTAATTGAACTGCACCAAAGGGAACATTTACCCCCATAAAAACGTGGCCATGAAAGCCCGTGCCGATATATGGGTCAACATAAGAGCTAAGGGGCCCCAAAGGCTTGGTTCCTCCTGCCGCTATTGTTTGGGCAGAAAGTTGAGATGCCAGCCCGATACAGCACATAGTAAACAGGAAATGGAATTTGGTAATTAAAGATCTTTTAGTATTCATATAATTTGGTCTAAGTGTGTTTTTTAAACTTTTCAAGGCTTTCCAGCACCTCTTCCGTTACATCGCCAAAAAGCGATATACCTCTTGCTCCCCTATCCAGAGCGAGCTTTATTCCGGCTTCAAGTTCCTCTTTGTTTTTAAAATCGGGCAGAAAAACACCTGCATAAAGAGGAAAGCGTCCGTTGAGTGCTTTTACCCCTTCATTAACAGCGTCACCTATCCAGCTCACCGGTTCCTTATAAAAGCCGTGATAGATCATGGGACATACGCCCGTAAGGTTCCAGTTCACCCAATCCTGACGCACATTTCTTTTAGCAACTTCTGGCGTGGGAAAGACTGCAGCGGTTATTGATTTCCTCTTTGAAGCTGCAACCGCCGCGAGCTGATTAACGATACCAGTGATGGCATTATACCGGAACAATCTCCAGGAAAGACTAGCTTCGGGGTATTCCAGTTGATCGACATCCTGTCCGTATTGTTCTTTAAACTTCCTTTTACAATCGCTGCAATAGCAATAATCGTATTCCGGAAGCTCGCTAGTCTGAACGATCTTATAATTCTTCCAGAGGTTTACAGGAAGGATTATATCACAAAAACGAACATAGTCAAGGTGAATACCATCCACATAGTCTTTATTGAGATTATGCTCGACATCCTTCTTCAGGTGAGCCAGGGTTTCGGGTTTGCTAGGGCATAACCAGCGGTAGTAGTCAACATAAGGAGGCTTGTCTGCACAAGATTCCCCTTTACGATTTATGGCAAATATTTCAGGATTGGCTTCCCGAAGGCTTTTCTCGCCCCTGTTCATCGTCCAGATCCAGCGATGAGCTTCGAGCTTGCAAACTTTAGCTGTCCGGAAATGGACTTCGCTGTCTCCTTCGAAGAAGATACCACGAATCCCAGCACTGTAATAATGAGAGTACCTCTGCTTCAAATCCTTTTCACTCTCACCATGCTTGGGGTTTATCCATACCCAATGTTTAATAGCAGTAGTATTTGCAGTGGTACTCTTAAGTTCAGATGCTGTAAGGGTTGAGAGTCCGCTAAAATTAGCGGCAGCTAGTCCCGATCCTGCTACAATGCTTTTTTTCAGAAAATTCCGTCTATTACTCATACCTACAAAGCTTGTATCAAACCTTCATCATTTATACTCCAGGAACTTTTACCAGCACTGATAATAGCGTTAAACTGCCGGGTCCCGGCTTCCATTTTCAAGCTGTTAAGCTTACCGGATATGGAGAAAGAAGCTGCTGGAAAACCAAGGGTAGCTATATTGGAAGCGTAGCGCCCATGCCTTGAATGATATTCCTTTTGCCGGTAATAGAGAAGCCATAAATATTGCTTCTGTTGCTCAGTGTAAGGAAGTACAAAAGAACCGGGCTCTTCTTTACTACTGAACTGCAGATACCCCCAACGCTCCGGCAGATGCATGTTAATTACGCCTTGGGGGGACCAAACCCAATTATTTTCCGGTAATACTTTTCCATTCTTGTCCTTCAGTTTTTCATACTTGCTTCCAGTCCCTTTAGTATCCCATTCAACCCTTGAAAAATTTATACGCCAGAGACTTCCATCCTTAGGGATCACCGGATCATTGCCAATGGAAATGCAAGAGAAAGGGATCGCCATTTCAACAGTCCAGCCCTTGTCCTGATCACTGGCGTCATTGATGCTTCCTAAAACTTTTATAGCCGACTTCATACCCTTTGCGTCCCAGGGGATCAAAGCTCCTGAGTTGTTTCGGTAAGGTTTTGAAAGGAAAAGATCAAAAACGGTATTCAGAGCATTGAGCTCTATTTCAAAATACTGGTGCGTATTATTATCCGGATCTATAAAAACTTCAAAGTCGTTATCATAGAAGATCACTTCATCGTGTTTGGTAATATTGGCCCACACACCAGGTTCTTCCATTTCCGCTGCGATATATAAGTAATTTTTATCCCAAAGCATTTTTGCCCTGGTGTTATGCCGGGGTTTTGGTTTCAGATCCCCTTCAATATCTGAAAAGCTTTCTGTCCACACCGCCCTTTCCCATACTTTATCTCCGTAAACATCTCCGTCTATTTCCGGGGCTACCTTAGCAAAACCGGCAACATAAGCTAAAGGAGGAGTAAAAAGGTGTTTAAAATCTGCTGCTTTTGCCGGTGCAGGAGCTTGAGCAAGAGCCGCACTGCCTCCACCAAACAAGAACAAAGACAAAACACAGCAGAAAGAATATTTTATTAATTTATTGATCATTCTAAACTTAAGGTGTTGAGGTTAACTGTTCAAGAATAGGTTTCTCTATCCCACTTATGCTCTCTTGTATAGTATCATTCAGCTGCTCGAAAACAGCTATTTCATTTTTACCTTTATTTAACCAGCAACCAGGAACATAAAGCGTTTGCTGGGGACCAACATTCCAATACCTTCCCAGATTGTGACCGTTAACAAAAACAATCCCCTTTCCCCAGCCCTGCATATCAAGGAAAGTATCTCCTGTTTTTTGAAGGTCAAAACTTGCGGAATACATCGCAGGCTGACCTTGTTTATTGCGATTACTAAAATTCTCCGTATTCGGAACAGTTTCAAACGGCATTTTGTACATTTCCCAACCTCCGGAGATCTCGAAATCATTGATCTTAACGGGACTTATTATCCCCTTTCTATTATTCACGATCTCTTCGCCGTAATTGATCCTGCCCATATTCTCTACCAGAAGCTCAAGGGTACTATTAAAAGGGATGTTCACCTCCAGCTCATACTGGTTAAGCATGCGGTTTAACACCCCTACTCTCGTTCCATTTACGTAAACGGTAGCGTAATCACGCAATCCTTCAACTTTCAGCTTCCCTTGTACAGGCTGGTTAAAACGTTTACTGTACAGCACGTACCCATGACCCTGGTTTAATTCCTCAAAACTCAGAGGCTGAACATTAGAAACAGGCCTTATCTGCTTCTTTAGGTCTGAAAGCACTACGGTTTTGGAAAAGCGCAGGGGACCGAGTGAAATAACAGGCAAGGCAGGAGGAACTTCCGGAAGTTTCCCATTGGTATACTTTGTCAGAAGTTCCCTTATTGCTGTATATTTTGGAGTAACCCAGCCTGGTTCTGAAACGAGAGCATCATAATCGTAACTGGTAATATCCGGTTGAATATCATGTTCATTATTATAATTAGCGCCGGAAGTAAAACCGAAGTTTGTTCCCCCGTGAACCATATAATAGTTGAAGCTGATTCCCGCTTTCAGATAAGTTTCTGTTTGCTTAGCTACCTCCTCCGCGGAGATCCTCACGAAGGGCTCGCCCCAGTGATCCAACCAACCCGGATAAAATTCAGCTACCATGTATGGGCCCTTGTTTCCATTATACTTGTCGACGGCCTTTTTTAGATTATCAATATTGTTTTCTCCGTTCGCGGTGGGTAAAACTCCGGGAAGAGCGCCGCCCTCAAAAAGCCATGATCCATCACTGGTAAAAAATGGTCCTTCGAAACCAGACTTCAAAAGCATCCCTTTAATCGCCTCGTTGTACTTCTTATGTTCGGCAAGTGGAATATCCTTTCTTTGATTTACGTAGGATCCAAATTCATTCTCCACCTGAACCATAATAACAGGTCCGCCTTTGCTTACCTGAAAACCTTTCACCTCCGCCGCTAAGCGCTGGATATATTGGTTACAAGAATCGAGGAAGGGTTTGTTGAAAGAGCGGATCACCAGATTCTTCTCCTTTTGTAACCACCAGGGATAACCACCAAACTCCCATTCAGCACAAGCATAAGGGCCTGGTCGCAGGATGACGAACAATCCTTCTTCCTGTGCAATTTTCAGATATTCTCTAATGTCTTTGTTGCCCGAGCGAAAATCCCATACTCCCGGAGCGGTATTATGATAGTTCCAGAAAACATAAGTGGCAACGGTATTAAGTCCCAGTGCCCGTAACATTTTCATCCTGTGCCGCCAGTATTCTTTAGGGATGCGCGCGTAGTGCATCTCTCCTGAGCGGATCTGTACCGGCTTGGAATCGTACAGGAACTGGCCGTCCTTAATCTCGAACGAGTGTTTCTTCTGAGCGAAAAGGCTATTTTCCATTCCGAGCAGCAAGAGCAACAGCAGAGCTATCCTGTTGTTTATAGCCTTAAAATTCAACATTGGACTGGCTTTGAATTGATCTATTTTTCTTTCTTAACCGTCGACAGAGGATCGAAAAATGCCCTGCTATAATTTACCTTCCACAGGTCGTACCTGGAAAACTGGACTTTCAAACGTTTCTCGAAATCGCTCCAGTCGCGACTTTCTTTCGGACTCCACAACACTTCGCTTAATGCACTCATCCTTGGGAAGATCTGATATTCCACTTTTGCAGGATTGGTAATATATTCAGTCCAGACATTAGCCTGTGCCCCAAGGATATACTTATGCGATGCCACAGGTAGCGCTGCCGGCAATGGCTCGTAGCTATACACTTTCTGTACTGTTGTAAAGCCCCCAATTGTAAGTGAATCCTCTCTTGCACTTTGGGAATGGTCGAAATACACATAGCCTCCTGGTGTCATCATCACATAATGATTCTGCTTGGCAGCCTCGATTCCTCCCTCTTCACCCCGCCAGCTCATTACAACAGCGTTGGGTGCAAGTCCTCCCTCAAGGATCTCGTCCCAACCGATAATGGTTTTTCCTTTTCCATTCACATATTTCTCCATACGCTGGATAAAATAGCTTTGCAACTCATGCTCATCCTTCAGCTTATGATCTTTTATCCGTTGCTGGCATTTAGGACATTTTTTCCAACTGGTCTTAGGACATTCATCGCCCCCGATATGAATGTATTTAGAAGGAAAAAGAGGAATAACTTCGTCAATAACATCCTGAAGAAAGGAAAAGACCTGGTCGTTACCGGCACAAAAAACCTCGTCGAAGACACCCCATGTTTCCTGTACTTTGTAGGGCCCGCCAGTGCAACCTAAGTAAGGGTAAGCTGTAAGAGCAGCAGAGGCATGACCAGGCATCTCTATTTCAGGAACCACCGTTATATATCTGTCCGCGGCATATTTTACCACCTCTTTTATTTGCTCCTGAGTATAAAATCCGCCATGAGGGGTATTGTCATTCCCCGTGCCCGGATAATGACCTATTATTGTTCCCTTACGAACCGACCCCACCTCCGTTAGCTTAGGGTATTTTTTTATTTCAATCCTCCATCCCTGGTCGTCAGTAAGATGCCAGTGGAAGTAATTCATCTTGTGAAGGGCAAGGTAATCGATGTATTTCTTCACGAACGAAACCGGGAAGAAATGCCGGCTTACATCAAGATGCATTCCACGGTAGTCGAAACGAGGTTTATCCTGAATTGTCAGATATGGAATTTCAAGATTTTTTCTAGCCGGATCCAATGTTTGGATCAGCGATTGAACGCCGTAGAAAATGCCTTCTTCTGTTGCTGCATTTATAAAAATCCCCTCTTTTTTTACAGTTAAAGAGTAAGCATGAGCTGTTGTCACTGCCTTTTTGTCAAGGTTCAGAAAAATACCTTTTGATGTTTGCTTTGCGTTTTCCGAAAGGTTCAGATTATAAAACTCCTGCAAATAGGTCTTTAAAAATCCGGCTGATTTTTTTAAGCCTTGCTGCTTGTAAACAATTGGAGTACCTGTGCTCAGCTTAAAACTGCCTTCCGATTGGGAAAGGCTCATTTCAGCCGGACGTGGAATGATACTTACCTGCGCCCGAAGTTCCCCTCCAAGCGATAAAGCTACTAATAAGCCGACCAGGATCTTTTTCATTTTTGGTGTGTGTTTGATTGTATTAATAAGATTGCTTGTATAAACCGATCTCACTTAAAACCGGGTTCCTTCTTGATGAAAGGATATTTATTCTAAACTCTTTCCCTTTAACTGGAGGGAATTTACACAGTCGTTTATAACCTACCGTGGTTCCCTGCGCCAGGAGCTTCCACTCTCCATTACTTTTATACTCTAGACTGAAAGCCTCAACTCTCTGGCCCTTCATTATATTCTCCTGAATGGAAAGGATATCTATTTCCTGTGGTTCTTTTAAAGTAATATTAATAGTGGCAGTTGAATCTTTTCCTTTGGTGGTCCAATCAGTGGAATAAACATTATCGGTTAGCGCTTTTATTTGCCGCTTATTGCTACTGGTCTTTCCTTCAGATGCATAGTTCTTGGAGAAAGTTTTATTAAGTATTGATCGAAAACCTTTAAGGCTGGTCACGTCACTGTTGCTGATCAGCCCCCCTGTATCAGGAGGGATATTTAGGAGGAGAACTCCATTTTTTCCTACCGAGTGGAAATAGATGTCTGTTAACTTCTCAGGACTTTTTACCTGGTTATCCTCCTCCGGATGATAAAACCATCCCGGCCGTATAGATACGTCTATTTCTGATGGGTACCAGACAAGGGCCTTTGCTTTTACTATTTTTTCACGACTGCCGAGATCGTCTTCCATTCTGTTCTTCGGAGCAAAAGAAACCTCCTTTTGAGAGCCGGCTGCAATACCTTCCTGAGCCTGAAGATCCACCGGCACCACACTCCACTCCGTTTCCCTCCCATATCCGCTTTCAGTACCCACCCATCTCACATCAGGTCCCATTACTGCAATTACAGCCTGCGGCTGAAGCTTCCTGATCAACTTATACCAGCTATCAAAGTCATAGTCCTGTTTCTTTCCGCCTGGTCCTTCACCATTCGCACCATCAAACCAAACTTCATCTACCCTGCCATAATTTGAAAGCAACTCTTTTAACTGGTTCATAAAATAAGCGTTATAAGCCTGATTATTACCGAACAATTTGGAGTTCCTGTCCCATGGAGAAAGATAGATTCCAAAACCTATTCCGTGCTTCCGGCAAGCTTCCGCAGTCTCTCTTACAACATCGCCCTTTCCGGCCTTCCAGGGACTGCTTTTTACAGAGTAATCTGTATAATCGCTGGGCCAGAGACAAAAGCCATCATGATGCTTCGCCGTTAGGATAACCTGTTTAATCCCCGCCTCTTTACAAATCCTTACCCACTGTTCTGCGTCTAAATTAGTTGGATTGAACTTCGCGGGGCTATCCGTTCCATCCCCCCATTCTTTTCCTGTAAAAGTATTCATTCCAAAATGTATGAACCCCGTCATCTCCAGTTGCTGCCAGCGCAATTGCCTTGAGGTGGGAACAATAGTAGCAGCTTTGTCAATTATTTCTTCATAAGAATCACTGCTTTCAATAATTACAGAATTCCTCTCTCCTGTCTTCTGAGCTGAGGAATCAGCCATCCCGGTAATAATTAGAAAAGCAGTTAAATAATGAAGAAGAGAGTGGGAATTCATAATTATGGACTGAACTTTTTCGTAGGCTGCGAACTGTGCAGAGTGCGGCTAAGCCGCACTTTTACACTTTCGAACACTAACAATCAATATTTTTAATAAGGACAATATTTATTAGGAAACTGCTTACAACTCGCTCTTAATCCTGACTTATTTTCTGACCTTTTTCAAGGCTCCAGTCGTTTCCATAGTAACCTGCCTGCTTTATCGCAGAAGCGCCCTTTTCCAAAAGGTCGGCCTTGAAGATCATATAATCAGCAAAGCCGCTGCCTCCTGCAAAGTACTGATTAGCATCAGCAGCCTTCATACCTAATAATCCGCTACCTCCAATTACTGCGACAGAAGCTTTTTTACTGTCGCTTCGAGGCCAAACAAAATAAGCGGCCAGATCATCACCTCTGTATTTTTGATTTCCGGCAGTTACTACACCCTTGTCTACCTTCACAGGGCAATTCTTCAATAGTTTATTATAAGCCGAGTTAGTACTTGCATTACCGTAAATAATTACACCTCTGTCGGCGTACCTTGCCGGACTAAACTCTTTATCGGCAATAACATCCACACTTCCATTACCTCTGTAATACCATGATTCAGCGTCGTATCTTGCTTTGTTATAGGCCCATGCTTTTTCTGCTGCAGATCCAGAAGTACCATAAACAAAGACCATCCTGTTATTGAAGGCTTCCTTAATCGTACCGTTCCTTAGTGTACCTTTCTCTGAATCGGACAAAGCATTTCCAATGGTCCATTGGCTATTATTCCTTCTCAAGAACACCTTGTCTGAGCCAGACTTTGTACTGTACTTTATCTCACTACCATCCAGGGCGATCTTAACAGGAGTACCCGCGGAAAGGCCACTTAGATCGAATGAGACAACAGAGGCATTTTCTGTAGTACCGCTGATTGTTTTTAAATCATCTGAACGGGATAAACGAATGCGACTATATTTCAATGACTCCTGTTGCTGAAGGATTGAAACCCAGTGGAAGGAAGATGAAATAGCCGGATTAGCCGTTGTGAAATCAACATCTTTCACCGCTGTATCTGCAGGGATCGTGTGCCATTTGAAATAATCGAAAAGAGGAGCCCAATCAACGCTTTCATCTCCGAACCAGTGACTACCTCCCGGATATTCGTAATAACTCATATCCTTCTGAAATCCAGCGAGTACCTGGTGCATCTGCCGCGCAAAATTAACCGTTACCACTTCATCACTATCTCCATGATGAACGTATACACCCCCTGCTTTATAATTTTTAGCAAGCTGAAAAACATCGCTTTGATTGCTTGCCTGCAGAATAAGTTTCTCTACAGCTGGCTTTCCTGAGATATCCGGAATTTTTCCGTCAGCAGAACCATAACCAGCCAATGTTGGGTACCCTGCGCAAGGAGCTATGGCAGCCCACATACCAGGATAAGTGGCCCCAAGATACCAGGTACCATGACCTCCCATGGAGTGCCCGGTTAGATATATGCGTTTAGGATCTGGTTTAAATTCCTTTTTTGCTATCCCTAATACCTCCAATGCATCAATCCTTCCCCAGTCTTCCCAATTAAATCCCCTGGGACGGCGGTTGGTTGCTGCTACCAGAACACCTTCTTCCTTGCTTTTGTAAGCCCGGGCCTGATTGATGGCCTCTACTCCAGCTCCGTGAACTGAAAGGAATAGATCAGGGGTAGCTTTTCCTCCTTGCTTCTGAGGACTTACACTGAAGTATTGTGTACTCCCGTCGACGTTGCTGACAAAAGTCCTGCTATAATCCTCGGTTTCCGATACTGCCTCTATCCGGATATTTTGAACGTCGAGAGTTGAGGATCCCTTCACAAGACTAAGAGAACAATCGTACATGCCTTTAGCAGAAATAGCCGAAGGATCAATGTTAAAAGGAACCTTCCGTACAGACATAGCCGGGATGGAGGGAACGTTTAAATTCGCTGTTTTTCCTTCCAGCTTACTGCTGATTTTCAAGCCGCTTAGTGTCTTATCTGTATTGTTAACTATTACAACTGCACCGGAAAGTTGGTTCTTATCCCTCCCAGCGATTATAATAGGTAAAGTCGGATCTTTTATATTCAGGAATGTTGATTTCTGATCAAATAGAAGTTCTGCAGCTATCCCCTCTTCTGAGGAGAAACTGCTACCTCGAACGTAGAACTCGTTCAGGCCTTTTTTCAGCTGAACCGGCAAATAAAGATAGCCGTATGCATACAAGTCTCCCGCTCTAGGTTCTCCGTTTACATAAACCATGTTATTACCGCTTACATGCAAGATGGCCTTTTGCTCCTTATCTGACTGGTAAGTAAGATACAGATAGCCGTTGCTTAACGCCTTATCTTTAAATTTTTTATCTGTGTTTACAGCCAATGATCTCCAGGAAATATTCTCCCCTTTATCATTGGTTAAAAGGTTGGCATTTTCTAAAGGTGCTTTTATAGAACCCTTATAATAATTAAGGGCAAAAAAATCTTTATATAAAGCCTCGCGACCGTACCGATGTACAGATGGAGCGACAAGGCCTGTTGTAAAATTATAGTTTTGTTGAGCAGTTGCTGCAGAAAACAGTAAAAGGCTTAGGGGAATTGACAGCCCGAAAACATTCTTCAACTTCTGCGCTCCTGATTTAAGTGTGTATTTAGCAGTGTGGATCATAAAAATTTAGACATAAGAAAGCCAGTAACACACATAATGTGCGTTAAAAGGGGAATGAATGTCAGGTTGCATAATGCAACCTGACAAGAATGAAGGGAATTAATTAACGTCCCAGAAGATTTTAGTCGTTCTGGTATCTTCAGCCTTAACTGCCTCGTAGTTTGCAGCGTTAAACGTCTTTTCTACGGCCGGATAGAGTAAACGGGTCGGCGGACTTTCAAGGCCCACCTGCGTTTGAACAGGGAAAGTTAAAGTAGGAGTATTTGTCCTCCTGTATTCAGACCACGCTTGATTAGCCTGTAGGAAACCAAGGTGAAGCCATTTTTGAGTATAGATCTTCGCCAGCTTCTGAGCATCAGTACCTGAATAGTTTACTGATGAATTGTTAACAAAGTTATCAATTACGGAGCTTGCAGGCATCGTTTCTTTCCTTCCTCCTGCATCGTTTATACTATTTAAGTAGTAATAGAAGTTTATAGACTGACGAAGAGCTAAATCATAAGTAGTTTTTGCATCTCCGCTGCCCCATCGTTGAAAAGCTTCTGCCTTGATGAAATTAACCTCAGGAGCAGTTATTACAACTCCGGGAATCATTCTATTCTGCAAGAAGGTTGCAGAATCCAGTATAGCATATTCTGTAAAAATTAGAGTTTGCTGTTCCGCGGGTGTTCCTATAGGCATTGCTCTGTAAGTTGGATTAGGAATAAACACGCCATTAACGGTTCTACCGAACTTGTCGAACATCACGGGGATCCGAGGATCATTCGCTGGAAGCATTACGGTATTCAACATATAATCTGGTGCCCAATAGGTACTAACCTCTGTTAAAGCCGAATTTAATGTCTCATTATTTGTTCTTAAAGGCCTTAAAAGAATATCTGAAGTGGCTGGGTTATAATTTGATACTCCTCCTCCGTCTACAAGGGGATATTGTGCTGGATTACCTAGCATTTTCAGTATTTCCGTGCGGGCCATAGCTTCATCAACATTAGAAATCCGCATCAAAAGACGAAGTCTTATAGAATTTGCATATCTTCTCCAATTATCAACGTTACCCGACAACAGAATATCGTGCCTATTGAAGCTTGATGTTGTTTTTGCTGTTGCAAAGTAAGTGGCAGCAGCATCAAGACCAGAGATAAAGGTGTTGTATAACTCTCTTTGGTCATCATACTTGGGGTATTTCAATGTGCTTGTAGCATTCAAACTTCCCGCTTCGGAGAAAGGTATGTCTCCCCACAAGTCTACCAACTTAGATGCTTCATCGTATAATATTACACTTGCAGCCTTGAGGAAAATTTCATTGCTAGCTTTATCAGATTCTGGAAGCGCAGCGTATGCGTTTTCCATCTCTCGATAAAGAGCTAAAACTCCGCCTCCATTTACCGTAGATGTGTAGAAATCATTCCAGTAAGCGGAACTATAATTGTCGTTTTGCTCGTAAACTCTATTGGAATTTGAAAAACCACCAGTCTGGCCATAAACGATGGCATGTTGCGCTAAAAATGTTCTAACGTTATAATAAGAGGGTCGAACCCTGTCATTATTAAGCATTGAGGAGAAAAGACCTGAGACATTAGCTTCAGTTGATCTTTCTGGGTTGAAATACTTCTCCTCCAATTGCTCTTTACAGCCTGAAAGTAAAGTAGCAGAACCAGCTAATAAACAAAGGGCAAATAATATCTTTTTCATTTGATTTAATTTTCTGGGATTCTATTCTCTTAACGTCTCTAGACGTTAAGAGAATAGAATCCGGGGCTGAACTTAAAACTGAGCATTTAATGAGAAACCAATACTTCTTGTTGGTGCTGTTGAACCTACATCGATTCCTTGTGACCACCATTTGTTTCCAACCGGTGCTTCAGGGTCGAGGTTCTCAAGAGTTTTCCAGAAATAGAAAAGATTACGACCAATTACTGATAATCTCACATTTCGAACGTGCATTTTCTGAGCAAGCGATACCGGTAAGTTGTACCCTAGAACGGCCTCCCTCATTTTGATGAAGCTATTATCAAATACAGCCCCCTCTTCATTATCAGCTTCTTGCCCCCAAGCATATGTATTCATATAATACTCAGCTGCACTAACAACTCGGGTGTTAGGAGCTCCAGTTGTCTGATTCACCCCCTTCAACATAACGCCATCGTTATAGGTGACACCATTTACTGTGTATTGAAGACCTCCGTGCTCAGCATCCCTATACTGTAGTGTATTTTCAAACATTCCCACACCCATCATATATTTTGTAGGCGCTGACAACATTTGTCCTCCAAAACGGTAATCGACCGTAAAATCAAGATTGAAGCGTTTATAGTTGAACGAGTTTACTAAACCACCAGTGGCTTTAGGCATAATATTACCCACCTTTACAAGGGCAGAGCGATCATATACATAAAACCCGTTGTTATTAATATAATAATTACCATTTTCATCAGTAGCTTTACGATGAACCATTATATCTCCTAAGACACTACCGACATTTGAAGCAAAAAGAATTGAACCTTGCTCAAACTCTCTATGCTTCAGCTGTTTACTCTCGCCGTCAATATCAAGCAATCTTGTCCTATTCATTGAGAAATTTAGACGAGTATTCCATTTTAATGCTCCACTCACAGGTGTTCCAAATAGTGATAGTTCCAAACCTTTACTGCCGACCTTTCCGATATTAACAATCTGACCAGGAGCACCAACCGTAGGTGAAGTTGTTAGACTCAATATTTGATTCTTGATTTGGTTATCATAGTAGCTTATATCAAATCCAACCCTATTGTTTAAAAATCTTGATTCGACACCGAACTCCGCCTCATATTTCTTCTCAGGCTCCAGGGTTCTATTTCCATAAGTACCTGAAATGGTTTGTGCAGGAACAGAACCGTTAGCTGTTTGAAGAGATTGTTGAGAATAAGCAACGTTTGCCTCATACATTGGCGGACCGTTTCCTACTACCCCATAAGAAGCTCTCAACTTTCCAAAAGAGATAAATTTTGGCAATTTAAACGCGTCCGAGAAAACAAAACTTGAATTAAGTGAGGAATAGAAATAATTATTATACCCTGGCGCTAGAGAGGATATATACTCTTTTCGTGCTGTTCCTTCTAAAAACAAATAGTCTTTATATCCAAGGTTTGCAATACCCAAGTAGGCATATTGTAAAAATTCTTTCCGGGAAGCATTTGTCCTGGCTTGCGCATAGGTATTAGCTAATGAGAACCAGTTTTCTGTAGAAAGCCCTTGCTCTGTATTTGAACTCTGATCCCTGTATTCTTCTGTTCTGGATTGAAAACCTCCGGAGGCTGAATAGGATAGATCTCTTCCAATTTTATTGTTATAAGTTAGCAATGCATCTCCGTATAACACTGAGTAAAAACCTTTAGAAGTACTAAACCCTCCAGTACTACTTGTTGGCTGGTTGTAAATCAAAGGAACTTCGTTATATTGTTTTTGTTCAATATTTAATCCGGTATAATCATTACCTATGCGACCTCTTAATTTTAGATTTTTAACTACGTCCCAATTAGCAGTTACACTTGTAAGTAAACGGTTTTCCGTTTCGTCGTAACTGTTCCGGTATTGTTGCCAAAAAAGATCAAGAAGATTAGTAGCTCTTGTGTTATAAACAAAGGCTTCTGGCGACTGGGCAGCGTTAGCTAAAGTGACATACTTGTATCCCTGACTTGTCTTGTACTTTTCCTTCATCAATCCCATATCTTCAGTCCGGCTAAAGTATCCACCAAAGGAACCCAAAACTTGTCCTAATAAGTACGGACGATTATGAGTAAGAGTATTCATGTAGTTTACCACCACATCTGTACTTAACTTATTACTAATCTTTAAAGTACTATTTAGATTAAAAGTATTCCTTTCCTGCTCACTTCCCGGGTTAGTACCCTTATAGTCAAGACGGGTAGCTGAAAGACGATAATTTGCTTTATCTGTTTGATTGGAGATAGCGAGGTTTATATTAGAACTGAATCCGTCATCATATACGTCCTTGTAATTATCAGCACGTGGAGAAAATGAACGAATTGAGCCGTCCCACCATTTTACCTGCTGACCTTCCATCTTGGGGCCAAACTGGCCGTAAGCCCGGAAATAGGGTCTAAATCCACTTGGGGAGCTGGCATCAGCGATCCAACCTTCGGCAGTAGCCCCGTTAGCTAAGTTCGTCGCCCTATCATAGCCTGGCCCATACACATTCTGAAACTTAGGAAGAAATGCGGCATTTTCAAATGTTCCCGCATAATTGAAGTCAATACCAAGCCCTCTGTCTTTAGAACCTTTTTTTGTAGTAATTACGATAACACCGCTCGCTGCATCTGAACCATATAAGGCTGTTGCACTCGCTCCTTTAAGGATCGTCATGCTCTCGATGTCTGCAGGGTTGATATCTAGAATTCCATTACCGCGAATACGTTGATCATCCCAATAGTTATCATTGTTAGCTCCTGCCGCCCCATTTTGGTTGTCGTTCCGCATCATTATTCCATCTATAACATATAAAGGTTGCCTGTTATAGCCAATCGAGTTTATACCTCGAACCTGAACGTTTACTGCACTACTTGCCCCCCCAGGAGCCGTAGTCACAGAAACACCTGGCGCCTTACCGTACAATGCAGAACCAATATTGGTGTTTCCAGATTGAGTAAGATCTTTCGAATTTAAGGTAGTAACAGCATACCCTAAAGCTTTCTGCTCTCTTTTGATACCAAATGAGGTTACCACAATCTCCTTCAAATTATTTGCAGAAGGATCAAGACGAACGGTAATAGAAGACTGTCCATTCACTGGAACCTCTTTCGTGATATATCCGATATAAGAAATCACTAATACTGCATTATCAGCGGCGTTTACCGTAAAGTTACCGTTAACATCTGTAGAGGTTCCAACACCTCCACCTTTAACCTTTACTGCTGCCCCAATAAGCGGCTGACCTGTTTCATCAAGTACACGTCCTTTAATAACAGCCTGAGCAACATTCTCTTTCGGAACAATCACGATGAGATTACTCTCAAGAATGTTATACGTAAAACTAGAGTTTTGAAGTACCTGATTAAGCACTTTTGACACCTCTGCATCCTTGACACGCACATCTACTCTTTGCTCAGCAGGTATGTTGCGATTGCTGAAAACGAAGCGGTAAACCGTTTTAGCTTCTATCTCTGACAAAAGATCCTGGAACCCTACCGACTTGAGGTTTAATGTAACCCTGGTCTGCGAGAAGGCGCCTGCTAACGCGTGAAAATTAAAAACCAGCAATAATCCTAAGGTTAATTTCATCAAAAAAAGACACTTTAAAAGTCCATAGGGGACCCGGACGTCTTGACGACGTGTAAAAAATTCCATATTTTTACTTGATTTTAGTTTATTATTCGCTTCTGGCAGGAAGCAATGATTAATCTTTTCAGCCGGAAATTACTCCAATAGTTTCCGGTTCTTTTTTTGTAGCATTCTTACTTCATATCTAATAGTTAGAGGTTAATATATTGTTACGGTCGACTTTTCTATCTTGTATTTAAAGGCAAAACCTTCAGTCATCTGCAGGGCTTTCAATGCTTCATCCAAAGTTTCCTGTTCATAGGCCCCGGTAAACCTTAAGCCCTTTACATTCTCTCTTTGGAATTTGACGTCTACGTTATACCAACGCTCCATCTTGCGTGCAACAGACTCAAAATCCTCTTGCTTAAAAATCAGCTTATTTTCCACCCAGGAAGTCTCTATGGCAGTAGTATCACTATCCTTATAATAGGTGATGGTTGTAAGCTTTGATATTTTCTTATTTTCTCCCTGCTGAACCCGACTATTCTCTCCATTAACAGGATCCTTACTGTTCATTATCACCAGCTTCTGAGATGGCTTTAATACAACTCGTTCGTCGGGATGGTCATTCATCGATACCGCTATAGAGCCCCGTATTAATGTTGCTTCTGAAGTTTTATCACCTCGGTAGGATTTAACATTGAAAGTTGTTCCCAAAACTTTGATATTCATCTCATCAGCATGGATGATGAAAGGGTGCTTTTTATCTTCTCTCACATCGAAAAAACCTTCTCCGGTAAAATAAACCTCTCTGGTTTTTCCATCAAATTCTTTGGGATACTCTAACTTGCTGCCCGCATTTAGTATAATTCGTGTACCATCAGGCAAAATGAATGAAGATTTTACCCCCTTAGGTGTTACCTTAACCAGCCAATTTTCTCCTCTCTTACTCGTATTCTCGTCATTGATATAGTTATAAGTAAATATCGAAAGAACTGCTATAGAAACAGTAGCCGCTATCTTTAACGTGGCTGCTAGCCAACGAGCAGAAAAACTGCTTCTGGATTTATTCTCTTCAACACTTTCGGTATCTTCAAAATATGACGGAGAAGATTGCTCCAAACTCTCCCGCTCCTTTATTTTACCTAGAACTTTACTAAAAACGGCCTGACTATCTATCTTTTTCTCATAACTTCTCCCCCAGTACATGCGGTATAGCTCAGCTTCCTTGCGGTATGATTCATCCTCTCCTATCAGATAAGACAACTCCTGTCTTTCCTGATCTGAGATCTCCCCCGCGAGGTCCTTTGTAAGAAGTTCTATAAATCTCTCTTTAATCATTTGTAAAGGTGAAATACCTCCATTTAATAGAAGGACAATAATTTCTTAATATATGCTTACAACAATATTATTTTTTTGAATTATTATTAGAATAAACAAAACTGCCGATAATTTCCTCTTACCTTCATGAAATAACCTATTTCTTCCAAAGAATTGTAAAACTATTTTTGTACATCAAAAGAAATAGCAAGGGCTGTGCTCAAAAGCGGATCTTTTTCTTTAAGAGAAGAGGGTAGATAAACTTTTGTAAGACCATTCTCATTAGTCCAGCGTAAACTTTCTCCTGTACTTAATAGCTTCATTTTAGATCCAGCATGCGGCTTATTACCATTCCATGAGATGTTGTCAGGCAAAGACTTATCAGCAGAAGCATAGAGGGCGTAAAAGGTTTTTGAATCCTTACTCCTGGTAAACCAAACATCACCCTGCCTGTAGTTATCAACAGCTCTCGTATTATAAATCGCCGGACCATTCAATTTCATCCATTTACCGATATCCTCTAGTCGCTGAATGACGGCTTCGGGTAAAGTCCCATCCGCGCGAGGGCCAACTCCAAGTAATAAACTTCCACCTTTCGCTACTATTTCTATTAAGGACCGGACAACGGTTGCTGCGTCTTTATATTGGTCGTTAGGAACATATCCCCATGCTCCTCCCAGGGTCATACAACTTTCCCAGGGATTGTCGATCTTATGGTCAGGGATCCTCTGCTCTGGTGTCTGATAATTTTCATAAGGGCCATGGACAGTACGATCTACCACAAGCAATCCTGGCTGAGCCTGTCTTGCCATTGAAGCGATACGTGGAATATCAATTTCCTGATTTCCTTCCGGAATTTTAGCCCCCCAGCTTCTTACCTCATCATTAACGGTAGAAAGGGGCCTTACCCAGCCTCCGTCCAGCCAAAGGATATCGACGGAACCGTAATTATGCATAAGTTCGGAGATCTGGTTATAGCTGAACTGCTTGAACTTATTCCAGCGCCAGGCATACTTACGGATATCATAGTTTGCATTCCTATCAGCTGTAGCATACTTTGGCCACCAAAAATATTCTGAATGCCAGTCGGGCTTTGAAAAATAAGCTCCGATCATGAAGTCCTGCTTCCTGAAGGCATTAAATACATGACGGGCAACATCAGCACGGGGATTTGAAGCAAAAGGGCCGGCCGATATTTTAAAGTCGCTCTCCTTGGTGTCGAACATGCTAAAGCCATCGTGATGCTTCGTGGTAAATACAAGATACTTCATACCTGCATCCTTTCCCGCTTTAGCCCATTGCTCTGGGTTGAACCTTACAGGATTAAACAGCTTGCTTTGGCCCCAGTACCACTTCTTATAATCTTCATAAGCAATAGTACTATCCCGCTCAATCCAGTCTTCAGAACAAATGGACCATGATTCAATAATTCCAGGAACTGCATACAGTCCCCAGTGAATGATCATACCGAACTTCTGATCCTGCCATTTGTCCAGTTTCTTTTTTACCAAGGGATCGCTTGGCCATTCGTATAATTTCGATTGCTGGTGTACACCCTGCTCCTGGGCGGAGATTTCTGCATTGTAGGAGACCGCAGCAAACACAAGGGCTAATATTTTTTCTTGAATAGAAATTTTATTGAACATAAAAATTGGGCATTAAGCACCCAATAATAAAGACAGCCGCAGGATAAAAAATGCTTACAGACAAAATATAAATGAGTGTTTTAAATAAAAAAGAAAGTTGAAACGAGGATTTGGTAGAAGAAATTCCCACTCGATGCACGGTTAAAACCCAATTAACTGAGAATATAAAATAAACACTCCTACGATTTCTATTTTCCCTAAAAACAACGATCGAGTTAGTCCTGTAGAGAAAAAACATCATTATGTGAAATAAGGTGGAAAAATATCACATTAACAAGCCTGGTTATTTAAACAAATAAAGACAAAAAGTCAAACATTGAAAAATATTTTCATAATGATTAACACGACACTTTTGTTGTTGCTGTTTTTATCTTGCCATTTTTATTCTCTTAAGTCTCATCTTTTAGCTGCCAAAATCACCAGGGTAATCATAAACAAAAACAGCTGGTGAAATTATTGCAATACACTCCCCGAGTTTAGTAGGGTATTCATTATGCTCAATAATAATCAAGAATTCCACCTATTCACAGAAGTGAACTAGATTGTATTAACGCTAAAGGATATTCTGTTGACGACAGAATATCCCTAAAACCTAAGTAGATGAGTTTCTCATTCAGAAAATTACTGATTTGCGCTGCTACAAGCGTTCTTTTATTACCAATTAAAAATGTCTTTGCTCAGTCTTCCGGAGACTACCGTAGCTTCTCATCGGGAAACTGGAATGCAGCAAGCACCTGGGAACGATTTGATGGCAGCAATTGGATTGCATCCCCACCACAAGGAACTCCTACTAGTACAATGGGAACAATCACAATTCAGGCAGGTCATACTGTTACGATTACTGCGAACATTTCTATCGACCAGGTTACGATTAATTCCGGCGGACAGGTGGTTCTGAACCCTGGGGTTACTCTTACTGTAGCAAATGGCCCAGGTTCGGCACCAGATCTTTCTGTATCTGGTATTTTCAAGAACGCAGGTACCATAACTAGAACAGGCACAATAGCCTTCAATAGTGGTGGCAAATACCAGCACAACTTCACTACTACCGCTGGTAGCATTCCCAGCTCCACATGGAACTCAGGCTCCACCTGCGAAATTATCGGATACTCCACTTTAGGCTCTTTGGGAAATATCGGCTTCGGCCAGAGTTTCTATAATTTTACATGGAACTGCCCAGCCCAAAGTACTGTATTAAGCATGTCGGGGGGACTAACAACTGTACGTGGGAATCTTTCCATCATATCAACCGGCACCGGCGTTCTTCAACTTGCCAATAGCCTTTCCGCAAATAGAACGCTTGCTGTAAGTGGCGATTACCTTCAAAGCGGTGGAACTTTAACTCTGTTAAATGCAAACAGCACCTACTATTCATATCTAAATGTAGCGGGCAATTTCTCAATTTCTGGCGGCATACTGCAAAAAGGAGCCGGGAATGGCCGCATTTTTTTTACCGGGACAGCAGAACGTACTTACACTAAAAGTGGCGGTTCTATCTCAGGAGCTATCCCTATCACCATAAATAGTGGTGCAATTGTAAACTTTGGAACTTCAGTTTTAGACGGGTCATCTCCTTTCACCCTGGCGAGTGGCGCTACTATTATCACTTCTCATCCTAATGGACTTGGGAACAATGGTTCCATCCAGACAACAGGTACCAAAAGCTTTAATAGTGGAGCTAACTACCAGTTTAGAGGTGCTTCCACTGGTACTTTTACGACAACCACGGCAAATACCGTAAAGAATATTACGATCAATAGCTCTGGTACTTCGCTTGCACAGAACTTTATAGTGAACGGAACCGTTGCACTTACCTCAGGCAATCTTTCCTTAGGCAATTACAATCTAACTATTGCAGCCGCAGGGGCTATTGTCGGCTATAGGTCTTCCGCCTATATAAAAACCGAAGGGACCGGTCAGTTAAAAAGAACCGTCTCTAATATCGCAACGGTCTTCCCGGTGGGAAAATCAAGTTACAACCCAATCACTCTTACTAATTCTGGAACTTCCGACGTATATGGAATACGAGTAGCAGATGGTGCGATTCCAGCTAATATTGCGTACGCAGATCAAACAGTGAACAGACGTTGGGTTATTACAGAAAACACCGCCAATGGAAGTAACTTATCCGTAGTGGCCCAATATAACAGCGGTGAGGAAGGCAACGGTTTTGATTTAGGAACTTACAATTTTATTGGCTTTTATAACGGGACTTTCTGGCAACAGAACAGCGCAGCCAAAGCCGGTGTGGATCCCTACACCTTCAGTTCTTCAACAACCTTTAGTGCAATGGGCGATCTGAGTACGGGAACAAAATACTTTGGAATAGGAAGGAACAATGGATTCATAGCTCCTTCAAAGCTTGTAATCACATCCATTTCTCCCTCGGTACCTATCGCAGGTACTTCATTCAGTGTTACTGTACAAGCCCAGGATGCCAACAACCAACCAGCAATAGTGGGAACAAAAACTGCATTTGATATCAGCAGCAGCGGACCAGCTGGACCTTTATCTGGAATCATAAGCGGCACAATTTCCACCGGTGCAAACTCTGCCACTGTCAGCGGGGCGAGATTCAGCTCATTCGGGACAGCCGCTATCACAGCAACAAGAACTTCCGGTATCAGTTTGAGCCCGGGCACCAGTTCTGTATTTGATGTTCTAGCAGCAGAGCCGCAGGTTCAAGCCTCAGATATTAACTTCTCTGATGTCGACGGAGGTGGCATGACAATCAATTGGAATTCAGCCCCTGACACTTATAGTATCGTATTAATGAAGTCAGGAGGTACTGTAAATTCGAATCCTGTTGATGGAACTTCCTATATTGCAAATAGTGCGTTCCGCTCTGGCAGTCAACTCGGAAGCGGTAATTTTGTAGTTTTTAATGGATCCGGAAGCAGTGTAACAGTTACAGGACTATCAGCAGGAACTACCTATTATGTAGCAATTTATTCGTATAACGGCACAACGAATTTCACAAACTATCTTACTACCAATCCGGCTACTGAACATCAGCGGTCCCTCGCCAGAGGCGATTTTAGGAGCAAATTAAGTGGTGAATGGGGAAATACATCCAACTGGGAAACCTGGACCGGCAGTCAATGGTCTGCCCCAAACAGCTTCCCCACCAATGCAAATGGAGTGATTACCATACGGGAGGGACATACCATAAGTGTTGCCACCAATGTAACAGCAGACCAACTCACGGTTGAAAAAGGTGGAACATTGTTTATTAACTCGGGCAAAACCTTAACTATAGCGAATCTGACTTCCGCCTCTATCGAAGCTGAGATCAACGGCACAGTGAATATCGCGGGCACCCTAACTGGTTCTGGTTCTACCATTTGGATAAATGGAGGATTTGTCAAAAACTCTGGCACTTGCGATATACCCTCCTACATTTTCGACAATAAGGCCTCCTACGAACACGCGAGGAACGGAGGCAAGGTACCAAACGCAACATGGCAGGAAGGGACCACCTGTCTGGTCACTGGTATTACTAACTCTACTACCCTTGAGGGGATCACTGGAGAGTTCTTTCATAACTTCATATGGAATTGCCCCTCACAAACTTCTGCGTTAAATATGCGGGCAAGCACAATGGGAGTTAGCGGCGATTTTAAAATAGTTTCTACTGGTTCAGGATCTCTCCTCTTGAATTCTACCACATCTACTTTAACGATCTCCGGGGACTATATCCAGAATGCTGGAACATTTGCTGTAGTGTCAGGAGATGCAGGCACCCTTAATATCGAGGGAAACTTTTCTCAAAATGGAGGCTCTCTTACAACAACCTCCGGCGCAATAGCAAGAGTATTTTTCACCAAACCGGGCAGCCAAACATTCACTTCCTCTAATAATACAATAGGTTCCCTCGTTGAATTCACTGTCAACAAGGGTTCTACACTTTCTCTTGGCACCAGCGTTATTACAGGCAGAAGCTTTACCCTTTCTTCCGGAGCTGAGCTGCAGACTGCTCATCCAGAAGGGATTTCCTCTTCCGGAAGTATTGGCGCAGTGCAAACCGTTGCGAGGTCATTCCATTCTGGGGCCGATTATACCTTCAATGGAACTTCTGAACAGGTTACAGGGAACGGATTACCCTCCTCCATAAGAAATCTAACTATCGATAATACGAGCGGAGTAACCCTTTCGTCAAATTGCTCTGTGAATGGTACCCTCTTACTGAACTCTGGACTGTTTAATATTGGTACAACTACGCTTACTGTTATTTCTGATATTTCCAAAACGGGAGGAAGCCTGGCAAGCGCAGCAACAGGAACTGTAATTTATAACAAAGCGGGTAACGGACAAACTGTAATTAGCGGAAGGTACGGCAACCTCAGTTTTTCCAACTACAACAAAGTTTTTGAAAGTGCCGCAAACAGCGGTAATGAGCCCCCCGACCCTGCAAATATTTTAATAGCTGGAACATTAACGACAGGTACTGCTAATGGGCATAATACAGCAGAAAGCATCATTTCGTTTAACGGTAACAGCGCGCAGGAAATACCAGCTAGTCTGCAGTATTACAGCCTCTATCTCAGTGGCTCGGGAACCAAAACTATTAAAGCAGCAAGCCTTAGTGATTTTAGGATTAGAGGGAACCTTGATGTTAATGCTTCAGCAGATTTCAATAATATCTCCTCCATCTTTGTGGCAAAAAATATTTCCGGCAGTAAGGCCCTCAACACTGGTTCTATTCCTGTCATGATTGGAGGTGACTGGAAAAATACAGCAACGGGTACTAATGTAACGGGTTTGTATACTTATAATGGAGAATCATCGACGGTGCAGGAAGTTGGGGCACTTAATTATAAGGATCTGACAATTACTGCAAGCAGAGGTGAATCGTTTCCTCTCACAGCCACTGCTGTTAGAGGACCTGTTTCAGTTTCTCGCACCCTTACAGTTGGCCCGAACTGCGAGCTTGCTTCAAATGGGAACATTACTTTGCTTGCTTCTGAAAACTCCAACGCTAATGTGGCTCCACTAGTTGAAAATGCTTTAATAACTGGCGACGTAAACGTGCAGTCCTTCATCAAAGGGGGAGCTTCAAGCCTGAGAGGTACACGCGCGATGAGTTCTCCCATTAGTAGCACCAACATCTATGAGCAGTTGAAGTCTTTTATTCTTGTCACGGGCCCTTCCGGTGTCGCTGGCGGTTTTGATGCAGGAGGGAAAGCTCAACCTAATGCTGTTACCATCACCAACTATAATGAAGCAGCAGGGTTATCGCAGTCGGCATTTATTCCAATTGAGACTCTCGATGATGCAGCTAATCCCCCAGGTGTGGGTTTTATGGTATTCTTCCGTGGAGATCGATCAAATGCCTCTTCAAAATTAAACGCCCCCTTCGCTGTTCCCGAAAATGTTACTGTTGTATACAATGGCCCCCTTAACCAAGGTGATATTGAAATTCCAGTACCAAACAGTAACAACCCCGGAGATCCTTACAATGGATATTTGCTTGCTGGAAATCCTTATGCATCCACTATCGACTTCCACGAACTACTGGAAGCATCAGATGGCATAAATCCCATTGTTACCATTGTCAAGGCGGGTCAGCCAGCCGCAACCTATCATGCAGATCTTAACTTGTCTGCCAATTCTGGTTCCAGGTACATTCAACCCGGACAGGCTTTCTATATAAGCGCAATTGAAGAGGGTGGCGTTTTACGGTTTAACGAAAACATCAAAAAAATTGGAGATGATATTGTACCGGGCAGGCTATTAAGCAGCCCCGTAAACTCACCTATTGGCGATTCCATTAAACTTCTCAGCCGGCCAAAAACACAAAAGTTATTCTCAAGCTCTACCGAAGCTAAAATCCTTCGCATGAGCATAGGAGATTCAAGGAGTTCAGAAGAAGCAATAATTGCATTTCGTGAAGATTTCTCAAAAGAAGCAGATAAAAATGATGCTCCCTATTTTGCAGGGACTACGGTTAACCTTTCTACCTTATCTTCAGACAGCGTAGCGCTTAGCATAAATACTGTTCCATGGGAGAATATGAAAGAAATCCCCTTAAATGTTAACGCATCCTACTCGGGTTCAATGACATTACATTTCACGGAAGTTCCGCATTCCTTACTTTACGAAATATCTCTGAAAGATAACCTGAACGGCGCTAACGTACCTGTAACAGCAAATGGTGATTACAACTTCCAGATTGACTTAAGCAATTCCAGCACTTTTGGTTCCGGCAGATTAGCGTTAGTTGTTTCGCCTGCAAAAATCCTTGCTGTTCAATTGAAAAGCTTTACTGTTAAGAAGATCCCAACAGGAGCTGAAATAAAATGGAATACTACCCAGGAAAAAAATAGTCATAGCTTTCAAATAGAACGTTCCATTGATGGAAAAACTTTTACCGTCATTGGTTCCGTCCCCGCTGCGGGAAACTCTTCTGTAACTCAAACCTACTCATACGTTGATAGTAATCCTGCCGAAGGTGTTAACTATTACAGACTTAAAGAAATAAGTACCAGCAGAGGACCCTCCTACTCGAACACCATAGATCTCAATTGGCAAATCAGCTCAACTGTTGAACTTTCAGTCTACCCTAACCCAACTGAAAAAACATTGTCTGTTCAGTTTCAGGGCTACGAGAAGCAATTAAAATTTAGTGTTTTTGACCTACAAGGCAGGGAGCTGCGGATAGCAGAGGGAAATCAGGTAAATGTAGAAGACTTACCAAGCGGTACCTACCTGATCAGAGTAAGCGAAAGCGCAAATGGGAATGTACTTGGAACAGAAAAAATCATAAAGAAATAATCCACTCATCGTGAAGTCACTGAAAACCTCTCTAATTGCAGGAATATGTGTAATCATGTCTCTGCTAAGCTTTGCCCAAGAATGTGACAGCAAATTAGATCCATTCCAGGAGTGTCCGGATCCTGATGAATACAGTCCCCTCGACAGGGGTGTTTGGTTTTTATTTGCGGCAGGTAGCCTTTACGGCGCCAAAAGGATACAAAAGCATACAAGAAACACCAAGGATTCAAGCGCTTCCCAATGGATTTATAGGTTGCAAGGCTCTATACCCTTGAAGCGGTAAAGGATTTACAAATAAATAAACATTTTATTTGTGTAGCTATATAACTACATTTATATTTGTAGCTATATAGCTACATAATGAATTTAAGGAGAGATGTATTTCAGGCTATAGCAGATCCAACAAGAAGAGCAATACTCTTACTGCTGGCCACCCAATCAATGACAGCCGGGGCAATTGCCTCAAATTTTGATACGGCAAGACCTACTGTATCAAAGCACCTGCAAATTCTCACAGAATGTGAGTTGTTGGAACAGGAGCAAAATGGCAGAGAGATCTACTACCATTTGAACCCTCAGAAGATTAAAGAAATTGCCTCTTTTATTGAACCCTTCCGAAAATTATGGGAAGAGCGGTTTGATAAACTGGAATCCATAATGAAAAACTTTCAGGGTAATAAAGGCAAGGAAGAGGGTGCGAATAGCTGACATCTAGATAAAAAACAAATAAACCATCAAGAAAAATGGAACCAAAAACAAAAGTTAATGCAAAAGAAGGCCGGAACGACCTGGAAATAATCAGGGAATTTGACCTCCCGGTCGAGTTACTTTTTAAAGCCTATGTCGAGCCGAAGATCCTTGAGCAATGGATGGGTACCAGGGTAATTAAACTGGAAAGCAGAACTCATGGGGCTTATGAGTTTGAGACTTCAGATAATAAAGGAAATGTTGCCTTCATCGCCCATGGAGTAATTCATGAATTTAAAACCGATTGCAGGATAGTCAGGACCTTTCAAATGAAAGACACTCCATTTCCTGTACAACTGGAATTCTTAGAGTTTGAACGACTTTCCGACAGTAAAAGCAAACTTACGATGCACGTGATATATAAATCGGTTACCGATAGGGACAACATCTTGAGATTACCTTTTGCTTATGGTATTAATATGGCACATAACCGCCTTGAATCCATAGTCCACAAACTAGTCTAAATCCTCCTGAATAAAGACCCAAAACTGGAAATAAAATTTCAACAAGGTCCTTTCTGCCAACATAAAAATAATTAGCCTTTCAAGAAACACAATGACAAAAAGAAATAAAGTAATCTATTGGATTGCCACACTCTGGCTTTCCTTGGGAATGGCATCAACTGGCATAGTTCAAATAATTCATATGCAAGAAGAGGTCATAAAAATGAAAGCTTTAGGATATCCCGTGTATTTCCTGACTATAATAGGTATTTGGAAAATATTAGGAGTGATCGCAGTACTTGTTCCTCGACTTCCCTTGCTTAAAGAATGGGCCTATGCGGGCTTTTTCTTTATCATGACCGGTGCCATTTTTTCTCATTTAGCTATGGGAGATCCTATAATTGAGCTCTTCGGCCCGGTATTACTACTTATCCTGACAATAATATCCTGGTTTTTAAGGCCAGCTGATAGGAAGCTAATGGTTAATCAAACCTAAAAGTATCCTCCTTACCTAAATTACTTCTAAATAAAATCAAATTGTAACCCGGAAGGAAGTTTTTCGTTAGCAAAAGGAGTTCAAATTATTCTTAATTACTCATGCATTACAAAACGTTCTCCGAGGATACTCAGATCAGTGGTTTTGCGATCAGCGCTGCCTTAAACGCTCTTTCAGTTAACGGCGTATCAATTGATCAAATCCTCCAACATCACGGGTTAGGAAACCTGGTTCCCGACCAGTGGTATTCCTTCCAAACCTGGCTTAATGCGCTTGCAGAAGCTGCAGAAACATACGGCCCTAATACGATTTTTACCCTGGGTAAAGGAATCGCGGATAGCATCGAAAATATTTCTAGTTTTCAAGACCTAATCGCTGCTCAGTCTGCGGGTTTTCAAATGGTTCACCATAAAGGTGACGCAGGAAGCTCTGAATTATTAGCTATAGATCAGGAACGTCGTACTGCAACAATGAAAGCCCGGTCGCCCTACCCTCCCGATTACTATAGAGGAATAATTATAGCTTCTTTAAGAAAGTTTAAGCCATGTATGGGGGCTGTTCCAAAAGTGAATGTTGAAAGTACAGATGATCCTTCAATAAATATTTACCATATCACCTGGTAAAAAAACTTTCATTAGCAGAACCTCAAAAACAGAGGATGAAAGTAGCCTGAAGGTTCTTCTTGCCCTTAAAAATTTAGCGAAGCGATCTCATTGAGGCCTTTAAAGAATAATTAATGATCTCGATAAAACAGTCAGACTTTCAAGAAAAACCATCATGAGCAGAAGCTCACAACTGGAGGATGAAAGTTTTTGATGGTTCTTTCTGGCCTCTTAGAAACAATTAGACTTTCAGAAAAAAACCCGGCAATAACACAGTGCCGGGTTTCAATTTTTTATCAACGAATGGTCTTACAAAGCTTCGATCTCCAGTATATTTCCCGGAGTTTTATTTCCTTCATTTGAGACGAACATACGTGCATCAGGTTTGAAGATGATACCTTCCGGCTGATTAAAATCTGCCTTACTCAACGTTCTCAGATCTTTAATTTTACCCTCCTTATCCATTATAAGTAATTTAGGTTTTGTTCCTTCAGTAATATAAATGTCTCCGGTTTTAGGATGGATAGCAATTGCAGAAGGAGCGATTACTGACTCCGGTTTCTTAGCTTTAACTTTCTCGAACGCAGGGTCGTCAAAATTAATTTTATAAGCTGGCTCCTTTGCCATTTTAGAACTCTTCAGGTCAAAACTGTAAATTCCTTTATATCCGGCACTTCCTCCCTCTGACCCCTTAACCGCAACTAATAGTCGATTATTTTTACTATCAAAGCACATTCCTTCAGTATCATGTTTAACCGTAAGATGGGTTTTATGCAATATAGTTTCGGGTTTTCCTGAAGTATAGTTCTTCACTTCAAATATCTGCCCGTCAGCTCTAAGTACATAGGCGGTTTGATCTACAATTGCAAGACCTTCATAATCTCCGGTTCCCGCAAATGGAATTTCCTTCTCCACTTTTTTAGTAGCAGTATTATAAATGAAGATCTTACCTATTTCGTCCTGAACACAACCAAAGCGGTCTTCATCGATATAGGTTAAAGCGGATATTTCTTTTAGAACCTCGGGCATATCCCACTTTTTTCGGATCACTATACCTTCTGATGGTTGGTCATCTTTACTCTTGTCCTTTTTATCTTTTTTACCCTTGCCTTTTTTGTCTTTATCGCCCTTGTCAGAGTCGCCATCCTGCGACTCAACATTTGCTAAATCACCTGAAAATGCTCCGGTGCTACGAACAACGAAAGCCCCGGTAATTATTGCTATTATGAACGCTGATATAAGAAAAGCTTGTTTCATGAGTCTTAACTGTACTTGTTTTAAAGGATTCCGATCATTATAGAATAACTATAATTAGAGTTTCCGGTTTTCTATTTTTTGGTATAGCATGTCACAGAAAGGCTATAATACTTAACTTTGCAGCTATGCGTCTCCAACAGCATATTATCTCCCCCTACCTGCAACCCTATGTAAAAATGATTTGCTCGATGGAGTGTGATGAAGATTTGGATACAACCCATATAAGGGTCCTTCCAGATATTTGCGTAGAGATCTTTATTAATTATACTAGCAGCCCCATTGCTGTAATCGATAAGGAGCTTTATTCCTCGAGCATTATAAATTCACGTATGAGTAAGCCCATGGATGTCCAGATGCGTAGAGGCTCTGGCTGCATTGCAATATGTTTTTATCCCGGAATGGCATACAGGTTTTTTCCTCAGCCAATAAATTTATTGAGTGATCGTACGATGGAATTATTTGAGCTCTGGAATCATTTAGGAAATGAGCTGGAGGACAAGCTTGAAAACGCGCAAGATAATGTTCATCGGGCAGCAATTGTGCAGCAATACCTTTTGACCCTACTAAAGAAAAGCAAAGAAGATATTCTAATGGACGATTGTCTAAGACTTATTAATTCATCCGCGGACATTGTCTCTGTAAAACAGCTGATCGAAGCTACAGGCACCAGTCAACGTCATCTTTCACGAAAATTTCAGGAGACTATTGGAATGTCACCGAAAGAATATTTACGCGTCAAAAGGTTTCTAAGGTCGTTGAACTATTTAAAGGGTAGGCCCGCTCCTTCCCTCACCAGAATAGTGTATCAGAGCGGTTATTACGACCAGTCGCATTTCATTCGGGATTACAAAAGTTATAGTGGACTTACTCCAGCACAGGTGATAAGTTCTTCAAATATTTTGTACTGATGTCCGTTTTGTACAATCAGGACTATTAAACGATTTGCACCTTGCCCTAAATTTAATATTTATGAGAAAAGTAATTTTAGGTTTAGCAGTCACACTTGATGGTTTTATTGAAGGCCCTAAGGGGGAACACGACTGGTGTTTTACAGATCAGGATTACGGCCTGGCGGAGTTTTTTGCCGGAATAGACGCGCTATTTATCGGGAGGAAAAGCTACGAGATAGCGCAGCAATACGCCGAAAATAATGGAGGAAAAATAGTTTCTGATATACCTGATGCTACCGAATACATATTCTCCAACACTTTAAAAAATGTAAAGGATGGCGCAGTACTTATTTCAGGAGATAGCATAACCCAGGTCCGGAAAATTAAAGAACAACCAGGGAAGGACATCTGGCTTTTCGGCGGAGCATCCCTTACAGACGTATTAATGCAGGAAGGTTTGGTAGACGAGCTATGGCTTTCTGTTCATCCGATCCTACTGGGCAGAGGCAAACCATTATTCCGCGAGCGGGAAAAACCTATCCCTCTCACTTTACTGGAAAGTAAAACGTACGAAACGGGGCTCGTGTCTTTAAAATACAGGATTGAAAAAGATTGAAATTCAGGAAGGGGACTGAGCTTGTAAGGCCTATTTGAAGCTGAATATTAAACCTTTCCTATACTTAAAAGTTTTTATATCATAAAAAACGCATCATGATATTACAATCCCTAATTGCTGAGTTTGAACATGAAGTAAATAGCACAAGAAGATTGCTGCACGCTGTTCCTGAAAAAGATCTTGGTTTTAAGCCTTCAGAAATTTCCTGGACAATGGGTGAACTCGCCCAGCATATCGCTACCATTTACTACTGGTACTTGGGAACTTTCACCCAGGATGTTTACGATATAGCCGCTGACAATCTTGAACGCGGAGACCCGGAAGACATCGCAGCAACACTAGACCTTTTCGAAAAGAATGTAGAGAAGGCCAGAGATGCACTTCAAACTGCTACAGAGGAAAGTTTACAAACCATGTGGACAATGAAAGTGGGTGATCGAACTGTTCTTGGTCCGATGCCCAGAGGCGTTGTTGCACGTGGCTTTCTTTTCAATCACCTCTATCATCACCGGGGAGAAATGATCGTTTACCTTCGAGCTTCAGGCAATAAGGCTCCCGGTCTATACGGTCCGACATATGAGGAATCAGTTGGAAAACCATAAGGTTTACCAACTTTGCTGCCTCTTACTTATTTTGCTCAAGGTCATTCACGAGCCACTTAAGGCTCTGAATGACCTTGATGCGCTTACTATAAAGATCGTATAGTTTTTCCTGAGTTTCCAGCACTTTTTGCTCGCGACTATTAATCATAAAGATGGAACTATCACCAAACCTGAATTTTATCTCTTCGCCCTGTAAAAGCTGTCGATTACTTTTCTGTATTTCCGCATTTGAGGCCAAAAGGCTGTTCAATACAGAATACTCGTTCAGATAATTACTCCATTTTACTGTAACTGCGTTTTGCTTGTCAGATAAAGAATACTCGGCTTCTCTGATCTTGAGCCTGCTTAAGCTATAAGCAGCTCGTTGCTTGGTGAAGGTTAATGGGAAAGCAACTGTAAAGCCTAATTTCTGATTGTTTACAAAGTAGTCCGGGTCGAAATTCCTGACTGGGTTAAATCCTTTGTTTAATACTCCAATATTCAAATTCAGATCGGGCTTTACCTCTTCCAATTTCAGTCTTCGTTCAATATCCAATTGGTCAATCTTGAGCCTGGAAAGCTGAACATCAAGACTGCTTTGAAGCACCTGGTTCAAATCTCTATTGAGCAGATCTTCCGGCGCTCTTTCATATATAAGAGCTGTATCAGGATAAACAGAAAGTTTCTGCGGATCAACCGGAGATAGGTTCTCTAACCATAAATAAGAGGCAAGTTCATTTCGCTTATTTGTTAGCGCAAGTGTATATTCAGCCAGCCGCTGCTCCCTCGACTGCAGAAGTACCGTGGCCTCGATTGTATCAATAGCGGGCTTGTCACCGTTTCTGAACAAAGTTCTAGTTCCCTCCAAGCGCACCTTTGCAAGCTCTACGGCGTCTGCATAAACCCTTCTGTTCAGCCATGCATTCATCCATTCAGTATAAACTTGCGCGGCTGAAATAAACAAATTATTCAGCATCTGTTGCTGTTCTGCTCTTGCCTGTTTACCAAATACGGCTGCCTGCCTTAGAGCGGCACGGCGCTCATCTAAAAACAAACCTCTTCCAAGTGGCACAGAAACTCCAAAATAACTCAAACCATCCTCTGGCACCTTATTCTCCGGGTTCACATAATTACCCTTATACTGAGTGTGGTTTGCTTTCAAATCTATACCATACCACAAAGGAACTTTAACTTCCGGTATAACATAATTATAATACTCTTTGCCGTCATATGTCTTTTGACCACCATTCACTTCGATCTTAGGATCAAAACCACCCAGTGCCTGTCGTCTCTGTAAAAATGCCCTGTCACTATTTAACCCAGCTTGCAATGCAATAGGATGGTATTCTTTAATGAGCCCCAGGTATTCGGTCATCGTCAATTTCTGTTCCTGACCATGCAGACATTTCCCGAACAAACTAATAAGAACAATTAAAGCAATTTCTCTCATCTCTACTTTTTCGATGTATCTTTCTTAGCCTTATCATTTTTGTAGAAATCAGCAGGGAATCCGTTCACCTGACGCCATAGTTCGTACCAAACAGGGACATTGTTTAACAACGCTATTGCCTGGCACCCTGCTCCGAACCTAAGGTCTTTTGGCCAGGGTTTCTCCCCATCCTTCTGACTGATCCAAACCTTGAACTTTCCGTTTTCACCAATACTATTATCTACTGCTGCCACTTCTCCGGAAAAAACTCCATAGGAAGCCTGAGGCCAACCCGAGAAAACTATAGCAGGAAAGCCGTCGAACTGAATTCTTACCAACTGCCCTCTCGATATTAAGGGGAGGTCATTAGGACTAACATACATTTCCACGGCCCGGTCGAAGTTTGAAGGAACTATGCTAAGCAACTTCTCTCCATCTTTTACAATCTCACCAATCCCAGCCTTCACATTTTGCATAACCTGACCACTTTGCGGAGCCAGGATATAATGAAAGCCGCGTCTGGTTCTGTAATTATGCAATTGGTTTTGAAGTTTTGACACTTCTGCCTGCCCTGTTGCCGCCTGAGAAAGAGCTGAAAACTTCTCGCCAGAAACTTTAGACATCTTCTCAGAATAATCCTGTTTCACTGATGATAGCTCAAGCTGAATAATAAGCAACTCATTCCGACTGTTGTAATATTTATTCTCAGATGCCATTTTCTTTGCAAGTGCATCCTGATAGTATTGTTGTCGTTGTTCGTACTCAGTAAGTGACTTCAATCCTGCATTATACAGTTCCTTCTGCCGCTTTAGTTGTTCATCAGCTATCTTCAGCTGACTATTTGCAGCGATCATGGTCATGCTATCCGTTTGTACCTGCAGGTTATACTGTTTTAGTTTATTTCTGAGCTGCTCTGTCTTAAGAAGCAAGGCCTGCTGTAAAGCGTTAAGCTGAGAATCTGTTGTTCCAGCCTTACCGCTATAGAACTTAACGGCTTCAGCTTTCGAATTTAATTGCTCCTCAGTACGATCAGCCAGTTGCGGATCAAGATAATCGTCTTTAACCTCAGCAAGCTGCACCAGAGTGTCGCCAGCCTTCACCATTGCACCATCCCGAACATACCACTTTAAGATCCTTCCGGGGATAATTGTATTTACCTCCTGGGTACGCTGTTGAGGATCGATGGAAGAAACCTCCCCTCGTGATTTAATATTTTGTGTCCATGGAAGGAACAGTGCGAGAATAAGAATGATAACAATGATGATAGGCCACTTTTTATTAGAATGATGCTTATTGAGCATTGCCTTGCGGAACGACTCGTACTGCATCAGCCTTTTATTGTCTATATTTTTCTCCAGGAACATTATTTTCTTTTATTTAATTAAGACATATTTCTTTATCACATCTTGAGCACAGCTCCTCGATTTCCGTCACTACAAGGAGACTAAAACTTTTATCTTCAATTAACTTGTTTATTATTCTTGTCCGGTACTGTTTCTCGATGGCTTGCCAGCCATTTTCCAAAATAAGAATTGAAGGCCTGTTAAGGAAACATCTGGCCATTAGTATCTTTGAAACAATACTATTCGGCAGTCTTTGTCCCATTGGATCTAATTTTACCTGGTATCCATCTTTATGACTCTCAATGAACTCACGCAGTCCAACCATTTCACATACTTCCACAATTTGTGGTAAAGAGATATCAGCATTACCAATCGTAAGATTATCGATCAATGTCCCGCCAAAAAGCTCTTCCTGCGCAAAAAACACTGCAACTTTTTTCCTCCACTCATGCACAGGAATATTTTTAAGGGGCAAACCGTTTACGAGGAGAGAACCCATATAATCAGGATATAAACCTGCTAAAACCCTTAGAAGCGTAGTTTTACCAGAGCCTTGCTTACCCGTTACCAGTATCTTTTCTCCTGGCGCAATATCAAAAGAAAGACCATTAAAAACCGGACTCCCTCCAGGATAGGAGAAACTAAGATTTTGAACCTTTACTTCCAGAGATTTATCCAGAAATACCTGTACGCCTTTTTGTTCCTCAACTTCATTCTCATGTGGTTTTTGTAATACCTTGTCCAGCTTCTCTATTGATGTTAATATATCATAAACAGTTTCAAGACTTACAATCAATTTTTCCACCGAGTTTAAAATTGCAATGATAATGATCTCTGCGGCAACAAATTGCCCAAGATTGATCTGCTGTTGTGTTAGAAGGAAAGCTCCCATAATAAGCATGGACGCTGTTATTAATACCTTAAAGGCAATTAGTACTTTATATTGCATTAGAAGGATCTTAAAGTGAGCACTCCTTGCATCAAGGTACCCAGCGGTAAGCTTGTCGGTCTTTCGCAAATGCAGTTCGCTATGTGAGAATTTAAACGTTTTGATGGTTCTGGAAATTTCTTCCAGCCAATGGGCCACCTCGTATTTATAATCACTCTCCTCAAGGCTTGTTTTAAACCCTTTTCCACTGCTGAAATAAAATAGCAGGTACACTATCAGCACCAGAATAATACCGAAGGCAATAAAGATGGGATGGTAGAAACTAAGCAGAGTAAGACCGAAAACAATCTGAATTGTAGCGGCTGGAAAATCCAATAGCAGTTTAGATAATCCCTTTTGTAAACTTGCAGTATCAAAAAAGCGGTTTACAAGTTCTGGTAAATAATAATTATTCACACTCAACAAGTCGATCCTCGGAATACGGTTCGCATAAGCAAAGGTTAAACGTGCAAATATTCTTTGCTGAATACTTTCTGTTACCCTCATTTGAAATATCTGAAATATCCCTGCAAGAAAAACACCTCCTACCACGAATGAAATAAGGACAACTAGCGAGGCTGAAATAACTCCACCGAAAAGTAACCCTATAATTGCTTGTATTCCTAAAGGCAAAGATAATTGTATGAGTCCTGCCAATGTGGCAAATAAGTAGATCCTGGTAACCTCTTTCTTCTCGAGATTTATTAGCTGAAGCAATTTAGCGCCAGCAGTTCGAATGGATATGTTTTGTTCAGCCATTAATAAACTACGCTTTTGATAGGGTAAAATTACTAGTGCTTTCGCATTTATTTTTATTTATATTAGCTATGATATACATAAAAAGTCTTTATGAAATACACGCTACATCAGCTGCAGGTTTTCTCTAAAATAGTTCAAACTCAAAGTGTTACCAGAGCAGCGGAAGAGCTTTTTTTAACTCAGCCCGGAGTCTCAATACAATTAAAGAATTTCCAGGATCAGTTTGACATCCCTTTAACGGAGGTTATAGGCAGGCAATTGTATATAACTGACTTTGGAAAAGAAATTGCAGAATTAGCCCAGCAAATCCTTACTCAAGTTGAAGAGATAGATTATCGCACAAGTGTGTATAAAGGTAGGTTATACGGACGATTAAGGATAACTGTTGCATCAACAGGAAAATATGTTATGCCATACTTTCTCTCCACTTTTATCCAAGACAAACCAGCGATAGAGCTAAAAATGGACGTGACGAACAGGGCTTCGGTGATCCGGTCGCTCGAAAATAATGAGGCTGATTTCGGCCTTGTTTCTGTTTTACCTGATAAGCTTAGAGTGGAGGATGAGCCCTTCCTCGAAAATAAACTATTCCTGATTGGGAATCGCGAAAGTGAAATAGACGTTGCCCGCAAGAACATCAAACTTCTGGAGGAACTACCTATGATCTACCGGGAGGAAGGCTCGGCCACGCGACTGGTGATGGAAACATTTCTTGAGAAGAAGAAGATACGGATGAAGAAAAGGCTTGAACTAACTTCAAATGAGGCGGTAAAGCAGGCAGTTTTAGCAGGTTTAGGATACTCGGTGATGCCTTTGATTGGAATCAGGAACGAAATCCTGGACGGAGACCTAAAGATCATCCCGGTAACGGAACTACCAATAAGATCAACATGGAGGCTTATTTGGCTTAAAAACAAAAAATTGCCCCCTGTAGCCTCCGCCTACCTAGAACATGTTCGAAAAAATAAAAGTGAAATTATAAAAAAGAACTTTTCATGGATCGAAACGCTATAAATAATACCAGCTCAGTTCATCCTTAAGCTTTAAAATAAAAAATTAAGTAGCCTCTTGACAAAGAAATGCTCCTCTATTATTTTTGCATCAAATTGTGATAAGGTTTAGGTTACTCTTCAGGGTTCCCATAACCCTGAGGAGTTTTTTTAATGCTTCTCATTAAATATCTCGATCGGTTGTCGTAATATTTTTTCAACAGGACATGCTTCCGCTATCTTATACATTCGTTGTCTTTGCTCGTCCGTCAAGTTCCCCTCGATCTCCAGCTTACAGAAAAAAGAGTTTTGTCCTAAAGCAGGATCTCCCGCTTTCATAAGTGTAACTTCCACTTTGATTGAATCTACTTCCCAACCCTTTCTCCTGGCATACATCCTTAGGGTGATGGCTTTACAAGAAGCCAGCGAAGCACATAAATAATCTATTGGAGACGGAGCTTCATCCTGCCCACCCATTTCCTCTGGTTCGTCAGCAATAAAAAAATGACTGCCTGCTACGATATCTGTTTCGTAGATCTCTCCCTTATTGTCAGCAGTCGCAGTAGCTAATATATTATTATTCATTGCCCTTATTTTAAACCATGAATTCTAGCATCCCTGTAATTAATTCAATTCTCACCTCAGCGGATTGGTGAATTTCTACCGTTTCGTCATCCACATGGGCAAGCAAGTCGTCGCATCTGATCTTTATATTCTTTGCTTTACAGATATCAAACAAGTTAGGAGCCTCTATACCCTGGATTTTATCGTTCACGTACTTAAGCAACTTTTCCTTCTGACTCTCAGGGATCAAGACAACTTCAAACTCTCCATCCCCGGGATTGGCATGGGGTGAAAGAAAAAGATTTGGACCTATTGACCTTGTGTTCATAATCTCAACAAGTAAAAATTTGCCCGAATGGTCTACCCCATCCACTTCCAGCTCGCAGTAAGCCGGTTCATAGTTTTCGATGATCTGGGATAGTAGTTCAACGGCCAGTTGCAGCTTCTTCTCAGGCGTGTCTTTCAAGTCCTCATCCTGCTTGTTCATCTCAATCATCAGTTCGGGAAATACTCCGTAGCCGAAGCTTTCGAGAAAAAAAGAAGAACCGCTAAGGTTATGTATCCTGCCCACATCGTACTTTTTTATTTTTGGGTCTCGCCAGTTCCTGATAACAAGGTCTTCATCCGAAGGAAGTCCAAGTGTTAGTCCTATATTATTTGCGGTACCAGAAGGTAACAAAGCTATGGGATATGTTTGATGAAGATCCAGATCAAGAAGTTGTTCTGTAACCTTGCGAACAGTTCCATCACCGCCTGCAACTATTAAAAAATCTATTCCTTCATCTATGTTTGTCCATTCATCTTTTACAGATTTATAAACAACGTCTATTTTTTGAGCCTGTATTTTTGAAACCAGTTCGTCTGGGGTAAAACTTTCCTCTCCGGCCTTCGGATTGTGCAATAATGTTGCTTTTGGCATATGTAGAATCACTTAAACATTAAAACACCCCTTGTGTTAATAAGTTGACATTTTTAGACGAAATATTTAACCTATGCGGATTTTAATAGCGAATGATGACGGCATATACAGCCCGGGAATAGCTGCATTAGCGAAAGTGGCAAAGAAATTTGGAGAAGTGCGTGTAGTTGCTCCTGATGTTGAACAGTCGTCAATGGGGCATGCAGTTACTCACTCCCGCCCCCTCACCTATAAAAAATCACCTATAGAGTTTCCGGGAATCGAAGCCTACAGAGTAAATGGTACGCCAGCCGACTGTGTAGCATTAGGAACCCATCTTTGGAGTAATACCGATGTGGTCCTATCTGGAATTAATATGGGTCCAAACCTGGGAAACGGAATGTGGCATTCAGGAACGCTTGCTGCAGCTAAACAAGCTGTGCTATTGGGAATGAAGGGAATTGCATTAAGTACTCCTGTTGGAAATACAGAGCCTGACTTTGAAGCACTCGCCCCTTACGTTGAAGAAACACTAGCCTTATTGCTTGAAAAGAAGGAACTTGCTCTATATAACGTAAATTTCCCGTCCGAGCCTCGTGGACTCAAATGGACCAGGCAGTCGGTAAGGCTTTACGACGGAACAATTATTCCCGGAACAGACCCAATGGGGCGAAAACATTACTGGTTTACAGTTACACCATTGGAACCAGCAGAAGAAGGAACAGACCGATGGGCTGTTGAAAATGGCTTTGTTTCTATTACTCCACTAAGGCTGGACCTAACAAACGAAATGGAACTGCAAAAACTATCAAATGAGCATCCCCTGTAGGAAACAATAAGATCATCCTAATTATTTGCTTGAAATAAGGGTAAGGAATTCATTGTTGATCACTTGCCCTTATCATATACAGCTTATTTCGATCGTATCCCCTTTCTAAGCAGGAAGAACGCAGTACACACAAATGGACATCTACATTATTGGAATAAGCATCGTAGGAATAGCATCACTTGCTATGGCCTGGATGCCGGCTCTTACAGAAAAAACGGGAATATCATATTCTGTCTGGTACATACTTGCAGGCATACTTCTTTATAGCTTTTTCGATTTCTTTCCCACTCCTGATCCAATTAGAAAAGAGAGCTATACAGTTCACCTCTCAGAGTTGGTGGTCATTATATCACTTATGGGAACAGGCCTTAAGCTAGACGAACCATTCTCTTTTAAGAACTGGAAAATTCCATTCCGGCTTGTAACGATCACCATGCTCCTTTCTATAGCCCTGGTTGCTTTGGTCTCTTATTTTTCATTAGGCCTTGGTCTGGCTTCTGCACTTCTATTAGGGGCAGTCCTGGCTCCTACCGACCCAGTCCTTGCTTCAGATGTGCAGGTAGGCCCACCTCTCGAAAAAGACCAGAATAAGGTGAGATTCGCCCTTACTGCAGAGGCTGGAATGAATGATGGCATGGCTTTTCCCTTTACCTGGCTTGCAATAACTGCTGCTTTAGCAGGAGGTATAAGTTGGGCTAATATTTTAAACTGGATCTGGATGGATCTTGTTTACCGCATCGTTGCAGGTGTTTTAATTGGCTATGTAAGTGGCCGCGCGCTTGCCTGGCTGCTATTTTACCTTCCCGGAAAAGGAATAACGGTTGAAATAAGGGACGGATTTGTTGCCATCTCAACCACTTTAACCGTTTACGGATTAACAGAATTGGCGCATGGTTATGGCTTTATCGCTGTTTTTGTAGCAGCGGTGGCTTTACGGAACTATGAACTTGACCACAAGTACCACACTAAAATGCATTCCTTCACGGATCAGATCGAACGCATTTTACTTGCCATCGTCCTAATATTATTTGGCGGTAGCCTTGCTACGGGAATTCTTGATAAGCTAAACTGGCAAATAGTCGGATTCGCACTTTTTTTTCTGTTCATTATACGACCGGTAACTGCCTATCTCTCCCTGTTCTCCTCGGGGTTGACCATCAAGGAAAAGTTGGGAATAAGCTTTTTCGGTATAAGAGGCCTTGGCTCTTTCTTCTACCTCTCCTTTGCACTAAGTAAGGCAGAGTTCAGCCAGGTTGACGAACTTTGGACCACACTTTCATTTGTGGTACTACTTTCTATAGTACTTCATGGATGCACTGCCGCTTTGGGCATGCAACATATTGAGAAGGAGCAAAACGAACGAAATGAGTCTCAGAAAATTTAATCAGGTAAGGATACTTCCTAATCCAGATGTTTATTCTGCCTCTTTAGCAAGCTGGGTAATATGCCATACTTTTTTTTAAAGGCTGCAGTAAAGTGATGTGGATTTTTATAACCAACTTCAAAAGAAACCTCATTAACGGCAGCCCCATTCTCTAAAAGCATTTTGGCCCTCTCCATCCGAAATTCATATAAGTATCCAAAAACGGTGGTTCCTATTACTTCCTTAAATCCCCGCTTTAGTTTGAAATCATTCAGTCCAACTTTGTGAGCGAGCTCAATTAAGGAACAAGGACTTTGTATGTTTCGTTCAATGAATTCTTTTGCCTGGTAAATTTTGTCCAAGTCATAACTCTTTATAGAGATAAAGTTATTCTGTTTACGGCGCTTTGAATCATCACCGATCAGAAGCAGAAGTTCAAGCATTTTTGCCTCAAAAAATATCCTTCTGGGATACCCCTTGTGCTCGCAGCGTCTAATACTATCAAGGATTGAACCTAGAGATGGAACCATTGGTAGCGACTTTAGAAGGTCATTGTCTTCGTCTTCAAACAACTTCAACACTATACTCCCATTGACACTTAGAACCAATAGCCTCAGAGGTGTATTCGCCAGGATTAAAAACGATGAAGGATTTCTTGGAAGTATTAGATATTGTTTTTCAAGTGTAGCTGAATGCCTATCAACATAATAAACCTCAGCACTTCCATTAAGAATAAATAGCATTCCGTAGCCGTGGGAATCCTTCTTTGCTCCGACACAGCCTATAAATTCCACCCCAGGTATCATTCATGGGGTTACGAATGGGTAACAGTTGTTGAGGAGAGTCCGAAGAAAATAGTGCTTCAGGATTTACTTGTAGTGGGCGAAAGTATGGTGATCAAGCACTGGCGCCAGGATTGGACTTACGAAGACCCTACCCTACTAGTGTTCGACTGAGAAAATACCTGGAAAAACTGCATCTAAATCCAGCTGAAGTAAAAGGAAAATGGACCCAAAGAGTTTTCCAGGTGGATGACAGTCCCCGCTATGAAAGCACAGGTACCTGGGTACTTGTTGATGGTCGCCATCAATAGCAAAGCGAAACCGATTCCCCTCTCCCTCGCCGTGAATTTACCAAACGTAACGACTATAATGTACTTCGCAGAGGTAACAGGGTTTATTTTACTGAGACAGGCTGGATGTTTGAACAGGACAATAAGAAGATGGTCCGCAGCGATAAAGGAGATAAACTACTCGCAATGGAAAAAGGATACGAAGAATTTACCAAAGCCGATCCTTCAAAATTCACCTACGCGCAAAAATGGTGGAACGAGCAGGGCACCTATTGGAAAGATATCCGTTCAATATGGGATGAAGTCATTGCCAAAAACGACAAGATCCATCTGCAAAACAAGAAGGATGGCAAGACCTTATTTGAGAGGCTATTCGAACTCGGCGATCAGTCGAGCAAAGAAAAATGGGCCTCCACAAAAAATAAAAGCGAAAGCAGAGCCATTATTGCCTCATACCTGCAGTAATCCAAGAGCTAATATGCAGATCTAAACTTCTTTACTATTCATTTCCCGGGGGAGCTTTCTGAACAGATGCTCCCCTGTTTATTCTTCGGTCCTCTCATAGAGTTGCAAAGAAGAAGAGGCCCTTGCTGGCATCCTAATTTTCTCGCAGGTTTTACTTCAGTTCTTCTTGTGTTTTCGTTCTTAAAAAGTAGCTTTTGAGCGTAGGATGACTGAACAAGAACTGAACAAGAAGTCTTCAGTCTCCTAAATCTCTTCCGTGCATAAAATCTGCAATCGCTGCATTAAAAACTCTTTTCCTTGCTGGTAATATTGCTTTGTACCTCGCTTTTTTAACAGGATCATTCACTATTGACCGGGCGTAAATAACAGCATCAGCAAAGAGTCTTTGTTTCGCTTTCTGATTTTCATTGAAACAAACTCTACTCATATCCGGATATGCCGTAATTATCGTCTTTCCAAATCGGTGCTTAATTACTATTTGTTTATCAACATGTCCACGAACACATTCGGGAAGAGGGGTTTTCAATATTGCCAAATCTTTAAACTTTAAGTCTAAAAATAGTAACTTAAAGCAATAGTTACAATACTGCAAGCTAAAATAAAAAGCTATGTTCTAAAGCAGTCATCTTAAACAAAAGCTTGAAATTCTTGAATCTTGTTAACAATTATTTACAAATAAAAACTTAAGTTTGAATATAATCTTCATCTTATCCAGTTGAAAAAGTTCTTCTGCCTGACACTTATTCTGGTATGCTCAATGCTTCAGCTTTATGCTCAGAAGAACATGAGAGTTTTCGGTTGTGTTACAGACACAGCGAAAGTTGGAATTGGGGGTGTAGATGTATTCCTTATCATCAATAGTGATACCCTTAGAACAGTGACCTCTGAGGACGGAAACTACAGCATTTCAAAAGTTAATTTAGAAAAATTTATTCTCCAGCTTAATGCTCTGGGATATCATCGTTCTGAAATAACTTATTCCTTACCCTCTTTAGAAAGGCAGCGCCACCTGGATACCATCGTCCTGAAGAAATCAAGCCGTATGCTTAAAGATGTGGTAATTAAAGCTAAACCAAACCCTGTTAGGTTTATGCAAGACACTGTCGAATTTAATGCAGCGGCATTTGAGGTAAGAGAAGGTGATAATGTAGCCGACCTTTTGAAAAAACTTCCAGGTATGGAAGTCGACAACGACTATAATGTAAAAACCACAGGACGTGAGATGGTCAAACTACGGGTAAATGGGGTAGACTTTTTTACAAATAATATCAAGGACTTTATTGGAAAACTCCCAGCTGAAATTGTTTCTAAGATCCAGGTGATAGACCATTACGGGGAAGAGGCGAACTTTACCGGAGTTAAGACGGGTGAACCTGTAAAGATGATGAATATCGTGACTAAGCCCGGCATGAACAAAGGTAAATTCGGTGGATTTAACGCAAATGCAGGCACGAACAATATGCTGGGAAGCAACGCTTCTTTAAATTTATGGAATGGTAGCAAGCAGAGCTCTGCTCATTTAAACACGAGCACCTTTAACAATGGTGCAGGGGATAATCATTCAAATGGTGGAAGTATATCAAACAGAGATAAATTTGGTAAGCACGGCAACCGCGACATCAACTATAATTTTAACGGAAATGGCAACACCTATTCGAGTGAACAGGTCAGCGAAACCTTGAACCCCGAAGGGAATTTTATTAATAACTCTAAAAACGATGGAGAGAGCAGGAGCACCAATCATACTTTAAGCCTCGGACTGGATTTTAATAATAATAAATCCTTTATAATGGCTTCCCTTGCAGCAGGCTATAATAGGTCGGACAATAAGAACACAGGTTTAAGTAACCAGTATGGTGTGATCCGGCAAGACTTTCGAAATAATAATAGTTCTAATAACACCTCGCCCTATCTCTCGGGTAATATTTCGGTCTCCAGAAGATCCAAAAACAAGAAGAATTCCTTTTCTATCAATAGTTCAGTGCACATTTCAGGACAGAACAATGATCAAACCCTTGGCACCAATACTATTTATTACGACAAACTCACTGGTAGCCTTCTTAAAGACTCCCTATTAAACAGAGATGTCAACAGCACCACGAACAGCGAAAATGCAACTTTAGGCCTCAATTACAGTATAGGATTGAAAAAAACTAAAGATACCCTTGCCAGACGAAGCTTCAATCTAAGTTATCACGGATATTCTACAAGAACCACCAATAGTGTTTCCACCCTCGTATTAGATAACTTAAGCAGGCAGTCAACCCTTGTTGATTCGCTTAGTAACTCATTCAGAAGTATTTCTCTACAACAATCGCTGGGTGTCAATTACAACTATTCTTCCCGTAAAATGCGATATAACATTAGCTTTGATGTAAAGCCTAATTTGCTCACTAATCGCGATTTTCGCCTCAAGACAACAACAAAAAATAACACATTCAATTATTCCCCGGGTTTGAACTTCAGCAAAACGCTGTCACAAGGAAAAACCCTTTCTCTAACCTATCGCGGGTCTAATAACAATCCAACTCTTTACCAATTACAACCTATAAGAAATGCCCAGAGCCTCCAAAACATTGTTGTTGGAAATCCTGATCTTAAACCTTCTTTTACAAATTCTCTAAACACCAATTTCAATTACAATCACAGCAAATCTGGCTTGTCAATTCAGGTTGGCGCTAGTGCTTCTTCCACTCAGAGAGAGATTGTTAGTGCAGTTAGCCTTATAGCTGATACGTTAAATAGCTTGAAGCAGATAACCCGTTATGAAAATGTAAACGGCAACTATCAAACTAATGCTAACTATCACATCCATCTTCCACTTATGCACCGTAAGTTATCTCTGAGGTATTCGGGCACTTTTGGCTTTTCTAACCGGACCGTACTATTCAATAATCAGAAAATCTCGGGCAAAGGCACCAACTTTAATCAACAACTGGATGGTACACTATCCATGAAAAAGTTTTCAGTTAATCTAAACCTAAACTATTATCTCACAAATAATAACGATGTAAGTTCTATGTACAGCGGTTTCGGTTTCCAGTCTCTCGGAATAGGTCAGATTCCCTCTCCTGCTTTTTTTAAAACCACAGGCATTCGCACAAGACTCAATGGCGACCTTCGTTTAAAGAACTTGAAGGTTGATGCAGGTCTAAATTACAACAGCAGTAATAGCAATGCAAGAAACGGTCAAACCAGGCAAAGTATCGGTGATTTAAACATGAACGTTTCTAGCCGACTGACGGTTAAGAAATCCTATTTTATGCATTTCAGTATTTCTAAAGGAGTTCGCTATGGTTATGCTCTAAACAATAGCAATCCAATGATCATAAATGGCGGCATAGAGAAGAGCTTCTTAAAAGACAATGCTTTAAGTGTTAAAATCTATGGAAGTGATCTTCTTGGACAAGGGAATAATATTTCAAGGATGATGTCGGGGAACACAATAATAGATAGCCGGAATGTACAGCAAACCAGGGTGTTTTCGATGAATCTACAATATAATTTATCGAGGTTCGGCGGAAAGCACATCCGGGTAGATAAAGATTAACCTGTTTCATCTTTGAAACTTGTAACAAAACAACCAACACTACTATCTAATTAAAAAACATCCGATGAAAAAGACATTCCTAAGCTCTATCCTACTATCATTCGTATCGTATCTCGGCTTTTCCCAAGCACTGGACAAGCAGAAATTGGATGCATATTTTGATGCCCTCGAGAAGAATGATCGCTTTATGGGCAGTGTTGCTATTTCCCAAAATAGTAAGGTTATTTATACCAGATCTGTTGGATTTGCGGATGTTGAATCGCAAACCAAAGCAGACCAAAGCTCGAGGTACCGAATAGGCTCAATCACAAAAACCTTTACTGCCACTCTAGTAATGAAAGCAGTAGAGAGCAACAAGATTTCCCTTGATCAAACGATCGACAAGTATTACCCTGCTGTTAAAAATGCCTCAAAGATCACTATCAGACATCTGCTTAACCACCGCAGTGGTATTCATAATCTTACAGACGACGCAGCCTACGCGAGCTATTATACCCGGGCGAAAACAGAGGAAGAATTGCTGGACATTATCATAAAAGGAGGAACTGACTTTGAACCGGATAGCAAAATGGTCTATAGTAACTCGAACTATATCTTGTTGACCTTTATATTGAAAAAGAGCTTCAAGAAGCCTTATGCTGAGCTGTTAAAGGAGTTTATCACTGAACCACTTGGACTTAGAAACACCTATGTTGGAGGAAAAATCAGCCTTCAAAATAAAGAAGCAAGCTCATATACTACTGGCGAAAATTGGGTAAAAGCGCCCGAAACCGACACTTCTGTTCCTCTTGGTGCAGGCTCTATCGTTTCTACGCCAACGGATCTTGTGAAGTTTTCAGACGCCTTATTTGCAGGAAAAGTAGTTAATAGCAAGAGTCTGGAGCAAATGAAAACGCTGAAGGACAACTTTGGGTTTGGGCTGATACAAATGCCTTTTTACGATAAAAAAGGATTTGGACATACTGGCGGTATTGATGGTTTCAGTTCTGTTTTTATACATTTTCCTCAAGATGCTGTTTCCTATGCATTAATTTCTAATGGCACTAACTTCAATAATAACGATATAAGCATAGCAGTCCTTAGTGCAGTATTTGGTAAACCGTACAGCATTCCTGAATTTAAAAAAGGAATTACATTGAGCCCGGAGGAGTTAGATAAGTATTTGGGTGTTTATTCTTCAACAGCTATACCTCTTAAAGTAACTATAACAAAAAAAGATAATACCCTAATTGGGCAGGCTACCGGCCAGGGGGCATTTCCATTAGAAGCATTAGAGAAAGATAAGTTTGGCTTTGCTCAGGCTGGCGTAATTCTGGAGTTTAAACCAGCAGAAAAAGCAATGGTGCTGAAACAGGGAGGTGGCGAATATAGATTTTCGCGGGACTAGGGTTTTCCAAAGGAAGAACGGCTGACAACTACTGTTCAACATGATTGGTGATTTTAATCATTTTTTGTTTTAATAGACTGTGCAGATTTGCATCCCAGGAAACGATTACAAAATAGGTGCATAGATTTTACCTATTTCGCATAGAACAAAGTGATTGGGAGGACAACGTTTCTTGTTATAGCTTTACCCCTGTGATCGATGCTAAACAGTAGCACAGTTCAGATAATTAAGTTCAACAGAAAATGGATAAAAACTCAAACGACATCAGTAAATGTCCGTTCCATAACGGCACCATGAAGAATAATGTTGCCGGGGGCGGAACCCGAAATCAGGATTGGTGGCCAAATCAGCTAAAGTTAAATATTTTGCGCCAACACTCTCCTTTGTCTAACCCGATGGACAAAGATTTCAATTACGCGGAAGCATTTAATTCACTGGATCTTGAAGCTGTTAAACAGGATCTCCATGAGTTAATGACAGATTCACAGGATTGGTGGCCAGCAGACTTTGGACACTATGGTGGTTTATTTGTACGAATGGCCTGGCATAGTGCGGGAACATACCGGGTAACTGATGGACGAGGTGGAGGTGGTGCTGGTTTGCAACGCTTTGCTCCCCTTAATAGTTGGCCTGATAACGTAAATCTTGACAAGGCCCGCCGGCTTCTTTGGCCGATCAAACAAAAGTATGGTCGTAAAATTTCATGGGCTGATCTGATGATCCTTGCCGGTAACATAGCCCTTGAGTCGATGGGTTTCAAAACCTTCGGTTTTGCTGGTGGTCGCGAAGACGCCTGGGAAGCTGACGAGTCGGTTTACTGGGGATCAGAAAGGACCTGGTTGGGTGGAGATTTGAGATACGCTAAAGGTTCAGAGGGTGTTGTAGAAAACGGAGGAGTTTTGGTTTCTGATGATAATGCTGATGGCAATATCCATACCCGTGATCTAGAGAAGCCACTTGCAGCGGTACAGATGGGATTAATTTACGTAAATCCAGAAGGCCCAGATGGCAACCCTGATCCTGTACTGGCAGCAAAAGACATACGTGATACTTTCGGGCGTATGGCAATGAACGATGAAGAGACAGTTGCTCTAATAGCTGGCGGACATAGCTTTGGAAAAACACATGGAGCTGCGTCTTCTGACCATGTTGGTGATGAACCTGAAGCAGCAGGCCTGGAAGCGCAAGGATTTGGCTGGAGCAATAGTTACGGCTCAGGAAAAGGTGCAGATACCATAACAAGTGGTTTGGAAGTAACCTGGACAAAAACGCCAACCCAGTGGAGCAATAACTTCTTCGAAAACCTTTTTGGCTTTGAATGGGAACTTACTACCAGTCCTGCGGGAGCACACCAATGGGTAGCAAAAGACGCTGATGAATTCATACCAGACGCTTACGATAGTACTAAAAAGCATCGCCCAACCATGTTGACAACCGATCTGTCATTAAGATTTGACCCTGTGTATGAAAAAATATCAAGGCGCTTCTTGGAAGATCACGAGGCGTTCTCAGATGCATTTGCCCGTGCCTGGTTTAAATTAACACATCGTGATATGGGACCTAAATCACGTTATTTAGGCCCTGAAGTTCCACAAGAAGATCTGTTGTGGCAAGATATCATTCCAGCAGTTGACCATGAATTAGTAGATGATAATGATGTTGCAATCCTTAAGGAAAAGATCCTAACATCTGGTCTAAGCATTTCTGAACTGGTTTCTACAGCTTGGGCTTCAGCGTCTACCTTCCGAGGTTCGGATAAGCGTGGAGGTGCCAATGGAGCGCGGATTCGGCTGGCGCCGCAGCGGTACTGGAGAGTAAATAACCCTGTACAATTGCAAAAAGTGCTCGGAATCCTGGAAGGTATTCAAAAAGAATTCAACAGTAGCCAGAGTACAGGCAAAAAAGTCTCTCTAGCTGATCTAATTGTATTAGCAGGCAATGCAGCTGTAGAAAAAGCAGCTCAGGATGCTGGTCATAATATTAGCGTTCCATTTAGTCCTGGAAGAATGGATGCATCACAGGAACAAACTGATGTCGAATCATTCGGCTATCTTGAACCACTTGCCGATGGATTTAGGAATTATCGAAAATCGGGTCTTCGAGTGTCAACAGAAGAACTATTGGTAGATAAAGCTCACCTGCTTACGCTAACTCCACCAGAGTTAACAGTCCTGATGGGAGGTTTGAAAGCGATCAATATCAACTTCGATGGTTCAAATCATGGAGTACTTACATCCCGGCCAGGTCAGCTTACTACCGATTTCTTTGTAAATCTTTTGGATATGCGTACAGCATGGAAGGCTAAGTCAGCAGATAAGGAAGTTTTTGAAGGATGCGATCGCAACAGCGGAGAGCCGAAGTGGACAGCTACGAGAGCAGACCTGGTAATTACCTCGCATGCTGAGTTAAGAGCAGTGGCAGAAGTGTATGCAAGTGCTGACGGGGAAGAGAAGTTTGTAAAAGACTTCGTTGCAGCCTGGAATAAAGTAATGAACCTTGACAGGTTTTAAGGGGATTAAAATATGATGTAGAAAAGGGGGTTTACCGGTCAGGTAAGCCCTTTTTGCTTTCGGCTTCCTGCTACTCCCCGGTGGTATAACACCAGTAGTAACAGCTACTACTACTGGTGTTATTTTTCGAACCTATTCTTTCTTATCTACAGGTTCCTGTTGTTTTCTCATATTTTCAGCTACAACACTATCAGGAAGCACATTTCCCATTGCTACCATCGCTTTATTCTTTAAGCCTGAGACGATCTTATCATCTCCAGACATTAAGGCTTCAAAGCCGTCTTTAGCTACCTCGGCAGGATCAGAAAGGTTAGACTCAGCAAAGATTTTCGCGTTTTCCATATTCGCCTTTACCGGAAAATCAGTATCGGTAGCACCAGGAAGCAGAACAGTTACCGTAATGTTAGAATCCTTCAACTCATTTCGTATTGCCTCTGACCAGGAGTTAACAAAGGCTTTCGTCCCGTGATATACCGAATGGAGTGGTCCAGGCATTTCACCGGCGATAGAGCCTACATTCAGAACTTTACCACCTCCCCGGATCACCATATCCTGAACGAAGCATTTGGTAAGGACAACATAGGCCATAATATTCAGGTGGATAATATCTATTTCCCGCTGAATGTCGGTGTCAACAAACTCTCCATACACACCCTGGCCAGCGTCATTAACCAACACATCCACCTTAATTCCCTGATCAGTAACTTCCTTGTATACCTCAAAAGGAGCTTCCATTTTCATAAGGTCTTTAGAGATGGTATGCACCTGAATTTTGTACTGGTCCTGAAGCTCCGCCTGAGTGCGGGCAAGTTCGTATTCGTTCCGGGATACCAGAACAAGGTTGTAACCATCTTTAGCAAATAGTTTCGCTAACTCGTATCCAATACCGGCGGTTCCGCCCGTAACTAAGGCGTACTTCTGATTGTTTTCCATAGTCATAATTTTAGATACTGGGTTTACTCAAATTCCTTACCAAAGCAATTGTTTAGCAGAGCGAAATTGTAAGTTTTCCACAAACAGCTATTTACTGCTACGAATTGAGGGGATGCACCCTATTTAAGAGTATCAGAGTTTGCAACAAATTCAGTATTGTTCTAAATTACACTATCTTTGCCGCTCATTTTAATATCCTGATTTCGTGATTAATGTAAATAATATTTCCGTTTCTTTTGGCGGAACCACTTTGTTTAGTGATGTAACCTTTCCAATTAACGAGAACGATAAAATTGCCCTGATGGGAAAGAATGGTGCGGGCAAGTCGACCATATTGAAGATAATTGCCGGTGCTGCTAAACCTACAAGTGGTAATGTTACCGGACCCAAAGATGCTGTAATCGCTTATCTTCCTCAGCACTTGCTTACTCAAGATAATGTTACCGTTTTTGAAGAAGCCTCAAAAGCTTTTCAGGAAATGCATTCAATGCAAAAGGAACTGGAGGAGTTAAATGAGCAATTAAACATCAGGACCGATTACGAAAGCGATGATTACATGAAACTGATAGAGCGTGTTTCGGAGCTTAGTGAAAAGTTCTACTCGTTGGAAGAGACGAATTACGACGCTGAAGTAGAGAAAGTACTTAAAGGTTTAGGCTTTCAACGTTCAGATTTCACCCGTCAAACTTCTGAATTTTCCGGAGGTTGGCGCATGAGGATAGAATTAGCCAAGATCCTATTGAAGAAACCTGATCTGATCCTGCTGGATGAGCCGACAAACCACATGGATATTGAAAGTATTCAATGGTTAGAAGACTTCTTAGTTAATTCAGCAAAGGCAGTGATGGTGATATCTCACGACCGTGCCTTTGTTGATAATATCACCAATCGAACCATCGAGGTTACCATGGGCCGTATTTACGATTATAAAGCAAAATACAGCCACTACCTTCAATTACGTGCTGAACGCAGGGTGCACCAACAAAAAGCGTATGAAGAGCAACAACGCTTTATAGCCGATAACCAGGAGTTCATTGACCGCTTCAGAGGTACTTATTCAAAAACCCTGCAGGTACAGTCGCGGGTAAAAATGCTCGAGAAGCTGGAGATTATCCAGATCGATGAAGTAGACACTTCTGCCTTACGCTTGAAGTTTCCTCCGTCGCCACGTTCTGGTCAATATCCTGTAATTGTAGAAGATCTAAGCAAATCCTACGGCGAACATGTAGTATTCGAAAAAGCATCCATGGTTATTGAGCGGGGAGAAAAAGTAGCTTTTGTTGGTAAGAACGGTGAAGGTAAGTCGACCATGATCAAGGCAATTATGGGCGAGATCGATTTTGAGGGAACCTTAAAAGTGGGTCACAATGCCAAGATCGGTTACTTTGCTCAGAACCAGGCAGCATTGCTTGACGAAAACCTTACGGTATTTGAAACGATCGATCAAATTCCACTTAGTGATGGATCCATAAAGATCAAAGACCTTCTGGGTGCATTCATGTTCAGTGGTGATGATACTACTAAAAAGGTTAAAGTACTTTCAGGAGGTGAGAAAACGCGTCTGGCGATGATCAAACTGTTGTTAGAACCAGTGAATGTATTGATCCTCGATGAGCCGACGAACCACCTGGATATGAAGACCAAAGACATCATTAAAGAGGCTTTGCAAGAGTTCGATGGAACCTTAATCCTGGTATCTCACGACCGTGACTTCTTGGACGGACTGGTTAAAAAAGTGTTCGAATTCGGCAATAAACGTGTACGCGAGCATTTTGAAGATATCAAAGGCTTCCTCGCCTACAAAAAAATGACGAGCTTGAAGGAGATCGAACAGAAGCAGTAAAAATAGATTCTTTCAAGAGCCAGCCAAAGGCGAGCACCGGAATAATAAAAAAAGCAGCAGGATATCATATTTCTGCTGCTTTTTTTATTATTAAATGTTTGACATTCAGGATTTGCTCAGATTCTCATTTTTGATAAATACTACAGAGATGGCGGCCAAGACAAGCATGATACCAGCCTGTTTGATTGCCTGTCCGGGATCACCATGGAGCAAGGAATTATAATACAAGGGCATGGAAATATTTTGAAGCAGCATAGGGATCACAATAAACATATTAAATACACCCATGTACACGCCTGTGCGTTCTTTCGGTATCCCACCAGCTAGTATTACATAAGGATTACCCATCATACTCGCCCAGGATAATCCCATTCCTATCATTGGAATAAACACCATTTCCTGGTCCTTAATGCCGGGAAGAATAAACAAACCTATTCCAGCAAAAGTTAAACATGCTGCATGAACGTATTTTGCATTGTATCTTTTAGCCAAGGCAGCCAGGCCGAATGCCGAAATAAAGGCAATAAAGTTGTAAAAAGCACCAATCTGCCCCGATAGCAGATCAGCATCTCTAAAAGCATCCGGCCTGTTCGCAAAGACCGTTGTTGATAAGCATTTGGCGATATAGATCCAATAAATAAACATAGCATACCAGCTAAAGAACATCATCGGTATCATTTGCTTCATGACCGGAGGCATATTTTTCAAAGCCTGCCAGATATCGGCAAAAACTGCTGAAGTTCCTCTTGGACATGCCTTTATCTCATTAAGTTCTTCCTCGCTTAACGGTATTTCTTTGGTAGTCTTTAAGGTCCAAAGAATGGACGAAAGCGAAAAGACAGCACCTATCACGAAAGCAATAAGCGTTGTAATTGGGATATGGTTTTCATTTTCAGCGAGCTTACTTACTCCGAAAAAGATCAGAATTGAGGGCGTTAGGTACGAAAGCGTTTGCCCAAGTCCGGTAAAAGCACTTTGAGTAAGAAAACCGATCGGATGTTGCGATTCATCGAGCTTATCGCTTACAAAAGCCCTGTAAGGCTCTTGAGTGATGTTGTTGGCGGCGTCTAATATCCATAAAGTACTGGCCGCCATCCAAACTGAGCTGGAGTAGGGCATGATAAACAAACAGATACTGCAAAAAATTGCGCCGATCAGAAAATAAGGCGTTCGTCGTCCCCATTTCGTAACAGTCTTATCGCTCATTGCACCTACAATTGGCTGAAGTACTAACCCAGTAATTGGGCCCGCAAGCCAGAGATAGGGCAATTTGCTTTCTTCAGCTCCGAGGTATGAATAGATGGGGCTCATATTAGCCTGCTGCAAACCAAAACTGTACTGCAGACCAAAAAACCCGAAGTTCATGTTTATTATTTGCCAGAAGCTCAGCTTCTGCTTAAATATCTTCATCTTTCGAATTGGCTATAAACGTTTAAAAAGTCTAGCTCAGCGTCTTGAAGTTACTGTCTAGAATAACACTGGCGGAAGTTTTTTGGCTTTGAATTATTGCGCTTTCTTTTGCCAGAACTCGCTCAATAAAATCGGTCACTTCTTCCCTGTTACGGTTTATACGGTTGCTCCTTGTGTCAAGGTAGCTTGTATCAATAAAAATCTTGTGGTCAAGATTTCCAAGTAAAGTGGTGTAAGTTCCTTCTACAATGACTACCTGAATACCAGCAACGTTAATATCGATCTCCTCTTCTGTGTCTGTTTCCCAGTTCATCACAGGAATGGTAATAGAAGTAGCAGTTCTCGTTTTAATCGTCAGAATGTGCTGCTCAATTAGATCCAGTCGTACTTCCTGCGGACCTATATGGTCAAAGTTATTCTCCCTGGCCAGATGGTTCTGCTTTGGCGGAAGTTTAAAATACTCATCTTGATGCAGAACCAAACTTTTTATTCCGTTGCTTGCCAATATCTCCTGTAAAAGTTTGCTTAAAGTTGTTTTACCGCAGCCAGATTCTCCGGCAATGGAAACCGCTATAGGACAGGGCGACTTGGTTTTGAATAGTGCTATTACCTCGCCGGCAATCGGAAGGACTGAATGACGCAGACCTTCAAGCATAGTATCAGGCAGGATCATTTCGTTTATAAAAGAACTTTTGTTGATAGAATTTTGTGCTATCAGGTAACCGGATGCACTGAAGCACAAATTGTTGACGCCTCCAGGCCTTCCATTATAAAAATTATAATATTCGGCGAACGGATTTTCGGAATGATGAATCCTTGATTGTGCAGCTAGTGCCTGACTTAACAACTCTGCAGTACTATGGAGTCCGGCACGACTAAGTCCCGCCACAACAAAACCGTTTACCACCGGCCATATTCCTCCATTATGAAAATGGCCAGGAGCGTTCTTAAAACGGTAACTATTATTTTTCTTTAATGCTTCAAACCAATGTCCCTCTTCTATAACCGGCCAAAATGCGGGAATTCCCCTGTTGCCAGTCTGTGAAAACGCATTTCTTAAAGCCTTTTCAAGTTTTTCCGTGCTTTGGGCTGAAGGAATTCCCAGCATGAGCAATAAACCAATTGACCAACCATCAAATTGCTCCAGTCTGTCACCAGGAGAAAAGGATGCGAGAAACCGCTCAGAAATGTCAATGCTTCCCAGCTCTTTCATCTGAACCTCAGTAAATAGAGAAGGGGCGGTTTCTGCCTCCATCAAATAATGTTTCTTGATCGCCTTTTTAACTAATTCGGCTTTGTTCCTCCAGGCTTCGTTCCTGAAATACCTACCCGCCAAATAGAGGGCCCAATAGCGAAGCAGCTGATCATAAAGGACATACCCGTGCGTAACATACTCGTCGGCCCAGTTACTGCTCATAGGTAGATACATCAAATTCTTACCGTTAAATTCCCACGCCTCGGCAAGCTTGAAAATAGCTTCGCACTGCTTCTGGATAAGTTGCTCGAATTCGCTGTTACCAAATTTATTTACCAGATGTATACTACCTATGATCCACCAGAAACTGGCGTCCGTTCTTCCCGCTACCCCTCCAAAACTTATCGATATTATCTCCCCCTGCTCGTTCAGCTTAACATTTGAAGGTATTTGACCATTAGATGCGGCGGCTTTTAGTAGCAGGAGATAAGATTTTTCAATGGTAGGATAAAGGTTTTCCAAAGAAGAGGCAATAATAGCTAAACCGCTTACCGCGCTATCTCTTGCCCAAACGTGACCGTAATTTTCGCCAGCACCACCCGATGCAGAGATCCCATAAGGAGAAGATGCTTTTTTCAAAACTTCTTCAGCTTCCTTCAACAACCCGGTGCTTTTATTTAACTCCATTAGATTCCAAAATTGATAAACCCTGGCCCCTATCCTTCCGGATGGAAGTAAGAGGCCGAAGGGAAAGTTTAATGATTAAAAATTGTAAGAAAGACCAGCAGCAATAGTACGTCCTGTTACAGGCCTTGCTCTGATAATGCTTGTGCCTGTTCCTGAGATCTCGCCCTCTTCAGATTCAGTAATACCAAGAGTATTGAAAACATTGTTTGCGTTTAAGGTACCTGTGAAGCGTTTGGCAAACCTATATGATACAAAAGGATTAACGAGTGTATAACCAGGTAGAACAAGTTTATTGTTATCCTGCGCATAAGTCTTTGTTGTTCCAGAGATACTTAAACCAGCAGTAAGGTTATTGTATTTATAAGTTGGAGTTAGATTGAAAATAACATCTGCTTGTCTTCTTGGTTTGTTTCCTTTATTCGGGCCAGAATTGATACGGGCATGAGTATACGTGGTGCTTCCGCGAAGTTCAACTTGCTTTGAGAATTGATGAACACCCTCAAACTCCAGACCGTAAGATACATAATCGTTTTCAATTACCCTTTGAGTAGTAGCTTCCAATCCGCCATTTTCATTCACATTTGCATAAAAACCTGTAAGGAATACACCTCCTTTGTTGTATTTGTATTTATACCCTAGTTCCGCTTGCTTGATATCGTCTACCACACCCACAGCTGATCCGTCAGCAAGAACGTTCGGGGTAAACAAAATCCGATCGGCTTTTGCGGTTGCACCTTTACTGTAGCGACCAAAGATTGCTTTTGCCTGGGATATCATAAAATTAGCTCCCGCTGAGTAGGAAAAATACTTATAACCGTAGTCTACAGGAGAAGCGGCAGCCTGGTTAATTGTAGAAACACTTTGTTCAGCTGCTGAAATATTTCCATTGCCATTTACATCATAAGAAGTCTGTTTGTTTCCAGCATAGCTTCCAGATACGTTTCCAATGTCATAACGGGCACTTACATCAAGGCTAAGCGCTTTGGTTACAGGAAGGGACAAGCCAGCATATGGTGCAGACGTGTTATAAGTGGTATTATAATTCCTGTGCAGATTACCCCAAAGAGGAACCCCATAAGCAAATTGACCATTTTCGCTGATATTAGTGCCAGAGACTGAAACAATGTCCAGAGTTTTGGCATTTTCACCAGATACTTCCTGAACATAAGAGTTCCATAACCAGGAAGTCTTGATATTTTGCCGGGACTGATAAAACCCTAAGGCCAGGTCCGCATTCCCCAATCGCTTCTTCAGCTTAAAATCATTAACTAGATTGTCCAAATTGTTAAGTTCAGTATCGAACATGTGGACCACCATAGCCTTGCTGCCGGTAAAAGTTGTACCATTTTCAGCATACACCAATCGTCCACCTGTTACTACGCGATTGGTAGCCCCGCCTACAGCGCCGAGTATTTCAGATGTACTTCCGATCATTGCCGGAAAAGGCGAGATAAATCCTCCGGAATTGGCTGCATAACGCCCCCTGTTTTCAACTGTCCATCCCAGGCCAAGTTTAAAATTGAGTTCCATTCCTACAGATTTAGATACAGGATTCATTCCGTTAGAAACTGCCTGGCTGCGTAGACCATTTAGTCCCAAGCCCGCATTAGTCTTAATAGCATCGGTTTGCATTGCCCCATTTTTGATATCAAAGCCAGGTAGTGAAGAAAATTCAGGATTATCATTAGATCCTGTAACCTGGATCGGAAGTGGCATGTAGGCTACTGCCTTATCATCAAGATATTTGAAATATACACGCGCAAAACCACCATTGAACGTCTTGGTTAAGTTAAGCTTTATCTGGCCCCCTTTATTTCCCGCAGAACCTGCAGTCCGAGGTCCTTCCCCTTGCCGGTAAAAACCTGCGGCATGAAAACTGAACCCTTTGCCTAAGGGTGCTCCATAGCTTAGATCTGTCCGCATATTCCCATAGTCTAACCCAAAGGAGGTTGCTATAGTCCCGCCAGCGGTTGAACCGGTTTTGGAAATGAAGTTTATGATCCCGGAAGGTGAGTTGCTTGCCAGCGTAGAAGCAGAGCCTCCGCGGATGGCTTCAATCCTTGCCACAGACTGATCAGCTCTAAGAAACATATCAGAGGTACCAAAAGCAATATCCCCAAATTGAAGAAGAGGCAGGCCGTCCTCCTGCAGTTGAAGATATTTCGAGCCTCCCGAGGAAATAGGCACACCGCGAACGGTAATATTGGTATTCCCATCACCCGCAGAAGCTTCAGTTTTGATCCCAGGTATTGCTCTGAATATCTCTGCCGTCGTACGGGGAGCTGATTGCATCACCTCAACACCTTTAAGCGTGCTCACTGATAAACTGCTGTTCAATTTGGTGCGCGGGTTGGCGGTTCCGGTAACAACTACTTCCGTTAAAGCCAAATGATCTGATTTGAGGGTAATGACCAGGTCTGTTTTGCTGCCGGCAGAAAGGTCAACTTCTTCCTGATGAGCGGCAAACCCGGTGTAAGTAACTACTAAATTAAGTTTTTTAGCCGGTAGATTTTTAAGGAGGAATTCTCCATTAGAATTAGTGTTCGTTCCAGTGCCATTCACCTTAACACTTGCGCCAGGAAGTGATTCTCCGGCAGCGCTGACAACTTTTCCACCTAGTGTGGTGCTCTGAGCAAAGATCAGGATGCTGCTTAGCAGAAGCAGCATGGTTAGTAAAATCCTTTTCATTTAATTTATATTTCTTGGTTTGTTATTTTTGGTGAAGTGAAGTTAGCAAGAGCAATTGACCAATTTAGTGTATTTAGGCCTTCTGCTTCCGCAAACATTTTCGCAAACATTTCCGCAAACGATTGTTGTGGAAAAAAGGAATAAACAAAAGGTATTGAAGGCATCAGTAACATTAAAAAAACTAGCCGATATGCTTAATCTAAGTGTATCAACTGTTTCCAGGGCTCTTAAAGACCATCCCGATATTTCTGAATCAACAAAACAAAAGATCAGAGACCTGGCGGCTGTTCTTGAATACGAACCGAATACCTATGCGATCAATCTCCGTACAAACGGTAGCCGGGAGTTTGGGGTAATAGTACCCTCAGTATCCAATTACTTTTATCAATCGTTCATTAGTTCGCTGGAAGAGGAAGCCCGTTTATATGGCTATAGCCTCTTGATCCTTCAATCGGGAGATGATCCTCTGATCGAACAAGAGAATTTAAAACGATGCCGCCAGACCAGGGTGGCGGGCGTTTTTGTCGCTATTACTTCTTCAACGGTAGACCTTACTTCATTTTTGAAGCTCACTGAAATTGATATTCCAGTAATCTTCTTTGATAAAGTACCATCTTATGAAGCTTGCAATAAGGTATGTGTTGGAGATACATCAGCGGCGGTTCTCGCAGCAGAGGCATTGGTTCAAAAGGGGAAACTAAATATCCTAGCGGTTTTTGGCGATCCACGGATGTCTATAACACGGAAAAGAGAGGAAGCATTTACCCATGTTATTGAAAAGGCTGAATTAGAAACAACATTAACGAAAGCTTATGCGGGAAGTTTTCTGGAAGCCCTTACCGTTACAGAGGAGTTGTTAACGAAGGCAGAAAGACCAGATTCGATCTTTTGTATGAGCGACGAAATACTTACAGGAGTGATGAAGTGCCTTCAAAAATTGAACTTAAAAACCGCACAAGATATTGGAGTTATCGCTATCAGTGATGGTTTTATTCCAACACTGTATTACCCTGAAATCACTTATGCTGAAACAAGCGGGACTAAATTAGCAAAACTATCATTCACCCGCATGCTGAGCTGCTTGTCTGGTAGCCCTTTTGTCCAAGAACTCCGGCTGGACTCTATTCTAGTGGAAGGGGGATCGCTTTAAAAACCAATTTTCCCTCAGGCTCTTGAATTTTGGCATTTAATTTGCCTTTGGTTAAATATCTAAATCAAATTATCATAACTATAGGAGGAAATAACTATGGCACTAGTGAAATTCAATGAAGGAAATAACAGGGCTTTGTTAAATCCATTTACTGACGTTTTTGAATCATTTTTTAACGATCCTTTGCTGTCGAACCGGACAATGGCGCGTGTTCCAGCGGTTAACATCTCTGAAACCGATAGTGAGTATCACATTGAGCTCGCAGCTCCCGGGCTGAAAAAAGAAGACTTTAAAGTTAGTTTAGACCGGAATATTTTGAATATTTCAGTGAAAAAAAAGTCCGAGAGCTCTCAAGAGAACAGGAAGTATAATAAGAGAGAGTATAGTTTTACTTCTTTTGTACGCTCTTTTGCTCTCCCAGATTCGGTGGATGATGCAAAAATCGAAGCAGAATATTTCGATGGTATATTAAACATTAAAGTGGCTAAAAAAGAAGAAGCCCGAACAGCTTCACGACAAATTGAGATAAAATAAGCAAGCTCTGTTGCCTATTTCGAAGTAGCTTTAATGTCAAAACAAGGCTTTAGACCCTTCAGAAATGACCAAACAAATATTACCCTTGAGTCATTTCATTCTAAAGCCTTTTTTTTTATAAACCTCTCTCCCCCTTTTTTATTTTTAATAATGCACTTACCAATACCTTCACATGGTATCCCTAATTTAAGATCAATTCACATGGACTTTAGTACTAATTAACGGTAAGTTAATAAGTACTTCATTTCTTTGATCTTGATGATTAAAGCTAATGAGCATATTAATAAGACCTTCTACGATGCATACGAGCAATACTGGAAGATGCTGGTTGATATTGCTCTTGCCAAAACAGGGGAAACAAACGCAGCGAAGGACCTGGTACAAGAAGTATTTATTGGATTTTGGAATAATATTTCATCGATCGGAGAGGAAGAAATAAAATTCTATCTTCTAAAATCAATACGAAACAGGCTTTTTAATTACTATAGAAACACGGGAGTCAAACAAAAGCATCAGGAATTATACCTCCAAACCCTCGTTCAAGCCGAGGAACAAACTTTTCATACCTTAAATGTAAAAGAGCTTGAACAGATTATTAGGCGTGAGATTAGCCTTTTGCCAGAAAAAATGGGTGAAATTGTTCGTATGAGCTGCATGGAGAATTTTTCTCACAGTGAGATTGCTGATCAACTATCGCTCTCCACTCAAACCGTGAAAAACCAGCTAAGTACCGGGCGTAAGCGGCTGAAACAGGCTTTATCCGAATACCCCTTAGATTATCACCTGGCAATCCTGCTCTATTTCCTGGATCTTTAAAAAAAAAATCAAACGGCCTGGTACGCTGCCTCTACATAAGTGTATGTAGTTGTAGAATGAACAAAACTCCACAGGATATTGCCGAGCTTCTTGAAAAACACCAACAGGGAAATTGCACTCCCCGAGAGGAATTACTGCTAACACAATGGCTTAACAAAGTACAGGAGCCGGTTACTGATCTAATATCAGAGTCAGAAAAGACTAAGCTAAAAACAGAGATGCTCTCCTTTATAGAAAGGTCGGTTATTGGCTCTGAAGAAAAAACTAAAGTGAAAGCCATTAACTGGCAAATGGCAGCATGGCTTAGTGCGGCTGCAGTCATTATATTAATTTCAATATTAACTTTTTTCAACCAAGATCATAAGGCCACCACTTCTGCAATTAATTATGTTGTCAAGAAAGCCGGTACTGGAGAATTAGTAGCCATCCGGTTGCCAGATAGCTCGCTTATCTATCTGAGTGCTGGAAGTTCTATAAAATTTCCTGAGAGGTTTGAAGAGTTAAGTCGCGACGTTTACCTGGAAGGCGAGGCTTTTTTCAGTGTAACAAGGCATACAGACAAACCATTTATAGTTCATGCAGGTGCCCTTCATACCCGTGTTCTTGGTACAAGGTTCAAAGTAATATCCTACAAATCCCTCCCCCATATTGATGTGCAGGTTGAAGAGGGAAAAGTACAGGTGAGCGACAAATTTAAGGTACTACGCCAACTGAAACTTAACGAGACATTGAATTATGAGAAGCAAACAGGTGACTTTGTGGCTGGTATTAGTAGCAACATAGCTATAAGCGACTTTGCCCGGGGGCATATTTGGTTTAAAAACGCATCTTTTGACGAATTAAAACTGCGTATTCGTAATTATTATGGGTACAACTTACACACTAAAGCCGAGGCGATAATTAATGGTCGTTTTACTGCCGATTTATATATAACCCAGCCTGTCAGCGCCTTTATGAGCAAGTTCAGCTCAGTATATGGAAAAAGTTACACTATAAAGGGAAAGGAGATCATTATTCGATAAAAGTACTTTAAGAAAAACTGCCAGCCTTGAAAGGCCGGCAGCACAACTAACGGTACGGCAATACCGCTAGTTTGTAATTGCGTCTTTGGTTACAAAACAAAAACATTCAAATATGACAAATAAAACAGTTCATGTCTGCATAATATTCATGAAACTATCCATTCTATCTTTATTTTTTATCACATTACTAACGAACTCTATACTTGCAAGCAATGCCGGAGGACAAGTATTAGGTAGCAAGATCTCGGTGAGTATTGGTAATACAACTGCCGACAAGGCCATTGAAAAAATTGCCGGATCTACCGGAATTAGTTTTTTTTACGACGCTGAGAGCCTAGCACAGATAAAGATCGCTCCACGAAACTACAGGAACGAACCTTTAGTTAACATTCTTTTAGCTTTCTTTGACCGATCTCCTGTAGGTTTCAAGGAAGAAGGCAATAGTGTTGTCCTCTTCAAAAAACCTGTACCAATTACTCCTCGAAAAGATCCGAAGGGAAGTATTCAGGGCACATTACGTGATGCGAAATCAAATGAAACGCTTGTAGGTGCTTCCGTAAAGGTACAGGGATTAAACGCAGGGACTTCAACAGATGTAAACGGAAATTTCAAGATCCCTAATCTACCAGGTGGAATTTATACACTCGTCTTCTCCTATCTGGGCTTCAAAACTGCAACCGTAACTAATGTAGAAGTACAGCCTGGCACCATCACTCGTGTAGATTTTAAGTTGGTTCCAAATGAGGGGCAATTAAGCGAAGTTGTTGTCCGTGCCGATATTAAGCTGGAGAACACGACAGAGCGGGGCATTATTAAGGAAATTTTCGAGTCTCGCGGTGTCATATCCGGTATTTCTACCGAACAGATCAACAAAAGCCTTGATCGTGACGCATCTGATGTAGTACGTAGGGTTTCCTCTGCAACTATCATCAACGACCGCTTTGTGTTACTACGGGGCCTCGATCCCCGCTACACACTTACCATGATCAACGACTTTATTGCGCCAAGTTCTGAAACGGATAGCCGGGATTTTTCGTTCGACATGCTTCAGACAAACACGATAGATCATATCTCAATATACAAATCTCCGGTTCCTGAGTTGCCCGCCGACTATGTAGGAGGGGTAGTGAAAGTGACAACAAAAAACACTGCTAATTCCCGTCAGATACAATTTCAAACTTCCACGCAGTTCAGACCAGGCAGCAGCTTTCAGGACTTTTATACCTACAAGGGCAGCAAAACCGACTGGCTGGGCTTCGATAGGTCTTACCGGGCCTTCCCCAAAGATGTGCCGGGATTTTTCGAGCTGCCGGCCCAACGCAACCAGGCCCCTTATTACGGCTCCCGAGGATTATTTGAGGCAACAAATAAAGCTTCCTGGAACCTGCAGCGAGAAAAGGCAAATATAGACAAACGCTTCAATCTCAGCTATTATGATTCCTGGAAATTGCGGGGCGAGCAGGTGCTGAACAACCTGAGTTCCGTTGCCTATACTACCACCAGGCAGAACCAGTATCTGAAGGGAGCTTACATTCCTGGTCCCTTCGTTGACAGCTACCGGATAGACACCACGAGCACCGAGGCAGTTCGTATTTCATTGATGGAAAACCTTACCTGGGTGATCAATAAGAATAACTCAATAAGTTTTAACAATTTCCTTAATCAGATGTCTGATGATAATACCCTAGTGCGCCATGGTGGGGGTGATGGGGAATTTGCGAACTCAGAGTATGCCAAAGCCGTACAGTTCCGCTACCGCAGTCGCACGCTGTATACTGGCCAGCTTAATGGCAAGCATTAACTAGGCAAGCAACTATTGCAATGGCGGGCGGGCTATGGCTATACAGCCGAACAACTTCCCAACTATCGCGGGCTGGGCCTGGGACGACAATTAGGCACTGATTCTGTTATGTTTTTTGGCCGTAATGGCTTTGGCGAAACAAGTGGGGCTTTTAACTATTGGCAAAATTTGAATGAGCATACCTATACTGCTGCAGCTGATTATGAGATCCCTTTATACAAGAAAATAACGCTTCGTACAGGCTTTTTTGGAGAGCTAAAAAAGAGGAGCTTCCTGCCGAGGAACTTCGGAAATGGCGCCCTTGTGGAAGGCTGGTTCTCAGGAGATATTTTTAACCGCTTAGATGACTTCTTCACACCGGGAAGCTACGGATCTACCCAGCCAGGAGCCGAACCAGCCAGGTATGACTTCCAATACGATGACCGTACTATTTTAACGGTTGGAACTGCAGGATATAAAGCAGAAAACAGGCAGGCCGCCTGGTACGGAGCTCTAAATATTCCCCTGTTTAAAGAAAAACTATTGATCTATGGAGGCCTGAGGGCCGAATATAATAACCAGCGTCTCACTGCCCAAACTGGTTATGTGGATGCCGACAATAACCCAGTGTATCAGGAATCAAAACGTGATTCTGTGGGCCTTGACTTTTTGCCTTCAGTAAACCTTACCTATAAAATGACCAGGAAAATGCAGCTCCGCGCGGGATATGGTCTTACAGTAAACCGACCAGTTTTCCGCGAAGTTGCTCCTTTCAATTTTGCTGACCTGGTAAGCAATAATTTCTTTAAAGGTAATACCGGTTTATATCAATCCACAGCTGCCAATGCTGATCTTCGCTGGGAATGGTACCTTTCAGACCGGGAACTCATCAGCATCGGTGGTTTTTACAAGTATATCATTGATCCAATTGAGCGCTATACGCTTGGCGGCCTGGTAGTACCTGTCAATTCCATTGATGCCAAGGTACTGGGAGCCGAGCTGGAGATCCGGAAAAACCTTGAATTTCTTGGCAGCCGTTTCCTGAAACGCTTCTCCATGATCGGTAACTTCTCCTACTTAAAAACCCGGACCCGGATAGCAGAGAACACGCTAGGTGATCCTAACCTTTACCAAGGGTTTGCACCCAGGGAGACCAGGCCATTAGTAGGTTCTTCTCCGTATATTATTAATGCTGGCCTTTACTACGACAACCCTTCCAGTGGCACCCAAATCTCTGCCCTTTATAATGTGGCGGGAAACCGGCTCATCTTTGGTGGTAGTGTCAGTTCTATTGGTGAAATTTATGAAGCCCCAAGAAATGTAATTGACCTGGTTTACACGCAGCGGCTTAGTCGTAACCTTTCAGTAAAGATGGGTGTTCAGGATCTGCTTAACCAGTCGTACAGGTTTTTTCGCGACGTAGACCGGAACCGCAAATACAACCCTACTAAATACAATAAGCTGGATCTCGCTATTCAACGGGGAGAAATCCTGGGACCAACACTGATGGGCAACGATCTTTACCGTATCCCTGATGTGGAAAGTATGGATTACGTAGAATACGAGTTCAAACCAGGCAGCTATTACAATGTCGGGCTAAACTTTACTTTTTAGTACAAAATTATGAAAAGCAATAAATTACTACTTGCCTCCTGCCGTAAGCAGACGGGATTTTATCTCCTTTTATTGTTGATGGCCATAACGACCGCCGCCTGCCTCAAAAGCAAGGACCTCGAATTTACTCCACACATCTCGCATATTTCGCCGAATGCCGTTGCTAAGGGTGCCACTTTACTGATCAGAGGTGAGAATTTCGTTTTTTCAAATGCTACCACATCTGTAAAGCTTACTATGGAGGGACCTCAGCTCTACGAACTGGACGGAGTCTCTTTGTTAAGTTATGTAAAGAATAATGAGATCCGATTACCCATGCCCGAACTTCAGCCGGGGATGTATAATGTTTATCTAACCGTACTCGACAGGCAGGGTAACAGACGAAGTAATACCGTGCATATTCAGGTTCTGGAGATAGGCGTTTCAGAGATTAGTCCTGCACGTGCAGTGGTCGGAACAGAAATCACGATTCGGGGTACGGCCTTGAAGAATACAAAGAAGGTACTTTTTGCAGGTTTAAACCATCAGCAACTAGAGGCTATACCTGTAGTGCCACCAACTAATGAAGAGGTCCGTGTGGTAATACCACAAGGTGCTATACCGGGTCCTATCAGCCTGAGTGCTGCCAACTTTATTATTCAGGGACCAGAGTACCACGTAGCCCTCCCAGCCCCTGCAATATCAGACATTTCTGACCTCAATGTTATGCCGGGAGACAAGATCAGCATCAATGGTGCCAATTTCGGCCCCGCAAAGCCGAATGACTTTACGCCCTTCCCATACTCGCGGAAAGTTCTCTTCCGGGCGGAGAACGGAGGACAAATTGAGGGTATACTTAGCAATGGACCGGATGAAAATACGGATAGTAAAACGACCGTCTATGTCCCATTAGGGGCTGCTTCAGGGCCGCTTGAACTGGAAATTGATGGGATTAAAGCCTCAAATTCACCTCAGTTGACTATCACACCCGTGCAGATCAACCATGGTATGGCCTTTTATGATAACAATAACGTGTACCTGGCGGCAATGGAAAATGGTGCATCCAGATTCTTCAAGTTGTTTAGCAGCTCTGGTTTCATTTTTGAGGCTATTCATGCCGACCCGCAAAGTCGTAAGATCTACTTCAATCTGGACAATGTAGTCAGTAGCATTAACTTTGACGGAAGTGATTTGACAACAGTTGCCGCGGGATCAGCATCGAAATTCTACAATTATCGCAATAAGGTTTACTACCTTACAAGCGATAAGCGGGTAATTTCCACCGAGGGCGAGCAGATTGCACAGCTGCCTGACAATAATGTGTTGCATTACGACCTTGATCTGGGAACTGGCTTCGCATATGGGGTTCGAACAGATTACAACACAGGCATGAATGAAATTTTCAGGGTGAACCTGGAAACAGGGGAGGAAAGGCCGATTTATCAGGATCTCGCGTCGGCTATGGGAATAGCAGATATCCGTGTTCATAACAACCAGATTTATTTGAACTATCGCAACTCAATTGTAACTGCAAGAATAGATGGTACTGGCCCTATTGAAACCATAGTTTCGGACTTGCAGTATGCCTCAAACCTCGCAATTGACCTTCGTAGTAACAGGCTTGTCTTCGTTGATGGTCAGGTAATCTATAGCTCTGCTTTAGACGGCTCTGACAAGCAGGTGGTTTTTAATACGCGGAGCGATCATCCATTCCTGTCTGGCCTCTATAGTTATTCATTTTTTTAACCCAAAGGCGCGGTGCCAAGCCGCGCCATTTAAAAGACGATGATGAGATCAAAAAAATACAACAACCTAATGAGAATTTTTCTGGGAGCCCTTACTGTTCTTGTGACTGCTTGTCAGAAAGAGAACCCGCCCTCTACGGAACCCGTTAAGTGGGCTTTTACCTATGTCGGGGACAACAATACCTCCTGTTATGCAGACCGTATCACCGACTACACGGTACCTGAAGCGTTTGAATCTACTGTCATAGGCCCATCGATGTATGGTCTTACCTTGGATAGGATGCAAAAGAAGCTCTACTACTTCGATGGAACTGAGAATATTTACCGCTGTAACTACGATTTCAGTCAGCCTGAGCTTGTTGGAAATGCTGGCAGGATCACCGGCCCTTCGAATCAGAATGCAGTTGCGGGAGGCATGATCAGTCATGACCGCCGGTTTTATCGTTATGAAGACGATGGGCTTGGAATGGGTGCTCTCGTTTCAAGCAAGCTGGATGGAAGCGACAGGAAACACCTTTTTGAGGACTTTATATTTGTGGGGATGGTTGGTATTTCAAGACCTGCCGAAGAACCCTATGTTTATTTCGCAATGTCAGGTGAAAAGAAAATATATAGGGGCAACGCAGATGGCACGGGTACATTGCAACTCCTTGCCGACTTGAGCAGCGATACCACCTTCACTCAGATTAGCGACCTGGAGGTGTATAAGAACAAGCTCTATGTTGGTACCGATAAGGGTATCTATGAAATGAGCCCCGAAGGCAGGAATATGAAAAGAATCTTCACAGAAACTGCAAAAAATATTGCCCGTAATGGGATGTACCTTGGCGAGCGCGAGCAGAAGCTTTACTGGATAAGTGCAGACCCTGATGAAACCGGGGTCTATTATGGCTCGCCTTATCTTTATGAGGGGGATCTTGAAGGCATTCGCGCAGCTAAACTACTGGAACAGTTTAGCAATAAGGCTAATTTAAGCGTGGATATCCAGGAACAGTAGCGTAAAATACTAGCCGGAATAGCCTTCCGGCTAGTTTTCTAGACCAACATGTAATCTCAGTAACTACTTATTTCAATATGATAAAACCATTTTCTATTAACATTTCACTTTTATTCATTCTGTGCTTTTTTTACGCCTGCAAAAAGGAAGATCCGATTGAAAATCCACTAATAAACGCAGAGCACTCCATTTACTGGACAATAAATGAAGGAACAGATGGTGGAGCTATTATGAAAGGAAGCACTGCAACCGATGGCACCACAAAGGTTGTAAAACTATACGATTCTGCTGATGGCGTTCGTATCCCTTTCGGCATTGCCGTTGATACCCTGCGTAACTACATATATTGGGTAAATAGTATCAATTCGACGACGGATGATATGGACGTGGTACGAGCCCCACTTGATGGAACCGGTTCCCCGGAAGTTATACTACACCGGAACGGCAAAACTAATTTCTTCATGGATCTCATTCTGGATGTAGAAAGCAACCGTCTTTACCTGAGCAATTCGGTTAGTAAAGACACTCCTTTCAATCCAGCCGACGGTCCCAATAATCTACTTAAAACAGAAATCATCGGAATTGACCCGGAACATCCTGAAAGCTCAGTAAATCTTTATAGCTTAAACACGCCGGCTTCGATCACGGATATAAAGCTGGATAAAGGGAACGGGAAAATATACTGGTCGCAGGCGGTGTTAGCCGACAGTAAAAACAATGGGTCAGCACAGATTATGCAAGGCAGTATTAACGGGCAGCAAACACCGCAGGTGCTTTTCGACCAGGCCGACGGTCTAAAGTTTGCCACACATATCTCCATTGATGCAAAAAATAAAACCCTCTATATTAATTCCTTTGAAGGTGCAGATAGCCAAAGTGGCCGGACCGGGGATAGTAATTATATCCTGAAGGCTAATTTGGATGGTACCGGCACACCAGTAAAGTTATTTCAGGAGGAACCTTATTTAGCTGGAGGACAAAGTAACCCGGTTTTTATATTAGATATGGATCTGGACCCTAAATCCGGTATTCTGTATTGGATGAACAGCCTTGATGACGGGAAGATTAAACGGATGAAACTTTCCGACCGTCTTGTTGAGACTGTTTATACAGGCATCAAAAATGGTTTATATTTTGACCTTAATATCCACTAATTTTAGGAGCTATCTATGAAAGGTATCAGTAAAAAGCAGCACGAGCATCTGACGGATGCTCTGCTTCAATTAGAGCAAGTATTTAGCCAAATTAGAACTGCAAATAGCCTGCAGCCTGAAAGTATTTTCCGCATCCGCGGAATTAAGGGCGAACCGGATAGAACTGGATGAAAGCCACGAACAATATCTTTAGATGCTCGAATTCCTGAATACCCGCGTGAAGCTACCTTTATACCGCCAACAAGATATTAAATCAGTTTGCTCGGACGGAATTTTAGGATGACATCTATGATACAAGCGAGGCTTAATCAGCAAATTGATATAGATTAAATCGAATCCAGGCCACTTTTACTGTTATTATAAATCTCTCTGTTACGCTGATCATCTAGCTGTTTGTCAAGATGGAGTGCAGCACTGATCAGGCCCAGATGAGTGAAGGCTTGTGGAAAATTACCCAAATGTTCGCCCTGAAGTCCAAGCATTTCGGCATATAGACCTACGTGGTTAGCATAACCAAGCATTTTTTCGAAATAAAGGCGTGCTTTCGTAAGTTCGCCAGCCATTGCCAGACATTCTACATACCAGAAAGTACACATAGAGAAGGTGCCCTCTCCTCCTGTAAGACCGTCAAAAGCCTCATTAGGCCGGTAGCGGTAAACAAGGAAGTCGGACACAAGTTCCTCTTCTATCAATTTCAAAGTCGATAACCATTGAGGATCTTTGGGGCTGATAAAACGTATTATTGGCATCAGCAGAGTTGCTGCATCAACAGTCTTTGCTCCTTTATACTGGACAAAGGCCTGTAATTCTTCGTTCCAAAAATCTTTATGAATGGAGTTGAAAATATTATCACGCTCCGGTACCCAATTGGATGGTAGTGGATAGGAGTGCTTTTGCGCTATCTTAATACCTCTGTCAATTGCCACCCAGCACATCATACGTGAGTACAAGAATTCCTTTTTCCCTCCACGTACTTCCCAGATCCCTTCGTCACTCCGCTGCCAGTTATTGCATACCCAATCTACATGCCGGGTCAGATCCTTCCAAAACCGATAGGCGATTGGCTCAACATTTTTGTCGTAAAGGTAAACTGAATCAAGCAGTTCGCCATAAATATCCAATTGTATTTGAGTGTAGGCAGCATTACCAATTCTAACGGGTGAAGACTTCTTATATCCTTCGAGGTGGTCAAGATTTATCTCAGTAAGCTCTTTCTCCCCGTCTAGAGCATACATCAAACTTAAGTATTCATTGTGCTCGGCTATTTCTTTACATTGCTTTTCAATCCAATTTATAAAATCCCTCGCTTCCCGGCGGTAGCCCAATTTCAGCAAGGTATAAATGGTAAAAGAGGCATCTCTAATCCAGGTATAACGATAGTCCCAGTTGCGAACACCTCCAATTTCTTCGGGCAAGCCGAATGTTGGAGCGGCCACCATAGACCCATAATGATAAGAAGTCATGAGTTTCAGGCAAAGTGCAGAACGATTTACGATCTCCATCCATCGCCCTCTGTAATTCGACTTTGTAACCCAGTCTTTCCAAAACTTTATCGTATCGAACAAGCTTTGCGTTATAAAGCTCTCCATATTTATATCACGGGCAGGGCCGAATTCATGTTGTTCAAACAAGAAATCAGCCTTTTGTCCCTTTTCTAGCTTGAAAACAGCAACAACATCACGATCTTCAATCACTAAAGGTACGGTAGCTTTTAAGCGGATACATGTATTATCCGTTCCGTTACTTTTAAAAAGCACTTCGTAATCGCTTATCTGTTCGATTGTACATCCAGCACGAGCATAGTCAAAGCGGGGTGCGCATCTTAGATGAAAGGTAAAATCTCCTTTTATACATGTTACCCTTCTAATTAACTCCTTACCGCCATAAAGTTCCTCCACGGGCATAAAATCAGTAAGCTCGGCAACGCCATCTTTCGACAGAAACCTGGTAATAAGGATATTGGTATCAGGCAGGTAAAGCTGTTTAAGTTTGAGATCTTTAGTATCTGGAAATATTTTAAAACTCCCTCCTTTATTTTCATCCAAAATCGCTGCGAAAACTGTAGGTGAGTCAAAATTGGGAAAGCACATAAAATCAATCGAACCGTCAAGTCCAACTAGTGCAACTGTATTTAAATCTCCGATTATCGCGTAATTTTCGATGGGCTGATAACTCATAAACTTTTTAAATGGATTTCAAGGTTTAACCTGTCCATCAAAGAATGGTTTGTAATAATTGGGATGCGCAGGAAAATAACTTATACAGTTTTCACACTTAGTACAGGTATCGGCGAGTCTTCAATCACCTTTTGTGTATAGTCACGTGTAAATGCCGCTTTTATTCCCTTAGTTATAGTAGCTGTAATAACGATCAGGTCAGACTTTTTCTCTATTGCCTTTTTAACCACTTCCCTTGCCAGGTCGTGAGCTACTTTAAACTCCCTTTCTACCGGAACTTTATCCTCCGACATTAGTTGATCTGCCCTTTGCATTAGTTCATCAACAGTTTGTCGCTCTTCTTCTTTTAATTCTGGTTTCAAGGGACTGAACAAAAGGACCTTAGAGTCATTCTTTCGGATTATTGGCAGTGTTGTGTATAGCTTTTCAAGGGCTGAACGCAATGGTCTGACCGGAAATAATATATTCTTGAAATTTAGAAATAGCCGTTCATTAGGTACAGTGAGTATAGCGCAACCCGAGTATCTTAAAACTCTGTAAATACTGTTTTTTTTCAGGAGACTAAAGCCACTGCCCGAGCGGTTCTTCTCCAGGATAATTAAATCGCCCTTCAAATCCTTCGCCTTTGACGATATCGTTTTGTAATAAGGACCTTCGGCAGTATGGTAGAAACAAACGATCTCATTTTCCTCCATGATCTTGTTTGCCTGCGATTCTAACTTGGCAACAACAGCAACATCTGCTTCTACCACCATTTCCAGTATCTGGGGGCTCTTACCAGGCGGAAAAATCAAATTCATATCTTCTTTAAGATACACCAGATGCAGAACAGCACTGTGTCTTTTGCACATGGCAATCCCTGTTCTAATTGCATTATCTGAAGATTCTGAAAAATTAACAGGTATGATGATGTTTTTAAAGGATTCTTTCATGGCACTATTTATAGTTTGGGTAAACAGGGTACAATAAGTGTGCAAAACTGAAAAAGGATCCTAGGCTTTAATAAGCCGTTGAATATCCATTAGTTCACCAAACATCACCAATATATCCTTTGCTTCCAGAACAGTATTTGACTTAACTACGCCAGTAGCCTCCTTCAAGTTCCTCCCGGGAGTGTCACCAGATCTTGCAGGTTTAATGGTAGTAAGCACCAAAACTTTGTACCGGTTATTAAAATCTGCCTGTTCTATGGTCTTACCAACAAACCTTTCAGGCACGGTAGCTTCAACAATACTGTATTTCTCTGATATCTTAAACGAATCGATTACTCCCACGGTGTCCAGGCGCATTGCCAGGCGTTCTGCAGATTCCTCTTCCGGAAGGATATATTCCTCTATGGCCATCGCATCCAATACGGTTTTTTGGAGAGGAGAAACCACCCGGCCTATAATCCTTTTTACCTTCAACTGCTTCAGTAAGGCGGTTGTAAGAAGCGAAGCAGCCTCATCTTCGCCGATGGAAACAATCACTGCATCAGAGTCTGATAAGGGCAAGGACGATACCGCGTCAGCATCAGTCGAATTCATACAAACAGTATGTGTGATCTTTTCTTTCAATCGCTCCACCTTTCTCATACTATTATCAACTCCTATAACTTCGTGCCCCATCTCTGTTAAGCGCGAAGCCAGCGATGCTCCAAAATTTCCTAGTCCTAATACAATAAACTTCATATAAGTTATTAAAAAGTAACCTCCTCTTTGGGATATTGATATCCCTTATTCTGAATATTTTTAATTAAGGTGAGCACAAGTGTCAGCGTTCCCACCCTCCCCATGAACATTGTTGCAATCAAGATCAGCTTTCCAGCATCGCTAATTTGAGGGGTAATGCCTAATGTAAGTCCCACGGTGCTATAGGCAGAGATACTTTCAAAAGCCAATGCAAGTAAACCTTTGTCACCATCTGTAATTGCCAATAAAAAAGTAGCAAGGGCTAAGGAAACGATCGACAGTGTTATAATAGCAAATGCTCTTCGAACAGATTCTTCAGAAATTTCCCGCTTAAAAATCTGAATGTGCTTGTATCCCCTGCCAAGGCTGTAAATATTTAATGCAGCAATGCCAAAAGTTGTCGTTTTTATTCCTCCCCCTGTCGATCCCGGAGATCCTCCAATCCACATTAAAAACATAACAACTAAAATAGTAGGGAAAGACAGGTGGGCCATATCAACCGTATTGAATCCGGCTGTTCTTGGCGTAACCCCGGTAAAAAAAGCGGTCACTAGTTTACCCTGCCAGTTTGTATGCTCTGTAAGCGTATACTTATACTCCAATAAAAAACAGGCAATTGTGCCAAGAACAATCAAAATGGCCGTAACCCAGGAAATAAGCCTTGAATTGAAGCTTAAAACCCAGGGCTTAAAAGTGAAAGCCTGCCTGTACAGAAGGCGGTTCCGGAAGTTGCCGTACCAGCGCAACAAGAAACGATAGATATTATGTACAAGGGCGAATCCCATTCCTCCAATGATCAACAGGATGGCAATAATAAGCTGAAAAGAATAATTGAACCTGAAGTTGATATCATATAAACCATTCGAAAGGGTTGAAAAGCCAGCATTACAAAAAGCGGAAATGGAATGAAATAAAGAGAAGTGGATTCGCTCGCTTAGGGAATTAAATTTCGCGTGTTCAACACTAAAGAATATGAGGAGAGCCCCAATGGCCTCGAAAAAGAAAGTGATGCTGATAATAGTGGTAAGGGCTCTTACGACGGAGCTAATTTTACGTTCATTTACGAATTCCGTAAACATCAGCTGGTTTTTGTAAGATAAAGCTCCGGTGAAAAAGAATCCAAAGAAGCCCGTGAAGGTCATAATACCTAATCCACCAAACTGGATCAATGCCAGCAACACATTTTGACCAAACATGGTAAAATTTCGACTGATGTCAGTTACGGATAATCCGGTAACACATACGGCACTGGTCGCCATGAATAGCGCGTCTAAAAAGCTTAGATCATTATTAACGCTGGATTTTGGCAGCAGGAGTAAAAATGTCCCAAATAAAATAAGTACCAGGAAACTAATGATAAACAACACCGTGGGGTTGAGATAAAAGTGCTCGAAGAAAAGGCTGGTTTTCGATAACTCCACAATAAACACAGCAAATATCCCCACGAACATCCAGGAGGCGCCTTCAAGCCCCCCAACATCGAGCAAATCGTACCTTGCAATGAATATCAGACTTAGATACAGGAACAAGATGATCTCGCTGAGGAAGGAAACTCTATAGTTTTTTCTTAAAGAAATGATCAGGAGTACCTTCAGCAGAAGCAATAAAATGAAGCTGTCAAAAAAGAAGGTTAGAACAGCCATCATTATTTTTTCAAACGCCAGGTCGGTATTATAGCCCACCAGATATAATACCAGAAGGGAACATGCCAGGCTAGTCCAAAGCATGAACTGGTCTATGCCCGACCTGATCTTCGTTATCTTTTCCTTATCAAATCTTTCCATTCACTACCAATTCAATCTAAAAACTGTTGTAAAAACTGCGCAATATGCGCGGGGTTGGCCGCTTTGTATCTGGCATACGTTTCTCCCTCCCCAACTTTTACCGTAAAGGCATTTTCTGTCTTTACCAGCTGAAGGAACATATCCTCGTCGGTAGTATCATCGCCACACGCCAATATAAAATCGAAACCTTGTTCCCTCAATATCCTTTCAACGGCAGTACCCTTGTTAACCCCTTTATTTTTTATCTCCACCACTTTATTCCCCTTAATAATATTGATCGGAAGTTGTTTGGCAAGATTTTCCAGGTCGGCAATGAGCAAGTCGAACAAGGCATTGACAGATCCGGGATCGGCATTCCTGTAATGCCAGGCTATTGAATAACTTTTTAGTTCCACAAAGGAACCCTCGCATTTAGACGAGTAATCGTCCAATAATTCTTTTACAGGAGCAATCCATTCAGCACTCAAATCTGCCGAAGGGTTCCAGTCTTCGTCAGGTGATTTTATCCATGCTCCATGTTCGGCGACAAGGTTCAGTGGAATGTGTCCCAGCCATTTTCCCAAAGTCATGTACTCCCGGCCACTTATAATATAGACAGAATTTTTCGGGTCCTGTGTTAAGCGATAAAGCAAAACCAGAAGGTCTTCACCAGGGGCGGCCAGCTCGGGTAAAGGCATTAAAGGAGTTAGCGTTCCATCATAATCCAATAAAAGGAGGCGATTTTGAGCTTTGTAATAACTCTCTGCAATGTCGGTAGCGCTGATAATTTCGATCAAATCTGTGTACTTTTTCTCAGTCATTTTTAAACGATGTTAGAAAATTGGAAGAAAATCTTCTTCCAACTCTTAACATCATTCTGCTTAATTCGTTCCTGCAGAAATTATAATTCTCAGAAATTAATCAGAAATTCATTCAACGCTTGATCGGGTACCAAATGGGCTATGTTCACATAAATATGCCGCCTTTATTGCTTCAACTTATAGATCCACTTCAGCACAAAAAATCCCACCGCACCGGCCAGCACAGAAGTAATCAGGATCACAAACTTAGCTTCCGTTTGAAAGGCAGGATCTTTGTAGGATAGCATGGCAATGAATATCGACATGGTGAAACCGATCCCTGCCAGAATTCCCAGTCCCCAGATCTGACTCCAGCGACTTCCTTCAGGCATACTTCCAATCCCTGTTTTTACAGCCACCCACGACATGATAAAGATCCCAATAGGTTTGCCCAGAAATAAACCCAATAAAATACCTAATCCCATATTCGTAAAAATCCCTTCAATCATGCCTCCGCTGAGGGCGATATTAGTATTGGCCAAAGCAAATATGGGCATAATCAGAAAGTTCACCGGTTTAGTCAGCGCGTGTTCAAGATGCTCTAACGGCGAAGTTTTGCTGTCGGGGGTAGTAGGAATTGTCAAAGCGGTGAGAACACCTGCAATTGTTGCATGAATTCCGGAATGATGGATAAAGTACCACATCACCAGACCGGGAATGATATAGAAAAAGATATTTTTAATATTTAACCTGTTGAACAGGATAAGCAATGCTACTATTCCTCCTGCATACAACAGGTAATTATAGTGGATCTGTTCGGAGTAAAAAATAGCGATGACCAGGATTGCTCCAAGATCATCCACAATAGCAAGTGCAGTCAGGAAGATCTTTAGGGACAAAGGAACCTTATCTCCCAGAATAGATAGAATGGCTATAGCGAAAGCGATATCAGTTGCCATCGGGATACCCCAACCATTAGCTGTCAGGGTATTATTGTTGAAAAGGCCAAAGACCAGTGCGGGAACTACCATTCCGCCAATAGCAGCGAAAACAGGTAAAGCCGCTTGTTTTGGCGATGAAAGTTCACCTTCTACCAGCTCCCGCTTAATTTCGAGCCCCACAAGCAGAAAGAATATAGCCATAAGGCCATCATTTATCCAAATCAGTAAAGGATAGTCAAGATGGACATTTCCGAAAGAACCACCTACATAAGAATTTAAAATAGCTGCAAAAGAATCTCCAAAGGGAGAATTGGCAATTAACAGACTTATTACTACGCAGATTATTAAAATAACTCCTCCTGCTGATTTGGAGGAGAAGAAATCTCTAAACGAATTCAGATTAATGTTTTTCATGCAAACCTTCTTTGAAGATAAAAATAATTGAATTACAAATTTGTTACCTCTTTTTCTGACGGCCCGCCCAAAAGAGGTGAAACACTATAACAAATAACTTAACGATAGCTACAAAACCACCAATTACTACTAATAGTAAAAAAATTGAGATCAGAAAGGCGTTGAAGCTGTCTTTTAAAAACTCCATAATGTAACAAATCAAATAAGGAAATAATTACCAAGCCAGATTGTGGGTCAATAGTCGACGCCAAGGATAGCGGTGCTTCAGAATGATCAAATGAGGATCTGTCGATAAGAAAGAAATATAGGAACGCTTGCTAAAGCAAAACAATGATCATTCACCTCCCCCATCTCTTGCCTTCCCAGGTTATCAGAAATAAAAATGTAATGAAAAATAGCCACAGGTAATTCGCCAATACATTGAGCGAGGCTGGATGCAACATGGGTTGTATTGGGACCTGGATGAATATAGGTAGTATAATCGTCGGCACGGACCTTCTCAACCTGCTCCTGCGATGTCAGCGGAGCCAGTAGCAAACTCAGAGCCGTCAGGAAGACTAGAAAACAAAGATATCTACCTTTCATTGATGCGACAAAGATATAAAACTTGTTAAATCTGATACATTAACAGTAAGTAAAATTCTTTTCGCTTGTAAGAATTGATCCGTTTCCCTTAAGTATTCTTTGAATTGAATGGTTCTTGAATTTTAGGTTCACCAGACTCTGCTTTCTTTTGTTTATTCTTTCTAGAAGCTAAAGTATGGAGAGTCAGGATAACAAAAGTTCTATAATTCAGCAGTACGCAGAACTGATTGCCCATACCACAAGTACAGGTGTGGAAATTATCGCTGCATTTATAATCGGCATAGCTGTAATTATTGCCATAAAAAACTATATGTCAATTGTGATTTTTAAACGATCACACTATGAGCAAAGAGATATCAGGCTTCAATTTGGAAGCTCAGTAGCTGTTGCGCTTGAATTATTGCTTGGGGCAGGTGTAATAGCCACAGCCGTAGCGCCAACCTGGGATGACATTGGTAAACTTGCTGCCGTTGCAACCATCAGAACAGCTTTGAATTTCTTCCTTGAGCGGGATTTGAAGTCGGCAGAACTGGATAAAAGGGAGTTTAAAGGAGACTGATTATTTTTAAAGTAAGTTCAGCAGTAAAACCATACCAAAAGATTAAAAGATGTACAAGCCTATAAATCCCCGGCATCCTTGAGTAAGGTTACCGGGGATTCGTTCTTTAGTTCTTAGTGGCTGTCGTTGCTCTCAAAACCGAGCAAGGTAAGCCTTACTGGTCTCGGAGAAACTTTATGTTTATTTATTTTACTCAAGTCTTCAAGGCTAATCTGATGCACCTCTCCGGATGCAGGAACAGCAACATAAGCAAATTTAGAGGTTGCCTCAAGCACAGGTTTGTAAGTATCAGTGGTACTTACTGGAGAAATCACTGATCCTTCCTTTTTCAAAGTTCCACTAGCAAGGTCATAAACCCGTAACTTGCCATCCAGTGTCAACACTAATAAGCTTTTCCCCGCATAATCCACTTTGCATTGGAAGGCATCGTTGCCAGCATAGATCGGTGTGATCCTCTTTCCATTCACATCAATTAGGTAAGCTCCCTTTGTTGCCGCAAAGCCAATGAATTTTTTAGCTGAAGCAGCATAATAAACGCTGCCCAGGCGGAAAGCACCAAAGCCTTCAGGATTGGGAATTAAAGACTGCTCACCCGATTGGTTCACCACTAATACTCCCCCCGCCGTTGCAGCAGCTGAAGTAAAACCACCGAAGACCGCTACGGTACCATCAGTTGCATTACCATGGATAGATCCGATTTCCATAGTAGAGGGATGTACCACTGCCCCACTCCTGTTAATAATCTGAATACGATTGGGAGATCCGCCCGCAGAGCTAGCGGTAGTGACAGCATAAGTACCGTTGCTAAACTGAGCCATTGCACCATGATGGGGTTGTAAACCCGCATTTATTATCTCAAATTTAGCCCCCGCTTTATTAAAGTTCTCTTCTCTAGCAACACTCAGTGTACCGTCCCCATCATTAAAGATCAGCGCCTCGGTTCCTTTACTCTTAAAATGCGCAGGTTTTATTCCGTCTGCAGTAATAGAAGTCCACTTCGGATTACCGATTACATCAATGTGGTCCCCATGCGAGGCAAGACCGCTGTCGAATACCTCCACCAGGTTCTGGCTTTGATAGAACACAGCAGCGTACCTACCTGAGGCAGTGCCATAGAGATTGGCAAGAGGATACTTGGCATTAAAAGCTGTTACCGTAGCTGCAGAAGGATCGATCAGATTAAGCTGGTTGCTGAGCTCGTCGCTAACCAACACGCGAACATACTGGTACTCTTTAGATGAGTCCTGACTAGGCTCAGGCTCTGGCTCATTGTTGTCTTTCTTACATGCGGAAAAGGCCGCCGCAATCATTAGCATTACACTTAGTTTTCTTAAGTTGTTTTTGATGTCCATGGATGTGTATTTATATAGATGAAAAATTATTGCTCGTTGAATTTGCCGTAATAGAATTGACACACAGTATTCCTCTACCCCTCCCGAAAATTGAATAAGACTCCACTTAGCCAGGAAAAGGCAAAACATAGATTACGCGATATGCTTCGAGCAATTAGTTTTGAAAATGAATAAAAAGGATGAAGCAGTCCAACACGGCGTGAAGGAACAGGTATAGTAAAAATTACTATTGCTTAGGTAAAACGTGGGGGACCTTTATTAGAAAACCCTTGTAGCGTAAATTTGTAAATCCTGGCAACTACACGGCCAGAAACCTCTATAGCTTTGGGAAGAGGTATAGACAATACAATCGAAGTAGAGACGGAAAAGGGCCCTTGACGTGTATGAGCAAGATAATCACATATCTTGCAGTTCTGGTCTGCCACAGTATAACGCTGTTCTGTATTATCGCCAGTGCTGCAATCAGTAGAATTATGTGGTGCATGAAACACCTCGACCAGATGCACGCAGAGGAACAATAGCAATAGGAAGGCCGAAACAAGCCTGTGCAAATATGTTATATGTTTTTTCTTCTGCATGGATAATACGCAACAAAGTTGCATTTAATTCTATTATATTCCAAGTCGAGAGTAAATTTTAATGTTAATAGACTTGTTCACAGTTTGAATAAAGCTACCATTCTTTTGAAAGGAATGATTGACAGATCAATAGTTCGTCTTAATTGACAGGCAGAATTCTTAAATTTGTATTAGAGTATGAACGACGAACTGAATGATCTGCTGGAGAAACACGGTCTTAAAAAGACAGGGCCCCGCGTTAGGGTACTGTCAGTCCTGAAATCAAGGGATACCGCGGCGTCCCAACCAGAACTGGAAGAAATTATTGGCAAAGAAATCGACCGCGTAACCCTATACAGAGTTTTAACGGCTTTTGAGGAGAAGGGAATCATTCATAAAGTTCTGGACATGAATGGCACAGCAAAATATGCAGTGTGTGACTCGTTCTGCACGGACAAGCAACACAAAGATGAGCATGTCCACTTCAATTGTACATCATGTCTGAATGTTTACTGTATGGATACTTTACACATCCCTTCCCTGGCTATGCCCAAAGGTTTTACTTCAGAAGTAGTCAACATGATGGTGTATGGCATCTGCCAGAAATGCAATTCTAAGCATGAAAGTAGCAATTAGGCCTGTTCTTTAGTACAGCATTTTACCTTCTTGATGAAAAATACTTGAATTAAAATTTATAAGATCCTTTTATTGTCTCAACGGATATTTAGCTTCATGTCAATCTATTTCCGTAAGCCAAAGAGTTGCTTCTTCTATATTTCGAAATAACTGCGTCTCTACATTTCCAACTTTAGCATTAACAGTTTCCTTCAAAGACAATTGATCAAACGTGCTGGAAGAATGAATCCAGGCTAAATATTCCAAGCCTGCTTCTTCGATCATTGGAAACCATTCCATTCCCACCCATTCGGCTGCATCTGCCCATGAACCAAGAACGTAGGTATTATCAATAAGCATTTTATGGCACCTATTATCTCTTACGATCTTCAAAATCTTCATACAGCCATTTCTGATCGAATCATAATTTTGAAATCCTGTCCACTCAACCTGAACCCTATACTGATCCTTCAGATATCGAATGGAAACACTTTCATCTTTATAGCTAACTTTAGTTTCTGTTACATTTTTCTGTTTCGCCTTTTGAATCGGGAGCCTGAAAAAGAAGGTACTACCTTTACCCATTTCGCTCTCCACCCAAAAACTTCCGTTGTGTTGTAATAGAATTTGCGAAGAAATAAACAGGCCTAAACCCATACCCTGATACTGCATAGCTGTTTTTTCAACCCGAAAGAATCTGTCAAAGATCTGGTGCATATCAATTTTCGCTATCCCAATCCCAAAATCCTGTACACTTACAATAACATTATCCAGTTCGGTTTTGGCACGCACAATTACTTTATCTGCTCCTGGCGAATATTTGATGGCATTATTCAAAAAATTAATAATTACCTGTTCAATGCGGTACTGGTCACCACGGTAAGGTATACTAACTTCACTTTCAAGGATAATCTTGTGAGTAGGAGATACTTCCTGAACAGTAGTGATCGTATCGGCCAGTACCTCTTCAAAGGAAAACCAGTTTAAAAGCAACTCTGATTTTCCAGACTTCATTTTAGTGATATCCAGCAAATCACTGATCAGCCTTTCCAATCGCCTAATATGCTTACTGGTTCTTTCAATAAAGGGATAAACCTTGACATCTCTACTGATTTCTCTTTCCAAAAGTTGCACGTAAGACTTGATATTGGCTAGCGGTGTTTTAATTTCATGGCTCATCACACTAATAAATTCATCTTTCCGCGCGTCAGCTTGCTGGCGCACTTTATCGAAAGCCTTACGCTCTGTTATATCTTGTACAATAGTAAACCCCAGTGTGGTTCCGTTATCTTCGAATACAATCGACGTTATGTTACACCAGATAGGTGTTCCATTCTTTTTTAAAAGGCAGGCGTCCATATTAAAACTGGGCAGCTTCCCATGCCAGAGCTTTTCTTGGAGCAACATCCAGTCAGCCTTACAATCCGGGTGGGAGAAGTCTATGATCAAAGAACCTAAGAGTTCCTCACGGCTATAACCAAGAAGAGCTATAAGGGCAGCATTAACCTGTAAAATGCGAAGTTTTGAGTCGATGATCTTATTTCCGACAGCAGATTGATCAAAAACCGTTTGAAATTTTATGTTACCAATCCGGGTTTCCTCTACATCACTTTCATTCTGCTTGAAATCTTTTACGGATTGGCTATGGGATGATTTGAGCTGCTTTATTTCGTTTTTTAATGCCTGAATTTCTTCGAGGTACTTCTTTTGGTTGTCTGTTGTATTCAAAATTCTTTATTAAGAGCAAATGAGTTTTTCAACTGCGAGCATAGGCTGCCACAGTATCTATAAATACAACTCTCCAATTTGTGGGATTAAAGAACTTCTTTACTTAAGATAAACGCAAAGCTATAGTAGTAACGCTTTTATTTGGATTCTATTCTTTGCAAAGGCTAGAGAAAAGAAGCATTGCAAATCAATCTGGATTTCTGCGAAGTGCCAAGGTAGGCATTTTATTTGTAACACAATGTAAAATATAGTTTTTGATTCGTGCCTCGCCCCCTGCTTCAAGGCCCTGGAATCTTTAGAAAACATAAAAGAGAGTATCTTTAAGAATTCCGTAAATGGAGAACTAGTTATTCCTGCCGGAAACGACCTTAGTTTTCAAAATCTCGTTAACATCTTTCAGTTAGATAGCAATTAAAAAATTAAAACGTATGAGCAAATCATATAATTGCCGGAAATTTTTAGGAGACCTAACGTTCGGACTAGGACTTACTGCTCTGGGCACTTCAGGTGTCAGCTCAGATTCTTCAACGGCTTTCTCTCAATTTCCTTAGTTAAGACACTGGTCCCTAAGACGATTTATCGCACCGTTAATTTATAATGTTTTAAGTGTTGCCGAAAGACTGTAAATGTGGTATTCTGCATATGCTAAGTTTTTATAAAATAGTATTAAAAACAATTTGTACAACCTCCCGTACAGCAATTATTATTCCTACCGTCTTTTATCATATTGCACCGCTGGTAATTCTGTTGCAAACTACACCAGTACCCAGTCCATTTTTGAAACTTATCTCCCTGCAACTAAATGTCTAAATTTTTCATTTCCTTCTAAGGATTACATTGAACTTGCGACTAATCAGGTAAAACAGCCACCCTTGAAACAGAAGTTTATCTCGGTAATTGAAGAACATAAAGGAATCATTTCGAAGGTATGTCATATGTACTGCTCTCGAAATGAGGATAGGGAAGACCTTTTCCAGGACATTGTTTTGCAGCTGTGGCGCTCTTTCCCCTCCTTTTCGGGTGGTTCAAAAGTTAGTACCTGGATGTACAGGGTAGCCTTGAATGTGGCGATTACGCGTCTGCGAAAAGAAAGCAAAAAGGAGCAGCCTCGAGAACTAAACGAAGAGGCTCTTAATATTCCTGAAGAGCCCTTTGACGGGGAAAAAGATAAAATAATGCAGCAGGCAATACAAATCCTGACTGATGTAGAAAAGGCTATTGTTATGTTGTATATGGATAACTATAGCTACCGGGAGATTGGTGAGCTTGTCGGAATCTCTGAGTCTAATGTCGGTTATAAACTCAATCAGATTAAACACAAACTAAAGTCTCAGGTTAAAACCAGCTAATATGGAACTGCACGAATTTAAAGAGCTGTTTGAAGCAGATTCTGAATCAAAAACGCTTACGGATAAATATAACACTGAAAAAATTAATTCAATCATTATGAAAACAAATGCTACAGTTGGTAAGCTGCATCGCACCAACACGTTTTGGTGGAACTTTGCTAAAGTTTCCACAATTCTTTTGCTACTTAGCCTAGCCCTTAATGTGATCACTTTCCTTGCCAGTCCCGATAAGTTCCCTCAGATGGGAAAGGCATTGCCTTTTCTCGGAATTATCGCAGTATTTGGCTTAACCTCGCTGTGGACTTATTACGAGCAGCTGAACATATTCGATATTGGCGATTCACAAACCATGAAAAATGCGATAGAAACATCAATACGGCGCTTTAAACGCTTTTATCTTCTGATGAATGTCACCTATCTTGTGATGTTACCCCCTGTGTTTTATGCCGGTAGCTTGCTTTTTCAGATGGGATTCCATAGGGTCGAGTTTATATTTAGTTTAAAGGAGGTGTTACAAAGCGTTATATTAACAGCTATAGCTATGGGAGCTAGTCACCTGTATTATAAAAGAAATTACTTCAGGAGGCTGTCTGAGCTTAAACGCAACCTTAACGAACTGGATGAGGGAGGTACTTTCGCTTAATAAGGATTAGTTTCCTATTAGACAAAAAGGAATGGACGAAATATAGGCAGCCCTTCTAGATAGTTGGATTAACTAATTCATATTCTTGCTTTGAAGTATCAATATAAATTTTTGTATTTGTCGATCGCCTTCTTGAAGAGATATTTAAAAGTAGTATCCCTAAGATAAAGAAGCCAATACAGATTAGGGCCGAGTTAAACAGGCCCAATGAGATATTGCTTGCCCAGCCTAAAATAGCCTTATGGGATATAAACTTCCTATAAAATACCGTAGCCATAAGTCCACTAATGGCTAAAATAATTACAATAAAAATCCGCAAAAAGACCATGAGAAATTCTTCTGCATACTCTACAAATGACCTGAAAGCATGATGAATCAGACTGGTAGTGTTCATTTTCGATTTTCCATCGATCCTTTTTCTTCTGTCGTAAACAAGCTGTTTCTTTTCAACTTTTTGCTTCGATAAACATGCGGCAAGATGTACGAAAGACGTATTGGAAACCTTTTCTAATATACTTCTGTCAATCATACAATAGTTACCAAAATTCATGCTGCGTCCGGTGATAGCTCTGAAAATATACTTATATATCCTATATGAAAGCCTAAACCACAAGCTTTCCCGGCGCCTTCCTCTTACAACATTTACCACTTTATAATCGTCAAGGTAAACAAGTTCCCTTATAGCAGCAGGATCATCTTCTCCATCAGAGTCCATTACGATAAATTTATCTCCCGGCAATCCTCTTGAATACAAAAAACCCTGGTAAATAGCGCCCTGATGGTTACAATTGTACTTAAGCGTCAACACTCTAATTCCGACGTTTTCGTAGGGCGAATGGAAGGCCCTCAAAAGGTCGAGGGTGTTGTCTGTAGAGGCATCGTCAACTACTACTATATTAAAATAAAATGGAAGATCTTTAAGAATGTCCGTCAACTCCTTCAGAAATGCAATTACTGTATGATTTTCATTGAAACACGGAGTGATGATGGTAACGTTGTTTTCGTGCGGGATCATAGGCGGTGATATGTAAAATACTTTGATAGTTTTCATTTCCCGGAAAGGAGCTGACTACTTTCTTTTCTTATGTATATTTTGGTAGGAACACGTTTAAGCTTTATAGTCCTGGTACTTGCAGCGTTTCTACCACCAATGTTTCTATAGGCAATGGTGTCTAGGAAATAGTTTGTGATAACATAAGCTCTTAGTGAAGGATAAAAATTTGAAGAAGTATCCTCTTTCGTCAGGTCGATAATTGCTCTTGGCTTATTGGCGCGGATATCATCCAGATATCTTTTTTGATAATACTTAACCTGTTCCGGACTTCCAAGAAACCCCTCGGGCCGTTGACTGTGTGACTCCTTCGTCGCTTGAGTCATTCCCGTCTGCAGGTAATAAGTCCCATTGCTATTCAAAATGTCCTGAAAGCCGTAGACGAGAAGCTTATCTCCTGGTTTGCTATAATTACTAATCCTTTTACTTATGATATCATGGGGACCAGGTTCTTTTTCAGCAAGAATTTTAGAGACGATTGCATTATCGGGAATGATCATGCTGGCTGATAAAATAATGAGAAAGGCGGTTACCGTATTAGAAAGGCGAACATTATTTGATTGACTCAGAATAATATTAAGATAAAAAGCATTTATTAAAATGATCGGAGTGAAAACAAAGATTTGATAATGCGGAAATCCCCATCCCTTCCCAATCGCATAATACGTTGCCAGAAACAGTAGATGAGAAAACAGCAAGAATCTGATGTGACGATTCAAGATAAGGTGCTTTTTTTTTAAAAGAACTATGGCCCCAACGATGGGTATTATAGCCGCTGTAATATAGTAACCAAGAGTATCCTTCGAGTAAAGCAGAATAATCTTTGGAAGGCCAAGCAGAGTGTCACGAACTGATACCTTTCCGCCGTAAATTAAATTGTTAACGATATAAGATTCCCAGAAATGTACATAAGCGTTAAAGGAGAACAAGTAAGCCAGAACAATCACCGAAGGTATCAGCGCAAAAAAACAAAGAGCTAACACTTTCAATACCTTTTTTCGCGGGGCTAAAGTTCCTTCAAACAAAATGTTGGTTATAAAAAACACCCCGAGAATGAAGCCAATGGGCAGGCTCTGAAACTTTGCATAAGGCAGTAATCCAAGTATGAAACCGGCTGCACTTAGTAAAAGAAAAGAAGGTGATTTGCTGTAAGTAGCGTACAAGAAAATTACTATGGAAATAAGAAGCACAGAAACATATTCACTGCTGTAAAAACTCAAATCATAGTGACTTGTAAGTGAGAAGAAAATTAAAAACGGTAAAATAACGGTTTGAGCTACTGTCCGACTAAAAAATAGTTTAAGGGAAAGATAATTAAAATAGAATGTAGGAATAACCAGGGCAAGCATAAGAAATATTCTAACGCTCGCGTAAGACAAGGGAATATTTAGCAGACCTATTAAGCAAAGCGGATAAATGTTCAGGGGACCGCTAGTTGTACCGTCAACCGAAATCCAAAAGCGCGGATCTCTTAGAAGTGTTGCTGCGCCTGCAATCCATTCAGCTTCGTCCGGATTTATTTCTGAGGCAGCATAGATTGGAAACCTCAAAAGCAACAGGCAGGCCGCAGATAAAAGGAGAAAAACACGTTCAGAGCAAAACCATTTCCCGCAGCCTCTAAACTGTTGCCAGTAAATATAAATGAGCAAAGCTATAAAGCTTGCGCTGAAAAGACGCCATAAGATGTGAGCTGCAGAGTCGAGACCGAGAATCAAAGAGCCTAGTACTTCAGAAACTTCGCTTGGTTGTTCCAGGTGTTGAACCAGAAATACTTCCATAAAATAGTAAATTAGAAGTAACAAAAGAGATAGGGCTCCCTTGCCTTTTGGCAATAAACTTGCAGTTAACTCTTTGTAAATGAGTTTACTACTACCTTCCTTGAGCAACTAACAAAAAGTTTGGAGTACATTGTATTTTTCATAAGTAAAGAAGTAGATGATTACAATTATCAACTACCTTGATCTGGAATAGTTTTGAATTTGTTATTTTCTCTGGAGTTCCTAAGAATTTACCAGGTGCTGATTTCCTTATTATCCATTTCAGCGGTCATGTAGTCAATTCGTCCATGTACTTACCACCTTAGTCCATGTTACCAGAATTCCTAGTCGTGCACCTTTGTATTGTCAATGGTGACACAATAAAATAAACATACAATGCCACGTTTAAAAGCACTAGATCCACAAACAACAACAGGAAAATCAGGCGAACTTTTTGATGCTATCCAAAGCAAATTAGGAATGGTTCCGAACATGATGCGTACTATGGGAAACTCCCCCGCAGTATTAAATGGTTACCTTTCATTAAGCGGAGCCCTTGCAGAGGCTTCATTAGGAGCTAAAGTAGGGGAACTTATTGCTCTAACCGTTGCAAATGCCAATAGCTGCGACTACTGCAATGCTGCTCATAGCTTTATCGGCGAGAAGCTTGTTCATATCGACACAAAATCAATTACTGAAGCCCGTGAAGGAAAGTCGGCCGATCAAAAGATACAAGCAGCATTGACCTTTTCTAGAGTTCTTGTCGACAAAAAGGGTTTGGTTAGCAATGCTGATGTTCAAGCTGTTAAGGATGCAGGCTATGACGATGCAGCAATTGCAGAAATTATTGCTCATGTTGGCTTAAATATCCTGACCAACTACTTCAATAATGCAGCCCAGGTAACCGTAGACTTCCCGGAAGTGGAACTGGTTGAGGTATCAGCAATTTAATTTATGTTTTAAGGATGAGCTCTTAACTATTGCTCATCCTCTTAATTAACTTTGACTATGGAACAAAAATTTCCTCTTCCTCCCTTTACCCTCGAGACTGCATTAGAAAAAGTTCAACTCGCAGAGAATGCCTGGAACACTAAAGATCCGGAGAAAGTATGCCTCGCCTATACAGTTGACACAGAATGGCGAAACCGAACTGAATTTATAAACGGACGTGAAGAAGTAAAAGCATTTCTAAAACTAAAATGGGAAAGGGAGTTAGAATATAGATTGAAAAAGGAACTATGGGGCTTTCGGGAAAATAGAATGGCCGTGAGGTTTGAATATGAATGGCATAACTATGATGGCCAATGGTACCGGAGCTATGGAAATGAGTTATGGGAATTTGACGTGAGCGGACTCATGAGAAAGCGATTTGCCAGCATTAATGATCTCAAGATCAGTTTCCACGAACGTACTTTAATTCAGTAAAAAACTAGTTCCTATTTTGATGACTCAAACAGCGTTCACGCTTATCAACCCGCAAACTAATGCATTAGCATTTAAAATCTTTGAATTTGAGGATGATTCTTATTTTAGAGAGAAGCGGAATCATAATTACTATTCTATTCTTCTCGTTTCTGAGGGCACTGGCAGCTTAAAAGCTGATTTTTCAGAGCATATTTTCAGCAGAAATACTCTGATGTGTTTTTCTGTATATCAACCCTTTATGATCAAGGCTGATGGAGAGTTTAAAGGAATTCTTCTAAATTTCCATCCAGACTTTTTTTGCATTCATAAACATCAAAAGGAAGTAGCTTGCAACGGAGTGTTGTTTAATAATATTTATCAATCTCCCGTAATGCAACTCAGGCCTGAAGAACTTTCAGTTTTACTTCCTTTAATAAATCAGCTAAAATCAGAGATGCAGCATCCTGGGGTGGCGCAATATGAATTAATGGTCTCTTATCTGAAGATACTGTTGATTAATGCCTCCCGTCTTAAAATGGCTTACGAAGCTATGGATGTGCCCAAGACTGATAACGAGCCGTTCATTCTGCAAACGCTTAAAGATGCTATTGAAGAACACTACCGGACAAGGAGAAGAGCCAGCGATTATGCAGACTTACTAAATATTTCTACAAGAGCTCTGAACAGGATCAGTAAATCGCACTTCAATAAAACGCTTACAGATCTTATAGCTGAACGTGTCATCATTGAGGCTAAGAGGGAGCTATACCTAACCTCCAAGCCGGTAAAAGCCATTGCAAATGAACTAGGCTTTCCAGACGAGTTCTACTTCAGCAGGTACTTCAAAAGCAACACGCAGGTTTCGCCTCAATTTTACCGTAATACTGTAGGTTTTGCCAGGGCGGAATTATAAAGCCGTGATTAGGGTATGAATAGGCAGCTTAATTTTCTACTTAAGTTTTAGTAGTAGTACCAAGGAGCTCGATTCAACGTTTACAAGATCGTTTTTAAAAGCCTAATTAAGCTACATAATCTCCTACGCTCGAAATTTAAATTTCCTAAAAACTAGTTTCTAACCGCCAGCAATTGCAAACTCAATTAATAACTTTATGATAACTAAAACGTATAAATGTGCAGTCTTTGCACTGTTCACATTAATTTTTACTGCTTGCAAAAAGGATCAGGTTTCGGCAGTAATGTATGAGACTCAATCCACTATAACTGTGGAGAATGTATTAGATTCGAGACCCTTAGTGGAGTCGGGCACTTTTAAGGGAAGTGGTACACTTCCTGTAATTCTTCCGGGTCAGTCTATAAATATCCAATTTTCAGCCGCAAAAGGACAAGCTATCTCTTTTGCTACCATGTATGGTTGGTCTAACGATTTATTTTTCGCTCCCGCTAATCCGGGCATCCTGGTTTACGATGCAGATGGAAAACCTTTAGAGGGGGATGTATCGTCTCAGGTGAAGCTTTGGGATAACGGCACGCGTGTTAATCAGGTTCCCGGAGCTAATGTGAACCATCCTGGAGTACAGGATACTAAAGTGATCACTGAGATAAGGGGAATAGATGCACAGGGTAATTCATACTTGGCCGCGTCTTCTTTGGTAAAAACTATACTTAAGTACAATGGCAACTCTATTTTCACCCTGACGCTTCAGAACATCTCGGGTGGAACTGCAAATGAAACACCACTAAGTCCTGGAGTATGGGCTATTTCCTATATTGCGGGCGGGCAATTATTAAATCCTGCACCATTGTATTCAGCGGGCCAGTCAACTGCTAATGGACTTACCAGCCTTGCCGAAACCGGTAACACTCTACCATTGAAAGATTACTTAACATCCATCACCGGTATTTTTACCCCGCTGTCACCTGTACTGGTCGTGATATATAATGGTGTAGAAAATCCTGTTTATAAATTAGGAGAACCTGACAGGGGACAAGGGTTGGAAGCCCTGGCGCAGAAAGGAAATGCCGAAAGTTTAGCTACCTACTTGAAGGGAAAACCAGGAATTAAGGCCGTTTATGTGCTTAAGGCACCTTCTACCACAGTACTGCTTCCAGCTATCGAAAATCAGTCTGGAGGGAAGGTATCACAGGACATAACAGTTAGCCCGGGGGATCGTTTGGCCATAGCAACTATGTACGGTTTCTCCAACGATTGGTTCTTTGCAACTTTAGAAAAGGGTATTGATGCAAATTTTAAAGGAGACGTATCTTCATCTATCAAGCTTTTCGATGACGGCACAGCTGTTAATGAGTTTCCGGGTGCAGGTATTTCTCAGTTTAACTTAACTGGTAAACCCTCAAAAGAAAGTCTGCCTATAGCTCTCGTTCCCAATCCCAATGCATTTACAACTCTACCTGATGTATCAAAATTTATCAAAGTAGTTCTAAGATAAAAATAAATAACAGTTTGTAGGATAGCAGGCCCTTGTTCAAACGGCCTGCTTTTTTTCAATTCGATTATCGCCCTTTATAAAAATGGTGCCTGGCAGCCACTTAACCAAGGAACAGAAAGACTATAATGCCGTATAGCACTAAGCGTGATAGAAGACAGAATGTTTTATTTGACCCTCCACTTTCTTTTTTGCCGAATAGCTTTTATGTGCTGTTATTCTAATTTTTGTGGCGGTCCAGCCTGTCCAATTATTTCTCCTCCAAATTTTACCAACTCAAATAGTCTAGTTACACATCAACCGAGTTCGTCCTGGCTACAATAATATCCCTCAATTTGCCCGTATACCCAAAACCCTCCAAATTCTTTCTCTCCCCACTTAGTAGGGGAAGTTTTAATTAGTTGCCAAAAGTTCCAAACTTCTCCGTTCAAATCAGTCTCTGTCTTTTGGATTTTGTCGTAAAGGTTAGCTAGTGGTATGGGTTCCCATTGTATCATTCTTCACCCATATATTTCATGTGGAGTAATTTAACATTTAATTTTCATCCTTTTCTGACGCAATAACTCTTGCTGCTTAACAACATCGAATTGTTGTGTGCTTCAACTCCTCTAAGGAATATTAACTTATTCCTTAAAAAAACTAAAATTTTTCAACTCCTAAACCACTTGACCATTGTTGAGTATGCATTGTTTTAGCTTTTTGTTGCATTAACAAAGGGTGTTACGTAAAGTAAGAAATAGGATTATGAGAAAGATTCTTGTTTTCATGCTGATAATATCAGGTACATTCTGCCAAATTAGTTGTGATAAAGATAAAACATCAGATTTCAGTTTGGAGAACTCAGTTATTACTAAAGTAGAAGGCCCAACATCAGTAGCAGTGGGTCAGGAAATAAACCTGGAGGTAACCCTACAAGGTAATAATAGTTGTGCTGCATCCGGTCAATTGCAGGAAAAGGTTGACGGTAATACGCGCATAATAAAAGGAAGCGTAATATACCAGGGCGAAGCGTGCTACCAAGCTCTGATATCGATAGCTAAAAATTACACGTTCAAAGCCTCCTCTACTGGAAAATACGAATTTAAATTTGTAAAGGCTGATAAGACCTTCGTCACCCATACAGTGATGGTGACTAATTGAGGTTTTGAAAGATGTAAAGCGTCATAAACTGAAGCTTTAACTAATAATATACGAACCTAAAAGAATATCTCCCTGCGGTAATCGTAATAGCTGCTAAGTACCTATATCCTACCCGAGAAAAGCGTTTTATTTCAAGTACTTTTCCCGCACGAACATATACCATTCTTTGCTGAATTGTTCCTCGGTGATTCCTAAGGTCTTTTCCAAATCACCGTAATTCTCAATGAGTTCAATCAGTTTGTCTCTTTTATACTTCTCCAGGATAAAATCAATCAAAGTATAACCATATGTGTAGATTTTTTGACCTTTAGAACGGGTGTTCAGTTCTTTAATACTAGGATACCTTCCCTCTCTTAAATCTTCTAATTGTTTTGGGTCAATAAATTCTTTGGCTTCGTAAACACTTACTGATTCCCATAGCCAAACCGGGAAGGATGCGAATTTTTGGTCAAATTTATTAGAGTCAAATGGTTGAGGTTCGCGGTTTATAAGCAGCTGAAGAACAACTGTGTGCGTGAATTCGTGAACAGCAACCTTCTTGCTTTCTTCCAGAGAGCGTACTATAAAGTGGATTTCGGATGGCCCCAATATGTTCCCTGAGGCACCGAGATGCTTCGTTGCCTTAATATAATCCCATTTACGGGCATAGATATGAGTCTCAATATGGGTGGAAGGTTTAGTTTTTAAGTTCTGAGCGATTGTTAAATAACTCTCCTCAAGATCCGTAGAGATATCTATAATCTTCTGAGAGTCGATGCTGCTACTGTAAATAAAGGAGAAGTGTTTAGTCTTTTTTATAGTTCTATCCTCCAGCAGAAAAGAAATAGCTAAAAGCAAAAAAATAGCAGCACCAATTCCTGTCAGTACTTTCTTCCTAGTTATCATCAAAACAAATTTAAGTGCCTATTGATCTTAGAGGATAATTGGTTATTAATATTACACGAATACCTGGAAATAAATAATATATAAATTAAGATTTAGCTTACATCATCCAATTCCAGGCAACATAGCCTTTTACTGTATTAAAACCGGAGCTTTTCAGAAAAGTGCCAGCAATTTTTGGAAGGGCATAGTTAATGGCTGTTATTTATTACTTGTTCGTAGGCTCTCTTATAAAATGTCTTACTCAACTTTGTAACCAGCAGTCGACGCATTTGGGTATCATAGCATTCAAGTGCCTCTTCTCGAACACAACCCCCAAAAACAGTTTTAATTTTATAATCTCTTTCTAATATCTCAGCTATTTTGAGTGTTGGCGACTCTGACGATGTGAGTCCCCATGCCACTACGTGATAATTACCTTTTTCAAAGTCTTCAATCGCCAGGGCTTTCGCTTTTGCACAGCTTTTACATTTACTTTGAAGCTTTATGAACGAAGGATCAAAGTAGTTCTGGGGGATAAAAAAGAAATAAAGAAGCGCTATCGTAATAACTACTATCACAAAAACAGCAGACGTAATTAAGGTCCTTGTCGGTTGTCTTTTAGAATAGCCCACAACGAGTGGCTTTTAGCATATAAACGTCTATTCCTCAAATATCGAATATTTATGCAAATTATTAATACAATACATTGGCTTCTGGATAATGGGTTTAAGTGAATGGAGAAACCAGCCAATGGTGCCAGCATTTCCTCTATACGTTTATTATCTAGGAGACAGACAGAATTATTATCCCCAAAAAATTAAAGCAACAACTCATACCCAAAAATACTGGCATGGGTCATTGCTTTAACCTCTCCGAATCATGGAGAAATTGAAGAAAAGCGCTTAAGAATTATTTGATTGGTATGGGCCTTAATCTAAACTCAGCTCTTCATTAACATCGGTAAATAAATTTTCAACTCTAAACTCCAATGCTAGTTCTGGTGGAGTATCCCATACCGCTTTCAAAATCACTTTTATTTTTTCCCTAGGCTTCAAGGTAACGCGTCCCATCGGGTATTCCTCTATCATGTATTTTAATGAGGAGAGCTTTAACTTATATGGCACATCGGTATTGTTTTGCAAGGTTACCGCTACAATCTTCTCCTCATTACGATTTTTATATTCGCTGGTAACGGTTACTGCCGACCTGAAGAATGGTTCCAGCTCCGTTTTTCTGCCGATCAGTGTTTCATCGTAAAAAACAATGGTGAGCCTGGCAAGCAAAGCTTCCTTGATACTCTCCACACTTTTTTCGCGGGCAAGTACTAGCGTCATCGGGCGGTGATTATTCTTGTAACTGTTGTACTTTATCAATGGCGAACTCTGGTACCTACTGTCATTCGACGCTTAACACCGATTCAGGATATTTAAGCAGCCACCAATATTTCAAAAATGCCTCCGACTTTCTTTTCACAACAGTTGAATTACGAGCCTATTTTTAATAGTCAGTTAAATGATACATAAAATTTTGAACGCCACAATAAAAATAAGGTCATGACTGTACAGCCAAACATTACCATAGGCATAATTACCAGGCTTCCGTTATGAAGCAGACTGATTAAGCCAGATGCAATAACCCCGGCTATCATTTGTAAGCTTCCTAAAACCGCAGATGCTCTTCCGGTAGCCGCTTGAAATTCCTTCAAAGCAAGGGCAGTCGTATTTGGGTTAATGAATCCCACACAGAATAGAAAAAGAAAGGTGAATACCAATGCTAAAAATGCATTTGCCAGTCCGGAAACTGCAGTAATCAAAAAAAGAAGTCCGGTGAAGAAAAGTAGAATGGCCGCCCAATAACAGATCTTCTCGCTTGTAAATCTTTTCAACGCCACTCTATTGAGCTGGCTACCTGTAATGAGTCCGCATGCATTAAAAGCAAAAGCCCAGCCGTATTCACCATCTGTAAAACCGAATTTTTCCATGAAAACGAATGGAGAACCCGCGATATAGGCATACATCCCGGCATAGCTGATGCCACCAGCCAAAGTGTAACTAAGAAATGTAGGATTTTTAAGAACAGTCAAGTACTCCGGAAATATCTTTGATACCTTGAGCGATATAAATTTGTCTTCCGCCTTAGTCTCAGGCAAAAGCCATTTCACAGCAATTAAAATTGTTAAAGCGATTGTGGCCATAACTCCAAATACCCATGGCCACCCCAGTAGGTTATTAACTATTCCTCCAATAGTAGGTGCAATGATAGGAGCTATTCCCATCACCAGTACTAAAGTCGAAAGGATTTTAGCTGTTTCTTCAGAAGGGAAAATGTCCCTTACAATGGCCCTTGCTGCTACCATGCCTACACACCCTCCAAGCGCCATAAACAATCGCACAACTACGAGGCTGGTTATGCTGGTTGATAAGGCGCATAATAAAGCCGCAATAATATAAATGATCAAACCCGCTACCAGCGGTTTCTTTCTTCCAAAGCGATCTATGAGTATCCCGTAGGCCAGCTGTCCTATGCAAAGGCCCGCATGATAACTTGTCAGGCTATAACCGACGGCTGCAAGATTGGTATCTAAAGACGACGCAATTGCCGGGAATGAAGGCAAATACATGTCAATGGAGAACGGGCTTATGGCGATAAGTGCGCCCAATATCAGTATAAGGATATCATTATTTCTCCGCATAGTTATCGCATTCATGTTATAAACTTTTAAGCTTCTTCATGAAAAGAGGAAAAGTCTTTCCCAACTCTTCAAACAAAGGATGCTTCCTATTACGGATCATTACTTCACTAAATAATTTCAATCCGATAGCAAATTCTTCCGCCTGGGCCTGGTCCCCAAACGGGTCCTTCGCTTTTATTCGTTCAATAATTGCAAAAATTTCATCATGGTTCTCAAAATCCATTTTCAGCTGTTTAGGGCTACTAGTTTCCTCGTTAGCGGACTGCAGCAGTGTAAGCTCCAGGCGATACTTATTATTTCTTTTAATCATCAATTGCTTCAATTTTTATTCTACAAAGTTGGGGATAATGAATTACGTCAACTGATAATAACGGAATTAATAAGGATACAAATCGAACATTGTTTCTATTTCATCTGGGTTATTAAAATAAAGTTGTAGTACTTTTATTACTTGTATGAAAAAGAAAATTGACCGGTTCGAAGGGCTTTACGGGCAAACAGGTAGAGATATTATTCAGTCTCCCTTGTATTCTGAAAGATTAGAGACCCGCAGTCACAGTTTTAATTGGGAGATACGTCCACATATTCATCCCGCCCGATTGCAGATTTTCTTTATTGAAAGCGGGGAATTTGAATATCAGGTAGCTGATCGTAAAAGGGTTGTACAGTCTCCTTGCCTAATACTAATTCCTGCCGCCGTGCTTCATGGTTTTATTTTCAACCCAACTAACAGTGGCCGGATTTTAAGTATTTCTAATACCTTAATAGATGATCTTTTTCGGGAACGGGAAATACTGACACCCGTACTGGGCTCACCCCTATGTATAACTTCTTTTACCTCGAATTGGCCATGTGATAGGATTGGCACCTTGTTGGAGACAATCGACGAAGAGCTTTTTGGTGATCAGAAAGAAAGAGATCTTATGCTGCGTATTAACATACAGCAACTCTTTCTGGTCATCTACCGGTTATGGGTAAAAGATCAGGAAACGGAGCCCACTGAAGATCGGTTGGATTTGAAGCATTTTAGGAAAGTACAAGCCCTAATACGGCAGAAAGAGGGTAGATTAAATGTTGCTCAACTAGCAGAGGAGGTCGGAGTATCTAAAGTCCATCTTAATCGCGTTTGCAATCAGGTAGCTGGGAAATCTGCTGGGGAACTCATCCATGAGTATATTCTTAGTGAAGCTTGCAAGTACCTCAACTATACATCGTACAGTGTATCAGAAATAGCTTACATTCTGGGTTTTGAATACCCTAATTATTTTGCACGATTTATAAAAAAACATACAGGATTATCACCAGTAGAATTTAGAGAGAAAGGGGGAATTCGTCTGTCCTGACAATGGTTATTCAACTAAATTTTCTTAGTTTTGCTGCCATAGTGGAAACTCCCATTCTTCATATCGATTATATATATGTGAGCCCGATTCTCCCAGAAATTCGGGTTGTTGGTGTTATTCATACTCGTTGGAAATAACTATCTCTTTCAGCAGCCCTATCTGCTACTTTAGAAAACTCCTTTTATTTCTGTTAATCCCATACGTAAGTGTGTCTTACTTATGCGGAAATGGCTTTTTTGCCAAATACTCAAAATAAATAATCAGAATTTCAAATGAATTTTATAGAAGAATTACGCTGGCGCGGGATGATTCAGGATATTATGCCTGGAGCTGAGGATGAACTAAATAAAGAAATTGTTAGCGGTTATATCGGTTTTGACCCTACTGCAGATTCCCTTCACGTTGGGCACCTAACCCAAATCATGACTTTGACTCATTTTCAACGGGCAGGTCATAAGCCTTTTGCCCTTGTTGGAGGAGCTACAGGGATGATTGGAGACCCAAGTTTTAAAAGTCAGGAGCGCAATTTGCTGGATGAGGAAACCCTTCAGAAAAATGTGACCGGAATTAAGGGGCAATTGGAGAAGTTCCTTGATTTCGATTGCGGTGAGAATAGTGCCGAGATGGTAAATAACTACGATTGGTTTAAAGAATTTACTTTCCTGGATTTTATCCGGGACATTGGAAAACTAATTACCGTCAACTACATGATGGCTAAAGATTCGGTTAAAAAACGGCTGGATGGAAGCTCTGGTTTGTCTTTCACCGAATTCTCATACCAGCTGTTGCAGGGATACGATTTTTACTGGCTTTGGAAAAATAAGGATATCAAGATTCAGATGGGCGGCTCTGATCAGTGGGGCAATATTGTTACAGGCACCGAAATTATAAGAAGAAAAGGCCAGGGAACTGCCTTTGGCTTAACTACTCAATTAATTAAAAAAGCGGATGGTACAAAGTTTGGAAAGACTGAAAGTGGTGCAGTTTGGCTGGATCCTAAAAGAACCTCACCCTACAATTTTTATCAGTTCTGGCTAAACACTGCCGATTCTGATGCTAAAAACTGGATAAAAGTTTTCTCCGTAAAATCAAGGACAGAAATAGAAGAACTGGAAGCGGAGCATGCGGCAGCTCCACATCTACGAATTTTGCAAAAAGCCCTCGCTGCCGAAATCACCGAAAGGGTACATAGCAAACAAGCACTTATTACGGCTATAAAAGCCTCGGACTTTCTTTTTGGAAGTGGAACTATTGACTTTATGAAGGAGTTAGAGCCAAACGAAATTGTTAGCATATTCGAAGGTCTTCCGCGGTTCGATGTGAAGACAGAAGTTTTGCAACCAGGGATGGGAGTCGTTCCCTTGCTCACCGATCATTCAGGTGTTTTTTCTTCCAAAACTGAATTACGAAAATTGATTAGTGCCGGAGGCTTATCTATAAACAAAGAAAAAATAGAGAGCTCAGAGGCAGACATCAGAAGTGAAAGGCTAATCAGGGATCAATTCCTGGTAGTGCAAAAGGGCAAGAAGACCTACTTTCTTTTAGTATTTAACAAATAGATCAGAAACATCAAGAAGCCCATTGCCTTTAGAAATGGAACAACATAAGCATCAGGAACACAAGCTTTCGGGAGTAGGTCTTTTAATTAGCCTCGGTATTATTTATGGGGATATCGGCACCTCCCCTCTATATGTATTTAAGTCAATTATAGGAACCAGGCTAATTACTGAGGATTTGGTATTAGGTGGTTTATCCTGTGTGTTCTGGACGATGACTCTCCTCACTACTATAAAGTATGTAATTATAACTTTAAAAGCGGACAACAAAGGAGAAGGGGGCATTTTCTCCTTGTATTCCCTCGTGAAGAACAAAGCGAAATGGACGATAATTCCGGCAACGGTTGGAGGAGCAGCATTACTTGCCGATGGTATCATTACTCCGCCCTTTACAGTTTCTGCAGCAATAGAGGGATTGGCCATACGGTATCCTGATATTTCTACGCTTCCAATCGTTCTTGCTATACTAACGGCCATCTTTATTATTCAGCAGTTTGGAACAAATTTTATCGGAAAGGCTTTTGGGCCAGTCATGTGGGTTTGGTTCACCATGCTTGCAGTTTTAGGCATAATCCATATTGCGGGGCATCTGGAAATCATTAAGAGTATCAATCCATGGTATGCTTATCATATCCTAAGTACGCATCCTGAAGCTTTTGCCATAGTAGGTGGTGTGTTTCTTTGTACAACCGGGGCAGAGGCTCTTTATTCCGACCTTGGTCATTGCGGCCGGCCAAACATCCGTGTTAGCTGGATATATGTAAAGTCGTGTTTAATGCTGAACTATTGTGGGCAGGGTGTGTGGTTGTTAAGTCAGAAGGGACAGTATTTGGATGGTAAGGTGCCGTTCTATAGCATTATGCCCGAATGGTTTTTATTTTACGGCATTGCTATGGCTACCCTTGCCGCTATCATTGCAAGTCAGGCACTTATTTCCGGCTCCTTTACTCTTATTGCAGAAGCAGTGCGCTTGAACCTATGGCCGAAGGTAAAAATCAATTACCCGTCCATTCAGAAGGGGCAAATCTATGTTCCATCGATGAACCTTATTTTGTTTATCGGCTGTATGATAGTTCTAGCCTTGTTCAAGACATCAGAGAATATGGAGCATGCTTATGGGCTATCAATAACCATTACTATGCTGATGACAACTATTTTAGTATGCGTTTTCCTTAAAAAGAAGCATGTCCCCTATTGTTTAATTGCGATTTTCGCTGTTGTATATTCTATAGTGGAACTTACGTTCCTTGCCGGAAATCTTCCGCGAATAACACACGGAGGCTGGTTTACAGTACTACTGGGATCTATCCTTTTTCTGACTTCCTGGACTTGGTATCAGGGCAGGAAAATTCGGAATAGCCAGGTGAACTTTGTTGATCTCGAAAAACATATAGAGATTTTTAAAGACCTTAGCCATGATGAGTCAATTCCAAAGTTTGCTTCCCAGCTGGTGTATCTTACCAACTCCCATTTTAGCAACGAAATAGAGCAATCTATCATTTATTCCATTCTTCAGAAGCAACCGAAACGGGCAGATGTTTACTGGTTCCTTCATGTAACGGTCACGGGAGAGCCGTATACCTCAGAATATAAAGTGACACATATTGAAAAGGGAAAGATCATCCGGATCGACTTTCGTTTGGGATTTAGGGTGGCACCTGCTATTAATTTATTATTCAGGAAAGCTGTTGAAGATTTGGTGATGGCAAAAGAGGTAGATATTGTAAGTCAATATGCTACCATGAAGAAATATAAGATTGCAGGGGATTTTAAATTTATAATCCTTGAAAAGGACATTTCTAATTATTCTGTCTTCAGTGCTAAAAACAGGCTTTTAATGCGTTTCAATAATTTTCTAAGAAGGTTTAGTGTGTCTATTGATAAAGGCTTTGGGCTTGATATGAGCATTGTAAGTACGGAGAAAATACCCTTGTCCCTAAACAGCAGACGAAACTTGAGTTTGAAAAGGATTCCGGATCACTGATTCCTTATTCTGTAACATCTTTCCTTTTTCATGTGAAAAATCCAACTTCTAAACTTCCAAAACTGGGGTGCATTGCCAAACATTTTTGAACCTACCTTTTTGCCCGAAGAAATGCAAGAATATTGTTTAGTTTAGGAAGTCATGTGACATTCTAAACCTCGAGTTAATTAGCTTAAGTATATACTCCCCCGGATCATTTTACATGTTCAGCTCTCTAAGTATTCCCTCTGCCCTATCCAGGGATTTATTGTACTTACTAAATACCCAGCGCGTAAAATAGTAAAGGAAGGGGGCTGCAATTGCATACAGATACCATAGTGTGCCCGACTTAAACAAATCCTGATTGTTCATCAACTTAGCAAGTACGGGTATGATAGCCACAAAAAGCATTGCACCAAGGCACAAACTAATTTTCTGCAGTCTTATAAGACTTATCTTTTTCATGCTGTGATTTGACAAGGCCTGCTTGTAATTATTATTCTCGACATCGATGTAATCCACTTTAAGCATCACGATAAGAGATATTACAGGCAGTATGATGAGAACTAATACAGAAACTATCCCACAAACTATCAGATACCATGGCTCAAGTTTTTCAATTCCGTTAACAATAAATAATAATGCAGCCAGGCAAACTCCTGCTCCTGTAAATTCTGAAAACTTCATCTTCCTGAATTTATCTTTGTAATTCTGTTTAGTCATCTCTATTATTTTAGAATCTGTTAATTTTTCTTGTTTATCCATATCTGCAGATAGCTCCAGCCACTGCTTTTTTAGTTCATCAAAATCCATATCCTGCTTTTTCTATTTGTACCATTAATTTTTGCTTGATCCGACCTAACCGGGTGCCAACATTTGTTACCGTAAATCCTGTCACAGCAGCGATCTCCTCATAACTTTTTCCTTCCAGAAAGAGGAAAATAATCGCCTTTTCAATATCGCTCAGTTTCTTAATTTGCGCAAAGAGTGCCTGGTGTCTGTCCTCATTAGAATTATCGACAACGTCAGGTCTGTTAAGGAAGGCCTCGTCCATTTCAACCTGATTCGCTTTCTTCTTGCCTTGGTCCAAATACCGAATGGCCGTATTTAAAGCAATCCGGTACATCCAGGTGCTGATCATCGACTCACCTCGAAAAGATGGAAAGCTTTTCCATAACTGATAAACGATATCCTGACGAAGGTCCTGCTCATCCTCGAGGCTATTGGAGTACATTTTGGCAACCTTGTAAATAAGACCCTCATTCTCCCGAATGATTTCGATAAACCTTTTCTTGGCTTCACTCGAATTATTAGACATGCTTAATTAGTGTAGGAGGTTGAGCAAAAATCACAATTATTAGATTTTTTTTATCCTGCTTCTGCGGGGTTCCTCCCTTTTCGATGATACTCTTTTGCTATGCTTGAAATTCAGGCCCGAAATAAAAGCTCAAAGAGTTTAAAGCCTTTTAGCGTTAAGGTTCTTTTAACTATCTTCAACACGTTATAAAGGGTTTTATCTCATGGAAAGATTGCAGATAATGAAACGTAACCTCCTATAAACCGTAAAACTAACATTATTAAAGCTCATGAATATTACAGTAAAGAAGATATTTGCGGTCTTCCTCCTGGGACTTCTAGTTACCGTTACAGATTCTCTCTTTCATTTTTTTATTTATCCAACCGGCCAGGGGAGTTTCACGAGCGTTGTCCTTTCTGACTTACTTGCAATAGGGTTTTTGATAGTAACAATAGGGTTAATGTTACGTTGGACAAGTGGAATAAGCGTTTTGAGGTCTTTTTATCCAATGTTATTTGCTAAGCATCCAGATCCTATGTGGATCTATGACTTAAATAGTTTGGCGTTTCTAGACGTTAATGAGGCTGCCATTGCAACCTATGGCTACAGCAAAGCTGACTTTTTATCTATGACTTTAAAAGATATTAGGCCTCCTGCAGAACTGGAACGTTTTAACCACGCGATTAATTCACTTGAAGGGGAATATAAAAAGTCTAAAACCTGGGTTCATCAAAAAAAAGATGGCCAGTTGCTTTATGTAACAATTACTTCAAATGAGATTCTGTTTAAGGGAAGGCATTGCCGGTTGGTAGTAGTTCACGATATAACCAGTCATAAAGTTTATGAAAAAGAGTTACAGACCGCTTACAATAGTGAAAAAGAATTACGCACTGAGCTTGAGAAGAATATGTTGCTAGTGGAGGTAACCCTCAAGGAGAAAGAACAGTTAGCGGAGATCATCCGGAAGATTCAAAATATGGTTATGATCACTGATCCGATGGCTAACATCATTTGGGTTAATGATGCTTTTACCAAAGAAACAGGGTATCACCTGGATGAGATAAAAGGAAAAAATGTGAACTTGTTGCACGGACCTGAAACTAATAAGGATACGCAGGAGCAGATAATGGCTTCACTAGCAGCCGATGACAACAAAAGTTTTGAGATATTAAACTACCGAAAAGATGGCTCTGCCTACTGGGTTGAATTGCGTATTTCAGCAATTTATAACAGCAATGGTGAAATAGTGGAGTATATTTCTATTCAAAGTGTGGTGAGTGAAAGAAAAGAGAAGGAGCGGAAGATCCAGGAACAACACGAAGCATTAAGAAACCTTGCCTGGCTAAATTCTCATCAGTTAAGGAAGCCTGTAGCCTCAATTATTAGTTTAGCAAATATTGCCGCGGAGCTAGACTGCAATGAAGATTGCAGGGAGATTAATTCTTTGATTAAGAAGTGTGCGGAGGATTTAGACTCTTCGGTGCGAGAAATGAACAGGCAGATTAACAGCACGGAAACTTTTAATTCATAACCCGCTATTGTTTATTCATTATGCGGCTTTGGATACTAAATTAACTATCCCCTCTATGTCACCCAAGCTTAAAGGCTTTTGAACGTAACCATTTGCTTTACAACCTTCAGCAACCTTTTCCAGATTCTGAATACCCGAAATTAGAATAACGGGAGTGGTTCGTAGTTCATTTATAGACTTTAGAATAGTACAAAGATCACTTCCCCGCACCCCCACTAAATATTCATCAAGTATAATTACATCCGGAGAGATCGATATTATATTCGAGATGGTATCTGATTTCCAAGTGGTAAATGGGAACGTTGCGAATCCTTCATTTTCCATCAATTTCTTAATAAGCTTAAGGCTAGATGGGTCGTCATCAATAACCAGGACTTTTTTCAAACTTGTCATACCTATTTCACAAATACGACTAACCATGATTTTAGTTACAAAAAGATCACGTTTTAACACCTATTAACACTAGTTTAATAGAAAATTGTAGGCTGTCCCATAGTGCAGTTATTCAATATCCTCCCACTGCTTAAGCATCATCAAGAATAAACCTCAACGGGGATTAGCAGGTAGAGGCATCCAATGACTAATATTTTTTAATATTGCTCCATCCACTGCTCGGATAAAATGGCCCGTGTCTCTAAAATAATATCCAATCCACTGACCATCTTTTTCATCAAACAGAAGAACATCAATAAGATCTTCGGGGATTGTTGTTCCTACAGGTATCCAGGTAAAATTTTGCGCATCCATATTGTCGAAACCTTAAGCTTACCGGCTTGCTTTTATTTTAGCAAAAACCAGTAATTATACATGTTTTGCTGGATAACTACCTGGAAGCTGAATAGAGTTCCCTGCTCATTTGCTCTTAAACAAGTTCTTAATTTTAAGCACCCAACCGGGTTCATCAATATCATTGTCTAACAAAAAGCTAAACGGATGAAGCGCAGGTAAATGATCGCACACAATTTTAAGGATCGCAAACATCGGAATAAACAACACCATTCCTGCGATACCCCAAACCATCTCCCCTAACACAATAGCAACAATGGTAGAAAATGGACTTATATCAAGGCTCTCTCCCTCTACCAATGGCTCTATGATATTGTTATCAATAATTTGAGCGACTACCAGGATGATCACCACAGGAAGAAGGATACCCGAAGAACCTCCAACCAAGGCCATAGCTACGGGAAAAATACCTCCAATTATAGAACCTACATAGGGAATTATTGTTGGAATAACGGCTACAAGAGCAACCAGAGGGCCATTGGGGAGACCAACAATAGTAAACCCGATCATATAAAATATAGCAAGAAACGCCATTGAGATCAGTCGCCCTATTAAGTACTGCGAAGCAACCTTCCTGATTTCGTCTAACTCTTTTTTGGTTTCCGATCGGCTTTCTTCATTTACAAGCTTCAGGAAAAACTCTTGATATTTATCGCGTTTCCATAAAAGGAAGAAGGAATAAAGTAAAACCAACACAAAACCTGTAAGCATACTGGTGAGACTGGAAAAAAAGGACTTTCCGAAAGATCCCGACGATGAGGAGGAGGCTTTCTTCATCCCCCTTTGCAGATATGATTGCTGTTCTTGTGGAGATAGTCCGTACTTACTTTCAATCCAGGTTTGCAGTTGCTGCAGCATTTCCTGGCCTTTGGCCTGCATCTTTGGCAAATCCTGGGATAAGCTTACCCCCTGCGCTGCGATTACACCAAGAATAAGTGCTACAAAAAGTACAATAACCAATACCCCAATTAAACTCGACCAGATACGACTCATCCCCCACTTTTCAAGGCGGTTACTAAGTGGCACCAATAACATCACCAATAATATGCTTAAAAAAAGCGGGATAAGAAAAGCCTTGCCAAAATACAAGATAACGGAAATAAAAATGATCATCATCAGTATGGCGTTAATTCGATAAATTGGAATGCTTTTCATCTTCAGGTTGATTTTTTCAGAAATAACTTCTACAATACTTTAAGGTTTCAATTGGCCACACTAAATTTCCTTTAGACTTCCAATTTATCGAACAGTTCCATAAACTCATCTTTCAATTGAGGAAGACTTGTAATCCTAAATGTTCCAAATCTTCATCCAGCTTTTGTGCAGGTTTTGATGGTCGTGTAAAGCCTTTTTATTTAAAATGAATATTCGAGCAATCTCAAGAAAAAGGGTTCCCCTTGTTACAGGGGATTGATGGTGAACTAGAAATTTAGGCAGCCATTTTTCTGCATTCCTCAGCACATGCCTTGCACATTCTGGCACATTCCTGGCAATGCTCCATCTGGTGCTTGCTACACTCCTCCCCACAAGCTTCGCAAATAGCAGCACAAATTGCGCAAAGTTCTTTCGCCTGTGGACTTCCCATACTCATCAGTTGAGCAGAAGCATAACAAATAGCTGAACATTGCATATCCAGTTCTATACATCGTGCCATCATTTTAACATCGTCTTCCCTTGTGCATGAGCTTGCACAATGATTACAAACGGCTGCGCACTGAAGGCAAGCATCAATACATGTTTTCCATTCGTGGTATCCCATAACTTTTCATTTTAGATGTAACGGTTTAACAGGATGAGAAAGTCATGGTTTAGATTAATTGAGAAAGCAGTAAAACAGCGAAGCAATACTATAAAGCCTAAGAGAATAAGGCCCAAAGGCGGTGTAGAAAAGGCCATTAATAGTCGGTGTAATGCAGAGCTGCTTCCTGCCCTTTCCTAAACCTGGAGCCCTTACATTAACGAGATCGTCTAATTAGATGTAAAAATCCTGCAAAGCAATACGGCTACTCTAAGGGATAATAGTCAATTGCACCATTCACTGCCAGAACCTTATTTAACGCTTCCAGAAGTATCCTTACCAGAAGGTAGATACCTTTTGTTCCTCGTTTCAGCCAACGGCAAAAAGTAACACGTACGTACTACGGAGGCCGAATAGCAGTAACTGCCTAAGGAATTGGGCTTCCTGGAAACGGGGAGCCCATCCTTAAATCCTTTAATAATCAAAGCTAATGGCAAAAGAGGTCAGAGCAGGAAACAAAGAGCGAGTGGTAATAAACCGAATTTAGTTTTATTCAATCTATCATTCGCTCATCGGTTCATTCAATTATTCTAAAAAAGATGGAAAGCTTAGTCTTGTTGGGCGTATCGAAAGCCTTTCATTCTTCGCATGCCCGGATGTATTACCTTTTAAGAGGAGCTGCTTGGTTCCGCTCCTTTTATTGATTATTTGTATGTATAGGCAATTCAAAATAAAAGGTTGAACCTTTGCCCAATTCGCTTTCTGCCCAGATTTCTCCCTGGTGACGTTTTACGATCTCACAGCAAAGGTAAAGTCCGATACCGAAACCGGCTATATTGCCGTTACTCGTGTTCTTTGCACGGTAGTAACGTTCAAATAGCTTTGGCAGATCCTCCTGATTGATACCCATGCCTTCATCCTGCACGCTTATTATTGCTTTTCCCTGTTTCGTTACACAGGCAATTTTGATTGCGCTTTCGAAAGGCGAATATTTAACGGCGTTACTGATCAGGTTAGTGATCACCTGGCCGATCTTGTCCTTGTCTGCATTGACCAGAGTTTCTTCCACGGGAGCAAAGACAATGTGGTGGGTATCCACCTGGGCCATGATCTCTTCTTCGATGTCTTTAAGCAATCCTGCCAGGTCAAACAGTTGTGGTTCTATATGTATCTTACTGGACTCCAACCGCGATACGTTAAGAAAACCGTTGATGAGCGTTTTCATCTTCCCTGCTTGCTTGGTTGCTTTTCCTAACATCCCAACTGCCAGATCATCTCCCCTTTGCCTCGCCCTTCTTTCCAATATCTGTATATAGCTGCTCAAAGAGGTTAGCGGAGTCTTTAATTCATGACTAACCATGCTTATGAAATCGTTCTTGCGCTGCTCGTCTTCCTTTCGCTCCGTAATATCAATAAATGAACCGATGAAGCCTGCAAAGGACCCGTCTGGTTTAAAACGAGGAGTGGCAAAGGCATATAACCAACGGTATTCGCCGCTTGCACTCAGTATTCTGTATTCACCTGTGTAAGGAGCCTGATTTTTAACCGCATCAAGGTATAGATTAAGATATGCATCTTTATCCTCGGGATGGATCAGTTCTGACCAGCCGTAGGCCAGCAGTTCCTCTGTTGTTTTGCCGGTCAACTTCGACCATGCCTGGTTGAAATAAGTTACATTACTTGTTTCATCGCCTACACCGATTAATATTCCTGAGCTTTCGGCCATGGTGCGGAAACGTTCCTCGCTTTCTGCAATGGCTGCCTCTGCATTCTTGATATCTGTAATGTCTCTCGTTGTTCCTGGCACTGCTATAACTTCTCCACTCTCATCAAATAGTGGTGTAAGGATATAGTCGTAGATTCGCCTGCCTAATGTTGCGTGTGGGAACGATACTTCTCCGCGAATAGGTTTTTTGGTAATTCTCACCTGATCGATCTCCCGCTCATGCATCTTGGCATGCCATTCTTCATAGCCATTTTCGCGCAAGCCTTTTCCAACTGCTGTTTCCCAGGTTTTACCCCACATATTCAACAAGGCTTTATTGGCATAAATAAATTTATAGTCGAGATCAAGTACGTACATCAGATCGGGTGTACCAGAAGTTATTGCCTCGTATAATTGTTTCTGCTTTTCTAGAGCATCCTTAGTGGCCTGTAAAGCTACTTCCGTTTGCTTTCGCTCCGTAATGTCTGTAAACATCCCTACAGAACCGGTTACATTTCCCTCGGCATCGGTGATGGGTGCAGCATTCATTGTTAAATACATTCGACTAGAGCCAGGCCGTTCAATTGCGAATTCAAAGTTGAACACGGGCTTTCCTGTAGCCATTGCTACCATGGTGGGATGTTCATCATCGGCCATGGGTCTGCCGTCTAAATGCACATTGTACCATTCTGGAGAATTGCTCCGCCGTTCAGGAAACCGTGCACTATCTGTACTCAGGATCTGATGTGCCATCGGATTGCTATAAATTATCTTTCCAGTAGTATCGGTTATCCCTACCCCTTCGGCCATGTGATCGAATACCCGTTGCAACTGTTGCTCGTTCTCCTGGATCAGCTGGTTATTGCGTGTGGTTTCTGTACATACAACAAGTATACCTTCAGGCCTGCCATCATTTCCCCTAATTGGACTATAAGAGAACGTCCAATAGATATTATCTAATTTTCCGTTACGATAGATGGGGATTAGCTGGTCCTCAAGATACACACTATTACCCGTTTCCAACACGCCTTCGATCATCGGACTGATTACAGACCAAACTTCCGGCCAGCAGTCCTCTCCTTTTTGGCCTAGTGCGTCCGGGTGCTTGCTGCCATTTGCACCGCCCAAAATATCTTTATAAGCATCGTTGTACAGCTGAATCTTATCCTGGCCCCACCAAATAAACATGGGGAAGCGCGAATCCAGCATTATATTAACGGAAGTGATTAAAGGTGTAGGCCATTGATCAATTGAACCCAATGCAGTTCCTGACCAATCATTTTCTTTGATCCGGTCGGCCATTTCGCCTTTTGCAAATATCAAATTTGCTTGTTTGATTGAGGAATGCATAAAACATTTGCAAAATACTATAATTCATTAAAATGTTTTCTTCTGGAAGTGGAATTAATACATCTATACCTATTCCACCTCCTCGAGATTCAGCTATTCATATTTAGGTCTCCTGCAGAAGGATATTCTTTAAAGCCAGCACTGGAAAAGGTTTGGTGCATTAACAAATGAAAATAATTAAAAACCCTTTCAGTATTAGAAGGTTAGAAACATCGTCGCACAAAGAGAAGCCTGAATATGAAAAAATTTAGCATTTCGGTCATAACGCCGAATGAATTCTCCGGCAAGGCCGTAAATGATAAATTTCAAGCCTTAAAAACTACAGATAAAAAACCAACAGGCGTTTATAAGGATCTTTCAAATGGAGAAATACTTATTACCTGCGAAAGCGAACCAAGTTTCGAAAGCCTTGTCGGTATCCTGATATCTGAAAACCATTAAAAAATCCAAAGTCCATGAACAATTCTTATAACCGCCGCAGATTTTTAGGGAAGCTAACTTTTGGCCTGGGAATTACCGCCCTCGGCACTTCGGGTATAAGCTCGCTGTTCGCCTGCTCTGGGAGTACGAATGAAAAACGAACACAGCAAGCTGGAGAACAAAAAGCACAAGACAAACTTGGAATTGCACTGGTGGGATTGGGACAATATTCGGAGGGAGAGCTGGCACCGGCTCTTCAGGAGACCCAACATTGTTACCTTGCCGGAATTGTAACAGGAACACCGGATAAAGCGGACAAATGGAAAAAGAAATACAATATTCCTGATAAGAACATCTATAACTACCAGAACTTCGATACCATAAAGGATAATCCTGATATAGATGTTGTCTACGTGGTGCTGCCTAATGCCTTGCATGCCGAATATACTATCAGAGCTGCAAAAGCAGGGAAACATGTAATCTGCGAGAAACCAATGGCCATAACTGTTGAAGAATGCGACCGGATGATAGCCGCCTGCAAAGAAGTGGGTAAAATGTTGTCGATCGGTTACCGCTTACACTTCGAGCCTCATAATAAGGAAATGATGCGGCTTGGGCAGGAAAAGGTATTTGGCGCTATTAAGAAGCTAAGAGCAGACAACGGTACGGGTAGTACTGAAGGCTGGCGACTGGATAAGGAGCTAGCCGGCGGCGGGCCTCTGATGGAGGTGGGGATTTATTGCGTACAGGGAGTACGCTACACCACCGGGATGGAACCAATAGCTGTAAGGGCAAAGGAGATGCCGAAGACTAAGCCTGAACTATTCAAAGAAGTGGAAGAAGCGCTGAGCTGGCAGATGGAATTTCCGGGCAACATAATTGCCGAGTGTAAAACAAGCTATTCAGAAGATATGAACCTGCTGAGGGCTGATGCTGAAAAGGGTTGGTTTGAACTCTCTCCGGCTTATCCCTACTCGGGAATAAAAGGCGAAACATCAAAGGGTAAGATGGAATTTGAGCAGGTGAATCAACAGGCACGCCAAATGGATGATTTCGCTAAAGCCGTTAAAGAAAATCGCGCTACTCCTGTACCGGGAGAAATGGGGCGGCAGGATGTGAAAATTCTACAAGCCATTTATCAGGCAATGAGAACAGGACAACGGGTTGAAATATCTTGATAAACAATATTCTGTTTTATTATATAATTCGGACGGGATATCCAATGATTGATATTAATACTTGTTTTAGTAAACATAAGGCTTCAATCCACCTTTTTACAGATAAACAGTTATTCTATGGAAATAAAAAAACAAGACCAAAATGCGGAGAACTCTTCGACATCTAAAGTGGATGAGCAGGCAAAAAACAATCAACTGGAACACTTCCGCGAAGATTCCTCTGGACAATTCATGACAACCGACCAAGGAGTGAAAGTGAGCGACGTTGATAATTCTCTTACCGCCGGATCAAGAGGCCCTACTTTAATGGAGGATTTTGTTTTTCGCGAAAGGATCACTCACCTTGATCACGAGTCTATTCCTGAACGGGTTGTTCATGCAAGAGGTTCTGCAGCGCATGGGTACTTTCAGGTGTATGAATCAATGGCTGAACTAACTAAAGCCAAATTTCTTCAGGATCCCAATATCAGAACTCCGGTATTTGTGCGATTTTCAACAGTAGTAGGTTCACGCGGCTCAGCAGATACTGTTAGAGATGTAAGGGGATTTGCTACTAAATTTTATACAGAAGAGGGAAATTATGACCTGGTTGGCAATAATATCCCTGTATTTTTTATTCAGGACGGAATTAAATTTATCGATCTTGTACATGCAATTAAGCCCATGCCAGACAATGAGATGCCCCAGGCATCTGCCGCTCATGATACCTTTTGGGACTTTGCCTCATTGATGCCAGAAAGTGCTCACATGTTGCTTTGGGTTCTTTCAGACAGGGCAATTCCGCGCAGTTTCCGTATGATGGAGGGATTTGGGGTACATACGTTTCGCTTTGTTAATGCGCAAGGTAAAGGACGTTTTGTTAAATTTCACTGGCGTCCGCTACTGGGAGTTCATTCGCTTGTATGGGATGAAGCCCAAAAGCTTGCGGGAAAGGATCCCGACTGGTTGCGGAGAGATCTGTGGGAGTCAATTGAGATGGGTCATTACCCAGAGTTTGAACTGGGTGTGCAGATCGTGGAGGAAGAGGATGAACACAAGTTCGATTTTGATCTGCTTGATGCAACTAAAATAATACCTGAAGAACTTGTGCCTTTGAAACGAGTAGGAAAAATGGTTTTGAACCGTAATCCGGATAACTTCTTTGCAGAGACTGAACAGGTAGCTTTCCATCCAGGTAATGTAGTGCCGGGTATTGACTTTACGAATGATCCTCTGCTACAAGGAAGATTGTTCTCCTACCTCGACACCCAGATCAATCGCTTTAGCAGTAAGAACTTTACTGAAGTTCCGATCAACCGGCCGGTTTGTCCGGTTCATAACTTCCATGGAGCTGGTTTTATGAAACAAACCATTAATAAGGGTAAAGCTAACTATTTCCCCAATTCTCTTGGAGGAGGCCACCCTAAAATGGCTTCTGAAGAAGAGGGAGGCTACGTGCATTACCAGGAAAAAGTGGATGGCGTAAAGATCAGGCAAAGAAGCGAAAGCTTCAATGACCATTTCTCGCAAGCACGTATGTTCTGGAACAGCATGACCCAGATCGAGAAAAAGCACATTATCCAGGCGGCACATTTTGAACTTGGCAAGGTTGACTCGAAAGAGGTAAGGCATAGAGTGATCTATGACATATTCAATAATATTAGTCATGAACTTGCCAGCCAGGCTGCTATGGGAATTGGTATTGAACCTCCTTCTGGTGACCTCGTGAGCAAGGTTCAGGATGCTGGCGAGTTGTTGAAGGATAAGGTTGAACATGCTGTGACACCTGGAAAATCGGTGGAGGAATCGGCAGCTGTTAGTATGGAAAAGAACAAAAAATCAGATAGCATCAAAAGCAGAAAAGTTGCAGTGCTGGCAGATAACGGTTTTAACTTTGGCCAAGTGAGTGCTTTGAAAGAAGTGCTTACCCAGAAAGGAGCTCAGGTTACTATTGTTTCCATGTTTAAAGGAAAGTTAAAGAGCATGGAGGGGCAGGAAATTGACGTTGACAAAAGTTATATCACCACAGGTTCCATAATGTACGATGCAGTTTTTGTTCCCGGAGGACAAGCAAGTGTAGATTCGCTGAAAAAACAAGGTGATGCATTACATTTTATTAATGAAGCCTTTAAACACTGCAAACCTATTGCTGCCTTAGATGAAGGGGTAAACTTGCTCTCAGAATCAAGCATAAGCGGGGTTGAAATTTGCGCTCCCGATTCAACTAATACTTTAAAGAAAGACAAAGGAGTTCTCTCTGTTCGTGGTGCAACAGACACCCGTTCTTTTATGGAAACTTTTTCGAATGCCATAGCCCAGCACCGGTTCTGGATGCGGGAAGAAAAAGATATGGTTCCTGCATAAGCAAAAAGGACACGGGTAATCTAACAACACCCGTGTCTTTTTTCCACACCCCACAGCTAGCCCTTACTATGGAAAATATATTCTTTGACAACTGGACAAGTATCTGGAGAACCTTGGCAGTAGGGATACTGGCATACTTCGCGTTAATATTTATGCTACGGATCTCTGGAAAGAGGACCCTATCACAGATGAAGGAATTCGATTTTATTGTGACAGTTGCCTTGGGTTCTACGTTGGCCACCGTCTTGCTTAGCAAGGATGTTGCACTGGCCGATGGTGTACTGGCCCTCGCTCTTTTAATTTCTCTACAATACGTTCTGGCAACCTTGTCGGTCAAATCAACTAAGTTCTCCAAATTGATCAGTTCTGAACCAACCCTCCTATTTTATAAAGGAAGTTTTCTTAGAGAGGCTTTAAAAAAGGAAAGAGTAACAGAAGCAGAGGTTAGGTCAATATTAATAAGTAACGGCGTGACATCTATTGAAAACGTAGAGGCCGTTGTTATGGAATCTAACGGGCAATTTACTGTTATTAAGGAGGGTAGCCTGTTTAATAAGGATTCGCCCCTATCTAATGTGAAAAGGATTGAATAAGGCAGTTTGTGATCGTTTCCGGAATTGAAAGAAGAATTAGAGATGTTAAATCAGAAAATATCAGCAATAAAATCTGAGAAACCGATGCTTGAACAGAGAGCTGAAATTGTAGAAACGTTCAAGCACGTAGCTGGCATTTTAACCAGGATGACGGATAACAAGAATAAAAAACTGGAATAAGCGTATAATATACAGACAATTTGTCTCCATGTTCATTCGTCATATTTAAAGGCTATCAGACTTATTAACCCATTTCAATTCTGATAGTTATTATTCAGAAGCTATGAGAAACGCATTTTTAATATTTGTTCTACTCCTCTTATTCTTTAAAACAAACAGTAACGGCCAGACATCCCTGGGAACAGGGTTGCAGGATACTGCAATAACAGCAATAGATCCTGTAACAGGGCTTCACATTAATAATCAGGTTCTTGAGGATTTTATTCGCGCACAACAAATAGCAAGTAGTAAAGCCGCTGATATCAGGCAGTTTTATACAAATAGGAACTACCAGTATGCCTGGCTTAACGAAGAGGGCCTTTCAGAGCAAACCCAGTCTTTTTGGAACTTATACGAAAATTTTGTCAGCTATTCTGGCGACAGTTCCCTTTATCAGCCAGCTTTGCATGATCGGATAGACTATTTGATGTCTTTTAACAGCTCGCTTAATGCGAATAATCAGGAACTCAGCTTAACGGAGTTACAGCTGACCAGGTTATTTCTCAATTTTATTGAGCGTGCTTACGCCGGCAAAGTTAACCCGAAGAGCCTGCAATGGCATATACCCAGGAAAAAAGTAAACGCATTGAAAGCTCTGAATGAGTTTGTTGAAAATAGTGGAAATGAACCAGAAAGTTTTCTGCCAGTTAATCCTCAGTATTTATTGATGAGGGAAAAGTTACTTCGTTTTCAAAACCTGGCGAAACGCGAATGGCCACAGATTTCCCTGGGAAATAAGAAGGTGCTTAAGCCGGGCGATTCTGCCGCTGTAATTTTTGTGTTAAAGGAGCGTCTTTTTGTTTTGGGGGATTTGGAGTTTGTTGACAGGTCGAATGTTTATGATGCTGTTTTCGAAGATGCAGTGATTAGTTTTCAAAGAAGACACGGGCTAGACGATGACGGGATTATTGGTCCCGCCGTAATCAGAACCCTTAATATTCCTCTAGAAAAGAAGATTGAGCGCATGTTAATTAATATGGAGCGAATGCGATGGATGCCTGTACAAGGCGAAGGTAAAAGAGTAGTCGTCAATATTCCAGAGTTCAAACTGCATGTATACGAGGGAACCGATGAAGTTTTAAGTATGGACGTTGTGGTTGGGAAGTCCGCTAACCGGACAGTAGTCTTCTCTGATCAAATAAAACATGTTGTTTTTAGTCCTTATTGGAACATACCGCGAAGCATTATAAGAAATGAAATTCTTCCTGCCGTCGAAAGAAACCCCGGTTACCTTGCCCGCCATAATATGGAAGTCTCCGGAGAGAGAAACGGTTTGCCTCTTATCCGGCAGAAACCTGGAAGGAAGAACGCCCTTGGAAGAGTAAAGTTTATATTCCCAAACAGGTATAGTATCTATCTACATGATACCCCAGCTAAAGGACTGTTTCAACGAACAAGAAGAGCTTTCAGCCATGGTTGTATACGAGTTGCTCAACCCTTTGATTTGGCTAAGAACCTGTTAGAAGATCAATCGGCCTGGACAGATAAAAATATCAAGGACGCCATGCATGCTAGTTCTGAAAAATGGGTTGGACTTAACAACCCGGTGCCCGTTCTAATCAGCTATTTTACATCATGGGTTGATGTTACAGGAAAATTGAATTTCAGGGACGACATCTATGGGCATGACAAAAAGGTGGCCGCCCATTTATTTTAATAACTTTTGCAGCTACTGAAAAGGATTGAGTAACCTGGCAATTAAAAGCTGTGCGTTTTCTCATAAACACTGTTAAACATAACCTATGGATACTCTTAAACTGATATCGTTAATAATTACGTTGTCGGCAGTATTAGCATATATCAATATACGATTTTTGAAACTACCCTCCACAATAGGATTGATGGTTTTATCCCTCCTGTTGTCGCTTTTGCTATTGTTTGCAGGAGCAACTTCACCCGTTGGAGGTTTTGTGAAAAATCTGATGGTTCAGATCGACTTTTCAGATTTTCTTTTAGATTTTATGCTAGGGTTTCTGCTTTTTGCAGGGGCATTACATACGGATATTAAAAGACTCCGAAAAGCAAAATGGCCCATCCTTACTTACGCTACGGCAGGCATATTGATATCTACGTTCTTAGTTGCTGGACCCACCTATATCATTCTTCCATTCTTGTACCAACCGGTTGACTTTATCTATTGCCTTTTGTTTGGTGCACTCATTTCTCCTACCGATCCGATAGCGGTGCTCTCTATCTTAAAAAAGGCTGGTATTTCAGAATCAATAGAAACTAAGATAACGGGCGAGTCTCTTTTTAATGATGGAGTTGGTGTTGTGGTATTTCTGACACTATTTAACATAGCCAGCGAGGGCTTTGCAGAAGTATCAACTTCAGAGATCATTGTGCTGTTGGCAGAAGAGATTTTAGGTGGGATAGCATTAGGATTATTATTGGGATATCTGGGATTTGTTATGCTGAAAAAAATAGATCATTACCAAACCGAAGTATTGATAACACTGGCTATGGTAATGGGAGGAATCTCGCTTGCACCAATGTTTCATTTTTCGGGACCTTTAGCTATGGTAATAGCGGGTTTATTTATAGGAAACAAAGGCACAATAGAAGCAATGTCGGAAGAAACGAGCGACTATGTTCATAAATTTTGGGAAATGGTAGACGAAATATTTAATGCCATTCTATTTGTATTAATAGGGCTTGAACTATTAGTTATCCCATTCGAAATGTCTTTTCTGTATATTGGGTTAATCGCAATCCTGGTTGTGATCGTTAGTCGGTTTATATCGCTGGTAACTCCATCTTTTCTCTTTCGTTTGAAATATGACTTTCCTAAGAAAACCTTTTTGATCATGACCTGGGGAGGACTAAGAGGTGGAATCTCTATTGCCTTAGCGCTTTCACTTAATTCGGGAATGCAGCGGGACATGATAGTGTCTGTAACTTATATAGTTGTATTGTTCTCAATAATTGTCCAGGGGTTGAGTCTTGAAAAAGTAGTAAGAGCCTTGAAATAAAATACCCGGCCTATTGCTGAAATTCCGCCCTTGGAATACTATATTTTATGAACAAAGTTCCAAGCCGATTATTAAATCCCATAACTGGGGTAGTCATCCTTATTAAACTATCTTGTTGTGTTTGGATTATAGTATTATTAATTGCTAAAGCAGAGCTTCAATGGATTTCCATATCCACGGGCCAACAATAAGAAGTAAAGCAATAACGATAGGCAGTTAGTTTTCTATATAATGAACAAGGCTCTCTCCTTGTTACACACCGCGGAGTTCACAATTCGACTACACAACATCAGGTTATTTAAGGCCTATGATCGAAACTCATTTAGCTGCATAAAAAATTCCTGTATCAGGAGAAAGGCCATTATTGAAAGCGATAATCTCTCATTTTCACAACAAACTGTGCGCTTAACCCTTATTGAGTATTAGGATCGGTACCTATGGAAATACTTATAATTATCGTATTGATTTTACTGAACGGAATTTTCTCGATGAGTGAGATTGCGTTAGCCTCGGCAAAGAAATTCAAACTTGAAAGCATGGCCAAAAGAGGTGATGCCGGAGCTAGGCGGGCCTTAGATCTGGCGAGCAATCCGAATACATTTCTCTCCACTGTACAAATCGGGATCACCATCATCGGCATTCTAACCGGTATTTTTAGTGGTGAAAACTTAACTAGCTATGCGGAAGTGGCAATAAGCAGGGTAGCATTCTTAAAACCCTACGCTGATACCATCGCCCTTTTAGTAGTTGTTATTACTATCACTTTCTTCTCTATACTTTTCGGTGAACTGTTACCGAAGAGAATTGGACTTAGCTTTCCCGAAAAAGTATCTTCTCTGGTTGCTGGAGCGATGATCATCATATCCAAAGTCACTAAGCCATTTATCTGGCTTCTATCTAAGTCTAACGACGTGTTCCTGCGAATTTTTGGAATTGCCGATAATGGTGTAGAAGTGGCCTCGGAAGAGGAAATTACATCAATCATTGAGGAAAGCACTCAAAGAGGAGAAATTCAGGAAATTGAGCAGAGAATTGTGCAAAGGGTATTTGCATTAGGCGACAGAAAGGTTTCAGAACTGATGACCCACCGCACCGATATTATATGGTTCGATGTTAACGATAACCTCGACACGATAAGGAGCAGGATAAGAGATTACAATCACTCTGTTTATCCGGTTGCGGAAAAGAGCCTCGACAACCTGCGAGGCGTAATTGATATCAAAGAGATTTTTGTTCAGGAGCAAATTAATAATATGGTTTCTATCGAGAAACTGATAAAGAAGCCTCTTTATGTTCACGAACACATGGCTGTTTATAATCTACTGGAGCAATTGAACGGTGCAGGATTAGATATCGCCATTGTTATCGATGAATATGGATCTATAGAAGGCATGATCACCATGGACGATGTGATCACAGCACTAGTGGGAGGACTTCCAACTACTTCTGCTGAGGGTTATCAAATGAGCATACGGGATGAAAACTCGTGGTTGGCCGATGGCCAGTTTTCCTTTTATGAAATGCTTCGCCTTTTGGATATCACCTTGGAAGAGGATGAAACCAGGTTTTCAACTCTGGCCGGATTAATCCTTCAACATCTAAATCATATTCCAATTGCCGGTGAGAAAATTGAATGGAAGGGCTTCGTGTTCGAGATAGTGGATATGGATGAAAGACGCATCGATAAGGTAATGATCCATAAACAGAGTGGCAACGACGCTGCCTTAGACCTTGGAGTGTTTAAGACCTAAGGAGGCCTCTTTTGTGTTTCCCGCTGTTATTTATCTTGCTGTTAAATTTACTGGCATAGCTACGGCGCTTTTTAGAAATTCCGTATACACTTCAATGCCCTTATCTAAAGCCTCTATAGGAATTCGCTCGTTGATGTTATGTAAGGAACTAAGAAGCTCTGTATCTAAATGGGCAGGGAGGATTCCGTAAGCCGGGATACCCTTCAATCTGAAATAGTTGTTATCATTGGAGGCTGGAAAGACAATAGGAATAGTTACTGAATTAGGATATACGGAGGTTATGGCTGTTTCAAGCTTTTCGTAAAAAGCATTATTGGTATTGGTGAACTTGGCATTTTGTAATACGGTTAATGATTTTATGTCTATATCATCATCATCCAGGCGCCTTTTTACCCATCGTATAAACTTTTCTTCGTTAGTTCCGGGAAGCAAACGGCAGTCTAAGGTAACCGTAATGCTTTGAGGGATCTGATTAATAACCCGGCCGGGATTGGAGATATTTGTTATCGCAATCGTATTCGTTAACGTTGCCCTTACCAGCGGATCTTTTCTAAAGAATAGATTTAATGCCGGTCGAAACAAGTTCATGTGCTTGAAAACATATCGTCTTGTACCAACCTCATACTTGCTAAGCTCGCGGAACATCATATTCGCCGGCTTTGTTACTACAACTTTTGGATTCCGCTTCACCAGCCTGTTTAATGACCTGACCATTAACTTGTTGCTATATTCATGAGGAGGAACTGCACCATGACCTGCAGAAGCAACCGCCAACTGTAATTCCAGCCAGAGCCTGTTCTTTTGATCTATCTCGATACCGAACACTTTCGTATTCGGATCAGAGGATAAGATCTTTGAAATTCCAGACCCTCCTTCTCCCAATACCACCACTGGATTTAACTCCTCCAGATGTTTCTCTGTTACAAATTTGGCTCCCAGTACTCCACCTGTCTCCTCCGCTGATACGGTTAAGATCGTGATATTATGATCGAATCCTCTTGTTTTAGCTTCCTTAACTAAATCAGCTACGGCTAATAATTGCATAATAGCCATGCCTTTGTTGTCAATTGCCCCGCGCCCCCAAACACTACCGTCGGCTATTGTTCCCGAAAAGGGCGGATACCTCCACAGGCCGCCACTATCAGGAGCGGGAACAACATCTATATGATTTAGCAGGATAATATTAGGTTTTTTACTACTAAGCGGGTATATGGACGCTGCAAAGTTTAAGGACGACTCGTCTGCACTAAAATCAGTAATACTTAAACCAACTTGTCTGCATAAATGCATAAAGTATCTGCCTGCTATTTCCTCAGAGCCAGATAAAGATTGGTGTTTAATATAGTTACTTAAAAGTGTAGCAGGATTGGAAGTTAAATGGGCATTTTGCGCTTTCAGAGAGGCTTGAAAAATAAAGAAAAAGACAAGTAGAACCTTATTCATTTACTATTACAAGATGTAAATGGATGAGAAAGTTTAGTGTGAAGGGAATCCAGTACCTAATTTCCTTAGTCTTGGGAATTAACTTGATGTTCATCTCCTTTATAACCTATAAAACGATTCCCTTAACTGAATTAACAAGGATTCAGCATATTGTTCATCCGGCTTTAACGGCAACTGCGAATGTTCATACGCTACTTTGATCTTCTCCATCTTTTCCTCTACCATTTGTATAAGTTCCTCATATTCGAATTCCCCTGATCTAATCTTTAAAAGAAAATCACGATCATCCCGACTAACCCTTACTTCTTTGTAAAGTGCAATTTCTTCTGCCATATTCAGCAGTCTGAAAGTATGCATCATATTCTTAGCATCGTAACTTTTGCCATGAAATAAAGTGCTTTGGTACCGGGCTTCGTTACGTTTCCTCACCCACTCCCAGTACTCACGGAACTCCCTGCAATAAATTGAGTAAGCATCTTTATTGAAATTCATGACAGCAAGAGGTTCTATTCCTTTCGGAACAGTGGCTAATTGTACATCGGCGGACCCTGGTCCAGCAACAATACCGTAAAATGTTTCACCCTGCTTCAGCTGACTCTGATGATACAGCAGATACACATCTTTAAAATGCTGCAATTTCGAGAGGCCGCACTCTTCCTGTCTGAACTGCTGTTCCTGTAACCATTCCTTAAGCGAAACACTGCCATTGCTGTACACCACGTAGCAGAAGTCAAGGACACTTTTTCTTTCCAATTCGAAGGCTTTATTGATCTTCTTGTTAAGTCCTTTGGCTTTTTTGATCTGGCTGGTTGCATATCCTGCAAACGTATCCAGACAAAGCTTTGAAAGAAAGTGTTCCGGCCTTATCAGCTCCATTAGCGGATGTTTGTAGATCACGCATTCTTCTGGAGTACTTAATAGCTCCAGTATATTCGGATTATTCTTTAACAGAAGTTCCAAAAACCGTCGCAGCTCGAAATACACCTCATCATTGCTCTCGTTGTTCAATTGCTGAGGTTTCCCGAAGCCAAACAACTCCCCCTGGGGTAAGATGAAGACGCCCTTTTTATCGGTATCGGATGATGGAAGGGCCAGGTTGTAGGCTTTGCTTCCACTGATACAATCCAGAAGGATAAATTGATTTTGCAGATATAGTGCTTCAAAGGTCATAATATATACTTTTCAAAAAGAACGACAGACAGAGTCTACAACCACTGTCTGCGTTTTCGTTTACAGCCTGGGATCTATCGGCTCGCTCTCCAAAGCGAGTACTCCAAAAGCGCATTGGTGCACTCTTCGCAGCGGTTCTTTGTTAATAAATCGCTCCAACCCTTCTACTCCTAATGCAAATTCCCGCATAGCCAGAGACCTTTTTGCATTAAGTGCACGTGATCTTAGTCTAGACAGGTTTTCTTCAGAGGTGTATTCCGGTCCATAGATTATCCGCAAATATTCTCTTCCTCTTACCTTAACTGCCGGTTGTACCACACCTTTATTATCCCGTTCAATAAAATTGTAAGGTTTGATCACCATCCCCTCTCCTCCCTCATCCGTTAACGATATCCACCATTCTATGGCTTTATTTACACTTTCCTCATCTTCAAGATCTACGATCAAATAGGGAGTTGCGAGCAGAATTGCTGGATCACTTGCACAAAAGGACTTAATGGTTTCCATATGCCATTCGTGGTTCTGTTCGATCCACACTTTGCCTTCGGTAGCCAAAATATGAAAAGGCGCAATCTTATAATCCTCTAACATGTTTACGTCCCAGCAGTAGCGGCCATAAGCTTTCTTGTAGTCGGAAACCTGCTCCAATTTATGACTATAGCGTTCTTTTAGTTCTGCCAGCGCTCCATTACTTTCCAAAGCATTGTTTAAAACCTTCATTGTCTCTTCCAGTGCATGGTCAGCCGCTGAACCTACAGAAGCGTATTGTGTTTCGAGTAAAGCTTGAGCTTTAGAACTCCACGGCATTAACTCTATATCCAGGCAAACCCACTCTGTTTCCATCTTTTCGTAGAAGCCTGATCTTATTAAAGCCTCGTTTACTCGTTTCAGTAGCTCCTGTTCTGTTTCCTTCTCATTAAAGAAAGCACGACCAGTCCGGGTATAAATTGTTCCGATCCCTTCATCCCTGATTCCAAATACCCGCTCGATAACGGCTTCATCTTTTCCAACAATCAACACGGCTCTTGAGCCCATATGCTTTTCTTCGCATATCACCTTTTTTACCCCGGCTGCTTTATAATAATCAAAGCCTTCCAGCGGATATTCCAGATAATTACCTTCTTCACTGGTTTTGCAGGGACTCATTGTAGGGGGAAGATATATCAGCCATTTCGGATTTACGGAAAAGCGACTCATTACCTCGAGCGCAGCTATTGCATTTTCTTCGCGGATGGTAACGTTGTGAGCATATTTTGTTTCAACTATTTGTTTTCCTGTTAGCTCGGCTATATCCAATACATCGTCGTGCTCTTGCTGTAAACTCAGGTTGGCTTTCTTTTCAGGAATTAGCGGACGAATTGGCTCACAATAAACCCTTGCTGCTTTTACCGAAACCAGTTCTTTTTCAGGATATCGAAGAGCCGTAAGTGAGCCACCAAACACGCAGCCGGTATCAATATCAATAGTTTTGTTTAGCCATTGAGGGGTAGGAACAGGTGTATGACCGTACACAACCATGGCCTTACCTGAATACTCGGCAGCCCAATTGTGTCGTACCGGAAGTCCGAACTCATCTATTTCCCCGGTTGTTTCGCCATAATAGCAGAACTCTCGAACAGCGCCGGAACCTCTCCCCTGCATGTTCTCCTTTAACCCGGCATGGGAAACAACGAGCTTTCCTTCATCCAAAACATAATGGCTTACCAGTGCATCAAGGAATGCTTTTGCCTTATCCTTGAATTCCTGGGTTTCTAATGACAATTGCTCGATCGATTCTGCAAGACCATGTTTAACCTGCAAATTTTTACCATTTAACCAGCGCACCAACTTTATATCATGATTTCCCGGAACACAAAGTGCCGCTCCATCTCCTACCATTTCCATTACCAGCTTTAACACAGCTGGAGTATTTGGCCCCCGGTCTACCAGATCGCCCAAGAAAACAGCTTTTCTTCCGTCAGGATGAGAAAAGGACGTACCATTATGAACATACCCCAAGTTGCCAAGCAACTCAATCAATTCATCGAAGCATCCGTGCACATCGCCAATAATATCGAATGGTCCTTTTTCTTCCTTTTTATTATTGTAAAGGGGATCTCGAACGATACCACAAACAGCTTCTACTTCTTCCAGCGACCTTAACTCAATAACATGCCTGAAGCCTTCGAGCTTTAGCTTTTTAATGCTTCGCTTCAATTGTGAGATATGCTGTGGAATTACATGTTTGCCAAAATTACGATCAGGCCTTAATGCATTTCTCTCTACACATACTTTCTCCGCTACATTCAAAATGATTGCAACCGGCAGCACATGGTATTCACGCGCAAGCTTTACCCAGTCTTTCCTGGCATCCTCCTGAACGTTGGTGGCGTCAATCACGGTAAGGAGCCCGTTCTTTAGCCGAAGGCCGGTGATATATCTTGCCAAGGCAAAGGCATCAGCAGAAACTGCCTGGTTATTCTCATCATCACTAACAATCCCACGGCATTTATCCGAAGAAACAATCTCAGTTTCTTTAAAATGCTTTCTTGCGAAGGTCGATTTACCCGACCCTGAGGCACCTATCAGTACGATCAATGATAGTTCGGGAACTTTAATTATTCTGTTATCTTTCATGATAAGGATTCCTCCTTCTCTGCTTTTAATTTAAATACTGCCATTTGGCTTAGCGCTCCAACTTCAGGATCTACTTCCCCAACCGGACTAAAGCTTACTTCATAAGAATACCTCTCAGCGATACCACTAGCCCAGGTTTCAAACTCTTTCCGTGTCCATTCAAACCGGTGATCAGAATGCCTCATTTTACCCTCTTCATAATCCTCAAACCGGACATTGTATTCAGCATTTGGGGTTGTTAATACCACCATTCCCGGCTTCGCAAATTCGAAGACAGTTCTTTCTAAAGCTGCCAGTCTAGGCCGATCCAGATGCTCGATCACTTCTACAAGAGCAGCGCCATCAAAGCCTTCAATCCGTTTATCCCGGTAGGTCAAAGAACCCTGTATTAGTCGCACTCTATTTGATTGCTTTTCGGATAATCTTTCAAGTTTCAGTCGATCCTTTGCTATTTCCAGACATCGGTAACTAACATCCATCCCCAAAACATATTCAAACGCTTTCTCGGCCAAAAGCAGTTTCATCAAACGACCTTCTCCGCAACCCAGGTCTACAACACGTTTACAACCTGCTGAAAGCAGAGCATCTCTAGCTGCAACTAATCGCTGCTCGTGGATGCGAACCACTTTTTCAGGTTCTTCTGATCCTGCTAGCTCAGCTTCTTCTGGCACTACATCTTCGAGGTCTTTGCTTATTAAAACTTCAAGTGCTTTATTGGCAAGTGAACGTTGATGTTTCAGATAGCGTCTTACAATTATTTCCTTTTCAGGATGAGTATCTAACCAATCTTGTCCTTTTTCGAGCAGTTTTTCAACTTCGTGTTGACTTACCCAGTAATGCTTGTCATTATCACAAACAGGGATTAGCACATAAAGGTGCGACAATAGTTGTTGGACGCTTATCTCGTTTTTAAGAATAACGGTATAATACCTGCTTTGTCCCCATTTAGGGAAAGTATCATCCAAAGTGTGGTTGGTTGCATTTACCTCATACCCTAATGGTTCAAATAATCTGCGTAAAAATTCTTCTCCACCACGTACAGGTAAAACAGCCAGTTTTATTTCAAGGGAAAGAGGTTGATCCACCAACTCCGGCTTGTCTTTACATCTTCCGTTCAGAGCGGAAGAAAAGGCTTTGGCAATAGCTGCACTCATAAATGAACTGGCCACATAAGGCCTGTCGTTAACGTACTGCTCCAAAGCAAAGTCGTTCCCGTTAGGCCCGTCATTTCTTACTAGTCCCACCGGATCAATATCTAGCAAAAGAACAGCAGTACACTCTTCATTATCGGCTCTTTCATAAAAGATGTGGGCTTTACCTGCAGATAGTTCAACACTCTGAACTTTGGCTGGGTGCTTGTGGAGCAGGAAGCTAAGATCCGAAGCTGGTTGTTTGCGATTGGTAATGGTTAACAGCATGTTTTGATTCTTTTAACGATACAAAGAAAACTTATCTCTGCGCAGCCTTTTTGCGCAGTGGAAAAAATATTATTAATTTTCTCAAAAAAAAATATTCCGATCCCTGTTAATCGCAATGCCCTAATCCGTTACCCTACCATTAATAATTGAAAGCGGAATAAATATAAAAAATGGACTACTGAAGGCCAACCCTCAAAATTATCAGCATCCGTTGTGAGCTTCTCCTTACAAAGGTTTTCTTCTGAAAGGATTATTACCAAACAGGGAAAGGAAAGGAGACAAGCTTTCAAAGCAGCCGGTATTTGTTCGGAACTGCTTTGACCCCCGTTCGGGGCCGCGGCAAGGTCCCGACTCCGCTCCTGCCCTCTTCCTCGAATCTGTCTGCCCTTTGGTACGAATCAGGTAGGAATGATGTACCAATGTTCCCACAATAAATATCGCTATAAGGTCGCTATAACATCGCTGTAAGATCGCTATAAGGTCGCTAAATTTTGTTTGGTTTTTTAGAGGGAAGAATTGCCCCTACCAATAGTCCTTAAAGATACAATATAAACCTCCTTTTGTCTTTAAAAAAAAATCAAAAAAACTAAAGGAAAAAAAGTAAGATCTCGTAACTATTAAAAGTGACGTTAACACAGAAACCAAGGCAAGGCGCTACTTTCTGTAGGATGTTCTCATACAAACTCGATAAATGCCTTTCCGAGCATATTATAACCTTACAACTCTTTTCCCTATCTTTGCCCCATCAAAACCCTCATATTATTTGAGCCATGTAATGTCATACATACATTCTATTTAAAGAATGACTTCCTCTCTCCGGGGAAGAGATGACTCTTATTGTTTTATTTAATCTTAAACATCATGGCTATTTCAAAAAAATATGGCAGGACATATCATTATCCTTTTTCGCCGGGCACAACCAGCGACGACAGGATTCAACATAATTACTGGGAACTTATAAAAGACATTCCGGAGCTCGTTCATACCGAGAAGCTTGACGGAGAAAACAACTGTCTGTCAAGGTTAGGCGTATTCGCCCGCTCTCATGCAGCTCCAACTGTTTCTCCATGGACAGAGAGTTTGCGCAGGTTCTGGCAATTGATCAAACACGACCTGGGCCATCTGGAAATATTTCTGGAAAACCTGTATGCAGTTCACTCTATTGAATACAGGAATCTGGATCATCATTTTTATGTATTCGGGGTACGGGAACATGATCGGTGGTTAAGCTGGGAGGAAACGAAGTTCTATGCGAATATGCTTGATCTTCCTAATGTACCTGAATTACAAATTCAGACCAACGTATCAGACCTAAAGATCTTGGAGCTGGAAGTTCTGAACCTTGCTTCGGGAAGAGGTATTTTCGAACCCTTTGATATCAAAACTGGGAAACCGACAACGATTGAAGGTATTGTAAGTCGTAATACACAGTCTTATTCAGTAGACAGCTTTTCAGAGAACGTTTTCAAATACGTTAGAAAAGGGCATGTTAAAACGGACGAGCATTGGACCAGGAACTGGAAACGAGCGAAACTAAATCAGGAAGGAGGTAATTATGTGGACTATTAGTAATAGTAAGGATTGGAATTATCTCAAAGAAAATTTTGATTGGGTTACTCGCATGGAGGGCGTGCCTCAAGATCCTCTTCATCATGCTGAAGGCAATGTTGCCATTCACACGCAAATGGTATTAGAAGCTTTAGGAGCTCTTCCTGGCTTTCAAAGTCTTTTGCCTCAGGAACAGGAAATCCTTTGGGCTTCGGCACTATTGCACGACGTTGAAAAGTACAGTGCGACCATTCTGGAGGCAGACGGAAGTATTACTGCTCATGGCCATGCCCGAAAGGGAGCGATGAAAACCCGTCAGATATTGTACAGAGAAATTTCAACACCTTTCTTAATTAGGGAACAAATTGTCGGCCTGGTACGCCATCACGGTTTACCTTTATGGCTTCTGGAAAGACCCGATCCGCTGAAAGCTCTGATAAAAGCAAGTTATGAGGTAAATACAGAATGGCTGGCTTTATTAGCAAGAGCAGACGCCTTGGGACGATACTGCCAGGATCAGGAAGATCTGCTGTACCGGATTGACTGCTTTGAAGAGTACTGCAGAGAGCACAACTGCTGGGGCGCTGCGAAATTCTTTCATTCTTCTCATGCCCGAATGTATTATCTTGCTAAAGAAGAAAGTCTGGTTGACTATGTTCCTTTTGATGAACCGGAAGCAGAAGTTATCTTGTTATCGGGATTACCCGGTGCAGGAAAAGATACTTATTTGCAAAAAAAAAAATTTGTCCGAGATGCCTTTAATTTCTTTGGATAATTTCCGGAGGGAAAAGCGAATTTCTCCCACGGATAAGAAGGCTAATGGAAGAGTGATTCAGGAAGCTAAAGAGATGGCGAAAAGCCTTTTAAGAAAGAAGAAAGGATTTGTCTGGAATGCAACTAATATTACTTCGCAGATGCGTTCGCAGTTAGTTGAACTCTTTACTTCTTATGGTGCTAAAGTCGCCATAGTCTATATTGAGGTTCCGTATCAAACGGTTATGCAGCAAAATGCAAAACGGAAGGAAATGGTTCCCGGAAATGTCATAGAGCATCTGATTGATAAGCTGGAGGTTCCGGCAGCTTGGGAAGCGCATGAGGTGAAATATTTTGTTCGGTAAATTTCTAAAGAAGGGCTGTATAATGTATCTCCTTCAACTGTGAATATGCGACCAACTTAATTGTCTCGACAGTGTCGAGACAATTTGCTCCTTTTTGTCTGGAGTTCTTCTGCGTTCATTAATGCAACCAGGCTTGACTTTAATAAGTAATTTACAGTATTCCAATAAAGCATTACCGAACTTTTAAATGCCCCATTACATGGATTTCACCCGTAGGAAACTTTTGACTTAGGACAGCATTTACTTTTTCCAACCCATAGAATCTCGTAATTTCTTCTTTCTCTGCTTCATTACCACGCTCGAACACTCTTTGAATAACAAATTTAGAATGCTTTTCCCAGTCGATCCGGTTTATATCTGTATCCCAAAAAAGGATACTCCTGAGTATTGAAAGATTAGGATGCAACTTTCTTCTCTCGGCTTCAAGCTTGATTTTGGCCTCGTAATACTGGTCCAATTCCATGAAGGTACCTGTATCAATTCCTAAGGCTTTCTCTGCTTTAGTGGCGATGGTAGTATCTAGAGAAATTTCGCCATGTGCAATAGCCTCAATAGTACGCGGGTCCTCCTGAATTGAAAAGGCAAAGGAGGTTATACTGAGCTTTCTTTTTCTTAGCTCATGATCCAGAATGGCTCCTGGACGAATTCCTTTGTATTTTTCAAACTGCGAAAGCATATTCAAATTTACGGTTTATTGTTCAATTATTGTTCCATGTAAATTTCCTAGGTATTTAAACTAATGGAAAAAGCCGATGTTTTATAACAAAGACATACAAAATGGAACATCTTTTAAACTTACTGGAATTAGTCTCATTCCCTCACGTATTCGTAAATGAAGATAAAATTATTATGGGAATAATAATATTTTACCTGCTATGCTTCAGATCCTTATTCCCGTATGCTGCTAAAAATGCATTAGAAAACTCAAATATTTTTAACAGAAGCATTCGTGAGCGAAATTATAAGCTAGCATTGACCTATAAACAATGGGCATATCCTTGTGTGGTACTTTTTATTACTGTTTTCCATATTGTTATTTCAACAGGCCATGCTTTTGCCAAATTAATAGCGATGATTTAGAGTTCCTAGATTCATAGAAGACTTGCTAGTGATAAGTATGGATATTAAACCAGTCTTATCTGTTACTACTTCATAAGTACTATTATTAATTCCGCTGTTTGGATTGATCCAAGATATTTCTATCAAACCTCCCTATGACACCATTAAAACAAGAAAAGCTCCCATTTCTGGAAGCTTCTGTTCTGTGCGCCCACCAGGGCTCGAACCTGGGACCAAAAGATTATGAGTCTTCTACTCTAACCGACTGAGCTATGAGCGCTGCTAATTGTTAGCGAGTGCAAATGTAGTTATTCATTTGAATTATTCAAAAATGAATTAGATGATTTCTGTAAGCCGCTGAATTTGATGGAGAAAAAATTCAAAAAGCTCCAAAATCAAAAAAGCGAGCAGTAATACCGCTCGCTTTTTATCAACCTAACCCACTAATCTAACACTATGAAAATCTTCTATTCTTATTGAATATGCTGTGTTCTACGCTAAGAAAATTTCCGAGTTACGCTCTTTCATTTTCCTTGAAATTCTATGACAATTCGCTGCGTATCCCTACGATCCTACTGAAATGCGACTAGGATATAACATCCTTAGCTGAACTTCTAATGCTTCTTTTTTCACCATAAAATAATACTCGCTGCTTACATTTAAGAATGCATTAGCAGCAGTATTGAGTAAATCGAGCTGTTCATTGAGATACCTGCCTTCATTGAAGTACAAGTGGGTGCTTTCGCATAGCTCTTTGATGGATGTCAGATGGTCTTTGAAAGAATCCACCTCGCCGATCTTCGGATCTTCCAGGATCTCAGTCATTCGTTTTTTCAACTCCTTTTCTTTACGAATGATTATCATTACCTGGGCCTTTATTTCTTCGATCGGCAGCGTGGAATACACAGGAGCTACTACTTCCGCCATTTCATTATATAAACGAACATCTGCTTCAGTTAATTCACTTTGCCTGAACATTGATCCAAAAGCATGCTCAAGCTCTTCGGCCTTTCCCTGCCCTAGAGCATTCCGCCGTGCAATGTAATAGATCTCCTGATCATGTTTATTTACTTTCTTCTGAACTTCCTGTAGTTCATTTTTCAGATGATTGGTTATAGAATAAGCATCGCCTATGGGGTATCTTAATCCTTCAAAATCGAAACTCTTGAACCCTGTCCCTACTGCAGAGATAGAATCAAGGACGGTAATATCTCCTTCTATTTGGGCAATTGTCTTTGGCAAACTTAAATGTTCCTCGGAAAACAAATCCTCGATAGAGAGGTCTTCAGGAATGTAACTATCAAGGCTGGTCTCAAATGTCGCCACGTTCCGGTTATTATAATATCCTTTATACTCGGGCTGGTAATTCGTAGAACTGAGATATTCCTGATACTTCAACTCAAACTCCTCCACTGCCAACAAAGCAGGCTCGGAGGAGAAACTTACACTCTGGTATATTCTTTCAGTATTAGCTACTTGAATACTTGCCGGATCTGCAAACAGCTTCCATGCTGATTCATCTATTGTTTCTGAGGGAATACTCAGTTTAAGTAAGGCTGCTTCACGGTCTGCTGTAGATGGATGGGATGCCCATTGATACTTCACCACCACCCTACTCCTTCCTAATTTATTTATGGTCTCTGCATCCACCATCGCAAAACCGTTCTTTAGCTGAACATTTTCTTTTTGCGCTAATAACTGCATCAACTTAAAATGATGGGTATACAAATTATCCGCGCGGAAATTATCCTTAATAGACTGGTTGTAATAATTAAGCAAATGCTGATAGCTTTCAACTGCCAGGTCAATCCGGTAGAGGCTGGTAATTAGGGGAGCAGAACCGGCTACACTTGCTGCAACACTATCTGCATGGAACTCCATTTGTCTCGCCAAGCTTCTGTATCCCTTATTCAGGATCTCATAACACTTCACCATCAGCCACTGGATCCCTCTTATTATTCCCATATTAATATTAGCAAACAGCGCGAAATAGTTACTGAAACTTGCCCATTTTTCGATCGTAGCGTTGTATCCTGAATTATCCGCTACGATCTTGTAAATAATCTGGTTAAAATGATACACATAACTTCCAAACCTCATGCTTCCCTGGGAAAAATGCCCGAACTCATGCGCTATTACAGCCTTGAGCTCACTGATGGTTGAGCTGTTTATCAGGCCTAAACCAACATATAGGTTTTTTCTTGCCGGGAACAGTAAACTGAGGAATGTTGAATCGTAGCTAACGAATGCATTCACATCTTCAACCAGGTAGATCTTCTTTGGGAATGGTGCCCTGGTTTCATCGCATACTCTTTTAATAAATTCGTAAAAAACAGGTTCGGTTTCCGGTGTTACTTCCCCTACTGTTGGCACCGGGTCTGTCTTTTTTAAAATGAGCGCTTTAAGCATGAATACGATCAGCATTACCCCCATCACAACTGCTCCTATTGCAATCATCAGGGTGGCAAAATGCTGCACTTCGCTTACTAAAAGGATACCCAGGAAGCCAAACAGGAACGCTATTCCCACAGTTCCAGCTAAAAGGACTAAATACCAGAGTAGGAATAAAACGCAAAGCAGAAAAACTTTTACGACTTCCTTTTTAAACGCGGGACTTACATTGGTAATTCCTTCGCGAATGTCTGAAGGTTTAGGTGGAAACAGATATTGCATGGATGATAAGCTTTGATTTTCTAATATATAAATTAGAGCCTGTATAAAACAAATCAGTTTTTCAATTTGAAAAAACTACTTCCATTTTGAAAAGAGAGAAGGCGTATAAAAGGTTAAAAGCAGCCTTTAAACACGTCCAGAGCCTCTTCAATTTCCTGGCACGTCAATAGCATCCCTCCTTGCAGCAATCTAAACATTCAAAAATAAGATGGATAATTTTATGCAAGTTCTAGCTTACGGGTGGCTGTTAATACTCGTGCTATGTATTGTTTTTTACAAGCCTATTCTCAGATTCTTCTTTGGGATGGTTATAGTTCCGGAAGACCGCATCGGTTTGGTGACCAAGAAGTTTGTTCTTTATGGGCCAAATAAGGAGCTGCCCGATGGGCGTATTATCGCAACTAAAGGAGAAGCGGGTTTCCAGGCGAGAACTCTTGCTCCGGGGCTTTACTGGAATATGTGGCCATGGCAGTACGGTGTGGAGCTACAACCCTTTACGGTTATACCACATGGCAAAGTGGGATTGATATTATCGAAAGATGGAGCGGAGATCCCCACCGGAAACATCTTGGGCAGAAGGGTTGAATGTGACAATTTTCAGGATGCAGGAGCATTCCTCGCTAACGGAGGGCAGAAAGGCAGGCAAACTTCTATTATTACAGCGGGTACCTACCGTATCAACACATTTGCTTTTGATATTTCTATTATCGATATGACCATCATCCGTGAAAACATGGTGGGAATTGTTACCACGCTGGATGGTCTTCCAATCTCGGCGGGACAAATAGCTGGTAAAACTGTTGATGGACATAATAACTTCCAGGACTTTGATACCTTCCTGGAGCTGAAAGGAAATAGAGGTTTGCAACCGCAGATCGTACTTGCTGGTTCCTACAATATTAACAAATGGGCTGTTCAAATTGAAGAAATTCCAATGACTACCGTTCCGATCGGCCACGTTGGCGTTGTCATTTCCTTTATCGGAGAAGATGGAGCCGACGTAACGGGAGATACTTTTAAGCATGGTAATATTGTAGGTAAGGGTTACAGAGGTGTATGGATGGAAGCTTTAGGTCCGGGTAAATATCCAATTAATGCCTATACTATGAATGTGGAATGTGTGCCTACAACGAACCTTGTTCTTAACTGGGCAAACGCCAGAAGTGAGTCTCACGCATTGGATAAAAACTTATCAACGATAACAGTAAGGTCCCGTGACGGTTTCCCCTTCAATCTGGATGTGGCACAGATCATTCACGTTCCAGCCAATGAGGCTCCTAAAGTTATCGCCCGTTTCGGCAGCATGACCAATTTGGTTTCCCAGGTACTTGAGCCTACTATCGGTAACTATTTCAGGAACTCGGCACAAGATAGTGACGTTATTTCTTTCCTGACCACCCGTAAGGAGCGTCAGGAATCGGCCAGGGAACATATACGCCAGGTGTTGGAAGAATATAATGTGATAGCTGTAGATACTCTTATTGGTGATATTGTTCCTCCGGAAGCTTTGATGCGTACATTAACAAACCGTAAAATAGCTGAAGAGGAAGAAAAAACTTACGAAACCCAGAAGCTGGCCCAAGAGAAACGGCAGGGTATGGAGAAAGAAACGGCTATCGCAGATATGCAGAAAGAGATCGTAAAGGCACAGCAAAGTGTTGAAATTGCGCAACGCACAGCGGATGCAGCGGTTAAAAAATCGGAAGGTGAAGCTGCCAGTTTGAAACTTCAGGTAAATGCTGAATCTGAGGCGACTAAAATGCGGGCAGGTGCCGAATCAGAAGCAACCCGGTTGAGGGCGGCAGCACAGGCTGAAGCTACAAAACTTAACGCCAGTGCCGAAGCGGAAAAGATCTCAAAAACAGGTTTAGCTGAAGCAGAAAAGATCATGGCCATAGGTAAATCTACCGCGGAAGCTTATGAGCTTCAAGTAAGGGCGATGGGCGGTGACAATTTTACGAAGTTTAAGATCACGGAGGAGCTTGGTAAAGGTAAAGTGAAGATCATTCCTGATGTGTTGATCGGCGGTAATACAAATGGTAGTGAAGGTCCGATCAGCGGTTTGCTGGGATTGAAGTTAATGGATATGCTGGACCCGGATAAAAAAGTTGAGCGAAATAAAGCCTGAAAGGTTGCCCGTGAATAGATGAAGATTTAGTGGATCTATATGTTTGAATTTTGCAAGCATCGGTTTGAACAATGCAAACTTGGCCGCAAACTATAGAGCACTTTTGTGTTATTAAAATTTGACTTATAGATACCTCAAATGAATACACAGAACAAAATTGCTTTAGTAACTGGCGGAAGTCGCGGTCTTGGCAGAGAGATGGCGTTTAGCCTTGCAAAAAAAGGGATAAGCGTAGCTCTAACTTATAACCAGAATAAGGTCGAAGCCGACAAAGTGGTTGAGGAAATCCGCGCCTTAGGACAACAGGCAGAAGCATTTCAATTGAATACTGCCGACACAAAATCCTTCGGAGATTTTTTTGGTCGCTTAAACACCTGGCTAAAAACTCAGAATGAGCAAGGCTCTTTTGATTTCCTGATCAATAACGCAGGGACAGCCTTGTATGCCCCCTTTGCTGAAACAACCGAAGAACAATTTGATGAAGTTTTTAATATCCACTTAAAAGGGGTTTTCTTTTTTACGCAAAAGGCATTAAACCACATAAATGACAACGGCAGGATCATCAATATCTCTTCTGGGCTTGCACGATTTTCGTTTCCGGGATCCTCTGCCTATGGCTCAATGAAAGGGGCTGTTGAAGTATTAACCCGATACCTGGCGAAAGAGCTTGGTCCGCGGGGAATTGCTGCAAACGTAGTTGCTCCGGGAGCGATCGCAACTGACTTTGGTGGAGGTAGGGTAAGAGATAATAAGGATATTAACGATCATATCTCTTCTTTAACAGCTCTCGGCCGTGTTGGTCTTGCAGATGATATCGGAGGGGTTGTCGCCTTTCTATGTACGGAGGATGCGAAATGGATCAATGGTCAGCGTATCGAAGTATCCGGAGGTATCTTTTTGTAAAGTTATTCTTAACAGGAGCCCTTAAAGCTCCTGTATTTTTCCTGATTTTTAGCTTTATTTGGCCTAAATACTTGATGCAATTACAATGACAAGAACAAATAAAGCCATAAATGTATTGCTGCTTATTTTAGTAGCAGTTATTGCATTCCATTTCCTGATTATATTTAAGGTAATACCATACAGCATTACCTGGGGCGGGCGACTAAAGAATGACCAGGAAATGTATGTTTTTGAAAGTGTTTCAATTTTAATTAATGTCGTGCTAGGGTTGACCCTAATGGTAAAAGGTAAACTTATCAGCCTCAGCCTTCCGAAAGTAGTAATTTCCTTCATCCTTTGGTTTTTCCTCGTAGTATTTGTTCTTAACACAATAGGCAACCTTTTCGCAAAGACTGATTTCGAAAAATACTTTTCACTCCTCACCCTCCTTTTCGCAATCCTGATTACCATTGTTATCAGAGATAAAAGCTTGCAATAGGAATAAGTCAGCTTGCAATATCTGGGTTTTCTTTTACTTATCTTCAATCTGTAGTGGTAATGTAGGGGCAAAAATGCGCTTTCTGTGATAATGTTATCTGTTGGATGCAGAAAAGATTTCTTACTTTAACCGCTCTTTTCGAGCTATACGAATCTGTAAGGATCCGGTGACAAAATTAACCTTTAAGACTATTGTTAATCTTTATTTTTCAGCAAGCGATTTGATGGTACGCATTGTTCTTGTGTTTTTTCTATTTACTGCATCGCTTAATCTAATTGGCCAGAGCCAGATAGCCTCTCCTAAAATTCTTAACTATAGTGCAGATCAATATAAAAGCGGGATCCAAAACTATGCAGTAACCCAGGATAAGCAGGGAATCCTCTATTTTGGCAATAAAGAGGGTTTGCTAACTTTTAATGGCAGGTATTGGAACAAGTTCTCTTTACCAAACCTTACGGGGATTAAGTCTGTGAAAGTGGATTCTAAAAACAGGATCTATGTAGGAGGCGAGGACGAGCTAGGATATTTCTTTCCCGGTAAGAATGGAGTGCTGAAATATCATTCTCTTCTAAACCTGATCCCCGAAAAACAAAGGACTATGGCCCATATCTGGAATATAGCTATAGTTAGGGATGAAGTTTTCTTTCGCTCTTTATCATGTATAATCAGGTATAAAGAGGGAGCTGTAAATGTGTATAAACCAGACTTTGAATGGAGTTTTTTAGGTAATGTAGGTAATAAGGTTTACGCCCAGTCGAAGGACAGAGGAGTATTCCTTTTTGAAAATGGAGTATGGAAGCCTATTCCGGGCACTTCAAGCCTTAACGGAACTACGATCACTTCCGTACTATCCTACAGTAAAGATATAGTCCTTTTTAGCACTATGAAAGATGGCTTGTTCACTTTAGCCGGAGAAAAATTGACACGTAAACCCACAGGCCTCGATAAGATCCTTCTTGCCGACCGCGTTTATAGTGGAACAAATATCGGAACCGATTGGATAGCTCTTGGAACTGCCTCTTCTGGCCTGCTTATTCTCGACAAACAGGGCAACTTGGTGCAACGTTACTCCTACCCCGAGGGCCTGCAAAATGATAATATCCGTGCCACCTTTGTGGATTCCAACGGATCCCTCTGGCTGGGACTGGATGACGGTATTGATATGATTGCAATAAATAGTGCAATAAAATACATCCGTCCAAACAGAACTAATCAGGTAACTTTTACCACAAAGGTTTTTAATGGCAGATTATACATCGGATCATCCAACGGTCTTTATTACACCAATCTGGAGAGTGGCAAAACCGACCTTAGCCTAAGCAAAGGAGAGTTCAGTAAAGTTCCTGACTTGCACGGTCAGATCTGGAATGTAGAGGAAATAAATAACAAGTTGTTGGTTGCGCATGAAGGAGGTCTTTTTAATTTAAATGAGAAAGGAATAAACTCCCTTTATTCAAAATCGGGTGTGTGGATCCTTCAACCTTTCTCGAAGGTGTACCCTACTCAAAAAGTGATTGCCGGTGCTTATAGCAGTTTGCAGTTATTAAACTTCGAGGATGGACAATTTGCACCTTCCACTACCGTAAATGGACTTAATGAATCGCTAAGGTTCCTGGTATACGACGACGCTACTAATATCGCATGGGCATCCCACCCCTATCATGGCATCTATAAGATCCAGCTGTCTCCAGATTTGAGAAACGTGGTTAAATATACCCTTTATACTCAACAAGATGGTTTGCCTTCTACCTTATATAATTACGTTTACCGGGTACATAACAGGATTGCTATTGCTACCGAAAAGGGTATTTATGAATATGACGAAGCCTCAAACCGGTTTGTTTTCTCATCCTTCTTCAAGCCCTATTTCAACAATATTCCGGTAATATATTTGAAAGAAGACAACGATGGGAATGTTTGGTTTGTAACACGGGCAAAAGAAGTAGGGGTAGTTGAATTAACAGAAGAGAAAAAAGGACAGGTGACTTACTTCCCTGAAATAAAGGAAAAGATAGTGGGCGGCTTTGAATCTATCTATCCCTACAATAGCAGCAATATTTTCATAGGAGCAACCAAAGGCGTTCTACATATAAACTATGATAAGTTCAAACAAACAAAAAAAGAGCTAGGGGTTTTACTAGGTCAGGTAAAAATCATCGGAGAAAAAGATAGCATTATTCATGGCGGATATTTTACAGAGCAGGGAAGCATTGTAGCCAGGCAGGCGAGAAAAAGTATTCCTTCTTTAAGTCATGACCAAAACTTCCTGCATTTCGAGTTTTCCTCTACCTTTTATAATGAGCAGAGCAATGTGGAGTACAGCTGTTTTCTGGAAGGAATAGACAAAAGCTGGTCGCCCTGGAGCAGTAAGAGCGAAAAAGATTACACCAGTTTGCCTGCGGGAAAATATACTTTTAAGGTAAAGGCCAGGGACAACTCGGGACTTGAGTCTGACCCTGTTGCTTATAGTTTTGTCATTACGCCTGTTTGGTACAGAAGCTTGTGGAGCTATATTCTTTATGTCTTTGTTTTTATTTTCCTGATTTCGCGTCTGTTGAAATGGCAACAAAAGAAACACATCAAAGCACAGGAGCGGCTGCATTACCTTAATCAACTTGAACGGGATAAAACGGAGAAAGAGATCATTCGTTTGAAGAATGAAAAACTGGAAGCTGATATTGATTTCAAAAACCGGGAACTGACCAATATGGTGATGCATTTGGTTCAACGTGGGAAAGTTATTGAGAAAATAAAAGATGAACTGGCTGTTGTTTCAAAAGGAAGCGAAAACAATGGAAATTCAGCTAATTTCAAGAGACTTCATCGCCTGATTGCTGATGTAGAGAAAGGTGAAAAGGACTGGGAACAGTTCAATTCTCACTTTAACAAAGTTCACTCAGACTTCTTTAAAAATTTACAGAAGGTGTGCCCGGAGTTAACAGCAAATGAACTCAAACTATGCGCTTTCATAAAAATGAACTTGTCGACGAAAGAAATTGCTCAGCTGATGAACATCACCCCAAAGGCTGTGGAAGTTGCCAGGTATCGCCTTCGCAAAAAGCTCAACCTTAATCCCGAGATTAATTTATATGGATATCTGGTTCAGATATTGGAGAAATAAGCAGGCAGAGCGTACCGGTAAGGGCTCTGCCAAATAACTATTTCCTGAGTTGGGAAACCCTATCCATCTCTTTAAGAAGTAAAGGGAAAGCCGGTTCTGCCATACCTCCATGATCATACCCCTGTAATTCCAGCAGACGAACATCTTTGTGCCCTACTAGTTTAAACATCCTGTACAAGTAGGCATTCTCTTCGTACCGCCCTAACATCTCTAACTCCCGGTCGCCGGTAACAAGCAGGGTGGGAGGAGCATCTGCCCTAACGAGGTTTAAAGGAGCCAGGCTATCTACGATCACTTTTGTATCTGCCAGTCCTCTTTCCTTACGGATATTGAAATGAGTGATTGCTTGGGCACTCAGGGAGATAAGTCCTGCTATTTTATTTGCATCAATACCGTAAGTATTTAACCATTGCTTATCCAGAGTAACCATGTCAACCAGGTAAGCACCTGCAGAATGGCCGGAAAGAAAAATTAATGAGGGATCTCCGCCATATTTTTGAATGTTCCTGAATGTCCAGGCTACGGCAGCCGCAGCATCTTTTATATAATCAGGCGCCTTTACATTTGGAGCAAGTCTATACCCTACCCCTACCACACAAATACCTTTGTCCCTGAGTGCTGAAGGAATTTCTTTCCTTCCGCCTGTTAAACCTCCCCCGTGAAACCATACCACTGTTTTGAAGCTCTTTTGATTTTTTGGGTAGTAGATATCCAAGACACATTGGTTGCTTAGGTACTTATCAGCCTGATTAAGCGAATCAGGATAATAGCGGATGTTATTAAGTTGAGTATATTCCGTTTTCTGACTGAATGCACTTAAGCACAGTACAAAAAACAGCAGCGTAAGTAGGTTCTTTTTCATAAGATCAAGCAGGTATAAATAATTGGTAGATGATGATTTTCATAAAGCGCTAAATTAAAACATTCTTCCCCTTCTAGGGCTGGTAAAAGGGGAAGATTATCAATTAAACGTGTAATTTACCTTCGCTAAACCAAGTAGAGGCCGCTCCAATCACACTCGCTTTTTCACCTAAAATGGCCCTCATAATCGGAACTTTCACTCCATTTAACAACACGGTTTCTTTTACTTTATCGAAGAAATATTTGTTAGAACTTTCCATATGCCCCCCTATAAGCACTACCTCGGGCTTTTCTGTTTTAATCACTTCCAGTAAGAACGAGGCAAGGTTACTAGCAAATTCATCGAATACCTGCTGAACGTTTGGATCTGGAGCGTATCGCTTCATTTCTACCAGGTCTAACACTTCTATACCTGAAAGAGCTTTAAATCGATTAACCAGCCAGTTTACAGAAAGGTAGTCTTCGGCAACGCCATCAGCGAAAGGCATATTCCAAAGGTTGGCATCTTCGAGCACTCCATTATCATAACGAGCAGAACCGAGTCCCACTCCAAGCGTTAATCCAAATGACTTTTTATATCCCCGGACAGCCCCGCCAAATACCTCGCCGTGAAAAAAAGAAGCAGCATCATTGATCAGCTTGAAATCCTCCTTAGCAATTCCGGTCTGTTCTGAAAGCAACTGTTTTACATTTTGATTTTCCAGGTTACCATACCTGTCCTTATTCAGGGTATGATAAATTCCCTCTTCATACTCTACTGGTCCAGGAATACCTATACCAACTTTTCCAGATGAAAAACCAGGCATGCTCATTACCTCTTTTAATACCCCAGACCAGGCTGAAATTATTTCCTCCTTACTTCCTGAAGGGTTCACTCTTTTTCGCCTCAAGCTACTTTGAACAAGTTCCCTTGATTCAAGGTTAACTAGTCCCGCAGAAATAAATGCATCCTCAATACAGGCCCCAACTACTATAGGTTTGTCCATCATGTACTCCTTTTTTACTTTATTAAATTAAATGGTTGATAAAAATCTTCTTAATTCACTAATTGATCAAAGGTCTATGGAAACCTTTTGATACTCATCATGAAAATACTTAACAAATGAACTAAAGAAGCTGTAATATAAATGCTTTTTTCTAATTCGGAAGGGGATTTTTACTTTTTAAGAAATATTAATCAATGAAATGCTCGTTTACAATAAAAGAGCGCGGCTAAGAACCGCACTCTTATTGATGTAAGCAAGTTGACCAATGAATAATTAAGTTTGAGAATGACGCCCTAGTTCGCTTTATTTATTTCAATTGCAGAGAGATTGAAACCGCCTCTGTCTGCAGCTATCCTTAATTGATTTTTACCTTTGTTTAAGCTGATATTCTTGATCTCTACCAAATCCCATTTTTCGGCACCTCCGGTTTTAGGAATAGAGACCTCTTTAGCGAGAATATTGCTTCCGTTTAAAACCGATACTTTAGCATCGTCTTTGTCTGAAGCAACTTTTAGTTTAATATGATACTTTCCGGCATTGGTAACATTTATAGAATATTGAAGCCATTCTGCATCCTCTATATCGGTAATAAAATAGTTTTCGTAACCTTCAAAGGATTTGCGGATATCTACGCCATCATTACGATAGGCCCCCCCTTTATTACCTGATGACCGCTTACCAGTTGAAATATGATAATTTGCTGTGTCTTTATCAGCGTAGGCATGTCCGCTTTTTCCAAGATCATAGTTAGCCGCATTGATTTTCAGACTACCATTTAAGACATGAGAGATGTAGGGACGAGTTTCAGAAGTGAATGGCTGACGGATCATAGCATCAACTACATCCTTATGCAAAATATTTGTACTGATATTGGTATACCTGGCTAATTCGAGTAACCCACTGTATGCATTGCTTTCCCCCGGCTTATTTCCGTTTCCATTCCAGTATTTAAGCACTTGTTCGTAATTAGGATTAGTACGGATCTGTAGTGGATTATTAAATCCTAATTTCTTCAATGGCCACCAAGACCAGCCGATATTATTCTTTTCAAGTAAGCTGATAGCTTCGGTAAACCAAACGTTCGAATTCTCCCCGGTTTCTCCCAGCCAGGCTGGGATATTATACTTGTCGCGGAAGTTGATAATTTGCTGGATGGATTTCTGATCGTTGAAATTCCAGTACTTATGGAAACTTAGAACCATATTGTTATCCCACTGAGGAAGGATTCCATTGTAATTGTTTCCCCAGCCGTTACCCTCTATGATTATGATATGCTTCTTGTCTACATCCCGGATTGCTTTTGTAATATCAACCATCAATTTCCTGAGAGGCTCGTTCTTTTGTTCGCCTGTGCCATTTTTGTCTTTCTCAGGATTCTGGAAGCCCCAGTTGGGTTCATTTATGATATCGTACCCGCCGATCCATGGCTCATTGACATATCGCTCAGCAAGCCTCTTCCATAATGCTACCGTTTTTTTCTGATTAGCATCACTCTGCCATAGAGAGGGCTTTGCCGGATCTCTGTCAGATATATTAAGATCATTACCTTGTCCGCCAGGAGCGGCATGCAGGTCCAGGATCAGGTACATCTGGTTTGCCTTACACCAGGCAAGCAAAGAATCAGTTAAAGCAAATCCTTTAGATAGCCAGGTATTTTTACCAGCAACGGGCTCTTCTTCAACTGCCAGAGTATAGAGATTATAGTGCATAGGCAAGCGCACGGAATTGAAACCCCAGGCTTTCAAAGAATCTATATCAGCACGGGTAGTATGATTAGACAACCAAGTCTCGTAAAACTCTTCGGTTTGCTTCTTTCCGATCAGCGACTCGATCCGTTCTTTTATCCGGTACTGTTGCCCCTCCTCATTCAAACCCAGCATATAGCCTTCCTGCAGCATCCAGCCACCTAATCCCATACCTCTGAGCAGAACGTTTTCTCCTTTTTCGTTTACAATCTGTTTTCCCTCTGCTTTCAGGAATCCCTGAGCTGTTGCAGGAACGGGCGTTATTGAGTTTATCAAAAGCACAGCTCCGGTAAGAACTGAACTAAGTATTATACTTCTTTTTTTCATTTGTTCAGATTTTTATTTTACCAGATATAGGTGCCTACGGCACCAGGATTTAAGCTTGTGATTGCTGCTTTACCTGAAGAAGCTATATTGAATCTTTTGGCTCCGTTACTTGTATTTAAGACGATCAAAACTGTTTTACCTGCAGGTGTTCTAAAGGCTACATTAGGAAGCCCATCAGCGTTTCCAGAAGCGATGCGCACGGAACCGGGACTAACGAATTTAGAGGCATGGGCTATGATATAATATCCCGCGTTTCTACTAACTGAATCTTTATCAATGGTGATTCCACCTAAACATCTGTCGCAGCCCCCTCTATCGGTATGGGGATCGTTTTTCGGATCCGCAGCAAGGTTCCATTCAATAACGGTACGGCTCCAATTGCGGCTTGCCCCTATGATGAGCTTTTCGACGTGCTCGTTTAGATCCCTCTTGAAGTTTGCAGGAGAACCTATCCATTGCTCAGTAAAATAAATGTGCTTATCAGGATGTGCAGCGTGGACATCACTTAAAGCATCGATCTTACCACCATAGAGATGGAAAGCAGAGCCATCGATATATTGTCTTGCGTCGGGATCATTTAAGATACTAATCGGATAATCAGGACGGTCGGCATTATGATCGTAAACGATAATCTTGGTATCGATGCCTGCCGATTTGAAAGCTGGACCAAGGTGTTTTTTCACGAATAATGCCTGGTCTGGCGCTACCATCAGTAAGCTCGGATTGTTTCCGGGGTGAAGGGGTTCATTCTGAATTGTGATGGCATCAATACGGATACCTTGGTTCTTCATGGCCTGAATGTACTTGACGAAATACTGTGCATAGGCCTGATAAAACTCTGGCTTGAGCTGGCCGCCCCTGCTGTCGTTATTTGTTTTCATCCAGGATGGAGGGCTCCAGGGAGAGCCCATTATCTTCATAGAGGGGTTTATGGCCAGGATCTCTTTTAGTACAGGAATTACATCCTGCTTATCGGCCCCCAGGTCAAACTTCTCCAATTTAGGATCAGTTTGACCATCAGGAAGGTCATTGTAAGTGAAAACCTTTTCGTTAAGATCTGATGCCCCTATACTTACTCTCAGGTAACTGATGCCTATGTTCTTTCCATCATTTGCAAATAGTTCTTTCAAGAGTGCGGCCCTTGCCTGCGGACTCATTTTGATGATATGCTGCGCACTTCCACCTGTTAATGCGAAACCAAAGCCGTCAATCTCCTGGTAACTCTGTTTAGCATCGACCTGTATCAGAGGAAGCTTCTTGTCTGCCTTCCTAAAGGAAAATCCTTTGAGCTGCTGCCGGAATAAAATGGAATGATCGGGATCTGTTAACCATACCTCACTCCCGGCCTTCTTCTGACCGTATAAAACTGACAAAGAGAGTGTTAAATAAAGGATACAGATTGAAATTTTTCTCATATTCTGAAGTTCTAGGCCCGTGTTAAGGAAGCCGGCTGCACATACAGCCGGCGCCAACCAATCGACGAACCAATCTATAATAGAAGCTTTTACCTAATTATAACGGTGGAGATGGAGTGAGGCATACTTGTAGTTTGTGCGGCTTTCCCATCTATCCATAGATGATATGGCAAGCTCTGATCAGTAGTATTTAAAACAACTACCGCTAAACTCCCATCGGTATTACGGAAAGCTGTTGTGGATAGGAAATCTCTGCTGGCTGAACTTGCAATACGTTTTGCCCCAGGCTTAACGAACTTGGAGAAATGTCCGAGATAATAATAACTGTTGGTGTATATTAACTTACCATCCCGGGTATCTGCATGGATAGGAGCAAAACAGAAGTTGCCAACATGATTTGGCCCGCCTTTCTCATCTAAAAGAATATTCCAGTCTGTCCAGGCTACAGTTCCACTGTTGAAATCATTTACGAGAGAGGTACCATACCTCTCTCCCAGCCACCACTCGTTCACTTTATTGATGTCGAACTTTTCGATACAGCCTTCTGTGAAGATGAGGTTTTTAGAAGGGAAGGTTTCGTTTACCAGCTTAACATTCGCAAAGTTCATCCCTGCACCGGTCCATGTTTCGTACCAGTGATAGCCAATACCCCAAACGTATTTTGCTGCTTCCGGATCATTAAGGATAGTGCTGGCCCGCTGATAAACCTGGTCGCGGTTATGATCCCAGCCGATCAGCTTCTTGTTTGCAAGACCATTTTTATGCAGGGTTGGACCGAGATGGTTTTTAATAAAATCCCGCTCCTCTTCAGCTGTGAAAATGCAGGATTCCCATCTCTGTGTAGCCATAGGTTCGTTTTGTACGGATAATCCCCAAACCGGAATTCCCAGTGCTTCGTAACCCTTAATAAACTTCACGTAATAGTTTGACCATGCCTGGCGGAACTCTGGTTTCAGCTTGCCACCTTTAAGCATGTTGTTGTTATCCTTCATCCAGGCCGGCGGGCTCCAGGGACTAACAAACATTGGAAGATTTCCTCCCGCAGCCTGCATTGCAGCTTTAATAAAAGGAATTTTGTATTTCTTGTCATGAGACAGATCAAATGATTTTAATGCGGCATCATTATCGACAACATAAGTATAGGTATCACTTGAAAAGTCGCAACTGTTTATATTGGTACGGGCAAACGAATAACCAATACCCTTCTCCTTATCATAGTAAGCTGTTAAAAATTCCTTCTGTACATTGGGGGGAAGTTTGGCGTAGGTTTCGGCAGAAGCATCTGTTAATGCTCCTCCAATTCCTGTGATTGTTTGAAAGGAGTGTGTTGGATCTATAAAGATCACCAGCTGAGTTTCAAGAGGCTGCTTCATTTCAGAGAATGAAAGTGTGCCCGACTCCGAGATCCTGAGGTTCGACTTGTCTGCCGTAGTATAAACGGTAGCTTTTGAGAAACTTGTCTTTGTTGTCTTCTGGGCGAACAGGCCAGATACTGATACTGAAAGCAATAACGCTATGAGTCCTTTATTCATTTAAGTTTGTGTTTAGCGATGGTTTCATGAATGTTTACCAAACAAAGGTTCCAACTGCTCCACTAGCCAGGGTAGCTGTTGTTGTTTTGTTATTGAACTTGATATTAAAGTTTTCGGTTGCCGCTGATGTATTAAGAACGATAAGTACCTTTTTACCATCGGGATTTTTAAAAGCCACATTTGGTAAATTATTAGCCATATTAGAGGCAATACGCACAGAACCCGGTCTTACAAATTTGGAAGCATGAGCGATGATATAATAGGAAACATTGCGGCTGAAAGTTGATCCGTTAACCGTTAGTGCACCCAGGCAGGTACTGCAACCTCCGTTGGTGTAAGGACGGTAACTTGGATCGGCGGCGAGGTTCCATTCCAACACATTACGACTCCAATTCCTTGAAGCTCCGATGATCAGGTTCTCCACATGCCATTTCAAGTCGCCCGAAAAGTTTCCGGGGCCACCTACCCATTGCTCTGTGAAATAAATGTTCTTGTCGGGATGTGCATCATGCACTGCACTAAGAGCGCTAATATTGCCTCCATAAAGGTGAAAAGCTGAACCATCAACAAAACTCTTTGCCTGGGCATCGTTCAGAATAGCGATAGGGTAATCGGGCCTGTCAGCGTTATGATCATAAACGATAATTTTTGTAGCCAGATTAGCATTTCTAAAAGCTGGCCCGAGATGATCGCGTATAAATGCTGCCTGTTCTGCAGCCTGCATCACCATACTTGGATTATTTCCCCCATGAAGTGGCTCATTTTGAGGTGTGATTGCATCTATGGTAATACCTTCGGCCTTCATTGCCTGGATATACTTTACAAAGTAATTAGCATAGACACTATAATACTCAGGCTTCAGGCTTCCACCAACAAAATTATTATTTGTCTTCATCCATGTCGGGGCAGTCCAGGGAGAGCCTAAAATTTTAATACCTGGTGAAATAGAAAGGATCTTCTTTAATACTGGTATCAGATCCGCCCTTTCGCGATCAATATTAAATTGAGTGAGATTCAGGTCGGTTTGCCCACTTGGGAGATCATTGTAGGTAAATGGAGAATCACTTAGATCAGAGGCACCTATGCTTATTCTTAGATAACTTACTCCGATATGAGTACTATCTCGCTTAAATAACTCTTCGAGCAGTACATCTCTTGTAGCTACCGGCAAGCTATTGATCAGCATCGCACTACCACCAGTGAGTGTATATCCGAATCCATCAATAGTTTGGAACGTTTGTGTAGTATCTACATCGATAGTAGTAAATTGTGTATTAGGAGCAGAGAATAGAAGGCTAACATTCTGCTTTTTAAAAAGGGCTGTTTTATCGGGATTAGTAAGCCAAAAGCTGACATCTGTTGCCACTGGCTTTTCTTCTGTTACAGGCGGCTTCACCTCTTGCCCAGCCGCATCTTTTTTCTTACAACTTGCAAAAGCAACAAATAGAAAGAACAGCAAGAATTTAAGTGCGATAGTATTTCGTATTACTTTTTTCATTTGTTAAGCCTGTAGTGGTCACTAAAGTTTTATTTTCTATTGAGGGAATTAAGGCATTTAAACAATCATCAGCAGAGATGCGACTTCAATTAATCCACTTCCCTGCTGATGAAAACCATTCTGCTTATTTAGTACCTCTTAATTCGATGTTATCAAGAGAAATACCATTAGGTCCCATAGTACTACCAGAGCCTGACCTGATCACGAGGTAGTAAGTACCGGAAGAGTTGACTGTTACCACCCCATTTCTTCTATCACCAGTACAACCTATTTGGGCAAGTTGTCCGTTAAAAGTCGAATTACCGCATCCGTCCCAGGTACTTAATCCCATGATCTTACCACCTTCATTATAATCGGCGCCATTAGCTGGAACTCCTTTTCCAAGGTAAACTTCCATCCAGGTGTCGACAGCTCCACCTCCTGATACTGTCATATCTATTTTGTATTTCTTACCTGCGACAAGCTGAACGGGTTGGGATATAGCTACGCCATCAAAAGCGGAACCTGTAAATACTGCTTTACCACCGGCGAATTGTACATTTGCGTTTGTTCCTCTCCTGGTTACAGTCCATTTTGTTGGATCATCCATTTTTGGATCGAGGATAAGGTTACCTGCTTCAGGATCTGAAGTCGGAACGTTTAATTGCTTAGTGGTTGACTTCTGCACACCACCTTTACCTACGGCTATCTGGGTAATTGTGTAAGTGCCGGCATCCGGATAGAAAACGGTATCAACAGTCTTTCCTGCAGCGGGATCCGAAGCACCTTTTCCTAAGTTCCATTTTACGCTGATCACCCCGTCTGTATTAGCTTTTAAAACATAGTAGTTAGCTCTATTCGCTACTGGAGTTATTGTGAAATCTGCTACGAGGTCTGGCGAGTCCAAACCGTTTCCATCTCCTGCGTCATCAGGTGTACATGCAGAATAAATTGCTATAGTTGAAGCCATTGCAACTACTGCAAATGCTTTTGTAAGATCAAATCTCAGTTTCATAATTTAAAAAGATCAAGGTTTTTACTTGGTTCCGCCCCATTCTTTGCTTTGTTCAATTTTGGTATTATCCATCTCGCGCAAAGGAATTGGAAGGATTTCATTCTTTCCTGCTACAAAGCCCTCGGAGGCAAGTACAGTAGGAGCATCTCCCCAACGTACCAGATCAAACCAACGCTGACCTTCACCTGCCAATTCCAAACGACGCTCTCTTTTTATATTTTCCATGGTTGCAGCAACCGGACCTAAACCTACGCGGGCTCTGACGGCGTTTAATAAAGAAGCTGCCCGGGTTAGGTCTCCATTACCCATCACCAAAGCCTCTGCTTCCATTAGGTAAGTATCAGCCAGACGGATATCGTACATGTTCTGCCCCCAGTTAAGATCGCGATCTCCCGCTCCCGTAGGAAGGTTAGAGTTGCGGGCAATCCATTTCTCCATAAAGTAACCTGTATTTTGTGCACCAGCCGCGGCATTGTAATCGGCGATACCATTCCTCTTAAGACTATCCAGGTTTGCAATTGTATATTTATAACGGGGATCAAAGTGAATGGCATCGAATAGGCTTTGCGTAACTGGAAAATAGCTCCATCCGCTATAGTAATCAGGAGCACCAGCTGTTTTTGCGGTATACCCCCTCGGGCCGCTCATAATGTTGAGAATGTTTCCCTCGGTGGATGCAGCACCACCGCCTCCCCATGTTCCGCCAGAAAGTGTGGTATGAGTAATCTCAAGTATTGACTCTGAATTGAATTTGTAGGTATTGCCCCCTTTAAACAAGTTGCCGAAATCTCCTAATAACTGATACCCATAAGTAGGATTCATTTGGCCAGGTGTACCATTCACTTCTTTGAACTCAGCAGCAGCTTCTGCCCATTTCTTCTGCCACAGATAAACTTTACCCAGTAATGCATGAGCGGTTCCTTTTGTAAAACGACCTCCCTCTGTTGCCGCTACCACCTTATTTGGTAGACCGGGTTCTGCAATGGCCTCTTTTAGATCGGTTTCCATTTGAGCATAAACCTCTGCCGGACTCGCCTGGGTAACATTGTACATCTCGTCAGTGGTAATGTTCTTTGTATATAAGGGCACGTTCTTAAACAAACGGACAAGGTCAAAATAGAAGAAGGCACGTAATGTTTTTGCTTCTGCAATGTATCTCTTCTTCAGATTTTCGTCCATAGCGGTGCTGGGGATCTTCTCCAACAAGATGTTTGCGCGGAAGACGCCGGAGAAGCCCTTCCTCCACAAGTCCTCCTGAGGACCTTGCGCGGGACTTATCAGGAATTTATCCATGTTCACAAAATTCAGGTCCCCCGCACCTTCTCCACCTCCATAATGGTCATCCGATGCAGCCATTGCCACACCTTCTTTGGTCACAAGATTTCCACCTTGCCAGCCCACAACATCATAAACTGCCACTAGTGCTTTATATGCCTGATCCTGGTTTTGATAATAATTTGATTCAAGGTCTGTTCCCCTGGGTTTCACCTCAAGAAAATCACTGCAAGAACTTAACATTAGGGTACTTACAGCTAATGCACTTATATAATTTAAATACTTGTTCATTCTTCTAAGAATTATAATCCAACATTTACACCTAACATGAATGAGCGGGCCTGAGGATAAACTCCCCGGTCAATACCGAAAGCTTGGCCTCCAATTTCAGGATCGTAGCCTGAGTAATTGGTGAAAGTGTACAGGTTTTCGCTCATTACATAAACCCTTAGTCTTGACAGACTTACTTTTTGAATTATGGATTTGGGCAGAGAGTAGCCAACCTGCAATGTTTTGATTCGGAAGAAGTTGCCGTTATTCAAGTAAAAATCAGAAGGGTTCACGAAGTTCTTATTAGGGTCGGCTTCTGAAAGGCGAGGATAAGAACTGGAGGTACCCTGACCAGTCCAGCGACCTAAAGCTTCTGTTTGCCAGTTAGATGTTGTAATACCAAATCGTCTTAGGCCGCTGAACACTTTGTTTCCACCTGAACCTTGTCCGAATGCAATTACATCGAAGTTTTTCCAGCTTACATTTGCCGTTAACCCGAAAGAGTATTTAGGGATAGATACACCAAGGAACTCTCTATCGTTTTCGTCAATATCACCATCTCCGTCAACATCCTTCCATCTAAAGTCGCCGGGTTTAGCATTAGGTTGAACCTTTCCCTTTGCACCTACATAAGAATCAATTTCCTCCTGGGTTTGAAAAATGCCTTGGGTTTTGAATCCGTAGAAAGAGTTAAAAGACTCTCCAACCTGCGTTCTGGTAACTCCGTAAGCCATATTTTGGAAGCCTACAGTACCATCAATAAAGGTAAGGCCCCGTCCTAAATAAGTAACTTCATTACGCAGGGTTGAAAAATTCCCGGCGAAGCTTAAATTCACTTGCCTTAACTTCCTATTCCAACCCAGTTCAAACTCCAAACCGCTATTCTTCATGTCGGCCACGTTAGAAGCAGGGTTTGAAATAGCACCGATATAGAAAGGAATTCTGGGATTTTGGAGGATACCAACAGTTTTCTTGCTGAACCAGTCGAAGGTGAAGCGGAAATCCTTTAAGATAGTAGCCTCTAAACCGATGTTTGAGGAACGAGTTTCTTCCCAACGAAGATCAGGATTCGCAGGTGCATTTGGACTATAGCCTGTTTCATACGAGCTTGTACCAATGGCTGCATTTCTTCCACTACCAATAGTAGAAACAAATTGAAAATCACCGATATTATCACTACCTACCACACCATAGCCTCCTCTTAATTTCAAGAAGGTAACGAACTTGTTCTCAGGCCAGAATGCCTCTCTGGTAGGCACCCAGCCTAAACTGAAGGAAGGGAAGATACCATACTGATAATTTGCTCCAAACCGGGAAGAACCGTCTCTACGAAGAATTCCCTCCAGCAGATACTTCTCATCGTAGTTATAATTTAAACGACCAAATAATGAAACAACCCTATGATATTGACCGTCGCCAGCAGAAGCGGTTCTTTGGGTTGTTGGTACCGAATAGTTAAATGAAGCCTCATCGAAAGTTGTAGCGGGGATGCCGTCGTATCTAACACCATTAAAGTGGGAGCTACCATCCTGATAAGCTTCCTGACCAACAAGGCCTGTGATATTGTGTTTCCCTAATGAGGTAGAATAAGACACCGTGTTAGAAAGGTTCCAATCGATCCGGTTGTTGCTCTCGCGGTAAAACTGAGTAGTAGGATTAATATTGGAAGTATTTAAGTAAAACTCTGGAGTGAAGTTTTCCTGTCCCCAGAAGGACATTTTACCCCCAAAAGAAGACCTCACCTTCAGACCTTTAATTACTTCAATTTCACCGTAGACATTTCCAACAATGTTATGTCCCCAGCTGTAGTTCCCTAATCTCGTTGAGATATAGGCTAAGGGATTGGTCATTTCCTGCCCTACAATAGGTGAGATTCCGTAAGGAAAACCCTGAGAATTTCTGCGTGCCCTTACATCGTAAGAGGCAGCCCTTGTGGGGTCTGTTTCAACCAGCGGAGTTAGCGGATCAAGGTGGATAGCTGAAGCAAGGGGCCCACCAAATTCGCTATTTGTATTTCCAAGGCCCACGGTCTTGTTATACGCGTATCCCAGGTTCTCTCCTATGGTAAGGTTTTTGAATAGCTTGTGGGTAGAGTTGACACGAAAGTTAATCCTCTTATATTTAGAAATATCGCTGGCTACTATACCCTCCTGATCCAGGTACCCGAAGGACGTGTAGAAGGTTGAGCGATCACTTCCGCCACTTAAGCTGATCTCATGGTTTTGGCGTTGTGCATTACCGTTAAGAATTGCGGCTTGCCAATCTGTGCCTTGGCCCAAGGATGAAGGGTTAGCATAAGGAAGACTTTTACCATCAGCAGCTGCAGCCTCATTTCTAAGCGTCGCATATTGGGTTGCATTAAGCATGCTTAATTGGCGTGTCGGTGCTGATGTTCCGTAGAATCCATTATAGCTAAGCGTGTTTTTCCCAGCTTTACCCTTTTTGGTGGTAACCAGGATAACTCCGGCAGATGCCCTTGTTCCATAAATGGCAGCGGAAGCAGCATCCTTTAACACATCGATAGATTCAATATCTGATGCATTCAGGTAACTAATTCCACCATTGTCTACCACAATTCCGTCAACTACGTAAAGTGGGTTAGAGTTATTAAAACTGGTAATACCACGAACACGAACGGTTGCTGCTTCGCCTGGCTGACCATTGTTTGCTGCAATACTTACCCCTGAAGTGCGTCCCTGAAGAGCTTGCTCAACACGAGTGATCGGTTGCGACTCAATGTCTGAAGCCTTTACACTCGAAATGGCACCGGTTACTACCTTCTTCTTCTGGGTGGCGTATCCAACTACGACCACTTCATTTAGTGCTGCTGTGTTTTCGATCAAAGTGATCGACAATGCCCTGTTGTCGCGAACTGTTACTGACTGGGAATCGAAGCCTAAAGAACTAATAACTAATACTGCTCCACTTGGCGCCGAAATTCTAAAATTACCGGCAGCGTCGGTGCTTGTTCCCCGGTTAGCACCTTTTACGGTTACGGATACCCCTGGCAGTGGTAAGCCATCACTCTTAGAGATTACTTTTCCCGTTACCTGGATTTCCTGTGCGTCCACCGTAAGGGGTACCAGGAATAACAGGGAAATGAGAAAAAAGAATGTAAATCTTCCTTTCATAAGACAAAAAATAAAATGAGTAAACTGGTTTATATTTTCGCGGATCACCTTCCGCTTGGTTAGGTCAAATGTAGAACAGGATTCTTTCGCTCAAAAAAATAGAGGCCCTACTTTAGCTGTACAAGCAGCTAAAACCTATTAATGGACACCCCTACTAATACACTACAGAAGAATTATAAACAATTAAAAAACAAATACTTACAAGAATAGAATTTTAAAATAGGCCCTTTCAATATTTTTACCTAACCCCTCGTTGGCTAAAAAATAAGAAAAGCTAAAAACGTCCTGATGACATTTAAATCTGGTTATAAAAGTACCTGAAGGTTAATGGTCGGAAGCTAAAAACTTTAATAAGGTTATTTTTACTTTACAAAATACCCTTTCCCTTTTCGGTAACTAATTACTCCTATTTGCTTTAGTTCGCGATAAGCTTTTCCAATAAAGACTTTAGAAGCCTGACTGTAACGATAAAGCTCGTCTTTAGAAGGTAACAGTTCTCCTTTTTTCAACTCGCCTCTTTTAATACTTGAAATAATTATCTTTTTTAGCTGTGCGTCGCAAGGGGTTTGAGAAACGAAGTTGGGAATCCAGGTTAGCATAAAATGTATAAGGGATGAAATCTAAAACTTTAAATGTCACAAAGACATTTATAAAATTACTTATTTTTTTTATAAAAGCAACATTTTTTAAAAACTCTTTAACTCCGGACTCGGATCAAGAATCCGTTTGTCTTATGCCTTAACATTCTTTAACACTTAAGCTCTTAAACCTTCCCCACTTATAAGCATCTATTGCTATAAAACACATTAGATATGAAGAAATTAATTTTAACAGCCCTATTATTTGCAGGCTTAGCTACAGCAGGATTTTCACAAGAGAGACAAGGAAAACATCAGAGAGAGCATAAGACGCCTGAACAAAGGGCGCAGCATGTCACTGATGTTCTGGACAAAAAGCTTTCTCTTAATGACAAACAGAAGAACCAGATATATAAAATAAACCTTGAGCGGGCCAAGGAGATGGAAAAACTTCATAGCTCTGGTGAGAAACGCGACAAGAAAGATTTCGAGCAAGCCAAGAAGCTCTTTCAGGAAAGCGATAACAAAATAAGCAAGGTTTTGAATAATGACCAGCGCAAGCAATATGAGGATCTGAAAGCACAGCGCAGGGAGCATGCGAAAGATCGCAGAGGTGAATTCCGCAAGAAATATAGAGATGGGAAAAGAGGGGAAGCCGAGAACGGAAAGTAAGTGTAACTGTTAATTGTTGTTTAAGTAGCGTGCCTGTTCCTTTCGGACGGCACGCTTTTTTTTTTGCTTTTCATGCAAGGCCTCTTATTTTTGGCAAACAAACGCATACGTTGAAGCCGATAGAGAATTACATTTTAAAAAGATTAGAAGATCGAGAAACGAATAATTCTTACCGGACCCTAAGCACCGATCATTCTCTGATCGATTTCTGCTCTAATGATTACCTTGGGTTTGCAAGGTCAAGCCTGTTGCAGGATAATATCCGCGAGGCACTTGCAGCTACAAGAACATTGTCAGGATCTACCGGTTCGCGACTAATAAGTGGAAATGATTATCTTACTGAACAATTAGAAGCCTCTATTTCGGTATTTCATGGTGCCCAGGCCGGTCTCTTGTTCAATTCTGGTTACGATGCGAATGTGGGCATTTTTTCTTCTCTGCCTCAGCGTGGAGACACGATCATTGCGGATGAACTGATTCATGCTTCTATTATTGATGGCGCCCGTTTAAGCTTTGCAAATCGTTATTCATTCAGGCATAATGATCTCGAGAGTTTAAGGGAGAAGCTGGAAAGCGCTAGAGGCAGGATCTATATTGCCATCGAGAGCATCTACTCAATGGATGGGGACATGGCTCCACTCGAGGCTATCCTGGACCTCGCCGACCTGTACGAGGCTGCTGTTATCGTGGATGAAGCGCATGCTACAGGAATTTTTGGAGCAAAAGGCGAGGGATTGGTGCATCATCGAAATCTGCAGGACAGGGTTTTTGCGAGAATAGTTACATTTGGTAAAGCACTTGGATGCCATGGAGCTATTGTGTTAGGATCAGTAGATCTCCGCTCCTACCTTGTCAACTTTGCCCGGTCGTTTATCTACACTACTTCCGCTCCGCCTTTAAATCATATCAGCATTTCTGAGGCCTATAAATATTTGGAGGCTGGTGACTACCCAGCTATCGCCAGCTCTAAGATCAATTTTTTCAGATCAGAAGCAGGTGGGCTATACAATTCCTTCATTGATAGTAATTCTCCTATACAGTGTCTGATGGCAGAGGGTAATGATCATGCAAAAAGAATGGAAGGGATTGTCAAACAGGCAGGCTATAATGTACGGGCAATCCTTCATCCCACTGTTCCTGCCGGAAAAGAGCGGTTAAGGATCTGTCTTCATTCGTTTAACACGGAGTCAGAAATTAATGGTCTATTGGATATCTTAAAGCAAAACTTATGAAACCTCTTTTCGTAACCGGTATAGGAACCGATGTAGGCAAAACAGTAGTTTCTGCTGTTTTAGTAGAAAAATTGAAGGCTGATTACTGGAAACCTATTCAGTCGGGTGACTTGGATAACTCAGATACTATAAAGGTTAGAAACCTGATTTCAAACAGTCAAACGGTATTTCATCCTGAAGCTTACCGGCTAACACAACCCTTTTCTCCTCATAAGTCGGCTGCAATAGACGGAGTGGAAATTGATTTCGATGCCATACGTTTACCGGCTACAACGAACCGGCTTCTTGTGGAAGGAGCTGGTGGTTTGATGGTGCCATTGAATGCAAAACACCTTATTGTCGACCTGATAGAGAAACTTGATGCTGAAGTGATACTGGTTGTAAGTAACTACCTGGGCAGCATCAACCATACCTTGCTAAGTATTGAAGTTTTAAAAGGACGAAATATAGATTTAAAAGGTATTATTATCAGTGGAGAGACGGATACATCTTCTGAATCGTATCTCAGCGCTTATTCAGGCGTGAAAATACTCGGAAGAATCCCTATTCTTTCTGACCTGGATAAAATCTCTATCAGAGAAGCAGGAGAAAGCCTGGATTTTGATTGGAAATAAGAGACTATAAATAGAAAAAAGCGCAGTTTCCTGCGCTTTTCAATCTATTTTATTAAGCCTTTTGCTTTCTCTAAGGCAGCACCTAAACCTGCTGCATCTTTACCTCCCGCTGTGGCAAAGAATGGCTGACCGCCACCGCCTCCTTTAATTTCTTTCGCTAATTCTCTTACGATATTTCCGGCGTGTAGGCCTTTTTCCTCTACCAGTTTCTCTGAGATCATTACTGTAATTCCCGGCTTGCCATCATTTTCTGTTGCAAGAACTAAGAAAAGGTTTTCTACAATATCCTTTAAATGATAGGCAAGGTTCTTTACAGCATCCGCATTGGGTAAATCCACGCGCTCGGCAATAAGATTTACGCCGTTGATATTTTGAGCTTTTGCAGCCAGATCATGTTTAAGGTTTCCAGCCTTCTCAAGGATGCTCTTTTCTATCTCCTTCTTAAGCTTTGCGTTCTCTTCGAGAAGGCTCTCGATAGATTTTGCAATGTCTTTAGGGTTCTTTAGCAGTGCTTTTATCTCATTAACCAGCTTATTTTGTTCTGTTATGTAGCTTTCTGCTGCTTTCCCGGTAATTGCCTCGATACGACGTACACCCGCAGCTACCGCTCCCTCAGAGATTATTTTGAAGAAACCGATCTGACCTGTAGAACTTACATGGGTACCGCCACATAGCTCCATTGAATACTCAGGATTGAAGGTGATCACACGAACGTATTCACCATACTTTTCACCGAATAAGGCTGTAACTCCCCTGTTAATTGCGTCCTGGTAAGGTACTGTTCTCTCCTCCTGCTTAGCAATATTCTCGCGGATCCGATTGTTGACGATGGATTCAATCTGGGCAATTTCCTCATCTGTAACTTTAGCAAAATGCGAGAAGTCGAAACGAAGGTAATCCGCGTGCACCAATGATCCCTTTTGCTGCACATGTGTTCCCAAAACCTGGCGAAGGGCTGCCTGCAATAGGTGGGTTGCTGAGTGGTTGTTTTCAGTAGAAAGGCGTTTTGCTTCGTCAACTCTTGCGATGAAAGCAGCAGAAGGATCTTCAGGAAGTTCATCAGTGAAGTGAACGATCAAAGCGTTCTCCTTCTTCGTATCTGTAATTTGAATAGTAGAGCTGTTTACCGAATTAGAGGTTAAAGTTCCGGTATCTCCTACCTGGCCTCCGCTTTCGGCATAGAAAGGTGTTTTATCCAGGACGATCTGATACTGTTCTTTTCCTTTTGCAGTTATCTTACGGTATTTAAGAATTTTACTTTCAGACTCAAGGGAATCATATCCAACAAACTCGTTTTCCTCACCTTCGTTTACGATCACCCAATCGGTAGTATCAATAGCTGTTGCAGCGCGCGAGCGGGTTTTCTGCTCTTCCAATGCTTTGTTGAAGCCTTCCATATCCACAGAGATACCTTTTTCACGGGCCATCAGATCCGTAAGGTCAATAGGGAAACCGAAAGTATCATACAACTCAAAAGCAAAACCGCCTGCGATACTGGTATTTTCAGCTGCGTACTTTTCAAAACGCTGAATCCCGGTAGCCAACGTACGAAGAAAAGATACCTCTTCTTCTAGAATTACTTTCTGAACGAAGTCCTGCTGTGCTTTTAGCTCGGGGAATACTCCGTCGAACTGATCTGCAAGGATTGGAACCAGTTTATTGAAAAATGGCTCTTTAAAGCCAAGGAATGTATAAGAATAACGGACTGCTCTTCTTAAGATGCGACGGATCACATAACCTGCTTTTACATTGGAAGGAAGCTGGCCGTCGGCAATCGCAAAGGCGATAGCACGAATATGGTCGGCCATCACACGCATGGCGATGTCTGTTTTACCATCACTCTCGCCCATGTTGTAAGCAATTCCACTCTGCTGAGAGATAAACTGGATCAAAGGTTGGAAAGTGTCAGTATCGTAGTTTGATGACTTACCTTGTAATACCCGTACTAAACGCTCCAGTCCCATTCCTGTATCCACATGCTGTGCAGGAAGAGGTTGCAGTGATCCGTTCTTTAAACGGTTAAACTGCATAAATACGTTATTCCAGATTTCAATCACCTGAGGATCATCGTTATTTACCAAAGCTTTGCCATCTACTCTGGCGCGCTCTTCATCAGTCCGGCAGTCTACGTGAATTTCAGAACAGGGACCACAAGGACCTGTATCACCCATCTCCCAGAAGTTATCCTTTTTATTTCCTAAAAGGATACGGTCTTCGGCTATCCACTTTTTCCAGAAATCGTAAGCTTCCTGGTCTTTTGGAAGACCTTCTTTCTCATCACCTTCGAAAACAGTTACATATAAACGATCTTTAGGAATACCTAGAACAGAGGTAAGAAGTTCCCAGCTCCATTCAATAGCTTCCTCTTTGAAGTAATCACCAAAGCTCCAGTTCCCAAGCATTTCAAACATGGTATGGTGGTACGTATCAATACCTACCTCCTCCAAATCATTATGCTTACCTGAAACGCGAAGACAACGTTGAGTATCGGCAACCCGCGGGTATTTAATTGGGGCCTCACCAAGGAAAATTTCTTTAAAAGGGTTCATTCCCGCATTGGTGAACATTAATGTAGGGTCGTTCTTTACTACAATGGGGGCTGAGGGTACAATCTGATGTTGTTTACTTGCAAAAAAATCTAAAAAAGCTTTCCTTATCTCTTTCGTTGTCATTCTCAAATATTTGAGGTGCAAAGTTAATATTTGATGCGAGATTGGGTAATAGAATTATGAGGACCTTTCGTTAGAAAGAAACCTGATATTGAAGCCAGACAGAACTGGCGTTATGGTTTACTTCCCCACCGGTATTTACAACAGGACGCAATTGATAATTAAGTGATACCTTCGACTGGTGTTTATTAATTAACCAATTTACACCCGCATCATAAACGTTGAAGGCATCTTTTAAAGCATCATACTTGGCATACCTATATGATACATAAGGCATTAATGTTCCATTCTCTCCCAGCAGATCTTTGGGTAAACGTATTCCCGCCTGAGCATAGATAGATTCGCCTGTTCCAAACATAGGGTAAGAATTTCCAAATGCACCTCCATAAACGGAAGAACCGGGGGTTGACTCATTTGCTGGGTTCATAATACCGTTATTACGAACGTAATTTTTTCCGTAACCGGTGTCGAAGTATCCCAGGTAAGCAGAGAGCGCGTACTTATTATCTTTTAAAGGCATATCTGCATAAGCAGCAACAGACCACATTGCCAGATCGTCATAACTTGTAGTGCCATTATCCGTAAGATACCAGGTAGCCTTTTTCTGGTAAATAAATCCGCCTTCCAGATTAACAACCTTCCTATCCCCGAGATAAGTACCAGTCATGTACGGAGTAACGTTTGGCTCCTTGTCAAAGAAGTTATAAGCAAAGAAACCTTGATATTGCTTATGATGCCCAGTGGTGGCGAAGGTTGCACTGTTAACTCTTATTGGCGGAGCCGCCTGCCCGTTTGTTTGAATCGGAAATGGATCTGATAAGATAAGGCGGTAATCTATTTTCCCTAATTGTCCGCGCGCGTAAAGGCTAAGCTTCCTTGCAAACTCGTCTGTCTGATCAACGGTGGTTTGCAGAAAAACAGGAACATCCGTGGTCATTATAGTGCTTACACTAGGTTGGGTAAACCGGCTTAATCCGTTAGCGATGGTTAAGCCGCCTCCAAGTTTCAATTTATCGCTGGATTTAAACACTTTATACTCGCCCAAGGCATCATGAAAGAAAGCCTGCAACTTCCTGTTCCCCGCGTTCTGGGAGAGAAAGTTGAAGTTGTTCATTCCAAATTGCGTATAAAAGAAAACACGATCTGAAACCTGACCAAATAATTGCATCCGCGTGCGACGTAATCCTATATCAAGTGTGTGATCCTTGTGTTCTCCGAGAACCGCAGTATTAGGATTGCTCTCATTCCATCGTACCCAAACTTGATTAAGAAAGGTTGCTTTTATGTACTTTGAACCGTCTCTGGAAAGATTATACTTCAATTCCGTTTTAGGTTTGTCATCAGTTGTTTTTGCAGAGGAAACCGAGTCGGCTTGCTGGGCAAAGCCTACATGTGTCATGGCAATACCGCAAGCCATAATTGCCAGTGTGTGTTTTTGTAGTGTCTTCATTTGGTTGGTCAAGTGTTGCGATGCAAAACTACTTTTTATAAACAGGATAAAAAGCGACAGATTTCATTTCCCCGAATAGTAACCGTAAAATTACTAGCTGTAACATAGTGGTATGTTATTACGTATAAATAGGAACGCTCGTACTTATTTATTTGTGCGTTTGGCACATGCGTTAACAATGAAAAAGAAAATTCCCACATTTAGCATAATAGACGACGATAAGCTCTTTCAATTCACAATCAATAAAGTTCTGCAATCGACAGAGCTGATTGATCACGTTTTGCAATTTGATGATGGAGAAAGCGCACTTAGTTTTTTTAAGAGTAATTGGGGCTATCAGGAAAAACTTCCGGATGTAATATTCCTTGATCTGAAAATGCCTGTTTTGAACGGTTGGCAATTTTTAGAAGAATTTATTAAAATAGATAAGGCTAACAAAGCTATTACAATTTATATCTGCACAGCATCAGTGGATCCTAAGGACTTAGAAATGTTTAAACGGTATAATGGCGTAAGTGGATATTTTTTAAAACCTATAAGCAAAAAGGAGATCTATTCTATTCTCGACAAAGAGATCGACGGGAAGTCTCCTTTTAGATTAAATTAACATAATTTATTGTTGCCTGAATATAGAAATTTTCGGAGACAACAATTAAACATCTAAAGACTAAAGATTTAGGTTGCACAATTTAAGCTACAAAAGTATCTTTGTGCAACCGATGAATTACTCGCTCTTACTCTTCTACCATGGCCCTATATGGGAATTATTCCTTCTGCTTCTTGCTGAAAACATAATACTAGCCCTTTTAGCTGTATTAATGGGGGTACTATTACTAAAAACGCAGGGGAAAACCTTCGAAATGCCCGACAAGCGTGAAGGCAAATTCTTTTGCTTGACGGTTCTTATCAATACAATTATCACTTATCTTGGATTTCTATTCTATAGTTTAGGGACAATAGGAATCCGTCTCTCTTTCGATTTTAGTATAGTTACTGATTTTATTCTTATTGTACTTGTAATGGACCTGCTAACCTGGTCTTTTCATTTTATCCTTCACAGGAAGGTATTCTTTGATAAGATACATTATATAAGTCATTCTAGTAAGAAATTAACTCCCGCTAGCCTTTTTGTAATTCATCCACTAGAAAGCCTGATGCTAGGTTTTTTATGGTTAGCCTTTCTCTCGTTCTTTAGCTTAAATATCTTTTCGATCATTCTTTTCCTGGTCTTTCACGTTATTATGGGAATTGTAGCCAATCTGGGTATAAACATCCAGGCTCCCGAAAGCCAGTTTTTGCGAATATTCGTCTCTCCTGCTTTCCATTCTGAACATCACAAAAGCCGTTCAATAAACTTTGGATTCTATACTAAAGTATGGGATAATCTGTTTAAAACTCTTTCGGTGCGTCGTACAAACTTTGCAAAAGATACATTGTAATAATTGTAAACTGCTTTTGCAAATTTCAAGGGAAAAAATACCTTTGCGATTACTGTATTGAAGTTTTAACTAATTTTTCACTGGCCTCATGGATCACCAGAATTGGTGATCAGGCTACAGACAAAACACATCATGAAGGATAATTCAAAAATATTACTGGCACTACTGGCAGGAGCAGCAGCAGGAGCAATTGCAGCCATTCTCTTGGCTCCGGATGAAGGAAAACAATCAAGAAAAAAAATCGGGAGATGGGCTGATGATGTCTATAATAATTCAAAAGAGAAATTAAGTGATTTGAAGTCGGGAAATAAAGTGAAAGACCCATATGGGGCAGATTTAGGCATTTAATATTTTTTTTCAAAAGAAGCCTGTTTTTGGAACAGTACTTGCATTTCTTTTTCCAACAAAACAACCTACTAATATGGAAACGACTCATGATATGACTACCACTATTTTAAACGATCTGGTAGAAATTAACAATGACCGAATTGTTGGATATCAAAAAGCAATTGAAGAACTGACAGACAGCGATTCTGATCTTAAAGTGCTGTTTACCGGCATGATTGCAGAAAGCCAGACTTATAAAATGGCTTTGGCGAGTGAGATCTCTGCCTTAGGTGATAAAGTCGATACAGGTACAACAAACAGCGGAAAGATATACCGTGCATGGATGGACCTAAAAGCAATGTTTACCGGAAGAGATCGTAAAACAGTACTTGAGAATTGTGAATTTGGTGAAGATGCTGCCCAAAAAGCCTATAGGATGGCGTTAGAGAGCGAAGGACTACCTTCTAACATCCGGGAAATGATCTTAACCCAAAAAGCTGCATTAAAAGAGTCTCACGACAAAATTAAATCATTAAGAGACATGCAGCATATGTAAGGCTGGTCTTTATAATAAAACCTTTGCTAGCATGCGCTCGCAAACAGAGGGTCAATTTGCTTGAAGGTTTTTATTCTTCAGCCGTGTAGAAATTAAATAAAAAAAGGTGAAGGTTTTAATACCTCCACCTTTTTTTATTTCCGTTATTAATTGTTTTAATCTCTGGTTTTTGAAAGTCTAATTTGCTTTTATTAAGCAGGCATAGCTGTCAAACTTCTTTTATTTTCCGTTTTGCGCGCTTCACCTCATGAAGTTTTTTTCACAAGGTTTTTCTCAATTAGCTGATTAATAATTCCATCTACCATCCCGACCCTGGGCACATGTATTTGCTTAACTCCTGCATACTTCATTACAGTAAGATAAATTTCACATGCCGGAATGATAACATCGGCTCTATCCTGATTAAGGTTTAAAACGTTAATACGTTCCTTAAGGGAAAATGAATTGAGGTAATCATACATGCTTTTAAGCTTCGATATACTTAAAGCAGTACCTTCCTTCTCTTCGCAAAGGCGGAAAAGCTTGTTAATATTGCCTCCGGTACCAATTCCAATAAGATTTTTGTAGCTCTTTGTGTTAACTTTAATCCATTCTTTCATTTCATCCCAGGTTTCCTCTTTATCGGCATTATCTAAAATCCGAACTGTACCTAAAGGAAAGGATCTGGAGGCCTGTGCTTGCCCCTCAGCAAATACAGAAAGCTCAGTACTTCCACCGCCAACGTCAATATACAAATAGTTCTTTTGCTTATCCAGGGATTCCTCGATATGGTTGGAATAGATAATATTAGCCTCCTTTTGACCTTCAACAATTTCGAGATCAATTTCCGCTTCCTTCTTTATCCGCTCTACCAACTGCTTTCCATTCTGAGCTTCACGCATAGCAGACGTGGCACACGCCATATAGTCCTCAACCTTGTAAACGTCAATTAGTTGCTTAAAGGCTGTCATTGTTTTCACTAGATCATCGGCCTTTCGTACTGAAATTTCCTTTTCGAGAAATGCATCATCTCCCAAGCGAAGAGGAACGCGTATTAAAGTATTCTTTTTGAAGGTTACTTCAGAATCCTTTTCAATTATATCTGCTATCAGCAAACGCACCGCGTTAGACCCGATATCAATAGCTGCGTATCTCAATATTAATAATTTTTATATTTTAGGTATGTGTATATATCCGTCTGTGCCCTATAGCCAGCTTTGGATTTATCCCTCACATATTGGTTGTTGTTATAGCGGTTAATTACCCTTGCCTTCGTATTATCCTTCAACTGGATATCTATAATATCCCTTATCTCCTTCTTGATAAGAGGATCCAAAATTGGAAAGCCTACTTCCACACGGTGATCAAGGTTGCGTGTCATAAAATCCGCCGATGAAAGATAAACTTTTTCCTCCCCCCCATTTCCAAAGATCCAAACGCGGGCGTGCTCAAGGTACTTATCAACAATACTGATCACTTCTATATTTTCGCTCAGACCCTCTATCCCTGGAATAAGGCAACACATTCCCCTGATAATCAACTTTATCTTAACTCCAACAGCGCTTGCTTCGTACAGCTTTTCGATCATCTCCTCATCAGCCAGACTGTTCATTTTCAAGATCATGTAAGCTGTTTTTGCTGCCTTTGCATTTTTTACCTCCTGATCAATCAATGCATAGATCTTCTCGCGTGTTTGTAGTGGAGATACGATGAGGCAATCATAGTCCTTATAAAAAACCTTCTTTTCCAGCCCTCTGAATAACTTCCTCAATTCTGAAGTTATGTCCTGGTTAACTGTAAATAAACTATGGTCACAATAAATCTCAGAAGTTTTTTCATTGAAGTTACCGGTCGAAAGATTGGCGTAGTGAATAAAATGCCCTTTCTCTTTTCTGGTGACGAGACAGACTTTAGAATGCACTTTATAATCAAGCAATCCGTAATTGACGATCACCCCACCTTCCTCGAGCCGCTTGGTCCACTTAATATTATTCTCCTCATCAAAGCGGGCTTTAAGCTCTACAAGGCAATTTACTTTCTTTCCGTTTCTAGCGGCATTGATTAAGGCATTTATTATTCGCGAATTCTTGGCCAGACGGTATAGGGTAATATTTATCTCTGTTACCTTTGGATCGATCGCTGCCTCTCTCAAGAAATGTATAATATAATCGAAAGACTGATAAGGTAAGCTGATGAGGTAGTCTTTTTTGGCGATCTGGCTAAAGATACTCCTTCCGGGATCAAGTCCTTTAACAGGTAAAACAGGATCCTTGGGGTATTCCAGCTCTTTCCGGCCAACGTTCGGAAAACTTATAAAGTCTTTAAAGTTATGATACCGGTTACCAGGAATAAGCCCTTCGGCGCTTAGGTGAAGTTTTTCAACCAGATAGGTAAGCATATCCAGGGGCATATTGTTATCATACAATAGGCGCATCGGCTTCCCTTTCTTCCGTTTCTGAAGACTTTTACTTAGGGCTTCAATAAACTTCTCACTAACATGTTTATCTAGCTCAAGCTCCGCATCGCGTGTTAGCTGGATTGAATAAGCCTCAATGGACGTGTATTCAAAAATGAAGAAAATCTGGTCCAGGCAATAGCGGATTATGTCGTCGAGCAGGATAATAAACTTCAGGTTATTGGTTTCCGGCAAAACAACAAATCGTTCAAGGCTATCGGTTGGTATTTCGATAAGGCTGTACTTGACCTTCTCATTCTCTTTAGACAGCTTTACTAGGAAATAAATGGCCCGGTCTTTCAGCTCCGGGAAAGGCTTATCATCCTCGAGCATTATAGGCACGAGTGTTGAAAGCAGCTTCACCCGGAAATAGTTCCTTAAAAAATCTCCCCTTGTAACATTAAGCTGCTTCTCGTTTATAATAAAGATACGTTCCTCTGCCAGCTCTTTGATAATCTCATCCTCAAACAAGTGATTAAAACGTCGCTCTTGCCTTACTACTATTTCCTTGATCTGTTTAAGAATCTTTTTCGGATTGTACCCAATAAGTTCCTTTGCTTTAGTATTGACGTTTGCAAGTCTATTTAGCGTGGGAACCCGAACACGGTAAAACTCGTCGAGGTTGGATGAAAAAATTGCAAGGAAACGGACACGTTCAATTAAAGGTACAGTTTTGTCCGCAGCCTCCTGTAATACCCTCTCATTGAAGTACAGCCAGCTAATTTCACGATTAGTAAAAAGAATTTTTTGCTTGGGCATTGAAAATCAAAACAGCCCGCACTATTGGAGCGGGACTGCAAAACTGTATAATTAATTGTTAAGTTAATATTAATTAAGTAAAACCCCTTAACAAAGCTTTTATTCCTGATTCCCTGCCTCGTTATTATTGTTTGGGATTTCCTGAGCATTTCCGTCTAATCCAGTAGGTTTGGCGGCTGCCGTTTTGCGGGTTCTTTTAGCTGCCGGTTTTGCTTCAGCTGGTGCAGAATTTGCTTTAGCCCTGGTCCTGCCTTTACGAGCTACAGGCTTTTCCTCAGGTTCAGTCTTTAGAGTACTTTCAACTTTCGTTCTAGCTCCCCGAACGCGGCCTTGATTTTCTGAAGGCGAATCATCAATTGCCGGCATTTCCTCTGTTTGGATAACCGGCGCTTTACTTTTCTTAGAGGCAACTTTAGCCACAACCTTTTCAGCTCGTGTCTTACTCTCCTCCTTTTTGGGCGACTTATCTTCTTCCTTAGCAGTATTGGTCTTCTTAGGTTTCTTCCTCGATGCTTTCTTCTCTTCCTCTTTGGCTTGTTTAATCTTTTCAGATAGCTTGTCTGCTATCTGCTTACTCATCTTTTTTATATCCTTCGCAATCCGTTCTGCATCGTGACCTAAAGTATTAACAGCATCAAGGAATTTTTGAGCTAAGCCACTTTCAAGCTCCTTCTTCTCGGTTTTTTTAACACTTTTTTTAGCAGACTTGCCTGATTCAGATTTCTTCTTCATGCTTTTTATTTTCTTAAATACTTTTGTTAACAAATTTGTTTTATTATTAAATCTAAGCACATATTTTTAGACCCTCAAATCACTCATATGCCTTCATTTGACATTGTAAGTAAGATTGATGCTCAAACACTAGATAATGCTATCAATAACGCTAAGAAAGAAATTCTAAACCGTTTTGATTTCAACGATTCTAAAAGCACAGTCGACCTTGATAAAAAAACAAACCAGATCACAATAGTTACCGAGAATGATATGCGCCTGAAAGCTATTCAGGACTCGATCATAACAAGGATGGTTAAACAAAGCCTCGATCCTAAAGCCCTGGATATGGGAAAAGAACAATACGCTTCAGGAAACATGTTGAGGAAAGAAATAAAGATTAAAGAGGGAATCGATAAAGATGCCGCCAAGAAAATTGTAAAAGCAATTAAAGACAGCGGAATTAAAGTTCAAGCCTCTATTATGGACGATCAAGTACGCGTGCAGGGAAAAAAGATCGATGATTTGCAGGCTGTAATTGCGCTTTGCCGTAAAGAAGATTTTGGGCAACCCCTTCAGTATATAAATATGCGAGCGTGAGGAGATTTACGATTTTTTGATTTACGATTTACGATATGTGAAGGCAGGAACGCTGAAAAAACTCCTGCTTTCATTCTATTATTCTCTCCTTCATTCATTCATTCATTCACTCCTTCACTCCTTCATTCCTTCAATCCTTCAATCCTTCATTCCCCCCCATGCCGCAACTACTCATTTCCACCGATAAAACTAAATTAGATATTCCTCTGATCCATAGCTACCTTAGCAAAGAATCTTACTGGGCCAAAAACATCCCTCTCGAAATTGTTGAAAGGTCTATTGAAAACTCCCTTTGTTTTGGTGTCTATTTGAATGACAACCAGATTGGCTTTGCCCGGATTATGTCTGACTATGCTACCTTCGCCTACCTTGCGGATGTATTTGTTTTGCCCCCATACCGGAAAAGAGGGGTTTCAAAAAAGTTAATGGAATTCATTAAAGAACATCCATCCTTACAGGGTCTGAGAAGATGGATGCTGGCAACAATGGATGCCCATGGCCTATATAAGCAATTTGGATTCAGCCAACTGGCCCATCCCGACAGGTTTATGGAGATCTCTACAACCGGACTGTATTTACCACAATCCTCCTAATTTCACTCTGAATTAAACTTTTTATCCGCAAATGTTGTTCTGAAACCACGATCAGAAAACATATGAAGATAAAAACAGTATTCGAACACAATCAGGAAATTCCTACTCCTTACACATGCCTGGGTCCGAACATTAACCCTCCAATTCAGTTAGAAGATGTACCTGCAGCTGCAGAAAGCTTTGTGCTTATCATTGAAGATGTAGATGCCACCCCAAAGCCATGGACACATTGGATGGTATTTAACATTCCTGCAGTCACTCAGAATTTTGAGGAAGGTAAAGTACCTGCAGGCGGCGTGGAAGGTCTTTGCAATAATCACACTTTTGGCTATGAAGGTCCATGCCCGCGGTACTTCCAGGGAACCCATCATTATTGGTTCAGAGTTTACGCCCTTGACACCATGCTCGACCTGCCAGCAGCTTCAGAACGTGAAGACGTTGAGAAAGCAATGGAAGGCCATGTTGTTGATACGGCAGAATTACTGGGACTTTGCACCCGGCCTGATAATTTAGAATAAAGAATCACTACCTATGACTAACATTCCAAATCCAAAGAAAATTGCTGTACTAAGGGCTAATGCCCTAGGCGACTACATTTTCGTCTTGCCTGCGCTACAGGCCCTGCGCAACAAATTTCAGGATGCCGAAATTGTATTACTTGGAAGGCCCTGGCACAAAGAATACCTCGATGGACGACCCGGGCCTGTTGATCGCGTTATTGTTGTGCCTCCTTATCCGGGAATAAGCGAACGTGAAGGTTTTGAGCCTGATCAGGACGAGATGAACGCCTTTTACGACGAAATGAAAAAGGAACACTTTGACATTGCCTTTCAGCTTCACGGTGGAGGAGGTAATTCAAATCCTTTCCTGCTGAAACTGGGAGCCAAATTAACAGTGGGGTTAAAAACTCCTTTTGCTGCAGCATTAGACATATCTGTACCTTATGTTTATTATTTCAGTGAGGTGCTTAGGTATCTGGAAGTAGTTGCAAAAGTTGGAGCCAAAACTACCGAAATTGAGCCTGCGGCAAGTGTAACACCGGAAGATATTCAGGAAGCAAGAAACATTATAGGATTTCCTGAGAAACCAGTTGCTGTAATACATCCGGGAGCATCAGATCTGCGGCGCAGATGGCCAGGGGAGCATTTTGCTGAAATAGCAGATGACCTTGCAGCGAAAGGCTACATCGTTTATGTTACAGGAGTGCCTTTTGAACAGGAAGTTGTAGATAAAGTTATGCAACATGTGCAGGCGAAAGATCAGGTGATCAACTTGTGCAATAAATTGAAACTATCGGGGATGACAGGGCTGCTGTCATTGGCTGATCTTCTTATTTCAAATGATACAGGTCCCTTACATCTTGCCCGCGCTTTGAAAACACCTACCGTGGGCATTTATTGGTTCGGCAACTTAATTACTGGCCTTCCAATGAGCACCAGCTATAACAGATCTTTATTGTCGGGTATCCTTAATTGTCCATTATGTGGTCTTGCCTCTGCTAAGTTCGGGAAAGATGATCCTGGCACCTGTAAGCATGATACTTCCTTTGTTGCAGAGGTTAGTGTTGATGCCGTAAGGGAATCTATAGAGGAGTTGATCGAATTAAGAATTTCAGAGGAAAAAATAGAAAACCAATCAGAAGCAGCATAAATATGAGAGTATCTGTATTAATCCCTACATATAACCGGCCGAATGCCCTGGTTGCAACACTAACTGCACTTTCGGCCCAAACATTCAAAGATTTTGAAGTGGTGGTTTCAGATCAAAGCGACGTTTTTGTCGGTGATGATCAGACTATTCAAACTATAAGCCGGCTGATTGAATTCCATGGAAATCCTATAAAGATCCTTCAGAATTTTCCTAAAAAAGGAATTGCCCATCAAAGGCAGTTTCTGTTGGAAAATTCCTCAGGGGACTTTTCTTTGTTCCTTGATGATGATGTGGTATTAGAACCCGATGTCATCGACCGCATGGTAAAGGCATTGGAGGAAGAAAAAACGGGTTTTGCAGGCATGGCACTGATAGGACTGAGCTATTTGAATGACATCCGCCCTCACCAGCAGCTTATCGAATTTTGGGAGGGACAGGTACAGCCTGAAGTAGTACGGCCCGGAACAGAGAAGTGGCAACGCTATCCTCTTCATAATGCAGCAAACATCCATCATGTAGCGAAACGGCTTGATATTAAACCGGAGGATCAGAAAAAATACAAAGTGGCCTGGGTGGGGGGATGCATCCTCTATGATACCGCCAAACTTAAAGAAACAGGAGGTTTTGATTTTTGGGAAGAATTACCGGAAGAACATTGTGGTGAAGATGTTCTGGCGCAGGTTCGATTGATGGAGAAATACGGGGGTTTTGGGATCATTCCATCTGGCGCATATCACCTCGAATTGCCCACCACAATCGAGAATAGGGAAGTGAATGCTCCGGAGTACTTCCTAAGCAGGACTGCCTGAGGATTTAAGATTTGAAGAATTACGATTTACGACTACAACTAAGACCAAGGTTCTGACGAAGTAATTCATACTTTCGTTAGCACCTTGGTTCTTATTAATCTCACCTGATCTCAGGCGCTGACTTTATTTGAAATCTCTTTGGCATGCTTCTCAGCAATAACTTCTCTAAAATATGCAATTAGACCGGGAACATGATGGTCAAATGAAAAGGATGATCTTTTCTCCCAAACATTTTGTCTTATACGATCAAGGTTTTCTTTATCCTTAAGCTGCTCAGCCAAATCCTCCATAGTATTAAAGAACACGCCCAACCCTTCCTCTTTAACCAGGGTTTGAGTAGCTACAATATGTCCGGTATTATCTCTCTGTAGCATTGGCAAACCAGCTACAGCCAGCGTTGCCATTCTTGCTGGGTAATTCAGGTCGTCCCAATTTGCTCGCATATACTCGCCATTGTTCTCGCTCTGAAAAAAATGGAGCCATCCTGCGTCATATTGAGAAAATTCTTTAACCCAGTTTTCCTGGGTAACATTAGAGTGAGTGTGAAGATACCCGGGCGCCATCAAGTGAGTTTTCTCTATCCATTGCTTCCATTGTCCGTGAGTAAAATCTCCATAGAAATGTAAGTGTATCTTATGCTTCGCCAGTTCTGCCACTGTATGTGGGTGCAAGCCTATAGGACGCCCAGGAACTACGGTATGGATCTCTCCATCCTTTTCAGATAATCTTGGTGAAAGCTCTGTTTTAAACCATTCCTTTTTCGGCAAATCTCCATCCAGGATAAAATCATTATTGGCTTCCGGAGGGAGGAACTGTGTAAACCAATCTCTCATTTCGGGACTTGAGTAGATCTGCCCATCCGACTTGGAATACAGGTCGATCAATTCATTCCAGGTGCCTTTTTCCAAACAAATAAAAGGCCCCTCTTTAAAATGCCAGACAAAAGGAATTCCAGGGTTATTTATTAAAACTTCATGTGCAATTGGAACAGCTTGCCAGTTAAGCAGAGCATAGATAATATCCGGTTGTATCTCCTCAATCTTCTTCTGCCAGTTCTCATAAGGAATATCTTCTACATGACCGAAAGGTAAAGGGCCAACGGAATTGTACCAATAAGGATCCTTCATCCATAAGCCATACAATTTATGGCCTTGTTCTTCCAACGCTAGTACCCTTTCGGAATTATAAGCAAGTTCTCCAACGAGTACTATCTTTAAAGGATCGTTAGAAAGCGGAGTATCTCTTCTGTTACGAAAACGTTCGAAATAGGAAACCTCGTCAATGAAATTGCCGACGGTTGTATGATAACGTAGTGGTTGCTTCACTTTATAATACAACTTATAAGGGTTTATCCCTCCAACAGGCTCTTGAAGTATCTTATGCCGCTGCTGTGGGTGGTCCACCCATTCACAACTTATTTCATTAGTAGGTATAGGATTTCCCCGTTGCAACAGATCATTCCAAAACATCCTGTCCAGGTCGTCCGTAACCAGTTCATCCCTCTCCATCCACCTGTCGGCAGTTTTCCGGTGAAGAACCTGGACGAGCTGATACCAATAACCATCTAATTTTTGTTGGCAATAGCGATTATAGTGATGTCTCATTCCCGAGAAGGCCATGTTGGCACCCGGGTTTTCAATAAGCTTGTTAAATAAGGACTGTAAATGGTTTTTATAGTAAAGATCGTCGGCAGGAAGGTAGGCAATGAATTCCTGCCGTGCATTTTCCAGTCCCTTATTCAGGCAAAACCCAAGTCCCTTGTTTACCGGATTAACAAAATAACGGATTCGTTGATCAGCAAGGTAAGGACTGATTATGTCCTCGAGATGATCAGAGGACCCATCATTTATCAATAACAATTCCCAATTATTGAACTCCTGCTTTTTTAGACTTTCTATTGCCCTTAGAATAAAAGAAGCCTGGTTATAAACAGGCATTATTACCGATATTCCTTTACTTTCCTTCATTAGTTTAAAAAAATTAACACAGAACACTAACCTTGCTATTTGCTGCAATGTTTGAGTTAACACTCTTTTGTTTCCTGAAAGAAGTATTTATCCCAGCCCCGGTATTATTTTTTAAGATCCTTTTTGAAGGCTGCTGGTGTTTTTCGGGTGTGCTTTTTAAATATACGATTGAAGTGACTTTGATCGGAAAAACCTGTGAGATAAGCAATTTCAGTCAGGGAATAATCTGACCCTTTTAAATATTCTATCGCTTTCTCTATCCTCATCTTCCGGATATAGTCGCCGAAGCTAAGATTATCGAAATGCTTACTAAACTCTCTTGAAAGATAAGCCGGGTGAATATTCAACTCCCTGGAAATATCGGAGAGGCTCAATGATAAGTTGGTATCAATTTGATCCTGGATAGCATCCTTTATTTCCTTAACCCATTTCGGAGTTTTCCTCCCCTTTCCATAGCCTTCCTCAAGAAGTTTATTGTAAACCTGCAATAAAAGTTGTTCGTTCTTACTTTCAGTGTGCTTAACGTTCTGTAAGTGCTTAGCCCAGGAATATAAGGCATCATAAAGCAGCATCCCGGCTTCCAGAAGCTCGTGATCATTCTGAATATTATAGGCCAGACCAGCTGAAATTGCCCATAGACCTGCTGCCTGGGGTGCAAAATCATGACGATCGGTATCAGCTCCCCGTACGATACGAGCGAGGGTATGAATATTAGGGTCCTTTATTTTATATTTTTTTATTAGATAGTCGAAGGTGCACTCTTCCTCGTAGTGAGTGTACTCTACATCAGGGACATCAAATGGAATAGCATCTAATTCTGAGGCTAATCTTTTTACATCAGTGAACGGAACATATATAAACTCAGCCTCTGGATCTATAAAATTCTTGATCAGCCAGGGACAGGCTATCCTATCGATCTTGGGTCGTTCTCTAGTAATCCACTTCATCCTCTATTATTAATATCCTTAAATTTTGTTTTCGAACTCAGAATCCAAAAATAAAGCATGTTTTGGCCCGTTTTACTCAACGGTCTAATTTAACCAACTATTCACCATACTTTTCATTCCTATTACTGCCCTTATTGGAGTCTCCATACCTGAAATGTTTCCATTAAAGGCAATTAGGAAAATACGCATGGAAAGCAAATCGAAGGCACAATAAGAAAACATTCTGCTTACGGCGAGGTTAAATCATAACTTTATAATTAAACCTAAAGGCTAAATATAATCTATGAAAGATAATAGCAGCATTAAAGGAAAAACGGTTGTAATTACAGGGGCATCCAGTGGAGCGGGTAAAGCAATTGCCTTAGAATTAGCCCAATATGGTACTAATCTGATCCTTTCGTCACGAAATGAAGAAGCTTTACAGGATGTGGTTAGTGAATGTGTCGCCCTCGGCTCTGTCGCGATTGCGGTAACGGTCGACGTTACAGACCCAAAAGACCTAATAAAACTGGCAGATCAGGCAAGACAGTTTGGAAACAGAATTGACGTCTGGGTAAATAATGCTGGCGTCCTTGCTGTAGGCGAATTCGGTAAAACACCTACGGAAGTACATGAACAGGTAATTAAGATCAATTTGCTTGGGTATATATATGGTGCTCATGCTGTGCTCCCTTATTTTAAAGAGCAAGGCAGTGGCATTTTGATTAACAATATTTCTGTTGGAGGGTTCTTGCCTGTACCGTTTGGGGTAAGTTATTCTGCCAGCAAATTTGGATTAAAGGGCTTTTCTGCAGCACTTAAAGCAGAACTTAGTTCATTTCCTGACATTCACGTATGTGATATGTTCCCTGCTTTCTTAGATACACCTGGAATTCAGCATGCTGCTAATTATACAGGTAAGGTCCTGCGTCCTGCCCCTCCAGTTTACGATCCAAACCGACTGGCTCTTGCTGTGGCCTCTTTAATTGAACATCCACGACCAGAAATCCATATGGGCAGTGCCAGTACTATGCTTTGGCTTGCCTACAAATTATTCCCATCCCTTACGCGTGGTGCTACCAAAAGATTTATAGATTTTTATCTTAAAAATGCGGATCCTGCATCAAGCACCAATGGCAATTTATTCAATACCGTTAATTATGGAACAGGTATTCATGGAGGATGGGGATTGCCTGGGAAGCCGAAGGCACACCGCAAATATATTGCCGCTGGCTTGGTTCTGGCAACAGCAGGGATCCTATTGAAAGGTCTTAGCAAGCCTTAATTAGTATTTCCGGCTAGTTCTATTAAAAGAGGATTTTCTATCTTAGCCAGCTCTATTTTTTAATCCAATTTTAATAATCGTGAAGAAGGCCCTACTTTTAATTCTTACTATTTTATCAATTTACAGCGCTCTTGCCCAGAATTATCCATATCAAAGCGACGTTTTATGGGTAGCTACTCCCGACCATAGCAATTGGCTGTACAACTTGAACGAAGAGGCCAAGGTTGAGGTAGCCCTCTACGAGTTTGGGATCCTTAAAGATAAATTGGAGATAAGCTACAGCATAGGCCCAGAGCTTATGCCCGCAGATAAAAATGGGAAAGTGACCTTAAAAGACGGAAAGGCTATTATCTCATTGGGCACTCTTTCACAGCCGGGTTTCAAAGATTGCCAGTTGTCGGTGAAAATTAAAGGCGAAGAATACAAACACCATATTAAGGTTGGCTTCGAGCCAGAGCGGCTTCAGCCTTATACAAAGCTACCCACAGATTTTTCTGCATTTTGGAATAAAGCAAAGGAGGAGGCAGCGAAATGCCCTATGGAAGTAGAAAGAACGTTTTCCCCCCAGTACTCTAACGATAAAGTGAACTGTTACCTGGTAAAGTTACAAGCTTTCAAAAAGGGGAATTACATATACGGTTATCTTACTATGCCTAAGAAGGAAGGCAAATATCCTGTTGTATTGTCGCCTCCGGGAGCGGGAATAAAACCAATGAATCCTTTAAAGGACAATTTTTATGCGGAGAGTGGAGTTATCCGCTTTGACATGGAGATCCACGGAATAAGACCCGACCTTAGCGACTCTACGTATCAGGAGATCAGCAAGGCTTTTGGGAATGGTAACAATAGTTACCTGGTAAATGGGATAAGCAATAGAGACACCTATTACATGAAAAAAGTTTACCTCTCCTGCCTCCGGGTTGTCGACTATTTAACATCGTTACCCCAGTGGGATAAAAAGAATGTGATCGCACAGGGTGGAAGCCAGGGAGGAGCTTTGGCTCTGGTAGCGACAGGCCTTGACTCACGGATAACTGCCTGTTCGGCAAATCACCCGGCATTGAGTGACATGGCCGGATACAAAGCTGGAAGAGCTGGAGGTTACCCGCATTTATTTAAAAACTTTGAAGGCACAGATACTCCTGAGGTTCTAAAAACCCTGGAATATTACGATGTGGTTAATTTTGCCAAGCAGGTAAAAGTTCCGGTTTTTATGACCTGGGGTTATAACGATAATGTATGCCCTCCCACTACCAGCTACATCGTTTACAACAGTCTTGGCTCGAAAAAGGAAGCCCTTATCACGCCGGTAAACGAACATTGGGTGTCTACTCAAACAAGACATCAGATTTTAGACTGGATCAAAAGGAACCTTCGTTAAAGGCTACTCCTATTTCCACGCTTCAGGCTGGAGTATTCGGTAGGAAGCATATTGTACTTAGTTTTAAACGACTTTGTAAAATAAGTTGGTGAAGAGTAACCTGTCATGTAAGCGATTTGGGCCACGTTGTAGTCACTTTTCTCAAGTAAGATAGCGGCGCGTTCTAACTTCACCGACCGGATAAAATCAACAGGAGATTGCCCGGTAACTTCCAAAAGCTTATGATATAGCGTCGCCCGGCTCATACCAATATGCTTGCTTAGATCCTCTACAGACAATTTGGGGTCATTTAGATTCTCGTCTATATAACGCAACACCTTGTTCACGAACTTCTCATTGTCAGATTCAATATCGATCTCTGTCGGGAGCACTTTTACCTGTTTGGTGTAAGTCTCTTTCAGTGTCTTATTCAGAAGAAGGAGGTTACGGATCTTGGCGTTTAAAATCTCAAAATTAAAAGGCTTCGTCATATAGTCATTTGCCCCTGTCTCCAATCCTCTTACCTGTTCCTGCTCCGCGTTTAGTGCCGTCAACAGAATTAGCGGGATATGTGAGGTTCGTTTATCCTGCTTAACCTTTCTGCTCAAAGCTATTCCATCCATATAGGGCATACTAATATCGCTAACTATAAGCTGGGGGTGGGTCGCCAGGGCTTTCTGCCATCCTTCCTTACCATTAGTAGCTTCTATCACCCGGTAATGAACTTTCAAATTATCTTTTAAATAGAAGCGAAAATCCTCATTATCTTCGACCAAAAGTATGGTGGGCAGGTCGCGCTCATCACTTATAAAATGATCTGTTTGAATACTAGTGTTTTCATCCGTCTCCAAAGATTCAATTTCTAGTTCAGCTTCTCTGGAAGGTGATTTTTCCGCAGTTTCGGACTCCGCAGCCAGGGAAAGAGGCAGCGTAACAGTAAAGGTACTTCCCTTTCCTTCTTCGCTATCCAATAAAATATCACCTCCGTGCATCCTGGTAAATTCCCTTGCTATCGATAAACCTATACCACTACCCTGATTTAATATGGCAGCATCAGTATCGATCTGAAAAAAGCGTTCAAAAACTATATCCTTCTTTTCTGCAGCAATCCCGATACCTGTATCTCTTACCTTAATTTCCAGCAAGGCCATAGCACGGTCATTACCGTAACTCTTAGAATCTATTTCCAGGAATATATCTCCTCCTGCCTCTGTGAACTTAAAAGCGTTTGATAGCAGATTAAATAAAATACGCTCAACTTTGTCCTGATCGAACCAGACATGCAAGCTTTCTAAATTTGAATGGTAATTAAACCTTATTTTTTTTCTTTCTGACAGGTCTTTAAATGATTCTGAAATTTCTTTAAGGAAGGGTACTATATCCCCTGGCGCAGGGATAAGTTTCAACTCCTGCTCCTCCATTTTTCTAAAGTCAAGCAATTGATTAACAAGGTTAAGCAACCTTCTTCCATTTCGCTTGACCATATTTAGCTGAGTACTCGCTTTCTCATCCCACTGGCGGTTGAGCAGGTCTTCTACCGGACCCATGATCAGCGAAATCGGAGTTCTGAATTCATGACTTAAATTAGTGAGAAATTTAATTTTAAGGCGGTTAAGTTCATTCGACCTTTCTGCTTCCCTGCGTTCCTGCTCAATCAACTGCCTGGCTTGTATCCGCTCCTGTTCCAAGGCAAATTTTGTCTTCAATCTTTTAATTCCTCTGTGCCTTGAATAAGCCAAGAGGGAAAGAAAAAGCACCAGGTAAACAAAGTAGGCGAGCTTTGTGCGATAAAAAGGAGGATGAATAATAATTTTAAGCACTGCTCCCTTCTCATTCCATAATCCGTCGTTATTACTTGCCTTAACTTTAAAAACGTATTCTCCCGGATCAAGGTTAGTATAGGTGGCGAAATTTTTAGTACCAGAATAGTTCCAGTCCTTATCAAAGCCTTCCAGCTTGTACGCATACTGGTTCTGCTCAGCTATACTGAAATTGAGAGCTACAAACGATACTGAAAAGGTTTCTTTATAATCTATATTAGCTTCCTCTGCTAATAATATATCACCATTTGTCTTTGAGCCTTTGTCGGCTGGTCCTACAGACTTATTTGATATCTTAAGATCGGTAAAAACGACGTCTGGTATATTGTGGTTGGTTTTTAAATGGGTAGGATTAAAGTAGTTGAAGCCATTCTGGCCTCCAAAAAATATTTCGCCGTTTGAAGCCTCTAACCCCGCCCCTGTAACAAATGAGCTTTGCTGCAGACCGTTATAGCGGTTATAGTTCTTTATTTTTCCGGTCCGGGGGTCAAACCTTGAAACCCCTTTGTTGGTGCTAAGCCAGATAAAGCCACTTGGGTCTTCAATGATCTTATGAACAACATTATTCGCAAGTCCATTTCTTTCAGTATAAGATACAACGCGATTAGTTTTAATATTTAAGGCGCAAAGCCCCCCACCTAACGTTCCTATCCACATATTGCCTTTATGATCATTAAGCAGGGATAAAACAACATTACTGGTAATTCCTCCTTGAGTATTAGTATAGAAGCGGAACTTCTTTGTTTTAGGGTTAAATACAGAGATCCCTCCACCATAAGTGCCTATCCACATATGGCCTTCATCATCCTCTTCAAATGCCCTTATCCCATTGTTTAGTGGGTAATTATTGTTACGCTCTAATTTATAGTCGTTTACATATTTGGTAATGATCCCGGATTTAGGATCATAGATATTTATTCCGCCGCCATTAGTTCCGATATAAATATTTCCCGCCCAGTCGGCCTTTATACAAAAAATATCATTGTGATTAAGATCAGACGGAGAAGGGCCTTTTTTCAATTGTCTGTAATTCCCGCTTTCCGGGTCGATAATAAAAAGTCCCTTTGAATAGGTTCCAGCGTATAGTTTTCCAGCGCTTTTCTCCAGAGCGAGAATTGTTGAGTTCTCTTTTCCCAGCAGTTTCAACCGGCGAAAACTACCGTTTTTCCTATTGAATTCGCTTAATCCACCTCCATCTGTACCGACAAAGATGTTTTCATTATTTGCCTCGGCAAAAGCAGTTACGATCGGTGCATTCAATCCCGAGGGATCATACTTATTGCTCTGTACCAGGTTAAATGTCGACAGGTTCTGGTCATACTTATTCACCCCGCCCTGAAAAAGCCCTACCCAGTAGATATTTTGATTATCAATCAGAATACTACGGATCGACTTGTTATTGATACTATGCTTATTGCGACTGTCGGGCTTAATACTGACGACTTTTGAATCTGCGACATCCATTATATCAAGCCCTTCCTCAGTACCGATCCACAAATGCCCATTTCTATCGGCAGCCAGCACCCAAATAAAGTTACTGCTTATACTACCGGGAGCATTTGGCTTGGTAAAATACCCGATAAAACTTCTTGAGCTATTAATATACTTATTAAGACCATTCTCTGTTCCTATCCAAACCGTTCCATTACTATCCCCACTTATAGCCTGAATTGCGTCATCAGAAATACTCGAAGGATCCTCTGTCCGATGTACAAAGCGTGACAACGTCTGTGAACTCCTATTCTTCAAGTATAAGCCCTTCGGAGTCCCGATCCACATTTGTCCCTTAACGTCGCGATAAAGTGCAGTAATAGGGCTAAATCCGGAGCTTGCATTGTTCCTGGGACCAACATTCATCTTTGTCACTTTCCGTGTTTCTACATTGAACACATTCAAGCCGCTGTATGTACCAATCCAGAGGTTTCCACTATTATCGCTGGATAAAGAAGCAATTGCATTACTGCTAAGCCCCGTTGTTTGACTGCTAAAATTTATAAAGTTATTATGCTTTCGGTCATAAAGGCTAACCCCTCCGCCATTTGTACCAATCCAAAGCCTTCCTTTATTGTCTTCATGCAGACAACTGATCTCATTATTTCTGAGACTTGCTTTGTCGGCAGGGTTGTTCTTATATACAGTGAATTCCAGTCCGTTGAATTTGTTCAGCCCGTCGTCTGTTCCAAACCACACAAAACCATATTTATCTTTCACAATAGCATTGATTGTATTAGAAGATAAGCCCTCATTCACAGTAATAGATGTAAACTGCGGCCTCTCATCTTGCGAATAAGCCTTAACAATAAACGCAAACAATAAAAGACAGAAACCAAGGCAACGTATAATGATTCTCCTCTTAGTCATGAACTTTATAATAGGTAAGTTTCACAGTCCGCCAAGCGAAACCGAATGGTATTAATTGGTTAATCAGTTAAATTAAAAAATGATTGTGGTTCTTCAAAGATAAGACAGACAGCCGGATCCCTATCATAAATTTGTTGTATTTTCTATAACTTTTGTTTAAAAGCCACTAGAATCCATTCAGCAAATAGTTTTCTTACTATTGGGCAATCCTCCAGTTGACGACAGGATATAAGTTTTGGGACTGCATTCTGTTATGTTGCTTTATTTAATTCATGGCATCCAGTAAAGACCTGTATTGCATATCACAACATCTTAAATTATTAGGGATCTGCATATACTATTCCCCGCCCTCCCGTGCTCATATAAACCCTGCCATACACATTCATATCACCCATTACAAATTGTCCATTACCAGGGCCACCGAATTTTGCTTTGTCATTACTTATGCGGATCCACGACTTACCCTCATTAATTGACCTATATACCCCCTGAACCCCGTCAACTACCCCATAGATAAAAAGTGTTTCGTAATTGCTTCCGGGTGCCTCCTTTCCGACTCCCACCGCACTACAAACGGAAACTGATGCTATTCTGGAAAATGTCTCTCCTGAGTTTACAGATCGGAGTAAGCCAGTTTTATTACCTGCAATCCAAATATGCCCTGCTTTTCCAGGAACCGATCGAATTACCTTTGACCCACCCTTTCCTGCATTTCCAGCCGGTTTAAACGTGCATCCTCCATCCATACTTCTTAAAATAAACCCAGTTGCCGGATCATACGCATAGAAACTATCCGACCTTGATCCATCTGAAACCGTGTGAGCATTAATAACTTCAAGTCCTTGAATTTTCGTCCAGGATATTCCATCATCTGCTGTCCGGTAGCTCGTATTCGACTTGTCGGGGCTGTGAACAATTATATTCCCGTCCGTCGAAATCGAGACCTGCCCGAATGCGCCTTTTACAGAAGTGGTTTTTGTCCAACTTTTTGCTGTATCGAGAGAATAAAATAAGCTTGTCCCTACTCTTACCACTTTTCTCCTGTTATTATAGGCATAAGCAAGCCCAGTTGTTGTACCCATTGAGGGACTATGAATAGATGGATACTTAGAAGGATCATAGTGCGTAAACCCATCATAATCACCGATTACTGAAATGAGAGGACCATTGGGGACACTAACAAGGTTAAGTGGAACCGTTTCTTCCAGTCCCCTTACCTCAAACTTCCATTCATTCGCAGTACTGATCTTATCATTAACAAAAATGCCATTTCCTGAAGTGACAAAGACCCTTTCGGGGTGTGAAGGATCAAATTCAATAGATCCGGCCCAATGAATAGAAAGGTCTTGTGCCCAATGAAAACCGTTGGTGTTCAGCAAAAAGCCTCTTTTGGCAATGATATCGGTCCAACTTTCGCCCCCATTATTACTTAGGAAGATACGATCGCCCGAATGCTTGCCTTGTTTAACATAGGTGTTTATTGTAGAAGCTATTAGTCGTTTCGGATTATGCGGATCCACACTTATTCCCCCAAAAGCTCTGTTAATTGCAGGTGGAGTGATATTTAACCAGGTATTATCATTAATATTATACTTCCAGATCTGTCCCCTATTTACAGTTTCAGTTGAAGATGAATGGGGTCCTGCCCCATTTCCATAGGTAATGATCAGTGTTCCATCCCCTGAAAGTATAGCTCTTTGAGGCATCAATCCCTCACCTAATTGGGGATTGTCAATTGCCGAAAAGGTTTCCCCTGCATCATCGCTTCGGTAAAGGTTCTTACCTGCACCTGCCCGGGAAATACCGGCAAAAATTCTATCTGTTTTGCCAATTGAGGCTTTGGACTTATCCAGAATTATAAAGCTTACTCCATTACCATTATCTGTAGTTGTAACATTTAGAGAATTAAGCTTCTGCCAGCTCAGGCCCTGATCCTGGCTTTTAAACAATCCATTTCCCCTACTACCACAATACAAAATGGAACTATTAAGTGGGTCCACCTGCAGCTTTTCACCACTCTGTCTTCCCATTCCGTTACCATGTGCTTTGAATTGAGATGTAACCTCGATAATTGAAAAATGATCACCGAAGTCAAGAGATTTAAGAATATAACTTTTTCCTTTATTTAAATAGGAAGTACCTGTTAAGGCGTATACGACCGCAGGATTTTGAGGGTCGATAGCCATAGATTCAACTCCCAGCATCCCTTGTTGTTGTTCAGATACCCAATCCATTAGGGGTACCCAGCTACGGTTTTCCGGGTTCCAGCGATAAGCCCCTCCTACGTCTGTCCGGGCATAGATAAGCCCAGGATGTTCTTTAGATGTGATGATTCCGGAAACGAAACCACCGCCCCCGATTGCCACGTTCTGCCAATGATATCTCTGCTCGTTCAGCTGAGGAAAAGTCTTTGAATAACAGAGAAAAAGCATACAGAGAATAAGGTATAGTACCCGGTTGAAACCAAGCCCATCCTTATTTCTGATAATCCAAAGCCGCCAAATGATCAAATACGATTTCAAGTGTTCCGGTTTTTCCTGGTAATTGATCTCAATTCTCCTTCCTTACAATCCTTATATTATCTATTGCAGCATCAAACGATGCTACCGCAGCCGGTCCATCATTGATAAACATTATTCCTAATTCTCTTTTCATATCGGTATCACCAACAAGATCAGAAATCCTTACAGCAGAAGCTCCGGAGCCATCAATATTATCCGCTTTAAGGCGAAATTCTGTTAATGGAAGGGTAACGGTTAGCCATGAGTCGGTTTTAAACTCTTTGCTGGTACTCGCATCCATCTTCCATGGAGCATAGCGGATAGTATATTTCCAAGACCCCTCATTCCGGATCAAGATGGTTCCACCACTCCAGCCCTGTTTTACGAAGATTTCAAACTTTAGAGCATAATCACTCACACTTCCAGACCTGTCTACTGGCCAGGTGATGGAGTTCAGGTTGATTGAACGTCCTGACTCCCACCAATTCCAGTTATAAGCTGAAACATTGCTAAAGGTCATTCTGTAATAACTGCCAAGGGCTCCGGGAAAAAGAGTTGCATCAGCTGTTTTTTCTGCGCCCCAGGAAAAATTATTAATTGCATCGGCGTCATCCAGAACGCCTGTAACACGATCATTAAAAATACCTTTTGAAGTGGTTGTTCCAAACCTGTTAATAAATACTAACGGTCCGGCTTTACTGACGCCAGCCGGAACGGTCACCTTAACTGTCTGGGCGTCCGGACTTGTAACAATCCCTGTAGTCACTTCGATACCCCCAGGAAATACTATTTTCTCCGGCAAGTACAAATTGGCCCCCTTAAGGGTAATGGATGAGCCTGAGATAGCATTTTCATTAGATACAGAATAAATGACTGGCGTAGGAGCTGCCAGAGTAAAGGAGAAGGTTGTTTCTCCGTGTGTTGTAACAACCTTAATTTGGCTTTTGACGTCACTTTTTGTGGCTTCTGTAGGTGCACCCGCTGGAATTGTAATGATTATATGTTCAGGGGTATTATAATTGGGATTGAAGAGGGCTGGGTAATCATTAAAATAAATTGATTTCGCTCCCCCTAAATTTTTGCCTTCAATAACAATCAAACTGCCGGGTACCGCCTGCCTAAAAGTACTATCCTTTTTTGCTGGATCTACCATTCTTACGCCGGTTATTTCCGGCACACCTGAGAATACTATTTCCTTTTCTTTCACACATGAAGGAAGCAATAGGCATTGGACTGCAATCAACAACAGGAATAATAACCGGAGAGCAGTATTAAAAAGTCTTTTTGTCATTTTATGCAGAAACTTATCAGTCTGATAATTTATTTAAATCGAAAGGAACCGGATCTAATCGCAGCGAAGGGGCATTAGCCATCTCTAATTCAGGGATAGGAAGTTCAAAATTTTTATTCGTTGCTGAATAATACTCACTATTATAAGTAGCCGTATAGCTTCTGGGCTGAGTCCCATGATTATAGTTAATGGTATAAGAACCTTTATCCTGTTTACTAATATATTCGAGGGCTCCTGTCTTGTCGAAATAGTACCATCGCACAATCTCGTACCATGCTGTACCTTCCATCAGCGTTTCAATCCTTTTTTCCCAAAAAATATCTGTAAATGAGATCTGGCTTTTTACTGGCATTTTCGCCCTGGCGCGCACCTGGTTATAATAGTTCAGCGCTTCGGAATTATTGGTGGTTGTGGAATTACCAAGTATTGCTTCTGCGTAGATCAGGTAAACCTCGGCCAATCGTAACATGTAAGTATTAATATAGGCAGTCATGAAAAGTCCTTTCCCTCCGTTGTCATCCGGAGTGCCAATGATATACTTTTTTACGTTTGCCACATCAGTTTTAGTAAACCTTGTTCCCCCTGCTTTTTTGTTTAGCTCGGCATACAGGTCTTCCGGGAACATAAACGTTTCTTTACGTCTCACAGAGTCTTCGGGATGTTCTGTTACAAAATATTTGATCAGGTTAGCTGATGCCCCATGTGCGGTACCCCACCCATCACCGGTACCAGTGATATCCGGACTGAACGCCATATATGCCTGGAATGAATTATTGATTCCCCATGGCTCTGAGGCATTCATCCATTGAAGAGCAAAAAGGCTTTCTTTATTATTCTTTGAACTGTTATTGTTGGCACTTTTAAATAGATCACCATAATTCGGCAACAGTTCACAACCACTGTTTTTTATTACATCAGCCGAATAAATCCTGGCACTGTCTAAATCACTTTGATTCCTGTTTCCTTTAGTTCTGCCGAGTCCGGATCGAGTCAGATACATTTTTGCCAACATCCCTTCAGCTGAATATTTGGTGAGTCTGCCCTGCTGGGATTGCACAGGGGGCAAATTTTCAGCGCTATAACGAAGATCCCGGATTATAAAAGCCCAAATACTTTCTTTTGTATTTCGTCTGATATTCTTATCACTTAATTGGATAGAATTATTGTAGATCACCGGTATTTCACCCCAGTTCATTACTAAATAGTAGTAAGCGAGCGCACGCATAAACTTCGCTTCTGCTATCCCGGCTTTTTTAGCCGCTTCGGGGGCATTTAACGCATACCGGTTAATATTTTGTATAATCAGGTTGCTCTGACCGATAATCTTATAGAAAGCTTTATAGGCGGGAAGCAGAGTTGTCTGATCGGTTGACGACACATTGAATTTGTAAAAGGCAGAACGGTCATTGGAAACCATATTTCCACCTCGGGCATCTCCGATCGCAAGTGCTGCCTTATCGTTATAATCAAACCAAACAATGTTATAAAGGGGTGCTGTGGCGGCCAATATTTCAGATTCAGTTTTATAAAATACTCCGTCGGTAAGTGTATCAACTGGCGGTCGTTCAAGAAAGTCTTTCTTACAAGCCTGAACAACAAATAAAAGAGCCGAAAGAATAATTATTTTAGATATCTCTTTCATTAGCTATTAAAAATTTGCAGTTAAATTGAACGTATACATGCGGGTAGAAGGATACCTGCCTTGGTCTGCTCCTATCAGGAAAGTTCCATTATAGGGACTTAGTCCCACCTCTGGATCATAGCCTGTGTATTTAGTAATAGTAAAGGCGTTCTGAATGTTAAAGGTGGCAGTAAGACCACTTATCACTCGTGTTTTTTCAAGCATTGACTTTGAGAACTTATAACTTAAGGCAATGTTCTTTAAGCGGACATATGACCCGTCCTCTACATACCAGGTATTTGCCCTGCTGTTTCCATTTCCGCCAGCAAGTCGAGGAATCCTATTCCCTGAATTCAGTAAATGGACATCCGAATCATTTAAATTATAGCTACTGGGTCTGGCAAAGTTGTATGATGAAGCGTAATAATTATTGCTTGTACCTTGTGATGCAGGAATTTCGTTAAGATTTCTATTGTAATTGTAAAGATCATTTCCGAAACTGCCAGTGAAGAACAAGTTTAGATCAAAGTTCTTGTAGCCTATTGAGTTGTTGAACCCAAGAGTGAATTTAGGCCATGGGTTACCAATGATAGTCCTATCCTTTTCATCAATAACCCCGTCGTTATTCAGGTCTTTGAAGATGATATCCCCTACCCAAGTCCCATCTCTGTGCGCCTTAACAGAATTCTCTGTTTGAAGTGCATGCATTTGCACCTCATTGAGATTTTGGAATAAACCTTCTGCCAAATAGCCGTTAAATAAACCTGCAGGCATACCTACCTGTGTAATTGCCCGTAGAGAACCCAGGTTTGCCCATATTCCCTTATCAGAATATAAGCTTGTAACCTTATTGCGGTCAACCGAGACATTAGCGCTGGTTTTCCAGGTAATATTTTTTCTCACCAGGTTTACAGAGTTAACCGTTATCCCGAACCCCCTATTCCTCATAGAACCAATATTGGTCCAGGGAAAATCAATATATCCTGGGGAGTAATCAACATCTCCACCTGAATAATATGGATACTGGTTTTTAGTGAGCAGATGGTCAATATCCTTGAGATAAAAATCAGCGATAATTTCAAGTCTGTTTCTAAACATATGAAGGTCAAAGCCGGCGTTCCAGGTTTTAGAAGCCTCCCAGCGAAGCTCAGGGTTTGGGAAATTTGAAGCAAGAAATCCTGTGCCCCATGGTGTAGGAACTGCAGAAAGAGAACCATAGTAGCCCGGTCCCCAAATATTCGAGTTCCCTGAAACCCCATATTCCGCCCGTAATTTCAATTCATCCAGGTGCGGAATATCTTTCATAAAGTTTTCTCTCGAAATTCTCCAGGCAATCGAACCTGCCGGAAAATATCCCCAGCGATTATCGGCACCAAAAGCAGAAGAGCCGTCGGCACGGTAGGTAAACTGCGCTATGTATTTATCATTATAAACATAATTGATCCGGCCAAAGTAAGATTCCCTCGCTCCGCTACCCCTGGAGCTGTTGGCTACTGCCGTAGAGGCATCACCGCCATTTAATTCCTGAACCTCGTTATTTACAAACTTGGATCGCGAGCCACTAACCCCATCGTATCCATTTTCCTGAAACTCATGAGCTAGCATCCCTGTTATAGAATGCTTCTTAAAAGCATTTTTATATTCAAGTCTGCTGTGAAAACTATACCAAAAATTATTGGTATTTGACCGGGACGACCTGGTTATTGGGTTTTCATACCCGCCAAATCTGTAAGAAGGATTAAATCGATAATTACCCAGCTGATCATACCTGCCATTTAATTCGTTATGAAAAACGAATTTCTTTGAAAAGTTGATATCCGCATAGGCACTGGCCAAAGCAGCTTTCCTTACATTAGTATTGTCATTTATTTCGGCAAGGGCAACTGGATTGGTCTGTTGATATTGCTGTACATCTGGCCCGCCCCATGATCCATCTGCATTTTTCAATGGTATTGACGGATTCTGACTGATAGCAATTTTTAATATTTCGCTCTCTGAAATATTCAGTTTTTCCCTCGTCCTGTTTAGCCCTAAACTCGCTCCTACTTTCAACCATAGTTTTGCCTGATTATCAAGGTTCAATTTCACCGAATATCGATTGAAGCCAGACCCTTTAGCGACACCTTCCTGGTTAAAATACTCTCCCGAAAAATAAAACGTAGTCTGTTCATTACCGCCACTTAAGGAGAACGTACTTTTCCTGAGTAGGGTTTTTCTGAAAAGGGCGTCCTGCCAGTTGGTTCCTTCACCCAGAATAGATGGATCGGCAAGATAAGGATCAGCGGGGCCGTAATTCGCTTTTGCATATTCGTTCTGATATTCAGCCCACTGTTTAAGGTTCATTACACGAATCAGCTTAGGCTCATCTTGAATTGTATAAAGTGAATTAAACGCAACGTTGGTTGCTCCGGCTTTACCCCGTTTAGTGGTGATCACAACCACTCCGGCTGCTCCCGAAGCTCCATATACAGATGTTGCAGATGGCCCCTGCAACAAGTTAATTGTTTCGACATCATCCGGGTTTATACCGGCAAGCAGATTTGAGGTTCCATCCCCGTCATCTGGTTTAAATTGAACTCCATCTACTACATATAAAGGTTGATTATTGCCGGAAATTGAGTTAAAGCCTCTGAAAATTACAGAGGGTGCGGCCCCTGGCTGACCACTATTTGAGGTAACATAAACGTTTGCTGCCCTTCCCTGGATTGCCTGTTCTATAGTAGTATTAACAGTGCGACGAACTTCATTGGCTCCGATACTGACCTGCGAACTGCTTAGATCTGTCTTTTTCATTGTTCCATAACCCACGCCGACGATAACATCCCGCAAGACTGTAACATCTTGTTTCAGTTCCACTTTGAGCGGCACAAAAGTTCCTATCTCAATCTCAACAGGTGCAAAGCCAACCATTGTTACGATCAAAACATCGCCTTCCCTGGCACTAATAGAGAACCGTCCATGCATATCGGTACTAATTCCTGAGGTAGAGCCTTTAATTTTTACCGAAGCTCCGGGCAGAACATTATTGGTAGCAGCATCAACAACACTACCCGTAACTTTATTTTGAGCGTAAGTTAAAGTACTGGGATAAAGCCAAAGCCAAAGAACAAATAAAAGGTTAAGGTATTTTCTAACAGTGCAGCTTCTTATCATTAATTCCATTTCCTGACAGCCCCAGTGGCATATTCAAATTTTAATTGAAAATTTTGGATTTTGCAGTGAATAATTGCAGCATCTTCCCCTCCCAATAGGGTGTGTATACTTCATGTTTAAGTTCTTAGTTGCATTAAAAAAATATTTTCCTGTAATAGCTTTTAGCTGTTTAAATTCCCTGATGTGGAATTAATATCTATTCCAGGGCTGGTTTAGCTAACTAATTCTTCTATACTTTAAGTCCAAAAGCTCCATCCTTCCAGAAACTAATACGATAACTGTTTATTAACAAGAAGTTTACATGAGTTATTTTTGAATACAATAAATTACAATACCGGTGAAACGTTTTTTCCACTTTCGAGTATAAGGACCGGGTGTACTATTTATGGTGTGTACTGTATTAATTCCCTCCTCTAATCCATAAGCTTTATAACAATAGCTAATTCAACAGAAACGATGAGTGATAATTCCGCGAGAAGGTTATTTCTTATTTGCCTTATCTCCGTGTTCCTTCTTTTAACTTCAGGTGTTTTCGCCCAATGGAACGGCGTATACTTTAGACATCTTTCAACTATGGAAGGGTTATCTCAAAACACGGTGACTTGCATAATGAAAGATCGCTCAGGCTTTATGTGGTTTGGCACTCAAGATGGACTTAATCGGTATGATGGGTATAGGTTTACCGTTTATCGCAATAGCATAAAAAACCCTAAAACGCTTCGCTCGAGCAATATTCGTTGTGTTTACCAGGATAACCGTGGTGCCATTTGGGTTGGTACAGACCAGGGTTTAAGTGTCTTCGACGAAAAAACAGAAACATTCAAAACTTATGAAGCTAAAGCCGATGATAAACAGTCACTTGCCTCAAATAACATAACAGCCGTTTATGAGGATAATAAAGGAAACCTTTGGGTTGGCACAGAATGGCTACTTCATCAATTGGATCGAAAAACTGGGAAATTTACCCGCTTCATACCTGACAATAATAACACTTCGACCATAAGCAATCATTATATAACTACAATTTTTGAGGATTCCAGATCAAACGTTTGGATCGGCACGGGAGACGGGCTAAACCTATGGAACCCTGTAAGGAAGAATTTTAAAAGATTCCTTAATAAACCTGGTAATAATGGCAATAACAGCTCAGGTTTTATCAAAGCCATAGTGGAAGATAAGGCGCAAAATCTTTGGATGGCAACGAATGGCGGAGGATTATGCAGCTTTAGTATAAAAAACCACTCGTATAAATACTACAAAAATGATCTTTCCAATCCTGAATCAATTGGAAATGACCATTTAACCGCTTTAGCAGTTTCTTCCGATGGAATTCTTTGGGCAGGCACCCAATCTTCTCTTGAGGTGTTTGACCCTCTCACTGGAAAAGCCCGGCATATCCAAAGTGATGTGAATGATATTACCAGTCTAAGGAACTATACAGTTAACGCCATCTACGCAGATAATAAAGGCTTAATTTGGATAGCTACCTATGATGGAGGTTTAAATATCTACGATCAGAATATCTCGTTTTTTGAGAGTTTAAAGAACAAAGCAAATGATTACTACAACCTTAATTTTAATGTTGTTACGTCTTTTGCAGAGGAAAGGAATGGGAACATTTGGATCGGTACCGATGGCGGCGGATTGAACTATTATAAAAGAAAAGAAAGAAAGTTTGAATTCATAACCAGTATTCCGGGCAACTTAAATTCTATTAGTAGTTCATCAGTCCTTTGTCTCTCCAGAAGTAAAAAAAGCAACGATCTATGGATGGGTTCGTACATGGGAGGCCTTGACAGGATAAACGTAATTACCAGGAAGGTACAACATATTACAGAAGGTCCCGGCCCAGATCAGCTAAACAACCAGGCTGTGTTTGCAGTAATGGAAGATAGTAAAGGAAATGTATGGATCGGAACTAATGGAGGTGGCGTGAATGTACGGGATCCAAAGACAGGATTGATCAAGAAGTATAAAGTTGACTACAATAATTACTATGGCTCAAACTCTGTATTCAGCGATTATATCAGGGCCTTTTTCGAGGATTCGAAAGGAAACATTTGGATAGGATCTGCTTCTGGTGTCAGTATTTACAATCCCTCGGCAAAAAGCTTCAAACATTACGATCCGGGAAACAGCAGCCTGGGCAAAAATGTGGTTTTGTCATTTTACCAGGATAGAAAAGGTAATATGTGGGTGGGTACACTTGCGGGAGGATTGAATTTATTCAATCCGGGAACTGGGAAATTCACCACCTTTACTTTGGAAGACGGGTTACCAAATAACACTGTTAACTATATTACAGAAGACTATTATGGCTACCTGTGGGTCAGTACAAACAATGGTGTTTGCAGACTTAATCCAAAGACTAGGAAAGTAGTTAATTATGATGTGTTTAATGGCCTGCAGGGAGCTGAGTTTAAAGCAGGTGCAGGATTAAGGGCCAGCACGGGTGAAATTTACCTGGGAGGGACCTCAGGTTGCAATATTATAAATCCATCTCAAATAAGATTTAACAAGAACATTCCACCGGTGGTTATTTCTAATTTCCAGATCTTCAATAAAACTGTCCTTCCTGGAGAGGAAAATTCTCCGTTATTAAGGCCGATCTATGAGACTAAAGAGATAACTCTTTCTTACCACCAAAATATCTTTTCGTTTGAGGTATCAGCCCTCGATTTCAGTAATCCTTCCAAAAACCTCTATGCTTACCGTTTGGAGGGATTCGACAAAGCGTGGAACTATCTGAATAACCACCGGAAGATACATTACACTAATTTAGATCCTGGAAATTACACCCTTCATGTAAGGGCAGCAAATAGTGATGGGGTTTGGAATAATAAGGGGGTGAAACTAAAGATCATTATAACCCCGCCTTTCTGGTTAACATGGTGGTTTAGAGCCGCAGTGATCCTATTCCTTATTTTATCTGTTTATTCATTCTTCAGGTACAGATTAGCAACGATTAAAAAACAGAAAAAGCACCTTGAAGAACAGGTGAACGAGCGTACCTCTGAATTAGTAGAAAAGTCAGTAGAATTGGAAAAACAGGCGGATGCACTGCATGCAATGAACGAAGAACTGCAGAGCCAGGCTGAAGAATTACAAGCTCAGACAGAAGAAATGCAGGCTCAATCAGAGCACCTGATGGTACTAAACTCTGATCTTCAGGAAAAGACAGAAGAAGCAGAAAAAGCAAACAAAGCAAAAAGTATTTTCCTGGCAACGATGAGCCATGAAATCAGAACACCTATGAACGGGGTGATAGGTATGGCTGGCCTTTTATCTCAAACTCCTCTGAATTCCGAACAGCAGGAATACGTAAAAGTTATTACCACTTCCGGAGATGCTCTTCTTGGAGTAATTAATGATATCCTCGATTTTTCAAAGATAGAATCGGGTAGTATGGAAATCGAACAACATGATTTTGATCTCTGCCAATGTGTAGAAAATGTAATGGACGTTTTTGCCACAAAGGCTTTTGATCTGGGTATAGACCTGGTATATAAGATAGATCATCGTCTACCAGTGATGCTTCTGGGCGATAGCCTGAGGATACGCCAAATTTTGCTTAATCTGGTAAGTAATGCAATGAAATTTACCCACAAGGGTGAAGTCTTTGTAAATGTAGAATTGGAAAATGCTGGGAATAACAATATATCTATTCGATTTGAAGTAAAAGATACTGGTATCGGTATCCCTGACGATAAACTTTCAAGGTTATTTAAGGCCTTTTCTCAAGTCGACTCCTCTACAACAAGAAAGTATGGAGGTACAGGACTGGGACTGGTCATCAGTGAACGACTAGTGAAACTAATGGGTGGTGAAATAGGAGTTAGCTCTGAGGTTGGTGCAGGCACAACCTTCTATTTTAATATCCTTACAAGACCGGCAACCTCTTCAGTTAAAACTTATGTGAATTTCGGAAGAGATACCGAAGGGAAACGAGTTTTAGTGATCGATGATAACAAAACTAATCTTTCTGTCTTGAAAGGGCAGTTAGAATGGGGCAAATTGGAGGTTACCACGGCATTGTCGGGAAAAGAAGCTTTAGAATTACTAGCTAAAGACAGAAATTACAACCTAATTATCTCCGATATGCAAATGCCGGAAATGGATGGCATTCAACTTGCGGAAGAAATAAAAAAGCTGTTGCCGGAAATACCAATAGTCTTATTAAGTTCTGTAGGTGATGAAACCAAGTCTAAGTACCCTCATTTATTTAGCTCTGTGTTAAGCAAACCTGTTAAACAGCAACAACTATTTAAAATTGTACAGTTAGAACTTAAACCAGAAAAAGAAGCTCTTCAGGTAGCAGAAACAAAGCAAGTCAATGCCCTGCAGGATCTTGCTTCTACTTATCCACTTGATATTTTGATTGCAGAAGATAATCTTATTAATCAAAAGCTGGCAATAAGAGTCCTTAATAAACTTGGGTATCAGCCAGAAATAGCCAACAATGGCAAGGAAGCAGTAGAGATGCTGGAAAGAAAAGAATACGATGTAATTTTCATGGATATGCTTATGCCTGAAATGGATGGACTGGAGGCTACAAAGTTCATACGACAGAACTCGATCTATCAACCAGAGATCATTGCCATGACGGCTAATGCTATGCCAGAAGACCGGGAAGCTTGTATTAAAGCAGGAATGAATCAGTATATCAGTAAACCTTTTAAAGTTGAGGACCTAATTACTGCAATCAAAATGATTGGTAGCAACACAGGTGAGATTAGCAGTTATAATGCGGGAATCAAGTAGACCTGAGCCAGGAATAGCATCAAACAAAAAGTTCTCTATGAAAACATAGAGAACTTTTTATTTGGGGAGTAGCAGTGCCTTCACTTAAAATGTAGTTGACATAGAACACCCAGCTACTTCTAAAAAAAGCTAATGATTTTATAATAATGCCTGGAAAAATACTTCAACAAAGTGAGCCCCATCAATGAGATGTTCCGGGTGGTCCCGAATTTAAGGTTAAAAGAGGCCGCAGAACAGCGGGTTTATTCAACTGCAGGTCTGGCTCAGGCCTGCTTCGGTTCTGATTCAGTATAAGCGGCGTTTGAGCGTAGGATACCTGAACTTGACCTAAACCAGAACTGTTATCTTCTTCGTCTATTCTTCCTCTCATATAGTCGGCAATTGCCGCATTGAACACCTTCTTGCCCCGCGGTAATTTCGCCTGGTAAGCAGCCTTCCTCTGCGGATCCCTGATAATGGATTTAGCGTAGGCCACAGCCTCTGCGAAGCGTTTTTGCTCTGCTTTTTGCTTCTCAGAATAAACCACCCTGCTCATATCAGGAAACGTTGTAATGACCGTTCTCCCACGCCAGTGCTTTATCACGACAATGCCTTCAACATGGCCGCGCACATAATCAGGAAGAGATGTATACAGTATTGCCATAGAATGAGAGATACTTTTCGTAAATATAAAAAGTTAAAACAATGCAAACAAGGTCCGCTTCGACAGTGAAAATTGAGAAGGGAAGATTGCTATGATCCGTTTAAACGTTCAAAAGCCTCTAAATTTAATTTAGAGGCTTTTGAACCCAGTTTGACTGGCTTTAAGTCGGGGTGGCAGGATTCGAACCTACGACCTCCACATCCCAAATGTGGCGCGATACCGGGCTACGCTACACCCCGAACTTGTTTATTTTAATTAGAATTGAAATTGGGAAATCTAACTAAAAACGCTTTCTAAATGCTCTTGACAAAGGTTTTCATTTTCTTGAGCCCTTTTGCTAAGCGTGGTGCAAATATAGGAAAAATATCTTTCTAGCAAACTACAAAAACAAATTTCTGCAAATTGCTAAAACAAAGAAAAATAATACGCTAAGCATCAGTGACTTTATTTGTTAAGGCAGAACAACAAGTCAACTTAAGGCAGTTTCCGCGGGACCTTTGATCTGAGACTATTAACTATGAGACTCTACAAAGTCTCATAGCTAACATCTCACATCTCAAATCCCAACAACTCATATCTCATATCTAACCTCTCACCCTCTCACATCTAAAATCCAATTCCTCTATTGATCGGCAAACTTTATCATGTTCAATAACAACTGCTGTCCTACAATATTCGCCCTGTTCTTAGACGAGTTGTTGAAGGTTGTCATGGCTGCATTTTCACCGTCTCCCTCTGCCCTTTTTCCTACGTTCACGTCTTTAATTGTAGATAAGATATCCAGGGATGAAAGGATGATCCGACCTCTTCCATGCGGTAAGATACTTAGTGCAGAATACACTTCAGGCTTATGGTCCGCAACACAGGCTACAACGGTTTCCCCGTTTTCGATCTTCAATCCTAGCCGCGCTTTATTGTATGTAGCAAGGCTTTGGTATTCCCAATTAAAAACACAGTTCTGAGGCAGGCCTTTTAATAAGTCATGCTCTTTCACAAAGTAGTTGCCTCCGTACCAGGTGCTTCTAAGCTCCCTGCTTCCCCTGTAATCAACTATCTCCTTCCTGTTTAAGAAGGTGGCCCACTTCTCAATAGTCCCGATCACGATCAAAGTATTTCCTTCATTTACCCACTCTAAGATCTCAGTCACCAAAGGATTTCCTGTTTGCTGGGGATCAAAGGCGCCAACGATCATGTATTTGCCGGAGGGCCTGCCGGATTTAAATTCTTTGAATGAATTAATATTAGCAGATTTCATGAACGCCGACACCACTCCACTTGTATCTGCAACCTGGCCATTTGCAGGAATACCCTCTTTGTTCAGCGCCACCGCAAACATTTTATCATCACCTTCAGCTACAACCTGATCCTTATTCTTCAAGACGGCTTTTAAAGTGGTGTAACCAGGACTTTGAGGTACAGCAGCAAAACCGGCCGACAGTAGCTCTCCGTAAGTCGAACCTCCTGTTACTTTAACAGGAATTGCTTTCTGACTAATTACCTTTCCATCGCTTCCAACTACAGAAATATGTAAATCAAAATTGCCCTTAATTCCCGCTTCGTTAACAATAAAGAAATCGACAATAGAGGTATCCTTTACTTCCAGCACTTTCCTGTTCATCTTTACGGCTACGTAGAGCGGTTTCATATACCTGGAAATGAGTTCAGGGTCTCCTTTCGCGTTCCTGTAATTATCCACGATGCCCGAATGATTTTCCAGCTTCATACTTTCCCAGCCATTTATTGCATATCCATCGGTCTGGTTTGAGATCCTTACATTTTCAATCACCCTACCCTGGTAGTAGTAGGCCACATTCCCCATATTTCTAGTGAGTGAATCAACATTAGGAAAGGCCTTGCTAAAGCCTAGGTTTGTTTTGAGGAAGGTATCATAAGCATCATACCACTTCAGGTAATCGGCAGACTCCCAACCTATTTTAGCGCCTGTCTTCAAAATTTCATCTCTGATCAGTTGAAGCCGTGGGGGCGTGCCGATTGCACCTTCCTCTCCCCAGTACTGAATCTCATCCTTATGGTCGAAATATCTCAGAAAATCTTTGGGTCCTTTATATAAATTATCATGGTAAGTTCCAGGCCCTCCTGCATGGTGCTGATCAAACCATCCATAGTCCCTGAAAGTAAAATCATAGGGTAATAAATGCAATTTGAAGCGAGGGTCCGGACCTATTTTTATATCTCCATTAGATGAGTTATAGGTGATGATCCGTGTTTCATCTAGTTTGTGGGCAGCCAGCATTTGTAAGCTGTCCTGCTTCTGAGGTTGTGCTCCGCGCTCATTGTGCATATTGTAGATAACCAGGGATGGATGATTCCGGTCCCTTTTGATCATGCGGAATAGTTTCTCGTTCCTCGTGGCAAAATAAAAATCAGCCTGCATTTTTCCCATTGCATCAGTGGCATTGTAACGATCGGCAGGATATTGGTTTCCCCCTGGTTCAGCAAAATAAAGCAGGCCCAGCTCATCGGCATAATCTAGAACATTTTGTTGCCCTATGGTACGATGAAAATTGAGCATGTTAAGTCCTATCCTCTTAGCTATCTCGATTTGCTTCTTAGCCAACTCGTCGCTCGGGGCGATACCATTCACTGGCCAAAAGCCCCAGCTAATAGATGTTAGTGCAAAAAACCTCTTTCCATTCAGGTAGAACTGCTTATCGCCGTCAATATCCCTTACTTCAAACCATCTGAAGCCAAACCGCTGCTGATACTCATCCTGACTCTTGTCGGCTCCGCTGAGCTTGGCAACAACGTTATACAAGTCGGGACTAGAAGGGCTCCATAGCTTTGCATCGTTGAGCGCGATCGTATACGTATTCACGGCCCTGCCTTTGGCAAGGGATGTTAATGGATAGGTTTTCTCAAAAACTACTTTCTGGTCACCTTTAGCCTCTTTAATTTGAATAAGAAGATTTCCTGTAATGGCCTTGGATTGATTAAACGTGGTTACCTGCACATCTACCTCATTTGCCTTAGGTTTATTTTTTACGAAGATGTCCTCGACATAAAGTTTATCTGTAGCAACAAGTTTCACCTTGCCTGTGATCCCACCGAAACCATGTGTGGGATTAGTTCTGTAATTACCCCACATAAAATTCTGGGAATCCCTCCAGTCAAAATTTCCATTGGGATCAGTAATCCTTACAGCGATTTCGTTCTGTTTACCCGGGACTACAGCATCTGTTATGTCAACATCGAAGGGCGTACCATTAACGAGATCGTACCCCACCAGCTTCTTATTCACAAATACTTCTGCCCTGAATCTCACGCTTTCAAAGTGCAGTACTATCCTTTTATTCTTAAAGCTGGACGGAACCTCGGCGGTGGTTGTGAACCATGATACTCCCAAATAATTACCGGAGAGGCCATAGCTGTTGCCGTTTGCACCCCAATGAAACTGCTCTACAGTTGCCGGCACTTTAGTAACAATCCCCGGTTCCTTTTCCAGAGCGGCCCATCCCCCTACCGGTAAATTTGGCTTAAGCTTTTTAAGTGCCACAGGCGGCGCATAAAGCTCGTCGTTGATCCAGGTGGCTTTTCTATCCAGCACTAACTTCCAGTTGTTTCCGGAGAGGTCGCTGACCGTCCTACCCTGCTGGGCAAAAAGAGGCTGGAATAATAGCAGTAAAGCGGCTTGCGAAAATACGCCCCGAACTACTTTTCTCCCAGCTTTAAAGCTATTAAGTGTAAAGGCTGTTCTTGATAATGACATGTAATAATTATTTAAGTATGATCTTATTGGTTTAAAAGAAATGACGAATGCCAACGTTGACATCTTGGTTAAAAAAAATGGCTACTGCCTGAATTTGGTTATAAAAAATGTAATGAGCTCAAAAATAAGAGAAGAATCCTCCAATTTTCTGGGACAAATATAGAAGTATCCATTTTTCCCGGCGTGTATTCAATTCACAAAATTCTCGTTACACTTCACATTATCATTCAGCAAAGAGCAATGGATTTTAGGTCTAAAAAGACAGATCTTAATAGTTTCGCAATCGCTGTGAACTCACAGAAGCTCACAAACGGAGGATGAAAGTTTTTGATCCTTCTTTCTGGCCTCTTAGAAACCTAGCGATGCGACCTCATTGAGGCCTTATAGAACAATTAATAATCTCAATAAAAAAATTAGACTTTCAAGAAAAACCTCCATGAGCAGAAACCCACAAACGGAGGATGAAAGTTTTTGGAGGTTCTTTGTGGCCCTTAAAATACAAATAGACTTTCATAAAAATAATAGAAGATAAATTTGTCTTTATATAAATAAAAGATACTTTTGTCTTTTATAGAGATGAGTCATATTGTAGAAAGTTATAAAGCTTATTAGCCTTAACAAAGACAAGAATATCCTTAACAAACAAATCAACATAACAATGAAACGAAAATCAATTTCCAGCCTCTTCATCTTCCTTCTTGCTGCAGCTATTTATGGTTGCGGAAGTAGCGAAACATCCTCATCTCAACAAAGCCAGGCTTCAGCCGCCACCCCGCCTGCCAGTACTGAGACTTCTGCTGTCAGCAATCCTGAAGACAAAAGTGACAGTAAAGGAGTAGGACGGTTTAGCTCTGTAGAGATAGGAACCTTAGATGCTGCAATGGCCTCTAAAGGAGAAGCAGTGTTCACCGCTAAATGCGCAGCATGTCACAAAATGACAGGAGAAAAGCTGGTGGGACCAGGTTTGAAAGGAGTAACACAACGTCGCACCCCAGAGTGGATCATGAATATGATCACCAATCCTGAGGAAATGACCAAAAATGACCCTGTTGCTAAAGCTCTTTTTGAAAAGCACCTGGTACAAATGACCTTCCAAAATGTAAGCGACGAGGAAACTCGTCAGGTACTTGAATTCTTCCGAAAAAACGACCAATAACAGGAAACATTTAAACGATAGTAAAATGAAATTCAATTATCAACCCGCCTTGTTATTTACGGCGTTAACAGCACTCACTTTCACAGCCTGCAAGCCCGGAAAGGTTAGTCAGGCAGCAGATGAAGACGCAGCTAAAAAGGTTTATGTGGCTCCCGGAAAATATGATGAGCTATACATGTTTGCCTCCGGTGGTTTTAGCGGACAGGTAGCAACTTACGGAATCCCGTCCGGCAGAATGCTGAAAGTAATTCCTGTATTCTCCCAAAACGCTGAAAATGGTTATGGCTATTCAGAAGAAACAAAACCAATGCTGAATACTTCACATGGTTTTGTTCCCTGGGACGATACCCATCACCCGGAGTTATCAAAAACAAATGGAGAAGATGATGGCCGCTGGCTATTTATTAATGCCAATAACACACCGCGTATTGCAAGACTTAACCTCGCTACATTCAAAACAGACGAGATCCTTGAACTCCCGAACGTAGGAGGAAACCATGCCTCTCCTTTCTGTACAGAAAATACCGAATACGTAGTGGGGAACACCCGTTTCAGTATCCCTCTGGATGCTGCTAAAAATGTTTCCATTGCCGATTACAAAAAGCAATTCAAGGGCGCCGCAACCTTTATCAAAGTAGATAAAACCAGCGGTAAAATGAACATCGCCTTCCAGCTGATTGTTCCCGGTTTCAATTATGACCTTGCCCGGGCTGGGAAAGGTCCTTCTCACGACTGGATCTTCTTCACCTGCTACAATACAGAGCAGGCAAATACCTTGCTTGAAGTAAATGCAAGTCAGCGCGACAAAGATTTCATTATGGCTGTAAATTGGAAAAAAGCGGAGGAGCTTATTGCCCAGGGCAAAGGATCTAAAGTTCCGGCAAAATACGCGCATAACGTTTGGAATGAAAAAACGCACTCAGCAACTTCCACAATGATGAATGAGGTTACTATGCTGGACGTGCAGAAACATCCTGGCCTGATCTATTTTATTCCATGTCCTAAATCTCCGCACGGAGTTGACGTAGAACCGAACGGGGAACTATTTGTAGCGAGTGGAAAACTGGCAGCGGTGATCCCGGTCTTCTCTTTCAAAAAGATGCTTAAAGCGATCGATGGCAAACAATACGATGGAGATTTTGATGGAATTCCGGTATTGAAATATGATGCTGTTTTGGAAGGTGAAGTAGAAAAACCAGGACTGGGACCATTACACACCGAGTTCGACGGAAAGGGTTATGCCTATACTTCTATGTTCGTTTCCTCTGAGATTGTAAAGTGGAAAATTGACACCCGCGAAATCATTGACCGTATTCCTACTTATTATTCGATCGGACACCTTTCGGTTCCGGGTGGCGACTCTCGTAAACCTTATGGTAAATATGTGATCGCTTTAAATAAGATCACTAAAGACCGGTATTTGCCAACAGGCCCTGAGTTAACCCAATCTGCTCAGCTGATCGACATAACAGGGAATAAAATGAAGTTATTGCTGGATTTCCCAACGATTGGTGAACCTCATTACGCTCAAACCATCCCTGCGGAGAAGGTCCAGAAGAACTCTGTTAAGTTCTTCAAGCTGGAAGAGAATAATCATGCGTTTGCTACCAAAGCAGAGAAGGATGCACGGGTGGTGCGTAAAGGGAATCGCGTAGATATTTATATGACAGCAATTCGCTCACACCTGGCACCAGACAATATTGAGGGCATAAAAATGGGAGATGAAGTGTACTTCCACGTGACCAATTTGGAACAGGACTGGGATGTACCCCACGGTTTTGCCGTTAAAGGATCTAATAATGCAGAGTTATTGGTCATGCCGGGAGAAACAGCGACCCTTAAATGGAATCCCGACCGCTCTGGTATTTTCCCATTCTATTGTACCGACTTCTGCTCGGCACTACACCAGGAAATGTCAGGATACATAAGAGTTTCGGATCAAGGTTCTAATATCCCGATCTCTTATAAGCTCGGAGATAATCCTCTCGCAAAAAAATAGGAATAACATTAAAGACATTCTTGCAGAAACGGGACGGAGCTGAAGATCGATTACATGAGGCTAACCTAAGAAATTGTGCTTCAAACCCCGTTTTTGCGAGAATTAATAATACGATTATGCAGGAAAGATCCCGGATGCTGATAGGCTTAAGTACCATAATGATGCTAAGCGCCTACTTTCTTCCTTTATGGCAAATAGTTCTTGAAGCTCCCCAATACCCGGAGGGTCTCGAAATGAAAATATGGCTGAATGGAATAACTGGCAATGTTGAACAGATCAATGGCCTTAATCACTACATCGGGATGCAGCATATCGTTGTTTCTGAATTCATTGAATTCAAGATACTCCCATATATTTTCGGGATACTGATACTAACCGGACTTATAGCAGCTATAAGAAACAGTAAAAGACTACTTCATATCTGGATGGCCCTTCTTATTGTATTTGCAATTGCCGGTTTCGTTGATTTCTACTTCTGGGAATACAACTACGGTCACAACCTTGATCCAAGGGCTGCAATCAAAGTTGAAGGGATGAGCTATCAGCCTCCCCTAATAGGCTATAAGCAGCTGCTTAATTTCCTAGCAGGTTCATTTCCTGCCATCGGAGGAATAATAGTAGGAATTGCCGGGGCGATTGTTGTCGTGGTAATAATTTATGAACACCAGTTAACAAAAAGACTAAAATGAAAATCTGGAAACTAACATTCCTTCTCCTTCTTTTTGCCTGCGGCAAGAAACCAGAAGAGATCCGTTTCGGAAGCGATGCCTGTGAACATTGCAAGATGACCATTATGGATCAGAGATATGGAGCCGAAATAGTTACGGCAAAAGGAAAGGTATTCAAATTCGATTCCGCTGAATGCATGGTCGATTTTGTCCATATCGGAAATGCAGAACTTGATGATCCTGAGACCATCTATTTAACAATAAATACTGCAGCTCCCGGCCAGCTTATTGAAGCATCTTCAGTAACTTTTCTAAAAGACAAAGCCTTTAAATCGCCAATGGGAGGAAATATCGCGTCTTTTCCAACAAAGCAACTAGCTGAGAACAACAAACAAAATGCCGACGCAAAGATCATGAGCTGGACAGAGCTCTTAAGAAGCCGCTAAAAATGAAAGTCCCTTTTCTCCATCTTCTCTTTCTTCTTGTTTCTGCCCTTAGTTCGGCAAACACGATCAACGTGATTAAAAACGGCAGAGTCAACAATTTGAAAGAGGCTATAGCTTTGGCTAAAGATGGAGATACTATTATCGTTCGTAAAGGAATTTATTCCTCGTTTAATACCGTAATTAATAAATCCCTTACTATCCTTGGAAAAGACTATCCTGAACTTGATGCAGGCTTCAGGGAAGAAGTGGTTACAATACTTGCGAGAGGTGTTAAGTTTGACGGCTTTATTATAAGGAACTCGAAAGTAGGTTCTCTAAGGGATTACGCAGGTATCAGGATCCATAAAACGGAATTTGTAACCGTCAGTAACAACAGGCTAATCAATAATTTCTTTGGGATCTATGTATCCGACAGTAAGCACGTCACCATTTACAATAACAGCACTCAGGGCACCAATAGCGTGCAGAATTCAGGCAATGGAATTCATATGTGGCAATGCCAGAATATACGGATCAACAATAATTACTCGACTAAACACCGTGACGGGATTTATTTTGAATTCGTAAAAAAGAGCTCTATCAGCAATAATAAGAGTGAAAAGAATATCCGGTACGGCCTTCACTTCATGTTTTCAGATGATAACCTTTACAAACACAACACTTTCAAAAAAAATGGTTCGGGAGTAGCTGTAATGTATTCAAAACGCATCAGGATGTTTAATAATCTGTTCCTGGAAAACTGGGGCAGCTCTATTTATGGCTTACTTCTAAAAGACATCTCCAACTGTGAAATAAGATATAACCGGTTTATCAGGAATACCACCGGAATTTACATGGAAGGTTGCGAAGGAATTAAAGCCGGCAATAACCAGTTCATTAACAATGGATGGGCGATGAGAGTGCTGGCTAATTGCGTGAATGGTGAATTTAAAGAGAATAACTTCAAGGCTAACTCCTTTGACGTTACAACAAACGGCAGTTTGAACTTAAACCATTTCGACAACAATTACTGGGACAAATACGAAGGCTATGATCTTGATAAAAATGGTGTAGGCGATATCCCCTACCATCCGATCAGCCTTTATGCCCAATTAATAGAACAGATCCCGCAAAGTGTGATGCTTATGAGAAGTTTTATGGTGAATCTACTTGATAAGGTAGAACGTGCAATTCCTTCACTTACGCCGGAATCTGTTAAAGACAACAATCCAAAAATGCGACCATGGAAGATTTGATAGAATTACGTGACTTAAGGAAGTCCTTCGGAAAGCTGGAGGTACTAAAAGGGATCAACTGCGTTTTTGAAAAAGGGAAAGTGGTCTCCGTTCTCGGCCCAAATGCCGCGGGCAAAACAACCCTGATTAAATCAATTCTGGGAATGGTGATACCAGACAAAGGGGATATCCTTTTCAGGGATAAGGTTGTTACCGGAACTTTTGAGTATAAAAAACACCTAGGCTATATGCCGCAAATAGGCCGCTATCCGGACAATATGAAGATCGGGCAACTGTTCGATATGATGCAGGACCTAAGAAAGGTGACATCCAAGCTCGACACCGACCTGATAGAAAGCTACAATTTAAAGTCTATGTACCATAAAACGATGAGTACGCTATCAGGAGGAACCCGACAAAAAGTAAGTGCCGCCCTGGCCTTCCTATTTAACCCCGATGTATTGATCCTGGATGAACCTACGGCCGGATTAGATCCGATCGCAGCGGAAGTACTTAAAGAGAAGATTTTGGCGGAAAAGAACCAGGGCAAACTAATCCTTATCACCTCACATATACTTACTGAAGCCGACGAATTAGCAGACACGGTGATGTACCTGCTGGATGGAAAGATAAGATTTTATAAATCTATGGAGGTACTAAAATCAGAAACGGGCGAGAACAGACTTGGTAAGGCTTTAACAAAAATATTAGCCGCTTAGCTTATGTTTAAAATTGCAAAATATATCATACTTGATATTATCCGCAGCAAAGTGCTGATAACTTATACATTACTTTTAGCTGCCATAAGTAGTAGTATATTCATGTCTGATGCAGACGTGACCAAGGGATTGATCAGTATAACCACTATTGTAATGATCATCGTGCCTCTTGTGAGTATCGTTTATGCAACCACCTATTATTTCAACGCCACAGAATTCACTGAGCTTTTAGTTTCCCAACCGATAAGTCGCCATGAAATTTTATGGGGCAAGTTCATCGGCATCGCTGCTTCTATCCTGGGATCCTACATTATCGGAATTTGCATTCCTGTGGCACTATTCGCGTTCTCGGTTACGGGACTTATGCTTATGCTTTCGGGTTGCCTGCTAAGCCTGAGCTTTGTATCATTAGCCTTCCTTGCCTCTACCAAAACGAGGGACAAAGCTAAAGGAATAGGAATGTCGCTGATCATCTGGTTCTATTGCTCGATCATATTCGATGCAATGGTATTAATGTTTCTTTACTCGTTCTCTGACTATCCCCTTGAAAAAGCTATGATTGCCCTTACTGCATTAAACCCCATAGATCTGGCACGGATCCTCATCCTTCTGCAACTCGACATCTCGGCGTTGATGGGATATACAGGAGCTTTATACAGGGATTTCTTTGGGAGTGGAGCAGGAATCGCTTTCAGCCTGATTTTTCAACTAAGCTGGACGGTGTTACCTATATTTCTGGCTACCAGGATCTTTAAAACAAAAGACTTGTGACAGGTTACTAACCTCCCTTCTAAATTTATTGTAACAATAGGTACAGAGCTTCGTAAAATCGCCTAATAGGAGAACGATATGGGAGCGAGGAAAATCTACCAACTAACTACATTAATTCTATTTCTGGTTGCGGCAAAAGCAAAGGCACAAAATGTGGGGATAAATGCTACTGGGACGCCCCCGGATGCCTCAGCAGGACTTGATATTGATTACACAAACAAAGGCTTATTGATACCAAGGGTGTTTCTAACAGGCAAAACAGACAATGTTACAATTCCTTCCCCAAAAGAATCGCTGATCGTTTATAATAAAGCTACAGCTGGAACAGTTACGCCGGGTTACTATTATTGGACTGGCACAGCATGGGCAAGAGTTGCTTCAGCAGATGATCCTGTGGCAACGCCAAGTACTAATGCATGGTCTTTGTCTGGGAATACTCTTACCGGAAGCACAAATTTCCTCGGAACTATTAGCGATACGGACCTGCCAATTAAGACAAATAATTTCGAAAGAATGCGAATTAAAAGCAATGGCCAGGTGGGGATTGGGAGTTCAAATTTTAACGTAAAATATCCGGAAAAACTATTAGTTGACGGAGGAAGTAGTTATAATAACGTTATTAATGCAATTGGAAGCATTGACGATTATTTGCAAATAGGAGTGCAAAACATGTCGCCGGGTAATAAAGCCAGCTCAGATGTAGTAGCCTCTTCCAGTAATCCGGACCACTATGTTGATATGGGAATAAACAGTTCGGGTTATATTACAACTAAGTCCAACATTCTCAATCAGCCCTACACTGCATACCTGTATTCTTCAACACCGGAATGGTTTTTCATAGGGAACGGTGCACCAAGTAAAGGCGTGATATTTTTCACAAATGGTGGTAATAGCTACAACGCCAATAACAGTGCTGATGGTACAGAAAGAATGGTAATAACAGCGTCTGGAATAGTTGGAATTGGCTATAACACAACCGCCAACGGAACTATCAACACCCCAACAGATGTAAACTACTTATTGTCCGTTAACTCTAAGGTTCTGGCGAATGCCTTTAACACCCCATCAGACCGCCGACTTAAAACCAACATTAATGATCTTAACTACGGGTTGAAAGACGTCCTGGCCTTAAAACCTGTTTCCTATAACTGGATTGACCCCAGTCGTGGCAAAGAAAAACAACTCGGACTAATTGCCCAGGAGGCAAGGACCGTAATTCCGGAAATAGTAAGCGGTGATGAAGCAAAGGAAAAGCTCTCTGTAAATTACACTGAACTTGTTCCTGTTCTGATCAATGCAATTAAGGAACAACAGTCAGCGTTCGACAAGCAGCAAAAGAAAATTGAAGAGCTGGAAGGAAGGCTTAAAGCACTTGAGAATAAATAAAAGTATCTAGCTTGGATATAACTGAAAGGTCTGAACTGGTTTCAGGCCCTTTTTATTTCCCCCTATTTCAAAAAATACTTATTCTCTTCATATTCCTGTACCAGCTCATAAACCGACTTCTTACTAAATTCGATCAAAAGTTGTGTCCTTATCGGTTTAATCTGTTCATGCATAGGGCAAGGCTTACCATCAGAACATGCTTTCAGTCCCATTACACAGGCACTGAACAGCTCGTTCCCATCAATGGCACGAATGATATCAACCAGGTAAACAGACGTAGGATCGGTGATAAAAAAACCTCCATTAGGACCCTTTATAGAAGAGATCACCTTTTGTCTCGACATCTCCTGCAGGATCTTTCCCGTAAAATGCATAGGAGAACCGATAGCCTCTGATATTTCAGCAATACCCGCTTTTTCTCCTTTATGAGTTTTATAGGCTACGTAAACTGCTGCCCTGATAGCGTATTCGCAAGATTTGGAAAGTATCATATTTTTTAAAACAGACCCATTATTTCTTATGGCCAGAAATCCTTCTGTCAACATTGCCTGATCTATAGCACAGCACGAACCATACTATTCCCAGAAGTAAAAAGCTGATAGCCATCACCAGCAACACAACCTGAAAGTTGGGGATCAAAATTCCAAACAAAGCTAATAAAGGTTGCATAAATAACAGTACGAGATATACAACAACTGCTAAAACAAACAGAATATTAGTTTTTTGAACGCCAACAGTGTCAGGTAAAAGACCAGAATCAATTAATGCATTCAGAATGATCGGCATAAGGCCTCCTAAAGCCAGAAGATGAATATATCCTATAATCAAATTCCTGTTCGAAAAAACCCAGTTTCCAATATCCGGAAATCCAACCAATACCTGAAAGAATATTTTAAGGGATAAAGCAAGCAGGGCGATGTTCACCAGATAAGGTAATTTTCCTGGCCGCTTATTCAGGTACCGCAAGATCATCAGCCAGCTAATAAAGTTCGTGACGGCTCCGGCTAGCGCAATTATTCTAAGTACAATAGAGGGACCGCTCCAAAGTGTGAACAGAAAAAACAAAGGTAAAACTGACCAGATAAAGATCTTTAACCAGAGCAATAACTCGTTAGAGCCCTCTCCCTTTTTTAAATAGCTATTGAAGAAAATCGCCAGCGCGCTTAGTGTCATCCAGCCATTCATCTGGAAATGGAGATAAAAATAAATGGCATCGTTGTAAAGTGGAGTTCCTTTTTGACCCATTGCCATTAAGGGGCCTAAAGTAAAGGGACCGAGGGATGAAAGACAGAGAAAGATCAGAGCACCCTTCAGAAGTAGGCGAAATACAGGTTTGCCTGAGGTCTCCAAATACTTATCATGCCATACCTTGTAAGCAAACCAGTAGTTTACAATAATAAAAAGTGTAGAAAATGCTATAGATATTGCTTTGTAGCCCTGAAAGGAAAAGCTTATCAGCATCCCAAAAGCAGTTATTATTGTTAAAGCAAGGATCTTTTTGTAATGAGCGGACATGTTGCCGGGTGATATTACCTTAATGATCAGTACGGCTACCGATAAGAATATCCAGCCTGCAAAGGCAAAGTGAGAATGCGCATGGAGGATAAAGGAATAATTGAGGCCAGGAATCGGACTCACAGACATCAAGCGAAGCAGAACTCCAAACAACGAAAGAACTATAAAACCCCCGAAGCCCCACAATGTATAATTCTTTCCTTGTATAGCTGTCATCGTCTTCCAAGCTGCTTTACACCTTCTTCGGTTAAGTTTTCATAGCTCCATCTCGGTTCCCAGGTCAGCTCTACCTTTGGTATGTAGCTGGGATGAAAGTGCTCGAGGCAATTTTCCACCGAATGCAAGATCGCATCTCCCATTGGGCAAAATTGCGAAGAGAGCGTCATGGTGACCGTAATGGTTTTTGTTGCTTCATTTACGTCTATACCATAAACTAAACCCAGGTCGATAATGTTCACATCTAATTCCGGATCAAGCACAGTCCTTAGTGATTCCTGTATCTGTGCCTTAAAAAATGAAGTTTTGTCTTTTATATCTATTTCCATATCCCCTCTTAAAATTCAATTTTTATTCAACAACGGAGTTTACCCTGGTCTTATGCCACAGTACTTTCAGCAGGTTTACCAGGTAAACAAAAGCAGTCAGGATCAAACACCCGATCCCAGCCGACATGAGAATTTCTAGTTTTAAACTATAACCCAGATAAAAAGCCAGACAAAAAGCCACAAATAAAACTGTTTGTACTTGTAAAAGTGGCTTACTGTAAAGATCGGCAGGCAGAGGAGTTTTGCTCTTACCAGCCAGATGTTCATATTTGCTTGCCCAAACGATGAAGGGAAGTGTTTTGAAAGCCTGTCCCAGTATAAGCGAACTGATCCACCCCATGAAAAGTAAAGACCCGTAAAGCGTAGTATAATGTACTGATTGCGGATCCTGTTTCAACTGGTAATAGATGATCAAGGGCAATACAAATACTCCGGCTACCATCAAACCTAGTGATATGATGGTATTTGTGATGGGTAGCTCAATATGCTGTTTGATGCGCGACCTGAAACAATCAAAAACATATTTTAAGTACAACAGGATACCCGCAACAAGAACCAACACGATCAGGAAGGTCTTTGTATTAATACCGTAGATATAGGTATCCACCAGAAAAAGGATAAGTGCTCCATTTAGCAAATAGTAACACCAGCTCAAAAGCTTATCATTCGTTTTCCTTGAGACTAAAAACATAGGGATAAGCTTAGAGCTTACCCCTATAATTAACAACAAAAACCAACCAGCAATACCCATATGAGCATGCAGTTTTAAAAAATGAAGATGATCTTTTGGCAGGAAAGCAAACCTAAAATTAAAGACCAATAGCACACCTAAAAGCGCAGTGCCTAAAAGCCAGAGTGTCGAGGTAACCATAAACTCCTGCTGTATACTTGCTTCTTTTTTATTTGCCCTGGCGGTAAGAATTACCACCAATGCAAATAGAATGATCGAAAAAAGTAAAAGCAAGCTTCCCAGCTGCATACAGATGCCAGGATCAAAGGTCCAGAAAGAACAAACCAACAGGATCAATCCTGCGATAAATGTTATGAAGCTTATCCAGGGAAGTTTGTAACTATACAAGTCTTTTTCAAACACTACCGGAATAAGCTGATATGATGCTCCAAAAACAATAGTAGTACCCCAGCCTAAGGCTGCCATATGCGTAATAGCCAAGATTTTGGGATTAAAATAATGCCCTGATAATTCTGCAACGGAAGTAAAAAGCATCAAAGAAAGCATAACAAAGCATAGTGCAGAAAACAGGTAATGGCTTACCACAATCTTATAAAGGCTTTCCGACTGCTTTTTAATAACTTTCATCGCTTATAAATTAAAAGGGAGATCTTGCCGCTATTCTCTTCCTGGATCAGATATTCAAAGCCCTTATCACTTAAATGTGGTATAAGATAGACAGGCACTTTTTTATGATGAACGAATAGGGCCTCGTCATACTTCAGCGTTTCCAGTTGCTCAAGGATAGTGACCATCGGTCCCGGCATTTCTAAATGTCTTACATCGATCTCCTTCAATTTTCCACGGTACCGGGCAAGCATATTATCAAATGAGATAAAGGCATCGAGCAAGCATGTTTCATCAGGCTTTTTATCCTCTTTCGGTTTGCGGGCCGACTTCTTAAAATAGGTGATCACTACATTTTCAGTAACCCGCTCGGTATAACTCTCATAACCTTTTTTTCCCAGGAGTGAGATCAAGGGAAGCGGCTCAAAACTGTTAATAAGTTTAAGGCACTGGTTTTCATTAAGCCTTTCGATCTGCTGTAAAATTATTTTAAGCGGATCCTGATTAGCTGATATTACAGGGCGGACATCTAATTCTACAACAAGACTCTTATCAGGTATTACAAAAGCATCAGAAGGCTCCACTTCCATTTCCACAATACCGTTATTCACCTCAAATCCAATCTCTTTCATGCTCTTTAAAAATTCTTCTTCTTTACAATTGGCAATGCGGCATGCGTCGGATATAGACACTCTTTTTGCGAGTAATTTCCTCAAGGCAGGATTTCTCAAACGCCTGAAATTTCTGTTAAGCTTTTCCAGCGCCTGGATCACCTCGTCCTGGTTAACCTCCAGCAAGGCCTTAATTGTTGTTTTCCCATTAATTGTCATACTTCCAGAATTGAAAGGGATAAGTGTCTTTGAATATTGAATGGTCCTCCTTGATCGTTTCGCCAATCTCAGCAAGCTCTGATTCATTCAGGTATTGCTCGATATAAGGAAAAAGGGTTCTTTCCTCAAAACGAATATGATTTTCGAGCACCCTTGCAATTTCCAACAGGGTTGTCTGAATACTATGCGGTTCGCTTAGCCTTGCGACCAACTGCTCAATCTCCTGATGCTCCCTGATGGTCTGGATCTTCAACTTATCCCTATCGCTTAAATAACCCAGGATCAATTCTTCCTCTTCCCTGAAATGAGGCAATAAAGCTTCCGCAAAGAAATACTCTGCGTACTCCCTAATCACTCTTAATTCTGCGTCTCTCTTGATGCCTTCCCTGATCTTCCAACTTAAAAGCAAGCCGTGATGATGATCACGCGATAGCTCCTGCAAGTTTACATTCCTCTTCATAACGTTTTTTATTTAGCCGGGACAGACATGGGAGGATCTGCCCGGCAACCACACTAATTTTTTAAGCTTTTTTCCAATTCGAGTGACTTTGGAAATAGTATATTATTTTCCAGGTGAACGTGCTGAAACAGATCATTCTCAAATTCTTCCAATTTCTGGAACAGGATCCTGTAAGATGTGCAGGCATCTTCTGGCAGTTGATAGTCATTAGTAAGCGTACGAATTTCAGTAAGATCCTCTCCTGCCCCTTCGTGTTCCATCTCCATCACGTTTATCGGATTTGCCACCTGGCCAAAATGAGAAACCGGTAGAGGTTGGCCGGTTTTCTTGGCAAGCACCATCTCTTTTATATAAGGGAAAAGAATATTCTCTTCTTTCATCAAATGCATGCTCAGGTCATGTGCAATTCCGGCAAACACCTCGGCCACCTTCACTAACTCAGGATGGCGGTCGCCATGCACACGGGCTACTTTTTGTGAGATCTCGCTTAAGAACGGAATACTTTCACGAACATAATTGTGGTGATTATTGATGATATAATCACTCAGGAAGTCAAGCTCCCAGCTTTGGAAATTCTGACCTGATGCCTGGCCCTGATTATCAATTGCAGCAAGCTCTGCCTCTACCTTGTGAATATCAATTCCCTTCTTATCGCAAACTTCAGACAAGGTCTTTTTTCCACCGCAGCAAAAGTCAATTCCTAACTTTTTAAAAACCTGCGCCTTACGAAAATCTTTAGCTACCAGCTCGCCAACCGTCACTTCCTCATCCCCTTCATTTTTTTTGGTGATCCTTACCTGCCATACTTCGGGACCGTTGGCTAAATATTCCCAATTGAACACTTGTCCACGCTCTGCCAGTAACTGGTAGTATAATGGTTTAGGATCATGGTCATTGTGAATAATGAATCCCTGACCAGGATTCATAGAATCGAACTTATCGAAGATTGTTGGATGTTTTAAACGTGGTTCTATTACCGTTACATTTAGGATATCTGCTGTTTCCATTTTGTTGTTATTAATTAAAGACAAATTTATCTTTTATATTTTTATTTAGAAAGCTTCTAAGGGAATAAAAATTAGAATGACATTTAGATTATAAAAAGACAGTTACATCCTTTATTATAACTACTCTGATCTCTCCGGGACTAAAATCTTATACACTATCCGTAAAATAGTGTAAAACCCAGAACGCTGATTGGAAGTACTTTTGTAGTATAAATTTTAAGGTTATGACAAGTCAGACTTTGATACATAAAGGCACACGTAAAAGCTTCCCGGTAACCGGGATGACTTGCGCGGGATGTGCAGTGAGCGTAGAATCTATGCTTAAATCAGCAAAAGGCGTGACTGACGCGGGAGTAAATTTCGCAACTCAAACCGCCTGGGCTGAATTTGATGAAAAAGAAACTAACCCGGCAGAGCTTCAAAAATCACTGCGTTCTGTAGGATATGATATGATCATTGATGAGGAAGATCCATCTGCTAAGCAGGAGGAGATCCAGTTAAAGAACTACGAGGAAACGAAGAACAGGACGATATGGGCGGGAGCTCTTTCTGTTCCTGTAGTGATCCTGGGAATGTTCTTCATGGATTTCGCTTATGGTCCCTGGATCTCCATGGTCCTTACAATTCCGGTTCTTTTCTGGTTCGGCAGGAACTTTTTCATCAATGCCTGGAAGCAGGCAAAACATGGAAAAGCAAACATGGATACACTTGTTGCCCTTAGCACGGGGATTGCCTTTTTGTTCAGTACTTTCAATACTATTAATCCTGAGTTCTGGCATAGCAGAGGGTTGCACGCTCACGTATACTTTGAAGCAGCATCAGTGATCATTGTCTTCATCAGCCTGGGAAAACTATTAGAAGAAAGGGCAAAATCAAACACCTCATCAGCAATTAAAAAACTGATGGGCCTGCAACCAAAAACAGTGCGGATCTTAGTGAACGGTCAGGAAGAGGAAATCCCCACCGCGTCGGTAGTGGAAGGCAACATCATTATCCTTCGCCCAGGCGAAAAAGTTCCCGTAGATGGAATCGTAGTGTCCGGAACCTCATACATAGATGAAAGTATGATCACCGGAGAACCAGTACCGGTTTCTAAACAGAAAGACGATAAAGTATTTGCAGGAACAGTAAATCAGAAAGGAAGTCTGCAGTTTAAAGCGGAAAAAGTGGGAAGCGAGACCTTATTGGCACATATCATAAAAATGGTGCAGGAAGCGCAAGGTAGTAAGGCGCCTGTACAGAAACTGGTGGACAAGGTTGCCGGGATTTTTGTACCCACGGTTATCATCATCTCCATCCTTACCTTTATTACCTGGATGCTTCTGGGAGGAGAAAATGCTTTTACCCATGCACTTTTGACCTCCGTTACTGTGCTTGTTATTGCTTGTCCCTGTGCTTTGGGACTGGCAACTCCTACCGCAATCATGGTAGGTGTAGGTAAAGGAGCAGAGAACAATATCCTGATCAAAGATGCAGAAAGCCTTGAGCTTGCACATAAGGTAGATGCAGTTATCCTGGATAAGACCGGGACAATAACCGAAGGTAAGCCACAGGTAAATGCTATCCATTGGACTGAAGAAGCGGCAGATCTCAGCTTATTAACAAGTATACTGTATAGCCTGGAAGTACAATCTGAACACCCACTGGCTGAAGCCGTAGTTAAAAGTCTGAAAGAAGAAGGTGTTACCAGCCTTACGCTTGATTCTTTTGAGAGTATCACAGCACGGGGTGTTAAAGGGCTAGCCGGAACTGATACTTATTTTGCAGGCAACAGGAAGCTGATCGAAGAAAACAACATTTCAATAGACGCAGTTTTAAATGCTCATGCCAACGACCTGCAGCAGCAGGCCAACACGGTGATCTTTTTTGCCAGTAGCACAAAGGTTCTTGCTGTAATTGCCATTGCAGATAAAATTAAAGCTACCTCCAAAGCGGCGATACAAGCATTACAAGGTATGAATATCGAAGTGGTGATGCTAACGGGAGATAACGCTCAAACAGCAACCGCAATAGCAAAGCAAGTGGGAATAAGTAAGTTCCAAGCAGAAGTGCTTCCTTCCGAAAAAGCCGACTTTGTTAAGCGGCTTCAACAAAAAGGAAAGGTAGTAGCAATGGTTGGAGATGGTATAAATGATTCTCATGCCCTGGCACAGGCCGACGTTAGTATTGCTATGGGCAAAGGCTCTGACATTGCTATGGATGTTGCAAAGATGACTTTAATAACTTCCGACCTTCAATCGATACCTAAGGCATTAAAGTTGTCCCGGAAAACAGTGGCAACTATCCGCCAAAACCTGTTCTGGGCATTCATATATAACGTGATTGGGATACCAGTAGCAGCTGGAGCTCTTTATGCATATAATGGCTTCCTTCTCGACCCGATGATAGCAGGGGCAGCAATGGCGCTAAGTTCAGTATCTGTAGTAACCAACAGCTTGCGACTACGAGCAACAAAGCTTTAAAGCTATGCGGCTAGCGTCTCAACCTCTTTCAAAGAACCGTCGGTTAGGAGTTGATGTTGACGACTAAAGGGCAAGCAATTGACTAAATAAATGCCGAAGGCAGCGAGGCTAGAAGCTTTTTAGATAAAAACTATTAATCAAATTTGAACAAGAACAAAAAATGGAAACACTAAAATTTAAAACCAATATTAAATGCATGGGCTGTATCAGTACAGTAACACCAGTATTAAATGAAAAAGCAGGAGTTGACAAGTGGAAGGTTGATCTTCAGGATCCGGAGAAAACTTTAGTTATAGAAGGCGATTCGAAACCAGAAGAAATTGTGGAAGCTCTGAAAGGTGTGGGTTTTAACGCCGAGAGGATTTAATGATACAACCAGAAAGGTCACTTAAAAAGTGGCCTTTCTGGTTTACCCGGTGCTTAGGTTAGCCCTGTTTCTTCTCTTTCTCTCCGTCATCACCTGGCTCAGGCACAGGATGCATATTTTCATTTTCGGAGGTAACAGTCTCTATATCATTGCCCGGATGTTTCTCAGTATTTCCGGAATTTACTTGCTGGTTTTCTTCAGGTAAATGCATAAGATCAATCATTAGTGTAAAATAACAAGGGTACTGCATCCAATTTGTTTTATTAAATATGAAATCGCTTTCATTAATGGCCCAGAAGATCAGATCAAAGCGTTCTGTAATTTTAACAATGATCCCTATCTTAGGCAATATTAATTGCTTTTGTTATGGGCCGTTTAAAACACATCAGTATCCTTATTCCTGAGGGCGATTGCAGCATTACTCATATTGAGGCTACTCATCAAATATTTTCTTCACTTAACGACCTTTTAAGCCGGTTGGGGCGCCACGAGCTATTTGAAGTTCAGTTGGTTGGATTACAAAAAGAGCCGAAAGTAAAGAAAGGCCTGTATCGCGTTTATCCTGACATTCTGATCCAGGACTTGAAACACACCGACCTTGTAATCATCCCGGCCATACAAGAAAGCATTGATAAGGGGCTTGAACTTAATGCAAAGCTGGGAGAATGGATCCTTAAGCAGTACAAAAGTGGAGCAGAAGTAGCCAGCTTCTGTATTGGCTCATTTCTTCTGGCCTCAACGGGATTGCTAAATGGCAGAAAATGCACTACCCATTGGAGCGCTGCTTCTCAATTCAAAGCTCTCTTTCCCGAGATTGACCTGCTTCCCGACAAGATCATTACAGACGAGGGAGGAATTTATACCAGTGGGGGAGCACTTTCCTTTCAGAACCTGATCATTTATCTTGTAGAGAAGTACGCCGGTAGAGATACAGCAATTCTTGCTGCAAAAACATTCATGATCGATATCGACCGTAACAGCCAGTCGCCTTTCATGATCTTTAGCGGGCAGAAAGAACACGATGACCAGCAAATAGGCAAAGTGCAAGAATTTATAGAAAGTAATCTTCAAGAAAAACTGTCGGTTGATCAATTAGCGGATATGGTGGCAATCAGTCGCCGTAATTTTGAACGAAGATTTAAAAAGGCTACATCGAATTCTATTCTTGAATACATTCAACGAGTAAGGATCGAAGCAGCCAAAAAGAGCCTGGAATCTTCCGGGATGAACGTGAATGAAGTAATGTTTACTGTGGGTTATACAGATATAAAAGCATTTCGAAATACCTTTAAAAAAATCACCGGACTCTCTCCTATAGAATACCGGAACAAATACAATCGCCGCTCAATGGAGTTGAACTAGAAATATGTCTGGAGTTTATTTCGGGCTACCTTCAAGGTCCTGCTCCGTTGGTATTATGAACGAGAAAGTAGAGCCCTTGCCCTGCTCGCTCTCTACGCCCATTCTTCCCTGATGCCGTTTTATAATCTCATTGGAGATATACAAACCAAGGCCCAATCCCGAGGTTTTATAGGAGTTTTCCTCTCCCCTATAGTAGCGTTCAAAGATCAAACGTAGCTTTTCTTCCGGAATTCCTGGTCCAAAATCCCTCACCTCTAACTTGAAATATCCTCTTTCCTCTGAAAGACCTATTAACACTTCTGTTGCTTCAGGTGAGTATTTAATGGCGTTATCAATGAGGTTGATGATCACCTGTTCAATCCTGTTCCTATCTGCACATATTACAGAACTTTGATCTCCAAAAACTCTGATATTGTGTTTCCGTTCGGCGTTCTTGATATTAGTGATGCAATCAGCCAGAACTTCAGAGATCTTGAAATTTGAAAAATTATACTCCAACCTACCTGCTTCCAGTTTAGACAAATTCAAAAGGTCGCCAACCAGGTGAATGATCTTATTTACCTGTTTATTTGCCTTCTGCAGCAGATCCAAATATAACTGGTTACCTTCTTTTGCTAATTGCTTTTCAAGGATTTGAAGATAACCTTTCATGCTTGTTACCGGAGTTTTCAGTTCATGACTTGCTACACTTAAAAATTCGTCTTTTTTGAAGTTTTGTTCTGTCGCTTTTTCAAGAAGCCGTTCCTTCTCATCGTTCGCTGATACGAGCTTTTGAAAAAGCATTGCATTATCTAGGGCTACCGTTGCCTGACTTACAACTCCCAAAACCATTTTTTCCGCCTCCTCTGTAAATACATTCTTATGTCTATGACCTAACATAAGAGAGCCTATCGTTTCACCTGATTTTGAAGTGATCGGAACCGACATAAAACTTTGGAAGGTCCAAGGATTCTCCTCCTTCCGGATACCGACTCTTTCAGATAATTTCAGACTCCCAATTTCAAGTTCGCTCGCACTTGCCACCCTAACTACCTCATTCGTTATCAAGCTCTGAAACTGCTTAATATCGCCCAACTGTCGTTGCACATCTATTGAAATTGTTGACAAGGCAAAAGTAAATTCGACCTGACTGGGACTTTGTGCCGGATAATAGAACAGGATTCCAAAGTCGGCACCGCTTAGTTGAAGTGAAGCGTCGGTTACTTTTTGAATGATGGATTGTAGCTCAAGTTCCTGAGAAATAGACTGACCAATGGAGACAAGGATCTCAAAGTTCCTGGCTTGCCTGACTACAGATGTCACATCATTAATGTGAGCTAACCGGCACTTCTTCTGCTTGTATTCGACTATATAGGAAACGATTTGAACATTTATTACGCTTCCAGATCTTAGCAGATGCTGTCCTTCTGCAAAAACATTTTCAGACCCTTTAAAAAGACCTTTCAGCTTGTCAAACGAGCCTCTTTCTTCTGATACCCGCAAATCTCTTGTACTCAATGACAAAAATTCCTGACGACTATAACCATAATGCAATATGGCAGCAGTATTAACTTCTAATATTTGAAGGGTATCAATATCAAATATTAACATAGGTTGGGGACTTTGATAAAATAAATTATCAAAGTTCATAGCACTTATATGGTTCGCATTTTCCAAAGGATTCAGATAAGACTCAGTTTCTACTCAGGCAATTACAAATATTCGAATTGTGATTATACTACGAACATAAGGTTTTTCTTGAAAGTCTGATTGTTTTTTAGTCAGAAAGAACCTTCAATTTACATTCATCCTCCATTCGAGAGCTTCTGCTCATGAAGCTTTTTCCCGGGCAAAAATATCCTCGCATGAGAAATTACTTCTCTCCAGGAAAAATGTTTTAAAAAAATCTATCCTAAAGAAATCCTTTGGATCCTTACCGCATTTAAAATGGCAAGCAAAGCAACCCCAACATCTGCAATTACGGCTTCCCAGAGACTTGCCATTCCTCCTGCTCCCCATATCAATACCAGAACTTTTACAAGCATAGCTAACACGATGTTCTGCCAAACAATAGAGCGGGTGATTTTACCAGTCCGGATTGCTGTTAATATTTTTGAAGGTTGATCGTTTTGAATAACGATATCAGCGGTTTCAATAGCAGCATCAGTTCCTAGTCCCCCCATAGCAATCCCGGAATCTGCTAAAGCCAGTACCGGTGCATCATTGATCCCATCTCCAACAAAGGCTGCTACCTTATACCTCTGTTTCAGAAGCTGCAATTTATTCACCTTGTCCTCCGGCATAAGATCTCCATAGGCTTCATCTATACCTAATTCCCTACCTACCTCAGAAACAACTGTCTGTTTGTCGCCGGATAACATCACCACCTTCAACCCGGCCTTCTTTAAATCTGTTACTGACCTCTTCGCATCCTCCTTTAATTCATCCCCTAGCCTGAAATATCCAGCGTACTTATCGTTTATAGCAACAAGAACAATGGTATCGGAAATATCATTCAGACCTACAGGGTAAGAAATTCCGTACTGCTCTAAAAGCCTGTTGTTTCCTGCCGTAACTATCTGATCATCCACTGTACCTCTAATTCCCATTCCCGGAATTTCTTCAGCATCGCGAACTATCCCTTTCTCCCTGGTTCCATAATATTCGCCGATAGCTCTGGCTACAGGATGATTTGAAAGGCTTTCTAGTGACCCTGCAAGGTATACTAAACGGTCGGGAGCGAGCCCTTCGGCTTCCACACTAATTACTTTAAAAACTCCCTTTGTGAGGGTGCCAGTTTTATCCATCACTACCACATTTGTTTTAGCTATTACATCCAGAAAGTTTCCTCCTTTAAAAAGGATTCCATTTCTTGAAGCGAGGCCAATCCCTCCAAAATATCCTAAGGGAATTGATACCACCAGTGCACAAGGGCAGCTAATAACCAGAAATACAAGAGAGCGGTAGAACCAGGTATTGAAGTTATAGTCGGCAACAAAAAAGTACGGCAGTACACACAACGCAAATGCAAGGAAGAACACTATCGGTGTATAAACTTTAGCGAACCGGGAAATGAATAACTGGGTACGCGACTTCCTCGCTGTGGCGTCCTGAACCATCTCGAGAATCCTGCTTAAACGGCTGTCTTTAAAAAGGGCGTTTACCTTAAGCTCAGCCGGGGTGTTTAGATTGATCATACCGGCCAGCACCAGCTCTCCCTTTGTCTTTGTGTCAGGCCTGCTTTCGCCAGTCAGGGCAGTCGAATTAAAAGAAGCAGTTTCCGACAGTAATTCTCCATCCAGTCCCACCTTTTCTCCTGCCTTAACCTGTACGGTTTCATTTAGTTTAACGCTTGATGAATTTACGATCTCCGACTTTCCGTTCCTTAAAACAGTTACCTGGTCAGGCCGCACATCCATCAGCCTTTTAATATTTCGCTTAGCCCGGCTCACCGCAGCATCCTGAAACCATTCGCCGATAGAGTAAAAGACCATCACGGCAACACCTTCACTATATTCTCCTAATAAAAACGCCCCGATGGTTGCGACTGTCATCAGTACAAATTCATTGAAAAAGTCGCCCCGCTTAACTTTACGAAAAGCCATCTTCATTACAGACCAACCTGCCAACAGCCAGGCAGTTCCGTAGATCATAAGGTTGACCAGGTTAGGAAATTGTATTTTGAATCCATAAAGCAGAACCAGCATGACAACCAGAATGGCGAGAGCCCCGAGCAGATCCAGGTGAGAGCGCCAGCTACTTTCATCTTTTTGCGGTACTGCTACTACTTTGGTAGCAGATGCCGGTTCGTGATTACAACAGTCGGAATGATGTGAATGCGCCATAACACAAAGTAACGTGAATGGCTAATGCAATGGTATTGCATTAATCTTTATTGCAGATACCACATAAGCCTTTGATCACAAGACTTACTTCTTCTGAAGCGTAGCCTTCTGGAAGGCTGACGATAGGCACCTTGGTTTTTGGCAAACAGTGGGTGGCTTTACATTGGGTACAGTAAAAATGAACATGAAGATCATGATGCCCGGTTTCATCGCACTGATCAGAACATAAGGCATATTTGGGAGTGCCTGTTCCGTCATCAATGGAATGAATAAGTCCGTGCTCGACGAAGGTTTTTAGAGTGCGGTAAATCGTGATCCTGTCTGAGGGGTATAAGCCTTTCTCGATATCACTTAAGCTAAGAGCAACCTTTCCCTGCAGCAGAAAATCAACTACAAGCAAGCGCATTGCTGTTGGATTAATATTCTTACTAAGTAATTTTTGCTCTGCAAGTGCTGTCATAAGCTTATTTTTTTCTATTGGAACGCATTGCCTTCAGATGTTTGAGCGTACCGTCCTCCATAAATTTTTTATATTCATCCGAGTTCAATCCATACAAACCAACCTTCCCCTCGCCATCAAAATGAATTCCCCAACCATATCTTTTAGCAAGGGCAGAGGCACGAAGACAAGCCTGAGATTTCGAAAAAAACTTCTCCCTTTCTACTAACCTGTCTTCCTCCCGGATATTGTTCTTTTCAGCATAGGAAGCAAAAAGAATATCATCAGAGGTATAGGTATAAGGCTGATTGATCATAAGATGATACTGAATTGCTGCGACTGTTTTATTTTCAGCTTTTATAGAAGGCTCCTCCCCCTTTGTGGCTGGACAATCCTCCGCCACCTCTATAAACGTGTTATAATAATTCGTCGTTTTCATATTGCTAAAATAGTATGTTATTCCTATGGAACCCGGATCATTGCATAACTTAAGTAAGAAGAATGTTTAATCCTCGAATTCCTGTTAAAAATTAACAAACAGGAGGAATGTTTGATGAAGGAAGTTCCCAGCCAGCTCACTTTCCATTTGCTTGATTTGTATTGGCTGGAGACTTATAACTGAGATACACTCCACAAATTGCAATTAAAACCATTACGCTGGGTAACACTCTAGCTACTGCCTTTGCACCTTTATCTATCCCAAGAAAAATACAAGCTGCAATAGCTATAAGGCAAATTATTGAAATGACAACTTTTCCAGCCTTACTGATGGTTTTGTTTCTTGGATGTAACTGAAGCGATGCTAATATTTCATTAAAATCCTTAACGAAACGATCATAGTCACCAATCCTATCTGAGGATTTGCATGGCATGATCATGACAGTTTCTCTTTTCTTAAACTTCAAGAAAAGAACCGATCTGCTCATTCCCGTAGTGATTGCGGAACCAGGGCGGAACTCGAAATATTCAAGATCATTAAAAAAATTTGCTTCACCATTTATCGTTATCTGTTTGCTTTCTAAGTCAATTTCTATCGCCATTTTCCTCCAGAATAAGTTCTTTTTGGCTAATGCTATGATTATGGCTGTTAAAACTGAAACTGCCATTGGAAATACGAAAGATTCCCTCATAAACTCTGGCAGTTCTGATTTCAGGGACCGATCAAATGATATTATTAAAATTGAAAAAAATAGGGTAGGTACCAGTAATATGACAAAAAACAGAAGCAGATTACCTTTTATAGTTTCAAATGAATATTTCATTTATCAATATTTTACGAACTGAACAACCTTAAAATATTCCATATAAATTAGTCAATAAGAAGACTGTTTATCAGTAAAAATCATAAGGTTTTTGAGCAAAGTGGTGATTGGATTCAGAATTTCAACACTGGATCCTTCTACACTTCCCTTTTAAAAAGTCATCACAAGAATAACACTTTGCAAATTAACATTGAAAAATTTACACCAATGACGGACAAAATTCGATGAACAGAGTTGATATTTAGATCAATTGCTCAAGGAGCATATGATTTGAATTACCTTCGGAAGCAATCTAAAGAGTAAGTTCGCAGGTACTGTAGTAGCACCAAGGATCAGCTTCGGAGCTGGAGGAAATTTTGATTTCCGTACGAAGTCGTCGTTTTCAAATTGCTAAAATATTCGATTTATAATGGTACGTAAAAAATATTAATCGAGAATTTCTCTAAAGGCGGCATTGACCTCCTCTGATTCACAAAAAACACAGAGGTGACCACCATTCATCACATAATCTGCCTTAATAAACCGTATAGGAAATGCCCGGTCTTTTTTGCCATGGATATGTACATAAGGGACGTTAATTTCTGCATTCCTCCACATGCTAATCCTTCCCAAAGCCCAGTTGATATGCTTCGGATGCGTTTGCCCAAAAAAAGCATCTATTAATTTCCTTCCAGATGCGTTTAAGGGACCAAAGAACCAGTAGAGAAAAGGTTTAATGAGTGAAGACCTCCTTTCGGGCAGGAACTTGTATAACTTTAGATCGCCAGCTTTTCGATAAAGCCATGGAAGGTCCTTATAGCTCGCCACTGTAGAAATAAGGAGCAACTTCTGCGGTGGAAGGAATTTGGATATCTCGATGCCAACAATACCACCGAATGAAAGCCCTGCCAATATGAAAGGTTCAGTACCATCAATCTTAGAAGACATTCTCTTTGCATAAGATTCGACCGACTCTTCCTCGTATTGCTCAATCCAATCCAAATAAACTATTTCATAGCCTGGAGGAAGGCAGACATTTTGAAAAGCCCGTCTGTCTGCGCCTAAGCCTGAGAGGAAATAAACTTTCATTTACAACAAATATTCGTTTATCCCAGCTATATTACAAATCAAACCAAAAAAGAAGAGGCCAATTAAAATTATAATGAGCCTCATTTAATAATGATTTTATCTTTTAATTTCCTGAATCCCTTTTTGACTTCAATGTTGCTCTAATGTCTACCGGGAGGTTAGTGAAGAACTGGTATCCTGTTGCAGTTTCTAGCTCCTGAACAGTTACAATGTATGACTTCCAATCCTGATTTATTGAATTGGTGTTAGGTGTATTGATTGCAATCACCCTTGTAGAAGAATTGATCCGCCCCGCATCATTAGAACCATTAGGGATTACAACAGCTATTTTCCAAACATTGCTGGGAACCGTCACACTGCCATTTGCTATTGTACTGAAGGTACCCTTAGAGCCAGTACCCCCGGTTCCGTAGCTTCCCATAATAACAAAGACCTCGTTACCAGCTGTAACTAGTCCCCTTAGGTAATTCTCGAAACCAGCCCATGTCTTTTGATTATTCTCAGGTGCCTGCGGGATCATGTTGGTCATTAAGAAAGTAGCAGAATTCGCATCATAACTGGAAGTACGGTCAGCAGAAGGGCAATTGTGTCCCCTGTCAAACCCACTACTGGAATAGCTATTGCTTTGAACCAAAAACCAACCAGAAGGCAAACTAGCCAAAGCAGCAAAATTGTCCTGACGTTTTACAGCCCCGGTGATATTAGTGGCATCAATATGCCAGCTAACCCAGTTAGGCGTACTTCTGGTACTGCTATAAGATTCTGCGAAGTATTTATGATCAATAAGGTAATTATTTGCAAAAACGATATTAGCCTCGGCACCTGAAGGATTTCCCAACATCATATTTCCATTATCACCAAGTAAAGGAGGAGCATCCGGACCAAAAGTTATATCACGTGGAGCCGCTACTTCTGTAGTATTTGTCGTATCTACGGGAGCAGTATCCGGAACTTGTATGGTAACACCCGAATTACCAATGCCTTTAAAGGTAATATCATCAATATTGATGCGAATAGCGCTACTGCTATTAACAATCTTAAATCTAACCTTTCCCGTGTCAGAGACGGCAAAAGAATCAATGGCTAAAGAAGTATTCGTTTCAGATATGTCAGAACCCAGCTGTTTATAATCGGCTCCTTGATTAGTAGAAATAAAAAGACGCCATGTAGTATTAGCATCATTATTAAACTTAGCATGCTTAATAAAGATCTTTTTAACGTTCCTGATATCAAAGTTCATACTTAGAGTACCAGAAGCTCTAAAGCGTGCGGACTTATCTCCGATCTTCTTATCCGTTGCAAGATCTCCAATCAAAGCCTCTGAAAAATTCCAGGTACCTGTACTAAGCGTAACATCTCCGGCTGGATAACCACCTTTTGTTCCCGCCTCAAAATTTTCTACAAGAGTATAAGGAACAGTATCAGCCGGACTTGAAGGATTATTCGTTTTTGTAGTGTCTGTTGGAGTTTCCCCTGAATCATCCCCCGCAACCCTCGTCTTTTTCGAGCAAGCAGACACAGTAATAGCTATACTAAGGGATATTAGTAATAGTTTAAATCGCATGAATAAATGTTAATGAGTTTAATAACAGGCTTGGGTAGATATTAAAAACAAAATAGTCGTCTCAAAAAAGACGACTATTTTGCATTCAAAACATATTAGTCAGGTAAATACTCGTAATTTCCAGAATCCTTTTTCTCGAAAGTCCAATTAAAGGTGGTATTACTACCGGTATACTTCACGAAGGAGACTCTGTACTTCTGTCCAGTATCCGCATTTGGAAATAAAGATTTTAATCTTGCAGCGATTCCTGCTTGAACTTGAGCATCTGTCCAATATCTTGTATCTGTTCCGTTTCCAACTTGATAGAAGTTTCCAAACTGTCTTAAGTTAGCTCTATTGGCTGTAGTGCCGATATTATTTGCATCGTCTCCCACCCACTGGTAATCTGCAGCAACAAAGGTATAGGCTATTGTTCTGTCAGGAACAAAGGTATTTCCTTTCTTAACAAACTTTAAAACAGCTGGAATAGTAATATTTTTTGTAAAAGCCACCCAATTTGAACCGTCAAAGATCATTGCCATAACATCTTGAGTTGTTGTTGAAGCGGGACGATTAGCGAAACTTACGTATTGTACATCATTGACCTTTGGAGACAAAGTTTTAGCTTTTAAAAATTTGTTGAAATAGTCTGGTAATATCGTTTGATCAGCAGCTATAAAATTACCAAATCTTCCTCTGTCTACAGAAACGTAATCCTCTGTAGAAACAAGGTAAGCATCCCACCATTTTCCATTTTTATAATAATAGGCATCTGTTCTGGTTTGAGCGGTTGAGCTTACATTTGAATTAAACCATGCAAAAGTTAAGGTCGCCAAGCGTCCTTCTTTATTATCAGGATACTTGGCTTTCAAAAACGTTTCAAGTTGCAACCAGCGGTCAAAATTCCTAAAGGTTGTTCCACCTAAAGCATAATCTGCATCCACGAGGGTATATGAAACTCTCTCTGAAACAGTATTATTTGTAAATGGAAAAACAAGTTGATTATAGGTAACATTTACTGCGTCACGCTCCTCCAAGTGTAAATAGGCAGTGTTTAAGTAGAGAGGAATTAAATTAGCGGCCTCTGTTTCATCTAGAAAATAATAGCTACTACTTACGTAGCCTGGTACTCCTGGTTTTCCGCTCAGGGACTTATAATTCGCTTCTGTCAGTGTAACATTTACACTTCTCAATTCAGATTCTAATCTGGGAAGAGAATCTAACTGCTCGTAGGCGTCTTCCATAGGATCACAGGCTACGAAGCCACTCGCTATGGTTACAAGCAGTAGATATATAAATTTGTTCATAATCTTCGTTTTTAAAAATTAACTTTTAAGCTTGTTGTATATTGCCTGCCAGCTCCGAAATAAACATTGGAGTTAACAGCATCACTTACCCCTGTATTTCTGTCAAAAATTGCATTTGCATCAGAGATATACTCTGTATTTAAAACATTATTCACGTTTAAGATAAGTGATGAATTTAATCCTGCCATTTTAAAGCGTATAACAGCATTTAGATCTAACAAAGAATAATTCGGAACTTTCCAAGGTTTTAAACCTGGTTTAATAACATCTGTCGGAATAAACGAAGAACTAAAATCGGCATAGTAATTATAATCAGCCCCTAGTTTTACCCCTTCAGCGACTGTAAAATCAAATCCCAGTGCAGCCGTAGTTTGAGGCTGATCTCCAACCTTAATTCCTTTTGTATATATTGGGCCTTCAGATGCTACAAAATTATTGTTCGCATCAAAAACTTCAACCTTGTCAAGGTTACTATTCCAAGTCCAGTCGCCGATGGAAAGCATACCATTAAAGCTTAACTTTCTGAAAGGATTATATTTAAAGTCTAGTTCCAGACCTTGATGGAGTGCATCTACACCAAGAAAGTTAACTGTATAATAGTTGCCATCTTGTCCAACTGCCGTTCTGGTTGTAGACCTGTCATTCCAAGCAGTACGATACAAATTAAGATTAGCTGAAAAAGAGCGGCTTCTATAACCATAGCCCAACTCATAGCTTAAAATTTTCTCATTCTCGGCGTCCTTATTAGGAACATTCTGATTACTTACAAAAACTGCGCTAAAAAATGGAGCTTTTTCAAAGTAACCAATGTTTGCGAAAACATTGTGATTAGCGGTCAAATTATAGTTCGCTCCACCCTTCGTCTGAAATCCAAAAAAGTTTACAAAATCACTTTCCCTTAGAGGATCAGTATTTTGATATCTAAAATAATCCTTCCGTTTATAAGATGTATTAGAAGCAGCTAGAGACACAAAAGTAGACAAGGGACCTTCGGTAAACTCACCCTGTAAAAAACCACCTTGCCAAAGAACGATTACATCATTATGAAATCCTATCTTATCGCCATTTCTAGCCATATTATTAGGATTATTGACGTTAGCAGTAGCGTCAAGAACATATTGGGCACCTAAAAGATTTCTTACAGAATTATATTTTATCCCCTTATAGTTCCTTAAATCTAATCCCGCTAACAAATCAATCTTATCATTAAGCTTCTTTGTATACGTACTAAGCAATCCATACCAAACATGATTGTTTCTGTTCGATTGAAGATAAGCAACAGCCCTTCCATCAGGAGATGCAACATTTTGATCCACTAAGGCATCCAGGTCAACAGGAGAATATCTATCACCAACTCTTGTACCTAAAAATAAATTAGCATTATTTGGGAACTCATTTCCTCCCCTACCAATAGAAGCGTAAAGCGCAGTAGATAACGAAGAGTTTTCATTTATCGTCCAATAATGATTTAATGAAGCTTGTGGTTTATGGTAAAAATTCCCACTGATTGTCTTATCTTTTCCATTTAAAACACCCCAATTTGGATTAAACCTTATTCCCTGAGGAGCATCTTTATAATATTGAATTCCAAAACGTTCGAATCTGGAGCCATGGTATTGAGGTGCACCAAAACCTGTTAAGGAAACAGTATGTTCCTTGTTAATTAACTTTGAAACGTTGAAAAAATAACTATAAGCTTCGAAACTTAATCCTTCAAACCAACCATCCCCGGTTGTCTTAGAACCCATCGCAGAGAAAGCCCAACCGTTTTCTCCTAAACCAGTAGAGTATAAGAATGAAGTTTTATTAAAGTTATTATTACCCATAGAGTGTTGAATAAACCCTCCTTGGTTGGCTTCAGTCCCTCTTGTTAAGATATTTATGGTACCACCCAAAGATGGGACTGCCACTTTGGAAGCCCCGAGTCCCCTTTGAACTTGCATTGAACGTGTAACATCTGTTAGCCCCGCCCAATTAGACCAAAATACCCTTCCTGATTCAGGGTCATTAACGGGGATACCATTAATCATTACAGCTATATTTGCACTTTGAAAACCTCTGATATTGATCCGAGAATCACCATAACCACCTCCAGATCCTTTAGATGCATAAATTCCTGGAGTGGATTTCAGTAATTCGGGAAACTCTTGCTGCCCTACTTTCTCTTCAATCATCACAGACCCTACAGTAGAAAGAGCTACTGGCGTCTTTCTATCGATTGCAGTATTATTAGCCGTTACAACAACCTCACTAAGTGCCGCGCTTGATTCTAATGTAACGTTTCCGATATCTTTCGTTCCTGATACATTAGCAACCGATACCGTTTTTTGCAGGTATCCTACATAGCTGATCACCAACTCAGCATCAGCAGTCTCAACCTTAATTGAGAAATTACCATTTAGCGTTGTTGATGTTGATTTTTGGGTTCCTTTGATGCTGATTGAAGCGCCGGGCAGTGTCTCCTTTGTAATAGCATCAATTACCTTTCCCTTTACTAAACCCTGAGCGAACCCAGATATTGCGCAGAACATAATAAGCCCTACTACAATAAAAGGCGCGTAAAATTTCCTCATAAAAATTTCCAGATAATAATTAATGTGATTTATTAATACAAAGATTGCTTATATTTCTCAATTTCACAACATTCGGGGACTATTTAACATTATATTACAATAAAGTAAACAAATATTTAATAAGTTAATAAAAAATAACAATACTAAAACATTTCTCAGCAATTCATACCCCGTGCTTTTACACATGGAAAACTTATTAGTTCTATTTTTTAAAACTTTACAATCAGGAAAGTATTTCTTTTTCGTAAAACCCTCACAATTTGTAGATTTGCCGCCGTTATCTTCGATTAAATAGGAATCCTGCTGAACCTTCTGCTTATTGCGTTGCGTTGGCTTGGTTCTTCAGACATTAAAAATAATTTATAGAATGAATTACGACTTAATAGTTATCGGTAGCGGCCCCGGAGGTTATGTGGCTGCAATTCGCGGAGCACAGCTGGGTTTAAAAACTGCTGTAATAGAGCGCGAATCACTTGGCGGTATCTGCCTTAACTGGGGATGTATTCCAACTAAAGCACTTTTAAAAAGTGCACAGGTATTTGAATACCTTCAACATGCAGAGGAGTATGGAATCAAAGTTCAGGGTGGCGAGGCCGATTTTGGTGCGGTAATCAAACGTAGTCGTGGTGTTGCTGAAGGAATGAGTAAGGGTATTCAGTTCCTGATGAAAAAGAACAAGATCGATGTGATCATGGGAACCGCTAAAATCAAAAAAGGCGGCAAAATTGACGTTAAAGCAGCTGATGGTACTTCTAAAGAATACACAGCTAAACATACTATCCTTGCTACAGGTGCTCGTTCAAGAGAATTGCCTAACTTGAAACAAGACGGTAAAAAGATCATTGGCTACCGTCAGGCAATGAACCTACCTGAGCAACCTAAAAGCTTAGTAGTGGTTGGTTCTGGCGCTATCGGTATCGAGTTCGCGTACTTCTATAACGCTATGGGTACTAAAGTTACTGTAGTTGAATTCATGGACCGTATCGTTCCTGTTGAAGACGAAGAAGTTTCAAAACACCTTGAAAGAAGCCTGAAAAAAGCTGGTATCAATATTATGACTAAGGCTACTGTAGAGTCTGTAGACACTTCAGGTTCTGGTTGCAAAGCTCAGGTTAAAACTGAAAAAGGAGTTGAGATCCTAGAGGCTGATATCGTTCTTTCAGCTGTGGGTATTACTCCTAACATCGAAAACTTAGGTTTAGAAGAAGTTGGTGTTAAATTTGACAAGGGTCGTGTAATTGTTGACGACTTCTACAAAACTAACGTTGCTGGTGTTTACGCTATTGGTGACATCGTTAAAGGCCAGGCTTTAGCACACGTTGCTTCTGCTGAAGGTATCATCTGTGTTGAGAAGATCGCTGGTCACCATCCTGAGCCTTTAAACTACAACAACATCCCCGGCTGTACCTACTGTATCCCTGAAATTGCTTCAGTTGGTTACACAGAGAAGGCTGCTAAGGAAGCTGGTTACGAAGTTAAGGTTGGTAAGTTCCCATTCTCTGCGTCAGGTAAAGCAAGTGCAGCTGGAACTAAAGACGGTTTCGTAAAAGTTATCTTCGATGCAAAATACGGTGAATTCCTTGGAGCACACATGATCGGTGCAGGAGTTACAGAGATGATCGCTGAGGTTGTTGTTGCTCGTAAATTAGAGTCGACAGGAATGGAGATCATTAAATCTGTTCACCCTCACCCAACCATGAGTGAAGCTGTTATGGAAGCCGCTGCTGATGCTTACGGTGAAGTGATTCACTTGTAGAGGTAAAAGCTGAAAGCGGAAAGCCGAAAGCCGAAAGGTAAAAGCAAAAAGCCGAAAGGTAAAACTGAGTTAAATGACTTTCAGTTCAGATATAAATAAAAAGGCCTGCTGAGAAGCAGGTCTTTTTATTTAGCTGCCTATTGAATTAAATAGTTCAACAACTAACGGCAGCTCTGCATGTTAATCGTAACCGGCGAAGCCCTATTGAGTCGCCTAAAAAATCGTAAATCGAAAATCAAAAAATCGTAAATCAAATGGCTTGGTTCTATTTAATACTTGGAGGATTGTTTGAAGTTGGCTTTACAACCTGCCTGAAATTTTCTAATAACTTCAGTAACTGGAAGTGGAGTGTCGGATTCTTTATCTGCATTACTTTAAGCTTCCTTCTTCTTAATAAAGCAGTCCAAACCCTTCCTATTGGTACAGCTTACGCGGTTTGGACAGGAATTGGCGCTGCCGGTTCTACGCTGATTGGCATTGCTCTCTTTAAGGAACCTTCAGATTTCTGGCGCCTATTTTTTCTATTCCTGCTGATCCTATCGATCCTTGGCTTAAAACTCACGTCGAAAGCTTAATCTGGTAAAAGATCATTTTTTTCAAAAGGTACCTACTCTACCTTTGCTTCAAATAATAGTCGCAAATCCCGAATTGGAAATATGTTCTTCACAAATTCCGAAGCCTTCTTGAAGCGGGCAGAAAATAACAAGCGTGCTGAAAAACGGATTCACATGATTCGTAAATCCGAAATCGTAATTCGTAATTCGTAAATCTAAAATCGTAAATCAAAATGAAGCTCTACTCAATAGAGACTGGGAATTTTAAACTTGATGGAGGCGCTATGTTCGGTGTAGTGCCCAAAAGCATCTGGCAGAAAGCTAACCCCGCGGATGAAAATAATCTTTGTCCCCTCGCCATGCGATCTTTGCTAATTGAGGATGGAGACAGACTTATTCTTGTCGACACGGGTATCGGCAATAAACAAAGCGAAAAGTTCTTCAGCCATTACCATTTGCATGGAAGCACTAGTATTGAAAGCTCCCTGGCTGCTAATGGTTTCTCAAAAGACGATATCACTGATGTTTTTCTTACCCATTTACACCTTGACCATGTTGGGGGGGCTGTAGAAAAGCATGGCGATAAACTTCTTCCAGCTTTTAAGAATGCTACCTTTTGGAGCAATCAAAAGCACTGGGACTGGGCCCTGAACCCGAACGACCGGGAGAAAGCTTCATTTCTTAAAGAGAATATTCTTCCTTTACACGAAAGCGGGCAGCTAAGGCTCATTCAAGAAGGAGACATGCCCTTTGGCAATGACTTTGAGGTAAGATTCACTTATGGCCACACAGAAGCTATGATGCTTCCCATAATTAACTACAGAAGCAGGAAGATCTTATTTGCAGCCGACCTTTTCCCTACACTTGGGCACTTGCCAGTCCCCTATGTTGCCAGCTATGATGTATTTCCACTGACAGCAATGGAGGAAAAAAAGAAGTTCCTTCAGGAGGCCTTTGATAAAAACTTTATTTTGCTGTTAGAGCATGATGCTGTGAATGAATGTATAAGCCTCAAAGAAACAGAAAAAGGTTTCAGGGCAGAAGATATCTTTAAGCTTGCAGATATTTAGCCGAATGTCATCTTTGTAAAGAGTCGCTAAAAACTGCCATTCCTAGTCTTGATTTCTGATATTTTTGATTTATTTACAACAGAAATGCAAATAACACCGGATAATAAAATAAAGAAACTCGTCGTTGTTGGAGACAGGCTTTTGATCAAACCATTAAAACCTGATGAAAAGACAGCTGCAGGCTTATTCCTTCCCCCGGGAGTGGAGGAAAAAGAGAAAGTAAGACAAGGATATATTATAAAAGCGGGTCCTGGCTACCCCATACCTCTCCCTGCTGACGAAGATGATCTATGGAAGGGACGGGATGAAAAAGTGAAATATATTCCTCTTCAGGCGAAGGAAGGGGATCTTGCAATATTCCTTCAAAATGCTTCAACTGAAGTAGTATATCAGAATGAAAAGTACTTTATTGTCCCCCAAGCTGCCATCCTGATGCTCGAGCGGGAAGAGGAGTTATAGAATTGTCAAAAAGCTCAACAAATTGAATTTTAAGCGGCTATGGAATGATTATTGTTAAATAGAAGTTGTATTATTGATATTTTTTTATTACAACTTTTTTCATTTCAGCACGTTAAAGCAGTAAATTTTTTTAACTTTGCACACGCTTAAGAAAGGGGTATCCTACTTTAATGAGACAACTCAAAATAACACAATCAATTACCAATCGCGAGTCTCAATCACTCGATAAATATCTGCATGAGATTGGTAAGGTAGATTTGATCACTGCCGAGGAAGAAGTTATCCTGGCGCAAAAAATTCGTGAAGGCGATCAAGCTGCACTTGAACGCTTAACAAAAACCAACTTACGTTTCGTTGTTTCTGTTGCAAAACAATACCAGAATCAGGGTTTAACACTTGGTGACCTGATCAATGAAGGAAATCTTGGCTTGATTAAAGCCGCAAAACGTTTCGATGAAACAAAAGGGTTTAAATTTATTTCTTACGCTGTTTGGTGGATCCGTCAGTCAATCCTGCAAGCGATCGCTGAACAGTCGCGTATTGTACGCTTACCATTAAATCAGGTAGGTTCATTAAGTAAGATCAGCAAGGCTTTTTCAAAGCTTGAGCAGGAATATGAGCGTGAGCCATCTCCTGAAGAACTGGCAGACATCCTGGAAACAACAGTTGACAAGATTTCTGACACTTTAAGTAATTCAGGTCGCCATGTATCCATGGACGCACCATTTGTTCAGGGAGAAGAGAACACTCTTCTTGACGTATTGGAAAATGATGATCCAAATACAGATAGTAACCTGATCAACGAATCACTTTCTGAGGAGATCAAAAGATCTCTTCAAACGCTTACTGAACGTGAACGAGAGATCATCGTACTGTTCTTTGGTCTTGGAACAAATCATCCTCTTTCATTGGAAGAGATCGGTGAGAAATTCAACTTAACCAGAGAGCGTGTTCGTCAGATTAAAGACAAAGCGCTTCAACGCCTTCGTCACACGTCCAGAAGTAAAATTTTAAAATCTTACCTAGGTTAATAGAATTTACAAGTATAAAAAGAGCTTCCTACCCGGAGGCTTTTTTTATGTTCTTACTTAAACGAGATCTCACCTTCGGGCAACTGGAAATCATCTTCGGGGACTTTCCACCTAGCTTTCGGAAGTGCTGCCTTTAATTGATCGGCCCTGTTTTTCTTTTTATAGAGTTCTTTTAACTTCTTCAAGGGATCAGTAATTTCAAAAGGAATATCAACATCTACAATAAAACCGTTTGCATTTAAATCTTTGGTTTCTAAATGCTCTTGCTCTTCTGAAGCAGGCATATGCCAGGCACCAATTATTTCAGAGGGGCTCCATTCCTTTGAATTAAGGGACCTTGATCCATCAAAGACGTCATTAACATAAGCATGAACAGACATGCTTAAAATCGCAACACTGCCTTGAGGTATATGGCCTTCCAATCCAATCCTCCCCCCTTCAAATCCTTTGCTATCAACTTTAATTTCCTTACAGTCCAGATACCTGTATACCTTTTTATGGAAGTCAAAGGAAACCAATAACAAACGGACAATGTAATATTCCCCAACTTTCCCTTTTATATCTTCCTGCGAAAATGCTGGCAAATAGACGGCCACAGTCCCCTCTTCCATAATAGCTTCAGGCCTTGCTTTCAACACCTTATCTAAAGGAGAATTATTATTAAATTGAAAACCCGTTAAATAGGACAAGTCAGCGTCATGCAGGTTCCGTTGACACCGGGCCTTAGTACTACAAGCACGGACAGCACTTTGAACTACAGAATTAAAGCGGTTAATCATAGGGCCATCGTACCCTCCCTTATAGGTACGGTGAAAAGCTTCCCGTATCACCCTGGCAGTACTGGCACACAAGCCGAACTCCAGTCCTGATTCCTTGGTTGCAATAGTCTGTTTTACCTTCCCGGCCTTCATCTGCACGATCTGCTGGCCTCGATAAGTACGGTAGGAGACGTTATCTACGCCTCCATGTATAACGCCTTTCTTGTCAATTTTGCCCATAATACAAGATTTGAATAATTTCCCTAAATAAAAATGATCTTAATCAATATGATATAAATATTTCTACAAAGAAGACTTAAGCATTATGAAATCCTCATTCCCTTCTATCCTCAGGCAAAAAGCATCCAAAGGTTTATCAAAAGGAAAATGTTTTGGCGATTTTTGGTCCCTGTTTCTCCGTTGAGTCCTCCTTTTTATTGTAAAAGGAGGACTCAACGAGGATTTATCGAGGATATATTGAGCAAATATTCACGATTTGGTGTCCCTTTGGGATACACTTGGGTATCCTGTTGTTATCATAAAATAAGCTGGGATTAAGGGGAGGAAATGAAATTGGATCAGGACGACCGGGCAGGCCTGGGACTACCGGGCGAAGTCCATTAATTGCCCTTCAACTATTTCAACAAGCATGGCGATGTCAAAAGGTTTCGACAGAACATCGTCTGCACAATCCCCCTTCATCATCTCGACTTTCAGATGGGTTGAGAGAACGATCACAGGAATGTGACGGATCCCTTCTTCAGATTTCAATGCACGACAAAGCTCTGTTCCCTGGGGAGTAGTACTTATTACGTCGAGCAAAATGGCATGAGGCCGACTGTTCCTAATCTTTTCAAAGATACCGAATTCTGAATTAGCAGTAAAAACTTCATATCCTTCCTCCCTGAAAAGGTGCTCAATTACCTGGAGGATGTCATCGTCCTTCTCGATAATAAAAATTCGTTTTTTCATGGTAAATGCGGTAGATGGCCTCTATCCTCTACTCTATAATAATGCCAAATAAGCCTAATTGTTATATACAATTCTGCCTTAATTTAACATGCCTAACAATTAACGTAAAACAATACCACGGTGAAACATTAGTATCACTCATTACCGTATACAGTACCAATAGAAAAGGGAAATGATGAGTAACAATGATGATCTATTCGAGAAATTAAAAGGGGACCTGGTAATAATTCAATTTCGAACCCTTCTGGATTCAGTGAGGGCTAACAAAGGGCTGCTTCCTGCTGATTCGATCAAAAACCTTGATAGGGTTATCAGGCAGGAAATGGCAGCTTATATTTTCAAAGCTTATCCTGAACTGAATATCCCCGACGAGGAACATTATGCTGGTGAGAACAGGTGCTTCTTCCCCGACAAAGAAATCTTCCTTAATTGAGGTAACTTCAAACACCAGATGTTATATTTCAATTTCAAAAACTAATTTTACCTCCTGTTCATTAATAGTTGACTATGAAATTTGAAATTGAGCGAAAGTATCTGTTAAACAAGGATAAGTGGGCAAATTTTGAAAAACCCCGGGGAGAGTTCTATAGACAGGGATATATACTTAAAGACCCAGCGAAAACTGTAAGGGTAAGGTTGACAGATAGTAATGCTTACATTACCATTAAAGGATCAGTAGAAGGCATTTCCCGGCTGGAATATGAATATGAAATCCCCCTGGCCGACGCCATAGAGCTTTTAGACAATTTCTGCAGCTCGGAACTTTCGAAAACCCGTTATAAAATACCTTTTGATGGGAAAATTTGGGAGGTTGACGAGTTTTATGGAGATAACGAAGGCTTGATCCTGGCGGAAATAGAGTTAGCAAGCGAAGATGAAGTGTACAGCCTGCCGGATTGGATAACTATAGATGTTACCGGAGACACCAGATATTATAATTCCCGGCTTACCGATTATCCTTTTAAGGATTGGAAAGAGAATAACGGCTCTTAAATGCCGCTATTCTTTATCCTCTTTAATAGTCCTTTGTTGATATTTTTAACGATAGCAGGTCCTTCATAGATGAAGCCTGTGTAAACCTGAACAAGGGCAGCTCCCGCTTCCAATTTCTCAATGGCATCTTCGGCAGTCTGAATGCCACCCACTCCGATAATTGGGAAAGCTTTGCCCGACTTCTCTGAAATATACCTGATCACCTCGGTAGATCTTTTGGTAAGAGGTTTTCCGCTAAGTCCCCCTGCCTGTGTTTTCAAGCTATCGTCAGAGCGGAGTCCCTCTCTTGACAAAGTAGTATTGGTGGCGATGATACCAGCTATTCCAGTTTCAGTAACGATCTCCACAATGTCATCCAATTGGGCATTTGTCAGATCAGGGGCAATCTTCAATAGAATAGGCCTGGAAACATCGTTTTTCGAATTTCTTTGCTGAAGGGTGTGTAAGATCTTCTTTAAAGGCTCTTTCTCCTGAAGCTCTCTTAGTCCGGGAGTATTCGGAGAACTGACATTCACTACGAAATAATCTACCACATCGAACAATGCATCGAAGCATTTGATATAGTCGTTCACTGCCTCCTCATTCGGTGTTACTTTATTTTTACCGATGTTTCCACCAATGATAAGTCCATCTCTCTTGAGTTGCTTCAAACGGTGAGCCACTACCTCTACTCCCTGATTATTGAATCCCATCCTGTTGATGAGTCCCTGATCTTCAGGAAGACGAAACATCCTTGGCTTATCATTACCTGGCTGAGGCAATGGAGTAACTGTACCTATTTCGATAAACCCGAAACCAAAGTTTGCAAGCTCTGAAATCATTGAAGCGTTTTTATCGAAACCAGCTCCCAAACCTACTGGATTTTTAAACTTCAATCCGAAGACTTCTCTCTCCAAAGCTGGATCATTCAAATGGAACATGCCTTGTTGAAGAGATTTAACACCCCAAACCTTGTTGGCAGTTTTAAGAGCCGCGGTAACAAAATGATGGATATTTTCTGGATCGAAACGAAAAAGAATGGGCTTTATTAACTGGTACATAGCCGCAAAATTACGCAGAACTTTAATTAAAAAACATGATTTTAGTTATTATTGGAGCTTATACTTGTTTTTTTAGATGGACAGCCAATATTTACGATTAGTTGAAACAGCAGACGGATCCAAAACTATTTGGAACGAAGCTGTAGGAGAACATTACCATTCAAGACATGGAGCTTTTCAGGAGAGTGAACATGTTTTCCTGAAATCAGGCCTTCAGTACTGGCAAGAAAGAACAGGTGCCCAAAAAGTAGCTGTCCTTGAGGTGGGATTTGGCACAGGACTCAACTTTCTTTTAACGGCTGATTATTGCACCAACACTAACTTAAATCTTAATTATTGCGGTATAGAAGCTTATCCTTTAAATAACGAACTGCTAGGCCAAACGGGTTATGGAAAGTATGTAAGTGAGGGCTTATGGAAAAGCTTCCTGGAAAATTATCAGCAAGCACTTAATAAGGAACAAGCCTTGAATAATAATTGCAGATTAAAGATTGCTTATACGAAACTTGAAAACTTCGTTTCAGATAGTCTTTTTGATGTACTTTATTTCGATGCCTTTGCTGCAGTCCACCAGCCCGAAATGTGGTCTGATATAGCCTTAGAACTTTGCTGCAGGTACTTAAAACCGGGCGGAGTATTTGTAACCTATGCAATAACAGGAAACCTTAAACGCTCGATGAAGGCCCTTGGGTTCAGCATTGAAAAAGCAAAAGGCGCCCCCGGTAAAAGAGAAATGCTTCGTGCCGTTAAACTTTAATTGTTTTTTAAAAGTCAATTTTCCTATTTTTAGCGAACGCAAACCAAATATGCTAAAGAAACGAACTCTCGCTGTTATTGCATCTATCTCTACGATAATCTTTGTTACCTCAGCCACCATGCCGGCCGAAAAAGAACCTGAGTATAAAAACTTAAAGGTACTTCCTAAGAAGATAAGCCATGAGGATATGGACAAAGTGATGCGCCATTATAGTAAGTCGCTAGGGGTAAAATGTAATTTTTGTCACGCTAAATCCGCGGATGGATCAAATAAGCTGGATTTTGCCAGTGATGAGAAACCTGAGAAGCTATCGGCCCGGGAAATGATGAAGATGACAAACAAGATCAATTTAAAATATTTTGGCGGCAAAAAGGAAGTGTTCAATCATGCTGCAATGGAAGTTAGTTGTAACACTTGTCACAATGGAAAGTCTCATCCCGAAGAGCACTAGGTTTTAATGAGCCGTTAAAGGTGAAACATTTTTACTAGATCTCCTATTTAAACTAACTTAAGAATACTATTTGTTTTTTTAAGCATGGCTGCACCTCATCCTTCATATATAGTATTTAGTTTTATATAAATGTTTACTTGTTCAATAATTGATAACAATATTAGTATAGCTACCCTGAAAGGCTATATTGAACTTGTAGATCATATGACTTTGGTTGGAGCTTATAATAGTCCAAAAAATCTTGTTGATATCTTTGTAATAACGAAACCTGATATCATCTTTATTGATTTTAACCTGGCTAAAGATCACTTTATCGAAACCATTCAGTTTAGTAATATTTCGACCCTTATCATTACCGGAGACTCACCAACATTTGCATTTGAGGCTCTGGAAATGAATGCCATAGATTATATTCTTAAACCTGTTGAATATTCCAGCTTTCTGCGCACTGTAATTAAGTCCAAGAAAATAAGGTTCAGAGAATTGGATAAAAGCCTCAAGAGCTTAAAAGAAGTGAACGACCACTTCTTCATTAAAAAGGATTCGAGCGGCAAGAAGATCGTTAAGGTGAAGTATGATGATATTATTTATATCGAAGGCTCTCAGAACTATATTTCTCTGATCATGGAGAACTGCAGTCACCTCACCTATCTTACTCTGAAAGAAATCGAAGAGAGCCTTCCCCAGGATAAGTTTATAAGAGTTCATAAATCTTATATAGTGAATATCAATAAGATTACTGCGGTAGATGGGAATCAGATTTTTTTGAATGACCATGAGAAGATCATCGTGGGCTCTTCCTACAAAGGGAACTTTACCCAAAAACTTAATGAGAGGCTTCTCAAAACAAAACGTAATATAACTAAACTGCCTAACTCCGATTAGTTAGTGATAGTTTGCTTCTGAAAGTCTTTCAAACAGGTAGATGTTTAAAAATGATAAGGTTTAGGTTGCCCTAAATGATTGGTAATAATGCTTAAGTTAAAAGAATATTTTAATGTTATTTACTCATCTTTTTAATCTGTCAACTAAAACTCTTTTATTGTTTGTTTGACATTTCAAAGATATGCAAAGCCTTATACCCATAAAATATTATTACATGAACAAGGCTGAAAACTTGACCAACGAAGTCAAGGACTACACAAAGACCTTTCCACACCTTCGAAAGAAGAGTACCCAGAGATATTTAGAAGATAGGATTCTCGAAAGTCTACCACTTTGATCTGCACCGAGCAAAGTGATAGATCTTCAAAAATTGTTTTCATGGGATGTAATGTAGGGTACGTGTCACGTATAAGGATTTAACGAGCATCAATTCCCTTTATTATTTATAAAAATGGCGGTAGTAAACCCTTGCGTATATTTTCCCAGCTTAAATAAGTGCTAAGGAGTACTATAAAGTTTTAAATGATAAAGGGATTTGTATTTTTGCGGAGCTAAAAAATCAATCGCATGAGCCGTACTAAAATTAAAGATCTGTTGAATTCAACCAGTTATGGTGAAATTGTTACTGTTAAAGGATGGGTAAAAACCTTCAGAAATAATCAGTTCCTTGCAATTAATGACGGCTCTACTATTAATAATATTCAGGCAGTTGTTGATTTTACCAGTACTGAGGAAACCTTGCTAAAGAGGCTGACTACCGGAGCTGCAGTTTCTGTAACTGGTAAATTAGTGGAGTCTATGGGAAAAGGTCAGCGTGTAGAAGTTCAGGTTGAAAGCCTTGAGATATTAGGAGACAGTGATCCGGAGAAATTCCCTTTGCAACCTAAGAAACATAGTCTTGAATTTTTAAGAGAGATTGCGCACCTGCGTTTTCGTACAAACACCTTCAATGCGGTTTTTAAAGTTCGTCACGCTTTAGCTTATGCGGTGCATAAATTCTTCAACGACAGAGGATTTGTTTATATGCACACCCCTATTATCACGGGTTCTGATGCTGAAGGTGCTGGAGAAATGTTCCGGGTTTCAACTATTGACTTTGATAACATCCCTCGTAATGAAGATGGATCAGTAAATTACAAAGAAGACTTTTTTGGAAAACCAACCAATCTTACTGTTTCTGGTCAGTTGGAAGGTGAGCTTGCAGCAATGGCTTTTGGAGAAATCTACACTTTTGGTCCTACCTTCAGAGCTGAAAATTCAAATACAACACGCCACCTTGCAGAGTTCTGGATGATTGAGCCAGAAATGGCCTTTTACGAGTTGAACGAAAACATGGATCTGGCAGAAAGCCTACTGAAGTATGTCATCAGGTATGCCCTGGATAATTGCAGTGAAGAACTGGAATTCCTGAAGGGGCGTTTGCAGGAGGAAGAGAAACAGAAGCCTCAGAGTGAGCGTTCAGAATTAGACCTTCTTAGCAAACTTAACTTCTGTCTTGAGAACGACTTCGAACGTATCACTTATACGGAGGCAATTAATATTTTAAGAAGCTCTAAGCCTAACCAGAAAAAGCAGTTCAAATACCTTATTGAGGAATGGGGTGCGGATCTTCAATCAGAACATGAGCGTTATCTTGTAGAAAAACACTTTAAAAAGCCGGTTATACTTACTGATTACCCTGCTGAAATTAAAGCATTCTACATGCGCCAGAACGAAGTTGACAGCGAAGGACGCAAAACAGTCAGAGCGATGGATATCTTATTCCCTGGTATTGGTGAAATCGTTGGCGGCTCCCAACGTGAAGAACGTCTGGATCTGCTGGAGAAACGTATGGAGGAAATGCATATTCCGGCAGAAGAATTAAGCTGGTATTTAGATACCCGCCGTTTTGGCTCGGCACCTCATGCGGGCTTCGGACTTGGTTTTGAGCGCCTGGTATTATTTGTAACAGGTATGACAAATATCAGGGATGTAATACCGTTCCCCAGAACACCTAAGAATGCAGAATTCTAATAATAAATAATTAAGCCCGAAAGGGCTTTTATTATTTATAAAAATCTTGAATGCGGAACAATCATTGCTTTTGCTTACTTAAAGATAAAGCAATGACCCAAGTACCCTTATTAAATACAAAGGAGAAGATAGCTACACCTTTATCGGGAACAACTGTTTACGTTGATTATTCCAAGGAAAAGAAAACGCTTGAGGTTGCCTTTTATCCTCAAAAAATTTATCACTACTACCAGGTGGATGAAGATCTCTGGGAAAATTACAAGGCTGCTATTGCCGCAGGAGAATCGTCAGGACAATTTGTAAATTTTAAGGTAAAACCCCTATATAATTATAGCCAGGTTAGATGACAGCTGTGAACTTTCCAGATGGATATTGGTTTTTCAATTAATGAAAAAGAACATGCTTTTAGAGTTCAGAATAGTTGAGGTAATTGAGGAGAATTACCTGGCAAAGACCTATCAGCTAGAATTAACCGACTGTTCTCAATTACGGTATAAAGCAGGGCAATTTTTAACCTTTATAATACAAACAGAAAAACAGGAAATAAGACGTTCTTATTCAATCCTTAGCTTACCCTCAGAACCGCTAAAGATCACAGTAAAAAAGGTTGAAAACGGGGCTATATCAAGATTTATTCTACAACAATGGAAAGCCGGCGACCTTGTTTATTCTTTGCCACCGGCAGGACGCTTTTTGGTTGAGCCGCAGACTGAAAAGGCGAGGGATATTTTTTGCTTCGCAGCAGGTAGTGGTATCATACCAATTCTGCCGCAAATCAGGACGCTATTATACACGGAACCTCAAAGTAAGATCCACCTGATTTATAGCAATAGAAATGAGAAAGAAGCTCTTTTTCTGGAGGAGATAGAAGGCATCGCTTCTGAATATAAACGGTTGAACCTTATAAAACTATTCTCTGATCCTGAAGACCAACTGGAAAACCGCGGCCGTTTAAGCAATATAAGCGCAGAAGTTTTGATCCAGAAAGCCCTTGTTTACGATAGGCCTGAGGCTATTTTCCTTCTATGTGGCCCCTTCGCATACATGCGGATGTTGGTGTTTACCATAGGTTTAATGGGGTTTAATAAGGTAAACATTAAAAAAGAGAGTTATATACCCTTTATCATGCAGTCGGGAACGGCACCTTCCAAAACATTTCCTGAGCGAACTGTAAAAATTCAAATCGATTCGCATTCTACCTCCATTAAGGTTCCCTCCGGCAGCAACATTTTGGATGCAGCATTAAAAGCAGGTCTACAATTGCCCTATAGTTGCAAAGGAGGCGTTTGTGGCTCCTGCGCTGCAAGGTGCAGGTCGGGAAGTGTTTATATGAGCATTAATGAGGTGCTGACCGACAGTGATTTGAAGCAGAATTGGGTACTAACCTGTACAGGGTTCCCGGAAGAAGACAGTGTATTGGACTTTTCTTGAAAGTCTAATTGTTTTATTGAGGTAAATGTTTGTAGTTAACGGCCTTAATGAGATGGCTTCGCTATGTTTTAAAGGCCAGAAGAACCTCCATAAAGCTTTCATCTTCCGTTTGTGGGTTTCTGCTCATGGAGGTTATTGATGCAGAATAAGTTTAAACTTTTTAACCGATTTGTTTTTATAAATAGGTAGAATTACAAGATTTTTTATTTTCTGACGCATGCTCTTAAAGATTTACGAAAGCAATCCGAGTCCCAAAGCCGTTCAACAGGTTGTTGATGTGCTGAAAAAAGGAGGATTAATCATCTACCCAACCGATACGGTTTATGGCCTGGGGTGCGATATAACTAATCAGAAGGCAATAGAAAAAATATGCCAGATAAGGGGAATGAAACCCGAGAAAGCCAACTTATCTTTCATATGTTACGATCTGAGTCACATTTCTGATTATGTGAAGCCTATTGATACATCAACCTTCCGTTTGCTAAAAAAGGCACTTCCAGGGCCCTTTACTTTCATTTTTGAAGCAACTACCAGTGTTCCGAAATTGCTGAGTTCAAATAAAAAGACTGTTGGCATCAGGGTGCCTGACAACGAAATAGCAAGAGAGATTGTAAAGCAACTGGGTAACCCGATCCTGTCAACATCTATCCATGACGATGACGAGATCATTGAATACTCTACAGATCCGGAGTTGATTCACGAAAAATACAGCAAATTGGTGGATATTGTTATCGATGGTGGACCTGGAGGGAATATCCCTTCCACCGTAGTTGATTGCACTTCAGGAAACTTCGAGATCCTTCGGCAAGGGAAAGGAATGCTGGAGGACTATGCATAAACACTTTTCTGCTTACAGGTTATGCAACCTGTAAGCTCCTCTCCTACTGCAATCGGACATTTCCTTTATCAGACCGTATAACTTTTTATTGCTTCCCCAATTTTCTCAACCATTTCGTCATCCAGCATACCGTCTTCCTGCTGCCAGCAATCCGGTTCCTCGCAAACATGAGCCAATGTACAAAGATGTTCGTCGTTATGTACAACTACGAAATTGTCATTACTGGGAACAACCAATAATCTGCTGTAATCACCAGTCTCATACAAGTCCACTTCAATATGAAATGGCCCCTCCTGTACATTATTTTCTTCGAATTCTAATTCCTCGTCCATATTAATAGTTTATTTAAAAAGTAGCAAAAGGTGTTCCAGCAAGACCAATAGTGTAATTCTAATCTTGCTCTACTCATCAAGAAAAAATATTCGCTAAGCTCTTTGATTTTCAAACTATTATTACATATCTTAAGGGAAAGATATTAACCACAAGCTTAAGCTGTCCAGCTGTAAACCTATAATCCCCGCCCTTAAGGCGGGGAATTTTTTTTTAACAACGCTTATAATTCTTTATTAGTAAATCGTTAACGAAAATGGATTTACTTTGTGAAAATGGCGATTAAACTATAAGGATACTAGGGTAGTCCAATACTGAATAACTGGCCTCTGAAATAAAAACATCGGACATAAAAAGCAGAAACCGGGCGTTTTTTAACTGACCCATGAATGGCTAAAGGTTAGCAGATGCCTTGAAAACATTAAAATATCATTCAAACTAAAAAAAATAAAAGACCGTTATGAAAGAAAATAATGTTATGAGAACTAAAACATTTTTCGTCGCTTACCTTATATTTTTGTTGACGATCCGTATACATACAGTTTCGGCTCAAACGAAGAAGCAGACCAGGGAAAAGATAAAGGCAGCAGAAGTTCAGAAGCTCCTAGATTCAAAACGTTTCTCGTTCAAGGCGCAAACCGTTCAACCACTTAGGGGAGGAACAATTAATCTTACCTCGGATTACGAACTGGTAATTAATAAAGATACATTACAGAGCTATTTACCCTTTTTTGGAAGAGCCTTTACAGCTCCAATGAATCCTAGCGAATCGCCATTGATATTTAACAGTACTAATTTTAATTATAATGCCGCTAATGGCAAAAAGGGTTCTAAGAATATAACTGTTGAGATAAACGATCAGAATTCTAATGTAAGGCGTTTTTATATATCCGTTTCAGGCCAGGGCTATGCAACATTACAAGTACTGAACAGTAATAGGGATCCAATTAGTTTCAATGGATATATTGCTGCCTTAAAGTAAATCTGTTACGGCTTGCTAAAGGAATCCTATGCTGGCTGCTTTGACACATGGGGTAATGGTAAGAATAGTGCAATGATTTACATCTATAGGTCTTGAAGGCAAATCTATGGCATCACTTCCGCCCTTTGCCTTTAAGATAGATCCTGATTTCACTGGCATGAGGGATGCCTAAAGTTTTACCGGGAATTATTGTAAGGTATTTATGAAGATACACATCAATAATTCCTTTTAAAACCCGTGTCCGTGACTCTACGAATTCCTCAGATACAGCGAAGCGACCCAGATGCATTTTTCCTTTCTCATCTACCACTACTGTAAAGTTGTGAGTAAAATCCTTATAAGCCCCGTCTATAATTATAGAGTATTCAGGATTTAGATACTCTTCTGCCCGGCTTGGGTCCATTATATCCCTCACTCCATGTGATTGTTTGATAGTAATGGCGGGGCTTTTACTAATCAATTTCACGGGTTCCCGTGCGGCTAATACACTATCTGGTTTATCGGCATATTTATTAGCCTTTTCCACCAATGTGCGAACGAAGGCCGTGTCTCGAGCCTTAGGTTTTTGCAGTTCCCTGGGATCCAGTTGTTTCTTATCCAGGTATTCCTTAGAATAGAACTTCATGGATACGTTCGACCGGTCCTTTTTGACCACTTTCTGTTCCACCTGTAATAATTGAAAAATAAGGCTGTCTTTGCTTAGGTGTCTTAGCTTGACCCACTCGCGGGCTATATTAAAAATAGAGTCGTGATCGAAGAATACAGGATAATGGAGAAATTTCTTTTCAAAAGGACTATAGATCTTAACAGAGTCTTCAGATAAAAATTCAAGCACCCATTCGGGTTCCTGTTGAAATCCGTAGCTGTTGAAGCTATAACCATTATCAAACTGCCTTCTAACCTCGATAAATCTCGTACCTATAATTTTTTCGTAGGAAGGTCTTCCGGCTGCTTCGGTAGCATTTTTATCATTATTACATGCACTAACGAGCAACACAGAAAGCATTAAAAGTACTATGTTCTTCAAGCTAATAGATCTTTTTATTAATTGAAAAAAGCGTCCGGGGAGACGCTTTTCGAAAAAAAATATTTTAAGCAGTAATTTCTTCTTCTTTAGATGCTACCTGAGGCCGGCCGTTTTTAAAAGCTTCCCTTGGTTTCAATCCCAGTATTTCAAACATCTGCATATCCTCATTCACTGAGGGGTTTGGAGTGGTTAAAAGTTTATCTCCAGCAAATATGGAATTAGCACCAGCCATAAAACAAAGGGCCTGATCAGTAAGGCTCATCTGGGTACGTCCCGCAGATAAACGTACTACTGTTTTAGGCATTATAATTCGTGCTGTTGCAATCATTCTTACCATATCCCAGATAGGTACTAAAGGCTGATTTTCTAGTGGAGTTCCTTTTACAGGTACTAATGCATTAATAGGGACCGACTCGGGATGTTTTGCCATATTAGCAAGTGTTCTTAACATAGAAACACGATCATCCACCGTTTCACCTAAACCTATAATGCCACCGCTGCAAACGGTTAATTTCGCCTTGCGCGCATTCTCTATGGTTTTGATACGGTCGTCGTATGTACGGGTAGTGATAATACGTTTATAATCTTCTTCGGAAGTGTCGAGGTTATGATTGTATGCATATAGTCCCGCATCAGCAAGACGTTGTGCCTGTGATTCCGTAAGCATTCCTAAAGTACAGCAAACTTCCATGTCCATAGCATTTACAGCCTGCACCATTTCAATAACTTTGTCGAAATCACGATTATCACGCACTTCTCTCCATGCTGCGCCCATACACAAACGGGATGCTCCACCTTCTTTCGCTCTTCTTGCGGCATCGGTTACCTGAGGCAAAGACATCAAAGCATGAACATTAACATCAGTTTGATAACGCGCCGCTTGAGGACAATAAGCACAGTCTTCGGAACACCCACCGGTTTTGATAGACAATAGGCTACTGATCTGAACCTCAGAATAGTCTTTATTCTCCCGGTGAACTGTTGCTGCTCGAAATATTAAATCTAATAAAGGGCTATGGTAAATTTCTGATATCTCCTCCTTAGTCCAATCGTGCCTGATTTCAGTCATAACATTTATATTGTAAGAGCTGCAAAGTTAGTAGAAAAGGTGAAAGGCGGAAAGGTTGAAGGTAAAAGGTTAAAGGGGAAAATTCAGAGCAAGAGTTTACTTGCGAGACCAAGTAACAGCAGGAAGCCAAATACGTCGGTAAAAGTAGTAATGATAATAGACGAAGCTATTGCAGGATCAATTCCTACTCTCTTCAGGAATAAGGGGATGGAAGCTCCTGTTATTCCAGCTATAAGCAGGTTTCCGGTCATAGCAAGGAAGATCACCAAACCAAGCATTGGCTTAGCATCATAGAACAAAGCAAAGAGGAATACAATAAAACCGTTAACAGCGCCATTAATGAATCCAACTGTTAACTCTTTAATAACTGTCTGATAGGCTTGCTTATCGGTAAGGTCATTTAAGGAGATCCGTCTTACTGTTACTGCAAGTGCCTGAGTGGCCGCATTTCCTCCCATACCGGCAATCATAGTCATATAACCGGAAAGAATTACGATCTTAGAAATAGTTGGCTCAAAATGGCGGATGACCGAGGAGGCCAGGAATGCTGTTCCCAGGTTAAGAACCAGCCAGGGTAAGCGACTTTTCACCGCTTCCTTCCAATTACCACTTAGTTCTTCATCTTCCGATACCCCGGAAATTTTCAGGATGTCTTCGGTATTTTCTTCCTGTAATACGTCAATTACATCATCGAAAGTGATCCTACCCAAAAGATGCATATTATCATCTACAACAGGGATACTGGTAAGATTATATTGCGATAGCAGTTTTGCTACTTCTTCCTGGTCAGTGTCTGCTCTTACGAATACAAAGTCGTCATTCACCAGCTCCCTTATGTGAACCGTGTAACGGGATTTAATAATATCCTTCAGCGAAACTATACCAACCAGCTTGTTACTATTGTCAACCACATTAATGGTATAGAACTCTTCCATTTCCTCAGATAACCGGATGATCTCGTCAAGTGCTTCTTTCTTGGTAAGACTGCTGTTTACCTTGAGCACCTGGGTGTTCATCAACCCTCCTGCAGTATCTTCGGGATAATTCAGAAGGTTACGTATGTGTGAAGCGTCTTCTGCATCAAGACCTTCCAGGATCTTATCCTGCTGTTCCTGGGGCAGCTGACTGATAATATCTGTAGCATCATCGTAGTCCAGCTCCTCCATGATCTCTGAACGCTTCTCGGGGTCCAGATTTTCGAGGATCTTTTCGGGGTGGATCTCATAATCCATCTCTGAAATGACTTCTGATGCAATTTCAGAAGGCAAAATATTGATAATATGCTCTCGTTCTTCCTGACTAAGACTTTCAAAGAGAATAGCAATTTCCGAAGCATGATATTCCGATAACAAGGTCTTCAGGGTCTCTTCATTGCCCTCAAGCGCTTGTTTTATTTTAAGAATATCTGATTTATCAAGTTCGAAAGACTGCATCGCCTGCTAAAATAATAAAATGGAGCCTTTAAGCGGCCTCCTACATCAAGAAAACTAAAATTTCACATTAGTTTAACGGTCTATTTCAACCATCCTTTACGCCAGAAGTAAAATAGTTGTAATAGCGCAATGATAACCATTACAAGTATGGTGTAAAGGTACCCATGCTCTGAATAAAGCTCGGGCATATTTTTATCTAATACCTTCCCGGTTTCAGGATCTTCCCGGGCAAAATTCATACCGTAAACACCAGCGATGAAAGTTAATGGGATAAATACAGATGAAATTACTGTTAATAGCCGCATCACCTCATTAGTACGGTTACTTACGAATGATAGGTACATATCAATCAAACTTGTGCTTAGCTCCTTATAACTTTCGACGAGATCGATTACCTGAATAGAATGATCGTAGAGGTCTTTTAGAAAGAAGCGGGTGTTCTTGGTAATTAAGGGCGACTGGCTACGTATCATATCATTTACCTTATCCCGCTCTGGCCATGCAGCTCTTCTTATTGTTATCAGGGCCCGTTTTATTTGCTGGGCTTCTACCGTTATGGATTTATCCTGCTTTGCATAAAGCCGGTCCTCTAAAGAATCCAGCTCATCACCCATCTTATTTAGAATGTAAAAATAATTGTCAATGATCAGATCCATCAGGGCATACATCAAATACGACGGTCCGGCAGCCCTGCTACTTCCCTTTCCTTCTCTTAATCTCTTCCTTACGGGGTCGAGGCAATCGTCGTAATTCTCCTGAAAGGTGAACAGAATATTTTTGGTAAGGATAAAAGAGACCTGCTCATTCTCTATCCCACCCTCTTTTGCCAAGCAGATCATGCGGCTAATAGCAAAGACATAATCCTCATACTCTTCGAGCTTTGGCCGTTGACGGGTATGGACAATATCTTCCATTACCAGGGCACTGATAGAAAAATGATCTTTGAGAGAAGTAAGTAAATTATTATCGCCCAATCCCTGAATATCAATCCAATGGTTTTCTTTTGAATGTTCATGAAGGAACTCTTTCAGCTCCTCGAATCCAGCAGCATTGGTCTCACCATAGGTTGACTGTGAAAATGAATAGATGGTAATGCGGGGTATTAATGCATCCTCTGTTACATGAAAAACACCAGGACTAGTACCCGGGGGTGGTAGCGCCTTTTTTTTTCGTCCTATTATTCTTCTAAATTTTCCAGACATCCTAGCTATAAAAACTGTAAACTTTGCGGGCCTTTGCTACATAACAAATCTAGAATACTTAGGTTGGGAATAAAGCCGTTCTTATCTTCAAACACCTGATAATAAGCCTTACTTTCATAATCTGAAACCAACTTTGGATGAATAGAATTGCGATAATCTATAAATTCAGGATACGTCCCTTGGTAGTTTTCGGTGTAATCAAAAGTTATCTTCAGCCTTAGGGCTTTCATTATTACCTTTAGTAAGCCATCGTTATAGTCGAACAGAAATTCGGTTCTGGTATGATAAAAAGGAGCTAATTCATCTTCATAGTACTCAAAAAACGCCGAATTACGATAAGAAGCCTGTATGCTAAGCCAGTGTAACCGCTGCCAGTTAAAATCGTAGCTTATCCTAACGTCTTTAGCTTTAGTTTGATTCTTTGATCCTTTGATCACCGGCACAACCAGATCAAGTTTTCCGTTTGAAGAACAAATTGAAGCCCTGTTCCTGTACGTCTGCTTTGGAAAATGCTCCTCTTTTTCGAGAAGAAGTTGTCCCTGGGTTGACTGGAGCTTCGTAAAAAATTCGATGGGCGGTAAGTAAAATAACGGAAAGATTGCGCCTTTATTCATTCTATGTACTATGTTTGTAGTCCGATTCGCCGAAATTAATCATAAAACTTACAGATGAAGAAGGTTCTTTGGGGTCTTACTAAATTTTCTTTATACCTGCTTGCACTGCTCCCCTTCCCTGTTCTTTATCTGCTGTCCGACTTTTGTTATTACATCCTCTATTACGTTATTAAGTACCGGCGTCACGTAGTTATGCCCAACCTTAGAAACTCTTTTCCTAAAAAATCGGAGGAAGAGCTGAGACAGATTGAAAAGAAATACTTCAAATTCCTTTGTGACAATATCCTGGAATCTTTCAAGATGCTGACGATGACTCGCCGGGAAATTTCCAGGAGGTTTAAGTTTGTAAATCCAGAGGTGGTGAATCAGTTCCTTCAGCAAGGGAGATCTGTATTATTAACCGGAGGGCATTACGGTAATTGGGAATGGGGAAATTTATCCGTTAAAGCCAGTTTTTCAAATGATGTTCTTGTAATTTATAAACCACTACAGAATGTGAAGTTTGGGGAGTTTATGAATGCAATGAGAAGCCGTTTTGGCACCACGATGGTTCCAATGAAGCTCACATTGAGGAAAATTGTAGAACATAAGAACAAGACCTTCGTTGCCGTTTTTGTGAGTGACCAAACTCCAACAAAAGATGAGTCGCAGTTCTTCACTAAATTCCTTAACCAAGACACCGCAGTTTTTCTCGGAGTAGAAAAGATCGCAAAAGTAACCGGAAATCCTGTAATATTTTGCCAGATAGACCGAGTAAGAAGGGGTTATTACCAAGCCACCTTCACCACCCTTTTCGAAGATCCCAAACAAACCGCTGATCATGAGATAACCATCACTCATACTCAAAAACTGGAAAGCTATATAAAAGCAAAGCCAGAGTTATGGCTGTGGTCGCATAGACGCTGGAAATTTAAGCCCGAAGATCTAAAATGAGTTTATTACCTAAAGTAGCTGTTGTTATATTAAATTGGAATGGCAGAAAGTATTTAGAGCAATTCCTGCCTTCGGTGCTTAAAACAAGCTATCCTTCTACAGAGATCATAGTAGCAGATAACGCTTCCACAGATGATTCTATAACATTTCTTCAAGCCCATTTCCCTTCTGTAAAAATCATACAGAATCAAGAGAACTATGGATTTGCAGCAGGATATAATGAAGCCTTAAAAGATGTAGAGGCTGAATATTTTGTTCTCCTCAATTCGGATGTTGAAGTGGAGCCTGACTGGATTGAACCTGTTATAGCAGTAATGGAAGAGGACAAGACTGTGGCGGCAGCACAACCTAAACTTAGGGGGTTCAAAAACAAAGCTGAACTTGAGTATGCCGGAGCCGCAGGCGGTTTCATTGATAAATATGGTTACCCATTCTGCAGAGGCCGCATTTTTGATACTCTTGAAGATGACGATGGACAGTACGACCAATCGTCGGAGATATTCTGGGCAAGCGGTGCTGCTTTTTTTATTCGTCGCTCGGCATGGATCGAGGTTGGTGGTCTAGATGGCGACTTCTTTGCACATATGGAGGAAATTGACCTATGCTGGCGACTAAAGATCAAAGGATATAAGATATTATATTGCCCTAAATCTGTAGTTTACCATGTTGGCGGAGGAACTTTACAAGCTGAGAATCCTTTCAAAACCTATTTGAACTTCAGGAATAATCTGTTCATGTTGTTAAAGAACCTTCCTCCAGAAAAGAGGTTTTTTACCCTGTTCATTCGTTTCTGGCTCGACTTTATTTCTCTGTTGAAATTTATAACAGAGGGAAAATTCAAACAGGCGGGTGCAATCAATAAAGCTCATGTAGCTTTTTTTAAAGGTCTTAGAAAGAACCTTCGCAAAACAAAGGGCATAAACTATAAGAAATTCAATCCTTCAGGATTATATCAAGGGAGCATCGTATGGGAATACTTTGCTGCCAAGAATAAGAAATTTAGCGAGTTAAATATGAAAAAATTAAACTAAGGGTTGTTCTCCTTCGGCTACATTTACTTTTTTCGTAATATCTTTTACAAGGTTATCAAGCTCGTTAGCGCAATCTTCAAGTAAACGCATACACTCTAATTTCTCAGGGCCGTCCTCGGTATCTTTTAAGATATTAATCAGACTGATAATAGAAGATACGGGTTTTCTGAGTTCATGGGAACTTACCCAGGCCAGCTGTCTTAGGGTTTTGTTTTGCTGTTGTATCTTTTCCTCTCGCTGTTTCCTTTCGGTAATTAAGGTTTGAACGGCGATATAGCAGTCCAATTTACCTTCTTCGTCATAAATAGGAGAGATATCCGTTTGTACCCAATATTCTTCGCCCGCCTTTGTTTTACCGCATATCTCGGCAGAAAAAAATTGTTGATTATTTAATGCGGATAGAAGACTTGCAACTGCGTCAACCTGATTGCCGGCACTTATAAGAACACTTTGTGCAGATTTTCCCATTATTTCTGACATAGTATACTGGGAGAACTGAAGAAATGCCTTATTTGCCCAGCGGATGTCGCCATTAATTTCGGCAATGATCACGAAATTATTAATCTTTTCGATGATCTCCCCCATCCTGCGTTTCTCCTCATTAGACTGCTTGATTAAATCTATATGCGTGGCAAGTGCTTCATTAAGTTCTATTTCTTTACGATAAGATTCTTCTAATTGTCTTTGTTGATTAATCCTTTCCGTGATATCTATAGCCAGAACCATAGCACATTCCTGACCATTGAAGGTAACGGGAAATGACTTGATAGAAGCTGAAAGCTCCTCCCCTGATCTTTTACGATGAGTCCAGTATCCTGAATTACCCTGGCGGTTTTGAATCTTTTTTATAAATTCTATTACCGCAGCCCGGTCCTTTTCTGGCCGAATATCTAACACTGTCATTTTAAGGAATTCGTCCCGGCTGTATCCATACTTCTCAATTGCGGACTGGTTCACTTCGACAAAGCGATAATTACTAAGATTATATATCCACATGGGACTGGGGTTACCGGTGAAGAGTTCCCGGTATTGACGTTCAGAAGTAGCTAAGTTTTCGTTATTCTTCTTTACAAGGGAATATAGAATAAAGGCTGTAAACAATACGAATCCTACCCCTTTAACACTTTGCCAGAACGATAGCTCACCGCTCGTCATTCCCGCAGCGGCAAGCTTCAAGACCTGGTCAGACAAAATAATCCAGGCCAGAGCCGCTACCAGATATAAAACAACAATTTTTAAGGACTTGTAATCCATGCTCGCTTCTGTTTCTTTGGTTAAGGACTATTATATGCCCTGATACTGAGTCACCCAGTGGTTAGTTCCCGGAGGTATTTTGAGAGCCTTACAAGAAAGCACAAGATAATTTTTTTTATGGAAGAATCTCAAATAATACTTCCAAAAATCAGCCAGACCATACATTATTGTTGTAAAGGAATTTTCTGAAGGCCTGCAACTTCACCTATTATGATTATAGCCGGGTGAGTAAGGCCGTTCTCCTGAGCCATTTTTTCGAGATCTTTGACCTTTCCTTTAGCTGATTTCTGTTTGCTTAGGGTAGCATGCTGAATAATTGCAGCAGGAGTTTCGCCCATTCCTTCACTCACATAGGTAGCTGCAATCTCTGCTATCTTTTTCATCCCCATGTAGATCACTACCGTCGAGTTGCTTTGCATAGCCAATCGAAGGTCATTAGATAGAGATCCATCCTTTTTAGTTCCCGTAACCACCCATATACCCTCGCTTACAGTACGGTGAGTAAGCGGAATATCTTCAAAGCCTGAAGCCTGCATGCTGGTGATACCAGGAATGAAGAAAGCTTCAATGCCATGCTCCCGTGCGTATTGCATTTCTTCAAAACCTCTCCCAAAGATAAAGGGATCCCCACCTTTCAACCGCACCACCAATCCCTTCTCCAATGCTTTCTCTTTAATTAACTCATGAATACGTTCCTGCGGGGTGTATTCGCCATATGGGTGTTTTCCAACGTAAATCAATTCACAACCTGCCGGAGCGAGGTCCAATAACTCCTTATTTGCAAGATTATCATAAAGAATAACTTTTGTTCTCTGTAAAACTTTGTAGGCTTTCAAAGTAATCAACTCAGGATCACCTGGCCCAGCACCAATCACATATAATTCTGGCTTAACTTCTTTCTCCGGCATTAACGCTATCTTAAAAACGCAGTTAAAATACGATCATTTTGGGTCTTATGTAAAGGCTAACGCGAAAAAATTGGGAAATTATCACAATTTCAAAAAAAATTGAATAGCAATAAGGCTTAAAAATTAGAAATTGAGCAAATTTACATCTAAGATCAGGAGATCAAATGAAAATCATAGTCGCACCCGATAAATTTAAAGGATCTCTCACTTCTATTGAAGCATGCGAAGCAATTAAAACAGCAATTAGCTCGAACTCAAAGACTACAGAGGTTGTGCAGCTACCATTATCGGACGGAGGTGATGGGCTACTTGAGGCATTAACACAAAATGCTTCTCTCGAAATCAGAAATCTTACAGTATTGGATCCTTTATTTCGACCTGTTGACACCAGCTACCTGATTTCCGGCGATAATTCGGCTTTTATCGAGATGGCTAAAGCATCAGGCCTCTTACTACTGAATTCCGGAGAGCGGAACCCTGCCCTTACAAGTTCTTATGGTACAGGTGAACTTATTAAAGATGCAATACAAAAAGGAGCCCGGAGGATCACATTAGGTATTGGAGGAAGTGCGACAAATGATGCAGGAATGGGGATGGCTGCAGCGCTTGGTTTTAGATTCTATGACAATAGCGGCAAAGGGCTAATGCCTATTGGACAAAATCTGGGCAGAATTGAAAGTATTGATAGCAGCAACGCGATTGACTTAAGCACTTTAAAAATTGAGGTAGCATGTGATGTTACCAATATCTTTCATGGAGTAAACGGGGCAGCATACGTGTTCGGGCCTCAAAAGGGAGCAAATGCTATAATGGTCAGGGAGCTGGATGAAGGTCTTGCTCATGTTGCCGGAATTATAAAAAGAGATCAGGGAATAGACCTTCAAAAAATACAAGGGTCGGGTGCAGCAGGTGGACTAGGAGGTGGGGCTATAGCCTTTTTGGGAGCCAAATTAAGATCAGGAATCGAACTTGTACTGGAACACTCGAGAGCAGAAGAAAAAATACAAAGAGCTGACCTTGTAATTTCAGGAGAAGGGAAGCTAGATCATCAAAGTTTAAATGGTAAGGTAATTTCTGGCATTTCCTCTCTCTGCAAAAAGCATAACAAGCCCTTGATAGTGGTTTGCGGAAGGAATGAGCTCCGGGTTGAAGAATATAAAGCTGCAGGGATAATTAGGGTTTATTCTATAATTGAATATGCGGAGGATCAAGCTTCGGCGATCGATAAGGCTTCCTATTGGTTAGAATCTGTCACTGCAAGAGCAATGGGAGAATTTTCAAATGGTGTTTGAGAGGAGATGGTTTCTGTTCTAAAGTTCAAAATTTTCAGGCCTGCCTGCCCTGAGCTTTTTCTCGTGGAAATTTTCAAGCTTCTGCAACAAATGAACTAATTGTAGCTTTTCGTTATTATCTAAATTGCCGGTGACTATCCTACTTGCTTTTCGCACTTTTTCCATATTAGCATCCAAAGCATCTTTACCAATGCCTGTGATTGTTAAAGAACGGCTTCTTTTATCTGATTCTGACACATCTTCCTTCACAAAGCCCCTCGATATTAGCCTGTTTATTATTTGAATTCCTGTTGATTTTTCGTGAATGTTCAAATCTATTAGCTGCTGTTTACTCATACTTCCTTTGTGTAGAAGATTAAGCAGAAATACTACCTCATCAATACTTGCAAAAGGAGAATCAGCTACAGCTAGTTTACTATAGATCTTTGCATATCGGAACAGATGAACCAATGAGGTATTTATGGCACTCTCGGCGCTTCTCCCCTCCGCCTTACCCTCCCAATTTACTGCCTCCCCTGTGTCTTTAGCATTTAAGGGGAATTGTTTGTGTAGCCAGTTGGAAAAGTTTGGCAAATTCTTTTCCCCTTCGAAATCTGCATCAAAGATTTCGACGTAATTAAGTATATCTTTTAGGAGCAAGTAAGACATTGGAACAAATAAATACTAAAATTGAGTAAATATAGAACTAAAATACACTAAATTTGTTTAATTTTAAAACTATAATACTTAACTGTGGTTTTCTACTTAGCTTAAATGATCAGGATGAACAATGCCGCTCTCTATGACCATGTATCTTACAACTGCAGCAAGGCTGTTACCGGAGAATACAGTACTTCCTTTTTTTCGGCCATCAAATTATTGAGGACCGACTTAAGAAAGCCAATTTATGCAGTCTACGGGATGGTAAGGCTTGCTGATGAGATCGTAGATACTTTTCACGATTTTGATAAGGAGACCCTCCTTGCAGAATTCAAAAAGGATACATTCCTGGCTATTACTAATAAGATCAGTTTAAATCCTATTCTTCAAAGTTTCCAGCAAACAGTGCATCGCTACAACATAGATCTAGGTCTAGTCGAAGCATTCTTTAAAAGTATGGAGACCGACCTAAAAAAACAGTATTACCTTAACCGTGATGAATACGAAGAGTACATTTACGGATCGGCAGAAGTGGTAGGTTTAATGTGTCTGTACATTTTTTGTGATGGAGACAAGAAGCTTTTCGGAGAACTGAAGGACTATGCAAGGGCTCTAGGTGCGGCATTCCAGAAAATAAACTTTTTGAGGGACCTGCAGGCAGATGTTGAGGATCTGAACAGAGCCTACTTCCCCGGCTTCCAGAAAGGTTCATTTAATGAATTACAAAAACAAGCGATTGAAGACGAGATTGCCGCTGATTTTGAGATGGCTTATACTGGAATAAAACGCCTCCCAATTAGTGCCCGGTTTGGTGTTTACGTTGCTTACAGGTATTACCTTGCTCTATTTCAAAAAGTAAAAAAAGCGAATGCAAGTAGGATTATGGAAGAAAGAATTCGGATTCCTAATCATATGAAGCTCGTTATCGTGTTTAAAGCTGGTGTAAGAAATCAATTAAATTGGATATAACAGAATTGAATTAGTGGCCACCTTATCAATATTTTATACTTTTGGCGTTCTATATAAGCTGGCATGAACATAAGTGAAGTTATATTAGTAGACGAGCTCGACAATGAGATTGGACGAATGGAGAAAATGGAAGCTCACTTGAAAGGTTTACTTCACCGGGCTTTTTCAGTTTTTATTTTCGACCGCGATGGGAGAATGCTATTACAGAGAAGAGCATTCCAAAAATATCATTCACCTGGTCTATGGACAAATACCTGTTGCAGTCACCCCGCACCAGGCGAAAGCAATATGGCTGCAGCAACACGAAGGCTGCAGGAAGAAATGGGCTTCACTTGCACACTAGAAGAGATAGGATCTTTTACTTACAGAACGGCTTTTGATAATGGCTTACAGGAATACGAATTCGACCATCTTTTTACCGGGGAGTACAATAGCAAGTTTGAAATTAATCCTGATGAAGTAGATAGTTACAAGTGGTTAAGTATAGAGGAAGTTGACAAACTTCTACAAACTTCTCCTGATGACTATACTGTTTGGTTTAAAATCGCCTTCCCGATTGTTAAATCGTACTTGTATCAATAGGAGGTACTTTAGCAATCCCCTTCTAGCCTCCAGTTGCAGGATTTCCACCTAGGAACTAAGACCCTAACAAGAATCTGACCTGTTTATCGTCAGGATCTTAATTAACCATTGTGATCAACGAGCTAAACAATTGACGAATATAAATTTAAGGATCCGTTAAATAGCTAACCACTATCACTACAGTGAGCCTCTTTTTATCAAATGGAAAGGATTTCTGATCTGCTGTTTTTGCTTCTTAAGGATAAGATTAGCGGCAGCACCTCCCATGTTTTCGAAATCAGTTGTTACTACCGAAATATTTAATAGCCCCTTCAATATTGTATCATTGAAAGAAATAATCCCCACATCTTCTCCAATGACCAAAGAGGTTTGCTTCACTTTATTAATAAGGTCAGCAAGATCAGATTCAGCCAAGGTTATGTAAAGTTCATTTCTTCCCGGATTTACCTTTGAAAGATTTTCCACTTCAAGGAATCCTTTGTCATGGTCTTTACAAAAAGCTTTAATTCCTAAACTAATATCTCTCTGGTAATTTTTATCAGGAGGAAAGATCACTATGATATCATCGTATTTTTCCAAGCTTTCAAGATCGCTTTCGAGAGCCTCATAAATATCCCTCTTAAAATCCTGATAAATAACGCTATGCGCTTCTCCCAACTGTGGAAGATTTTTATCGAGAAGGATAAGTTCATCCTCGGGAATTAAGCGAACAAGCTCTAACCCGTCTACTTCTTTGCCCTTTTTCAGAAAGTAAGGCATTACAACATAGTAATGATACTTTCCTAAACTTGCTTCAACTATCTCTCTGAAAAGATCGGCGTCGTAATGATATATCTGCAGGTCTACTTTGGCTTTCTTTCCTAAAGCTTCTACTAATGAATAATAGACGTTCTTTTTGTATGAGCTAAGTTTATTGAATAGCAGCAGCACTTTAAGCTTATTATCCTTCTTATCAGCTATATAATTCCCTCTACCTGGAACGGTTTCTATGTAACCCTCATCCTTTAATAACTTATAGGCCTTCTCAACTGTGTCTCTTGAGATTTTATACTGCTTGCTAAATTCGGAGATTGATAGCAACCTCTCTCCTTTTTTTAGAGCTCCTTTTTCAATATGATGAACAATTGCCTGGGCAACCTGCTCTACTTTTGACACTTTACTATTTTGATCTATTTCTATTGTAACAAGGCTCATCTGAATGAAATGCTTAAAAGTTTGATTCCTTAGATAATACTACAACACACTTAACTTTAAGTGAACCTATATCACAGTTCCCCTACTATTTTGCGTCTGCAAAAATAATTTCTTTTTCTATAACCCCGTCAGACATTTTTCAGTATAAGCCATTAAATTTCAACTAATTGAAATTCAGAGTTTAGAAAATTAAAAATTTACCTCTTACAGAAAGTTTTCCTTTTTGATAAGATCATTTCAGCCCGTGATGAAACAGATTTTTTGCATGGCAATGCTATTTATTGCTCCTTTTGTATCGAATGCCCAAATGATTTTGGAGATGGTAGATTCGATAGCCATTGAAGAAACCTTAGATATACCTCCTGTAAATAGCAATAGCACTCCTTTCTTCCCGGTGCAGAAAAAACCTGGTTTCATAAGCCGATCTGCTCAGTACCTTGTTCCAGCTACGATGTTCGGATTCGGCATGGTGGCGAAGAATAGTCCTGCTTTACAAACCTTCGACCTTAAGATCCGCAGCGAGGTGTTAGCTGAGGAAAACCGTCCTATAAGTCGTAAACTTGAAGATAAGCTGCAATACCTTCCGGTTTACTCCGTATTTGCTTTGAATGCTGTTGGCCTTAAAAGTGAGAATAAATTTTTCGACAGGATTGCCCTCTACGCAATTTCGAACACTATCATGAGCAAAACTGTACACAAGCTTAAGACTGCAACCGGCAGGATACGCCCCGACGGATCAAATAATCGATCTTTCCCGAGCGGACATACTGCAACCGCTTTTTCTGCAGCCGAGTTTATGAGATTGGAATATAAAGATGCTTCCCCTATCTACGGTATTGCAGCCTATACGATAGCTGCAACTACGGGGGCTCTACGTCTTTACCATAATGTTCACTGGTTCAGCGACGTAGTGGCGGGTGCAGGGATAGGTATCTTGTCAACAGATCTTTCTTATTTTGTTTATCCTAAAATCAAGAAATTTGTAAACAACAAAATTGGTTTTAAGCCGAAAAACCTACATATAAGTCCTACTTATCAATCGGGCACAGCTGGTCTGGCAATTGTTTACAACCCTAAATAATAACATATTCCTTTATTTTCTAGTGAGCTTGTACTTTTGCTGAATGCAAAATATCAGGAACATTATCTTCGACTACGGAAACGTTATATTTGATATTGACTTCGAAAGAACGCAACACTCGTTCACTGAAATTGGAATAAGAAATGTTGAGTTGTTCTTCGCCCATACAGGTCACGATCCCATTTTCAATGAATTTGAAAAAGGCAACATTTCATCTGCGGAATTCAGAGACGGAATAAGAAGGATTACTGGAAAGCCGGATTTGACAGACTTGCAAATTGACAGTGCCTGGAATTCATTACTAATTGGTATTCCTCCCGTTAATCATGAGATCCTGCTTAAAGCCAAGGAAAAGTACCGTACTTTTCTTTTAAGCAATATCAATGAGATCCATTTAGATTACATCAACAAGTATTTGAAGATGGAATATAATGTAGATTCGAACGACTTATTTTTCGAGAAGGTGTATTATTCGCATTTAATACGCTTGAGAAAACCTGATCGGGAGATCTTTGAGTTTGTATCGCTTGACAGTAATCTAATTCCAGAAGAAACACTTTACATCGACGATAGTCCCCAACATTTAAAAACAGCTAAAGAAATGGGGTTCAATACTTATCTAATGACTAAAAATGACAGTCTCGAAAAGTATATGTACAGGGAAGGTCTTCTTTAAAAATCACTTTTGATATTACTGATAAAGAGTATCTCTTCACTAGCACACAAATTAAACAAAAGTCAGAAAGACATTGTTATTTAAGCATGGAGAATTATCAAACAGTAACCGAAGCACTCGCTGGATTAAAGAGTCGAGGCTTCAACTTGGATTTCAACCTGGCTAACGGAGTACTACATAGCAGCTCTGAAAATATATATCTTCAACCTGAAGACTTTACGATCACAGAACTATATAGATTTGAAGGAATGTCTGATCCTGCAGATAACTCCGTTGTTTACGGTATAGAATCAGATAAATACCATATAAAAGGGGTATTTGTGAATGGTTACGGTGTTTATTCGGATGATATTTCTGAAGAATTGCTTAAAAAATTGAATACACCGGGCTAGTTCAGCACAGTTGGAAGGCTATTTTTATTTAAACGACTAAGAGAACCTTCCAACTGTTGTTTTTGAAAAACGGGTTATTTCAATAAATAGGCGTCATCCCTCAGTTTTAGATCCCCCTTCGTTTCTTCTCTTTAGAAAGGAACATTAGCTCCCTTCCCATCTGGCCTTTTATTGCTGTATTTTCCTCTGCTCGTCTAAACAAGTAGGGAAGAACAGCTTTCACCGGCCCGTAAGGCACATACTTCACCACATTGTAGCCATGATAGGCTAGATTAAAGCTCAGGTTGTCACTCATCCCAAGTAATTGAGCAAAGTAAATATTAGACTGGTCCTCCGGTAAGTTATGTTTCTTCATCAGTTCGGTAAGGACCAGGCAACTTTCTTCATTATGGGTTCCGGCTATGAGCGCAAGATCTTTTAAATTTTCTATACAGAACGTCAATGCCTCATTAAAGGCCCTATCTGTTTCCTCTTTACTGTTGTAAATTGGGGAAAGTAAGTTTTCTCTTTGCGCCCTCGCCCGCTCTTTTTCCATGTAGGCTCCGCGCACTAACTTTGCTCCCAAAATAAACCCTTCACGCTCAGCCAGAAATACGTCTGACTGCAAGCCTGAAAGCTTGTCGTTACGGTATAATTGATAAGTATTGTAAACGATGGCCTGGTCTCTGTTATAAAGCCTCATCATGTCTAAAGCTATTGCATCGGCACCTTTTTGTATCCATGACTCTTCAGCATCGAACATTACCGGCACCTCTATATCATATGCAGTTTTGCAAATATGATTAATTCGCCCCTTGGCTTTAAAATACTCCACCTGTTCAGCGTTTGAGAGGGGCTTTCCTGAACTTACCTTTTCAAGCAATCTGAACCGGATAACTCCACTAGGCTTGAAAACTGCGAAGGGAATTCGGTGATCATCTTTTGCACGACGGATAGTTTCAACAATTTCATCAGCAGTAGTTGTATAACTACTTTCGCCTACGGCGCCTTCTACCGAATAATCCAGGATAGTTCCAACATAGCCTTTGTCTAATTGGCTTATAGTCTCTTCACATTCTTCGATAGTTTCACCACCACAAAACTGTTTAAAGAGTGTCCTTTTGATGAGGGGGGAAATTGGAAGTCCGCACCGTAAAGCCGGCTCGATTATCTTCGGTCCTAATTTGGCCAAAAACCCGTTGTTCATTAACTTGAACAAGCGGTAAGACTGCTTCAGTTCATCATCATTCTTCTGTCTGAACGCAATTTCAGTATTTTCAAAATTTAACAAAGCCTACTAATTGAGAAATCAAATGTAAAAATTAACGCAACAATTAGACAATCCATGCATTGACCTATCATACAAGGGTATCGTAAATAAAACATCAAACTCCTAAATTCTTCTTAAGTTTGCATTATGATAGAGTTTAAACTGGAAGGCGAATTTATTCCTTTAATTCAACTACTAAAAGCCACAAATTTAGTAATGACCGGGGGAGAAGCGCAGATCGTAGTAAGCGAAGGATTAGTGAAGTATAATGGGGAGATTGACACAAGAAAACGCCTTAAAGTTAAACGCGGAGATGTGGTCGAGTTTGAAAATAATAAAATCATTGTAAAATAATATGCTTCCAATACCGAGTAACAGTTATTCCGTTTTCTTTGACACTGACCTAAAAGAGCTTAAAAACCTTCTTCAGAGTTCCAATTACACTAAAATATTCTTCCTTACCGATACTAATACGTCAGAGCATTGCCTTCCGGTAATTCAGAAACACATTCCTGAGTTAGACACTTACGATATAATTGAGATTGATCCGGGTGAGGAAAATAAAAACATCGACTACTGTATAGGAGTATGGCAAAACCTGCTGGATTTTGGCGCAGACCGGAACAGCCTGATGATAAATCTAGGAGGAGGTGTAATTACGGATATGGGAGGTTTCGCAGCTTCTACGTTTAAACGTGGCATCGATTTCATCCAAATCCCTACGACCTTACTTTCGCAGGTGGATGCTTCTGTTGGTGGAAAAACGGGTATTGATCTTGGAAGTGTTAAAAATATTGTGGGAACCTTTGCTCAACCAAAGGCAGTTTTTATTTCTGCAGAGTTTCTTAAAACTCTTGACAAGCGTCAACTGGTATCTGGCTTTGCTGAAGTAATTAAACATGGATTTATTGCCGACAAGAGCTATCTGGAACAACTAAAAGCAATTTCGCCAGAAACGATCACTCCTGAGCTGGTTTACCATTCCATCGAGATTAAAAACCGTGTGGTTACTACCGATCCTTATGAAAAAGGGCTTCGTAAAACCCTCAACTTCGGACATACTATCGGCCATGCTATCGAAAGTTACTCATTGCTAAATGATAAAGATCCGTTGCTACATGGGGAGGCCATAGCAGCAGGAATGATCTGCGAAGCATATTTATCTAACAAATACAATACATTGAGTGAAAGCGGCCTGAAGGAATTGATTGAAATTATAAGGTCGATCTTCCCTGACTACGCTTTTACTGAAGACACTTATCCCGCTATTATCGACTTCATGAAAAACGATAAAAAGAACACTTCAGGTAATATCGGCTTTGCCTTGTTGAAGGATCTGGGAGTGTGCGATTACAATAACTACCTGACAGAGGATAAAATTCTAGAGAGTCTCGATTTTTATAATAACCTAATTCGATAATATTATAATACCAATAAGGCTAAATGCCTTATTGGTATTATATCGAAACCTTCCGTCACAGCCTTAAGAAGCTCTTTGTTAAGAGCCATCTACAATCTTAACTGGCATTTTACGTATTTCCCTGCTCTTCCGTACAACTACGTGTATTTTTTACACCAACAAACATTTAAATTCTAGCACTCGTTCTTCCTTGCGGAGGACATTATGAAGATAAAGCCAATTAATGAATGCCCGGTACCTAAAGGCCTGTTAGTGGTGATCGGGGGAAAGGAAAACCGGGGCGAGGAATTAGAAAAAGAAATTCAAAAAGACAATCCTGAAAGGTTGGAGATATTAAAGACCTTTATTAAATTAATAGGTAAAGATGCTCCGGTAATTGAAGTAATTAGCACTGCGAGCAGTGTGTCTGCCGAACTCTTTGAGGATTACAACAAGGCATTTAGAGAGCTTGGAGCCCGGGAAGTAAATCAAATTCATCATGATAACAGGAGTGATGCGCTTAAAGAATCTGAAAGTTGTATAGAACGTATAAAAAAAGCTGATGGCGTTTTTTTTACCGGTGGTGACCAACTGAAATTAACTACTATTTATGGTGGAACACCTCTCCTTTTTGAGCTAAAAATGCGATACATAAGAGAAGGAACGGTAATCGCTGGGACAAGTGCTGGAGCCATGGCCCTTTCTACTCCGATGATCTATGCCGGGAATGAAGAAGTGCAGCAGATTAGTGGCGAAATTAAAGTGACTACGGGACTGGAATTTCTGAAGGACGTTTGTATCGACACTCATTTCGTAGACCGCGGAAGGTTTGTAAGAATGGCCCAGGTAATTGCTACTAATCCTGCGTGTATTGGTCTGGGTATAGAGGAAGACACAGGCCTAATTATAAGGAACGGTTTAGAGGCCGAGGTTATAGGTAGTGGAGTAGTGGTCGTAATTGATGGCCAGAGGATTAAAAATTCTAACGTGCTTAATTACGGAGAGCATACTTCTGTTTCTATAAAAGGTCTGGGAGTTGACCTATTGTCACGAGGGGATAAATATATAATTCCTCAAACCAATCCACCGCACATCTAAAAATTTGGCACAAAACGTGCCTGCAAAAAATCATTATGGAAAAGAAAGATATTCAATTCCTTGACTGGAAACGCATTTTTTTTGGTGAGGCTCCGGAAGAGTTCCTTTTGGAAGTTCTTATGAGATCTGCAATTGTGTATTTAACATTGCTTATCATCGTTCGTCTCCTTGGAAAGAGAATGAGCGGGCAGCTAACCTTGACAGAAACAGCTGTTATGGTAACCCTCGGTGCTATTATATCAGCTCCAATGCAGGATCCACAAAAAGGGATCTTGGAAGGGGTACTGGTATTAATTGTTGCTTTATTGTTCTACCGGGGCTTCAACCTTTGGGGCTATAAAAGTTCATCCTTCGAAAAATTAAGCCAGGGGCATTCGAGCATGCTCATAAAAGATGGTGTTATTGAACTAAAAGAACTGGACGCTACCAAAATGACGAAGCAGGAACTCTATGCCCAGCTACGCCGCCGCAATATTTATAATCTCGGAGCAGTTAAAAGGGCGTACCTGGAAGGCTGCGGAATAATGAGCATATTCAGAGAAGAAAGCTCGAAACCGGGTTTGCCGTTGGTGCCCGAAAAAGATCAGGAATTAGGCTCATTCCTTCAAAAGGATCATCTCATGGCTTGTTGTAATTGCGGAAACACTACTATCAATCATGATTCAAATTGCGAAAACTGCGGCGAAAAAGAATGGACTGAAGCAGTAATAGCGTAACAAAGAATTTAAAAACTATTCATGGAACCATATCAAATACATCTTGACGACTGGAGACGGATACTGATCGGAGAAGTACCGGGAGGATTCTTTATAGAACTTATTATACGAACGCTTTTCATCTACATCCTACTCATGATCTCCATGCGGCTAATGGGAAAAAGAATGGCATCGCAACTAGGTAGGAACGAGCTTATTGCCATGGTTTCTTTAGCTGCGGCAATAGGGGTACCGATGATGACACCGGAAAGAGGTCTTCTACCTTGTGCAGTAGTTGCCATTGTTGTTGTGTTTGTGCAGTGGTTTGTTACCTACATTAATCGGAAATCCCAGAAAATGGAAGCTATTACTCAGGATAAATTATCCATTCTTGTGTCTGACGGAAAGATGGATCTTAAACAAATGAAAGATAACAGGATTACGAGAGAGCGTTTATTTGCCCAACTTCGTTCCTCCTCTGTTACAAGTTTAGGACAGGTAAAACGATTATACTTAGAAGCTGGAGGGTCTTTTAGCCTTGTGAAAGAGAATGAGGCAAAACCTGGTCTTTCCATTCTGCCCAAATATGACCTGGATTTTCAGCAAATACAGCAATTAGACGCATCCACTTCCGTTTGCAACGAGTGCGGTAATCAAAGGAAAACGACGGCCCCTAATGATGCACCGTGTGAAAGGTGCGGTGAAACGCAGTGGAAGGAAGCATATTTGTAGTTTTTCGCTGTTTGAGTTAAAGTATTTCGACTTTTAAGTCGCTGAATAACAATTATTAATAAGAAATTAAAACAATTTTACTTTTTTAGAGTTATACTATTAAAACTAATGATTAATAACCAAAGCGATAAACCGGAGAAGTTTGAGCCTAAAGATTCCGTACGCAAAGATCTTAAGCATCCGCAGGATGATGAAGAAGCAGTATTGAAGCCTGAAGATTTAGATTATAATAAAGAAGAAGCTAGCTTTCAACCTCCTCCCGCAGAATCAAAAGAAAAAAGTGAACAACCTGTGCTACCCGTTAAGGATGCACCGAAAGATATTTAAGATTTATCCTGCTCAACAGGATAGTTTTTCATAGGTAGATGTAGCGGTCGGGTGGATCCCGACCGTTCGTTTTGTAATTGCAGCCGTCGATAATAAAAACCTCAATTTGTACTAGCTTGAATTTGAAATCACTAAAAGAAGGCTGGTTTTGTAAAGCCAAATTTTACAAATTCATAAAAATCTTATCTTCCGAAAAATTCCTTCTTTAAATTTTTTGGAAATTTATTAACTTTATCAACATCTACTTTCACATCTACCACTATGAAAAAAACATTTACCCTTGCAATGGTAATGCTATTGCCATTCGTCTCATTTTCTCAACGAAATTTCTACAGGTATAGCCTCGGTTTTGGCGCGGGGTTAACGAAGAACCAGGGAGATTTACCAAACTCCAGTTCAAAAGATCTTATTTCGGCTAATATGGACTACTTTTTTAGTCCCTACATTCAAAGCGGTTTGGAAATTCAATCAGGCAAATTTTACGGAGCGGCACCTGATTCCAGGTTCTATCAGAATCATTTCAAGTCTTTATTCTTTGTTACAAGGGTTCACGCCGGGCAATTTATGCGACAAAGAGGATACCCTATTGGTGCAAAGGCAGTTATACAAAATATTGTAAAAGGGATATACGGAGGAGCAGGCTTAGGTGTGATTGCCAGCAACCAGAAGAATATTTTTCGAGACATGAATAATGCAAGTACTTATGGTGCAAACAAAAGTACAGATGCAGCAATTCCTGTCACTTTGGGAATTGATAACTCCGGCTTCGACTCCCGGATCATCACAGGGATCTCTTATCAGGGTCACTTTGCTCTTGGGGACCAACTTGATGGCTACTCTCCTGCAGGAAGTAAACGGGACTTCTACAGTGCAGTAACTTTGAGTGTAAAATTTAGGTTTGGTACCGTAGGAGTTTATTAATTCAATCAATCTGGTTTTACCTGTGACGGCACCTTGATGGGTGCCTTTCTCGATCTTTATTTGCAGGTGTCTTCACCTGCAAATACTAATTAACTGTTGCCTTTTCAGAGCTCCTGACATCGCCAAACTGTACTCAAGGCTGTACACATATCAACTTTCCTAGGAGCAAGAACTTCACCTAGATCCAAATAATGCTATCTAATATCTTTTGGCATAATTTTCATGTTTTATGGGACATCTGCCTAACGAAAAAACCACATACATGAGAAGATTTTTTACTCTGTCAATTCTGCTTTTCATCCCTTTATTCATGTTTGCTCAAAAGAGCTATCGCCGCCTAAGTATAGGAGCAGGGGCAGGAATTACGCAAATGCGGGGTGACCTCCAATCTTCACAATCCAAAAGAACCTACCTTGTCAATATGGACTACTACCTTACACCATTTTTAGCGGGTGTTGTGGAAGGACAGACAGGAACTATATCAGGCCAGGATCCCTCAAGCAAACGTAATTTCTCTAATAGCTATAAGTCGGGCGCCATAAGCATGAAAATGTATGTGGGCGGGTTGACAGTGCAGAACAGCCATTCATATTCCGCTCAATCTGGTTTTAGCAGAGTAATATCTGGTATTTTTGCTTCTGCAGGCGTAGGAGTAATTCAAAATAACCAAACGCAGATCTATCGGCAATCAGACGATCCCATTTTTGGCGGCTCAAATTCCAACAAGGATATTTTTGTCCCTTTAAGTACAGGTATCGACAATTCAGGTTTTGGAAAAAGAATAGTAGCGGGAATACGATACCAGTATAACTTCGTTTTAGGCGATCAGGTAGACGGATACTCTACGCCAGGAAGCAGGAATGATATGTATAATACATTAACTCTTAGCTTAAAGTATAAATTTGGTCCTTCCAGGTACTTCTAGGACTAAATGCGTTGTGACTTCAGGCTACCAACATTTCAGCCAGTACAGATTTCCCTAAAAAACTTCTTCCTTTAAAAGTTCGCTCAACTTCAAACGAATGACGAGTAATAAAACTTCTTTCTAGCCTGTTGTGCTAATACCTCATTGTGTTTTGTCCGTCACGGATGCAGTCAGGTAATAAAAAGCGTTAATATTTTTTTTTTTAACTAGTATCCAGTACCAAATACAAAAGAACAATAATTGAAACCCCATACTCCAACTTTCGTTAAAGCACGTTAATGCTTATTGTTAAATGAACGCTCTTCTTCAAAAAGTATGGCAGGACCAGGTCTACAAGTTTCTAATCCTGTTGGCGGGTTCTTTCGGGTTCCTTTACTATTTAAATTTATTCTTGATCGGCTTAAGCTCTGAAGGAGGCATTTTTTATGCACCAATTCTTCAGGAGCATTTTAACTATATATCAGGATTAAGATATGTGTTGATCCAGACCAGTGAATGGATCTTGCAGAAGTTTGGTTATAGCACCTTTACCACAGATTTCTGGCTCAGGGTTTCTGGTCATGGTGGTGTAATAGTGGTTTACTCCTGCCTGGGATATGGTGTAATGAGTTTTTTTACTGCTTTTGTGCTAGCCTGGCCGAAGCCGTACCAATCGAAGCTCTGGTTCCTTCCTGCGGGACTTCTCCTGATTCAGACGCTGAATGTATTACGCTTTATAATGCTTGCATTATACTGGAAAGGCTCTATTTTCAGAGGTGTTATTGATCATCATGATCTCTTCAATATTATTCTATACCTGATATTATTAAGCTTTATCTATTTTTGGGCCCGGAAAACCGGCGAGGAAAAAGGTTAGCAGAAAGAGTAAGTGTTATCGGGTTCCATTGAATCAATAAGAACATCTAATTAAATCTATAGAATGGTTAAAACGGATCTGGCCCGATACAATAATTCATGGTATTCCCCAAAAGCAGGCCCGATAAAACGTCTGTTATGGATATGGGTCAATGCAATATTCATAAAATCAAACATCTTCTTTGCCAGCGGCATTAAAGTATTTTTTCTTAAAGCATTTGGAGCAAAGATCGGAAAGGGCGTAAACGTAAAGCCAGGTGTAAGTGTGAAGTACCCATGGTTACTGGAAGTGGGAAATTATGTATGGATAGGTGAAGATGTGTGGATTGATAATTTAACGGAGATCAAGATCGGAGACAATGCTTGTATATCCCAAGGAGCCTTGCTGCTTACCGGAAATCATAATTTTAAGAAAGAAGCTTTCGATTTGATTGTAGGGGGGATCGTATTAGAAGAAGGTGTTTGGATCGGAGCTAAAGCAACTGTATGTCCGGGAGTAGTCTGTGGATCTCACAGCATCCTTACTGTAGGTTCAGTGGCTACCAAAAATCTGGAGGCCTATTCCGTTTATCAGGGGAATCCTGCTATAAAGGTCAGAGAGCGGGTAATAGCTTAAAGCCAGCTCTCTGATCCGTTCGTTTTTTTAACTTATTGCTCTATGGCTTTCCATAGCATATCTTTCAGCTCCATTAAGCCTTTTTGAGCAACAGAAGAAATGAATATGCAGGGAAGCTCAGGAAACTCCTGCTTCATTTCCTGCATCAACTCATCATCCAAAAGATCCGATTTGCTTACAGCCAGTACCCTTGGCTTATGCATCAACTCTGGGTTATATTCCTCCAGCTCGTGCAGAAGGATCTCATATTCTTCCTTAATACTTCTGCTAGTATCTGCAGGCACCAGAAAAAGAAGTACAGAGTTCCGTTCAATATGCCGGAGGAAACGCAGTCCCAGTCCTTTTCCTTTTGATGCCCCTTCAATTATACCAGGTATATCGGCCATGACAAAAGAACGATTACTACGATAGGATACGATTCCGAGATTTGGGACAATAGTAGTAAAGGGATAGTCACCGATTTCTGGCTTAGCTGCCGACATCACAGATAGTAAAGTTGACTTACCAGCATTTGGAAAACCAACTAAACCAACATCCGCCAATACCTTAAGCTCTAAAACTATCCACTCCTCCTTACCGGCCTCGCCAGGTTGTGCAAAGCGGGGTGTTTGCAAGGTAGGGGTTTTAAAATGCCAGTTTCCCTGTCCTCCTCTTCCTCCTGCGGTTAAAACTTTGGTTTCTCCATCCTGTGTGATCTCAAAAAGCACCTCTCCAGTTTCCGCATTCTTTGCGATAGTACCCAGCGGAACTTCAAGAATTTCATCTTTGCCATTTTTCCCCGTCCTTAAGGCACTTCCCCCTGATTCTCCATTTTCTGCAATAACATGCTTCCTATACTTTAAATGAAGCAGAGTCCAGATATGCGTACTTCCCTTTAGTATGATATGCCCACCACGGCCACCATCACCACCGTCAGGACCACCTTTAGCTGTATGCTTATCACGGTGTAAATGAGCAGAACCAGAGCCTCCGTGTCCTGAACGACAACAGATCTTTACATAATCAACGAAATTTGAACCTTGCGACATCTTTAAGCCTTTGGAGGAGATTTAGTACTGTTATTAGTTTTTAGCCTTTACCTGATACTTATTAAGTAATACCTATTGTTTTGGATACAAAAATCCGCTTGAGTAAAAGTTTACAACTGGCATGAAAGTTTTGCGCTTTCACAAAAATAGCGGATAGAAGGTTCACTTCGTATCCGCTAAATATCTGTTGAGTAATTATTAAAAAGAATCGATAACTTTCGTTAATTCACTGAAGATACCTTCAATGTCGCCAATTCCATTAATACTTACATATTTACCCTGGGATTTGTAAAAGTTAGCTACAGGAGCGGTTTTCGTGTTATACTCCTCAATACGCTTGCGAATGATTTCCGGGTTTGCATCATCAGGACGACCTGAATCTTTACCACGTAACAAGAGACGTTTCTCAAGTTCCTGGTCGTTCACTTCAAGGGCAACCATTCCAGAGATAGCTGTATCTTTTGATTTCAAAAGTACATCTAAAGCTTCCGCTTGTGCAACTGTTCTCGGGAACCCATCGAAAATAAATCCTTTTGCGTCTTTATTAGCATCAAGCTTATTGCTGATCATGCCAATAACAACTTCATCCGGAACTAAAACTCCTTGATCCATCAGCTTTTTAGCTTCAAGTCCAAGTTCTGTTCCATTTGCGATTTCATTCCTTAAGATATCTCCTGTTGAAAGGTGTACAAGCTGGTATTTTTCAATAAGCTTCTGGGATTGAGTTCCCTTGCCGGCACCCGGAGGGCCAAATAACACTAGATTAAGCATTCAGATTGTTATTCGAAATTGATTTAAAATTAAAAAGCCTTTCCGATACTGGACGAAAAGGCTTTCATTTATTTGTGGACTTGAAGGGAGTCGAACCCCTAACCTTCTGATCCGTAGTCAGATGCTCTATCCAATTGAGCTACAAGTCCGTTTGTTTATTGTGCTGCAAAGATAGCGCTTGTTTTGTAAGAATGAAATTCTTTTTAAGTTTTTTTAAACTCCAAGCCTAATCCTAAAGCTAAGTAACTGAAAAACAAAGAAAAAAAAATACATTATTTTTAGTAAAACAAGCAGAAAGCCGCTCTATGAAAGCCTTTAATCTCGGTAGCTCCGCAGCAAAACGTCGGGAACAGCCTCACCGGCTGTCCTCGTTTACCTTTTTCGATATTAACTTCCCGGTCTACCTTTTCCTGTTCCAGGTTTAGCTATTGAATCCCTCATTTCCGTGTCAGACTTGAGGTTCTCCATCTTGTAATAATCCATTATACCCAAATTTCCTGAACGGAAAGCTTCTGCCATTGCTAATGGCAATTGAGCCTCTGCCTCAATCACTTTTGCCCTTGCTTCCTGCGCTTTTGCCCGCATTTCCTGCTCTGAAGCTACAGCCATTGCCCTCCGCTCTTCAGCCCTTGCATTAGCAACTTTCAGATCTGCTTCTGCCTGGTCTGCCTGAAGTTTAGCACCGATATTATCACCAATATCGATATCAGCAATATCGATGGATAGTATTTCAAAAGCGGTACCGCTATCGAGCCCTTTGTCAAGAACCACCTTCGATATGCGATCAGGATTTTCCAATACTTGCTTATGACTTGTAGAGGAACCGATCGTAGTAACAATACCTTCTCCTACCCGAGCTAAAATGGTTTCCTCACCGGCTCCACCCACTAGTTGGTTGATATTTGCCCTTACGGTTACTCTTGCCTTAGCTACTAATTGAATTCCGTCTTTCGCTACAGCCGCTACGGGAGGCGTATTTATTACACGTGGATTTACGGATAACTGCACTGCATCGAACACATCGCGTCCTGCCAGGTCGATTGCAGTTGCCAATTTGAAATTCAGAGGAATATTTGCTTTGTCGGCAGAAATTAAGGCTTTTATTACACTATTCACATTCCCTCCGGCGAGAAAGTGTGTTTCAATATCATTTGAAGTGATATTTAAACCGGCTTTTGTTGAAGTGATCATCGCATTGACAACAAGCGAAGGTGACACTTTCCTTAAGCGCATTAAAAATAAATTCAGAAGGCTAACGCGCACGCCGGAAAGCTGGGCCGTAAACCAGAGGTTCACAGGAAGAACGTATAAGAATATAAACAGAGCTATTACAGCTCCAACCACTGTTAACAATAAAGATGTATTATCCATTATGACTAGATTTATGTACTTGAATTTTCATATACAAGGTAATTCATAAAACTACAGTTTATCTTCATAAACTTGCAAAAAATCGATTCATAAAAAGTTATTTAATACATAACCCTTTTAATTGATCGTCCATGAGGCTAAGACCTTCCTCTAATCCTCGTGGAGAATAGCCAAGCTCCCTAATAGCTTTATCAAGGATAAAACCGGTTTTCAATGGTCTTTTCGCTTCTTGATTCAGCGATTGAGAGGAAACCGGGACGATAAGCGATTTATCAAGGCCCCAAAAATCAGCCACTCTTTCGGCTATTCCAAAGACACTCAACATATCTTTACCAGAAATATGATACACACCTTGTGCCCCCTTTTCTGCAGCAAGCAAGCACCCTAAAGCAAGGTCTTCAGCTAAGGTAGGTGTTCTCCATTGGTCATTAACCACTCTTATTGGAGTACCATTCTCAAGAGAAGATTTCACCCACAGCACAATATTTGAACGGCTCATATTTTCAGTGATACCATAAACTAGAACAGTGCGAATAATGGTCCACATGCATGGAGATTCCTTAACCAAATTTTCGGCGTCAAATTTACTCTCTCCATAGTAGCTAATGGGATCAGGCCGGGCATCTTCAGCATATGGTCCATCATTACCATTAAACACAAAATCTGTAGATAAATGAATGAGATGAATTTGTTTTTGTTCACAAACAGCAACCAGCTTTCTAACAGCTTCCACGTTAATCTCCCGGCAAAGTACCCTTTCTACATGGCAAATATCTACATTGGTAATTGCGGCAGTGTTAATAATAATATCAGGTTTGTAAAAGGAAACGATTTCTTCAATTGCAGAAGCGTCGGAAATATCCATCTCAGCATAGGTGTATCCTTCGGAAAAAGGATAGCGATTGTGTCCCTTTGAGGTGGCGACAAGGTTTAAAATTTCAAAGGAACGGGCGATAGTGATTAACTTTTGTCCAAGCAGTCCGTTACTACCTGTGATGAGCACTGTTTTCATTTATCTTGCGAGGTTAAACTCTTCAAATATCAACAATGCTCCCCTAAAGAAGAAGCAGTTTCAGACTTATTGCATAGAGACCTGAAACTAATTCTTTTGCAGAGAGATTAAAACTCCCTGCTTCCGCTTCGTGTAATAGCAATAACTACAATTATAAATAGTGCTACTCCTACAATCCATACCCAGGGTTGAGCGTACCAGCCATCGGCATTGGTATTAATGTTTACATCTACCCTATCAGGTACTGTTGTTTGGGCGTAGGCAGTTTCTCCCCCACCAAATAATATATTTATGGTTATTAGTAAGGCCTTCATCCAAAGCCCGGCTTTACTTAGTCTTTTCAAAGTTTTCATAGGCATAAATTTTCACAAGTATTTATACCTATGAAAACAATAAACATGCCAGTAGAAACAACACGTAATTAGATTCAAAATATAAATTACCCTTGCCAAATACGAGCATTAAGAGTGTCTAAGAACTCTTTGGACAGCTTGTTGAAGTATCGCTTATTATTAAAACCCATTACCCACTGGATACCCCGCGAGGCATTAGTTAAGAAAACTTCATCTGCGGCGTTTAGAATATCTGGGTTGATTTGAGCTTCAATAACCGGCATTCCCATTCCTTCAGCAATATCCATTACTACGGAACGCATAACGCCAGCTATACAACCTTCGCTTAAGGCAGGTGTATATATTTGCTTGTCATAATATACAAATACGTTTGAGCTCATAGCCTCGCATAAAAAACCATACTGATTCAGAATGAAAACTTCATCTAACGAGTGCTGCTTGCGGTACAAGCCGGCCATCACAAATGGTAGAGAATTACAGGTTTTATGATTAGAAAGAAAATTGACTGGCTTGGTTACTTCCTGATAAACGTCGACAATTAAACCACGGGCATTATGAAGAAAGTAAGCTTCATTAGACTTCGTCATTTCGATTGCGTAAGCAAAACGATTACTCTCGGGACTATATAATCCATCTCCATCTCTGTAGACGGTTATACGCACACGAGCATTTTCACCATATTGATTTCTTTTGAGAAGTTCCGTTGTTTTCGATCTCAGGAAATCAGCATCCAAAATAGGGGAGCCCTCAAACTTCAACGCATTCAGGCCCTTCTGTAAACGTTCTGCATGTAATTCGGCGAAGGCAAGCTCTCCCTTAATAACCCTCATGGATTCAAATAATCCATCGCCATATCTGAAGCTTCTATTGGAGATAGTCAGGACAGCCTGATCGGCAGGGTAAATATTTCCGTTGTAATTGATAAAATTCATAGTCTACCTGCCAGTTCGGGTAATAGACCTTTTTCTAATACCTCTGTTAACCCGGCGAGCCGTAAAATTAAATAATATGATGTTAATGGCTTTATAAATAATCATTTATTAGCGGTGCATTTTATCCCTGTTCCTGTTTATTTGCAGCTGTATAGGCCCGCCACTTCGCTAATACAGCCTGAAAATCAGCAGGCAGATCAGACTCGAAATGTATGAACTGACGGGTCGTGGGATGCAAAAAGCCCAGGGAGCGCGCATGCAAAGCTTGCCGGGGAATAATTTCAAAGCAGTTGTCAATAAACTGCCTGTATTTACTGAACACCGTACCTTTCAAGATCTTATCTCCTCCATAAGTTGAATCATTGAATAAAGGATGACCAATGTGCTGCATATGTGCACGTATCTGATGCGTTCGTCCGGTTTCCAGCTGGCACTCGATCAAAGTGACGTAGCCAAATCTTTCGAGCACCTTATAATGCGTAACAGACCATTTCCCTTTGTCTTCATCGTCATAAACATCCATTACTCTTCTATCACGCATACTCCTGCCAATATACCCGGTTACCGTTCCATCCTCAGACAGGTCGCCCCAAACCATTGCATTATATTTTCTTGCGATACTATGATCAAAAAACTGCTTTGCCAGGTAAGCCATAGACCTTTCATTTTTACTGATTAGCAACAAGCCAGAGGTATCTTTATCTATACGGTGTACCAGGCCAGGCCGGCCATCATTTCCAGGCAACTGCGGCAATTGTTGAAAATGGTACACAAGGCCATTTACCAGAGTTCCGGTGTAATTATTATAGCCAGGATGAACCACTAATCCTGCAGGCTTATTTAGTACCAGTACATCGTCATCTTCATACATAATATCTAAAGGGATATTTTCAGGATAAACCTCTGTATCCCGGGGCGGGTGCGGTAATACCACCGAGATGACATCAAGCGGTTTAACCTTATAACTAGACTTAACCGGCTTTTCGTTCACCAGAACACTTCCAGCCTCAATTGCATTTTGAATCCTGTTCCTCGAAGCATTCTCAACCTTGTGCATAAGGAACTTATCAATACGAAGTAAGGACTGGCCCTTATCGACCACAAGCCTCAAATGCTCATACAAATCCTGTTCTTCAGGCTCAAGGAATTCCATCTGTTCTGACATGCCACAAAATTAAACTTTAGGAATTATAAACAAGGAAGAATAGAAAAGTCAGAATACCAACAACTAGGTATTTTTGTTTTGACTTTTTTTTAAGACCTTTATGGCGCCAAAATGAAATAGTATTACGTGAGCATCATGTAACTTAAAAGCCTGGGTGAGAGGCTAAACATTATAATATATACCATTAAAGTAAATTAATTTGATGAAACTTTCTACTAAAGTTAGTGCCCTGCTTTTAGTAAGCAGTATGGCTTTTTCTACGTCCTCGAATGCTCAAGAGGAGATCGGAAAATTAATCGCAGGTTCGCCTGAAGACGCTACAGCTTTAACTAAAGCTTATTTAAACCCATTTTTTAAAGGTGTTGGTTTAGGCTTGAATTCTGGATGGACCAACACAGGTAGTGTTAAACAACTTGGTAAATTTGAATTCAGAGCTGGTGTAACTGGTGCTATTATACCAGGTAAAGACAAATCATTTGATGTGTCAACACTAGGCCTAAAAAGGCTAAGACCAGCAGATCCAAACAAAGTTATGGCACCTACTATCGCAGGGGAAGAAATGCAAGGTCCTACAATGATAGTTTTAAATGAAAATGGACAACCTCTAAAAAATGGCACTCAGAATGTAACGATTAATCTACCACAAGGTATAAATCCTACTCAATCTGCAATACCTGCACCTCAACTACAGGCTAGTATTGGTTTGGTTAAAGGATTTGAAGCGACCGTCAGATACTTACCTCCAATTGCCCCTCCAGATTTCGGCGAATTTAGTATGATCGGCGGTGGTATTAAATTCCAGCCTCTAAGGTTTGCATCTAAAAAAGTTAACAAATTAGTTCCTTTCGATCTTGCAGTAGCTCTAGGGTGGAGCCAGTTCAAATACAGCTACGATCTGGAGGTTAAAGATCGTTTCGGAAACGCACCAGACGACCAGAGAATTGAAGCTAAATTCTCGGGAATTAATGCTGAGGCTATTCTTTCAAAAAAGTTCTTACTATTTGTTCCATTTGTAGCTGTAGGTTATCAAACTTCTACTACAGATGCGGGCATTAAAGGTACATATGAATATGCGTCGGGATACACTGGAACATCGACAGCCGGTGTGGTTAGTTATTCAACAGTCAAAGATCCTGTTAGCATTAACGAGAAATACATTAATAACTTCAAAGCAAGTGCAGGTTTAACAGTTAATTTGCTATTGTTCCGTGTTTATGGTTCATACACACTAGGTGCCTACAATTATGTAAACTTAGGTCTTGGCTTAGGTTTCGGCAAATAACAATTTAAGGTTAATTTATATTTTAAAAGCTCCCCAAAAGGAGCTTTTTTTGTTTCCAGATGTTCCAGTTCGATATTTACAGTCCAGAGGAGAAGATTATACTTCCAGAAATCGAAATACACGATATTCAGTTAACGTTAAAACGTGATGATCTGATCCACCCGTTTATCTCTGGAAATAAATGGCGTAAGCTGAAATATAACTTGATAAAAGCCAACAAAGAAGAAAAGGCACATCTTGTCACCTTTGGAGGTGTCTGGTCAAATCATCTCCTCGCTACTGCATGTGCGGCTGCAAAATTCCGATTTAAAAGCACAGCTTTTGTAAGGGGAGAAGAGGTTTCAAGTGATATTCTCTTTTTCTGCCGGATGTTCGGCATGAACCTTATTTTCACTGATCGGGAAGATTATCGCGAAAAGGAAGCCCTCTTCGAAAAGTACTTCGGAAATGACAAAGCTGCTTTTTTTGTTGACGAAGGAGGTGCAGGTCGGGAAGCAGCTGAAGGCTGCTCTGAAATTATTCGTGAACTAAGGGGTACTTACAACCATATTTTTATTGCAGCCGGAACAGGCACTACTGCTGCTGGTTTAATAAACGGCACTTTAACGTATAAACATCCTGCAATGGTACATGTGGTACCCGTACTTAAGGGAGCTGATTTTCTTAAGACAGATATCCGCAATCTGATGTTAGAAGACCAAGATTTCGAATTTCACGACAACTATCACTTCGGGGGCTATGCGAAAACAAACCCTGAACTGATTGAATTCGTAAAGACTTTCACTACCAAAACAGGCATTATGATAGAGCCAGTTTATACAGGAAAAATGCTGTTTGCTCTTACTGACCTAATCACGAAAGGGGAAATAAAGGCTGGAAGTAAAATTCTGGCAATTCATACCGGGGGACTATTTGGGATCCTGGGAATGAAAGAGAAATTTAAATTTTAAAGTAGTGGTTCTTTCTTCTGTTTGATTCTCTACATTTGCTTAAAACGGAATTATGTACCAGCTAAATATTCCTCCGCAAGACGTTCATAAAGTACTTGGTAAACATATCCTTGCCGATGGATACGACTTGATCTATGACATTGAGAAAAGCCAGGGAGTTTACATGTACGACTCGAAATACGAACGCAGTCTACTCGACTTCTTCACCTGTTTTGCATCTGTTCCATTAGGATATAACCATCCGGATATGCTGAATGATGAAGAATTTAAGAAAAATCTAATGCTTGCTGCGCTGGCAAATCCGTCCAACTCAGATATATACACCCAACAGTATGCGGAGTTTGTGCAAACATTTGCAAGTGTAGGAATCCCGGATTACCTTCCTCATGCTTTTTTTATTGCTGGCGGTGGATTAGCCATCGAGAATGCTCTTAAAACTGCGATGGATTGGAAAGTACAGAAGAACTTCCGAAAGGGATATACTGAGGAGAAAGGATTTAAGGTAATACATTTTGAACATGCCTTCCATGGCAGAACCGGCTATACATTAAGCCTGACCAATACACATCCAGACAAGACTAAATGGTTTGCCAAGTTCGACTGGCCACGTATAAGTACTCCATCTATTCATTTTCCTTTAAACGAAAATAACCTTGCTGAGCTACTAGAGCGGGAAGAGAAAGCTATTGCACAGATCAAGCAAGCCTTTGCAGAGAATAAAGACGACATATGCGCTATTATTATTGAACCCGTACAGGCGGAAGGAGGAGACAATCACGTCAGAAAAGAATTCCTTGAACAGGTGCGTCTTCTTGCTGATGAAAACGAATGCTTCCTGATCTACGATGAGGTACAAACAGGTGTAGGTTTAACAGGAAAGTTCTGGTGTCACGAGCACTTTGGAGAGAAGGCCCGCCCTGATATTATTGCCTTCGGTAAAAAAATGCAGGTTTGTGGAATCCTTGTCTCCCGGAAAGTTGATGAGATCGAGCATAATGTTTTCAATGTTCCATCACGTCTTAACTCGACCTGGGGGGGTAACCTTGTAGACATGGTTCGTTCCTCCCAAATCCTGAAGATCATAGCAAAAGACAGATTGGTAGAAAATGCAGCAAAAACGGGTTCATATCTTCAACAGAAGCTGCATGAAATAGCACAGGACGTTCAATTGATCAGTAATATAAGAGGACATGGATTGCTAACCGCCTTTGATTTTCCTGATAAGATCCAACGGGATAAATTTATCCGCAAAGGTTTAGAAAACAATACCATGTTCATTGGCTGCGGCACTTCTTCCATTCGATTTCGCCCTGCCCTTATTATCAAGGAAGAAGATATTGACGCAGGAATAGAAGTGATGAGGAAAATACTATCTTAAATTAAACAGATCATTTACGCCCAACAGCTTCTTGGATGTATACCCTTCAGCGAAACCTGCGCCTATGTGCTTTCCGAGTTCTCTTGCGCGGCCTTCAACAACCTTCATAAACTGAGGACTGGAAATGTACGTTTGCTGTTCATCCTTGTCGTAATCAGAACTGAAGAACTGGGATCTATATGCCTGAATCGATTTGACTTTATCGTCCCAAAATTCAGATACATCGATAATAATGTCAGGCTCTATATAGGCGTCTTGAATAAATTGAAGGAAAAGACGGGGGCGCCATGCTTCCTGACTTTTACCGTTAAAGAACGTTTGAATTTTAGGCAGTCCTGATAAAAAACTTGCGTCGGTTAACAAGGCTCCTGCCCTGCCGTGGTCGGGGTGGCGATCATGTATCGCATTAGCCAGAATGATCTCCGGTTGGTACTGTCGGATCTTCTCAATAATCTGGATCTGATGTTCCTCATCGTTCCTGAAAAACCCATCGCGCATGCCCAGGTTCTCGCGAACATCTAGGCCTAGTATTTCGGCAGCAACTGCGGCTTCTTCCTTTCTTAATTCCGCCGAACCTCTTGTACCAAGCTCCCCTCTGGTAAGATCAATTATGCCAACTTTCTTTCCTTCTGCCTTATACTTTAAAATAGTACCGGCACATGCCAGCTCTGCATCATCAGGATGAGCAGCAAAAACGAGAATATCTAATTTCATGTAAATAAAAAATCCTTGACTGTTCGCTAATCAAGGATCAAACATAAGCAAAGATCGCTCCTGCTTTGTCATGAAAATAAAATGATTACAGCCTGGCTGTCGGAGATCCGTAATACCCTGCAGATTGAAGAATACTTTCTATCTGCATTTCCTGCTGAGGATCGTAGCGCTGTTTCAGATTGTGACCAAAAACGCTTCCTACAGATTGATAAAAGAAAGCAGTTAATCCGCCTTTTAAATCCTTTACCAGCTCATATGTTGTGCGGCCGGTTTCCCTGTCTATAAGCTTGATCAGGATTTCACCCTGACTTATCGACATATTCTTAACCTCTCGATTAAACATATCCTTTATTTCTTTTTCACAGGCTTTTACCAGGCGTCTTTGTTCTCTTTTATTTGGCGTTATGGCTAATTGTTCGTTTAATCTTCTATACCTCTCCCTTGCAAAAACAGCATAAGGCATAACTTTCAGTACATTATAGCGCAACCTGTTAAATTTCATCCTTGCGTCAGCATTAGGGTATGTTCTGAAAGCGCGAATAGGTACCTCGCGAAGTACGATCCATGGCATTACTTCCCCATCGTCAGTTCTGGTTATAGCAACTCTGATCGTATCGTTTTCTCCCTTCGCCTTCGGATCAAACTGCGCATATAACGAGAAGGTCAAAAACAATGAAAAAACGGTTAGTAACAGATTTTTTTTCATATTTTAGAAAGAACAAAAATACACCTTGATAACTGAATATTGTTAATTAGCAAAACGAGCAGAAGGTCTGAGCACATTGGTTTGAATAATTTTTTTGTACTTTGGCACCAGGGGTTCGTTTATAATTAATATTCCAATATACGGAATAGTAACCCTAAAAGATTAAGAAAATTATAGGTCTTTGTATTTTTTGACAAAGACTTAAAAATTGAATATGAAGGAATTAGTGATAGATCTGGAAGCTGAAAAGAAGGAAATCCTTAAACGCTACCGAGCCCTTTTGAAAGCAAGTAAAGCTACTTTGCAGAAAGGCGACAAACGCCTTATTCGTCAGGCTTTCAACATGGCTTTGGACAGTCATAAAGATATGCGCCGCAAATCCGGCGAGCCCTATATTTACCATCCGATCGCTGTAGCCCAAATTGCTGCTGAGGAGATTGGCCTTGGTACAACTTCTATCGTTTGTGCATTGCTTCACGATGTTGTTGAAGATACCGCCATCACCCTTGAAGATCTTGAGCGGGAGTTTGGAAAAAAAGTGGCCCGCATTATTGACGGCCTTACAAAAATTTCGGGAGTTTTTGATTATAACAGCTCCCTTCAGGCCGAGAATTTTAGAAAAATGCTACTTACCCTGGCAGATGATGTAAGGGTGATCCTGATAAAATTAGCAGACAGGCTCCATAACATGCGAACCATGGAGTTTATGCCTCGCGATAAGCAGTTGAAGATTTCTTCTGAAACTGTTTATTTATATGCTCCCCTTGCGCACCGCTTGGGGCTTTATGCTATAAAATCTGAATTGGAAGATCTCTCCATGAAATACATGGAGTCTGAAACTTATAAATTCATTGCAAGGAAACTGAATGAGAAAAAGGCAGAGAGGGAGCTTTACATAAAGACCTTTGTCGAGCCTATTCGTGAGATCCTTCATGACCAGGAACTAAAGGCTGAAGTTTATGGAAGACCTAAGTCGATCCATTCTATCTGGAATAAGATGCGTAAGAAGGGGATTCCTTTCGAGGAAGTGTATGATCTTTTCGCTATCCGTATAATCCTTGACAGTAAGCTGGAGAATGAAAAAGCAGATTGCTGGAAGGCTTATTCTATTGTAACTGATCTATATCGCCCTAACCCTGACCGGTTAAGAGATTGGATATCCTCGCCTAAGGGTAATGGCTATGAATCGCTCCATACGACCGTGATGGGCCCGAAAGGACAATGGGTAGAAGTGCAGATCCGTACACAAAGGATGAACGAAATTGCTGAGAAAGGCTTTGCAGCTCATTGGAAGTATAAGGAATCTTCTTCTGACAGCGGATTAGACCAATGGATCCAAAAGGTGCGGGAAATGTTAAAAAATCCTGATTCGAATGCGCTTGATTTCCTTGACGACTTCAAAATGAACTTATTCTCGGATGAGATATTCATTTTCACGCCGAAGGGAGCTTTAATGCAACTTCCAACTGATGCTACAGCCTTAGACTTTGCTTTCGAAATCCACTCTGATCTTGGCGCCCGATGTATAGGAGCTAAAGTGAATCATAAACTTGTACCCCTATCACATAAATTACAAAACGGGGACCAGGTAGAGATCATCACCTCTAGCAAGCAGACTCCGAAAGAAGACTGGCTTAACTTTGTAGTTACTGCAAAAGCAAAATCAAAGATCAAGTCGAGCCTTAAAGAAGAAAAACGAAGGGTGGCTGAGGAAGGAAAGGAAATACTTGAGCGTAAGCTTAAATCACTCAAGATCACCTACAATTCTGACAATATCCACAAAATCGCTTTCTACTTTAAATTCCAGAACACCCTCGACCTTTTCTATAACGTCGCGCTGGGAAAAATCGACCTCAAGGATCTTAAGGAATTCCAGACCTCTGAACGCACGGTAGAGCAGAACAGTCCAAAAACCATTGAGGCGGCTCAGCTGGAAGGCATCATGAATAAGGTTAAAACCAAAGACAGTGATACCTTATTGATCGGCGAAGACCTCCAGAAGATCGACTATAAACTTTCGAGCTGTTGCAATCCTATTCCCGGAGATGATGTTTTTGGCTTCATAACCATTAACGACGGAATTAAGATCCACAGAACGAACTGCCCTAATGCGACTAAACTAATGGCGAACTATGGATACAGGGTAGTTAAAGCAAAGTGGACTTCACAAAAAGAGCTCGCATTTTTGACTGGCTTACGTATTACGGGAATTGATGAAGTGGGTCTTATAAATAAGATCACTACGGTAATATCAAACGATTTTAAGGTAAACATGCGTTCAATTACCGTAGATAGTGATGAAGGTATTTTCGAGGGTTCAATTATGGTATACGTAAACGACACCCAACATCTCGAAAACCTGATCAAAAAACTACGTCAGGTGCGGGGAGTTACCTCCGTTACAAGATTCGAATCAGAATCTGCAAGCATGCATAAAGCATCTTAATAATTTAATAGTGTTGGAATTAGGTTTTGCAATGTTCAAAACCTAATTCATCTTTTTTGATATATTCCTATTTTTTTGGATAACTTTGGAAGCTGTTAAGCACCGTTTATGCCCGTAGAAGAAACTATAGCAATGGTTAAAAAGATTTTTGAGGCTTACCTTGAAAATAAAAACCTTAGGAAAACACCCGAACGTTTTGCTATACTTGAAGAAATCTATTCAAGAACAGATCACTTTGATGTGGAATCATTGTATATCCACATGAAAAATAAAAAGTACCGCGTAAGCAGGGCAACTGTTTACAATACTCTCGAACTATTAGTAGCATGTGATCTTGTGACCAAACATCAGTTTGGAAAAAACATGGCCCAATTCGAGAAATCTTATGGATACAAACAACACGACCATATTATTTGCATCGACTGCGGTAAAGTAGTTGAATTTTGCGATCCACGTGTTGGACAAATACAAAGTATGATGGGAGATCTTTTGAAGTTTGACATAAAACATCACTCTCTCAACCTTTATGGTAACTGCGGGAAGCTGAAAGAAGGCTATTGCGAATCTTACGTAAAAAATTAATACCCTTATAAATAAATTAATGGCTGTTGATGTACTCTTAGGGCTCCAGTGGGGAGACGAAGGTAAAGGCAAAATCGTTGACGTTTTAAGCCCTAAATATGATCTTATTGCAAGATTCCAGGGCGGCCCGAATGCCGGACATACATTGGAATTTGACAATCAGAAATATGTTCTGAACACTATTCCCTCAGGAATTTTTAACGAAAAAACCATGAACCTGATCGGTGGTGGTGTTGTTATTGATCCTATTATCCTCAGAAGAGAGCTTGAGAATCTAAAGAAAAGCGGTTTTGATCCGGTTGCTGAAGGAAAATTGGTTATTGCTCGTAAAGCCCACCTAATCCTTCCAACACACCAATTGCTTGATGCTGCATCGGAAAGCAAAATGGGTGAAGGCAAAATTGGTTCTACCTTAAAAGGAATTGGTCCAACTTATATGGATAAGACAGGGCGCAATGGTTTACGTGTTGGCGATATCATGCTTGCTAACTTCAAAGAGAAGTACGACAAGCTGGTGAACAAACATAAGTCGATTCTGGAGCATTACGGTGAAGTACCTGATTTTTCAGAAAAAGAAGCAGCATTCTTTGATGCTATCGAATATTTAAGAGGGATCCCTCAGGTGGACAGTGAACATCTGGTGAATCAATATTTACGTGAAGGCAAAACCGTATTAGCAGAAGGTGCACAAGGTACTTTATTAGATGTTGATTTCGGCTCTTATCCCTTCGTTACGTCATCCAACACTACAACAGCTGGTGCATGCACAGGTTTAGGTATTGCCCCAAATAAGATCGGTGCGGTTATAGGTATTTTCAAGGCATATTGTACACGTGTTGGTGGTGGCCCTTTCCCTACTGAGCTGGACAATGAAGTTGGAGAAGAATTACGCCGTATCGGTCACGAATTCGGTGCTACTACTGGTCGTGCACGTCGTACGGGTTGGATCGATATCCCTGCTTTAAAGTACGCTATCATGATCAATGGCGTTACCGAATTGGTTATGACTAAAGCGGATGTATTGAGCGGATTTGAAAAGATCTATGCTTGTACCCATTACGAATACAATGGCGAGAAAATCGACTACATGCCTTACGATATCTGTTCTGTAGAAGCCAAGCCTATCTACGAAGAAATTGACGGATGGAATGAAGATTTAACAGGAATTAAGACCATCGGCGAAATTCCTGAAAGATTAGCTGCTTACGTGCAATACATTGAAAAACACGTTGGTGTCCCTGTGAAATATCTTTCAGTAGGACCTGACCGTGTGCAAACTTTAGTATTGAACTAGAGTTTCCTTTTCCGGCTATGAAAACCATTACTCTTTCTCCGGAAGAACTCATAATATTTAAACAAAAAGCATTACAATGGGCTGTTTCATTTGAAACAGCCTGTTATTTTGACTCCAACTCCTACCAGGATCCATATTCGTCCTTTGATCTTCTTATAGCAGCTGGTTCAGGAAAAGAACTGAGATCCTCTGCTGAAAATTCATTTGCGCAACTAAACTCCTTTATTACCCCTGGCGAATGGTCAATTGGCTTTCTGGGCTACGATCTAAAAAACGACGTTGAATCTCTGACATCGAACAATCCAGATAAGGTTCACTTTCCGGACCTGTTTTTTTTCAAGCCATTGCATCTTATACGCATACAGAAAAATACTTGCTATTTGGAGTCGACTGAAGAAGACGAAGTTTTTAGGTTAATTAACTCGCAGATAATAAAGGAAGAACCATGTGAGGCAATTTCTATCGAAATAAAAAGCCGTTTTGATTTCAGCGAATATTACCAGACGGTTGAAAAAGTAAGGGAACATATCCTAAGGGGCGACATCTATGAGATGAACCTCTGCCAGGAATTCTATGCAGAAGGCCAGATGATTCATCCCTTAAAGACCTTTCAAAAGCTGAATACTATCTCCCCTACCCCTTTCTCCTGCTTCTTTAAATTCGAAGGCAATTATATTTTGTCTGCTTCTCCTGAAAGATTTATTTGTCGCCGTGGCGGTAAGCTGGTCTCTCAACCTATCAAGGGAACTGCAAAAAGGAGCGTTGATGAAAAAGAAGACTTGCGCCTGAAAATCGCTCTTAGGAATAACCAGAAGGAGCAATCTGAAAACGTGATGATCGTGGATCTCGTTAGGAATGATCTTACTAAGTGTTCGAGGCCTGGGAGTGTGAAAGTCGAAGAACTCTTTGGAATTTACAGCTTCAGGCAAGTCCACCAGATGATCTCTACCATTATATCTGAAGCAGATCCTTCATTAAATAACGCTGAAATTATCAAAGCAGCTTTTCCTATGGGCTCTATGACCGGAGCCCCTAAATTGCGGGCAATGGAACTAATAGAGGCACTTGAAAAAAGTAAGAGGGGAACGTACTCGGGGGCTGTTGGCTATTTTGCACCCAATGGCGATTTTGACTTTAACGTTGTTATACGTACTATTCTCTATAACTCGAGTACACAATACCTTTCATTCCAGGTTGGAAGCGCAATAACCTATGCATCCGAGCCTTTAAAAGAATACGAAGAATGTCTACTAAAAGCAGAGGCTATTATAAAAGCCCTCGCCTAGAACATTTTTTCATTTTCTCCTTGCCAATTCAAAATCAAACATTTACTTTTGGCACAACGAAAAAGAAATGCAAAACAACACTACATATTGGTTCGGTTACTTTTACTACTTTAGGTAAAAGCCGGGACTAATATGTTTTGACTAAAAGAACTCATATACAAAGTCCCGGCCCAACAGCCGGGACTTTTTTTTTAAGCTAAATGGAGAAGAAAAGAGTAGCCATACAGGGGATCAAGGCATCATTTCACGAAGAAGCCGCATTAAAATTTTTTGGTAATGACATCGAGACGGTTGAATGCAATTCGTTCAAACACACATGTGAGGTACTGAAAAGGAAAGAGGCGGATTTTGTAGTGATGGCAATCGAGAATTCAATTGCAGGTAGTCTTCTTCCTAACTACACACTTCTTCGCGACTACCAGTTCACTATCGTTGGTGAAGTTTATCTTCATATTCAGCTTCATCTGTTAGCACTTCCAGGTGTTACGTTTGATCAGATCAAACGTGTCGAATCCCACCCTATCGCCATTCGTCAATGCGATGACTTCTTCAATGAGCACGCTCATCTGAATATCGTTGAAAGCACTGACACTGCTGCCTGTGCAAAACGGATACGTGATGAACAGTTAACAGACACAGCAGCAATTGCCAATAAGTTAGCTTCAGAGATGTACGGGCTTCAGGTAATGGAACGCCGTATTGAAACAAATAAAAAAAATTACACCCGCTTTCTTATCCTTACCGATAATAAAGATATTCAAATAGAAAAAGCGAATAAGGCATCCTTTTCCTTTCAGGTATCAGATGAAGTAGGTTCGCTAGTAAGGGTATTGGATGCGTTTGCTGAAAACGAAATTAACCTCAGTAAAATACAATCGATGCCGGTTTTGGGAAAAAGGAATCAATACAACTTCTATGTGGATATTGAGTGGCAGGATCATAAGAAGTATGAGGAGGCCTTGCGCAAAGTACTTAGATATACGATTAATTTCACGATTCTAGGAGAGTATCTTAAGAACGACGAGGTGTAAAGATTTGAGCTATGAGCTGACAGCTCACAACTAAAACCAGACAACAGAGATTTTTAAATTTTTAAATTATTAGATAGTATGAAACTGAATTTGAACATAGAACCATTAAGCGCATGGTTAACACCAAAGCACCAGCCGCTTGTAATTGCAGGCCCTTGTAGTGCTGAAACCGAAGAGCAACTATTATCAACTGCACGTTTATTAGCCGATACAGGGAAGATCTCTGTTTTACGTGCTGGTATCTGGAAGCCTCGTACCCGTCCGGGAGAATTTGAAGGTATTGGAAGCATCGGTTTAGAGTGGTTAAAGAAAGCTAAAGCAGAAACAGGATTACCTGTAACAGTTGAAGTGGCGAATGCAAAACACGTAGAAGAAGCATTAGCTGCAGGTGTTGATATCCTTTGGGTTGGAGCACGTTCAACGGTAAACCCTTTCACTGTTCAGGAAATTGCTGATGCTTTAAAAGGTGTTGACATTCCTGTAATGGTTAAAAATCCTGTTAACCCTGATCTTCAGCTTTGGGTTGGTGCATTAGAGCGTTTCAATGGAGCTGGTATCACTAAATTAGCTGCTATTTCCCGCGGATTCTCATCTTTCGAGAAATCATCTTTCCGTAACGAGCCAATGTGGGAAATTACTATACAATTAAAATCATTAATTCCTCACTTACCAGTTATCTGCGATCCAAGTCACATTTGTGGTAACCGTGAGTTAATCCCTTACATCTCTCAAAAAGCGTTAGACTTAGAGATGAACGGTTTGATGATCGAATCTCACATCGATCCATCTGTTGCATGGACTGACGCTAAACAACAAGTAACTCCGGCTGCTTTATCTGATCTTATCGATCATTTAACAGTTCGTACACCTGAAGCTAAAAACCCTGCTGTATCTGATAAATTAGCTGAGCTTCGTAAGCAAATCGACAAACTTGATGACCAAATCATTCAGAAACTTGCTGAAAGAATGAAAATTGTTGAGAAGATCGGTGAGTACAAAAGAGATAACGATATCACTATCCTACAGCTTAACCGTTGGGACGAAGTGTTAGAAAAACGTGCCAGTTTCGCAAAAGCACTTAATCTGGACGAAGAGTTTACTACAAAATTATTAGAATTGATCCACGGCGAGTCTATTAAGAAACAAACTGCGATCATGAACGATAAAACTGTAGTAGAATAACATGAGTCATCCTGTGTTAATACTTTCAAAGCCCGAAAAGAACACTTTTTGCACCACGTATCTTACGGGTTCAAAAAGTGAGAGCAACAGGGCCTTGATATTAAACGCATTAAGCAAAGGAAAGGTGGAAGTAAAAAACCTTTCCTCTGCTGATGATACAGTAACCCTGAATTCTATTCTGGAGGCCAGAAGGACCAACGCCGTTGCTTCAGGAATTCCTACAGTAGATATCGGTCCTGCTGGTACAGCAATGCGTTTTCTTACCGCTTATTTTGCAACCACGGGTCAGGAAGTTGTGATCACTGGAACCGAAAGGATGAAACAACGTCCGATAGGCATCCTGGTAGATGCACTTCGCAGTCTTGGAGCAGAAATAGAGTATGTTGAAAAAGAAGGTTACCCACCTTTAAAGTTCCAACCTTCGTTCGAACAAAAGACACATAAGATCAGCATAAAAGGGAACATCAGTTCTCAATTTATTACCGCATTATTATTGGTAGCACCTTCCCTTTCTCAGGGCCTCGAACTGACTATTGACGGTGAATTAACCTCCCGGCCCTATGTAGAAATGACACTGGCCATGCTGGCTGAAGCAGGAATTTCTCATCAGTGGGACGGTTCGATTATTTCTATCCCTGCTCAAGAGTTTAAATCTTCAGCAATTACAATTGAACCAGACTGGAGTGCAGCTTCCTACTGGTACTCCATCGTAGCTTTATCTGAAGAAAGCTCTATTTCACTTCCATATTTGAAGGAGAACAGTTTACAGGGAGATAGCCGGATCTGTCAGATCATGGAAAGCTTCGGTATCACTACACGATTTACTCCTGAAGGATTGGAGTTAAGCAAAACCACCAGCGAGATTAAGGGAAACTTTTTTGATTTGAAAGATTGCCCTGATCTTGCTCAGACGGTGATTGTGGTTAGTGCGGTACTAGGGCATAATGCTACTTTTACCGGACTTGAAACATTAAAGATCAAGGAAACTGATCGCATTGCTGCTCTTCAAAATGAGCTTGCTAAGATTGGGGTAAAGTTAAATGAAGAGAACGAACATTATCATTTAGATTGTGCAGGCCTTCATTTCCCTGATAAGATTACAGTCAAAACTTATGAAGACCATAGGATGGCAATGGCTTTTGCACCTTTGGCTTTAAAAATAAAACAGCTTGAAATTGAGGAGCCGGCAGTGGTGGGCAAATCTTACCCATCATTCTGGGAGGATCTTAAAAAAGCTGGATTTAAATACTAGTCAAGAAATTTGAGACGTGAAACGGGACACCTGTTTCGCGTTTTGAATTTTGTGACACTCACAACTCACATTTCACAAATGGCAGGTAACTCATTCGGACAATTGTTCCGCATCACAACATTCGGGGAATCGCACGGGGCAGCAATAGGAGTAATCATTGATGGTTGCCCTCCTAATGTTGAACTTGACCTTGAATTTATTCAAAGTGAACTGGATAAACGCAAGCCTGGTCAATCCAAGATAACTACTCAAAGAAAAGAAAGTGACACTGCACAGATCCTTTCCGGAATCTTTGAAGGAAAAAGCACGGGCACCCCTATTGCATTGGTTATTCCTAATGAAGATCAAAAGTCCAAGGACTATGATCATAACAAAGATATTTTCCGCCCCTCCCACGCCGACTATACCTATCAGTCGAAATATGGAATAAGAGATCACCGGGGTGGCGGTCGTTCGTCAGCCAGGGAAACTGCAGCACGTGTAGCGGCTGGTGCGATAGCGAAGCTGTTCCTAAAACAAAAAGGAGTAGAAGTTTTCGCTCATGTATCTTCAGTTGGGACTATAACTGCCCCAAATATTGATCCTTCTGATTTAAATGAGCTACTTGATATCCGTGAAAGCAATATTGCTCGGTGTGCAGACCCCGCAACAGCTCATGAAATGATAGAGTTTATTGATTCTGTTCGTAAAGCTGGCGATACAGTTGGTGGAAAGGTTTCATGCATTATCCGTAACTGTCCTGTCGGTTTAGGAGAGCCGGTGTTTGACAAGCTTCATGCAGATCTTGGGAAAGCCATGCTAAGTATCAATGCTGTTCACGGTTTCGAGTACGGTTCCGGCTTTGAAGGGTCTGAGATGAGAGGCTCTGAACATAATGATATCTTTCAACCTTCTTCAAATGGAAAACCTGTGAGCACACTTACAAATTTCTCAGGTGGTATCCAGGGTGGAATCGCGAACGGCATGGACATTACATTCCGGGTAGCCTTTAAGCCTGTAGCAACTATCATGCACAACCAAAATACGGTTAATAAGGAAGGAGACGCAGCCGAGATTAAAGGTAAGGGGCGTCATGACCCTTGTGTAGTACCTCGCGCAGTAGCAATTGTCGAAGCAATGGCAGCACTGACTATTGCTGATCATTACTTAAGACAAAACGCATATTTATAGTAATAAAGGGAGTCTAAGCATTAGGCTCCCTTTATTACATCATTGTTCACTCATTCTAACATTCTATCCTTCTAACATTCAGTCCTTCTATCATTCTGCCCGTCTATCATTCTATCATTCTATCATTCTATCATTTTTAAATAAAAAAGGAGCCTCATCGCTGAAACTCCTTTATGACCTCAAAAAATATTATCTCTAGTGGGCGGTTCCCGTTTCTGAATCATTTTCAATATTCCTCTTCATACTACCTTTGGTAGCCCAGGCAATAAATAGAATGACAACCGCGGCGACAAGTGCCCATACCCATGGTTGCAGATACCAGGGGGTTTCCCTTGTATCGTAATTAAACTCCGTTGTCGCTTTGTTGTTATTGCTCCTGTTCTCATCGTCCTCAGCATTCACCCTTTGAGCAAATGTTGTCAGGTTGATAAACATTAGAAAAATAACGGCTCCCACATATCTTGTATAGTGATTTAAATCATCCTTTATCCTGATCGCGTTCATAATTTCTCCTATTTATATAATGGTAACAGCATCAAATTGGAAGGGTTTTAAAAAAAGTTCTTGACATCTCAAAAATCTTTTAAACAGTCATTTGATTTTCTTTTTTAAAACGTATTTTTGCGGCACCAAAATGAGTGTCACGTAAAGTGATTATTTAACTGAGTAACAAATTTTTCATTAAAAGTTTATATGCCTAACACTGGAAAAATAGCGCAGATTATCGGACCCGTAGTTGACGTGAGCTTCGCAGAAAACGCAAAGCTTCCTCAAATTTTTGATGCTTTGGTTATCACTAAGGCTAATGGTCAAAAAATCATCCTTGAGGTTCAACAACACTTAGGAGAAGACCGCGTACGCGCAATCGCGATGGACTCTACAGATGGTCTTGTTCGCGGAATGGACGTAGTTGACACTGGTGCTCCGATCAAAATGCCTATTGGAGACAGTATAAAAGGACGTGTATTTAACGTTGTAGGTGATCCAATCGACGGTATCGTTGAACTTGAAAAAGCAAATGGTCGCCCTATCCACGCAAAACCTCCACGTTTCGAAGATCTTTCTACTGAAACAGAAGTATTATTCACTGGTATTAAAGTTATCGACCTTCTTGAGCCTTACGCTAAAGGTGGTAAGATCGGATTGTTCGGTGGTGCGGGTGTAGGTAAAACAGTATTGATCCAAGAGCTGATCAATAATATCGCTAAGGGTCACGGTGGTCTTTCTGTATTTGCCGGTGTAGGTGAGCGTACTCGTGAAGGAAACGACTTACTTCGTGAGATGCTTGAGTCAGGCATCATTAAATATGGTGAAGAGTTCATGCATGGTATGGAGAAAGGCGAATGGGATCTTTCTAAGATCGATGAGGCAGAACTTAAAGAGTCAAAAGCAACCTTCGTATTCGGACAAATGAACGAGCCTCCAGGTGCACGTGCACGTGTTGCTCTTTCAGGTTTGACTATTGCAGAATATTTCCGTGATGGTGATGAGCAAGGACAAGGAAAAGATATCCTTTTCTTCATCGACAATATCTTCCGTTTCACTCAGGCAGGTTCTGAGGTATCAGCGCTATTAGGCCGTATGCCTTCTGCGGTAGGTTACCAACCTACACTTGCAACTGAAATGGGTTTAATGCAGGAGCGTATCACTTCAACAAAACGTGGTTCAATCACTTCAGTACAAGCAGTATATGTACCTGCGGATGACTTGACCGACCCTGCGCCAGCTACAACTTTCGCCCACTTGGATGCAACAACAGTACTTTCACGTAAGATCGCTGAGCTTGGTATCTATCCAGCTGTGGATCCATTGGATTCAACTTCACGTATCTTAAGTCCAATGATCTTGGGTAGTGATCATTACAATACTGCACAACGTGTAAAAGAGATCCTTCAACGTTATAAAGAACTTCAGGACATCATCGCGATCCTTGGTATGGACGAGCTTTCAGAAGAAGATAAACTAACTGTACACCGCGCACGTCGTGTACAACGTTTCTTATCTCAGCCTTTCCACGTAGCAGAGCAATTTACAGGTCTTAAAGGAGTACTTGTTGACATTAAAGATACTATCAAAGGTTTCAACATGATTATGGATGGTGAAGTGGATGAATACCCTGAAGCAGCATTCAACCTTGTTGGTACAATCGAAGATGCAGTAGAAAAAGGTAAGAAATTACTTGCTGAAGCTAACGCTTAGTATCACATTTCAAATCTAAGCACCAATGAGATTAGAAATATTAACACCAGATAAAACGATCTTCGAAGGCGATGTAACTTCTGTAACAGTACCAGGAGTAAACGGATCTTTTGAAGTATTGAACAATCACGCACCTATCATCTCTATTTTAGAAGATGGTAATGTAACGATCCGCACAGGCAAACAATCAGAAAGCATGTTCATTCATGGCGGAGTGGTTGAAGTACTTGACAACAAAATAATGTTGCTTGCAGAAGGTGTAAGACAATAAAAAGTCGAAACGACATTCGTAGAAAACCGGGTAAGAAATTATCCGGTTTTTTTATTGGTATTTTTTATTGAGTTCCTGCTCGTTCCACTTCAATCGAACCCCAAAAAGGACGCAGTCAAAAAATGAAAACCCTTACCATTAATGAGCAGATTTATACAGGTTTTTCCTTATATAAGTGCTTTTTACGAAGAATTTTCGTTTTCCTCTCTGGATCTACACAAAAACATACCGTATACCAAAGTCGCTTTTGGTATATGCATCAAGAATAAAATAAAGATCAAATCCAAGATGTACAGAATTATATTCTACTTAATCTAAATTGATAAAATTTTATTCTAATTGCATTTTATTACTCTACCCTATTGACTAATAAAATTCTTGTTCCTACCTTGAGAAAACAAAACAACAAGCCTGGATTTGACAAATATGGCCCGAGGATTTAACCACATAATTAGCATTAACATTATCAATGTTCTCCTTTTGGTGAACGTTGTCATTGTGCTCTTGGATGAGGTCCAGTCGAAGGTGATGTAAAACAAAAATACAAAGGCGCCTTCGACAAAAACGGAGGCGCTTTTTTTGTAAACGGGGTTTGTTTGAGACGATAAAACCACAACATTAAAAATAAAAAAACCACATGGCGTCTGATAACACAGAAAGCACAACAGTAGTAAATGAGATTAATCGCTACAGCAAAACTCTTACTCAAGATCCGACTCAGCCGGCTGCGCAGGCGATGCTTTACGGGATCGGTTTAACTGACGAAGACATGAAAAAAGCACAAGTGGGAATTGCCAGTATGGGTTACGATGGTAATACCTGTAATATGCACTTAAATGATCTTGCTAAGATCGTAAAAGAAGGTGTATGGGCTGAAGATCTTGTCGGTTTGATCTTTAATACTATTGGTGTAAGTGACGGTATGAGTAACGGCACAGATGGGATGCGTTATTCTTTAGTAAGTCGTGACGTTATTGCCGATTCAATTGAAGCGGTTTGTGGTGCACAATACTATGATTCATTAATTGCTCTTCCTGGTTGCGACAAAAATATGCCTGGATCTTTAATAGCTATGGGCCGTTTAAATCGTCCATCTATTATGGTGTATGGAGGGACCATTGCTCCCGGACATTATAAAGGCGAAGACCTGAACATCGTTTCAGCATTCGAAGCCTTAGGAAAGAAGATCGCTGGTCAGCTTGACGAAATTGACTTTAAAGAAATTATAAAAAACTCTTGCCCGAGCGCCGGTGCTTGCGGTGGTATTTACACCGCAAACACAATGGCGGCAGCCATTGAAGCTTTAGGAATGAGTTTACCTTATTCTTCATCTAACCCAGCATTAAGTGAGAACAAAAAACAGGAATGTTTAGCTGCTGGTAAGGCTATACGTCTTCTTATGGAGCGTGACATCAAGCCAAAAGACATCATGACTAAAGAGGCATTTGAAAATGCTATCGTTACGATCATGGTTCTTGGCGGTTCAACTAATGCTGTACTACATCTCCTTGCTATTGCAAAAAGTGTAGATGTAGACCTTACACAAGATGACTTCCAGGCTATTTCTAATCGTATTCCTCTATTAGTAGATATGAAGCCAAGTGGTAGGTATATGATGGAAGACCTGCACAAGATCGGTGGAGTTCCTGCGGTAATGAAATATTGCCTTGAGCAAGGATGGTTACACGGAGAGTGCTTAACCTGTACAGGAAAGACTCTTGCTGAAAACCTTGCTGAGGTTCCTTCTCTTGAATTCGAAACTCAAAAGATCGTATTTCCGAAAGAAAGTCCGATCAAAGCAACTGGTCACTTGCAGATCATCTACGGAAACCTTGCAGAAGGTGGTAGTGTGGCGAAGATCACAGGTAAAGAGGGTGAGCGTTTTGAGGGACCTGCACGTGTTTTTGATGGTGAAAAAGAACTGATCGAAGGTATATCATCAGGCCGTGTACAAAAAGGGGATGTTGTAGTTATCCGTAACGTAGGTCCGAAAGGTGGTCCGGGAATGCCTGAAATGCTAAAGCCTACTTCTGCACTAATTGGTGCTGGCCTTGGAAAATCAGTTGCTCTTATCACTGATGGGCGTTTCAGTGGAGGAACACATGGTTTCGTAGTAGGACATATCGTACCGGAAGCTTACGACGGTGGATTAATAGGACTAGTACAAGATAATGACATTATTGAGATAGATGCGGTTAATCGTTTGATGACTTTAAAAGTCTCAGAAGAAGTGATTGCAGAAAGAAGAGCTAAATGGTCACAGCCAGAGCTGAAAGTTAAAAAAGGTTTGCTTTATAAATATGCCAAACAGGTAAGTTCTGCAGCCGAAGGTTGCGTAACGGACTTGTAGCCCCTTAGCTTCGGGCGAAAATCAGGATAGGCTTGCTAAAAGGGGAACTCTTTACTAACGCCCTTAACATGACGATCATTAGAAGTTGGAATAAAAATTAAAAAACGAAAAGACAATTGATTTAAGATACAAGAAGTAACGAGCAAGATCTCTAATCTAATATCTCAAATCTCAAATCTAATAACAATGGAGACAGCACAACAGGAAGCAACAACTGCAGATCAGAAGACAAGCATCGAACTAACAGGTTCGCAGGCTGTATTAGAAGCACTGATAGCAGAAGGTACGGAGACCGTTTTTGGTTATCCAGGTGGCGCGATCATGCCTATTTACGATGCCTTATATGATTATACTGAAAAGCTTAACCATATCCTGGTTCGCCATGAGCAAGGTGGTATTCATGCAGCGCAGGGATTTGCACGTACTTCCGGTCGTGTCGGTGTTGTCTTCGCTACCAGTGGCCCGGGTGCAACAAATCTTATAACAGGTTTAGCGGATGCTCAAATTGATAGTACACCGCTAGTTTGTATCACAGGACAAGTGTTTGCGCATCTTCTAGGTACTGATGCTTTCCAGGAAACCGACGTGATAAACATTACTACTCCGGTTACTAAATGGAATTATCAGGTTACTGATGCTAATGAAATTCCTGAGGTTTTAGCTAAAGCCTTTTATATCGCGAAAACAGGAAGACCTGGCCCGGTTTTAATTGATATTACTAAGAATGCTCAGCTACAAAAGTTCGAGTACAAAGGATACAACTTCTGTAATCATATCCGTAGCTATCGTCCCAAGCCGATCGTTCGTAAAGAATACATTGAGGAAGCAGCAAAGCTTATTAATGAAGCCAAAAAACCATTTGTTCTTTGGGGGCAAGGTGTGATTTTAGGAAGCGCAGAAAAAGAATTTGCAGCTTTTATTGAAAAATCAGGTATTCCTTCTGCCTGGACAATTCTTGGCGCTGGTGCAATTCCTTCTGATCACCCTCTTAACGTTGGGATGTTGGGAATGCACGGAAACTACGGGCCAAATGTATTAACAAACGAGTGCGATGTATTGATCGCTATCGGGATGCGCTTCGATGATCGTGTAACCGGTCGCCTTGATAAGTATGCTAAACAGGCAAAAGTTATTCATCTAGATATAGATCCTGCAGAAATTGATAAAAACGTTCAGACTACTGTTCCTGTATGGGGTGACTGTAAAGAAACCCTTCCCCTATTGACAGAGCTGGTTCAATCTAAACAACATACAGAATGGCTGGCGAAGTTTAATGAATTTACCCGTCAGGAGGTTGAACAGGTAATAAAAGACGAGCTTTTCCCAACTAGCGAAGAGCTGACCATGGGTGAGGTTATTCAGCAGATCAACGAGATTACTGGCGGTGAAGCTGTTATTGTAACCGATGTTGGTCAGCACCAAATGGTGGCATGCCGTTATGCAAAATTGAACAAAACACGCAGCAACGTAACCAGCGGAGGTTTAGGAACTATGGGATTCAGTCTGCCTGCTGCTATCGGTGCTAAGTTTGGAGCTCCCGATCGCCCGGTTATCGCTGTTATCGGTGATGGTGGGGTTCAGATGACGATCCAGGAATTAGGTACAATTATGCAATTTGATGTGGACGTTAAAATCCTAATCCTGAACAACCAATTCCTTGGAATGGTACGTCAGTGGCAGCAATTATTTCATGATAGACGCTATTCGTTCGTAAATATCACTAGTCCTGACTACGTTAAAGTTGCCGAAGGATACCGTATCCCTGGTACCAGCGTAAGCAAAAGAGAGGACTTAAGGCCAGCCTTGGAAAGAATGTTGAATGTAAAAGGATCTTTCTTGCTTGAGGTAATGGTAACCAAAGAGAATAACGTATTCCCAATGGTACCGCAAGGTTGCAGCGTGAGTGAAATAAGGTTGAAATAAGCCGAAAGCTAAACACAAAAAAATTCAAATCATGACAGCTTACATTCCAAACCCTGAGAAGCAGGAATATAACATCACAGTTTATACCGAAAACCAGATCGGTCTTCTTACTCGTATTGCGATAATCTTCAGCAGAAGAAAGATCAACATCGAGAGTTTAAATACCTCTCCTTCTGAAATCGAAAGTATTCATCGCTTCAATATCGTAATTACTGAAACTGAGGCTGTAGTTCGTAAAGTTTGCAGGCAGATCGAAAAGCAGGTTGAGGTTCTGAAGGTGTATTACAACAGCAACGAAGATGTGATCTGGCAGGAAATGGCCTTATATAAAGTGCCTACTGATCAAATTGCAGAGAAAGCTATAGTAGAACGTCTTCTTCGTGAAAATGGAGCTCGTGCAGTGGTGATCAGACATGATTATACTGTATTTGAAACTACTGGCCACCGCGGCGAAACTGATGCCCTAATTGAAAAGCTTCAACCTTACGGTCTCATTGAATTCGTTCGCAGTGCTCGTATTGCCATTATTAAAGATAGTGAAGGATTCAACAGAAAGCTTCGCGAATTCGAACAGCTGGAGCCAGGTCAGGAAGTAAGTGAAAACGAGTATCTGAACAGCGCTGACAAAGTATTTACGATGTAGTTGTGAGCGATGAGTTTTGAGCTTTGAGCAATGGGCCTAGTCCTGCTGGCTGATAACTCATAGCTCACAGCTGATAACTAACAGCTCACAGCTAATAGCCGGCTCATACCTTCTAATTTAAATATTTGCACTAAATTAGCGCCGCTTATATGAAGCCGCTTACACTTAAGCATTTGAAGGCTTCGCGTGACTGACCGAAAAGGGAAATACAAAAAACTTTAACAAAAATTAATAGAAATCAAGCAATAAAAAATGGCAAATTATTTCAATACACTACCCCTTAGGGAACAATTAAACCAGCTGGGTGTATGCGAATTCATGGACAATTCTGAATTTTCTGACGGTGTTAACGCACTTAAAGGAAAGAAAATCGTAATCGTGGGTTGCGGAGCTCAAGGTTTAAATCAAGGTTTGAACTTAAGAGATAGTGGTTTAGATGTTAGTTATACATTGCGTAAAGAAGCTATCGAACAGAAAAGGGATTCATGGAAAAACGCTACAAGCAATAATTTCACCGTTGGTACATACGAAGAACTACTTCCAACTGCCGACCTGGTAATCAACCTTACTCCTGATAAGCAACACACGTCTGTAATTAACGCTGTAATGCCATTAATGAAACAAGGAGCTACGTTATCTTACTCTCACGGTTTCAACATCGTTGAAGAAGGTATGCAGATCCGTAAAGACATTACTGTGATCATGGTGGCTCCTAAATCGCCTGGTTCTGAAGTGCGTTCTGAGTATGTAAGAGGATTTGGTGTTCCTACCCTTATAGCTGTTCACCCTGAAAACGATCCTGAAGGAAAAGGTTTAGAGTGGGCTAAAGCTTATTGCGTTGGTACTGGTGGTCACCGTGCCGGAGTTTTACGTTCATCTTTCGTAGCTGAAGTAAAATCTGATTTGATGGGCGAGCAAACTATCCTTTGTGGTTTGTTACAAACTGGTTCTATCCTTTCTTTCGACAAAATGGTTGAAAAAGGTATCGATGCTGGTTACGCTTCTAAATTAGTTCAGTATGGTGTTGAAGTGATCACCGAAGCTCTGAAACATGGTGGTGTATCAGGTATGATGGATCGTTTAAGCAATGTTGCTAAGATCAAAGCTTTTGAGGTTTCTGAAGAATTAAAAGACATTATGCGTCCTTTGTTCCAAAAGCATCAAGATGATATCATGAGCGGTGAATTCAGCCGTACAATGATGGAAGACTGGGCTAATGGTGATGCAAACTTGTTGAAGTGGAGAGCTGAAACAGGTGAAACTGCTTTTGAAAAAACTCCTGCAGGTGATGTAAAAATCGGTGAGCAAGAATACTTTGATAACTACTTATTGATGGTGGCTTTTGTTAGAGCTGGAGTTGAATTAGCTTTTGAAACAATGGTTGAAGCAGGTATCAAACCTGAATCTGCTTACTACGAGTCCTTACACGAAACTCCACTTATCGCGAATACTATCGCTCGTAAGAAATTGTTCGAAATGAACCGTGTAATTTCTGATACTGCAGAGTACGGTTGTTATTTGTTCGATCAGGCTTGTAAACCTTTATTAGCTGACTTCATGAAGAAAGTTGACACTGACTTAGTGGGTAAAAACTTCAATGAAGGTAAAGACGGGTCAGTTGATAATCAGCAATTAGTTGCAATCAACGAAACTCTTCGTAATCATGAGGTAGAGATTGTGGGTACTAAATTGCGTAAAGCAATGACCGCAATGAAAGCAATTAAGACGGTATAAGTATTTAGGTCCTGGTGTTAAATCGGGGTAGGCCTTTTAAAGGGAAAACTAGCGAGGCGTGAATACAAAATTTTAAAATCCCTCTCTCTTGGGAGAGGGATTTATAATAAGATAATTCTCCTTTGACAAACAATAACCATCAATACATGAACGATAGCAAGTCAAAGTCTCCGTTAGGGGATTTAGCGTCAGGAGATCGGGCGAGTGCTGAAGCGTTTGTTTTGATCCGGGATTTAAATCTTCAGTTTGCACAAAAGCAGGTATTGAACAATTTAAATTGGACTATTGAACAAGGTGAAAACTGGTTATTGGGGGGAACGAGCGGAAGCGGGAAAACTTCTTTAGCGAAAGTGATTGCTGGTTTACAGAAGGCAGCTGGACACGTAAGAATTGATTTTGATAAAGAAAGCTCTTTAGAGGCTGAAGTATTATTTGTAGAAAGCTGGTACCGCTTTAAAAATATAGAAGGCTTATCCAACTTCTACTATCAACAGCGATATACAAGCCTACAAGCAAACGAAACCATCACCGTAAATGCAGAATTGCAGCACTACGGCAAAGAAAAAAACTTAGAGTTTGAGGGATTGGAGAAGCTATTGCAGGCTCTGAATTTTTCAGCTCTTCAAAATTCGCAACTGCTTGAACTATCAAGCGGCGAACATAAGAAATTACAGTTGATTAAAGCACTATGGTTGAAGCCACAATTGCTGATCATCGATCAGCCTTACACGGGCCTTGACGCTTTATCACGCACAAAATTAAATAGCTTACTAGATAACTTATCAGACGAAGGATTACACTATATCCTGATCTGTAATGATAAAGAACTCCCCAGGAGCTTAAATTGCTTCGCAGAAATAGTTGAGGGGCAATTAAAAAGATTGAATTCACTGGAAGAAATATCAGCTTCTGGTACAAGACAATCAAGAGAATTACCAGTTTTTTTAAAGGAAAGGCCTTCCTACACCTCCGATGAGATCGTCAGGATGGTCGATGTGAACATTAGTTATGGAGAAAAGCAGGTATTAAAAAATATAAACTGGGAAGTTAGAGCAGGTGAAAAGTGGCTGTTGCAGGGGCCAAATGGTTCAGGGAAATCGACCCTGCTGAGTTTAATAAACGGCGACCATCCTCAATCTTATGCCAACAATTTTTATCTGTTCGGCAACAAAAGAGGAAGTGGCGAAAGCATCTGGGATATCAAGCAACATACAGGTATTATTTCTCCTGAGTTTCATTGGTACTTTGATGCAACATCAACTGTTTGGCAAAGTATTGCTTCGGGATTTTATGATTCAGTGGGCTTGTACAGGCAATTACCTTTTTCGAAAAGTGCAAAGGTTGATGAACTGATCGATTTCTTTGATTTGACAGAAAATAAAAGCGACTTGCTTAGCAACCTACCGCTGGGAAAACAGCGGCTGGTGTTACTGGCAAGAACGATTATCAAAAATCCGGAACTATTGATCCTGGATGAACCCTGTCAGGGATTAGATCAGCAGCAAACAGCGTACTTCAATCAGCTGGTGGATGAATTGAGCGTGAATGGCATGACTATAATTTATGTCGGCCACTTTGCCTCGGCACTCCCCACCTGCCTTGAAAAACGGATAGTTCTGAATGAAGGCAAAGTTGTAGCCATAGAGACTATCGAAGAAGGCTGTTTAATTTAAAATTGGAATTTAAGAGTTTAGTAATACCCGGGGATGGTATTCACTGAAACAAGAAATATGTAAAGAAAATGCATCTCCACCACTAAATCAACAGAACAAAAACGATGTTACACGATCCAAACCGTATTTATATTTTTGATACTACGCTGCGTGACGGCGAGCAGGTACCTGGTTCTCAATTAACAACTCCTGAAAAGATCATAATCGCTGAGGCGCTGGAGAAACTCGGAGTTGATGTTATTGAAGCTGGCTTCCCTATCTCTAGTCCTGGCGATTTTCAAAGTGTGGTTGAATTATCCAAGGCTATTCGTGAGCCTATTATTTGTGCCCTAACCCGTGCAAATAAAGGGGATATTGATTGTGCAGCAGAAGCTCTCAAATTTGCTAAACGTCCGCGTATCCATACGGGTATTGGTTCTTCCGACATGCATATTCAGTACAAGTTTAACAGTACCCGTGAGAAGATCCTTGAGCGTGGTGTTGAGGCGGTGAAGTATGCGAAGCAATTTGTGGAAGATGTTGAATTCTATGCAGAAGACGCTGGTCGTGCTGATAACGTGTTCCTGGCGCAGATGATCGAAGCAGTAATTGCTGCCGGAGCAACTGTGGTTAACATTCCTGATACTAACGGATATTGTTTACCGGAGCAGTACGGGGAGAAGATCAAATTCCTTAAAGAGAACGTTAAAAACATAGATCAGGCTATTATCTCTGTTCACTGCCATAATGATCTTGGTTTGGCTACGGCAAACAGTATAGCCGGCCTGCATAATGGTGCCCGCCAAGTAGAATGTACCATTAATGGTATCGGCGAGCGTGCAGGAAATACGTCGCTGGAAGAGGTTGTAATGATCCTGAACACCCATAAAGCTTTGGGTTATCACAAGCTAATCAATATTAACACGAAACATTTATATGGATTAAGCGGAATGGTGAGCCGCATGATGCGCATGCCTGTTCAGCCGAACAAAGCAATTGTGGGTAAAAATGCTTTTGCTCATAGTTCAGGTATCCATCAGGATGGTTTCTTAAAACATCGTGAAAATTACGAGATCATTAATCCTGAAGATGTGGGTATTGACTCGGCTGATATCGTATTAACAGCCCGTAGCGGCCGTGCGGCGTTAAAGCATCACTTGGAGCGTTTAGGGTATACGATCGAAAAAATCGATCTTGATCATACTTATCAAAAGTTCCTTGAACTTGCGGATGAGAAGAAAGAGGTTAAGGACGACGACTTATTGAAATTAATGGGTGCCGACGAAACTAATTATAAGAACGGTGTCAGCATTAATTCAATAAAAGTGACTACAGGCGATCAGGAGCAACCTGAAGCGGAGATCAATCTTCATTTCAATGGTGAGGATCACACAGCAAAAGCAACAGGGAACGGTCCCGTAAGTGCAACGATCAATGCCATCCTGAACATCCTGAAGAAAGATATCGAGATTAAGGAATTTAATATCCATTCGATCCACGGTGGCAGCGATGATGTGAGCAAAGTAGATATGCGTGTGATGTTCGAAGATAAATCATACATGGGTTATGGATTCAGTACCGATATCGTCAGAGCTTCGGCTAACGCGTATCTGGATGCGCTGAACAAGTTTGTTTAAACCTTGCACTACCCCTGCCCCAACTGCGCGTTGCAGGAAAACGCAGGCAGACATTGCAACGCTGTCTGTCGTTAAACAATAAAGCATTGAAATAATTTTGAAGTAATTGCTTCAAAATGACTTAATAAAGGTACCCTTTGTACAATAAGGGTCGTTAAAGGAAATAGTAAAACTAAAAGTAGAAATGAGCAAGACATTATTTGACAAGGTGTGGGACTCGCATGTGGTACGTAAGATTGAAGGTGGTCCGGATGTGTTCTTTATTGATCGCCATTTGATTCATGAAGTTACCAGTCCGGTAGCATTCCTTGGATTGAAAAGCAGAGGATTAAGCGTTCTGTATCCTGAGCGTACGTTCGCTACAGCAGACCATAACACCCCAACAATTAATCAGCATTTACCGGTAGCAGATCCTCTTTCAGCCAACCAGTTGAAACAATTAGAGGAGAATGCAAATGAGTTTGGTATCCGCCACTGGGGATTGGGTCACCAGAAAAACGGTATCGTTCACGTTGTTGGTCCCGAGAACGGTATTACCCTTCCAGGTGCAACTATCGTATGTGGCGACTCTCACACCTCTACTCATGGTGCTTTTGGTGCTATCGCTTTCGGTATTGGTACCTCTGAAGTAGAAATGGTTCTTACTTCTCAGTGTATCATGCAGCCAAAGCCTAAGAAAATGAGGATCAATATCACAGGTTCTTTAGGTAAAGGTGTTACTCCTAAGGACGTTGCTTTGTTCATCATCTCTAAACTGACCACTTCCGGAGCTACTGGTTACTTCGTAGAGTACGCGGGAGAAGTATTCGAGAAAATGAGTATGGAAGGTCGTATGACTGTTTGTAACCTAAGTATCGAAATGGGTGCACGCGGTGGTATGATCGCTCCTGATGAAACTACTTTCAACTACATAGCTGGTCGCGAGTTTACACCTAAAGGTGAAGCATGGGATAAAGCAATGGAATACTGGAAAACGTTGAAAACTGATGCAGATGCTGTATTCGATATGGAATATACTTTCGATGGAAGCAGCATCGAACCAATGATCACCTACGGAACTAACCCAGGTATGGGTATGGGTATCTCTAAGTCTATTCCAACTGCTGAAGAAGTTGAAGGAGGAAAAGCAACATACGAGAAATCTCTAGGTTACATGGGTTTCCATGAAGGTGAAGCAATGATCGGCAAACCAGTTGACTATGTATTCGTAGGTAGTTGTACAAATGGTCGTATTGAAGACTTCAGAGCTTTTGCATCAGTAGTTAAAGGCCGTAAGAAAGCTGATAATGTAACTGCTTGGTTAGTACCAGGATCACACATTGTTGAAGCGCAAATCAAAGAAGAAGGAATTCTTGATATCTTAACAGAATCTGGTTTCGAACTTCGTCAGCCAGGATGTTCTGCATGTCTTGCAATGAACGACGATAAAGTTCCTGCTGGGAAGTATGCAGTAAGTACTTCAAACAGAAACTTTGAAGGTCGCCAGGGACCAGGTGCAAGAACAATGCTTGCAAGTCCTTTGGTTGCAGCTGCTGCTGCCGTTACAGGAGTAGTAACAGATCCTAGAACTTTAATTGAAGAACAAACTTTAGAATTAGCTTAAGACTGGTAAAAGGAGAAAGTTTAAAGGTAAAAGCTATAAGCAATTGCTTTATACTACCTTTTGCTCTAAAGACTAATATTTAATAAAAGCTGAAAGGCGAGAAGTTTAAAGTAAACGTTTGATAACCTCTTACAAGGAATCAAACAAGAACCTTTAACCTTTTACCTTTCACTTTACAACCTCAATAAAAATGGCTTACGATAAATTTACTATACTACAAAGTACTGCAGTTCCTCTTCCTATTGAGAATGTGGATACTGACCAGATCATTCCTGCACGTTTCTTAAAAGCTACTAAACGCGAAGGTTTTGGTGATAACCTTTTCCGTGACTGGAGATACAACCCGGATAATACTCCTAAAGCTGATTTCGTATTAAACAACTCTACTTACACCGGAAAGATCCTTGTAGGTGGAAAGAACTTTGGTTCTGGTTCATCCCGCGAGCACGCTGCCTGGGCAGTATACGATTATGGATTCCGTGCTGTAGTATCCAGCTTCTTCGCGGATATCTTCAAAGGTAACTGCTTGAACATTGGAGTATTACCAGTTCAGGTTAGTCCTGAATTCTTAGAGAAGATCTTCGCTGCTATCTTTGCTGATCCTAACACCGAGTTAGAGATCAACTTACCAGAGCAAACAATCACCCTTCTTGCAACTGGAGAGAAAGAAAGCTTCGATATTAACTCTTACAAAAAGGACAACATGCAGAACGGTTTTGACGATATCGACTATCTTCAGAACATTAAGGGAGAAATCGAGGAGTTTGCTGCTGAACGTCCATTCTAATATTTTTTAGGATTACACCGATTAGGAGGGATTACACCGACTAAAAAGGATTACACTGATTATAAAGGATTACACCGATTGATTTAGTTCGATCGGTGTTTCGTTTTAATATCTTTGCAACCCGTGTACGTGTGTAATTACCTAATATCTGTATCATCCTTACTTCGGTGTAATCATCTTTCAATCTTTGTAATCACAAAAATCCAATGAGAAAGAAAATTGAAATAATGGACACTACTCTCCGTGATGGCGAGCAAACCTCTGGTGTGTCTTTTTCTATTTCTGAAAAACTTACCATCACTCAACTGCTACTGGAAGAATTGAAAGTAGATCGTGTTGAAGTTGCCTCTGCCCGCGTATCGCAGGGAGAGTTTCAGGCGGTAGAAGCTATTACCAAATGGGCAACAGATAATGGGTATATAGACCGCATCGAGATTCTTTCCTTTGTTGATAATGGAGTTTCTATTGATTGGATGCAGAAAACGGGAGTAAAAGTGCAAAACCTCCTTACTAAAGGTTCTCTAAACCATCTTACTCATCAACTTAAAAAGACCCCGGAGCAGCACTTTGCCGACATTTCTAAAGTGATCGATGCAGCGCAAAGTCTGGGCATATCAACAAATGTATATCTTGAGGATTGGAGTAATGGAATGCGTAACTCGCCTGAGTACGTTTGGCAATACCTTGATTTCCTTTCTTCCCAACCTGTAAAACGGGTCATGCTTCCAGATACATTAGGTGTATTGACCCCTTCTGAAGCATTTGGTTTTATCGCTGCATTGAAAGAAAAGTACCCGGCTATTCATTTCGACTTCCATGCGCATAATGATTATGACCTTGCAACTGGAAATGTACTTGAAGCGGTAAAGGCAGGTATTGATGGCTTGCATCTTACGGTGAATGGAATGGGTGAAAGAGCTGGGAATGCGCCGATGGCGAGTGTTATTGCTGTGATTAATGATTTTCTTCCCGAAGCTGAAATTTCGGTCAAGGAAGAAGCTATCTATAAGGTTAGCAAGCTGGTGGAAAATTTCTCTGGGGTAAGAATTCCCGCAAATAAGCCTATTGTGGGTGAATATGTTTTTACCCAAACAGCCGGAATCCACGCCGACGGCGACAATAAAAAGAATTTATATTTCAATGACCTCCTGCCTGAACGCTTTGGCAGAAGAAGGAAGTATGCCCTGGGGAAAACTTCCGGCAAGGCAAACATTGAAAAGAACCTTCAGGAGCTGGGTTTAAAACTTTCTGACGAGGATATAAAAAAAGTAACGCAAAGGGTTATTGAATTAGGTGACAAGAAAGAGATCGTTACGAAAGAAGATCTCCCATATATCATATCTGACGTACTCGATAGCAGTATGTACGAGGAGAAGGTAAAAATTGAATCCTACGTACTTACCCATGCTAAAGGTCTTCGTCCTTCGGCCACTTTATCTATTTGTATTGACAGCAAGGTATACGAAGAGAATGCTCAGGGGGATGGTCAGTTTGACGCCTTCATGAAAGCCTTGAATAAGGTATATCATAAGAAAGGCTTGAAGCTGCCCAATCTTACAGACTATACCGTCCGCATCGCCCCTGGGAGCAGCACTGACGCTTTATGCGAAACTGTGATCACTTGGGAACATGAGGGTAGAACGTTTAAGACAAGAGGACTTGATTCAGATCAAACGGTATGTGCAATTAAAGCTACACAGAAGATGTTGAACATTATTTGATTTACGAGTTACGATTTTAAATTTACGATTGAGTTACGAGTCGTATAAATATAACTTACATATTAAACCTCTAAGCTTAAAAATCTTAGAGGTTTTTTTGTGCGATCTGGGTTTATTACCATCGACATCAAGCATTCCTGCCTCAAATCCACTTATTCTGCATTTGTTCTCACGAGTTCTTTGTTGCCTTAAGCAATTCTTATAACTTTGCGGCGGCTTAAGAAAATGCTTTGTGAAAGCACATCCATGATAACGAAAAGCCACCTCAGACAAGCAAATCAATTTAAGCCATCTGTACTCCCATTTGGGATTTAGAGGGCCAGGCATAATATATAAAAGATGAAACTAAACATTGCTCTATTAGCAGGAGATGGAATAGGTCCTGAAGTAATTGCTCAGGCAGTTAAAGTTGTTGACGCTGTAGCAGGTAAATTCGGTCACGAAGTTAGCTGGACAGAAGGTTTAACTGGTGCAGCTGCAATTGATGCAGTTGGAGAACCTTATCCTGATTCAACTCACGAAATCTGTTTAGCTGCTGATGCAGTTCTTTTCGGAGCTATCGGTCACCCGAAATACGACAATGACCCTAAGGCAACAGTTCGTCCGGAGCAGGGCTTATTGAAAATGCGTAAAAAACTTGGATTGTTCGCCAACGTACGTCCTACTTTCACCTTCCCTTCCTTGATTGATAACTCTCCTTTAAAAAGAGAAAGAATCGAAGGTACAGACTTAATCATTCTACGTGAGCTAACAGGAGGTATCTACTTCGGCGAAAGAGGTCGTAAAGACGATGGCAATACAGCTTTCGATACTTGTACGTACACTCGCGAAGAGATCCAACGTTTGGCTAAATTAGGTTTCGAGTTAGCGCTTACCCGTAGCAAAAAATTATGCTGTGTAGATAAAGCAAACGTTTTGGAAAGCTCTCGTTTATGGAGAGAAACTGTACAAAATATGGAGAAAGACTATCCTGAAGTACAAGTTTCTTATGAATTCGTAGATGCAGTTGCTATGCGTTTAGTTCAGTGGCCAAGTTCCTATGATGTGATCATCACAGAAAACCTTTTCGGAGATATCCTGACTGATGAGGCGTCTGTAATCTCAGGTTCTATGGGATTAATGCCATCAGCATCTAAAGGTGTACATACTTCGCTTTATGAGCCGATCCACGGTTCTTATCCACAAGCTGCAGGTAAAGACATTGCAAACCCTCTGGCAACAGTTCTTTCAGCTGCTATGATGTTCGAAGACGCCTTCGGCTTAAAAGCAGAAGCTGAAGCCATAAGAGAAGTTGTAAACAAATCTTTAGCTGAAGGTATCGTTACTGAAGATCTTGCGGGTAAAGAAGGTAAAGCCTACAAAACCAGCGAAGTTGGTGACTGGTTAGCAAAAAATATCTAGGATAAAAGAACAACCTATAATAATAAGCCGCTGCCCTACATCAGGTAGCGGTTTTTTTATTTTATTAAGAGCCACACGGAGAGTCGTTGAAGACGCTGTCCGTCGACTTTTCTGCGGGAATATCGCCCACCTTCCACCAAACACCTTTCATTAAATCTACAACAGGGTTACAACCACTGTCTGCGTTAGCGACAAACTTCTTCAATCACCTTTATTTCTATCCCATTTCACTTAGATTTGCCTAATGAATAACTCTTTCCCCAACATAAATCCCGTTTCTGCTCTTCTACGACTCAAGAAAGTAATCAAGAAAACCCCTTTAGAACATAATGCTCGGCTTTCTGAAAAGTACGACTGCGATATTTATTTAAAGCGGGAAGACTTACAAGTGGTACGCTCCTACAAGTTACGGGGCGCCTATAACATGATCAGTCAGCTGAAAAAGGAGCAATTGGAGAAGGGGGTAGTATGTGCGAGCGCAGGCAACCATGCGCAGGGAGTTGCTTTCTCCTGCCGGAAGCTTGGCATTAAGGGAGTAATCTTTATGCCGGAGATCACGCCCAGGCAAAAGGTTAATCAAACAAGAATGCATGGTGATGGAATGATAGACATCGTTCTCGTTGGTGATACCTTCGACGATTGTCTTAAGGAAGCGCTAAACTATACAGAAGCTAATGGAATGACCTTTATTCCGCCCTTTGATAATCATGCAATCATTGAAGGCCAGGGAACTGTAGGGGTAGAGATATACCAGGACCTGCCGGAGGCTGAGGTTATCATTGTTCCTGTGGGAGGCGGAGGCCTATCAGCAGGAGCAGGAACTTACCTTAAACAAGTTAGCCCGTCAATTCGGATAATTGGGGTAGAACCGGAGGGTGCCCCTTCCATGCATAAAGCACTTGAGAACAAGGAGCCGTATACGCTAGCCGAAATCAATCGTTTTGTTGATGGAGCGGCGGTAAAACGGGCCGGGGACATTACCTTCCCTATTTGCCAGCAGGTGATTGACAAAATGATCCTGATTCCTGAGGGGAAGGTATGCACCACAATATTAAAACTGTATAATGAAGATGCCATCGTAGCTGAGCCCGCAGGAGCTTTATCCGTTTCTGCATTAGACTTGGTAGCCGATCAAATTAAAGGAAAGAAGGTTGTATGCGTGATCAGTGGAGGGAATAACGATATCGAACGGATGCAGGAAATCAAAGAGCTATCCCTGTTATATGAAGGCTTAAAACATTATTTCGTTATCCGCTTCCCTCAGCGGCCTGGGGCCCTTAAAACATTTGTGAACGAGATCCTTGGCCCTGGTGATGATATTACCCGGTTTGAATTTATTAAAAAAACGAATAGAGAAAGCGGACCTGCACTGGTAGGCATTGAGCTAAAGCATGCCGATGATTATGCACCTTTAATTGGGCGTATGGAAGCGTTAAATTTCGACTACAAGGAGATCAATAAAGATCAAACGCTATTTGAGTATTTGGTTTAGGAAAGTATGAAGGGGATAACTTACAATTTCTCCTGTTTAAGGGCTACGCGTTTAAAACACCTGGAACATTTCTTTTTAGTTCCATCCTTCTTATACCTCCATTTATGGAAGCCCGCCTTACAGAGCATCAATTTTACCGTTCTGATCATATCATTTCGTTTGAATCCTTTTTACGCAAATTGAAAGTGCGGGGTTCTACTAAAAGGTCTCTTCATTAGCCTAATGCATAACCTCACTGCTTATTAAAATTCTACAAACTTAATCTTATAGCAAACCTTCAAAGCAATATACCGTAAAACAACCATTTATGAATAGACAATGTGTTTTTGACATTACAATCGCCCTGAACATATTGACATCAAAAAGATTAGCATTAACTTTAACTTATAATTTCTGAAGATGAAAAAAGTGTTTATTTCAATGACATTAGTGGTGGCGGCAATGTGTATGAGTTTTGTCAGCGACCTCACTGGAGTGTGGAAAGGGACAGTGAAAGTTCCGAGTGGAGAAGATGTAGAAATTACATATCACCTCAAAGCTGAAGGCGAAAAGCTAACCGGAGTGATCACAGCTGCGACTGGCGATGAGATTGACATTCAGGAAGGACAGATTAAGGGCAATGACTTCAGTTTCAAATTAGACTTTGGATCCAACAATGTTCTTCAGGCTAAAGGAAAGCTGTATGCAGACTCCATAGTGGTCAAATCCCAAATCAAAAGCTACACCATCCAAAACACATTTAAAAGAGTTACGGACACCAAATAGGAATCTCCTAAACTATAAAAGCCAGCATTCAAAAAACGCTGGCTTTCTTTTTAGGCATATTTATTAAGAGGATCCAGACGTAGGATGCGTAGCAGAACCGGTTCTGTTTCAACTTCAATACAAGCCTTTGTATTATTTCATCCTTTCAAGCTCAAATTTACCTAGCACCTCTTCCAGTTCCTTAAGTGCAAAAGGTTTGTGAAGGAACCCGTCAACACCCAATTCCTGCACCCTTTCCGGGGTTAAATAGGCTCCCGAGGTAACAAGCAATAAAGCGTCCGACAACCTATCCCGCTCTTGGGCGATAAATAACTGCCTGTTCTTCAAGAAAAGCTTTCTATAAATAATTACAATATCAGGTTCCAACTCTATAAATAGAATAGCAAGCGCCTTTTCCGCAGAGCAAATCACAGCCTCATGCCCTAGCTCAGTTAGCAGTCTTGCAACATGGGCAGCCTCCTGTTCGTCACTTTCTACAATCAATACTTTTCTCATAGACCTAAACCGCAATTAAGTTAGTGAAAGAATTGATTTTAAAAAAACAACATTTACATATTTCCTTTCTTGGGTTGGCATAATTATGGTATAAATTATCGAAACGACGTGATGGAAGTAAAAGATATAATTCTCAAAATAAACCAGCTGGTGCCTCAAGCTACTCCCCAAAACATGCTTGAGACTTCCCTTAAGGTAACAGAGGAAGGTGTGAAAGAAGTTCCGCCGGAAATTATCGGCGACGTCAAAGATGCTTTCGTAAAGATAATGAAGGGCTTATCGAACGAAAAATTTGATGAGTTCCTTCAGTACCTGATAGCGTTGGAATATCATCGTAATGTTACAGTTGGCTTGCATGCTACGCAGGTTCCCCTGGCGTTCGAGCAACTACCACAAAAAAACTTATTGTTCGAACTGAACTTTCCGCAGGACTTACGTGGTTGGGCCGAACCTGACCATAAGTCAGAGAACAACGACAATTCTCAAGATGATGACGACTTTTGGATTTAAGGTCGGATTCAGAGCGGTTATTTTTTAAATTGCGGATAAATTCTACAGTTTAACAAATAACCACTCTAAAATAATCTTACTCTTGCCAGACCACTACATCAGCTGGCTTCAAAGCCTTCTGACCTATAATAATCTTTGCGCTTGCCGGTACAGGGATTTGCTGAACCTTCGATGAATAGTTCAGACCATACCAAAACCCATCTCGGTATTCTACAATGACACCTTCCGGTAAATTCAAGGTTGAAACTCCCGCCTGCTGATAAACTTTCCGTAAAATTTCCCTTTCCAGCCTCCCGTCGTCTGTATCAGTGCCTATATAAGTAACAGTCCCCTTTCCCGCCTTTCTGTTCAATACAGCAGCTTTTCCATTATAGAACTGATCTTCATATTTAGCCCATACGGAACCAGACGCAGGGTCGAGGATATCTCCCCAGTTGTTCCAGTCAAAAGAAAGATCGCCGGCACTTACTTTCCCCATCAAATAAACAGGTAAATGGTCATAATAAATTTCCTTTGCTCCAATCAGTTCCAGAATGGGTTGCTGAAACGAAGCTTCCCATAAGTGCCCTTCCCGGTCTTTCTGCCCCGTGCGGCACGTAATAATCAGGTTACCTCCATTTTGCACATAAGTTTTCCAACGCTCCACCAATGTGTTGTCCAACAACTGAAATGCAGGTACTACAAGAAAAGGATACGCAGAAAGATCTTTGGTTTCATCGATCACGTCAACGGGTGCCCCTAAAGCTTTCAAACCATTGTAATAACGGTTCACGTGCTCCATATAGTTCCATTGATTGGTTTGAGGCTGGTTGTCCATCTCCCAGCGACTATCAATGCTGTAAAGGATCGCGGCCTTGCGTTTATTTAATATGGCCGGAACAGCTGCTGGCTTATACGCCTTTCGCAGCACTTCAAGTTCCTTTATCACTTTAATATATTCATCGCCGGAGCGACTAACCGTAACGCCATCCGTTTTCATTATACCATAGTGGTATTGCTCCCCTCCAGATAATGGCTGGCGGAACCGGTAATTACAAACGAACTTGTTCCCTCCTGCCATGACATGATACATCCACATCCTTACAGCACCAGGCATAGTCTGAGGATTGAACAAACCCCAGTTTACTTGCCCCGGTTGCAGTTCCATTACCCCACTCAAACCATTGATTGAACGGAAAAGATCATTAGAAAAGCCAATACTACTCGCAGATCCCATGCGGAAACCCTGCTCCCCCTGCCCATTATCGTAACCGGCCACCAAATACTTGGTATAACTATGAACATCCAGGCTTTTCATTCGAAGGGGGTCAACAGCCGGATAAGTAGGCATCAAATTGGTGGTGATCCATTGTTCAGGTTTCACATGCTTACGCAGAAGGTCTTTCTGATAAAGCACAAAATCCGCTGCCTCGTCGGCAGTAAAACGTTTGAAGTCAAGAACCGCATGAGGGTTAGGCTGAGCAACAAGCTCCTTTCCATTCGGAATCCTGATCTGCTCGAAATTATTATACGAAATGCTCCAGAAAGCATTACCCCACGACTTGTTCAAATTATCAATGTTCTGATATTTCTTCTTTAGCCAGATGCGAAACGACTTTTGCGCATTATCACTATAGTCGTATTCATTTCCATAATGGGAAGGCTCGTTATCAATTTGCCAGCCCCATATATTTGGATTGTTTCCATATCTCTTAGCTAAAACCGTTACAATCTTCTCAATATACTCCCGGTACTTCTTTGATGACCACGAAGCCTGTTGCCTTGCTCCGTGCTGGATGGTACGTCCATCTGAATTCACCATCAAAATATCCGGATGCTTTTGCGTAAGCCATACCGGAGGCGTAGGTGTAGGTGTACAAAGAACAACTTTCACCTTATACTTTGCCGCCAGACTTATTGCCTTATCCAGCCATTCAAAATTATACTTCCCCTCCTCGGGCTCCATTACCGCCCATGCAAACTCTCCGTAATGCGTAAACTCAAATCCAAGCTCCGACATCTTTTTGATATCCCTTTCCCAATTACTCTCCGGCCACTGTTCAGGATAGTAATAGGTACCCACCTGCATCAGATCCTTATCCTTAAAAAACGAATTATTTGATTGCGCCTCCCCCTGTTTATTAAACAATGCCATAACAGCAACAGCTAAAAAGCATTTCTTTAGAGGGGTAGAAAGGAAGATATTCTTCTTGGTAAATAAACGATTGGTTAGCATTTCAATTTAGGGTTATTGAATGGCTAACATACTAAATCATGCTGAGGACACGAAACAATTTCTCGTTCTGAACCCGTGCTAAGTAAAAGTACCTCCCTTCAGGTAAATTTCCAGGTCTACGCTAAAGCCAAACTTAATTACGATGAACTGCAAAACGCATGGTTAAGCCTTTTACTGCCAAGGTTTGAATATCAAATAAAATAAGTACACTCGCATTTTTATTAATTAACCTCGCTGTTTCTTCCATAAACACATTGTCACTTCCATTTGATACCTACACAACTAAAGAATATCTGAAGACAGAACCTTTTTTCGCCTTAAAAGATCTTTTTATAGGTTCTTTTAATTATCTTTATTCTTAAGCACCTTTTTGTTATAAAACAACAGATTTTTTTAGCAAGATTACAATGCGAGCCACAGACAAAGAACAACTATTTTTGTTCAATGACATTGTAAAAGGAGTTGCGCCCCTACAACTACCTGAAATGTTACCTTGAATCAATAGAACTTTCTGTTAATTCGAGGTAACTTTGTTAACCTAATCAATCCCTCACTTAGACTACGTTCATCGAATTTATTGCCGGAATACGGCGCCAGGGAAATGCAATCAAATGGTAATACCAGCCACTGTTGCTGAAAGGGATTATAAACTAATAAGCTCTTCTATCGTCAGCTTTTTGAGGTCTTCGGGACTAGGATCAAACTGGAAAAGAGCTAGGTCATTTTCATCTTCCTCTGTTTTATCATCCAACGGCCGAACAGCAGATTACGGGTACGCGACTGCTCAAGGCCGCAACAGTCACAGAACCTAATTCTACCTTCGGGATTATATCTCCAATAGTGAAAGTCAAATTTGCAGCGGTTGATCTTTGGCATAAGGATGCGTTACAAACGATAGAAAAATACTTTTTGATTAGAAATTCAAAAATACTAAAGCCATTACTCAATAATGCCGAATTGCCGATTGAAGCTCTATCACTATCTAATTTTGCAAGTATTTTAACAGAAAAACCGCTCAGGAGAACGGTCAGAGGAAGTTATTCAGATATTTCTATTATTAAGAAATCTGCTCCGATCCCTTAAAAAAGGTCAGTGGCATCAATCCAGTTTCCTTCTTAAAAGCTCTGTAGAAAGTAGAAACACTGGCAAAACCAGATTCAAACGCAATGCCGTCGACAGTCATAGACGAGGATTTGGAAGGATAAACATCAATAAAAAACTGAACACGATAGGCGTTAACCCAATCACGGAAGTTCTTCCCCAAAACATTATTAATTACATAAGAACAATGATGCGAGGGAATAGCCAAGTCCTTTGCAAGATCAAGCATCTGAAAGTTACTATTCAGGAAAGGTCTCTCCTTTTCCATATAGGTACAAATTGCTTCAATATAGATCTGCCCATATTCTTCCGAAATCTTGGATTTCCTAATTACCTTTTCTCCGCATAGCTCTTGGTCTTCCTTGCCTGGTTCTGATACCGCTAGTCCTTCCCTTTCAAAGGGGTTCGACAAAGGATAATTAAGGCCCGGTCCGCGCAATAAGAGGTAGTTATATAACAGTGAAGGCTGATGGACCATGTAAATTATAAATCCAAGAAGTGTAAGGTATTTCGTGGTAATAATAACAGGTATCAGGCTGTGAACAATTGGAATTTCAGACGCCCAATGCGAAATAAAGAGAGATATACTAGTAATATGGGCCAAAGAGGTGGGGATCAGGATTGCGAACATCCACTTCCTTTCCTTGTCTTCTCTCCTTTTTACTATCTCTGAATTGGCAAACTCCCTCCAACTCAATAAAAGGTATCCAAGAAACAAGGCATGCCTGCCAAAATAATAATAGTAGACAGGAAATAATCCATTTTTGACCTCAGTAAAAAACAGTCCCTTCTCCATCGCTTCTCTTGCAACAATCCGGGAGTCGATCCCTGAGAAAAACAGAGTATAAATGGTTTCAATCAGGATCAATATGGGAATTACAAAATGCCAGAAGTCTTGTTTTCTTAATTGGATCTCGCTGTTTACAAAAGATCGAATGTAAAGGAAGAAACAAGCAGGGGCAAGAAAACTAACAGGGGCAAGCATTTTAATCAGGTAGGGATAATCTGTCAGCATCCTTGAATTGATCAGCATGAAAATAACATCCTGCCCTACCCTGGCCAGGAAGGATAGCATCAACAGACGATTAAAGAGCCGGTTTCCCCTATTCGAGAAGAACAGATGAAAGCAGAAAATCAACAGAAACAGATTTGCAGCACCTGCAATCAAATTCCAGAAAATCATAAATCCCTTTTAATAGCGCGTGATGCGCCCATTCTAAACCTCAATCAATACGCCCACTTATTTCCGGGGCTATTCAATATTTACAAGCAGCACTATGATAAGGATTTTTTTTGGAATAGTAATGTTATGTTATTTATTAAATTTTCAGTTTAATAATTTCCATTTTGTTATCTGCTTTATTTCTTTTGGAAGGCAATAATTTGGTTTCATTGGATCTCATCCGCTCCCTAATTTCGATTCTCCAATAGCAGACTACCAAGTTTCAACAGATGCAGAATCACATACATTTCGCAAAAAATGATAAAGATCATGCACCCAGTTGATCAAAAACGAACAATTAATGATTGTGATCACTTTAGTTTAAAGGCAGGCGGCACTCTTGTACATTTACTCCCAAACCTATCGCAATAGGCATTTTTACTTTATCAGAATACACATTAATTGAATAATGAAAAGGGGTTTACTCGTATTTCTTGCTTGTCTTTCTTTCACTCACACCTTCAGCCAGTACAATTATTACCGTATGGCCGCAGGGGGAACCGCTGGTGTTAACACTGCATTTGCCGACCTATCTAAAAAAATTCCCGCACCAACGCTGGGAGGGTCCCTCGACTTCTTCATCACACCTTTTGCATCCCTTGGTTTTGAGGTTCAAAAAGGAATACTTAGCGGAGGCGACCGGGAAAAAGACAAGCATCACAGGTTCTTCCAGAACAATTACAGCTCACTAAGCTTTGGTACTAAAATTCACCTGGGCCAGGTCGTCGACTTCCGAAACAGCAATTTTCTTCACGCCATGAGGCATTTTTACATGGGTATAGGAATGGGTGTAATAAAAAACAGCATAAAGGACGATAAGATCGTCAGGATACAACCAGGTACCGGCTGGAAATTTCCGGGAACAAATTCAAGCACAGATATTACGTTCCCCCTAAATACAGGCATGAACTTTAATATTACTGATAGATGGGGCTACACCAGATATATTTTCAATCTCAATTACCAGCTAAATATAACCGCGGGCGAGGGAATGGATGGCTATAATGATGCATCTTTTGGTGCTCCCTGGAGCAATATTCCAGATATGTATGGAGTAGCGTCTTTTAGCTTAAAGTTCTGTTTCGGCCCCCAGGGCTTGTACTATTAGAAGGAGTGCATGAATGAACGGGGGATTGTTAGAATGCTTCTCCGTTAAAGATATAAAAGTTTGCTCCATCTTTAGAAAAACCGAGATCCAGGCGGATGTAAATATCTTTTTTAGGGAACAGTAGATAACGAAGACCAAAGCCGCCAGACACCTGGGCATTACTAAGAGACAGTTGATCAGGACGAGGGCCGACCACGGCAGAACCAGCAAAAATAGAGCCTCCAAGGCGTTTGTGAAAAGCGAAAGGAAGCATTCTGAACTCGCTTTGAATAGCAATCATATTTTTGTCGCGAAACCTTCCCTGGTAAAGCCCTCTCATCATCATGTCTCCACCCATCAAAGCCAGTTGGTTGAATGGCACATTACCGGTTTGGAAATTCCCGATCATCTGGAAAGCCAATACATTTCTCTTTCCAACTGGATTGTAAGAACGAACATCCAGGTTAATATTATTATAGTTGAAGGAATTACCTAATGATGATAAGTAACGTAAATACGAAATCTCACTAAAAAGCCCTTTTCTTACATTCATAACATTGTGCCGGTTATCATAGACCAAGGCCCCTCCTAGTCCCAGATTTGTATACCCATTACTTCCGGTAGGGAGGTCGAAAGCTACATCTGGCTGCTCGAATTCTACCGACGAAAGGTTCTGAAAATCCATCTCCGGGCCTAAGAAAAAATTATTTGCCAGCTTACGCAAAACCCGCTGTTTAAACACCACATTAAAAGCATCCACTACAGCATAGCGGTCTCCTACAGCAGTCGGACCAATACCATAATAATACATAGGGAACCGTTGAATCCTGGCTCTTCCAAGAAAAAACCATTTATCCTTGTCGGTATATATAGCATTATCCAGCCAAAGCCCATACTGAGCATTGAACGTCCCAAAAACAAAGGCCTGCAGTTCGCTCAGCCGGTTCAAGGAATCCTTTTTAGCCCTGAATAACTTAAGCACTGATGCTCCCAACTCTACTCCAGTTTCGGGTGCATAGGCCGCTGTGGGGTAAATGGTAAGGGTCGATTCTCCCGCCGATGCTGTATCATTGAACATCCGGTTCACCTGGCGGCCCAACCACGACCGCTGTTTATCCTCCTCTTGAGCGGAAGATGGTAAATCAAAGCAGATAAGTGTAAGTATCAGAAGGAAAAAGCCTTTTCTTAGATTCATGATGTGCCTATTATTGATCAATTGATCCGGCCACCATGTTCTCTTATCCCCTATACAATCGCCAGAATTTGATGCAGCAATATTAAAAAACAAAAACATAAGCTTCAACTTATCGAATACTTTGGTCAATTATTCTACAACCCAATGACTTTAATTCAGATGAATTGATTCCTAAACCTGCGTTTTCTTCCAGCCACCGCGACTAAACAACCATAGGGTAAAGATACCTACAGAGGTTTCAGATACAAACACGGCCCAGAAAACCCCGGTTTGTTCCAGATTGAGGTGGATAGCTAACACGTAAGACAATGGGATCTGTATCAACCAAAAGAATACAAGATTAATAAGTGTTGGGGTGCGTGTATCTCCCGACCCATTGAAAGCCGAGGTCGAAACCATCCACCAGCCGTATACGAAATAGGAAAAGGAAAGAATGCGCAGCCACTCTGCTCCTACTTTGATTACATTCTCATCCGCCGTAAAGATTTGCATCAGGGAACGGTTGAAAAAGAAATAGACCACGGAAACGCAAACCAGAAATATCATATTATAAAAGCCTGTTTTCCACACCGCAGATTCTGCCCGGTTGGGGTTGCCTGCGCCGAGGTTCTGCCCTACAAGCGTTGTAGCTGCATTCGACATACCCCAGGCAGGCATCATGGTAAACATCATGATTCGCATAGCTATTGTGGAACCCGCCACCGCTTCACTTCCTACTTCTGCAAGTATCCTCATCAAAAATATCCAGGAGGTCATTGCAATCACCATCTGGCCAATACCCCCAAGTGCAGTACGAAAAATGCCAGCCATTACCTTTAAATGCCAACGAACCTGCGAAAGCTTCACTGCTATATGCTTTCCTCCCTTCAGCAGCAACCAGACCTGTACCAGCACTCCAACACCCCGGCCTATATTAGTAGCTATTGCAGCACCTTCTATACCTAGTGCGGGAATTTGTCCGTAACCGAAGATCAACAGGGGACAAAGAATAATATTTAATCCGTTAGAGATCCAAAGAATACGCATAGCAATAGCAGCATCTCCCGCTCCACGATAAATTGCGTTAATCACAAATAGTAGCACTATTACTATGTTCCCGCCAAGCATCCATTGGGTATAACGATACCCGTGGTTAACAGACCATTGGTCTGCTCCCATTAGACCAAGCAACTCTTTAGCATAAAAAATACCTCCCAAAGCAAAAGGTACCGAAGCTAATATTCCCAGGAAAACCGACTGAACCGCAGCCACCGCGGCATCCTCGCCCCTCTTTTCGCCAACTCGCCTGGCAATGGTAGCTGTAATGGCCATGGAAAGTCCCATAGCAATAGAATATAACAGAAAGAGGTATGTTTCTGTAAGTCCTACCGTAGCAACAGCCGAAGCACCAAGCCGGCTTACAAAAAAGATATCTACTACGGCGAAGGTCGACTCCATGACCAATTCAAGGATCATCGGTACAGCCAGAAGAAAGATCGCTTTTTTAAGTCCAATTTGGGTATAATCAGCTTCCGTACCCATAACTGCATTTTTGAGGTCCTGCCAAATAGAAGAGCCCGACTTTGCCACTAATACTTGATTATCGATGTCTGCCTGTTTCATAGGTAAATTAAGCCTAAATGGTTAACACTAAAGCTGCTGGCCTTTACAAATGTACTTAGGGTTTTCAAATTAGGAAATGAGCAATCTCGACAATCTGCGGGGGTATTTGCGACAAAGTTGATTTTCTCACATGATTGTTATTCACTTTCATCCTCCGTTCTCAAGCTTATGCTTATGAAAATTTTTCCTGCAATCCCGCAGCATTCGAAAGCATTACTATTGATGGGGAAGCTACTAAAAGTGCCTTTTGATTAGTAGATCTGTTAAAATAAAAAGCCCTGTAGCTATGAGAGCAGCAGGGCAACCTAAACCTTATCACAATTTTTTGTGACCACTAAGGTAGAAAGTATAAGTTAAAAACAAAGAATAATTCGAAAAAACATACTAGAATAAACTGCAAGGGAAGAGACAACGAGTGAGGGAATAAATGATGGACAGAACAGATTGGAGAAGTGAACCCGAACGGCTAGGATTACAAATTTACTCGCGGAGAAATAAAAATCCACGGATCATAGAAAAATATCACGAAATCTTATTCAATGTTGTAACATTTGAACTGTTAATTCCGTATTAAAATTGCGTTAATAAAATAGGGTTGGGTCCCATATCCGCCCTTTATATTTCAATACCTATCGATTGTGGCTCAAAGCGGAGCCTTATAGCTTCTTATCTGATATCCCAGTAAGCCAATAGAATTATTTTACGGCGGAGGATAATAATCCAAAGGCGAAGTTGGCAATTTTTGACCAATATTTAATAAATTTTTTAAGAATTAATTACACTATTTTTGATCCGCTGGATCTACCTTATACAATGCAGGACGTTTTAAATTTTTTTTCGGATATATTTTCCACTGAGTTCTGGCCAGCACGTTGGCGATGCGGACTGTGGACTGGATTTCATGGCTGGCTTTACATCGTTGCAGAGTTAATGATCTGGGCGGCGTACTTTGCCATTCCCTTTCTTCTATTTAAACTAGTTACAGGGCGAAAAGACGTACCTTTTCCCAAGATCATCTGGTTGTTTATTGCTTTTATCCTGCTATGTGGCTCAACACATCTCATGGATGCCCTAATATTTTGGTGGCCCGCTTACCGTTTCAGCGCGTTATTAAAGTTTATAACCGGCGTCGTTTCCTTGTTTACTGTTTACGCCCTTTATAAGATCATGCCCCAACTTCTGCACTTAAGAACAGCAGAAGATGTAGAGACAGTGTCGGGACAAAGGCGGAAAGCTGAACTGCAGTTTTCGAACGTCTTCAATTTCTCGGCTGTAGGAATGGCCTTAGTGTCTGCAGAAGGGAAATGGCTAAAAGTTAATCATGCCGTACTCGACTTCTTAGGATATACTGAGGCCGAACTGCTTAACCTTAGCTTCCAACAGATCACTCATCCTGATGATTTAAGTGATGATGAGCATAATATTGAACGGATGCTCGGGGGCGAAATCAAGAGCTATCAGATGGAAAAACGTTACATCAGGAAAGATGGGGCTCTTTCCTGGGCCTTGCTTACAGTTTCCCTGGTAAGGAACGAAGATGGCAGTCCTGATTTTTTCATTTCTCAAATCACTGATATCAATAACAGCAAACAACTCATTAACACCATCGATCTGATGAATAAAAAAGATGAGTTTATGACCATCGCAGCGCACGAACTCAAAACACCTATTACGAGTGTTCGAGGGGCCCTGCAAATTGTAGAAAACAATTTAAGCAGATCGGCAGATGGTTCGAAAACACAACCATTTATAGCAATAGCAAACAGACAGATCAAAAAACTAACCTGGATAGTAAACGACCTGCTGGATGTTACCAAAATCCAGGCAGGCAAGCTTCTCATAAATATCTCCACATTTTATTTGAAAAGTTTGATAGAAGAAGCGATAGACCAGATCCATTATGAAAAAAAGGATAGAACGGTCAGGCTGGAAGGCGATTTTTCGCAGGCAATTGAAGGTGATAAGGTAAGGCTTGAGCAAGTGCTGGTAAATCTGCTCACTAATGCCATCAAATATTCACCGAACGGAGGAGACATTCTAATAAAAGCAGAACAAATTGAAGATCAGGTGGAAATCTCAGTGGTTGATCAGGGAATAGGCATTGACGCTGAAAAGATCCCCCTACTGTTTCAACGATTCTTCCGTGTTGAAAACACTTCGCAGAACTTTTCAGGTTTAGGCATGGGTTTGTATATCTCTTCCGAGATCATTAAAGCCCATCACGGAGATATCGGGGTAGAGAGTAGATTAGGCGAAGGAGCCAGATTTTGGTTCAGGCTTCCTGTAAAAGCAAAAGCGGGTTTGCCAAATGTTCTGCTGAAGAATTAACAGGGCGAATGTCATAATTATGTAATTGCCACTCCCCCCTTCTTCAAAATAACAGACGAAAGAAACAACGATCTTTGTTGAATGTTTCCACAATTTTAATTTTTCTTCTAGTAAAACAAATCCCTCAAAACGGCCTCTGGCGCCTCTCAAGCAGTGTTCTTCTCAGTTTGGCACACATATTATTCTAAAAGTTAAAGAGTTTAGAGTCTATTTTCTTTAATTAAAAATTTTGTAACAGTCCTGCAATTAAGTGCGTAAGGGTGTCTACAAGTGTCTATGAGTTTGTTTATGAAAAGGTTTTATCAAGGGGTTTTCGTCTTTACAGCCCTAAGCATCTTCGCTTGCAAAAAAGACAATTTTACTCCTGCTGAGGAACAAGAGTTCAAAATCACTGAAAAAGTAGCAACAGTTTCAACAAGTACTACTACCAGCCGCACAGGAATATTGGCACCGAATGCCGTTGGTCTAAATGGGAATGGATCAACCGATAATCGTGCAACATTACAGAATTTAGTTAATTCTTATGCATCCAAGGGACAAACCCTGGTCTTACCTGCCGGAAAATTCCTTATCTCTAACGAGATAATCATTCCTAGTAATGCCTCTATTCAGGGTCAGGGCGAAAGCACCGAGATCTTCTTGAACAATGGCTCTACAGCTGGCAGAAGAGTATTCAGAATACCAACGCAAAAAAGCAACGTAAAGATCAAGAATATCAAATTGAACGCCAACTTTGCGGGTAATACAGGAGCCCAGTTAGTGGCCATGTATGTAACAGATAATGTTAAAACTGTATCTTTCGAGAACGTATCCTTCTCAGGAAGCCGCGATGCAGGTACTTTAACAGTAAAAGGGTTAAACGCCTACCAAGTGACCGGCCTTAGCGTGATCAATTGTAAATTCACCGATGCTGGTCGTAGCTTAGTAGAGCTAAGAGGCACCAAAGATGTGGTAGTAACTGGCAATCAATTCACTCGCTGGGGACTGCAAAATGCATCTTCGCCAGGTTTCCAGCTACAAAGCCAGGATAACATCAACGTTAATATCTCCGGCAATACATTCAATAACACGAATGGAATTCAATTCGCAATTGAATGTGCTGCAGCTTATGTTCGCTATTCAACTATTTCGAACAACACCTTTAACGACCCTAACGGTCGCGGTGGAAACGGTATCTCAGGATATTTCATGAATTCAACCATTACCAAGAACGTGATGAATGGCGGTTCAGGAAATCACCGTAGCGGTCTGGAGATCTTTGGTTCCCATAATAACTTAACCTATAACACCATCACAGCAGGAAGCATTGCAATCTCGGGTGGCTTCAAGGAAGATGCAACGATGGTAACTATTGCTTACAATAATGTTAAAACCAAGAATGATAATGTTGGAGGGATACAATTAGGAGGCGGAAGCTACAATCTGAACAATATAAAGATCCAGAACAATACAGTTGATACCCGCGCATCAAAAGGTAACTCCTCTGCAATCGTTCTAGGTACCTATAATGCTACTCGCACAGTGTCTGACATTACAGTATCTAATAACATTGTGTATACTAATTGTCACTGTATCCGTGCCCAGGCATTAGCCGGAAGTAAAAACATTTACATTAATAACAATCAATGGAAGGTAGGATATACCTGGCTTGGAATGATCACAAATACGTTTTCCAACGTGGTAGTTAGCGGAAACATCAATGAGCTTTCGAATAAAACGATCAGCTACAGTACGTCTATGACTCCGATAGTTGTAAGATAGATCTATCAGGTATTAGAGGGAGGGTTGTGCCATGCTAGTGCAGCCCTTTTTTGTTTACATAATTATTTGGTGATTATAAAGGCTCAGTATGGTAACTGTTTACAATGATGTTAAGGTCGTTATACTTTACCAACATCTGATGGATGCCCTTATATTCTACAAAGACCATATAAGGTTGCCCTTTTTTAAATCCAGGAAATCCTTTTCCCACGTATCTCAGGTTCTGTCCCGGAATTAATTTCTTTGCTGCTTTAATCATAATGTTATGAATTCAACATTGTCCAACCTGCATTGTTTCAGAATCTTTCAAACCTTTAAAATCACCCTCCTTGTTATATGCCAAAAGGTTTGTATTAGTACCTAAGTGGTCTTCTGTTTACTGAGCAATGTAAAAATAGGTTCATTTGTTTCTTGATCCCTATAGCATTGAACGGTAAAAATCGTGGGCTTACTGCTATTTTGCCCAACCTGAACATTAATTGCATCCGGCATCTCCAAGCCTGACAAGCTATAAAAGCTTTCAGTACCTAAATATTTTTTAGCCACTTCAGGAAAAAACTCTCCATTTACAGAGGTCTTTCCGTTGTTCAGCAACTCTGTCATACTCAAATTGCCATGCCGGTCATGCCTTCGGTGCGGAAGCACTCTTCCATCAAAAATCCAAAGAAACGGAGGAAGCCTTATGGGCATCGCTACGATTATTAGAGGAGCAAAAAAGAATGCTTACTAAATACGCACTAGCTAACCTCGACCCTCCTACTGTAAGTAAAAGAGTATCAGAAAATCAGCGTTATATCAATATGCTGCGTTCTATCCTTCTGCAGGATGATGGCCACACTAAAGGTGATCCATCGTCCAATTAGAGAAGTTGATCCTAAGGTTTAACCGTTTTATTGAGTATCTTAATTTTTTTCGAGGCCTCAATAAGATGGCTTTTTTCTCTCGAGAAGATCTACCTTAATCTGTTTTGATTAAAGGCAATCAGGAATTCGGGAGCCGGAGACATTTGTTCCGAATGGTCTGTAGGAATGACCTTCGGATTAGCTTTAATCAGTCCGGTCGAAACCAACCGGTACAGCTGGATCAAATCCTCGGGAAGTCCTTTTGCCGACATAGTTGGATGATACCTGCGTTCCAGTTCAGCTTTTTGTTCACTTGAAGCCAAACAAAGGTTCCATCCTTCATGCCCCTTAAACCAATATTCCTGTGCACAATTATCCAGGTCGAACATATACATCCGCGCCTGAAATCTTACTGTTGATTCTGTCAATTTATTTCTTTTTAATTCCTGTTGTTGGTTCTGCCTTTGACTTCTTACCCGATTGGTAGTCCGACTCGGCTTTCTTTGTCTCTGTGCTGGCAGGTTTTTTAATATTCTTGCCGCCTTTATCTTTACTCATAGATATATTATTTATTAGTGTTTTTTCTTTTACTGACCGGCTGGTCTTTCAGAAATGATTGGACGTGGGAAATCTATTCCTTCATAATCTTGTCTGATAAAAGCAGAATTAGTATCAGGAAGTACCGGATCAGAAGAGGTATTTCCCGCTAGGGTAATAAGAGAGCTGGTAGCTGTTTTGCTAAAGGTAGAACAATTTACGGCATTTCCACCATGTTTGGGAATTTATATTTGATAAGTACAGCCCAATGCAGGCAAATAATGGATTGAAGGAACAAATACCTGGAGCGTAAACCCTACTACCGTTTTTGGTCGAATTAGTTATAAGCAATTAAAACTTGCATAAGGCTGGCAATAAGCAGACTTAGCGCTGATGCTTTCGGTAGGTGTTTAGATTAGATTTGCACGTTTAAATGCAAAATCGCAAATCTTATGGTCAAACAAAATATAGCGTACTCCATTTTAGAGCTTGCCCTTGTTCCGCAAAGTAGCACGATCAAGCAAACACTTAATAATTCCCTTGAATTAGCGAAAGAAGCCGAATCGAATAACTACAAGCGCTTTTGGTTTGCCGAACATCATAATTCCAGCTATATAGGTAGTAGTGCGCCCTCCATACTAATAGGCTATATTGCCGAGAATACAGAGAAGATACGGGTAGGTTCCGGAGGTATAATGCTTCCTAATCATTCACCATTAATTGTAGCAGAGCAATTTGGAACATTAGCCCATTTATATCCTGACCGCATCGATCTGGGTCTCGGCAGAGCTCCCGGTACAGATCCTCAAACCTCTCAAGCGATACGATCGGATTTTATGCAGGCCGCCCATTCCTTTCCCGAGGAAGTAGATAAATTGCAGGAGTATTTTTCTATAGAAAACCAGTTTTCAAAAGTACGGGCCGGAATTGCCGAAGGGACAGACGTACCCTTTTACATCCTTGGCTCGAGCACCGATAGTGCGCATTTAGCAGCAAAAAAGGGATTCCCCTATGCTTTTGCAAGTCACTTTGCTTCCACCCATCTCCTAAGCGCACTGCAAATCTATCGAGAAGAGTTCCAACCTTCTGAATTCCAGCAAGAGCCTTATACCATAGCAGGCATAAATGTTTATGTGGCTGATACAGATCACGAAGCAGAGCAACTCTTCACTACATTGATCCGTATGTTTGTTGGCGTATTATCCGGAATTCCGGAAGCCTTAAAGCCACCAACAGAATTGACCGCAGAACTAAGGGATATGCTAAAGCACCCTCTTCTGTCTCAAATGCTCAAATACTCCTTTTTTGGATCCAAACCGACGGTAAAGAAGCAGATCCGGCAATTCCTACAAGAAACACAGGTAAATGAACTGATTGCAGTATCCCCTACCTATGCCCTTGAAGACCGGAAAAAATCTATCAAACTTTTTGCTGAAGTGATGAAGGAGTTAAATGAGGACGAGTAATTCACAAGGAGAATTATCTACATAATTCCAAACTTATCCCCGATTTTCCACACCAGATCATTTGTGAAAAGTATTTCTACGCGTTGCGGTTATTATAGCTTCCAGGATGGCAGGCGATAAAGGCTTATTGTAGAACCCTTTTACAACAGAAAACCGTTCTGCTTTCTGCCTGTCCATTGGATCCTCAGAAGAAGTGATTATAAAAACGGGTATATCTTTGTCTATCAGCCCTCGTAAATTCTCGAACATTTCAAGGAAGTCCCAGCCATCCACATCAGGCATAATTAGGTCAAGCAGGATGACTGCAGGCAAAGGGTGACTGCCATAATAAGCGTCTACAAGGTCTGCGATAGCGGTTTTAGGGTGGGTATAGCATTTTACATTTTCAAAAAAGCTATACCGTTTCATCATTTTTTTAGCAAGACGATGATAGGCAGAATCATCATCAATGAGAATGATTTGAGGCATGTTTTCGTAAGTAGATTAGATAAGTTAGCGATTAGAAAAATCATGCCGCGAAATTTTTTCAGCGATGTGAAGGGAATTGAAGGAAGGATTGAGGGAAGAAAGGAAGGATTGAAGGAATGAAGGATAGAATAAATGGATGGTAATCCTGCTGCTTTTGGGGTCATGAAGAACTATAATCTTTTGAGAAAATTAGCTCTCCGAGTTTCCGAAACTACTGATTCCACGACGGCAGCAGTTAAGGGCTTTTGATAGAATCCCTTTACCACTGAAAAGTGCTCCGATTTAATCTTATCCTCTGGATCAATGGAAGAACTAAGGATAAAAACCGGAATATCCTTCGCCAGCAAGGTCTTCAGATTTTCGAACATCTCTAAAAAATCCCAACCGTGCAAGTCGGGCATATTCACCTCAAGCAAAATAATGTCGGGTAGCCTATGCTCACCGTAATGAGCATCTACGAGATCAATGATAGCGGCCTTCGAATCATTATAGCATTTGAAATCGTCAAAGAAATCGTAAGTTTTCATTAATGATTCCGCAAAACTGTGATGTTCCAGATCATCATCAATTAGTATAACTTGAGGCATGTTCTTCTTAAGTGTGCACAAATATACCGAATTGATTTTTAGAATGATACAAGCAAGGTGACGATTGACAACAGCAGTGAATTATTGAATATCTTGATGGAATAAAAGACAGAAAAGGGATTGCAAAGCGCATAAAAAAGCCCTGATACTATGAGAGCGCCAGGGCAACCTAAACCTTATCACAATTATTTGTGACTGCTAATATATGGACTTAAAATTAAATTCCAAAAAAATGTTAAATTTTTTTTTAAAACTCCCACTAACTCATCAAATTCACGATCCCTTCAGGTAGAGAATTATTAGAAACCAAATTGCATTTTTGCTATTTATATGATAGGATGGAAATTGATGCACTAATAGGGCAAGCCACAGCTATCGGCAAAGAGATAGCCTCAAAAGAAGCTGTACAAGCTGACGCAACAGGAACCTGGGTATCAGAAACTATGCAGGCTTTGAAAGATTGCAAGCTGACCGGCCTTGTTGTTCCTGCTTCCTGCGGTGGATTAGACCAGGGACTTCTTGCCCTTGTGAGGGTCAGTGAGGAGCTTGGCAAAGCATATTCTTCAGCGGGACTATGTTTCGGTATGCATTGTGTAGGAACAGCTGTGATCGCAGCAAAAGCTACAGAGTGGCAACAACAGCAATACCTCGTCCCTATTGCCGAGGGTAAACACATCACAACACTCGCTCTAAGCGAAACCGGTACCGGTGCGCATTTTTATTTTCCGCAAACAGCTCTGATAGCCGTTACCGAAGAAGAATTTGTTGTTTCGGGCACTAAATCATTTGTTACCAATGGAGGGCATGCCGACTCTTATGTTGTTTCTACCTTAGGTGCAAGTCCCAGTGCAGATCAGGACGAATTTTCCTGTGTGCTGATCGACAAAGACCAGCAGGGTATTGAATGGGGAAAGCCTTGGGACGGACTAGGGATGCGCGGGAATTCATCCAGATTAATGCACCTGAATGACATTCACATATCAGGCAGTCATATACTGGGCGAAAAAGGCGACCAGTTATGGTATGTATTTAATGTAGTAGCCCCCTATTTCTTAATGGCCATGGCAGGTACGTACCTTGGAATTGCAGAAGCGGCTTTATCCGACGTTAAAGAGAGTCTCTCCAAACGCTATTATTCACACAGTGGCACGTCTTTATCAAATGTGTCGCTACTTCAACATCGTTTAGGAACTTTATGGGCTAATGTAGAACGGACCCGCCGGCTAGTTTACCACGCAGCAGAGCTAGGAGACAGAAATCCCCAGGAAGCGATGTTGAGCATATTAAGTGCTAAAGCGGAAGTTGCCAATTGCTGTGTAGATGTGGTTAACGAAGCTATGACACTGGCTGGAGGGCTCGGATACCAAAACAATTCTTATCTCGGAATGCTGTTAAGGGATGCCAGGGCTTCTCATGTAATGTCCCCTACAACTGATCTACTTTATACCTGGATCGGGAGAGTATTATTAGACCAGCCAATTTTCTCAGATTAATCAGGATCCAGTGAGTAAGATATTTTATATAGGATTCGGAGAGATGATCGGCAGTCTCAAGGACATTTCCTCCTATTCTTTTGAGCTTATACCGGTACTGCAACTGGACTCAGATGTTCATAAGAATACGCTTCAAGATGGCGATCTTTTTTTAATAGGCCCATTAACTATCAATCCTGTACAGCAGGTACAACGTGCACATCAACAAAATCCCCTGATATCGATCGTAGTTCTGGCATTCCCAGAGCAAATTCAAAACACGAGGCGTTCTATTCAATTTGGCTTTAACGTAGGAAAAAATGTTACCGTCGTCCCTTATCAATTCGGGAAAGACATAACAAGCATATTAGAAAGCGGCATAAGCAGAACAAAGCAAAGGGCCAGCTTCCGCAAGATTCAGCAGCAAAGTTCTTTTCCCGCTGCAGCCAGTAAGGAGGCCACTTTTCACACATTAGGTATCTTCCTCGAAAATGCTCCCATCGGCGCTATTGTATTCGATAAAGAGAAAAAGGTGATAAGTGCCAACATCAAGGCAAAGCGTTTTTTCGACAAACGACTGGATTTCAGATACAAGGTAACCTGGGCCGACCTCTTTCCGGGAGAAGAATATCCAACGCAAACGGAAGAAGGATCAGAGTCGGTTCATGAAATCATCAAAGTAAATGGTCAATTCCTGGAAATAAACATTTCCACCTTTTTGCTTGAAAAAGATAAACCCCACAGTTTATTACTTATAAACGATGTAACCCGCACTATCACGGTTGAGAATCAGTTAAAGAATAAAGTGGAAGAACTGGAATTCCTCAACCGGGAGCTTGATGAGTTCGTCAATGTGGTATCTCACGATTTTAAAACCCCACTTACTTCGATCAGTTTACTCACCGACCTTGCGCTGAAGGAGAAATCACAAGAGAAGCAGGTTTATCTCCTCCAGCAGATCAAGAAGTCGTCCGACAAATTAAAAGAGCAATTGAAGGGCTTAAATACACTGGTCGATATAAAGAAAAAAAGATCGGATAAAGTAGAAGTTGTAGATCTTCAAAGCACCCTCAATTCTGTACTTGGCGAGCACCAGGAATTGCTGCAAAAGATTGGAGCAAGTATTAGCACTAACTTTACCGGAGCTCCAGATCTGCCCTATTTTAAGGCGCATATCAATAGCTTCCTGAACAACATGATCACAAACGCGATCAAATACCGCAAGCCTGACGTGCCGCTAACTGTAGAAATCACAAGCAGAAGAGAGAAGGAATATACCATTATTACCGTAAAGGATAATGGGATCGGTATAGACCTGGAGAAGAATTTGAACCTGCTTTTTCAACCCTTTAAAAGATTAACCGATCAAGGCACTGGATCTGGTCTCGGCTTAAGCATGGTTAAGCGGATGATCGAGCATAATCAAGGCTATATCGAAGTTAACTCGACAGTAGGCATTGGAACAGAATTTAAAGCCTTCTTCAGAAGGCTTTAGTGGAAACTTCCCCGTGCCTTTATTCCCCCTAACGGGAAAAAAAAAGAAAGAGTCTTCACGGTAAAAGTTTTGAAGATCCGTAAAACTAACCAAGGGAATAGATTTTCCAAATACTGCAGTATACGGCAATAAAAACCCTATGGGCTTGATTTTAAGCAGAATTTATTAACAAAGAAGCAATAGGCGCCTAGGTCCCACAAGGAGATGAGGTAGTTTTGGTACAGTTTTGGCAGTATTCCAAAAACGATATGTGCCCTACACATACCTATGAAAAACAAGGAACTGGCGTAACTCCAGTTCCTCTTTTAGACTCATTAAACAATTCAATTTTCACTGCTTGTGAAACATATTCAAACTTACGGTAATACAGCAAGAAAAAAAATGATTTAAAACATGTCCTTATGTAGCAAAGATCACTTAAGGGTCAGTGGAGATTACTAATTTCAGCCTTGGTTACTTCTCGGGAAAAGCTGGTAACTTCATCCAGTGAGTAAAATCTGTGACAGCTACTTTATCACCACCTACAATAAATTTATTGGCTATTTCACTAAAATATCCAAAATAAATCTGACCACCATCAAACAGCAGAACATCTTCTCCCTGTTGAGGCATACTATCTTTAATTAAAATCCAGTTCATGTTGCTAAAAACTCAAAGATCGGTTATTGTTATGGTAAACCGAAGCCAATTCTGTTGATATAATGCAAGCGGATATTAAACAGAAGTTTCTCCGCTATCCTTTCTTTGTATAATCAATAATTTTCAAAACGGTCGGGCAAAAACTAAAAAAGCTCCTGCATTACCGCAGAAGCTTTTAAAAAGTCCTAATACTCGTATAATAGTTTATTTCTTCACTTTAAATACTTCGTCCAAACTTACCCTCAGGTTCATTTCAAAGTTCCCGTTGGTATAGTCTCTGATAGCAGCTGTCCCAGAAGTAAAGACCCCGCTGATCACAAGGTATTTCTGATATTTAACACCCATCCCGATTGTGGTACTTCTGGTACTGTGATAGACAGCCATTACATTCACCTTGCTTTCTGCAATTGTCATATTAGCTCCGAAATCAACAATATCCTTGAAGCCCTTGATCTGGCGATAAGCCACTTTCGGCTCCAAACCCATTCCATCTAAAGCATCAGCAAAGTAAAGCTTGTAGCTGGCGGCCGTGTAAAGCTTTGACTCGTCGGCAATGTTTCCCTCTGCCTGATCTTTCTTAAAGAAGAATTTCAGGTTAGGTACGGCTAGTTCCAGTCCCAGCTTTTTGCCCTGGTAGGCAGCACCAAAGTCGCCATCGAAATACGTATCACGATCCTGGTAGCCTGCAATCGAACGATCAGAACCATCCACGTTTGAGCTCAGTCGTTCCTGCATTAGGCGGTCATCGCTGTACCCTACAGATACACCGAAACTTAGTTTCTGTCCATCTGCATCAAGCGGCAATTGATAAGCATAGGTTCCTCTTACACGGGTTCTCTTTTGAAGACCCGCTTCATCGTTGTACATGTTTATCCCTACCCCTGATTTCTTACCAGATCCATACTCAAAACTTAACGCCTGGGTGGAAGGAGCGCCGGGCATACTAGACCACTGGCGACGAAAAGCCGCATTAGCAAAAAAACCTTCTTCCTTGCCAGCTAATGCCGGGTTGATCAGATAAGGATTCTGATAATAAACAGAGCCCAGGGGATGTAACTGCCCTTTCGCTGTTTCCGCTTTTAAACCAATCAGCAGCAGGCCTAAGGCGCCTGCTCTGATGATTGATCTTATATTCTTTGTGTTTACCTGTAATTTCATTTTTAACCTTTATTGAGCTTTCAGCTATGTGTCCTCTGCTTTGTGCTTTCAGCTCTCTGCTTTAAGCTCTAACTTTTAACCTCTCCTAGTCTCTTACAATAGTGATGTATCCTTTGATCTTTGGCTTGTTCGGACCGAAGTCTACCACGTAGTAGTACGTATCTTCTGCCAGTGGAGCACCATTTAATGTTCCGTTCCATTCTCCGTCTTTGGAGTAACCTTTCTTCGTATAAAGCAGGCGGCCCGCTCTGTCGAAGATCTTCACTTCATTGTTCGGATACATGTCAACATTCTCGATCTTGAACACATCGTTCACACCGTCCCCGTTCGGGGAAATTAGGTTAGTACCTTTAAGCATTACGTAATCTTCTGTTACCTCTATAGTGATCTCCTTAGTTTCAGAGCAACCACTTGCATTGGTTACCAACACACGGTAAGTAGTAGTAGCATCCGGACGGATCGTTAAGTTAGCAGTGTTGTCACCACTTAGGATTCCTGGGGCATTAGACCATTGGTAAGTACTTCCACCTTGAGCTTTCAGAACTAATTCATCACCTTTAGAAATGCTGGTTACCCCTTTGTTCGTGGTGATAGATGGTACTGGCAGGGCATTAACCGTCAGGGTAAAGCTTTTCAGGATCGTATTCACTCCTCCGTTAGCTGTGCCGCCATTGTCTGTTACCATTACGTTCACTACTGCGCTGCCTGAAGCTCCATCTGCTACCGTGTAGCGTACCTGAGCATTTCCGTTACTTGCCTGTGTTACGCTTAGTGATTTGAACAGGTTACTGTTCGTACTGCTTACCGTTACATTAGTAGTCTGGTTCAGATCCTCTCCTGCTGAGATTCCGCTTAGCGCTATTGTTTGCTGAGATGGAGTATAACAGATCGTTTGTGCTGCAATATTATTTAGCGTAGGCTGCTCATTCACGTTTTGGATAGAAATGGTGAACTCTTTTTCAAGTGACAGCAAGCTGTTTTGAGCTGTTGTCCTTACACGGACAGAATACACCGCGTTCTCCTCAAAGTTCAGTACCCTATTAGTTCTGATCTCATTGCCTACAATGCTGAACTTAGTATTATCTGCCGATCCTGCTCCATCTGCAAACGTATAAGCAAACGTAGTGGTCGGATCGTCTGAGGTGGAGCTTAAGGTTCCTGCAAGGGCTCCTGCTGCTGCATTCTCATACACTGTTGAAGCGGCCAGGCTTAATCCTGTCGGGAAACCTGGTTTCACTTTTAGGATACCCGGAATATGCGTGATCGCATAGTTTGCTGCAGTTGCTCCGCTTAAGTTGATCGGGTAGTCCCCTTGTCCTGTCATTGCAACTACATCCGTATGAAGTACCGGCTGAGTTAACAATACTGACTTATCCTCTCCGTTTACAAATCCACTGTAGCTTGCCGTTAAGGCTGGCACTGCTATTCCCTGGATCTTCTCTTTGTTATCTGCTGTGATCGTTAACGCTGCTTTGGTAACCGTTAATGTACCTTTTACATAGGTCACATTATAGTTTACTGCAGTTCCGATTGCGGTGATATCATAGCTTCCTATTCCTGTTGCTGCCGTTACTGCTGTAGTAACAGTTGGTGCAGGGTTAAGAGTAGTCTCACCATTTACCAGACCTGAGTAAGTTACGGTTAATGAAGGGTTAAGTGCACCGTAAGTCTTGGTCTGATTGTTTACTGTTACAGTAAGGGCCTTCTGAGCAATAGTCAGGTTGGCACTGTTATAAGACAGATTGTAATTAGCACTTAATGCAAGTGTTCCTTGCCTGATGGAATAGCTTCCTGCATTTTCTCCGGCCTCACGTGTTAAGCTTCCGCTAAAGGCATCGTTACCTACAAGTGCTCCTGTAGTAATGTTGTAGCTTAAAGCAGGGTCTGCTTCCCCATAGGTTTTATTCTTAGCTGCTGCTGTTACCGTAATTGCTTTCTTTCCGATAGTCAGCTTTGCACCAGTGTAAGAAAGCGTGTAGTTGTTGCTTAACGCAAGGCTTCCCTGATTAATGGTGTAGTCACCTACATTCTCTCCAGCATCACGACTTAAGCTTCCGCTAAAGTGATCGCTGCCTACAAGGGCACCTGTTGTTATGTTATATGTTAAAGCAGGATCTGCTTCACCATACGTTTTATCCTTAGCTACTGCGGTTATTGCAATTGCTTTCTTTCCAATAGTCAGTTTAGCCGGGTTATAAGAAAGCGTATAGTTATCACTTAATGCAAGGCTTCCCTGATTAATAGCATACTTGCCTACATTCTCTCCTATTTCACGCGTTAAGCTTCCGTTGAAGGCATCGCTACCTACCAGGTTTCCTGTAGTAATGTTGTATGTTAAAGCAGGATCAACTTCACCATAGGTTTTATCCTTCGCTACTGCTGTTACTGTTATTGCTTTCCTTCCGATGGTTAATTTCGCAGCGTTATAAGAAAGCGTGTAGTTATCGCTTAGTGCAAGGGTTCCCTTGGTGATCTTGTACTCTCCTACATCTTCTCCGGCATCACGGGTTAGTGCTCCACTAAAGGCATCGTTACCTACCAGAGCACCTGTAGTGATATCATAGCTTAATGCTGGATCAGCTTCACCATACGTTTTATCTTTCGCTACTGCTGTTACCGTAATTGCTTTCTTTCCGATGGTCAGTTTCGCAGCAGTATAAGAAAGCGTATAGTTATCGCTTAAGGCAAGTGTTCCTTGGGTGATCTTGTACTCCCCTGCATCTTCTCCGGCATCACGGGTTAGGGCTCCACTAAAGGCGTCATTTCCTACAAGAGCGCCAGTTGTGATGTCATAACTTAAAGCCGGATCAACTTCACCATAGGTTTTATCCTTCGCTACTGCTGTTACTGCAATTGCTTTCTTACCAATAGTCAGTTTTGCTGGATTATAAGAAACCGTGTAGTTATCACTTAATGTAAGTGTTCCTTGGTTAATAGTGTATTCACCTACATTCTCACCTGTTTCACGTTTTAAGCTTCCACTGAACCCATCGTTACCTACCAAAGTTCCTGTAGTAATGTTGTAGCTTAAAGCAGGGTCTGCCTCCCCATAGGTTTTATTCTTAGCTGCTGCTGTTACCGTAATTGCTTTCTTTCCGATAGTCAGCTTTGCACCAGTGTAAGATAGCGTGTAGTTGTTGCTTAGCGCGAGGCTTCCCTGATTAATGGTGTAGTCACCTACATTCTCTCCAGCATCACGACTTAGGTTTCCACTGAAGGCATCATTGCCTACAAGGGTGCCTTCAGTGATGCTGTAGGTTACTTCAGGATCAGTATCACCATACGTTTTGTTTTTTGCTACTGCCGTTATTCCTACTGCTTTTTTGCCAATGGTCAGTTTCGCACCAGTATAAGAAAGATCATAGTTATTGCTTAGTGCCAAGGATCCTTGCTGAATGGCGTATTCACCTACATTCTCTCCCGCTTTGCGGCTTAGGTTTCCACTGAAGGCATCATTGCCTACAAGGGTGCCTTCAGTGATGCTGTAGGTTAGTTCAGGATCAGTATCACCGTACGTTTTGTTTTTAGCCACTGCTGTTACTCCTACTGCTTTTTTGCCAATGGTCAGTTTCGCACCAGTATAAGAAAGATCATAGTTATTGCTTAGTGCCAATGATCCTTGCTGAACGGCGTATTCACCTACATTCTCTCCCGCTTCGCGGCTTAGGCTTCCGCTGAACTGATCATTGCCTACAAGGGTGCCAGATGTGATACTGTAGGTTAGTTCAGGATCAGTATCGCCATACGTTTTGTTTTTAGCTACTGCTGTTACTCCTACTGCTTTTTTGTTTACAACCAGATCTCCTTTAGCATAAGTAATACTATAGTTAGCTGCGGTAAAGGTTCCACCTATAGCTGTATTGGGCGTTACCTGATTGATATAGGTATCTACTGCAGCCGTTACAGCTGCTCCAGTTCCATAAGCCAGACTCACACTGCCTATTGTTTCTGCTCCAACAAGCCCATTTGAAGTAAAGGCTGTTGAACCTGTTTCATCGGCAAGACTCTCACCATAAGTTTTTGTCGCTTTATTAGCAGTGATTGTTAAAGCCTTAGGATTAATCTTTAACGTTTGTTCTACATCCGTTGCTTCAGAAAAATTTACATTTCCAGCTTGTTGAGCTGTTATGGTAACTGTCCCCACCTTATGAATAGTTACTTTATTTCCATGAATAGAAGCTATTCCTGGATCACTGCTTGTATAAGTCACCGTTAAGTTTGAAGAGGCTGTAGCACTTAAGCTAAATGCTGCATCTCCATAAGTTTTATTTTCCAGGCTATTGAAAGTAATAGTCTGACTGGCACCTGCAACAACGATATTACCTTTAACATAGGTAGTAGTGTAGTTGGCTGGCGTAAATGTACCTCCGGTTGCTGCACTTGGAGTTACAGCATCAATGTAGGTACCTGACGCATCACCTGCGGCCGCTCCGGCTCCGTATGCAATGCTTACACTACCTACTGTTTCACCGTTCTGAAGACCAATCGCAACGAATCCTATAGATTCCGATGTGGCTATTAAAGTCTGTCCATATGCTTTACTTGCATTTTTAGCGGCAATGGTTAAAGCAGCCGGATCAACAACGATATCTCCTTTAGTATAAGTAATGCTATAGTTAGCCGGAGTGAAAGTTCCTCCAGTTGCTGCACTAGGCGTTATTTGCTCTGTATATGTATTTACAGCAGCTGTTGGTGCTGCACCTGTTCCATAAGCAAGGCTTACACTGCCAATCGTTTCTGTACCTACAAGCCCCACTTGGGTAAAGGCAGTGGAAGCAATTTTTCCCGTTAAGGTTTCCCCATATATCTTAGTTACCTTATTAGCTGTAATCGTTAAAGCCTTAGGATTGATAACTAAAGTTTGCATAACGTCTGGAGCCGCCAGGTAAGAGCTATTACCAGCTTGTTTAGCAGTAATGGTTACCGTACCTGCTTTATGAATAGTAACAGAGTTTCCACTAATTGAAGCTATTGCAGTGTTACTGCTCTCATAACTAACCTTAAGATTTGAAGAAGCTTCTGCCCCTAAATCAAATGATGCATCGCCATAAGTTCTATTTGATAATGCATTGAACGTAATAGTTTGGGATCCTACTGGAGTTGCGCTTACTGTTGTAGAGTAAGAGCTTTCATTTCCTGCTTTATCTGTTGCTGTTAAACGGTAATAGTAAGTCGTTCCGTTTGTTAATCCGCTCTCAAGCTTTGCTGCAGTTGGAGCATCAACCTCTGCCGAAAAAACTGTTGGATTATTTGATGTACCCGCATAAATCTTATACGACTTGAGGTCGCTTTCGGTATTCGCATTCCAGTTTAAATTAATTTCTGCGTCACCTGCAGTTGATAATAAACCAGAAGGAATCGATGGTGCAGTTCTATCTACTGTTACTACGCTGCTATTTGTTGTTGCTTTTACATCGGTTCCCGCATTTCCTGCGATATCAGTGAAAGCGATAACAATTGCCGCAGGTCCTTGAGTTGTTGCACTGGTGATAGTATAAGTAGCCGTATAGCTGGTTCCGGAACCTGTAACGGCTGCATTTTGACCCGCGATCCTTACTATTGGTGTATTGATATACTCAGAGGCAGCTATTGTTAAGGTAATAACATCGCCCTCTTTTGCCAAGGTATTCGTTGCATTATTTGAAGCGATGGTGACGGTGCTTAATGAAGGCACTACTGCATCGACTTTCACTGATCCGGTTACACCAACATTAGTTAAACCGAGAATAGCATCATTTCCAGCCTCGTCTTTCAATGTAGCACCATTTGCTGTAATCGATGAAGCTAAACTTATCCCGTTGATATCTTCATCTCCCGAGGCAACTGTATAGCGAAATAGAAGTGCTGTAGTACCGCTTCCCGAAACATAAGAAGCAGTTACCGGGCTTGTTCCTATAGTTAATCCTAGTGTTGGTGTTCCAGAAGCTACATCAACCTTTTCGTCAAAGTTAACAGTAAAGTCAAGATTTTGACCAGCTATATAAGTTGCATTGGAAGGTACAGTAACCGACGTTATAGTTGGTGAAGTTGTATCACCGTTGCTGAGTGTGGTAATATCTAACTTGACAGGTGATGATTGCAAGACACCTTGCTCGTTCTCGGATACCACATAAACATCATAAGAAGTATTTGGCTGGAGTAGTAACAGCACAACTGTGAACACCTTATTTGCAAAACTTACACTTAAATTCCCAGATCGGACGGACAACGATGCTGCATCTTGTCCGTTTTTTACTTGTGTAGCTGAAGGCGCCTCAGCACCATCAGGTAGAATTACATAAAACGAAGTTCCCTTGACATCAAGACTACTTTGCAAACTAAATTCAGTCGCAGTCAAATCAGTTGCAGCAGGGTACCCTAAATTATCTATTGGCGGGCCAGTCTTTTCGTAGGCTCCAGATTTCTGGCTTTGCGGGTCCTGTTTGGTGCGTACTATAAAATCCTTAGAATTATCATTAGAATCATACCCATTTCCTAGTAAAGCGTCCGTTCCTACGGTCATGGAGGAAGCCGTTGAGGTAGAAAGCGCCTTTCGCTCGATAGAACCAGGAAGGGCTGGATGGGAAGGAGCTGCGCTTTCCTCTGGGGTATTGCCAGTTCCCCAAGCTACTAAGTCAACCACCTGGTACTGCCACGGGGAAGTACCAGTAGAAACATTCAAACATAATGCTACGTGCCCCCCACCTGTTGTGCTTCCAGACAGGTCAATTGACCCACTTAAATCCGGATCAACATTGGGGTTAGAACCCATAAGCCCAATAAGGAAATAGCCGTACGGATAAATTTTAGTTCCAACAGGAAAAGTAAGGGACGCCGAAGCAGCGGTACCGGTAGCTGATTTATACCGGATAGACCATCCAGACATGTCGATGGTTGAGCCAGTAGGATTGTAAAGCTCTACAAAGTCCCGATACGAATTGGTTGAAGTCCCCGCTCCGAACACCTCGCTAATTACAACGTGATTAGTTTGGGAGAAGCATTTGTAGATCGATAAAAATGATAAAAAAACAAGAAGTAAAGGTTTTCTCATAAACCGCATTAGAATTAATAAAAGACTGGCAGAGGCTCAATCGCTTAGAAAAAAATATTTGCAAACAATTTCACTTTATAATTGTTCGCTACTCACCATTTTCCAAAGATGCGATAAATAATGGATTGGTTAAAGAATACGATATTTTTTTAACACAGTCACCTTACTATACGGGAATAATTATTAGATTTTCAATAAATAGTATAAGTTAGGTTCAATGGGAAGGCGTTTTTCCTCAATACTTCAATAGACAGGGTTAACCATACAGGCCTTGAAAACCTCAGGAATATTTGCCATACAGAAGCTGTAGAAAATGCAAGAATCTGAGCAAGCGGATTAGCGCAACCAATTATGCAAACAGTAACCGGCGCCAGTTACATTGCGGAAATTGAGCCTGTATTTCACAATCAATTCTAAGAAAGGATTGCTGATAAAGAGCATACTGGAGGCAGGGCCGCTACCGCTTACCTACGACCAGTAAAAGAGGTTAAGGGACATAACGTTTATTCTTCCACCCTTCTTAGTTTCATTACACCATAAACAAAACCGGCTGTTAACAGAAAATATACTCCGGAATCTAGAGGCCCGTTGTCATCATCACAATCAACTTCCGGGTCCGGAGAACAGCCTCCTCCCGGAGGTTGGGCCTGAACCACTGAACTAAGACCAAGGATAAATATTAATATTACTGCAAGTAGTTTCTTCTTCAATTTCTAAGTATTAATTAATAAGGACCTTACTTTTTTTCAGGACGTTACCTGTTTCTTTATTTACAACTTCAATGATATACCCACCTTTTTGTAAGTTCCTCACATCAAGTGTCCGGTTATTTGAATCCATAATTTTGCGACCATCCAAAGCATAAATGCTCAAGCCGGTTTTGCCGGGCAGATTGCCACTTATATGAATACTTTCACTTGCTGGATTGGGGAAAATGATGATATCTAATGCCTGATTAGTCAGGCTGAATTTTTCGGCAACAACCTTGGAAAAGGCATACTCACCATCACTATCTACCTTTTTCAAGCGGTAATAATTAATTCCGGCAAAAGGCTTAGTATCTACATAGCTATAGCTTAACTTGCTGTTAGAGTTTCCGGCTGCCGTTATCTTTGCAAGAGTTTTAAATACTTTTCCATCCACCGAGCTTTCCACCTCAAAATAGTTACTATTCTTCTCGGAAGCTGTGATCCATTTTAGCTGAACACCAGAACCTACTATAGTACTTTCAATGCTTAACAGCTCTATTGGCAAAGTAACCGGGGCCTTCACCACCAGGCTAAACCTATCTCCTCCAAACGTAGCAGCAGTAGCTTTGTCGATCGTGAAATTATAGGTAGGCTCTGATTTTAAATCAACCTGTTTGTTCGTGTAATTATCTTTGAGATAGATCCTGGAATCGTCCAAGCCACTCTGTTTTGTAAGGGAAAGTTTGTATTCACCCGACTCGCTAGCTGTGGCATACAGTTTCACTTCCGTTTCCCCACTTGTTTCCGGCAGGTAATTAATGGCCAGATAGTTATTATCAGGAGTTATGGTAGTAAGATTCACAGCTGCCTCGCCCATATAACTAATATCATCAGGATCCGTATCGCTGCTGTTATTATTATTGAGCACCACTACCGTTTCATCACTTGTATATTCGTCTTTGACCATGGTGAGACTAACCCTTTTCTTCAAAGCCTGTGTCCGTGGTACATCCCCTTTAGAAGCTAGTAACAAGCCATTACTACGCAGGTCCATAAGCCTTACCGGCGGCCCAACTGTTGCAGCTTTTGCACCTTCTTTAAAGGTGATGGATGGGTTTGCTCCAGTGGCTTTAATAAAGAAACCTTGTCCGGGCAGTAAGAAGCGGGAACCGCCGTTGGTGCTATCAGAACCATTATATATAGCAAATGAGCCGTTTTGCTTTTGCACCCAGATTGTCGTCTTATCAATATTGACCTTTTCAATTGAGGGGCTGTCCCAGTCGATCACCGACGGGTAAGGATTTCCAATAAGGTTAAACCCGTTGCTTGCTCCTTCATTAGGATTATTTGTATAAGTGATGGTTGGGGAAATGTTTCCCGAGTTGATCTGGCCCATATATTCCATCACAACATCTTCAGGAGTGCCATAGGCCCCGTTCACCTTCACGAACTTGCTTCCATTAGCATTCAACTTATTTCCTCTGAAATAAAAGTAAATTCCTTTTCCCTGAGCTATGGCTTCTGTTGTAGCATTGGCAGGGTATAAATATTGATTTTCGCGATTTTTCTTTGGTTCATTATAATACTTAATGGTTGAACCATTATTTGGAGATGCATCGAAACCATTAGCTTCTCCCCCCGGACCAGTCACAAGTAACTTACTCTTGTAGCCCGCTATCTTGTATCCCTTAGCCGGACTTGAAACGTCAAAGACAGGAGAAGTAAGGGTCCTGAAGTTCCTATAGGAGGCAGTACTTCCCTGCAGATACGTTTGTACTTTTACATTCCCTGTAACCGAACCGCCGCCTGCAAGTGAACCGATGTTGGCATTAGACGTTTTCGTTGCTTCCAAAACTAAATAACCGTCTGACCTAAGAACAGAATTGCCAGTAATATTCAAGGAACCTTTTAATACCAGAGGAGTTTCGAGGCTTACGGTATTTGAGTTATTTTCGATCTTTAAGTTAAGCAGAGCATTAGTAGAACCTGGAGTAGTTTGATCAAATTTCAAGGAAGGACTTACTGCACTTCCTTTAATCACCAAACTGCTTGTGCTACTACCTACAATGATCCCTGTACCTGAGATAGAGTTTACAGTAAGGGTTTTTCCATTCAGAATAATTTTAGCATTTCCCTGAAGGATCAGGTTATTAACCGTGAGATCCTTTTCAAGCGTTAATACCCTCGAGGTTTCAGGAATGGTCAAGTCTGAACTGGCAGTGGGAGCAACTGCAACACAGGTGGTCCAGTTTGAAAGCAGATCCCAATTTGTATTTGTAGTTCCCTTCCAGGTATATCCTCCAATAATTGCCTGCACCGGAACACGGGAGGTTGTGCAAGAGCCATTCGTTGCCGAAACATAATACGTTCTACTTTGAGTAAGCGTTGTCGGTGTTGTAAAAGTTTCGCCGGTTCCTTTTGACGCCCCTGTAAGTGAATCATACCAATTTAATGTATACCCTGGAGAAGCGGTCGCCCGTAAGGTAACTGTACTGTTTGCACACCCAACACCAGGAACAGTTGAAGTAACACCATTAACGTTTACTATTACCGTGGCTGGCTGGCTGGAGCAACCGTTTACCGTTTGAGATACATAGTACGTAGTAGTACCAACATAATTTGTTGAAGGTGTGGGATTGGTTGAACTTTCTGTTGCAACAGAGAACTGTATATTGTTAAAAACATCTGAAGCAAACTGATTACCGGTTATGCTGATCGCACCATTGGCCTCCGTGACAGGAAAATTGGTGGCTGTAGCAGATCTTCCTACTTCGCCCGCACCTGCTGAAAATCCAATAGCGTAATTTCCCTCAGCATTAATTGTATAATTAAAAACGTTGGTAACCTTAACAGGACTTGCTCCAGCTGTAAGAGTAGTAGTAGTTGAAGAATTGGCGATTAGATCCCCTGCCTCATTATAAAGAGCAAGCCTGAGACCGTTTACGCTTGAGTTGGCAGGAATGTAGTAGTCGACCGACCTAACGGTCAAATAGGGTAAATTAGTGGTGAAGAAAGTTTTGTTGGCTGTCAGCCTTGTAGTGAACCAATACGGTTCCATCAAATTTTGCTCAGTAGTATGCACAGCCAACCCTCCTATCGATGAACTGATGCTTCTGGTCCATACCAAATTCTGACCAGTGGCACTCAATATAGGTGCTACACTGCCCTGGCATAAAGTGATCGGACTTTGAACAACAGGCGCTAAGGCAGCTGTCACATTCACCTTTATGTTAGCAGCAGTACTGGTTTTTCCATTTATGGTCTGAGTAACATAGTAATTGTAAGTACCGGTGGCTTTGGTTGATGGCACTGGTGGCGTTGTTGTTACGTACTTGATATTACTAAAGATCCGCTCTGTGCCAGAGACGCCGGTGATATTGACTAAATCCGACTTTAAATCCGACGTAAATAATGAACCAGTTACCGTTCCTGAACCTTCCACTATCCTAATGCTGTACACTCCCGGTTTTTCCAGCTTGCAACTAAACACATTTGAGATAGTTTCCTCTCCTGAGAGTACGCCTATTGATGTTCTAGTAGTCGATTGTTGTATCAAGTTCCCGTTACTATCAAAAATGCCGAGTCTTAAATTAGTAACAGAGCTGAGCAATGGTTTTGTGTAATCAACCGAAGTAATGATCACATTAGCTGCAGTTGTACTGAAATAAGTGATCTTGTTAGAAGTGGTAGTATTTATGTTTAAACTTAGATCAGCTAATGCTGCTAAACCTCCAACAACAAATTTTTCTTCGTTCACCCACTGCAAATTTGAACCTGTTGCAGAAAGAGGCGCTGCCGTTGAATTCAAACATAAGTTAACCGGAGAAACAACTGTTGGAGCCGGAACCGTCTGAGAATAAGACGGCAGAGAGGCTAAAGCACAGGAAGCAATTAATACAAAAGTTCTAAAAACTCTCTTCATTATTAAAAGAATTACGGATACAGGGAGAATCCGGCGTTAACATTAAAAAATCTTACAGCTATTGTCCTAAACTCATCAAAAGGACAAAAAAGAAAAAAGAGAATTGGGGATGCGTTAATTTCCCGACAATCTTTACTTATTGCTCTTTGAGCAAAAAACTAACCGAAAAAAGAAATTGACGGTGACGATCTTAGAAGATAAATTAGTGACCTGAAAAACAAAGCTATAGGAAAGTTTTTACGTACAAGCTCGCCGGCCTAGTGGCTATGTGCTTTTCCTTTTTTAGAAAAAGAGTCTACATTAATTCTATTGTAATCCCCAATTTTCCACGATAATTATTACACCTACCACAACCTCCGTTTACCGGTTCAAGGAATTCACGATTTGCTTATAGGCATTTTCATATTCGTGATCTCCCTGAACCAGGGTAAGGATAAAGTTCCTTCTTTTTATGCCCAGCAACGACTTGGGTTCTTCTTCCTCTCCATAGAAACAGTAAACAGGTATTCTGATCTTAGCTACTTCGTTTTTCACCTTATAAGTGCGATCATCTTTACCCGGACCGATCAGATCACTAAAATGAACCTTAAAGTCTGTTGATAAAAAAGGAGATAGTAATTGAATAGCAACTACCCGTTTCTTTAGATTCTCGGGCAAGCGGTTATAGACAAATGGGGTTACATCGGCACCGAAGGAATAGCCAGCAAGTACGATTTGGGTGGCATTCCAGGCCCTGGCATATCTAGCAATAAGTTTGGTTAAATCCCGGGAAGCTTCTTCCGGACTTCGTGATCGCCAGAAGTAAGTCCGGCTATTAAACCCTAAAGTATTATACCCATTTTTGGAGAACTCAACTGCAAGCTTATCATTAAATTCAAGCCAGCCTCCGTCTCCCGAAAGCAGTAACACCATTTTCCTGGAAGTTGGAGCTGATGAGCCATAAAGAATAACCGGAAGTCCAAAATCCTCTTTCTCAACGCCTCTGTGATTAACGGTGCGATACCTAAACAATAAAGTGCAAGAACTAAAGAGGAAGGATAGTACAAGAGAAAGGAATAACAGCTTGATGTGGAAAGACCGCATATACATATCCCATAAAAATTATTTTACCTCGAGGCAGCAGCCTTGGCTATTTCCGTGAAGCTGTTCTTATAGTGGTGATCGCCTGGCAGTAATACAACTTTAAATCCCTCCTTTTGTTGATTTGCCAAAGGCTTTTCCGCTTCCTGCCTTCCATAATAACATAGCGTTGGCACATCTGCCTGTTTTAATTCAGCTCCTATGTTCATTGATCTTACAGGATTTTTGGAACCAAAAAGATCTGAAATGTGAATTTCAAAATCGGTAAAAGAAGCGGGTGAAAGCAGCTGGAGGAGCACGATCTTATCCCTTAAGGTTTCAGGAAGACGCCGGTAGATAAACGGAATAACGTCGGCGCCGAAAGAGTAGCCTACCAAGACGATCTCCGACTTCTGCCATTCTTTGGTATACTTATTCAATAAAGCCGAAATGTCGTTTGCCGCTTCCTGCGGATTTTTCTTTTTCCAAAAATATTTAAGGCTATTTAATGCTAAAACGGGAACACCCTGAGCAGTATAAGCCTTCGCCAATTGCTCGCTGAAACTATTCCACCCACCATCGCCGGTAACAAACAGAATTAACCTATCGCCTTTATCCGTCTTCGGTTTGAGCACATTTAAAGGTAGATCTGCGGCACTTCGTGAAAAGGCCGTGAAGCCAGTCATAGTACACAGGATAATAACAGCTATAATATTTTTTAAACTCTGCATCTGTAAATCAAGGTTTCATAACTTTATTTAAAGCCTTCGGCAAGGAGATCAAGTCGTAGTGATGTTCATAGATCAGGTATTTGTTATGCCAAATGGGTTGAAATTTCTCTTTAAAATCCCTCAATCCGCGGTAGTGCCTGAACTGCTGGAGCTTCTCGTAGGCAAACTTCAGCGTCTTTTCCGGCAAGTCCCGGGCATGGTCAATACCCGACAAAGGAGCCAGGCCCAGATTGAGGTAACGGAAATTTTGTCCTTTGCAGTATTCGATCAGAGCGACGATCAAGGCATCATTCACCCCTCCCGGAGCCTCTTCAATTTTGCGGATCAGGTCGTACGTGGCTTCCCCCGGTGCGTAGTTGGGTATGATGTTCAAAAAACCGAATATCTTTTCATCCTCATTCTCTACAGTTATGATCGTTTGGTTTTTGAGCTCTTCCCAACTAAACATTCCCTGAGTAAATACAATTTCCTCACGTTGAGTACTTTTAAGCCAATCATCCGATACGTATTTTAGTTTTTGAAGAACACCATCTTTAACGGGCGCATGGTAAACCTTCGTTTTTAAGCCCTTTTTTTGCAAACTGTTCAGGCCATTACGCATAGATTTCTTGTCTTTCCCTTCCAGGCTGAACTTCTCGAGATCAACAATAGCTTCTTGTCCGATAATAAGAGATTTCTTTCCCATTGCTTCAAAGAGACCCAAACTACTCTCTTCTACGCGGTAATAAGCCGGCCGGAGACCACACTCGATACAAAACTCCTCGAATTCTTCTATCAAGACCACTTTGTCTTCCACGGTTTGGCAAACCGGCTCTTCTAAAACAATGGCAAAACTGTTGGCCATTTTATAGGCGATAAGTCCGTTTCGCCTACGACCGAAATATAGCAGCTTATCTACATAGGTTTTGAAATAGTCTACAGGGGAACACCCATACTCTTCGATCAGCCCTTTTGCACGAAGAAAATCCTCCTCACTATGCTTCACCGAAATAAAATAAGGTTTCAACAGGGAGTACAAAATAAAACCCAGGGAAAAAATCCCGCTAATCCGGATGGTATCCAGGAAAGCAGCAGCAAAACGTGTGAGCGGATTCAGGGAGTCTATATCCATCAGAATAAAATTCAATAAAGTATGCTCTATCGAATCTCCCAGGTTGAAGTCGATCCCAAAGTGCTTTTTATCCAGGAAATAAAAACCAGTGATTCCGTAAACCGTAATTCCGGCCAGGATAAGCAGGGAGGTTCCTACCCCTACTGTCTGTAAACGCTTATCACTGCGGATATAATATTGTTTCCTGGTAAACCATAAAACGAATATCACAGCCAGCGCAAGGATAGATTCCTCGTAATCTATCGCCTTTGTTAAATTACCGATCAAAGAAAGGCAACAAAGGAGAATTGCAAAGCGCCAGGCATTTTTTAATCCCCTGATCAGGAAAGCCGAAGTGATCACCAGCAGCAACCCGGCTATAAAAACAAGGTAATTAGATGCATGAATGGTATCAGCAGTTAAGAAAGATCTTAATAAGCGAACCCGGTAACCGAGGGAAGGGGTTAAAACGGAAATAATATTTATCATCCCCAGGCCGAACAAGAGAAAGGCGGGTATCACTCTCAAGACCATATTTCCCTTCCGTAAAACAAAGCTGGCTATTCCGGCCATAACCGGAATCCAGAATTCGAATAAACGGTAGATAAGCGTGATAGCTAAAGCTTCTGATGTGGTGTATCCATAATGCTTTAAGATCATTGTTAATGAAAATTCAATTGCTCCTACCCCTCGCAGAAACGGAGATATGACTAATAGTAAGGTGGCAACCACGTAACCAATCAGCGAAACCTTCCAGCTGGCATCGTGGCCCATCGCCAACATAGCAATGTATAGGTGAACCACGCCAACCACGTCAATAAGAAGAGCATAAATGTTTACATAAACAAACTGCTTTTTAAAACCAGGAAAAGCTCTAAACTCCGTATTTATTTGAGGCACGAAACGGTCGACTAACCTAAATACCCAGCCCTTTTTAAAATAAGAGGTTAGAAGATAAATGATCAGAATAATAAAAAATACAAGGATCGCCGCAGCATTATTAGCGTTCTGCCAGCTTTCGCCACTCATTGCCAAATAGATTAGAACGGGAATGGCAAGGATAATGATCGAGACAATACCGGTAAAACCATAGATAGTACTTGCGAAATGGATCCTCGTACGGTTTTCTTCCTGGGCCTCCTTCTGTATATCTTTAGTGAAAAAAGCGAGGGACGTAATGCTTCCTCCTGGGAGGAAAATACTGATCAGATTCCTCTTTAAAAACAAAACGATGCAGTCCCACAGAGAAATTTTAAGTTGAGTCGCCTTAAAGCTCGACTGGTACATCAACGCCTGCAGGATAATATAGCCAGCACTTAATAGTATACCAACTGTAATCCAAAAAGCATTGCCCTCCCGCATATAGGTATTTACGTTCTTCAGCTCATCACCCTGACTTTTAATAAAATAGATGGCCAGAATAAGCAGAAGGACGCCTGTAATTTCACTTAGATATAATTTAGGTTGTATAAACAGGTTTTTGATCTTTTTAATCATTTCTAACTTTTAATGCCTCTTGCTAGTTTAATACCTGAAAGGCCGATGTTACTACGAACGAGATTAATTTTTTATGATTTTTTCCTACGGTACTAGAAATGGGTCCTTTTCCTCACACCAGTTTTTGACGGTAAAAGTGCAGGAGTAGTCAACCCAGAAACAGCTCCATGTTAAACTGTTCCAATTATTCGTTTAATAACTTAAAGAAGCCTTAAAACTTACCATTAAGGAGATATTTTAAGGATATTTTAAGGAATGAGAAGCTCTAAGTAGTATATATTTGTATGGAAGTCGGTCAGCACACAGGTGTTCAAATTAATACCGGTTTAGTAACGCAGACCGTATTATCAGTAGGAGTTGGCTTTAAAAATGTGGCGATGATCAGGTAGTCAGATTAAATGAAAATGAAACTTGTTCCAGTTTTTTATAGTATAAAGATTAAATTGTGATAAGGTTTAGGTTGCCCTGCTGCTCTCATAGCTCAGGGCTTTTTGTATGAAAGTTCAAATCCGTCACCGGTCGTAGGACCGCTAACGCTTAACCTACAACCAGTATTCTAGAACGGGACATCGTTTCTTATGCGCTAATGCAAATCACGCTACAATGGTTACACTTTTATACACTTCATATGTTCCAGCGTACAAACGCCTCTATTGCTTCATATTCCGCCAGTCCCAAACGGTTATATGCGGCGGCAGTTTCGCTTGTCCTGTCTTCCGCCCTTACCCAAAACTCGCGTGAGTCATCTCCAGGAAATACTGGCCGGTCTTTCTGCGACTGGTGTTTAAAGATGGCTAACCTTTTTTGCTCAACCTCCTTGGGGGATAATGGAACAGCCATTTCGATCTCGTGGATCTCAAACTCGTGCCATGCACCGCGATAAAGCCACAGCCAACAATCCTCAACCCAAGATTCAGTAATCTTAAGGCGCTGCAAGGCTTTCAAAACAATATCGAAACACACCTTATGTGTACCATGAGGGTCTGCAAAATCGCCGGCAGCAAAAACCTGCTGAGGCTTTACAGAATTAAGTAATTCCATAGTCTGCAGGATATCATCCTCATAAATGGCAACTTTCTGCAACTTAGCAAGTTCATAAAATGGCAGGTTCATGAAGTGAATATTTTCATCCGGCAAGCCTGCGAAGCGGGCACCAGCAATTGCCTCCCCTTTTCTGATTAATCCCTTTACTGTCTGAATCTCCGCCGTGTCAGGTTGATTAGGACGTTTTTCAGCAAGGAAAGCCCGCATGCTATTATAAGTCCCTTGTATTCCAGCAACATCCTCCACTTGTGATCTTTGAAAATCAATAGCAAACTCAACGAAGCGAAGTACATCATCGTCCCAAACCGCTGTGTTTCCGGAGGTCTGATAGGCAACATGCACCTCGTGCCCCTGATTCGCAAGGCGGATGAAGGTTCCTCCCATGGATATCACATCATCATCTGGATGAGGAGAAAATATAAGAGATCGTTTTCTCGCCGGAACCGCCCTTTCTGGTCGTTGGCTATCATCTGCATCCGGTTTACCTCCAGGCCAGCCGGTTATAGTATGTTGCACCTCGTTAAATACCCTGATGTTGATATTATATACTGGTCCCATTTCTGTTGCAAGCTGAGACATACCATGATTGTTATAGTCCTCATCTGTCAACTTTAAAATGGGCTTATTAATGGTCCTCGCCAGCCATATTACCGCCTTTTTCACCAACTTCGGCGTCCAGGTACAGTCCTTAACCAACCAGGGAGTATCATTACGAGTAAGCATCGCAGCAGCAGCCGGGTCAACTACAAACTCTACATTCTCAGACAATTGAAGGAAAGTTGCAGGCACTTCGGGTGAAACCTCCCCTTCTACCGACTTCTTGATGATATCTGCCTTTTTGCCACTCCAGGCCATCAGGATAATTTCCCTCGCCTTAAATATAGTTCCGATTCCCATGGTAATCGCTTTCAAGGGCACATTCTGTTTTCCACCGAAATCCCTTGCAGCATCACTTCTGGTTATCTCATTTAATGTTACAAGGCGAGTGCCCGAATTAGGTGCCGAGCCAGGTTCATTAAAACCAATATGTCCAGTCCTTCCAATTCCCAAGATCTGAAGGTCAATTCCTCCATAATTGTTTATCTTCCTTTCGTACTCAAGGCAAAAACCCGCCACATCCTCAGTCGTCAGTGTTCCATCAGGAATATGAACATTTTCCATGGCGATATCCACATGATCAAACAGCTGTTCCTTCATGAAATACACATAGCTTTGCTCTGAACCAGGGGACATCGGAAAATACTCGTCAAGGTTGAAGGTAATCACATTTCTAAAGCTTAAGCCCTCCTCCCGGTGTAAGCGCACCAACTCCCGGTACACCAGCACCGGACTGGCCCCTGTGGCCAGCCCTAATACAGTATTTTCCCCGCGAGCATCCTTGGTTCTAATCAGGTTTGCAATACGTTCTGCTATTACCTTGGATGCGGTAAGTTGATCCTCATATATGGAGACCGGCAATTTTTCATACCGCGTCTCCTCTAGTAAATTTAATCTCGACATTCAATAAAATTCTTTAATCAATTTATTTGCATTCCAGTCAGGCCTAGAACTGCTTAGAAAAAAAATCCATATGATCCTTGATGGTGATCTTCCAATAATCAGTATTGTGTAATCCCGGTTGCACCGTATATTTCGCCTTTATCTTGTACTTATCACATTGTGCACGAAACTGTTGGTTGGCAGGGTACAGGTAATCTTCGGTGCCACAATCGAAAATGATCTGCTTCTCGGTGCCTTTTAGCTGCTCAAGCATATTCACCGGAGAATACGAATCGAAAGCAGTGTTGGTATCTGAATAGGGTCCCAGCAGTTCCGCCAGAGTGGTGGTTTTGAATCCCGAAAAACGGAGGTTTAAAACTCCCGAAGTGCTGCCCGCACTTTTAAACACCGAATTATACTTGATAAACAGATACATGGCTCCAAAGCCACCCATGCTGAAACCAGAAATGAAGAACTTGCTACTATCTATCTGGTAACGATTACCAAGCTCGGGTAAAAGCTCTTCCATAAAAAACCGCTCAAATTTCTTCCCCTGCTTTCCAGGTGTGTCTATGTACCAGCTTTTCTCCAAGCCATCGGGACAAACGATTATACAGGAGTATTTATCCGCATACTCCTGGAGATCTGAAAAAGTACTATAAGAGCGGTAATTGCCCGAATGACCGTGCAGGAAAAACACCACAGGGTACTTATCCTTCTGATTATATCCCTCTGGCTTGAACAACAGAACAGTATCTGTAGCCAGCAGGTATTTTGATTTAAGCGTAATAATATCGCTGCCCTGCACTATGGGAGCAAGGAGCAAACAGAATATAAAGGATAGAAGTAATTTTCTCATTGTGTCAGTCTTTTATTTAAGTCGCTAATAAGCACATTCAATAGCTTGCCAGCGGGTTTTCCTTTTAGATAAGTAATCGCCCGTATCCTTGCTGCTCCCTCAGGAAAACTGATGTAGCCACCGGTATATTTTTTACTGAAGTGATCTGGAAGAGTCTCGTCAAGGGTGTAAAAGATCTCAGCACCCTCCATCTCACATTCCAAAGCAACCTTCAATTGACCATCGTTCCCCTTTTCAACACGAACAAAGGGATCATAAACACTGCGAGCATAGTTCACCTGCATGTGATCAAATCTTTGGAAGTGGCTTTCCATGCGTTCCAGAAAATAGGCCCAGTTCTTTTTTGAAGGAGGGCTCCATAAACCCTCGGCCAGAGCGAAAGAACGAGGCCAGGTCATATATTGAGCATGGCGATAAGTTGGAACGAACTCGGTCCACAAGCTACCCTGTCCTCCTAAAATTTGACCAGCATTAATACTGTCCGGCACTATATCATACATGTACGTCGCCTTAAGTCTCCCCTTTCCATAGGTCAGCGGTTCAATGGCCGGGTCTCCCTGGTACAGATCCCAGTAAGCATAACCCCATGGTGTTACTATAGCCTGGTGTCCTTTCCTTACTGCATCAATAGTTCCGGAAGCTCCATATCTTGCCATGATGGTGGTGTTTTTGCTCAAATTACCTCCTTCGAGCACTTCATCCCAGCCTATCATCTGTTTTCCAGCCAAATTGATGATGCGCTCCATCCTTCGAATAAAATAGCTCTGGAGCTGCGTACTATTTTCCAGGTTTTCATCTTTCATCCTTTTCCTGCAGGCTTCGCATTTCTCCCAAAAGCCTTTATACGCTTCATCACCGCCAATATGGATAAAAGGGTAAGGGAAAAGCACAGCAACTTCATCAATAACCTTTTTCATTACGGAATAAACGGCATCGTTACCCGGACATAAAGCATTATCTTCCTTTTTGTAGAAGTCGGTACCCGGACTAACATTATAATGCATTTTGGTACAACTCAGCTCAGGGTAGGAAGCAATCATGGCCAGGCTGTGACCCGGAACATCGATCTCAGGTAGAACAGAAACAAACCTTGCACTGGCATAAGCCACAACTTCACGAATATCCTCCTGCGTGTAAAAGCCCCCGTCAGTGGCCTTTTCCCCTGGCCGGGCATCCGAAAAACTACCCCATGGTCCCGTTCTTGGAACCCTCCAACTTCCTATAGAATTGAGCTTTGGCAAGCTTTTGATCTCTATCCTCCAGCCCTGATCGTCAGTAAGATGCCAATGGAATACATTGTACTTATACGTCACCATTTCATCGATATAACGCTTCACCTCCTCCTTGGTAAAAAAATGCCGGCTAACATCAAGCATCAGACCGCGGTAAGCAAAGCGTGGATAATCCAAGATCTCGGCGCAGGGAATTAATACAGAAGGCTCGTTTTTCATTTCTAAAGGCATCATTTGCAAAAGCGTTTGCAAACCATAGAATACTCCGGCCTGGGTATTGGCATTGATCAGTATGGATGAGGGACCAACAGATAAACGGTAGCCCTCCTGGTGCAGGGAGGGATCTGCTTTCTTATTCAGCGAGAGCCTTATCCCCTGGTTATCCTCCCTCCCATTGGTCTTCTTAAAAGGCAGAGTAAGCCCCGTCTGCTTCTTCAGTGTAGACAAAAATATCCTGGCTGCCCCTTCGAGCTTTTCATCTGCCAACAGGCAATATAGGGTAGTGTTGCGGTCGACCTTGAAATTCCCCTTTCTTACTGTAAGGCTCACTGGCTCGGGAATGATATGGATGTTCTTAGACTGAGCCAGCAGATGCCGGGACTGTAACAGCGCGATAAAAAAAAGGAAGATTTGATACTTTCTCATAAGCTCTTCTATAGGTATTTAAGTTTCAGGAGATAGTTCTTCCAGACCTCATAGCCGGCAGCGGTAAGATGCAGACCGTCGTTCGAATACTTCGTATCCAATTTGCCTTCTGTGTTAAGAAAAAGAGGATAAAGATTTACAAATTGATAGGAATATGATTTTGAACCCTCCTCCAGTGCCTTGTTGATTTTCCGGATGTGTTCATCTTTATTCTGATGTCTTTTAAACTCGCTGAAGGCATTATTTGTAGGCAAAATACTCTGCACATAGATAGAGGTCTTTGGAGAATCCTTTCTTACCGTTTCTATGATACGCCAGTAATTGGCAAGGATCTTCTCGTCGGGAATACTGTGCGATATATCGTTGATACCGATCATTATAAAAAGCTTAGAAGGCTTTCTTAGCCGCACATCGTCGAGACGGTTTAATACGCCGAAAGTATTATCTGCACTGATCCCCCTGTTCAGCACTTGGATGGTTCCAAATAGCTCGCTCCATTCGGCGATGTCGGTAATACTATCACCAATGAACATTACAGGCTTCCGCTTTTCATGTTTCGGCTTAAACAACCGGTACTGGCTCACCTTCTGCTGATAATAAGTAGTGTTGAATGAGCTATCCAACTGAGCCCTTGAAGAAATTGGAGCAAGGAATATCAACAGACAGAAAAGTTTAAAAACTACTCTCATAAGCTTCAATTATTTAAGCAGCATAATCACCTCTTCCTTCATGGTGTTCATCGGAGTATCCTTGTAAAGGCGCAATGCCGGTGTATCCGAAATGTGATTCAGGGCTATACTAAGATTGCCTGAGTTAGAAGAATTTAAGATTAGAATAGCACGATTGCCATCCACCTTAACACTTTTAATAGCAGCAGGCTGGGCCGCTCCATCTTTCAGTAATCGATAATTTGCCAGATTGGTACCACTCGCCTCATCTATCCTTTTATTAAAAGAGATGATGATACTGTCTGCACCTGCTCTGACTATTTTCACAGGCTTAGGTGCACCACTGTAAATATATCCGCCCAGGTGATACTCGTAACTGGTCCAGGTAACATAGCCGTTCTTCGCAGCTTCTTCACCAAACTTCTTCACCCAGGCTGCAGACTTTATCATATCTTTAACTGAGCCCTGATCTGCTTGCAAGCCAACAGGCATATTCGGAAAGCGATTCTTAATGGGATCGACAAATGCTTTATAATTCTTCATATAGTCGGCAGGCAGCTGTGCTTCAGGCTTCACCCAGTCTGGCCAATGTGTTTGAATAAAATGAAGATCGGGCATTACTTTGGCTACCAGGGAAGCGGCATCCAATCCATGATCTTCCCTTAATTTCGCTACGGCAGAAGTCCCCGAACCTACTCCAAGGCTCCATGTGGCAACAAGGATATCCGGTCGTGTTTTCCTCACCCCTCCTTCGCCATTGTAGATCTCATTTTGAAAGTCATTCACCCCGTCTACCCTAAACTGCATCCATTTGCTATAGAGCTCCTTATTTTTGGTATAGTAATTTTCAGCTGAAGGGTTTTTGAAATCAGGCATTTCAAGGTTGTATTTCTCCTTAAATGCCTTATTTGCCACCGGGCCTACATCTCCATATCTCCCGGTGCGAATGGCATCCCATTCCGGGAAATAGGTTTCCGCCATTTCCACCCCGTCAAAAGGATAATCGCTGATAAGTTTAACCAATGATCTCTTTTTCCAGTTGGTAAAATCTTTATTGAAAAGGGAAAAGAAGGTAAAGCCGCCTCCATTCGGCTCGCGGGTCATCTCCATTTTCCAATTCTCCCATCCCTGAGGTAAACCTTTGGTAGAATAGGTTCCGTTGCCCACCACCATCAGCCATACCGGGATTCCCTTAGCCCTGAAAGCATGGATCAAGGGACCGTTCACTTCATTCTCATTCACCACAAAATAATGCACAGATTTGTAGCCCGCCAGTGAGATCTCCTCCACAATACTTTCAACTGAACGGTTTTTGTAATAGGGAAAGGTAGGGTCGATCTGCATACTGGCGCCGTGGAAAGCACGGTATTTCATAGAGGATGTGTCCTGAACAGCATTTTCCTGCTTAGGAAGTTCACCCGATTTAGACGCTTGTTTGCATGCCAGTGATGTTAGTATCAGCCAGACTAGTGCTAAGGATATATTTAATTTTCTCATTGCATTGTGTGTTTTATAATTAAGCGAGCTAAACCCATCCAAACTGGGATTGAAGGTTTTCATCCAAAAGAGGAAGCCGTAGATCGAACCAGGCCGCAGTGATACCTGGTAGCAGGACGGCGGGATTGGAAAGCTCAGAAGAATTCTTAAGGTTTTTTACTCTACTTTCTTTTAGCTTTCCGCCAATAAGCCATGCGCAATTTTCATTACCATGCTCGGTACCCCTCTTTTTATTTTCCTTTAAAGAGCGCCCAAATTCAGAATAGGTAAGAATAAGGGTATCTTCAAAAAGACCCGTATCCTTTAATCTCTCAACAAATCGCTGCATTCCCTCGGCATAGGCCTTTAGCAGAAGGTTATGTTTTGTTGTCTGCATCTGATGGGTATCAAAGCCATCCAGGGAAAGATGATAAATACGGGTATCGGCACCCGACAATATGGAGGAAGAAACCCTTTCCAGTCCTTGACTAAAGTCCTCTGCCGAAAAAGAGCAATAAGCCTCGTTGAAAAGGGAGGCAAAATCCGCACGCCCGCAATCGACATTCAAAAATGGCAGAGCTTGTATCTCCCCGTTCCTGTTAACAAATGAATCTTCCCAGGGTCCACGTCCAGCTTCGAGTTCCTGCAGTGGATGAAAGTTTTGAAATGCTGTGTGATGAGATGCCTCAAATTCAGGGTGAGCTACAGCATTCAGGAAAAGCATGTTTCCTGAATGATAAAGGTCCTCAACTGGCTGCATAGCAGGATGCAAACCATAAGTTTGGTCCAGTTTAACAACACTCTTCTCCGAAATAGCAAGAGAGGGACGGGATTGATAATAAACAGCATCCGTATAAGGGATCAGGGTATTATAACCATCATTTCCACCCTTTAAATGGACCATTACTAACCTCCTGGTTCCTGTAGGTATCTCCGGAGTATATAAATATTTCAGAACGGCAGGTAGTGCAAGAGCTCCTGCAGCTAAACCGCCCTGCTTTAAAAAACTTCTTCGTTTCATAACAAATCCTTTATTTGTATCCCTGTAAAAGAATTAATTGCCTGGTTTATGACCATTTATACCGTAGAAAACGATATAGCCGTAGCATAGGGCAGGAAGCATAAAAGCAATTACCCATGAATAATGATCAATAAGATAACCCTGGGTATAAGAGATGATCGCTCCTCCTGCTATGGCCGCCGATAAGATACCTGAGCCCATGGTGGTATATTCCTTTAACCCTTCCACCGCAAGCGAAAAGATAATAGCAAACATTACCGAATTACATAGGCCTACCAGGATCATCGTCCACACAGAGACTAAGCCGCTTGTGTTGATGGAGATCAGTATCAGGGCAATGGCTAGAATTGCACAAGAACTAAGCACTTTGGAGGGACTGATATGCTTTAACAATACTGAGCCCAGAAATCGCCCTAACATCATACCAGCCCAATAGAATGATACGTAACCATTGGCTGCAGCTTCTTCGATCTGCAGGTTGTCAGCGATATAATTAGTTAGAAAAGTACCTATCGAAACTTCCGCGCCTACATAAAAAAAGATACCAGCCACGCCATACTTAAGGTTCCTGAATTTCATAATTCCGGCAATGCTCATACTTTTATCCTTTTCCCCTGTTTCGGCTCTTAGGTTGGGCAAAGACATGTTGTACACAGCCATGGCAATAACAAGCAGGACTAATGCAATTCCGATGTAAGGATAGCGCACTGCGTCACTTGACGCATTATCCTCTAATCTTGATAAGATAAAGTAGGCGCCAAAAACAGGAGCTACTGTAGTCCCGAGAGAACCTATACCCTGTATCAGCGTAAGCCTGGACGAAGCAGTTTTAGCAGGACCAAGGATCGTAATATAAGGGTTAGCAGCCACCTGCAGCAGCACAATCCCTATCGCAAGCACAAACAGTGCTGCAAGAAATAAGTAATACTGATGCATCAGGGATGCAGGAAAAAACAAGGCTGCGCCAAGTGCTGCAACGCTGAAGCCTAATACCATTCCATTCTTATAACCAATGCGTTCTACTATTTTTCCAGCTGGGATCGACATGATCGCATAGGTAAGGAAGAAGTAAAACTGTACTAGGGAAGATTCAGAATAGCTAAGGTTGAATCCCTTTTTAAAAAAGGGAACCAGCGTATCGTTCAGGCAGGTTAATAAGCCCATCATGAAATACAGAACGGCAAGCGACATCAATGCCGGCGTATAGCTTTTATTTTCCTCCCCGTCGTACCCGGCAGAAAGGACCTTTTGCATTGGAATATTAGCCATCGTTACATCTCGCTTAATACCTTATCTTCCTTTTCTGCGAGGGTTTTCAGTAGTCCCTGTGCAAGGAAAAGCGCCCTGGGAACATGGAAACAGCCTTTCCATTTGCCACCCTTAAGTGGAAGTAGAACCTCGCCCCTTCTATTCAGGTATCCGAACCACTCGCCGTTGTCTTCGTCAACAAAGTTCTTCCAGGTATACTCATGCAACTTCTTAAACCAATTCAGGCAGCGTTGATCTCCTGTTTTCTCATAGCCTTTCAGCATACAAACAATAGCCTCCGCATGTACCCACCATAATTTCTGATCCCATTCCAGCTGCTGCGGGGGATTACCCTTTATATCCAGAAAATAGAGAATTCCTCCAAATTCCTTGTCCCATCCATATTCAAGAGCGTTTATGGCGATATTAACCGCTTTTTCAATGAGCTTTTGGTCATTACGCCTGGTAGCAAGATCCATTACAAACCACATTGCTTCAAGTACATGACCAGGGTTTAAAAGCCTTCCTTCAAAAGAATCAGAAAAGCTGCCATCGGCATAAACGTTTTCCAGGATCAAACCAGAATCAGGCTGATAAAACACCTCCATTACGGTGTGTATACCCTTGTCGATAGTCGCCTCAACAATTGCAGGATCCAGCACATGTTCAATTTCCAGCACCAGGTTTGAAAGGATCATCGGAAGTGAGAAATTTTGAAGTTCTCTTGTTCCCGGAAAAGCTTTGGAGAATTTGCCTTTAGGGTTATCCTGTCTTTTTAAGATATTAAAAAAAGTGTTCACAGAGATCTCTCGGTATTCTTCAACACCACTGGCCTTATAGAGTTGAGCAAAAGCCATCGTTGCAAAGCAATCTGAAAATATATTGTAAGGTTGCACTAAAGGTGCCCCTTCCCGGCTTAGTGAGAAATACCAGTTACCGGCACTATCACGTCCATGCTTTTTAAGGAATTCTGCCCCATGGATAGCGGTCTCCAGCCAAAGCGGATTCTTTTCCATCTGGTTATATAGCATGGAAAATGTCCAAACCTGACGTGCCTGCAACCAGATGAATTTATCGGTATCAAAAACGCGTCCCTCAGTATCCAGGCAGGTAAAAAAACCGCCATATTCTTTGTCCGGAGAGTTCTTCAGCCAAAAGGGTAAAACTTCATCCACTAAATTCTTTAAATATATGCTGCTGTATCTATTAAAATCCATTGCTGAGGTGCTTAGAAGGTTTTGATGTATTCTTTATATCTGTCGAAGAGGTGTCCAGCCTGGAGGTAGGCCGACTGCGGACTAAGGAAATGTGAGAATTCAAAGGTGATCGCTTTGTCGAATCCCGCTTTACGGGCCGCCTCAAGTTTCATTCTTAGTTTCTCAAACTTGATGGGAAGATACTTGATCGGCATGTCCCGGTCGAAAGTTTCGGCATTGGTCCAGCATTCCATTTTATATTTCCTGGCCAAACGCTTATTGATCTCGAAGAAACCGTCCAGCTCATGAAATTCAACGTGTCCATCCTGAAAGGCAACCGCATCCACAAACTTGCTTATCCCGTCAAAGATCTCGTTCCATTCCTCCTCATGCTGTTTAAGGGTTACAGCTTCATCTTTAGTTAGCGTGGATGAGAAAGACTGTACCGTCTTTTTACCATCAATCCAGGGCGAAATAAAGGTGGGAAGGTTGTTAGAAATATCTTTACAATGCTTACCCAGCTTTGCGTAAAGATCAATAATGCCGCTTGTGCGACGACTAATCTCCTGAGCCAGGTACCAGCCCTTGAATGATTTGAAATGCCCATAGTTCTTCCATACTTCGTCGATCACCCTCATGTTCAAGTCGATCTCCTTCTGGTATTGGTTATTTGCCCAATATTTTCCCGAGTCGTAGAGTCCAAAGTAAAAGTTCATCCCGTGCTTATCAGAAAGCTCGAGGAACATTTTAACAAGGTCTACCGGAGGCTCATAGCAACCCTCCTGCTTCACGAGTACCTTCGATGGATAGGTAATAAAGCGATGAAGACCACTGCGAATAAGATACACCGAGTCGATACCAACCGACTTCATGTGCGAAAAATCTGCATCCCATTCGGCTCTACCCCAGTTCTGGTGGGGAATATCGATGCTTATTTCATCTAAAAAAGTTCCTGTAATTTTCATATTCGTCTAATTATTAATGATCTGATTGTTAATTCCCCGCAGCCGTAGCATTCTTGCGGTCTTCGATAAGTTTCAGGAGCTTCAGGGGTTCGTCTGTGGTGATATAATCCACATCCCATTTCAGCAGGTCGAGCATAGGCGCTTCCTGGTTTATCGTCCAGCTATTGACTGAAAGCCCCAGCTTCTTCGCATCCGCTATCCAGGAAGGGTTCTTTTTAAAATGTTCAATGGGATAGTCAAGGCCCGTGAGCCCATCCTTTGCAACCGTAGCAGGATCTCTGTCGCCCCACAAATAGGCGGTTTGAGCAAAAGGGTCAAGAGCTGCGATATGCTGCAAAACGCCATAGTTGAAACTGATATAGTCTACCCAAGCCTGTACCTTAAGCGCATGAACCATATCTACCGCCTTCTCCGCGAGCTCCAGGCAGCGTTCCTGCCCCTTTCCAGATGTCTTGATCTCCAAAAAAAGGCGAGTCTTGTTCTGGCCCTTGATAGCTCTGAGGTATTGCTCAAGCGTAGGTACATATTCACCTCCACCAAGGTGCACCTGCTGTAATTCCATGGCAGTACTTTCTTCTATCTTCTTTCCCCCGATAATCGCATCATGCGCTACTACCGGTATCCCGTCTGCGGAAAGCCATATGTCAAATTCTGCTGCTTCGCAACCTGCTTTTATAGCCAGTTCTTCTGATTTGAGGGAGTTTTGCGGAACTGCCGCATCCTTCCAGGCACCCCTGTGCGCCACCACCTTGTTCCGGATAAATTCATCCTTCACCAGCACAAAATCCTTTTTCCTGCTGCCTGCGGATACAGAAATCTCAAACTCCTCTGCTCCGGGAGGCAATACCCTCCCCGGTTTAAGTTTCAGCCGGTTACCCTTTACTATCTTGAACGAGCCAGAAGTGTCGCGATCCAATCTAACTTTCAGCTTTGCCTTTGTTGCGTCAGTCACTACAGCTACCCGGGCACCCGGTACACCTGGTTTTACCTTGTAGGAAGAAAGGAAAAGCCCTTTAACAGACTGTGCATATAGGTTCCCAACTGTCGAAACATTAAACATAGCAAGGGCTAAGGCTATAAAAAACAGCCCTGATTTAGTGCAATAAAATCTCATGTCGTACTTTTAAAGCCGATTAAAAAAGAGGATAAAAGGTCCGGAAGCTCCGGAACCTTTCGTTGAATTATAAATCGTTTGTATTAAGGGTTATACTTCATCCGGTAAGCCATTACCCCGGCAGTTGAAGCAGCATTGGTGGCCATACTCCCGTAAATATCAATCGTATTTCCGTTAACAGATACTGCAATATCACCCCAGCGGTTATAGTTTGTACCGCCATACGCTTCAGAGGTGAAGAGCATGAAATCGGTGTACCCCTCTGCACCCGATACTAACTTCATCTTTTCAGGATCCGTAATATCATAAACCTTAATATGAGTAGCATCCCATGCATAATACCCCTGTGTTAGGGCAGCCATAAATACCGTTTTACCTATTTCAAACACTTCAAAGTCGAGGATCTTATAGTAATGGTTCTGTGTATTCATCTGAATTACATCCATAGACGTATTGAACTGCAGGAAACGACTTCCCTGGGCCAGACTTGCATCGGGAGATACGTAATTACAATAGGTAAGGTAATGATCTGAATTATCATCAAGGGATTTTCGCTCAACGTTTGCGAAAGTCCAGGCAGGCGCGCCTGCATACTTAAGAATGGTTGGCAGATTATTTACCGGAACACCATCCTGGAACTGCCAGTAGTAAATATCATTATTACCGTTCGTGGTGGCATAAACGAAAGCCCTACCCTGTTTAATGTTACCTTTTACAGTCACCTTCCGACCAAGGTTCACAGGGCAACCCTGTGCGGCCGTATAGTTCAGGATCTGTACCGGTGCTGCATCTATATTATCATATCGGTAAACCACAAAACCTGCACTATAGATATTGTAACGATTCACGATAAAATGCTCGGCATCATCTGCAACAACTTGCATACAATACGTTGTAGGTGGAGCAATATTTTTCTTGAAGGTACCCGTTGTGCGATCATAGACTTTCACTCCAGCCTCAAGCACCGTACTACCAGCGTTAAAGTCAGCCACAAGCAAGTTATTGTCTACAACAGCGATACCTGGGATATTGGTACGAAGAACACCTAGATCCTGGGAATTTTTAAACCACGATTTACTGAAAGTGGTGCGCGGTAAGGTAGGGACTACCTTTATAATATGCTTCCTACTCTCCCCTGCTCCGTTGATCACGGTAACCTCCAGGGGTTTGGAAAAGTCTACCGTTCCGTTCAGTGCCGGAATCATCCTGCTGTTATTTTCGAGACTTGCCTTTGGCTTTAAAGCCGTTACATTTAACGGAGCCTCTTCTGTTGTGGGCACCTTCACATAAACAGTGTCACCATCCTTGTATGGTCCAGCGATCGTAGCTGAGTATTCAGTAGCCTGACCTGGTATAGAAACCGAGAAATTCAGTAAGCCTTTTTCCTGAAGCTGCCCTTTTCTCAGGTCCACTTTCTCGCATGACGCAAAGATCAGCGGCAGCGAGCATAGCATATATAGTAAATTCCTTGTTTTCATTGTGCTTGATTTATTTCCACTCATCAAATTGTTCTATCAATGGATTACGCTGGATCTCAGATGCAGGGATCGGAAAGCGGTTGTATCTTGCCGGGTAAATCCTTTTCTTGCCATTGTCGGCATCCACTTGTTCGTAAGTAAATGTTCCGTTGGCATTCCTGGTTATCTTGGTACCCGTAACATTAGTACCATTTAGAACGGTTGGTGCCATTCCCCAGCGGCGAAGGTCCCAGAAACGATGACCTTCAAAAGCAAGTTCAACCATCCTTTCATGTACCAATAATTTCATAAAATCATCTTTACTTCCGGCAGTAAGCAGGTTTGTAAAGCCGGCCCTTGCCCTTACCTTGTTTAAAGCCCTAAGTGCTTCCTCAAGATTATTCTGCTCGGCCATAGCCTCAGCATAAATAAGCAGGACTTCAGCATAGCGCATAAAGTAGAAGGTGAGTTCACCTGCACGAAAGCCCTCGGTCTGAGTTTTAATGCTACCATCCAGGAACTTTTTCATGTAATATCCGGTTGAGGTTGTACCACCACCGATAGCATAACCATCAGCCCCGCCAACGAAAGTTTCCACCGTGCGGCCCTTCCATGAGGCACCGTTAAAAAGAATAGAGGCATAAAAACGTGGTTCACGGTTCACATAAGGATTAGCAGCATGGGCCGGGTTTTTCCAGTCGAACTTAGTACCATCCGCCATCTCATATGCTGAAACCAGGTTTTCAGTGGGACTTACCTGAGCGTATCCCCTATCTCCCGGAGGCGCGTAGAAATAATCAAAGGAATAGCCAAAGTCGGGCGACTTATACCCAAATTCAAGAATACTCTCCTTATTCTCAACGGGGGAAGATCTCTTCTGATTAAAGAGCTGTTCATAGTTGGGGAAAAGATCATAAAGCCCCAGTTTCTCCAGTTCCAGAACTGCATCCGATGAAGCTTTCCACCGTTTAGCATACAACATTGCACGCGCTTTAAGTCCGAAAGCTGCGCCTTTTGTTAATTTTCCTCTACGTGAGGCCTCCACCGTTGGGGGGAGATGAAGTGCCGCGTAGTCAAGATCCTCAGCGATAAAGTTCCAAACCTCATCTGGAGCACTTCTGGCATGGTAAGCCTCTGTAGGTAGATCCTTTAACAAGATCACACTGGCTCCATACCTTTTAGCAAGCTCGAAGTATACATGCGCTCTGAAAAACCTGACTTCAGCCTCTGCCCTTTTCGTTGTGGCTTCAGGAAGCTTATTGCCATTCTTTCTCAGACCGTCAAGAAACTCGTTACAATTCCTTACCCAGGTATAGGCATTATCCCAGTTTCCCAGGGGATTTGAGCCGGGCGTGATCAATGAAGAGCCGAGCACAAAAAGATTAGGATTAGCATTCGGAATATTCATCTTTAAGATATCCGAAAAAGCATCCTGGGTAATATGGGGTTCGTAATAAGATTGACCTATAAGAGGGTAGAACTTATTCAATGAAAGCTCCAGGTTAGCCTCACTCGTCCAACCCACCGACTCTTCGTACACTGAGGTAAGCTCAGGGTCTACTTTACAGGCAGCCTGAAGAAACAAGCCAGCCATCAAAAGTCCGCCGATAATATTTTTTATCTTCATCTCAATAATATGTTATGATGTTTCTGAAGCTGCTAAGCAATTTATCTTGTGAAGGATATCCACTTAAGCTTCAATTTCAGATCGTTATAAGGTTAAATTCAAACCAAACTCGTAAAGCTTTTGCTGCGGATAATAGCCCTGATTTACACTCGGCATTTCAGGATCCAGGTAATCAAGACCACTGAGAGTGAACAAATTACTACCTGAAAGCTGGAACCGCAGTCCTTGAATGTTTAATCTCTGCACTACTGATTTTGGAAGGGAATAACCCAATTGGATACTCTTGAGTCGCAAATAAGCTCCGTCTTTAATCCACCATGAGGAGAACTTACCACCACTTTGAGTAGCAATGGTACTCAATCGCGGGTATTTCGCATCCGTATTTTCAGGAGTCCAGGCATCCTCAACAAGGTATTTTGGAGAGTTTCCATCCTGATAGAAGGCCATGGTGTAAAAGGTATTATCATATACCCCTTTATCTGCATATAAACCGGATAAAGCTACATCAGAACGGGCAGCCCCTTGAAAGAACACGTTAAAATCAAAACCTTTAAAACTTGCTCCGGCGTTCAAGCCGAACATGATCTCTGGCAGATCGCTACGACCTATCACCGTCCAGTCCTGATCAAAGGTGATCTTACCATCGCCATTAAGGTCCTTCAACTTCACCTCACCTACGCGAGTTGGCCCAAACAATGCGCTGTTGTCGATCTCTTCCTGACTTTGGAACAGTCCATCTGCCACAAAACCGAATTTCACCCCAATAGGCTTTCCTGTCCTGCGCATATAATCCGGAATATTAGCGTCCTCAGTTAGCTCTATGATCCTGCTTTTCGCCCAGGCAAAATTCCCTTTCAAGAAGTAGTCAATATTGCCTATCCTGTTATTATGTCTCAATACCAGCTCAACGCCCCTACCGTCAACCACACCCGAGTTTACTGTACTTGCATAGTAGCCGCCCAGGGACGCCGGCATTTGGTTACTTTGAGCTTGAAGGATATCTTTAGTTACCCTGTAAAAGGCATCAGCCTCTATACCAAGCTTGCCGCGCCACAAACTGGCTTCCAAACCTCCGTTATAGGTTGTAGTGGTTTCCCACTTAATATTCGGGTTGGGGAACTGTGTTACATTAAGAGGTCTTGAGAGCTTATCACCGATCATAACCACCGGACCCGCTCCAAGTCCCAAGGTACGCAGGTATTGGTAATCTCCTATGCGATCATTACCCAATTTACCTACAGAAGCACGTAATTTCAGGTTCTCGACAAAAGGAGCAAAGTTTTTAAAGAAAGGTTCTTCCGACAGACGCCATCCTGCAGACACCGCAGGGAAGAAACCCCAGCGGGTGTCCTCCGGCAATTTAGGAGTACCGTCATAACGTCCTGTAAGTTCAAGCAGGTATTTCCCTGCGAAGTCATAATTCAGGCGGGTTACATAACCTGCCCTGTTATACATACTATGTCCCCCTCTTACCAGGTTCGCAATTACCTCCTCGCCGAAGTTCAGATCCATAATGTCGGTTATCGGATAACCCCGTCGTCCTCCTGAAAGCGACTCCGCATCATTCCTCATATATTCGTAAAGGAGCAAAGCATTTACGTTATGCTTATTAAATGACCCCTTATAATTTATGGAAGGCTGAAGTGTAGTTTGCCAGCTGTTATTAAACCACTGGTTCACCTGTGCATCTCCAGATTGTGCATGGCGGGCAAATGCTTCAGCAAAGCTCTTTTGGGCATTATTGTAAACCGAAAGTTTATAAGGTAGCAGGCTGGCTTTTTTCATGGTGTAGCCCTTGTCAAAAGCCGCATTCATTTTAAAGCTTAGTCCCTTAACAGCCGGCAGATTATAGTTTAAGGCAATACTGCCCTGAAAGCGACTGCCACGGGTTTCATTGTCGCCCGACAGATCACGGGCGGCTAATGGATTCTGGTTACCATTAGCAGCATTTAAACTACCTATAGGCATTCCTGCAGAATTATAGGCAGGAAGGAAAGGATAAGACATCATCGCCTGACTGAAGATCGATGCATAGTCATTACCTATCCCTGGACTTAGTCCCGGTTCTTTCGCTGCATCATCTTTTAAAGCAAGCATCACCGTAGTGCTCAGACTTTTAGTAACGTTCGCATCCAGATTAGCCCTTACATTATAGCGATTGTATGAAGTACGATCTATAATACCCTGCTGGTTATAGGCGCCTACAGACACAAAATATTTGTATTGCTCTGTTCCTCCCGTAAGCGAAAGGTTATTCGTATAAACAGGAGCCGAGCTTTTGAATAATAAGTCGAACCAATCTGTATTGGTAAATATCCCTTGAGGATCTCCATTAGTGATCCGGTTGATCTCCTCAGAGGTGAACCTTCTTCCCGCTTCATTCACCCCATCCAACTCCTGTGCCCGGTTAAACCATGTAGCGTATTCAGACGCATTCAGAAAGTTGGGAAAATTGGTGTTCTTACTTAAGGACAAGGCCGAGTTGTAACTGATGGTTGGCTTTTGAATTGCACCCCTTTTGGTAGTCACCAGAATTACACCATTGGCTCCTCTTACCCCATAAACAGCTATCGAAGAAGCATCTTTCAGTACTGTAATGGATTCAATTTCATCCGGGTTTACAGCCGGAAACTCTCTTTCAATACCGTCAACAATGATCAGGGGACTGCTATTAGCTGTTGTACTATACCCTCGCACCAGTAAAGAAGATCCATCAACACCAGGCTGTCCGCTCGTCTGGCGGGTTACCAAACCCGGTAAGCGTCCCTGCAACATGGAAGAGAGATTAGCCGTAGGAGCAGTTTTCAACTCTTTCGAGTCGATCTGCACAATTGAACCCGTTACGCTACCCTTTCTCTGGGTGCCATAACCCACCACCACTACCTGATTTAGCTGTGTGGGTTGCTCTTTTAGTGCTACAGTAATGGAGGTCCTTCCGTTTAATCGTATTTCCTGTGTATCAAAACCAGTAAAAGAGATGTTTAATATTGCGTTTTCAGGGACATTACGAAGAGTGAACTGCCCCTCATTATTAGCAGAGGTTCCAGTTGTAGTACCTTTTATTTTTATTGAAGCTCCCGGCAGTGCCACCCCCTTTTCATCCGTCACCTTACCGGTTACATCGATATTTTTTGAATCAGGACGCATTTCCGCCTGTTCGGCAAGCGCCTTCTTTATTAGGATCGTTTTATCCTGAATAGTAAAAGTAAGATCCAGACCATCGAGTAGTTCGGTAAGCACAGCAGGAAGTTGTCCGGCTTTATTAATACTTACCTTCTTATTCCTGAGATTTTCAGTTTTGTAGAGGAAAAAATAGCCTGTTTGTTTACGGATTTGGGTAAAGGCGCTCTGTAAAGTTGCGTCTTTCAGATTTAGTGCCACTTGCTGTGAATAAACAGATGCGCTCACTTGCAGGCTGAAAACTAGAAGCAAAATTCCGGTAATTTTCATGAGGCGAAAGAGATTTCGGGCAGGAGGCCGTTTAGCATAGCCATGAGATTTCTGCCAGACAAGGCAGAAAAGCTGGTTACATTTCATACATTTGTTTTTTGTTTGGGTTATTAACCTTAATAAGTTGTGGAGTAATTTTTCTCTGGGATGATCCAAACGGACTGTTTGTTCAGAAACAGTTATACTATTCCGCTCTGGTTGGCGCCTGGGCGGAATTCTTTTTGTCAGATCTCCCGTTTTGTTACGTACCTGTTCTTTTCATATTCTGATCATTAATTATCTTTTCTTTTTTGCCTTGATATATACTGTTCCGTTATTTATCCGGAAGGTCAGATCGCCGGTTTCTTCCAGCATTTTAAGCACATTTGAAATAGGCACATTTCGGGAGATATAGCCGTTGTAATGCTCCTCCGGCAAGCTATCTTCGAAAACAACCTGTATATCATACCATCGTGCCACTTGTCTCATAACCTCATTTATCTCGAGCTCATTAAATAAGAATGCACTATTTTTCCAGGCAACAGCTTCCTCTGTATCGGTTTCATAGATCTCTACAGCCCCTTTAGGCCCTATAACCGACTGCTGCCCGGGTTTCAAAAGTTTGGAACCGGCTCCAGTGTGCACCCTGACACTACCCTCTAAAAGAGTAGTTTTTAGAACTCCTTCTTCCTTGTAAGCATTGATATTGAAATGAGTACCCAATACTTCTACTGTTTGAACTCCCGACTTCACCCTGAAGGGGATCCTCCTGCCCTGATGGTAAGCCTTCTTAATTTCAAAGTAAGCCTCGCCGTCAATTTCAACCAGTCGTTCGCTTTTACTAAATACTGAGGGGAAACGAATAGTAGAAGCAGCATTTAACCAGACAACGGATTGATCAGGTAATATCACCTGGTAGGTACCACCACGTGGCGTAGAGACTTCCATCATTGAGGAAGTTCCTGCAGATCCAAGAGCTGAAGCATTTATCTGTAATTGTCCATCCCGTTTTTTGATCACCTCCGTAGTCCCACCTTTTGAGATCAATCCAATCTGGCTATCATCCAGGATGATCTTCTTTCCGTCGCCCAGGGTCAGGACGGCTTTGTTACTGCCAGGCTGGACGTCACGAGTAGTTGTGGCACTCGCAGGGCCAGCTCCTTTACTATTATCAAGGAATAGTTTAACTGAGAAAGAGATGATCAGTATAATCGCAGCAACTGCGGAAATCCATTGATATAGAGATAAAGATCTATTTCTTCTTTGAGGAACCCGCTCCTGCTTATCGACAGACACTATACTGTCAACAATCCTATCCCATCTATTTTCAGAAATTCTTCCATGAGGTATGCGATCAAGGTCCTCAAAAACATCCGGAAGGAAAGATTCGGGAGCATTAGAAACGAGGGTCAAAAATTCCTCTGCTTCATCTCCCACCAGTTCATCGCGGGAAAACTTTTCAAGCAGATATTTGATTCTTTGTTGATCCATGTCGTTCTTTCTTCGTCTCTATATAGCTAAGAAGCCGGTAGAAGGAACAAGGACTATCAGGAAATAAAATATTTTTATTTTTTTAAGAAGAGTAGCAGGAAAATGCTGAAATGATAGCCATGTGAGCTTAAGAACTCGCGTATAAATTTCAAAGAGGTAACAAGAGTGTTCTTCACTGTATTTGCTGAAAGATCAAGCTGAGAAGCTATTTCAGGAATGGAAAGTCCTTCAGTGCGGCTCATTTGGAAAATCTTCTTCCTCTGGGCAGGTAAAAGTTCGACCGCCTGGTTGATCAAATGATTCACTTCATTCAGCTGAAGCTGTTCGTTGGTACAATCTTTACGTATTGAAGGAATGGTGTCGAGGTTACAGCTTTCCAGGTCCTCCGCTCTCTTTCTTTTTTCCGTTCGAAGATAGCTTAAGCATTCATTCGAGACATATCTGAAGAGCCATGCTTTAGTATTATTAATCTCGCCAAGCTTTTCCCGGTTTAGCCAAACTCTTAAAAAAGCATTCTGGATCACTTCTTCAGCACCCAGGTCTGATTTGGTAAACTTCTTTACATAGGGTAGCAGAAGAGGAAGGTATTTGTAAAAAAAACTTCTGAATGCAATTTCATCTCCCTCTGCAACCTTCTGAAGCAAAGCCCTCTCTTTATCCTCCACCGATATCTCACTGTTATTAACTACCGGATTGATCTGCAGATCTATTACAGGACTCATCATAAGCTTCTAATAAAAATTCCTAACTGCCTTAATTTCCTTTATTTCTTGTTCAGAATTACTTTTTATACTGTCGCTTTTTTCTTTTTCGAAGTAAATTTAAATTTAAACCTACGAAAATTACAGAAAAAACACCTAAACACCGCTAATACACGTAATAAAAAACGGTATTTCTTGAAAATTTAGCCTCAAAGTTAAGTTATATTAATTTTGATTGATAGATGAAGCAAAAACTTAACAATGTTAAACTTACTTAAATATTTTAATAACCAAAAGATAATAATAAAAAAAATATAAATAGTCGATAAGGGAATTTTGATTACGCTCTTCTGCTTAAAATCTCGGCGATCTAATCATAAAATTCTTCTAGTTTCACGCTAGTATCCTTTTGTTGAATTACTTTTCTCAGGTAGTATCGATGAAAAAAGCCTGTTAAAACAACGTTTTCCGCTGACCATAAGAAATGTTGATCGACAAAAGAGTTATTATAAATAAGGTTTTTATGCTTTTCATCCTAAGGATTCTTGTCCTATTATACAGGGTTGTTAGTGATTAAAATCATTTTCCCGCGTCTCGATTCCACTAATTTAGCTATTTAACCAAATCACTTCAATATGAGAGTCATCCCCGGCCGCTATATAGACCCGATGGTAGATGTCGCCTTCAAACGAATCTTTGGAGAAGGCGGAGATAAGCAACTTCTGATACATCTGCTGAATCAGGTGCTTCGTGGCCAGAAAATCATAACCGATTTGGTATACAACCAAAACTAACATCCTGGTGAGACAGAGGAACTTGGCGGAGCCACGTTCGACTTATGCTTCCAAACTTATCTGCGAGCAGGTATCTAAGCGAAATCGGCGAGTATGGAACTATGAACTAAAGGAAGTTTATGTGATTTCGCTTTTGGAGAACTTCACCGTATCGAAGGCTGAGAACGAGGGGTACTTGCATGATATTTGCTTGTGTAACAGGGACACACGAGATATTTTTTACGATAAACTAGGTTTCACATTTATTGAATTAGCTAATTTGTAAAGACGGAGGAGGAACTGGAAAGTAATCTTGACTGGTGGCTTTATTTGCTGAAGCATCTCAGCCAAATGATGCAAATACCAGCACTTCTTCCCAACTCAATTTTTGAGAATTTGTTTAATATAGCAGAATACAGTAAATTAAATAAGGAGGAAAAGAAGATGTACGATGCCAGTTTAAAAGCCCGATGGGACAACAAAAATTTCAATCCTCCGGATTTGCACCGGAAATATCACTATGGTACCAGGATCGTACAGTTAAGAACAAGCCGGTGGCGCGCAATTGAACAAGGTTTGCAACAAGGTAAGGTGGAAGGTAAACAGGAAAAAGCGCTTGAAATAGCACGCAAGATGAAGAAGAAGGGCACTTCTCTTTCTGAAATGATAGAGATGACCGGCCTTAGTAAAGAGGAGATCGAGCAATTGTAAAAAAGGAAATTGAAGCCCATCCTTCTTCCTCGTTGAAAAGCCGCTTTCTTTGACTTTAAGTGCTTGCTTTCGCGTTACCCCAAGCGTAGGACCGCAACCGCTTAACCTACGACCAGCAATGAGGGAACTCTTACTGGCACCTATTAAACTTTACAAAAAATGTAAATTTTTACTACATTTGTTTATGAATGTAATTGAGGCTGCTAGTAATAGATCGCTTGCAGTTAAGGTTAAGAAGGTTGAGCATAACGACTTTACCAAGATTACTAAGAAGCGTTTTTTCTTCGACTGGAAGTCATTAAAGCATGAAAACGAACTTTTTAAGCTGGTACTTGTTGAAAATGAAGACGAGATACTAGGGCTGATTGCCATTTATGATCATAAAGAAGAGCAAAGATTGGAGATCAAGCTATTAGCCTGCGCAGAAGAGCACGTTGGGAAAGAAAAGCGTTACATGGACGTGGCCAAATGTTTGATTGCTTTTGCCGGAAGGGAGGCTATTAAGCGACATTCAGATTTCCCTTGTATATCCCTATTACCTAAAACAAGTTTAAAACATCATTATATTGAAGCGTACGGCTTCCTGGATGGCGGAAGGCAGATATATTTAGAGGGAAACGAATTGATAAATTTAATAAGGAAGTACTACAAATGAAACGGGATAAAATAAATGGGCTATCAGGGAAAGAAATTGCAGAAGCGTTTATCATTCCCCAGACAATAAGTGATGAAGATAAAAAACTGGCAGATGCGGAACTAAATGAGAAAAGAAAAGCAAGAAGAAAACAGTTGAGTGATGAAGACAGATTGAAAAACAAATTGCTTCAATTGAAATTTCAGCTTGAAGATTATTTGAGCAGCGACAAGTTTGATCCTCGTTTTCGTTTTAGCTACTTCCTTGAGCAATACATTCAAGTCCTTAATAAGAAGAAGAAGGATTTCGCCTTAGATGTAAACGTGAGCGAATATCAATTAAGTCATTATCTGAATAACAGACGAGAACCGAACGAAAGTTTTATTATTCGTTTAGAAATACACTCTAACAAATTCATTCCGGCTCTTCAATGGTTTAAACTTATTGAAAAAGAGAAAGAACACGATTTGATTAGCAATCAAGAATTACGGAAGTTGGAAGCGCCTCATGTATCAGGGGGGCTGAATAGTCTCCTCAACCTCGTTTAAAACATTTACCCCCTCAGACCTAAGAGTGCGCCCCCAGGCAAACTAGTCGTAGGATCGCTACCGCTTACGTCACGACCAGTAAGAAGATGAAAAAACTCTTCTATTGGGCCTGAGCGTCTCGCTCAGACCCAATAGTGCGACTGCAGGAGCAAACTGGTCGTAGGACCGCTACCACCTCTACTTCAACTGTAACCATGCCACTGCCGGCCCCTTAAAAGGTGACTGAAGAGTAGCTTGCTTTGTAATAACTGTTCCCTTAGAGATCATCTCTCCCGAAGCCGGGTTTATCCAATTCAGGGTGTATTTCTTCGCATCATCGTCAAGGTTAATATTTACCAATCCATCCTGTGAAAACACGATATATCCCTTAGCCTTCTCGCCAAGCACATAGGTTCCTGAAGGCTGCTCCTTCATCTTCAAAGGGCTAAACTTCAGAGCTTCCTGCAGAAATCGTTTGTTTTGTACCGGTAAATTTGCCAGGGAACCTCCTGCCATGAACGCTCCCCAGCTCCCATATTCTCCGCCTTGACGGGAATAAACCATTGCTTTACCGGGGTATTTAAGACGGAACTCACTTACCGCCCGGTAAACCTGATCGAAAGAAGTTTCGCCTACCTCCATAATTCGTGCATACTGTCGCTCCGTAAGACTCTGACCTCCCGTAGGCGAATACAAACTCCCATCCTTGCGATACTGCCACTGGACAACTTCCACAATATCCACCAGCTCAGAGCGGCGAGGATCTGCAAGAATAGCATCCTGTACGTCTTTTGTACCGGGTAACATCACCATCACCTCTTTATTATTCTCCTTTTGCCATTCGGCTATGATATCCAGCCAGAATTGTACAAAATGCAGCGGACCCGTATATTCATGTCCCAGGTGATGCACCACATTTTTATTATCCTTAAACTCATCCAGACTTTTGCGAATGTAATTCCTGTGCAGTTGCTTTCTGACCGCGTTAGTTGTATCGTAAAACTCAACTGCCATGTAAATACGTTTATCTCCCGCATAGGCAGGATCCTCAGCAAAGCCGGTGTTATTGATATTGTTCGCTGTTCTCCAGGGATAATCCGCCCAATGTGCGCCTTCTTCAATAATGTTGTGCTGCAGATAGTGCTCCTGGATAAACAGCAGGCCATTCTGATCTGCAAGGTGCGCGAATTCCTTTAAACGAGACCAGTACCAGGGATTCCATTTCGTCAGGTCGTATTTACTCAGGCGATCAAAGGCTTCCCCCTGACCGCTGCGGCTGAAAGGCTGCTCATAAAAAGGAGCCCATACATCAGCATCCGCACGCCGGGCCCTTGCATGATCATCCCTCCTCCGCTCATACCACAAGGCCGGAAAGTTCTGCATAGCTACCATATTCTTAGCCTTCATCTCGCTAACTACCGAGTCGAGATGGTCTGTTAATCCTGAACCGGTGCGACCAGGAACAAAGCGAACAAGGTTTAAATTTGCATTGGCTATTTCGCCCGGCCGGGTTGAACCTCTCCACATCGAAGTCCTGGCTTTTCTACCAGCCAATACTTCACCCCCTTTTACAATCCATCCTCCGGAAAGCCGTATAGCCGGAGCAGATTTTGGAAGACTTGCTTTAGCAGGAAGCTTAATCGCAGACAGCCTTCGTGCTCCCGACAGATTAGATATTAATGGATAACGGGCAATCATAGAGTCGATCCAGGTATACAGTGTAAGATCAGGCCGCTTTGAACGCTCGCTATATTGAGCCGCGAGCTCCGGTGAGGGAGCTGAGCCGGATGAAGAGGTGTAGACCAATATCTTATCCAATTCGGGCGAATCTTTCCCTGTTCTGGCTTTCAGCTGTGCATAATAGAAACTTTCGGGCTTTAAAAAACTATGTGGCCTTTCGTGAAAACCGTTCCCATAGCCCTGTGCCCAGCTTCCGTATGCCCAGTTCTGCGCTCCGGGAGGGTTTGATAAATAAAGCTTCGCTGCCCTTGCCTGCCAGCTTAGTGAATTGGCTGTAGTCCATCCGCCTCCCTGTCCATCCACATCCCGGTAATCCAAAAACAAGTTTCCCCCATCAACCGTCACTTTATCAAACAGTACTCCTGTAGACCATCCCCCTATCGTGCCGCTGAAGTTATAGGGTAAATACGAGTAGCATTGAACAAAAGCATTCGGTCCCGCAGCAGAAAAGCCTACCGAGAAATCATGATAGCCGTATTCAGCATAACAGCGTTGAAACAATACCTGCTGCCCTAATGTCTGGAACGAAAGGCGGCGGTAGTTTCCTATCTCCCCAACCGGCGAAAGAGATTTACAATCTTCCACAGTAACGCGACTGGCAGTTTCCCAAACCGCTACAGCGGAACTTACAAAATGCTTTGCTTCGACACGGCGTACCCAGGCATCCTCTACGTTCTCCAGCGTTACAGCCATCCAGCGATGGTTCTCGTCTTTCGGATTAGAGCTGTCGAAAGCAGAAACACAGTTCAGGTTTTCAACACCAACATTGCGGATTCGTCCTTCCCAGGTATATTTTGCAACAGTTCCGCCACCATATTTCGGGTCGAGCGAGTTGCTGAGAGGAAGGTCGATGGTAATAGAATGTTGATCTGCCGCTACTACCCTTCTCAGCCAATTCTGATCGAAGTCACCAGCCTCCCAATGCGTTAAATGGTAATTTACATAGGAACCGATCTTGTCGGCTCCTATCGATTGTATCCATTCTTGGGTCGATGGCCGCTTTACAATAATCTTATCGCCGGTTTTAAAATTATGGGGCGACTTAAAACTCAGGGTCAGGGCATTTACCGGAACATAAACGTTCTGCAAGGGAACAGCTGCCTCTGCTTTTCTATCATTTCTTCCAAACACCCTGATCAGCGTTTCCCTGCCTGTACCTGTTGCGACTAAGGTTGTTCCCCCCTTCCCTGGTCCGGCTCCCCGTAAAACAACCCCGCTTGCTCTTATTTCCAGAGAGCCTGCAAGTTGAAATTCTCCCTTCTCCAGCAATATAGCACCTCGAAAGCCGGCTTTACCATGTGGCAGAGAAGACACGTAATCAATAGCCGATTGAATAGCCTTTGTTGCATCCCCCTTCATAGAAGGAACAATAACCTTCACCGGAACATTCGGAATAGGTTCATTAGAGTTCTGATATCCGCAATAGGAATAGTCGGGAACCCTGTCGCCATTGGGTGCCTTTGTGTAACCTAAATCTCCTGTTGCTGTAATCCGCACACGGGGCGTATCAAGCTGCGCTTCCTGAGCCTTCAGGTTTGTAGAAAGAACATTGCATAGGATAGTAAAAAGGCCTATGCTTGCGAATTTATTAAACATGCTAAAATGGCTGATTGATCTAAATGTTTACTGGTTATTATAGGAATATTCAGGAAATCCTGGGGCCAAATTTCGATAAACCGGATGAGACTTGCAAAATGGGAGGGTATGATGCCCGATCAAAGTTTAGGACCTTTTCTGTTTTTAAGGGCCTTTGTTTTTGTCTCCGGAACGATATTTCTGATTGCCTTAACGTCGTCCAAATCTCTTTTCCTGCCTGAGGCTAATTTATTGGCCAGCAGGTCGTCCAGGCCAATGTAAGCAATTTGGAGATCACCTTCAATAATGGTCTGTTTATTTTGGTAGGCTTCTTCAAAGCTGACACCATCAATAACATTCAGAATATCTATGCGTAAAGGCGGATAACCGATCTGGGAAATATAGCCGGGCCTCAAAAAATCTTCTTTTTGGAAACCCAACGACGCCATACCAAAATCTTTAATAACCTGGATCAGCCTGGAAGCATTTTCCGCTGATATGGCAATCCATATATCCAGGTCTCCAGTATAACGCGGTTTACCGTGAAAAGTCAATGCATAGCCGCCTACCACCATATATTGAACCTGGTGCGTATTAAGTAATTTAATAAAATCTTCGAAGTCTTCGGCTAATGTCATGACATCGGCTTTATTTTATTAACGACTGTCTTATCCATCCGCTGACCTTTCTTTAGCATCTGCATTACCAGGAATGTAGTTGCTGCAGCGCGTTCCTGTACCGGACGACTTAACCAGTAACGCAGGTCGTTTTCATCATCATTCGCATCTTTTAATGCAACCTTCCGCACGACAGGTGCTATTGCCCTGACCTTAACTACCTGCGATTGGGGTTTAACTTTCGATACAATCACTTTACGCTCCACCTTTACAAAGTCATTTTCGTAAGCGATCTTCTCTTTGCTGAGATAATTGCTAAGCGTGTTATAGTTATACTGCGGATAGCTTAAACAGAAGTTCTTCAAGTTGGAAAAAACTTCCGTTTCTTGTTTGTTCTTCCAAATGACGACCACTACACGTTTTTCTGAATTGGCAACCTTCATAACTTTATTCACCTCGTGACAAATATACTAATTATATTGGTCATTTCGTAGTTAGCAAATCAGTGCTTCTACTCCATATGCAGCACTCAGAACTTCCTCGTAGCTCAAGCAAAGACAATGATCCTGCAGACTGTTACGAATGTTAAGTTGAAGAACTCACCTGGTCTTACTCTTCGGGAGCCCTTTAAGACTGGTTCGGGAAACATTGTAGGCAGCCTTTGCTTCCGTTGTGCTGCACGTGTGGAATTCTTGTGGAACTGTTCGGGTACTCTTGTGGATTTGTTGTGATCCTGTACATCAATTATCTGTCGAGGTTTCCTCTACCGCCTAACCTACCACTAGTACGAGAGAATCCACATATTGGCATAGACGTTATTCGTCTTTTCTTCGTCTTTTCTCTTACTGTTTGCTAAGACTGCTTCGGGAACGGTTCGGGAAGGCTTCTACTGTTGTTTACCTTTTCTTTTACTATTGTTTACCTTTTCTTTTACTGTTCTTTTGCTTAAGTCGGAGGAGACTCGGCCGAGAGTCGGAGGAGAGTCGTAGGGATTCCGAACCAGTCTTAAAGCATTCCCGAAGAGAACTGGAAGGAATGAATAAAAAATGAGAGAATGGCTGAAATTATTCAGTTCTTACTCCGGCACCAGCCCAGAAAAAAGCCCTACCGCTTTGAGAGCAGCAGGGCAACCTAAACCTTATCACAATTTGAGCGAATATAAGAGTTATTTAAAGAACTCCAAAAAATATTAGCCTTTTATTTCGCGTTGGTGATGGTATCTGGCTGCTTTTCCTTCGCCTGCCTTTTACTGTTTGCTAAGAATGCTTCGGGAATACTTTTGAAAGGCTTTTACTGTTATTTACTTTTTCTTTTACTATTCTTTTGTTTAAGTGGGCGGAGACTTGGCTGGATAACAATCGAAAATGGCGATGGCGCCTATGTAAATTTCACTTTTACCGACGAACAATATATTTGGTTAGAAAATAATTTTAAACTTATTAGTCCCACTATTTTTTCTGAAGGGCCTTTTTGGAAGAAAGTGCTGTGGGACTTGCTTCAGGCAAGAGGATAAAACCTGTGACTCGTGGTGATAACTCAGCCATTACTCCTTCAATTCTGGTTCAGGTCAAATTCAGTTTTTGAGGTTATTGAGCGTAGGATAACTGAACAAGAACTGAACAAAGGGGCTCTATTTATCACAGTTGGCGGAAGAAAATCGCTGCTTATTTTCGGGAGGCCTTTAAGGCTGATTTGGGGATAACAATTGAGGGTAACTTTCCCTAATTTGAAATGGACATTGACGTAATCCTGTAAAACATGCTCCTGCCGTTCAATGCTCTCGGTGATTACCAGTAGTAAGTAATGGGCTTGTGCATCCACCTTCGCCGGACCGAAGCTGCTGATTCTGGTGTTACAGCTGTTCCTTCTGGCAAAGCAGATTACCTCATCAATATCCTTTATAAATTGTTGAAATGACGCAGGTCATTTTAGCTGCAATAGCATCTACATAAATTGGATTTTGAAATGGCAGATCTTTCTTCCGCACATGACAGTTTTGTTCGGGCTATCCTTGCTGACAGACAGGTGGCTACGGATTATTTTCGTACCACCCTACCTGACCATCTTGTACAAAAGCTTGACTTCTCCACCCTTCAACAGCAGCCGTGTAGTTACGTATCAGGAGAGCTCCGCCGGAGCATTTCCGATGTCGTTTACTCCTGCCACATTGCCGGGAGTCGGACTAAGGTAGAGGTTTGCCTGCTAATAGAGCACAAGAGCTATCGCGATAAATACACGCCCTTACAAATTGGGAGTTATCTTTACTCAGGCTATCTGCAACAGGTAAAGCAAGGGCGCAAGCAGCTCAGTCCCATTATCCCGGTTTTGTTCTATCACGGAAAACAGAAGTGGGAGTACCATACGGCGGCAGAACTTTTTGGGGACCTACAAAAGGAACTGCTTCCTTATATTCCCGATTTTCAGTACATTTACCACAACCTGCGGGAGCTGCCCGATGAGGATTTACGTGGCCTTGAAAATCGGTTTTTGGCTGCTTCGTTACTTATTTTGAAGTACAGCTTCGATAAGGATTGGCTACAAGGAAACTTTACAGCGGTGCTGTCAATAGGACTGGCTGAAGGCAGTCACGATTTAAAGCAGGCATTATTGTTGTACTTTCTGGGAAGAATGGAACTTCCCGAGGAACAAGTAAAGCAAGTAATACAGGAATTACCGTCATCTATACAGGAGGATGTTATGAGTACTTACGAATTAATATTAGAAAAAGGAAGAATGGAAGAGCGCGCCAGGCTGGAACACCTGCTACAGGAAGAACGCGCCAGAGCGGAAGCTGAAAAAAAAGCAGAAAAACGCACGACAGCTCTTTATTTAAAAAACCTTGGCATGGCCGTCGCAGAGATTGCTATCGCTACACGCCTTTCTATCGAGGAAATTGAAAACTTAAAATAAGCCTTCGCACTTCTCTATGTTATGAGTGTTACTGGTCGTAGGACCGCTACGCTTAACCTACAACCAGTAACAAGACCCAGGCATTGAGTATCGAGCCGAGGCCTTTTTTACTCCCTCTCCCCGTGGGAGAGGGTTGGGGTGAGGGAACCCCTACAAGCCCGCCAACTCCTCGATCTTCCCTTCACACATCACGTACACTCTCTTAATAAAGGCAGCAACCTCGTTATAGATCCTCTGCACATCATTCTCGTTGACTTCAAAATCCTGCTTATAGCGTGCCCCAGAATAGCTTTTCTGCAATAGCTGGAACAATCGCTGTTCTTCTGGCCTTTGCCTCGGGTAAAGCTCTTCCTCCTGGCAAAAACAAAGGCAGACATCCTGGAGGCGACTGAGGTTATGCATATCTGCACGATAGCCCATAAATACACGGATCAGGGCAGTATATGCCTGTTCCATGGCCTGATGTAGCAGGAATAAACTGATGGTGTTCTTCTCGTTATCCAGGGAATGACCAGCGGCTTGATGGAAACCTTCAGCGAGCTTATAATTATACTCTACACACTCCGCAGCTTTTTGTACCAGCAGGTCTGGATCAAGATCAGGAAGGGCGTTAGTTTCCAATATCCCAGTACGACTGTACAGTATTCTACCATGGCTGAACACCGAGGTAAAGAAGCGGCTTCCATTTTCTAATGCCTTTTCAACGGTTTCCTTTCCGTGAGCAAGCAGAGTAACCTTCCCTAATTTGAAATGGACATTCACGTAATCCTGTAAAAAATGCTCCTGCCGTTCTATACTCTCAGTAACTACAAGTAAGAAGTAATGGCAAGATGCATTAACCTTTAGCGGATCGAAGCTGCTGATACTTGTATTGCAGCTGATCCTTCGGGCAAAGCAAATCACCTTTTCAATGTCTGTCCTGGCAACAAGTTCAATGATCAGCTCCTTAAGTACGTCTTCTGCTTCCAGGTTGTGGGTAGCAAATAACTTCACTGGATTATCCAACACTCTCATCGCTTCCCTCCTTTCGTTGTGAATGAGTGATGGATTGAATGAGAGACGGACTTAATGAGTGAAGGATTGAATGAATGAGTGGGGTTGGATTTTTGGGCCTGCTTGTTAGGAAGCGGCCGGTAGCAGAGACAGCCTGGTGCCTCTGCTACTAATTCATTTTTCGGGGTTCGCATTCTTGAAAAATAAATAATGGCCCAGGTCGCTGCGAACCCCACCGGAGACCGGAAGAATGCAGAACTTACGCCTGCTCGCCTGGGCATATTGTTAATAAGAAAAGTTAACTGGATTTCTCCAGTAGGGTTCGCACTTCAAAGATGAGGAATTTCTTCAGGATAATTACTAGGTTTGATTTTTTTGTATGACACCAGCGGAATTTAAACAACAGTGGAAATCAGTTGCCGGGAGCTATAGAAAGTGGATCACTTATACAAACGGCGAGATTGAAAATTTCAATCTTCGGGAAAGCACAAAAGAGTTTTTGAGGGTGGGATTTCCTGTATCAGCACCACCATTCCTTAGCTTCCGGCCAATAGGTGGAAAGCTATGTACTGCTGAAGAATTGTATGGGTCTCCGCTGAAGGAAGGCCACCAACAACTTGTTTTCTTTGGCGTTGCTGATGGCGATCATATCTGCTTCGATACCCGTAATAATGACGAGCTCGTAATTGTTGACAAGGAAAATTTAGAGGTTAAGATGAGGATGAATGAGAATATTGAACAACTAGCTCAATGCCTGTTGGCCTTTCAATCCTTTATTCAAAAGATAACGGTCGAAAATGGACTTGATGCTGATGATGAATCAAATTTTTCAGACGAACAATATATTAGGTTAGAAGAAAGCTTTAAACTCATTAGTCCCATTGTTTTTCAAGAAGGACCCTTCTGGAAGAAAGTGCTGTGGAACTTGTTTCAGGCAAGAGGATAAGAGTGATGGAAACTAGCGGTTAAGTCGTTACTACCGCTTCAGTAATAATAAATTTTATTGTTTCTTATTACGTTCCTGGCAAAGCCCATAAAAAAAGCCCTACCGCTTTGAGAGCAGCAGGGCAACCTAAACCTTATCACAATTATTTGTTAGCACTAAATTACTTAACAGGCTAATAAAAAGCAAGAAAAATTGAAAAACAATTATCCTCCCTGCCTATTCATCCTCAGTGTAATGGGAGGATGCCACCTACAATCCCGCCAACTCCTCAATCTTCTCCACTCACATCACATATCTCCCCGGATTCCAAAATGGGAATGTTAATTGGGAATGATTATAGAAGATCCTATTATTGCTTAAATAACATAGGATATACAAAAAACTTAAATAAGGAATTAGACAAAGACGCTTTTAATTGTAAGGGTTCTATAACTACTTACTTAAATCCTCCTTAAAAACGCATACCGATAGTTTAGAAAAAGACCAACAATATGCTAGTTAAACATTTCCTGATGTAGTATCGAAAAAAGATAATAATTATCCCTTTAACTAGTTTATTATTAATCAAAGTCTGAAAACGACAAACAAATTCACTTACATAGCATGTTTTTACTTACACTTTCACTCCCCTGGGCTGAGCGTCTCCCTCCGTCCATAGTAGAAATTCTCACGTACACCTAGATGTTCTGGTTGTAGGACCGCTACCGCTTACCTACAACCAGAGAAAAAGCTTAACCTACAAACAGAAAAACTTTAAGAAGCCTGGTACGATCCCTGGTCTGAGCCTCCCGCTTAGACATAGTAGTATTGCCCTCCTACCTCCCCTTCCTCTTCTGCTCTTCCGTCCTCTTATCATACTTCAGCACATCCGATTCCAGGTAATGCCATAATCCGTTTATTTTGTCTTTCCTTATTTTACCATCCCTTGCATAAGCCTCGATGGTTTTACGGTCTACATTTATTAATTCACCAGCGGCTCTTGCTGTGATCCATAGTTCTTTTTCGGTTTTTGGGGATCCAAAAGGTAAAAGCGGAAAGTATTGCTTAAATAGTTCTATGAGGATATGGATGTCATTCCTAACTGATTCAACATCGCTTCTGATGGCATAGATCAACTTGGATATACGGGTATTTTCGTGCATACTGCTTAGATTAAATTAATGATAAGATTTAACGTGTTAATTGATATTCCTGAAGTTTTTTGGAGAGCGTCGCAATTGCTTGTTCCAATTGGGACGGCACTCCAGAAGCAAATCCAATTTTGATACCTGCCAGGTTCACTGCCTTAAGGTTCCCTTTAAACCTGGTACTTATACCATATCCTGCAAATACCTGCTCCACCAGCAACCTGGGTGCAGGAGACTTGAAACCGACCCATAAACTAAACCCTGCAAGTGATTTTAAACAAGGCGTAAAAGCTTTAGGGTAAAAATGTACCACTTCCGTAATATCCCCCAACCATTTCTTGCATTTGTCATTCAGCTTTTTAACCTTCTGGTACTGCCCCTGAGAGCTAAGAACACTATGCAGCGCTCGTTCCATGATCTTGTCTGTGCCACACTCCATAAACTCCTGGAAAACCTTTAACCTTGCAATGAAAGCGGCAGGCCCAATTACCAATTTGAAGTTCTCCAACGTATTCAGGCTTATGGTGATCGAGCTGATGTAAATAACCCTGGTGTTATGCGACTTGCCGATCAAAGGGAAATTAACCTTGCCATAATAGGAGTCGGGATAGTCGTCGATATCTACGACCACAAAATCATACTTTTCAGCCAAGTGCAGCAAATGCTCCTTTCTATGTTTGCTTAGCGGCAATCCACTTTCATAGTCGGCCGAGGCACGCAGCAAGACCACTTTCACCTTCTTCCTCCTGCAAATACTTTCCAGCTCGACGGTGTTCATCCCCTCGTTATCTGCCCCAGTAAATCTTATATTATGAGTGATGTTCGATAAAGCCTGGTAATATTGTAAGTCGGCAGAGGATACCATTACAGCCCAATCTGAATCATAAATAAGGCTACGGAATACCTCAAATACGGTAGCCTTTCCGTGTCTGGTAAATAAGAACTGGGGTTCCTCTACTCTCATTGACCGGCCTTCTATAAGCTTCAGTAATGACTCCTGGAGATCGATGGTTTTGCTTTTGTTCCCACCAGATCTCGTACTGTAAAACCTCATGGCATCATAACAGAAATTAGCGAACTTCTCGTCCATGAGGTCATCAGAGCTTGGAGAAAAACTTCCCAGTTCAAGCCATGCCCTGCCTTTATTTTCTAAAGGGCGGCGAGCCTGTCGCTTATTTTTAAAGAGGAAAGAAGGTTTTTGGTTAAGAGCTTTCCTCATATCCTTAATACACCCAGAGGTGCAGCCTTTAACGTAGGTTCCGCGTTTGGGTCTAAATTCTACAAAATCCTGCCATGCTAAATTTTTATAAACAGACTCTATGGTTTTATGGTGGATGGATAGTGCATCAGCAAATGGCCGTATTGGAGGTAAGCGATCCCCTGCGGACAAAATTTTACTGCAGATCAAATCTTTGATGTGGTGTGTTATTTGAGGTTGGATGCGCTTTTGCTTATTAAGTTGGAGCGACAAAGCTTTGATCCATCTAAATCTATTCAGCACATTGATCCTGGCATTCTCCCGTTTCAAGGAGTTCTTTGGTAAGGTTTCGGTGAAATTGTGTTTCATCTTAGAATAGGTTAATTATTTATTAAATTATTATAAACTCTGATACTTAACCCAAATCTATTTAAGCTAATTGTTCAAAAGGGTGACCTATTGTAGTTTGTTGCTGCAGACCTATTTAGGCCAGGCAAATCCATCTCTCCAAGGTCATACGCTACACCTTCAGGAAGTATCTCCTACCTACCCCCTTCGGATCTCTAGCCATCAGCTTCCGTTCAGGCGCTGATATGGAGCGTTGAAGCCGCATGTTATCAGCAAGTGATGAGCAACTGATCGGAAGCAGACCGCACCAGATCCGAAGCATGTAGGAAGAAGGTCAGAAGCGGGAGCCTCCAGGGCACCCTTTAAGGAATTATCAGGGAACGAACAGGAATATCCGGGAATGTTCGGAAAAATGGGGGATTAAATTCTCTTCCGGCCTCAGTCACAGTACGTTTGTTCTGTCCACCACGGTACCAACGGGCAAAAGAAAGCTTCTGAGGGGACGCCTGAGGAAGCAGAACAAATGGTTTCATTTTAAAAATTAAAAAAATGGCAGAATTAAAGAACAACCCTCTCGGAAGTTTATCAGGTAAACTAGGAAACATGGTGGCCAGCAGCTGGCGAGACATCAATTACCTGCGTGCAGGATCTAAGGGATCCAACAAAGAGGCAACCCTTAGTCAGGTCGAGGTAAGAACGAGGTTTAAAATGCTGCAGGACTTTATCATGCAGATCAAGAAAGTGGTCGACCTCGGTTTTAGCAACAGTTACACAGGCAGATCAACAGCAGTGAATGTAGCTGTAAAAGTTAACAAAGATGCGATCACCGGAGTATTCCCCGACCTGAGCATCGATTATCCAGCTATTACATTAAGCACCGGAAGTCTTACTTCCTGCCTGGATGCTAAAGTAGAGGCTCTTCCCGAAGCAAAGATCCAGGTTAGTTGGGTAGAACCAGGGGTAGCCGAAGCGGCCGAAGCATCAGACAAGGTTAACATCCTTATCTATGATGTAAAGCGACAAGCAGCTGCAGTATACAACACGTTCTTACGCTCAGATTATACCGCAGAGGTAAGCTTACCGGCATCTTTTGCTAATGATGAGGTACATGTATGGCTTTTCTTTAGTACTCCAAAAGGAGAAAAGATCAGTAAAAGCATTTACGTAGGAGTAGTAACTGTCGAGGCATAGTTAAACCAGGCTGTTCCAGCTCCGTGCAGGGACAGCCATTATTTCAACCGATATGGCAAAATTAAATAGCAATCTTTGGATCCCCAGCGGATCGTTCCGCGACATGGTCTTTTGCAATGGGAAGACTCGCAAACCTTACATACGGGCAAAGCCGGATAAACAGAAAGAGCGAAGCCCGGCACAGGTGCTGAACAGCTTGAAGCTCCAAACAATGGAGAGGTTTTTATTTCCATTTAAGGGATTGATCAATGAGGTTTGGAAAGATACGATGAAGAAAGCCCCATACGACTGCGCTCGTAGCTGGTTCTATCATCATTCCTTAATTGCATGTAATGATACAGTAGAGATTCTTTACCAGGAGGTGAAACTGTCACAGGGAAACCTTGCAGCACCGGAAATTCTGAAATCAAGGTTGGAAGGAACCGTATTGCACCTGGAATGGGAAGCTAAACGTACCCGCACAGCCACCGACTTCAGCAGCCTTTTCCTGGGCATCCACAACCAAACAACGGAGGCTTCGATGCATACAGAAACTACAGCGCTGAAAAAAGACGAACGCTTGAGTTTGATACTCCCTGAGGGATTTCTGAAAGGCACCCTTCACGCCTATATCATTTTCCTCAGCCCCGACCGCAAAAATGCCTCTCCAACCAGGTACATCAAATTAAACTGATTCATTTAATTAAAGCGCTTTGCTTTCCCCTCTCCTTGAGGAGGACCTGTTCCGATTTATCGGAAGGGATAGGGTGAGGTGCCAAATTTCCATTCTCATGTCAATTAAAATCATCCGCGTGGCCGCGGGGAAGAATAGTACCCTCAGCCACCTCTATATCAACAGCATCTTCCAGTGCTTCCTCTTAGAAGACAGCATCCGCAAAGAAAAAATCCGGGGGATCACTTGCATTCCCGAAGGCAAGTATCAACTCCGCTTAAATACCACTGCAGGTATGAACCAACGGTACAAGCAGAGCTATGCAGGCCTTCATAAAGGAATGCTGGAGATTTCCGGTATTCCCAACTTCAGTCTGGTATTCATCCATGTTGGCAATTACATTACTGATACAGCCGGTTGTCCGCTAACGGGGCACTCCTGGGCGGTGGTAAAAGGAGACTTCCAGGTACAGCAATCTGCTTTCGCTTATAGAGAAGCGTATCCTATCCTTCTGAAAATGATTGCTTCCGGAAATGCCCAACTGGAAGTGATCAATCATTTACAAACCTTTTTAAATTAAAATCATGCAGATAGATATCAATATGAGCCTTCTGCTTGGTAGCGTCTTATCCGTTCTGTTCTCCCTGATCGCCTTCTTCGCCCGGCAATTGCATAGTGATGTGCAGAAGATGGAGCTGAACCTCTCAGAGATCAAGTTGGATACCGAGCTGATCAAGGCGAACACCCAGTCGGAAAGCAGTCGCACTGCCGAGCGCATCAACCTTCACGAAAAGCGAATCGAGCAATTAGAAAACCGTTTACTAAAATACCAGGAACATGAAAAGAAAACTTAACATCAAAACCAGGCTGAAAGAACCCAGTCCCGCCTTTTTCAAGAAAGTCAAGAAAATAGGCCTACTCCTGGGAGCCGCCGGAACAGCAGTACTAGCAGCACCTATTGCCCTACCGGTAGCCATTACTACCGCAGCAGGGTATTTTGTAACTGCGGGATTAGTTGCTTCTGCGGTGTCGGCGGCAACAGTGGAGGGGGAATGATAATGCAAACAAAAGGCCTCTGCACCTAATGAAGGCCTTTTGTCCTTTTTAACCTTTAATCGAAGGACTGAACTAGAAGTTGGCTCGTCATTTTAAGCCTATCCCGGTCATACATTGGGGAATCCCCTTGCGAGTGAAAGATCGCCGGAGATGAAAAACGAAGCCTCGGTACGAAATCACGAAAAACTCTAATATCGGCCACATAATTGCCCCTCGTCAGGAAAAAAAATAACACTAATACGTGTAATATCTAGTATTCTTTATCACGTAAATAGGACCATTGATGTAAATTCAGGGAAAGTATTTGCAAGTCGGAGCTCTATTAGCTAGATTGGATCTAAATCACCTTATTACATGAATAAATTATTAAAGATACTGTTTATTATGACAGTAATTTTCTCTTGAATAACCTGTAAGAAAGAACCTATTCAAGTACAAAATACAGCAGAGGCAATCACGGTAAATGAAGCCCGCTTATTTTATGAAACAATAACCAATGGTAGGAAATCTAAAATTCAAGTTTCAACTACCAGTAACGATGAGAATCAACAACTAACCCCTATTTGGCCAATTGCCTCTGTAAAATCGGATAGTTCCTATAATATTGTTGAAGTCCCTATAGAGGAAGATGAAAATCTAGCGTTCAAAACAAATAATGTATTTGGCAGACAGATAGTTTCTGATGAAGTAGCTACAGGAGGCCTCACACGGCTTTTAATTCTGAAAGATAAGTTAACCGGCGGATTTGAATCAACATTGATGCGTATTATCCCAGAAAACCAAATGTCGGCTGATAGTATAAGTTATAATACCTATAATCATAAAACTTCAACATTTTCAGGATTAGTGATCTTTACTACATTGAACAACAAGTTTGTAAATGGTTGGAAATATGAATTAGGAAAAATTGTGGGTAAAGCAATCGTTAAAAAGCCTTTCTTCGATAGAAATGCACCTTTTAGCATACCATCAGATTATAAAAAGAATAAGAAAAATAAAACTAGTTCGCTTCGTCCCCAACCAATTGAAGAGCCTATTGAAAATGACGGCGGAGGAGGTGGAGGGGCAAATTGTGGAACTAAAGTTGTTGATTGGTACTCAAGAACCTGCTGGTATTCAGGATCAGAAAAAACTTGTACTGACTGGGTCTATACTGGAAGTGTAGAAACAACTACAATTTGTGATGTTACCATTACTACTGGGGGATCATACATTTCGGGCAATGGGCAGACAACAATTGGGGTAAGCTTAGCGGCCCCAGCAGGATCAATTAGTGCAATTAAAAGCGTAATAAGTTCTAAAATCGCTGCAGATCCATATTATTTAATTCCCTGTGATGTTAAAATTTTTGTCCCATTGAGCAGGCTGGACCAATGTACCAACGAGTTGGAAGCTTTTCCCCTTCGCAGGAAGTTCTAGATAGGCTTAATCTTGTTAAACAACTAGCCCCAAATTTACCATGGGATAATTTCAATGTGCAGAATTTATCTTCTGCCACAGGTGCAGCAGTCAATATGGACTATTTTCCAATTCGGATTCAATCTTTACCTACAGGTCTTACTGCTAGAAGCTTGACAGAGTATTTCAGAATGAACATTAATAGCTTCATAACAAAAGTTGGAGTTGGCTTCTACCCATATCAAGATGGAAGCTTTAGCGATGCAGTGCAATGGAACAAACCATTTGAGCAGTCAGTCGGATCCGTGATTCACATAGCAATGTTAAATGGGGGCTCAGTAATCCTTTCCAAATATCATAGCGATGAAACAAGAACGAGATTCAATTTCAGCACATTAGAAACACCATTAGATTACGAACATCCTGTGGCCGGAAATCGAGAATTTGGTGTGTTTAAAAATTCAAATTCGGAGGAGTTTACTTTCTACATTATGGGTGTTGACAGAACTTGGGACTGGCAATTTGCGTTAGGGAATATGGGGCATGCGGGTTTTGATGCTGCTGACAACCTTTGGAGAAATGTTCAGGAAAATATGATTAAATTTATAAACAACAGTGGTGGCCAAGCTAGTTACTACAGTCAGCACGAAATAATTTCCCGACCACAGTGGGCAGATGTGCAGGAATATATTTTTGGGCAAATTACTTTAGAAGAATTAAAACGTAGAATGGGATGCTAGTAATCAAAAATATTGTACAATTATTCGCTATAATTGTTGTAGCAGGCTTATTTGTTGCTTTAGTGGCAACTCTATTGAGCTATCTATACCTCGGTATTATTCTCCATAATCCAAGTCGTGCAAGTGCACAAGAATTCGCCTTACCAATTACTATTATTGAAGGACTAGTGCTTATTGTGTTAGGTATTATAGGTAATACCAACAAGCGCTATCGTTTCTTACTTTCCGCAATCATTACATGGTTTTTTATTCTTGGAATACAAATGAGTACCTTTGGTATTAATCTTCCAAACTTTCTTTTTTCAATTATTACTATAGTTATAACCTCTTATTTATATGTGAAAGTCTCAGATCTTATTCGGTGTAAGATAGGCTAAAGAGCCAAGACTGAAGAGCTTACACCGAGGATATCCTGCAGGCGACTTAGGTTATGAATATCTGCACGATAGCCCAAAAATACGCGGATCAGAGTCGTATATGCCTGTTTCATCGCCTGATTGAGCAGGAATTAACTGATGGTGTTCTTCTCGTTATCAAGGGAATGACCAGCGGCTTGATGGAAACCTTCAGCGAGCTTATAATTATATTCTATACACTCCGCTGCATTTTCCTGATGGTATAATTTGTTTTTTATTGGCCAGGAAGAACCTTCAGGCTGCTTTGATCCTTCGTCTGAGAGTTTCGTTAGTGAAGGTTTTTGTACCAACACGTCTGGATCAAGATTACCACCCTACCTGACCATCTTGTACAAAAGCTTGACTTCTCCACCCTTCAACAGCAGCCGTGTAGTTAAGTATCAGGAGAGCTCCGCCGGAGCATTTCCGATGTCGTTTACTCCTGCCACATTGCCGGGAGTCGGACTAAGGTAGAGGTGCCTGCTAATAGAGCACAAGAGCTATCGCGATAAATACACGCCCTTACAAATTGGGAGTTATCTTTACTCAGGCTATCTGCAACAGGTAAAGCAAGGGAGCAAGCAGCTCAGCCCCATTATTCCGGTTTTGTTCTATCACGGAAAACAGAAGTGGGAATACCATACGTCGGCAGAACTTTTTGGGGACCTACAAAAGGAACTGCTTCCTTATATTCCCGATTTTCAGTACATTTACCACAACCTGCCGGAGCTGCCCGACAAGGATTTACGTGGCCTTGAAAATCGGTTTTTGGCTGCTTCGTTACTTATTTTGAAGTACAGCTTCGATAAGGATTGGCTACAAGGAAACTTTACAGCGGTGCTGTCAATAGGACTAGCTGAAGGCAGTCACGATTTAAAGCAGGCATTATTGTTGTACTTTCTGGGAAGAATGGAACTTCCCGAGGAACAAGTAAAGCAAGTAATACAGGAATTACCGTCATCTATACAGGAGGATGTTATGAGTACTTACGAATTAATATTAGAAAAAGGAAGAATGGAAGAGCGCGCCCGGCTGGAACGTCTGCTACAGGAAGAACGCGCCAGAGCGGAAGCTGAACTCGCCAGAGCTGTTGAAGCTGAAAAACAGGCTGAAAAGCTCAAGAGTGCAAAAAGGATGCTTCAAAGTAATTTTAATGTGCAGATAGTAGCGGATATTCTTGAAATTCCCGTTGAACAAGTAGAAAAATTGAAGTAGCATCCAGACAGGAATTACCGTCATCTATACAGGAAGATGTTATGAGTACTTACGAATTAATATTAGAAAAAGGAAGAATGGAAGAGCGCGCCAGACTTGAACACTTGTTTCTGGAAGAACGCGCCAGAGCGGAAGCTGAAAAAAAAGCAGAAAAACGCACGACAGCTCTTTATTTAAAAAACCTTGGCATGGCCGTCGCAGAGATTGCTATCGCTACACGCCTCTCTATCGAGGAAATTGAAAACTTAGAATAAGCCTTCGCACTTCTTTATGCCTAGTACCTACGAATTATTAATCGAAAAAGGAAGAATGGAAGAGCGCCGTTCAACCAGACCATCATCTCCATATTTCACAATGGTTTTCCGGTCTTGATTAATGATCCTGCCAGCTTCAGAGGCTCTTAACCATCTGTCTTTCGTGAAACTTTGAGTCTGGGGCACCTGCTGTTTGTGATGATCGATTATCTTGTCCATTTTTTCCTCCAGGTTTTTGCAGGAGGTAACTACTTGATGAACGAGTTTAACAATGCGTGTGCGGTCATGCATGGTGATGAGTGTTTATGGTAAAATAGACTCCACACGTTCCTTTAATACCGGCTTATGGAAGTTGAGCCAAATACCAAACCCCGCTGTGGGAGGACAATAGTTAACAAAGCCCGACAAATACGAGTTAATCAGTTCAAGCACGAAACTCATCGATCGCCTGTACTTATTATTGAATTTTCTAACGTGCAGCGGCTGCTGGAGAGTATTCATGAAACTTCTAAGGCTTGCCTCCAGGGCTAAGTCCTTGTCTGCTCCTAAACCTTCCTGGCCAGGTTTCAACCTTGTAATAAAAGTGGCTGGGGCTATGATCAATCTGAAGTTTCGTGCAGCACTTAGAGTTACCGTTAAAGAGCTGCATAGATCACCCTGGGCTTTTCAGCTCTGGCAATTAGAGGGACTGTGTCATTACTGTACGATAAATCAGGGTAATCATCAATTTCAAGGATCACAAAATTGTAGCGCTCAGAAAGTTCCAGTAAATGTCGTTTCCTCTCCTCGCTCAAAGCAACACCTCTCTCATAATCAACCCTGCTCCGCACCAAACACCAACTTTACATCTCCCTGCAAACAAATCTGCTCTAGATTAGCAGTGATCATTCCCGCATCATCAGAACCTGTAAAAGACACCTTTCGTTTAAGGTTGACAAGCAGGCGGTGATAAAGGTCGTCAACTTTAGATACCATCACGGCCCTGTCTCCCTTTAATAGCAGGGTATGCAGCAACTGTAGGATTGTGAAGTCATCTTTTACGGAGTAGATGAGCTGGTTATTATCAATTAGCAATCCTCTTTGCTTCACCAGCGATACCAGCAATGATTTTAGCTCTGGTCCGTTTGTCTTATTCCCACCCTTCTTTGCATAGCAGGAGCATACTGCATTTTTGATATTTTCTTGCAAATTCAATATCCCTCAAATCCTTGTATTCGGGACTTTCAAGGCCCACCTGTAACCAGGCTAGCGAATCGTCTTTGTCATCCGAAGGTTTAGATAAAGGTCTGAACTTGAAGGAAGGTTTATGGCTAAGAATATTTTGAATATCGCGGAGAGGCTCTGGCTCACCAGGACTTACATAAGTTCCTTGTCCAGGTACCCTGTAGATTAGTCCCGAAATTGTCATCATATCATATGCACTGCTTACCGTATAGTGACTCACCTTGAACAAAGGCGCCTGTTTTTTGGGCGGCAGAAGTTGTTCTTCGGGTAGTAACACACCGTTCTTGATCTGTTCATTGAGGTAATCAACGATCTGGGGAACAAGAGGCAGTTCTTTGTTGAGTTTTAATGATAAGGTCTTGTGTTGTTTCGCATCGAGCAGTTAGAAAACCGTTTACTAAAATACCAGGAACATGAAAAGAAAGCTTAACATCAAAACCAGGCTGAAAGAACCCAGTCCCGCCTTTTTCAAGAAAGTCAAGAAAATAGGCCTCCTTCTTGGAGCCGCTTGAACAGCAGTATTAGCAGCACCAATTGCCTTACCTGTAGCCATTACTACCGCAGCAGGGTATCTTGTAACTGCGGGGTTGGTAGCTTCGGCGGTCTCGGCAGCAACTGTGGAGGGGGAATAAAGAGAGATGATAAAAATTGGAAAGGTCTTAGTTTGCATGCTAAGACCTTTTTTGCTTAAGCACGATTGATAGCATGAAAAAATACTATCTTTAAAACGATATCCGAATCAACAAGCTTTATTTGAATGAAGTATCTAAAACTTATGACAACTAGTGACCCAGAGATAATTGGGGTTAAAAATGGGATATATCAATGTGAAATAATTCCTAAGTCATTTTTAAATTCCGAAGCCTATAATATCCTTGAAAGTCAGTTCCGTTTCACATCTTATGAGCTTAATAAATACCAGGCACCTGCTGAGAATTTCGAATTCGAGTATGTGAAATTTTTAAAAAAAGCAAAGGTTACAGATGTTATCAGCTACAGTCCTAAGCTAGTAGAATTTCAATTTATTATAAGCACGAAGGCGAAAGCTGTGCTTGACCAACTCAACTTGCCAAATTGCCGTTTCTATAAGACCAGTCTCTTCGACAGCAGAGGTGATAAAGTACCCAACAACTTCTTTATGCTTCAGATGACATACTCAGACGTTGACGTCATAAATTTCAGAAAAAGCTCCTTTTACCGAGGATCCGACATCTTAGGCAAGAAATACTTGAATATTAACAATTACCAAGAATTCCAACAGGAGAAGGAGATCGATGCCTTAATTTCTGTTGAGCATATAAGCCTAAAGAAAGAAATGATAAAATCAGATCTTATATTAAGTCCTGTTGGAGGACTTTTCGCTTCCGAGAGATTATGGGACAAGTGGAGTGACTTGAGGATTACAGGAATCAAGGTATTTGAACGGCAAACTGCATCTGTAGAGTGAATGTATGGGTCCAACAGATTATCCTTTTAACAATGAGAATTATTATTTACGCCCTTGCTTTGTCACTCCTCTCCTGCAACAACTATGATCAAAAAATCAGTAATTCCAGTATTGTAAAATCTAAACAGGCAGTTATTACAGCCAATAAAAAAAACTTGCTTAACAAAGAGATCTGTTGGGTTGGGAACTTAAATGGCACAACACCGATCTTTATCCATTACCAAAGGGATAGTAATCTCCTTATTGGAGAGATTACGTATTTAAACACGAGAGCTAAACTACCAATTAGGCTGTTAGGAACAATAGAAGAGGATGATAAGTACAGACTTTTAGAGTTTGACGAAACGGAAATGATAACAGGTATCATTGAAGGGATACCGAAAGAAAATGTGTTTAAAGGTAGTTGGTTTTCACCAAAAACCAAAAAGGAGTTACAGATGAACCTTCTACCGAAGGACACGGTGATAAACAATCCTTCCATCAAACCTGATCCTAACCAGCTCAGTGGGAATTATCATTACCAGTATGGCGAATACGGGTACAACGGGGATTTTGAATTTAACCAAGTCGGTGTAGGAAAAGCTGCCATCCATATTTTGTCTCTTACAAACCTTGACCGAGGACCAAACATTGCAGAAGTGGATAAAGATACGATCCCCTTCTACGGTAATAATTTTATCTACAATATTCCTGAAAGTGATAATTGCGAGTTCAAAGTTACTTTTTATAAAGGCTTCGTCTATATTAACTATACTAAGGGCTATTGTGGAAGCCAATTTGGACACAATGCCACGATCGATGGAATCTATTTGAATAAAGGCAATAACTATCTCTACGGGGAGGAAGGAACTCCTGAATTTGAAAGAAGGTCGTGCTTTATAACAATGCAGGAGATAATTTAGCAAATACTAGCCTAAACGATTGGCCCAGGGGACGGCGCTTGATGCCAAGGCGTAAATTACCTACCAAATATGGTAATTAACGTTTCAAAATCCGTACTATCCTCGTAATTTCGGTAAAATAAGTTATGATGAGCATAGACGAAATTAAAAGTAAATCTGTATTTCTTTGGGGTTGTAGGGCTAACTATTTTTCCGGCATAAGGCCTGGAGATCAAAAGAGTAAAAGCCTGCCCGAATATACAAGACTTAAAGAAATAGCACTGCTTTACTTCCAAAGTAATTTGCAGGAGGAGTTCTCTCATTATCTAATGGAAGGGCAGTATTTGGTTCAACTCTGGACTGCACATTTCATACTAGAATATGGAACACCCGATAAAGAGCTGACCAAAGCGTGTTTAAAAGAAATTGAAAATTACTCACAAATTGAACGGTTGCCGGAGGTTGCTACTCAAGAAAGGGATTGGTTAAACCAATATTACTTAAAAAATAGGTTGAAAGGATAATTTAAGCAGCCTATAATCAAATGGCCACAAAACATCAACATGAGTAAGTTTTTCTTTCCCATATTACTATTAACAGTCTTTTCTTGTAGACGGAAAGATGTTGAACGCAAGAGGCACGAAAAGCTGATTGATTTTAAAAACTATACCGTTATGAATGTGGATGAGCTGGTTTCTGCTGATACTGCATACATAAGAAATATTTATTCTCAAGACTTCAATAATAAGACTGACACCGTAGAGTATAGAGGCAATTATATATACATTTCTTACTTATCTATGGTAAATGGCTGCAGTGAGTACGATGGAGATTTAGAGTTTAAGGCAGATTCAATTATTCTGAAACTAGATAATACTTCTGGAATTGAATGTACAGAAAGCAGGTGCGATAGACTGGTTTATAAAATTCGAAATCCCGAAAACAAAAAATACAAGATTAAAAAGTTTTAGTTCGTAAATCGAAGTGCAGTAAACGGAGAGTAATTTAACCAACTTAATAAATACTCAGTTATTAATAATTTATGGTGCTTCATTGATCCTCATGATTCACTTATGATATATAAGTAATTACTCTGTAGTAGCCCACAAATTAACTTTCAAAAATAACTTCAACTCATCGAGATCATCGTCCTCCTCGTCTTCGGACAGGTACTCTAGGTAAAAGTCAATCAGACTCTTCAATTTATTTTTATCTTCCAGGAAAGCGACTAAGACGGAAGATTTGATTTGATAAATTGTATGAGGACAATAAAGTAGCCAGTTAAGAACTCCTGCTTGAGGATCGACCGTATTTTTGCCATTCAAAAGATCATGAGCTTTACTTAGACTTCCTAATTTCGAGATTAATCCAGGAATGGGTTCAAGAAAATACCTGGTAAACAGGACCTTTGAAACATTCTCAAGGTTTTGGCCAAGCATTATGTCATTCTCACAAGGGGTATCTATCGGAAATCCAGAGTGTAGATAATCATCGACGTTTTCCGAGTGAAGATAATTCAAGATTTTAACTGAGAATATTTCTTTATTGAATGCTTTACCCTGAGGATCAATTAATAAGAGTAATTCATTTACTTTTTTAAAAAACACCGCAAACCGGATGGCGACTCTTCCATACCTAAGAAAGGTGAGCTGCCATTCAAATTCTCTTTCTTCTTCAGACTTACTAAATACTACATACTTATCAGATGAAAGTTTTTTACGTTTAATCTGATAACCTTCGTTGCTCATCAACTCGGCGAGCTCTCTAATTATAATCTCAAAAACTTCTTTTTCCCTCATCTTTTACTTACAAAATCTTCGACCCTTAATGTTACCATTCATAAATAGCAATTAGCTCTTAATCATACTGCTTCGTCACATTTCTCAAATTATACTTGCCATCAACCTTACTATGAAGAAGAAATCCTTGAAAAAGAGCAATGGCATCGGCAAGAGTTAGCAACTCTGAAGTATGAATTCTTATCGGGCCTACTCTACAATCTATTTGAGTCCAAACTATCTCAAATGGGTTTTTAGCTGGCAATTTTCCAATAACATAATGCTTAAACTTTTCTGCAGAAAACAGTCTCATTTCTACACGTAGCCTTTCTTTACTTCCAGCACATTGTAGGTAAGAACCGGATAAAGTTTCAGTTAAAATAAAGAAAGCCTTTGTATCAGGATCAATACTTGCCAGTGCTTCTGCAATATGCGTCGGGCTCACGTTTATAGTTTCGATTGGATTGCCGATACTGTCCTCTGTCAAAGTCATAATTACAATTTACTAAAGCTATTTTGAGGAGAGTACAGAATAGGAGTACGAATCACCTACATAGATACCGGTACTTTCGTTGTGTTCGTACACCAGGCGTCCTCTGGAATTATCATATATATTGTTATCGACTGCCAGAATCAATTCATTAATTTTATCTATGATGCTCTGTTTATTCTTTGATCTGAATTTTTCTAAAAGTTCTCCTTCATCCCAGCAGTCTCCCCTGACCAGATAAATACAGTATCCGGCATTCTTATTATTTAAATCCTCTCCACCATACCAGCCAAGATCTAACAGTATTTGTCCTTTCTTCATTGCCAACATATCTTGCTGACAGTAAATATTAATAAATTTATCATCTTCGGATACATTGCTATCCGGGCCAATGTCGTAAAACACGTTCCGTTCAACAGTCCAACCATTCGTAATATTTAAATCTTGAAGTGGGTAAATAGTTGACATAGTTCTTTTTTTTAGGGACTTGGTACTAGTGTGCTTTTTTTGGCGACAGCTAAAATAAAAAAAATGAAGAACTAGAAGTTGCTGTAAGCCTATAAGCAGTACAAAAGGTAAACATTGCGAAGAGGGATTTAAATTTGAGAAATAAATACATTTTTGCTCAGGCAAATATGATGGGTAAAAATTTATAAGTGCGAAAGTCTACAGAAGACTTTGAAATAGGTGATAGATTAACAATTAACAATCTTTTAAAACTCATTTTAATAACACTGAAATAGAGAAATGAAACTTCCAATAGATATACATAATGTAACACTGGTAAACAATTCAGGAAACAATTACTTGATACCACCATTAGGCTTTATGGAAATTGAAGAAGGAAACGGTGGTTATGGGGATTGCTACGGCCTGTACTGGCAACTTGGGAAAGAGGACAAAGAGCCTATTGTTTGTGAATTTCAACACGAAGAAGATCTTCTTGATCCGGTATTTCCAAATCTTTCAGCTTTTATAAGTTGGTATAATGATACCGACGGCCAAGAGGGGCCTCCTATCAATTTAAATGATAAAAATTACTTTCTCAGCTTGTACATGAAGGCAAAAGTTTCTGCAAAAAATGGAAGATCAGAAGAGGCCATCGAACGGCTGGAGGCATCCGTTTCTCTATTTAGTGAATATTCTGATAGTTGGTCACTATTAGCGGAACAATATTACAAGCTCGGGAACATTATAAAGGCTGAAGAGTGTGTAGTGAATTCAATTCTAAGTAACTGGATGTTCGGTATACCGTCAAAAAAGTTAGTAGAGTTATTTCACCAGCTTAAGGCTGTGGGTCAGCTCGCAGGTAGCCCTTTAGTTAATCTCAGTAAGGATCTAGTTAAGTATGGAGATTACTCTCGGCCAATTATTATAAACTATGCAAAATTAAAAGAGGCCATAAGTTTATTCGAAACAACGGGAGATAACAGGGCCTCCCTGCTTTTAAGCCAGAATTACGCTTACCTTCTTTCCTCTGAAAAGAAAGAAATAAAAGAGGCTAATAGCTTTGATTTAAACTCTTGGCTTACTGAATTCCGTGCCAAAGTTCAAATGCATTTTCCTAAAAGGCTTAGATAGTATCAGCATAAATAGAGCTATTGAAATAATAATATTTCTATTTGATATAGTCTACTTATCCAAGCCCGCCAACTCCTCTATCTTCCCCTCACACATCTCATACACCCTCATCACAAACGTCCCAACCTCGTTATAGATCCTCTGCACATCATTCTCGTTACCTTCCAAATCCTGCTTATAGCGTGCCCCAGAATAGCTTTTCTGCAATAGCTGGAACAATCGCTGTTCTTCTGGCCTTTGCCTGGGGTAAAGCTCTTCCTCCTGGCAGTAACAAAGGCAGACATCCTGGAGGCGACTGAGGTTATGCATATCTGCACGATAGCCCATAAATACACGGATCAGGTCGTATATGCCTGTCCCATGGCCTGATGTAGCAGGAACAAACTGATAGTGTTCTTTTCATTATCAAGGGAATGACCGGCGGCTTGATGAAAACCTTCAGCGAGCTAATAATTATACTCTATACACTCCGCTGCATTTTCCTGATGGTATAATTTGCTTTTTTTAGTCAGGAAGAACCTTAAGGCGGCTTTGATCCTTAAGTAAGGAGCATGAATACCCTTTATCTTCTCTTGCTCATTCTATATGGTTTTTGTAAGTAAAACAGAAAAAAGGACACCTTACGGAAAATAATTACAGTAGGATTGCTTACAAAAACCCCCAATGCCAACGTTTCAAGCCAATTTTTTGTTAATTTGCAGCGCTGTCCAACTCAGCATTTTTCATAGGTAGATGTGGGGTAGAGTCGAGTCTAAACCCGCTTTTTTTTTTAAGACAAGCGAAAACCTTGGCGATTGGAGATAAGAATATCCTCATCGCTGACACAAAGACAAATATTCTTCAGGCGACAATTTCTGATCCTGTCCCTATTCTATCTATATTTGAAAAGTACTTGCTGATAAATATAACTTGAAACCTTTTAACAAAGAAAGCAACGCAATTCCAGAGCACTTAAGGCAAGACTACTTTGCTTCGTTAGATGGGCTCCGGGGAATAGCAATCCTGATAGTTGTCTTGGTTCATTTTGGTTTAAACCACTACCTCCGTTTTCTTCATATTCGAATTGATTCACGTTTCGGAGTTGATATTTTCTTTGTTCTTAGCGGCTTCCTGATCACCACCAAGTTGTTGAAAGAAAAGAGTGAACGCGGTAGGATCTCTTTACGCAATTTCTACCTCCGGCGTGCCTTAAGAATAATTCCTGTTGTTTACCTGTATTTGATTGTGTTGATCGCTCTTAGTCTCCTCGGCGGTGTAATGATCTCGAAAAAGGACTTTCTTTACTCTTTTCTGTTTCTTAAGAACCTCCCTATTCCCAATGAACGATTCACTGCCCACCTTTGGACGCTTGCAGTAGAGTGGCAATTTTATCTAGTATTCCCCCTCCTAATTACATACTTGAGCATCAATCGTACGTTATTCCTGTGTCTTTTTATTGTGCTCGTGTTTCCCCTACTATCCATTATTTATACATATGGAAATCTACAAGGAGCAAGTGGACCATTTAATTTTTTAATGAAGGGCATTAATTATTCATTCTGGAAAGGGCCCATTATCTTGTTGGTTGGGGCAGTTGCCTCAATACTTAGCTTCAAAGGCGTTATTAAACACCATTGGAAAGGCCCCCATTTTCAAAGCTTGCTCCTTTTCATGTTGGCTCTACTTTTTAACATTAAAAATTCTCCTTTATATCTTCCTTATGTATCGCAATGGGCTGGTGCGATCTTGATTGCCCTAGTAATCCTACTGAATCTTGCTTCTGATAACTCTCTCTCCCGGTTACTTCAGACTAATAAACTCAGACAACTTGGGGTACTGTCCTACAGCATTTATATCTGGCAGCAACTTTTTATTGGATGGTATTTCTACCTGCCTGGACTTAGGCATTTTAATCAATTGCCTATTTATGTTCTTATGATAATCAAGATCTCTTTTATTACTGTAATTGCTTATGCTAGCTATTGTCTCTATGAGAGGCAACTTTTGAGGATGAAAGAAAAGTGGTAAATGAAGCGCCGTAAATTTCTTCTATTAACAAAAACAACTAAAGAAAATAACATTTTAAGGTTCAAAGGTGGTTCCAGGAATGGGTCAGCCAAGGAGTATTCATACTTGCTAGGTTTTTTAAACTATAAATTAATCATAAGAAGTAGAGGGAGACACTCAGTGTTAGGTGTTCCCTAATATTATTTGCTAGGAAAGGCCCTTTCTAACTAAATGCCTGCAAAAGCCTAAAGTATTTACCAATGTCACATTAATCCCCCAGCTTTTTACCATTATAGCAGTTTTACCCAAGTAAGATCTGATTTATCTTAATTATAGTCTAGCAGACTCTCCGCTAACTATCTTGGTGTATCTTGATTTTCGTTTAATAAACGGTGTTTCTAAAAATCTAAAAGAAAAAGCAGCGATCGCAATAGTAATAGTCAAAGTCAAGCCATAAATTATCAAGTCATTTTTATCCCCAAGTAGGGCTGCAACTTTAATTGCGATTGTTATGGCGAGGATATGGTACATATAGATACCGTAAGAAATCTGCCCTAAATAGTTCAATAGCTTATTTTCAAGGTTGACTATGCTCGACTGTTCCGAAAGATTCATTATAATCAACAGAAAGAAAATACCATAAACATCGTAATTTAAATAATATGGAAATGTGATTCCTTTTACTAACATGAAAGTTGTGCATATAATAATAAAAATTTGAAATACGGGATTATAGAACCAAGCGGGGATTTTTTTATGAAATTTATAATAAGCCCCTACTCCTCCAATAGCCATACAGTCAAGATTGAAAGTTTCCCAAACCGCCTTAAACGATTGTGTAGCAAAATGAGTGAAATGGTTATCTATTACAAGTAAAAACTTTACGAGCAAAAAAACCGTTATAACTCCGATAAGTCCGCTTAGCGATCCTTTTGTCCTTTTAATGATAAGTGGCCAGACCAGATAAAATTGCTCTTCGATAGCAACCGACCATGTTTGTGCGCCGTAAGGTATTGGATCGAATAAAGCAAGCGGTATGTTAGCTAAAAAAAGCAATGAAAAGATGAGCTTAGCATAAAAATCATCGGACAATGTCGATGTCCAACTGGGAATATCAAAAAACTCAAACTTAGGTAATATAAATAAGCTAGAAATGACTACAAGGAAATAAACTGGCCAAATCCTCAATATTCTCCTTAAATAAAAGTCCTTTATCGCAATCTTGCCAGTTTTATTTAATTCAGCAAGTAATAGATAAGTGATTAGATACCCACTCAAGATAAAAAACAAAACAACTCCCATTTTCCCTATTTTCATAAAAAATGGCATATTAAAGTTATTATTAATACCGAAAAGACCTTTCAGCAATTCAACATGGTGAATAATTACAAGAAAAGCGGCAATAAAACGTAGCCCATTCAGATTTGGAAAGTACACTTTTGTCATATGGAATAAAAGTAGAGGGGACTTTTGCCCCAGCATAAGTCAGGTATTTTTATTGTTTATTCAGAGATCAAGCACAGAGACCTGAGTTGTTTCAATATGTTTTAGATAGTTCTATAGATTGAGATTTGTCCTTACAATTTCAGGAACTGCGGAATCTTCCTCAGTGGCTTTAGAAATGCTGCCAATTTCGGATATTTAATCCCATTCATCTTCATCGCTTCTAGATCGGCGCGGTTCGCTTTCATCCTGGCTTCTACAGAACTATTGCTCATCCCTCCTGCCCTCATCTTCACCATTAGCTCGGGCAGGTATACTGATTTGAGTTTATTTTTATGCATAAAACGGATCATCAGCTCGTAGTCCGCAGCACTCCCCATATCAAGACGGTAATACCCGTACAGTTCAAACAATTCTCGCTTGGCATAAAAGGTAGGGTGTGCAGGCATCCAACCCCGCTGAAACATACCATGCTGGTATGGTTTGGATTTCCACTTCCTTAGAGCTTTATTAGTATCAGTCTGATCAACATACCATAGGTCACCATAAAGGATATCAGCATTTGATCCTTCAAAAGCTTGAGCGATCTTTCCGACAACATCGTTGTTGGGAAAAAAATCGTCAGAATTTAGCAGCCCAACAACATCCCCCGTAGCCATTTTTATACCTTTATTCAGGGCATCGTACATTCCTTTATCTTTCTCTGTAACTATTTTGGCGATTTGATCGTTAAAGCGACTTATGATTTGTAGAGTGGAGTCAGTTGAAGCTCCATCTATAATTATATACTCTATATTTGGATGCCTTTGAGAAACTACAGATTCAATGCAATTTGCCAAAAAACGCTCAGCATTGTAGGTGACGGTAACAATTGATATTTTCAAAATGTTTCAGTTATTTCGGTAAAAATGTCAAAAAAATCCATTAGTTTTGAAAAATTATATAAAATATAAGAGCATATCTTATTTATACTGGTTATGAAATTTACCATGAAGAGGAAAAGCTATTTGCTTATTTTTAGCGTTCTTTTATTGTTTTCTTCTTGTGCAAGTCGTTACAAACATGCATTATTTACGGCTCCCAGTGATGTTGTGACTGACACGCTTAGGACCGTTTACGTTGCCAATAATAAAGGGCCCGAGGATGTGTATTACAAAATTAAACCTGACGATCAGTTATCAATACGGAATTTACAAAATGTTGAATTTGGTGCACAAGCAATATCGTCTAATGGAGGAAGTGCTGGTGGGCAGTCGGCTATATCGTCATTTACAGTGGAATATGATGGAAGCGTAACACTTCCTGTTATTGGTAAAGTCAATGTAGGTGGATTAACCCGAAGAGAGGCGACAAAAAAATTACAAGATCTATTTTCTAAGACCTTATTAAAAGATCCCATAATTGAACTTAACATAGTAAATTTAAAAGTAACGTTGCTGGGTGAATTCAATAGACAAGGAAACTATCTTATTGAAAAAGACAACACATCTTTTACTGAAATATTGGGGCAAGCAGGAGGCTTTTCGGAAAGAGCTGAAACAAAAAAAATTAAAATAATAAGGGGCGACAAGAAAAATCCTGAAATTATTTATGTGAATCTAAAAAGTTTGAATAGCCTTGCTGATCCAAAATTAACTCTTCAAAATAACGATATACTTTATGCTGAGCCTCGTAAGGTCTATTCTTCATCGGAAGGTTTGCAAAACGCAATGTTATTTATCCAACCAGTGTTAATTATTTTAAATAGCGCAGTAATCCTTTATAATCTTTCTCGTTAATGAATACTCCAGATAACTCCGAAAAGAAAATACTAGAACAAAAAATTGATTACTCAAAAATATTTAGAATTATATGGAGTCGTTGGTATTGGATATTAAGCTGTGTAATAATAGCGTTGATAATAGCTTATTCTTACCTATGGTACACCCCTGCAGTATACTCAACCAATGGTTCCTTAAAGTTTGATGAAAAAAGAACTGAATTAAATGATTTGCTGTCTAGTAATTCAAATATGTACAGCAGGAATAATAAACTTCAATCTGAAGGTTTTGTAATCCAATCTAGAGATGTTTTACTGAACGCAATTGGAAGACTTGATTACAAAGTAACTTATCTTTTAAAAGGAAAAGTGCGAACCACCGATGTTTATCCCAATAAACCATTTCCTATAGAAATACTTGAACAAGATTCTACGGATTTCATAAACAAACTTATAGATATCACTCCTCTAAATCAAAGCACTTTCAGTTTAAAATACAAGGATGGTAAAAATGATGTAGTAAAAAACTACACTTACGGGCAAGTAGTGAAACTTCAAGGTGTTACTTTTAAAGTAAAAGGGAATTACTCAAGCTCTGATGATGCTAATTACGCCTTTAGATTCAACACAAAAGCTGATTTTTTAGGTAGAGCATCCAATATTCTTACAAAGGAAGCTGCCAAAAGCGCAAATGTGATGCAGCTAACACTTTCTGACAAGAATCCGGTATTCGCAATGGATTTATTGAATTCAATAATGAAAGAGTATGTTGATTACGACGTTAAATTAAGAGGAACATCTGCATCTCAAACTATTGACTTTATTGAAAGGCAGCTAAGTTTCCTATATAACAAGGTACAACAATCAGGTGGAGCTTTAGAAAAGTATAAAAAAGCGAATCGAATGATTGATCTTTCTTCAAGCACAGAGTTGAGCATGCAGCGTTATAGCAATCAACAAAGCCAAAAACAAGCTTTGAAGTTGGAAGAACTTGCAATTGATCAGCTCCAAAAACAAATAGAAAATAATAGGGACCGTGTTAGTCTAAACTTTAATCTTGAGGGGGCAGTCGGCGGTCTACTTTCGGGATTGCTTTCTCAGCTAAATAGTTTAATTATAGAGAGAGAAAAAAAGCTTGTACAATTCAACGAAAGCTCTGCACCTGTGCAACAGCTTGATAAACAAATAAGTGAGATTAAACAAGGGATTATAAATAACATACGACTTCTAAGAGAAAGAAATCAAAAGACACAAAGCTATGTTGAAAATCAAATTGCTTCAGCACAACAAGAATTAAATAATATACCTAGTGCCGAAAGAGACTTTGCTAAACTGCAGTCTGAATTTGACATCAATCAAAAAGTTTTCTCCTATTTATCTGAAAAAAGATTGGAGGCTCAAATCACAAGAGCTGCTGTAGTCCCAGGTGCTACTATAGTTGATTTCGCCACTAGCTATTCAATAATATCGCCTATTCCGTCAAAAATTTATACAAATTCAATCCTGTTAGGGTTTTTATCTGGCGTTGCTCTCATTTTTCTTGCTCGGGTATTAAATCCTTACATATATGATAAAGATACAGTGATGAGCTACACGAATACTCCAATTATTGGAGTAATTCGTAAATTTCCAGGATTTATCGATGAAAATAATACTCAGGCTTTATCCTTGCAACAACCGAAGTCTGCATTTGCAGAATCTGTAAGATCTGTTCGGACTAACTTAAGTTTCTTAGCATCGGAAAAGAATTCGAAAATAATCTGTGTTACTTCAGAGGTGGCAGGAGAAGGAAAATCATTTGTTTCAGTAAATTTAGCAAGCACATTAGCATTAATCGATAAAAAAGTTATTCTGGTAGGTGCAGATTTAAGACGTTCTAAGCTGCATAGGACTTTCAACATTGAGAATAAAAAAGGTTTAAGTTCCTTTTTATCTCGCCAAGCAGATTTAGATTCTATTATTTCAAAAACGAGCTTAGAAACCTTAGACTTTATTCCTTCGGGTCCAGTTCCACCTAATCCATCTGAGCTGCTACATTCAAGCATGATGAAAGAACTCTTAAGCGAGCTAGATAAGCGATACGATTATGTCTTAATAGATACTGCACCAGTCGGCTTGGTTTCTGATTCTATTCCTTTAATTAGGAACTCGGACATAAATATATTTGTTATTCGGTCTGGAACCTCTAAATATAATTCAGCAACAATCCCTGATAAGTTATCAAATGAGTATCATTTGAACAATGTAGTTATAGTCTTGAATGCATTTGGAGACGATATGCTTCATGGAAATTACTATCAGACAACATATTACGGGAACTACACACAGTATTATTATTCAGAATATTCTAATAGTTACAGTAGCGGAGGTTATTACATGGATGACAAGAAGGCAAGATGGTGGGAAATCTGGAAGAAGAGTTAAATAAGACTTTGAGACATTAATGGAATTTTAGCATCAATAGCACGAATGTCAAATTGATTTGATTTACCAAATGGATATCAATTAATAATAGTTTCAAGATACATTTCTTCATTAAACTATTAATCGACACTTGGGCAGTTTCCCGTTTTTCAATCGAGGGTATTGCGACTTAGGCGCATAGTAATCTTGGTGCATTAACTAACACCATTAGAGGATTGTGGTATTAGGCAGATCTAAAAGTAGCGATTATACTTAAAGATTTTATTATAGAGCCTTAAAACCTTAAGTTCTCAAAAGAAGTTAAAAAAGCAGAGGCAGAAGCCATCTTCTGAGTATGATGATCACATCAATTTATGTGTAGAATAGCAGGAATTATTTCAGGTAATTCAGATATAAAAAACATTGACACTCAGGTTAAAGCGATGTGTGATGTCATGAGTTCTGGCGGGCCTGATTCTGAAGGAATATATGTTTCAAAAGACGGCGAGCTTGCACTTGGCCATCGACGGCTTTCTTTTCTTGACTTAAGTCCCTTGGGACACCAACCTATGACTGATGTTAAGGAGCATTGCTGGATCGTATTTAACGGAGAAGTTTATAATTTTCTTGAACTGAAAGACCAGCTTCTCAAAAAAGGCTATAAATTTAAAAGTGGTTCAGATACAGAAGTTATAATATCAAGTTATTTAGAATGGGGAACAGCAGCCTTTGCAAGGTTCAATGGAATGTTTGCTTTTGCACTCTATGACATAAACAAGAAACAAGTATATCTTGTTCGAGATTCCGCAGGTATTAAGCCCTTGTACTACTATACTAATCCTGAAAATGATCAAATTATTTTTAGCTCAGAAGTCAAAGCTTTTGTAAATATTAATCATAACTGGGAAGAGAACCCAAACTGGAAGTTGTTACTACTCACTTTTGGCCATATTCCAGAGCCATATACCACACTAAGAGGTGTTCAATCGCTTGAGAAAGGAAGCTACTTACAGTATGATCTTTTAGCCAAGCGTATTGTAAAAATTGAAAAGTTTCGCAAATTAGAATTTCATGAAATAAAAATTAGAACCAAAGGTGAAGCTGAAGACGCTATCCGGCAGAAATTAAAGTCAGCAGTTGATCGCCATCTAATTTCTGATGCTCCTGTTGGTTTATTTTTAAGTGGAGGAATAGACTCGAGCCTTTTGACCCTCCTAGCTGCTGGACAACTTAAAGATCAACTTCATACACTCTCCGTTACTTTTACAGAACAGGGTTTCAGTGAGCAGGAGTACCAACAAGCAGTAATAGACAAAGTAAATTGTAACCACCGAAATTATACAGTTGGTAAAAAAGACTTAGAAAATAACTTAAACGCTATTATTGCAGCCTATGATCAGCCCAGTGATGATGGAATCAATTCATGGTTTATTTCTAGATGTGCACATGATAATGGCTTGAAGGCTGTTATTTCAGGTTTAGGCAGTGACGAGTTGTTTGGAGGTTATCCTTCGTTCAATAGAATCGAACAACTTTACCTTCTAAAACAAATGCCAGCATCTATTCTTGGGCTCTCGAGAATGCTTCCATCGTTACCCTTTCGTAGGCTTGGATGGTTACAAATTAAGAAACCAGTTGGTCTATACCTGACTCTAAGAGGCCTTTGTACCCCAGGACAAGCCGCTAATTTATGTGGTTTGACAGAGAAAGAAGTATTAGCGAGAATAAATAGCTTAAACTTCTCTCCTAATCATTCAGAAACTTTATTGAAAGAAGAGGCTGCTAGTTGGCTTGAATTCAACTACTATATGCAGAATCAGCTTCTCAAGGACTCTGACTATATGAGTATGCGGCACTCACTAGAACTGCGAGTTCCTTTCCTTGATCAGGATTTCGTAGATACAGTTTACTCTATCGATCCTACCATACTTTATAAGCATGGAGGACTTCCAAAACAGCTTCTGATTGATTCATTCAAAGATGTTTTACCTGAAAAGATTTGGAACAGAAAAAAAATGGGCTTTTCATTTCCTTTTCAAAGTTGGTTTGGCGAAATGGATCAAATTAAAGAAGTTGTAAAAGGTACAAGGCCAGGTATATCTTTGTGGAATGGTTTTGAGCAGGATCAAATTCATTGGTCAAAAATATGGGCCTATTATTTAACTTTAACTTTTAGCAGGTCGTGAAGATCCTAATTTTGAACTTAGTAGCCTTTTCCCATATGGGGGGAGTTGAAAAAGTAAGTCGTATCCTTGCGAAAGCAGGTTATGATATTGCCAGAGAGCTTGGAGCAAGTATTATGAACCTGAGTATGTATGATACAAATCATGATTCTCGTTACTGCCCCTCCGAATTCTACAAAGGCTTTGGTAAGGATACATTCAAATTTATTTGGAACGCTATTAACCAAGGAAGAAATGCTGAGTTTCTTATTCTCACGCATATCAACTTGGCTCTACCGGCTTTACTAATCAAATTTATTAATCCTTCTGTTAAAATTTTCCTTATAGCTCATGGAATAGAAATTTGGGCCCCTCTTACCAAAATCCAGGCAAGACTACTAAAGTCATGTTACAAAATCTTAGCAGTATCAAAATATACTAAGAAACGAATTGGAGATACCTATCCTTCGACTAAGAAAAAAATTGATGTTTTAAATAATTGTCTGGATCCATTTTACGTTCCAGCAACCACTTTCGAGAAGCCTGAGTACCTACAGAAACGCTATGGCATCAAAGAAGGTGAAAAGGTAATGATAACCTTGTGTCGATTAGTTTCTACTGAAAAGTACAAAGGATATGACACGGTAATTGAATCATTAGCTGAGCTCAAAAAGGATTTTCGCTTAAAATACGTCCTTCTTGGAAAATACGATGACGTAGAATACTCACGATTAAGTTCTATAATAGAACAGGAATGCCTACAAGAACAGGTGATTTTGGCGGGCTTTGTGAAAGATGAGGAACTAGCTGACCACTTTCTACTAGGTGATCTCTTTATTATGCCATCGGTAAAGGAAGGATTTGGGATTGTATTCATAGAGGCAGCGGCGTCAGGAATGCCTGTCATAGCGGGAAATAAAGATGGTAGTGTAGATGCAATGTTAGATGGAAGGCTTGGTCCGCTAGTAGAGCCGTTTGATAAAAATGACATCAGGAAAGCCATCGCCTCAGTGTTTCATAATCCACCTCATCCAAAAACACAACAATACTTAGCACTAAATCATTTTAATTACACTACTTACAAAGATAAATTGAAAAGTGCTATGCTGGAAGTAGAACGAATAACAGCTAATGTTAATTCATAAGTTCCTATCATTACACTAATATTATCTATACCAAAAATTCATGCAAACTTTAGTAGAAACATTACACGACGACAAGTGGGATCTAGAGATAAAGCCTCAAGAGAGCTGGTTCAACCTTCATTTGAAGGACGTATGGCATTATAGAGATTTACTGTTCTTATTAGTTAGAAGAGATTTCGTCTCCTTTTATAAGCAAACCATATTTGGTCCATTATGGTTCTTTATCCAACCTATCTTCACGACCATTATATTTACATTTATATTTAGCAATCTCGCGGGTATTAGCACAGAAGGAGTACCCGCTCCTCTTTTTTATATGGCAGGAACGGTGGCTTGGAACTACTTTGCAGATTGTCTTACAAAAACTAGTACCGTATTTAGAGATAATGCAAGTATTTTTGGAAAAGTTTACTTCCCAAGGTTGATAATGCCTTTAAGTATTGTTCTTTCTAATCTAGTACGCTTTGGCGTTCAGTTCTTGTTATTTATCGCGTTACTTTTATTCTATATAATTAAAGGAGAAAATATAGCTCCAAATTTCTATATTTTTATATTCCCAATTGTAATTCTTTTAATGGCTCTAACAGGCTTAGGGCTGGGCCTGATAATTACAGCAATGACGACAAAGTATAGAGATTTAGCTTTCCTCGTAACATTTGGGGTACAGCTATTTATGTATGCGACACCAGTAATTTATCCATTATCAGAAGCTCCTGAAAAATATAGGGATATTATTTCTCTAAACCCATTAGCTGGCTTGGTTGAGACGTTCCGTTATAGTTTTTTAGGGTCTGGAGAGTTCTATATTGGAGCATTTTTCTACAGTTGCATTGCAAGTATTGTTCTGTTTTCAGTCGGGCTTATCGTTTTCAATAAAGTAGAAAAGACATTTGTCGACACTGTATAATTATTCCAGATATTAGTATTTCCATTTAACCGACATGAACAAAATAGCTATTAAAGCCAGCAACCTGGGAAAGGCATACCAATTAGGAGAGTTTACTACGGGGACGATATCTCGGGATATCGAGCGCTGGTGGGCAAAGGTAAGGGGGAAAGAAGACCCGTTTCTTAGAATAGGTGAAACCAACGATCGCACAACCAAAGGCACCACGGATATTGTCTGGAGTTTGAAAGATTTAAACTTTCAAATTCAACAGGGTGATGCCGTTGGTATAATAGGCAGAAATGGTGCGGGCAAAAGCACCTTACTGAAATTACTTAGCAGGGTTACCTCTCCTACCACAGGTAATGTCAAAGTCCGCGGTCGGATTGCAAGCTTATTGGAAGTTGGCACGGGGTTTCACCCTGAACTAACTGGTCGAGAGAATATTTTCCTGAATGGTGCAATTCTGGGGATGAGAAAACATGAAATTAAGAAACACTTTGATGCAATTGTTGACTTTGCAGGGGTAGAAAGGTACATTGATACTCCAGTTAAGAGATATTCTTCTGGTATGTATGTGCGTTTGGCCTTTGCTGTGGCTGCACATTTGGAGTCAGAAATATTGATTGTAGATGAAGTGTTGGCTGTGGGAGACGCAGAATTCCAGCGGAAGTGTCTTGGGAAAATGGGTGAAGTCAGCAAAGGAGAAGGCCGTACCGTGTTGTTTGTTAGTCATAACATGGATTCAGTGCGAGATCTGTGTGGCAAGGGAATTGTTCTAGCGAATGGCCAGATAGTCTTTGATGGTTCTTCTACTGACGCTATTGCGTCTTATAAAAGAATAGATACGGAGTTCAGTAGACAAGAACTCCTAGATTATCCATTGAATCAGGACATTAAAGTAAAAGAGTTTAGAGTGTTTAAAGATTCTATAGAAAGTCATGATGATTTGGATTTTAAACTCATTTTAGAAAGTAGCACTACAAACAGCTTCAATACTGTGGCATTAAATATATATGATGAATTTGATCAAAAAGTTGCCTTTATTGACCTGAGGAACGTATTGCTTTCCGATAAACAAGTTACAAATCCAACACTTACAATTGAAGGCACATTTAAGCATCTTCCTCTACTACCTGGGAATTACAATATTGCATTACATGTAAACTCAAGTTTAGTGTATAAAGACTTCTTGAACTTAATTCAATTCAAGGTAACTCAAAAGAAATTGATTGATAATATTATCCCGTATCCTATGGAGGTAAGAGGTCGGGCTGAGGTTGATTTTTCATTCAAATATATCTAAGATGGCTATTAATATTGATGTAGTAATCTTAAGTTACGCTAAAAACGAAAGGTTAAAGGCTTTAACCGATCAAACAATTGAGACATTGATAACCTCTGAAAACAGAGATCAAATCAAATTCAATCCAATTGTTATTGAGTCAAATAAGCAACTTCAACCATATCAATACAGAAATGCCACTACAATTTATCCTGATGCTAAATTTGGGTTTCACAAATATTTAAACATAGGGATTGAAGCAGGGAGCGCCTCCTACGTCTGCCTTGCCAATAATGATTTGATCTTTAAAAAGGGATGGGCATCCGAGATTCTGGCGGTATTTAACTCTAACAATAAAGTTGAATCCGCAAATCCATTCTGCGAGTACTTTCATAAGAATATTAAGTCTAGAAATAGAAAGTTTATCATAGCAAATGAAAGAAATATCTTCAAGGGTATTCTAACCGGATGGTGTATTCTTGTCAAACGTGATGTATTGGATAAGATAGGCTTATTAGATGAACAATTTGATTTTTGGTATGCCGACAAAGACTACGGAAAAACTCTTCTTAAACATAAAATCAAGCATGCCTTAGTTTTAAATTCGCTAGTCTTACATCTCGGAAATCAGTCTCATGATTCAATTGAAAGCGATCGAAAATCGGATTTTACGGACGGGATGAAGGCTTTATATGAAAAGAAGTGGGGCAAGGAAAGTGTTAGCACAATTGATAAAATAATAAATAAATTATCAAAAGTTATCAATGGATACTGACAAGAGTTTTTTCACAGTTGCATATGGAAAAAAATTCCTAGCGTTAGCATTCGCTCTTGCTAGGTCTTATAAGTTACACAACGGAGTAGATATTCCATTTTTTATTGTCTCAAAAGAGGACTTCAAGCTCCCCTATGATTTAGCATGGGTGCAGAAAAAGATTATAGAAAAAAAAATTTTTGGCGAAGGCTTAGAATACAAGCTTAAATTAGCTACAATTTCACCAACGGAAAAAAGTATTTTTATTGATGCTGATTCACTGATTTACGATTCCATCGATTCATTTTTCAATAATTTCTCCAACATAAGCATTAATGTTTCTGGTATAAAAATCACTAAGGGTATATGGGTTGATCTGGACGCAGATGAGACAATAAGAAATTATCAACTACCATATCTTATTAGATATTGTGGAGCGTTATATTTCATAAACAAATCAGAGAAGAGCTTTGAAATTCAAGATAATCTTCAGCTTATACTAGCAAATTCAGGTTTTCAGAATCATAAACACGGATTTAACGAAGAGCCTATAATGTCGATAGCTTTAAGTAAAATGGGAGTTACTCCGATAGAAGACGACGGGAGTTTATGGGGCGATCTTGTTCATTTCGAATCTGAGAAAGTTTTCAATATTTTCAAGGGAAGACCAACATTATTAAATGCTAAGTATAAACCTAATTTTAAATTTTGGATCAAAGAAGGTAATTACTCACCCGCAATAATCCATATGGGTAGCGGTATTTACAACAAAAATCCCTGGGTATTTGACTCGATTCGCTTAAAGTTGCACTACAAGTGCTTTTTGAGCAGAACACTCTCGGACCTTATAGTGGCATTTATCATCATTCCACTCTATTTTTTAATAAAACGATTAAAAAATTCTTGAAAAAGACTATAAAAATTAAGTTCCAAAATGGAATAAATAAAACTATCGCACTTAATGAGATATTAAACGACGTAACGGAGGACTTCGACTTTGTTGAAACCGACACGCCAGATTTTGTCTTATTTGGGCCGTACGGAGATAATCTTCCGCCAAAAGGTAATTATATAAGAATTGGATATTTTTGTGAAAATATAATCCCGGACTTCAATGCCTGCGAATGGGCTTTCGGTATTCCAAGGGAGGAAGAAATAAAAAAGAATAATTACAAACGGATTCAATGGCATGGGTTGGATCCGAAAATTCTTATTAAGCATCTTACTGACAATGACATTGACAGAATTTTCGATACAAAAAGCAAGTTTTGCAACTTTTTGTATTCTCATGAAGTAAGATACAGACAAGATTTTTTCAAACAACTCTCAAAATATAAAAGGGTTGATGCACCGGGAAAGTCAATGAATAACATGCCATCGATTGATACTTTATTTAAGGGGGATATATGGGAACGTAAAAGAAGCTTTTTATTGCCTTATAAATTCACAATAGCCTTCGAAAACTATTGTTATCCAGGTTACCAAACGGAGAAACTTTACGATTCAATGCAGGTAAACAGCATGCCTATTTATTGTGGTGATCCATACATCTCGGAGATTTTCAACACTCGAAGCTTTCTTAATGCGCCTGACTACATTAAAATTAATTCAAATCCTCTGATTGACTTTATAGAACGAAACTCTCAAATGGATTTTCAAGACTACCGCCCATCTTTTTATCAAGGTATCGGCAGTAAAATTAAAAGAAAAGCAAAAGCTTTTGGACGAGGAGCGAAAATGAGGTTAAAATATAATAAACTTGACTTCTCAAACTTGATTGATGCTATTATTGAGTTAGATAAAAACCCCGATCTTTATAAGAAAAAGTTATTAGAACCTTGGTTTGTATTCAACCAAGCTCCATCGGAACTATCAACAAAAAAAAGGTGGTTAGAAATTTTTAATTCACCTACACATTAAGGAATCTTAAGCAATGTCAGCACCCCTAGTATCAATAATAATTCCAGCTTTTAATTGCGAGGATTTTATAGAAGAAACTATCCAGTCTTCAATAAATCAAACTTGGCAAAATAAAGAGATTATTGTAGTTGATGATGGCTCCACTGATAATACGCTGTCAACTGCTCGAAAATATGAGTCAAAAGGAGTTACAGTAATAACTCAATTAAATAAAGGTGCAAGTGCAGCGAGGAATTTAGGATTTAAAATTTCTAAAGGCGACTATATACAGTACTTAGACGGAGATGATCTATTAAGTCTGGGTAAGATTGAGCATCAATTGTTAAACATTAAAGACAAATATAACACACTCTCTATTTGTCCCACTGTTTACTTCAATAATGGAGTTTCACCGTACTCCATAGGGCCAAATCATGAATGGTATAGGGAAGGTAGTGTTGATTGCATAGACTTCCTTATTAAGTTATATGGAGGGAGCTTAATTGGTCCAACCTTCGGCGGAATGGTGACTATTCATTCCTGGTTAACCCCAAGAGCCCTAATTGAAGCTGCTGGCCCTTGGGACGAACGACTTAGTGTCGATGACGACGGCGAATTTTTTTGCAGAGTAGTTTTAGAAGCTGATAGAATTATTTATACCAAAGAATCAATATGTTATTATCGAAAGTTTATTAATAGAAATAGCTTAAGCAAAGCAAGAGGGGCCAAAGCAGACTTAAGTGCGTTGGAAGCCAATCTGTCAAAGTGTAATAACCTTTTAAAAAGAACTGATGATCCTAGAGCTAAAATTGCATTAGGTCGCCTTTTTTGGGAAAATGCATACTCATTTTTCCCGCATAATTTTGAATTAAGTTTTAAAGCAGAACAAATTGCTAAAAAACTTAATCCTTCGTTTCAATTTAAACCATACAATAAGGGCTTGAAAAAAGCTCTGGCAAGATTCTTAGGTTGGAAGAATGTTAAAAAAATAGAATACTATAAACAAAAGTTAAAATGAGTGACCGTAAAATAGATCTAGTTATTTTTACTTGCGAAGGCAAAGAACATTTACTACCCAAGACATTTTCGTCGTTACAAGAAAAATGCGGATATTTATTTTCGAACGTAATTTTAGCAATCGATGGAAAAGTTGACAGTTCAGTAATTGACATAGTAAAACCTACTATAATAGTCCAAAATCATAAACGGAGCGGATATGTGAAGAGCATAATTAATGCCCTCTCTTTGGTAAAGTCACCTTATTTTTTCTGGTTAGAAGATGATTGGTGCTTTAACTTGAATTTTGACCTAAACGAGCTAGCTCAAAAGCTTGATCTCGACAGTTCCTTATGTCAGGTAGTCCTTGGCAAAGAAGAATTGAAGAGTGATGGTTTAACAGCAAGTGATAAGGATTTATATTATAGTAAATTCGGTTTTTCTGCAAACCCATGTTTATGCCGGACAGCCCCGTTATTTAAAGCTTTTACAGATTTGCTTAAATTAGATAAAAATGAAGCAACGAAGCTTTTAGGGTTCGAATCTTATCTGACTGATTTTATGGTGCAAAATAGGCTGAACAACTTAATAAAAATTAACGATGCTCAGTCCTATGTTCAACATGATGGGTACTTAGAGAGTACTGCACGAGAATTCCATATGATAAATTCTCTTGACGATTCGACATCAAGCATTGGCAAAGAATATATCTCCGGATACGGGCAGCATATAAATATATCAATAAAAAATAAAATTTTAATGATTCCAAAAGTATTGGTAGCAAGTTCGTACCTTATTTTAAAAATATTCTCTAGTCGAGAAGTTTATGATTATGCTATGAGGTTAAATATTGGATTTAAAAAGAGATTTAAGAACTAAATTGAAACTACCAGAAAAAATCGCTAACAGCTTAGCGTTTAGAATTCCTACTTTATTTAAGGCTGTACTCTATTTCCAAAACTTATTCGTCATGAAGCGAGTAAGCAAAGATCCTTGGGATCTTAATATGGTTTTACTGTGTGGTTCAAAAAATATTGCTTTTTTACAAGAAGTATTAAAATCCATTTATACTAATTTTTCAAGAACACCGAATATCTTCGTAATTACAGATAATTCAACTAATGTAAGATTCTGCAAAGAAAAGATAAAATGGTTTCCTAAAGATCGTTTAACGCTAATTACAGCTAACGATTGCTTAGATTATCATAAAGCGAAAGGTCGAAATTCTCTGTTTAACTTTGCTAGTAGGAACCCTATGGGACTAAAATTAGCAGCAATCTTACAAATAGCAGAAATTGGGAAACCATTACTTTATAGTGATACCGATGTTCTATGGTTGCAAGATCCTTTTGAATTAATCCAACAACTTATAAATTCAGTTGGCGCTAACATAAATTTATCATTCGATTTTCAGCCAGCTTACGATGAGCAACTTGTTTCAATGGCAAGGCTGGAAAGTTTACTTAATAAAGCTCCGTATTATTGCGCAGGTATAATGTTGATAAAGAATTTTTCCAGTGAAAATATCCAACTCATCGAGCGATTGTTACCTTTTTTGGAAAAACAATCAAACCATTTCAGTGAGCAAACCATATTTGCAACACTGCAAAAATCGGTTGGTCCGTCAAGGCTAGAGCAAGAAAAATTTTCAATTATCTTAGATGACCAGTTCGATCTTAGACCATTGAACAGACCCAAGTTAATTGCTCGGCATTACATCGGACCGGTAAGACACTTATTTTGGAGAGATGCTTTTTTTATGGTCAAAAAATAAGCCAGATGAAAAGAAGCTTAGGTTTGGACCTATTGAGAGGGTTGGCTGTAATTTTAGTGCTATTTAGGCATTTTGAAATCTCATCATTCCTTACTAAGATAGGATGGATGGGAGTAGATCTTTTCTTCGTTTTGAGCGGTTTTTTAGTTTCCGGATTGCTATTCCGAGAACTTAGCAATACTGGCAAGATTAATATAAGTCGTTTCTTGGTGAGACGAGGCTTAAAAATCTATCCATCATTTTATTTCTTTCTAATTGTATCAACTTTTTTGATTCCTTTTAACTCCGACAATCAAAGCAAATATTTACATGAAGTCCTCTTTTTACAAAGTTATTTGCCAAGAATTTGGGACCATACTTGGTCTCTTTCGGTGGAGGAGCACTTCTACCTATTATTGATAATTATAGTCCCAGCTTTAAACTTAATCAAAACATATTCCTTCAGTGCGACATTCCAAACAACTTGTTTGGCGATTATTTTAATCTCGCTCTCATTAAGATTATATTCTTGTAGCAAAGGAAATGTATACTATTTATACTATCAAACACATTTCCGATTAGATAGCTTCGCATTTGGAATGCTTCTATCTTTTTGGTATAGTTTCAAAAGAGAATTCGTTAATCGAGTCTTAAAACAGTACAAAATATTCATACTAGCTTTGAGCATTGTTTGCTTTCTCCCTTTTTTATATTTTCCAGTTAACTCAGTTTATATTTCTGGACCTGGATTTTCTCTTTTAATGATAGTTTTTGGAGTTCTTGTGTTATATCTACATGACTTAAAATTTGATAAACTGTCTAACCTGTTTCTCACTCCTTTATTCAGGATGATTGGATTCATTGGGTTATATTCATACAATATTTATCTTTGGCATCTTCCGGTAGCTAAACATATGCTTCCATACATTCAAACCAAATTTACTCAAAACTTAGTATTTTTATTCATTATCTATTTCATTGCCAGTATATTTCTGGGTTGGTTTATTTCAGTGACTTTGGAAAAACGTATTTTAAACTTCCGTAATAGATATTATCCTAACTCAGGTGAAAAGAAACATTATAACAATAGCAACGGGTAAGCAATTATATATAGACTTAGCAGTAAACTTAGCCAGGTCATTTATTGTATGGCACCATAATTCTGATATTAGTTTTTTTATTGTAACCGATAATCGGAATTCAATTCCTACCGAAATCCTAGAAAAGATAAACATTATCAATATTGCGCCGGGGGAGTTAGGAGAAGGGTTTTCCTCCAAGTTATACCTTGACAGATTGGCTCCGGAAGGGCAGACGCTATTTATTGATAGTGATTGTTTAATTTTCGAAAACCTTGGTCATCTTTTCGACAAGTTTAAAGGGCACTCAGTTTCAGTTGTAGGAGGCTATATCAAAGATGGTGAGTGGTTTGGTGACATAAAAAAAATTTGCAACGAGTTTAGGGTTCCACATATTCCAAAATTCAACGGGGGCATCTATTACTTAGAAAAAAATCCTATCTCTCAAGCGGTTTATCAAACTGCGCGGGAACTAGAGTTACGATACGACGCTATAGGATTTGTTCGATTAAGGAATCGACCGAATGACGAGGTAATTATGGCTTTAGCAATGCAACTACATGGGCAAACCCCTTTAATTGATGACGGGACAGTGATGAGTGATCCATTAGCTTGCCAGGGAGGCTATCAAATTAACGTGCTTTCAGGAGGACGCTATTTGATAAATCCTCCAAAACCAGATCCAAAACATCAGGAATGGTATCCATTCCAAAAGGTATCCCCTGCAATTGTACACTTTCTCGGTTACTATACAAACCATTTTCCATATCGCCGGGAAGCATACTTGCTTTATCATGCAGTAGGGGGAAATTTAAATTTTGGAATTAAATTGAAGGCAATCTTGACGATCGAATATCCCGAGAGAATTTCAAATACGCTGAAAGATTTGCTTCGACCACTATTTAGAAGATTTTTTGGTACCCGAGAAATAAAAACATCGGACAGAATTGTATAATTCAGATATTTTCTATCGCTAAGTAAAAAATGGATATAAGTATAATTATTCCAACTTTCAATCGCTTATGGATTTTACCCCAAGCTGTTAACAGCTGTATGGGCTCCAAGCTTTCCATAGAAATAATTGTCGTTGACGATGGAAGCACAGATGGAACCGGAGAATGGCTTGCAAGTCAGGAGAATATTGTAAGGATGACCCAAAGCAATTGGGGTAAATGTTGGGCCGTAAACGCAGCTTTTAAAATTGCGCAAGGTAAGTATATTAAATTCTTGGATTCTGATGATATGGTTGCTCCAGGAAGCTTGGAAGAGCAGTTTGAGCTTGCAGAACAAGATAATTGTGACGTTGTGGTAAGTGGATATTCACTAGTAGATGAAAAAAATGAAATAACACTTTCACAACCTTGGATAGAATGTGATGATTTCATAGCACAACAATTAGGAGAGAGCGATAGTTCACATTACTCTGCATACCTGTTCAAGAAAACGTTTATAGAAGATATTCCCCATAGACCAGACTTTGCCTTCAGAGATGACCGTCTTTTTGTTCTTGAAGTCGCTTTAAAAAAACCAAAAGTTTCTGTAGCAAAGATAAATGGATTGCTGCACCGCCACCACAAGAATGAGCGGTTACAATTTAATAATAAACTTCAGGCTGCAGTCCAGAATTATCAGCATATAAATATTTACAAAAAAATTTTAAATACGCTTGATAAACAATCAGAGCTAACTAAGCGGCGAATAAACGCCTCATCAAAAATCTTGATGCCTTTGATCCACTGGATTGCTAAAGATAACTTGCTAGAAGCTGAAGAAGCATACAATTGGTTATTGAAATTGAACCCAGAAAATATAAAAGGAGAAAATAAAGCTACAGACCTTCTGTATAAAGTAATTGGATTCAAAAGAACAGAACAGCTTTTTAAAATAAGAAGAATCTTTAAATACGGATTGAATTGAAACCATTAAATATATTTTACAAAGAACCAGAATCAGATCGGTGGTTGCCTTACGACAGGTTCGTTCGAAAGTTGATAAGAAGAATCGTAAGAGGTAAATCTAGACCCGGTGGACAAATGATGGTTGCATTAAACCTCATGAAAGGTTTAGACAAACTAAAGATTCCTTATAGATTCAACGACTTTAATTATATCAGAAAGAATCCTGACGAATTGGCTTGTATAATTGGGAAAACATTCCTTTTGGACAAAATGAAATTCAAAAACCCGATTCTTTTAGGAGCTTCTGTCTTTTCCCACCCACTGGAAGATGTAGACTTAATAAAACGCCATTTAAATATAAAAAAAATATTAGTGCCGGGTGAATGGATGAAAGAAATGTTTGATTCCTATTATCCAGAGAAGGTGATTTCGTGGCCAGTAGGCATAGACACAAATTACTGGCACCCATCGATAAAAGCTACTTCTGAATTTGATTTTTTGATATATGATAAAGTCCGTTGGAACTACGAAGACCTGAGCCGTTCCCTGATAGGTAAGATAAAGGAGACATTAGATGCAAGAGGATTTAGCTATACTACAATAAGATACATGCATTACGAGCCTCATGAATTGAAACACAAAATTTCCAAAAGCAAGTACTGTATTTTTCTAGTAGAACACGAAACCCAGGGCTTGGCATATCAGCAAATATTATCGACTGGCACGCCGATAATTGCTTGGGATCAGCAAAAGTTCTGGTTGGATCCCCAGTATTTTCCAAGCAAAGTTCAATTTGGTCCTGTGAGCGCAGTGCCCTACTGGGATAGCCGGTGTGGAGAAAAATTTCAATCCATTGAAAGCTTTGAGCGTGCACTGGATAGGTTTATCCAAAAGGAACGGGGTGCGGAATTGGCTCCAAGAGATTATATTTTGGAAAATTTGACATTAGAGAAGCAAGCTCTGGAGTATCTGGAAATAGTAAGATCAATAACAAATGAATAATAATCCCAAGGCTCTGTTTATAACAAATCCGCATGATTTGAATTCACAAATTTCCGGAGGGGTGCAGATATGTTCACAGTATTTTCTTAATATCTTAAAAATAAAGTTTGAGATTCAGGTTTTCGAGGTTCAGATCTCAACCAATCCTTTGCATCGTCTTTACAGAAAATTACGTATAGATGGATACAAATTGTATAATCCAACCCAATATCTGGCTACTTTAGAGCACCTAGTCGAGAATGAGGGTATCAAAACTATTTTCTTCAACAAGTCCGAACTCATCAGATTTTGCGAGCCGCTAAAGAAGCGCTTCGGAGAACGGATTAAATTAGTGATACTTTCACATGGCAATGAAACAGGAGATTTTTTACACGACATTGTTTTAGGAAAATTAGGGAGAGGAGGACCTTCTAAGGTGGTCGAACTTTATAGATTAGGTTTGAATCTGTATACCGAATCTTTATACAGAAGGTATTACGTGGACTTGGTGTGCTCAATGTCAGAAACCGAAGCGCATATTGAGAGGTGGTTAAGTGCAAAGAAGACTTTTATAATCCCTCAAATTATTAGTAATGAAGAACCCGTCCAGTGGCAAAAAAAATTAGGTATAGTTGGCTTCGTGGGAACACTGAACCATACTCCTAATTATGAAGCACTCAAGGAAATCTTACAGACTTTAAAAAATCTTAACGTTTCAAATGTAACACTAGAAATTGTGGGAGGGCCTGAAAATATAGGTCAGGACCTAGCTAAAGAGTTTTCTCAAGCGCGATATCTCGGACGTCTAAATGATGAGGAGCTTAAAAACAGGATATCAGGATGGAGCCTATTTTTAAATCCTATTTTTTGGTATTCTCGAGGTGCATCAATGAAATTATCCAAAGCGATTGCGTATGAAATTCCGTTGGTAACCACAGAAGCAGGTAGGCGTGGATATTTTTGGAATGAAGGAAAAGTAATTGAAACAGCTAACAATCCTTATGATTTTGTTCAACAAATTTTAAAGTATTGCAATAATGAATTTGAATTAAGCTTAATCCAACAAGAAGTTAGAAAAGCCAAAAATTCATCTCCAACTGCGTCTGAGATAGCAAATTCTCTAGCTAACACCATCAAGCTGCTTTAGCCTACATGAAAGTTCTTATAATATCACCATACTTTCCGCCATCCAATGCAGCAGATATGCAACGGGTAAGAATGAGTCTTCAATATTTTTCATCTTTCGGCTGGGAAGCCGAAATTGTTACAGTAGATGAATCTCATTCAGACATTAATAAAGATTATTACTTACTAGAGTCGATACCTGATGAAATTCCAGTTCATACAGTTAATGCATTCTCTAAAAAAATCACTTCAAAGTTAGGACTGGGAAGCATTGCATTAAGATCGCTATATTTTTTTAAAAGAGAAGTTGATAAATTATTAAAGGAGAAGAACTTTGATCTAATATACTTTTCTACTACGCAATATCCTGTTTGTATCTTAGGAAATTACTGGAAGAGGAAACATCATATCCCTTATGTTATAGACCTCCAAGATCCATGGCATTCTGAGTACTATCAAGACAAACAAAAAAGCCAGCGGCCTCCAAAATATTGGTTTTCCTATCGACTAAACAAGTTTTTAGAACCGATAGCAATGGCCAGAGTAGATGGGCTAATTAGCGTCTCCCAAGCTTACATAGAAACGTTAAAGCAACGATACCCTATTTTGAAGTCTACTCCAAGTGCTGTAATAACTTTTGGAGCTTTCGAAAAAGACTTCGAGATTGCACAAAAATATAAGGAAGAGCTTAAAAGCGCTGTTGATAAAAAACAGGGCGAAATTTCAATAATTTATGTTGGACGAGGAGGGCTTGACATGCAGCCTGCTGTCTCAATCTTCTTTGAAGCTTTTAAAGAAGGCTTACTACAATACCCCGAAGTTTTTGAGCGTTATAAAGTGTATTTTATCGGGACTAGTTATGCTAGTGCTGGTGCGGGAACGTCTACAATAAAACCTATTGCGGATCAATTCGGATTGAATGACTATGTAAATGAGCAAACCGACCGAATTTCCTTTTATCGGACACTTAATACTTTAAAATCGGCAGATGTATTATTTATTCCAGGCTCAGATGATCCGCAATATACCGCTTCAAAAATTTATCCTTATCTAATGGCTGCACGCCCTTTAATAAGCATTTTTCATCATAAGAGCAGTGCTGCAAAAATAATTGAAGAATGCGAAGTAGGTTTGCCTTTAACTTTTGCAATGGATCGTCAAGAAATGAGAAAAAAAATAAAAATATATCTCACTATGGTAGCATCAGGCTTAGTTTCCGGCACCTATCCGAAATCGGTAGTTTTTAATAATTACTCTGCCAAAAATATGACAAAGATGCAAGTAGAGTTATTCAATGAGGCAATACAACAAAAGTAGTTTTTACTATGACTTTTAAGTGCATTTTATAACTATGGAAACTAAAAAAGTAGCGATAGTAACAACACACCCCATCCAATATTATGCTCCTGTCTTTAAAATTTTGGCTAAAAAAGTCGACTTAAAAGTTTTTTATACTTGGGGAGAAGAAAGTATAAAGAAAAAATTTGATCCAGGATTCGGCAAAGTCGTGGATTGGGATTTACCATTACTTGACGGTTATAATTACGAATTTCTTGAGAATAGTTCTACTGATCCAGGAAGCCACCATTTTAAAGGCATTATCAATCCCTCAATAATTGAGAGAATTAACGAATTTTGCCCTGATGTGATACTAGTATATGGTTGGTCGTATTCATCACATTTTAAAGTACTTAGACATTTCAAAGGAAAAAGGCAAATTTGGTTTAGGGGGGATTCAAACTTGTTAGACTTAGAGCGAAATTGGAAGTCTATTGTAAGAAAGTTACTCTTAAGATATATTTATTCACATGTTGATAGAGCATTTTATGTTGGCTCATGTAATAAGGATTATTTCGTAGAATACGGCCTGAAACCAACCCAGTTAGCTTTTGCACCTCACAGCATCGAGAATAGCCGATTTGAAGAAGATCATAAAAAGGATGTTGATGAGCTAAAAAATTCTTTGGGAATTGAAGATACAGAAATAGTTATACTATTCGCAGGTAAGTTAGAACCCAAAAAAAATCCAGAACTTTTAATGGATGCATTTCTAAATCTAGATCTAAAAAACGTCCATTTACTTTTTGTTGGTAATGGAGTTTTAGAATCAAAACTAAAAGAAAAACAATCTAACAATTTAGAGAATAGTAATGCGTTAAAAATTTCTTTCCTGGACTTTCAAAACCAGAGTAGAATGCCTGTGATCTATCAATGTTGCGATCTCTTCTGCCTTCCTTCTAAAGGCCCAGGAGAAACGTGGGGGCTTGCTGTTAATGAAGCAATGGCTTCTGGTAAATCAATATTAGTTTCTAACAAAGTGGGGTGCGCTAAAGACTTAGTAAAAACCGAGAATGGATTAATCTTTGAATCGGATAACTTATTGGATCTTAGCATTAAATTACGCGAGCTTTGTAACTCTAAAGAACGGTTAAAAATAATGGGTGAGAAGAGTAGGACTATCATACAATCTTGGAGCTTTTCAAAACAAGTAGAAGCTTTTGAATTAGGTTTATATGATGATACGAGATAAAGTGCAATTAAATTCGCTAATTTTCAGCCTTTATATTCCATGGCTCATTTCAACTGCATTCTTTGATTATCCAGTCATATCTTATTGGATTGCATGGTTTGGTTCAATATTCATATTTTTTCAAACTTGGTTTTCGAAAAATCGCTTTCTACTACCGGACTTCCCTCTATATAGACAAATAATGCGGCCTTTATTTCTCCAGCAACTAATATTTGCTGGATTTATGTGCTGTACATCCGCATTCTATTTTTTAGATAAGACAGGGTACATGTATCTTGAGAAAATTGATGATATAAATATTGCTCAAGAGCATGAACCCTTAGCACTTATTGCATATTGTCAACGCTTATCGCTGCTAGCGCATGCCTCCTTAGTTACTGGAATGTTATTAATTCAGAAAAATCACCTAAAAAATCGACCCTGGTTCCAAGCTGTCGATCCTAGAATTAAAGGTGATTGGATAATTAGAGTCTGTGTAATCACCTTTATCCTGAGTTTGGCGATGGAACGCATACCTGGCCTATATCAATTTTCAATAGGACTATATAACGTTGCAATTTTTAGCGGTGCAGTCATTCTTGTCCGTGGTTTTCGAGAACACAAGCCTTTCCTATCATTGATAGGCGGTGGCCTTTTTATAGCAAACCTGATTAATTCAACTCTTACCGGTTACAAAGAGCATATTCTCGTAAATATAATCATCTTGACTTGTCTTCTATACCCATATTACAGAAAAACAGTCCTTGTTGTATCTGTACCTATTTTTATAATATTATTTTACCTCCTCCCTACTTATGCAAATACAATTCGAAGTCAATCATGGTTTGGAAATGCAAGCGCTGAAGACGCAAGATCAGCGGCAGTTAGTGCTGTATTAGAAACCGATCCTCAGATATTGAAAGAAAACAACTGGCTTTTTCTAACCTATAGATTAAGTGAAATAGATATGTTTAAGGATTTTGTGAATACAACTCCAAGGGAAATACCCTTTTATGGGTTCGAAATAGTAAAAAATTCTTTAATCGTGGTAATCCCAAGAGCTCTCTGGCCTGGAAAACCTATTACAGAAGCGTTAGCAATGGAAAGAGTTTATAATGCTGGAATTGTAGAATTAGAATCAAGTGTATCGGCAAAGACCAGGCCGGTTGTTGATGGTTATTTAAGTGCTGGCACCTTTGGCGTTTTTATTTACATGCTGATACTAGGAATGATAAGTCAAGCCCTTTCTAACTTCAGCGAGAATATTTTCGGTGGATACGAGCCAGGTTGTGTTATCTTCTATAATGGTTTTTTTCAATTGCTCTGGAGAGGAGAGACTACAGAATTTTTGATTAATAGCATTTTTTGGAGCTTTGTGATGATGATTATCGTATTTAGAATTCTTATCTGGGGTAATTATTTAGAAAAGGTTAAAAAAAATTATTAATGAAGTATCCACTAAAAACCTCCTTCATTATCAGCCTGTATTTGCCTTGGCTATTAGCGACTATAATTCAAGCCGCCCCGGCATCATCATTCATGGTGTCATGGTTAGGTTCATTCTTCATTTTTCATCAAACCTGGTTTTCATCAAGAAGGTTCATACATCCCGATCGCCCGGTTGAAAAACAGGTAATGAGACCAATTTTTCTTCAGCAATTAATCTTTGCTGGCTTCATGTGTTGCACATCGATTTTCTATTTCATAGATTCTATGGGGTATAAATATTTTGAGCAGATTGCAAAGGTCGATCTAGCTGCTGTAGAGGAGTCGCTACTACTTGTTGCTAAATGTCAAAGACTTTCAGTACTGGGTCATGCTGCATTAGTGACAGGTCTATTGATAGCTCAAAAGAAAACTCCTAAGGAAATAGAAAATTATCGGCCGATAAATCGAATTGCAATCGAGACATGGACTGTCCGAATAGGAATAATAGCTCTTATTGTGAGCTTAGCATTTGAAAAACTTCCCGGGCTGTTTCAATTTTCTATAGGATTCTACAACGTTACGATTTTTTGCGGTGCAGTGACTTTGGTAAGAGGTATCAGGAATAAAAACATTATTTTAGTAGCATGGGGCGGAGGAGTGTTTGTTTTGAATTTAGCAGTAGCAAGCTTAAGTGGCTACAAAGAACCTTTAATTGTAAACTTCATTATTCTATTTTGTTTATTATATCCATATTATAAAAAAGAGGTAATTGTTGCTGCAATTCCATTTTTTTTACTTTTATTTTATATTGCTCCTACTTATTCTACTGTTATCAGAAAGCAATCTTGGACTGGTGAAAGTACGGCAGAAGATGCTCGTCAGGAAGCATTGCAAATACTATTGAGCGAAGAATCATCTTTGGATGAAACTAACTGGAGTTTTTTAACAGGACGATTAAGCGAGATTGGAATGTTTACGAAATTTGTGCAGACAACACCTGATATTATACCTTACTATAATCTTGAAATTGCCACCAACTCTGCTTTATTGATTATACCTCGTGCATTATGGAAGAATAAACCAATAACCGAAGACATCGCTATGGAAAGGGTGTACGCGGCGGGAGTCGTAGATGACAGATCTTCTGTATCAGCAAAGGCCCGGCCTATTGTTGATGCCTATTTAAGTGGAGGGTTGATTGGAATTCTGATTTATATGTTTAGCCTAGGGTATGTAAGTCAGACTTTGTGTAATTTAGCTGAAAGTTTATTTGGTGGATATGAGATAGGATGCATTATCTTCTTTAATGGGTTCTTTCAAATACTTTGGCGTGGAGAATCAACTGAATTTATGGTTAATAGTGTTTTCTGGAGCTTTGTTGCAATGATAGTTTTTTGGCTAGGACTTAGATTAACTAATTACCTTGAGAAAAGCAATCCATTCGATTATACAAAAATTTAAATTCAACTTTTGAAAATTTTCCAACTAAATGCCTCATACAAGCCGGCTTATATATATGGCGGCCCCACTATGTCTGTCTCAAAACTTAGCGAAGAGATTTCAAAACAGGGCAACCCAATAGAGGTAGTTACAACTTCTGCAAACGGGCCAGGTGAACTTGAAGTCGAACTTGGAAAGAGCGTTCTGGTAGATGGAGTTAAGGTAACTTACTATCCTAGAATAACCAAGGATCATACTCATTTTAGTCCTCAACTGCTTTCTGCCCTCGCAAGGAAACTTAAATTATCAAAAGTAAGCAATGAAAGCCCAGTTGTACACGTTCATGCCTGGTGGAACCTCGTTTCCATGTTCTCCAGCTGGATAGCGAGATGGAAAAACATACCTGTTATACTCTCACCAAGAGGAACTCTAAGTGGATATTCTTTTACCAACAGAAATTCAGGACTGAAGGATTACCTACATAGGTTCTTAGGTAAAGGATTATTGGAGTATAGTTATTTTCACGTGACCAGCGAAAAGGAGAAAAGGGATATTGAACGGCTTGTGAAGCCGAAGGGGGTGTTTGTAATACCCAATTTTGTGCGTATTCCTGAATTAACGCCTCACCCCAGCCCTTCCGATTCATCAGAACAAGTCCTCCTAAAAGAGAGGGAGAAGACAACACCTCACCCCGACCCTTCCGATCAATCGGAACAAGTCCTCCTCAAGGAGAGAGAGAAAAACACGCTCAGGCTATTATTTATTAGCCGAGTTGAGGAGAAAAAGGGCCTTGAATTGCTGTTTGAAAGCTTGAAGGAGTTTAAGGCCAATTGGACTCTTGATATTGCTGGTTCCGGAGAGGAAGTGTATGTAAGTAAGTTGAAGTCGTTTACCGAAGAGCTTGGAATTTCCGGAGGTATTAACTGGCTGGGCCATGTGAATAACGAGCAGAAGTTCGACGTGATGGCTGATCATGATGTAATGGTACTCCCCTCTTTTGATGAGAATTTTGCTAATGTTGTTATTGAGTGTTTGAGTGTTGGTACTTCTGTTTTACTTACCCGTAACGTTGGGCTTGCGGATTACGTAGAGGCAAAGGAATTAGGCTGGGTTTGTGAAAGAACTAAAGATGACTTACTTTCGCAGCTTTTTAAAATCAGTAGCAGTCGGGAGAAAATCGAAGAGATTAGGGCAAATGCTCCTTTAATTATCAGGAAAGATTTTAACGAAGAGAAACTGGTGAAGCAGTACATTGCCATGTATGAAGAGGTGTTGAGGCAATCTAAATAATATTATCAGAAATACCATTATATAAGTATGTGTGGAATAGTAGGCTATATCGGCCATCGTCCTGCCTGGGACATCATCATTAAAGGGTTAAAGAGATTAGAATATCGTGGTTATGACAGTGCTGGTGTCGCTCTAATCAATCAGGAAAAAGGTTTAAGAACGTATAAAAAAGCGGGTAAGGTATCAGACCTGGAGGCTTTTGCTAAAGATCTGGATAAATCTGGTTCTATCGGAATGGGTCATACCCGTTGGGCTACTCACGGTGCTCCTTCTGATCGTAACTCGCATCCTCATAGTTCTGGAGATAGAAGGCTTTCTATCATCCACAATGGAATTATTGAAAACTACGCTGTGCTGAAAGAGGCATTGCAGGCAAAGGGTCATGAGTTTAGAAGTGATACCGACACGGAAGTTTTGGTTCACCTGATTGAAGAGATTCAACAATCGGAAGGATTGGATCTGTTTGAATCGGTACGGATTGCGTTACACGAGGTTGTTGGTGCTTATGCTATCGTGGTGATGAGCAAGGATGAACCGGATGTATTGGTGGCGGCTAGAAAGGCGAGTCCCATGGTTATCGGTGTTGGAGATGGTGAGTATTTTATCGCGTCTGACGCCTCTCCTATTATCGAATACACGAAGAACGTAATCTACCTGAAGGATAACCAGATTGCTTATGTAAAAAAGGATGAGCTGGTTATTAAGGGTACAGACAATATTGTGGATACTCCTTACATCCAGGAACTGGAGCTTAAGCTGGAAATGCTTGAGAAAGGCGGCTTTGACAGCTTTATGTTGAAGGAGATCTATGAGCAGCCTAGATCTATCCGAGATTGTATGAGAGGAAGGATCTATCCGAAAGATGGTAAAATCCAGCTGGGGGGACTTAACGAGTATTCGGATAAATTGAAGAACATCAACCGCATCATCATTATTGCCTGCGGTACTTCCTGGCATGCTGGTTTGGTGGCTGAATACCTGATCGAGGAATATGCACGAGTACCGGTTGAGGTTGAGTATGCTTCGGAGTTCCGTTACCGTAATCCTATCATTACTGAAAAGGATGTGGTGATTGCGATCTCCCAATCGGGAGAAACTGCGGATACTTTAGCGGCGATAGAGCTGGCTAAAGAAAAAGGCGCTACTATACTGGGCGTTTGTAATGTGGTGGGTTCTTCTATTCCGCGTATCACTGATGCTGGTGCTTATACGCATGCTGGTCCTGAGATCGGTGTTGCTTCTACCAAGGCATTTACTGCCCAGGTTACGGTTCTTACGTTGATCGCTTTGTTCTTAGCTGAGAAACGTGGTACCCTCCCACAAACGGAGCGGGTGCAATTGCTAACAGAACTGGAGGAGATCCCTGCATTAGTAGAAAAATGCCTTGAGGCGAATGATCATATTTTAACTATTGCTGAGAAGTTCAAGAATTCTACCAACTGTTTATTCCTTGGTCGCGGTACTGGTTTCCCTGTTGCCCTTGAAGGTGCTTTGAAGCTGAAAGAGATCTCTTATATCCATGCGGAAGGTTATCCTGCTGCTGAGATGAAACACGGGCCTATCGCCTTGATCGATGAGGAGATGCCTGTGGTTGTTATTGCTCCGCAGAACTCTTCTTATGAGAAAGTGATCAGCAATATCCAGGAGGTTAAAGCAAGAAAAGGTCAGGTGATCGCTATTGTTACAGAAGGTGATAAGGAAGTGAAGAAAATGGCTGATTATACTATTGAAATTCCTGCTGCTAATGAGGCTTTCTTACCTCTGATCGCTACTATACCTCTGCAACTGCTGTCGTACCATATTGCGGTTCTGAGAGGCTGTAATGTGGATCAGCCAAGGAATTTGGCGAAGAGTGTGACAGTGGAGTAAGGGGTGTTGGGAGTATTTCTATCCGTAGAGGCGACTGCTCTGGCTCTACGGATAGGAATGCTATTATGCCTATTCTACTTCGCTTTCAGAGATGCCTATTTCTTTGGCAATTTCAGCATTAGACATTCCGGTTTTCTTAAGTTGCCTTATTGCCGCCAAGGCTATAGTTCTTTCTTTCTTTACAGCTTCTTCTTTGTCCGCTTCAGCTTTAGCTCTTTCTTCCGTTAGTTTAGCTTCCGCAATGGCACGTTCTTCTTCCCTTGCTACCTGCTCGGTATAAGCTATGGCATTCTCGTAATCCCAACGGGCTTTTAAACTTGATTCGTATTCCATACGTTCCTCCTTTGTGAGCTTAGATACTTCCGATATTTGGAAAATCTTCTTAAAGATCCTCTGATTGAGTATTGCCGGTATTTTATCCAGCTTACTCATATGTTTAAGCATGTACATCCATTTGTCCCGGTTGCCTAATAGTTCGGATTCTTCTTTTACAAAATTACTTAAATCCTTACTTTTTATAAAGTGTGCTACCCTCACTGGGTTCGTACTCAAAGGGGAGCAGATCTCCTATTCGTTGATTTGCCATTGCTCCCGACCAACTAAGCCTCGTATCGAAAAAACCATTTCGGCCAATTAATGCGTGATCCTCGCCCACTGTTAATTGTGATCTCGTCATCCGGTTCTGTTTATACAGCACCTGTATTTTTTGCCCGGATAAAAGGTACTTGTGCTGATTTGTACTAGCTAGTATGGTATCGGCAGAAATATCCTCGTACCTTTTTCTGTATATGGTAAACCCGGCTTTCTCCAGATCATTCTTCCAGAGAGATCGAATAAATTGCATACGGGAACCTTCATACGCTAATGCCCGGTTTCGACGGATTTTTCTATTGTTTCTTGATTCACTATCTTCTTTAAAAATAAAATTTCCTGCATACAAGGTCCGATCAGGAGTATACATGAAACTGTCCAGAAAATATTGAATTGTATAGCCCAGCTTCTTATTTGTTATATCCAAGGGTGCGTTGCATGAAGCGCTAAGCCTTCGTTCTTTTTTATCATACCTGAAATCTATGTCCTCAGCATTATTAATTACGCAACTTTTCGCATACTCGGATGCGCCAATAAATTCACGGAGGAAGATCTTCATTTTCTGCTCCCGCGACATGCCATCATAACTTACTGCCACCTCCTTCAGTTCTATCTGCTTCGGCTTAAGGTAAACCTTCAACCGTTGCAATGGATTGTAGCTATTGATCGTTACGGAGTAATAACCGATATAACTTATTACTAATGGGATTGGATCGGCTTTCACTTCCAGAGCAAACTGTCCTTGTGCGTTTGTTATCGTGCCGCCAGTAGACCCACCAAAATAAACACTTGCACCCACCAACACGCTATCAGTCCCTTCACGGTAAACTGTACCTCTAAGCGTTTGCGCAAATGACCAAAAAGGTAGTAGATAGATTAGGATTATCATCCCGGTTCTTCCAGGCATAGGAGTTTATATTGGTTGAATAACTAAAGTACAAATTTGCTCTCGAATATTACAGTGCAGCCTAGAGTCGGTCAGTGAACAGGTAACATTATAGAGGGTGCGAAATTTTTTCTTTATATTCGTTTTTGCTTTAATATGGCGGTTTATAGGGGGCTTTCGGATGATCAACTTTCGGAATTGCTGAAAACGGGTGATAAAGGGGCTTATACCGAAATTTACAACCGTTACAACAGCTTATTATATATTCACGCTTATAAGAAGTTTCAGAACCGTGAGGAAGCTCGCGATGTGGTGCAGGAGGTTTTTACGATGATCTGGCAACGACGGGAAACGCTGAACAGTGTTTCCAACTTAGGGGGCTTCCTTTATTCCTGCGTACATAACTCGATCCTCAATTTTATTTCCCGCGAAAATATAAAAGCAAAATACATCGACTCCCTCCAAAGCTTCATTAATACTGCGCCTGAACACACGGATAGTCTGATTCGCGAGAAGCAGTTACGCGCTATTATCGAAAAAGAGATTGCTTCCCTCCCACTAAAAATGCGGATCGTATTCGAAATGAGCAGAAACGAGAAGCTAAGCCATCGAGAAATAGCTGAAAAATTGAACATTTCAGAAGAAACCGTTAAAAGACAGGTAAAAAATGCTTTAAAAATCCTAAGAACCCGCCTAGGACTTATTTTATATCTTATTTTCTACTTATTTTACAGATAGTACCATACTTTATTTTAAAAATACCTTCCAATACCTCCACTTTTCTTAAAATTGTTTTATTTTTTTTGAAAATCATCTAACCCCTGGGCTATTTGAGTTTGTCTTATCCATAAATCAGGCTGAGATCCTGAAAAGCTATGCAAAAAATAGAGGCTAAAGAACTACTGATAAAATACAGGCAAGGCACTGCTTCTGAAGAAGAGAAAGCTCTGCTATTAAATTGGGTTACACAATGGGGACTGGAAGAAGAGACAAATCTCTCTGAAGAAGACCTGCTGGAAGAAAGGCAGCTGATCTGGAAAGGCTTGCCTGTGAAGGAACCAAAAATAGTTCCTCTAAGAAGATGGGCTGTAGCAGCCTCTATCCTACTGGCTGTAAGTGTAGGTGGATACTTTTTGCTGAACCGTATTTCTATGAAGGTGCCTGCAGCTTCGGTTTATCGCAACGACATTGCTCCTGGAGCCGACAAAGCAATCCTTACGCTCTCTGACGGTCGTAAAGTGCTGCTTGATAATAGTGCTGCAGGAATTGTCGCCACCGAGGGAAATGTTGCTGTGAAGAAGACTGCTGATGGGCAGATCAGTTATGTGGTAACGGAGGGAGGAAGTTCTAGTAACACAGGCTTCAATACCATAAGCACTCCTGCCGGAGGCCAGTATCAGGTAGTACTTCCTGATGGGACCAAAGTCTGGTTGAATGCCTCGAGCTCGCTGAAATTCCCTGCATCGTTTGGCAATGGAAGAAAAGTGGAGCTGCAAGGTGAAGCCTACTTTGAGGTAGTCAAAAATATGAAGCAGCACTTCTTCGTGAATTCGGGAAAGCAAATGGTTGAAGTGCTGGGTACCCATTTCAACATTAGTGGATATAAAGACGAACCGGCTCTACATACCACCCTTCTGGAGGGATCGGTAAAGCTGAGCACGGATAAGGGATCGAGAATATTGGTTCCTGGACAGCAGGCTATACTTTCTGATACGGACCTTGAGCTGGAGAAAGTCAACCTGGACGAGGTGACGGCCTGGAAGAATGGGTATTTCAAATTTAATGGTAAGGATATCCGTACTATCATGAGAGAGATCGCCCGCTGGTATAATGTGACGGTTGAATACCAGGGCAAGATCACCGCGGAGACCTTTGATGGCAGAATTTCACGGAACAGGAAATTAACTGAGGTACTTAAAGTGATTGAAAGTGCCGGCAAAGTTCACTTCAAAGTGGAAGGAAGGAGGGTTACCGTGATGAATTAGCTCGTTCATACAGGTGATCCTAAAAAGCCAGGACGACGAGGGCAATCGTTATCCTGACTCTAAAATGGATCCAGCACTTATTAAATAAATTTCTGACATCCTGTTGCCCGCCCATCGGAAAATGTAAGGCAGCAGGAAAAAATCCATGCTTAACAAATGTACAGTTTTTACCCTGATTTTTTAGAGGGGCGGGGAGCCTCTTTTCCAAAATTTCGCCTGGCATCCTGCTCGCAACTACGGCTGGATCCGGCAACCAGAAGGAGAATTCTTATGCGGTTTTACCTTACAACTTTTCTGTTAGTCTGTGCCATATTGCAGATATCTGCAAGGTCCTTTGCCCAGAAAATATCCATTTCCGAAAAAGAGGCAGCTTTAATAACAGTGTTCGATCAGATCAGTGAACAGAGTGGCTATGATTTCTTTGTTTCCCGCGCCCTGGTAAAAGATGCCCGGCCGGTAAGTCTGGATGTAAAGAATGCAGAGCTTAAAGACGTTTTGGATAAAGTTTTCAATTGTCAGCCGCTTAAATATTCTATTGTTAATAAAACGATCATTATCAGCCAGAAAGAGGAATCGCTGCTCGACAAGATCAAGGATGCATTAACACTACCTATCAGTGTACGGGGAAGAGTGATTGACAGTTTGGGAAGACCCCTGGCGGGAGCTGTTGTACGGATAAAAGGAGGCTCTGCAGCCTTCGCCACCGACAATAACGGCGAGTTCTTTTTCGGAAGTGTGGAAGAGGGTAGCATTCTTATTGTAAGCTATATCGGTTACGCCACCCGAGAGATACCTGTTGCTAGCTATGTACGGGTGATGATGAGCGTTAATCCGGAGGTTTTGAAGGAGGTAACTATTGTCAATAACGGCTTCCAGGAAATAAACAGGGAACGTGCTACGGGAAGTTATTCAAAGCCTGACATGGAGGTGTTTAAAAACCGTACAGGTACGGTGAATGTACTGACGCGTTTGGAAGGGCTTATTCCGGGACTTACGATTGTGCAGGGGCCTCGTGTTACTATTAGCCAACGTAATGGTAGCTCAACTCCGAACCAGGGGATCGTGCGGGGGACTAGTAGTATTCAGCTGAACCCGGATCCGCTTTTTGTGGTAAACAATGTGATCGTTCCCGATATTTCCACCCTTAACCCGGATGATGTTGCCGATATTACCGTGCTTAAGGATGCTGCTGCTGCAGCAATATGGGGCTCGAGGGCAGCTAATGGTGTAATTGTTATCACTACCAAAAAAGGGAACAAAAACGGAAAACTCAAGATAGGCTACAACAGCTTTGTGAATTTCCAGGGAAAACCTGATTTTGATTACATACCTGTTCTAAGCAGCAGCGACTATATTCGCGCAGCAAGGGAGATCTTTAGTCCGCAGAGCTATCCTCTGGCATCGCTATCCAACTCGGTACTTACCCCGCACGAGTGGTTCCTGTACAATCCCTCTGGTCTTTCTCAGGCTCGGGTGAACGCAGGCTTAGACAGTCTTTCTTCTATCAGCAATAAGGGTCAGATTAGTGATCTTTTGTACCGCAACGCCATCAGCTCTAACCAAACGCTTTCTGCCTCCGGAGGCAATGACCGGTATTCCTTCTACGGATCTTTATCCTACAACAACACACAAACGAACAGGCCTGGCGACAAGAACGATACGTACAGATTAAACTTCAGTCAGAATATCAATCCTGGCAAACGAGTGAAGATTGCGGTAAATTCGATCCTTAGCAATTCTATCAGCTCGGCTTTGAGGCCAATTGCTATCGATAATTCTTTTCTTCCCTATCAGTTGTTCCAGGATGAGAACGGAAATTCTATACCGATGAATTACCTGACAGGCTGGTCGGAAGCGTTAAGGCTGGACTATCAAAACCGTAGTCGTATCAATTTGAACTATGTGCCTCTTGACGAGCTGAACTACGGGAATACGAAATCTAACAGTTTATCGGTACAGCTAAATGCTACTGCTTCTGTGGATATCTGGAAAGGGCTAAGTTTTAAAGGGACCTACGGCTATCAAAAGTCGCCTACCACATCCAGTAGTTACGACGATATGCAGTCTTACAGGATGCGAAGGGAACTGCTAACGATGACTGTTGCTCCTACAGCTGGCTCTACTCCTGTGTATTATCTTCCATCCGAGGGAGGAAAATTCTCCACCAGCACTGTTGACCAGCGCAATTGGACGGTAAGGAATCAGTTGGTATTTAACCAGGCTTTAAGAAAGGGAAAAGATTATTTAACGCTACAGGGCGGACAGGAAATTCAGGAACAGTTTAGTATTACCAATGGATCGACCGTGCGTGGTTATAATCCAGCACTGCAAAGTTATGCCATGATGGATTATACCTTGAACCGGAACGGCTTGAACTCGGTAGTAAGAGGATTTTTCAGCGAGAGTCCCTTCTTCAAGCAAGAAGAGTTACAGCGCTTCAGGTCGTGGTTCGCCCTTGGTAGCTTCAGCTTCAACCATAAGTATGTGATTGATGGTAGCTGGAGGGTAGATCACAGTAACTTGTTTGGTCGGGATAAATCTACTCAAAACAAGCCTGCCTGGAGCATTGGTGGAAAATGGAACGCTTCAAGGGAGGGCTTCTTGAATGATGTAAAATGGCTGAATAACCTGGCTCTTCGCGGAACTTACGGTATTGCCGGAAACTCGCCTTATTCTGCCGCTGGTTCTAACTACAATATCCTTAATGCCGAGTTCGGGCAAAATATAGGTGGAACAGCGCTGACCGTTCAAAGTCCCGCGAATAACCGTCTTCTCTGGGAGATCACGCGTACAAAGAACCTTGGATTTGATCTGGCCGTGTTGAATAACCGCATCAATTTCAGCTTTGATCATTACCGTAAAAAGACAACCAACCTGCTCGGCTCTTCTGTTCTGAATCCTTTTACGGGCTTTAATTCAGTTACCGGGAACCTGGGAGAGCTGACGAACAAGGGGATTGAATTCAGTTTGCGGACTACCAACCTGCGTTCTGCTAATTTCGAATGGGCTACCAATATTACCATGAGCCGCAATAAGAATAAACTGGTGAATTATGGCACGATTAGTCCTTTTCTGAACCAGGGGGCCAGCAAGGTAATGACTAACTACTTCCCGGGCTACAGTATGTATCCGTTATTTGCTTATCAGTATGCCGGGCTGGATAATTTGGGAGATCCGACGATCAGACTGGCTGATGGTACGGTTACTAAACGAATGTCGGTAGCTGTGGGTGATGATGTTGCTTTCCAGGGGACAGTGATCCCTGTATACAGCGGTGGAGTTTCCAATACCTTCAGGTTTAAAGCCTTTAGTTTATCGGCCAACATGATCTATAATTTGGGGCATGTAATGAGAAGGGATGTGAATACCTTTTATACCGGTAGGCTTACTGGCGCCACTACTCTCTTCACCGGAAATATCAGTAGCTATTTTAACGATCGCTGGAAACAACCGGGTGACGAGGCTTTTACAAATGTACCGGCTTATGTGGCTGATCAAAACGCGCATTTCCGCCGGGATATCAACTACTATACAAAGGGTGATATTAATGTGGTGAGTGCTTCGTATATGAAGCTGCGTGATATTACCCTTACGTATACCATGCCGCGCAGCGTTTTACAAAAGGTAAGGATTGACGGATTAAGTGTGTTTGTTCAGTCCGGCAATTTTATGATCTGGAAGGCGAACAAGAATGGAATTGATCCGGAATACCATGACTTAGTTAGCGGCTTAAGAAGAGCTCCGGCGTTTGAGCATCCCATTAGCATTGGTACAAACATTTCACTTTAAGATTCACCTTAGGAATAATAGACATGAGAACCCGATATATATATTGTCTCTTACTAATTTTCGCCTCCCTCAGCTCCTGCAAAAAGGACTTTCTGGAAGTGATCCCGAAAGGGAGGCAAATAGCTGAAAAAACAGAAGACTATGCGCTTTTGATGAACAATAGCACCTTTTATCAGTACCTGAACAGTGGAGGGTGGCAGGTGCCCGTATTGATGGGCGACGATATTGCCGCCGAAGCTACCTTTTTCAATTCTGCCAACCCGCAAACACAACGCCTGTTCAGGTGGGATGATGTAATCTATGAACAGGTAATGGACGTTCCTTCTGATTTGCGAAGCTTTTTACCTCAAATTTATACCTGCAATTTGGTGATCAATGACGTAATGAGCTCAACCGGAGGGACAGAGCAGCGGAAAAAGTCGTTACAGGCAGAAGCTCTGGCTAACCGCGCCTGGATCTATTTTCAGCTGGTTAACTTTTATGCGAAGCCTTATAATGCAGCAACTGCGAGTACCGATCCTGGCTTTCCTATCATTACTGAGGCCGACGCAATGGAGACGTTTTTTAGTCGCGGGACTGTTCAGGGAACATACGACTTCATTATTGCAGACCTGCTTGCGGCTATTGAAAATCTGCCGATGGAGAACGTAATGAAGACGCGCTTTTCTAAACCTGCTGCTCAGGCACTATTAGGTAAGGTTTACCTATTCATGGGAAAACCTGATCTTGCCCTGCCATTGCTGGAATCAGCCTTGAAGAATAATGCAAACTCTGCCAGTCCTGCCAGGCTGTACGATTACAATGTAACCTTTGCTCCGGGTGGCGCCTTTTTGCCTATTGCAAATAATGGCCCTACCTCTCCTGGCAATAACTATAATGATTTTACGGAATCCGTACTGGCAAAGACCTTCGGGAATCCTTTTGCTTTTGGCAACAGCGGTATCATTATTAGTCCCGAAACTGCTGCCCTCTACTCCCCTTCCGACCTGAGGTTGAAGTTTTACAGCCCCACTTACAGTACAGGTTTGCCGAATCCGCAGGGAAGATTACGCAAGTATGGAGTTTCCTATAGTAAGTTTGGTGTGGGACTGCCGGAAGTATACCTGCTTTTGGCGGAATGCCGTGCACGGTTAAACCGTCTGGATGCTGCAGTTTCGGACCTGGAAGCTTTCAGGGCGAAAAGGATGCCGGTGGCAGATGCAAAGGTACCTGCAACGATAGCGGGTAATCAGAACGCGCTTATACGATTCATTTTTGATGAGCGTGTAAGGGAATTTGCAGCTGAAGGATACCGCTGGTTCGATATGAGGCGTATGTCTGTTGATCCTATTTTTCAGGGGATAACATTTACCCATAAAGTTTATCCGTCAACTGCGGGCGATCCTACCATTTTTACCCTCAGGCAGCCGGACCGCTTGGTGCTTCGTTTACCTGCTAATATTATGGTTTCAAACCCTGGAATGGAGAATAACCCTTAGATGACTTCATTCTAATAAACTCAAGAAATGTTCAGGAATTTATGGAAAAAAGGCCTGCTTGCTATCGTGTTTACGATAGCAGGTGGAGCTCTTTATGCTCAAAAATCATTCACGATCAGTGGAGAATTATCGAAAGAAAGATCAGGCCTTATCCGGCTAAGCTATTTTAACGACAGTGTTAGGGTAGTTGATTCAATGCAGCTGCAACAAGGGACCTTTGTATTTAAAGGCAAAGTAAAAGAGCCTGTATTGGCTACCCTGGAGATCAATCCGACCTATAACCGGAGAGTTACCTATGAGGAGTACATGAACCGCGATGCTGTCGAGTTTTACCTCGAACCTTCGGATATCCGTTTTAAAAGTAGCGCTGGAGTAAAAACAGCCACTATCACTGGTAGCAAAAATCAGATCTTACTGGAGAGGATCAACAATCTGCAGGCGAAACTGGACAGCCAGTTAGCGCCGTACGAGAAATTGTATATGAAATACCAGTCGGAACGCGACACGGCAGGTGCGAAGTCTTTGATGCTGAAGGTGAACCCTATCTTAAAGAAGAAAAAAGAAACCGATAGTGTTTTCGTAGTTGAACATCCTGATAGCTATGCAGCCTTTAATATCTTTTATCAAAAGAGGGGACCTTTCATTATAGAGCTTCCGCTGGTTGAACAGGAGTTTAAGCATTTCAGCAAGAAATTGAGAGGGTCTTTCCTGGGTCGGAAGATGGCTGAAAGAATTGCAACAGCTAAAAGGCTTGAACCAGGCAATAAGGCTCCGGATTTCAATCTTCCTGATGTGGATGGCCGGCCTGTGAGCCTTTCTTCCCTGCAGGGAAAGAATGTTTTGCTTGTGTTCTGGACACGTAGCATGCCAAATTTCCCGGCCTTTAAAAGCAATATTAACAAGGCATGGGAAGAGCTGGGTAAGGACAGTTTGAGCGTTCTTGCTGTTAGTTTCGGCGCAGACGAGGCTATGTTCAAACAGATATTGGAACGCGAGTCTATCAAATGGCTGAGTGTTTATGACGTCCAGGGAATGGATTTTCAGAGAATGCGTGGTGTTGGCAGTTTCGCGAAGACCTGGGATCTAAGTCCGATCACGATTCCGCAGGCATGGCTCATTAACAGTGAGGGAATTATCCTTGCCAGGAACCTTAAAATAGATCAAAAAATTGCAGACAGGATACGCGGTTTGCTGCTGCATCCTATTAAAAATAAAGAACATGAATAAGATTATTTGCCTTCTATTCTTACTCCCCTCACTTGCCTATGCGCAAAAGTCGGTGCTTGTGCGCGGAAATGCGGGTAAAGGAAGCAAGGGACAGATTTATTTTTTTGAAAAGCAGGAACGGGCTTCCAGACCTGCAGATTCTACCAGGATAAACCCTAATGGGTCCTTTTCTAAAACTTTTATGGTTAATAGGCCGAGTGCCAGGCTTATGGCCCTAAATAATGAGCAGTCCTATACTATTTGGCTGGGCAATGACAATCTCGAGATCACTTATCAGCCGGATGGCTTGCCGGAGATAAAGGGCGGCGGAACAGAGAATAAGCTGCTTAACGCGCTGAACAAGGCAAAGCTTAAGTACCAATCGTCAATGTCGGGCGGTGTGCCGGATTCAATAAGGCGTAAGGCAGGTCCTGATTACTACAATTCATTACGCTCGCTTGCTGAACAAAATGCTGAGATACCCTCTGTAATCTGCGTTTTGCAACTTTTAAATCGCGAAGAGGACAAAGCCTTGGTATCGGGAATTGTAAAGGGTTTGAAAGCAAGTCACCCAGACAACCCTGCAGTACAGGAGTTCATTGCAGAATTCACTCGGCTGGATCCTGGCCAGGCAGCTACCGACTTCCGCTTCCTTACCCTTGAGGGGCAAAGCCAATCCTTTCGAAACGTTCTTGGAAAAGCTAAATACACACTAGTAGATTTTTGGGGGACATACTGCATTCCCTGCCGCGAGGGTATACCGGGAATAAAAAAGCTCTATGCTCAGTATAAGGATAAAGGACTGGGAATCCTGGCTGTCTCACTCGATCGTAAGGATGACATGTGGAAGAAATCTGTGGCGGAGGAAAACATGCCCTGGGCTCAGGGACGTACTGAAGACGGGGGCAGGGAAGTAATGGAAAAGTATCGATTTAACGGAATTCCCTATCTGGCATTGTTTAACCAAAACGGAGAGATCGTGGCACTTGCGCTTCAGCATGAGGAATTGGAGCAACGGCTTAAGGATCTGATGGGGGCACCTACGGAAAGTACCGCCACTGCTGCTACTGAAAGTGAGGAGCATTGGGCAAGACCTTCGGAAGAAGAGCAAGGCCTGGTTGCGAAAATCACCTCCCGCGACTTGAATGCCAAGTACTCCGCCTTATTAAAGGGCATGACCCTGGAGCAATATACAAGCAGGTATATGAAGGGCCTGGAGGAGAACCTCGATTTGAAGGAATATCAAAAAGGAAAGATAGCATGGTCTCTCCCGGCTAACTACAAGGAATTGCAGGAGATCTACAAGAAAAAAGCAAGCTTGAAAGAGAAGCAGGAAGCCTACCGGAAGGTTGAGGAGAAGCAATTGGGCTTTCTGAGGTTTGCTTTAAAGAAGGATCAATACGAAAAATACTTACGGTTGCGGGTTGGAGAAAAGATTTAGTGTGAGAAAAAAAACTATGAATTTAAGAACGATACTAAGCCTGCTGGCCCTAATGGCGGCAGCAGGAAGCCCAACATTTGCACAAAGCATACCCGCCGACCCTTCTATCAAAAAGGGGCGTTTGCCGAACGGGTTCAGTTATTATATTCAAAAGAATAAGTTTCCTGAAAAGAGTGTGCACCTTCAGCTGGTTAACGACGTGGGTTCTATCCTTGAAGAGGAGAATCAGAGAGGTATTGCTCATTTTATGGAGCATATGAACTTTAACGGTACTACTCATTTCCCGGGAAACAGCATGGTAACCCAATTGCAGAAATCGGGGGTGCGGTTCGGCGCGGATCTTAACGCTCATACGAGCTTTGATGAAACGGTTTACGAGCTGCCGCTTCCCTTAAAAGATCCTTCCATGCTAATGAAAGGAATGAGAATAATGCGCGACTGGGCAAATGAGGCAACCTTTGATGCTAAGGAGGTTGAACAGGAAAAGGGCGTTGTACTGGAAGAAAAGAGACTGAAAATGGGCGTGCAGGAGCGTATGAGCAATCAATACCTCCCGATGCTGTTCAACAAGTCGCTTTATGCCGAAAGATTACCTATTGGAACGGAAAAAGTGATATCGGAATTAACGCCTGCACAGTTAAAACGCTTCCATTCGGACTGGTACCGGCCCGACCTTCAGGCCCTGATCGTGGTGGGTGATATTGACGTAGCACAGGTCGAAAAAATTATCAAAACACTTTTCTCAGACCTCCCCAAAGCGGGTACTCCTAAAATCAGAACGAGGCACAGTATTGCTTTAACCGGGAAAAATCAGTACATGAAAGTGACGGATGTGGAAAAGGCTGGTGCTGAAATTCAGGTAATGATCAAGCATCCTGGACGAAAGGTGGTAACGCAGGAAGACTATGTGGCTCATTTGAAATTGCAACTATTCAATGGCATGCTTTCTACCAGGATAAAGGAAAGCAGGTATCAAAATCCGAATGCAGCGTACAATTCCTTCAGCGCTTCAGTGGAGCCCTTCCTTGGGGGACTTAATATGTTTTCGTTCACGGTCTCTGCCCATGAATCTAAATTGGACCAAGCGTTTAAAGAAAGCTGGCTGACCATAGAGCAGGTTAAACGGTTTGGATTTTCGCAGAGTGAACTTAATCGGGCGAGGAACCAATTTTTGCGTAGTATGGAAAGTGCAGTTAAAGACCAGGAACATCGTAGTTCTTCAGGATTGCTGCAGGCCTGCAAAGACAATTATCTTAATCAAGAGGCTATCCCGAGCCTGGAATGGGAATATCAGTTTGTGAAGCAGGTATTGCCGTCGATAAGCCTTCAGGAATTGAAGGAGCTGGGTGCATCCTATATCAAAGATACGAACAGGGATTTCCTGGTGTTAGGCCCAGCAAAGGCATCTGAATTATTACCAGATGAAGCTGCGGTGACGGGGACAATCGCTACTTTAGCGGCCCAGCCTTTGTCGGCTCCATCCGAAAATGCGGTTACTGCCAGCCTTATTTCTGAATTACCTGCCCCGGGGAAAGTGAAGCACCGGGAAGAAATAAAGCAATTGGAATTGACGAAACTCACCTTAAGCAATGGGATTAAGGTGCTGCTAAAGCCTACTAATTTCCAGAATGACGAGGTTGCTTTCTACGCCTTTGCCCCGGGAGGGATCTCTGCATTCAAGGATGAGGAAATTCTTCATGCCAACTTTATTCGTTCTGTCCCGGGAATGGGACTGGCAGGCTTCTCTCCTATTGACCTTTCAAGGATATTGAATGGAAAAATAGTTAATGCCTCGCCATACGTAGGAGAAAGATCGCACGGGATTCAAGGTATGGCTTCCCCTTCGGACCTGGCTACGGCGCTCCAGATTGTGCATTTGCAATTTACTCGGCCAAGGGCGGATAGCGCTCAGTTCAATTCCATGCTAAGGAAAACGCGGGAGGCTTTATCTGTGCGAGCTCTTAGTCCCGAAAACGTATTTGCAGATACAATGGCTTTTGTGCTGAATAATTTCAGTGGGAGAGCACTTCCTCCGAAACCGGAAGAGTTGGAGCGGGTAAAAATCAATCAGGTAATGAACGATTATAGGGACCTTTATTCTGACGCATCAGCTTTCACCTTTGTTTTTGTCGGAAACTTCAATACAGAGGCGATTATTCCCCTTCTGGAACAATACCTAGGTTCGTTACCGGTACGGTCTGGAGGTAGAAAGGCTATGGACCACAATACCAAAACACCCGAAGGAAACATCACTAAAAAGGTGCTGAAGGGAACGGAGAATAAGGCAAGTGTACGTTTGGTATTAAGCGGGGATATGATGGTGAATGCCCAAAACAGATTGGCACTGGAGGCTTTGCAGGAAGTTGTGCAGTTAAGGCTATTGGAGGAGCTGAGGGAAAAGGAAAGCGAAGTGTACAATCCCTCTGTAAGGACCACTTATTCTAAACTTCCTACAGGAAGGTTCGGCATGATGATCACCTTTGGATGTAGTCCTGCCAACACCGATCATCTTATCGAAATTGTACAAAGAGAGCTTAAGAAGCTTGCCATGGAAGGTCCGAAGGCTGAAGATGTTGAGAAGTTTAAGGCATCGTACCGTAAAAGTTCGGAGCTTGCCCTGAAGAATAATGGTTTCTGGCTGAGCTACCTTTCACGGCAAAGTGAGAACCAGGAGAACCTGCTGGATGTGATGGTCTCAGAGAGACTTTTAAACGAGCTTTCGCTTTCCCAATTGAAATCAGCAGCGAAGCAGTATCTGGATAATGGAAACTTTATCCGCTTTATATTACTGCCGGAGAAGGGTGTTTAAGATAATTTCCAGTCCTGGTGATCGGATGATTATCAGGACTGGGAATCTGTTCCGCATCTATCGGAGCTAATATGAAGATGATTAATGTGTAGGTATGGCTTTCCAAAATTACTTTTATTCATCTGATAAGTAATCGCTTATGCTATTTAGCAAACAAAGCTGTTACAAACCAGCCAGGGCTTACGTTAAGGGTGTAAGCAAAATCTATAGTGTCACAAATATTCAGTTTAGCCCTCAAATACGAGGGGCAGCAAGGCAAACAAATTATCTACCCTAGTTTAGTTAAATGCGGTCAGGATCTTATTTTGATTGACTGCGGTTACCCGGGTTTTCTTACTAAGATTGAAAATGCTGTTCAGGAGACTGGTTTCTCGATGTCTGAAATTACGGCTATTGTAATTACCCATCATGACCTGGATCATGTGGGATCGCTTTCGAGGATCAGGTGCCGGTATCCCTGGATAAAGGTGTACTCTTCAGCTATTGAGGCAGCCTTTATTGAAGGAAGAGAAAGAGCTCCGCGATTAGTACAGGCTGAAGCTTTGTTTGAAACCCTTGATGAACAGCAAAAAGTTTATGCACTGGAGTTTCAGAAAACGCTGGAGAGTATTGAAGCAGCAAAAGTAGATGGCTTTCTTTCTGAAGGTGAAAGTCCATGGCCTGATCTGCTTATTATTGAAACGCCTGGTCATACCCCTGGTCATCTTTCTCTTTTTCATCATCCGAGCAATACCGTTATTGCCGGAGATGCCGTGGTGATTGGAGATGGGGAACCAGACATTGCCAATCCTGAGTATACTCTTGATCTTCCCGCGGCGATTAGCTCTGTCGAAAAGCTGGCGAAGATCGGAGCTGAACGAATTCTATGTTTTCACGGTGGAGAGTTAAATGAGGGTGCCGGTGATAAACTGAGGAACTTACTGCGAAGATATGGTCAGTTGAACTAAAAGATTTAATACTTATGAAAGATATCAAAATAACAGAAAACACCCTTTTATCTGATAATTGGTATACCTTAAGAAGGTACACTTACGAAAGCACACTTTCTAGTGGCGAAACTATCAGCCAAACACGCGAGGCTTATGATCGCGGCAATGGCGCAGTGATCCTGCTCTATAATCCAGAACTGGAAACCTTGATCTTAACCAGGCAATTCAGGCTTCCTACTTTTATTAATGGAAATACCGATGGAATGTTGATCGAGGCTTGTGCGGGCTTGTTGGACAAGGATCAGCCCGAGGACTGCATTCGCCGGGAAACGGAGGAAGAGACGGGTTACCGGATTGATAAAGTACAGAAGGTATTCGAGGCTTATATGTCGCCTGGTTCAGTTACTGAATTATTGTATTTCTTCATTGCGGAGTACAGTAAGGGAATGAAAGTTTCTGATGGTGGTGGCCTGGAGGAGGAGCAGGAGAATATTGAGGTCCTGGAGCTTAAGTTCGACGAAGCCGTCCAAATGGTTGCTGAAGGCAGGATCAGGGATGCTAAGACGATCATGTTGATTCAATACCTGCAGATTAATAAGCATACCTTTTTTAAATAATAATAGTCTGATAATAAGGCATTAATATCCCGATAAGTTTCATACATTGCTCATCACTTATTCCTTTGAACATGAGCTATGAAAACTAATCACACTGGGTACTGGGGGCCGTTCGATCTTTTAAATTCTTCAGGGGCCAAGGAAATTATCAGGCAATTTGGGAATTTTTCAGACCGGCTTCTCCCCTGGTTAAAGGGCCGGCATACGATCAACCCAGTTATTGCCGACCTTGCCTGTCACCCCTCTATTATTGATCAGATCACACCGATCCTTGGGCAAGATATCCTCCTTTCGGGTTGTCAGATCATTAAGCAGGCGCCGGGGAAGAAATTGTCGTGGCATATCGACCTGGAGCATAGTGAGTGGGAAGGAATCTCGGTATGGGTGGCTTTGGAAAATGTTATTCCAGGTAAGTCTATGACATTAATTACCGGATCTCAAGATTTTGATTTTACTCCTGATGATCTGAAGCTGCAGGGTAAAGACCTGAGCAACAATGAGAAGGTTGAAGCTATTGCCAGAGAAATTGATCCTGATACTCGCCTGGTGGATCTCTCAATAAAAGATGGTCAGTTCTTTGTGTTTGAAGGCAGGCTATGGCATGCTACTCAGAACCCTACTGATAAGCCTCGTTACGCTCTATTGCTACAGTATTGCCGGCCCGACCAAAAGGTTAAAGCGGTGCTCGATATTAATTATCCTCATATAAAATTCCACTCTTTTAAGCCGGAATGTTTGCTGGTAAGTGGCTCAGATAACTATGGTGTTAACCGGGTTATTACCCGAAAGCAGGTAGGCACTGTGGGTAGAAGATTGAAGGCTGCGGTCTGGTACGCTCCGAGGACCTTGGTGTATAAGATGATGGCGAGGATTTGAGGTAATTTTTAATTAGGGGTTATATCTGCAGGAATGGTAAAGGAAAATATGCTGCCCCTGCCTGGCTCGCTTTCTATATGCATTCTTCCCTTATTCTTTTCGATAAGTTCTTTACTGAGCATAAGTCCTAAGCCGGTACCTTTTTCCCTTGCAGTCCCCTGTGTCGAACTCAAGCGGCCATTGGATAGGAAAGCCGCTATTGCCTCCTCAGATATGCCTACTCCATTGTCCGCAACAGAAAAAGCTATATGATTTGCATCCTCTTTCACAGCTAATACTATAGTGCTATTAGAGGGGCTGAACTTTATTGCATTTGAAAGGAGATTTCTGAGTGCTGTAAGGAGCATGTTTTTGTCGGCAAACACCACTTTTTCAGTTTTAACGTCTATATCAATTTGGATTTCTTTTGCCAGGGCTACTGATTCAAGCGAATTTTTAGTGGTTTCTAAAAGCTCGCCTGCAACAAGTCTCTGCGGAACTGCCTCAAGTATTCCTGTTTGCATTTTAGCCCATTCTAAAAGATTTGCAAGTAGAATATTGCTTTCACGGACCGTACGGTGGATAATATTCAGAAAGTGCAGCAGTTTGTCTTTCGGCATCGTATCTACCCGTTTTTGTATAAGATCGGTAACTGCGAGAATGGAAGCAAAGGGATTCTTCAAATCATGAGCAATGATGGAGAATAATTTGTCTTTAGATTCATTGGAATTTTGCAGTTCAACCTGTATGGATCTGAGGTGCTCTGAAAGGGCTCGGTACTTCTTCTCATCCTGCGATAAGGTATTAAAGAGCAACTGTGTAGGATGAGTGAATCCTGTTTCAATATTTGCTTTATAAATAAGGTAGAAGGAAATGAGCTTGGAATAATGTCCGATTTGATTGGAAAGCCCGTAATTGGATATATAGAGTGTGAAGCAAAACTCGCTTATTACTGTGAAGATGAGCGACCATAATAGCAGAGGCCAGATCTGTTTGTCAAAAGCTGTCTTATTCTTGTGAAGCAACCAGATGGCAAATAGCAAAAGGCCAATTACAATGTATTCTGCGTAGATTTTAAAGTGGGTTTGCCCAAGACCCTCTATATAACACTCGGGGAAGTTTTTATAGTAGAGTATGGAGAGGGTAATAGCTACAAAAAGAATAGTATAAATAAGAACAATCAAGTCTGTGTTAAGCCTTTTCTCTCTTTTAAGGAAACGAAAACCTATAATCAGCGTGCAGACCTCTAAAAACCGGGTAGCAATCCAAAATTGATTGGCATAATAAAGAGTGCCTGGAATAATATTCATCCCCTTATAGGTAAGGGTATGTAACAGGTCTAGACAACCAACGAATAAATAGGCAATGCCGACAAAAAGAAGGAACTGGTTGCCGATAATTTTTCGTGCGTTCCAGGTTATAATAAAGAGCGCAAAGGTGACAATGATTGACAAAAGCTCTACAATGGTATGGAACAGCACATAGCTTTGCAACAGGCTGGTCCAAAACACCAGTACCAGCACCAGTATCACGAAAAAGGCTCTGAAATTAAATAGCTGGGACGTTTTGATAAAGTAAAAATAGCTATTTAACAAATTACAAATGCAATTAATTAGATATTGTTTTTACAGTCAAATGCTTACTGCTTTAAAGATAAAGAGGCTGCCTATATTTGTAAAAGCAGCCTCTTTGTGATTATTTCTTGTTGGCGGGTTCCTGCTGGCTTTTCATATTTTCAGCCACCATGGTGTCGGGCATCACATTCCCCATTGCAACCATTGCCTTATTTTTAAGTCCTGATACGATCTTGTCATCTCCAGACATTAAAGCCTCATATCCATCCTTTGCTACTTTAGCAGGATTGGCAAGTTTACCTTCCTGCACTATCTTCGACTCGGTCATGTCGGCCTTGTTAAAGAAATCGGTATCTGTAGCTCCAGGAAGCAGTACTGTAACAGTAATATTTGTGTCCTTTAACTCGCTGCGGATAGCTTCGGACCAGGAATTAACAAATGCTTTAGTGCCATGATACACCGCCTGCCACGGACCAGGTGCTTCTCCGGCAACAGAGCCTACGTTTAATATTTTACCTTCACCCCGTATAAACATATCCTGAAGGATTTTCTTAGTTAATATCACATAAGCTGAAATATTCAGCTGAATGATATCAAGTTCACGATCAAGATCGGTATCTACGAATTCTCCGTAAACGCCTTGTCCCGCATCATTTACCAGAACATCAATAGTTATTCCTTGCCGCTTAATTTCCTCATAGATTTCAAAGGGAGCTTCCCTCTGCATTAAATCTTTAGATATAGTGTGAACTTGAATTTTATACTCATCCTGAAGTTCGGTTTGAGTTCTTGCCAGTTCGTATTCATTTCTGGCTACAAGTACCAAATTATATCCATCACTAGCAAATAGTTTAGACAGTTCATACCCGATACCGGCTGTTCCGCCAGTTATAAGGGCATATTTTTGATTATTTTCCATAATAGTTATATTAAATTTTTGAACGGTTTATTTTTCAAATGCCTTTTTCAGTTCAGATGCGGCCATTCCCTGGGCATCCTTAGCTTCAGGCAATACTGCGGCCATGCCAAAAAATTCGTGGGTAACGCCCGAATAGGTTCTTTGCATCACCGGAACTCCGGCGGCCTTGAGTTTATCTGACAGCATTTCTCCCTCTGTGCGAAGCGGGTCGATTTGGGCGAGGATTACAGTTGATGAAGGCAAGCCGGAAAGATTTGCATTTACCAGAGAGATCCACGGGTTTGCACCGTCTGCAGGAGTTCTCAGATATTTATCGAAAAACCATTGCATCAGCGGCTTGCTTAATGGTTTAGCATTGGCGTACTCGTTATAAGACTGCGTATCGAAATTGTAGTTGGCAATTGGATATACCAGTAACTGGTGAACAGGAACTTTTATCCTGTTATCTCTTGCCATCATACTTACGGCTGCTGCCAGGTTACCTCCTGCACTCTCTCCAGCTACAGCTACCTTGTCGGGATTTCCTTTAAATGAGGCTGCATTGGCTAACACCCATTGATAAGCAGCATATGAATCGTTATGAGCTGTAGGGAATTTAAACTCAGGCGCCTGTCGGTAATCTACAGATACTACGATAGCGCCAGTCATTGAGGCTAAACCACGTATTGATGCGTCATACGTATCTGTATTTGCTATCACCCATCCACCACCATGGTAATAAACAATTACGGGCATGGAGTTGGAAGAAGAGGCTGGAGTATACATACGCAGATGAATCATACCTCCCTGAACAGGGATATTTCTTCCTGCTGTATCAACATTTGCCGCTGGCATTGCTATGCCGTTCTCTCTCATCAGATCTTTTACCGCATTAGCCACCGATGGCTGTTTTCTTGCTTCAACCGGACTTAAGGTTTCCAGTGGAGGAACGCCATAGCTTTCGTATTTTTCGATAACGGCCTGCATTTCTGGCTCAATATTAGGCGCCCAGGCTGGCTTTGGCCCTTTCGGACTTACTATTGGATTATCATCGTCATCTTTTTTGCATGAAGAGAAGCAGATTACCGCCATAGAAAGACCTAGTAGCCCCCTTTGACATGTGCTTTTTAAATTCGATAAGATCGAAGAGGTTTTTGTAGTTAGATTTTTAGTTTTCATAGGTATTGTTTAAGGCCAATAACGAATAAAAATTATACCAAGGTTGGAAAGGGTCTTCATCTAAATGAAATATGGGAGTATAAAGACTATTTTTGTTGAAAAATCCGTAGAAACCACGATGATCTGTTTAAAGCTACCCTATCAACTACTTATTATTACTACCCTTGGTATTCTCTTACTTACCTCCCCTTCTGATTCTTATGCTCAGGCAGATTCTCTATCAGTTGTAAGGGCGAAATGGGAAACAAAGAAAGTGGCTCCAGGGATTCGGCTGAAGCAGTATTGGTTTAAGGATAGCGTACTTTTCCACTCTAATCAGTATATCAGTTTCCTAGAGGTAAAAAGAAAGCGCAAACATCCTATTGATCTGGTGTATGAGGATACCTTGCTGAAGAAAGTTAGTGATTTCGGTAAAGAGCATAAGGCGATTGCGGCAATCAATGCCGGATTTTTTGATGTAAAAAAGGGTGGATCGGTTGATTTCCTTCGGTCTAACGGAGTGATCATTGATACAAATGCTGTTTCAAAAAATGGAGAACGTCCTCCTCACCGTAAGGGTGCAATTGTGATAAATGAGGGTAAGGTAGCTATTGCCAAGTGGGATGGAAGCAAGGATTGGGAGAAGCAGTTGGACGGTGAAGATGTGTTGGTTACAGGTCCGGTTATGCTGCTTGATAAACAACTTCAGCAACTGGACCCGGTATCGCACAATACTTACTGTCACCCCCGCTCGGCCATAGCCTTGGGTAAAAAGAATAAGGTACTTTTTGTTGTGGTTGACGGGAGGGATAAGAATGCGGCCGGGATGAGCTTGATGGAACTCGGGAGAGTTTTGAAATGGATGGGCTGTAGTGATGCCATCAGTATGGATGGTGGAGGCTCTTCTGCCTTATGGGTGAACGGTTTTCCTGATAATGGTATCGTAAGCTACCCTAGCGACAATAAGATCTGGGATCATGCTGGTGAAAGGAAAGTTGCGAATGCGCTGGTGATAAAAAGGCGAAGGAAATAGGAGTCCCAGGCTGCACATAAAAGCCCTTCGCTTTGCTATTAAAAGAAATATGAGGATATTGCCTGAAAAATGAAGGAAAATTTTAGCATACGGGAATATTCAGTCGATGATAAGGAAGAGGTGTTGACTTTACTAAGACTGAACACTCCGAAGTATTTTGCTCCGGCAGAGGAGGCCGACTTTGAACATTATCTGGATCAGGAGAGAGAGCTGTATTATGTGCTGATCAGCGAAGATAAGATTGTGGGCTGCGGGGGAATCAACTTTGATGATAAAAAAACTGTTGGTAAGCTGAGCTGGGACATTATGCATCCCGACTACCGGGGAAGGAATCTGGGTAAGCTGCTCGTGCTATACCGGCTTCAAAAATTAACTGCAATAGAGAGTGTAAAAACGATCACGGTGCGTACTTCACAACTGGCTTACGAATTCTATAAAAAGCAAGGCTTCGACGTACTAGAGGTGGCTAAGGACTTCTGGGCTGAGGGTATCGACATGTATAAAATGGAGTTTCGTAGAAAGGCCGTTTTGCGGGAGTTCCCGAAAGTGAAGCCTGGACCGGCTGAGGGATGGGATAATTGGGAATAAAGAAAAGAAGGCTGCTTGTTGGTATATCACAGCCATGTCATCAAAGGGAAATAACTGATCTTTTATTTTGGGAATCAATTAATTAGCCTACCTTTATACCATATTATAATAAAATGCAAAAAGGAACAGTAAAATTTTTCAATGAAACTAAAGGTTTCGGATTTATTACACCATCTAATGGTGGCAGCGAAATCTTCGTTCATTCATCTGGTCTTGTTGACAACATTCGTGAAAACGATAACGTTCAATACGAGGTAGAGCAAGGCCGTAAAGGTCCTAACGCGGTAAATGTAACAGTAGCTTAAAAAATACTATATTTTAATCGTGAAGCATCCTCCCTAACCGGAGGATGCTTTTTTTTTGGGCTCATGTAGGCTAAGAGCGTTTTTCTTTGTTAATAGCTTTAATGAGCCTTTTATCATCATACTATGGAGCAAGATTTAAAGAACGAGGATTTAAAAATAGAATTAAGAACACTTACGAAGGACGACTACCTGGGTTTGAAGGCTTCAATGATCGAGGCTTATTCGGAATGGGAAGGCGCGTCTTTCTGGGGTGAGAAGCATATTAGCAAACTGGTGGAGTTGTTTCCGGAGGGGCAGATCTGTATCCTGGTTAATGGTGCCATCGCGGGTTGTGCTTTGTCGCTTATAGTAAACTATGGGAAGTTTGGCGACAATCATAATTATGCCCAGATCACCGGCAATTATACGTTCTCCACCCATGATCCCAAAGGAGATGTGCTATACGGTATCGACTTCTTTGTTCATCCGGAATACCGGGGAATGCGAATTGGAAGACGCCTTTACGACGCGCGTAAAGATATTTGCGAGAGATATAACCTAAGAGCGATCATTGCAGGAGGACGCATTCCTAAGTATAAAGACTATGCAGAACAACTAACGCCTAAAGAATATCTGTTGAAAGTTAAAGGCAAGGAAATACATGACCCTACCCTGTCGTTCCAATTAGCGAACGATTTTCACGTGAAGAAGATATTGAAGGGTTATTTGCCCGGAGATACTCAATCGCTGGAGTATGCATCGCTGTTGGAGTGGAACAATATCTATTACAATGAGGAAGCAAGACATATCAATTCTACGAAATCCATTATCCGCCTGGGACTTGTACAATGGCAAATGCGCCCCTTCCCTAATCTGGAATCTCTTTTAGAACAGATTGAATTCTTTGTGGATGTGGTGAGTGACTATAAGAGTGATTTCGTTCTATTTCCGGAGTTGTTTAACGCACCATTGATGAGCGCTTATAACCATCTTAGCGGTGCTGATGCCATGCGTGAGATCGCTAACTTTACCATCCCCCTAAGGAATAAATTTATAGAGTACGCGATCAGCTATAATATCAATATCATTACAGGCAGTATGCCTTTTCTTGAAAATGGCACTCTGCAGAATGTAGGTTTTCTTTGTAGGAGAGATGGTTCGCATGAAATGTATCGTAAATTGCATATTACGCCTTCGGAAGTAAGCGCATGGGGTATGGTGGGTGGAGACTCTATTACCACATTCGATACCGACTGCGGAAAAATAGGGATCGTTATCTGCTACGATGTGGAATTTCCTGAATTACCGCGACTTCTTGCGGAACAGGGTATGCAAATCCTTTTTGTTCCGTTCCTTACCGATACGCAGAACGGCTATACCAGGGTGAGGAATTGTGCTGCTGCGAGAGCTATCGAGAACGAGTGCTATGTAGCAATTGCGGGTAGTGTTGGCAACCTTCCAAAAGTGCATAACATGGATATTCAATATGCTCAGTCAGCCGTATTTACCCCTTCTGATTTTGCGTTTCCAAGTAATGGAATTAAGGCAGAGGCTACACCAAACACGGAAACTACCCTTATTGCCGATGTGGATGTAGATTTGTTAAGGGAGTTACACAGCTTTGGAGCGGTAAGAACTTTAGCTGACCGCCGCCTGGATATCTATCAGATTGTAAATAAGTCGAAGAAGTAGAATAAGTGACAAATGAATTATTTCTTTTATTTTGATAACCGATTAATTAGTCTACCTTTATAGCATATTATAATAAAATGCAAAAAGGAACAGTAAAATTTTTCAATGAAACTAAAGGTTTCGGATTTATTACACCAGCAAACGGTGGCAGCGAAATCTTCGTTCATTCATCTGGTCTTGTTGACAACATTCGTGAAAACGATAGCGTTCAATACGAGGTAGAGCAAGGCCGTAAAGGTCCTAACGCGGTAAATGTGACAGTAGCTTAAAAAATACTATATCTTAATCGTGAAGCATTCTCTTTAAAAAGAGGATGCTTTTTTTTTGCCCTTGGGGCAACACCTATTCTTAAAAAAGAATTTCAGATATTTACGGCTTCAAAATTCGCTGATGCCTGAGTTTTCCTTTATCGTACTTTCTTTTAACGAAGAAATCCATATTCCCAGATTACTGGCTTCTATCAAAAACCTTGGTGCTCCTATTTATGTGCTGGACTCTGGCAGTACGGATAGTACTCTGGAAATTTGCAGGCAGTACGGGGCTGAGGTGGCTTACCATAAATTCGAGAACCATCCCAAGCAATGGCATGCGGCTCTGAGTACCTTCCAGATCACTACACCCTGGATCATTGGTTTAGATTCTGACCAGATCGTTACTCCTGAGCTATTTAACAAGCTGAAGAACTTCCGCGATGAGGATTTCAAGGATGTGAACGGTATTTATTTCAACCGCAAAAACTTCTTCAAGGGTAAATGGCTGAAGCATGGCGGCTATTATCCAAAGTATTTGTTGAAGATGTTCCGTCGCGGCGTTGGCTTCTCCGACTTGAACGAGAATATGGACCATCGCTTCATTGTTCCTGGTAAAACGATCGTTTGGAAGGACGGCCATATCCTGGAAGAGAACCTGAAGGAGAACGAGATCAGCTTTTGGATTGCTAAACACAACCGTTACAGCGACCTGGTTGCCCATGAGGAGATCGAGCGGATGAATGCCTTGCGTACCCAAACCATACAACCTAAGTTCTTTGGTAGTCCCGACGAGCGGATTGCCTGGCTAAAAAGTCTTTGGTGGCGCATGCCCCTGGGACTTCGCCCCTTCCTTTACTTCAGCTATCGAATGATCTTTCAACTGGGAATACTGGACGGAAAGACCGGCGTGCTTTTTCACTTTCTTCAAGGCTTCTGGTTCAGATTGATCGTTGACGTGAAGATCAAGGAGTTGTTGAAGGGGAAGAAGTGAAGGAAGGAATGAGTGAATGAGGGAATGAGAGAAGGAAGGAATGAGTGAAGGAGTGAATGAATGAATGAGAGAATGAGAGAAGGAATGAAGGAGAGAATGAAGGAATGAAAGATTACAGTCGAATTCATTTTAAAGCTTAGGCATTTCTGAGCCGAATGATTTTCACGAAATGAAGGAACTTTAGAACCGGATAAACGGGATCGAACTCGAACCAGCGCTGGGCAAAGTTGGCGCTGTTGGGATACCGGTGGTGATTGTTTTGAAATAACTCGCCTAGCATAAGAAAACCAAAAGGACTGGTATTTTTGGAGTGATCATGGTTGTTGAAATTCGAATAACCATACTTGTGTCCGCACCAATTTACAATAGCTCCATGTAAAGGTCCCATCAAAAAATGAATGGGAAGTAGCAAAAACATCCACCAGGAAGTAGCAAAGGCGATATAAAAAGCTATATACGCCGCTCCAAATCCCACCCTTGATAAAATGCTTGAACCAATACGGTCGAGGGTGTTCCATTGTGGGTATCTTCCCCCTGCTTTTAATGCCGGATCTTTCGACCGCCTAACATGATCATTGAACGTTAAAAACGTTGCCCACGACATTTTGAAAACATCTTTGAAGAAATGCTGAGAATGAGGATCTTTTTCTGTGTCGCTAAAGGCATGATGATCGCGATGCATGGTTGCATAAGCGTATGGGTGAAGGAAAGAGGTCCCCTGAGTAATATAAGTAAGGAAATAGAAAATTCTTTCCCATGACTTACTCATACTAAAGGCCTTGTGGGAGACATAACGGTGCAGGAAAAACGTTTGAAAAAATAGCGAGAGAAACCAGTGGCTAACAAAGAAAACCAGAATATTCATTGTAAGAAGGAAAACTTGTTATGTTGATATACTAAGGATTTTATGAAGCGCTTTATGAATTATGCGCCGTATTCAAAGAACGTTTAGAGAGCCGGGTGGTTTTAAATGTTGGGAACAATTTTTAAAAAAATGCCAATAATTCCATCCATATCTTTATAGAGCTCCGTACACGAAACAGGGAGAAGGGTGCCTGGCTTTAGGAAGTTAAAGAAAAGACTATTTTTTAGAAAATTTGCTACGTTTAAGAATGAAAGTTCAAATCCTTAGTAAACTTCATCAGGAATTTGGGTTAAGGTAAATTAGCTTTTCCGAGGCTGACATTGTTGAGGGGTTTGATCCGCAATTTATTATTGAGATTTAAAGCTGTACTTGTAAAAGTTTATATTCTTTTAGATATAAAAATGAGAAGAATGGATAGATTTATATGTATTAAAATATAAAAAGGTTGTATTTTATGGATGCAAAGTATCATCATTATAAAGGTTACATTGGAGTTGTAGAGTATAGTAATGAGGATAGTATCTTTCACGGTAAGATATTGGACATCGAAGATTTGGTTACATTCGAAGCAGAGTCTTTGGCAGAGACAGAGAAGTTGTTTGAAGACACTGTGGATGACTATCTGGAAACGTGTAAAGAATTAGGCAAAGAGTTTAAGAAATAGCATATTGGCCAAACTAGAAGAACGGTTTTGTGAAACTTTGGCGATTAGTATTCTGAACTGAACTAAGGCTTCACTTTTGTAATTTTACCGTCTCTAATAATCACCAATACAGAGTTCTTCTGTTTTTTATACTCAATAAGTTTTTTGTAAGCAATTTCTAATCCTTGTAGAATTTTATTGCGAAGTTCAGTATGTTCTTCCCTTGGTGTCATAATAGTTCCTTAACTCTGCAAACCTATTTTCATTTACAATAATTATTCCTCCTTTAGTGCTTTCAGCTAAGAGTTCAGGCATGCCGAATGAATTATCAAAAATAAGGGCTTCATCAACGACACTCAAATAAATATCAAATAAGTTTTGAATTCCTTTCCTGTACCTATTTTCAATGATGTCTTCTTTGATATCATGTCCTCCTTCAGAGACACGAATTTTCACACGCTCCTTGGCTAATTCAACACTTTGCAACCAGAAAAAAAGAAGCGTAACTCTATACCCTTTTTCTTTTGCAGCGCCAATCGTGTTCTTATAATGCCTTGCAGATAAAGTAGTTTCGAAAGCAAAGCTTTTGCTATTAGCTAATAGTTCAGCCATTCTGCTTAGCATAATTCGACCAGCTTCAAAAGCTACCTGTTCCGGTTGAAATGGCGATAACCCCCTTGCTATCTCATCGGCATTGACAAATTCTCTACAATCTATAATTTCAGGCAAGATCGTGAAAGAAGCTGTTGTCTTTCCAGCACCGTTACATCCTGCTATTATATATAAATTTTTGTCTGACACCTTAACAAAGGTATAAAAATGCTCCTATAATGCGGCTTATAGATAACCTTATGAATGATTTAAAAATAGTGCCCCCTCTCCAGCCCATCCTCAAAAAGTAAATTTTAAAAAAAGCTTTGGAGCTAAGAAAAGATATTTTCATATTTGTTGCTGAAGAATGAATTTAACACTTGCACATATCATCTGGTGGCACTCGCATTAAGCTGAGGGCAATCTTTATGTGTGAATAATTGTATAAAGAAAAACAGGGTTGCTCAAAAGGCAACCTTTTTTTTTGCTTTTGAGTACAACGACGGGGATACAGAAGAAATGAAACAAATTTTAAATTACCTATTTGAACACAAGACCTTTACTAAGAGCCAGGCGAAGGAGATCTTGACCAATATTGCTAAGGGACAGTTCAATAACTCGCAGATGGCGGCTTTTATGACTGCTTATTGCATGCGTAATATCACCATCGAGGAACTGGAGGGCTTTAGAGATGCTATGCTGGACCTTTGTCTTGATCCAAAACTGGAGGGTTACGACCTGATCGATCTGTGTGGTACTGGTGGCGATGGTAAGGATACCTTCAATATTTCGACCCTTGCTTCTTTCGTGGTTGCCGGGGCTGGTTATAAGGTGGCGAAACATGGTAATTATGGTGTTTCTTCTGGCTGTGGTTCTTCTAATGTGATGGAGTATCTGGGTTATAAATTCACCAACGAACCGGATAAACTGAGACAAAGTGTAGAGGAGGCGAATATCTGCTTCCTGCATGCACCGTTGTTCCATCCGGCAATGAAAACTATGGCGCCTATCCGCAAAGAACTAGGCGTAAAAACATTCTTCAACATGCTTGGCCCTCTGGTTAACCCTGCAAGGCCGAAGTACCAGTCGGTGGGCGTATTCAGTCTCGAACTAGCCCGCATTTACGCTTATTTGTATCAGAAAAGTAATAAAAGATATAGCATTCTGCATGCCTTAGACGGGTATGATGAGATCTCCTTAACGGGAAGCTTCAAAACTTTCTCTAATGATGGAGAACAGATCTATACATTGGAGAGCATTGGTTTTGATCGTATTGATCCGAAACTTATTTCTGGTGGTCATTCTGTTGAAGATTCTGCTAAGATATTTACAGCAGTGCTAAATGGAGAGGGCACTACGGCACAAAATAATGTAGTTCTTTGCAATGCTGCGCTGGCGATCAGGACCATTACTCCTGAGAAATCATTCGCAGATTGTTTCTACGAGGCAGAGGATGTGCTGATGGGCAAGAAGGCTTTAAACAGCTTTGAGAAATTGCTTTCTGTAACCTACGCTTAAAGATCTATGAACGCTCCCCACTCTCCTAAAATAAAAGTATGCGGTATGCGCGACCTCAGGAACATTCAGGACCTGATGGATCTGCAACCTGATTATATGGGTTTAATATTCTACCCACCCTCCAAGCGATATGTTGACGAGCTTGCTGAGGGAACTTTGGAAGCTATCCCGGAAACGGTAAAAATAACCGGAGTTTTTGTTAATGCTTCGAAAGAGGATATCTTAGCTAAAATTGCGATATATGATTTGGATGCCCTGCAACTGCACGGTGCTGAAAGTCCGGAACTTTGCAAGGAACTTGCCGCTACAGGACTGGAGATCATCAAGGCTTTCGGAGTGGATGAAGAGTTCGACTTTAGCATACTGCAAGCCTATGAAGGACTAGTGGATTATTTCTTGTTCGACACCAAGACGAAACTTCATGGGGGTTCGGGCCAGACCTTTAACTGGGATCTGCTGAAAGGCTATAAACTGAACACTCCTTATTTCCTTAGCGGAGGTTTGGATGCTGATAATATTGAGGAGGCGCTAAAACTGGAAGATACGCGTTTTTATGCCTTCGACCTGAATAGTCGCTTTGAACTAGAACCTGCATTAAAAGACATCGATAAATTAAGGCCGGTATTTAACCGAATAAAAGAGATCCCTGCCTGATTGAAAAATAAAGACTATGAGCTATCACGTAAACGAAAGAGGATACTACGGAAATTTTGGAGGAGCTTATGTTCCTGAAATGCTGTATCCGAACGTAGAAGAACTACAAGCACAATACCTGGAGATCATGCATGACCCAGCCTTCGTAGCCGAGTTTAACAGCTTGCTGAAGGATTATGTAGGTCGCCCCTCTCCTTTATACCTCGCTGAACGACTTTCTGAAAAGTACAACGCGAAGATCTATCTGAAAAGAGAAGACCTTAACCATACCGGTGCGCACAAGATCAATAACACGATCGGGCAGATCTTACTTGCTCAGCGCCTGGGTAAAAAAAGGATCATTGCGGAGACAGGTGCTGGTCAGCATGGCGTAGCTACGGCTACTGTTTGTGCCTTGAAAGGTATTGAATGTGTGGTGTACATGGGGGCTGTAGATATCGAACGCCAGGCACCTAATGTGGCGCGTATGAAGATGATGGGAGCTACGGTGATCCCTGCAACTTCGGGTAGTCAGACTTTGAAAGACGCTACAAATGAGGCTTTACGCGACTGGATCAATAATCCTGTTGATACGCATTATATTATCGGCTCGGTGGTTGGACCGCATCCTTACCCTGATATGGTTGCCCGCTTTCAAGCCATCATTTCCGAGGAAACCAGATGGCAATTGAAGGAGAAGACCGGCAAGGAAACTCCTGACTATGTGCTTGCCTGTGTAGGAGGCGGAAGTAATGCTGCCGGGATGTTCTACCATTTCCTTGATGAGCCAAATGTGACGTTGATCGCTGCTGAAGCGGCTGGTAAAGGTGTGGATACAGGAGAATCTGCAGCTACTACTGCCCTTGGTAAAGACGGGGTACTGCATGGAAGCCGTTCTTTGGTAATGCAAACAGCAGACGGACAAGTGGTTGAACCTTACTCTATCTCTGCAGGATTGGATTATCCTGGTATTGGTCCTCAGCATGCTCATTTACATGTTTCTGGTCGCGGTGTTTATGTAAGCATCACAGACGACGAGGCTATGCAAGCTGGATATCAACTGGCACGCCTGGAAGGTATCATTCCTGCGATTGAAAGCTCCCATGCCCTTGCCCAGTTAGACAAGATGAAGTTTAATGGAGAGAGTGTGGTGGTTTGTTTATCTGGTCGCGGCGACAAGGACCTGAGTACGTATATGAAATATTTTGATTTGTAAAAGAAGCAGAGAGCAGAGAGGATAAAGCAGAAAGCTTGAAGCAGAGAGCATAAAGCAGAGAGCATAAAGCAGAGAGCATAAAGCAGAGAGCATAAAGCAGAGAGCATAAAGCAGAAAGCATAAAGCAAAGAGCATAAAGCAGAGAGCATAAAGCAGAGAACTTAAAGCCGGACACTGCAATAATTATTATGATTATCAAATGAATAGAATCAATCAACTTTTTAAAGAGAAAGAAGGAAATCTGCTTTCTATATATTTTACTGCTGGGTATCCTAACCTGAACAGCACGCTTGACATTGCGGAGGCTTTGGAGAAGGCTGGTGCTGATTTCCTGGAGATCGGTGTGCCTTATTCTGATCCATTGGCTGATGGTCCGGTTATTCAGAACAGCTCTTTACGTGCCATCGAAAATGGTATGACTGTAAAGGTGTTATTCGAACAGCTTAAGGACCTGAGGAAGCGTGTTTCTATCCCTGTGTTACTAATGGGCTATGTAAACCCTGTGCTTCAATACGGTGTTGCAAACTTTTGCAAATCATGCGAGGAAGTAGGTGTTGACGGAGTTATCGTTCCCGATCTGCCGATGTATGAGTATGAAGAGCTTTATAAAGATTGCTTCGAGCAACATAAATTAAGCAATATCTTCCTGATCACTCCTACTACTTCAGAGGCCCGCATCCGCAAGATCGATGAGCTGAGCAATGGTTTTATTTACCTGCTCTCTTCATCCTCTACTACCGGTAAGAACCTTAATGTAAATACTGATGTGGAAGGTTACTTCGCCCGCATCGCTTCTATGGGATTGAAGAACCCTACGATGGTTGGTTTCGGTATCTCCGACAATAAGAGCTTCAGCAAAGCAAGTCAGTACGCCAAAGGCGCTATTGTTGGTAGTGCTTTTGTGAAATTGCTTGGTGAAGAGGGCTATATGGAAAAGATCGGGGAATTTGTTGCTGCTTTGAAAGGGAAAGAGGTAGTGGCCTAACAAGTTATTAATGTTATTTTTTGAAAGGCTGTCTGTAAGGGATGGCCTTTTTTGTTTATTCTATTTTAGTTCAATATTTCTTTGTTTAGCCAACTTCAGTATTTAATAACTTCCCATTCTGCTTTTCACTTTCTTTCTTCTTACTTTTTCTTGATAAAAAGTAAGCAAAAATCAAGAAAAGAACGAAGCTTCATCCCGCAAGGCTAACCCGGGCCCGCCGTTCTTTTCGGGCCACCGCGCCGTACTCTGCTCACTTGTTGAACAACTGATGCTTTTTATCCCTTGAGTTTTTGTCTTTATACTTTTCTGCCTTGAGAGGCAGAATGATAGTGGCCAGAACAGCGACCAATCGAAGCGCTCGTGCTTTGGCAAGGAGTTCTTTTCGCGCATGTCTTCGCACAAATTGTCTTGTCAACCACACGGTGCTTTGCCCCTGTTTCGCACAAGCCCTTCGCTTCGCAAACCAGCTAAGACACCTTCCCTCCGCTCTCGTCCTGTTGCCAAGGCAATTTTTTCCCGAACTCTGAGCCAAAGCACAATCGCTTTGATCACTGGTTGTAGTGATCTCCAGAGTTCTTCCCTCCATTTCACAAGAAGAAGATAGTCAGGGTTCTAACTTGTGAGTTGATCTGCAGCTGATCGAAGTACTGCGCGGTGGCCCGAAAAGAACGGCGGGCCAGAATGGGCCTAGTGGGCTGAAGCTTCGTTCTTTTCTTGATCTTTTGTTACTTTTCTATCAAGAGAAAAGTAAAAGAAAAAAGAGTTAAGAGCATCTTGAGAAGTTATTAAGTACTGAGATACATTTACACAACATAAATGAAATTAGATTTTAAATCCCCTCCCCTCTCCTAAACCACCTATACCCAAACGCTTCCAGCAATATGGTATGATTCCCTTTGGCATCAGCGACACTTTCGATATTGTGGAAGACGTCGATGAGGCGGGTGCTGCCGGCTTCTTTTGCGGTGATGACTATTTCCTGTGGTTTCTCATTGAAGTTGTGCCAGGTGAAGAGCTTCCTTTCTTTCCATTGGTAGCTCATTCCGAGGACGGAGTTGAGACCGGTGTCGAGGATTTGCCAGTCGCCGGTGCCAATTTCGGGGCATTCCTTTCTTACCCGGATAAGTGCGGTGGTCCAGTTTAGAAGTGAACCGGGATCGCGCCGCTGGTTTTCTACGTTAATGTGGCTGTACGAATACACTCCCTCTTCTATCACAGGATGAACCAGCTTATCTGCAGTAGAGAAACCGGCATTTTTATCACTGGTCCACTGCATTGGTGTTCTTACTGCGTCGCGTTCGTTCAGGTTGAGATCGTCGCCCATACCTATCTCATCGCCGTAGCGGATCACTGGAGTGCCTGGAAGGGCAAACATAAGGCTGTATGCTAGCTCTATCTGGGGCCTGTTTCCAAGCATGGTGGCCAAACGTCTCCTTATCCCGCGTTCGTATACCTGCATGTCCTCCTCGGGACCGAAGCGTTCGAATACTTTCTGCCTTTCCTCATCAGTTAAGCGGCCGAGGTCCAGCTCGTCATGGTTCCTGAGGAAGTAAGCCCATTGGCTCTTCGGATAGATCTCTTTGGTTGCTAACAGTGCGTCTACAAGAGGTTTGGTATCGCCGGTAGCTAAAGCATAGAAGGTGTATTGATTCACAAAGAAATTGAACATGAGGTGAATACCATCTCCGGCTTCACCAAAATAATTCTTGCTCTCTTCAGGTAGAACGTTGGCTTCGCCCAGCAGCACCGCATCCCCCTTACTCCATTGAAGGAAAGCCCTCATTTCTTTTAAGTACTCGAAGTGCATTACCGATTCCTTGGCGCCTGGTACAGGAGATTCGAGCACAAAGGGAACCGCATCCATACGAAATCCGGATACACCCAGCTGCAACCAATAACCCATTATCTTCAGGATCTCGTCGCGTACCTTGGGATTATCCGTGTTTAAGTCAGGCATGTATTCGTAGAAACGGTGGAAGTAGTACGATTTGGACTTCTTGTCGAGTGTCCATGTTGCCTTTTGAACTCCAGGGAATACCATACCCTCATCCCAGTCGGACGGCCTTTCATCCGACCAAACATACCAATCTCTCTTAGGATTGTCTTTGGAGGAACGCGCTTCTATAAACCAGGGATGCTGATCGGAAGTATGGTTAACTACCAGATCGATGATCACCCTTAATCCCAGCTGGTTTGCTTTGTGCATGAAGTTGACAAAATCGCCACTGGAGCCGTGCCTTGGATCGACGCCGTAGAAATCTGCGATATCGTAACCATTATCTTTATTGGGAGTGATCTGGAAGGGAGCCAGCCAAATGGTATCTACACCAAGGGCATGGAGGTAATCCAGTTTGTTACATAATCCTTCAAAATCGCCTGTGCCATCCCCGTTACCATCGCGGAAGGTTTCCAGGTCGAGACTGTAAATTACTGCGTTCTTATACCAAAGGAGTTCGAGCATGTGTTGTGACTGTTATTTGTAAATTCCGTACGAGCCGGGTTCTTTTAAGTATTTATACTTATGAGGGAAAAGAAATTTGGTAGGTAAATTGTTTGGATCTGCGCCAGTCAATTGACCTCAGCGTATGAATTTTAATATTCATCATAAGAAAGAATTAAAATTTTATTAAGACCTGAAGGATTTTTTTAGATTTACATAAACCAAGATATAAGCTAACCATCCCCAAAAAGCATCTTCCTATGGTGAATTCGGGGAACAAGTTTGTCGCCATTCAAGCCGTTCATGTATTATATAAGTAAAGGAATATCTATTGCTTTTCTACTGTTCGTTTTTGTGCTATTTCCGAAAAGCAGCTTTTGTCAGAGCAGAGACTTGAAGTTTGAACATATCAGTTCACAGGATGGTCTTGCCCAAAACACTATCCATGGAATTATTAAGGATAAATACGGCTTTATGTGGTTTGGTACCTGGGATGGTCTTTGCCGTTATGACGGGTATTCGTTCAAAACCTACACCTACGATCCGCGAGACAATAAAAGTATCAACAACAACAGGATACACAACATCGTTCTGGATCAGGACCAGAACATCTGGATACGCACTTTCGATAATGATGAATTGTGCAGGTATAACTATGAACATGACAACTTTGAAAGGATTCCGAGAACTAAGATTCCGTTAGCTTTCGAAAAGCTTACCGAGCGCAGAAGACATGTTGAAACGGTTAATATCGGATTCAAAGGTGTAAAGTGGCATATTGATACCCGGACAAATTCCCTTATCGAAACGAATGTTAATACAAGGCAGAAAACGGCTTATCAGCAGAGTGTAGAAAATCCCTGGTCGCTCAGCGATTCTTACGTCACGGATATCTATAAAGACGATCATAACATTTTCTGGGCGGGCACTTATAGTAATGGTATTAACAAGGCTAATCTTAATTTAAAACCCTTCGAGCATTATTACCATAACCCTTTAAATACACGGTCAATTATTGATAATAATGTAAGGGCAATTTGCGAAGATAAAGCAGGCAACCTATGGATAGGCACACGGGATAAGGGCGTCACTGTTATGCAGGGGCAGCAATTCAGGCATATTGTTAAAGACGGCAGGAAAACAATAAACGATAACCAGATACGAAGTATTTTCTGCGACAGCAGGGGACTGATCTGGATTGGAACAAAGGCTGGCTTGAACAGCTATGATCCTTCTACTAATACTTTCAGAGATTACAGTGTTGATGGCTTGAAAGAAATCTCAGTGTTTGGAATTACTGAAGACAGGGACAAAAACATGTGGTTTGCGACATGGAATGGAGTTTATGTGTTTGATCATTTGAAAAATAAGCTTGTTCACCTGGATATTGCGGAAAGCCTGGTTGATAAATTTTCGAGGGTGATCATGCAGGATAGTAAAGGCCAGGTATGGATAGGTGCTGAAGGCAATGGAGGCTTAAGAGGAGGCATTACCGTTCTGAAACAGGTTAATAAAGCGCCTGGCTATATTGCAGTTAAGCACTTTTTTCACAACCGCCAGTCCAATTCCCTTAGCGACAACCGGATATTCAGTATTTATGAAGACAGAAAAGGCATTGTTTGGATCGGCACAGGGAACGGTTTGGACCGTTATGATCCAAGTAAAAACCAATTCACCAATTTATCGTCGACAGGAAGGTTTCCGAGATCATCTATAGCTGCAATTACAGAGGATGAAAAAGGTAATCTGTGGATCAGTCACAAAAAAGGTATATCAAAGCTCAACACCAAAGACTTCAAGGTTCAGAACTACACCTTACAGGATGGCCTTCAGAGTAATGAATTCTCCGACGGGGCGGTTTACAAAAGTGAGTCGTTGAGAAAGCTTTTCTTTGGGGGGAACAACGGATTTAATGTGTTCTACCCTGATAGTATTCTACCGGAGAAAACACTTCCGGCAGCTGTATTAACAGAACTTCAGATACTGCATCAACGGGTGGGTATAAATGAAAAGGTAAATGGACGCGTTGTTCTGTTCAAGCCATTGTACCTTACCAGGAACATTGAGCTTAATTCGGGTGATAAAAGTATAGCGATTGAGTTCTCTGGCTTGCATTATTCCAATCCAAAGGGGAACAAATACGCTTTTAAACTGGAGGGGTTTGATAAGGACTGGCTGCAGACGGATGCCAGCAGGCGTATTGCAACCTACTCAAACCTTGAACCAGGTAACTATATATTTAAAGTTATTTCTTCCAACAGCGACGGGGTGTGGAACACCAAACCGGCCACACTTCATATCAAGGTGCTACCTCCTTTTTGGGCGAGTACCTGGGCTTATCTCCTATATGGATCTCTGGTCGTTGCAGGGGCTTTCACCTATCATTATTATGCTACTAAGTTTACCCGTTTACAATCCAAACTTGCTTATGAGGTATTGATACGCGAAAAGGAGAACGAGCTGCACCAGAACAAACTGGAATTTTTCACGAATATATCTCATGAGATAAAAACGCCACTCACCTTGATTCTTGCGCCAATAGAGCGCCTGCTTGCTTTATTGGGTGAAAACCGGATAATCCGTACTCAATTGACCACCATGCAGGCCAGTGGCGACCGGCTGCTAAAACTTGTGAACGAACTGCTGGATTTTAGAAAGCTTGAAGCAGGAAGCAGCCAGCTGGAACTGAAAAAAGTGGATCTTGTGCATTTCCTTACTGGGGTTGTCTCGGCCTTTAAACCTCTTGCCAATATTAAGAATGTAAAACTGATCTCATCCTATAAGCCAGGGCAATTCACCTGCCCCGTAGATGAAGACAAGCTGGAAAAGATCATCTCCAACCTTCTGTCAAATGCATTAAGGTTCACTCCCGTTTCGGGTACGATCAGAATAAGCTTTGAGCTGGATCAGGACAAAGATGGGCATCCTGCTTGCGCTGTGATTAAAGTGATAAATAATGGTATCTGTATTCCGGAAGAGGAACTGGAACTTATATTCAGGCCCTTCAGACAAGCATCGGGAAACAGGCAGGGTGGAACGGGACTTGGCTTGGCCTACAGTAAAAGTTTGGTTGAACTGCATGGAGGGAGTATACGGGCAGCCAGTAGCAGGTTAAATAAGAATTACGGTGAAACTTGTTTCACGGTAGAGCTGCCGGTTAACTTGGGTACAGGTGCGGAAGACACAGTAGAACAAAATGAATTGTTGCTGGACGATATCGATCTGCCCAACTTTCCTGGTATTTCTGCGAGCATCAGAACTCAGTTGAAAATTACACCTGATTGTCCTCTGGTTGACGGACTATTACCTACAATACTTCTTGTGGAGGATAATATTGAGCTGAGGAGCTACCTGAAGGAGTTTTTCCTACCAGCCTACTCGGTTCTAGAGGCTGAAAATGGCGTTGAGGGACTAAAACTAGCTTATCAGGAGCTTCCCGACCTTATTGTATCTGATATTATGATGATGGAAATGGACGGGTTCGAATTTTGTAAAAGAATAAAATCTGACGCGAGACTGGCTCATATCCCGGTGGTACTGTTAACTGCAAAGTCGCCGCTCGAGGATAAGATAGAAGGTATTGAATTGGGGGCGGATGATTATATCACCAAACCGTTTAGTTTGGGCCTTCTTGGTGCAAGAGTTAAATCGCTGTTGATTGCAAGGAATCAACTAAAAGAAAAATATCGCATAGCCGCCGCTCTAAAGCCTGCTATAAATATCCCCACCTCACCGGATGAGAAGTTGCTGATGAAAGTAAAGCAATTAATTGAAGAACATCTGCAAAACAGTGAACTCTCTGTTGAAGATGTTTGCAATGCGGCAGGAATGGGTAGGACCCAGCTGTATGCGAAAATAAAAGCACTAACGGGATTAAGCATTGCTGAACTGATCAAAGAGATGCGGCTGGAACGCTCGAAGCAATTATTGAAGGACCGGAAATTTAACGTGAGCGAAGTTGCATTTATGGTGGGCTTTTCTGAGGTATATTATTTCAGGAAATGCTTCAAAGCAGAGTTTGGAATTACGCCTTCGGAATATATCAAGATCAATACCGGCAGACCCGCCTAAGCCCAGGTTCTGCCCAATCCCGTATGGCCAATATCCAAATATGAAATTTGTGGATGTCAGTATGAAAAATGCTTTTTGGAGAAAAAAATGCCTTTATGTTATGTTTAACGCACACTTTTGAACGCCTGTATCCCCTATTCCGAACGAAACTACTCGCTATTTTGACCTCGTAAACCTCACCTTTACAATATGTCAAAGAGACCTGCAAGAGGTTAAACTAAGACAAAACACATTATATTGTATATAACTGACCAAGATATATTAAGCTGGGATTGAGAGTCAAAAGAACCAATTGGAAAATTAAAAAACGGGTCGCGTCTGATCAGAATTGCCACCTGTAATAACGACATCATCATAACCTGACCCAGCTAGTGGTTCTAAGTCACGTTTATAAAAGAGGAAGCTGAAAATCTTAAGAGTAGGCAGATTATAAACCAATTATCTAAATAATGAAAAGAAACACCTTACTTGGAGGTACCCTCCTGAAGTTTGCAGCCCTTGCTGCAGCAATCGTAATTACAAGTTGCAGCAAACAAGACAATCCTTTAAAAGAAGAAGAAGCTGTTAATTCGGCGAACAGTAAAAATTCGGCCACTGTTTCGGCCTATGTAAATGAGGTAAGGGCTTCGGGCAGCAACTTTATCTGGCGTGTTAACAATGTAGATCAGGGCACCACAAGTAGTCTGGCGACAGCCATTAACAATTGTATTGGAACAGGTAACCGTGAAGTTCACGTTTTGGTAGGAGGAACATTATCCTCCCAGATCAACCTTCAACCAGGCCTAACCTTGTATTGTCATAATGTTACATTTAACAAGAATCACACAGGTTATGGATTTTACCGTGATGGAACTGGTGGTATCAAGATCTATGACATGATCCTGAATAACAATACCAATATGGGTATCCGTACCAGTAGAGCAAGTGATATCTATATCCAGAATGTAAGGATCTTTGGCGGTAGCATTGGTATCCGGATCGACAGCCACCCTAGCCGTCCGTACGAAGAAGGTCGTTGGGTGTACAGGGTGCACATTCAGGACTGCCGGTTTGAAAATGGAAGCAGTCACGGTCTTGAAACTTACAGCGTAGATGGATTCAAAGGGTATGGACTTGTAGCAAGGAATATGGGCGAGTGCGGAGTACTGCTAAATAAAACCATTAATGGTACTCTTGGAACCGTAACTGCCTACCGTTGCAGTTACAATGGCGGTTATGCGGGTTTGCGCTTGGCGAATAGCTGTAGCAGGGTAACAACAGAGATGTTAAACGCTGATCAGTGTGGTCGCGGATACTTTGTACTTAGCGGAAGTAACAACTGTCATTTGAACAACGCCAGGATCACAGGTTGTACCAACATTGGTATCTGGCTTGAAAATGTGGCTAATTGTTCTGTTAAAGCGGGCTGTAACAACTCAGGAACTTCAGTTTCTGGTTCAGGTAGCTACGCGACTGTTAGTAATAATTGCGGATAGCAAATAAACGATACAGGAAGAAATTATGATAATGAGGCAGGGCTCCTTTGGGTGCCCTGCCTTTGCTATTATGTATGGATAATAGGGTTGACATTTAGTTCTTTGTAACGTTTTGCCCTTTAATGGCGTATTGTTTATCACAAATGCTTTTGAAGACCTCCAAAATGATGAGAAGTAAGGTTTTCTAAATTATCGGAGACATTTGAAAAACAAAGACATATAAAACACCTTATATTAACATTTACTTCATATATGTTTAAAATTCATCGTTGTAACCTCGGGCTTCATTACTGGCTTTATAATCCGGAAAAGCGGCTGAGAGTTTGTGACGCTTGTCAATTGAAACAAGTTAAGACAAAGGGCTTGCTCTTTAACAGTTGGGAAATTATGCGTAGACGGCCTGCCAAAAGATCTTCTGCTCCCTTAAGTGTCCGGCCAGCCTGATAGCTTTTTACCAATAAGGCCAGGCCTAGTTTTCTTTCAGAACGGCCAAAGCCCGGGTGTCAGTGTAGGTTTCCAGTGAAATTCGCAGAGCCGCAAATGAACACTAATACCGGGCACTTATTACCATCCGAGTTTAAATTGCCTGTAACCTTCTCAAGTTCTTCCCGTTATAACCCTCACATCTAACATAGTACTAAGAGAAAGGGATTTTTGTGAAAAGGTATCTACTGGTAATAATTTCTTGTTTAACATTTTCAACAGCATTTAGTCAGTACAATTATTACAAATTATCGGCCGGAGCAAGTATCGGACCGAGCGTGGCTTTTGCGGATCTTTCTAAAAAACGCCTGGCTACAACTATCGGAGCTAACTTCGATTATAATATCACTCCCTTTACGTCGATTGGGGTCGAATTGCAGAAAGGGACGCTTTCTGGCGGGGACCGTGAAACGGATAAGCACTTACGGTATTTCAAGAATGATTATAACGCCGCTTCGTTGGGAGTAAAGGTGCAACTTGGTCAGGTTGTTGATTTTGAGCGTAGTGGTTTCCTTTACGCTATCCGGACCCTCTATACCGGGGTTGGCTTAGGAGTGATACAGAACACGATCAGTGATGGGGATATTGTGCGGGTGCAGCCGGGTACAGGTTATGTGTTTCCGGGTACGAATAAAAGCATTGGAGTAAGGGTTCCGATCAATACGGGAATGAACTTTAACATTACCGACCGTTGGGGCTATACACGTTGTATCTTTAACATTAACTATCAGCTGAACATTACTACCGGCGAAGGTTTGGACGGGTATAACGATGCTTCTAAAGGAGCGCCATTTAGTAATATCCCGGATATGTATGGGGTTGCCTCGGTAGGATTTAAGGTCTGCTTTGGTCCGCAGGGGTTATTTTAGATTAGTGGGGATTACACCGATTATTAATGATTACACTGATTTGGGGGATTATGCATTCTTTTTCTAAAACTATCCGTAGAGGCGCTTCGGTTGACTCTACGAATAGTTTAAGCAGAACGCGTTCAGGCTGACTGGAAGCAAGTCCAATCGTAATTCCGAAATCGTAAATCCTAAATCGTAATTCGTAAATCGTAAATCCTAAATCGTAAATCCTCTACGGGTTGGTTGAGAACAAGCTTGCTTCTTTTACGAATACCCGTCTGTTCAACTTCAAATGGCCTATGATGAACTCTGCGAAATCCTCGGGATGCATTACTCTTTCCGGATCACCGTTAATGAGGTTAGCGCTGTAAGCAAGGTCGGTAACCACAGTGCTTGGAGCCAGGGCTGTTACGCGAATGTTGTGTTTCCTCACTTCCTGCATCAGGCTTTCTGAAAGACCGAACACGCCGAACTTTGACGCACTGTAGGCACTGGTTATCGGGCTACCGGTTTTTCCAGCTGTGGACGAGATATTAACGATATCTCCTGACTTTCTTTCGATCATCTGAGGCAATACAGCCCTTGTAGCATAGTAAACTCCGAATAGGTTTACTTTTACCTGGTTTTCCCAAACTTCTGGTTCCAGCTCGAGGAATTTACCAAAGGTTCCTGTTCCGGCATTATTGATAAGGATGTCTACGTTTCCTAATTCCGACTGGATCTTATTCACGGCAGCCTCAACTTCAGTACGATTACTGATATCTGCTGTAGCATAAGCGCTTTTTAATCCCAGAGCCGAGATCTCTTGTGCTACGGCAGCAATGTCACTTTCTGTACGGGCAATCAAGCCTACATGAGCTCCTTCGTTTGCAAGGGCTATTGCGATGGCTTTACCGATGCCTTTTCCGGCACCGGTTACCAGTGCTATTTTATCTTTTAGAGATTCCATAATTATTTTGCGTTGTCGTCCGACAAATCTAATAGTGGAAACAAGGTATTTTGTTTTCCGATGTTCAAATTTCAGAACACATGGTAATTTTTTTACTTATCGCTTACGCAACGGAAACCGAGATGCTCCATACTACTGTCTTCGGTACTCTTCATTCTTCGGGCTACCCTGTACCCTGAGCAGTAGGAATCATTGCATAGAAAGGAGCCACCTTTCATTACCCGTATGGAGGCAGTAGGCTCGTCCGGATCATAACTTTTTGCAGGACCTTTAGGGTTGTTAACGCCGTTCCGCACTTCATCATAGTATTTATTATTATAAAGATCGGCTGTCCATTCCCATACATTTCCGGCCATATCATACAATCCATAATTATTGGCAGCGAATGACCTTACAGGAGCTGCAGTGTAGAACTGATCAACCTGGGTGTTCTTATCAGGGAAGTGCCCCTGCCAAAAGTTCGCTCTCGGCTTGCCTTCGTTCACCTGTTGGTTTCCCCAAGGATAGATGTTATTTTTTAGACCACCCCTGGCAGCATACTCCCATTCTGCTTCTGTTGGGAGGCGTTTTCCTGCCCACTTCGCATATGCCTGGGCATCATACCAGGAGATATGCACCACAGGGTAGTTTTCCTTGCCTTTTATAGTGGATTCGGGTCCCTGCGGATGTTTCCAATCTGCCCCTGCTTTCCATTCCCACCACTGGGAATAATCAGACAAAGGAACAGGTTCTTTTGGAGCTTTAAACACAAGTGATGAAGCTACAAGAACGCTTTCATCTGGCTTTGGAGTACCCTCGGGCAGTTGCTTCCTGAGCTCTTCCCAATCGGGCTTTTTCTCTGCAGTGGTAACATATCCAGTCGCCTTTACGAATGCAGCAAATTGTGCGTTCGTTACTTCCGTAGCATCGATCCAAAAGGCGTTCAGTTTAACCTTATGCTTTGGATACTCATCCTCTGCTGCCTGGTCGTTATCGCCCCCCTGTTCAAATTCGCCGGCCGGAACATAAACCATCCCGGGATGCTTAGGGTCTGTTTTAACTTCAACAGGCATTGAGGTTGCAGAGCTCTCCTGGCCATTTATTGAAGTAGTTTGGGAATGGGATGCTTGTCCGCAAGAAATGGCGGCGAAAACGGAAAAGGCTAAAAAGCTGGCCTTAATTTCTTTGTTGATGGAATGTTTCATCGAAAAAGTATGGTGTTACCTACCCCTATCCCATTAGTAGAACAGAAACGACTTCTCATAAGAGTCAGGGGAAAGCAATGTCGTTCGTTTATTTCTTGTCTTTAATCGTTAAGTTGGCAAAGGTGCCATCTGCTCCGTCTCCTACCCAAAGGCCAATTGCTCCAGAGCGTCGATCGTTCAGTTTTTTAACGCTTATTGCGGGTTGTTTTGTGTTATTAACATATACAGACACCATATCACCTTCTACTACGATCCTGGCGTGGAACCATTGGTTGGGATCGGGTGAAGGCTCTACAGCTTTCTCGTATTTAGCATTTTGCTCCTCTCTTAGTTTTTTCCAGGGATAGGTTGGATGAGCAACATATTGTACTGCGTGAATACGTCTCACCGAATCAGTAGTCCTGAAGTTGAAAGGCCTGAAATAAATGGCATCGTAAGTAGAATCATTTGCTCCGTGAAAAGCAATGCCCAGGAAGCTTTTTTGAAAAACGTCTTTCCCCTTAAGATCTAGTTCGATAGTTCCTTCTGAGAAGGTTTGCCCCTTTATCCATGCTATCCCCTCCCCTTCATTACTGTCAAGATAAACTGCTGGTTTATTTGCATCAGCAGCAAGGCTGATCTGGCGATGATACACTTCAAGCTTTCCCTGCTTCAGCAGATCTGGCAAGAGAAGCTTTGTTTGGGCTGCCCCTATCAGGGGGAGAGCAAAGAGGATGGCGATGGTAAAAGTTCTCATAACAGCCTCAAAAATAAGAACTTTTTCTATAGTCTATAATTTTTGTAGATTTTTATGATCTAGTTGTGGCTGTGCCTTTTATGTAAGGAAGACTTTTTGTTATGGAAACTCCGCTATTTTACATTCGTCTTCACAATCGCCTCCCCTGTCACTCCCCTTATGCGCAGACCGCCCAGATCTACATTGGTAGCCATGCTCTATTGAAAATCCGCGTTCGGCTATAATCTCGCAATCTTTTAACTTAATTCCAAGGATAGGGCTCTGCTCAAGCCCCTTCATTGCCCCAACCGATCTAGAGGTTCCTTTCACGTTAATAATACGAACATTTCTTACTACCGAAAATACCTTCGCCATAGGTTTAGGATCAACTGAGTTTTTACAAGACGGAAAAAGTCCGGAACAATGAACCCATAGCACGAGCTATGTATGTTCGTGCGGATCTTTATTCTAAAATATCATTTATCCTATTGATCTCTTCTTCGCTGAACTCAGTATTTTGTAAGGCTTTAATAGAATCTACAATTTGCTCGGGCTTACTCGAACCAATAAGAACAGAAGTAACTCTACTGTCCTTGAGCAGCCATGACAAAGCCATATGGGCCAATTTTTGCCCTCTCTGTTCTGCCAGTCCGTTTAGTTTGGCAACCTTTTCTACCTTATCAGGCGTAATGTGACTTTCATTTAGAAATTTACCGCTCGTAGCCACTCTCGAATCTTCGGGTATACCATGAAGGTATTTATCCGTTAGCAAGCCCTGGGCGAGTGGTGAAAATGGGATGCAACCTACTCCCTCCTGCTCGAGTAAATCTAGTAGTCCATCTTCAACCCAACGGTCGAACATGGAATATTTGGGCTGATGAATGAGGCAGGGCGTTCCTAATTCTTTCAGTATTTTAAATGCTTTCGCTGCTTCTTCGGGACGATAATTTGAAATACCAACATATAAGGCCTTTCCCTGACGAACGATAAGATCGAGTGCAGACATCGTTTCCTCTAAGGGAGTTTCAGGATCCGGACGATGATGGTAAAAGATATCGACATAGTCAAGGTTCATACGCTTCAGACTTTGGTTCAAACTAGCAACAAGATATTTTTTTGAGCCCCAGTTCCCATAGGGTCCTTCCCACATATCATAGCCTGCTTTAGTAGAAATGATCAGTTCATCCCTGTACTGGCGAAAATCCAAATCAAGTATTTTCCCGAAGTTCGCTTCTGCAGAACCATATGGAGGCCCGTAGTTATTGGCAAGATCAAAGTGAGTTATTCCATGGTCAAAGGCCGTTTTTAAAAGGTTCCGGGCATTTTCAAAATTGTTAACAAAGCCGAAATTATGCCATAAGCCAAGAGAAAAGGCTGATAACTTTAGCCCTGAATTACCACATCGGCGGTATTCCATTTCCGCGTACCGGTTCGCTGCTGCGTTATAAGTCATTTGTATAATTGTTTACCTGTTAGTATTCCTGTTCTGAAATTGTGCCAATTGGCAAATGCAAGCAAAAGATTAACATCTATAAGAAGCAATTGTATATTCCTATTAACTGACTTAACACAGGAATTTATAGCGGAAGCTATGAAAAAAATAAATTAATTCTTCCGGAGCTTGAATAAAAATGATAAATCTGACCTTTCTTTTAATTAAATCTATGCTATAGTTGACTATTTCGCAAATGTTCCGCTTGGTCATTAATCCCTAACTGCTGAGAACGAAGAGACTATAAACGCAAAAAGGCGCCTTTTTGACGCCTCTTGTGATCCTGCTGGGATTCGTATACTCGGTGTTGATAAACACTATATTCAAGCAGTTTTTCTCCTTAGTAAAATCAATAGAAAACCGATTTCTTTCCCAAGCGCAGTGAAGATGAAACTTTTCCGCAGTTGCCAAAACAACTTTGCCTGAAGTGAGAGGTTCTTATCTTCATTTTAAATCGTTAAAAGGAAAATACGTGTAGCAAAGCGGTCCTACATCATAAATATCGCATTGATGTGTGCCATATGTAGTACTATGATCTAAAGGAGAGTCACCCATCTGTTCTAAATAATCAGTAGTTAACAGTACGTAGGCATTAGAAGGCACACTATTTTTTAATAAGCGATGTGCATCTATCAGGATATTACCATAGAGCTTACAAAAACGGTCTATTTCAAATTCTACCATGTGTCCGTAGTGGGCTATTGCTTTCAGATCTAGTTCATAAATGTCAGGAAATTTCAAACGGTAGTGGCCGAGGATTTTTTTGAAAGAATTACGCATTTGGGCAAACTGTTGTAACACGTCTGTTACTGAAGGCGGTGTACCCAAATGATAAAATAAAATAGCATCACCTTCTATTTCTGATATTTTAAAAGAAAGATAATTAGATTCAATTATTCCTTTTAATAAATGGCGAATAACCGAAATCCCTTCTGATGGACTTATTTCTCTGATAAATTGTGAATAACCGCTAATGTCCACAATGAAAACTAAACCTTTATTATCTTCAAACATAAGCATGTCTTTTAATGGCTTTCCACTACACGCTTATTCAAAGTGCCCTTTGTTCCAAAATAACAAGATGCTGGCCTCAGCGCCAGCATCTTACTCAACATCCTACCATGGAATTTCACCTGTGCCATCCGGATTTGTCTCTTCACAAAAAAGTTTTCCAGTTGGACCGTCCTGGCCAATCAGCGCATATTTAATAATACGTTTCGCAGCCACCTCAACGGACCCTCCATTCTTACCAGTGAAATCTGTCGCCGTAAAACCAGGGCTAACGGCATTCACCTTGAAGGCCGTATCACGTAGCTCATAAGCTAGGTTAACCGTATACATATTCAGAGCGGCTTTTGAAGAAAGGTATACTACCCCCTTTACTTGGTAGTATATGTAATTAGGATCACTGTGCAGGGTAAGAGAACCTTGACTTGAGCTAAGGTTTACGATCCGTGGTTCCAGTGAGTTTTTCAGAAGATCGATAAACGCTTTGGTCACCCTCGCGGGACCGTAGACATTGGTGTCATAGACTTTCTGGTAAACACTTATATCGGTATCTATGGCAGTCTGAGGAACCATATGTCCTTCGCTGTCGATATCAATGCCACTAATTCCTGCGTTGTTGATCAGCACATCTAGTGTCCTGACTTTGCTTCCTATTTCCTTGCGGGCGGCATTAACTGAATCCAGATTGGTGACGTCAATTTGAACGGCTTCAACGTGGGTTAGTCCTTCTGCCTTTAGCTGTTCTGCCGCTTTCAAACCGTTGCTTAAATTACGGCTGCCTAAAAAGACATGGAATCCTTTTTGCAATAACTGGCGTGCTGATTCGAAGCCGATACCCTTATTTGCCCCGGTAATTAATACTGTTTTCATTTTTTTGATTTTGTTTATCACAAAGATCATTGGGAGATAAATGCCATATTTTGACTTTTATCAAAAAATAAAATAGTGAATGACAGGACAGACAGTCGGGCTGTTTTCTAGGGTAATAGTAACTACAGTCAGATGATAACACCACGTTTGAGCTGTCCGACGGAACGTTGTAGGATCGCCGGGATGGTTTGTCGGTTATCATCCGATTATATCCAAAGCTGAAGACCGACGTCACTCAGCGCCTTCTCAGGCGGCTCAGGGTCTCCGGTTTAATACCTAAGTAAGAAGCAATCATGTTTTGAGAAAATCTTTGAAAATATTCGGGATGGTTCTCCAGCAGGTCCTGGTACCTTTCTTCCGCATTCATACTGATGGCAGTATGTATTCTTTTTTGTGTTGTAACCGCTACTAATCTTTGCTCAAGCCGAAGAAACTCGTCTATAGCAGGTATCTTTGCCTCCAAAGCATGCAGTTCTGCTGGTGTTATCTGCAGGATCTCTGAGTTTTCGACCGCATCAATATAATATCGGCTAGGGGTCTGCGTCACCACGCTTTCCCAGTCCGACATCCATTTCCCTTCCAGAGCGAATGCTACAACAGCTTCCTGTCCGCGTTCGTTCACAGAGTAAATCCGTAAAGCTCCGGATTTCACAAAACAGATGTATTTGCAGACGTCGCCCTCCTGTACCAGGAACTGACGGCGGCGTACCTTTTTGAGCTTGAAAGCATCCCTGATCAGCCTCTGTTCGAATGGGGAGAGCGGGAAATTCGTGTAATTCCGGAAATAGTCGATTAACGAATTATAGATATCATCCCGCTGCCCTTCTGCTGTGCTTCTGAATGATGCGCTTTTAACGGCAGTGACTTCTGTTGTCGTTGTCCCTGCTGTATCATCATTTAAGGTAGCACGTGTTGTCATATATTATATGATTTATATCACTAATTTATATAAAAAATTTAATTATGCATAATCGTCTTGTTTGCGGTTCAGCAGTAATCAATCTCCACGAATAAAAGTCAAAGTTTTACAGGGCGTCGAGATTTCTACAGTTGCGTGCCTGTAGCCGAAGTTTAAACTGGGACAGCTACTACCTATCAGGATTATCCTGCAACGATAGAGGCTGCGATCAATGTAGAGATCCGTTCGCAGACCGAAGGCGTCCTTCGTACAACACTCATGGACGAAGGATGGTATGTTACTAAAAAACAACCTGTCTTTAAGATCCACGACCGTTCGTTTCGAGAACGATATAGCAATGCCAAGGCTGTTCAGCAGGCTATTGAGGGGCATTAATAGTTATCCAACAAGGCATCTCTACGACCAGACAGCAAGACGGGTACTATTTGTATTTTTATTACTAACAAAAAAACACTTTTATTTATTTCCCCCCAAGAATTCCGCTTGATCCATTAATCCCTAACCTGCTCAGAACGAACAGGCTATAAACGCAAAAAGGCGCCTTTTTGGCGCCTCTTGTGATCCCGCTGGGATTCGAACCCAGGACCACTACATTAAAAGTGTAATGCTCTACCAGCTGAGCTACGGAATCAATATCTTATTATTTGATTGCTATATGTCTTTTTTAAAAATAAAAGCCTCCTGTTTTAAGAGGCTTTTACTATTTTTGGATTTCTCCGTGATCCCGCTGGGATTCGAACCCAGGACCACTACATTAAAAGTGTAATGCTCTACCAGCTGAGCTACGGAATCTACTTTAGTTTGAAACGTTTAACCGTTTCGTTTAAAGTGATGCAAATGTACGGCTATTACCTATTTCCCGCAAGTACAATTTTCACTTTTTCAACCAAAGCACCTTAAACCACTTATTTCCAGCCAGAAAAATATTAATCAAGCATTATTACCCCTTTTTGGAAAGATTTAAAACATAAATTGCACTGATATGGGAGGATTGTTTTTACAGATTTTTTAGAAAAATAAGTACTAATACTACTATTTTGAAACATTTTGAAAACGTCCCTATTTATACTTTAAGTAAATTGTTGTATGGATCAGTCTGTTTTTCTGTTGGTAAAGGACCCTCATAATGCATGCAGGGATGTGATTAGACATAGGGATGGGGATTTACGCATTCATGTTTATTGTTTGGACGATACTGAATTCGAACCTAACCCGGATGAATTGCAGTTCTACGGAACTGATAACGGAAAGCTGCTTGTATTCGAAACATCTCACTACAATGGTGACGACCCTTTGCTGGTTATTGAGGGCATACGTTGGTATGCGGATTATATTGATAACCCTAAGATGGAAATACTAGCAGAAGATCCCAGAACTTCTGACGCTGATAACCTTTACCTGTAGATATTGAAAGAAATTTATTTTTTTCTCGGAAATTAAATTCTAGAGTATATATTTGCGCCTCGAAATGCCCAGGTGGCGAAATTGGTAGACGCACCATCTTGAGGGGGTGGCGCCTTATGGGCGTAGCGGTTCGAATCCGCTTCTGGGCACTCAATCTTCTTTATATCTGCTAATTAGCAGATATAAATTCTCTGAAATCTTCTATTGTTATTTCAACCTTGTCACCTACGCTAACTTTCACCGTTTCGGTTATTAGTACCCTCAAACTTACTCCGGCTTTTTCTACCAGGATTTCGTTGTAGAAACCTTTAAAAAAAACATCCCGTACTATATAATCTCCCGCCTTTGACTGATCAATACGGATATTTTCAGGAAAAATAGCAAGTGTGCCTGTGGTATGCAGATCTAAAGCTGCGGCTTCTGTTGATGACAGCACATTGCAGTCGCTAAGCAACCGGGCTGTGTACAAAGATGTGGGTTGATAATAGAGATCTTTAGGCCTTCCTTGTTCCACCACTTCACCCCTACGCATTACGATCATTTTGTCGGCCATAGAAAGACCATCAGCAGGATCATGAGAAACGATCACTACCGTAATTCCCAGTTCACGGGATAGTCGCCGTATGTCTGCCCTCAAGTGGCTTTTTAAAACAGTATCAACATGACTGAAAGGCTCGTCCATTAATAGAACAGCAGGCTCCGTTACAATAGCCTTTGCAATAGCAACCCTTTGTTGCTCCCCCCCACTAAGGTCTATCACTCTTTTCTGAGCAAGGTCCTTGATCCTCATTAACGCAAGCATTTCCTCCGTTTTGGAGGCCTTGTAAGCTAAATTGGTATTGGGCAGCATAGATGCTATGTTATCATAAACTTTAGCATAAGAATTAAGGCTAAAGTCTTGCGTCACCATTTTCATTGAGTCATGCCCTGGTATAAGCTTTTTCTCGGGCCCACGCACCTGCTCATGTTTAAAGAACACAAATCCGCTATCAGGCGACATAAGTCCGTAGACCAGCTTTAGAAGCGTACTCTTCCCGCTTCCGCTTTCGCCTACGATAACAACGATCTGGCCTTTATCGATGGTAAAACTGGCAGATTTAACACCGGAAAAGGGATTTTCCGCATATTTCTTACTTACAGCTTCGACCGTTATCATCCGGTGATCAGGAATATCAGAAAGTGTATAGTTGTATTCTTCTTCGGGATTTTCGCAGGATATCTTCATAAAAAAGCCACGTTCAGGTTCAGGAAGAGAACATGAACATGGCGCAAAGGTATAACCTATTGACGGGATTCTAAGTTTATGAATGAAATAAATAAGGTTGGGTTTGAAAGCTTACACCAGTCCTAGAAGCCCACAGTTAGACCGAAATTGAGATTTTTGAAGTCTTTTGTGAGGCCCTGATTATCGGCAAAGACATCATTAGCGTAATACTTAACGTAAAATCCAACACCGTTATAGCCGGCTCTTGCAAAAGCGCCATAACGGAAAGGATTGAAGTTAAAATCATCTTTAAACTTCACCTTCCCCATCTCCTTGCTTACCTGCTTCGTTTTTCCTGTTATCAGGAAGCCAACCTCGGGTCCGGCGACAAAATATACCTTATTCCCTCTGCCATCGTCTTTGGATCTGAATTGAAAGGATAATGGTATGCGAAGATAATTACTGGAGAAGCGATTTTTCTTAAAGTCGATATCCTCTTCCTTGTAAGATATTTTAGGTTCGTCGGGAAGTATAGTAATATCACGCTTCAGACGAATATGGTTCCAATCCAAGCCAGCGGCAAGATAGATTTTAAAGTAACTGTTAAAACGGTAGCCCGTTTGCAGGAATTCAAATCCGAAGTTATTGGTCTTGAACTGCTGATTCTCCAGGAAGCTGTTCTCTTCAGAGAGCGTGTAACTTCCGCGGTCAAGAAAAGTGGCTAAACCAAGATCTATCCTGGAAAAAGTTAGCTGAAATGAAAATTTAGAAGATGGTTTCCTTATTGAATCACTTTTACTCTTTCCAATTTCTACGCCCACCACTTTGATAGACTTTTTAGCCTTTGAACTTTCTTTTACAGTTGTTGTGTCAACAGCTAAGGAATCCTGAGCTATAGAAGTTAAGCTTCCTGCCGCTAATAATAAAGTAAATAAATAAGCTTTCATGTTAATTATTGCGTGTTCTATATTGTAGTACTCCAAGGTTTAAACCCGATATCTCTTCCCCTTCATCATCCTTAGAGAATTCTATTATTTTATTTTTCCGTTTATCTACTTTACTAACTACAAAGTTTACCAAATCTCCTACAGAACGGATCTTATATCTGGATCTTTCAGATGTTGTATCTTCCGGAAGAGTATGGAAGGCCAAAACAGTGGGAGGTTCTGTTTTAGCAGAAAACACTTCAGTAGGAACACTTGCCGCAGTTATAGATACGACTTCTTCCTGGTGCGCGTCAGATGCGTTACTCAGATCCGGTGACCCTTGTTCATTTACAGCAGGCTCTACTACCCTAATATTAGGAGCCTTGCCTCTTTTAACCTCTATTCTGGTTAACTTTTCAGGAGCACTTGAAATACTCTCGGCTAGAGCCGGCACTTCCTTAGTTTCTAAATCAGCAAATGCGGGAGTAACCGAATTCGTCGGCTGTTGCCTTAGAGCTGTATCCTTGTGTTCTGTTTTCAACTTACTATACAGCTTCATTGGCTGCTTGTGTGGCGCAAACCAGATTCCTGCTGCTATGACCGCTGCCATGCTTGCTGCCGCCACACTAAACCACGGGAATGTCCTTTTGCGGGAAGCTGTAAGTTCATTCTCTATGTCAGCCCATACAAAGGCGGATGGCTCAAACTCGAAATCCTCGAACTTATCCCTAAACTGCTTATCAAATTCCTTATCCGACATGGTTTGCATACTTAATACCTTCCATTTTCATTAATTTTTCTTTCAAAATCGCTCTGGCTCTGGAGAGTTGCGACTTTGACGCACCTTCGGTTATTCCTAACTGTTCTCCAATTTCCTTATGAGAATAACCTTCTATTGCATACAGGTTAAAGACCATTCTATACCCGGAAGACAGTTGCTGGATGAGTTTCAACAAGTCTTTTGTTTCGAGCGAATTAAGATCAAAAGTTGTTTGGGGAGCATCGTAAACCTCATCCATATCCACAACATTCAATGTCCTTTGATTCTTTCTGTAAATCTCGATTGCGGTATTAACCATGATACGTCTTATCCAACCCTCAAAGGAGCCATCTCCTCTGAACTCCATCACCTTCTTAAACACTTTTACAAATCCCATCTGGAGCATATCTTCTGCTTCATAAGTATCCTTAGCATACCGCATGCATACACCCAGCATTTTGGATGCAAGCAGTTTATATAATTGCTCCTGAGCCCTTCTGTCATTTTTCTTCAGGGCAAACAGCAAATCATCAACTGTCAACTTGCGGCTTAAATTCATGTTGTTTATTGTTTAGAGGATGAAATGCAGCAAATAGTTGCATCCCCTTTAAATTATTTCCGTTTAAACAGCTTAAAATCCTGCTTGTAAACCAGAAATAGAGAATGGGAGAAATCCATTTTCTGACCACTGTTTTTCAGGTCGAACACCGGTTCTACTCTGAAATCAAGGTAGAAATTAGACACTAATTGTCGTTGGTAGGTATATCTTAGAAACAACAGCCTTCTTACGTCTTCCGAATAACCAGGATTATCAATTTGCTGAGAAACAGACTGATAGATAGGCATTCCAGTAACAGAAAGGTATTGATTACCCTCCCAGTATGATCCTGTAAGATTTCCGAATTTGGTACCAATGGAAGCGTTCAGAAAAATCCCTCTCCCATCCTGGAACACCGCGGTTTTGGTAGGAGAAAACTCAGAATAAGTTACGAAGTAATTCTCAGTTTTCAACTGCCTGACGAAACCTGTAGTGCGATCTGACTGCAGTTTTAGCCCTAGAGCTGTGTTTGCTATAGTCCTAAGCGGGCTGGGATCAGTATCGATCTGCCCACCCTGATGGAATACGAGAAGCTGAAGAGGTAACGAAAATTTGAGGCCATCCTTCCTCCATAGGCTTACATCGGCAGAAGCACCAGCAAAGATCTGCTCCTGAAGAGGAGAATAGCGGTCGATCATCCTGTTCCAGTTCACAAAGGCATCAAGGAACAACTTCTGCTTGCTTACTACCAGCTGGGTTCCATATTCGACAGGTGCATTTATTTTTCGTTCGATGTCAAAAATTGGCTCTATAAATCTGTGATGTACGTTGCCTTCGAGTACACCAGTAATAAATGAAGTGTTTTTATTCTTGTATTTTATAGTAAAAAGAGGATAGGTTTTGTCTATACCATCTTTGCCAAAATCCTTACGGATATGTATACCAGCGCTTATGAGAAGTTTTGAATTCGGATAAAAGATCAAACGGGGTTCCAGTTGGGTTCCAAATAGGGTGTACCCGTCTTGGAAATTATTGAAGTACTCGTAGTTACGGAGGAAATTGAAGTTATACAAGCTTAATTCCAGGTTACCCGCTTTCAGGGTATCCGGCGTTACTCTATACTCCAATGAATCATTCTGAAGCTGTGCACTTACCAGAAGAGAGTGAAGGATAATGATTAGCGTGAGTATAGGTTTCTTCATAGATCTCTGGTATTGAGTTACAGATTGAATGTGTTAAACTTCTTTAGAATTATTTTTCAGGCGATAATACTTATAAATTTTCACAGCCGACATAATTACTACGATAAATACGAATAACCCGATCAGACCGTAAAGCCAGTCAATCGATGTTTTTAATACTACCGTGAATACTATTGCTACTAATAATACCGTTGCTCCCTCATTCCAAAAACGAAGCTGGGTAGATGACCAACGAAAATCACCGCCTTTTAATTGACGGATAATACGTTGGCAGATGAAATGGTATATTAAAAGGCCTATTACAAATCCGATCTTTACCAGCATCCAATTCATCTTTAACAAGTAGGGATTAACCAGGATCATTCCTATACCTGATGCCAAAGTGAGCAACATTGCAGGAACAGTGATGATGTTCCAAAGCTTACTCTCCATCACTTCGAACTGCTTATGCAAAAGATCACGCTCTTCAGCAGGTCGCTCATTAGCTTCTATATGATAAATAAATAAGCGTACGATATAGAATAATCCTGCCATCCAGCTAACGACAAAGATGATGTGAACAGACTTTATGTAGAGATAGTATTCCATAGAATAAACACTAATTGAATAAGCACAAATTGAAGAAACACGAATTACACTAATTACACGAAAACTGCAAAGCGCCCTATTAAACACTAATTGAGAAAACACGAAATTCACTAATTACACTAATCTTGCAGGGCGCGAAATCAACACTAATTCTTATAGCACAAAAAAAGTTTTATAACTAATCAAATTAGTCACCTATCCATTTTAGTCATCCATGCTTTGTGAAATTCGCGTAATTCGTGCTTTCTCATTTTTTAGCTAGCTATTGATCGTGCTAATTCGTGATAATTCATGGTTATTTATACTCTTTTATCACCTGCACTGCATACTTCACATTATCGAAAGGAATGTCCGGCATAATACCATGACCCAGGTTAAAAATGAATCCATTCTCTCCTTTCATTCTTTCAAAAAGCCTGTGGATCCTTTCCTTGATAACCTTTTTGTCTGCGTAAAGGATATGAGGATCAAAGTTTCCTTGTACGGCGATGCCTTTAGGTAAACGTTTTTTAATGTCTAACAGATCAGCGTTCCAATCAACAGAGATAACGTCTGGTTTGGCCTCTGCCATTAAAGGTGCGAAGACAGAACTTCCTTTACAGAAGGAGATCACGGGGATATCCTGACGGTTAAGACCAGCAATAATCTCTGTAATGTACCTGTGAGAGAACTCTTTGTAATCATCCCAAGATAATGCCATAGCCCAGCTATCGAAGATCTGCACAGCATTTACGCCGGCGGCAATCTGCATATTCAAGTAGTCTGTAGTAACCTTAGCAATTTTGGAAAGTAAGCGATGAGCCAAGTCGGGTTGGTTATGCAACATCAACTTTGTGAGCTTGAAATCCTTGGAGGATCCACCCTCTACCAGGTAACTCATCACAGTAAAAGGAGCTCCGGCAAAACCGATAAGAGGGATCTTACCATTTAAGCGCTGTTGAATCACTTTAATTGCATCGGCTACATATTGTAGTTTATCCAAGCAATCTACATTCAAATTATCAACATCTGCTTCGGAACGAACCGGATTAGCGAATTTAGGACCGATCCCTTGATTGAAACTAAGGTCGCCACCCATTGCCTCTCCCGTTACCAGGATATCTGAAAAAAGGATTGCAGCATCAATATCCAACAGATCAACTGGAAGCATCGTTACGTCGGCAGCAATTTCGGGAGTTTTACACATCTCCAAAAAGCTGTATTTATTTTTGATCTCCCAATATTCTTTCATAAAACGGCCAGCCTGACGCATCATCCAAACTGGTGGCCTTTCTGTTGGCTGTGACTGAGCTGCTCTGATGAAGAGCGAGTCCTTCTGAGTATTTATCACTTTGATTTTCGTATTTCGTTTTCTATTCTGTCGACAATTCCCTGTACACGGGAGCTGATCTTTAATTCTTTTGCAACATCCAGATAAGCTTGAGCTTTTTCGAACTCATGTTTTCTCAGGTTCAAGTTTGCCAGTTGAACTAAAACAATGCCCTTATCATTCTCATTTCTGAGAGGAAAGCGACTTGCAATTTGAAAATGAGTTTCAGCTTCCTGAAAATGCTCTTTTTGTAACGTTATATTCCCTAAAATAAACTCGTAGTAACCTCTTCTGTTCCTGGCCAGCATGTCTGGATTCCTTACTTCCTTAAGTAATTCTTCCGCCTTTGCGAAGTCTTTGTTATGATAAGCCTTCGCCGCTAAGGCAACAGTTCCCTGCCGGAAATGAGACCAGACGAGATACCCAATACCTAACCCTACTAATGCAGAAACCTCATACGTTTTTTCGTACAAGGTCCATGCTAATAAAAGCAGAGCTACCGCGATAACTAACACGCGGGCTTTGGTTGTCATCATTATTATTGAGTGTCGGTGAACTTATATCCAACACCTCTGATAGAATGGAAATACTTCGGATTTTTTTGATCTGGCTCGAAGTACTTTCTAAAAGTCAGGATAAAATTATCAATAGTACGGGTTGAAGGGTACACATCGTAATTCCATACTGTTTCCAGGATCTGCTCACGTGAAACTGCCTCGTTCCTTCTCTCAATAAGAAGTTTTAAAAGCATAGTTTCTTTTTTAGTAAGCGGGGTTACGTTACCGTCGTCATTTCTTAATTCAAAAGAATTGAAATAGATGGTCTTATCACCGATCTTATACGTGTTCAGTTCCTTTTTCTCTTCGCTAGATAAACTGCGCTTAACAAGATTATGAACTCGCAGAATAAGTTCTTCCAGATTAAAGGGTTTTACAAGATAGTCATCAGCTCCCTTTCTTAAACCTGCAACACGGTCTTCGTTCGTGTTCTTTGCAGTAAGGAACATAATTGGAACCTCGGTATTCTCAAGACGGATTGTTTCTGCTACCTGGAAACCATCGATCTCGGGTAACATAACATCAAGGATGATTAGATTAAATCTTTCTTCTTTAAATATCTTAAGCGCTTTTTTACCGTCGGTTGCTGTAGTAACTTTAAAGCCTTCTAGTTCAAGATTTAATTTTATAGCTTCAAGTAGGTGATCTTCGTCCTCTACTAGTAAAATACGTTGTTTAGTTGCCATGTGAGTTAAAAGTTACTTCAAATATAGTTCCTGTAGGCTTATTGTTTTTAACCTTAATGTAAGCTTTGTGCTTTTCAAGCACTTGTTTTACAATATAAAGACCTAAACCCGTTCCTTTCGTTTTTCTGGTCTCTTCGCTGCCTACTCGGTAAAACTTATCGAAAATGCGTGCTTTCTCCTGGTCGCTTATTCCGATACCTTTATCCTCTACTGCAAATTGTATAATATTGTTTTTATTGCACAGCTTCACCTTCACTTCTGCGCATGCGGGAGAATATTTAACTGCATTTTCTACAAGATTAGAAACTACCAGGGTCAAAGCAAACTTATCGCCTTTCAGCTTTATCCCTTTCTCTAACTCACATGAAATAATTTGACTGCTGCAGGAATGGATCTGAAGACGGTTAGCCACCTTCTCTATCACTTCTGAAAAATCAAACTCCTCCTTAGGGAATGAATAAGAATGATTTTCAATACGGGTAGCCAGAAGCATGTTCTCCACTAAATCATCCAACCGTTCAATATCCTTTAGGGAATTGTTCAAAAAGCTGCTGATCTGCTGGCGATCAAGCTCTCGCTTCAGGATGGTTTGTATGTAAAGCTTGATTGAAGCCAAAGGCGACTTTAGTTCGTGGGTAACGGAAAGGAGAAAATTCTTTTGTTGCTCGTGGAGATTTCGTTCTTTCTTAAGGGTTTTCTGAAGATAGTAAGCTCCTGTAAAAAAGATGAGAAGAAATATGGCTCCCTCTCCGATGATCATTCCCTTCCGCTCTGGTTGAACGGACACCAGCAGATATGCCCACCAAATGATCTCTGACAGAACGTAGATTGCAAGCGCATAAAAGATCACCAGTGGTTTTCGCATATAACTAAAGTTGGAAAAAGAATTGTTAGCCACTATTCTCCTTTCGGCGATTTTGGTGAAGTCCTAAAAACTATATCTAAAGATTCTATAATTGCGCGCTTAGCTTTCTCGAGCTCCACCTTGGTATGAGCAGCAGAAACAAATCCTACTTCATATCCTGAAGGCCCAAGATAAATGCCTCGATTCAGAAGCTCTCTATGTAGCATCTTAAACTTCTCCATGCTCGCAGGGTCTATATCTTCTGCAGATTTTATTTCTTTATCTGTAAAAGCAAACCAAAAAATTGAGCCGATGGAAAATATCTTGAACTTATAATTTCGTGTAGTAGCAAACCGGCGAATAGATTCCACAAAGTCCTGAGCCTTGTTATTCAGATCTTTATAGAAGCCAGATCTTAACAATTCGGTCAGCTGCGCAATTCCGGCAGCCATGGCTACAGGATTCCCTGATAAGGTGCCTGCCTGATACACGGGCCCCTCAGGGGATACACTCCCCATAATCTCTGCCGATGCACCATAGCAACCTACCGGAAGACCTCCCCCGATGATTTTACCATAGGTAATGATATCAGGCTTTATTTCGTAATGTTTTGCGGCTCCTTCGAAACCTAATCTGAACCCGGTAATTACCTCGTCAAAGATCAGGAGACTTCCGTTTTGGGTAGTGATCGATCTAAGGAATTGAACAAACTCTTTGTCCTGAATTAATAATCCATTATTCGCAGGAACACCTTCAATTATTATAGCGGCAATTTGTTCAGGAAACTGGCGGAACGCCTCTTCTACTGCCGTTTTATCATTCAGAGGAATTACAATAGTTTCATCAGCAAAGGATTTTGGGACGCCGGCAGAGGATGTCTCCCCAAAGGTTACTAATCCTGACCCAGCCTTTACCAGCAAAGAGTCGACGTGCCCATGATAACAACCTTCAAACTTTAATATTTTATCCCTTTTAGTATAACCTCTCGCTAAACGAATTGCAGACATTACGGCCTCTGTACCTGAGCTTACAAAACGGATCTTTTCTATCAGCTTATTATTTTTCAGAATAAGTTGAGCAAGTTCATTCTCAATAGCAGTTGGCGCACCAAAACTCATTCCCTTCTGCATCACTTCGGTAACTTTTTCCCGAATCCTGGCACTGTTGTGCCCCAGGATTAGAGGCCCCCAGGAGCAGCAGAAATCAATGAACTGGTTGCCATCGGCATCCCATACAAAAGGGCCGTCTCCTTTTTCAATAAATAAAGGAGTACCGTATACAGACCGAAAAGCTCTAACGGGAGAATTAACTCCCCCAGGAAAATAAGTCTTAGCTTCTTCGTATAGTTCTGCTGATTTTTCTCGGGAGATATCAGGTTTACCTGTTGTAGAAACCGGCTTGCCATCATCTTCAGAACTGAACATTTTTTTGAGAGAGTCGAGCATTTTTTTTCGAGGTTAAAGGTAAAAGGGTTATATCCAGTTATTCTTTAAAATATCCTTTATATGATAGGTATTAATTATGCTGGCACCGGCCCGTGCAAAAGCATACATGGTTTCCATTACTACCTTCTGTTCATCTATCCATCCTTTTTCAGCCGCTGCCTTGATCATAGAATATTCAGCTGAAACGTTGTAAACGGCAACAGGAGTATGGGTATTTTGCTTTAACTTGCTAATAATATCGAGATAGGCAAGTCCCGGCTTTACCATTAACACATCTGCACCTTGTTCTTCGTCCAGTAAAGCTTCTTTTAAAGCCTCGGTAGGATTACGAAAATCCATCTGGTAAGATTTTCTGTCACCCTTTCCAGGTGCACAGTCTGCTGCTTCCCTGAAGGGTCCGTAATAGGCAGAAGCAAATTTGGTTGCATGTGCCATGATTGCTGTATTTACCTGACCATTTGCATCAAGTAGTTGTCTGATGGCGGCAACCCTATTGTCCATCATATCAGAAGGAGCAAGCATATCTGCACCGGCATTAGCATGAGCCAGGGACATTTTTGCAATAACCTCTACTGTTTCATCATTCTGAACATAGTCATTGTGCAAAATACCACAATGCCCATGGGTGGTATAAGAACACACGCAAACATCAGTAACGATATAAAGATCGTCGCCGAAATTCTTCTTTAACTCTTTTACAGTGGAAACAACAAGCGAATTTTCAGAATAAGCAGTATGTGCATCTTCACTTTTCTCTTCACCTACTCCAAACAGCATAATCTTGTTCAATCCCAGTTTTAAACCATCCTCAACGTCCCTAACAAGGGTATCAATAGAATAATGGTTTATACCTGGCATTGCCTCTATCGGCTTCACCACATTGCTCCCTGGAACAACGAAGTAAGGATAGACGAACATATCTTTAGAAAGCTTTGTTTCTGCAACCAGCTCTCTTACTATTGGTGTTTTACGTAATCTTCTTGGTCGTGTACCACCTGCTCCCCTAAAGGGAGAGTCAGCAAACTGGCTATCTTTCATAGTTTTATATGCCCCACAAGCTCCTTAAGCTCCCTGCCTTCCAAAGGGGCCAGGGAAGCTAGCCTTTATGTTTTAAATATATTCTTAATCTTTTCCCACTTCGCCTAAGCCCTTACCATTTCCAGAGTGATGGGCTCAATCCGTCATAGTTCCCCCTTTTTAGAGAGGACGGAACCTACTTTAAAGGGCAAACACTGCTTCTGCCAAGCCAATCTCGTCGGGCGAATACGGTAATGAGTATTTAACGCCCATTTCATCAAATTTCTTGCCTGTTGAGCGACCGATACAGATTACTTTCTGACCTGGCTCTAAAAGGTTTTCTTTGAAATAGGCCTCGACATTGGAGGGACTTGTGAAAATAAGCACTTCAGCCATTGTCGGTTCTACATGTTCTTCTTCAACCGTTTCATAAACCGGCAGATCAATTACCTTACTCGATGGAGTCATGGCCTGCTGAACTGTCCTCAAGGAATCTTTAGCACCGGGAAATAAAACAGTAGCGCCCTCAGCAATTTCGGCAAATCGCACTGCAATGTCTGCTGTATCAATTCCTTCCTCCTCACCATTGAAATCAGGTACCCTTCCATAGCGACGAAGTGTTTCTTCTGATGCTCTGCCTATAACACCGAACTTCGTCTTTTTAATTATTTCCGGTGATAACTTGAAGAAGTACTCAATAGCATTCTTACTGCTGAAGAATATCCAGTCGACGTGTCTTAAGATGTAAGAATCCAGTTTATTAATTATAGGAAAGGTCCTGATAAGAGACTTTCCTTCTAACCTGATATTATGTTTTTCAAGAGCCTTTCTCAGATAAGAAGATTCCGGCAAATCACGCGTAATAAATACCGTTGATGGAAATCTGCGATCAGGTGCAAACTTTCCTACGATTATTTCTGCAAGGCCTTCAGTAGAGTCAGCTTCAATAAAATGCCTGTCGGGAAAATCCTCATCTGTTTGTGCCTTGGAAGTCCAAACCTGGTACTTATTATTCTCTTTCCGACAATAACAGCCAAGTGGCATATGGCAACCGCCATTAAACAGGTTAAGCACTTTGCGTTCCACCGAAATTTGCTCAGCAATATCTGGGTTATGAATTACCTGTAGTGTATCAAAAAGCTCTTTATCGGTTTCACGGATCTGAATAGCCAATACTCCCTGAGCAGGCGCAGGTACAAATTCCATTGGTTCAAGTTCCTCAACATAGAACTCGCTTAGATCGATTCCCAGACGTTGCACTCCTGCCTTTGCAATCATGATCGCATCATAATTCTCATCGCGAAGCTTCTGAATACGGGTAGGAACATTTCCTCTCAGACTTTCTACTTCAAGATCCGGACGAAGCGCTAAGAGCTGGGCTTTACGGCGATTGGAAGAAGTACCAACCATACCTCCAAACTTCACTGAAAGCTTCTGCTTAACATCAACACAATCTTTAAGGATTAGAAGGAGCTCTGCAGGATCCTCTCTTTCAGACACAGCCGCGATAATTAAACCGGGAGGATTTTGGGTAGGAAGGTCTTTATGGGAATGTACTGCAATATCAATAGACCCGTTAAGAAGGCTCTCCTCCAACTCCTTGGTGAAAAACCCCTTACCCTCCAATTTATCCAAGCGAAGGTTAAGGATACTATCTCCTTGCGTCTTTATGATTTTAAGTTCAGCTTCAAGTCCTGCTTTAGCTAATTGATCTTTTACATAATTAGCCTGCCACAGAGCAAGATCGCTTCCCCGTGTACCAATAATTACTTTTCTGTTCACTGTGAAAATTTAGCCTTTGACTGCAAAAATAATACTAATATCCTTGCTTTAAAGCGAATTGTATTATGTATGATTAACAAGTATCTCCTTAGCCATTACCATAGGTACGCTAATATACTTCTTTTCCATGTAGTTAATGATCTTCTCCAGCACCTCACGGGAGTTCGAGTCAAGTTGCTCAATATCATCAGCAAACACTGAATTTACCGCCACATTACGAATCTCTTTGATCTTCATAGGCACTTCACGCATTGCCAGCTCAACCCGGCGTTGCTTTAGCAATGGCTTAAATTCTTCAATATTTTGCTCAATGATCATCTCAGCATGTACCAGCTCCTGATAGCGTTCCTGCATATTCTTGTTCGCTATCTCCTGAAGACTACGCACTTCAATGAAATTTACAGGATTATTCTCAACAACATCAGCGCTGGTATCATTTGGAATGGCAAGGTCTACAATTACCTTTTTATCTGTTTCTCCATTTAACAGGCTTTGGTAAACTTCGTTAGTTAAAATCGGCTCGATGGAACTGGTACAGGTAATGATAACATCAAAACCCTTTTTGTATGCTGTTAGTTCCTCCAGGCTAAACGCTTCTCCATTCAAATCTTTAGCAAGCTCTTCTGCTTTGGATAGAGTACGATTAAAAACCGCGAAGTTGGAATATTTATGTTTTTGGAGGTATTTGGAAATATTTCTATTGGTCTCCCCTGCTCCTATAATAAGAATTCGCGAGTTGGAGCACATTTTTAACTCATGTAGTTTACGGTAGGCAAGTGAAACTACAGAAACAGGGTTTTTAGAGATCTTTGTTTGAGTATAAACCTCTTTAGCGGCTTTTACAACCTGATTCATTACCAGGCGGAGATAATCTCCTGTAAAACCGGCCTGCCTGCATGCTTCATAACACTTTCTCACCTGGGCCAGGATCTCCTTCTCCCCAACCACTAAACTCTCTAAAGAACAGGAGATGCGAAGAAGATGTCTTAGAGCATCAATATCCTGATAAACAAATGCTTTGCTAACAAATTCATCGATGTGCTCTAAAGGAATACAAAATTGGAATGAAAGAAGAAAATCTTTAACAAAATCCGGCGTTATGTCATCGCAAGTAGAGAAAACGAACTCCACGCGATTACAGGTGCCGATGTAAAAGATCTCGTCTATATCAAACTTTTCTTTAACAGCCTTCAACCTGTCAGCCAGCGTCTGATTACAGATTACTAATTTCCCCAACTCCTTTAAATCTATCCGCTGGTGTGTGAATGCTAAAACTTTTAAGTGTTTCAACGCTTGATATCTCTTTTGTAAAACCGGTAACAAAAGTAGGTAATGACTAAATCAGCGCTGTCATTCCTTTGTCAAACAGCCGTATTTAGACCGTTTTTAAATTGTTCTATGACATAACCTTAATTGCTTTATCCCGTTTCACGAGCTTTTTCTTATAGCACAATAAGGAATATTAGAACCTCCCTTTGGGATTTTCCGATGGTCGATGAGAACTTAAAACAAGCCTGCGTTAGAATTTCTTCAACCAATTTTAACAGTGCAAATGACTGCGCCTACCAGTGGAAAATACCCTTTTTAATTATAAAAATTAGCACTTTAAGAAAGAGCGGTGGATTTTACAAAACATTTTTTATCACGCAAGTTCAAAGAACAAATTTATTTTGAATTTGTATTAAAGAATTAATTAAAATGTGTGAACAAAAGAATACTTTGTCTATAAAAAGGAAACTTGATATATAAATGAGAGCTTCTTAACCGATGAAAAAGTAATTCAAAAATTATCCTAAAAAATAATTTTTTGTTTTATTTGGGGAATTAAAGGAGCTAGAATGCGTTTTTAGAATGAAGAAAGACCTTATTACCTTACAGGCGGAAGACAGAGTAGAAGATGCACCGGGCTTTCTACTATGGCAGATGGAGATGTGCTGGCAGAGGATAGCTAACCAAACTCTTTCAAATTTTGACCTTACTTACACTCAGTTTATAGTGTTAAGAATCAGCGATTATTTGAACGAGAGCAACCAGACCGTATTCCAACACCAAGTGGCAAAATTCTCAAGGATAGACCGTATGATGACATCACGCATCCTGGCAAGTCTTGAGAAGAAGAATTTTATAGAGAGAGAAAAACTTAGCGGAGATGCACGAGCTAAACTTGTGGTCTTAACTAAAAAAGGAAAAGAGATACTGGCGAGTTCCCAAGAGGCCTTAACCGAGGCAGAGGAAGCTTTTTTTAAACAGGGCGGAGAGAACTTTGTTAAGTTCATGCAGAACATTCTATCCCACTGCGGTAACTTCTAAATGATAACTCTAAAGATTAAAGGTTCTTCCTCAAAACCAATTCCTATCGACTATTATCCTGCTCAGCAAGAACAGGCACCAATAATTATTTTCGTGCATGGTTTTAAAGGATTTAAAGACTGGGGTACTCATAGGCTTTGTGCAGAATTTTTCAATAACAAGGGCTTTAGCTTTTTAAAGTTTAACTTCTCTCATAACGGGATAACTGAAGATCAAACGGATATATTTAACGACCTGGAAGCTTTCGGAGAGAATACTTTCTCCAGAGAGCTTTTCGATCTGGATGAAGTGATCACATTCGTACTTAGCGGTGAGGCATTCCCTGCACCAGAGAAGCTTTTTCTGATCGGCCACAGCCGGGGAGGTGGTGTTTCTATAATACAGACGGCTGAGGATCCCCGCATTAGCAAGCTTGTTACCTGGGCTTCGATTAGTCGCTTTAATACTCTATGGAAACCTGAACAGGAAGAAGATTGGAAACGGGAAGGCGTAATTTATACTACAAATGCCCGGACAAAACAGGAGATGCCATTGAACTTGGCACTTTTAGAAGATTTCGAACACAATTCCGAAAGGTTAAATATTTCTAATGCTGCCTCCGCCATTCGGCAACCCTGGCTGATTATTCATGGCGACAGCGATACTGCTGTACCGGTTGAGCAAGCCCAGGAGCTGCATCGGCAGAACAATAAAAGTTTTTTGAGAGTAGTTAATGGCGGTGATCACGTTTTCGGAGCCAGGCACCCCTGGACAGAAAAGATATTGCCTCCTGTTCTTGAAGAAGTTTGCGAAGAAACAGTGAATTTCTTTTCTGCAGAATAACCCGAGAAGTCCCAAATCTGACCTTTGTAAATTTGCGCTTAAAACCTATATATTAGGACCAATCATAAACCTAAGCGTAAATAAAAGGTTTAATACTATATGAAGCAGGTAGAAGATTCAGAAATACTTGAAAAGTTTGCAAACGAACGAACTAAAAATGAAGCTTTTAACCTTCTTTTAACTAAGTACCAGCAAAAAATTTACTGGCATGTTCGCAGACTCGTCATTGACCACGATGACGCAGATGATCTTGTGCAGGATATTTTTGTGAAGGTTTGGAAGTATCTCGCCAATTTCAGGAGCGACTCTCAATTGTATACATGGATGTATAGGATTGCGACAAACGAGTGCATAACTTTTTTGAACAAGAAAAAACAGAAGAACAATATTTCTTTGGATGAAGTATCGTATGACCTAGCTGACAAGCTGGAAGAAAGCACCTATTTTAATGGAGACAAAATACAAAGAAAACTCCAACAGGCTCTTTTAACATTACCGGAAAAGCAGCGGCTTGTTTTCAACATGAAATACTACGATGATCTGAAGTACGAGGAGATCTCTGAAATAACCGGGACCAGCGTAGGGGCTCTAAAAGCCTCTTTCCATTTGGCTGTAAAAAAAATAGAGAGTTTTTTATTGAGCACTGATTAAACCATTCATATTAAAAGCTATCAGTAATAGTATCATGGATTTGAATAACATAAACGAAGATTGGAAAAAGGAGGCCCCAATTCTTGCAGCTATGGAAGCAGCAAATCCATTCACTGTTCCGGATAATTATTTCAGTGATTCTAAGGAACAAATATCTGCAAGACTTACTATTGAAAGCCTTACAGGTGGAATGAAAGACGGGGCGTTTACTGTTCCTGAAGGTTATTTTAACAACCTGAACGAACAGATTAATTTAAGATTAAAACTGGAAGAACTTGCGGGAGATCCTGCTGAGAATGGATTTACTCTTCCAGAGGGATACTTTGAAACATTAGGAAGCAATATTGAATCACGTATTGCAATAGAAGAATTAACAGCCTCGAATGGTAATGCCTTTACAGTTCCTGATAACTACTTCGAGGATTTACAAGGACGGATCTTAGCACGAACGTCTGAAACAAAGCCCGGGAAAACGGTCAAGATCAGAAGGCTCTCAGGTTCGTGGTTCCAATATGCTGCTGCAGCATGTATAACGGTAATGATTGGAACGGGTATTTTTCTAAATTACTCCAAAAAACAAGACTCAGATATAGCTTCAGCATTATCACAGGTGCCCGACCAGGAAATTGTTAACTATCTTGAGGTGAATAGCACCACAGGCGACGCTGAAGTAATTGCAGAGCATCTTTTACAAACAGGGACACAACCGCAACTGGAGTCTGGATTTTCTGATCAGGAGATAGAGCAGTACCTTGAGACTTCATTATAAAAAGACATTCATGAAAAAGCATATTTTCAAATTACTTTTACTATTAACATTTCTAATACCTTCTTTACACTCTAATGCTCAGCAGGGGCACGGTCAATTGGAATCCGTAAAAGCGGAATATTTAACACGAAGACTTAATTTAAGTCCCGAGGAAGCTCAGCGCTTCTGGCCCGTTTACCGTAATTATCAAAAAGACTTGCACAAGGTAGTGATGGAAAGGCGTAAAGCCCGGCAAGATCAAAAGAAGTCAGGTGAACAGGTTGATGAACTTGAATTTGAGGCAGACATTTTAGAAATAAGAAAAAATTACAGGAAGCAATTTTCTGAAGTTATCCCGCCTCAAAAGGTGAACCTTTTGTATCAGGCAGAAAATGATTTCAGACAGCAGCTGATCAAAGAGCTTGGCGAAAGGCGCAAACATTAAGTCGGCTTGGTTAAAGATCAAAAATACATTAAAAAAATACAGGCACTTAGTTTTAGTTTTTCTTATTAATTCAGCCCCTGCAAACACAGGGGCTTTTTAATTCTACAAGTATTTCCCGCTCCTATATCAACAAACGCCAAAGCTTTTTCTCGTTCAAGAAGAACCCTAAAAAACTTCCATCCCCCTTTTTGAGCTTCTACCCATGAAGGTTTTTTACCGAACTTCTATCTTAAACCTTGGCAAATGTCTAAGTTTGCTCTATGTTAAGCTTAAGACAGTTATTCCTTCTAAATAATGCTCAAACATCTTCCTCACCTCGTTTACTTGAAATTGAACGGGCCGAAGGCGTTTACATGTACGGGCCCGGAGGCAAAGAATATATTGATCTCGTTTCTGGATTTGCAGTAAGTAATGTAGGACACCGGCATCCAAAAGTTGTTCAGGCCATAAAGGATCAAGTTGATAAATATATGCACCTTGCAGTTTATGGAGAATATGTTCAAGCTCCACAAGTGAAGTTTGCAGAAAAACTCGTATCAGTACTTCCGCCTTCATTAAACTCGGTTTATTTTGTTAACTCGGGGGCCGAAGCCACAGAAGGAGCGCTGAAATTAGCTAAACGATTTACGGGACGTAGCAAAATTTTATCTTGCCACAAAGCATACCATGGCAGCACCCATGGGGCATTAAGTGTGATGGGTAACGAATACTACAAGGCAGCATACCGGCCTTTACTACCCAATATTGATTTCATACATTTTAATGCTCTTGCCGACCTTGATCTGATCGACACTGATACCGCAGCTGTAATTATTGAAACGGTACAGGGTGAAGCTGGAGTCATGGTTCCTGACTACAACTATTTACAGCAACTAAGATCAAGGTGTTCGGAGACTGGAACATTATTGATCATGGATGAAATTCAAACCGGCTTTGGAAGAACCGGAAAGCTTTTTGCATTTGAGCATTTCGGGGTTGTTCCCGACATCCTATTGCTAGCTAAAGGAATTGGAGGAGGAATGCCGCTGGGGGCATTTATAGCCAACACGGAGACTATGGATTGTTTGAAAGACAACCCTATTCTAGGTCATATTACCACATTCGGCGGACATCCAGTTACTTGCGCGGCTGGCTTAGCCACGTTAGGGGCAATACTTGATGAAAACCTGATGGACGGTGTTGCTGAAAAAGAAGAGCTTTTCCGTAAACTGCTAAAACATCCAAAGATAAGGGAAGTGAGAGGCAAAGGACTGATGTTAGCCATCCAACTGGATGATTTCACACAAGTGGAAGCAGCAAGTAAGGCTTGTTTAGAAAAAGGAGTTATAGTAGATTGGTTTTTGCATTGTGAAACTGCTCTTCGAATAGCACCTCCCCTGACTATTAAAATTGAAGAAATAGAAAAATCTTGCGAAGTAATCATGCGGGCTCTCTAAAACAGAACAATTAAGAAAAAACCTAGAAAAAGATTAATTTTTATCCGAAAAATTAGACTCCAAAAGACAGTCAAATAAAAAACAAAGAGGAAAAACGGATTTTCTTTACACTTTTATCAAGTTAATTCAATAAAATTTAAGCAAATCATATTTTATTTATCATATATTTACCTAAACGCTAAGTTAAATATATGATGAGCTTGAATTTTCTAGACAATTATGTACCTGAACAACGCACGTGGGATGAAATGTTTAGTCAGGAACATGAGATAAGGTCTCCTTATAAGAAAATTATCGAGTATTTGTCTAACGAATCGGCAGAAGACCTTAACAAGAAAGAGGAGTTAGCAAAGAGACTGTTTATGAGCCAGGGAATTACTTTTACCGTTTACAACAGTGGTGAAGGTATAGAAAAGATCTTCCCTTTTGATATTATTCCTCGTATCATCACCGCAGAAGACTGGGCTTTTATTGAGAAAGGGATAAAGCAGCGGCTTAGGGCTTTGAATATTTTCCTAAAGGATATTTACAGCAACATGTTCATAGTGAAGGACGGGATCATCCCGATCGACATGATCTACTCCTGCCCCCACTACCTCCGGGAAATGTATAATGTTTCTGTTCCGCATGATATTTATGTTCATATAGCGGGGATTGATCTTATACGAGACTTCGACGGGACCTTTTATGTTCTGGAAGACAATCTGAGAACTCCGTCTGGGGTAAGTTATATGTTGGAAAACCGGGAGATCACTAAGCGGCTATTCCCTGATCTCCTTCCCCAATGCAAAGTCAGAAGCGTAACAGAATATCCAAGTATCCTTTACAAAAACCTGATGGCTTTATCTCCCCGTCAGATATCTAACCCTACAATAGTGCTTTTAAGTCCCGGAATTTATAATTCGGCCTACTTCGAGCACACCACACTTGCGCGATTGATGGGGGTAGAATTAGTTGAGGGCAAAGACCTACTAGTGGATAATCATAAGGTTTATATGAAAACCACGAATGGAAGGCAACAAGTTGATGTGATATACCGTCGTGTAGACGATGAATACCTCGATCCGCTTGTATTCAATCCTGAAAGCGTTTTAGGAGTTGCAGGTTTGATGAGTGCTTACAGAAAAGGGAACGTAGTTATTGTTAATGCTGTTGGAAATGGAGTGGCAGACGATAAGGCTATCTACTCTTACGTGCCGCAAATGATAAAGTATTACCTGAACGAGGAACCTTTATTAAAGAACGTTCCCACTTATCAGTTAGACAATCCCGAACACCTTGGCCATGTCTTCAGCAACATCGACAAGATGGTTATTAAAAAGACCAATGGAAGTGGTGGCTATGGTATGCTGATGGGATATAACGCTACAGATCTGGAAGTTGAAAATTATAAAGCCGAGGTTCTGAAAGATCCGCGTCAGTTTATTGCTCAACCCACTATAAATCTATCAGCCGCTCCTTGCTATCTAAACAAACAGCTGCACCCACGCAGGATCGACCTTCGTCCCTTTGCATTATGCGGACCAGACGGAATCGAGATCGTGCCGGGAGGATTAACCCGGGTGGCACTAAAAGAAGGCTCATTAGTTGTTAATAGTTCTCAAGGAGGTGGAAGTAAAGACACCTGGGTACTTGCATCATAAACTTTAAACATACATGTTAAGCAGGGTTGCAGCAAATTTATATTGGTTAAGTCGCTACGTTGAACGTAGTGATGGTATTTTAAGGATGTTGAAGATCTATTACGCATCCTCCCAGGATTCTATTTCAGAATTTTCCTGGAAACCTATTATTAAGATCTATACCGGATTGGAGAAACAATATGTCCAGCAAATGGAGTACAACAGCCGTGAAGTACTATTATACCTGATTGCAGGAAAAGAAAATGCTAATTCTGTTACTAACATCATCACCCTGGCCAGGGAGAATGCAAGAAGTGTACAGGACCACATTACTAAGGACTTGTGGCAATGCCTCAATGAATATTACCACCTGGTAAAAGATCCTCGCCTCATTGCGGCTTTCCGTAAAGATGATCCAATCTCGGCGCTTGATATCCTGATCAAGCAAGTAATGCTCTATTATGGCACAGCAGAGGTGACCATGGAAAGAGGAGAAGGACGAAGCTTTATGAATATCGGTAAATATCTTGAGCGCAGTATTCAAAGTATTGATATCCTTGATAGTAAGTTCGGAACCATTGATCATAATCCTGACCTATTAACAGATACAACTTATTGGAAGCACTTGCTTCTGTCTATCGGGGGGCACGAACTTTATTTAAAAACCTACAGACAGGGATTTGAGGCAGAAAATGTACTGGAGATGGTTGTACTTAACAGTGATTTTCCAAGATCTGTAGTTTATTCAGTAGGACATATCAACCGCTACTTTGAGCGGTTAAAGAATAATAATACCATTTCCGACGTTAAAGAGCTTTCATTTCTAATCGGAAGATTGTACAGCAGAATCAAGTATAGTACTATAGAAACAATTCAGGAAGAAGGGCTTCACAACTACCTTTACTCCATTAAGAAGGATTTGTATTCAATAGGGAATTCGGTAAACGGACAATATTTCGCATATTCGTAATACACATGCCAAAATTTAAAATTAAGCATACCACGAAGTATACTTACAAAACACCGGTTAGGGATAGTGCCAACCAGATTGTGCTATTTCCGGTGAACGATGAGTATCAGGAGGTTTTAAGACATGATCTTAAGATCAGTGGAGATCCCCCTGTAGAGGTATATAAAGATTATTATGGGAACGAAGTAGGAACGTTTACACATTGCGAACCTCATTCTGAACTACTCATTATATCTAAGCTGCAAGTTGTAACTACGCCCCGGCCCCTTCCTCTTGATGATATTTTTGCAAATGAACAATGGGAGGTTCTTGACAGGATAAAACACAACATTCCATATGTAGACTACCTTAAACAAGAACATTTCGAGGGCCTGGATGAGTTGAAGGCTACTTTAACTGAAGGAGATATACAGGAGGAAACACCTTTTGATCTTGCTAAGCGCTTTACCAAATACGTATTCGAAAACTTCAAATACATTCCCGGAATTACGACAGTAGAAACTACCCTCGATCAGATTTGGAAACTGAGAGCCGGGGTGTGTCAGGACTTTGCTCATATCCTACTGGTTATGCTTCGCCTAAGGCACATTCCTGCAAGGTATGTGAGCGGATATATATGTCCCCATAAGAACGGAATGAGAGGTGAAGGTGCTACCCATGCATGGGCAGAGGCATATATTCCTAACTACGGGTGGTTAGGCTTTGACCCGACAAATAATTGTGTGGCAAATGAAACTCATGTTCGCCTTGCAGTAGGCCGCAACTTTCCTGATTGTACACCGGTAAAAGGCGTATATAAAGGAGGAGCAGAACACAAATTGGAGGTACGTGTAACCGTATCTTATGGTAACGAAGAAGAGGAAAAAGAAAAAGAACCTGAAACCATTCCCGTAGTAATATCTTCCGGCACTTTTCCGGTTAATAGTTTCCAGCAACATCTGGAAATGATGCAACAACAGCAGCAGCAGCAATAAAAGATTGCTCTCCTTGTCATTATTATTTCCATAATGATATTCTTGGCTTAGCTCCGGACCGTCAATCTTCCGGGGCTAATTCACCAACCAACCACTAAAACCATCACTACTACATCTTCGCCTATTTAAAACAGGCACATAACTTGCTCTAACTGGTAGTAACATTCTACCTATTATGTCTGAAAGAGAAAAAATAAAGCAAGATCTTCCCGAAGAGTTAAAAGACAAAGCGGGGGCAAGAGCCGAGCAATTCATCACCAACCACGCTAACGGCAATGGAATAAATCCTAATCCTACAGAAGATGGTAACTCGCCTGTGTGGGAAAAAGGTACTGAAGAAAACGAAGAGTACAAATCTGATGCACTCGATAATCAATCTTAAAAAAACATGTCATTGAACTCGCATGAAGATCAGGAGCAAGGCTCTGCATCTTCAAACCAAACATCCGGAATTGAAGGAAATCCAGATTCTAAAGAAGGTAAAGTTTCTTATGGAGGCACTTCTGAAGAAGACCAGGAACAGCAAAAAAAAGAAAATGAAGGATTTCCTGCAGGAAGCTATAACGAAAGTAGCGAAGGCGGCGAAAATAATATCCTTGAGGAGAAAGATCCTAGAAATGATAATTAAACAAAAAAGGAGGCTAAGCCTCCTTTTTTTATATTTTACATAGCGTGAATCCAGCTAAACTGATATTCGGCTGTTTGGCCTTTCATTCGCTCTGCAATCCTTGTTAAACGGGCTGGCAACTTCATAATGTAATCGCGAGCTCTTTCACCTGCATCGTTCAAATCACCAATATTCTCAATCTTCCATTCCTTAATTAAATCCTGTAAGATCTCTACATAGTCCATGGCTGTGTATACCCCAAGACGTTGGGCCGCATCAGCAAAATGTTCAAATGCATCGCCTGCCTTTTGCCCTATTTCACGAAGGAAATGCGCTGGCATAACGATCTTTTTACGCATCATGTCCTCAAAAGCGATCATAGCTTCACTTTGATCAACAGTGAAAACCTGGGTAATAAAATCCATGTACGCTTTAGCATGGCGTGCCTCATCACCGGCGATCACTCCGCACATTTTTGATAACAAACCATCACCACTCTTTTTAGCTAGCGAAGCTACCCTGCGGTGTGAGATATTAGTGGCTAATTCCTGAAAACTTGTATAAATAAAATTCCTGTAAGGATCTCTGTCGGTTCCAATGTCGAAACCATCGGCAATTAAATACTGAGTGGAAATCTCCATCTTCCGCATATCTACACGGCCAGACAGGTAAAGATATTTGTTCAGAAGATCACCATGGCGATTTTCCTCCGCCGTCCAATGCCGTAACCACTTCATCCAACCACCTTCTTCATCATTTGACACACCTTCTACTGTTGCTAACCACGACTCGTAAGTTGGTAGTGCTTCTTCAGTTATAGTATCTCCAATTAAAACAGCAAACAGATCGTATGGTAATGCTTTGGCTCTTTCCTGTAGTTCCTTAACTTCATCAAAAAAGTCTTCCCTGCTTGCGTCAGGAAGGTAATCTGTAGGTTGCCAAATTGTATCAATAGGTTTAAGATACGTATGCATATTATCGAGCATATATTTCTCAATATGCTTCATTACTTCTCTTCGTGCTCCGTAACTTATATTCATCTTACTAATTCAAAAGGCCAAATATATAATTATTTTGTTAGGAAATGACTTCTATCATTCCATTATAAGGAAAACTGTTAAGTTAACAAAATTCAGGCTTTTAAGTTCAAAAACTATGCCCCTCGTTTTGGAAACAACAGATTATCAGAGGCATAAATATGACGAAAGATTTATAAAACCTGCAAAGGCCTATTTTAGTTACCTATAAAACTCGAGATCACAGAGCTTTCACTGATTAGCCTTGTCCTCGCCGCAAAAGTTTAAAGTACCTAAAGATTTGCTATGAAACTGCCAGTATTAGAAAAAGAAAACCAGCTTGTTTATTCTGCTAAAGAAAGCGATGAAAACTACAATAACCTAGAGCCGCAAGCATCTTACCCAAACGGTGATGAAGATGAAGAACCTGAAGACGATGATGATTACGAGGAAACTTACGGGGATCTGGAAGATGGTCATAATGATCTGAATGAACAGGATTCAGACCAGGGTGTTGACAACCTTGAATAAATAATTTACAAGTCGAGGATAAGTCCGTCATAGGCTAGCTGAATACAATCAGGCAGTTCGTGCGAGATCTCCTCGTGCCGGCCTAACCGATGGCTCATATGCGTAAAATAGGTTTTATCAGCCTTTATTTCAGTTGCGAATGCGATCGCTTCGTCTAAGGTAAAGTGGGAAATATGCTTTTCTTTTTGAAGAGCATTTACCACTAATACCTTCGAGCCCTTCAGCTTTTCCTTTTCCTCTTGGCTGATTGTTTTTGCGTCTGTGATGTAAGAGAAATCTCCTATTCTAAATCCAAATACAGGTAGCTTGTAATGCATTACTTCTACCGGTATAACCTCAATTCCTTCAACCTTAAATGGAGCATTCCTGATTTCATTGAGGTTGATCAAGGGTACACCAGGGTATTTAACAGAGGCAAAGGCATAATAGAATTCTCTTATCAAACTCTCTTGCACACGCTTGTGAGCATATACTTCCATGGCCTGCTGCTGAAAATAATTAAACGCTCGAACATCATCAAGCCCTGCAATATGGTCCTTATGTTCGTGTGTAAAAAGAATAGCATCCAACCGCTTTACACCAGCTCTTAACATCTGGTACCTGAAGTCGGGACCACTGTCAATTACAATAACCTTATCGTCTATTTCAAGTAATACAGAAACCCGCAGGCGTTTGTCTTTAGAATCTGGAGAGGTACAAACGGAACATTCGCATCCAATAACAGGTACTCCCTGCGATGTGCCCGTCCCTAGAAATGTTATTTTCACAGTTGTAAGGTAGTTTGTTTTAATGAAGCCAGAAAAGCGATCTGCTTCTCGTCTAACAAACTCTCATCAACCTGAATTTGTTGGAGCAATGTTACAAGAGAAAGGATTTTGCTCTCGATAGTTGAGAACTTATTTACAACTACTACCCTGCTGCTCTCTATCACGCAAGCACCGGTTTTAAAACTACCTTTCTCATAACGCACTTTATAGTCTAAAGCCTTCAGCAGGAGTTCAAGTTTTTCGAGCGTATACTGTGTATATGTAAGGGCCATTCTCCAAAAATAAAAATAAAGGTTTATACCCAAGGTGTAGAAATAGAAAAAGCGATAGTTGCCTACCGCTTTTTACAATATTTAATTTTTGTTTATCGCAGATCTTCAATACTTACACCAGGATATTTTTTGGCGTCGAAAGCAAAGGTTGATTCAGGAACTTTTACGTTCGGGGAAAACGCTTTGATAGCGTAAGTATACTTATTTCCGTTCTTATCGAAGATAATAGCATTGCTGATCTGCTTGGTAGCCTTATCAACATTCAAACGCACCTTGAAAAAAGAACGCTTTGTATCAACAGGAGAAAGATCGATCACATGCTGAGTTTTCCCAGCAACTTTAACATCTCCCGTGTAAAGATATTTGAATCCCTTTTCGTAGATGGTAAAGATCTTCGCAGGGTTTATCGCATTGGGACTATTATCAACATCGTTAACCTGAACTTCTTTTTCATTCTTCAAGTAGGTCCATTGCGTTTTACCGTCACTGATCAGATCCTGTCCCTTCATCACCACCTTATACTTGTTAGATTTAGCTTTTGCGTATAGGGTTCCCGACTGTGTTTCTTTAATTTTAGCCTGAGGATTATCAAGAGTGAAAGTGAAATCAGTTTTTATAACATCGTATGAACGGTATTTCTTACTTACTTCACTTAGAATTTGTTTAGCCTTTGCATCTGTTTGTGCTAAAACGCTTACCACCGATCCAACAACAACTAAAGCACTAAGAATGTATTTTTTCATTTCGTTTTTCTATGTGTGTATATTATTAATGAGTGTTTTAATTATTCAAATTATCAAAAAACTGTTCTAACGCGTAATCATCGGGAATAAGAACTTCCCGAGCTTTACTGCCTTCGAACGGACCTACTACTCCTGCAGCTTCCAGCTGATCAATCAGCCTGCCTGCCCGGTTATACCCTAATTTAAGCTTACGCTGAATTAGGGACGTAGAGCCCTGCTGATGCATCACGATCAATCTTGCAGCATCTTCAAACAATGGATCGCGATCGCTTGGATCAAAATCCTTAACGCTTCCACCCTCGCCATTCTCATCCACATACTCTGGCAACATCCAGGCAGATGAGTATCCTCTCTGGCCTCCTATATATTCAGAGATACGCTCAACTTCAGGAGTATCGACAAAGGCACATTGCAAACGTATCAGATCATTACCTGTAGAGAACAGCATATCTCCTCTACCTATCAGTTGATCTGCACCACCGCTGTCGAGGATGGTTCTTGAGTCAATCTTCGAAAGAACGCGAAAGGCCAGCCTTGCAGGGAAGTTCGCCTTGATTGTTCCTGTGATGATATTTACAGAAGGACGTTGAGTAGCGATCACAAGGTGAATACCCACTGCCCGTGCTAACTGAGCTAAGCGCGCAATAGGGGTTTCTACCTCTTTACCCGCTGTCATCATCAAATCTGCAAACTCGTCAACTACCAGCACTATAAATGGTAAGAACCTGTGACCCTCCTCAGGGTTTAATCGGCGGTTGATAAATTTGTTATTATACTCCTTTAAATTCCTAACCTGCCCATTTTTCAACAGATCATATCGCTGATCCATTTCAATACAAAGGGAATTAAGTGTATTAATTACCTTCTTGGTATCGGTAATAATTGCATCCTCTTCTCCGGGAAGCTTGGCAAGGAAATGCCTCTCGATGTTCCTGAACAAAGTCAGCTCTACTTTCTTCGGATCCACCAATACGAACTTCAATTCAGAAGGGTGCTTTTTATAAAGCAGGGATACAAGGATAGAGTTAATACCAACCGACTTTCCCTGTCCCGTAGCTCCAGCTACAAGTAAGTGAGGCATTTTTGCCAGATCGGCTACAAAGACTTCATTAGAGATCGTTTTCCCTAAAGCAAGCGGAAGATCCATCGCTGCATTCTGGAACTTGTCTGTAGCCAGTACAGATCTCATTGCCACCATTTCAGGATGAGAGTTTGGAACCTCGATACCAATAGTACCTTTACCAGGCATTGGCGCAATGATACGAATTCCTAAAGCCGCTAGACTCAAAGCAATATCGTCCTCAAGGTTCTTAATTTTGGAAATACGAACGCCAGGAGCGGGAACGATTTCATATAGAGTAACCGTAGGACCTATTGTTGCTTTGATCTTATCAATTTCGATATTGTAATGATTCAGCGTTTCAACGATCTTATTTTTATTGGCTTCAAGTTCTTCGGCATTTACATTGATCTTATTAGTTCCGTAGTTCTCTAACAGATCCAGATTAGGGTATTTGTATGACGATAAATCTAATTTCGGGTCATACTGTCCGAATTGCTCTACTAAACTCTTCGCTGTAGGTTCTTCAGTTACTGTCGCAATCTCGAGCTCAGGTTCCTCATCAGGAACAATAGTTTCAAGAACTAATTCGGTTTCTTTATCGGGAATTACAGGTGCTTCAACAGGTTTCTCAAAACTGAGTTCCTGTTCGTAGACAGGCAGCTCTTCTTCGGGAATTTCATTGACTTCGAGATCCCTAGTCGATTCCTTTGGTAAATTAAAAGCAACTGGCGGAACGGCAGCACCACTCGCTCCAATAACAGAAGCTGTTCCTGCCCCTATTACTGTTTCAAATACTGGAGGCTTTGGAACACTATATTCAGGCTCTTTCTCTGGCTCTAATACAATTGGAGGAGCAATCCTTTCCTGGCGCAATGGTTCTCTATTCAAAGGCCGCTGCAGATCCTCCACCTGCGGCTCCTGATGAAGGATACGGTTTCCTTTTACCGGAAATTCTACAGGTGAAGTCCTGAAATCATCTTCGTTCTCAATATCATGCTCATCCCCATTATCTTCCAGGTCATCCTCTTCGCCGAAAGGAATAACAGTTTGCACTGCCTTTTTCTCTCTTTTAGGAATTTTAAAGTCAATGTTATAAGCTATGATGAGGGCAGAAAGTCCTGCGAAGGCCAAAATACCTAAAGTTCCTGTATTGCCGATCTGGGCTTGTAACAGACGGTTTGACCAGAAACCAAACTCCCCTTCAAGAAAATGTGGATATTCGGAGAGGAATCCGTGAAAGAAGGCCAGACTTAAGGAAATGAAAATTAGTAAAAAGAAGGAATAACCAAGAGTTTTAGAGACCGAGGCTAGCCTTACTTTAAAAAGAAGACGGTAGCCAATGATAAAAAAGACCCCGATAAATACGAAAGAAGCAACCCCAAACCATTCATAAATAAATTGGTGAGACAGTAAAGCACCGAACTTCCCGAGCCAGTTCTCAACCTGCGGATTAACTACCCCAGCCCTTTCAAGCTCCTCTACTGGCTTCATTAGATTGTTCCAACCTCCGTTAGCATCAATAACAAAGCTTTGATCATCCTCCCAGGTAAATAAATACGAGGTAAATGCAACAAGAAAATAGAGCGACATTATCAGGAAAAACAAACCTGTAATCTTGTAGAGCCTGCCATAATCAATATTTATTGAAGGCAAGACGTCTTTCCTCTCCTTTACTCTCTCTCTCTCTCTCTCTTTAACGACGCGCTCGCGGAATGACGGTTTAGCCGCTCCCTGCTCATCTCTAAAACTGTTTGACCGAAACTGATTTCCTTTTACCGGCATGAATTATAGACGGGTTTGAACAGACAAATATAAGGCTATTATATTTCGTACCTGAATTAGATTTTTATTAAAGCTACAAATTTACTTGTAAAACCTTTTTGCTTTTTACTATTATTGCTTTAGATGAGTTATATAGAGCTAATTGAAGAATATATACGGGCTGGAAACACCGACGCATTAAACGATCTGCTAAGAACCTATCCTCATTTGGCAACAGCTAAAACCAGTTTCAATGCCTCTCCTTTAATGTTATCCTGCTATTGTAAAAGACCTAAGATTTCTGCTCTTCTATTAACCTACATTAAAGATCTTACTATTTATGAAGCTTCGGCTGTTGGAAAATTTGACAGTGTAGCAAATATCATTTATTACCGCCCTGATCTTATAAATACATTTTCTGATGACGGGTTTACACCGCTCGGACTAGCATGTTACTTTGGGAACGAAGAGGTAGCAAGATATCTATTATTAAAAGGTGCAGAACCCAATATTCCCTCACGCAATGGGTATAATGTTTATCCAATTAACTCATCAGTAGCTGCTAACAATGCAGACATTACTAAAATATTGCTGGAAGCCGGAGCTGAGGTTAATGTGGCTCAATCATCGGGAGTAACACCACTTCATTCGGCCGCCCACTACGGAAATATAGAAATCCTGATCCTGCTGCTTGAGGCTGGGGCAGATGTTACAGCAAAAACAGGTGGAGGAAAAACGGCATCGGAAGTGGCTGCTGCAAACGGCCATGTAGCAATTGCAAGGATCCTAAGTAATTAGAAATCCCATATCCTGGTGCGGATACGCTTCATGTACGTCCTGATACCGAGAACAAATGCTGCAAGAAAATAAAATATCAAGGGAAATCCTACCGCCAGGAAAGACGAGTAGATGAAAAAAAGCCTGATTTTAGAGATAGACATATTGAAACGTTGTCCCAAATAAGTGGAAACGCCAAAGGATCTTCTTTCAAAATATTCCAGAATACGCTGTATCATATCAGGTTACCTTTAAGATTTTTGCTCCAACTGCACAATTTAAACATTTTTTTTGATCGCAATAGTATTTCTTCAACTGCAATAATCCTTGTGACCTAAGCGCGTTCATAGGTAGCACACCTATCTTCTTAAACCTTGCAACCACGTGATTTGTTTCGGCGGGAATACTTTCTAATAAACTTATTGCTCTGTCGGCGATCTGCGCATTTCCTATATGCCTTCCATAAGCGAACAGCGTGATAGCGACAGAGTTTAATATAATATTGTAAATAGCCTCGTCTCCCAGATGAAAAGCAACTTTTTCTACCTTTTTCCCAAATCGATAATGTGTTCTCCAGTATTCGTTAACCGGAAGCTCCCTGAACAGCTTTACGGCTTCCTTCGTTTCTTTTACCTCTAGAACCTTAGAAAAAAGATGATTTGACTTTACAATTAAGGCTGCAAATTGGGCTAATCTTAGGGTTGGAAAATTTTGTGGACGAAGTCGCAGGAATTTCCATAAATGCTGATCTATTGGCTTCAGCTTAAATTTCTTCTGTAGGAAATGGTATTCAAGTTTTAGCATTTTGGAATAGGTGTCCTCTGCATGTTCAAGAAAGCCGGATTGTCCAAAGACAAGGGCCTCTATCTGAAAAGAGCTATTCTTATGTTTCGACAGAATTTGCTGCGGCAGTGATTTAGCAAGGAGTTCGAATGGCAGAGCATTAGTTTTGAATCCAAAATTTCTGGCTAGCAGAATGTAGAAGGTGTCATCCCAATTTCCGCGGTTCTCTTTTAATATTGACAAAACTGATTCCATCTTCTCTTCAAGCCTTTCAACAGAAACCCGCAACAACCAGTTTTCAACGTGGATCTCTGCAACGTTGGAGAATAACTGCTCACATGGAATCCAGGAAAGGTTTTCCATCAAATCTTTATACCTGGTTTGAAGTCCTGGTGAAATAAGATCTCTAAGCTCAAGAGTGAGAATGCGGCTTCCGTCGTTGCGAAATACCGGCTTATCATCCTCATATACTACATGTAGTATAACATTGTTATAAGCTTTATCTCCTGTATGGTTATGTTTATCCCAATCCGACGATCGTAAATGGATCTCTACATTTCCAACCCAGGTTGTTTTTCCTGTCCGTATCTTTGCATTTTCAAAGTCGGCTCCTGAATTTTTGTTATGAACCCCCGTTGCCAGGATTTCAATTTCTTGTCCTGTTGTTAGTTGTAGATTACGCTGAGAAAAGAGCCTGTATTTCCAGAGAAAATGGAGAAAATCTTCATTAAAGGCCATGACTAGTTTAGGGTTAATTCTCAGTAAAACTATCTGAAAATTTTTTAATTTAAAAGGCCGAAATAAGAAAAAAGCTCCATAAGTAGAAACCCACAAACGGAGGATGAAAGTAGCTTGGAGGTTCTTCTTGGCCTTTAAAACTTAGCGAAGCGATCTCATTGAGGCCGTTAAAAAACAATAACTTACCTCAATAAAACAAATAGACTTTCAAGAAAAATCAGCAGCTTGAGGAGAGAAAAAAGGAAGGAAAAATTGGTCTCGTGGCCTAAGAACTTAAAAGGGACAAGGCTAAGACGAGTCTATAGTGTGTCTATAATGAGTCCATACTGAGTCCGTAAGTAACATCAAAAGTATAGACCCAGTATAGACTTACTATTGTCTGGATGCAGGCTCATAGAAAACCTTATCCCGTAAAGCTATGAGTAGTAATTTTGGAACTAATTAAAAATTGAAGATAGGGCTTTTTTTCAAGGCCTCAGCCATCTCCGCTTGCACTTTCTGTGCTTCTGCCCTTGCAACCTCAGCAAAGTCCTCTCCAGATGAGGCATATATAATAGCTCGCGAAGAATTCACAAGCAAGCCACAATCTTTGTTCATTCCATATTTGCAAACTTCCTGTAAGCTTCCCCCCTGCGCTCCCACGCCAGGAACAAGCAGAAAATTATCAGGAGCATGCTTCCGGATTTCAAGAAATTTTTCTCCACGTGTTGCTCCTACCACATACATTAATTTATCAGCTCCAGCCCATTGGTTGGCCGTTTGTATAACTTTTTCAAAAAGTTGTACATCTTCAGTATCTGTCAGGTTTTGAAAATCTGCACTTCCACTATTAGAGGTCAGTGCTAAAAGGATAACCCACTTATCATCAAAATTGAGGAATGGCATTACCGAATCAGAGCCCATATAGGGTGCCACTGTGATTGAGTCAAAGCTCATGCCCGATGATTGTTCGTTGAAAAATGCTTGCGCATACATTTCAGAAGTATTACCGATATCACCGCGTTTGGCATCGGCTATGCTGAAGGTATCTTTGGGAAGATACTGCCAGGTTTTAATTAGACTCTCCCAACCTTTAATGCCACGACTTTCATAAAAAGCCGTGTTGATTTTATAAGAAACACAAAGATCTTTCGTTACATCTATGATCCGCCGGTTAAATTCAAATACCGGATCTTCAAATTCAAGCAAATGTTTGGGGACTTTGTTTATATCAGTATCTAACCCCACACACAGAAAGGATTGTTTTTCTCTGATTTGGTCTATAAGCTCTTGTCGTTTCATAATTTCAGATCAAAGTAAATGAAAAACCTTTACGCGGATAAAAACTTTTTTTAAATTTTGTTATTATCAAATTAATACAGTAGAATTGTAGCGTTATCTCAATTTTATCTTCCAATCCGGAAGGGAAAAATCACTGGAAATTTCGTTTAATCATTTTGCGAGTTCTTTTCCCTTGGGATGCTGATAAATTCTTACTGATAAAAAATCCAAAATAATATTTCAAATAAATGGGAGAAATTATTGAATTGAACGATAAGCTTGTTTCTGAGCTTCGTGAGATTGCAAAAACCTATGGTATTGCGGATGCCGATTCATTACGCAAAGCAGAACTAATTACCAAAATTAAAGAACAACAACAGCTTATTGCTGCTGCACGTGAGGACTCTCCTGAAAGTTCACCTGCTGAAACATCAGCTCCTGAAGAAGAAGAAGCTAAGCCTAAAAAACGCGCCCGTTCAGTTAAACCGAAGGTAGAAGCCGTTGCATCAGCACCCGGCGAAAGTAAAACAGAAAATACATTATTTGATGCTCCTGCAGAGGAAGCTCCTGCTGCCGCAGAAGTGGTTGAAGAACCAGCAGCTGAAGAAGTTAAGCAAGAAGCGCCTCCGGTAAGGGAACGTGTAAGGATAGAAAGAAGAGTAGTAACTCCTGCTGCTAATGGAAGCGTGAATAATGGTTATCCACGCAGTCAGGAAAGAGAGAACCGTAGTTCTGACTACAGTTCTTCTTCACAATCTTCTGCTCCTCAACCTCCTGCAACAAACCTTGATTTCGATAATGTAATTGTTAATGAAGGGGTTCTTGAGATCATGCCTGATGGTTATGGTTTCCTTAGATCATCTGACTACAATTATCTTACATCTCCGGATGATATTTATGTTTCCCAGTCACAGATCAAATTATTTGGTCTGAAAACAGGAGATACCGTAAGAGGAAGCATTCGCCCTCCTAAAGAAGGTGAAAAGTATTTCCCATTGGTAAGGGTTGAAGCCATTAACGGACGTGTACCGGCTGAGGTTAGAGACCGCGTGCCTTTTGACTACTTAACTCCGCTATTCCCTACCGAACGTCTGAACCTGTATGCCGACACTGGTAATCAATCAACCCGGATAATGGACTTGTTCACACCAATTGGTAAAGGTCAGCGTGGATTGATCGTAGCTCAGCCTAAAACAGGTAAAACAATGTTACTAAAGGATGTTGCTAACGCAATAGCAAAAAATCATCCGGAAGTATATCTTATTATATTGCTGATTGACGAAAGACCTGAAGAGGTGACTGATATGGCAAGGAGCGTAAGGGCAGAGGTAGTTTCATCTACATTTGATGAGCCAGCAGAACGTCACGTAAAAATTGCCAATATCGTTCTGGAGAAAGCAAAACGCATGGTAGAATGTGGTCATGACGTTGTTATCCTTCTTGACTCCATCACTCGTTTGGCTCGTGCGTACAATACTGTGGCTCCTGCTTCTGGAAAGATCCTGTCTGGTGGTGTTGATGCAAATGCACTACATAAGCCGAAACGTTTCTTCGGAGCAGCAAGAAATATAGAGGATGGAGGTTCTTTAACTATTCTGGCAACAGCTCTTATTGATACAGGCTCTAAGATGGACGAGGTTATCTTCGAAGAGTTCAAAGGAACTGGCAACATGGAACTTCAGTTGGATAGAAAATTATCTAACAAACGTATATTCCCTGCTATTGACCTTACAGCTTCCAGTACCCGTCGTGATGATCTTCTTCATGACAGAGAAACGCTTCAAAGAATTTGGATCCTAAGAAATCACCTTGCTGACATGAATTCTCAGGAAGCAATGGAGTTCTTGTTAGGACAGATGAGAGGTACAAAGAGCAATGAAGAGTTCTTAGTTTCAATGAATAGTTAATAAGGCTAGATATAGCAACAAAAGATAAGGGTACAGTGTTAAAAATTGTACCCTTATCTTTTGTTGTGTATGATTATGCTCCACACATGAAAAAACATATACCTAATGCCATAACATGTTTGAACCTGCTGAGTGGCTGTTTGGGAATTGTTTTCGCCTTTAACTCTTCACTAATTGTTAAAGGATATGAAAACTTGATTTATGCAGCATATGCGATTTTGGCGGCGGCGGTTTTCGACTTCCTGGACGGAGCAGTCGCTCGTTTTTTGAAGGCATATTCGGATATTGGAAAAGAACTCGATTCTCTGGCTGATATGGTAAGTTTTGGGGTGTTACCGTCAGTTATCGTTTATCATCTATTTTTGAAGGGAGAACAAATTGAAGGCGTAAGCAATTACATCGGCTACTCCGCCTTTCTAATTGCTATTTTCTCGGCTCTGCGACTTGCAAAATTTAATGTAGACGAAAGACAAAGTGAGAACTTTATAGGCTTACCGACTCCGGCAAATGCTATGCTTATCGGTTCGTTACCCTTGATTATTGCTCATTCAAGTCCTTTTTGGAAGGCCTATATTTTAAACCCTTTTTTCCTTTTTATTTTCAGCTTGGGGATGAGCCTTTCCCTGGTTATGGAACTTCCACTTATTTCCCTTAAATTCAAGAACCTGAATTATAAGGAGAATATGCTGCGTTATGTCCTGGTCCTGGCATCAATCCTGGCTATCCTGATATTTAAATTCGCCGCAGTACCGATCATTATACTACTTTATATAGTATTATCAATCGTACAATTCAGGATAATCAGGTAAAGCTTCGGATGAAGGGGAATCTCCTATTGATCAAATTAATAAAAGGAGGCGTAGAATATTATCAAAAGAATAGAGGCGATTACAGTTTCGCCTCTAATTCTCTCTTGATCTTGTTCAGATTATCATACAGATCTTCACATCTTGCGTTTATATCTGCAAACATTCCGGGAATTTCAGAAACATTATCTTCAGTACGAGCTTTGCGCTCGATATCAGCCATAATGTCCTTTGCTTCTTCGATGCCCATAAAAGCAAGTGTAGGCTTGATTTTGTGCGCTACATCTCCTACCGATTTCCAGTCCTGGTTGGCAACAGCTTCAGACAATTGATCAAAGTAAAGAGGGGTTTGCTCAATGAAAATATCGATCATTTCTATCATGAATTCTTCGCTACCTCCCGCGATATCGCTCAGATAGGTCATGTCGATCTCAAAACCCTTATTATTTCCTTCAGCCATTATTATTAAAATTTATTTTTTGTACGTACAGTTGGTCACTAAGTTCCAAAGCTAGAGATTTTATTGATTTTTTTAATACAGGATGAATAAAGTCAGGTTGTACCTCTAACATTGGTTCTACTGCAAACCTTCTTAAATGAAAGTAAGGATGAGGAACTTTTAGATCCGCCTCGTCAATAACTTCATCCGAATAGAACAAGATATCAATATCTATTACCCTTGATCCCCATCTCTCAATTCTTTCCCTTCCAAGGATTTTCTCTATATCCAGAGCTGCTTTCAAAACCTCCCTGGCTTGAAGCTTTGTTACTAAAACTAATACTTGATTAAGATATTCAGGTTGCTCCTCTAATCCCCATGGCGCTGTTTCGTATAATGAAGATTTCTTCGTTATTGCTCCTATCTCTTGCGTTAGAAGAAGGGTAGCCTGATGCAGGAATTGTTCGCGATCTCCTATGTTGCTTCCCAGCAATAAATAAACTTCCTGCATAAACCTTATATCTCTTATATATGTTGTAACGTTTCAAAGATATCTATATCTAACGTATACTTGCACAAATAAATAAGTTCAGCGCGGATGAAAAGTTTTTTCAAAATGGCATTTGCCTCTATGGTTGGAGTGCTGTTTTCCTTCTTTGCCATATTACTTATCCTCATTTTAGTTGTCATTGCTGTCGCCTCTCAGGCTGATGAGGACGTTGAGGTTAAGGCCAACTCAGTTTTACATATTCCTTTGGATTATCCGATCGTTGAACGCGGCCATGATGACCCATTTAGCAAACTTGATATCAATGCTTTTGGAAGAAGTAAAAGTGTAGGATTAAATGATATTTTAGCTGCAATCAGAAGAGCTAAAACTGATGATAACATTAAAGGTATTTACCTTGACCTGAGCAGTCTGCAGGCAGGATATGCAACTGTAGAGGAAATAAGGAACGAGCTTTTGGATTTCAAAAAATCAAAAAAGTTCATTCTGGCGTACAGCGAAGTTTACACAAAGAACACTTACTACCTGGCTTCAGCAGCCGATAAAGTTTATCTGAATCCTGAGGGAATTGTAGAATTCACCGGTTTCAGTTCTCAGTTGATGTTCTTTAAGGGATCTTTGGAGAAGCTCGGAATAGAGCCGCAAATCATTAAGGTTGGAACTTATAAAAGCGCCGTTGAGCCATTTATACTTGATCGTATGAGCGAGCCCAACAGACAGCAGGTAACTTCCTTCCTGGGTTCATTGTATGATCATTATTTAAGTTCAATAGCAACAGCAAGGAAAATTCAAAAGGATTCTCTATTTGCAATGGCTGATCAACTAAAAGTAAGAAGTCCTAAGGATGCTGTAGCCTTCAAACTGGTGGATGCTTTGCGCTATAAAGACGAGGTACTTGACGAGCTGAAATCAAGGAGCGGAATAGAGAAAGATGAAGAGGTAAAATCTGTGACGCTGACCGATTATATTAAAAATGATACTGGTGAAGAGGGTGATTTTAGTACCAGGATTGCAGTAGTATACGCCTCGGGAGAAATTACAGGCGGAGAAGGAAACGACGAAACCATTGGTTCTGAAAAAATTTCCAAGGCTATTCGTAAAGCCAGAATGGACGATAAAGTAAAAGCCCTTGTTTTACGTGTTAATTCCCCTGGAGGAAGCGCTCTTGCTTCCGACGTAATATGGAGGGAAGTGGTTTTAACCAAGAAGGTTAAGCCTGTGGTTGTTTCAATGGGAGACCTTGCAGCTTCTGGAGGATACTATATCTCCTGTGCAGCAGATTCAATTTTCGCACAGCCAAATACTATTACAGGCTCTATAGGCGTATTCGGAATTATTCCGAACATGCAGAACTTCTTCAACGATAAGCTCGGAATTACCTTCGACGGAGTTAAAACTGGAACACATGCAGATCTTGGAACTGTTACCAGACCACTTACTCCGGAAGAGAAATTGATCATTCAAAACGAAGTGAACCGCATTTACGATTCCTTCACAAAACGCGTTGCAGAAGGTAGAAAGAAAACACAGCAGTATGTAAACGAGATTGGACAGGGACGTGTGTGGAGCGGCTCGGAGGCGCTAAAGATCGGCTTGGTAGACAAACTTGGCAATATCGATGACGCTGTACGATCTGCAGCTAAAATGGCCAAGATAACTGATTACAGAATTGTATCGTATCCAGTTCAAAAAGATGGTCTGAGTGCTTTGTTTGACAAGTCGGAGGATAAGCTGCGAGTATACTTCGCAAAAAAAGAACTTGGAGAACAATACGAATATTACGAGAAATTGAAGGCCACGATAAACCTAAAGGGTATTCAAGCGAGAATGCCATTTGATATCAGCCTTAAATAAATTGCATTACAAGCCCGGCAACCACTGCCGGGCTTTCTATTTTCCTTACTGCTTCGCTTTCTCATCCTTTCTTACTGAATATCTTTTTAACCTTTTCCATCCAGGGTTGACTTCCCGATTGCTTCTTCTTTTCCTCTCCTATCAAATACCCATAAGGTTTCAATTCCTCTATATTATCACATACTATTTTAAGCATGCCCAACAAAGGTATGGCCACTACGAGGCCAGCAATTCCCCAAACTAATTCTCCTAGTACCAAGGCTATTATTGTGAAAAGCGGATTAATATTAACTTCAGCTCCCACCACTAAAGGCTCTATAATATAGCTTTGAACAAATTGAACAACAAAATAAGTGATGATAACCCCCACTACTAGTCCAGCTCCGCCGCCTTGAGTTAAAGCCATCAATACAGTCAAGGCCGTACCTGTTAGATTGCCAACAAAAGGTATAATTTCAAGGATACCACATAAAATAGCAAAGAATATTGCGTTCTTAATTCCCGCGATGGAAAAGCCAATACCATAGAGGATCCATAACATAATGATCATCATGGTTAATCCTGAAAGATACTTGTAAGAAACAAGAGTAGTATCAAATACTACTTTCTCCGCCATCAACCTCTTGTCATCGGGAACAATTTTAAGCAGGAACTTCTTTAAATGGCTCCTTGAAATAAGAAATATGAAAATGTAAACTACAACCAGAATAAAGTCAACAGCGAAGCCAAGAGTATTAGAAACCACTTTGCTCATACTTCCTCCTGAGGATCCCGACGACTGCAACAGCTTCTTCTGCTCCTGCGCCGTTATGCCTAGTTTAGCCTGAATAAAACGCTGAACCTGGTGGATCATATCAGAAACCTTCCCTTGCATTTCGGAAAAGTCCTTTGCAATATCCGACATCTGCCAGATCAATAAAGCAACAATTCCGGCGAGGACACCGGCTAAAACTAAAAGGCCGAAGATGGCTGAAACTGGTCGGCTAAAGCCCTTCCCCTCGATACGCTTGCACAGTGGTAACAACAGCATGGCAATTATAGCGGCCAGGGTAAAAGGGAACAAAAACGGTTTTGCATAATATAGTCCCGCAAAAATTAAAGAGAATAAGAGAAGAACTTTAACCGCTTTGTTTAACATGCTTTAGATTTTTTATACAAGTGTGAATTCTTCAGAGAACACTAAAAGAAGATGAGATGTTTTTAAGCGGACATTGAGGGATATATGTATTTTTGAACCGATGGAAAATAAAACCATAGCGAGAACCCTGAGATTGTTTAGTCAACTAATGGAACTTCATGAAGAAAATCCATTTAAGGTAAAATCGCTGGCTACGGCTGCTTTCAAAGTAGATAAACTTCCCTTCTCTATAGCAAAGAAGAGTCCTGAAGAAATTGAGAAGATTGATGGTTTAGGAAAAAGCACAGCCTCCAAAGTAATCGAATTACTTCAAACTGGAACTATCCAGGAGATGGCCGATTTAATCAATGAAACGCCTGCAGGTGTGGTTGAGATAATGGGCATTAAGGGTGTTGGGCCGAAGAAAGTTCTTGTGATCTGGAAAGAACTTGGAATTGAGAGTATCGGTGAGCTTTACTATGCCTGTAATGAAAATCGCCTTATAGAAGCTAAAGGCTTTGGATTAAAAACGCAAGAAGAGATCAGGAAGGCAATCGAGTTTAAGGTAGCGAGTAATGGCAGATACTTGTACGCCCAGGTGGAAGAAGTTGCTGAGTTATTGATAAAAGAAGTAACCGGACTTGCTGGAGTTGATCAGCTTTCTTTTGTGGGAGATTACCGTAGAAGATGTGAAATTATTGATGGACTTGACTTTCTGATAGGCTCAGGAGATCCTTCTGGAATTATTTCCTCCATAGAGGAAATCTCTAGTTTAAAAGTCCTCGCAGAAAGTCCTGAAAAGCTAGAAACAGAGCACGAGACGGGAATAAAGGTTCTATTTAATTTTTGTAGTCCTGATACGTTTAGTTATAACCTTGCTTTATTAACAGGGACTGAAGGACATAATGCAGAATTGCTCAGCCGTCTTGATGGAAGTGACAAAAGTTTTGACACCGAGGAGCAATTGTATGCTAAAGCTGGTCTTCCTTATATTGAACCTGAACTAAGAGAAGGTATATTTGAATTTAACCTTGCTGCAGCAGGAAGAATGCCAGAACTGGTGGAGTGGAAAGATCTTAAAGGCAGTCTTCATAATCATAGTACCTGGAGCGACGGAGTGCACACTTTGGAGGAAATGGCTCTTTTTTGCAGGGATGAGCTCAAACTGCAATACTTGGGTATATCAGACCACTCGAAATCTGCTTTCTACGCTAAGGGCTTAACCGAAGAACGGGTTCGAGCACAGCACGAAGAAATAGACAAGCTTAATGCGAAAATTGAAAATTTCCAAATCTTTAAGGGCATTGAATCGGATATATTATTTGATGGTTCCTTAGATTACTCGGATGAGATTTTAGCCCGCTTCGATTTTGTTGTTGCATCTATTCACTCCGTATTTAAAATGAGCGAAGAAAAGGCAACCAGCCGACTGATTAAAGCTGTTGAAAATCCATTTACAACTATACTCGGTCACCCTACCGGAAGGATGTTACTAACGCGCAACGGATACCCGATTGACTATAAAAAGGTGATCGATGCTTGCGCTGCTAACGGAGTTATCATTGAAATAAATTCCAATCCTCTACGGCTCGACCTTGACTGGCGCTGGCATCAATACGCTCTTGAAAAAGGAGTGAAACTTTCGATAAATCCTGATGCGCACAGTAAGAAGGGGTTCTACGACACCCGATACGGTATTTTAGCAGCCCGAAAGGGAGGTGTTACTGCTGCAGATTGTTTAAATGCTTTGAACTCAACTGAGATATCATCTTACTTCAAACAAAAGAAAGGAATTTAAGAATTGAAGATTTTAATCATACGCTTTAGTTCCATTGGAGATATAGTACTTACCACACCGGTGATCCGTTGCGTTAAGCAGCAGTTACCTGGTTGTGAACTCCACTTTCTTAGTAAGCCTAATTTCAAAGCTGTATTAAGCAGCAATCCTTATATTGATAAACTTCACCTCCTGGAAAAGCCGTTAGCTAAGACCGTGGAGGAATTAAAGGCAGAAAATTTTGACTACGTCATTGATCTTCACAATAACCTTCGGACAAGACTTCTCAAGTTTAAACTTGGTGTCCGCTCTTCGGCCTTTAACAAACTGAATATTGAAAAGTGGCTTCTGGTCAACTTTAAGATCAACAAAATGCCAGATAAGCATATTGTTGACCGCTATCTTGAGGCTGCAGCTCCTCTTGGGGTTACAAATGATGGTAAAGGACTTGACTACTTTCTTGAAAAAGAACGAAATGTAGCAGAATTACTTCCGCCTTCACATATTAACTACGTTGCTTTTGTAACCGGCGCTCAACATGCCACGAAACGGCTTCCCATTCACAAGATCGTCGAAATTTGTCGTCTTATTGACAAGCCACTTGTGCTTCTCGGCGGGAAAGATGAAATGGAGCAAGGTGCAGAAATTGCCAGGGAAAGTGGCTCTCATGTATTTAATGGATGTGGAAAATTCTCCTTGGATGAGTCGGCTTTTTTAGTCAGAGAAGCAGAGACTGTTATCACTCATGATACAGGACTGATGCATATTGCAGCAGCCTTTAACAAGCGCATTATCTCTGTATGGGGCAACACTGTTCCCGAACTTGGAATGTATCCGTACAAAACAGATGAACAGAAGATTTTTGAAGTAAAAGGTCTAAAGTGCAGACCGTGTTCGAAGATCGGATATAAGAAATGCCCTTTAGGGCATTTTAAATGTATGAATGAACAGGATTCGAAGGGGATTGCAGAGTCGGTATAACAACAAGAAATACGCAACATTAGTGGTTGGCAGTCGCAAATGCGAAGCCAAAACTTACACAATTAAATCATGATAAACCTAAAGACGAGTATTCTAAGCCTTTGCTTCACAACAATATTTACCATTTCAGGAACAGCATTATTTGGGCAAGCTAAATTTGGACTTAAGGCAGGTGTGAATTTTGCAAAACAAAAAATTAGACCGGAACGAACTATTATCCCATCGTCGAACACTTCATTCAATTTGCAAGCCTTTGCAGACATCAAAATTTTGGAGGATATTTCAATCCGACCTGGGCTTAGTATCACAGGAAAAGGCAACAGGCTAAAACATATAGAATTTGTAAACGCCACCACAAACCTTATCTATTTAGAAATTCCACTTAATGCAGTTATTAAGCTTCCCATTAGAAGGCTGGGTAAATTTTATACTGGGGGAGGTTTATATACAGCATATGGACTAACAGGTAAAATTAAAGGAGAAGGGTTTGAAGTTGGCGTTTATGGTAACAATAATTTGTTTAATGAAAAAGGGCTTTATAATAGGCCTGACTTGGGATTAAATTTTTTAGGTGGATTTGAACTAAAAAATGGCCTTTTAGTAAACATCGAATATGAACTTGGCATGATTAATACATTTAGAAGTGATGCCGTTCAACCAGGCTTTACTGCCAAAAATAGAGCACTTTCAATTTCCCTAGGTGTTCTCCTATAATTTTTAGTGGTGTTAATTGGAACAGAACACCAGGATTTTAATTATTTCTTACCCGATTCAAATGGGGATGCAGAATCGGTATAAATTTGTATACTTGCAGCCGAAATAGAATCCTATCACAATGAATTTAATAACAAAATCTAGAGATTCAATTTGGAATTTCTTCTCCGAGGCCTAACCGTCTTGTTTCCCACATTGCTCACAATTAAATTAATTATCACATATCTTTTAAAAAATGAAAAAACTATTTTTCACAGCTATGATGCTGGTTGCAGGTTCAAGCCTATTCGCACAAACAAAGTTTGGACTTAAAGCGGGGGTGAATTTTGCGAACCAAGAATGGAGCGCAGAAGGCATGAGTTTATCACCGACCTCAAACACGTCATTCCATTTCTTTGGGTTCGCGGACTTAGGAGTTAGCGAAAGGATTTCTATCCAACCTGGTTTAGGTATATCAGGAAAAGGTTTTAAGGTAAAAGGAGACGAAGGTGGCACAGCAAATGCAATGTATTTGGAAATTCCTGTAAATGCAGTAGCAAAATTTCCTACAGGAAGTTTTGGCCACCTTTTTCTTGGCGCTGGGCCTTATGCAGCTGTAGGTATAGCTGGAAAAGCTAAAGCAGACGGAGAAGAGGCGGACTTCTTTGGAGATGATAGTGGATACAAAAGAGGAGATTTCGGTCTTAACTTCCTTGGAGGTATAGAATTGAATAACGGCCTTTTATTTAACGTTAATTACGGGCTCGGATTAGCAGACATTGCAAAGTCGGAAGAAGATCTTGAGGGATTAAAAATAAAGAATCGCGTCTTCTCAATTTCTGTCGGTTTCGCATTCTAACAAAACTTAATTTTAATAAACTTACAGCCCGGGAAACTTCCGGGCTATTTTTTTGCTTAAATATTTTATGAAGAAACTACTACTTATAAGACACGCAAAATCTGACTGGAACGACCCTAAGCTTTCTGACTTCGACAGGCCATTGAACAATAGAGGGCATAAAAACGCCCCGGAGATGGCTGAAAGGCTTTTGCAAAAGCATATTGTTCCTGAACATCTAGTTAGCAGTCCCGCTAAACGAGCATATACTACTGCTAAATACTTCGCAAAAACCTTCAATATAGACAAGGAACAGATTGAGAAAATTGAGGGCATATATGAGGCCAGTGCTAATGACCTGCTCAAAATTGTAAATCAGCTTGATAATACTAAGGACTTTATCGCTCTCTTCGGACATAATCCGGGCATTACCAATCTTGCTGTAGGTTTAAGTGGCTCTTATATTTCGAACATCCCTACCTGCGGTTTGATCCTCATTGAATTTCCCTTCGATGACTGGGCTATGATCAGCTATGATACCGGAAAGGAATTACTATATGATTTTCCCAAAAGTGGCGATGATTAAATAAGATAAGCAGAAGCAGATGAAAGAGCACTGAAGTTACAACAAATTAAATCATTGAAGTTCAAGAGAATGTTCTACGTAGAACGTGGAACATTTTGAAGAGTTGTATGCCTTTTACCTTTTCAAGCAAGCTTATACATTTTACCCGGAAGGCCTATTACTACCCCTTTCATCTCTAAACCAAGTAAGGCCACTACCAGTTTGCTCTGCGGCATTTGTGCATCTAGTGACAGTTCATCTATTCCAGCCATCTTCTTTGCAAAAAGAATCCTGGCAATCTTATCTTCATCCGGCTCCAGTGCCAGGTTCAAACTTAGTTGCTTGGGCGTTTCCGCTTCCTGCGTTGCAACCCAGCCCAAGAGGTACTCTACATCTTTAATCCCTGTTATCAAGTTTGCCCTGTTAGTTTTAATCAAATGATTGCAGCCCGCCGAGTATTCATGATTAACATCCCCCGGATAGGCAAAAACATCCCTGTTATAGGAATTAGCAAGATCTGCAGTGATTAGGGCTCCACCGGTCACACTTGCCTCCACGATTATGGTCGCATCTGCCATGCCCGCAACAATCCTGTTCCGCTTTGGAAAGTTCTCCCGGTCGGGATTGGTTTCAGATAGGAACTCTGTCAGTATCCCGCCACAAGCTACCATTTTTTCTGCCATGCTACGATGTTGAGCGGGATATATGCGATCCAACCCATGCCCTACTACTCCTACTGTCGGCACTTCATTTCTAAGACATTCCCGATGTGCAACTGCGTCAATCCCGTGTGCCAGTCCGCTTGTCACCACAACATCATGCTTCTTCAGGTCTTCAACAAGCTTTTGCGTCAGCTCTTTTCCATAAGACGTTGCCTTTCGTGTCCCAACAATACTGATGATCTTACTATGATTCAAATCAGCATTTCCTTTATAGTAGAGAAGAACAGGTGCATCATAACAATTCTTCAATCGCTGAGGGTATTCATCGTCTGTAATAAAGAATGTTTTGATCTTGTACCGCTCAATAAAGTCCATTTCTTTCTCGGCCCGCTTGAAAAACTCCTTCTGGAAGATATTATGGGCCGTCTTCTCGCCTATTCCGGGAATTGCAGTTAGCTGCGCTTTGCTGGCTGTGAACAGTTCTTCTACACTTCCAAAATGCTTTAATAATAGCTTAGAGTTAACAGATCCTACCCCCGGAATTAGAGTTAATGCGATTTGCTGTAATAGAGACATTAGGTTTGAAAAACAAAGATCCACAAAATAAACTATAGAAATAGTTTGCGGACTATTTCTATAGTTTATACCTTTATATACTCGAACTACTTTTATAGTTCGGTTAATTTCCAGCATGAAAGATAAGAGTAAAAATTCTATTAAAGAACTTACAAAAGCAGAAGAACAGGTAATGCGCATTCTATGGCGACTAAAAGAAGGCATCGTTAAAAATATTATAGAAGAGATGCCCGAACCAAAACCTGCCTACAACACCGTATCTACAGTGATACGTGTTTTAGAGACAAAAGGCTTTGTAAATCATAAAGTGTACGGAAGTTCTCACATTTACTATCCACTTATTGCAGAGAAGGATTATAAGACTTTCGCTTTCGATAAGATCTTCAGCAATTACTTCAATAATTCCTACAAACACCTCCTGTCCTTTCTAGTCGACGAGAAGGAGATCAGTGAGGATGAGATCAAAGAATTAACCCAACTTGTTGAGAAACTAAAAAAGAGATAGTTGACAGTAGGATAAAACAGGCATTTTAAGTACGTTACTGAGCAGGCAGATAAACGACGTACTTCGTTTCGAAAAAGTCTTCTTTAAAGTACTTCGACAAGGGGTACAGCTCGATATCTTTCAATTTAGACTCTTTCAGCTCCTGTTCCAGATCACCTCCTTTAAGGTAGAGTACACCATTGGGCAATTTGTTCAGTGGTTTTTTGTCGAACTTACCTCTTATCCAGGGATAAAAGTCCTTTAATTGCGTAACAGCTCTTGAAACAATGAAATTATACTTTTCATCGATCTGTTCGGCTCGCGCATGAGAAGCTTTAAGATTTTCGAGTCCCAAAGCTTTGGCAACTTCAGTAACCACCTTTATTTTTTTACCAATAGAATCAACAAGGTGAAAAGACGTTTCCGGAAATAAAATGGCTAATGGAATACCCGGGAAGCCGCCTCCTGTACCAACATCCATAACCTTTTCTCCTGGCTTGAATTCGATAACTTTGGCTATTCCAAGGGAATGCAGGATATGCCGAACGTACAGACTTTCTATATCCTTACGGGAAATAACGTTTATCTGGGAGTTCCAGAAAGTATATAGCTCTTCGAGCTTATTAAACTGATCTTTCTGTGTGTCAGTTAAATTTGGGAAATAATTAAAAATAATATCAGAAGTCACTTCCTGGGGCTTTCTTCCTGCGGTTAATAATGTTTGACAAAAGATCTCTTGCCCTGAATAACTGTGCTTTTACTGTTCCCAAAGGTAGATCTAGTTGCTGTGCAATTTCCTCGTACGACTGCTCATCGAAGTAACGCAACATGATCAGAGTCTTATAGCGCAAAGGTAGTTTATCTACGATTATCTTTAGCTGTTCTTGCTGTTGTTTTTTTATCGAGGTCTCTTCCGGGTTGAGTGTGTCTGATTTTATCTGTAGGGGCCTGTCATCTCCTTCATCATCAACCATGGAGTTGATCGACACCAGATTAATCCTCTTCTTCCTTATGAAATCTATACAGTTGTTGGTGGCGATCCGGAATAGCCAGGTACTGAATGCGAAATCGGGCTTGTATTTCTCAATATTCTCAAAGGCTTTCCCAAATGTTTCAACTGTTAGATCCATCGCGTCGTCCTTGTTGTTCACCATCTTCAACGCCATGAAATAAATTGAATCTTTGTACCGTTGCATTAGCTCGGCATACGCTTTTTGATCGCCTTCTTTAGCCCTTCCTACGAGATTGAAATCGTTTAACGCGTTAGCCGAAAAGTTCGGGTTTACTTCCATTTGATCTTCTTCTTAAATAAAGAAATTATGCTTAGGACGAGTATATAAAAATTATAAATCAAATCCAATGCCGGAAACCACCAAATCAAATCTTTACAATTAAGACGCTTAAAAACAGGAGTATAAATAATTATCTGCACCAAAAAGCGAATTAAAAAGAAGGAAAGTATTACGTACCATTGTGCATTTATCAGTACAAGTATCCCCAGAAGCAAATAAAATGCTAATGCTGATCCTGCCTGAAAAGAAAGCATACGCTTATGACTTGCTTTGTAAGCCTTACCCGCTCCCATATGTCTTATCTTCTGGGTAAAATAGGAAGAAAAAGAGGTTTTTGGCTCGGACCAGACTTGACTTTCAAGATCTATTTCTATAACAGTGTTCAGAGAAGTGGCGTTCTGATTGACGAACAAGTCGTCGTCGCCGGAAGGAATATGCATGTGAGAAGCGAACCCTTTTCCTCTAAAGAATAAAGACTTAGTATAAGCGAGGTTTCTGCCTACTCCCATATAAGGCTTGCCGGCAAGAGAAAAAGAGAGGTAATTAAGTGCTGTAAAAAAGGTTTCAAACCGTATTAATTTATTTAAAAAGCCTTTCTTGACCATATAAGGTGAGAAGCCAAGAACGATCTCCGTTGCCCCACCAAAATTCTCCTGCATCCTCCTTATCCAGTTGGGAGACGCAGGCTTGCAATCCGCATCGGTAAAAATGAGATGTTCATTGGAAGCAGCTTTTATACCTAAAGTAACAGCGAATTTCTTACCGTGCTTAAATCGGGTGTGCTCATTAATTGTCACAACTTTAAGATTCTTGTACTGCTGGGAGAAATCCCTCAACACCAGGTCTGACTCGTCGACCGAACAGTCGTTTACAACAACCACCTCAAAATCGGGATAGTCTTGTTCCAATACAAAAGGCAAATAGTTTCTGAGATTCTTTTCCTCATTGCGGGCACAAATAATTACAGAAACAGGAAGCGTACTATCAGGCTTCTCTGTTCGTTTGTAATTGCCAAGGCGCTTCTGTATAACCAGCAAAAAATAAAGCTGAACAAGGAAAGCAATTTGAAATAGAACGAAAATTATAAAGTAGAGATAATCAGCCAATGCTTAACTATTTAAAGAAAGTGCAAAGGTCTGTTTTTTACACAACATTTTACATATACAAAATATTTTAGAAGTTAAAGACCAGGCTATTTTGCTATTTTTGCAAGCTTAAAATGAAATTTAAATTACAGGCAACCGATAATTTATCAAAAGCCAGAGCCGGAGAGATCACTACTGATCACGGTACTATAAAAACCCCTATTTTCATGCCTGTTGGTACGGCTGGCTCTGTAAAAGCAGTGCATCAAAGGGAACTTAAGGAAGATATAAAGGCACAGATCATCTTAGGGAATACTTATCATTTATACCTTCGCCCCGGGTTAAACACTCTAGAGCAAGCCGGAGGCCTTCATAAATTTAACGGATGGGACAAACCGATCCTGACAGACAGCGGAGGCTATCAGGTATATTCCTTAACTGAAGTTAGAAAAATTAAAGAAGAAGGTGTTACTTTCAGATCGCACGTTGACGGATCTAAGCACCTATTCACTCCTGAGAACGTTATGGACATTCAGCGCATCATAGGGGCCGATATTATTATGGCCTTTGATGAATGTACTCCCTATCCATGCGATTACCGCTATGCGAGTAAGTCATTAGATATGACGCACCGCTGGCTGCAGCGTTGCTGCGACAGGTTCGACGCTACCGAGCCTAAGTATGGTTACTCCCAAACTCTTTTCCCAATTGTTCAGGGATCGGTATACAAAGATCTGCGGGAGAAGTCGGCGGAAGTGATAGCCTCCTTCAACCGCGAAGGAAATGCGATCGGTGGACTATCAGTTGGGGAGCCCGCAGAGGAAATGTACGCAATGACTGAAATTGTTTGTAACATACTTCCTCACGAAAAGCCACGTTACCTAATGGGAGTAGGTACACCTGTTAATATCCTTGAGAACATTGCCCTTGGTATCGATATGTTCGATTGCGTTATGCCTACCCGTAATGCAAGGAATGGTATGCTATTCACAAAGCAGGGCATAATCAATATCCGGAATGAAAAATGGAAGAATGACTTCTCTCCTATTGATGCAGATAGCGACTTGTTTTCCGATTTAACCTATTCCAAAGCCTATTTGAGGCATTTGATGATAGCAAAAGAAATATTGGGGGCTCAGATTGCCACGCTTCATAACTTACATTTTTATCTTTGGCTGGTAGGAGAAGCGAGAGAAAAGATAATAACTGGAGAGTTCTACGAATGGAAGAACAAAATGGTAAAGCAGCTTGCCCAGCGACTATAACGTTATGCTGAACAGATATATAAAGCTTATTGACTGGTATATTATCAGGAAGTATTTAGGTACATTCTTTTTCACCATGGTTATTTTCTCTGTGGTGATAGTGATTTTTGATGTATCGGAAAAGCTTGATGATTTTTTGAAACACGAAGCTCCGTTGTCGAAGATCATCTTCCAGTACTATGCGGGCTTCATTCCCTTCTACCTGAATTTCCTTTCTCCGCTTATTAACTTTATCGCCGTAATCTTTTTTACCGCGAAAATGGCTGATCAAACAGAGATAGTTCCCATTCTTTGCGGTGGTGTAAGCTTTAACCGCTTCCTCTGGCCATACTTCGTATCTTCCTTTATCATATTCTTCATTACACTGGTTTTTAATCTCTTTATCATCCCTGAAACAAACCAGCTAAAGATTGACTTCGAGAACAAGTACATCAATCCTAAGAGCGAAAACAACAAGATGTATACGCACATGCAACTTGACAAGAATACCTATATCTACATTGAAAACTTCGATAACAATCAGAAAATAGGCTACAAGTTTTCTCTCGAAAAATTTAAAGGAGATTCTCTTGTAGAGAAAACAATGGCTGAGCGCATAGTGTGGGACTCTTTAAAGAGAAAATGGCACCTGGAAACATACTCTGTGCGTAAGATCAATGACCTAAAGGAGTCTATGACATATGGCGAGAAAAAACAGGTAGATATTGACGTTAAGCCGGTCGACTTTGAACTATTTGACAATATCTATGAAGCTATGGATATGAAGCAGCTAAACACAAGGATTGAGCAGGAAAAAATCCGCGGTACGGGAATTATGGAGATTCTACAGCTTGAGAAATACAAGCGCTACGTATATCCGCTGTCCTCCTTCGTGCTTACACTGATGGGTGTCTCTTTATCGTCAAGGAAGGTTAGAGGAGGGATAGGATTACCTCTAGGTATCGGCATCTTTTTAAGCTTTGCTTATATCCTTTTTATACAATTCTCAACAATGTTTTCCCTGAAAGGGGGACTTCCTCCTATTATCGCCGTATTCATTCCAAATACTATTTTCGGCATCCTCGGCTTTTATCTTCTGGCTAAAGCGCCTAAATAATAATGACATATTTACGATCTGCAATGCAGCGCAACAAGAGTTTGTTGACGCTGCATTTTACTGTTTTTATATGGGGTTTCACGGGCATCCTGGGGGCTCTTATTTCAATACCGGCAACCTATCTGGTGTGGTACCGCGTACTCATTGCCTTCCTGAGTATCTATATCTGGTTTAGGATAAAAAGGACATCATTAAAAGTGGATCAAAGTAGCTTCGTAAAGCTGTTTCTTACCGGATTAATTCTGGGTGGGCATTGGATCCTATTCTTCTATTCAATAAAGATATCAACGGTATCAGTAACGCTTGTCAGCCTCTCTTCTATAACACTATTCACATCCATTTTGGAACCATTAATTAACAGATCCAGAATAGCAAAACTGGAGGTACTTATAGGCTGTTTTATTATTGGGGGAATATACCTGATATTCAAATTTGAACACCAATATACGTTAGGAATCCTAACGGGATTGGCGAGTGCCCTTTCTGCAAGCGTATTTTCTATAATCAACTCAAAGCAGGTTAAAACCATTCAACCAGCTATTATAAGTTTCTATGAACTTTTTGGCGCATGGTGCTGGCTTACATTATATTTTCTATTTACGGGAGGCTTCAATAGCTCAATGCTTTTAAACGAAAAAGACCTATTCTTCCTCCTCGTTCTTGGTATATTATGTACTGCAGTTGCCTATGTGGCAGGGGTATCAGTAATGAAAGAACTGTCAGCTTTCAGGGTAGCACTGATAACAAACCTCGAACCTATCTATGGCATAATCATAGCGTTTTTAATTTTCGGTAAAAAGGAACAAATGAGCACTGGTTTCTATGCAGGTACTGTCCTAATAATAGGCTCCATCTTTCTGTATCCATACCTAAGAAAGCAATTGAGAAAATAAGGTTCATTCAACCATCCTGAAACGTAAAACATTATTATTCGATTAACAAAAGCAATTCCCAAAGACGAAAGGAAGAAAAGAGTTACACTACATATTACATGTCCTAAAGGCCTATTTGATCATCTCAAATAGGCCTTTCCATTACCATTTAATCTAGCTTTGAACAACTAAGATATCGAAAAATAAAAAGGGACATGAAAGCTCAAGGAGTTGCAAAAGCCATAACTTGCCATACACTAATGACGGCGTTAGACCGTAGGAAATATCAAACTAACTAATGCGCAGTGCGAAGCAAAATACAGCAATAGACGACCTAGATCTGTTAGTCAAAAAATCCTTGGTATAGGCCGGAGGTACAAACAAAAAAACAGTACTATTAGAAGTGAATCAGAGTAAATACAAGACAAATAAAATCGCCTAAAATCAACTACTCTCAGAATAAATGTTCGCTTAAATGACCGAAAATCTCAGGAACATACCAACTAATATTAGATAAGTAAACGATAAGAAAAAGCAACCAAAAGCATCATCACTCTCCAAATAAATAACACGAGATACACCACTATGATAAGACGGAAAACTATATCAAAATCTCGAGATGTAAAGACCATCTAACGCACCAAAAATCGCGAATCGTTACTTAAATTACAGCTCAAAAAAGAAAGCACAAGTTGTAATATAAAGGAATAAAAATACCATAATACAACCTTCATTTACATAAAAAAAGCCAGACTAAAAGTCAGGTTTCCATCAAAAATAGAGTCATACAATCAAATAAAAATATACTATTAAAAGCCTAAATTAGGGCCTATGACTTTAACAAAAACTACCACTAATTCAACTTCGTTTCCCAAACAACATATGCTTTCCTTGGATAAATTTAGTCGCTAATAATATCAACCAAAACATTCTTTAGAATTAAGAACAAAAGACATTTCAACAAATAAAAGAAGCAGAAAAAACATTAAGTAACAGAATTAGTATTTATATTAGAATACGCTAAAGAAGAAGCTGTTTATGAGATAAAAATCCTCAACACTCTACTTTAAGCCACCTAAAACAATACTTTAACTCGGTACAAATCATAAGATTAGCTATAATAATTAAAAGTAAATAGTTAGATAAAGACTTCAAAGAGAAATAAGAATTACTAATATATTTAGCAAAACATTAATTCGCCTATATAAATGGTAAATAAGAGATTATTAATCAGCCTACTTACAGCATTCATTTCAATAAACCCTTCTTCAACTACTTTTTCTCAAGTCTTTTCCGCGGATCAGAACCCTCCTTCGCTAAAATGGCGACAAATTAACACAGAAAACTTTCAGATCATTTACCCATTGGACATTGAGATTGAAGCACAAAGAATGGCTAACACATTCGAAGGTATAATCTCCAGAGTGAGCAAATCCTTAAACAAAAAACCAAAGAAAATAAGCATTATTCTACAGAACCAAGGCACAACTTCGAATGGTTTTGTACAACTAGCTCCAAGACGATCCGAGTTCTATACAATGCCCTCACAAGGGTTCGATTTCCAAAATTGGTTGAACAGTTTGGCAGTACATGAACTTCGGCACATAGTACAATTTGACAAACTCACGGGAAGGTACAATTCACCAGTTTTCGAGACACTTGCATTAGCTGTTTTTGGAATAAACTTACCACCTTGGTTTTACGAGGGAGACGCTGTAAATATCGAAACATCCTTAACAAAAGCCGGCCGGGGAAAACAGCCTGAATGGCCCATATACCTTCGATCTAATCTGTTAAACAAAAGAAACTTTAGCTATTCAAAAAACTATTTTGGTTCGTACAAAGATTTCACACCCGGCTACTATCAGCTAGGACATTTTATGAATTCAAAACTAAGACGGAACAAGGGAGGTGGAATTATGGATAGCCTGTTTTCCCGTATGGCCTCCTTCCCTATTCGCCCCTATAACCTTAGTAACTCGATTAAAAAATACACAGGTCTCACAACAAAAAAACTGCACGACTCAACTATGTCTGAGCTCAGAGATCTATGGCAGGATCAGGTTAATAAAAACAACTCGAATACATATTCCTCATTAAATAAAAGAACAGATGAAGTTCCATCTCATTTTCATTTTCCCACTGCTCTTGAAAACGGGAAAATTTTGTTTCTAAAGGAAAGCAAAGCCGAGACTCCGTCTTTTTATATAATGGATAAAACTGGAAAATCAGAAAAGGTTTTTAGAATAGGATATCAGGAAAATATCTGGTTTAACTACAGCTCAGGAAAGGTCGTGTGGGACGAGACCAGAACGTCATCCAGATACCAACAGCAGTCCTTCAACGTCATTAATATTTACGACATAAAAACGAGAAAAGCGAAACAACTAACACATCGCTCAAGAATGTTTGCTCCTGCCATTTCTCCCCAGACAGATGTTATCGCAGCAGTAGATATATCGTATTCCAATCGTATCTCTATTGTAGAGTTGGACGTCCAATCGGGTAAAGAAATAAAACGATATTCTAGTCCTCAAAACTACATGTTACAGATGCCGTCCTTCAATTCGTCAGGAGACAAACTTGTGATGGTAGGTATCGCAACTGCTGGAAAGACCCTCTTTGAGCTAGATAGAAAAACAGGAGTCTTCCGGCAATTGATCCCCCTACAATTGCAAGAGATACTAAAACCAATTTACGTAAATGAGCAGATCGTTTTTAAGGCACATTTCAACGGATTAGATAATTTGTACCGCTTAGATACGAATGGCGAAATCTACCAAATAACCTCGTCCAGACTTGGAGCCTTTAATCCATCTTTTGATACCCAGAGGCAGCGGCTTTTATTTAACAATTTTATTTACAAAGGACACGATATTTCTGCACTCGACTGGAACCCGAAAATGGGAGAGAACATTAAGAAAGTAGAAAATACCTTTGTTGATTATTCCAGGCCTATATATTACCAGGAAGGAGAAGATGATGTATTCGACAGCATCCCTGACAAAAGATTCAGCTCGAAACACTACTCCGATCTTCAGCTTAAAAACTTGTTCTATTTCCATAGCATTTATCCGCTTGCGGGTGACGGAATCACAGGACTGGAACTGCGGTCTGATAATAAATTAAATACAGTTGGTGTTTATGGGGATTACCAATATAACTCCAATTTAAAGAAGAGTGAATACGGTGCGGGAATCGAATTTAAAAAGTATTATCCTGTTCTTTCCATTGACTACACTAACTCTGCTGGCTTTATTTATCGAAAGGGAGAAACTACACCTGTTACCTGGCGGGAACATGAAATCAAAGGAGAGGTAACAATCCCCTTCAACTTCAATAGATTTAATTATGGGTACAGTGCAGGGTTTAGAACCGGGACCAGCTACTCCCGGAAGTATCATATTGATCGTCCCTTCCAAGCATTGCCAACAGAGATAAAATTCCCGATGCACTATCAGTTTTATGCAAGAAGAACCAGTATAAGAAGCTCAAGAGATCTCGCTCCAAAATGGGCCCAGAGTATTACTTTGGATTACCGGCATTTTCCATTCGAGAACTTTTTCAAAGGAGATCTTTTTACCTTCAAAAGCTCATTCTTTTTCCCAGGGTTGTTCAGAAATCATTCTTTTCAGGCAGCCTTCAACTGGCAGAAATCAAATGGCGATTACAACAACACGATCGACATTCAAAGAATTAGAGGATTCGGTTTTTCAAGAACATCAAGCCGGCCCGACAACACCCTTCTTCTCAACTATCGATTTCCAATCTTCTACCCCGACTGGGAGCTCGGTCCCCTAGCCTATATAAAAAGAATTAAAGGTGGATTTTTCTCAGACTTCCAGGATGTGAAACGAGGAAACGAATTCGTCCCGAAATCTTTTGGAATGGAATTAAGAGCTGATATGAACTTACTAAGATTTTATCTTCCCAATTTCGATATTGGCGAAAGAATTATTTTTTTGAATGAGAAACCTAATCAAAATCCTATATTCGAATTCATGGCGACTTATAGTTTTTAAAGATGAGGGCAAAGACGGTTTTCATAATTATAATTACAGCTGCAGTCACTGCTATTCTGGTAAATAACACCGATGATATGAACCTTTGGCTTTTTGGAGAACACAAGTTTCCGAAGCTGGGGGTACTTGGTTCAATGCTTGCTGCAGGGTTTATTCTGGGACTTATAGTAAGATCTGGATCTTCACGTAAAGCTTCAAAACATGATGCAGAAGAAACTTATAGGGATGAGGTGGACGAAGACGAAACAGCTCCTTATCTAAAAAAGACTTCCACCCTTAGTGAGGAAGACCGGGATTATATTAGCTAATGAGGATTGGACGGTAGCCTGCCAGGCCATACCGTCCAGACACCTTGTCAAATATTATAGAATACCTGATTACCTATCTCTAATTCAGGTAAGGAAATTTCTTCTTTAAAAATTCCATAAACAGAAGCTCCACTGCCGCTCATTGACGAATACAGCGCTCCTGCTTCATACAAGGCTGACTTTACACCTCGTATTGAAGGGTGGTTATTGAATATTGATGCTTCGAAATCATTCTTGATGTGATACTTCCACTCCCCTACCGGTAGTTCTATCAGTTCCTTTAATGATCTTTCAGGGCTCTGCGGTTTTACACCCCGGTAGGCCTCTCCGGTTGAAACATGGACAGGGGGCATTACTAGAACCAGATAGTAGGATTTAAGAGATAAAAGAACTTCCTCAAATTCATCACCTTTGCCAAAAGCAAAGACAGGTTCGTTTTTGATAAAGAAAGCGCAGTCGGCCCCCAATTGCCTCGCATAGGCTTGCATCTTCTCTAAGCTTAAACCCAGCTCGAACTTCTCATTCATTAAACGAATAAAAAAAGCGGCATCAGCAGAACCACCACCTAGTCCCGCGCCAATAGGGATTCCTTTATGCAGATGCATCCCAACAGAAGGAATATCAAAATCATTTTTTAATAAATGCCAGGCCTTAAGACAGAGATTTTCATTAGCATGGCCAGGAATTTCAATCCCCGTGGCGGTAAAACTTAATTCCTCAGATTGAATTACCTCCAGAGCATCCTTTATCTGGATCGGGTAAAAAACGGTTTCGAGATTATGGTAACCATCGGTTCGTCTATTTAGTATATTGAGACCTATGTTAATCTTAGCGTTGGGGAAAACTATCATCTAATACAGAAATGTTATATCAATTTTTCGCAGGACCGTAAAAATACATTTTCTTTGTGGGATAAGGTAAACCACCTGGGAGTAAAAGCAAAAGCTGCAGGCATGGGCTGAGGAAAAAAAATGAAACAATATCTTGATTTAATGAAGCACGTGCTGGAAAACGGCACACAAAAACATGACAGGACCGGTACCGGAACAATAAGCGTTTTTGGATATCAAATGCGTTTTAATCTGGAGGAAGGCTTTCCTCTAGTAACTACAAAGAAACTGCACCTGCGTTCCATTATTCACGAACTGATCTGGTTCCTGAAGGGCGACACTAATATAAAATACCTTAAAGACAATGGCGTGAGCATTTGGGATGAATGGGCGGACGAGAACGGAGAACTTGGACCCGTGTACGGCTACCAGTGGAGGTCATGGCCTACCCCCGACGGCAGACATATAGACCAGATCACCCAGGTGATCAATCAGATCAGGAACAATCCGGATTCCAGGCGACTTATCGTTTCGGCATGGAATGTTGCTGATGTTGACAAAATGAAGCTTCCCCCCTGCCATAGCTTCTTCCAATTCTATGTTGCAGATGGAAAGCTAAGCTGCCAGCTATACCAAAGAAGTGCAGATATCTTTTTAGGTGTACCCTTCAATATTGCATCTTACGCTTTGCTGACCATGATGGTGGCGCAGGTATGCAATCTTAAACCAGGAGAATTTATCCATACCTTGGGTGATGCACATTTATACAACAATCACCTGGAGCAGACCCGGCTTCAACTAAGCAGAGACCCAAAACCCCTGCCTCTGATGAAACTGAATCCTGAAGTTAAAGAGATCTTCGATTTCAAGTTCGAGGATTTTACGTTGGAGAACTACGAACATCATCCTCATATCAAGGCTCCTGTTGCCGTCTAATCAGTTCTTAATTAAAATAAAATTAAATGATACTCTCGGCAGTAGTGGTGGTAGATGCCAATAACGGCATAGGAAAAGAAAATAAGCTCCTGGTACACTTCCCGGCAGACCTTAAGCGTTTTAAAAAGATAACGTCAGGGCACACGGTAATTATGGGTAGGAAGACCTATGAAAGCATGGAAAAAGCTCTTCCAAATCGACGAAATATCGTTATTAGCAGAAATCCTGGCTACACCCTCCAGGATGCAGAAACAGCCGATTCCCTTGATCAGGCAGTCAAACTTGCTGAAGGTGAGGAGGAGGTTTTTATAATTGGAGGTGCGGACATTTTCAGACAAGCGCTAACTATATTAAACAAGGTGTATTTAACCAAAATTGATAAGGCTTTTGAAGCAGACACTTTCTTTCCAGAATTAGATAATAATCAGTGGCAGGAGGTAGAGCGGGAAGATCATCAACCCGACGAAAAAACTGATTTCAGCTATTCCTTTTTAACCCTTAAAAAGGGCTAACGCAACCCCTGATATTTTCTGAATTAACAATTTTATAAAACAAAAATTTAGTTAGATTTGCCGTCTTATCAAAAAAAGGCTTATTAACAAATAAGATATTCTATAATTATTACTAAACTAAAATGCAAGGTAAAGGATTGATTAAATTCGTAGCTATAGCATTAACGATCGGGTGTTTATATGCCCTGTCGTTTACGTGGGTAGCTAACAAAGTTGAAAAAGATGCAAAGGAGTATGCAAAGGGGGATCCTGCCAGAGAAAGAGCCTATCTCGATTCTATGGCTACCCAGCCGGTGTATAACCTTGGCTTCACTAAATTCACTTATTCTAAAGTTAAAGAGAATGAGATTCCTCTAGGTTTGGACCTTGAGGGTGGTATGAACGTTACGATGGAGATCTCTTTAACCGAGTTGGTGAAGAATCTTTCCAATAACAATCCTGACCAGGCTTTCAACCAGGCGTTAAAAAACGCAACAGAAAGACAAAAGTCTTCGCAAACGGATTTCATTACCCTGTTCGGACAGGAGTATGAGAAGCTAAATCCAAACGGTAAGCTGGCTTCAATTTTTTCAACTAAAGAAAATGCTGCATTTATAAAGCCTGATGCAAGCAATGGGGATGTTCTATCTTTCTTGCAAAACCAAGCGAAAGATGCTATCGACAGGTCTTTCAATATCCTTCGTACCCGTATCGATAAGTTCGGAGTAACCTCTCCTAACATTCAGCAACAACAGGGAACAAACAGGATCTTAATTGAACTTCCAGGTGTTTCAAGTGTAGACATCCCACGTGTTCGTAAACTTCTTCAGGGATCTGCCAAATTGCAGTTCTGGGAAACCTACGAAAACGCAGAGATCTTCCCTTTGCTTGAGAACGTTAATAAAACAATCGCTGCTTCTCAAAAATCAGCTGATACTACAGCATCCGCTAAAGCTGCTACTGATACAGCAAGTGCAGGTGGAAAGCTTGCCAACCTTGGGAACAAGAAAGGTGCAGCAACTAAGGGAAAAGATTCGCTAAATGTTAATCAGGCTGAACAAGCAAGACAAAATCCACTGTTTGCGGTTCTAGCTCCTGCTACGTATCAGGCTGAAAACGGTCAGCAAGGTCTTCGCCCAGGTGCCGTTGTAGGATATGCAGCTCAAAAAGACACTGCAAAGATCAATTCATATTTCAATTCACCTGCGGTTCGTTCTATTGTACCTCCAAACGTTAGGTTACTATGGTCAGTTAAGCCGATCAGCGAAGAGACTAAAGTATTTGAGCTTTATGCTTTAAAAACATCTGGTTTCACCAATGGTCCTGCTCTTGAGGGAGACGTGATCAGTGATGCACGGGCAGATGTTGACCAGAGAGGTAACAACGAGGTGTTGATGTACATGAACTCTGTTGGAGCTTCTCAATGGGCTCGTATTACTCGTGACGCAGCGGGAGATCCTAACAACAAAGCAGACAACAAGGCTGTGGCGATTGTGCTGGATAACTATGTATACTCTGCTCCTACTGTCCAAAACGAAATTTCAGGCGGTAGTTCTTCTATAACTGGAAACTTTACACCTGAAGACACAAAAGACCTTGCCAACGTTCTTAAAGCTGGCCGTTTACCTGCTCCAGCGAAAATTGCAAGTGAGTATGTCGTAGGACCATCTTTAGGTTTAGAATCCATCAATAAAGGCTTGATCTCATCTATTGCAGGGGTTATTGTGATCCTTGTTTTCATGGCTCTATATTATAGTAAAGCTGGATGGGTGGCGAACATTGCCCTTTTGGTGAACCTTTTCTTCCTTATCGGAGTACTTGCATCACTAGGTGCCGTATTAACTTTACCTGGTATTGCCGGTATCGTTCTATCCCTGGGTATGTCGGTTGACGCTAACGTACTTATTTACGAACGCGTTCGTGAAGAGCTTGCCGAAGGTAAAGGAACTCGCCTAGCTATCGCTGAAGGATTCAGAAAAGCGATGTCTTCTATCCTTGACTCAAACATTACTACATTCTTAACCGGTGTAATCCTTTATATTTTTGGTAGCGGTCCTATTGTAGGATTCGCAACTACCCTTATGATCGGTATCCTTACTTCATTATTCGCGGCGATCTTCATCACCCGTTTAATTTTCGAATGGATGCTTTCCAAACAACAGGATATTAGCTTCTCTATCAAAGCAACTCAAAATCTTTTCAAAGATTCTAAGTTTGACTTTATTGCAGGTAGAAAGAAATTCTATATTTTCTCCAGCATAATCATTCTTGCTGGTTTAGTATCAATTTTCACTAGAGGTTTTAGTCTGGGGGTTGACTTCAAGGGCGGTCGCTCATACTTTGTTGAGTTTGATAAAACTGCAAAAGTAGGCGATGTTCGTAATGCATTAGAGGCTGAATTTGGCGTAGCTCCGGAGGTAAAAACTTACGGTTCTGCTAATGAGGTAAAGATTACAACGTCTTACCGCGTGGATGAGTCATCAGAGCAAGCTGAAGCTGAAGTAACCAAAAAACTGAACGATGGCTTGAAAAAGATCAGCCCGAACTATGAGATTAAAGATGCTCAGAAAGTAGGTCCTACTATTGCGCACGACATTAAAGTATCTGCGATCTATTCAGTAATTGCAACTATCGTAATTATCTTCCTGTATATTTTTGTTCGTTTCCGCAGATGGCAGTTCGGGGTTTCTGCAATCGTAGCATTAGCCCATGACGTTTTAGTGTTACTTGCATTATTCTCCTTACTAAACGGTATTGTTCCATTTTCATTAGATATTGATCAGGCGTTTATTGCTGCGATCCTTACCGTAATGGGATACTCGATCAATGATACAGTAGTAGTATTTGACCGTGTAAGAGAGTACATTGATCAGCATCATTCTAAAGACGAAGACATGCCAACAGTAATTAACAATGCCTTGAATAGTACCTTAAGCCGTACTGTTGTTACAGGTATCTGTGTAATTGCCGTATTGATCATCATCTTCATCTTTGGGGGAGAGATCCTTAGAGGCTTCTCATTCGCAATGTTAATCGGTGTTATTTTCGGTACTTATTCTTCTCTATTCGTAGCTACTCCTTTTGTGGTAGAGCTAATCAGGGAGAAAAAAGCGGCAAAAGCACCGGTATTAGAAAAACAATAAGGAAATTAAATTCAACAAGAAAGGCCTTTGCAAATGCAAAGGCCTTTTTTATTAACAGAAAAACCGTATTTTTGCAAAAAATATAACAAAAAGTAAATTTTGTTGAGAAGTTCACAACCTCACAACATTTTAGCTTTATCAAGGTTATAATAATATTAGGTTCTTGTAAATTCTAAAAATGGAAATAAGAAACACTTCAACAAATTTCCCTAAAGTAGTAATCGTTGGTGGTGGATTTGGTGGTATTCAATTAGCAAAAAATCTAAGGGACAAAGATGTACAGGTACTAATGCTCGACAAGCATAATTATCATACATTTCAGCCTTTATTGTATCAGGTTGCTACAGGCGGACTTGAAGCTGATTCTATCGCATTTCCATTACGTAAAATATTTAAGGGACAGAAAAACTTCAGCTTCCGTGTTGCAGAAGTAAAGAAAATACATCCGGAAAGAAAAGCAATCACTACTACGATCGGCGAATTCTTCTATGATTACCTGATCCTGGCTACTGGATCTGACTCCAATTACTTTGGATCAAAAGAGCTGGAGCATTACACAATGCCGATGAAATCTATCCCGGAAGCATTGAACCTTAGGAATATGCTACTGCAAAATCTGGAACAATCACTGATTGAAACAGATCCTGCAAAAAAAGCGGGACTGCTAAATTTCGTAGTTGTAGGTGGAGGTCCGACAGGGGTAGAATTATCTGGTGCATTATCTGAGTTGAAAAGGCACGTCCTCAAAAAAGATTATCCGGAACTAGATATTTCTCAGGTACATATCTACCTGGTTGAAGGTGCACCGGTTCTTCTAGGCCCGATGTCTCCTCAATCTCAAAGTCATGCCCGCGAATTCCTTACAGAGATGGGTGTTACAGTACTTACTGACGTTAAGCTAAACTCCTATGATGGTGAAGTGATCAAGCTTTCAAACGGTCAGGACATTATTACTAAAAACGTCTTGTGGTCTGCAGGGGTAAAGGGAGCATTCCCTGAAGGTATACCTCAGGATAAGATAGTGCGTGGTGGAAGAATTAAGGTGGATGAGTTTAATCGCATCGACGGATTTAAAGACATCTTTGCTATCGGCGACTGTGCTGCAATGCAAACAGAAGGATTTCCGAACGGACATCCAGGAGTAGCACCTGTAGCAGTACAACAGGGGAAACACCTTGCAAAGAACATCCTGAAGATCTTTAACAATGAAGATCCGGAGCCGTTTAAGTATTTTGACAAGGGATCTATGGCAACAGTAGGACGTAACAGAGCCGTTGTTGATATAGGTAAAATTCGCTTCCAAGGTGTATTCGCCTGGTTTGTATGGATGTTCGTTCACTTGATCACCCTTGTTGGATTCAGAAATAAGCTTGTTGTTTTTGTAAACTGGGTATGGAGTTACTTTAGTTTAGACAGAGGAACCCGTTTAATCATTGGTAAATTTAAGCGTAAGCCCCTTATAGAGGAAGAGCCGTATGAAAAAAGCCAAAAAGGACAAACCGTATTCTAGAAATAAAATAATATGCCTGGCAATAAGTCAGGCATATTATTTTATTTCCAATATTGCTATTTGCTCAGTACCATCTTATAATGCTGTATACCAGCTTCTTCAAACAAGTCTCCTTCAGCCACAAAATTTAGCTTTTTATACAATCCCATCGCGGTTACTTGTGCATGAAGGTACACGTATTCCGCATTTGAGGGTAAATCTGTAAGAACAGCCTCAACGAGCTTCTGCCCTACTCCCATTCCTCTAAATTCTTTTAAAACTGCGAAGCGTTCGAGCTTATACCCTTTTTCTGTTTGTCTCCATCGTGCCGCCCCTGCTGGCTCCGAACTTACTGTAGCAAGAAAATGCACAGATTCTTCTTCAAATTCCCATTCCAGTTCCGGGGGACAATGTTGCTCCTCTACAAAAACCTCCCTTCGAATAGCAAATACGGTCTCTAGATTTTCCTGACTATTCACCTTAATTACCTGAATTTCTTTATTCTCCATGTTGATGTCTTGGATTACCTTATTTGCATATGTTGTAGGAAAACTCCTCTCTCTAAAGTATGTTCAAAAAATAACCCCCGTTGAGCATCAACGGGGGTTAGATTAATCATTTTAAACTAATTACAATTTAGAATTAACATCTAAACAGTTTAGATCAGAAAATGCCTGAGTTAAGCGTTTAACAAAAGTTTCTTCGCCTTTACGTAACCAAACACGTGGATCATAGTATTTTTTGTTTGGAGAATCCGGACCCTCAGGATTTCCGATTTGTCCCTGAAGATAGTCTTTCTTCGCTTCGTAGTAATCGTGAATTCCTTCCCAGAATGCCCATTGCATATCTGTATCGATATTCATTTTGATCGCTCCGTAAGAGATTGCCTCTCTGATCTCTTCCTGAGAAGAACCGGAACCACCATGGAATACGAAATTGATCGGCTTTTCTGCCTCTAAACCTAATTCATTCTTCAGGTAATCCTGAGAATTTTTAAGGATCACAGGTTGTAATTTCACATTACCTGGCTTATAAACACCATGGACATTACCGAAAGCCGCAGCGATTGTAAATCTATGGCTAACTGTGCTTAATTCTTTATAAGCGTATGCTACTTCTTCTGGTTGAGTATAGAGTTTAGAGCTGTCTACGTCCGAGTTATCTACACCATCTTCCTCTCCACCTGTTACACCAAGCTCGATTTCGATAGTCATCCCTAGAGCTTTCATGCGCTCAAGGTATTTTTTGCTGATCTCTATATTTTCTTCGATTGGCTCCTCAGATAGATCAAGCATGTGTGAAGAGAATAAAGGCTTACCAGTTTGTTGGTGGAAGCGCTCTCCATGAGCTAACATTCCATCAATCCAGGGTAGTAATTTCTTGGCAGCATGATCTGTGTGAAGGATTACAGCTACTCCGTAGTGCTCGGCAAGCAAATGCACGTGACGAGCTGCAGAAACTGCTCCAAGGATGCATGCATCAAGCTTCTCATTATTAAGAGATTTACCAGCGAAAAATTGTGCACCACCATTTGAAAGCTGAATAATTACCGGTGAATTAACAGCTTTTGCTGTCTCCATTACTGCATTGATGGAATTCGTTCCAATAACGTTTACAGCAGGTAATGCGAATTGGTGTTTCTTCGCCTGTTCAAATAGTTCCTGTACAGCGTCGCCGTAAAGTACTCCTTTGTAATTTTTTAGATTCATTTGTTTTTTCCTCTTTACTAAAAGCCGAAAATATAAATTTTAGTTTTAGTATAAGTGACCAAAATCAGAAATTTCTGTGTACTTGATAATAAAACTATCCTTTTCTTAAAAAATTCGTTTATTTGTACCCGCTTATTTCCAAAGACATGGCTTGGTTTAAAAGAGAGAAAAAAGGAATTTTCACTTCTACGGAAGATAAAAAAGAAGCACCTGATGGCATTTGGAATAAATGTCCGCAATGTAAGAAACCATTGCATTATGCTGAGCAGGTGGAACATAAATACGTTTGCCAATACTGTAGTTACCATTTAAGAATAGGATCTAAAGAATACTTTTCAATACTTTTCGACGATAACCAGTTTACAGAACTTTTTGCTAATCTAAAATCAGGAGACCCTTTAAATTTTTCTGACTCTAAGAAATATACAGAAAGATTAGCCGAAAGCTATACAAAAACAGGTTTGAATGATGCTATTCGTTCAGGACATGGAAAGATCAATGGGGCAGATCTTGTGGTTGCTTGTATGGATTTTAGCTTTATCGGCGGGTCTATGGGTTCTGTTGTTGGCGAAAAGATCGCCAGGTCTATTGATTATAGTATAGAGCACAAGATCCCCTTCCTGCTTATATCCAAATCTGGCGGTGCCCGAATGATGGAAGCTGCATTTTCCTTAATGCAAATGGCAAAAACGTCGGCTAAATTGGCTCTTTTGTCAAAAGCTGGGATCCCCTACATATCTTTGATGACAGATCCAACAACAGGTGGAGTTACTGCCTCATATGCAATGCTAGGAGATATAAATATCGCTGAACCAGGGGCATTAATAGGATTTGCAGGACCTCGTGTTATTAAGGAAACTATTAAGAAGGATCTTCCAAAAGGCTTCCAGACCTCCGAATTTGTTCTTGAACATGGCTTCCTTGATTTTATTGTAGACAGACGAGAAATGAAAGATAAGTTGTCTACATTCATTAAAATGGTATATACTAACTAAATTAAACATGCCATTTCTAAAGGAAATGGCATGTTACTTCTTTCAGATCAATCAACTTAACCATTTTTCCAAGCCGATAGTGAGATAATTACGAGGCTTCCTCGGGATTGTTCGTATATTATGCCCCAATGGGAATTATAATAACTTACGAAACAAAGCTCCCGCACTTTCTATAAACCTGACTATGAAGAATGCCCAAAGCATTTACTACTTAATTGGGGCTACAATTGTCATCATTGTAGTGAATACGATATTTTTTCTAATGCAATCCTCAAGGAACGCAAGGAATTACGAAGCGTCGAGAAAAACCTACGAGGTTATTGAAACAACCAACTTCCTACTGGAGAATATAAAGGATGCAGAAGCAGGCCAGAGAGCATACTTGTTAACTAACGACACTTCTTACCTTCGGCCATACAAGGAGGCCGACAAAGGCTTAAATACTGTTTACCTCAATCTCTATTCTGCCTTAACAGATAATCCTGCCCAGCACAAAAACCTTCTTAGATTAAATCAATTCATTAAAATCAAAAGGGATGAACTGGCGGAGACTATTATTCTTCACAATAAGGGACAATCAGCAAATGCTCTATTAAAAGTGCAAAGCATCTCCAGCCAAAAAACAATGGAAGAGCTGCGACAGATTATAAAGCGGATCACGACAATAGAGAAAGAAAAACTAAGCAAAAACAATGCATCCATAGAGAAGCTAACCCGCCGAACGCAGGTCTTTTCTGTAATTAGTAATTGGGTGTTGCTGGTCATAGTTATTTCATCGCTCATCAGCATTGTGCAGAACCGGGAGAAGATCTCTGAGCTATTTAAGGAAGTCGAAAAAAAGAACCAGATACTCGAAGATCAAAAGAGTGAACTCCAAAGTTTGAGTCAGGATTTGATTAAACAGAATCACGAGCTGGAACGATTCGCCTATGTGGCCTCTCACGACCTTCGGTCGCCTGGTGTAAACCTTATTGCTCTTCTTCAATTGTACGAGGAGTCTGAGGAGGAAGATGAAAAGAACAACCTGATGGATATCATCAAAGAAGTAGCAGACAACTTGATTGTTAAGCTGGATGATCTTATCGAAATGCTGCGTAGTAAACACGAGTCTTATGCTGTGCACGAACAACTGAATTTCAAGCAGGTTTACAGTCAGGTGGTCAAAAACCTTTCTGCGGATATTAAAAAATCCAACGTTACCTTGAACTACGACTTTTCAGAAGCCCCATCCATTAAATACCCGAAGAGCTACCTTGAGAGTATTCTTCAAAATTTGATCACTAACGCAATAAAGTACAGGAGCACTAAACGAGCGCCTCATATTTCGGTGAAGACCTTCACCAATAATGGTCGCATATTTATGGAGGTTAGAGATAACGGGTTAGGAATAGATCTTAAGAAGCACGGCGAAAACATTTTTGGTATCTACCAAACCTTCCATAGTAATACCAATAGTAAAGGAGTTGGACTATATATAACCAAAGCTCAGGTGGTGGCCATGGGAGGAACGATAGAGGTAGATAGTATCCCGGATCAGGGCACTACTTTCACCATCAATTTCAACTAAAGAAATTGTGACTGAAGTTAACAAGGAATAATTCCTTAGTTGGGCGGGTTACCGCGGTATATAACCATCTTAAGAAGTCTGTGTTCAGCATCTCCTCGGTCAGATACCCCTGGTCTATAAACACAGCATCCCACTGTCCGCCCTGAGCTTTATGGCAAGTAACAGCATAAGCAAACTTAACCTGCAAAGCGTTATAGTACGGGTTTTTCTTCAATTCCTCCAGCCTCTTTCTCTTATCGGGGATGTCAGCATAGTCTTCCATTACCGCGTGATAGAACCTTGAATTATCAGCCCCGGAGAGATTAGGACTTTCAGTATAAAGTGTATCCAGCAAGATCTTGCATGTTAAAGGCTCTTCATCAGGGTAATCAATAAATTCTAGTACTACATTGGCGAAGCGAAAGCCGTAAAGTTCCTCTATATTCCGCATCCTCCTCACTTTAGCTATATCACCATTAGCTATAAAAGAAGTATTGTTTTCATTCTGCTGTTGCAGCCAGTAATAATTATTCCGAACTACCATCAGATAGTCTCCCCCTGTCAGCTCTTCCTCCCTGTACAATATCCTGTTCCTGATCTGCTGATTGTAATTGTTTGCGCTCTTGTTGGAACGACAAATGACAAGGGAATTCTCTATTCCATATTTGTCATACGCATAATGCAAACCTTCGGGGAGCTTCTCGCCTGTCATACTATAGATATCCCTATAGCCTTTTACATTCAACTGTGGAAAAAGCTCCTGCTCCATCCTGATCAACTCCCGGATATTTGTAGCGTTGTACAGGATCCCTGAAGTCTTTTGCTGCCTTACCACGTCAGTAAGCTCGTAGGTGAAAAGATTCAAATAAAAGTTATCCTTCAAATATTTAACATCGAGTGCGGGACTGCTCTGAGAGCCTACCGGTGGCAGCTGAGCGGTATCACCCACCAACATCAATTTGCAGTTCTCCCCCATAAAAACATATTCGATGAGATCTGCAAGTAGGCTATTACTGCTAAAATCGGCGGACTCGTCTGAGATCATGGAGGCTTCATCAACAATAAATACAGTATCAACCGACACGTTTTGCCCGAGCACAAAGCCTCCGTTTAAATCCATTGCCGACTTCTTCCTGTAAATCCTTTTGTGAACAGTGAAAGCCTTTTTACCCGAATAGTTAGAGATCACTTTGGCTGCCCGTCCGGTAGGTGCAAGTAATACAGTTTTCATACCGGCCCGGGGAAGGGCTTTCACTAAGGCTCCAATTATTGTGGTCTTTCCAGTCCCGGCATAACCCCGCAATACAAAGCATTCCTCGCCAGCCTGAGAATGTACAAAACGTTCAAGTTGTTGGAAAACTTCCAGTTGTTGTTGGGTAGGAGTATTGGAAAACTGAGTGTTAAGCAGCGATGCAAAATTCATGAAATGTAAAAATGCACAATTAAATAATTAGTTTTGCTGTAATGAATAACATAGGTACGATTCACCTTAAAGACTATAACTTCGATTTAAGCCAGGCCGAACAGTCTGAATTACTGATAAAAGTAAGCCCCAAAAGGCTTTCGTATGCTATTATTAACGCTAGTAAACAAGTTTCCGTACTTTTCGATACCTCTTTAGACATGTCCCTTACTGAGACTATCGACGAGCTGCTATCGGAAAATGAATACCTGAAGCAGCCTTACAAAGCGGTTAAGATTTTGACAGAAACGTTCAATTTCACCTTTATTCCAGACGAGCTTTACTCAGCGTCCAACCTCGCTATTTATAAAGCTCTGTTTGCAAAGAATGCTTCTGATAAGGTTCAGGTGAACCATATTAAAAAAGCTGAAATTAGAAATGCGTTCGCTCTTCAGGAGGAGCTGACTGAAACATTGTTTGAAAGTTATCCGAACGCGCACATTTATTCTCAAGCAGAACCCCTTATAGATGGGATGATGTACAATTACCAGGGAGAGAAGCTTATTCTTCAGTTCAATGACTCTTCTTTCGAGTTGTTGATCATAGACAATCATCTAGTCCGTTTCTATAATATCTTCCAATTGCACTCCCCAGATGATTTCAATTATTATCTGCTGTTCGTCCTCCAACAGCTCGGACTTACGGAAACAGACTTCGAAGTGATCCTAGCCGGAGACATTGACAAAGAAAATCTGTTATATAAACGGGTTGAGAAATACTATAATAAGATCTCTTTCGCTAGCAATATCCGCCTTGCAAAGTTAGGTAATACCTTTAGCGGCGTGCCCGGGCACCAGTTCTTTACTCTCTTCAATTTGTACTTATGCGAATAATTGGAGGAAAATTAAAAGGCATACGGATAACTCCTCCAGCTAATTTACCGGTCCGTCCTACAACCGACATGGCTAAAGAAGCATTGTTCAATATCCTGATCAATCAGTACGATTTTGAAGACCTCAGAGTGCTTGATCTGTTCAGCGGCACAGGCAACCTTTCCCTTGAATTTGCTTCACGCGGATGTAAGGAAGTGATATCTGTAGATAAAAATACTGGTTGCTATAACTTTCTCAAGAATACAGCTAAACAGCATAACCTGGATGCAATAAAAGCCAACAGGGCGGATGTGTTTAAATTCCTTGAGCAGGAGACAGAAAGGTTTGACCTAATTTTTGCAGATCCCCCTTTCGACATACCCCAGATACCACTGATACCGGAGTTAGTTTTTAAAAAAGGCTTACTTAATCCTTCAGGTCTTTTAATTGTTGAACACCCTACTGTAAAGAGGCTGGATAACCACCCTAACTTCGTAGAACAGCGCAAATACGGCTACTCCTCCTTCAGCTTTTTCGAACTGAAGGAAACGACTTAAAAAATGGAATTTCCCATAAAAAGCTTTTACCTTTAGCAGCATGAAAACAGCTTTATTTCCAGGGTCGTTTGATCCGGTTACTATTGCCCATGTCGATATTCTAAAAAGGTCTATCTCCCTTTTCGACAAAGTGATCATTGGTATTGGAAAGAACAGCACAAAACAACCAATGCTGTCGCTTGAAACCAGGATCCAAATATTAGAAGCAGTTTTTGCCGACGAACCTACGGTAGAGGTAAAAACCTATGAAGGTTTAACTATCGACTTTTGCAGGGAGACAGGAGCCACTTACCTGCTAAGAGGAATAAGGACCGTTTCAGATTTTGAATACGAGAAGGCTATTGCACAAATGAATCATGCATTAGAGCCGTCCATAGAAAGCATATTTATTCTTAGTAATCCAGGCTATTCTTCCATAAGCTCCACCATCGTTAGAGACATACTGCGCCATAAAGGAGATGTAAGCAAGTTTATTCCGAAAGAAGCTTTGCCCTACCTCTAAACTTACTTACACCTCTGAATTTTCAGACCTTTAACAGATTAATAATTTCCTTGATAAGGGGAAAAGTATTTCTTTCCACGATTCCAAAATCTGCAGGAGCGATCCAGCGGGCGTCGGTAATATCTTCTTCCAGCTGAGGAATAAGTTTTTGGTTCTTAGCCTTCATATAATACCATGCCGTTTTCTTGAAAACGATCTGACCACGCTCCTCATATACATGCCAGGTATTACAAGCCTTATCGCCCAGCTTAGAAACCTTTATGCCACATTCTTCTTCAACTTCCCTCACTGCTGCCTTTTTAGTTTTTTCGCCTTCGTCCAGCTTACCTTTTGGAAGGTCCCATTTTCCTTTTCTAAAGATGAAAAGGTACTCATCTTTTTCGTTTTGAACTACGCCCCCTGCTGCAAGAATAACTCCAAATGAACTACGAATTTTCCGGAACGCCTTTTTAGGATCTTTAGCTAAGATCAAATAAGTAGAGGCAGGCATAGTCTTAACCAGCTTGTAGAAGCTCTTAAAATCAAACGTATTGATCTCTATTTGTTGAAAACTTCCAATGCCCTCAGGCACAAAATCAGCGATAATTAAGAGAGTATCATTAATATAAGTCTTATAGTTTTTATACATTTGCACCATGATCAACAAAAGTGAGACTGAAAAGAAAGTTGCCGAGTTTTTGTTACAAATTAAAGCAATTAAATTACAACCCAACAAACCTTTTACATGGGCATCCGGAATTAAATCTCCGATTTATTGCGACAACCGTGTAACTCTATCTCATCCTTCTATCAGAACATATATCCGTCAGCAGTTGTCTGCCCTTGTTCAGGAAGAGTTTGGTTCTGTTGGCCTAATTGCAGGAGTAGCAACGGCTGGTATACCTCAGGGTGTTTTAGTTGCTCAGGAGCTTGGACTTCCTTTCGCTTATGTAAGATCAAAACCAAAAGAACACGGAACAGGAAGTCTTATTGAAGGTGAGGTATTTGCAGGTCAGCGTGTTGTAATTGTAGAAGACCTTATATCGACAGGAAAAAGCAGTTTACAGGCAGTCAGCGCACTACGTGAGGCTGGATGTGATGTTGCCGGACTTGTAGCTATTTTCAGCTACGGACTTGACAGCGCCACAGAGAATTTCAAGGCAGCTAAATGCAGGTTCTCAACCCTTTCTAATTACGAGGCATTAATTCAATTTGCTTCGGAAAACAGTTACATTAATAACGCCGATCAGGAGTTATTACGTAAATGGCGTATCAACCCTAACGAATGGGGAAATAGCCTTGAAAAAACGACATAATTAAAAACAAATAAAATAAAACGGTCTTTAGACCTATAAGCGTCAAACTTATAGGTCTTTTTAGTTTTATAAAGCCTCGGCCGATTATTGAATATCTAATAGAAAAAACAAGATGACAGTCTTTGAAAGCAAAGTAAGAATTAACAGACCAGTTTCGGCAGTGTACCAATTCTTGTCTGACTTCAACAACCATAAGCAGTTAATGCCTGATAGTATCACTAACTGGACTTCAGATCGAGACAGTGCCAATTTTACGGTTCAGGGAATGGCGAATCTTGCCCTTAAAATTTCAAATCGTATTGAGAACAGCAGTATCATCATCGTTCCTGCAGCAGATGTTCCTTTTAACGTAGATATGCGATGGGTAGTGGTCGACCTGCATGATGGTACTACCGAAGCCGTGATTACTCTATCGGCAGAATTGAATATGATGATGAAGATGATGGCAAGCGGTCCCCTGCAGAAGCTAGTAAATCAGCAGACAGCTACCCTTGCAAGAGTTGTTTAATAAAAACAGGAAGGTCTTTAAATAAAAAGAGAGCTAACCCGAAGACTAGCTCTCTTTTACTATAACAAATACCGCTTGCTAAGCATTAAAGTTACGCTGAATAACCTCTTTCATAGCCTCCCCTACTAAGCCGTTGCTCGCTATAACTTCCCGGGAAACGAAAAACTCATCATCTCCGGCAAAGTTAAAGGCTGTCCCTCCTGCTTCACGAACGATCACTACGCCAGCAGCAATATCATAGAGATTAATATTGTACTCGAAATAGCCGTCGAATCTGCCACATGCCACGTAAGCCATATCTACTGCTGCTGAACCCATTCTTCTAATTCCATGGCTCTGCTGCATAAACTCACGCACTACATTCAGATACTGATTTTCCTTCTCGAAATTATAGTAAGGAAAACCTGTAGCCAACAACGTTTGATTCAACTCTGTATTCTTAGTAACCTTTATCTTCTTACCATTCAAAAATGCCCCGCCATCCTTCCAGGCATAGAAGCATTCGTTAAGGTTCACTTCATACACTACGCCCAGAACTAACTCTTTATTTTGCTCCAGAGCGATACTGACGGAGAAGATCGGTAAGCCATGGATGAAATTAGTAGTACCATCTAAAGGGTCAACGATCCAGTTATACACCTCACCCTTTTTGTTTATTGTCTCTTCTTCGGTGATATATCCTGCTTCAGGTAATAACTGAGACAACCTTGCTACGATCTTCTCTTCTGCAGTCTTATCCACGTAAGAGACAAGGTTATTATATCCTTTGTATTCTATGCTGTCTGCGTCAAACTTTTGTGCTTCTTCACGTATAAAACCTCCTACTTCTTTCGCCAGTACGATTACTTCGGTTGTTAAACTTTGTAGATCCATTTTTATGCTATAGATGTTTTTTTTTGAGAATATTTAATTTGCTGTTCATCGGTCGCAAAGAACCGCTAATTTCTTTTACCCTCTGTTTGCAAGCTTCCGCCCATACGGGTTTTGCGATGATTATTAATAGCCCATATAGAGCCAATTACTCCTGTCAGAACCATAATGAATGAAATAAGCTGCGCCTGTGTGAAAGCCATTCCAAATGCATGATAAAGGGAATTAACACGAATATGTTCTATTAAAAACCGTTCTATGCCATTTAAGATCAGATAAAGGAACCACATAAGACCCACGGCATGAATTCGTTTTCTGAGAGACCAAAGAATAGCGAAAAGAATTAAACACATGATCACTTCGTAAAATGGCGTAGGGTAAACTCCCACCGGAAGTTCATGGCAAAACCTTCCCTCACAACCCGGAATAGGAACTCCTTCATTGATCACATTGTGGGGATATTTGAAGGACCATACCCAGTCTGGCGCCCAGCTCAACCATCCAGGTTTAGCAGAGGGTGTGGGAAGACCCCAATCTCCATCTCCGGACATGTGACAACCAATACGGCCAACCGCATAAGCGAGCATCATTCCAGGACCGCCAACATCAAGCATGTGAATGGGCTTTATACCATTCTTATTAGCAATGTATAATACAGCTGCACCTCCGCAGATTAAACCACCATAGAACGTTAAGCCACTAAAAGACAGAAGCCCTTCTATAGGATCTCTCATAAAATCGTCCCAATATTCGAGATTGTGGAAGATCTTAGCTCCGAGAAACCCCCACACTGCAGCCCATACGATCATATTGCTCATTAGCTGATATGGATGCACGGTTTCCTCTACCACTCGCGGCTTATCAAGCGCATTCTTTTTCTTATCCGAGTAAGCGAGATAAGCAAAAAGAGCAGCAAGAAGAATGCCTCCAATGAAATTACCATTTGTTGAAAGAATAAACTCCTGAGGGTTATTTACAAAATCAGAGTAATTTAAAATCCCATATAACAACTTGTAACCAACAACGAATCCAAAGACAGCGTTAACTATAAGCTCGGATGTAGTGGCAGGCTCCCCTACTTTCACTTTCTGAGTAAAAGGATGTATAAGTCCCAGAGCTTCCTTCCTTTTAAGTTCCTCTGAAAAAGCCCAGTATCCTGCCATAAAAGCCAGTGCTACAAAAAAGCCGAAGGTTTGTATAGGCAAGGGAATGTTTATACCTGTTAAGTATTCTATTAAATAAGATAGCGTAGGAAACATGCGGCTAAGATAAAGAATGGAAAGGGGAAAGCGAAAAGCAGAAAGCTCAAAGCGAAAAGCAGAAAGAAGAAAGCTCAAAGCCTAAAGCGAAAAGTAGAAAGCTCAAAGAAGAAAGCTCAAGGCGAAAAGCAGAAAGCTCAAAGCTTACAGCTAAGAGCTCACCCCTACTAATGATGCAGCTCTTCCTGCAGCTCCACAACCTCCACTTCGCCCTCTGGAGAAATACCGGTAAGATTCACCCTTCTTAATTCATTAACTGCAACGGGATCGTATTTAGCTCTTACTTTTACATAGTTCTCCGTAAAGCCATTCATAATTCCATCCTTATGATCGCCTTCAAACAGCACTACCGCATCTTTTCCAACTTGTGTTTCATAGAAAGCTCTGCGCTTTTTATCCGAAAGGATATGGAGCATTTTGCTACGGTCTGCTCTTTGAGATCCGGGTACGCTGCCATCCATTTCTGCTGCCGGAGTATTCTCCCTTTCAGAGTAGGTAAACACATGGAGATAAGAAATATTAAGATCGTTCAGGAAATTATAGGTATCTATAAAATCTTCCCTGCTTTCACCAGGGAAACCTACGATCACATCCACACCGATACAACAATCCGGCATTATCTCCTTGATCTTCGCTACTCTTTCTACATATAATTCCCGGCGATAACGTCTTCTCATTAGTCCTAAAATCTTATTAGAACCAGACTGCAATGGGATATGGAAGTGAGGAACAAACTTCTTTGATGTAGAAACAAACTCGATGATCTCGTTGGTTAAAAGATTAGGTTCTATAGACGAGATCCTGAACCGCTCAATTCCTTCAACCTCATCCAATGCTTTTACAAGATCAAAAAAGCGGTCTTCCCTCTTTCCTTCCCTGATTCCGAAATCTCCGATATTAACTCCTGTTAATACGATCTCCTTAACTCCTGAAGCCGCAATTTCTTCGGCTTGTTTAACAATATTCTCAATTGTATCGCTTCTGCTTGACCCGCGAGCAAGGGGAATAGTGCAGAAAGTACAGGAGTAATCGCAGCCATCCTGCACCTTTAAAAAAGTACGGGTACGATCGCCATAAGAATAAGAAGCTACGAATTCCTTAGCTTCCTCAATAGGCTGATTGAAAACCAGGGTTTTTGGTTGTTTAGTAAAGTCTTTAACGTAATCGATAAGCTGAAACTTTTCAGCTGCACCAAGCACAATATCAACTCCTGGTATCTCAGAGATCTCTTTAGGTTTTAATTGTGCATAGCAACCCACGATCATGATATAAGCATTTGGTGAATGCTTTAATGCTTCCTTAACCACCTTACGGCATTTCTTATCCGCATTGTCAGTTACTGAACAGGTATTGATCAGGTAAACATCAGCTTTATCTGTAAACTCAACAGTTTCAAATCCAGCTGCTTTAAACTGTCTCCCTATTGTTGAAGTTTCTGAATAATTTAACTTACAACCCAGCGTATAGAATGCTACTTTCCTGCTCATAATCAAGGCGCAAAGATACTAAAAACTGAAATTGAAATTTATTAAAGTACTGCAATAAAGTCATAATTGAGAAGAGTCAGAAAACCCCGACTCTTCTCAATTAAATATCACCAGTTAGTGTATTCCAGAATTGTTCCAAGTTTCCTAAGAGCTTCTCTCATTGCAGTATCGCTAACGTTTGAAAAGTTTAAACGAAGGGTCTGGGGATCCGGAGATGAAGCATAAAAACTATCGCCCGGCACAAAGATGACGTTTTGCTCGATCGCTTTGGCAAGGAAATCGCGTGCATGGGTCGTGCTTGGTAAACTTAACCAAGTAAACATTCCCCCTTCAGGTCGATTGTACTGAACGTTCTCCGGGAAGTATTCCTCTATGCAACTCAACATCACGTCCCTCTGGTATTTGTATTGCTTAACTATTTTAAATACTTGCTGGTCCAGATCATAGGTAGAAAGGAACTCAAACAGAATATGCTGGGATAAATTATTTGAATGCAGATCGGAAGCCTGTTTCATTATCGTTGCCTTCCGGATAATGTCTCTGTGGGCAACCATCCAGCCAACCCGTAATCCTGGCGCAACGGTTTTAGAGAACGAGCCCAGCAGGATAGTTTTCTCGGGCAGGTGGGCATAAATAGGTAGGGCTTTTTTATCAGAAAAGGAAATATCGCCATAAGGATCGTCTTCAATGATCATTGCAGGATAACGGGAGGAAATCTCTGCAACCATTCTTCGCTTTTCTTCAGAATAATGAAGACCGGTAGGATTTTGGAAGTTGGGGATGCAATAGAAGAGCTTAGGATTACAATTAAACATTTTCTCTTCAAACTCGTCTGGATCCACCCCATCATTATGCAAAGTCACCTCTTCAAACTGCGCCTGAAAGAGGGACAAAGACTGTAAGGCGCCGAGATAGGTCGGACGTTCGAGCAGGACTTTGTCACCGGCATCCAGAAACACCTTCCCTAAAAGATCGAGAGCCTGTTGAGAACCACTGGTAATGAGGATTTGATCTACTGAGATATTTAAGCCAAACTTCTGATGATATCGAGCTGCAATATATTCCCGTAAAGGATAATAACCTTCTGTTTCAGAATATTGAAGAACCTGCGCTCCCCTCTTCTGAAATACCTTTGCGGCACAATTCTCCAGTTCCTGCACTGGGAAGAGTGAAGGATTAGGCAGCCCTCCTGCAAAAGAAACAATGTTGGGCTTGCTTGTTACTTTTAAGATTTCACGGATAAACGATTGCGGTACCTGCTGTACCCTTTCCGCAAATTGATAGTGTGGGGTTTCTACTGTCATATTGATTCTGTTGATTTTTTTTCTGCATAAAAAAACCCCCCGTTTTTGGCGGGAGGCTTCGACTATTAAAGTTTTTAATTATCAATCCTCCCGCCATGGACACACGACAGCCACAACCACTGCAATAATGGCTACTGAAAGATTAATATTTACTACTGTTAATTTCATAATTGCTTAAAACAACAAAAGCCCGTCTTTTCGGGACGGGCTTTTGCTGTATGTTTAAAATAAATACGCTCCCCGTCAGCTGGCTTTAATGGCCACTGCTACGACTACTGCGATATTTACTTTGTTAATTGTCATGTCTTATTTTCAAATATAGAAGATCCCGCTATTGAACAAAAATATTTTTTAAATTTCTTAGGCCCAATCGATACCTTTTTTAAGTAGAGACAATGTTTTTTCCTCTTCACTTCCAGCTTCCGGCTTGAAGTTATACGCCCAATTGGCCTGTGGCGGAAGACTCATTAATATAGATTCAATACGACCGTTCGTTTCTAACCCGAACTTGGTACCTGCATCATAAACCAGGTTAAACTCTACATAGCGACTTCTACGTTGGTATTGCCATTGCTTCTGTTGCTCTGTAAAAACCTCATTTCTATGACGATTAACCAACTCTTTATAAATAGGCACAAATGATCGTCCTACTTCTTTTGAAAACTCAAAGATCTTTCTCCAGCCAATTCCCGCAGTCTTAGGATTCAAACGATCATAAAATATTCCACCAATCCCCCTTGTCTCTTCCCGGTGCTTAATAAAGAAATAATCGTCTGCCCATTTCTTGAACCTGGAATAAAACTCCTGATTATAATGGTCACAAACTTCTTTTAGATACTGATGAAAGAAGCGAGCATCCTGTTCATATACGTAGTGAGGGGTAACATCTATACCGCCCCCGAACCAGCGAATATCTTCATTCATTTCGAAGTACCGGATATTCATGTGAATGATCGGAACAAGCGGATGATTAGGATGAATAACGATAGACACACCTGTAGCAAAAAAGTCGTCCTCCTCCACTTTGAATGACTTTTTCACAGCCTCTGGTAATTGCCCGTAAACTGCAGAGAAGTTCACGCCTCCTTTTTCAAGGATGTTTCCGTTTTGAATAACGCGGGTTCTGCCACCGCCGCCTCCTTCTCGTTCCCAAAGTTCCTGCTGAAAGGTTGCACCCCCGTCCAGGGCTTCCAATCCTGCACAGATCTCGTCCTGGATCACCTGATAGTCTGCGGCAATTTCTTCTTTGCTAATCATAGCGACAAAGATGCTAAATATTACTGTTCAATGTAATCAAGATCCTTACCAAAACTCTCCCGCAACTGACTAAGAGAAAACAAAGCCAGGGTAGAAAGCAGTATAGTCAGGATATACGCGGCTGTGATAATGTTAAACTTCTCAACAAAAAATTCGAAAAGGAAAGTAATAGGAATTAAAGCACCCCTCACAAAATTAGGTACAGTGGTAGTTACAGTAGCCCTGATATTAGTTCCAAACTGTTCAGAGGCAATAGTTACGAAGGTAGCCCAGTAGCCTACCGATATCCCAAGGAACAAACATAACCAAAGGAATCTGGTGCTATCCATACCCTTGCTTGACAGGTAAACAAGAATAGCAAGTATGGACAATATGTGGAAGACAAACATTGTTTTTTTCCGCGACTTAGTAGCCTGGGCAAGCAAGCCAGCGAAGATATCACCGATAGCAATACCTATATAAGTATACATTATGCCCTTACCTGCACTCAATGGCTCAGTTGCGCCTAAGGCTTTACCTATTTCTGGCGATTGTGTTACCAGTATACCTACAACAAACCAAAGAGGAGCTCCGATAAAAATACAGTTCAGATATTTAAATAAGTTCTTTGGTTTCCCCAGGATCAGCATCACATTCCCCTTTTCAACCTTCTTATGTGCAACCTCATTGAACATTCCGGATTCGAAAGTTCCAACCCTTAGGAACAGAAGTACCATTCCTAATCCCCCGCCTACAAAATAAGCGGTACGCCAATCGTACATCTCATGTATCTGATTAGCCAGAACTGCTCCGAATAATCCAACCCCTGCAACGATCATGGTCCCATACCCACGATTCTCTTTACTCATGCTTTCGCTTACCAGCGTTATCCCAGCTCCAAGCTCTCCTGCAAGCCCAATTCCCGCAATTAATCTTACGAAGGCATAAGTATCGATATCGTTAACCAGACCGTTGGCTATATTAGCCAGGGAATACATTAGGATAGAACCGAAAAGAACTTTGATACGCCCTAATTTATCGCCCATTATTCCCCAAAGAATACCACCTATCAGCAGACCTCCCATTTGCATGTTGATCACATACTCCCCCATTACGCGCATCTGGTCGTCGGCTATTCCAAGGTCCTTGAAGCTTTCTATCCTTACAATCGAAAAAAGCACAAGATCATAGATATCCACGAAATAGCCCAGAGCTGCAACAATAACAAGAAAGATAACATTTCTGGAAGAATCAATTTTACTCATACGTTCATAATTGGAGGGGCTGAAACTACGAATAAAATTGAAAACGGAAAAGGTGTAATAGCCGCGATTCTCTTGTTGGTGACTACACCAACAAGGGAGAAGGGCACAGCTAGCAGTAGTCTAAAATCTAACTAAGGACTAGGTACTGGCACTTTACCCGGACCTTTCATTGAAGAAGTATCCTGGTTTAAACTTCCTGAATCCATCGCCTCTCTTGTGGCTCCAGGAGCAGTTGCACCTGTTGTATCCACCCACTGAGTATCTATATTCACCATCGAATCCGAGTCGGCCGACCCAGCTTCGTTCATTCCCTGATTACCACCACTGCTGCAGGCGTTAGCGAAAGAAGCAGCAATTACAACCAATAGAACTTTAAGAAATCTCGTCTCCATAAGCATGTATTTAAAATCTCTAAGTATAGATTCAACGTTCATGCCAATATTAGTTTTAGGACTGCAAAAATTTCAACTCTAAGCTTTAAATGCAGATATTCGTTGGCATGCGTGTCTCCGAAAATACCTTAAAATGGCTATTACGATTTTATCCGCCCCTATTACTGCAACGTGTGTGGGTGAAAAAATTCGAAAAAGGATTTACAGGTGTAGAGGTCAAAATTTTAAAAAGTATATTAAATATTAATTACAACCGTTCAATATTCGGAGGTTCTATCTTTAGCGCTACAGATGCTTTTCATCCTATCTTATTTCATGAACTTTTGGCTAACAGAGGGATACGAACCAAAATCTGGGTAAAACGCTCAGAGATTGAATTTGTAAAGCCTGCGTATAAGGACCTTTATTTTAAAATTAATATTACAGAAGCAGAGATCTTAGATATTTGTACTAAATTAAGTGAGTTTGGAAAGCTGCTACAGCAAAACACGATAGAGGTTTACGACAAAGAGCAACAACTCTGCGCCCTTGTAAAGAACGAAGTATATATCCGGTATTTACAGGGGAAATCAAACAATTAAAGAACTGGGAGATTTAAATACCAGATGAATCGATTAAGACCGCATCATATAAAACAGCTGATTTTTGAAGGAGAAGGGGTATCGCTTGATTTCAAAAAAACTATCACTTCCTGTGAGAAAATAGCTAAAACGCTGGTAGCATTTGCCAATAATAAGGGTGGAAAGCTATTAGTGGGCGTATTAGATAATGGAGATATTAAGGGAGTTAAGTCCGAAGAAGAAGAAAAGTACATGCTTCAGAAAGCGGGCACCTTCTATTGCAAACCTGCTATAGAACCCTATTTTGAAGAAGTATATATCGACGATAAAATAGTACTGGTAGCTGATATTAAAGAAAGCGACACCAAGCCACACTATGCCCTCGGAGAAGACAAGAAATGGTGGGTTTACATCCGGGTAAAGGATAAAAGTCTGCTCGCAAGCAAGATAGTAGTAGACGTTTTAAAAAGAGAGTCAAAGGAAGAGGGTGTGCTGATCGAGTATTCGTCGAAAGAACAATCCTTGCTTGAATACCTAGACAACAATGAACGTATAACAGCTAAAGAATATAGCCAGATGCTTAATTTAAGCAGAAGAAGAGCTCAGAAAATATTGGTAAACCTTGTACTTTCTGGAGTTATACGTTTGCATACAACAGAAAAAGAGGAATTCTATACCGCTTGTTAAAACTTAGGCAAGGTTCAATTGCCAGGAGACACCGTATTTATCTGCTATCCAGGTAAACTTTCTGCTAAATCCATAATTATCTGGGGGCATCATGATGGCGCCATCCTGAGAAAGGCCCTTGAATAGTCTATCCAACTCTTCCTCTGTCTCGCAGGATACATAGATAGAAATGGAGGGCGTAAAGGAAAACTTGTGCCCCATAGCACTATCGAAGGCCAGGTACTCCTGGCCTCCCAATGTAAATACTGCATGCTTCACATCGCCTTCGTTTCCGCCGCCTTCATCAGCTTCAAAGTATTCAATACTTTTAATTTCAGAACCGGCAATTAACGATGTATATAGATCTATTGCTTCCTTTGCTTTTCCACACATATCGCCGCTAAACATAAGGAAGGTGCTAACTCTCTGCATTCTCTTTGTATTGAAAATTACTCGCCTACTACTTTAATAAGTGTTCCTTTTTCCAAGCGATCTTTAAGCTCCATACCGTTCAATATGGCTAACTCCTGATAGCGCTTTGCTGGTACATTGTAGGTTTTTAGAGCTTGTTCAAAAGTAGTAGCCTGACTCAATGTCTTCACATGCACGCGTTCCGGTTTCTTGTTCAACTTTGCCGGATCAGTTAGTTTACTGAAACTTTGCATCGTAGAAGTAAAGAGGTTAACACGATTATTAAAGTCGGCTGCAGAGGTAACGCCGATAAGATGATAAATAGTATCACCGTACTGGATCAGGTAAGATAAGGTTCGCAGTGTATTACCCTGTTCTTGCCTTTGATCAGCAACCAGCGCATAGGCTGGCAAAGAGTTTACAGTGGTCTCACGGCTATCAACTGTTGTTAAATTGTATTGCTTAAGCACATTCGCAGCCGCTTCCTGTAGTGTTTTACCCGGAGCCAGCATTAATATCATTAAAGCACCACCGTCTTTAGGAGCCATCTGGAACCTGGAAGGGGAGTTTTGAGTAGCCCAGCCAGCTGGTATACCAAACTTGAATTTCAACTGGGGATGATAGAATACATTGCTTTCTACAAAGCCTTGTCGTGGATCTTCACCATAGATAAGTCCCTCCAGTCTTTTCAGATAAGCGTTTCTGTTCACCTGTGGATTGCTTAGGCCAAGTTTGGATTTCCATTCCTTTGCTGCCTTTGCAACTGCCGCATTTCTCCCGGCAGGATTTGGGTGAGTTGATAAAAACTCTGGTAGTGCTTCTCCCGAACCTTGCTTTGATTGACGGTCTAGAGTATTGAAAAATCCAGCCATATGTTCAGCATCATACCCTATCTTGGATGAATACTCTACTCCCAGATCATCGGCCTGGCGTTCGTCATCCCTGCCAAATTTCAAGAACAATAAGCTCAACCCTTGAGAGGCCGTTTGAGCAAAGTCGCCCAATTGAGGCGCGATTATCATACCAGCGATCAGTCCTACCTGACTAAGTGTAGCATTTCTCTGTTGTATAACCGAATGCCGGGCTGTAATATGTCCGATCTCGTGACCAAGTACCCCCGCAAATTGAGCTTCGTCATTGAAATGTGCCATTATACCTCTTGTGAAATAGACATAGCCCCCAGGAATGGCGAAAGCATTAAGGATATCAGAATCGACGATACGGAAGTTATACTGGATATTGGGGCGATGAGAGACAGCAGCCATCGCCTTCCCTTTCTGATTGATAAAATCCTGAAGCTCCTTATTTTCATATAAGCCGTACTCCTGCAAGATCTGAGGATCAGCATCTTTTCCCATAGCAAGCTCCTGCTCTTCAGACATAAGCACAATTTGCTTTTTTCCCGTAACGGGATTTACAGCGCACATGTCGAACAGGCCGACTGTTGCGGCCAAACACACATAAGTTATATATTTGATCATAAGCATTTCTTTTAATCTTACAGCGCAAAATTTAAGCCAAGCGCAATATAAGGTCCAGCGTGCTAAAAGTATTTAACTTAAGTCACACCTCCAAGTCCTTCATAGCAGCAGCGTGCAGCCTTCAGTTCTGCTGATAAGGTGTTTAAAAACAAGCGCTCTTTTTATCAGGATAAATGGCGTTCATTCCTTAATTTAGCACCCTTCAAAAAAGGAGCAGGTTTGGATTATTTAAAAGGTTTAAATCCTTCACAAAGGGCCGCGGTTGAGCAGATCAAGGGCCCGGTAATGATTGTAGCAGGTGCAGGTTCAGGGAAAACGCGGGTCATTACCTATCGTGTTGCGCACTTAATTAAATCGGGAGTTGACCCTTTCAACATCCTCGTACTTACCTTTACCAATAAGGCGGCGAAGGAAATGAGGGAAAGGATCACCAGTGTGGTTGGTCCCGAGGCAAAAAATATATGGATGGGTACGTTCCACTCTGTCTTTGCAAAGATCTTGAGAGTGGAAGCTGAAAAAATTGGCTACCCTTCCAACTTCACCATCTACGATACGGATGATAGCAAAAGCCTTTTAAGGGCGATTTTGAAAGAGTATCAGCTGGACGACAAGTTATATAATGCAAATTTCGTTTACGGACGCATATCTTCTGCAAAAAATAACCTCATCTCTCCTGCCGAATACATGAAGAATGAGCATATCCAGGCCGAGGACTTTTCATCGGGCAGAGGCAAACTAGGTGAGATATACCTTACCTATACTCAACGCTGTTTTAAAGCTGGTGCAATGGATTTCGATGACCTTCTTTTCAAAACCAATGTATTGCTTCGTGAACACCCGGATGTCTTGTACAAGTATCAGAACAAGTTCAAGTACCTGATGGTGGATGAGTATCAGGATACCAACTTTTCCCAGTATCTGATTGTAAAAAAGCTCGCAGCCATTACAGAAAACATTTGTGTGGTGGGTGATGATGCTCAAAGTATCTATGCCTTCCGTGGTGCCAATATCCAGAACATCCTTAATTTTGAGAAGGACTATCCAGATCTGAAAGTGTTTAAATTGGAGCAGAATTACCGCTCTACTCAAAACATAGTAAACGTTGCCAATAGCATTATTGCGAATAACACCAATCAGCTGAAAAAGGATGTATTCTCTGAAAACGAGGAAGGCGACCGTATCAAGATTGCCCGTGCATTTAGCGATAATGAAGAAGGAAAGATCGTTGCTGAAAGTATAATGCAGGAGCGTTCTTTAAAAGGCCTCAAGTATAAGAGCTTCGCTATCCTTTACCGTACCAATGCTCAGTCAAGAGCAATGGAGGAGGCCTTGAGAAAGCTTAATATTCCCTACAAAATATACGGTGGACTTTCCTTCTACCAGCGGAAGGAGATCAAGGACCTTATTGCCTACTTCAGACTTACATTTAATCCTAATGATGAAGAGGCGCTTAAAAGGGTAATCAACTATCCTAAACGCGGGATTGGAGATACAACAGTAGACAGGATCATTGTAGCGGCAGATAAAAATAATGTTACCCTTTGGGAAGTTGTAGTTAATGCGCAGCAATACCTCGAGCCAAGAAGCGCCACTGCTGTAGCAAACTTCGGAACCCTTATCCAAAGTTTCCAGGTGCTCGCTAAGAACAATTCAGCTTACGATGCAGCCTTACATATTTCGCAGCATTCAGGATTGCTAAAAGACCTTTATGAAGACAAATCGGTTGAAGGCTTAAACCGTTACGAGAATATTCAGGAGTTACTGAACGGTATTAAAGAGTTCAGCGAACGCGAAGACATTGAGGAAAGAGGATTAGATGTCTTTATGCAGGATGTTGCCCTTTTAACCAACGATGATAACGACAAGGATCCTAATGCTGATACGGTGAGCCTAATGACGATCCACTCCTCCAAGGGACTAGAGTTTCCGCATGTATATATCGTAGGATTGGAAGAAAATCTCTTCCCATCCCAGATGTCGCTTAACTCAAGGTCGGACCTGGAGGAAGAACGACGCTTATTCTATGTTGCCATAACCCGTGCTGAGAAAAAGCTTACTATTTCTTATGCAACTTCACGTTATCGCTGGGGAAATTTAACCAGCTGTGAACCCAGCAGGTTTATTGATGAGATTGATGCAAGGTTCCTGGAACTTGACTTTAAACAGCAGCAAAAAGCATCTGCTGAAAATCCATTTTTTGACGGAGAGCGTTCTGCCTGGAGCAGACAGCCTTCTACTGGTACTAAAGACGTATTCTCTAAACCAAAACCAGCTACCGCTCCACCGAAAACTACTGCAATTCTTCCCAAAGCACACGTTCCTTCAGAAGGATTCACGCCATCAGACACCAGTAATTTACAAGTAGGTATGGAAGTAGAACACGAACGCTTTGGATTTGGAAAGGTTATAAGCCTTGAAGGCTCAAGACCAGATATTAAAGCAACGATATTTTTTCAGGGATTGGGCAATAAGCAGCTATTATTGAAATTTGCCAAACTGAGGATAGTAACCTAGGTGCATGATTTACTTAAAGGTATAAGGGAAGATAAAATAGAACATCTTATAAATAAATAATCCGGACACCAGGTCCGGATTATTTATTTTAAAACTAAGCGCCTTCGTGGCCTTCAAGTTTTACAAGTTTGTTATATAAGCCCAGTAACAAGAATGGTGCTACCCATTGGCCAACAAATAAACTTTTAGGTTTTCTGCCAACAACCTGCAAAACTAATGAAGCTGCAATTGCTGCACCTGCAGTCCATAAAAATAAATCAGATGGAAGCTTTGCTGTTTGCTCTTCGATCATTCTGGCCACTGGCCCTTCTGAGTGCTCTGGATTGAAATTAGTTGCCATATTTTTTATAGTTAGATGATTTATTAGGGATAACCAATTGTTGTGCCAATAGGTTTGGATAATTTAAACTGCGTGTATCTTTCATGCTATGATACTTCAGCTATTGAACACGCACAGTTAATCATCATTCTCATTGGTATCGTCCCAAAATGAATAATAATCGGGTTCGCCTGATTCTAAATCTTCGTTATGATTGTCTATTACTTCTTTCTCATTGACAATTTCCTGCTCCTCCCTGAGCCGGAAATTTTTTTTCGCATTAAATACCATAGAGCGTAGTTTTTCGAGATAAAAGAGGTTTTGTACCTCGTCTCAAAAGAAAATACAATTATTAGGCCAAAGGACTGAAGTGTGATGTTCCTGAAAGAAAAAAACGAATCGCCCTGTGGACGATTCGTTTTACAGTAGTTTTGCAGATGGATTAGGTTGCCCTGCCCTGGAGTCTATTTATTTTATTATGTAATTGAGGCCGAACATAAAATTCGTTCCCATGGTAGAATAACCAGCTACCTCCTGATAGTCCTCATCCAGTACATTATTCACGTTTAGGAAAAGTTTGAATTTTGAAGAGTACTTGTATTCGCCATACAAGTCAAGTAACTGGTAAGCCTTTTGCCGCAGTGAAATAGTATTGAAGGTTTGATCATCAAAATAAGCATCTGCCCTTCTTCCATAATTCCTGAAGTTGATGCTCGTATAGATCTTTTGAGAAGGCTTCAATCCTATAAATACACCAGCGGAATGCTTTGGTCTTCTTAACAGATCCTCCGAGATAAGTACCTTCTCCCCGGTCTCCGTTCTTGTAAAGCTCTTCCCTTTCAAAAAAGCATAAAAACCTTTAACATCGACATATCTGCTGGTGAAAGTAGGTTCAATCTCGGCTCCCCACGTGTCTTCGATAGCAATATTCTCATATCCGGCAGCACCAAATACGATAGCATCCTTCAGGTAACGTTCATACCCTGTAACACGTAGTTCGAACCGTGTAGCAGGCTTTATAGAAAAACCTGCTTCATAATTGTCGGCTTTTTGAGGTTTAAGATTTTTATTTGCGCCAAAGGCTCCATATAGCTCAGTTAAGGTAGGAGCCTTAAATGCTGTACTGATCGTACCAAATAAACGCAGCTTATTATCAAAGAAGTTGACAGAAGGCGTTACCGAATAGGTATAATTTGCTCCATACTCACTGTGATTATTTGCTCTCCCTCCCAGTTCCAGATCCAAGTGATCAGCAAGGCTATTTACAGAAAGAGAGCCATAGGCACTGATCAGATTAGCTTCAGGTCTTTCCTTTTCTGCACCTGACTGAAATACCCGTGTGAACCGGTTTTCTACTCCTGCCAAAAGCTGAACTTTGGAGCTTAGTCTCTGATTCAAAAACAAGTCGGCCAAATGCATATTGCCTTCGTAAGTCCCCGGGAAAGAGCTTTTATAGACACGGTCTGTGTTGGAGAAATTATAGTTCAAAGTGACTTTCGACGAGCCAGACTTGAAAGTGGAACTCAACCCGGTAGAAAGGAAGTGAGTATAAGCCACGTTATGAATACCTGAAGCGTCAACATCACTAAATGCGCCGCTATCGTACTGTGAATCGAAATATTGGTATTGAAAAAACGGACGGAAAAAGAACTTCTCATTAAGATTATAGCCTACAGAGGCGTTAACCCCATCCTGTATGAACCGGTCTGAATCAAAAGGCAGACCTCCAACCTCTTTTGCCTCCGAGATACCATCAGACTGCAGGTGCGAATAGTTCAGATTATAAGAAAGCTTGCTGCTTGCGCCAGAAAGAGCGACAGCTCCTCTGTAGGTACCAAAACTCCCGCAACTTGCCGTAACTGTAGCATTTAAAGGACTGGAGCCACCCTTTTTAGTAATAATATTAATGATACCGGCAACCGCATCCGAACCGTAAAGTGTAGATTGTCCCCCTCTTAAAATTTCAATTCTTTCAATTTGCTCTACCGGTAGTAGTCTGAGATCGAAAGTTGCGCCGATAGCAGAAGGGTCATTCACCTGGAGCCCATCAATTAAGATTGGTGTGTAAGCAGTTCCTGCGCCTCTCAGAAATAATGTCTTATCTTTTCCATAATTACCCTGTGCTCCGGGAATAAGAACGCTGGCCTGTTCACTCAGAACCTGCGGAAGGGTCTTACCCAGACTTCTTCCTAAAACCTCCGCCGTAATAACAGAGATTACCTTTCCAGTTTGAGATTGCTTCTGATCTAGTTTCGTAGCTGTAACAACTACCTCTTTCAGTAATGAATCCCGTTGTGCTGAAGCGCGCACTGATAGCGCGAGTTGTGCAAGCCCCAGGCCGGCAGCAACTACAATTTTTTTACTCTTCATACATGTGACGAGCATAGGAGGTAAATAAATACAAATGAGAATACACGAAGGGTACCATCACTCATAGCTTCAATCCCCGAAAGCCCTGAATATTATATTATTTAGGCAGGTCTTCTGACTTACTCCCGGAAATTCGCCTTCCCATTTTTGTAACAGTGGCTCTAGAATGAATTCCGTTTTATGGAGAACACAGCAGCGGGACTGTCGGGGATTCTCACCCCAGTTCCCTTTTAACCCCGGTCGGCATGACCGGGGACCTAAATTGGGCGCAAATGTATAAACTTAGATTTGAAATGCAATTTGATCTTCGTCACTGAACACAAATGCGTGCCGAAAAACAGAAGAAGCTTCGACAGGTTCCGAGATCCCTGACTTAATTAATTGAATTCCTTTCTGCCAATTTGACAATCTGATTACGTTTGGAACACCAGTTGAGGAAACAGGACGAAATAAGATCTAATCGCAGTACAACTATGCAAGAAAAAGGCACAATTTCGATTCACACCGAAAACATCTTCCCGATAATTAAGAAATTCCTTTACTCTGATAATGAGATATTTTTAAGGGAATTGGTTTCAAACGCAGTTGATGCAACACAGAAAATAAAACGTCTGTCTTCATTAGGACAATACCAGGGCGAATTGGGCAATTTACAGGTGGAGGTTTCTTTCGATGAAGAGAAAAAGACCATTACCATTTCCGATAAAGGTATCGGAATGACAGCTGATGAAATTAAAAAATACATCAATCAAATTGCATTCTCCGGAGCTACAGAATTCGTTGAAAAATTCAAAGAAGCTAAAGATGCGAACGAACTGATCGGTAAGTTCGGATTAGGTTTCTACTCTGCTTTTATGGTTGCAGACAAAGTAGAGATCAATAGTTTATCTTACCAGGAAGGTGCTGCACCAGCACGTTGGATCTGCGACGGAAGCACGGAGTTTGAAATCACCGACGGAAGCCGCACAGAAAGAGGTACAGACATCACGCTTTATGTTAACGCTGAATCCGAGGAGTTCTTAAGTAAATTTAAGCTTCAGGAGATCCTTGAAAAATACTGTAAATTCTTACCAGTTCCGATCAAATTTGGAACAAAAACCGAATCAGAGCCCGATGGTGAAGATGAAGAAGGTAAGCCAAAATATACTTCTGTAGAAGTTGATAACATCATCAACAACCCTAGCCCAATCTGGACTAAGGCACCTTCCGAGCTTAAAGACGAAGATTATTTAGAATTCTACAAGGAATTGTATCCGTTCGGCGAAGACCCTTTATTCTGGATCCACCTGAATGTAGACTATCCATTCAATCTTACCGGTGTCCTTTACTTCCCTAAGGTTAAAAACGACTTTGATTTCCAACGCAACAAGATCAAGTTATTCTCTCGCCAGGTGTTCATTACTGATGAGGTAAAAGATATCGTGCCTGAATTCCTGATGCTTCTTCATGGTGTTATCGATTCACCAGACATTCCTTTGAACGTTTCAAGAAGCTTCCTGCAAGCAGACAGCAACGTTAAAAAGATCAATAACTACATCACTAAAAAAGTTGCGGATAAACTTTCAGAACTATACAAAAAAGACCGTAAAGCCTACGAAGAAAAATGGCAGGACATTGGTCTTTTCGTAAAATATGGTTTTGTAAGCGATGAGAAGTTCTATGAAAAAGCAAAAGACTTCACCCTTTTAACCAATACAAAGAACGAACACTTTACCCTAGAAGAATACAAGGAAAAGGTAAAGCCACTTCAAACAGATAAAAACGACACTGTAGTTTATCTTTATACCCCTGATGCTGCAAAGCAAGACGCATTTATCCAGTCTGCAAATAAAAAGGATTATGATGTATTGTTGATGAACTCGCCTATCGACAACCACTTCATTAGTCACCTTGAGCAAAAACTGGAGAAAACGACTTTAAAACGGGTTGACTCGGATGTAGTAGACAAGCTGATCGTGAAAGACGATGCTCCGGCACACGTATTAACCGAAGAACAAACTACAAAAGTAAAAACCATCTTCGAAAGCACTATTTCCAAACCAAACATGAAGGTAGAGATAGAAAGCTTAAGTCCTGAAGAACTGCCTGTGCATATCACACAAGACGAATTTATGCGCAGGATGAAAGATATGGCTCAGATGGGTGGAGGAATGAGTTTCTATGGAAGCTTGCCTGACAACTATAAAGTAGCTGTTAATGGAAATCACCCGCTTATTTCCCGTATCGTTTCAGCTACGGATGAGCAGGAGCAGCAAAAACTTGCAAAGCAGGCATTTGATCTGGCATTACTTTCCCAAGGCTTACTGACAGGTTCTGATCTGACAGACTTTGTTAAAAGAAGTGTTGAACTTATATAAAATTACTTTTTATAGAATGAATAAAGCGGCCCCAGTGCCGCTTTTTTTATGCTAAAGGCTTATCAGATTGTTAATGTTCCTAACCACCTTATTACTTAGATCATAAGGAACTTAGTTCTTCAATTTGTAAACACTTCCAACTATCGTTCTCCTGCTGAAATGTAACTACGTAAGTATGACAAGTTCCATTTTCATCATCAAGATCAACAGCAATGTCTACTTTATTATCCTTTACCATATCCTGGCGCTTCTCTTGAGCGGCAGCTTTCTCTAAAATTTCTTCGTCTGTATGTGCTCTCATAAGTGTTTAGGGATATAACTTTTTTACAACCCTTAAAGTTTTATCCTGTTAACCAGTATAATTGTTATCTTATTAAAATTTTCAAGTGATGGATGAATTCATGCAATTAGCTATAGAAGAAGCAAAGAAGGGACAATCAGAGGGAGGTATTCCTATCGGTTCGGTGCTGGTGAAGGATGGAAACGTTGTAGCCCAGGGGCATAACAAACGGGTACAGGAAAATAATCCTATTCTTCACGGAGAAATGGACTGCCTTAATAATGCTGGCAGAATAGGTAGTTACAGAGGCACCGTAATTTACTCAACCCTTATGCCTTGTTTTATGTGTGCGGGAACGATCGTTCAATTCAAAATACCCAAGGTGATTGTTGGAGAATCACAAACCTTCAGCGGAGCAAGGGAATTTATGGAATCTCATGGAGTAGAGGTAGTTGACCTGAACCTTCCTGAATGTATCGAAATGATGAAGGATTTTATCAATGAGAAACCAGAGCTTTGGAACGAAGATATAATGGAGTTATAGGCTCCATTGTTCTCAAATCTCGTCAGGCTCCCTTTCAGGGAAATACTCGCCGGTAAGTATAACTGAGCCAGAATCCAAATCTGCGCTAATTGCTATTTGCATGCTCTCTTCTTCATTGCTGTCAACATCGGCACATGCATTAAAGTGCCCAACTGTATAGGTTGTCTTAAAGGTGCCATTGCAATTCTCATCTAAAACAGGTTTATTGATCCGCACATTATAAATCCTTCCTCTCGATTTGAAATAGTAACTCACCAGCAAATCTTCTATAACAGATTTGTGGCTCAGCAATTCAATCAATACAATTGACTCTTTTTCAGCCGCCTGCATTTTCAATCCCTCGATGGCGATGGGCGAGAACTTAAACTTAGTGCTTTCCTGCATTATTATTAGATATTCAATGTAACTTCTAAGCTCAAATAAACGTACTAATGGTGTCCTTTCCAAGAGGACATGTTTTTCATAGGTAGATGTAGAGCCAGGTCTTGACTTGGCTCTTTTTTTGTTCCTTTAAGTACTTGGTTTATTTGAGCTGAAGATTTGGTAGATGTTCAACAAAAAAGAGCCTGCGTTTCAGACTGCTTATTAAAGTCAAAAAAGAGCTTATTGTTTGCTGAAATTTTAAAAAAATAAAAAGCACATCCTTGATAAATTTTCATCACCATCTGGTTGAAAAATCTTTGCGGAAAACTTCACTCATTCAAAAAAATCCTATATTTGAGATAGGGAAACGGGATCAAAATCTCGCCATATTGGAAGAAAAATGAATCGCCTTCGGTAATTGAAATCCTGAAAATTCATCTCATACAAAAAGTATCCCTTCAATCGAGGATACCACAATTTCTCCTTTTTTAACTAAACTAATATTTACTCTCACCGAGTAGTACAATGAATCTCCCCTGCTTCTGGCCTGGCTCTGTATGAGCCCTAATTGAATCCTGATTAAATCCATATTGAGTCCACCTTTTACTATAATAACGTGGACAAAATAAAGCCTTGTCCTGGTTTCTAAATGCTTTCATACAGAACATGGTAAGCACTAGTCTTCAACCGGGGGTTAACCGTACGACTTATTTATATACTGGGGGATATAAGAGAAAAGTGACGAGAATCACTCTCTTTTTCATTGACAGACAGGCTCTTACTGGTTAATTTTGTAAAACAAAAGTAATGATTTTTTAACTAAAAAAACCTCCCTTATGGCTACAGTTGATAAAAAAGGAAATATTCGCGGTTCTATCGGCCCCAATGTGTATCGCATGTGGCGAGGCATAAAGGTAATTCAGTCGAAGCCTAAAAGAAAAGCTAAAAGAACACTTAATTCTAAAGAAGCAAGTTTAGAATTCGGTATGTGCAGCAGTACAGCAAGAGTGATCCGAACAGCTTTCGGCTGGGCTTACAAAGCCTATGATGGAGGTATGATCAACCGTTTTACAAAGGCTGTAAGAAATGCTGTTTTTGCTTCTACAAAAGAAATAGGCGAAAGAGACATTCACGACGCCGATCTAAGCTTTTTAAAAGGGTTTCAATTCAACAATAACTCTCCATTAGATAAAGTTCTGAAAATAAGGCCTTCAGCTGAGCTTAGTGAAGATAATAAAGTTATTGTAAACCTTCCTCCTATGGCAAAGAAAGACATTAAAGCACCCTACGCCGAAGAATATGGCATCCGATTGCTCGTGATTGCTTTTGATTTTAAACAGAGGGTGTATAGTAATATTGCCGCTAAAGAAATAAGGATCACTTATGACCGAGCTTTTGAAGGTGGCGCCGTAGTGTTTGATGAGGCCTTGCCAGAAGGGAGACTAGTGGCAGTTAGTATGTCGATCTATGCCTATAAAGCTGGTTTTGAAGGGGGAAGGGAAACAATAAATACTGTCCAGTGGAGCCCTGGAGAAATTTTGAATTTATGGCAACTGCCTTTTAACGAATCAAAAGAAGCTAAAAATGTGGTAAAAACAGAGCTGCCGGTATACGTGAACCATGATATGGGCTACCTGGGCCATTTCAGTCTTGCTAAAATAGCCTGGCTACGCAGAAAAGCCGAAAAAACGAAAGAAGCTGATTCAAAACCTGCAGAGAAGGAAGCTTCGGTAGCACCAGACTTACCTAAAGGGGATATACGGTTCTAGCGATTATGTGAGAAGTTTATTTATTGAGCATCAGGCTAATCACTATTTTCAAATTGAAAGGGGATTCTGAAACCCGGTTAATCCTTACCTATCTTCAGCCAGAGGCTTGTATAAACTATCTGCTTTAAAATAAAGCTGTTCATTTTCCGGCAGATCATACACCATACAATTAAATAATGCGATGGCGTATAGATGAGGGATCTTTTCCTGGTCCGGTTTAGTGCTTTGCAGATCAGATTGCCAATCTGAATCAGGGTACTTCATTTGGTACTCATACAAAAAGTCCTCAATTTGTCTTTGGCAGTGATGAAATCAAACCATTCTGGAAGAGCATAAATTCCAGTAACCCTTCCTACTTTTTCTCTTATAAGAGCTTCCTCTGGTGTCGTTTTTCCAAAAAAGAAGAAAAGATAGATGCAAGCTGCGATAGAAAGTAATGTTTTACCACACAGCCACAGGTATGCAACCTGTGCTTCTTCCCTGGTTGAATAATAATATAGGCTAAAAATCCCAGTAACTTGCGCCGCATACCATAGCACAAACAAAAGGGTGACGAGTCGCATATAGGTAGCACATACGCTCTTCCTCGAAAGTGGTAATTCAATTCCACCTCTACTATTGAATTCCTTTGAGGTAACGAGAATTGAACTTATTGGAAACAGAGGAATAAACCATACGTGAAAAAATTTGGTTTCTATCCACTGCCGACTTAAAGATGCTATTTTACCATAGAAAGCGGTCCCAAAAACTATTCTCATTACTTTTACTTTACACTGATTAGGAACATGTTACGTGTTCTTTAGTCTTATGTTTCAGCAAACAGGCTTTAAAAAATTTTCGTATCAATAGGGGTAGAAGCAATTCTCTTTGTCTCATTTTAAATTTTAAGACAAAAATGACCCTACTATCCTACTCCGGCACTTACTCTAGAATATTCTTGTGCCTTTTTCTTATTACATTTCTAAGCCTTGTTACTGGAGGCAAAGCAGTTAGCCAAACGCTGCAAGTTGTAAAGGGACAACTAATTGATAAGGAAACAAAAGCTCCCGTTAATAATGCAACCGTTACCGTAAAGCAAATTCCAAACGCCTCGACCAGGTCTGACGAGCGGGGCTTTTACCAGCTGGAGAAAATCCCGCTAGGCAGAATTGATCTACGGATCACCAAAGTAGGTTATACCCCTGTTGATCTGTCCGATGTTCAAATATCTGCAGGAAAGCAGACAATCCTAAATGTGGAAATGGAAATTGCCCTGACAATGCTTAAGGAAATTACGATCTCTGGGAACAAAAAAGCGGCGAAAGAACGTCCTTTAAATGATATGGCCCTGGTTAGCAGCAGGATGTTTTCGGTAGAGGAAACACAGCGTTACGCGGGAAGCGTTGACGACCCTTCAAGGGCAGTTGCGGTATATCCCGGTGTACAGTCAGGTGGCGCAGTAGATAATCAAATCATCATCAGGGGAAATTCTTCCAGAGGTTTACTTTGGCGTATCGCTGGGATGGAAACCTATAATCCTAACCACTTTTCAGAGGAAGGTTCCAGCTTTGGTGGAATAAGTATGATTACGAGCTCCGTACTGGCAAATTCCGATTTTTCTACTGGCGCCTTTGCCCCTGAGTACGGAAATGCTCTTTCGGGAATTTTCGATATCCGCCTGCGTAAAGGAAATCCAGACAAGAGCGAATACAATTTCCAGGTAGGTACTTTAGGTATCGAAGCTGGAGCCGAGGGACCGTTCTCTGCTAAAAGCAAGGCTTCTTATTTGTTAAAATACCGTTATTCATCGCTTTCGCTTGCAGAAAAGGCAGGCTTACTTTCCCTCGCCCCCTCTTATCAGGACTTGATCTTCAATATGAACTTCCCGGTGAAACGAGGAATGGTTACCTTTTACGGTGTTGGTGGCGACGGTACTAACAATTCTCCTGCAGAGAAAGATTCTACAATTTGGAAAGAGAACAAGTACAACCGCTTTAGTGAAAAGACTAACAGTAAGGTAGCAATTACAGGAATAACCTATACCCATAATATTAGAAATGGATATATCTACTCAGGCTTATCATACAACTTAAGCAGGAATTCATATCGGGGAGACTCCCTGTCAAATGACTATATCGCTCACTTGCGGGATGAAGAGCGTTTCACCAATTCTGCTGTCCGGTTTAGCAGCTATTTGAATTATCGTTTGGGTAATAGAAACACTATTCGTCTTGGAGGAGATGTTTCCCTTCTCAATTTCAATAATTATGTAATGGTTTCCATCGATTCCTTACGGGGAGAACGTGAGGTGTTGTTAGACCGCAAAGGGAACTCTTCTTATGTTCAAGCCTTTGGGCAGTGGAAATTTCGTCCCACAAATGCTTTAACTCTGGTTTCAGGATTGCATTTCCTACGGTATAACCTGAACGGAAACTACTCTATTGAACCACGTATGAGTGCATCTTTAAAAGTTTCTGCAAACAAAAGTATTTCAGCAGGTTACGGACTGCATAGCCGATTAGAAACACCTTCAACGTATTTCACTCAAGTTACTTCTGCTTCAGGCGGCACTAGTCTGGCTAATAAAAATCTAGACTTAAGTAAAGCCCACCATTTAGTGATGGCTTATGATTGGACCCTTTCGTCACGTGTCCGCTTCAAGGCAGAAACGTATTATCAGTCGCTGTTCGATGTACCAGTAGGATTTAATGATGAGGGGACGTATTCAAGCATCAATGCATCTGGCTTTAATTATAGTGGCAACCAGCTTTTCAACCAGGGAAAAGGTAAAAACTACGGTCTGGAATTTACAGTTGAACGTTTTTTCAACAAGGGCTCGTATTATATGTTGACCGGCTCCCTCTTCCGCTCTCTATACACTGACATTCTCGGTCGCGAACATTCTACTGCCTTCGATCGCAAATATCTCATAACGTTTGCTGGTGGTAAAGAATGGCAGGTAGGTAGCAGAAAGAATAATGTGATCCAGCTAAACGTGAAGATGGTTGCAGGAGGTCCTGCTCATTTTACTCCTGTTGATTTAGCGCAGTCGAAACTAAAAGGTTATACGGTACGTGATCACCAAAATCCATATAGCCTGAAGGACGCCTTTTACTTCAAGCCAGATTTGAAGATCGCCTATAAAAAGAACCGGACCTCCAGTAACTGGAGTACGGGCCTGGATATTCTCAACGTAACAGGAAAAACTTATATGACAGGTCAATGGTATGATGAGGAGAAGCAGGAGGTGAAGAATGGATACGAGGCTCTAGGGATTTTTCCAAATTTATTCTATCGTTGGGAGTTCTAGAGATCCATTTAGGTTGTGCTCTGTAACCTCATCTACTCTTTGATTGAAAGGAGGTTACAGAGCATCTCTACCTACGATTGTTTCCAAACCTTAAAAATTACCAAGCTATTTTAGCATTACACTTAGTATTGCTTAAATAGCTTGGTGTTATTTATCCTCGACATTTCTTTTAAAGCTGCAATAAAAGATTCCATTTGTATTGGTTTCGATAAATAGCCATCCATTCCTGCTGCCAAACAAGCCTCTTTGTCTTCAGGATAGGCATTAGCAGTCATTGCCACTATCTTAGGTCTATACTTTCCTTCGCGACGAATTTTCTTTGTTGTTTCTAAACCATCGAGATTAGGCATAAGGACATCCATAAGGATAAGATCATACTCTTTTTTGGGGAGCATTTCCAGTGCTTCTACTCCATCGTTTGCTACATCAGGGTGATATCCAAGCTTATTCAATATCCTTACCGCCAATTTCTGATTAATCAGATTGTCCTCGGCGAGTAGGATTCTTAAAGGATTTTCAGCAGCAAATCGCTCATCCAATATTCCAGAACTTTTAACGGAGGACTTTAAAGACTTTATATCATTTTCAAGATATTGCTGCAATAGCTTATAAACCTGAGCAGGTTTAATAGGCTTGGATAAAATTGTCCCAGATACTTGTTCATGCCTTTTAAATCGTCCATCGCTTGCAGAAGCCATCAGGATTATTGGTGACCGGAAGGAGATTTTATTAAGTTCTTTGATCAAGGCAGATCCGTCGATACCGGGCATTCCATAATCTGACATCACAAGATCAAAAGAATTTCCTGCTTTGACAATATCGAGGGTCTCTTTGCCAGAAGCGGCTGTTTTGACGCACAGACCCCATTCTTCAAGCATCAATTTCATGTTAGAACGATTGGTGAAGTTATCGTCTATCAGTAGCAATTTCTTTCCAGGCAGAAAAACAGCATCAGCTTGCTCCCTGGCATTTTTTGATCTTGCCGGCTCTGCAATGATGGTGAAGGAGAATGTGGTTCCCTTTCCAACCTCGCTCTCAACGCTTATTTTCCCCTTCATCAAGTGAATAAGTCGCTCACTTATTACAAGTCCTAATCCCGTACCACCGTACTGGCGGGTAGTTGAGGAATCGACCTGGGAAAAAGCTTTAAAAAGTTTCGTGCTTACCAACCACGGATTCCTTTGAGATACCATACTTTGCATAGATCCTTGCATTTACTGGATTGGTATCAAGAATGTAACCGTCTTTATCCTGATAGTAGACCATATCCGGATGGTGATCAAATAAGGACTGGTACTTTTGCTGATTTTTCGCTATTTCCAGGTCCTTTGCTTTTCTATCAGAAATATCCCTGGAAATTAAGACAATCGCTCTAATATCCTTGTTATCAAGATGATTGCAGCCACTATCTCTAGCCAGATCCATTCCCCTGAAGCCGTCCGTATAGGATAATCAATCACTTTGCCAGCTTTCTTTTCTTTAAAGCCTTCCCAAAGCTGTCTAATCCGTGGATAGTCTTCAGGATGGATCAAATCTAATCCGGACTTGCCCAGCAAATCTTCAGGACGATAACCCAGTATCTTGAAAGAAGAGGGACCCGTGAATAGATAATTCCCTTCAGCATCCAGTAGAGTGAGCAACTCAGAGCTATTTTCGACTAGGGAATGATAGAATCCTTTTTTGTTTCTCCAATTGCTCCAGGCTCAAGGACCTGTCTGTGTCATCGCGGCCGATACAAAAGGCACAAGCTTCCTCCTCATCCCAAGTAATTGTCCAGGCTATTGTGAGTATGTGGCCAGCTTTATGGTAGAAATTATTTGTTAAAAGGGAAACAATTAGCCCTCTTTCGGCATCCTGAAGAGCCGCTAGAACATTGCTCTTATCGTCTTCATATAGAAGATCCAACAATTTTTTCCCCTTTAGTTCTTCAGGCTTGTACCCTAGTACAGCTAATGATGCATTGTTAATTTCGATTAAAATACCGCCCCGACAACTTCGTACCTCAAACTGTCCGTTGGCTGGTGAAGCCAGTGCTTCGTCCTCCGAACCGGAGAGCAATTCATTTGTATAGGTCCGGTTTAGTAGTTCTTGTTGGGTTGAGGTGGATACATATGGCATAATATTCCGCCTTCCGTAATCAATCACGTTCACACCATTTATTTCAAGAACCTCATCCCGTTCAGAAAGTCCTGCACCTATCAAAGTATCATTTAGCAGTGATTCAATAAATATTCTTCCTTGCACCCTTTTTAATCGAATCGGGGAAGTTGACAAGTATTGAGCTCTTAAATCCCTAGGTAAATAAATATTGGTATGACCGTCTTTCAAACTTGCTACAAGTCTTCTAAGTATCTGGTAGGTAAGCGCCCGGCTAACCCCATCTTTACTTGCACCTAAATCTACTGTTTCTTTGCTCAATGAAGAAAGTAGCACAAATGCGCCAGGCGGTGCAGCAATGGAAAGAGAGTGGACTAACACAAAAAGCTTATTGCGAAAAGATTGGAGTAAAGCGAACTACTTTTGCTAATTGGGTGGCACGCAGCAGAGAAAATGCATGTGCGGGCTTCATTGCACTAAAGCCACAGGTTAAACCAATATCAGAAAGCATTGAAGTAATCTATCCTAACGGAGTACGTCTTAAGATTAATGCTTCCCATATTCCGGTTCTTTCTGAATTGATCCGTCTGGCTTAATGTTCAGCCTGAACTCCTCTCATCGTTATTTCCTTTATCAGGGCTATTGTGATATGCGGAAATCCTTCGACGGATTATGCGGTCTGGTGGTTTCTGAACTGAACAGAAATGCTACCAGCGGAGATGTATTCGTTTTTTTAAATCGCCAGCGTACCCATATAAAGCTACTGCACTGGGAACACGGAGGCTTTGTATTATACTACAAACGCCTGGAACAAGGCAGCTTTCCTTTACCTAAAAGACAGGAGTTAAGCTGGGCAGATCTGGTGTTAATGATTGAAGGGATACAGGTACAAAAGAGCAGACAATTGCGCCGTTATCAGATATAAAAGTGCCTTTTTTCTTGTTTAAAAGCGG
>NZ_JAFEWF010000005.1 GCF_017355835.1 Desertivirga brevis | reverse complement strand
AGGAAGGAAGGAAGGAAGGAAGGAAGGAAGGAAGGAAGGAAGGAAGGAAGGAAGGAAGGAAGGAAGGAAGGAAGGAAGGAAGGAAGGAAGGAAGGTCCGTTACTTGTTGAATTACCTCAATTAATAACGGACCTTTCAGCTTTGGTCTCACGACCTAAACAAACATTATTAAACTTCCAGATCGCTCATTATAGCATTAACTTTTTGCTCTAGTTCCTGATCTGCTGTTTTGTAGGCACTTACATTTGGCAAAGATCCCTTTACACTGCAGTAGAACTTGATTTTGGGCTCTGTACCTGACGGACGCGCAGAAATAATGCTTCCATCCTCGGTAACAAATTGAAGTACATCCGACTTTGGAAGGTCAATTTCTGAAACTGCTCCTGAGGCGATATCGGTCTCTTTTCTTAGTTCGTAATCTTTAAGTTTTGCGACTTTAGATCCACCTAAGCTTGCTGGAGGGTTACTTCTGAAACGCTCCATCATTGCTTTAATCTCCTCAGCACCTGATTTACCTTTTTTAGTTACAGAAACCAGCTTCTCTTTATAGAATCCGTATTTCTCATACATTTCTAATAAAGCTTCAAATAAGCTACTTCCTTTGTCTTTGTAGAAGGCAGTCATCTCTGCGATAAAAGCAGCCGAAACAACAGCGTCTTTATCCCTTACAAATTCACCTATCAGATAACCGTAACTTTCTTCTCCTCCTCCAATAAAAGTCTTTTTACCTTCAAACTTGGTCATCAACTCCCCAATATACTTAAATCCGGTTAGCGTGTTGTAGCATTCAACATTCTTTGAAGCTGCAATAGCATCTATTATGTAAGAAGTTACTATCGTTTTCACGATATACTCATTACCGGTTAGTTTACCTTTTTCCTCCCAAGCTGTTAATAGGTAGTTAATTAATAAACTTCCAGTTTGATTGCCATTCAGCAAAATAAACTCACCTTCATTATTTTTAACGGCAATTCCAACACGGTCAGCATCAGGATCTGTTGCTAAAATAAGGTCAGCATCAATTTCTTTTCCTTTTTGAAGAGCTAAAGTAAGCGCTTCTTTTTCTTCCGGATTAGGATAAACTACGGTAGGGAAATTGCCATCAGGTTTAATTTGCTCTTCTACTAAAGTAACATTTGTAAATCCAAATCTCTCCAACGCTTTAGGCACAAGTGTGATTCCTGTACCATGAATAGGGGAAAAGACAATTTTAAGGTCCTTTTGACGCTGGATTGCATCAGGAGAAACCGAAAGCTGGGTTATACAATTTAAATATTTCTCATCTATCTCTTCGCCCAGGTATTCAATATTAGCCTCAACAGCTGTAAACTTTACATCGTCTACTGAAGTTATCTTAGCAACTTCTTCCATAACTTTTTTGTCATCAGGAGAAACAAATTGTCCTCCATCAGCGCCGTATGCTTTATAACCGTTATATTCTTTAGGATTATGAGAAGCCGTTAGCATTACCCCGCTTTTACAACCTAGTTGGCGCACTGCAAAAGATAATTCAGGAGTAGGACGAAGTTCACTAAAAAAGTAAACGTGAATATCATTTGCAGAAAAAACTTCTGCTGTAATTTTAGCAAAGTAGTCAGAATTATTACGGCTATCATGAGCTATAGCCACCTTAATTTTTTCTCCCGGGTAGGTATTCTTAAGAAAATTTGCCAATCCCTGAGTTGCAGCGCCTATAGTATATTTATTAATGCGGTTAGATCCCGGGCCCATTATTCCTCTTAAACCGCCAGTCCCGAACTCAAGATCTTTGTAAAATGAATCAGTTAATTCTGTAAATGATTGCTCATCTACCAGCTTTTGAATTTGTTGTTTGGTTTCAGGATCGTAGTTTCCCTGAAGCCACGTGTTAACGCGTTCTAAAACAGAAGGTTCTAATTGTTGCATGGGCGAATTAAATTATTTTTAGAGTTAATTATTGCAAGTATAATAAAGTAAAAAGAAATAATGGAAATTTTAAATTCAGCCAAAGAACAAAAAGAATAGGAAATTGTTAGAGAAAAATATTTTTTATTACCGACTTGGAAGAAAAAATAGGAAGGAATTGAAAAATTTGTATTTTTGTAGCACCTTAGAAACGGGACTTTATTATGTTATTTACCTTTATTCAGAAAAATCCTCGACTTTTTAACTTAATAATTTTAAGTATAAGCGCACTTCTTTATATGGCTATAGTACAAGTGTTAGTATTTCATTAGTCTGAATTTTCACAAACTCTGTATTTGCAAAAGCTAACTTATACAGCTTTTGCAATTTCAGTAACGTTAAACTCATTCCAATTTAAAACAAGCCAATCGGCTATTTCCAACTGTTTTTCCACAGTCTTAGGCAACTTCTGTTTTATTAGATATTCGATCTTCCAGCAGTCTTCCACCGTAAAATCGCACCAAAGCATTTGTAGTGAATTTATAAATAGAACCATTTCATAACGATTGCTTCGGTCAAGTTTTTCATTATTCGGCATACTCTTGAATACAGGTTCTCTAAAAGAAAAATTGTAGGAAGAACTGTAATCGAACTTTAAATCCCGTAATTGAAAAGGAGTAGCCTGTGTTAACATCCTGGAAATATTAAAATAATATTAGTTCTCTCTCCTCGCAATTTTTAAGCCACATTATTTTATCTTCTTCAAAATGTTCTAATCAAATAATTTCTCTTATTCCTGACCAAAATTGAATACATCTCATTGTACCTTTAAATTGTCTATTGGTAATCCTATCCGGGCCAGTATTGTAAATTTTTGAATTTTAGGCCTTTCCCCTTAATAAGCCTTTAAAATTTAGTCTTCGATTTTTTAAATCTTCAAACTAAAACCCCTATTATTTTGAAAATGGCACCATTCTTGAAAGTATCATGACATTCTATCTTATTTACCTAACAGTATATCTATGAGATCTATTTATAGCTTTACCCACACCTGGAAAAAAAATTGTTTAAGAAAATCATTTGCAGCCGGAGCTTCTCTGGCTATAGTCGCAGCGTTAAGTTCCTGCGCAGCTCAAAACAGTAATGAAGCACCTACAGTGTACGGATTTAAAGGAAGAGGAATAATTCCACCTCCGGGAATGGTTTATGTCCCTTCAGGTACCATCATGTACAAAAGTTCTACAGAAGATGATGGATTAACTAAAAGAGTAAGTTTAAGTCCATTTTTTGTGGATGCAACAGAAGTTACGAATCGTCAATACAGGGAGTTCGTAAATTGGGTCGCTGATTCTATCATCATTACTGATTATTTGAAAGAGGAAAGTTACTTCAAGAAGAATCAGAAGAACAAGGGAGAATATGTAGCCCGACAAATAGATTGGAGCAAAGTTAATCATGATAAGTTCGCTTTATGGCAGAGCGCTGATCCGGAGATTTCGTCAAAAATAGTGGGAACAATAGTATTGGAGCAGAATGGAAAACGTTTACTTAATGGAGAGCTTGTAAAATATGCGTTCACCTATCAGAAAAGTGGAGGTAGTAATGCTAATGAATTCATCACTGAAAATATACCAGTGATACCTAAAACGAATGTGTGGAGTGCAGATTTCCCTAACTCGCAAATGGGATTCATGTCTGCAAATTATTATGATCATAAATCTTATGATAATTATCCCGTTGTAGGAGTTACCTGGAAGCAGGCAAGGTCGTTTGCCGATTGGAGAGGTAAATCAGCGGCCAATTCTTTGAACAAAAATGCTTATTTAAAAGCGTATCAGCTAACGTTCAATCTTCCTACAGAGGCACAATGGCAATATGCATCTTCTGGTCTTCGTAATCCTGAGGAAGGAGCAGGATCCCAGGCTTTAGCAACAACTAACAGCAAAAAAGGAAAAGATGGAAAAGAAAAGCTTTTTGTGAACTTTAAGCAGGATGAAGGCAACTACACGATGGATGGTTCAACGTTTACTCTTCCTGTAAAATCATACAGTCCTAATGCTTTCGGATTATTTAATACCTCTGGAAATGTAGCGGAATGGACGCTTGATGCCTTTAGCCCATCTGCTGTTGAATTTGTTCACGACTTGAATCCGGTATTGCTTTATGACGCTTCAGATAATGATGCTGACGTAATGAAACGTAAAGTGGTAAGAGGCGGATCTTGGAAAGATAACGGTGAGTTGCTTAATAAAGATACTCGCAGTTATGAAATGCAGGACGTTGCCCACTCTTACATCGGTTTCAGATGCGTAATGCCAGCACCTGAATTGCTAAGCGACCAGGTTCGTACCCGTAAAGCAACTCTTGTAAAGCAATCTGATGGAAGGGCCACTCGTAATACCCGCTCAGAAGCACCTATGAGTACACAAAAAGCAGAAAAATAAACACACACACATCTTTAAAATTTACCATGAAAAATTTATTAGTAGCTATTTTGCTAACGGCAAGTGGACTGGAAGTAGTCGCTCAGGCGCAGGTTAAAGGCGATCTAACTGCGTCTGCTATTTCAACAAAACAAGATTCAGCTTTAATCCAGCCAGCACTAGCAACAGGTTCAGCCATGTCAAGCGGTACAGTTGCAATAGCAAAAAAGGATTCCACAGCACCAGTAGATGGTTTCTATAACTATACTATTCTAGGTAATGCAACGCCCTTTAACTACCCTTATATAAATCCTGTAAATGTTCGTTTTTACAAAAGATTATGGAGGGATATTGACGTAGCAGAACCTAAAAATCAAGTTCTTGCAATCCCTGGTAATACCTTGATTGAAACTATATTAGATGGAGTAAAGAAAGGGCAAATTACGGCTTACGATCCAGTTGACGATTCGTTCAAGTTTCGTTTAACGCCTCAACAAGCAATGGCTAAACTTGTTGACAGTGTTTTGGTTCCTGTTTTCGATGACAAAGGCAATCAGATCGATGCCAAAATGCAGCTGAATGAATTCAACCCTGAGAAGATTACAAAATTCAGGATTAAGGAGGATATCTTTTTTGATAAGCAAAGAGCAAAAGTGGAAACACGTATAATTGGAATTGCACCGCTAGTTAAGCTTTCAACAGGAGATACTACAATAGCGGCCGAAACGCCTGTCTTCTGGTTACACTTTCCAGAGTGTAGAAATGTATTCGTTAAAAAAGACGTCTCCAATCCTGAAAAAAGGATGTTCGATATGAGTATGGACGACATCTTCCTTCAAAGGAGATTTACGAGCAAGATCATCCGCGAATCCAACACTACCGGGCAGCGAATTGTCGACTATACTAAAGATCTAACAGAACAAGAGAAGGAAGCCCTAAGAATAGAATCTGGTATTGAGGAATACAAGAAGAAGGTTTGGGGATACAATAATACCACCAACGCAAAACAGTAATAAGCGTTACATTAATAAGTCGAAAGACCGGACGAACAGTCCGGTTTTTTTATTTTAAGCCATTATCAATTTCATAATTTTATTCATTTATCAGCTTCATATAACCGAAATACTTCCTATTTATCGATCACCAGAAAACAAACTTAGGGAATAAGAAAGTTTCATCAACCTATACTTTTGCCTCCAACATTCTTTTTATATCTTATTCTCGATTTCTCGTTGAAATCACTATTTTTAAACTTCACACTTTTGTGTAGCCCGCTAACCAAAGTATACCTGGTAATGAAGTACCTGCTTAAGTCAATATTTGTCCTCTCGATGCTAAATCCAACTATCAGCGCATTTAGTCAAGCACCGATTCCATTGTATCGTGATATTCCAAACAGTAAACCAATACCTTCTGATTATGTTGAAAATGCGGGTGCAAACGGTTGGATAACAAAAGTTTCGAAACCTACAATTACACCTTTTTTTCCAGAGCCAGGTAAAGCCAACGGTGCTGCTGTTATCGTTATTCCGGGAGGAGCCTACTCTGGAATAGCAAATAATCACGAAGGAATTGACGTAGCTAAAAAATTTGTCGAATCGGGAGTTACTGCTTTTTTGCTTAAGTACAGATTGCCGGATGACCGGATAATGAAAGACCGGGCCATCGGGCCGATCCAGGATGCACAAAGAGCAATACAAATAATACGGGAACGTGCGTCTGAGTGGCAATTAGACACAGGAAGAATTGGAGTGATCGGTTTTTCAGCAGGAGGACATCTTGCCTCTACTTTAGGTACTCACTATGATCATTCCTATATCGACAACAAGAAGCAGGTAAACTTGAGGCCTGATTTTATGATCCTTATATATCCCGTTATTAATATGGGGGAGTATACACATATGGGTTCAAAGACAAATTTGATAGGGAAGGACGCCGACGTTAAACAGGTGGAACGGTTTTCAAATGAGAAGCAAGTACGGAATACAACACCTCCTGTCTTTCTAATACATGCTCAAGATGATGCAGCTGTTCCTGTTCAGAATAGTTTATCGTTCTACGAGCATACTCTCAAAAATAAAGTTAAGGCTGAGATGTACCTGTATCAACAGGGAGGCCATGGTTTCGGGATGTATAATAAAGCTGAGAAAGAGCAATGGTTTGAACGTTTATTGAACTGGCTGGAGCTTAATAAGTTTTTGATACCTAAATAACTAACTGAAGGGATAAGCACTTAGGTAAAGTCTTAGAAATGTAAATTCTCCTTTGTCAACTTCTTATATTTAACTATTTTCAACAACCCTTTGCGGAAAACACCGTAAAAGTGAATTCAACACCGGAAGAAACCTCTTTGATGGAATATATGAAATACGTGGGAAAAGCATTTCTCTTGTTGGTTATGCTTGTGGCAAACCAGGCTTGTAATAATAAAGAACAGGTAATTCCCGAGAGTGAACTGCTAAATCTTCAGGCGTTGATGATGGAAAAAATTCGAGCTGCCGTATTAACTGCCGATCCCGATAGTGATTTTGCTACTATTATGCAATTGTCTAATGAGATCTCGATCACAATTGCAAATAAAGAATTACAATCAGGCCGGAGTGCCCGGATGCAAGCAGTGGCTCGGGAGGTAATTTCTGGTCTCAAAGCAGAGAACGAAGAAATTGAAAAGCTTCTAAAAACTCACCAGGGAACACTGGCTATTCCTGAATTCAGGGAAAAAATTCTACTTAATATCGAGCGTGCCGAAAAAAGTGTGCAACTGCAAACTGGGAAAGGAAATATAGATAAAGACTTTGCAACCATAATGATATTGCAAAATCAGGGGGCAATTGAGAACGTCCATTTGCAAACTGTCTATGGCACTCATCTTCCCCTTAAAACCTATGGAAGAGCTGTTACAGAAAAGAGGGACTTGCAAAACCGGTACCTTCAGAGTTGGTTGCTCGGAATCGAAAACCCAGATTAAAATTCTCCCATTTATTTTTTTTAACTGCTATTAGGATTAATTCAAATTGAGCGATTGTTGAGAAAAGGCAATCTGTTAAGAATTAAGTTTCTTTTAGGGCTAGCTTAAGCATATCTTTACGGCCAATTAATTCAATAACTATTTAGGTTCATCTGTAGTTGACAGATGATTAAAAGGGAACCGTGTTCTATTCACGGGCTGACGTGCAACTGTGATCCGCATTAGCGGTAAGCCAGATACCTGCCGGGTAGTTCTTGTCAAAACTTTCACGAATAAGGTTTTGACGAAAGTCTCCCTACCCAGTGCCATGGGTTAGCTGCCTTTTGTCAATTCCTGTTTGTATCAAGAACAAAAAAATTATGCAACAGGAAGAAGTATTATTAAAAGAAAACAAAGATCGATTTGTAATCCTCCCGATCAATTATCCCCGAATCTGGGAGATGTACAAGAAACACGAAGCAAGCTTTTGGACCGCGGAAGAAATAGATCTTAGCGGGGACTTAAAGGATTGGGAACTCCTGAATCCGGGAGAAAGACATTTTATTTCTCACGTACTTGCCTTTTTTGCAGCAAGTGATGGGATTGTTAATGAAAACCTTGCGGTGAATTTCATGAGTGAAGTACAGGTTCCGGAAGCCCGCTGCTTTTATGGTTTTCAAATAATGATGGAAAACATACATTCCGAAACCTATGCTCTTTTAATTGATACTTATATCAAGGACCCTCGCGAAAAGGACCATTTATTCCATGCTGTGGATACGGTTCCAGCTGTAAAAAAGAAAGCCGAATGGGCATTACGATGGATTGAGAACGGCAGTTTTGCCGAGAGGTTGGTAGCTTTTGCTGCAGTGGAAGGTATTTTTTTCAGTGGAAGTTTCTGTTCTATATTCTGGTTAAAGAAAAGGGGACTGATGCCAGGGCTTACCTTTAGTAATGAGTTGATCAGTCGTGATGAGGGTTTGCATTGCGAGTTTGCTTGTTTGCTTTACGGTATGCTGAATAAAAAACTTTCTCAGGAACAAGTTCATGCAATTATTAATGAGGCAGTTTTGATTGAGAAGGAATTTATCACTGAAGCTCTTCCGGTTGACCTTATTGGAATGAATGCCAAACTAATGAAGCAATACATCGAGTTTGTTGCAGATCGTTGGCTGAATGAACTAGGCTATGAAAAGATCTTTAACTCTCAGAATCCCTTTGATTTTATGGAGATGATCTCCCTGCAGGGGAAAACGAACTTTTTTGAGAAGCGAGTTGGTGATTATCAAAAAGCGGGAGTTTTATCGGGTAATGATACCCAAAGCTTTTCACTAGACGAGGATTTCTAATATTCAGCAACTTCTCATTCATTCATTCATTCACCTTAAAACAAAAAATAATGTTAGTAATAAAACGAAACGGCAGGAAAGAAAGCGTAAAGTTTGATAAAATAACAGCCCGTATTCAAAAATTATCCTACAGTTTAAGTCCCCTGGTAGATCCTATTGATGTTGCTAAGAAAGTAATAGAAGGGATCTTTGACGGTGTCACTACTACAGAACTGGACAACCTCGCTGCTGAAACAGCTGCCTCACTTACTACTAAACACCCTGATTATGCACTTTTGGCTAGCAGAATAGCAGTAAGCAATCTTCATAAGAATACTGCTAAGTCCTTTACTGATACCATGGTTAAGCTATATAATTATACTGATGCTTTATCCGGTAGAAGAATGCCTTTGATTGCAGACGATGTTATAGAGATCATTAAACGAAATGCAGAACTTCTGGACAGCTCCATTATATATGACCGCGATTTTGGATTCGATTACTTTGGGTTCAAAACCCTGGAGAAGTCTTATCTGCTGCGAATAGACGGAGTGGTGGCCGAACGACCGCAGCACATGTATATGCGGGTAGCGATAGGGATCCATAAAGAGGATATTGAAAGTGCATTAAAAACCTATCACCTGATGAGCGAGCGTTGGTTTACTCATGCAACGCCTACCTTATTTAATGCAGGTACGCCAAAGCCTCAGATGTCTTCTTGTTTTCTTCTTTCTATGAAGGATGACAGTATTGATGGGATATATGATACTCTTAAACAAACAGCCAAAATTTCTCAAAGCGCTGGTGGGATTGGCTTAGCAATTCATAACGTACGTGCAACAGGAACCTATATTGGCGGAACAAACGGTACTAGTAACGGTATAATTCCAATGCTAAGAGTTTTTAATGACACTGCCCGTTATGTTGACCAGGGGGGAGGTAAACGTAAAGGTGCTTTTGCCATTTACCTGGAACCTTGGCATGCTGATGTATTTGAGTTTCTCGACTTGCGTAAGAACCACGGTAAGGAGGAACTAAGGGCGCGTGATCTTTTCTATGCCTTATGGATACCAGACTTATTTATGAAAAGGGTAGAGGCAAATGAAGACTGGAGTCTGTTTTGTCCACACGAGGCTCCCGGCTTGCACGAATGCTTTGGGCAGAAATTTGAAGATCTATATCAACAGTATGAAAATGAGGGCCGCGCGAGAAAAACGATTAAAGCACAAGAGCTATGGTTTGCCATACTGCAAGCTCAAATTGAAACAGGTACCCCTTATCTGCTTTATAAAGATGCTGCTAACAGTAAAAGTAATCAACAGAACCTTGGGACAATAAAAAGCAGTAACCTTTGTACCGAGATCATGGAGTATACTAGCCCAGAGGAAGTTGCTGTTTGTAACCTGGCTTCTATTGCCCTGCCTCGTTTTGTGGTTAACGGTAAGTTCGATTTCGACAAGTTATATGAGATAACTTATCATGCAACTAAAAATCTTAACCGTATTATCGACCACAATTATTACCCGGTTGAGGAGGCCCGAACTTCTAATATGCGACATAGGCCAATAGGACTTGGGGTGCAGGGTTTAGCAGATACCTTTATACTTTTACGTCTTCCTTTTGAGAGCGAATTAGCACGAGCATTAAATAGGGATATTTTTGAAACTATTTACTTTGCTGCAATGACTGCAAGTAAAGACCTGGCAAAAGATAATGGGCCTTACGAAACATTCAGCGGTTCTCCGCTTTCCAAAGGTATGTTCCAGTTCGATCTATGGGGAGTAGAAGCTTCAGATCGTTATGATTGGGAGGCATTACGCCAAGAAGTAAAAAAACATGGTGTAAGAAATTCCCTGCTGGTTGCTCCAATGCCTACTGCTTCCACATCTCAGGTACTAGGTAATAACGAGTGCTTTGAACCCTATACCTCTAATATTTACACTCGCCGGGTGTTGAGTGGGGAGTTTATCATTGTTAACAAGCATTTACTAAAAGACCTTGTGCGACTGGGTCTTTGGAACAATACAATGAAGAACACTATTATAGCAGCAAATGGATCAATCCAGCATATCCAGGAGATTCCTTCAGAAATTAAGGAGTTATATAAGACGGTATGGGAAATAAAACAGCGCAGTCTTATTGACATGGCTGCAGACAGAGGTGCCTTCATCTGCCAATCTCAATCTTTAAATCTTTTTGTAGATCAACCATCTGCAGCAAAATTAACCTCAATGCACTTTTACGCCTGGAAAAAAGGTTTAAAAACAGGAATGTATTACCTCAGAACGCAAGCTGCTAGTCAGGCCGTGCAATTTACGGTAGAAAAGCAGGGAGGAAAAAATATGGACCCGGTTATTCCGCCGATTACTGAAGTACAGAAAAGTGAGGTTAGTGGTATTGAGGAGATAACTGAAGCAGGCGCTAGTTGCAGCATGGAAGAAGGTTGTATTTCGTGCGGCTCGTGATTGCGATTTAAAAGACATTAATAATAAAATAAAAGATCTGGCCTAAATCTTAAAAAAGAACTGCCCCTACTGAGGGGCAGTTAAAATAAACCATTTTTTATAACCAATAAAATTTGAGGAGGGACTTGATAAGGAATCAACATCTCTGTTGATCTTTTTTTGATATTTCAAATATCCCTTTCCTAAAGTATTTGCAATGGCAGAATTGTGCCAATAAATGTCAATTATGTTTAAACTGGCGTCTGCTTGTTATTAGCAATTATTAAATTTTTCCTTCCCAAAAAGCAGTTTCCAGGCAATTTAATACCTATTAGTTTCCTATCAATTTATAGGATTGGTATGAATAATGAGTAAATTGAAGGTCTTATGGATTAATTTAAACATTCGAATAAGAAGTTTTAACAATTGTACCATATCATCCGCTCTCCCCATCTTAATTTTACTTCCAGATTAACCGTTAAAACTGACCTCTGGACTCAGGTGATCGGATCTCTCGAAAAGCAGCAGTGCCTGCTTTAATTATCCATTCATTTGGATATAAGACAAAAGATTAACTGGATCTATAATCTTCCTGTTTTACATAGGATGAGTTGAACATTTTGCCACTATAAAACTTAATTAGAAGAAGGACTATATGAAATTAGAAACCCTTGTGTTATCCGCTGTTATTTTATTTGCTTCCTCATGTGCCCAACAAAAGAAAGGCGTGCAAAGCAACGATACTGTAAGCCAGGAAGGGGCAGCCGAAACCAATTCTTTCAGCAACTCAATATCCAAACCACTGGTTAACCAACGCTATAGCGCTGATCCCTCTGCGCATGTTTTTGAGGGGAAGATCTATGTATATCCTTCTCATGATTACGATGCTGGTATTCCTGAAAATGATAATGGGGATCATTTTGCCATGAAGGATTTCTACATCTACTCAATGGATAGTGTTGGAGGTAAGGTTACAGACCACGGAGTTGCCCTTAAAGTGAGTGACATCCCTTGGGCTAGTAAGCAGCTTTGGGCTCCCGACGCCGCATACAAAAATGGAAAGTATTATCTGTACTTCCCTGTAAGGGATAAAGAAGGTGTATTCAGGATAGGAGTAGGGGTAAGCGATAAACCTCAAGGCCCTTTCAAGGCACAACCAGCGCCTATGAAAAATGCTTTTAGCATTGATCCTGCTGTTTTCACTGATAACGATGGCCAAAGCTATATGTATTTTGGTGGTATCTGGGGTGGACAACTTCAAAAATGGGCGACAGGCAAATTTGATCCGAATGGTTCAGCTACAGATCTGAATCAGGACGATAAACCTGCCCTAACGGCTAAAGTTGCAAAACTTAACGGGGATATGCTCGAATTTTCAGAAAACCCAAGGGATGTTGTAATCATTGATGAAAACGGAAAGCCAATTTTAGGAGGAGATCACAACCGCCGTTTCTTTGAAGCATCGTGGATGCATAAATATAATGGCAAATACTATTTCTCATATTCTACGGGAGATACACATTTACTTTGCTATGCAACGGGAGATAATCCGTACGGTCCTTTCACCTATCAGGGTGTAATTATGAAACCAGTTATTGGTTGGACCACTCATCATTCTATTCTTGAATTTAAAGGCAAATGGTACCTATTTTATCATGACACAGAATTATCAAAAGGTAAAACCCATCTTAGAAATGTGAAAGTTACTGAATTGAAGTACACACCGGATGGAAAAATAGAAACTATCGAGCCTTACACTACTGCAGCTAAATAATTTATAGCTTTAAACTTCTGAATTTGATCTATTTATTTATGAGGATATTTCGTCTGCTATTTGTTCCGATATTCATTTTCACTTCCGCCTTGGCGCAAAAGAAATATCCGTTTAACGATTATAACTTATCTTTCGAAAAACGCGTGGATGACCTGGTTTCACGGCTAACACTGGAGGAAAAGGTGTCTCAGATGCTTAATTCATCTCCGGCAATTCCTCGATTGGGGATACCAGCGTATGATTGGTGGAATGAAACATTGCATGGAGTGGCCAGAACACCGTTTAAGGTGACTGTTTACCCTCAGGCTATTGGAATGGCTGCCACTTTTAATTCGAATTCGCTTTTCAAGATGGCCGGGTACAGTGCGTTGGAAGGAAGGGCAATTTACAACAAGGCAGTTGAGACAGGTCGTACAAATGAACGCTACCTGGGATTGACCTACTGGACTCCAAACATCAATATTTTCAGGGATCCAAGATGGGGCCGGGGACAGGAGACGTATGGTGAGGATCCTTTTTTAACTGCTTCTCTGGGCGATGCCTTTGTTCGGGGCCTTCAAGGTAACGACTCTAAATACCTTTTGGCCGCAGCCTGTGCAAAGCATTACGCCGTTCATAGTGGCCCGGAACCGCTTAGGCACGTGTTCAATGTTGATGTTAGTGCCTATGACCTTTGGGATACTTACTTGCCTGCGTTTCGCAAGCTGGTAGTGGATTCGAAAGTAGCGGGAGTAATGTGTGCCTACAACGCTTTCAGAACCCAACCCTGCTGTGCTAGTGATCTGTTAATGACTGATATTTTAAGGAAACAATGGAAGTTCGACGGTTATGTTACTTCAGATTGCTGGGCAATAGACGATTTCTTTAAAAATCATAAAACCCATCCCGATGCCGCATCCGCTTCTGCTGATGCTGTTTTTCATGGAACTGATATCGACTGTGGAACAGATGCTTATAAAGCGTTAGTTCAAGCAGTAAAACAAGGTAAGATCACCGAAAAACAGATCGATATTTCTGTAAAGCGTTTATACATGATTCGTTTCAGACTAGGAATGTTTGATCCGGTATCCATTGTAAAATATGCCCAAACACCAGCATCTGTTTTGGAGCGTGCCGAGCACAAAGAACATGCTTTGAATATGGCACGTCAATCTATTGTTCTACTTCGTAACCAAGATCAAACGCTTCCACTTAAGAAGGACCTTAAGAAGATAGTGGTTCTGGGCCCTAACGCCGACAATTCAATATCTATTTTAGGTAATTACAATGGTATTCCATCTCAATTGTCTACTGTACTTCAGGGAATTAAAGAGAAAGTAGGGCAAAAAACGGAAGTGGTTTATGAAAAAGCTGTTAACTTCACAAATGATACCTTGCTCGTATATGAAGACCTGAGTTCGCAATATTCTAATGAAGGATCTCAGGGATTTAAAGCGGAATATTTTAACAACAAGGAGCTTAGTGGCAACCCTTTGTTTGTGAAAAAAGAGGCTCAGGTGAATCACTTCTGGCAAGAGGGCGAAATGATCTCCAACGGCCTTCGTGCCAATAATTTCTCGGCCCGTTATACCAGCAATTTCAAGGCCTCCGCTACAGGATCGCTTATGTTTGAAGTTGAAGCAGATGATGGATATCGTTTTCTGGTTAATGGGAAAGAAGTAATTAATGCATGGACACGCAATCGCTGGGGAGCAAGGACCTACAAGCTGGATACAAAGAAAGATTCGGTGTACCGTCTTGTACTTGAATACTGGCAGGGAGATGGAAAAGGAAACGTAAAACTTAGCACCGGTAATTACCAAAGGACCGATTTTGCTGCACTCGTGAACAAGTTTAAAGATGCAGATGCTTTTGTATTTGCAGGTGGAATTTCACCGCAGCTTGAAGGAGAGGAAATGAAGGTTAATTATCCGGGTTTTGATGGTGGGGACAGAACCTCTATTATGCTTCCGGCAGTTCAGACTGATTTAATGAAAGCACTAAAATCGACAGGAAAACCCGTTGTTTTTGTTATGATGACCGGTAGTGCAATTGCTACTCCATGGGAATCTGATAACGTACCGGCCATTCTTAATGCATGGTATGGAGGGCAGGCAGCAGGTACGGCAATTGCCGACGTGATTTTTGGTGATTATAATCCAGCAGGCAGGCTTCCTGTCACTTTTTACCGAAGTGATGCAGATCTGGCTTCTTTTACTGACTATGACATGACTAACCGTACCTACCGGTATTTTACCGGGAAACCATTATACGGTTTTGGCTATGGCCTTAGTTATACCACCTTCCGTTATGACCACTTGGTAATGCCGAAATCTGTTGCAAAAGGAAAAAACGTTGTTCTTTCAGTGCGAGTTACAAATACAGGTAAAATAGCAGGTGATGAGGTTGCTCAGTTATATTTAGTAAATCAGGATCCCAAAGTAAAAACATCTTTGAAATCTTTAAAGGGCTTCCAACGTGTCCATTTACGACCGGGAGAGAGCAAATTAGTTCGTTTCACTTTAACGCCGCAAGATCTGTCTTACATCGATGGTTCTAAAGATGGAGCCAGCGTTCAATTTAAAGGAAAAGTGTCCCTAAGCATTGGAGGCTGTCAACCTGATGAAGCTAATACAAGAACTAGTAATAATATATTTGGTAATTTGCTTATTCAATAATGTTAAAAATAAAACCCCTGCTAGCTAAAGCTGCAATCTGTTTTTCCATTTTCCTTACTTCGGGTAATATTGCCTTTGCTGATAACGGCCAAGAGCTATGGCTTCGAAAGGTCCAAAGCAACTCCGTTGAGGTAATTTGTAAGAAAAAATCACCAATTCTTTCCAATGCAATCGAAGAGTTGCAACGTGGATGGCAGGGAAAGAAAGGAGCGAAAATCACTCTTACAATTTCTGAAGATAAATCTATAAAAGGAGATGGTTTTAAACTTGGCAAGGACGGTATTTATGCCAACACTGAACGAGGTATTCTTTATGGAGTTTTTGAACTTCTTCGCCGTCAGACACTTCATCAGCCTGTCGGTAATATCGTTTCTAATCCGTCTTATGACAGGAGGGTTTTGAACCATTGGGATAACCTTAACGGTTCTATTGAGCGAGGATATGCAGGGAGATCAATCTTCTGGAGAGGAGAGAAAGACCTCGTTGTAACGCCGAAGGACCTGGAATTGTGGAGTCAGTACGCTCGTGCTAATGCGTCTATTGGCATAAACGGAAGCGTTCTTAATAATGTTAACTCATCCCCGCGGATGCTTGCTTCGGAGAATTTAAAACGCGTAAAAGCCATTGCCGACGCCTTGCGGCCATTCGGCGTTCGAACCTATCTTTCCGTTAATTTTTCGTCTCCTGCTATTTTGGGTGGGCTAAAAACTTCCGACCCATTAAATCCTGAAGTGGTAAAGTGGTGGAAAAACAAAGCCGGTGAAATCTACAAGCTCGTACCCGACTTCGGTGGGTTTCTTGTAAAGGCAAATAGCGAGGGCCAACCCGGACCGCAAGATTTTGGTCGTACCCATGCCGAGGGAGCAAACATGTTAGCCGATGTGCTTCAGCCTCATCAAGGTATAGTAATGTGGCGGGCTTTTGTTTATAGCTCAACAGATAAGGATCGGGCGCGACAAGCGTACAATGAATTTAAACCTTTGGATGGTCAATTCAGGGACAATGTTATTATACAAGTAAAAAATGGTCCTATAGATTTTCAACCGAGAGAACCATTTAGCGCCTTATTTGGTGCAATGGAGAAAACTTCTGTAATGCCAGAGTTTCAGGTTACCCAAGAATATCTCGGTCATTCTAACCATCTGGTTTTCCTATCCACTATGTGGGAGGAATGTTTGAAAAGTGATACTTACCAAAAAGGTAAAGGAAGTACGGTAGCACGTTGTACAGACGGTAGTATCTTTAACCAGAAGCATACAGCTATAGCTGGTGTATCAAATGTCGGGCTGGATTCAAATTGGACTGGCCATCATTTTGCCCAGGCTAATTGGTATGCCTTTGGTCGTTTGGCCTGGGATAATAGCTTGGAAAGCGAAAAGGTTGCCAATGAATGGCTGCGTCTTACATTTCAACCTCTTATCAGAGACAATAACTGGGAAGATAAGTTTGTGGATCCAATAAAGAAGATGATGCTCGAAAGCAGGGAAGCAGCCGTAAATTATTCTATGCCCCTTGGATTACATCACATTTTTTCTGCAAATCACCATTATGGACCTGGTCCCTGGTGGGCTCCTGCAAACGTCAGGGTAGACTGGACTCCCCCTTACTACCACCAGGCAAGTAGTAGCGGCATTGGGTTTAACAGGACCAAAAGTGGAAGTGATGCTGTATCCCAATATGCTGAACCTTTAGCATCTCAATTAAATGACATAAAGACTTGTCCAGAAATATATCTGCTTTGGTTTCACCATGTGTCTTGGGACTACAAGATGAAGAACGGCAGGACGCTATGGGATGAATTATGCTATCATTATGACCGCGGAGTGCAACAGGTTCGTGATTTTCAAAAAACCTGGGACAAAGTGGAGGCATTCGTTGATCCTGAAAGATTTCATCACGTTCAAAGCCGGTTAAAGGTTCAGGCTCGTGATGCAGAGGTCTGGAAGGATGGCTGTTTGTTATATTTCCAGCAGTTTAGTAAACGCCCGGTTCCCTACGAGCTCGAACGCCCTGTTTACGAATTGAAGTTCCTACAAACGGTTAATCCAATGCAACTTACAGGTAAGCCTTCCAGTGAAGAATGGATGAAATAAGTTTTTATATTTAATAATTTAAGTGTTTAAGATAGACTTGGCGGTATAAACCTCCAGGTCTTTTTTTTATGTTTCCTTTAGCTCAGCAAACGCTTTTTGTTCAATTTTCTCCTATAAATGTATTTTAAACATTTGTGCTATGATTTAGAACAATCAGAATACCTGCCAGAACACTTCCAGAACTACTTTTACAGCTGATTCAAGCCAAAAACTAAGCATTATAGACAACCGGTAGGTTTGACTAGCCATTGAAAATTAACACACACCGTACAGATGTACAGAAACAAAATTTCATTAGTGTTTTCTATTGCTGCATTGATTGCTACAAGCTGTGCAAGCAAAAAGAGCAGTTCTACAAGTTCCCATAAGGGCTTAAAGGATTATTATAGGTCATATTTCCCAATTGGAGTAGCTGTCGGTCCGAAAGACCTCTCGGGGGAAACAGCAGACTTTATCAAAAAGCATTTTAACAGCCTTACGGCAGAGAATGCAATGAAGATGGGCGTAATTCATCCTGCAGAAAACAGGTACGCCTGGAGGGACGCAGATTCTATTGTCAATTTCGCTCATAATAATGGACTAAAAGTGAGGGGACACAATTTATGCTGGCATGAACAGACCGCAGCATGGATGTTTAAAGATGCGGATGGGAAGACTGCCAGCAGGGAATTGCTACTAAAGCGACTAAAGGAGCATATCTTCAGCGTGGTAAAACGCTATGAAGGAAAGATTTATGTGTGGGATGTTGTAAATGAGGCTATAGATGATGATAGCACCAAGTTCCTGAGAAATTCTCAGTGGTATCAGATATGCGGTGAAGACTTTATAGCAAAAGCGTTTGAATATGCCCATGAAGCCGATCCGAAAGCGAGGTTATTCTATAATGACTACAATACGGAGCGGCCGGAAAAAATGGAGCGGGTGTACCGGCTGATGAAAAAACTGGTAGACGCAAAAGTGCCGGTGCATGGTGTGGGACTACAAGCCCATTGGTCTATTTATGAACCATCAGAGACCGAGTTGAGAAACACCATTGAGAAGTTTTCTTCACTGGGATTAGAGGTGCAAATAACTGAATTAGACATGTCTGTTTATCCATGGGAAAAAGAACGAAGAGAAAGAAAACCGGGTGAGTCAGATGTTCTTACTCCTGAGCTGGAAGATAAACAGGTTGAGCAATATTCAAAGGTCTTCAATATTTTCAGGGAGAATAAGGAAAAGATCACCAGTGTAACATTTTGGAATCTTTCCGACAGGTATACCTGGCTGGATACTTATCCTGTACAGGGGAGGAAAAATTATCCACTGTTGTTTGATACGAATTTGAAACCCAAAAAGGCTTATTGGGAAGTGGTGAATTTTAAGAAGAAGTAATGTTGAGGTTAAGAAAGACAATCCTTGTTGGGCTGCTGATGATAGCAGGAAGTGTAAAAGCTGTAGAAACAGATGTCTACATCTCTTTTAGCAAAGTTGCAGGGGGATTTCCTCTAAGCTCGGATGGAAAGGTACCAGCGCTTGTTTGCAGTACAAATGAGTGGCCGGGGGTTATGAGAGCGTTTAAAAGTTTTGCCCAGGATCTTCAAAAGGTTACGGGAACAGAGCCATCTTGGGCAAACGCTCCCGAAAAGAGCTCTAAAACTATTATAATTGCTGGCACCATAGGCCATAATGCGCTTATTGATCAGCTAGTTAAAAGTAAAAGACTAAACGTTGCCGGCGTTGTTGGTAAATGGGAGTCGTCAACAACACAGATCATAAATAATCCCTTTCCTGGAGTAGAGCGGGCACTGGTAATAGCTGGTAGCGATAAAAGGGGGACTATCTATGGTATTTATACAGTCTCGGCTCAAATCGGCGTTTCCCCATGGTACTGGTGGGCTGATGTACCGGTTGCAAAACGGAAAGACATCTATTTGACGGGTGCCCGGCATATACTTAAAGAACCGGCAGTCAAATACCGGGGAATATTTTTGAACGACGAGGCGCCAGCTCTAACAGGATGGGCCAGGGAGAAGTTTGGTGGTTTAAATCATAAGTTCTACGAGCATGTTTTTGAACTTATTCTCAGGTTAAAGGGTAATTATCTCTGGCCAGCAATGTGGGGAAATGCTTTCAACGATGATGATAAATTAAATCCTGTACTTGCCGATGAGTATGGAGTAGTTATGGGAACCTCTCACCACGAGCCCATGGTGCGATCACAACAGGAATGGAAACGCTTCGGCAAAGGTGATTGGAATTATCAAACTAATGCTCCGGTACTAAAAGAGTTCTGGGGTGATGGTATTAAAAATATGGGTTCAAAGGAAAGCATTGTTACAATTGCAATGAGGGGGGACGGCGACGAACCAATGACCGAGGGTAGTAATATAGCACTTCTAGAAAAAATAGTAAAGGACCAGCGTCAGATCATCGCTGACGTTACCGGCAAAAACCCCTCGGACGTTCCGCAACTATGGGCGCTTTATAAAGAGGTGCAAGACTACTACGATAAAGGCATGCGTGTACCTGATGATGTAACATTACTATTATGCGACGATAATTGGGGAAACATTAGAAAGCTGCCTTCACTAAAGGATAAGCCGAGGAGCGGTGGATACGGGATCTATTACCACTTTGATTATGTGGGTGGACCGAGAAACTACAAGTGGCTAAATACTAATCCTATCTCAAAAGTTTGGGAGCAGATGCATCTGGCGCACCAGTACGGGGCAGATCGGATATGGATTGTAAATGTAGGCGATCTCAAGCCGATGGAGTTCCCAATCGAGTTCTTTCTGGATTATGCAAGGGAGCCAGAAAAGTGGCCGGCTAAGAGTTTACAATTATATACGGAGAAATGGGCTGCTGCTCAGTTCGGCGCTAAGCATGCTGTAGAGATAGCTGATATTATTTCAGAGTATACGAAATACAATGGAAGAAGAAAGCCCGAGTTGCTTTCACCTAATACTTATAGTCTTGTAAACTATCAGGAATTTGAACGCGTAGTACAAGATTATAATACTTTGGCCAGACGGGCAGAAAAGATAGAGAAGGACCTCCCTGAAGACTACCGGGACGCTTTTTTTCAACTGGTCTTACACCCGGTTCTAGCCTGCGCAAACTTGAATGAGCTGTACTATACGGTAGGGAAAAATCGTCTGTACGCGAATCAAGGCCGTTCTGCAACAAATAGCCTCGCAGAAAAAGCAAAGCAGCTGTTTGAAAGGGATAAGGTAATATCTCATCGCTATAACAAAGAGCTTGCTGGGGGAAAGTGGAACCATATGATGGATCAGACACATATTAGTTACGTTTCATGGAGGGATCCAGAGGTGGATGTTTTGCCTGAGGTTAAAACGCTTGTACCAGATGGAAGAGCAGAGATGGGGGTAGCCGTTGAAGGTTCGTTAAAGCTCGCTGGCAGCGAGGAGGTAACGTTAAGTTTTGATGTGAACAACAGGCGTCGTTATATCGAGGTATTTAATAAAGGTACAGCAGGCTTTGACTTTACAGTAAAAACAAGTGAAGAGTGGCTTAAAGCCGATGTCTTATCAGGAAAGCTCGGAGACGAACGAAGGATATGGCTGGAGGCTGATTGGAACAAGGTACCTACAGGATCAAAAAAAGTGGGTGTGACCATAAATGGAGCTGGTCGAGACGTAACAGTCTATGCACTGGTAAATAAGGCTTCTGCAGCTGAAGAAGGCAAGCCTAATTTTCTTGCTAAAGCCTCGTATTTAGCTCTGGAAGCAGACCAGTTTTCAAGGGCTATTCCCTCTGCTTCCTGGCAGGTGCTACCAGGATATGGAAGAACAAAATCAGGTATCATGTCTGTCCCGGTTACCCAACCATCAGTCAGCTTATCTTCAAGTTCAGCCCATCTGCAGTACGAAATTAATTTGCAGGACACCGGAACGGTTAAGATGAAGATACTCGTGTCCCCCTCGCTTGATTTTATTAATAAAGGAGGTTTAACCTATGCTATTTCGGTAGATAATAGTAAACCTGAAATAATTAATATTCACGCCAATGAGGGAATGGGCAGTTGGGAAAGATCAGTTGCTGATAATATTCGGCCGCAAACCTTCAAACATAAATTCACCTCTCCAGGCAAGCATATAATTAAATTTTGGAGGATTGATCCTGGGGTGGTTTTACAAAGGATCATCCTGGATAGTGGAGGGTTAAAAGAAAGTTACCTTGGTCCTCCTGCAAGTTCAAAAGTAAGTGAGTTATTGAGTAATACTAATAGATAAAGGGCCTTTCAAATTTCGGATATGTACAAAGTTCTCGCTCAATTCTTTCTTTTTTTTTCCTGCTTGTCGATCGTTCAGTCGAATGCCCAGATACGGTTACCGCGACTAGTTGCAGATAGTATGGTTCTGCAGCGTGACATGCCTCTTAAAATTTGGGGTTGGGCTTCCCCTGGAGAGAAGGTTAGTGTTAACTTTAACAAAAGAAGCATTTCCACAGTGGCCGGGGCGGAAGGGAAATGGTTGGTAAAGCTACCTGCGATGAAGGCAGGAGGTCCATATGAAATGCGATTGCAGGGAAAGAACACAATAATACTGAAGGGAATATTGTTAGGTGATGTCTGGCTGTGTGCGGGCCAGTCAAACATGGTTCATCAAATGGGAATACATAATGTGAGGTATGCTGAAGATATCGAAAAGGCCAATTTTCCTGAAATCCGGCAGTTTTTGGTTCCTACCATGGCAAGTCTTTCGGGAACGAAGGATGATTTCCAAAAAGGCTCATGGAAGTGGGCAAATTCACAAAGTGTAAATGATTTCTCGGCTGTTGCCTATTTCTTTGCCCGCAATATTTATAACAAGCATCGTGTTCCTATTGGAATAATTAATTCAAGTTATGGAGGAACGCCTATCGAGGCCTGGACAAGCGAAGAGGGTTTAAAACAATTTGGTGCTCTGGCAGCGACTATAGCGCGTAATAAAGACACTTCTTATATTCAAGACAGGCAGAGGGCAGCAGTTTCAGCAAGCCAGAAACCTGATCCAGAACCGGATAAAGGGATGGCCGAAGCTGTTAAATGGTTTGAAAGCTCTTATGTGCCAAAGAACTGGCAAAATATCAATATTCCAGGATATTGGGAAGATCAGGGTGTAAGAGATCTGAACGGGGTAGTTTGGTATCGGAAAGAGATAGAAGTTCCCGCATCCATGGCAGGGAAGGAGGCCAAATTGTTTATGGGGAGGATTGTAGATGCTGATATTGCCTATATTAACGGGAAACAAGTAGGTTCAACATCCTACATGTACCCGCAACGTAGGTACTTAGTACCTGCTGGAGTTCTTAAGCCGGGTAGAAATATACTGGTTATCAGGGTTCAAAATAATGCGGGTAAAGGAGGCTTTGTTCCCGATAAGCCTTATTCTTTAATGGTAGGAAATTGGCAAATTGATTTGAAAGGTGATTGGCTGTATAAGGTTGGTAAAGTATTTCGGCCACAGAGGGGAGGAGTTGGTCCGGGACCTATTGCTGAACAGAACCAGCCTACAGCTCTGTACAATGCTATGATTGCCCCTTTTACTAATTATGCTCTAAAAGGTGTGCTCTGGTACCAGGGCGAAAGCAATACAGGGAAGCCGGAGGAGTACGAAAAGCTACTCCCTGCTCTGATAAGTGACTGGAGACAGAAGTTCTCCAGTCCTAAATTGCCATTTTACTATGTTCAACTTCCCAATTTTAGCGACGCCAGTTATCTACCAACTGAGAGTAGCTGGGCCATCGTAAGAGAAGCTTCTTTAAAAACCCTAAGTATTCCCAATACGGGAATGGCAGTTACTATCGACCTGGGAGAGTGGAACGATATTCATCCCGACAATAAGAAAGATGTTGGCGAAAGGCTTGCTTTGATTGCAAGGCGACTGAATTACGGAGAGAAGAATCTGGTGCATAGCGGGCCTCTTTACGAGTCCTCAAGGGTTGAAGGAAACAAGATGATTATTAGTTTTCGCAATGTAGGGAGCGGACTAATCAGTATTGACGGGGAGGAGTTATCACAATTTGCAATTGCTGGGGAAGATAAAAAATTCGTTTGGGCTAAGGCAAAGATTGTAGGAACTACTGTGCATGTATGGTCTGAAGAAGTCCCAGAACCTAAATTCGTAAGGTATGCCTGGGCAGATAATCCGGTTTTTCCTAATTTGTATAATATTGAAAAATTACCCGCTTCGCCTTTCAGGACAACTGAATAAAAGTATCAATTGATGATTTGTTAATATCGAATTGCTATTTTTGTTAATGATCATCGAAAACCCTGAAAAATATACCAGTCCTGCAATAAAATTAAACCAGCCTGATGATAGTTATAAATACCAGCCATTACCCACGCCGTCTGGTACTTATCCTTTTCATCTGCCTATAGAGACGATAAGAAATGTAAGCAAGGACCAAATGATATTCCATATGGTGGGCGATACAGGAAGTATCAGGGGACTAGAATTTCAGGAAAAGGTAGTGGGGGCCATGCTTCATCAGTTTGGAAATGAGGAAGATCAGCCGGATTTCCTTTTCCATCTAGGCGATGTAGTTTACAATCATGGAGAGGCTTCCCGCTACTACGAGCAATTCTTTTCACCTTATAGTAAATATCCTCGTCCTATTTTCGCTATTGCCGGTAACCATGATTGTGATGTAAATCCACAAAGTTCCGTTGCCTACAATAGCCTTGAGCCTTTTATGGCCGTTTTCTGCGACACCGAGCGTAGGATAGTCAGTTTTAGTGGAGACACAAATTGGATGAGTATGCCCCAGCCCAACGTTTATTGGACATTGGAAACACCGCTAGCCAATATTATAGGATTACAAAGCAATGTTCCCAAATTTGGCATAGTTACAGAGGAACAAAGGTTATGGTTTGTTGACGAACTAAGATCCGCTGCTACTCAGAGACCTCAAAAAGCCATCATCGTGTGTATTCACCACGCTCCATATTCTGCAGATATTAATCACGGTTCAAGTTTAACAATGATCGAAGTTCTTGAGCGTTCATTTCAGGAGGCGCAAGTAAGGCCAGACGTAGTGTTTAGCGGTCATGTGCATAACTATCAGAGGTTTGAGAAGAATTATCCTGACGGAGAGAAAACCACATTTATTGTTGCTGGGGGCGGGGGGTATGACCAGTTGCACGCCATTGCAAACAAGGACGATGTAAATTTTACTCCGGAACATCCTTTATTCGAAGGCGTTCGCCTGGTAAGTTACTGCGACTCGCAACACGGCTTCTTAAAGATTAAACTTGAGCGGACACAAGTTGGTATAGAAATAAAAGGGGAATACCATGCTATTTTGCCAAAAGTTGAAGATGATGGCTTTCAAACTGGGGTAGCTGATTCCTTCAAACTCCAGGCAAAATAGGAAGTTAGGGACTACTTAACGGCCACATCCCACTGATTTGCCCAACGGGCTTTTCCATCTGGTCCTTCGATTTCCAGTACCACAAGGTATTTCCCTGCTTCTTTGTAACGATGGACCGGATTTGGTTCTGCCGAGCTTGTTCCATCTCCGAAATCCCAATGCCATTTCTCGATCTTGCCCCGGCTTTGATCTTTAAATGTCACTTCTCTCTTTGCCATATCAGTAACAATGAAAGACCAACGGGCGTCCAGAGGTTTCAGATATTTTTCTTCAAGCGGCAGTAAGGTGAAGACGGTTCCAAGGCTGGAATTACCGTACATCTTATGGTTTTTGGATAAGTTCCAAAATCCTTTTACTTTTTCATCATTCACGTCGTCATAGTCAATTATCGCCCAAGTAAGTCCAATCTTCTTGTTATCATACAATATTGATTCCACCGCCCTTACAGGACCTTCAGCTCCAGCATAGTCAAAGGGTGTTATCCAAAACTCTGCAATTAACCTTCCCCGTTCTCCTGGTTTGAAATTATAGTTATAGGCGATGTTGGAATAGGGAAGGTTCTTTATCCATGGTTGTGAACCCCACGCAAGGGCCCAGTCTTTCCCCACAGCTGGGGTGAAAATATGATAGTTTTGAGCATGGACGCCGTGATACGAAAAGTAGGTTTCCATTTTATCGAGGGTTTGATTTGGATGCTGTTCCTGAATCAGAGGCCCACCCGAAAGGTCGCCATCGACAACGATCTCAAAGGTGTCATTATGCAATCCTGCAAGACTAAAATCCCAATAATTATCGTATGCCTCATACAGAAAATAAAGCCTGTTGAGTCCTTTTACCCAAGCTACTTTCACCTTTACATCCAAATTTTTAGGGTCAACTTTTGGATAGCGTCCCGAGTCATCCCACAACTGGTCAGTCCCTACGATATACTCTTTAGGGAAGGAATCCCAATCATCGGTCTTACCGTCAATTTTAGGGATCATGTTGGCTGGGAACTGGTAAATTTTATAACCCCGGTCTTCCTGAGCAAAGGTGTTGAAACTGATGAAACTTATGAGGCAGGCGCCCAGAAAAATTTCTAATCGCATTAGTGTTGTAATTGGTTTCCGCCAATTTAGAAATATGGATGAAAATCTCTGTCCTGTAGTGTCGGGTTAATGTTCAATTTTAACCAATCTTACCAGTAGTATTTTTAGTTTTGCCAGTGTGAAAAAGATATTGATAGGCTTAATATTTTCTATTCTTTGGGCATCAGCTTCTGTTGCTACTAAGGTTGGTGTGTTGTCAGCGCCCCCTTTGATCTTAGCTAACTCGCGTTTTTTTATAGCTGGATCCATTCTACTTGGCTTAACCTATGCGTTTAGCAGAGATAAGGAATACCGTATACCTAATCGCCAAGAGTTTAAGCAGCTCACTCTGTTTGGTTTTCTAAATACGACTATGTACCTGGGTTTGTATGTTTTTGCAATGAAATACACAGCAGCGGGTATTGGAAGTCTAGCTGTCTCTACAAATCCATTATTAATAGTGGTTTTTTCTGCTTTATGGCTGAGGCGGAAACCTTCTGCGACAGAAATTCTCTGTGTATTTTTAGGAATGGCTGGAATAGGAGTAGCTTGTTATCCTTTACTTCAAGATAGCCACACTACTTTAGGTGGCTTAATTTTGCTTATTGCAAGTATGATTACAGTTTCCATTGCCAGTGTATATTATGCTAGTGTGAAGTGGAAACTCCCTAACTTATTGATAAACGGGTGGCAGGTTTTTATTGCCGGAATTTTGCTTCTCCCTTTTACAATTGTTATGAGCGATTTCACGACTGTTCGCCTTGATTCTAATTTCTGGCTATCCGTTCTCTGGCTGAGTATTGCCGTATCCATTGTAGGGTTGATATGCTGGTTTCATCTACTTCGTATTGATACGGTGGAAGCTTCTTTATGGCTGTTCCTTTGCCCTGTCTTTGGCTTCTTTTACGCATGGTGGCTAATGGATGAGCCCATAACTGCCTACACTATCGCAGGTACAGTGCTCGTTATTTTAAGCCTTTACCTCGGTCAGAGAAGCAGTAGGAAAAAGGGGCCGGCTAAATAAACATATAGTAATCGTCTGAAACGTTATGGAGATTAAACCTCATATGTATAGGGTTTGACTCAAAAGTATTGTTTTTAACGCCTGTTTTCTTAAATGGAAGTGTAAATCCAAATATTTTATTTAAAATCCTCATATCGCTTTGTTTAATATCTCAAATATGAACTTTAAACGAACAAAGGTCAAATCGTAAATATTTATCCCGCATTACTTTTTGTTATATTCTTAGCGCTATCTCCAATCCCCTTATCATCGAATTCTTTCTAATTTATTAGTTTTGTCCCTCAATGATTAAATTTTAAAGAGGAGATGTTTTAATCTTCTAATTATAAAAAACACACATGAACTACTTTTTGGTTAAGTCAGAGCCATTCAAATACAGCTGGGAAAAATTTAATGAAGATGGTCGTACCTTCTGGGATGGAGTGAGAAACTACCAGGCGAGAAACAATTTAAAGGCAATGAAAGAAGGCGATCTGGTGCTTTTTTATCATTCTAACGAAGGAAAGGCCGTAGTGGGTGTGGCGAAAGTAGTAAAGGAATTTTATCAGGATCCAACTACAGAGGATCCAAACTGGGTAGTTGTAGACCTTTCGCCTGTAGAAACACTGAAAAGGCCTGTTACACTTGAAGAGATAAAGGCAGATGAAATGCTTGCTAATATCGGTCTCGTAAAGCAAGGTAGGCTTTCTGTAATGACTATGAAGAAAGAAGAGTTCGACCGTATTCTGGAACTTTCCAGTAGATAGAATAAGATGAGGGGAAAACCCTCACTACTTGTTATACTATTCCGTTTTCCGCTTATTTAGAAAGGGATAAAATTGTGTTTTCTACGAACAATAAGTATAAAAACAGCTTTTATATTTATATAAACCAGTATTTATGAAAACACACACAACACAATCTTCAGCTTTATTATTAATGTTATTCATCCTTTTGGCCCTGGCATCTTGTAAGAAAGATGAGCAGCTGGAAGTGCTTAATCCTGGGATGAGTTTTATTGTAAACGGTACTGCAAAATCTGCAACCGGCTCTGAAAATGTTTATGCCACTAAAGGTGATGGAAACACGATAACCATTACCGCCAAACTTACTGCAACCAATGAGCTAATTACTTTTGTGATACCTGGAATAAGAGGGAAAGGTGAATTTCCAATTACGAAAAGCGCGGAAGCTACTTACGTTAACGGGCCTGTTCCTGCTGCAAACCGGCATCTCGCTAACTCCGGAACTATTAGAATTACTACATTTCAAAGTAACGGTGTAAAGGGAACATTTGAATTCGATAGCTCGAGTTTGACAGGTTCATTAAAAAAGATTACGGAGGGCTCCTTTGAGGCGGAAATTCAGAAGTAGAAATGTAATTGAAAGGATTTCCTGACCGTCATTACAACAAGATGACAGGGATGAAATGGCTCACATGTATTTTTGCTTTATCAGCAGAAACAGATGGAGCTTTATATAAAGAATATGGTTTGCAGGCGATGCGTTCTGACAGTTGACCAAGTATTGTCAGAACTCGACCTGCATTCCTTGTCAACGGAGTTGGGGATAGTTAAGCTAAAAGAGCAGGAACTAACTATGGACAAGCAGGAACAGCTGTCAAAGAAGCTGGAGGGGCTTGGATTTGAGTTGTTGGAGCCTGGTAAATCACGATTAATTGAAAGAATTAAGAATATAATTATCTCGAAAGTTCATCATTCAGAAACGTTAGACCTTAAAGTTAATTGGTCTCAGATAATCTCCTCCGATTTACATCACGACTATAACTATCTAAGTGCCCTGTTTTCCTCTGTGGAAGGGATTACTATCGAGCAGTTTATTATCCGTCAGCGTATCGAAAAAGCAAAAGAGTTGATTTTATACAAGGAGCTCAATTTAAGTGAAATAGCATTTAAGCTTGGGTATAGTAGTGTACAATATCTTTCAACTCAGTTCAAACAAGTGACAGGTCAAACTCCCTCTCAATTTAAGTCTTCAGTAACCGCCAACTTGCAACGAAAACCCCTTGACTCGGTAGGAGATTAAATTAGTAAAAAAGCCCTGGCCAATATGAGATTGAACAGGGCGTACATCAAATCTAAATTACAAATACACTTTAAACATAGATTCTTTCTTGTTTCCAAGTTTCTATACTCATCTTACCTGGATACCTACCTAGAAAACTAATGCCATAATTGTGTTTTTGTAGAAATTGATATAATTCCTGTATACGGTTCATTATAACTAAGACACATACCCTCTTTTCTATGTGGAAAATTTCGGCAGTATGTACCATTATTATTTCTTTTCTTCAGCTTCCCTGGCTTTCCGTTTGAAATATCCCCGGAACAAGAAATTGCTCTGCAGAGCTTTCAGATCTTCGTTTAAATTATAGCTACTGCTCTCAAGGTTTTGAATTATTCTTCTCAGTTGCTCTGTAGTTTGCTGATCGTTCAACAATAATCCTGCAGGGGCATTTGGGTCATTTAATTTTGCCGACGCCGTATTTAAATTAGATGTAATTGCATTGGCAGATTGAGCTGCCTGCTGGAACTCGTAAGATGAATTTCTTAAGCGATTAAATATTACTGTATCACTTACAAGGTTGTTCACTAATCCCTGCTTATTATTAAGAGAATGGCTAAAAGTTCTAAGTTCTGCAGCCATTTTGTTAGTCGCAATAGTTGTTCTTTGAAGATTAGCTACTATGCTTTTTAAATTCTTTGCCATTTCTTCATCAGATAGCAGCGCTCCAGCTGTTCCTTTACCTGAAGCCAGGTTTGAAGAGATGGTTTTGAAGTCGGAGGTGATATCTACCAAGTTGCGGTTGTTCACCTGTAAAGTTTTCATCATCTCGTCAGTAGAAAGCGTTTTATTGACACGTATCCTATCACCATCCTCTATAGCTGGAACTCTTGGGTTTCCTCCATCTATTACGATAATCTTATTTCCGATAAGTCCGTCGGATCCAATACTTGCAGCAGCATCTTTCCGTATATATTGGTGTGCGTTCTCTTCAATGTTCATTGTTACTTCCACCTGGGAAGTACCGTAGAACTGGATCTTTTTGATCGTTCCTATTTTTACCCCGGAAAACCAAACATTATCGCCAGCCTTTAATCCCTGAATATCGTCAAAAACTACCTTCACTAAAAAGCTTTTTACAAAGGCCTTTTTTTGACTGCCCAACGTAAAAACCCCAAGAATAAAAATAAGTAACCCTATAAATATAAATATGCCGACCGTTATTTTTCGTCGCGTCTCTGTTGCTTCCATTGCCTAATGAATAAAATTATAATCGTAAAAAGGTCTTACCCGATTATCTGTTGTGTTAAAAACTTCATCAAATGTTCCCTGTCTTTCGAACCGTCCGTCGAGCAAAATAGTTACCCTGTTACTTACCGTTTTTGCGCACGTTAGGTCATGAGTGATCACAATTGAACTGGTGCGATATTTCTCCTGTACTTCGTTAATTAAATTATTAATGTCCTCTGAGGTGATTGGATCTAACCCGGCGGTGGGCTCGTCATAAAGCATGATTTCAGGTTGAAGAATAAGTGTTCGGGCAATACCAATCCGTTTCCGTTGGCCTCCTGAAAGTTCTGAGGGCATTTGATCTATCGTTTGCATCAGTCCCACTGCGTCTAGTACTTCTTCAACCGCCCTATTTATTTCTACTTTAGACAAGTTCCTCTGATTTCTTACAAGTGGGAATTCAAGGTTCTGACGTACGGTCATACTGTCGTAGAGGGCGCTGTTTTGGAAAGAGAAGCCAACCTTCAACCGAAGGTCTAATAATTCTTTATAAGTTATTTTATCTACTTCTTTTCCGAGTACCTGCACAGAGCCTGAATCTGGTTTCAATAGTCCGACAATTATTTTGATTAGTACAGATTTTCCTGAACCTGACTTTCCCAAAACTACAAGGTTCTCTCCTTTGTGGAGGGTAAGGTCTGCGTTTTTAAGCACCTCCAGATTTCCAAAGAACTTATTTAATCCCTTGATTTGGATGACCTTTTCTTTTGATACAATGTTTTGTGAAAGTTCCATTATCCAGCCCTAAAAATTGAGAAGAATTGAACGGTGATGACTTCTTCAAGGAATACAAGGAACATACCGATAACTACCGCTGAATTAGCGGCTTGACCTACGCCTTCGGTTCCTTTCGAAGAATTATAACCTTGATAACAACCTACGATCCCAATGGTAAAGCCATAAAGAACTGAACGAATGGTTGAAGCTGTGATGTCTAAAAAGGTAATAGACTCAAGAGCTGTTTGAAAAAAGGCTCGTGCACTAGTACCTTCGCTCAGGGAAACATTAAGTAATGCTCCAAGCATACCTACTAAAGCAGTATAGAAAGAGAGTATTGGAATAGTTATCGTTGTTGCCATTACCCGGGTAGCTACTAAAAACTTGAAGGGGTTAGTGGCAGACACTTCCATTGCATCTATTTGTTCGGTTACGCGCATAGAACCAAGTTCTGCTCCAATGCTTGAACCTACCTTACCCGCGGCAATCAGTGCAGTAAGTAGGGGAGCCAGAGTTCGCAACAAGGCAATGGCTACCAAGGATGGGAGCCAGGATGTAGCTCCAAATTCTGCAAGGGAGGGCCGCGATTGCTTTGTGAAAACGATACCAGTTATGAAACCAGTGGTGGAAATCAAAATCAGAGATTGATAACCAATATTATAACACTGATTGATAAGCTCTTTAAATTCATATGGTGGGAGGAAGGCCTCTTTAAAGAACCGGGCAACAAAGGCTCCTACATCTTGTAGTGTTAGGAACATCCTGCTTATCTTTCCCGGACCACTATTCTTTTTCGAAATATTATTCTCCATTAAAAGCTTTTTGACGGAACCTGGTGTGTATTTCCCGGGCTCAGTTGAAATACTCCACATTAAACCAGATATGCCTGTAAATGTTGATTAGGATTTTGAAACCCATTTAAATCCTTTAAGTCCCGCAAAAATGATAAAAAAACAGCCGGAATTATAATTCCGGCTGAGTCTAAAACAGAAAACAAGTGATTATCTGGTCAATCTGTTACTTATTTGCTTCGCATCATATAAATGAGCTCTAAGCTTTGGAAGATTTTTCATAGCAAATGCTCTCACTTCCGCGTCACTTGACTGAGAAGCTGTGGTGAATAGGCTTACCGCCTGCTCATGATCCTGAACCATCATCTGCATGTATTTTCTGTCAAACTCACTTCCTGATAAGTTTTGAAGACTGCTTACATCATTTGAAATAGCACTGCTGCTGGTTGGGCTCATAGAACTCATATCGTGTGCACCTGTAGTTCCCATGTTTTGTTGCAGCGAGGTATTACCCTGAGTTCCTATAGATTGATCTGTAGCACCGGCAGAAGTAGCTGTTCCGGAGTTACTGGTATTTGAGCTTACATTTCCCAAATTTTGATTGCTACTTAGGTTGGTTCCAGAAGTGGTGTTTGTGTTAATTCCCGAACCCTGATTGCCAATGTTCCCTGAAATACTGCCATTTGTGCCACTATTTGTGTTTATACTAGGTGTACTGCTTCCAGAATTTTGATTACCAATTGTTCCGGTTCCTGACATACTTCCCATTGTGCCTGAGCCAGCTCCGACTGCTGTCGTACCTTCTGGGACTGTTACACCTTTGCTTCTGGCCAATGTCGCTAATTTTTGGTGTTGCATAGAATGATCCTTAACCATCATACTTGCAAATGATCTTACCTCAGGGTTACTTGCTTTGGTCTGGGCAAGGCGGCTTAGCTCCATTTCTTTCATACCTGATTGGGCAGCGGTTGAAATAAAGCTAGCAGCTGAAGTTGAGCCTGCTGCTGTGGAGTTCCATGGACCTGGGCTGGTAGAGCTTGAAGGTTTGTTTGTTCCATTAGTGGAAAGATTTCTATCACCCATTGTGCTACCATTAGTCGGAATAGAAGCATTGTTACGGTTATTTAATGACTTGTCTGTAGAAGTTCCAGTACCACTGATAGAATTACTGCCGCCAGCTGCAAGGGTGCTTGTATTGCCCGCTCCAGCCCCTTGAGAACCGGAAATCCCGGTTGCACCATCCATAGTTCCATTTGCGCTACCTGTTGTAGTGACTGAACCGGTTGCGTTGACTGTTGAGTTTGTGGTACTACCCGTTACTTCGGTAGAGCCTGCATAGTTTCCCGTTGAGCTGCCTGTATTCATGGAGCCAGAAACGTTGCCGCCCACGCCTGTTGTACCTGTGTTACTAGTTAATGAGTCCCTCGTAGTACCTGTTGTACCAGTAGTACCTGATGTACCAGTTGATGCAGTATCTGTTCCGGTACCAGAAGTTCCCGTCGAACTTCCTGAGCCAGTCCCGGTCCTTGTTGTCGAACAAGCCGCCATTGCTCCAGCGGCTAAGATAGCCAACGTTAAATTTTTCAAAGTTTTCATAGGTTTCAATGTTAGATGTTAAGTTTTCAAGTTTTATGTCTTCATTACATGTAAGTTAGCAAATAATGTTCCAGTACTTTCGATCTAATTGAATCCCTGTAAACAAAGCGATCTTCCACTGTAGGTGAAGGGATTATCGCACAATTTCGAGTTTGAGAAAATGTAAAAAAACGTATCTTTCGCTTCTTCTTTACGTTTAATTACCAAGTGAGTTTTAGAGTGAGAAAAGATGAACATTCCAATGAGGGGAAGTCATTTAGAAAATTTAGGGGAGGGGTGAAAGCATTTATTTGTCTTTTATTCCCGTTATTTTATATAACCGTTATTCAAGCATCTCCATATAAAATAAAGGAACGCACCAAAATTTATATTAAGGAGACTGGAAGTGATTCTTTGTTATTGAAATTTGACAACGATTTTAATGTCCCGGTTACAATTAAATTGTCAGTTGAACTAGAGAATCTTCAGGCTCCGGTAAAACGAGAAATATCAGCGGTAGTGCCAGCAAAAGCAATTGGTTTTAATTTAAGTGTACTCAAACGCCTGGATCCTACTAAAGATTATCAATGTTTTTATAAGTGGAAAGTGGTATTAGGTGATGTAACTAAAATACCCGACTTTAATTTTGGATACGCTTTACCCTATGCCAAGGGAAGTTCATTCAAGGTATCCCAAGGCCCCGGTGGAGATTTTAGTCATCACGACATGTTTGCCTATGATTTCGTTATGCCTATTGGTACGCCCATTACAGCTGCCAGAGATGGTATTGTTGCCTCGGTTAAATCAGATTCAGGAACTGGCGGTCCATCCCGGGCATTTATAGACGATGCAAATTTTATTTCTATCTATCACTCCGATGGAACTATTGCTAACTATATTCATTTAAATAAAAATGGCTCGCTTGTGAAGGAAGGGCAAATGGTTAAAAAAGGGCAGGTGATAGGGTATTCGGGAAATACAGGGTTCTCAAATGGCCCTCATTTACATTTTGAAATTATTCAACCAACCATCGATACTGAAAAGAATAAATCAATCAGTTTCAACTGGGAACAGAAGCAAAATTCATTGTTGAGCGTAATAAGTAGAAAGCTTTAATGATATTGTTTAAAGTTCATCGCTCGTAATAATTTTTGCACCCCGAACAACAAGGTCCTTCCTGGCTTCTTGAACCCCCTTTGCGTCAATTGCTCTTGTTGCGTCCTCAATAAAAAATGTATCAAATCCAGCAGAGATAGCATCCAGAGCGGTAAAGTAAACGCAATAATCCGCAGCTAAGCCAGCTACATAAATAGATTTAATCTTTCGGTCTTTCAGTAAGCCGGCCAGACCGGTAGATTTCAAATGGCCATTATCATAAAAACCGCTATAGCTGTCAATTTCAGGATCAGTTCCTTTTCGAATGACTACCTCTGATCTTTTCCAATCTATTTCAGATGAGAGTTCAGCTCCATAGCTTCCTTGCACACAGTGGTCTGGCCATAACACCTGGTTCAGGCCCTTAAGTTCAACAGTTTCAAAGGCGACTCTTCCATCATGATTTGAGGCGAAACTTTTGTGACTTGATGGATGCCAGTCTTGAGTTGCCAACACCAGATCAAACTTTTCCTGTATCTTGTTTATAACAGGGATGATCTCATTTCCTGAAGGAACAGCAAGTGAGCCTCCTGGAAGAAAATCATTTTGTACGTCGATAATCAAGAGAGCTTTCATGCATTTAAAATTATCTTCTTAGTATTACCCGCTTAAGGCGCTTCAAAGTACCTTTCCAAAGTCCTCCATCAATTTGAATGCGCCTGTCTGTGGTCCATACTAATGCCTTAATGTTATTTACGTAATAAAGTTTTCCAAAGCCTTTATTTCGCAGCTTTAAGGCCATCCACCCATCTTCATTTGTTCCCGGAGGATGGTTGAAGCTGTCTACTTCCAAGCCTTGAAGCCTTCTGAATCCCGAATTAAAACCATAAACATTTACAGCCTCATCTTTAATATACTTATTCAATTTTCTAGTAAAGTCAGCAAAGTACTCATAGAAGAAGTAGGTTCCACGACCAGTGCTCCCAACTGGAATAAACGAGAAGCGCCCGTACACTGCAGCTACATCATTATTATCGAGAGGCTTAACCATTTCCTCTATCCAGTCTTTTGGATATATAGTGTCGGCATCTGCATTTAATATATATTTTCCTTTCGCTACCGAAAGGCCCATGTTTCTTGCAGGCGTGATTCCCTGAATTGTTTGAAGTACGCAATTTACACCGCAGCTCTTAACCAATGCCTCGGTATCGTCCTTGGAATTATTATTTACTACAATAATTTCTACTGCCCTGGAAGTTTCATTATTACATAATGATGCAAGTGTCTGCACAATATTCTCCTGTTCATTATACGCAGGCATTACGATGGAAACCTCAGGCTGAATACCTTTAGTTAACCTGATATAAGCATTTCTAGTTTCTTCAAAGAAAGCTGGGGAATTTTTATCTGCGTTCCAGAACTTCTGAACGTAAGGGGGGATGGAAACAGGCCTCATTAAAATTTATTGTTCTCGATTAAATGGTGGTCGCAATTATTTTCTAAACTCTTATCGAATAAGGTCTGCTAATATAGTTTAAACTTTATCTTCCATTATAATTCTATAAAGAGAATTATGGTTTTTGAAGCATTTCTATTTTGATTCGCAATTAATACCTTAGCCGAAAGAATTATCCTGTTTACGAAAAGAAACCAATAAGTTTAAAAGAAATGAAAAAATTTTTTTATTCCGTCTTAGTGTTAAGCTTTCTTGTGTTTAAAGCAGATGCACAAACAAAAGCAGAAAAGCAGGTGGCTTCTGCTGTTGAGCAGCTGAAAAAGGCAATGATTGATGGAAAGAAGGAGGATTTGGAAGCGATAGCCTCAGAAGACCTTAGTTATGGACATTCAGGAGGTAAGATCGAAGATAAAACAGCATTTGTAGAAGCAATTGCTAGTGGAAAATCTGATTTCGTGACCATTAACCTTACAGACCAAACTATTAAAGTTTCGGGTAAGACAGCTATTGTGCGTCATAAGCTTGCTGCGCAGACTAATGACGGGGGAAAGCCTGGTAATGTAAATCTTTTTATCCTGCTTGTTTTCTCCAAAGAGCATGGCAAGTGGAAATTGTTAGCGAGGCAAGCTGTCAGACCTCCCGCAACATCTTAAATAGCTAGAAGAGGCCAAGCGAGTATCCAATTGGTATTCCGTTGAGATTTCGTTGGCTTTCTTCCCTTTGACTGCTTTTGTAGTTGAGTTTTATTCCTATTTCAGCAGAAACGACTTCACCAGCCCTCGAAATTTTAGCTTTACAACCATCATAATTTGAAGTTGAAGAAAGATTAATAGCTTTGCTGCAATTCCTATACATTATGAACATTGTTGCAACCGATGGCTTTGCTCTTAATCCTGGTGACTTAAACTGGGATGAGATAAATAAACTTGGAGAAGTTACGATCTATGACAGGACCTCTCCTGATGAGATAGTTCCCCGTTGTTCTTCTGCCGAGATAGTGCTTACTAATAAAGTTGCCTTCTCTCGCGAAACAATAGACCATTTACCAAAGCTCCGGCTTATTTGTGTTCTGGCTACCGGATATAACATCATCGATACAATAGCTGCTGCCGAGAAAGGAATAATTGTTTGCAATGTTCCTGACTATAGCTCATCTGCTGTGGCACAACACACATTTGCCTTTATCCTTGAATTTGCGACTCAGGTGGGTTTGCATTCAACCTCGGTTCATAATGGCGACTGGAGTAGGTGTGCCGACTTTAGTTATTCCTTGTCGCCACTATTTGAGATAAGTGGTAAAACTTTGGGACTGGTCGGATTTGGGAACATAGCCCGTAAGGTTGCAGAAGTTGCGCAAGCCTTTGGTATGAATGTGCTTTACCATACCCCGAGTCCTAAAAATATTACTACTGCTCGATATGTATCTATAGAAGAGCTCTTTTCCGAAAGCGATTTTGTTTCTCTTCACTTACCTTTAAAGCCCGATAACAAGGAGTTTGTTAATATGAACCTTATTTCCAGAATGAAGAAAACAGCGTTTTTTATAAACACAGCCAGAGGGCCCTTGGTAAACGAGCAGGACCTGGCAGATGCTCTTAATTCTGGCATAATTGCCGGTGCAGGGATAGACGTACTTTCGGTTGAGCCGCCTCCGCCACACAACCCTCTTTTAAGTGCAAAGAATTGTTTTATTACCCCTCATAACGCCTGGATGAGTAAAGAGGCCCGGGAGCGGATAATGGAAACAACTTATAAAAACATAAACTCCTTTATCAAAAATTCTCCTATTAACGTTGTAAGTTAATTTCCTAATTTTAAATTGATGACTCCTCTCACAGATTTTCTTCCTGTTAAATATTCAGAAACTGTTTTGGCTGAACTAATGATTCCATCATATGCCAACTTCGGCGGAAAAATTCATGGCGGCCTGATCTTGTCGCTGATGGACAAGGTTGCCTATGTATGCGCAACTAAACACGCCTCCGCTTATTGTGTCACTGCATCGATTGATACTGTAGATTTCAGACAACCTGTTGAAGTTGGAGAATTGGTTACGTTGTTGGCTTCAGTAAATTATGTTGGTTCCAGCTCTATGGTAGTAGGGATAAGAGTTATTTCTGAGAACGTTAAAAATCATACAGTTAAGCATACTAATACAAGCTACTTTACTATGGTTGCTATCGATGAAGATCATAAACCATTAAAGGTACCTGGATTAATACTCGAGAATGAAGAACAATTAAGGCGGTTTGTTGAAGGAAAACGGCGCAAGGAGTTAAAGATCCAACACAAGGAGATTGTAAAGCAGGAGTTGACTTCTGTTCAATGCGAAACAGATAAAATCCTTCTGACAAATGAACGGTGTAAGATCACATTTTAGCGCCGACGAAATAATGCTGGAAAAAAGTTTCTAATAATTATAGAAGATATAGTAGGAGACAAGCACATTTTTATAGTTTTGCGTAAGTTTTAACCTTATGTTTTTTAAATATCACAATTAAGGGGGTAGGGCAATAGTAAGATTGTTTTTCTAGGTATGTCAATTTGAAAAAACGCTAGATTACTCTTCGTTTTTTTTCAAATTAATATTTATTGATCTTATTATTGCCATTTCATTAATAATTACAGATATATTTTTAGTTTGTAATAAATTAAATACTTTTACGGAGCAGATTCTCTGCAAGAAAAGGGTTTGGGAAATTTTCAGTAAAGTTTGGTATATTTTAAAGTATGAATGAGTTCAATCTATCGTTGAAGTCGAAGAGGAACGGGGTGTCGAGAACGAAATTAATTTCAAAGATTTCAGTTTTAGCGGCATTATTAATCGCAGAGACGATTACTTCCTGTAAGTCTGTTGATTTTTATGAGGCTAAACCGGTTTACAGTTCAAGAGGGAAAACAGTATTTCCTCCTCCGGGAATGGTGTATGTGCCTGCTGGTACAGTTATCTACAAGAGTTCCGCTGAGGGGGATAGAAGAGTAAGTTTAAGTCCGTTTTTTATGGACGAAACCGAAGTGACCAATTACCAGTATCGGGATTTTGTAAATTGGGTAGCAGATTCAATTGCAGTTGTTGACATCCTTAAGGATGATAAGTATTTTATCAACGCCAAAAAATCTAAACCTTCAAAGAAAGGCAAAGGAGCCTCTACATCTGCTTCTTCTGCACCAGTATCCAAAGCAATTAATTGGGACAAAGTTAGACCCCATGGAAAAAAGAGTCCACTTTGGCAAAGTCGTGATTCAGAAGTTCAATCGAAGTTACAGGAAGCTAAGCTTGTAATTGAAATAAACGGAAAAAACAGTTTAAATAAAGACATGGTGAAATATGGTTATTATTTCCGCCATGCAGCTGGGCCTAACGCTGATAAATATGTAAAAGAAAGTATCAGTGTTGTACCGGAAACTGATGTTTGGATTAATGATTTTCCTAACTCACAGGTTGAGCTTATGACTGAGAATTACTATCAGACCAAAGCTTTTGACCATTATCCTGTAGTAGGAGTTAGCTGGATGCAAGCAAGAGCGTATTCAAACTGGAGAACAAAAACATCAGCGCTGCTAGTAGCTAAGACAAACAATTCTTTACGTAATTCAGCTTTGAATTTCAGCTTGCCAACAGAAGCTCAATGGCAATATGCAGCATCAGGTGGTGTTGATCCAACAGATAAGGAAGCAATTAGAAAAAATAGCCTCTTAACTTACAAAGACAAGAAATCTAAAAAAGAAAAATTGCTTGTGAACTATAAACAAGGCGAAGGTAACTACACGGATGACGGTTCAACGTTCACATTGCCTGTTAAGTCATATGCTCCTAACAATTTTGGTTTATATAATATGAACGGAAATGTGGCGGAATGGACATTGGATGCTTTCAGTCCTTCAGCTATTGAATTTGTTCACGACTTAAACCCGGTTCTTCAATATGATGCCGATGACAAAGCTCCCGCAGCAATGAAAAGAAAGGTTGTAAGAGGTGGTTCATGGAAAGACAGCGGACAAACTTTGGACGTTGAGTCTAGGAATTATGAGTTACAAGATCGCTCTCACTCATACATTGGCTTCAGATGTGTTATGCCAGCAGTTGAGGTAATTACCGATCAGGTAAGAACTCGTAAAACCAAAGAACTGGTAGAGAAGAGTAAGAAAGGTTCTAAAGGATCGAAATCTTCTGAACCAAAAAAGTCTAAAAAAGGAACTTCAGATAAAAAATCTGCCTAATAAGGCCTAACACAGATAAAGAAATTACTATGATAAAGAAATTTTTACCACTGCTTTTTATTGTTCTAGGAGCGGCTTCTGTGAAAGCGCAAGAGCCACTGGATTCTTTACCTCCGGTAGTAGATGGCTTTCAGGGTATTAGTATACTAGAGAAAGCAGTTCCTTTTGATTATGCAAAAGTGGATCCTGCTAATGTTAAGTTCTACAAAAGGATATGGAGAGATATCGACTTGAGATTGCCAGAAAATAAGGTACTTGCAACACCCGGCTCCGAGTTGATCAATATGCTGCTTACGGGCATTAAGGCTCGTAAAATTGGTGTATATGATCCGTCTGATGATGCTTTCAAAAAAAGGTTAACTACCGAAGAGGCAGAAAGAAGACTTAAGGGAGATAGCGTAACGGTCCCAACTAAATTCGATGATCAGGGAAATGCTATTGAATGGTCTAAAATGGTTAATGATTTTAATCCTGAAAAGATCATTAAGTTTAGAATTAAAGAGGATGTGTTCTACGATAAGCAACGCTCAAAGGTTGAAACAAGGATAGTTGGAATAGCTCCCCTAATGCGTCTTGATGTAGCTGGTTTGGATTCTAATCAAACTGTCCCTGCATTTTGGCTTTATTTTCCACATTGCCGCTACCTGATTGCCTCGAAGGATATCTCTGATCCGGATAATGGAATCCAGGAAATGAGTTTGGATGACTATTTCGTTCAAAGAAAGTTCGCAAGTGTTATTATCAGAGATTCTAACCCTGCAGGCCTTCGGATTGCTGACTACGCAAAAGATGCCGAAGCGCAGCAGAAAGAGGCTCAAAGAATAGAACAAGGTATTCAGGACTACAAAAAGAAAATTTGGTCTGTTACTCCTCCCGAAGCAGCCAAAACAACTGCCAAGGCTAAAGAATAACTATTACTCCTGATAATATTATAGAGGGCAATCTTAAAAGATTGCCCTTTTTTGTTTCCATATAAAATTAACGTTCATGACCTTATTTTCTAAGTTCTTCACACACAGTAGTAATATAATTATTACTTAGAAAATAATTGTCATTTTAAGAATTTAAGCTTTAATTTGGCCAACAAACAATTAAAACCTAGGTTACCAACCAGACATTATGAGCAATCAGATCGTATCCGTTGATATTAATATCCCGGGCATTAGAGCGGCAATTGTGGACAACGACACCAAGACAGTATTACCTGAAACTGAATTTTTTGAAGAAATAAGTGCCGATGAAACTCTAGAAAACTTCTTAGAAAAGTGGACAACTGTCATCACTCGGGTTCACGCTTTAAGGGAAACACCCATTTCTAAATTTGCAATAACTATTCCTGGCCCTTTCGATTACGAGAACGGAGTTTCTTTGATGCATAACCAGAAGAAGTTTGAATCTCTGTATCAACAAAATGTAAAGACCTTACTTGCCGACAGACTGGGTATTTCTCCTATAAACATCAGAATGGATAATCCGGCTCCGCGGGTAGTTAAGGCGGAACAGATGGCCGGGGCAGTGAAAGGATATAACAATATCTTGGGATTTACCTTAAATTATGGATTGGGGTCAGCAAGAGTAGTAGATGGGGTGTCTGAAGATGCAAATATGTGGAATAAGCCTTTTAAAGATGGAATAGCAGAGGATTATATAGGGATTGGATGGCTGATGCAGCGTTACGAGGATTTTACAGGAGTACGCCCTGCCGACATCGCAGATCTTACTAATATGGCTTCTAATGATGATGGAATTGGGCAGCTGGTTTTTAATGAGTATGGAGAGAACTTCGTGAAATTTTTGCTCCAATATATTAGTTCGTTCAATCCTGATGCTTTATTAATTGGCGGGCATAATAATGCCTGGGAATTATTTATAGACCATGTAAGGGACCGTTTGGGAGACAAGGATATAAAAATTCCTATTGTCTCAGCAACTTTAGGTACTGCAGGAACATTGATAGGTGCGGCGGACCTTTGGAGTTAGATAAAAAAGAAAAGCGCTTTTAAAGGCGCTTTTTTTATGCATTCCCGATATCTGCTTCTTCAATTTCTTTTCCAATTGATTCGATAACAGATGGAGAAAGATCAGAAATCTCAACAGATTTCCATCTTCCATCAGCATCTTTATAAATCCTCGCGATAAATTTGAGTTCCTGAGTAATTACAAAATTGCCTGGTGCTTTATCCTTCTGCACCTGCAAAGTTTGCTCTATATTGTTTATAAATAGTTTTATTTCCGAAGCCTGCATAAGTTAATATTTGTAGATATATCAAATAAACCAGGCTTTTGTTTGAACAAGGAGTGGGGGTACTACAACCGAAAAAAAAAACGGCCCGTTAAGGCCGTTTTAATTAACATCATTCTAATGCTTATTTTTTGTTTTGTTTCGACTGTTGCTGGCGCATGTATTCTTCCATACGACGCTGGAAACTAGACTGTTTCTTCTCGCCTTCAGGTTTCTTCTTATTCTCCTGAATCTGCGCGTGGATCTTTTCGTCGTTAACAAACTGCCTGATCAAAAATTGCTGGCCGAACGTCAACATGTTTGCAAGGAAGTAATAATAATTTAATCCGGCTGGGTAACTGTTCAATACACCAAGGAAGATAATAGGAGTAATGTAACCTATATACTTCATCTGTCCTGTAGCTCCCGATGTTTGGTTATTGAAGTAAGTGTATATTAACGTTGAAATGGTCATTAAAATACACATCAAGCTCAAGTGATCTCCCATAAAAGGAATCTCGAATCCGAAGTTTACGAAAGAGTCATAGGTCGACAGATCTGTCATCCATAAAAACTTCTCCCCCCTTAACTCGAAAAGGTTCGGAAAGAAGAAGAAGAAAGCCATTACGATCGGCATTTGAAGTAGCATTGGAATACAACCGCCTAATGGATTTACGCCGGCCTTTTTATACAACTTCAGATATTCTTGTTGAAGTAAAGTAGGATTATCTTCTCCAACTTTAGCTTTAATTTCGTCCATCTCTGGTTTCAATACACGCATCTTAGCCATTGACAGGTAAGATTTATAAGTAAGCGGAGAAAGAACTAGTTTAAGGATGAGGGTAAGAACTAAAATTATTAAGCCATAACCCCAGTTAAACTTTTCTAAAGCGTTAAAGATAGGCAGTACAGCAAAACGGTTCACCCATTTCAGAGGTCCCCAACCCAGGTCAATGATTCCTTCAAGATTATTTCCTTGTGCTTTTAATGTATTGTACCTGTTCGGCCCGAAGTAAAACTCCATGGCATATGAATTCATTTTAGCGGGCAGCGTGAGGCTCGCTGAGAAGCCTTTAACAACACCAGGCTCCGCTGAAGTACTTACAGCAAGGTTTGCTTTATCGAAACCTTCTTTAGAAATAAGGACATTGGAGAAAAAGTGCTGTTTGAATGATACCCATTGGATTTTGCCATCTTCTCCAATATCTTTTTTCTCATCCTCGGTAGTGCCAATATGTTCAACCGGCTCGTCTCCTTGCTGGTAGTATGCTCCCGAGTATCTATGTTCACTCTTGATATCTTTTTCCTTCTGTCTCAACAATGCATCCCAATGAATTGTAGGAGCAGCGGTCATAATATTTTCCAAACCTTTTGTTACAATGTTGAAACCTAGCTTGAATCCTTCGCCTTTTAAGGTATAAACATATTGTAAGGATTGGTTAGGACCGTAATTGGCGGTGAATGTAACTGCTGCAGAGTCTTTTTGAGATACCTTTAACCCTGGAGCTGAGGGACTAAAGAACAGATCTTTAGTGTTTATATTAGAACCATTTGCTTTAAGAGCAAGATTGAAACTGCTTTCTTCTGCCGTAAACAGAATCAAAGGTTTTTGATCGTAAGTCTTGAATTTTTTTAATTCTACACTTTCTACTCGACCGCCTTTAGTATTAATATTTACTTTTAAATCTTCGTTTTCAAGAACTACAACTTGTGCATTTCCAACTCTCGCCCTTCCGAAAGGACCTTTTAATAAGTTAGAATCAACTGCGGTGGGGGCAGTTGCTGCGGCTGGGGCAGGCTTTGATTTAGTAAGTTTTCCCGACTGCGCTTGTTTTATTGAGTCCTGAACGATTCTTTCTCTTTTTAGTTCTTCTTCTGACGGCTTCATAAAGTATGTAGCCCCGAAGAGGATAACTAAAATCAGAAAAAATCCCGTGAATGTATTTCTATCCATTATGTGGTATTTCCTTATCTTTTTTCTTTATTGTTGTTCTTATTTCTTCCTTTTACCTGCTAATGCAGCTGCGACAAAGCTAACAAAAAGAGGGTGTGGATTAGCAACAGTTGACTTTAATTCAGGGTGAAATTGGCCACCGACAAAGAATGGATGGTTTTTCAATTCTACTATTTCAACAAGATTGTTATCCGGATTCATTCCTGAGGCAAGCATACCTGCTTCTTCATATTGAGCAAGGTACTCGTTATTGAACTCATAACGGTGCCTGTGTCGCTCTGTAATGCGTGTTTTTCCATAAATTGCAGCAGCTTTGCTTCCTTTTCTCAAGTCGCACACATACGATCCAAGACGCATAGTTCCACCCTTGTTCTTAATCTTCTTCTGCTCTTCCATCATGGAGATAACTGCATTGTGCGTATCTTCATTCATTTCTGTACTATGAGCATCCTGAAGGCCCAATACATTCCGTCCAAACTCAATCACTGCACACTGCATTCCTAAACAGATACCAAAGAACGGAATATGTTTCTCGCGAACGTATTTTATTGCGGAGATCTTACCTTCAATACCCCGGCTTCCAAATCCTGGAGCAACTAGTACACCATCAAGGCCGGCAAGTTTTTCTGCTACGTTTTCCTCTGTAACACTTTCAGAATGAATGGAGTGTATCTGCACTTTACATTCGTTTCTTGCACCGGCGTGAATAAATGACTCGATGATGGATTTATAGGCATCCTGTAATTCTACATACTTCCCAATTAATCCGATATTAACTTCAGCTGTTGGGTTTTTTAATCTTCCCAAAAAGTCCTTCCAACTTTCAAGGTTAGGTTCGTGTTTTAGGGGAAGCTTTAATTTAGTTAAAACGGTTTTGTCTAACTGCTCCTTAAGCATTAATAATGGAACGTCGTAAATTGTTGAGGCATCTATTGACTCAATTACTGCATTGATGTTCACGTTACAGAATTGAGCAATCTTACGACGAATGTCTTGAGTAATATGGTGTTCAGTGCGGCAAACTAGTACATCAGGTTGAATTCCATACTCTAAAAGCATCTTAACAGAGTGCTGAGTTGGTTTTGTTTTAAGTTCTTTTGCAGCTGCCAGGAAAGGAATTAGCGTTAAGTGGATCACAAGAGAATTACTGTATCCAACTTCCCACCGGAATTGACGCACCGCCTCAATAAATGGGAGGGACTCGATATCACCTACTGTTCCCCCTAATTCTGTAATTACGATATCATATTCACCACTTTCTCCCAGTATCCGGATATTTCTTTTTATTTCATCAGTGATGTGAGGTACAACTTGTACAGTTTTACCTAGATATGCACCCTCACGCTCCTTATTAATAACATTCTGGTAAATGCGTCCGGTTGTAACGTTATTTGATTGGGATGTCGGTACATTTAGAAAACGCTCGTAATGACCAAGGTCAAGATCTGTTTCAGCACCATCTTCAGTAACGAAACACTCTCCATGCTCATAGGGATTTAAAGTTCCTGGATCAATGTTGATATAAGGGTCAAACTTTTGAATAGTTACGCGATAATCGCGGGCCTGAAGAAGCTTAGCTAAAGATGCGGAAATAATACCTTTTCCTAAAGAGGAGGTAACGCCACCCGTAACAAAAATATATTTGGTCATTTAAAAAGATTTTTTAATTGACTACCTCTTTGGGGTAAAATCAATTGTTTTTGTACGGGATGCAAAGTTACGAAAATTATCGACTCCTGCCAGTTTGTGGAAAACAGAATTATGTTGATAAGAGTTTAAGTGAAATTGTGATTAGAGGATTTATCCCTGCCAATTAAAAAACGTTTACATTTGACCTTCATAAAAGCTGAAATTAGCTCCAGAGTAAAGGAAGATCACGTCATTATTTTGGTTTTTCACTTTGAATTTATACTTTGAAAAAATGGTAGATTTCAATCGATTTGTTTTAAGCAACGGACTAAAGGTATTGGTACACGAAGACTTTACTAATCCAATGGCTGTTGTTAATGTATTATACGATGTGGGTGCCAGAGATGAAGATCCGGATAAAACAGGCTTCGCACATCTTTTCGAGCATTTAATGTTTGGAGGATCTATTAATATTCCTTCATATGATGAACCTCTTCAGCGCGTCGGGGGAGAGAATAATGCATTCACGAGCAACGACATTACTAATTATTATATTACTCTTCCAGCTGCAAACCTCGAAACGGCCTTTTGGCTGGAGAGTGACAGGATGCTGAGTTTGGCCTTTTCTGAGAAAAGTTTGGAAGTCCAGAAAAACGTTGTCTGTGAGGAATTTAAGCAAAGATACCTGAATCAGCCATACGGAGATGTCTGGTTGAAATTGAGACCGCTAGCTTATAAAGAACACCCATACCGCTGGGCTACTATAGGAAAAGAATTATCTCATATAGAAGACGCGACCATAGAAGATGTGAGAGGTTTTTTTGCCAGACATTACAATCCTTCCAATGCTATTTTAGTGGTAGGTGGATCTGTTTACACTGCCGAGGTAAAAGAATTGGCTGAAAAATGGTTCGGTTCAATTCCAAGAGGAGAGAAGCCTCTCCGTGATTTACCTAAAGAGCCAGTACAACTAGAAGCCAGAAGGGAAATTGTAAAGGCGGATGTACCATTAAATGCTATTTACATGGCTTTTCATATGCCTGGCAGACAGGAAAATGGCTATTACGAATGCGACCTGATCTCAGATATACTATCCAGAGGAAATGCGTCTAGGTTATACATGAGCCTGGTTAAGGAGCAAAAGCTTTTTTCTGAGATTAGTGCTTATATTACCTCAAGCTCTGATCCCGGTTTGTTTATTATCGAAGGAAAGTTGACAGAGGGAATAGACCCTCAATTAGCAGAAGCAGCGATCTGGAACGAATTAGATATTTTGAAAAGAGAACTGATCCCTGAACGGGAACTAACTAAAGTAAAGAATAAGGTGGAGTCTACAATGGTCTTTGCCGAAATGAGTTTATTGGATAAAGCGATGAACCTTGCATTCTTTGAACTAATGGGAAATGCAGCAGAACTAAACAACGAAACTCAAAAATACCTTTTGGTTAGTCAGCAGGATCTGCAAAATCAGGCGGTAAAAGTATTCACCAAACAAAATTCTTCAACCCTTCTATATCTGGCTAATTAATGATAGAAAGAACACTGGCGCCTGCATTCAGACAGGTTGAAAACATAGATCTTATAAAAGCAGAGGAATATAGTCTTGATAATGGCATAAATTTATTCTCAATCAATGCTGGTTCTCAGGACCTCGTACGCATAGAACTTATATTTAATAACGTAAACTGGGAACCATCTAAGCCCCTTCAGGCATATGTAGTAAATTCCATGCTTGTTGAGGGAACAAGCACACTCAGGTCACACGAAATAGCAGAAGAAATAGATTATTACGGTGCTTTTCTTCAAACTGATTATAATTACGACCAGTCTGTTGTTACCCTTTATACTTTAACCAAGCACCTTGAATCTACCCTTCCGGTAGTTAAGCAGGTCATTACTGACTCAGTTTTCCCAGAGGAGGAGCTTTCAACATTTATAAGGAATCAAAAGCAAAAGCTTAGTATAAACCTTGAGAAGAATGACTTTTTAAGTCGCCGGATCTTTAATAGGGCTCTATTTGGCAACACTATTTATGGCTTTAGTTCTTCATCTGAGGATTATGATAAATTGACCCGGGATCAACTTGTCGAATATTTTAATCTTGCTTATCGTCCGGATAACTGTACTATAGTTGTATCTGGACAAGTAAACGACTCTACCATAGCTTCAATTAACAATCATTTTGGAAGAGGTTGGGATAAGGGTGTAAGCTTAACACAGAATTCCTTTAGTTTCCCGGTCAGAAATGGATCAGAGCATTATTATGAGAGGGAAGGTGCTTTGCAGTCGGCAATAAGGATTGGTAATCTGTGTGTTAACAGAAACCACCCTGATTTTGCTGCTCTGCAAGTTTTAAATACTGTTCTTGGCGGATATTTCGGATCTCGTTTAATGGCTAATATTCGTGAGGATAAAGGCTACACCTATGGAATTGGATCGGCACTCGTATCCTTTAAAAATTCTGGGTACTTCTTCATTGCCTCAGAAGTAGGAGCCAACGTATGTACTTCAGCAGTGGACGAAATTAAAAAGGAGGTAGACTTGCTTCGAACTGAACGTATACCTGAAGAAGAGTTAGCATTAGTTAAAAACTATATGTTAGGTTCTTTTCTGGGAGGTCTGGAAAATGCGTTTTCACATGCAGATAAGTTCAAAAATATCTATTTCTCAGGCCTCGACTATGACTATTATTCCAATTACATACAAACAGTAAAATCAATCAACTCAGACAAGCTTCTTGAGTTGGCAAACTTCTATCTCAATTTCGATTCCTTCGAGAAAGTGATAGTTGGTAAGAAATAAACCTGGCAAAAGGCAGGCATTGAAGAAACATCTTCTTTGCCTGTTTTATTGTTTTATTCATTCAGACTTTCCAGTGCTGCTTTAAGATCCGTCGATTCTTTCGTTATATCCTGCCATAGGTCTCCTTTCTCCTTGATTCTATCCAGGGTATTGAAGATAGTAAATGATTTTATATTAAGGTTCTCATTTACTTCATCCCATGACAATGGAGTAGAAACTGTAGCTCCGGGTTTTGGCCTTACAGAATACGGAGCAGCGATAGTCTGTCCGCGTCTGTTCTGTAAAAAATCGAGGTAAATTTTCTTTTTGCGCTTAGACGGACTCCTTTCAAGGCTCGTTGTATCAGGGTGTTGCTCCAATATCATCTTGCCCAGGTACTGAACGAAGTTCTTAATTATATCGTAGTCATATTTAGCTCCTACATGAATAAATATGTGTAAACCTCTCGATCCGGAAGTTTTGATGAAGGATCGTACTTTCATCTGATCCAGTATTTCTTTAGTAGTCAGGGCAACGCGTACCACTTCAGCAAAGTCATCGACATCATTAGGATCCAGGTCCATAACTGCAAATACAGGATGTTCAGGCTTTTTAAAAGTGCTAAGCCAAGGATTAATTTCTATGCAGCCCAAGTTTGCCATCCATAATAGGGTAGGAAGATCATTACAGATCAGGTAGTCAATATCCTTATCATTACTTTCAGAATGAATGGGTTGGGATTTTATCCAGGAAGGAATTTGATCTGTATCCAGGTCCTTCTGGAAAAAGCTGCTTCCATTAATGCCATTGGGATGTCTGTTTAATGATAAGGGGCGATCTTTTAAATAGGGAAGTATATAGTCATTGATATCTCTATAATACTCTATCAAATCGCCTTTGGTAATGCCTTCCTCAGGCCAGTAAATTTTGTTGAGGTTAGTTAGTTTAACCACCTTCTTTCCAAACGTATCTTCCTTCTCATTTACAGTTTTTGTTTCCATAACTTTAGCAGTTTTTTCCTCTGCAGAAGGAGGGGTGCTTAATTCACTTTTACCCTCTGGTTCGGGAACAACCTCCGTAGGGTTTTTATCCTCCCTTAATCCCTTAAAAACAGGATGCCTTAGCACATTATCGTCAGTCCATTCGGAGAAAGTCACTTCGCAAATCATATCCGGCTTAATCCAGGTTACGCTTTTCTCTTGTTTAACTTTCACCCGTACCGGCTTATCTTCAACTTTAAGCGGTAGCATTTTGCTGTGTAAAGACTTTAAACTTTCTTCATTGAATCCAGTACCCACGTTTCCAATATACCTTAACTCTCCATTATCAATCATTCCCAAAACAAGTGATCCAAAATACATTCTGCTACCCTGTGGTTTGGTGAAACCGATTATTAGGGCTTCCTGTGAGTTCTGAACCTTAAACTTTAGCCATTTGCCCGATCGCTTATCGCTTTCATAATTACTTGAGCCATCTTTGGCAATGATCCCTTCCCAGCTGTTTTCCACTGCTTCTGCAAATAGTTTCTTGCCTTTACCCGAAACGTGCTCACTGAAGGTCACAGAGCTTTTTGGTCCTTTTTTTAATAAAGCCGCAAGTAGTTCCTTTCGCTTGATAAGGTCCAATTGCCTTATATCGTGTCCGTTTAATGCAAGCAGGTCAAAAGCGTAAAACTTCAGTTGGGTGCCTTTGTCATTCGGATCGTAATTCTGCAACTTTTGAAATAATGCTTTTCCACTTTTATCCTCAACTACAAGCTCCCCATCTATAATAGCTTCGTCCTTAATATTCGCAAGGGCTTTTGAAATAAGCTTATATTTCGTGGTATAGTCAAGTCCGTTTCTTGAAAGTAATCTTACTGTTTTACCTGTTGAAGCAATGATCCTATAGCCATCCAGTTTCTTTTCGTATATCCAGTTTTTGTCATCAAAAACATCTCCTTCAAGTTTAGCTAACATTGGTTTGAAGCTTTCTATATCAAGTTTTTCTTCAGATGTTTCTTTTTCGGTTTCTGCCTTAGGTCGGGTCTTTGTTTTCGCAACTTTGGCGAGCTTCTTCCGGTCCTCACCACGTTTTTTCTCCCGCTCTGAAATCAAATCTTCAGCATCGAACTTTTCGGCCACTGCAAACTCATCTTTATGCTTAATCAAGAGCCAGGAATTTTCTTCACTACTTTTAAGCTTTACCAGGGCGAACTCGCCTTTGAGGATTTTCCCATGAAGCCTGAATTTTAAATTTCCACTATAAAGGCCTTTTTTTAGTTCGGCTTCCCCTGGTCCATCCAAGCCTTCGTATGTTCCTTCGTCAAAAATACTTACTACTCCAGCACCGTAATTTCCTTCAGGAATTACACCTTCAAATGTCCGGTAATCGTAGGGGTGATCCTCAACCATCATTGCAAGACGTTTGTCTTTTGGGTTAAGGGATGGGCCTTTTGGAACAGCCCAGCTTTTAAGAACGCCTTCTAATTCAAGCCTGAAGTCGTAATGAAGGCGTGAGGCATGATGTCTTTGGACTACAAATTTAAGTGCGTCTGTCGACGATTTTTCGCCACTGTCTGGCTCTGCTGTTTCATTAAAATTCCTTTTCTTTTTATATTCTTTTAATCCCATTTAAGCTCCTTTCCGGGATGTGTCAAGGCTTTGCATCAGCATTTCATATAAATTATCATCAGATGCTTTTTTAGGTTTTAGTTTCTTAATTGTAGGTTGTTTTCCTTTTGCTTTCAATTCTATAATTCGAAGCAGCTCATGGTGATATTCGTCCTTGAACTTTTCGATTTCCAACTTAGCACTGTATTGGTTGATCAGAGCTAGTCCCATATCTAATTCCTTTTTGCTAACCTCTACGTTATCAGGTGTTAATATCTCTTCAGATGAACGAACTTCTTCTGCAAAGCGGATCTTGGAAATGACAATAACTTTTTCAAGAGGGTGGAGGATACACAGGTTTTCACTGGTGCGAAGAACGAAACGCCCAAGGCCAGCTTTTTTTGATTTTTGTAATGCTTTGTGTAACAATGCATAGGCCTTTCTCCCTTGAGTTTCTGGCTCTGCATAGTAGGCTGTTTCGTAGTATATAGGATTGACCTCGTCCATATTAACAAAATTTTCGATCTCGATCATTTTGCTTTTCTCTGGCGCAGCCTCATCAAAGTCCTTATCTTCCAAAATCACATATCCTTCGTTGTAAGGATATCCTTTAACAATTTGATCGTAAGGAACTTCTTTTCTTGTTTTCTCATTGATTCGCTGGTAGCGGATTCTCGAATGATCCCGGCTATCTAGCATATCAAGGCCTAATGAGCTGCTTTGAACAGCCGAATATAATTTAATTGGGATATTAACTAACCCAAAGCCGATAGAACCTTTCCATATTGATCTCATAGGCCGTCCATTGTGTTATCAGATCGAAACATGTTGAAGTACATCTGGTCAAGTTCGAGAAAAGATTGATTGATCGTGAAGCGCTGCGAGGTGATAAAATACTTCAGTTCTTCGTCTTCAAGAATACTTCCTTGTAAAACGTCGTCATAACCGTCCAATACAGTCTGTTCTGCGTTCCGGCAGCTTTCTATTATTTCCTGATCACCGCTTCCGGATGCTTTAGCCTTAATAATTTGCCAGGAACGTTCCAGGCTCGACAAGAAACCTAAACTATTTTCATCCGGATTTCCTCCCAATCTTATAATACGATTTTTAAGTTCAATTTGTAAAGCTTCTCGTTCAACTAATAACTGATTGAGGAAATTCTTGAATTCAGTATTTTTAACTTTTTCTATAGCTTCCTGAAAATGCTTACGACTGTCTGAAACTAACCCTAACAAACGCTGCAGCTGTTTAGTATGGTTCTCGGGATATGTTGTAGTTTTCATAGGTTTAAATTCAAGCTTGATATTACTTTGAAACGCCCCTGAATAAAAATGGTTTTTAATTAAGCATAACTACCAAAGCACTTTCATTCCATTTTGGGTCATAATTGATATTATGTTAATTAGACTTTTTCTTATACCTCCTTTCAATTGTTCTTCAGCTATTTCCCGCTATATTGTACCTTGAATGGTTACCTATTTAGGTATTAGAAATAGCTCTTCTTTTTTAGGTTCATTCGAGGACTAGTCGTTTAGATTTCGGGCTTAAGAAAGAATCGTTTTATTGTTTTGAAATAATATTTAGGAACTCAATTGAGATTAAGGCCTTAAACACAACAAGCATCCTAAGATTAAGATGCTTGTTGTATCTTTATTTTTTGTTTAGTTATTTGCTTAGATCAGCAAAGTGTTTGAAAAATAATGGTATCGTTTCAATTCCCTTGTAATAATTAGCGAGATCGTATTTCTCGTTTGGCGAATGCAGATTGTCACTATCTAGTCCAAAGCCTAGCAATACTGTTTTAATCTCCAATTCTTTCTCAAATAATGCAACTATCGGAATGCTTCCACCACCTCTGGTTATAACGGGTTTTTTACCAAATGATTCTTCAATTGCTTTTTGGGCCGCCTGGAATGCAATACTATCTGTTGGAGTAACCACAGGTTCGCCCCCGTGATGTGGTGTTACTTTAACCTTTACTGATTTTGGTGCAATGCTCTCAAAATGGTTCTTGAATAGCTCTGTGATTTTCTCCGATTTCTGATTAGGAACAAGACGCATAGATATTTTAGCGCTAGCTTTAGATGGCAATACCGTTTTTGCTCCTTCTCCAATGTATCCACCCCAAATTCCATTAAGTTCCAATGTCGGTCTGATTCCAGTTCTTTCAATGGTTGTATAGCCTTGCTCTCCCCAAACTTCATTAACCTGAAGATCATTTTTGTATTCCTCTTCATCAAATGGTGCAGAGTTCAATAATAATCTTTCCTCTTCCGTTAAACTTTGTACATCATCATAAAAGCCAGGAATAAGTATGTGATTATTTTGATCATGCAGGGATGCGATCATCTGACAAAGAATCGTTGCTGGATTAGCTACGGCTCCTCCGTAAACACCCGAATGCAGGTCGCGGTTTGGCCCGGTTACCTCCACCTCCAGATAAGATAGGCCTCTTAATCCTGTTTCCAGTGATGGGGTGTCCAGACTAATCATAGCAGTATCTGATATTAATACCACATCTGCCTTAAGTCTTTCCTTATTCGCTACAACAAAGCTTCCTAAGTTGTCTGAACCAACTTCCTCCTCTCCTTCTATCATAAATTTAATATTACAAGGAAGAGATTCAGTACGAAGCATTATTTCAAAAGCCTTAACATGCATGTAAAACTGACCTTTATCGTCGCAAGCTCCACGAGCAAAGATCTTCTCGCCACGAATAGTGGGTTCAAATGGAGGTGTTTCCCATAATTCAAGAGGATCAGGAGGTTGAACATCATAATGTCCATACACAAGGACAGTTGGTTTAGAAGGATCAATGATCTTTTCGCCGTAAACTATTGGGTAGCCTGCAGTGGCAGCCACTTCCACATTGTCTGCACCTGCTTCCCTTAGCTTCTCTGCTACAAAGTCAGCAGTTTTGAGAACATCCCCTTTGTATTTAGGGTCGGCACTTATGGATGGAAAACGAAGCAGCACAAACAATTCGTCTAAAAAACGTTGTTTGTGCTGCTCTACGTAGGTTTTAATGTCTTGCATGAATCCGGTTTTTTACAAATATATAACCGGAACGGATTAGGAGTAATTAATTGTAAAAATTAATTATCCGCCCCATCCGCCGCCATTGCCTTCAGATCCGCTCTTGCTATCATCTCCACCTTCTTCACCATCCATAGTTTTCTTCTCAATCTTTACTTTTTCTGGTTGAGCTTCGTTGTCTTTTTTACATGCCGCAAAACCAATGCTAATAATAACGGCTGCTAATAAAATTTTTTTCATGTTGTTTAGATTTGATGTACAATATAAAGTATAAAAATAGATAAAATAACTTATTAACGTAACGATTTATAAATAATGTGGTATAAATTAATTTTCGTAATTTGTCCCTGTTTAAGAGATGAAATTAAAATTACTCCTTTTTCTTTATTTTATTAATCTTTCAGTTTCTTTTGCTAACCAACAAGATTTCAAGACAGATAGTTTGAAAGTTGTTGAATTAAATAAGTATGCAGAAAAAGTTAGACAAATCGATCCAAAGAAAACTATTTATACTGCAAATCAAGCTCTCAGGTTAGCAGAAAAAATAAATTTTGAATTAGGTCAAGCTGAAGCTTATCGTGTTATGGGAACTGGGTATTCCATTCTTGTGGAGGACGATACTGCTATTTCTAAGTTTTTGCTAGCCTTGAACCTATTTAAAAAGCACAAAGATTTTTATGGCGAAGCAATGGTGTATAATAACATCGGCAATCGGTATAAAAACTATGATAGAAGAAAGGCGCTTTCATACTACCTTAAATGTATCAGTATTGCTAAAAAGATAAAAAATGACGAGTTAGTAGCCGGATGTTCCATTAACGTTGCAAATATTTATACTAAATCCAATAAGTACGAAGCAGCATTAAGTTACTTGAATAAGAGCTTTGAATACTTTAAAGAGAAGAAAGATACATTAAGTATTTCAATTATTCTCCTTAGTAAGGGATTCCTTTATGGGAAGACAAAAAGATACAATGCCGCGGTAGAGGTCTTAGAAGAATGCGAAGAAATTTGCCTCAAAAATCAATATTATCCCCGACTATCGACTGTCTACATGTATTTGGCTGATATTTATATGGCTCAAAAGAAGTATAACAAGACTGAAGATTTTATAAAAAAAGGACTGGCGATATCCGAAAGAGTTGGCGAGGTTAAACTTAAACAAGACTTCACGAAGCAATTATATTACTTAGCTAAATCAAAAAATAATTCTGTAGACGCATTGAAATACTTGGAGAATGTTTACAAAGAAGACAGCATTTCTATTCGTGATTTAGTCAGTAAAAAATATTCTCTTCATCAAGAACAGTTTGACTTTATTGAAAAGCAAAAGCAAACGGAAATCCTTCTTGAAAAGCAAAAAACAAACAGGGTCAAATATATTGCAGCTGTTATAGTTTTAGCTTTGTCTTTTGTGGTTATAGCCCTTCTGGTTATTCAATCCCGTAAGAAGGCTAAAACGTTGCATAAGATGCGAGAGCTTAACGAGGAGATTTCTGTTCAGAAAGAAAATTTGGATAAGATAAATCAAAACCTTGAAAGCATCATAGAGGAGCGTACTGAAGACATAAAGGCCAAGAACTTAAAGCTTTCACAGTATTCGTCTCACCTTTCGCACGAGATCAGAAGCCCGGTTTCTACTATCAAAGGGCTCCTGCTGCTTGACGATGAGGATTTGATAGATGATCAGGAACTAATTGCTGAAGTAAAGCGCTGTGTGGATGATATTGATAATAAGCTTTTGAATATTAATCATATGTTGCATAATCCTCAGTATAAGGCCTTTGTTTTGCCAGAAAACAGCGCAAATATAATCCCCCCTCCTGCTGATAATTCTGAAGAGCATTAATAGGAGGTCCCACACGATATTTGATAACAAGAAAGGGTTCCAATGGGAACCCTTTCTTGTTATTTCTTGGCCACTTCAATTACGCCACAGCCAATTCTTGATCCGGCGTTTCCGGTTGGTTGGGTTACATAATCGTCTGTTCCATCATGGACAATCAATCCCCTACCGGCTACATCATTAGAATTTCCGGTACCAACAGACCATTTATCGGTCTTAATCGATAACGATCCCTTTCCAGCTGCATCCAGCTGCACATTCCCGATATCTCCCAAATGATACTCACCACTTCCCCACTTTCCATGTTTGCTATTCGTTGGGTTCCAGTGACCGTGTGCATCGTTCCCTTGATTTCCGCAGTCGCCATGTTCGTGAATATGAACCGCAACTGTTTTATTCGCTTTTGCAGGGAAATTAATTTCTAACTTCATCTCAACCTCATTCTGTTTTTGAACGAAGGTTATTGATCCACTTCCTGGTACCTCTTGCTTCGTTGAATTTATTGTAGCTCTTGCCTCTCTTGTGCTTCCACCTTTTAAACTGGAACAAGAAAAGGCTAATAATGACGACCCAATAATCGCCATTGCGGTCATTTTTCTAGTAAACGCTGCTTCTGACATTTCTATCTTTTTTGAATTACAACAATTAAGTAAATAAAAGTCCAAAGGTTTGAAAATTATTTAAAAGCAACAAAAGGGTTTTATGGTAAATGTAGACTTGAAGATGTAATTTGAGTAAGGATCTTGTGATAAAGGGATTCTAAGTGAGCACTACGTATGGGTGGCCGGGTAGCTTAACCTGTATATGTCCTGCCCTGATGTTACTAAGGAGTAAAGCCATCATCATTTCCAGTCTTCTCCTTATTTTATAAGGGTTTAAATAAATATTCATCCAAAAGATTAAAAGAACTGAAATCAAAAAAAAACCCGCATGAGGCGGGTTTAATAAAAAGAACGATTTACCATTATAATTCTTCGTCGTGCTGACTGATGTCAAGACCGATTTCTTCTTCTTCTGATGTTACCCGGAGAGGGCTGATCGCATTGGTAATCAACAATAAAAGATAAGAACCAACAAATGCAAAAATTGAAACTCCAACAAGCGCCATTAAGTGAACCATAAATAGTTTAGTTTCACCATAGAATAAGCCGTTACCTGTGGTGTTTGCGGCGTTAACTGTTTGATTGGCAAAAATACCAGTCATTAGCATACCTACCATACCTCCAACACCGTGACAAGGAAATACATCAAGAGTGTCGTCTATTTTGGTGCGAGAGCGCCAGATTACTACCAGGTTACTTATAACCGCTGCAACTATACCAATTACTAAAGAATGTGATACCGTTACGAATCCTGCAGCAGGTGTAATTGCTACTAAACCAACAACTGCCCCGATACATGCACCCATAGCAGATGGCTTTTTGCCCCTGAACATATCAAAAAATACCCAGGCCATAGCAGCAGCTGCAGAAGCTGTGGTTGTGGTTGCCAGAGCTGTAGCAGCCAAAGTACCGGCGCCTACAGCAGAGCCCGCATTGAAACCGAACCAACCGAACCATAACAAGCCAGTACCCAGGATTACATAACTTACCCTTGCAGGCGTGTGCTCTGCTTTTGTCCGGCCCTTAAGGAATAATGCTGAAGCAAGTGCAGCCCATCCTGCAGACATATGCACTACTGTACCACCAGCAAAGTCAAGAACTCCAAGGTTGAACAGTAGTCCGTTAGGATGCCAGGTTGCATGAGCTAAAGGTGCATAAATAAGGATCATAAACAAGGTTATGAAAATAAGATAAGAATTGAATTTGATACGCTCTGCAAATGCACCTGTAATTAATGCTGGCGTAATAACCGCAAACTTTAATTGGAACATTGCGAACAAAACCAAAGGGATAGTTGGAGCCAGAGACCAAACTGCATTTCCTATCATACCTTTCATCATGAAAAACGTACCTGGATTACCAATTATTCCGCCTATGTCATCTCCAAAGGCTAAGCTAAATCCGAAAACAACCCATAGGACTGTTATCAGACCCATACATACCAAGCTCTGGAGCATTGTCGAAATAACATTCTTTTTGCGAACCATTCCACCATAAAAGTACGCGAGGCCTGGAGTCATTAATAAAACCAGAGCTGTTGACACCAGTAACCATGCCGTGTCTCCGGTGTCGATTTTGCTATCGGCAACATTTGCGGCTTCGACCGAAGGAAATGCTAACCCAAGCGCTACAACAACGAGTAATAATAGAAAAGGTAATACTTTTTTCATCTTAACTTTGTTAATGTTTAATGTAATTAGAAATAAAAGTGGTAATTTATTTTATAATTACAAACAAAAACGGGTTAAAATTGATTAAAGCATTAAAAAAAATGCTTCTTTTAAGTCAATTTTTACTTAAAAGTTTTCCTTTTGTGTTTTAAAAGGTGAATTTGTGTATAGATTTTAGTTATTCATGTCTCAATCGGCGCGAGAAAAGGAAGATGTTCCTATGTTCTATAAGTTTCAACCAAGATATGACTTGTAAACATCGTCATATGGTTCATTTGTGAAGTATATTATAGGTTCTTCTTCGGTATGTGAGGCTTCAAATATGATTTTTGTCCCAAATTCGTAAGGCTCTATAGCTATTACTCTTTGTTTCTCAAATCTTGTTGGTTTATTGTCTATTAATACTGTAAAAAAAGTGGAAGTCATGTTTCTTTTTGTTTCTAAATAGGAATAATACTTATCGTACCGTCTTTTTCAAGAACAGCATATTTTATTTTATCGAGGGAATCTATACCCTGCATTTTTCTTGCCGCCTCAAGGATGTCCTCAACTTGCAATCTTGATTTCTTTATTCGCTCTAATAAAGGTTTGCCATCCTTTAATATAATCAGCGGAACTCCGTTCAAAATTTTATCGACCTTAGAAAAGCGGTTCGAAATCAAGGATACCATAATATCAATAAAAACAAGTGTGGTTATGGCAAGGAGGCCACCAGTAATAGAATTATCATCATCTATCAGAGATTGTTGAATAGCCTCACTTATTATCAATAACAAGACAAGATCAAAAGTGGTCATTTCTCCCACTGTTCTTTTGCCGCCTAGTCTCAGGATTAGGAAAACAGCGACATATATAAATGCAGATCTAAATACTATGGATTCCATCAGAAAAAAATAAATTGGTGAATGTCAAGTTTGAAGCCGTTAAACTCCAATAACAATCGTTGCTCTCCGCGTCCTATGGGTTTTAAGTAAAAAACTATATTGTCGCTTCTTCGGGAGTGAAACTTGTATCTGATCTTTTGACCCTCTAGTTTTACTGATTCAGGCTCCGGTGTCACCTCTTCTATTTTAATCTTTTTTGTGTAATCAGAATTTACCAAGATCGAAGAGTCTTTACTGAGCTTGTTGGCTTCAATAATTATTTTGGAACTTAGTGAATACCGTAACAATTTGTCGTATTGTATTGATAGACCTGCGTGGCTTACTCTTGTGTGACTTAAAAAGCCCCCTCCAAATAGACCCATGGCGCCTCCTGCTACTATCAATCCCATAAATATCCATCCCGCTCTTAGTATTGGCCATTCTTTCTTTTCGATGGCAAGGTCTTTCTCTAGTGCTAAAGTGTCTTTCTGCATTTGCTAATATGGGTGATGTTAAGACTAAACCCTCTTTTTTTTAAGATTGTTTCAGAACGGCACTTCTGAAAAAAAACTCAACAAAGCTCAGGGCGGCTTGTTGAAGCAGAAAAGTGATATGTATGAAAAAGCAAGATGGAGAGCAGTATAATATTCCAGGGCAACCTGATAAAGGCAAACCAGATCCTCATTTGCCTACCGATGACGAAAAGAATGCGATAAGGAGTGGTGCTAAGAATGAAGACCAGCTAGAGCAGTTAAAGCCTCAAGGCGGGGATGATAAAGCGGCCGGAGAGGTAGGCTCACCACCTGTGACTCGCACCGATCAAGGAGATAAAGAGGATAATTCTTAAAGTATCAATCAGGTATATAGGACTTTGCGCTCGTATATGCCTGGTTTTTTCCGGAAACTGCAATAACCTCACTATGGCAGAATCTTTGGCACAAACCCCGTAATGAATTCTTTATCCAACTTCTTTTCCAGGAAACTTTTTTTCCACTATTTTGATTTAATATTCTGCACTTTTCCACAATTTATCCGTCTGGCTGCTTTTGTATTATTATCAATAGAGGCTCATTTTCAGTTATTTAAAACTTTAGTTCTTAAATTCGTTCACTTATCCACATTCAGGGCGCACTTATCCACGCTTTTTAACACCTTATTCACACTCTTCAGTATGTAACCTAAAATTAAATATACAGTAACAAATGCTGAATTTTATAAAATATGATGTAGTACTTAAACCGCAATGAAAAAAACTCTCTCACTTCTGTGTATTCCCTTTGCTGTGCATGCTCAGAAAAATGTTTTTCTTAAGGGTAGGCTTCCTGAATTTGCAGGAAAAACTGTACTCCTTGAAAACAGCAAGCAATTGAAAGCGCCTTTGTATTTTGATGCTAAAGGTAACTTTGTGTTTAGCGGAGAGTTGGACAGTGCTTATTACACGATAGATAAGGACATTCAACTGTATTTGGGCCCGGGAATGAATCTTGTTTTAGAGGGAAAATTGAACGAACTTCATCTGCAGGGGCCGGGAGAATTGGAAAATAATGCTCAGGCGAACATCAATTATCTTATTCAAAAAATTTTCCCTGTTAGCAACGGACATCTTCAAAAAGAATTCAATCTTATTGAACCCGAAGATTTTATACAGCTTACCAAGCAATTTAAAGATCAGGCTTTTTCTCTGTTGTCAAAGCAAGGATTCGGCAGCAAATTTTTCAAATCCCAACAAGACCATGTCGACTATACTATTAAATACTTCATACACGATTATCTAAAAAGATACGGAATCGACCCAGTCAGAGAAGACGAGTATTATAAGCTTGCTCAATCTTTGAAGCCGGGAAGCGATTTGCCAGAAATCTTACTTCCAGCTGCTAAAGCCATTTATGTGCGGCGTCTCCCTCTAGAAAAAATTGCAGAACTTCAGGCCATGGTTTGGGAGGATTTTGACTTGAATAATGGGGAATTGTATTCATTCTCTCCCTATTATAAATCCCTCATTTCAGTTCGGCTCGATGCCCTGCGCACTGCAGAGTTAGTAAAATCGCCCTATTTCAAAAGTAAAAGTTCATTTGAGTTAAAAAGGGACATTGTTCAACGCGATTTTGCCGATGGTCCGATTAAGGAAGAGTTATTGTTTCAAAATACTTTACAATTGATCTGTGGAAGTATTAACGACGATAAGTATTTGAAGGATTATTTAAGTGTAGCAAAAGATCCTGGATACAGGGAGCTGGTCCAGTTGAGATACGATAAATTGAAACTTGTTAGTCCCGGTTCGGAAGCTCCTTTATTTAGTTATAAAGATCAAACCAACCATACTGTATCCTTAAGTAACTTTAGGGGAAGTTATGTATTCCTCGATGTATGGGCAACTTGGTGCAGCCCTTGTAAGCAAGAACTGCCTTATTTAAAAGAAATTGAGCAGCGCTACCAGCATCAAAACATAAGGTTTGTTAGTGTGTCAGTAGACATGCAGGCGCACCGCGAACGTTGGTTGCAATTCGTTAAGGAACAGAACCTCCCTGGTACGCAACTAATAGCAGACCGGGACTTTAGATCAGACTTTATTCAGGCCTTTGGTATTAACACCATACCTCGTTTTGTTTTGATTGATCCGGATGGTAGAATTGTAGACAGTAACGCGCCTCGTCCTTCTAATCCAAAGCTTCAGCAAATACTTGATAAGTTGCTATTGAACAACCTTTCATCTTGTGCAACTTGTTCTTCAAAATGAGGTTTTGATGTAGTATATCGTACTCTCCTATTTAAATCATTACATCTGCAATGTGATGCGATTCAATCAAGTAACGATTAAAGTCGGCTAGCAGTTTCTTCCGTCCTGATACTTCAAAAACAAGATGGATCTTATTATTGCATTTGGTAAGTTGAATCTGCCTGAACTGCAATCCTCTCTGTACGGCCTCCTTGTCCAGCGACTCAAGATGAGACATGCTCTCATCGATAAAAATCACTTTGAATTTCCTTTGGTGATGGAGGAAATCTATTAGCATTTCAATCTTATTGAAAAGAGAAAGGATAACCAGCACAATTAGGGTTAGTATGATAGATAGGGAATAATGGAAAGTTCCTATTACCATTCCAAGGGCAGCAACGACCCAGATTACCGCTGCAGTTGTCAAACCTTTAACCGATAGCCCATCCTTGAATATTACGCCCGCGCCGATAAAACCTATCCCTGTAATAATATTAGCAGCAATCCGGTCATCGCTCGTATTGGAACTCCTTTGGGAAACTATGGTGAAAATGGTGGAGCCCAAACATATTAAAATCAAAGTTCTGAACCCGGCATTTTTATTTTTATACTCTCTCTCAAAGCCAATAATGCTTCCGCATGCTATAGAGATCAGTATCCTTAGTAGATCATGATATTCAAATTGAAATTCCATTTCGTTAGATTATAATTGGTATAAACAGAATAAGCTAATATCCGCCCCTTTTCCCCGATTATGTATACGGCTTCACGTCATCCATAGTTATTCATAAACCTACATTTCCCCTGAAGAAAGAAGGATCTGAATAAAAGGATTGCACCTATACAGGAAGATTAAGATTATTTGCTGTATGATAGTTGGATCAAAGAGTTCTTGATTTCAGCGCCCATGGGTAAACACATCTTCCGGATTGAGACTTCCGCTTTAGTAACAAAGGGAAACTCAACGATAACCTGCCTTAGTATTCCATGTGCTACCGTTTCAAGAAGCTTCCGGGTTTGCTTCATTTCAGATTTGGCTATTTCAAATAACCGCTCATAGTTAACTGTATTCTTAAGATCATCCCCTCCATCATCAGTGACCTCCATCTCTGTAATAAGATCTAAGATGAACTCATTTCCTATCAACTGCTCTTCGGGATAAAAACCATGAAATGCAAAAAAACGAACGCCTTCAAGGGCTACTCTCTGGGTAATTGGCATAAGCCATCAAAAATAGAAAAGGAATGGCTGTATTGAAACTATTTTTGCCTCCTGTGCATAAATAGCAAGGCTCGTATGCTTTGAAATCTATACGAGCCCTAAAGTTAGAAACTTAATGATCAACCTATACGCCGCTGTTCACTATAAAGCCTCCATCCACGTTGACAACTGTACCTGTTACAAATTTAGAAGCATCGCTTAACAGCCAAATTAATGCTCCAATTAATTCGTCAGGATGACCGAAACGTTTAAATGGTGTTTGGTTTAAAACAAGTTGTCCTCTTTGAGTATAACCTCCATCCTCTTTAGTCAATAAAGCGCGGTTTTGATCGGTAAGGAAGAAACCAGGGGCAATAGCGTTCATCCTGACTTTGTCCTGATATCGGTTAGCAAGCTCAACCGCGAACCAGCGGGTGTATGCATCAACAGCCGCCTTTGCAAGGCTGTAACCCATTACCTTACTTAAAGCACGCTGGGCAGACATTGAAGAAATATTAACAATGCTACCACCATTTTCAGTAAGCGATTCTCCAAAAACCTGCGTAGGAAGTAAGGTACCCCAAAGATTCAGGTCCATTACTTCTTTCATACCGTCAACGTTCAACTTAAAAATATTTTCATCAGGCTGGAGGATACCATCTGGACGATTCCCACCTGCGCCATTTACAAGACCGTCTATTCTACCGTAGGTTTTTAATACCAGATCTCTCGCAGCCAATAACTGCGCTTCATTCTGTACGTCAGCGATAAGTGCAATTGCTTTACCACCTTTTTTAAGAATCTCTTCTGCCCGTTCATTAGCAACTGCCTCATTACGCCCCAGTACCCCTACTATAGCGCCAGCTTCTGCTAGTCCGTTAACAAACGAGTGACCTAATACCCCTGTGGCCCCGGTTACAATTATTACTTTGTCCTCTAATGAAAAACTTGAATGCATTCTGTTTTTTCTTATGTGTGATTTTTCTGTTTGTGATCATTCTTTTCATCCCACGGCCAATGCAATAGGTAGACAGATGCAAAAAATTAAAAGTCATAACTTCCCTTGCTTGAGAATAAATTGCTGGTTACTTTTGTCCGTAGTATGATTCGCAAACTTACGGCCTTCATTTTAATATTAACCCTGCTAAGCGCAAATTTTAGCCGGTTTTTTATTTATGCAGGTTTCGCTGCGAATAAACATTTAATCGCTTCTGCACTTTGTGAAAACCGGGACAAGCCGCAGCTTCATTGTAACGGTAAGTGTTACCTGATGAAAAAGATCAAGTTAGCGGAAGAGAAAGAAAAGAACCAGGAAAGACGAGCGCAAAGCAATACTTTTCATGAAGTATCAAGCTTTCCCGAATATACCATCTCTGTTCCTGTTTCATTTGTCTCTATAAGTTCATTCTTCGAACCAGAAAGCAAGCCTTTTAACTCCAGCAGAGCTATCTTTCAGCCGCCCCGCGCATAATTCCTTTACAGAATTTTATTAGAGTTATTCGATGGATCTTTTCATCGAGGAAAGTTTACATGTTAAAGGATTATAAATGAGAACTATCATTTTTGCATGTCTCATGCACCTTACCTGTTTTCTTTATGCGCAAAAGCAGAACGTTATGGTTCGAATTGTCGATTCACGTTCACAAACAGCATTACAAGGCGCAGACATAAGAAGCATAGGTAATGGATCAATAATATCACAAAGTAATGCACAGGGGCGTTCAACTGTTAGTCTGAACGATTCAATAGAAGTTTCAAAACCAGGCTATAATACAATAAGAGTATTGGCTGTAGAGGGATTAGTGGTATCTCTTGAAGCAACTTCCAACTTCCTTTCTGAAGTTGTAGTTTCTGGTAGTCGCGAGCAGCAATCCCGTAAGGAAATTCCAGCCGCCATAAGTAAAATCAATTCTGCTACGCTCACTGAAACCAGAGCCACAGCACTTTATCAGTTACTAAATAAGTCGGCTGGAGTTTATATGGTAAACCTTGGTAACGAACAGCATACCATGGCCATACGTCAACCTATAACCTATAATGCCCTTTACCTTTATTTAGAGGATGGGCTCCCTATAAGACCAACAGGTATTTTCAACCATAATGCCCTCTACGAGATCAATATGAATGGACTTAAAGGTATCGAAGTGATCAAAGGGCCCGCATCCTCACTTTACGGTAGTAATGCCATTGGTGGTTCTATCAATTTCATTACTGCAAATCCTCCTATTGGACAGCAGGCTCAGCTCTCAGTGCAGGGAGACGGGTACAACTATTATAGGACCGATATCAGTACAGGCCTTACTCGCGGAAAGCTTGGCGTTTATGTTGGAGCATACACGGCCAGGCAAAAAAATAGCTGGCAGGATTATACAGATTTCGATAAATATTCAGCGAGTTTAAAAACCACTTACGATTTCAATTCAGCCAGTCGCTTAACTGTAGCTGGAAGCTTCAGCTATCTTGATACACAAACCCCTGGTAGTTTGGATAGTGCCCGTTTCTATAGCAGAAGGTATAGTAGTAATCAGCGTTTTACCTACCGCAAAGTAAATGCTTTACGCCTCAGTGCGAGGATTGATCATCGCTGGAACTCAAGCAATAGTACATTCCTGACCGCGTTTTTCAGAGATAACTCGACTGGCCAGTTACCCAGCTATTTTATAGGTGATAGTATTGCAAAAGACACTAAGAAGTATGTCCTTTCGAGGGGGCAGGAAAATAACCTCAGCTTTAAGAGTTTTGGACTGCTCACACAGCACAGCTCTCAAATAAAGTTCCTGAATTCGAAGTTCCAGATCGGAGCCTATCTTGATTATAGCCCAAGTACCTTCTATGCAAATTACCTTTCTATAAATAAGGATGTGCCGAGTAATTTTTATACAGGTTTTAACAAGACGGACTCGGTGATCGATAACTATAAAACAAATCTCGTTAACGCGGCTACCTTTGCCCAGTTACAAGTTAATCCGATTAAGGCATTACGTGTAGTTGCAGGTTTGAGGTATGATAACCTGATCTATAATTTTGAAAACAAGCTGCCTCTGGGTAAAACGAAATATAAACAAAACGAGAAAAACGTTTATTCGGTGCTTGCTCCCAAGCTTGGTTTAACTTACGATTTCGGTAAAGGCTTTGGTGTATATAGCAATTGGAGTGTTGGATTTCAACCGCCAGAAACCAGCTTCTTGTATAGTGCAAGACAAACGAATATTCTAGAGCAAGCTACCTTTCAAAATTACGAGTTGGGTGCCTGGCTACCAGTTCATGAGAAGCTGAACATTGAGTTAGCAGCTTTTGCCATGAATGGCAAAAATGAAATCATTACCGTTATGATGCCAGATAATACTACACAAAATGATAACGCTGGTGCTACCCGCCATCGCGGTATTGAGTACACATTGGTATACACGCCAACAAAGCAACTTGGTCTTCGCTTCGGTGGAACCTATGCTGAACACAAATACCAGGAATATAGCGAGCTTTTATTTGGAAAGACAGTGTTTTACAATGGTAATAGCATGGCTAATGCCCCTGCTTCGATTATTAATTCAGAAGTTACCTGGAAGCCGGGTTTTGTAGCGGGACTTAGGATGGCGGCAGAGTGGCAGTCTATCAGTAAATATTATGTAAATAGCGCCAACACCAGATCCTATAGAGGCTACGATATCTTTAATCTGAGGTTCGGGTATGACATCAAAGCAAAAGTGGCAAAAGGCGCGGGCCTTTGGCTTAATATTATGAACGTCACGGATCAACTGTACGCCAATAACGTGACGGGGAATCAATATGGAGTTACTTATAATGCCGCCGCTCCCCGCACTGTTACCATCGGTTTAACTTATTCCTTTACCCATTTAAAGTAATATGAATTTAAAATTTAGATTAATAATCCTAATATCCTTTCAAACAGTGCTTTTATCTCTTTTTATTTCTTGTAAAAATGCAAGTAAAATACCTGAGATAAAGGAGCATGCAATCGACGAAGAAATGGAAGCTTTGGGTCCCTATCTAACCCAGGCACCAGATAAAAGAGCTGTCCTTTGCTGGACAGCAAAGGATCCTTCTGATTCATTATATCGTGTTCAATTCGCTGCTTACAATCCCGCTACTAGTAGGTTCGGTGCACCTGTCACAGTCACCCCTTCTATAGGATGTTCTCATTCGCCTGAAAGTATGGCTAAAGTGGCATTTAAGAAAGACGGCACTATCATCGCTGTTTTCGCCCGGAAGTTTGAAAATGAAAAGAACCCCTATGCTGGAGGCATCTATTATACCTCATCCAAAGATTCGGGAAAGAACTGGTCTACCCCACTTTTTCTTCACTCCGATACCTCTCATCACTACGGAAGGAACTTCTTTGATTTGGCAACTTTGAAAGACGGAGAAATAGCTGCAATCTGGTTAGACGGCAGGTTTGGGAAAACTCAAAAGGGCTCGGCTTTATTTTTTGCTAAAACCGAAAAGGGTAAAGGGTTCGCGCCCGATTCCTGCTTGAATAAAAGCACCTGTGAATGCTGTCGTACCGACCTTTTAGTTGACGATCATGGTAATTTGCATATTGCTTACCGTAGCATTCAGTTTCCTGTAACCACTGCAGGTGCGCAAGTGCGCGATATGGTTTATATCAGTTCCAGGGACAATGGAAAAACATTCACAAAGGAACAAGCTATCAGTAATGATTATTGGAAAATAGATGGCTGTCCCCATTCAGGGCCTTCGCTTTCAGTAAGCGCTGATAAAGTGAATGCTGTTTGGTTTAGTGCAGCAGAAGGTAAGCCTGGGCTTTATTTCAGCACTTCACTTAATAATGCTCCCTTTGCCAAACGAACCTCTTTAAGTACTAAAGGACGGCATCCTCAGCTAACTACCGTTGGACAAAAGCTTGTAATGGTATGTGAAGAATCAGGAACAGGCACAAATCAATCTGGGCATCACAGCGAAGGAATGCCGGCACATCATCAAAGTGCAGCAAGCGCAAAGGTTCTATTAAGTTTTATTGAGAAGGGAAATACTTCGCGAACAATCTCAATTACAGATGGTACATTCGCAGATCACCACGCGGTAATCACACCTCAAAGTGATAAGGCATTAATAGCTTGGGTGAGAGAAAGTAAAGGAATTCCAACGATTTATTATACTACAAATGAACTGGCAAATGATTAAAAAAGCAGGCGTATTTTTGATTTCCGCCTTTGCAACTGCGGTTGTCTCGTGCAAGCAGGGTCCGGATTACAAAACCATAAGAGATGAGGTTGTATCAATACACGATAGCGTAATGATAAATACAGAAAAGGCATATCTAAATAAAAGAAAGCTTGATACCCTGGTAACTCGCCTGGATAGTATTAAGAAAGGGCGACCTGCTCTCGATACTATTACAGAAAAGCAAACCATGAACAAGTTGCGATCCCAATTGGAGGATGCGGATGACCAAATGTCGGATTGGATGCACAAGTTCAACGCCGATGTTAGCGGGAAGAATGAGGATGAAGCGGTGGCTTATTTCAATAAGGAAAAAGCAAAGATCAAGGCGATAGATTCCGTTTATGTCAACCTGCTAAAAGAATCAGATCAGTACCTGCTACAGTTCAGGAAGAAATAGGATCTGAACTTCTCCCTTTAATCAAAGGGAGAAGTTTGCAAGTCAAACACTTGGGCCTTTCCCTCTGTTTAAATGTTCTAACCCAATGTAGAATAATATGCAAACAGGAGTTAAAAGTTCAATAGTAGCAATAGCAATGGCGGTTTCTATCTCTGCATGCAATCAGGCACCGAAAGGAGATAACGCGAAAATAGCCGAAGAACAACAGGCTGCAACATCAACTGGTGAGACTTTCAGGATCGACACTACTACTTCAAGGATTCGGTTTACGGGTCACGGGATAGGTAAAAGCCATCCTGGTATCTTCAAACTGAACTATGGAAATGTATCGGTAGCAGACCAACAGATCACAGGTGGAGAGTTTGAAATAAATGTTAAGTCGCTTGAAGTGGAGGAAAAGGGCGATATGTTTCAGAGCAAGCTTAAGCCACACCTTTTAAGCGGAGATTTCTTTGACGCAGATAATTTCGGAACAGCGAAATTTCAAATCTCAAAGGTGGAACCTTACAAACCGGATGGAAAAGATACCTCTTTGGTGAAGGGAGCTAATTTCAATATTAGTGGAAACCTGACATTGAAGAACGTTACTAAAAATATTACTTTTCCAGCTAATGTAGAACTGGTGGGAAACACAATGAAGGCTAAAGCCGACTTTGACATAGACAGAAGGCAGTGGCAAATGAACTATGGAAACGATAAAACGCTCGGTGATAAGTTCATTTCAGAAAAGGTAAATATTGAGCTCGACCTAAAAGCGATAAGATAGAGCAGAATTTGATCAATTTGGAGGATACGATTGCTTAAAGGCGATAAGTACCTCCAAAAAGATCTCTCTATCAAGATCAAATGCTGGTTTATCTAAACCAACCGGCCTCCCCTTTTTAAAGTTCACGGGAAATAATTCCTTAAATTCTATAAATGAAAGCTGATCTTGTAACCAGCTGTACTTCTCAAAAATAACCTTTAACTTCATTTCAAAAAGCTTATCTGCCATCGGATCACTACTCATCTCTTTTGTTATTTACTGCAAAATAAGTCAAATCCCCGGCAAAAAGGAAAGGGCGAAAAAGGAAAATTTTAGACTCGAATATATTTAATGATAATTAACTGAGGGGAAAATTCATTTAAGGAACGTCCTACCACTAACTTGCCATACCCAAGACTTAACAGGGACAAAACCCGTACTTAGCCCGGACATAGCCCGGTAAATTGCACGCGTTTCCCCTGTTAGATACTGGCTACTATTCTGTCAGTAACAAGTTAACCTTAAGTTTATCTCCATAGCTTTTTATTTCCTTTGAAAATGTTTCTTCGATTCTTTCTGCTGCGCACTGTACTATCCCCCTAGAGTAATCTCGCCAAGCTGCTAGAAGATTGAAAAAAATCATAACCCAAATAAAAAAACTTGCGTATACAGTAGCAGTAAACTACCCTTCAGTATGAGTAAAAAACAAGAAAAGGCAGAAGTAAGACACCCTGAACCAACTATTACAGCACAGAAACATTGGATCGTTTATTCAGCACCTGCGGGCTTAATCGCAGCTGGATTAATATTATTCCTTCAGGAGGATATGACATTCAAAGTTTTTGGAGGAGTTTTAGCTGCAGCGGGATTGATTTGGGCAATCAGTAAAGCAAACGAAAAATGGCATCTTACAGATCAGCACCTGGTAATGGAAAAAGGTCTGTTCTCAAAGAAAAAACATGAAATATCTGTTCATGATATCTACAAAGCTTCGGCAGAGCATCATAAATTAAGTAAGTATTTCAGAATGGGTCATATCAGAACCCGTAGAAGAGCCGATGAATGTTCTGGTTTCAGCCACTCTTTCATTACTAATCACGAGGAGTTCTCGAAAGCTATTGAGCACCGGGTTAAAAAGCATTCTTCAGCTCACAGCTTGAATCAGGTTTATGAATTGAAAGAAAAAGGTGCTATATCGCCTAAAGAGTATGAGCTTATTAAGCTAGGTCACGTAACTCAACAATTCTTATCTAAACTGTAAAAGAAAAAAAAATTTGTATAAAGGCTCCTTCTAGGGGCCTTTTTTTGTGAACGTCTATTTTTCTATTCTAGCAGCACTCCCAAAGACGATCATCCCTCGTTTGTAGGTTTCTATGAGCGGGAGTTTTTTGTTCCGCTGATCCCTTTTTCTTCTAATCCCTTTTATTAATGTTTTTGTTCTTTAAAACAAGCTAAGTCTATTTTCATTAAGTCTTAAATCTTATTATTGCAGAATAAGCAGAATATGAAAATAGAAACTATTGCAATTCATGCCGGTAATACTACCGATTCAAATACTAAGGCGGTTGTTCAACCTATAACATTATCTACTACTTTCGAACGGGCAGAAGATGGTTCCTATCCTGCAGGATATATATATACACGTGCTGCTAACCCAAATAGATTATCCCTGGAAAATGTGCTAGCCAAGCTAGACGGAGGAGTTGAGGCTTGTGCTTTTTCCTCGGGAAATGCAGCGGGATCTGCTGTTTTCCAATCCCTCGAACCAGGAAGTCATGTCATTGCTCCTGAAGACATGTATCATGGTTTGAAGGCATTGATGAATGAAGTGTATTCAAGAACACTCGACATCACCTATATAGACATGTCTGATCTTGCCGCCGTGGAAAAATCAATTAAACCGCATACCACAAGACTTATTTGGATAGAAACACCTTCTAATCCTTTGCTTAAAATTTCAGATATTAAGGCTATTTGCGGTCTTGCCCACCAGCATGAGATCTCCGTTTGCTGCGATAATACTTTTGCAACTCCAGTTTTTCAAAAGCCTTTGGATTTAGGAGCTGATCTGGTAATGTACTCTTCCACCAAATACTTCGGAGGCCACAGTGATGTGCTCGGAGGGGCTTTAGTGACTAAAACAACCAACACCCAATGGGAGAAGATTAAAAGCATACAGACCTTGTCGGGCGCTGTTCCCTCTCCTTTCGATTGCTATATGACTGTTCGGGGATTAAAAACATTGCCTTACCGGATGCGGGGGCACGAAGCAAATGCGCTTAAAATAGCACATTTCCTGGAGCAGCATCCTGCTATTGAGAAGGTGTTTTATCCTGGCTTAGAAAGCCATACTTCACATAATATCGCAAAATCTCAAATGTCTGGTTTCAGTGGAATGCTAAGTTTTACTATAAAAGGTGGAGAAGAGGCAGCCGGAAAAGTAGCTAATTCCCTGAAATGGATCACACAGGCTACAAGTTTGGGGGGAGTTGAAAGTTTGATAGAACATAGGGCTTCAGTTGAAGGACCACTTACTAAAACACCTTTTAATCTTCTACGACTTTCTGTTGGTCTTGAGAATATCGAGGATCTTATAGCTGATCTTAGAAGTGCCTTGGAGTAATAGTATTCGGAATTTTTTGTACGATTAAACTAAAAGCTATTATATTTGCTTGTCCGATTGAAATATCGGTTGTCAAATACCCCTCAAAAGGTTTTGATTTATAAAGAAGCGGTGAGAGATCAGGCTCTGCGACCCGCTGACAACCTACCGGGAGAGAACGGAAAAGGTGCCAAATCCTGTTCCCGATTAATTGGGAAAGATATAAATTGTTAAAACCATGAAGAAAAATCTTAAAGAACCAGGTTCCCTATTGGGAGCATCTTCGCTTGTACCTGAAAATGGGTTAAGTTCCTCAATGCAGCTTATAAAACTTTTGGATCTTTTGATGCAATAGGTTTTTCAGACACTTCCAAAGGCATCTGTTTTTCTGCTGTAGCAGTAAATCATAAATTTCTTAAATTTTTTTAAGTAGAGTAAATCGATCATTACCACGCATGAGCATTTCTACATATAAACATAATTTGCCTTTTACCTGTGAAAATGGTGAAATAATAGGGGAACTTGAGATTGCTTACGAAACATGGGGACGACTAAATAGCCAGGGTGATAATGTAGTTTGGGTTATTCACGCTCTCACTGCTAATTCTGATGTCTTCGACTGGTGGGGCGGTTTGTTTGGTGAGAATAAACTGTTCGATCCGCAGGATCAGTTCATCGTTTGTGCTAACGTTCTTGGGTCTCATTATGGTACCACCTGCCCTCTCAGTGCAAATCCGGAAACAGGAGAACCATACTTCTTATCCTTCCCAAATTTTAGCATCAGAGATATGGCGAGGGCGCAAATTATTCTTGCTGATCATCTTGGAATTAAAGAAATAGCAATCCTAATAGGTGGCTCCCTGGGAGGACAGCAAGCGGTTGAATGGGCAATTCAGGAGCCATCTAGGATTAAGGACTTGATTTTAATGGCTACTAATGCCAGGCACTCGGCTTGGGGTATTGCGTTCAATGAAAGTCAAAGACTAGCAATTAGTGCTGATCCTACCTTTTATACTAATTCACCTGAGGGTGGAAAGAATGGGCTAAAGGTGGCGAGGAGCATTGCGCTTCTCTCCTATCGTAACTATGAAACTTATGTCAGTACCCAACAGGAAGTTAGCGATGAAAAAAGGGAAGGCTTTAAAGCTTGCTCCTATCAGAATTACCAGGGAGAAAAATTAGTAAAACGCTTCAATGCTTATAGTTACTGGTACTTAACTAAAGCGATGGATAGTCATAACGTGGCAAGAGGGCGTGGTTCAGCAAAAGACGCCTTGAAAGCTATTACAGCAAATACCCTTGTTATCGGTATCACTTCGGATCAATTATTTCCAATATCAGAGCAGAAATATCTTGCAGAAAATATTGAAGGGGCCTTTTACTCAGAAATTAATTCTTTTTACGGGCATGATGGCTTTTTAATAGAGACAGATGCCCTTACTAATGTGATAGCTGAATTCCGGCAGAAGGTGCAACCAGAATACGAGATTTTAAACATAAATTTTTAAATGAGTAAGAAACTTACACTTGGTTTATTTGGCTTTGGCGTGGTGGGTCAGGGCTTATACGATATTATCAGGACAAAGGACCTGAATCTTGAAATTAAAAAGATTGCTATAAAAAATCCTGAAAAGGAAAGAACGCTTCCTGAAGAATTGTTCACTACAGACGGAGAATTAATATTGAACGATCCTGAAATAAATACAGTAGTAGAGTTAATCAACGACGCCGCTGCCGCCTATTACATTGTAACTACAGCCTTGAAAAATGGTAAGAACGTAGTGTCTGCTAATAAAAAGCTTATTGCTAACCACCTTGAAGAGCTGGTTGAACTACAACAAAAGCATAACGTTTCTTTTTTGTATGAGGGCGCAGTATGCGGTAGTATTCCAATCATCCGCAACCTGGAAGAGTATTATGATAATGAGTTGTTGTACTCTTTAAGGGGTATTTTCAATGGTTCATCAAATTTTATCCTTTCTAAGATCTTCAATGAGAATTTAAGTTACGGAACAGCTTTGAAGCAGGCTCAGGATCTCGGTTTTGCTGAAACCGACCCAATTCTTGATGTGGGTGGCTTTGACCCTAAATATAAGCTGGTTATTGCCTCTGCCCACGCATATGGATTACTTGCTGATCCCGAGAATGTGTTAAACATTGGCATTCAAAACTTAGGCGACCAGGACATCCAATTTGCAAGAGAAAAAAATTTTAAGATAAAACTTGTACCTACAGCCTTAGAATTTGGAGAGAAGAAGATCGTTCTTTATGTACTACCTAAATTAGTGAGGCAGGATGACTTTCTTTATAACGTTGAAAACGAGTACAACGGAGTGATCGTGCAGGCTGCCTTTGCTGATCAGCAATTTTTTTTCGGTAAAGGAGCTGGAGGCCACCCAACAGGTTCTGCAGTTCTTTCAGATATCGCTGCTCTGCGCTATGACTACCGTTACGAGTATAAAAAGTATCATCAGAAAAAAGGCCTGGTGCTTTCATCTGACTATTCACTAAACGTTTATTTAAGGTATTCCGATGAGCAACTAATTGAAAAGCTGGGATTCGAAGAAGTTACTGAGCGTTATTTTTCGCCTAACTTCAAATATGTAGTTGGTAAAATCTCTTTAAGCGCGTTAGCCCTGCAGAAAGAACTATTGACTCAACCCAGTGTGTTCATTGCTGAAATAGGAAATGTAAGTCCGGTAACACATGAAACAGGGGTTTCCAAAGAGCACCTGGAGCTCGAGAATTCGAAGACCCTGACTCATTTGGCGATTTAAGGGCAATAGAACCTTCATGAGCAGATGCTCGCAAATGGAGGGTGAAAGTTTTTGAAGGTTCTTTTTGGCCTGAAATAAACAAATAGAGTTTTACAAAAAAAGGAGAGTTAAAAAGCTCTCCTTTTTTCGGTCTTTATTCCCTTTAAGGCCAAATCCCCATGTTCATATAGGATATAGCAACCTTATTTATTGAACCAACAAAAGCTGCGGTTCTCAGGTCTTCTATCTTAGGGTTTTGAACTTTAATCTCTCTGATATCATGATAGGCACGCACCATACTCTCTTCAAGACCAGAATTAACCAATTCAAGTTCACTTGGCCCTTTAACTACCAGTTTTTTCTGATCCCAGGTTAGAGAAGCGCCGGTCATCTTCTCGATAAGATTAACCAACTCGAGATTTGCCTTCTCCTCATATCGTTTGTCCATTCTTCCAAATGCAACGTGATATAGGTTCTTTAGCCATTCGAAGTAAGAAACAGTAACACCTCCTGCATTACAGTACATATCTGGAATAATTATGCCGCCTCTTTCAGTGAAAATTTTTCCGGCTTCAGGGGATGTTGGACCATTAGCGCCCTCTGCGATAACTTTTGCCTTAATGTTGTGAATGTTATTAATGGTGATCTGGTTTTCCAATGCTGCAGGAACAAGTACATCACATTCCTGTTCTAAACCCTCAGCAGAGTTTGCAAATTCTTTTGTTGCACCGGCGAATCCCAGCACTGTTCCGGTCTCTTTTCGATGGGCAACTACTGCATCTACATCCAGTCCATCAGGATTGTAAATAGCTCCCTCATATTCACATAAGCCTACTATGATTGCTCCAAATTCTGCGAGGAATTTGGCAGAATGGTATCCCACGTTCCCTAATCCTTGTACGATGATTCGTTTTCCTTCCAGTCCCGGAGTTAATCCAAGGGCCGCCATATCTTCAGCAAAACTCATGCATTCCCGGGTTGCGATAGCAACACCTCTTCCCGTAGCTTCTCTCCTTCCATTAATACCATGCAGGGCTAGTGGCTTTCCGGTAACGCAGCCCATAGCGTCAAGCTGACCCGGATTCATAGTGTAATAAGTGTCTGCTATCCAGCTCATTTCCCGTTCGCCAGAACCATAATCAGGTGCAGGAACGTCAATAGCTGGACCGATAAAATTCTTCTTTATAAGTTCAACGGTATAGCGGCGAGTGATATTTTCCAGTTCGGCGAGTGAATAGTTCTTCGGATTTATTTTAATTCCGCCTTTTGCTCCACCGAAGGGAACATTCACAATAGCGCATTTATAAGTCATAAGTGCGGCTAGTGCCATTACCTCGTCTTCATTTACCATTTCACTGTAACGAATACCTCCTTTGGTTGGAGACATGTGGTGAGAGTGTTCAACGCGCCATGCGTCTATTACCTCCACACTGTTCCCTTTCCTAATGGGGAAACGGAACCTGTAAACGCTGTTACAAGCTTTAATCTGGTCAAGTAATCCTTTAGGGTGATCTGTAAATTGCGCTGCACGATCAAAAAAAGCACAAACATCATCGAAGAAACCCGTTTGACCATAGGGGGCTACTTTGTTGTCAGTCATAAATTCTACTTTAGGTTTATAAATGTTGACCTAAATCATCAACTTAAAGTATGAAAGATAACAAAGTGTTTGAGTATATCGTGATATCTTTTCACGAAATTTCTTTAGGCTTAAATGTTTTAATCCTGGTTTTCCAGTTTCTTCAGGCGTCGGTCAATAGAAAATAGATAAATTACCAGTCCTATAAATATAACAGCTACAACGGCAACAACAACATAGATCTTTCCTGAGCTTCTTAAATCTGTTGCCATTTCTACGTCGCTGGCTTGCGCAAAAATTTGAATAGTAGTTATGAGGATTAAAGAGAGAGTCAAAAAGAAACTTTTCATCTTAAGAGATTTATGAGCTTATATTAATTAGTGTTTTTCTTGTTTTCGAGCAGACGGATCCGATATCGGATGGTCATAATCCAAATGCCCATCAATATCCAGCCAATAAAGGTTGGTCTTAAGACCCACTTCATGTTGTAATCCAGATCTAAATTACTAAATCCCGGGTTTCCGCCGTTGCCTGGATGAAGAGAGTCGGTTAAACGCGGGAGGATAAACAACAGGGCTATCATTACCGGAAAGGCAAAGATGTTATATATCGCCGAGATCTTAGCTCGCTTTTGTTCTTCGTCAAGCGAGTTCCGCAGTACCAAATAAGCCAGGTACATCAGTGTTGAAATTGCCGAGCTATTTAATTTAGGATCATTAGGCCATGGAGCACCCCAGGTTATATTAGCCCACAACATTCCTGTTGCAAGTCCACAAAAGCAAAAGAAAACACCGGTATTTACGCTTTCTACCGCTATCAGATCATCGTTTTCGTTGCCTGTGTTAAGATATTTAATACTGTAAATGACAGATATTAAATAAAGTGCCAGCATGGCGAACCACATGGGTACATGAAAGAATAAGTTTCTGATGCTTTCATGAAGAATTGGTAATGCAGGAACTGGAATTAGAAATCCCCCGATAATGGAATATAAAACTAAAATAGAAGCTAGTAGCTTCCACCAGTTTTGTCTCATAATACTTTATTTGGTGGCGCAAAGGTATGAAAGAAAGGACAAAGGTTAAAGTGGAAAGGTTAAAGAGGGAAGATCAAGGGGGAACGTTTGAACCTAGTTGTTAGATAATTTGCCGAAAGCTTTCCAAAAACTGTAAATTCACACCCGTTTGCTGCCTGAGTGCAGGTAGCACCATTTTTTACGTTGATTTGTAGATGGCATGGTTTTAAATTATATCTGGATATCTTTTTTTATTATCTCTTTTATCGTTGCATTAATTAAGCTTATCTTCTTTGGAGATACGGAGATTTTTCAGAAACTGGTTGAAGGCCTTTTCGATACCACCAAATCATCCGTAATGGATATTGCACTTCCTCTGATCGGAACAATGGGACTGTGGCTGGGGATCATGCGAATTGGGGAAAAGGCAGGTGCTATTAACTTTCTTAGCCGTATTGTTGGACCATTTTTTAATCGACTTTTTCCTGAGGTGCCAAAAGATCATCCTGCAACCGGACAAATGATGATGAACTTTTCTGCGAATCTTCTAGGACTTGACAATGCTGCAACGCCCTTGGGTCTTAAAGCGATGGGAAGCCTTCAGGAGCTAAATCCAAGTAAAGATTCGGCCTCGAACGCCCAGATCATGTTCCTGGTGCTTCATACCTCGGGTTTAACCATATTGCCTATTTCCATTATTGCCCAAAGAGCAATACTCGGAGCAGCCGATCCAACAGATATTTTTATCCCTTGTATTATAGCTACCTATGTTGCTACAGTTGTCGGAATGATCGTTGTGGCCATATGGCAAAGGATTAATCTTTTTCAGCCGGTTGTAATGGCGTGGCTTATCGGTTTAACTTCTTTTATAGCTTTCATTGTTTGGTATTTCACTGCTTACCTTGATAAAGATCAGATCAGTATCGTTTCCAGGGTTGCTAGTAACCTGCTTCTGCTTAGTATTCCAGTTATTTTTATTTTAGGTGCCATCCGTAAGAAGGTTGACGTTTTTCAAACCTTTATTGAGGGAGCTGTGGGTGGCTTTGAAACTTCAGTTAAAATTATTCCTTATCTGATCGCCATGCTAGCTGCAATAAGCTTGTTTAGAAACTGCGGAGCCCTGGGGTATATTGTAGATGGATTTAAATTTGCTTTCAGTCAGTTTAATATTGATACGCGTTTTACTGATGCTTTACCTGTAGCTTTCTTAAAACCGCTAAGTGGTTCGGGTGCAAAGGCCATGATGATCGAAACTATGAAAACCTTTCAACCCGACTCCTTTGTAGGACGTCTTGCCTGCGTTTTTAACGGCTCAGCAGACACAACCTTTTATATTGTCGCTCTTTATTTCGGTTCTGTCGGAATTAAAAATAGCCGCTATGCAATCACTGCGGGTTTAATAGCCGACCTGGCCGGGGTTATTGCAGCTATCCTTATATCTTATTTATTTTTTGGATAATTATGTCGAAAGAAACAATTGCCCTAATTGCACATGATGGCCGGAAGCCTGAGATGGTTGAGTTTGTTAAGGAGTATCACGAGATACTTAAAAACTACAATTTGATTGCTACGGGCACAACAGGTTCCAGGATCCAGGAAACGGGTTTGGAAGTTACACGTAAACTAAGTGGACCTCAAGGAGGAGACGCTCAAATTGCAGCTATGGCCGCCGAAAAAAATCTGAAAGGAATTATCTTCTTTAGGGACCCTCTCGGAAAGCATCCTCATGAACCAGATGTTCAAATGCTATTAAGAGTGTGCGATGTCCATAATGTTCCTCTGGCCACTAATCCTGCCTCTGCTAAATATCTGCTTCTGGGTATGGTTGAAGAAGGACAACAAGTCTGACAAAAAAGGCATAATTGTTGATTTTGTCTTCAAACTGCTACATTAAGTAAAACAGGTATTTCACTTTGCAAACTACCTGTTTTACTCGTTGATAGTACTCCTATCTCGCTATAGATCAAACTTTAACGCTACCTGAACCTAATCTTAATACTCCCTGCCGACCTTTGGCATAGAAACTGAATTAATCCTGTTACCAGACGAGAAACAAAACAAATTGGTCATATGTTAAATACAGGACTAACCAAAAACGATTCTTCTATGAATTTACACCCTCATACTATTGAGAGGTTTTGTAATCAACACAAAACACTGAAAAGTTATATTGACGATCTTCCACCGGAAGCAATCTATAACAGAATTACACAAGACAAATTTTCTATCCACGAAACAATCGCGTATCTGACAAGATATCACCATATTTTCCTGGATCGTTTAAATCGAATTGTTAGCGAAATAAACCCTCATTTTGACATTTACAAGCCCGATCAGGATCCTGAGTTTTCTTTTACAAATGCAAAAACAACCGGTTCCCTGATGCATGAAATGTATAGACTGCGGAATGAACTTTGGTTGAAAATAGAGCAGATGCCTTCAGAGAATTTTGCCCGGGTTGGAACACATGCGGTTTTGGGAAGAATGAATGTAAATCAATGGCTTGAATTTTTCCTTCTGCATGAATCCAGTCAGCTATTCAAGATCTTTAAAATGGCTGGAAGTTTCTGGTCAATGGAGCTAGGTAAAAATAACAACGTGATTTACCTGCCACGTTTATCTGAATATATTGATGAGCTTGCAGTGTGAGGCAATGAATGAATGAATGAATGATTGAATGAATGATTGAACGAGGATATACGGCTATAAAATAGCTTAACATCTATCTATGAGATAAAGGGATTAACAGGTATAGCTTGCTAATCCCTTTTTATTTTTATATGTATAGTTATGATAATGATTCTTGCACCAAGTCTTCTATTAATCCTTATTTTTTGTTTGTATGTATCTTATTAAACTTATTTTCGCAGGTTAGTAAGTATTAATAATTCAAACCTGCAAAAGATGTCGTCAATCCTAATTAAAGCTGCAACCCTGGTAAACGAAGGAAAACAAACAGTCTCCGATGTACTCATTAAAGATGGATATATCGAGCAAATAGCTTCCTCATTGAATGTGTCTGCTGATAGAGAAATAAATGCTGAAGGGAAATTTCTGCTACCCGGTTGTATAGACGATCAAGTACATTTTCGTGAACCTGGACTGACACATAAGGCAGAGATCTTTACAGAAAGCCGGGCTGCGGTAGCCGGTGGTATTACCTCCTATATGGAAATGCCGAACACCGTTCCAAATACTATTACACAGGAGCTACTTGAAGAAAAATATACTATAGCCTCACAAAGGTCTCTGGCGAATTATTCTTTCTTCATGGGTGCTACAAACGATAATATTGACGAGGTATTAAAAACCAATGCGCAAAATGTATGTGGCATAAAGGTTTTTATGGGTTCCTCTACGGGAAATATGTTGGTTGATAATGGAGCTGTTCTGGAAAAGATCTTCTCTTCCGCTCCGATCCTCATTGCTACCCATTGCGAGGATGAGCAGACCATCAGAACTAATTTTGCAGCTTTTCAGGAGAAGTATGGCGAAAACATTACGCCAGAAATGCATCCATTAATAAGGAATACAGAAGCATGTTATAAATCATCATCTTTAGCGGTCGAACTAGCGAAAAAACATGGAGCGAGATTACATATCCTGCATATCTCCACCGAAAAAGAGCTGGCGCTATTTGAAAATACTACCCCACTGGCAGAGAAGAAGATAACAGCTGAAGCTTGTATCCATCATCTTTGGTTTTCTGATAAAGATTATGCTGAGAAAGGAAACTGGATAAAATGGAATCCTGCTGTAAAGGCAGAAAGCGACCGTGATGCAATATTGCAAGCAGTTCTTGACGGACGAATTGATGTTATTGCTACTGACCATGCTCCCCATACCATTGAGGAAAAACAAAAAAGCTATCTGCAGGCGCCGTCAGGCGGACCTTTAGTGCAGCACTCACTTCTAGCTATGCTTGAATTTTATAAGCAGGGTAAGATCAGTCTTGAAGCAATTGTAGAGAAAATGGCCCATAATCCTGCCATCTGCTTTAACATTAGTAAACGGGGCTATATTAGGGAAGGTTACTGGGCAGATCTGGTACTTACGGATTTGCAGGCGCACACAGCTGTTAAACGGGAAACAGACCTATCGAAGTGTGGTTGGAGTCCTTTCGATGGTTATACTTTCAGTTCCGCCATCACACATACAATTGTGTCTGGAAACCTGGTGTATGAAAATGGGCGATTCAACGAATTGGGTAGCGGGAAGCGATTGAGCTTCGTCAGGTAATTCGTATATATAAAATAAAAAAAGTCCCGTCAAGCGAGAGCTTGGACGGGACTTTTTATTACCTGTCCTAATCTTTTATTTCAGTTCCAAGGCAACTACAGAGTGTGCCGGCAGTTTCACTTTAAGGACGTCTCCTTTAATGTCGGCGCCTTTAAAGGTAACTGGAATGATTTTGTTCGGGTTTTCGAACGAGTTAAAGTCCTGAAGTTTAGCAGAGGTTAAGATACGACCACTAACTGTTTTAAACTTAGCTCCTTTTATATTGATTGAGATCTCTTGTGCTGCTTTAGCATCAATATTGGTAAGCGTTACATGAGTAAGTCCATTCTTGCGGGAAGCAGATCCACTTACTGCAGGTAATTTATCGTTTCCTAAAGTATAATTGTTTGTTTTGACCGTAAGCGGTAACCACTCTGCGTCCTGGTGAACGTTGTACATTTCCATAACATGATATGTAGGGGTCAGGATCATTTTCTCTTCATTAGTTAGTACTACAGCTTGTAATACGTTTACCGCTTGAGCAAGATTGGCCATCTTGATCCTGTCTGTATGGTTATTAAATATATTAAGGGTCAAACCAGCGATCATTGCATCACGAATAGTGTTTTGCTGATATAAGAAGCCTGGATTAGTTCCTGGTTCTACATCGTACCATCCACCCCACTCGTCAACTACCAGGGCAATTTTCTTGTTAGGGTCGTATTTATCCATGATCGCAATGTGTTTGTTAACCAACTCCTCCATAAAAGCAGCGCTTTTCATGGTGGCAAAATATTGCTCTTCTGAGAAATCTGTAGACGGACCTTTTTTATTCCAATTAATAACTGAATAGTGGTGGAGCGCGATACCCTCAACCAGGTTTGAAGGAATATTTTTCATTAGCGTTTCGGTCCAGTTGTAATCAGCAGAATTTGCTCCGGAGGCAATTCTGAATAGCTTAGTGGAGTTATCCCAGTTGGTCATGAATGTAGAATACTTGCGGAACTCGTTTGCATAGTAGTCTGGCTTCATGTTTCCACCGCAACCCCAGGCTTCATTGCCCACTCCCCAAAAAGATACTTTCCAAGGCTGGTTTCTACCATTCTGTCTTCTAAGTTTAGACATAGGGCTTTCGCCTGCAAAATTCACATATTGAACCCAATCCGCCAGTTCCTGAACCGTTCCGGTAGCAAGGTTCCCGGCAAGGTAAGGTTCTGTGTTTAACAACTCACACATATTAAGGAAATCATGTGTTCCGAAGCTGTTGTTTTCGGTAGTTCCACCCCACCAGGTATTTACAATTGAGGGCCTTTGGTTCTTAGGTCCAATACCATCTTTCCAGTGATAGGTGTCTGCGAAACATCCTCCCGGCCAGCGTAGGTTGGGGATTTTGAGCTTTTTTAATGCGTCAACCACATCTGTTCGTATTCCATCTTTGTTAGGGATCTTTGTATTGTTTTCACCAACATAAAATCCACCATAAATACACCTGCCAAGATGCTCTGCGAAATGGCCGTAAACGTGTTTGCTGATCGTTCTGCCGCTGGGACTTGTACTCAGCTCAGCTGTGTTTTGTGCGGAGGCACTCAATGCCATTGAAGAAGATAGCAACAATAAAAGGAGCTTTCTCATTTGAAATAATAATTGGTTTTAGTAAATAAGTGTTTGTTTGACAGTTATAATTGTTAGCGCTAAGTTATGCCTTTTTTTATCAAAAGCAAGAGGGCTTTTAATTTTTTTATTTGCCCTTATTTGCCCATATTTTCCTATTATTTCAGGTAATAGACGATGTAGCCAATTAATTCCTTGATGTACTTTTCCCACTTTGATAAGGTTTCTGCATTTGGCAAGAAGCTGTCTATCGACAGCCGTTCGTGACCTGCAATGTAGTTACATGAATAAGGTATTACTTCTACCCCAGCCTTTTCAAAAGTTAGTAATGACCTGCGCATATGGAAGGCGGAAGTGACGAGCAAATATGGAGGCGGAACATTATTTGCTTTCAGTAAACGCTGCGTGAACAGTGCGTTCTCCAGAGTGTTTCTTGATTCCTTTTCGATCAATACATCTTTTGGTTCTACCTTGAAGTCTTTCAATACCTCAGCTGTCCAGCTGCTTTCGATGAAAGATTTCGGTAGCAGTACATTAGCATTTCCTCCACTAAAAACCAGATATTTAACTTTTCCGGAGATTTTTAACCGGGTTCCTTGAATAAACCTGTCTGACGCCCCATTAAAATATCCACCTCCGTTTCTATCCTCACTGCCGTAGCCTCCAAGTACAATTGCTGCGCCGTATTGTTTGTTATCAGGTTTGGTAGTAATATCCCAGAGACGGGCATAAGAGTTTTGAAAGAAAGGTAAACTGAAGAAGAGTAACAGAAAGAATCCGGTTAGTAGAAATCGCCTTTGTAATTTCTTATTCTTACAATATATGGCTAGCAAAAACGCAAAGACAATCCAGGTAATCGGATAAATAAATATTACCAGTAGCTTAGATAATAGAAAAAACATAGTAATTCGATTTCCTTGCAAGGATAAGAAATATTCGAATTACTATGGCCGGGCTTTAATCTGCAAAACCTGTTTTTATTGCTTTGCTTTCCCAGTGACTAATATCTTCGGCAACCGACTTAAGCTTGTTCTTTATAGCCTCATGTGCCTCAGGCCCAAGAGGAAGGCGTAGCGGCGGATTTTCACTATTCACTACTTCCACGATTACTTTTGCTCCTTTTTCAGGATCGTTTGGTTGATCGCCAGAATAGCTGTTTATTGTTGTAATAAGTTTACCAGCTACGTCTGAGTAATCTTCGATTACTTCGGCTGCACGTTTAGATGAATCTCCGGCCCAGCTAGTCCTGAAGGGACCCGGTTCCACAATCGTTACTTTAATATTCAGGTTTGCTGCTTCCAAAGCCAGCGCTTCGCTAAAGCCTTCAAGAGCGAATTTGCTTGCATTATAAATTCCTAGTCCTGGCGCTGAGCGAAAGCCAGCCTGCGAGGAGATTTGTACAATATGCCCTCCCTGCTGCTTTCTCATGAGAGGTAAAACAGCTTGAGTCACAGCCAGAGCGCCAAAAAAATTTGTTTCCATTTGCTGTCTTGCCTCCTCCATGCTAACTTCTTCAACAGCTCCAAAGAGACCATAACCTGCATTATTAACGAGAACATCAATTCGTCCAAAGTTTAAGACTGCAGTATCGATAACGCCTTTAATATCGGCATGTTCATTTACATCCAGTAAAACTCCATAGGTTTTACCGGGAACTAGTTGCGAAAAATCGTCAATTTGTTCTTTTTTTCTCAGTGTCCCGATAACAGTTGCCCCGGTTAGAGCCGCATGTTTTGCGATACTTCTTCCTAAGCCTCCTGAAACTCCTGTTATAAACCAAATTTTTTCCTGACTCATTGTTTTTTCCTTCTATTGTTATATTAAATATTAAAGATCGTTTGAATTAATATACTTATTGAGAGTAGCCAAATTACCAATAGCATCTCCCATGGTATTGTTGAAATAAATATACACCGTTTTACCCTCCTCCTGCCAATCTCTGATATAATAAGAAAACTCGTTCAGGAATTCGTCGGAATAACTGCCACGATAGTTGCCACCGGGACCGTGAAAGCGCAGATATATAAATTCGGCAGGGTTGTCAGTAAGAAGGTTTGAAGATTCTAGTTTATCATGTATTACCAGACTTGCCCCTGACTGCTCCATTAATTCGAATAACTCATCGTTATACCAGGAGGCATTGCTAAGCTCCAGTGCTATTTTCCAGTCAGCCGCTCCTTGTTGCTCTTGAATCAATTGTAGTAAAGTTTCTAGTTTCCCGAAAGCCGCATTAGTGAGGCTTGGTGGAAATTGCACCAAGACGCATCCTTTCTTTATTCCCACATTCGAGATCACATCAATAAATCTAACTACGTCATTGTTGTTGAATGTGAGACCCTTATTATGTGTTATATCCCTCCACATTTTAAAAGTGAATCTGAAATCATCAGGCACAGAATCTGCCCATTTAGCAACGGTCTTTGCCATGGGGAGTTTATAGAATGAACTGTTGATCTCTATGCTGTTCATCAGTGAAGCGTAAAAACATAAGCGAGGCTTGTCTTGAAATTCCAAGGGGTAAGATAACTTGTTTTTGACCGGTAAAACAAGGCCGCTTGTTCCTGAATATATATTTTGAGATCGATTGAAACCCATTCCGGAGTGCTATTACTTTATTAGTTTAGAATAGGGAACTTAAGCGATAAACATATTGTTTGCTACTTGGTTATTAAAGTAAAAATCTTACCTCATGCGAAAAATAGGCTCTATTGCTGCAATTGTAATTGCACTTATTATAATCGGAATAGTTTACTACCGTTATTATTACGTTTTCGGCGAAGGGGTAAAATCTGGAGAACTAAATTACCTAGTTAAAAAGGGCAATGTTTTTAAAACTTACGAGGGTAAATTGATTCAAAGCGGCCTTCGTGGAGGAGCCGCAGGAAGTATCCAGTCTTACGAGTTTCAATTCTCGGTAACAGATGAGCGTATCGCCGAAGAGCTTATGAAGAATTCTGGTAAAACCTTTGATCTTCATTATAAAGAATATCATAACACTCTTCCCTGGAGAGGATTCACCCGATATATTGTAGATTCTATCTACGCAATGAAAGATCCTGTTAATACAAATCTCCTGCGGTAGTCATTTGACATGTTTCGTTATACTGGAATATGGGACCACGGGCCTAATTTAATACTTTTGCAGTATGAACTTTTCTTCGCGTTTATTAGAGAACGCAGTTAATGAATTCTCACGACTGCCCGGGGTTGGACAAAAGACTGCTTTAAGGTTAGTGCTTCATTTATTAAACCAGCCAACAGCTGATGTTGAACGTTTTAGCCAGGCGTTGACGAAGATGAAGCATGATATCAGATTTTGTGATACCTGTAAGAATATTTCCGATTCTGCTATTTGTGATATATGCAGCAATATTAAGAGAGATAAAAGTATAGCCTGTGTTGTAGAAGATACCCGCGATGTGATGGCGATAGAGAATACCAATCAATATAATGGTGTTTATCATGTTCTTGGTGGATTAATATCCCCAATGGATGGAATAGGTCCGTCTGAGCTTGATATTGAATCCTTGGTTCAGCGCGTGAGGGGGGGCGAAATACAGGAGGTGATCCTGGCCCTGAGTGCAACAATGGAGGGTGATACTACAATCTTTTATATCTATAAGAAACTAAAAGATCTGCCGGTGAAGGTAACTACAATTGCCAGAGGAATTGCTTTTGGAGGGGAAATTGAATATGTGGATGAAATTACCTTAGGGAGGTCAATAGCAACCAGAGTTCCTTATGAAAACTCATTCCTGAAATAAGGATTTAAGGTTTTTTATAGAAAATTCCTTTGTTTTTTTTAAAAAATTCCTATTTTTTTCTCAAATAAACTGATTTATCTAGTTGTTGTGTTTGAAGTGTGTTTAATTTCTATTTTATTTTCAATAATTTTTTATTGAAGTGTTTATTTTGTTGTATATTTCAGAAAAAACAAACAAAAAGATAGAATAAATGACAAGAAAAGATTGCACACAACTTATTTTAGAGACAATAGCATTAAAAAAGTTAACATATCAGGAGATTTCTGAGAAAATAAACAGACATATAGTATGGACAACACTTGCTTTGCACGGGCAAGCAACAATGAGTCAAGAAGAGGCGGAAAATGCTGTGGAAGTTCTTGGCCTTGGATCCGATGTAGTCTTTGCTTTGCAACAATTCCCTGAGCGAGGTTCTCTTCCTGATATGCCTCCAACCGATCCAACACATTACAGGTTCTACGAATTGATCATGGTTTATGGAACTACGCTTAAGGCACTTATAAATGAAAAATTTGGAGATGGGATAATGAGTGCGATCGACTTTACTATGGATATTGATAAAGTGGAGAATCCGAATGGAGACCGCGTAAAAATTACCATGGAAGGGAAATTTCTTCCATATAAAAAGTGGTAGTCGTTTCACATATTTAACCCATCGATATAATAAAATTAGCCTTGCTTTTCAGCAGGGCTTTTTAGTCAATTTACCTACTTCTAGCGCTTTATGCACTTATTTATGTTGATTTCATAAGTAGTAAATTACTCCTGTAGTTATCGATTTCACTGCAGCAAATGGATTATTTTTTTTGTCATCAAAACTCATGATCTGAAAGAGAGCATGGAAATGAAAAATCTTTTATCTGGAATAGTATTGCGTAGGTAAGGGAATTTTAGGTTTTTAAGCGGGGGAAGCTGTTGAAACGTATTATTTATACTATTATCTCTTCCCTTTTTATTCTCAAATCGTTTGTCTGCTACTTCATTTATTAAGCCTTTTTCTATAATTTGCACTAGTTTCAATTTAGTTGTTTAACACCTGACCAGGAAATAAACGCTTTTAGAACTGCACTTACAAGCACACGATCATTAGTTTAGATTTTTTAATGAAAAGTTACTTAGGTATCCTGTTACTTATTTTTTCGACTTCTTTCGCCCAAACTCCCAAGGATATTTCGCTGGAAGACATTTTTAGAAAAGGAACGTTCCGACAAAATTATGTATTCGGTCAGCAGCCTTTAAAGGATGGAAAAACTTATGCATCAATAATAAGAGATGCTAAGACTGGTCTTATTTCCGTAGTAAGCAATAATTATTCTGACGGTAAGATATCCCGGATTATGTACACAGAAGCCGATGTTATTGCCGGGAAGGACAGTTTTGAGGTTAGTACAGTTTTTAGTCCTGATGAGAAGAAGGTTTTATTGGCAAAGGACGAGGAAGAAATTTACAGACATTCTAGTAAGGCCTGGTACTATATCTTTGATTTAGCCATCAAGAAAATGAAGCCACTTTCGGCCAAAGGTAAGCAGCAATTTCCTACCTTTTCCCCTGATGGAAGCAAAGTCTGCTATGTTATAAACAATAATATCTACCTCCATGATCTTGTTACAGGTAAAGAAATCCAGGTTACAAAAGATGGACTTAAGAATAGCATTATTAATGGATGGGCTGATTGGGTTTATGAGGAGGAATTTTCTTTCGCTAGAGCATTCTTCTGGAGTCCCGATGGTAATAAGATAGCTTATTATAAGTTTAATGAGACCTCTGTTCCTGAATATTCGATGTCTATTTACGAAGGGTTATACCCCCGGGAGTACAGATATAAATATCCCAAAGCTGGTGAAAAGAACTCTAAGGTAAGTATCCATATCTATGATTATAGTTCTGGTAAGACAACGACTGCAGACGTGGGAAATGAGGCAGACCAGTATATCCCCAGAGTTAAGTGGACTAATACAGCTAATTCATTATGTATCTTAAGGTTGAACCGTCATCAAAACAAGCTGGATTACCTTTTTACAAATGCAGAGACAGGAACCTCGAAAATTATCATGTCTGAACAGGATAAGGCGTATATCGATATTGAAAAAGAACAGTTGACTTTTTTAAATGACGGAAAGCGATTCGTGAATGTGAGTGAACGCGATGGGTATAATCACATTTATCTTTACAGTAATGAAGGAAAAGTGCTTAAGCAGTTAACTAAGGGTAATTGGGAAGTAACACAGATTTATGGTATAGATGAGGAAAAGGGCGTGGTTTTTTATCAGAGTACTGAAGTTTCGCCTCTTCAGAAGGACGTCTATTCTATAGGTCTTAACGGTGCTGGAAAAAACAAGCTGAGTTTGAGCAATGGTACAAATTCAGCAGAATTCAGTAAGGACTTTAGTTATTATACGCTCTCTCATTCCACTATTAATCAGCCTCTTTATATTACTTTGCATGAACAATCAGGAAAGCTGGTTAGGGTTTTGGAGGATAACAGCGCGCTTAAACAAAGGTTAAAACAATTTGTAATTCCAGGAGCTCAGTTCTTTAAATTCACCACTACGCAGGGAATTGAACTTAATGGTTACATGATTAAACCTGCAAACTTCGATACCAGAAAAAAATATCCGGTACTACTGTATGTTTATGGCGGTCCGGGCAGTCAAAATGTTGATGATAACTTTGGTGGTGCCCGGGATATGTGGTTCAGTATGTTAGCTCAGAAAGGGTATATTGTAGCTTGTGTGGATAACAGAGGAACTGGGTTTAGAGGTGCAGAGTTCAAGAAGGCGACTTACAAACAATTGGGAAAGCTCGAACTCATCGATCAGATTGAAACGGCGAAATGGTTTGGTTCACAGTCGTATGTAGATAGTGGACGTATTGGAATTTGGGGCTGGAGTTTTGGAGGATACCTTTCTTCATTGTGTGCCACAAAGGGAAATGGGATCTTTAAAATGGTAATGGCCGTTGCTCCGGTTACCACATGGCGTTTTTATGATTCAATCTACACCGAGCGCTTTCTTCAAACACCACAAGAGAATCCGGAGGGCTATGATGCCAATTCTCCTATTGAATTCGCGAAAGATTTAAAGGGTAAGTTTCTGCTTGTACACGGAACAGCCGACGACAATGTTCATTTTCAGAACAGTATTATGTTTTCTGAAGCCCTTATTCAAGCTGGAAAGCCATTTGAACAGGCTTACTACCCAAATAAAAATCATGGGATATACGGAGGTAATACTACTTTCCATCTTTATTCTAAATTAACCGACTTTGTTTTTAATAACCTATAATGCCCGAGATTAAAAAAGAATTGACCCTGGAGGAAATACAAAACTTTAAAGGGTCCTACCCTCCTCAGCTTTGGTACTTGTTTTTCTCCGAGATGTGGGAACGTTTCTGTTTCTACGGTATGAGAGGAATGCTCACTTATTTTATGGCTCACGAGCTTCTAATGAATGAAGAGAAAGCGAATCTACAGTATGGTGCCACCCAAGCATTTGTGTACGCTTTTACTTTTATCGGGGGCTTATTTGCCGACAAGATCCTGGGTTTTAGGAGATCTTTATTTTGGGGTGGGCTTTTGATGATTGTTGGAAGCGGGATACTAGCCTTTGATCCCCATCAATTTTTCTTTTTGGGAATTAGCTTCACGGTAGTTGGTACTGGTTTTTTTAAACCTAATATCTCTACTATGGTTGGATCCCTTTATAAACCGGGTGATAGCAGGCGGGACGCAGGGTTTTCCCTTTTCTATGCAGGCATCAATATAGGTGCTTTAATAGGGGGATATGCTTGTATCGCTATTGGAAAAGAATATTCATGGAATCTGGCTTTTGGTCTTGCTGGAATTGTAATGACTATAAGTTTGCTAACATTCTTATACACGCAGAAAACCTTGGGGCCTATTGGCCTCCCTCCTTCAGCAGAGGAAACGCTGAAGCCAATGATTGCAGAGAGCATAGGAGGCAATGTGTCAACCACCCCTTCGGCAGTTGGTCAAAAGGCAAAACCCTGGCTTACATACCTTGTCTATCTTGGTTCTCTAGCTGTTATACCACTCATCATGGTAATGGTGGCCCAAACCCAATACACTGACTGGTTTATGTATACCATTGGTCCGGCAACGCTGCTTTACTTGGTTTATGAGATGACCAAGTATGGAAAAGCCGAGCGGAATAAGCTTTTGGCTGCACTCTTTTTCATCTTGTTTTCAATATTTTTCTGGGCATTCTTTGAGCAAAGTGGAGGCTCTTTAAGTCTTTTTGCTGCCAATAATCTAAGTAATAAATTGCTTGGTGTTTTCACCCTTGATCCTAATGGTGTAAACAACGCAGCTAATTCACTTTTTGTAATCATTTTCGCCGGAGTGCTTGGAATGATTTGGGTTAAACTAGCCAGGAAAAATAAGGAGCCTAATACTGTCGTTAAATTTGGTTTAGGTTTTATTTTTCTTGCTGGAGCATTTTTTATGTTTTATGCAACACGTTTCTTTGCTAATGCTGAAGGCGTGGCTTCATTAGACGTTTTTACTCTCGCCTATTTTATTATTTCAATAGGTGAGCTTTGCCTCTCGCCTATTGGTCTTTCTGCTATGACTAAGCTTTCTCCACCTAAGCTTCAGGGTGTTATGATGGGTATGTGGTTTTTGGCAAGTGCATACGGACAATATGTGGCAGGCATAATCGGCGCTGGTATTGCGCAGGGAAATCAGAATGACTCCCTGGTGCAAAAACTCTTTACCTATACAGAAGGTTACAAACAATTAGGGCTTTATGCACTTGTGGCGGGTATAGTGATGATTGCGGTATCGCCGGCAATCAAAAAATTAATGGGCGAAGTGAAATAAGGTAGAATTATTTATGACAAATACAGCAAACGATCATTTATTTGATAGAAAGGTTATTGGGCATCCCGAAGGACTTTTCGTTCTATTTTTTACAGAGATGTGGGAACGCTTTTCCTACTATGGCATGCGAGCCCTTCTTGTCTTGTTTTTAACGTCAGCAATAACAGGAGTAAATCCTGGATGGGGATGGGAACGGGAAAGTGCGCTCGCTATTTATGGTTCTTACACTTCTCTGGCTTATCTCACACCAATATTAGGTGGATATGTTGCCGACAGGATCATTGGGTATCGCTGGGCAGTTGTGCTTGGTGCCCTACTTATGACTCTTGGTCACCTTTCAATGGCCATGGAGTTCCATTCCTTTTTTATGTACCTCGGGCTTGGCTTGCTTGTGATCGGGAACGGTTTTTTCAAGCCTAACATGACTTCTATCCTTTCTCATATGTATAAAAAGCATCCTGAAAAGAAAGATGGTGCTTATACTATTTTCTATATGGGAGTTAATTCTGGTGCGTTTTTGGGCATTCTTCTCTGTGGTTATATTGGAGAAAGCCCAGATTGGGGCTGGAGTTATGGTTTTGGATTGGCCGGAATTTTTATGTTCATTGGAATGCTTCAGTTTTACTTCACCCGAAACATCTTTGGAAGTATAGGATTAAAACCTGAGACTGGCGAAGATTCAGCAGATGCTAATGAAGATCCAAGAGTTGCCACAAGAAACCCTTTTTCATCCTTTGATCTGCTTATTATTGGTTTGATCTCGATTCTTGGGTTGGTTTGGACAATAAATGATCCTGTTTCTAAAATAACCAAATCTAACCTTTTTGATTTCTCTCTTGGAAACCTGTCTGGTGATAATGCCGTTATTCTTTTTGCTCTTGTCCTTTTTATATTCATTTTAATAAAAAGGATTGCACAATATACTCCTGTTCTTAGGGACCGGATGATAGCTGTGATATGCCTTGCTTTTATAACTATATTCTTCTGGGCTGCCTTTGAACAGGCAGGCGGTTCCATGACCATTTTTGCAAAGGATTACACCGCACGTGTTCTTGAGGGAAATTCCAAGCTTATTTTTAACGTAGTCAATACAGCTATCACCGTTATTCCATTGCTTATTATCTCCTATGTGCTATTCAAATTGTTTAAGTCGACCTTTGACAGGTACGCTTTGGGCAATGTTATTTTGGCGACAAGTTTTGTAATAATTTGGGGTATCGTGATTTACATGTTGAAGAATCAATATAATGATGTCCAGGCTGAAGTTCCGGCATCTTGGTTTAACGTTCTTAACTCTCTGTTCATCATTACCTTTGCGCCTCTTGTTTCTAAAATATGGGAAAGTAAATACAACCCCTTTGCTACTTTAAAGTATGGCTTTGGAATGATCCTTTTAGGCATAGGTTTCGCAGCCCTTGCATACGGAGCAAGTGATATACCTCAGGGGGCAAAAGTCGCTTCCGTTAGTATGATCTGGCTTGTATTTGCTTATTTCTTTCACACCATGGGTGAGCTTTTCATTTCCCCGGTTGGCTTGTCGTACGTTAGTAAGCTAGTTCCTGGCAGGATGATTGCCATTATGTTTGGTATCTGGTATTTAGCAATAGCCATTGGAAATAAGGTTGCAGGTACAACTGGCGGAATGATCGACAAAATTACTTCTCAATACTCCATGTCAACTTTCTTTCTCATCTTTACTCTGATACCAATTGGTGTAGGGATTTTTATAATGTTGCTTACTCCATTAGTAAAGAGACTGATGCACGGAGTTCATTAATTAACATATTTTAACCCCTGTTTACTGGGCAGGGGTTTCTTTTATCTTTTTTTAAAATTACTTTTGCTGCTTTAATACCAATCCGTGCTTTCAGACAGTCTAGTAATAATTCCAACATATAATGAAAAGGAAAACATTGAGAAGATTCTTCGAAAGGTCTTTTCCTTAACACATGTATTCCATGTCCTGGTTGTGGATGATGGCTCGCCTGACGGGACTGCCGATATTGTTAAACACCTACAAGGTGAATTTTCAGGTAAGCTGTTCATTGAAGAACGTAAGGGAAAGCTAGGACTAGGAACAGCATATATTCACGGTTTTGAATGGGCTTTAAAACATACCTACGAATATATTTTTGAGATGGATGCAGATTTTTCTCACAATCCTGATGATCTGATAAAGTTAAGAGAGGCCTGTGTACAGGGAGCAGATGTAGCCATCGGATCCAGGTATATTAAGGGGGTTAATGTTGTGAATTGGCCCATGAGTAGAGTATTAATGTCATTCTTTGCCTCTGTTTATGTGAGACTTGTAACGGGTATAGATATACAAGATGCTACTGCGGGGTTCAAATGTTTTAAAAGAAAAGTATTACAGACTATAGCACTTGACAGGATTAAATTTGTGGGATATGCATTTCAGATAGAAATGAAGTTCACTGCCATTCAGCATGGATTTAAGGTAGTTGAAGTTCCTATTATCTTTACTGACCGTACAGAAGGTGAATCTAAAATGAGCACTAGAATTTTCAGGGAGGCATTTTTTGGTGTAATCCAAATGAAAGTAGGGAGCTGGTTTAAAGATTACGAAAAAGGAAAAGCTTAATTATCGTTGTTAATTGATTAATTAGTATTACAGCGGGTGATTTCTGTTACAGGTAATACTTCTCTCCGTCGGTTTTTAGTTTACCTGCATCTAGAAGGTTTCGAAAGGCCTCAATCTTCTCGGCCTCGGTACCTGTTGGAACTCTGGAAATCAATTCGTCGATAGTAAGATGTGACGTAGCAAGAACTTCGAGGATTTCGTAAGTGATTTGAGCAAAAACTGTCTGTCTATCTTCGATTCGCTTCTCCGCTATACAAACATCACAGACCCCGCATTTTTCGTCAGTTATTTCGTCAAAGTATTTCAATAGCATACTGCTCCGGCATTTTTTTGCTTCTGCATATTCTATAACTGCCTGAATCTGTTGTTGCATAATCTCCTTACGTTGCCTGATATATTTAGTGTCTATATGTAGATTTTGTGTATCCACTCTTGCTCGACTAAAGTAAACCTGAGGCTTGTCGGTTTGCTTCAGGTAGGAAATGATTTCAAGTTGTTCCAATTTATCCAAAACCTTAACCACATCATCAAACCTCATTCCTACCCTTTTAGCAAGATCAGTTTCTCTGATCATTGCATACTGGTCGAACATACCTCCGTGCGATCGAAGGAGCATTTTAATGAACGAGTCATAGCTTGCATATTCGATCTGAAACCGATATAACTCCTCATTGCTTACTACAATTTTTACCCTTGAGGGCAGATAAACACTTTCTGTTAATGATATATACCCATCATGCTCCAGAAACTTGAATATGTTCAAAGTTTTTATGGGTTCCAGCTTGTACCTTGAACAAAAATCGGCGATGTCAAATTCGAAAGTAAGGCCCTCTCCTGCCTCGTACGCTAATTGGAAGTAGTTCCCGAGAAAATGGTATGCTTGTTTAATCTCCTCTGCGGATGGAAAGCTCAATTCTAACTTGCGCTCGAGTTGCAATCGGTCTGAATGATTATACAATAGCACTCCGAAAGCCTTTTGTTCATCTCGGCCCGCCCGTCCGGCTTCCTGGTAATAAGCTTCAAGGCTCTCGGGGAGATCCAGGTGCACAACAAAGCGGACATCTGGTTTATCTATACCCATTCCGAAAGCATTAGTAGCTACAATAACCCTGATCTGATTGTTTTTCCATGCTTCCTGCTTCTCGCTTCGCTGAAGGGCCGGAACCCCCGCGTGATAATAATCTGCCCTTATACCTTGTGCATTCAGTTGTCTTGCTACTTCCTGTGTTTCCCTCCTGTTTCGTACGTATACAATGCCAGTACCCTGCACCTTTTTCGCTATCGCGAACAACTTCCTTAGCTTATTATCCTCATGGGAAACTATATATCCCAAGTTCTTACGCTCAAAGCTTTTGCGAAAGACATTCTTCTTTTTGAACGACAGCTTCAGTTGGATATCCTCAACTACAAATTCTGTAGCTGTAGCTGTGAGAGCAAGGACCGGAACATTGGGATGTAATTCTCTGAGATTTGACAGTTCAAGATAAGGTGGCCTGAAGTCATATCCCCACTGCGAAATACAATGCGCCTCGTCTACCGCGAATAGGTTTACCTTCATATATCTTATCCTTTCTCTTACCAAATCAGACATTAGTCTTTCTGGTGATAGATATAGAAATTTTATCGGACCATAAACGCAGTTATCAAGAAGGATATCCACCTCTCTCTTACCCATTCCAGAAACTATTGCAACAGCTTCAATTCCCCTTGCTTTAAGATTCTCAACCTGATCTTTCATTAAAGCAATGAGAGGCGAAACAACTATACATATTCCTGGCATCGTCATCGCGGGGACCTGAAAACAAACTGATTTACCTCCTCCGGTCGGTAATAATGCCAAAGTATCCTTCCCTTCCATCACTGAAAGAATAATATCTTCTTGTAGAGGGCGGAATGAGTCGTAGTTCCAATATTTTTTTAATACCTGGTAAATGGACATTTCTCAAAACTAACAAACACCGGACAATAATTGACCAAATTTTTAGTTTAACCCACAAAACAAGCGGTATATTTGCGCCTACACATTAGATATCTTTTTGACTTAACATTTTTCATTTACGTTAAGGTCAATTGTCTTTTAATCAGCAAGTGAAGCGAAACACGGCGCATAGTTGCAACATGTTATTTATGCCTTTTTGCTTAGCTTATGCTATTACTACAAAATTAATTTGAATGAAAAAACTTTCTGTCGTCTTCTTTAGCTTATTGACAAGTGCAGTATTTAGTCAGCAAAAATGGAATGTAGAGAGAACTGGGTCTCCTTCAAAATCGGTTTCCTTCACCGTTGATGAGGGAACGTGGATGAACCTTGATGTTAGTCCTGATGGGAAGGAAATCGTTTTCGATCTGCTTGGCGACATTTATAAGATGCCTATTGCCGGTGGTAGGGCTACTGTTTTGTCAGCTGGCTCAGCTTATGAAGTTCAACCTCGATTTAGTCCCAACGGGAAATTTATTTCCTACACAAGTGATAAAGAGGGTGGTGATAATATCTGGATTATGAACGCAGACGGGTCAGGAAAGAGATCTATAACGAAGGAATCTTTCAGACTTTTAAATAATGCAAGCTGGACACCAGATAACGAATATATTATCGCCAGAAAGCACTTCACAAGTACCAGATCTTTGGGTGCTGGCGAGATGTGGCTATATAGTATTAGAGGAGGCGATGGGATTCAACTTACCAAGCGTAAAAATGATCAGCAGGATGCAGGCGAACCAGAGGTGTCTCCGGATGGCAGATATGTTTATTTTAGTGAAGATGTAAGTCCGGGGCCTTATTTCGAATACAATAAAGATCCTAATGGCGAGATTTACAATATCAGGAGACTGGACCGTGAAACAGGAACTTTTGAAACCGTAGCCGGGGGACAAGGTGGAGCAGTAAGACCGGAAATTTCTCCGGACGGTAAGCTGATGGCTTTTGTTAAGCGGGTAAGACTTAAAACAACTCTTTATGTTCAGGATCTTTCGACAGGAGAAGAATGGCCTTTATATGATGACCTGTCTCGTGACCAGCAGGAAACGTGGGCTATCTTCGGCGTGTACCCTAACTTTGCCTGGACACCCGACAGTAAGAATATTATTTTCTATGCTAAGGGAAAAATAAGGAAGCTTGATGTGAACACTCAAATTGTTTCAATCATTCCTTTTGAATTAACTTCAAATCATTCAGTGGCTGAAGCCCTGCATTTCGATCAGAAAGTGTTTTCAGATGATTTTAAAGTGCGGATGATCCGCCAATTGACTACTTCGCCTGATGGGAAGAAAGTTGCATTTAATGCAGCGGGATATATTTATGTAAAAGATCTTCCTAATGGGAAGCCAACTCGTATTACCACCGGAACTGACTTTGAATTTGAACCTGAATTTAGTCCTGACGGGAAGTCTATCATTTATGTAAACTGGAGTGATGAAATGAAGGGTTCGATTAACAGAATAGAACTTGCAACAGGAAGAATCATTCAGCTTACTACTGAGAAGGGCTTTTATTATTCACCTAAGTTTTCAAATAAAGGCGATAAGATTGTTTTTAGAAAAGGCGGTGGTAATATGATGCTAGGTTTTACCTATGGTAAAAATGGGGGAATTTATGTAATGCCAGCAACTGGTGGGGCTCCTACTAAAGTATCGGATGCGGGTATAAGGCCGTTATTCAATTCCTCGGATACAAGGATCTATTTTCAATCAAATGAAAACGGAAAGAAAGCCTTCAAAAGCATGGATGTAAATGGTGCGAATATCCGTACTCACTATGTTTCCCAATATGCGACACAGTTTGTGCCTAGTCCTGACGGAAAGTGGATGGCCTTCAATGAACTCTTTAACGTTTATTTAACTCCTTTAGTTAATACAAATAATGCACTGGACTTGTCTTCTACGAACAAGTCACTTCCACTTACGAAAGTTACGAGGGATGCTGGAACTTTCATTCATTGGAGTAAAGACAGTAAAAAGCTTAACTGGACCTTGGGTTCGGGATATTTCTCGGAAGAAATAAAAGATTTGACTGATGTTGAGGATAAAAATTCAGATAGTTCTGGGATTGATATCGGCTTAAAGCTTAAAGCAGATCTTCCTTCTGGTTCTATTGCATTGACCAATGCTAGAATCATTACAATGAAGGGAGACCAGGTGATTGAAAATGGTACAGTAGTAATTAAAGAAAATAAAATTGTGTCTGTAGGTCCGTCCGACCAAGTGAAGGTGCCGGAAGATGCGAAGGTGATTAACGCAGAAAACAAGACCATTATGCCTGGAATTGTTGATGTCCATGCTCACTTACCTACCAGTCCAGATGGAGTTTCCTCTCAGGCTGATTGGAGCTACCTTGCGAACCTGGCCTTCGGAGTAACAACTGCTCATGATCCTTCAAGTAATTCCGAAATGGTATTCAGTCAGTCGGAAATGCAAAGGGCGGGAATACTTACAGGTCCAAGGATTTTCTCCACAGGGACAATTTTGTACGGAGCCGAAGGTGATTTTAAAGCTGTTATAAATAGTCTTGATGATGCCCGTTCAAGCTTGCGTAGATTAAAGGCGTTGGGCGCATTTTCTGTCAAGTCCTACAATCAGCCAAGAAGAGAACAACGCCAGCAGATTATTCAAGCAGCAAGAGAATTGAAAATGGAAGTTGTTCCGGAAGGTGGTTCTACATATTCACATAATATGTCGATGATCCTTGATGGTCATACTGGAATTGAACACAATATCCCGGTAGTACCATTATACAAAGACGTAAAGGCATTATGGAATGCCAGCAAAACAGCTTACACTCCAACGCTGATTGTAGCCTATGGAGCCCAGTCGGGAGAGAACTTTTGGTATGACAGGACAAATGTTTGGGAAAATGAACGACTGCTTAATTTTGTACCGAGGCCCGTTGTGGATAGCCGCTCCAGAAGAAGGAATACCTCAGAATTTGCGGATTATGGACATATAGAAATTTCAAAAGCAGTTAAACAGCTGGCAGATGGAGGCACTAAAGTTAATTTAGGCTCCCACGGGCAGTTACAGGGACTGGGTGCTCACTGGGAAATGTGGATGCTTGCTCAGGGAGGAATGTCACCACTACAAGTACTAAAATCGGCCACTATTAATGGTGCGGATTATTTGGGTATGTCTAAGGAAATTGGTTCAATCGAGGCTGGAAAATTGGCAGATTTGATAGTATTGGAGGAGAATCCTCTGGAAGACATCAGAAATACAGAACGCATAAAGTTTGTGATGCTAAATGGTCACCTGTATGATGAAAACCTCAATGAAGTAGGAAATATTGAGAAATTAAGAAATAAAATGTGGTGGCAAACAGGTCGCGGAGAAAGTTTCGGTAACTTCTCTGGTGATTCGGAGACATTTATTTATACCCACCCGGAGTGTGATTAGTTAAGTATTGCTTCCTTTATTCAGTAGTATAAAGGAAGCAATACTTAAAATAGATTAAGTTGCAGTTGAACCGGCCTTTGCTTGCTCGAGTTGCTTTCCAAATAATAAACTCCCGTTTCCTCATATCTTGAAGCAACTATTATTTCTGTTTTTTTCGCTTTAGCATTAAAGGTTTTGTAAACCAGGTCAGGGCAGTTGTTATCTTTAGAAAGATGAGATAAAAATAAGTGACTCAACTTGTCTGAGCGGTATTCCATAAAAAGGTTCAAGGCCTGCGTGTTCGATAAGTGCCCCTGCCCTCCTCTAATCCTGTTCTTTAAGAAATAAGGATATCTTCCCTGATTAAGCATTTCCTCATCATAATTCGCTTCCAAGAAAATTGCGTGGCATTGCTGGAAGTTTTCGATTACATGCTCGCAAACATTTCCTATATCTGTAAAGACCCCAATTTTTTTGTCTCCGTAACTGATGACAAAACTATGTGGATCAGCAGCGTCGTGAAATTTTGGAAAGGCGGTAATGGAAAGAGAACCTACGGTTACGGATTCATAGGCCTTAAAAGGTAGGATTAAGTCGGCATCGAGCTGTAAACCTGAGTTTCGGTAAGTTTTTGAAGTTACATAAACAGGAAGTCTGTGTTTCTTAGCAAGTCCTGGAATACCTTTAATATGATCGGTGTGCTCATGACTAATAAATATGGCTTTAACCTTATCCATACTCAAGCCGAGTCGCTTCATTCGTTTTTCTGTTTCTCGGCAGGATAATCCAGCATCTATTAGTACTGCTTCGTCCCTCCCTGCTATATAATAACAATTCCCATTACTCCCGGAATTTAATGAACACATTGCAAATGCCATTCCCCTGTCAATCCTTGTTAATCAAAGATAGTTTTTTAGTATTTAAAAACTGTACATTAAATAAATCAGATAAGACTCGATTAGGTCCGAGGTGTTTTTTATTCGCTCGCTTCAAATAAATATTAATCTTATATATTAGGCCCCATGAATGAGAATTTAATACTGATTGAATGCAAGGACAAAGTTGGTTTAGTAGCAATCATTTCAGAATTAATGGCAAGGCATCACCTCAATATTACTGCGATGCGGGAATTCGTGGATCAGGATAACAACACCTTTTTTGCTAGGATAGAATGTTCTGGAGTCGTGGTAAATGAAGCGATGCTTCTAAGTGAATTACAGAACGCTTTGCCTGAAAGTGCTAAAGTTACCATAAACCCAAAGAAGGAAAAGAAAATTGCCGTACTGGTTACTAAGGAATATCATTGCCTGGGAGACATTCTTATACGACATCATTTCAATACCCTGGGCGCTAATGTGTGCATGGTTGCAGGCAATTACGATATACTTAAGTCTTTTACGAATCGTTTCGATATCCCTTTTTTTAATATATCTCACGAGAATAAATCCAAACCTGATTTTGAAAAGGAGCTAATAAAAGTGATCGAAGAATATGAGCCGGATTATATTGTTCTTGCTAAGTTTATGAGGATCCTCTCTCCTGACTTTGTTGCGCGTTTTGGAAATAAAATTATAAACATCCATCATTCGTTCCTTCCTGCCTTTATAGGAGCAAGTCCTTACAGGCAGGCACATGAAAGAGGCGTTAAAGTAATTGGGGCCACTGCCCATTTCGTAACTAATGACCTGGATGAAGGACCTATTATAGTTCAGGAAACGATCCCGGTAAATCATACATTCAAGGTTAGTGATATGGTGACGGCAGGGAAAGAAGTAGAAAAATCTGTGTTAAACAGAGCATTGCAACTGGTTTTTCAGGACCGTGTGTTTATAACAGGTAACAAAACGATTATTTTTGAATAACTTGTTTCTATAACAGGTTCAAACATTCTATGATTAGGATGTTTTATAGTAAAATCTAACTATGAAACATCCAGATCATTTAGTGCCAGACAATATAAAGGGCGCGAAGACCGATACAATTTCGACTGAATCATTTTCAAGTACGCAGCTTGCAAGGAACCATTACCTTGAGGCTCGTCAACGTCTGCTATCGATCTCGAGGTGGCATGAATACGCAGGACTTGCATCTGCAGATTTTTCTCTGACGGATAATTTGGGAAAAGAAAAAAAAGATTTCGTTACTGAGGGTGATCGTTTTAAGATTGATATTCCCGCACCGGGAACAGAATCAGGGGCGGGATTTGACTGGGTGGAAGTTGAAAAAGTAGAGGAAGGCAGGAATGATGAAGAAGACTGGGAATATACGCTCATTAGGGTAAGGCCGGCCGACAATCCGCAATCTGATGATAACAATACTGCTCATTTTTTTTCTGACGAGGCTAATAGTTATTTCATAGTAAAACGAGTGGGAAACGATGTGAGTGCAGAAGTTCATGGTAGAAATGAGCAACCGAATACTGAAACAGACAAAATACAAGATAAAATAAGGAATGCAATTGTTGCTGTTGGCGCAATTTTAGGCGTTTCAAAGGCGCAGTGGAAGAGCCTTACTCATGGAATAGTTAAAATCTAAAATATTTGGTTAAATGAATGCCTAAAAGGCAGGAGAAACGGGTGTTAGGTAATAAAGTTTTAAATAATCTTAAATTTTTATGGTATTTGAAATATCTTTGCGCCCACAACACAACCAAAAATTAAAATATGGCAAATAAATTGTCGCGTATTCCTTTTCTTTTTATCCTAATTTTTACGCTTCTCTGTTTTTTATTTCCTTCGGTACCGGACAATTCTGATAAAAATGTTTACAATACCACAGACATCGCCTGGATGCTTACTGCAACTGGAATGGTTTTAATAATGACTCCAGGTTTGGCGTTTTTCTATGGTGGTATGGTTAATAAAAAGAATGTTATCTCCACTATGTTACAAAGTTTTATTTGTATGTCGGTAGTAACAGTAATCTGGTTTATTTTCGGTTTCGGACTTGTTTTTGGAAGAAGCTTAGGGGGAATAATAGGAGATCCTTCTCAGTTTTTTATGATGCAAACCGTGCTGGATAGTAAACCCTGGGAGCTTGCTCCTACTATTCCATTGGCATTATTTGCCATGTACCAACTAAAGTTTGCCATTATAACTCCTGCCCTTATTACAGGTGCATTTGCGGAGAGGATACGTTTCATTTCATACGTATTGTTTATTTGCCTTTTTTTCATATTTATTTATGCTCCCCTGGCTCATGCAACCTGGCACCCCGAAGGTATTCTCTTTAAGTTAGGGGTTTTAGACTTTGCTGGAGGAACCGTTGTGCATATGTCGGCGGGGTGGGCAGCATTTGCATCAGCCATCTTTTTAAAGCGTCGTAACGAGCCTAATCATAATCCTGCGCGAATCACTTATGTGATGTTGGGCACAGGGCTTCTTTGGTTTGGCTGGTTTGGCTTTAATGCGGGATCTGCTTTCGGGGTGGGTCGGCTATCTGTTATTGCTCTTTGTACTACAATGGCTGCGTCTGCGGCTGCTGCTATTGCCTGGGTGTTTTTTGATGCCTTCAAAGGTCGTAAACCTTCGGCTATGGGAACTTGCATAGGTGCTGTTGTTGGCCTTGTTGCTATCACACCGGCCGCAGGATTTGTTACCATTCCGCATTCTTTACTTATAGGAATTATTTCTTCAATAATTAGCAATCTTGTTGTTGAATGGCGTACAAGAACTTCTATTGATGACACCTTAGATGTTTTTCCCTGCCATGGAGTTGGAGGAATGGTTGGGATGGTTTTAACGGGCGTCTTTGCAAGCCAATCCATTAATCCTGCTAATACTACTGGTAATGGACTGATCTTCGGAGAAACTCATCTTTTCGGGGTTCAAATGATTGCATTGGTAGGTGCTTCAATATTTGCTTTTGCCGGCTCAATGGTACTTTTAAAGATTACTGACCTGATCAGTCCTTTGAGAGTTTCGGATGAAGAGGAACGTTTGGGACTCGATATAAGTCAGCATGACGAAAGCCTTTAAATTATAATTAATAATAGAGAAGCCGGGCAAGAACCCGGCTTTTTTTTGAAAGTTTAATTTTTTCTCTAGGTGCAAGAAGGACTTTCAAGCTACTTTAAACCTCCATTTAGGAGCTTCCGCTCATTATGGTTTTTCTTAACTGGCGAGTTATTCTTAAATTTGTGGTTTGAAATATCATACCCCGTGAATTATTTGTAGGAATATTGTTTATCTTACATATACTGACGTCTTGTGAATTCCATCGTGTCAACAACCTGCTTAGATGAAAACAGAGAAAGAACTAAAAACCTATCTTCCCGCGGTACTCGTATTTGTTGCGGTACTTTCTTTTTCATTGTTTTCTTTTTATCAGTTAGGAAAGTCAGCAAAGCTACGGCGTGCTAAACTTTTTGAACTTTACACAGAACAGGCAGCTGAAAGGCTTGATAAACGAATAATAGATTACACCCAAATATTAAAGGGCTGCCAGTCTTTATTCTACTCTTCAGGGTCGGTAACTACAGTTGAGTGGAAAGCATATACTAAAAATTTAAGCCTTTCTGATAATTATCCTGGAATTCAAGGAATTGGATATGCGAAGTATATCACTATAGATCAGATTAAAGATGTTGAATTGGAGATGCGAAAGCAATATCCGAAGTTCGAGATTAAAACCAAACCAGACCAACAGCGGCTCACCCCTATTATTTATATTGAGCCAAGTGATAAACGTAATCTAAGGGCGCTTGGATTTGACATGTTCAGCGAAGTTAAACGTCGACAGGCCATACAACGGGCCATGAAAACTGGAGAGGCTTCAATAACAAGGAAAGTTACCCTAATACAAGAGACTAACGTAGGAGTTCAACCTGGATTTCTTCTTTATTTACCAGTATATAAAAACCCTGAACTTAAGGCTACTAAAGAAAGGCATAACAATGTTGAAGGTTTCGTTTACATCCCGTTCCGGGCCTACGATCTTATGGATGCTGTATTTGATGGATTCGCAGATCTGGATATCAGAGTTTATGATCAAACTCACCTTAACGCAGACAATTTACTATATAAAACGGAAGAGATTAGTGAATCACTAAGAGAACAACAGCGGTCAGAAATAGAATTTAAGACTAGCAGAACATTAAATATTGCTGGGAACAAATGGACTCTTGTTTTCTCTACAGATAATAAGTTTGGTTCCCAAGTGGAACGTGCCCAGCCACAAATTGTTTTAGTGTTTGGAATAGCTATTTCTATACTTCTTTATATTGTAACTCTCAATTATATTCATAAACGTCAGACGGCCCTGGAAGAGTTGAATTTGACAAAGGAAATTGAGCGCAAGAAGGATGAGTTTTTGGGGATAGCAAGTCACGAGTTAAAGACTCCACTTACCAGCATAAAAGCTTACTTGCAAATGCTCGAGAGATCTCAGCTTGGCGAAAAGCAGAGCAATTTCGTTAAGAAGGCTAATATTCAAGCAAATAAGTTAAACAGTTTGATCGCTGACCTTTTAGATGTTTCTAAAATCCAGGCAGGTAGTATTAAGATCAATAGTGTGCCATTTCCCCTATCAGAACTTATAAATGAAAGTATTGAAAGTGTATTGCATCTGCATTCCTCCCATCAAATCCTGGGACCAGAGGCTATCCCTGAGATCACTCTTCTCGGTGATAAGTTAAGGCTTGAACAAGCACTCGTGAATCTTTTGGTTAATGCAATCAAGTACTCTCCTGGGGCTGGCTCCATTGGAATTTCTTTACTTGAAAATAATAATCAGGTAACTATTTGTGTTGAGGATCAGGGAATAGGAATTTCAAAAGAGCATCAAGCCAGGATTTTTGAAAAGTTCTATCGTTCCGATGACTTATCTCCGTTTATTTCTGGCCTCGGTATGGGCTTGTTTATTGCTAGTGAAATAGTGAGTAAACATAATGGCTATATAACCGTGGATAGTAATTTAGGGGAAGGTTCCCGCTTCTGTATCCACTTGCCCATAAACTGGTGATGCTTTCATAGGGAATTTCTCAATGAACCATCTTGTTGCAGGATGTTGATTTCCAGGCTTCAGCGCTAATACAACTTCTGTAGTAATTGGCAAATGATTTAGATTTATGAAGCTTAAGTTCAGATGATCAAAGCTGTTTTTAAGGGACGAGGGAACAATAGAAACACCCAGTCCTTTCTCTACCAGTTGCATTATTGAATGAACATTGTTCACTTCGTGCGTTACCTCTGGATAAAAGCCTAGTCGTTGACAGATCTCCTCCAACTTATGAAAGTATTCGGGTGCATAATCTTTATTGAAAAAAACGAACGGGCGACCGGTCATGTATTTTTGAATACTCTCAATATTCAAATGATCAATCTCTCCTTGAGGAAAAACAAAAACAAAAGGCTCGTTGAAAAGGGTTTTCACTTCAAGCCTTTCTGATTTTATCGGTGCTCTCATAATTCCAACATCCAACTTGTCTTCCTCCAACGCTTTTACTTGTTTTATGGTTGGCAACTCGTAAAGGCGAGTTTTAACGTAGGGAAACCTTATTTTTATATCCTTTAGAACAGCTATGAGTTGCTGCTGATTTACGGAACTGATGAATCCAATCCGTAACTGACCAGTTACCGAGCCTTCAATTTCCTTTAGTCGATGCCTGCTGGCTGCTATTTTTGCAAAGATCTCATCCACTTCTGTTTTAAAGTACTTTCCTGCTTCGGTAAGCACTACCCGTTTGTTATTCCTTTTAAATAAAGAAACTTCTAATTCCTCTTCCAGCTCTCTTATCTGCCGACTTAGCGGCGGTTGGGAAATGAATAGTTTTTCAGCAGCTTTCCTAAAATGCAGTTCTTCTGCTACTGTTTGAAAATATAAGAGGTGACGAAGCTCCATGATACCTTTAAGGAATGAATTATTGATAAAATTGATATTTTACAAATATTAATAATCCAGATAGTTTTGCGAAGGACAAACCAGAGAACATGGAAAAAGAAAGATCAAAATCCACAGTAGATGAAATCCGAGAAAGATTTGACCATGATGTTGAACGATTTTCAAATCTCGGCACTGGCCAGCAGACTACAATTGATGCTCCTTTAAGTCTGGAGCTGATCACAGAGGCTGCAAGTATGGTTAATCCAGAAGCAGAGAACTTGCTTGATATAGGTTGCGGAGCTGGAAACTACACGTTAAAAATGCTCGAAAAACTTCCTATACTGAACTGTACGCTTATCGATCTTAGCATACCAATGCTTGATAAGGCGAAACAAAGAGTGGCAGACAAGACAGACTGCCCTGTTAATACCATACAGGGAGATATCAGGGAGGTTCAGTTGGAGACGTCGCGTTATGACATTGTTTTGGCTGGAGCGGTATTGCACCACTTAAGGGAGGTAGAAGAGTGGGAACAGGTTTTTAGCAAAATCTATAAAGCACTAAAACCTGGAGGAAGTTTTTGGGTGAGCGACCTGGTAGTTCATGATTGCAAAGCTATAACCGAACTCTTCTGGAAACGATACGGGAATTATCTGAAAGAACTAGGAGGAAACGATTTCCAACAAAAAGTCTTTGATTATATCGATAAGGAAGACAGTCCAAGGTCACTCACTTTCCAACTCGAGATGATGAAGAATGTTGGGTTCCGTTATGTTGAAATACTACATAAAAATGGCTCTTTCGCTACTTTTGGTGCAATTAAATGAGGATGATTTGTCATTTATAAAATTTAAGCGTCAGCAAGTAAATGCTGAGAGATAGTCATACCTTTGAAGGCTAAAATGAAATCCCATGTTTAAAAAGACAATAAAGCTTGTTGCTTTGGTTACCATAAGTGTATCCTTACTAACCGGATGTACAACGTATACTGCGGGAAGAAGCGGTAATGTTCCTCCTGGTAAAGCAAAGAAAATTACAGGATCCAAATCTGCTAAACCCCACGCTCCAGGTCAGCGTAAGAAGAGATAACTTATTCCCTGCACGAGTTACTTTGTGCGGGCTTAATTAAAAAGTTGTTCCTATTGCCTGAATAATGTTCAACCTTATATTTGCGAAAAATTAAAATATGATCAACGTTAACGAATATTTCGACGGAAGTGTCAAGTCTTTAGGATACCAGTCAGAAGATGGAAAATCAACAATTGGTGTAATTGAAGCGGGAGAATATGAATTCGGCACCTCTCAGCATGAAACTATGGTGGTAATTGAAGGAAAACTGGTTGCTCTACTTCCTGAAGCCTCTGAATGGACTTCTTATACTAACGGTCAGTCTTTTGAAGTTCCTGCTAATTCATCTTTCAAAGTTAAATCTGAAGGACAAACCTCCTATTTATGTAAGTATAAATAATTGAAATTTTCAATTCGTCGCCCCGCCGTCTGTATACCTATAAAACTGTGAGTCTACATTGCTTCTCATCAGGAAGGTAACAATTTTCTGGGGCGACTTATACTATTGCTATTCCTGCCTTACTTATAAGCAATGGTGCTTAATAATTTTCATGAGTTTGCCGGAAAAGATAGAATTCTAAATTATTTTTTTGTCACAAAATAATCCTAGTTCCCAGCACTATATTGTACATTTGCACTATATTCCTCCCAACAATAATTTCTTTTTTTACGTGTTTTTACTCAGGAACATTAAGTTTGCTTTTGAATGAGCATAGATAAATTAAATCTTCTACATGCCATTATAAGTACTGCTATTGACGGCATTATTACAATCGACTCCAAGGGCTTGATTGAAAGTATGAACCCAGCAGCATTACGTTTATTTGGGTATGAAAAAGAAGAAGAACTGGTAGGTAGGAATATATCAGTATTGATGCCAGAACCGGACAAAAGTTCTCACGACGGCTATATCAATAGATACCAGTCAACAGGTGAAAAGCGTATTATTGGAATCGGCCGGGAGGTTAGAGGTCTTAGGAAAGACAAGAGCACTTTTCCATTTCGCCTTGCAGTTAGTGAGGTTGAATACGAAAGCAGAAAGATTTTTACTGGATTTATACACGACCTTTCTAAAGAGAAAGCAGCCGAAGAGAACCTCCGAAAATACACTGAGAAACTTGAGGAAACTATAAAAGAACGTACTCACGATTTAAGAGAACTGATCACTGAGCTTGAAATAGCCAGAGACGAGGCAAGTCACTCTCTTGAAAAGGAAAAGGAACTTAATCAGTTAAAAACGCGTTTTGTATCGATGGCTTCTCACGAATTCCGTACTCCTTTGAGTTCGGTACAACTCTCGGCTTCATTAATTGAGAAGTATCTTCAGAAACAAGATGAGAATAATATTCTGAAGCACACTTCAAAGATCAAGAATTCTGTGGGACACCTTACGGGGATACTGAATGACTTCTTATCTTTAGAAAAGTTGGAAGCAGGTAGAACGGAAGTCCAGTTTCAACATTTTGATCTGGTGAAGTTCTCTGAAGGGATTATAGAAGAAATGCAATTGATAGCCAAGCAAAATCAGCATATCTTTTACCAGCATACAGGGGAAAGAGCTGACGTATTTCTTGATCCTTCTTTGCTGCGGAATTCGATAATAAATCTCGTCTCTAATGCTATAAAATATTCTGGGGAAAATACCTTTATTGAATTCAATACAGAAGTTTCAGATTCTGAAGTTTGCATTTCGGTAAAGGACAATGGAATTGGAATTCCTGAAGAGGAACAGAAGAACTTATTTGAACCTTTTTTTAGGGCTCACAATACCGGAAATATCCCAGGAACAGGGTTAGGATTAAATATAGTTAAACGATACGCAGAATTAATGGGTGGCGATGTAATTTGCCAGAGTGCACAAAATGAAGGTACCACCATTGCTTTAATCTTTAAAAAAGGATGAATCAACAGAAAAGAACTGTTCTAATTATAGAGGATAATCAAGACATCCGCGAAAGCACCGCCGAAATTCTTGAGCTTGCTAATTTTAGTGTTTACACTGCGGAGAATGGTAAAAAGGGAGTTGAACTTGCGCAAGCTCATTTACCCGATATTATTCTTTGTGATATTATGATGCCTGAATTAGATGGCTATGGGGTACTCTACCTTTTAAGTAAGAACGAAAACACAGCTAATATCCCCTTCATATTTTTGACCGCTAAAGCAGAACGCGCTGATATGCGAAAAGGTATGGAGATGGGTGCGGATGACTATTTAACCAAACCCTTTGACGATATGGAGCTTATTAATGCTGTGGAAAGCAGGTTGTCAAAAAGGGAACGGGTACTAAAAAGTTCTGCAGCATCGGCATCACTGGAAAACTTGTTGGACGAGGCCCGTTCGGCGAAATTGCTTACGGAGCTTTCAGAAAGTGGAAGGTTGAGGACCTTTAAGAAGAAACAAAATATTTATATGGATGGAGATACTCCCCAAAATATCTATTTTGTCAAAAAAGGAAAAATCAGAACTTACCTTATCTATGAGGACGGCCGGGAAATTATTACCGGAATGCATTCGGAAGGTGATTTTTTTGGTTATGAGGCAGTGCTGTTGAATAAATCGTATAGTGATAATGCAGAGAGCATGGACGACTCGGAACTTCACCTGATACGGAAGAATGAGTTCAACACCTTGTTATTTAAGGATATAGGAATTGCGAAAAGATTTATTGAGCTGCTCTCGGATAATATCGTCGAAAAACAAGAGCAATTGCTCAAACTGGCTTACAATTCCGTACGTAAGCGGGTCGCGGATGCATTGATAATCCTGTCAGATAAGTTCATGAAAGAGCCGGCAGATTCATACGAGATTAAAATATCACGGGATGACCTTGCGGCTATGGTTGGAACTGCTACTGAAACAATAAGTCGCACATTATCAGACTTTAAGGAAGAACGTTTGATTGTGAAAGAAGGAAATACAATCAAAGTTCTTTCAATCGAAAAATTGAAACGTGTCAAACAATAAGTGAAAGAAAGTGATAAGTATCACTTTTTAGTTTGACTAGCCTCACGCGATAAAGCGGACTGTCTGGATACCTTTGTTTCTAAACAGAAACGGAATGAAAGCGGTCGCATACAGCATAAAAAACTGTGAAAAAGAGCTTTTAATTAAGGCTAATCAGAAAAAGCACGATATAACTTTAATATCCAATCGGTTAACAACTGATACAGCAGCTTACGCAGACGGGAAAGATGCTGTATTAGTGTTTCCCGGTGATAGCTTACCTGCTTCTATCCTTCAGGAACTAAAAAGAAGAGGTGTCAAGTATATAGCAACCCGCTCAACGGGTACTGATCATATTGATTTGACAGAAGCCGTTCGACTAGGCTTGAAAATAGCTAACGTCCCCTCCTATTCACCCGAGTCGGTTGCAGAACATGCAATCACTTTGATTCTCGCACTTTCCCGAAATATCATTGTATCTCAAAACCAGATGCACGATCATGATTTTAGTCTCAATAACCTTGTAGGAAATACGATCAAGGGAAAAGTTGTGGGTATCGTAGGTTTTGGGGGCACGGGAAAAGCTCTGGGGAAAATTTTAAGTGGCTTTGGAGCTAAGGTCCTTGTAAATGATATTCTGGAACAAGTAGATTGTGGTTCTGTAGGTGCTACCCAAGTGTCGCTAAACGAGCTTTACGATAAATGTGATATCATCTCCTATCATATTCCCTTGAACGAGTATACTCACCATCTTGTTGACTCTGATAGTATAAAGAAAATGAAGGATGGTGTTATGCTAATAAATGTTAGTCGCGGCGCAGTTTTTAATACCCAGGATGTGTATGAAGCTCTGCTGAGAGGTAAGGTTAGTAAGTTAGGTATGGATGTTTATGAATTTGAACAAAATGTTTTCTTTTTCAACCATAGAAAAAAACCTATACAAGATTCATTACTGCAATCTCTAATACAGAACCAGCGGATTCTCTTAACACCTCATCAGGCTTTTCTAACTGAGGAGGCTTTGAAGATAATTGCTGAAAAGACCATTTCAAGTATGGATTTATGGGAGGCTGGCAAGTGCGCCGGTAATGCATGTTGCTGTGGAGATGCTTGTATTGAAAATAATCTGGCTATTGCATAATGAATACATTAATATCAAAATATAACGTAGCAGCACCTAGATACACCAGTTATCCCACTGTTCCTTTATGGGAGGAGGAGCAGTGGAGTATAGCTGGCTGGATTGACACGGTCAGGAAAGCGATGAACGAGAGTTCTGCTGCGGGTATAAGCTTATACATTCATCTTCCCTACTGTGAGAGTTTGTGTACGTACTGTGGTTGTAATACTCGGATCACGAGGAACCATACTGTTGAAAAGCCTTATATCGAGTCTGTCCTAAAAGAGTGGCAGATGTATAAAGAAGTAATAGGAACAAAACCCCGGATCAGAGAAATTCATCTTGGCGGTGGTACTCCAACGTTTTTTAGTCCGGAGAATCTGAAATTCCTGATGGAAGGCCTTTTAGAAGGCACTACGCTTGCCTCAGAAACGAGTTTCTCTTTTGAGGGGCATCCTGCTAATACTAGTTATGATCATTTAAAAGCTCTTTATCAGGCAGGTTTCAGAAGAGTAAGTCTTGGAATCCAAGATTTTGATCCTGTTGTTCAAGAGATCATTAATAGAAAGCAGAGTTATGAACAGGTTAGGAAGGTAACAATTGATGCCCGGACCCTAGGTTATACCTCAATCAATTATGATTTAATCTACGGACTGCCTTTGCAGAAGCTAAGCAGTATAGAGGATACAGTTGAAAAAGTGATCTCGCTTATGCCAGACCGTATTGCTTTTTACAGTTATGCACATGTTCCCTGGGTGAAACCAGGTCAAAGAAGATTTACAGAGGCTGATCTTCCACAAGATGAAGAGAAACGAGCTCTTTACGAAAAAGGTAGGGAGATGCTCCTGAATAAAGGTTATTATGATATTGGGATGGACCATTTTTCTCTTGATTCTGATAATTTGTACATCGCATCAAAGAATCAAAAGCTGCATCGGAACTTTATGGGCTACACCGATCAGTACACTCAATTGTCAATTGGACTTGGTGTTTCCTCTATCAGTGATAGTTGGTACGGCTTTTCGCAAAACGTAAAGCAGGTAGAGCAATACCATGAGTTAATCAGCAAAGGTTCTTTCCCTTTAATTAAAGGGCATATCCTCACAGAGGAGGATCTGGTTTTCAGGAAGCATATTCTTGACCTTATGTGCATGGGTTATACAGATTGTGAATGGCTTTCTCCTGAATTTGCGCCAGTAAGGGAACGCCTTGTACCCCTTGAAAGTGATGGATTGGTTGTGGTAAAAGAAGGGCGGGTTCAAATAACTGTAGTGGGAAAAGCCTTTCTTAGGAACATATGTATGGCTTTTGATATTAGGTTATGGCAAAAGAAACCAGAATCACAATTATTTAGTAAGGCCATTTAGGATTATACAACTAGCAAAAATATTTAATACAAACACTTAACGACTTTGTTATGGGTCATAGCTTTCATATTCCCGTTTTAGGATTAGGATTTTCCGTAGACACACCACTTAAGGTGGCAAGGTATGGGATTTCTTCAGTAGCGTCAATCGTTGATGATGACATGATTGAACGAATGAGAGAATTTCATTCGAAACAAAATAATATCGAGTATCATCCGATAAGAAAAATAGAGTCAGACCATCGGGCAAAACGAATAAAAGCCTATTTGAACCTTATCAACTTCCTCATTGATGAGCAACACTCTGAGATAAAACAGGAGGCTTTTGCAGAGGGTGCCGACATTTGCCGTTATTTCGAACTTCTTCCTGAATCTTCTCAAGAGCAGCAAATTTACAGGCAGATGCTGGGTGAAAGAAATCCGCAGAAGAAAGCTGAACTTCAGGAAACCCTGAGGACTTTCATTAAAAAGGGAGATGCTGAGGTGAACATTATGGTTAAAGTAGATAAGGTGAACCTCGGTAAAGATGGTTTTCCATTGGGAGATAAATTTACTGATGCCCTCGCTGCTTTACGTGGTTTTGCCGAGAGTGAATTGAATACCTCGGTAGTTCTGTCTGCTGGTATGAATCCTAAGTTATACACTTATTTAAGTGAATTTGATGATTTCTTTCCTAATGGCGACGAGCCGGCGAGGAAGAAAGTGATCCTAAAGGTAAGCGATTTCCGATCAGCGTTAATACAAGCAAAGTTTCTGGCGAAAAAAGGATTATGGGTGCACGAGTTCAGGATTGAATCTGGCTTAAACTGTGGTGGTCACGCTTTTGCAACAGAAGGCTATCTCCTTGGTCCAATACTAGAGGAGTTTAAGGCAAAAAGGACGTCGATGCTGGAGGATCTATATGGAATTTTTAAAAACGCTATTACCACAAAAACCGGTAATGTGCCATCGCAGCCTTTAACGAGATTTACGGTTCAAGGGGGCATTGGAACAAAATCAGAAGACCAGTTTTTGATAAACTACTATAATCTTGATGGCACAGGTTGGGGAAGCCCATTCCTGTTGGTTCCTGAGGTAACTAATGTCGACAGGGATACACTAAATCTTTTGAAAGATGCAGGGGAAAAGGATTTTTACATTAGTGCAGCCTCTCCCCTTGGTGTACCTTTTAATAACTTCAGTAAAAGTACAGCGGAGGCACTTCGGCTGGAGCGTATAGCTAAAGGGAGGCCAGGCAGTCCTTGTACAAAAAAATTTCTTGTTTCAAATACCGAATTCACAAGTGATCCTATTTGTACCGCATCAAGGGAATATCAGAAATTAAAGTTGGAGGAGCTTGAAAGACTTGACTTACCCGAAGCTGAATATAAGCGGAAATTCAATAACATTACAGAAAAGCTATGTCTGTGCGTCGGTCTATGTACCTCTGCTATTTTAAAAAATGATATGCTTAAGCCCCGAGAGAACCGGGCGGTAGCAATTTGTCCTGGGCCGAATACCGCTTATTTTAATGATATATATACTCTTAACGAATTAGTTGGACATATTTATGGCAAAACAGATCTTTTAGATGGTGTTGAAAGGCCTAATCTATTCATAAAGGAACTGCAACTGTATATTGATTATTTTAAAAGGGACATAGAAAATAATGAGGGGAACCTGAATGATAAAAAGCTTAAACAACTTGAAAATTTTAAAGCTGAACTACTAAGAGGTATAGATTATTATCAACAACTGCTACCAGAAATCACTTTTTCGGAGCAAAAGCAGATGGAATTAGAATTAAGTAATTACCGAAATCAGCTAGAGGCATTAAGTGTAAGTCAGATCGCGGAATTGTAATTATATAATGGTAATACTGGTAGAATGGACTGCCAGTATTATCTTTTTTAAGCCTCCACCTTTTCTACAACCTTGTTCAGTTCCTTTTTACTAAAAAGTTCAATTTTTCTTAATATCGAGATAGAGATCATTAGCCAAATAGTTCCTGCGAAGAAACCTGCAATCACATCACTTGCGTAATGTACTCTCAAATAAACTCTGCTAAGGCCTATAGTTAAGATTATCAGGATCAAAATAGATATTAGAACGATCTTTAATGCAGTATTTTTAACATTTCGATAAATATAATAGATAATAAGCCCAAAAAAGGTAACGCTGCTCATGGCATGACCACTAGGAAAGCTTAAGCCCCTTGCCGGTTCTAGCAAAGGCGTTAACGGCCTTGATCTGTTAAACCACAATTTGAGTAAGGACATAACAGTTACACTACTTAAGGCAATACTCGCTATTTTAATTGAATACCACTTGTGCCTTCGGATAAGCAAAAAGTATAGCGTTAATAATACGTTTGCTATCACCAAGCTTTGATAATTTCCAAGAGTGGTAAAGAAAAGCATTATGCGAGTGGTTGAATCACTAATATAGGTGTCTAAAAATTGAAAGGCTGCGGTATCAAAATCGTTTTTGTTGTTAGAAAGCACATAATAAGCAATAGCAAGGAATGTTAATACGAGGCATACAAAAATCAAAGCTGCCAGAAGGGCTTCTGCTGTAAATAGCATCACTGCGGCTAATATCCTGCGATAAACTTTCTTCAATGTAATATTCAAGTCTCTATAATGTTGTAACTATATAACCAATTACAGGCTCATCGTCATTGATCATTCGAAATATCGCCATTGTAAATGGGCACACAGACCTTCCAACTCCGGGAAAATAGTGAATGCATTAATACCCAGAGTGTTGAGATCCTCTTTGATTTCCTTGGAATTGGATATAGGAATTTTTAGTTTAAGTAACTTATTAGAAAAGATATCTGTTTTATCTAATTCACATTTATTCTCAACTTCATGTGAAGGCTGTATTGAAAATACGCCGGATTGATTGTTTATCCTTTGCTTTATTATCCTAGGTCTGAAGATTCTTGTTTTTTCAATTAGAAAGGGATGATGTCCTTCAACCTTAAATTCGTAATCATCAGACAGTGGCATAAGAACCCAGACAATTGAATATCCAGTAGAATTCCTGTGTACAGGGTTTTCATTGGTAGCGAACCATAGAGCTGTCAACGCATTATGTGACCAGTCAAGTAACCGGGTTGGGAGGCCGAAGTGCTGTCCTAATGTCAAATAGTCCCAATCGTCGTAGGGTCTGTGCGCTTCAATCAGTAATGGATTAGTGCGTTTAAATTCTTCTAATAATAACCTTTCAATGGTAAGGAGATCACCAAGAGGCCTTAACCTCCCTATTTTAGGGATCAGTGGTAAATCTCCCGTCTGACCCCTAAATACAAAGTCTTCTACATTCCCGTTTGCATTTGCCTTCCTTTTATACGCTTTAATGACATTCAGGTATTCCGTCACATTTTCTATTTCTTCTTCACCTATCATTTCTCAATAAGGAAAGTCTTTTTAAGATGTTTGTGTTATAAATACCTGTTTACGCTTTAGAGTTTGCTGAAATACATAGAAGAAAGTTTCTGATCGTGCTGATAAATATCGTCGTAAAAGCTAACTCGTCCTTTTTCATCAGCTGCAGCTGTAAAGTATACCAGGTAAACTGGCAGTTTCTGCTTTAACGGTACAAACTTTTCTTTCCTTGTGCTAATGTGCTGCATAATTGACGACCGATCATAACCGACGTTCTTAAGCAGATAAGCGGCAAGGTCAAGTGGTCTTTCCACCCTAACGCATCCATGGCTAAATCCTCTTTTTGTCTGGCTGAACAATTCGTCGTGTGGAGTGTCATGCAAATACACATCGTTTTCATTTGGGAATATGAATTTAACGTCTCCCAGATCGTTTTTAGGTCCGGGGCGTCTTCTTACGATGTACTTAAATCCTGCTTGTCCAGCCATTGACCAGTCTACTGAAGATGGATCAACCCTTGCGCCTTTGGCTGTAACAACCTCCATGTCCATACGTTCAAGAAAGCCAGGGTCGGCCATTGCTTTAGGCGCAATTTCATTTTTAAGAATTCCTGAAGGGATGTTCCAGTATGGTGAAAGTACAACATACTCCATCTTATCACTAAATATAGGTGTCTCATGCATTGACTTACCTACTATCACTTTCATATCCATTACCTGTCTTGCTTTTTCAAACACACGGAGCTTGTATTCAGGGATATTTACGATGATGTAATCTTGCTCAAAGCTCTTTGGTATCCATCTCCAACGCTCCATGTTAATAATTATCTGCTTGATCTGATTTTGGACAGGGATATTAAGTTTAGCAATTGTTGCCGGACCAAGCCCTCCATCAGGCTTAAGACCATTATATTCCTGAAATCTCTTTAGAGCAGTAGACAAATTAGCGTCATATACATTACTATTAGAATTAACGGTGTCTGTATTATCATTAAACTCTGCAAGCCTTTTACGAAGCAAGGGGACAACAGGAGAAGCTTCCCCCAATTTAACTTTTGATCCTGTTGGAATATTTGGCCAACCTCCTTTTGCCTGTACTTCCCGGTATCGGGCGAGGGCTTTCTTCAAATTAGTATATTGAGGGTGCAGGGGACTAAAATCAGCATAAGGATATTTGCTCTCCCGTTCCCCTAGTATTGTCATCAATGCTTTATGAAGTTTGATCTTATTGCGTTTAACATCCCATTCCATCTCAGGGTTCCTTTTCGGAATGATTAAGCCCCTGTAGTAATCGGATGCCCAGTTGAAATAGGTTGCTGATAGTCCCAAATCAATTTCTTTTTCTAACTCTTTAAGTTTAGTGGAGTCTTTCTTAGCCTCTTTAAGTGCCTTGAACTTTTCGTCAAAATTAATAATTTGATAGTCTTTGGGATCGAGCCCTTCTTCCGCTGCTTTAGCGACTACCTGGAGCATTTTTTCTGCTTGGGGTACTATTTCATGGTCTTTAAACCATCCTAATTTGAATCCCCTCTCCCGATAGAAATTTTTAGCAAATACTAATTCATCTTTAAATGCAGGTTCTGATTGCATGAAATTAGTTATATATACACTGTCCACTAAGGGCTGTGCGCCTATTTTCGCGGTTTTGCCACATCCCGCCAGGGTTAAAGAAATAATACAGGATGATAAGAAGGTATAGTAAATAGCAGTAAATAAATGAGTATTTTTTCTCATGGTTTATATCATAAGTGTTAACTGTATAAATCAAAAATCAATCCACAGCCTAAACTGCCTTAAATAAGAGTTCCAACATGGTTTAAATGGGAGTAATGTATAGTAAAATGGACGGATTTTGAAATGGTTGAAAAACCAAAAGGTTTAGAAATTGTTTAACCAATAAAAGCATTCATGAAAGAACACCCGGAATTAGATAGTATTCGAAAAGGTATTCGAGATTCCTTTTTTGTTCTATTACTTGCAGCCCTGAGCCTTTATCTTATGTATAGTTTCTACTATGCTTAATTTTTAATCTTTCCAGAGATAGGGAAACAGTATCAGTGATGCGGTCCCTACCACAATGTTGATAGCTATGAGAACGGCGATCTCATCTAAACTAACTTCGCGCTGCAAACCATCCATTGCATTTTTTGATAATTTAATTAAAAGCATCAGTAATGGTATAATAACTGGAAAGCTTAAAATTGCCATTAAAGCACCACTATTGTTTGCTTTTGAAGCGATACCGGAGATCATGGTGAAAACAGAGGCAAAGCTTACACTCCCGATAAAAACAGACAAAAGATAGAAAAGCAAATCGCCGATCTGGTTCTCAAAAACAATTGAATAAAATCCAATGGCGAGAGCTGCCAACACTAACATCAGTAGTACATTGTATATTATTTTTGAAAGAATTACAGCCTTTGCGCTAGTAATACTGTAATAATATAACTGCCGGCCCTTACTCTCCTGTAGAAAACTCTTCGCAATTGCATTAACAGAAGCAAACAACATTATTATCCAAAACAAAGCATTCCATGTTATCGGATCGACCTTTTTAAAAGATAGAAAGCAAACAAATATTGTAGATACCAAGTAAAGCAGGATGCCGTTCAACGCGTATTTTGACCGCCACTCCAGAAGTATTTCTTTTCTCACTAAAAATTTAACTTGCGAAAATGTGTTCATGGAGTTGCAAAGATAGTTTTTAGGCTTGTTAAAAATTAAAGCCATTATAGTTGGGTAAAAAATTAAATAAAGGGTAAAATACCCTATTTTCCTTTTAGAAGAACTGCTTGATTTAGACCGTGTTTACCAGCCAGGTAACATTAAACTTTAATTTCTACACTATGAAAACATTCAGAATTATTGGACTAATTTTAATTGGAGCATGTACAATACAAGCTTGCGACAAAGACGACATTGATGAAGGGGATGAGACTGAATTTGTCTCCAAAGCTGCTAGCAGTAACATGTTTGAAATAGAGTCAGGCAAACTGGCTGCATCTGCGGCTAAGGGAGCGAGAGCTGAAGTAAAAAATTATGGCAATATGATGATTGCAGATCATACTGCCGCAACTATTGAGCTACAGGCTGTTGCTGAGCAAAACGGAATCGCAATGCCTACTAGCATGAATGAGGAGCACAGAGCGATGTATAATGATTTAAATGCGCGTTCTGGTGCGGACTTCGATCGTGTGTACGCACAAATGATGGTAGACTCCCATCAGAGAACTGTAAACCTTTTTGAAGAAGCCGCAGATGATCTGGATGATCCTGAAATTAAGAAATTCGCTCAAGACAAAATTCCTGTATTAAAAATGCATTTGGATCACGCCGTTACACTAAAGAACACCGTCAATCCTTAGCATATTGCTATTTTTTCGGAGAACGGGGATTCTACATCCCCGTTTTTATTTTTTAACTCTGCTGAGTGATCTCCATTTTTTCTGCAAAATGGGCGCAGTAATCACGTAAATCCTCTACTATATTCTTCTCTCCTGTTGCTCTTAAAAAGCTGTCGCCCATTGTTTGAAGAGTCTCGTAGAAAAATCTTTTCATCTCATCCACTGGCATGTCTTTCGTCCACAGGTCAATCCGTAAGGAGTTCTTATAGTTATGATCCCACAGAGCTAACATCATCGACTTAACTGGAAGAGCTTCTTTGTTTTCGCCGTCAGTAGATTCCCATGTTATGTTCTCAGGAACGTTATTATCATCCAGTTCTATCGTAAGTTTTATTTCTGCTTTCTTCATTATTTGAATTGATTACATTGATCTATTTTGGGTGGCTGCACCTACACTGATTCGGTCACAAAGATGTTAAAAGCTTTATCTACAATCAAAATGATTAATTGAATAATGATGTTCTTATGATTATAGAATAAAACCAACCAGTGCTGCAGAGACTACAACACATAATGATTCTATAAGCCAAAGTTTCTTTGTGTCGGCGATAATAGCTCTGAGAATTATATCAGCTACAACAATGAAAATTAATATTACAAGATGCCAATAGCTGAAGCCTGCGTTCAGGCTTTTTGCACTCGTTTTATTTATGCTCAGTAAGTTAACGCCAAAATGTCCCAGTAATACTGCGAATACGAGGTTGAAGGGTGTAACTTTCATGGAACCTTATCTTTTTCCCCGTTTGTTTCCCTGAAAGGATCCCTTACTGAGGGCTTTTTTTGCTGCCGCGGTCCTTTCTTTAAAGCTCTCTTTAGACTCCTTTTGCGACTTACCAGACTTATTGTTCTTATTGTCTTTAGTGTTTGATGCTTTTTTGTCGTGGAACGCACCTTTAAACTCTGGATTCTCTTTTCGTTTTTGAATATCAATTTCCTTGGCGATCTCCTGTCGCTCGTTGTAAGGAGTTTCTTCAACAAAAACAGCTTCGGGAATCTTTTCAACAGGAATATCCTGTCTGATTAGTTTCTCAATTTTCTTAACGTAATAAGTTTCCGCCGGATTGCAGAAAGTTATAGCCGTCCCAGTATTATATGCCCGCCCAGTTCTTCCAATACGGTGTACGTAATCCTCAATGACAATAGGAACATCAAAATTAATAACATGACTTACATTAGTAACGTCGAGGCCTCGAGCTGCAACATCGGTAGCTACAAGTATCCGAACCTCTCCTTCTTTAAAAGCATTGATAGAATTTATTCGTGTATTTTGGCCCTTATTAGCGTGAATAACCCTTACGTTGTTATCGCCATAACGGCGCTCCAAAAAACTGAATATATTATCTGCAACATTCTTCGTCTTACAAAAAATAATAAGCCGATGGAATTCTTCATCGTTTTTCAATAAGTGCTGAAGCAGGTTCAGTTTTGTCTTTAAATTAGGAACGTTGTATAGTATCTGAGTTACTGTCTGAGCTGGTGTGGCCTGTGGTGCAACTTCAATTACTGTTGGAAATTTTAAAAAGTCTCCAGCTATTTTGTGGACCAGCTCTCCCATTGTCGCAGAAAATAATAAGTTCTGTCGCTTCCTTGGTACTACCTCTAAAATACGGTGGATTGAACCAATGAAACCCATATCCATCATTTTATCAGCTTCATCCATTACCAGGAACTGGAGGTATTTGGTATTTATATTACCTGCAAGATAAAGGTCAAGGAAGCGTCCGGGTGTAGCTACTATAATATCACATCCTTTCTCTAACTCCGCTATTTGGGTTTTAGGTCCTAAACCTCCGTACAGCACGACGGTTCTCAGGTCAGTGTATTTCGCGAAGAGTTTAATATTCTCTTCTATCTGCATTGCAAGCTCTCTTGTTGGAGCAATGATTAAAGCTCTTGGATCAACTCCTTGAGCGTATTTCAGTTTCATTAACATTGGTAAAACGTAAGCAGCCGTTTTACCGGTCCCGGTTTGAGCAATTCCCATAATGTCTTGTCCGGACAAAATTGGGACTATAGCTTTTTCCTGAATTGGCGTTGGTTGTGTGTAGCCAGCATCCTCAATAGCATTAAGTATTTGCCGGTTTAATTTAAAATCTTCGAAAGTCTGCGCCATAGGGCAAAGATAGAGCTATTTATTTAAGGATAGATTTAAAGAATTATTCTGTGAGAAGATGCCCAGTGTACTGTTAAAGGTGCTTTTTTGAATTTTGGCTTTTTAATTTTGATTTTTCTATATATTTGCGGCTCCCTGTTAATCAGGATATCAACAAAATGAAACACGTTTTCACACATCACATGCACTTCCATCATCGCCAGTAGGCGATAGATTGAATTTGTATGTTTCTACGTGAAGCATGTTTACCCCGAATATATTGTTGAACTGATTATAAAATTTTAAACATTGAAAACACTCAAAATTGCTATCCAGAAGTCGGGTAGGTTAAACGAAAAATCTGTTGAGCTTCTTAAAAACTGCGGTTTAAATTTCGAAAACTACAAAAGCTCTTTAATTTCCCCGGTTTCCAATTTTCCTTTAGAGATCCTTTTCCTTCGTGATGACGATATTCCGGAGTATGTTCAGGACGGGATTGCTGATCTTGGTATTGTTGGTGAAAATGTAATTTGCGAAACCGAGGTTGACGTAGCCTACTTACAGCGACTTGGATTTGGGAAGTGCTCTTTGAAGCTTGCTGTTCCTAACCAGGCTAATTATCAAAGCCTGAGTGATTTAAATGGAAAAGCAATTGCTACCTCATACCCTTCTATTCTGAAGAAGTTCTTAGCAGATAATAATATTCAATCTGAAATACGTACCATTTCTGGTTCTGTTGAAATTTCCCCGGGTTTGGGTTTAAGTGATGCAATTTGTGATCTTGTTTCGACCGGAGGTACTTTAAAAAGTAATGGGTTAAAAGCTTTCGGTGACGTTTTACACTCCGAAGCTGTATTAATTGGACGAAAAGGGGAAGAAAATGATCCACTTATTATAGAATTAATCCAGCGGATTCAATCCGTTTTGAGAGCTAAGGAAACAAAGTATGTGGTACTTAATGTAGAGAAAGCTCATTTGGATGAGATCAAAGCTCTTCTTCCTGGTATCAAGAGCCCAACTGTTGTTCCTTTAGCTGAAGAAGGATGGGTGGCTGTACATACGGTGATTCCTGAAAAAGATTTTTGGGGAAAGATCAGTCAGTTAAAAGCGGCCGGAGCCCAGGGAATTGTGGTAATGCCAATTGAAAAGATAATAATTTAAAGGCTGCTGAGGTAGCTTATACGTTCAAAAGTTCCTCCTTTGGGGGATGAGGTATAAAGATGCTTAAGACTTATAAGTACAAAGAATTAGGTACAGCTGAGATAGAAGCACTCGTTTCAAGAAATGCGGATGAAAGCAATGTGATAGGCGAACGGGTCGAATCAATAATTTCAGAAGTAAAACTAAAGGGAGACACCGCACTTTTAAGCTTTGCAGAAGCTTTCGATAAAGTAAAACTTACATCTCTATTTTTAAATAAGGAGCAGATTAGAGAGATAGCTTCTACAATTGCGGAAGAGCAGAGGCTTGCAATAGAAACGGCGTTCCAGAATATCTACAAGTTTCACCAAACGCAGCTTAAGCAAGAAGACAAGGTAGAAACGATGCCTGGTGTAACCTGCTGGCGGGAATTGAGGCCAATCGAAAAAGTTGGTTTGTATATTCCCGGTGGTACAGCCGTTCTTCCAAGCACATTTCTAATGTTGGGAATTCCTGCAAAAATTGCCGGATGCAAGGAAATAGTAGTATGCTCACCTCCTCAAAAGGACGGCTCTATCAATTGCTATGTCGCCTATGTCGCGAAATTGCTTGAGATCGACAGGATTTATCTTGCAGGCGGAGCTCAGGCTGTTGCTGCCATGGCTTACGGAACAGAGAGTATCCCTAAAGTAGATAAGATCTTTGGTCCGGGAAATCAATATGTGACTAAAGCTAAAACTATCATTCAATCTACAACACAAACCGCTATTGATATGCCGGCCGGGCCATCAGAGGTGCTTGTGATAGCGGATGATACTTCTAACCCTGTTTATGTTGCGGCCGATCTTTTAGCTCAGGCTGAACATGGAGTAGATTCCCAATCCGTTCTTGTAGCAACTTCTCCCTTTATTATATCTGAAACAATTAAGGAATTAGGAGCTCAACTTCAGGTATTGCCAAGGAGAGAAATTGCAGCAAAGGCAATTGAAAATTCGTATGCAGTACTGGCAGAAAGCCTCGAAGTTGCCATGAGTTTTAGTAACGTCTATGCTCCTGAACACTTAATTCTTGCTACCGAAAACTGGTCATCTATAACCAACTTAATTAGTAACGCAGGTTCTGTATTTCTTGGAAACCTTACACCAGAGAGCGCGGGAGATTACGCTTCCGGTACAAACCATACGCTTCCCACAAGCGCTTATGCTCGGTCTTACTCCGGTGTCTCAGTCGATTCTTTTGTTAAGAAAGTCACCTTCCAGCATATTACCCCGCAGGGAATTCAAAACATAGGAACAGCTGTGGAAGTGCTTGCGGAATTAGAAGGGCTTCAGGCTCATAAGAATGCGGTAACAGTTAGAAAAGTTGGACTTAGCTAAATTTGACACAATGGAATTTAATCTTAACACTCTTTTAAGAGAGAATATAAAAAACTTAGTACCCTACTCTTCCGCAAGGGATGAGTTTAAGGGCGAAGCATCAGTTTTTCTTGATGCCAATGAAAACAGCTACGGCTCTCCTATCAAGGACCAATACAATCGTTACCCGGACCCGCTCCAGTGGAAGGTTAAAAAAAGAATTAGTGAGATTAAGGGTGTGCCTCCTCAAAATATTTTTTTAGGTAACGGTAGTGACGAAGCAATTGATATCCTGTTCAGGGCTTTTTGTCGTCCGGGAGTTGATAATGTTATCACCGTTCCTCCTACTTATGGAATGTATGAGGTGTCTGCTAATATCAACGATATTGCCATTAAGAAGGTGCCGTTAACGATTGATTACCAGCTTAATTTAGATGGGATAGCTGAAGCAATAGATGAGAATACTAAGCTGATCTTCATCTGCTCGCCTAACAATCCCACGGCTAATTCAATCAATCGAGAGGATATAGAAACTGTTCTTGCTAATTTTACTGGGATCGTGGTTATCGATGAGGCATACATCAATTATTCCCGTCAAAAAACTTTTATCCAGGAACTCACTGAATACAGTAATCTTGTGGTTCTTCAAACCCTCTCGAAAGCATGGGGACTTGCGGCCCTACGTGTAGGTATGGCTTTTGCAAGCGAGGAGATCATAGAGGTATTTAACAAGGTAAAGCCCCCATACAACATAAATGAAGCTTCACAGATTATAGCTCTCGAAGCTTTACAAAACATAGACCAGGTTAATGGCTGGATAAAGGATACAATTAAAGAACGGGAAGATCTTGTAAAAGAGTTACTCAAGCTTCCTTTCGTACTAAAGGTTTTCCCTTCAGATGCAAACTTTATTCTGGCTAAAACTACTGATGCTAAAAGTATTTACAACTTTCTTGTGAGTAAGGGTATTATTGTTCGTGATCGTTCTAAGGTAGAACTTTGTGAAGGAAGTTTAAGAATCACAGTTGGTACACCAGCTGAAAACCAAACTCTAATTGAAACTCTTAAAACATATCACTCCTAATATGAGCGCCCGTAAAGTACTTTTCATTGACCGTGACGGAACATTATGCCTTGAACCGGAAGACTACCAGGTAGATTCATTTGAGAAATTGAAATTCTATCCTGCAGCCTTCAAGTACATGACGAAAATTGCCGAAGAACTGGATTTTGATCTTGTAATGGTGACCAATCAGGATGGTCTCGGTACAGATTCGCATCCAGAGGAAAATTTTTGGCCCGTTCATAATTTTATAATTGAGTCGTTTGAAGCTGAAGGAGTTTCTTTTAAAGAGGTTATTATTGATAAAACATTCGCTCATGAGAATGCCCCTACCCGTAAACCCGGAACTGCTCTTTTAACTCATTATTTCGAATCTGAAAAATACGACGTCGCCAACTCTTTCGTGATTGGAGATAGAATTACAGATGTAGCTCTTGCAAAAAATTTAGGCTGTAAAGCGATTTGGCTCAAGCAAAATCCCGACTTAGGTTCTGATGAGATCAGGGAGCAGGCAACCGAATTGAAACCTTACATTGCTTTGGATACCACACTATGGAAAGACGTTTATGAGTTTTTGAAAGTTGGAAAAAGAGAAATTGAACATCGTAGAACGACTAAAGAGACTGATATCTTTATTAAATTAAACTTAGACGGTAAGGGTAATGCAAAGATTTCTACAGGTTTGCATTTCTTTGACCATATGCTAGATCAAATAGCCCGTCATGGCAGTATAGATCTGGAAATTGAAGCAAAGGGCGACTTGCACATAGACGAGCACCATACGATCGAGGATACTGGAATAGCTCTTGGTGAGGCTCTGGCTCAAGCTTTAGGCGATAAAAGGGGAATCGAACGCTATGGCTTCTGTCTGCCAATGGATGACTGCTTAGCACAGGTGGCAATTGATTTCGGAGGACGTAATTGGATCGTATGGGACGCAGAATTTAAAAGAGAGAAAATTGGGGAAATGCCTACAGAGATGTTTTTTCATTTTTTCAAGTCCTTTAGCGATGCCTCAAGAAGCAATTTGAATATTAAGGCTGAAGGTCAGAATGAACATCATAAAATAGAAGCTATATTTAAAGCCTTTGCAAAGGCAATTAAAGTTGCGGTTAAACGTGATGTGAACAATATGCAACTGCCAAGTACAAAGGGTCTTTTGTAGTTAAGGGGACGCATTCCTCAAGGAACGTAAGTTCTAATATTAATTGGGAAGAAAGTAGCTAGATGTATAGCTGTAAAGATTAAATCATGAGTGACGATATTAAAATTGATTCCGGAAATGCTCAAGTAGGTATCGTTAATTACGGGGCAGGCAATATTTTTTCACTTACTGCAGCTCTAGAGCGTCAAAACATCTCTTATGAGATGATTAACTCGGTAGATGAATTTGAAAGGTATGAACGGATCATAATTCCGGGGGTTGGTCATGCCGGAGCTGCCATGAAGAAGCTTCAGGAAAGTGGAATGGTCGAAAAGATAAAGAATACTAAAAAGCCTGTCCTAGGGATCTGTGTAGGAATGCAGCTATTGACTGATCATTCTGAGGAGGGCGATGCGCAACTATTAGGGATAGCCCCTTTAAAAACACGTCATTTTTTAGAAAACCTAAAACTAAAGGTTCCTCACATGGGTTGGAATAAGGTTAATGGGGAGCTTGATAATGAGTTGTTTAAGGATATTCCTAGTGGAACTTACTTTTATTATGTACATTCCTATTTTATTGAATTTAATCCTACTTTTACAATCGCATCTACGGAGTACGGGTTAAAGTACTCTGCAGCCTTAAAGAATGGAAATTTTTATGGAGTTCAATTTCATCCCGAAAAGTCGGGATTAGCTGGCGAGCAATTATTAAAAAACTTTGCCTCAATTAAAGTCCATTAGTATAAAAAGTATTTTTTCGGTCTGTACGACCATTTAAATAAAAAGCAAAACGTTAAACTATGTATATTATTCCGGCCATTGATATTTTGGACAAAAAAGTTGTCCGTTTGCGTGAAGGAAACTACAGTGAAGCTACATTTTACGATGTAACTTTAGAGGAGATGATAGAAAAGTACCAGTCGAACGGTACAGAATATGTGCACATTATTGATTTGAACGGCGCAAAAGGTGATTTTTCGAACCAGGAATATCTTTTCGATATCATCAAGAAAACTGAGATGAAAGTTCAGTATGGTGGTGGAGTAAGAAGTATAGAGAAAGTTAAGGAGTTGCTGGATGCTGGTATTCATCGCGTTATTGTTGGTACTCAGGCTATAACAAATCCTGATTTTCTTCCTCAATTAAGTGAGCAGGTATGTGGTAAAGAAAAGCTGTCAGACCAGATTGTGGTAGCTATTGACGTATTAGATGAGGTCATTAAGTATTCTGGTTGGATGGAAAGTTCTCCAATCAAACTAATGGATTACGTTGACCGTTGTTTAAACCTTGGATTTTTCCGTTTTCTTTGTACTGATATAAATAAAGATGGAAAGCTTGGCGGTGCAGGTGTTGAACTTTATACAAAATTGTTAGACCACTCTCCTTTTATCAAACTGATTGCTTCGGGTGGTATTAGCTCGATGGACGATATTAAAGGCCTGCAGGATATTAAAGTTGAGGCATGTGTGGTTGGTAAAGCAATTTATGAAGGCAGGATTACTGTAGAACAAGTTAAGGACTGGAATTTAAAAAGCCTGATTTCTTTTTAAAATTTTACGGGGCCTCATCTCCGTAAAGGTGGAATTCCTGACTATTGCTTTATTAAAAAAGCCAAAATTGTTTCAAGTAGCATCTGGGTTAATTTTTCAGATAGCTAACGAGTTAAGAGAGAGTTCGACTTATTCGGAAATGTTACTTCACGAAATTTGAAGGGGAATCAACCAATTAGGGTACAAGTTTAGAAGACAGCATTTAATAAGGCTTTATATTGAAAATTTTTTTACTGTCATTGTGTTCATTACAAGATATTGAAACCGAAAGTTCTTATTACCTGGAGCCAGAAGTTATAAATACTATAAAGGGCAACCAATTTTACTTGACTCTTTCAGAAGTAAGCTAATTCGTTCTATCAATGACCAACTATTTAGAAATTTAGATTCTGTTTTGACCACCATACATTCCGCTATGCATACTCCCTCTTTAGGGGGCCGCGGGGCCGGAAGCCTCGCTAAAAGAATTATCCCTTGTCTTGACGTAAAAGAAGGCCGGACTGTTAAGGGCGTTAATTTCGTTGATCTTCGCGACGCTGGTGATCCTGTTGAACTCGCGTATCAATATTCAAAACAAGGTGCTGATGAACTAGTGTTTCTGGATATTACTGCCACTCACGAGCGTCGGAAGACTATGGTTGAACTTGTGAAAGCTGTGGCACGGCAGGTTAATATTCCCTTTACCATTGGTGGCGGTATTAATGAGATATCTGACGCTGAAATTCTTCTGCATTCTGGTGCCGATAAAATCTCTATTAATTCTGCAGCAGTAAGAAATCCTGGACTTATTAACCAATTAGCCGCGGCATTCGGAAGGCAATTTGTGGTTGTGGCAATTGATACTAAATTTGTAGATGGCAGAAACCTTGTACACTTAAACGGTGGACGTATAGCTACCGAATTTCAGACTGAACAATGGATTAAAGAGGCTGAGGAACGCGGAGCAGGGGAAATACTTTTAACTTCTATGGACCATGATGGAACCAAGGGGGGATTTGATAATGGACTTTTGAAAAAGGTAAACGATACTCTATCTATTCCTCTTATAGCATCAGGAGGCGCAGGAAATGTTCAGCATTTTATTGATGTTTTTCAACATACTGATGTAGATGCAGCTCTTGCAGCATCAGTTTTCCATTACGGGGAAATCCTTATACCTTCGCTTAAAGAAGAATTAAAGAAACATCAAATTGAAGTAAGATTATAATGAATATAGATTTCTCAAAATCAGGCGGATTAGTTCCGGTAGTAATTCAGGATGAGAATACACTGGAAGTGTTGATGCTTGGTTATATGAATGAAGAGGCTTTTAAGAAAACTGAGGCCGAAGGAAAAGTGACCTTTTTCTCCCGAACGAAGAACCGCTTGTGGACAAAAGGCGAAGAGAGCGGGAATTTCCTTAATGTTAAATCAATTAGTATCGACTGTGATAACGATACGCTGCTGATCAAGGTGGAACCGGTTGGGCCCACCTGTCACACTGGCTCCCGTAGTTGCTTCAAAACTGACTATAATCAAAACTTCATCTTTCAGCTTGAAGGAATTATTAAAGACAGATTCGAAAACCCTGTAGAAAGTTCTTATATTAATAAACTTAGACACAAGGGTTTGAACAAGATTGCACAGAAGGTTGGAGAAGAAGGAGTTGAAACAGTTATCGCTGCCTTGGCCCAAACTGAGGAGGATTTGATTAACGAAGCCTCGGACCTTGTTTTTCATCTTCTAGTTTTATTAAAGGAGAAGAACCTTACTCTCGAAACAATCGCCAAAAATCTGGAGAGCAGACATAAATAATTGTCCTAGGGAGGACAGCAGAAAGCTGTTTTTTTATGGGTATTACCAAATTTTAGCCCGAATACGGGCTTTTGTTTTATTAATGCAATTTATGGAAGCGACCTAATGCTATCCAGTTAAATTGAATTTTTAATTCTAATTTTGAAGCTCTATGATTGAAGTAAATAGATTAGCGTTATTAACCGGTCATCAAAATCCAATTTACGCCCTTGAGCCCTCTTTGAAACCTGGCCTTTTTTTTACCGCAGGTAACGATAAAGGGATTGTTGAATGGAGCTCGAAAAAGCAAGAGTTCCTTAAAGTTTTGATGCCAGTGAACAGTTCCGTTTATTCACTTCATGCGCTTTCTTTCGCCCCAATTTTGGCATCAGGTGAAAGAAGTGGACGAATAAACCTATTTGACTTCGTTGACCAAAGGGTTAAAGCAAGTTTAAATCACCATAACAAACCTGTTTTTGCTCTATCCTCAGTTGAGCGAAAAAGAGAGTTGCTTGCAACTTCCGAAGATGGTACAGTTTCGATTATAGATCCCGCAAATGCTGACCTGATTTACAAATTTGAGGTTTCAAAAGAAACAGTTAGATGTTTGGCTATTAGTCCTGATGAAAAGTTAGTTGCATTCGGATCGAAAGATAATGTCATTAGGATATTTGATGTTGAAGATTATTCATTAGTCGCTGAGTTGCGCGATCATACTATGCCTGTGACATCCTTACAATTTTCGCCGGATGGTCTTAAACTCCTTTCTGGAAGCCGGGATGCGCAGCTGAAGATCTGGAACGTTAATGATTTCTCCATCCTTGAAACTATCCCTGCGCATTTATTTGCAATCTACGATATAAAGTATCATCCAAACCTTCCCTATTTTGCTACTGCCAGCCAAGACAAAAGTATTAAGATATGGGATTCAGAAACCTATAAGTTAAAAAAGATCATTAGTAGGGAAAAAGGTTTTGAAAGTCACTCCCATTCTGTAAATAAAATATTTTGGGAACGAGAAACTTTCAATTTGATCTCTGTCGGAGATGACAAAAATGTAATAATTTGGGGTGTAGAATTTTAATTACCTGCTATTAGCTCTGTTGGGGAAGTAATAAAAGTATTCCTGCACATAATAATTTACATCAACCCCGTGGCTCTCCAGATATTTGATTCTATTTAAAAATGATTGTAGATTTATTGTTGGTAGTTTCATTGCGAGAAAACCCTGTCTTGCGCTTTCCAGTTGATACTCAATATTTTCAATAAACTCAGCCTTTCTTCTGCTAACTTTATCTGTAGTGTCTTGTAATTTCTCTAAAGTTGGCTTTGGCGTACGAAGTACAAAAATAGATTCCTTATTAGGGTCGAGCGGTTCAAGTTTGCCATACTGTGCAAAAGCGCAATTAACAAAAAAAAGCAGAAAAGATAATAGGGTTAGCTGTTTCATACGAATTACTTACACAAAAGTATAGAATAATCGTCAAAAAGTTATCCCCTAACTAAATTTGATCAAATTGTATATCTTTTTATAATGCGTAGTTTATGTGTGTGCTTTTTTAAGTCAAGACTATAAATTCCCTGGTCGTCAATCGGATCAATTTTTACCCTTCCAGATGCATGTATAATGTTGTTTTCATCTAGCATTATTCCTACATGAACAATCCTTCCCTCGTCATTGTCAAAAAAAGCAAGGTCGCCTGGTTTTACCTCTTGTAAAAAATTAACTACCAAACCTTGTTCTGCTTGTTGCCAGGCATCGCGACTTATCTGAATCCCTAACATCTTGTAAACTATTTGAGTGAATCCAGAACAATCAATGCCGAATAAGGTACGACCTCCCCATAAGTAAGGAGCATGAAGGAATAATGTTGCGAGAGGCCCTACGGCGCTAGGAAATTTAGTGGCACCACAGAACACTGGTTTTTCAATAAAGGAATAACGTTCTTCATTTATTGAAAATGTCCTGTCGAGGATATTATCCGGTATCGAACTCCCTGATGCAAGATAAATTACTTCACCAGTCGATAGTTTTTTTATACGATGTGCTATATCGAAGTTCAAGGTGAGAGATTCCTTATATTGCTTTAAATCATTCTCATCTATCCCCACATATTGTTTGCGATCTATCCAACCCTCATATTGGTCGTAACAAGTACGGATTCGAATCCATTTTTCTGTTTTTTCCAGAACTTCAAGGCAATCACCGAAAAGCAGCTGGGATAATATTTCGCTACGGTCTGTGGCTTCTGAGCGAATAGGTACAATGGATAAATTACAAATTCCAAATTCAGTCATATATACAAATCAACACAAAAATTAGCAAGATTATAAACTTTAAAAACTTAACTAAATCAATTAGTGTTTTTATGCTTATGAAAACTTTAAATGATGTACATAAAATACTGATAGCTGTCGAAGACAGCCTTTATTCTAGCCGAGCAGTCGATTACGGTTTTGATCTGGCTCAAAAATTAGGTGCGGAAGTTGGTCTTGTGCATGTGGATGAGCTTCCAGTAGCAACGCCGTATGTTGCTGATCCCTTAGTAACCGAACAACCCGTTATGATGCCCGAACTAATTAAGGTACAAGAGGAAACTAGCAAGAGGCTTCTTGACAGAATTGCTGACGAGAAAATGGGAAAAGCCCCCATATATACCTTCCCAAGGATCGGCAATACTCGAGATGAAATTCTAAGTGCTGCTGAAGAATGGAATGCTGATATGATAATTCTGGGAACGCACGGAAGAACCGGTTTTGATCATTTCATTTCGGGAAGTGTGGCTGAGAGTGTAGTTAGAAAGGCAAAATGTCCTGTTCTAGTGATTCCTAATAAAGAGTATGGCATTTGATACTATATTTTATAGTACACTTAATTACCCTGGGTAAATCGTATTGGATTTAGGATTGGGGCGTCCAAATACGTTTTGAAGATGTCTCAAAACCTTAAAAAGAGTTCTCCCCAAATCTTTTATATAAAGTGCCAGTAGGTGCAATTACCAAATACCTTAACCCATTCTATCTTAACTTTCACGAATATGCAGACATTACCAGAGATGTTTTAAAAGTACGGGGAGTAAATAGATATTTTAATTTTTTTATGAAATCCGGCAAAGATTGCTCAGGAGAAGAAGAAACAATTGCCTAAGCGACGATAAGTTAAAAAGCATTTTGTTTATACTTGCTTTATGTTAAAACCTGATAGTTTAATCTTTGATATGGATGGCACCTTATGGGATGCTCTCGATTTATATGTTGAATCCTGGAATAGCGGTTTAAAAGCTGAAGGAGTTAATACTCTGGTATCCCCAGAATTATTAAGCTCATTAATGGGCAAAGACTCAAGTGTAGTTCTAGACGCAATTCTGCCGGAATATTCAAAAGACGAGCAGCTTAGAATTTATAAAACGATCAATAAACACCGTGCTAACCTGGTTTCCACAAAAGGAGGCAGCTTATACGAGGGTGTTGTAGATGGTATAAAACAACTTGCTCAAAAGTATAAGCTCTTCATCGTTAGCAATTGTCCTGAAGGTATGATCCTTCTGTTTATGGAATGGGCAAAAATAAGTGAATACATAACTGATGAAATGGCATATGGCGTAAATAACAAGCCAAAACATCATAATATTAAGCTCCTGATAGAAAAGTACGATTTGAAAGCACCGGTATATATCGGTGATACTGAAGGGGACCAGCAAGAAAGTGAGTTAGCCGGTATTCCTTTTGTATTCTTTAGTTTTGGCTTCGGCAAGGTACAGAAACACGATCTTAAGTTCGATGATTTTAAAAGCTTTACAGACCACTTTATGAGTTTGGAGACTTCTTCGGTTTATTAGCCTCTTAATATAGTTTCGTTTTATTCATACTCGTAAACCCTTAAACCTTATTAATAATTTTTTTATTTTGCTATTTTTAATACACGATCATTAATATGAAGTTAAACTCTCTGGTACTATCAACCTTACTGTTTAGCAGTTTAGGTTATAGCTCTACGGTGTTGGGGCAAGCTCCAGGAAAGCACCCCACATTCGATGTGAATGCTGAGGCTTTTGCTGACCTCCAAATTTTGCGATATCAAGTTCCTGGTTTCGAAACATTATCCTTACAGCAGAAAAAATTGGCCTACTATCTTTACGAGGCAGGCCTCTCAGGTAGAGATATTATTTACGACCAAAAAGGTAAATACAATCTTCTGGTAAGGAAAACTATTGAGAATATTTACGGCACGTATAAAGGAGACAAGAAAACTGCCGATTGGCAAAAGTTTAAGACATATGCCGGAAGAGTATGGTTCAGTAACGGAATTTACCATCATTATGGGAATGAAAAGTTTTTGCCTGAGCATGACTTCTCTTATTTTACAAGACTGGTAAAAAATTCTGATCTAAAAAACTTTCCATTAAAGAAAGGCGAAAGTATCGACTCTTTTTTAAGCAGGATTAAACCTATCATATTTGATCCTAAATTTCAACCTAAAATGGTTGATCTCTCTCCTAATATTGATAATATTGTCGCCTCATCGAATAATTTTTATGAAGGCGTAACACAAAAAGAAGTAGAAGATTTCTACTCCAAGTTCGACAACAAGGGCAATGCTCCTTCATGGGGACTTAACTCAAAAACCCTGAAAGTTAATGGCAAGGTAACTGAGAAAGTTTGGAAAGTTGGAGGCATGTATAGTGCTGCGATTGAGAAAATTGTTGTCTGGTTGGAAAAGGCGGTTGCTGTTGCGGAGAATGCGCAACAAAAGGATGCCTTGCAAAAACTTATTAAATACTATAAAACTGGTGATCTGAAAGATTTTGATGATTACAACATTGCTTGGGTAAGAGACACGGCATCGAGATTAGATGTAGTGAACGGGTTTATTGAGGTATATAATGACGCCATTGGAAAAAAAGGAAGTTTTGAAAGTGTCGTTTCATTAAAAGACCTTGAAGCTACAAAAAGGATCAAAGCAATTGCAAACCAGGCGCAGTGGTTTGAGGATAACTCGCCGCTTATGCCTGAGCATAAAAAGAAAAAGGTAACAGGTATCACAGCAAAAGCAATTACAGTTATTGTTGAGAGTGGAGATGCTGCTCCCTCTACTCCTATTGGAATAAACCTTCCCAACGCCGATTGGCTAAGAAAGGAACATGGTTCTAAATCTGTTTCTCTAAGTAATATTATACATTCTTACAATGTAGCTTCCAGTAAAGGTGGTGGTACACTGGACGAGTTTGCTTATGGGGCCGAAGTGAAAGAAAGAATTAAAAAATACGGAGCTCTGTCGTCTGATCTTCATACTGATATGCACGAATGTATCGGCCATGCTTCCGGCCAAATAAATCAGGGAGTTGAAACGCCGGATAAAACACTTCGTAACTATTCATCTGCTCTGGAAGAGGCTCGTGCGGATCTTGTTGCTCTATATTACGTTATGGATCCAAAGCTTATCGAGATTGGCGTAATGCCCTCTTTAGATGTTGGGAAGGCTGAATATGATAGCTATATTATGAACGGTCTCATCACTCAGCTTACAAGATTAAAACCCGGAGATGACCTTCAGGAAGCACATATGCGCAACAGACAACTAAACGCGAATTGGGCTTACCAAATGGGTAAAAAAGATAACGTTATTGAATTTGTAAAGGAGAATGGAAAAACCTACACAAAAATCAATGATTATAGTAAGCTTAGAACACTCTTCGGTCAGTTGCTTAGAGAAATTCAGCGTATTAAGTCTGAAGGTGACTATGAAGGGGGAAAGAACCTTGTAGAAAACTACGGTGTTAAGGTAGATCAGGAACTCCTTAAAGAAGTTCTGGCCAGATATGCCAAACTTGATGCTAAACCATACAAAGGTTTTGTACAGGCCAAGCTAGTTCCTGTAGTAAAAAACAATACAATAACGGATGTTAAGGTGGTATACCCAACTTCATTTTATGATCAGATGATGGAGTATGCCAAGAAATATTCTTTTCTACCTGTAGAAAACTAATTTTTAATCAGGAGACTGGCCCTCTACACTATGAGGGGCAGTTCTCCGGATTTTCCTTTACTTTTCCCTAAACCTAAATCCTATTTTCGATTTTACAAGTTCCTGACTTCCTCTTTTCACGCAACATTTTTAAAACACTTATCTTTGCACACTTATATTATGAGTAAGCACGGAAGAATTTTAGTTGCGATGAGTGGCGGAGTAGATAGCTCGGTTGCCTCAGTAATGTTACATGAGCAGGGGTATGAGGTTATCGGGTTAACCATGAAGACATGGGACTATGCATCTTCCGGGAGCTCTTCTAAAGAAACTGGATGTTGTAGTCTCGATTCCATAAACGACGCCAGATCCCTCGCTGTCTCTTATGGCTTTCCTCATTATATCCTTGATATCCGTAATGAATTCGGTGATTTCGTAATTGATAATTTCGTTGACGAGTATCTGGCAGGCAGAACGCCTAACCCTTGCGTGCTGTGTAATACTTATATCAAGTGGGAAGCCCTTTTAAAGCGTGCAGATAAACTTGATTGCGAATTTATCGCTACTGGTCACTACGCAAATATCCGTTTACAAGACAGCGGTCGCTATGTGATTTCAAAAGGTAAAGACGAAAATAAAGATCAATCTTATGTATTATGGGGCGTTTCCCAAAAAAACCTTGCCCGTACCAAATTTCCATTAGGAAGCTTTACTAAAGCTGAGATTCGGCAGATGGCATTGGATATGGGACAGGAGGAATTAGCTAAAAAAAGTGAAAGCTACGAGATCTGCTTTGTTCCCGACAATGACTATCGTTCCTTTCTCCGTCACCAGGTTCCTGATCTTGATATGAAGATAGGAAAAGGAAATTTCATACTATCTAACGGTTCTGTAGTCGGCGAGCATCAGGGATATCCGTACTATACAATTGGTCAGCGAAAAGGCCTTGGAATTGCCTTAGGACAGCCAATGTTCGTTACGAGGATCTTGCCTGAAAGTAATACGGTGATGCTTGGAACTCAGGATGAACTTAAGCAAACCACAGCTTTAGTAAGAGATGTGAATCTTATTAAATATGAAAGCATTGCTGAGTCTATTGAAGCAGTTACAAAAATTCGTTATAAAGATTCCGGTACTTTAAGCTCTATTGTTCAGGAAGGCGACGTGATGAAGGTAGATTTCCATCACGAGGTAGCTGGTATAGCACCAGGGCAATCAGCTGTATTTTATGAGGGAAATGACCTTCTTGGTGGTGGGTTTCTTTTATAGTTAAGCGGTTTTAATTATCTAGTAGTATGAACAGAATTATGGATATAACTTTTAAGCTGACTTTTTTTGGCTTTGCTATGTTCCTGATAGGCTGTTCTAAAACCGAAAATGCCGACCTTCCCGATCTGAAAAAGGAGTACTTTCCCCTCTCGCCTGGACGTAGCATTACCTACCAAGTTGATTCAGTCGCCTTTAATAAGTTTGATAATTCAGAGATGAAGTTTTCATTTCAGATTAAAGATACCCTTATAACGGAAATTGAGTCAGGAATACGGACTCATACAGTTTATATTGAACGGTATAAAAGGGAAAACCCGGCGTCGGGTTGGACTTTCCAAAAGGTAATATCACGAAATATTACAGAACTTCGAGCTGAAGAATTTGTTGATAACCAAAGGTTTGTGAGAATGGTGTTTCCTCCGTTCAAGAGCTCTATATGGAATGGAAATACATATAATAATCTTGAGAAGCAGGATTATTTCTATAAATCTGTTGATAAAAAAGACACTATTAATTCCTTGGCCTTTGACTCTGTGGCAGTAGTTGTTCAAGTAGATGAGAGTAACTTACTGAATGAACACTTTGCAGAAGAGCATTATGCAAAGCATGTTGGACTAGTTAAAAAACAGGTAAAAAGCATAGAAAAAGACTTTTATACACAGAAAACCACTCACGGCTATATTTATACTATGCAAATCTTATCTTTCAAATAATCAAGCTGTTCACTCTCCCATTTTCCGCTATCTGAACTTTTTTAAAGCAATTCAATTTTGCATTAGTTCTATTAATGACTTTATTTGCAAAAAAATGAGGGTTCTTAATGGCTAAAAATTTACTAATAGTTGAGTCTCCCGCTAAGGCAAAGACAATAGAGGGATATCTTGGAAAAGACTTCCTGGTAAAGTCAAGTTATGGCCATATACGAGATCTGGTTAAAACAGACGACGCAATAGACGTGAACAATAACTTTAATCAGAAGTATGAGGTGCCGGCTGATAAGAAATCGCTAGTAAGTGAACTTAAGAAACTGGCAAAGGAAGCAGAGACTGTTTGGCTAGCATCCGATGAGGACCGTGAGGGAGAAGCTATTTCATGGCATTTGTTCGAAACACTTGGCTTGAAAGAAGACAAGACAAAGCGCATTGTTTTCCATGAGATAACCAAACCGGCTATTTTAAAAGCTATCGAGAACCCGCGTCAAATAAATTACAATCTTGTTAATGCTCAGCAGGCAAGGCGTGTATTAGACAGATTGGTCGGTTTTGAGCTTTCTCCTGTTCTTTGGAGGAAGGTAAAGCCTTCGTTGTCAGCTGGAAGAGTTCAGTCAGTTGCAGTCAGACTTATCGTAGAAAGAGAAAGGGAAATCAATAAGTTTAAAGCAACCGCAGCCTATAAGGTTACCGCTATATTTTCAACAGGTAAACAAAAGGAGCTTTTCAGAGCCGAATTACCTGAACGTTTTGAGGAAGAAGCAGCTGCTACCAAATTCCTTGAGGACTGCAAAAAAGCAGTTTATCAAATAGCCAGTCTCGAAACAAGACCGACAAAGAGAAGTCCAGCCCCTCCTTTCACAACATCAACTTTACAGCAGGAGGCAAGCAGAAAGTTAGGTTATTCGGTATCGAGGACGATGTCTATTGCTCAGAAGCTTTATGAACACGGGCATATCACTTATATGCGTACAGATTCAGTGAATTTATCTGATACGGCGCTAAACGCTGCTTCTGCCGAAATTAATTCGGCTTACGGCAGTAAGTATCATCAATTAAGAAAATTCAAGACTAAGGCTGCCGGAGCGCAAGAAGCTCACGAGGCCATTCGTCCAACCTATTTCGAGCAGCATACCATCGAGGGGGACGCTTCAGAAAAACGTCTTTACGACCTTATCTGGAAACGCGCTATTGCCTCTCAGATGAGCGAAGCGCAATTTGAAAAAACAACGGCGAAGATTACGATCACAGGTCGTACCGAGAATTTTGTCGCAAACGGTGAGGTGATGAAATTCGATGGGTTCCTTAAGGTCTATATGGAATCAACAGATGAGGAAACTGAAGCTAGTGTCGATGAGGATAATGCTAATGCTATCCTTCCACCTCTTGCACAAGGACAAACTTTAACTGCACAGGAAATTAAAGCTACTGAGCGCTTTTCCCGTCCCCCTGCAAGGTATACTGAAGCTAGTCTTGTGAAAAAACTAGAAGAGTTAGGCATCGGCCGTCCTTCAACATACGCCCCAACTATTTCTACTGTTCAAAACCGCGGCTACGTAGTAAAGGAAGAACGGGAAGGTAAACAGAGACAGTTTAACCAGCTTACCCTAGTGAGTGGGGAATTGAAAAAAGAGGTGAAAACTGAAACGACAGGAGCTGAAAAAGGCAAGCTCTTTCCTACAGATATTGGTGCAGTTGTGAATGATTTTTTAGTTCAATATTTTAAAGGTATTGTAGATTATCATTTCACCGCCTCTGTTGAGAAACAATTCGACGAGATTGCTCATGGCCTGAAAGAATGGACTGAAATGCTTAAGTCTTTTTACAGTCCTTTCCACCAGGAGGTAGAAACAACTATTCAAACTGCGGAGAAGGCTCGTGGAGAACGTGATCTTGGTGTTGATCCTGAATCCGGAAAAAGAGTGTCGGTACGTATTGGTCGGTTCGGTCCTTTTGTTCAGATTGGAGACACTCCAGAGAACGAGGGAGAAGAGAAACCAAGGTTTGCGAGCCTGAGGTCAGGTCAGATGATCGAAACCATCAGCTTAGAAGAAGCTCTTGAACTATTCAAGCTACCAAAGAAGGTTGGTTCTTACGAAGATAAAGATATGACGGTGGCAATTGGTCGCTTTGGGCCCTACATACGCCATAACAGTGCTTTTTATTCGTTACCCAAAGGGCTTGATCCTCATGACGTAACGGAAGAGCAAGCTATAGAAATCATAGAAGATAAACGTAAGAAGGATTCTGAAAAATTGATTAAAGTATTTGAGGAAAATCCAGAGGTAAAAATATTAAATGGCAGATGGGGTCCCTATATTGAATTCGGAAAACAGAATGTCAAAATTCCTAAAGGCAAGGAACCAAAGGACCTGACATTCGAAGAAGTTAAGGCCTTAGCAGAAGCAGCAGAAAAAGAGCCTAAGAAAGGTGGTAAGAAGTTTGCTGCTAAGAAGAAGTAGTTGATAAATATAGAGCCGGGAGCTGTTGTCTTGCGGTAATGCCCGGCTCAAATGATATAAAAATGAAAAAAGACATTCCTGTAAAGATAGTAGAAGACGTAGCGATCGCAGTTGTTCTTGAACGAGAAACCCCGGAAGCAAAAGTGTGGAATGTCTATCTGGTAAATCTTAAAAATGAACCTATTGAAACCGTCCTGGTAAGCTCTAAAGGGTATGGGGTTAAAAATGGAGAGGACGTCAAAACCTCCATACTTCGGCACTCCATCGGAACTGTAGGAGGTCAGGATTTTGCGAAGATAGAGGCTATCGACGAGCAGGTTTTTGGTTTAACTAATGAATATTGGCTTAGCTTTTATATCAATGGCCACATCTACGACAAGAAATTTATCTTTCTCCCCGAAAGCATTGTTGAATCAAATTTAATACGGATTCCGGTTGTAAATAAACCAGGAGTTATGATCGGCTAAGATTTGTAAAAATATTTTTTGTAGCTGTAATTTATTGCTTAAATAATTATTACTTTCCGTGGATAAACCTTACATATGGTTCCCGGAAATACTTCATTTTTCAGAAACAGGCAGAATTTTCTTATCCTAATCCTGTTCATCCTGGCAGCGGTAGCTATCCTAAGTCGCCAGAAACATTCAAGAAAGCTTAGCGAAAGTAATTACGAATTATTCACGGGTTTTGTGGACAGTTACACAACCGGAATTATCTCAAGGCAAAGTCCTATAACCATTCATCTTGCTTCAGATCTTCAAACCTTTCATGGTCAGAATGAGGAGATAAAAGAAGAATTGTTCCATTTCTCACCGAAGATAAAGGGCAAAGCTTACTGGAAGGACTCCCGGACTATTGAGTTCAGACCAGAGGGAGCTTTAGAACCGGATAAAGAGTATTCTGCTTCATTCAAGCTTTCAAACATTATGGAAGTTTCGGAAAAAGTTGGGGAGTTCAATTTCGATTTTCAAACCATCAAGCCTGATTTTGCTATTGAAATAGATGGGCTCCGCTCCTCCTCAAGTAACTCTTCAGAGAAGATGAAGTTGAAGGGAACAATCACTACCGCTGATGTTGAAGAAAGCACTGCTGTTGAAAAGATCATCGAGGTCAGTTACGATAAGGATATTAATATTACCTGGGAACATAATCAGGAAAGTAAGCTTCACACCTTCACCATTAACAACCTAAAACGTTATAAAACTGAGAAAGAATTAAGCATCAATTATAGTGGAGCCGCGATTCAGGTTGAGGGAAAAGGAACAGAATCGGCAACTGTACCAGCTTACAACGATTTTAAGGTACTGGATGTAAAAACTGTTCAGGACAAGGAGCAATATATATCAGTACGCTTTTCAGATCCTATACGCATTGGTCAGGAACTAACAGGCTTATTGGGATTGAGCAATATGTCCATGCCAGCTTATACAATCAATGGCAGTGAGGTTAAGTTATACCCTGTAGAAAAACTCGACGGGAATTATACGGTTTTTGTTAACGAAGGTATTGAGAATTTCCAGGGAAGAAAGCTGCCGAGATCGTTCTCAGGGAACATTGTCTTTCAGAATGTTGAACCTTCTGTAAGTATCCCGGGGAAAGGTGTTATCCTGCCTCATTCGGGAAAACTAATGATGCCATTTGAAGCAGTTAACCTTAACGCTGTAGATGTTACCATTATTAAGATCTACGGGAACAATATTCCTCAATATCTCCAGAATAATGATTTCAATGGCGAGAGTCAGCTTAGGCAAGTCGCCAGGCCTGTTAAGCAAACCACTATTCGTTTAGACCAGGATAAAAGTGTCAACCTTCATAAGAAAACAAGATTTATGCTGGATATAGACAAACTGGTAAGGACAGAGCCAGGGGCCATATATCGCATTATGATAGGTTATCGCCCCGATTACAGCATTTATACTTGCAAGGCCGGAAGTGAGCAGTCGTCTGGTGAAGAATCTGAGGACGAAGAATACGGCGAAGACGAAGAGTATAGTGCCAGCGGACAGGGAATTGATGAGGATGACGAATTCTGGAGTAGGTACGATAATTATTATCCTTATGGATATAACTGGGATGAAAGGAACAACCCCTGCAATAAATCTTATTACAATAAAGAGCGTTGGGCTTCAAGAAATGTCCTTGCTTCCAATATCGGCTTGATTGCCAAGCAGGGTGGCAATAACCAGATATCCATAGCTGTCACAAATATTCTTTCTGCTGAGCCAATGGCTGATGTTGAGCTCGAGTTGATGGATTATCAGCACCAGATTATCGGCAAGGCTACATCCGGGAACGACGGTCTTGTAGATATACAGCTAAAAAGAAAGCCTTATTTGCTTGTTGCAAAAAAGGGAGAAGAACGCGCCTATCTGAAACTTGACGATGGCAGCTCCCTTCCCCTTAGTCGTTTTAATATAGGAGGAGAACAAGTACAGAAAGGTCTGAAAGGGTTTCTTTATGGTGAACGCGGCGTTTGGCGACCTGGAGATTCTTTGTATCTCACATTTATTCTGGATGATAAAGAGAACAAACTTCCTGCAGGCTACCCTGTCGAACTGGAGCTCTATACACCTCAAGGACAATTATATAAGAAACAAAGTCAAAATAAGTCCGTGAACGGCTTTTACACCTTCAAAACTGCAACTGAAACGTCCTCTCCCACCGGAAATTGGACCGCAAAAGTTAAAGCCGGAGGGGCGCTCTTTGAGAAACGGTTAAGAATTGAAACGATCATGCCGAATCGTCTTAAGATCAATCTTTCCTTTGATCAGAAGAACTCCCTTACTAAAGGTGAAGACGTCAGCGGGCAATTGAAGGCGGAATGGCTCTTTGGCGGTGCTGGCCGAAATCTAAGTGCAAAAGTAGACGCATTTGTTTCAGCAGCACATACCCAATTCAGCGCGTTTGAAGGATTTATCTTTGATGATCCAATCCGAACATTCAGCTCTCAGACGCAGTCTGTATTTGACGGAAAACTTGATGAAAACGGAGTAGCACTGCTAAATGCAGACATAAATATTGAAGAGCAGGCTCCGGGAAGGTTAGATGCCAGCTTCCTTGTTAAAGTGTTTGAACCTGGTGGTAATTTCAGCATCAACCAGGTAACCTTACCCTACAACGTTTATAATAGCTACGTCGGCATTAAATTGCCTGAAGGTACAGGTTACAACGGAATGTTAACTACAGACAAAAACCATCTCGTTGATATTGTAAGTGTCGATACGAAAGGGCGCCTTCAATCCGGTGTGCAGGAAGTTGAGGTCGAGCTTTATAAGATGAAATGGGCCTGGTGGTGGGACGAGGATGAGAGCTCCGTTAGCAATTTCACCCAGGATGAGTATAATAAATTAGTTTCCACAAGCACTGTAACGTTGAATAATGGCCGGGGAAGTTGGAATCTCAGAATTAATCAGCCTGATTGGGGTCGCTTCCTTGTAAGGGTAAGAGATGCCAGAACAGGTCATACCACTGGTAAGATTGTTTATATTGATTGGCCTAACTGGACAGAAAGGATGCAGAACGACAATCCTACAGAAGCTTCAATGTTATCCTTCACATCAAACAAATCAAAATATAAGGCCGGAGAACAAGTTAAACTCACCATTCCATCAGGAAATGCAGGCAGAGGACTGGTTAGTATAGAGAACGGTAGCCGCGTCATCAGGCGCTTTTGGTTCGAAGCTAAAAAGGGACAAACCCAGGTAAGATTCAAAGCTGAAGCAGAAATGACTCCCAATGTCTTTGTGAACGTCACTCTGCTTCAACCGCATTCCCAAACTTTAAACGATCTTCCGATAAGGATGTATGGAGTAATTCCCATTGAGGTTGAGGATCCCAATACTATCCTTAAACCTACAATCAGAATGCCTGAGGAAATAAGACCTGAGTCAAATGCCTCAGTTACCGTGTCTGAAGCTTCCGGTAAGCCCATGACTTACACTATTGCCATTGTAGATGAAGGCCTCCTGGATATTACCAACTTCCCTACCCCCAACCCTCATGCTAGTTTTTACGCCCGCGAAGGTTTAGGCGTCAAAACCTGGGATCTTTTCGATTATGTGATAGGTGCTTATGGAGGCGAACTTCAACGCATCCTAAGTATTGGAGGAGACCGGCAGTCAGGGAAAGGTGGTAAGAACCCTTCAGCAAATCGGTTCAAACCTGTAGTCAAGTTTCTAGGGCCCTTTCAGTCTGATGGCGGGTCAAAAACGCATTCGTTCAAACTCCCACAGTACGTTGGCTCAGTAAGGGTAATGGTTATTGCCGGTAATAAGGGAGCTTACGGTTTTGCAGAAAAAGCCGTAAAGGTGAAGAAACCTTTGATGGTGCTTGCTACACTTCCAAGGGTATTATCTCCTGGTGAGCAGTTCAAATTACCAATCTCGGTCTTCTCTATGAGTAACGCTGTAAAGCAAGTTTCGGTAGAGGTACAATCGAAGGCTTTCAATTTCCTCACAGGGAACAAAAGGGTAATAAGTTTTCAAAAACAGGGTGATCAGCTTCTGTACATGGATCTCGGAACAAAGAACGTAGCGGGTATAGCAAAGATCAAGGTTGTAGCCAGAAGCGGAAAAGAAACCGCATCTTATGATGTAGAGATAGATGTACGAAATCCAAATCCTGTAATCACAAGGGTAATTGAGAAAACACTGGAGCCTGGCAGTTCGATAAGTATCCCTTTTGCTCCTTTTGGTACAGCTGGCACTAATAAGGCAACCTTGGAAGTCTCTTCCATTGCGCCGATGAACTTAGACAAGAGACTGAGCTACCTGATCCAATATCCTCATGGTTGCGCAGAACAGGTAACTTCTGAAGCTTTTCCTCAATTGCACTTATCGAAGTTATTGAAGTTGTCAGACAAGAAGAAAGCACAAACTGAGTATAATATTAAGGCTGCAATAGGAAGATTAAATGGCTTCCAAACCTCAGACGGCGGAATTGCCTACTGGCCGGGATCAGAGGAGGCTGACGAATGGTGTTCCAATTATGCAGGGCATTTTTTAATTGAAGCTGAAGCGAATGGGTATATTTTGCCTTCCGGATTTATGAATCAATGGAAAAAATTCCAGAAAAACAAAGCCGTATCATGGACGCCGTCTACATTGAACTTCTATGGTGGGGATTTGGTTCAGGCTTACCGTCTCTACCTTCTTGCTCTTTCAAAATCTGCCGAGTTGGGAGCAATGAACCGCTTGAAAGAATTTAAATATTTATCTGTGCAAGCAAAATGGCAATTGGCTGCTGCCTACCGCCTGGCTGGTCACACAGAAGTTGCAACTCAATTGATAAGAGGTTTGACAATGTCAGTAAAACCCTATCGGCAGTCCTTTGGCACCTTCGGCTCCGATATAAGAGATCAGGCCATGATATTAGAAACCCTGGTTCTAATGGGAAGAAATAAGGAAGCCTATTCCCTTGCCAGAACCATTGCTTTTCGCTTGTCTCAGCAAGAGTGGTATAGCACCCAATCAACGGCTTATGCTCTCATCTCCCTTGCCCGGTACTGTGGGGCGAATGCTGCTGGAAATAAATTACAATTTGCCTATTCTATAAATAATACAAAAGGTGTCGTAAATGAAACTTCATATGTATGGTCTCAGCCAACAGTTATTACCTCTGGCAACAAAGCGAGCATCTCAAACAAAGGAAAAGGACGACTCTTCATCCGTATTATTCAACAGGGTAAGCCTGCTATAGGGCAAGAGCAGTTTGCACAGAACGATGATGATGTTCTTTCTATGAGGGTGAACTACTTCACGATGAATGGCCAGTTGCTGGATCCCGCCACGCTTACTCAGGGCACCGATTTTATGGCTCAGGTCAATATTACAAATCCAGGTAAACTAGGCCGCTACGATAACCTGGCATTAACTCAACTGTTCCCTTCAGGATGGGAGATCATCAATACCAGGTTATTAAATACTGAAGAAAGTTTTAAAGCAGCTAATTATGACTACAAGGATATCCGGGATGATAGGGTCAATACGTATTTTAGCTTGCAGGAAGGAAAAGAGGCTACGTTCTTTGTTTTATTAAATGCGTCGTATATAGGCAGATTCTATCTTCCTGCCACCTACTGCGAGGCCATGTATAACTCTTCTGTTTCGGCTGTAAGTCCTGGCCGTTGGGTACAGGTAGTTAATAATCAGCTGAAATGAAAAAAGGAATAGGCTGACGCCTATTCCTTCTGAAAGCCCTGGGGTTAACAGGGCTTTCTCGCATAAGAGACTGGTTTAGTTTAGCCCGCTTTTTATCCTTTATGATGCCTTGTTAGTGTTTTGGAAATTCCAATCCCTACCATCCAGGTATCAGCTGTATTAAATTTGTGATCGTATACTATCTCTGCCCCTAGTTGCCATGAACCTTTCAGGTGAAATTCATATTCAGCCCCTGCTGAGGTGATGAAGAAGTTTTCGTGATGAGCAATTTCATCTCCAAACCCGAATAATAAACCTAGATGTTTGTGGGTATGGTAGGTGCCTATAATTTTTGAAGCTACGGGTCTCTCTGTTTCAGCGCTTTTGCTTTCTCCAGCTTGTTCCTCTAACTCAATATCGTGCATTGGAATGTCGTTGTGCATTCCCAACGACCAGCGAGAGTTAAACATGTAATCGTAATTCAAGGCGTAAGCTGGAACAAAAGTACTATGTATCTCATTACTCTTCCCTTCATTAAAATATAGCTCAGCTAGAGAAAATGTAAACCGGTGCATGCCCTTTTCTCCCGATTCGTGAACTTTGAACTCAGACTGACTTTTTCCTGCAAATGCAAAAAATACAAGACCGGCTACCAATAAACTCTTTTTGTTGAATAAACGTTTAATATTCATTTAACCAGATTTAACATCGGGCAAATTAAAAGTTGTGTGATTTTTAAAAGATGATCCTCGTCAACTTTAAACGGATTCTTATCATTATAATAATTGACCGTAGTCGAGTTTCAAACTCAGTTACATGATCTGCTGAATACCTAAAGGTTAATTCATTTAGGAATACTATATTTAGTCCTTCCATATCAACACTTGGGCATGTTTACTCGCAAGTCGTTTAAATTGCATTTGAAATTTAAGGAATTCTTATTAAGGAAAAGCTTTCTGGCCGGCCTGTTTATTGCGCTCCTTGTTAGTTTCTGGTTTTCTGTTCCCGATCCACTTTTTAAAACTCCCACTTCCTTTGTTATTGAAAGTGCAGAGGGCGAATTACTTAATGCATCCATTGCTGCTGATGGACAGTGGAGGTTTCCTGCATCTTATAAAGTGCCAGAGAAGTTTCAAAAATGCATCGTCGCCTTTGAAGATAAAAGCTTTTATCAACATATTGGCATCAATCCTCTTTCCATTGCAAGGGCACTAAAACAGAATTTTAAAAGAAAAAAAATTGTCAGCGGTGCAAGTACGCTCGATATGCAGCTAATTAGGCTTGCTACAAGATATAAGAGAAATTTTTTTAACAAATTACTGGAAGCCATAAAAGCGGTTAGACTTAATATTAGGTATAGCAAGGATGAAATTCTCAGTCTTTACGCCGCAAATGCTCCTTTTGGGTCAAATGTAGTAGGATTGGAAGCAGCCTCTTGGAGATATTTTGGAAGAGAACCGTCAAAGCTATCCTGGGGAGAAATGGCATCTTTAGCTGTATTACCTAATGCTCCTTCGCTAGTTCACCCAGGAAAGAACAGAAGCAGACTCCTGAACAAAAGGAACAGATTAATTGATATCCTCGTTTCGGAGAAGGTTCTAAGCCAGATTGAGGGAAATCTAGCCAAATCTGAGCCCTTACCAAATAAACCTTTTGCACTGCCCGCATTAAGTCCTCATCTGATCAATTTGGCAAAAAGTGATTATAAACGAGGCAAAGTAAGCACAACACGGATAAGAACATCTGTAAAGAGTACTTTACAAAGACAGGTGGCCGGTATTCTCGATATGCATCATAAAAGGTTGATGGCGAACCAAGTAAATAATTGTGCAGCCTTAGTAATTGATGTGGAGAGTGGATCAGTCCTTGCCTATATTGGAAATATTTATCAACCTAAGGAAGCTGAAATTGAAAGTCATGTAGATGTTATCCAAGCTCGAAGAAGTCCTGGCAGTACACTGAAACCCTTTCTGTATGCTGCCATGCTCAATGAAGGTATGATCCTGCCTAATAGTCTGGTACCGGATATTCCTACCCAGATTGCTGGCTACCAACCCAATAACTATGATTTGGGTTATGATGGTGCAGTACCGGCATCTAGGGCGCTCGCCCGCTCCTTGAATGTTCCTGCAGTACGCATGTTACAGCAGTACAGATACGAGCGTTTTCACAATTTTTTAAAAAATTTAGGGATAACCTCGCTACATCAACCGCCTGATTTTTACGGATTATCTCTTATTCTTGGTGGCTGTGAAGTTTCCATGTGGGAGCTTTGCGGGATTTATGCAAGTATGGCCCGGGTGCTAAATCATTACAATTATAACGGTAAGTATAATAGCTCCGACTGGCGTTCACCCTCCTACCATGGTTTAAAAAAAACATTGCAAGATGAAAGTAGCACTATGTTGAATGCAGCATCAATTTATTATACCTTCCAGGCTATGAATGAAGTAATGCGCCCAGGCGAAGAGCTTTTATGGAAGCAATTCGCAGGATCGCAGCAAATTGCATGGAAAACGGGAACGAGCTTTGGCTTCAGGGATGCATGGGCTGTGGGGGTAACACCTAAGTATGTAGTAACAGTATGGGCAGGAAATACAGATGGAGAAGGCAGGCCCGGTTTAACAGGTATTGACGCAGCAGGCCCCGTTCTCTTTGATATTTTCCGATTATTGCCAGCTCCTCAAAATGGTTGGTTCGCCTCTCCCTCTCATGATATGAAGACATTTCAGGTATGCGAAGAAAGTGGGTTTAAAGCGTCGACGTTATGTACAAATACTCAACTTATCCGATTACCGCCAGCCGCCATGCGTGCTCCTGTTTGTAACTTCCACCAAACCGTTCATCTTGACCTTACGGGGCATTATCAGGTAAATTCGGAGTGCGAGTCGCCTTCTAACATGATTCATCGCTCCTGGTTTGTTCTTCCTCCAGTCATGGAGTATTATTATAAAACTAAGAATTACACGTACAAAGCCTTACCACCATTTAGAGAGGGCTGCAATGCAACAGAGATAGCAAATATGGAGTTGATCTATCCGAAGAACAACGCGAGAGTATATATCCCCAAGGGAATTGATGGAAAGCAGCAACAGGTGATCTTCCAGGTTGCCCACCGTAAATCAGGAAAAAAAGTATATTGGCATCTCGATAATACTTTTCTTGGGCTTACGCGGGACCTTCATCAGATGGCTTTGCTGCCGGCACCAGGGAAACACATTATAACATTGGTTGACGAGGAAGGCCTTCGTTTGCAGCAAACATTTACGGTACTAGCTAAGGAAGAACTTTAAAACAATTACTATATTGCCGGATGCTCGAAAACTTAGATCTTCAGCAAGTCATGGTCCTCGACATTGAAACTGTGCCACAATATGCTTCATTTGAGGAAGTTCCTAGCGTATTTAAAGAATTATGGGAGCTGAAAACAAGGTCAGCGCGCAAAGATGGAGAAACGCCTGATGAATATTATCCACGCGCGGGCATCATGGCTGAATTCGGCAAGATCGTATGTATTTCCGTAGGGATTTTTACTAAACACAATGAACAGGTAGGTTTACGCGTTAAATCATTTGCTGGGGACAATGAGTGCAACCTACTTTCTGAATTTATCTCCCTGTTAGACAAGCAGCCCGCTAATTTTACCCTATGCGCCCATAATGGCAAAGAGTTCGATTTTCCGTATTTATGCCGGCGCACATTGATCAACCAACTTTGTATTCCGTCTCAACTTAGAATTAGTGGTAAAAAGCCATGGGAGATTAATCATCTGGATACTATGGATCTTTGGAAGTTTGGTGATTATAAGAATTATACCTCTTTAAATCTTCTAGCTGCAGTTTTTAATATACCAACCCCTAAAGACGATATTAATGGCAGTGATGTCCATTGGGTATACTGGAAGGAAAAAGACATAGAGCGTATTAAAACCTATTGCCAAAAAGATGTGATCACTACCGCTCAACTATTACTAAGATTTAAAAGCCTTTCCTTAATGAATGATAATAATATAGTGATAGTTTGAAGTTTAAGGTTGCAAATCAATTATCAAGACGGAAAAAAGAACGATTTTATTCGAATCTTGTTATTCCAAAAGGTGAAGCAATTCACGCATAAATATTATAAAAGTAGGCACGGCCCCAATTCGATACAATGGCAAAAAAGAAAACAGCACATATTATACAAGTTTTTTCTCAGCTTATAAGCTCTATATTTGAGAAAAACGGCAATAAGCCTTTAAACTACAAACAAGTAGCATCAAAGTTAAACCTTAATGACTCCGAGTCCCGGGAAATCATTAAAGATGTTTTGAAAGACGAGAGCAAACACGGCTTATTTAAGGAAGTAGAGCTTGGTAAATACCAACTGAAGGAGTTGAAGACTTTCCTTACCGGAATTGTTTCCATGACAAGCGATGGATCGGCCTTTATCGTGCCTGAAGATGAATTCGAAAACGACATTTACATAGCCCCTCGTAAAGTAAAGACGGCATTAAATGGAGACCGTGTAAAGATCTACGTTTTTGCAAAGAGCAACGGAAAGCGTAAAGAGGGTGAAGTTGTTGAGATTCTGGAACGGGCAAAGATGGAGTTCACAGGGATAGTTAAAGTATCAGAGAACTTCGCTTTCTTTATCCCTGACGATAAGAAAATGCTAAGGGATATCTTTATTCCTCTTGAGGAGCTTAATGGCGCAAAGCATGGTGAAAAAGCTATAGCAAAAATCACAGATTGGCCCGAAGAAGCAAAAAATCCTATTGGCACCATTACCCGCATTCTCGGAGTTCAAGGTGAGAATAATACCGAGATGAATGCAATTCTTGCTGAATACGGTTTCCCGCTTCAGTTCCCTGATGAAGTGGAAGATGAAGCAAATCAAATCCCGGATGAAATTACGGCTGAAGAGATTGCTAAACGGAAAGACTTCCGTGAGATATTAACCTTTACAATCGATCCGGTTGATGCTAAGGATTTTGATGATGCTATTTCCTTCCAATATTTGGATAACGGAAACTACGAGATCGGAGTGCATATTGCGGATGTGTCGCATTATGTATTACCTGATTCTCCATTGGATAAGGAAGCATTCGAACGTGGTACATCTGTTTACCTGGTGGACAGAGTGATTCCAATGCTTCCTGAAAGGCTTTCAAATGGGGTTTGTTCTTTACGACCCAAGGAAGATAAGCTTTGTTTCTCTGCTGTCTTTGAGCTGGATAAAGATGCTAATATCATTTCAGAGTGGTTTGGAAAGACGATTATTCATTCTGACAGGCGTTTCAGTTATGAAGAAGCGCAGGAAGTGATTGAAGGTAACTCAAAGGAGTATTCAGAAGAAATTCTGATCTTGAATGACCTGGCTTATAAGCTAAGAGACAGGAAGTTTAAACATGGCGCCATTAGTTTTGAAACTTCTGAAGTTAAGTTTAAACTTGATGAAAATGGCAAGCCTGTTGGAGTTTACGTTAAAGAGCGCAAAGACGCGCATAAGCTAATCGAAGACTTTATGCTGCTGGCCAACAGAAAAGTGGCAGAGTTCATTGCGAAAAAAGGAAAAGGTAAAAATAAATTAACCTATGTTTATCGTTCTCACGACGCTCCAAATGAACAAACCCTTCTTAGTTTTGCAGCTTTTGCTTCTAAGTTCGGCTACAAGATCAACACAAAATCAGATAAAGAGATTGCACGTTCGCTGAACCACTTGATGGAAGATGTGGAAGGAAAGAAGGAACAGAATGTTCTTACATCGCTTGCTATCCGTTCCATGGCTAAAGCCATTTATACAACTAAAAAGTCAAGTCACTACGGTCTGGCCTTTGATTTCTATACCCACTTTACTTCTCCTATAAGGCGTTATCCGGATGTAATGTCTCATCGACTTTTAGAACATTATTTGGCGGGAGGACAAAACGTGAATGCTGAGCACTACGAAAAGCTCTGCCTTCATGCTTCCCAAATGGAGAAGAAAGCTGCCGATGCTGAAAGGGCATCGGTGAAGTACAAGCAGGCCGAATACCTGGAAGAGAATATCGGACGAGAGTACAATGGAATTATTTCGGGAGTAACCGAATGGGGTATGTATGTAGAGATCATCGAAAATAAGTGCGAGGGAATGATTCGACTCCGGGACATTTCAGATGACTTTTATGTACTGGACGAGAAGAATTATTGTATCATTGGCCAGCGTAAAAAGAAGAAATACCAATTAGGCGACGAGGTAAAGATCCTGGTTAAAAAGGTAGATCTGGCTAAAAGACAGATTGACTTCACGCTAATCCAGGACAAACTTAAAAACGAATGGGATTTTAAATCGGAGGACGCCTAGTATTTAAAAGCTAAAATTTAGAGGGTCATGCTAAGATAGCAGGGCCTTTTTCCTTTTAGGCCCTTTCCTCCTACTTGGATGCTATAGAAACTTTAATGCTATAGAAACTTTAATGAGACGACGTCTAAATTAAGGAATGAAGGTAGCCCAGCTTTTAGCGATCAGAAATTAAATGAACTTTCAAAAAAAAATAGCCTGCTGTATGGGACAGCAGACTTAACCTAAACCTTATCACAATTATTTGTTCAGCAAATATAGAGTTTTTTTAATAATCATATCATTTGTTATTACTTTAAATGTTTTTTGAGTTTTTGTTACCTGTGGAAGGTTCTGGTAGTACTTTTTGCATCAACCCTAGCCTTTCTTAAGCAAGCTGGCAATTCAATCCTTGGTCCTACCACTATCGGCTTTTCCACTACCCGATGTTCTAACTGATAATTCCGAGCCCACGAACTACTCCTATTCGGTTTCACAAGTATGCTCATTGCAGTTATTTTACTACATTTTATCATCTCTAAAATATTTTTCTCTGAAATAGAACGCAACATTTACCAAAGCTATCAGTGCGGGTACTTCCACTAATGGTCCAATTACTCCGGCAAAGGCCTGGCCTGAGTTGATTCCAAAAACTCCAATAGCCACAGCAATTGCCAGTTCAAAGTTATTTCCCGTAGCAGTAAATGCAATCGAAGTACTTCTGGAATAGTCTGCCCCGAAGTGCTTACCTATAAAGAAACTGGCAACGAACATCAGTACAAAGTAAACCACCAAGGGAATGGCTATCCTTATTACGTCCATAGGGATTTGTACGATCAGTTCTCCTTTTAAACTAAACATGATAACAATCGTAAATAAGAGCGCTATAAGGGTGATAGGAGAAATTAAGGGAACGTACTTTCTCTGAAACCACTCTTCCCCTTTCATTCTGATCAGAGAATAACGACTGATAATTCCCAATGCAAAAGGTATTCCCAGATAAATCCCGACGCTTTCAGCAATCTGAGCAATAGTGATATCAATCTGTAGCGACTTTAAACCAAAGAATGGTGGTAATACAGTGATAAAAATGTAGGCATACACACTATATAACAGCACCTGAAAAATACTGTTAAGGGCAATCAAACCAGCGCCGTATTCCCGGTTTCCTTCCGCCAGCTCATTCCAGACCACTACCATTGCGATACACCTGGCCAAGCCAATTAATATTAATCCGACCATATACTCCGGATAGTCTGCAAGAAATAAAATAGCCAGAAAAAACATAATAACGGGGCCAACTATCCAATTCAAAAACAAGGATGCTCCCAGTACTTTAGTGTCCTTAAATACTTCGCCCATATTCTCGTATTTAACTTTAGCGAGAGGCGGATACATCATCAGGATCAGGCCAATTGCCAGGGGGATATTCGTAGTTCCAGAAGAAAAAGAATTGATGAAGTTAGCTGAAGATGGAAAGGCGTAACCAACCACAACCCCTATTGCCATTGCCAGGAAGATCCATAAAGTAAGGAAGCGGTCTAGGAAACTTAACCGCTTCCGTTCTGCCGCTGGGGTACAATTAGTTGCACTCATTAATTTAAGTGTTGACTTACAAAGTCTTGTGAATAAACCTTAATCATGTCTCTAACCCTTCTAAACTCTTCCAGAATTTCCTCTTCGGTTCCAATCGCCTTCGCGGGATCAGGAAAGTTATAATGGAATTTCTGCGCATTGCTTGGGAAATAAGGGCAACGTTCTTTGGCATTGTCACAAACGGTAATTATATAATCGAAGGGAATATTAAAATACTCGTCAACGTTATTAGAGGTGTTACCAGAAATGTCAATATTATCCTCTGCCATAATTTTAATTGCCCTTGGATTTACTCCGTGGGTTTCTACACCCGCACTGTATATTTTTGCCTTTTCTCCCGCAAAATGTTGTAGATATCCATCGGCAATTTGACTGCGGCAACTGTTGCCCGTACATAATACTAGTATATTCTTCATTTTTAATTTGGTCTTTTTTATAATCTAGCAGCAGCCTGCTCCAGGTGTGCAACACCTTTCGGCTACCAGGTTCTTAAGTTCAATCTTAGGTTTTTCAACTACCTGGGGCGAGCAGCATACTTCTTCACCATTGGGAGTTCCGCAAGTTTGATTTCTTCCTAAAGCTTTACATTGCACGCTATCTGCTTGTAGATTTACGATTAGATTTTCTCCCTCTGCAGCAATACTAAAAGGAAACATTTGACGGGTATCAAACCTTGAATTTCCAAATTCTACTTTCAGCTCCGCTAAAGGATCAAGCACTATCGCTTTTTCTACAAGATCAATAATAGACATTGCTTTACTTGCCGTCATCGCTCTTTCCTGTTGTTTTTCTTCAGGTTCCCATAGCTGAACGATCACTTCTGTCCAGGTATTAACTTTCCCTCCGCAATCAACTGAAGTTATAGGAGCCAGTTTAATTTCAGTAATATGATAGGAAGGTTTTACCCATTCACCGTCCGCATACTGAAACTGTAGACTTAGATGGGGATAATTGGTAAGCTCTGCTTTGAAAGCCTCCCAGCTCATTGCGTTTGGATTGTTCATATGCTATAATTTAATTATCGTAATTTTACGATAAATTGGTTTAAAAATTTTTAACAGCAGTTTTGAGGTCCTTTGTAGGAGGCAAAGAAGCCACCTATCTGTCTTTCAAGGATTCTCCAATTTTCGGCATGAATGCAATAACATACGCTTACACCTTCAATGGTTCCCTGAATTAGGCCGGCATTCTTTAGTTCCTTCAAATGTTGTGAGATAGTCGCTTGTGCAAGTCCCAGTTCATTTACCAGGTCTCCACAAATACAAGCATTAGCTTTAATAATCTCCTGAAGAATGGCAATCCGGGCAGGATGAGCAATAGCCTTTAGCATTACGGCCAGCTTATTCTGTTCTTCGGAAAATATTTCAGTTTTAGTTATTCCCATTGATATCGCAATATTACGATTAATCTTATTATTTCACAAGGGTGTGTGACGTTTTATTAGAAAACACCTATTTTGGATATCTACCCTTCATTTATGAATAGAAAAATAAATTAAACTGCTGTTAAGCTCAGAAGACGGGTCATTAATTCGACAAGGGCGTCAACATCTACAGGCTTTGAAATATACTCATCTGCACCCACTGCCAAACATTTATCTCGGTCGTCTTTCATGGCTTTCGCTGTTATCGCTATAACAGGTAGATCCAAAAATCTGCTATCCTTTCTTATTGCCTCAATAGCTTCGTACCCGTTCATTACCGGCATCATAATATCCATCAGTACTAGATCTACATCAGGATTTGCATCCAACTTCTCTAATGCCTCTTTACCATTATATGCAATCTCGAACTTGAAATTCGCACCCTGGAGGGCACTGGTTAATGAAAATACGTTCCGGATATCATCATCTACTAGCAAAATAGTTTTCTCTTCAGTAATAGCCTCAAGTAACGATTCACTTGTTTCTTTTTTCTTTTCCTTTACCGGGCTTGTTTTCAACTTATCGATAAAAAGGTTCACTTCTTCAACTAGTCTCGTATTGGAGTGCTGCGTTTTAAATACCATCGAATTAGTATACCTGTTTACCCGCTCTAAAGTATTACGATCAAGCTCCATAGCAGTATTTATTACAACAGGAATTTCTTCGTTGCGACCATTTGATTTAATTTGATCTAAAAGATCCAGACCCGATATATCAGGTAGATTGATGTCAAGGATTATACAATCGAAGTCACTTTGATTTGTGAGATGGTCGATTGCCTCTTTTCCTGTAAAGGCCTGAATAACTTCAATGCCGATGCCGGATAATTGAGAAGTAAGAACGTCACTTTGAACCTGATGATCTTCAATCAGTAGTACCTTTTTCAAATGCATAACCTTTAGTCCAAACAGTGAATCGAGAGCATTTTCAAGCTGTTCTTTTTCAATTGGTTTTTTTAGAAATCCAAGCGCCCCTTCAGTGATTGCCTTAGATGAATTCTCTTCTTTTGCCGACATTAAATGTACAGGGATATGATGCGTTTGAGGATCTGTTTTTAATTGTTTAAGCACAGACCATCCATCAACAACCGGTAACATGATGTCCAACAGAACAGCGTCGGGTTTCGTTTGCCGGGCCATCTCTAGACCTGCATCACCACTTTCTGCAATTGTTGGAATTAATCCTCTTTCAATACAGATCTTTTCAACGATCATTGCAAAGTTCCGATCGTCTTCAATAATCAGTACGGTTTTACTTGTATCTGCTGATGAATTTCCTTCAGCAGGAGCTATATCTAATTGCTGCTGGGTTGGGACAGGATGCAGATCTTGAGTAAAGGAAATAATGGATGGTAATACCAAGCTAAAAGTACTACCTTCTCCCGGTCTGCTTTCAAGTGTTATTTCACCTCCAAGTAGCTGTGCAAGTTCGCGACTGATAGACAAACCAAGACCAGTTCCCCCGTAAATCCTGCTTGTTGATCCGTCGGCTTGTTTAAAAGCTTCAAAAATTGTTTGATGCTTATCTTCAGGAATTCCGATTCCTGTATCTTGAATAGCAAATCTTACTTTCCAATCCTCACCCTCATTATAAGTATCTATCTTCACCGTTACAGACCCGCGATCTGGTGTAAATTTAAAGGCGTTAGAAAGAAGGTTTTTCAATACCTGTTCTAATCTTCGTTCGTCGGTTACTATTGCGGCAGGTACAGCAGGCTCTGTTAAAATATTAAATGATATTCCTTTTGATTTCGCTGTTTGTGAAAAGAACATTTCCATTCGTTGCTTCACCTCCTTAATAGCTACCTCCCTAACGTCAAGCTCAACCTGGCCTGCTTCAACCTTCGCAAGGTCGAGTATGTCATTGATCAAGGCAAGCAAATCGCCACCCGCAGTGTGTATTACCTTGGCATACTTTACTTCTTCCTCATCCAAGTGGGTTTTTTTATTCTCAGAAAGGATCTTAGCAAGTATGAGTATACTATTAAGAGGAGTCCTTAATTCGTGACTCATGTTAGCAAGGAACTCTGATTTATATTTATCAGCCTGTTCTAGTTCTGCCATTTTTATGGAGATGGCTTCTCTGGCCAATTCAATAGCATTGTTCTTTTCTTCCAGCAAGCGGGCTTTGTCAAGCAATTCGGAATTTGCCTGTGATAATTCTTCTTGTTGTACCCTTAGTTCTTCTTCCGAAGATTGTAATGCTACAGTTTTCTCAAGAAGTTCTTCGTTGGTCATACGTAACTCCTCATGCTGATTTTCTAACTCACTTGCTTGTCTTTGGGCTTCAGCATATAATTCTTCTATTTTCTGCCTTGACTGTACTGCATGAATAGCAATACCAACGCCATCCCCAACTCTTTCTATAAAAAGGAGATCAAGAGCAGTCGGTTTGTTTACAAAACCCAACTCAATTACTGCAATCAATTTCTCGTGGTAAATAATTGGTTGCATCAACACGTGTTTCGAGTTTATTATGGAAAAGCCTCCCTCAACACTGCGTAGTTCTTCATTCAATTCTTCAATCAATACACGCTTTTTATCAATTGCTGCCTGCCCTATTAGACCTTCTCCAACCTCTATAGCTGGCTTTAGCGCTTTGGCGTAGCCGTACTTCCCTTTAAGTACAAGTAGATTTGTTTCTTTGTCAAAAATGTAAACCGATCCAATACGTGCTGAACTAAATTCGCATATTCCCGAAAGAATGGTGTCCGATAATTCTTCAACGCTCAACTCTCCACGCATAGACCTTTCTAACGACGAAGTGCCCTTTAGAAGCAAGTTCTGTTCAGTGTTCTCCCTCGAAACTTTCTCTAATTGCATGTTGGATTGCATCAAGCTCTCCTCAACTTTCTTTTGAGTAGAGAAACTTCGTGTGATAAATAAGAATAATAGCGATATTAGGAGAATTATGAAAAAGCTACCTATGTAGAAAAATCGGATAGTTTTTGATGAATTATGGTCACTTTCATTCCTCCGTTGATTAAGCAATAGGGATTGATTAAGTTTAATTTTTTCAACCAGGCTTTCGAGGCGGTCTAATGTAGTGTCTTCAGCTAACAATTCTTTGGCTTTTTCCGTTCCATCAAGGTTCGCAACCCACAGCACCCTGCTTAAAGCAAAAAGCTTTTCGTCTACATTGGCTTTTAGAGAATCAGCAGTAGCTTCGTCCCTCCTGTCTTCATTTAATAAAAATACAACACGATCCACAGAAGGATTAATCTTGCTTAGTGCGTTATTGTACTTATCCAGGTAGCTTTTTTTACCTGTTGCAATGTAGCCTCTTATATTGCTTTCTGCTTCAACAACATTAAATACTGCCTGGTTAGTAAATTTTAATATCTCTTGGGTATGATCTACAGCAGCACCGTCCTTTTGGAAATCTCCAATACGACTATAAGCGATGTAAACTCCAATGAGAACAGCAATAATTGTTAAAATGAAGCCTACTAAAATTTTTTGGTGGAAAGAGAACCTGATCATACTTGGAATAAATGGACTAAGAGTATCCTATCTTCAAAAATCTTAAGTTTATTCCTATTTTTCTATCATTTCGGCGGATTTAATAAAAACTTAATACATAATGTTGAAATATTATGTAAAATCAATTGTTTCTCTTTTAATCTTTTTGATTAATTGCTTTATATAGTTTTAATGATAATTTTATACAGCCTCCCTTGCTTTGTCTGAAATTCAATCAACGTTTTCAATGAACAAACAAGTACTAAGTTTTACTGCGGCTTTAACTATAGCCTTAACCTCTTGTAAAAAGGACAATAATGAAACTAAAGCTATCGAGTACCCTACAATGGCCGAAGCTGTGGATCCAGCAGTTCTATTTACAGCGAGTAATGGTGTAAAAGTGTACAATGGCGGCTATGGCTCAGCTGTAGCAGTAGACCCTGCATCTCCTGACGTATTTTATATGCTAACAGACCGGGGATCGAATGTAGCCGGTCAGGCAGCTAACTCAATTATCATCGGGAAGCCCGATTTCGCTCCTCAAATCGGTAAATTTAGATTGAAGGATGGCAAGCTAATGCTCGAGCAGGTTATTGAGTTAAAAAACTCAAGTGGAGCTAAACTTAATGGGCTTCCTAACCCTGCAGGTATGGGGGCCTCCGGTGAAACAGCCTACGATTTAAGTGGAACGGTACTTACGCCAAGTCCAGACGGAATTGATTCAGAGGGCCTTGTTCGAATGGCTGATGGATCGTTTTGGGTTAGCGACGAATACGGGCCACACTTGGCACATTTTGATGCGAATGGTAAAGCGCTGGAGCGAATTAATCCATTCGGTAACGGACAAGGAGGTCGCCGTATCCCCGCTGTTTTTGCAACTCGAAGGGCTAATCGTGGGATGGAGGGTTTGACAATCACTCCTGATGGTAAAACTTTGGTTGGAATTATGCAATCACCCATGTATAATCCATCAAGAACGGCTGTTTCCAACTCTGTTGTAATCCGTATCCTTACTTACGATATTTCCAGTGGTGCCACCAAACAGTATGCCTATTTGATGGAAAGCACTAGTCTTACAGGCGTAAGTGAAATTGTTGCAGTGAACAGCACCACATTTTTAACTTTAGAAAGGGACGGACTTTTTGGAGGAGCGCCAACTAATCCTGCTGCATTCAAAAAAGTGTTCAAAATAGATCTATCATCAGCCACAGACATTTCTGATCCTACAAATGGTGCAAATGGAAAGCTATTTGGCGGAAAAACAGTAGAAGAATTAAATAATGCTGCTGGATTGACTGCAGCAGGTATCACTCCTGTAAGTAAGGTGCTTGTACTTGATCTTCTTAGAGATCTGCCATCTGTTTATCCGCATGATAAAGCGGAGGGACTTGCTCTTCTTCCTGGAAATATTCTTGTTATTTCCAACGATGACGATTTTGGTGTAGTAGATAATGGTGCCAGCGGATTTGCACAAAAGATGTTACCTATTACAAATAAAGTAGATGGAAACAGATTATACTTTGTTAAGATCAATTTGTAATAATTCATCTGCAATTTCTAGAAAATATTGAAACTTCAGGCGCTATAAATGGCGCCTGTTTTATTTAACCCCTTAGTATTCTCTCTATTAGGTGATATATGCAAATCTCTTGCTGTTATGTTAACCTCTATCAGACTTAGCAATTCAACAGCCTAATGACCATTAATGTCGTACTATTCATTTAGGTAATATTTGGCGTTTAGCAACAAGATGGGATCTATGGCTTGTACTAAATTTGTGTTTTACCATTAGGATAATTAGCTGTGGGAAAATGACAATACTCATTTAATAATATTCTCTTTATACGTAAATTTAGGAGTACCTCCAGGCATACGCCGGCATCGGGAATCAAATCTTAAGAATGATGGAAAGCTTTTTAGACCTTAATCTCGAAAATATCTCGAATGAACATATTTGTTGTGCCATTTCGGACAAGAAATGTACGGAAAGCTACGAAGCAAAGAAAGAATGGCTACGTGGAGAGTTTAAAACCGGATACGTCTTTCGCCGGTTAAACGCAAGAGCAAAAGTGTTCATAGAGTATGGACCTTCTGAACTAGCTTGGGTGCCCGTTGAGGCACCAAACTACTTTTTAATCAATTGTTTTTGGGTTTCCGGTCAGTACAAGGGCAAAGGCTACGGGAAGGCGCTCCTCCAATCCGCTATGGATCATGCCAGGAATAATGGAAAAAACGGGCTGGCAACTGTTGCAGGTAAAAAAAAGTTTCATTTTATGAGTGATACCAAATGGCTGATCCAACAGGGGTTTGAGGTTTGTGATTCGCTTGAAATGGGATTCGTTCTTTTAGTGAAAAAAATTAATCCTTGTGCAGAAAACCCAAAATTTAAGACCAAGCTAGATTATCAGAGCATCCAGACGAACGGCTTGGTTGCCATTTATTCAAACCGTTGTCCCTTTGCGGAATTTCATGTTAAGACTTCATTGGTTAAAACAGCAGCGAAGCGACATCTTCCGTTAACAGTGATTAAGCTAGAAACAATGGAACAAGCACAATGCGCCCCCAGCCCTGCAACTATTTTCAGCTTATTTTACAAAGGGAAATTCGTTACAACCGATATAAGTGCTTGTATGGATAACAGATTCGACAGAGTGTTGTCCGACTTCCTTAAATACTAATTCTTCAATCATTTAAATGCCTTCGGCATCTCATCAAAGATGTTATGGGTACAACAATGGGAATTCAATCATCAAACGCTCTTACGACACTTTATGAGATAAAAAGGATAGTTCTCCTCTACCTTGCTGACTTCAAACAGGCCTGCATCTCCAAATTCTTCTTGTATGGTTCCTTCGTCATAGAAGAACATTTTTACCCCACCAAACATTTCAAACCTATCTTCACTAATTTGCCTCCCCCGCCCATAGGTTGTTGCCTGTTTCGTTATAGTGGTAAAAGCCATCCATCCGCCGCCCTCAAGTTGATTATAGCAGGCTTGGATCAGTCCTTTTCGTTCTTCCTGATCCAATAAGTGAATTAGGGCATAGCAATATATTCCATCATATTTTTTATCATCAAAGGGCATTTCCGTTACAGAGCCATGGTAAATAGAAAGATAATTCCCGAAATGTTTTTTCGCAATATTTATTGCCGTTTCTGAAATTTCAATTCCTGTTACCGACATCCCATGGTTAAGAAATATTTTAGCATTACGACCATATCCGATTCCTGGAATCAAAACTTGCTTTACTCCGTTATTAACAAAAAGATCCTTAATCAGCAAAGTAGATTTAGAAGGTTCAGGTCCCCACATTTCTTGCTTCTCCTTAAATGCTTCTTCCCAAAATTCTGTCATCTTGGTATTGTTAAATTTTCATAGTATGTGATTCCCCTAAGCACACTCTCCTGCCATTTAGAATCATTTTCTGCAATTATAATAGTTGCAAAGTTAAATTTATACCCTTCATTTTCTACACCTTTCGAGTCATCAACATGAATATCAATTCCAAAGGCGGGCGGTATTTTGAATAATTTTTTCTGTGTTCTCTCATTTCTTTATCATGAACTCGTTGGTTTATCACCCTTTTTATTCGAATTCCATGGGAGAAGAACATCAGCTTGATTTTCACTATAGAACGGAAAGATGTTGTGTAAATATAAATAGAGTGTCCGTCTTGTCCGAGCTTTTTGAAAAGATCAATTGTTCCCTTCCTGATTTGCTCAATTCCTAGAACCTTTTGATATAAAGATTGCTTTTCTGTTTCAAATGTCTTTACTCCCGGAATAAGGAGATCATCGAGGTCAAAAGAGAGGGTCATTGTCTTTTTTTTCATCAATATATTTACCATTATTGTCTGGTCATAAGTTATCCTAGCTACCCTAAAATACAAAAAATACTCATAACTGGTTAGGTCAGCGTGTCTGGTTTATTTGAATTCGAACTCCCACAGGTCAATGCCTGGCAAGGTAGGCAAGAACAAAGGCCCATTTTACATTCGGGCTGCTTATCCGTTATTAAAATCGGTCAATAATATGAAGAATATGATCAATAGCTTTTTCTCATTGTCTCGAACTAAAGGGGTAAATTATTCCTGGACCAGAATTTGGGTAGAAAGTGAAGTTGTAAAGGGGCGGCTTTTCCTTTTTTTATACCCCGATTAAAGAAATGAGGATAACGCCCCATTACTTATATTATAAAATCGTTAATTCAAAAGATCTAACATTTAATAGGTAAAGACTTGTGTTTCTTGGGTGGTTCTCCCCGTCAGTTTGAAAAAAATGCTCTTAAAAAGTAGGTTTTATCAATCTACTTATCTGCTTCATGCTTTTCAAAAGACATTAATTAGAACTAATTCCCCTAGTTTTGCAACAATGAAGTTGAAACAGATCCTTGCTGCTTTTAAGTACCTGGCGCTATTTGCGTTCTGGGTGCTTTCGTTGGGGTATGTTTTCAAATTAAAACAGGATGTTAGAGGGAAGGTTTTTGATTATAAACAGGAGTATTCTTCTTTTAAGGACCAGTCGAAGCACCATGGAAAGCTTTTACTTAACCATCTACCGCGATTACAAATCAATCTTAAGGATCAAAACTTAAAATCCTTCATTCCTGTATTTAATTTAAATGCAAATTCGGGATCCTTCTTAGCCTCGTTCTACGCGCCCGATTCTGGCTATTTCAAGATCATTCACCTGTTTTTTTTAAAACATCAAATCCTACTATACCCCTTCCATTCTTTATGGTAGATGGAGAATTCAAAGGTTATTTAATCCCCTCTTACCAGGGAACTTGAGTTTTTTATCACACTGAAAAACATTGAATCTGTTTCACTAAATGTAGCAATTGCCTGTGGGCCACTGTTTGATTGATTATACCCTTATTACTAACTAACACTTTGTGCCTTTCTTTATTTTAACTGGAAAGGCATTCATAAAATATTTCGCTGATGGTACATTTACCTCAATTAATAACTGACCTCGGACTTATTCTTGGCGCTGCCGCTATTACTACCCTAATATTCAAAAGGATTAAACAACCGCTTGTACTGGGCTATATCCTAGCCGGATTTCTAGTTGGTCCTCATTTTTCTTTTATTCCTACAGTTTCAGAGGAAAAAAGTATAGCTATCTGGGCAGAAATTGGGGTGATCTTCCTGCTCTTCAACCTTGGGCTCGAATTCAGCTTTAAGAAATTGTTGAAAGTTGGTGGTGCGGCTTCTATAACCGCTATTGTGGAAGTTGTTTTCATGCTCCTTTTTGGTTTCCTATCTGGAAAGGCCCTTGGATGGAATACTATGGATAGTATTTTCCTCGGTGGTATCCTTTCTGTTTCATCTACTACAATTATAATAAGAGCTTTTGACGAGTTAGGTGTAAAACATAAGCAATTTGCGCGTCTGGTATTTGGAATCCTTATTGTAGAGGATCTGGTTGCAATCTTGCTCCTCGTATTGTTAACCACTATTGCAGTTAGCCAAAACTTCGCTGGCTTGGAAATGCTAGAATCTATCCTTAAGCTGGGCTTTTTTCTGGTTCTGTGGTTTGTCTCAGGGATATTTCTTATACCTAGTTTGCTCAAAAAGGTTAGTCGTTTCATGACAGATGAAACAATGTTGATCCTTTCGCTTGCCCTTTGCCTGGCCATGGTTATTTTCGCAACAAAGGCTGGCTTCTCTCCTGCTCTAGGTGCATTTATTATGGGTTCTATTCTCGCAGAAACTGTGTATGCTGAAAAGATTGAACATCTTACGCTTTCAGTAAAGGACCTTTTTGCAGCGGTTTTCTTTGTTTCTGTTGGAATGCTTATCAATCCTCAGGTTCTGGTTGATTATGCTGTACCTATTTTGGTTATAACAGTTGTTACAGTCGGCGGAAAGTTCTTAAGTTCCTCACTGGGTGCCCTACTATCCGGACAGCCCTTAAAAACCTCGGTGCAAGCAGGAATGAGTCTCGCTCAAATCGGAGAGTTTTCCTTTATAATAGCTACCCTTGGCCTAACCCTTAAAGTTACCAGCGATTTCCTTTATCCTATTGCCGTGGCTGTTTCTGCTCTTACCACTTTTACTACGCCTTACCTGATCAAGGCTTCAAATTCCTTCTATGGCGCCTTGGAGCGTAACCTGCCTAACCGTTGGATTGCTGCAATTAATAATTACAGTACAAGCACCCAAGGTATTACTACTACAAGTGATTGGGAGATCTTACTTAAAGCATATGTGGGGAATTTCTTTATTCAGTCAGTTATCCTTATTGGGATAATCGTGCTTGTTTCTCGGGTTGCCATGCCCTTCGTTCTTCGACATATTGAACAGGATTTGCTGGCAAAAAGTATTGTCTTTACACTGTCAATGATCCTTATGGCACCATTTCTCTGGAGTCTTGCAGCGAAAAGAATTGAGAAACGTGCTTATTCGCACCTTTGGTTAAATACTCAATATTCTCGTGGTCCTTTGGTTGCATTAGAACTTCTAAGACTAGTGTTCGCTATCACCTTTGTTGCATTTTTAGTTACTAGTATTTTTGAAACTACTATAGCAGTAATTATTTTAACCGGCTTGGTCGTTGCTGTCTTAGCTATCTTCTCATCAAGGTTGAACAGCTTTTACAACCGGCTGGAGAACAGGTTCGTTTTAAATTTTAATGCCCGGGAGGTTGAACAGTCTCAGAATAAAATTATTCCCTGGGATTCGCACTTAGCTACAATGCAGGTTTCTGCAAACTCTTCTTTCATCGGTCGCACCCTTATTGAGCTTGCTATTCGCGAAAAATATGGCGTTAATGTTGCTATGATTGAGCGTGGTAAAAGGGTAATTACAACGCCAGGAAAAGACGAACGTCTATTTCCGTACGATAAATTGACTGTAATTGGAACAGACGAGGAACTTGCTACTTTAAAGCATCTCCTGGAAACCGAGGAGGATGAAGATCCGAAATACGATTACCGAAATAATATTCAACTTCATAAAGTGCCAATATCCTCCCGATCTCCTCTGTGTAACAAAAGTATAAGAGATTCCTCCGTCCGAGAACAAGCACAGGGACTGCTGGTAGCAGTTGAACGGGAAGGTAAAAGGATATTGAATCCAGAAAGTTCTTTTATACTTAGAGAAGGCGATATGATTTGGATGGTGGGCAACCGTGCTAAAATAGAAAGCCTTTTTTTCTGAAAGTTTAATTGTTTTTAAGAGGACAGAAAGTACCTCTCTAAAACTTTCATCCTTCGTTTGTGAGTTTCTGCTCATGGAGGTTTCTCTTGAATATCAAGGTTTGGAGCTGGAATTAAATATATTCCAGCTCCATTTCATCGAACAATCTGTCCTTTCCGTGATCTATGGAAACCACAATTTTCTCGCCTTTTTGGTAGGGGAAAGCTACAATGCCTGTTTGTCCAGTTGCAATTACTCTTACTTTTGATAATACTTTGAAAAACATAGCAACTCCTTACTAATACTAATAAGACAAAGTTATAAATGATCTCTTTAAATGCTAAAAAAATTAGTATTATTGTTTCGGTTGACCTTCATCTAGAGTAATGCAGGAATTATCTATTTCTGTTCATATATCACAAGCAAAGGTTTAATAGTAATGAGGAGATCTTGATAGCCAGGGTTGTATGATTAGATGTATTAGCATTAATAATGGTTAAGAAATAAAAAAGCCTACCGTATGGGACAGCAGGCTAACCTAAACCTAAAAACTTCACAAAAAACCCGTGAAGTGCTTGTCTTTCAAGAGCAAGCATTCAAATATTGTAAAATTATTTAAAAAATAATAACATCGATTTAATTTGAAATGCGTTTCTGTATTTATAAATTACTCGATTATAGGCGAAGTTTCAACCCTCCATTCACCACAAAGCCATCTAAAGGTGCATAAATGTCTTTGAAAACGGGATTAGAAATACTTCCTGTATAAATACTGTCAAAGCGTGTTTGTCTGGTGTCAGTGAAGTTCTCAAAGTTGATATAAAGCGAGAACTTGTCCCATAATTTTTCGGCCATAAAGCCAAAAATCCAGTACGGATTTCCATTGGTTCCGTCATTCAACTTCTGTTTGCTATAATAATAAGCTTCTGCGCCAAATTTCCATTTATCTTCCACTTCATACATCAGGACATTATTTAAGCGATGCTTCGCTGTAAGAGGGTTTTCGCGTAAAACGTTTCCTATATGTATTTGAGCATCTGTAAAACTATACCCTAAAAATAATTTTAGGTCCTGATATGTTAATTTCAAGTTTGTTTCCATCCCGCGGGTATCCATATGACCAACAAGGTTGTTAAATTTATACTGGTGGTTACCATGCTGCTCAAGCGTCAATGGGGCATTTAGGAAAGTATAAAAGAAAAGTTGATTGATACCAAGGCTAACCCTCTCGTTAAATAAAGTGGTACGATAATTAACATCCCAATTAAATCCGTAACTTTTTTCAAGTTTATTAGTGTTACTGGAAACAGGCAGCACATTTTGATACTGAATTCGCTCACTTTCTTCGGTAAAGATAGTTGGAGATTTATAGCCTAAGCCGCCGCCAATTCTTGAATTAAATTGCTCAGTTATTTTGATTAAACCTGATGCTCTAGGCAACAACACAAATCCGTAATCAGCTACATAGTCAGTTCTTATGCCGCTTTCCAACTCTAACCATTCCGTAATATGAATATTATTTTGAACAAATGCACCAACTGTAGTTTGTGAATAATCACGTAAAGGAAATGAATTTCGCGATTTCTCTTTAAATTGGTCTGTCCAAAGGTTTAAACCTGCTATCCATTCCGATCGTTTGCCACTAAGTGAAATGTTTGCCTCTGTAAATGATCCATATTGTATACCATTAAAGGCATAGCCCGGAACACTTATACTCCTGTTAAAATAACTAACGCTATTACGAAAATTGAATGCGGTGTGACCGTTCATTTTGTGATTTAGAGAAAGTTGGCTGGATATCCGCTCCGTAATATTTTTCTCAAAAAAACTGTGAGCCGGATCATTACTTCCATTTATGTAATGCAGATCTCCACCAATCCTTTTTTCGAAAGTTGAATTAAGCCCGATATTTAGTGAAGTCTTTTCATTTAGAAAAAGAAAGAGTTTTGGATTAAATGTATACCTCGAAAACTCGGGAATGGCTGTCAGGTCAACGTTACCAGGAGCATAAGGGCGATTGCTATTTCTTGCGGCAAATATTGTTAGTCCAGCTTTACCGTAACTCTCCGCATAAAAACCATTCAAATCCAGTCCTCCTGCTGTGGTACCATTTAAATGAAAATTCAATTCACGTTCTTCTCTCGGTGATTTACTGACTAGATTTACCAATCCTGCTATTGCACCTCCTCCATATAGCGTAGAAGCCGATCCTTTGATCACTTCCACCTGTTTTAGGTCTAATGGAGGCGTCTGTAATAAACCCAGTCCACTTGCTGCTCCTGAAAACAAAGGAAAGCCGTCTTTGAGTATTTGAGTATATCGCCCATCCAGACCCTGAATTCTAATAGAAGCATTTGCACTGGTTGCAGACGTTTGTTGAGTTTGAATACCCGTGCTTTCATTCAAAATCATACGAATGTCCCCCGGCTTCATGTTCCCCTTTTCATCCAGCTCCTCTCCGGCGATAACCTCGATCCTTGTGGGGATATTAGCAATGGTCCGGCTGCTACGCGTTGTAGAAACCACAACTTCCTCCAGCTCCTCTCCCTCTGCTTTTTCTAATAGAACCAATAGATCAACAGGTTTTGTTTCAAAGAGTGAGACTCTATCCTCTTTTGTTTTATAGCCGATATAACTGTACCGTATTTCGTATACTCCGTTAGGGATATTTAAGAAAACCGCTTCACCCTTGGTATCAGTTATTGCTACTTTATTAATTTTTGGAATAGTAACCGTTACACCGATAAGTGGCTCAGCTGATTCTATGTCTTTTATCAATATTTTAATAGTGTTTTGTGCAAAGGCAGATAAAACAAATGCCATCGCAACAAAAAGCATGATAATTCTTTTCATTGAAAGTTGTATAATCCCTTCTGGGAGTTGGTAAGATTAAATTGATAATAATTAGTGAAGGTTTAAGCTGCTTTTGGGGGTTGCCAAATAGAAACGGCAAATTGAATGCTATAGGTAACTGAATAAGCCTCGTACTTCTCTGATTTGATAAATGAGATATTTAGCACATTTAATATCGAGGGAAGTATAACGGAAAAAGGGCAGCGGGCACAGTGACAGAACGGAGAGCAAGGTTTCTCATCAGGATGCTTACCGTTGTCCGCCTGTCCAACTTCTTTTCTTACATTTCTTTCATAACTATCCAGATCATTACAAAGATCTACTCCCGTAATGAGCATTAAAATCGTCATGAAAATTGCAAGTACTTTCATCAGCGCAAAGATAATAAGTGAATTTTTATTAACTATTGATTTGACGAGAGATTAATGGGTCTCCATTATTCGTGGAACGAATCCTAATTACAAATAGTTTAAACAAAGAGGTTGCTACTGTAATTAGTAATTCGTAATACCCTCAATATTAATCCAGCATTTGAACTTAATAGCATGGACAGATCAAATCCAAAGAACCAGAAAGGCGGTGAATTAAAGAATGAGAGCCGGCGGGATTTTCTGAAACAGTCGGCAGTATTGACTGGAGTTGCGTTAACTCCCTCAGTAGCAATAAAAGCAGCAGACAAACAGTGGGACGAGAAACTTGCGGAAGCACTTGAAAAGATTCCCTTGAAATTAAATATAAATGGTGAGAGTAAAAGTCTAATGGTAGAGCCAAGAGTTACTCTTTTAGATCTTTTAAGGGAACAGCTGAACCTCACAGGTACTAAAAAGGGTTGCGATTACGGTCAGTGTGGAGCTTGTACTGTACACGTAAATGGAAAACGCGTTTTGTCTTGTCTTACTCTGGCTGTAATGCAGGATGGTCAGAAAGTTACAACTATTGAAGGCCTTGCCCAAGGAGATAAACTGCATCCAATGCAGGAAGCTTTTCTAAAACATGACGGCTTTCAATGCGGATATTGTACACCTGGTCAGATCATGTCTGCTGTGGCTTGCATCAGGGAAGGCCACGCCGGTTCTGAAGACGAGATAAGAGAATTTATGAGTGGTAATATTTGTAGATGCGGAGCCTACCCTAATATAGTTAATGCAATAGTAGAAGTAAAGAACGGAGGAAGGAAGGTATGATCCAGTTTCAATATACCCGTGCTACTGAAACCAAGGCGGCCATAGATGCAATTTCTAAAGATAGATCATCGATGTTTATTGCAGGAGGAACGAACCTTGTAGATTTGATGAAGCGAGGTATCATGATGCCTGAAAGAATTGTTGATATCTCACGGCTTCCTTTAAACCAAATTTCTTCAGATGATAAATTACTAAAAATCGGCTCTTTGGCTTTAAATAGCGCTGTGGCCGAAAATAAGCTGGTGCAGCAGAAACAGCCATTACTAGCGCAAGCTCTTAATGCAGGAGCATCTGCGCAGATAAGGAATATGGCAACTGTTGGAGGGAATATGTTACAACGGACTCGCTGCCACTATTTTTACGACACTTCACTCCCCTGCAATAAAAGAGAGCCTGGAAGCGGATGCGGAGCTCTGGAAGGATTTAACAGGATGCATGCCATTTTTGGATTCAGTGACAAGTGTATAGCCGTCCATCCCAGCGATATGAGCGTAGCCTTAGTTGCTTTGGATGCATCGGTATTGGTAGACGGACCAAGAGGCCAGCGCCGGATTCCTTTTATAGACCTTCACCGTCTTCCGGGAGATAAACCTGAAATAGACACCAATTTGATGGCGGGTGAATTGATTTTGGGTGTAGAAATACCTGAGAACACTTTTGCAAAAAATGTATACTACCTAAAGGTTCGCGACCGGGCTTCTTATGCTTTTGCACTCGTTTCAGTGGCCGTAGCTTTACAAATTGAAAAAAAGGTGATCAAAGATGCCCGGCTTGCATTGGGCGGAGTAGCTCATAAGCCCTGGCGTTTAACCGAAGCAGAGCGTTCCTTAATAGGAAAGCCTGTGTCTGAATTCAGTTTCCAGCAAGCGGCACAGATTGCAATGAAAGGCGCAAAAGGATTTAAATATAATGAATTTAAGTTGAAGCTAGCTCCTAATTCTATTGTACAGGCATTAAAGGTTGCATCAAAATTGGTTTAAAAATCAGACATTCCATGAGCAGGTTTTTCGATAAAGTTATAGGAGATCCCCTGAACCGTGTAGACGGTAAACTAAAGGTAACAGGTGCAGCCAGATATTCTGCCGAGTACCAGTTACCAAATATAAGCTACGGTGTTATCGTATCCAGTACTATAGCTAAGGGAAAAATTCGCTCTATTGATTCTAGGGCAGCACTTCGAGCTCCAGGGGTAATTGCGGTGATTTCCCATGAAAACGCTATAAAGGTTCCGGGATGGGCAGATAATGAACACCCAACAGAACCTCCAACTGGTGGACGGCCATTAAGGGCCTTCTACAATAACCGTGTCTACTCCAACGGCCAGCCAATAGCCATTGTCGTTGCCGATACCTTTGAACGAGCAAGGTATGCTGCAATGCTGGTTAAAGCAGAGTACGACACGGACAAGCATGAGACAAACTTTGAAGAGAACAAGGGAAAGGCTGTAGTTCCTGCTGTGGTAAAGAAAAATTCTAAGTCGGGACTTGCAGATTATGAACGCGGAAAAGCTGATGGTTATAAAAATGCGGCTGTTAAACTGGAAGCAGAGTACGTCCATCCTACCGAAGTACATAATCCAATGGAATTGCAGGCAATTACAGCATATTGGGAGGCAGATGACAAGCTGGTCGTTTATGATAAAGTGCAGGGGACAAAGCCTACTCAGCAGGCTTTTGCCAACGAATGGAAGATCCCCGTGCAAAATGTAAGGGTGATCTCTGAGTTTGTTGGTGGCGCTTTTGGAAATGGCTTACATAACTGGCCCCATGAAACCGCTGCTATTATTGCTGCAAAGATGGTGAAACGGCCGGTAAAAGTTATGCTAACGCGCGAACAGATGTTCTTTATGGTTGGTTACAGACCTTATACCTGGCAAAAAATAGGGATTGGTGCAGATAGGGATGGTAAGATCACCGGTATTTATCATGAAGCCATCGGCCAGACTTCATCTTATGAGGAATTTACGGAGTCTACCCTGCAGCAAACGAAAATGATGTATACGAGTCCAAACCTTGGTACGAAATACCGGCTTCTGCCGTTGGATGTAAGTACACCTATATGGATGCGGGGTCCTGGAGAGGCTACCGGAGCTTTTGCTTTAGAATCAGCAATGGATGAACTTGCCTTCGCGCTAAATATTGACCCTGTACAATTCCGTTTAATGAATCATACGGATACCGACCCTGACAAAAACCTACCATGGTCTACAAAATATCTAAAGGAATGTATACACGCAGGAGCTGAAAAGATCGGATGGAGTAAACGTTCCTTAAAGCCGGGAGGTGTTAAGTCTGGAGAATGGCTGGTTGGCTATGGCATGGGAGTAGGTACTTTTGGAGCACACAGGGGGGCGGCAGCTGTAAGGGCTAAACTGTTAGCTAATGGAAATGTGGTATTTCAAAGCGCAGTAACTGATATTGGTCCTGGAACAGGAACAGCTATGGTGCAGATCGCGTCAGAGCATTTGGGTTTGAGCCCCGATAAAATTACATTTCAACTTGGTAATTCTGATTTTCCTCAGGCACCTAATCAGGGTGGATCAGCTACAGTGGCCACTGTAGGCTCTGCAGTAGTAGCTACCTGTAAGGCAATGAAGGAAAAGCTTCTCGCAATGGCCCCCGCCTCCGATAAACGTTTTGCTAATTTGAAACTCGAAGATATTACTTTCGACAAAGGCTTTATATCACTTTCCAAATCTCCTTCAGTAAAAGTGTCGTATACTGAGGTCCTTAAGAAACAGAATCTCTCAGAGTTAGATGTGCTTCAAGATTCGAAGCCTGATCAGGAAGCTTCTAAATACTCAAGATATTCTTTTTCTGTCCACTTTGCCGAAGTACATGTTCACCCATTAACTGGGCAAGTAAGAGTTAAAAAAGTAGTAAGTTGTGCGGATGCAGGAACAATAGTAAATAAGAAAACCGCGGCCAATCAGTTGATAGGGGGCGTTACCGGGGGAATTGGAATGGCTCTTCAGGAAGACGCAGTGATGGATCACCGCTACGGTAGATACGTTACAAAAGATCTGGGGGATTATCACGTCCCTGTTCACGCTGACGTGCCTCCTATTGAGGTGTATTTCGTAAACAAGCCCGACTATATCGTGGATCCTATGGGAACTAAAGGCCTTGGTGAAATTGCTATTATTGGCGTTGCCCCGGCTATTACAAATGCTATTTTCAATGCCACAGGTAAACGGATAAGGGAGTTACCTGTTACACCTGATAAATTAATTTAATAATTAAAAGATAGTTTCCATTCCTCTTTGTTTACCCCCAAAATGATTTGATTATTAATTAGTAGTAAATTAAGTATTTGTAAATCAGTTTTTTGAAAGATTTTCAATCGGTCAAAAGATCCGTATTTATACTGAAACCGTATTTATACTTATAATTGTATAATCGTTAATTCTAAGTTTAAGTATGGGTAAGGATACGGAGGAGCTGGGATTTAAAATACTTGCTAACACAAAAGCTTTACTAGGTTATTGGGATAAGAATATGGTCTGCCGCTTTGCAAATCGAGCATATGAGGAATGGCTCGGAATAAAGCCGGAAGATATTGTAAATAAATCCACGTTAAGAGAATTTCTAGGTCCCATTTATGATAAACACCTGCCGATGATACGGAAGGTCTTCCAAGGTGAGCCGCAAGCTTTCGAACGGGAATTTGTAATTCCAGGAGGCGGAATTCGCAGGGCTATTGTTAGTTACACACCAGACATAATTGGAGATAAGGTCGAAGGCTTTTATGTGCATGCTGCCGATATCGTTGCGCCCGTCGCGCCAATGCATTCTGGTGTTCAAGGGGTAAAGTATAGAGATCATGCAATTGAAATTATTAAAACTCTTCAGTTAAATGTCCTTTCCAGGTTTCCTGGCATTGAGCAAATGGCCAAAGATGAGGGTATCTCTCAATCGAAATTAAAACGTGACTTTCGTAATAAAACTGGATTAAATCCATTCGCCTATTATCGACGGCTGCAAATGGAGTTTGCTCATTCTTACCTTAAAGAAAATCGATGCAGTCGGAAACAAATGTCAGCTCTATTAAATTTTGCTAATCCATCCAACTTCTCAACTTGTTACAATAACTATCTTCGGGAAAGGAGTTTAGAGGAGGGTAATGCAAATTTAGCTGATAATCGATACAAGATTTTTATCGAACAACTCCCCTTCCCTATTGCCATGGTGGATAATGATTTAAGAGTTCTTGCAGTTTCTGATAGATGGCTATCCTTCGATTCCAGAAGGAGACAAGATATATTCGGCAAGACGGTTTTTAATTTGTATCCGGACATTCACCCAAAGTGGAAATATCTAGCAATTGAGGCTTTGAAAGGCCGGCGTTTCTCTTCAAATCATAATTACTTAAATAGTAGTAACAGTATTCGTCTTGTAAAATGGGAACTGAAACCCTGGTATAACCATTTAGAGGAAGTAGGTGGTTTAATTGTATATTTTGAAGATACGAGAACCTGAACTGTTAGTATCCTGCCTCCAGCAGGTATTATTTAAACTTTAGCAGGTAGGAAATTTTTTTTACCTGTTTTACCTTGGCACCCTACTTACTCAATGAAAAAAGTACTTATTATCGAAGAAGATTTAAATATCGGTGAAATTTTTTCACTGGTTTTAAGCGAGCACTTTTTTGTTAAAATACTTTATACGATCAATAATGCTTATTTCGAAATAGAAAAGTTTCAACCCGATCTTCTATTGCTTGACCACTGGTTGGGAATAGCTAAGCTTTCATCTCTCATAGTTAAGCTTAAAAATGAAAAGCAATTGGCTAATATCCCAATTATTATATCATCCACAGACGACCGAATAAAAGAGGTTGCAGAACAATTGGAAGCAGATTCATGTTTGTCTAAACCTTTTGATCTTGATCATTTGCTCGAACTGGTCAGGGAGCATTTGGAGCTAAGATGATACCAAACTAATTTGAAGATTTAAGGGTTAACAAATTAAACACAACTACAAATTGAAAGAAGAGTTACATACAGATCCTTCTTCTCCTGGAAATGACAACGAGCTTGATTTGATGCGAAAGGCGCTTGATGCTAGCATTACAGGTGTCATCATTACCGATAATTTACTAGAGGATAATCCTATTATCTATTGTAATGCTGCTTTTGAACGCATGACAGGATATGTCAGACATGAGGTTATTGGAAGGAATTGCCGTTTTTTACAAAAGGAGGACAGACAGCAGGATGCGAGGTTGAAGATAAAGGAAGCCGTTCAAAAAGGATTGCCCTGCACGGTTGAAATTAGGAATTATAAGAAGAACGGTAATTTTTTTTGGAATGAGCTATACGTTACTCCAATTAAAGATCCTACGGGTTTAGTTACTCATTTTGTGGGGATACAAAATGATATCTCGGCTAGAAGAAGGGCTAAGGAAGACCTGGAGCGGATTCAGAGAGACACTGAAAGACTTGTACAAGAACGCACCCGTGAATTGAGGGAGAGTGAAGAATACCTTCTTAGTATAATTCAAACTGTTAGGGAATGCCTGGTGGTACTGGATGATCAAATGAATGTTCTCACTGTTAATGATCAATTTATAAGGGTATTTAAAGTGTCAAGAGCTGAAACAGAAGGTACAAACCTATTTAATCTTGGCAATGGACAATGGGCTATAGAAACGCTGCGCAACCTGCTTGAAGATGTTCTTCCCACTAATAATCCTGTTTTAGATTTCGAAGTAGAGCATGACTTCCCTCATATTGGTAAGAAGCTTATGCTTTTAAATGCCCACCGCGTTGAATTGGAAGGGCAGTATAAGAATCATGTTTTGTTGGCTATTGAAGATATAACAGATCGTCGTGAAATTGAACGTCGGAAGGATGACTTCCTGTCTATAGCGAGTCACGAACTTAAAACTCCACTAACAACTGTTCGAGGCTTCATTCAAATCCTGCAAAAAACCCCTTCCTCACAGCTTCCGGAACAATTTACATCGGCCCTTGAGAAAGCAAATACCCATATTCAACGCCTGGGAAATTTGATTAACGAATTGCTGAACGTTTCGAAGATCCAGTCAGGAAATATTGAGATTTACCGCGACTACTTCGATATTAATTCTGCCGTTTCGGATGCTATAAATGCTTTCCAGGAAGGCTTTAAAACCCATTCAATAATGCGGAAGGGTAATGGTCCGCAAAAATATTACGGTGACGAGTCGCAAATAGTTCAGGTGATTAAAAATCTTATCTCTAATGCTATCAAATATTCTCCGGAGGGAAAAGAGGTAATTGTTACTATTTTTGTTGTAAGCGATTTTATAAAGATATCAGTAACTGATTTTGGAGTAGGGATCCGGCCTGAAGAACAAAGCAGAATATTTCAGAGATTTTACCGGGTTACAGAAACGCAGAAAGCGTTTCCTGGAATGGGGATGGGTCTTTATGTTTGCGAGCAGATAGTTAAAAATCATGGCGGTACGTTATGGGTCGACAGCGAACCCGGGAAAGGTTCCACTTTTAGTTTTACCCTCCCCTTAGTTATTCCTGCCGATGAAAAATAAGACTATTCTAATATGCGATGACGATGAGGGAATTTTAGATTTGGTTTCTATTATTCTCGAAGAAAGCGGCTTTCAAACGGTTTGTGTTCAAAATAGCCTGGAGATATTTAAAAGGATTTCTGAGAAAGATCCCGATTTGATCTTTCTCGATCTGTGGATGCCTCAACTGTCAGGAGACCAGGTTCTTAAGGCAATAAGGGAAGACGCATCGTCTTCAGAAATTCCGGTGATAGTTATGTCTGCAAGCCGGGATGGGGCATATATTGCCCAGCAGGCCGGGGCTAATGATTTTCTTGCAAAGCCCTTCGATATTGATGAATTAGTACATAAAGCAATAGCGCTCATGCGCTAGCTATTTGAATTTTATAATAATGCCTAAGTTTAAAGTCGACCTAAGTAATTGCGACCGCGAGCCAATTCATATTCCAGGTCAGGTTCAGTCCTGGGGGTTTATAGTGGTTGTAAATGCTACCAGTAATATTATTAATTATGTGAGTTCTAATATCCTGGATCATCTCAATGTAACTGCAGGATCCATTTTAGGACAAAGTCTTGCGACTTTTGAACAAAAAATTTCCAGTAAAGAGAATCCTAATCCCCTTGCCGCTTTTGTAGAATCAGCAAAAAGGAAACAAGAAAGTGAGTCGTACCAAATTTACTTCGAGGAGCAGCGGTTTGATCTAATAATTCACTGCCATAGCCAGCAAATTTATTTGGAATTTGAATTAAGGATAGAAAGTGAAGTTCCTGATATTCACAACCAAATCGGCCGGCATGTTTCTGCAATCCTTGCTACCAGTAATCTTCCTGATATACTTAGCCGGGCAGCCTCTATTGTTAAGCAATTGATCGGTTACGATCGGGTGATGATCTATAAATTTATGGAGGACGCCCATGGCAAAGTGGTTGCTGAAGCAAGAAATGAGGATTTGGAACCTTTTTTGGACCTCCATTATCCAGCATCCGACATTCCTGCCCAAGCTCGTCTTTTGTATAAAGCGAATAAAGTGCGCCTGATAGCTGATGTATATTCATCCACTTCAGCTATTTTAGCTTTAACTGACAACCCTGTTGACCTTACCCATTCCGTTCTTCGGGCTGTTTCCCCAATACACATCCAGTATCTTAAAAATATGGGAGTTGCTTCAAGCTTCAGCATTTCCCTTATGTGCAAGGGTGAGTTGTGGGGGCTTATTGCCTGCCATAATTATACCCCTAAATTTATAAGTCACCGTGTACGCGAGGGAGCCAGACTACTTGGACAGATCATCTCATCTTCCGTTGAGTTTAAGGAAGAAGAAATTGTAAATGCTGACCAAAAAAAGCATAAAGCAGTATTTGAGAAAATAATTTCAGAGCTGCGACTTGGAGTTGATATTAAGGACGCGGTATTAAACCCTTCTGTTTCCTTTCTGCATATTGTAAAGGCAACCGGAGTGTTTATGCGTTATGAAGGGAAAGTGATTAAAGACGGCATTATCCCTTCTGCTGATCAAATCGAGAAGATTATAGAGTGGGTCTCCGAAAAACAGGACGAATCGCTGTTTCATACAAATAAGTTGGTTGATATAATGCCCTCGGCAAGCGAATTTGCAAATATTGCGAGTGGAATACTAGTCTGTACGATATCAAGGGAGCTGAAGGAATATATTATCTGGTTTCGGCCTGAGTACGCCGAAAGCATTACATGGGCAGGTAACCCGGATAAACCAGTAGAGGTGGACGAAAATGGAGAACAAAAGATTTCACCGCGCAAATCTTTCGAAAGCTTCAAAACAATAGTTCAACATACAACGGAACGTTGGAAGGTTTACGAACAAAATTTGGCAGAGCGTTTTAAAGAAGAATTGCTATATATTATTAATAAAAAGGCAAGTGAAATAAGAGTTTTAAACGAGAAGCTGAAAGAAGCTTACGATGAGTTAGAAACTTTCAGTAGTACAATATCACATGATTTAAAAACTCCATTAACAGTAATCAAGAGTTATGCGCAACTCCTGGAGCGAAATAAGTCATTAGATGATGATGGGAAGAACTTTGCTGCCCGGATCAGTTTTGGTATTACCCGGATGAATACACTAATTGCCGAAGTTCTGGACTACTCCAAGGTTGGTCGATCGGAAATAAATTTTCAGCCAATAGATATGAGTAGTTTGCTTCACACAATAAAGAATGAGGTGGCTACAGCTTTCAATAATCCTAATATGGTCTTTAATGTTGGAGGTACTCCCGTTGTTTATGGTGACCAAACCATGATCTACCAAGTATTTCTTAATTTAATAAGCAACGCCGTAAAATATTCAAGGCTTTCTAATCCATCGATCATTACTATCGAGGGTTCGGAAAATGAATATGAAGTGGTTTACAAGGTGCAGGATAATGGAATAGGAATCGATCCAAAACATTATAATAAAGTATTTGAATTGTTTAAGAGGGTTAATGTAAAAACTGATTACGAAGGCACAGGCGTCGGATTGGCAATCGTAAAACGGATCCTGGAAAAGCATAAAGCTAATATCTGGATTGATGGAAGGCCGGGAGTTGGTTCTATCTTCTGGATTAAATTTAGGAAGCCACAATAATTGAGTAGGACGGTCTGGAAACATAAAAACAGCGGTACCGTGGGATGGTACGCTGTTTTAATCGCTCAACTAAAATTTCTTCTTAGCCTAATTCCCGAGGAAGTACATCACTCGCAATAGACGTTTCTACATTAACGGGTGGTTAAAAGAAATAGTATGCTGAGTATGAATTTTTTTTAAATAGGTCTTACAATTGCTCTTTCGTCAATTGCGCCTCCAGCTTAAATGCGATTGAAAAAGCGTCGGTTAGACTCATTTTACTTACACTTGAAGCTTTCCAGATATCATCCTTTTGAATAGTGACAAGCATTTCGCCCTTCAACCAAATTTGAAAAACCATGTGAAGTGTGTCCCACTGAACAATTTTATAGGTAGTATTATTATAGGCGACAGAATACTCTCGCTTGCCCAGGTAGACCATTTGGCTAAAGGTAACAACAAAGTTCGAATTGTTGTTACGACAAGTAAATTTATTATTATGAGGTTCAAGGGCACAAAATTAATCCAATAATGCGGCCGTCGTCCATAATACAGGCGCTTGTCCATGCATATCACCTATCAGTCGCCTCCTGTCTAAATAAAATTGCCGGTCGTTCTTTTTGTTTGTTCCTTCGCACACCTCTGTTACGTCACCATTTTCGTTGATACTATCCACAAGAGCCAGCCATGCTTTTCTTGCAGCCGGCGCATAGATACTTTTTTTCAGCCATCCTTTTTTTATTCCAGTTACCATAGCATAGGCGAACATCGCGCTTCCCGAGGTTTCTGTCCATGAACCTTTATCATCTATTAATTGTCGCCACATACCGCTTTCTGTCTGGTACTTAAGAAGCGATGCCATCATCTTTTTATACCCCTTTAATATATACTGTCTATGGGGGTTACTTTCAGGTATTGATTTTAGTATTTCAGTCATTCCCGCAGCCATCCAACCATTTCCCCTAGCCCAATAAAACGGTACGTCAGGGGCATGAAAAAACAAGCCATTAGGTTTTTGTAGTGAATCCAAATAAAGCACCATTTCTTTTGCTGCTCTATTGATATATTTCTCATCCCCGGTTGCTTTATATGCCTGCACCTGTACTGCATTAATCATATACATGTCGTCTATCCATAAGCGCGTTTGCCAGCTGAAGCCTTTATCCAGATAGTTTTGTTCCTCTGTAGTAAGGTCTCGGTTTACAGGCCTTTCCCATTGCGAGTCTGCATAGTACTTGCCAAGTTTCAGGTAACTCTCGTTGCCTCCCATCGAGTACAACTGTAGGGGAAGCGTGCCAAAGACGGTGAAATCTACGTGATTCGGAATTGGAAGCAAAGATTTTTCTTCTTCAACTAGTTTTAAATATCTCTCTTCAAGTAATTTCTGCAAATCCGACCGTCTGCTTGTTTCACTTAATTTAAGCGCTCCGAACCAAGTGCATACCTCGGGATAGGTAATAAATCTTGGAGGGTCGGGCCGCCCATAATTTGTGTGGGGACTTTCAAGAAAACGTTTAGTTAGTTTTTGTCCTACCTCTGCCGGATCGTAGCCTTTTTTCCAATCGGTAAAAATCGTGGCATTTCTCTGCCCAAAAGTGGCAGATGAAAGGAATACCGGTAATACCAAACTTAAAATTTTCCTTAGCATGGATTATATATTTAATTGTTTAAACAGAAAATATTTTCCATTAGCACCCATTTTTCACCAGGTTTAGAGCCTGGCAATGCTTGTTGATACTTCCACATCAATTCCTCCCACTCCTGCACGCGAAGATTTTCTGCGTCCATTGCTGCTTTTTTTTCAAAACTAAATGAATCGTCAGCAATGATGATCATGCAGAGGCGGTTATTGTACCTGTAAATTTCCAGGTCAATTATTCCAGAGCTCCGAATACTTTCCTTTATTTCGTCCCAAACCTTCTTATGCCAGGTGACATATTCGTTAATCAGGTTTTCATCATCTTTTAGATCAAGTGTTAAACAATATTTCTTCATGTATCTTAGTATAAGTGAATTAAGTTTCCTTAAGTATGGATTCGACCACAATCTATTCTAAGTAAGGCCTGATGGCTTCAGCCCATAATTTGTAGCCCTCCATGTCCATGTGAACCCCGTCTGGTACAAAGATCTCTTCCTTAGGATTTCCATCCTCTTTTAATAACGGATTAAAAACATCAATGAATTGGTACCTTTTGCCTGAAGCCATGAAAATTTGCATCTGTTTATTCACCTCTTTAATTTGTGTCAGGTACTTTTGCCTGGCGGGACTGGGTTTTATAGAAAGAATGCTTATGGTCGCCCTGGGATAATTGTATCTGTAATGTTTTACGATTTTCTTCAGATCGTCAACTACCCTCTCAACCGTTTTTCCTGCAGCAAGGTCATTATCACCTTCATAAATAAGGATCTGTTTAATTTTGTTATCCCCTGTAATCCTGTCTGCGAAGTATAAAAGATCACTCGCGTGCGATCCTCCAAAGCCCCTGTTTAATATCAACTTACCTGGGAAATAAGTATTGATGTCAGACCAGCGACGGATGGTTGAACTTCCTGTGAATATTATTACCTTTTGCCGCCCAGTTTTTTCAGCATCTTGCTTTTCAAATGCGGATATCTCCTTTTCCCATCGTGAAACCGACTGAGACCTCGCTACAGAGAAAAAGCTTAAGAGTAAGCAAAAAACATATATTAATCTCATACCTTTAGTTTAATATAAGTTCGATAACGGGAATTTCGATATTGGGGCTGTATACCGGGAGTTCTAGCATCACATCGTTTTCTCCAGTAGTTTCAGTGGTATGGCTTCCCGGCTTGATATCAGACTTGAACTTAATCTCTGAACCATCATTCAACAGCTGTGCATACCTGAATTTGCCTTTGTAATTTTTTAGGTGCAGCGATTTAAAGGGCCAGGATAAAACATGAATATATAGTCTTTTTGTTTCAGGATTGTAAGTAAGTAAGCAATTGTCGGGCTTTTCGAAAACTGCAGGAGCCTGAGTACAATTATAAATTGAGCGATTGTTAAATCTCATCCAATTGCCAATAGCCTTAAGTCTTTCGTCCGCCTTTTCTTCAAAGGCACCTCTGGCTGTCGGACCTACATTTAAAAGTAAATTTCCCCCTTTGCTAACAGTCTCAATTAACATGGTGATAAGCTGCCGCTCTGATTTCCAGGAGTACTCATCGCGGTTATATCCCCAGGAACCGGAAAAGGTCTGGCAGGTCTCCCATGGAATGTTCACACCATTTAAACTTGGCCATTTAAAAGGCATAAATTGCTCCGGAGTTTTATAATCCCAGCCCCAGCTTGTTTCTCCAAGATCAAGACGGTCGTTCACAATTATATCCGGCTGAAGTTTCCGCACCAGCTTTAAAAGGCCTTCTGAGTCCCAGTCGTCCCTCCCCTTCCCATTAGGTCCTGGGTAAGAATAATCAAAGAAAAGTTCGTCGATCTTTCCATATTGTGTCAACAGTTCTGTTATCTGGTCTTTCAAGTACTTTTGGTATTTTTTAATATCCCTATTCTGGTTTATGGAAGCAATATTGCTTGCTTCTCGAAGCGGATGATTTCTGTCAATTGGAAAGTGCGGATGATTCCAGTCAATAAGCGAATAGTAAAATCCTACTCTTATGCCTTCAGCTCTTAATGCTGCAACCAGTGGTTTTAGCAGGTCTTTTCCCGCCGGTGTATTAGGAGCCTTATATTCGGTGAACTTCGAATCCCATAGACAGAATCCCTCGTGGTGTTTAGTGGTAATCACCACATATTTCATTCCTGCCTGTTTTGCTTTTTTTGTCCACTCTTCCGGGTTGTAGAGGTCGGGGTTGAATGTTTGAAAGTATTTATGGTATTCCTCTCGTGTCATTTTTTCGCGGTTTTGTACCCACTCGTGTCTAGCTGCTGCAGAATACAGTCCCCAATGAATGAACATGCCAAATCTTGCCTGCCGCCACCATTCCATCCGCTCCGATTTTTGAGCGACAGTTTCTTTAACCCAGGAAGGCTTGTTTAAATCTATATCTTGTTGGGCTTCAGCCGTTGATAACAAGGATCCAAAAGCTATAGCGAGAATTATGTTTTTTACTATCTGTTTATTTGGCATAATCAATTTTCGGCTAATGTATCTTTTCTTTCAAGTTTAACAGGTGATATCCCTTCGGCTTTCAGTTCGCCGGTTAGTACTTTAACTACTGCGTTATGCATCTCAGGGCCATTTGAGTATGCGTTGATGCAAGTATTCACCCGCTCAAAATACTCGTTTAAAATATAAGGACTACCAAAGGAAACTACAATAACTTTGTCTTTAGGCATTGCATTAACTCCCCAGGCTGTCTGTGCTTCATCGTCATATAACTGCAGCGGGCCGAATGGGGTATGAGTTTGCCTTACTACAGCAACAATAATTTTATCATATTTCTTCGTTACGTCCTCGTTCCAGCCCTGAGTTTCGTAAAGTAAATTGCGCTGAAAGTCTACAGAAAATCCTTTTTTCTCCAGCGCACCTGCAAAATTTTTCAAAACATGTAATCCTCCGTCACCTCCTTTTCGGCTTTCTGTAGTAACAGCTATTACAAGTATCTTCTTTGTCGTACCAGGATTGATTGGAATTACGGAATTCCGGTCACGCACTAGAGTAACTGCCTTTTCAGCGATGCTACGAGCAGTAGAAAAAGATACCTCCCGTTCTTCCGGAGACATTTGCCTTATCAGTTGATTGTTTTTACTCAACAACCCATACTTCAACTTCATCGCCCAGATTCGGCTTACAGCATCGTCAAGCCTCGCTATCGGTATTTCTCCTCGTTTAATGCGTGCTTCTACAGTATCCATAAATTGGTAAGAGGGCCACAAAAGCACGTCGACTCCAGCCAGAAAGCTCTGGATCTCCCCTTCCAACTGATCAGGGTACCAACCACGAAAGCCGCCCATGGTCATAGCATCTGAAACAATTACCCCCTTAAATCTCATTTCTTTCTTAAGGAGATCTGTTAGCAGTTCTTTTGATAAAGTAGCAGGGGGGAAAAAGCCGTTCAGCTTTTGTTTCTGGCATGCTGGAAGAGTAATATGGCCGGGCATTATCGCCGCAACCCCGCTATCAATTAAAGCTTGGAACACTTTTCCGTGATATTGTTTCCATTGATCCATACCTAAACTGTTAACTGTTGTTGTAAGATGCTGGTCGCGGTTGTCCATTCCATCCCCGGGAAAATGCTTTATTGTAGCTGCTACACCAGTATTCTGAAGACCTTTTATTTGTTGGCTTAAAAGTCTGATTGCTTTGTCTGGATCATCCGAGATAGCCCTGGTATTAACAATGGGGTTAAGTGGATTAATGCTTAGGTCGGCTACAGGATGCAAGACCCATTTAACTCCCAGCGACTTTGCTTCTTTTGCCAAGCTCATCCCGTAATTGTAGCTAAGCCCGGTAGAGTTGGCTGCCCCTAATGCCATTTCCCGGGGCAGGGAGGTCATCCCAGGAAGAGAGATCCCATTCTCGTAATCCTGTTGAAATATTAAAGGAAGGTTACTAGCATCCTGGTATTCGAGCACTGACTTTTTTAAATGTTCAACCCTTTGTTCTTCAGGTATATTTACAAAAAGCTTCCAGCCCATAAAGAAGCCAGTAACAGGATACCGTTTAAAGAAATCCTGAAGCCTGCCATTCCCCAAACGTAGCTCCGACTCTTTGTCTGGCAGCATCAACATCGTCTGACCTATTTTTTCCCGTAAGCTTAGTTTCTTCCAGTCGTCTATTGAAAGATCCTTCTTTTTTTGGGCAAAACAGGTACAAGCCAATACCATAAGGTATGTGGTAAGTTTAAATCTCATGTAGTGTATTATTTAGAAGGTTATTTTATCAGCTGGTCCTCATCCCATTCATTGCCTGCTTTTCCGCGATTTTCTAGTCCTCCCGTATCACCTTTTGTCGGTAAGTATTTTCGAAAGCTATCTTTTTGAAGACCAATGATCGGAAGGATTGTATTGAGATTTGGGAATTTTTCAAGGATATTTGGGTTAGTGGTACTGAAATCTAGTTGTTCAACATTAGTAAAACCTGCATCTTTAATTGAGGGTAACTCGAGATTACCACTTATTTCAATACGACCATGCTTAGGCCTGAGGTAAGGACCGCACTGAACCGAAATGTTGTCTAATAGAGCACAACCATTTGGGTATTCAGGGTGCCAGTCTGGATTTAATATATCCGTCCAAAGCTTCGATCCCAGCCCAAAGTCTAACATTAGTTTTTTACCGTAAGATTTCCAGGGTTCCTGTAAGGGTTTCATCTCAAGCAACCGTTCTTCATAATGACTTCCCAATCTGTAATTACGTGCAATACCACGGTCATCAATCCCCTGGTCTTTACAACGGATAAACAGGTTATTCCTGGCAATATTATTATGTCCACCTCCAAACTTTACTGCATCAATTGCATCATATACTACATTATTATAAAAGAGATCTCCGCTATCTCCATCATCACAATAAAAACCATTAGAGCGATTGATGTGATGTACAAGATTGTACCTGAAGATATTTCCGTAGGTACTCCATCCACCGTAGTTATAGAACGCTCCGTTATCACTTTCGCCAAGAGCTATATTGTGAATCTCATTATATTCGAAAATACAATTGTTGACCATATCTGTCCTTACGCCACTTTTAGGCATGTCATGCATCAGGTTATGTCTTAAAGTAAGCCCTACGCAGTTTGATAGCTGAACAGCCTCCCGGAATGATAATTTTCCAACATGATAAATGTGGTTATTCTCAATAGTAGCGTCCCCCGACTTCAGTAATTTCCTGTTGCCAGAATTAGCAGCCACTATTCCTGCACCTCCTGTCTCATAAATTGTGTTGCTTCGAATAAGGTTTTTATTGCCACCCCTCATTGTGATTCCATTGTTTCCAACATTATAGATAGTACACCCCGCAATTGTAGTACGACTACTTGTGACTATTTCAATACCGTTCGAACGTGTACCAGAGATATGTAAGCCAGTGAACTTTAAATCTGATGCTGTATTCACAGAAATAACGGGATGGTCTGAATCGGCGATCATTAATTGCAAATTTGCAACAGGCATAGGGGCATAGAAATAAAGTTTTTGATCCTTAATATCGAGTGCCCATTCACCCGGGTAGTCAATTTCTTCCAGCAAATTAACCGCTCTCCATTTCTCCTTTCCATTTCCGGTTCTCCATAGGGGATCCTTACTCGCAATACTGCTGTACTTTGATCCCATCCCCCCTTCAGGCTCCTCTGTAAGCTTTATTGTTTGCTCTTCAGCCGAAATGTTCTCAACCTTAATCGTAAATGGTTCCCACGGTACCCGCCAAAAACCTTTTAGCCAAATTTCATGTCCCTCTTTAATAGCTGCAGCCCAACGTGTCGACCGCCTGGATTTATCTAGATCAACTTCATTTAAGGTTTCTTTATCCTCCGGCTTCCCCCCCTTTCCAAAGAAAAAAGTTCTACTGTCCTTTGATCCATTACATGTAACCCAACCCGGATCGTTAGTGTTATTAATATTCTCCGCAGGGTTAGGCCATTGAGAAAGTGGCTGCCTTCTACCATTCATGAAAAGATCAATGATGTGCCAACTGTCGGAGAAACAGTTCGACGGGGCAAAACGAGATGCATTCTTTAGTTTTAAGAACCTTAGATCAACTTCGAATACCTTCGAGGGATCTGTCTTGGGATGGAGGCGTTTATAAGTGCTGGTATTGATCGGCCTAACCATAGTATCCGGAATTACCTTCGCCCCAATGAGTTCTACCTTGGCTCCCTCCTCTGCATTATAAGATATTGGTGAGCCGGGTGTTCCGGAATCCCTTTCATCAAATTTAATTCCTTCGGGTAAAAAGTACGTTCCCGCTTTTATTATTACTGTAAATCGAGCTGAATTAAGCTTTTTTGTTTGCTTCAATTTCCTTATCAGGTTTCTTGCCATCTCTATAGATCTCAGAGGAGCAGTTGCACTGCCGGGGTTATTGTCGTTGCCAGAAGAGGAAACATAAAGGGTTACAAGTTTACCTTGCTGTGCAGATGAACTATAATTGAAAGTCAAAACCAAAAAGAGGGTGCAGATCGCACTATTGATTAAAAACTTTAGCATGTGCCTACTTTCTGAAACTAGAATCATTGGTTAGTTGAATTAGAACAATAGGAGCAAATGTATTTTTCATTGAGCTCTCTGGCTGTTGGAAATGTTGCAGGAACTGTTTTCAGATGACCAAAGTGCATTTATTCCGCTTGTTGCTCTTTAATTACATCACCTAAGTATTCCTTCGGTGATTTCCCGTATTGTTTCTTAAAAGATGAGGTGAATGAAGACGGATTTTTGAAGCCTACTTCATAGGCTATTTCTGATATGGATAATTTTCTCTGCAATAGCAAATCCATGGAATGCTTGATCCTCACCTGATAAATTAATTCTATGGGCGTTTGACCTGTTATTGCCTTTAGTTTTCTAAACAAATGACTGCGGCTCATAAATACTGCAGCTCCAAGGTCTTCTACAGAAAACTCATCATTGGCCAGGTTAGCGTTAATTGTGTCAAGAACCTTTTGAAGGAATTGTTCGTCAAGGGGATTCTTTGCTATATCTTTAGGAATTATTACTCCATCTCCCCTATATTTTTCAATCAGACGGCGCTTAGATTCTATAAGATTTTCCGCCTTAACCTTTAAAATTTCTGGATGGAAGGGCTTTGCGATATAGTCGTCTGCACCAGTTTGTAAACCTTGTAACTTGTCATCATCAGTCGTTTTCGCGGTAAGGAGAATAAATGGAATATGACTAGTGTTAAGATCTGATTTTATTTGTTTGCAAAGTTCTTTTCCATCCATTAGCGGCATCATCATATCGCTAATAATCAGTTCAGGTTCATTCTCCTTAATTATTTCCAAAGCCTCCAATCCATTCATTGCCCGGGCCACGGAATATTGTGATTCAAAGAGCATCTCCAGATAATCTAAAATCTCCTTATTATCCTCTACGATCAAAAGCTTAGTTTTCTTCTGATTTTCAGACTTCGCAATAAACATTACCTCCTTACTATCTATTGTCATAGGCGCAAATTCCTGAAGAATACTTCCCGGACAAGAACTCTGCTGGTTATCGTTTTTGCAAGGAAGTACGATTTTAAAGCTTGTGCCTTTTCCCGGAATACTGTCAACTTTAATCGTACCGTTATGCAACTCTACAAGGTTTCTCGTTAGTGCTAATCCCACACCCGTTCCCTGTTTATTGTGCTCAGAATAAAAACGTTCGAAAATATAAGGTAAGTCGCTGCCAGGAATTCCTTTTCCATTGTCCTCCACCGTTATTGACAATTGTGGAACTTCAGTCAACTCATCCTGGTCCAAAGCAACAATTATGGAGATCTCTCCTCCTTCTGGTGTGAATTTAAATGCATTAGAGATCAAGTTATTTAATACCATTTCAAGCTTTCCTGGATCAAATGCCATTATTTTTTTCCCAACAACATTCTCCAGTTTCAAATTGATCTTGTTCCGTTCCGCCAGAGGTTGAAAATTTACGAAGATTGCATGAAGGAATCCGGTGATGTCCATAGGAACGGCCTTGAGTTTAAGCATTCCTTGCTCTGCCTTCTGAAAGGTCATCAATTCATCGAGCAACAAAAGTAATTTCTTGCAGTTTCTATAAATAAAGCTCACCTTTTGTTTTTCCTCCTTACCTAGACTCGCGTTACCCATCAGTTCCTCTACCGGTGCCGAGATCAAGGTTAGCGGGGTCCTGAATTCATGAGAAATGTTTGTGAAGAAGTTAACTTTCATTTCGTTCAATCGCTTCAATTGTTCCTTTTCGATTTTTTGGTACTCGATCTCCTGACGCTGCCGGGATTGAATCAAAACATATTTGATCAGAATGTAAAGCAGTATATTAAAAAGAGTAATATAAAGCACAATAGCCCACCAGGTTTTCCAAGGCGGTGGAAGAACAGTTACCTTCAGTACTGCCGCACTTCTACTCCAATTATTCATGTAGTTTGAGGCTCTTACTTTAAAATAGTATGTTCCAGCATCGAGGTTTGTGTAAGTTGCATTGCGCGACGCTGCATCTGCTTCGATCCAGTTCTTGTCAAATCCCTCCATTTTATAAGAGTATTTGTTTTTATCAGGATTTGAAAAATGTAATGCTGTAAAGCCTATGGTGAACACGTTGTTATGGTAGTTCAGCTTAATTTCTTGGGTAGATGAGATACTTTGTTTAAGGATGATATCTTTATTGAACTCCTGACCAATCTCAACAGGTTGATTGAAGAGTTTTAATTCAGATAGTGCAACCGTCGGTGGATTTTGTGCCTTTGGAATCAGACTGGGGTTAAATGAAATAAAGCCATTGCTTGTACCGAAAAGCAATTTGTCAGGTGAAACTTTATAACAACTTCCGATACTAAAATTTACATTTGACAAATAGGTTTGAAACGTTTCCTTAAGAATGTCAAATCTGCTCAGGCCCTTGATCGTTGATATCCACAAAAGACCATCTCCAGAATTCAAGATGCCGATAATAGATTTATCAGGTAACCCCTCGGCATCAGTATACCTTTTAACTGTATAATCAGAAATCCTGTTGCTTTTTAAAGTGATTCTGTTGAGTCCTGATTCAGTTCCAACCCAAAAAACATTTGCGGGGGCTTCCGCAATTGCTAAGACATTAGAGCCAAGCAATTCATGCTCCGGTGTCCTGGCATTGAAATGGAAATACGATCCAGATTGCGGGTCGAGTACTATTAAACCTCCATTCTCAAAGCCCAGCCACAAATTCCCCTTCTTATCTTCGTAGATCTGCCTCACAAAACCATTTTTTATAAGCGTCGGAATATTGTGTCTTCCCTTCAATTCTACTTTGTTTCCTTGGGCGTCGTATTTAAGTAATCCCTTATTGGTTCCAATCCATAAATTGCCTCTGGAATCCGTTAGGGTAGCAAAACTCGCCTGTGCATTAAGGTTTTTTATACTGCTGGTTGTATTAATAGCAGTAATTTTCATGGTTCCCCCTAGAGTTCCCGCCCAAAGATTTCCGTTATTAAAATTTAGTGAGCGATAAGCATTATAGGAAAGGTGTTCATCACCAAGTTTAAGAAGCGATGTTTGGCCAGAACTTGTATTGTATTTATAAAGCCCTGAACTAGCCGTACCGAGGTAAATATTTATTCCATCTTCAGATGCAATAGCCCTTACCTGATCAGCAATGCCTATTCCCTTGAACGCATAATACTGAAATGCGAGGAGATTTAGATCTGATTTATTTAACCCGAGTTCTGTGCCACACCAAAGTACACCTGTACGGTCAATTAGCAGCCTGTAAATTATATTATTGCTGATGCTATTCTTGTCAAGTGGGTTATTTCTGAAAAATTCTAAACTCGTTTTTTTATTCAAGCTCCTTATCCTGGCCAGTCCATCTTCAGTAGCAAGCCAAAGTTCTCCATTACGCCATTTAACAATATCGAAAACCTGAAGGTTCCTAAGCTCCGAACCGTTTGTTAAAAGCTGCTCAAAACGATTAAAATCGGTGTATTTATTTTGCTCGGCATCGAACTCCAGTTTAATAATTCCATCTCCACCGGTTCCAATATATAGCGACCTCTGATCCTCGTACAAAGACCAGATCCTGTCTCCATAAGGGTTTGGTTTGATATCTATGTCAAATAGTTGGAAGGCAAGCGTTTTGGTATTGAAACGAACTACGCCCTGGTCGCACGCTAACCATAGGCAGTCGCCCCAGGACTGTATTATTTTTTTCACTCCATTTTTGAATGGAAAAGAGCTTAAAGTTTTAGTTTTCCTTGTGTTAGGATCATACAGGGACAGGCCTTTTGAGGTTCCAATCCATAGCTTTCTATCATGAAAAAGGAGAGCAGAAACAACGTCTGTGCTTGATCCCGGCACATTTATCTCAAAAAATTGTTCTGTGTTCCTTACAAACTTGCTTAATCCGTACCTCGAACCAATATACAAATCACTGTTATCATCCTCAGTAATAGAATAAGCCCAACTTGTGGTAATAGCTTTTGGCGCCTTGTTTTTGTAAAATTTCCTAAACGAATAACCATCAAAACGGCAAAGCCCATTCATTGTTCCAACCCACAAATATCCTCTGCTGTCCTGGAAAAGATTGCGCACCCGGTTGTCTGGCAGTCCCTCGTTACTGAAATAATGATCGAAGCGTACGCCAGGACTTATTATTGCTTTTTCTTCCTGAGCGCCAGCCTCCTTAAAGGTAAGAACGGCTACGTACAAGAAGATAAATAAAAATCCTTTAACTGACATCCTAAACTGGTTGGTTATTAATATACTTTCTTCCTATTAAATAACGGGTTTGGCTTCTTTAATTCAAGTTATCCGTTTCTGTGCTAAAAGTATCTTTTTTGTCAGATAAATGTGTACAGCATAAATAACAACAGGATGGTCAGGAATAGATAAGTTACTGTTAGGACTGTATAGTTCTTCAATTTCTGTTTTCTATGTTCCATTTATTGCTTATCTGCTATAATTTTCCTGTAGTAATTTACTGAAGCACCCATTCCCTTTTCAGCATGATAGGTCGGGGCTATGTACTCAAATGAGTAAGGTTTGTAAAGTGTTGCAGACGATGGGTTTGTCTCCTTGAAATTCTTGTAAAGTTTCCAGTATTTATCATAATTCAATAATGCCTGGTGCATTTCTTTTATGTCGTATTTGCCGGTTTTATCTCCTTCAAAACCTAAAGCCATGATTTTCCAGCCTTCAGCTATGATCTGATGTAACAGCATTCCATAGGTTGATGAAACCCTTACATAAGATTCGTCTTCCTTGTCCTTCATTTTGATGCCACGACTAAGCTTTTCTATATTTTTCCAGAGCTCTACCGCCTCATACTTCTCCTGGACGGCTCCATGAAGTATACCATCTTTATAGTACTGTGTAAATGCCTTATAAAGTAGCCCTTCCGAGGAGAATTGCCGCGGGTTATAATTGGGGTCCGTTCCAGATAGGAATTCATCGCGCATCCACCACGTCCAGCTGTTCTGAAAAGGGTACTTTACACTCGAATGGCCTCTGATGACAGCTTTTGCCGATAGTAAAGCAAGTTCACGAAACCTTTCACGCGACTTCCCTTGAATTCCCATTTCTGTGATCACCTTATTGAATACTTCTTCTTCTGACTGCTTAGGATCTAATGCCCATTTGCTAATCACTAGAGCATTAAGCCTGCACCAAAATTCGTTGGTGATGTAGGGTCCGACCCAGCCTCCGCCTCGAGACCATGACCAAACGCCCCGGAAATTGGGGCTGGACTTAATTTCTTTAAGGCTCTTGTATCCCGGTTGTGGTTTGTTCATAGAATATTCTTCAAATCCATTTATCACCCCCTCCATCACGTAGTCGGGATAAGCGCCCTTTCCTTCATATTCTCTCTGGCATTGAACCTCAATAATTTGTGGGTGTTTACCTAAAGTGAGAGTTGGATTAAAATCGAAGGTTCTCTGGTAATCCCCCTTCGTATGTTTAATAGCAAACACAAGATTGGGATGAGGCTGTATTTGGTCTGTAACTTTAAGGTAATAGTCTGGCTGCTCGTGCATTCCGCCAAACGACCACGTGCGATAAAAAAGCATTTTGTTGCGTTTAACACAAACTTCATCACGTAGAAGATTGATTAGTTTTACATGACTTGCAGGTCCGTTTGTAATAGGTCCGTTGCCAGTGTGATGGGGTACGTTGTTTAGGTATGTTTCACCTGTTCTGATTACAAGGCCATCAAGGTCAGGAAAGGTATCAAAAAGCTCATTCAACATCATTCTGTGAATTTCTACTGTCTTAGGCCGCTCAAAGGAGATTTTTCCATCCTTATCCGTGATCTCATCCTTATAGATGTCTACTAGCCTTTTTGGAAGAACTATAATGTCTGTGAAGTAATATATCTTTATTCCTGCTGCGTGAGCCTCTGCGATATTTTCTTTTACCTTCTTAGCAGCTTGCTCAACCCATTTCCTTTCTTCCGAGCCGTCAGGGAATATTTCTTTACTAAGCTTGTCAAAGGTAAGAGCGGCATGGGCAAAAGTAAAGTCGTTAACTACTTGTCCGTTATAACCCTTCTCCTTTAGGAAAGATGGATCTGTGAAAGCACTTTTTGTTGACGGTTCACCCGGATTGTGGTGGACCATGTCAAGGACGTAGTAGTTATTATTCTGTCCATTTGCTAGTGCGGGAAGAAACAGAATTAAGATCAGAACTAAGCGTTTATATAAGTGTGTTTTCATTTTATATCATTTATTGAGCTCCGTCGAGCGATGATTTATTTACTTTGGAAGAAGGCTGTTTCCTGAAATGGGCGCCAGAGATTTTAAACACAAGCGGATTTGGCCATTTGTTATTGGTATAGAATCGCTGCCCATTCACTGCGCTTACAATAAGGCCAAGGGGGCCCGTTTGTATCTTGATCGAGGCATCAAAGTTTTGCCGGTATTCTACAAAATTGCTTTCGTATCCCAAAATACTAACTGTGGTATTTTCATTACCAGTAATTGAGGGGAAAACAATTTCCTTTCTTTCCCCATATTGCCAAATATTTTTGGTAATGTAGGCGTAAATAGTTTTACCGTTTGGAGAGCAGCTATACCAAATATTACCATCTTTCAATGTAGGAGCAGAAGTTACACCATGAATAGCCTCGCTATTAGCAAAGTTCCATAGCGCTAGCTCCCTTAACCTAGATTCCTCCTCCTCTCTGATCGTACCATTTGGTTTTGGTCCTATATTCAATAAAAGGTTACCCCCTTTTGCGCGTGTTTCTATTAATGTATTTATTAATTCGGTACCTGACTTAAACAGATCGTTTGTGGGCTTGTATTGCCAGTCTGTGCCCATAGTCAGGCAGCTCTCCCAGGGGGATGGAATCGAAGTATCAGGCACTTTTTGCTCGGGAGTTGTTATATGACCTCTCGTTACAACAATATCCGGTTGCAGTTCCCAGCAATATTCTTTTAAACCTTCTGCCGGACCATCTAAAAAAATGATGTCGATCTTCCCATAATTACTTAACAACTCCTTTAGTTGGATTTTGTCATATTTCATTAATCCAACATTTTGCGCTGGATAATGTAAAGGGTTTTGAAGACGTCCGATCGGAACATCTGTTTGATGTAGATAATAAAAGTCTTCGGGTGAGAAATATAATCCAATTGCTATCCCTTGTTTCCTGAAGGCTGTAATAACCTCCTTTGTAATATCATGCGAATAAGGAGTATTTGCGATATTAAAGGTTGTTGAATTAGTTTTAAACATGCAAAAACCTGAATGATGCTTTGCCGTAAATACAACGTATCGCATTCCTGCCAACTTAGCCAATGAGGCCCATTCATCAGGATTAAATCGTAAGGGATTGAAAGTCTTCGGTAGTTCGTTGAAAAAACGTTTTCGGAAATCAGGACTTGCCCCAGCTAGCGAGTGACTGATCACAGCTCCAATTTGTGAATCGATACTCCAATGTATGAACAACCCAAAGCCCAAGCTACTAAACCATTTTTCCCTTTCCGGCTTATTTCCCCGCTGTTGGCTGTAAAGCTGAATTGAAAAAAGCAGATAGAAACATGTAAGGAGAATCTTTCTCATCATATCCTGCCTTGTTTCATTACTTTTTAATTTCTCCAATAAGCATAATGTATCCAGCATAACATGCATTTTCACTATATCTCGATTCCACATCCATCGTCTGGTTGTTTCTCTGTTTCAGAATACTCTTCTTGTCTAGTTGGTTGCTTGAAACAGTGAACGTCATGGTATGAAGGCGTTTATCTAAATCTTGTTTAAGGAAGTATTGAGGTCGGTAATAGGTTGAATAGCTATCAAACCTGGGGACTGCTGCCAAATCTTTGTCATCTAATTTAACTTCATATTGCCCGCAGCCCGGCCCTACAACATCATAAAGACCTGCCACTTGTCCTTTAAATTTGAATGATATTGTTGATCCGGCTTCATTTGACTTAATGAATTCCGTAAAGGGTTTTTTAAATACTCTTTGCAACTCCGGATCATTTGACATAACCTTCACCCAATTTCCAGTCCTATTCGCCTCGGCAACAGAGATCATTTTAGCTGCTTCCCAATTATCCCTTATAAAAGGTTTCACAAGCCTATTTGCAGTTAGTTTCTCAGAATGGATAAATATACTGTCTAGGGCAGTTGCTAATGCTTCTGCATAAAGCCTCTGCCCTGTTTCCGGAAATGGATGAACATTGTCGGCCGAAAAGACTATTTTGTCAGGATAGTCTTTTTTGCTGCCCTTGTAAACAAGTTTGCCTTCTGTAGCAAGCTGAACAACCTTTAAGCCCATGCTTACAGTAGGGATTCCATAATGCTCTGCTATTTGTTCCATTGCCGCTGTTGACTGCGGTATTTTCCCGTTTTCAATATCCGCGGCCATATCGCCGGTGATGGTGTACACAAAGCAGATATCTGTTTTAGAATCGGCTTTCCATATCTGTCTCACGATGCCCTCCATCGCTTTATGGATCAAGTTAGCCGGCTTGGAAATATCGTTCACTGCAAATTCAACAAACACTAAATCAGGTCTTTCCTTAATCACTTGTGCTTCCAGGCGGAAAACCCCCAGGTCTGAGCCTGTGCCACCAATTCCTGCGTTAACGGTAGTTATCTTTGGATCCGGAAATTTTTGCTGGAGAATATGCGCAGACTGATCCCTCCAACCATTGGCCGCTTCTGTAATACTTCCTCCTAAATAGGCCACAGTTACTGGTTTACCTTCTAATAATTTTTTATAAAAATTTGGCAGACCTTTTCTAATTGTAAAATCCGGCATGGCTTTGTTACCCAAGGTTTGCGCAACCGAACATGTTGCTCCTAAGAGCACCAGAAGCGTTATAAATTTAAGTCTCATCTTATTAGTTGTATCCTAAATTCTGGTTTACCTTATTGCTCGACCGGTCTATCTCGCTTTGTGGGATCGGTCGTAGTAAATGATAATCTTTTATGCCGGCAGCCGCATCTGGATTGTATTTCTTAACCCTTTCCAATAATGTACCTGTTCTTTTCAGATCAAACCATCTTTGCATTTCTCCGTAAAGCTCTCTGCCTCTTTCATCCAGTATGAAATCCAGGTTCATTTGCGACGACGCTATACTAAGGTCAAAACCTGGCATAGACCTTTTTTTACGAAGTACATTTATCGTTGTGGTGGCATCGCCAGGCTTGTTCTGCATTAGCTGGGCCTCTGCCAAGTTGAGGTAAGCTTCTGCTATCCTGAAAACAATGAAATCTTTAGAACCTTCCACCGCGGTTACACTAGTTCTTTTAGGATCAAGGAATTTTATATTAGTTAGGAATTTTGTTCTGACGGTTTGTGAGTTGATATCATTAAGGTCGTAGATCGCGTATTTTTTTGCTGCTCTCACATTGGCCGGAATCACGTCGGTAGTGATAAATACTGCCGTATCACCTTGATTCATACCTGCCGGAGCGGTAGTTCTGTTATTGGAGTAATACACACGCTGGAAACCTTCGATATAACGTTTATCAGCCTTATTATCAAAAAGGGAATTACCGTATGGAGTTAGCTTAAAACGATTAAAAGGGCGACCGTTTAGAATATCCCTCTGCATGCCTTTTTCACCATCGTAAACCATTATAAAATACAGGTGACTCTGATTCCCGGTTCCATTCAATAATGCAGTGGAGTTGTAGTTCACCGCCCAGATCACCTCAGGGTTTTTCTGATTATTTATATCGAAGATCGATCCATAAGAATCAAGTAAAGAGAAATTGTAGTCTTTGATAACGCTATCAGATAATTTTTCGACTTCAGCCCAATTTTTTCTAACCATATGTACCCGTGCTAGGAGCATTTTGGCAGCTGCTTGTGTTGCGCGTCCATAATCACTTTGCGTACGAGGAAGATTAGTTACGGCAAATTCCAGATCTGGAAGGATTGCATCAGTATATATTTTTTCCGCGCTTGTCCTGGTTGTTTCTGTCTGAACTTCTTTCACTTCGGTGAGGGTTAATGGTATATCACCAAAGGTTTGAACAAGTACAAAGTAGTAAAGTGCTCGCAGATAGCGCGCTTCTGCTATTCTCTGAGCTCTGATTTGCTCCGAAATATTGCCAATAGTTGGGGCCAGGTCAATTGCTGTATTACAGGTACCTATCCCTTTGTAAAAATTGGTCCAGAGTGTACTTAGAATTGATAAACTTGGGGATAAACCAGGGTTATATTGATTAACATCTATGAACGAGCCATCACGACCGTGAGTATAAGTATCAACACCAAATTCAGTAAGAACAAATCCTAATTCTTGTCCATAATAGGTTCTCAAAGGTGCATAAGCCGCGTTTACAACTCCGGTTAATCCATTGGCATCAACGATATATGACCCGGAGGTAGCTCCGCTGACTATTTCTTCGTCCAGGTAATTATTACAGGAAACGCCTGTAACAGCTGTTATCGCCAGTGCTATAATGATTTTTGAAAATTTCATAATTAATTCCTTTAACTGGTTAAAAAGTAAGGTTTAAACCAAGCATGATAAGCCGTGTAGATAAAACATTGTCAAGTGTTATTTCTCCAGTGGACGTTTCTGGATCGAGATCGTATCCAGGGATTTTCTTATTCATTATTGTCCAAAGGTTATTACCGGTTACATAGATCCGCGCGTTGCTAATGGAGGATTTACCGATTATGGATTTTGGTAAACTGTATCCCAAGGAAACATTTTGAAGGCGAATAAAAGAACCATCGAAATAATACAGTGGAGGTTTTATGCCTGTAGTTCCAGAAACTGTTGGTCTAGGAAATTCATTCGAATTGTTCTGAGGAGTCCAATAGTTTACATTCAAGTTGTTATACATATAGAAACCGGTATTCAGCCTTTCATGAATTTGACTGTAAATGGTTTGCCCCTGACGGATATAGACAAAAAAGGAAAGGTCTGCACCTCGATAGCTAAACCTGTTGGTTACACCTCCACCCCATTTTGGCCGAGGGTTTCCTACAATTTTTCGGTCAAAATCAGCATTTATCTTTTCATCATTATTGAGGTCAACAAGTTTTACATCTCCTGGAACAGCATTATATTTTTTTGCCGTTTCTACTTCTGAACTTTGCCAAATTCCGTTCTTTTGGTAGTCGTACCATACTTTAATAGGCTTACCAGTAAACCATCCGTTACCAATGTCATTTGTAATACCACTGTTAAGGGCAATGATAGACTCGCGGTTTGCATAGGCGTTTGCATCAATGCTCCATCTGAAATATTTTCCCGACACCGGAGTTCCTGAAACACTTAGCTCTATCCCCCGGTTCCTGGTCTTACCAACATTTTCTAGAACACTGCTGAATCCGGTCCATGCCGGAATCGCACGATTTAGTAAAAGGTCGGATGTGTTTTGCTCATAAACCTCTACACTACCGCTAATGCGGTTCTTTAGAAAGCCAAAATCAAGGCCTATATTTGAACTTGCTGTTTTTTCCCAGCTTAAACTTCCATTAGCCAGGGCTGATGGAGAGTAACCATAGCCGGCATTCTCATCCCAGGCATAAACTGTTTTTGACAGGGAACCTTGTGTTGAATACGGGTTGATCCCTGTATTCCCACTAACACCATAGCTTCCACGAAGCTTTAGTTCTGATATCAATGTAATATCTTTCAAAAATGGTTCCTCAATAAGTCTCCAACCCAATGCTACGGAAGGAAAATATCCCCATTTTCTTCCGGGAGCTAATCTCGAGGAGCCATCCGCCCTCATTGTGAGAGTTGCGAGGTAGCGACTTTTATAACTATAATTAAGACGGCCCATATAAGACATCAAAGAGGTTTTTGAGTAGTCACTAGCTACCGCTGAAATTTCCGTTGCAGTACCTATATTATGATACAACTGGCTGTCGTAAGGTATTCCTCTGCCCGATGTGCTTGATGTTTCGTTGAAATCGCTTTGAATAGAAAACAGGCCTGTAGCGCTTATTGAATGCCCATTTAAATCCCTTTTGAAATTCAGAAGATTTTCAACGGTGTATGCCAGAGCTGATCCATTACTGATTCCTGCCGTTGCAAGCCCATTGTTATTGCTTAAGACGCTATTATATGTACCATTTTTGTTGTTGGTATTATCCACACCTGCATTAAGTCGATAACTAAGCCCTTTGGCGATCTGGTACTCACCGTAAGCACTGGCAAATACCCGGTAGCTTTTTCTCCGGTCGGCCGTAACGCTGTTAAGGTCTGTATAGGGGTTCTTTTTAATTGTTTGGTTATCAGGTGCAACGTTAACAGTACCGTCAACATTAAAAGGGTTACTTAATGGATCTAGGATAAGTACATTTTGGAGATATACATTATTAGGAATGATACCGTAATTTTGAACGGCATAAGAAAGGAATGAAGATACGCCTAGTTTTACTTTTTTCCCAACTTCCTGATCCAGGTTAGCGCGAAACCCGTACCTTGTATAATCAGATTTCTTTACCACACCCTTCTCGTTGAAATACTCCCCGGAAACAAGATATTTCGTTTTTCCTGATGCACCCCTTACACTAACTGGATGGTTCTGTCGATAACCCTGCTGAAATAATGGACTTTGCCAATCGGTTGAAAAGTTCTCATTAAGAGCAGTTTGTTGATAGGGCTCCAGGCTCGCACCCGTTGATTGACGGTAAGAGGCATATTCATTGGCGCTCAGCATATTGATCGATCCGATCCTGTCGGTAAAACCATAATATGGGTCATAGCTGATAACGGGGCGGTCTCCCGTACCTCTTTTTGTAGTGATCAATATTACGCCATTGGCTCCTCTTGAACCATAGATAGCAGTTGCTGATGCGTCTTTAAGAATTTCCATAGATTCGATATCCGCAGGGTTTACAGTATTTATACTCCCCGACATTGGAATACCATCAATCACGTAGAGAGGATTATTGCCCGCTGTTATAGACCGGTTCCCACGAATCCTAATGGTGGCTGCATCTCCCGGGCGTCCACTGTTATTAGTTACGTCTACCCCTGCAACCCTTCCCTGGATAGCTTGTGCCGCCGACGCCACAGGAGTTTCTGAGATAGTTTTTGAGGTAACAGATGAAACCGCACCCGTAAAATCGCTCTTTTTCTGAGTTCCGTATCCTACCACAACTACCTCGTCGAGGGATTTAGAATCCTCATCTAGAATAATACTTAGCGTTGTGCGGCTATTTAACGGATATTCAAGAGTTTTATAGCCTATATAAGAGATCACCAGTATACTGCTTGCAGAAGATACTTGCAATTTGAAGTTGCCGTTTACATCTGTACTTGCACCGGTTTTGCTTCCTTTTTCTTTTATAGTAACCCCTATCAGAGGCTCACCTTTTTTGTCTGTTATTTTGCCCGTAATTCCAATTTGTTTTGTGTTCACAGAGCCAATAGGAACACTGTTAGGCATTGCTATTGCAGCCGTTATTCCGGATAGTGTACATAAGACGGATAACGCTATCACACTTATTTTACCTGACATAATTCGTTAGTTTACTTGGTTAATGTAAAGACCCAGCTGAGATCTATGGTGTAAAATTAAGCTCTCCTGCAGTGTTTTTCCTTATGCGAATGTTGCAAATACCTTTCTTATTGATGCAGAAAGCGATATTTAAAACTTTCTAGTGGGTCTTGCTGAGTTTGCAGGTCAAAATTGAACTTAATGCTTTATAAACGATGTAGAGAGACCGGAACTCCCAGGCTGCTGAACGAAGAATACATAATGACCTGTTTGTAATGTTGAAGTATCCAGATTAAAAAAATTGGTGCCCTTTGTCAGGTTTATTTCCTTAGCTACCAAAACCTGGCCAGCTGAGTTCAGGATCTTATAAAGTACTTTGGAACCAACAGGAGGTGGAATCACAGCAACAGCTTCTGACTTAACGGGATTAGGATAAATTGTTAGTCCTTGTCTTTTACAAACTGTCTGGATGTTAATAACCTCACTGAAGCGACTAGTTCCGTCTGAATCAATTATCTTTAATCTGTAGTAAGATCTGTTGTCTACCTGATTCAACAGTATATCATATGTTCCCGTCTTGTTCGCATTGATAAAGCTCAATCTACGAAAATCCTTCCCATTGTTACTGCTCTCCACCTCAAACCCTTCAACTCTTTGCACATTTTCCGTAGTCCAGTTAAGATTCGCATCACATCCGTTGGCCGAGCCGTAAAACTTGGTCATCCTGAGAGGAAGAACAGTATTTGATTTTATTAGTACTATTGATGAATATGGCGGAAGAGAAATAGTTCCAGTATATCCGTTTCCTTTTGCATCCTGATACGCGGTAGCTCCAAGATTTATAAGTTTAGAATTAGCTTCATCGTTTACATGAAATACCAAATGATCATCAGGATCAGTGTTGATTGTGGTTAAAGGTTTAAACATGACATTATCAATCCATATCTGGTTGCCTGGATCATTAAGGGTTAATTGCAGTGTGACATTATTAATACTGGCTACAGGAGTGAAAGTAAGTGTCACCTCCTTCCGTTGTATACTTGTTTTCACGTAACGGTACTTTGCAACCGGTTGCCCTGCAAAAAGTGTAACCTTTAACCTCGAGGTATCAGTAGTTCCCTTTATTGAAAATGTAACCTGGTAGAATTTGCCATATTCCACATTCCCAATAGCCGTTGCTACTCTGGATGTATTTGGGCCGGTGGCTCCTACTGTTGTCAGTTTCAGGCTGCCGCCGTCTAAAACATTATTATTGTCATAAACGGGAGTAAAGTTACCGCTTGAGGGAGTTAAAGTCCAACCGGTAATTCCGGTTCCGAAAGCACTATTTGTAATCGTATTCGAGCCTGAGCTTGTGATCGAGTAAGGCGCAATCTTATAAACCGAAAGATATGAATTTATATCATAACCTAGCTTCCTCCAATCTTGTAACGAGTAAACCTTATTGATCCTGGTCGAATAATTTTCATTAGTTTGAATTAGTGTACTGTCTGGCTCAAAAGGTTGAGCATAATAATTGCTGTCTATATTGCCAAAGTTTTTCATATAATCCAGGTTTGTAGCCTGCGACATCCCGGGAATTTGCGAGGGGTGCTTACTGAACCATATATTATTTTTCACTGTTAAATTCTTTGCGCTGGTGGAAGTAGGGAAATATGCAAAGCCAAACATGTTATTATAGAATACATTGTCGCGGACTACATGATTGTTAGCCCCTTCGTTTATCATAAAACCGGCACTGTTACAGTTATATACAGTATTGCTTGCCACTGTATTGTTCAATGTGCTTTGATCCAGATAAATACCGACAGCATAATTTGTATTTACAGGTATGGCCCTTGTTCCATAGAGATTAGGTTTGCCATTGCTTATAATGTTCCCTGTAATAACATTATTGCCATATCCGTAACCTACTGGTGCAAAACCTTTGAACGAATATATCCCACCCACGTCTGCTTTGGTTAGTGCAAACTCATTAATAACATTGTTTTGTAAAGTTAATCGGCTTCCCTCAAATCTGATCCCACAATAGCCAACTTTATCGATGCGATTACCTTTTACCAAAGCATCCGTTCCGACCATATTAATAGCATTGTACTGGTTATTATTTGGATCTCCCATACCTGGACGAAGCGCTGTATTTAGAATAGTATTGTAGTTACAGTTGTAAAAGCTGCCTGCTATCCATATAGCGTTATTATTGGTATTCCTGATAGTATTATGATCTACCTCCGAGTTTTGAATAGTATTCAAATAGATTGCATTATGCGAGTTGAAGAATTCGCAATTTGAAATTTTAACCCCGTTGGAGTTCTCAATCTTAATTCCATACGAGTTGGCGTTAATAAACTTAAGATCGGTTATACTGACGTTGCTGATGTTGTTTCCACTTAAAGTATTGTTTTTAAAGGGTATCTCAGTTTTAATAGTATTTGGATCGGTGGTTGAATAGATGTAAATTTTTTTGGTAGCAGGATCGAAGCACCACTCTCCCTGCTGATCCAGGGTAGAGATATGGTTTTGAATGAAGTAACCATCCCCAGCTGTCATGGTATAGTTAGTACCAACACCTGAAAATGTAAGTGTAGAACCTGATTGGGATATTATGGATGCCTTATTAAGGATGAATAGACGCACTCTAACAACCGCGGTAGCGCCAGAAAAATTCTGACCAGCTAAGGCCGCGTCAGTTAACTGCGTATTCCCTACAAATGCATCTACAGAGTTATAACCCGTGTTAGTTGCATTCGGATTAGGCCATCGTCCTATTTGCTGACTAACATCGGCAGCCAGTAAATTATTTAAAGTTGTAAGTGAACCTGAGTAAGTAGTTGCCCAAATATTTCCAGGCATCTCCGACCAGGTAGTAAGAGGTATAGCACCATTTATTATAGCCTTATTGCCATTACCATAACTTCCGAAATTTATTCTAGCACCCGAAGTTCCTGACTTAGTGATCACCAGTTCCCCTTTGAATTCTTCATTCCGTTTAAATAGCACCGAGTCTCCCGGGTTAAAACTGCCCATCATCTCATTAACTTTTTCAATAGTTTGCCAGGGGGAATCTGGCGTTTTACCATCGTTAGATTGGTCATTTCCTGTTAAAGAGACATAGTACTTAGTTTGGGCTTTGGAGGAGAGTACAAATAGAAGTGAAATGAGTAAAAGTAAGTTTTTCATATAATTTATTATTAGAGTATTGGGTAGTAAAGAGATTGATATTGTCAGGATGTCTTATATCTGCTTTTGGATCCAGAAACTTATAAAGTAGAGCATGGCAGGGCCGCTTAGAGGAAAGTGAAGGTCCTTTTTCATATTCTCAGTCTGTTTAAATGGTTAGTATTGTTTTGGGACCTATGGAGCCCGCAACAAAAATGTATAAATGCAGCTTTGCAAGCTATTGTGAAGGTTGCAGAAACTTGAGCAGATGTTGCTGATTTCTTGAAAATGAGACTATAACCTCATTTTAAAAAATCAGTTCATTTATTTCATCAAATTTTATAAGGGTATCTTAAAACAGGCAGAAAAGAACCTTGTTAGACATGATAACTTCCCCTTGGGAAATTCAATAGCTTTCAATCGACTAACCATCATGTACTATCTCATTTATAGGAGTCAGGCAAAAGGAAACATGGATCATGCTTCTCTTAAATCTATTCTGACAAGTTCACAAAGACACAATCAAGAAACTAACATTACAGGTATGTTGGTATATTTTGATAATAAATTCCTTCAATTGGTGGAAGGAGATGAAATATTAATAAAAGCGGTATTCGAAAAAATAAAGCAGGATAAACGGCATCATAATTTGTCAATTTTAAAAGAGGGACACATAGAAAGGCGGTTGTTTCCTGGCTGGTCAATGAGCTTCAGAACACCATCCCCAGAAGAAATAGCTAAGGAACCGGGATATAAAGATATCTACAAACCGGGAAGCCCCGGTGCTTTTGATCTTGTCAGCCTTTTTAATCTTCTAAGGGGAAAGAAAGATGAAAAGGCCGAGTTTAATCTATTGCGTTAAATTCTAAAACAAAAAAGCCACTTCGAAAAGTGGCTTTGGATCAACAATATATTAATTAAAAAAAGGCTCTTTTAATCTGTTATCGTTAGCTCAAGTTCCTTTACTACCTCTTTTTGCTTGTCAGGTGTCATGTTTGATGCTACAAAAGCCAGCTTATATACCCCGGGGGTTGCGAAGGAATATGAATAGGATTCTACTTTAGTATCCACACCTTTTACAGGTATTGCTGGATCTGGTTTAATCGCATTCGGATATAGAACTTTGGTTATCACCCAATCCTCATTAGCAGCTGTATTAATATTCCCACCTCCAATGCTTAGTGCTGGTGATGTTGCGGTTAGGTTTATAGCCCATCGGTATGTAGAATTAAGAACATCTACTGCAGTCCAGCCAGCATTTGTCAAATCCGTTAAAGGATAAGAAAAGTTATCTTGTTCATTAAGGAGGTTTAATTGAAAGGACCTAATAGTCCATGCTCTGGGTTTTTGAGTTGCACTTTGCTCGTCTCTTTTCCTGAATGCAAAATACACGGGACCAGTTGCAGGTACTATATTAGTTAGATCAATTTGACCGGAAGGTACATTGTCGGTACCGTTTGAAAGTATTGCTTTTGACGTTACATCATTCCATGTTGCCGCCTGAACCCCCGCTATGTTATAGGCGCCCTTAAAATCTGTGGAATAAAGTATTTTAAGAGAATTCTCTTGCGATCCTGAATTTTGAGCAAAGGTGGAGAATTGTAGTAGTAGCTTTCCCTTCAGACTGTCACGGCGGCTGAATTCGTATTTCTTACCTTGCTCACCTGAATAGAAGCGGATCACGTCAGGGTTTCCTGAAATGTTAAACGTTATCAGTTCTCCTTTTTTGAAAGTAGTTGATCTTGTTGACACCTCGAACTCCGGGGTAGACAGATCTTTATCACAAGAAGAAAGTATCAAGCTGGCAATGGAGCCAACAAGTATTATTTTAATGTTTTTTAGCATCATTTTAATTTAGGGTTACCAATTGCTGTTCTGTTCTATAGCCTTATTCAACGATATTTCCCTACTGGGAATCGGATAGTAGAAATGTCTTGGCTGAACATTATCACCAACTATTGATGAGAATTTTCGATTTGCAGGTGCATTTTGCTTTATGTCTGCGGCAAATTCTTTTAGCGTACTAACTAGCAGTCCCCATCGCTTGAGATCGTGAGTTCGCAAACATTCAAATGCCAGCTCCCGCATCCGTTCATCCACAATAGCCTTAAAAAATGCCTCATCACTTAAACCAGATAGGTCAGCTTCTGATAAATTAGATGCCCCAGGTTTCAGCTTGCCGTAAGCACGTCTTCTTACCTGGTTAATTGCGTTATATGCATCGGCAGTGGCACCATTAACTCTAAACTCAGATTCTGCATACATTAAAAGAACGTCGGCGTATCTAAGCAGTGGAAAATTAACACCACTGTAGTTCTTGTTCCTGGGCAAATTAGTTTCAAGATCCCTGCGCCATTTTCCCGGGTAACGATTGTAGGGACTCGTAGCGTTATAAGGCATCATTACCTTCGTTTTGGTATTGTCGTTCCATGTATAAGGAGCAATAGCCCAGTCCCTCCTCTCGTCCGGTGAAGATTCATTAGCTCCGGTTCCTCTTGACTCATATTTATTGAAAAGTTTTGCCGTGGCAAATAAGAAGGCATATCCATAGCCCGGAAAGTCTATGTTGTTCGACGCAATACCGTTCCTGTTGCCATTATAACCCACCTCACCATAGATGTCCGATTTTGTTCCGTAAAACTCCACCTCCCACATTGATTCACGGTAGATATTGTCGTATTTATCCTGGCAATGATTGATGAACACCTGTGAATAATCTGGATTTAATGAGCTTTCCCTTGAATCAATCACCCTCTTCGACCACTTAAGGGCATCCTGATATTTACCCGTGTCTTTCAGGTGTTCCCCTGCCATGGTAAGATAAACCCGCGCAAGAATTCCCCTTGCAGTATTTTTTGAGATCCTGCCAGCCGAATTATCTCCCCACTCCGATGCTGTAGGTAATAGAGCTTCCGCAGCTTCTATGTCTGAAACTGCCCTTGCGAAAACCTCACTTACGGGTGACGAGGGAATGTTCACATCGTTTGCAGACTGTGTAGAACTGAGTTTAATTGGAACCGCACCCCAGTTGTCAGCTAGCATGAAATAGTAATATCCACGGAGGAACAATGCCTGGGCTCTGATGATCTCCTTTGCTCTGTCGCTTGCATTAGCTTTTTCAATGTTCTCGATCAGTACATTAGCCCGGTTAATACAATAATATAAGGCAGTCCACAGGTTATCAATATTAGCTTCAGAAGGATCGTAATTATACACCATAGGGCCGGTGGTTTGGCCCGAGGCTCTCCATATCGCCTCATCATTTCCGTAAGAAAGATAAGTTAATAAGCCGTTGCCGTACATAGCCTCCTGCCCTAAAGGATCATAAACACCATTTAATGCAGCATTTAGTTGAGCCTCTGTTTCATAATAATTAACCGGGCTTAAAAAATCAGAGGGTTTTGTTTCTAGCTTTTCATTGCAAGATGAAAAAGCGAACAAAGTTAGAAACAGGATATTTGTTGTATTCAATTTCATTTCTTAAAGATTTAAAGTGCTACATTCAGGCCAAACACAATAGTTTTTGCTCTTGGGTAGGCGGCGTAGTCAAAACCTGGAGTAAGTGCAGCCCGTTTTGTTGATACCTCCGGGTCTAGGCCTGAATAATTTGTCCATGTTACCAGATTTTGTGCGGAAGCATATACTCTTAGAGAGCTGACGTTTATTGATTTTAACAGCCTCGCGGGAATCCTGTATCCAAGAGACACTGTTTTTAGTCGCAGGTAAGACCCGTCCTCAATTATCCTGGACGAATAAGCCGTAGGTCCAAATCCTTTCGTTCTGAAATAGGTGTTGTTCTGATTCTCCGGAGTCCAACGATCTGCATAGCTTGCATATTGGTTAAGACTAAGTCTTGAACTGCCTTCAAACACTAAACGATTGGCATTCAAAAGTTCATTTCCATACGACCATTGAAAGAACACATTGAGGTCAAATCCCTTATAATTGAAGTTATTTGAAAGTCCGCCGATAAAGTCAGGGTTGGGATTTCCTAGAATCATTCTGTCGGATGCGTTAACTGTTCCGTCACCATTGATGTCTGCGTATTTAATATCTCCGGGTTGAACTTTGTCTCTTCCAGTTCCATTGTCTGGGACTGAAGGTTTCAAGGTATATGAACCATCGGGGTTTTGATTGAAATCGTTGAATTGATAGTTACCCAACCATTTGAAGCCATAAAACTGTGCAATGGGTTGACCAACTTTAGCAATGTATGGCGGGATGTTGCTATATCCAGTCTCCCAACCAATACTGGTTAGCATACTTTCCTGATTTTGGGTAAGCTCAACAACTTTATTCCGGTTAAAGGATATGTTAAAGGAGGTGTTCCACTTAAAATCCTTTTTATTAAAGTTCGTTGTGCTCAATTCAAATTCCCATCCGGCATTCTTAACCTCACCGATGTTTTTAAATGCATTCTGATAACCTGTTGTTGATGGTAGCTGAGCATTAAGTAGTAGATCATAGGTTCGCTTGTTATAATAATCGACGGTTATGTTTAACTTTGATTTAAAAAGAGATAGATCAATACCAGCATCCGTTTGTAAGGTTGTTTCCCAGCGTAAGTCTTTATTTCCGAGTGTTGTTGGTATTGCTCCAATAAAGTAAGCATTATTGAAGGTATAATATCTGGAAATAGGGAAAGTAACTGTCGACAGATAAGCAAAGTCTGACACGCGATTATTTCCTGTAACTCCTATACTGGTACGTAATTTTGCATTATTGATGAAGTTGAAGCCTTTCATAAACTTTTCATTACTCAAACGCCAGGCAAAAGCTCCTGAAGGAAAATAGCTCCATTTATTTGCCGGGGAAAATTTAGATGAACCATCAGCTCGAAAAGAAGCGGTAAATAAATATTTAGATTTATAATCGTAAGTTAATCTTCCAAGATACGACATGAGGAAGTTTTCTGTACGAGACGAATTAAGTGTTTGTGCAGTTCCCTCCTCAAGTCCGCTTAATCCAAGGCTTTCATTGGGCAGGCCTGAGGCCTGGTACCCAAAGCTAAGGTTCTTTTGTTCCTGCATGGTGAAACCTCCTAATACAGTAAGGTTATGAAACCTATTGAATTTCCTTTTGTAGGTTAGGATGTTCTCGTTGAGGAAGTCGTTCTTTTCAAGACTAGTCAACCTTCCATTTGCCCCTCTGCTTCCCTGGGCACTATTTATATCACCATACTTTGTTTGACTATTATAGAACGTTTCCAAACGTGTTGTTTGCCTAGTAATTCCGCCTGTTACTCTTAGCGTCAAGTTTTTAAAAACAGGAAACTGCGCGTATCCGTTAACAATAAGAGAGTTATCGAAATTGTTATTTAGCTCATTTCTGGCCGAGAGGATTGGATTGTACCGGTAATCAGCAGTTTCATCTACTTCCGGATCCATTGGCGAGTCAATCAGGTCCTCCAGGGGTACATCACTCGCACTAATCGGTCTATATCCCCAAACACTGTAAAGAAGACTTAAAGAATTACTGTTTCCATTGTAAGTTGAGGGTGTTGTTCCGTTAATCCTTGTATTTGCATAGTTGGCATTTATCCCCACTCTGAAGTCTTTTCTAATGTTCTGATCCAATGCAATCCTCCCTTGATATCGTTTGAACCCGGAATTAATAATTATCCCGTCCTGACCCATAACGGAGCCTGAGATGGAATATTTAGTTTGTTCATTTCCTCCCCTGACAGAAAGATTGTGATTGTTCATACCTGCGCCCCTGAATACCTGCTCCTGCCAATCAACACCCTGTACCCCTCGATAAGATTCTAGCGTTTTTCCCGGCGGTGTATATGCTTCTCCCTTTCCAACCGGGTCTAGTTCCAATTGGTAGCGCACAAACTCGTAAGGGTCCATCAATTGTGCTCTCTTTATCTCTTGTTGAGAGCCATAATAACCGTCGTAACTTATGACGGGTTTACCAGCTTTGCCCTTTTTTGTCGTAATAATGATCACCCCATTAGCTCCCCGCGCTCCATAAATTGCCGAGGCTGATGCGTCCTTTAATACCTCTATAGATTCAATTTCTGAGGGGTTCAATGTATTGTTGTGGGGACTCTCAAGCGGAAAGCCATCAACAACGTATAAAGGAGAATTATCCTGTGTTATGGAACTGGCGCCACGGATCACAATATCACTAGACATGCCCGGTTGTCCTTCTGGTGAACTAACTTGTACACCGGCAATTCTTCCAGCTAATGCTTCCTCAAATGACCTAACAGGTGCCTTCTGTAGTTCCTCAACCTTAACTTGTCCTACCGCACCAGTTAAATCCTTCCTGGCAACTTCTCCATATCCAATTATTACTACCTGGTTTAATTCGTTAGCATGTTCTTTCATAACGACGTTAATATTCCTGTCATTGCCAATCCTTCGTTCAACCTTATCGAAACCCAGAAAAGTGAAAACAAGAATATTATCAGGTGAGGAAGCTTTAATTGTAAAGGTCCCCTGAGAGTTAGTTACAACACCTTTAGTTGTTCCTTTAACGGTCACACTCACACCCGGAAGGCTTTCTCCCCTTCCATCTTTTACCAATCCTTTAACTACTATTTCAGCACTCTGACCAAAGGTTACCTGTGCAACGAAAAAAAGCAAAAAAGGGATTATTGCGTTTTTAAATAAAAGTCCTTTCATACAATGAAAATTTAAAGATTGCCCTATAATTACTTGTCGTAAACTTTCTGCTGAAAGCTGGAACAATCTTTTGAATCCTGGTTTAATATTGAATTTAATTGAAGGTTTTCCTCTGCTTGAAAGAGGTTTGATTTAACCTTGATTTTGTGTTTTTTACGAGATTAAGAGGTGCCAATAAAGTTTGCGGCAAAAGTAGTGTTAGCATAAATTTACTTGGTTAGTTTATAATAGAAAAGATCCTTCTTTTCGTTATGCTAAAGTCGTTGATTTATGCACCGTTAGGTTATGTTACTGTTGCATAAGTAGCGGGAGATGTTACAAAAAAAGGGGTTTTAAGGGGATTGTACCAGCTATTTGAATAAATAGAGGAATTTGTTAACGAAGGGATGGGCTTAAAATAAAAAGTCCGCCAGAAAACAGAAATACTGTTTAAGTGGCGGACCTGTTGATAATAGTTTTATTAATAAATCTTCTTTTTATTAACCACTACATTCTTGAGTTTGAAGTTCTCTATTAACGAAGTATCGATTTCAGTGAACTTTTTTGCTGTTACTTCCAGGTTTTCAAACTTAAAATCTGAAAGCTTGTATCCAAAACCCTTTGCCGGTGCCACTTCTTTCGGCACACCAACGTTAAAAAAGTTCTCACAATCCAACTTAATGTTTCGCATTGTGATATTGCGACTGTTCGAGGTTCCTGCCACCTGCTCACCTTTCAGATCAAAGAATTGAGTCCAGGGACGCACAAATAAAAAGTTTCCAATATCATGGCCTTCGATGTCCTCTACCAATACATATTCATAGTTCTGCGGAGTGTCAGGACGCATTTTCAGCCAAAGCAGGCGCTCTGCGTGACTTATTTTAATTCTGCGTAATATAATGTTCCTGTCGTGAATGGATTCACTTCCGAAGGTTAAAGCACCATGGCAAAATCCATAGGTACAATCTTCGATAATGATATTTTGATTACTCCCATTGTTCGGATTCTTATCGGCAGTAGGTCCCTTCCCTCCTTTTAAGGCTACAGCATCGTCATTAACAGACATGTAGCAGTTTTTGATAAGCACATTTTTGCAGCCATCAATATCTACAGCGTCAGTACTTGGAGCCTTCACGGGCTCTTTAGGTGAGTAGATATAGAGGTCGAGCAACTTTATATTCTCGCATTTATAAAGGTGGGTTGTCCAGAATGGCGAGTTCATTAATTTAACTCCTGAAAGCTGAACATTTTTACTGTTAGAAATATAAACTAGTCTCGGTCTCATTTCATCCATGTTAGTACAGCTGGGATTGAATTCACGTCTAAGCCAAAAGGATTTCCAATAACGTAAGCCGTTTCCATCAATAGTTCCATTGCCTGATATTGTAAAGCCATCTAGGCCATCGGCATTGACAAGTGCAGCAAAATATTTTAATGTTTGCCCTTCCATCCGTGTCATAACCAGCGGAAAATTTGTAATGTCGTCGCTACCTTTCAATTTCGCTCCATCCTCAAGATGTAAGTGAGTTCCTTTTTTAAAAAATAATGAACCGCTAAGGAAAGTTCCTTTAGGAATGACAATAACGCCACCACCATCGGCACTGGCTTTATCAATGACAGACTGGATTAATTTGGTTTGAATGATAGAGCTGTCGTTCACTACATCGAAATCGGAAATGCGATAGTGCTTTCCTAGTTTGCTAATATCAGTAGGTTTATTTTGCCTGAACCATTCAGGAATTGGGGTTCCGTCAGGAAAAATCTCTTTCGCGTAACTTTTAAAGTTCAGTGTTAGGCCAACCAAGAGCAATAATGCAAGCCTGAAGTTTCTTGTAGTCATTAAATTTCTAATTCTAGAGGATAAATTGGTCTGGAAGTATTTGAACTTCCTTTTAATTGTGGGTAAAATTACAAATTCAAAGAGCATCCTGCCACAACGATATGTAATAACCTTGTGGCAACCAAAGCTGCCAGCATCTGAAGAATGGTCCTGAAGCTTTTATCTATTTTTATCTCCCACTCATCTTAATATCATTAGCACCGGCCCACTGGTTTATATCTTGTTTACTTAATGCAGCAGCCATCAAGTCGGGAAAAAGATCAGGTGTACAAGCAAAAACAGGCACACCAATAGAGGCCAGGAAATCAGCATTGCCATGATCATGGAAGGAAGAACCGTCATCATTAAGGGCAAGTAATGTGATCACCTGTACTCCATTGTCAACAAGCTGGGCTGCCTTCTTTCGCATCTCTTGTTGATTTCCACCCTCATAGAGATCTGTTATCAGCACCAGGACTGTATCTAAGGGACGGGTTATGATTTGAGAACAATAAGTCAGGGCCTTATGAATGTCTGTCCCACCCCCAAGTTGAACACCAAAAAGCAATTCTACCGGATCCTGTAATTCTTCCGTGAGATCTGCTACCTCGGTATCGAAGACTACCATCTTTGTGTTTACCGCTGGAATAGAAGCCATTACTGCTCCAAATATTCCTGAGTATACTACCGATGTTCCCATAGAGCCACTTTGGTCAATGCATAACACAACGTCTTTCAGCGCCTTTCTTTTTCTGCCAAAGCCAATCCTGGTTTCTGGGATTACGGTTTTATAATCTGGCTGATAATGCTTAAGGTTCCTTCGGATCGTTTCTGACCAATTAATTTCGTTATGCCTGGGCCGTCTGTTCCTCGCTGAGCGATTTAGACTTCCGGAAATAGCCTGTTGTGTAGGTGCTGTAAGTTTTTGCAATAATTCATCTACAACCTTCTTAACAACCATTCGGGCGGTTGATTTGGTTTTCTCCGGTATAGCACGGCCCAAGGTAAGCAGGTTGGCTACGAGATGTACATCGGGAATTACCGTTTCGAGCATCTCTGGTTCGGTCAACATGGAGGTAAGGTTAAGCCGTTTAAGGGCGTCCTGCTGCATCACCTTAACCACGGTATTAGGGAAGTATTCCCGGATATCCCCCAACCACCGGGAAACGTTTGGGGATGAGGGACCAAGTCCTCCCTTCCGGTCCGAATTATACAAGGCCTGAAGGGTGTTGTCAATGCCCGTTTCTTGTCTACTTAAATCTACTGAAAGCTCGTCTCTGGTTTCAGAACCTAATACTAATCTCCAGCGTTTCTCCAGTTCTTCCTGCATAGTTCCTTATTTTATTCCCAGGATAGTACCTAGTATTGGCAGTACCCTGGATGCTCTTTCTTTATTAATGGTTACTGCGGCTTCTCGCTTTTCCCCACCCTCTTTGCTGTATTTCACCCTTTGCGCTATCCTGCTTTTTTCAACAGAATTGTACACCGCGAATGTCCGGCGGAGTAAAGGCACAACCTGCAGGAATACCTCCTGATCAAGGCTCGCCAGCCAATTATTGGTAATATTCCAGATATCATCGTCAAGTATCAAAATAGTGGCAGAATCTTTTAGGAAGCCCTCTGCCCAGGCAGCTGAATAAGAAGGATCATGGCCTGGTGACAATGCTTTACTAAACTCTGCAGCTGTCTGCTCACTGTCAATATACTTAAGATCATAAAGGATCTTTGAACTCATCCCATGTACCAGCGGCGACACTTGCTTTACGGTTGTGATCTTCAGCAATGTTTCCAGCCATGTGTTCTTAAGTTCTTCCTCGTCAAGGAAAAGGATTGCATTATTTACAGCTTTGATCTTTTCTGCCATATCCGCCGATTGTTCTTCGTCTATCCCAGTGCAGCTTATTGGTAAACCTGCAACCATACGGTAGAATATTGATCTTAGAATTACCTGAACAGTCTCCTGGTCTGTTTGGCGGACGTTACCGTACCGGCTCACCTGTACAAGTGGATTAAAGGCGTCCATGAGCATGGCGGTATCAGTTGTGCCCGAAGCCAGTTCATCCATTCTTTTCATCACCACCTCTATACCTGCATGCAGATCCGCGGGAAGTGCTTTACTTACCAGTTCTGTTATTTCCGAAAGTTGTTTACTATTTAATGCTTTATTCTGTAGATAATGGTTACAAGCTGCTTCAATAGTATTTCCCCATGGTGCTTTTTCCAGAAGTTGGATGGTAAGTTCCGGAGTCCATCTCATGCGCCATTCCTCTTTAAATGTCCCCTTACCAGAAGTATTTTGTTGTTTAGCCCAAGGGATGTCTAAGACCAGGAGGCGATGAAAAAGGATACTTTTCTGCAAACCGCTACTCTCTCTCAGATCGAGACTAATAACCTTGTCTTCGATGGCGAGTTTTAATCGCATACCCTTTACCTGCTGCTCCAAGTCACGTTGGATAGGTACCTGTGGTGCTCCTTCCGGCACTTCACCTTGTTCCTTTCCGACGATCAAATCGCGCCGAACCAATTGCATGGGAATATCGTCTCCCATACACATCACGGTCTGTGTTGCCTCGTTGAGCTCTTTTAATCCCGGGCGATTTAGGTCCCTGATAGCCGCGAGCGTATTTGCAAGGCGTACGGCTTCTATGATGTGAGCTGATGAAATATCAACCTTGTTTTCCCTGAACACTCTTGCTGCGTAGGAAAGCCAAACTGTCCCATCATCTTCAGGCTTGTTCCAGATGTGAGCATAATAGCCCGGAGAATTTACTCCCGCTCCGTATCCACTTTCAAAGCTCAAACGGTCATTAGTCCATGGAATCCAGGTGGTCTCTACTTTTGTTTTAGGAAGATTTTTAAGCAAGGCATCATCGTCCTTTTGCTTCGGCATGTTCTGCAGTGCAGGTACATGCCACCCTCCGCATATTACGGCAATTTCAGTATACATTTCTCTTTCTGCCGTCCGTATTCCGCGCCGCATAAACGCTTCTCTAATTTCTTCCCGCTGATCCTTCCGCTGAGGAAGTAATTCCCGTAGAGCTCCCATTGCCTCAGCGATAGCCAAGAATACCTCCCGTGGTTGTTGGTTTAATTCAAACTGGTGCTCCCACCATTCCTCTTCATCTTCAAAGCCTGCAATAGAAGCCAAGTAAGAAAGAGGATTTCTCCTTATAGTTTCAACATCCCCGATTTCCTGTCTTGCTTCAAGGCTTTCTTCGTTAAGATCCGAAGGAATAGTATCTTCTTTTTTTGAAGGCGAAATGGCGAGTTTGTGTACCAGAGGCATATCAATAAACCTTACCGGTCTCTTATGCTCTACACCATATCTGATCGCTTGCCACTCAGGTGAAAATTCCGCAAATGGGTAGAATACTGCACGTTGAGGGTCGTCAGGTACATAAGCAAGTAAGGCAACAGGAGGTTTCATTTCCTCGTGGAGAACCCAGGGAAGCATATGCTCTCCCTCCGGAGGTCCTTCAATAAGGATAATATCCGGTTTGATTTGCTTTAGCGCTTCCAGTACATGCCGTGCAGAACCCGGTCCATGATGCCTTATACCTAGTAAGTGAATGGCCATAGGTTAAATAATATCCCGGCAAGCACGATAAATATCTTTCCAGCCGTCACGTTGTTTAAGCACGGTCTCCATATATTCCTGCATCACGATCTTATCCTGAACCGGATCTTTTACTACAGCGCCTATCACACCACTTGCTATATCATCAGCCTTCACAAGGCCATCACCAAAATGATAAGCCAGGGCCAGGCCACTATTCATAACAGAAATAGCCTCGGCGGTACTTAATGTTCCAGACGGAGATTTAAGTTTTGTTTTTCCATCCAAAGAAACACCGTTCCTCAATTCCCTAAAGATGGTAACAATCCGTTTAATTTCTTCTGTTACTGGTTTTTGTATTGGTAGTTCTATAGCTCTGCTAAAGCTGGATACTCGTTGTTGAACGATATCAACTTCTTCTTCCATACTAGAAGGAACTGGTAGGATAACAGTATTAAAACGACGTTTCAAAGCACTGGATAATTCATTCACACCTTTATCCCTGTTATTAGCGGTTGCAATCACGTTAAAGCCGCGTACAGCTTGCACCTGAGTATTAAGTTCCGGGACTGGAAGCATTTTTTCGGAAAGGATGGTGATAAGGGAGTCCTGAACATCAGAGCCAATTCTTGTAAGTTCTTCTATACGAACGATCTTCCCTTGCTTCATTGCCCGCATTACCGGAGTTTCCACAATGGCTTCAGCTACTGGTCCCGCTGATAAAAGCATAGCATAGTTCCAACCATACCGAACAGCTTCTTCGCTAATACCTGCTGTACCCTGTATTACCAAATTAGAGTCGCCGGTAATAGCCGCAGCAAGATGCTCTGATACCCATGATTTCGCTGTTCCCGGTAGCCCGTAAAGTAAGAGCGCTCTGTCGGTAGTAAGAGTTGCAACTGCAATTTCCATCAGACGCCTGTTACCAATATATTTTGGAGTGATCTCAAAGCCATTATTCAGCGTTCCCCCCATAAGATAGGTAACCACAGCATTTGGTGACATTTGCCAACTGACAGGTTTCGCATGTTTATCCTGTAACTTTATTTCTTCAATTTCCTGCGCAAATTGCTGCTCAGCTGCTTGCCGCAAAATAGTTTGTGTCAAAATATCTTTATTTAAAATGTTAAACCTTCTCTTAATTCAATATAATGTAACATATTAGACGCCTGGCTACTAAAGTATCTTCTCTGATAGTCGTCAGCACCTTCCTCAATATATTTGCTCAAAAAGATCCTAATGCTGACTGGTAGCGATAGAGCCAGCCTCGTATAGATTGGCTGGGTTATCACGTATGGATTTACCGCCAGCCTTTTTACAATCCGTTCTGCCAGTTGTTGCGGAATTATCGAATACTGATCATTGAGCAACAGTCCTAATATAATGGGAAACCTCGACTCCAGGTATTTATCATACCACTCGTAGCGTTCATCCTCAGAAAGGACCAAGAGTAATTCCTCTCGAAAAGCTTCGACATGAGCGAGGAGGTTCTTAGCAAGAGGTGTGTTCCGGAAACGAATAGCAGCAGTGGCTAAGTAAGGAATAAAAACGGAGCTTTGTTTATGCTCAATTAATAGCTTAAACCACTCACCTTGGGTTATTTGATACCGTTCTTCTAAAGCAGAAGGATCTATAAAACTTAGGATCTGGCTAAGCCAGAATATCTGGTCGTCCACACCTTTAACAGAACTGACTTTCTCTATCCCATATCTGAACATGTCATCAGATGGAAGGACTGCTGGATCTATTTCGATGACCTTTTTTTTAAGAATAAGCAGACTACGTTCTTCTTTAATTGATACAGAATCCAGAAAATAGTTTATATAAAGGTTGTTAATTTCTGTTCCCTGTAAGGGTTGAAGTAATCTCAGGGCTACTTCCTTCACTTTCTTGCTTTTATCTTTTAATGCTTCCAGTAGAAAGGCTTCATCTTGTACCGATATACCAATTTCTAGTATCTCCAGAAATTCAGCTCTATTATTTGCATTTTCCTGCTCAAATACTGCCTGGAGAAGCTGCAAAGCTTTATCAGGATCTGTCGTCCTTAGTCGTGCCAGAAAGAGCTTACGGTCTTCGAGGCTCCCCGTTTCCCAATCGATTTGCTCCTCATTCCTCAGGGTTAGTCTCTGCCAGTTTGGGTTTAAAGAGCAAAGCCACTCTCCTGTTTTCCCGCAAACAGCGATCAGTTTTTCAGCTTTTCTTTTCTGTTCAATTGCTTTGTTTAGCAACAGCGGTACCAATTTAGAAGAAACGGTTTTATCGGCCTCGAGGGTTTTGGTTAACAGGTATTCGAAAAATACTTCGTCTTTTGATAGGAGCGCATCTTCTAAGTGCTGACTTGTACTTGCACTCAACTCTTCGCTGGTATCATCAGGACATTCAGGGATAGCATTTAATGCATTCTTAGCCTCCTGGCCGCTCTCCTCATAGAGAAAAGCTATTGCAGCCGATTTTAGGAAGGCATCTTCTTTATCCTCCTGCGTTGCGGTGATACCATCCCTAATATCCGACAACTCTTCTGGAAGTTGAAATTGTATTTTGTCAGTACCCAGCAGGGCTGTTTTTATAATATCGTTCTGGAGGCTCATTTTATCGAATAGTATCTATTGGAAGGCCATAAAGCCTGGATATTGAACGACTCATTTTCATAGATCCCGAAACAAGGAAACATTTTTCCTTTACTGATCGAAAGGACAGTCCAGCATTCCTCTTCATTATTAGAAAGTCGCAAACCACTCCCATCATCTCCTATAATGTACCAGTTTTTTCCATTAAGAGCTATCCGGCAAGAAGATAAAATAAAGGGTAATTCAGAAACAAACGGATTAAGTGAAAATTTACTTGTCACATCCTCCAAAAGTGTTGATATAGAACTTCTAATGCCAGGTTGTATGAACCTTCCATTTATTTCAAACGGTTCTTTCATTAATCCCCGTAGCGGGGTTGTTGACGGGTAGAACGCCAGTTCACCTTTTACTGTTCCCCCTTCCACAAAAGCGTGTCCACTAAGTTGTGCCCCAGCATAAAAATTTAGGATAAGTGCAAATTTTTGACACCCTAAACCATAAAGCCAGATCTTTTCGGTCCTTAAATTTCCCTCTTCTTCGTTCGAAATACTTAAGATCAGCCACTCGTCTTTTATACCTGTTGAATTAAACACATCCTCTTTCGGTGTGTTCCATCCTATTAAGGTTTTAATGTCTGATTGAAGTTCAGTGTTTAGGGCCTCAATATTTTCATATGCCTCTGTTAACAGATAGGTCTTGCTTAACTGCTTAATAAGTGCCTTCTGCCAGCCTTCCTGGTAATAGTTAATTTTGTTGATCCTCCTTAAATGATTCGCTAATCCAGCGGCCTGAGAATCAACCATCCGGGCAATGATATTTTGATTAAACTGATAAGGATCTTGTGGCACATTCATAATTCCAGTTCTTACCACATCCTTCATCCAAAGCCTTAATTCTTCAATGCCGCCCCTTACCTTTTTCTCTCTTGCTTCAATACGTTTTTGCTGTGCCTGTTCATCCGGTGCTGCTTTTTCAACCGGAATGGGTTTGCTTTCTGCCCTTTCGGCGCGCTTGCCAAGCCACTCACCTACATGTTCAGGCAGTTCCTTTTCTGCAGAAAACACATCAGGGTTGGCAGCGTAAAGGAAGAGTAAGCCAAGCCCATGTTTACAGGGGAATTTGCGACTGGGACAAGAGCATTTGAAAGCAAGATTAGTTAGATCTACAATCGTTCTGTAAGGATTTTTACCACTTCCCTGGCAGTCACCCCACAAGGCTTTCTCATGCACGCACCTTAATACCCACTTGGAATTACTGGCAAGAGCTTTACCTGCTTTGGCTGAAGCATCATCGGGAGCTAGCTTAGTAATCTGTTCCTGCGTAAACTGCATGTTAAATAGCAAGAGTATAAGAGTTTATAGAAATGTTTTTATTTGAGGTTTCCAGACAAGGTTTATTTCGCATTAGAAATGATTTAATTCTCTCAAACATAAAAATTTGTAAGAATTTAAAGAATGATGTGCGAAAAAAATATGTGTTATGCACTTACCTGGCCCCTCGTATTTCCATATATTCAAATAATATTTATTTTTGAATTCCTTATTGCAATATGGAATATAATCCCGGGTTACACATTTTAGCTGAATTTAAAACTGAGAGAGCTGATCTTCTCTACTCTTCGGTAGCTTCGAGAGAACTTTTTGAAAAACTCATCACGAGGTTTGAGCTATCTTCCGTTGGCGAAGTTTATCATGACTTCGATCAGGGAGGCTTCACATCTGTAATTTGTCTTACAGAATCCCATCTTTCTATACATACCTGGCCGGAGTTTCAGCTTGCCACTTTTGATATATTCCTTTCCAATTTCAGGAAGGACAATACGGAAAAGGTTAGAGCGATCTACACGGAAGTCTTAGCATTTTTTGAAGGCAGCGAATTGCAGAAAACCGAATTAAGGCGCTAATTATGGCAACAGTAAAACAGCTTTCTTTTCCGGAACCGGAAACCTTCAAGTGCCCGAAATGCCATGAAGCAATTACACTTTATGATCCTGATGGAAGTGATTATTGTATTTGCAGTTCGTGTAATTCCTTTATTCGTTTTGTTACTGCTTATACACCGAAAGTCCAAAAAAACGTTCCTCCTGTTAAAGCAAAACCCCTTATTCCACTTGGGGCCCTAGGAACCTTAAAGGACCATAAGTTCCGGGTGATAGCCTACCTCGAAAAGAAAGAGAAAGGTACAAGCTATGGCTGGAAAGAATATTTGCTATATAACTACGAGAAGGGATATGCAACATTGTCGGAGTTTAACGGTCATTGGAATTTTATTGTTGACCAGACATGGGAACCTTCCCTTGAAAAAGCGTATAGCGATTCAACAACTGCCACCCATAACAATATCGATTACCGGATTTTTAATAAGTATACGCCTGTAATTACTGGTGCAATTGGGGAATTCGATTCCGATGTTATGGATGACCGCCCCAGGGTGCACGAATTCATTGCCCCACCCTTTATTATTTTCAAGGAAGTTGGAAACTCCGGAAGTAACAAAGCACAGTATTTTTGGGGGGAATATACTGAGCTGGAAGAAATTGCTGAAGGTTTTGGATTGAACGCGGAGAGTTTTCCACCTAAAGTTGAGATTGGGGCAAATCAGCCGTCCCGACAGGGAGCTAGTTTTGACACCCTGGCCAAGGTCAGTATTCTAGCTGCTCTTGCTGTATTGCTGGTTGTATTCCTTTTTAGGACAATCAGGCCCGAGCGGGAATTGCTTAATAGTGATTTTAATATTTCATTTGAGCGAAACTCCTCAGATTCAACTAGTTATTTGGGTTCCAGTTCAGGCACTTACGAATACAAGCCATTCCTAAGCTCTTCTTTTGAGCAACCATATGGGAGAACAACACTCGAAATAGAAGTACGCGCAAATGTTGATAATAGCTGGATGGAAGCGACAGTTGTTTTGGTTAACGAAGGCACAAATGAAACCTGGGAAGTAACTAAAGGAATTGAATACTATCACGGCTATGAAAGTGGTGAATCATGGTCTGAGGGATCGAAGAGCCAATCTATAATCCTCTCGAAAATCCCTGAAGGTAAATATCATCTTAATATTTATCCAGCTTCAGGTGATCCCACTCAAACCTATCTCCATATTGCGGTGACTGCAAACGTATTGATGTGGCGTAACATCCTACTAGTCTGGCTTCTACTAAGTATTTACCCAATCATTAGTTACATCCGCTGGACAAGCTTCGAAAGGAAGCGTTGGATGAACAGTGACTATTCTCCTTACGAAACTGATAATTAAGATATGGATATCAAACCATTAAAATACTATATAGGATTTATGCTGGTTATTCTGTTTTATTTTGGATATGCTACCTGGAATGGAATCACATTTTGGGCAGATAAGGCAGAAAAAAACACCGAGTATACAAATACGAGCCGTGGACATTTTGGTTCAGGAGCAAGGTTTTACCACAAGTAGGTTAACCAGTCATCTCAAATAATAAGAAAACTTCAAAAAAATAAGAAAATGAGTTTACACGAACTGATCAATTACAAGTATTTAGTTGCATCCCTGGTTTATTCAGTACTTGGTATTGTAATCCTGGTTATTTCCTTCGTTATAATAGAAAAGATCACTCCGGAAAATCTCTGGAAAGAGATCGTTGATAAGAAGAATAACGCACTTGCTATTGTTTGTGCTGCATTTATTATTGCTATCGCTATAATTATTAGTTCTGCCATTCACGGATAGAAAATATGAATAACAAACTTCCTGCAGTGTTGCTGCTCTCTGTATTTGTAGTTGCAACATGCGGGTTAATTTATGAACTGATTGCCGGAACTCTTGCCAGTTACCTTCTTGGAGATTCCGTAACGCAGTTCTCTACCATTATTGGTGTTTATTTATTTTCAATGGGAATTGGCAGCTGGTTGTCCAAGTACTTTGAGAAAAATATCTTATCCTGGTTCATCCAAATAGAAATATTGGTTGGAATTGTTGGTGGAATAAGTTCTACTTTACTATTTCTTCTATTTGAAAGCATTGCCTCTTTCAGGGTACTGTTGTACGGTCTGGTATCCCTTACGGGGATATTGGTAGGTTTGGAAATCCCCTTGCTGATGCGTATCCTTCAGAACCGTTTTGAGTTTAAGGATCTCGTGTCGAAGGTGTTTACCTTCGACTATATTGGGGCCTTGCTTGCATCCCTTATCTTTCCGCTGGTATTGATCCCTTATTTAGGCTTGGTAAAAACAGCATATCTGTTTGGTATCCTCAATGTCTCTGTTGCTTTATTGGTCTGTGTAAATTTTAAAAAAGAGATACCAGCGGTTAATTACCTTCAATCTGCCTCTATAATAAGTATCCTTGGTCTGCTGCTGGGTTTTGTTTACGCCGAAAAGATCACCAATTTCTCTGAAAGTCTCAGTTATAATGACACCATTATTTATTCCAAGAGTACCTCTTACCAACGCATCATCCTAACTAAACGAGGAAAAGTATTGCGTTTATTCCTGAACGGAAATCTTCAGTTCAGTTCCGACGACGAGTACCGTTATCATGAGGCCCTGGTACATCCCGGACTTCAGGCTCTGCCGCGAGCACGTAAGGTTTTGATAATGGGAGGCGGCGACGGTTTGGCGGTTAGAGAAATACTTAAATATCCTAATGTAGAGCAAATTACCCTTGTTGACCTGGACAAAGGAATGACCTCTTTGTTTCAAAAGAATGAGATGTTATTGAGTTTGAACAAGAAATCATTACTGTCGAAGAAAGTGAAGGTGATTAATGCAGATGCTTTTACCTGGGCCCGTCAGCAAAAGGATACCTTTGATTTTATAGTTGTTGATTTCCCGGATCCTTCTAACTATTCTGTAGGAAAATTATATACAAATTCCTTTTATTCAATAATTAAGGAACTATTAAATCCTGACGGGATCATGGTCGTACAATCTACATCTCCTTTTGTAGCCCCTAAATCGTTCTGGACCGTCAATAAAACCCTTGAATCTGTAGGTTTGCACACTGTTCCCTATCATAACTATGTTCCATCTTTCGGCGAATGGGGATATATCATGGCGATGAAGAAGAGTTTCTATAAGAAGCCGAATTCCTTTATTTCCAACCTTAAGTTCGTAAGTAAGGAAAGCATGGATCAAATGCTGTATTTTCCAAAAGACATGGCCAAGAGAGAGACGGAAGTGAATAAATTGAACAATCAGGTGCTGGTGAAATATTTTGAGGATGAGTGGGCATCGGTTCTTTAGAAACTCAGTTACAAATAGTATCAGCAGAAGAGGATTTATGCTTCGTGCGGGACTTATTTGTTCTGGCATTGCGCTCAATGCCTGTATCCGAAAAATTAAGCCCGGGTCTTCTCCTTATTCAGGTATACCAGCGGAACTTAAAGGACCCGATGCAAGCGCTGGACATATTCTGAGGGACAAGGTATCACTGCCTAAACCCTCTTACTCCAGGGATGTTGGTGTTTTAGTTATTGGAGGAGGAATTTCCGGTCTTTCAGCTGCGCGTTGGCTGAAGAAAAATGGCTTAGAGAATTTTGAACTGCTGGAATTAGAGAACCAGCCAGGGGGAAACTCAAAGTTCGGGGAATCGAAGGTTTCAAAATACCCTTTGGGTGCACACTATGTTACCCCTGCCAATAATGAAAATAAAGATCTGATTGATTTTTATCAGGAATGTAACCTGATCACTCATTTCGAGAACGGTCTCCCTTTTTATAATGAATATTCACTCTGTTTCGACCCTGAGGAAAGATTACTCATCAACGGACAGTGGCAGGAAGGCCTTATTCCTGAATTTGGTATACCAGCAGAGGATAAAGACCAGATAAAAAGATTTCTGGCTTTAATGGAGGAACTGAGATATGTTAGAGGAAATGATGGAAAGTACGCCTTCGATATTCCCCTGGATCGAAGTTCGACAGATGCCGAATGGCGGAAACTCGATAAACTATTATTCAGCGATTACTTAAACAAAAACGGCTTCAACTCCCCTTACCTCCTATGGTATCTTGAATATTGTTGTAAGGACGATTATGGCCAGAAGCTTGATAAGATATCAGCATGGGCGGGTTTGCATTACTTTGCAGGTAGAAAGGGAAAAGCGGTGAACGCCGAGAGCTCAACAGTTCTAACCTGGCCGGAAGGAAACGGATTTTTGATGCAGGGTCTTACTGCCGGACTTAAACGGCACGTCCGTTCCTCTACACTTGTTTATGGAATTAAGGAAGATAAGTCTTTTATGCTGGTCGACGTGTATGATCTGAAGAAAAAGGAATCTTACCAGATAAGAACAGAAAAATTGATCATGGCAACACCTCAATATGTAACAAGGAAATTGCTTAGAAATTTTACCAGGACGGAGGTGGATTATGACGACTTTAACTATGCACCCTGGCTGGTTGCCAACATTACACTTAAAGGCCTAACAGGAGCACCGGGCGCGCCACTTTCCTGGGATAATGTAGCTTATAACACGCCTTCCGTTGGTTATGTCAATGCAAATCACCAGGATATTACAGCAGAGGGCGGTTCCAAGATCATTACATACTATCTTCCATTATGCGATCACGATACCCGTGTTGCCCGGCTAGCTGCATACGCTAGGAATCATGAACAATGGCTCGACATAGTAGTGCCCGAGCTTGAGTACCTGCATCCTAATATCACGGAACAGATTGAAAATGTAGAGTTCTGGGTTTGGGGACATGGAATGATAAGTCCTGCAAGAGGTTTTGTTTGGGGCGAAAGCAGAAGAAATGCTAACCAGCCTCTAAATGATCAGATATTTTTTGGACATAGTGATCTAAGTGGAGTTTCCATTTTCGAAGAAGCCTTTTACCAGGGAATAAAGGCAGCCAAACAAGTACTCAATTCGAATGGAAAAGTTTAAGGAGATCAAGCAACCCTGGCTAAATTCTGCCAGCTCTGACACTATTTTTATCCTGCTACCACCCTATCTGGCCTTGTTGATAGTCGGTTTTTTCCCGATGCAGTTTAAGGAATCAGAGGCAATGCCTGCTCTTTATTGGCTGATATTGATTGTATTTGTGGATGTGGCACATGTTTACAGCACTTTATACCGCACCTATTTTAACCCCAGGGAACTCAAATCAAAAAAATCCTTATTAGTGGCGGTTCCTTTGTTCTGCTACGTCATCAGTGTCGTTTTCTACAGCCTTGATCAACTATTGTTCTGGCGCGTATTAGCTTATCTGGCGGTATTTCACTTTATCCGGCAACAGTACGGGATCATGCGTTTATACTCACGACACGAGAAAAAAGATAAACTATCCGTAGTGATCGACTCTCTAACGATCTATTCAGCAACCATTTATCCGATCTGCTTCTGGCATCTTAACCCGAACCGGAACTTCAATTGGTTTATTGAAAACGATTTCCTTCGTTATCCTCTGCCCTTCCTATCACAGCTATTCGGCTGGGCATATGTTGCTGTACTTGTACTTTACATCCTTAAGGAGATAGCGTTGTTATACAAACGTAAGCAGTTTAATGTCCCCAAAAATATCTTGATCCTGGGCACAGTCTTATCCTGGTATTTTGGGATAGTTTACTATAATGGAGATATGGCCTTCACTACCCTCAACGTCTTATCGCATGGTATCCCCTACATGGCTTTAATCTGGTTTTTCGAAAAGAAAAGATATAGTAAAGAGATGTCTGAAGGAAGCAAGGTCTTAAAGTTTTCCTTTGGCAAGTATGGCGTTGTAGTCTTCATCCTTATCCTTGCTTCTTTGGCATACGCGGAAGAAGGACTTTGGGATGGCTTGATCTGGAAGGAACATAATGACCTTTTTCCCGCATTCTCAAATTTACCAAAGATTGAAGAACGTCAACTACTTTCGTTATTGGTTCCACTGCTTGCCCTTCCTCAATCCACCCATTACGTTCTTGATGGCTTCATTTGGAAAATTAGAAAGAAATTTTGATCGGATCACTGTTACTTGTCTTTATGCATACCAGGTATTAAACCACTCTGCTTATTAGTCTTCAACCTCCTTAAACTTGATCCTTAATCTCACTTTCTGTGTGCCTGCCTTTGGGCCCCGCCATTGCGGACCGTCTGATACCAGTTTGATTGCCTGTAGGTTCAGAGAAGGCCTGTCTGTTTTTATAATTTTAAAATCACTTAAGGAACCATTAGAAGAAACAGAAAAGCTTAGTACAACCGTACCTTTTTGCCCTTTTGATACTATTGCGTTTTCCTTTATGTACTTGTTATATTCCTCCCATCCATTAGCCGGTGCAACTTCCCTGTTTTGATTGTCCGCTAGATCGTCATTATCTTTTTTGCTTCCGTAGCGAACTACTGCAACTTCGTTTAAGGCCAAGCTTGCCGGGTTCATCGCAATAACCACGCTATCGTTACTATTAACCTTTACAGAAGCATGGTCAAAACCAACAAAAGACACTTCAAGGGTTTGTTGAGGGTCTGGAACGGCCAGCTTAAATTTTCCGTTGATATCTGTTACTGTTGCAATGTTTGTTCCTTTAACTTTTATGAATACACCCGGAAGCGCCTGATTGGATTGCTTGTCTCTAACTATGCCACTTATTTGTGCTCTATAATCCTTGTTTTCTGCTGGCAATGAAGAAGAACCTCTAATTCTGATCGATTTTGACATGGGTGGCTCAACTCCCACCCCAGGAACACGCCCTTGTAAGGCTATTTGTGGGCTTAATTCTTCTGCTTTTACACTTACTACAGCGCCTGTAAGTTCCATTCTTTTCTGTGTGGGATAACCTGTTATCACAACCTCATTCAATACTCCGGACTCTCCTGTTTTCCCTGGTTCAAGCATTGCTATTTGTTCCTTACTCTTCGATACTTCTAAATCCTTGTCCTTCCCATAAGTTTTCAACGGTTTTGACTTCCGTTTAACTTCTGCCACTTTCGTTTGATCTTGATGAACTTCAGGAAGATCCTCAACCCCCGGCTTTTCCAGGCTGTCCACTACAGTTACAGGTTTCTTGGATTCCGCCATTGAAATTCTTTCGGGTGAATCCTTCCTTAGGATAAGCAATGCAGCAATTCCAGACACGATAACTACAGAAGCTGCAATACTCCAACGAAGCAGAGGAATAATGCGGGTCTTTTCAGGTTTTGTCCTTTGATCGATAAGATCATTTACCTCAATTAAAGCTTTATCATGTTTCAACTGGTCTCCCAATTCCATTCCCATAATCAGATCCATCAAAAGCGGATCTTCCTGAGCCTGGCGTTCCAGTTGATACATAGTTCTTGCATCAAGCTCTCCGTTAAGATACTTCCGAATTAAGGATATGTCGTATTTGTTACTCTCCACCGTTCTTCTCCATACAAATTTTTAAATTCCTTTTTCCGTTCTGTATATAGCTTTTAACCTCATTCAAACTGAAGCCTGTTAAATCCACAATCTCTTTGTAGCACTTTTCATTTAAAAAGAACAGGTCGATACTTTGTTTTTGCCGTTCTGGAAGCTTCTCCACGCATTTCTCGAGTGCGGTAAGGGCTGCCTCCTTTTCTTTATGGTCTTCCTGATGCTGACTTACAGGAAATTCCACAAATTCATCGAACGAAACATATTGCATTTTCTTGTTTGAACGCAGCTGCATTAGGCAGTAGTTCTTGGTCAACACATAAAGCCAGCTGGCGAATTGCCTGATCTCCTGCTTATCTATCTTCCTGATAAGCTCTTCGAAGATCTGCATTACGGCATCCCTACTCCGTTCAGTATCCTGGAAGTAGCGATAGCAGACATAGTAAACCATTGAGGAATGGGTTTTATACAGTTTACCCAGGATTTCCAGATCGTGCGTAGCCAGATAACGGTCCAGGAGTTCCTGGTCGCTATACTGATCTGATTTCCCTGAATTACTAAACCAACTCATTTAAGTGTTTGAAAATAATTTTTATTTATCGCTTATGGAAATTTTCCTGATGATGCATCCTTCGCCAAAATTCAATAACATGAAAGGAAATCTATACCTCATTATCCTGCTCTTAAGTCTGGTTGGCTTTAAAAGCAGCTCAGTGCGCACTATTAGTGGAACGGTGCGCGAACAATTAGACGGCTCTCCTCTACCGGGTGTGTCTGTAAGAGTTGAAGGTACAACTATTGGAGCATCAACAGATACCGAAGGGCATTATTCTTTAAAGATTCCATCCAACGATGTGAATTTGGTCTTTTCATTTGTTGGATATGAAACTCTGAAAGTTAAGCCGGGGAAAACTGATCGCCTCAATGTTACTCTAAAGCAGTCGAAATCAGAACTGAAGGAAGTAGTGATAGTTGGATATGGAACCCAAAGAAAACAGGATGTCACTGGAGCAGTGGCAGCTGCTCCTACAGCTGCTATGCATGGTAAAATATCTGGGATTGCAATAAGAGGTCAAAACAATCAGGTATATACCCGACATATATTAATTCCCGACCACAACACAGAATCTTACAAGGAGATTACCGAAAACGGTTTCCAGAATCCCAAAGATCAAGCTTTATCGACCTTTGCAGTAGATGTGGATGGCGCTTCCTATACAAATCTGCGTCGCTTTATTAATAATGGGCAGCTTCCTCCTAAAGACGCAGTACGAGTTGAGGAAATGATCAATTACTTCAAATATGATCTGGAAGGACCAAAAGACGATAAACCAGTCGCAATTCATACAGAACTATCCTCAGCCCCATGGAATCCCCAGCACCAGCTATTACGGATAGGTTTAAAGGCAAAAGAGGTTAAGACAGAAAAGTTGCCAGCCTCTAATCTTGTTTTCCTGATCGACGTTTCAGGCTCAATGTCTCCAGAAAACAGACTTCCACTGGTTAAAACCTCTTTAAAAATGTTGGTAGATCAGTTACGGGATAAAGACCAGGTAGCTATAGTAACTTATGCAGGCTACGTAACACTAGCTTTGAAGAGTACCCCGGGTAGCCGTAAAGCAGAAATTAAGAACGCCATTGATGCTTTAGGCTCTGGCGGTTCTACGTCAGGCGGTGCTGGTTTAAGAATGGCCTACCAGGTTGCCCGTGAAAATTTCAAGAAAGAAGGTAATAACAGGATCATTATGGCGACGGATGGAGATTTCAATGTAGGTGCCTCGAGCGATAAGGAAATGGAAGATCTGATTGTTCAGGAAAGAGAAAGCGGAGTTAATATTTCTGTTTTAGGGTTTGGTATGGGAAATCTGAAAGACAGCAAAATGGAGACTATCGCAAATAAAGGGAGAGGGAACTATGCTTATATTGACAATATTACAGAAGCGCGGAAAGCAATGGTCACTGAATTTGGCGGAACCCTTTTCACAATTGCTAAAGATGTAAAGATTCAGGTTGAGTTCAATCCAGGCAAAGTTCAGGCGTACCGGCTAATAGGTTATGAAAACAGACTTATGGCAAAAGAAGACTTTAATAATGATAAAAAGATAGGCGGAGATATGGGTGTAGGGCACACTGTAACTGCCCTGTATGAAATAATACCGGTGGGCGTAAAAAGTGATTTTTCCTTAAGCGTTGATCCTCTAAAGTATCAAAAACAAGCAAGGAAAGAAGATCTTACGAATTCGGATGATGTTGCAACTATTAAATTCCGCTACAAGGATCCTCATTCTGATAAAAGTCGCTTAGTGCAAGTTATCCAGGAAGATAGAGCCCTTGCCTTTGAATCAGCCTCTGCAGATTTTCGTTTTGCTAGTGCAGTAGCCGAGTTCGGTATGCTACTAAGAAATTCTGAGTTTAAACAAGCTTCTTCTTTTGATAAGCTCATCTTAAGAGCAAAAGGCGCAAGAGGAAAAGATGATGATGGCTATCGTGCAGAATTTGTTCGTTTAGCTGAAAGCGCAGCCATGCTATCTAAAGGAATGGAACTTGCTAAAGACTCTTATTAATAACACCGGGCATCCTAAACCGTGCTAAACAGGGAGTTAGCCTCCCAGGCCGGCATAATAACTAATGCCGGCCTTTTACTTTCTGGGATACCAATGATGATCCTAATTATAGTCTGTTATGGTATCACAACCCTGCCTTCCCCACAGTAAAACCCTTAAGCTGCTTTCATCCTACGTTTGTGAGTTTCTGCTCATGGAAGTTTTTTTTGAAAGATCCCTCCTATTATAAAAGTAGTCTGTCTAAAAGAATTAATTTCAGGTTGCCTTATAGAAGAAGATCATACTGGTTCGGGACAGGTTCGGAATTTTGGGGGGCAGTAGAAAATAAGAGGAAGCGAACCTTAAGCCAATCCTTGGACGATAGTGAGATCAGTGCCGGAGCATTTACGAATCAGTATGGAATAAATATCGCTATAAGGTCGCTATAAGATCGCTGTAAGGTCGCTATAAGGTTGCTATAATGTTTATTGGATTTTGAATGGAGACCGAAATTGCCTCTGATAGGATAGTTCCAAATTTACAAAAATGAATTTCAATTAAATAGTAAAAAGTTTCTTATTCCATTAAGGCTTTACAATAATAGCAGCAGGCATAAACATTTAGCCTCTTTTAAATTTTGGTAAGCTTAATTTAAATTTCAGAGCCAGAATTCTTATGATAACGACTACAAGTATTGAAGCAAAGAAACTGCTGTTCCGCTCTACCCCAAAATTAATAAGTAACAGATATATACTTGCTCCCATCAAGCAAGCACTTGCGTAGATCTCCTTCTTAAAAATTACAGGCACCTCGTTTAGCAAAGTATCTCTTACTACTCCGCCCATCACTGCTGTAAACATTCCCATCATGGCAGCAACTTCAGAACTAATACCATACCTAAGTGCTTTTTCCGTTCCAAGGATGGTGAAAAGGGAAATACCCAAAGTATCAAAAAGCAAAAAGGTTCTGCGAAGCTTTAACAGGGTATTATAAAATAAACCGGCCAGTAGAATTCCCAGGAGGATGGCATACAGAAATCGTACATTGCCGACCCATATAAGTGGATAACTACCTAGCAAAATATCCCGCAAACTACCTCCTCCTATTGCGGTAACGAAGCCTATAAAGCCCGCGCCAAACCAGTCGTGCTCCTCATTATGTTCAGCAGCAGCCAGAGCTCCTGACATTGCAAAAAAGAATGTGCCAAACAATTCAGTAATGTAAATAGGATCCATTTGAAGCAAAGTACGGAATATTTCATAACAGCTAAATCTATAAACACCAGTTCTTATTTACTTACGGCTTTTCGCAGTCCAGAAAATCCTTCCTTGGATATAGTGCTGTAAAATGCATAAATAATATCTTTGCTACCCTGACTTGTTTGTCAGCTAATATGTCTTATGCCTGATAGCTCGTTTGATTCTGAATTTCGTTTTTTAGCTGATGCAGTTCCTGCCAAAGTTTGGAGGGCTGATGCAAATATGTCCGCGAATTATTATAACCAGGAATGGTTTGATTTTACGGGAACGACATGTGTTAGTGAATTAAAAAAGATTATTTGGACTTTGATACATCCAGCGGATCTACCGCTAGTGCAGAGAGAAGCGCAGAGAAATCTACAGAGTGCCACAAGTTATGAAATTGAGCAGCGTTTTAGAGATAAAAACGGAATTTATCGCTGGCACCTAAGTAAAACGAAGCCTGTGTTCGACAAAAATGGGGTCTTGACTTCCTGGTTAGGTATATGCGTGGATATTGAAGAACAAAAGCAATCGTCTGAAGCCTTACGAAAAAATGAACAATACTTCAGATTTCTTGCCGATAATACTCCTGTTATTATTTGGCGAACCGGGGTTGACGGAAGTTTGAATTATATTAGCAAGCAGTGGGAGAAATTTTCTGGCATGCCTGTCGCTGATGGATTTGATAGCGGCTGGACCAAGTTATTGCATGAGGATGATATTCCGGAGGTTCAAAAATACTACGATAAAGCTTTGCGGAATAGAGAGCATTATAGTGGCAGATTTCGACTTAAGAGTGCAAATAATGAATATAGATGGTTCCTCTCGGTAGGCTTACCCGTTTTTGATGGAGAAACTGGTTTTCTTGGTACATTGACAGACATCACCGAGCAGGAAAGAGAACATCAACACAGCAATTTGCAATTGAAGAAAATGGATGAGTTTGTAAGTATCGCGAGTCACGAACTCAAAACTCCGCTCACTAGTCTAAAGCTTTATCTGCAGCTTTTAGATAAAAACAAAACCGCAGAACAGACTACTTTTATCTCTCGTGGCCTTGATCAATTGAAACGTTTGGAGAGGCTTACTTCCGATTTACTTGATGTGTCTAAAATATCAGCTGGAAAGCTCGTATACAATATTGAAGAAATTGATTTTGCTGAACTAATAGACGATTTTGTTCATACGTTTAGGAGCTGGAATGTAAAGCATCAAGTTATTGTTAAAAATAAATCATCTGTAAAGCTTAAGGGAGATCGCTACCGATTAGAGCAGGTATTTGCGAATATACTTTCCAATGCTGTTAAATATTCGCCTGGAGCCGATCGTGTTGAAATAGATACTTACGTCCAAGCGAATTATGTAATTACTTCAATTAAAGATTTTGGCATCGGCATAGCAGATGAGGATCTGGCGAGGATTTTTCAGCGGTTCTATCGTGTAGATGCTACGGCCATGAAGTACGAAGGATTGGGTTTAGGCCTTTTTATAGTGTCTGAGATATTAATTAGACATAGTGGAGATTTTTGGATTGAAAGCGAACTGGGAAAAGGCTCCACGTTCTTTTTTAAACTTCCCATTAATGACCTTCGTCGTGAAATTATTGTTGAATCTTCAACTGAGTATAAAGATAATCAGATGGCTATAAGCTTCAACGTTGCAACTGGCATCCTTGAGGTAGATTGGATCGGCTTTCAGGACCTTGAGTCTGTGAAATATGGTTGTTTGAAGATGCATGAACTGTTGAAGGCGAATAATTGCCGACTCGTGTTGAATGATAATTCGAACATCACCGGCGTTTCTGACGCTTCCGAATGGGTAGGTGGTCAGTGGTTTCCTATGATGGAAGCTGCAGGACTGCGCCATTTTGCCTGGGTCTTCTCCTCGGTAATGTTTAACAATATCTCCGCTCAGAAAGCGGTCGATCTAAAGCAGGGAAATGTGATAACGCAGTTTTTTACGTCCACGACTGAAGCCCGGGAATGGTTACTATCACATGCATGATAGTGAGATTAAGGGAGATTCCTAAGTGCCTGTTGCATGTGTCTTTCATTATGAGCTATAAGAAAACGAAAGACATCGCCGGCTTTTAAACGTATTATTGGAGATATAGAAATTGGAATCCTGTGATTAAGATTAGCACTTGTTGCCCTCCTTAACAGCAACAGTAATTCTTCTTGTTGAGCAATGAAAGTGGCGGTAACCTTGTATACATCTAGATCTTTCCTCGGAGTATGCCCTTTAGCTGCTTTGTATTTCTTTGCTGAAGGCTCCATCATCTTACTAAAATAATCTCCCAACCAGCCGCTTTTGAACGTAACGGCATTATCGGAGGTTTCCACCTGTAATACCTTACTCAATCGAGGTAAGAAGTAATCCCCATAAGAGTTCAAGTGGTCAAGGCATTGGGCAATACTCCAGCCGCCGGTAGCAGACGGGCATAGCAACACTTTCTCAGACTCGTTCTGAAATGATGAAATTGCAATATGCAAATGGCTTTCTACTTGGTCGCCAAGCTTATTTAAGAGGTGGTTTTTATTGAGTTTCATAGATGCAAAGTTGGCAATCCTTGTTCACGTCAACCTTGGTAAATACCATGATTTAGATTTTCACTTTATTGATCAGCTTACTAAAATTAGTTGGATCTATTCCAATGTAGCTAGCCAGATACTTATGTGGAACTAGTTGTAGAATATGGGGACTTCGTTTTAAAAAGCTCGAAAACTTTTCTTCAGAAGTGAAGCATTGCAACTCTGTAAGTCGCTGTAATACTCCTGAAAGCACCGCCGAGAGGCCCTGAAGGATAAGGTGCTGTATTGACGGATGTGATTTCATCAGGGCGTTCACCTCAGCATATGGAGCACGCAGGAACCGTGAGGGAGTTAAGGTTTCGTAACAATAGCGAGATGGTTGCTGAAGCATGAAGGAATCTAACACACCGCCAAATGAAGGTGGGTACATAAAAACAATAGTGGCCTCTCGCCCCTCCCCGTCAAAATAGTAAACCCGTTGAACACCGTCTAAAACAAAATAAAGGTATTTCTCGGTTTCGCCAATGGCGGTAAGACTGATCTTTCTCTTTGCGGAGTAAGGCGACCATACTTTTGAAAATGCTTCCCAATCCTCACTCTGCAAAACTCCGATTGTTTCCAGTAAATTTCTAAGTTGCTGTAGATCTTCCTGCATGTTTAGCTATTCTATTTCAGAGAAGGTACAAATTAAGTCATTGTAGTTGGGTCTACCATTGTGTAAGTAATAATAATGCCCTTCCTTATTAAAGGACAAGAGGCTTTACAATGGATTTATAACTGGGAAAGAGGAAAACCTTTCCCAAAATTTCGCAGTCTATAGAACAGGATGAGGCATTTGGGACCTACAGTTTGAACCACCACCGCTTTAAAACGCATCTTAACAGCCATGGCATTAGAATTGCCCTTCCGTATGCATTAAGTATGACTATGAGTTACAAACATTTACTAACCTACTCCCTTATTATTGCGAGTGTTTTTCAGGCTTGCAAGAAAACCGATGATCAGTTATTGGCCAATGGCGATATTAACAAGTTGACGGACGTAATAGTTCCTGAAGGATTCTTATGGGAATCTTCACGCGATGTAACATTCAAGGTTGCAGTTACAGATACACGTTTTTCTGATGCTACTCACATTATTGCTATTTATACTCCTGACGGTAAATTACTTTCAAAAGGGTCAGCTTCAACGGATGCTAGTTTTGAAACGAAGGTTTATGTTCCAAGCAGCATTACAGAGGTATATGTAATTAAAACAGCGCCAGACAATTCAACCGTAAACAAAAAAGTAGAATTAAGCGGAGCTGAAGTAAATATTTCACTTGGAGCAATAAACACTACTGTCTCTTCCACTAAATCTGGTGCTAGTACATTTGCTACTAGTCCTGATTGCAATACCGGCTGTACTCAAAGCGTAAGCCTTACCTCTTCAGGTCAGTGGATCACTATTGATGGTGGTAAAACAGTTTGTATCAGCGGTTCTAATAAAATAGTTAACCTTACCTTTGGTAACGGTGGTGGTATTGCCCGTTTGTGTGGAACTGATCTTACGGTACAGAACATTAATAAAAATGCAGGAAGCAGTGCTATTGGTTTTGTGGTAACAAATGGTAGCAGGGTAAGCTTTCCTGGTTTAGAGTTTGACAGGGCTACTCATGTTTTCAGTAACTACGGAACAGCTAAGTTTACAGGAAACCTTGCTTCCTCAGGTACTGTAAATAACTATGGTGATCTAACGGTTACGAGCGACTTTAATCTTAACTCATCTAATATTACCGACACTAACGAAGGCACAATTTCGGTTGGTGGTACAATGAACGTGAACAGCACAACAACTTTTGAGAATAAAGGCTCTGCAACAGTTAACAACCTTCAAATTAATGGTGGCGGTATTGTAAATAACCGCTGTAAACTTCTGGTTTCTAATAGCCTGATGAATAATAATCTGTTAAATAACTACAGTTATGTTCAGGTTAGCGGTAATACACAAATTAATGGCAGCGCGCAGGTCAATTTGTATGATGCATCATATTTCAAGACGAAAGACCTTGATAAAATAACAGGAGGTTTTTCCGCAAGTGGATCAACATCTATGGTAAAAGTTACTGGAACAATTAACTCTAACCTGATACTTGATGCTCAACAAACTTCGAATGGTCAGAAGTTTAAAGGTAATTTAAGAGTGTGTTATGGTTCTACCTTACCTTCTGGGTTGTTCAAGGATGGTGCATCTCAAGGTTGTGATCTTTATATTCCTGCTACTGGATGTAATCCAGGAAACGGCATGGCAACAATTGTAGATTCAGACGGTGATGGTGTTGCCGATAATCTTGACGACTACCCTAATGATGCTTCAAAAGCTTTTAATAACTATTATCCAAATGCAGCTGCTGATGCTGGGGCAACAATTGCTTTCGAGGATATGTGGCCAGTTAAAGGAGATTACGACATGAATGATGTGGTATTCTCTTACAAATTAAAAGTGATCACTAATGCTGGAAACAAAGTAGTTCAGGTTGACGGTAACTATGAGCTTCAGGCAAGAGGTGGAATTTTCCAAAATGGTTTTGGTATAGAATTCCCGGTTAAACGAGAACTGATAGGTGATGTTACAGGTGGTTCTCTTGAAGCAGGACAGGAAAAGGCTGTTATAACACTTTTCGATAATACACATTCGGAAATGCTTTACTATAACACCCGCCTGGAAGAACCTAAGCAAACGGCAAAATCATATAATATCAGCTTTACAATTGCAAACGGGCCATCTTTGGCAAGCTTCGGCTTGGGTGAGTACAATCCTTTTATCTGGAATAAAAACGCAGGTAGAGGTTCAGAGATCCACCTACCAGGAAAAACTCCAACTACTTTAGCTGATAAAAGCTTATTTGGAACGGGAGACGATCGCAGCAATGTTGCTGCAGGAAAGTACTACCTCACAGCAGAAGGATATCCATGGGCAATCAGCGTTCCTGTGAAAAACTTTGTTTATCCATTAGAAGGAAAAGATATTAGCACAGCGTATTTAAAACTTCCGAACTGGATCTTATCAGGAGGAACACAATACACCGATTGGTACGCCAACACTGGTTCTGGGTATAGAAATTCTGTTAACTTGTTTAGTAAATAAAAATTAGATCAAGGTTCTTTTTTGCATCGAAATTCGTACCAGGTAGGGCCCTAAGCCTACCTGGTGAATTTCTGTCTAATCTCACTCATTCATCAGGTGTTCTTAATAAAAACTTTCAAGCAATTTGTCAGTTTATGAACTATTTTGAACTCTAAGAAAAAGATAAATGAGGTTCTTCCCTATTTTTCAGCTTTTACTTCTTGTAATTTGTCTCCCTCAAGCGTTTTCGCAAGGTTCGTTTAATTCTGGCAACAAGCAATATTCGTCAAAGCTTGAATTGGAAAAAAGTGATTCTGCTTTACACTTTATTGCTATTGGCGATTGGGGTAAAAGCGGAGGAGATTTTCAACGGCCGGTTGCCACTCAGATGGCTATAGCGGCGGAGAAGTTAGACGCAGATTTTATTGTAAGCACTGGAGATAACTTTTATCCAGCTGGAGTTAAAGATACCCTTGATCCACTCTTTCAAAATTCATTTGAAAAGATTTACAATCAAAAATCACTGCAGGTAAAGTGGTACCCGGTTCTTGGTAACCATGATTATATGGCAAACCCCGATGCTCAGATTGAATATTCTAATACCAACAGCAGATGGTCTATGCCTTCCAGGTACTATTCGAAGAAGTTTGCTATTGATGGAGACACAAGCCAACAAGTTCTAATACTTTTTTTGGATACTAATCCATTGGTTAAGCTGTACCATAAAAAGCAACACTACGGAAATAATATAAAAAGCCAAAAGCCAGCAGAACAGAAAGAATGGATAAGGAAAGAATTAGAAACCGCGTCGCCCAGTGTAAAGTGGAAAATAATTGTGGGTCACCATCCTATTCATACAGGTGGGCACCGTCGAATTGCTTATGATACAAGGGCGGTCCGGAGACAACTAAAGCCTTTATTTTCCAAGTACAAAGTGGACGCATACATTTCAGGGCATGAACATAACTTGCAGCATCTTAAAGTGAACAAGATAACTCAACAATTCATATCAGGTGCAGGTTCAGAAGTACTTTCATTGAAAACAATTCCAAAAAGTAAACTGGCCAAAGCTGTTCCCGGGTTCATGACTTTTTCGGTTAAAGAGAAGCAATTATTAATGCAAGCGGTAAGTATAGATGGTGAGGTTGTTTATAAAACAAGGCTTAGTAAACATTAGACGCCTGGCGGTTATAAATCAGAGTATTGGTATAATTCACAAAAATGAATTAAATACCCATTGGATGGATTATAGTGGAAACTTGAACTAGGGATAAAACGTATAAAATTAAGCCAGAAAAGCTTATGATAGATATAGTTAAGCGTAATAATGTCCGGATTTACGGAAACGGAAACCAATGTATGTTAATGGCCCATGGTTTTGGTTGCGACCAAAACGTTTGGAGGCATCTAATTAAAGCTTTTGAGTCAAGGTACAAAATTGTTGTTTTCGATTATGTAGGAGCAGGTCAGTCAGACATAGAGGCCTATGACCCTAATAGATACTCATCGCTGGATGGCTATGCCGAAGATGTAAATGAAGTAATACAGGCTCTTGAGCTTAGCAAGGTTATTTTTATTGGACATTCTGTTAGTAGCATGATCGGTTTGAGAGCAGCTATAAGACATCCAGAGCAATTTGAAAGGCTAATTATGGTAGCCCCCTCTCCTTCCTATATAAACAGTGAAGATTATGTAGGAGGAATGAACCGAGAAGACATTGAGTCTTTATTTGAAGTAATGGATGCTAATTACCTTGGCTGGTCGACCTCTATGGCTCCCCTGATCATGGGTAATCCTCAAGCACCCGAGTTAGGCGATGAGCTTGCGGCAAACTTCTGCGCTACAGACCCGGAGATAGCGAGAGAATTCGCGCGGGTAACTTTCTTTTCAGATAACCGTTCTGATCTTCAAAAACTAAAAGTAAAAAGTCTTAGCCTTCAATGTTCAGAGGATATACTTGCTCCACTGGAGGTGGGCTATTATATTGAAAGGAACACACCGCAAAATACTCTGGTAATCATGAAAGCAACTGGTCATTGTCCTCATCTCAGCGCACCGGAAGAGACTATTGCAGCGATTGAAAATTATCTCGATACTCATTAATGACTCACGCTCTCATTCCCGATTACAAAAGCCTTTTTAATAATTCGCCCTGCGGCTTATTAACGCTCAGACAAGGCAAGATTTCAAATGTGAATTCAACTCTCTTACAGTGGTTAGACCTGGATGAAACAGATATTCTTGGAAAAAACATTTCAGACTTGCTGGATAAGGGTGGTAAAGTTTATTATCAGCTTTTTGTGCAGCCGATTTTAAAAATGCACGGAACCGTTAAAGAAATTGATCTTACTATTCGAAGTAATAATGCTAGCTTTCCTTGTCTGTTCACTGCACAATCCGGCCCCAAATCAGATGACGAAGAGCTTTTTTATTGCGCTTTTTACAAGGTAGCCGACAGAAAAAAGTACGAAAGCGAATTGCTGAAAAAGAAGGTTCAGGCGGAAGAAGAAAAGAAGGATAAAGTTCAGGTTCTGAACGATATCGCATTCGATCAGGCCCATTTAGCAAGGGCGCCTCTTGCTAACATGCTGGCGCTTATTTCCCTCGTAAAAACAATGGACATCAGCGAGGATGTTCTAGGTATTGTAGAGATGCTTCAAACAAGTACAGAACAATTAGATGTCCGCATAAAGGAAATTGTAAGGAAAACAGGTGCATGACCTTATTCGCTAAATCTGTCGAGTATAAGCTGTCTACTAGCTGCCACCCCAGCCATGGTACCCATAAATACAGCATTGGCCACAGCTCTCATCCTTGTTACATTATCTCCGCAGGCAAAAATACCTTTAATGCTAGTTGCCTGAGTTGAATCAACCTTAATATAGCCTTCTTCTGTTAACTCGCAGCCTAATGCCTGTGGTATTTGACAGTGCTGAACAAAGGTGGGCCGATAATAAATTGCCTTCAGCGAGAGCTCTGATCCATCTTGAAAAGTAACACTGCTTAAGTAGCCATTATCGTGCTTTAACTTCGCAATTGTTCTTTCATCAATTTTAATATCATGTTTTTTCAGTTTAAGCTCTTCCTCCTCACTAAAAGTATGCTCTCCATTTGTTAAAATAGTAAGGTCCTTTGTCCAGTTGGAGATTAAACCCGCTATTTCAATAGCCTCTGGTCCGTTACTTAAAATACCGGTAGGTTCATTTCTTACTTCATACCCATGGCAGTAAGGACAGTGGATCACCGAAATACCCCAGCATTCTGCAAGTCCAGGAATTCCTGACAGATCATCTTTGATGCCTGTGGCGAATATTAACTGGCCTGCTCTGAATATTTCTCCTTTTGACACCTGTATTTCAAAAGTTCCATCATCCATTTTTCTCCCCGCGACCGCAACTCCTTCAAGGAATTCTACTGTATTGTACATCAATACTTGTTCTTTTCCTTGTTTGTGGATCTCTGCTGGCTTTTTCCCGTCTTGCGTAAGGAAATTATGGGAATGAGGCGTTTGCTTGTTGCACGGCTCTGCTCCATCAATAATTAAAACATTCATCAATGCTCTACCAAGGGCAAGTGCGGCTGCTAAACCTGAGTAGCTTCCTCCAATTATTATCACATCAAATGTTTTGTTCGGTGTTTCCATATCAGTTAAACTAGCAATAATTTATAGCTACAAAACTAGCTTAGGCTGAAAATGAGAAATAGAACAAAAATTTACTTGGATAGTACTTATCTAAAGTTTTTCCTGTAGGCGTCGGGAGAATAGCCAGTATGCTTTTTAAAGAAACGAATGAAGTAGGAGACGTCTTCATAACCAAGGCTCTCGCTGATCATTTTCACCTGTTCGTCTAAAGCCAGCAAATGCCTTTTTGCCTCAAGGACTATTTGTTCATTTATGACTTCCGATGCAGTTTTTCCAATTGTTGTCTTGGTAATTTCGTTCAATTGAAATGCCGATAGGTTCATCATTGTGGTGTATTGAGAAACTTGCTTCATAGATGAGAGATTGCATCTTAGTAAATCCAGAAACTCCTCAAGTCGGTCCTGTTTATAAGAATGCACCTGGTCTTCCACCTGGCCGCCATTGTTGCATCGACGAACAAGTTCAATAAAAAACATATCAAGAGAAGCCTTTATAACACTAGTATAACCCTCTTCCTTATCGCTAAATTCTTTGAAAATCCGTTCTGCTATGGCGTGTACTCTTTCGAAACGGTTATTGTCGAGTGGACAGAGGTTAGTGTGAGTTGCCTTCCTGAATTTCTGTAGGATTGACTTCTCGTTTGGCTGGTAAAAGTTGGTATTGAACCTCATCACATACCCGGTAACGTCGCTCTCTAACTTCAGGAGATGAATCTGACCTGGCCGTAAACAAAAGATCATATTGTCTGCTACATCATAGTTCACCAAATCAACTTCATGAATCCCTGTTCCCTTTTTTATAAGCAGAATGAAGAAGAAATTATGGCGGTGCTTTCCCCTTATCCTCTCCTTAGCTAATAAGGATGAATCTAGTTCGGAGATGCTAAAGCCATTCTCTTCAGAATTTCTTTCTGAAGCCGGAATTTCTGCTATTGGAATTTTGTTCATTCAATTATCTTTTCGACAATCTTGTATTACTGGAGATTGTAGCTAAACAGCCAATGTTTTGTAAAGCTAAAAAAGAATCCTTCTATTTGGTTGATTATGGTAACATTTGACTTATTCAGACAACTGGCTCTCTCATTGCCGGAAGTAACGGAAGAACCCCACTTTGAAAAAACGTCATTCAGGGTTAAGAAAAAGATTTTTGCCACTTACGTAGCCGAACTACAAATAGCCACAGTGAAGTTGTCTGAAATAGACCAGGATGTATTTTCCTCTAATGACAGAACAGTGATCTATCCCGTTAATAATAAATGGGGAAAACAAGGCTGGACAATGATAGAAATGAAGCGGGTAAATGAAGGGTTGTTTACAGATGCTTTGAGAACCGCCTATTGCGAAGTTGCTCCTAAAAACTTAAGGTTACAGCTGAAACAAAATGAGGGTGAATAAGTGGTTAACCTGGTGCCCGGAGAGAGACTCGAACTCTCAAGAGACAATTCTCAACGGCTTCTGAGACCGCAACGTTTACCAATTTCGCCATCCGGGCAGGCTGGGAACGACGTATTATGGCGCAAATATAGAAATAGTGATGATATCGGAAAATGTAATCTAGGGGGAATTCCCCTTCTAAATAAATATTTCGCCCTAATGCAATCATTTTCAGGGAATAAAAAAAGGGAGCATTCAACTCCCTTTGCAAGAAAATTTTTCCTATTGCATTGAGTGGAAACCAATCTGGTTACCCTCCGTATCCATGCAAATCCCGCAGAATCCATATTCACCAATAGGCATTTTACCTGCTATTACCTGCCCTCCAGCGGCTTCAACCCTTGAAATTTCCTCTGCGCAATCACTACATGAGAAGTAGACCATTGTTCCTCCTGATCCCGGTTTGAACATTTTTGATTTTACCAAAGAACCACTTACTCCCGGGGCTTCCATGTTACCTGGAAAAAATACCATTTCGAAGTAGTCGTCACTTCCTTCCTCAGCTTCCATTCCTTGAGGCACCGGAGCTGGTTGCATCGTAATTTGCAAAACATCTTCATAGAATTTTTGGGCGCGGACAAGATCTTCCACATAAATCTCTGTCCATCCAATGGGGTTTCTTTCGTCTTTCATATTTCTTTTATTTCGGTGATTTTTATCCAAATATCGAAGTTAATATGAAGTAAAAGGTGTGTACATTGCGACAAAAGCAGGGTAGAATACGACTAATTATTTTACGGTTATCACAAATTTTTGGACAGCCAAAGTATCATGTTCTCCAAGGCTTCTCAGGAAGTCTTCATTGAATTCATTATATAGAACACCTTCCTCCTCTGTAGACCCCGTAAGCTTTCCGTTTACATTATAGCTGTTCCTGGATAATTTATAGGCAAGGCATGAAAATTCCAGTGATTTTAATGTTCCCTTAGCAACCCTGATTTCTTTTGCCATTACTCCCTGGGCGGTATTAAAATGTGGTTCCTTATGTTTTACTAATGCCAATGAGCCAGCCGGAGCATCTCCAAGATCATATAAGTATGTAGAATAAAAGTAATACAAGCCGTTTTTTTTCTCATACGTATACTTGTTTTCAGGAAAATTGAAATAAGAGGAGTCGGCAGAAAAGACAGTCAACGAACCGAAACGATTATCTTGTAAATGCATGTTAAATAGCTGACTATTTTCAACAAACTTTGTGATCTTTCCTACGTCCTTCAATTCCTGATTACTAGTAAAGAGCTGTATCTCCGACTTTTTTTCTACGGTTGAATTTTCTAAAGTGAAAGGGTATTCAATTACAGGTTCTTCTTGCGTTTTCTTGCAGGAAGTGAATGCAAAAAGAGCGGTGATAAATGTACAAGTGATAAGCTTAAAGTTCATATTCCCAATTAAGTAGTATTTCTATAGTGCGGTGCAAAATTAAAGATTCCGCACAAAACTGCAAATCAATTGGAAGGTTTAGGATATCCTTTCTTTTATGACAAAACGATTTGTCAAGGTCGGTCCAATTCTCTTATTTTTACCGCCTGCCCATGAAGCATTTAATACAACTTTACCTTAATTCTTATCGTGGTCTGTCTAAACCCGCCTGGATGCTGGCATTGATAATGCTTATCAATCGCAGCGGAGCGATGGTTATTCCATTTCTCGGGGTTTACATGACTGATGCGCTTAAATTTAGCTTGAAAGATACCGGAAATACTTTAAGTTGTTTTGGTGCAGGTGCCGTAGTTGGGTCAGCTTTAGGAGGATGGTTAAGTGATAAGGTTGGTAATTTCAGGGTTCAGTTCCTTTGCCTTATGCTTTGTGTTCCGGTATACTGTATCCTTCCTGTTCTAAGTACTCCCGTTCAATTAAGTATTGGAGTCTTTATTCTAAGTGTTATCAGTGAAACTTTCCGGCCAGCGAATACCGTTTCTATTGCGTCGTATACGTCGCCTGAAAATATCACAAAAGCTTTTTCTCTTAACAGAATGGCTATGAACCTGGGCTTCTCTATTGGCCCGGCTCTGGGAGGTCTACTTGCGGCTATCTCTTACCATTGGTTGTTTTATGGAAATGCGATCAGTACGGGACTTGCTGGCCTCTTTTTCTACTTTTATTTCCGGAATCTGCAACCCGTTAAAGGTGTTCAAAAAGATCCTGAAAAGGGAACAACTGGTTTGTCTCCATGGAAGGATGCTCCGTTTTTAGTATTTAGTTTTTTCTGCCTGCTGTACAGTGTTTGTTTTTTCCAGCTTCTAAGCACTCTCCCACTGTTTTACAGGACGGTCCATCACCTTAGTGAATGGAGTATCGGAGTAATACTCGCCTACAGTGGATTCGTGGTCTTTTCACTCGAGATGATCCTCGTACATATTGCAGAAAGACGACTTGGAGCAAGTGGAACGATCATCATCGGGACTTTGTTAGGTGGTGCTGCCTTTCTCGTACTACTATTGCCCGGCAAATTCCTGCTTCTCTACTTCGGTATGTTCCTGCTATGTATATCCGAAATTCTAGCCATGCCTTTTATGGCAACATTGACTATGAAAAGGGCTTCAGGAAAAAAGCAGGGTTCTTATATGGGAGTAAATTCCCTGGCATTTTCTGCTGCACATATCATATCTCCATTTATAGGGACGCGTATTGCCGACCACTTTGGGTTTGATGTTCTATGGACACTTACCGGCTTGGTTTCTATCATCACCGCGGCAGGTTTCTATTGGATAATAAAGAAATTATAATCTTTAAACCATTTCCCTTAAAAAAATCTCTTTGACCATGGCAATTTCATTATTATAAGTAGTCTTTTTACGGGTGCCAAAATAAAGGGTGTTTTCAATTGGTTTATCACCTTCCCATACCAATTTAACGTGGCCCTGCTCGAATTCCTTTTTTGATAAAAAGTCAGGTATTACGGCAATGCCTTCGCCTCCGCCAAGACATCTTAGTATGGAGCTCATATTGGGCACTATGTAGTTTGGCTTGAAGTCGGGTCTTTTCCCAAAGTTGAAATGCCAGAACCTTCGAAGATGCTCCATATCTCCATTTGTCCCGTACCAGATCTGTTTCTTCAACCATTTTTGAATATCAACCTTGTTTCCATCCTTCAGCAGTTTTTTAAAGCCCTCTATATCAGTATTAGCCCCTCCTACTATTACAATACGTTCCTTAAAAAATGCCTCATATTCTAATCCCGTAAATTCCCCCTTCTGTGGAGTAATGATCAGGTCAAGAATACCAGCATCCAGATCGCTCAGCATCTCTGGATAATCCCCAAACTTGATGATCACATTAAAGGGTAATCTTGGCAAATAGGGCTCCAAAGTAAATTGAAAAGTTTCGAAGCACATACCTATACTAATAGTTGGCCGCTCTTTTTCTGTGCTTTTGTGAAAATGCTGTTCTGCCTTTTCAAGGTGGGTAAGTGCTTCTACAATATAGTTATATAAAACCTTACCTCTTTCTGTAGTGACCATTTTTCTTGAACTACGGTCGAATAATTTGTAGCCCACGTATGCCTCCAAAGAGCTAAGATGTAAACTTACCCCAGGTTGAGAAACATATAATGCTTCTGCCGCTCCCGTAAGACTTCCTGTCTCGTAAATAGCTTTAAAAGTTCTGAACCACTCTAAATTCACCATAGTAATATCTATTATAATTATAATACAAAGGTATGATTTGTATTATTTTAATAGAAGTATTTACCGTCCTACATTTGTGTCAAAAGCAATAAATATGAGTAATCAAAGTAAAAAGATTTTTGTAATAAATGGAGGTCAGGTATTTGGACATTCAGGCGGAAGATTCAATAGATCCGTTTTCGATGCAACCAAAGAATTTTTCAACACCAGAGAAGGTTTCGAAGTGAGATCTACAGATATAAATAAGGAATATGATGTTATTGAAGAGGTAGAGAACTTTGTTTGGGCTGATACTATCATTTATCACACTCCTATTTGGTGGTTTCAGTTGCCCCACGGCTTCAAGAAGTATATAGACGAAGTTTTCACCGCTGGGCACCGTAAGGGAATTTATCATAGTGATGGCCGGAAGGCGGAGAACCCTGACGTTAATTATGGGACTGGGGGCATGCTACACGGGCGTAATTATCTGCTAACTACTTCCTGGAATGCACCGGCAACTGCCTTTACGTTGCCTGGTGAGTTTTTTAACCAAAGAAGTGTTGACGACGGGCCTTTATTCGGTTTCCATCGCATGAATGCCTTCACTGGAATGCATCCATTGGAAAGCCTGCATTTTCACGACGTAGAGAAGAATGCAGATATTGAGAAAGATTTGAAGCGCTACCAGCAGCATCTGGACCAACTCTTTATAGCTAAGCAGTCAACGGTTTCCGTCTTATAGTTCAAACAATACAAGTATTTTTACGGTTGCTTGAGTGAAATTTTGAAAAAAGAGCATGAATAACAAATTTGTATTACCCGGGTTAGTTTTGGCACTTGGGTTGGCTTGGACAGGTTGTAATTCGAATAACAAGCAAACGAAAAATAGCGGTGCTGATACTATTTCCAGAACATCAACCGCGGCTGGAGAACTGGTTCTTCCTGAGCCAGATACTACCGCCTCAAAGACAAATTTTTCTGATATTATTGGCTGGCCGGAAGGAAAGACTCCTGTAGCACCTTCTGGTTTTCAGGTTACAAAGTACGCCGATGGTTTTCAAAACCCCAGGTGGATATATGAGGCTCCAAATGGAGATATTTTCATTGCTGAAGCTGCTACCGAAAAGAAACTAAAGGCAAAGATCAAAGATAATATTACCGGTAAAGCAAAGGCGAATCAGCAGGATGCAAGCGCCAACCGGATCACTATTCTTAGGGATAGTAACAAAGACGGTAAAGTAGACCTTAAACAGGTTTTTTTAACAGGTTTAGAGCAACCACTGGGTATGCTAGTTTTAAATAATTCATTCTATGTAGCCAACACAAGTGGTTTGATGCGTTTTCCATATACTCCTGGTACTACGAAGATCAGTGCTAAGGGGACTAAAATCGTTGAGCTTCCAGCAGGCGGGTATAACAATCATTGGACGCGTAATATTATTGCGAGTAAGGATGGTTCCAAGATCTATATTTCTGTAGGATCAGGATCTAATAACGGAGAGAATGGAATGGAGCATGAGGTTCGAAGGGCTGCTATACTGGTTGTAAATCCTGACGGTTCAGGGGAGAAGATCTATGCATCAGGACTGCGAAATCCAGTAGGAATGGATTGGGAGCCAGGAACCCAAACCTTGTGGACAGCAGTGAATGAACGCGATGAACTGGGTGATGAGTTAGTGCCCGATTATATCACCAGTGTTAAAGAAAATGGTTTTTATGGCTGGCCCTATGCTTACTTTGGTCCTAATGAAGATCCCAGAATGAAAAATGTACGGCCCGACCTCGTTAAAAAAACTATAGTTCCAGATGTTTCGCTTGGTTCTCATACGGCATCTTTAGGTTTAGCCTTTTATGATCAAAAAGCATTCCCAGGTGAATATCAGGGAGGAGCTTTCATCGGGCAACATGGATCATGGAACCATTCTCAGCTTGTAGGATATAAGGTAGTATTTGTGCCATTTAAGAACGGCAAACCTTCAGGTAAACCCCAGGATTTCTTAACCGGATTTATTGCAGATAAGGAAAAAAGTAAAGTATATGGAAGACCGGTGGGAGTTGCCGTAATTCGTGATGGTTCCCTTCTGGTAGCAGACGATGCTTCTAATACTATTTGGAGGGTTGCCCCCGCTAAATAATATTGTTTTTTTAGATTTTCCCGGTCATTGAACTAAAAGTTCTATCCTTTCGGTCTGATGTTAATTTTTGTTATCTGAGCGTTTCTGTTCGGTGCCACAGTTGCCGCAGAACCTTGCATTGGCCGGGAAAATCATATGATTACAATTTGGACAAGGCAACAGTCCCGAATTTGAAATCCTGGTAATTTCTGAAGATACAATTCCTGTGGGTACAGCAATGATACCGTAGCCTAAAATCATCAGTAGGGCTGCAAGGAACTGGCCGAGTGGAGTTGAAGGAGAAATGTCACCATAGCCAACGGTGGTAATTGTAACGATGGCCCAATAGATGGAAATAGGTATACTTGTGAAGCCATTTTTTTCTCCCTCGATCACATACATCATTGTACCTACTACAATTACCAGGGTAATTACAGTTGTAAGGAACACTACAATTTTATACATGCTCGCTCTTAATGCTACTGCAAGCACATTTCCTTCTTTCAAGAACCTTGTAAGCTTTAGTATCCGGAAGACCCTGAGTAATCTCAATGCCCTAATTACCAGCAAATATTGAAGGTTTGGAATGAACAAAGCCAGGTATGCGGGAAGAATGCTTAAAAGATCAATCATCCCATAAAAACTAAATATATACCGGTACCGGTTGGGTGAACTAAATACTCTGGCTACAAATTCTATGGTGAAGAGGATAGTGAAGCACCATTCGGCGGCTGTTATTAAAAGAGCATATTCCTTCCTTACAGAAGCAATGCTCTCCATAAAAACCACCCCAACACTTAATACTATAAGCCATAGTAAAGCAATGTCAAACCTACGTCCGCCGGGTGTATCTGAATGAAAAATTACAATGTAAAGCCTGTTACGAAATTCAGCTAGGGACATGCATGCTGAACAATGGCTAAAACATAAAGTTTGCGGACCTTTTTCCTAGCCTTTCTACAACCTGGTAATGATCGGGCTTATTAATCAATAGAAAATATTTGCTAATCGCAAAAATTGTATGACCCGCAGGCAAGTTCTGTTTGTATCTACTGTCAGTTCAATTACTGGTAAATCCTTATGATCTTCTAATATTCCATGATATTGTTGATATAATTGTAGTTGAATTATTAATAGCCACAAGTCCAGATATGCTCAGACCCTGGGATCTACAGATAACAATAAACGTGAACTGCGAACGGCCGATCTATATTCAGGTGGCCGATTCGATTATTGAGGCAATAAAGGGAGGAAAACTGCAAAGTGGCGATCCACTACCGGGCAGCAGGCAAATGGCACTGCAATTAAAGCTCAACCGTAATACAGTGATCGATGCATTAGATGTTCTCCTTGCAGAAGGTTGGCTGGTTTCGAAAGTGAGGAAAGGAACGTTCATTGCGGATAATTTACCGGACTTTTCAGCGGTAAAACATCCTAATTCAGTGGTTTCTGAGCAAGTGGTAAGCATCAAGCCAGAAATTATATTTGACGATGGAATCCCCGACACGCGAATAGCGCCAATAAATGAACTTGCAGCGGCCTATCGACAAATATTCAGTCGAAAAGGAAGATGGCAAATGATGGGTTATACCGAAGAGGCTGGTGATTGGGATTTCAGAAACGCTATTGCGCAAATGCTTAACTACAAGCGTTCCATGCGGTTATCTCCCGACGAGATTTTCATCACCAGGGGAAGCCAAATGGCGATGTACTTAACAGCACATGCCCTGCTCAAGCCAGGCGATAAAGTGATCGTAGAAAATCCTGGATATAAGCCAGCATGGCAAGCTTTCCAGAGTGCCGGAGCAGAACTGGTACCGCTGAGCGTTGATGAAAATGGTTTAAATATTGACGAACTTCGTACTATCCTTCAGACGCATAAATCAGTAAAGGCAATTTACACCACACCGCATCATCAATTCCCCACTACGGTTACTTTAAGTTTACAAAGGCGTTTGCAGCTTATTTCTTTATCAAACGCTTATGGATTTACAATCATTGAAGACGATTACGACAACGAGTTCCACTTTGGACAGCGGCCAATACTACCGGTAAGCAGCTCTGAGAACGTTGGCAACTTTGTCTATATCGGAACGATGAGTAAAATTGTTGCTCCTGCTCTGCGTATCGGCTATCTCGCCTCCTCAAAGCAAGTCATCACCAATGTTGCAAGTCTCCGGAAGATCATAGATGCTCAAGGGGATAACATGATGGAGCAGGCTGTTCTTCAACTTATTAATGAGGGGCATATTAAAAGACATCTTCGCAAAGCCACATTGACGTATAAAAATAAAAGAGACTTTTTTGAAAAGGTAATTAATGAACATCTAAGGGATAAAGTGCATTTTCATAAACCAGAAGGGGGACTTGCATTCTGGCTAACACCAAAAGGACAGGTAGATATCACGAAGCTGTCTGAGGTGCTGTTAAAAAAAGGAGTGCAAATCTTATCACCAGAGAGCTTTAGTTTTAGCTCCCCGGTGCAAGGTTTACGCTTAGGCTACGCCTCCCTGGACGAGGATCAGCTGGAGAAAGGTATTAGAATAATAGCGCAATTCTTGTAAAAGCTTTATTATTAATTGCAACCTTCCATCTCAATAATATAAAAGCCCTGCTTGTCAATAGCATCCACCATTTCTTCTGAAGCTATTTCCTGGTGGCAGTACTGACATTCCTTTGAGCTTAGGGCTTGCCCTTCCTGCCCCTTAGTAGTGAGGTACTGCTTACCCATCTCATAGATTAGAGCATCGTTGGTAATATCTGAGGGTACAAGAATGTCAAAGTGCATTGTTTGTCCATCTTTTTTTTGAACGTAGGTGTCCCAGACTGAAATTTTCATTTGATGATTTTAAATTTAAGCCAGCAGAAGGATACTGCTGGCGATTAGGTAAAACACTTAACCTTTTACGTCTTCTAAAGATGCTCCGTAATTGATGTGTAAAACATTCCCATTCGGAGTTACCAGAGCTGGTACAGATTTTATTCCAGCTTTTTCAGCCTCAGTGATACGAGTTTGATCGTCTCCAAGGTGAACCACTTCCACATTCGACTCACCTATCAGATTAATAATATCTTGCTCTGCGCTTACACATACCGGGCAACCAGCATGATAGAAAATTGATTTTGCCATTTTTTATTTGTTTGAGTTTTGACCTTATTGTCAATACAAACTTAGGCAGACAAATGAACAGCTGGGTGATCCAGTTTTATCGTTTTCCGGGGCAAACTGGTTAGGAAGGACTTCTTTGACAATGTCACCAGCAACAGGAACTCCGCCTATTTTCATAGGAAATAGGCGGTTTTATAAAAATTCAACTTAATGCTTTACTGTTTTTAATAAAGTCTCCATTTTGGCGAAAAGTTGATTCATTTCGAACGGCTTTGCAAGGAAATCATCCGCCCCTGCATTCCTTGCCGAGCCTTCAATATCACGGCTGGCTGAGATCATTAAGACAGGTAATTCTTTGGTTTTTTCATCTGCCTTTAAAGCTTTGCAGATATCTATCCCGTCCTGCCCAGACATCCAAATGTCAAGGAGTAGTAGATCTGGTAATTCTTGTTTAACCGCCTCGAGTGTATTTATTGAAGACAAGAGAACATCATAACCACGGTATTCCAACATGATCGAAACCGAATCCAGTATACCTGGATCATCATCCGCAATCATAATTCTTATATTACTATTATTCATTTCATTATTTATTTTCATTGGTATTGTGGGCAGGTATTGAAAAGCAAAAGGTAGAACCCTTTCCTTCCGCACTGGTTACCCAAATTTCTCCACCTTCGCGTTTTACGATCTCAGACGAAATAAAAAGACCTAAGCCCAAGCCTGGAAATGTGTGTTGTTCGTCGCCGCTAACACGGTAGAATTGTTCAAATACCCGGTCTTTTTTCTCTTTTGGTATTCCTATTCCGAAATCCTGAACACAAAGGCGAACCTTATTATTATCAAGTCTGCTATAGACCTCAATTCTATCAGCATTTGGTGAATACTTAATGGCATTGGTTATCAAATTAGTTACCACCTGCCCTATTCGTTCTTTATCGGCATATACTGCTCCAGTTTCTTCAAGGTGAGTAACGATCTGGTGCTTTGGACTAGTACGCGCTAAATCTTCCACTAGTTCCTCTACCATCTGGTTGAAGTCGAACTCCTGGTCATTAAACTGTAACTTGCCTGTCTGGATCTTGGTCACATCTAATAAGTCGCCAATAAGGTTTATTAAACGATTTACCTGTACATCCATCCTCTTTACCATATCAGCCTTCTTGAGATCTCCACTATCTCGTAACATGGATTCAAGTACCTGCGTGTATGCTTTGATACTTGTGACAGGAGTTTTTAGTTCGTGACTTGCAATCCCCAGAAATTGGTCCTTTTGTTCCTGAAGCTGTTTCAATTCCGTAATATCCACACAAGCACCAACATAACCCAAAAACTCTCCCTTTGCTGAATAGTGGGGATTTCCTGTTCTTATAATCCAGCGTGTAGTGGAGCCATTCGAGATACGAAACTGGCTTTGATGAAAGCTACGCCTTTCAAAATCCTCCCTGAATTTGGACTCAGCTGAGGCTCTGTCTGATAAAATAACCGTATCGCAAACCAATTCCCCTACTTGCTGATCAAAAGTTTTACCTGTCCATTCTTCCCAGATCCTATTTACATAGGTAAGTTTTTGTTCTGTATCGCACATCCACAAACCAGCAGGTGCAGCTGTGGTAATTTCGCGGAAAAGCCTTTCACTATCAGCAAGGGCCTGTTGGGCCGCTAGTTCAGGACGCATATCCCGCATTAGTGCTCCTACGGCAAGCATTTTACCTGTTTTAGGATCATCAATTCTGATAGATTTATTGAATACGGGGAACTCCTCTCCCGTTTGCAAGTGCCGGACAATCATCTGTCCCTCCCAGCGACCAAAATTTTCAAGGGCTGGTAACACTTTCTGACTTACTTCAAGAAAATGTTCAGCGCTGTGGAGGTTTGAGATTGGTGTAGACACAACTTGCTCGTCGGACTCAAAACCCAACATTTCCCGTCCGGCTTTATTTAGATACGAATTATACCCCGTAGGTTCCAGGACCGACATCAAATCGCCACTATTCTCAACCAGAGTTAGCAATTTCTGCTGCTCCTTCCTTGCGGCCAAAGTAGGCCTTAGATCCCGGGTAACAGAAGCCATTCCGATTGCTTCTCCGCTTACCGGGTCGACTATTACAAAAGCGTTAAGATCACAAAGGATTGCCTCTCCGGTTTTAAAATGCTTGTAGTTTATCTCTCCTCGCCACATCCCCCTCGATTTCATTGAGGCTTGCATTTCCAAACGCAACTTTGAATGTTCCTCTTCCAGGAGATATTCACCTGCTGGGCGGTAACACTCCTCGGGGCTTGATGCGCCCATAAGCATTTGTCCTGCCTTGTTTAGATAGATAACATTTCCCTCCATATCAGTGATCCCAATGAGGTCGCTACTATTTTCAACCAAGGCAATCAGCCGGCGATGATCATTCATTGCAGGATTGTATTCTTGTTTAGGCTGGCTGGCCTTACTCAGCACCTGCAAAACACCATACACTGTTCCATCTTCAAGCTTTAATGGCCTATTTTGTACATTGAGGTAAAGGTGACGTGTACTATCACCTTCCTTAATCTCTAATGCTATTGCTTCTTGTTTAAGTTCTTTACCCGTTTCCATTGCTGCATGTAAAGAACTTTCTACCTGGTCGCTGCTGCTTCCAGCAAAGAGGTCAATAAAATTTGAGCCCTCCCATGAATACTTAAGGTCTAATAGGTCTTTTGCCTCACCACTTATTAACTCTATTTTTAAGTCGGTGCCAGTATAAACAATAAAAGGAAGTGGTAACTGGTTGATAATTGAATTAAAGCTTTCGATGTCCAAAGTCTAAAAATAAGTGCCTCCTAATTTACGTGTTTTAACATGATTCGAGAAATCTTGGATAAAGAGTCAAATCAGAACAAACTTTTAACTAATGGTAAGCTATGTACCCTATTCTTGACATCGATAACCCTGATTTGTCCGGCACGGTCAGCTTTCCATTCTTCCAGTAAACCCCAAAGTCATTAGCAAGCCCACTTAAATAAATATCCCCGTCATATTTATACACTTTCGTGGGAGTATAGGTAGTATTTGATTCAGGTGCTTCTAATGTCGATTTAACCACTGTGGGTACAGCCGGTCTTACATCAATAGTTAGGCAAGCAACATCTCTTGCACTCTTCTTGGCAGCCACATAAAACCTGCCATCCTCGTAAAGGCCACTTGCCGAACTTATACTTGCTGTTTCAGCACCGAAGGCAGGTGTATAATTATCAGTTTGAAAAGACCGCTGCACTATTGGATCATTCTTGCTTAGCTTCAAATAATAGTAGTCTAGCGACTGATCCGCGGCTGCCAGCAAGTGGCATACATTATTTTCAATATATGCTGAACCCACTATAAGATTGTTCCAAAAATACTCTTCTTCATTAAGAGGAATATCGTAGGTCGCATAAACTACATCATTCTTTAAATGCTTGATTGTTGTTTTCCCTTCAGTAACCTGATCACTATATACCTGAGTAATTGTAAGGACATTTATGTCGGTGCCATTAGCTTGAATATACACTGGAATTCCATGAGCCCCAGCATTGACAGAACTTTTAATGATTTCATTCCCTCCATCAGTAATTCGATAGTAATAATAGTTGTTTAGATTAGAGGCAAGAATAAAGATGCCATTACTTTGAGGATCAACAGATATACCTAAAATTCTTTCCTGTTGTACCGGAGAAAGGATTATTTCAGAAAGGATCATTTTAGAGGATCCTTTCCACATTACTATTTTTGATGATGCAGGAGAATGGATATCCTCAATTCCCACGTAGATTAATTTTCCGTTCATCTTATGGCTGAAGTACATCTTATAATGGGCATTATTTAGAATAGGCAGAAAGTCAAGCTGCCGGCTTTCAGTCCAGAGGGAGGGTATAGAATTGCTGTTGTTAGTGGTTTGGGCCCAGCCCAATACTTTAAGTTCTTTAACATCGTCATCTTTAACATTGTCTTTATCTTTTTTACAGGATGTGAAAGCTATCAGATAGATAAATAGAAGAAAATAGTATCTCATCAATTTTAATTTACTCTATGACGAGGGGAAATTCAATAACGATACAAGTAGTAGTTTTTGCCTCTATTATATTTACCCTGAAGCTGACATTATATATTCTAATTAATCCTTTCGTTACTCGACCGCGAACAATTGCAGCTTTCTGTTTGTTTAATTTTGCTGGTAATAAACCAACAAATATCTTTACGAACCTTTATAGTACTTATCAAGATAATGACAACGATCTATTGTTCCGGCAAACTAGCGGATTTCTTAGGAAAAGAAAAGCTCTCTACCCCTCCCGAGGTAAATGAAGCTCAATTTGGAAATTGGAACGGTCATCTCTTTTATTATCAAAGGAAGAAGTATTTAATGTTTGTCAATAGTAAAACTTATTATGCTGTACTTATTCCTCCCATTAAAAAAGCGGATTTAAAGAACCTGGAAAATATATTTCTTCAAAGACTTTTAGAGCAATTAGTTTTTGATAAAATTATTTATGAAGACTCTTCCCTTGTTATCTTAAGCCGACTACTTCCTTTAACTTTCTCCAAAACGAATAACGATAAAAAAGCAATTGGTACGCTGAACGAGTTTATATTCCAATTTAAAGGGCAATTGGAATATTCGGATGAAGATCAACCCGATCTACCAGTTTTAAATAGCAGACTTAATCAGATACCTGTTGGGGCGGGAAGATCAGGTAAACGAGCATATGGTTGGCCCATTGAAGATATGAAAGCCATGGTAAATCTATAGTGCTTTATATTCTAAAATCTAATTTTCCTGATTGCCGGCAGAATGCATCAATAAAATTCCATTATATTCAAGTGAAGGAAACTCCCGTCGAAACTTTTTATCCGGCCAGCAGACAGGAATGGCGAGAGTGGTTAAAAGAAAATCATAAATCAAAAGAGGCTGTATGGATATTGCAGTATAGAAAAAATACAAATAAGCCGAGCATTTCATGGAGTGAAGCGGTTGACGAAGCACTTTGCTTCGGCTGGATAGACAGTATTAGGAAATCAATCGATAAGGAAAGTTTTATTCAATTTTTCTGCCCTCGAAAGGCACGAAGTGCATGGTCTAAAATCAATAAAGCTAAGGTTGAGCAATTGATTAATGAAGGTTTAATGACCGAAGCTGGCTACAAAGCGATCGAAACTGCAAAAGAGAATGGATCCTGGACCATTCTGGACGAAGTTGAAGAATTGCTAATTCCCGCTGAATTAGAACGTCAATTTGAAAGTAACCCAGGATCAAAGGAGTATTTTATTACCTTGAGCAAGTCTGTCAGGAAAATGATCCTGCAATGGGTTGCAGTAGCCAAAAGGCCAGAAACCCGCGAAAAGCGAGTCAGAGAAGTAGCCGAGCTTGCTGCAAAGAAACAAAGACCGAAGCAGTTTTAGTTAAGGTATTTTAATGATTTCCTCTCTTCAGTCCTTGTAAGTCACCTCCAGACCTTCAAGCATTATCCTGCTGGCTCCTCCAGTACTGCCAGTATGTTGAACACCAAAGCCACCAAATTCATTCGGTTCAACCTTTGCTTCAAGACTTACGCTATGTGCAAGGCCTGCTTCTTTTTGACCCTGCTGCTGTGGACTGCTGGTGCTTACTCTTGCGCTAAGGATGTCGCCGCCAGTGCTAAGTTCCACCTTGCATCCGGGTAAAAAAACCGAGGAGTATTGACTGTCTGAGATGGCGGTACCTACCCCCTTACTGAACTTATATAGTGTAAACTGTACGCCGTTACCAAATTTTGGTGTACGTTCAATTCGTAGTCCGTATCCGCTCTGGCTTTTCGTGTCGTATTTAGTATAAATATCCAGGTACTGTCCGGTTGCGCTGCCAAATCCCTGTCCTGCAGCTTTATGTGGACTTAATTTCAAAATCAGGGTCATATCTTTAAGTCTTCCCGACTGCGTATAAAGTAGACGAGCTCCCCTGCCTACCGTCATCAAACCTTCCCGGCCGGCGGCGGCATCCATTCCTGGACCATACTCCCATCCGTTCCCTTCATCTGGTGTCCAGACAAATTCTTTACTTAAATCTGTTGGACGATATGTGTCTACAGTCCAAAAACCCTCCTTAATCACAGAGTTCCTCGAAGTAGGAAGATTTTTAAAGTCAGTAGTGATAGAAGAAGTCAGAATATCTTTTGCACTGATTTTTCGGCTTTGCACAAAAACAGGCTTCCCTGTTTTGCTGGTGTTATGTTTAGGATAAATCACAGCATTCAGGTAATAACCAATATCACCAGCAGAAAGGGAATAATTCTTCAAAGGAGCTGTAGATGTACTTACTCCAACCTTAATTGAATCAATAGCATTTTTGCCAGAGCTTCTATACCAGGTGATTAGGGAATTATCTCTACGGTTATTTAAATTTAAATCATAACTAAGAGAAAGTATCCCGGCTTCCGGACCTTTGATCTCCGGTTTCTTTTTGAAAGACGGCGCTTCCTGTGCAATTCCGCTTATATCAAAATAAACCAATGCTTGAATTCCCTGCTCGGTTTCCGCTTTTACGAAGGCCCGCCGGGTACTGTCGCTGCTGTTTGTTGCGGCCACGGTAATGGTACCGTTTATATTTTGCCGCAGCGATAACAGCTTTGAATCGCTAACTGTCCACTTCAAAGTGGTGTTCTTCCTTACTCGTTCCGGATAGATGTTGTAGGATAAGGTGGCTTGTTCTTTATCTGCACCTTTTAACTTAGCCTTATCTGTTGTTAGCTCCATACGGAATGGAATATCTTTGAAATCCGACAAACGATCCTTCTGACCGGCGGGATCCCAGTCGTCATTTCCTCTCAATAAATTGTAAATATTGTACTCCTCACCCACCTTAAAAGCAGCCAGACTACCTCCTTTTAATTGAACAGAAAGTTCGGGTTTAGAAGGACTTATTTGAACGATCTTCCCGTTAAGGGTATTATTGTAAACATAATGCCTTACGTGATCCTGAGTAACATCTGTCCACCCTAATGCAGTGGCATTCCCTTCAAACCTCGCATCAATTACTGCAAAAACATTATTATTCTTTGCAAAGTAGATAGTTGAGTTAGCCCCGGGATCGCGTAATACTGTTTCAAACCTACAGCCGAGATAGGCCTGAAGGACACGCGACCCTCCCCAGGAAGGATGATTTGCATAGAACCGGAAACTGCATCTGTCAAATACACTATAATCTCCTGAGCCAACCGCATCATCTGTACATTGTAAGAAGCAATTTTTATAGTAAGTGCGATGAGGTTGATTACCGGCCGCGAAAGTATTAAGATAGCTGATGAATCTGCAATTGTCAAATATCCATTTATCCATCTTACCGTTATGAGCCTTAGTTAATACCTGGGCCTGAGTAATAGTAGATTGACGCTTGGGAAGGTTCTTAGAAGGATCTAAAGGGTAAACCAGATCCTCATTACAGTAATTGCCGAAAGTAATGTTATAAGCCTTAAAGCCGTCTCCTACACCAAGGGTATTCCAATTTCCTATTGCCCCAGCCATTTGTCCCCTGTTGCCTGCGATAATTGTATGCTCAGGATTTTTCGATAAGCCAATCAAGGTAATATTAGACTGAGGAATAATAAGGCCTATCAATTTATTCTCCCTGTTGTCGCCCTTTGGGTCATCCGTCCAATACACGTCTGGCTCCATATAGATCACTGTAGGCCGCTCTTCGGTTCCGTCCTTCGCAAACTTGACAACATCCTGTAAGGTTCGAAAAGCAAAAAGACCTAACTGCGATTCATTAAGCTTTGGATTTAGATATAAAGCCCGCTCATTCAAGTGAATAGTTCTTCCCTGATATTTAATTGTTTTAATAACATCGTTAAATGAGGAATTACCCGGCCGGAAATTTGCTACTTGCCGGGATTTAGCGGCAGAACCGCTTATTGGGCCAGTCACTAAGGCAAATACTGTTATTGCAAGGGTATAGAAACTTAGGTTCATACTTGAAATTGGATTTATAAAGCTATGAACTAAACTACACAATATCCAAATGTAGTGTGAGTGTTACTTAATGCTATTGAATTTGGAATATCCATTCCAAGTTATACCTTTGTCGCAGTGGATAAGAAGGAACAAATCATTATAGCTGCAATGCGTTTACTTACAGAACGCGGGGTGCAGGCAACGCCAATGTCGGCTATCGCCAAAGCTGCCAATACTGGTATGGGTACTATTTACAACTATTTTGCAACTAAAGAGGATTTAATAAATGAGATCTACCTTTATATTAAGCGATCTAAAATCCATTTGATAGCTGAAACGGTGAATAACCAAACTTCATTAAAAGCACGGTTTTTCAACTTTTACGGAGGCTTGGTAAACTTTTATTTTAATTACCCGGATTGTTTTGCTTTTATGGATCAGTTCCATAGCTCCCCGCTAATAACAGAGAATACACGAAAAGCAGGTCAGCAAGATTTTATGGATGTGATTGATCTGTTACAACAAGGCCAAAAGGACGGAATAATCAAAGATATGGACCTGAATGCCTTACTTCATTTCCTTGCCGGTACTATCACTACTTATGTAAGATGGATGCAGAGCGAGGGAAAGAAAAATGACCCGACACATTTACAAAGACAATTGCGGTTGGTGTGGGATGCTATAAAAGAATAAAAATTTTTAGTAACAAATGGAATGAACATTCAGTCCAAAGGTTATAGTAGTAATAGATGAAACGATTTCTTAATATATTAAAATACGGTATGATCACCCTGATATCTCTGGCAGTTTTACTTGCACTTGCAACATTTATATTTCTTCAGCAACCTCAATTTGGAAAGGCAGCTTCAGGTAAACGTCTCGAGCGAATGAAACAGTCGAAACATTTTAGAGACGGAGTATTTCATAATTTTAGTCATACCCCGACGCTTACAGAAGGCTATTCAATGACGTCTGTAATGTTTGACTTTTTCTTCAAGTCGAATCCCCGCCAAAAACCTGCTAAACCTTTACCCTATGTAAAAACAGACCTTAAAAGTCTACCTGTTGATAGTAATGTAGTAGTTTGGTTTGGTCACTCTTCGTACTATATGCAATTAGATGGTTTAAAGATCCTCGTCGACCCGGTATTTAGCGGTAATGCCTCTCCTGTTCCCTCTACAACACGTGCATTTGACGGAGCAAATACTTACGGGGTTAATGATTTTCAAGAGATTGACGTACTTCTTATAAGTCACGATCACTATGATCATCTCGACTACCTAACCATCAAAGATCTTAAAGGCAAAGTAAAAAAGGTGATCTGTGGTTTAGGAGTTGGGGAGCATTTTGAACACTGGGGTTACGCTCCCGAAATTATTTCTGAGCACGACTGGAATGAAACCATCACACTAAACGATAAGTTCAAAGTTCATACCCTACCGGCCCGGCATTTTAGTGGTCGAACCTTCAAAAGGAACAATACTCTTTGGATGTCATATCTACTTGAAACCTCAAATACGAAAGTTTTTGTTGGAGGCGATAGTGGTTACGATACTCATTTTGCGGCTATCGGCAGACGTTTCGGCGACATTGATCTCGCCATACTGGAAAACGGACAATACAACCTGGCTTGGCATGCGATCCACTGCCTTCCGGAAGAAGTAGTGAAAGCAGGTAAAGACCTGAATGCGAAACGTATTATGCCGGTTCACTCCAGTAAGTTCTCGCTGGCCCTGCATAGTTGGGATGGGCCACTTATAGAGGTTTCGCGTATTGCTAAAGCTCAAGATATTCCTCTGGTAACTCCCTTAATTGGCGAAGTTGTGTGGATGGATAATGAAAAGCAGGTATTTAAGGAATGGTGGAAGGAGCTGAAATAAAACTGTGGAAACCAAGTAAGTTAAAAATAAAGCTATCTTTATCCGAATCCCAAATTAATGATCAAGCAAGCCCTCGAAAATCTTAAAATAAATGCACTGAATGAAATCCAACAAGCATCTCTTAGTGCAGCCAAAAAGAGCGATATAGTCCTGCTTGCTCCAACAGGATCCGGCAAAACCCTGGGCTTCCTGTTGCCATTACTTGGCTTGTTAGATAGCAATATAAAAACAGTTCAGTGCTTAATTCTGGTACCGTCACGCGAATTAGCTTTACAGATCGAGCAAGTTTTCAGAACCATTGGTAGTGGATTTAAAGTGAACTGCTGCTATGGTGGGCATTCCGTAAAAATTGAGCGGAACAATTTTACTGAGCCCCCAGCGGTATTGATTGGAACGCCTGGACGAATTGCTCATCACCTCCGCAGAAAGAGTTTTGATAGCACTGCAGTTCATACCTTAATTCTTGATGAATTCGATAAAGCTTTGGAATATGGTTTCCAGGAGGATATGGAGTTCATTATCCGGCAAATGCCTGCTGTTACTAAGCGTATGCTAACTTCGGCTACCCAAATGGACCAGATACCAGCCTTTACAGGGATAAAGGATCCTGCAGTTCTTGATTACCTTGGTAATGTCGCTGCAACGCCCGATTTATTGCAAAAGGTAGTGATATGCGAAGCTGAGGATAAACTTGAAGCGCTCTTCGGTTTAATATGCAAGATAGGCAACCATTCAACATTGGTTTTCTGTAACCACCGCGAGGCCGTAGAACGGATCAGCGAATTGCTCTGGAATATGGGCTTGCCTCATGGAATCTTCCATGGCGGGATGGAACAGGATGACCGGGAGCGTGCATTACTAAAATTTAGGAATGGAAGTCACAAGATACTCATAACTACCGATCTGGCATCCCGCGGATTAGATATTCCTGAGATCGAGAATGTGGTGCATTATCAATTACCGCATAACGAAGAGGCCTTCACCCACCGCAATGGACGTACAGCACGTATGCATGCAAAAGGAACTTCTTATCTCCTATTGACTAAGGACGAGAACCCGGTTTACCTCAACGAACTGCCCGAACCTGAACAATTACCTAAGCGGCCAATAGTGCCACAACCTTCCGAGTGGGCAACCCTATATATCGCTGCAGGAAAGAAAGATAAAATAAATAAGATCGATATTGTAGGTCTGCTGGCAAAGAAAGGTGGTCTTGAAAGAGATGAAATTGGGTTGATAGAGGTGCTCGATTATTCTTCCTATGTTGCCGTAAAACGCAGCTTAATTGAAAAGACCGCGCAGCTACTTAAGACTGAAAAGATCAAAAACAAGAAAGTTAAAATAGAGGTTTCCATCTAATTCAAGCATGTAAGCGATGACCAATAATGATATAATGAAGAAGCTTCGGGTAGCTATGAAATTTACGGATGATGATATTATCAACGTTTTAAAACTAGTAGACTTCCGGATCACCAAAACAGAACTTAGTGCTATTTTTCGCAGTGAAGATCACCCCAACTTTAAACCTTGTGGCGATCAGATTTTGCGAAATTTTTTAAATGGGCTTATAATTCATAACAGAGGACCGAAACCAGCGAAGGATTAAGGTATCCCTGCTGGTTCTCCAGGTCACTAACTCCAGATCTCATTTTTTTCCGTTAATATAATTGGCTTACCTTCTGTTACCATAATGGTATGCTCGTGCTGTGCCATATAGCCTCCTTTGTTTCCAACCATAGTCCAGCCGTCACTTAGAGTTTCGGCAATTGTTGACGTTGTCGATATGAAGGTTTCTATTGCCACCACGCTGTTCTTTTTGAACCTGGTCTGGTTAAAGCGGTCTTTATAATTAGCTATTTCATTTGGTTCTTCGTGAAGGCTTCTCCCTACTCCATGACCCGTTAAATTCTTAATAACTTTATAGCCGCGTTTCTTTGCTTCAGTTTCAATTAATAAGCCAACATCAGAAATTTTAACCCCTCCTCTAATACTGTTGATCGCTAATCGTAAAATTTGTTTTGAAGCTTCAACTAGTTTTTGATGTTGCTTTAGATCCTCACCAAGAATAAAAGAAGCTCCATTATCCGAGTAAAAGCCGTCAAGTTCAGCTGAAACATCGATGTTGATTAAATCCCCTTTCTGAAGTATCCTCTTTTCGGATGGGATACCATGGCAAAATTCGTTGTCGACACTAATGCATGTCCAGCCTGGAAATTTATAAGCCATGAATGGAGCAGAATTAGCGCCAAAATCTTTAAGAATACCCGCCCCAAAATCATCAAGCTGCTTTGTTGTGATACCCGGCTGCGCGTATTTTATCATTTCTTTTAAAGCGCAAGCCACTGCATCACTTGCCTTTTTCATACCCTCCATCTCTGTTTCATTCGTAATTAACATACCTGTTATATCTTTTAATGTTATCTTTTATTCTTTACCGACTACACGCATTTCCTCGTATTTAGAACGTTGTAGCTAACGTCAAAATCGCGCTAATGTAACAGAAAGCAGTGAAATATCGATATAGGATACAAAAAGTGTTCATGAGTTAAATGGTCGACAGACCGCCACAGAACAGCTTTATTTTATGTGTTACATTTAACTGTTACGTTCAAATTTCCTTAATCTGATTATTCTCAAGTGATTTCATTTTTTCACATTTGAATTATTCTTGAAGGAGATATAAGTAATAGACCAGCTTGTAAGTCTAAGCTCTGGTTCACTTTAAGAAAATATGTAGTAATTACCAATGATAGAAATAGTACCACACAAACCTCAATGGAAAGTTGAGTTTGAAAAACTAGGTAGCCGGCTTAAAGATACCCTAACCGGTTCGATTAAAGGAATTCATCACATAGGCTCTACCGCCGTTAGTGAACTTGGCGCGAAGGATGTCATCGATATTCAGGTGACACTGGCTAAATTTGATCCAAAGATCATAAAAGAACTGGAAATGCTTGGTTTCCACAATCTGGAGCATATCAATAGTGATCACCTGCCAGCGGGGGCCGCGCACCTTCCAGCATCAGAACTGCAGAAATGGTTCTTTCAAATGCTTGAGCCTGCAGTTAACCTACATGTAAGAATATCTGGAAGATACAATCAACGCTATGCCTTGCTTTGTCGCGATTACCTGCGAAATGATGATTTTGCAGCAAAGGCCTACGAGGCGGTAAAGATTAGTTTAGCAAGGTATTTCCCTCATGATATGAAAGCCTATTACGATATTAAGGATCCTGTTTTTGATGTTTTAATGGCAGGTGCAGAGCACTGGGCAGCTTCAGTGAATTGGAAGATCCCTCCTTCTGATATAATGATATAGATTCAACTTGACCCTTAAGCATTATTATAACTCATAGAAAACATGACCAAAGGTGGAATAAGCAAAGCTAGTGCTTGCGATTACAATGAATTAACTGAAGTTTGGGAAGCCTCGGTAAGAGCAACTCATGATTTCATTACAGAAAAAGATATTCTCTTTTTCAAGCCATTGATTCTTAACGAGTACTTAGTACAATTAAGGCTTTATTATGTAAAGAATTACGATAACGAAATACAAGGATTTATTGGTTTTTCAGAAGATAAAGTTGAGATGCTATTTGTGAAGCCTAAGTTTTTTGGGAAAGGAATTGGTAAAGCTTTACTAAGTTTCGCTATTGACTTTCATGGTGTGAAGAAAGTAGATGTAAATGAACAGAATCTTGGGGCTATTGCCTTTTACCATAAGATGGGTTTTCAAGTGTATGACCGGGTTGAAGTGGACGGACTTGGAAAACCCTACCCTCTTTTATTAATGGAGTTATCACTCAATTGATGTTTGAAAATTATAATCACCGCCTTTCATAATCCCCAGTAGAAAATGAAACTTTCGCAAACTAAAGAACTAAACTGAGGTTAAGAGAGCTGATATACAAAAACACCAAAGATTGGCTTTTTTGCCATTTTTTTAAGAAGGGATATATGGGTCAATCGTGGATATTGTTCGCTCTTTTAGCAGCTTTCTCAGCTGCAATTACAATTGTACTTACTAAGGCGGGTTTGAAGAATGTAGACTCAAGTCTTGCTTTTGCCATCCAGGCGGTGCTGATCCTGACTATTACCTGGGGAGTAGTAGCATTTCAGGGAAACATCGGAATGCTTAAGGACATTGACAAAAAAGCCTGGATGTTCCTGGTAGCCGCAGGAATAGCAACAACTTTGTCGACTTTGTTTTCCTATTATGCGCTCAAATCAGGTAAAGCTTCTTATGTAACTGCTCTTGAAAGGCTATCCCTGGTATTCGCAATCATTTTCTCAGTCATCTTTCTCCGCGAAAAATTGACCTGGCAACTGGTTACCGGTGTTGCATTAATGCTTGGCGGAGCCATTCTAGTTGCATTGGGTCAGCAATCTTCATAAATTCTACGATTACACGTTTTCCTATTAATTGTTCCAGCAGGATAAAGAATTACGAGCATGTCGGCTGTGTCCTTAGGACCAGCTATATAAGTAATTTAAATAGGCCTTGAAGCTGTTTGAAGGCTAAAAAAAGATATTTTGGATAGGCGAACACTGAGAAAAGGTCACCTCTTCTTGACTGGGATCTATTAATTATTTAGGTTTGGGTGATGAAACTCTTAAACCTTTGCCTAATCCTATTTGTTTTTTTGTCGGCCTGTAAGAAAGATAAACCTGAATTTGAAGGATGTGCGGCAGTTTCTATGCAAACAGATGTTCTAAGTGACACCAAGCTCGAAACTTATTATTATGATGAGCATAAAAAGCTTAAAAGAGTGCGGTTTTCTAATGGAGAAATAAGTATAAGTTATAATCAGAACTCTATTGAAACGAGACTTTCTACCAATATTGTTTTCACATCTAAACTTGATAATCGCGGTAGAATAATATCAGACGAGAGCAACACAGGGGCGCTCTATACATATGAATATAGTCCTGATAGTTATTTGGTAAAGGAAGTTATGAATGATGGAAAGAACTATCAAATCCTAAACTATACCTGGATTAATGGTAATATGATCGAAAAAAATCGTAATTATGGTTATGCTGTTGGTGTACCAGAACAAGTAATGTACTCCAACAAAGCTTACCAGCAATTACCAAATGGACTTGTATATAATCTATTGGAAGTTGTAAATCCTTATTTGCTTGATTATTATGGTAAAATGCCAGCAAACTTACCAACAGAAATTAAATATGGGGACTTCCCTGGAAATCATCCTTATGAGTTTCAAATGGACGACCAAGGCCGAATAGTTAGTGCGGAAAATGGGGGCTACAGTTTCGCTTTGAATTATGAATGCCACTGATCTATTGCCTTTTCCAAAATGCCTTCATGAAAAAAATATTATCATCCTTTTCTTTTACGAGCTTAGTATAACAAAAATAAATTAACTTTTTATGGGTTTCAAAATCACGTGCATCTCCTTTAAATACTGCCTCCTATTTTTATTTCTTCTTACCACTAAAATTGCCAGCTCGTGTAAATGCGTGGCTTTAGGTAAGATGGACGATAAACAATTCAGTCAGTACGATCTGATCATTAAAGGCAAGATCCTTAAGGTTGATACCGATGGCATGAAAAAGAAGATCACAGTTAAAGTCATTAATTACTTTAAAGGCAATAGGCAATCTGGGCCTGTTATAGTATCAACACCGGCAGAGTCGGCTGCTTGCGGCATCTCCCCAAAGGAAGGGGAAAAATGGTTGATCTTTGCTAATGGCACTGACGAAAATTACACTACCAGCATGTGTACCAGATCTAAGGCTATTAGTTCAAAGGCGGAAAACTATAACAAAGAAGAAGCTCGCGATGATGTTAAGTTTCTAAAGAAGAAAAAAAGTAAATGAGTAATTGAAGAATGATACTTGCCTTTGACAGCTATTACTATGAAAGTAAAGCCGGACTGTTTGTCTATGTTTTAATACCTGGGAAGATCAGGAACCGGTAGACACATTGATCGAGGTTCTAGATTGTGATCAAGAGTATATCCCCGGAGAGTTTTACAAACGCGAACTACCCGGCATCTTAAGCTTGCTTGACAAAATTAATTTTGAACTTATACAAGCCATCATCATTGATGGCTTCGTTATACTCAACGATGAGGGTAAGCCAGGATTAGGCGGCTATCTGTGACACTCCTAATCACTGATGCAAAATCAAATAGAGCCTATTTAGATGGTGCATCTTTATAGGCTCTATTTCATTATTAGTTTAATAATTACCAGTTGATCTGGTACATATGCACATCGTATTTAAACTTCGCACTAAAAGACATTTTAATATCTTTAACTGGAAGAATCAGATATTTATCAGTAATAACCATTTCGCTTAGCTCGGCAACATCACCTTTACCAGCCTTATCCGGCTCAATTAATTTAAGGTCTTCCACTTTCCCTGTGGTGGCGTTGATCTTAGCTACACTAAACTTCGCCCTCCAATCGTCAGAAGCGAACAAATACCAGGCATTATCCTTATAATATGAGGTAAACGAAGGTCTGGGAACATTTTCGTAAGATCTTGGAATTGCAGAAACAGACTTTTCTACTAAATTATCATCGAGATTATAGATAAGCATTCCATTTGCATTGTACGTTGCTGGCAAACGGCTTCCTGGGCTAGACGGCACATAGTGAACATCTCCAAGGGCAACCAAATACTTATCTTCCGAAAACATTACACCCAAAACTTCAACACCTGTAGCACTTCCAAGCTCCAGATCAGCAAATTGTTTATTTATAGGAGTGTAAGATTTTTCAAACGCCTTCAGATCAGCTTTTCTGAAACTTTTCTTAAAGCGGTTGTGCTGATTAGTTCCGAAGTCATATTTATTGAATATGCAGATAAACTCATCATCGTTTTTGAATGCTCCTGAAAGGTATACCCTATTATTGTGTAGAGTATCGGTAATAAGAGATAAATAGTCGTTCAATTTCGCTGTACCCAGAAAGCCAGCCGAATGGTTGAACGGCTCTACTACTGTGGCGGTTGCTTTATCTTTTCCTGCTTCGTACTTAGCGATAGTTACCCCTTTTTTATCCTCCGCAACAGCAACATACAGATCATTATTGTTGGTAGTTGCTGCACCTACAAAATCCCCTTTAGGCAATACCGGGAAAACCTTATCAGTAATTTCCAGATTACTGTTAAAAGTTGAAACACTAAAAGACCTTATGATATTTGCATTATTATCCATTTTCTTTGCCACAAGGATTGCTCCAATTGCTCCGGGAGCCACCTTTACGTTTCGCTTTACGCTGGTTTCGCGTGCAAACAAGGAAAACGTTTTTTTACCTTTGGAAACAGCAAAATCGGAGATGGTAACATAATCATTATTACCATTATAAATGACCTTTTCGGCTATAATCCTACCATCCTTTGGATTCAAGACAGCAGCCTTATATGTACTATTATTTCCACCTACCATTGCTGCAAAATCAGTGCTCACCACAATCAGGATCTTATCCTCTAAACTGGCACCGAACATCAAAGATCCATCTATTGTCTGTTCCCAGTTCTTTTTCATTCCGGGTGTGGAGTTAACGATTTTCACCTGCTTATCATTTTCGCTCGACAGAAGTATTACCTGTCCCCCGTGAATAAAGCTTTTTACATGTGTGCTTCCAGTGAAGAAATCAGGTGTTCTGGTTTGGGTTTGAGCCATTAGACCAGTAGTGGAGCACAATAGGAACCCAGAGAATAGTACTCTAAAAAATTGTCTTTTCATTTTTATGAATAAAGTATTTTGGTTTTATAATAAGGTAAAGACTGGCTACTTCCAGTCTGTATACAACACATCCCTGTTGTTAAAATCATCCCGGTTCGTACTTTTATCAATCAGATCAGCAAAATTCCTCGCGCTTAAAAGGAAAACATCAGAGCTGGAGGACTTATATCCGCAGACCATGAAGTTCAGTTTGCTGTTATACCTCGGGCTTGAGTATTTTGACGAAAACCTCATTTCGAAATCAGGATAGTTTTTTAAACCTGTAAAGATGCCCAACTTGCCAAAACTGCGGTCGCTCTCATTATCCTTGTATCCTACTACCAAATCGAAGTCGTTTGCGGAGAAAGCAGCATAACTAAGACGTTCATTATGTTCAGCGGTATAAACCACATCTGGTCTGCCATCTGCGCGTTTGATAACAAGTTTGTAAGGATCTGGGCTAAAAGGGTGATAAGCCGTAAACACGTAGGCAAAATCTCCTCTTGAAGAAACCGTCGCAGAAAGTACCTGAGGACTAGTGGCCCAATTTATGCCAGGATAGGTGATTGCAGGAAGGTTCATTGACGGACCGAAGTAGGAAATTGTATTGTTATTGAGAATATAGAGAGTGGCGTCATCTGCACTCCAGTCAAAACCTTTAACGTTTGAATATTGACTTAGTTCGGCAAGCTGAGCGCCTTTATCATCAACAATAACAATGGTGCTACCATTAAGAAATGCAAATTTTTTATGATTATGAGACATGCTTAACATTCGCTTGTTTACGTTCGGAGTTTGGGTGATGCGAATTGGCGATTGTTCAATAGAAGGGAAATAATAAATATCTTGGTTATAGATGACGGCGACATGGTTCATCATAGGATTTCGGGCAGAGATCAGCGAATCTATAGCCGATTTTGGCACCCAGGGATTTTCGCCCTTCTTGCAGGCCACGAAACAAGACAATAGAAAAATAATGCAAAGGTTGCGAAAGAGTTTCATTACAAAGATCAAAGGATTGGTTAACTAGATTTAGAATTTGTAAGCAATAGCAAGTCCACTAGACCAGGTACGGTTAAAAGTACCAATTCTGTTATCCTGAAATGCAGGAGTTCTTGCATCATTTTTACCTGTGGGCGCGAAAGCATTATACTTAGCCTGAAGGTTTAGCTGCAGATGATCAGACAGATCAAATGAAAAACCTGATTTTGCCGCGAGGTAAACGTTTGTATCACCGATATCAGAGCTTGATCCTCCCCCATTCGATTCCGTTGTGTAGTGAGAAAAATAGGCACCAAAATTGAAGCCAAGCCCTAGTTTTAGTCTTTCTGCCAAATTTAAATTTCTCATCCACCCCATGTATGCAGAAAATATCTTGTAATCTGAATACACAGTAGTCCCATAACCTTGATCCGAATTGGTGAGAAAATAAAAGATTTCTTCCTTTGGTGTAAAAGTGTTGGTTCCGATGGTGAAATTGATAGTGTTGTCCTTCTCATAGGAATACCAGAGCAGATCTAAGTGATAGGCTTTTGTCGGTTTAAAAGTATAGGCGAAATCGCCAACAGGTGTGTCGTAGTCTGCTCCAACCTGGAGGCCATACGATTGTGATTTTGCGTGGAATGCTGAAAATATCAGGCACGCAACCAAAAAGGGTTTAATCATAATAAGGTTAATAAATTACTCATCATTCTGCTACAGGGAGCAGTGCGCGCAAAACTAAAAATTCCCAGCGAAATCCAAAATGATATTTATTACAGATTTACCACTGTCTTTCCATCATTCCGCAACCTACCTTTAGTTAAATTAGGATAAGTTCAAGAAAGAACTTTGTAAATTAGTTATAAATAATCCCTCCTCCCCTATTGCAATTAAGCCTTATTCTACTTTACTTTGTATTTCAAAGTTCTTTAACGATTGGCGGAGGTCAATTTTTTTTACCCTTTAACTTTGAATAACAAAGTACTTTAAATAAAACACAAATTATAAAATGAAGAAATTAATAACCAACCTTCAGCAAGACCTAATCACAAGTACAGGTATTTGGATGATCATTTTCTCCAGTCTGATCTTGCTTGCAAGCACACTAATTGAGATGAAAAACCCGGAGGGCCACCATGGAATGTTTTTCCTTAGTTATGTTATCACCGTCATTTACACTATCATTGTTTTTGGTACCGCCCTAAACCGATATCGCTGGAAGCTTTCCAAAAGTAAAATAGAGTATACCGTCCTAATGCTTATTTTATGGTTTGTAAGTGCGTTCGTATTGAACAAGGTTATGAATGTATTTGATGACTCCGTTTTATGGCTGGTCGTCTTGCTTGTATTGAGCTGTATTGCGCTAATAGCTGCACTGTTCCTTGATCTCCAGCCCAGCCTGCTAAAACATCTTAACCATTTTGTGCTCGGGATAGCACTTATCCTCTTCTCCTATTTCGCATTCTCCCTTATACCATTATACTTAATAAGCGTTCCTGCATCTATCGGACTGGGGATTTCGCTTCACTCTTTTATTCCCCTGTGCCTTACCATTGTTACTCTCACCATCTGCTGCCGCAATGTTAAAAGGGATAGAAAAATAATCTATTCTATAGCAGCCGGGCTCATTTTTTCTATTTCGGTGATTGCCATCTTCACTTATAACTGGTTTTCTATTAATAACACCATCAGCAAGGTATCCAACCGGAATATACTTGCAGAAGGCAAACTGCCAAATTGGGTAGTGATAAGCCAAAGTATTCCAAAAGGGTTAATTACAGAACGTAACCTGAAGTCTGACCTTGTTTACCGCACAATTGATATGGATGGATCTTGGTTATGGGGTGGCTTTATGAACAAGACATTCGACGAGAAGCAGCAGCATGATCCTTTGGTTGTTTTGGCAAGTCTTTTCGCAGGAAAATCTCAGCTTGATCAAAAAGAACGTATCAAAATACTTGAATCGCTATATGACGCCAGACATCAGGCTCAGGAAAGATTATGGAGTGGCGACAAGCTTGAAACACGTAATGTAATTTCTAACGTAAGGCTTATTCCAGAATATCGAATAGCATATACCGAGAAGATCCTCACCATTACGAATAGATCTACTTCAATGTGGAACAGAAATCAGGAAGCAGTCTACACCTTTCATCTGCCAGAAGGAGCAGTTGTAAGTTCACTTTCCCTTTGGATTGCGGGTAAAGAAGAGAAAGGCTACCTTACAACTAAAGCTAAAGCTGATTCGGCCTACCGGCAAATTGTAGGGGTAGAACAACATGACCCTTCAGTAATTCACTGGCAGGAAGGAAACACTGTTAGTGTGCGGGTCTTTCCATGTTCCATCGAAGAAGACCGGAAGTTCAAGATTGGAGTTACAAGTCCGTTGAAAAAGGCCGGGTCAGAACTCGTTTATGAAAATATCTACTTTGACGGCCCATCTGCGTCAGATGCCACTGAAACCCTGCGAATAAGTTCTTCTAAACCCTTACCTGAACCACTTATTCCTGATGGCTCCGAGTTGGTTTCAAAAAATGCCTATCAGCTGGACAGAGATTATAAACCTGACTGGATCCTTCAATTCCCTGCATCTCCCTTATCTTCTCAAGGATTCTCATTTAACAACAAGGCATACCAGATATCTGAAGCAAAAGTGAATCAATATTCCTTTTCACCTAAGCATATTTATCTCGATATCAACGGTTCATGGAGTAAAAAAGAATATTTGGAATTATGGGAACATATCAAGATGAGAAAAGTATATGTATTCGATGAGAAACTATTGCAACTGGATGAAAGTAATGTAGACCTTGAGTTCCAGCGTTTATCAAAGCTTAACTTTAGTCTCTTTCCGCTGTACAAAATTGATGATCCTAAAACGTCATTACTGATATCAAAAGGTAACGGTCCTTCACCTAATTTAAGCGATCTTAAGGACTCTGAATTTGCACGTAAGATGGGAAAATATCTGTCATCGTCCGGGAAGATCCATCTTTACGCTCTTGAAGGGCAGATTTCTCCTTATTTAAAGACCTTAAAAGAGTTGAGAGTATTCGATTTTCATGCTGGGCAGCTTACCGATCTGTTGAACAACGTAAGCACCAACACATTTGAAAGCACTGCTGAAGATTCAACTTCAACTACCATTGACCCAGCGAAAATAAGCATTCGTCAAACTTCGGGCAATTTGAAGAGTAATGCACCCGATCACCTACTCCGCTTATATGCCTATAATCATATTATGAAAGAAGTAGCAGGAGGCTATTTTAAAAATGATTTTATTCAACCAGAAACTATTGCTGAAGCAGAGCAAGCTAATATCGTAACGCCTGTATCAAGCCTGATCGTGCTGGAGACCCAAAAAGACTATGAACGGTTTGGAATAGAAGAAAGTAAAAATAGTTTAAAAAATGCCTCTATGAAGTCTTCAGGAGCAGTACCCGAGCCTCATGAGTGGATGCTAATTTTAATTACAGGGGCAGTTGTAATTTACTTTCTCCGAAATAGACAGCAAACGAAATCTGTAGCTTAATGAGCGCTCAATCCATTGCACTTCGATCAAGGCCTTTTACATTCCCTGGCTTGGTGGTCTTTTGCTACCTCGCAATAAGCATTTTTGCACTTCGAAGGTACTTCATCTTTGATGCAATATCTGTTTGCGGCTTCTTATTACTGCCCTTAATTGCCAGACTAAATCAAGGCTCCTCATCCCTACGATTCCTTCCTATTTCGGTACTAACAGCCGCTTTGGCTATTTTCTTCCCTGTTAATACCTGCCTGTTTCTCGCGGCTTTGTTCGCGCTGATATTTTTTATAGAAACTTACCTGGGAAAGATCAATTTGGCAACTATCCTCACATTGCTTATCGTTTCCCCAGTCTTCAAGGTTGTCATGAACACCTTCGGTTTCCCTCTACGGTTATGGATAAGTGGCCTTGCGGCAAAGGTGATTAACGCCAGCGGTATACAAGCAATTGCAGAAGGTAATACTTTAATCGTTAATGGAAATAGTTTTATAGTCGAGCAGGCGTGTGCCGGACTGAGCATGCTAAATGTCTCACTGATAATCTGCCTTTTTCTTATTTCTCACTGGGAAAACACCATGTATCAGCGAATCAAGAACTGGCAAGTCTTCTCTCTGTTATTCGTCTGTATTTTACTGAATCTAATCGGTAATCTCATTCGTATCCTTTTCCTGGTTCTATTGAAAATAGAGCCAGAGAATTTTTTGCATGATTTAACCGGCATAGTCTGCTTAGTTGTTTATTCCGTCTTTCCATTAATGTTTATGGTAAAACGGCTTGTTGGAAGTACAGGGGTACCTGTTATTAATGCCATTCCTCAAAACAATCCCGTTCGTCTACTGCACCTCGTCCACTGCGTACTTTTTTCCGTTGTTTTATACGTATCACTGAATTTAAATAGCTTAGACAAGATGAATAACAGGGCGACAAATATTCAGCTCAGCGGATATAAAAGGGAAATTATGGATAACAAAATTGTAAAGTTCAGCAATAACAAGGCACTTCTCTATTTCAAACCTAGTGCTTTTTATGCACCAGATCATGATCCCAAAATATGTTGGAAAGGAAGTGGGTACAAGTTTAGCTCGGTTAAAGAAACGAATTTTCCCAACTACAAAGTTTATACAGGCACCTTAATCAAAGGCAAAGAGAAGTTATATACCGCCTGGTGGTATAGCAGTGATAAAACACAAACAGTAAATCAATTGGAGTGGCGATGGAAGGCCTGCGTTTCTAATGAGGGATTTTACCTTATTAACGCAACTGCAAATTCGGAAGAAGACTTAATGAAATTGGTAAAAGAGCTTATTAGAAGAGGCGTTGACGATTAGTGGTCTAAGAATTGTAATTCTAGTATCAGCAAATAACACGATCGAAACCTGCTGGAGCAAAACACGTAGAAGCAGGTATATTCATTAGAAATTAAAGATATCTCAAGGTTAGATTAGGTGGGGTTGATAATAAGGGAGCTAGAATACAGCTCCCTTATTTTTTTTAGCCGATGTAACCCGGCTACTTGTTTTCATTCATATCATCACAGATTAACTTTTCATGATACTGCTACCGCAGATTTACAATCTGTTCATAGAATTAAGTAGACCCTACATTAAGCCTTAATTGTCAAGGGAATATCACCTTAAAATTCAATAAACAAATCTTGTAACCTTAGAACTTATTGCCCCGTAGAAGCAAGTATATCCATTAGGAATAAAGATTTTCATAGTTAGGTTTATTGGTGAGGTTGATAGAGAGGGAGCGGTAATTTTACTACTCCCTTTCTTTATTTATACGGACGAAAATTAATTCCTTATCGATGTTAAGTATTAAAATAAACTCCATTTTCAACAGGTTTATATAAAATCCTTAGTTTTGATACCATAAGTTATCACAATTTTCCTTATGAACAGAATGCATCCTTTCCGTCAAGTTTCATTATTCCTTTTTCTTTCTGTTATCCTTTTATCCGCATGCAAAAAGGAACAGTCTATTGTTTCAGGGCCAGACATAGCAAGAACTGTCTATTGGACGGTTAATGAAGGTACCGATGGTGGTGCTATTATGAAAGGAACTACAGATGCAAGTGGAAAAAGCAAAGTAGAAGTTTTGTATAACACCCCGGATGGGGTGAGAATCCCTTGGGGAATTGCAGTAGATACTATTAGAAACTATGTTTACTGGATCAACGGTTATAACTCCTTGACAAACGATATGGATGTGGTAAGGGCGCCATTAAGTGGGAATGGACCTTTAGAAGTAATTTTTAGCAAAGATTATAAGACTAACTTTTTCATCGATTTGGTTCTTGATACTGAATCGAATTTACTATATCTTACGAATTCCGTAAGTGAAGACCGACCACTCAATCCAGCTGAGGGTCCACGTGTCAATAAGGCCGAAATCTATAAAATAAGCCTTAACCAGCCGCAAAGCTCGGCACCACTTTACACTATTAATACAGAAGCCTCAATTTCAGATGTCAAATTAGACAAAGCAAACGGAAAAATCTACTGGGCCATGGGGATTATAAAGGACACCGGAATTAATAATGGTTCGGCAAAAATCATGCAGGGAAGCATAAACGGTCAGCAAAGCCCGATTGTGCTTTTTGATCAAACGGATGGATTGCTTTACTGTTGGAACATTGCGGTTGACGGAAAAAATCAAAAAATCTATATTAATTCGTTTGACGGCGAACCCACTCCTTCCGGAATGCAAAAGGAAAGCGGTATGATCCTTCAGGGCAACTTAGATGGAACGGGTTCCTTAAGCAAGTTGTTCCAGGAAAACTCACTACCCTTTGGTAACATTTCACAACCAGTGCTTATCCTTGATCTAGAAATGGATGTCGAAAAAAACTGCTTATACTGGATGACGAGTAAAAATGATGGGGAAATTAAGAGAATGAAGCTGTCTGATAGATTAATAGAAACAAGCTATACGGGATTAAAAAATGGATTATATTTTGATGTTTTAGGACGTTAGGGGAATCAGCGGACTTTTTACCCAGTCTTTCGATCCAAACAAGTTGCTAAAACTTCTCGGCAGTAGTAATAATATCGCTGGATTCTGAACAGAACTTGCCATAGATGTAAAAATATTTCAAAATATAGCAAACATTAGCTTTTCTTTCGTGTTATGCCTCAAACTTATCTACACAACACAAAGAACATGAAAAAGTTACTACTTCTCTTCTCCCTGACAGCTTTGTTGTCTGTAACAGGTGCAAAAGCTCAGGACTACAAGACCGCAGTAGGTTTATCAATTGATTTTGGTACAGGAGCAACGCTAGTAGGTCCTTCCATTAAGCACTTCTTCAACCCAGCTGACGCTGTTAACGCCGAAATCATATTCGGAGGCAACTCTACATTGATCCAGGGATTTTATCAGCACCATTGGCCATTGAAAGACGCTCAAGGATTAAAGTTCTATTTAGGAGGCGGTCCCGGAGTAAATTTGTATGAAGGAGGTTCAACTTTCATTCTGCGCCCTATGGCTGGTTTGGAGTACAAGATTAAAGATGCTCCTATTGCATTAAACTTTGATTGGAGACCCGGACTATTCCTTTATGATGGTGGAAGCGAATTTGAAGCCGGAAGATTCGGTATCGGAATAAAATATACCCTTAAATAAAGAGGTTGGATAAAACCACTCTTAAAACATTAAAAATGGCTGATTAGACGATGTGCTAGTCAGTCATTTTTTTTTTCTAGCGGTAGAAGCTCAAGTGATAGCAATCCTGCCCGCACCTTAAAAACACATATTATTTGATATTCTGTAAACCGGGCTTTTCAGATTTCATCTTGATTAAATCCTGATAGGCTCCATCCCAAAGGTCAATTCGTTTTTGCAACGACTTTATAGTTGCAAGTTCGGCTTCCTGCCAGAATTTTTCGTTTGATCCACAGAGGTTAGAAGTCATTTGTAAGGCTAAATGGCTGTGGTGGTCACCGTCAACCTCTATATGTCTTTCCAGGTAATACTTAAATATAGAAATGCTTCCAGGAAATTTCTTATCAATGTCATTCACTATTGAAAAGAACATTCCGGGAATCAGATCTTCCCGACCAAATGTAAATATCGCCGAGTTTAGATATACCTTATTACTTCTGATAGTGTCAAATGTAAAGTCAACAAATGCACGTGCTTTTTCAGGAGTCTGGGCAGCAGCATATGCAGCTGCAAAATCTCCGGAACGTTTCAGCTCAGTAGTAAATGCTTCAATTTCAGAGATGTCAGCTCCGCATTGCTGCATAGCATCCAGGTATTGTTCATAATGACTTTTCCTTTCACCATTGATATCTACATCAGATTCTTCACCTAATACTATCTCATTAATTAGATGCCGTGTATCGCCGTCGCCGACCGGGTACCATGGAACTGAAACACAGGTTAAGCTGTTTTGCAATGATTTTAATAGCGACATAAAGTCCCATACTGCGTAAACATGATATTTCATAAAGATCTTCAGATCATCTATATCAGAAATAGCTTCATACAATTTATGGTGAAGGATCTGTTCTCTTAATGGTTCTGTTACCGTTTTGATTTTCTGTATGTATTCGTTCATGTTCTGTTCTTATCTGGATAATAAAATTGCAAATTTCTTCTGATCCCCAACTAGACTAATCCCCTATCCTGTTCATTAAATGTTCAGTTCTTAAAAAGTGTACGAATTTGTCTTTCTAACAAACTAAAAACTAGTCCGCCCATAATAAACAAAGAGGCGAAAATTTTCCATGAGGGCAAGTCTTCCCCTAAAAATAAGGCAGAGCTTAAAAATCCTACAACCGGGATCAAAAGAGTAAAGGGAACCACAGCAGAGGCTGAGTAGTTTTTCAAAAGAAATCCCCATGCACCATAACCAATATGTGTAGAAATGTAAACAATATAAAAAACAGCAGCTATTGTTGCCCAGGAAGAACTTTGTAATGAATTAACAATTAAAGTTGGCCCTTCTATGGCAAGCGAAAGAGCAAGCATAAAAGGAAAAGCAATCATGTTTCCCCAAACTACAAGCGATAGTGGCGATTGGGCGTTAACTTTTTTCGTAAACATATTTCCCGCTGCCCATGAAAAGGCAGCAAGCAAGGTTAGTAACAGGCCAATAAAAGTAGCACCCTCACCAACGTGTGAGGCGACAATTCCAATCCCTACAAATGATATCAATGATCCAAGAATTTTCATAACACTTGGTTTGTCCTTGAAAAACAGAAATGCCAGTGCCATTGAAAAGAAAACTGAAATCTGAAGGAGAAGAGATGCAAGTCCTGGGGATAAGCCCAAATGTATTCCGGTGAAAAGAAACCCGAATTGCATAGCAAAATTGAACACACCAAAGCCTAATACAAATTTGAATGGAGCGTCGGGTTTCGGCAGAATAAACACCCAAGGTAAAGCAGAAAGCGCAAACCGTATAGCACCTAACAAAAAAGGAGGATAGCTTTTTAATCCCACAAAAACAGCAATGAAATTAGTTCCCCAAATCAAAACAATAAAGAGAACCAGAAGAAGGTGCTTTAAGCTTAAATTAGCAGTATTGCCCATAGGTCGCAAAAATAAGCATAAATAAACTTTCGTGACTTATACTACTTTTTGGTCCAGAAACTATCACCAGGCTACAAAAAACTCTAAATTTACATAACAGCTTTTACATTATGCCTTACGATTCCCAACTAGCTGACAGAGTTCGCAATTACCTTTCCGAAATACCCCAATTACAAATAGAGGAAAAGGAGATGTTTAGTGGCCTTGCATTTTTAGTAAATGACAAAATGTGCATCAATGTGAGCGGCGATGAGCTGATGTGTCGTTTTGATCCTGACTTACTAGAACAAGTAGCTGAAAGACCTGGTTTTCGTACTATGATAATGAAGGGTAAAGAGCTGAAAGGTTATGGTTACGTTGATCCGGTAGGTTTTCAGTCAAAACAGGACTTTGAGTATTGGATCAATCTGTGCATTGACTATAATGACAGAGCAAAATCTTCTAAAAAGAAGAAGCGATAGTCTCTCCATTCTTTAAGCGATTTCAATCCCCTACCCATAATAACCATGCTCATATCAAATGCAGAAAGATAACCCTGCCTTTAGTACCTTTACAGTATAATAAAGAGGCTGCAGAATGCAGACTATAAACAACATCCATTTGGAAAATGAAATCAGAACGCGAAAAAATGTTGGCTCAGGAGCTGTACTATATCAATGATCCGGAACTTGTTGAAATAAGATATAAAACCAGAGAATTGGTAGACGAGTTTAATGCAACCGGACCAAGAGATGTTAAGGAAAAAGAGGCTTTGCAAAGAAGGATCTTTGGTAGTGTTGGAGAAAACGTGCATATCGAAAAACCTATTAGAATCGATTACGGCATCAATACAAGAATTGGAAGCAACGTCTTTATAAATTTCAATTTTGTAATGCTTGACTGTTGCCCCGTTACAATTGGAAATAATGTTTTTATAGCACCAAACGTACAAATCTATACAGCAAAACATCCTATTGATCCCGAAACCCGGAATAAACATATTGGTTCTGCCTTACCGATAACCATTGGAAATGATGTCTGGATCGGAGGCAATTGTGTAATACTTCCAGGAGTAACCATTGGAGATGGCTGTACCATCGGTGCCGGAAGTCTGGTTTCAAAAAGCATCCCTCCTAATTCAATCGCAGTAGGTTCTCCTTGCAGAGTGGTGAAGCATCTCTAAGCTCAAATAGATTAAAAATAGTTTGGAGCCCCTATTGTTCTTAGTAATATCTTTGGCCTTAGGCAAAACAGTAATTATAATCCCATTCGTCTTCACGAATGGGATTATAGAGTAGCTATTAGAATTGTAAAACCGACGGAAAGGGTTTAGCAACATTTGATTCTAAAAGACTTTTACCGCTTCCATCTAAATTAGATTTGAACAGATCAAACCTTTCATTTCCTTCTATCCAGTACAATTCATGCCTCTGGTGGTTCACTCCTATCGAATTTATGAAGTTTGTGTTTGCATTATAAATCTTAGTTGGAGTGCCAGGATTTGCGATACTTGTTTTGAATATGTCCGCTCCGTCTGCAATAAATACCTCGCTATTACTGCAAATTATCAGGGGATCGGTGGAGGAAATAGCCGTTATTTGTAAGGGTATACCATCAGCAATAGAATACCTGTACACTAATGATGTCGTGGAATTGGGATCACTTTCTGTATAGAATATCGTTGTTCCGGCAGGGTCTAGGGCCAATTTTGATACCCCGCCAATGCTGCTGGAGTATACAGTCTGCATATTAGTACCATCAAGGTCGCTGGTGTTTATGGTAGAGTAATTTTCAATCCAGAAAAGTTTATCACCTGCTAAAACTACATCATTCACGCTAGCTGTACTATAAATTTCAGTTGATATTCCGGTTAATAGATCCAGGTAGCCAATTGACCCTCCAGTGCGGTAGAACACCCGGTGATTAGACTTGTCTAATGCGATACTAAACATCTGCATGCCCGAGTTTACAGGGATAAAACCGAAGGTGTTATTTGCTTGCTCAATTGCAGCTGCCAAATTGTAGTTTCCGTTGATGTAAAAGAACGTTCCCTTGGTGTTGGAATTATCAACAGCTATACTTTTCGGATTTCCGGTGGCTATATTATCAATCTCTACTTCAAGTTTTCCTGATACAGCGAAGTAGGGCACCAACACCTTTATCTGTGTTGCCGACTGGCTACCAGGCTCCGTACTTAATACACCCTCAATGTTCAAACCATTTGCGTCTTCAAACAAGACTTTCCGGGTATAGAAATAGGTATTCGCAGGCCCTACTTCTCCGAAATGTCTACCAGTTATCGTAATTTCCTGTCCATGTGCTACGTTCATATGGCTAACACTGGTTATCTCTGGGGTCGGTAATGTCACTGTGAATACACCTGTTTGTAATAGGATAGGTTTTGATGGATCTGATGGGTTGTTCAATTCAAGAGTTAAGGGGCCAGTTACCGCATCGTCTGGTACTATCAGGTCCAGTTGTTTATTATTCTTACGACCCTTTAATACATCTGCGGTCATCCCGGAGGCGCTGGTAAAATAAATCTTATTGATACTATTTAAGCCACCCCCACTAATAAAGAGTCTGCTTCCTGCCGGGCCAGCCGTTTCCGATAAGGCTGCGTCAAATACGGTAAGCTTTTTCGTGCTCAACGTGTCTCCATCAAAACGTTTGATATGGAAGGTATATTCGCCAGCTCCAAGGTAAGTAGGTAAAGTGATATTGATAGCTTCAGGACTTAATTTGTCTATAGTGAGCGGAAAACCATTCGTCGTAATTTCCACGGTATTGAAGCCTGTCCCGGTCAGGGTAATGACCTGACCTTTTAACACTGTATCACCTGGAGAAAAGCCCTCAAAAGTTAAAGGTTGCCCATCACGTATAGGACCAACAAGATCAACATTCTTTTCACAAGATGTGATTAATGCCATTACTGTTAATAATAGCGCAGCCAAGTATATTTTCATGATAAGTTCTGTTAGAATTTGAAGTTTAAGCCCAACGAGTAGTATGAGCCGGGTTTAAAGCTTGTTTCAATATAATCCGAAGTAAGCATTGGATCGTCGCTCTCATTCAAGTTGATATTTTCATACTTCCCATTCCCGTCCCCATCTCTGGCGGTCCTGAAGGGTTGGTTCAGTAAATCCTGCACGCCCACTCTTAAGGTCATTCGCTTCGTTAAACGTTGTGTGAAAGATATATCCAACAAATGCCTCCCTAGTTCATAGAGATCAGCCGTAAAATAATTTCCTGCAAAAGCTAAGCGCTGTCCTGTTATGTTGTACAAGAGCGCAACTGATGTTCCCTTTGATGGTTTGTCGTAATACAGGCCGGCGTTGAAAACAAAGGGTGTGCTTCCTTGCAGTGGTCTCGTAGATTTAGTCGTAGGGTAAATGCCGCCACCTTCATACCTGCTTGTTTTGGTGTAGAGGTAACAAGCATTAACTATCGTAGACAAATTTCTCAGAAAACGAAGACCGGTAAAATCAAGACGGTTTCTTAGTTCAACCTCTACCCCATATGCGGTGGTTTTCGGTGCATTCCAGAAATAGTTATAGTCACCCGCGAAGCCTCTTGCAGTCCCCGAAACCTTCTCAACAGCGTTATCAATCTCCTTATAATAACCACCAATAGAAATTTGCTGGCCTCGTGTCGGGTAATATTCCAGTCGAAGATCGAAATTATCAATTGTTGCATAACGCAGCGTGTCATTCCCTGTAACAATTGTACTATTAACGAAATCAAGATACTGGAGACCAGAGGCCTCCCTAAACTCCGGGCGGTTAATTGATTTACTGTAAGATGCTCTCAATTGAGTTTTATCACTCGCATGCCACGTGATGTTTATACTCGGTAGCCAGTAAAGCTTTTTTGTATTCCGCTCAAAACCAAGGGTATCTAGGCCACTGGCACCATCGTTCCTTGTAATTGGAGCAGGCTGGCCATCTCCTTGAAGGTTAACAATTTTAAGTTGATTGTAATCTGCCCTGACTCCACCATGAATAGAAACCTTGTTTTTAAACATTGGTACAGTAGCTGTTATGTAGCCAGCATGTACCCGGGACAATCCCGTATAGCCATTTTTATTAAGGTTGAAATCCCAAAGCTGAAGTCCTTTACCGACGAGCGCCGGATTAAGCCAGTCAGACATCCTTTCCCAAGGTTTGTAAGGTGCGTAATAAGGGTTAGCAGCAAACGGATAATCCTTCCCTATTCGGTGGCCCAAAACCCTGAGGTTGCTAATCCGGTCGCGAACTTCGTTATAGGAACCAATATCAATTCCGATCTTTTCTCTATTGCCAAGATGGTAGTTGATAGAGCCTGTGTAAGCTTTTTCGTCAGTGCGGTAAAAGGTCCTTGAGTTCCATACGCCCCCTAATGGTGTATTACCATAGGGGCTGCTGCCTTCAATTAAATATAGATAATACCTTCCGTCTGGTGCAACAACTGGCTGTTCCCAGGGCTTTTTCGTACCGTCAGTTACATCTAGAGTTGCATTTACAAGACGAAAATCCTTTGTATCCGGCACGTCTTCATTTGTTGCCGAGTACCCGAGCACCAGGTTCATCCTCGAGTCTCTTTTTTCATTGAACAAAAAATTACCATTTAGTTGACTAGAGTAAAGCCTTTTCTGCATATAGCTTGTCACTACGCTACGGGTAGCACCAGGTTCCTGGAAATACTGGTAACCGTCTCTAATGAAGGTCTGGTCACTGCCGTTCTGGCTGAATAAGTTCTTCCATTCCAGAGATACTTTTGGACTAAAAGCATACATAAAGTTTTGCATACCATTAAGGCGCACCCTCTCTGTATGTGTTTGCTCTTCAAAATATCCGTTATCTCTTCCACTCGAAACATTAAAATAGGTTCTCGACAAGTCTCTTTGGTTACGGGTGCGTGTGTAGCTTAACATAGAAATACTGTTGAGATAACTGCGGCCGATCCTAAACTTATTCATGTAATCAGTCACAATGCGGATATCACTGTTATTATATTTCTGTAATAAGTTATAATTTGGTTTAATCACCTTCCTACCCCATTCGTCCGAAACGTAATTCCCTTCACCATCATTACTTTTAGCCACATTTGCCTGAGGAAAACCTTTAGGTAATTGCCTGTCTTTAGCACCGAAACCAAGCCAGTCCATATCGCTACCAGCATAGGAATAGAAATTTTGGAAAGAGGAACCGGGTCTATATTGAGTTGATACCTGAATGTCAAATTGCTTTTTTTCAACCGCATGCTTTGTAGAGAGATTAATTAGCCCGGCCGTAAGTTCGCCGTAAAGTTCAGGTGAGCCAGACTTATAAGCTACGATCCGGTCTAACATATTTGTGTTCATCAAATCGTATGAAAATGAACGGGAATCTGATTCAGAACTTGGAGCGATAGTGCCATTAAGTAAAGTGACCGAATAACGAGGATCAAGGGCTCGCATTTGTATAAAGCGATCGTTGATCAGTGTTACACCAGAAAGACGTGTCATTACTTCTGCAGCACTGCGGTCCAATGATTTAACTATCTGTTCGTTAGATATGGCAGATACTACGGTGGGTGCACTTCTGATCAGTTCAATTACCTGCCGTTCGTTGGTATGCAGGGTCGGGCTTATTGAAATATTTTCAGTTTTAACCTCCACTTCATTAAGTAGCCCTTCCTCAGCATCCATCGCTATATTCACTATAAGAGTTTTTCCTGCGTTCACTGTCAGGCTTTGGAGAGTTTTTACCTTGTAACCAATAAATGAAACACGTAGGGCGTACACCCCTGCCGGTACGCTTATTGAGTAGGTGCCGTTCGCTAGCGTGGCAGTACTTTTGTTTAATTCGCTGATATACACACTTGCACCAGGCAAAGGCAGACCCTTTTCATCAGTGACTTTACCAGCTATTTTTCCGGTTTCTTGCTTTCTTTCAAGGAGCTTACGAATGATAATAGTATTATTGGCAATTTGAAAGTTAAGTGCCTGATCTTTAAGTATTATTTTTAAAGCCTGTTCAAGTTCCAAATTCTTTACGGTCACAGTTACTGGCCGTGCAGAGTTTAATACTGATTCCGGACAAATAAAATCATAACCGGTCTGATTACGTAATTTATCAAATACCTCCTTCAATGTCGCGTTCTTTTCATTTAGCGTCACTTTGGGTGCAGTGGCAGCAATGCCAGTTTGAATAAAGCAGGTTAGTAATACCAGTATCGTAAGTAAAAAGGGCTTTGGAAGCATACCACCTTTTGTTCTGTTTGGTAGATATGGGATAAGATTTGTTTGAAAATAAATGACACAGCATGCCAGGCTGCATACAATTTGTTGGTAAATTTTATACATTTGAATAGTTCGGGTTTCAATAAATAATTTGTTCTAGCAAGTAATTTTATGATCCGGATCGTCGCCAAGTACCGGTCGCACCCGGTATTTGGCTTTAAAGGATCAATGTTTTGAGCGGGACTACATTACAATGATCCTCCTTCCTTCTATTTTAAATTCAAAAAATCCGGTTAATTGTAAGGTGTTTAAAACCTCTTGTATGCTTCTTTTTCTGGAAAAGGTGCCAGTAAACCTCTCCTGGGATATATTCCCCTCATAAACCACCTCCACATCGTACCATCTTGCAATTTCACGCATCAGGCTTTCTATATTATCATTATTAAAGCGCATATAGCCTTTATGCCAGGCAATCGCTTCCTCTGTATCAGCATTACTAATACTGATGTTTCCATTTTGCAGAACTGCATTTTGTCCAGGGGCTAATATTCTGGCTTTCCCCCCAGCCCCTGAGGCTTTTACCCTTACAACCCCTTCCAATAAAGTGGTCTTCACGGCAGCTTCGTCCTGGTAGGCATTAATATTAAAATGCGTTCCCAACACTTCTACCATCTGCCCCGCGGTAATCACTTTAAAAGGTTTTGCCTTATTCTTAGCCACTTCAAAATAGGCTTCTCCCCTAAGTTGCACTTGTCTTACATTACCAGTAAATGCCGTTGGAAAAGTTAATGAAGAAGCTGAATTCAGCCAGACTCTTGATCCATCTGGCAGATTTACCTGCCATTCCCCACCTTTTGGCGTAACAATCGTGTTGAATCCACTTGAAAGGCTGTTAGACAGCCCTTTCTTAACCGTATAAGTTAATTCACCAGTTTTTAATTTACTTATGGTTACAGCACCTTGCCTGGCCAACTCACCTGGTTTCATTTCGCTAAGCATTATTTTTTCACCATCCTGCAGCGTTAGAACGGCTTGATTGCTTCCCGGAACAATTGCTGCAGTTTTTTGATCCGCTTTTAGAATATCTTGCCGCCGATAAAAGAAAAGAGCAATGGAAATACATAGGATAATTGAAGCCGCTATCCCTAGATGCTTCATGGGATAAATTTTCTTGTCGGGTGCAGGCAAGCGCTCCAGATCTTCCCAGGTGGAACTTTTCAATGACTGGTAATCAGGCTCACCTGCTTTTTCGGTTTTAGCGTCTATTTCTTTAATATACCAGCTTTCTACCAGAGCTCTTTCCGCATCCGTACAGTTACCTTCAAGGTATTTTTTTAATAAGGCATTCGCTTTTAGATCTTCCATTCTTTACTTCCGCAACTTCGGCAATCATAGTTAAGACAGCTTGCTCTGGTACTTGTGTAATACGACTGCAAAATATTTTTCAGTTTTTTCACGTCCCAAATTTTATACCTAATAAAAAAAGGTTTCAGCATAAATTATCGGCCAATAGGCTTTTGTTGTGACTAAAGACTAAGAGCGTCTTCTTAATTTTCCAGAAGGGAATTCATAACAAAAAGATAATACGGAGGAGTGTAAAGCACTGGAAATATTAAGGAGATTTGTGAACGTCGCCTTATGTTGAAGTATAAGAACCTTTCAGATAAAGAAATATTTGAGCAGCTTAAAAAGGCAGACAGAACGGCATTTTCTGAAATTTACGAGAGATATTGGGGGATTCTGTTCAGGCACGCCAGGCGAATGTTGCAAGACGATAACGAAGCAAAAGATTTAGTTCAGGACGTTTTCGCAACACTCTGGGCAGGAGCTCCCGAAATAACCTTAACAAGTTCCCTTTCTGCATACCTATATGCTTCAGTTCGTAATAAAGTTTTCAATCTAATTGAGCGGGGAAAAGTGAAGCAGAATTATCAGGCGTCGCTAGAGAACTTCATTCTCGCTGGTGAGTACACCACAGACAACGCTATTCTGGAAAAAGAGCTTGCGCGTAGAATTGAAGCTGAAATTAAACTGCTGCCGCCTAAAATGAGGGAAGTATTTGAATTAAGCCGCAAGCATCACCTCTCTTACCGCGAAATAGCATGGGAGCTTAAGATCTCAGAAAATACTGTAAAGAAGCAGATCAATAAAGCTCTAACATCACTACGGTTAAAGATTTCTGTGATTATTACGGCAGTATTTTTCCTGTTTTAAGAACAGTTAGCAGAACTAAAGCTAGCAATGATGACATCATACTTCAATAAAGGTCCTTTGATCTGCTTTGCAGGGCTCGAATGAACTTCAATTAGCACTTACCTATTAACATTATTCTCATAGTAACGTGCACAGTGCTACAATTTAAATTAAAGGCCGTGATTACAAGTTTTTAACTTTAAAAGACTTGGTGCTACTACTTTCTTAGTTCATCCAAATTAACATCCCGCTTCATCACAAAATGTGAAGAATTAGATCCTTGTGGATCTACGATATGATAGGCATTCACCAATTTCCAACCTTTCTGACCAAGAAAATTCAGGGCATCAATGGCTGAGTTAAAATCAATTACCTTACCAGCTTCGTCCTTTAAACGCTGATCCTGAAGAGAAAAGAGTTTTTGCTCTTGCCCATAGTCCATTTTAATGTTAACCTTGGTGCTGAGCAATTTTCCAGTTGCTACCACCATGCAATACTCTTCGTATGCTTTCTTAGTAGTGTCTTGAGAAAAGGCAATAAAAGGAATTGTTAGAAGTATGGATAGGATTAGTTTTTTCATAAACTAAAGTTAAGGAAATCTACGAAATTTATTCACCATTGTGGCTAATTCTAACACCCCTTCCTTTTCCTGCTAGAATCTACATACCCGCCATAAACCCGTACACCCTGGGCTGTTCCAATCCAGATTCTACCCTCCTGATCTTCTGTAATCCCTAAAAAAGGTCCCGGATGTGGTATCCTAATTCTTGTTACAGCAGGCCTTTCTTTAGATAAGGATTGTTGATCAAAGCGATAGATTGCAGATACATCCCCTCCAAATTGCGGCTTGCCGTTATACCAGGAAACAGTCCATCTATCCGCGGCAGGCAGCATTGCCGTGGTCCAAATGTTTCCTTTCTTATCCTCGTAAATATAGCCTACAAACGTCCTTGTCATATTTGAAAAAAACTTGCCATCGTAGCGCCATAATCCACTAGCGGCACCCAGCCAGATATTGCCATTTTTATCCTCTACAATACTCCAAACATTTTTAAGGGGCTGATCATTATTAGTGATCGTAGTAAATTTATCCCCATCGAAAGTGCTCGTATTTCCGCTTGTACCAAACCAAATCTTTCCTGATTTGTCTTCAAAGATCCAATTCACAACATTATTCGGAAGCCCCTCCTTCACTGTATAGTTACGAAAGGATCTTCCGTCGTAGTGGCTCACCCCTTCTGTTGTCCCGAACCAGATGTTACCAATCTTATCTTCGTAAATAGAAGTAACCTCGTTTCCCGCCAGTCCCTCTTTGGAAGTATAATTCTTAAAGGAGCTTCCATCGTAGTAATATACCCCTGCCCCGATTGAACCAAACCAGAAATTTCCCCTCCTATCCTCCAATATAGAAAAGAAGCGTGCTGAACTTACTCTACTTGTAATGTTGAAAAACGATTTTCCATCGTGACAAAAAATGCCTTCCCAGGAGGCTATCCATATATTGCCCTTTTTATCTGTTTTTATGGAACGTACAATGTTTTTAGGTATGCTTGATTTAGCGAAAGCTTGGGATTCAGATGCCGCATTTTTAGGTTCATCGACTCTTTTATCGTACTTGATACATGTGACATTAATAATAAGAATTAAGAACAGGCCATAGACCGGGTGGAGTTTTTTCATGACGTTGAATTGTTTTTGCAAACCTAAGTAGCACTGTAATTACCTTTCTAGTAAAACATTGTAAAACCAATTGTAAAAAATGTAAAATCAGATACAACCTGGGATTTGACGAGTGTTAATTCATATTTTTACGTATGAAGTTAAGGCCCGGATTTTTGTTTATTACCGCATTCCTTCTTATTGTTTGCTCACTGACTTTGTGCTTCAGTCCCAACGATACAGACTATGTTTCCGCAAGGGAGATGATTGTTATGCGGACCATTGGCCATCAAATTTTACTCAGTTCGGGAGATAGTAGTTCGAGAGTGTTAACGGTTAATAATACGGGAAACACCCAATATGAGATCCGTTTTGAGAGCAGCTTGCACTTCAATCCAGATTCTATTATAAGAATTATCCGGCAGGCTGTAAAAACTAATAACTTACCTTCTAATTATGTAGTAAACGTTATAGAATGTACGGGAAATCAAGTAGTATTCGGATTTTCAATTGTTGAAACGGAAAAGACTGATCTGGTACCCTGCAAAGAGAGGAAACAACCTGAGGCATGTTATTCTATATCCATAACATTTCAGAATTCAGCTGTTAGTTCATTAAACAATCACTATGTTTTAGGAGCGGGTGGCAGTCTGAGTGCTCTGATGCTGATTCTTTCAGGGCTAAGGATGAGAAGTAGGCAGAGAAGAATTGCAAATTGCCCCGAGGAAATGGAACAACCTAAGTCTGAAATAATTACTATTGGTAACTTTAAATTCAAAACAAAAGAGCAGTATCTGGAAATTGGAAACCAGCAAATTGACCTCTCCGACAAGGAATCAAAAATCCTGTACATCCTTGCTAATAGGCAGAATGAGCTTGTGGAAAGAGCAGAATTGCAAAAGGTTTGGGAGGATGATGGTGTGATCGTCGGGCGTAGCCTAGATATGTTTCTTTCTAAGCTGAGAAAGAAACTCGGGAATGACCCGAGGGTTCGTATTGTTAATATTCATGGACGAGGATATAAGCTGGAGGTTTGAGAAAAGATAAGAAACGGTGTTTCACTTCACTCCCTTTTCATACCTTAGAGTTATGAAAGCCTCTGCCAATATCGAATCACATTTTTTCAATGAAATTACTCTGCCCTAACTGCAATAGACCTATAACCCGTGATAACGTAAACCTAAGAACATGTATTTGCTATTGTTCTTCTTGCGACGAATTCTTTAAAGTATCAGAATTCCTCTCTCCTTTTCAACAGCTTAGCGAGGCAGAGCAGCCACGCCAGACAAGATGGAGTGTACAGATTACCGATACTGATTATATTATTAGCAGAAAATCAGCGGGTTGGTCGAATGGGAACATTTTCCTTTTATGTGTTGCCATCTTTATTATTCTTTTCCTTGCTCTCGGCTATGGTGAGGCGACCCTTTTTTTGTTTATTTTATTTGCAATAGCACTGGTCCTTGTTTTTAACTTCAATTTAAAGCATCAATTAACTATTAATACGAAAGAGCTGGTATTTATAAAACAGGTACTAAAATTCAAGTGGATTCAAAGAAAAGCTTACGGGGATTGGGATCGAGTACGAGTAGAGACAGAAGAACGTGAAAACGAAAAAGCCTATTATGTGCGCCTTTATTTTGTTAGAAGCGAATCAGTCACCTTGCCCGAAGGTAAAGACTTAGAAGAACAGCAGTGGCTTGCAAAGGAATTGTATAGGATCAAGGATGACTGCGCTCTAAATAAAGCGAAAAGATATGGAATTATGAAACTATACAACGAGGAAACGCCACTGTAATTTATTCCTATGAAAAAGTAATTTATCAAAGTATTTGCTTAGTTGCCAGGCAATTCTTCCTGTTGTACTTCCGCCAGAATAACAAAAGCGAAATGCTTCTCAAGAGCTACCCAATCTTCACCCAACTCTACCAGTAACCCTACTTTCTCTTCCTCTCCCATTCGAATACTTTCTACTGATTTAATCTCCAATTTGACGGGTTTACTTTTTATCACCAGGTTAAGAACATCTCCGGCGCTCACTTCGCCGTCTAAAATTTCTCCGAAAATTATCTGACCTCTCCCAATCAGGGGGAAGCACCCTTCGATATTAAACGCTATTACAGGTGTACGCAAGCTATAAAATGATAAAATTGAATATTTTTGGAAAGACCATTCACCACTGCTACCTTCAAAAACTGAACTCTATTAATAGAAAATCCCGTTTACTCTGTGCGCAGTCCTTTCCCCCTTTTGGTTGAAAAATCTTTTTGCAAAGCTATATATTCCCGTCAATTTATTCTAGAAATTGTAGTAAGAGGGATAAGAGGCAAGAAATATTTATATCAATTTCTATCTTTGCACCTCAAAGTTTTTCCTATTCATGGCTAAGAGAATTCTTGCATTAGACGATGATCCTGATATTTTAGATATCTATTCTATGGCATTTGGGGCAGAGGGTTATGAAGTGAAAACGCTCCTTTCCCCTGATAATCTGGCAGGTGCTATCGTTGATTTTTCTCCTGATCTGATGCTATTGGATATTAAGATCGGGGCTTTCAATGGTTTAGAAATGTGCAAAGTACTTAAACAAAGTTCTATCACAAGGGATATTCCTATTGTTATTGTTTCTGGTTTGGATTGCATTAATAGAGCTGTTGAAGAATATGCTGCCGATGCCGTGATTTCCAAGCCATTTGATCTTATTACCTTAGTTAATACAGTAGATCGTTTCCTGCTGGCTAAAGTTGTTCCTTTGGGTAGAGTTGTATTGGAAGATTAGGGTATAAGCTTATTTTCAGGTTCAATCTTCTTCATTATTTATTAATTAGCAAAGTCGGTTTCTAACCTTGCGAGGCAAGGTTTTAAGGAATAAGCCAGGATGAAAACTTTGGTAACTTGAACGAAGTTACATTATTTATAAACAGCAAATTCCTCTACCTTTACATGTAACTCTCACTGTTAATTCCTCACCGAATGCAGTTGGGTAGCTTTACTTCAATGAAGCATAATTAAGGAAAACCAGACCGCCGGAACCATTAACTGTAAAGCTTTTATTTTCTGATTGCCCCTGTTTACCATTCAAGTTGATTTCCACCTTATTTTCACCCTTTTTTAAGGGTAAGCGAACATAATAGATTTCAGAAGGAAGTGTTTGCCAATTCCGGGTATCGGCTTTTTCCGACGCTGCCGCATAAATATCAATCAAAGAAGATAATCCTTCTCTCAGCTCCTTATTCTTTGCCCCTTCTTTTCCCTTTACCACATATTGCGCCGCTTTTTTCACAGCAAGGCGACTCAACGAAGCCGACATCTCCTTTGCAAACCGTTGTTTCTGTATGGCTTGTGCCAGACTGGTGATATCCTCTACTTTCTCAGCTTTTAAAGTATCTAGCCCACCTGAAATCCTTATGGAATGATAAACCAATGGCCGTGCAACAAATTTAGGAAATGCAACATGCAGCGTATTCAAACTACCCAAGTTGCTGTCCTCGCCAAAGCTCATCGAAGCATCGAAAGGAATTTCGTTGCCCCCCGAATCAACAAAGTAAAAACCAGAAAGACCTTTAGTAAGTGAAAAGAAAAAATCCTGCTGCTCTTTTACCGGAGCCATTCCATTTTCGAAGAATACCACCAACTCTCCACCATCAGCCGGCTTAGCATGCTTGTATTTCATCCCAAATAAGCGCTCAAAGCGCATAAGCTCGTCGGTAAAGCCATTCTGATAAGCTGTTCGCAACACGTCTTTTTTCAATTGCATCGGTAGCTCCACACCATAATATTTCTGACCACTTGTATCGCGCAAATACACCTCGGCAGAATTGCGATAGGCAATAAACGCATTGTTTACATCACCTGATGTTTCGTAGATAAGTCCCTGCAACATTAACGAAAAAGCATCCTTCGAGTAGCGTTTATCTTTATTACCCACATTATCCCCGATTTGCTGATTTTGTAAGGTTATTCTCCGGGCTTCCACGATGGCCTCATCCGGTTGGTTCAGGTACAAATAATTCAGCGCTTTAAAATAATGGATCATTATGCGCTCAAAAGGTTCAGGTTTGTATTGCTGCATCATCGGATTAACAAGTAAACCTACAGCTACATCAGCGGGGTTACGGCCCTGCTCTTCCATCATACGGTCGAATTCGTTGAAAAAATAGTTGCTGGTATCATAGGCGCCCTGCAAATGAGCCAAGCGACCTTTTTCCAACATATACAAGGGTTTATTTCTCCCCGCTTTTAATAGTTTATTCGCTTCAAGTTCTTTATCTGCCTTGTGATAATTGCCCTGCATAATGCTGGCATAATACGATTGAATTCGATTATTATAGGTAGCGCAGGAGCAAAGTGACAGCACCATCAGCCACAAAACAGATAAACCTTTTCTTCTTCTAAAGAGCATGATAATAAAGGAGCTCGAAGCTCCTTATGAATAGTTGAATTAGTTTTTTACGTATTTGGTAATCTTCTTATCTCCAATCCAAACCACCTCGTTGGTTTCAAGATTGGTTAGCTCCATATTTACCTGATAGGCAACCACCTTTTGTTTTTTGTGCGCATCAACGATAGAATTGATGGAACCCTGTAAAATATAATCAGCACCTTTTTCTAAACCGAACTTCTTCATTGTAGAAGCCGATGAATTGGTTTGCTGATCTGCCCTCTCGCCCCTGATCTCTTCACGCTTTTTACCGCCCTGCACTAAGCCAACTTTCTGAGTAGAAATAAAAGAACGTTCTACATCTTTGGTGAAAGTTTCTGCATCAATGTGTTCATGTGATTTGTTTTGAAACATGCCGACAATTACAACCGGTTTCTTTCCGCTTTTCTGTTGCAAATGATTGGCTATCCAATCCGCAGTTAAAATGCTTCCGGTCATTTCTTCGGCTACCAAACGGGAATCCGTATTGTTCCAGTTCCCGCTAATGTCCATAGGCGTATTGTTATCTATCCGGGTAACCTTACGCCCGCAAGAAACCATAAAGAACAAGGCCATAGCAATGGCACAAAAGCTGAATTTACTGAGCTTCATATTTATATAAAAGTTGAATGTGTGAATAAGCTGAAAAACTATTACCAGTTGTAATAACGGAACGAGCGGAAACGACCCGGAAGGTTGCGGTAATAAAAGCCTGAATTTCTCCAATATGGAGAGTAAAAAGAATCAGACCAATAGTTGTTGTATAAGAAAGGCCGGTTCATATTTTCCTGATGTCTCCATTCGCGACGCTGGGCACGACGGGCCAAACGAGCTTCATAAAAATCATAAGCCTTGTAGGTATGTTGAGTGGTTGTACCCAAGTTTCTAGTTAATGAATCAGCTAGTGGGGCATATTTCTGAAGGCTCTCCTTGTATCGTGGATTTTGATCCGAAACCAGATTTGTTGTACTCTGCGCCCGGCTATTTAAGGCCAGAACAACACATACTATAAAGGTATATACTGCCGCTTTCATTCTGATATAATTTAATACTATAAATATAAGACGATGGTTTGAGTTATTTTGTTACACACGACGTGTATTTTATATAAAATCACCACTGTTGGTGCAAATTTAGAGGAGGTATATGGGGTACAGCATTTTATCTAAATTTATACAACCTCATATTCATTTTAGCGCTTGCTTATTTTAGTCCACCAATCCCCTCGTTTATTCTTATATGCCATTAATCCTTCATTATCTGTCCAGTAAATAGTTTCCATACAACCCAAGTCGGATTTACTTTGAGGTTGATCACTTTCAATTTCATAGAAGTTAGTTATGTTTTTCCGATTGACAATTACTGTATCCTTCCTGATTGCGCCTAGTGTCCCGTTCTTACCATTAGAAGCTGAAAAATCTTTGAACGCTATAGAGTATGAAACTTCCTTCGTTTGCGGTCGTTTAGTTACAGTGATGAGGTTTTGGTAATATACTTTGGTATCAAAGGTACTTCCCTCTGTAACAGTATAGGTCCACAATATGTGATTCGGTAAGTGTTTGATTGCGACAAATAGGTGATTTTCGGCCGCCGGAGCCATGAATGCTCCCCAACTTCTCTTTTGGATACTGTCAATCTTATAAATCATGATTGTATCAAGATCGCCTGATGGACCTTCGAAGTAAATAGTATCACCTTCTTTGAAAGAAGAAACAGGGCGAAGATCTTTTGTATTGAAGTCAAAGTCTTTCTTGTCGTACGTGCATCCAGAAATACAAAATAGTATTACTAATTTATTCATCAATCGAACCAAACAATAAACACTGGGAGATATCTTGTTATTCATCAGTCACGTCTAAACTTTGTTTCGCTTTGGCGGTGGATCCCACCTCCATGCTGTCCGTTAGAAATTATATTTAAGTGGAAGAAACAGAATTTATGAAACTAATCTTAATAGCACAGCCATAGACTTCGGATATTAGTTTAAACCTAAGCCTAGGTCTCTATATTTGTGAAGCAATCAGATATAGAGCAGGCAAAAATATGGGTTGACGCAACACCAGCGAGAGTCAGCACCAGCTATTTAAGCTGCTACTGCCAGCTTAAAAGGCTATTATTCATAACTATTCAAATCTTATTTCTGCAAAGTGAACATATAAGATCTAGACAAACCGTCAACTCCAACAAGGTAAAGTCCGGCAGCTAGGTTACTATTTAAAGATAGATCGGCTATCCCATTCTCAAACTTAACGTAGCTACTTTGTACAACAGCACCATCGCTATTAAACAGCCTCACGTGGTAGAAACCAGAAAGTTTTCCGTTTTTAATATATATCCGGTTAGTAGTTGGATTGGGATACACAAAACTTTTGCCGCTGGAATTACCCGAACTTAAACTTTTTGTTTCCAACTCAGTAACCACTCCGTTTACATCAATTTCACTAAGTCGGTAATAACTAATTCCATCGATCGGACTAAGGTCTTCAAATGAAAAAGTCCCGATACGATTATTGCTAAAAATTCTGCCCACTTCTTCGAACTCTTTTAGGTCCCGACTTCTTTCTATTAAAAAGCTATGACTGTCACTCGAAGTTAGAACCCTCCAATCAAGTCGGACAGCCCCAGCGAGGGTTTCTTTAAGGTTTACACCTGCAATTTTTACCGCAAGCACGTCAAATCTCATACTTTTAACAAATATGCCGTCTGAGTCATAAGCAGCAATTATGTTCTTATCGTCGCTTGCAATTGTAGGCCTGCTTGCACTACCGACAGACATCCAACCTGAACCCAACCAAGAAGTGGCTGTTGACCTCTTCACCGCGGGCTTGTTACCGGCGCCGTTATCTGTATAAAGTGCCAGGACCTGATTATTGCCAAAGGCAAGTTCACAGTCGGCAGAAAGAATATCAGTGGTAAATCGTGCAGTACCTACATCTGCCCAACCGCTTCCACTAACTTTTTTTACAAGGAAATTTGGAGGAAATGCGTTGGATTTGAAGTGCAAGTACGGAACATTATTTCCAAAAACCAGCGATAGGTCATGATCTCCTGAATATATCGGTGTCAAGACCGCTCCCACAACCAGCCATTTAGTGCCGTCAAATTTCTTAACGGAAACCTTATTGCCATTGACCCCGTCGACATAAGCGAGGTAAGGTGCACCTCCATTAGCCGCCAGTTTATATTTACCTCCAGAAGTAAAGACCCCGGCCGTACCCTGTAAAACCCACGCACTACCATTCACCTTCTTTACCGTTAGCTTTTTATTGGCATCAGGATCATCATAAGCTACCCAGGCAGAACCACCATCAAAGGCAAAGCTTGCCGTCCAGCTAGGAAGCGAAGAACTATAAATAGTTCCAGAGCTTAAAAGCTGCCAGTTACTGCCATCATATTTTCTTGCAATTGCACTTTGGTGATCAACATACCCAAGGTATAAGGCATTACCGCTAGTACTTAAGGTCAGGCCAGCAATGGTTCTTGCATAAATTCCTGATTTAAGGATCGTTTCCCAGGAAGTTCCATTAAATTTCTTTACGGTTACCTTATAGGTATCATTGTCCAGATAAGCTAAATAGGGCGTATTATTGAGAATTGCTAGGGCGGGTTTAATCGTACTAGCGCCAACCCCGGTTCCAGCTCCAAGTGATTTCCAAGCGTCATTTTCAAATTTTTGAACTTCTAACAGTTTATCGGAAGAAAGAACGAAAGGTGTGCGATTATAAAAAGCAATCTGAATATTATTTCCATACATTGTGAAATAACCAACGGATTCCCAATCGTTATTAATAAGCCGTTTTATAAATGCCACCGCATAAGATGCGGCCCGATAAGCAATGTAGGGTTGATCACCATCAAAAGCGATACTGCAATATTGAATATTACTTTCACTTATCGAAGCCCCTACTGTCACCCACTCGTTTCCATCGAATTTGCGAACCACCACCTTCTTTGGTGACTCTGAGTCATCCATATAAAGCACATATGGTACAGCTTTGTTAATCGCAAATGCCAAACTTACCGCTCTCCCGGGGCTAGCACTTGTAGTTCCTACTGTTTCCCACTTATTACTGTTAAATTTTTTCACAACAGCCTTGTTTCCATCAGACCCATCGCGGTAACAAACATACAGGCTTGTGTTGTCAGTACAAATTGATATATCCGTAGATGCTCCGTTACTAAATCCTGCTGAACCTATTAGTTCCCAGGTCTCTCCATTGAATTTTTGTACAGAGATTTTATTACCTTGACTGGCGTCCTGGTAAGCTACGAAGAGGCTATTTTTAAAATTTATTATTCGGGTAAAGGCCGCAGCGCCTGCAGAAAAACCCTGGTTTCCCACCAACTGCCAAGCCTTCCCATTGTATTTCTTTACAGTAACTTTTGAGGAAGCGTTACCGTCAGTATAAACAATGTAAATTGCAGACTCATCGGCCGTTATATCAGAATAAGAAATAGATCCTTCTGAAATTGGACCATCGCCGATAAGCTGCCATGTCTCACTTTCATATTTTTTTACATAAGCTCTCCTGCTGTTATTATCCCTATAAGAAACGTAGGGAATTCCATTTCGAAGAAATAGTGATGGATAAGCATTGTCGAAATAAGTAGCAAAGGGAGTAATTCTGTTGTTATCATCTGGCCCTAAAGATTGCCAGGTTTGGGCGTGTGTAACGGTAAAAAAACAAAGCAGTGTAAGGAGGTGTAGAGCTTTCTTCATTAATGTGATAAAATTAGAAGGGCAAATATAGCCTTTTTTACCCCTCTTCTTAGTGTTTCATTTTCCGAGCGGGCCTGAAAATAGGCGAAAAAAAAATCAAACTGGGTGTTTTATTTTGCACCCTTCTTCCCCTGCTTCTTCACTTTATCGGGTTTTTCGAATTGTTGAAATCCTTCTCAAAGAACTCATAATTGTAAAAGGTATCACTAGATTTTATCTTCCCAAAAACCAGAATCTCGCAATAGCTGTTACTGGTAGCATTATTATTGCTAGTCACAGTTCATGCACCTTTCAAATGAGACTTACCAGTTTTTAGAAGCAGCGCCGCCTTGCCTAATATTAGAAGCAAACCCACCTGTCTATACCATTCTATTTGCCAATCAAGAATATTACAGGGCAACGAACACAACGGAATTAGATTTAATCGGAAAGCCAGTATTTACCGCCTTCCCTAAAAATCCAAATGATACGGAAAATGAGCCTGTTGAAGCCTTAAGGGGTAGTCTGGAAGAGTGCCTAAGTAGCAAAAAGAAAAGTCGTCTGCCAGCTCAGCGGTACGACATACCAATAAGAGGCACAGATGAGTTTCAATTAAAATACTGGGAAGCATCTAATACACCTATTCTGGACAGCAATGGAGATGTGAAGTTCATCAATCATACCGTTGTTGACATTACAGGGGCTTTCGAATTGGCTAAAAAAGAACGCATCAGTTTCGAAGTAGCAGAAAGCAGGCGTAAATCCCTATATCGTTTACTTATGGAAGCTCCCGCTGTTATTTGCGTTTATAGTGGCCCCAAATTTGTCTTCGACTTTATAAATCCCGGCTTTCAACAGCTTTTTCCCGGTAGAGAATTGCTCGGCAAAACCTTTGCTGAAGCTTTACCAGAACTCGTTGAACAAGGCTTCCTTGATGTAATGGATCAGGTCTACCAAACGGGTCAGAGCTTTGAAGGAAGAGAGTCCCTTGTTTCAATACCGCAAGACAATCAAACTGAATTTGTTCACTATTACCTCGATTTTGTTATTCAGGCAAGGTATTCAGATGATGGGCAAATTGACGGCATAAGGGTTTATGGCCATAACGTTACCGATCGGGTATTATCAAGGCGACTAGTAGAGGAAAGTGAGGAGCGACTCAAAAGTATGCTGAACAGCCTGGCCCAAATAACCTGGACCACCAATCAGAAAGGCGAAATCCAATTCCTGAATAAGAAATGGTTGGACTATACAGGGTCGAATCATTCAAATAACCAGGGAATTGGTTTGGCTGAGATTATCCATCCGGATGACTATAATAAAACACGTGAAGTTTTTAATAACCTGTTCTCTGAACAAAAGGCTGGGGAATTCAGATGCCGTTTGCGCCGTTACGATGGCTCCTACCGATGGCATCTAAATACCTTGAAGCCGCTAGATTTCGCGGGAGATGAGGAGCAGATCTGGATAGGAACTGCTACCGATATTGAGATGATCATGCAGATGCAGAAACAAAAAGATGAATTTGTGAGCACGGTTAGTCACGAACTTAAAACGCCCGTTACTTCCCTAAAGGCATATACACAACTTCTGCATCGCGAAATCCTTAAGAACGAAAACTGTGGCAATAGAAGTCACGTGCAGAGGATGGAAGCTCAAATAAGCAGACTGGAAGTCCTTATCCGGGATCTGCTCGACGTTTCGCGAATTGAATCCGGAAAGCTGGAATTTAAGGAAGAGGTGTTCGACATAAGTGAATTGATAAGCAATCTTGTGCGCGATCTGCAATTAGTTTCACCTTCACACAGGCTCGTGATCCTTCAAAACCCATCTTTGATCGTAAATGCCGACAAGAACCGGATAAGTCAAGTGTTAATTAACCTAATAACAAACGCTGTTCGGTACTCTCCCGGTGCTGATACTGTAAACATATCCGTATTACAAGAAGACGGTCAATTGGTGGTAAGCATTGAGGATTTTGGAATAGGGATCCCAGATGATCAGAAGCCCTTTATCTTTAACCGCTTCCATCAAGCAGAAAAAAGTAATCCCGGAGCAGGGTTAAACTTAGGTCTCGGTCTCTACATTTCTAAGGAGATCATCGACAGAGCCGGCGGAAGGATCTGGTTTAACTCAACCCCGGAAAAAGGCAGTACATTTTATTTCAGTCTGCCCCTATCAAAAGATACTATCCCATCCAATTAAAAGTTTAGTTTATACTATTCCGCACCTTCAACTCATAATCCGCCTACCGAAGTTGCTTTCTTCCTGTCTACTTATAAAAATTAAGGCTCAGGCAATACAGCTTCGTTGGAACTGACCGGGTGTAAAGCAGGTGTACTTCAAGAAGTAGTTTGAAAAATGGCTCTGGTCATAAAAGCCCGTCATATAAGCGGAAGCCACAAGGGAATGGCCCTCTGCTAAATACTTCTTCGCTGCTTCAATTCTTATAATGTTTAAGTATTCATTAGGAGTAACGCCTTTAGAGCGCTTAAAATCCCGGATTAGCTGGAACTTGTTAATCTTAAACCGAGCCGCTAGTTCATCCAAATTTAGCTTTGTCCGGTAATGCTGTTCCAGATAATTCTGTATATTCTCCACCTGCCCAACTAAAGAAGGTCTTTCCTCTTTTCCTTTCGTTATGCTCCAATTGTTAAATATTGCAGCAATGGTTTCGTTGAAGATTAAGGTGGTATGCGGGCAGGTGTTACCAGAAGCAAGCAATCTGTGGAAATTAAGGAAGTTATTATATATTTCTGGACTGGTTGCAATGGGAGCATCAAACCATAACTCCCCTTTTCTTGTGATTATTCCTTCTTTTTGTAACCAGAAGATGTACTCGGGACTGATGTAAACCATCTGGTGAGACCAAGGTGAATACGGTATTTGTTTGTGAGCATGTGTCTCGCGGGGGTTTAAGAACATCAAAGATCCTGGAGGGATAGTGTAATCACCTTTCTCCAACTGCATTGTCTGAAGTCCTTTTGTCGCAATTCCTATGGCAAAGCCTTCATGAAAATGTTTTGGCGCATCCATTTGTATTGCAGTAGATCTTACAAGTTCAAGGTTGTCGAATGCTTTCAGCTTCCAAGTTTCGAACATCTTCAGTTTTCTATTGTGCTAATTTAACAAGCCTTTACCTTATTTTAGTCTACTTTAAGAAGTTCTGTTAGCTCGGGTTCTCCAGCATTTAAATAGAATGCGATAAACTTCAGAGGTTGTTCTTTTGATGCATTATCAAACCGTAAGATCGCTGTTCCTGATGGCTCATAAAAGGAATCGCCTGTCTTTAAACGCTGTTCTGGCTTCCCTTTCACCTGGTAGATCAAATTTCCCTCCGCTATGTAGCCCACTACCGGACAGGGATGGTGGTGAAGCGGGGCCTTTTGGCCTGGCTGCATTACTATTTCTTTTGCATCCACTCGATTGAAACTTCTGGCTGCGAATTCAACGCTTAATAGGTCTTTGCGTTGAACTGTTGTCTGTGCTTGTGCTCCACATGCAATTAGTATTAGTACTATCAAATAAATAAGCTTTTTCATAACCTTAATTTTATTCAAAAGTAGCCAGGGTACTTTTTCTAGTCTTGGAAAATATTGCGTACTATTAAGAATTTGTGCTGCTGTCGGAAGGAGTACTATTTATCTAGATTTCTGTATCATCCAATTCTTGACGGGGCTTAAAAAACTGTTCAGGCTTACTAATAGAGAAATCAAAAGGATAATTTTGTGAAGTGTAATTTGTAGGATCTCCTTTACCCTATCGGGAAACCTTCATGTCATTATACTCTACTATTCTTCGTTTGGCCAATTCTAATTGTTCCTCGGATTGCCATACATCTACTCTGCTATCCTCTTTGTAGTACTGGTCTATAAAGTCGGAAGCATAATCCTCTATCGTGTATTCATATTTTTTCTTCTCAAATTTTATCCATAGGTCCCAGATAGCTATATCGATAGTCTCTGAAAGGTTAAGCACTTTGGCTATCACCACTTTCCAATCTGCTTCCGGCAAGCTAAACACCTCGTATAGTTTCATATTATTTAAGACTTCGTGTTTTTCTTTGGGTAACCCCCCGAGAGTATCTTTGATGTAGCATTTGAACAGTCCCCTCATATAATCTGGACTTTCTTCTTCCTTTGCTAGTTTTGGTGATGTCATTTTTCAGTATCGAGTTATTTCCTATTGGTGCCCTAATTTAATAGAATCTAGATTTCTAAATTTCAACTTTCTTAAAATGAATCATCCCAATCCGTCATATTTCTTTCATCAACTCACCTACCATTCTAATTGGCTAAAGTCCTTTTAATTGGCAATTAAATAATTCATAACAAATCCTGCATTTCTCCAACCGATAGAATAAAGCTACTCCTAATGTTCCTTGCTGGTTTTCTGTTAGATAAGATACCACTACAGCGGTATTACTATTTACACGAACTTTTATTGCCGAATCTCTATAGTTGTACCAATTGGGGTATGTTCATAAATTTCGTCTACTTCCTCATTAGTTAACGCAATACAACCCTGAGTCCAATCCTTCCAACGATGAAATCTTCCAATAAAGCCTCTTCCATTCTTCAAACCATGAATTTTTATTTCACCACCAGGGGATTTATTTAGAGGTTTTGCTTGTCTGCGATCTTCCAAGTTGGGATATGAAATGCCAAGGTTCTTATGCCAGCCACTGCGAGGGTTTTTTGCATATATCTTATAAATTCCTTCTGGAGTTTTATTGTCGCCCTCGAATTGCTTATCACCAATGGGACTCCTCCCTAATGCAATAGTATATGACTTTACCAAGGTTCCATTAGAATATACCAAAAGTTTCCTTTTTGCTTTAAGGACTAGTATTTTATCAATTATAACACCTCTCTTAATTTTTTCCTCGGGATATGAGTAGTAATAGGTTACAGCAAGGCCTAAAACCAATAGAAAAATCAAAAAAAAATTCGCACGTCTAGTTTTATTTATCATTTCAGAAATCTAAAATACTTCTCTCTGGATTGCTTACTAAATACCTCAGCTTGAACCTTCTGGCAGCTCTAAACAAATCTATATCTACAGTATCACTAATTTCCTGACATCTTGTATAATCTCTACCGTTAACCCGGTAACGGAAATTGATGGTTCTATCATAGGGCGAAACAGTTATGTAATTGGTGCTGGTAGTGTCAATTTTTTCCGCCTTTCCAAACAAAGGTTTGCAATGAATAATACGAGCTATCTGTGGCTCTTTTTTACTGTATTCGAAAAGAAACTTATCGCCAACGATAAAATCGCTACTGACAGGTCCGTATTGCAAAATTTATGGCTGTCCTTGGACATAATAGCTGTAGGTAGCTAAGTAGTTTCTGCCGTTCATTGTGCCTCCGTGGAAAGTACCTTCTGTATAACCTGGGTCCATAATTATTTTCGGTTTACTACAGGAAACGAAAACAATGATCAAGGTGAAAATTAAATATGAATTAAAAAAAGTACTTAGGTTCATTTACGCCTTCTCTAAACTCCCTGTATGATGGTCTTGGCCGAAAGAAAGAGATGCGCTTAACGCAGCAATAGCAAAGGAAAAGGTTGTTTTTATATTCATTCTATTTACGATTTTCATCGAACTAGTTCAAAGGTCTAGCTATTTTTACCCAAAAGTTTAGATCAAAAAGGCGGAGCAATTGATAAAACGGAAGATTAAAATATTTTTTCCTTAAACATACTTACTTGCAATATACATTGTTTCCTGCTTTCTCCTATCAAATATTCATAATTATCTACCAAGCAACCTTAGCGTTTGCGCATCCTTTTTCCCACCAAAGAATTTCAGAAGCACTTTATCAAAAATCTCATCAGCTCCTGTTACACAAGAAAATAAGGTCATTGAAGAATGCAGTTTCATATCATCCGGCGAACCAAAGATTTCTGTAGCATTCTGCTGGGACAACTCCAGCAATTCCTTGCTGATCTCCACAAGTCTTGCCCCCAGCACTGGGTGCTTAAGGTAAACTTCTGCTTCTTTTAGGTCTTTTATGCCGTATTTTATGGACATAGCAGAATAACCTAAGCCATTTAGTTGGGGAAAGATATACCACATCCAGTGACTACGTTTACGGCCCTGCTTAATTTCGCTAAGCGCGACGGCATAATCTTCCTGCTGCGCCTCCATAAATCGATTTAATTCACCTTTTTGCATGTTGCTTTAACCCGTCCTGACCGAAGGTTGTTTCGAACGATAAGCGCACCCTAATACCTTCACCCACCGCCAACCTCGCCCTAACGTCTATTAATCTTCTATTCATTTTAAATTTCAATGAAAATATGTAGCTTCATGACAAGTAAACGTTTTATGAGTAACCTTACTATTACAATTAAAGACGAAACCATTGGAGGCAACATCCTTAATGAGATAAAAATTCAAATAGCGTCTGAAAGAACTACGGTTAGGGAGATAATTGAGGCACGAGTAACGGCAGAAGTTCAAGATTATAATCAAAGATCACCACTGGTTTATTACGGGTTAGTGAAGCCTTCTGATTCTGAGTCCGAGTTGAACGGGTACAGATTAAGGAAGAGAGATATGAAAATTGATCCAGAGCAGCAGATCTACACTGCGCTAGATGCTTTTCAACAAAACGGCTTCTTTGTCTTGATAGATAATAATCAGGCTGAATACCTGGACCAAGAGGTGCTGGTAAACCAACGCACTGAAGTAAGCTTTATAAAACTAACACCTTTAGTTGGCGGATAAAATGGGAATATCTGATACTATCAAAAACCTATTTGTGAAAACAAACGAGGCTAAGGAAATACAAAATTTTGAAGAAATTTTTGATGGAATCTTAGATCGAGCAGTGGTTGAAGGCAATTTAAAAGATAGTTGGTGGAAATTAAAACATCATGATTTTGAAGTCTATGAAAGGGTTGTTGCTTGTTTTGACGATGCCCAGAAAATAGATTTCTACCTATATATGGCCAAATTCACGGCCTCTTTTTACAGTACAACAAGCTCTTATACAGGCGACGACAGACCTTATCGTAAATCTTGGGTCGCAAGACTTTTCATGGGGCAGATCATGAAGAGCCGCCCTCAAGCAGACGATGAGAGGTCGGAAGCATTAATAAGAGCTGCAATTAAGTATAATAATCGGAGTAAATATCCTGTGTTTGTTCCGCTTCAAGGTATTCTCAATCAAATATCAAAAAAATATAAAAACCCTGATCTCCCTGAGAATCTTAAACAGGTATTATCAGATCTTGATACCAAACTTACAAGCTCCACAGACTTTTGTTCAGATGTTGAACATCATAAAATAAAAGGACTTATCAGAGAAATTTTAGGTACGCATTCCAGTAAGAATGAAACAGACCTACTCCGGTTTCCTGGCGAAGATCCTTTTGTTGAATTTGCTAATTCATATCTCAACAACCTCACCAGCAGCGAAAAAAAGCTTTGGTTGAGTATAATTAACCTTAGCACTAAAGCTAGCGGCTCAAAGCCGGCACTAAAGTATTTACAGGAAGCTAAAAAATTAATAGGTATAGAGGCACTTCCTGAATTTAAGAAAGCATTTATTCACTTAGCCGAATTTTTAATCTCTTTTAAGGGAACAGAAACAACAGTACCAGATGAGGGCCCTTATTTTCAATACCAATTCATCTCTGCTCCGGCGGCAGAAACCATGAAAGGACTTGTTTGGGTTGCGGCTTGTTTTCCGGAAAGGGACGTTCTTGAAGTAATAGCTTCCTTAGCTGATAAATGTTATAAGAAAATACCATGGCATGGGCAGATCTGTACTGTAGTTGGAAATGCCTGTGTTGTTGCACTGGCAAAATCAGAGGGACTTGAAGGTATTGGTTTACTGTCGCGATTACGGGTAAAAATTAAACTTCCCAGTACGCTTCGCATTATTGAAAAGAATTTAGAAATGGCTGCAGCGGAACGTCGAATTCCGGTTTCGGATCTAGAAGACCTGTCGGTCGACGATTTCGGTCTAGTAGATGCTTCCAAAGCTATTGAAATAGGAGATTATACTGCAGTCCTTCGTGTAGAAAAATTGAAGGTAAATGTTCTATGGCGAAAGAAAGATAACAGCTATCAAAAAGCAGAGCCCTCTAGTTTGAAAGAACAATATTCTGGTGAGCTAAAGAAGGTTAAGATAATGGTTAAGCAAATAGAGCAAAGCTTGAGCGCCCAAAAGGAGCGCCTTGACAATAACTTCAAGATGCTTTCCAAATACTCTGCTGAGCACTTTTTCAACTGCTACTTCAACCACGGGCTACTTTCCCTCCTTACCAGGAAACTTATTTGGTCGTTTAGTACGGAAGACCAACAGGTAAATTTATTGTGGTTAGACTCAAATTGGATCAACAGCAGTGGAGAAGTGGTTCAATTTCCCAAAGGGTGTTCCATCAGCCTCTGGCATCCTGCCACAGCCTCAACGGAGGAAGTGAAAGCCTGGAGACAATTATTGATCAGAAAAGAAATTACCCAACCAATAAAGCAAGCCTTCCGGGAAGTGTATTTGTTAACGGATGCTGAGGTTAACACAAATGTTTACAGTAACCGGATGGCAGCCCATATCTTAAAACAGCATCAGTTCATGCCATTGGCAAAAGCTCGAAACTGGAGGTATATGATCCAAGGGCAGTTCGATAACGGCGCAGATGGTATTGCTTCTACCACTCTGCCTACCTCAGGCCTCATCGCGCAATATTGGACAATACCTGTAGATGGAGAACAAGCAACAGACGCAGGTATTTTCGGGTATATTACTACAGATCAGGTGCGCTTTTTAAATCAGAATACCAGGGAAACGGTACCATTAGCGGAGGTACCTGTTCATGTCTTTTCTGAAGTGATGAGAGATGTAGATCTTTTCGTTGCAGTGTCAAGTGTTGGAAATGATCCACTTTGGCGAGATAATGGAGGGCTCCCCGGGTACCATGAATATTGGAGCTCGTACTCTTTTGGAGAATTGTCTGAGGTTGCTAAAAACAGAAGGGAAACAGTTAAACGCTTATTACCCAGGTTAAAGATTTCTAAAGTAGCCGAGCTAAAAGACAAGTTCTTAATTGTAAAAGGTAAAAAGCGGACTTATAAGATACATTTGGGTAGTACCAACATCCTCATGGAGCCCAATGACCAATATTTGTGTATTGTTCCTGATCGTTCTAGGAAAGATCCAACTGAAAAACTATTTCTACCTTTTGAGGGAGATTCAGGACTTTCCGTGATTATCAGCAAAGCCATCATGCTGGCAGATGATGATAAAATCACTGATAGAACCATTACAACTCAAATAGAAAGAGCCTAAACATTCGTGAATATTTAATTAGTGTTACCGCTATTTAAAAGAAGAAGGGATCGGGGAAGAGAGTGTTTAGAAAATCCATTTGACAGGAGACACGGACGGTGTGGCTTTTTTTAAAATATTTTTGAAAAAAAGTCCTAATGAGAGTATTAGTAACAGGGTCGACAGGTAAGCTTGGTAAGGCCGTTGTGGAAAACCCTGAAGAGGCTATTTTAAAACTTTATCCCAAAGCCGAAACCATCTATGCGTCTAAAAACTGGTCCTTCCCAGATAGTATTGACCGGGTTTATGTTACTAAGAAAGCTAAACGCATTTTAGGGTTTGAACCAAAGTTTACGTTCGACTATCTGCTGAGGAAGGTATTCTAAATTTAGATCCTTGTATTTCGATGCATTATTCTACTTTTGCCCAAAACAGATAATGGCAACAACAAAACTTACAATTAACAATAACGGTTCTGTTAGAATCGAAGGAGATTTCGAGATAGTGGATAAGAATGGGAATTCTTATGGCTTGCAAGGCCGCACCGTAGTATCTATCTGTCGCTGCGGACTTTCTAAGAACAAACCATTTTGTGATGGAGCTCACAACGGTCATTTTGACCATGAAGCAATTGCATTTGATTTGCCACCCAAAAAGGTCTAGTCGCCAGTCATCTGATTTTAAATCAGATGGCTGTTTAGCCCTTCCCCCAAGTTCTTCCTAATAATGTCCCGAACCTTTGAACTACGAACCTTCCAGCCCTCCGTTTGTGAGCTTCGGCCCACTAAAGTTTTTCCTGTAAATCTCAAAATTTTCAATCATTTCTACCGTTTATTAATAATCAGAGGGATTGTTCTGGCTGCTTAGCCGTTTCGAAAGCAGTCCCCTTTTGAATTTATTTTTCTTTTCTATTTCGTCAGCACTGTCTGGCCTCAATATTGTTTAATTTATTATTATGAGAAGCGCGATTTTATCCCTTTTTACCTGCCTGTTGATGACGTTCACCTTACAGGCACAACAGAACAGGAACCAGCTGGATATACAACTGAACAAGAACGTATTACAGCCCGGGGATTCCTTAATTGTAAAAGTGGATTACAAAGATAACAGCGGTAAGATAATAGATCAGGGCCTGGCAACGCTGGAGCTGATTGTTGAAAACGAACAAGGACTGCGTACACATCTCCGCTGGCCTATGATTAAAGGACAGGCTTCCGGGGCTTTGTATTTACCTGAATCGCTGGCAAAAGGCAAATACACGCTTCTGGCAGGTTTGCAGCAACGCTTCTTCGAAGTGAGAGGTAAAATACAGGACGCAAAGAAATTAGGCAGTATCCAAGCGATGTTATTGACCAAAACTGGCGAGTGGGACTACCAGGAAGTTCCCGTGGCAACTAACGGTACGTTCTCCATCAATAACTGGCTATTTGAAGATAATGCACTGATGGCCTTTTCCGATGCCGGAAACACTAACCGGCAACTAGACATCCGCATAAGCACTCTACTCGATTCTACTTATCAACCTTTAGCAGTAGCGGGACGAGTATTTTATCTGGGCAATCCACCATCAGCAATACGTTCAAAACTCGATCAGCCCGTAAAAGCGCCACAGACTAGTTTCGCAGGCCCAAGGATTGAACTTCAGGCAGTGGTAGTAAAGGCTACCGCCAAAAGTCCCGCTCAGCAGTTCAATGAAGAATACGCCAGCGGCTTATTCCGATCCGGCAACGAACGGCTAATTAGTATTATGGATGACCCTAATGCATTAGGCTTTACGGATATTTTCGCCTACCTGCAGGGTAGAGTCGCCGGTTTGCAAATAGCACCAGGTGGTTTTAATGGGGGTACGGCCAGGTGGCGCGGTTCACCTGTAACGTTTTTTATAAATGAGATGAGGGTGTCGGCACAGGATATTGCAAATATACCCATAACAGATATAGCAATCGTAAAAGCATATCCCCCACCTTTCTTCGGCGCTCCCGGAGGTGGAGGTGGTGGCCTTGCAATTTATACCCGGCGTGGAGGCGAGGCTAATTACCTTCCTGCTAACAGGCAGGTGTTTCAAGTAAGGGGTTACACACCCTCTGAAACAACGTTAGACATGGGCAAACTGAACATGTAGGGAATTCATGGAGGTGTTTTTTCTCAAACTGTTATTTCGTAAAGATTACAGCGCAAATGATCTCCCGCATGCCGGGAGATCTACCATAACTTCGTACCTTTCGTTTGAAACGAGCGAATATTAATTTACAAAAAAGGTAATAATTCATGATCTTTTTTTAACAATTGAAAGACTCAAAATACCTCAACTGATCTCACCTCCGATACGGTAGCTTCTCCCCCAGCAAACATGGAGGCTATTAGGGCACTCTCCGCCTGAAGCTTTACTGCGATACGGCTGGGGGAAGGCTCCTTCATAAAGTATCCCTGAGCTATCCTGTACTCCTCTTTTTTCTTCCCATATTCATAAAGCCAAGCCGCTAATGGTCCAGCAGCCATACCAGTGGCAGCTTCCTCCTCTATCCCGTACGCCGGGGCAAACATCCTTGCAGAGGCATCGAAGTCGCCAAAACTCTTGAAAAATACATAGTACCCGATCAGATTATTTCGCTGGGTAATCTCTGTAATCTTTGTATAGTCCGGTTCCAATCCTCTGAGAGTAACTTCATCCCCCACGTCCAGAACCATGAAGCTGTTTCCGGTGTTTACGAAGCATGGAGGAACGTTAGGCACCATATGCAAGCCCAGGGAGTCCAAGATCATTTTTGTTTCCCTTTGATCGGGGTAAGTAAAGATGGGAGTTTTCTGTTCCATGTAAACTTCCCCATCTAAAAACCTTATCTCCCTGATCCCGTCAATCGTCTCCTTACTGGTCGCACTCTTGTTCCCTACTCTGCCCTTTTCCTTTAGAAAAGCAAAACTTGCAATGGTTGCGTGACCGCAATGAGCTATTTGGCGACTTGGGGTAAAAAACTCAAGCTTAAAATCAGCAAGGTCAGATCTACTTATAAAGGCTGTTTCTGAAAGGCCAATTTTCCGGGCTACCTCCTGCTTCTGTTCCTTGGATAGGTCGTCTGCGTCAAGCACCACACCAGCTTTATTTCCTCCCTCCTCATTATAGCTGAATGCGTTTACAATATTCACCTGTACATTCATTGTATTAGTCCTTTGTATTATAAATCAACCTATCTGCTGACCATAAACCTCCTCCTGACAAGAACAAGGAAATCGTTCCGGCCAGAAAAAGTATAAAGTATTCTATACCTTCTCCCTTTTGATTACCAAACCAGTTCATAAAAAAGCCATATTCCATGTGAGAGGTAAGCAGAATACCCAGCATAAGGACGGTTATTGCTCCACTAACCAGTCTAGTTGCCAGTCCTAACAGCAACAGCACCGGACCGAAAAACTCTAGAACGATTACCAGGAAACTAATTATCCAGGGAATACTCATTGTTTCGGTAAAGAAATTCATGGTACCACTAAATCCGAATCCTCCGAACCAGCCCAACAGTTTCTGCGCCCCGTGGGGAAAAAGAACTGCTGCTAAAAGAATTCTCAGAACTAAAGGGGCATAGGACTGGCCCGTCTTAAAAATCAACTCTCTCATTTTTTTAGGTTAAATAAATTGTTCACTAATGATTTTTCCGTTTTTCCATTCCTGAACGGAAGCTGGGTGCAGATTTTCTCACCCCATTCCTTGTACGTGTTTGATTTCATCTGTCTATTGTATTTTGGAGCTTTCCTCGAAGCATGCAAGGCTTCTGAAAATCTATTGTTACAAATTTCCGCAGACGATGAATTTTGGGCGAACGCCCAGGTTAAGAAATTTTGTTAACCTAGGTTAACTTTTTACCAGCACCTGCTTCCGTATCCGGCTTAGGCTTTGGGGAGCAATACCGAGATAAGAGGCTATCAAATGATTAGGTACACGTTGCTGAATATGAGGATACTTATTCAAAAACTCCAAATATCTTTCAAGGGCAGTGTTACATAGTGTTGCTGCAACCCTCCTGTTATACGCTATTACTGAATTGCGATAAAGTATCCTGAAATAAAGGTTCATTTTCGGAACCCTTGCAAATAAAAGCTCCATGTCCGGCTGCGAGATCTGCAGTACTTCCGTATCCTCCAGGCACTGCACATTATAACTGCTTGGGTTACCAGTTGTAAAGCTATACAAGTCGCCGGCCCACCAGTCTTCGGGACTAAACTTCATCGTATGCTCCTGCCCTATATCGTCCACCAGGTACGTCCTCAACATACCTTTGTTGACAAAGGTTTCGTACTTGGATACGTCACCCTGCTGTACTACATACTGGTTTTTCCGGTATTTCCTGTGCTTGAAAAATGACTGAATCAACTCCCTTTCAGCAGTGTCCAAGTCCAGTCCGTTTTTCTCGAAGTTATTAAATAGCAGTTCGTACATAAGGTTGCAGGTAAAAATAACAAAATGGACATAATCCGCCGCTTCGTTTTCTTACCATTCCTCCCCGGTAATGTTTCCGAATTTACATAAGTGCTACTTCTTCGCCTTTTTACCGTATCCCTTGTCAAAATAAAATATTCATTGGCTTCTTTGCTATTGAAAAAAGCCTTTATTTTGCAATGCTAAAAGAACTGCCTATTCGTTTTTTAGAATTTCAAACGCTTTATTTTTCAGTAGATTGGAAAACATGGAAGGTTATACTAGTTGCCGAATCTCGACTCTGCCAGACTTTAAAGATGTTTTTTCTCATTTTTATTGCGCCGAGAATAAGTCGGGTGAAGTAATCGAAAAAACATTATTGCCTTCGTACCAAACCATCATGATTTTCAATTTTGGACTTCCTGCATCCTTTATTTCCCAAACCGGAGAGCTCATTACGGTTGAAAGGTGCATAGTCCTGGGTCCTATAAAACAAGCATTTAACTATATATTGCCAATTGGTGCAGAGATATTAGTTTGCAATTTCAAAGACGATGCCTTTTTTAGATTTTTCGGAAATGCAGATCTTACCCAAGGGCTGTCCGTTCACCCCGACGAATTAATAAGCCAAGATTGCTTCACTACATTATGGTCTGAAATAAAAGATATTGATAGCAACACTGACCGGATTCAAAAGGTACTGGATTTCGCCAAACCTTATTTAAGAAACCGGAATGAGATTGCCGAACAGCTTGCCCAATTTGACCGTACCACCTTCAGTCCGATAAAAGAAATCTCCAGAAAGAATAAATTATCTGAGAGGTATATACAAGTCAATCATAAAAAGCATTTTGGATACAGTTCGAAAGAAATGTATCGTTACTCCCGGTTCTTAAAAGCGATACAAATGGTTCAGACCATTTCATGTGAAAACACTAAGGTTGATTGGTTTGAGATCATTGATCAATGTGGTTATTATGATCAAAGCCAGCTGATCAAAGATTTTAACCATTACTTGCGGATTAGTCCCTCAAAATATCTCAAATTCCAGGAAGCAATCTGTAATCCCAGGAGCTAACCTCTCACAGAATCGACACCATGCCCTCTACCCTTTAATTGCATTGCAATCACCCGAAGATATTTCTAGACATCTACAACACGAAACCTTGTTTTTATCTACCAAGGTAATCCCGCAATACCACCCCTCGCAATTTTAATTAGAGCTTGGCCAATTAGTTCCGGTCTGTTCCCATTTCGTTTTCTTACAATTCTGCCTCTTCAACTAAACCGAATTTTACAGTATCAAAAAACAAGATCATGGAACAAACAAATCTTTTAATTACAGGAGCAACAGGAAGCGTAGGAACGCAACTCGTAAAGAAATTAGTGAATTTGAAAGCTTCTTTCAAAGTACTTGTCCGGAATAAAGAACAAGGTGATTTAATGGCTCATTTACCTCAAGCCCAGATAATCGTTGGTGATCTAGCCGACAACGAGAGCTTGGAGAAAGAGTTGCAGGGCATTGACAATGCATTTCTATTAACTAACTCATCAGAAAACGCCGAGCAACTCCAGTTAAACTTTGTAAACGCAGCGCATAAGGTCGGCGTTAAACAAATTGTAAAGCTATCGCAGCTAGCCGCTGATGAAGCTTCACCGGTACGCTTTCTTCGATATCATGCGGTCGTCGAAAATAGGATCAAAGAGCTAGGCATGAATTACACCTTTCTGCGTCCAAATCTATTTATGCAGGGATTTACAGCATTCAGCCACTATATAAGAAAGGAACGGAAATTTTATGGCTCTTTAGGGAACGCCAGTGTAAGCGCAGTCGATATTAGGGATATAGCAGAGGTAGCTGCAAAAGCTTTAACTGAACCTGACCATGAAAATAAGATCTATAACATTACGGGACCAGAAGCACTTACCCATTTCCAAATGGCCGAAATCTTCTCACGTGTACTGGGAACCGAAATTACCTATGTAGATATAAGTCCCGAACAAATGCAAGGGGCATTAACTGCTGCCGGTTTTCCGGAATGGCAGGTAGGTGGTCTCATTGAGGATTACGCGCACTATGCAAGAGGAGAAGCCTCAGAAGTTTTTGATACAGTGCCTGAGATCACGGGACATCCTGCCGCCAGCTTCGAGCAGTTTGTAAACGATTATAAGAACTTCTTCAATTAACCCTAACCCGTAAAAAAGAAATGAAAAAGTTACTATACGTTTCGCTTGCAGCCATCGGTTTACTAGCAATTACCATCGTCGGTCTAGAAATCTTCAGTTCATATACTGTATCTGAATCCATTAACCCCGATGCACCGGTAAAGACCTACCAGCAAATAACAATAAATGCCTCGCCACAGAAGGTCTATAAAATTATGAGTGAAATAGATCATTGGGATGAATGGCACAATGACGTCCAAGAGCCTATATTAACAGGACCATTTGCAAAAGGCAGCAGCTTTGATTGGAAAAGTGGTGGATTAACTATTCATTCAACCTTACATACCGCAATACCCGCCCAGAAAATTGGCTGGTCAGGCAAAGCCTTAGGAGCCTTCGCCATTCACAATTGGCAATTTCTGCAGGACGGCGACAATACGGTCGTTCGTGTTGAGGAAAGCATGGAAGGATGGCTAGTTACATTAATGCAAGCTAAATTTCAAAACGGACTGGAACAATCATTACAAACATGGCTGAACAATCTGAAAGCCGAAGCTGAAAAACAATAATCTAATTAATCATCTAAATATCAATAAAATGGAACAAGCACCAAAAACAACTTTCGACAAATCAATGTACAACCCCTATTTGTTCGCAACCTACAAAGCCATCAAAAAAATCATCAAATACAGCTTTTACATAGCTATACTGTATTTTGCATATCAAGGATTTATGGCTTGGGATTAATTTATGCCACTGTTAATAGTGTGAAAACCTCTGCTGACCAGCAGAGGTTTTTATGCTTAAATTCTTTTTTGCAATTTTTTAAGTGAGGGCAAGGATCGCATTCCTTTAGGTATAGTTCTAAATTACAAACAAGCTCTAATAATCCCATACGCTATAATACACCATCTTCGTGGCAGGTTGAATAATTAGTAGACGACGATCATGAAACCTCAGGCCTTTATCATTGGAACAGCAATCCTCAACATAACTAAAATAGTTTGTAGTATCATTAAGAAGCTTAGATAAATCATCATCACCATAATACCACTTTTCACCCTTTTCAGTTTCTACCAGTCCAACCCTTTCTTTGAAATTAAACTGACAGGCCACCCCAATGTTGTGTGGGATACTTCCTTTATGCCAGCGCCCATTATTCCAAGGCGGCGCAGAAGCTAACCACTTTTTTATTTGGCTATTTGTAGTCCTAAATACAATACTATATTCGCCTGATAAAAAAGCATATCCATCAGTAACAACAAGATTGGATGTTGATTCACTAATTGTCAATCCTGTCCGTTCCGCGAAAGTACTCTTCGGATCATCAGAGAAACAAGCAGATAAAAAAAGAGTGCTAATGATTAGTATGTGGAGTTGCATTTTTTCATAGAATAAAACAATTCTTATTATTATAAGTGAAATTGAAAATAAAAGGATTTGGAGTATGCCTGCTCCTAAAAAAATACTCCTGCTGTCTAGTACTTTTCTTAATTCATCGTTTTCAACAACTCTGTAAATATAAATTCATTCGTTTCCATGGGAGAGTCTAGTCTAGGAACGATCAAATCAGATTTAATGGCTTTAACAACAATATTGTAGCCTACAAGGGCATCGTACTCATCATAGAAAAGAGCCGTCCAATCTTTACATTCCCCAAGAGGCTTCATCATAACCCCGTTAGAATAATATTTCAAAGGCAGGTTGAAAGTGGCTGTAGAAACCGACCTGCTTTTATACTTCATACCAAGCTTACACACAAGGGCAGAATAGCGAAGGGCACCTTTTACACGCTCTTTAATTTGATTGAAGTTTTCAGATGTCTTCGGTTTGATGCGCCACTGGTTGAACTGCGGCTTCGTATAAGACATTTCATCTTCATTTCCCTCCTGCGATCTCTTAAATACAAGGATTTGATCAAGACTGATCAATGAATATTTCTTCTGCGCTTTCTTAAAAGTACAGTATAGTTTATCATCTACAATATTTTCAATTTTAAAGAAAGCAACGTCCTTCCCCTCAATAGTTAAATATAAAGTAGAATCTTTAGGTTCTATATGCCAGTTACCTGAGAAATAATTTCCGGTCTCTGCTCCAAGTATACCCGTGCACTTCTTTTCATCCTCGAAGTACATATAGTTAGAGGCAAAAATACGCGAGGAAACACCATCAAATACTTTAATCGATAAGTGGTCGCTGTTTTCAAATTCGCGTTCGGCCCTGGACTCGACCTTGTAGAAATCCCACTTACCCTGCAACTGATTTTCAATAGAAGGCTTACAGCTAATAGAACATAGTGCTGCAATTGCAATAAAGGCTAGTCTCATACTCATCAAACTTTAATTCGATTAGAATTAAAGCCCTAAATTTATATAATTTACTTATTTCCAGCACCGGAAATATGAGTTTTTATAAAAAAAGCAACAGTAGATCGCTCGCAAAAACCGATACAACACCGTTTAAGTGAAATATCAAATGGAGAAAGTAGGTATATGCTTTTTCCCTAACTTAGCTACTGGGAAGCAGTTTTCAGAGCTCGCCAAATTTCGATAATCAAAACTTCGATCAGATTATTAAACAGGCATGAGACCGTAGAAACAGAACTTTGGCCGACCTTTGGTGATCTTGCAGTACATCAATTAATAAAAATGAAAATAAAACTATTAAATCTTATCATCGCGGCGCTATTCGCGCTACAATCTTTTGCCCAATCCAGTACATCCGAAAATGGTTTGCTCTGGGAAATAAGCGGTAAAGGCTTACAAGAAAAATCGTACCTGTACGGGACTTACCACCTTATGGGAAAAAGTTTCACTGACACCTTACCCGGCCTGATGAAGGTATTTCAGAACTCTAAGCTTGTTATTGGAGAGATTGTTATTGAGGACGAAATGACAATGGCTCAAAAAATGATGCCTTATATGACCTTACAGGGGAAAGGTTTGAATGAAGTACTTTCGCCTGCAGAGTTTTCAGAGGTGGATGCTGTAATGAAGGCAAAGACAGGCGCACCGCTATCTGTTTACAATGCCCTTAAGCCCGCAACCGTACAAATCATCCTGGTGGCAAAAATTGCTCCAGGGAATATAAGTCCGGAAAACCCCGGACTGGATATATTTTTCCAAAAAGAAGGCGCAAAGACTGGCAAACAGGTAGCCGGCCTCGAGACTATTGAAAAGCAGTCCGCATTATTGCTCAATACACCAATCGAGAAACAGAAGAAAGACCTTTTGAAAACGGTACGTAACAATGAGCGCTACGCAAATGAATCAAAAAAACTATTTGAAGCTTACAAATCAGAAAACCTTTCACAGATAGAAAAATTAATCCGCGAAAGCCCCGACTCCAGTGCAGAACAATTAAAAACATTATTAACCGACCGCAACAAGGAATGGGTAAAGCTTTTACCAGATTTTTTTAATAAAGGAAACGTGTTTCTGGCTGTTGGCGCAGGGCACTTACCAGGAAAAGAAGGTATAATTGAGTTATTAAAAAGTGCGGGGTATACCCTTAGGCCGGTAAGTTTAAAATAATTGACCTACCTGCAATGATCATGGATCGGGGGATCGTATTTATAAATCCCTCAATCTTTTAATCCTTATACCAGGAGAATAAATCTACCAGAACATCGGGTTCTTCCCTTTCCACAAAATCAGTCTGAATTCCTGGTAATGATTCCCCGTTCCTATTGTCTGATTATCCCTGTGGTCGCCGGAGTGGCCTCTTGAACGAGCTGCAACTAGTCCTGCTCTTGTTCCTTCTCCCTTAAAGAGTATCCACATACCTGTTCTTATACAATCCCCCCTTTATTACCCAAGTACCAAAATACCCTCCCGCTCCATCGCTGTTATTAGGAAAATAAATATAGGTAGTTCCTCTATTGTCGTGGTAGATATTCAGACTTTCCAGCCCAATTTCAAATAAATCTTTGTAGCAGCTGGGGGGAATGACAACAAGTTTTCCCTTAATTTTTAAAGAAATTCCTGATATTTCCATTTTGGGGAGATTTCCATCAATACCCCAGGGTATTCTTCCATCTATCTTTTGCACGTATCCTTCTTTTGTCCTTTCAATTTGGTGTGCTTTAATATTGAATGGTTTAAGTGAAATAGAAAACGACAGGGTATCGTTGGTAATGGAAAGTGAATTTCCATTTCGGTTTCGAAAAGCACTCGTTCCAGCTATCGATTCAAGCTGAGTAAGCTCAGTCAGCCTGCTTTTATTTATATAACCGTGTATGTCCCCGAACTTGGAGGTTTTGAAAACCTCCCGCCACAAAGTTCCCGGCTCGTAATATACCATAACAATGTCGTCATTGAACAGCTTGGCAATAACTTTTGCTTCAATACTTTTATCCTGCCGGACATTTACATAGCCATCCGGATCTTTAATTATTGCTAACTGGGCAAAGGATAGTTTGATGTTTATAATAACTAGCAATAGTAGAAGGGCCCTTGATTGAATCATTGTGAAAGACTTTCAATTTACCAATATCGGAAAAAGAAGGGGTCAAAAAAACTTAGGTAGACAAACAAAAACAATAATCCTGTCTACTTTAGCAAATCTTACAAGTACAAGACCTCGGTGCTTCCAAGCGCACGCCCCTGTACTTATTTGAAGTCTCATCCAAATTCTACACTCGGCCTTCCTGGTTAGGCACTTGTAGATTTGGATATTCGATTTGGCACCTTAGATACATAAATATGCCGATGTCTTCCGTGGAATTTTTATATTGAGCACCGCACAAAAATGGGTGACAATATCTTTTAAATTTCAACACTTTCTACTACATTAGTATAAACATAAAATTTCCGCAATCTTTCCTTGACATTACAATTTATATCAAACACAGAAAGACTCCTTAATAAGATAGTGAACGTCGCTATCATCAACTTCGCCATTTTTGGAGTCTTAACAGGGGTATTGGATCTAATTAAGATTGGTATTATAGAAGCACTGAGTGTCTTTACTTTATTGGTGGCGATCTTAACTCTTCCTGTCGGTGCAATTGCTGCATTTAGTAAGCTTTTCCTTGATAATCGTATCAGGTTTGAGCCAGAGGCTATTAGTCAATTGTCGCTTAATATTGGGGACCAGGATTTTGTAGACAGGAACTACGACAAGGCTAAGAATAGTGGTAATTGGATAATTATTGGAGGAACAAAGTTTGATCTTGGAGCACGGGATGCTTCATTTGCCGCTGAAGTATTAAAGGATAACCCCGCTATGATCCTTCGTAACGAATCCAAAGTCTTTTTACTTGACCAACCTTCTTATAGCCTATTTAAGGAGGTAGCGCAATCACTGTGGGGATTAGGATATTAAAATCCATAAAGAAGATACCAGAATTAAATATGCTTACAGAGTAGGTAACAAAACTTATCAAAGGAGCCTATTTTTCCCTGAGAAATTTTCGCTGAATAGCGGGAACGACCCGGCGTAGGAAGTTTCAATATCACCAGGAGTACGACAAAGTGGACGCTAAAACGATCTGAATGGATTTGGCCTTAATATTTAAATAGAAAAAGATATGACTGGAAAACCACAATGGTATTTAATCGAATCTGAAGACGACTATAACAATGCCGTTTCCAGGTATGAACAAATCAAACGCACATCGAGAGGCTCTGATGAACATAAAGAAAAGGTTTTACTAGCGCACCTCATTTCACAGTACAAAAAGTCGCAGGATGATCTTCCTGAAGTAGATCCAGTAGAGCTGATAAAGATCAGAATGGAAGATTTTGGATATAAATCTGCAAACCCGGCAAAGGAATATGGAGATAAGGGCACTATAAGTAAAGTTTTAAATTACAAGCAGGCTCTTTCTCTAACCATGATTAGGAAATTTAGCCGACTTTTACAAATTCCGGTGGAAGCATTAATTAAGGAATATAAAGTAGGTAATTGAACTAGCTGGCTTTTGAGCTTAAAAATCAAAGATTTCTTCTACACCCCTATTCATACTCACTTTTCCATTGTATTCTCTTTTTCACCTGTTCGTAAGTGAAGTTTCCAATCAGCTCTACTTTCCCTTCAGAGTTTATATAGCCTTGCTCCTTACATACTATATCATAGTGGTGACAAGCACTTTTCTCATCCGCGTGTTTATCCCAAGGCACCATCTTACACTTTTGTCCAATCAAAGCTTTCCCCTTATAAAAAGAGCTTGCGATTTCAAACTGAGGTTTGATCACAACTTTTCCGAGGTAGTTGGCAAAACCTATTTTTCCAGAAGCATCCACAATTCTGATTTTGCCTTCCCTTAACTCGTCGGGACTAGGTTCACCAAAACTCGTGTTGTAAACTTTAAACAAAATCTTTTCGTTAATGTCTATCGCTGACCAACCCTTTACTCCTTTAATACCAAAAACTGCAAAATAGCCGGGCTTAAATCCACTTAAACACATCGTGTATTTCGCCATATCCAGTTTTTTAACTGTTTTTCCCTTTTCATCAACCATATAGTACTGAGACTTCCATCCCTTTCCAACTACTTCTTTAACAGTAAATTTTCGTTGCGCCTGCAGAACTATTGGTACTGCTAGAAGAAGTAACCATATTATTCTAAGAAACCTCATACCATTAATAGTTTTTCCGATTGCCAATTTTGGAAAAAGAATATTTATCACTTCACTTCCCTCGCCGCCATCTTCTCCATAAAGTGAATCTGCCGAGGATCATAAACCTCCATTTGTGGCCGACCTTTATATTCCGTGATGTTGCCTTCAACTGCAATGTATTTACCCTTATATACCTCCTCCGGAGCTGCTGAAAAGTTCTTTCTTGCTTCGCCTTTAATCACTATGGTTAATTTCTGGTTAGGATAGTTACCGCCAAGGTTTAGGAAAGTGATGGGGGTATTACCAGCGATAAAACGGGTGCTGTATACCGAATCGGCAACCCTGACGGAATCACCAATATGCTCGCCTACCTTATCTGCGGTGATAAATTTTATCCTTTCGGTAGCTGCCTGCGTTGGTCGTGGATAAGATGGTGGTGCCTGGATCTGAGCCACAGCCCCTTTTGCACCTACCAATAGCAGAATAAAAATCAGTTTCTTCATCATTGTAAAAATAGCTTTCATTTCGTTTTGTTTCTAATTGATTGCAACTGTAAAATATATTGTTCCTAATAGAAATATTTGTATATTAGTACTGTCTTTCAGCTTATTCCTGCCATTCAGATAAAGTACCCTGGCACACTTGTGTTCCCTACTAATCTTCTTCTACTCATCTTCGTCTTTTATTCGACTCCGCTTTTACTCTTCTTCCAGACTGGTTCGGGAACGCTTCGGGAACGCTTTTACTTTTCTTTTACTGCGCTTCGTCTAAAGTCGGCCAAGACTCGGAGGAGAGTCGTCTGAGAGACGGAGGGACTCCGAATCAGTCTACAAGCATTCCCGAACACGGGTAAGAAAAAAGGCTACTCCCCTATATCCAACACTCTCATCTTTTCCTCAAACACTTTTGCCGCTTCCTCCAACAGGCCCTTTGTGCCCTGCATCAATATAGCAAGCTGTTTGTCACTTACTAAGAAATCAGAAGTATACCGCGAATCAAGGTAAGCACGCTCTAAAAGATCCAGGATTTCCTTGTCTTCCTCTGTCTCATCCGGAAAGTAATTCATAAGACTTGGAGCAATGCGGCGGATATGAGTCTTCAGTGCTCTTAGTGAATGCGTTTTCTGGTCTCTCCCGTAAAAGGAGCGGGTAAGCCAGCGGTAACAATGCTCAATAGTTTGTTGCAGCATAAAGGTTGCCATGGTATTTTCCCTTCCCGCAGCGTACATGCAGGCTCCCTGAAAAAACAGACCAGAAAGCTTTTTACCTGCTTCAAAAGTTGCTGAAGCTCTTTGCCTAGTAGCAAGCAGTGCAGCAAAAGAAACTTTGGGAAGTTTGGAAGCAGTTCTATTGTACACAAGGTTCTGATAACAACAATTGGTCAGGTAAAAGAACTCTCCCTTGTATAGCAGCTCCTTTAGCTGGCCCCAATTAAGCAGCGAACAGGAAATAGAAGCGCAGCAGGCAGTTGCAAAATCAAGCACAGGCTCAAGTTCGCGGAAGGACTGACCAGGAGTGCCTGCTAACACCAGCACGAAATCGTACCAATACGGAATACAGTCCGTTCGCTTCTCCACCCTAAATATCATATCAGGCTTTACTACACGAACCAGGAACTCCAGAACTGCTTGCTCCTGATCCAGCTCATTTGCGATTGGGAAAGTCTGCAAGTTTTCCAGCAGATGCAAGCTAGCCAAGTTAGCAGGTGGATTAGAGCGGTCTTCAGAAAGATAAACAGCTTCCATTCCCTTATTCCTCCTTTCTGTGCCAGGCCTGCTGAATCAATTGCACGGTGTCTAAAAATTCCCCCTCCCTTTTCATTATCTGCGCAGGTGCGGCCTCCAATAGATAGATTACATGTGATTCGATGGCTTTATTTAGCTTTTTATTACCTTCTCCAGAGACTTCTTCCTCTAGGCTCATGCCTCTAGGAGATTCAGTGTGATTAAGAGCAGTTTGCGATGTGGGTTCCATATGCAGGTTATTTATTGTTGATTTTAGATCTCCTTCCCTGTCATGGAATTAGTAATACTTAGAATTCCTATTGCATTTTCACCATCCCTGAGTATTTATTAATTCCTCCTTTTCCTTGCAATACTAATTTCGGCAGAGTGAAAGCGGTACCCCACCAATTATACTGGTGTTTTACTCATTTGCCTGGATATATTACTTACAAAGTCAAAAGGAGGATAAATTTCTTTCTAAATAGAAATAAAGGGACCTTGGAAACCTCATATAAAGAATGCTCTTTTAAAATAAATCTTCAGGAGCTAATACACATCCGATTAATAAGAACCGTCGTAGGTAAGATACTTGGTATGTGCATTCTCCGGCAGATGCCTTGCAAACAAAGAAAATATTAAAGGTCTTCAACTGAAATGAATCAGGGCACTTTTATTTGGAATAAGGAAACATTGTGATTTCTTCCTTCCCTTCTTTGTTCTTTTCTTTCAAGGTGACCATTAATTTGTCAGGGGCTTTTAATGTGTAACTTAGCTCAGTCCCATCTGCGCCTTTAAAAACCGCGTGGTTCTTCTTTAAACTAATGAGAGGATAAGGATTGGGAGCATCCTTTTCTTCCCAGCCAACACTTCCCGGGTTAAAGTGCCGGAGATACATTACCGGTACCTGCCCTTTCTGTTCGATCACTACAAATTCGTAAAAGACAATTTTGCCATCTTTAACACAACGGTAGCTGCTGAGCATATTATCACCCGTTGGAGCACCCTAGAATTCTTCCATGTCTCCCCATTGGTGTTTTAATTGCCATTTGCCTTGTATGAAGCTGAGGTCTTTTATCTCTGCCTTGAATTCCTGCGCTTTAGTATGCAGGGATAGAAAAAGAAAAAGGAGGGTTATGGTAGTAAGGCTTGTTGAATGTTGTTTCATAAGACATGAGGTTTATCAAATATACTTAATTCCGTTATCGAAAGACGAGTAATTTATTCACGTCGTAACTCCACCGACTCTCAAGGAATACATTGCAAGAATCCCAAAGGAACTAAACACAAATCCCATAACCCTCCGAAACCAACTCCAGGTTCCTTTACTCTTCAAAATACCGTGGTTGTCCTTTTTCAAAACCTAACTAATGAACCTAATCCTTTAATACTTTTTCGCAACTTTACATCTCCAGCTTGCGATTGGCACATAAGTTGTTTTTGTTATAGAATTTCATTTTAAACCGGCCTTGGGAAACCAGCTTTTTTTTAAATAGATCTACCAAAGCAGTCAGACCATGAGTACTAAAGCAGCAGAGCAACAAAAGAAGCAGCGACAAAAAGAATTTAAGGAAAAAAAAGAACATAAAGAGCGTGCTGAAGCCGAGGCAAAAAAAGCTAAAAGCAAACATGAAAGTGAAGATGAAGCGAGCGGCTAAGTCAACCACTCCTGTAGCGCATCTGCTGTAAATTTGTGACATCTAATGGTATCCGCAACCCAGAAGCCGACCAAGCTTCTTTATCCGGAGCTGGTGCCCATTAAATTCACTTTAACTAACCTTAGATGCTTTTCTGTTATTTATAAACCTACATCCCGAGTCACCATTTTTCAAAATACCTAAAATCCAGATAAACAGCGTTACCATGAATCACAGAAGGAATCACTCTTTTATAACCCGCTAAAGTTTTAGGAAGCCCTTTTCCAATATGTGGAGACAATTTGGGTTCAAATGTAAATTTATAGATCTAATTGCCGTCCGGTTTAAGAACGTAATTGGGATATTACAAGCAATAAAACGAGTACTAGAAACTGAATTAGCTAAGCTCCAAAGACCCCTTTTTGACCTCATTTGGACCCCAAAACGTTTTTTTGCCTCTTTTTTTCATGGCGGTTCTTCAGCTCTCCGCTAGTACTTGTTCAGTTTTTGTTCAGGTAAAACTGCGTTTCCGGTCTGTTTAACTGAACAAAGGGTTAACAAGGTATGAGCAAGAACTGAGCATAAGGTAAGTCGCAACATCTCTTTGTTGACGAAAGTTTCGTACCGGGATACGTCACCTTGCTGTATTACATATCGGTTTTTCCGGTATTTTCTGTGCTTTAAAAAATGACTGAATTAACTCCCTTTCAGCAGAGTTCAAATCCAGGCCGTTTTTCTCGAAGTTATTAAATAAAAGTTCGTAAATTCCACATTAACGTTCTTATCACAGATTTGCCCTTTCCACATGCTCCTCAACGAGCTTTGAAAAACTTGCTAAATGCTCGTCGTTTTCAAAGTAGCGCTTTGGAATAATATAGGCAGCGATAGTATCAACGAAGATAAATAGAGAACGATCATTTTCATCAACAGACTTTACAGACTTCCATTTATGAAAAGAGGTTGAGTTTTCAGACTCCTCCGTTATTCCCTCGTCAGTAATGCGAAAGACTCTTTTACCAAGGATCGATCCATTCTTTGCCGGTGTATGGCCCATTAATTTCATTAGGGGAGGCAGAAATACTTGAAGCATCAGAAGTTGGAAAACAAAAGTTCCTATTGTAATAAGTATAAAGGCTTCAAGGTCGAATGTGTAATCAGCACGTACTAATAGAGCAAGGAGTACAGAAAATATCCCTGTTCTAATGTACCGCTGCTTGGACTTTTTCTTTTGAAAATAAAATTTATTGAAGTTTAGGTAGTCTTCTTTTGTTATCTCTACGGATATTTCCATTATTCTTTATTCTTTATTTTAATATAATCGCCCCATACCCATCCTATTGTCTTATTAAATTTCACTCTCACCCATTTGTTAGTTAAAACTGTATCAGTAGAAAGAATAGATACTCGGGCATCTGGAGGGATGGTTACAATATCTTTAGAACTGACATTGGGTTCCACTCTAAGCTTAACGCCTCTCTTTGCATTTATGGTAGCAGATAGAGAAGAAGATTCATCTGAAGAAGACTTTGATGATGGTGCAAGAAACAAAATAGCAACTAAAACAATGTTTAACAAAAGAAGGAAGTTGGCCCGCCTCTTTATCCTCCTTATATAATTCCAATCTTTCATTACATTTTGTACTTAATAACAAGAACCACAAGAATAATGGTAATAATAATTTGGATAGTGAGCTTTTGAAGCGCAGCTTTCCGATCAATATTATACGCACAGTTTTCGCAAAGACTCCGTACTCCATGGTAAGTTCTACTGCTGCTTCCCGAATATCTGGATCCCCAATAGTTAGTTTTCGAAAAGCCTGTTTTGACATATCTTCTAAAAGAAGATTTAGGCGCGCCACAGTTATAACAAGATGCCATTGTGATCTAGATTCTTACTACAAAAATTATGAATTAAAGTAAAGGGAAATCAATTAACTACAAAACGGTTTAGATTCCTTAGCCTCACATAAATGCAATATACAAATGGTTTCTATCCATCCAAAAGCTCCTTACAATTTTTTGAAAAAACAATAAGGACAGAGCTGATGGCTTCAAGTCAATACCCCTACCAGAACATCGCATTTTCCCCTTTCGACAAAATCAATCTAAACTCCTCGTAATGATTTCCGTTCCCTATGGACCGCCTATTCATCCTAACTTTTCCATTTGATTCTTTTCTTGATCTGTTCGTAGGTAAAGTTTCCAATTAACACCACTTTTCCTTCAGAATTTATATAACCCTGCTCCTGACACACTATGGAATAATGGTGAAAAGCACTGCTCTCATCCTCGTGTTTATCCCAGGGTACATTCTTACACTTTTGTCCAATCATGGCTTTACCCTTGTAAAAAGAGCTTGCAATTTCAAACTGAGGCTTAATCACAACTTTTCCGAGAGAGTTTGCAAAACCTATTTTTCCAGAAGCATCAACAATTCTGATTTTGCCTTCCCTTAACTCGTCAGGACTAAGTTCGCCGGAACTCGTATTATAAACTTTAAATAATATCTTTTCGTTAATATCTATCGCAGACCAACCCTTAACGCCTTTAATACTAAAAACAGCAAAATAGCCTGGCCGAAATCCACTTAAAAACATCTTAAATCTTGCGGTATCCAGTTTTCTGACCGTTTTTCCCTTATCATCCACCAGATAATACTGACGAGTCCATCCCTTTGCCGCTACAGATTTGACGGTAAATTTTCTTTGCCCCTGTACACATAAAGGAAATACTAGAAGAAGTAACCATACTATTCTACGAAACCTCATACCATTAATAGACTTTCTATTAGCCAATATCGGAAAAAGAAGGATTTCTTCCACGCTACAATTTATTGCACGGGCCTCCAAACAGATGCCTCCGGTTTTGCCCCTGTCATAAGTTCCATCATATAGAACAGAAACTCATTTTGTGTTTTACCACTATCTTCCACTAATTTCTTAAACGACATATTTGCCAAGGGAAACAAAGAAGTAAGGTTGAATCGCCATTTCGAATCTTCTTTGTAGAAGTGGATGAAAAAAGGAACTGCTTTACCTTTTGATACAAGTTGTCCTTTTGCAAAATCTCCAGCGATCGTGACGTTTCCTATAGAGTTGTCTGAAACCGACGACTTTCCTACCATTCCAGATTCAATAGCATATAGAAATAAATCGGTGCCCTGCATTCTAAGGATTTCTTCTTTCGAAAGTTTATGCCGGATAACCAACACTGTAAACTTGTCAACTACAGGAAGCTTGTTCACGCCAACACTGTCGAGCATTTTAGTCTTTACCAGTAGCTCCTGATAGTATTTTTTGGTCCTCGAATCTACCTCTGCTAAGGCAGCTTTTGCATTGTCGGTTAAAATAGCCTTCTTGTAATTATCAAAGCTAGCTTTAACCAGCTGCTGAGGAGTTTGAGCAAACAATTGGACTGTGATAAGGAATAAAAAGGTAACTATAATACTCTTAAAAACTTTCATTTTTTGTTTTGTGTAACGCACCGAATAAGCTCTTGTCATTCCATGGACGAATCGAAGGCTATGAAATTCAGCAGAATGGGTAAAGATACCAATATGCGGCTATTCTGAAGAAGGAGCCCGAAATTTCAGACTCGTTGATTAACGCCTCATCAAACGCAAACTACTTTATTGATAAGACCATTCAGCCGTTTATAGCAGGGGTCATTTTACATCTCACGTCCTATCAACGAAAACACTGAGACATTCCACAGATGATAAGGGCAACAATTGCCAATATCCGCCAAAGCTCACTGAAGTCTCCGCCATTGTTCAACTCCCATCCCTGGTAGGAATATTCACGTTGAGGAGCAGATAAAACAGAAACCATTTTGTTCTGCACTTCAGAATACTTCTCGTGCCGAACCAAACTGCCCACATCACTGTAACTTTTTATTTCAATCAATTTCCCATTACTATACCAGCATTCGCTATCCAATTTTCCAGTATGCATATACCGGCTAAAGCAATAGCCCTCCTGCCGTCCGTTTACATAAGTTCCCTTTGCCCTTACAGATCCGTCTTCCATATAAGAAATATAGGGACCAGAATACTGGCCGTCGATAAATGAAAACTCAGCTTCTATACGACCATTCTTAAACCATTCTCGCCATAAGCCCACACTCTGACCCATTTCATATAGTTTCTCGGCCTTCTTATTTCCGTTGTCATAATACTCCGTTACCTTCCCATGAGGTTCATCCAGGACGAAATTCCCTTTCGACTTTATCTTGCCATTTGCATAATGATCTATAAATTCACCGTGACGAATATGTTGAATCAAGGAATTCCCAGGCTTATCAAGGAAATGCTTTAACACAGTCGATTTGTTATCCATATTATCCAAAATATGCCTGAACTGCCACGGGTACAATCGATCGGCAAGAGCCGGAAGATCAAACTCAGCTTCTTCCATACTATGAAAGTTTCGCACAAGAACTGCGCGTGGAGGATCGATCTTCAGACGCTGGTAAGCTTCCAATTTATGATGGCCATCAAGGATAAAAGATTCGGTATGTTCATATTCCGGCAGATAACTTGCAGATAATGTAAGAATAAAAGGCCGTTCACCCGCACTTATACGTTCCTCAAAATAGTCTACCCTCTTAGGATCCAATTCTTTTTCCGGACGTGTTGCGATAAAGATTTCGTTAGTCCAGGTATCATACAACCAGCTGCTACTGAAACTAACCATATCTTCCCTGTAATCACCAAGCACATAGTTCTTCCGGTGTTCCAAATACCTTTCTTTCTCCCTTTCAACATTGGTCGGATTTGCAACATTAGGATACGCAATATACCAACCCTGCTCATAGTTTCCGTTCGAACTATGCACAACAGGCCTAGCTGTACCATCACTATACCCAAGATAGTATTCTCCATTTTCCAATAGTCTCAGCAAAGGCTGCAACACCTCGAATAACTCGGCTTCCTTATCGTTGAAATTTCCGTAGAGATCAAGTTGAAACTGGTCATAAATAAGTTTTCTCTCTTCCGGGGTAAGCGGCATCATGGCAAGATATTGCCCTACCGAACCTTGGCAGTCGCTCCAGGTCATTGATACAGGCTTGCTGATTTTCACATAAGTTCCAAGATCATTATATCCAATGGTAATCTTGTTGAGCCCGTTTTCAATCTTAAAATTCATCCTTTAATTATTTTGACAGTTCAAAGGTTAATACTCAGTATGCAGTCTTTTTGCGCAGTAAAAATATATTTCGCACCAATTCTACCAGCCTTACTATTTGCCTGTTTATTTTATATGTTAGGCAAAAGGAGGTTTCATTACACTTCTGAAAAAAATCTATATTTGGGATATGGAAACCTCATTAAAGCCCGCACATATCGGAAGAAAAATTAGTCGTATTCGTGAATTGAAAAATATGAAGCAAGATACCTTCCGTTTGAATTAGGGGTAAGCCAGCAGACTGTTTCCAGAATGGAAGCTAGTGTATTGGCCAATACCCTAATAACTAGATAATTTTACAAATTTCACTCTATGATTGAAAAACCTAATACCGAAACAACATCCTCCTTACGGCCCTATTACACCGCCATCTATTATGGCCTAGCAATTCCTTTTCTTTTCTATGTTGAATCAAGCGTCCACTTTAAATCTGGCCCTTGCACTCCAAATCTAGACATCATGCTTCCTTTCTTCCTATGGATAGCAACACTGATAATGTTCCTCCGGGGATTGTATAAGTTCTTTAATCGAACAGTTAATTGGTTATCCTTTTCATTACACTTTTTTGCACTTATTGGTCCGCCGGTTCTGGTGTTTTTAGACCTACTATAAATCTGTTTTGTATCTTTCCTAATTCTTTAATGAGTAACTTCCAATTTCCCATGTCTAAGTCCTTAATCCCATTCATCTTAGCTTTAGTATTTATAGCAATTATATTTATTATATACTACCGGGTTAAGGACAGTAAAAAGCCTGAGTTAACAAAGAGGGTAATGGTTGAAAAAAAGGCACCAGGAAGTGAATATCAGGAACATTTATCCATGGTCGACTACAACCTACTACTAAACCATGATTCTTACAACTCCACCCCTCTTGAAATATTAAATCTAGGCGAACTTACACTTCCTACGGGATTAATAGTAGCCGGAGATCCCCTCGTTATGTTATCACCAGAACCTTTTACAAAACCAGTTAATCCTGGTAAATATCCTGTTAATGTTGTCGTTGCAAAAACTGATTCAAGCGGAAACCGGTATGCTCTGGCGCAACTGAAATTCTCAGAAAAGAAAGCATTAAAATGGGTTCTTGCTCTGAAGATGAATGATAACATCTCCGACTTAGCAAAGGATGAGTATTTAGGCTTTCCCGTAGACGCTGGCTTGGCCTGTTTTGCAGATAAGTCAACAGTTATTGAGTACCAGGAATTCGAAAACAAATTCATGAAGGAGCATCCAGGCAATAATATCTACGATGATCTTTTAGCAACAGAATTTAAGAAGAACGCTGAGGTTAAAGATGATCCAAACGATGCTGGTGATTGGGTAAACTTTAAAATTCCTAATTCAGCAAATAACATCATTATGTTCCAATCTGGCTTCGGTGATGGAGTTTATCCTAGCTATTGGGGGATTACAGAAGAAGGAGAAGTGGCGTCCTTAATTATTGATTTTCTTGTGTTTACTAAATAGAAGGTTGTTAATCCTGTATTAAAAGAACACGCGAGGTTAAATATTAAAACTCTTTTTACAATAGGTAATTAAGTGAGACCTTTAAACTTACACCTTCGTTTTCCTCGGTCTAACACTACTAGCAAATAATCGACTATTATTATATATTTGCTTTGAGTTTAGAAATCCCCAAAAAAGGGAAAAATTATTTCATTAGCAACCTTTACTGATGCGCATCTCTTTTCTTTTCAGGTTAAGCATTGTTCTGCTTTCAATTTTTTTTAATTCCTGCAAAAAGGCCGAAGGCCCAAATTCAAAGTCCCAGAAACTCGCTGATGCTAAGCCTCCAGAAGGGTTTAATTGGGAGTCCACTTCACCAGTCAAATTAAATGTAAATATTGCCGATACTCGTTTTGGCGATGCAGCTTTTATCATTTCTGTGTATGATGGAAAAGGAAATCTATATGTGCAGGGAGCTGCAAGTAAATCATCTTCATTCGCTGCTAGTTTCAAGGTTTCTGGAAATATAGATCGTATTTATGTCATCAAGACAGCCCCCGATAATTCAAATGATTCACAAGCATTAGACTTGCCACGACCTGAAGCTGATCTAACATTTACAACACCTATTGCTAATCCAACTTCTTACTCTAAAAGTTCAAGCAAAACTTTGTTTTATCCGGAAATGGTGGACCCTTATGATATACTGATAAAGCAGTATAATCGATATCCACCTAATTGCAATTCTGAATGCTCAAAGCCCATTATCTTAACTTCTGACAATCAAGTGGTAACCGTCGAAGATGGTAAGTCGATTTGTATTAATAGCAGTGATAAAACGTTTGATATAGAATTTGGACCGGGTGGCGGAAAAGTTAATATCTGCGGTTCTGGTCTTGTGGTTAAATCCGTTAAATTTGATTCGGGAAGCTCTCCCTGCTCCATAATTCTAAGCACTGAAACAGGAATTCATTTTCAAGATCTGCGATTAACCCAACTCAACCACATGTTAATCAACATGGGCTACGTGACTGCCTCGAAGCTCTATATCAGTACTGATTTTGTAAACAGTGGATCATTAGCTGTTGATGGTCCTATTACAATTGAAGGAGGACGGACTCTTGTGAATGAAGGAACCTTGGTTTCGGGATCTTTAGAAGTTGTTAATGGAACATTTTTTAATAAGAGATCGGCTAACGTCGGTGAACTGACAGTACTAGAGCGTGGCATAATTTCGAATACCTGTAAGCTTACGGCTAACAATTTGAACGTAAAAAAACTTTTAAGCAGTAACGGAGGAAGTATTTTGGTAAAAGCAAATACTCGTATCTATCCTAGTTCAAAAGTTGAACTTACAAATTCAGTTTTTTCGACCGCTAATATTGTTGACTTCTCCGGCGAGGTTACCGGTACTTATTCTGTTGTCAAAGTGCCTGGATATATAAGTCAAGATGCATTTGATGCTGGAATAAAAAAGATCACTGGAAATATTCAATTATGTTATTCCAAGTTGATCCCTCCCTCCTTCTTTGGTACCGGGGCTAGGCAGGGGTGCAATCTATTTATCCAACCAAACATCTGTACGGAAGGAAATGGTGAAGGAGGATATGAAGATCCTGATCGTGATGGAATTTGGGGTTCTTTTGATCAGTTTCCTAACGATCCAGAAAGGGCCTTTTACAGCTACTACCCCTATAATATCGCGGAAAGTTCTGGACATTATAATTCGCTGCTATTTGAAGATATGTGGCCTCAGAAAGGTGATTTTGATATGAATGATCTTGTATTTAGATATCAATTAAGGGTAATAACCAATGCCCAAAATCGAGTAGTTGAAGTCAAAGGGAAATATGTTCTTGAAGCCCGCGGAGGTATATTTCCTAACGGGTTTGGTATTGAGTTTCCAGTATCTACCAACGGTGTGGAAAGCGTGCAGGGTGCTACCTTAGAAAAAGGGCAAACAAGGGCAACTCTCATCTTTTTCAAAAACTCCTTGGAGGAAATGAACGGGATGAATACCATTAAAGGTGAGGCATATATTGCACCTAAGACATACGAATTTATACTAAAGCTTAAAAATGGACCACGTTTTATAGATTTTGGATTTGGAGAGTATAATCCTTTTATTTTCCGGATTAACCAAGGTCAACGATATGAGATACATTTGCCTGGCAGAACAGCTACAGATCTTGTAACTAAATCCCTTTTTGGAACTTTCGATGATGCTGGTATTGATTCACGAATTAATAGGCCAAGTTATGTTACGAAAGATGGACTTCCTTATGCCATATGTACACCTGGAGGCATCCGGTACCCTAGAGAGGGATACGATATCGGTTTACTTTACAACAATATTAGTTTATATCCAGGCTTCACCGGCTGGTTTTGGCATCCATGGGGAAATATGAATTCAGAATATAGCTATTGACATAAACCAAACGCAATGTATAGTGCATATAACAAAATTTTTTGATAAAATAAATCGAGGAAAAAAGAATGGACAAGTTACTTTTCCCAAGCAGTTGGATATTTACAGAAAAATAAAAATGCAAGTTTTGCCGTTCGAAAAGAAGATGAGAGGTGGTACATAGTCGGATCACGAAAAAGCGAACCAATTGAACTTGGAGCTCATTTAAAAGATGAAGTTGTAGTGCGGGGTATGCGTTTAATTTCGAACGGTATATTAGATTTCTTTGAGAACCACAATAAGTTTATTGATAACCTACCTTTATTTATTATTAGAAAACAGCTTCTAGTCTTTTATTAACTCATACTCTTTAGCCGAAAGATATTCCGTAAAATCAAGTGAGCCAGCGATAGATTGGATTCTTGCCATGTATTCGGACTTTTTGATAAACCTCCATTCGATACAATTTGGACTGGTTTCCCTTACTACTTCTATAGCGTTATTGATTATATGATTTTCAATATAATTCCTCTTTTTATCCATATCATTATCTCCACTGAAGTTCTCATATAGATCGTACCCCTTAATTTTTCCAGCTCCCACAACTTTTGCAGAAAATCCAGATAAAAGGTTGCTAACGTTAAAATGATCCACAACCCCGTAGGTCTTGTCTTCAACTTTAATAATAGCAGCAGCTCTTGCCCTTAGATATGCAGTTCCTGTTCCCCTATTGTAATCAACAACTATTGAATCTAAAAAATGATAGGTTCCAACTATCATTGCTCCAGGAGATAGAACTTTCCTAACTTCGGCAACTTTAAAAACTATCGGATCTACAATAATTTTATAGCCTAACCGGCGCATCCGGTCGGTACTTTCATCTTCCTTTTCCACTATCAAATTCATCATATATTTTGTAATTTAAGTTTAATTTGATTTTAAACCTGGAATATAAGCACTACTATTTGTAGACAATAGAACTTAGTTCAACTTTTAAATTCCCCTCAATAAACTTAACCAGCTTATTCGTCTCCGCAAGTGGATCTATCCACCAGTTCGTGGACCATATCCGGTATACTTTTATTCCTAGATCTTCAATAATTTTTTGCCGGTGCAAGTCATAACGGTACGCTTCAGCAGAACTGTGGTAGCTTTTACCATCGCATTCAATTGCTATAATTGGTTGATTTAAATTATCCAGCACCATCATATCGATCCTGAATCCCCCTAGCTTGTACTGTAGCTGTACATCGAGATCCGGCAAATATTGGTTCAGATAATTTAAAACCTCTTCTTCAAAAACTGATTCCGTATTTCCTAAAGATTCAGATTTGCTAGCTATTGCCCCACCATTGCTTTCACTATTCTGTTCAAGCAAACCAAGTATATTTTGCCTCACCTGTTCATTCTTCAGGCTACAAGCTTCAGCGTAAGCCAGATAAGCATAAAATACGCCTTTACCCTTATTTCCTGAAGTAACCAGTTCCTGCTGATATTTGGAATAGTATTTATTAGGAATAGAGGTCAGGACGTACAATTTAGATTTTGCACGAGTTACAATAACATTAAGAAGCTTATATCCTTTTTCCTGATTAATCGGACCGAAGCGCTGAGCAAAGTTGCCGGTAACGTCGTAACCGAAAGTTGTTGACATGATAATGATATCCCGCTCGTCTCCTTGAATATTCTCTAAATTTTTTACAAAAAGTCCAGACCTATTCAGCGCTGAAATCTTTTCGTAGGCTTCTTCAGACTGCTCAGCAGCCTGGAAAATAAGCTCATAAATAAGATTTCTCTGCATGATATTAAAGGTGGCAACACCCACAGAAGGCAATTCTCCTGTTTCGTCAGGCACAATCTCGTCTAGTAGTATCTCAACGACTTTTTTAGCCTCAGTTGGATTAGTATTATTTTCATAAACACCGTTAACGGAAATAAAAGAAATCGGACTATAGTTTTTACCTGCCGGCATAGGCACTAATCGGGAATCATAGAATGCAGCATTGGAAAAGTCGATCAAATAAGGATGCCTTGATCGATAGTGAAAATTAAGGTAACTAAACTTGTAGCCCTTATCATCAGCGAACTTTAATAAAGATTCTTTATCTGCTGCGTCAATATCATTTTCTATTTCTTCATCTTCAACGGAATCCACTGAATCTAACACACCTTTAGTGGCAAATGAATCCGAAGGCGGCATTTGGTGCATATCTCCGGAAACTATACGGTATTTCCCTCTTACAAGAGCAGCGAAGGTATCTTCAATTTTTAGCTGACTAGCTTCATCAAATATTATATAGTCGAAGAGGTTTTCTTTAAGCGGCAAAATAGAAGAAGCGGTTGACGGATTTACGAAAACAACAGGAAAAATATTCGTAAAGAAATTAAAGTTATGCTCAATCAACCGTCTTAAAGAATTCCTAACGTTGTACTTTTTATTCTTTGCCAGATTATACAGCTGCTTAATATCGTTTCTCGGCTGTTTATTGATACTACTAATTATAATCTCTCTCCATTTATGACAGATCGCTCCAATCTGGCTTTTACGCAATTCGCTATCCGCATCCCTCAACTGAATAATTTCCTGATCGTCCTTTATTACCTGCCCTACCGTCTGCTCGTTCATTAATAGCAAGCAATGGAAATACCAGCCTTTGAAAACTTGAAGCCAGTCCTGATCTTTAGCATTGGTAAGATCTTTTAGTAACTTATAATAACACTGTTTCTTAACCGACTGGGCATGATTCCTCCAGCTATAAAACTGCGTAAACGTTCCGAAATCTTTTAGAATATCGGAAAACAAACTACTAATAGAATCTAGATTTTCATTAAGTGTACTGTGAAAGCTATTTTTATCCGGAATGCTTAAATCCGCATCAAGGACCATCGAAATATCAATTGATAATTTCTTGTACAAAAGGTCAATTTCCTCTGTTTCCTTTATTGCCCCGGCTAGCTTCTTATTAAAAAGTGCTAATAACTTATTAAATATTCCAGGTTGAACGCTTTTCGCTATCGTGCTTGCTTCATATTTCCTTTTAGCAGCAAGTACTCTTTCAGTAAGCTCGTTGACCTGAAGCTGCTTACTAGTGATGAGTTCCCGTAATTCAAGCAATCTTTTTTGAGACACATTCTCCTGAAATAATTTTTGATTTAAAAAATCGTACTCAGGATTTATCGTCGCTATCTGACCATATAAACTTTGGGAATCCGAGATCAAACTGCATAAATATTCGAATTCATCGAAGCTTAATTCCAGCTCAAATTCACTAATGCCTGTAATTAACTCCTTCCCTTCAAACCCTTTATGATATAAGTACTCAGAAACTACTTCCTTCCAGGTATAGTCTGAGAAGAACTTTGTTCTGGTGTTGTTTAATTTGCTAACCACTCTGCTTCTAACCTCTACAAACCGGTTATGTAACAATTGGTGTTTGCTTATATTAATTGCACCAGGAACAGATTGTGGATCATCAATGAGCGATCTAACGTAAGTAACAAGTTTTTTCCTATCCTTATTTATATCGTCTACCGTTGCACTCAAATGGCCCAAGCCAAGCTTGCTTAAATTATTGTACAATACTTCTATTGCTGTCTTTTTCTCACACACCACAAGCACTTTTCTTCCGTGAGCAAGAGCATGAGTAATCAAAGCTGTCAGGGACTGGCTTTTACCGGTGCCCGGGGGACCTTGAATGATGATCTTTTGGTTGGTATTTAAATTATTAAGCAATTCTTCCTGACTTGGATCTACAGCATTGGCGCTTGTAATAAAACTATCTTTGAAGGCATTCTCAGGCGGCTCCAATGTGTATTTATCGTACCCTGAAATCAACTCTTCAATATCTTTTATAATTGATTCCTTTTGTGATCGAAATAAACCAAATACCCCGCTCCACTTAATCCAGGCAGTATTTCCTGTTCTTTTAACAAGTGTCGTCTTATCCTCGCATGCCGACACTTCCTCCAGTTGCTCAACTTCAGGGCTCTTCAGCTCCCGTAATGTCTGATTGATGACCTTCAGTAGTTCATCTTCTTGTAAAATGCCATCTTCCAAAAGCTCATCCGGAACTCCACTTACTTCAAGCTTCTCATCCGACTTTAAAAAGGCCTTAAGTTGGGGATTGAAAAAAATATCATCCTCTTCCGACCTGCTTATGGTATATAAGTTATTATTTCGTGGATCCATCTTTAGATCCAACCTCCAGATGATCAAAGGCGCAATAATCACCTTCTTCTGATCGTCTGTTGCGCGTTTGACTAAAAGAGGGTATCCGCATGCAAATGTCTTTACCCCGTGCTCCAACTCATCACTTATATTCTCGAGGTAAATATTTTCAAGTTTCTTGAAAACAGAATCAATGTAAACGAGTGTTTCCTGTTTAGCCTTGCTCAAATTAACATCCTTCGCACTTATCTTATGTGTAAAGCATTTCTTGTTCAAAAGTTCTGATAGAAACAGAGACGGTTGATCAACCTGCAAATACTTCAACAATGAAATGTCTAATCTCTTGTTGCTTTTGCCCGGAACAGCATTGAGATGAATAGATCTAATATTACCTACCTTAAGCTTTTGCTCTAAAAATTCTAAAAACTTCTTACTCGGTTTCAACTGTTTTTAATCTAAGGGTTATAAAAGCGTTATCCCTCCTGCAGGTCTTGTTCTAAAAAGTACGGAATATGTTTTTCCTGACAGTATTTTTGAACTTGCTCATCAGTCTTCAAGTAAGAATCGCAGAATTCGTCTAATTCCTTCTCAACTGCCTTATGATACTTTTCCTCCGCTACCAACACTGTTTCCGTGTGTTCAATAAACCTTTCAAAGTCCTTATTAATCTTGCAAAGCTTATCTATCGTTTTGAAATCCAAATCTCGGTACTGTGCTGGGAATAAAGTTTTAGTTTTGAATGGATTAGCGTCCAACTGTATAACACCTATACCGAAAGATTGGTTAAGTCGTTCTATCTCTTCATTTAAACCACTGCTAAATTCAAACGCTACTAAATACCCATAATTCGCCCAACTTGAGTTAGATACAGCCTGAAAATATGCCTTCTTAAGCTCAGCGTCAGTATTAATTTCCTTCTTAAGCTCATAAGAACTGAGTTTAAAACTATCTACTCGGTTGACAGATTTCAAGAAATTCCTACTTGCATTGGACTGCAAATTCAGAAATTTGATTCCAATCATATCCGGATGCGTCCAGATTTGATTACTGTCTTTGTTGTAAGTAGATTGTTCATGAAATATAGTTTTCGAATATATACCGGCATTTTTCAGATAGCTACTTAAAAGCAAATGCAAATCCCGCTCGTCGTATGTTTCGGTTTTTATTGGCTTCTGGTCCGATGAAGATTGGGATACTGTAGAGCCACTTAATACTTCTATCGATATATTCGACTCGTTTTTGGTAAGATAATAAGAATAGGTCCCACCTTCTTGACCTATTCGTTTTACCCTAGTATCACCAGCACGAACAAAGTCACCAAGGATAGCTGAAATTGTATTCCCAGGTGTTTTATTAGTTTTAAAGTCGTAATAGTTGTTCTCTACTACGTGTTTATAAACTGTTGAGTAGTTAGTAATTCCACCTATGTCTTCTAAACTTTTAAGTACTGCTTCTTTTAATGTCATTGTCTATTCGGCTTTAATTCCTGAATTAGATGCTTATGTAAATTAACTTGAATATCTATTCTATCATACAGCACAACTTCTCGGGTCAAAAATGCTTTTATAAAATCTACAATATCTGAAATCAATTTGTAACTGTCTGCTTGAGAGCTTTCTTTAAATTTCTGCATTTCCAGGAATGCAATAAAGTCTTTCGCAGAACCAAAAATTTGAGTATAAAATGGTTCAGGTACAATCTCTCTACCCTCACTCCACTCCCTCGATCCTCCGTACCACTTAAAGCGAATAAAACAGGATAAATAGGACATCAAAAATTCTCTGCTCAGATCTAAGTGACTTTTAAATTGCTTAGTTGCTTCAGAACTAAGAATGATTCTTGAGTCTTCTTTTAGAATATCAATCACACAGTTATATAACAATTGTGTTGCATCCACTGCATCTTTTGGGTTCTTTTCCAGGTTGCTTCGTAATAAATAGATATTAAAATTGGCTAGATAATCTTTATCGGGCCAACTCTTAATTATCTCGAAATCATCCTCCCTTTGATATATTATTGTTGCAATTAACCGCTTGACCATTTGCGACAGCCCTACATATGGAAAGATAGCGATCTCTCGCAAGATCTCAAAAGCCTCCATACTATTAGAAAGAAACCTGTACCTTTCAAGATTCTTTAATATCTTCCTTAAAAGCAAATTAGAGCCAGCTTCTCTAAAAAAGCTATTCTCTATAAAGCAAGTAATTATCGTAAGGTAATTTGCGAATTCTTCCTTATTGTTGATAACATATTCAAACTCCAGCTTTTGCAACAATTTATCTCCTTTGCCGCTATCTAAAATTCGACTCACCTCCTTTTGAATATTAAAATGCCGTTGCGACTTCATGGGTTAACGGAGATTAAAGATTGCACGAAGTTTGTACTAATCTCGTTATCTGTTACTACAAGCGTAAAATAGCTTTCATAATAATCTCGGTAATAAATACTAAACTCATTATTCTTCTCACTAGGAAGTGGTTCTGAGATTAAAGATTCTAGTAACGACATTATTACCGGTTGCCTAGTGGCGTCCGATTCTAATAGTTTAACCTTTTCATTAATCTCATAATATTCCCTTAAATCAAAAGGACTTTTATTATAGGCCGTTGAGTAGAACGTTAGACCGATCAAGCCGGTTCCATTAATGTTTTCATCCACCAGGAAGTTTCTACCAGTAGCGATCAAATTATAAATTTTGGGTGAAACAAACTTTAACAGTTCTACTATAAAAATATCAGGTAAATATAGTGCTTCAAACAAGACACTGTATTTGGTAATAAACGAGTTACAGAATCGGTTGATATCCCGCATATTGAAGAATATTTTTCCTAGGTGCTTGTAAACACCGTACTTAATAGTGCCAGAGTGCGTGGAATGTCCGAAAACTAAATTACTCAACTGCAATAATGCTTCGTCATAATAGATTTTCTGTGTTTGATTAAAATTAAATGCTAATCTATTTTCCAACTCTTTTATCAAAAGTGATGGCATGATTGTCTCCCTAATTCTTGGTAGCTCTACCTCTAATTGAATTATTTTTTCTAAATAACGATCACTGTGTGGTATCTTGAGTTCCGCCAAAGCTTCCTCTATATAAGATCGGTCATATGCTACAATAAATATCATATTGGGAAAGCTGGCAGAACTTCTTATTAACCTAAGAATATCAAATATCTCCTCTTTATTAAGCCTATCAATGTCATCAATAAATACATAGACTGGCTTATGAATTTTCTTTATCAGGGAAGTTATTTCTGCAAATCTTTCTTGTAAAACCTTTTCTTTGAAGAAAGAACCAAAAGGTTTTAAGGGATTTTTGTCAGAGTCAATTTTTGAAAGGCTTTCTCCGTATTTAATGAATATGTTTGAAGTCGAAATGTAACCGGACAGCGTTTTATCAAGGGTATTAAAAAAATCTTGTATTAAATTGTTGTTATTATTAGAAATCCATGGATTGAACTCAACCTTAACAGATTTAGAATCGAGGTACTCATACAATATCTTCAAAATTGAGCTTTTTCCAAAACCCCATTTGCCGTTAATTCCAATTACAAAGCTGTGATTATTGGCTGTTCTTAATTCATTTATTTTGTCCCCAATTTTTTTTACAAATTGTTTTCGTTCTAACAAGTCATCTGAAATATATTTGATTGGTTGATCTGTATTAACAAAAGAAGGCTGGTTTTTAAGGGGCTTAAGATTTATAGAGGCTTTTAGGTATTTAAAAAAAGCTATAAAGATAAATATGAAAATGGGGTCAAGAATGACTGGAAAACCCTCTAAATATTTGTGAGAAAAAATGGGAATAAAGTAGTATTTCTTGATAATTAATCTTTCAAACCAATAAAGTATACTTATCCAAAACAATAGAGATATAAAAAGGGAGGACGCCAAGTATTTTTGTGAAGAGAACTTTTTGTCTAATAACTTAAAACAAATAATTAAAACACTTATGTACCCTAATCCAACCCATGTTCCCATAGGCTCATCTGGAATCCACCCAAAAAGAGGATTGACGAAGAACTCTTCAAATATTTTTATGAAAGGCGTGTTTAACCAAGTTAATAATACTATTAATAAGAAAGAATAGGCAAATACATTTGGATTATAAGCGTGATAGTTCTCAACCAAATTTTTATTAACTACAAATGCTTTGTAAGATGCAAAGCGTATAATATTGCTTCTATTAATTTTGTTCTTAAGCTTAGTGCTCATTTACTTATGTTATAATTTTCCTACAAACTCAACATCCTCCTAATCGTATCCTGCATCGCCAACTTAAATCCTTCATCCTGCGAATACAATTTGTACAATTCCAGCTCACTTTTCCTCTGCTTATTAATCGCCTCATTAATCATCCGCATCAAAGCAAGTTCTCTGTTCTGAGTATCTGGGTTATTCACAAACTGAGATTGAAAATTCGGATTCTCCTGAACATGACGGGCAATGCTTACGAACTTCACTCGCTGCTCTTCAGGTGTTGCATCCCAGCCCTGGAACCATTTTTCGTTAAAGCTGCGTATGATTAAGTCAAGCGGATCTTTTTCTTCATCATCTCCCCCATGTGCACCTCTTGGGTTAGAATTCTGAGGGTTTAATTCAGACTCCGAATCGTCCAGCCCGATAGAATGAGAGAGCTTTGTGCGCTCCAGGCCGTAAGTAGAAAGATCTACAGAGTTGAGCAGTTCATCTAAAGCTTCAGCTTCTCTATCTCGCACAACTAATTTTGGAATCAGGAACTTAAGGAACCAGAACAACTTTTCCCAGCGGACAATTTCATATTGAATGATGCATGCCACTTGTCCATAGATTTTTACAAACTGTTTAGCTTTAATCTTAAAGTCAGCTTTCTCATCATCCGTTAATTCCAGTTCAGAATTGAAGCGGGCAGCAGCGGTATCAATGATAGGGCTTAGCTGCTGTGCATCTACATTATTAAAGTACTTTGTGACGAAATCCTCCACTTCCTTCCATTCATACACTCCTACCTGATCAAGCAAGTCCTTAAGCTCATGAAGTACGTTCACATCAGTAGCAGCACTGAGCGTAGTAGAAGTATAAAAAGGGTCGAAAGAAGCTTTAATTTCATCTACTGAGTTGAAGAAATCGAGAATAAAGAGGTCTTCTGTCTTTTTCCCCAATGAATTTGCCGAGCGGTTTAATCTGGAAAGCGCCTGTACAGCCAAAACGCTCTGCAGCTTCTTATCTATGTACATGGCGGTGAGCTTAGGCTGATCAAAGCCAGTAAGAAATTTATTGGCAACAACAAGCAAGCGGTATTCATCCGTGTCGAACTTTTCCTTAATGTCTTTCCCGGAAAAGCCGTTGATGGAATCTTCAGTATGTTCAATTCCCTTCACTATCTTCTTTCCGGAAAAGGCAATCATCGCTTTAAAAGGCGAACCTTTTTTAGTAAGTAATTCCCGTATGGCAAAGAAATAATGGATAGCAGATTCGATACTTTGTGTTACCACCATCCCCTTAGCTTTTCCCTTTAGCTTCTTGGTATTGACCACCTTGTTAATAAAATGATCAAGCATTATTTCAGCTTTAGTTCCGATTGTTTCAGGATGTTGTTCTACGAAAGCCCGTAGCTTCTTCTGCGCTTTGCTGGTCTCGAACTCCGGATTGTCCTCTACCGACTTCTCTATTTCGTAATAGCTTTTGTATGTGGTGTAGTTTGACAGGACATCTAAAATAAAACCCTCTCCAATTGCCTGCTTCATGGAGTATAAATGAAAAGGCTTGAAGGTCCCGTCTTCCTGTTTTACGCCGAACTTCTCAAGAGTGGTAGCTTTTGGAGTGGCTGTAAAAGCAAAGTAAGATGCATTCCCACGCATTTTACGGGTACGCATGATTTCCAAAATCTTATCCTGAACGTCAAGCTCCTCTTCATCCTCATCCGATACATTATTTCCCATAGCCTGGTTCATTTTATCATGAGCAGAACCGCTTTGAGAACTATGGGCTTCATCAATGATCACAGCAAAACGCTTATCACTTAAATCTGCAATGCCGTCTACAATAAAAGGAAATTTCTGGATGGTGGTGATAATGATCTTCTTGCCACTCTCAAGATTTGATCTTAACTCCTGAGCGCTGAATGCCGGAGCAATGATCTTTTTCACTTCCACAAAGTCCGTAATTGTTTCCCGCAACTGCTTATCCAGAATACGGCGATCAGTCACTACAATTACTGAATCAAACAAGGGAGTACCGGCACCTTTGCTTCCCGGAACATCTGGTGCAGCGGGATAGGTTTCAATCAACTGATAAGAGGTCCAGGTAATGGAATTTGATTTTCCTGAACCTGCAGAATGCTGAATCAGGTAAGTTTGCCCTACCCCTTTTGTGGCAGCATCTGATAAAAGCTTACGCACCACATCCAACTGGTGGTAGCGGGGAAATAATAGAGTTCGCTTTGATAAGGGATCCGTAGCCTTTCCTTCCAGCGTTACAAAATGCTGAATGATATTGCATAGGCTTTGACGGGTCAGTACCTCTTCCCATAAATAAGCGGTTTTATGACCAAATGGATTGGGTGGATTACCTGCTCCGTGGTTATGACCTTTGTTGAACGGCAAAAAGAAAGTATCCTTTCCGTTCAACTTGGTCGTCATATAGATTTCATCCGTATCAACGGCAAAGTGAACCAGGCAACGGGCGAATTGAAGTAAAGGTTGCGAAGGGTCCCGGTCATACTTATATTGCTTAATAGCGTTTACTCTGGCTGTTTGTCCCGTCCAGGCATTTTTCAATTCTATCGTCGCTAGCGGCAAGCCGTTTACAAATACCACCATATCAATTTCTTCCAAAGGCTTCGCTATGGAATATCGAATCTGGCGTGTAACACTAAACTCGTTCGACTCGAAATTATCTTTTACAGCCTGACTACTCGAAGCAAGAGGCGCCGGGTACATCAAGGTAAATGAGGCATCGTCTACATCCAGTCCTTTTCGCAGAACATGTAATACACCATGCTTTTTAATCATACGGTCGAGCCGCTGAATAATTCGCAATTGCCATTGCGGCTGCCCCTTTAACTTCTCCAGCTCTATGTTTTGAGTAGTTTCGAGAAAATGCCAGAAACGCTTTTCATCAATCGCATACTCTTTGTTAAAATCCTGAGCATTCCCAATCCAATACCCATTTCCGGAACGGTACTGTTCACTGGCTTCTGCAAAGGCATTGTTGATGCCAAAAGATTTTAACTCTTCAAGGCTGGTGCCCGTAAGCTTTTTCTCTATAGCTGATTCTAGGGCTTGTTCGTTAGTAAGGCTAGTCATTAGCTTGACGATTAAATTCGAATTTGAAGTTTCTTGGCTTCATCCTGTAATTCGAACCGTTGATAGACGTTATTTTATCTTCCAGAAGCTTTATTGGGTTTCCCATAAAAATTATCTCCTGCGGAGTTACGCGAACTATTTCATAGTTCTCTTCACTAATTGCTTCATTTACCTCCGCTATTGAAATGTAGAAACTATCATTATTCGAGCTATTGGTTGATTTCACCTCAACCATAGTCGGCTTTCCATTCTTGTAAACGATTAAATCAAAATAGGAGAATTTGTGGTGTAAAGCGATGTAGCAAAAGCTTATTAATGCCTTAATTAAAGCTTCATCTTCTGTTATGGCCAATAGGCATGCATCTCTGAAAACAGCATGCGAATCGTTCCCTAACTTTTGTTCAATGACATCGTACATTTCATTTATTGCTTTTGTACGGTCGACTGAAGATAGCGTTAAAAAGTTTTGTATGTAGTATCCCAAAACTTGCTCTTCGCCTTTTGCTCCAGTCTGTTCTAAAAACTCACCATTTTTTACACTTGCTTCATTATCCTGAAATATAAGTTTTTTACTGTTTATAGCTAAAGTGGATGATCTCGCAACCCCTATAGCAGTAAATAAACTGGTCTTAGCCGAACTCAATGAGGGTAATTTCGCGAAAATCTGATCTATAGTCCGATCCAAACTCAACTTCTTTTTTGACTGGTTACAGTTCGCGAATTCTTGTTGCTTAGGGTCAAATTGAAATTGTTCACGTAGTACCTGTTCTATTTCATCTAGTCTCTCCTCTTGACCTATGGTTTTAGATAACTGTTCCAATTCAGTCATGTATAAATCAGCACCCCCGTCATCTAAAGCTTTAAGAAATTCCAGCATAAGAGATATCCGGCTATCATTCATTTCATAATCTATGCGCAGATCAAGATCATCAAACAAGCCGTTGTATTTAGATTTTAATGCGCTTAACCGGGTTTCCAGTTCATATAGTTTGCCAGAGTTAAATATTTCAAGTATAATTTCACTCTTGTGAGACCGGCTATACTCCAGGCAATGTGGCTTTAATCTTGATAGATCGTCAATTAAGCCGTCGAACAGCTCAACCTGAAAATTTTGCAAATGTGTATCATAGTCTGTGATCCAGAACCTTTTTATTAGTTTCACATCCTCTTTAGGCAAATCAGATTCTAAATTTTCGACGCTCTTAAAAAAGACTATGAGTTCAAATTCACTTACGATACTTATGTTATTGAAAAGATATCTGGAAAACAGCTCGGCCTTTGTCTTAGTACCAGATCCCTTCTTTATGTAAACAATTCTCAAATCCTTGTCTACCAGCGCATCGGCACTGTTATTAAACTCAAGATTTGCTTCTTTGCATTTTATATTTTGCGACAACTCTTCGCATTCAAAAACTTGTGTTTTGGAAAGAAGTGACTGAATGTCTTTTACTCGGCTCGAATCGCTCTTCAAGTTTAATTCTGAAAGGCTGCTATTGCTGATAGAAGCCATTAAATACGGCATTCTCGAGTTTAGCAGCTTGGAGTATTCTTCAGTTACTTCCAGTAGCCCGGCTTTGCTTATTTGTCCCTCCTGGAGTGTTACTTGTTTAGCAACTAATTCACCAGGCAGCTCAGAGGCAAAATAACATAAAAGAGGAATAGCCTGTGCCTTTAACAAATTATACTCATGTCTATTCTTTGCAACATAAAAGTGTGTATCGCTTTTAACCCATTCATTAACACCTTTATTTGAAATGAGAACGAGCTTAAGTTCTTCAAAAAACCGATGAAATAGATTAGGATAAAGTCGTTCTACTCCAGCAGTTGGTCTGTTTAAATGCTGGTATAGGATCTCAAGATATTCCTTCGGAAATTTTTCATAGTCTGTTTTAAGAACTGCTAACTCATCCTTAATACTTTTACCACTTATACCCTGCAAAAATGAATAGTTGTTATTTATCAAGGCAGGGTGAGTTTGTTCTCCTTCTTCAGAAATCACCCTGATGTTATTTAACAATGCTTCTCCAAATAATTTGTCATCCGATTCGTGTCGGTTGATTAGTCTTGGAATATAGTCAAGGCCGTCATTCAGCTTATCAAAAATTCGCTTATCAGCGAAGATATAGTTGTCATCTAACGATACTCCGATGAAGCGCAGAAATTCGTTCAACTGATCTCCCAACTCTAACCGGCCCAAAAAAACATCATCCACATCGGACCTGCGGCATAGCTGAGAGGGCTTATAATTACCATCAACTGTCTTAAGAAAAACAGTCGATATACTGAAATACGCCTGGTTTATCGCCGAATTATTTCTTCTGGATTCTGAAGTAAATACTCTTGCGTAGCGATGGGTACTGGAATATATCGATTCGTTTTTGTTACTCATCATCTTAGCGATGCTTTTCAACATTTCGATTTGCTGTTCTTCTGATAAGGAATCGCTGCTGTATTCTCCAGTAAAGCTTACTTGTTTAAAATACTTTAATATTTCATTATAGTCGTTAAAGTCTTTAATCCGTAAACTCTTGCGTAAACTTTCGTCTTTTACCTCAAAATTCGTGACGCTTACATTGACGAAATCAGGTAAGTGTAATACCTTATCCGAAGCTTTACGAAAAAACACTTCATTATCATCAGAAAGCACAACTCCAGGAATAACGGCAACATTTCCTGCTATCAATGCAGATCCTAGGTCTTTCTTAAAATAATCCAGCCATTTATAATCCTGATTATGTTCTCTACCAAAATGATTTACAAATTCTGATGCTATTTCAAAGAATGCAGAGTGCTCATTTATCGCCCGATTTACTGAAAAATAAGGCTTTGCAAGCTGAACTAAAAACTCACTAGCGGGCTTATATGAAAAATTCCAGATTGACAATATATCTCGCACATGATGAAAAGCAAGTGAGCTATCTCCCAGCTTCAGGAGGCTCCAATCAAACTTCTCAAAGGATCCCTTCAGGCTTGACTCATCAATATATTTAAATTTCAGGCACATCTTATCACCCTCATCGTAAGATGACTTGAGACTATAAAAAAACAACTCAATACAAGCTTTGAGTAATGCGTTATTGTATGCGCCAACGTCGCTATTAAGATTGAAGTTTATAGAGGTCCTGTCTACCTTTGTCTGAAAATCGGCATGAAAATCAACATATTTAAAAGGCGACGTAACTCTTGTAGGTAAATAGTTAAATAAGCTACCCCGATTATTCTCATCTATAAAAAAAGCTACCCGCGGTGTATCTATTTTAACACCGGCTTTTTCTGCAAGCCGTTGGATTTCCTCTTTCCTCAACTCTCCCGAAATCAGCCCCTTTACATTCCGTTCTACTCTTTTTCTGACAATTTGTCCCTCCCAGTCAAAAGTAATTTCGAAATCTGTATCATACTTTAACCGAACAAACTGGAAATGAATTTTCTCAATTTCCTTAAAAAGCAGTTTTATGCTCTCTTCTCTATCTCTGGAAAATGGTATTTGAACTACAGTGACAAATCCTGCTGCAAAAAGCTCATCAATTACCTGTGCATTTACGGGAATTTGTATAGGAAAGTAATAACCCGGTACTCCACGGTCTTTTCGCTCTACCTGAACCTGCTCAATCTTTTGTTTCAGGTTCAGTTTCAGCTCTGTTTCAAAAAGAACATCAATGGAATTCGGATCTTTAAATGAGTCGTACACTCGAAAAGCTATGAGTCCCGGAAGGCCGCTACCGTCTTCATTGATAATATCGGCCTGGGTGAATATATTAACATAATTCTCAGCAGCAATGGAGAATGCGGATTTAAAACCGACTCCCTTATTCCCGATACTGCTAGCTATTTGTTTCGTTGAGGTAGATATTGAACAAAGCGATTGAAAATCGCCTCTTGGCGATGTTCCGTTCTTATAATCAAAATCGGTAACATAGGTAAAACTGCTGCCGTCATTAGCTACGTATAAAGAATTATCAGCTACCTTTACCAGAATATTCTTTTCGGCTTTATCAAAGGCGTTTTGTAATAATTCGAAAATAACCCGTCCCTGATAATCTGCACTCACTTGTTCAACCTGGCCCGACTGCTGCTTTATGGTTTCAATTCCTATATTCTTATAATACTCATAATGTTTGTTGAATATTGAGGCGGCGGCGGTTCCCTGAACCGTATCATATGATTTTTCTATATCTGATAGAACTTTATTGGTCATATAGTGAGTGATGTTTAGGCGCTTACTTTTATTTTCCCCGTTACCACAGCATTAATTAATGTTGCTTTGTATTCTTTGAGCTTATCGATTTCTTTTGTTTTGATAATAATGGCACTATCAGCTTTCAAATTACAAAACTCTATAAAGCTGATTATTTCTTCCTGTTCGCTTTTAGTTGGGATTGGAACTTTCAACTTGGAAATATATCCAGAACTAAGATTCATTTGGCTAGTTTCATTACCTGCATCTCTAACATGGGGATAGGCGGCGATGAAAAAGTAATATCCGAACTTGTGTTTGATTCTATGATCGAATTTAATTGCACAGCAAGCCTGATTATAAGCGGCATGAACTCCCAGAATTGCAACCCTACCTCTTGTTACTCCTTGACCATACATCGCCATCAGAATCGTTTCAGGTTCAGCGAGCCTTGTAGCTGAGTTTTTTAGACCTTGTTCAGTTATTTTTTCCTCTGTTGTCCTAATTGTAGTATAATTAACTTCTCCTGTTTTTACCCAAGGGATATCGCCACCCCAATAAGTCGGTCTGGTTCTATCCGGCGTAGAGCCCGTCTCTATTCTGGCGACATAACTCAACGCAGATACCTTCCAATGCTCCGGCACCTCCCCAATCCATTCCACCCCACTATCCTTCATCTTTACATCAGGATTAAGCCCGCGGGTAACGGCTTTATGAATAAGGATTTGTCTTCGTTCTTTTAAAAGTTCTATCAGCCTTTCCTTTTGTGCAATCGCCTGATCTATTTGTTCGGTTTTTTTGTTAAGGAAATTGGCAATAGCGGTTTGTTCGGGAAGAGGGGGAAGCGGCAATTCAAGCAATCCAAAATCTTTATATCTAAAATCGGTAGAACGTTCCCTTATTCCCTTTGCCAGAGATTCGATAAAACCAGTTTTTGCTAAATTTCTTAAAAGATAAGCGTAGTAATAAGCGTCAACAGTTTCCTTCTGCCTTGGAGTGCAAGCAGCATAAACCGGTGAAGACTTTCCATCGGAATCTGAAACTCCAATTGCTCCAGCAAATGCATCCATTGCATGGATAACTAGATCTCCCTTTTTAATCCTTTGGTAACCATGCTCTTGTATAGCATTAGTAAATCCATCTTCTCTTCTATTAGATCTTAGAGTTACTTGCCCATCACGAAAAGCAGTAACGATTCCATCCCCCTCGAGTGGAAGACGGTTTTCTTTCTGAAATAGCCATTTTCCTTTTTCCACTTTCCAATGAATGGGAATTTCACCAATCCATTCAAAACCCGAATTTTTATACTTGGAATAAGTTGCCATTTCTAAACTTAAAGTCTCCATAACTTATATGAGATTTAAGATTTCCTTAATTAATCCTTCACTCTCTTCTTCCAATTGAAGAATGTCCGCACTTACTTCTTCCAAGTTTCGTAAAGGTTCATGTTTATAGAAGTACTTATTGAAGCTGATCTCGTAACCAATCTTTGTTGCATCCAGATTGATCCAGGCTTCCTCCACGTGCGGTTTCACTTCTCGTAAGAAGTAGTCGTATACCTTTTCTTTCAAAGGAATATTCTCAAAGTCGCGGAGGTCACTTTCCGTTTCGTACACCAGGTACTCTCCTTTTTTATCGGAAGGGTAATAGCCATACTCAGGTAGCTGTTCCTCCCTGCATCCCAGGCGTTCCATCAAAGACTGCAGCTTATCATCCTTCAACTTCACAATACCTTTCAGCACTTTATCTGCTTCCGCATCGTACCAGCTCACCGCATCCAGAATGGCTTTCTTTTCTCCGGCTGATAGTTTTTCCTTTTGTGCTTTCAGTACTTCCTCCACCTTTTGCGAGAACACATTGAAGTTGTTATACTCCTCGTTACCCAGTGCATCCAGCAGAAAATTCGCCACACGCAATAGGTTCTGCTGTTTTTCCCAGGTGGCAGGCTTTAGCAAGGCTTCTTCCTGTTTCTTAGAAAGGTTCAACTCCTGCTTCTCACACCATTCTTTAATAGGCTTTTCCAGCGATTTCAAATCCTGGTACACCTGCTCGCCAAATTCCTGCCAGGCCCATTGCATAGGTTCTTTTAGGCTTCGGTCAAAGCGGAGATCCGCTATTCGTTCAGCAGTAAACTGAGCTTTTAATCGCTTAGGCCGTTCTATGGTTACTTTGTAATACCCAAAGTCGCTGTTATCAAAGATCTTACTCGTCAAATCCTGATCAGGGGCCCGCTCTCTGGCTTCTAGCTCTTTATAGGCCCTTACAATTTCGTCAATATGTTCAGGCGCGAACTCACAATTTTTGGCTCCAAGGTTTTTACGGAGCTTGCGATACATTTGTCCGGCATCGATCAACTGCACTTTGCCTTTGCGCTGGTCTGCCTTGTTATTGCTTAATATCCAGATATAGGTGGTGATACCCGTATTGTAGAAAAGGTTGTTCGGAAGCTGGATAATCGCTTCCAGCAAATCGTTCTCGATGATATAGCGACGGATATTACTTTCGCCACCTCCTGCATCTCCAGTAAACAAACTGGATCCGTTATGTACCGAAGCAATTCGGGAACCCCAGGGACTTATCGTTAAAGGCTTCATTTTGTTTACCATCTCCATTAGGAACAGCAATTGTCCGTCAGAAGAACGTGGCGTCGCATCGGCATCCTGCTCTATTCCCCAATAGTCCTTCAGCTTCACCTGGAAACGGGGATCTATCACGTCTGACCCATCCTTAATATACCTTACCTCTCCTGCCCATGATTTACCGTAAGGCGGATTGGAAAGCATAAAGTCGAAACTCATACCTGCAAATTCATCTGTAGAAAGCGTAGAGCCATTTTTAATATTTTCAGGGTTATTCCCCTTGATCATCATATCCGACTTACAAATGGCGTAGGTCTCGTCGTTGATCTCTTTACCGTACAGTTCTACGGCGCCTTCTGCTTTAATTAAGCCTTCCGGATCTTTGATAAAGTTCTGTGATTCTGTCAACATACCTCCGGATCCGCAAGCCGGGTCATAGATGGTCATTACCGGAGGAAGGTTGTCCATGATGGGTTCGAAGATAATATGCGTCATCAAGTCGATCACCTCACGAGGGGTAAAGTGTTCTCCAGCTTCTTCGTTGTTTTCTTCGTTAAACTTGCGGATCAGCTCCTCAAACACGTAACCCATGCCCAGGTTACTTAGCTCCGGAAGTTTCCTTCCGTCAGGATCTATTTTGGTAAACGGAGTTAGATTGATACGGGGAGAAGTAAATTTTTCTAAGACATCCAGCAGCACATCTTTACTGGCCATGTGCCTCACCTGAGCTTTCAGGTGAAACTTTTCGATGATCTCTTTAACGTTTTCGCTGAAACCGTCCAGATATTCACGGAAGTTTGCTTCCAATAACTGCTGGTTGTTGGAAGCTGTATCATGAAGTCGCTGTAGAGTCCAGGGACTTGTATTATAAAAAACATAACCGGAAGCCTCTCTTAAACCTTCAGGGTCCAGCTCTGTAAAGCCTGCATCTTCCCTTTGGAAACGCAATTCTTCCATTACGGCTTCTTTGGTAGGCTCTAGTAATGCATCCAAGCGGCGTAATACGACCATCGGAAGAATTACATCGCGGTACTTACCTCGAACGTATACATCGCGCAAACAATCGTCGGCGATAGACCAAATAAAGGAAACAAGTTTATTGTGAACTGCGTGATTCATTGTAATATATAATTCTATTTTGAATTCAAATCCAAAATATATTTGTATTATCGTTGTTAATATTTATCTAAATCATCATACCGGTTCGACTCCGGCTCTGGGTACAACTGTAAAAGGTTATCTAATTATCAAAACATCGGTCTCAGGTTCGAATCCTGATGGGTGTACAAATAATCAAAATTGCCGACAGACTTTTAAACTTCTTATTTACAAGCTGTTAACCAACTTCTATATCAGGAGTAACGTCTGTAATACTTAAAGATTTAATTTTTGAAAAATAAATAAGTGTTCTAACATGTGAAAGTTTATTTACAATTAACTGAAGGTTAAAAGAAGCACCTTCTATAGCTTAAATTCCAACCCTGAACTACGTGCACAAGGCATAAACAAAAATGACCTTACTTCCGCAAGGCCATAGAATATAAAACTAGAAATAAGCACTTATTTTTAATGACAGCTATTAGTCAATATCCGTTCTTCCATAAAGAAGACCGTTTGAGACAGTAAATCTTAAACATTATATCCAATTGGGACTTTTCCTACCCCTTCTCAAACCCCAGTTCCGGCAAAACCACCTTTACCTCCTTCTCCGCTCCTTCCTTGAGCCAGTAAATAATAAAATTCACCCTGGCACTTTTGAGAACGTAATTCTTCTCTTTCAATACCTCAATTTGCTCCAGGAACTTCTGAGAAAACCTCAAAACACATTCCCCCTTCGAATTCAAACACTCATTGCCTTTTACAGTCAACAATTCCCCACTGGTCAGATGAGAAACAAGGTGCTGTCTATTAATAAAGTAATCCAGCCAGATATCCTTAAAGCCGAGCTGCATGGTTAGTTCAACGGGTGGTAAATACCTTTCCCTATCATCTACCCTTTCCAGATTATTCGCAGTAAGGCTATCAAGGAAATGACCATTAAGGTGAATGCTAAGATTCTGCTTTGCACGGGTAATGGCAACGTAGAGCTGCCGTTTTGCGGCGTCAGTTGCTACGTCGAAGTTCTCGAGCATCAGGAACACCTGATCAAACTCTTTCCCCTTCGCTTTATGAATGGTTGAAACAAAGACCGTATCTCCCTTCTCATTAAAGAAATCTTCCAGCCTCGATTCCCGGATAAAAACCTCCAGGTCTGTTTTGTACTTTCTCTTCGGATTGGTGGCTTCAAAATCCTTGATGATGTTCTTGCAGACTTCCAGCTTGGAGCTCTTGTGGTATCGGTTCACTAGCTCCCGCTTCGCACGTTCCCAGTCCTCATCCGGGATAATATAAGTTTCGTCGTCAAGGTTCAAGGATTGCAGGAAGGATCGGACTTCCAGGAGATTGTATAAACTAAAGCTATCGTTCGACTGGATTAGTTTCGCAGGGATGTTATTTTTAAGGAGCAGTCCCGCAATTTGTAACGCCTCTTCGTTGGTCTTGGTAAGGACACAGGTTGTGCCTTTTAACTCGGCAGCTACCAAGTCTCGAACCAATGGTGTAATTAGGTTTCCGCCATGATGCTGCACCACTTTTATTGTCCCATTGTCCCTTTGTTTGGCAATTACCGGCGTCTCTTTTAGACGGTGCTGTATTCTGCTGACAAACTGATTGGTGAACTCAACCAGATTGCTCTTACTTCTGTAATTTTCAACAAGCTCGTATTTAACCGACTGCTTACTCTTGAGGAACAGTTCCAGAAACTGGGAACTTGCACCTCTGAATTCATAGATGTTCTGATCATCGTCCCCTACGGCAATTACCCTCATCTCTTCATTCTGCTCCATCAGCGCCTTCACAAGATGAAACTCATCCTCATCCATGTCCTGTGCTTCATCGATCACTAAAACCGTTTTTGTAATGCGGCTTGCTTCCACCTCTTTGTTTCTGATCATCTCAATCGTCTTTTTCAAGATCACATCCGACTTTTGCAGGCTGCCCACCTTACCCAACAGATCAAAGCAGTAGGAATGAAATGTTTTTATCTCGATGAAATTTGCCGCATTGCCGATGAGCTTCAGTAAGCGCTTCTTGAATTCGGTGACTGCCGCCCGGGAAAAGGTGAGCATCAGCAATTGTTCATGCTTTACATCTTCCATTAAAAGCAATGAGGCAAGCTTGTGCACTAGCACTCTTGTTTTTCCGCTCCCAGGCCCTGCTGCTACCACAATGTACCTGGAATTGTTATCGTTGATGATCTTTAATTGAGTGGGAGAAAGCTCACCGAAAAGCTGTTTGAATTTAGCGGGAGTAACATTGCGGCGGATTTCATCCTGGCGACTGCCTTTGAAGTATTTACTAAGGAAGGCCTGATAATTTAACTGGAAATAATCCTCCACAAACTGCAGCGCGTTTTTGTAGTCGCTGATCATCTGCTTGGCGTACTCCCCCACTATATGGATCTGCTGAACCTTGCTTTCGTAAAACTGGTTGAGCTTTTTATAATCCTCTACCTTGTAGCGTACCTTGTTGTCCTGTTCCAGTCGTTCGATGGTGAGACTGTTATAAACTACCAGAAAACCACCCTCAATTTTAAGGGCTTCAATTTTTGACAGGTAGAAAAGCGCATCTTCAATTTCCTCCACCGATACCTGCATTTCAAAAAGTCTCCACTCCCGTTCGAATGCTGCCTTTAATTCATGCACCAAGAACTCAACCAAAACCTCTTCCTTGTTTTTGTCTTCCTCTGATAAACCCAGGCGACTTTTCTCATAGAGATACCCCACCAGGAACGTAGCAAGCTCATGCCTTTTCTCCAGCTTTTTCTTCAGTGTTTCCTCTGGATGAAGGGAAAGTACAGCGATATGGTTTTTATGGTGTTCAAGGTTCCTTCGCTTAATCCAATTCTTTATTGCCCAGAAATTGAGGATGGTCTTTATCCTGTTTGTGCTTACCTCTCCAAAGCCTTTTGCCTCTGCTTCCTCATTCAATTCTTTAATATGGAGGACCTTTTCCTGATCATGAATATAGGGAAGCAGAAAGTTTTCGACCTTGACGAATGCCTCAAGGATGCTCAGGGACTTGTTTTTGTTTTCACCTCTCCTGATGAAAGCAGTAAGATCTTTTGCATCTGCTAAAATCTTCTCTTCACGAAGGAGATTTACAATTTTAATCACTTCTTCTTTTACGATTCCGAGGTGATCGCTGATATAATCGATCCTGGACTCGGCAGACTCCTCACTTGCTTGCTTCCTGCTTTTACTGGAAAAGAGCTTCTTGATAATTCTAATTGCTTTTTCCTTTTGCTTCTCGTCAAAGCGCTTCGAAGCGGTGATCTTATCAATTGCTTCCTGTGCGGTCTTCGATAAAATACTATTAGCAAAAACACGAGGCATGTTCTGGCCCCGCTTTAGATACCCTGCATCTTCCAAAGCAGCAATTGCCGTTTTTACTCTTGTCTCTATTTCTGCTACACTATCATCCCAACCGGCTTGTCGCGCTATCTCTAACGCCGAGTTGGATACTGTAGAGCGAAGCCTGGTAATGTCTTTGATTGCCTTCCAAACTTGCTGGATTTCCTTAAGGGAAAGCTTGGTTTGATTCAACAGAATGAAATGCTTGCTAAGGTCTTCCTCGTTGAACAACACAAAACAATCCGCCATCATCTTCTCATCACGTCCCGCCCTGCCTGCTTCCTGCACATAGTTCTCCAGCGAGTCGGAAATCTCGAAGTGAATCACAAGGCCAACATCCTTCTTGTCTACACCCATCCCGAAGGCCGACGTAGCCACAATAATGGGAACTTCGCCAGCTATAAAAGCATTCTGATTGGCTGTCTTTTCCTTAGCCTCCATTTTGCCGTGGTAAGGTCGGGCGTTGAAGCCGTCGCTGCTTAATCGTTCTGCAAGTGAGTAAGCCTTCCTCGTTCTGGATACATAAATGATGGTGGGGCAATTCTTTTCTTCTATCAGATCTCTTACAGCCTGATACTTTTCTTCTTCGTTGTCTTTCTCAAAAACGTTATAATGAAGGTTTGTCCGTGAAGCCTTGGATGTGAACAGTTCCAGTTCAAGGGAAAGCTTCTCCTTAAAATATTCACGGATATCTTCAATCACTTTTTGCTTGGCAGTTGCTGTAAAGCAGGACACAGGAATACCATCCTCCAGATTCTTCTTTTCCTGAAGCGATCTGATAAAGTCGCCTATATAGAGGTAGTCAACCCTGAAATCCTGTCCCCAGGATGAAAAGCAGTGCGCTTCATCTATCACAAATCGTACAATCTTTCTCCCGAGCAACAATCGTTCGATTGTCCCTGAGCGTAATGATTCGGGCGAGATGTAAAGAATACAAGCAGAGCCGTCTTCAACCCGCTCAATTGACTTAGCCCTTTCAATCGGGTCGAGCAAACCGTTGATAGTTACCGCTTCTGTAATTCCGGCCCTTTCCAGATTATCCACCTGATCCTTCATCAAGGATTGCAACGGAGAAATAACCACAGTTAATCCCCTGGAACTTTCGCCGCCTATCAAGGCAGGAACCTGAAAGGTGATCGACTTTCCTCCACCTGTGGGAAAAACTGCCAGAATGGACTTATTGTTAACGGCAGCTTTTACTGCCTTCTCCTGCAAAGGCTCTCCCCCGTAGCTTCTGTAAGCATCATAGCCGAAAAAACGTTTCAGTGCTTTATGTACGTCCAGCGCCTGATCACAGTACCAACATCCCGTCAGGCAAGGCTTATTCCGCAGTCGAAACATGATCCGTTCCACCTCTGGGTAATTCTTCAATACCCATGGAGGTGTGATGGAGTAGGTTTTCTGGTTTGTAATAAAAGAATTGAGAAGGGACAAGCAGTAGGATAACGCTACCGGATGATCTGAAATGATTTTCTTCAGGTCTACCTGCTCACAGATTTCGTTTCCAAACTTCAGCCGGATCAGAACTTCGGTGTCAATAGGTTCACTTACATAGCCCAGGAATGAAAAAAATGAGCGAAACTCTTTCTGGTCATTCAAGAGGGAATAATAGATATGTTTAAGTTTATCGTCTAATTGACGAAATGCCGCTACTTCATCATAGAACAAGTCCCTCGCTTTAATCGCATCGTTCAGGGGATTATTAGCATCCTCCGTCTGCAGTTTATCGTCCTTTAATAGGGCATGATAGGGTCTGGACGGAAATAACAGGGGTGAGAGATATAAAGTATCAATGGCGCTATAGTCAGAAATTTGGGCTTCATTAAGTGCCCGTCCTATATACTTAATATCATGCTTGATAATGTTATGCCCGCAAACGTACCTGGTTCCGTTAAGGAACTGAATGAACTCTGGAACCGATGCTTTATGAAAGGTACCGCCATCCGCCCTTAAACCTCCGATATCCAGTATCTTTGAAGTTTTCGGATCTATTTCAGTATCAATGAATGCTATGGAGTTCTGTTGTGCGTCTGGTTGGAGGTTGGTATGCATTGCCCGTGGATGTGACATAAAAAATCAAAAGCCAAGGCATTTTCCTCTCGGGATAGAGATAGTATTCATTTTTTTCAGTTATAAGGATCAGACTTGGTGCTCAGCATCATACATTTAGTTCAGGAAGGAAATTCAAATGTAATATTGTTGGAGAATATTTCCTAGACAAAAAGATAGGGCTCGGATTTGCTTTCCGGAACAAGCTATTATGTCTCCTTTTACTTTAGCACCAACTTCGAGGTCAACTTAATCCCGCTCATCGCTAATCTTCTGGCTTGCCTTGACCCAGAGGTGATGCTTTGCCCTTTGGTCATGATCCAGACCCAGGGATGCTCGGATGCTTTTAGTTTATTTACTTCTGGCGCATCCGATTTTAACCAATTTTTTAACCAGTCCAATTTTTTCAGAACGGTTTCCACCTCACTTGTACTTGCAGGATGGACCTCCACAAAATACACTTGCTCTCTATAAGAGAAGCAATAATCCCAGCGATTTGACCGTGAATATTTCTTTTCTACGGCTTTATCTATATCTACACTTCCCACGCATGTAGCAGCCAATTCAATTTTGTTGCTGTTATTTCCCAATGCCTTTAGTCCCGGCATGTAGCTGTTTTTTATATCAGGTGTAGCTTCTACAGCTATCTGAAACCTATTATTTTTCTTAGCCATTTGCTGCAACTAATCGAGAAACAATATCATTTGCCTTTGAGCTGAAATAGGAAAGTCCCCCCCATTCTGACACGGCCGGATCATCACTTCCTGCGTCAAGACTGGATATATCCTTTACCAATACTTTATCCTTATCCCGGTCAAAATAATAAGTGTTGATCCCCTTTTCCCCCAGTTGATCCTTGAACAATCGGTTCAGGGGTGCCGAACTTTCAAGATCAAATAATTCATAGAGAGCTTTCTTATCAGCATTAACATCTTTTAAGATATTAAATGCCCAGGCAAATTCCAGGAACATAGGAGAATGAGTAGAAACAATTACTTTATACCCTCTTGACATCAAGTCGAGCACCTGGAGAATAACTGACTTAATAGCTTGAGGATGCAAACCCATTTCAGGCTCCTCAATAATTACATATTTTATTCCATCCTTAGTGGTTGCTCTCGAAGCTGGGCATAACCAATAAAAGCTTAGAAGCAATGGCATAAACTCCTTTTGCCCGGCACTCCAGGCCATAAACGGAATGTTGCTATCACTAATATTCAACTTCAACTGCTTCTTGCTGCCCCTGTCTATTAACACCTTTGCATCATGAAACACACTATCGTTAAATGATTTACGCAATGGCTCTTTCAAGCGCTGCGACTTGGGAAATATATCATCATCATTTCTCCCCAATTCGTTCTCAAGGTATTGCCGTAATGATTCGCTAAAATCACGCAAAACAAATGGAACCGATCCTTCAAAGCTGGTGAAAAATTTAGGCCAGCCATTTTCAAAACACATTACCCGCTGCGCCGGCACATAGAAAAGCTTCTCTTCTGCATCTTTAATATTTTCTTTCCTTCTGGGAGTCAGAAAATCGAGAGTATAAGCTTTACTATTAAAGTTAATCGAAGTATTTGCATTCCATATTTCAGACATTCCTTCACCAAAGTATCTTTCATTGACATCTTTTGGACTATTCCCCCAAACAAAACCGTACTGTTCGAGCGTCCTTCGAATATGCTGTTTATCAATGAGTAATTTCAACAGTTGAAGCAGAATGCTTTTGCCGCTGGCATGTGGGCCAACAAACAGTGTTAAATCATTAAAATTGATAGAAGCCTCGCTTATGGGGCCAAGTGAACTTACTTTAAGTTTTTCCATCTTTACAAATGTAGCGGGAATTAGCTATGCATCGCCATTCAAGCCTTGATATTAATAGAATTATATCAATATTTTGAAAATTAGACAAGTGTTCAAATATGTGAAAATAAATTTTTATTTAACTTGTAATACCTTTTGCCTATCGATGCTGCCAACAATTGCCCTCAATTCGAACCGGTCTCTGGCAGGGCCCGCCAGTGGTTTTAGTAGGCGAACCGCAAATTGCAGAAGTTGTTGAAACCGTATTAATGTTACTTGTACGGCTTTGAGTATGCAAACCTGAAACCGAGACAGTGCAAGAAGAAATAGAACGTCCCCCAGATTTATTGTCATCATATCTGTGATCTACTACGAAACTCTCAAACTTGTATTTGCGTCTTAGGCTTTCAAGATCCAATTGGCAATCAAAGTAGACCCATTCCCAACAACCTACTGACCATGCCCTGCCCCAGTAGGTTTCAATAATTCCTCGATCTTTTAGATCTTTTTCCAGTTCAATTAGATGATCGCACATCCGGATTTAATAATGAGTTACAAATTAGAATTAACAGCACTACATGGGGTCAAAGGAAGTGAAATTGTAAGCCTGGCTATTAATCAATACCCAAATCGTTAGTAAAAGAGCTGTCCCAATACACTTCAAATGGATCCAGTCCGTTTTTTTCGATGGTAATGCCCATAACTGCTATCATTACCTCATACTGATTTTGAATGGAACCTTGGATCAATGCATTATAATTAACAGCACAAACTAGGTCAATGTACCGGTTTATCGTTACCGGCTCATAAGGAGCTTTTTTCGGCAACAGCTTATCATACCATTTTTCAACGCGATGGGAATTGGTAGGTATTGGTAATTCATAACCGGACAAGCCTGACATTTTCTTCCAAAGCGCTTTTTCATCAGGTGGAACACCAGTCCGTAAAAATTCTTCTAGCGAAACATGACTCTTGAGAGAGAAAATACCTTCAAGGTCGCTTAACATTGTAGCTTTTATATCAACACCGCGTTCCACAAATTCCACTTGAGAGGAAATGTAAGTTACCGCGTCCGCAATGGTTGCCATTTTTGCTGCTTCCAGATCCGGTATTTTTAGTTTGAAAAAATCCTCCCATTCCATTACCAGTTCTACGCTATCAAGTCCCATACATCAAATTAGCTGTGTTTATTCTGATTTTTCTGTCAATTCAGGCCAGAATTTAAGCATCTCTGAAATAGATCTTTTGTCTTTCTCTGTGTCCCCCAACCGTTTCCCGATTTCATCTTATTAAAAATGTAAATTGTAAACCTTCTGTAGGTTAAATTGATAACAGGTTTGCAGCGATATATATTATTCCAGACAGAAACTTCAATTCCTCTCATTCTGGCTAATCAGTTCCGCTATGAACTCATTATACTTCTCTCCCATTGGCAACTCAAAATCTATACAAAAAACCACGATTTACGAAAACCTCAGCGCTCTGTGGATCCTGAGCAGCAGCTTTATGTAGAATCATCATCTATTTCAATAAGCATCCAGGCTCCTTTGATCTTCTCAAACAGGTAGTCTACCATAATACCATTATCAATTCCACGAATCTCTATTCTTGCAGATGTGGCCTTGTCTACCATTCTTTTTTGTTCCCACTTATCATACTTCGTATCAGACTTCTTCTTGCGAAAGTCTATCATTTCAAAAGCTGATCTATCCTTGTAAATCAAAGAGTCCCTGTCATTCTCATTGTTGTACCATTTGACTTTTAGAGGAAATCTTGTTCTGCTTATTTGAAAGGCCGTATCGCTGCTAAATTTCTCAATAAAATCATTGAAATTACTATCAACAGCTTCCCTGGCACCACCAATAACAGAATAGTTTTCTTTTAAATTGTTGCTTATTCCGCTTGTTGGTCTATCAGCACAACAGCTTAGAAAACTAACCAGTATAAGCTTAGGTATGAAATATCTTGTGAACATAAATAAAACAAATTCAAACCACCAACCTCGCCGTCTCCTTCGCCACCCCAATAGTAGCAATCGCCCCAGAATTAAAACTCAAAAAATCAGTTTCCACCCCATCAGAGAAGATCACCCCATTAGTAGGCATAAAAGATTCGATAATGAGTTTATTCTGCTCTGTAACTATACCGGCTGTAAGCCCCGCCTGCGTTTTCTTACTTTCAAACGGCTCCCGGATCACGAACATTAATTGATGCTCCTTTAGCTTGGCGATCTTCTTTTTGGAATCGCTTTTTTGAATAAACTGCTGCATGCCGAAAGTCATATTGAAAATAGAACTCAGCCAGCCAGTTGATCCTGCTTGTGTAGACACGATGATGCCGGACGATGAGTGATTCTCTGTAACATCCCGATATGTAATTTTATAACGGGCGGAAACATGAGATGATGCTCCAATAAAAAGGTCATTAAAAGCAAGAAGCCGCTGTCCGTCGCTTAAATTTGCCTCTGCCATCCTAACCTCTCTGGCCTTGAAATCATTTTTGATCACCTTCTCTACAGCATTGATAAAGTTATTAGGCTGAAAAGGTAATAGCAGGCCGTCGTAACGATCTGTATCGGGATTCACAGCTATCATCGGAATTCCGTTAACGTACTTTGCAGTATTCGCGACCAGTCCATCTTGCCCAACTACAATAAGCAGGTGGGTTTCATTAAACAGAAACGACGGCAGGAAAGAACGGTCTACGATCTTGTTCTTTATTACCTTCGAGAGTTTCCTCTGAATAAACGATAGCGATTCCTGAAAGCGGTCATGCTCGATCTCATATTCTTTAAAGTTCCCTCCCGACCGCTCAATGTAAAACTCCGCCTGTGCCTTGGTATTAAATCTTTCTATAAGTACTTCCAGGCGGGTTTTATTTTTTACAAGAATGGCGTACTCATAACTCATCGTTTGTCGCTACTCTCTTTTAAAATAGAATCAAGCAATTCGGGACTGATATTCAGGTTTCCGATCTTATCTGCATTGTCTGCCATCTGCCGGAAGGCTAGTGCGATATTGAATTTAGGATCGGGATTATTATTAAGCGCAGTGATGGTCTTCCAATCCATTTCCTTATATGGCTTCAATGTCGTTTCAATCACGTAGCCTTGTGCGTCAGCTTCTTTCCGGTCGTTCTCTGTTTTCTGGTCTATCAGGAGTTTACGCTGGTTCTCCACCGCAATGTCTGCCTGAATTCTCATCTCGCGAAGTTTACGATCATTGTCGGCTTTCTGAACCTCAGCCTCCATCTTCTTTTCATCGATCTTCTTTCGTTTCTCTTCTACAGCTATTTCTGTGCTCAGCTCACTCTCTTTGATAATGCGCTCCTGCTCAACCGCGAAGTTCCTTCTTTGATAAACCGCCTGATCTGCTTCTTGTGAAAGCTTCTCCCGCGTTTCGGTTTCCAAGGCCCTGGCCATTTCAGGAGTAGCTTTGATGGCAAGGATAGTGACACTTAAGATTTCAATCCCCAATAGTGAAATAGCTTGTGAGGTCTTTAACCCTTCCGTAATTTTCTCCTCTATCATTTTTGCGGAACGAATGGCTTCCTTTAATCCCAGTTGATGGATAAAGGAGGAGGTTGCAGTCTGCGCTTCGTTGATCAAACGCTGATTAAGCTTCTCTGCATCATTCTTTTTATAGATTCCACTGCCGTTAACGGTAAAATCAAGCATTTCTGCCAGCTGTTTAGGATTACCGATCTTATAGGTGATCTGTCCCTGGATAGAGATACTCTGGTAATCGTGAGTGGTCTCGTTAAAGATAAAAGGAAGGTCATTACTTCCCAACGGAATTGCTGCGATTGAACTATTCGGAGTGAAATAGAAAAAAGACAAGCCCCTGCCCTCTTTTGCTATGCTTCCATTTTTGTAATGGATAACATAGGTCATAGAATCGAATTTTATATAGCTTATACCGAACATACGATGTAATAAGGTAATTGAAGGCTAAATATAGAAATTTTGGTTAAAGAACGTGATCCTCATAAAAGGCTCCGAAATAAGGTCAAGAGTGAGTTTATTCTCAGCTCCTCTTGCTTGAACTAGATTACAAAAAGCTCTACTGAGACTGTGCTGATAGAAAAGACCCTTGTCATCTAAATAGCCAGCAGGAATCCCATCTTGGTCAATATTTGTTGATATATCAATGTCCAAGCCCCTCCCTTACCCCTGCAACTTCAACACAACACTCCCCGAAACCATATCGTGCAATGCCCTCTTCTCATTATTTGAAAGAATAAATAAAAATGAAATAGCTCCCAGTGCGATTTTAAAAACATATCTCATAAAGGCCTGAAATAGATTGATCCGTTCGGTATGGTCTTCCCTGTTCCTAACCCTGATTCCCTTCATATAATTACCGATGGTACAACCAAAAGCAGTACACAGAGGCTCGTATAAAAACCAGATACTAATAAAAAGACTTACTCTTAACCAATCTGGCGGGTTGTTGAAAAAGTCAAGCACCTGGCTAAAAACAACCATCATCACAAGGATAAAAAAGGTGTCGATAAAAGTTGATTGAAATCGTTCGAGCAGCAAAGGATATTCTACTTCTTCTGTTTCAACAGTGATTAGGTTTTCTGATGTTTCCATGAATTGTGATATTCTAAACTCCTTTATAAAAGTGCGCAAGAGAATTTGTTTATGCAATAGCAGCTAAAAATTAAGCTTAATTTAAACTGCACATCAATTACTTCTCAATCTAATTGATCTTTGAAATCATCAATTAAACCACTCACGGTTTTCATTAAGCGATTTACTATATCAATTAAAAAATGTACGTTAAAATCTTCCGACTTAAGAGTGAGATTCCCATTCAAAAAATTTCTATTTAATTCTTCTATGATTTCAGGGTCCAGCGGTTTACCCGATAGATATACGATGTCGATAAATAAAGTGGGAATGACCTTACAAGCTACCGTTAAATAGTTAGGTTCTGAAATACATTCAGGTTTTGGCTCCTTGTTCAACTCCTCGTCTTCTGGTAATTCCAATTCATTCTGAACTTCCAGTTCTTCATCATAATCTTCGTCGTCTGAATCATCGTCATCTGTCGTTTCTACCCCATATAGCTCCTTCTCACTGAGATTGTTTGCAAACCTTACTTGTGCGTAACCTTCATCAACAATTCGAATCATTTTTACAACCATTTGAACTAACGGATTTTCCGCTGTTTGCAAGTATTCCATTCTATAAGAATGCTTCATTGGGGTTCCGTCATCATGTTTCAAATCCTTCCATTCGTATTTTATGGCAATTTGATACCCTGCACGATAAAGGTTTACCATCATTGAAAAGAGGCGATGGTAAATTGTCACTAGTTGCATTCGGTAATCCTCGGTGTTTGGCTCCATTGTTTGAATATTAAGGTTTATAGTAATACTTCATAATAATTCCCGCTAACAGAAAAAGAATTCAATACAAGGGTTCCACCTACCACACGAAATCTCTCCGGAACCCTTGTATAGACGGGATGTAGGGCGAGAGCGTTATCAGAATTGATAACAAGAGTTTTAAAAAGTGAATCGCTAACGTAACTAAGGATCTGAATAATTAGTTTATAATAGTTGCTTGCGTTTGGAAGCATATATGTTCAGGTTTATTGAATAAATTAAATCTCAACATTAGCAGCATAATCAACAATGATCTTCGTCACATATCGAAATATTTTTACCTTTCAATTAATTCTATTCCACTACCGCTAATACCGACTTTTTATTCACCTTTAAAACTTCATTTAGTGCTGCTATTAACGGCTGCACTATTTCATTTTCAGAGCTTATTTCAATAGAACCCTCGAAATACATCTTGCCAAACTGGTCGTAAACAGACATGGAAGGGCTGCAATCATGCTCCATAAACCAGCAGGCTTCAAAGATCGAAAGCAGATCAACGAACAGGTTTTGTTGCCACATGTCGATATTTTCTTCCTCGCTGTAATCTTCTGATAACCATCCGTCCTGAATGGGACCAACTTCGACGGAAATTTTCGCCTCTTCCTTGCTGACCCTATTATTTTCAGCAAGCTTTTCCCTGGCTTCCTCCAGAATTTCTATCATTTGGATGATTCCCGGCACTGCTGGATGTTCTATTACCTTTAGATGAGCCATATCTAATGGTAACCAACCCCGGTTTTTGATCTCGCTTTTAAGTTCCTGCCACTCCCACTGCAGCCCCACGCTAAAGGCCATGTAATAGAGGTTGTTGATCGTATTGTTTAGACGTGTGTGGAGTTTGATGAAGGGTTTTAAGTAATTGGAAGTTATTGTATTCATTGTGCATTGTTAGAAATAAGGTAATTATCGGATAAAGTTTTCTGCGGCGCTGCTACAACCTTCTTTTGTCATAGGAATCTGCCGGGAAGACGATCTGGTTGAACATCTCCCTCAACCGCGACCTGACCCGACTGCCATACATGCTTTCTAATTCCGATGCTGAAAGATTAGTGGTTACATGGGTCGGAACTCCTTTTTGCATAAACAGATCGTAGCGCGATAACAAGATCTCCTTCATCACATTGGTTTGGGCTCCAAAGAAGCGGGTATTGGGTTCACATCCGAGATCATCAAAACAGAAAATGGGAGCTTGCTTTTGCGCGGTTGCACCATATTCCCGTATTACAGAAAATCCCTTTTCAGTAAACTTCATGCATACGTCGCGTACCGAAACGATCTGATAGGGTTTGTCAATAATTTTCATGTGCTGCAAAATCTGCATCAATGAGGTTTTGCCACAACCCACTGGTCCCACCGTTAGCAAACCCTTTCGTAAATCTATTCCTAATTCTTCTGCATGCTGCTGATCACGGTAATGGTAAACCACTAGTTTGTAAACCGGATTGTAATCCTTCTTATCCACCTTATAGCGTTTCCGAAAAAGATCAGAACCATTTTGGTTTATATTTTCGATAACTTCATCAAAATCCAGGTATCGTGCATTAGATTCCGGTTTACCTGAGGGCACTTTAAATGGTTGTTGGCTAGACTGTTCTGTTTGAGGATTGGTGTTACAAAGGTTCGTCATATCGTTTATTTTTAGGAGTTAAATCAATGATTGAAGTTTTTTTCGTGGCAGGTTCTGATTTCCCCAATCGGCTCTTCCTGAATTCCTCCTCCTTGGCGATCCAGCTTCGTGCTGGTACTTCCCAATTGCTGACAGTCTCATTTTCAATCATCCAATCCCGCGCTTCGTAGTAGTCGATGAATTTCTTCGCCTGCCTGCTGGTGGAACCATTCTCCTCGAAAAACTTTTTGATGTTTTTTATTGAAATACTTTTTGTACTGTTTTCTAAAGTTTCTATATGTTTATTAGAAGGTACTAGTTGTAGAACATTGTTTGTATCAGCATTTGTATCATCGCTTGTAGCTTTGCTTGTGCGACTGCTTGTAGCAAATGTGATGCAACGAATGCGACTGCCAGAGGAGATATCCTTGGAGGGGAAATACTGGATGTAATTCCAGGCGTCCAGATCCTTCAGGTATTGGTGATAGGTAGTGGTTGATCCTATTTTCGCCAGTTCCATCAATTCCTGCCGGCTTACGTAAAAAGAGGTCCGGAAATGCGTTGCATTCCATAACTGGAAAATGCCCATGTACAAACTGATGTGATAAGCTTTCATTCGTGGATCGGCATTGGCCTTTTTGAAAAAGGCATTTAGGTGCAAGATGTAATTCATAAATGCTGTGATCTTTTAAGTTTTTGCTTCTGGGAAACCAGGTTGCGTAGAATTTGTAATTCTCGTTTAAATTGATTGTGAGGTTTTCGCTGCAACTCTGGAAAAACTCTCGATAGGCGGTCGCCTTTGAATTTTCTCATCATACGTTTATTTTTGATTAATAAGCATAGTTAAAAAATCAAAAGCTAACGGCCAAAGTACAAAGTGGACAAAAATTTCCTAATCCTCTGTATCACTGTTATTTGACACAAAGAAATTTGTTATGTTAAGGCATTTGCGTAGGTGTCGTCTATACTCCTTGGCAGTTTCGACATTGCGTTCGTAGTATCTTTTTCTGAAGCTTTCATAGGATATATGATCCCGGTTGATGCAATTGTAGGTCTCCAATGTTTTCTTGAGCACACCTTGAGGATGCCCTTTACCAAAAAGTAGGCCCGCCTCTATCTCAACTGATGTTTTAAAGGCCAAAACATGCTCAGTGAAACGCGTATTTATCTTACCTCCTGATACACCAGGTTTATCAGTGCTTGCAGCCTTTATCTCTTCCTCCATTTCTTTTATTAATTCCGATTCCTTCCAATATTGGATCTCTTCATTTATCCAACATTGAATTTGCTTTTTAATGCTTTTCATATCGCTTCTGTACTGCATTCCCTTGTTAACCTGGATCTGCCCAACTTCCTTCTTGAGGTGTTCCAGGCGTTTGATATTAGGATAAACTTCTTCCTTCTTGATAAGATCTATGCAAAACCGATAAAATTCTGGAGAATTGTAATTCATCTTTACCAAAAAGCGGAGAATCTTCTCTGTGTTTAAGGCAGTACCTTCAGCTTGAAGTTCCCCGAATGCCAGATGTAGGGAGCGGCAATAGTCAACTTGGTGCCAGGTGCGCAACTCTTTAAGTTGAACAAAGTTGTCGAATGGTTTTAAGGGCCATTGTGCTAATAGTGGGTCTGACTGAGTTAGCTTTCTGGTGATTTCTTCCTTATACCCCATTACTTCCTTTATAAATACTGGCTGACTTACCACTGGGATATGATGATTTTTCGGGAGGTATTTTCCAAAAATCTCATAAAAAAAGGCCATTAGTGCCCGGAGCTTATGGTAAACCACTAAAACATCAGCCATCTTTTCAGACGAAATTATCGTATGAGTTTCCCCTGATTTGGCGGCTACTCCACTAGCGATATCCCGGACTGTTCCTAAGAGTTCAGAAAGCTTTTCCAGATGGTATTCCGTGAATTTCCGAAACTCTGGTTTTGACCCTGCCTGGAAATAACGAACTTTTAGTTCTGTCTTCAATCGCTCCGTTTCGTTAATGATTTCCTTATAGGTAAAGTGATTGTTGATAGAGGGCTTAAGGTTTGTAGCGAAGACTTCTACATCCGCTGCTAATTGCAAAAAAAGGTTCATAAAAAATAACTTATTCGTTAAAAAAAATTGAAAATATTTAGGTGGCGAAACTAGAATATTCCTTATCAAAAAACAAAGCAAAAACTAATCTAAATAATTGAAATACAACACATACACGTATGCTATATATCATGTCAGTTTAGCTATGGTTTCCTTAAATTTCGCGCGTAGGCAGGACGGTTGATTAGTGCTTGTAGTAAGATTTTAGCAAACACTAAATGGCACCTTTTTTTACTTTGAATGGAAGTATTTTACAGGTAATAATTAGGGAGTGTCGGTTATGGTGAGGTTAGGGTCTGCTTCGGGACAGGTTCGAGACAGGTTCGGAAAGTCCCCCCAATTTTCCGAACAAAGTACCCCCTTTTTCCGAACACTTCCCGAAGAAAGTACCAATCCTTCCGCAATTCTCCGCAAAAGCCCGCATATCCCCGCAAAACGCCGCAAGGGCCTCCAGGAGTGCTAAAAACACCAAAAACCCTCGCTACTTTTGTCTCAGGCTTTCGAAGATTACCGGTAATTGAGGCCAATTAACAGATTTTTAACGTTTAATTTTTTAACATCATGGGAAAATTTAGCAATGGAATTTTTGGAAACTTTTACGGAAAGATCGGGAATGTAGTAGGAAGCAGCTGGCGCGGCATCGACTACCTGAAGAGCCTGCCAAAGATCAACAAGAACAGGGTGCCTACCCAGGCTCAGGTAGAACAACAACATCGCTTTGCGCTGATGACCGACTTCCTGGCTCCTCTGCGCCCTTTACTGGATGTAGGTTATAAGAATCAGGCCAAAAAGGCAACTGCCTACAACGTAGCTTTGTCTGAAAACATCAAGAATGCCATCACCGGAAACTATCCCCAGTTTTTGGTCGATTTCCCTGCCCTAAGCTTGAGCAGTGGTGTATTACTCTTGCCAACTAACCTGGCTGTAGCAGCTGCAGCAGAGTTGAAGGTAGATTTTAGCTGGACGGACAATTCAGGTAAAGGGAAATCTCTGAAAACGGATAATGTATTCACCCTGGCCTTCTGCCCAGAGTTAGATGAAGTAGAGTATACTCTTAGCGAGGCCACTCGTGAGAATGGATCCTTGAGCATGACGCTTCCAGCGGAATGGGATGGCAAGGAGGTAGAAACCTATTTGTTCATGGCTTCAGCGAATGGCAAAGAAGTGACCCGTACGTACTACGGAGGCCGAATAACAGTAACTGCCTAAGGAATTGGGCTTCCTGGAACCAGGGAGCCCATCCTTAAATCACCAAATGATCAAAGCTAATGGCAATAAAGATCATTCGAATGGCTAAGGGGAAGAACAGCAAGTGTATGAGATGTTAGCAAAAGAGGTTAAAGCAGGATTTAATGAGGTATTAGTAAGAAACAGATTAGAGAAGTCCACATAAAGTATCACGTAAGGTAAAAATCTTTATCTATTCAGTCTTTCAATCATTCATTCCTTCATTCTCTCATTCAATCCTTCATTCACTCATTCTCTCATCCATTCATTCTCTCATTCATTCCTTCAATCCATCATTCTCTCATTCTCTCATTCATTCATTCCTTCTCTCATTCATTCATTTCAAAAAAACATGGAAAGTATAGTCAACAGCAATCTGATTTTAGGGGCGATACTATCGCTGCTGTTTTCAGTCATCGCCTTTTTTGTGCGGCAGCTGCATAGCGATTTCCGCAAGGTAGAACAAAACCTCAGCGAGATCATCACCAGCACCGAAGTGATCAAGGCCAACATGAACGCCGAAAGCGTGAGAATATTCGAGCGCATCAACTTCCACGAAAAGCGCCTGGAGCAACTGGAAGTTTATTTATTGAAGCATTTTGAGGAAGAGTCGGGAGTAGCGTTGATGAGGAAAAAGAAGGTTGTGGCCGGTAGTGAGAAACCAGTCCTTCCTACCTCTACAAAAACTTCAACTAAAATTACTTAAAGCATTACTATAATGAAGAAAAGATCCTCCATAATAGCCCGTTTAAAATCCCCTACGCCGCCCTTTTTCAAAAAGGTCCGAAACGTTGGGTTAATCCTCAGTGCTCTCGGCTCAGCTCTCCTCTCCGCTCCTATTTCTTTGCCAGTAGCGATAACTACAGTTGCTGGTTACCTGGTAACAGCGGGACTGGTTGCCTCCGCTGTATCCAGTACAGCGGTAGGGAAAGATGAAGGCCAGGATCTGGAAGGCGATGGTCCTTGATTGGGGTTAAATAAAAAATGTCCAGGTGAATAGCCCGGACATTTTTGTTGTATGAGAGTTCACGAATTAAACCGCTATTCTATCTTCTCCTTCATCACCACCTCTCCTTTTCATAAGCGCTTCTACGTCGGCCAGCTTGAAGAAAAGCTTGCCTTTGAATGTATAAGAAGGTAATTCGCCTGTCCTGGTTAAGTCGTATAAGCTACGATCGCTAATGGGCATCAGTTGCATTACCTCCTGCCGATCCAGCCAGCTTTCGCGAAACACCTGCTGTCTCTTCTTATTTAACATAACTGTTTGTACCTCGCTATTTAATTGCTCCCCCTGTTCTTTCTGCTGGTTCAGGGTACCAAAGATCGCAACCAATCCTTCAACAATATCTGCTGAATTCTCTCCCAGGGCGTCTATGGCTTTGCAAACTCTGATAATACGTTTCTTAGTCCTTATGCTTAACGCAGGACTCTGTCTAGACTTCTTTCTTTTCATGAAGATTTTGTGGGTTTAAATAGGTTTAATAAATAAAAGAAATTGAAATTAACCGACCGGGGGATCGCAAAAGAAAGGAAATATCACAATACAATTGCTGAATATTACAGACTCATAAGTACTTGTATTTTTATCGTTTATTATTTATAACATATCTTAAATATAATAAAAAAGATGCCATCGAGACAAAGAATGGGATCGCACCAATAGCGTTACCGCCAGTTCTAATTATAGAAGCATCTTATCTGGTAACAACCTTTCCATTAGAGCTTCAATGTAGGGGGCTCGATTAATAATGGAAATCCGATCTTTTAGGTGTAATTGCTAATTGAGAGTTTATTTTTATTTACGTAATAGATTTTTCCTGATCCTGCTTAAGGTTTCAGCGGAAATGCCTAAATATGACGCTATCATTGTTTGGGGAAATCTTCGGATAAATTCAGGATAAGATTGAAGCATTTCATCATACCGTTCCTCAGCACCTAAGCTGATTGCCGTCTGGATCCTACGTTGAGTAGCAATTGCGCTGTTACGGTCAATCTCTTTTATCATCTTCGCCAAGGGCGGAACCTTAGCTATAAGCTCCTGCATACTCTGATCATTAATCAATAGAACGTCAGAGTCCTCTATCATTTCAATATTATACACGGAGGGCGAGTTTAAGGTGTAGCTTTCGAAATCGCCTAACCACCAGGATTCTATTGCTAAACGGATTACGTTTTCCTGTCCGCTTTTATTCACCATATACATTTTCCCTGCTCCTTTCACAATAAAGGCCATATACTTACAAACGTCCCCTTCCTGCAATAGATACTGCCGCTTTCTTAAGTGTTTAATTTTAAATGTATTCCTAATCAGCTTTTTATCTTCTTCACTTATGGGGAGATTGGATTTGTTTACTATATAATCAAAAAAAGGCTCGAAAATATCTTCGTGAAATTTCAGCATGGAAAATGAACAACTTAAGGTCAAAAATAAAAAATAAAATGCTGAATATTCTCAGTTACCCGACCACTACCCTTGATAAAAGTCAATGTCAATTTACTGCGAAAGTCAAGCTGAGCATCACGGCGAAATCTCAACTTTGAAATATCAAATCAGCAATAAAAATTAAAATATGAAAATAACAGAAGAAACTGGCGTAGTACAAATCAAGAAACAAGGCCCGCCATCCGTTTTAGAATATTCAAAACAAATTGTTGGAGAACCAGGTAACGGCGAAGTATTGATCAGACATAAGGCCATCGCTCTTAATTTTGTCGATGTTCTTTTTCGGAATGGAAGCTTCCCTGTAAATCAGCTTCCTGCTATCATAGGCGTAGAGGCAGCCGGAGTGGTTGAAGCTGTTGGAGAAAATGTTGTTCATTTAAAAGAAGGCGACAGGGTGGTTTATTTTTTCTCTATCGGTGCATATGCTGAAAGAAGATTGATTAATGCAAGTGACTTAATAAAGATACCTGACAATATCCACTTCGACGAGGCTGCCTCTCTGATGGCCAAAGGACTTACTGCCAGAATGTTGATTAAGCAGGCCTATGCTATAAAACCAGGGGATGTAGTTATCGTTCACGCAGCAGCTGGCGGAGTTGGATCGCTGGTGAGCAGATGGGCAAAAGCGCTTGGTGCTCAAGTAATTGGAACCGTTGGGAGCTCTTCGAAAAAAGAGAGGGTTTTACAAGCAGGTATAGATCATGTAATAGCCCTTGACAAAGAAGATTTAGGAGTGGCTGTCCATGCAATAATCCATGGTGAGGGTGTGCAGGCGGTATTTGATGGGGTTGGTAAAGCTACATTTGAAGAGTCGGTCAAATTAATAAAAATTGGGGGTACGGCTGTTCTTTATGGAAATGCCTCCGGTGCACCTTCTATCGATCAGAAACTACTTACCGCTAATCAAATTAAACTGGTTCGTCCGGCACTCGGCCAATATTTGCCTGATCGCGAAAGTGTAGACACTGCTTCAGCAGAGCTGTTTGAAGCCTTTAGTACTGGTATTCTTGGTAAAATTGAACCTACTATCTACCATTTATCAGACGTGGCGAAAGCCCATCAGGATCTCGAATCCAGTCAAACAACAGGGTCAGTAATATTCCATCCATAATACATCACAGAAGAACTAACAAAATTTAAATAAGCAAGATCATGTTAAAATTAGCAAATAAAACAGCGCTGGTTACTGGCGGAAGCCGTGGTATTGGGGCAGCAATTGTAAAAAGGCTCGCAGCCGAAGGAGCTAATGTAATTTTCACTTACGTGAATAGTGCAAATAAGGCAGAGGCTTTGGTAAAGGAAATAGAAAGCTACGGCGTTAAAGCGAAAGCCATAAAAGCCGATACTGGTAGTGCTGTTCAGATTGACGCTGCAATTGCTGCCGCAACAGAATCTGGAAACATCGATATTCTCATCAATAGCGCTGGCCTGTTTGTAACTGGCGGAGTTGAAGATGAGACAGTAGACAAAAATGCACTAAGACAGCAGTGGGACGTGAATGTTATAGGTGTAGCGCACACTGTAAGAACAATAGTTTCAAAAATGAACGATGGAGGCAGGATTATCACGATTGGCTCAACTGGCGCGGCTAGATCACCCTATCCCGGCATTAGCGATTACTCGGCGACAAAAGCAGCGCTTTCTGCCTATACCCGAAGCTGGGCCAGAGATCTTGGTACTAGGAACATCACTGCGAATATCATTCAACCGGGATTGATCAATACCGATATGAATCCTTCTGACGGGCCGTTTAGTGCTGCTATGGTACAGGCTGTAGCTCTCGGCCGCTATGGTGAGCCTGATGATATTAGTGCAGCTGTTGCTTTTCTGGCAAGTGATGATGCCCGGTATATTACCGGCGCAACCTTAAACGTTGACGGCGGTCAAAGCGCGTAATAATTAACTTCGATGCAACGCAGCTTCAGGCTCCATAACAGCCCAAAAGCCGATCAAGAATATTGTTCGGCTTTTTGACTTTTTGCCCCTACCCTTTAATTACTTATGACTATTCTTGAGATAGCTCTCATATTAATAGATAATCTGGAAAAAATTGTCGATATAAGAAGCTATGTGAACGGCTATAACGAATGTATGACATCGACAATCAACCTTATAACTGGTGAAACCGATGTTTCGAATGGACCTTGCTGGATAAATCTTTAGGCTTGTTTCAAGGTTCGTTGGATTATTAAAGCTGTTTAAATTACGAATTTTCAATCTCAGCAAACTTTCGCTTGTTGGTGGGAAGAATATCAATCAATTCATACTTATTTCTGTGAAGGAGGCTAAGGCCGCGTAAATCCAAATAACTCTCCAGAATCTTACGATCGACCATTATCTTCCCTTTGCCAGCTCTATGTCTGTCCTTCCCATTTTTCTTAATTCCTGAAATCCAGTAGATGTCACCTGTTTCTAAATCTGTGCAAGCTCCATGACCTTTACCTAAGAGAGCAAGACCATTAAAATATATCGTCCTGCCGGATCTTGAAAGTTCAACTTCAGCTATCCATGCTGGTCCATCATCGTTATGGCTGGTCTTTAATTCTATATATTTTATTTGTGGTTTCATTTCCGTCGTCAGCAAAATGCCCAACTTGCTAATGGCACTCAAAATCCGTGTATTCGTATTGTATATTATTGTACTTTTCTATTAACTTCCTGTCAATTCGCTTGACATTGTTTTCAATTGTTACCATTTCGCTAGAAGCTGGCTGCAATAAAACCGTCTCCCCAGTTGTAAGTACTAATGTAGGTAAAAAGCAGAAAATTTGATAAGGCTTGATGAGGCATTATTTGTGTGGTTTCCTTTCGCATTAAGCAAGGCTGCGTCTATAACACAACTTTTTCTACCCGCATATACTATTATATTTCCTAAATCAGATAGCCTTTGGAATGGAGGGCACTTTAGTGGCAAGCCATAATTATTTATAATATAGTTTAAGCCAATGACCAACATAGATGTAAGAAAAGAGAAAAATATAATCACCAGTTCAATCATTTTTGGTATTACCCTCTACCTATCTAAATTTTTAAGGGCCTCCTTTATTGATAATCATTCTGCATCTTTTATCCTGGGGTTTGTACCAAATTTCGGACTCGCATTCGCTTTACCATTTATCTATGTAAGTAATAGAATCAGACGGAACAAGCCCGTTAATCACTTTCCTATTGCATGTACCATTACTCTCTTACTTATGATTCTTAATGAAATCAGAGATAATTACCAGCGGGGTCGGGTCTTTGACTGGTATGATATTTATGCGTCCGTAGCTGCGATATTCTGCTCATTAACGGTATTTTATGTATTATTGAAACGTAGGTTACAAATACTTAACGACTGAAATGGGAGCGATTTTACTAATATCGGGTAAGGATCTTGATCCGGATTTTTTAATATTGGGCTGGGATTTGAGACCAGCGACAATTCATCGAAAAGGAGAACCATTTAGAAAGACTAAACCTGAAGGCGAAAAGAGAAATACCTCAACAATAATTTACGACATTAGCAATGCAGAATATTCTGACTTGCCTGCTCAGATAAAAGAAACGACTGCTTTTTTAAAAGATAACAAGCATTATTTGGAGAAGCTGGAAATGGATAAGACAATTGACAGTATCGCAATTGATTTTTCGTATAATTCTAGAATAGACGGATTAAAGATAGAGGTTCAACATGACAGTTTTCCTGCACAATTCATTAGAATTGCCGGGCACTTGAACATCGAGTTACGTTTAACCCAATGGGCTTACGATTCGACGGAGTAACATGTACATACATCGCTTTTGATTTGTTTACCTTGTTTACTCTGTTTTTATCAAGTTAAGTGCGGAAACGGAAGAAGGATATTCAACCCTCTCAATTTTTAGCCCTCATGCTTGTCAGTCGCAAAAAAGGATAGTACATTGTACGAAGCACAAAAATAGTAACTGATGATAACAGACATCAAATATATTAAAGGAGATGCAACGAGCCCAACAGCGAAGGGGAATAAAATTATCGTTCATATCTGCAATGACGTAGGTGGTTGGGGTAAAGGTTTTGTTATGGCCCTATCCCAGAAGTGGTCTGAACCGGAGAAGAAATATCGCGAGTGGTACAAATCGAAGGATAATTTCAAACTAGGAGAAGTGCAGTTTGTGCAGGTAGAGAAGGATACTTGGATAGCGAATGTAATCGGGCAACGGGATATAAGAAGAGACAAAGATGGTGTGCCCCCAATCCGTTATGATGCTGTTGCTTCGGGGCTCGACAAGGTGGGAAATTTCGCTAAAGACTTTAGTGCTTCTGTTCATATGCCTAGGATCGGCTGTGGTCTTGCTGGAGGATCATGGGATAAAATTGAACCACTCGTATTTACGCATATTGTTGATAAGCTGGTTGATGTTACTGTCTACGATTTTTAGGGACAGCGCCACCATTGAAGAAGACGTACCTATGTCTTACAAAACGATGATATCCTCAACACTTGAACTTTAGAGAAAACTTCGTATATATGGGAAATAAAGCTCTATTGCGTTTATCCTCACACGTTCCCAGAAATTATAAAACATGAAAATCGTACTATTATCCTTGTTCCTTTTCTTCACAACTTTGCAACTGGCAGCACAAAGCAGAATGAAAGATGGCTCTTACGTAACGACAAGTGGAGATACAATTATTTGCCAAATAGTAACGACCCCTACAATTACGGGAAAGATTAATTTTTCAGCTCTTGCAAAGCGCCTAACAGTAATTGAAAATAATGAAAAGAAAAAGTTTGGCCCGTCTGACATAAAATCTTTTGTTGTTAAAGACGAACAAGGTGTGTCCCACACTTTCGTTTCTCTCACTGGCGACAACAGCCGATTTTTTAATGAAGTTATAAAAGGAAAACTTTCACTTTACAATCTATACTCAACCCATCCTTATGACGGCTCCACTTCCATATTACCAATAATGGTTAAGGACGACAAGATTGTTTATTTAAATGTTATAAATCCTAGGCAGAGAATTGCAAGCCTGATTTCTGACTGCCCAGAATTATTTAAAGCATGGACTGAAACAGACAAATATTCTCCTAAAGACAGAGAAGCTGTCGTCAAAGCTTACAATGAGTGTGGAACTAAAAAATGACTTCTGGTCACCTAAAGGTTTGTACTTATAGGTGTCATAACTTACAGTACTGTCTCAAAAAAGGATAGGAAACCTTTGCAGGTTGCAATTACTATGCTAATTCTAGGAATAGCCATATTTGTTAAAGCCTTCGGATATTTGCCACAGAAAAAATTCACAGAGTGAACCAGACTAGATTATCAGAATTGATTGAATTATTCTTAAAGAATAAATACCCTGAGTTCCTGCCGACGCTAAAATATCAGGTGGACGGTTCATTTGATTGCGAACTTAGAAGCTTATCAAATGAATTTTCAATCTGGATTGCAACTTATAACTCTGAAATTACAATTGGCTTGGTAGATCCAGATGGAAGCACAGACATACATACACACATATCTTGCTACCATGAAGAAGATGTAAACGACGCTCTATATGACTTATCTACCAGAATAAATGAAATCAAGCATGACAAACTTATTCTATATTATAGTGAGCGTACTGGCTACGACTGGACCTGCGATATTAACTCGGTTTATGAAAAGCGAAAGCCTGAGGAAGATATCCGAGCATATTCTTGGAAAGATTCTCAAAATGGTTCTGGTCCCCAAAAGCCGTAAGATCTCAAAAAACGATAGTAATTGCAGATGATAGAACTAGAAACATTTGGATACGAAGATTTTGACCGACTTATTTCTTGGGTAAAAAGTGAAAAAGAAATGATTACATTCTGGAACAGTAGGCCTGTGTACATCTGTTTCTTGGTTCACCATTGCTATAAGAAGATAAGTTCTTGAACGCTAGATAAAATTTCGTATATATGGGAAGTAAGCGCAATTGCCTTTAGGCGATGTTAATTGCAAGCCTAAAAAAATCGACAACCTCCGTGGAATCAATAGGAACTTTACTTTTGCTGTTAGTCCCACCCTTGGGGGTTGGGCTCCTTTTGCAAGGAACTAAGAAATCGGCGACAAGAAGAATTTTAAAATGTGTTTTAGGTTTTTCTTTTTGTTATTTCCAATACTATATTTTCTTATCGGCAACAGTTCTCATAATACCTTAATAAAAGATTTAGTAGGAACTTATTTTTTATTTGGAAATAATGAAACGATATTAACCCTACTAGACGATAGTACATTTTCGCTGACACAAGAAACGCTCTCGCCTAGCACCGAAAAGGGAAAATGGCATTTAAGCTTGCATGATTTCGACCAAGTGGACTTAAACTTCGAAAATAAAAAAGATGAAAGCTTTGAGGTAATCCGCCAAGGTGACTCCGTAATACTTAGCGACGAGATTGCTACACACCAAGAAAATAAGAGGTTTATCAAAAAGACTGACTAAAAAGCCCAGCAGTCAATACAGTGTTTATGTTATGCCCGGGCGGCGTAAATCTCGTTCCTTTTCTTCTTTTTATTTACCTTAGTGCGGGGTGACAGTGAATTGCTTCTAATCGGGCACTACTTAAACCCTTAGCCGTTAGGGCAAGTAAGATAAAAACCAATGACCGATCCAATCCAAGAGTACATAAGACTAGCTTGTGAGCATGGGGAATGCATTTTGAATGGTGATTCAAAAAAAGGGAACAAGATTCACAAAGCTTTGATGAAGTCAATTAATCAGATTAGAAAAGGTACTAGTGAAACGCGGGAAGCATTTTATCAACTACTTAATCATAACAACGACTCCGTCAAAATTTGGACTTCCACGGCTTTATTAGCAACCTTAGAACGAGAAGCAGTTCTGGCTTTAGAAACTATCGCTCAAAACAATAAAGATATTTTTTCATTAACAGCAAGCGGAACATTAGATTGTTGGAATAAGGGAATCCTGACACATATTCTCGACTGGCGACAATCTGAAACAGCGGACTAAATTGCCTGCCCAATACTACCATGTATGAGTTATGGTCTAGAAGAGCCACAGAACAGATATTTAAATGTCTTTTGTTTTTTTGATGTAAATTAGCTTATGACAAAATTATACCTATTGCTACTTTTGATTGTAGTCTTGCAGGTAAGATGTAAAGAAGAAGAATCGGAAACGATTACAATTGTTACCGGTCGCATTTACGATCCAATTCTTGGGAAGCCAATAGGTGGAAAAGTAGCTTTATGGGCATACAAATCAAATGGCGATTGGTATAAAAGTAGTAGTTATCCGTATAAAAAGCTGGATTCTGTAAGAACAACTGTAGATTGAAGTTTTGCTCACACCCTGAAAGGTCTGATGGAGGGACAATATTTGGTTCAACTCTGGACTGTACACTTCATATTGGAATACGGAACACTTGATCAAGAGCTAACCAAAGTGTGTTTAGAAGAAATTGAAAAGTACTCAGAAATTGAACTATTGCCGGTGGTCGCTATTCAAGAAAAGGACTGGTTAAAACAATGTCAAAAAGCATTACGTCTACTATCTCATAAAAGGATAAATTACCCAGTTAATAGAGGTTTTATGTAAAAGCGATGAATCAAGAAAACGTTAAATTTTGGGTTAAAACACTAACTCTGGTGACAGTTATAATTGCATGTGCTGTTTACTTGACGTTTGTTTTCCTAATGAACTTCATGACAGGAGGTCCTCCGAAAACCTGCCTTTATAATATATTTTAGAGTTATATAAACAAATTGAGCGTCATTAATAAATGAAAAGAATCTTCTTAATCTACTTAATTCTCTCAGCAGCTTTAATCCTTAACCTTGTGCTTGACATTGTAAAAGGTATTAGCCTGCAAGGATATTGGGCCGACAGGATATTTTTCTGGATATGGCTAGTCTATACCCTTTACATACTTATAAAATTTTGGAGTAAAAGAGGAGTTAGATTTTACGGATGGACTTTAGCCACTCTTTTAGGATTAAGTATGCTGCCCATGTTTATTCCTTTCATAGCAATTATACTAACTGGATTCGGATTAGACAGAACGTATGGTAATGACTTCAACGACAATCTAAGAGTGCAGGTAACTGGAAAAAGTGTAATGGGACGCCCTAACGTAGAACTAATTAGAAAGTATGGACTTTACGAGGTGGTGTTAGGTGAAATGAGCGGATTTGACCTTGTGGATGAGCTAAATGATTTAGAAAATATCAAGAGAATAAAGATTTTAGAAGAGAATAAAAATAACTTGCTCGTGGTGTTTTATTTCCCAAATCGCGGAAATAGGCACTGGTTGAAAAAAAAATAACGTCGCTCAATCGAAGTACTGTCTCAAAAAACGATAGTATCCGCAATAATTAGACTTAAAATAAAAACCGGTATATGAGAGTTTTGCAAAGCTCCTATATAAAGATGTTAAAAGCAAAGGAATGAAAGACCGTCATAAATTAAACTTGTTCTATTCCAGGAAGGAAAAAGGTCCCGACATTTTGAATGTGCAGGAAATTACTGAGAAGGTTTTCTCTGCCACGGAACTAGGAATAAATACCTTGGCGATGGACTTTCCAGTTGGTACAAGCTTAAAGCACAGAAAAGAACTCGAGGACAAATGGATAGAGGTTCTTCCTACTCTTGACTCAGTTAAGGCCCTCTCTGTCCGACATAGAGTAAATCAAGAATTTTTTGAGGCAGTTTGCAAAATGAAAAATCTCGAACAGCTCCACTTTTGGACTTCAACAGTTGAAAACAGTTCTAGTATTTCAAAGCTTCAAAAGCTTAAACGATTAAACTTGAACAGTTTTAGCCGACTAATTGATATAAGCCCGCTTTTAGAACTGAAAAATTTACAATTACTCTCGATCGAGAATTCATTCAAGGTCGAGAATTATGAGCTAATTGGACAAATGACGCAGTTGAAAGGCTTGCGTTTGGGCGGGGACGCATTTGCTCCAAAAAAACTCCGACTGAGAAGTTTAAAGGCGTATAGTAATCTAAAAAATTTAAGACACCTAGATTTAACAACTTCATCTGTAGTTGACAATTCCTACGAGACCATTTTAGAATTGCAGAATTTGGAGCGGTTTGATATTACTGGAATTATTCCAAGGCTTACAAGAGAATTGATAAAAGCGAACCATGAAAAATTAACAGCAGGATTGTTTATGGATTGGGACTACGACAACAAGAGGTTATATCCTGGAAAGGAATGGTAAAAGTTGATTGCTGCTCCGATAAGCATATTTGCTATAGGTTTCATTTCTTAATACCTTAAGGAGGTAATGCAAGTCGAAGTTTTTTGTTCGGAATCCTTATCTTACTTTAAGACGTTCCAAACTTACATATCAATCATTACTCTTGTCTCAAAAAACGATGCTTTCAATTTCCATTAGACCGGTAGATTATTTATAATTTTAGGAACTTTCTAATAGTGCTATGATAACCTCTCAGATCGCAATTGTCCTGGTTCTTACCTTAGTGATTAATATTATTACTACCCTTTCCTACTCGGTAAGAATTGTAGGAATCCGGACAGGAAGGATTGCAATATCCTTTGCCTTGTTTAATATCTTGGTATTAATATCTCGCACAGCCAATGGGTTCCAGGCGCCGTTACTTGCAAAGGCTGTAGAAAATGATATTAAAAATGGTATAAGCAGTAACATAGAGCCCTTTCGGTGGGTAATTTTATCGTGTACCATTGGAACTATTCTGGGTGCTTTCCTGATCCCCACATTTCAACGGATACTCTCAAAAGCTGTTCTAAGCTTTAGTTTATATAAATCCGTCCCGCGTCTTTTACTGCACGGCTTCTCAAAAAATGGGATTTTATATTTTAAGGAAAGCCTAACAGTACCAGCAAAAGAGAATATTACACAGATACGTTTAGACAATGGTTTTCCCTGGAGAATTTTTATTCTAAACGTGGTTGCCGTTATGATTTTAACTATAGGTGTTTTATCTGCGGTATATGCATCTTACATTAATCCTGATTACAGAACTACGGCGAGTAATCTATCTGCTTTTATTAATGGCTTCGCTACTATCCTTATGTTTACATTTATTGATCCCCATTTATCAATAATGACAGACGATGTGGTATTGGGCAAATGCTCTGAATCCACCTTCAGAAAGTATATAATTTATATGGTAGTGGCCAGGGTTATCGGAACACTTTTAGCCCAAGTGGTTTTCTTCCCATGCTCGGAGTTACTAGCAGTAATCGCAGAGAAAATGTAGGCAAGTCCCTCAAAACGATGATAATTCGCACATGATTAAACTAGAAACATTTGGATACGAAGATTTTGACCGGCTTATTTCTTGGGTAAAAAGTGAAAAAGAAATGATCCAGTTTGCGGGACCCGTTTTTACATATCCGTTGACCCGTGAGCAGTTAATACAATATTCAACAAATAAAGTAAGACAAGTTTTTAAGGTTCGATTAATATCAACAGGAGAAGTTGTTGGGCACTGTGAGCTAAATTTTCAGAACCAGATTCCCAGACTCTCAAGAATATTGATTGGAGACAGTACATTAAGAAATCAAGGTATGGGTAAGGCTATTGTAAGGAGTTTATTAGATCGTGTATTTGAAAGTACTTGCCACGATTCCGTTGATTTGACTGTCTTCAACTAAAACCTCAATGCTATTGCAAGTTACCAACGCATTGGATTTGAAATTAGATTTGGTTTAGAAACTCACATGGAGGTGAGCGGAGAGACTTGGACAGCTTATAATATGGTGATTAATAAGGAAAAGTATTACAGTAATAGGTCTTCATTAGCCATTACCTGACGTCTCAGAAAACGATGGAAATGAAGAAGGACGCAAAATATCGGAAAGGATTAATCCTGCTTAATAGAAGAGTCTAAAAACAAAGGTTAATGTATAGATATGTTGTATATTATTGAAATAGATGTCGTTAGTAGTATAGAAGCTTCAAGAAATGCACATTCAATTGTGAGCCTTTACTTACGGCAACTAAAAAAAGTGGATACAGGGAAATACCGTAGAATAAATATTAATCTATGCGAGGAGAAGATTGAGCCTAGAATAGAATTTCTGCCAATAGAAGTGGCAACTTATTATTCCTCTTTTGATAGTAAACATTATCTCACTACAGATGAGTATTCAAAAAAAAAGTTACTGCTTAATGTGATACTAGAAGCGATAATCGCCTGCGCAGTGAAATTTAATTGGGATAAGGATTCTTTTCTTGATGCTTATAACCGTTGCCTAGAATTAGGAATTGTGAATGAGTGGTTTTTCAAAAATAAATTGTTTAGGTCTCCAAATAGAACTTATTATGGGGGAATAAAGCATATTTACGATTTTAAGGGGTTTCAGATCTATTTTGTTCTATATAATGCCAAGAAAGAAGAAATAGGGACCCGATTAGTGTTTAAAAATGACTTTGAGGCTTTCTCTTTGGAATGGGCTTCATGGCAGAAAAGTAATGAGGTTTTTTGGTTTAAGTTCAAACCACCGAAGAAAATTTTTGAAGTAATTATAACTGATGTCTTGATTAATTCACCCGTAAGAATTCCACATAGATTCTCTGACTGGTTTAAATAGCCCAATTAGCAGTAGGTGTTTTGATATGGATATCTGAGGTAATCATAGGATAGTTGAAATCTCAAAAAAGGATAGGAAGCCCTGGAGTAGTAACCCCGCGTACGTCCGCTTCTTGGTTCACAATAACCATTGTTAAGATACCCTATCTTTTTTTAAAGTGCGGTCCTTTTTATATTTGGATTACTGATATTTGAGTGTATTTTTAGGAATACAAAGCCACAACTATTATTACCAACCTTATTATGAGAAAATTCTACTTTTTCCTATCTCTCCTTTCTTTCGTTGTTTTTTTGGCGCTTTTTCATGTCGTAAAATAAGTGAAGGAGACGGTTCTCCCTTACCACCTGCTACTCATTCAGGCAATGGTACTATGGGATTTCTTTTAAATGGTAAGCGGTGGGTGGACCGTAGCGAGGATTTCAAAACATCTTCCACTCGTGCTGTACGGGGCAATAATACATTATACGTGAAAGGGTTGAACTCAACATCACAACTATTATTCTTATTTGAAGATCCTAAAACTGGAGAGTACCAGCTAAAAAATGAAGAAAGCGTACAATTAGCCTATTACAATTCAGATCCTGAGCCTGTTCTGCTTTTAAATGATTCAGGAAATAAACTCAAGATTACTTACTACGATGGAAAGATTATAGCAGGAACTTTTCAATTGGTCTTTAAACTGCATTCTGGAGAATTACTCACTATTACCTCCGGCAGATTTGATATTCTTATAAGATGATTTTCCATCCCGTCCCTTTTTAGCAATGAAATACTAAATAAGTACCAGTCTCACAAAACGATGAATTGACTTCTAACTCGCTTGGTTGTAAGCAAGAGTGACATCACGGCTTGGATATTTGATTACCACCGTGTCACTTAGTTTCAGTCCTTACAGAGAGTTGTTCAATCCCTAATTTAATTAACCTAAATCGTAAACCGACGGCAATTTATTCTGTTACTTACGAAGCTTTTATACATTTGTGCGTGAGCCAATCAAACAACGATTCATTTTATAGCAGTAAAGAATTTCATAATTTTTTCAAAAACTCGCCGCGTTCTTTGGTGCTCAAGGCCGACGCTCCCCGTTTTACCATTTTGGCGGTCAGTGATAATTACTTAAACCTCGTGCACAAACAACGCGGGGAAATATTGGGTAAAGGCCTTTTTGAGGCGTTCCCGGGAAGCGAGGGTGATCCGTCGGAGCAGAATAGCGTTCAAAGTTCATTTATGCGAGTCATCACAACAAGGGAGCCCGACGAGCTACCCATATTCAAATATGAAATAGTTGTCGACAATACCGGTAAGAAAGAAACACACTACTGGACAAACTTAAATGAACCGATTTTTGATGAGGAAGGTAACGTGGCCGACCTCATTAACACCACTACAAACATCACGGGCCGTATCAGATTGGAGCAGGCTGTCGAAGAGAGCGAAGCCCGCTTTCGTATCATGGCCGAGGGAACCAATATCTTTATAGCCATGGCCGACCAGGAAAGCAATGCTATTTATTTCAACCGGGCATGGAGCAGATTAACCGGCCGATCCGTTGAAGATTTAATGGCTTACGGTTGGGTAGACCTGCTACACCCTGAAGATAAAGAGCGGTACCTTAAAATTTACCTTGATGCATTCAAGGTAAAAGGTCCGTTTCATGGCGACTTTCGCATATTGAATAAAGATGGAGAGTACCGGTGGTTATTAGCTGATGGTTCAGCACGCTGGCATACCGACGGTTCATTTGCGGGATACGTCAGTGCATCTATTGATATTACCGAGCAAAAGCAAAGCGAGCAGCGCAAAAATGACTTTATCTCGATGGTTAGCCATGAGCTGAAAACCCCACTAACTTCTATTAAAAGCTTTGTTCAGGTATTACAGCGAAAAGCCCAAAAAGACGGGGATGAGCTAACTGTATCAATGCTCGATAAAGCTGATAAGCAAGTTAGCCGTATGACTACGCTGATCAACGGTTTCCTCAATGTATCACGGCTGGAATCAGCCCAGATCTTTATAGACTACAAGCACTTTGATCTCGCCGAATTGATAAAAGAAACGGAGGAAGATACTCTGGCTCATATCAGTAGCCATAAAGTAGTTTTTGCGCCTGTTGAACCCACTATCGTAAATGCTGATCGGGATAAGATTGCCCAGGTGATACAAAACCTAATCAGCAACGCGGCAAAATACTCTCCACAAAGTAGCACCATACAGGTCGCCTGCACGACACAGGATGGAAAGGCGGTAGTCAGTGTGAAGGATGAAGGTCGGGGTATCAGCGAGACAGATTTACCTAAATTGTTTGAGCGCTATTACAGGGTAGAAAGCGATGAAAACAGGCACATCGCGGGCTTCGGTATCGGCCTCTACCTGAGTGGTGAAATCATTAAGCGGCACGATGGCGAAATATGGGCGGAAAGTAAAGTAGACGAAGGGAGTACCTTTTATTTTACACTGCCGGTATAGTATATGGAGCGAGCAATATTAGAAATGCAAGTCTCAAAAAATGATAGTATGATTTAATCCTGCTACAGTATTCAATTTTATATTTGGTAACACTTCATATTCTTGGTCCTGTGTTATAGCCTTTCCATCTAAAATTAATACCGGCCCATTTACTACAAGCCCTGCTCCTTTTTCCGTACTTACGTCACGATATCTTTCTAATGCGCTTTTATAAAATTCCCGAAGAAATTTTCTTGACTGATTTCCCCCCGTTTGTAAGAATATAATTCCGCTGGCTGGACTACATAGTATAAGTTTTCTGCGGTTTTCCAATCTATGTGATTGATGAGAACTAAGTCTTGAAATCCTAAGATCTTATAGTATCATCATTGTTTTTTGCGACAATTCATTCATCCAGGAGGAGTTAGGAGTTAAGCAATAGATGATGCAGGAAACGGATCAATTAAACGACGCTCTAAACTCCAGGGGAGAAAGCTTGGTTTTAGTCTTAAATAACTTGCTGAAGGATTGTGAGTGCTCAAAGCCCAAGGCATAGGCAACCTCGCTAACTGATAATCTTGTGGTTGAGAGCTTTTCTTTTGCCGTCTCAATCAGCCTGTCATGAATATGCTGCTGAGCACTTTGGCCAGTAAGCGAGCGCAACATGTCACTCAGGTAGTTAGGAGAAAGGTTAAGATTTTGAGCCAAGTACGCTACGGTAGGTATACCCTTATTAACGCTCAGCCCATTTTTAAAATAATTATCCAGCAGCTCTTCCATGCGTTCTAGAATACTGTCATTGGAGGCTTTCCGGGTCAGGAACTGTCGCTTGTAAAAACGATTGGCATAACTCAGCAATAACTCCAGCTGAGAAATAATAACGTCCTGACTGAAATTATCGATCCGGCTATCAAGTTCCCTTTCTACAAAACCGAAGATAGCGAGAATCGTATTCTTTTCTTCTTCCGATAGATGCAGCGTTTCATTGGTGCTGTAGGAAAAGAAGCCATACTCTTTAACCTTTTTAGCAAGCGGGTAACCCAGGAAAAAATCAGGATGAACAAGGAGGGTGTATTGAGAACATACAGATCCCTCCAGATCATTACCCCCTATGATTTGTCCGGGAGCAGCGAATAATAAGCCCCCCTCGTCGAAATCATAATAACTCTGGCCATATTTCAACTTTCCGCCAAGTTTTGGCTTGTACGCAATTTTGTAATAAGCTAATACATGCGGTGTTGAAAGTTTTCCTTCAAGTACGCCATGAGCGCCATTAATCAGACTGATCAGCGGATGTTTAGGCTGAGGCAGGCCGAACATCCGGTGCGCTTCGGTAAGCGACTCCAATTTTAATGGCTGTTGATCATTCTTTTTCATAAAAGCTAAATTAAGGACACCTATCCATACTATATGCTGACAGGTGTCCAATTTTTGTCATTTCACTGGGCTGAACGGGAAATCTCGTCCCAAGCTTCCCAGGTAGCCAGTCGCTCTGCATACACCGCTTTTAGACCAGGCAGGTTATGACTGCCCAGGTTAAAGCGTAGCGGAGGGTTTTCTGCATCCACCACCTTAAATAAGGCCTGCGGTGTAGCGGCAGGGTTCCCCTTTTCCATGCCCCGCATCCCCTCCATAAATTTCGTTTTGAAATCATGGTAAACTTCATTCCCCGTGAAGAGCTTCCCAATCTGTTCACTACCAAATTCGGTTGCATACGCGCCAGGTTCAACGATCGTGACATTGATGCCGAATTGAGAAACTTCCATTGCAAGGCTTTCATAGATCGCCTCAAAAGCCCACTTAGAAGAACAATAATAACCCAGGATGGGCAAAGCCATGTGACCCAAATTACTGGAAGTACCCAGGATATGACCGTAACCCTGCTCCCTTAAAAGAGGCAATGCGGCCTGAATTACCGTCACCGGACCCAACACATTCGTTTCGTACAAGGCCCGGATATCTTCTGCGTTTCCATCTTCGATTGTACCAACAAGCGGGTAACCGGCATTATTCAACACGATGTCCAGTCGGCCAAAATAGCTATGGGCTCTGGTAACAACTTCCTTTACCTGTTCGGCATTAGTCACATCAAGTTGCAGAGTAAGAACTCTATCGCCATATTTGTCTTTAAGCTTACTCAAGTCTTCTGTTTTGCGTGCGGTTGCTGCCACCAAGTCACCTCTTTCCAATGCTGCTTCTGTCCAGATTCGTCCTAAACCACGTGAAGCGCCGGTAATGAACCATACTTTATTTTCTCTATGTTCCATAATATTTCGATCTTATAGCAACAAAGTTCGGCAAACACTAAATGGCTTTTGTAGCCTAATTACTGGTCCTTGTAGGCTAATCCCGGTTTAGTTACATGAAGAAAGGAAAGAAACTCTGGTAAAAGCAGGCATTAAGAAATTGTATTAAATCGTCTCTTCTTTGCAATACCATTGCACCTTCAGGGTAACTAGGTTTGTATCAAAATAAATATTAAAGGATCAGAAATAACAGGTTCGGTCCAGGTGTTAACCGTCTATTTATAAGATTATCATGCCTACTTTACCAAAATGGCTGGGAGATGTAGTTGAAACAGCTTTTAGCAGCAAAATTCATTATGTAAGGGTTGCGGATGTAGAGTATTTACACCCCAAGTTGAAGCAAGTAACGTTTACTGGCGATTTTTCAAGTATCAACTTCCAAGTTGGCTACGCCTTAGCCTTTCGTGTTACAGAAAGAGAATTCAGGAATTATACTCCTAGTTTTTTCGATCGAAGAACAGGCGTTTGTAGGGTTTTATTTCATCTTCACGGAAAGGGACCAGGTAGTAATTTTGCAGCGGAACTTAAGATCGGAGACGAAGTTCGGCTTATTGAACCAAGAGGAAAAACCTTCTATCAGGCTGAAAAAAGCCATCATTTCTTCTTTGGCGACGAAACATCACTAAGTATATATAGAAGTTTGGCCTCAGTGATTGATGGTAACAATCAAACCTATGACGGTATAATTGAGCTTAGTGATTTGGATACGATTCCCAGACAGTTAGGATTGAACGTGAAAACAGTTGAAAAAGGAACGACCCCAGGCCAGCGAACGCTCGAACTGTTTAATACCCTGGAATTAGAAAACAGAATTGGGTGGAATGAGGCGGTTTATTACCTTACTGGAAATGCAAAGGCAATCCAGCTAATTGTAAAGGAATTAAAGCAACGTGGAATAAAGCCCAGGCAAATAATAACCCAGGCTTTTTGGGCTACTGGAAAAGTGGGACTATAGCTTTATCTTATACAAGCTATGGCTGTTATTAGAATAAAGGTTGATTAAGAGATCTGTCCCACCCCATTTAAAGTCTGCATTTGTGTAATAAAAAGGTTGGCCGGAAGAATTAGTCAATTGCTTTAACCCTTTAGTAGTTGTATTATATAACCAAACTTCATCTTTGCCGGTCCAGTTGCTTACGAATGCAATATGAGCTCCATCAGGAGATTCAGCAAAGCTGCCACCATGCCCGCGGCCATTAATAAGTTGCTGCAGCTGCTTTGTTTCAAAGTTATATCTGTAAATACCACCCCGCTTTCTCCATGTTGGGGGGAGATTATAATCCCCATCTATTAAAACAGATTTACCATCTATACCAGCAGAAATCCTACCAGTTGGGTGAAAATTGAGTGCACCAAAATCAGCAATAGATGTTTTAACCTTTGTTGTAAGGTCTATCTTCCACATATTCATAAATGCCTTATCTGCTCTTTTCTCTAATGTGTTAATCAAAAGGGCTTTATCATCAGCCGAAAAAGCCATCCCGCTCACTGCGTACTCCTTGTGATCGACGTCCCATACAAGAACCTCAGTATTAGCATCAGCATCGTAAACCATTATCTTATCAGTAAATACGGTGTTGCCCTCCTTGATTGTTTTGTAAAAAGCCAACTTATTTACCAGATGAGCCCAATTAGGGGCAGAAGCATTGGATTCGTTTTTGACTTCACTATTGGTAGTGCGGTTTCTTACCTTAATGCCTGGGTTTATTTGAGAAGCTACAAATGTATTATTGAAGGAGAACTTGGATGGATCTTGAAGCATTTCTCCTGGAAATACCTCCGTAATTTCCAATGGAGCCGAGGGAACAGCACTTACTGTGTCGGAATTATAGAACTTTGTACCCTTGAAGGTTTTTACAAAGAAGTAATAAGGAACATTGTTGTTAAGCTTCGATAAGGTGATTCTATCCGTACCCACTTTAACATTTTTAAACAACTTCAGCGAGCTGCTATCTGTACCGAAATAGACTTCAAAATGATCGGGGGTGGCTGGTTCTGAAGAATAACTTGTATACGGGCGTGGATCTCTTAATACTAAATCCACCTTTTGATCTCCCCTATCTGCTATAAGGTCAGGAACCCAAAAAAATGACGAGTTAAGCGGTTCGACATTATTGTTAGAATCTTTAGTGCAGGAAATAACAGTCAATAATAGTAATAGGGCGCTCAGGTATCTCATGGTAATTAGTTTATTATAGTGACGAAGCAAGTTATGAAAACGCGACAGGAATAATATAAATATTTTTCCCCTTACTTTTACCGATATAGATTCGTTCACCTCTTTTACTTAACATAAAAAAATGTACTTCAGCTTTTAGTAAATGGAGAAGCTACAAATTAATTCCAGGAGAATCTTCTACCTCTCCATTAGCGATTCATCTTATTCAGTTTTCTGAACTAAACAATACAGGTCAAATGAACCTTCTACTTTGGTAGCTTCTGCTATCGTGGTTACATTATTTGCGTTTCTTTCTAATCTTGCCAGGGTTCCTTCAAATGATCCCTTAATTTTTTTAACCTTCCCAACTCCTTCCCAATAGGCATCTTCCACATTCGAAATAGTGAGCATTAGAGGCTTAAGTCCCAATTTTGGGGACTGGTAGGCCAGCTTCCCGCTTAATAGAGCCTCCTGGGATGAAGGAAAACGTCCGATAAGAGCACTTTGATAATCGTCCTCACACTCAGCTCCTGCCTCGTGGCATTTAAATACAGGGTATACGCCAGGTACTAAACTGGGAATCTGCCTGAGGTCTATACCAAATTGAAAGTCCTCTAATTTATGGGTGGCACTAATGGAAAGGCTATTTCTTTCAGATCCTTGAACAAAAGCACTAAGAACAACTGTACCATCCGTTGGCTTATCCGGCGCCATTTTTATCACTTTCCCATCAATTTTGATCTCAAAAGACTGGGTATGAAGTGTTGTAGTTTCTTCGTCCTTATTTGATTGGCAAGAGAAAAGGGTGCTTGTAACGAGTGCAATCGCTACTAAAGGTAGTTTCCAATAGGTCATAGATGTATTTTTCAGCGAAGATACTTTGCTTTTCCTACGCTGAAAATCTTTTTTTAAGTTTTACATTCTGTTAGGCGAGAGTTACTTACAAAGATAAGGATCCTCGGCACTGGTATATTCCACTTCGGCATTGTAGCAGAAATTAAGAGCTGTTGATTGGACAGCTACGATTTTCAGTTGTACGCTGGTTCCCCGGTTGCTATCCGGCGCGGGCATTGATGCTTTTCCATTTGCGGGGACGTTCTTAATCTTTACGTATTCTGTTTCAAAAACGTCACCATTTTCCTTTATGTACTTAACTTCTACCTTAACTTCATCCAGGGGATAAGCCATGCTATTGGTAACCCTAACTTCCAATAACGATATCCCGCCAAGCTTGTCAACTTCATACTCGTTCGGTTTGGCGCTAATGTGGCTGGACCAATCATTTCTCAAAACCATTTTGTCGTTCTCTAATGCTTGCTCCTCCTCCTGCTCAGGAGTTTTCGCTGGTGAATTTGTATCCTCTGGCGTTGCCTCCTGACTCATTGCAGGTAGCCTTGCGTCGTCTGTTACTGTTATGGTAAATAAGAAGAACGCTAAAGTAACCACCAAAACCCAGACATAGATTTTCATGTTACTCTTCTCTTCCTTATTGTCTTCCTCGGGATTATTCTTCGCGGGAGCCACCTTTTCCCTCTTCGAGACTGGTGTACTTACTTTTTGCTGTTTCGGAGCGGGTGTAGCAGCCTTTTGCTGTTGCTTAAAAGGCGGAGGTGTACTTTTGGGCGCCAGGAGTGTCTCTAGCTCTGGTATAAGAGCGGCAACAGTCCAATTACTTAAACCGTCAAACCATATTGGAGTGTCTGCTTTTATTCCCTTCGTACTTAATTCGGATAATGTGAAAGGGCCTTCTTCCTTTACGCCGTTATGGGTGAAATACTTCTTCATTGAATAATGCGAAGATACTACCTAATCTCTTTATCCAAGTGCGGAAGGTACTCATCCAGTAAAACTTCTTTTAGAGGGTCTCCACCGTCAATAAATAGCTTTCCATTTGGGGCGAGGGCTTGTGCTATTTTAATTAGCGCCTGTTTTTCTATTTCGGGATGCCGGCCGTCTAATGCACCAACCCGAACAGCTACTGCCATATCGTAGGGACCCTCTTCGGATTCAAGCTCGAAGTTCTCAATTGCGACATTTCTGAATGAAAGTCTTCCGGTCTCTATTTCAGGAGCTGAGCCAGAAACAGCTAGCTTAATGGCTTTAGCTGATCGATCAATGGCAGTCACCTGCCCCTTGGTAACTCTTCTGGATAGTTCTCTCGCCATGGCCCCGGATCCACACCCAATTTCAAGGATCCTTAATTCTTCTCTTAACGGTAGTGCATCAATGAAGTCCTTAAGTCGTTTTGATAAATTCCCTGCCATAGGTAGATCCGTTTATTTTAGTTTTCCATCTATACTGGCATTCTAACCTGATGTAGTTGCTTTATTCTTGCTTCTTTATCATCAATACCCCTTCAATCCTCCCTGTTGCTTTAGCATGAGACGAAATCCTGTAGTTAATTTCGTTGATATAAAACCTGATGTTGTACTTGCCTATTTTAAACTCTTCCGTCAGTGAGGCTCTTGGTACTACTAAGTTCCCCGTTGTTTCTATCCTGCTTGTTTTCCCGGATCCTTTTATTTCCGGACTAGGTTTCACCTTCTCCAGTCTGTTAATTATTGGTATCAAACTCCTACTAATACTGTCCTTTTCAATACCAATGGTCATTGAGGAATCTGATAACCGAAAGGTCAAGGAATCTTTGTCCAGAGCGGCAAGAGTGGTTGCCTGATAAAGATCGGAAGAGTTATCGATAAGCACTATAAAGTCGGCATTAACAGCCGGGAGAACATTACCGTTATCGGCTTTAATATGCCGGTAGCTTATACTGTAGTCGGTATATTCAACGGGGAGCTTATAGTTTTTTTCCAACCATTCTCTCTCGGCGTTCCTCAGATCCCAGGAGTGAGTTCTTCTGTTGCCTCCATACTTGTTTTCAGTTAGCTCAAGTTTTTCTTTAATTGAATCTGTTACTAGTTCCAGATCCTGGTTCAACAAAGGCTGAAGGCTTGACAATCCGTATTCCTCAACCATGTACCTGCTTAAATGGATCACTCTATCATTTGATGCAGAATCTAATTTTGAGGTAATGGGTTTTAATTTCCCTTTGTTCAGCAACTTATTCTTTTCAAGGACTTCTTTTAACTGGCCTAATTGCGAACGCTCGGCAATGTTGAAAGCACTTAAGGGACCGTAAGTTCCTGCAATGGTTACCAGCGACAAAGACAATGGGATGATCAGGATATTCTGTTTGCGGGATAACAGAAAATAGGCCGTGATACCAGCCAGCCATAAAGCAAGGATGATCAGGAAGTAACGTTCCTCTGTAATACCATACTTTTGAACCCTGGTATACACCGATACAAACAAGAGAGCTAATAATGGAATTAAGAGGTAGTAAAACGTTCTGTTGTAAGCAACTATCCACTTGTTTTCTTCCTGTTTGCGTAGTGGATATATTAATAGAAATGATAGAATACCAAATACAGCATAACCGAGGATGAGCGAGGAAACAAGACCTTTAGGAAGATTCCATTCTACGAGGATCTTCACTTCGTACGAGAGGAGGATGACCACATAAACGATGGCCAGGGGAATGAGAACGTATTGGGTGAAAAGCTTGAGACCTTTTGGGTACGCGTGGTCATCCTGCAACTTCTGCAGATCAACGGGAATTCCCGAAAGGAAAAAGAGGGTTTGGAAAAGGATGGCGATCCAGGCGAACAGGGTCATGAAACTCTTCCAGGTAATATCAATGTTAAACAGGAATTTAGTAGCTCCCATTGCTGCGCATAAACCTCCGTATAGAACAGCAGAATAAAGTACTCCTGCCAGAAAGCGCAGGAACATGGTCTTATTAAATTGCCAAAAGGCATTCGTGTCGCCTGCTTTTCCAATAAAGGCAACGAAAGCAACCATAAGGTGCAGCGAGAAGCTGATCAGGAAGAATCTGACAATGTCCCTCTCCTGCTCCATCGGATTAAGTATAAAGAGGAAGGTGACACTTATAGTGAGGCTGAGGAGGTACAGTATGGCAGTCCCTTTTTTATCCAGATTTCTGTAACGGGAATAAAGCGAAGAGGCAAAGCTGGTAAGCAGGCCAATATTACAGGCCATCATTACCCTCCAGCCCCAACTGCTTACCGAAAAGCTTTTATCCTCATTATGAATTAGGGTAGTTGCCGCAATACACGCAATAATGGCAAAAATAACTTCAACAGGGAAGCGCTTGCATGCCCTGCTTATTTCTGAGAGAAGGTTTTGTACGGATGTAAGTTTCATGTGATAATGATTCAAGAGGGTAAATTACAAATTTTCCCAGAATGAGGTAATTGCTGAGTGTTTAGATGTCTGATCTGCTGATGCCTAACTTTTCCATCCGAGATTCTAGCGTAGTAGGCTTCAAGTTCAATAACTCTGCGGCTCCATTTTTACCACGGATTCGGCCATTGGCTTTCTTCAGTATGGATAGGATATATTCCCTTTCTGTTTCCTGTTGTAATTGCTTCACCTCCGATAGGGTTTTTGGATGCTCAAAAGAAGGTAGCCCTCCAATACTGCTATTGGAAGTGATCTTGTTTACGAGAGGGCGGCCTAAATCCAGCGGACTCTGGCCATCATTTACAATAACCGCCTGTTCAATAATGTTCTGCAGTTCGCGGATATTTCCTGGCCACTGATAGTTTAGCAATTCCGTGATTACTTTGTCACTGATCCCCTGGAAGGGCCTGCCAATTTTTTTACAGAGCTTTTGGCCGAAAAAGTTAGCTAGCAAAGGAATGTCTTCACTTCGCTCCTTTAGGGCCGGAAGAACTATTGGAAATACGTTCAAGCGGTAGTATAGATCGAGTCTGAACCTGCCTTCTGCAACTTCCTTTTCCAGGTTTCGGTTTGTTGCCGCGATGATACGTACATCCGTTTTGATAGGGCCTTTCCCTCCCACTCTTTCTATTTCTTTTTCCTGCAAAACCCTCAGGAGCTTTACCTGAAGATCCAGCGGCATCTCTCCTATTTCATCAAGGAATAGGCTGCCTTCATTGGCTAACTCGAACTTCCCGATACGTTTGTCGATTGCACCTGTAAAGGCGCCCTTTTCGTGGCCAAACAACTCCGATTCGATCAGGTTGGGAGGCAACGCAGCACAGTTTATTTTTACCAGCAATTTATTCTTACGGGGAGAAAGATTATGGATGGACCGGGCAATGAGTTCTTTTCCGGTACCACTTTCTCCCAGGATCAATACGGAGGTATCAGTACCAGAGACTTGTCTTACCTGATCAAACACTACATGCAGGGATGGGCTTTCGCCAATAATTTCATTGAAATTCACGGTCGTTTTCACTTCCTCCTGTAGATATTGATTCTCCTGCTCCAGCTTTTGTCTCAGCTTCTCTATCTCTTCAAAAGCCAGGTAACGGTCGAGGGTAAGAGATAATGGGTTCTTCAATCGCTCTAGTAACGACAAATGTCTGCCAAGATAAATAGTTGATTGGCGACTATAAAATGAGATAACCAAAAGACCACCGTGGGTCAGTTCAATAACCTGATTGAGTGTCGACTCGAGGCGGAATGTTTTGGCAAGGAGCTGGGTAAATGGATCGCTTTTCTTCCTAATGGTAAAATCCTCTCCTTCGGATATTCCGGGTTCCCAAGAATATTCGGGCAGCATATCCTTAACTTTTTCAGGAGCAAGGCCGTTCATTTGAGAGAGCTCATGCATACCGATGTACTGGAATTCTTCAAAACCGATGCGAAAAAGACCCGTTAATGGAATGCTATCCTGGCTCCCTACCATCCCAGCAAGCAGAAAATCAAAAGGAATGAACGGTTGGAAGAGTTGGCCTATCTGATGTAATTTCTGTTTCCAGTCGCCACATGAGGAAAGCGTATCGGAAAGAGCGATTTGCAGCGCCTGCTCCTTTCGCAAATAGGCCTCTACACTATGCGCATGACGATAAAGTGCTAGCTGTAGGGTTATTAAAACATCTTTCTCGCGAAATGGCTTTACCAGAAACCCATAAGGCTGCGTGGTTTTAGCTGCCTCTACAATACTTTGATTAGAATTGGCCGATAGGTAAATGAAAGGGATGCACATCAGGCTTAACTGCCCCGCCAGGTCTATTCCTGTTTCCTGCCCTTGCAGGATAATATCAAGCAAAACAATATCGGGTTTCTGATGGGCAATTAAGTCTAGGGCCTCTTTTACCGAAGAGGCAATGCCGGTCACCTGGTATTCTGCCTTTTCCAGAATGATCTCCAGGTCATTAGCCACCACGAATTCATCTTCTACAATAAGAACATTTCCACCAATATGGTTAGCCAATAAGGAAAAATCTGCATTATTTTGTTTGGAGACCATCGGACTGCGTAATTAAAGTAGGAGTAAAAAGTACATTTATTTTTAAACCCTCTGTATTGTCAAGGGTAAGACTGCCACCTAACTGTTTGCTTAGGCCTTTCATCAATTTCATCCCCAAAGACCTTCCTGGTAATAGGTCGGAGGTATCCATCACTCCTATCCCGTTATCGGCAATGGTAAGCTGGTATTGGGTTCGACTCAATTCAATTAAGGATAGATAAACTACTCCTTCTTTATGCTCAGGGAAGGCATATTTGAGGCAGTTGGTAACGGCTTCATTAATGAGTAAGCCGAGGGGAACAGCAACCGCGACATCCATTTCTATAGGGGCAATATCTAATTGAAACCGGATACGATCATGCAAACTGTAAGAGTCGCTCAAATTATTTACAAGCTCCTTCAGGTATTCATCCATGGCTATGGTGCCCATTTTATCCGATTGATAAAGTTTGTGATGGATAAGGGACATGGCTTGAACTCTGTGCTGACTGTCGGAAATGGCTGTTAATGCTTTATCATCATCCAGATAGGCTGCCTGGGAGTTAAGTAGGCTCATGACTATCTGCAGGTTATTTTTTACCCGATGGTGAACTTCTTTAAGGAGCCATCTCTTTTCTTCCAGTAGTTCATCCTTATTGTGAAGAAGGCTCTCCTTTTCCTCCAGAAGTTGCCGAAGCGATTCGTTCTTCCGGTTGATCTCTTCCTGTTTGCCTTCAAGAAGTTTGGTACTTTTTTGTTTAAGGCGGTACCGGCTATACACCAGAATAAGTAATAGTAACAAAAGAACGGAGCCAATAAGGAAAACGGTTTGCTGGAAGTCCTTTTGTTTCAGCTTTGCCTGCTGCATTTCATTCCTTTTAGTCAACAATTCGATGCTTTGCACCTTCGCCTGTGTTTCATATTGTATTTGAAGGTTAGCGAATTGCTGGCTTTTAGCTTCATTAAAGATTGAATCTTTTAATACTAAGTAGCGTTGATGGTGTTGTAGAGCTTCCTTAAAATTGCCCTGGGCCGAATCTAATTTAAATAATAGATACTGATGCAGTACAGACTCGCTTAAATAGTTCACCTGTTCATTTACCTGCACCATCTTATTGAAATAGTATCTGGATTTAGAATATTCTTTGGTGGCCATATACAGTTCTCCAGCTACCTGGTAAACTCCCATCCGGTAAGAATCATTTAAAAAGGCAGGGTCATTACTTTTGTCTATTTCGTTCAAATATTCTTCGGAGCGTATAATAAATTTCCTGGCTAAGGGATATTGTTTCAGAGCAATATGGCACTGGGCTTTGAACAAGGTGACCATAGCAGCACTTTTCACAGAACCTGGAGGAGTATCTTTCGTTACCTTCCCAATATAATGAAGCGCTTCTTTTGCTTTTTTTTGCTCGAGCATAACATTCACCGCCAAAGAAAGCGTATTGTATACATCATCGTCCTTCCTTGACTCCTGAACATGCTGCATGGCATTTTCACAACTTTTTAAGGCCTCATCGGGCTGTTTGAGATCATGGAATAGATATCCAAGCTGCAGGTAATAGAAGGAAAGACTTGTGGTATCATGGATATCGAGGGAGTTTTTAATGGCCGCTTGACCATAACGTAAAGCTTCAGGATAGTTACCTAATGTTTTATATACCCTGGATAGCAGGGCGTAAGAATTATGAAAAGAGTTATGATGACTATAACGATAAAGGCTGATGGTTTGCTTCAACTCTTCGAGTGCCAGTTGTTGGTTTCCCTGCTGATGGTGCATCCGGGCTATGGCTTCTAAGGTGGAAGCTTGTTGTTTCGTATTACCTTCTTTTTTATAAAGATCAAACGCCTTCCTGTAGCATTCAATTTTCAAGTGGAGCTCATTACCTGAATTGGAATATTTGTTCCCTAATTGAATATAGTCTTCTGCTGTAAGATTGGATTGGGAAGCATCCCGATTGTTTACTTGTTTTGCCCGGGTTTGAGTAGTAGAACTACTTGCCGCACTTTGTTTTAAAGAAGGAGCCTGGAACAGAATGAGAGTCTGCGCCTGCATGGGGAAATTATACAGCATCCCTCTTAATAACAAATAAACGACCAGGCAATAAAACCTCATTGGTAAATAAACATTATATACAAGCAGAACCCCCATTTCTGGTTATTCTGCTTAAAACTCCGAAGATATCGGATTTTTTCTATCAAATTCTCTTAGCTGAAAACAGATTTACACTTCTTTCCCTCCGATTACTTCGGAGATAATGGAGATTTATCCGAAATTATCGGAGAAAGCTCCGGGGGCGACTAATCATTAATACTATAAAAACCTTCTGAAAGTCGTCCTGGAAGCCTCTATTAGCCCCTTTCTGAAATTTTGGATGCAAGCGTTGGCATTGGCATTATAATAGGATAAGTGCAGGTACAGATGAGCGGGCATACCTTTTAATTGATTAAATCAGCAACAAAAAATATGAATATGAATAACAGGGGTTGATCCGGAAAATTAAGGGTACGACCTGCCAGATCCTGTAAATTATTAACGCAAACAATATTATGAAAACACCATCAGTTCTTAAAAACACAGTAAAAACAATCCTTTTACTGGCAATTCCTCTTGTTGCCTACAAAGCCAGCGCTCAAGTAGCACGGGCTTCTGCAGGAAGAGCCGAATTTATTGAAGTCGAAAAAAATGTAAAACTCCATGTCACTGATCTGGGAGAAGGCAAACCTGTAGTATTGATCCACGGCTGGCCTTTAAGTGATGCTATGTACGAGTACCAGTATGCTGATTTGATCCAAAAAGGCTACCGGGTTATCGGTATTACGCTACGGGGATTCGGGCAGTCGGATAAACCGTTCGGGAAATACAATTACGATGTTTTTGCAGACGATATTAAAGTAGTTCTGGATAAATTAAAGATCGAAGGGGCTACCATTGGAGGATTCTCTATGGGAGGAGCAACAGTAATTCATTATGTGGCTAAACATAACGGTGCACATGTTTCTAAAATGGCTTTATTTGGTGCAGCTGCCCCGGTTTGGACAAAGAGAGAGGATTTTAACTACGGTCAATGGACTAAAGAGGATGTTAACGGCCTGATTGCTTTGAATAATACCGACAGACCACAACTACTTGAAAACTTCGGAAAGATATTTCCGGCAAACGAATCAAGTGTTACTCCGGGCCAAGGTGCATGGTTGGGAACTATACAAGCTCAAGCCTCTCCTTATGCTATGGGACAATGCTTGGCAACGCTTAGGGACGGCGACTTACGACCGGACTTGAAAAAGATTAAGATCCCTACTTTGATCCTGCACGGTTCTCATGATAAAATTTGTTCTTATGATCTGGCAGAGCAGATGCATAAACTTCTGACTAAATCGAAACTAGTGCCTCTGGAAAAAAGCGGACATGCCCTGTTTATCGAAGAGCGCGAGAAATTCAATGCCGAGCTGGTTAAGTTTATGGAAAGCAACACGCTGGCCTACAATAATTAATAGCATCCATTTTTGCAACAGGCAGACTTTCGTTTGCCTGTTGTTGTTTCTTGAATTTACAGTTATCCTATGAAACCAATTTTTCTCCTAGCCATACTATTATGGCTGACTGCTCGAACCTCCGCCCAGTCGCACGAACAGCGATTACAACAATTGCATCTCGAGTTGCCGCCTGTGCCAGAAGCTATAGGGAGTTATGTCGATGTTGTGCAGGTCGGTAAGTTACTTTATCTATCAGGAAAAGGCCCACGAAAAGCTAGTGGCGAATACATCAGCGGAAAACTAGGGAAAGACTTAAGCACCGAGCAAGGTTACGAAGCAGCCAGCTTAACCGCAATCAACCAGATAGCGGTATTAAAACAGAAATTAGGTGATCTGGATAAAGTAAAGCGAATTGTAAAAGTTAACGGCTATGTGAATTCGGATAATCAATTTTATGAGCAGCCTAAAGTAATCAATGGCTTTTCAGATCTACTGATCAAGGTCTTCGGTGAATCGGGCCAGCATGCTCGCACTGCTTTGGGAACCAATACCCTTCCCCTGAATATGGCTGTGGAGGTAGAAATGATCGTTGAGCTTAAATAATCTTTGAAAAAAATGCTACGTTCCCGGTTAACCCTTAATAAAAAGCTTCTCGTTATTGCAGCAATTGCCCTGGCTATTTTTTTAGGCCTCCAATTTAGCTCCCCAAAAATTGAAAATAAGCCTCCGGAGGGAGAAATTGATGTTCCTCTGGAAGTGAAGAATATATTGCAGCGCTCATGCTATGATTGCCATTCCAATCAGTCCAATCCCAAATGGTATGACCGGATTGCACCAGCATCGCATTTGGTTGCTCATGATGTGAATGAAGCCCGCTCAAGGTTTAATTTTTCGGAATGGAGTAAATTGCCTTCTCCACTGCAACAAGTGCTGCTTTGGGAAATGGTAAATGCTATAGAGCAAAAGAAAATGCCTTTAAACCGGTACCGGATGGTACATCCGGAAGCAGCTGGAAGTCCCTCTGAACTGGCGGTTTTGAAGCGTTATGTGAATACGCTGCCTGGAAGAACAAAGGTTGATACGGCAAAAATTATCAAAACGTTAGGTTCCTCAGCGGCTAATACTCCTGGCGGAAATAGACATCCCATTTCGCTGACGGGTATCCCCTATTCAGATGATTATAAAACATGGAAAGTTTTAAGTGTTACCGACAAGTTTGACGGGGGAAGCATGCGGGTGGTGTATGCAAACGACATTATGATGAAGGCTATACAAAGCAAGGAAATTCCGTTTCCTGATGGTGCGAGGATGGTTAAGGCTGTTTGGGGTAAACAGATTGAAGATAAGGAGGGAAATATTTTTCCAGGGAACTTTCAGAACGTTCAGTTTATGGTGAAGGACAGTAAAAAGTATGCATCGACAGAAGGCTGGGGATTTGCAAAATTCGACGGACTTGAGCTGAATCCTTTCGGAAAGTCCGCCTCCTTTGCTAAGACTTGCATTGCTTGTCACAAGCTATTAGTACCAGAGAATGATTTTGTCTTTAATATTCCTACAAAGTAAGTGATACCATGAGAACCTATGTGAATATAGCCTTATATCCCTTAGCTCTGACGCTGGTGTTATCGTCATGTAATAACGATAATGCTCCTGGATTGGCTCCAGAAGATTTATTTGATAATGATGAGCTAAAAGTGATCAGCTCTGTTATTAATGAGAAAAAAGGCACTATTTCTATTATTTATGGGAACGATCTAGCCTTCCAATCTGCAAAGGATGAAAGCAAGCAGCATTATGAAGGGGAACTATATAAAATGGTTACCTGGAAACAAAAACCGATGCCTCATTGGTATGGAACAGATATGAATGGCGCTATAGTTTCAGTTGAAACGGTTGAAGTTTCGAAAAAAGCGGACGGCGAACTGTCTTTCAATTACCATGTTGAACCTGGTCCCAATAAAGAGGCAATTCCCAAAGATCACGACAAGGAAAGAAGGTCGGCTTTTATTGTTAATCAACGGGCTGCTGTGTTTCCCTAGGTGATTCAGAGTGTTAGTGGTCCAGGTTTCAGGGTTTGAAAAATCAGCCCCACAATACTCCGTTATAGGACTTGAAGTTTAACTCTATTGAAAAATACTGTAATTTGCAGTTGAAGTTGAAACAGTAACGGCTTATTACATTTGCAGATGTCGAATATCATGGCCAAAACAATCAAACGGATACTTAATTCGAGAACACTATACTTTCATTTTACCATAGTTTTCCTGTTAAACCTCATTCTCTGCTCCTTACTTTATGTGCTAATCATCCCTATTGTCTATTGGTTGCTTTTCGGAGAGGGTGCAGAATCACAGAGAATTGAAAGCCTGCCACTAAATGTTTTTATTGAAAATTGGGGTGCTCTTTTGGCGGTATTAATGGTCTGTTTTGTATTGCTGTACTTTAATCTTATGAAGGGAAATTCCAGCCATGCAAAGTCATACCTGTTAGTTGCCTTTCTCATAACTAGTCTGTATCTCTTTAGAGTGGGAATTGCTAGCTTCTTATTTGAACTGTTTCGATAAGAGATTCAACTTTCAGGTTTACCTCTACCCTACTTATTGATTTCTCCCTTTCAAGCTTGGACTAAGTATTCGACTTTGCGCCACTCTTCTTAATTCCCCTGTAACGCAAAAATCCCTAACGTAATCCCTTCCCCTCATGACATTTTCAACAAAGTAAATTGACTGCCTGAACAAAACTGCCCCTTCCTGAACCGCCTACATTTGTTCTATATCATTTAACAAAAAACAAAATGGAAAAGAACAATTATCAAGGTGCGTTACAGACTCCAATTGCCTCAGGATTTAACGCTCAATCACCAGCTGCTGAAGTGATCCAAGGAATTGACCTGACTGGAAAAATAGCAATTGTAACTGGAGGTAATACAGGTATTGGACTGGAGACAACCAAGGTTCTGGCATCAGCAGGGGCAACGGTGGTCGTTCCAGCGAGAGACATTGAAAAAGCAAAGCGAAATTTAGAGGGCATTCCAAATGTAGAGATCGCTGCAATGGATTTAACCAAGCCAGAGACTATTGATGCATTTGCAGGTGAATTTCTTGCTTCGGGCAGACCTCTTCATTTGCTGATTAATAATGCCGGTATAATGTGGGTTCCTTTACAAAGGGATAGTCGGGGTATCGAATCTCAATTAGCAACAAACTACTTAGGACAGTATCAGCTGGTAGCCAGGTTATGGCCTGCGCTTAAAGCAGCCGGTGGTGCAAGGGTTGTAAATGTATCTTCTTATGGGCATCAAATGGCGCCTTTCGATTTCGAAGATCCTAATTTTGAGCACAGGGAATACCAAACGCTGCTGGGTTATGGGCAGTCGAAAACAGCTAGCAACCTGTTCGCTCTTGAACTGGATAATCGCGCCAAATCCTTTAATGTAAGAGCATATTCTTTACATCCTGGCTCTATCGCAGGTACAGAACTAGGTCGGCAAGCGGACATGGAACTTTTCAAACAGATGGGCTTCTTTGATGAAAATGGCAATATGCGTGAGGAGATCCTTGCAAGTCTTAAAAGCATTCCTCAAGGTGCAGCTACAACAATTTGGTGTGCCACTAGTCCCTTGCTAGCTGATATAGGTGGTGTTTATTGCGAAGATGGAGACATTGCGGAATTAGACCTCGGCCATTTTACAGCAGGTAACGGTCTCGGTGAACGAGGTGTACAACCCTACTCCCTGGATGAGACAAATGCTAAAAAACTCTGGAACCTCAGCGAACAGATGACAGGCATAAGGTTCGAAGTGAATTAGCTTGAATGCCCCTTCCCCGGTGGGCTTAATGAGCGGAGGCTTAAATGGTATCGCTATCTGATATAATGAAAAAATACAAACTATCATGATTAACATATTTAACAGAATTAAAGCAGTAACAAAGAGGGCTTACACAAATGGTCAGCCCGACCGGAAGGGCCTGGTATTTATACCAGATATCAGCGGATTCACAGAACTTGTGGGAAGCACAGACCAGATAACGGGAAGAAGCATAACCTATGAACTACTTTCATCAATCATCCAAAATAATAAATTGGATTTGGAGGTAGCCGAGATCGAGGGCGACGCAGTATTCTTTTTCAAATGGCAACAGCTACCAGATACCGATGAAATTATGGAACAGTTTAAAGCGATGAAAACTGCTTTTGATCAAACCAGGGCGACTTTAGAAATAAAATACAACCTGAAATTGAACCTGGAACTTAAGGCTGTAGCCCATTATGGACCAATGAGCGAGTATTACCTGGGTGGGTTTAGAAAGCTATACGGACAAGTGGTTGTGGAAGCTCACCGGCTGCTAAAAAATAAGGTTCCGCAAACCTCCTATCTTTTGATCACCGATGAACTTTCTGAAGCCTGTGCAGGCAAAGATCTGGAAATCTTACAAGACGATAATGATCAGTCATCAAGGTTGTGCGAGATCTATCAGGACTTGCGGAATATCTGTTACAGCTACACCTCGTTCGAGAAATCCTTCGCAACCAACTAGTTGAAAAAGGAACTCATATCATTGACTAAAATAAATAACTTTAAAAAATGGAACATATATCCCGGTACTTAAGCAAGGAGATTAAGCTATCGTCTTATGAGGACAAGCTGTTCAAGTCGGACCTGATGTTTGACGACCATATGCTAGTCTGGTTCATTTCAGGCGAAACAAAGATTATCCAGTGGGATACAACCTTTTACTTCAGAACAGGAGATATCTTTCTTATTCCTAGAAATCAATTGGCCACTATTATTAATTACCCCAAAAACGGATTGCCTCATAAAACCGTGGTGATGCATTTATCGACTGAACGCTAAAAGAAATATTACGAGAAGATTGATGTCAGGGTGAAAAGGCAACCGGAACAAAAGATATTCAGTTTCAGCGGTCATCCATTAATAGAAAGCTGCTTAGCATCCCTAATACCTTACTTTGATGTAAAGGGTGAATTTCCAGAGGATATCGCTTCTCTGAAAATAACAGAAGCTGTAAGTATCCTCCGTACGATCGATCCGGGTGTTGATAGTGTTCTGGCAAATTTCGACGCTCCGGGTAAGATCGATTTGGTTGATTTTATGCAGCGGAACTTCATGTTTAACATGTCGCTGGAAAAACTGGGATACCTGACTGGCCGGAGTTTATCTACATTCAACAGGGATTTCAAAAAGCTATTTAATACCACCCCTCAGAAGTGGTTAACCGACAAAAGACTCGAGTTTGCTTATTATCATTTAGCGGAGAAAAAGAAGAAGCCCACAGAGGTGTACCTTGAAGTTGGATTTGAAGACCTCTCCCATTTCTCTTATATCTTTAAAAAGAAATATGGGGTTTCACCTAATCAATTAGTAGTTGGTGTGGGCTGATTGTTAAGCTTTTACTTTAAATCATTTACAGTATAGGTATAATTGATATTAATGTGTAGTTCAAGGGATGCTGAAATGAATTCAGCATGACGGTGCAAGGTGGGGATGTTCTTGTTTTGGTGCTGGTGACAGCGAGGTTATAAAGACCAAGAGATATTTAAATGAATTCAGCATAACGGTGCGAGGTGTTTTACTAAAAAAGGGAATAGATTAGCACCGGCCACCTATTCCCTTTATTTTGGAAATTAAACTTCCTGTAATTGGAGAGCTTTATCCTTCTTATGATTTTGCGAATTTCTCAAGCTCTGTGTTAAACTTATCCATTTCTTCAAGGAACAATGCGTGACCACTGTTCTCGAACTTAACAATGTAAGAGTTCTTTAGGCCTTTATGCAGTTGGTTAGCGAATTCGAATTCACACAACTTATCTTTTGTTCCGTGGAAAATAGCAACCGGGATTTTGATCTTAGCTAGTTCCGGACGAAGGTCAAGATCTCTTAATGCAGTGATCGATTGTGTAGTGGCATAAGGTGAAGCATCTGAGTTGATGCTGGCCAACCAGTTGGACACTGGTGCCGACAAGCTGTTTTCAGTGGCACCAAAGCTGTTTCCAAAGTCTACAATAAGCTGTTGTCTGTTGGTTTCTGTTGTTTTGATCAAACCTGCGGCCGCTTCATCAGACGCACCGAAAGGAAAATCAGCCCGTTGTTTCCATGATGGTGCTGCAGCAGCGAACAGTGCCAGCTTACTGATATGCGCCCCATTATATTTAGCAGTATAATGAGTAACTACCGCTCCTCCCATTGAAAAGCCTCCGAGCACGGCTTTCTCTATATTCAGTTTCTCTAATACAACTTTAATATCGTCTGAGAAAACATCAAAGTTATACTTACCATAAGGCCTGTCTGATTTTCCAAATCCTCTTAATGAAATTCCGATCACTCTGAATCCTTTTTTAACAAGATATTGGTATTGGTACTCATACATAGCGTCGTTTAATGGCCAACCATGGATCAAAACAACTGGCTGTCCTTCACCTAAGTCTGTCACATGTAATTTGACATTCTTTTCTACCTCGATGTACTCTGCTCTGCCTGCTGAAGCGGGTGTTCTCTTTACCTGGGCACTAAGGTTTTTATTAAGGGTTAGTGCTGCTAGAAGACTGATGGTTAAGATAAGTGTTTTCATTGTTTTAGCTTTTAATTTATGTTTCTTTTTGTATTGTTATCAGTGAACAGTACAAAGGTGGGCAGAAACATGAGGCTGAGGAATGGACATATAGCTGAGTGTCTTGTAGATTTTTCCCTGGTACCATTAAAACTATTTTAATAGCCCTGAACCGGTGTAGTTTCAGATGGAAAAGGTAAATTATAGCGCTGCTTAGAGAGCTCGCTTTAACAGAAAGTTGTGAGGATGTATTTGAATTTAGTCCTTAAGCCTCCGATGCAAGATATGCAGGACCAGCATCCAGTTGACCTTGACCTAAATACTTCGACTTGAATCCTGAAGGCGATTCGCCGGTTTTTATTAAGAACAAACGGCTGAAGTAAGCCGGATCATCGTATCCTAACTCATACGCAATCTCTTTTGCAGTCAGAGTGGTATGTACTAGAAGTCTTTTAGCCTCGAGAATGATCCGGTTCTTGATCACATCATTTGGGGCAGGAAGATTCATCCGTTTGAATTTATGAGTAAGGGTTTTAGGCGCGACCAGCATCAAGTCGGCATAGTCTGCTACGGTATGTTTCTGCTTATAATGGGCCTCAACTAATTGGGTAAACTGTCTAAAAGCGTCAGGGTCATTGTTCTGATCGGTGAGCACCCCGTTTAGATGCTGCTTTTTCCAAAGCCTTGTGGATTTGATAAACAACTGCTTTAGATAGGTGCGAAGCATTTCCTCTTGTGAGGAATCTTTTAGCTCAAACTCGCTTTGGATTTGGGTGAAAAGATGATTGATGAACGCGGCGTCCTGCTCAGGTACCACTGTCATAGGCATATTATTAATGTTATTATACAGCAGGCCGTCGCAAGCTACTTCCTCATCATGGATCTGGATACAATAGAAATCACGATTATAAAATATAAAATAGCCCTGCTCCGTGCAGAGAGCTTCAATACTTAGAACCTGATTGGGACTTATAAAGAATAGCGAAGGCTCTCCAGTATGGTAAATAGTAAAGTCGACTTTGATACTGCATCCTTTAGGTAAGTACATGGCCTTGATGTACGATTTGTAAGCCTCAGAATTGATAAGTTTAAGACTATCCTCATTCACATGTAGTAAACCGATAGTTTTAAGGCTGGCTTCAAAAATGTTATTCGTCATTGTGTTGATGTAAGAAAGCGACTAGACAGCAAGGTAATGAATTATATTCACTCCATTTGCTTCATCGCGAACAAGCATTACTTTGTGATTTGTGCTAATTCGCCCTCATTCTATCCTGAAAAGTACTATTGACACTTGTTTACGCCAAAGTATTTTCACAATGATATTGCAACGATCAGTAAATTTGCGGCATGTCTAGTCCGGAAATTTCAAAAGCTGCGAAAATGTTGCAACAAGGGGAAGTTGTTGTTATCCCCACGGAAACAGTATACGGCTTAGCTGCAAATATTTATGATGCTACTGCGGTACGTTCAATTTTTGAGTTGAAAGGACGGCCATCAAACAATCCCCTTATCGTACACATCAAATCCTTCGAAGTGCTGAGTGAAGTGGCAAAGAACATTCCGGATACGGCATTAAAATTGGCCAGTCATTTCTGGCCGGGTCCTCTTACGCTCGTGTTGGAAAAGCAAGATACGATTTTAGACGTGATAACCGCCGGAGGTAACACGGTTGCCGTGCGAATGCCTAATCACCCTATAGCTCTCAACTTGTTGCAGGAAACAGGATTTCCGCTGGCTGCTCCAAGCGCCAATCCTTCGAACTATATAAGTCCGACAAGTGCAGAGAACGTTAGAAAAGCGTTTGGTGAAAGAGCTCCCTTTATTCTGGATGGGGGGCCATGCCAGAAAGGAATTGAATCTACCGTAGTGGGTTTTAAGTCGGACGGTGTTTACCTTTATCGCCATGGTGCAATAACGAAAGAAGCGCTGGAAGCAGCACTGGATGGTGTGGAGATAAAAACTATCACACATGAATCTGCCAGCCCTGCATCACCTGGCATGCTTCTAAAACATTACTCCCCAAGAGCAAAATTGATCCATACTGCTGATGTGAAACAACACCTGCTTAATGTGCAGGGAAAGCAAGTAGGCGTGCTTTCCTTCAACACTCATTACACCCATCCTGCTATTGCCCATCAGCTCATCTTATCGCCATCAGGTAATCTGGAAGAAGCCGCACAAGGCCTATTCAATGCTCTGTATGAGCTTGACTCTAAAGGACTGGACATTATCCTGGCTGAAGTATTTCCTGAAGAAGGCCTTGGCCTGGCAATAAATGACCGACTAGGAAGAGCTGCAGCAGAATAGGTTGAGCATCAGCTCGTATTTTTCGTTAACCATCCGCCATCAAGATTGATTCCATAAATCCTGTAACAAATTAAAATTTACCGCATCTTAGCGGTACATTTTTTACGACAAATAAAGGTTGATGAATCAATTTAAAAAGGTTGGCGTACTTATTCTGGCATTACTTTCATTTGCGGGATATGGATTCGCCCAAAATAACTTTACTATTTCGGGGGTCGTCAAAGATTCTACCTCCGGAGAAACTTTAATTGGTGCAACGATAAAGCTTAGGGGAGCTAAAGATAACGCTACAACCACTAATGCATACGGTTATTATTCATTGAGCGTACCAAAGGGAGACTATAGTCTGACAGTTAGCTATATCGGTTACCAAACTCTTACCCGGTCTTTAAACCTAAATAAGAATACTCGCTTCGACCTTTCCCTAAAAGCAAATAATGAGCTGGCAGAGGTGGTAATTACTTCAGAGCGAAAAGACATTAATGTTTCAAGTGCCCAGATGGGGCTTGCCAAACTGAACATGGCTGAAGTGGAGAATGTTCCGGTTTTATTTGGGGAACGTGATATTATCAAAACACTCCAGCTTCTTCCCGGGATAAAATCAGCAGGTGAAGGTAATAGCGGGTTTTACGTTCGAGGTGGATCAATTGACCATAACCTGATCCTGTTGGATGAAGCTCCTGTTTATAATGCCTCCCATCTCCTGGGTTTCTTTTCTACCTTCAACTCAGATGCGATAAAAGATGTAGCTGTTTATAAAGGCGGAATGCCTGCTCAATATGGTGGAAGATTGGCCTCTGTATTGGATATCCGCATGAATGACGGTAACCAGAACGACATCGGAGTAGAAGGTGGTTTGGGATTGATCTCATCCCGGTTAAAGGTGGAAGGCCCGTTGATCAAGGATAAAAGCTCGTTTATTATCAGCGGACGAAGAACTTATGCTGATGCATTTCTAAAATTGGCTCCAGACACCTCCATTAGAAATAACGTGTTGTATTTCTACGATCTAAATGCCAAAGTGAATTACCGCATAAACGAGAATAATACACTTTACCTCTCCGGGTATTTTGGAAGGGATGAACTAGGGCTGAACAAAACCTTCGGCTTCGATTGGGGTAACTCTACCGCTACTCTTCGCTGGAACCATTTGTTCAATAACCGTTTATTCTCAAACACATCGCTCATCTATAGCAATTACAATTACGTAATTCAGAGCTTTATTGAGCAGAGCGATTTTAAAGTAAAGTCGGCTATCCAGGATTATAATCTTAAACAGGATTTTCAATACTCTCTGAACCAGCATAATCTTCGCTTTGGTCTTGATGTGATACACCATACCATAAGACCTGGTAAGATCACGGCAAGTGAGGCCTCGTCGGTAAATGATGATCAGATTCAAAACCGCACAGGTCTGGAAACTGCAATCTATATTTCGGATGAGTGGAAGGTTAGCGACAAACTAAATATTACTTACGGCCTTCGCGGCAGTGCGTTTTCAGCTTTTGGTCCCGGTGATTTTAGGACCTATGACAGGGACGGAAATACAATTGGTACCGGCACTTATGCAGGAGGAGAAATTGTTAAAACGTATATAAACCCCGAACCACGTATTTCTGCAAGTTATCAGTTGAGAAAATCCAGTTCTCTAAAGGCCTCTTATACGAGGAACACGCAGAACTTGCACTTGATGTCAAATTCCACATCCACCTCTCCTACTGATCTGTATGTAATGAACAGTAACAACATCAAACCCGAAATTGCGGATCAGGTGGCCGTGGGATACTTCCGGAACTTTAACAATGACAGATACGAGTTTTCTGCAGAGGTCTATTATAAAAGCATGGCTAATCAGATAGAGTACCGCAGTGGTACCGATCTGCGAGGTAACAATAATGTGGAGGGTGATCTGTTGTATGGCGATGGCCGGGCATACGGACTAGAATTGTTCCTTAAAAAGCGATTCGGAAAATTGAATGGCTGGGTTGGTTATACCCTATCCCGTACGGAGCGTCAGTTTGACGATATTAATGGCGGCACCTGGTTCCCGTCAAAGCAGGATCGAACTCATGACCTTTCCCTGGTGGGCATTTACAAGGCAAGCAAGCGGTGGACACTTTCATCAACATTCGTTTATAATACAGGCAATGCCGTTACCTTCCCTAACGGGAAATATCAGTTGAAAGGCAAAACTGTATTTTATTATTCGGAGAGGAACGCCGACCGTCTGCCGGATTATCACCGGCTGGATCTGGCTGCTACATTGGAAGCGAAGCCTGGGAAAAAACTGCAGTCGAGCTGGTCGTTTGGGATTTACAATTTGTACAACAGGCAAAACACTTATACAATGGACTTCAGGGACGATCCGGATGACGCAACAAAGACTCAAGCTGTACGAACTACACTGTTCGGTATTATCCCATCTGTTACCTGGAACTTCAAGTTTTAAATTATGAAAGTATCTCAATTGATCGCATTGACATATAAGAAATCAGAAGCAAAGGTTTTTACGCTGCTTCTACTTGCAGGTATATTATTTGCAAGTTGTGAAAAAGTAGTAGACATTGATCTAAAGGATTCAGAACCTAAACTGGTTATTGAAGCCGAGGTAAATGATTTGGACACCAATCACGTGGTAAGGATTTCTAAAACCATTCCCTTTACTGAAACAAACAGGTTCAATAGTCTTTCAGGGGCCCAGGTGGTGCTAAGTACTCCCGGGGGACAGAAGATTACTTTCACCGAAACCGAAAAAGGCGTTTACAAAAGTCCAAAGTTTGCAGGAGTGCCCGGAACGAGATATGTGCTTGATGTAAACGTGGAAGGTAAAGTGTATACCGCAAGTTCTACCATGCCGTTAGCCGTAAAACTGGATTCACTGGGCTTTAGAAAACTGTCTTTTTTTGGCGAGGAAGTGATTGTTCCACTTGCTTATTACAAAGATCCCAAAGAAGCGAAAAATCAGTACTTGTTCAGGATAAAAGCCAAGGATGAAGAAGTACAGGAATCCCTTACCGAAGACCGGTTTACTAACGGGAATAATGTTACTGAAACGCTTTTTACCGATCTTGATGAGCTTGCAGAAGGTGATTCCCTGGAAGTTGAAATGCGTGGGCTGGATTTGCCTGTTTATAAATATTACTTCGCCATTGCGCAAATTTCCGGAGAAGGCGGTCCACCTGTAGCCCCCTCCAATCCCAATTCGAATTTCAATAACGGCGCGTTGGGGATTTTCAGTGCTCATACCATTTTTACCTTGAAGGCGGTGGTTAAGTTGAAGTAAATTACGTGAGTGATAGCGCTTAGAGGGCTGCGGAAAACAGGCGCATATGTATATTACAGTACTTTAGATCGGAGCCTAAAATAATCTTGACAACAAAAAACCTGTTGTGAAGGTTAAGGATAAAGTTCTATGGTTCAACGCAATTTAAAATCAACCCTCGACAGAGACATTACCGTTCCAGGCCTAACATTCATTATTGGCGTTTGCCTCCTTTCGGTCTTTTTCCCTCAGGGTACCGAGGAGGTTTTAAACCATATAAAACAATTCATCTTTGTTAATTTGAATTGGGTTTATGTTTGGTCTGTTACCATATTTGTGATCTTTTTGGTCTATTTGATGTTCAGTAAATACGGGGACATCAAATTAGGGTCTAACGACAGTAAGCCTGAGTATTCATTCTTTTCATGGATCTCTATGTTGTTTGCCGCGGGGATGGGAATTGGGCTTATGTACTTTGCTGTTGCCGAACCAATTTCTCATTACTCAACCGAAGCTTTTGGGAAATATTATATCAACAGAGCAAAGAACGCACAACTGTACACGTTCTTCCACTGGGGGATCCATGCTTGGGCTGTTTATGGTCTTGTTGGACTTTCGTTAGCTTATTTCGCATACAGGTACCGCTTGCCTCTATCACTTAGAAGTTGCCTTTATCCACTGTTGAAAGGAAAAGTAAATGGAAAATGGGGAACTGCTATTGATGTTTTTGCTTTGTGCAGCACTTTTTTCGGAATTACCACTACTCTCGGATTTGGGGTAGTACAGATTAATTCTGGTTTGAAAACCCTCGGGATCTTACCTGAAACGAGTTTTGGATACCAAGTTGGAATTGTAGCGGTATTAGTTTCATTTGCTATTTTTTCAGCAACGTCCGGGGTGAATAAAGGAATAAAAATACTTAGCAATATCAATATTGGAGCATCTATTGTGCTGCTTCTTTTTGTTTTAGCCGTGGGGCCGACCGTGTATTTGATCGGCAGCTTTACGGATGGCTTAGGTAATTACATTAACAATTTTTTTAATATCACCTTTAATACTCACGTGTACGAAGAGGAAACGCTCCCCTGGTTTTACAACTGGAGTATCCTCTACTGGGCTTGGTGGATCTCATGGGCACCATTCGTAGGCTTATTTATTGCCCGCATATCAAAGGGCCGTACCATTAAATCCTTCGTCTCCGCTGTACTGATCCTTCCCACCTTATTTAATTTTATATGGTTCTCTATTTTCGGGAATAGTGCCATCTGGCTCGACTTCAACATTACAGGTGGGGCATTAAGCGAATTGGTTAACGATCCTGACGCCCTGATGTTCCGATTTTTGGAGTTGCTGCCAATGCCGTTTATCTCCAGTTTTTTGGTGATCACCATCATCGTTATCTTTTTCATGACTTCGGCCGATTCGGGCATATTGGTAATGGATAGTATCGCAACGAGAAACTCGGGAAAGTCGCCAGTTTGGCAGAAGGTATTCTGGGGTGTTTTATTAGCCGTACTAGCATTGATGTTATTAAATGCAGGTGGATTACAAGCATTGCAAACGATGACCCTGATCACTGCTTTACCATTTTCACTGATCATGTTGCTGTTTACCGTTGCTTTGATGAAAGGCCTTGTGATCGACTATAAGTATTATCAACGCGGTTTTTCGGTATCAACTGTTCCCTGGTCGGGCGATTTGTGGAGGCAACGATTAAAGGAGATCATTTCGTTTAAAAACCGCCCATCTGTTGACGAGTTCATAAAGGTTAATGCCCTGGAAGCTTTTATGGAACTTAAAAAAGAGTTCGCTACTAATGGCATTGACGTGAAGATAAAGTCAAGTCAGAACCCTGAAAGGATTGAATTGGAGATCTCGCATGATGTTGTGAACAATTTCATTTATGGTGTAAAAAGCCAGGTAAGAATGGTTTCAGAGCACTTGATAGACGACCATAACCTTCCTGAATTGCAGGACAAGCAAATCTATTATCCCAAAACCTTTTTTGGGGATTCGAGGGAAGGTTATAATGTGCAGTATTTTACGAAAAATGAACTGATAAGCGACGTACTTAAGCATTACGAACGCTTTTTGGATATTGTGGCAGAAACGGCAAACGAAATGTTTATCAGCAGCGATGCTAATAAAAACAAGGAAACCTAGTTTCAAAAAAAGGCGCGAAGGAATTAAAGATGTTAACCTGTGTTAAATTTCTGGGTATTAAACAATAATCGGTTAATTTCAAAGCTTTAATCCTAAGCATTATGAAAAATCTCCTATCCTTAGTTCTTATTGTTTTACCCTTTACGGTTTTTCCTCAAGTGCCCGGACAGCAGAAGATCAACAATTTGGCGACCTTTGGCCGCTTGTATGGTTACGTTCGATATTTTCATCCTTCAGATGTGGCAGCAACAATAAATTGGGACCGCTTCCTGTATTATGGTGCAAAAACAGTGGAAACAGCAAAAAACAGGCAAGAACTAGAAAAGAAGCTTAATTTTCTTTTCAATCCTATTGCGCCTTCTGTAATTATATCAGCCCGCCCTGCTTTTCAGTTTCCCCAAAATGCACTAACACCACCTGCTGAAACTCAAGTGCAGGATATTTATTGGCAGCATTACGGCTTTGGCGGTTCTAATAACCAACTATATAAGAGTGTACGCGTTAACAGATCCTCCCCCGACAATATAAAATCTCATGGCTTTGGTACCGCAACCAGAGGCATAGATGCAGTTCCCTATAGAGGAAAACGCTTCAGGTTACGTTCTATGATTAAAACCGATGGATCCGGAGGTAGCGGACAAATGTGGGTAAGGGTAGATCGAGACGGTAATAAGATGGGCTTCTTTGACAATATGGATTCCCGTCCCGTTACTAAAACCCAATGGGGGCGTTACGAAACGACGGGAACTGTAGATAAGGACGCCATGGCAATAGCTTTTGGAGTATTTCTTAGCGGCAAAGGTAAAGTTTGGGCGGATAATTTCATTCTTGAATTTGAAGACCAGGGAAAATGGAAAGTGCATGAACTGAAAAACTCTTCTTTTGAAACTTCGGCTGCAAAAGCCGAGGATTGGAACACTGCTTCGCCCGGATATATTTACGAAGTAGTTGACGATGCTGCAACAGATGGAAAACGTTCCTTGCTAATTAGAAACAAGATAAACGAGACAATAGACACTGCTATATATAAGCAAAGACCGGCTTTTGGCGATTTTCTACAAAAGGATCTGGGATCCGGAATCTTGGTAATGATTCCACTTGTATTAAAAGGCTCAAGCACCCATACCTATCCTGTGGGCGATTCAACTGCGTTAAAAGCGATTCAAAGTGCTATGAATGCTTCATCTCCGCAGCAATTTAACCCTTCCGATCCTTATGTTCGGCTGGCAGGGGTAATTACTACATGGAATATCTTCAAGCATTTTTATCCCTACCATGATGAGATTGAAACGCGATGGGATGAACAATTACCGGCTTCCCTTACAACGGCCAGCACCATTAAGACCGGGAAAGAGTATCTTATATTGCTGCAGCAGCTTACTGAGAAACTGGCAGATGGCCATGTTTCCGTCAGTGGACCTGAAAGTCCCGAATGGTTTACAATTCCCGTAGCTCTTACCCTTGCTGAGGAGAAAATTGTTATAGATAAAGTTTATCATAACGATAAAACCATTCCGGAAGTACCTCTAAAACCAGGAGATGTCGTGCTTAAAGTAAATGGAAAGCCTGCATTGGACGCTTTGGATGAATTGAGGAGCAGGATCTCGGGTTCGAAGCAATGGAAAACTGATGTTGCCCTCAGACAGCTCTTCCTGGGGAAACAGGATTCGGAAATCCGCCTGGTTGTTCAACAAGTTGGCCAGGCAGAAAGAGAAGTCGTTCTTAAGAGAGCGCCGTTTAGTTCGACGAATGATAAGGAGGCGATCCGATATCTAGGAGACGATAATTATTACATCGATATCAGCACTGCCTCAATGGATAGTATCAGGGCCGCCTTACCTAACTTGTCGAAAGCAAAAGGGATCATCTGCGACCTTCGGGGCTATCCTAAAGGAAACCATGAACTGATCAATCACTTATTAACCGTGAAGGATACCAACAAATGGATGTTTGTGCCAAGAATTAGTTATCCCGACTATGAAAAAGTGAGCTTTGATTCGATGGGCTGGGATATGAAACCGAAGGAGCCGCACCTTTCAGGAAAGGTAGTTTTTCTTACTGGCGGCGGAGCAATCAGCTATGCAGAAAGCTATATGAGCTTTATCAAGCAGTATAAACTTGCTACAATAGTGGGACAGCCTACTGCCGGGGCTAACGGCAACGTGAATATGTTCAGGCTTCCCGGAAATTATATTGTGCGATTTACGGGAATGAAAGTTCGCCAACAGGATGGATCTCAACTACAGGCAAAAGGAATTCAACCGGATATACTGGTTGAACAAACTATAAAAGCAATTTCAGAAGGTCGGGACGAATACATGGAAAAAGCCCTTGAAATAATTAGCAGTTCCAAAACAGCGCCGGGCAATTCGATCCATTTTATGGACAGCCCTGTTAAGCAAAAGTTTTAGTGGGGTGAGAATCTTATACAGGCACAAAAATGTGTACTGAATTAGTTTTTCCATGCATGTGAATTTCATTATCTTGGGACTATGAGGTGAATTTTCTACTGGGGTACGAGTTTTTTGAAAAGTTTTCTGTCCTAATGAATACGCAAATAGGCTTAGCAAACCTACAGCCTAACCTAGGTGGCGAACAACGAGACGGAAGCCTGAGAAACAAGGCCTTTGGTTTTTCTATTGCTTATAGCTTTTAATAACCTATGACAATGCATAAATAGGAAACTAATCCCCTTACTCAACCCGGAATAATCATGCTTAATTCATGAATAAATTACTTTGTATGAAGTCTCTTTTTTATTTTGCTCAAGAACTCGGCAGACATCCCAAGGTATGCTGCTATTTCTTTTTGGGGCAATAGACGATCCAGTTGGGGATATTTTATTTGGAAGTTCAAATACCTTTCTTCAGCATTAGCAGATAGGTTTTGCAAAGTCCTCTCCTGAAAATTAGCGTAGGCGTTTTGGATAATGATTCTGAAATACCTCTCCAGTTGTGGTATTTCTTTCATTAAACTGGAGAGGTCGCCGTAAGATATTAGACCAACGGTTGTGTCTTCCATCGCTTGTGTGGTAAGTGTGGCTGGAACTTGCTTTATGAAGCTGTTAAAATCTCCAGCCCACCATCCTGGTACTCCAAATTGGATAATATGGCTTGCTCCCCGTATATCACTATAATAAGTCTTTATGGAACCCTTAAGAATAAAAATGTCATACCTGCAAACGTTACCCGGTGATACTAAAATTTCCCCGCGGCGATATTGCTTGGTCTTAAATCGCTCCAGGACCATTTGAGCCTCGTCTGCACTTAATTTTACATGTTTCCGAATGGATTCAAAAAGCAGTTCCACAAAGCAAACTTAACAAATATCTTTAGGGGATGTAGCCAGATTTCTTTTATGCTTTTTGAGCATATCTATTCCAGATCCACCGGTCTACAGAAAATCGTCCGGCTCCGTCCAACAGAAGAACAGAAGCAAGGCCGATTACCAGGAGATGGTACTCATACCCTTCTCCTCCTTGATGGCCAGTCCAATTCATAAAGAAACCATGGGAAAGGTGACTGGTAATTATCATGCCGATGAACATTACCATAGTAACAAAAGCACTAAACCTCACTAGAAAACCCGTGAGAAGAAGAATTGGCAACAATACTTCCAACACAATAACAGCAATACCGAGGACAGAAGGCAAGCCCATGCTTTCTGTAAAATAGGCCATGGTAGCGTTGAAACCATAACCACCAAAGTTCCCGAAGGCCATTTGTAAACCATGGGGTAAAATCACCAGAGCTAGTATTATGCGCGCTGCGAAACCTGATAACTGTGTAGTTGAGTTCAACATTTTCATTTTCTTGAAGATTAAATATTTTTGCAAATCTTCAATTTCCAGCCTTGAAAAAACTTGAACTGGTTCAAGTTTTTTGATAAGACTTTTTGAAAACTTTAGCCTCACATTGCTACCACTCTTCAAGGTCTAGAATACTTCATTATTAATACAAATACTATAAACATGAATACATTAATTGAAAATGCATCAGAAGCGCTAAGACAGATAGCGTTGAACCAGGAAGCTAAAAATTACATCCTAGAGAATAAAACTATTTACCATATTCTGAGAAAAGCTGCCGATCGGTATATAGGAGGAGAAACTCTTGACGAAGCTGCTTCGAAGCTGAAGCAGTACCTTTCAAGCGGATATAAAACATCTGTAGAGTATATGGGCGAAAATACCTCGACTAGTACCCTTGCAGAATTGGCAACAGAAGAATTTCTCAAAATAGCTGATCTTATAACAAGTCAGTCATTAAAAACATCGATAGCACTAGACCTATCCCACATAGGCTTAACTGTGTCGCGGGAACTTGCGCTCGAGAACTTGACCAAACTTTGTAATAGGGCTCAGATAAGTAATATAGAGGTAATGGCTAGCGCTGAAAATGTTAAATTGACAGATGATGTCCTTCGGGTTTACACGGAATTGGCCCCGAAATACAAAAACCTTGGAATCACGCTTCAGGCATATCTATATAGAACGAAAGATGATTTCCAGGAAATCCTAAAGTATCCCGGTCGGATACGGATTGTTAAAGGAGCCTTCGAAGCTCCGGAATCGATGATAATGCGCAGATCTCCTGAACTTAATACTGCTTTCCTAGGCTATATAGACCGTTTGCTATCAACACGCCACAAGTGTTCTATTGCAACCCATGATGATCTCATTCAGGATCAGTCTGAAAAACTTATCGAGCTGCATAGCCCACTGAACGAAGATTATGAGTTTGAAAGCCTCTATGGCATTCAGGCACAAAGACTGGCTAGATTGAAAAATAATGGACATCCCGCGAAGGTCTATTTTGTTTACGGCTCTGAATGGTTCCTTTATTTATTTAACAGACTTGCGGAAGAGCCCTCAAACGTTTATCAGGCCATTTCGGATCTTGTAAAATAAAAGTGATCTTCAATTTGTGCGTTCCTTTAATACAGCAACAATCTTTTTTAAATTTATCATACTAGTATACAACTGTGAATGTCGCGAAGTGCATGTGCTGCCGAATGCGAAAAGCATACATTCTTCTCACTTGCTAATATAAATAATTGGGATACTGGTCGTAGCAGTGCCTACGACCAGTATGAATTAAGATTAAATGCTTGTTGCAGCAATGCAAACGGCCTTGATAGTAGAAAACATCTACAGTTCCTGATCTTTAATAAGAGCCTTTTGCTATTTTTCTTCGTCAGTTAGTGTTCTTAAAAAATGAATGATGTCTTGTTTTTCTTTTTCGCTCAATGCCAGTTTGTCAAAGGGTAAGGTTTGATGCTCCAGGTTCATTCCGATCCCATTGCCTCCGCCTAGTTCATAAAACTTCAACACCTCTTCCAGGGTGTTATACACCCCGTTATGCATATATGGTGCTGTCAATGCTATATTCCTTACCGTTGGTGTTTTGAACGAAAATTTAAGCGGTTCTAATTGGTTCTGTTTATATCTGCCCACGTCAGAATCAATTTTCGCGTTACTCCAGGCAATACTCTCAGGCACACCAATTACTTCCGACTCGGTATTGTTATACCATGGCGGAACCGTTCCGCTATAAACAGGTATAAAATGGCAGGTAGCGCATTTGGCCTTTCCAGCAAAAAGGTTGAAACCATTTTTTTCGCTTTCGTTGAGACTGCCCGTACCTTTGAAATAATGATCAATTTTCGAATTAAAGGGCATCAGGCTTCTAACATAAGATGCAATGGCATTCCTGATCTCAAAAGGGGTAATTGCCTTTGAATCGGGGTATGCTTTTTTAAATAGTTCTAGTAGCTTGTCACTTGAAGAAACCCTTTCTTTGATTTCTTCCGGAGATAGATTGAATTCTTCCGGGTCCTTCATCACACTCTCAATCTGATTTTCTAAATCCTGTGAGCGCATGTCATAAAAGAATGACTTTTGAAATGCAGCGTACAGCAGAGTGGGAGAATTGCGCCTGATACTGTTGCTGTGGACGTTTGCATTGGAAGTGATTTTCCCATCTGTGAATGCCATTTTTGCATTATGGCAAGTGGCGCAACTCATGCTATTACTTCTTGACAACTGAACGTCGTTAAATAATATTTTACCCAACGCCGTTTTTTCAGCGCTTGATTTGGAGGCTGCAAAAGGCGAAAAGGCATCAGGATTTAATTTCTTTCCTTGCATTAAATCGGCAAGATGACCGGAAAATACTTTATTATCCCCAAAGTTTGGGACGTCTTTTAGAACGCTTTTAAATTCATCCTCAAAAGTGATGCTTAGAGGCATTAAGCTCGATTTGATAAATTCCAATCGGTTGAAACTATCAAAATCATTATTCTTTTCGATATACTGTTTTGCTCTCTTTATCGATTCAATAAGCTTTGTGCTAACCTCATGGTCGTTCACATCACAGTACATCCGGTAGAACGCTTCAATTCCATCAATACTATACTTAGCCTCGTCGATAGAGTTAAAAGCTACCGGAGAATCGAAGCCTGTAATTCCCAAAGTAGCAATTCTTATAATGTGATGCTGAATTGCCTCGTAAAAATGGTGGTTCTGGACAGGAAGGTCTTTAAAATTTTGACGTACGAAATTTAAATCTGTTCTTAAAATACGTACTTGTTTCTTTAATTCTTGCAGGTCTACGCTATCGCTATAAATTATTTCTTCGATTACCTGAAACCCGGCTGCCTCATTAATCATATTGTCATCCGTCTTGATTTCGGGTAAGGCTGGCCCATTAATCCTTCTGGAGAGCCCTTGAAAATAGTATTCAACAAAAGGCTCAATGTTCTTATACTGTTTTCTGCTTTGTTTGAAGTTTAAAAGGAGGGTTTCTTTGTTTCCGGCCTCCTCCAATTGTTCTAAAGTTAAATTTAAAGAATCAATTTTAGCTTCAATATTAGCCTGAATTCTATCTTCAAATGATTCAGGGCTTTTATTGGTACAAGAAAGAACGTATAGTAAAGTAAAAATTAAAAACAGTATTCTGGTCATACATCAAAACTGAACGTTATATAAGCAAAAAGACCTTTCGCTTATATAAACGAAAGGTCTTTTATCAGTAATTATATTTTACCTTGGAACACCCTTTAAGATAAGTGTTTGACCTCCGGATTTGTAAGACTGAACAGAAGTTGCCTTGCTTGGATTTAAGAATTTATTTCCCTCTTCCCAAGTATGTGCATGGATATTGATAGTAAATGTGCCGGGTACTCCAACTACATCAGAAATATCAACCATAGCTCCATGCTCCCAAATTCCTTTCTTTAATTGATTTGCGCCTGCAGGATTGTATTTTGTACCTAAAACACTTGCGTCGCCATGGGTCATATCCATAAATACTTTTTTGGTTCCATCGCTGATTTTATACTGCCAGATCAAGGAATTGTGTGTGGCTTCAGGCCAGAAAGAATCTCCATCCTCCTGAATATAAACGTAGTTTTCAGTTACACAAAGATTATCTGGATTAACAATATCCGAACCCTTTACGTTTGCACCGGTTGGAGAAACGTCGCCATCGGCAGCAATTTTCAATGTTCCTTTCAACGGATCATTAGCATCCAGCTTCAGTTGATACATCCTTCCCATATAGGTTTTTTCAGATGAACCAGCTACACCTGTTGATACAAAATAGATCTCTCTGTTGTTAGCAGCAGAACCTTTGCGATAATCCAAATCTTCAACACGGGCAAACTGAATTGATTTAAGAGTCGAATTTAAATTCTCAATTTCAGGTCCGGTTAAGTTTTTCGCATTCGGAACTTCAACAAATTCAACATTGTACGTATTGTTCCAGGTCATTGCTGTTTCAACCTGATTCAAGTCAGTTCTTCTTAAAACGTACAGCTTACCGTTGTCCAGATCGCCAACGGTATTCGAAACATACAGATAAACTTGTCCGTTAGAAGCGTCTTCACCAGTGATGATCACTGTTTTTCCAGGATAAGCATTTTTATGAAGAGGAACAGCATTCTCGCCACTGTATTTACCTAAAGCTGGTTTAGTTCTGTTGTTTCTTGAAGGGTCTGCAGCCGCAATAGGGTCGATGGCATGCGTCATGGCATTCACATTGGATTCTCCTGTTGTTAAAAACATAGGACCAAAACCATGCTCAGCAGGTGTAGCCATAGTGGCAGAACAAAGTCTAAATCCACCGCCGTCTGTATTTACAATATACTCCCCTTTGGTTATATTTAATTGTTTGTCTAGATAAAGTCTTGATACCGCCCATGTATTTTCATGATTGGTAACCATAATATATCCGCTACCGTCAGGATTCGCGATAAAACCCTGGCCGTCTGGAGCGCCTCCGTAAACCATATCGCCTGAATTTGGAATAGGGTCTTCGCTACTTACTAGTGTGTAAACTCCCACGTTTGAAAAGTCAGAGCCCATCTTAACAAAGGCAGGGGTAATTGAACGATTTTTAAACTCAACTGATGGTGCAGGTTTGTTCTCTTCGTCCTTAGTTTCATCCTGCTTACAAGAAACAAGAACATTGCTAACTAAGGCTGTAGCCAACAAGGTAATTGAATAAAAGTTTTTCATTTCTCTCAAGTTTTATTGGCCAAAAGTAAGGGTCGTTGTTTCATTGGAAGTTAAGGTAATGTTATGATAAATGTTGTTTACTTTAAACTTTGTATATTTTTTAATGTTGGGCTAGCCTGCCGGGCTGTACTGGAGGTAGCAGGTTTAAAACTTTCGGAACTTTATTGCATAGCTTTCAGCAGCTCGGAAACAAAACATTTTGCCGGAAAAAGAAAAGCCGCCCTACCACAGGCGGCTTTCTACTAAGCATCAAAAAAACGAATCTTAAAATCCTAATCCCATAGCAAAACCACGCACTGGTGAGTTAAAGCTTACGCCAGATTTAACTGTTGCCATGCCGGTAGTGGTGTTGATTGTATATAGTCTTGTTGCGCCGCCTACAGTAAGCACTGCGTAAGCCATTCCTGAGGTGCCGCCAATATCAAAGCCGTTTGCTGCTTGTGCATCAACTCCCAGACTGCCTACTTCAACTAAGCCGCCCGCATTTGGTGGGTCTTGTTTGTATAGTTTATCGTTTCCGGAATCTATATCGAACAATGTAGTTGTTGTTGTTCCGGGAAAGTTATTGGTATAGGCGCCAGCACTTACAGATGGTGAACCAGGATTTAATGAACCATCAACTGCGGCTATCAGTCCGGTATTTGGATCCAAACGCAGGTTTTGACCCGTATTACTGATCACACGAATTCGGTCTACAACAGGGTTAAAGTCGAAACCAAAAGAAGTTCCACTAAGCAAAGTAACCAAAGGGGACATACCAACCTGAGCTGCTGCTCCGCTTGACAGGTTAATTGTATAGATTCTACTGGTGCTACCTAAAGCATACAGCTGACCATTAACGGGGCGGAAGTCTATTCCGTGAATAGTTTCTCCTGCCTGCATACCAGTAATAGCTTTTGTTATTATATCGGCCTTTTCAGGATTAAAGATCATCAGGTTGTTACTCTCGTCAACAGCATAAGCAACCGGCTCGGTAGGTATTGCGATACCTACAATGGTATTAGGAAAGTTACCCAGACTGACAGTTGTTCCATTCTCTACATTTATCTGGTAAAGTGCAGAAGTACTGCCATTCCCTACGGAGGCAAGTGCTATTCCTGAAGGAGAAATATCGAAGGAAGACTCAGTGGCAGAACCTGTGAAGCTGAGAGAACCTACTTCCACAAGGGTTCCAGCATTTGGTGGGTCTTGTTTGTAGAGCTTTTTAGCAGTAACGTCAATATCAAAAAGTACGGTACTTGCTGCCCCAGCCTTACTGTTGGTGTAAGCAACACTTGAGATTGATGCGCCTGCTACACCATTGATATTTCCATCAACAACTGCAACAGCACCAGTTTCAGGATGCGCGCGTAAATTCTGACCACTGGTGGTTACGATCCGGATACGGTCTACCGTAGGATTGAAGTCGAACCCTGCTACGCTACCTGATAGTGCCGGCGTGAAAGGACCAGCGCCTATTGCTGTAGCTTTTCCGCTGGAACTAATAGTATAAATGCGGCTAGTGCTTCCCAAACCGTAAAGCTGACCGGTAGCGGGACGATAGTCAATGGCCAGTAATGTCTCGCCACTTTGCAAACCGGTAATGTTAATACTATTTGGCATCATTCCAAGGTTGTTTGCGTTGTAGGACTGAAGAGTGCCTGTAGATGTTAGTGCTGTAAACATCAGGTCGGGCTTATCAGCTAGAGGATCGCTGTTGTCTTTTTTGCAGCTGAATAAAGTTGTTGCGAGGAGCAGTACAAACAAAGCTGCTGTACGCGTAGTAAAGGTTGTTCTCATTTCGTATCTATTATTACCTGAGATACGAATATTTTAAAGGGATGGATTTTGGGAAATTATATATTTGTTAGGTCATCCCATCGAGAAGTTTTTTCTGCAACATCTTTAAGGATATGGTCAAGCTCATGAGCACTGTTCTTGAGCATATCCAGTAACTCATTATCTCCCTTCTCTGCGAGCAAATCAATAATTCCCAAAATATTGGCAAGCGGTTTACGTACCAGATGAGAGTTTGAATGAGCAATTTCCAGGATCTTTAAATTTCTGGCCTCTATTTCTTTCTGTTTCAACTTTAAAGGAGTAATATCGCGCATTGACCCAATCATTCGTACAACCTTTCCCTGCTTATCCTCCATGACGAAGGCTCGATCTGCAAAATACTTATAACTACCATCAGCGCATTTGAAGCGGTATTCTTTTTCCCACTTACCCAGCTTTTCAGTTGCTTTATAAACACTATCCTTAATATGTTCCCTATCATCAGGGTGAACATTTTCAAAAACCCAACTGCTACTCGTACGCCCTTCTGTTGTTTCATACCCCAAAAGAATTCCAAAGGCTTTGCTCCAATGAAAGTGATCCTTCTCAAGATCCCAATCCCACAAAATATCGTTTGTCGCACTAGCTAAAAGATCATACCTCTCTTTGCTTTCTTCTATTTGTTTTTGGGTATTTTTTCTTTCAGTAATGTCTCTGAAGAATACTGATAAACCATTTTGAGAGGGATAGGCGTAGACATCGATCCAGATCTGCAAGGGTGGAAAGTATTCTTCGAAATGAACCGAAACCTGATCATTCATAGCCCGGTGGAATTCGCAATAGAATTTCAAGGGTATTGCGTCTTGGTAAACGTCCCAAAGGTTGCGGTTTATTATTTTCTCTCTAGGCATGCCGAGAACTTTTTCCGCTTCGCAATTCCAGTAGGTCACATTCCAATCAGAATCTACTGCATAAAAGCTATCTGTAATACTCTCCAAAATTTCCTTTACCCGTTCAGACTGCTTTTTGATCTGATTTTCTGCCTCCACTTTTTCGGTTGCGTCTTTAGCTATGCAAAACAACATCCTATTTTTAGGGTCCCATCGCGCTGACCATACTACTGGAATAAGAGAGCCGTCCTTTTTTTTATACCTGTTTTGAAAATTTGTCAGATTCTTTCCACTAATCACCATTTTCCCAGCCTCAATGGTAGCTTCATGATCTTCCTCAGTTACAAGATCCATAAACAAGCGTCCAATTAGTTCTTCAGGCTTATATCCCCAGACTTGTATAGAAGCTTGGTTGCATTCTATAAATCGACCGTCTTTATCGAAAGCGCAGATAACGTCTACCGAGTTATCCATTACCTGCTGTAACTTGTAAGCTTTATCAGCAATTTCCTGCTTGAAATCTAGTGCCTCCTGCATATTTTGCACAATAGTGAGCCAGCAGGAAAGACCATTGTAGTCAAATGGTGAGGAGTAAACCTTGACATAAAATGCCTTGCCGTTCTTATCCAGGTGCCTGGTTTCCCAAACATTCTTTTTGCGAGGGTTAGAATTAGAGATACAATCGCTAAGGAATGGCAATTCTTCGGGAGGGCGAAGGTCTTTTAGTGTTAGGCCAACAAACTCCTCGCGACTGTAGCCATATTGTGAAATTGCGGCTTCGTTAACCTCAACTATTTGTAAAGTATTCGCCAGGAAAATCCACATGGGTTGAGGATTCTCATGAAAGAAAAGGCTGGCTCCATCATGGAAGTAGTTCACGTATACAATATCTGAAGTGGTGTATAGGCTTTTACGAGGATAACCGGTTTTTGTTACCTGTTATCTTTTGCCATTGAAAATAGCTACTGCAACTTTGAACTTAGAAAGAGCTTAATGAAGATCCAGGTAGCTTTATTTATCTTACCCTTATTACAAATTCCTGAATAGCAAGTGTATCGTATTTACCCAGGCTCTTTACAAATTCCTCGTTGAATTCATTGAACAATACTCCTTCCTCCCTTGAAGCCAGAGCTGCACCTCTTTCTGGAAAATATTCGTTTCGAGACAGTTTATAAGCAAAACATGAAAAACTTAGGGAGTTTAAGGAACCTCTCGCTACGCGGATCTCTCTTCTATAAATATAAGCACCGCCCTGAATTGAAGGATCGGCATACCTGGTCAAACTAGGGTGACGGTAATTGGAACTGTAGTCTGCGACATAAGGAGAGTAGAATAAATTGAGCCCATCCTTCCTTTCTACTCTATACCGGTAGTCGGGACTGGAAAAGTACGCTGTATCAATACTGCGAAAGGTAAGGTTCCCCAGCCGCTTTCCAATCAGGTTTGCATTAAACATCTCACTGTTGTTAACAAAAGCGGATATCTTAGCAGGCGCTTTCACCTCCAGTTGATTAGTGAATAATTGTACACCAGATTTCCTCTCAACCTTTTGACTTTTCATAGTTAAGGGAAATTCAAGAGGCCTTTCGTCTTTATTACAAGAAATAAAGATGACAGACATAAATAAATAGAAACAAGCGATAAGTTTAAGATTCATTTTAGTTTGTTGATAAATTAAACCGGTAACCAAAGATAAAACTCATAAGGAGTTTTCGTAGGCCAACCCTTAAAATGGTTTACCGGCTCCTTTGGTGCCGCCTGTTACCAGGGCAATTTTACCTTCTAACTCTTTTTTACTTTCGAACTCTAGTGCCATAGGACTTCTGTTTTATGAGATTTAATTTTTCATTTATGCCATACGAACCCTTCACTCCTAGCCTTTCTCCGTTTGCAACGGGCTTTGGATTGTGCTGGATTCTGGTCCAAATTTCGATAGTACATAAGGCTCTAACAAGTACGGACTTACGATTCAAATAGGGAGAATTTTATCCCTATTGCCCGAATGAAATGCCCGGGTTATATTTGTATTTATGTACGAAAGAAAGATTTTGCCATACCTGAATTGTGGGCTTGACTTGGTGGGAGAAGTACTTTATGGAAAGTGGAAAATTCGCATACTTTGGTTCATTCACGAGGGTAACAAACGCCCGAGTGAGCTGCAACGCAAAATTCCGGACGCTACAAGGCGTGTTCTAAATATGCAACTAAAAGAATTGGAAAACCATGAACTGATTACGCGCCAGATCTTTGCTGTGATGCCTCCAAAGGTGGAATACAATCTTACTGATTTTGGTAGATCATTGATACCTCTGATCCATGCCATTGGGCTTTGGGGAGATGAACATCAGGAGCAGCTGAAAAAGGTGATCCTGAAACAGTTTCCGCAGGTGCCTATGGAGCTTGAAGAATAGCAGGAGGATTAGGATAATTCCCTTTATGCGCTCTTCAGCGGACGCTACTCATTTCTTTAAGAACATCCTTCAAATCCTCCAATTTGAATGGCTTTGAAACAAAGGCGCTCATACCAGCATTCAAACACTTTTCTTTATCCTCGGGCATTACATTGGCAGTCATAGCAACGATTATAGGTTGCTGAATATCTTTATTCAGCCTGATTGTCATTGTTGCTTCAATACCATCCATCTCCGGCATCAGCATATCCATTAAGATAAGATCATAGGGGTGCTCGTTAAGCATATCTACGGCTTCTTTCCCATTCGCTGCAATCTTTGGATAGTAGCCTAATTTGTTAAGGACGCGAGTTGCTAACTTCTGGTTGATTAGGTTGTCTTCAGCAATAAGGATATCGAAAGGAAAAGCTGTAGCGAAATCATCGCTAAGTGTTACAATCATTCCGGCTTCAGGAAGGCTGTTTTCTGATTTTAGCTTCAGTTCCTGTTGCACGATAGATTTTAGCTGCGCTTGTTTAATAGGTTTGTTTACTACCGAGTTAAAAAGTTCTGGATATTTGGAACGTGATTCATCACCTACCGAACTAAGTAGAACAATGGGAGTTGCGGGATGTAAAACTTTCGCGGCCCTTGCAAAGCTTACTCCATCCATTTCGGGCATTTGCATATCCGAGATGATCAAGTCAAAATGCTGGTCTTTCAACAAGGCGAGAGCTTCGGCTCCGGAAAGTGCAGGCAAGGCCTTAATATTCCAAAGAGCTAACTGCTTTTGCAATATAGACAAGTTGGTTTGATTATCATCTAGGATCAACACCTTTTTCTTATCGAGGCCTGCAGTGCTTAGTGTTACATATTGCCTTTCCGAACTGTGCGCTACGCGGGTTTTTAAAGTGAACTTAAAGGTTGTCCCTACTCCTACTGTACTGGAAACGCTTACATCTCCCCCCATAAGTTTAATAAGACGTTCACTGATAGCCAAGCCAAGTCCCGATCCTCCATATTTGCGGGTAGTTGAAGAATCTACTTGCGAGAAGGCCTTAAATAGTCGGGATAACTTATCTTCCGGGATCCCAATACCTGTATCATGAATACTGAAACTTAGGTCAAGATCATCACCTACAGCATTAACTAGATTGACTTCTACAAATACTTCCCCCTGCTGAGTAAATTTTACTGCATTACCAACAAAGTTGATTAGAACCTGTCGCAAACGCATACTGTCTCCAACTATCATTACAGGTAGCAAATGATCCATTTGATACACCAGGTCTAAACCTTGTTGACCTGCTTTACTAGCAAAAACATCGAGTACAGCCTCTACACAGTGGCGAAGGTTAAAGTCATGTTTTTCAAGTTCAAGATTACCCGACTCGATCTTTGAAAAGTCCAGGATATCGTTTATGACGTGTAGCAGGGCATCCCCGCTGTTATTAATCACGTTTACATACTCTTCCTGTTCTGCATCCAGCCGGGTTTGAGCCAATAGTGATGCCATTCCGAGTACTCCATTCATTGGAGTGCGAATTTCATGACTCATGGTTGCCAGGAATACACTTTTTGCCTGATTGGCTATGTCTGCCCGTTCTCGCTCAGTTTGCAGCAATTCATTCATTGTGCAAAGATGTTCGGCCTGAGATTTTAGTTCTTCCGACTGGGTTTGCAGTTCTTCATTCAGCGCTTGGAGATTATCTGATTGCTGCTGCAATTCGAGAGATTGAATTTTTAGGTCGGCATTTAGTTGTTTAGTATTATTGGTCTCGGCAATTAGCGCATCTTCATGTTGTTTCGCAAACTTAACTCCCTGATAAACAAAACCTAATGCCATGCTTATTGTGGATAGGCCATTAGCGATAAAAAGGTAATGATAGTGTTCGTCTGAAATTTTTTCCCAGGTACTTATTTCAGGCACAAAGAACATACAAATAAGGAAGGACAAAGTAGTGATACCAAAATAAAGGAACATTTCCTCTTTAAATTTTTTCGTGGTGTCTATCATGTAGGGAATAGCAATGTAGAACGTCAGAAAAAACATATATCCACCAGCTTTTAGTCCCTGCAAATAGACTACCAGGATAATAAAGAGGCTCACTATAAAGGTGTTGTTGAGTGTAGGATTTTTTACGAATCCCTTTTTTAGCAGTAATAAGTGCAGCGACATGACCAAACAATAGATTACCATGGCACCACCTAAATAATTAAATCCCAGCAAGTAAAAGGCAGCTGCTAAAAGTACACCTACTACTATTGATGTTGATGATATTTGGGTTATCTTCTTTTTATCTTCTTCCTTTTTATCCACTTACCTAAATTGTAGTTCAGGCCACTTGTACGCAGTTTATTTAAGGAAGTTATTATAATTATCCCAGCCCTATCCTGCCTTTTGCTTTGGTTCGTGAGTTTTGGCCGGAATGGCAATTAAAGAGTAACTATTTTTGAATTCATACAGAGTTTATGGTAATGGATTGCTGCTTAGCGGATCTTCATTATTTACGCATACTTTGCTTAATCTTTTCCCGGTGCTGCATCCCCCAGTCCCTCAATTCAAACAGTATTTTAGACAAGGATTTACTATAGGGAGTGGCTTCATAAATAACCTTTGCCGGCGAACCTTTATAGACACGACGGACTATAAACTCATTTAACTCTAGCTCCTTAAGGTCTTTAGCAAGCATCTTTGGACCGATACCGTGTAATATCTTTTGCAATTCCCCGAAGCGTCGGGGAGACTCAGTAAGTGAGAAAATAATAACTAGCTTCCATTTGCCGCCCAAAACGTACAGCGCGTCGCTAATGTAGTTTACGCTTGTAATACATGTTTCCCCTGAATGTATGATTTGATCTTCAATCATTTCCATAAATGTAAAGGTACTCACTTCCTTTGATGGAAGCGCTTCCCTGGAGGGAAGTTAGGGTTTTTAACCATTCACCAGGGCTAACTTTGTCTAAAGTTATTACCGGCAAATGTCCGGTTTATTCGAAACTCTATAAAATATTAGTAATGAAAACTATTCTTCACTTAATTTCAAGTCCCCGCCAGGATGCTTCAGTAAGTATTCAATTAGGCAGAGCCATAGTAGAAAAATTACAGCAGAAATATCCAGGCAGTAAGGTAAACGAGGTGAACCTGCTCAACGAGAACATCCCACATCTTGACGCGCCCCATCTACAATCGTTTTTCACACCCGAAGAACAGCTCACTTCTGATGACCGCGACAACATTCTGTACTCTGATAAGTCTATTTCAGAATTGATGGAGGCTGATGTAATTGTTCTTGGAGCACCGATGTATAATTTTACTATACATTCGTCGCTTAAAGCCTGGATAGACCATGTTGCCCGGTCAGGTAAGACCTTCCGCTATAGTCAGGAAGGTCCAGAAGGTCTTGTAAAAAGCAAGAAGGTTTATATTGCGGTAGCTACTGGCGGTGTGTACTCATCTGGGCCTTATGCTCCTTATGACTTTGTAGTTCCTTATCTTAAAAGTGTTCTAGGCTTTCTAGGAATGACCGATGTAACTGTTTACCGAGCAGAAGGTTTAAACATTCCAGGTATACAGGAAAATGCTTTAGATAAAGCTATTGCTGATGTTGAGGTAGGTGTTTAAGTTAGTATTCAATAAGAATCAGGCCTGCTACGCGTTTCGGGTAGCGGCCTACTTCTATCAACTCTTCAATAACACCTATAGCTTCGCGGTAATAAAATGGTTGAACCCAACGAACTCATTCTAGTTCATGGTTAAGTTCCTAACTTTTGCTTTCGTTCGTGAATTTTAGCCGGACTGGCAAAAGCATAAAAAAGTTTTTCTTTAATGCCCTTTGCCTTCCTCACGTCTTTTGCCATATCTACAAATTCATGAAAGTTAAGGAATATTGGATCCAGTCTGTCGCCAATTTTACTCGTTAAGCCGTATTCAGGCTTTTCATTTTCATCATGGTAAGTGCCGAATATCCTGTCCCAAATGATAAACGTAGCAGCGAAGTTTTTATCAAGGTATTTCTCCTGCGAACCATGGTGCACCCTGTGATTGGATGGGGTAGCGAATATATATTCTATCACAGGATGAAGTTTGCCAATATACTCCGTATGTACCCAAAATTGGAAGAGTACAGCAATTTGACTCACTACGAAGAATATAACGGGGTGGAATGCCATCAAGGCAACGGGCACAAAGAATATGATCTTGAGGTTTTGGATCCAGCTAAGTCTGAATGACACCGTCAAGTTATACGTTTCGGCGGAGTGATGAACAACGTGGGTAGCCCAAAAGAACCGGTTGAAATGAGATATACGATGCGACCAGTAGCTAAAAAAGTCGAAAACGATATAACAAGGAATGATGGTCCACCAGTTGAACTCCATGCGCCACGGAACTAAATTGTAGATCCAAACTGCTGCGTAGAGGATTACTACCTTAAAAAAGACACCAATCCCTACACTTCCAAATCCAACCAGGGCAGAGCCTATTGATTCCTTTAGACGGTAGTTTTTGTTTTGGAGATACCACGAATAACCAATTTCGAGGAAAGTAAAAAAAGCCATCGCAGGAATGGCATAAATAATTAATTGCGGTGAATTTTTCTCAAGGTTGGTGATCTCCTCAAAAGGAATTTGCTTTGCTCCAAAAATACTTCCGTCTAATAAAATCATAACAGTTCCAGATATACAATTCCTTTAAAGGATAAACGCTTGATTTTGTTTAAAATTCTGAAGGTAAGAAATTAATGTTAGGTTTAGAATTTACGACGGGATAAGTTCTTGATTTGCGCGAGGTGGTTTTTACGATATGCGGATACATTGAAAGCAAATGCTATTTTTACCTCGTGCAATCCATCTCACTAACACAAAAACAAGCAAGGAGAATTATTCTTTCAGCGGCCGGCTTAGCAAGGAAAGGGCAGTTTGGAACAGGAAAAGACGCAGTTTTCAAGGTAATTGATCATTTGGGCTTTGTGCAGTTGGATACTAATTATGTTGTTGAGCGCGCCCATCATCATGTGCTTCAAGCTCGTGTCCCTGATTACCAAACCGAATGGCTAACGGAACTTGGAGAGGAAGGGCTGATCTTTGAGTATTTTTTCTCCGATGCTGGTTATTTACCAATGCGCGACTTCCGCTATTCTCTTAAAGTAAAAAATGCTTTTAGGACCCAGGGAAAACCTTTCACTAACCCTCAGGATAATTTAAGAAAGACAATTATGGACATGGTGGAGCGGAACGGTCCTGTAATGGTTGAAGATTTTGAAAATGACCGTATAGAAGCCAGCACTGGATGGTGGGATTGGAGACCTTCCAAAGTTGTACTCGAAAAGCTATATTTAATTGGAGACCTCATGATTAGCCGAAACAAGGCTTTTAAAAAGATCTATGATCTTCCCTTTAACTTAGTACCTCCAGAAACCGATCAGACTGTCCCGACTGATAATGAATTTGTTAGCTTTATTATTCTTCGCACATTAAAGGCAATGGGGATTGCTTCAGCCAAAGAAATGAACTGGTATGCGAGAAGAGTGAAAGGCAATCCGCTGAAAAATGTTCTCGCAGAGATGGTTGAGCAGGGTGAGATTAACATCGTTAATATTGAGCGGATTAAAGGTCCGCACTATATGCTCGCAAGCCAGGAGACCGAAGTTGAATTAGATAATGATGTGTTTATTCTTTCACCTTTTGATATAGTTAATGTGTTCCGTTCCCGCTTGGCGAATTTCTTCAATTTCGACTACCAGATTGAGTGCTTTGTCCCTGCCAATAAGAGAAAGTATGGCTATTTCTCACTTCCGATACTTGCAGGAGACACCTTTATAGCCCGGATGGACGCTAAGGCAGATCGAAAAGCTAAAGTATTGATTGTACACAATCTACATTTTGAGCCTGTTGTACTCGATCTAGTTACCATTGAAAAACTGATAACCTCATTAAAATCTTTTGTGTTATTCAACCAATGCCGGGATATAATTTTTAAGAGGTCGAATAATGAAGGGTATATGAAAGTGATCAGTAGGAGCTTTTAATGATAATCATTACTTTCGGATACCCAAGGGAACTTTTTGTCCTTTTGGTTACTCTATTTATTTTTACATTATCTCTTATTAATGCCAAGGATTTTGTTGAATTAGATCGACAGCATCCTTTTTTTAATTATTTTACAAAACCCATCTCTTTATCATGAAAAAAAAATGCCTTATCATAACTCTGCTTGTAATTGAATTTCTGAATAGCTATTCGCAGACTGCCGAATTAAAACCCTTTACTACTAAAGGTTCGAAGCTTATTGTGGAAGAATTGGTAGACCTCCATAATCCAATTGTAACGAAAAAGTGTATTTTTTCTGCTTTCCTTAAGTCATTTGAGCCTAATGATGAGCATGACTTCAGACTAGTTGATAAAGAGGCTGGTAAAATTTTATTAGCAACCACCATGCATAACACACCAGTAAGAAAGGACGACCTTTTTGTGATTGATTTAATAACTGATTTTAAGGCGCAGAGCGGGATGTATAAATTAACAGTGCTTGTTGATAACGCAAGGATTATTACCTCTAAATTGCCAGATTCGGCACATGTTAAGACAATAGTAAAAATCGATCTAGCAAGGATAAATAATGATTTTTTTTACGACAAGAAAATAACAAAGTACAAAAGAGAGCTGGCTGCACAATATCTTATCGAAGCAAATGAAATAATCTATAGATTCATTGGCTATATTAAAACTGAGGTAAACCGGCGAGCTTTAGTTACCCTCGAATTATAACCTCCTCATGAGGTAAGAAGAGAGCTAGACCATAAGTACTGGTAGAAATATGACTTGATTTATAAGGCGATCAAAATCTATTTTTAATAAATAACTTATTTTGATCATGTCTTTGTACATTAGCCAAATAAACCTAAAAACTATATGAACCTACTCACTAGTTGGTTTGAAGCTTAATGGATAAGGAAAAATTTTTATCGTCAGAACAGATGTCGCAGTTTCTCAAGTATGAGGATTTACCTGCTCAACATGTTCAATTTACTGAAACAGTGTCCCCGGAAAACTCTACCACATTGTATTCCTGCAGATTAAAGAAAACAGAATTCCTTTCCGCAGAATTTGCATGGTTTGCGATCTCCTCCGCATTGAATGACGACCCTTGCGAAATGTGTTACCGTGACTTTGAATTGATGCCGTACCAGGAATATTACGCTGAAGTAACTATGTGGGCCATTTTTTGCAACTTCGACATGGACAAGTTCTTCCCTGGGCCGGAAAAACCTCTTTCTATTTTAAGATTAGCTAAAGAACTCGATCGTAGTGAGTTTTTATTGGATTACGAGAATGAATACGCTTACATTCTTATCGAAATGAACCATCCCTAGCAACCTGATTCATCCTGGTGAATCTGTAAAACTTGTAACGCGTCCTGATATTTCGCAAATCTGTTTCTTTTCATGCTTCTAACGTTCTAATCACTGTGATTTTTAGAAATAATTAGCTATTGCAGGCGCGAGAATTTGGTGATGTTTGACTAATTTGAGATTGTAAGAAAGACTTTGAACTATCTGGTCTTTTCGTGCTCTGAGCATTTCGCTCAGAGCAGGACCGTTTATATGTTGAACCGGGAACCAACAGGGAATATCTTGATTTACCCAGTGAGAATATCCTGATACACCAACTTAATCAAACTACGTGCCACCGATCATAGATGAATAATTGGCAGTAAAAACGGTATCCTATTGCTGATTTGGCATTGTTTTCTAAACCTACTTATAATAATTGTCTTATTTACTGAATTGCTTGCAGAGATTTTAGTACTGATTTGGTTATATTCTTACGACAATCTGCAAAGTCCTTTCGATTTTTGGTCCGGTCCTGGAGCAGCCTTGTGGCAAAGAAAAACACGTTGCCATTGGTTTCGACGTAACCTACCCACCACCCATTGTTCTGGTGTTTATACCTTGCCCAGCCTGTTTTAGCCCGTATAGTATAAGAGGAACTTTGTTCGGTTAACATAACCCTTTTTACAATGTCTATGCTTCTTTTAGAGAATGGTAATTTCCCTTCATAAAGTCTTTTAAGAAAATCCACCTGATTTAAAGGGGTAATTCCCATTGGGCCAAAATTCCAGAAATCAATCTGCGGCTCTACGAGGTTTAAGTTCCTTTAACCGGATTCGGAGAGGTATTTCATATAAATGTTTCGATCAAGCTTCCTGGTAATTTCCAGGAAAACCCAAACAGCTGAAACTTGAAAAGCTTCTTTAACAGACATATCATGATATATTTCCGGCCTGTTGCCATACTTCACGGTGTCTGTCAATCCCTGCCATTTTATAACCTGGTTTTCGTCAGTAATAGTTTTTGTTTCGAGGGCGATTAGCAAATTGATGATTTTGAAGGTGGAGGCAGGCAAAGTTTCCAGGAATATACTACTCGTATCTGAGATATACCATTGCTTACGATTGTTATCGAGAATAACAACAGAACCTTCCACTTCGCACTCATCAAAATACTTTTTAAAATCCGGTCTTATTATGGCTCCTGATGGTATAATTCTATCATCAACAACTTGTCCTTGAGCATTTGATAGGGTTATAACCTGTAAGCAGAAATATGTCAGGAGATATACGAAGCAAGAGGGTTTTAACATTTTATGAGATCATTTAGCAGGTAAATTTAAGAATAGTATTTGCCAAGCCTTGAAGAAAAAAGGGTTTGAAATCTAGTAATTTGCCTGTAAAGTAGTAGAACTAATTTCTTTTGAGTTGCCAAGATACCTTATTTCTATTTGATATACTCCTTCAAATCACCTCCATAAGCCTCCTTTAGCAGGACAACAACTTCATTACCAGGAACGATAACCGGAAAATCGTTTATATGCCAAACTCGTTTCAAATTATTTTTGTGCCACCGAACTACGTTATCGAATAACTTATTCTCTGCCTTATACCTATTTGGCCAGCCTACTTTTAGCCTGGGTTTTAAGTTCGCATTAAACCATTCAGGAGAAAAACGGAGGTATATGTACATAAAGTTTTCGGTTGACTCTGGCCCCGGTACTAGAATTGCTTCCTGCACTCCAAAAATGTTCTTGCCTGTAAAAACAACGGCGTCATCCACAAACACGGAATCTTTGACCTTAAAATTCTGTACATGGTATACCTGTTGCTCGCTATGCTGGAGTTTAAACAATCTGTCGCCGAAGTATAAGCTACTAAGAATAGTACCCACAGTAATAATGTAAATATAAACTGGCTTCATCTGTTAGAATTTATCAATTGAAAGAACCGATCACGGTAACTAATACCAATATTGATCTGCTTTCCATCTAAATGAATAATATTTCTTTCGATACTTTTAACCTTATCAAGGGCTACGATATAGGATTTATGTACACGGATGAAGTTTGAATTCAACTTCTTTTCCATATTTGAAAAACTCTGGAGAGTTAATAGATGCCTTTTCTCGCAAACAATGTTGAGGTAATCCTTCATGCCTTCTATATAAATAATCTCTGAAAGATCAACTCTTTCCATCCTGTATTCCGTCTTTACAAAGATACCGGAGGTTTGTATTTCACTCCCCCTTAGTTCTTCCATTACTTTTTCAACCGCTTTCATAAAGCGACTGAAGGATATTGGCTTTAATAGATAATCGCTAACCCGGAACTCAAATCCCTGCAGGGCGTACTCGCTATAGGCCGAGGTTATTATAATTTTAGGAGGATGAGATATTGTTTGCATAAACTGAATTCCGTTGAGCTGCTCCATCTGAATGTCTAGAAATATCAGGTCAACAGGGTGTGACTTCAGAAACAGGAGTGCTTCAATCGGATCTTCAAAACATCCGGTAAGTTTAAACATAGGAACCTGGCTTACGTACTGCTTAATTTTTTCACGCGCCAGGGGCTCGTCGTCAATGATGATGCAGTTAATTTCCATTTTGGGTAAGGATTAGTCTTATATCAAAAACTCCATTCTCTTTCAGGATACAAAGTTCATGTTTATCAGGATAAAGAAGGTTCAGGCGTCGCTGTATATTCTGCAGACCTACTCCCGAACTCTTGTCCTTCGTGGCTTTACTATTCTCATCATATTTGTTAGCACAGGTAAAAATTAGATTACCCTGAGCTATTTCCAGCCCCACGCGGATGGCGAAAATGGATCTTTTGTCTGAACTGTGTTTGAACGCGTTTTCAACAAATGGAATCAGCAACATCGGAGCTACTTTAAACTCTCCTACATCGTCCCTTATATCAAGCTTTACTAGTTCCTTGTTAGACGATCGCAACATCTCAAGCTCGATGTAATTGTTTAGGTAAGCAATCTCATCAGCTAATAAAACCATGTCGTTTGAGCTTTCGTAGGTAGTATACCTCATCATTTCAGACATCCTTATCAACGATTCGGAGGCCCTTTGCTTTTCGTCTACCTGTATGAGTGTATCAATATTATTAAGCGTATTGAATAAAAAATGTGGGTTCAACTGAGCTTTTAATAATGCCAGTTCTGCTTCCGCGCTTTGTTTGAGTATTTGCTTGTTGAGTTCCTTTTGTACTCTTGATCGTTGTATGAGATAAACAATGGCACTTAAAATGGTAAATGGTACCCACATGGCAATGACTACCGGGAGGATAGAAATTACAAATGATGTCCAGAATGATCTGTGGTCAAATATCATTCGCGATACAAATAAAAGAAGAAATGAAACTGTGATAAAAGCAATTGTAATGGTAAGGTTCTTTCCTTTTAGTCTGAACAAGACACAGTAATTTAAATAAAAAATCAAGGAGCCGGGTATCATTATCCACATAATAATTGAGAAGGAAGCATAGACTGCCGTTATCTGGTCCCGAGGATCTTTATGTAATTGGGTCGAAATCAAAGCATAGACCGTAATCAATGAAATACATAAGCCAGTCCAGAAGTAAGAATGTAATTTTATCTCAGGATTGTTCATCTTATTCGCTTAGATATTCTAAAATGCCCCTTTACTAGTTACAATAAAAATGTAATCTACCATTGTGATAATTCCCTCTACCAATATATGTATTTAGGCTATATGAAAATTGTCGTTAAGTCAAGGGATGGTAGTTTGAAGGCTCTCAATTTCAAATTGAAACATCGCCGGGGAGGCGCTTACTTTACCTCAAGTAGAACGTTCTTAAATCCAATTGTCGTTTGAATAACTATATTTCCCTTGATAACCTTCAAGGATTTCAAACAGGAAAGACTTATTCTCGGCATGATAAAATCAAACTAAAACACGTTTCTACAGGATCAGAGCTTACCACAAGATTGCCACCATGGGCCTTTGCTATTTCGGATGCGATATATAATCCTAAGCCTAGCCCCTGCTGTCCTGGTTTTACTTCGCTCCGGGAGAAGGGCTTGAACAATCGCTCCATTGCAGCTGAAGGGATAGGATCGCCGGAATTTTTAACCTTTAAGATGTACCTACTTTCTTTGCTTTCGGATGTTACAAAAACAGGTTTATCAGCCGCGCCATGGATCAGTGCGTTTCCAAGGATATTAGAAAATAGTTGTCCGATGCGTTTACTATCACAAATAACAGGTAAATCAGCATTAAAACTTACTTCTATTTGGCGGTTTGGCCAGATTACTCTTAGCTCATCTATCACGTGGTGCAATACTACGTCAAGTTCCGGTTCTGATTGTAGATGGAGCGAGAATCCGTTGCCGAAGCGTCCACGGGCAAAATCAAGCATATTTTCTATCAGCGCCTGCATTCTAAAAGAGGAATTCTGAATAATGCCGAGTAATTTATCAGCCTTTTTTTCAAGCGGCATTTGTTTAAGCACCTGAATTCCGCTGGTGATTGCCCCCAGAGGATTACGCAGATCGTGTGCAAGGATAGCAATGAATTGCTCCCTGAATTCTGCGGTCTTTTGTTCCTCCTGAAGTTCAGATTTACTTACCTCGATTTGTTGCAATGTATGAAGGTGAAAGGAAATGAGCTCGGCAAACAGCTTAAACATCTCCATAATTTGAGGATTTTTAAGTTTGGCCGGCTTGGGATCAATAGCACATAAGGTTCCGAAAAACTCACCATTGTGGCGGAAGATGGGATAGGATATATAACTTTGAAAGCCATACATTGCTGGAGTATGATGATTGGCGAAAGTTTCATCCTCGCTAACATGATCGATAACAACGGGTTGTTTATGTTGACGAATCTCGTTACAAATAGTAGTTACCAAACGAAGTTGTTCTCCGGCTTGCAAGCCAAAAGCAATATCGTCTTTTACACTGCATGCTACCCAATGCAAATCAGTAACTCGGGCCACAGCTGCAAAACCCAATCCGGTAGCATGGCAAACTACCTTCAATATGCCAGGAATTGCCTCAATTTCGGTTATTGCACGAATATCTTCTTGAATGTTAATAGGCAGCTTGTTATCTGTAACCATAGATAGAATGGTGATGTTAACTGATAAATATTGAAACGAAAATAATATTTTTTCCTTCAGATTCAAGTGATACCAGGTTACATAGAATAAGTTCGGGCTAAGCGAAATGAAAAGCTTCACCCAAACTTAAATAACCGCTTTTTTTTAAGAACAGCTATATACGAATATTGACGTACTGCTGAACTTGCTTTTTACCCGTTCAATACCCTCTTTTAAATTGTCGGATTGCTCCTTTCCAAGGGCAAAATTAAATGCTTGCTCATAAGCATGAATTGCAGGTTTTAACTGCTGATTTCTTAAATTTTAAACTCCAATCTCTTCATCTTTTTTCTCCACCTCTTCTTGCACTTCAAAATATTCTTCAGGATAAGGAATTATAAATGTTTCTTTTACACGGGATGAGCGAGATAAATAAGCAATCCAAACAAAAGAACCTATTATCCCTCTTACTGTATTTGCGTCGGTAGTGTCTTTTATATTCAAAAATACGGAGGCCAAAAAGGTATCTGCTAGCGCAAAAATTAAAGAGAACCCTAGGACAGCGCCGGTAACTTTTGGAAATATATCTCTCTTCTTATACATTAGGAACAGGCAAAAGGCGGCTCCCAGAGATAAAAGAATATTACCTGCGACTTCAAATACAAGCAGAATTTTGAAAGCTGTAACCATCTGCCGGCCATCATATGCCGCCCACAAATTTGAACTAAAATATTCCTGACTAATAACAAAGTAAAGCGGTCTGATAACTGTTGCTAAAAGGGAAAAAGCCAGGAATATGAGCCAGCCTCCTATCCCTGCTGGTTCGTATTCAGGCATTTCGGTTGCAGTATGCATGGTAGCTATACGAATTATTGCATAAACTCCTGAAGCTAAAATAAATAGGGCAAAGAGAAGCATGGGGTAATTAGTTCCTCCTCCAGCCTTTGTCGCGTCAGGGTTATAAGTAAAGGAAAAGCCAAGGTAATTATTATCAATGTCTTCGACATCCTTTACCACCTGTTTTACATCTGATGTTGGAATATGGTCTGCAGTAAGGCTGTACTGGTAGTCCAGATTTAATGTATCTCCTACTGTAAATGTGCGGTAATAAAGTCTGTACTGACTTCGTGATATTTCTTTGTTCTCTGGCTCAATTCTCCAGCCACCGGGGAGTACAATGGAAGCCGTATAAGATATGGAGTACTGATAGTTTAGGTAGGCAGGACTTTTTCTCGTGGCAGCCACCTTAGGCAGAACGTTTTCTATCTGGTAGGCGTAGAACTCCCCCTTACACCCCGACTTATCTTTTTCTCTTTTAAGGAAGTTGTCGATTTTGTAGAACTCCTCGATCTCGAGTTCATTTTTGCCCCGGTTGTCATTAATCTTTACCGTATCAACTGCTTCAATCTCCTTATATAGTCGCGCATAATAGTCTAAATAGCTTTTCTCAGCTTCTGTAATGCTTTGATTTGCTAATGACGATCGCACACTTTCGGCCATATTACCTGTATATTTTGTCTTTACATATAGGGTTGCTCCCATCGTCGCGGAATCAACTGTAAATGTTTCCCGCATGGTAGAAAATCCGGCTGCCACCTCAGGTATTGTACTTAAGGTATTGCTACCAGGAGACACTATAAGAGCCATGCGGTAATTGGGGAACCATAGGTCCGTACCCTTGCCTCCCTGTCCGCTAATGGTAGGGTCTACCCAAATTTGCTTCCCACCGACATAGGCAATTACAACCGCATGGTTGAAATTTAAAGGTGAAGGCAAATAACTTGCCACTTTATCCTGGTAATAGGTATTAATCAAAGCCATATTTGCCTTGATACCTCCAAATTCGAGGATAGACATCAACAACAATGATTTATCCTTACAGTCGCCGTAACGTTGGTCAAAAACTTTTTGAGGATTGTGAGCTTTATGGGAATAAACTCCCATCTCCACTCCCATATATCTAACCTCATCTTGAACCAAGGTAACAGCATCACGAAAGTAACCAGAAAGGTTACCTACATTTTTCTTTTTCAGAGCCTGCACCCTTGATGCAAGTGCTCCTGAGAAACTCGTAATTGGCTTATTTAATTCATTAGCCCATATAGCTACTTCTTTCCAATTCTGGTAATCGCTGATTTGGACCCTCTTAAAATCATTATACCATGAAGGTTGATTTTCTTCCTGGATTGCTGCCTTAACCATTAAAGCCTCCCAGGTGTAACGTTTCATTCCATTAAAACTTTCAATTTTAGGACTGTGAACCTTGTTGAAGTACTTAAAGTTCAAATTTCGAGATGAAGAACAAACTACACTTAAATAAGCCTTATTAATAGCTGTATATCCCTGGAGATAGAGTTCCTTACTAAATTTCCCTTTGAAAATAGGATTACGTCCAGTAATGGAATATGAATATTCAATCTTATCTCCTTTTCGAATATCATCAAGGATAAGGTAAGCAGAGTAAGTGCCCTGGTAAATGAAACGGGAAAGGTCTTCCTCGTTTGCAATTACTTTAAAAGCTTTTAAATTCAACCTGTTGGAGGGCTTTCCATTTCTCCAAATAATGATTTTGTGGAATTCCAGTTTCTGAAAAGAGGGATCAAAATCAACTGAAATTTGAGATGCATTCTGTACTCCCGACTCACTGATGATCTGCTTGCAGTAATGTAGGTAGGAAACTTCCTTTTCTACATGCTCTTGCATATCCACAAGAGTGAAATAATACCCTTCACTTACCTCACGAGAATTTACTCTTTGAGCTGATTCGAGTATCGGGTTGATCCAGGTTGGATTAGCTGAGGAAAAGATCTTGGGAATTTGAGCTGCATTGGATGCAAATGCTGAAATGGCAATAATGCTAAAAGAAATTAAAAGTGCTTTTAAGGAGCGACTAGCGGAAGCTGGAGCTGAAAAAACAAAATTCATAAGGTTTGGCAATTACTAACAAGTGTGAACCAATAAATTGTTAGTGGTAAATATAAATAAGAAGGGGTTATAATCCAAAGGCATTAATCAAGAGAGAATCTGAAATGCCGTATCATGGTGCTTATACTGTCTCTCCTGTAAATTAGAGGGTCTCGCTGCCAGTAAATTCGAGATAAAATACCGGTGCTTTAACGAAGCGGAAAAAATCAAGGGGCTGAAATGCAGCCCCTCGACTTCTTTATTTTAATTGCTTTACAGTTACCAAAACAACCCTCGCCTGCTTGGTATCAAAAACATCAGACTGCTTTCCTAGAGTGGAAAAACGCTCGAGTGTTTTATTACGAAGGGAATAATTTTTCCAGTACCACTCTGGATGTCCATCATAATCGCCGATATCCACCCAGTAATCCTTTTCGTACACGATCCAAACCCGTTTGTATTTCTTCAAGTTATTAATATCCTTATTTAGGTTATTCAAGTAATCTTCCGCATTTTGAGAAACTTTTCTGTAATCGTTCCCCCGAATTCCATCATATCTAAGATCATACGAATCTTTATAGAAAAGATAACCGTAACGAATGTTCCAGTAAACATAGACTGCATCCCCAGGCTGAAACCTTTGGTTAACATATAGCCAGCAATCCCTTTGGTAGTTTCTTTTATATCCTCCAAAAAGATTAGTATCAGCTACCTGAGCGGCAGAAGTACCAAGCGGCCCGAGTAGTAGCAAAAATAGAAGAACTGGCTGAACATAGGTTGTTTTGGAAAAAGTATGCGAAATACGATCAAATCCTTTGGCAATGAAAATAATGATTAATGGACATAAGAAGAGGATAAGTCGCTCGTAAAAGGGATATTGCCGAATAGCCGAGGCAACCATGGCGAGCAGCACTGGCAGAAATAGTATCATGAAAACCTTAGGATTCTTTCTGATATAAAAGACCATACCGACAACCCACAATGTTAAGGATATTACACCCATCCTACCAATAATCCGAACCACTCCATTGTCTACATCCACAAACTCCCATAATAGTCCTAGGGGGTAAAACAACATCTTGTATGGCATTTGCAGTAGGAATGACAAATCAGCAAACGATTTAGGAGGAATAGGGAGGTATGCTTGCCTGATGTCAAACCAGTCGATTAACCACCCTGAATTTGTTTTTTGGTAGGTAAAGAGGAAGAAGTTCATGAGGAAACTTAGCATCCACATTGAGAATGGAATAGCCTGAAGAAAAGCTCTTTTCCATCTTCCACGAATAATATTATTAATGGTAATAGCTAACGCCATTCCAGTTAGGACAAAAATTGAAGAATAGGAGAACCAGATAAGAAGAGCTCCACCTATACCCCAACCTATTAGTTGAGGGATTTCCTTTTTATGCTGGTACCTGACGTAAAGATAAAGGGCAAGGATAGTAACAAGTACTTCGACGCCGTATTGTTTAATTTCTACCGAATGGTAAATAAAAGGTGGCGCCAAGGCGAGAATGCCAACAGCGGCAGCGACTGCAGCAGTACTTAGAAAACGCTCGGCAACTTTTTTAAAGAAGAAGAGTGAAGCTATCCCACTTAAGAGAGGAATAAGCCGGAGAGCCATTTCCTGTTTTCCAAATGCCATGACTGATAATTTCACCAACCACAAAAAGCCAATGGGTGCTTTTTGTTGGTACTCAAGAGGCTTTACCGCTAATTCCAGAAAATCCATCTTTAAAAAGCTAAGGCTTAAATACATTTCGTCTGTCCACAGTGACCGGTTGTAGATATAATGGAAGAGACGAAAAAATATACCAATGGCTATCAAAACATAACTTAATGTTCTATAAGCTGATTTCGAAAAGGTAAAAGCTTTAGTGCTTGTTTGGGTTTCACCACTTAATGCTCCAGTCCTTGTTGTTATTTGCATACGTTTTCAACAGGTAAATGTTTGCCCTAAAAAAATACGGGCAGTAGATGTAAAACGAAGGTAAAGACTTTAAAAAATAAAATTTCATAAAAAAAGGCCTTTTTATAGAGTATTTTTTATAAATTTCGCAATAATTAAATAGTACAAATAAAAAGCAAAACACTCACCGGAACAAGTTGTAGTATTTTCAATATTTAATTACAATGGAAGCGAACAAGCGGCTCAACATTGAAGACATCAAGGCTGTAATATTTGATGTAGACGGAACACTATACGAACAGTCGAGATTAAGAAAAAAAATGCTTTTCATTTTATTGAAGTACTATTCATTGCGTCCATGGCGATTCAAAGAACTTCAGGCTTTATACCATTTTCGCATTGAAAGGGAGAAAAGGCCTGGATATTCCTGTGAAGACCTGGAGAATGAGCAATACACCTGGTGTTCGGATAAGGTAAATCTTAAGCCAGAGCAAATAAAGCAATTGGTAGATCGGTGGATGTTTAATGTACCCAATCAATACCTTCCAGGATGTGTTTTTCCTGGCATAAAAGAACTGTTCGGTATATTGAAAGGAATGGGCTTGAAAGTTGCAATTTACTCTGATTACAAAGCAGAAGATAAACTTAAAGCAATGGACCTGGAAGCTGATCTCATTATTAGCTCGACAGACCCTTTTATAAGTCGTTTAAAGCCCGATCCTAAGGCCTTGCTCTATATCGCCAATAAATTTGGACTGCCGCCAAGCAGCTGTCTTTTTATCGGCGACCGGGAGGAACTGGATGGCCAGTGTGCAATGAACGCCGGAATGCCCTATCTCATTATCGACAAAAAACCTTTCAACACGTTTGATTTTTACACAAACCTGATTGCTGAAATTTCTCCCGCTTCCGCAGAAGTACAATAAAACATTCTTCGAACATCGAAGATAATAATACCACCTATGAAAATACACAGACCAGCACCTACAAGCCGGGAGCCACCAAATGCGCGCACCCCAAAGAATCAGAATCTACTATTAACTACCTAACTAAGAAAAATGAAAACAACTCCTCTAGCTGTTCCGCATCCTGGAATTGAATCCCCTACCCGACCTGCAGGGTTTAAAGAATACGTTACCATTGCACGTCCCGATCATTGGTTTAAAAACATCTTCATGCTGCCAGGCATGTTGTTTGCCTACATGGTTTACAATACACCAATAGATGGGGCATTTCTACTTAAAGCAATTACAGGAATTGCCTGTACTTGTTTGATTGCCTCTGCCAACTACGTGATCAACGAATATCTCGACGCAGAATTTGACCGTCATCATCCAATTAAGAAAAACAGGACAGCTGTACAAACAGTACTTAATCCTGTGTATGTAATGGCACAATGGCTTTTACTGGCGGGTGCAGGTTTAACACTTTCTTATTTTATCAACATTCCTTTCTTGCTTCTGGAAGCATTCCTTTTGTTTATGGGAATTATGTATAACGTGAGACCCTTCAGAACTAAGGAAAGAGTTTACCTCGACGTACTTTCAGAATCGGTAAACAATCCGATACGACTAGCCCTTGGTTGGTTCATTTTTATTCCTGCCACTTTACTTCCTCAACAATTTTCAGATCCGGCATGGCTTGTTATCCCTCCTAGCAGTATTATTCTTGCTTATTGGATGGGAGGAGCATTTTTGATGGCGACTAAACGTTTCGCTGAGTATCGCTTCATCAATGACCCGGAACAGGCAGGTTTGTACCGGAAGTCGTTTAAGTATTATACTGAGAATAGCTTGCTTATTTCGATGTTCTTTTATGCACTTACCGCTGCCTTCTTCCTGGGAGTATTCCTAATTAAACACCGTATTGAATTGCTGATAAGCTTTCCATTTATTGCCTTGCTCTTTGCCTGGTACCTTAAATTAGGTCTAAACCGTAATTCGGTGGTCCAAGGCCCTGAGAAGCTGCACAAGGAAAGAAAATTCATGCTGTACGTTGCGTTTGTAACCATCCTTGTGATGTTACTGATCTACGTAGATATGCCGGCCTTACACTGGTTCCTGAAGCAATCCTTTCAATACTAGAATTTGCCAAAGTATTCCCGGAGCAAATGCCGGGAATACTCTTTATATTCTATAAATATCAAAAAAAGAACAAAACGTGCTATGAATAAAACGAGCATTTTAAGTCTAAAAGAATTATCAAGACATGAAATCACACGCTTTTTAATAGTGGGTGTTTTCTCTTTTCTTATTGAATTCTGTATTTTCTCCCTATTAGTTGATGTTCTGGGAGTGCCCTATACCACAGCAAACTATCCAGCTATGGGCGTTGCCATCATTGCTAATTACTACCTTACCCGCAAGCATGTATTCGTTTCATCCCGGTATAGTCAGAACTATACTTTTATTCTTTTTTCAGTTTTCACACTAATGGGTGCCCTGCTCAACCAATTTCTTTTATGGTTCTTTGTAGAACAAATAATGGTAAACATAAAAGCAAGTAAGTTTCTTGCTGTGGGTTTGACAGCTGTATTCAACTTCCTCACCAAGAAGTATTTTGTATTTACAAAAGCAGATTAAGTACTATTACAAAAATGAGTTTAAGCTCAGATAGGCATCGGGCAACCTCTTTCCTTTCCTGGTTAACTATAGCGGAACCCTATTCTCGCCATTTTTATTTTTACGCTATACCTTCATGTATATATAGCACCTAACCTTGTCCTATAGCTATCCATAGGGTAGCTTAACATTTGAGTGTAATATCTAATAGAATTATAAACCTTTTTGAAATTAATACCGTACAAGAACCACTGATTAATTAAAACCTCTCCTGGTTTATTGTATTTCAAGCTTTAAAAAGACGCTTAAACAATAAAATTGGATTTACACTTAGAAAATATGCACCAGGTTATACTTATTGATGACGATCCAACCCATCACTACTTAGCAGAAGCGCTGATAAAACATCACAAAGTGTTGGAGGATTACCGTAGTTATATTGATCCTAAGGCCGCTTTAATTGACCTGGTTGATGCTTATTATACTACTGGTCAACTGCCCGATATTATTTTACTTGATTTAAATATGCCCGGTGTAAGTGGATGGGAATTTCTTGAGATGTTTGAAAACCTGAGAGCACTGATCAACAAGGATATTAAAGTTTTTATAGTTACTTCTTCTATTGATCCAAATGATAAGGCAAAGTCTCAGTTCTATTCGGCAGTAAAAGGTTTTTATTCGAAGCCGCTTTCTTCAGAAATACTAAAAGCTGTAGCTAGTAGCAGCAGCGAAAAATAGTAAGGTTTGGTCTTCTAAATCTCTTTATAGGGAATCGTTACAATTAGGCTGCACCCCTTACCTGGCTTTGAATCGAAAATTATTTCTCCCTTTAAAAGATGAACGCGGTTGTATATATAATTTAAACCAAAGCTTTTCCGTTTCGTGATGAGATCGGTTTCCTTTACTCCAATACCATTGTCTGATATCCTAAAAAATATATCTTCTTGCCGGCGTTCTATCATTGCATCAACCCGCGTTGCTTTGCTGTGTTTAACAATATTATTGACAATCTCCTGTATGATCCGGAATACAGCGATCTCTGTCATTTGGTTAATTCTCTTCTTGAGACCGGTGATATGCACATAATATTTAATGTTCGATTCGGGTAACTTAGAATCAAAAAGGTCTTTTAATGCTATCTCCAAGCCATAGTCCTGCAAAATTGGTGGCATAAGCTCGTGGGAGATAGAACGAACTAACTGAATCGCGCTATCAAGTAATTTTTCGGCTTCCCTGGCTTTTCCCCTGATTTGAAACTTTGTTGCCGTTAATAGCTGACCAAACTCATTGTGTAAGGTTTCTGCTATACGCCTCCTTTCCTCTTCCTGGGTTTCCATTACCGCATTTAGGATCGCGTTTTGCTTTTCTTCTTCGGCCTGCCGCAGCTTTGCTTCTGCTTCTTTCCGTTCTGAGATGTCAATATCAACTCCTAGCATTTTTATCTTTTCGCCAAACTCATTGCTGTAAGGCACCGCTTTGATATGAAGGCATTTCTTTCGCTCAGCAGTTTGAATTACAATATGCTCATCGATGGGAACAAATTTGTTCGTTATTTTGTCAATCAGGTTCTCGGCTTTGAGCTTATCCTTTTCTGTTACAAAATCAAGATATAGTTGGGGTGAAACCTCGGTTCCGGGAGTGATCCCAAAAAGAACATACATGCCTTTTGACCATAGGGTTGTTCTACTGCTCAGGTCGTATTCCCAGCTACCAATTGAGGCAACCTGCTCTGACTGCTCGAGAATAGCGAGATTCTTTGCATTCGCAGCTTCAGCTTCCTTACGTTCTAAAGTATCATCAATACCTTTTTCCTTCTCCGTAATATCCTTAACTACCCCAAAAAATTTAATTGCATTGCCTCCTTTGTCGGAGATTACCTTCCCGTGTGATTCAACGGTTCTCCAGGATCCATCTTTTCGCTTTATCCTGCGGGTGTAAAAATAAGGATCCTTATCAATCGCTGCTCTTTCCAGTATCCTCCTTATTATCATGGCATCATCAGGGTTAGAACGCCCATCTATCCAATCGAGGCTTGGAACAAAAGAATTATAGTCCTCCCCGAAAATCTTATACATACCTTCAGAGAAATAAATTGTATTAGTATGAAGATCCACCTCATAAATTCCGACCCCTGAAACCGCATCTATCAGATGCAGTAAGCTTTCGAGCTCGCGGCTTGACCGGGTTTGCGAATGAAAGTGAGTTTTATCGTTCATTTTAAGAAACTAGATACCCCTTAAACAAGGGAAAAAGAATTTGGTAAGCGAATCTTGAAAAAAACAAATGGGCAAGAGCAAGGCATTTTAATCTAACGGAATTACTACCCAAGGAGAATCTGCATTAGTCGCTGACTCCTTTCACCGTCCAAATTCACCGTATTCTTTGCTTGCTCAATGTTCAAATCAAGCTGATCATATCCCATTGCCCAATCTTGAAAATACCGCTCTTCAACATAGCCATCCTTCAATTTCTGAACAAACATATGACGTCTGTCCAATCTAATATTCATATATAATTGATCAATCGCGCCTTTAGATCCTTCAATCAGCTGAACATACATTTCATCCAACATCAACAAAGTTCCTGTTACATTGTGTCGCTTATTCGTTTTTACACTGCTGTCCAATAGTTTATTGGTCTCTTTAACATCCAAGGCACGGCTTGGTATGCTGGAATAGATTAGAAAATAGTAATTCATCTTTTTTGTGTGTGTGGGGGGGGGTATTAAAAAAACTTACGGTACTTTCTACTGAAGTCCTATACATATCGTATAAGTAGAAACTCTAACGCTGAAAAAACCAACTAATTTCAGAGGATTTAAACTATTATCAATTCGGGTAAAAACACCTTTTAAAACGGGTATTTCACGTCTTTAATATGGTTTTCAATTTGTTCACCTTTGCAATAGAATCTAGCAATATGAAAAACAATAACCGCCTTCTCCTGATTGAGGATGACAAAGATCTCCGTGAGATCTTACTGGAAACGTTAAGAGATGATAATTGGGAGGTAAAAGCAATAGAGGGCACCAGGGACGTGATTTCGGATGTTCAGGAATTTCAGCCCAGCCTTGTAGTGGTGGATTACATTTTGCCTACAATAAACGGGGGGGAGTTATGCCACCAGGTAAAACAAAATCCGTTAACAAGTGAAATCCCGGTTATTATGCTTTCAGCTTATCCGAGGGTCCTGAATTCATTGGGTAACTATGGTTGGGATATGTTCATAGAGAAACCATTTGATCTTTGGTTCCTGCTGGATAAGATAAATCAATATTCCGGAGCTAAAGCTTCATATTTCCAGGGGATGAAGGTTTAGTTCCACCCCCTGGAAATATGATTTATGAGGCTATTTAAGCTCTAGCTTTTGGATAAACTTTATATCGTCAGAAGAGGCACCAACCATCAACTTAAAGTTTCCGGGTTCGGCAGTCCATTGTAAAATGCTATTATAAAAGGCCAGCTTTTCTCTGTTGATATTAAAGTGGATCTCTTTTGATTCTCCGGGCTTTAACGCTACCTTGATGAAATCCTTCAGTTCTTTCAGAGGGCGGGCTACGGAAGCTATTTCGTCCTGAATGTATAGTTGCGCCACCTCTTCTCCAGCTACATTTCCAGTGTTGGATATGGTAAAGCTTAATTCTGCCGACTCTGTTGACCTAATAGTAGTTTTGCTGATCTTTGGATTGGAATAAGAGAACGTAGTATAGCTTAATCCAAAACCAAAACCGTACTGAGGACTATTGGGAGAATCAATATAAGCCGATTTGTATTTAATATCTTTAGGATTTTTTACCGGCCGCCCAGTATTATACATACTGTAACTGATTGGTATTTGTCCCACCGAACGGGGAAAGGAAATGGGCAGTTTTCCGGCAGGATTGTATTCTCCTGTGAGTACATTAGCCAAAGCGTTACCCGCCTCTGCTCCCAGCCACCAGGCGTACACGATGGCCGATGCCTTTTCTGTGATCTTTGGAAAGATCAACGGTCGGCCCGCCATTAATACCACAACTACTGGTTTACCCGTGGCCTGAACGGCTTCGAAAAGCTCCTCTTGTTTTCCGGGAAGATGTATATCAGTGCGCGATTTTGCTTCTCCACTCATATCATAGCTTTCTCCTAATGCCATTACCACTACATCAGCTTGCTTTGCGGCCGCTATCGCCTCTGCAAAACCGGCTTGGCCATTATCTGTAATATCGCAGCCTTTGGCATGGATGATCTGTGAGGATGGATTGATCTTACTCCGAAGTCCTTCGTAAACCGAGGTTACCAGACTGGTGTCTGAAAGAGGGATCCAACTGCCTTCAAGGTCTCTTTTTGATTTTCCGAGTGGGCCAATAAGGGCGATTGTTTTTACAGCTCCGGAAAGAGGCAATACTTGTTTTTCATTCTTCAGGAGCACAATTGATTTTTGAGCAACATCCCTTGCAACCAATTTATGTTGGGGGTCATTCAAAACCTTCTGCTCTCTGCCAGCGTTTGAAAAACGATAGGGATCATCGAATAGGCCCAGCTCGAACTTCTTGTAAAGGATCCTCCTTACGGCATCATCAATTAGTTTAATATCTACCTTCTTTTCTTTCACAAGAGTTGCAAGATTCTTCTTGTAGGCCTCTGCTTCCATATCCATATCACTCCCGGCAATGATGGCTTTAAAGGCAGCATCTTTCTCATCCTTTGCGTACCCCCAGGGTACCATCTCGCCGATAGAACCCCAATCGCTCACTACAAAACCCTTATACCCCCACTTTCCTTTGAGAATATCACGTTGAAGATAAGAATTACCTGTTGCCGGAATTCCATTCAATGTATTGAAAGAGTTCATAAAAGTGGCTACACCAGCATCTGCTGCTGCTTTAAAAGGCGGAAGATATGCCTCCCAAAGTAATTGATTACTCATGTCAACAGCATTATAGTCGCGACCGGCAATTGCCGCACCGTAGCCCGCAAAGTGTTTTGCACAAGCCATTACTGCATCTGTTCCGCCTAGTTTTTCACCCTGGAAGCCAAGCACACGGGCACGTGCTATGAGGCTACCGAGATAGGTGTCTTCGCCAGCTCCTTCCATCAATCTGCCCCACCTTGCATCGCGGCCAACGTCGACCATCGGTGCGAACGTCCAATGTAAGCCTACCGCAGCGGCTTCTTTTGCCGCAATATGGGCCGAAGTGCGAATCGCTTCCAGGTCCCATGACGCTGCCTCAGCCAAAGGAATTGGAAAGACAGTTTTATAGCCGTGGATCACATCCATGCTGAATAGCAAAGGAATCTTTAGTCGCGATTGCAGGGCAACGGCCTGGATCTCCCGGGTATCCTTCACTCCGTGCACATTGAGCATGGATCCTACCCTGCCGGCCTTAATATCGTTTAATAGGTAAGTTTGCCTGCTAGTGACAGGGCCTGTTACCTCCCTGCCAGAGTACTGATTCAACTGACCCACCTTTTCTTCGATGGTCATTAATTTTAAAAGGGAATCTACCCGTTGGTTAATCGTTTTTTTCTGTCCAAATGCAGGAAAGCAGGAGAAGCCTAGTGCTACCAGATATATAAGCAGCCTTCTTTGGTAAATACTCAATTTCATTCTAATTATGCTTATCAAACCATTCGGTCAATGGGTACATTTGTGTGTTCAGTTCTTTCGATTTCTGAATCAAGGGTGTGTATTCCTGATAATCATTATTCACAATTCCCTTGTTCGCGTTGGTATTGGAGGGCTCAGCGTTCTTTTGAGTGGGATCATTGTCAAGGTATTTAAACCAGTGCCAGCCAATGCAACTTTTCGATTCAATCAGGCCGAGGACAAAGTTTTGATAGAAGAGTCCGCGGTCTTCCTGAGTTTTTACAATCCAACCAGCTCCTGCAGTGTTCCCTAAACCAGAGTCCTCCCCTTTGACATACCACTCGGTGATAATGCAAGGTTTCCCTGACCACTCTTCCCATTTCTTCATCTCGGAAATATTGGGCGTCCAGTGATTATAGTAATTGACAGAAACCGCATCAGCATATCTTCCAACCGCTCGTTGCAGTCCTGCAATATTGCGTTGCCCACCATAGAAACGACATCCGAGGTAAAGGTGATTGGGGTCGTATTTGCGGATAGCCTTTGAAACTATAGAGAAATAACGGTCGGCGGCATATTCCAGAAATTCTGATCGAACCTCGTCATTGATCTGCTCTTTACGGATTCCCTTTTTTTCGAGCCAAGTGCTAGCGGCAAGGTATCCAGGATCAGTCTGATCTTTCAAAGTAAGATATCCCTCAAGGTTTTTCAGGCTTAAAGGCAGTTCGTTATCCGAAAAATATCCGAAAAGATTTTTGTCGTCTTTGTTCTGAATAAGGCGTTTTGCATATTCATTGCAAAAATCCTCAAATGCGGGATCGAATAAAAAGATCACGTTATTAGGGTAGCCTTTATGGCCTGGCACTTGAAATGTTCCTCCTCTTTTATCACCGTAAGCACTCATGAAATCGAGGTTAATGGTGTACGCCAAAGGCTTTTTGCTTTGGATGGCTGATTTTCTTATGGCCTCGACATTTGACCATGCACCAGCCCCGTTAAACCCGTTGCTTAGCAGAAGCCGAAGTGTCTCTTTCATCCAGTTTCCAGGCGTACCGAAATTATCTTTCAAGGCCTTCTGATTCCTCTCTGATTTTCCCATATTCACCGCATTTAGGGCATTGTGTAAATAATAATACCCTTCAGGATCGATAGCCCACCAACGGCCATCGATCTTTTTCACCTGAAAGAATCCGGTTGCTTTTGTTCTATGATCCAGCCACCCTCCGTACTTACTAAGACGCTGTGGTTTGAAGTTGTAGCCATTAAGCGTGCTTAAACTTCGTGTGGAGTACTGTTTGTAAGCCGTAAAATCATTACTGCCATCAGCATGGTTAATGCCCTTTCTTGCAGCTACCTTAAGCTTAAAATCAGTGCTATCTTGTGCTGAAGCCTGTAGTAACAGGGCTAGAACAGCTGCTGTTAAGATTGTCCTCATTGATTAAGGCTTATTTAACTGCGCTTAAACTTCTACTCTGACTACTATATTTTTCTGCCATTTGAGTATAGAAAGACTGTAAGACGAAGAATGCCTTCTTCTTCTCGCCGGTTTCGGAAAGAAGTCCTTTGCGATTCCAGAAATTTTGATAGACAGGGTGTTGTCTTCTCGGAGATTTGAAATCTGTAAGGATCCATGGTGTCATTCCTCGCAAACCATCAATGGTTTTAAGCATTGTGATTTGATTTTTGTATAAGGCTTCCTGATATTCTTCAGACCAACGTGTGTCTTCATCCGCGTGAAAACCAGCAAGCGCATCTCCTCCAAATTCCGTGATCACCACAGGCTTGTTGTACTTAATATTGAAGTGATATTTAGTGATCTCTTTTGGTGTGCCTCCCCAGTACCAGCCAGCGTACTCATTGAAGCTTACCAAATCAAGCTTCTCGCCCAGTACATCGTTTACAATTACCTCTGTACCATTACGGTGCACTTCAAGGGCAGCTGCTACCAAACGTGTATTATCCTGAGAACGGGCAAAAGCTGCCAGGTTACCCATAAATTGGTGGCGTGGTTCGCTCAATGGTGTTTCGTTTCCTATAGACCAGACAATAACGCTGGCGCGATTCTTATCCCGGTGGATCAGGTCGCCCATCTGCTTTTCAGCATTAGCGTAAGTATCGGAATTCTTCCATGAGATAGTCCAATAAACCGGAACCTCAGCCCAAACAAGCAGTCCCATTTCATCTGCCAAACGTACCATGTCTTCACTGTGAGGATAATGAGCTAAACGAACGTAATTGCAGTTCAATTCTTTTGCCCATTGCAGCATCATACGCATATCACCCTCAGAACGCAGACGACCCGACAAAAGAGGATTCTCATCGTGAATGGAAATGCCCCGAAGAAAGATTGATTTTCCGTTTAACAGGATGTCTTTTCCCCGTGTTTCAATAGTTCTGAAGCCAACCCGGTCTTTCAAATTCTCAGAGCCCGACGAGATAGTAATGTTATATAGTTTAGGGTTCTCGGGAGACCAATAACTTATTTTTTTCACAGGAATGCTGAGAGAAATCTTCCCTGCAGTGTCTGTTTTAGCTGAGGTGTTTATGCCAAGCTCAGGGATTTTAATGCTAACGGATTGTGACTTTGCAGCACCTGCCAGTATCACTGATGCTTCTATAATATCTTCGTTCTGCATTGCCAGCTGGACTTTATAATCAGCAATATAAGTTTGAGGCAACTCTGCAAGGAAAACATCACGTGTTATTCCTCCGTAATTCCACCAGTCGGTATTTATCGTCGGAATTTCATCCTGCCTGCGGGTATTGTCAGCCTTCACAACAAGCGAATTATTTCCTTCTTGCAGAAGTTTGGTAACTTCAAACTGAAAGGGTGTAAATCCCCCTTTATGAATACCCAGCTTTTTGCCGTTAAGGTAAACATGGGCTTCGTAGTTTACAGCACCAAAATAAATGAAATACTTTTTATCTTTTTTAGGTGAAGCTGAAAATTTTCGACGATACCAAACTGTGCCCTCGTACATTTCCAGTTTCTCCACCTGGGAATTCCAGTCGCCCGGAACATTCAGGGTCGGTGAAAAATCAAAATCGTATTCTACAAGTTCTGATTTATCTTTCGGCTTTTTGTCGTCGTAGAAACCACCCTTGCCAGATGATGTCTGATCAAATGCCTCTCTCCTGTAATCATAGAAGCCATTTTCGTACGGATCGACTATATAGTTCCAGCGGCCATTAAGGCTCTGGATCTGTCTGGCTTTAATATTCTGAATAAGCGAACCCTGAGCAAGTGCAAGGTGCCCGGTAAGTGTAAATGCAAGCAGCAATAAAAAAAAACTTTTAATTTTCATAATAAGAGTATTTCAGCGATATAAGTGTGTTGTTTATTGAATGTGCTTATAGTATTAATAGCCTTTATTTTGAATTAAGGCGGGCTGCCTGTTAATGTCTGTCAGGGAGAATGGGAAGCGATAATTCTTTTCTTCAAAGACACGTGTTTCAATTGGGAAACGTTGATAATTGAAGGTATTGTTAGCGTTCTTAGTAATGCGCATACCTGTAACTGGCTTATTCAGGTACTTTTCGCCCTCCTTCCACCTACGAACATCATAAAACCTGTGTCCTTCAAAACAAAGCTCCACCCGGCGTTCATTCTTTATCCGTTCACGCATTGCATCCTTCGACAGACCTATTGGTATGGGAGGCATCGCAATCCCTGTACGTGCCCGCACCTGATTAATTGCCGCACGGGCCGTAAGCGGAAAAGCTTTCGCATCGGAAGCTGTTGGTAAAGCATCTGGTCCTGCCAATTCGTTTACAGCTTCAGCATAATTTAAGAGAATTTCGGCGTAGCGAAACAAGATCCATGGGCGACGGGCATTACTTGCTGGAGTGACATTATAATTCACTGCCGATTGCATAAACTTACGCAGGTAGTAGCCAGACCTTGTGTAATTCACCCCACCATTCAAACCATCCTTCCCGCCAACAAAGGTTTCTACCAAAGGTGTTCCTTTCCAGCTAGACCCATTAATAATAACACTCAGAGCTAGTCGGGGATCGCGGTTCAAGGTGAGGTTTTGATCTGTATATCCTGAAGCAGGGTCTGAAATTGCGTAGCTGTTATTGCCAACTTTCACCTCGAATGCATCTACCATTTCCTGAGTGGGGTTGGTACGGCCTTTTCCTCCGTTGTAGCTTACGGGTGCATTATTAGCTTCGATGTCGTTACGGTTGTCGACCCTGGTACCAAAGATATATTCCGGATTGTAGACCTGGGTGAAGACCTGGCTATAGTTGCTATGGATCCTGTGCGAATTTGCTCCTGCCGCATCAAGGATAAAGTCGCGAGTAGCCTGCGCAGCAGCCTGCCACTTTTCCTGGGAATTATTCTCATTGTTTAGAGGACTTGCAGCATATAATAGTGTTCGGGACTTAAGGGCCTGAGCAGCAGCTTTGGTTGCCCGGCCGCGGAAAGCAGCATCCCAGGTACCGTGCCACAAAGGAAGACGTGTAGCTGCCGAATCGCAATCCATTACGATCTGTCGTACCACTTCATCATACTCGTTTTTAGGAACATTAGGATCCTCGGAGGCCTCAAAAGAACGGTTGAGTACAGGGACTCCACCGTAGCGTTTCAAGAGTTCAAAGTGATAGAATGCTCTTAAAAAATAAGCTTGTCCTTTGAGTCGCTCAATAGTACGGCCGTAACTGTTCTCGTTAAGTTCCTCGGTAGCCTCCTCCTTCACCGGAACGATGGCCTTTGCTCTTTCAATATTTTCCAAAAACACATTGGTTTTACGAATTCCTTCATACATATCAGCATACACATCGTTGAAGGTGCGCCCTGGTCCCCAAGAGCCGTTATTGATCCAATTAACCGAAGAGTTTGGATTCGAGTTAACGGCTTCATCAGATGCTGAAGCCAATAATGCTCCATCTCCATCAAGGTTATATTCATCCGGAAGGTGTGAATAAGCACTATTCAGGAAATTCCGCGGCCAGTCGCGATGATTCCAAAACTGCTCTTCGGTTACCTCATTGCCACCTGTGTCCTTTCCGTCGTTCAGGAAATCTGATTTCTCACAGCCTGCTATCAGGAATGGGAAAAGTAGTATGGCGAGTTTTAAATTTCTTGTTTTCATATTCCTTGGATTTAGAAAGTTAGGTTAAGGCCAGCTGAAAATGTCCGCACGTAAGGATAAGAGGCATTATACCCTGAAGTAGGCATTTCGGGATCTATGTTTAATTTATTCAAAGAGCTAAAGGTTAACAAATTGAATCCGGTAAGATAGAATCTTAGCGCACGGATGCGATTGTTTCGTAAAATACTTTCCGCTGGGAAACTATAACCAAGCTCTGCTACTTTCAGGCGCATATAATCACCCGAGCGAAGCCAGAAGTCGGACGCCTGAGTATTATTAGATCTGTTAGCGATAGAAAGCCTTGGGTAAATAGCAGTTTCTGCAGTTTCCGCCGTCCATCTCTGTGCGGAGAACTGGTTGATATAGCCATTATTATTAGTGCCGCTATTTACAATGTTAGCTATAGAAACGGTGCGTCCTTCAACGCCCTGGAAATTTGCAGAGAGATCAAATCCTTTGAACTTAAGGGAGAGTCCGAAACCGTAGTAAGAACGGGGCATATCGGCATAATCAGAAGCGACCATATCGTTGGCATCTATCCTGTTATCGCCGTTCATATCTTTATACCGGATATCTCCAATTCTTGCGCCTCCACCAAAAGTATGGGAAGGTGCGTTGTCGATCTCTTCCTGTGTGCGGAAAAGTCCGTCGGATACCAGGAACATACGCTGATAGTCTACATCATTTTCGCGATTGAACAGTGCTAAACGCCCTACATTACGACCAATTTCGCTCTGGTAAGCAGGTAATCCCGGAGCTTCGTTCAATGCAAGGATCTTGCTTTTCACCCTGGTAAAGTTTCCATTTAATGCAAACGTTACTTTATTAACAGTTCTGACATAGCTTGCTGCTGTTTCAAAACCTTTATAATTTGCTTCTCCCTTGTTTACCTGAATGCGACCAATTCCAAGGACCCGAGGTGATAAGTCGTTAGTCAGCAGGTCTTCTCTGTCTTCATTAAAGTAATCAAAAGAGATATTTAGGGTTTGTTTAAGAAGACGCGCATCTAAACCAATACTGGATTTCTTAGCCTTTTCCCAGGTAAGAAAAGGATTACTTAAACTGATCTCGGCGGCACCATTTGCATTACTATAGCCTGTTCCAAAATTATAGCCAGTACCTGTGCGATTATAGAAGTCATTGAAAGCTCCTCTCCTGACACCCATATCGTCGCTTCCCACAATACCATATGAGCCGCGAAACTTGAGGTAGTTCAGTACAGAAGAAACAGGTTTGAAGAAACTTTCATCTGAAACGATCCAGCCAGCTGAGACTGCAGGAAAGAAACCAAACCTCCGGCCTGGAGCGTATCTTTCAGATCCGGTATAAGCAGCAACGAAATCAGCAAAATAACGTGATTTGTAAACATACGACAAGCGATTGGATATGCCCTCATGACGTGTCTCAAGTACATTGGGAGCAGCCTGAACCGTGCGATGAAGTCTGGTCGAGAAATTAACGCCGTGCTTGCCAAAGGTGTTGTCATAGTCAAATCCAAACCAGAACTCGTTATTACGGAGATTACCTCCGAAGGTGTTATCCCGGTATTCTATCGGGCCATTCTCTGCGGTACCAATCCTCTGGTATGTACCATCTGTGGCCTGACTAAAGATCTCGTAGGTTTGTCTTATTCCATACTGGTAGGTTCCTATAATGTCGTAGCTGTAAAGAATATTAGCCGACAGGCCAGGCAGGAAGTTAAGTTTCTGCTTAGCGCTGATAGTAGCGAGCAGGGTTCTTGACTGGTCGTTAATATTACCACTGCTTTGGAGCATTGCCAGGGGGGTATTCCTGAATAGATCTGATCCACCGTAGGAACCATCGGCATTGGTTAATGGAAAGGCATTTGGAGGAAGGGTATTGATAGTCTCCATAAAGGTTTGAACACCTGAAGATGGATATCTTATCACTTCTGAGCGACCTCCAAAATCGATCGTAGCGTCGAGAGTTTTAGTGATGTGTAGATCCAGGTTGGTCCTAAAGTTATACTTCTGGTAATTTGCATTTGTTTTGTACTTATCTGTACGGGCATTATCAAACAAACCATTCTGATTCATGTGATTAAGCAATACGTAGTACCTGGCAAAAGCATTCCCTCCGCTTACTGTTGCAACGTATCGCTGCACACTGGACGCATCCTTCAGAAACATACTACTGTAATTGTTATTTGGATAGCGCAGAGGGTCTGAGCCGGTGGCATAGGCATCTAGTTGCGTACTTGTATATAAAGGTGCGTTTCCATCATTAGCCAGCGCCTGGTTATATAAGGACGCATAGGTATAAGAATCAAGTGTTTTTGATGTGTATACCGGCGTTTGCACACCTCCCTGCGCATCAAATGTGAAACGGGTTGCAGAAGGATTACCACGTTTGGTTGTTACATAAATAATACCATTAGCTCCGCGCATTCCGTACCAGGAAATGGAGGCAGCATCCTTTAATACGCTGATGCTTTCTACCTCGTTCACATCCATATTATCAAAACTCCGTTCAATCCCGTCAACCAGGATAAGAGGAGGCTGATTACTGTTATAAGATGAGCGACCGCGAATAGTGAAGGATGCATCATCAATACCAGGGCGAGAACCCATCTGCTGCACATACAGTCCCGGCAATCTTCCAGCCAAAGTATTTGGTAACGACGATAAAGGAAGCTTTGGAAGGTCGGAACCTGCAACTGTGCTTATAGAGGCGGAAACATATCTTTTTTTGCGAACCCCAAAAGGGATAAAGACATTGTCATCGTCGCCGGCATCTATTAAAGCTTGCTGTAGGGTAACACGTAGATCTTTACCATCCAGCACACGACGCTCTGCGGTGATGTATCCGGTTTTTTTAAGGATGATAACATCTGTATTAAGGGCGCTAATCTCAAAACTTCCGTCGGTCGACGTTACTGTGTTTGTTTTCTTTTCCTGGATAAGAATGTTTACTCCTTCCAATGGTTTTCCATCCGCATCTGCTACCTTACCTGACACACTGATAGGTTTGGCAGCATTCTGAGCTTTGCTGCTGAAGCTGTAAAAGAAGCTGCACAGCAGGATATAGATTATAACTTTGAATTTCATTGTACTGCGTTTAAGAATTCCTGATTACCATCCCGGATTCTGAATCAACTTCCCGTTACTTTTATAGACCTCATTTCGTGGGAAGGGATATAAGTCCATATAACTCTCGTGCCTTTTCTGGTAACTTTCAGGAAGCGTGATACATGTATAAGTAAATCTGCCGTTACTGTTCCTTGTTACCCTGACGGCTCGCATAGGTTGGGTAATTACATCGGCTGCTCTCCACCGGAGCAAATCATACCATCGAATGTCTTCGAAGGCCAACTCAACTGCCCGTTCGTTACGTATGCGCTGTCTCATCTCCTCTTTAGTGAGACTTGCAGGCAGTTCAGGCATTCCTGCACGATCTCTTATCTGCTTTATAGCCTGGTAAACGCTCGCGTCTGGAGCATCCAATGCTTCATTTTGCGCTTCCGCATAATTAAGCAGTACTTCACCATATCTGAAAAATATATAGTTGATAAAAGCCTGGTTAGTAGCGTTAGCCTTGTAAGCTTCAGGCCAGAACTTGCGGCAGTAATAGCCGGTAACAGTATGCTTTACGCTACCTTCTACAAAGTCAGACTCGGTTGGGTGCTGAGACCACATATCTATCCTCCATCCTTGCCATGGGCGGTCATTATACAAGATATTAGCATAGAACCTGGGATCGCGGCCAGCATATGGGTTTTGTGCTGAGTATCCTGATGCAGGATTTGAGATAGGTAAACCAGTTGCCTGCATCTCATACAGATCCACATGGTTTTGAGAAGGATTTAAGGTGCCTTGAGCTCCCCCTGAGCGGGGCGACATAACGAAATCTACTAACATTCCCTCACGGCTTCTCGCATTGCGCGGTTTGATCATGATATACTCGTCAGATCTTGCATAATTAAGCAACTGATTATAGTCTGTTCCTGTGAGTGTATAAGGAACAGTCCTTTCATTATTCAGATCAACCATCAAACGGCGCGCGGCAGCAGCAGCAGCAGACCATTTAGCCCGGTCATTCTCAGGGTTATGTAAAGGACTTGCGGCTAATAACAGTAATCGTGCGCGTAGTGCATAAGCAGCCCCTTTGGTTGCCCGTCCGTACTCAGAATCCTGATACTCAAGAGGAAGGTTTGCATCTGCAATATCAAGGTCTGAAAGAATAAAAGCTACACATTCATCGAAAGTACTTTTTGGCTTGCTAATATCAGCATTAGGGTCGGCCTCAGCTTTTGTTTCGAAGATCACACCTCCAAAGCGCTTCACTAGCTCAGAGTAATAAAATGCCCTTAGGAAATGCATTTGCCCACGGTACTCCTTTCTCAGATCCCGGCCGCTAGTAGGAAAAGGAATCTGATCTAAATGTTCCAGAACTTGATTTACTATCCGGATGCCCTTGTATGAATCAACATAGACAGTAAGGATGTCATTAGTGACACCACTATAGGCGTGAGCCTGATAGTCGCCAGAGTTAATGGTACGAACCGCCACATCATTATTTGCAGAGACAGCTTCATCTGAAAATTGACCGGAAATGCCTCTATGGACGTTAAGCCTGGCATAGTCGTCAATAAGAAAATTATAGGCATTATCTGCAAACTGTGCGGCAAGTGTAGGATTGGCAAAGACAGCACTTTCCGGAAGCGCTACTTCGGGTGCACGATCAAGGTAGTTATCGTTACAGGATGTTAAGGCAAGCGCAAGCGCGAAGGCTGCGTATGTATATAACCTTTTCATATAATCAAAATTGAAGGTTAACCCCTACGTTGTAAATTCGGGATGATGGATAAATTGATTGTCTGGAGAACTCGGTATTGTAGGTATTAATCTGCTCGGGATCAAGATACATTTTGAATTTAGTCCAGGTGTGCAGGTTTTGCCCGTTAACAAACAGTCTCGCAGAACTTAGTTTAACAGGTTGTATCCACCTCTTAGGCAGCGTCCAGGCAAACTCTACGTTCCTTAGTTTTAAATAGGAGGCGTTCTGAAGAATGAAATCATTTAGCTGGTAATTGTAATAGCCATTACCACGGAAATGTAATGCGGGCCATGTTGCTGTGGCTTTGGTAGCTTCCGTCCAACGGTTCAGCTGATGCTCATACATCTGAAAACCGTTATTCTGCTCAGTCAGAATTACATCTGAACTTACATTTGCAACGCCCTGGAACATTACCGACAGCGACAAACCTTTCCAGGATACATTTGGAGTTATGCTGTAATTATACTCAGGGACATTAGAATATCCGATAGGTACACGGTCTTCCTGATCGATTTTATTATCCGCATTCATATCGCGATATCTTAAATCTCCCGGAATCGGCCTTACTCCCCCGATAGGCGTTATTTTGGTCATATATTCATTCACCTCCTGAACACTATTGAAAAATCCCTCGGTGATGTAGCCACGATATTGGTTAATGCGCTGACCAGTGTTCTTAAGGTTGTCTGGAGTATTGGAAGGGTCATCAGCATACTCGTATCTATTTCTGGCGAAAGATAGCTGAGAGCTGATACCGTAACCCAAATTTCCAGAGCGATCATTAAAGCTTAGTTCAACTTCATATCCTTTGTTATAAACTTTATTGATATTGATAGCCGGATAATCTTCTCCGAATGTAAGGATACCGCTTCCTTGAGATGAGCTTCTCTGGAAAAGTATTCCGGACCTGGTTTCGTCGAAAATATCGGCTGTTAAGGAAACCCTGTTTCTCCAAAAACGCCCTTCAAAACCAAAGTTACGTTTAGTACCGGTCTCCCACTCTACCCCTGGATTTCCAAGTTGAGCCAGGTTAACAGTGCGGGTGGAGGTAATTTGACCAGGGTAGCCGAAACCAATACCACCTGCAGTAGTTTCATAACGGGTAAGAAACAGGAAGCGGTTATTGCCAATGTTATCATTCCCAACCTTACCGTAGGATCCTCTGAACTTTAGGTAATCAACCCATTTTTGATCTTTAAAGAAATCCTCCTTTGATATAGTCCAACCTGCAGAATAAGCCGGGAAGAAACCATATTTTTTGGAACCGGCGAACTGCTCTGAACCATTATAGCCAAGGTTAAACTCCAGATAATATTTCTCTGCATAATTATAGGTTGTCCTTGACACTATACCCTGCATCGCAAAGGGTGCTGCATCGGTAGCCCCATCGCGGTCGGTCCTGTTCAACTGCCTTACCCCCTGTAGCATACTACCGACATTGTGCCTGCCGAAGCTATGTGAGTAATTGAAACCCAGTTGGATATTAGTATTTACGTTACCACTGAAATCAGCAAGTAGTGAGCCAGGAGGCTCATCGTTTATACGAGTGCCATTAGAGTTAAGCGAGATCTGGCCGTTTTGCCGGTTATAGAGATATTCTGCCCAGGTAGCATTGCGTCGCGTTGTTCCGTTGAAATAAGAATCATAAGAAAATAACCCTTTGAACGCCAATCCGGGTAACAACTTATCCAGTTTGTAATTCAGGTTAAATACACTTTCGATAGCATTATTTTCGTCTTCACGATATCCCCAACGAGTTAATACCGCCAGCGGGTTCCACACATTTGTACCTACGTCGGTATTACCTGCAATAAGGCCTCCCGGCAATTCAGGAGCATAAGCAAATGACGGTGTTTGTAATATGCGGGAGATGATGCCCTGAAGGTGGTCGTAACTAAAGGTACCACTGGATGCCCGTTGCCCGGCAGGTTGATACCGCTTACCTAAGCGGCCTCCCAACCTTACTCCAACCGTAAGGTCTTTAGTGAAATTAAAGTCGACATTGGATCGAAAGTTATACCTGTTGTAAGAAGGAGCTGTTTTGTAACCGTAAGGCGATTTAAGATCGCGAAAAATACCATCTTCAAAAAGATATCCTACTGAAGCAAAATACTTTATAAGACTTGTACCTCCACTTACGTTCAGGTTATGCTGTGTCTGAGGATAATATTTCCTTGTAACATAATCAAACCAGTTAACATCAGGGTAGGCATAAGGATCTGAGCCATCCTGAAACTTGGCTAGTTCCACATCGGTCCAGCGTGGCGCTTGCCCATCATTGGCCATTGCCTCGTTCATCAAACGGGCATTATCATAGGAGTTAAGTTGCTTAGGTATAGCGGTATACGTTTGAATACTTACATTAGAACTATAAGAAATCTTTGGAGGGCCAGCCTTACCTGCTTTGGTGGTTACAATAACCACTCCATTTGCTCCTCTGATACCATAAAGCGCTGTAGCTGATGCGTCCTTTAGTGTAGATATCGACTCGATCTCATTGGGATCAATGTCGCCAAATGAAGACCTTTCTACCCCGTCGACAAAAATCAGTGCAGAGGAGTTAGACGGAGTGGCTACCCCTCTGATCCTGATATCTGCAGCATTTAATCCCGGCTGCCCATTCCGTTGAATAACGGTTACGCCCGGTAAGCGACCAGCAAGACTATTAGTGACGTTAGATGTTGGTGACTTTAGTATTTCCTCGCCTTTAACAGTAGAGATAGCAGCAGTTAAGCTGGATTTTTTCTGTGTACCGTAAGCCACAACTACAACCTCCTGAAGGTCTTTACTTGTAGTTTGAAGGGCAACATTAATAGTACTCTTTCCGGCTACTGGCATCTCGCGCGTTTCGAATCCAACGAAGCTAAATACAAGAACAGCATTTGCGTTGGGAACACTGATACTATACTTCCCATTAATATCACTTGCTGTGCTGGTGTTACTGCCTTTTACTTTAATGCTTACTGCAGGTAAAGTTTCACCCTTAGTGTCTGTTACAAGTCCGGTTACTCTGAGCGTTTGAGCAAAGGTAGTTCCGGCCACAGAACTGAAGATCAAAATGAGTAGAGTAATGGATCTCTTGTAAAAAAATTCCATGTTAATAATTGATTAGACCTTAAAAAAATTCAGTTTTTAATGCTTAGGAAATTTCTTAAGACGTGACCTGTGCGACATAGTGACGTCTGATTCCTTCTGGTGTGATCGGTTGAAATTTGTTCATACTTCGTTCATATTGGTTGGACAAATATGTACTGCAACCGGGGGAAACAGGGGTGCCTGGATTCCCAAAATAGGGGTAAAAACGTCCTGATGATTGTTCCGGGGCTTTTTTCATCTGAATACTGGTATAGTTCTATCCAAAAAGGCGTCTGTTTCAGACGCCTTCCTCAAACCATATCTTGTTATTTAATTCTTATTGAACAGTGTAGTTGAATTTTTCCCAGCCCCCAATACTGGAAGAAGTTGTAGTCATTACCGAGGTTCCATTTGCGGAAGTAACGAACTTCTGGTTGTTGCCCATCAAGGCCATCTGATTACCTCCAAGATAAACCACCCAGAATTCTTCCGTTGCACCTACTGAAGTACGGTTGCAATTCATCCCTGTAGTAGCGCCATTCTCCGAAGAGGTGTAGAAACCGGAGCTTTTAAGTGCTACTTTGCCGTTTCCCCGGTCTTCAATAAGGAACTCTTCAGAATTGCCTATTGTCGTTGAATTGCACCACATCGGTGCACTTCCACTTTTGCCGTCTACAAACTTTGAGTTATTTCCAAGCAGAATTACTGTTTTGCCAAGTAAAGATTCGGCCATCATATGCGGAACGATAAAATTCACGAAATTATAAGAGCTTCCTGATCCGGAAATAAGTGAGAACCACCCTCTGTCATCCCAAACAGTGGGAGCCATATCATGAGAAAGCATGGTTGTACGCATAGTGCGGTAATACTCCCTTACCTGCCATGAATCTCTCTGGGATACTGTTGCACTTACTCTCCCCGCACCAAATTCTCCATAATTTACCGGGATACCTAAAGCACCTGCATGGCTGGCGGTAGTATTAATGTCATTAATGAAAGCTTGTCTGCCTGGATAGTTGGAATTACTTCCCTCCTGCCCGCAAAAGTTCCATGGATCATAGGAATGAACGTGAGCAGCTAAATAGAGATCGTTACCTGCGCCTGGAAGACCGGCTTTGGCAGGATAAACATCGTCCAGCTGCCCATCATTTGCCTGTCCATTCGGCGAAATCATAATCACTCTTGTAGCATTATTCCCTCCGGTTGCCCGGATTGCATCGTAACCCACTTTATTGATCTGTCGTGTTAGATTTATAGCTGTACTATTGGTAGGTAAAGTTGATGTTCCCCATTGCCCGAACTTACCTTCAGGTTCATTGAGCACCTCAAACATCAACTTGTCTGACTTATTTTTGAAGTAATTCGCAATGCCCGTCCATAAAGTTGTAAACTTTGTATTATAATTTGAAGAGCCATCGTAACTGTCTTTAAGCCAATGTTCGTGATGAGCATTGATCACTACATACATCCCCTTGCCGAGTGCATAATCCACTACTGAATTTAATTGAGCCAACCGCGTGTGATTGGTATTAAGATTTCCGTTGGCATCAGCTAGCCTGCTGGTAAATTCATCCATCCAGGTTATAGGAATACGCATATGCCTCATGCCGGCATTATAATAAAGGTCGATTATAGGCTTAATGTTATTGGGATCAGTAGAATGGCTTGGTTTATCAAAAGTGTTCCCAAGATTAAACCCTGTTCCCATATTATCTATAGCAGTGAGCGCCGTTATAGCGGAGACTTTACTACCGCTTGAGTTCTTCGAAGAATCAGTTAAATCTTCTGGGATCGCTGTCTGTGGCTTTTTACAGGATAAGCTAACAGCCGCAAGAATAGCGGCAGCTACAACAGCTGCGAGGTTGTTTTTTCTCATGAAATTTAGTTTATATGGTTAATTATTTAGTTTGAGCAATGCTTTTGATCTTCTTCAAATCTTAGTACCTGCTGTTAGGCAGATACACAATCACAGATCTTCAGTTAAGAACAGTACAAAAAAGCATTTAACTAAAGCAGGAGGAAGGGTTCAGATTTCCGCTTTTAGGGGTAGAAAAATATTTTTGGGGTATTAACCTTCTTCGGGACTAAACTGCTGAATATACTCGGAGGGTGATAAGTTATATTGTTTCTTAAACTCCTTGCTGAAATACTTACGATCATTAAATCCTACAGAGTAGGCTACTTCTGCAATTCCAATTTTATTTTGCTGGAGGAGCATAGCTGCGCGCTTTAGCCGGATAGATTTGATAAAATCGCCTATGGAAATACCGGTAAGAGCTTGTACTTTTTTGTAGAGAACAGTTTTACTCATTCCTATTTCATCTACCAGGTCGGCGACTCCGAATTCTGCGCTTTCCATATTCTTCTCCACTATTTCCATCAATCTTTGAAGGAATTTTTCTTCAGGTGATTCTACTGTAAAATTTTGCGGCTGAAGTATAAGCTGTGAGGAGTATTTGAGACGTAAAGCATCCTTCGATGCCAGTATATTACGTACTTGTAATTGCAGGATCTGTACTGAAAATGGTTTGGTTATATAAGCGTCAGCACCCTTATCAAAGCCATGAACCTGATGAATATAAGCTGTACGCGCAGTAAGCAATAACACAGGAATGTGACTTGTACGTTCGTCATTTTTTACTCTGCGGCAAAAGTCAAGACCATCCATTTTCGGCATCATAACGTCACTAACAATAAGATCAGGAATATTCTCAAATGCAGCAGAAAGTCCCTCCACACCATCAGCACTTTCAAGGATATGATATTGTGAATTAAGTGCATCTTTGATAAACTGTCTTACATCTTCATTATCCTCTACTACCAGCACTGTATGCCGTTTTTCAACTGGTACTTTCACATCATCTTCAATCCATTCTGTTATCGCCGATTGTACCTGATACAAATCTGCATTATCACTATTCATATAGGCGGGAACAAGTACTTCGTTCTCAAGGTGTTCTTTCCCAATTAGAAGTGTAACAGTAAAGCTTGTTTCGCCGGGCTTATCATTTTGCTGAAGACGACTTTTAACCTTTATGGAGCCTTTATGAAGTTCCATTATACTTTTAGACAGGGCAAGTCCTATGCCTGTTCCAATGCTAAAGTCGCGGCCTTCTACCTGGAAAAAGTTTTCGAAAAGCTTCTCATGAAACTCTTCAGGAATACCCTTTCCATTATCAGAAATAATGATATTCACCCATTCCCTTTCAACTTCTTTATGAACCTCCAGCTTTACGGTAATTTTCCCATTATCTGGTGTAAATTTAAAGGCGTTTGACAAAATATTGAATAACACCTTTTCCAACTGATCTTTATCAAAATAAACCTTGATAGGCTTGTCGATTGGGATAAGCATATAATGAATATTACGGGTGGCCGCCAAGCCTTTGAAAGACAAGAATATTTCTGCAACAAATTTCTGAATATCACACTCACTGAACTGCAGTTTCATATTGCCCGACTCTGCTTTTCTAAAGTCAAGTAGCTCGTTCACCAGGCGCATCAGTCTCTCGGCATTATTTCTTACAATATTCAGCTGGTTAAAAATCGAAGGACTATTCCTTAAACTTCCTAATGCCTTTTCAAGTGGGCCAACGATAAGCGTTAAGGGAGTCCTGATTTCGTGAGAGATATTCGTAAAAAAATCGAGCTTCTGCTGGTATAGCTCCTTCTGACGCTCGTTTTCGCGATGTTCAAAATAAAGGTTCCGCTCCAGATCCGAGCGGATTTTAAGGAACCGCAGGATTACGGTGGCAACAATCGTAATTGTTATCAGGTAAAGTAGATAAGCCCACCATGTACGCCACAAAGGCGGCAATACTTTTATTTTCAGGACGGTGGGTTCATTATTCCAAATTCCGTCGTTATTGGCGGCCTTTACCTTGAAGGTATAGGTCCCTGGCTCCAGATTGGTGTAATTTGCAGTATTATTTGTACCCGAATAATTCCAGTCATCATTTCTTTTTAATCCTTCCAACTTATAGGCATAGCGATTATTAGCTGGATTTACATAATTCAAAGCAGCAAAGCGAAGGGTTATAAAGCCCTGGTCGTACTCTAATGTAATATCAGAAGTTTCGGATATTGAATGCTCAAGAACTTGATTCTCGTCACCGATGTTTACCTTCTTATTTTTAATTAGAAGATCAGTAAGGACCACTAAAGGTTTGTAATTATTTTTGAGGATCTTTTCGGGATGAAAGGATGTTAGTCCGTTAATACCCCCAAAAAACAGCTTCCCATCTTTTGTTTTAATTGCCGCGTTGGTCAGAAATTGATTACTTGCTAATCCATCATTTGCGGTATACTGAGTTACCTCAACATTCTTCCTGGAAAAGGGCACGACAAACTTATTGAAGTGTATTTTAAATAAGCCATCATCGGTACTCACCCAGATATTCTTTGAATTATCTTCTATAATTGAATGGACGACATTATCACTTAAACCAAGGCCTTGATTGATGGAATAAAAAGACTCTGAGGCTGGGTCGAAGTAATTTAATCCGCCGCCTTCCGTCCCAATCCATAAGCGTTGATTTCGATCACGAAATAGACAAAGGACAGTACTATGACTAAGAGAGCGCTCCTTCGCTTTCCGGTAACGGCGAGTGAACTTTTGCTGCCTCACATCAAAATAACTTAATCCACCTTGGGTACCAACCCATAAATTCCCTTTAGCGTCTTTTAATAGTGCAGTTACAAAGTTATCTGCGATGGAGTACCTGTCTTCGGATTTCTGAAAGGTTATTACAGTACCGTCGTGCGCTCTAAAACGTAAGCCCGAGCCGTTTGTACCGGCCCATACGCCCTCTCGGTCGGGCAAAACGAAATTAACAAGACTACCACTTAACTTAGCTCCCTCTACTGGAAATGAAAAATACTTCGTTTCCTTGCTTTCCTTATTGAATAAAGCCAATCCATCGAGAGTACCAACCCAAATGTTCCCTTTACCATCTTCTGCTAAAGTTTTGATATAATTGCTTGAGCGGTTCGGATACATTTTTATGGAATAGCTACGACTTTCTCCTTTCTTAGGATTAACATAGTTAAGGCCTCCGCTATGTGTTCCTGTCCAAAAACCTCCATCTCCTGACGGAATGATTGCATTAACTACACTATTGCTTAACCCGATACCTGGGCCTAATTTTTCTCCGATATTTTGAAAGTTTGCATTTAATGGATTGTAAATATTCAGCCCGCCGGCGAAAGTACCTACCCAGATACTTCCTGCATCATCGGCAAGAAAACTCCAGATAGTATTATCACTTAAACTCTTTGTGTTAAAAGGGCTATGATGGTGATTGCTGAATGTGTTCTTTAAAGGATCGAATATACTCAATCCTGCTCTGGTGCCTATCCAGATCTTATTATCCTGTAATGGAAGTAAACCTTTGATCCAGTTGGAGGCCAGGCCTACCCCCTGATCGCTTTGCTGGTATTGAATAAGAGATCTACCTTCTTTATCGTATTTAAAGAGCCCCGAGCTTTCCGTTCCGAACCACATATTTCCGCTCTTGTCTTGAGTGATGACGAGGACTTTCGCGTTAGACAACGCTTCATTTTTCCTTAGAACTTCTGGCAGCATAAGCACCTTCTTTGTTGCAGGATCAAACGTTTGTACCCCTTTTCTTGTACCTGCCCAAATTTGCTTTTGCTTACCCTTAAATAAGGTGAAAACGACCCCGGAATATAGATCCTTCTGAAAACGAAAAGATTCAACATCCGAAACGGTGAAACGAGTTGGGTCTGCTAGCTTTACTCCGCCAAAAGATCCTACCCAAATATTTCCCATTTCATCCCTTATAACCGAGGAAATGTAATTAGCGCCTCCTTTGACTTGCTTTTGGATTCCAACAGCTCTGAAAGTCTCGTTTCTTTTATCATAAATGTTTAAACCATGTGAGGTACCAACCCAAAGCCTTTCTTCATTGTCCTGGCAAATGGCGTTCACGCGGTTATTACTAAGACTGCTGCTGTCATTATCCTTGTGACTAAATGTTTTAAACTCATAGCCATCATAGCGGATCAATCCTTTCCAGTTACCAATCCAGATAAAACCTTTACTGTCTTTGAAAATAGTAGAAATAGGGCTTTGAGCGAGGCCCTCTCTAAAGGAGATATGTTTAAACTGAATGTCTTGTGAAAATCCTGCAAGGTTAGATAATAGTAGAAACAATACAGGACAAGCAAATAACTTAACAATCAGTCTCATCAAAATCGGCTCAACTTGGTCAGAAATGAAAGTCTAAATTAGTCGATTTCTTTGAATTAATATTAAGTAATTTCCAAATCAATTATGTGGGCAATTTTTAAAATTCACAACAATTAGGTTTCTTGTAAGAGCATTTCATTGAGACTTTACGTAAATGGAAGAAGCTCAAAATACCGGAGGACGCAATTGGCGTGGTAGTTTATTTTAATACTCCAGAGAAAGCAAGTTTACAAATTTCATAGCATTACCTTAATTTTGAGCTAATAATGACCATCCATATTTGCATTACATAATCGTTCTTTTTATTAATGATCAGAAAGGGCATTCAGCCCTTTTTCAGTTTGCTTATTTTGTATGCAAGCTAATTTTAGTTGCCATCGAGACAATATACATAGCCAAATGCGTGTAACGCAATTTATTTAAGTTCAGGAAATATCAAGTTTGATTTCCTGAACTTTCCTGAGGAGGAAGCGTAATAATCTACCCTCTCCTTCTTTCCAACAAAACCATCATCATAAGACCAAGAATTATGCGTTCACTTTGAGCGGGCTCTAGATCTTCCAATTTATCCAACCTGAATTTCCTTCCGAAAAATGAAGATTCTTTGGATAGGCGGGCAACTAACACTCCTTTTTCATTAGCAACCGTGTACTTAGGATGAAAGAAATATCCTGTGAACAGTCCCAAAAATGGAACCTCCGAAAGTAGGGCATCAAAAACTTTAGCCCAGGGATTTTCCTCACGTACATTAAACTCAGAAACCTTGCTGGCATCAAATATTTGGTAACTGGCTTTCCATAGGGATTTCATACCTTTTCTCCCAACACTTCCTAATGGAATGTCATTTCCATCCGAAAAGGAATAGCTTGCATTAAAGTCAATCCACTTATCCGCGTTAATTTGGTAAAGTAGCTCGGTTTTGCTTTCATCAGAATAGATCATTATCGCGTCTTTGAATTTGAACATCTTTTGACGGACAAATGCAATTGTGCGGCCTGAAGCATCTGTGGCTATAAAATCATTGGCAAAGGTTCCTATCTTAAACTGGAATGAAACAGGGTACTCAATCTTTGAAATATTGATACTTGCACTGAATGGCTTGTGTAAGATTTGGTTATCGTCTATCATACATTATATTTTTAGCTAAATATATAAAGATTTCGATAAGAAAAACCTCCGGCTCATATCATTTCAGAAACTTCATGTGAAAGTATCCTTGAATTGAGGCGGAGGCATAGGTAGCTGCAGGGCTGCACGTCATAAGACTTATTGTCTTGACCCTTTTGTTTTTTTTAATTTTATGTTGAATTAGTTTGAGCGCATCGCTTTCACGGTAGATGTAAGCTTGCTTAATTCATGGTAGATATTTATTATATTATTATAAGTTAAAAGCATTAATTATTTTAAGAGAGACAAGTCCATAACAGGCATTTTAGTAAATTGTTTTAGATAGATTGTTCCCCTTGGTCACTGAACAAAGATGAAACAAAGGCAGCTCATGGCTTAGTTAGATAAGACATTTAAGTAGTTAGAAAAGACTTTATTTAACTATTGCCCTGAAGATCAACCTTAAAGATTAGAAGGATTGTATCCGTAATGCTTCTTAAACGCAGCCCGAAAGTTGCTTTGGTTGTCATATCCCATCATCAGAGCTACTTCCTTTACAGTGCGTCCTTCATTAAGAAGTTCTGTGGCAGCCTTCATTTGTTTATCCTGATAATACTGAAACATAGTAACGCCGTACGTGGCTTTGAAGATCGTTTTTAACTTTGTCGGACTTATACTTACAGCAGCGGCAATGGTATCTATTCCTGGAAACCGTTGCGTAACCGAATCGGTAATTAGTTTCTCTGCCTTCGCTAACAACCTCCTGTCTGCCTCGGTTGTAGTCATAGCATTAGAATAATTGCTTTTTGAAACTTTTGCAAGGAAACTTGCAATAAGCTGAAGACACACAATACTTAGCTGAATATTGCCAAGGCTTTCATTTTCCGAGCGCAAATAATTCAACAAATTGTTTGTAAGATTATTTCCTTCCGGAATGATATCGGCCCAAGTCTTAAATGTATTATTCGAATCAATAAACTTTTTAAAGCTGCTGAACTCGCTGTCTTTATCCCAGCGGATATTTTTTTTCAGCCATTCCTCATTGAAAGCGATGTTAATAAAAACACCGCTGTCTCCTGGATTGAAATAGCTATTTACTTCCGTACCCGGCTTAGAAATTGACCAACCTTGTTTTGGAATAGTGAGGCCATTTATTGTAATTCCCCTGGTCCTGCTACTATATCTGAAGTGATTAAGAAAATAGTAATCGCATCCCCCCTTATCTTTTAATGCTTTGGTTGCAACGTGTTTTTTAAACGTGATTTCCGATACTAAAACCCAGAGGCCGTCGGAAATTTTACGATAGTAAAAGGTTCCCTCTGAGAAGATACTCTTAGTTTGAATGGTGTTGTTAGATGGGTCGTGTTTTGTGAAAGGAACCCGCTTAAGGGACTCGATCATGAGCTCGGGAGAATTGGACAAATATGGTAATTCAAAATATCCATCCCGATAAAACAACAGATATTTTCTAAATTTTTTGAACCAGTTATTAATTCGCGTTTGAAAACTCATTAAAAATTGGATTGGTGAAGGTGACGAATAAATTGATCAGCATTTTCTTACTACGGGCTGAAATTATAAAGAATAAACGATGTTTAAACATTTGTTTGAGAAGAAAGCAAAAAAAGCAAAAAATCAGAAAAGCATTATGGTTCCAGTTAAGTGTAATAAAAAAGTTTCAATGTGTAGCTGGCCCTTCCCCAACAGGCCTTCTATTACCAGTGATTGTGAGTGAGACGATCTCATTATTTTCTTAAATCCAATTATATTAAAGCACATAGGATTCTTAATAAGAAGCCATACAATACTACCCTGCAACAAAGACCACAGATTAAAATTAATCAGAACTACACTGACTATCACCTGTTAAAGCATTACATCTAAAAGAAAAAATTTACTATGAAAGCAGCAGTATTTCACAAACCTGGAGATATCAGGGTTGAAACAGTCGACGACCCTCGTATTGAAGATCCGGGAGATGTGATCCTGAAAGTAACTTCCACGGCTATTTGTGGGTCTGATCTCCATATTTATGATGGTGGTATTCCGCAGGTTAAAGATATGATCGTGGGCCATGAGTTTATGGGCATTGTTGAAGAGGTGGGGTCAGCAGTAACACGTCTTAAAAAAGGAGATCGAGTGGTTGTTCCCTTCCCTATTGCCTGTGGTCAGTGCTTTTTTTGTACTCATGGGGCCTCTCCGCATTGCGAGAACTCAAATTATGAATATTACGGTCCTGAAGGAGACCTAATGGACGGAAAAGGCGGTGCCCTTTTTGGGTATACAGATTTGTATGGGGGTTATTCAGGTGGACAAGCCGAATACGTAAGAGTGCCATATGCTGATATTAGTCCCAGGATTGTTCCTGATAACATGACCGACGATCAAGTACTTTTCCTAACCGATATATTTCCTACTGGATGGTCTGCAATTGACTGGGCGCAAATGAAAGGCGGCGAAGTTGTTGCTATTTTCGGTTCTGGCCCGGTAGGATTAATGGCTCAGAAAGCAGCCTGGATTAAAGGAGCCAGCCGTGTAATTGCCATCGATCCTCTAAACTACCGGTTGGAAAAAGCCCGTGCAGTAAACAATGTAGAAACAATAAACCCTCATGATGTGGATCCTATCCAGGCTATTCGCGAAATGACCGGAGGCCGGGGCGCGGATGTTTGTGTAGACGCGGTAGGCTTTGAAGCTGAGCGTACCATCTTCGAGAAATTCAAAGCGACCATAAACTTTGAAAAAGGAACCAGCAAAGTAATTGAGAACTGCTTTAAAGCAGTAAGACGCGGAGGCACAGTTACTATAGTTGGTGTTTATGGAACTCCTTTTGACAATTTCCCAGTTCATCGGATGTTCGACAAGGGAATTAGCATAAAGCAGGGACAAGCACCGGTTCTGAACTATATTGACGAACTAATTGAATTGGTTAAAGAAGGAAAAGTTGTGCTTGACGATATTATTACCCACAAGCTACCTCTTAGTGAAGCATCTCATGCATATGACATCTTTAAAAAGAAAGAAGACGATTGCGTTAAGGTAGTATTGAACCCCTGATTACACTTTTAAAAAATATCTAACATGAAAACAAATTTAATCCGTGCATTCGGAGTGATACTCCTGCTTACAAGCGCGGTTTACAGCTGTAAAAAAGATGGCGACAGCTTCTGGGATACTATTGTTCCTGAAACAGAAGAAGAAACAACTTCAGCCCAGATTAGCGGTTATGTATTTCGTCCGGCCCTTGTTAAGGCGACTGCCGAAAACGTTAGTCGGCTGAAAGTACCGGCAGGCTTCAAAGTAGCCAAATTTGCCGAACAATTAGGTAAACCACGAATCCTTGTGGTTAATAGCAATGGCACAGTCTATGCCTCCGACCGTGAAGCTGGGCTTGTATTAATGCTAAAAGACAATAATAATGATGGTATTGCGGAGGTGAAACAGATTGTAGCAACCATAAAACAAGCGCATGGACTAGCAATACGTAATAACAAAATGTATATAGCTGCTGTAAGAGAAGTTTATACTGCAAATATCAATGCTGACGGAACTTTAGGGCAACCTCAAATGATCATCAGCAACCTTCCCGACGGAGGACAACATCCGAACCGTACCTTAGGATTCGGTCCCGATGGGATGATGTACATTACAGTCGGAAGTACTTGTAATTCCTGTGATGAGCCTAATGAAATGAATGCTACGATTGTAAGAGCTAATGCTGATGGCAGTAATATGAGCATTTATGCCAAGGGACTGAGAAATACCATTGGGTTTGGCTGGCACCCGGAAACTAATGAATTCTGGGGTATGGATCATGGTATTGATTGGTTAGGCGACAATGAACAGAAAGAGGAAGTTAACCTTATCAAGCAGAACGCATTCTATGGTTGGCCTTACATCTATGATGAAGGAAAGTATAATCCTGGTACTCAACCTCCTCCGGGAGATGCTACATTCCAACAGTATTTAGCCATGACCACTTTACCATCGCTTAGTTATGATGCTCACGCAGCTCCTATGCAAATGGTATTTTATACTTCATCTGCGTTTCCAGCAGAATACAGAAATGATGCATTTGTTACTATGAGGGGCTCGTGGAACAGAAGTAAACCTGTTGGATATAAAGTGGTGAGACTTCATTTTGAAAATGGAAAGCCGGTAAGGTTTGACGACTTCCTAACGGGCTTTCTTGTAGATAACAATCGTGCTCATTTTGGTAGACTGGTAGGACTAGCTGTTCACACAGATGGATCCTTGCTAGTGGGTGATGATACCAATGGCGTTATTTATAGAGTAAGCCGGCAATAAATCCTTAAAAGTAACAAGCCCCCGGTGCCCGGGGGCTTTTAGTGATTTCCTCTCTTTATCTGTTGGAGTTTATTCATAAAGCTAATAGAGTCTCCTCCCTAACCCTTTCCTTTATACCTTAGCAGGAACAGAAACTAATGCTTCCTTTAATTTCCGGATAAATACCTATTTCAAGACTTTCTTAAACTACATGAGAATAAGCGAGTTATAAGGCAAACACTTTATCTATGAAAACTATACCAAAAGCAGGCTTGCTTGATTTAACTCATTCTTTATCGAAAGATGGTTATCCCTTTATGTTGAAGCAGTGTAAAAGCCGCAGCTGGATATATTTAAGGTAGAGTTATTCAATAAAAGAGTATTAGGTGGTGTATTGAACAAGGAGTTTTGACACTCGATAACTATGAAAACAAAAAGTGAAAAGCTGTGGATGGGCCTGGGAATTGGAGCAATACTTGCCGGGCTTCTTGCTGTAGCTCTATGGCTTTTCTTTTCTACTGATAATCAGGATGTCCCCATTGCAAAAAAAATAAAACAGAGACTTATCGAAAAAACTTCGCCGAGAATTAAGGAAGCTTTAGAAGATAAGATCAAGGATATGGTGGTAGAAGCAAGCGACAGTCTTTACAGGATTAGTTACACCACGTTCAAAATAAATATGGATTCTGGGTATGTCGACCTTAAGGATCTAAGACTCATCCCAGATCAAAAGGTGCTCAAGCGCCTTATTGCTCAAAAAAAAGCCCCTAATAATGTCTCAAGCGTGGTAGTACCTGAAATGCGACTAAAAGGAATTGGGTTTACTGAAACAGATAAAGGACGCCATTTTGCAGTAAACAGTATTTATGCCCGAAATCCATCGGTTATAATAAACAATAGGATTCGTTCCTATAATAATAAACCCTCCGATCCATCAGCTTTATACAAGGCCTTCCGCCTGATTTTTAATAGGATGGCTGTCAAAAACATGACGATCAGCAGCCTGGACTTTAAATACAATAATCGCAACAGAGGCACAACGGATTATTTGAGAAACATGGATATAGTGATAAATGGCATGAAGACCAGCCCGGCCAAAAACGATATTGGAAAAGGAAGGACGAATATAACAATGGACTATTTCCGTTTGACCACGCCCGACAAATTTTACAACATCATTTCACACAATGTATCCTTGCTTCCCGCAAATAAAACTCTACTCATTGGCCATGTTTCAGTTATGCCACGATACAGTAAGGCGAGCTTCCATAGAGTAGCAGGTTTTGCAAAAGATCGCTATCATTGGGAATTTGATAGAATTACATGGACCGGAATTGATGTAGATCAGTTCATCAAAACACAACAATTGTTTGTTGACAAGCAAACCATAGCAAAGTCATGGATGGAGATTTATTCCAATTATAACTACCCGCTGAAAGAAAAGAACAGACGAAACGCCTATCCTCAGGAGAAGTTCCAGACTATTGCATTTGATCTTACTTTCCGTAAAACGAAGATAATAAAGGGAGATATTTATTACAGGATCCTTGCCCGGGAAACAGACAGTGTTTCGACGCTGGCTTTAACTCAAGCAACTACAGAAATAGATAATCTAACCAACCACAGCCTGACTAAAGAACGAAAACCAACAATACAAGTACATTCTAAAATGAAAGTTATGAATGCGGGGGTGATGGAATCATGGTATACATTTAATTTAAAAGACCCTGCTGCGGGCTTCACATCCTATTCAATTCTTGGCCCAATGGATGCCAGGGCTTTTAACATCTTGTCTAGACCTCTAGGTAAAATAGAGGTACGAAAAGGTCGTATTGATAAACTGGAGACTTACCTTAAAATGAATGAGTACACAGGCACTGGGGTAGTTAACTTTTATTATTCGGATATGAAGATTGCTTTTTTAGAAAAGGACAGAGGTAAGGATACTCTTGATAAAAAAGGCTTTCTATCCTTTGTGTCTAATGCCGTACTACCTAACGATAATCCCCGAAAAAATGGAGAGTTTAAAAAAGGGATTGTTAACGTGAAGCGTGAAGCCTGGCAATCGTTCTTCAAAATTCAGTTTGATGCTACTGTTGATGGGTTGTCTTCGGCGATGATGGGCGTATACCAGAAAGATAAAGGTGCAGACAAAAACATACTGCTTAAGGCTGCAAAAGCAATAGCCGGGCCGGATCGTGAGGATAAGGAGACTCGCAGGAAAGAACGGAAGGAAAAACGAGAGGAACGCAAAAAAGAACGATTGAATAAGGAGGCAGATGAAAATTAGAAGGACCTTATTAACCAGTACAGTCGCAACATCTATAATGACTGCTTTTAGTTACCTTATTTCATCTCTGAAAAAGGAAAACTACCGGGAACCAGAGTTGCTGGCTGGAATTGTAGACCATTTGGTGGTGAAGGATAAGCGCCAGCAAAGGCTAACAGCAGATGGGTGGCTAATTCATTATACCATGGGAGCCGTGTGGTCGCCAATTCAGCTTTACGTTCTAAAACATAAGGACACAAAAGCAAATTACGTGCATGCTGCTGCCTTTGGTGTATTCGGCGGAATTACTGGTTCTATAATTTGGGAGTTATCTTTCCGTGCAGCATGTTATCGACCAAAAATTAACAAGAGGGCTTTCTACCTGCACCTTGTGCTGGCACATGTGGTTTACAGTATTTCTTTATGGAAACTACGAAGCAGAGAAGTTAAACCTCCGCCGGACCAGAAACCCATTCTTTTGCCTTATCAAATTCAGACAAAGGATAACTTTTAATAACTCCAGGAACAAGAAGGCTTAAAGTTTCATAAGCAGTCCTAAGCCATTTTTCGTCGCTAACAATTGCCATCCTCTTCCACTTACTAAAGTGTTGAAAGCTAATCTTAAGGTACTCTAGAAATGCACCAATACTGTAGTTGTCCATATCGGTTTCAAGAAGCACTATGAAATTTAACTTTCCATATTTTTCGGCCACCTCATTAACGCGTGACATCACTATGCTTTCGTACTCTTCTTTACTAACTGATCCTACTGCTCTGTAAGCAGCTACATGATCTGGAAAATCCATCAATAATTCAACCATAGTAGCGTTTTAAGTTACGTGATTATTTATCCCCACTGCCCTTCTTCTTAATACAGATTATAGAATCCCTTGTTTTGAATAAACACCAGCTAACACTAGCATAATCTTTATTTAACCTCCAGGCTATACTTTTGTGCTTCCATGATGAAGCATTCACAATGAGTTTAAGTCGCCTTAACAAATCCATTTTCTATCTTATTGCATTTTGCTTGCTGCCGGCATCCTTGGTCTTCGGGCAAGGACGGTATGACAAGAAACTTCAACAAACTCAGATGCTGATCAATCAGAGTCCTGATGTTGCATACCTTAAAATTAAAAGTCTGTTACAGGAGGCTTTGAACAAAGACGACACTTACACCGTCGGGGCGTGCTACAGGCAAATCGGCGAAATCTTTTACCATCAAGCCGCATTTTCCCAGGCGCTGGATAACTATTACAAAGCCGACGCTCTTTTTAGAAAGAAAAAATATGACCGGGAAACTGCAGAGAATCTCAATAAGATCGGTAACACCTATTATTACACCCACCAATACGATGTAGCATTAAAGATATTCAAAGAGGCTCTCGATATTTATAACCGGATCAGGGATAAGATAGGAATTGCTGAATCTATGGGTCTTATTGGACAAGCATATGAGAAAAGCGGGGATCATAATAGGGCATTTGATTTTCAAAACAAGGCCTTAGAACAATATAAGAAAGCACAGGCACAGGCTGGAATTGCCAAGATACACGAAAATATAGGGAGTCTCTACGAGGATAAAATGCGACTCGATTCGGCCCTGAAGCATTTTAAGCTCGCTTTGCTATATAACAGTAATCAAGGTGATAAAATGGCCCAGATAGAGGTTTTGAATAACCTGGGTGACGTTTACCGTAAAAGCGCCGATTACCGTCAGGCCTTACTTTACACCCACAAAGCTGCAGATCTAGCTACAAGGATGAAAGAACACTATCAGTTGGCAAGCGCTTATCGAGATCTTTCAAAAACCTACAACCTAATGGGTAGGAATGATAGCGCCTATTATTATAGTGACGCGGGAAGAGAGATATACCAAACGATTTTTTCAGAGGACAATAAAAATCAACAGATGGTTCTTCAGACCTTATTCGAAATAGAACAGAAGGACAATGCAATAGCACAATTCCAGAACGACAAGCAACTGAACCTCCTTATCATCTTTTCCACTATCCTGATCTCCATATTATTAGTTTGCCTTGGTATAAGTGTGATTAGCAGGCAGCGACTGAAGATTAAAAATGAACAACAACTTAATGAACAGAACCGGGTGTTATACGAAAGTCAGAAGAAGTCGCTTGAGTTTGATCTTCGAAGTAAGCACCTTAAGGAAGAAAGTCTTAAAGGCGAGTTGGAACTAAAGAGCAAAGAACTTACCAGTCACACGCTGCACCTTATTAAAAAGAACCAACTGCTTGATGAGTTAAAGGACAAACTTAACGCGATGATCAAGGATGACAAGAGGGATCAACGCAAAGAATTAAAACAGGTGATCAATCTGATTAACCAGAATAACAACCAGGATAAGAACTGGGAAGATTTCAGGATCGTTTTCGAGCGTGTACATGAGAACTTCTTCGATCGGCTAAAAAAACATTCCAACGCTCTTACATCCTCTGATTATCGTTTGGTGGCCCTTCTTAAAATGAATCTTAACTCTGCAGACATTGCAACAATGCTTGGAATATCGCAAGACAGCCTTAGAATTGCTCGTTACCGTTTGCGGAAAAAGTTAAACCTTGAGGAAGGAGAAAACCTAAGTGCCTTCCTTCAGAACCTCTAAACATTAAAGCTAACACATGGTTAACAAAAGGATAATGGCAAAAGAAAACACCATAACACTCTGTCTTTCAATAGAAAGAAAGACAAAAACACGTGTTTGTTGCCTTCCTGTTAACGCACTTCGAGGCCTTGTTTCCTTTTTGTAACGCCTGAAAATTGCCAGGAAAATAGAGCTACCTAATCTTTGCTGCACAATTAAAATCATATGTACTTCAAATCATTTTTAATTTCTGTTCCAATCTTAATGCTGGGTTCTTTGGCAATGGCCCAACGTGGCGTAGTTAAAGGAAGAATAACAGAACGCGAAAGTATGCATCCCCTTGCTGGTGCTACTGTTGTGCTTAGTGGCAGCAATCAGGGAACAACTAGTAACCTTCGTGGAGAATATGAACTGTTCACCACTTCCGGAACCGTTAGCTTATCTATTCGCTATCTTGGGTACCGTGACACGACTATCCAGGTTCAATTGAAGGATAAGGAAGTTAAGGTAGTTAATATCTCCCTGGCCAATCTACAGCATCAATTAAGAAACGTGGCTGTGAATGGGTACACACAAGGACAAGCAAAGGCCCTCAACCAACAAAAAAATGCCGACAACATTAAAAATATTGTAGCTGCAGATCAGATTGGGCGTTTCCCTGATCCTAATGCAGCTGAAGCTCTACAACGTGTTCCTGGAATAACACTCGAAAGAGATCAGGGGGAAGGCCGCTACGTTGCTGTTCGCGGTCTGGCACCTCAATTCACTAATACCAGTATCAACGGGGAACAAATTCCTTCTCCTGAGGCCGATGTTCGCTTCGTTGCTTTGGATGCGATCCCTTCAGACCAATTAGCTTCGGTAGAGGTATCAAAAGCCTTAACACCGGATATGGACGGAGATGCCATAGGAGGCTCAATCAACCTTATTACCCGCTCTGCACAAACAAGCAAACCAGAAATAGTAGGTTCGATAGGTAGTGGGTATAATAACCTGATGCAAAAAGGTAACCTGCAGGGGCAATTACAGTACGGGCAGCGTCTTGGAAAGAATCAGAAGTTCGGTGTAATGGTGAATGGTAATTATTATCATAACGACCTTGGTTCAGACAACGTAGAGAGGGCAATTGCAGATAACGAGGTGGAGCTAAGAGATTATGAATTGACGCGTACCCGGCTGGGTTTAAGCTCTACGCTCGACTATAAATTCAATAACAAACATGAAATATATTTCAAATCGCTTTATTCTCGCTTTACTGACAGGGAGTGGCGTAGAAGATATGTGTTCATTCCTGAAGATGAGGAAATTGAAAAGCTTACAAAAGATCGTTTTGAAGCTCAATCTGTTGCCTCACTAAATGCAGGTGCTAAGCATACTTTCAGCCGTTTCTTTTTGGACTATGAGGCACAATACAGCTATGGTGAACAACATACCCCTTACGACAACGAAGCATCTTTTGTGGCTGGTATCCCAAGCAACTTAAGCTTTACAAATCCCAGGTATCCCAGTATTGTTGCGGCAAACTATACAGATAATTCATCCTACGAATTTGACGAGATCGGCTTCGGAAATACCCTTGCAAAGGATAAAAATCTTACTGCAAAATTTAACTTCGGCCTCCCCTACAAGTTGAATGAAAGTACAGGACTAATTAAGTTTGGAGCCAAGATCAGGTCAAAATCAAAAAGTTATAGGATCAAACAAAATACCTTTGGCAATTTGGGGGGAGTTCCTAATCTTGATGCATTTACTGGAGATCCGGTTAAAGACGAGTTTCTTTCAGGAAAATACGATCTTGGACGTCCTCTTGCCATTAATTCCCTGATAAATTATTACAATGCTAATCCGGCAAATTTTGAACTTGAAATAGAAGACAAGGCAATTGATGAAGCTCTGGAAGCTTTCTCTGCAGAAGAAGATGTAACGGCGGCCTATTTTATGGCAAGGCAGCAGATCAAAAAGCTGATGGTACTTGCCGGTGTTCGTTACGAACAAACCAGGGTAAGATATAATTCAAGCGATGTATTGATTGATGAGGCAGGCGATCTTGAGGATATCGTACCAGTATCGGGAAAAAGCAATTATGACTTCTTGCTTCCGCAGTTTCACTTGAAATACGAGTTAAATAAGTTCAGTAACCTGCGTGCTGCCCTTACTTGGTCATATGCCCGACCTAATTTCTCTGAGATCATTCCTTCTCAGGAGATCAACCGCGAAGATAGGATTGCAAATGTTGGTAATGCCGCACTAAAACCAGTGGGTGCAGTTAATTATGATCTTATGGCTGAGCACTACTTTGGATCTGTAGGGATAGTATCAGCGGGGGTATTCCACAAGTCGTTAAACGATTTTATTTATCGCAAAGTATTGTTCAATTCTCCCTATCCACTAACAGGAACACCATCGATCTCTGCAATTGATATTATACAAGCGCAAAATGGTAACAAAGCCAAGCTTACCGGATTTGAATTGGCTTTCCAAAGGAGGCTTAATTTTGTTCCCGCATTAAAAGATTTCAGCGTATACCTGAACTATACCTATACTAACTCTAAAGCTACTATTCAGAGTCGCAGCGCTAATGCTGAATCGGCTAATGTTACAGAAGAAATACGCCTACCCGGTCAAGCCGAAAGTGTAGGGAATGGATCTTTAGCATACGAGCGAAAGAAGCTTAACCTACGTGCTTCTATTAACCTGAATGGTAGTAGGTTGTCGGAGGTTGGCGGAACAAAAAATGAAGATATCTATGTAAAAAGCAGGATACAAGTGGATGCTAGTGCGAGTTATGCGTTTACCAGACAAATACGCCTTTTTGGTGAATTCCTAAACCTTACCAATGCACCATTTGAAATGTATCAGGGGAATAAATCCCAACTAATTCAAAGAGAATACTACTCCTACTGGTCGCGTTTTGGCGTGAAGTTTAATTTCTAACCCTATCCTATTAATTTAAAATGAAAAAGATCAATTATCTGGCATGCGCCATGTTGTTGGCATGTTCAGCCTGTGATAAACAAAACGACAATCTTGTTAGTCCCCTTGTGGAAGGCGACTTTCCTCAGATCCTTTTACTTTCGGACGAGGGGGATGGAGGTCTTGAAGACGAAGATAAATTCAGCTTTAAAATAACCTTGGCTGACCGTGTAGACCCCGATCGCGAAGAGTTAGGCGGAAAAGTAATTCCGTTGAAAGAAGATGTAACTGTATCTTTCGAGGTTACCGACTTAAAGGGTTTTAATACCCTCTCCTCTTATATTAAGGATGCAAAAGCTTTTTATGAGATAGACGACTGTACAACCTCTGAAGATCAGGATATTGACCTTAAACTTGTTTTTGATAAGAACACGGGAAAAGGCAGTGTAACCTTCCCCGCCGGAGTAGAGGAAATAGAAGTTGAGTTTGAAACAGACGAGGAACTTTTCGACGACAAAGTTTTTAACACTAATTCACGAGGCTTAGAAATCAAATTAAGCGGTTTAAAGGCTGGAAATGAGAAAGTAGTGGTTAATACCTCTAATACTTTTGAATATAAAGTACTGGATGATGAAGGTATTTATGGTGGATATGAGCTGGACATTAAAGACCCGGCAGAGTTTCAAAAATTCCTAAGCCTTTTCGGGCTGGTTAACGAAGATATTCGCAAGCTATCAGTAAACGATGTTAAGGAAATTGAGATCGAATTTGAATACGGCGAGCTGAAAGCTGTTGTGGTACTAAAGGAAACTGAAGAAGTTGACGATTGCGGCGAGAAAGAAATTAAAAATAAAGAAATTGAAATAGAGGCCGACCTTGAGGAAATTGAAGATGATAAACTGGAGGGCGACCTTGAACTTGAGGGTGAAGTGGAACAGGAGAATGGCCAGGAAAAAGAGTTTAGCTACAAAGGCTCATTCAAATTGGTAGGGAAAGTCCTTACTCTTACCCTTAAGGGCGAATACGATGACATAGAAACCGAAGAAGTAAGCCTCAAACTTGAAAAGTAGCAAGGAATAATCCATTAAAGAATGTTCGATTTAAAACCATATAAAATATCAGCGGCTGCATTGACTCTTGCTTTTTTCACGTCCTGTTCAAACGGAAAGCTTGGACAGAGCCCTGTTAGCCCCCCTACATCATCCCAGGTAATAAAGCCATTATATATAACAGAACCAGTTGAGTTCGATACCGACGACCCGGCAATATGGGTAAATTCAAAAAAGCCTGGCGAATCGCTGGTAATAGGAACCGATAAAAATGAAAACGGTGGCCTGTATGTGTTTGATCTTAAGGGTAAAATTGTTCCGGAAAAAACGGTAAAAGGTTTAAAAAGACCTAACAACGTCGACATTGCTTACGGTTTAAAGCTTGGAAACAGGAAGGTAGATATAGCAGTCGCGACCGAAAGAATGACCCATAATCTTCGCATCTTCTCTCTGCCCGACATGCAGCCGGTGGATAACGGAGGCATACCAGTCTTTGTTAATGAAAGCGAACCAGAATACAGAGACCTTATGGGTATTGCCCTATATAAAAATGCCTTTGGTAAAATCTATGCGATTGTTGGTAGGAAGACGGGGCCAAAAGACGGCTATCTGTGGCAATACTTGCTGGAAGACGACGGCAAAGGACAGGTGAAAGCCATATTGGTACGAAAGTTTGGTAAATATAGTGGTAAAAAAGAAATAGAAGCTATTGCGGTAGATAATGAACTAGGCTATGTATACTATTCAGACGAGCAGTTCGGTATTAGAAAGTATTTTGCTGACCCCAACAAAGGTAATGAGGAACTTGCTCTTTTTGGTACTGAGGGATATCGGGAAGATAATGAAGGTATCAGTATTTATAAAACCTCGAAAAGAAAAGGCTATATACTGGTATCAGATCAAAGCGCTAATGAATTCAAGGTTTATAGCCGGGAAGGTAGTGGCGGTAAGCATACTCATACGTTATTAAAATCCATTAAGGTATCTACCCTTTCAAGCGACGGATCGGATGTTGTGGCCGTACGGCTTAATGAAGATTTCAAACACGGATTGTTTGTGGCTATGAGTGATGATAAAACGTTTCAATTTTACAGGTGGGAAGATTTTGGGCTGAAGTAACTTAGAGGACGCCATAGCGAATTATAACCCAACGAGCTGTCTTTATAACGGGCAGCTCGTTGGGTTATAAACATGTTTAAAGAATAATTGGAAAACAGTATTAGTACAGAGTATATTTAGTGTCTGAAATGTATTAAAGGAGAAAATACTATCACAATTGAGAATGAAATAATAAAATTCATTCTTCAAGGCCATTATATTACAATGAAGGGGTTTAAGAGGCACTATTTTCCGTTTCTGTTCATTGCGCTTATATTGAGTAATGTTGGGCTTTTCGCACAACTTCCTAATTTAAAATTTCAAAATATTAGTACGCAAGAAGGCCTGCCGCAAAACACAGTTTTTGGAATTGCGGAGGATAAATATGGCTTCGTCTGGTTTGGAACGCTTGATGGACTTTGTCGCTACGATGGCTATCAGTTTAAAATCTATCGTTTTAATCCTGCCGATATAAATAGTGTCAATAGCAACCAGATAGATAACGTAATTAAAGACACAAAAGGCAATATTTGGGTGGCTACGCAAGCAGGTTACGAGCTTTGCCGGTATAATTACGAGAAAGATAACTTCGACAGGATAAGTACCAAAAGACTGCCCGAGGCCTTTGTAAATAGCTTTTCCCGCAGAATTTATGGAAGAATGGTCAAATACAACCTGGGGCATTATATTCTAAGACTAGAGAAATACACAAATCTTGTTCAGATCGATACAAAGACTAATCAGAAAAAATACTATTTTACTAATGCTACGGATCCCTGGGCACTTCGAGACCTGAACATATCTTACCTTTATAAAGGAGGGAACAACATTCTTTGGCTTGGCACTTTCAATAAGGGTATAAGCAAAGCAAATATCAAGGCTAAACCTTTCGAGTATTACTATCACGATCCGCAAGATCCCAATTCCATTGCAGATAATGTTGTAACTGCAATAGGCAAAGATTCAAAGGGAAACCTTTGGGTAGGAACCTACGACAAAGGCATCACTATCATTGGTGCAAAAGGAACAAGGCAACTAAGCTTGGGTAAGCCTGACAAAATTGGACTAAGCTTTAACCAAGTAAGATCTATTTTATGTGATAGTAGAGGTGATGTGTGGATTGGAAGCAGAAAAGGTTTGTTAAAGTACGATGGAAGGTCGGGCAAAACTCGTGGGTTTGAAAGTATTAACAGATATACACATACGGTATTCGGTCTTATTGAAGACAAGGACCGTAACATCTGGATAGCAACGCGACGTGAGGGGATTTTCAAATTTATTGTTTCAAGGGATACTCTAATCAAATATCATCATAAAAAGACCTTGAATACAAGAGACGCGAAGTGCATCTTACAAGACAATAGTGGTTTAATATGGGTAGGAACAGAAACTGGTGGAATTAGTGTTTTAAAGCCTGTTGGAGATACGGTAAAACTGGTAAACCGTTTTTTGGCATCTCTTAGCAAAAATAATGATCTTATAGATAATCATATTTACTCCTTGTACGAGGACAAGGACGGTGAAATATGGATAGGAACCGGGGGTGGTTTACAACGCTATTCACCCTCTTCGAAAAAATTCACACGATATTTTGAAGGCTCGGAATTAGAGGGAATTCTGATAGCGGCAATTACCGAAGATAGTAGTGGACGCCTTTGGATTAGCCACAAGAAAGGGATTACAAGGCTGGAGAAGAAAACCGGGGTATTTCGGACCTATTCGATACAGGATGGTTTACAGAGCAATGATTTTTCTGAGCAAGCTGTCTTCAGAAACAGCTCTGAGGGAATTCTTTATTTTGGATCTAACAACGGTGTAAATTACTTCAATCCCGATAAAGTCAGCACTGATCGCACCTTGCCAAGAACAGTTCTTACAGAACTGCAAATATTGGGACATCCGATTGAAATAAACCAGGAAGTGAACGGGCGGGTGATTCTTAGAAAACCTTTATACCTTACTGCAGAATTGCAACTTGGCTATAAAGACAAAAGCTTTTCTATTGAATTCGCAGGCCTGCATTATGCCAATCCTAACGGTAACAAATACGCTTATAAGCTAGATGGTTTTGACAAGGATTGGACCTATACTGATGCCAAAAGGCGTGTCGCTACTTATTCAAATCTCGATCCGGGGTCGTATACCTTTCAGGTAAAGTCATCCAATAGTGACGGTATTTGGAATGAAAAGCCTGTTCAACTCTCAATCATTATACAACCACCTTTTTGGGCAAGCAACATCGCCTACCTCTTCTATATTCTTCTTGCCGGTGGACTGATTTATATCTATCATCTCTATTCTTCTCGCTTCAATGCCTTACAAAATCAGGTGTTGATGAAAAGCAAAGAGCAGGAACTGGAGAAGCAAAAATTGCAGTTCTTTACAAACGTCTCGCATGAAGTAAAAACGCCCTTAACACTTATTCTTGCCCCACTGGAAAAACTACCTACCCTGGTCCATGACCCAGCTGCCTTTTCTGAACAATTGCGGATATTGAGAAGCAATGCAGAGAGATTACTAAGAATGGTAAATCAACTTCTAGACTTCAGACGGTTGGAAACAGGGAATACGACTCTTGACCTGCAACAGCATAATCTGGAGGTCTTAATAAAGCAATTGATAATATCCTTTGAACCACTTTTGAAGGAAAACAATAAGACAATTAGGCTTAACTCACCTCAGAACCCTATTGTATTGATTTATGATGAGGATAAGATCGAAAAAATATTTTCCAATCTTCTTTCGAACGCAATTAAGTTCGGAGCATCAAATACCATAATTGAAGTAGATCTCCAATCAGAAATCAGGGATGCTACAGAATTCGTTATTATAGCTGTGTCAAATATAGGAAGAGAAATTCCAGAGAGTGATAAGGAAGTGATTTTTGAGCCATTTAAACAAGGTAAATCAAGTATTACAGGGGGTACGGGACTTGGTCTTGCCTATTCCCGGGGACTAGTTGAACAACATCGTGGATCAATCACAGTAAGCTCAAGATCAATAGATTCAACCAAAGAATATAAAGAGCTATTTAAGACGACATTTACTGTGGCTATTCCTATGAATCTTGCTGCAACCGCTAATGACGAACAGCTAAGGGAAGAAAATGTACAGGTAACTCAACAAACATATCCCAGCGACCTTACTACTTCCCTATTTGATCCTGGTAACTCAAATCCTGCTTTAATTAATGGTGCCCGGCCGTTACTCCTGATCGTTGATGATAGTCCCGACTTGCGACATTACCTTAGTCAGCATTTCGAGCCCTTTTACGATATACAGGAAGCATCGAATGGTAAACAAGGGCTCGAACTTGCAGAAAAAAATATTCCTGACCTTGTGATTTCAGACGTGATGATGCCTGAAATGGATGGAAAAGAGTTTTGCGCACGAATTAAAACAAATCCCAAAACAGCCCATGTTCCGGTAATCTTACTTACTGCCAAAACACCTATTGAAAGTGAGATTGAAGGTTATGAAACAGGAGCCGATGATTACATAACCAAGCCTTTTAACCTGGCACATCTAACGGCCCGCGTAAAGAACCTGTTGCTGTCGAGGCTACACTTAAAAGAGAAGTACAGGAAACAGATCTCCTTAGAACCAACAAATGATGCTCCTGTTTCCTCTGACGACAAGCTCCTCCAAAACTTTCTCAAGCTAGTTGAAGAACGTATTGCTGACCCCGAATTAAATGTTGAAACTATTTGTAACAGCATTGGAATAAGTCGCTCCCAGTTGTATAGAAAGATTAAAACCCTTAGTGGTTTGAATGTGGCTGATCTGATAAAAGAGATTAGACTGAAAAGAGCAAAGCAATTACTAAGTGATCGTAAATTTAATGTAAACGAGGTAGCCTTTTTAGTCGGCTTCGCCAATGCAGATCATTTCAGAAGGTGCTTTAAAATGGAATTTGGATTATCCCCTTCCGAATACCAAAAAGACCAGATACGCCAGTAAATATGCGTGTAAAAGCCTCCGGAACGCTTTTTTTTCCTAAAATGAAACGTTAAGGATGGAAATTCAGGACGTATAGTACGGGTTAAATTTCCCTATCCTTCATACCTTCGGACATAATCAATTATTAAATTATTCATCAAAGCTTATGTCAGGCCTGTCGCTAAAACTGGATTCGGTTTCATCAAAGCCGCTTTATCAACAATTGGCTGTTCAACTAAAAAAAGGTATTAAACAAGGGAAATTTGAGCCGCATTTGCCCCTTCCATCAATTGTAGAACTGAGTCGTAGCTTAAGCATTTCTAAAGCTACCCCTATGAGGGCTTATACTCATCTGGCAAAGGAGGGACTTGTTAAATGGGAAAAGGGTAAAGGCTTCTTTATTCATCTGTCTATGGTACCATCGAGATAAATTGTTGTAGCGTTTTCAACAATATTTTTAATTCGCAAAAACTTCAGCCACAAATACTGAGAGTAAAATACCTATATCAAAACCAATCTTAAACTTTTTTATTTAAGAGATAGTATAAGGTATTCGATAGAAAATCAAATATCAGAGGTATGATCCAGGCTGAAAAAGAGCAAAATAGAATAGAACAGGTAAAACGGTTTGTTGATAGGGAATTCGAAGTAGAGCGTGAGCTTAACACGATTGTTCAACTTGCAGCAGAAGTTTGTAAGACCCCTACAGCTCTTATCACCTTCATTGATACGGATATTCAATATATCCGGTTTAAACAAGGTTTCGATTCGGATACAACCTCAAGACAAGATTCATTTTGTACTCATGTGGTTGACAATGGAGCATTCATGGTTGTTAAAGATGCACAAATGGATGAGCGGTTTGCCTTGAATCCTTTGGTAACAGGTAATCCTCACATCCGTTTTTATGCAGGAAGCCCTTTAACCACCTCGGAGGGATACCATCTTGGAAGCCTTTGTGTAATTGACCAGGCACCGGGAGAATTAAGCGACCTTCAGAAACGGACTTTAGAGATGCTTTCTAAGCAGGTAGTTTACCTGCTTGAATTGGACGAGAGTTTGAAGCTGATCCGGGAACAATTGGATGATGCAAAGAAGAAGGAAAACGAACTTCGCTCCTTTTTCGAAAGCTCTATTGATAATCACTTACTCTTATCAAGGGACTTTGAGATTCTGGCATTTAATAAAACTTGGGCAAGATTTGTAAAGGAGCTTAATGGAGAAATACCAGAAAAGGGAAGATCGATTACCTATTATTTTCCTGTGGAAAGTTTCAGTAAATTCTATATGGATTGTAGAAAGGCCTTGGGAGGAACGGCGGTATTTGATGAAGTCAATTTAGAGGTTGGCGGCAGTTATTTTTGGTACTTGCTTAAAATCGAACCGGCATTTACTACAGAAGGGGAAATATTCGGATTATCAGTTAATTTTTCAGATATAACCTCAAAAGTAAAGCACGAACACCTTTCTCGCCAAAAAAGTGAATCGCTAAATACTATTGCTTTTATTCAAGCTCATGAGCTCCGACGTCCGGTATCCTCAATCCTTGGAATAGTGTCGCTAATGAAAGAATCTAACGCTCTTCGAAAAACTGATGAATTAGGATTACTTGAGGCCGCAACTAAAGAGTTAGATACAAAGATCCACGAAATTTTAAGCCGCACGGATATATAGTTACGTTAAAGAAATTGTGCTGATCGCGCGATTCCTATAACTACTGAGACGTCCACTACTTAATAAAAGTATTTTAAATGCATACGGAGATTAAACTTAATTACCTTTATTCTCTCCAATGAAAAGTAGGCAAAATCAAATCATGAGGAACTTCATTTACTTACTAGTTTTTGTAACAGCTTTACAAGCATGTTCATCTAAACAAGAGTTAGCATCAACATCTTACAAAAAATCAGAAACGCGCCTCGGTCAACGCAAACTTGGCGACATTGCGGAGGACGAGAAAAATGTAAGATTGAGAAAGTTAGCCATAGAAAGGCTGACCAATCAACGGGAGTTAGGTAAGGTAGCACAGCATGAGCAAAACAAGCAACTAAGGAAACTTGCTATCGAGCGACTTTCAAACCAGAGGGAATTAGGCAAAGTTGCTGAACATGAAAAAGACCGGCAATTAAGACAACTTGCTATCTCTAAACTTACAGACCAGCGTGAATTAGGAAATGTAGCCGAAAACGAGAAAAATACCCAATTAAGGAAAATGGCGATCAAAAAGCTCACTGATAAAAGAGAGCTTGCCAAAGTTGCCCAGAACGAGGAAAATAACCAGTTAAGGAAGATCGCTCTGAAGAAGTTGTAAGTCTCGATACTGGCTTTTTTGTTAACTTCATCCGAATTGCTCTTACAGAACTTTTTATCTCACCTTCGGTACCAGGCCAACCCAGGGTCCAACTGATGTTTATTGGTATACCTATTCTATTTCGTACTCAGAGATAACAGTTCGTTTAAACTCCATCACTTCTGGTGAGATTTTAAAACCGTTCCCTCCATATCCTTTAGCAAAGGTTTGAATCTCTTCATTAGAGCCGTAGTAGTTATCTCCGTTCGTATCCGATCCTCCTGCATTGCTCAAGAAGACAAGCTTACCTAAACTTACGTTTGCCCGGTCACTTAACTTCTTGGCCGACTGGAAAGCATCATCATACGCCAGGAGATCGGCCTCCCGGAACAAGCTGTCAGATTTCGAATGGTCAAACTGGATTCTCGAAATACTACTGATCTTTGTTTCCAAAAGTTTTCCGGTTAATACTGTGAACTTTTTTATGTCGTGAAGTACGAAGTCAATAGATTGTTCTGCCTGATAACCCGTAAATACATTGGCTCTTCCATTATACTCATAATGTTTATTAGCCGATATACTACTGGTTTTTATATCATTCTCATTGGTGCCAAATTTTTCAAGAATATTAAGAACCGAATCAACAGTATTCTGGGTCATCTTCACCGCGTCGGCCATTCTCAGTTGAGTAAATGCGACTTGAATTGTTAATATTACAAGGTCTGGTTTTGCTCGGATCTTTCCCTCTCCGGTAACCCGAATTGTTTCAGCCTTTCGATTTGGAGTTCCGGTACAAGCAGCGAGAAGCAAGCAAAAAAGTGACAAAGTATTTTTCATAAATGTTTATTGTGGATAATTTCAAAAGTCAATTTAGCAATTATAATTTAAGCTAGTAATGGATTCTTGAAAGTAATCGTTTAAATCTGAAGGTCTCTATTAAAGTCATTTTTTGTAACGAGAAATTCTTTTCCTTTTTCCACACATTTATTTTCTTACCTTTAAATAAAACTTTCCTGCTATGAAACCCATAATTACCCTAACCTTTATGTTGTTGTCAATGTTAGCAAAAGCTCAGAAACAGTATTGGATTGAAGGATTCGTGCAAGGGCTTGAAGATGGCACTCCTATAACACTAAACGAGGATGATGGAAACCTTCTAAAACCTATTGCTTCTGATACAGTAAGGGCTGGTGTTTTTAAATTTAGAGGAACGGTAGATCAAGTGACAAAGCTGATTCTTTTAGGACGAGGCCCTGGCTTCCCTTCACAATGGTTAGAACTATGGGCTGGCCCCGGTATTACCATAAAAATCAGCGGAAATAATAAACTACTTAGAACCTGGACGGTAGAGAGCCCTTTGAAGGAACAGAAAGAAGCAAGTCTTTTCACTAAAGCTTCCATGTTACAATTGGATCAACTACAGGAGCTTTCTATTAAAAGAAATATTCTTTACAACAAGGGAATACCTTCGGACGAGAATGAAAAACAGAAATTCAAACGCAGCGCAGATTCTATTATTCGTATGGAGGATTCTCTATCCAATCTTGTTTGTCTAAAAGATATTAAAATTTTGCAAACTCTTCCAGTTACAACTATTTGGATAGATAAATTACATGGTGTTGCAATGACTGCAAGGTACCAAAACAATGCTCTAAGAAGACCTGCTATTGAATTATATAAACGACTAAGCCCTAATCAAAAACAAACCGACAAGGGTTATGAGATAGAAGCATATTTGTTTCCTCCTAAGGTGGTTAAAAATGGGGAGCCCATGGCCGACACTATATTTTCAAATTTAGCTGGACAAAAGAGATCTTTAAGTGATTATAAAGGAAAATATTTGGTACTTGACTTTTGGAGCATGGGTTGTGGCCCGTGTATCGCAGCTATGCCAGAACTAAAGGAGGTGTCTGAAAAATACAAGGACAAACTAACTGTAGTAAGCTTATCTGTAGACGTTAAAAAGGCCAACTGGCAAAAGGCTTCTGAACAGCATAAAGTATCCTGGGAAAATTTGAATGACGGTAAAGGAATGGCAGGCATAGCCGCCAGATATGGTGTGAATGGAATCCCTCATTATGTGATGATTTCGCCAGAAGGAACAGTACTGGGATCATGGGTAGGTTACGGAGAGGGACAACTTGAAGAAAAAATAAAGACATATATAAAGTAAGGAGATAAACAAGAACGACAATGAAACAACTAATTGGAATTTTAAGAATAATCGGGATGATCACATATGTTGGTTTATCTATTACACATTCTTCATATTCCCAGATTGTACTGTGGTTAACACTAGCATGCTATACCGTGGTAATCCTCTTGCAGTTGTATCGCTTTTATATCAAAAACTACCTAAAAAGCGAGGAGCAGCGCTAAACAAAAATGTGGTACTATCAGCTTCGCTTGCCGGTAGTACCACACAAATTATTAGGAAAAAGTATTATTAGTTCCTGGTAGTAAATTATTCAAATTCAGCAGCAAATACTGCTTCACTAGCATTTTTGCCTAGAACCTTCTCTTTGATTTTCGGGATATCTGCCTCGTTGATAAAATCTATGATATTGCCATAAACAGAATGGAAACCGAAATCTCCTTTTGTCATTTCATCTATCGCTGCTTCTTTAGGCCAATTTTGAAAAACCATGCGATACATTGCCACAAGCATTCCAGTGCGATCGGCACCATGCCAGCAGTGAATCAACAGAGGTCCTTTTCTGTCTCTGATAACCTTCAAAGCTTTAACTACTTTGTGTTCAACAATATCTCCAGCCTTCATAGATATATGATGAGTTTTCAAGCCAGTATGTTTTGTTTTCCTATCATCGTTCCAAAAGCGACGAACGCTTAATACTTCAGTAAGCCCCATCTCTTCTAAAGCACTAAAATCATTTCTCCCAGGTTGTTCAGATCGAAAGATTCCTTCATCTATTTTGTAAACGTTCTTAAGGCGGCCGATGGTTTGACGTTCTGCTTTCGTGATTAAGGTTTTAGCACCCTCCATTTCAGTACTTTTCTTGGCAGAAACAGTAACATCTCCGGCTAATTTCACCTCCGCAGTTTCCTGCTTAGTTGTAACTAATTTGTCTAACGTTTTTTCCTGAGCAAGTGCTGTGCATCCAAAGAAAGTGAAGATCATCATTAACGCATTTCTCATAAGACCCGAATTTTGTGAACAAGTTAAGAGTATAAACCCCTAATTTCTGGATTTATTGTAGGGAAATGTATGCTGAATGTCAGGACTAAAGCATTCTACCTACGCTCGTATTCCAAGCTAGCTAAAATAAACGGACCGATAGCTTTTCCTTCATTCTGGGTAACAGTAACATCCTTTCCGCATAAATAGTAATTGATAGTTCCTGTTCTCGATTTGTCTTTGGCCGGGCCTAATCCTGCTGATGCGCAAGATTGAATGATGTCTAATTCGCCATTAACTCCTTCACGGATAAAATTGGTCAATAAGCCATTATAGGCCTTTTCTGCCACAGGCATAAATTCCGTTCTATCCAAAGCACCTAAGCGGATACCTTTCAGGTAAGCATACGTGAACATAGACGAAGCTGAAGACTCAAGATAGTTACTATTGTCACACTTGTTAACAACCTCGCCATTGATAAGATCACCTTTGTCATCGGCTCTTTTATGTTCATCATACTGCAGTAACTGATACCAGTTGCCGCTGCGTTTATCCTGATGACGGGCCAACCCTTTAGCAACCTGATTTGTTATTTGAACAAGGGCCTGATAATCTGGATGGTCTTTAGGCATAAGCTCCAGAACATCTACCAATGCAGCGAAGAACCACCCCATTCCTCTACCCCAAAATTCCGGAGAACATCCCTTGTATTCTCCTTCCTTTCTTGCCCAGAAAGAATTTTCGTCCCGAGGGTCTGCGCTCCATGCATGATAGTTCAACTGTTTTGATTTATCATAAGTCCGCTCGTTGAGGATTTTGAACTGCATTGCTATGTCAGACCAGGATTTGTAATTCTCCTCGCGACTTTCTTGTGTCCCAAAAGTCCCCTGCCATCCGGCGTACATAGCTGGACCCATATAAAGACCGTCTAACCACATTTGATTAGGATATTGCGCTTTATGAAAGAAACCTCCGGTACCAGGTTTGCCAGAACCAATGCGGCTATGCTGATATTTCAATTTATTCCTTAGAAAAGTAACACAGTTTTTATAACGCTCAGCATCAGCCTTATTTCCTTTTTTCATTTCCCTTTCATAAAGAGTGAAAAAAATCTTTCCTGCTGCCAGGTCGTCGATATTGCTTGCTCCTACCGCAATTGTGTCTTTCCCTTGAAGACAATGATCGGCATAAGCTTTTACCACCTTGTAATACTCCTCCTTTTGAGGATATTGCTCCCAAGCCTTCAAAACACTAAAGGCGACAAGACCTGGAACATAATCCCAATGTGCCTTTGCTAACTGTTGCTCCGAGCGATTAGAAAAGAAACTCTTTAATGCTCTTCTTTCCACCATTTCCTGAGAGTATTTTACCTTATTACTCCTTGGGTTGAGCGACTTGGCGCAAGAGAAAAATAAGCAGGAAAATAGAAGCAGCGAAACCTGCATCATGTATAGATAATATTGTCTTTTCATTGAATTTGGTTACTATTAAGGATTCATTTGGTTGAAGTATCCAGAAGGCGAATATGCAGAATAATATCTTTTCCTAATAGAATTGCCTCAAATTTGATAAGCAGAATCATGTAACATTCCTCTTATCTTTGCATCACAACATGCCCGCATCTTACATTTCACTAAAGCAACTGCTTACCCAGGTTCAGAATACCATCCGTGAGCGTTTCCCTTCCTCATACTGGGTAAAGGGAGAAGTTGCTGGTGTAAGGAAGATTGGGAGTCATATTTACTTCGATCTCATTGAACTAGACAAAGGTGCTAAAGTAGCACAAATCAGAGCCTGCGCTTTTATGGGAGAAGGTACTATGGCAATAGCCGGCTTTGAAAAAGTAACAGGCCAAAAGTTTACAGAGGGAATAAAAGTTGGAGCTAGGGTAACCATTAACTATCATCCAGTTTACGGTTTAAGTCTGGTGCTATGCGAGATCGATGCCGAGCTGACCTTGGGAGGCATAGAGCTGCAAAGGAAGGAAACTCTTAAGAAGCTTCTTGCGGATCATCCTCATGTTATCCAATTTCAAAACGGGAGTTTTATAACACCAAACAAACGACTGGGCTTACCAAGGGCGATACAACGAATCGCCTTAATTACTTCAGCTAGTTCTGACGCTTATTCTGACTTTAGTCACTGTTTGCAAAGCAATGAGTTTGGGTACAAATTTAGGGTCGACTTATATAACGTATTGGTACAGGGCTATGGGGCTCAGTCCTCCCTCTATGATGCCTTCAGTAAAATAAGAATTTCAAAAGTTAATTATGATGTGGTTGTACTAACCCGAGGTGGTGGTGCTCCTGCTGATTTTCTACCTTTTGATGATTATCATCTCAGTCTCGCCCTCGCCACTTTCCCTATCCCGGTTATCACCGGTATTGGTCACCATATGAATCAGGGTATTTGCGATTTCTTTGCAAGAGTCCATACGAAAACACCGAGTATTGCAGCACAATTTATCCTCGATCATAACAATAACTTTGAAAAGCAGGTGAATTTTTTGGCGGGAGGTATTCAGAATAAGGGACAGGATCTCCTAGCCCGGAATAACAGAAGTTTGCATTTATTGCAAGATGGTTTCCTAAGGTCGGTAAAGCAGGAACTAAACCGGCGGGAGCAGGAGCTGGACCGAAGAACAGAGAGGATTGTTGAAGGATCCCGGCAACTGCTTAGCGAATCTGGACAGGATTTGAAACAGCGGCAGTATAACTTAAATAATAAAGCGAGAAATATCCTTCATAAGCACGAGAAAAATGTGCAGGAGAAAGTGCTCCGAATGGGTTACCGGGTGCAGCAGGTTTTAAAGGAAGAAAAGCAAAAAAGCTCTCTACTGCAAACGCAATTAAGCTCTACCCTTCCTCGTTTGCTTATAGATCAAAAAAAAGCATTGGAGCGTTTGGGTGAAGGTATTGCGGCTGCAAGCCCTAATAAAATATTAAAGAGAGGCTTCGCTTTATTGAAGAAAAAGGGGAAGATCCTCTCCGATTCGGAAGAACTAAAACCAGGAGAAACAATCCAGGTAATAAGACATAACACACTAATAAACACAGAAGTTAAAAATATAGAAACATACAATGGAAGAGACTTTGAACTATGAGGCTGCCTACAAAGAATTGGAGCAGATCTATCAGGATATAAACAATGAGCAGGTATCTATTGACGAACTTGCAACGAAAGTAAAGCGGGCTTCAGTGTTGATCAACTTTTGTCAACAGAAACTGAGAAGCACCGAGGAAGAAATTAATGGAATTTTAGGGGGAATGTAAGGGAATCACCGGAGAACTCATCCTTTCTGAGGGATACCGCGATCAAATAACCTTACCACGGCATAAGCCAGCGGAAAAATCAGCGTTAGAAAAATTTCCCGTGGCTGAAAATTAAGTTCAAAAGTAAGAATTGACAGGGCCGAAAGGGTCCAGATAATGCCAGCAGCTAAAAAAAAGTTGTGAAAAAAGACTTTAGATTTCATGTTTTTTAATGTTGAATGGTACCTGCCTCGTATTGTTATTAACTAATTAATCCTGCACTCATTCCTTATACCCAATCAAATATATAAAAGAAAACATTTAAGCTACTTATATTTAATGTTTTATGTAAAGAATTTTCAAGGTAAACAAATATCAGATCTCTTTAACTCCAGTGAATTATCGTAACTCACTCCGGCGGTATCGACTAACAAATCTTTCCCTCCCTCCGACTTGGTATTTCCATAGCCCTCAATAAACCCTGTAGCTGTTTTTTTAAAGATAACCTGTCTTACAGAAGTAATTCCCTCCGATTGAAAAGTATAGTCTGCCAGTAATAATCCATTGGAAAACTGGCCCTGAATTGTTCCCTTCGCCTTATCTTTCTCGTAAAAGTCGTACAACAAACTTCCTTCAACGGTATTTCCATTAACAGCCGTTATAGCTAATTGGAATGTATCCCTCTTTAGTACTCCTATATAGCAACCTTTTAAAGGTTCTTGTTCCGTGGTTTTCTGATTTTCCTTAGTATCTTCTCCATTCTCGACTGTAGTTGGGGTTTTATTGGTGTTATTACCGCAACCAGTGATAATTCCCGCTAATAATAGTAGGAGTCCTATAGTTTGAAGTTTTTTCATAATGCTAATAAAGAACGTTTCTGTCCTAGAATTGTTCCAATCTGGATTGTTTGAATTTCGCAAGTCATTATGTGAATTATACAATTTCATTTAAATTTTTCGTCATAACTTTAACTTGTTGCTGAATGGGTAATTTTATTAAAGTTTACAAGGATGAATGTATCTATGAAAACAGAGACAATTGAGGACTTTTACAGGATCAAGTTCGATCGTCTACCGGGAAATCTAAACCAGGAGACCGGGCATTTCAATGTGTTCAGGCTGGAGGATTGCCACGGCCCTAATGCGCGTCCCGTAAACTACAGTCGCCGCGACTTTTATAAAATCAGCCTTATTAGAGGGAGAAACAGGTATCATTATGCAGATAAGAGCGTTGAAATTTCAGGTTCCACACTTATGTTTTTCAATCCGAACATTCCCTATACCTGGGAGTCTCTTTCTGAAGATAAAACAGGTTTCTTCTGTATTTTCTCAAAATCGTTTTTCACAGAAAAAATAAGAGGAGGACTTGGCGACCTTCCCATGTATGCTCCGGGCGGGAGCCCTGCCTATAAACTTGATGCTGATCAAGACAAACATGTAAGCTCAATATTTTTAAAGATGTTGGAGGAGATTAATTCAGACTATGCTTTTAAAATGGATTTGATAAGGAACTATGTTACCGAAATCACCCATTTCGCTTTAAAGTCACGCCCAACAGAAACCTTATATCATCACCCTGACGCCAAGTCGAGGATAACTGCAGTATTTACAGAACTACTTGAAAGACAGTTCCCTATTGAGCGTCCCGGACAGCGCCTGACTATGCGTTCTGCAAAAGATTACGCCGAGCAGCTGGCGGTTCACGTAAACCACCTGAACAGGGCCATTAAAGAATCAACAGGAAAAACAACTACCCTACTGATAGCAGAACGTTTAACATCTGAAGCAAAGGCTCTACTGAAACACACGAATTGGAATATATCAGAAATCGCATATTCCCTAGGCTTTGAAGACCCGGCTCACTTCAACAACTTCTTCAAAAAACACACTTTATTAACGCCAAGCAGATTCCGTAATAACCAGGCGGCGTAATTTTGACGTAATAGAATAACAATTCCTTCCTTCATTCATTCCCTCCTTCCCTCCTTCACTCATTCTATCACTCCTTCCTTCCTTCCTTCCTTCCTTCCTTCCTTCATTCATTCATTCATTCATTCATTCATTCATTCATTCATTCATTCATTCATTCCTTCCTTCCCTGCTCCCCTACCCTTGTTTGAATTTTGCAACTATCTCATTGAATCTCACAATCTGCCCCTCTAAAAGCGAGCTAACTTTGAATCATCAAAAGATCAGACATGGAAAGCAAAAAAATATGGTTTATAACAGGAGCTTCGAAAGGTTTCGGGCTGAGCCTTGTAAGGCAATTATTAGAAAAGGGACAGTCAGTTGCAGCCACATCAAGGAATTTGGAGCAACTTAAGACAGCTGTAGGGATAAATTCTCCTTCCTTTCTTCCACTACAGGTTGATCTTGCTAATGAAGGGAGTGTTAAAGATGCAATAGAAAAGACTGTTGAGACCTTTCGCAGGATTGATGTTGTCATTAATAATGCTGGATATGGCATTGGAGGTAGTATCGAGGAATTGAGTGATAAAGAAAGCAGGGATAGTTTTGAAATAAATGTCTTCGGCACTCTGAATGTAGTGAGACATGTAATGCCCTTTATGCGAAACCAAAGATCAGGTCACATCTTCAACGTGTCTTCAATTGCTGGATTTGCTGCAACAACTGGTTGGGCTATGTATGCCGCTACTAAATTCTCAGTGGTGGGACTTACGGAAGTATTAGCTGAAGATGTAAAAGAGTTTGGAGTGAAGGTGACAATAGTTGCACCAGGGGCATTCAGAACAAGTTTCCTGACTAAAGAATCTCTTGTTCTTCCCGAATGTCCGCTAAAGGAATATCAGGGTGTACGGGCATCTCATGAAAAATATCTCCAGATGAATGGACAACAAGCTGGAGATCCTGAAAAGGCAGCAGCGGCTATTATACAAACAGCCGAAGAACCCGAGCCTCCACTGTATCTCCTTCTAGGCGAAGATGCCTATACAAGAGCAATGCGAAAACTGGATTTTCTGACACAAGAATTCAAATTAGGTGAAGAGCTCGCTCGGTCAATGGCATATAATGGATAAATAATTAAATAAAAGACAGATAAAAATATCATGGAAACTAAAAAAGTATGGTTCGTAACAGGTGCTTCTAAGGGATTAGGACTAAGCCTGGTTAAACAATTATTAGATGCTGGCCATAAGGTAGCTGCAACATCGAGAAACTTAAGTGATCTACAAAAGGCTGTTAGTGCAGAATCTGAAAGCTTCCTGCCTCTCGCGGTTAACATTAAATCAGAAGAGAGTGTGGAGGAAGCAATTACCAGAACAGTAAGCAAATTTGAAAGATTAGATGTGGTGGTGAATAACGCAGGATATGGACTAGTAGGTAGTTTAGAAGAACTGAGCGACCGCGAGTCCCGGGAAAACTTTGATGTCAATGTGTTCGGTCTCCTTAATGTGATCCGGAAGGCATTACCGCAGTTGCGAGAGCAAAAGCAGGGACATATTATCAATATCGCATCTATTGCCGGATTTAGCGGCCTTTTCCCTGGCTTCGGCATTTACTGCGCTACCAAGTTCGCCGTCCACGGGCTTACAGAATCATTAGCTGCTGAAGTAAAACCATTTGGAATACATACCACTCTGGTTTCTCCTGGCTACTTCAGAACTGATTTCCTTACCAGCGGTTCCCTTGGTACACCCGAAAACCCACTGGAAGCTTACAAGGAAGTGCGACAAACTCAACAAATGCATCAGGAAGATATCAACGGCAATCAACCTGGCGACCCAGAAAAGGCTGTTGAAGTAATTATCAAAGCAAGTGAAAGCAAAAACCCTCCTCTTCATCTCTTCCTTGGCGAAGACTCCTACCAGTTGGCGCAGGATAAAATAAACTTGCTCAATAAGGATTTGGAAGATTGGAAAGAATTAGCAACAAAAACAGGTTTTGAGTATGCCAGCTAATAAAGGCTACACGGGAATGTGGGTAACTGCCGATGGGTACATACGACACCATCTTCTACCAAACGGCAGGTACGATGAAGCCAGAGGAAATAAAAAAAGTGCTTACCAGGGCAGCTATAAAATCTCAGAAGATCATATCGATTATAAAGATGACACAGGCTTCACTGCCGATGGTGATTTTATAGATGGCATTCTTTACCATGCTGGAATGGTATTGTATAGGGAGAAGTAAAGGAGACTAGATCCTCCTGCAATTTTTATTGGCGATTAGAAACAGAAAATGAGCACTTATTTAAGATAAGTGCTCATTTCTTATATTGAGATACCCGTTATAGTAACTCAGGCATAATATTCGGTTCCCCCATTTGTAAATAAAACCCTGTTTAATGCCTCGAGAAGAAATCGTACGTTCTCATCGTCACTTTCTATCTCCAAACCACCTTCATAATAATTTTCGGTAAACTGGTCGTAAATTTCCGACGGAGGCTCCGTACCGTGGGCCAGGATCCATATAGCTTCGAACAAATTAATTAAATCTCCAAATAGTCCTTGTATCCAAACATCCAGATAGTGCGCATGTGGACCCTCCTGCTCTTCAATAGCTTCTGTTTCATAAATTCCTTCTGGCAAAACAAGTTCTTCATCTGTAAGCTGATTAATGTTAGCCAACGAGTTACGTGTTTCTACCAGGATCTCTATCATTTCAATAATTCCTTTTAACGTGGGGTGCTCAATTGCCCGCAGGTACTCCAGATCAATAGGGATAGCATCGCCTTCTTTAATTGATTCCTTAAAATCCCGCCACTCCTCCTCCAGTCCAATATTGAAACCCATTTGAAACAGGTTAGAGATAGTATTATCAAGATCCCAGAAAATAGATATTAATTGTTCCCTGTAATTAAAAGTATCAGAACTCATCCTTAGCGTAGTTTAGGGGGTTTAAGACGAATGTAAATACAAAATGGGTAATTCGCAATAGCCTCCGAAAGTCCAGAACTGAATAAATTATGGATAAAGAAGATGAATTATTTAAAGAGGCGCAAACGGACTCTATTTTGTCGCATACTCACCTCCTGCTTCTCGGTTTATTCCTTCACATTTGTAAAAGATAATCAGATATAAACATTAATAATTTTATCATGAAAAGTAACTCAGTTTCGCTGCACAGAGTAATTAAAGCATCTCCAGAGAAAGTTTACAAGGCCTTCACTGATCCACTTGCGATAGCTTCATGGCTTCCACCATACGGCTTTCTTTGCACCGTTCATCAAATGGAGGTGAAGGAAGGCGGAAAATTTAGAATGTCCTTTGTCAATTTCAGCACAGGCGGCACTCATTCATTTGGCGGTGAATATCTTGAGGTTAGGCCGAATGAGTTTCTAAAGTACAGTGACAAATTTGATGATCCTAACTTACCGGGAGAAATCCTTAATACCATATCCTTTCAAAAAACTATGGTAGGCACAGAATTAAAAGTTTTACAGGAAGGTATTCCCGACGTTATACCCGCAGAAATGTGTTACTTGGGTTGGCAGGAGTCACTGGAAAAACTAATAAAACTGGTAGAGCCAGAAATACCGGATGCCTAAAGAAATATCTTTCGAGACGGCTGTCAACGGTTTATAACCTTTACAGCCGTTTTAATAATGTTAATTATACAACGCGATATTTGTTAAAAGCCTGCCAATATTTGTCTTTGTAGATAGAGTAATCCATTTCCAGCTGTCCCTGGTACTTGCGAATTAGGTATTCTGCAACCTTAGAAGGTTTTCTAAAATCTTTACAGGCAAAATAAACTTCCCTTTCCCCGTTACCGGTTTTTCTGCCGAGGTTAAGGTAGCCATCAAAATCAGGAAGATACTCTTCAGCTTCTAATTCGATATCTTCAAGCAATTGATAGAGCTCCTCTGTCGGCAAACCATCATTTGTCTTTCCGTCGTAATAAATTTCAAGAGTAAAAATCCAGGGATGCGAGGCTTTACGGTCCCAATCAAGCAGCGTTGAATTTATTGTAACCAACAATGGCTTGCCATCGGGAAACTCTGCCTTTAACTGAGTATACTCGTCGTCTTCGGTATTGTAGCGTAAGCCATCGTATTTTTCTACGAACTCATTTTCCCTCCATCGCAAATATTCGTTCAGCTTTTCAATAGGTATCCGTTCAGCTTTTGCCTGGTCAGGACCAACAATAGAATGATTGTCAATCACAGTTACAGAGCGAAGTTCACCAAGATAATTATCTAAAAAGATATAAACAGCAGTAGCAAGTTTATTGGCGTTTTCAGGGGTATAACCTTCACAGACAATAGTTATATCAATTTCATCAGGGAAATCAGGATGAAGGTTAGGGTAAAAGCTTAAATAATCCTGACTAACAGAAATATTATCCAGATTAATGGCCATACCTTTAACATCAACGGGAGGTTTTGAAGATGTAAACTTCCAACCAGGAATCACCGGAGCCTCATTAACTAATTCCTCAACAAAAACAATCCTTTCAATTATCCCATCAGCTGTTAGAACAAGTTCAACGGTCTCTTCATCAAGCATTCCCGTAAGAAAGTAATACCCCTCCCCCAATTCCCCAAGCTTTTGCGACAGGTGTTTAAAAAAACCGTTTTCTATATCCTTTCCTGATTTAACAACTTTGTAGAAAGACTTTTCATGCTGGAGGAACCAGCTCCAGAAATCCTGATAGTTACTGATCACTTATAAATTTTTAGTAAATGTTATTTTAATGGAGCTAATTTGAGTAATAAAAAGTACTTCGTTAACTTTTCTTCAAAGAAATATGGTAACGCGCATTCTCCTTAAACAGGGGGACCAGTAATTGTTTTTATTCGCTCAAAGATTCAGAACTTATTGTAACTAATCTTCAAACAAGTAGCCGCTATAAGCTAGTCCGTTTGCTACACTAATAAAGTTATCCCCTGAATTTATTTTGCTATTTGGGAACTTGGTAACGAAAAGGTCTCTCACAGCCTTTACCATAGAACTTCCACCTGTTAAAAACAAACTATCTATTGAAGCTGCTTCTATCCCATTCTCGTTTAAAAACCTGTCCAGATAATCCGAAATCTTTTGAACGTCTTTGCGGATAACCTCATTGTAGTCGTTAATAGATATCGCCTCATTTATTTCAATTCCCATGTTAGAATATTGGAATTGTGAAACATCTTCTACAGACAGACCGATCTTTGTCTTCTCAATAGATTGGAAGACGGAGTATCCCAAATTATTGTCTATAAGTGTAAGAAGGTTCCTGAACTTTGGATCATTGTTAGAATAATGGTAATATTCCTCCATGCTCCTTTTTATCCTAAGGCTATTGAAGAAATTCATCTTATCCCAGGTGCAGATGTTATCGAATAAAGAAATAGGCACTTTCAGTACCTTACCTGGCGTAGCTTCATATAAAGTGTCCTTACCAAAGTAAGGGGTACCCTTAATCCACATAAAGGATGAATCGAAAGAATCTCCGCCGATATAAATACCTCCGCTGGCTATCATATCATTTCGACGATCTTTTACCCTGGCTTGATCCGGATCTAGTTCCACAAAAGTAAAGTCGGTAGTTCCTCCACCTAAGTCGGCTACCAGTACGCTTTCCTTCTTTTCTATGGTGCGCTCATAAGCAAAAGCAGCACCTATAGGCTCGAATTGAAAACGAACATTACTAAAGCCCGCAATTTCAACCGCCTTGCTCAGTCGCGTTTGTGCCAGGGAATCTTTAGCAGTATTATCATCATCAAAAAAAACAGGGCGACCAATAACAGCCTTCCTGCAATCTTCTCCTGTTATTTGATCAGCCTTAGATTTTAGATCCTTAAGAATCAGAGAAACCAAATCAGAAGCATTATATCTTCTACCATTAATGCGTGTTTCAATAAAACTGGAACGGGAAAGTATTTGCTTGATTGATTTAATAAACCGTCCTTTCATTCCTTCTTCGAGATAGGCAACGATTGCTTCTTCCCCTATAACATAATTATCATCGGCAGATGCTAATTTCTCAGGAAAATAAATAAGCGAAGGAACCCTTATCGTTTCAATGATCTCTTTTTTATCTTCATCATAAATGGATAAAACAGAGTTAGTAGTTCCGAAATCTAAGCCATAAAGAAAATTACTCATAACAATGGGAGAAATGCCGTAGAAGACCGTTCACAAAAATGAAGGCGCAAATGTAGGCCTTTTTAGAACTCTTGCAGGACAAAAAATTAAAATTTGATAAGAGCCTGTATATGGCTTAGGACAAGATAATTTTTGAGATCATCGTACTGGATTATCTTCAAATCCTACCAGGAAGGCCAACATATAAAACTTTTAAAATTATAGGAGAAGATGTAAAAAATTGATAGAGAAATACAGGTTACCATGTAAATTCATTTTCCTGTATAAAGTAGCTCTAAATATGATCCATTTAATAGTATTGATACAAATCTTTGTTATAAAAAGGCATATCTATTGCATTACAGTACCTAACAAAATCTAAGACAATTATGAAACGAGTAACAAAGAGATTAGTTGGTGTTGCGATGGTATTTGCTCTTTTCGCAGGTACTAAAGCCTTCGCACAAAAAGGCGGAGCAAACTATACATGGAATGTAAATAAACCGGTACAATCAGGTTCTGTAATTAGGAGCGCAACCGGTGCTCATACAGCCAAAGGCACTGGAACTCACTTGGGAACAAATCATATACCTTCTACAAATTTCTCGAAGGTGATTTTGAATCGCTCTGCCGCTGGAACCAATTTCGCTAAAGGAACTGGAACACATCTAGGTACTACCTGGATAGCTTCTACAAACAGAGTACCTGGTAATGTTATCAGATCTGCGACTGGAATTCATACAGCTCAGGGGACAGGCACAACATTGGGTACAACTGCAATTCCTGCTGGATCAATTGTTAATCCACGTAGCTTTAATAGCGAGTATTCACTTGCTGCTAATAAATAGCATTTAATATTTACTATCCCGGCCTTTGTGTAAGAACCGGGATAGTTATATCACACAGTATCTGACCTTACCTCTCCCCCTGGTCTATGTAAAAGATTTACTTTAAAGCCTCAAAAAGTATTTCTACAGGATGTAAAGCCATTCGCCCGGTTCCATCCTTTATTTGATGTCTACAGCTAGTTCCAGGTGCTGCAATTATTGTGTCTTCGTCAGACTGCCTAACCGCTGGAAATAGTACCAGTTCTCCAATCTGCATTGAGACCTCATAATGTTCTGCCTCGTACCCGAAGGAACCTGCCATACCGCAGCAACCAGAAGGGATTTCTTCAACAGTATAATTCTCAGGGAAAGACAAGATTGTCTTGCTGGCACCAGTCGCTAACCAGGCCTTCTGCTGGCAATGCCCATGGAGCTTAACTTTTCGGACGTCGTCTTTAAATTGTTCCTTCCGTACATTCCCTTTTTGCATTTCAAGCTCCAAGAATTCTTCTATTAAAAATGCGTTAAGCGCTAACTTGCGAGCAGCAGGCACAAGATGCTCATCTACCAGGTCGGGATACTCGTCTCGGAAAGTTAAAATTGCAGAGGGCTCAATGCCAATAAGCGGGGTTTCTTCTGAAATAAGCGTAGATAGTAATTTAACATTATGATTAGCTGAAGTTTTAGCTTTATGCAGTAAGCCTTTGGAAATAGCCGCCCTTCCACTTTCCTTATGATAGGGAATATGCACCTCGTATCCTAGCCCTTGGAGCAATTCAACTGCTTTAATCCCAATTGTAACATCGTTATAATTACTGAACTCATCGCAGAATAAATAAACTAGGCGACCTGTTGGAGATGGATTCTTTTGAAGCCAGCTTCTTAACGTAAATGAGTGCAGCTTGGGCAATGACCTATAAGTAGAAAATCCCAGCAAGCTTTTAACCCAGGAAAGATTATTAAGAAAATTGAAGAGCTTTGAAAAAGGAGTTGCCAGCCTATTTATGGAAGCAATATTTCCGATAAGTCTGGAACGCAGGGAAAAACCGTGACTTTGGTGATATTGGTGCAAGAATTCAGCTTTCAATTTAGCCATATCCACACTTGATGGACATTCCGACTTGCATCCTTTACAACTTATACACAGCTCCATCACTTCCTTGATTTCCTCACTGTCGAAGCGGTTTATCTTCGTAGAGGAAGTAAGAATCTCCCTTAGGACATTTGCTCTTGCCCGTGTTGTATCCTTTTCATTACGAGTAGCCATATAAGAAGGACACATTGTCCCACCCGCTGAGGCTAATTTACGGCAATCGCCAGAGCCATTACACTGCTCGGCATGCTGCAGGATGTTCTGCCCCTGGAAACGAAAAACAGTTTTAATCTCAGGAACATGTTGACCAGGGGAATAGCGGAGATGCTTATCCATAGGAGGAGTCGCCGTGATCTTTCCTGGATTAAAAATGTTATCAGGATCCCAGGCTTTCTTTATCTCACACAATAAATTATAGTTCTCGCGACCGATCATGTAGGGAATAAACTCCCCCCTTAACCTACCATCTCCATGTTCTCCACTTAAAGAGCCTCTATACTTCTTGACTAGTTCCGCAACTTCTGTAGCAACAGTTCTGAAAAGCATTTGCCCCTCAGCAGTTTTCAAATTGATGATGGGACGGAGATGCAATTCGCCTGACCCGGCATGAGCATAGTGGACAGAATATAGATCGTATTTCTTTAGTACCTCATTAAACTCACGGATATAATCAGGTAAGTCCTCCACGGCCACAGCAGTATCTTCAATCACGGCTACTGCTTTCTCATCACCAGGGAGGTTACTCAGCAAACCAAGCCCAGCCTTACGCAACTCCCAAACCTTTTTACGATCCTCCCCAAAAAGTACAGGATAATGGTAACCAAGATTATGGGCACGTAATTCAGACTCGACTGTATCAGTAATGGCTAGTACTGATTCGTAGTTATCCGCGAGGTATTCAACAGCCAGTATTGCTTTAGGATTCCCCTTTACAAAGAACCGGTTTTTCGACTGCTCCAGATTTTCCAGAGTACAGTCCAGGATATAATGGTCAATTAATTCACTAACCTGAGGACGATGTTTTAAAGCAATAATATTTGCCTGAAGTGCATCGCTGATACTATTTAAATGGATGCAAAGCAAACCACTGACGCCCCTGGGTATGGGCTCAAGGTTAAGCTTAAGTTCGGTAAAGAAGGCTAAGGTACCCTCGCTCCCGGTAAGTAGTTCACAGAAATTAAAGTTTTTGGTTTCTGCCGTGAAAGGATTAGTATCAAGTAAAAGGTCAATAGCGTATCCGGTGTTTCGCCGGCTCACTTGCTGCTTGGGAAACTCTTCACGGATCCTAACCTGATTTTGGTAGTCTCCCAATAGAGAACGAATATTTCGATATATAGTAGCTTCAAGGGAATCCCCGTCACATTTATCAATAAATTCTGAAAAAGATAAGGATTGGAAAACGGCGTCCGATCCATCCGAAAGTATTGCTTTTGCTGATAGTAAATGCTCACGAGTACTTCCGTAAACTACAGAATTTGAACCACAGGAATTATTTCCTACCATCCCTCCAATCATGGCACGGTTAGCAGTAGAGGTTTCAGGGGCGAAAAATAATCCATACGCTTTCAAGTAACGGTTTAAGTCGTCCCGGATAACACCCGGTTGTACACGTACCCAACGTTCTTCAGCATTGACTTCCAATATCTTTGTAAAATATCTTGAAACGTCCACTACCACTCCATTCCCTACCACCTGCCCAGCAAGTGAGGTGCCGGCTGTTCTTGGAATCAGGCAAGTGTTATTTGCTTTAGCGTAAGCAATAAGCTTTTTTAGATCAGCCTCTGTTTTGGGAATAGCAACAGCCAGAGGTAGTTCGCGATACGCAGATGCATCTGTCGCATAAAGGATGCGGGAAGTTTTATCCGTGTACCATTCGCCATCAAGCTTCATCTTATTTAAATAAACCTGGAACCAAAGGTAAAGCATTTGCATAAATGCTTGTAGCCCTAATTATCCTGTCAATCATATTCGAGCCTTACTAGCCTTGCCATAGTTTATCACCCGGGAAAGGGCTTCTCTAGTATAAAGAACTACTTATTTGATTTGTGAAGTGTAAGTGCTCTCAAATATTTTATCCGCATTAGAGGTTTCAAAACCATCACGATAACGCTCGGTACCTGGAATAATGCTGCGTTCGGCGAACTCCACATAGCTACCTGCAATTTCCTTTTGTTCTCCGCCTGCGAACACAGCCTTCACCATATTCGCTACTGTGGCACTTTGCCTTAAAAGCCCATCGCCGCTTGTTTTAATCTTACCGCCCGCATCATTAAGTTTTATCCCAAGTCCCTCAACAAAAGCATTGAACTGCTCGAGTTTACTAAAGCCCGGTTTCAAGGTATGAACACTAATAGTGTAGTGGTTCAAATAGTAACGGTTGTAGATAACCCAGGCGGCATATTCACTTTCGCCAAGCAAGGTTTCATAGTCTTTCTTTGTCGGCAGGTCCCACAGCGGCCTGTGCAGATATTCGGCAATTTGTTCGCCTGAATTCAAATCGAGTTCATCAACGGGATCCTTTTGAATATGACTGGTGTATCCATTGATGATTTCCTGTGCGTTAGAAGATAATTCTCCTACAAGAAGTTCACTAAGAAATACGCGAGGATAAACGGGAGCTGGCGGAGCATACCACCAGGCGTTAAGCTTTTTCTCTTCAAAATGGTACTGCTCCATTTTTTTATAGCCATGGCGAAGGAAGATCTTTTCAAAAGAGCCAATGCCAAGATAAGGCAGCCCGAGCGTTCGGAAGGCCACATGATCATTAACGATCTCTTGCTGCGACCCAACTACTTGATGTTCTATTAGCGCATTAGTAATCGTGTCAACTGCAGGAACGGCTTTCCTGTAGCGTGAAAATAGCTCATTCAGGAAATAACTTAATGGATTTTGATCAGTGAACTTCATAACTATAAGGTTTAATATAAGAACCAGCCATACCATTACTGGTTTTGAATAATTGCCCTAAAGAAAGAAATGAATGCTTTAAAAAAGAAAGGCCGCATCATGGGGACGCAAGCCAACTAACCAATTATGATACAATAACGCAAGAGTTTATAGCATATTGTTTAGCGACTATTTTTTTTTTAAAAAAATCAATTGACCCTTAAAGGCAAAATCTCTATTCAAATTCCTATTGATCTGACCATACTGCCAGTTCATTTCCTGATGGGTCAAGAAAATGAAAGCGTCTGCCCCCAGGAAATGAGAAAATATCTTTTGATATTTCACCTTTTGCTTCGACAATGTCCGCTTTAATTTTGTCAAGGTCGTTGTGATAAAGAACCACTAATGCTCCATTAACAACATCTTCTGAGCATCTTTCAAAACCACCCTCTAATCCACTTTCATTAAAGGCAACATAATCTGGACCGTAATCAGTAAAATTCCAGCCAAAAGCTAGTGTATAAAATTTCTTTATTGCCTCAAGGTCTTTGGCTTTCAACTCTATGTAGTTGATATGGTTGTTATTCATAATTCAGATAGAAATAAAATTTTCACCGAACCGCTCTTTTCCCTTTATTGTCGTTTACTCTTTAGAGATTACTGCAGTGGCAACAGTCTGCCAATTGGCACTTACTTCATTGTATAAAGGTTCATCCTGACTTCCGCCTTTCCAAATAGAATACATTTTTTTGCCCCCAGAAAGGTGACTTCTGGCTTCCTCTTGTAGTTTTGTAGATGATATACCTGCTAATACTTTATCAAGATTATAGTTAAAAACAACTTTATAATTGTCAGACGCAGTAATTGTGAAATCGTTAACACCCAAGTTAGCCTCAAAAGGCATAGAACTAGCCAGCATAATACTATCAGTACCACCAGTCTTATTAACGAATGTGCCTTTTAAATTAAAGGCCAGTTCGGGAAAGCCCGCTTTCTTCAAAAACAACTTTACTTTCACATCTTTATAGGAGCCTGCAGGTAGATTAAAAACCCCTGTCAGAACATCTGAGTTAAGGATGTTTAAGTTTTTATTAACAGTTATTGTGGTATCAATCACACTGCCATTTTTACCCACGAAAGCTATTTTCTCAATAAAAATGGAGGCTGAGGACCACTTAACGTAAGAAGATGATGCAGGGGTTTCTAATGTCTTAACAATTCCGCTTGTTGCCGAACCTGATGCCTTTGCGAAATAGGATACTTTTCCCTTCCCGCTTAACGTCACTTCAGGTGGTTTCTGATCGGTTGATTCGTCTTTGCTACACGAAATGGAAAAAAGCATTATTGCTAACGCCGTGAGTGATTGTTTTAAGGCTGAAATTGTCATGTTAAATACTTTAGGTTATCTCTAATTTGATGATTTAAATATATAGAAATTTCTTTAATGGAAAAAAAGTTCAAATAAGAGGTAAGGCTTTGTTTCATAAAAAAGATATACTGAATCTAATTAACCTCTTCTCAACTATCAGTAAAGAGTATTTTCATTAATTTAACAGAAAATTTTTTTTTAAACTTGTATAATTATCGCTATAATTCTTATTATCCCTTATGCATCTACGCATTTAATAAGTAATTCGATTAAACATTAAATATCTACTTCATGAAAGCAAAACTAAAAACATTCTTTATTTCAGTAAGAAATAGATGGGGAGTAACAAATTCAATAAAAAAAAGCAAAGAAAGCTCGGTTGAGATACTTGGTAATATTTTGTATACATCCATAAGAATTAAAGGAAATTCAAAGGTAGTTATTGGTAAAGGGTGCCGTCTTAGAAATGCATCGATCAAGGTAAGAGGGAATAACAATAGAGTGGAGCTGGAAGAGGGTGTATTTTTTACAGGAAACATTGAGCTGTTCGGGGATGGGAATTCTATTAAAATCGGAAATAATACGCGTATTAACGGCGCGGATTTTATTGTGCACAATGGAACAAATGTAGAAGTTGGTGCAAGATGCCTGTTCTCAACGAAAATAGACGTTAGGACGACCGATAGTCATGGAATTTATAACGCAGATGGAGAACGAATTAACCTGGATAAGAATATATACATTGGCGAACACGTATGGATAGGCCGCATGGTTTCGATTTTGAAGGGTGCTCGTATTGGCAATGGTTCTGTTATAGGATCCATGTCACTTGTCTCTGGCACTATTCCAAACGAAGTTATTGCTGCAGGAGTTCCAGCTAAACCTATCAAGAATAACATCTCCTGGAAGGAATAAATTATCTTTAATAATAACAGGGAGGGGATGATCTACGCAAAAATATTACTACACCACTAAAAATTTAATTCAGCGTTAACTTTTGGTAAAAACGATAAGCCTAGCTTGCCGGCTCATCGGTATGCGACCAACAGATCACGCAGATAACAGAATAGCAAAGTACTTGAAAGAAGACGAAGGCAAAGCCTTCGACCTCCTTTTCAGGGAGTATTTTCATAAACTATTTCTTTTTGCCTGCAAGCATCTTAGAGATGAGCATAAGGCGGAAGATCTGATTATGGATGTAATGTTGAACTTTTGGGAAAGAAGAACACAATTCCTCGCCGTTGAGAATATTGAAGCTTTCTTGTACCAGAGCGTGCGGAATAAAATTGTAGATCATTACCGTAAGAAATCTTTACAAACCGAACCAATTGAGGAAGCTACGCACCTCAGCTCTAGCTTCAGTACCGATGCTCAGGCTCATTTTAAAGACACCAAAAAAATATATTGCGAAGCACTGGGGCAGTTAAGCGAACAACGACGAAAGGTATTTGAATTACGTCGTCATGAGTTTTTATCTGTTTCGGAAGTAGCCCAAAAATTAAATATTTCCTCTAAAACGGTCGAAAACCATATGACCGCAGCATTGAATTTCTTGAAGCAATATCTAAAAAAGACAGGTGTCGCGGGAATTCTTTTATTTCTTATTACTATCAAATAAATTTTAAAAATAGATTGGGGGGTAGATAGGGCTATCTCGTCATTATAAATGATCCGTCTTGAGATCGGATTGTTTTTATGACAGAAAATTCTAATAGAAAGTTACTTAAAAAGTATATAAACCAGCAATGCAATGCAAGCGAATTGCAGCAGGTTCGGCAACTCTTACAGCAAGCTGAGGGGCAAAAAGAACTAGAGCATTTGCTGGATGAGGATTGGAAACAATTTAGTGCCCCTGACCTTCCAGAAGTTGAACTCAGAAGGTGGAAAATGCGCTTTTATTCCCTGAAAGCGAGTAATAGTTCCACTGGAAATCCCACAATTTATCGCTTTTTCTATGCTGCTGCTGCCTGCCTATTGATGGCTATCCTAACCTGGTTCTGGAAATCTCAAAATCAATCAGATTCTGCTCCACTGGTAAAAAATGTTGAACAGCTAAACCCTGCAGGCCAACGTTCAAAAGTTGTATTGCCTGACAGTTCGGTAGTGTACCTCGGCCCGGCCAGCTGTTTGTCCTATCCCGAAAAGTTCGGAAAAGACAAACGACAGGTATGGCTGGAGGGAGAAGCATTTTTTGAAGTCAGAAGAGATGAGAAAAAGCCTTTTTTAGTTCGTACAGGTAGTATACAAACCAGGGTATTAGGCACCTCGTTTAAAATTGATTCCCGCGAAAGAAGAGTAGTGGTTGCTGTAGCAACAGGAAAGGTACGGGTAAGTGAAACTCACGATGGGAGAATGCAGGCTTTGGCTAATTTATCACCTGGCGGAAAAATTGCCTTTAATGAAATCAATGGAAATGTAAACAGAGGCCATTTGGATCCTTCTGAAATTAAAGGCTGGAAGGATGGCAAGCTCTTTTTTAATAACACTAGCCTTGAAGAAATTGCAATTATACTTAGTCGCTGGTATAATATCCAAATACATATAGTCAACAATGACCTGAAAGCCTACCGGCTAACCCTGTCTGCCGATGGAACTGAGCCCTTAAAGCACATCCTAGAAATCATTTCAAGTACCGCAAATATTAACTATAAAATACAAAACCAAACAGTTTTACTCGAAAAGAAGGAGGAGAATGAAATAAAGAAATAGTAGAAAAAACCGTCCGCAAATGCTGCGGACGGCGAATGCCCTGCTTAACCCACGGATTGACAGCCTCAGGGTTAATGCTGGCTATGAATAGAAGCCATGCTTCTGATATAACAGTATTAAACTATAATTCCGTTACATTTTCAAAAATATGCAAAAAGTACTACAACAGTACCATCGTGCTCGCTTTTGCGGGGTAAGGATTTTTTTTACCCTGCTACTTTTCCTTAACAATTACTCCATACTGTACGCCAATCCAGGAAAAGAGCAAAATATTGATAATCTTAAAATTGATTTCCATATCAGCAATGCCAGCCTGGCTGAAAGCCTCGTGGCTTTGGAAAGAAGAAGTGGTGTTAAGATTTCGTTCCTGAATCAAACCGTAAGCAAAGCAAAAAAAACGGTTAATATAAGTCAGAAAGATATCAGTGTATCCAATACGCTTAAACTGATCCTTTCTCAAACAAATCTTACTTACAAACTAGTAAAGGATTACATAGTAATTGAAGAGAAAAAATCGGTAGTTCCTCCTAAACACCTAAAGGGAAAGGTTACCGATGATAAAGGAAATAGCCTCCCGGGAGTTTCTGTAAAAGTTGAGGGTAAACTAAGGTCAGCAGTTACCGATGTAAACGGCACCTTTTCAATTCCCGTTGAACCTGGCGACAAAGTTGTTTTTCAATTCCTTGGTTTTGAAACCAAGACAGTGGTATACTCAGGAGAAGAGCAAATATCAGTTAAGCTAAAAGAGGTAAATCAAGGACTGAAAGTAGTGGTCATCCACGGGCGGCGGTCATCGGCCTCAGACGTAGCACTCTTATCGGATCGGAAGAAATCATCCTCTGTTCAGGATGGTATTAGTGCAGAGGGTATTACAAAGGCAGGCAGTATAAGTACTTCGGAGGCAATGCAACGAGTAGTGGGAGTATCTGTTTCAGACGGAAAATACGTTGCCATCAGAGGATTAAGCGACAGAAATATTGTAGCACAGCTTAATGGTGCTCGCTTATCAACAGCCAATGCGGATAGAAGCGCCGTGCCACTTGACCTGATACCCGCAATGTTACTCGACAACATCTCGGTAATTAAAACCCTTACTCCAGATAAACCCGCAGATGCAACCGCTGGGGTAGTAGAGCTTAAAACGAAATCCATTCCCGAACAACTTACGATAAATTTTACAGCCTCCTCGGGCTTTAATAACCGTATTGGTGCCGATGGTAACTTCACATCATTTCAGGGCAGCGACCTAGGCACATTTGGTCAGCTAATTAGCCGTAGAAATCTATCCGCAGAATTTAAGGACCTTCGGTACCAATACATGAACGTGGAAGGTGGCATTCAGTCTGTATTTAGAAACAGCGCCGGCAGCATGGCAAACTACCAGGAAGCCCTCAGGCTCAACAGGCTTATGGAGAGTTTTGATCCAGTACTTACCACCTCATTGAAAAAAGCCGATGCTAATCAGTTGTATTCCTTCACGATTGGAAACAATTACACTGTATTTAAAAGGAAACTTGGCGTAATTCTCGGTGCAAACTACTTTAGTCGGACAGACGCAAACCAGGGTGGAGAATTTAATACTTATTCCTTCTACGGAGGCGCTGCAACAGGAGGCTATAATACAGGAACCGAAATTCCCGACTTTATTACACCTAATAACATACGTTTGCTTCCGTATCAAAACTACCGGGAACACAGCGGGACTCAACAAGTAACATATGGAGGACTTGCAGCGGTTGCGTATAAGATCTCAAACGAGCATGAGGTAAGTGCGCATTATGTTGGCAGCAAGGGAGCCGAAGCTACCGGCATGAACCTTATTGGAGGATATCCATCTTCAAATCTAATTTCCCAGAAAAAGTTTAATATTGGAAACCAGATCTATAACCTGCGTACCACCGAGCGTGATTTTCATACCCTCCAATTTAAAGGTGAACATAAGCTTGGAAAAGCCGCATCAGCTTGGAGGTTTAACTGGAACGCCAGCGGCTCAAATGCTATTCAAAACGATCCCGACTTTAGAAGTGTAAACCTGGTAACTGATACCAACCAGGTATACGACGTGAACAGAGTGAGCTACCCTGAGTATAGCTTTCCAGATGGAGATGAACTAAGCGGACGGTATTTCAGAAACATGAAGGAGAGAAACCGAAACTATTTCGCCGACTTAACACGAGAGTTCAAAGTAAACGACGATATCAAACTGAATTTAAAGTTCGGCTATTTCTTTCTAAAGCGTTCGCGTAACTATAACGAACAAGTACTCGGTCTGCCCGATGCTGGCCAGTTAATGTATTTGAATGGAGACCTGAATGCGCTGGTTGCGCCAGGGAATATTGGAATACGCGAAGGTGCTTCAGGAGGAGAGGGAACTGGCTTCGAAACCGCTCACCTCTACAATGTAAGACCAACACGTAATAATTATACTGGAAGTCAGAAGGTTGACGCCATGTACCAGATGCTGGATATTCGCTTAAAGGAGAAATTTCAACTTGTTGGAGGGGTACGCTTCGAACAAACCCGTATGCACGGGGTGGTAGATACCATTGGAATAGGTATTGATCAAAGCAATTTTACTAAACTCCAGAAGGATTCGCTCTCCGGAAGCAGGTATAACACAGACTTTAAACCGTACTGGTCGGGAACCTTTATTTACAGGCACAGTCCAAAAATGAATTTCCGTGCCGCCTATTCCCGCACTCTTCAGCGGCCCGAAATTAGGGAGTTCGTTCCCACTACACAATTCGATGCCTTCGAGAATGCTTTTGTTAGAGGTAATCGCGACCTGATTAATTCTACTGCACAAAACTTCGATTTCAGATGGGAATGGTTTCCAGCATTGGCGGATGTATTGTCAGTATCCGTATTCCACAAAAAGATCAAGAACCAACTTGAGAAGGTGTTTAGCGGGCCTTCAGGAGTTGCAGCAGATGGCCCTGCATTTACCCCATCGGTATCCTATCAAAATAATTCAGAAACCGGTAGGGTGATAGGATTAGAGTTTGAGATACAGAAAAATCTGGGCGTATTGGGAAGAAGTTTTCGCAACTTCAACTTAAGTAGCTCACTCATGCTTGCAAACAGTTCTGTTAAACTTAATAAAGACAGACTTAGCTCAGCCCGCCTGATCGATCGTTATGCACCAGATGAAAGTCCGGTATTTGAACAACCTCCTTACGTTATCAATGCCAGCCTTTCTTACGATAACAAAAAGTCAGGTTCAATCTTCAACGTCCAGTTTAATCAGATCGGAGAGCGATTGGTGGAGATTCAGTTAAACGGAGGCCCCGACGTGTATGAGCAGCCTGCCGGTGTTCTTGACGCTATTTTCAAGCAAAGGATTTACAAAGGACTTCAATTAACCGGCTTTGCTAAGAATATTCTCGATCCTGACTTTAAAAGGGTGTACGCTAAACCTGGAAGAGGAGGAAAATATGGTACCTATAACGAAGAATATATCAGAAGAAAATACCGTAGAGGAACAGAGTTCATGCTTGGCTTAAACTATAATTTTTAACGATGAAAAGATTTCTTTCAATCAGAATAGTATTTATTACATTATTAGCACTGTTGGGCTCGTGTAAAGAAACAGACCATCTGTACGAAGTTCCTGTTAATGAACTTTCAGAGGTAACGCTATACAACGTGGCCAAAGGAGAAAACGAGGGGATTCACCGTATTAACTTCGAAGAAGATCCTATGACTGGAAGCCCGAAAATTTATCCTGGGTTTCAACTAGGGATTTGGAATGAGAGTACAGGTTTTATCAGCAGCAATTCAAGCTCCATAAAACCAGGAAACCCTGTAAACATTCCAACCTCTGCCTTCACTAACGATACCTTGCGACTTCATTTTTTTCAGACTGGCGTGCCTGTAGTAAACCAAGTAATATCTAATGGCAATAAGGATATCTATTATTATGCTTCGGGTAGCAGAGTTACCCATAATAATTCAAGATCGGCCTCCTATGCCTTGAAGGAATTTCCCAAGAACAATGAAGCCCCTTCCCCTGGGCATTTCAAAATAAGACTTTTAAACCTTGACTATGGGTCCATCTTTCCTGCAAGGGCTACCGCAGCACAATTTTGCTCTCTTCATTTAAGCCAGGGAAGAGAGTTGATAAAGGATGTTCCACTGGGACAAAGGTCGGCGTTTATCGAACTACCTTATGGCACCTATCGACTAGCCGTAAAGGATAACGATAATAACGTCAGATCTCAGATCTTGTCGAATTTCCTTACCCAAATTGCTGGCGGTAGAGAAGCTACAACACCCGTTTTTCTTAAACCAGGAGGAAATTACACTGTGGTCTGCCTTACTGCAAGTAGCTATTCTGAAGGATACCATATGTTTGATATTATAGAAGAAAAGGTGTATCAGCAGGAGCAATTTGGGAAGCTTATGTTCCTGAATGCCTTGCCCTCAGGAACTTCTGCCGAGCTTAATATAGGATCCTTAAAAACAGGGGCTCTTGCTTTCGGAGCTTTTTCAGGGTATTCATTAATACCTTCTGGAGATCACCCTGTATCTATCCGATCTGCAGGTCAGCAGATCATTGAAGACAAAATAGAGGTTAAGGGTAATGATAACCTTACTCTTATTCTATTTGAGAAAAACGGCAAACCAGCAGTGAAGGTTATTCAGAATAGATTAAAGACCAGTGGTGAACTCGCGGGTGTAAAAACGCAGTATTTCAATTTTTCGGATGCGGCCTTCGTTACTTTTCGAAAAAATAATGACGAGTCAATACCCAATAATCAGTGGGAGCCTGGGGATGAAAAGACCACCTACCTGCAACAGGGAAGAACCCTGCTGGAGCAGAAAAACATTCAGGAAGCTTTTATTGATTATTCGGCCTTTGACCTCGAGCCCTGGAGTGATTATTTCCCGGTTAAACTTAGTGCGTTTGTTAACGCATCGGCAACTGAAGCGCTGCCTGGGACTAAAATAGAAGGTCTGGAGCTCGATTTTCCGTTCACATACACACAAGGCGGGCCAGAAAAGGCAGATCCTGATTTGTACTCCGTTTTCCTGATTGGGCGCACAGCTTCTGATTCGCCTGCCGATAAAGCGAGGATTATAGTTATCCCCCACTCAAACAAGTAGACTTCACATTGTGGCAATCAATAAAATTACAACGAGTTTTATGAGACTTTTAAAGAATACAGTTTTTGGAGCTTTGATCATGGCTTTCCTTGTGGCCTGCGAAAAAAAAGAAGACATGAAGCCCATTTCCAATCCAGCTTATATTAGAGCATTTCAGGGACAAACAAATTTCGGTTTAGGTGAAGGCCCGATGGGGGCCACCGGAATTCCTACTGGCAACCCGAAGCTCTACTTTGTAATAGACGGCAACTTCGAAAAGGAAGATCAGCATCCCTTTGGAGCAAGTTCAGCTGAAGTATTATGGCCCAGGAGCAATTTCCAATTCGGCGTGTACAGATATTCCGGCACAGCTACAACTGAGTTTCCCGGAAATAAAACCTTCAATCCTGTAGGTCCAAATATAAATGAGGCCGACCTCAGCGCATGGATGCAAATTAGTTCTGGGAAACACAGGATTAGCTTTTTCAGATACAATGAAAATCAAAAGCCTTTCCGGTACAAGAAGGAATTTTTGCTGTTAGATACTGTAATGGAGCTCTCCTCCGGGCAGTATTATACTTTTCAGAGTATAAGCGCTGATTTAGATGATCCCGCGAAATTTAAACTTCAAGTTCTAAAAGAAGGTATCACGCATGATTTTAGGGATAGTACTAAGATTTATTTTAGTTTCTACAGCTCAATGGCAGATCCCTCCGTTTTCCCTGTTAGCGAGATTGACATCTATCATTCCTACTGGTATATCCAATACCTTGAACCGGGAGTTGTTAATAGCCGATCCAAAGAAATAGTTTCGCCAGAAGTGTTTGCTACATCACTTTCCACAAAAGTTTCTCAAGAGGATGATAACCAGTCGGATTGGATAGAGCTCGATTATCCGGCAACGTTTTATAATGTTTCGCCTGTGGGAGAGATAAGAAGAAAACCTTTCAGCGTGTTTAGTATTTACAAAAAAGGGGAAAGCAAAGCCAAGGGCGACGACCCTCTACTTGTCTGGAATAGTTTTTATAACGGTTCTCCATTTAATACCGGCCTGCCCGAGCTAGTTGGAGGAGACATCAGAAAAATTCAGCTTTGCAATTTCAAATACTACTCCTGGGGAATGCCCACTTCAGACATTCGTTTCTATGCTCATGCTATAAAACGTAAGACAAACAAATAGAAAAAGATCCGGTGTTAATGTGTAATGCTCTTCGGCCGGCTGCTGGTCGGAGAGTTTTTTGTTTCTTACCTTTCTAGTTCGGTAAATAGCCCTTTCACCTCAGCTCCGTGAGGATAATTTCTAGATTATTTACAAAATAGCGGAAGAGATAAAAACTTGTTATTGATTCTTATACGTATCCTGATAGTTCAAGCTCAGCGTATCCCCTCCATTCTTTTTAAAAACCCTAACAATAAGCTCATTTTGTAGTTTAACTAAGGAGTCCCCCACCTCTATAAATCTTTCCCAATTGGGCAAAATCTCGTAACGATAGCCACTTCTTAAAAGTGCAACTTTAATATTGTGATTCTGTTTCTCATGGAATAAGGTGTCCACTGTCCCTTTGAAGGCCTCCTTTAAGTCATCCTCGCTTTTTAATTCCTCTATAGACTTACCTGTGAACATGCACCATAAGAAATATCCGCACAAAACTACTGCAGGTATTCTAAAAAGTATATTCAGTATTATACTATCTACTTTATTCATGAATTCTTCTACTTCCCATTAATAGCAATTAAGCTTATCGTGCCATCCCATCAAGTCAAAATCTTCTTCTGTCCAGATTGCCTTTTCGGGCTTATATTCATCCATTTTACTTTTCGATATTACTATGGCTTTTGGAAATAGTAGTTACTATTACCAGACCATTAGCGGCATTTTCAGATCACCAAAACTGTTACTAATAAAACAGAGCTATTTGTCGATATCAGCTAGTTCCATTCCTGACAGATATCTTGCAAATTGGCCTTGGCCTGTTAACAATAACATCTGATAGTATCAGCATTGTGTTTTTTAATAACATTAAGCTAAAATTCCTCCTCCAGTTCAGTAATAACGTTTTCTGGACTTTTCACAGAATAGCGCAAGCTTATGGAATCCCCTTCACTTAATCTATTAGGATTGCTGTCCCAACCGTTTGTTGTCTCAAAGATCTCCTCT
>NZ_JAFEWF010000004.1 GCF_017355835.1 Desertivirga brevis | reverse complement strand
TTTATGAGACTTGATACCTGTAATAATTCCTTTTGAATATAGAAAGCCGGCCTTCACTTCATCTAACCTTATCCGATCTTTTTTCTCGAATGCTTCAGCAACCAATATAATCCACCCACTACAATAATCAAAATAAAAAGGTTTGTCAGTATTTTTTGTAACAATTTATTCATCGGGTACGTGCTACGGGGTTTCTTTGGTTGACCTGTGAATTTGGCATAAATATGCCGGAATCAGTAGAAGTACATATACTAATATTTGAGATAACAGAAGCAAATAACTCCTTTAACATAACAGAAAGAAATTTAATTGTGCTTTCAGTCCAACTTAATTTTTCATTATTCTCCTTAATATCGAGAATGGCAGGTTCAAAAAGAACTCCGATTAAAAAAACTACTTTTACTAGTGCAGTTAAGCCTTTCTTCATTGTTACTAATCTATTCAAGTTTCCCTTCCTTTAATTAAGCCCAAATCATGTAAAAAAGTCAGTGAATCTTCTTCCATAGCTTTTCTTGTTATCCTCAAAGACAGGTAAGGAAACAAGATAAAAATACTCCAAATTAAAGACAGAAATGCAAGGGCTTTAACAGGGTAATACCAAAGAGAAGTAACTAGAATTACGCTTATTCCTACCATGAAAATGAAAGCCAGGCAGGACATCATTAAAATTGCATATTTGTTATAAGGGACAATGGTACAGGTAATTAGCGTCTTATCAGAGGTAGGTATAAAGTCAAAGGTAATAGAGCCTGAAGTTGAAAAAGGTCTTGCGCCAGTTATATCTCCTGTTACCTCTACCCTATTTTCATATATGCTAGCGTGCTTATAGTTAAAAAGGAAATATTCTTTGCCGCTCTTTTGTTTCCGTATGTTCTGCCTGATTTGGGCAAAAATAGCCTCCTTGGGCGTGTTAGTTTCTATTTGATACTGCTTATGCAAAAACTTAGTGCCCATCTTGATAAGTGATACTATTGGCTGAGATAGAGTTAATGTGAGATAATTAAACCGTTGTCAGGAGCTTTAGGATCAATCAAAACAGTTACCGAATCTCCTAGCCCTGGAGCCTGGGTGTCAAAGGATTGTCTTATAGCTAATCTTTTACCTTTAAACGGTCCTTCTTCTTGAATTAGTAAAATTAAATCTTTAACCTGCCTATCAGTACCTCCAGAATCTATACTAATCCCTGTATCATCAATTCGCAAAACTTCAGCAAGAACTGATATGCCTTTTTTATATAACCGGTTCCTATTATAATTAATTAGCCTTTTTACGCCTATATAAAATAACAAAACAATAATGCCTACCCCTATTTCTTCTAAAGTCACCGGTCTTTTCTTTTTTTAAGTATAATTAATCGACTTCCAAAACGCTCCACCACTTTTACCCTAATTCCCTTCTGTCAATAAGCGTTTTCTAAATATCGCCAGCAAGGCGATTATAAAGATGCAAACACCATTTAAATCTTTATAGGTCTGAATGGATTGGCAAAGATTCTGGCCGTTTACTTTTGAAATGCATTCTGTCGTTGCATCTGTTTCGTATTTCAAACTCACCATAGCATTTATGATTCCAAAGTTCAAAACAGGTATGCCACCCAAAGATACCCAGAAAATAATTTTATAGATTTTTAGTCGCATTATGGTATAAAAGGTTAATCTTTTATAAATCTCTATTACTTAAAATAAAGCCCCCCAATCATGAGCTTTTCTTTCTAGCCTGGTCCCTGTATTTTTCAACAAACTCTTTAGCTTCCCTCAAAGTCTCAGGATAAGTAATATAATTCTCATGAACATCCAGGTTCATATACCTTCTGTCTTTATATAAATGCTGATAATAAAACCCATTTTCTACCAGAAATTCAACAGTCTTCCATTTCTCGTCATCGTTTTTTTTAGGAGGCCGGAAGCGATGTGGAAACAGGATCATTTCCTTGCCACATTCAGGACATATTTTCTTCGTTCCGAAATTTGTGATTCTTTCGCGGTTGAAGCTTAGGCGACATTCTAAACAGATTTTCTTATGTGACATGTTATCAACTGCAATATAGTTTGATCCATGGAAATAATGAAAAGCAGGCCAGCCAAAAAGTGATTTGTAAATACTTTCCCCAGAGGGCCATCCTTAGCAACCATAGAAGACCAGCCAAAGGGTGAACCTTCATTTTTAGATACCACTTATCTCTATGACCGCTTTTAAACCTACAAATAACAGGTATTAAACTTTTTGATTTGAAAAAGGAAGCTAGAAAAGATGTTCTTGGGTTAAAAAAGTAATTGATGTATTATTACCGCATGAAAACCTTATACACTTTAATTCTTGCAATAGCTTTTGCTTCATGCACTTCTGGTCCTGAAAAAGCGAAAAGTGAATTAGCCGAAAACGAGCAAGATACTATCAAACAGAAAAAAACAGCTGCCGAAAAAACAAAAAAAATGATTCCAAATATTTATATAGATGCTATAGAATATTTCCCCGAGACCAATGAATTTTTCGTTTCCCTACCCTTTTTGAAAGAAGTTGATTTCAAAATGTTTGAGAAAATAGGAGAACAAGCTGATTCTATCATATTTCAATCGGATGAAACCACCCGCAGCCGATTACCGATAAAAGTAGCTCAACTATATTTTGATTTAACCTTATTAGATACTTTAAACATTTATGATTCCGCTCATAATTTTATTACCGGAGCGAAATTTGTGAGAGTAGAATATTACCAACCAACAATTGAAAGTAGCTTTATTGCTGTATTCAAGCCTGAAAATATCTCTTCAGAGGAAGGTAAAGAAAAGTTCTACTACTGTACTAGCTTGGTAAAAAAAACGGAGGAAAAGATAAGAGCAGTAGAGAAAACAAGTAGTTCTCTTACTAATAAAATTATTCAGGAACTTGGTTTAAAGGTTAAGTATCAATGGGCGTCTGAGCATATTAAGCTCATAGATGAAGGTTCTACCCTTTCCATTTTAGCAATTACCCCTGAAAACGAAAACAAAATAAGCTCTTACCTAACAGAACTTAAGAACGGGAAACTGAAAATACTTAATGAATATAAAGGAGAGGATGCGTTCTGGCAGATTTTACCACTTCCCTTGGAACACAATAAGCGTCCTGTTCTACTGATTACTTTGGCCGTACCCGACAGTGATGTTAGCCCTTTTTACTTACCTTTTATTTGGGAAAATTCTGGATATAGGATGGTGCAAAACAAATTTATTTGCAATAAAAGTGATAAGGAAATCTTTTAGTTGCAACTGGAAGCTGTTGCAAAAATAGATATGTGTCTTATAAGACACTATCCTGGCAAGTCTTCCAGGATTAATCCTACAATTGACCGTCCGACTGTAGCTTTTAATCACAACCGCACCTTGCTTGATCGTTAATGTTTCCTTTTCTTTAAGTGCAGAAATGGGTCAAGTTTTTGCGCTTCTGTCTCCTGATTACTGCAACCGGTTCAAACGCTCTTGATTTTTTTCCGTAAAAGGAGTCGTTCAAGCTCCAGGGTACTACGGCAGTGTATAATTCCATTTCTGGCCTTAGCTTAAAACCTTTTCCTCCTTCCTAGTTAATAGTCAGGTTTTTTAATTTGCTTAACAGGTTAAATTTCATTTTAAACCTCCTTCTTTGTTTTGTTGATGCAAAGATTGGGAGTCGGTGCGCAGGGTATTTGCGTAGTGAAAATGAATTATAAAAAGTTTTAATTTGGAAACTGAAATTGCGTTATGAGTATATATTCTATTCGAAGATGATGGATGATAACCATTCAATAGGTTAACCCTTTTTTAACTCTAAAACTGCCAAATCACTCTGATATACTATCGAGTACTACTTTAAATACCGGCCAGAGTCCTTAAATTTATAGCAGATTTTGGTGACTTGGCCAGAGGCTTAAACAGCAAGAACCATCGTATCGGGCTAGTCAAGCAAACCATAGCCTAATATTGCAATAGAATTATAGAAATGAATATCACATGCAGATTAAGAATTGGTAGATTAAAAATAACGACATACTGTTTTATCTTATTTTCAAGTATACTGATGTCTTGCAGTACTTATGAAAAATCAAGCATCGTGAATAGCTATTTTGTTAATAATATCGGAATTTATTCTCTTGATAACGATACTGTTAGTAAGGCAATATTGGAAAAATTGGCAAGAGAAAAACTTGTGGGCTTCAAACAGCTTGATAGTATTCCTCAATCATCAAATATCGATTCGTATTCCATTAGTTTACATCAACCATCGAAGGATTTTACACCTCCTGACCTTTCATCCCTAGCCTATTTTGCAAGAGATCTGTCAGACAAAGAGAAGTTAGCTCTTCAAAACTATAAAAATGTAATTTCATTTACATTTAAGGGAGAAACAAAAGATGTTTACAACAAGCAAAAAAGGATCAACAATTTTGTGAATGAATTAGTAAAAAATAAGAATGTAGTTGTAGCTGATATAAATTCATATGAATGGTTTAATTCTAAATCATGGAATGAAAAAAGAGTAGAGAATTTCATTGGGTCCGACAAGGATATTGTTCACCAGATCTCAATTCATTTTTATAGGGAGAGCGAATTCTGTCGCGGAGTAACCATGGGGATGGAGAAATTTGGTCTCCCTGACCTATCAATCAAAGCCTTCACATGTAGTGACCAGAATACATATAACAATCTGATAAATGCTGCAATTCAAACATTAGCCGAAAAGCCATTTATACTGGAAGATTCAACACTTGTTATCGATTTAAGGTTAATAAAAAATGATGTGGTCAGAAATGAACTAAGAGCAAATTTAAAGCAAAATGCAAAAGAGAAAGCGGTAATAAAACTTCAGTCTGTTGAACCAGAAGAAGGTGATAATATCAATAAACAGTTTATGATATCCTTTCGAGATCCAAATTATGCGAATCAACAGGAGGAACAAAACTTCTTAGTAGCAAATCTATTTGGCGCAAAGGATTCAATAACTCATATAACACATGATTCTTTAATTATAATAACAAGTGAAAAAGCACGTCAACGACTGCCGGAATTAAAAACCTTGTTTAATAAAGGCTTAGCTCCGGGATATTCAATCCTTGTAAAAGCACCTTTTAAAACTGATAATGATTCAAATGAATGGATGTGGGTAGAAATTACGAAATGGACTTCAAGATCACTATCCGGGGTGTTACAAAATAATCCTTTTGAGATTAAAAATCTTAAAGCTGGAGCACTTGTTGAAATTGATGAGGCAGATATATTTGACTATATTTTGAATAAACCAGATGGAAGTTCTGAAGGAAATGAAACGGGGAAAATAATAGGTAACAAAAGATAAAAGGATAACAACTAAGCAGGAAGCGCCCTGCCTAGTACGTTACTATTTCAATCCTCCGGCTTCTCCCTGGCATCTGCCATTCTCACAATCCTCGGTTCAAACTTAGCCAATACCTCCACTAAATTTTCCTGAGCAGCCATTACTGCATGTATATCCTTGTAAGCCATTGGGGCTTCATCCATATCGCTTCCCATTAAAGTTATGCGCTTATCCACCAAATTCGCCGCAATAACAGATCTGTCTAAAGTTTTAAAAGCTGCACTTCGGCTCATTAATCTGCCAGCCCCGTGACTTGCAGAATTAATACTTGCTGCATCGCCTTTACCACGAACTACAAAACCAGGTGTACTCATTGATCCTGGAATAATACCCAACACACCTTCCCCAGCTGGAGTTGCACCTTTACGATGCACCATTACTTCCGTACCATCGGCCAGTTTTTCCTTCCAGGCAAAGTTATGATGATTTTCAATTACCATTAATGGTTTATGATCTATAGCAAGGGCAATTTTATTATGAATTTCATGATGATTGGCACTTGCGTATTCGCCCGCCAGGTTCATGGCGATCCAATATTCCTGTCCCTCATCTTTATCTAAATCTAACCAGGCTAAGTGTTTAGCTTCGGCGGGAAGCTTGGTTTTAGTCATGGCGATTTTACTGTAATGATCAGCAACGCTACCCCCGAACCCACGAGATCCAGAGTGTGATAATAAGGCTAAATATCTCCCGGCAGGAATTCCATCTAAAGCTCCATCTGCAATAGTTAATTCACCCCACTCCACAAAGTGATTGCCAGTTCCGCTGGTTCCTAACTGCGCATAAGCTTTATCCTTTAAAGAGCGGATCACTTTAGTTTCATTCCATGTTTTGCTATCAAATAAGGAACTGTCAAAATACGATTTGGTGGTACATCCTACTCCAAAATAAGTGTTATTAACCAATATATTTTTAAGCTTCTCGTTTTCCTTGTCAATCGTTTCTGCCGGAAGGTCAAAGATGCTTAAACACATCCTGCAGGCAATATCTACTCCAACAGCAAAAGGAATAATGGTATTTGCCGTAGTAGCTAATACACCGCCAATAGGTAAACCATAACCCTGATGAGCATCAGGCATTAATGCACCTGCTACCGCGATAGGTAATTGGATAGCTGTCCGCATTTGCGCTAAGGCACCTACTTCAATATGCTCTAATCCCCAAACCGGGAAATCTGCAATCTCCTCTTTCAGCTTAAAGTTAGTTCGTTGTTGCTTTAAAAATTTACCTTCTTTACGCAAGGCAATAATGCTTTCGGCAAGGTTCTTAAACTTCCCGCCTTTCTTTAAGGCATAAGGCAGTGGGTCATCAATTAGGGCTTCAAAATTGGCCAGAATATCTTGTTTAGACATTACAGCATGCTTTAATAAACCATTTGCTACACGACTAAAGCTTACCAGGATCTCCACATCGTTGATTCCTAAAGCTTTTAATTCATTGTTGCTGACCTTTTCTTTTTCCATGATCGTTCTATATTTAATGTCACAAAGAAATCCTGCTGCTGCGCAATCTTTTTGCGCAGCAAAAAATATTTGTATATTCCTAAAAATTATTTCTGATGCCTGTTAAAACCGGTGTTGAAAAAAGGTGTATAACCCCGAAGGCGAGAATGTATGATTCCCAGAGGTAGATTAGATATAAATTACAAGGCTCTCTTTGCTGACCTAAATAATATAACAATTACTTACCATTATAAATTTACCCTAACCAATTTGCCTGGCGTAATTCCTTGTGCTGCCTTTCGGTTCGTAGCAGCTTTGATCTGGTTCTTGAGATATTAAAGTTACCTTCTGGAAGTGAAGTTTTGCTTGCTGATAGCAATAGTCCAGGAATTTATACTACACACCAAGTTTCTTTACTTGACATTCTATAACTTAATGAAAGTTAGTAGAAAATACCCACTGAAAACTACTCAGATGAACTTTAGCTCGAAAATATAATAATCTTCACATGTATCCAGAAATGAAGATAAAGGATCGTCTAAGGTTAATAGAGCAAATCACCTCAAATTTTTCAAGGTTTATAATTCCAAAGCCTTTCCTTTCATAAAATTTGGCTGCTTGTAAAATGCAGGAATACTTGTAACCTCCTCATAATAGTGCCTTTGATAAAATTCATCCAGAGGAATAAACTGGGTAATCTCTTTTCCTTCATCCTGCAACAGCGCCATAGCTATCTTTGTTCCGACGAGTTCTGATCCCTTAGCACCTAACGTTTCGAGGTGTTTTACAGCATCAAATTGTGTTTTTACTTTTTTATTGATAGCCGCCTCGGGAACATAATACCAGTTTTTAGGCTTATCATCTGGTTCTCCCCTTTTGTAGTGGGGAATAATTGTTTCCTCTTCAGTAACCGGAACATGTCCAACAAGAATCCAAGACCCTTCCCTTACCGCTGGAGATATTCCGGCAATTAAGAGAGGACATAGTATCAGATCTTTATAGATAAACTTCTCAAGGTTGGTCGTTAGGGTTGGGGTGCGGTAGTTATAAACTCTTATCAATATGGGGTAGCTGCAATCAGGATAAATTTCTAGTAGCTTAATACACTTGGCGTACGCGAAACCTAGATCACCGGGAAGGGTGATTGCATAGATATTGCCGTTTTTTATTCTTGTTCTTGCCATTACATTTATATGCGTTTAAGTTTAGGACTGACTTCTTTAAAATAGGAATCAAAATCAGGTCGACCTACAAGATGAGCAGTACGTCCGAAGCCACAATTCTCAAAAATAATCCTTAAATAATTTATAAAGGATGTACCGTTCTCTTCAAATAAAAATCTGCTGTCAACAGTTTTTATTGGGGTTATTTCTATTGAATATGCCTCCCCTCCGCTAATATTATCCTTATGAAGGTAGTCAGCGGATAGTTCAAGAAAGGGCACACCGTACTCCTCTTTATTCCCTCTAATCTCTTCACTCCAATACTCATCGGTCACCTGCTCAACAAGACTATCCAGAGAAGTAATTTGTATGGGATCGGCACCTTCCCAGGGGTTATCCTTGTTTGTTTTATAGTCCCATTCAAAACTACAGGAACCAACAACCTGGTAAAATAACTTCAGGGAAAGTGGAATCGAACCAAAAGGATCCACTACCTTTTCCAGTTCACAAAGAAGTTCAGTGGCGTTCTTTAGTGGCTCTATCAGAGGTTTTTCAAAATTATTTTGACTGTCTTTCTTAAAATTATAATTACGCTTTCTCAAAGCATTATGGATTATTCCTAGGTTAAAACCAGCGCGGTTCATAATTTCTGTGACAACTGCCTCAACATCCATATAATACTGCTCGCTAAAAGCTTGCTGGCCAAGGCTGAGAATCTCAGAGTATACACCTATTGTCTCCCCCTTATTGTAGCGATCTATAAAACTCATTTTTCTCTTCGCTTTAAACTAGTTTTTAAATCTCCAAAACCTGGTATCCTCATATTCGGAGCTTAATATCAAGGTATCTTTCCTGAACTTTATTTTTCCGGAGTAGAGGAAATCCGGGTAATAAATTTGGATCGAGTCCCCGGAAATCCGATATTTAAAGGATGTCAATTGATCGACATAAAATATGGAGTCCTTTCTGATGGCAAAAGTCGCATTCTCGCTTGTTCCATTTGTCCAAATTCCCTGAACTTTACTTTTTAAAGGACCTGCCTCTAATTCTGTATAAGAACCAGCATTAGAGGCGATTGAATCTTGGAAGGTTCTCCTATCACTTTCCGGATTGCTGGTGCAAGCTGAAAAGAGTAAAAAGGATAAGTAAAGGCATGCTCTATACATTGGTGTTGTAAAATTCCTGCCTCAATATAAATATTAAAAGGTGAATCTGTTGAAAGAAACACCACCGCGCTTTTCCATTGGAATCTTTTGAGTTGTTAAAAAAGCGGGTAAAGCTCTGATATATTGCTTGAAGCCCACTGATTTAAAAGCTATCTCCCCTTCCACCATTTCGATATTCCAATCAAACTCCAGCTCCCGGTTTATATACTGCCCGTTCCGTGGTTTACATGGATTAACTCTGGTAATTGTATCAATTGTAAGTCCAGGAGTTGATGGCCCGATATCAAAGTTGAGATCATATACATTTTCAAATAGTAGAGTGCAGGGAGCCACCCAGAAGTTGTAGATTCCTCCCTTTAGTTCCCATTCAAAGATGTAGTCGATATCAAAAAGGAGTTCAAAGTTATCACTAAAGGAAATAGCGTGAACAGGAGTATCGTGCCATCCCATCAAGTCAAAATCTTCTTCTGTCCAGATTGCCTTTTCCGGCTTATATTCATCCATTTTACTTTTCGATATTACTGTGGCTTTTGGAATTAGTAGTTACTATTACAAGACCATTAGCGGCATTTTCAGAGCTATAAAACGGTTATTAATAAAACAGAGCTATTTGTCGGTATCAGCTAGTTCCATTCCCGACAGATATCTTGCAAATTGGCCTTGGCCTTGTTAACAATAAGATCTGATAGTATCAGCATTGTGTTTTATAATAACCTTTAGCTAAAATTCCTCCTCCAGTTCAGTAATAATGTTTTCTGGATTTTTCACAGAATAGCGTAAGCTTATGGAATCCCCTACACTTAATCTATTAGGATTGCTGTCCCAACCGTTTGTTGTCTCAAAGATCTCCTCCCCTATTTTATATCTTACTCTAATACTATGCCCTTTATGAGACTTGATACCTGTAATAATTCCTTTTGAATATAGAAAGCCGGCCTTCACTTCATCTAACCTTATCCGATCTTTTTTCTCGAATGCTTCAGCAAACCAATATAATCCACCCACTACAATAATCAAAATAAAAAGGTTTGTCAGTATTTTTTGTAACAATTTATTCATCGGGTACGTGCTACGGGGTTTGTTTGGTTGGCCTGTGAATTTGGCATAAATATGCCGGAATCAATAGAAGTACATATACTAATATTTGAGATAACAGAAGCAAATAAATCAGGCTCTTTTCGAATCAATCATTATCAAGGGCTGCATTATAGCGTTATTAATATGGATCCTTTTCTTTAAAATGTCAATTTCAACCTTCTTGTAAAAGGCACTTTTTTTAGAATTGTCTTTAATAGGTTGATTGAGGAAAAAAGTAATCATATTATTTGTATAGTTTCCAGAAGACAATTGCTCTTTAAATTTCTCCAGATTTGCCTTTATTTCGTCTTCATATGTTTTGCCTAAGAATTCTCTCAGCCCTTTATTGCAACCTAGAACTTTTAGAAAATAGTTCTTATTTTCGGATATTTTCTACTGCAATAGGAACGCAATCCAGACAGAATTGCCCACTTAAAGATTTGATGCTTTTTACATTAAGCGTATCCAATTTGTTTCGTATTGTGGCGCTCGGATAAAGAGAGAGTTAATGATTAAACTTAAGACAAATACCATTTAATATTACAGAAATGCGCAATTTTTTAAAAAATCTATTCAGCAAAAAAACCGAACCTAAACCCGCTTCGGATTTTTCTGAGGAGGAATTTGAAAAGGATTATGAATTGAAGTCTCAGGGATTGGAAGAAGTCCTTGGTAAGATGCATAATATGGTGGGGCATGCTATCATCCCGTTTTCTGTCGGTGGTGCTGTTGATATGTATTATTTTAGGAATCATATCCCGGGGTGCGGCTTTGCTACGATGGAACTTTTGGATCCTGATGGTTCAGGTCCTCTGCCTAATCGTTTCGGTACGTATGAGTTGGTTGCTTTTTCAAAACATGATTATAATCCTGATGAGGGTACTGAGACTTCTTTCAATTTGATTGAACGAAGGATCTGTGGGATATTTACGACAATTGGTTTCTTTTCGCGTCAAGCTTTATTGAACCCTAGGGAGACCTGTGAGATTCCGGGTGATGAGGATGAGGGTGGTAAGTGTCTGGTGTTTGATTTTTATGAGCCAGATGGGATTAAATTCAAGGTTGGTGACAGAAGACATCATCTTCTTTTATGTATGGAAATTTTTCGTAGTGAGATGGAGTTTGCTCAGATGCATGGTGGAGAGGAGTTATTGGGTAAGCTAAAGGCTGCCGACCATTATCCTTATAGTGATTTGGATCGTGCTCCAGTGGTTTAATGTGGTTAATTCAATTGTATTTGCAATTTTATCACATTGGTTCATATTAAAGGGGATTTCGATTTACATTGGGAATATGTTTTTGATCGGTATGGGTTTCCTTATCTGGATAGTGAGAAGTCTTTTTTTGTAAACGGGAGTTATTGATTGGTTATAGTTACGTGAAGGGTTATCTTATTTTTCATGTGCTGGATAAGCACTCTTGTGATATTATTATTGGTCGTTCTTTTTTTGGAATGAGGAGTTCGATGTCTTGGATGGGTATTTGGGGAACAGTACGCAAATGCTGCTATAATGTTTTAATTTGTAGGTATTTATCATCCTTTTTATAAATCAAACAATGGTTATGTTAAATTATTTCCAAGCAAGGCAGGTGCTTTTTTTTATAAGCTTAATTTGCGGGTTCGCTTGCGGTGAGCCTAATCCTAAAATCGGAAACTATAAAAAGGAAAATATGTCGAAGCCCTACAAATCCCAAATGCTGCTTTCTAAATACCAATCCATATCCTTCGACACTTTAGAAGTTCAATCTGTTATAGAACTGGAAAGCAATACAAATAAGTTTAAAGGAACCAGACTTGATAGCTCAGAGGTATTGTTACTGCGAAGCCACATTAATGAGCAGTACTATGATGGAGAAGGTTACTTCGCTTGTAATAAATTTCCGATTGATAAAAACAGGACCGCCCTTATTACAAGAGCCCCATCTACATACAATTCCTCTGCTATCAAACTTTTTGTGTTTAACAAGGAAAAAAATGTTTCTACTTGTGTTTTGGAATTAGCTGATGTATTCGGTGACGCCGGTGATTCTTCTGAAAAAATAACCTGGCTTTTTAAAGATAAGAATAAAGGGTACAAAGCGTTTTCCTGGTACACGGAGAGTCATGATAATAGTTTGGATGATGAGAATGATACTACCGTGGATACTTCAAATTTTTATTATCTCATTGATTTGTCCAAGCCAAATTTAGATACATTAAGTACGGATGAGGCCAGACTTTTGAAGAGATTCGGGAGTTTATTTAACCAGCGTTGATCAGATAATCTGAAGCTAATAAGTAATCGTTATCACTCTTTATTACACCATGAATGATCTATTTTCAATCTTAATTCTAATTACCTCCACTCCTATTTTGTTTTGGTGATTAATTCCTTTTCTTCCAATCCTTCCCATGCAAGGGATATACGTTTGAATGATAGTATAAACTGTATTGCGTATTAAAAATTGTCCGTTACCTGATCATTGCGCAGCTGGGTTTCAAGTGTATTTAAATTGAATAAGGCCGTTTTTATGCAATAATGAGGATTAAAGGTAAGAATTGGAATGTAGATTAAAAATATAATCAGTACCAGAAGGGGAATAAAACATGGAATTATTAAGCGTAGAGTCTTAATATAATAGCTTTTCAAAAACAGAATTCAGATAGTCTAATTACAAGGCTTTCAGACCTTCGGGAATGGTGCGTTTTCTTAATGTCACTTTCATGTCAACGCTTAGGTAGATGAAGATTGGCCAAACGTAAAAAAGCCGCTTAACTAGCGTTAACCGGCTTTTTTAAATTTGCCCTAGGCTTGTATTACCTAATTTTAAGCAACTATTTTCCAATACAAAACTTCGAGAAAATATTATCTAACAAATCATCAGTAGTAACCGTTCCCGTTATCTCTCCCAGGTAATATAAAGCCTGCTTGATGTCCATTGCGAGAAAATCAGAGGTAACTGGATTATCTATACCGTATAACACTTTTTCCAGCGAATCCTGCGTGCGTTGGAGGGCCTCTAAATGCCGTACGTTTGTTACTAAAACGTCATCTGTATTGATACTGTGCAGGTTCACTTTACGTAGGATTTCACCCTTCAACTCTTCAATGCCGAGGTTGTTTTTCGCTGAGATGTAAAGCGGATCAAGCATGGCAAGTTCGATCTGCTGTTGCGGACTAAGTAAGTCACTTTTATTAACAACGATAACCGTAGGAATTTGTAATTCGCTCAACTCCTCCACCTGCTTATTAATATCCTGCAGGTTCTGCAAGGGATCTACCAGGTAAATGATCAGCTTGGCTTGTTTCATTTTTTCAAGGGTGCGCTCCACTCCTTTTGCTTCGATCAGGTCTTCTGTTTGGCGGATACCTGCAGTATCAATAAAACGGAATAATACTCCGCCAATAGTCAGCTCGTCTTCTATGGTGTCGCGAGTGGTACCGGCTATGTCGGATACGATTGCACGTTCTTCATTCAGCAAAGCATTTAATAAAGTAGATTTGCCCACATTGGGTTTTCCGGCGATAACCGCCGGCACTCCGTTCTTCATTACGTTACCTTGCTCGAAGGAACGGATAAGCTTATGGATAACATTGGTGATGGTTAAGATCAATTGCTTTAACTGATCCCGGTTGGCAAATTCAACGTCCTCTTCAGAAAAATCAAGCTCCAATTCGATCAGCGAAGCGAAATTGATCAACTGCTCCCGAAGCTGTTTCAACTCGTTAGAAAACCCTCCCCGCATCTGCTGTAACGCAACCTGGTGAGAGGCCGCAGAATTAGATGCAATTAAATCGGCAACTGCTTCTGCCTGTGATAGATCTAGCCCTCCATTTAAAAAGGCCCTTAAGGTAAACTCGCCAGGTTTTGCTGCTCTTGCACCGTTGCGCACCATCAGCTTTATGATACTTTCAATGATGTACATAGAACCGTGAGTGGAGATCTCTACCACGTTCTCTTTGGTGTATGATTGAGGAGCAACGAAAAGAGAAACAAGCACTTCATCAAGGATCGTTTCACCGTCCCGTATGGTTCCAAAATGAATGGTATGCGTTGCCTGTTTACTTAAATCTTTCCCTTTAAATACTCTGTTGGTGATGGAGATCGCTTCTGGTCCCGACAGTCGGATAACTGCAATAGCACCAGATCCTGTTGGAGTGGCAAGGGCTATGATGGTATCTGAATTAGCTGTAATCATGAGATACAAATGTCGGGAAATATTTTGAGACAAACAGGGGTCAGCTTCGGGACAGGTTCGAGGCAGGTTCGGAAAGACCCCCCATTTTTCCGAACAAAGTACCCCCTTTTCCCGAACACTTTCCGAAGAAAGTACCAATCCTTCCGCAATTAACCGCAAAACGCCGCAAATCTCCGCAAAAGGCCGCAAGGCGCTTTTGGAGCCATAAAAAAGGATCACAACCTCCTTATTTTTGCACCAGGCAATAAGGAAACATGGTTATGAGAACAATTGAAGTGATGATTATAATCTTGATTATGAATAGTGTGAAGAAATTTAGCAGCACTATCCTGGAATCATTAATCGCCTTTTTTGAAGGTGAGCAGCACATCGTCGGAGTTGTAGAGATAAAGCATGCGGTTCTTAATCGCATATCGTTTCACGTTCTCCAAACTAGATACCATTTCATTCTCCAGATCCATCACACCATCGCAGTACATTTTCGTCGAAATCAAACCATCAAATGTCAATTGATCCTTGCCCATAAGCTCAAAATCGCCTTTGATGGAGTTGCAAAATACTTTCCCGCTAACTTCCTGCTTCTTGCTAAATTCCAGGTAAGCATTCTTGTTCGTAACTACAGGCTTATGCTTAATAGCTGTTAAAACCCAACGATTGCCATCAAGGCCTATCACCTCATTTTCGGGTTTTAATGCATTGCAGGAAAAGAAGGTGAAAATTAAAAAGAGGGGTAAATAGTGTTTCATACAATTAAGTTTATAGAATATTAACACAGCTAACTGAGGGATGTTTTCCGGCTAGGTAACCAAGCAAATTATTAACTCAACTAGATATTTTGTGCGATCACAAAACCACTGGCCCAGGCCCATTGGAAATTGTAGCCGCCCAACCATCCGGTCACATCCACACACTCTCCTCCAAAAAATAAGCCAGGCACCTTCTTAGCCTCCAGTGTTTTAGAAGAAAGCTCGTCAGTTGCAACACCTCCACGCATTACCTCTGCCCGGTCGTAGCCTTTGTCGCCAGCAGGTTTTACTTCGAAATGATGAATAAAATGTTCTATTTGGTGAAGGTCGTCTTTACTTAGTGATGCAAGGTTTTTATCAATAGGAAGATACTTACGGAGTGCTTCTGCGAACTTCTTGGTGTATAAATGCGACAGCATAGTTAGCAACAGCTTCTTCCCGTTAGCCTGTCTTTCAGATTCGATTAAATCTAAGATCGATTGCTGTGGAAGCATATCAATCTCAATGCTTTCGCCTGGTCGCCAGTAAGACGATATTTGGAGGATAGAAGGGCCACTTAGTCCCCAATGTGTAAATAATATGTTCTCTTCGAAGCTGATCTTATCATTACTAACTCTGCAAAAGATACTATTTCCAGACAAAGCCGCAAACCATTCAGCATCCTTTCCGGTAACCGTCAGCGGAACCAGTGCCGGTGCGGTTTTAGTAACACGAAGACCAAAATTACGGGCAACCTTAAGACCAAAGTCAGTGGCTCCCATTTTCTGCACAGGTAAGCCTCCTGAAGCTATCACTACTGAAGGTACTCTTACTTCTCTGGTCTTAACTCCATTTGTATATATAACCTTGAAATCACCATCTGCTGTTTGTTCAACGGATTTCACCTCAGCATTACAAAGAATGGTTTGATCGAAATCTGCGCATAGGTTTACAAATACATCTACTATATCTTTGGCCTTATTGCTTTCAGGGAATAGCTGTCCTAATGTTTTTTCGCTGCCAGTTATTCCGTAGGTTTCGAAGAAGCTAACTGTATCTTCTACTGTCCATTGTGAAAATGCCGACTTGCAGAAATGTTCATTTTCAGAAATAAAGTTTGAGGCTGAGGCATAAAGGTTGGTATAGTTGCAGCGTCCACCTCCAGAAATAAGGATCTTCGAACCGGGTTTGTCTGCCTTCTCCAAAACCAGCACCTTTTTACCAAGATATCCGGCCTGAACGGCACACATCAATCCACAGGCACCTCCCCCAATAATAACAGCATGATACATTGCTGCAAAGGTAGCAATAAGCAGCAGGTGGGGGAAATAGATAATTTTAACTTGACAAGATGATGGAATTTAGCTTGAAGGTACGAGTTTGATGAGTTTCCCTGGCCCTTCAGTAATTACATAAATAAATCCATCCGGACTTTGAGCTACGTGCCTTACTCTCGCTACGTTTTCCATCAGTTTTTCTTCACTCACGAAGCTTGTTCCGTTCAGCTCAATCCGCCCAACGTACTTAAAAGCTAGGTTGGCAATCAACAGGTTCCCTTTCCATCCTGGATATTTATCGCTAGTAACTAGGGCCATTCCGCAGGGAGCTGGAGATGGTACCCAGTATTTCACAGGCTCCTGTACCCCTTCCATCTCTGTTTTATCGGAAATCGGACGGCCATCATAACCTATTCCGTAAGTTACAACAGACCAGCCGTAGTTCTTTCCTTTCTCTACAAGATTTAGTTCATCTCCTCCTTTTGGTCCGTGTTCTACAGCCCATAAACGATTATTTTCTTTGTCGTATACCATTCCCTGTGGGTTTCTATGCCCGTAACTCCAAATAGTAGAACGGGCATTTGCAGTTCCCACAAAGGGATTATCCTGAGGCACTCTTCCATCATCAAATACCCTGTGGATTTTACCCAGGTCATTACTTAGTTCCTGTACTTTTTCATTTATTCCTCTCTCTCCGGCCACGATATACAGGTAGCCTTCATTATCAAAAGCCAGGCGACTTCCAAAGTGAATCCCAGCAGAGTTTGCCGGACTAGCCACAAAGATCTCCTGCTTATCCACTAGCTCGTTTCCTCTAAGCTTAGCCCGCATTACTGCAGTAGCTCCACCGCCACCCACTGGCTTTGCGTAGGCAAGGTAGATCCAGCCGTTTTCATTGTATTTTGGATGTGTTTGTATGTCGAGTAAGCCGCCCTGTCCCATGGCATATACGTTCGGAACCCCCGATAATTTCTGTCCCGTATACTTATCGTCCTTAAATATCAATATCTCTCCAGAGCGTTCTGTTACTAATAATCTACCATCAGGTAGCCAGGCCATTCCCCAGGGATTAGAGAAGTTCTCGTGAAGTGTTTGCAGCTTAACTTTTACCGGAGTGGTTTGCGCGCTATCGCCTTCGACTACAATTTCACCGGCTGGTTCAGAAGTGGAACTTCCTTGCTTACATGCAAGCATGAATGCCGCCAAGAGTAAAAGTACAAGCTGATTCTTCATAAGAGTGGTTTTTTATTAGTTTGATTAACAAACAACTATCCCATTTGTGCTGCATTAAATGAACCAACCGCGATAAATCTGTTTACAGCTTAAAAAAATAAAAAGGCGGTAAGAGGTTATCGCTCTTACCGCCCGGAAAAATAGTATGAGGAGGGTTTTACTTTTTACGTGCTTTTAGCAATGCAATTATAGCAGCTGTGGCAACAGTACCAATAACCACTTTTTTAATGAATCCCTCGCGGTTGTATTTCCACTCGGCATTCCAGCCTCTTTCGGCAAAAATGTTTGGAATATGGCCGCGTTTCAGATCGTCGATGATCCCTTCGACCATATTTACCCTGTCGGCCAGGATTAAAGGCAACCAGTGCCCGTAGCTCCCCTCGCTGTATTGGAATGCATAGCGGCGGATACGACCACTTAAACCCGAGGGTGGCGTAGATGTACCAAAAACAGCCGTCAGATTTGGACGTTCGTTCGATTGAAGGATCTCCACATTGGCAAGCTGTTGCGGAGGTCTCTCCCAATTATAGCCCTTGTGTTCTTCATCTGTTTTATGCTTCATGGGATAGGTTGGATCATTGATAGGATCCGCATCCTGGGCCCAACCTTTTATATTTTTAAATTCTGTTGTGTTTTCCATAGTAGATTAATTTAAGCTCTGGCAGATGGTGGAATTAAAACCGGCTTGATACAATTATCCAGCTTACGCGAGAAGATATGATAAGCATCAGAAATTTCTTCTAATGGCACACGGTGGGTAATGATATCCTTCGGACTTAATCGGCCTTCCTGAATATGTTCGATCAATCTGGGCAGAAGTCTTTTTACTGATGCTTGATTTGCCCTGATGGTGATACCCTTGTTCACTACATTACCAATCGGGATAAGATTGCCCGTTGGTCCATAAACGCCAACGATCGATACAATACCTCCTTTTTTTACCGAGTTGATAGCCCAGTGTAAGGCTGTTGCAGAACCTGCCTGCATTAGTGTTTTCCTTCCGGTAATGGTTTGCATGGCACTTCCAGCAGCCTCACAACCAACAGCGTCGATACACACATCGGCACCTAACCAATCAGTAGTTTTCTTCAAAAATAACACCGGGTCTTCCAGCGACTTAAAGTTATACACCTCGGCGTTTGCATAGTTCTTCACGAACTCAAGGCGATAGTCAATATGATCTATTACGATAACCCGTTTAGCTCCAAATAACCAGGAGCATTTTGCAGCCATTATCCCTACAGGACCAGCTCCAAATACAACTACAGTATCTCCTGGTTGGATCCCTCCCATTTCTGCTGCCTGGTAACCTGTAGGCACCACGTCGGTTAACAAAACGGCATCGTCCGGATCCATATCCGCAGGAATAACGGTAGGACCAACATCTGCGTAAGGAACCCTTACGTATTCAGCCTGCCCTCCATCATATCCACCGGCAGTATGTGAATAACCGAAAATACCACCTACAGCAGTAGCCTGGGAGTTTGATTCGTGACAGTTACCGTAAAGCTCTTGCTTACAAAAAGCACATTGGCCACAGGCAATATTAAATGGAACAAGGACATTATCTCCTACTTTCAATTTCTGTACAGAAGGTCCTACTTCCTCCACCACACCTATGAACTCATGGCCGAAAGTCATGCCTACCCTGGTATCAGGAACTAGTCCGTGATACAGGTGTAAATCGGAACCACAAATGCAGGACCGCGTTACCCGTACGATGGCGTCGTTAGGGTGAAGTATCTCAGGATAAGGCTTCTGGTCAAGTCGGACCCTGAAGGGCCCTCTATAATTCATAGCTAGCATAATTTTTCCTTTCTGTTTTAGATGAGACGTAGCTTAGCGGGGAATGTTTGTAAAAAATTGAAAAAACTACTGAAGCCTAAGGGAAGAATTGATCGTTAAAGGAAATTGATTTTCAGAATTCCAATAAATAAATTTGCCGTCTGTTCCTAATCGTACTTTCTAAAACAAGTTGTTTAGTTAATGTTTATTTGAATATAATTTAATATAAAATCAAAGCTGACTATGGCGAGCACGAAGAAACATACAATAGTAAAATATGCAGGCTTAATGCTTGCTTCTGGTTTGGTTTCGGCCATCATGGCCATTAGTGGTTACCGGTACCTTGAGGGGGACCATGATGTATCCGTTACACCGGCAACCAATTACAAAATAAACTATGCTAATTTTCCTGGATCCACTCAGGCACCTGCAGCACCCGACTTCGTACAAGCGGCTGCCGCAGCAAGCCCGGCTGTAGTTCATATAAAAACCACTTATACATCTAATCAATCTTCAAGAAGTTTCTTCGATGACCTTTTTGGAGGCGGAGGGCAGTCAGGCACTCCTGCGAGAGCTTCAGGCTCCGGCGTCCTTATATCTGCAGATGGATATATTGTAACTAATAATCACGTGGTTGAGAACGCTAATCAAATAGAAGTTTCTTTACCCGACAGAAGGTCTTTTACCGCAAAACTAATAGGCAGGGATCCGAATACTGATCTGGCCCTATTAAAGGTAAATGGCAGTAATCTTCCTGTAGTTGAGCTTGGTAATTCAGATCAGGTACAAGTTGGTGAATGGGTATTGGCTGTAGGATATCCACTTTCCTTAAACTCAACAGTTACCGCAGGTATTATCAGTGCAAAAGGACGTAGTATAGGTATCCTGGACCAGGCAGAACCCGGACAAAGGCAGAGACAGGGAGAACAAGCTGGAAGTACGGCAGTTGAGTCTTTCTTGCAAACCGATGCTGCAATAAACCCAGGAAACAGCGGTGGAGCCCTGGTAAATTCTAATGGTCAACTGATAGGGATTAATGCGGCTATCGCTTCCCAAACAGGAAGCTATGCAGGTTATGGTTTCGCTATTCCGATTAATCTCGCTAAAAAGATCATTAGCGACCTGAGAAGTTACGGAGAAGTAAGACGAGGATACCTGGGCGTTAGCTTCCCAGCCCCATCTGCTGAGGACCAATTGTTGAAGCAACAGGGTATAAATCCGGGCTCGGTTCAAGGGGTGTATATTACTGGAGTACAACAAGGAAGTGCTGCTGCGAGTGCTGGTTTAAGAGAGGGTGATATTATTCAAAGTATTGATGGAACAAAAGTAGCTTCCTCCGCCGAATTCTCAGAAAGGATTGCACGCCACAGGCCTGGAGATAAAGTTCAATTATCTTATTTAAGGAATGGCCGTACAGCTAATACGAGCGTCACACTTAAGGGAGAACAAACAGCTTCAGTCCCCCAAAGTAGTTCAACTGCGCTTCAAAGCAAACTAGGTGCTTCGTTTGGTGCTTTACCTTCCAATGTTAAACAATATTACGGCGTAAGTCGGGGTGTACTGGTAACGGGAGTAGAACGTGGTGGTTATTTTGAAAGAGCTGGTATTCCGAAAAACACGGTTATTTTTAGGATTAACGGGCAGTCGGTAAATAGTGATGCTGATATTAACACTGCATTAACTGCTTCAAGAAACGGTATGGTACGTATAGAAGGTATTACTCCTGACGGAATGCGATTTGTAGTTAACTTCCCAACAGGGGCTTAATATTGGTAATAAAAAAGCGGCGATTCTCATCGCCGCTTTAATTTTTAGTTGGTTTTCTTTATTTCAACCCTTCTGTTAAGAGCTCTATCTGCCTCTGTTGTATTTTTAGTTATTGGTTTGCTTTCACCATAGCCAATAGTACTTAAGTTAGCGGCACTGATCCCTGCATTAACCAGGTAAGCCTTTACAGCATTTGCTCTGTCTTCCGATAAAGATTTATTATGCTGCTCTGATCCCTCTGCTGAAGAGTGCCCGCTGATTTCAAACTTTGTATCAGGACTTTTCCTCATCTCTGTAGCTATTTTATCCAATACCTCATAAGAGAAGGTTTTTAATACTGCCGAGTTGAATTCAAACTGAATATTCTTAAAGTTGAAGTTTAATTTCTCTGAAGCTGAAGCTGTGTTGGTTGACGTTTGTTCAACAGGTTCAGTTGTTTTAGCTTTCTCTTCCACCGCTGGCTTTTCGCGTTCTACTGCCGGGGGAGGAACTTCTTTAGTAAGTTTCTTTTTGGATTTACAGGAACTGAAGGAGATAACCAAGCTCGCAACCAGCATTGGCGTAAGTAACATTTTAAACAATTTCATATCTATTTGTGTGATTATGTTGCTAATCTAAAAAAAAATCCAAAATTCCTTGAGTTGGTACTTAAAGATCAATGCTTTCGCCGTACCCCACTCACAGCTTGCGCTTCAAGCGGATTTTCGGGCCAGGAGTGCTTAGGGTACCTCCTCTTAAGCTCTTTTCGTACCTCGAAGTAGGCGTTAGACCAAAAGCTTCTGAGATCTGAAGTTACCTGAACTGGTTTAAAGCCCGGGGATAATAAATGCAGGACAACCCCTTGCTTTCCATCATTGATGGATGGAGTATCCAATAGGCCAAAAACTTCCTGAAGGCGCACTGCAAGTACAGGTGTTTCTCCATTTGGAAAATACTCAAGCTTGATCTTTGAACCACTTGGTACTGTCAGGCTCTCTGGGGCAAGTCTGTCTAATTCTAACTGAAGATTATAGTCAAGATGATCATGAAGGATCTTGACCAGGTTTAATCTCTTTAAGTCATCCGGCTTGCGTATTTTAGGTAAGTACGCCCATAGCCAGTCTCTATTGTTCTGAAGAAGGGATACGGTACTAACGTCAGGCCATTGATCTTCGTTATTCCATTTCTTCAAGCTCAAGATCCGGTTTTGCCAAGTTGTAAACTCCTCGTCAAAATTCATAAGGCTCTCTCCTTCCAACTGAATAGCCTTAGATATTACATCTACAATTTTTTCCTCTGCTACCGTAGCAAGTGCTGATGATTTCAATACCAGTCCCCCAACTTTTTGCTCTTTTACGGTAAGGAGCCCACCTTTCCGCGTATCCCAGGAAACACTTTCCGTTTCACGAGCCAAATGAATGACATCGCTGACTTGCAGAGGAGCTGCTATGAAGATCTTACCCGCTCCTTTACGAGCATCTAAATGGGCAATGGCGATCCAGGCTTCGCCTGAGAGATCATCCTCCTTATCCATCAAAGCGCTGCGCCCATTAGCTAATTGGTATTGCCCCTCGGTTCCCGGTTTCAATGAGGCTATACGTTCGGGATAGGCATAAGCAAGCAGTTTTCCTGTTTCGTAATGTTTTACAGCACCGTTATCCGCATTAATTCTGAATAGTTTTCTGTAGGCACCTGCTACCCGGTCTATATTATCCCAACGTCGTTCGCGTTTTGCTTCCAATCTGTATCGCCGAAGTGCTTCTATACGCAGGTTAAGGTCTGAGCCAGCTAATGCCAAAGGATCTCGTTCTTCCAATAAAGCTGCTATATCGGTTGCCAAAGGTAACTCTGCATCCCCTTCGGCTATGATTAGCATATTAGCTATGCGTGGGTGACAAGGAAGTTGGTTGATACGTTTTCCTGAAGGTGTTATTTGATTATTCTCAATAGCATTTAACGACTGTAAAAGTTCTTTCGCACTTTCAATATTCGAAGCTGGAGGGGTGTTTAACCAGGTTAGGTCAGAAAAGTTGGTGATGCCCCAGTTATAAAGGTCGAGCATTAAAGGACTTAAATCTGCTTCGAGGATTTCAGGTGTACGAAATTCTGCCATCCTGCTTTCTGTTGCTTTTGACCACATCCGGTAGCAGCAGCCCTCGCTCATGCGTCCCGCTCTTCCCGCTCTCTGATCAGCAGAATCAAGGGATATCTGAACAGTCTTTAACCCTGATAGCCCCGATTTATAATCAAACTGAGATTTTCTGGTAAAGCCGCTATCTATCACTATCTTAATACCTTCGATCGTTAAACTTGTCTCTGCTATTGAAGTCGCCAGTACGATCTTTCGTCGTCCTGAAGGGTGAGGTTGTATTGCTGTCTGTTGCTCTGCAGATGACAATTGACCATATAGTGGAAAAACTTCTTCAGCCCTCGCAGAACGTTTTAGAATATCTTCGCACTTTCGTATCTCGGCTTGGCCGGGTAGAAATGCCAAAATATCTCCTTCTCTTTCTTTTAGTGCCTTGTTAATGGTTTGTGCACATAGTTCTGCTATTTGCTGGATATCCTGCTCACCCGTATAGATCAACTCGACAGGGAAACTTCGCCCTTTACTTTCCACCACTTTGCATTGAAGCATTTGTGGCAAGATGGCTAGGTCTAAGGTGGCCGACATTACAAGGATTCGAAGATCAGGCCGAAGGATCTGTTGAGTTTCCCGGCATAAAGCCAGGGCAAGATCAGCATGTATGCTACGCTCGTGGAACTCGTCGAAAATCACCATCCCTACTTCCTCCAGTGCATTATCTGACTGCAACATCCGCGTTAAAATCCCTTCGGTAACTACCTCTATCCGGGTTTGAGCAGATATCTTGTTTTCAAAACGAATACGGTAACCAACCGTCTGCCCTACCTTTTCATTCAACATAGAAGCCATCCGGGTAGCGATTGAACTCGCGGCTAAGCGACGTGGTTCAAGAATAATAATCTTCTTCCCCTCTAACCACGATTCATCTATCATAGCTAAAGGAAGCAGGGTACTTTTGCCGGCGCCAGGAGGCGCCGCTACTATTAATGTATTAGCGGTTTCTAATTCCTGCTGAACTGCTGGAATTATCTCGACGACAGGAAGAGAATATTGATGGGGATAGAACACTGGAATCAAAAAAGAGCAATAAGCTCAGGAAAACCCTCGCCATTGCTCTTAAGATAAAATATTATTAATAAACTAGTTTATCCTTTATCTATAACCTTAGCCACTTTGAAATAAGTTCCATCATGTAAAGGGGCATTTTGTAATGCTTCGTCAACAGAAATTTCTTTCTTTACCTCATCCTCACGCAAAACGTTTATTTCATCAGTCAGGTAGATCAGAGGCTTCACATTGCTGGTGTCCACTTCGTTTAATTTCTCCATAAAATGAAGAATATTATTCATATCCTTAAGTAATGATTCCCTTTCAGCATCAGCAACCTCAAGTCGTGCCAGGTTTGCAATTTTGGTGATTGTTTCGTTATCTATATTCATTTCAGGCTAAGCCGCTTTTTATTTTATCGTAAACTTTGTCCTTAAGAACATCTGCATCTTCAGCAGTAAGATCGCCAGTCTCTATAGGAGCGTGAATGCAAATATGGCAAATTCCCGGACGACTTCCATATTTACTTCCATCATCCCACATCAATTTCCAGGCATCATTTATTGAGATTGGAATAATGGGAACTTTATTTTCAATTGCCAGACGGAATGGGCCGTTCTTGAATGGCAAAAGTACGGGTGGGTATTCATCACCTATCCCTCCCTCCGGAAAAATAATAACGCTAATCCCTTCCTTAAGATACTCCGCGGTTCTTTTAAAAGCCTTAAACGAAGAAATACGGCTACTCCGATCTACAGGGATATCTATCGTTTTGAAAAACATTTTCAGCAAAGGATTATCCAATAACTCATCCTTACCAAGGAAAGCAAAGTTATTCTTGGCAATCAAGGTCATAACAGTTATATCAAGGTTAGAAGTATGATTGGCACAGAAAATATAGGTACGGGTCCAGTCTATCTCTTTTTCTACCTTGTATTTATAGTTAAAACCAACCAACGTTGAACTTATATAGGCATAAGCTCTCCGAAAATGGTTCAGGATGGGATACCTTTCCTTCTTGCGGGACAAGAAATACAGAAAGGGAAAAAATAACACGAAGAAAAAGACTACTACTGCAATATAAATCCCCTTGTGTACCTTCTTTAAAAATTGTTTCATTCAGTCCAAAAATATAAAAATTCCTTACTTTCGTCACCCGTATGGAAACAGTTGTAAGCGGTATACGCAGTACCGGCAAACTTCATTTAGGTAATTACTACGGTGCAGTGCAGAATTTTGTTAAGATGCAGCACGAGTATAATTGCTTCTTCTTTATTGCAGATTATCATTCATTAACTACACATCCTACCCCTGACGATCTTCACGGAAACGTGAAACAGGTTCTGATAGAGTACCTTGCTGCAGGGATAGATCCTGAAAAGGCTACTATATATGTTCAGTCTGACGTTCCTCAAATAGCAGAGTTATATCTGTTTTTGAATATGAACGCTTATATGGGTGAGTTAGAAAGAAGCACCTCATTTAAAGATAAGGTAAGATCGCAACCAGATAACGTGAATGCAGGCCTTCTCACCTATCCGGTTCTAATGGCTGCTGATATTATAATTCACAAGGCTACTAAAGTGCCTGTGGGTAAAGATCAGGAGCAACATCTTGAAATGGCTCGTACTTTCGGTAATCGTTTCAACCGTTTATATAATACTGAATACTTCCCTGAATCTTTTGCTTTTAGCTTCAGCGATAAGTTGGTAAAGGTTCCTGGTCTTGATGGCAAAGGTAAAATGGGTAAGTCTGAAGGTGAAGCAAATGCGGTTTATCTTTCAGACAGCGTTGAAGTGATACGCAAAAAAGTTATGCGGGCGGTAAGCGACAGCGGACCAACAGAGGAAAATCAGCCAAAGCCTGAGCCTATTCAAAACCTGTTCGATTTGATGAAGATCGTTTCTTCTGCAGATACTTATAGCCACTTTGATGAGCTTTACAATAAATGTCAGATCCGTTATGGCGACTTTAAAAAGCAATTAGCAGAGGATATGATCATTGCGACAGAACCTGTGCGCGAAAAGATCAATGCTATAGCAGCAGATACGGATTACCTGAGCAAGGTAGCGAAACTGGGAGCGGAAAAGGCGAGGGAAAGCGCATCTAAAACTATCCGCGAAGTAAGGGAAATAATCGGCTTCCGATCATTCTGATTCAAAGCTTCATAAAGCTTGACCCAGACTGTTATCATTAGGGGCTGAATGGTAAATTATCGGCAATTAACACGGCTTCTTCCCCTGCATTGAAAGCTTGGTGCTATTGATGAGAAGAAAAACGTAGGTCGTACTTTATAAATCGTAAATTAAAATTATACTTTTACAGTATGCATATTGCCATCGTAGGAAATATTGGAGCAGGTAAAACTACGCTTACTGAATTATTATCAAAACACCTTGGATTCGAAGCTCATTTTGAAGCGGTAGACAACAATCCTTATTTAGAGGATTTCTACAGTGATATGAAGCGCTGGAGTTTCAACCTTCAAATATACTTCTTGAATAGCCGGTTTAATCAGATCAGGGAGATAACCAGTGGCGAAAGGAATATTGTACAAGACAGGACGATCTATGAGGACGCTTACATTTTTGCGGAGAACCTTCATGAGATGGGCTTAATGACTAGTCGCGATTATGATAACTATCGTGCTATTTTTGATAATATGACCTCTTTCATTAAGGCTCCAGACCTTTTGATCTACCTCAAGGCCTCGGTTCCTACCTTGGTGAACAATATACAAAGACGAGGCCGCGAGTACGAAGCAGGTATCCGACTGGACTACCTTTCTAAACTAAACGAGAAATACCAGAAATGGATTGGGGGCTATAAGGAAGGTAAACTACTTGTTCTGGATAAGGACAAGTTGGATTTTGCCAATAACCCTGAAGACCTAGGCTTTATTATTCAGAGCATCGAACGAGAAATACACGGATTGTTTTAATACCCATATCCTTAACATGCAGCAAAGTTCAACAGCAGATGCATCTGCACCTACAGTAACTAAAATTTTAGGAGTAATTCCTGCCCGGTACGCCTCTACCAGGTTTCCGGGGAAACCTTTGATCGATATCGAAGGAAAAAGCATGATACAAAGGGTGTATGAACAGGCTTTGAAAACCGAGAAGCTGGACGAAGTAGTGGTTGCTACAGACGATGAGCGAATCTTAATGCATGTACGCGCATTTGGTGGTCGCGCAATCTTGACTGCAGACACACACCAAAGTGGGACCGACAGATGTGCTGAGGTTGCTCAAAAGTTACCGGGATTTGATATTATTATCAATATTCAGGGAGACGAGCCCTTTATAGACCCTAAGCAGATCGATATGGTTTGCACCTGCTTTGCATCAAGCGATACGGTCCTGGCAACATTGGTAAAACCAATCACTAGCGAAGAAGAGCTGTTTAATGTAAACTCCCCAAAGGTTGTATTAAATAAACTATCTGAAGCCATCTATTTCAGCAGATCTACAATTCCTCATGTAAGAGGGAAAGAACAAACTGAATGGCTTAAAAGTCATCAATTTTATAAGCACATCGGTATCTACGGCTATCGAATGGATACTTTGCTTAGCATAACAAAATTACCAGTTTCTATCCTCGAAAAAACAGAAGCATTGGAGCAATTGCGCTGGATAGAGAATGGGTACCGGATTAAGGTTGCGGTAACCGATATTGAAACTACTGCAATAGATACACCGGACGATTTACAAAAGGTACTTAACCAAATGTAGTTAATAAAAAAGCGCTGCCTTTGTTTCCAAAAGCAGCGCTTCAATCAACCTAACCTACAAAATACTTTATTTGATAGAAATTTCTCTTGTTAGAAGCTTAGCTTCTTCTTTTTTAGCTACAATAATTCTTAAAATACCGTTTGTATATTCAGCATCTATATTGGTTTGATCCGCTGAATCTGGCAGGGTAAAGGACCTTACAAAAGAGCTGTAGCTGTACTCTTTTCTGCTGAACCTCTTATTTTCTTCTGTATTTTCTGTTTTTTTCTCAACAGAAATGCTTAACACGTTCTTCTCAAGGTTAATTTTGAAATCTTCCTTGTTCAAACCCGGAGCAGCAAGCTCTATATGAAATCCATTTTCAGTCTCTGCAATATTAACTGCAGGTACACGAGTGGTTAATCTATCTGATACATAAGAGTCATTAAAGAAATTCTCAAACACATCAGAGAACCAAGGACTTAAAGCATTGTTATTGTTTCCGTTTGAAAATTTTACTAGTGCCATTTTTATTTCCTCCTATTAATTTTTTAATGATTTACCAGCATTATTTCAAGTTCTGTACCACTCGCATTTTTGCGAAAATTTCTTCAATTCAAAGACAAAATGGCCGGCGTTTTATTTTACGCCAGCCATTCTGTCGCAATTTTACTTCTTTCTTATGCAAGATTTGCAATATGCTTATCAATCTTCTTCCCTATCTCGACCCAGGGAAAATTATTTGAGACGCCTCCTTTGGCGGACTCCCAGGACCAGGAATTGCCTTTTTCCCTATAGAGCTGCCCTATGAAAACCGAATTTTGTACTACAGAGAAAGTTCCTTCGCTTTCTTCTACTTCATATAACTGACCATCAATTGTAAATTCAATTTGTTCCATTGGTTTTATATTAGTTTATATATCCAAAGTAAGTTCGCTTTTTTTTGTTTCATTAAAATGACCTTAGTCATAAATGAAAAAGACCTGTCAGCTGATTTTACAAGGATGGACTTCTTCTGACAAGGAAGGCGGCCGCTACAATAACTAGCAGAAGCAGAATACCAACGAGTTGGTGAACTACAGCATAATAAATAGCTTGAGAATACATACTGTTAACAAGGGCAAGAATGCCTAATACAATCTGCACCAGCATAAGCAATAGTACGAGAGAACGATATTTCCGAAGCCAGTATGTTCGCTCGATCTTGCTGGCCTGGTAATACCAGAAGAGGATTACAACAGCGATTAAATATGCGAGAGAGCGATGTATAAATTGTATAGTGATCGGATTATTCACAAGATCATGAAACGCATTTACAGAACTAAACATACCACGAGGTAAAATTTGACCATTAATGTCGGGCCAGGTAGCACCATATAGAGCAGCATGTGATCCGGCCATAAAAGCACCATAGATCATTTGAAGAAATAATAGGAACAGCAGCAATGAGGTGGTTTTTTGAAGTCCGGCGCGGTATCGGATCTGCGAAGGAGGAACAGACAGCCCCATGGTAAACCATTGCAGGTAAACCAATAAGATAAGGGCGCTAACGAAATGTATTGCGAGCTTTACATGATTTACCACGACAGCTGTATCATTAAGACCGCTTTTCACCATGATCCAGCCAATTAGACCCTGGAGGCCTCCCAATAAAAATAACACTATAAGAGGTAATACCATCTTCCGGCTAATTTGCTTCCTTAAAACAAATACAGAAAAAGGAATAATAAAAACAACGCCTATGAGCCGTGCCCACTCACGATGGAACCACTCCCAGAAAAATATGGCTTTATAATCTGATAAAACGAAGTGATTGTTTAACTTCTTAAACTGGGCTATCTGCTGGTACTTTTCGAAACTTTCTTGCCAGGCTTGTTCAGTTAAGGGAGGAATTGCACCCAGGAGAGGTTTCCATTCAGTGATCGATAATCCAGACCCTGTTAGCCTTGTAATAGCTCCTAGAACGATCTGAATAATTAACATGGCAACTCCAACAAGAAGCCAGATAATGACCAGTTTTTCTTTCTTCTGAAGATTTGTTGAGGGAATTACATACATGCGGCTAATTTGTATCAAATACTTAACTCACTCAATGACGGGCGTCATTTTTAACAATGAGATTAAGAGCATATGCAATTGGTATAGAAAAAAAATACGTTAAACTTTATTTTTGAAACCTTGCATCTTTCCGAATTATTTAGTCTACCTTTATGTTTTTAATAAATAATATAATGCAAAAAGGAACAGTAAAATTTTTCAATGAAACAAAAGGTTTCGGTTTTATCATCCCGTCAAATGGCGGAGGCGAGATCTTTGTTCATTCTACAGGACTTGTTGATAACATTCGCGAGAATGACAATGTAGAGTTCGAAGTAGAACAAGGTCGTAAAGGACCTAATGCGGTAAATGTGAAGGTAGTTTAATTACTATAGAAATATTAATCGGAAAAGCATTTCTCCTAAAAAGGGAAATGCTTTTTTTTTGAAAGTAAAATTCGGTTTTTAAGTCTCAAAGAAGATTGAGATTACTTTCATCCTTCGTTTGCAGCTTGCAGACAAAGGGTTTTTGTGTGATAAAGTACAGGAAAAAATCTATATAGAACGTAGCAGGTATAACGTCAATTGTAGTAAGTTAAGGCCTTTGAACTAGGCCTCAAACTTGTACCCTACTCCTTTAACTGTGCTTACATAGCTATCGCCCAATTTCTCACGAAGCTTTCTGATATGCACATCAATGGTGCGATTGGTTACCACTACTGAATCTTCCCAAATGCTTTTTAAGATAACCTCTCTAGTATAAACCTTTCCGGGTTTAGATGCTAGTAGATATAAAAGCTCGAATTCCTTTTTAGCAAGTACTGTTTTTTCACCGTGGCGGTAAACAAGATAGGTTTCGCGATCGATAACCAGATCTGATATCTCCAGCTTATTTTCTGCAACCTCCTCGGTTTGACTATTCCTGCGAAGGATGGCATTTATACGACTTACAAGGGCACGCGGTTTAATAGGCTTTGCGATATAATCATCAGCTCCAACGTTGAACCCCGCAATCTCCGAATACTCTTCACTTCTTGCAGTTAAAAACACCATGAAAGTGTTCTTAAATTCGTTCATCGTACGTAAGAGTCTGCATGCTTCAATACCATCCATCTTAGGCATCATTATATCAAGGATGATTAGATCAGGATGAACTTTTTTTGCTTCAGAAACACCTTCCTGTCCATTGGAAGCGGTATAGACCTGGTAACCTTCTTTTTTAAGATTATATTCTATAAGCTCACGGATATCCGGTTCGTCATCTACAATGAGAATTTTTTGCTTTGTTGAACTCATGACTTTATTTTATGCCACTAAAGTATAACGAGAACTGCACGAAACAGTTAAGACAATATTAAATTATTGTTAAGAATTACAAATCCTTAACACATTCGTGTATTTATCTCAATGTTTTCTTTAAAAATTCTTCAAGCTGACCTCCTCGGAGATTCTTTGCAACGATCTTTCCCTGAGGATCTATAAGGAACGAGGAAGGAAGCGCTTCTACCTGGTATTTCTTAGCAATGTTACTCTCCCACTGATTAAGCTCAGACACATGATTCCAGACTAGCTTGTCATCGCTTATTGCTTTTTTCCAGGCATCTCTGGAATTATCCAGCGAAACGCCAAGGATGGTGAAGTTTTTATTGCTGAAGGCTTTATACTGTTTCACAAGATTCGGATTCTCTTCGCGGCAGGGAGGACACCAGGAAGCCCAGAAATCTATTAACACATATTTCCCTCTTAAACTTGAAAGTTTCATATTACCACCTCCAATAGAAGGGGCTTCAAAATCAGGAGCGGTTTGCCCTACTGCCAGGCTCTTAATCTTATCTGTATAAGCAAGGAACTCTTGTACGGCTTTATTATTAGGGAATTTGCCTTTGATCTGCTCTGCATAAGCCACCACAGGCTGTTCGTACTGGGTTCTGTCCAGTGAACTCATAGCATAAAATCCCGCCAGGTTATCCTTATTTTCGTTTCCAAACTTTATTGAAGCCTGAGCAAATTCATCCATGTTCTTCTGAAAAACAGGAGTCATAACAGCTACTAAAGAGTCTCTTGAAGCAGGGTTTCTGGAAACGCTCTCCTCGTAACGGGTTTGTAAGTCGGCAAATTTCTGTTGATGTGCGCTACTGATCTTGTTAAACTCCTCTAGCTTATCGGCGAGATCAGAACCATCGATTGTATACTCTCCAGAGGGATTTTTATAATCTGCATTAAAGTCTAATTCATCGCCATTCTGGGCAAGAAAAAGGTAGTTCTTCTCGCCTGGAGCAACTATAAAATAGAAGTCAGGATCTGGTGAAGCGACGTTGAACTTGAATTCTTTGTCTTCATTTAATAGTGCCGAATCTACTACTATCCCCTGCTTGTAAAGATAAACCTGCTTAACCGTGTCTGCATTTTCAAGTTTACCATTTAAGGTAAACTGATCTTTGTTCTTACAAGCTGCAAGTAATGCTATCAGCACAAGTGCCGCTCCTGAAATCCTTCTCACTTTAATGATTCTATTTTTTGTATAAGTAGTTTGTTCGCTGTTTTAGGGTCTATTTTGCCCCCGGAAAGTTTCATCAACTCTCCCATAAACAAACCTAAAACGCCTTTTTTGCCTTTATTGTATTCGGCAACTTTTTCAGGGAATTTATTTACTGCCTGTTCTATAAGCTGGGATAGTTGATCTTCGTCTGTATCAATAACCAGGTTCAACTCATGTACTATAGTATCTACTGTTTTACTAGGAGAAGCAACTAATGCAGGAAACACCTGTTGGGTTGCCGCTGAGTTATTGATCTTACCTGAATCTACCAGGTCGATTATTTCCGAAACAGACTTTGCAGAAATAGCTAATTCTGAAATATCTTTCCCTTTCTCGTTAATGAGGGATTGTACCGGCCCGTTAACCCAATTAGCAGCAGATTTATAGTTTTTAGTAAATGTTACTATTTCTTCATAGAAATCTGCAACCGACTTATCATTAGTTAATTGAACGGCATCGGTTTCAGACAAACCAAATTCAGAAACATATTTTTTAATCCTTTGCTCTGGTAGTTCGGGTAAGGTTTTTCTTAGCCCCTCAACCCACTCTTCAGTCAAATGAAGCGGCGGCATATCGGGTTCAGGAAAATATCTGTAATCTAAAGCCATTTCCTTTGACCGAAGAACAGAAGTAACTCCTGTTGCTGCATCAAAATTCAATGTATTCTGATCTATATTTCCGCCTTCTTCAATAACTCTAACCTGGCGTTTAAATTCGTAAGTTATTGCTCGTTGAAGATTTCTGATCGAATTTAGGTTCTTCACTTCGCACCGACATCCATATTCCGTTGCTCCTTTTAACCTTACGGAAATATTAGCATCGCAACGCAAACTCCCCTCCTCCATGTTTCCATCACACACTCCCAGGTAACGAACGATCTTTCTAACTTCTGATAAATATGCAGCTGCTTCTTCGGCAGAACGGAGGTCGGGCTCTGAAACAATTTCTAAAAGGGGAACTCCAGCGCGATTCAGATCAATAAGTGAATATTTATCGTCTTTATCGTGCATGCTTTTTCCTGCGTCCTCCTCCATGTGGATCCGGTTCAACCTGATTTGTTTAGAAGGCTTATCCTTTAAAGAAATAGTTACGTAACCGTCTTTACAGATCGGTAACTCATCCTGAGTGATCTGGTATCCTTTGGGCAAGTCTGCATAGAAGTAATTCTTCCTGTCGAATCTATTAACAAGATTGATACGGCAGTGAGTGGCCAATCCTAATTTAACTGCATAGGTGACAACTTCCCTGTTTACCTTTGGTAAGGTACCCGGCAAACCGAGAGATATTGGAGTTGTATGTTTATTTGGCTCAGCGCCAAAGAATGCAGGATCTGAAGAGAAGATTTTTGTTTTGGTAGACAATTGAGCATGAATCTCTAATCCTATTACAAGTTCATACTTATCTAGAACTTCGTCATTAAGTTTTTTTGGTTCCGCAGCCATTAAAGTCATTACGCCAAATATACTACTTCTCGTCAAAATTTATAATTGATGGCATGAACTTTGAAAATTTGGTAATACATCAAAATCTATCTTATGAAAAAAATAATTTACACTGCATTAATGCTGTGCTTGACCCTGCTCGTGGGTACCGTGAATGCACAGGAACAAAAACGCTCTTCTGGTAACATTTCAGATCAACCACTTTGGGGACCGGTGGGTTATAACACTGTGTCTTACTACTTTATCCCAGACGTTAAAGCTTACTATAGTGTAGCTGAGAAAAAATTTATCTTTTTAGATAAAGGCGAGTGGGTGAAATCAGAAACTCTTGCTGAGGTTTATAAGGACGTTGACCTTTATTCGGTTTATAAAGTTGTAATTAATCGTCCTGAACCGTATCTTAATTACAAGGCACATGTCCTAAGATATGGACACTATGCTGGCCAGAAAAATAAACAGGTTGCTATTGCAAATAGTACAAACTCAAAATATTTTGTAATTAACGGACATCCTAAAGCAGCAGAAGAACAAGCTTCTTTAAACAACCAATAAGAAGATAGAGATTTTAGGATTACTGTAAAAAAACTATAAGGAATTAAGCGGCTTCCAGGACAGGAAGCCGCTTTTATTTTGTGCTTAAAGTACTGCTTGTCTAACTCTAATTAGCTTTTCAAGTAGTTCTTCTAACAATGTAAGGTGTAACATATTTGCTCCGTCTGACTTTGCATTTTCTGGTTCCGGATGTGTTTCAATAAATAAACCATCTGCTCCGACTGCAATTGCGGCCTTCGCTATTGTCTCAATAAGTTGTGGTTTTCCACCCGTTACTCCTGAGGTTTGGTTAGGCTGTTGTAAAGAATGTGTACAATCCATGACAACTGGCACGCCAAATGATCTCATCTCGGGAATATTCCTATAATCGACTATAAGATCCTGATAACCAAAAGTATTTCCACGATCTGTTAATATAACGTTGTTATTTCCTGAGTCTTTAACTTTGTCTACTGCAAATTTCATGGAGGAGGCAGATAGGAACTGTCCTTTTTTAATGTTCACCGTCTTTCCGGTTTTTGCCGCTGCAATGAGCAGATCGGTTTGCCGGCATAAGAAAGCAGGAATTTGTAAAACATCAACATACTCCGCGGCCATCTCGGCCTCATCACTTTCGTGAATATCTGTTACCGTTGGCACTCCAAATTCCTTACTGATCCTTGCAAGTATCTTAAGAGCCTTCTCATCCCCTATTCCTGTAAAGGAATCTATTCTGGAACGATTGGCTTTTTTATAAGAGCCCTTGAATATGTAAGGAATATTCAGCCGATCGGTAACTGTCACTATTTGCTCTGCTATTCGAAGAGCTATGTCTTCTCCTTCTATAGCGCAGGGGCCTGCCATCAAGAAAAAGTTTTTACTGTCGGTGTGCTTAATGTTTGGGACGTTGGAGATCATGGTACGAAAATAAAAAAGTCGGAAGACATAACCATCTGGTTAAGCGTTCCGACTCCATGTTTATAAAAGTTTTTAATTAGTTTCCTAGTTCTGAAAGGAACTTAATCCTCATTAACTGAAGTTCCTCGATGGTATAGTCGTCGCTACCCAATTCCTTTAGAGCATCTTCCACAGAGTCAGCCTCAGCCGACCGGAAATAATCAAACACCTCATCCTGGCGATCTTCATCGATAATTTCATCTATATAATAATCAAGATTCAGTTTAGTTCCTGAATTAACAATAGATTCAACCTCCCGAATAATATCCTCATAGCTGATACCTTTAGAAGATGCAATATCTTCAAGGGATATTTTCCGGTCAATGTTCTGAATGATAGAAACCTTCAGTGCTGATTTATTAGCGGTGCTTTTTATAACAAGATCAACCGGCCTGTCTATGTCGTTTTCCTCTACATACTTTTTTATTAGCTCGATAAACGGTGCGCCGAATTTCATTGCCTTACCTGCTCCTACTCCCTGTATCTGCTTCAATTCGTCAATTGAAACCGGGTAGTGCGTGCACATCTCTTCAAGAGAAGGATCCTGGAAAACAACGAAAGGTGGAAGGTTCTTTTGTTTAGCAATCTTCTTACGTAGATCCTTCAACATTTGAAGGAGCTCAGTATCTAAGGCACCGGTACCCTGTTGAGGGCCGTCTTCCTGCTCATCCTCTCCAGTTTCCATCGGTCTGTTCAGAATAAAACGAATGGAATGAGGTGCCTCTATAAATGCTTTTCCAGACTTTGTTAAATGAAGCAAGCCGTAATTATCTATATCTTTTGAAATATAGTTATTCAGCAATGCCTGTCTAAGAAGTGACTTCCAGAGCGTAATTCCATCTTCCTTACCACTACCGAACAGCGGATGTCTATTTTGATCGTAAGCTGAAATTTGAGAGGTATCCTCTCCCATCATAAAATTAATAATGTGATGGTCGTCAAACTTCTCACCAAACTCTTCTATTAGCTTTAATACCAGCTGAAGCTTTTCAGAACCATCAAAATGGGTTTTAGTAGCTCGGCAGTTATCACACATTTCGCCACAACCCGCTTCATTGAAATTCTCCCCGAAGTAATGCAGGATCTGCTTTCTTCTACAAACAGAAGACTCAGCATAATCGATCACCTCTTTTAATATCTGAGTGCCTATCTCCCTTTCGGAAACAGGTTTATCTTTCATGAACTTGGCCAGCTTATCAATATCTTTTTCAGAATAGAAAGCTACACAGACGCCCTCACCGCCATCACGCCCGGCACGACCAGTTTCCTGATAGTACCCCTCCATACTTTTTGGAATATCATGGTGGATAACGAAACGAACGTCTGGTTTATCGATGCCCATACCAAATGCAATTGTGGCTACAATTACCTCCACTTCTTCCATCAGGAACTTATCCTGCGTATCGGCGCGAACCTTGGCATCTAAACCAGCATGGTAAGGAAGGGCTTTGATTCCATTTAAGTTTAAAGCCTCTGCAACCTCCTCTACCTTTTTCCTGCTTAAGCAATACACAATACCCGTTTTACCACTATGTCCTTTGATAAAGCGGATGATCTCCTTCATAATATTCTTTTTCGGTCTTACTTCATAGAAGAGATTAGATCTGTTAAAAGAAGATTTAAACAAAGTGGCGTCATTCATCTGCAGGTTCTTGATAATGTCCTGCTGAACTTTAGGCGTGGCTGTAGCTGTTAAAGCTATAATCGGAATATTTTCGCCGAGGTTGCTAATTACCTGACGGATTTTTCTGTACTCGGGCCGGAAGTCATGTCCCCATTCCGAAATACAGTGAGCTTCGTCTACTGCAACGAAAGAAACTGTAATCAGGCGCAGGAAGTCGACATTCTCTGCTTTTGCTAAAGATTCGGGCGCAACGTAAAGCAGTTTTGTTTCTCCACTAAGTACGTCTTGTTTAACTTTAGTTATTTCAGACTTATTTAGTGAAGAATTTAGAAAGTGGGCTATACTGTCTGTTCCTCCAAAAGCGCGAAGCTGATCTACCTGATTCTTCATCAAAGCGATCAGCGGCGAAATTACCACGGCTGTTCCCTCACTCATTAAAGCAGGCAATTGGTAGCAGATTGATTTACCACCGCCTGTCGGCATTATTACGAATGTATCTTTTTTCTGTAGTATATTAGTTATGATTGCTTCTTGCTCTCCTTTGAAATTATCGAAGCCAAAAAAGTTCTGTAAATTATCGAATAATGATTTCTTTATCTCCATCGTCCTCACCGGGAAATTATTTAGAAAGGCTAAATTTAACGTCAAAATAACATATTTTTGCCGGAAAATCGTATGATTATTTAAAAAAAGATTATTTGAAAGCAATTACCGATATCATACAAATTGCCCAGAGGACACTACAAATTGAATCGGAAGGCATTTCAGAGTTAATGTCAAAACTAAATAATGACTTTGCTCTGATAGTAGAAACGATCCTTAAAATAAAAGGTCGAATAATTATAACGGGGGTTGGAAAAAGTGGCATCATTGCCCAGAAGATCGTAGCTACCTTTAATTCAACCGGTACTCCTGCTATTTTTATGCATGCTGCCGACGCTATACACGGAGACCTTGGCATTATTCAGGAAGATGATCTGGTTATCTGTATTTCGAAAAGTGGTAACACTCCTGAGATTAAAGTGCTTGTTCCTTTGCTTAAACTTTCGGGAAATCCATTGGTGGGTATGGTTGGCGACCGCTCATCCTACCTGGCGAAGCAAGCCGATTATATTCTGGATACCACTGTTCAAAAGGAAGCATGCCCGCATAACCTGGCGCCTACCACCAGCACAACAGCACAATTAGTAATGGGAGATATTCTTGCTGTATGTCTTTTAGAGTGCCGGGAATTTACTACTGCAGATTTTGCTAAGTATCATCCAGGTGGCTCGCTGGGAAAGAGGTTATACCTGAAAGTAGCCGATATTTATATCCATAATGAAAAACCACAAGTTGATCCTGAAGCATCAATAAAAAGGGTAATTTTAGAGATCACAAAAAATAGGCTTGGAGCTGTAACTGTGGTAGATCAGGAACGGATAGCTGGCATAATTACGGATGGGGATATCAGGCGTATGATGGAGAAATTTGATACGTATGAAGGATTAACGGCAAAGGATATTATGGGTACAAGTCCGAAACAGATAGCTAGCGATGAACTTGCAGCCACTGCTCTTGATGTAATGCGTGCAAATAATATCACTCAATTAATAGTTACTGAAGGAAATATTTACAAAGGAATCATACATTTACACGATTTACTAAAAGAAGGATTTTTATAATATATACAAATGAAGGACTTTTATGCCGTAATTATGGCCGGTGGCATTGGGAGCCGCTTTTGGCCGATTAGCCGAACCGCACATCCAAAACAATTTATTGACATTCTAGGCACGGGAAAAACTCTTATCCAGCACACCTATGAACGCTTCCTTAAAATTGTACCCAAAGAGAATATCTATATTGTAACCAACGACATTTATAGAAATCTTGTTAAAGAGCAATTACCAGAAATAGCTGATTCGCAAGTTTTAGGTGAACCGGTAATGAGAAATACGGCGCCATGCATTGCTTACGCATGTCATAAAATTAGTCTCCTGAACCCAAATGCTGCAATTGTGGTTGCACCATCAGATCACCTAATCGTGGATACTGATGAGTTTGTGAGGAACATCAACGATTCATTGAAAACAGCAGTAGAGCATCAGTGTCTCGTTACTTTAGGAATCAAACCTTCTCGTCCGGACACAGGATATGGTTATATTCAGTTTAATTCACATACTATAGGTGAGAATTTCCACAAGGTTAAGACCTTTACAGAGAAACCTAATCTTGAACTCGCTAAGACGTTTGTACAAAGCGGGGATTTCTTATGGAATGCAGGAATATTTGTATGGTCTGCAACAGCAATATTAAAAGCATTTGCAAGTTACCTTCCAGAAATGAATGATATCTTTGTTGAAGGTGAAAGTGTATTTAATACCGAGGGTGAACAAGCTTTCATCCAGAATGCCTACTACCAGTGTACCAATATCTCCATTGATTATGGTATTATGGAAAAAGCTGATAATGTATACGTTTTACCAACAGATTTCGGATGGTCTGATCTGGGAACATGGGCTTCTGTGTACGAACTGGCAGAAAAGGATTACGTAGGAAATGCGGTGATACCTTCAGATAAGGTTATCATGTATGATTCTTCTAATTGTATGGTTAACGTACCTGAAGAAAAGTTGGTAATTCTTCAAGGCCTGCACGATTACATCGTAGTAGAAGCTAATAATACTTTAATGATCTGCCCTAAATCACAAGAGCAAGCTGTGAAGCAAATTGTTGCTGATGTAAAAGGTAGATTCGGAACAGAATATATATAAGCGTTATTAATGTCTGAAGTCTGAATATTTTTCAATAGCTCAGGCTTCAGGCATTTTATACAGAAGGGATCAACTCCTCCTGACCAGAGGGATTATTATCATACCAATTTCCCTGCGCCTTTAATACCTTTTCAATTACGTCCCTTACGCAGCCTTCGCCACCACTTTTGGGGGATATATAGGAACTGCTTGCTTTAACCTCTTCTACTGCATCAGCAGGACAAGCAGCGATACCCACAACTTTCATTACAGGCAAATCGGGAATATCGTCGCCCATATAAACAGTTTGATCAGCAGTGAGCTGGTGCTTGTTCAGGAAGTCGTTAAAGACATCGATCTTCTTATCAACTTTCAGATAAACATCAGTGATTCCCAAGCCATTCAGGCGTGACAAAACTGTTTGTGATTTACCTCCTGAAATCACACAGAAGAGATAGCCCTTTTTTACTGCCAATTGTAAGGCATAACCATCCTTTACATTAAATCTTCTCAACTGCTCACCAGTTTCAGTGATTAATATGGTGGAATCTGTAAGGACACCATCAATGTCAAGAACAAAGGCTTTAATATCTTTAAGTTTAGAAAGGAAGGACATAGTGTAAAAAAAGGGAGGTTTAAAAATAACAATCCCGGAAAAGGTTCCTTATCCGGGATGAAAAATCATTATTGATTGTCGCGCCACTCGTAAACCCAGGTGGACTGGATTTGCTCAAGGTGACCTTCGTTACAATCTTCACGTTTACCTACAAAGTTAGGAAGAGTTAAAACCCATTCCATAAGATCTGTAAAGCGAATGCGATATATTTTCGACTCGTCGAAGTCGTCGCCAAATTTCTCATATAATCCCATGGCGATATCTTCATAGTCGCTCCAGGTAAAAGGTAATGCAAATTTATCCTGACTCATAAAATATTAATGTCCTAAAAATTGAGTTTGATCTGGTAGAGTTACTTCAATATCACCATCAATCACTACACATTGACAGCCTAAACGTGAATTAATACGGGGATCAACAGCACGGTCGATAAAGTCTTCCTCCTTGTCAGAAATTTCCTGAAGATTGTCCATTCCTTTGTTAATGTAGATATGGCAGGTACTGCAACCACAAACACCTCCGCAATTATGCTGAAGTTCGATGCCGTTATCCATACAAACATCCAATACAGATTCGCCCTCTGCAATAGGAAGCACTACGCTTTCATGGTCAGCTTCTTCAAAATTTATTTTTATATTAAAAATCTTCATTGCTGCGCAAAATTATAAAAATTGTCTCCTCATTAAGACTTTTGATGGAAATTGATAATGTTTTGACTGATCAATTTATACAGCTCTTCTAATTCAGCCTTGCCTTTCAGGAATTCAAGGTGCTTATTTACAGTTATTTGATCATTCCTCACAGCCGGGCCGGTTTGCACCTCATGTGGGAAAAAACTTTGAACTTTCAATGAAGTTTCAGCTATCAAAGGCCGAAGTAGACCAAAGTCCAGCCCACTATCTTTTAGTATTCCGTTGGCGATAGTATAGAAGTGATTACTGAAGTTACAGGCAAAGACAGCCGCCACGTGCAGGGCTTTTCTTTTTTCAGAATCAAAAGTAACAGTAGTTTCAGAAATTGAGCTTGCTAATTCCTTAAGCGTGCTTTCAATTTCTGAAGTTCTTGCTTCGATAGCTATCGGAACAATTTCAAAATTCACAGCTCGTTGTTTAGAGAAGGTTTGAAGAGGATAAAACACACCAATTTTGTCAGATGCTTTTTCCAGCACCTCTATCCCTGTGGTTCCTGAAGTATGAACGAGCAATTTACTTTTAAAAGGAAAACTTTCACTTACTCCCTCTATTGCCGTGTCGGGTACGGAGATTATATATATATCCGCATTGGGATTTAATAAATCATAGGAGCTAATTCCTTCAGCAGAAAGTTGAGCGCCGAGTTCTTTTGCATTCTCTTCAGATCTACTCCAAACTTGAAGTATTGTGTGATGGTTCTCCTTCAAAGCTTTGCCCAAATGAGTAGCCACATTTCCGCTTCCTAGCAGAACAACCTTCATCTTATGCAGTCTTTACTTCCTTATTCCTTCTGAAAATTGAAAGAAGGAAACCTATAACCATTATGATAGTTCCACCCCAGTAGAGATTGATATAAGGGAATTTAATTGCCTTCATAACAATCCATTTCTTTTCAGCAGGCTTTTTCTCGAGTACTGTTAATTCAAGTTTTCCCTGCTGTGGGTCTATTTTAGAAAAACGTAGCTTTAGACCTTCTTCGTCAATAGCTTTACCAAAATCAAAGACGTTGCCACCTTTTATCAGGTATAATGGCTGGGCATTATAAACCTTGCCGTTGTTGTTATGTACTTCAAGATCTAAACCAATTGCTAAATCACCGGGAGCCAACTTAATTTTCTCAATATTTGCATTCCGGTTCACCCCCTTCACTATAATAAAGCCATTTCTGTACCTTACAGTGTCTCCAGGTGAAACCATAGTGATTGCCGGGGTGTCGTAAGACTCGTCAGAATGTGAACTCTCTTCAAGTTCGTGCTCATGCCCTCCGGTTTTCTCCTGCAAGGGAACACTACTTACGTGAGTGTAAATATCGTTTAAAAGATAATGTCTGGTATCTGGTGACGCTACAATAGAGCGCATTTTAGCATTCTGCTGAGCATTTGGGTAAAGAGTAAAGTTCTCCTTTATTTTACCATTGTTAACCACTTTGTAGTTAACCTTATAGAAGGTGTTTGGTCCTGCAATTGAATCACCAAGGTAAGTGACAGTGTATTTATCCATGCTAACGGGCTCGTTTTCGTAAAGCATGATGTTCTCTTTAGGATTATTCTCCTTTGCGAACTCTTCTCCGTACCCAGCGCCAGAATTATTTATTGAAATAACATTGTTTGTTGCAGCCGCCACCAGAGCGCCAATAACCAACAAAGCAAAGCCCATATGAGCTACAGATGAACCCGCAAGCTTCCATTTTCCTTTAAAGGCCTCTAAAAGGATCTTACCGTTACATATTAAGGAGAAAAATCCCGCGAAAGTTAGTACGATATACATCAAGTTGCTATGGATTTTTGCAAGGTAAACGAATGCCCCTGTAAAAACCACAGCGATAACGATCGTGGTTAACATTGATGAAAAGAATTTCTTCGGATCTGTATTTTTATACTTTAAAAATTGAGTGAACCCGGAAATGAAGGTAATGACCACAGCAAACGGCACCTGCCACTTATTGTAGTGAGCAATAACATCAACAGGAGGAGCTATTTTAGTTCCTAGGATAGCATTGATCACCGGACCGGAAGTAGTATATAAGATCTGACCACATGACAAAGCAAGAACCACTGCGCCAACAAATAACCAAAACTCGCGCGAGTAAGTTTCCTCGTCTTTCTTGGTAATTGGCATTTCCTTCCACCTTGCTACAATAAAACCTACAGTAAGAAGTACAAATACAGCGATATAAACGATCAGGTGACCAAACATACCAAGATCGGTAAACGAGTGAACCGAAGTTTCTCCAAGTATACCGCTTCGTGTAAGGAACGAAGCATATAATACAAGCACAAAGCTTATTAAGGTGAGAAAAGTAGCGGTAAAGTAAGAATGACCTGAATGCCGATAAGCAAGGATTACGTGCACAGCAGCAATTAGCGTAAGCCAAGGGATAATAGAGGCATTTTCAACAGGATCCCATGCCCAGAAACCACCGAAATTAAGCGCTTCGTAAGCCCAGAAAGACCCCATAATGATACCCGCCCCCAGTACCATTACAGCAAATAATGCCCATGGTAAAGCAACTGTTGTCCAGTCTTTAAATCTCTTTTCCCAAAGGCCACCGATAGCGTAAGCAAATGGAACTATCATTGAAGCAAAGCCCAAAAACAAGGTTGGAGGGTGAATAACCATCCAGTAATTTTGTAATAATGGATTTAAACCATTACCATCGGCAACTAGAGAAAGATAATCCGGCCGCGAGAAGATTGGAGCCTCTACTGCCTCCCTTAAAAGAATGAAAGGAGAACTACCGATCCGGGTTCCAAGTATCTCCACACCTAATAGCATAGAGGCAAGGAATACTTGTGATAACATCACAATAGCTAAAACAGAATTTTCCCAACTCTTAGCCCGCCAAACCAAAATATTAGCCAGGAAAGATTGCCAGAACATCCAGAGCCAGAAGCTGCCTTCCTGACCCTCCCAAAAACTCGAGATGATATAATGTGTAGGCAGAGATCTAGAAGAATGAGCCCAAGCGTAGTGGTATTCGAATAGATGGTTGTAAATTATATAGAATAAACAAGAGCCTATTCCAATGACAGCAAGGCTATTGACCCAGGTAGCTAAGCGACCGAGGTTGCGCCAGGAATTGTCTGGTAAGTCTTTTATTGTGGCAAAATAGTATGATATAGCCGCGAGAAGGGCCGAACCAAAAGACAATATGATAAAGAACTGGCCTAAACTACCAGGCAGAAGGTGTTCTCCTTCAAATTTTATATCCATTAATACTTCTTATATTTTTACTTCAGACGCGTCTGCTCCCCTAACTTCAACCTCGTTCTTATTGTATTTCGATGGACACTTCATTAATATCTTAGAAGCATGAAATTCTTCACCTACCATTCTCCCTGTCAAAACGATCTGCTCGGAACGCTCAAAATCCTGCGGTTTTGTTCCATTGAAAACAACCTTACAATTTTTGCCCTTATTATCATGCATGTAGAAAGCAAAGTAGTTGGCGTCCTGTTTTGGATTGTATATCAACTCTTTCCCTTTGTCCAACTTGCCAACAACGTGTAGCTCATCCTCTGTCTTCTGAGCATCAGCAAAGGTACCATAGGTGCTGGAATCAGCATAAGTGCTAATGATTACCCCTATAGCAATAGCAATAATAATAATTCCAATAATTGAACTCTTCTTCATGAATATTGTGTGTGTACTACTGACAAACGAATACGGTGCCGCAAAATTACAAATACATTACGATTTACAGAATGAAAGGCAGAGAGATTAATCAGAGTAGCGTCAAGAAGTTTTAAGTACTCGATTAGAACATAACCAGGAAAAACCCATCGGCCAAAGTATTTCTACTCAATGTTTTGATTATATACGGTAATAGGATCAGCTGGAGCAGTTCTGGTATGAGTGTTGTATTCCTAAAAGAGAAACCTAATAAAAAAATATGAGGCATCAGGATAATTTGTCTGAAGCAATGGAGGTATTTCTAAGGCAATTACCAGACCCTAATCTTGCGAAGGAACCTACCATAGTGAAAGAGATCAGCGTTAAGGGAAGAAAGGTAAAATTCACCGCCCAGAAATCAAAAGGCCTAACAGGAATGACTTGGAGGATTAACTCTATATCTTCAGAAAGCAAAGAAAGAAATTGAATTACAATTTATGAAGAAAACTTGTTTGAGCTTGGCTGCTCTACTGCTAGTTCATGATGTTTGGGCTTGTGTAAGCTGCAACGCTAAGGTACAGGAAGCGATCTATGATGATCGCTTTTTACCAAACCTTATCACAATGCTCTCAGCGTTTATCGTTCTTGGGATAGCAGTATTTGTATTTTCCTACTTATCCACAAGGAGCTATAAATCTAAATTAACAAAGGAAAATGGGGTTGCGCTTCCTGACCCAGTACCTTTGGCCACAGCATCAGTGGTAACAGGAATTGGCCTTGGTGGCTTTATAGATGGAATTGTCCTTCATCAGATCCTGCAATGGCACGAAATGATATCCTATCGCCTGCCACCCGCCACGTTGATCAATAAAAGTGTAAATATGTTTTGGGATGGAATATTTCATCTTTTCTGCCTTATTGTTGTATTTGTTGGAATATTCCTCATATGGAGACTCTTATTCAGGAACAACATTAATAAGTCGGGAAAACTCCTATGGGGAGGACTATTAGTGGGATGGGCACTCTTTAATATAATTGAAGGAGTTATAGACCATCAATTGCTGAAACTGCATAATGTAAGGGAGATCTCTGCAAATCCTGAGCTTTGGAATATAGGCTTTCTTTTGATCTCAATTATTATGCTGCTTGGAGGTGTTTTCCTTATGAAAAAACCTTCATGAGCAAAATCTCACAAACGGAGGATGAAACTAGCCTGATTGTTTTTCTTGTCGTTAAAAAACAATCAGACATTCAAGAAAAATCAAATGAATAGTATCTAAAGGAATATCCTGAAAATTTTCTCTCCCCTATTGCACATGTGATATTTTTAACATTACTTTGAACAACAAAGTTCTTTTAGATGAAAGAGGAAGATATTTACTCAGAATTGAGTTCGATCAGGAACCTGATGGAACGGTCTAGCCGTTTTATTTCTTTAAGCGGACTCTCAGGAGTACTGGCCGGAGTTTACGCGCTAACGGGAGCATTTATAGCGTACCGCCTAGTCTACAAAGAAGATAGTGGGTTACGGTTAAGGGACTTTTATGCTAATGATCCACTTGTACTCTGGCCACTTTTTGCTATTGCGATGGTAGTATTGGTGCTATCCGTTTTTACTGGAGTGTGGCTAACAATCAGACAGGCAAAAAGAAAGGGAGAAAATTACTGGAATCCGGTAAGTAAGCGCTTGCTTGCAAATTTATGTATCCCTCTTTTTACCGGTGGACTCTTTATCCTGGCTCTTATTGTACGTGGTGAATACGACATTATAGCACCTGTATCGCTGATTTTTTATGGGCTTGCACTTGTTTCTGGTAGTCAGTACACATATTCTGATGTAAAATTTCTTGGTTTTCTGGAAATAGCATTAGGTTTGTTAGCTGCTATCACACCCGGTTTCGGACTTATCTTCTGGGTAATAGGATTTGGCTTTCTACATATTTTATATGGGGCCATTATGCATTTTAAATACGACAAGTGAAAATATCATTAGAACAATTCGATAAAGCTTTTGAAAACCGGATACGATTACAAGTAATGAGCGTACTGGTTGCTAATGAGAATTATGACTTTAATTCTCTGAAAGATCTTTTGAATGTTACTGATGGTAATCTAGCCTCTCACCTCAAGGCTTTAGAAAAGGAAGAGTATATCACAGTTACCAAATCATTTATCGGGAGAAAACCGAACACACAATATGCAGCCTCTCCTAAGGGAAGAGAAGCTTTTAGAAAACACCTCGAAGCACTTGAAAATTTAATTAAACAGCAAAAAAAATAGGCTTTTTTTTATGCTCATACTTTGAAGTACAGAGTACTTTACTACTAACATTTCCGAAATAAATAACAGAAATTGCAGCTAGAAAAAGGGGCTGAAGAATTGCCCCCTATTAGAATACTATTAAAATATACCCTCGGCAGGAACAGTTTGAATTAAATGGGCAACCTGTTAACCTTTAATAATAATAAAACTCGGTTCTATCTGTTCCCTGCCCAAAGGGGAAATTAAACAAACACTGTAGAAAAGTTCAACAAATAAGATCCTTAAATTACACATTATGTCACAACTTGCATTCAATAAACGATACTTTATAATCGCCATTTTTCTTTTTATTGTAGAATTTTTGATCGGAAAATATGTTCACGACAACTTTGTAAGACCCTACGTAGGCGACTTTCTTATTGTAATTTTTCTTTATTGCTTATTGAAATCCTTCATAAATATTCCTGTCAAAGCCGCTGTTCTTACAGTTTTGATAATATCTTATATAATTGAAGCTCTTCAATACCTTAACTTCCTTGACATGATAGGACTTCGGGATTCAACAATTGCCAACTTAGTCCTGGGTAACTACTTTACCTGGAGTGATATTTTGGCTTATTCTTTGGGTGCCATTTCTACACTAATACTAGAGTTTAGTCCAAAAACACTACCGTTGAAAAACAGCTCTTTAATTAACAGCAAGCCAGAAGCATGAGATATTTTGTAAAAACTGATTCCATTGTGAGGAAGATATGGGGGAAAAGCGATACGATCCTGTTCATTTTTGCAGGCGCATCTGCGGAATTTGCTTTAAACAAAGCGGTCGACTGGCTTTACTTCACTGGGAAACTACCAGCAGATCCATTGGGACGATTATTCTCAACAGTAGCCTATGCACGGAGCATAGTTTTCTCTAACTATGTAGAGGCAATCGAAGCAATAGAAAAAATAACTCAAATACATGCGACGGTAGAAAAAAACAGAGGTGCAAAAATTCCTGACTGGGCCTACCGAGACGTGTTGTTTATGCTTATTGATTATAGTATCAGGTCATTTGAAGTATTAGAGCGAGAACTTACCAAGGCTGAAAAAGAAGAAGTATTTGACGTATTTTACAGGGTTGGAGAGCATATGGGAATTGCCTCTTTACCTTTAACTTACACCGACTGGCAGAAAATGCGTCAGGGCCATCTTAAAGAGAATCTTGAATTTAGTTCGTTCACTGGCCACCTCTATCAACAATATCGTAAACATCTTGGAATGGTAAGATTTCAGCTTTTGAAACAAGTCCAAAAACTTGTTGTGCCTGAGAAGGTAAGCGAGTTATTAGACTTGGGACAATTACCCTTGCTTCTACCAGTGCTTTATGTTTATAAGCTTATAAGAATGGTACGATTGGAGCAGATATTGAAGAATGCCATCCTTCCTCAAGAATACAAAATGCAAGTAGCAGATCTGGATGTTCCTATGGGGAAAAGTTTCAGTACAGCAAAGTAAATAGTTGATAACAGTTTAGGAATTATCCGCAAAGAGATCAGAAAACTGCCGAAAGCCTTTGCGGATAAATTCTGAAGCCTTAACCAAAAAGATTATTTGTAAACTCCATTCTAATTTTTGATTGGAAATTTTCAATTGTTCTGAAGATTTCTTTAAGCGTTACTCGTTCAATTTTTGTAAGGCGATTTGGATCAATGTAATTATCAGGAGGGGTATTATCGTAAATAATTTGACTTGCCTGTTTCTTTAAACGAAGCCCCATCAAGTAATAATAGGACTGCATGAGCTCGTTGTATTCTACATCGCTAAAAACACCACGGTCTTTCAAAGCCTTCAAACGCTCGCCTGTATTAACTTTAAAAATACGATTCTTTAAACTATAAACACGCACAAGGTCAACAATTGGTGTCATCGTTTTCTTTATATCAAAGACTTCCTGAGAACCGATTGTGATAGTTTTAATGTTCTTAAAGAAAGTAAGTGGAGGCTCGTATTGAAGAGAGTTCTTCGCCATATTCGCAAACAACTTCTCCATAGGCTTTTGTAGTTCCTCATCCAGAAAATCAAAAAGCTCGTTCATAATCGATTCTTCCCCGTAAACAAAGCGGCAATCAAAGAAGGTTGAAAACTTTATGACCGTTTCTGGCAGAGATTCTTGCATCCAGCTGGTGTAATTTCTCTTCCAGTGAGAAAGAGAATGAGTCCAATTAGGATTACTTGCCATAAACCCACCAGTACAATAGCTAAATCCAATAAAGTTAAGCTTATCCGAAACCATGGTTGCAAATTTCAAAAAGTACTCCCTTACCAGCTCCCTTTGCTCATTTGCTTTATCCTCGTAAATGATGGCATTATCCTGATCGGTTTTCAAGGTTTGCTCCTTTCTTCCCTCTGATCCTAATACCATGAAAACGAACTTTGCAGGTGGCTGACCCACTTCCTCAATTACACTTTCTATTACCTTTATTGCTATGGTATCCGCGACGGTGGTGATCACATCATTAACGATCTCAGAGTTTACTCCTCTACCGAGCAGCTGATTTACAAATTGAGGAACCATCTCCCATTTTGATTTCAACTCGTCAACCGAAAGGGCCAACTTAACAGATTGAATAAATACTAGTGGGGATTGGGCCTGCTCGCTTAATAACTTATTCCTGCTTATAAAGCCTTTAAACCCTCCATCCTCCTCAATAAGCAGATACCGCGTTTTTGTTCTGAACATCATCAGGATAGCTTCATATACATAGGCCTGACCACTTATCGAGACTATGGGATTATCCATAATATTAGCTACAGGCTCTGCGACATCCCCACGTTTAGCTATAATCTTGTCCCTAAGGGTAATATCTGTTAGATAACCGATGATCTTACCCTCATAATTTCTTACAAAAAGACAGCTTAACCTATTTTCTGCCATTAATGTTGCGGCTTCATGTGCTGGTGTATCAGGAAGGCAAGATATTATTTCACGAGGCTCAACACTATCGACTCTCCGGGTGTACAGTTGTTCTGAGGCGATGTAGCTCTCTTCGAAAGTTGCAGGGGCTTTTGCGAAATGGGCGAAATCGTCGTTTAACATTCGCCGTCCATATTCTTTGGAGAAGTAATGAAAGAACTCCTCTGAAGCTTTACATAAAGCTTTAAAGTCCTTACGCGGGAGAGAAAAAACTTTGGTTCCTTTCTTAGCAATTACTGAGCGTAGCGATTTCTTTCGATTTAACAACACAGAAACACCGCCGTAACAATAGCCCGGACCATGGTGTTCAACGAGGCGTTTGTTATGGGCAGTGTCATAGAAGAATGACTCGTATTCGCCTTCTACAATAATATCTACGCCTTTCATCTTAGTCACTTCCTGATGGTATAGCAGAAGATCTTTGCTATAAGTTACTTCTGTTAGAAGTTCGGCAACGGTACGTAACACCTTATCAGGAAGGACATTAAAAGGTTTAACCTTTTTTATAATTTCAAAACGTTCGTTCATACGGAAAGGGCAATCAATAAAATGAAAAGAAGAATTATAGAAAAGAAAGCCCACGAATTACGGGTTTCTTTCTTTGGCTTTAAAGCTAGATCAAGTGGACTACTGTCTACCAGCTGTTCGGAAAGATCACCCCGCTTTAATAACTCGAAAAAACAATCAGCTGTAGCTTTAGCATCATATATAGCATTGTGAGGTTTAATCAAATGAGCATGAAATAGATGGTCGTACAGCTCGCCTAACTTCATGAATTTCCTCTGGGGATTTTTTACGAACTGAGTAGTTGCCATCATGGTGCAAAATGCTGGAAGCCCGGAGCCTTCTATTGGGTTAGGAATATTAGAGCGATAAAAGTCAGCAGCAAGAACATGGTAATCCAGTTCCATAAAGTGTCCAATTACCATTGGTTGGTAATTCACCAGATCATCATATAGTTTCTGCATAACTTCATTCCGGTTTTCCCCATGCGTTGCGAGATACTCTGAAGTTATTCCGTGAATTTTGATCGATGATGAACTAATAGTAAAGTCCTGATCCTTAATATAATGGTCTTCGCGTTTAATTTCTCTACCCTCTTTATCAAAAATAAGCCAGGAGGTTTGGACTGAGTGGGGCCAGTTATTCGGTTTCGAGTAAGGTTCGTTCCACTTTTTTGGTAGACCAGATGCTTCGGTGTCTATGAATAAAAGATATTGATTCACAATTTTAAGTATATCCATTTTAATCGGCCCGACTGAAATGGTTAGTACTCAAATATACTGCTCAGGGAATGAAAAAGAAAAGATAAAACACCAGGAATTAAAAAGAAATCCCGGCACTGGCCGGGATTCTGCGTTAATAATAATTATTGATATTGATAATGTGCTGTTTCTGAAGATTTTTTCGTCACAATGTAGAAACTCTTCCAGCACTTTGCGCAATGGTACTTTTTTAGTGATTGAGTTCCAAAGGTCATCATTCGTACCAAAGCAGATTTCCTTACCCTTTCAAAATCCTTTGAATTACATCTAGAGCAAGTTTTCTCATTTATATCTCCGAATCGAATCATAATAAATTCTCCTTTTCCTTATTAAAACTTCAAAAACCAATCCAACAAATTAGCTTTTCCTTAAGCGTTAAGGCCGAAAATTAATAATAACGAACTTTCGACAAGATAGAAAGAAATTTTACAAAAACAAAAAAGAAACTGATTATGAATGCTTTAGAAAACCTTGAAAAAGTTTTCTAATTCCAAAATAGGGCTTGCGGGACCTTGCAAAACAATATTTGGAGACTTATATGCGAAGATCATAAATAATTTAATTGTCCACTAAAGTGGAGAATTGATGAAACACCGGCAAAATGAGTAATTAACAGATCGAAATGCAGGAATAAAAGTACGAGAATCCTATGATCCAATTTCTTTTAAAACATTATCAATCCTCAGCTCCATTGTTTCCAGGGTAGCAAATCCTCTTGCAACCATAAAGAAATGGTTATCTGCCGATTGAATAAAGGCTGCAGGGTAATTACTTACTTGTAGCTGACGCGCAAGTGCAAACTCGTAATAAGCGTCCTGTTTAAACTGCTCCAAATGCGTCTTGTATATAAATTCATCGGGATCGATACCGAAATTGACCGCGTGATAGCGATAAAGATCGTCACCGTTGGGATCTTTACCCTCGTAAAAAATTGATTGTTGCAGATCGTATATAAAATCGAAAACTTTTGATGGACTAACAGTTTTAAAAACGTTAAGGGCAATTGCAGGTCGCTCCGAGTCGAAGATCATGGATCCTTTATCCAATTCATGCAGAAAAGCTTCGCCAAAATCGATACCGGTTAGTTCTTCGACTTGTTTGTAATCTTCCTTGAAATTAGGATACACAACAGAGACAGGGCCTGTCCGGGTACCGGTGATCATCCCTCCGCTTAAAACCTCGAACTCAAATTTATCTTTGTATTTACTTTGCACAGCCTTTATAACCGGGGAATACCCATAACACCAGGTACAGAGTGCGTCGAATATGTAAATGAATTTCAATTGCATTGGAACGGGGTTAAAGTATCAGCAGTGTTTGTGCTGATACTTTTAACTATTAATGTTCTACACGTAAAAATGTTTAAACAGTTTTCACGTCTTTTTCGTCATAGCTTTCAATGTCTGTTATATAATTATTGCTTATTAGGAACTCAAAAAGGGGCTTTGCTTCCTTCGAAACAGGCATATTCTTAGTTGTGATAATTTCATTGTTCTTCTTATCGAGGTAGGGATATGCGTAAAGTTTCACATTTCTACTGAACAGATCACTCACGTAAGCTAAAAGCTCGTCGGTGTAATGTTCTCCGAAACTTGCCGCGTCAAAAATACGCTTAAGATTGGCTATGTTAGTTGAAATACCAACGCTATTTGGCCGGCAGCGAGAAAGATACTGTGCAACTTTGTGATTTCTTGTAAAGTTAGACACTATCACATTGTTTCCGGTTGCACAAAGTTCTTCTGCTCTATTCGCAAACTCCTCAAGCTCTTCAGTGGTTAACTCTGATGATTCATCCTGGTTCAACTCGCTTGTCATCAGCACCTCAATTAGCACTTCCAGATTTTCACCTTTTATATTCTGGGTTCGTTTGAATTGCTCCACCGCCCTATTGAAGAGGTCGAAATTTGGTGTAGATTTCTGCTTATACTTGGTTCGTAGAATCATAATATCTTTCTTGTACAAAAGATCTTTTGATTGACAAGCATTACCCTTTTCATCAAATATTGCAGCTCCCGAAAATCCTTTAGCAATCAGATAAAGGTTAACAAGGCGGTCATTTGCATTTTTAAAAACTGGACCTCGAAGGTTGATCAGGTCGATTTCTACAGAACCAATTGACAAATTATCAACCAGGGATTCTATCATTAATTGGATATCATGACTATGATAATAGGCCGCATAAACAAGGTTAACACCTATCACCCCTAAGACATTTTGTTGCAAGATCGTATCTGTATCCAATAATCTTACATGGAGAATAATATCATTGTGTTCTCCACCTGCAGTGGTCTGAAAGCGTATTCCAAGCCAACCATGTGGATCGTTAGTCTTATTAAAGTTTAATGTACTAACAGTGTCTGCAAAAGCGAAGAATTTATGACCTGCATATTTATCCCCTATTAAACGTTCTGACAACAAGGCATACTCGTGTGCCAGCATCTTCTCAAGTCTTGACTTACTTACATACCGGCCTGATTTTTCGGCGCCGTATATAGAATTACTAAAAACCATGTCATAAGCCGACATTGTTTTAGCTATGGTACCAGATGCTGCTCCGGCTGTAAAAAAATTTCTTGCAACTTCTTGGCCGGCCCCGATCTCTGCAAAGGTTCCGTAAATGGCTGGGTCAAGATTTATTCTGAGTGCTTTTCTTTTTGTTTCGGGAATTTCTCTCTGCATGCTTTCAAAAATATATTTTTTCGATAATAGAAAGAGGTTTTAAAGCGGTATTTGTTTAAGATTTAACAAAGTTAGGGTACCAAAGTTAACCATGACTTTGCCTGTAGTATTTATTATCAGCAAGTATCAACTCATTGTTAAGTGGTTAACACAAAAACAATACTCAATTGTTTAGATTAGATAAAACTCAAAAAACGATGGGCTTATTTCGATTATTACTTACAGGTGCTGCCGTAGCAGCAGGGGTACATTACGTTACTAAGAAACGTCCTGATGGAACGTCAATGATGGATGACTTTAAAGCTAAAGCGCCGGAATGGAAGGAAAAAGCAAAGCCTTATATGGACAAGGTGGAACCTTACATTAATCAGGTAAAGGATCAGTTTACAAAAATGACTGAGAACGAAAAACCAAAAACAAATGGCTTTGCATCCAATCCAGACCCTGCATCGGGAATAGGAACTCTATAAATAATAATCAGGCCGTCTGTCAAAGACGGCCTGATTATAAAAAAGAATCCGGAAAAGTGGGCTAATTGAATAGCCTTCGTGATTCGTTACAATAACTCCTACAGTCTTACACTCTTCTTTAATTTGATGTTATCAGAAGCTGCACCCACCAGTATTTCGAACTTGCCTAGCTCCATTTTCCACTGACCTGCTTTCTCATCGTAAAACATAAAAGCATTTTCATCGAACGTAAGGGTAAGTTCTCTCGATTCACCAGGATTCAGGAACACTTTTTCAAAGGCTTTTAGCTCCTTTTCTGGTCTCTTCACTGCTGACTTTGGGTCTTTAACATAAGCTTCCACAACCTCCGCTCCTGCCCTTTGCCCTGAATTAGTTATGGTAAAGCTAGCTCTAACCGTACTACCTGACTTACTTACCTTCAAACCCTTATAATCGAACTTAGTGTAGGATAATCCGTGTCCGAAAGCAAACTGAGGCTTCACTTTATAAGTATCAAAGTAACGATACCCTACAAAAATATCGTCCTTGTAATGAACATTAATGCTATCACCCGGATATTCACCTAATTTATGTGCAGGTGAGTCTTCCAGCTTTTTAGGCCAACTAAAGGTAAGTTTGCCTGAGGGATTTATGTCTCCAAATAAAACTTCCGTAATTGCATTTCCACCTTCTTGACCCGGATAGCCAACTTGTAAAATAGCTTTTGCTTTGCCCTCCCACTTAGTGATATCTAAAGGACCGCCCCCGAATAATACAACTATTGTATTGGGGTTTGCATCAATAACTGCAGAAATCAATTCGTCCTGCCCGAAAGGCATATTCATATCTGGTTTATCTACACCTTCAGCATCGAATGCGTTGTCGTTCCAAATACTGTAATTATAGCCGTGCGTCCACCCTCCAAAAACAACAGCCACCTCTGCATTTTTCGCAGCGTCGACTGCTTCAGCGATAAGTTTCTCGTCGGCCTTTGCTTTTCTTGTAATAGCGTAACCTTGGGCGAACTTAATTCCAGCTGTATTTCCAACGCAAGCCCTGATACCCTCTAAGGGTGTGACTTCATATCTTGGGCGTACCTGGGAGCTCCCTCCCCCCATTGAGTTCTTCCGGTTAGCATTAGCACCAATAACTGCTATTGTTTTTACCCCTGTTTTTGAAAGTGGAAGTACATTATTCTTATTCTTCAAAATAATGATGCTTTCCTCTGCAACCCTTTTTGCAACTGCGGCATGATCAGAGGTTGCATGAGCCCCCGGACTACGCTTTGCATTGATCATATTGGTCTTGAACATCACCCTTAAAATACGGCGCACTTTATCATCTATTACTGATTCTGAAACCTGACCTGATTTAACCATCTGTAAGGCTGGCGCCGCCATATAGAATTGATCAAATGTTTTTGCCGGCGTTCCAATATCTGTACCCATTTCAAGATCGGCCCCTCCCATCAGGGCCTCCTTCGTAGAATGGATCGCTCCCCAATCACTCATTACCAAGCCCTGAAAGCCCCATTCTCCTTTCAATATTTTATTTATAAGGTAATCGTTATATGTACAGAACTCGCCCCGGAACCTATTATATGCCCCCATCAATGTATTTACTCCCCCTTCCACTACAGCGGCTTTAAACCCAGGGAGATAAATTTCCCTTAAAGCCCTCTCGCTCATCTCTACATTTATCCCATCCCTCCGGATCTCCTGATTATTGGCCAGGTAATGCTTTATACAGGCAGATACTCCCTGGTCCTGTACTCCTTTTATATAGCCTACCACCATCTTGGATATTAAATAGGGATCTTCGCTCATGTATTCAAAGTTTCGCCCGTTAAGAGGGGTACGAAGAATGTTAATTCCGGGTCCAAGGATCACGTCTTTACCTCGCCATTTCGCCTCGCTTCCCAATACTGCACCAAACTTATACCCTAGTTCAGGGTTCCAGGTAGAAGCCAGGTTTAATCCAACAGGCAGGTAGGTTGACGAATCGTTCCCTTTGTTATCAAGCACCCAGTCGCGACCATGTTCAGGACGAACACCATGGGGGCCGTCCGAAGTAACAAGCTCGGGTATACCCAGGCGCGGAACACCTCCCGATGTGAAGGAAGAGTTCCCATGCAGCATAGTGATTTTTTCTTCCAAACTAAGCTGCTTCAGCAGTGCCTCAACTTTCCCCTCGATAGCAGGATCTCTTTGCTGTTGAGCCTTTACCGGGGCCTTTGAAAAGATAAAGAAGCTTAGGATCAAGCATCCTATTACATTTTTTTTCATGTGCGGTTAAGTAGTAGTATTAGTTTATAGTATTTTGCCTCTAAGGAAATAGTAACATCTTAATATTCTTTCGGTTCAAGATTAATTCGATTAAACCTGGACAATGAATTCAAACTCAAATCAAAGTAGGTATCATTATTGGATACAGATCTTTTAACGATCATTTTAATTCAACCAGTAGTTTCACTTCTTTCCCTTTGAGAAGTTTAACTGAATAACATTCATCCCTTATTTTGTTAAGCTTTGCTCCTGAATGAGATTTCAGTTCATGAGGAAACTTTAATTCAATATTTTGATCAATTCGAGAATAAAGCTTTAATTCAACGCTTTTACCCGCCCAGGAAAGTTTGTTTAGAACAACTTGTCCTCTTAGACCAACACCTTCTATTGTTCCGGTCTCCCAGGCAGAAGGTAAAGCAGGAAGTACCTCAAGTTTTCCAACTTCAGACTGCGCCAGCATCTCTATTATTACCGCAGGTAAACCTCCGCTTATATCTGTATTAAAGAGCTCCCCCACGTTATGAAATGACCCCATACCGGTGGACCAGTATTTAGAAGAAAGCCAGTTCACTAGTTGACCTGCTTTTTCGGCTTCATGCAGATGTGCTGCTACCAGACCTAATTGAACTAAACCGAATGCCATCTCTCCCCCGCCTTCCTTAATCCTGAATTTCATTTTTTCGTCTACTGTTCGATTTGCTGCGGTAAGAAGTATCGGGTTTTGTTTAAAATCGGGGTCGACACCATCATAGAGGGCATATAGTTGTGATGAATGTCGATGAGCATGATTTTCTTCCAAACCTGCCCATAGCCATTCTCTTAAGCTACCATCCTTTGCTACCTCATATTCTGGCAATGATGCAAGGATTGTTGCCCAGAGTTTCACTTTATCCTGATCAGTCTTTAATAGCTTAGCTGTAGCTATACAGTTGCGGAACAACTGCTTGGCTATCATTATGTCCATTGTAGCATTTATAGTTGCCTGAGATGGATTGTTCGAAGGATTGTTTTCAGGTGAATAAGAGGGATTAAAAATAAGCTTACCATTTTTATCTTTAGTAAGGAAATCCTCAAAGAATTGTGCGGATTCTTTCATAAAGGGATATGCTCTTTCTTTAAGGAATTTGAAATCACCCGTATACAAGTAGTAATCATAAAAGAACTTTGACGTCCAGCCGGCGGCTCCGTTCCAGAAGGTCAGACACCAAATGTCGCCGAAATCAGTATCCAAACCGCTATTGCTTGTATGGGCAGGAATTCGAATTCCTCCTGCTCCATAAAGCCTATTTGCATTCTCCCTGTAGGTGGGCAAATAACGCTCATGGTATGCAAAGAATGCCTCCATTAATTCGGGCATATTGCCACTGAATAAACTAGCCACTGCAGTTGCAAGATTACCATCATGAGTAAAATCCCCGTTCCAGGGAGCTGACCAGGTACCGCTCCATAATCCTTGAAGGTTTGGTGGATTTGTTCCCGTTGAGCTTAAGATATTGTATCGACCAGCATCGTAAACCTTCTCAATCAAGGCAGGCGAAACGGTCTGCTTTGCAAGAAGTAATAGTTCTTCTGCATGAAGCAAACGAGCTTCTTTTGAAGCATTTAAACTTAGTTTTGATCGATTAAACAAAGCTCCATGAATAGCGATATGTTTTGAAAGAAGATTTTCATAGCTCTTTCCCAGCTCGTCTATCTCTCTCTTAAGAGTTTCGGTTCCTGAGGTGGAGTAATTTCTTGTTGGACGGATCTTAATTAACAAAAGCACCTCGTCTGCATCGGTAATCTTTACTTTGTTTCCCTGCGTTTCACTTTTGCCGTTGAAAACAATAAGTTTACCGAGCCCTTCATAACCCTGTAACCCATCTTTATAGTTATTCTTAAACCGGCAACGATAGTTCAGCCAGGAGCCTTCGGCTTGGATCTTAGTTTCTGCCACATTTCTCTTAACAAATTCAGACTGTGTCCATTGGTAAGGAACCATTTCCAAATGAAAAGAGGCGTTTATTTTTGTCGTTCCTTTAATAGATATAATGATAACACTATCCGGACGAGACGCGAAGACAGTCCTGGAAAAGGTTCCCTTTCCATCTTGCCATGCTACCGTTGCTTCACCCGTAGAAAAATTAACAGATCGCTGATATTTAGTAATATTAGATGGTTCCTGCTCTATTTTAACTTCAAATGCTGGTATAAAAGGATCTCTTGCCTGGGTAAAGCCTTCTTTTTCTCTAAGAGCTACCGGAATCTTCGCGGCCTCGGATCCTTTACCTTCTATAATCAATTTCCGGATTTCTGAAAGCCTGGATGCTTGATCAATTGGAGTTTTCGGCTCAGCTACTGGAATATACAATTGATTATGACTTAGTATTACTGTTTCTGCATGGGGTTGGCCTATCACCATGGCACCCATAGTACCATTTCCTGTCAACAAACTATGTTCCCAATTCTGTGCTGGTTGCCAGGACGTAAAGCCTCTCTCGGGAGCAACAAAGGGATCAAATGTTTGCGCAATTGCGGGTGAGGCAGCAAGCAGAACTAAAAAATATTTCAATCTGGAAAACATGCAGAATTGTATAATTAATTAAGATAAATGAGGGTACTAAGGTAGTCCTCTTAGTATATATGCCTATTGATTCCGCTTATTCGAGTTCTAACTCTATCCTTGCGCTTTGAAGTCCGGCAGAACCAGCCTCTACCACCACCTTTCCTTTCTTTTCCATTGATCGTATAATTGCAAGGGCAAGACCGTTAAATGCTTTCCGGTAATTTGCCTTGAACGATTCCATACTGGTCGGTGATCCATTGTCTACTGCAGTCACTTCAGCCTCACCTTGCACCTTGAAGGTAATGAGGTGTTCCGCATCCGGAATCATATTGCCATTGTTATCTTCAACCTTGGCAGTTATGAAAGAAAGATCCTTGCCATCTGCCTTGATCTTTGAGCGATCAGCAGTGAGAACAATTTTTGTTGGCTTCCCAGCTGTGCTTATTTGCCTAGTCAGGACTACTTTTCCGTCCTTTCGTGATACAGCTTTTAGTACTCCGGGCTCATATTTAACCCTCCACATTACATGGTAGTCGTCGGTTTTTGATTTGGAGCCCAGAGACCTGCCATTCAGAAAAAGTTCTACTTCGTCGGCGTTATTGTAATAGGCCCAGACGTCGATATCCTGTCCCGGTGTCCAATTCCAGTGGGGCAATAGATGCAATACAGGCTTTTTAGTCCACACACTTTGATACATATAATAGGAATCCTTTGGAAAGCCAGCAAGATCAATGATCCCGAAATACGAACTACGAGCAGGCCACGGGTATGGAGTTGGTTCACCAAGATAATCGAAACCAGTCCAAATGTACATTCCTGAGACATGATCCAGTCGCTCAAACTCCTTTAGAGTTTCTTCATGAGTGGATCCCCAAGGTGCATGGCAGTTATCGTAAGCAGAGCAAGTAAGGTCGGGGTTTCCGGTAAGTAAAGGCTTGTCCCAGGCAGGAGGCCAGAGACGTATACTGTCCGAACGCATATCGTAATGCCCACGGGTTTGTAAAGCTGAGACGGATTCTGTAACAATAAATTTCTTTTCAATACCCCAGGTTTTATGGAAATCTTTAAACTTACTGTGGTTGTAATTATATCCGATTATATCTAGTGCGCCAGACTTAATTAAATTGTTCCAGGGATTAACTTCATTATTTGCAGTAGTTACAGGACGGGTTTTGTCGAGCCGTTTAACAATACCAACCAGTTCTCGGGTTATTTCCCTGCCAGAGGTGTCTCCCTTCGCTTCGTCGCCCCATTGCTCCTGAATTTCATTCCCTACGCTCCAGATAAAGACACTGGGGTGATTTCTATCCCGAAATACCTGATCTTCTAGGTCTTTCACATGCCATTTATCCCAATCCCTACTATAATCAAAAGGATTCTTTCCCTTCTTCCACAAATCAAAAGATTCGTCCATTACGATAAAGCCCATCTTATCACAAAGATCAAGAAGCTCTGGTGCGGGCGGATTATGAGAAGTTCGGATGCCATTACATCCCATTTCCTTTAGTAGTTCGAGTTGTCGTTCTGCAGCCCTTACGTTAAAAGCAGCCCCGAGAGCGCCAAGGTCGTGATGATTACAAACACCTCGTATCTTCAGTTTTTTACCATTAAGCGAGAAGCCATTAGAGGCATCAAAATTGAAAGAACGGATACCAAATGTGGTTTCATAAGAATCAACTGCTCTTCCGCCAATACTTATTTTAGTTACGGCCTTATAAAGGTGTGGTTGGACATCCGACCATAATGAAGGATTAGGTATAGCGACAGACTGAACAAAGTCCTTCGAATCATCACTTAAAGTAAAAGAAGAGGATGCACTTGTTACTAACTTGCTTTTAGGGGAATAAATTTCCGTTATCAATACTGCTTTCCCTGCATTTTTAGAGGTATTCCGAACTTTGGTTTGAATGTTGACAAGAGCGGAAGCCTGAGTTACTTTGGGGGTAGTTATGAAAGTTCCCCAGTTGTCTACAAACACTTTTCCTGTTGTTGTCAGGTATACACTTCTGTAGATACCAGATCCGGAATACCATCTTGAATTTGGTTGCTCAGCATTATCAACCCGAACGGAAATGATATTCGTTGAACCGTAATTAAGGTAAGGTGTAAGATCATAGCGGAAAGAAATATAGCCGTTTGGGCGAGTACCCAGAGATTTGCCATTAATCCAAACCTCACTATTGCGATATACACCTCCAAAGTCAATAAATACAGATCTTCCCTTTGAGGATGACGGCATAGTGAAAGCTTTACGGTACCACCCTATTCCTCCGGGCAAAGCACCCCCACCCTGACCTGCAGGATTTTTTTCATCAAATTTACCCTCAATACTCCAGTCGTGCGGTAAAGAAAGGGATCGCCATTTGCTGTCGTCGAAAGAATTGTCGCTTGCCTTTGGCTCATCTCCCAAATAGAACTTCCAGCCTTTGTCAAAGTTCTGAATAACCCGGTTCTGAGCTCTGGCAGTGATTAGCTGAAATAAAAGTGGAACTATTAAAAAGATTATTCTAAGTCTGTGTTTATGCATGTGAAATTTTGGTTTCTGCAGTAAATTACTTCTTTCTACTTGGTTGAAGCTCTATGTTCAATATTGGAAACATTAATAAAAGTAGTAAGAGGTGCAGCTATTACGGCCGCACCTCAGATACTAACCAATTCAGAACAATACGTAATGGAAAGCAAACCACTCATCCTTTTCCGTGTCATAGCTTGTTCCCAGCCAAATTCCTTTACCAGCCACATCATTAGGGAAAGCCTTTACAACCTTCAAAGTTGTTTGAGTAGGATTTAAAGTGCTTCCGGGATTTTGAAGCAAGGTGCCACCGGTTAAAGTAATTTCATTCTTACTTTCGTTTATGGAGAAGGTTCCTGTGGTTTTAACACCGTTTTGAAACCTTGTGTATTTCATTCCATTTTTCTCAAATTTGATATAAGCACCAGAAACTGCCTCATCCCAGCTGTTATTCCATCCCCATTCTCTAGAACTGGCGTGCCCTGTAGTCCAGCCTTTCCCTTTACCGATCCAGTCGATCGGATTTCCCGTAGCATCGAGGGTCCAGAGTCGTGATGAAGCGGCAGTTAAATAATCCAACAACTCTCCTGCCCCGAACTTAGGATTGAAACCCTCATCAAAGGTTGACGTAGGCGGAGTTGCAGGTGGCACATAATTATCAGAGTATTCTTTAGTTACATAATTATAAACGAGTAATGCAGGTCCTTCACAAGAGGTACGAAGAACTGCTAGCTGCATCGTATTTTCTGTAAGAGACATTAGTTTAATACTACCCCAGTTAGCAACACAGGGATCTCGAGTTATATCATGCAAGGGAGAAGCACCAGATAGGGTAAGTGTTTTAGCATCTTTATCCAAATAGTAAGTCCCGTTCTCTGTTCCTCTGGAGGGAATCTTTAAATGTGTCGACTTTACAAACGGCCCTCCCTTCAAGCTGAAGGTCATGGTACCATAATCACCATTTTCCATTAACCAGGTATTGCCTTTATAATCGGGACTCCAATTCCAGCAGTCTGCGCCGTAACAACCTTTATCGCCACCAGCCAGCCAGCCGTTATTAGTTCCATAGAAAAACAACGGTCCATCAAAATACTGAGCTTTTATATCCAATATCCAAGTTTTCTCATTTCCAGGCCCTCCTGAAAGAGCAGTCCATAGCGGATCGTTGACATACTGCAAGTTATCCTGTGTTACTTTAACAACAATTGAATCTCCCTCAACCACCCCTGCTCCTGTAACTGCAGAGAATTTAACGGTATAGTTCCCTTTAAATGCAAAGCGGATTGTATCTCGCTGACGGTAAGATTTACCTGTCCCATAATCCCAGACTGGCGTGGTTTCTGGGGTATTATTTACGAGGATCACAGTATTTCCACCAGGATCTTTCTGCAAGTCTTGTTTGACCTCGAACTTCAGGTTTGCTTTATCGGGTAAGGATCCCAAATCATATTCTTTCTTTGAACAAGAAGCTATTAAGGAAATAGCTGCCAGGAAAATCCAATGTATATTTTTGAAAGTCTTCATTACTTTAAGCTTTATTCATGGCCGGATTAATTTATTGTTGTACCGGCCCTGATTGTTAATCACTATTTACCAACCCTGATTTTGCTTCAGTACATTATTAGAGAGGTTGATTTGATCTGTCGGAATCTGTTGAAGCCCTTTAGTTTCGATAATTTTTGTAGCTGAAATGGTTTTAGGGGTTGCAACTCCGCCATTTTCAAGAGTTACAGTTTCGGCGATAGCAGCAGCAGCAGTGTTCACACCCAGACGCAGCAGGTCCCAATACCTTAAACCTTCACCAACAAACTCCAATCTTCTCTCTTTAAGTATATTATCTTTTGTAGCAGCTATTTCTGAGTAATTATTGCCGTATGCACGTTGACGTACCTGATTAAAGTACTCCTGAGCATTAGCGCTGCCAAGCTCTGCAGCCATTAACAGCACATCAGAGTAGCGGATGGAAACATAATCTTGGTATTGGCTGATCATGAAGTTCCCGCTAGTGGTATATAACTCCACCATGCTTGTTCCATCCTTATTGATCATCGGAGAATACTTCTTGTTATAGTAACCAGTGTACTCTCTCTGCTTTGGCTTATTGCTGAAATTTATCCCTTCATCAGCAATAGATATAATAGAAGCATTGCGACGGGTATCTGTATTGCTGAAGGTATTCCAAAGCTTAGGATTTACAGTGGCGCCTCCCCAACCGTTTCCGTAAGGATAACTAGCCTGCTCGCGCATACCTGTCATCACCATCCAGTGATTTCCATCTGTATTTCCATTGTAATTACTTGTATAAGTATATTTTATAGCAAAGACAGTTTCCTTATTATCTTCACCAGCATATTTTTCTACCGATGCTGCTGGCCATAGGGTGGTATAGTCTGTTAATAAACCATGACCGCTTTTAGTTATGGCATTTTCTAAATAAGCTACTGCCTGAGCTTTAGTGATAACCCCAGCAAGATCTGTTTTTCCATAATACCCAGTGTAATACAAGAACACTCTGCCAATAAGAGCTTCTGCAGCCCATTTAGTGATCCGGCCTCCGTTAGTTTTTGCCCATTCGGCAGTATAGGGCGTCTCAGGAAGATTATCTGCGGCGAACTTTAAATCCTCCGCAATCTGTTTGTAGACCTCATCGGCATTGGACTGGGGAACATTTTCTGCTGAAGGTGTGGTAAGTAAAGGAATGTTCCCCCATAGTCTAACCATATCGAAGTACAGATAAGCCCGCAGGAATCTGGCTTCAGATTCAGTGACTTTTCTGGCAGCCTCATCCCCTTCCCAATTAATCTGCGAGATCTTACTCAAAAGAACATTACATCTGTACACAGCTCTGTAGTAGGCAGACCAGTTACTACCGAAAACAGTAACATCTGCAGGAGAACGTTGCTTATCAAACTCATCAATCATCTGATATCCAAAGCCGTCCGAGTTACCCGTTCCGCCAAATGCATTGTCTGACATAATCTCCGCTGCTACTGGCAGGGCAATCCCAGCTGCCCACACTGTTTGCAACCCGTCGTAACACCCAACTATAGCTCTTGCAGCATCTGCTTTTGTTCTATAAAAATTTTGTTCTGTGCCCTTAGTTATCGGCTCAGAATCAAGGAAATCTTTTTGGCAGCTACCCAATGTAAGGATGGATAGAGCAATTATATAAAGTTTATTCGTTTTCATGATTTGCTTCTCCATTAAAATCTAAAGTTTGTGCCGAGCATAAAAGTGCGTGGACGAGGGTAGTAGCCAACATCAACTCCTGAAGAAAATGCCCTGCCTGAGTTTGCATTGTCATCCGTACCAGAATAGCCTATTTCTGGGTCCATTCCCGTGTACTTGGTGAACGTGTACAGGTTCAAGGCAGAAGCATAAAGCCTGAAATTCTTTAAATAGCTTCTTTTTAGAATCCTGGAAAAATCGTAGCCAAGAGTAAGGGTGTTTATCCTTAGATAGTCGCCATTTTGCACATAAAGGTCAGAAAACTGAGTAAAGTTCCTGTTGTCTACAGTTACCCTGGGAACAGAATTGGATGAACCGGGACCGTGCCACCTGCCAAGTATTGCCTCAGAGAAGTTTGCCTTTCCGTCTGATTGATTTCTCCATGATTGTACAATCTGGTTTCCTGCCACACCACCTGCCTGCAGGAAAAAGTCAAAACCTTTATAATCAGCTGAAAGATTGATACCAAAAGTGTAATTAGGGTTTGGATCACCAATGTTTGTTTTATCAAGATCTGATATCAGGCCGTCTCCGTTAAAGTCAACGTACCTTAGGTCGCCGGGGGCAGCAGAAGGTTGTATAACTTTTCCTGTTGAAGAGCGATAAGCATTAACCTCTTCCTCTGTTTGAAAGACGCCCTGTGTTTTATATCCCCAAAAATAACCGACCGGAAATCCGTTTTGTGCTCTGTAGAATTCAGGAGAGTTGTTGTACAATGTATTTGTAGCCCCGTGGATGATCCCTTCAAGGTTAGGGATATTTCCAACTTTATTTTTATTATAAGAGCCGTTAAGTCCGATCGAATAGTTTAGATTATTGATCCTATTGCGGAAAGAGAATCCTAATTCAATTCCGGAATTTCGAACGTCGCCTCCATTAATAAAGGGAGCATTAGCGCCGGCTGTCGCCAGGATGGGAGCTGCAATAAGCCAGTCTTTTGTGTCCTTGATATAATAGTCTGCTGTAAAGCTTACTTTTCCTTTTAGAAATCTCGAATCTAATCCAATGTTCGTTTGTTCTGAAGTTTCCCATTTAACATCGGGGTTTCCTAATCGATCAGGATAGGCTCCTCTAGCTAAGGTTCCCTCTGTATTTCCAAAAGTATAATTCGCATTACTGAACTGGACAGTTTGTAAATACTGGAAGTATTCGATGTTTTGGTTACCCACCTGGCCCCAGCTAGCACGAAGCTTGAGGTAATCCAACCAGTTAGTTGTATTACTTAGAAAATCTTCTCCTGTAATTACCCAACCTGCTGCCACAGACGGAAAATATCCCCATCGATTACCTCTTGCAAACCTCGATGACCCGTCGGCACGGAAAGTAGCATTTAACAAATACTTTTCCTTGTAATTGTAATTTGCCCTACCAAAGTAGGATAACCTTTTATCCTGTTCCCAGGGCGAGCTTGAAACAATAATATTTGCAATACTCTGGCCCTCAGCATTACCCAGGTAAGCGTAATCGAATCCTTCAAACCTTAGATCTGTATTTCCTCCTCTAAAATTACTTCCCCTTTGCGTATAGGATGAGGTTCCGGCCAATACTTCAATGTTATGGGCTTTTTTAACATTGAAACGGTAGCTTAAAAGGTTGTCAAACATAACTGACCTCCCCCTGCTTGTACTGTCGCTCGCGCTATTTACGTTATTGAACGAGTAGATAGAGAGATCATAAACAGGGCGGTACGCTCTTCTGTTGTGATCATTAAAATTAACACTTAGGCTAGTCCTGAACCTTAGGTTTTTTATAGGTTCAACAGAAAGGTAAACATCTCCCAAAAGGCGTTGGCCGTTACTCTTGTTCTGATTGTTATACACTAATTCTGCATAAGGATTAGATTCCCCGTTGTTCCAGTCAGAGCTCCTGGCGTTGAAGAACTTACCGGTTTCGTCGTACATCGGAAGCAGAGGACTGGTGTTAAAGGCTCCTCTCAGGCTATTGTTATAGAGCCCCCCTACTCCGATGCCTCTGTTCTCTGTATAGCTATAGGTTGCATGCTGACCGAGTTTAATGATATCTTTATAAAGGTTATGTTCTGTATTAACCCTGAAGTTAATACGGGAGTAGCTAGAAAGATCACCTCCCCCAACTATCCCATCCTGGGTGGTGTAAGAAAGTGCACTTGAATAAGCGGTAACCTTTGTTCCTCCTTGTATACCCAGGGAGTAGTTCTGGGTACCGGCATTGCTGACTAACATTTGATCTAACCAATCAGTCCCGCTAGCCATTCCCGATATAGCAGCATTTGTGAAAAATGGCGCGCTGCCCGAGTTGATAGCAGCTTCATTCATAATCGTTGCAAATTCCTTCGCATTAAGCATCCGGGCTTTTGAGGCAACATTTTGTGTACCTACGTAGGAATCAAAAGTAACGACAGCCTTTTGATTAACCCTACCGGTACGTGTAGTAACCAGGACAACACCATTGGCTGCCTGGGAACCATATATAGCGGCAGACGCTGCATCCTTAAGCACATCCATAGATTCAATATCTGCAGGGTTGAGATAGGATATATCACCAGTAATTACACCATCAACTACATAAAGCGGAGAACTATTACCAATAGTTCCCTTACCTCTGATCACCACATTCATTCCTGATCCAGGCTGTCCGGAAGTAGACGTCACCTGAACTCCAGGTGCTTGTCCCTGCAATGCCTGTAGTGCATTTGTCGTGTTTTGCTTTTGCAGATCATCTCCTTTAACCTGAAGGTTGGCCCCTGTAGTTAATTTTTTCTTTTGTACGCCGTACCCCACAACCACAACTTCATTTAAGGTATTGGTTTCGGTACTTAAAACAACATTAATAGTAGCGCCTGCTCCAACCTTTCTTTCCAAAGTTTGGAAGCCTATTGACTTAAAAACAAGGACATCACCTGGCTTAGCTGAAATGGAATAAGCTCCATTTACATCAGAAGATACTCCCCTGTTAGTCCCTTTCACATTAATACTTACTCCTGGTAGCGGAAGTTTATCGTCCGATGATGTGATCTTTCCGCTAATCCTTGTCTCCTGGGCAAAGACTTCCTGATCGAACAGGAGCATTAGGGTGAGCACCAGGAAGAAGGCGCTCAGCTTTCGATAATTTGTAGAAATATTCATTTTGATCAATTGGTTATTTTGTAAGTGAATTGGTTTACTTAGTCACGATTAGTTTTTTTCCGTCATATTTTACTGTTTTACTGATTGTATTTTTAGTGAGTGATCCTCGGTTTTGAGGAGTGATCCATACGATGTTGAAGGTTCTTTCTTTCAGCATCCCAGGGAAAGCACCTTTACGATCTCCGATTGTGAGGGCTCCATGCGATTCGTTATAGCTGAATGGGATTTCAGAGAACATCCCTTTTTCATAGTTATAGTTCACTCCTTCATCTTCATAAAGATTGAAAGCTCCGTTTTTCCCGCTAAAGACATAGATAGATATAGGTTCTGCAGGTTTTTCGTTGGTGTATTGAATTTCGGGACCGGTGGGAATAATGGATCCTTCTTTTACAAATAATGGGATCTCCTCGTAAGGTGCCGCAGCTTTAATAGTTTGTCCGCCCTTTAAGTACTCACCTGTATAGAAATTATACCAGGAACTACCTTGAGGCAGGTATAACTCGCGTCTGGTACTGCGATACTCTGTAACTGGACTTATGAGTAGGGATGGGCCAAACATAAACTGGTCATTAATGTTCCTCGCCACTGCATCTGCTGGAAAGTCCATTGGCAGACCTCTCATCAAAGTATAATCCTTGTGAAAAGCCATTCCGTTCAGGGAATAGATATAGGGCATAAGTTTGTAGCGAAGCTTATTGTAATAGAGCATGCTCTTATAAGCTGGATGATCTTCAGGAGCTATATTATAAACCTCCCTGAAGGGAAATTGTCCATGCACCCGGAATAATGGAGTGAAGGCTCCGAACTGGTACCACCGGGTATTTTGCTCTCTCCATTCCTCCAGATCACTGGCATTAGGCTTCTCGTAACGCTTTTCTACCGCGAAACCGCCTATATCCATTGTCCAGAAAGGTAAACCAGACATGGAGAAGTTTACACCTGCAGCAATTTGATCTTTCATATCATGCCAGCGAGCTGATATATCACCGCTCCAGGTGGCCGAGGCAAAACGTTGAAGACCGGCGAATGCAGAACGTGTTAAAATGAACACACGGGAATTTGGATTAACAGAACGTTGTCCTTCGTAAATCCCTTTCGCGTTTGCAAGTGCAAATCCGTTATAATATCTGGTAGAAGAACCAAGATAAGTTGGGGTACTTAATTCTTTCCGGGACTCAATGTCGAGGTTAGAGTGAATATCCGGTTCGGAAGCATCCATCCACCAGGCATCGATTCCTTTGTTATACAAGTTTTTATTGATCAAACCCCAGAAAGCATTCCTCGCCCCTGGATTATAAGCATCGTAGAAGGTCGAGACGTATCCCTTACCAATCCAGTCGCGTTGCTGGTTCGCTATGTTCCTTCTATATAACCATCCATTCTTATTCAAATAATTGTAGTTCTCTATCCCTTCGTAGAACTTAGCCCAAACAGAGATCATAAAATGAGTATTATACTTCTCGTGGAGCGACTTTAACATTCCCTGAGGGTCAGGGAAGCGACTTTCGTCAAACTGCTGGCTGCCCCACTCTGCTTCTTTCCAATAAGACCAGTCAAGAACGATATTATCTAACGGGATCTTTTTTTCGCGGAATGTTTTAACCGTTTCTAATATCTCATCCTGGGTTTTGTACCGCTCGCGGCTTTGCCAAAATCCCATAGCCCAGCTAGGCATCATGCTTGCTTTGCCTGTAAGCTTACGATATCCGCTGATGACATCATCCGCAGAGCTGCCATATACGAAATAATAGTCTATCTCATTTCCTGCCTCTGACTGAAAAGAGAAGTCGTTTTTGCTACTTGGGGGAACGGGACTGAGGTAGTTTAGGGAGATATAACATTCGGCGCCATCCGGGATCCACTCAATTCTAAGCTTACTTCTTTTTCCAGCTGTAAGGGTTTGATCAATGGTCACTGTTCCAGGGTTCCATCCCTGACGCCATCTATCAGCAACCAGTTTTCCATCGATCCAAATTTTGATATAGCCGGCGTATTTCAAGCTAAACTGGTGCAATCCAGAGGTTGCTGGTTCTAGTGCCCCCTCCCAAACAACCCTGCTCTTATCCAGTTTTATATTAGCTGGAAAGCGGTTTTGATTATTCAGGTAGGGGTAGTCTATCTTACTTTCCGCACGTTGAACAACGATCTTAGTTGAATCTTCACGATCAGAATAAGTAGCAGTAAGCCATCCTCTTTCTCCGTCTTTGGAGTATAGTCGCAACCCCGAGATCGGTTGCATTTCGCGGGTATCTCCTACCTTGGTAATCGAATAGTTATCCCAAAGTATGCCGTAATTGTTGCTGCTCAGCACGAAAGGTACGGCAACTTCAGTATTATTCTGCGCTAATAGAACCTGTCGGCCCTTATAATTCATTATCCCCTCCTGATGCTGTCCTAGACCATAGAAAGCTTCAGTATCCGGTGATATAAAAACCTGACTTAATTTATAAAAAGCATCGCCATCGTAAGAGTCGGGTATGAAATGGCGGCCGTTCTCTTTCTCAGCTAGTATGGGCTTCCCTAATTTATCAGCAAAACGAACCCTACCTGTAAGAAGGTTTACATAGGCACTAATAGCAGCAGTCTTTAGAACCACTTCACCTTTTTGCTCAATTGCATTCCAGCTACCTGTTCTTTTTAGAGTATCAACAATGATAAGACTCGATTGCTTGTTAATTTGCTTTTCAGGACTTACAGTCACCCTTACAATCTTATCAGATATCACCTGAAGCCTGACACTTCCTGATGTATTTTTAGGGTTTATTGTTATCCCATCATTGGCATTAATAAAGCTTTTTGATTGAGCGGATACGCTGCCAGTAAGAAACACCAGGCATACAGAAAAACTATACAGTAGTTGTTTATACATAATCGGTTAATTAGAAAGTCCGGAGGTTTCGGCTTTTTTATTGGTTAATTAATTGGCCTTCGAACACTGCTAAAGTAAGGGAGTGAAGAGAAAGTCATGGTATCAAAATGTTTCCAATTAGGTATCAAAATGTTAACAAATTAGCCCTTTTGCAACTGTATAGCAGGTTTTTCAGTGTTATAAATGGGCGGGTAGGATTTTTTTTTTAAAGGATTTGATACTATTCTAATTCATAATTCTTCGATAACTTCAGGATAACTTCGGGTTTGTTATGATCCAGGACGAGAATAAAAAGATGTTAGTGGCAGAGTCAAATGAATGGGCTAATTTAGAGGAGCACAAGTAACGAAAATAATAGGTTGTGGAATTGCCAACAGTAGAGGTCGTTAGTGATAAGGTTTAGAGTTAAGCGGTTTAAGTAAGATCTCTATCCCGGAACCAAACCTCTTCAGGAACTGCCTTAAATGAAATCATCTTTTCAACCAGTGGTAAAGGCTGTGAATCACTCAGGACCATATCCCGGTTTGCTTGTTTCAGGAACTTTCTATCCACCATCAGATCCATCTGTGCAAAGAGATGATCATAAAAGCCATCCACATTTAATACGCCGATTGCTTTACCATGCAGACCTAACTGAAGCCATGTAAGTACCTCAAAAAACTCCTCAAGTGTGCCGAAACCGCCAGGAAGAATGATAAACCCATCCGCCAGATCAGCCATCTTCTGCTTGCGCTGATGCATATTCTCGGTAACGAAAAGTTTCGTTACGCCTTTATGTTCAACTTCCTTATCCAGAAGGAATTGAGGAATTACTCCAGTAACCTTCCCTCCTCTCTCAAGTACTGAATCTGCTATTAAGCCCATCACTCCTACACTACCCCCGCCATATACAAGTTCAATACCTTTGTTTACAAATACCGAAGCCAGCTCTTCTATAATGGATTTAAGATTAGGGTCACCATTAAAGTTAGCACCGCAGTAAACACAAATGCTTTTCATTTCCATGTTTATAATACTTTGTTCAAAGGAATAAAAATTCCTGCCTGATTGAAAGCACGTGTTGTTTTTTTAATGTTAACAAACCAATCTGATAGTCAAATATTACAAAACCCGGTCATTTCTGATTCTAATTGCAGATCTTATCTTAAAATATCTTGGAACGGACTTCTGACGGATGACCGACGGGGAACCGACGGTTTAGCGATGAAGAATACTTTTGACCACATTTTGCCACAGAGGTAACATAACCGGAATTTCCGGCAAAAAGTGTTATGATAAGATTGTACAAAAGGTTTTAATTCCCACTGCGTTCTAATTCAGCTACCATGCTATGGTAATAGCCGAATAATAAAGCCCCTTAAGGTTGGCCCCCAGGCGCAGCGTTGTAGTAGGTCACGGTGTGGGTAAAACAGAGAGGCTGAAAAACAAGGTTTTTGCGTTTCAGCCTTCTAAGGAAAATAGAAAGCTATTGCTCTTCTTTGTAGTAAATTTTGTAGTAATTCATCGCCCGTCCATCGTCATAGCCTTTTTCGATCAATTCCTTGTCGCCGTGAATATAAACATGAAAGTTCTTGTCCAGCTTCAATACGCTCTTAAACGTTCTTACCTGCTTTTTAACTGCAGCCTCCGAAATCTCGAAGGATTCAGGAATCACTGTATCAAACTCTTCTTCGTAGGTCTTCACGAAGTTCTTAAAAGATTCTTTTCCCTGTTCATTACCGATAACCTCGTTTGAAAATTCTTCGATATCAAACGTCTCCTTTTCCTTAAAGTACTTCACTGAACGGTTCAGAAGGTCAATCTTATCAGCTTTATCCATCTGAAACTCTTCATCAAGTTTCTCGGTTACAAAATTCTTATAAATGCTTAGAGTGTTCTGAGTTTGATTATAATTATCGTTACGGATCTTTAACTTTAAAAACTCATCCTTCCAATAAACCGCCTCTGAATTACGGTTTGTTTGATCAATAACTGCAACCTTGTAACCTTCCTCCTTCTCCGAATTAAAGATCAAACAGCCTTTGTCGAGTTTCTGAATATTAATTGCATCTTCTTCGTAACCTACATCAAAGCCATTCTGACCATTGTAAACCTTCAAATAAGTTTCCTTGGTTTCTGATTTAAAGATCCCGATAGCATCCATTACCTCTCCTTCTATCTGAACATTATTGAAATAGGCAATATACACTTCACCCGATTTAATCTTAGGGTGGTTCGTTACCTCATATAGATGCTTCGCTAATTGCTGACTATTTTCATGAAAGCTTTGATTGTCTTCGAATATCAAAGAAGCAAAATGGTGCACCTCGTGTAGGTTTAGATCGTCATTTGCATGAAAGAAACGATAAACTTCATTCACTTTTTCAAATGGAATGAGAAAATATTGCATCAGAAGCTTGGGCAATAGCTCGTCCTGAATCTGCACGGGGTTGTCAGACAAGGCATAAAATTCATCCTGTAACTTATTACCCACTTTGTGAATAGAGAGATGCGCCAGGGCAGCTTCAAAAGAGAAGATCATTATAAATATCTTAAATTAAACTCAAACTCAAATTGAGAGGCCAAAGGTGCGAAAACAAAAATGAGGAAGCAACAACTGTTGATCATTCAACACCCCACTCATCTTACTTTGGTAGAATAACGTCCTTTTTACGCTCTGCAGGTAATACCTTAAGAAATTCTAGTTTTCCATCTTTCCAGCTCGCTTCTACTGTTGTTTTATAAGGCGCGCTGAGTTTAAAATGAACATTATTCTCTTTCGGCCATGCAGGAAGCAAATAGATCTTCTCTCCATCTACCTGCAGTAACATTTCCTGTAAACCTATCATCCCCGATCCGCCCCAATTGTGATCTGGGACCCAATCGAAGCCCGGGCCCCAGAAGGCAGGAAAACGACGGCCCGAATCCTTCAGTTTCTGGGACGTGAGATTCCAGGCATCCTCCGTCAGACCCAGGCGGGCAGCAAAAATGTTGTCTTGTTTCCAGCCAATATGACTTCTGAACTTCAAAACATCTTTATCATATTTAAAAGTATTTATGGCCGTATCCAATCCGGGTTTACCTAATCCATAGATCCCCCACGGAAATACTGGGTATAGCTGGGGACTTTCGGTATTGTTAACACGCTCCCACACCTTTGCTGGCGAAATAGTAGGATGCCCGTCAAACTCCCTAAAGCTTATCGCCGGAATCTTCTTCAGCATTAATTCCCATTCCTTTCTTCTTTCCTCAGTTAAATAAGACTCAGGCAATTGAAGTAGCCGGGTTAATACTATGCGGAGACCGCTGATAGTGGAACTGGGATTGTAAGCCATTTTATAGGTTTCTGCTCCCGACCCTGGGTAGATCACCAGATGCCCCTCTCCATCCAATGCTTTATTTCCTCTATTTCTTGAACGGTACTGGTAGTGCTCGTTGAAGAATGTCAGACAGCTTTCAATAAAAGGAATATAGGTTTTTATATCAGTACCATTGTAGCGTTGCGTTTCCAACATCATCAGACAGAACTCCAACACAGTATCCCACTCGTATTCGAGCCAGGCATTATACTCTAATCCGGGATCAAAACTTGCGGGCCGCTTCCAGTTGTATTCAGCAGGATTAGGTAATCCGAAATTCTCCAACTGCTCGGTAAAGGAAGCTCCATTATGTTTCCAATAAACCTGCGATCTAATTTCAGCATTTTTAAGCAAGCTGAGATAGAAGTTGAACTGTGGCTTCATCAGATCGAAATCCCCACTCTTCAACATAGGCCAGTAAACCAAACGTTGGTTTTGGGCTGTATGAGTTCCCCCACCCCAATTACGGAAATCCGGAGTAAACTTTAAGGTTGTATCTGTTAGAGAAGGGTCGGCAGTAAAGAGGCCTCCATTAAATTTTGTTGGGTAAGATCCACTAACATTACAGCCCAACATATAACGCATCAATTGATAATTCCTTCCCACCTGCCAGGCTAACGAGTTGGGATCGGCTTTGGTACTATTTATATTGATGAAACTACGTTTCCAGTAGTCGTTCCACCATTGAATGGTTCTTTTCTCTGATTCCTTCTGTTGTTTTAAGGCGTTAAAAGCTGTGAGATCGAGGTTTCTTTTCCAATCAGATATTGATGCAGTATGTTGGGTTTGAAGTACCAGGTGAAGCTGATGTTTCTTTGATGCAGCCTTACTTTTCAAAACCCAACTTTTGAAAGGCGTATTGATATAAGTACCTGCAGATGTATCAGCTGCTATAAAGTTATCGCCCAATAAGCGTCCTCCAAAAACTAGGTTTTTCAGAGGGTTGAAGAGCTTGTTTTTTACACTATCCAGCCTTTGCTGCTTTACAGTCACATCAAAGACGGTGTTCGGCTGGTTCTGGTGATAAAATTCCACTCCATTTTTCTCGAAGGCTACCTGATCTTTCCAGGTCTTCACCTCTCCTTGTGGAGCCCATTTATACGAGTTCTGGTTGTTCTCTTTACCCTTTGGAACCCTGTCGGTGTATCTCCAGCTTTCATAGGATGCCTGCGCAGAAAGCTCTTGTTGGCTTTTCACTTCAACATGCACTGCGGGATTAAAAACATCCACCCATAATTTCACCTCAGTGGTCATTCCATTGCTAACTGTGCTAATGGACATATAGCCTTCATTAAGGTGCAACTCCTGCTTAAAACTAGTACCATTTGAAAATGGATTAGGCGATAAACTTAATTTAACACGACCAAGTTTAAGTAAGCTATTATTTTCGTCGAACGTCCCCGATCTCGCTATATAAAAATATATCTGATCATTTTCACACCAAACGTTAAGACCAATATCCCCCCCACCCAAAGGCATAGATTCAAGCGAATTTCTACTTTGGCTGGTCCACACTGGATTATAACTGCTTATCTGGGCAGAGCTTCGCTGCAATGTTAAAAGAGTAAACAATACAAGTAATACAGCTTTAAACTTTAGCAATCTAATATTCATGTTATTTAAGGAAAGGGTATTTAAAACAACAGACGGGTTAGTCTCGCCTGCTTAACATAACTTTTGTACTTGCAACAAAAATTATTACCAGTCATCTGTTCTGAAAGAACTTGCTGGCAGGCCTTCTGTATTAAACAAATCGCCTATTACGAAATCCTTGAAGGCATAGCGAACAGCAACTGGTTCCTTTACATTTACAGAAGAAACAGTAACGGAACTTCCGTTAATCTTCGCTTTAGCAGGATGAAAAACCTTATTAGCCCCAGCTACTTCAAATGAAGTAATATCTTTCCCGAATGAAGTTAAGCCATTAGGAACATTATCGAAACTCAGCGTTACCTCATTTCCTTTAACTGTCATTGACTTATATAAAGGACTAGCCGACCCAAAGCCTTTAAGTCCGTAAGTATTAGCTAATGCAAGTAGAGCCAGACGCTTACCTCCGGCTTCCTTATTTGCGGGGTGTATATTGTTTTCTTCGCCTATATCTAGCACTACAGCCATAGCTGAATTAGGAATCCTTGTAAGGGATTTCCGTTGGGCATCACGAAGATAAGCTGAGTTAAACTTCCCGCCTTTATTATAAGGAGGAAGCTGTTCGTAATTGTATGGAGCTATTTGTACGTAGTAAAAGGGAAACTCCCCTTGTCCCCATAATTGACGCCATTCCTTAACCATTGCAGGAAACATCTCCTCATACCTGTCAGGGCGTTCATAATTCGATTCGCCCTGGTAATAAATTCCTCCCTTTATACCGTAACCTGTTATTGGATATAACATACCATTGTATAAGGTAGTAGGTGTGCGACTAACCGCTTTAATTGTATCTCCTTTGGCAGGGATCTTCACCTCCGGAAATTGCTTTAAATTGTCAGGAGACATCCATGCTTCAACGTAGGATCCACTGAAGCTAACATTTATAAGGCCAATTGGCACGTCCAGCATTTCATTCAGTAATTTGCCAAAATAATATCCGGTGGCACTAAAGTTTGAAACACTTTCTGGTTCTGCTATTTTCCATGCAGACGGCTTGCTATTTTGCTGCCTCTCCGTGGTGGAGGAACGAGGAACTGTGTAAAGGCGGATCTTATTGTTTTTTGAATGAAGAATTGCATCATTTGAATTCAATATAGGCTGCCCTTTGAAACCTTTCATAGGCATTTCCATGTTCGATTGACCTCCACAAATCCAAACCTCGCCAATTAGTACATTACTTAGCTTTATAGCTTTACCATCGCTAATGGTAATATCGAAAGGTCCCCCGGCTGCAGGTGTTTCAACCTTTACAATCCATTTGCCCGATGCATCAGCTGAAGCTGAATAATTTCTACCATTCCAGGATGTACTTACTTTTACTTTCTTACCAGCATCTGTCCAGCCCCAAACAGGGACAACAGATTTTTGCTGGAGAACCATATTATCCGTAAACAAGGATGCGAGTTTAACTTCTGCCCTCGCACTGGACAAGCTCAAAAAAGCGACTAAAAAATAAACGGTAACTTTTATATTAAACATTATTTAAGGTGTATCTATTTGAGTAGGACTTACAGCTAAAGTGTTCATTTCGGAGTCCTGTATGCTCTTTTTTTTATTGTATTCGGCCTCTTTCTCTTCCTTCAATGCCTTTCTCCGCCAGTAATTGGCCAGGATAGAACCTGAGATATTCATCCAGGGACTGAAAACTGCAGCTGCGAGACCAACCGTACCCAGTTTACCCATTGAGCCGGCAAGTCCGGATGCCATACCTCCATTTTGCAAACCAACTTCAAAGGCAACCGTACGAGCAGAGGGTTTATCCATACCGAACGCGCGACTTAAATAGTAGCCGAAGAAATAACCAGCGGCATTATGGATCACTGAAGAAATAAACAAGATAAACCCAACTTTAAGAAGATTATCTCTTCCCGCAGCAGTTGTAACGGTAGTAAAGTACACTATTCCGAACATAGAAATATAAGGCATAATGCTATCCAGCTTATGGGCCCTTTTTGTGACAAGGTGATAAAGAACACCTGTTATAAAGGCACCGCAGAAGAAACTAAAAATCTCAACAGAATGCATTAGCTCAACAGAAGCATTATCTGCTAACCAAGACCATAGCCCCAGAGCCAGCATAATTAGCCAGATTGCAGAAAGACCCGTAATTTGTTTTATCCGTTGCCAATCTTTAGTCGTTGCTGTTTTCAAGAAGTCGTGAATTAAAGCAGCGCCAATAGGAACAATAACGATCTTAACGATCTCCATCATCATAGATACAAATTCTATCTTGATCAAGGTGCCTGCAAGCAATTTCATTAATAGAGGCGTCATGAATGGCGCAACCATTGTAGCCATGGCCGTAACGGTAACTGAAAGTACAAGATTAGCTCTGGCTATATAGACCATTACATTGGAGGCTAAACCACTTGAGCAAGATCCAATAAGGATAATTCCAGCAGCAATTTCAGTGTCGAAGTCAAATACCTTTGTCAGAAGAAGTCCCATTAAAGGCATTATAGAGAAATGGCACACCAATCCTATAATTACCCCCTTACCAGTACTAGCTAGTCCCGTAAAATCGCGTAGACTCATTTGAATCCCCATACCGAACATTACCAGCTGAACAACAACCAGGATGAGCCACTTATTACGAAGATCGAGGTCGCCCCACTTTGTAAAAGCGGCAGGATAAATCATACCAGCTACCACTGCGGTGATGATCCACGCAGTATATTGATATGGAGCGAGAAAAGGGATGGCTCCAATTCCTATTGCTGCACTTACTGCCAAAGCAACTGCGGCAGGCTGCCATATTTGAGTATTAGCATTAAATAAGCCAAATAGCAGAATTACGAGGGATAAGGCACTTATCCCAAGGCAAATTTTTCGCAGACCTTTCATATTCCTACTCTTTACATTGTTCTGCGATATGTTGAACAGCTAATGCGGGACTGGATAAAATGCTTACGTTTCCTTTAACCTCCTCAGGTAACGTATCTACTACCCTTGCCATAGAAGCCTGAGCCAGGACAATTACATCAACTTGCTCTGACAATTCAGTAAGGGCCTTAGCAACCATCTCATCATGTTTCTCTGGATTACCACCCATTAAAGCTTCGAAAGCACCCTCGCAAAGTCTTGATGTCAATTCAATTTCCTTACCCGCTACTTCTGCTCGTCTTTTAACCAGGTCGCTTGTTGGACCCAATGTTGTAGGTAATGTTGCGATAACGCCAATCTTTTGCCCTGTTTTCACGGCAAGATCGGCCATTGGTTGGTCTACCCTTAATACGGGCACCCCAGTTAAAGCAGCAGAGGCCTCAACGGCAGCACCAATGGAAGAACATGTTACCATAATAAAATCAGCACCTGCAAGTTCAGCCGACCCAACATAGTTTACTACACGACGAGACGTAAGGCTAGTCAATTCATTTTTAGCAATAACATCTTTAATAAGACTGTCATCTACAATGTTAAATACATTCACTCCCGGAAGGTAATCAGCACAAAGCTTTTGAAATACAGGTACAAGCGTTGCAGAGGTGTGAACTAATCCTAATGTTTTTATTTTCATGGTTATAATTGATGGTTTGTTTGTTAGTGTTTATAAGTAATTATGGTTTACCGACGTATATTAAACTCGTAAAAATGTTCATTTCCTGCCCCGCGCCCTCAGATAATAGTCTTCCTTCCCTACCTGTCCTCCTTTAAAATTTACTTCTTTTCCGTCTATCGAAGAACCAGGGGCATATGCTCTACACATTGGCGCACCAGGCGCAAGTGGCGACACCATTTCTACAGCCTCTATTCCCATAGCTCTTGCAGCATAGCTGGAAGTATCACCTCCTGCAACTATAATCCGCTCCAGTCGAGTCCTCTCACCAATAGATCTTGCCAGTCTACCTAGCGCTGTACCATATACCAGAGCTGTATCTATCTTCTTAAACTCCTCAGTTTTCAAGATCTCCCCTGTTCTTAATACCCTTGGATCCTCATTTCCTAGAGAAGTATGAATGATGACGTCGAAGCCACCCGCAAGATGTTGTACAGCATCGTTTACATACTGCTTAAACAACTCGGCCTGCAATCCCTGCTTCACCAGAAGCTCCGTGTCCAATGCAATTTCCTTGAATCCGTTTTCTAAAGCGACGGAAATTTGGCGGGAAGAAACAGGTGAACAGCTACCAGAGACCACCAGGATCGGACCACGATCAGAGATCTCACCTAGTTGAGTCTTAGGAACAAGTGTGCCGACTTCCTTCCAGTAAGCTCCCAGTGCCATCTCGATACCAGATGAACCAACCGAAAAAAGCGAAGAATCATCAGAAGAAGAATCATGAATAAGTTGCCCAATTGCAGCCATCTGGTGTTGATACAATCCATCAAACAGAATTACATCATTACCTTCCTCTACCAAACTTTCAATTCTGGCCCGGTTTTCTTCAAACCTTTCTTCGATTTGAAGGATATCTACCAATGCTGATTTTTTACTTGTTTGTTTACTGAGATGAAGTCGCAGATCGCTTTCCGTTGCTGGCGTTATAGGATGCTTACTCATGGATGGATGTCTGTCCAAACGGTGAATTGCCCCCTCACTTCCTATTCCCATTTTGGCAAATAGGTTACCAAACACACAGTGTCGCCCAAGAGCCGGAGCAGCAACTACCAGAGGAACATATTTGCCCTTAAATATTTCAGCGCCTGTATCTATTGCCTTACCTATACTACCGATATGTGGAGCCGAGTCAAAAGTGGAGCAAACCTTATAATGCACATGAATAGGGTTCAAGGTTTTCAGAGCCTCAAAAGCAGGTTTTAAAGTCCTTTCCATCGCTTCAGGAGCCATTGCCCTGGTCATACCCGCAACACCTATAGCCTGTAAACCTTCAAATCGTTCGAGTGTCTCTTTAGATGGAGGCTCAATAAAGAGCATAGTTTTAGCCCCTGCGCGACATAAGAACTCCAAGGCATCAGTTGAGCCTGTAAAATCATCTCCGTAGTATGCAAGTAAAAGACGCTCTGTCATAAATTATTTATCTAGAGTAGCAGGAGTTATATAAGGACACAAAATAAAAGACACTAATTTTTCGAATTACATGAAATCTCACAAATCATGGTTGACTATGAACACTAATTTTTCGAATTACACGAATTACACAAAGCAAAGCTGACTAGGAACACTAATTTTTCGAATTACACAAATTACACAAAGCAAAGCTGCTACTTAACCCTAACTCATTTCGCGATCTTATACGTTTGAATTCGTGCAATTCGTGTAATTGGTGTTTCTCAATTCGTATTTCTTCAATTCGTGTTAATTCAATTCGTGTTAATTCCCTTAATCTGTGCTAATTCGTGTCTATTCAATCGTGCTAATTCGTGCTTCTTCTATTCGTGCTCCTTCACTTCTTTCCGAACTTCTCCACCGACTTTCTAAATTCAGGATATTTCTCTGCAGCTTGTTCAACACTCAGTCCTTCCACGGCACCTTCCCAAGCCTGGTGCAGAGCTTTTACCCCTCCTGTTGGTCCAAAAGGATGCCCCATTATTCCCCCGCCTGCCATATAAAGCAAATCGACGGTTTTGGTACGGCGGAAAGTCTCAGGCGCCTGTCCCCCCCATTGTCCTGACGATACAACTGGAAGTACAGAGAAACCTCCGAACATAGGCTTCAAACAAGCTTCAATTGATCGCACTACCGAGTCGTCAGATTCCCAGAACTTATTTTCGATCCCGTTTACGTGAATCTGATCTACCCCTGCAAGTCGCCAAAGCTTTTGATAAGCAGGAAACTCGATTCCCAGTAATGGATGTCTGTTCATCATCCCCCAACCATTTCTGTGACCGTGAATAGCCAAAGCTCCATTATCACAGATCTTCTTGGCCGCTGAGATCCCTACACTATTCAAGCTGATCATTGCACAGGTTCCTCCCGACTGGACAATCTTCTCGTAGTTGCGTTGCATCTCATCGATTTCATTGCTGATATTAAAGGCATACATTACCTTCTTTCCTGTTTTATCAGCATAATCATTAATGACTTTCATTACGGCATTCACCCTCTTGGCAAAAGGAGAGTTAGCAGATGAGGAAAGCAATTCGTCATCCTTAATAAAATCAATACCAGCCTCAGCAAGAGTTTTTACCAACTCTGCAGTTTGCTCGGGTGAAAGGCCTATACTGGGTTTTATAATAGTTCCAATCAGAGGCCTCTTATACACCTGGGTTAAACCCCGACACCCTTCTATTCCGAACTGAGGACCTTTGAAAACCTCTGCATAAGAATCAGGAAAGTCTATGTCCATCAGTTTAAGCCCTGTAAATTGAGTAATCTCATACAAGTTTCCTTGTAGGGTAGAGATCAAAACAGGAAGATTATATCCAAAATTCTCAATCGACCAGGAAACTTCAAGCATCGCCCGCTGGTACTTACCAGTCGGAGACTTTGCTCCAGGAATTGCAGGCTCTGTTACTGTTTCCAATGGTGTAATGGATTCAACCCTGGCTGCAAAGCGACTCTTTAACTCTTCAGTTTCTCCAGGCACCTCCACGAATGTTCCTGAGGATTGCTCGCCTGCAAGTACCTGAGCTGCTTTCTCCAGCTCATAGGGCGTTTCGATATAATATTTAGCTCTAATTCTTTCCATGCTTATTGAGTAAAAGGTAAAAGTTTAAAGGTCCCTGAGCAATTGAGATGGTAGGGGAATTAATCCTAACCACTTGCTTACTAGCTGTTTATCTTGAAACCGGCATCCAAACTTGCATTTCTGCATGTCCACGATTACCCCAAGCGAAATAAGGGATTAAACGGATCGGAGCGGTTTGATTAGCTGCAGATACTTCCCGGTAAAGTGTATTCTTCCATTCTCTTGGCTCAATTACTTTAGCGTTACCTACCAAACTCATCACCTCTGCATTATCAATTTTTAATGGCTGAGGCTGAAAAGAGATATTAGCAGGAACTACTAGGTTATAAAGCTTCTGACCATTTAAATCAGGGGATTCGACACAATATACCACAGGACCACGTTTTACAGCAACCCTATTTCTGCTTTCTTCTACCAGTGGATTTGCTTCAACCAGTTTAGCGTCCATCGGAAGGACTAACTGAATTTTGTCTCCCGATTTCCATTTTCTGTTTAACTCTGCATAGCTGGCAGACGTAGTTGTGATACCAGCTGGCTTACCGTTAACTAAAACCTGAGCATTATTAGCCCAACCCGGAATCCTTAAGAAAATAGAATAGGGCTTAGAAGAACTTTCATTGATGGTGAGATTTACATCGCCATTCCAAGGATAATTAGTTACCTGAGATAAACTAACTTTAGAACCATCCTTTAATTTCGTACTGATATTATTTCCACCATAAAGGTTCAACCAAATTCCTTTGTCTGAAACACTATAAGCATAATTGTTAACCTCGGCGATTGTTCGAACTACGTTTGGCGGGCAACAATTTGAGAGAGAGATATACTCTACACGGTCTTTAGACCAGCGCTGTTTGAAAGGCAGGTCATCAGAGAATTCTAGAGGATTGGTATAAAGAAATTTCTTACCGTCCAGGCTAATTCCTGAAAGTACACTATTGTATAAAGCTAGCTCCATTATATCAGCATACTTGGCATCTCCTGTCAACTGAAGCATTCTGTAGTTCCAAAGCACGTTTCCGATGTTAGCACAGGTTTCGTTATGGGCTGTTAGATTTGGAAGCTGAAAGTCGCGACCGAATGCCTGATGGATCTTCTGTACATCTTTCGGATCGTAAGATGTTCCATCAGGAGAAGTACCATCATATAAAGAACCACAGCCACCTGTAACATACATTTTATGAGAAGTTACATCATCCCACATCAGGTCAAGTGTATTTAATAATGTTTTATCACCAGTTTCTGCGTAAACATCCGCTACCCCGGCATAAAGGTAGTTAGCGCGCACTGCATGTCCCATCGCCTTTTTCTGCTCACGAAAGGGAATCCTGTCCTGGTTATCATCTGTTCCGTCATCTATCTTTCCTTTTATATCAATAAGATGCTTTGCGAGCTCCAGATATCTTGGATCTTTAGTAGTGCGATACATTTCGATAGTTCCCATGTAATGAGATGGGCAGATCGCATTTCTGGCTAAAGTTGGGGATGCCTGCTTATAAAAGTTATACAGATAGTCTGTAGCCTTCTTTGCAACATTTAACAAGTTAGTTTTTCCGGTAGCCCTGAAATGGACACATCCAGCAGTCATTAAGTGACCAATATTATAGGCTTCAAAACTTAACCTGTCCTGAAACTGATTATTGCTGCCGGTTTTACGCTGCTCGATCATGGCCTTGGTGTAGATATACCCGTCCTGCCGTTGTGATTTCGCAATCACAGCAATAGCTTTATCCATCATTTCATCCAGTTTCTTATCTTTTGTTGCTGCATACAAACTGGCCATTGCTTCAAGCGCTTTATAGTAGTCACCATCGTGGAAAGATGGTCCTTTATGAGAGCCGGTGTCTAGACCAGCGGCAATCTCAAAGTTTTTGAATGCATGACTAATGTTAGCATCATTGTAAATCCTCCACAGGTTTGGAACCATCGCCTCTTTAGCAACTCTAAAGCGATCTGCCCAGAAACCATTCGTCCAGCTCACGTCTCCCATGTTTACGCTCTGCAATTTTGCATAAGGACTTTTTGAAGTATTTACCAGGCTTTTCTCCTGGGCATTAGAATTTAAAGCTAATGCAGCAGCAAAAAGTGCAACTGTTCCTTTAGCAATTGTTCGATTAATCATCATTGGTAATCTTATTATAATTCGATCTTAAAAAACTCTTTATTTTTCTTCCAGCAATTTAACCGGCCCTAACAATCCTGCTTTTTGCAGTGGAGCCCCTTCTAAACGGTAGGGAGCCGTTGTTTTGGTTAACCGTTTAGCTTCAGGCAACCTACGGTCTCCCATTAGCCTGTTTGCCCAGGTATTGGTTACTTCTATTGTTAATTCGTTATTTCCCTTTTTCAATGCAGAAGATATATCCACCCGATAAGGAGCTGTCCAAACTACCCCACATGAAATTCCGTTCACTTTTACTTCGGCAAGGTTGGCAACTTCGCCAAGATCAAGAAATACTGGCCTTGTAACCTTGTCTGCCTTGAAATTAGTTTTATATATTGCCGTACCCGAGTAATACTTAATGAGCGTGTCTGCCGAAACTGACCAGTCTGTCAAAGTCCTAAACTCAACTGCTTTTTCTGGTCCGTAAAAATTAGGATCAAACTGCACTTTCCACGCTCCCGTAACTGCTTTCAATTCAGAATATTCTTTCCAGTTGCGACTATTTTTATTTGAAGCTGCTTTATTTCCCTCTTTAAGAATGATAAATAAGGAGGCATTTCGCTCAAGCCTTATATCAAGAGACGTACGTCCAGCCTCAGTACTGAAGTTCTCAGCTAGCCATCTTTTATTGCTAACCGCATCATAGATCTCTACCATGGCTTTTGACCCTCTAAGAGATAGATTTAATGTTCTTTCTCTGTCTTCCTGGTTAGAAATAAAATAGATTTCCTCGGCTCCGTTTTGTCTGTGCGTGTATGCTATTTTGCTGGCATAATTTCCGCTTCCTTCTGTTACAATGAAATCTCTTTCTAATCCGATCAAGGACAGCGTCTCCTGCTGGTACGGCCCCTTCAGCAATTTCCCTTTGTAATTACCATTCCAAATCTCGTCAACAACTTTTTGAAATGCAGCTTTATCCGCCTGTTGTAATCCGGGTTGTTCAAGAGGCTTTTCAATCATCAGTATTGTTGCTCCATCTTTTAAAAGTTCAAGTAGTTTACTTGCAACTTCAATACTCATGAAAGAAGAGTTGGGATTCATCGCCATCCGGCCTGGTACCACCAATAATTTATAGGTTGCTCCGCTTTCAAATACTACGCTACCATTTTTAACAACAGCGGTAGTTAACACATCCGGATTGAAAGAATCGTAAGCATAACCACGAAGCGGATTAGCCCAATTTTCAGGGTCTGCCCTATTAGCCGAATTGTTTACACCAGCAGGTAGTTGCCGCATCGGCTGACCTACATTTGCCAGCCGTTTTACTTCAGCTTCAACTACATCTTTTCCAAATAAGCCAGGAAGAACAGGGACTAACCTGTCTGGAAGTATAGACCGGCGGGGCAATTCTTCTCCTATAAAAGCAGCGATATCCGCAACAGGCTTGCCCATTTGCAACAGCTGCTGACAACGTTCTGCATATTCAACCCAGGCTTTACCTGGTTTCCACCAGGTTTGGTCGCGTTGGAAGTAAAGTCCAACCCCGTCTAGAGTCATTCCCGGCTTTCTGTCCAGCCATGGATTTTGAACAAAAACATGGTAGGAAACTTTATTTAAACCCAGGGCGTAGTTAAGGTCCTGAAGTGTTTTTAGCATTCCCGGATGTTCATTCCAGGCCATTCTTACTGTTGTAAAAGACTCTGCCCCTATGATATTTTTGCCATAAATATGTCCGCCGTTAATGGCATCAAGCATGTCGTTAGGCTTATCGTGAGTCGGACTATTTAGCCAGAACTCGCCCATAGGCATATCAACCATCTTATAATGAGCAAGGCCATCACTTACCATAATCGGAGCAACATTCTCTGTAATGAAATTAAGTCCTTTTTCTTTTACCAATGGAGCTATAGTACCATAAAACTTGTCGACAACTAATTCGGCGATAGTTTTTCTTACATCATAAAGTACTTTTTCTGATGTTTCAATATCTTCAACAGGGAGCCCTACCATTACAGGTAAATAAGGCAACAGATCATAACCCCTTCTTTTTTTGAACTCGTCTCTGAATACCGGCGACCAATTCTGACTTCCACACTCCCAGCTGTCCATAAAGAAAGTATTTAATACACGGGGAGTAAGATTTGGTCCGGCTCTCCGCACAGCTTCTCCAAACCAGTTATCAAAATGAAGCTTGATGGCCTCAGGATTAAATTTATCACATTCCAGACCTCTCGCTGCCCCACCAGTGGCATTAGTTTGACCGGTTGAAGTATGTCCAATACGTACAATTGTCCAATTACCCTTAGGGGCAGACCAATTTAAGGTCCCATCTGAATTGAGCTTGTTTGTAAGATTTATAATTTTATTCAAAGGAATGCAGAGATCTTTACTTATTTCCGCTGCTGTTGAACGTTTACTTACTCTCCAGATAGCTCCTGATTTCCCTTCATATTGGTGGATGACAGGTTCGGCAGATAATGTAAGTCCCACCAATTTCAATGATGGTTTCCATTTAGCATTCTCCATATCCTCTGACCCGGGCTCAGTGCCTTCCGGACTATAGCTGAATTTGAAGTATCTTGCTGTGGTTGGGCTGATAGAATGAGTAATATCCTGTTCGGCATCCTGCCAGCCATGCCTTGGAGGCTCGAGGCGTGTTACCGACCGGAAAGTCTTTCCATCATCACTTACTTCTATTTTAAGACGATGAGCCTGAACGTTATTACCGTCGGTATGGATAAAAACAGAACGAGCAGTGAAAGGCTTTTCAAATGCGTATTGAATTGAAACCGGTTCCGCAGAACGAAAAGCCTGTTTATTCTCTTTTTTCACAAGAAACGACGCATCTGCTCCTGAACTTGTTGTTACTTTGGGAATAACAGTCTGGCTAGATACCCCTGATCCGTCAACAGAAGGGAACGCATAAACAGCGATATCCTTGTAATAATTAACCTTTGTTTCGGGCTGAGGAAGATTAATCTTCAGAGATTTCCCGCCGGTAATGAATGTCTTGCTTGCAACTACCTTCTGCATAGATAATTCTGGCGTTATCCATGGTCCACCAGCAAGCGAAAAACCATCTCCAATATGCATACCGATCTTCAATCCCAATCGGTCTGCCTCCTTGAGAGAATGAATAACCATCTCCCACCATAGAGGACTTAGCTGATCTGCCGCCGGACTGTAAACGGGAGGTGTTGCGGCGCCTTTCACAGGCATCAAAAATGCTCCAGCTATCCCTGCTTCCTTCATAGCCTCTAAATCGGCAGTTATGCCTTCTTTAGATACCGCAGACTGAACCCAGTACCAGGCTACCCAGGTCTTCGCCGACTCGGAGTTTTGTGAGTAAGACCTAGGCTGAAAAAGCAGTATAAAAACTGCTGTAAGAACAAGAAATAGTTTTCCTTTAAAACCCATTATTTAGAAATTTCAGAGGGCTTATAGCCCTTCATTCCGAAGTATAGAATAATTACAAAACAAATAAGAGGCACGATATAACCAATTTGAATGTTATCTCCATTCATGTCGATAATGGTACCCATTGCATAAGGTAAAATAGCCCCACCGACTATGGACATAATAATCCAGGAAGAGCCAGCCTTTGTACCCTCGCCTAAATTGCTTATACCAAGTGCAAATATTGTTGGGAACATGATAGACATAAAGAAGCCTATTCCTCCCAGCGCATAAATAACATGAATACCTTCCCCTAGCATTGATACCACACAAAGAAGAATTGAAAGGATACAATAAATTGAGAGCAGATTATGTGACTTGATAAATTTAAGTAAGGCAGTACCAACAAATCGTCCTCCCATAAAAAGAGCACCATATACAGTAAGGTAGTAACCTGCTGTTTTTTCATCTACATTTGCTCCCTGTTGAGCCATGCGGATAAAAAAACTGGTTACACAAACTTGTGCTCCTACATAAAAGAACTGAGCAGCTACTGCCCATGATAAATGCTTATGTTTTAATACTTCAAAAAAGCCAGCTCTACTTTCAGTTTTTGTATCTGCTACAGCTTTAACTTCGGGCAAATGCATGAAATAAAACAACAGCGCTATTACTACAAGCACAGAACCCAGTACAATATATGGCATTTTAACTGATGCTGCTTCGGTCATGAAGTAGTTCAACCGTTCTGCATCTGGCATCGCATCAAGATCGGCTTTACTGTATTCTTTTCCGGAAAGGATAAAGGTTGTACCTATGATTGGAGCAACCATAGCGGCCAGCCCATTAAAGGAAGCTGCCAAATTTAATCGGGTTGATGCACCCGCTGGATCACCTAAAACAGCTGCATAAGGATTAGCCGCCGTTTCAAGAATGGTTAAACCGCAACCTATGATAAATAAGGCAACAAGAAAAATCTCGTAAGCCCTGGTGTTAGCTGCAGGTACAAATAAAAATGCCCCGCTGGCAAAAACCAGCAGTCCTAGAATAATACTACTCTTGTATCCCCATTTTTTTAAGATAGCTCCTGCCGGAATGGCCATGAGAAAGTAAGCAAGAAATACCGCGGTATCTACCAGTGTTGACTGACGGTTATTTAACTGGCAAGCCTTCTTTAAGTGTGGAATCAGGATAGAATCGAGGTTGTGCGCCATTCCCCAAAGGAAGAAAAGGCAGGTAACCAGGATAAAGGGCAAGATGTATTGTTTTCCCCCACCCCGGTTGGAATGTATGTTTTGCTCTGAAACAAGGGATGTTTCTTGAGGTGCAAATGCCATAATTTAAGTTTTAAAGGTTATTTTTCCGTTTAACCATTAACAAGTGATCACAAACAAGGACCACCTCTCCATGTTGATTAATGATCTCTACATGCTCGGTAACTGTTCCATACTCTGGCTTCTTCGCATCGGCTTTTTCTGATATGGTGATTTCAGAATGTATAGTATCGCCAATGTAAACTGGCTTCACAAAGCGCAGTCTGTCATAACCCTTTGACATTGCCTCTGGGTTAATTTCTGAAGCAGTAAGCCCAATTCCTATACTGAATATCATAGTCCCGTGCGCTATCCTTTGATTGAAGGGTTGTGTTTTACACCATTCCGCGTCCATATGGTGAGGGAAGAAATCCCCTGTATGTCCCGCATGAACAACGAAATCTGTTTCAGTAATGGTGCGGCCAAGAGTAACTCTTTTATCGTTTAACTGGTAATCTTCGAAAAATATAGATCTGAAAAACATGTGGTACTAAGTAAAATGAATGAGTGAGTGAATGAATGAATATTTGAATGATAGAGTACTTAATTGATTACACCAAGATCTTCTTCTTTCAATTGATCCGCTACTACAACTCCTCCCTTATCGCTCGAGATATAGGCGCTTTCTACAACAGCCATTGTTTTTATAACATCTTCTACGCTAGTATACAGAACCTCATCTGATCCTTCTTTAAATCTCATTAGATTAGACATCGTACCTATAAATGCTTCCGGGAACCACGATCCTTCTAATTCGAGTGTATTCCACTCTGGCTGCTTTCCTTCCTCGATCAAACAATATTCAAACTTGTCGGGCACTCCGTCAGGGTAGTTCATCAATAAGCCCATTTTTGCCTTGATAGCACCCTTGGTTCCTTCCCACTTGATAAAGCTTTCCTGGTTATGGGCTCCGAACTCATGATCGTGATTTGTATTGATCACCGCGTGCATAGTATCTCCGTAATCCATTATAATGGTCGACCTTGATGAGGAAAGGCTTTTAGCCGGATGCTTGAGGGTTTTTGCATAGACACTGTAAGGATCACCCAAAAAAGAACGCATCATGTCAACATAATGAATGCTGTGATACTGTATCTCTAAGCGAGGATGGACCATTACATGGGGGAATAATTCCCAGGGGGTTACAAGGGTCACTCTCACTTCCATATCATAAAGCTCCCCTATCATCCCCTGGTCTATCATATATCTTGCAGCACTTACGAAGGGTGCGTAACGAAGTTGGAAATTGATAGCGGCTACTAGTTTCTTCCTCCTACAAACCGCAAGTATTTCTTTGGCTTGCCAGAAGTAATCACCCATTGGTTTCTGTATCAAAACAGCTGCACCATCAGGCAAAGCTTCTAATGTTTCTACATACTTCTCTGGCATTATGGTAATATCGTAAACCGCGTTGGCAGGTGCGTTCGCCACTGCATCCTCAACAGAATCATATACGTTCGGTATCCCAAATTCCGCAGCTAAGTTCTCAGCACGCTGTTTAGTACGATTTGTTATTCCTAAAACCTTAAATCCTGCTTGTTTGTACGCAGGTAGGTGGGCATCTTTAACAATTCCCCCTGCCCCTATTATAATAATGGGCTGCTCCGTTGTTGGCAATAGTGGTTTATAGGGTATTTGCATGTTTTGATGGTTAGTTTCTGTAATTTGTTCCTGGGCTCTTCTTAATATTTCAGCTGATGGAATATCGGTGTTCAATGCTTTCAGCACTGCTTCATCAATAACTTCGGCAATCTGAGCCCAATTGCTTTTCTGTGGTAGTGACCTTGCTTCTTTATGAAGCATCTCTAATTTATGATAATAAGGGATCACCTTATTGATCTCCGGATCATTCCAGGTTGATAATCTGCAGCCAATTCCCCCTTCCAGGGTCAGCAACTTATCGTTCTCCTGATTAGTGGCAAAACGAATAAAATCGTAAGCTATCTTTTTATTTCGACTGCCCGAACCAATTGTATAAAGCCAATAAACATTAAGAGAAGCCGATTCACTGGTTTCGTCGTGAGGTAGTCTGGTAATGTCAACCTTACCTTTAACGGCCGACCCTTCATAAACCTCGCACATTGATGCGAAGCCAAACCAGTTTACCATCATAGCAACTTCTCCACGAGCGAAGGCCATGCCTGCTTGTACCGACTCGTAATCGAAGGCTTTAGGATGTATAGCTGACTGATCTTTAACTATCTTACGGTAAAAGTCTAATCCGGCAATAGCCTGAGGGGTGTCTAAATGAACAGAAGCATCAGGGCGTATCACCCTGCCTCCTCTTGTCCAAAGCTGAAGGCAAAAATCAAAAATGGTATTATGGCCATCAGGAAGACAGGCGAAAAGAGTTCCGTAAAGATTCTGTTCAGGACGGGTAAAGAATTGTGCTACCTGATGAAATTCCTGCCAGGTCTGTGGAACACTAAGAGGACTACCGTATTTTCCAAGATAAGCTTGTTGTTCCTTTGGATCCTCGAAAAGATCTTTCCGGTAAATAAAACACTCTGGTCCATCATGAAATGGAAGACCAGCAACATCCTCACCGAACTGTTGCAACTGCAAAAGCGAATCACTCCAGCCTTGCGGATATTCCAACGGAGGATTGTCCTTAATATAATCTTTCAGGTTCTCTATGTCTCCGTTCGTCCAGGCTTCAAAGATCCAATCTGTATTGATATGAGCAACGTCCCAATCACCTGATTTCAATCCACCACGAGCGATAGTAGCCTCATAAAGAGGATGCAGGTCCATCGGCACCAGTTCAGCTTCAAGTGTGCATCCCGAAGTATCACAAAACTTTTTCCATAACTTTTCCATCGCCGACTCAAATGGGCCGAATTTCCTTACAGCTATCCTGAACTTATTTTCCGAGCTCATACACATCCTCCCTGCCTATAAATTCTTTGATAATGGCTTCATTATCCTGTCCTAATTTAGGGGAACCTTTTGATGAATACATTCTTTCTCCATCGATACGTATCGGGCAACGCAGAGTATCATAGCTGTAGCCATCGTTCATCGTTACCTTTTGTACCATTCCCAGCACCTTAAATCCGTCATGCTCAAAAAGCTGGTTCCAGTCCATCACATCAGCACACCAAATATCGGCTGCTTCTAAAACCTTCAGCCATTCTGTTGTCGGCTTTGTTTTCAGATGATCAGCCAGAACTCCTTTTATCTCGTCTCTTTTCTCAAACGCCTCAGCTCCATCTTTATATATCGACAAAGCCTCACATTCTAAAAGTTTTGCCAGAAAAGGAATAGAACCCATCGCCAGAGCCAGGTAGCCATTTTGAGTGGAGTAAATGCCATAAGGTGCACCCAGATAAGCATTCGCATTGCTTCTTGCTGTCCGTTCAGGGTTCACGCCGCCATCATTAAGAAAGGTGGTGATAGTTTCAAACTGAAAGTCGTACGCAGATTCAAGCATGCTCACCTGGACCAAACTGCCCTCTCCTTTAATTGCTTTGCGATACAGACAAGCAAGAATACCTTGAGCCAAATGGGCACCAGCAAGCATATCAATTATCGATAGTCCCATTGGCACTGGACCATCATCAGCATTTCCGGTTAACCACGTTAATCCTGTTAATGATTGCAGTAACAGATCCTGTCCCGGTTTCCCTTTAAATAAACCTTCGCTACCGTAGCCTGAAATCTCAGCATAGATTATGTTCGGATTAATTACCTTGATGGATTTATGATCAAACCCTAGGCGCTCCATTACCCCCGGCCGGAAGTTGTGCATCACAACATCGGCCTTTTTCAACAACTCACGGATAAGTTCGGCATCTTCCGCTTTCTTTAAATCCGCGGCAAAGCTTTCCTTGTTCCTGTTAATTGCATGAAAAACGGACGAGACTCCATTCATCACCAGGTTTGATGTATATAATGTACGGCATATATCGCCAGTACCAGGACGTTCTATTTTGATCACTCTCGCGCCTAGATCGGCTAGTCGTAAGCTAGCTGATGGTCCTGAGAGGAATTGACTAAAGTCTATAACTAAATATCCTTCAAGTGGCAGCATAACTTAGAGATTAAATTCCTGATTAATTAAGTCATTAGACACCCCTACACGTGGGGCTGCTTTATCGGAATACAACTTCTCACCATCCAACCGTACTGGATTTCGGGTCGTTAGTAAGTCCAGAGAACCTGCATGTACAGTCTGAGTAATTCCAGCAGATGCAAATGCTGGATGTTTAACTGCATCCTCGTATTTAAGGACATCAGCACACCAGATTCCCTCTGCCTCTAAAACCGACAGCCATTCAGAAGTTGTCCTGTTTTTTAGGGTTCGGCCAAATAAGGTCAATAGTTCATCCCTGTTGCGGAAGGAAGAGTCGGTATCTATGTACAAATCTGAAATGTCACATCCGATAACTGAACTGATCTGAGTAAGGTTACCCATAGCCAAAGCAATAAAGCCATCAGCAGTACCGTATATTCCATAAGGAGCACTTAAATAAGCATGTCCACTCCCTTTAACAGTACTTCTTTTAGGTAGCTTCCCATCATCATTCAGGTACGTTGTCAGAACTTCAAATTGAATATCCAATACAGATTCCAGAAGGCTAACCTCAACAAGCACTCCCTTACCTGTTCTTGCTCTTTTTATCAGAGCTGCAAGGATTCCTTGTGCCAAGTGATTTCCGCACATGATGTCTGCCACCGAAAGCCCAAAAGGAACAGGACCGTTTTCATCACATCCCGAAAGCCAGGTTAGACCTGAAACCGACTGAACTAATAAGTCCTGCCCAGGCTTACTAGCCCAAGGCCCTTCTGTTCCGTAGCCGGTAACTACTCCATAAATAACTTTTGGATTTATTGCCCGGACAGATTCAAAATCCAATCCTACCTTTTCCATCACTCCGGGACGGAAGTTGTGTGTCATCACATCAGCTTTGGCTATCAGTTGTTTTACCTTCTCCAGATCTTCAGCATTCTTTAGATCAGCTGCATAAGATTCCTTGTTTCTGTTGATCGTGTGAAACAACAGACTATCACCTTCAACAAAAAGATTTTTGATAGCAAGCTGACGACAAGCATCGCCCTTTACAGGACGTTCTATTTTGATCACGCGAGCGCCCATATCAGCAAGTTTCAATCCTGCCGATGGACCAGCCAGAAACTGACAAAACTCCAACACTAGTAATCCCTCTAACGGTCTGTTCATGCCATCTCTAAATTTCTGGATTTAAGATATAACTCATTCAAGCCGTTTAAAATCAAACCTTCATTACCTCCCTGCATCAGATAATCACGTACCATGTCGCCAGCATGGTCCTGAAAATACATATGGCCGTGATAACGTGGTCGTAAAAAGGCTCGTTGAAGTGCCGGAAGGGTATTCGCAAAATAGTTTGCTGTCTGCCTGTTTACTTCGTTGTCTGTCCAGGCACTCAAATGCCCTGGCTGACCGCCGTTTTCAAAGAACACTGTTTGCTGACACTCTGCAGAGCCAACATATTTAGCGTATTCAACCGCAATATCAACGTGTTCTGAAGAGGATGAAATAGCAAGGCCCGTTCCTCCCAGCGTACTTTTTAAATTTGTCTTTCCATCCAATGTTATCATATCATGGAAGTGGAGCAGTCTTCGGGCATATCCCCTGCGTGAGTAATTTGAATAGCCATAAGCAAAGGGGCAATACGCAACTTCATCCGTTTGCGTCATTGCCTCATATACTTTTATCGGATTTCTTTCAAAGTTTTCTGGATCTATTTTAGTAGCAAGCTGCCGGAAAAGTTGCAGTGCTTTTATTCCTGTTTCTTCTGAGATCACTTTATCTTCTGCCTGACATGGATCCTCTCCTAAAGAACAGCAGAACATGTAGAAGCTCATTAAAACATCAATAGGAATACCAGCAAAAGCTACCAATCCACGATCTGCCAGTTCAAGTAGATCTTCGAATGTCTTAGGAAGCGCAAGCTTATGCTGTTCGAAAAGATCCGGCCTGCTAGAGGCAACCGGCGTAGCAGCATCAATAGCTAAAGCCCATTGATGCCCATCGTAAGAATAACTTGTACAAGAATGACCGACAGTGTTAACCTGTTGGTCTTTGATATACTCGGCAGATAAATATTGATCAAGGGGTAGAATAGACTTGGTTTTTGCTGCAAATCCCGCCCATGGGTGGTCGATCACTAACAGATCAAAACGCTTTGCCAGTTCTTCAATTGAAAAATCAGCAAACTGTTGTAAGCTTCTTTTCTCCCATACGATTTCTACATCTGGATTTAACTCTGAAAATCGCTGGGCTGTTGCTACCATTGGAACAAAGCCTCGGCTATGGTTCCAGGTAATTCCTTTTAATACTTTCCTGTTCGTCATTGGTTTATTACAAACCGCCGGACCAGAATCCGGCGGTATAGGTTATCTTTTTTGTTAGTTCTTTATCTGCCTTACCTTTTCCTGAATCTTGTCGGCTGCCGCTTTAACTGGCATCAGATAGAAACTGTATTGATAAGATTTAGCCGGTATTTGATAGATATCCAAAGGAGCAGCTACATCGCTCCAGCTATCATTTCCTCCAACTCCCATTTGAATCAGATCAATATTAAGAGTTAGGAAACCGGCATCTTTTAACTTATTAGTATGCTTAGCAGTGCTAATGTTCTCTTCAGTATAAGGCCATGCACTCATACTTAAAAGGCTATCTGCAACTACCAAAATTCCCTCGTTCTTCTTCTTGTCCGACAGGTACATCCAACGTACGTCTGTACGGTTACCGTTCTCTTGCGGAACAGCATAAGGTTCCATAAAATCAATAACATTCTGAGAATAAATAGCTACATCAGAACCGTAATTACGATCTATATAATTCTCCAAAGGTCCTTTACCATACCAGGTAATCTGATCGTATTCCCTTGCAATTCCACCTTGCATCCCTACTTTAGGAATATTAGGCAGTCCCGGTTTTACGTTTAAAGCATAGCTCACCTTAACCGCTCCTGCGGGAGAAACATTATAGTTTACTAGAACAGAAGCACTATCATTGATCAGTGTATATCTGGAAGAAACAGTCACCCCCTGGCCGCCACTTAAAGTCTCAGAACGAGTTTCAACCAGTTTCATTGCGGGTTCGAACCATTGCTTAAGCTTTTTATGCGTTTTCCATCCGCGTTTATCATTATCAGTTTGCGGACGAGTAAAGTGAGGTAATAATGGAGCAAAGATCTGCTCAATTCCGTTCAATTTGTATGAAGTCAGTGCCCCATTCTGCTCATCAAAACCTATGTCGAAACCATTTCCACTAACTGTAATCCTATTATTAGTAGCGTTAACTGTAACATTTCCTGTTGCAACTTTATTTGTTGCAGACTTCACCGGGGAGGTTAAGGCAAATTGGTTAGAGGCAACTTCAAATCCTTTTGGTGCCCATACCTGGTCGGTTGCTAAACTGAAATGAATATCCGCCAGGTATTCAGAACCTGCTTTCATCTTTGGAAGATATTTGGCAATACTTATCAATGTGTCTCTTCCAGCTGCAAGGTCGATTCTTGGCAGTACTTTATTGGTAACAACCTTACCATCTTCCCTTACTATAAGATTAACAAAGTAATCACTCAGAGATTTAACAGCGTGGCGGTTAGTTACTTTAAGCAAGCCATTCGCAGCATCTGCAAGTTCGGTCTGAGCTCCCTGATAAACGCGTTTACATTCCCACATTGCTGCTTTCGGACGCCCATCAGAGGCAACAACTCCTTTGATAGTAAAATTATCGAAGTACTTTTCTCCGAAATCGCCCCCATAAGCGTAATATTCTACGCCGGCACTGTCTTTTACCAATAGTCCCTGATCTTTAAATTCCCAGATAGCTCCACCAATTACTCTTGGAGTACTTCTGAACTTATCCCAGAAATCTTTCATATTTCCAACTGAGTTGCCCATTGCATGCGCGTACTCAACAAAGAAAATCGGACGCTTATCTCCATTCTGCTGGTAGGCCAAAAGCTCAGGGGTATAAATGCCCGGGTACATACGACTTACAATATCAATGTAATATGAATCCTGAGGGTTTTGAATACGATGGGAATGATCGTTTGATTTAAGGTACCGTGGATCAGAAGGATCAATATAACCTTCCAGACGAGGATTACCCATTGCCGGTTCATAATGAACAGGACGCGTAATATCAAAATCGTGAAGCCATTCAGCCATTGCTGCGTGGTTTGGTCCGCGGCCAGCCTCGTTTCCTAAGCTCCAGATGATGATACTAGGATGATTCTTATCACGCATAGCCATGCGATTGCTCCTTTCCAGGTACGCACCAGTCCATTGCTGATCATTACTAAGCTTCCCTCCTAGTCCATGTGTTTCAAGGTTTGCCTCATCAATTACCAGTATACCATACTCATCACAAAGATCGTATAAATAAGGATCCATGGGGTAATGGCTGGTACGGATGCAATTGAAGTTAAAACGTTTAATTGTTTGTACATCTTGTAAAATATCTTCGCGGCTCAAGGCCTTCCCTTTTGTTGGATGATGATCGGGACGGTTAATACCATACAGATACGTTGTCTTACCGTTAATTAAAAGCTTACTATCCGTTTTAGAAAACTCAATGCTTCTAAAACCTACCTTACAGCTTTTAGCTTCTAATACACGGCCCGTACTATCTTGAAGAGAGATGACAAGCGTATAAAGATTTGGCGCTTCATCACTCCACTTTGCTGGATTTTTCACCTTTGTTTCAAGCAATCCAAATTTCGCGTTATCTAGCCGAGGATAAATTTCGTTAATAATGCTTTCCGCTGATCTTTTCAGTGCTTTCTCAAATACAGGTTTACCCTGCTTATCGTAAAGCTGTGCTTTTACATTGTATCCCTGAACCACTTTTCCAGTAAGGTTTTCGATCCTGGGTCGAATGCTAAATATAGCGTCCTTGTAGTCTTTATCAAGCTTCGCCTGCCAGTGAAAATCAGCGATACGTAGTTTAGGCTCAGCAAGAAGCATCACTTCGCGGTGAATTCCGCTCATTCTCCAGTGATCCTGATCTTCCAGAAAACTTCCGTCACTCCAACGGATCACTTGTACAGAAACTATATTTTCTCCCTTTTGCAAATATGGAGTGATATTGAACTCAGATGCCAGGAAGCTATCCTCAGCATACCCAAGGAACTTCCCATTTAACCAAACCTTGTACGCAGAGCTGACTCCTCCAAAATGGAGCGTAATATTCATATCCTTCCAGTTATCAGGAAGAGTGAATGTTCTTTGGTAACTTCCAACACCGTTATAATCCTGTGGCACGTAAGGGGGATTAACAGGACGGAAAGGATAAACAGCACTTTTATAGATAGGCTTATCGTAACCCTTCATCTCCCAGCTTGATGGAACCTCTATTTTCTTCCAACCCGAAACCCTGCTTTTATAAAAATCTTTAGGAGCATCAGCGGGTTTAAAAGCAAAAGAGAAATCCCAGTTCCCATTCAAGGAGATCATCCTCGTGCTTTTTTCCCGGTTGCCAGTTAGTGCAGAATTAACATCTGGAAAAGAATAAGCTGTAGCACGGGAAGGTTCACGATTAATGCCGCTTACTAATGGATCTTCCCATGGTTCTCTATTATAGATAGTAGGTACTACAGGGACAGCAGCAGGCGTTTTGTCTACCAGCTGAGCATAGGAATTCACAGCTAGTGCAAGAATCGGAACAATCAATAAGTATCGTTTCATCTAAAGAAACCGGATTAAAAAAGTGTATGTTATAAAAAAGCAGGCTGCATATAAACCTAAGTCACGCGTTATTCCAGGTTTATAGAACAGGTCAGTTTAGCAAATGTAATTTACCCCTTAATTGGTTTTTTATATCATGTTCCCCTACTTTTATACGATTTTACCTTCACAAGTGGTACGGGTTATATATCACTGTAGCCTAATAACGCTTGAACTTGCTTCTATATTCTCAGCATCAGGAGGGTATGCTCCGTTAGTGAAGCAAGAAGGCAGACGAGAATATAAGGTACTGTCTGCCTTCGCATCATAACTAATAATTATCATTCTGTATAAGTTGAGGATTGTTATCCAACTCGAATTGAAGGAATGGTAAAGTGTAATGCCTTTGTTCAAATACCAAAGGAGTACCGGCAGGTGTCTTAACTGTCGGAAGCTTAATATGAGCAATGTTCCAGCGCTTAAGATCATTATAACGCTCACCCTCCAATGCTAACTCTACCCGTCGTTCATGCCGGATAAAATCGCGAAGTAAAGCTTGAGAATTGTACTTGATTCTGTCTACGGCTGGCATTCCTACTCGTGCCCTTATTTCATCAAGAGCACCATATACAGTTCCATCAGGGCCACTAACTTCATTTTTTGCTTCCGCATACATTAACAACACGTCTGCGTATCTCAGATGCACATAGTCCTGATCGGTCTGATTCGCAGTAGTAGCCGGCTGAAAAGGAGCTCTTGAAAGATCAACGTACTTCTCCATCATAAATCCAGTGCTGGAAATATTTGCAGGATTAAATGTTGCTCCCGTAGGAGTTTTCCAGGTTTCGTTTGGAAGCTTCACCGTTAAATCCAATCGAGGGTCACGGTTAGCATAAGGATTGGCAGGATCGTATAATGGCGATTCAGCAGGAAGTTTCCCGTCAATCATCTCATACTCATCAACCAAGTCTTTATATGGTTGAAGCAGAGCATAATTACCAAGTTCTAAATCCATACCATTAAGTGCACGCTGAATGTTATTGGGGGCCAGGTACTGCGTTGAAAAAATTATCTCCTTGTTAACGTTGGGGTTGGCCTGACCAGCAGTTTTAAATATTCCGGCGTAGTCACTAGCTAAGCCAAAGATCTTCGAATCGATTACTGCCTGTAGCAAGGGGATCGCCTCTGCCCATTTTCGCTGGGTCATGAAAACTTTGGCTTTTAATGCTTGTGCTGATCCTTTTACAGCATGACCATTATATTTTGCAACAGGCAAATTGGTGATTGCGAAGTCGAGGTCCTGTTCTATAAACGCATACACCTGTTCGCGGGAACTTTTGGCAATCTTTGCGGATTCAAGAACCGTAGGAAATTTATCATAAATAATAACTCCACCAAAATTTCTAACCAGATCAAAATAGGCCAATGCTCTAATGAACCTGACTTCTCCTTTATAAACATTTTTTGCTGGTTCCGCGATAGGTGCTTTATCAACGTTGTCAAGAAAATAATTGCAGGAAGTAATAATCCGATAAGGCGTACTGTACATTACCCCTATCGGCGACCCATTTCCAAGACTTGGATTTATGCCTCCGGTAGTAAGTTGAGCAATATTCGGGAGGAAAGAATTTTGAGGATCACCATAAGCATTATCACTAAAAGCATCCAGATAGACCCGCTGGTACCCCATAAAATTTGCTTGCAGGCGAGCATAAACTCCAGCTAATCCGGCCTGAACGTCAGCATCTGAAGTCCAGAAAGTTCCACTGGAAGGATCTCTTAAAGGATCCTTATCCAGAAAATCTTTATTACAAGAACTTGTTCCAATAGTGGCAGCAACCAGAGATAACAAGATTATATTTTTTATACGCATGATCTGTTCAATTAAAATTTAACATTAACGCCAGCACTAAAAATCCGGGCTTGCGGATAAGGAGGAGTTCCGGTAGATATACCAGCTCTTTCCGGATCGCCAAACTCGAAATCTGTAATGGTGAATAGGTTATCTGCAGAAACATAAACCTGAGCAGCCTTCGACTTAAATTTTGAAGTTAGCTTGGCAGGCAGGTTATAAGACAATACAACATTCTTCAAACGTAGATATGAGGCATCAGACAAATAGAAGGTAGACGACTGATAGCTGGTTACCCCTACCGCACTGCCAGCATATAATGCAGGTAGTTCATTTGTCGGATTAGTTGGCGTCCATGCATTCCTCCATTTTTCCGTAGGTGCAGTTCCCTGGGTAAAGGGATCAACACCCCATCCTGTTTGGCGGCTTTTAATACCTTCAACGCCCTGGAAGAACGCACTGAATCCGAAATTTTTATAAGCAGCATTCAAACCAAAGGAATAGAAATAGTTAGGATACGCTCCCTTAACTACAGTGCGGTCATTAGCGTCTACCACTCCGTTCCCGTCAAGGTCCTTCATTTTCAGGTCACCAGCTCTGGGGTTAGCATTTGCAGCATGTCTAGGGTAATTTCCGCTTGCAATATCAGCCTCTTGAAATATTCCATCCCATTGGTATAAGTAATGAGCATCCAACTCATAACCAACATCCCGGATGGTAGATCCCCTGCTTGGAACTCTAAGTTCTAATACTTTATTTCGAACTCTTGAAAGCTGAGCATTCAAACCATAAGAAAATTGACCAACTTTATTCTGGTGACTCAATTCGAGTTCAAATCCCTTATTGCGAACCTTACCAAGGTTAAAAGTTGGAGCATCTAAACCAAGGCTCATTGGAACTGGTTGTTCTGCTAAAATATCATAGCTCTTTTTGTTGAACCAATCGAACGTTACTCCTAACAAGCCTCTCCAGGCTGTGAAATCCAATCCTATATCAGCTACCGTTGTCGACTCCCATTGCAAGCTCTGATCCCGGAATGAATTTACTACAGCAGCAGCCTGCGGCGTAGTATTACCGAAAGGATAGCTGCTTCCAGAGCTAATCGTATTTTGATATAAGTAAACGCCCACATCCTGGTTCCCGAGAGTACCATAAGATGCACGCAACTTCATGTTATTGATCCAACTAAACCTGTTTCGAACAAAATCTTCTTGTGAAATGTTCCAACCAATGGAAGCAGATGGAAACAAACCCCAGCGGTAATCAGGAGAAACTTTGGATGTTCCATCATAACGTAGGTTTCCTTCAAATAGATATTTTCCTTTATAAGCATAATTAACCCTGCCAAAGAATGATTGAAGTGCCCATTCGGAAGGATCAGCAAGAGAAGGTAAACGAGGGTGTGTTGGATTAAAGTTGACAAACTCGTTCGTTGAAGTATAGCCAGAGATCTCATCTATAGCTGGGGCAATTGTATTTTGCCTTCTTGCGCGGAGATTTCTTAAACGTGTTGAAATCTGCTCGTAGCCCGCCAGACCGCTAACACTGTGATCTTTCGCTATCGTTTTTGAGTAATTCAAGGTCGAATAAAAGGTATTCGTAATCCTTTTCGAGTATTGATCGGTAACTCCTAAGATATCAGGACCAAAACCATCTATTTTTCGATAATCCCCTGTCTGAGTATCCCTTTCCTGCAATAAATACACATTGTAAGGAACCTGATGCATTTTGAAAAACTCATCTTCATAATTAACAGCAACTTTTGATGACCAGGTAAAATCCTTCAAGAACTTAACGTCAACGAAGGCCTGACCATTCAAATTATACTCTTTTGTAGTCTGATCTCCCATTAGATAGTATTCTGAAACATTGCGATTCCTGCCCTCAAAGTTATAGGCCCGCGCCACTACCCGACCACTGCCGTCTGGCAGGTAAGGCCCGTAAAGCGGTCCGGTTGCATACACCGTCAATGCCATAAAATCGCTTCTTACAGGTGGTTCCTCCCTATTCCTATACGTAAGATTCATATTTGTTCCCACGGTAACATTCTTATTCACCTTGTTAGAATAGTTTAACAAGGCATTGTACCGTTTGAAGTCGTATTGCTTAAAGAAAGCTTTCTGGTCTAAATAACTAAGAGATAAATTATAGGTAGTCTGATCATTTGCACCCGATAGTGACAGGTTATGATTAGTAACTGTTGCCGGTTTAAAATAATGGTCTATTGCATCAAAATTTGGATATTGATTTAGGTCAGTAGCATTGCGGTACTTGTCAATTTCTGCTTGCGGATAAAAGGTAGTGGGACTCAATCCACTTCTTGCCGCTGCAATATTATACATCTCCATGTATTCAGCAGAATTAGTGATTAGATCAGGAAGGCCTATAGCTGTATGTTGTCCAACATTGAAACTGTAATTTATCTCAGGTGTCCCTTTCTTTCCTCTTTTTGTTGTTACCAGGATCACTCCATTAGCTGCCCTTGAACCATAAATTGAAGCAGACGCAGCATCCTTTAATACCGTAATATTTTCGATATCATTAGGTGAAAGGTTGTTTAAATTACCAGTCACACCATCGATTAACACCAAGGGACCAGTAGCTGCTCCGAATGTCCCACGACCACGAATCAAGAATTGGGCATTATCCCTTCCAGGTTCTGACGAAGGTTGAGTAACCTGTAAACCTGTAACTCGTCCTTGTAACAAATTAGAAGCATTAGGCGCAGGTCTTTGGGTTAAAGTCTCCCCCGATACTGTCGATAATGAACCAGTTAGATTAACCCGCTTTTGAGTAGAATACCCAACAACTACAACCTCTTCAAGTGACTTGGTATCGGCAGCCAATCGAACGTTCAATGATGTTTGTCCATTCACAGCGACTTCTTGCGCAGCAAAGCCTATAAAAGAAAAAACTAGCGTTGCCGCACCTGGTGCAGAAATTCGAAAGTTTCCATTAACATCAGTGGTTGTACTAGCTGTGCCATTTTTCACCTTAACTGATACTCCAGGAAGAGTCTCTCCATCTCCAGCAGTGACTTTCCCTGAAATCACGATATCCTGGGAAAATACAGGAGTTGAAAAAAACAGGGAAAAAAGCAGAAAAAATAGCCAGGAAGGCAAGGAATTCCTCCAGCCAACACAGGAGGCATGTCTTAAAGTTTCCATAGAAATTTTGATTGGTTAGTAGAAATAAATGGATGGTAAATAAAATGGCTTGAACGAAGCCGGGGATTCTCAGCCTGATAATTCCATAGATTAATTGGTTATTAATTTGGTTAGTTTGTCACCGGTCTGAAGACCTGCAGCAATTATAGAACATTTCAAATATGAAACTGTTTTTCATATTTGAATATTTCCTGCGATTTTAATTCCTGTGTGTAAAGACCAATCTATTGCTATGTTTGTAATCAAATACCTGTTATAAATGCCTCTAAACGAATCCAAATACCAAGCTCCAGCTTTAGATAAGGGCTTGGATATATTAGAATATTTATCATCCCAATCGGTACCCCTCTCACAAACGGAGATTGCAATTGGAATCAACAGAAGTTCAAATGAAATTTATCGGATGCTTGTAAGCCTGGAAACCCGGGGATATGTTTTGCGGGATGAAGTTTCGGGGAAATACAGGCTGTCACTTAAGCTTTATCATCTTTCTCACCGGCACTCTCCTGTAGATGAGCTATGTAAAGCAGCTCAATTCCCAATAGAAGAACTTGCCGCATCTGTTAGACAATCCTGCCATTTAAGCATTTTATACCTCGACCAGTTGATGGTAGTACTGCATGTTAAAAGTCCTGAACCGATAGCCCTTTCCGTGGAAGAGGGTAATCTTTTTCCTCTGCCTCTAACAGCTTCCGGAAAAGTGTTGCTTGCTTATATGCCAGAAACAGAAAAAAATAAGCTTCTTTTAGAAAATGAACACTATAAGAAATTTAGTGCGACTGAAAAAAGAAACTTCTTGGATTCATTAGAGCAAATTAAAAATGAGGGGGCTTACATAAAAACGAGTGATCTTGCCGAAGGAGTAGTAGACATCTCAGTTCCCGTGGGAAAGGAAAGCAATGTTGTTGCATGTCTAACGGTGTCAAGATTAACAACGTTAAATATTAATAAGGGTAGAAAAAACGAGGAAATTTTAGAAGAGGCTTCGCTGTGCGCTGAAAAAATTAGGAAGAGAATAGGTTTGTGAAGGAAAGAAATTATTAAAAAAAGAGCAGGAGTTGTCTCCTGCTCTTTTTGTTTTTAAATAGAAGAATAAGAGACCGTATAATCCTTACCTTTTTCTACAGTAAGTTCATACGTACCATTACCCTTCGCCGAAATCCTTCCACCTTTTACAGATGGTTTGCTTTTACTTTTGAAGCGCAGTGTTCCTGTACCTTCATCTCCTTTTACCTTTATTTGAGATGTACTTGCATAAACACTGATCTCTCCTTTCGGCGTAGGAACCTTACCTTCTATCCATTTTAAACCACCTAAGTTTGGCTCTACTACATAAGTATTATAGCCCGGCGAAGTAGGTTGTACTCCTAAATAGTACTTTCCTAACAGGTATAAGGGACTAGCACCCCAGGCGTGACAAAGGCTCTTCCCGAACGGACGGCCATACATTGCGTAATGCTCTGCTCCTTTTTTGTCAGGGTTATATTCTTCCCAGAAGGAAGTTGCGCCCAGCTTAAGCATCCCTCCCCAGTAATCTTTCATCTCTTTGGTAACATAGGCTTGCTCTCCTAAAGCACAAAGAGCTTCTAGCTCGTAAAAACGCATATACGGGGTAGTGATCTTCTGAATTTTATCATTCAGCAGTACACTTTGCTTTACGGCTTGTTTTTGATCCTCGTTGAAGTAATTGAAGAAAATACTGAACATATTAGCATAGCGTGTCACATTTTCTGTTTGCTTTCCATCAACCATACTGTGTACCAACGCTTTCTTCTGGTCGTTCCAATAGTTCTTGAATATCTTTGACTTGAGTTCAACTGCTAGTTGGCCGTATTTAGCTTTACCTTCTGTATCTCCGGCTATTTCTGCACTAGTTGCCATGGTTTCTAAGCTTCGGGCTAAAAGGATCTGCTCAAAACTTACCTCACCTTTCTTACTCAACCCCTCTGCCCAATCAATAAACACCCAGTCGCCCGCTAAACCTTCCATCATCCCGTTCTTATTCCTTCTGGACAAACAATACTCCATCAGACTTTGCATCCTTGGATAGAACTGTTTAATGAAGGATTTGTCGCCGGTATACTGGTAGTAATCGTTTATACCTATAAACCAATAGAACGTATAGTCCATAATGGTATTGATGTGACTAGTTACAGGATCCTTTCCTCTATTAGCAAGAAGGGTTCTTGTTACTGTCGGAGAATCGAACAACAAATAATAGTTCATCAAATAACTTTGGTATGCATCGCCCGACCAGATCCAACGGTCACGTTTTATACCATCAATAAAAAACTCCCGTGTGTTAAGGTGAAAAGTATATTTCGCCACATCATAGATCTTATTGATTTCATCATCAGAGCAGCGGAAGCCGCCGCGATCAGCAACTGGAAGATACTCATAAAGCATTGAAACCGAATCGAGGGAGACAGTTCCGTCATATTGAACATTCACATATCTAAAAGCTTTAGTAAGATCCATCACCGAATCTTTCTTCGCTCCCTGATTCAATTCTAAATGATCAAGAGTCTCGCAAGTTTCAGTAGCTAAGGCTTCCTCTTTGGATTCTCCATAGTAAATGTTCGCATTTCCCTTACCAGTTAAACCGTGAAGCTTTATATAACCAAATGTTTCTTTACCAAAATCAAGCAGTAATGATTTTCCATTGCGTTGAACACTTACTGCTGACTGAGGTTTAGTAGCCAGTTTGAACCTAGAAGGAGTGCTTTGAGGAGTATTGAAATTCCAGGAACCAGCGTTTAGCCATGTTGTTCCTGATTTATCAGAAACTTTACCAGTTTCATCTATCCACTCTTTATCTTCAAAGGTCACTAACCACGAATCATCACTTACCACCTTGTTCCCCTTAACATAAATCGCTGGGACAGAAGCCTGGTTAAAAACTTTTAAACTTAATTTGTGCTTTCCAGCTGGGATACGAATATGTTTAGGAAAACCAGATATCGCCTTCCCGTCTATTTTTACGTTGTATTGTCCCTCAACAAACAAATCAACTTCTTCAGCTGCCGGAAGGTCAAAGTCTTTGTGAAAATCAATTAAAGGGTAATGGCTATCCAACTTCCAGAAAGGAGGAAAGAAAGAAGCTCTTTCAGTACGGCGGTTCTGCATGTTGTTTCCTAGCCAGATCTCAAAATCGCCAGGATACCAGATCCAGGTTGCCTTACTCTGCGCAGAAGCAATCTCCGACATGGCTAATGAAGAGAATAAAAAACCCGCTGCTAACAGTCGTTTAAAAGGTTTAAAAATCATAAAATATTTAATGTAATCTAAGGTTGTTACAATGGCAATCAGGCTAAGCTAGTTACAATTCATCAAAAGCTGGTAAAACAAACACCCTGAACAAAGCATAGCACAGGTAAAATTACAAGCTTACTAACAATGGTTATTCAAGCATCTTAACTTATTATTAGAAGATGTTATCATGAAACTTAAAGAATCCCGTCGCATTGTGGTACGGGATTCTACATTAATAAAAATTATATATTAAAACAGCAGCTACATGTTCAAATAAGCAGAATTTTGACTTATTGAAGGATTTTGTTGTATAACATTTAATGGAATTGGTAGTACAAGTTGACCTTCATTTTTTATCGGCTTTGTTTTCTTTACCACTTCCACTGCCCTGCCTGTTCTTTTCAGGTCAAAAAACCGGTGAAACTCTAAAGCTAATTCCACTCGTCTCTCATGTTCAATTGCTCTATCAAGACTAGGATATAGATTAGCAGGATATTGAGCTGTTCCATATAATGGAAGGCCTACCCTTGCACGTACTTCGTTCAGGTATTTGGGATCGCCCGTTGCTTCCGAGAGCATCAATAGAACATCGGCATAACGCAGCACCATAAAGTTGTTATTACTTAACTCCCGTCCATTTGGCGCCGGTGCAGTCTTGTCTACCCATTTGTTAGGGAATTTGATAGGGATGAATGTTCCTGTCTTATTTGTATAGCCAGGCGCAATAGTAACATCGCGTCTCACATCGCTAGCCTCAAACTCATTGTACAGATCATCTGTAACCTGGTTCATTCCTCCACCAAAAAGTGTAAGAACAAAGTTTTCTGTAGGAGCGAATTCAGTCCAGTAATTACTATATGGATTTCCAGCTCCTCCTTTGTATTGAATCTCGAAGATAGACTCAGGGGTATTTTTTATAGTGGCTCCCCATAAGTTAGCGTAATTTGGAACAAGACTATACTTTCCATATACATCCATCAAAACCTGAGCAGCTTCAGGCTTTCTTCCTAAAGTCAGGTACACTTTACCGAGAAGAGTTTCAGCAGCATACTTTGTAGGTTTTCCTGGTGTGGATGCAACAGCTGCAGGTAAAGGAAGATGATCTACAGCATATTTAAGATCTGATATTACAAGATTGTAGACGTCCGAAGCGGGGGATCTCAGCACATTATAACTTTGGGCAGCAGTTAAGGGAGTTGTTACTAGTGGAATATCGCCCCACATCTGCACCATATTGAAATAATACAAGCCTCTCAGAAACATCATCTGAGCCTTTACCGACTCTTTGTATTGGTCACTTAAATTAGCTGTTTCAATTTTTTCCAATACTATATTCACGTTATAAAGCGCCTTGTAATTCTCCTGCCAGAAACGGTATACTTCCGTATTGGACGGCTTCAGATCAAAATCTTTAAATGCTTTTCTGTCGGCCTGGATACCAGCCACGTTGTACATAGTTGCATTGTCAGACATTTGCTCTGCAAAATAAGATACACTACTGGTTGGACTGTAGAAAGTATAAAGAGTAGCGAATGCTGCATTTGCAGCGAGATCAAAATCCTGAGTTGTTTTATAGAAATTCTCAGCGTTCGAGTTTGATATTGGAGCGAGATCAAGTTTTCCTTCACAGCCTGCTAGAATGCTTCCGGCAAAGAATAAAACGATTAGCTTCTTTATGTTGAGTTTCATCTTCTTTCAATTGAGGTTTAAAAATCAAGTTTAGCACCAAAGGTGATTACGCGAGGATTAGGATACGATCCATAATCTACGCCTATAAATGCTCCTGTCGGTACCGTTACAGCAGATGTAGCGGTAGGTGTTGCATTTGAATAGATATTCGAGAATGAAGTAGAATTGTAAGTAGTATTTTCAGGATCATAGTTTAAATACTTGCTCCATAAGTGAACATTCTCCGCATTCAGGAACACCCTTGCTTTTTTGACTGGTGTTTTTGCAAATAGTTTTGTTGGAAGTACATAAGAGACCCGAATGTTTCTTAGCCTCACAAAAGTTGCATCTTCAACCCAATAGGAGGAAAATTTCTCCTGATATCCCCTTGGCGAAATAGTAGGTTTGAAATGCTTGCCATCGCCAGGGTCGCTTTCTGACTTCCAATAGTTCGCAACTCCAGCATACGCGTTACGACCTCCGTTCCATATTCCGTTATAGCGAACCAACTGGTTAGTGATCTCTCCGCCAAATGATCCTTGAAGCATAAAAGAGAGTTCAATGCCTTTAAAAGAGAATGAGTTAGTTAAACCAGCAATAAAATTAGGCTGATTATTACCTAAAGTAGTCCGGTCCGCCTCTGTGATCTTACCGTCTCCATCCACATCCCTAACCCTTGGATCCCCAGGAGTGGTTACTCCATCTCCTTTTGCTGGACCCGCATCTATTTCTGCTTGGTTCTTATAAACACCATCAAAGATATAACCATAAAAATTTGAGATCGGCTGACCGACTTCTGTCTTCACCGCTACCACAAAGTCCTGATAAATTAAAGGGGCATTACCTGGTCCAAGTTGTAGTACTTTATTCCTGTTTCCAGAAATGTTAAAGTCTGTACTCCAGTTAAATTTACCCACTACGTTCTTGGTACTCAAGCTGAGCTCAACCCCTCTGTTCCTTAGTTTTCCGATATTGGTTAACTGTGTGGAAAAACCGGTAATGTCTGGAACCGGAACGTTAAGCAATAGGTCATTGGTAATAGAATTGTAGAACTCCGCATTTAAATTCACACGATTCTTAAATAAACCGAGCTCAATTCCGGTGTTAAACATATTTGTTTTCTCCCATTTAAGATCCGGATTTTGAATATTCGTGATGTTTAAGCCATTGGCAAGATTTGCTCCATAAACGTAGTTTGAAGAACCAAGAAGACCCACCGGACCATAGTTCGGTATCTGATTGTTACCGGAAACTCCATAACTAGCTTTAAATTTAAGATTACTTATTGCGGGTAAACCTTTCATGAAGTCCTCATCAGAAATTAGCCAACCGGCGGATACTGAAGGAAAATAACCGAATCTGTTATTCTTTCCAAAACGAGAACTGCCATCTCTTCTAACTACCCCTGACAAGAAATACTTGTTTTTAAAGTTATAATTCAACCTACCCAGATAGGAGATTAAGGCCCATTCGTATGCAAGAGATGTTCCGGAGTTAACAGTACCTGCATTTAAAGTAGTTACCAGATCATTAGGAAAATTTCCTGCTCCTACTCCCATATATTCGTCCCTTTGTTTCTGGAAGGTATATCCTGCCAATGCGTTAAAGTTATGAGCCCCCAATTGCTTCTGATAGTTCAGGGTATTTTCAGAAAGCCAGTTTAGCATAAACCTGGAATTAGCAGATCCCTGGGCGGGCAGCGATGAAGAATAACCAAACTTCTGATCTTTGTTCCAAAAGAAGTCGTAGCGGGTATTAAACAGGTTTCCATTGATACTGGTCCTGAACTTCAGACCTTTCACGATGTTATACTCGGCAAAGGCTGTTCCCAAACTATTGAAAGACTTATTTTGCTTTTTAACTTCCCTGGTTAAGGAATACGGATGCCAAAGCTGCAAGTCGGTATATGTAGCAAAACGATACCATGACGAATTAGGGTCTTTGAACCCCAGATTCCCATTTTCGTTGTATACGGGAAAAATTGGATCACTTTGCAGAGCAAGACTTACCACATCACTTTTCCCTTCAGTTCCATCCGTGCGGTCGTATAATCCGGTTAAACCAAGATTCAAGCCGATACTGAACTTCTCTGACACCTTTTGCCGGATATTGGACCGAATTGAAAGGCGCTTAAAGTAGTTGTTATCCAATACCGCATCCTGATCCAGGTAAGAACCCGAAAATAAATACTGTGTCTTTTCTGTTCCACCCGATACAGAAACCTGTGCCCTGTCTGATGGAGCAGATCGGAACATCACATCCTGCCAGTCGGTCCCTGTCCCCAGTTGGGCTCTTAAAGTTGGGTTGGTAAAATCTTCTGGTATCCTGTAAAGTACAGGCCTCGCACTATTAGGATCGTTAATATTACCTCCTGCCGCTGCATAGGCATTGTTGTGAGCATCAATATAATACTGAATGAATTGCTGAGCATCCATTAGATCTATCTTACGAGTTACGTCCTGGATTCCATGCTCATAGTCGGCGCTGATATTAACCTGCCCTGGTTTTCCAAGCTTTGTTGTTACAATTACTACACCATTGGATCCTCGAGACCCGTAAATAGCTGCCGATGAAGCGTCCTTTAACACCTCAACAGATTCGATGTCCTGGGGATTTATGTAGTTAAGGTTGAAATTCTCAATAGGCAAGCCATCCACTACATACAGGGGATTTGTACCGGCTGTGATAGAACTTGTGCCCCTTATACGAATATTTGGAGATTGACCGGGAGCTCCCTGAGACTGGGTGATATTAACGCCCGGTAGTTGTCCGGCTAATGCCTGAGTAACATTGGTTACGGAACGATCCTTAAATTTCTCATAGTTAACTGAAGCAACAGAACCCGTAACCGCCCTTCTACTTTGGGTTCCATAACCTACTACAACTACTTCGTTCAGACTTCTTGTATCGGCTTCTAGTCTTATTTCCAGTTGAGATTGATTTCCTACAGATATCTGCTTCGACTTATACCCGGTGTAAGATACTTCCAACACCGAATTCGCATCATTAATGTTTATACTAAATCGTCCATTGACATCAGTCGTTGCCCCTTTTCCTTCCCCCTTAATTTTAATACTTGCCCCAATCAGGGCTTCACCATCTTTTGAGTCCAAAACACGACCTTTTACAAGTCTTGTCTGTGAGTACACCGCTACCGATAGCAATAGCAAATGAAAAAGCAATAGGATTCGCTTCATACGTAAAAAGTTTAGTGCATGCTTTACATGAACTGGTTAATAATTGGTTAAAATTTCCTTTTTATTTCTCGTTGGATAGTAGATACGGCACAGGGCCTTATGTTTTAATTAGCTAGCAAAAGCAAATTAAAAACAATTTTTCGTAAATAAAAGAAAATATAGAATTTCTTTTATTTACACTTATAAAATTATAAAAAAGGGAAATGAAATTAAGAATGAAGGAATCTGTACTTTGTAGGGGTTAATTGGTAACCTGAAAAAAACTAAAGTCTGCATGTCCCTTCGCAGGGGTCAGACCTCCATTAATACAGTATATACCTACTTTAGCCCCGATCCACATTCCTTTCTCTACTGGATAGGTTTTACCGATGCTAGTAAAATTCTTTCCATCGAGACTGTATAAATAACTGCAAGTAGCGTCTTCACGAATAATAGTGCGGAGCCAGACAGCGGGATTATTAAGAGGAATTTTAACGAGTTCTTGTGGATATTGGAATTTCCTTTCTACTCTTTTCCCTTCACTCACTACCAGGTCGAAGCCGGAGAATGATTTTCGAACAGCTATTGCAGTGTAGTAGTTCCCGACTACAGCGAGACCAGCGTTGACAAGATCCGACTTTGCGCTAAGGGTCAGTTTTGTGGTAAAAGTCTGGCTTGGTGATGAAATTTTCTGAAGCAACAAGTTCCCTGCGTAAAACAAACTTCCATCATCAGTTGGAGAAGAAACAGCATTAAGTCGCAGTACCTTTTTCTCAGGCATCAGGCTATACCAATCTTTCTCCGGAGCCGACTGCCATTGCCACTGCAACCCAAGATGCGCTGAAGAAAAGTCATCAGAAGTTTGAGGGGTCTGAATAGGGTGTTTGCTACTCACATCAGGTTTTCTGTAAGAGTCAACAGGTTCTCCTATACCGTCGTTATTATTATCTATTCCGGGAATAGGCCATCCTTCTTTCCAAGCCACAGGCTGCATGTGAACAATTCGTCCATAGAAGCCTTTGTCCTGAAAATGAATAAACCAGGTTTGTCCGGTTGGGGTCTCTACAAATGCACCTTGATGAGGGCCATTGATTGCTGTGTTGCCCTGATTCAAAACAATTTTATCTTCATAAGGGCCATAGATGTTTTTTGAACGAAAAACAGATTGCCAGCCTGTGCTAACTCCCCCTGCAGGAGCCGCGAAATAGTAATAGCCGTCTCGCTTTTCCATAAACTTAAAGCCTTCCAGAATCGGTTGTTTATTGTCATCCCTATAGATCAATTTTCCATTATCCAGCAATCTTGTTCCGTCATCAGACATTCTATGTAAAATTGCAGGCCCGGCTCCTACCCTGCCCCTTAAAAGATAAGCCTTTCCATCGCTATCCCAGAAAGGACAGGGATCTTCCCAGTTACCAACATCCTGTACCAATTGTAATTTCCATTTATCGCGGGGATTTTTTGCTGTTGCAAGGAAGAGACCGTCTTCAGGTGTACAGAAATAAACGTAAAACTGCTTGTTGTGATAGCGGATTGCAGGAGCCCAGGACCCTTGCCCATGCTGAGGTTTCTTATATCGTTCTAATGGTAGATTTGAGTAAATATAATTAATAATCGTCCAGTTGACCAGATCTCTTGAATGCAACAAAGGGATACCAGGTTGACAAGTAAAACTTGATGCAACCATATAATAATCGTCCCCAACCCTAATAACATCGGGATCTGAATAATCAGCATAGAGTATAGGGTTTTTATAGGTGCCGTCGCCCTGATCGGATTTCCACTGGGAATAAACAAAAGAAGGTAAACCTAAAAAGCAGATGAAGAAACCAAGACAGAATTTAAACATAATCTAACTAAATAACTTTTGGGATATCCTTCTTTTCCGGCAGTCACACTGCTGGCTCAGCTTACCGTCCTCTTGTTAAACATCTCATTTTACTAATCATTATGCAATAGCTTTGAGCCAACCTTTATAAGACCTGTGAACCATCGGATCGGCTTCCGGCGTATTCACTTCCTTTTTACTATTTAACATCTTTAACTGATCTATACTTTCGAAAAGACCGATTCCTAAACCAGCCAGGTATGCTGCACCTAAGGCGGATACATCAGGCATCCCCATATTAACAACATTTTTCTCCAGAAGATTTGCCAGAAATTCAAGCACGAATTTATTCTTTGTGATGCCTCCGTTAACCATTAACTCCTTAAGCGGAATTCCTGTGTCTGATTCCATAGCTGAAATAACATCCTTAATTTGATATGGAATTGATTCGAGTGCTGCGCGGATGATGTGGTTTTTATTAGCACCAAAGGTAAGACCAATAATAGAAGCCTTTCTATTCATCTGCCAGTAAGGAGCACCCAGGCCACTGAAAGCAGGAATAATATAAACCCCATTATTACTATCTACAGAAAGAGCTATAGCTTCTGTTTCCATACTATCTTTTATGAGCCCCAATTCGTTTTTAATCCACTCGATAGTGGCGCCACAGGAAACAATTACCCCCTCCAATGCATAATCAACCCTATCTTTTGAACTCCAGCATACAGTTCTGATCATACCGCTTCCCGAGGCAGGAGGTAAATCACCAACATTCATCAGGATGGAACAACCTGTTCCTAATGTTGCTTTTGCTGTGCCAGGAGAAAAACAACCCTCCCCAAATGCCGCAGCATGAGAATCTCCTATCATCGACGAGATTGGAATCTTTGACTCAAAAATCCCATCGAAGTCGGACTCTCCAAAATAACTAGAGGAAGGCCTGGGTTCAGGCAAATTGAGCCGGGACAAACCAAAAGAATATAATAGTTCAGCGTCCCACCTTAATTCCGCCAGGTTGAAAAATAATGTTCTGGATGCGTTCGTATAGTCTGTAAAATATTTCTGTCCATTAGTTAAGCGGAACAACAACCAGGAATCTACCGTACCGAAATAGGCGCGTCCTTCATCTACTGCTGTTTTTACAGCTGGGTTATTTTCGTAAAGCCACAATAGCTTAGTACCTGAAAAATAAGGATCTATGATCAAGCCGGTTTTAGACTGTACCAACTCATTCATTCCCTGATCCTTTAACCTCTCACATATTTCAATCGATCTTTTGCATTGCCAAACAATCGCATTATTTAAAGGTCTTCCCGCCTCGTCCCAAATCACAAATGTTTCTCTTTGGTTAGAGATTCCACAAGCTTTTATTTCAGTGACCTGTCCACCCTTGTCCTTGAATTCTTTTATGCAGTCTCTTACAGAAGCCAGCACGTTCTGGTAGATTGCTTCCGGATCTTGCTCGACAAATCCATCCCCGAAATACTCTGTTTTGAGAGGCGCCAATCCCCTCGAAAAAACCTGTCCTTTTTCATCAAATACAAGCGTTTTTGTACTGCTGGTTCCCTGATCAACAGAGATTATAAATGAGTTCATCAGTCGTTTTTTGAATTAGATTTATCAATAATTACAGCAAGGAGAATTACAGCACCTTTTACCACTTGCTGCCAGAAAGGCGATACATTTAGCAGCACGAGTCCATTATTCAAAACTCCAATAATGATGGCTCCCAGAACCGTTCCTAAAACACTTCCTTTTCCACCAGCCAGGGAAGTTCCACCAATAACCACCGCAGCAATAGAATCGAGCTCGTAACTCACCCCAGCATTAGGCTGAGCGGAATCTAACCGGGATGTCACCAAAATACCACCTGTTGCAGCTAGGCCTCCAGCTATCGAATAAACTACTATTTTTACTTTATTCACATTGATCCCTGAAAGTCTTGATGCGCTTTCATTACCACCAATAGCATAGATATACCTGCCCAAACGAGTTTTATTGGTAATTACCCAGGCAATTGCAACCACTATAGCAGATATCCATACGGGGACAGGAATACCAAAAAGCCAGCCCGTACCAAGATAGGCAAACTTTTCTCCCATACCAGAGATCGGAAAACCCTCGGTATACAGAAATGTAAGGCCACGGGCAATAGTAAGCATCGCCAAAGTGGCTACAAAGGGAGGGACTTTGAATTTCGTAATTACCCAACCATTAAAGCCCCCTAAAGAGAATCCCAGCAACAAACCAATAACAATAGCTCCTAGTAATGTAAAACCAACGAACAAATCAGCCGAGGGTAAAGGTATTCCATTTTTAAGAAGACCTGCAGTGATAGCACCACACAGTGCAAGTACAGAACCAACAGAAAGATCAATTCCTGCTGTCAGAACAATCAAGGTCATTCCTACGGAAATGGTGATATTTACAGATATCTGCCTCATCACGTTCCATCCGTTAGACATCGTAAGAAACTTATCTGACAGGATGCTTATTAATAAACACAGTATCAGAAGTGCAATTAGTGATTGGAATTTAACCAGGTATGGCTTATATAATTTCAGTTCCATTAGAAGTTTAAATTGAATTTGGAATAGCAGCTTTTAGAATAATTTCTTCGCTCGCCTCTGCAATAGGTATTTCGGCTGTCACCACCCCTTCGCTCATAACAAGTACCCGGTCTGATACTGCAAGGATTTCAGGAAGCTCAGAAGAAACCATAATAATACCCATTCCTTTATCAGCAAGGCTTAGAATAAGCTTATAAATTTCATTCTTAGCATTGATGTCAATACCCCGTGTCGGTTCATCCAGCAGTAATACTTTAGGATTAGTAGCTAGCCATTTAGCGATAACGATCTTTTGCTGATTGCCTCCACTTAAACTAACTGCTGTTTGCTTTACCGAGGATGTTTTAATCTTCAAGTCTTCGCGGTACTTCTCACATAATTTCGATTCTTTTCCGTCATTGAGAAGTACACCAAGTGTTTGATTCTCCTTAAGTGTTGTGATACCAATGTTTTTCTGAACATCCAATCCAAGTACGAGTCCATCTTTTTTCCTATCCTCGGGCACCAAAGCAAGACCTGCTTTGATAGCACTGGAAGAGGAAGTTATGGGCACTATCTTTCCATCCATTGTAATTTCCCCTTTGGCAAGCTTGGGATGCAGTCCGAAGATGGTTTCCAGAAGTTCTGTTCGTCCCGCACCCATTAAGCCAAAGATTCCCAGCACCTCCCCTTTCTTCAATGAAAAAGAAATGTCTTTAAGAAAGTCTTCGGTTTTTCTATTAGGATTTTTAAGGGAAAGATTTTTAACACAAAGCACGTCCTCGGATGTACACTGAAGGTCTTTACGACGTATCAGGTTGATTTCTCTTCCCACCATTTTCTGAATGATGTCATCTGTCTTCATTCCATCCATCCTTCCTGATTCGATCATCTTCCCATCCCTAAGAACAATATACCGGTCGGCTATCTTGAATAGCTCATCCAGCTTATGCGAAATGTAAACTATGGCTTTGTTTTCACTTCTGAGATTATTAATTATCTCAAACAGCACCTTCACTTCACTTTCAGTAATGGCCGAGGTTGGCTCGTCCATTATAATCACTTCTGATTCTGTTAAAAGCGCCTTCGCTATTTCAACAATTTGCTGCTGTCCAACCTTAAGGTCGACGATTAAGGTATCAGGCTCTACCTTTAGCTTTAGCTTTTCCAGCAATTCACGAGTTTTATTTCGCATTGCTTTTTTATCTAAAGCACCAAGAGATGTTTCTATTTCCCTTCCCAGGAATATATTTTCGGTGATACTTAAATAAGGGATAAGGTTTAGCTCCTGATGGATGATAGCTATACCACATTCCTGAGCTTCTTTAGGATTTGAGAAGCGAACTGTATTTCCTTTGAAAATAATTCGGCCCTCATATTCAGGATAAACTCCCGACAAGATTTTCATTAAGGTAGACTTGCCTGCTCCGTTCTCTCCAATTATTGCCGTTACTTCACCTCCATGAATTTCGAGTGTTATATTTTCCAAAGCTGTTACGCCTGAAAAACGTTTGGTTACATTCTCTACAACAAGCATATAGGCTTTTTATTTAGTTAAAAACTTGACTTGAACAGGTGTAAGTGTAATTTTACTGGTATCCAGAAACTTCTTGTTTAATTCAATTGCTCCAACAAAGCTTATCTTGGATCCGGCGGCAACTGTTTTCTTGAATGATGGAATAACTTCTTCTCTAATGATCTTATTGATTCCGGCAGATACTTCATTAAATTCAGTAGTATTATCAAAGGCATTCATATTCAATAGCCCCGAAGCGTCTCTCACTGCGTTCCCGTAAACATATTCGGTTTCTATTTGCAGGTTCTGCGTTTCTGCACCTGCTTGTGTTTTTACAGTAACCGTATTTTCATTTACCGCCAGCACTTCGCCTTCTCCTTTAATCATAAAGTATTGAAGGTTTCCTATCCCTAAGGCGTGAGCATAAGTATTAAAAGTTCTATCTTTATCCGCATGCATCTCCTGCATCAACTGGTTAACCTCAATGGCGTTTCCTAGGCTAGGAATAAGCTTGCTATCCCAGAACTCTCTGCTGTATTTGGTGGTATTGAACTTTGTTCCTACTCCCTGAGCTTTAACCTCGCTTAACTTCCGGATATATACAGAGTTATATCCAACTACCGCAACAAGAACAAAAGCTACAAGTAATTTTATATTTCTTCTATTCATAGCTTAGTCCTTAGTAATATAGTTACGAACATTTTCTCCGGTTACCATCTCAACTGCAACTGGTACTTTTTGGGGGAAATCCCGTTTCCCATTAAAATATTCCTGAGCGTATAGGGCTGCTGTCTCTGCCATAATCTTAGGGTACTGCATTCCAGTAGCCATTACCTTACCCTCCTTTATAGCCTGCAATGCATCGTCAGCACCATCGAAGCCAAAAACCTTTACCTTATTGGCCTTACCAGCTGCCGCAAGAGCCTGGTAGGCTCCCATTGCCATTGCATCATTGCCACAAAAGACAGCATCAATATCGGGATGAGCCTGAAGAATAGACTCCAGCACTTCCATCGCCTTGTTTCTATCGAAGTCTGCACTCTGCTGTGCTACCATCTTCAACCCAGGGTAATTATCTACGACGCTGTGGAATCCTTTCGAACGGGCCCAGGTATTATTGTCACCCACCAGACCTAGAAGCTCAACGTAATTGCCTTTCTTTTTCAGGCTCTGCACAAAGTACTTCCCAATGGCAATGCAACCAGAGTAGCTATCAGAAAGGATCTGAGATGTAGCAGCTTTTGTAGAATTCACTTCCCTATCCATACAGAAGACAGGAACTCCAGCCTCTTTTGCTTTCATTACATTGACAATAGAACCATCGGCATCGGTAGAGTTGAACAGGATGGCGTTGTATCCAGATGTAATAGCATTCTCAAAATGGTCAGCCTCTAAAGCTGTATTATTTTGAGAATCAAATATTTTCGTTTCGTACCCCAAAGCTCTGGCCTTAGCTGCTGCAGTTTCTGCAAGCACTACAAACCAGGGATTATTGAGAGTAGATACGATAACTGCCACTTTCTTTGGTGTGTTTTCGGTAGATTGATTCTTACATCCTCCCGTAATCACAATAAGCACGAGTAGAAAGAGTATATTAATAATTCTCTTCATTGAGGATAGATTGGTTAGTAAAAGGTTATAATTCTGGTGTTTATTTATTGCAAGAGCTTAAGTGCTGCCGCTGCAATGCCTTCACAAGAAAGCCCATAGTGTCTGAAAATGTCGTTCTGAGAGCCTGTAACAGTATACTCATCAGGAATTCCCATTATCTTAAACTTGTTTCTGTAGTTGTTCTCCATAAGATATGAAGCACAAGCTTCACCTAAACCACCGTATACACTGTGTTCTTCGACAGTGATAATTGGTTTTCCCAATTCAGCCAACTGTCTTAAAAGCTCGTAATCTAAAGGCTTTATGGTATGCATGCTTACTACCGTAGCATCAATATTATTATCTACAGCCAGCTGCTCTGCTGCTTCAAGTGCAGGTTGAACGGTTTCACCTGTCCCGATCAGCACAATATCTTCCCCCCTGCGTATCACCCTTCCCTTTCCGAACAGAAACGGAGCTTCTATCTGACCAGGAAGGTCTGGTACATTCTTCTTACCGAAACGGAGATAAACTGGTTGCTGTAAGGCCGAGGCCTGGATAATAGCTTGCTCAGTTTCGTAATTATCTGCAGGAGCAGCTACAATAATATTATTCACTGCCCGTAGTGCCGCAAAATCGTGCAAGCTATGATGGGTAGAACCCAGTGCTCCATAACTTACTCCGGCACTTATGCCGATTAACTTTACAGGATTATCTGAATAAGCTACGTCATTTTTAATTTGTTCAAACGACCTTGCTGTAAGGAAACAAGCCGGAGAAACAGCAAACACTTTCTTACCTGCAGAGGCTATTCCAGCTGCAACGCCCACCAGGTTCTGCTCAGCAATACCGATCTCAATATGTTGCTTTGGAAACCTGTTTCCAAAGGGCACGAGCTTTCCTGAGCCTCGGGAGTCACTTGTTACTACAATAATGTCTTTATCTGTTTCGGCTAGCGATTGAAGCGTTTCTGAAAATTTTTCCAGATTGGCCATTCCTACGCCTGCTTTTTTATCTGTCAGTATTTCCATGTTTTTTATGAAAGTATAATTGTTTCTAAGAGGCCAGAAAGAACTATCAAAAACTTTCATCCTCCGTTTGTGAGCTTCTGCTCATGATGGTTTTTTCTGAAAGTTTAATTTGTTCTTTAAGGACAGAAAGAACCTTCAGGGTACTTTCATCCTCCGATTGTAAGCTCTTGCTCATGAAGGTTTTTCTAAATTAAAGTCAATGCTTCATCGAGTTCGTGCTGGGCCTTTTCAAACTCCTCTGCAGTGGGAACTCCATGATGCCATTTCAAAACGTCCTCCATATAGCTAATCCCTTTTCCTTTAACCGTATGAGCTAGTACAAGACTCGGTTTGCCTTTCTCAAAAGGGATGGCTGCAAAAGTTTCAATCAATTGCTGGATATCATTACCATCTACATGTCTTACAGCCCAACCAAAGCTCTCGAACTTCCCATCTATAGGATCGGTATTACAAACCTCAGAGGTCTTTCCCGTTATCTGAAGCTTGTTGTGATCGATAATCGCACAAAGATTGTCCAGCTTGTAATGAGAAGCTGTTAAAGCAGCTTCCCAATTTGAACCTTCCGGTAATTCTCCGTCACCTAACAAAGTAAAGACTTTGTAGTCTTTTTCATCCAGACGAGCGGCAATAGCTGCGCCAACACTTAAAGGCAGGCCGTGACCTAATGCCCCGGTATTCTGCTCTACCCCATTTACTTTTCGAGTAGGGTGACCGATATAATGTGATTTATACTGGCAAAGCGTTTCCAGATCTGATTCGGGAAAAAAGCCTTTATCTGCCAACACTACAAACAGCGCTTCAACACAATGGCCCTTGCTTTGAATATACCGGTCTCTGTCGGGCGACTTGAAATTATCAGGGCCTACATTTAAAACCTGATTATAAAGTACATTGAGGATATCGATACAGGATAAACTTCCCCCGGTATGCCCGGCCTTAGCTTTATAAATGTATTTAAGTATGTTTTTACGATATTCTACCGATTTAGCTTTAAGTTCCCTCTCTGTCATGTCTCTATGTAGTTTTAGTTGTTGTGTTGGTAGATCTCCCAGCCTAAATAATTACCAAAAGCTTCCTTGAGCACCGCAGCAGTTCTGGATGCATTCATTACCACGTGATGTTCAAATCCGTTCCTGCATACATAGTGCATCAGTCCCTGAAGGTCATTGATCTTGGCGACTGCACGGTTGCCGAAAGTGTTCAGGGCATCGTCTGTCAATTCGCCTTCACCAAAATATGCTTTAATAACACCCCGGGTATCATCTGTGCTGATCCTGCCATAGGTTAAAGGCATTGCAGGCGTACGACCAGCCAGGGCACCATAAGTATTTTCAACACCTACGGTTGTACCAAGTATCGGTGCATTACTAATCTCAATGTCGGGAAGGAAAGACTTTGCCCAATTGCCGCAATGAAATAAAACACACTTCTCTTCGTCCGAGGCGTAATTATTGTTCCAATCTACTAACGCACTGGGAGAACCTGATGCCAATTGCATAGCATACATGGTAAGGGTTCCGGTAACGTCAACCTCACATGCACTCGGCAACATATTTTCACTCATCATACTCATGCTGGTACATACGTTACAGCCGTAATTCTTTTGTAGCGAGGTCCAGCACTGTATTGCTGTTGCATCTAAAGAATTGTCTTGCATAAAATCATGTAGCACTACGTCCAGTTTTGCAATTTGGATTAAGGCATCCGAAGGAGTTTGTCCGGGATTGGCATAATTTGTAATCTTCTGCAAGCGCTCCTGTACCACGATATCTTCTTTCGTCAGTTTGTTTGCTGAACCAAGAATTTCAGAAAGATCAACAGTAACTACAGAGATACCGTGTCTTTGAAGGATTTTCTCACTATATCTAACAGTATTGAAACCTCCAGGTCTTGCACCAACTGCGCCAATACGAACCGTTCTTAGACCTTTAACGACACGGCAAACGCCGATAAAATTTTTAAGATCTTCCTGAAAAGAAGGATCAGAAGGTCTGACAACATGTTTTGTAGTCAGAGTATACTTTATACCATATTGGTAAAGGTTGTTACACACCGAAATCTTTCCGCACCATGAATCGCGTCTGCGCGCAACATCAAGTTTGTCTAAATCATCCGGATATGCCTGAATTAGTACTGGAACATTTAATCCTGCTAGTTTGAGCGTCTCAGCCACTCCTCTTTCGTCTCCAAAGTTTGGCAATACAACAAGTACTCCTACGATCTCCTCTTTGTGCTTTTTAAACAGATCTGCACACCTTTGAGCATCCCGAAAGGTTTCGACACCTCCGAGTTTCGATTCCCAATCTTCCAGAAGTATTGGTTTTATATTTTGCTTTCCTAATTCTTCGATTATTTCCGTTCTTGCATCGGCTACCAGTCTGTCGGGAAAGAAATCCCTGTTGCCTATAATAACACCTAAACTAATTTGTTCTTTCATTTTTGGTTTAACTTGCTATGATTAGCTCTATTTCGTTTTCACTGAATAAATTCTTGTATTTATCTTCAATACCCCCATCGGTAATGATGTAATTGATCAGAGATAAAGCACCGAGGCTCGCTAATGATGATTTACCGATCTTTGTTGAATCTGCCACCAAATATGTAGTATCGGCCGCATTGATCATTGCTTTTTTCACTACCAGATCACTGATGCTGGGATAGGTAAGCCCAGCTTTTAAGGATATTCCAGCTGTTGCCAGAAACAGCTTCTGGACATTCAAGCCGCTAAAAAAATCCGCAGCCTTCTGACCAGTAAGAGAAAGTGTTGGTGGTTTAAACTCACCTCCCGTCATTATTACCTCAATGCCTGGCTCTGCACCAAGCATCAAGGCTATATTTAGTGCATTGGTTATTACTGTAAGGTTTTTTATACCCTTCAGCTTTTTTGCAATTTCTGTGGTTGTGCTACCGGAATCCAGGATTATTGTGTCTCCACTTTCAATAAATTCAAGACATTTAATAGCAATCAGCTCTTTCTTGTCCATATTATCCTGATGTGAAAGCGAGAATGTGCGCACCTGATCCTCCACATTTTTAAGGAAAGCACCGCCATGCTCCCTAAGCACTAGTCCGTCTTTTTCTAATTTCTCAAGATCCTGCCTAATGGTCACCTCTGTTACTTTGAACAGCCGGGCAAGGTCAGCAACTTTTGCAGACCCATCTTCTTTAAGCAGGTCGAGTATCTTATCTCTTCTTTGATTTGCAAGCATAAGCTTTTCCTAATTGGTTGAAAAGCAATTTTCGGTTATAATGATTACATATCAAAAATAAAAGAAATAATTAATAAACGAAATTATTCGAAGGAAATAATAAAAAAAGGCATTAATGCCCCGTAAAAATCAGATAGAGTAATACCATAACAACGACTAAGGCAGCCCAAGCTATTTTAACTCTTCTAGTAGGCTTTGCTATAACAACAGTTTCGTCTGCTATATAGACCTGAGGAGTTTTGTCGGTTAAGGAAATCAGCATTGCTAACAGTAATAAGAACAGGAAGATGTAGAATGATAACAACAAGTAATGCGGCCAGAATGGGAATTTATCAGGTGTTAATATCCACAGGTAAACTATTCCTACTGTCAGACTAAAAATAGACCCTGCAGATAAAGTAAAGTTTACTGCCTTTCGAGTTGTCCTTTTCCAGAATACAGTTAAAAGGAACACTACTGATAATGGTGGAGCAATAAAGCCTAACACAGATTGAAACACATCGAAAAGGTTCAGTCCCTTGATGTTATCGATAGCGAGAACCATTAATACAGCAAATACACATCCTGCAAGGATTGTAATACGGCCTGTGCGAATAATTTCTTGATTTGATGCCGTTGGCTTAATCTTCTTCACATAAATGTCCATTGTAAAGACTGTGCTAAGCGAATTCAGAGAAGAACCAATCGTTCCTACAAGCACCGCAATCAATACAACGATCACCAGACCATTTAAGCCGGGAGGAAAAAGATTCGTCACCATGGTCATGTACGCTTCTGCCGGATCTTTAAGATTTGGAAACAGGATATAACATAGCACTCCTGTAAGGATAAACAAAGGCAATGAAAGGATCTTAAGCCAGCCTATAAAGTTCACCCCCAATTGACCCTGTTCAAGGTTTTTAGCGCCCAATACCGACTGAACCATCGCCTGGTCCGTACAGAAAAAAGCTACAGCGGCCACCGGGTAACCGAGTAAGATGGCTGGCCATGGATACTTAGGATCAGAAGCTGGGTGGATTAGATTCCAATAGTCGGCAGGAACACTGGAGTACACTTTTTCCAGTCCCCCTACTTTGCTTATACCAAGAATGGTAAGAGTTAATGAAACGCAGATAAGCAGGATCATTTGAAACACGTTCACCTTCGCTATTGCTTTTAATCCACCTGCAAAAGCAAACAGACCGGCAAATAGTACCAATACAATAACAGATTGCCACATTGGTATTCCCAGGATCTGACGTACCAAAAAGCCGCCAGCAAAAAGCCCCAGTGATAGCCAGGAGATCAAAATCTTAATTAGTGCATACCAGGCAAGAATATTTTGAGTTGAATCGCCGTAACGTTTACCCATAAATTCAGGCATTGTTGATACCTTGGCAGCCAGATATTTGGGAGCAAAAACCAAAGCCAGTAGCATAAGGAATACAAATGCATACCAGTCGAAGTTTACAGCAACAATACCCGTACTGTAGCCAATACTTGCAAAGGCCAATAGCATGGATGGACCTACATTTGTACCCCACATGTTGAAGCCGATACTCGGCCACCCCAAAGATTTATTCGCTAAAAAGAGCGTTTCATCGTCTTTCTTCTTGTCGACGAAACTCGCTCTGTAACCTATTACAATTAATATCACCAGATAAGCGACAACAATTGCATAGTCGTATATGGTTAGTTTGGAAACGATGCCGTTCATATTTACAGACTTATGCTTTCAGGAGATATATTAAACTCTTTCAGGATATCTTTAACCTTTACAGGCATTCCTGTCTGAAGCGTCCTGTCCATCGCCTGCAGTAAAGCAATAGTTCCAATACCTTCTTTAATGTCTGGATATGCAGTGAACCCTTCATTTAGGCTATCAGCAAAATAATCAAGGTAGTTTTGATATTCTCCGGCGTGGTGACTCTGACCTTCGAAACGGAAATAATGTTTCATTGTATCGTCTCCCCAACGAACTATTTTCTCCTCCCCGGTCTTATCGGTAACAGAATAACGTAGTTCATGATAATCAGCTTGAGAAGCCCCTTCGGTGCATCTTAAGATAACAGTCATTCCACTATCGCGACTTGCTGGCTGAGTTGGACCAGTGTAAGCACCGCTAACCCTGGCAATCCTGCCATCACTTGCTTTGAAGATAAAATGCATGGTATCTTCATTTTTCAAACCAGCGGTTACACCATTACTGCTGATCATACCATATCCCATCACCTCCTCTACGTTTGGCAAATACCATCTGATGAAATCTACAGGGTGACTTAAGCCACCGTATAGCCATTTGAAAGAATTAAGCAGAGACCAACCTTTTTTCAAGAACCAACGATGATCAGCGTGGTAATGGCTCTCTACCGTAATTAATTCTCCAATTAATCCCGCTTCAAAGTCTTTGCGCTGACGTTTTGCTGGCTCGAAGAATCGTGAACTTTGCCCAACAAAAGCCTTTTTTCCTGTTTTTTCCGCAACCTCAAGCAATTCATTTGCTTTTGCCAGGTCATCGATAAAGGGTTTTGTACATACCACGTGCTTACCATGAAGCATCGCTTGCTTGATATGTTCAGCATGAAGGTGATCAGGCGTATAAATAGCAATTACGTCTATTTCCTGATCATCCAGCATATCCTGGTACTTAGTAGTGTAATTTTGAAAGTCGAACTCTTTTGCGCGCTGTTTGCACATGTCTTCATTCATGTCGCAAATAGTCTTTAATTCCCATTTCTCACTGCTTAATGCAGCCGAAATGGTGCTCCTGCCTTCCCCAAGGCCAAGTATTCCAAGTTTTAGCATATATTTTCTCATTTGGGAATCAAAGAATGGAGCGGGCCTGATTGATGGTTAGCACCTGCTATTCCTGAGATTCCTTGTTTAATTATCTTTTGATGGCTTGATAGAAACCTGCCCAAAATGCAGGCTCATCACAATTCAATTATTTATCTGTTTTTTCAAGAAACACCCAGGTTTCACCTGCCTTAGTGCCCGGAATGCCTTCCTGGTACTTGCCCATAAGCTTATTCCATTCATTTACCCTCGGATTGTTCTCTGTTGTTTTAGGATTTAGTTTATCTAAACTTTCCCCTTTTGGAATGCTTATTACCAACATCAACTGCGGACCATTCTTAAAGATAAGTAACTGCTGGAACTGAGCATTGCAAAATCCCTGGGAAATCTCTGGCCACTTTTTGAACTGAGTAGCGTGGTAATCGAGGTATTCTTTCTGTAACAAAGAATCCTTCACAAGATTAGCTGTAAGGAAAATGTTATCCCACTCTTTAACTATCCCATTGCCTGCGCAACTCTTTTTCCTATTGAACTCATAAAAAGGAGCATTGTATATTTTAACAGAGTTACCAGGAAACGCGGCTAGTAGTTCACGACGAAGTGATTCTGGATTCTCTATTCGGCCATAGATAACAGAATGGTTCTTCCAACGATGTATTTCTACCCCGGCAACTCCGTTCTTTTGACAAACCGCCTTAATTTTAGCAGTATTATGAGTAATTCCCGCATCATCGATCAACTCAACCACCTTGAAACGCTCAGAATGATTGATCTCTCGCGAGCTAGTCGCCTTGCTCTTGTCCTTAAGCAGGTACTGATAGTTTTTCTCAAGGCCTGCATTTAACCGAACGCTATCCGCAACCTGAGGTCCATTATTCTCCCATACGTTACCAGGTCCATTTGCATTCTGAAGATATTTGTCTGTAGTTGTCCAATTATTTTTTACAGAAAAGTAAGAGGAACCCTCGTCGGTGTATAGGTAGAACCAGTGATTAGGGTCGTGCGCATAGGGAGCTTTATAAATACTATCCACACAATTCTCAGTTATTACTGAACCCGGTTGAGCAGATAAGGTGTAAATGCCAGCCACATCATACATATGCTTTCCATATCTGACAATTCTGTTCGCTATGATCGAATTATCACGCATTGCATTGATGGCCTTTGTCCAACCCCATCCCATAGAAATTCCGGAGTAGGAAACCTCACTGATGTCGTTATGCTGAATATTGATTCCGCGAACAAACCCAGTTCCAATACCTACGCATCCCCAATCTTCATTAGTTGCATCTGTAATAAGGTTGTTGCTGATCAATTCATTGGTGCAAACCTCTCTCTCGTCTGCGGGGTTGTAAGGTAAATGCACCTCCTGCGACTCATCTGAAAACTTGCCCACAAGGATCGCCGTTCCTCCAATATCCTTAAAAAGATTACCTACAATCTTATTATTGTTCGTTCCACCTTTATAATCTAATCCAGTAGAAGCTGTGTGTTCAAACCGGCAATTCTCAAACGCGGTATTATTTGCATAAGATACTTCAACTGCCGAGCCTGGGCGTCCTACCCACGCCTGATTTTCCAGGGATTTCTTCTCGGGTGTACCCGGTATTTTCAACTTATATGCATCCAGCATGTACATTCCGGCCTGATGAGGAACGAGTCCATTTTTTGAAGGATACAACCAAGTAGCATGCTGAAAGGAGATACCTTTAACAAAGACATTGGAAACAGGCCTGTCGATTGTCCCCTGCATCCTTACTAAGGTTTCTAAAGCAGGAACACGGACATCAGCAGACGACATATTCTCGCCCTGTCTTGGCCAGTAATAGATCTTCGCAGATCGTCTATCCAAATACCATTCTCCTGGCTCATCCAAAAACTGTATGGCATTGGAAAGAAAAAATGCTGAGTTTCCGGTTTCCTTAGATATCCAGGGAGCAGGCCATGGATGTTCTGATTGTACGCGACTTTCAGGCTGATAGAACGATAATTTAACACTATCTCCTTTTATCTCTGCCGCTTTTACCCGCAGAATGGCAATTGCCCACCATTGATGAATGAACATCTCCATTCCCTTTATATTACTCAAGCCTGCCTTCGGCCTTGGGATCCAGCAGGTTTCGTCCTTCTTATTCCAGGAAAGAATCCTGTCCATTAAGTCGCCCTGGGTACTCTTCGATCTCACAGCCTTTAAATTATTAACCCAGAGCTGTCTGAAATTAAGGATTTCATCTCCTATTAAAGGTGCATCAGCTTCCCATACTTTTCCGGCGGCAGCAGCAGGAAGACCAGCAATATTGCTTGCTTTCCGCCAACCTTTTACCTGTATTCCGCCACTCAATACTGCTCTATCATTCGAAGCAGACTGAATTATAGTCGGACTTGAAGGTGTGCCCGAATCCTCAGGTCTTATAAAAACTGTCTCATCAAGCTGGTATAATCCTCCTTTAAGATAGATTGTAATTCCCTTTGCTATTGATGGATCAGCCAAGCGCCTCAGCTCCCTGGCCTTTCTTAATGCGATATCAATATGAGCAAGTGGCTTTTCTTTCGTTCCTGGATTTGCATCCGAGCCTGTAGGCGACACCCAGATTTCTGCAGAAAACCCACTAAAACCTAAAAAGGTACAAAAAGCCCCAGTGCAGAAAAAACGTTTAATTGATTTATACATGGTTATAATGACGGACGAATATTTAAAGTAAAAGGGAGTTCAAACTCTCCCCTGTAATTATTCTTGATCATATCAGCAGCAATCTCACCCATTTTCCGATAGTCTGTTGAAATGGTGGTAATCCCGTTGAGGATTATTTTCTTTATTGGACTTTCATTGTAGGAGATCACACCGATATCCTTCCCTACTTTCAGATCAGATATTTGAATTTTCTCAAGTAATTTAATTAGGCTATCCTCACAAAGGCAAATATATACTTGCCCAGCTTCAATCCCAGAATCTTCAATTGAACCGACAACTTCCCTTTCAAAGGCATACTGCAGGCAGAAAGAATTAAAACCTTGTATTATTTCTTTTGGATAATAACTTCTCTCGGGAAAAACCAATTTAAGAGTGTGATAGCGGGATAATGGAACTAAGGCCTTTTCAAGTGCAGTGTATATATCCTTTTTAAAATTTTCATAAATAAGGCCAGGGTTACCAGTTATTGCAGGTAGCTTTTTATCAAGTAAAATAAGCTTTCCTTTATCAATCGTATTAATTAAACTCTCAGCCTTCCCTGAACTGTCGGTAAAGTGTGGCATGATCAGATAATGAGAGTAGGATGTCTTTTTACTAAAAAACTTTTTAAAGAGTAGAAAGTCGTTATTATAGATATAAAAATCAATAGGTACATCCATCCCCAATTTTGCTACAAAAGCTTCATAGAAGTTTTTCTTTTCGTTACTTATTTTATTAATAAGCAAGCAAATACGTAGATCTTGTTTAACCTCGGTGGTAGTTATATAATGCCCTTTACCTGGGATTGTATTTAAGATCCCCAGGCTCTGCAAATACTTATAACTTTTATCCGCAGTTTCCCTCGATATCTCGAGATTATAGGTCAACTCATTGAGTGAAGGCAAAAGGATATTTTTTTTGATCTTACCCTTCTTGATTGCATCCAAAATGGAATGAGCCAACTGCAGATACTTAGGGGTTGATGAATACATGTCCATCTGAACATATTCAAAAAAACCATCGTGAATACCTGCAGTCGACGTTCTCATATTATTTGCTTACCAATGTAATTGAACTAGATTGAAAACCGTCTGATGTAGCTGTAAAGGTTATAGTCCCTGCCTTTTTGGTTAACTGAACAAGAGCATTATCGCCCGGATAAAACTTCCAACCTTCATTAAAGCTTATACGACTCCTCGACCGAGCTAAAGCGACTGAACCTGAAAAAACCAACAGAGATACCGCAAAAAAGCATGTTCTAATCAAACTAAGAATTTGTCTCGTTTGCATAAATCTTGCTATTTTTTATCTGCCTTGGGTTCCTGATAAATAAAGTTCAGTTGACTTTTTCCAAGATCTTTTGATGTAGCTACTGCAATCCCTCTTTGTTCCTTTTTATTTACAGCACAATAAAAGTGATACACTACACCTTTATGCTTTACCACAAATGATTTATGAGCGTACAGCTCGTCATAGGGTTCAGAGGATTGAACAAGGTTTTCACCATTCCAATCTGTCCAATTAACCAAGTCTTTAGAAGCAGCGAAGCGATTGAAGGCACCTTTCCTGTCTTGCCAGAATGCACCGAAATAAAACATCACCCAGGTATCTCCCATTTTTTGAAGAACAGCATCACCAGTGATCCCAACAGGATGATGCATAACCGGTTCCTCGTGAAAGCGTTTCCAATGGATCATGTCATCAGAAACGGCCATGCCGATGCGCTCAAACCAACGAGTCTTCAAATTATTCTTAGCTGAATCACCATTTGCATTATAGTACATCACAAATTCATGACCTGTCTTTTTCTCTTTATCCCAGATTACGGAACTCTTAAACAACTTGCGGTTCTCCCACCAACGTACATCCTTGTCTTTTGAGGTAAATATGGGGCCAGAAAACCTCTGCCATTCATGAGGCTTCGACGCATCTTTACTAGTATAAGCCATACTAATGCTCAAATCGCCTGCTTCATATCCTTTAGTTGATCCACCGAAATACGACATCCAATATTTTCCGTCATGCTTCTTAAGCTTGTAACTACCGCCCCATTTCGAATCCTGCAGACCAGGATATCCTGCACGTTGGCTACCATCCCAAACTACCGTATCGCCAAAAGACATAACCTTTCCTATGTTTTCCCAACTAAGTAGATTTTTACTCTTTGCTAACCACGTTTCGTACCCGCGGCCGTTGAAAATCACGTATGTCATGTACCATTTACCGCCTTTCCGGAATACTGTAGGACAATCCATTTTTTGGGAATTATCAGAAGGAACCATTACTAATCCATACTTATAAGGGGTCTTTACCTCCTCATAGATCTCCTGCATTTTGTTCTGCGGCACCGGATTAATGGTTTGGGCTTTGAGAAAGCCGGAAAGCGCTAATAGCGTTAAGATCAATTGATATCTAAGTTTCATATATGTGTTAGTGTGTAGCAGTAAAACGATAAGCCCCTGAACCGACTTTAATTATAGCCCTTCCACCTTTAACAGGGAGAAGCTGAAGTTCAGGTTTATTATTTACATCAGAGCCCCCCTCCTTGATTTGATCAGCATTAGTTGCAGGCAAATAAACTGTAGCTGTGGTATTTGCAGGTACGGTAACGTTTAATTCGAAACCGTTTGAAGTTTTCCTCCAGTCGGATGTAATTAAACCGTAGGGCGAATGATAATCCACTTTAGCGGAGCTAAGGTCTCCCACTACCTGTGGATTTATTTCAATGTCTTTAAAAGCACTAGAACTTTGAGCAGAGCGGATGCCACCAACGCCACTGTAAAACCACTCCATTAAATGCCCCAACATCAAATGATTATTGGAAACAGTAGGTAGTGCGGCCCATGACTCTGTTAATGCTGTTGCTCCTTTTGCGAGTTGGTAACCATACCCAGGAACATCTGAGCGATTATTCATAGCGAAAATAACATCAGAACGGCCTTCATTTTCAAGCACTCTTAGTAAGTAACGATAACCAATATCTCCTGCCGTCAGTGCGTTTCCTCTGTCTTTTATGTCCTTTATAAGATTTGCCAGAACAGCTGGCCTGTCTGAAGGAGCAACGAGGTTCATGTATAGGGCCATCGCATTAGCGGTCTGACTTCCGGTGGAATACTGCTTGGTCTCTTTATTAAAATATTTTTCGTTGAATGACTCCTTTACCTTGCCGGCTAACGATCTGAACTTATCCGCATCCCCGGGAAGGGAAAGCATCTGTGCAATGCTATCCATCACCGTCAGGTCATGATAAAAAATTGCTGTACCGGTTACTCCCAGTGGAGTTAATTGCGAAACTCCAGGAGGATTAGGTCCCAGATCATACCAATCTCCTAGGCCCTGACTCAGTATATAGTTACTTGACTTACCTTTATTCTCTAAATAAGCCATATATCTCTTCAAGGCAGGGTACGCGTCCCTGATAACATCCTCATCTCCATACCATTTATAAAGATACCATGGCATCAGAATAAGTGTACTGGCCCATTCCGGAGAATCCCTAAACATATCCCCTCCCCAGGTGAACAAGACATACTCAGGAGCGATTTCAGGAACAAGGCCGTTGTCTAACTGTGAGGCTTTAATATCTTGAATAGCTTTCCTTGATAAATTTGCTATGTCATACTGATACCTGATGGAGCTACCCATAAGATGTACTTGTTCCAACCATCCCAATTTCTCCCGGTGCGGGCAGTCGGTCATTACACTTGCCAGGTTACTTTTGATAGACCAGTCTATCAAAGTATTGGTGCGATTAAATAAGTCGCTCGAAGAACTGAAAGTTCCTGCCCCTTCAGCTGCATTACGCACATGTAAACCCTTCAGGCCAACAAGTGAAGGACCAATATTTTTACCATCTTTTCCTTCAGGTGTTCCGCCTTGTACTTCCAGGTATCTGAAGCCATAATAAGTAAAACGAGGTCGCCAAACCTCAACCCCACTTCCCTTTAATATGTAGGTAAAATAAAATGGACTCCCAGTGGGTCTTTGATTTACAGATCCTGAACCGTCAGCTTTCAGCAACTCAGCGGGAATTATCCTAACAGTGTCTCCTTTTTTCCCTTTAACTTTCAATTCGACAATACCCGAGAAGTTCTGACCAAGGTCATAAACCCAGTTTCCATTTTTCGCCTGAGTAATTGATTTGGCTGAAAATTGTTCGAATACCCGCAGAGGTTCCTGAATTTGGGGAATTAAAGACGGAGGCCCGTCAACAAGGATTACTTTCCTCCAGGCCTTATCATTATAAGTTGGTGTATCCCAACCATTCTTTTCAAGATTAGCGTTATAATCTTCACCTCCATAGATACTGGAAAAAACAATAGGTCCAGAAGAAGTCTTCCAGCTGGCATCGCTTAGGATATTTTCGGTGGATCCGTCTGTATATTCAATCAGGAACCTTCCGATCATCTTAGGAAAACCGAATGCTGTTTTCAATTTACGGTAGCGGCCTTTAACAGGAGGAACATAGTAGAAACCATTTCCTAACGTCACTCCTATCGCATTCCCTCCTTGTTTAATATTTTGCGTGATATCAAAGGTAACGTACTGCGCCTCTTTATCATACTTTGTCCAGCCTGCATCAAGAAAATGATCCTCTACTTTTTTGCCATTAATGCTTAATTCGAAATGACCTAAACCGGCAATAAAAGCAGTAGCCCTTGTTACTTTCTTTTTTATAGTAAATTGCTTTCTCAACAGAGGGAGAACATTACTTCCCTGAATAATATCGGGCTTCTTATCGGTTACAAGATTATTAACAGCAGAATCTGGCAATTTCTCGTAAGCGATCCACCTCGCTCCTTTCCAATCTGCCTTGCTGAGCAAGCCCATTTGGAAAGAGTTAGTGTTTGAGCTTGCCTGATTTCCTTTATTATCCCAAACTATTACTCTCCAAAAATACTTCTTGCCAGCAAGAAGCTGTTTCCCATCGTATTTTACCTGAATAGATGAGGCAGAATTAACCTTCCGGCTATCCCATATATTCGGATCACCCTTTTCGATGAGGCTCGGATTATCCGAGACAATGATCCTGTAGGCAGTTTGAATAACACCTCTTTGACCTGAGCTTAATTCCCAGGCAAATCTCGGAGACGAGTTTCCAATACCCAAAGGGTTAGTTTTGTATTCGCATTTCAAACGACTCACACTAAGTGACTGAGAGAAAAGAGAAAACGAAATAAAAAAGAGGCAGAGTAGAATTGTTAGTTTACGCATTTCTTAGAAATAGCCCCATTAGGGTGGTTAACAAACAGAAAAATAGCATTAAAATCCTTTTCTGAACCGCCGAAATGGTTAGCCTGAGTACAAAAATATACGCAGGCCAGAAGGATTTTTTATATCAAGTTTCCTAGGTATTATAGGATGTTATCTCTGAAAGTAATAGATTTGAGACAATAAGGCAGGTATATTACAATTAACATGCGGAAAAAGGCAATGAACTAAATCATTGCCCCTGGAAGATCTTTTTCACGTATGTGGTGTTCGCGCTGAAGTTCTTTCTAACATTAGTAGGATCACGCTGGTCACGGGAACGTTCTATAACTAGCCACCCCTTCCAACCCATATCGTCGAGTGTATCTTTCACCTTGTTCAAATCCATGCGTGTATTATTCTCCAACCATACACCATCCTCGTCTGTACAATGAATCTGGCAAATTCTCTTTTTTCCAAGGATCCTAAGTTCTTTATGCAGATCGCGACCTGCCTTAAGGGGATTAGAGAAATTGAAATAGATCTTGATTGCTGAAGACCCTATATCCTTTAGAAGTTTAACCTCTGAAGCTGCGTCTAAAGAGGTTTCAATGCCGATCACTACACCTGCCTTACGAGCCATTTCCCCAACAACCTTCAGACGTTCAACAATAGCTGGTCTTAACTCGGGATTTTTAACCAGATCACCCTGAACACCTAATGGCAAAAACCCTACCTTCACATTCATCGAAACCATAGTATCAATGCAGTCCTGCACCATTTTCTGGTAAGTTGGACGAGTAGCGAAAGATTGAGCGTAAAAACCTGTCATGGCTAATGAACATATCTCAATATTTAACTCCTTAGCTTTATCCAGAAATTGTTGTCTAACCTCGGGCTTCGCCAATTCGCTTGCGAAAGTATCCCGGTTTCCCAAGCCTCCCATATCTACTTCCAGGCCATCGGCGCCCAGATCTTTAGTGAGTTGAAATGCACTTAACTTCTGACGCTTCAAGATCATCAGATCCACTACGGCTACTTTATATCGCTGTTTCTTCGGTTTCAGCGCAGCGAAAATATCACCTGTAGGCAGAACAAGTGTGGCACCAAAAAGTGCAGCTGATTTTAAAAAGTGACGACGACTTTGCATATTATTTATTTGATGCTTTTGCAAATACTTGCTCTAATTCTTCAAAACTCTTAATGGCATTTGATGGCAGTTTTTCCCCCTTCTCACCAAATACGTACATGGTTGGATATTTCTCTATGGTAACTTTAGACTCATCAAATTTCCCATCCTTACCCTGTACTCTTTTTACATCCAGCTTAAAATGCTTACCAATAAAATCATACATGGCCAAACGTTTACTAAGTCCATAATCATGACCTTCAGCAGGGAAATGAGCGTTAGCTGTCATGTTCTGCTGACCGTAAAATCCATATATCTTCTGTACATAAGGAAACTCGACCTGAGGAACCTGCTGAGTCCAGTCTTTCCCGTCTGAGATCACTAATTGAGGCCTCGGCGCCGCCATAGAAGCAATTTCAACATTATTGGTTCCGCCCCCGCAAAGATGAACGCCCATACCGCTTTCACAAGGACACCCTCCGCTATGATAAGAGGACAACATAACCACAGGAACACTTAATTTAATACGATCGTCAATAGCAGTGATCAGCATAGTCTGACTTCCACCGCCAGATCCGCCTGTAATGGCAACACGCTTAGGATCGGCATTTTTAAAACTTAACATCCAGTCAAGGATACGGATGCTGTTAAGAGCCTGTATAGTCTGTGCTAAAGCCCTTCGGTGATCTGCCCCTTTAAATTGCAAGAGAGATTCACCCCAGGCAAAAAGGTCATAACTGAATGCCATGGCTCCCATTCTGGCTTGCATAGCACATCTGTACTGTGCATCCGCTCGATATCGTCCGTCACCAAAATGGCCATCAGGATTTAATATTACGGGAATTTTTCCCTTAATGTTTAGAGGCATATAAAGTGAACCAGAGGTATATACACCTGGCAACACTTCAATGGCCACATTCTCAACAGAATACCCATCGTATATTCTTTTATTAGTAATAATTGGCTTACTATTAGGTTTCTGAGGCAAAGGAGATAACTTAAGTGCCTGCACCAACTCTGATTTTAACAGAGCCTTACGGTTCTCCCAGCCCTGCTTGTCATTGTATAAACCAGAAAAGTATTCCAGTTGCTCCTTTCCCTCCTGTGGCGTCTTTAAATGATATTGAAATGCCTGAAGCTTATACTTCCCTTCGCTTTCTTTTACATATGTAATATCCTGGGAGGAAAATATATTAGTCATAGTTTTATCAAAGTCAGGACGAAAACGCCAGCCGGCGTAAGTAACATACCTGTCTTTCACTAAATCTTCCGGATAGCGAATCTTAACCTTGTACTGGCTTTCAATTTGGTTGATCACTTCCTTAAGAGGCTTTTTAAAGGCATTGTCAGAAGTTTGACCAAATGAGAAGTGGAACACTAAAAACAAACAAAACGAAAAATAAAACTTCATATCTAATCTATAACGATGAAACTTCAGATGAAACGCTCTTAAGCCTTTCTTCTGCTTTCCTAACTTTTCTGGCAGCATTCCATCCACTAAACAATAAGTTTTTGTCTAACTCGGGTTTAGGGAAAAACAGGCTTGCTATATAGCCCACCACTATCACTATAAGGTGACTGTAGACACCTAACATTAGTTTATTATGTGTGAAATTGTATTTACCAAAATCAAGAAGCAGCGTCTTGTTTTCACCTAAGCCAATTTCGGTTGATGTTAAGAAAGCATAGGCAGTAAAAATAATACAGATAATGATAGCTATATTAACTCCTTGCCTGTTGGCTCTCGCAGACAAGATCCCAAGAAGGAAAATTCCAACAATTCCACCGGAAAAGATAGCATAGAGGGTAAATACAATCCCAAGAACACCTTCACTTCCAGCATTAATATAAATAGCTCCAATTCCTATTGCTAAAAGGCCCGAAAGCACCACAAACAGTCGACTTACAAATAAATACTCCTTATCAGGGCGGTTCTTCCTAAACTTTTTGTAATAATCCTCCATCCCCACTGCTGCAAGAGAATTCAGATCTGCACTTAAACTGCATATGGCTGCAGATATCATGGCTGCCAGAATAAAACCAACAACACCGGTTGGTAGTTGAGTCATTATAAAATAAGGAAAAACAGCATCTGCTCGCATTCCTTCTGGCAAAGGTTGTTGCTTGTAATAAACGAAAAGTGCTGTTCCAATGAGCATAAACAGCGTCCATACAGGCACTGTCAGGAGAATTCCCATTAATGAAGCCTTAATAGCTGCCTTATCAGTCTTTGCTGTTAAATATCTTTGAATTACAGTTTGATCTGTTCCATATTTCTGAATGGCATAGAATGCTCCATTGATTGCCATTACAATAAAAGTCAACCGGGTGAAATCAACGTCATAAGGTCCAAAACCCGTCCGCCCATTTTCTTGAGCAATTTTCCAAACTTCCATAGGACCTCCATCCACCGAGAAAAGAATAACTGCAAAACAGAGAATTCCGGATGCAAACAGCATGAAGCCCTGAAACACATCCAGCCAGATCACAGCTTCAATCCCTCCCATCAGGTTTACGATAATAATTATTAAACCGACAACACTTATTATCGCGAAGGTATTGCCACCAGTCATATTGGTAAGTGCAATAGCCAACAGAAAGAAAACAGTTCCCATACCTGAAAACTGCCGGAGCACAAAGGCAATTGAACTATAGTAGCGGGCAAATAAGCCAAAGCGTTTCTCGAAATACTCGTAAGTACTTAAACCGATAACTTTCCTATAAAGTGGTACAATAAACCAAATAGTACATAACAAGACTATGGGAACCATTAGTCCCTGTACAAGTAAGATCCAATTGGAGGAATAACCTTCGCCCGGATACCCCAGAAATGTGACGCTACTTATTAATGTAGCGAGCAAAGACATTCCAATTGCCCAGGCCGGAACACGTCCATGAGCAGCAAAATACGTTTTTGTGGAAGTTTGATTTTTTGAAAATCGAAAACCAAAATACAGCGTAACAAGAAGAACGATGATGATTATCGAATAATCAATAACATTTAATATAGGTTTCATAAGTTGGTCATTTAGTTCTTATAGCATTCGCACCTCCTCTGGCCATTGGTAGCTGCCAGGCTTTAGGGTAATGTACAAGTTATTAATTTCCTTTGTACGACTGCAGACTACTCCGGTCGAAAATTCGTTAACAGGATAAAGTCTACTTATCCCTAATTTGGTTAGTATGGAAAAAGCGGTTGAACCACCTTCTACCATTAGCTCGTCTATTTGGGTTCGTTCAAATATGGATTTTACTACCGAAGCAGTCCTTTCTCTTAGCTCTGGCGCTCCAATACCTGCAAAAGTCTCACATTCAGGGTGAATAGCGATAATTGCAGTTTGATAGATGTTTAATTTATTTTCTATTTCTGCTGCCCACTGCTCAACAGCATAATCTGATATTGATTCAAAGTAAAGCGACGAGGGCATGTAGCTGACTTGCCCACTTTCACTAAGTTGTTGAATTTTAATTGCGCTGTCTTTATATGCAGTGCCTGATACAAATAATTTTCTGGTTCCTGGCCGATATCCCTGTTTTGTCTCTATCGGGTATTCTGTCTGGACTTTCTTAAGCAAGGACGCAAAAAATGCCGATCCTCCAGCCAAAAGTGTTTCTGAATCTACCTTAACAGTCCATTTATCAATATCTGCAGGACTGACAGTTTCTCCGACACTTATACCAATATCTTCAATACTATCAGTTGGTTTGCGGATATAAACATCGGAAGCAGAAGTTCGGAGCATATTAATAATTTCAGATGTCCTTGCCGGGAACTCAGGATCATTGGCGAAACCTGTCTCATGCAGCGGTTTTCCGTGAATTAGGTACTTCCCATTTTCGATGGTACGTCCTAAACCAGGATTTGCCGGAACCAGCAGTGCCTTTTTTAAATTGAAGACCTCCATTTGTGCTCTCAACTCAGATATTACATGCCCTCTTAACACTGAATCGACCTTCTTAAATACGAACGAATGATTTAATGTCGAAAGGTTCCTTGAGACCGATTTAACGTCTTCGACTGCTAGTTCCTGAGTTTTCGAACGTGTATCTGTAGCAATAACCAGCAAATCAGATTGAACGGATGCAGTGAGATCAAGGCTCACCTCGACTTTAAGCCCGTAGCTTAAGCCAATGCCAGCTAGTTCTACTGCCCCCGTTAAATCATCCGCAATTACTACGATCATTTTGATTTCTTGAAAATCTGATTTTGTTAGGAACTACTTCATCCTCCCTTTTAGAGGTTCTTCTTATGAAGTTTTCTTGTTCTTCGCCAATTGTACTGCAGATTCTATTGCAAGGATCATTGCATCGGGACTAGCAACACCTTTTCCCGCAATTTCGAAAGCTGTACCATGATCTACAGACGTACGTATAATTGGAAGTCCCATTGTAATGTTCACTCCTTTTACACTGTCCATCTGCTGCTTTTCGGCGTTCCATTTAAACCCGGTAAGCTTAAAGGGAATATGTCCCTGATCGTGATACATCGCTACAACTCCACCGAAATAACCGGTAGCTGCTTTTGAGAACATCGTATCTGCCGGAACGGGACCTTCTACATCGTAGCCTCTTCGTTTTGCCTCCTCTACAGCTGGCAGAATCTCTTCGTCATCTTCGGTACCAAATAGGCCAGAATCGCCTGCATGAGGGTTAAGTCCAGCAATACCGATCTTAAGATTTGGTTCCCCAAGGCTAATAAGACCGTTGTGAAGCAGTTCCACTACTTCCAGTATTCTTTCTTTTTTAACAAGGTCGCAAGCCTGACGAAGTGAAACGTGAGTAGAAACGTGGATCACTTTCATATTCTCTTCCACAAGAAGCATGGCATACTTCTTTGTATTGGTGTAGTGCGCGTATATTTCAGTATGTCCGGCAAAATGATGACCAGCCTCGTTGATTGACTTTTTATTTATCGGTCCGGTCACTGTTGCATCAACCTGCCCTTCAAGAGCCAACTCAATAACCCTCTTTACAGCATCAAAAGATGCAGCACCAGCCATTGCGGATATTTCTCCAAATTTCAATTTGGACAGATCAACGTTTTTCAAATCAAAAACGTCAACTGTTCCAAGCTCAAACTTTGCATCCTTTACAATAGATACTGGGTTTAATGTAGCATTCAGACTTAGTCTTTCAATAATATCCTCGAACACACTCGCATCTCCTACCAGTATTGGCTTGCAGATGGAATAAATCGATTCGTTTAAAAGGGCTTTTATTGCAATTTCCGGACCTATACTAGCCGGATCGCCCATGGTTATACCTATAATCGGTTTTTCAGACATTTGATGATACGTTAAGTTGAATATTTTCTTTTTTGAAAAAGTCAGATAATGTATTTAACAGCTTTTCTTTAACCTCGTAAGAAAGAGAAGTTAAAGGAGGCATAGCTACAGGTTGACATAGGCCATATTGATTCATCAGAACCTTCAATGCCCATAACGACTCACCTAATGTACCAATACCCTGATAGATCTTACCTAGTTCATCAGACAAATATTGGTAATAATAAGCCTTTTCATGGTCTCCCTCAACTACCGCCGAAGCCATCTCAGTATATAGTCCGGGATGAAGATTACCTGTGCTTGGGATCAACCCATCACTGCCATTAATTAAAGCATGTGCAGACTTTGCAGCCCAGCCAAGAAAATGGCTGAAATCAGGACGATCAGACCAAAGTTTCAGCGACTCATTCAACCTTTCCTCACTCCGTTCTGAGTCTTTTGTTCCTACAATGTACTCATTGTAGCTAAGCTCCTCAATAAGCGAAAGAGGAATGGACATATGAGTGGTTCCCGGAATATTATAGATAATAATAGGAGCTTTAATCTGCTCAGCTAGTGTCAGGAAGTAAGTTCTCATTTGCGCTTCAGTAAGCGCATAGTAAGACGGAAGAGTTGCGGCAACAGCATCTACTCCCGAGTCAAAACAGAACTTTGCAAATTCTACAGATTCTTCCACGCAATTGGAAGAGATCCCGGCGTAAAGTTTGCTTCCTGCTTTTTTATTTTTTACCGCTTCCCTCACATAGGCCTGTTTTACCGGCAAGGAAATGGAAGAGGACTCTCCTGTTGTTCCTAATATAAATGGCAGAACATCATTCGAATACATATGAGAAAAAATATTCTCCACCCCTTGAACATCCAACTGATAATTCTCTTTCAGAGGCGTTACAAGGGGAACAATAATGCCCTGGTATTCTTTTTGTCTCGTCATTTTAATAAGCTGACTTGTAAATTTCTATTGCATCTGAAAGAGTGATCTCTCTGGGGTTATTTTTCAATAAGCGCTGCACCTTCATAGCATCCTCTGCCATTTGAGGGATAGCATCCTCTGGTATATTCAGATCTGATAATTTCGCAGGAATACCACATTCCCTTATTATTTCCCTTATCTTCTCGATTCCCTTTAAAGCCGTTTTCTCAGGTGTTTCTTCTGGAGAACAGCCTAAAGCTATAGCCACCTCGGCGTATTTCTTTGGAGCTGCAGAAAGATTGTATTGCATTACATAGGGTAATAACAAAGCATTGGACAAGCCATGAGCAAGGTGAAACAGACTACCCAGGGGGTATGAAAGCGCATGAACGCCGGCTGTGTTAACCGGGCCCAGACAGAACCCGCCGAGTAAGCTACCCATTGCTACATGAGTCCGGGCTTCTTCATTCCTGCCATCTTTTACAGCAGTAACGATATTGGCGCCAATTAAACGCATCCCTTCAAATGCGTACATATCTATAAAAGGCTGGGAAAACTTATTGGTGTAACCTTCCAAACAATGTGTCAACGCATCAAGACCTGTAGCTGCAGTAATTGCCGGAGGGACAGAGATAGTTAATAAAGGATCAACGTACACGGCGTCTGGAACCAGGAAAGGACTAATAATTCCCTTCTTTTGATTGTCTGAATCGTCTACAAGTATAGCGTTTGGCGAAGCCTCACTGCCTGTCCCAGCCGTTGCTGGAGCGCAGATCAACTTCTTATTCCTTTGCTTAAGGTTTCCTATCCCAACTATCTCCTCCAAAGATTGTGTGTTGTCAATTTGAGCGGCAACTAATTTTGCAATATCAAGAACACTGCCTCCCCCAATACCGATAACAGTATCAGGTGCAAATCCTCTAATACTACCCAACAGGTTATTAAAATCGCTGAAAGAGGGCTCGTTAACAATACTTGTATCGAGTTGAACCTCAAATCCATTCTCTTGCAACCTCGAAGTAAAAGAATTTAGAGAAGCAAGTAAAGGATCGATAGTTACAATAAGGATCTTACAAGGAGCAGATTGAATCAGGTCCTCGCAAAGAATATCCAGGGCTCCCTTCGAAAAGATAAGCTTGCCTGGGAAATGGATTTTCAAAGCCTGCTCCATCTTAGTCTTGTGTTATTTCCCCATTAACTGGACCTGTATAACCCTTCATTTTAGGCCAAACTCCCTTTTTAATCTTTTTCAGCTTCAGCTTTGAGGGATCAACAACTGCATGTTTAATCTTCTGACGACGCCAGGTATACACAGCATGAAGCATTCCGTCTTTAGTCTGAATAATAGAAGGATATGAGTATTGACTTATTGGAGAGTCTTCGAAGATTGCAGCAGCATACCATTTTTTACCATCTTTAGAGATAGATAAATTTAAAGGCGTACGTGGTCCTTTTGCTTCAGTTCCCGGAGGCAATACATGATTGTAGATCAGAGCAAAACGACCATCTTTCATTGCAACTGCATCAGTTCCGGAATTGTTGTTAGGTAAAGTGGTTTTAGTAAGAGGCCACCATGTTTCTCCGTTGTCATAAGACCATGACTCTAGTATAGCTCTATTACGGCTTCTGGCAAGGATCTGTAACTTGCCATTACCATGATCAAGAACACTTGGCTGAATACCATTGATGTCTTTTCCTGCATTAAGAGGACCGACCTTTCTCCAAGTTTTGCCGAAATCTGGGGTCAACTCAAAATGGATCTGCCAGCTATTACCGGTTTTATTTCCTTCGGTACTGGTAGGGCAGATCAAATTCCCGTTACTTAATAAAACCGGTTTATTCTTAACAGGACCAGTAAATCCCTCAGGTAAAGCTCTCTGCTCTGACCAGGTTTTTCCATTATCTGCAGATGTACGCATATATCCTTTCCATGTGCCAGGACTTGCACCTATTTTATAGAATAATAAAAGTTCACCATTGGGCACCTGAAAAAGAACAGGATTCCAAGTAGGATAACGTTTATCAGGCATAATCCCATCAGCCACTTTCTCTGGAGCAGTCCATTTTCCATTCTCCATACGGCACACCCAGATACAAACATCAGGGTTACGTTCCTTGGTTCCTCCAAAAAATGAAGTAACCAAACCGGCAGGGGTTTCTGCTATAGTTGCAGAATGGCATTCAGGAAAAGGTGCTTTCTCATACAAAAATTCATCTACCAGAATTCCTTTTTTCCATGGCTTAGTCTGTGCATTTAAGGAAAGTGAACCAATGGAGAGGGCTACAAAAGTTAATATAGTTTTTAGTTTCATTGTTATTATTTGATCGATCATTCCTCTCTGTCACTTCGATCGGAGGAAAGACCTTATAGCGCTTAATTTTTTTCTGCCAGGATTATTCTTGTGTTCGTAAGGCAATGCATCTAATTCTTTTTCTCCGCAGCAGCTGCTGCAGCTTTCTTCGCTTTTAATGCTGCTGTATAGTCCTTATACATCTGCTTCCAGCTACGTCCGTTGGCATTAAGGAATTGTTCGTTCTTTGTTTTATAGATTTCAAAGATTGCTGAGATCTGCGTCATGTTTTTGAAATCCACAGCTTGCTCTCTGGCTTGCTTCAGGTTCTTAAGGATTGTCTCTTCTTCCTGGGCTGTCATGTTTGGAACAATTTCTTTATATGCCTTCATGGTGAAAGCAACCTTTCCAATGGTATACTTATCGAGGATCTCCTCAACCTGCTGTTCAGAAAGGTCTGCCCTTAATCCAGTCATCAAGTCCTGGTGCACCGTTTTAGGAATGGCCGAATCAGCAATCACTTGTCTTTCTAGATCTGAAAGTTTATTGCCACTGGCAAGGTTAATTCCAGGAGGAACATCTGCAGCCGAATGAGAATTATGCCAGTCGCGGACAGCCTTAAGGTGTGTAGCAATAACTTTTTTCAAACGGGCTTCTTTTGCGGCATCATTCAAGTTTAAAGATGAAACCCATTCAGCCGCCTTATTATCCACTTCAGCATCAGATTTGGCCTTCGCCTCTGCACTTAAGGGAGCAGCTTGCTTCGTCTGTGAAAACGCTGGAGCTGATAAACCTGCGGCGGCAACGATTGCAGCAGCAGCAAAAATTCCTTTTATAGTATTCATAATTCGAATGATTAGTTTGATTTACATTTCAGAATTGAACGAGTAATTGCCTGATCCAACTTCCAGAACAACTCTGCTAGCTTCAGTTCTTAGCAGCTTAACTCCGTCAACCGTACTTACCTTTTTATTTCCTTCTTTAACTTTGTTAGCTCCACCAGCAGGTATATAAACAATAGCTTTTGAGTTGGCTGGTACAGTTATATTCCAGGTAAATGTCTTACCAGATTTCTTCCAATCGCTCCTGATCTCACCTCGCACAGAATTATAGCTGGCCTTAACATAGCTCAGGTCATTGATCATCTCCGGTCTCATGATGATCTTCTTGTACCCTGCCTCCTCCAGATCAGATTTAATACCCGCTAAATTCTCATAATACCAAATCAGCAAGTCACCCAACATCATCACGTGATTCTGGGAATTCATTTTCGGATTTGCGGTATTGCCATTCCAGAGCTCCCAGATGGCAGTAGACCCGTTTTCAATCATGTAGCCCCAGGAAGGATAAGTTTTTTTGGAGGCAATGGTATAGGCAAGATCTGCTCTGCCAATTTCAGAAAGAGTTCTCATCAGCCACTGCACACCTATTAATCCGGTACTCAGGTGACCGTTATTTTTATTTATGATGGAGGCGATTTGCGCAACCAACCTATTTCTATTTTCTTCCTCAACAATTCCAAATGCTACAGGAAGGATATTATCCGTAAGTGTATTTTCACCGTAAAACCCTTCCTTATGATAAAACCTCTTATTGAACGCTTCTTTTGATCTGGCAGCCATTGCTGCAAAACCAGCAATATCCTGGTCCTGACCAGCAAGTTTAGCAAAGCGGATCATCAGGTTATTTACATAATAATCATAAGCAGTAGCAATCAGTGCACTTGGATGTTTCTGGTCGGCATTAACACCTCTTCCTGCTTCCGCACTTACCGGAGGTACACACCAGTCCCCATAACTATCTTTCGTCATAACCCCTTCTGCATCCAGATAACGCGACTCCATATATTGAAGCCACTTCTTCATTGCGGGGTAGTTGTTTCGGATCACTTCCTTATCTCCTGTCTGACGGTAAAGCATATCAACAACCAGATGAAGAGTTGAAGGCCAGGTCATATTATCACTGTAGTAACGCCAAAAAGCGGGTGCAACATCAGGAATGGCTCCGTCCGCCTTTTGAGAGTACCTTATATCGTCAGCCCATTTATTATATAAGGCAGTATTATTAAAAAGGAAACTTTCTCCATAAGATACCGTCGAGCGATCGCCTAGCCATGGCTGACGTTCGTTCCGTTGTGGACAATCAATCGGCATTCCTTTATAGTTTGAGGCAATACCCCACCAGGAGTTACGGTGTATTTGATTTAGAAGAGTATTGGAAGATTCAAATTTTCCTACCGTTGCCATGTCATCATACACAAAGCGGGCAGTGAAGTCTTTTTGAGTAGGTGTTCCGGGATAACCGCTAACTTCAACATATCTAAATCCATGAAAGGTAAACCGTGGTTCCCATACTTCAGTTCCCTCTCCTTTTAGTATATAAGTATCGGTAGTTTTAGCATCCCGTAGGTTTTCAATAAAAAGACTACGATCCTCTTTCAAAGATTCAGCAAATTTCAAGGTAAGCTTTTGGCCTTTCTCTCCTTTCACCTGAAGTTTAACCCATCCGGCCATATTTTGACCGAAGTCAATTATATAATTACCATTGCTTCTTTTTTTGATAGATACGGGAGCAATACTTTGCATCACCTTCATGAACTCATTCTCCTGAGGCTCGTAAGTCCCACCCGGTTCCTGAACGTATTCTGCAGTCAGCCATTTCTTCTCGTCGAATCCTGGTTTGTCCCAGCCAGCAAACTCTTTCCGCGCGTCATACTCCTCGCCATCGTATTCGTTGTTAGCTAAAATTGGTCCTTCTGCTGTTCCTTTCCATGACTCGTCAGTTTTAATGGTTGCCGAGGTTCCATCCTTATATTGGATATTTATTTGCATTAACATCTTCGGTAAGCCAAAAGTCTTCACCTTATATGGCTTTGCCTGACGCATTGCAAAAAAACGTCCATTTCCTAATATAACTCCAATAGCATGCTTTCCTTGTTTAATAACAGGAGTGACATCAAACGCATTGTATTTAACATTTTGAGTATAATCTGTAGGTGCTGGAGCAAGTACCTGGTCACCTATTTTCTTACCATTGATTGTGAGCTCATAAAGTCCTAATCCAATGATATATGCTGTTGCCGACTTTACTTCTTTATTTACAGCAAATTCTTTTCTGAAGTACCTTGCTGATAGGCGATTTTGATCCTCATTATCCCATGGAAAATACCGATCAAAACCTATCCACCGACCTTCCCAATCTTTATAGTTCAGTAAGCCCGTTCCGAACGAGGCTGTGCGACTCCAGGCCGATCCGCCTTTGTTCGTCCAAACTCTAACCTTCCAGTAATATTTGCTTTTCGTCTTAAGTGGCTTACCTGCATAGGTAATATTTGAGGCAGCATCAGAATTTACTTTTCCGCTTGACCAAAGATCTCCCTGACCATCGGCAAGTTTAAGAGAATCAGAAGAAACTGATATCTCGTAAGCCTCCTGAATAATTCCCCTTCCTTTAGCTACAACCTGCCAGCTAAATCTTGGCGTATTACTAGAAAGAGCGAGAGGATTTGCCATCAGGTTACACCGCAGATTTTCTGCGGAAACCTGCGCTTTAGTCGCAACAAAAGACGAAGCAAGGAACACTAAAAGAATAAGCTTCTTCATTTAATTATTTACCTAAAAAATCAAAATACAATGTTAGATCTAATGCACGCGCAGGCTCTTTTTCATAGTCGTAAAAGATATTTTGCATAGACATTGGACCAGTACGGTCTGCCCGCTGTGTTTTTGTACCAATTGCATGAATACCTTGTAAGAAAGAAATATCACCTGACGGGAAATTGATAACATAGTTGCCCCACTGATCGGTCTTCGGAGAAGGAGAAAACAAACGGAAGAAAAGATCTTCATTTTCTGTAACCACAGTAAACGGCTGCGACTTGGTTATGAATTTGCACCAGTACATGTTAGAGTGATATCCTTTAAACTCAGGATAAACCCATTGTTCTCCAGTTTCTGTGTTGTTGTAATCCTTCTTCCACACTCCGAAAGAATTACCTTTCAAACGATTCTTCCATACCCGGTATGGACCGTTGCCCATGTACTCGATCCCTTTGATCTCGGATTCCGGAAAAGAAAAATTAACTCCAATAAAATCTGTGAGATACTGTGCAGGGAAGTACTTCACGTTCAATTTAATCCATCCTGAAGGAAAAATTGTCCACTGCAATTTATTGTAGGCAGCTTTTCTGTCAAACGTAGATTCGATTACTACATTTCCACCGTCATTTTTATAAGTGATGTTGGAGAAATTAGTCGCACCCTGCTGTATAATAGGTCCATTATTAAAAGGAATTAAACCTTTTGAATTTTTAACTGATCTTAGAATTCCAGTCTTTTTACTGAAACCAACTACAAGCTCCCCTACTGAAACCGTAAGCAAACTATCTTTTTCTTCTATTTTAACCCGTTTTTCGCCCCCCTTTTGAACAAGAGTATTAGCTTCTTTACCGGGTAGAGTTATAGGAAAGCTCCAGGTAAAAAGCTCCTTCTGTGATGGGTCCTTTGCTGTGATGTATAATACATCAAAGCTTCTCCAATCTGCAGGAAGATCAACTTTAACTGTCCCCTTAAATCCAGGTTTCAAGTCCGGGGACTTAGATATGCCTGTCCTGTTTTGACCATTCTTTAGGTTACTAAGCTTCCAACTGAAGCTGCATTGGTTAAGGTTTGTATAGTGATATCTGTTCTCTACATTAAAAACCCCATCAAAGCCTGCAGTCATCTCCCTTGCCTCAAAGAAAACAGGGCTCCAAACCTCTTTGATGGTATAGAAACTTCCTTCCTTTTCATGGTAAGGACCAACTATTCCATCTGCGCCGCGGTTTCCATCTGTATCAAGTACACCATTTTTATCTGTACGAACAACACCCTGATCCGCAAAATCCCACAAGAAGCCGCCTGCAGACATTGGATTTTTAAGCATAGCATTCCAATAGTCTTCAAGACCTGCTCCATGTCCACCATCGTACAGACCATGCAGAAATTCCGTCGGCATTACTATGCTGTGCCCGTGATTATAATTGGAGATCCCATAGTTATATTCACGGTAATGCTGTGTATCGAAACCATTGAAGTCCTCCCAGGGGTGAAGAACAATTCTCTTCTGAATATCTTCTTGTGCAAATAAATGATCAAGCTCGCGATTATGTCCCCCTTCATTTCCGTTTGACCAGAAAATGATTGATGGATGGTTAACATCATGTTCTATCATTTCCTTTACCAGCTTAGTCCCAGTTGGAGTATCATAGTTTCCATGCCATCCAGCCAACTCGTCCATCACAAATAAACCAAGGGAATCACAAACATCCAGGAAATGATCATCTGGTGGGTAATGAGACATTCTCACCGCGTTCATATTCATTTCCTTCATTATGTTTACATCTGCGATGCTTATTTTCTTACTTGTGGTTCTTCCTGATGTTGGATAGAAAGAGTGTCTGTTGACACCCTTCATCTTGATCTTTACACCATTCACATAAACACCGTCACGTTCTTTAATCTCTACGGTTCTAAAGCCAAATTTCTGCTGGACAGTATGCGTTGCTTTTCCTCCCGAGTAAAGAGTAAATACAGCCTTATACAAATTGGGAAACTCAGATGACCAAAGCTTTGGTGATGAGAAAGTTCCACTAAGTGCTGCTGTACCATTATTTCCAGACAACTTTTTTGATATCAACCCACCAAACTTAGTTCCTTTGGCGTCGAATAGCTGCACAGTTACTCTATCCGCTTTTCCTTCAATATCGATATTAGTAAAGAACTGGCCATTTGCTTTTGCATCAATCGCTAGATGACGGATATTTACCAGGGGAAGATTTTCAAGGTATACAGGCCTGAAAATTCCACCAAAGATCCAAAAATCTGCTTTTCTTTCCGCCTCATTTACAGAAGGGTTAGCTGAATGCTTCGCAACCCTTACTTCAAGTAAATTGGAACTTCCATAATTTAACTGATTACTTATATCATATCTAAAGGCATAAAACGCTCCCTGATGAATCGGCCCGGCTGATTTGCCGTTTATTTTCACTTCGGTGTCCGTCATCGATCCCTCGAAAACAATATTTATCTTTCTGTTTTTCCAATCTGCAGGGACATTAAAAGAATACTTATAAAGCCCTTCTTCCTTTCCTCTTATAGTGTCCTTCGCAAATCCGTAATCATATTTCCCGTACCCCTGTAATTCCCAGTTGGAAGGCACAGGAATCTTACCCCACTTACCAGAGTTCCTACCAGCAGTACAAAAGAAGTCCCAGGAAACTGTATTATCATTACCAGTGCCAGAAAGGTAAAGTTTCTGTGTTTGCTGGGCATGGGTGGAGGTAGTAGCTAAAAGCAGAAAGCTAAAAGCAGAAAGCAGAAAGCATATAACGCGATAAGACATTCTTCCAAGCCTTATACAACTAAAACTAGGAAAGTGGTTTTTCAATCTAAATGAATTATAAGCCCTCATTTTGCACTTACTTTAAATTGTGCAACAATTGGGTTATCTGATCTGAATGGCATTGCCGGGTATCCTTCTTTATTATATAAGGTTGCTTTACCTCCCTCGTTCCAGCCAAATCTTACGTTGACCGGCTTTTTTACAGCGTCTGAACTCACGATTACTTTTTTTCCTTTTATAATAGCTTTCGCAGGATGATACACACCATCTGCTCCTGCTATTTCAAATTGAGTTAATTCTTTTCCATCATGACTTACCAAGCCATTAGGTGCATGCTCGTACGAAACTACTACCGAATTCGCTTTAACTTTTTTCGACCTAAATAACGGTCCGCTTGGGGTTACTTTCTTGCGGTAATCTACCGCTAACGGCCATTGAGCAAGCCTTCTCCCTATTTCCCATTTGAAGCTGGGGTGCAAATCATCAGGGGTCACTATGAGGTCTGTTGTTGTGATCATTCCCGTATGCGGAACTTTCATAACAGCCTGTTGTGCTTCCCAGAATTTAGGCAAAGTCTCCTTAGTGAGCGGGTACTTACCTGTGCTTTTTGAATAATAGAAAGGAGCTATCTGAGTATAGTAAAAAGGAAGGTTTTTATCATTCCAATGCGCTCTCCAACTATTGATTAAAGCCTCTAATTTATAAGAATACTCAAGGGTTTCATTCTGAAAGCAATTAGTTTCTCCCTGGTACCAAATGAATCCCTTTACCCCAAAAGGAGCAAGAGGACGGATCATGGATTCAAAGAAACTTGTTCCACCAGTACTTACTTTATAGGTCTTGAAAAATTCTGAAGTATAAGCATTAGCAGGGATCCATGGTTCTATAGCACTTCCAGGAATCGCTGCAGATATCATTCCGACAGGAACACCTAATTTTGACTGGAGTTCCTTTGCGAAAAAATATCCAGGGGCAGAAAATACCCTGAGAGCTGAATCCTGGGCGACATTCCAACCCTTATGCTGAGGATCTGGCTTAACTTGATCTTTTCTATTTACCAAAAAGATACGAATAAGAGGATTGCGTGCTCTATCCAACTCATCTATCGGAGAATTAGCAGTACTAGTATCGGGCTTTGCCATCTTACTGTTCTTCCTCATAGTAAACTCCATATTGGACTGACCAGAACAAATCCATACCTCTCCTACCAGGATATTTTCCAGCTTTATAGTATTAGATCCACTAATAATCATTGCAGAAGGACGAGTCGATGCTTTCATTGGTGATAACACAACCTTCCAGTTCCCAGATCCATCAGCCGCAGTTTTCAGGCTTTGTCCCGCAAACTGAACAGATACTTGTTCTCCTGCAGAAGCCGTTCCCCAAATTGTTACTGGTTTCTCTCGCTGAAGAACCATATTATGACCCAAAATTCTTGGCAATACAACTTCAGCCTTCGAGGAAAAGGAACAAAGAACAATGGTTAATATGCTGAGCAGCTTCTTCATCTATTTGCCTTTGGTAACTAAAGATTTAATAAAGAAGGCAGCATTTTCTACTGCATCACCAGCTTTTGGTAGTGATTCGTGCATTGGATCTGTTGGAGTATCAGCATCAGGAAATCTTCTGGTATCGCCAGTTCTAAAAGTAATCCTGGAAATCTCCGCTACCGGTGCGAAGAAAATACCAGGCATCTTCTTTCCGTTTACATCAAGGTTGTAGAAGCGCTTATCAGTATCTAAATCAATCTTGATGGTATAAGTCTCTCCGGCTTTATATTGAATTACATTTCTGTTCCTATAGCCGGCTTTTGTAGTAAAGTTTGCAGTAGAGTCAAATTGCAATCTGATAGCAGGCGTTCCTTTACTATCCAGGAACTCGATATCAAGTTGACCTTTGTTATTCTGCTGAGGAATTACGGTAATTTCAGCAACAAGACGTTTACCAGAAGGAATTACGCGCTCGGCTTTAGCATATTCATAACGATCTTTATCTGACAGAAGCAAGGCTTTTGTTCCATCATTCATCTTGCTAATACTAACAGGTGCCCATTTTGGACTATAAGTATTCCACAAGGCGAGCTCTTTGCCTGCGGTCATCTGACTAAATATCTCATTAGGATAAGTTGTTACCTTGTCTGTAACAGGAACAGGAACAGAACTAACCCAAATATCTTCTTTGTTCATACTGTAGGTAAGCCAAAGCTTTCCATCCGGTGGTACCCCGTTTCCTTCTTCCATACCACGTACGTATTGAGGTCCATAAGATTTGTAATTACCTCCGTAACGCATCGGGCTAATCTCACCATTCACCAGTAGAAGGTTATTATAGTTCAATCCATCCTGGCTCACAGAAATAGCCAGAGGCCAGCGAAACTCTGAAGGGTTATAAACAGTCGCAAACTTACCGTCCGAAGTTCTTTGGCCCCAGATCTTGGCGTTACTATTCACAAATTTGGGTGCTCTTGTAGGATTATACTCCCAGGTTTTACCGTTGTCTTTGCTGATACTGGTAAGTGCATTCTTCCATAAACCAACCACTCGACCGTCAGGCAGGTGATAGTAGCTGAAAGCTTTAGCTTCCTTCTTGAGAGGAATTAAAGGATCATCCCTGTCTGCTTCTTCAACCCACTGCTGCATCATTAGGGGCGTAGCAAGTAACTCATTACAAGCCTCTACAAAACCTTTATCCTTACTGGTAGTATAAAATGGGAACTGAGATTTAGTTTTATCCCAGCTTTTATTATAACGGATAAAATATATCGGACCAAAACTTCCGTCCTTTTTGATTTCACGCACAGCCCTTCCCATACCTTTTCCATCATTTGGATCATCCTTTTGGTCCATAGCTATTCCATAATAGGCCAACACAAGCAGACGATTCTTTTTCGATGTAAAAAATCCCATTCTCTGGTGCATCACCGCATACAGATCTTTAGCGACTCCCGGGTACCCTTCTTTCTTCCAGCCGTCAGGAACTTTTACAGGAGGAAATACAACAACAGGCTTAGACCAGTTATATCCGTCTTTAGAAGTGTGTAAAAGTGACTGACTTGGAGGAATATGTTCACCAACAGGATCGCTTAGATATTCCAAATAAAAAGTATTATTCCAATGAGCGATCATTGGAGCATGGTTGTAAGTCCAACTAAAACCGTCAGCTAATTCGGGGTGCTGACGATTTGCTCTGAAAACCTGAACACTATGTACACCCACAGCCGGACTTAACTGACCGTGGTGATAATCAACATTAGATAAAGTAGTCCCGGTATAACGAACAGTATCCTGAGCATTTGCCGTAACAAAGGCTGCCGCTAATCCTAAACTTAAACTTATTCTGTTTACTAAATTCATTTTCTAATTGATCTTGGCAGTATCTATTCCTGCACTCTTTTGTAATCCCCTTAAAACTTTCTTACTTGCTTTAAAAATAGTTCCGTGCTTATGTCCTTCAGGCACACTTGTTTCGTTTTCCGCATCACTGAAGTTGATAAAGTCTTTAGTCTTTAACCTACCATATTTCTTTTCTCGATAAGAGTCGTAGTAAACAATATACTCCTCGCCTACTTTCGCCACAGCAGGTCCTTCAGTGAAGTTTGGTGAAAAAGGAGCTGAGATATTTGGATATGGTCCTAACGGCGACTTGGAGAAACCGATTTTGATATTTCGGTTTGGACGTGTATTATCTTTTACAACTAACACGTAATCATTGGCTTTCCTTTTTACAATTACAGCATCAATTGCACTGAAACCAGGGTCAAGAAATAACTTGGAGGGACTAAAGGTTTTGAAGTCCTTGGTTGTAGTATAATATAAACGATGATTATTATCTTCATCCTCCTGGCCTTTCGGGAAACGGAAAGGAATACATGAAGCCCAAACAATAATATACTGCTTATCCACATCATCATAGAAAAGCTCAGGAGCCCAAACGTTAACAGTAGTTGGTTCATTTTCCATTACTGGAATAAATTTCTGTTCAGACCAGTTTACAAGGTCTTTGGAGCTTGCATATCCAAAACCTTTGTCACCTTTCCAGCTGCTTGTCCAAACGAAATGGAAAGTACCATCGGGTCCTTTTACAATTGATGGATCACGCATCACTTTTTGCTGTCCAACTTGCGGCTTCAGATAAGTTTTGTTCAGATCAGTCCAATGTTTACCGTCATTACTAAACAGGAAACGTAGTCCCTGATTGGCCGGCTCATGAAAAGACGTGAACATATAGACTTCCTTAGTGCAGGAAGCCAGAGATATTACTATTACTAATAGAAGCCAGATGCCTTTTTTCATTACTGGAAATATTAACAAGAATTACAAACTATCCAATATCAACACCCAGTCGTTTCCATCCTTCTCCTCAGCAGGGGGATTAAACTCCTTTACTCCGGTATTCGAAAAGTTACCAATCAGCGTAGTTTCCCCGTTCCTTGGATTGAACCATGATGCTTTAACTTTTGTACCTGCAATCTTTCCCATATTTACAGGAATATTTCTTCCGTTATAGGTATAGATGAAAGCATAAGTTTTTCCCCTGGTTGCAACCAGACGGTTATACTTCTCACCAGGATTTCCAGCGATCAGACTTTGATCTGGAATGCGTTCGAAGAAAGGTCTTGAAAGCATAAGTTTTTTCAAATGAATCATTTGTTGGGCGCCTGGATTATTAATAGCTGTCTCCCACAATTCTTTTGCGCCATAGGCACTTCCTTTATCGCTTGATTTAAGGAATTGCATTACTGAATTATTTCCGTAAGTGTAACCAAATGCGCCGGCAAAGACAGACCAGTAACCGTAACGACGAACGTCATAATCTTTCCATCTGATCTCCAACGTATCGTGTAAACCCTGAGGAATACCTTCGTAAGACGGCTCAGAATCAATTGTTGGTTTAGTAGGTTTTAGCTTATAATCTACCTCTACAAACTTCCAATTGTCCTCACCGTAGTGATATTTCTCTTTAGCAGTAGTATCCTGATCATAACGACGGTGTCCGGACTGGAAAGAGTTAAAATCTAGCCATTTCTCGTTATGAAACCACTCAGAAGAAGGAGTACGTCCACGAGGGTGATAAGTGATCAGGTGATTATTGTCCAGATTATTAATTGTATTTCCTATAGTATTCCAGACAGCAGTTGAATCGCTACCCGCAATATCCCCACCATTCATCCAAATAATGTTCGACTTTGCTTTATAGCGATTAGTAAGGAAAGTGGCATAAGATTTTGCTTGCTTCGATGTTACATGCCCTTCTTTTACAACAGATCCCCATACGGGCACTAAAGCCATGTATAAGCCTTTCTTTTCAGCCAGGTTAACAATATAATCTACATGATCCCAGTAATCGTATTGTTTAGGATCAGCAGCATTAGCTCCGGAGGTAATATTTGGGCGTGTTATATCTTTTCGGATTAAAGCAGAGTCTCCATAGGTATTCACTTCTGCGATATCATGAATAACCATTACCTGTATTACGTTGAAACCTTGCGCTTTCCGTACTTGTAAATATTTTTCAGCTTCAGCACGAGTTAGTTTACTAAATAACAACCATCCAGTATCTCCCAACCAGAAAAACGGCTTGCTTCCTTGCTGGATATATCTCTTATTTGCAGAAACCTTTAATGGTCCAGTTTGCTGGGCATGAACACTAATCGTACTTAAAACAGCCGCCGCTGCTAATACAATGTATTTACCTAAAACTTTCAATTTCAAAAATTTATTTAGTCAACCATAACACAGCACCTGCCTTAGGGCTGCTTAAAACTGTATTTGCTGCTCCTTTAATTTTTTCAGCTTTTCCTATTTCAACACCTGTTCTTGAGTCTATCCAACGCACGTTGTAATTAGCATTAGCCAGATCAAGTTTGATAGGTTCGGAGGAAGTAGTATAAACTATATAACCCTTGTTCTTTGATGATAATACGTATTGTCGCGCAACTTCTTTTGATAACTTCGCCGGAGTCATTTCTGAAGCATCTATTAAGAAAGCCTTCGGGGTTTTTGGAATTGAAGGCAAAGACCCACCAGCCATAAATACCGCCCATCCATAACTGTCCGCTCCATCACCGCCATATATCACTGCCTTTCCAGGATTTTGAATTCTGTACTCTGAGACTGCTCTGTACACCTGATCAAAAGAACTCGCTTTTGGTTTAAGTAAGCGAGCATGCTGACGGGGAGCTAGATTTTGGCCTCCCTTAGGCTCGTAAGCTTTCTCATCAGCCTGGTAGTGCCAGTATTTGATATCAATTACATCGATAACAGAAGCCCGTTCTTTGTCAGCAAGAATTGCGTCTTGCACATCTTTAGTGGTACTTAAACCAATAAGTGCTTTTTTGCCTGTTTCTTTCTCCCATTCTTTGATCACATCCACCCAGAATTGAACAAAGTGAAGTGGTCCAGTATACTCAGCACTGATCAGCTGAATAACACCATTATTTTCAGTAAAATTTTCAAGGCTCTTTCTAATATATGCTCTATGTAACTCCCTTCTAACCGGATTACTAATATCATAGAATTGCTCTGCCATGAATACCCGTTTGTCTCCGGCATAAGGAACAGGCTCCGGGAATCCAGTGTTATTTATATTATTAACCGGACGCCATGGAAAATCAGCATAGTGAGCTCCTGCTTCTATAATATTGTGTTGAAAATAGTTCTCGTGCAATAATACCAATCCCTTCTGATCCGCCAGATCTGCATATTGCTTTAAACGATTCCAATACCAATGGTTGTATTTTGTAAGATCATATTTACTTAAGCCGTCCCAGGCTGATTCCTTACCACTACGTGCAAACGGAAGTTCATAAAATGGAGGCCATACATCGCCATCCATACGTCTTATTCTCTCGTGATCATCACGACGACGTTCATACCACAAACCATAGTTATGGTCCAATGCTACTACATTGCCGGCCTTCATACTGTCTGTCATGGCATTAAGATCGTCTGTGAGTCCCTCTCCTACCTGTCCCGGAACAAAGCGCGTAACGTGGGGCTTAGGTGCTTTCAGTCCGTAAGGACGGGATGAGCCATTCCACCATGGCACTTCTCTTCTTCGTCCGGCAACAACCTCATCGCCTCTTACTAACCACCCATTCTGAATATGGAATACTCCTGCCTTAGGCGCCGGAGCTGGTTGTACCACACCAATTTGATCTATCGTTTTTACTTTGGAATAGGAAACAGGTATAGGTTGACGTTCGGCCGCGTCATCTATAAAGCTTGTTAATGTAATTGCCGGAGTTGCTGATAATTTAGTTAATGACATTGCTACATCAACTGGAGGACTACTAGAAGCCTCTGTACCTACCGGAATAACAATAGCACGGTTTCCTAATTTATCGCCAATCCTTTCTTTTAATTGCGCATAATACAAGCTGCGAGGCTGGATTTGCTCATTTGACATAGTCCAATAACCATCGCCTGCAAACTGTGCCCATGTACCAAAAGCCCAGTTATGAGCAGTGGGAGGTTCATAATTATCTACTCTCGACGCGGTGCACTGCCAGAAAACACTATTTGCAGCGTTCCAACCCGCTCCCTGACCGTCTTGCTCCAAATTTTTATAACTTAAAGCTTGCCCGTCAACATTTACTATATCAAATAAAACTCCAGAGGCCCAGCTGTCTACTGGCCCACTGAAACTGTATGGTAAGTGCGACTCACACTGTACAAATACATTGGGTCCCGCTGCACAAAAACCTACCGCAAAATCGTGGTAGCCGGCTTCAGCATAACATCTCTGAAAAAGAGTTTGCTGTCCTGCGGTCATAAACGTATACCGTCTTTGTCCGCCTATCTCTGAAACCGGTGCCAATGATTTACAATCTTCAACAGTTACTCGTTTTGCACTTTCCTGTACGTTAACTGCCGATCCAGCAAAGTGCTCAAAATTTACCTGACGAACCCAGGCATCCATGGCATTTTCAATAACAATAGCCATCCATCTGTGGTCCTCATCCTTAGGATTTGAAGCGTCGAACGAGGAACGTAAATGAATGTTTTCAACTCCGGCATTAGCTATCCGGCCAGGCCAGGTATACTTACTTACCGTTCCAACTCCATAAGCTGTATCAAGCGAAGTTGTTAATGGAACATCCAGAGTTATTACAGAACCATTTATAGCTGTAATTTTTCTATCAAAGAGAATATCCCGCTGTCCCGGCTTCCAACCTAAAGAAGAAAGACCGCCACCGAAAGTTTGTGTTCCGAGTACATCTATCCAGGCCTTTGTTGAATTACGGCGGATCTGAATATGGTCGCCAACTTTAAAAGCATTAGGATTAGAAACGTTGATCTTAACAGAACTAACAGGCACATAAGCATCTGTTATATTCACCTGTGCACCCAAACGTTGATCGCCCTTTCCTCCTAAAGTGATCAGGGTCTGACGATCATATCCTGTCCCAAGCAAAACCGTTCCGTTATTCACGCCGCTTCCGCGAAGGACCACTCCGGATGCCTTGATTTGCAATGCACCACCAACTTCATACTTTCCTTTTTCCAGCAGCACGGCACCCCTGAATCCGCTCTTGTCCGCGGGAAGAGATGCTACATAATCCAAAGCAGATTGGATCCTGAGCGTTGCATCACCTGGTTTCACCGGAACTACGACCTTAACAGGAAGGTTCGGTATTGCTTCTTCCCCAGCTTTATAACCAGCATAAGAGAAATCGGGAATACGATCGCCATTAGGGTAAGCTGAATAAACCAATTTTCCACCTTCAGCGGAAAGAGGCTCAAATGGTTTAGGTTTAGGCTGTTTTTGCGCAAAAACAGGACTTGTCAGCATTTGAATGCCAACCAGCCCTGCTATTATAACTTTTGTAATATCTTTAGCAGACATGTTCTTATTTTGAGGAAGGAGTTACAGCAACTAAAGGTACAACGCTGTTTAAATACTCTTCAATGTTTGTATAGCCATCTTTATTTCTATCGGCAGTTGCATCAGCAGCGTTTTTAGGGTTCAAGCCATTCTTAATTTCCCAGGCATCAGGCATTCCATCGTTATCTGAATCCTTGTAAGGGCTACCCTTATATTCAGGATAACCACCTACCTGACTAATATCACTGATAATTCCTTGCTTGTAGCTATCAGCCGGTAAACGTCTTTTTATAAACTCGCCACCAACCGGAGGTTTTGCGTTTTCACTGTACTCGATCTTCCCTGTTTTAACCTCGCGAATAATCCTTTCATCAACAGGATCTCTTTTAGGTAAAGTTGCACCTACATTAGCAAGCACATACTTATAAGCATCCTGCGCAGGGATAATAGCTACTTTAGCTATTGGAAAAGGTTTATCAGCTTTAATACTATCTGTATAACGACCGGCATCTGGCATGTCCCCAATCTGAATACCACCATCCCAATTGTTTTTTGTTACACGCTCATTGCCATCTACAATATTACCGTTAGCGTAAACTCTTCCAAAAAGAGTTTTCTTATCTGCTGAGCGTCCTGATTCCGGTTTTAAAATTCGGTGGCCAATAGGTTTATCTAAAGGCGTTATCGGACCAGGTTTGTAGTAATTATTTATAAAATTGAACAAAGAGTTATTATCTCCGCCGTCAGCTGAACGGTTCCACCAGTTAAACACCACATTGTTTACGAACCCAAAATCACCGTACATGCCCACTGAAGGATTACGACTAATGTTATTAGCCCAGAGGTTACGCATGAAGGTACTGTTAAGACCACCGATGGTGCTTCCAAAAGAATGGTTATAAGTATCCAAACACTCACTAAAGATTGAGTTCTGAATAGTAACATTGACAGTCGGAAGCTTTTGTGGTTTTTCACTGTTCCTTTCATAAACGTGACGATACATAGACATGTTCTCATCCAATCCCCAGCTTGCAGAAACGTGATCAATAATGATATTCCCAACAGGGTTTCCACCAAGGGCATCATCCCTGCGGGTTACCAAAGTTTCTCCTCTGCGGAAGCGCATGTAGCGAACAACAACATCATGTGTATCGATCCATACAGACTCTCCAGCAATACAAACTCCATCACCCGGTGCAGTTTGACCAGCAATTGTAATGTAAGGGGCACGAATAATAACAGGACTTTTTAAGCGAATAATACCAGCGACATTAAAAACAACTATTCTTGCCCCGCCTTGCTCACAAGCCTCGCGGAAAGAACCAGGACCACTGTCATTTAGATTGGTAACTACGAACACTTTGCCTCCTCTACCGCCGGAAGTAAATGCACCGCCACCTTCGGCGCCAGGAAACGCAGGGATTTTCGCCTGGGGCAAATCTGATGGCTTAGAAGCTCCGGGAACATAAGGTTTCCCATTCTTGATATCCCGCTCAATGATTGGTAAAGCTTTTTGCCAGGCAATGTCCGACTGACGTTTAACAGCATTTAGTGCAGAATCCGCCTTCGCCTCCATGGCAGGAGGGATTGTAGGATATTGCGCGAAAACTGATTTTGAACAAATAAATGTTAATGCAGCAAGTGATATACTTAAAGCTTTGTTCATTATGATTTTTTTAAGTGTGTTTAATTTGGTTATTCAAACAGGTTACCCTAGCTCATCTGGTTAGAACCATAAACAAAAATACCCTGAGATCGTATCCTCGTTCTATAGAATTTTCTCAAGCTATTGTAGCTTCTTATCATGAGTCGTAAGTACTTTGTTACCTTTTACTAGTAAATCGTGCATGATCTTGTAATTCTTGAAGCCCGGTCCCCAAACCAAATTCCTCCAAAAACAAAAGGAGGGCCGGGCGGCCCTCACAATTCAACCAATTATATTTACTAAATTAAGAAAGGAATAACAAATTAAGGTTTAACAGTACTTACAGTAACTAAACTATTTAAATACTCTTCAATGTTACTATAACCATCGTTGTTGCGATCTTTTGCTGAATCAGAAGGATCTTTAGGATTTAAACCGTTCTTAGTTTCCCACTCGTCAGGCAAGCCGTCTTTGTCTGAATCTTTGTAGGGTTTACCCTTATATTCAGGGTATCCTCCTACCTGACTAGGATCAGTAATGATACCCAACTTATACGAATCAATAGGTAGTTTACGATGCTTAAACTGAGTTTCAGGAAGTTTAACGCCTTCTTTATAGCTGATCTTACCTGTTCTTACCTGCTCAACTACACGAGCGTCAACTGCATCTCTTTTAGGCAGGATGGCACCTGCATTCTGAAGTACGTAGCTATAAGCATCTCTTGTAGGAATGATCGAGATTGGAGCCATAGGGAAAGGCTTATCTGTCTTCATTGCCGCAAAGTATGGCTTTGCCTCTTCGAAGCTCATCAATTCACCTTTCTTATTCTCTAACTGAATACCACCATCCCAGTTATCTTTAGTAACTCTATCGTTACCTTCAATGATGTTTCCAGTTACATGTGCTCTTCCGAACACTACATATTTGAGCTTACTTCTACCAGACTCAGGTTTTAAGATCCTATAACTGATAGGCTCTTTCAAATCTGTAACTGGTCCTGGTTTGTAGTAGTTATTGATAATATTGTAGCTTGCTTTATAGTCACCACCATCAGTAGACCTGTGGTTCCAGTTAAAGACAACGTTATTTGCGAAGTTGAAGATACCATTCCATCCTATTGAAGGATTACGAGCTGCATTATCAGCCCAAAGGTTACGCATGAATGTACAATTCTCTCCACCAAGAGTACTACCAAACGCATGGTTCCAGGTATCTAAAGCCTCAGAGAAAATTGAATTTTGAATAGTAATATTTACTGTTCCTAACTTTTCTTCTGCTTTACCCGTGCTGTCATTATACATGTGGCGATACATGGACATGTTCTCATCTAAGCCCCAGCTTGCAGATACGTGGTCGATCATGATATTACCTACTGGGTTTCCACCAATAGCATCATCTCTCCTACCCACGAATGTCTCACCTCTGCGGAAACGCATAAATCGAATAACCACGTCGTGCGTATTGATCCAAACAGACTCACCAGCAACACAAACACCATCACCAGGAGCTGACTGACCAGCAATTGTAATGTACGGAGCACGGATGATCAAAGGAGTCTTTAAACGAATGATACCAGACACGTTGAAAACAACGATACGAGCACCACCCTGCTCACAAGCCTCGCGTAAGGTACCAGGACCATTATCTGCTAAACTTGTAACAACATACACTTTTCCACCACGACCACCGAAAGAGTAAGCACCACCACCTTCTGCTCCAGGAAATGCAGGAATTGAAGACTGAGGTAAATCACTAGGGCGACCAGCCCATGGAATAAAAGGTTTTCCTTCTCTACCTTCCTTCTCAATTATAGGAAGCGCTTTTTGCCAGGCAATATCCGATTGACGAAATGCTTCCTTTAGCAAATCATCACTCGCCTTCTTAACATCAGCAGGGATATCAGGATACTGAGCAAGTGATCTTTCTGAATTCATCACCAACGCCCCGCCAACCAAAAAAGGAATAAAAAACTTCTTCATCTAATAAAAGTGTGTGTGCTTATTGTTTAATTTATTTGGTTACAATTAATACCTTTTGGTTAGAAAGTATATTATAAACCAAAGATAAATCGATTTCCATATTCGCGAATATAGAATTTTGACTTGTTATTGTAGGATGTTAGCTTTAGTCCGGTTATAACCCTTTTGTTACAGTCTCAAAAAATCTGATTCACCGTAATTTGGGAACCAAGCAGGTATCTTTATAATTTTGCTTTTTTTTATAGTTTTGCAACCAAGACTTTTCACAATGCGCTTTTTATTTTTACTATTTACAGTAAGCACCCTAACAGCTTTTTCCCAATCTAATTATAAACCTGGCTACGTCATCCTAAATAATAAAGACACGATCAAAGGTTTAGTGGACACCAAAGAATGGGGGCTTACCCCTAAAAGTATCCTGTTTAAAACAAAAGAAGGAAAGAAAGTTTATTATTCACCTAAACACATACAGTCCTTCCATGTGCCTGGTTTTTGTAAATATGTTACTTATAATGGACCAATTTCGAAAAATGAAAATGAATTTACCAAGGTTGGTGCAACTATCGATACCACAGCAAAGGTAGATACGGTATTTTTAAGGGAAATAGTCCATGGAGAATATCTTTCTCTATTTGATTATAAAGACAATTTAAAACAAAGATTTTTTGTTAAGGACAAATTTTCGAAAATAGAGGAGCTCCTTTCTTATAAATATCGACATAATAATTCATTACTTTCTTTTGAGGCATATCGAGAACGTTTAAAAACATTGGTAAGCGAGGCAGGATTAAATAATCCAGCTTTTCCCCCTGCCATTGACAACTCCTCTTATAGTAAAGCATCGTTTCTAAAGCTGTTCATGTTTATTAATGGTATTACTACAAATCATACTGAAGAAAAAAGAGAGGCTATTGAAATATTCTTTGGAATATCTGCAAATCAAACAACGTTTGAATTCGAAGAAGTTCATCCTTTATCGGGAAGCGAGAATAACTCTAAAACTTATATTTTACCAGGAATTGAACTAGGACTTGTTTTCTATCCTAGTTCCCAGATTCGTAAGTTAGCTATTCGCACAACATTTGGAATTAGTAAACACCAATTCGAGACATATAAAGACGAGGAACTGAGTGCGGGAAGAATATCTCGCGCAACCTATGAACTTGATGTACTGAACCTTGCTTTTACACCAACTATTCAGTATAACATCTACAATGGAAAGTTAGTTAAGGGATTTATAAATACGGGTATTGCTATTAATACCTCACTTAAAGAAAAATCCGAATTCAAAAAGAAGATGATTAAATCACCAGTGCGCTTGGAGATTGACCAATCGTACTATAACGAAAATTATAATTTCCCTTCTTTCTGGATTCAATTTCCAATAGAATGTGGAATTCAAATTAGTAAAGTTCAAATCCTAGCACGTTATCTACAGCCCCTGGGAAGCAATATCGAAGCAAAAAACAACAATATGATAAAGCAGCATACCCTTTCAGGAGCAATACGCTACCATTTGTGATTAGCATAGTATTGTTTTGCAGTATTTAAACCATAGCAAAGGATCGTCATTGATAGTAATACTAATTCCATCTGTTAAAATCCTACAATAATAAGTTAAATGGCAAGAGAAACTACCTCAAATAAGTAAAGCTCATGGGGGCGGCAAATCTTCGACTCATCTGCAACAATCATCGGATCAGCGATTAAGGCCATGTGTTAGAGTATACCATAATTCTCTTGTTTCTTTTATTTTCTTGGACGACATCCTACGCCTGATCCTCGTCTCGCTTTAATCCGATCAACTTATTAGGCTGCCAAGCTCAAGAAACAGCGATTGGAAAAGGGCCAAGTAAAAATTGATATGGATATCCAAATTGTGCTTAATAAAAAAGGTTCGGCGAGTTGCCGAACCATCTTCAAAATAACTAGGGTCTAGTGGAATAGGTACAATCTACTTCTGGACCTTTATGCTAATACTTAAATACGGTCTACCATCGTAATCAACACTAAGTGCATTTACGAAAATGCAACCGTACTTACCCTCTGGTGTAACAAAATAAACAAGAGTATTAGGAGCGAGTCCGTTTGATTGTTGAGTCCCTTCTAATATTGTCCTAGTCAAGGTTTCAGCCTTTGCTCTAGTCTCTATTTCGCTGCTGGAAGAAAGATTGTAATTGAATAAGGTCGCCGAACTTGCTATAAAATTACTAAACCTTGTCGTCCTTTTTTGCCAATCACTGATTCCATATACCGGGTTGGGATTGGTAGGATTACTTAGCGAATATAAATTAAAAATCAATTGTCCTAACCTTTGAGGATTCTGGTCAACCTTTGTGAAAATTCCAAAATCTATATCAGCGGAATTTTCTTTGCCTTCATTATAACTATAGGCTTTATCCTTGGATATCGAATAGAATGACAAAGAGTTTCCATCGTTAGTTGGGGCATATAATCTTCTATTATGCAATAGGCGGTAATTCACCTCTGGAACATCAATAGTCAGTTGTTTATAACCATCGCCAATATAAACATTCGTTGAATTTTGAGCGTATATTCGGTAACTTGTCTTCCCTGTTCGATTAGCCACTACTTTAACTAATCCAGAATAGTTTCTTCTTTTTGAGGGATCAGAAACATTAGTTACAACTCGATCAACTTGATTAGTGCCTGCTCCAGGATACTTTTCTACTGTAATGTAATGAATATCCTCTTTTCCAGAAGTCAAGGTATAGTCTATATACGCTGTCTGTCCATCAGTTAAAATCGTATTTCCCGAAACTAGAACAGGATTAACTACTGGATTTCCGCCATTAAAAACAACTGTAGCAGCAGCAATCTGTGCCCCGCTTGCCCCGACTGCCCATACTCTATAGGTACCGGTTCCTGCACTGCTTTTTTTCAATTTGACAACTCCAGCGAATTTATTTCTCTCTGCCGAGTTTGCTGTTAAAGTGACCAGAGGGGTATTACTTCCTGTTTCTGCAACATTAACAGTGTATATCTGGTTAATGGCCGGACTTGTTGTCGGAGTACTCACCTCGAAATCTAATATTACTTCGTCACTATTTAAAGCGGAGTTATAAGTAACGTCCACGTCAGTAAAACGGTTATAAATATTTTCGGATTCTTTTTTGCATGAAGCGAGGAAAACTGCTCCAGCGGCTAAAAAAGAAAATACGCTATATCTTATATTCTTCATTTCAATCAATTATGTATATTTTCAAATACTATTCAGCAAGAGGATCAAAGGTTCCACCTGGCCAGCCGACAGTTGGTTGAATATTAACTCCTCTATTTACGAAATCATCATTGAATGTATAGAAATAATGTTCTTGGGGAACACTATAAGGAAGTAAAGCACCCACACCTGAAACAGTAAATTTAACACGTGCAGGCGGGTTAAAATATTGAAGGTAAGTGGCTTTATCATTAAGATTGAGACTCTCTCTGAAACGAGTAGTGGTCCCAGCCTCTAAGGCATTTTTTGCTGCAGCATCTTTAACTGTGAATTCAATACTTTCTAGATCTCCGGAAAGCAAGTGCATTCTACGGGTCCTTCTAAGGTCAGCATTACGCTTATTCTCAAATGCAAACTCTACCATCCGTTCATTTAGAATCAAATCCCGCATATCGCTGACAGATGCGATCCTACCCAAACCATAGTCATTAGCAGCATCACCTTGTTCTATGCCTGCTCTTATCCGAATTTGTCTTACCATGTCTTTTGCAAGGTTCATATCACCTGTTTCATTAGCACAATCTGCTAGATTAAGCATCACTTCTGCTAATCTCAGCTCAATCCAGTCCATTCCATTTCCACCGAGGTTATTCTGATACCTTGCGCTACCAGCTGCTAAACCAGGTCTAGTAAACCGCTTGCAATAAAGACCCATTATATTTGTTTCATCCGCAGCACTATTATAGGTCCATTGCCTTCTATTTGTTTTTCCACTTAAAGGCCAAACGCTTCCATTATAAGCAATAGTTGCTTCAAAACGAGGATCTCTGTTAACCCAAAACACTACCGGATCATATGTGTATTTTCCATTAGCCACGGAGATTGGATTCCCGTCTTTCATTGGATAGGCATCAACCAGCCTGGTAGTCGCCCTGTATCCAACATAAGGACTTGCTCCACCACTCTCAGAACTTGGTCGAGACCTTGCCTCAGCGTCATGTCCTCTTCTCTCAATAGTTTCACTGTATGGTCTAACTATGATCGCCTCCGGATTAGGTTCTACACGGAAAATATCTGCATAGTTCGTAACTAATCTTTTTTGCCCGTCAAGTGCCATTTGATACGCGGCCTTATTTGCCTCTAAAGCAGTTGTCCACCTGCTCTGATCATTTTGGGGGTTGAATTGCGGGCTCGCCCAATATAAAAGGACTTTTGCTTTTAAACAGGCAGCAGCTAAGCGATCCAATCGTCCTCGTCCAGTCCCGTCGTCCCAAGTTACATTCCTTAACTTAGACATAGCCGAATCCAAGTCAGAAACAATTACATTAAAACATTCTTTGGCGCTCGCTCTACCACGGGCGGTAACGTTCTCAGGATCCTGAGGTTCTAAAACCAATGGAACTCCTCCATAAACTTTAACCAGGTCAAAGTACACCATGGCTCTTAACGCATAATACTGCCCTAAAAATCTATCTTTTGTGGCCTGCGGTAAAGTTCCTTCGGGAATATATTTAATTGCATTATTACACCTGGAAATATCCATATACTTGTTATTTCCTGCATTGACAGTATAAACATTTCCGGCAAATCTGACATCATTGTTGTTTAATGGCGGCACCTGTAATCCAAGAGCTTTCCTGGCCATTTCATCTGTTAGAGGAAAGGCGTTTTCGTCGCTGGCATAATGAACCCCATAGCGACCATTCATATTATTAGTATTGAAATTCTCGTAGAGGAACATTGGCATGATCACATCATACGCGCGATTCAAGTGCATATCCAAAGCTCCCTCTGTACTCCATATCGCCGCATCTATTCCACCTCTATCTGGTAACACAAAGAATTCATCTTTATTAACACAGGCAGATAAGCCTGCAGCCATGGAAAGCACAAATAAAGACTTTTTTAGTATACTTTTATATTGTTTTAACATCGCACAAAATTTAAAAATTAACACTTAATCCAGCAGATATTGTCCTTAGCATAGGATAATCATAACCACTTGAGGTATATGGATCTTTATAAGGAAGAGGGTTTACAATTGTCCATAAGTTATTTCCTGTTGCAAGTAACCTAACATTACTCATGCCTAGTTTACTAGTAAATTTCGCAGGGACACGGTAACTTAAAGTCATGTTGTTAACTCGAATCATAGTTCCGTCAACAGCCCAGAAATCAGAGTTCTTCGCAATTGTCGGGTCATCAAATCTAGGATAGAACCCGTTTGGATTCTCAGGAGTCCAACGATCATTCCAAATGGAAAGTACATTTCTGGTCCTTGAAGGAGCATTACGTGCCCTGCTATCATAGAATACTTTTCCTCCCAATCGGGCGCTTAAGTTCGTACTCAGACTCAAAGACTTATAACTAAGATTTAAACTGATACCGGAAGAGAAGAACGAGTTAGTATTCTTATACAAGGGAACCATATCCAAATCAGATATAACCCCATCTCCATTTGTATCCTCGTAGTAGCTCCAACCAACTTCTGGAATTCTGTTATAAACCTTGTAGTTTGGATTGGCCTGTCTAAATGCTTCAGCTTCTTCCTCTGTTCTTAAAATGCCTTTATATCTTAATCCAAAATTTGAACCATTATATACTCTTGGATCAGTACCAACAAGTACAGGATCATCACCAACACGATTTTTATAAAGATCACCGGGAGTGTATATGGCTTTGTCAACAACCGAATTACCCCAGCCAAAATTTATATTAGTATTAAGGTTCAAATCCCGGGCTAATTTTGCTTTATAACCAACAGTAAACTCCGAGCCCCAGTTATAGTATTCTCTGTAATTCACCACTGGAGGTGTGAAGCCAGCATATAGCGGGTAAAGATTCGCTGCACCTCTGTCAAAGCCATCGTAAGTCTTATTCCGGAAGAATTCAACTCCTAAATCTACTTTGCTGTTAAGGAATGAAGCTTCGAAACCGGCATTAAAAGTTTTCTTTTTTTCCCAAGTAATTAAAGGATTTGGAAAACTTGAGGGATTTAAACCATTACCATTGTTAGCCGTGCCAAAAAGATACCCGTTAACTGCATCAACGGCATATCTTTCTTGCCATAATCTTGGATTGCTTGCATCTCCAACCCTATCATCTCCAGTGATACCATAGTTAACTTTGAATTTCAAGAAATTGATAAATGAGATATTATCCTTAAAAAAAGTCTCATTACTCGCAATCCATCCAAGACCTAAACTTGGAGATAATCCCCATCGGTTTCCACGTGCAAAGTTTGAGGATGCATCAATTCTCGCCACCCCTTCTACCAAGTACTTCTTGCTAAAATCATAGCTTAATCTACCGAAAAAAGAACGTTTTGTTGTTTCCATTATTGCTGAGCTTTCCCGTGTCAACGTGCTGGGGTTGAATGCCCACCAGTCTGATTTCTCAGGAATCAATTGGTTGGAAAACTTGACAGCGAGATTTTCCCAGTACGAAACTGTTTGCTCTCCACCCGCAGTTGCATCGATGGTATGAGCACCGAAAGTATTAGCGTACTTCAGCGTAAAAAATCCTTGATAACTGTTAGAACCTGAAAGGGTTGGTATCATAGTAGCAGCTTGTGGACTTACAATATCAACGAAAGGTGTAGTGGCTGGAACCTCATTGCTCCAGAACTGGTTGTTACTTCCTGTTCTTACAAAATTGTATAATCTATAAGGCGCATTGTACTGACGGTTATTAGTTTGATTACTACCTTGAGAAACTTGCAACCTTGCTGTAAGGCCTTTAAGAAAAGCTGGTTCATAGCTTAGGCTCGCATTTATCCGATAACCAGCACTTTTTCTATTATCAAAATACCCAGACTGAATTTGCCCTAATGGGTTTCTAAGATTATTAGCAACATGATTGACTGGTTTACCATCAATGCTAATAGGAATCCATTGGGGGGTTACAACTATAGATTCAAAAAAAGTAGCATCGTTGTCTGAAAAGTTGTGATTTGTAAGCTGAACACTGTGATCAACGTTGAATGCTACATCAGCCTTTAAACCTTTTAACATCGTAGCAACTAGTCCACTTCTAAACGAGTATCGATCAAATTGAGCACCAGCATAATTGGCATTCTCGTTTGAATAGCTACCTCCGGCAAAGAAGGTAACTTTATCACTTCCTCCGGAAATACTTAAATTATGCCTTTGCGTTAGTGAGGACTGCCATAATTCATCATACCAACTTTTGTGATTAAGTGTTTTAATATAATCCAAATCTGCTGGTGTAAAAAAATCAGATGCAGCCGCGTTACTTATTTTATACGTCTCATTTAACAAGGAAGCATGTTCGTAAGCTGAAAGCATCTCAGGCTTTCTGGATGCATCTGAAACACCCATATATCCGTTATAACTAACACCGATCTTTCCTGCTTTACCTCTTTTCGTAGTAATTAAGACAACCCCTTTAGCTCCTGATGCACCGTAAATTGCAGCTGAAGCATCTTTAAGGATGGTCATATTCTCGACCATTGAAGGATCAAGATTATCAAAGGCTGCTTTATCAACTGTTATACCATCGATGATATATAGAGGCTCGGCTGTAGCCCCAGCAACTGAGCCAGAGGCGGTTGCGTTTCGGACATTTAATGTTATCGAACTTCCCGGCCGACCGGAACTTTGACTAACTCCAACACCTGCAATTCTGCCTCTTAGGGCAGCAGCAACATTCGGAGCCGGAATATCTTGGATCTCTTCGCCTGAAATTGTTGCAACAGAACCAATTATTTCAGATTTCTTTTTTGTACCGTAACCCGTTACAACAACTGCATTCAACTCATTGGCTGATTCCTCCATGGTTACACTAACCGTAGTCTGACCGTTAACTCTAACTTCTTTACCTTTAAAACCTAAAAAGGTAAATACCAAGGTTTCATTACCGGTTGGAAGATTTAATCTAAAAACACCATTAATATCGGTCGTGGTACCAGTAGTAGTCCCCTTAATTTTTACAGTAACGCCTGGTAAAGGCTCACCCTTCGCGTCTTTTACAGTACCGGTAACGTTTACCCTGGCAGCCTCTTTTACCAGTGGCATCAATTTGTTGGTAGCAACATTATCGCTTGCGAAAGCTGAAGAGGACATTAGCAATGCCGCAAATAACGGTGCACATGCCATTCTTGACCTCCTACCCAAGTAATGCTGCGTTTGATGAAGTAAGTTCATAAATTATTGTTAGTTTATTACATTAAAAAATAAGTTCCCCTACCCACAACTAAATTGTGGAGGATTCAGGGTTTGAAACAATTGAAATCACATAAACGGGCGCTGGTTAAGCTGAGGAGTGTATAAGTAAATTCATATATATTATTGAAAGTGTTATTAAATCGGCTAGTAACTATTAAAAATTACTACTGAATTGCTAAAGAATTCAGATTTCAAAACTTGAGAAAATTTTAATTTGTTATTGGCTATTTGTTATATCTCAAATTTAACTTGTTGTAACAACTATTTTATATAGCATTTTCGCTTAAGATTATACGATCTTAACATTAGGCTAATTTGAGTTAGTTTGCTGTGCTTTTTGCGCTTTAATTCGTTCCTGCCATGCTTTTCCCTCCTTATTCATATCTATACCCGCTGCTGATAGGTAATTATTGATCTTGCCTTTATACTTTCCAAACCAAGCGTGTTTCTTTTCTGAAGATTCTGCGTCCATTGCACGTTCTCTTGCTTCTGTTAGCCATGCTAATATCTGCTTCTTTTGCTCCTCAGTTAAATTTGGCAACATCTCCTGATAGGCCTGGTAGGTATTAGGTAAAACATTATAGGTCAATCCGTTTTTCACACCTTCTATCTGTTGGGCATTTAGTTGTTTTGATAATTTTTTCAAGAAGAATTTATGGAGCTTTGCTAGCTTCTTATCAGCTTTTGCTTCAAGCTTCTTCACCTCCGCCGCTGCCTTTTCTTTATTGTCTTTATTAACTTGCTTCGCTTCCTTAATCTTAGCATTTCTTGCATCGTGAATCGTACTTAGATCAATGTACTGATCTGCTATTATTTCACGAACTTTACCAGCCTGTAGAGTATCTGTTAAGCCAAGGCCTTTAACGATCTTATCAGCGCGTCCTGTTACAACCTGTCTATATTCTTTTTCTGAAGGTTTGGTTTGTGAATACACAGAGCTAGCTGTGGCAGCAGTAAGCGCAAGGGATACTAAAAATGGTTTGATAGTCGATTTCATCTTAATCACTGATCCTTTGTTTAAATAATAGATCTATAAATGGTTTAATTTCCTGAACTAAATGAGATCTCAGAGTAATTGGTTAGTCCTTTTACTACTAAAGATCTCATTTGGTTATATCTTTTATACTAATTCTACGTCCCCGCAGAAATGCACTTCAAGCCCTAACTCTGCAAGAGCAGCTGCTTTAACGCGGCAAGCCTTGTGTGCAGAAGCCTCGTCATTTGCGTAAACAACGTGAATATGGTTTGCCTGATGTTGAGCCATTAGTTGGTCACGACTAACGCCTTTTAAAACAGCATGCATTATCGGCCATTGAGGCGTTGTTTCGTTCCAGCGACGTGTTGTCTCCTCTTCTGGTAATTGTACCGCCTCCCCTACTCCTAAATCACATTGTAGTTTGTTATCTTTAACGTAAACCCTGCTCCAAACAATATAACCTGGTCTACTTACTCCTTTTAAAGTGCCTCCACCTAGTCTGAAGTACATTGGCGGCTGTCTGTCACTACTTGCTCCTTTATAACCATCAATAAAATGTGCCGGAGGGGCGGCGCCAGATATAAGGAATACCCAAACGAAATCGCCGTTGTAATTCTCTCCCCAACGAATATCGTGAAGAGTGTTTTCTCCCGGTAATCCCAGCTTTTTCCAAAGGTGGTAGGTTACGAAAGCATCAATTCCAGCACACTCATCTACTTCATTAAAATGAGGCAAGGCATCGTTTGCATATAATTCGGTACCATTCTCTGAATAAACCGGAGGTCTATCCTGGTTATTCAATAGCCCTTCTACCAGGTCGCTAGCTACTGTAAGATCTTTTAAGCCTTGCTGGTATTGAATACCGATGGTTGAACAACCAAATTCGTCTGCTATTCTGGTAGCTGCGATGTACATTTTGCACTGCTCAAGCGTTTGTGCTTCTGTTAGCTCAGTAGCTTCATCAGAACCCCAGCTAAACTTCATTCCCTTTTGAACCAACCAGTCTAAAACAGCCTTCGCCTCTTCATCCTTTACGTTTCTCATTGCAGCGTAAAGGCCTGACTGACTTAGCCTCTCTTTAAAAATTCCGGTCTTATGAAGAAGCTCATCTGGTACGATAGCATTGTACATTCCCATACAACCTTCATCGAACACTCCCATTATTGCTTTATTCTGCTTTATCTCACGAGCAAACTCGCGACCTGCCTGCTCATCCTCAAAAGGGAGCTTTACCAGATCGTAGCTTTTAACATGACTCTTATCATGCTTTATCTTGCCCGTGCTAAACCACTCTTTTAAAGCGCTTTCAAAAAACTCATCGTTAAAATTCTCACTCCAAAGCGTGCTATATTCTACACCGGCTTTTGTTAAACAACCGTTCAGGTTAAGCATTCCAACAAGACCCGGCCACTGGCCGCTCCAGTTTGCTACCGTGAGGATTGGTCCTTGGTGAGTGGTTAATCCTGCCAAAACGTGGTGAGAATATTGCCAAACACTTTCAGCTACGATAAGAGGTTGGGTTGGATCTATGGAACGGAAAACTTCCATGCCCATTTTTTGAGAATCGATAAAGCCATGTTTTTTAACTTCATCGTAAGGATGTGCGCGTTTTACTTTCCAGCCTTGCTTTTCAATAGCAGCTGTTAATAATGCTTCCATTTCTGCCTGGGCAGCCCAACAACTTTGGTTAGCTGAAAGCCTTAAATCACCACTGGCAACAAGTAGAACTTCTTTCGTTTCTTTGTTCATAATTTCTTTTAAACTACTACCCTCTGTAACACTTTGGTTGCATTAGATCGTACAATAAACCGGTTGATTCTAAGTTTATAATTTTGCGTTGTTATCCTATTAACTTAACAAAGTTGCAGAAACGGCCGACCGGAAATCTGTTGTTTTTTATCAATTTAGTGTAGGATATTAGCATGAGTCAAATCATTTATATATATTTGAACTTGTAACCAGTAATTGCACACACATCTCGATTTTGTAATATCTTTTCATAGTCGTGTATTATTAGATTTTATCCAGTATGAAGCCTCTATTTCATAAAGTTCCAGTAAAACTTGAGAGTTCTTTCAGTATTCGTCATGATACAAAACCGAATTTTGGTAATATCTGGCATTACCACCCGGAACTTGAGTTACATTACATCATCCGTGGTGAAGGGGTTCGGTTTATCGGTGATAACATCAGCAACTTTTCGCCAGGCGAGATCGTTTTTTTGGGAGAAAATCTCCCACATACCTGGAGGTGCAAGGAGGAGTATTTCCAGAACAACCCGGAAATGGAGGTGGAAGCCATGGTTCTTCACTTCCTACCCGATTGCCTTGGTAAGTTCCTTTGGACTTTGCCCGAAGCCTACATGATCCCTAAGCTATATGAAAAGGCTAAAAGCGGATTAATAATTCAAGGTCCAGCAAAAGAAAAGATCATTCAACTGATGTACTCAGCGCTGGATGCCACTAATATGGACCGGATTATTATTCTCCTATCCATATTGAAGACATTAGCGGAGAGTGATGATCACAAAACTATTGTTAACGGTCAGAGTGCATTCTACCAGTCGAATGAATCTGATACGCTCAGACTAAATAAAGTTTGCAATTACACACTCGCTAATTACAAGAAGGATATCACGTTGGAAGAAATTGCCGCGATAAGTAATTTGAGCGTTACTTCCTTCTGCCGTTACTTCAAGCTAATGACCAAAAAGACTTATTACGATTTCTTAATCGAAATACGGATAAGCCATGCATGCAGGTCTTTGATTGAAGACAAGCTTCCAACAGAAGTAATTTGCTTCGATTGTGGCTTCAACAACGTATCAAACTTCTACCGGCACTTTAAAAAGGTTACAGGTATTACTCCGTTAGAGTACAAAAGAAAGTATTTGAATAAAGTTAAACATCACGCTGCGTAGTCAGATTCCATAATTTTTTTCAGAATTTCTATTTCGAGAAGGATGCCAATGGGATCAAGGGTATAGGAACCTTGTCTCCCCCATCTCACTGTCTTGTATCTGGGTTCTGTCTGGTTGTTAAAGTAAGTAAGTAAGTAAGGCAGGAAGGAGATAGCAGGGTGATAGGAATGACATATAACTATGGGTTCCCCTTTGCCAGGCCAATACTAAATTTCCCCTATGCGTCTCAAATAGATTTCTAGGAAAATTCTTCATAAGTAAAAGAGCAAAAAAAGCCCCCGAAAGTTCTACACTCGACGGGGGCTTTTCAATTTTTATTGACGGGGTAGCAATACTGTTATATAGCTACTTTTAGATCTAAATCATTCTGCAGACGGTTGTAATTTGAATACAGAAGTTCAATTTCATTAGTTATTGTTTGCGTGAAAGCACCAACTTTTCTGCGCGTAAAGGTTGAAATATTCAATCCTCTCTTTTGCAGGAAGTACTTGGAAACAATTGGATAAACATTATGCATTACATCCATATTCTCTATCAGGAAGTCCTGAACTCTTTGCACTTCATTGGTTAAACTGGCGTCATTGTAGTGGTCACATAACCATACGATCAACTCCGGAAAATAATTTCCCTGGATACAAGAAAGACCGGCAGATCCCGCTTTTAATGATTCAACTGCATGAACCATATAAGCATCGTATAGACCAAACTTATGCCCATCTGTAACAGCAAGTTTGTCTTTTATTTGATTTATGTCCAGACTCGTGTCTTTATGATAGATCACCCTTCCGGTTGATACGAAACTCTGCAACTGAGATGAAGACAACAATCTTTTATATGGAACAGGGCACTCGTAGAAACCAACAGGAACATTATCCGTTGCATTAAGCAGTTCAAAAACGCGGTCATTAAAGACTTCGTCAGACTCGTTCTCTGCTGCTAAAAGACTTGAAATCAAAATAACCGCTTCGGTACCCTGATCATTAACTTTTTTAACGAAATCCGCCTGCTCCGCAATAGGACCGCCGAAGGTTCCTGTGGCAACTACAGGGACTGCTCCGTCTACTACGTTTATAACATGCTTAATCGCGTCGATTCTTTCTTTGTCGGTCAGCTCAAACATCTCGCTTGAGAGACAGTTCGCGAATAATCCCTTCGCCCCTGCTCCTAAATATACCTCAGTAAGTCGGGTAAGCGTATCAAAATCAATACTTCCGTTATTATTAAAGGGCGTGAGCATCACCGGGATGAACCCTTTTTGTGAGTTTTCCATTCTTATTTATTATGCTAATATTTTACAATAGAGAGATTTAGCGGATATCAGTCTTTTAGAGTGAATTCCAATTTCATTCTGCCCTTTTCCGGATCCTGGTGAAGAATACACCGGCCAGGAAAATTGTCAGGGTTCCAATTACAATAATCATGTTCTTGTGAAGTGGATTTTTCAAATATCCATACTCCAAAGGGATACTGTTGGAGAAGGTCATCCAAATGATAACCAATATTCCGATAATTGTGGCTGTTAAAGCCTCGTGGTTTTTACTTTGTTTACTAATTATCCCGAGCAGGAACAATCCTAACATTCCTGCAGCAAAGATTCCCGAAAGTTCCCACCAAACATCCAGGATACTCTTGACACCAATCATCGCAATACCTGTTCCTAAGCCCAGAAATCCGAAAACTACGGTAGCGAGATGCAGCAGTCTAAGGTTCGCCTTTTCATCAAGGTCTTGTTTAAAATAACGTTTGTAAATATCCACTGAGAACACAGTAGCTGAAGCATTCATTCCAGAACTAATAGTGCTCATTGCCGCGGATAGAATTGCAGATACTATCAGACCGACCAAACCAGCAGGGATCTTAGTAACCATAAAATGAGGCATTATTTTATCGCCATAATCCGCGGCCTGCAAACCAGCAGCAATTGCAGCTACATCTGCCTTTGATGCTCCCAAACCTGCTCTTTCAACAGCAACTTGTTGTTTAATTAAATCAACCAATTCCGGATGTTGCTGGTAGTAAGCAAACAGACAAGAACCTATAACAAAAAACAGTAATGAAGCTGGAACATACAACCACACACACAGCCAGATTGACTTTGCAGCAGCTCCAGCCGATTCGGCTGTATGATACCTTTGAATGTAATTCTGGTCCATCCCGAAGTTATTCAGGTTGATAAAGAAACCGTAAAGAAGTATAACCCAGAAGGACGCTTCTGTAAAGTTCATTGAGAAACTGCCCAGGCTAAACTTATCATTTGCCTGTCCTATCTCGATAATTTTAGAAGCACCGCCTGGCATTTCTGTGATAATAAGATATAATATCAGGATTGCTCCGAAGGTTTTTATAACCCCTTGAACAACTTCCGTCCAGATCACTGCTTCTATACCACCCAGCACTGTATAGATAATAATTACAATACCCATTACAATCATGATCAATTGCATAGAGTATCCCGTAAGAGCTTGTAAGCTTAGTGCTATTCCAAAAAATATGGAACCCATCCGCGCAAGCTGAGTAAGCAAAAAGCATATAACAGCATAAGTTCTTGCCCACGGCCCAAAGCGATGCTCAAGGTGCGTATATGCAGAAATTTCACCGGTACTACGATAAAATGGAACGAAATATTTAGAGGCAACCCAGGCAGCTAAAGGCATTGATATACTGAACACAAACGCGTTCCAATTACCTCCAAACGCCTTCCCTGGAACTCCCAGGAACGTGTTACTGCTTAAGAATGTAGCATAAATAGACATCCCAATTGCCCAACCCGGAATAAGTCCCGATGCCTTCGTAAACTGTTCAGCATTCTTGTTCTTTCTTGAGAAGTAAATTCCTACCAATACCATCGCTACGAGGTACAGAAGTATAACTGCTAGATCGAAAATTGGCAGGCTTTTCATTGTTTAATACAATTCTTAACTGGCTAATTTAGTTAAACAAATATCAATTGTGAAGGATGCCCTTTTATATAGCATTTTTTCTATATACTATACGATATTATCTTAAGATTTTTTTACATCCAATGTTCCCTTCTCAGGACGAGACAGGATGATAGAAAATAGGATCCAAATAGGAACCAGCTTCGAGACAGGTTCGGGGCAGGTTCGGGAAAGCCCCTCAATTTTCCGAACAAAGTACCCCTTTGTCCCGAACAGTTCCCGAAGAAAGTACCAATCCTTCCGCAATTCGCCGCAAATGTCCGCAAATCACCGCAAAAAGCCGCAAGGGAGGTTTGCAGTCCTGGATATGCCCAAAATTGAAGTATTTTTGTATCATGCTTCGCAAATACGGGTAGTTGCAAGCAGAACCGGTTTTAGTTCTTTGACATGTGAATATTATTTAGCTCATCCACTCTAAACAGCACCATCTCCTTAATCAGGTCGTAAGGAATAGGTTTAGTCAGAGGAAATTGTATAGAGCCCTTCCCCACTTTATAGCTTTTCAGTTCTTCAGCAAAGGCAGTATTCCCTTCAGGAAGTGCATAAAACCCAATATGTTTTTTGAAAGCCGCAAAATGAACAAGTGATTTGTTAGCAAGCTTGAAAGTGGGGATTCCGTAGCTTATCGTCTCCGTTGCTTCGGGTACAACCATTTGAATACACTCTTGTATCTTCCTAAGAATACATTGAACTTCTTCACTAAAACAGTTAATATACTCTTCTACAGTTTCAGCTTTACGGTCCATAATTAGTGTTTAATGAAGATTAAAGATAAGTCTTTAATGAGATGTAGAATGAGGGGGAGATACGACTATTTCAGGGAGAAATGCGTCAACCGTTCCTATCGCTGCCTCCCGGGTGATATTTTATAAAGAGGGAGAATGAGTTACTTTTTATCAGGATCCTCCTCCAGCCAATGAATCGCTTTATCCTTGTCTTTAAGATCAAAGTACCTGATGCCTTTTTTCTTAACCGGTGAAGCGAGGCGTGCAGCCCAATGCTGCCATTCCTTCTCACCGACCATAGCTACCCGGTTAAAATTGATCCCGTGTAAAAGGTCAAATAAGCCGTTCTCTAAAAAACCAAGAGGTTCCCAGCCTTTAAACTCTTTCATTTCAAAATACAGGCGCACGGATCCGTACTTAGCAATTATCGCATTTATCAACTGCTTGTACAGTTGAAGATCTTCTGTGCTTAAAACATCGTTTACCCGCACAGCCAATAGATCTTGTTTAGTTTCTGGTAATTGACATAACATTAATAAACAAACAAGCCTGACTGAAATTGTTTTCCAATACAGCCAGGCCTGCCTTTAACTTCAAATATTATTGAACGTCTAACTGATCTACATATACACCTTCTGTGTCTACAGCAATCATTCTAACCTTATACGTTCCTGCATTGATCATAGTACCGGTGTTCGTAGTCACATAATTCCACTTACCCTCCTTAGTTGATGCCAATTCTATGGTTTCAGGCTTCTTCAACACAGTTCCATCTTGCGCTATCAGCTCAATCTGTGCCTTAAGCGTTTTTTGATAGGGGTTATGATACTTTACTGTTAAAGAATAAGTATCCCCTACGCCCGTATTAATGGTCCATTCAAGAACATCACCAACTGCTTTAGAGAACTTAGCCCGCTCTTTGCCAAGGAAATCAGCTTTACCAAGACCTGTACCTATAAATTTTGCTTCTGTAGCTTTATAAGAAATTGCTTTCTTTAGATCGTGGGCAGGTTCAAGCATAGTTGCTGGTAATACCGCCACAACTAAACACCCTGGTTTTTGCTGTGCATCCAGGGCTACAGTCTCCGCCTTTTTAAATCTTTTTCTGAATACATTATAGTTTCTGTCATTTTCGCCAGTGGTCGCTATTTGTGCACCTGTAGCCTCATAATCTTTCAACCAGGCGGGGGTTTGAACACCAGTGTCCCATCCAACAAAAACATCAGCTTCCTCGCCTACCTTGAATGTAAAGGCGTTACTTGCTTTGCTGCTTGTCTTGATCCACTCTGCGCCATACAAGTTGGATGGCAGAGATACAAAACGGGATTCAGTGTCGGCAAATATTTTATTGCCTGTATCCATCCAACCTTGTCCAACTGCGCTCTTATCAGATATATTTTGAATTACAGTTGCGGAAGCCGGAGCTGGCGTAGCAAACCGGTTTACGCTGGCAATCGCGATTGCTGAAAGTATAGCTTGACCGGATTTTACCTCCGGGAAGGATATAAGCAATTGGCCACCACTTACCTTTACTTTAACTGTCTTCTTAAGTGCTCCATCGTGCCCTGCTTCTTTCCAGATATCTAAATCATTCAATACAACATTTCCATTTATCGCTACATCAAAAAGGCGCATACCAGAACAATCCATTCCCTCTCCAGTACCCCACCACGGCTCCGTGAAATACAATTCGACAAAATACTCTCCATCCTTCACAGGGAACCCGAAGTTTAACTTTTCACGTCCATAACGGAAGTTCTGGAATAAAGGCCAATCCTTACTCCCTTTGATTGGGTCGTGTATCCTCCTCTGGCTTGCAAAGAAATCGGGAGTACCTGGAAAGTCTTTTGTCCATGACGTTGACCCCCAGGAGCTGGTATTTTTACGAGCCCTGTCAGCCATCCAAATATTTCCATTTTCATCTTTATAGTCAGCTCCACCGCAATTCACCCTGTATAGATAGTTAAATCCATTTTGAGGAGCAGTCAAAGATTTAGCATCTTTATAGAGCCTAGCGAAATTTGGCGAAGTTGGTAAATGATGAAGAACGATCATATCAGTTGCAACTTCCTTACCACCGACATATCCTTTGGCCTGGAGAACATTATACTTAATATCTACCCCATCCCATTGAAAATGGGTTCCAATTCCTCCTCGTTTTCTCCTGCCTAAAGAACTCTGGTCTACGTCATTAAATAGCTCAACTTCATCGCAATTTGAGTATATAATGATACTGTCTTTTTTTCCTGGCTTAGTCCACCGATCTGGCCATGTATGAGACACGATATACACCATGGGCTCGGTTGCTTTTGGTGCATAATTAGCTCTGAACATATAATAGACGTCCAGAGGTTCTTCCCAGGGAGTCATCAAACCCTTGTAGTTAACAGGGCCGATCCTGTCTAATTCTCGTAAACCTTCTCCTCCCTGTACCCGGCCAGGGTTATCATGAGAGTTCAATAGCCAGAAGAAATGTCCGGTTGTTTTATCCTTTGCCGATTCCGCGAGCTTGACTTTCATCTCCATTAATTGGGTCATCCGGTCCTCACTGAATATTCCGTTCTGAACAAAAGGTCCTTCTGTATGAAGATCAAGGGTACGCCAAGCACCATACTCGCCGATCAACACCTGGCGCTCTACGTCCTGGTCATAGATCTTCGGATCGCCGCCATAGGTACCAGTCCAGTTCTGCGGCACATCCCAGTCTGTTCCTTTGCCTCCGTTACAAGTGGTGACCAATCGTTGCGAAGATGCGGTAGGATCTAGCTTGCGGATTAGTTCTGTGCATTCACGCGCAAAATCTTCTGGTAAAGTACTTTCATTTTCCAATCCCCATAAAACGATAGAAGGGCTATTACGGCGTTCCTTCACCCAGTCTATCAAGAGGTCCTTAAAATTTTTACGGAAAGCAGGGGTATCGTACCAAACGTGGGCGGCCATTTGGGTCCACCACAGAATCCCCATTTTATCCCAATATTCATGGTACCTTAAGTTATGAGGTTGGTGAGCATCCCTGAAAGCATTGAAGCCTGCGCTTTTAATTTGCATAACGCGACTCTTTACCTGTTCTGTAGTAAAGGCATGGCTATTACCTATTAAATGTTCGTACTCTGCAATTCCGTTAATAAACACCGGCTTCCCGTTCAGGAAAAATTGCTTTTGATCCTTCTTTCCAATCGGCCAGCTGATCCAGCGTATACCGTAAGGCGTGCTCTGCTCATCAAGCAGTTTACCTTTTTCGTAGATACGGGTAACGATAGTATATAAATAAGGGTTCTCAATAGACCAAAGAGTTACATCTCTAAGCTGTGTCTGATCACTAACCGTTAGTGTTTTTCCAGCTTCTACAGAATAAGCCGTTCCTTCTTCGAATATCGTTTTTCCATTCTTGTTGAGAATTCCAGTGCTAACTGTTAAGGTTCTTTTCCTACTGCTGTAGTTCTTAATCTCGCTGGAGAAATTAATCTTTGCCGACTTCTCGGTTACGGTTGTATCATTCCAGGCATGAATACCAAAAGGTTCAATGCGTACATCATTGGTTACAATAAGATGTACGGGCCTGAATATACCCATAGGCTGAGAACCTTCAGAAAATCCCCTTTCAGCAGAGCATCCACCACAAACCCAGGGAAGGTCCTGAATGTTTGCAGGATGGTCAGCCCGAACAGCCAGAAGATTTGGTTTATTATCTGTTAAGATCGTATTTGTTACATCAATGGTAAACGTGGTTCTTCCACCTGGATGATAGCCTACTTTTTTCCCGTTGAGGAACACTGTCGCATAGGAACCCACGCCTTCAAAAAACAGAAAAAACCTCTTACCATCTTTTGCTTTTTGCAGCTTAAAGTTTTTACGATACCAGGCATAGCCATGGCGGTTACCGTGCATCAACCTTCTGTAGCCATGATACTGGTCCCAGTTATGGGGCACATTAACCTGCTTCCAGTTCGTTGTTTTATATCCGGCTCTCTCAAAACCATTATGCGCAGCCTGATTCTTATCATGAGCTGTAGTAAGCCAGTTATTATCAAGAGATATATCGATACGAGTTTGAGAAAATGTAGCAGAGAAAAGAAAAATAAAAAGTATCGTAAGTGTGTATCTTGTATTGCTCATTGTTTTACCTTGATCTCAAATTCCCATTGAAAGTATACTTCTTCCCTTTTTTCGTTTTAAAGCTAATTTCTTTTGAACCGTATTTCAGTGTACAGTTATTACCAACAGCAGAAATCACTTGAACATTGCGCAGCTTACCATCTTTCCAGTCGAAAGATAATTCAAAGCCTCCCCGAGCTTTTATACCTTTTACACTTCCCTCTTGCAAGTCTGACGGAAGGGCGGGTAAAAGTTCAATATATCCTTCATGGGTTTGAACTAACATTTCCGCAATTCCTGCAGGCGCACCAAAATTTCCATCTATCTGGAAAGGTGGGTGAGCGTCGAACAAATTGGTATAAGATCCTGCGTTACCCTTTGCCGGCCTTAATAGCAATTTGACCATGTCCATGGCATGATCACCGTCCTTAAAGCGAGCCCAGAAATTTATCTTCCATGCAAGGCTCCAGCCTGTAGCTTCATCCCCCCTATAAATAAGAGATTGCCGAGCGGCCTTCATTACTTCAGGGCTCTTCTTCCATGTAATATCATCACCGGGATGAACTCCCCAGAGGTGCGAAACATGACGGTGCTTGTTTGTTGTATCATCTTTGTCTTCTAACCATTCTTGAAGCTGACCGTATTTACCGATCTGATTCGGAGCAATTTGTGGAAGTTTAGTTTGAAGATTGCTGACAAACTCAGCATCTACATTCAAAACTTTTGCAGCTTCAATAGTATTTCTGAAAAGTGTTCGTATGATCTGATGGTCCATTGCCGGTCCAGCAACAAGGCCACCATTTTCCGGAGAGTTTGATGGTGTGCTGATCAACCAGCCTGTTTTAGGATCCTTAACCAGAAAATCTACGAAGAAGGATGCAGCAGATTTCATAATAGGATACGCTTCATTGCGCAGGAATTCTTTATCCTGTGTGTACAAATAATGCTCCCACAGGTGCTGACTAAGCCAACCTCCGCCGCCTACCCAAATACCGTGGGTTGACGAATTAATTGGCGCTGTTCCTCTCCAGATATCTGTGTTATGGTGAACCAGCCATCCTGCAGCATTATAATATTGCTTCGCTGTTTCTTTGCCGGCCTCTGCCAGATCTTTTATCATGGAGAAGAGCGACTGGTGCATCGGTGAAAGATTAAGCACTTCCGCTGGCCAATAATTCATCTCGGCATTAATATTTGTAGTGTACTTACTTCCCCATGGCGGAGACAGTAGGTCGTTCCAAATTCCCTGTAGGTTTGCTGGCCTGGTACCGGGACGAGAACTTGAGATTAACAAGTACCGTCCGTACTGCATATATAATGCTACGAAGGAAGGATCTTTTACATTGGCGAAGCGCACAAGACGCTCATCAGTCGGCAGATCAGCATTATCACTACCACCAAAATTAACCGAGAAAGTATTGTAATACTGTTGATATTCTTTTATGTGATCATTTCGAACTTTATCATATGAAAGCCCTTTCAAGTTATCTAAATCACTCTGTGCCTTTGCAACTGCATTGCCGGATACGTCTTTGTAATTAACGTAATTCGTGGCTGCAGTAAGGTATAAAGTTGCTTCGTCTGCGTTTACAACAGTGATTCCTTTGTCGCTTGCACTAACCTTTCCATTCTTTGCCTCTATCCTTAGGAAACTTTCTCCACGCAACACTCCGTTTCTAACCTGAAGTGATAGCGCAAAAGTATGATCATCAACTTTCCTTACTGAATATTTCTTATGCGGCGTTCCCAGAATTGCCTCAAAACTTATATTGCCAGCTTTGTTTGCATGCAAGTGAACAACAAGAGCTTGCTGTGGCTGACTTACAAAATATTCCCTAACGAAGTCTATCCCATTTACCGTATAACTTGTTTTAGAGATAGCTGTACTAAGGTCAAGTTCCCTGCGATAATTAGTTGCAGCTCCCGTGTTCGAAAAATTAAGGAAAAGATCACCAAAGGGTTGATAATCCGCCTGATATTTCCCCACAGCCGGTGGCTCCTCATTCTGGATCTTGTATTTCCAGAGACCGTTCAATGAAACTCCCTTTGAAGCTTCAGTTCCTTCGGGATAAACAGCTATATGTCGCGTAGTATCTTTGTAGCCTGCAATTCCTCCCTTATCTGTATAGTTAAGAACCTGGATTGAAATGACGTTTTTTCCTGGCTTCAACACACCTTTGGGAATAATGTACTTCCTTCCCTCAGTACTGCTGGTATGACCTACCTGCGTGCCATTTACAAACGTAAAATCCTCATCGCGGATCCGGTTCAGATCAAGGACAATATTCTTTCCCGTCCATTTAGCAGGCAGATTAAAGGAAGTGCGAAACCACACAGCTCCATCCATTCCTTCCCAACCGGCACTCTCCCATCCTTCGTAGGTTGGCACAGGGAAGGTTTTCCAATTACTATCGTTGTAATCTGCCAGTGCAGGGTTACCATCAAGCCCTTTTAAAGAACGCATATCATTGAACCAGGCTTCGCGCTTTCCCTCGTTGCTTTTCAATCCCATAAACTGCTCCTCGGCAAGTTTCTCGGCATCCTTCTGCTTTCCTTCTGCCAGCAACTGACGGATCTGCGGGAGGTACTGGTAAGCAGCCTGTCGGTTGTAATTCCTGGGCTCCCCACTCCAAAGTGTTTCTTCGTTAAATTGTATACGATCTTTTTCCAGACCTCCAAACACCATTCCTCCGATCCTTCCGTTGCCTATTGCAAGAGCATCTGTCCATTTTACAGCAGGTTGCTTGTACCATAATGTATAGTTATCCTGCCCAAAAACAAAAGAACTGCTGGTTAAAAAAACAGCAGTTACTAGTTGGGTTATCTTTTTTGTTAATTGTTGCAAAACCACTTTTCTATTTGGCTAAGTTTAAGCTTATATTTTCAGTAACGGTTTTATCCTTTTCTACGGGAGTTTTTACGTTCCTGAAATTGTTTCCGTTTAAAGTTATGCCTGAGGTCTTCTCACCCTTTAACTTCAAATATATATCTGTGCCTGTTACTGGGAAAGCATTATAGACGAAAGCATCCTTTACATTGGTGAAATCAAGGATAGGTGTATTAGCAAGCGGCTTAAACGCTTTAATACCATTAGTAATCAGGTAGCTTACATTTTCAGCTTTGATTACTGGTCCTTGCTGAGTGCTTACCTCCACGTTATGAAATTCAATGTGCCGGGATTGTTTAATAACAAAGCCCGTCTTTGCCTGCATATTTATATCATTGAACGTTATATTTTCAATAGGCATCTCCTCCAGTCCATTCAAATATCCTGCTTCGTTTGTTTCTGCAGTTATATTACTAAAGTGAATATTTCTGAAAGCAGGGGTACGCTCAGATACAGGCTCTACTTCTGTCTTTGCGTACTGCAGATCCATAACGATTGCCTGATCTTTAATATTCTTCATGATAATATTATCTACCCGGATATCTTCAACAACACCACCTCTTCCTCTTGCAGATTTAATGCGGATACCGCGATCTGTTCCGTCGAAAATACAGTTGGATATGGTAATCTTTTTCACACCACCAGACATCTCACTTCCGATCACAACACCTCCATGACCGGAAAGCATTGTACAATTTGTAATCGTATAATTTTGAGCAGGAACATTCATAGCTCTACCTGGCTTGTCTTTACCAGACTTGATGGTAATACAGTCGTCCCCTACGCTTATGTGACAGTTGGAAATGTGTACGTTGTTACAAGACTCCGGGTTAATACCGTCTGTGTTTGGAGAATGAGGGTTATTAATTGTCACACCGTTTATAGTAACATTCTCACAAAACTCAGGATTAACTGTCCAGAATGGAGAATTACGGATGCTGATACCCTCTATTTGAACGTTCTTACAGTACATTGGCTGGATAAAAGGAGGACGTAAAAAACCTCTTTTCATCTGCTTTGGCTCGTCAGGTAACAGGATGTCCTTGTTGTTCTCGTCAAAGATCTTTTGCCATTTAGAACGAGGTTGTCCTTCTTTATAGCCTTCAACAAAATCCCACCACTTTTTACCATGACCATCAATTATTCCTCTTCCCTTAATTGCAATATTCTCGGCCTTGTAGGCATAGAACAAGGGTGAAAAGCTTGTCACATCTACCCCTTCATACCGGCTCTTCACCATTGTTAGATATTCGTCGAAGTTATCGCTGAAATGAAGCTCAGCTCCGGCATCAATAAAAATGGTGATATTACTCTTCAAATGAATAGGGCCGGTAAGATACTTTCCCGCAGGAAAATACACTGTACCACCTCCAGCTTTTGAAGCAGTCTCAATAGCCTTTTTTATGGCCTGCGTTGCTATTTTAGAACTATCATTTTTAGCTCCATATTTCAGAACATTGTATGTTTCTTGTGCTATTGTATTTGCTGACAGGGAACAAAGAGTAATTACTGCCCAGAAGAATATTTTTTTCATGTACCGTTTAACGCTAATTAGATTTTCGCTTTAATTTTTTCAAGTTGATTGCTTTTTGCGATTTCTTTTCCATCGGCAAAAACTCTGAATCCTTTACCTTTTCCATATTTTTCTCCTGTTTTATCCCATAGGATAGTCAGGATCTTTCCGTGATAAAGAACTTTGTCAAGACAGAACCAATCCCACTGGTTTTGAGGCAGCAAAGGATTAATTTCTAATTTGTTATCAGGACGTGGCTTTAAACCAACTAAGTCACTGATGATAATATCGGCAAAGGTTGAGTGATTGTAGAACTTACTTCTGGGATTATCTCCTTTCAACCATTCTCCGGTTTTCTCATCCTGATACTCTCCCAGGTATATCTTTCCGTTCATCTGATGCGACATCGCGTATTTATGGACCTCATTGTAAAACACCTGCTTGCTCATGCCATCCTGATTCTTGTAATAGTTAAGCAGGTTCGACAAGCCTTTCAATGTCTGACTGGTAGCGAAAGGCCACACAGCACCATCCCACTCGCAACCGTGTCCGGAGCCGTGGGTACGGAACAAAGGATGACGTCTTTCGGCTGTTGTAATACCCCATGGCGCATTAAAACCTGCCGGATCAGTAAGAGACTTCCATTGATTTGCATATTTCGCTTTATCCTTTGGTAGATTAAAATACCACGGGATAAACCCTATTGCCTCGCGCGCATCGCATAAGCCACCTTTTTCGTATTGAACTTTATAGAAGGAAGCCGTATCATCCCAAAGTTTATCGTTTACAAAATCCCTGAGGAAAGCTGCTTTTTTATCATATTTTCTTTTTAAGGTATCATTGTTACATAAAGCAGCCATAGCCGAAAGAGCTTTCGCGTTACCGTACATATAACTGTTTATAGTAGGTCGAACGTTCTTCTCCTTTCTACCTCCACTGATAGATTCCTCCATCGCATCACGCACATCATATTGCCAGAACGTGTTATCAGGATTCATCTTCTCCAATTCCCATTTGCGATAATCAGCGTTAAGCGTAAGGAGGTTCTTTTCAATAAATGCTTTGTCTTTATTTACGAGATAACGATTGTATACAGCGTCGTCAATCCAGCTGCTAAAAGCATGAAACCGTTGAACTTTCCAGGCCGGATCAACATATAACCAGAAATTAATGTAGTCGTTGATGTACTGTTGATTTAATAACCAGCGACCTTCATAGATATGATGCCCCAAGCCACTGCTTATAGCATTATGTTTTCCGGCATGGTTAGCCTTTGTAATAAATTCAGTAAAAATAAATCCGTCAGGAGTTTGCTTAAGATGTTTACGAACCGACCACCAGCGATAATAATAAACCTTCTGAATGGCAGAATCAGGACAATCAAATAATGGAATATTTTGAGAAAGCCATTCCAGCGATTGTGCATTAGGTACGTAGTTTTTTACTGCTTCATCATCAATGGAGTTGAAGTAGTTAACGTACTTACTTAGTTTTTCAGTGGTTAAAATATGAGCTTTTTGCGCCGAGAGTACCCCCGCGTTCAGCATCAGCAAAAAAGCTATAAGAATCCGTTTCATTTAAAACTTAATTTTCAATTTGAAATTTTGATCTGCACCATCGGTGCTACACATATCTTCCCGGCTGTCTTACTGTTCCCAAGGTGGAACCTTTAACGACAGACGGTGTTGGTAACGTCTGCTTGCCAGGCTCTCCTACTCGAACAACCAGTCGATCTCCTTTCCGTGGGCTCCCAAGCCAGCGTTATAGACCTGGATCTGCTGGTTACCATTAACAAAACCAAGTACAAGCAAACCGCCCTTAGGTAAGTTCAACGTGTGTGTTCCTGGTTTGAAAGAGTAGGAATGAATATTAACGTAAGGCATACCTTCAACCACTATAGCATTTGATATTTTAATTTCACCCTGGCCATAGTCATCCGCACTTGCATCGATCTCCAATTGAGGAGCGGCTGCATAAGCATTATCAACCTTATTAAAGTAGCCAACCAAAAGCTTCACAGGTTTTGCAGTAGAAAATTTAAGACTGGTTCCTTGAGACAGCTGTTTTGCTGTGGATAGTTTTATGCCTTTAAGTCCTGCAATTTCAACAGCCTGATCTTTAATTTTTAGGGTTGTATCAGAAAATACAGACTGCCCTGCCGCTACGGTATAAAAACCTTCTGCACCTTCGATAATTTTAACATCTGCATTTTTGAAAGCAGTTTTCTTAGTAGCTATACCTTTTTTCGGGTTTTTCAACGAATCAATACTGTGCTTGAAATTGTCAAGCTCTTTTTGGAATACAGGAAGCATTTCGTACCAATTCTTATAAGTAGCATCAACACCGCGCATTGGAATCTTGCGCTGCTGCGTTTGCATGCTATTAGCGTACAAATATGCATCCTTTGTATACTTCACCAAATTAGCATAATGCTTCACACTACTCTCCAAATAAGGAAGAGCTTTTTCTAAATCAGCAACATTTTCAGAATACTTATACCGCAAAACAGCAACCGCTGCTTTAGCCTTTTCCGAGTAAAAATTAGCCATGGCATTATAGCAATACATGTCATTCTTTAAACGGTTAAATTCCTCTTTATTTTGTGTGACACCAGAGGATGCCTTTTCTATAGCTTCTACCGCCTTCCGACCGTGAACAACTACTTCTTCAGCAATTTGAATAGGAGTCTCACCAATGTGCTTCTCTTTCTTCCATTCCTTTTCAGCATAATCGATGATCTTCTCTCCTTCTGGCGCCTCAGCTTCATATAATAGAGTAAATAAGCCGTAGCGGAAAGGATTGATTAACTGAGTCATCAGCATACCAAGGGTAAGGGTTTGACGATTTCCATCAGTTATCCCATATCGTCTAAGAAGTTTAGGAGATATTTCTCCAGATTGTTCGTAAGCTTCAAGGATCTGGCGGGCACTTTCTTTATTGGAACCAAAGGTATTAGCTAAGCTGCCTGTCCAATAATTGATTTCCTCCGCTCTGTTCCTGTCAGCTTTCCAGGCATATCTAGCCCAGGTTTTATACCACATCCAGTCTCGGTCAATTTGTAATTGCCTTTCACCACTTACCTTATCTGCAGTATAAGGCCAATCCCAGTATGAAGCCTGTGGATACAGATGAAGCCCATTGCCTTCCATTATTTTATGCATTCCCTGAACTGACCTTTGAATAAAATCAGGTGAGCTATAACGAAAAGGCTCAAGGTTAGCAAGAATGTGAACATTTTCAATTTGCACCGTTCCTATACGGGCAAGAGTTCTGTGTAGATCAGCCCAAGCTCCTCTTGGTTCAGGAGTTGTTAAAGCTTCACCGTTAAATTTCGCCTCTGTATAGAGGTTTTTATACAATGGCAGAGCTGCCTTCATAACAGAAGGAGCGTCTGTATCGTGAGCACGTAACACTATAGGTGGTTCTTCTGTCTTTCCCAGAGCTTTCAAGCCATCCTTTACTCCCGGAATAATGGTTTTTGTGAACCACTCAGTATCGTCTTTACCAACCCCTTCCATCGCTTCTCCAAGGCATACCATCAAACCTACATTTGGATACTTCTCAACGAAAGCTGCAATTGATTTACGGGTGTAATCTGATAGCAGAGGAGTAATAGGACGATTTCTATCCTGTGTTTTTATATTATGCTTTTCGGCAAAAGGCTTAGAAACGATAATATTATAGAACATCTGGATCACCCAAATGCCACGCTTGTCAGCTTCCTCTGCAAGGAATTTGAACATCTCTTCATTCTTTCTGAACGTAGCATCATCAACTTCAACAGCATAAGGATAATCGTTCAATCTTACCAGAGAGGCGAATGGATGCCCGTTCCAGAGATAAAGAGAATTATAACGGTTTTCCACCATCATATCCAGGTACTTAACCCAATGTTCCTTATCGTAGAACCATGGGAAAGTTTCAGGAGTGTACGGGTATTCGTAAACAGTTCTGCCCGGAAGGTAATAAGTCTTTTGTACCCCAATACAAGTTCCTCTTAGAACCATCTCCGGTTTATCTGTTATGTTTATTCCAGAAGGTAAAGCTCTAGCGTCTTTAATACGCTCTGATAACTCTATGCAGCCGTACAGAGCACCTGATGCATCAGCACCGGCAACAACTATATTCTTCCCTGAGGCGATGGTAAAACCTTCCTTGCCTGGATTGCCTAATGAAAGTCGACCTTCAGCAACTGCCTTGTCAACCAATGGACTTCCTTTTAATCCAACTACAATAAGCTGCCCTTTTGGAAGTTTCGACTGCTCTGCAATAGTTACACTGTATCCCACCGCTTTGAGACTTTTGCTTAACCGTTCAGCACCAAACCTAATCCGGTTGTTACTTTGCGGTGCAATGACGATCCTCAGCTCCTTTGTTGCCCCTTCTGCCTTCAATTCAGACAGGCCGAAAAGCAAAGAAGATAGAATTGTAAGAAAGAAAATAATTTTTTTCATCTACCCTTTGTGTGTGTGTGTTTAATATGAGGTATTGGCACTATTGGTTAGAATAGTTCTCAAAATTAGCTAATACGCCCCGCGGGGGCTTGTAAGATTTTCTCTAGGTATTGTACGATCTTAGCGCTGCCTGCAAATAAAAAGTTACAAAGTGAACAATTTTAAATAGAGAACGGGAAGATTTCTCTTCCCGTTCAACCAATTTAATGTAACAAACTAACAAAGAACTTTTAATTGTAGCCGAAGTTCTGTCCGAATTCGGCGCCGTTAGTCAGAGCATTCAACTCTTCCTGTCGGATTGGCCTTAATCTGTGGAACCCAGCAACATCCTTGATATCCGGATTACGGGTTTTGATGAATGTAGCAAAATCTTCACCTTTATTACCGAATTTGACCCGCTTTAAATCAAACCACCGCATATATTCACCGCAAAATTCTCTTGCTCTTTCTTCTAGAATAAAATCAATGCCCCCGGTTTGAAGCTGTCCCGCATTTACTTGCATTTCGCTTACCTTCCCTGGCAAAGCAGCTCTTGTTCTAAGAACATTTATAAAAGAGGCTGCTTCGTTATAGCGACCGAGTTGAAACTCAGCTTCAGCAGCAATCATATACATCTCAGCAAAACGCATTACTATAATATCCCTTGTACCTACTCGGGAAGTTGGATTATCTCTAAATGGATCCATGAACTTCTTAAAATTAACAAAATCCCTCGTTCCATCCTTAATTGTTCCATTCGGATTGTAGATACTGTCTCTATCTATTACAACATAAGGTCTTCGAGCCTCATTTGTGATACTCTTTTTTGTAATGAGTAGAGCGGTATCAACGCCCGATCTCATTACGGTTCCTGTTAAAGAAGGATCTTTTCTGAACTTGGTAATATTTGCTGGAGTCCAGGTGAAGTTAGTTGGAACATTATTATTAGATACTGTATTTGCTACCCATACTTCCTGAAAAGACGCTGCATATCGAGCATCTATAGACTCATTAAAATAGTCCAGAAGAGCTCTAGTTGGCATTAATCTCCTTTCACTATCAAACCCATATGTTAAGCTGTACTGTAATCCAGGTTTAAACTCACCTGTATATGGAGACTGAAATGTCATAAAGACGCGGTTGGGAGTTGCTTCTAGATTTAGACCTATATTTGAAGCAATACTAACTGTGTACATAGCTTCTTTATTTCCATTTGTACCAGACTTATTATTGGCAGGATTCCATAATTCTCCAGGTGTAGCCCACAGGTCAACACCAAATTGTGTTTTATTGGTAATAACCTCTTGGGCAACATCTCTTGCTCGTGTGAAATATGAGTCTGCTTCTGTCTTATTCCCCGCGTCTAATGAATAGTAAGCTCTAGACAACAAAGCGCGTGCAAGGAAGCCGTAGGCGGATTTTTTACTTGCTCTGCTATATTCTGCGCCCCATTCTCTTTGATGAGGGAGATTGATAGTGGCAAATTCAAGATCGGAGATTATAAGTTTATAAAAGTCATCTATAGAACTTCTAGTAGCTGTTAATTCTGGCTGCTTTGTCTCCGTAGTGCGTAACATTACGCCTCCCCAGGTTTCAACAATATGCCAATAATAAAATGCCCTTAGAAATCTTAGTTCAGCCTCACGTCTGTTTTTTTCAGTTTCATTAGTGAAACCCGCCTCGTTAATTCTGGAAATTCCAGCATTACAAAGGTTAATTCCCTTCCAAAGATTGGTCCACGTTGCCCTATTTGGATTTCCAGCAAGAGGGGTTAGACCTACATACCTCGTTAACTGCTGAGCATACGTATTTTTCTCCCTGTTAAACCAAAGGTCAGTTCCTGATTCCCCCATAAAAATACCGTCTTCCTTTCCATACCAGTTTCTCTGGTCAGAATAAGCCGCATTTACGAGTGTAACAAAACCTTGCGGAGTATTCCAAACAGCATCTGCAGTTGCACCAGACGGGTTGTATTCGTCCAGCTTCCTGCAGGAGGACCCTGCTGAGATTATTATTAGTCCCGCACAGGCTATATATATATTTTTTAATGCTTTCATAATTATTTTTCCAGTTTGCTTTTACTCCTACAAATCAAAATTTACTCCCAGTACAAATTGCCTGCTTAATGGATTCGATTCTGAACCTCCTCCTTCCGGGTCGTAGTTCTTAAGTAAATTACTTCTATTGATTGTAAATAAATTAGATCCAGTAGCATAAACTCTGACCCTTCCGGCCTTAATTTTTTCTGTGATACTGCGTGGAAGAGTATAGCCAAGTGTAAGATTTCTTAGTTTGACATACGAACCATCAACGTAGGTCAGCGTTTGATACCCGGCGTAGGAGTTCAATGTTCTACCCCAAAAGGCTGCAGGGAAATCATTTGACCGATTTTCAGGAGTCCAATAATTTATCGAAGCTGGACTGTTTCCTGTACCGGATGGATTGTATCTTCCTAAAAATTCCGCATCGATAGTTTGCCCCACTCTGGCTACAAAGTACAGGTTCAAATCGAAGCCTTTATAATTGAAGTTATTTTGGAAGCCGCCAACCCATTTTGGAACAGTAGAGCCTACGAAAGTTTGATCTTTTGAATCTATAATTTTGTCACCATTTAAATCTGCTACTTTTATATCACCCGGCTTAAAGGTTGTAGTTCCTGTGCGATATTGAGCAGCTTCCTCAGCCTCATCAGTTTGCCATATTCCAAGCTTTTTGTAGGTATAGAATGAACTAATAGGGCGGCCGAGTAACCACGAGTTCTCTTCCGTTTTCTGGGTGGCGTAAATGTCTGTTCCCGTTAGAAGTTCCGTGATCTTTTCTTTATTTCTATAGAAATTAATGGTTGACGTCCACCTAAAATTCTTTTTTGAAATATTGGTAGAGTTCAAACCAATCTCGATACCTCTGTTACTAGTTCTACCAATGTTTTGAAACACTCTTGTTGCCCCTGATGACCATGGAAGATCTCTTGGCAAAAGGATGTCGGAAGTGATTGTGTTGTAAAAATCGAACGTCCCCGTTATCCGGCCTTTTAATAGACCAAGGTCTAACCCTATATTGGTTGATGCCGACTTTTCCCAACCAACGTTTGGATTCGCGACGGTGCCCTCAAACATATATGCAGGTGCTGGAACCTCACCAAATCCAAGCTGATTGTAAGCAGTAAGGTTACTTTGAGTTCCGTAAACGTCTAAATTATAGTTCCCTGAAACACCGTAGCTAGCTCTAAATTTCAAGTTTGAAACAACCGGTCTTATTTTTTCAAAGAATTCTTCATCACTAACATTCCATCCTATGGCAGCGGAAGGAAAGAAATCCCATCTGTTTCCTGCTGATAATCTAGATGCACCATCGAAACGGCCAGATAAAGTCAAAAGATACTTCCCTTTGTAAGAGTAGTTTGCTCTAGCCGCGTATGCCATATTATTCCAGCCTTGATAAGGACTAGATATATTTCTTCCCTGAGTGCTTGTACCACCTAAGTTGTAATAAAGCTGAGAAGCAAGCAATTGCCCTATACCTTCTGCGTAAGTTTCATCTGCATCGCTTTGAAGGTAACTAGTTATACCTGTTAAGGTAACTGAGTGATCGCGAAGAGTTTTATTATAAGTAAGGATATTGTCCCAGTTTAAAAATCTATTATAATTATTTCGTATAGAAGCTTGAGAAGATCCTTGGGTGTATCTTTGAAGGGAAAATCTATCATTGTAAATACCAGCTTTCCTAAAAGTAAAATTGGTTCCAAGATTAGACCTGAAGGTAAGACCTTTCAGTGGAGCCAACTCCAAGTACCCGTTTGCGATAATATTGGTATTAAGAACAGTATTCCTGGCAATATTCTCACTAGCTTCATCTGCAAGAGGACTAATATTAGCTGAAGTTAAACCTGCAGCCATTAATGGGAAAGGATCTACTTGTCCTAGCTCATCGTAAGCTGTTCCCATTGGAGTTACAACCATCGTCTGTGACAAAGGATCTCTCCTTACGTCTTGCCGGGAGTATGTTATCTGAGTTTGCAAGCCTGTTTTAGCCCACTTATTAATATTTTGATCTAGGTTAAATCTTCCATTATAGCGATTGTAACCACTATTTCTAAGCATCCCTTTTTCCTGGAAATACCCAACAGACCCAACTATCCTGGTCTTCTCGGAACCACCGTTTACTGTAACTGAATGGTTCTGCTGCATGCCGTTTTTCAATAATAGATCCTGCCAATCTATCCACTGTCCATTCTGCAAAGCGTTGAATTCACCATTCTCGGTAAAGACTTTATTATCATCTGCAGGACTACTCCAAATACCTGCATTTCGTCCAGCATCTCTCCTTAATTGCAGATAAGCCTCACCAGTACGAATTTCTGGAAAAATATAATTACTCGTTCCATAGAATGAATTGTAAGACACCTTCGTTTTGCCTGCTGATCCTTTCTTAGTGGTTACAATTACAACCCCATTCGCCCCTTGTGCACCATAAATTGCCGTGGATGAGGCGTCTTTTAAAACTTCAATTGACTCTACATCATTCGGGTTAATTGCGGAAATGTCACCACCCTGGAAACCATCAATGATATAAAGAGGACCGTTCCTGTCGGCAAGTTTATCTCTAGCCGCTATAGATTTAGTACCCCTGATCAAAACTGTTGATCCACTACCTGGAACCCCTGAAGTTCTTGTGATATCAGCACCAGGTATCCTTCCTTGAATTGCATCAATAACGTTACCTGTCGGAACGCGGGTAATATCCTCAGACTTAACCGAAGACACAGATCCCGTAAGGTCCCTTTTCTTTACCGTACCGTAACCAATTACGACAACCTCATTAAGTGTTTCAGCATCTGAGGCAAGCTTGATAGTGACGGAAGACTGACCTGAATTTACATTGTATTCCTGTGATTTAAACCCAATATATTTCACTACTAACGTCACAGGCTGATCTCCAGCTACCCTGATCGTAAATTTCCCGTTTACGTCTGTAGACGCTGCACGTGTTGTTCCTTTAATTCCAACACTAGCTCCAATTAAAGGCTCACCTTTTTCGTCGGTAACTGTACCTGAAATAGTATAGTCTTTAGTTGCTCCCTGATCGCTTATTGATTTGATCACTATCATATTCTCAACCAACTCAAAAGTGAGTGGTTGATTTTGAAGCACCTGCTTCATTACAGTTTCAACTGAACCGTTTTCGGCAAACACGCTTATTTTGCGGTTTAAGTCAATCTGGTCGAGCCGGTAGAAAACGCTGAAAGAACTAGTCTTTTCAATTTTCTTTAATACCTCTCTAACCGTTGTACTCCTCTCGTTGATATTAAACGTACTCTGCGAATAAACCGCAGCATGTATTTGCATCATACCGGCAAATACCAAGATGGTGGTTAGTTTCATTGTTCTCAAGATTTTTCGCCTGTGCGGACTGGCGAATAGAGAATTTCTAGACAAAAAAATCATAAATTTGGTCAATAACTAGTTAATACCGCGCTTCCCCAAGCTTCGGGTATTAGCTAAAATTCAACAATGACCGGGGTGTTGCAGCACTCCGGTTTTTTTTCGCGAAAGTCTAATTTGCTTTTTAAAGGCCTCAACCAACCCACAAATTACTTTCATAGCCCTACTTAACTTTCGTTCGTTTGGGTTTTTCTAAATCTCGTTTGATGTTGTAGTACTTCGTTTATTTATGTAACGTCCATTATTTGTTTAATTGGTTCTTAATTTTCGGATATGACAATTAGCTGGTTATTAACAGTGTATTTAATTGGAGTAGTTTCTTTAATCACCTGCAGTACCTTCGATATATTCTCTAAGTTCTTGAACGTGCCGGTGTACTTGTAATTTTTCAGCAGTTCGCTTTCAAACTGAATTGTTACATTATACCTTCTTTCTAGCACCTTCGATAGTTCTTCAAATGAATCTTCCTGAAAGATAAGGAGGTCGTTCCTCCATCCGTTAAATTCTTCTATAGCCGATGGTTCTATTTGTTCAACCTTAACAGGCTCTGTTTTGACATCTTCTGAGGCAGCATTCTTAGGACCTGAAGGACTAACTTTCGTGATCTTTAGTAATTGATGTGCATCTAAATAGACCTTACTGTTCTGGTATGAATCGTCTGTTAAGGGTCCTTCAACAGAGACCTTTCCTTCTACAACTGCTGTTTCAAAAATCTTCTCATCAGGATAAGCTTTAACATTAAAAACAGTGCCAACATCGCGAATGGTAAACTTATCCGTTTTAACGAGGAAGGGAATATTTGCATCCGATTTTGCGATATCAAAGTATGCCTCACCTGTTAAATACACCGTACGGCTTTCCTTGCCAAACTCCTTCGGATACTTAAGTTCACTACCTGCATTTAACCAAACAAGGGTACCATCAGGTAGATTTAGCTTTCTTGGCATTCCTTTCGGAACCCGCACAACTTCAAGAATTTCCTCCGGAGAATTATTGATTATCCTATAAAGACCGAGAGCACATAACGGAACTACAATCACAGCAGCAGCTGCCCTTAACACAAAGGAAAGTCTTCTGATAATTGGTTTTCTATTAATGGTTTTATCCGCGAATGAAGAATAAGCTGCTTCAACATCAATTGAATGGTTTGCTTCCAAACTTTGATGCCAGGCCTCGTATAATTGAAAATAAAGCTCCTCATTTTCAGGTGAGCTTTTAATCCATTCCCTGACTTCGGCTGATTCAGTCTCATCCGCCTGTCCGGTAATGTATTTTACAATGGTTGTTTTAATATCCTCATTCATAGAACGGACATAAGACAACTCAGAGGACAAATACCCCCAAAAGAATTTTTAAATATTTGTATTTAATAGAATCGAGACTAAAATGAGCAAGTGTTTCAAGCCCTGACGTAGCCTGTCAAGCGCAATGGTCAGGTGTCGCTCGACGGTTTTTTGTGAGATCTGGAGACTCTCCGCAATCTCTCTGTTCTTCATATTTTTAAAGCGACTTAACTTGAAAACGTCGCGACACTTCTCAGGTAGCTCTTCGATAGCCCTGTGAATCTGCTCTTTCAATTCCCTCTCCTGGGCAGGATTACGGTGAAGGGCAGGAATCTCTGAAAGCATATTGTTCTTGGCGAGATAATTTACGTACTCGCTTTCAATTTTCTTATGTTTCAAATAATTCAGACAACGGTTCTGTACCGTTCTGTATAAATATGCATTGACTGAAGTTTTTATGCTTAAGCTAGATCTTTCCTCCCAAAGGTGGGTAAATACCTCAGAAACCACTTCCCTGGAAACATCTTCATCGTTTACAAACCGGTTCGCAAAGAAGATGAGCCTTGCATAATACGTTTTGAACAAAGATTCAAATGCCTTCTCATCATTGGGTATAGTGCACCCATTCCACTCTACATTATTACCTAACGCATAATCAAACGCACTAATCGACATTTTCCTGTTCAGTTAATAATTGATTTATTTTTCGCAATTAATAAGAAATCCACTTTCCAGCTACAAATGAAAGAGAATTGTCCTAAATAAACAATTCTCTTTCACAATTCATCTTAAAGCTCAACCATGGCCTTGATCACCCCAGTAGCTGGATTTAACCAACTCTCAAATTCAGCTTTTACCTCCTCAAACTGGACGCGGTGGGTAATATATGTTTTAGGATCAACTAATCCTTTTTTCATGGAAGCAATCACGTGCTCGAAATCCTCACGTGTAGCATTACGACTGCTCATTAAGGTTCCCTCGCGCTTGTGGAATTCGGGGTGACTAAAAGAGATCTCCCCTTTTTGTAAACCGATCAATACAAAACGGGCTCCGTGAGCCATATATTGGAACGCATTATTTATTGCCCTCTGATTGCCGGTGGCATCAATAACCACAGTAGGCATATCACCATTAGTAATCTGTTTCAATTGCTCAGTAACATCAGGATCAAGGGCGTTAACAAAATGCTCAACTTTCAGCCTGTTTTTACAGAATTGAAGGCGATCATTATTGATATCAAGTGCAATTACTTTACCGCCTGCAATTCTGGCAAATTCCATAGTTCCTAAACCAATGGGACCAGCGCCGATCACCAGCACAAATTCTCCTGGTTTTACGTCTGCTCTGCGTACTCCATGAGCTCCGATAGCTAAGGGTTCTACCAAAGCAAGCTCATCAAAACTTAAGCCTTCGCCATGTAGTAAAGAAGAAGATGGAACAGATAAATATTCTGCCATTCCACCATCAACGTGCACCCCGCAAACGTTAATGCTTGTACAGCAATTAGGTTTTCCGCTACGACATGCAATACAGGTACCGCAATTGAAGTAAGGAATAAAACTTACTTTTTCGCCGGGAGTAAACCCTTCTGCACCATTTGCTTCGACCAATTCACCGGCTAACTCGTGACCTAATATCCTTGGGTAGCTAAAGAAGGGCTGTGTCCCCTCAAAGGCATGAAGGTCGGTACCACAAATTCCTATACGCTTTATTTTAATTATCGCTCTCCCTTCAACCGATGCAGGCTTTTCTTTCTCTGAATAATCGAACTGACCGGGAGTTGTACACACTAATGCTTTCATGTAAAAAGATATAATAGATACTAGATTTGAATATGAGATATTGATATTGAAGTACTAATTATAAGATTTGAGATACGAGACCGGATAATCAAATAATTAGATTCCAAACGAATAACACTTTATTATATTTTGTAAAATTTCACCGCGTTATTACCAAAGAACTTATCCTGTTCTGCCTTACTAAACTGGCTAAAATAATCCTTCACCAGGTTTAACACTCCGGTATAGGACTCCGCCACTAAACAAACAGGCCAATCTGAACCATACATTATTCTGTCTGTTCCAAACGCTTCTACAATCACGTCGATATAAGGCTTAAAGTCAGCAGCTGAATGGTTTTTCCAGTCTGCCTCGGTAACCATCCCTGATATCTTACAGTAAACATTCTCAAACTGCGAAAGAGCTTTGATATCCTTTTTCCAGTCGTCAATCTTCTTGTCTTTGATATACGGTTTTGCAATATGATCTACTACAAATGGCTGATCAGGAAAAGCCGCGACGAATTCAGTAGAATAAGCTAATTGATCTGGAAAAATAAGGATATCGTAGGTGAAATTATATTTAGTAAGCAACCCTATACCGTATTTGAAAGCGGCACGAAGCATAAAATCCCGCTGAGGTTCACCTTGCAACACGTGCCGGAATCCCTTCAACTTTGGAAACTGAGTATAGTACTCCAATCTTTCCTGTACATTTTCTGCCTGCAGGTCTACCCAGCCCACAACACCTTTGATAAAGTCGTACTGCTCTGCGTTATTTAATTGAAAAGAGTTTTCAACTTCTGATTGATCTGACTGTACAGTGATACATCCATCCAGACCATTCTCTTTTAATGTCGTTAATAGATCTTCGGGCATGAAATCCCTTTGGATAACTTTCATATCGTCATTGATCCAGCTGTCCCTTACAGGATCAAACTTCCAGAAATGCTGATGAGAATCTATTTTCATACTACAGGTAATTATATTCTTTAGATATCAGACCTTCATTTTTCATAGCCGCCCAAAAGTCCACGGGGATCTCCTGATAGGCTAACTGCACGTTCTCCTCAACCCTACCAGGATTGGTGGTATTTAAAGCAATACTAACAACACCAGGAGCACTTAAGGCAAATTGCACACACGCCGCTGCAGGTTTAATATTGAATTGATTGCACAGCCTGAAAAAGTCTTCCCGCCACTTAAAAATTGCTTTATTCTCTTCTGTATCGGGCTTTATTAGTTTATAATCATAGTAATCACCGCCAGTGAGGAAACCAGCGTGAAATACTGCCGAATTGATAATTCGCACATTCTTAGCTTTCAGCTCCTCCATGAATTCAAGCAAATCTGAGGGGTGTTTTCTTATAGTCATGCTATTAGCGAACATCACCCAATCAAGATCAATATCACTAGCAATGCGCTGTATAGTTGTCCAGGTTTTAGCCCCTACCCCTATCAATACTCCATGAGTTTCTCTTAAAGTTGCCAGGGCTTTGTAAGCTTCTAATACATCATTGTAAAGTTCTGCTTCCTCTTCTGCCGAATTTGCTGTTGCCAGGTACTCATCGGGATCATGAATAGAGATAAATTGCGGAGCATACTTACCCAATAATTTATTCCCTTGCTCAAAGCATTCTAAAATGCCCTCGTAGCTGATCTTTTGAACTGCATCAAACTTCAGATCTCTCCATACTCCCGGCTCGAAAGTCGGCTCCTCCGTAGTGAGTTCAGTTCGGAACCAGCCTAACTTATTGCTGATCACTACTGATGAGGGATCAACCTCTAGTCTGTCTAAACATTCGGCAAGGGCTTCGAGAGCCAGCCCTGCACCATACTTTCCTGCAGAATCAAACACGACAGGTGCAGGCGAATATTTAACACAATTAGATACAATTTCCTCCTTTACCTCAATTGGTAAGGCTGTATAAAGATTACCCAAAGCACTTGTTCCAAAGATTACTTTAGGCAGGTTTATTTTTTGCTGAGCTTTAGCTTGCGACATATGTTTTTAATGAGCAGTTGAAAGTTTTATATTCTTAACATTGAGGTTTTTAAGGGCGAAAAAGAAAATAACAATAAAGCATGCTGCAGGAACCAGGTATGCAGTCTGAATATTTGACGCATCAGATACAGCACCCATGATCACTGGAAACACAGCACCCCCAACAATAGACATGATCAAAAGCGAGGAACCTTCTTTAGTTTTGCTTCCGAGTCCCTGAATCGCCAGTGAGAAAATGGTTGGGAACATGATAGACATAAAGAATTCAACGCCAATAATTGAGTATACTGCAAATTTCCCTTCAGTTACTACGGCAAGGATCAAAAGGAGAATGTTTAAAATGCTATAAACAGCAAGAAGTTTAGCAGGAGAAATGACCCGCATCAATGCAGTTCCTATAAAACGTCCTATCATGAAACCTAATAATGCTCCTGAAAGAAAATAAGCGGCGGATTTTTCCTCTATTCCCGCAACTCTTTCGGAGAACCGGATAAAAAAGCTACTTACACAAACTTGAGCCCCAACGTAAAAGAATTGAGCAAGCACCCCGAAAAGCAGGTTCTTTTCTTTCAATAAGGAACCTTCTGATTTCTCTGTTTCGTCTTCCTTAATGTCGGGTAAAGTAGTTTTCCATAATACAATAGCAATAGACAGCACTACTACTCCAACAATGATGAAAGGAAGTTGAACAGATGACGCCTCGTGGTTGAGGTACTCATTCAATTGTTCGGATGACATTGCCTGCTCTTCAGCAGCGCTTAATGTTTTGCCTGATAAAATGTATGTACCGCCAATAAGTGGTGCAAGAAAAGCTGCCAGACCGTTAAACGACTGTGCAAAGTTTAGACGCTGTGTCGAGGTCTCAGGAGAACCTAAAACCGTTACATAAGGGTTAGCTGCTGTTTCTAGGAAGGTAAGTCCACTTGCAATGATAAATATTGCAAAGAGGAAGAAGCCATAATCCCTTGTGGCTGCAGCCGGATAAAAGAGGAAAGCTCCGGCAGCAAACAACAAGAGACCTAAAATTATCCCACCCTTATAGCCATACTTATGCATGAACTTACCGGCAGGAATGGCAAGAAGAAAATACGCTATATACGCTGCAGAATCAATAAATGCAGACTGGCTGTCTGTAAGCTGACAGGCTTTTTTTAAGTGCGGAATGAGTATAGGGTTGAGATTTAATGCAAAACCCCACAGAAAAAACAAAGAAGTAATGAGTGCAAATGCGAACTGCTGTTTATTTTGTTTCATAATAAAGCCTGTTTACAACTGGTTGAGTTCGCAAATGTAAAGCTTGGAAATCGATTTCCAAAAGAAAAATAAACGGTTTAAGAAGATGTGATCTTATTCTTATCCCAATTAATAAATCGATTTCTAGTTGTTCCCATCTAAATTTACATTACGAAGAAATCTCCTACTTTTGCCCAAGCAGATGAGCAATAAAAGAATTACGATATATGATCTTTCTAAGGAACTGGGTATTTCAGTTTCTTACATATCGAAAGCATTGAATAACCAGCCCGGAGTAAGCGAGCGAGTACGAGCTTTGGTAGTACAAAAGGCAGAGGAACTGAATTACAAGCATAATACCCACGCTGCAAACCTTCGTCGCGGTTCATCGAGAACATTGGGAGTAATAGTTCCGCACATTAATCAAAGCTTCTTTTCTGATGCTATCTCTGGTATTGAGAGAGCCTGTGCCGAAAACAATCATAGTTTGATCATCTGCCAGTCGCATGATAAAGTTGATAAGGAAAAGGTAGCAATAGAAACACTAATTCATCAAAATGTTGATTGTATCCTTATTTCTGCCTCAATGGAAACCACTAACGCTACTTCACTAGAGCAGATCCTCAAACACAACATTCATCTGATACAATTTGACCGTTGCATAGAGTTAATAAACAGCCATAAAGTCGAGAACGATAATCTTGAAGCCACTTATAAGGCTGTTAAAAGCTTAATAAATGAAGGGTATAGAAAGATTGCATTTATCGGAGGGCCTTCGCACATAAATATCTATAAAGAACGTAAGGAAGGATTTATAAAAGCGATAAAAGAAGCGAGCCTGCCAATTCCATACAACTTCATTATTGAGGAAACACTTGAAAAACATGAAGCACACGATATAGCTACAGAGTTGCTTTCCCTTAAAGAGGCCCCTGACGCATTTTTCACAATTTCAGACATCCAAGCATTAGGAGTTAAACAAGCGATCGAAAAAGCAGGTTTACGGGTTTCTGAAGATGTAGGGCTCTTCGGTTTTGCTAATGAACCTTTTACAGAACTTATCGAGCCAGCAATTTCTTCCATCGATCAAAAAAGTGAGGAGCTAGGCTATCAGGCAGCCAAAGTTTATTTTGAGGAGTTATTGAAGAAGAGCGAACAGAAAGAGCCTTCGAAAAAGATAGTTGAATGCGAATTGATGATCAGAAAAAGTTCTCAGAGGCACTAAAGACGTCCGGTAGCCTCGTTTTGCAGGGCTTTAAATTACTTAACGAAGTTCTTCTACCTTTTTATCAATCCCTCTAAAAACACCTAAAACTCAAAAGGATAAGTTTCGGGAACCTTGTGGCCATTTACACGAACATTAAGTGGATGTAAAGCTTTTGAATGGTCTATGTAGATGAAAGCATCATAACGTTTGTTTAAGATAGTAGGAACATAGTTTCCATACCTCTCGTGTTTGGGATTGTACACTACACCTATCGCCCGATGGGGCATCATTTTATTAAATCGCTCATTCTTATTATTTGGGTCAAAAATCAAAAGTCGATTATCTAAGAATTCCTTATGGAGCACATCCTCTACACTGCCAGGACGAGCATCGGGAACAACCATCTCGCGCATGGGAGCACCCCAACTATCTCCTGCAATTACCCCTCCATGGTAGGATCCAAATCCAACCAAAACAGTATCAGCTTCACCTTTTTGTTCTCTTACCAATTGCCCTACATTAATATCACCTGATTCCACCATATCCGTATATCGTGCATCTCCTATATGCGTATTATGCTCCCAAACGATGGCTTTCGCTTCCGGTCCATGAAATTCAAGAAGCCTGTTCAAAGTTTCCATCATATGGGTATCTCTCAGGTTCCAGGTATTAACATTAAACCCGGTCATATTACGATAATACCTCTCGGCGTTAACGGCAATCTCTGCATTTTGGTGAGCATTTAGAGCAGCTTCAGGATCATGATCATAAATTAGGGTCTTTTTTCTAATCTCAGAAAGCAGATTGATCACATGTTCCTGGCAGCTCTCCTCCATAAAGTTTTGTGCGCGGGCATAACGATGTTCGTCCTCCTGATAGGGCTCAAAACAGCGAATAGCATCAGCGGCGTATTCGGCGGCCTTTGGATCATTTTGAGAAAGATACTCCATCAAAACATCCATTGATTCCCAAAGACTATAAACATCCAGCCCATAGAACCCTACCTTCTTGTCGGCGGGCTGGGCAGCGTTATATTCTTTGAGCCAGTTGATCAAGGATACTATTTCCCAGTTAGCCCACATCCAGGTTGGCCAGCGATCAAATTCCTCTAACAGTTCACGCGCTGTCTTATCCTGATATTCGTAGCCTTTTACATAACGGTTAAGCTTGTAACAATCTGGCCAATCGCCCTCTACCGCAATGAAATTGAACCCTTTTTCTGTGATTAGTCTTTTGCTGATCGCGGTCCTCCAGGTGTAGTATTCATGAGTTCCATGCGTTGCCTCGCCAAGAAGTACATGATGAGCATCGCCGACCCTCCTTAATAAGGGATCAAGATCTTTCGAACTTTCCAGCTTATAAGTATTCTCTCTGTCCACTTTTATCGCTCTGGAATCTTCATAAGATTTAGTCGCCATTTTCCTGTCCTCCTGATTATGTACCTATAAAATATCTCACGTATTTGCACTTTAAAGGCCTTCTAAATCTAACCTCGTAAAATTCCAATTGTTTAGGTTTTGTGGGGATTAAGAAAGACTGAAGAGTTAAGGGGAACTCAGGTATATGAATCTAAGAGCCCTGACAAAAATCAAGGCCCCTGGACTTATATTTCAACAGATAAGAAATTTGGGTAGGAATTAGATTGCCCTGTCTAAATGAACATAACCGCCATCTACGTAGGTAATTTGACCCGTTGTATGACTAGATAATGGAGACAAAAGAAAAGCGGCGGCGTTAGCTATTTCTTCAGTGGTAGTCATGCGGTTTCCCAATGGGATATGTTTCTCAATCGACTTAAGTTTTTCTTGAGGGTTTTCGACGGTCTGGATCCATCGTTCATATAAGGGTGTCCAGCATTCAGCAACTACAATAGCATTTACACGAACCTTATGTGGTAGTAATTCTACCGCCCACTCCCGCGTAAGTGCATTCCTTCCCCCATTTGATGCTGCATAACCCGACGTACCACCCTGACCTGTATCGGCAGTCTTTGAACTGATATTAAGTATTGCTCCTTGTGCCTTAATCAATTCAGGCGAGGCATAGTGAGCCATTAAGAAATAATGTACCAGATTCTTATGCAAGGAGTTCATGAAACTCTCATACGTACCATCTACTAAACCTACGCTATCATTCTCTCCTGCATTATTTACCAGACCGTCGATCCTTCCAAATTGTGCAACCACTGCTTCCACGGCGGTCCTACAACTTTCAGGATCAGTTAAATTAGCCGGAACCTGGAACGCAGTGCCTCCTGCAGCTTCAATTTCGGTAACCGTCTTTATGCTTTCTGATTCAGTACGGCTTACGATCACAGGAATAGCACCTTCTCTGGCCAGCACCAGCGCGATCCCTTTGCCTATACCTCTGGCACCACCGGTCACGATGATTACCTTGTTTTGAAGCTTCAAATCCATCTTTTAGCGTTTAGAAAGGTTAGTTTAATTTTTAGTAAGCCTGCAACAAAAACAGACTTACTAAAAGTATATTATGAGAAATTAAGGTTTTGAAAAAGCAATAACTTTTTGCTTAGAAACACCCAGTCCATCGATTCCAAGTTCAACAACATCTCCCTCTTTTAGGTACACAGGAGGATTGAAACCTAGACCTACTCCTGCAGGGGTACCAGTTGAAATAATATCACCGGGAAGTAAAGTCATGAACTTACTGATATAGGAAACCAGGAAAGGAACATTGAAGATAAGATGGGCAGTAGTTCCCTGCTGCATCTTCTGACCGTTAACAGTTAACCAAAGATTCAGATTGTTTACGTCAGAGATCTCCTCTTTTGTTGCCAAAAATGGTCCTATTGGAGCGAATGTATCACATCCTTTTCCTTTATCCCATGTACCATTTCTCTCCAGCTGAAACTCTCTTTCAGATACATCATTATGAAGAGTATACCCTGCGATATAATCGTTTGCTTCTTCCTGCTCTACATAAGAAGCTTTTTTACCAATTACCACTGCAAGTTCAACCTCCCAGTCGGTCTTTACAGAATCTTTTGGCAACATGATATCATCAAAAGGACCAACTAGTGCCGTTGTACTTTTCATGAACAATACTGGCTCGGAGGGTAATGCTGCATTGGTTTCAGATGCATGATCTGCATAGTTAAGACCCACACAAACTATTTTCGATGGACGTGCCACCGGTGCTCCTAATCGTACGTTCGCATCAATAACTCTTAAGTTTTCTCTATTTGCATCTACAAAAGACTTAAGCTTCTCAATACCATCATTAGCAAAGAACTTCTCGTCATAATCCTGACCAAAAGCTGATGTATCGTAGTTAATACCATCAATTTGTACACCTGTAAGTTCTTGTCCCGGATTTCCGTATCTTATTAATTTCATTTCTTTTAATTATTCAATTTTATAAAACCACCATCAATAGCATAATCGCTACCTGTTATAAATCCTGATTCTTCAGAACATAAAAACAACGCTAAGTAAGCAATTTCTTCCGGAGAGCCCATGCGACCTATAGGCTGACTCTTTGATAATTTCTCAAATATCTCTGCTTCCTGCCCCGGATAGTTTTTTGAAATAAAACCATCTACAAACGGGGTATGCACACGTGCCGGCGAAATAGTATTGCTTCGGATACCATCCTGAAGATAATCCCGGGCAACTGACATACTCATAGCATGGACAGCACCCTTACTCATGGAATATGCAAAGCGATCGGCTATCCCAACAGAGGAAGCAATAGAAGCCATACTTAAAGCTACTCCCGATTTCTTAGCTTTCATCATTGGGATTGCTGCATAGAAACAGTTATAAGCACCTTTAACGTTTACATTGTATACTCTTTCGAAATCAGCCTCCTGCGTATTTTCCACATTGCCCACATGAGCGATACCAGCATTATTTACCAGGATATCAACCGTTCCAATTGCAGCGAAAGCATCAATTACCTGTTGCTGATTAGTAACGTCAACGTTATGAAAATCTCCATGTCCTCCTGCATCTCTGATCACCTGTAAGGTATCTTCTGCTGTCTGTTGATTGAGGTCGAAAATATGAACAGTGGCACCTTGCTTTGCAAACAGAATTGAAATTGCTTTTCCTATTCCGCTGCCGCCACCTGTAATAACTGCGTGTTTATTCGCTAAACTGAACATAGTCTTTATTTCTATAGTGAAACCCCTCGTTTCCAAGGTATAAAATCGTCTTGACCTAATTGTACTGCCTTGGGTTGCACAACACCGCTGGCCACTAAAATTACATAATCCAATATACGTTCTGCCGACTGCTGGATCGTTTCTTCGCCATCAATGATCGTTCCGCAATTGATGTCAATAATGTCTGGCATCCGTTTATATAAAGCTGTATTGGTGGATATCTTTACAACAGGAGCAACAGGATTCCCAGTTGGAGTGCCCAGCCCGGTAGTAAATAATACAATATTAGCTCCGGCTGCCACTTCCGCTGTTGTGCTTTCGACGTCGCTTCCGGGAGTACAAAGTAAATTTAAACCAGGCTTGCTTACCTTTTCAGGATAGTCTAATACAGCTGCAACCGGAGAAGTGCCCCCCTTCTTTGCCGCTCCTGCAGATTTTATTGCGTCTGTTATTAATCCGTCTTTAATATTTCCAGGCGAAGGGTTGGCGTAGAAACCTGAACCCGAAGCCTCTGCTAAGGCATTGTAAGACCGCATTAGATGAATAAATCTCTCAGCTGTCGGTACATCCACACAACGGTCACTTATCTCCTGCTCAACACCACATAACTCGGGGAATTCGGCTAAGATCACACTTCCACCCAAGCTTACAAGGATGTCAGAAAGATAGCCCAGTGCCGGGTTAGCAGAAATTCCTGAAAATCCATCCGATCCTCCACACTCCAGTCCGATATTTAGCTTTGCAAGAGGAGCAGGCTGCCTCACAAACTTATTCGACTGGATCAATCCAGCGAAAGTTTGTTTAAGTGCTTCCTGTAATAGCTTACTTTCCGTTCCAAGGGCTTGTTGCTCGAGTATATACAAAGGCTTGCTGAAATGAGGATCCCGTTTTTGTATCTCTGCCTGCAGGATACTTGCCTGAGCATGCTGGCAACCAAGGCTTAAAACAGTAGCACCTGCTACGTTCGGATGAGTTATGTATCCGGCAAGTAGCCCGCACAAGGCATCAGAATCCATACGGGTACCACCGCAACCCAGCTCGTGATTAATAAATTTAATACCATCAATATTTTGAAATAACTTCTGGCCCTCCGAATTCTTTTCTGAAAACTTTAGATCTGCCTGAAGGATCTCCTCTACCGACTTTCCTGCTTTATACAGATCTACTAAAGAATCAACTTCAAGCTCATATTTCCTTGGTTTTGAAAAACCTAACTTTTCCGTTAATGCTTCTTTAAGCACTGATATATTCCTGTTCTCACAAAATACCAAAGGTATAACCAACCAGTAGTTTGCAGTCCCAACGCTTCCGTCTGCTCTATGATAACCTAAAAAGCTTCTTTCTTTAAATGCTGAAACATCTGGTGCTGTCCATGCTGTTTTCCTTTCTCCAAGCTTGAAATCCTGAGCAGCATGAACCAAATTATCTACGGTAAGGGCAGCGCCCCTAGGAATGTATTCTGAAGCCTTCCCTACCAGTACTCCATACATAAATACTTCGTCGCCAATTGCCAGATCTGAAATACTAAACTTGTGCTTTGCAGCGACCGTTGTCATCAGTGGAAAAACAGAGCCTTTGAAGTTAATCAATGTACCTGCAGGCAAATCTGTGAGGGCCACTAAAACATTATCGGCAGGATGTATCTGTATATAGGTATGAGCAGAAGTCTTCTCCATCATCTAGTTATTGATCGGGTGAACAATGCCACCCGGTTTATAATACGTTAGTTGTATCTATTACAAAAGAACGTGAACTCATACATTTAAAAGTTTATCATTTTATCCAATTATTATGCAATATTGTCCTTAGTCTTATTTTCAGAGCTCCACTTAGACTATTGCACGCAATCTTTTGTATATTTCCTCTACAATGAAGCCTCAATTATTAAAAGTTTTCAAAGATGAATCAAACTCCTTCAATGCCAGAAGGGGCACAAAGCCCGATGTCAATAATCGCTGGCATTTTCATCCGGAGCTGGAATTAGTGTATTTCAAAGAGGGAGAAGGAATTCAATTCATTGGAGATGATATAAGTACTTTCAGTAAGGGAGATGTAGTACTCGTTGGCTCTAATTTACCTCACTATTGGCAGTTCAACGAAGAATACTTCGTAGCCCAAACGGCGGATAAAGTTGATGTTGCTGTGATTCATTTTAATGAATTGTTCTGGGGAGAAGCATTTCTAAACCTTCCCGAGAATAAGCCCCTAAGATCTCTGTTAGAAAAATCGAAGCGGGGGATTCAATTGGGAGCACTACATGATCCCCTGCTTGGAACTAAAGTTGAACAAATAATCTCGCTAGAAGGAACGCGAAAAGTGCTGGCTCTCATTGAGGTACTGCTAACGCTGGCAGAATCTAAAGACATAAAACTTTTAGCTACTGTAGGATTCCAGCACAATTTCCTGGAGTCAGAGAAAGACAGAATAAACGCCATTTACAACTACAGTATCAGTAATTTCAGGAAAAAGATCACTCTGGAAGAAATCGCAGAAGTTGCGGCTATGAGTCCTAATTCCTTTTGTAAGTTCTTCAAGTCGAGAAGCCGGAAAACCTATTCCGAATTCATCAACGAAATAAGGATTGGCCATGCTTGCAAACTGCTGATTGAAAGTGATTATAACATCAAGGAGATCTGCTTCCAAAGCGGGTTCAATAACTTCTCGAGCTTCCATAAATTTTTCAAGTTGCTGAAGGGTAAAAGTCCCCTCGCCTATCAAAAAAGCTTCCGAAAACCCTCATGAACAGAACTCAACAACGGAGGATGAAAGGTCTTGGTTGGTTCTTTCTCCATTAAGATTCAGCAATGCGATCTCATTACGGCTAAAAATCATTAATGATCTCAATAAAACAAGCTAAAGCTAGATGACTAGTACTTGTATCTTTTAAGAAAACGTATCCTGCCGCCAACTTGCTTTAGCCATTCTCTTGCCATCAGTTCGTGCCCGGCAATGGTTGGATGTATCCCGTCCCATATCCAATACGCAGGCTCCTTTCTTTTACATGCCTTTGTAAACACTGATGGATAATCAACCAGTACTGCATCAAACTCTCCGGCCAGCTTCTGCACTACTGCTCCCCTTTTTTCCAACTCGCCCGACCATTGTTTCCAATTTTCTTTTACCTGGCCTACCGGAGTAACAAAAGGTAGTCCTAGTACCAGGATCAATTGAGGATTGGCAGTCCTGCTTCTTTGAAGGATATCGCGATAGATGGTCTCAAACTCTTCAGGACTCTTTGCGAATTCTGACTTTTGAATAACAGCCGCCACATCATTAATACCAATGAGAATGCTTAAAACGTCTGGCTTCAAAGCAAGGGTATCATCTTCCCATCTCTTCTGAAGATCCGTCACCTTGTTGCCACTTATTCCCCTATTGTAGAATACCAGATCTTTTTCAGCAAAATCCGCAGCAATTCTACTTGCTACTGAAAAAGCGTATCCATGTCCCATAATGTGATTAGGATCAGTATTGCGACCGCGATTTCCATCCGTTATCGAGTCACCCTGAAATAGGAATATAAGATTATCATCAGCTTCCTTAAAGCGCCTATGTTCAGATGCCAATAGGTTTTCCGGCTTAATAAAAAATGTGGATGAAGCTATTGTTAATGACTGAAGGAATTTGCGACGGGAAGAATTTGCCATTATAATTAATTAGAGTCTATTTCTAAGTGGATATTTTTCTTAGCCTGAATTGGCTAAAATAGGATAAATTTCTGCTCTTTCAATTACACTTAGTGATGCTGTATAACGTATTTGAGAAGTTGGTGAATTATAGTTCAAGCCCTTGATATTTGCACATATTAGCATAAGATATGGAATGGACGGTTGAGAGACGGAGCCAAGACGGTTCACGGACGGTTCTATGACGAAGAAACCTTTTGACCATTTGGAAGTGAAAAGATACAATCAGGAGAAAAACCGGACAGATGCAGTATGCAAAGATTGTATAGACTTTCCCAAAAAAAGCCCAAGCCTTTCGACTCGAGCTTTCGCCTTAAAAAATAAATATCTGAACTAAGGTCTACTTTACCAGCTCTACTGATTCAATATCAAATCCAGTAGCTTTGAGATCAGGGTTTACTGTTATTTCCAATTTTTCAATATCTTGAAGTACAGGGACTTTCGTTGGCGCGTTCGCAGGGGACCATAATGCTTGAAACCCAGGATACGGCCTTGGTAGCAACAGCGAAGAATTTGGTTTAAATGCTTTTAAGGGAATATTCAAATCTGAAAGCATAGCCGGCAGATCAACGAAGGTTGAATAAGCCTGGCCTTCAGTATTTATTAACGTAATTTTCATCCTTCCTTTCTCATCTGACAGAGCTTTTGCTTTAAGTCGGACTGTGCTGAATCCCTCCAATTCGCGAAGGCGGCCCTCCAATTTATCCGCAATGAACTCTTGAAAACCTGCTATCTTATCTGCCGAATACTGATCTACTTTTAACCGGTACTGCAATTGCGAGCCTTTATCTGAAGTTAGGTATGTAGTTTTAACATTCTTATCCCACTGAGGCATTCTCCTGATATTCAAATCCGTCCCGGCATCAAAGATCTTCAAGCTACTGCCTTTTGCTGCAACATGGGTCCTCCAGGTTTCGTTGTTATAATTATCCCATGCCCATGGATTTCCTTTATGACCTCCTGGAAAAACTATTTCCTGATCTCCCTGCTTAACGGCAATGCGGTAATTTATTAAGCCAGGTATTACAAATGAAGCGGGAACTAAAGCGCTATATTCATACCCTTGAACTTGTTGCATTTCAACCGTTTTATACTCGCCCGATAGTTGATTAAGGAGTAGTGTCACCTTGGATCCCGCGGTTAAACCTGTAATTGTAGCTGTCACCTTGAAATCAACTCCCTCGCTAATTTCTGAAAAAGGAGTATGTTTTATAAACACATCGTTTGCTCTTCCTTCAGGAGCCACAAATTCATTAAGACCTACATTTCCTGACCATTTTAAAGCAGCGTTAGGTACCTTCTTCTTCTTTTCTACCAATAAATAGGTTCCTGGAGTAATGCGGAAAGTGTTATTTGCGACCTTGGCGTTAAAGGAATTACCTTTATTTAAGGGCTTGATCTGAAAATCAGCACCCAAGTCCTTTAAGCGTACCGTCATTTCTTGATTTCTCCACTCTATACGGGTCACCTCTTTAGCCAAGGATGCTTTGGCGAATGGATCCCTGATGCTAATAGCATCAGGCATAACTTCAAGTCGCCAGACTCCTGTTTCCGCCTGGTCAAGAAAGTAAGCTCCAGTCCCATTATACGTCACGACCGAAGAACTTCCTACCCCTGCAATTTTTCTCAGTTTTGACGCATCAACTGGTTTCGAAGCCGTGGAATTTGAATAATAGAACTCCTCGCCCGAGTTCATCTCACTTAAGCCTTCCTTGTAATTAATCCTGAAGGTCTCAAAGTTATTATTAGTGGGATAAGTCCCGTACTTTTTAAGCCTTGGAACCTTATTAAAAACTTTAGATGCAATTAATAAACTTATTGCTTTTGAAGGGGTATAAGCAAGGTTGAGATAATGGGTTTGATATTCCGTATTAGCAAAGGCCGTTGCCATTGGATCATAAGCAAATTGTGTTGCCCATTGGAAGCCTGCAGTACGGAAACTCCTCGCCATAGCAGGGTACATTACTGGTTGTAATATATCTCCGGCATCAAACTCGTACACCATTTTTGCTTTATTCTTAAACGCCGGAATAGAGTCAAACGGGATGTGGTAACGGTCAACGTTTGGAAGAAAATTACCCTTTAAGGTATGACCGGCGACAAGCCCGCTAGGGTACCATTGAAAGCTAACGCCATCAATATTTGCATTTGCAACTGCGTCGGAATAATAGGGCGACTCGCTGATGTTATAGAAAACGGGCTTTGTCCAACCGGTACTTCTTATGGCATCAGCAAGTCTGTTTACATAATCTTTTGCGCCGCTTTTCGGGCCGCTATGATGTGGCTCATTATTGATCTCGGTAGCAATAATGTCAGGATCATTTTTGTAGCTTAACTTGGTGTAAGGATTTACATGCTTGAAAAACTGTTTAAGGTAATTCTCCTGCGCTCTGATAGCTTCTTCCTTAACTACAGAGGGCCCTTTACCATACTTGCTTACCCAGCTTGGAGTCTTTTCATCGTTTTCCGGATACCCATTTCCCCAGAAAGCAATTGGAGTAACCAAAGTCTTTATCCCTCTCTTCTTAAGCTCCGCGATGAGGAAATCGAATAACCTGAGATGATCGTTCTCAAGGAGATTACCTACGGAATCGCTAATCTCCGTATCCCAGACATGTACGCGAAAGGCGTTCAGTCCCAGACGTGCCATATGATAGACATCTTGCCTGATTGCCTCTTCAATATTTACCCCCAGCACCTTGTGCGAGCGATAGCCATAGGCGAACGGAACAGTGTAGTTTACTCCAAAGAAGGCTGCTTCTTTCTGAGTACTTCTCCATCGCATTACACCATTTGCATCTACATAAACCCCTTTATCATCCTGTGCAGAAGCTATATTAACAGAAAGCACAGTTGATAAAAACAGAAAAATAAACAGCTTTTTTGCAGTCATTATATAAGCAAGTGTGTTGTTTTACACCTAAAGATTCCACACATCTTTTTTGAAGTGTTAGATAAGCTGAAGATGCTTAAATAAATCATTGGCAACAAGCTGCCAATGATCTGAACCAATTTAATCAACCTAATTTAAAAATGCATCAAGGGCAGCGGTAGGTTTGCCGCTATCATCGAATGCCCCGAGCTTGTATCCCTTCCAGCTATTATAAGCCTGCGGTTCCCAGTAGAGTACCCCTAGTCCTTTACTGTCTGGCAGTGAATTTACTTTCGTTATTAAATCTGATATAAATGCTCTGGCTATGTTTCCTTCCGATGCAGGCATCCCTACCTCTACAATCATCACCTCTTTACCGTACCGGCTGATCATATCATTCATATTGCTTAAGCACTGCAAATTTTTTACTTGCCAGTCTGCAACTTCCGGATACATAGACATACCAATCACGTCCCACTGTGCCCCGTTATTTTTCAGTCCATCGAACATCCAGCGGTATAAGCTATTGTCGTAGCCATTTGAAATATGGACAATTACCTTTGCTGATGGGAAAACTGCCTTAACGCCGCTATAGCCACTGTTTACCAAGTCTGCAAAATTCTTCATACTTACAGAAGCCTTTCCTTCATCCCACAACATGCCATTATTAGTTTCATTACCAACCTGTACCCATTCAGGCACGATACTGCTATTTTTAAGTGAGGTAAGCACATCAACAGTATGATTATAAACAGAAGTTTTTAAGGCTGAAATGTTCTGACCTGCCCAGGCTGCAGGTTTTGGCTGCTTCCCAGGATCTGCCCAAGAGTCGCTGTAATGGAAGTCAATCAAGATCCTGAATCCCATGTTTTTTGCACGCTGGGCTTTAGTTAGCACATCTGCTTTATTACACCATCCGTCGGTAGGATTAACCCAAACCCTCAAACGAATTGTATTCATTCCTTTAGCTTTTAGAATTTGCAGCAAATCCTGCTGGCTACCACTGTTGTTATAGAACTTAACTCCCGAAGTCTCCATTTCGGTTATCCAGCTAACATCTGCGCCTTTGGCAAAGCCTCCCACCGGACTCGCAGGAACCTCTTCTTTTTCCTCTACAATAGAGGCGCTGTCCTTCTTGCAAGCAGTGGTGGAGATTGCCAGGATCAGCAACGCTGTTAGTGACTTGAATAAATTAATTTTTAGCATCAGCTGTAGATTTAATATTTGATATGGCCCCGAAAACTCTTTTGAGGCGCCGCACCAGCAAGCGCCTCTCTGAGCTAACTAACCAAACGTTTTTTTTCTTGAAAGCCTAATTGTCTAAAGGAGCCAAGAAGAACCTTCAGTCTACTTTCTTCCTCTGTTTCAAAGGTTCGTTGATGAAAATTTTATTCTATTGAATAGGTATATTTTCCATCACCTTGACTTAAATCAAGAGTGATCGTAAATACACCTGTACTTGGTGCGGTAATATTCACACTATCATCATCCTTGGAGTTAGGGTCGGGACCATTATCCCACACCGGTGCACCAGCAAATTGAAGCTGATTTGTTTTATTAACCTTATAGGTTATATCCCATCCGCCGTTAGCCGTAAACGCGAACTTGTTGCCTGCAGTTAAGGAAACGTTACGTGCTACCCATTTCTTAGTAACATTGTCATAGGTCATAGGAGTGGCGGTAGTACTCCAACTATTGTTATCTCCGGTGATATAAAACCTTACCGGAGTAAAAGATAAGCTGTTGGTTTCCAGATCAACATTAACCTTTACGTAATTAGGTGCCGGACTTAACCAAAGATTACCAGTAGCTCCTTCTGCGATAGTAGTTGCTGATCCCCAACCGTATACTTTTCCTGTAACAGTAGACTTCAGTTTGAAGCCATCTCCTCCCCATCCATTGGCGTTGGGCAAATAAAGATACCCTTCGTATTTATTATTAAATCCACTTGAAGTCAGCACAAATCCATTTGTTCTCTCTATTGGTGTAGCCCAACCGTCTCCGTTAACCACCATTAGGGCCGGATAAATGATCTCCACCTTGTAAGGTGTTACTGCCATAGTAACAACAGAGTACACAGGCTTAACAGGACTCGCATCTCCTGATGGTTGATTTATGTCTGATTTTAGTCGAACAACTAATGTACTCTGCGTTCCGGTAGGGAGCTTTAATTGATTTACCAGTAGCGAGTTAAACTCTTTACCTGTATATGACTTTTCAGTACTGTCGCCACTCAATTTTACCTCTACTGCTTTAGCCCAGGCATTCGACCCGGTTGTATCTGATGGAACATCAAATTGCAAGGTAAATGAGGGCACTACCCTCACTCCATAATCAGGTTTATTGAATTTGAAAGTAACAACTTTTGAATTATCATTAGTTGTGGAAAGTACCAGGCTTTGAGTGCTAGTTGTAAAGCCTGGAACATTAGTGGGACTTAACAGGACTTTCTGTTCTATGTCCTTTTCGCATCCAATAAATAGGCACGAAAACAATATCATAAGTAAAACCGCGCTTAATGATTTTTTCATTTTATGAGGGCTTATTGATTAGTAGTCTTTATTCTGTTTAAGATTTGGGTTGGAAGACAAGTCGGTTGGAGGCAGCGGGAAAATGTTGTATTTATCAGAAACCGCAGCTCCATTTCTTACCCCACCTTTCCAGGCCCATAAGTAAGCACTAGTAGTAAACCTGTTGAATCGTACCAGGTCAGTTCTTCTGTGGGCCTCGTAGTAAAGCTCCCGGCCTCTCTCGTCAAGGATGAAGTCAAGCGTCAATTGAGAGGCACCAATATTTCCCGCAGTACTACCCTCATAGGCTCTTGTTCTTAAAGCATTAATGTAAGATAATGCTGTACCAGTACTTCCTCCATTTCCGCCACGTAAAACCGCTTCTGCATAGATCAGGTAAATTTCACCAAGACGGAACACAGGGAAATCAATATCAGCAAAATCCTTTTTAGGATCAATATGTGGGGCGGGAGCACCGGTCCTTGTATAATTTCTGTACTTGGTACTTGAATAACCAGCAGTGCTCAAATAGATCTCAGTCATTTCCAGGGTTTGCGGTCTGCTTGCAGTTCCTGTATAGAACTGAGCTCTTTTATCTGTATTCCCTGTTTTATCCGCGAAAAGATTTACAAAGTTTTCTGTAAAACGCAGACCACCCCAGTCTCCACTTGAACCTGTAACATCAGCAGGAACATTAGCGGGACCATGCATCAGATATGTTGTACCTCCGTAATTCTGGGTATAGGTACCATCGTACGTGATGGTGAAGATATTTTCATCCGTATTGAGATGATTATCGGCGATCGTTAATTCCCTGTATTTGGGATGTAGCGTATAGCCAGCATCAATGATCTTTTTTGCGTAAGTAATAGCATCTGTATAACGGCCTGTTCCTGTATATACTTCAGCATTTAAGTATAGGCGGGCCAACAGCGCCCATGCAGCTGCCCTGTCTGCCCTTCCGTATTCGTTGGTTCTGGGGGCCGGAAGTAAATTCTCAAGATCTTTTAATTCAGACTCTATATAAGCGAACAAGTCCTTTCTCTGAATTTGTTGTGGAAGCTTTCCTGAACCTACCTCATCAGTCTCTGTTACAAAAGGAGGATTAGCGTAAAGATCCATCAATATCCAGTACTGATAAGCCCTTAAAAATCTTGCTTCAGCCCTGAAATTCTTTAATTCATCAGCCTCCGCTCCGCTAATCCCTCTTTGGGAAATATTTGCGTCAGACGCTTGTCTAATGAAATCATTTGCAAGCGTGATCTGGAAGAATGATCGATAGTATAAGCCATTTGCGATAGCATTGATAGACGACCATCTCATTTCATGCAGTCCTTGAACCCCGGCGTCTCCAGGCCATGACCAGGCAGCCTCGTCAGTAGTTAGCTCCTGTAAGTTCCAATATAAGCGAAGGAAATCAGAATTCCCTTCATCCCGGATAATACTTGCCGGAATATCCTGACTACCTGTAGTAGCGTTACCTGTTAATGCAAAAGCTCCATACACTTTTGCTAATGCTTGTTTATATCCCTGGGGTGTTGCATAAACATCCTCTGCTACCAGATCGTTAGTTGGTGTTAGATCTAACTTGGAGCAGGAAGCCATCGCCAATGACACTAAGGCAATAGTGAAAATATTTTTATAGCGGTTCATGTAATTTCCTTTTAATTTTTCTTATCAGTTGCTTAATAAGTTAGGTTCAGTCCGATTGAAAAGGTGCGTGGACGTGGATAAAGACTATTATCTACTCCTCCATTTACTTCCGGATCAAGTCCCTTGTATTTGGTTATCGTAAATACATTCTGGATAATTCCGCTTAACTGAAGATTACCTCCATTTGGAAATATCTTTCCAGCGTTATAAGATATATTGAAGTTATCCATTTTCAGGAAGGACGCGTTTTGAAGGTAATAATCACTTAGTACCTGGAAATCACTTCCTCTGAAACCTGTTGCCAGATAGTTAGCTGAAGCATTATAAACTACTGCAGATCCAGTTATTTGATTGAAAGTACCCGTAGCACTATAGTTGTTGTTGTATAAGTAATTTCCAAGATTGGCTCTTAGTACAAATCCTGTACTCCATTTTTTATAGCTTATATTATTAGTATAACCGAGGAAATATTCAGGCACCGCAATCTTACTTAAGTACCTGTCATCGAGACTAATTACACCATCGCCATTTAAATCTTCGAAAACCCCATCCAGTGGTTTTCCTAAAGCATCGTATAGTTGCCGGAATAAGTAGAAAGTATTCCTTGTGCCACCCACCGGGTTAAGCTGAGATGTCTGTCCTCCTACCCCACTGGTTATACCTCCAACAGGTGCTCCAAAATAGTTAGGATCATTTGGGACAAGTGTAAGATTAGTTATCTTATTTTTATTATAAGTAACGTTGAAAGATGCATCCCAGGTTAAATTCTTGCTTCTAATGGGCTGAGCGCTAATACTAAACTCCACACCGCGATTTTCCATGTTACCGATATTTTGAGTGGCAACAGCAGAAAAATTAGTTCCAGCTGCCTGCGGTGCCGCAGCTAACAGGTCCTTAGTCTTTTTATAATAATATTCGATACTACCGTTTATGCGGTTGTTCAGGAATCCATAGTCGACTGCTACGTTGCTGGTTGCTGTCTCTTCCCATTTAATATTCGCTACATAGCCACCAGGTCTGTACATTTGGTAATAGGTATTTCCAAATTGGTAGGTAGTGGTATTCTGACTAAGACTATAAGCAGCCATGTACCCATAATTAGCTATACCCTCTTGCTGTCCGGTAACTCCATACCCGAAGCGCAGTTTAAGTGTAGAAATAGCATCTACATTTTTCAGGAATGGTTCATTCTTCATAGTCCAGGCAGCCGCCACAGAAGGGAAAACACCATATTTATTATTCTCCCCAAACCTGGAAGAGCCGTCACGACGAACAGTTACTGTCAGTAAATACTTATCATTAAAAGTATAATTAGCACGACCGAAAACTGAGATCAATCGGTATTGAGGAATATCGTAAGGGAATGCAGGATCAGAGTTAGCGTACTTTTCTCCTCTAGCATTATAATTCGCAAAATTAAACACCTTGGTCTTGAAGTCATTATAAGAATAACCTGCTGTTACGTCAACCCTGCTTTTGATAGATCTTATATCTTTAGCATAGTTCAAATACGCTTCCAGGACAGTGTTCGTCCTATTTTGCTGGTACCTGTTATTCAAACCACCCGCTCCATTAAGAACGTATTCAGCGGCGGCACTATCCGTTACGAATACTGTTCCCTTGCCTTTGGCTAGGTCATAACCTGCATTTACATTCAGACGAAGTTCAGGAAGGAAATGAAACTTATAATCCAGCTGGATATTACCTATACTTCTAAGTGGTTTACCTATATCTTCTCTTTGGTAAAGAAGCCCTACAGGGTTGCGTCCTTGCAAATTATACAAGCCGGTTTGTTGTGTGGGATCCAAATGTTCAAAGTAGCCACCGAAACGGGGGCTATTAGTTGTAACTGGTTGTGTCGGGTCAAAGCTTACGGCTCCCCCAATAGCAGCAGTATTGGCAAAACGGGCTCTCTGAGCACTTCCTTTAAGACTTACATTCACAGTAAGATGCTTATCAAAAAATGAAGGGTTCAGGTTCAGGGCCAAAGTAGTTTTCTGAAGGTTGTCGGTCTTTAATACCCCACTTTGGTTTTGGTAGCCGATAGATAAACGGTAGGGAAGATTTTTAACACCTCCTGAGAAACCCAGGGTATTATCAGAACCAAAAGCAGTCTGATAAATCTCCTTCTGCCAGTCTGTATTTTCTGTTCCCAGTCTCGCCTTCAAGGCCGTTTTATCGCTGGCATTTACAATCTCTCTGACTTGATCGCCAGATAGAACATTAATGTATCTGAAAACATTTGACACCGAGTTCACGCTATTAAAGGTCAGCCTTAACTTATCACTAGAACCTTTTTTAGTGGTGATGATGATAACCCCATTTGAAGCCCTTGCTCCATATATAGCAGAAGCTGAAGCATCCTTTAGCACGGTAAACGACTCAATGTCATTTGGATTTATGAAGCTCAGGGGATTTGATGCGCCCGAAACCGAAGAACTTTCTACTGGAACGCCATCAATAACAATCAAGGGATCATTGCTGGCATTAAGGGAAGATCCCCCGCGGATCCGGATAGTACTTCCAGCACCCGGCTGACCGCTATTGGATGTAATTGCAACACCTGGAACTTTTCCTGCAATCAATTGCTCAGGGGATGTCATGTTTCCTTTTTGAAAATCCCTTGCCCCTACTACAGCCACCGACCCCGTTAAGTCTTTTTTGCGGGTAGTTCCGTATCCTACAATTACTACTTCATTAAGAGATTTGGATTCTTCTTCCAGGGCAACGTTAACAGAGCTTCTACCTCCAAGGCTTACCTCTTTTTGCTTAAACCCAATGTAACTAAAAACAAGTGTAGCCTGAAGATTAGGCACGCGTAAAGAGAATACTCCTTTCTCATTGGTGGTTGCTCCAGTACTTGCCCCTTTAACTTTTACTGAAACTCCGGGTAAAGTTCCATTATCACCGGCAGAGGTTACAATACCAGTAATAGTAACTGTTCCCTGGGCAATAGAGCGAAAAGAAACGGCATTTAGGATAAGTATCAAAAGAAGCCAATAGCTTCTAAAGTAACTTGTAGTGCTGTGCATAAATAAGATTTTTAATTAGTTTTCTTATGGTTAGTACCCGTCGCTTTTCAAATCGGCGACGCTATACAAAGGACTACTTTAAGATGCTTTTTGATTTGTTCAATCGTTCAAAACTTTAGTCTTTAAGTACATTTCAGATCCTACTAAGCGTTTTTTTCACCATCATTCCCTGTCGACGCTGCATTTTTTTATAAATTGCTCTCATTCTCTTTTACTGTCCATCATTAATGCCATATAGAATAAACCATATACTTCAGGTCTTTTTTATACTATTGCTAGCCTTGCTTTTTGACTTGCCTCCATTGAGCGCACAGAAACAAAGAGCGCGACTCAAGTTTCAGCATCTTACTACTGACGATGGTTTATCAAATAACACTGTCGAAAGTATTTGCCAGGATAAAAGAGGTTTTGTCTGGTTTGGGACACGAGACGGTTTAAACCGGTACGATGGAACAAAGATCAAGATTTTCAGAAATAAATTAGAAGATACTACAAGTATCAGTGAAAACCTGATAAATGATATTTACGTCGACAAACAAGGCAATTTATGGGTGGCCACGGCAGATGGATTAAACTTGTTCCTGCCGAAGACGGAGAAGTTTCAGCACTTTAGTCCGGGCAAAAGTCTCACTGAGGTTAGGGATATTGTAGAGGAGCAAAATGGAAACTTGCTTTTGGGCACCAATAAAGGTCTATATTCTTTCGACACAAAGAACAGAAGATTTAGTAGATGGACTAATTACAGGTCTCCAGAAAAAATTGATATCGGTGAGGTGAATAAGCTCTTGCTAGATAAGCAAGGTTTTTTGTGGGTGGGTGCAGAGAATGGTTTATACCAAATCGAGTTAAAGACCAGGAAGACTAAGTACTTCAAAGCAAGGCCAGGAAATCCAAGAAGTATCCAAAGCCCGGTAATTCATGAGTTATTTGAAGATTCCCAGGGCAGAATATGGGTTGGAATGAGTGAAGGAGGACTTGCTTTATTTAACAGGACGGATGGATCAATGAAAACATTTAAAGCTGATCCTAAATTCGCCCTACAACCTACCACAACTAATAGTCTTCCCCACAACGATGTAAGAAGTATTGTTGAGAGCTCATCAGGTGTTCTTTGGGTGGGTACTGAAAATGGCGGATTGTGCATTTTTGATACGAGGACATATGAGTTTACTACCTACCAGCCAGATAAAACAGATCCTCAAAGTTTAAATCATGATTCTTTACACTCTCTTTTCAAAGACAACCAGGGCAATATCTGGATCGGAACATGGGCAGGTGGAGTAAACTTTTATAGCCCTGCCCTACTCAAGTTTCCTTTGTTTAACAAGTTCCCTCAAGCTTCATTTCCTGGAGTCGAATCAATTTCCAGAGATAAACAGGGAATAATCTGGATGGGAGTTGTAGAAAACGGACTCTATAGCCTAGATCCAAAAACTTTTAACTTCGTATACTACCCCAATCCAAACATAAGCCGGTTCGAAGTAGGTATTTATTTTATAAAAGAATTCAATAAAGACACCCTTGTTCTTGCTGTCAGACGTGGCGGCATGGCATTCTTTGATAAACGTACTGAAAAATTCACTCACTATCTTCCCCAGAATGGAAAGAAGAATTCAATTGGAGGTCACGAACTTAACACCGTGCTTGTTGACAGGCATAAGAATGTATGGTGTGGAGGTTGGAACATGGGAATTAGTCGCTTTAATTACAAGACAAAAGATTTCAGCAATTACCGACATAGACCTGCAGATTCAAAGAGTTTAAATAATGACCTTGTTTATACCATTTTCGAGGATAGGCAAGGGAGAATTTGGATAGGCACTGATGGCGGAGGACTGGAACAATACAATCCTCGAACAAACAGTTTCAATCATCATATCCATAAAAAAGGCGACTTAAAATCAATCAGTCACAATACTGTTATCAGTATTTTCGAAGATAAAAAAGGCCGTTTCTGGGTAGGAACATCAAACGGATTGAATCTGATGGACCGGAGAAAAGGAACCTTCAGTGTTTATACGCAGAAAGACGGGCTGCCTAACGACGTGATTAAGAGTATTATCGAAGACACCTATGGGAATTTGTGGCTGGGCACTAATAAAGGGCTGTCCTGCTTCAATCCCGAAAAGGAAGAATTTCGGAATTTCAGCGTAAAAGATGGATTGCAGGGCAGTGAATTTCTTATGAATGCCTGTTCAATTGACCTTAATGGGAATTTGTATTTTTCAGGTTATAAAGGTTTAAACATATTTCATCCAGCTAAAATCAACTTCAACAGGCAGATTCCTCCCGTTATTTTAACTGATTTCCAATTAGCGAATAAACCTGTAGCTATAGGTGCTGAAACCTCTCCACTACAGGAACACATAAGCGAAACCAAAGAGCTGCGCCTTACTTACGATCAATCTGTTTTCTCCTTCGAATTTGCTGCCCTTAACTATATATCACCAGACAAGAACCAGTATGCCTATAAAATGGAAGGGTTTGATGATGATTGGAACTACGTAGGGAGTAAGCATACGGCTACCTATACAAATCTTGACCCTGGCTCCTACACGTTTAGAGTTATTGCCTCAAATAATGACGGAGTCTGGAACACTAAGGGAGCATATTTGAGAGTGGTTATTAAGCCACCTTTCTGGGAAACCTGGTGGTTCCGCTTATTAATTATTGCATTACTTCTCACTGCTGCCTATAAATATCTCAGTTTTAGAAGGCTACAGGAATTGAAAGAGCTGGAAGAGAAGAAGCGGGAAGAGATGCAGCAGGTTCAGCTTCAGTTTTTTACTAATATCTCTCACGAGTTTCGTACTCCTCTTTCTTTAATCATTGGTCCTTTGGAAAAGCTTCTGCAACCCGATCCTACCGGTGGATTCAAACAATATTATAAGGTGATGTACAAAAATGCAAACCGGCTAATGGGGCTGATCAACGAGCTTATGGACTTCAGGAAAATTGAATCAGGTGCGCTGCGACTAAAAGCTAGTCTAGGTAATCTCGATGCATTTATAGCCGAAATTGCAGAAGACTTTGAAAACACAGCAGCCGAAAGAAATATCACGTATACCATTCAGACCTCTATAAATAGAGATATTCTGTTTGACCGGCAGGTATTGGAAAAAATCCTTTTAAATCTTATCAATAATTCCTTCAAGTACACCGCAGATGGAGGTTCTATAGAAATTCGAACTTTCGATCAGATGCCAACTTTCAATCCTAAGTACCATAATACTCACATTTTGAAAAACAATGTTCAAGCAAGAGAGTACATTTATATTAGTGTTGTTGATACTGGTATAGGTATATCAAGAGATTCAATTCAACATCTATTTCAACGATATTACCGTATTGCAGATGCTCATCTTGGCTCGGGCGTTGGTTTGGCCTTCGTAAAGAGTTTAACCTTCCTTCATAAGGGTGAGATCTTCGTTTCAAGTGAAAGACATCAGGGAACCGAAATTATAGTTGCGATCCCTTCATCGGCAACAGATTATAAGGCAGATGAAAAGAAAACAATTCAAAACGATGAACCTGAGGTTAAACTAGAGAGCTTACAATTTAAAGAAGATAATTACCTTGTTGAAGCAATAAGATTGCCTGGTGAACCAATTAAGCAGGAAGATCAAACCAAACATTTGTTATTGGTTGATGACAACGAGGAGCTTAGAAACTTTTTGAAAGACAGTCTTATTGATTTATACCAGATAAGTGAAGCGAAAAATGGTCGAGAAGGTTTATTAAAAGCGAAAGAAGTTTCTCCTGATCTGATTATCAGCGATGTGATGATGCCCGATATGGACGGTATTAAATTCTGTAAGCTGGTAAAAAATGAAATGGAGATAAGCCATATTCCTTTTATGATGCTTACGGCAAAAAATACTCTTCAATCCGAAATTGAAGGGGTAGAGTCAGGCGCGGATTACTATTTTACGAAGCCCATCAGCATTCAACTCCTTAAACTCACCTTAAAGAACTTGTTCTCTCAAAGACAGAAATTGAAGGAGCATTATACCCAAGATAGGCATGCTGAAGTAAGAGAACTTGTACACACATCGAAAGATAAAGAATTTTTAGATAAGCTTCTTTTGATCATTGAATCACAATTAATTAATCCTGATCTTGATATCGAGTTCCTGTGTAAAGAGATTGGGATGAGCCGGACGAAGCTTTATCAGAAGATCAAGTCGATAACTGGCCAATCTATAGGTGAATTCGTGAGAACAATTAGACTACGGAAAGCGATAGAAATTATGACCCATGAAGATGTTCCCCTTTCAGATGTGATTTTTCGCGTTGGTATCCAAACTCAATCATACTTTACAAAAGCTTTTAAGAAGGAGTTTGGGAAAACACCGTCGCAATTTCTTAACGACATTAAGCGACAATAAACAACTGATTATCAGAGCTAAAAAAAATAACAGTAAATAATAATAGAAATTTTAAAAATTTCTACAACAATCCAAGGTTATACGCGTTATAACATCAAATTGTGATAAGGTTTAGGTTGCCCTGGTGCTCTCATAGTATCAGGGCTTTTTTGTGTAATAGAGAACACGTTTTCTTATAAAGCATCGAATCTTCAAGCAGCATTAACTTGTATACATAATATTTTCTTTTTCTTTGGTTAAACTATTTGTTCGTGCAGTTTTATATGTTTCCACATCTTTATAATTTTGCAGGCACGCACAATAGTTTAATGAGCTTAATAAAAATCGATACCCGCATTCCGAAAATACAAGACCTAATACTTTGGAGTGGAATAGTTGCAATGGTGGTAGACGTAGACCTTAAAAAAAAGCTGGTTTGGATAAACACAGCGGATGAACTTCAAAAGATCCCATTGAAAAAATACGATATTTATCAGTTGGAAGGACAGGAATAATTAGCATACTTGTGCTTTTAAGAATGCTGATGTCAGGATTCTGGGAGGTATACGTTAGAGCGAAAGACACCTTGAGTGCCAGTAATAATGAGATACCGGCAGCTCAAAGGTGCAAAATCCTGCTAAGTAGAAGATTGGCGTTACGTTTCCTGAAATGAGGATGGATCAGGAATTCCCTAGCAGGCTGTCTTTTGTAATCTGTTAGAAAGATCTATTTGTTATTTCCTTTTACAATACTTGTATTGCTTGCCTGCTCCTGTTGCTTTTGATGGATCCTTTTATTCACTACATCATCCCAGGTGATATACGGATATAAATTGTATTTCTTAGCCTGTACATCAAATAAAGCTTTAAGCTCCTCCAACTTTTGAGGATACTTCTTCGCCAGGTCTATACGCTCGTTAAAATCTTCGTTCAGGTTATATAGCTCCCAGGTACCTTCACCATATTTCTGGATAGTGGCTTTTTTAGGATCAGGAGTTCCTAAAATTCCATTTCTATTGTAAGACAATCCTGCTTTCCAACCGTCTTTATAAATTGAACGGGCTCCGAAAATATAGTAATGCTGGATAGAGTGACGGCTTGCAGCTTTTGGATTATCGAAAGTATACACCAAAGATGTTCCCTGCAGGGTATCCTGCTTGATGCCACGAATATAATCTGGATTTTTAAGGCCAATATACTCGAGCGTTGTAGGTAGCACATCAATAAGGTGGCTATATTGCGTACGGAGAGTTCCTTTGTCCTTAATTCCTTTTGGATAGTGTACTATTAGAGGATTCCGTGTTCCTCCTTCTGAATTGGCATCTTGTTTCCAGGCTTTAAAAGGAGTGTTTAAGGCTTGAGCCCAGCCTAAAGGATAATTACCTACAGTATTTTCTGGAGTGCCTATCTTATTGATATTAGCGAAATTGTACTCCAATAACTCCACTTCCGTTAAGGGCTTTGCAGGTGCTGTCGAGTTATTGGCAACTGAAGTATAACCTTTATTAATTACTCCGTTCGGCGTTCCCTCTTTACTTGCACCATTATCACCAATAATAACGAACACCAAGGTATTCTCTAATAATCCAGCCTCTTTCAAATATCCGGTTAAACGCCCTACCTCATGATCTGTATAGGTAAGGTATGCGGCGTATACCTCCATAAAGCGAGCGTACACTTTTTTCTGCTTGTCGTTTAACTTATCCCATGCCGGAATATTAGGGTTACGGTCTGGAAGGATAGTATTAGCGGGGATAATACCCTTCTTTTTCTGATTAGCAAAGATCTCCTGACGGAAGACATCCCAGCCCTTGTCGAATTTCCCTTTATAGAGATCTCTCCATTGATCCGGAACCTGGTGAGGGGAATGTGTGGCTCCAGGAGCATAATAAAGAAAGAAAGGCTTTCCTGATTTAGCAGCCTGCTGGCGTTTTATGTAGCTGATAGCTTTATCGGTGATCTGATCGTTTAAGTGACGGCCATCAGGAGTTACGTGAGCATTATCTTCAACCAGATCCGGCTTGTATTGATCGGTAGCAGAGCCCAGGAATCCGAAGAAATGGTCAAATCCTTTTCCTGAAGGCCAGCGGTCGAACGGCCCTGCATCTGTCGCGTCCTCATCAGGAGTTAGTCCATATTTTCCAACAGCAAATGTGTTGTAGCCACTTTCACGAAGGATTTCCGCCGCAGTTCCCTTATCAGAAGGGATTCGGCCGTCCCAACCTGGGAATCCGGCAGACATACGGGTATGCGCAAAACCGCTCATATGTACTGATGATGAATTACGCCCTGTCAATAATGCCGCCCGGGTAGGCGCACAAATCGCGGTAGTATGGAAGTTGGTAAAACGAAGGCCGTTGTTGGCCAACTCATCAAACGTAGGAGTATTTATAAGTCCGCCAAATGTGCTCGTTCCACCGAACCCAACGTCATCCAACAGGATCCATAAAATGTTTGGTGCCCCCGCAGGTGCCTTAATTGGTTCAACCCAGTTCTCTTTTGATTCTGCCAGGGTTCGCCCAACAACTCCTTTAAAAGGCTCCTGTTGTTGGGAAATGTTTTGAGCAAAGACTTGGGATGTACTTAAGCCTGCTGCTAATGTGGTTAATGTAATTAATCTTTTCACTGTATTTGATATTGAGAGTTGAGAATTCGTTGCTATTTACCTGCGTTTGCTACTCCGGATTTCCTTTGATAGGAATCAACCACCTTACCAATTTCGCTTGTGGTAGACTGCCCTGGTTTCTTCCAAACTTCTTTTCCATTTTTATAAAGTACAAGGGTGGGTAGCTGACTCACCTTTAGATTCTTCAGGAGCTCGGTATTGTCGTATGCTTCGATCTTCAGCACCCTCGCTGCAAATCCCTGCTGCTTTTCAAGAGAGTCTAGAACAGGGACTAGCTTCCTGCAGGCACCACAATATTTAGAACCGAAGTCTACCAGAACCAGGTCAGAAGAAGCTGTAAGAGTATTAAATTGATCAGAATTGATAGCTACCCCCTTCTTCGTATTATTCACTATTGGGTAACCTGCCCCGATCCAATTGCTAATACCTCCAGGCAATACCAACACTTCTTTGAATCCTTTTTGTCTTAATTCCTTTGCGAGAGAAACACTACGGCCATTAGCAATAGAGTACACTATTGTTGATTTTTCTTTAGAAAGCTTTTCTAAGTCTTTTTCGTAGCCGGAAATAGCTGCATTTATGTTCACAGCTCCTTTTAAATGATTTTGAGAAAACTCTTCTGGTGTTCTCGCATCAATAATCTGTGCACCATCTGATTTTGCCTTTATAGCCACTTCCGATAAAGTTAGCGGCAGTTCTTGTGAACTTGTTTGCGCATTTGCTCCAGCTACTGCTAGTAAAGCCAGAAGGATTAAAGTTTTTGTCTTTTTCATGGTAATGTGATTGATTTTCTTAAATATCATATTGTTAGTCTTTAAAGAAATAGTTGAACTCATACAATTTCCCTAGCGATCAAACGTAGCTTTAAGGTTTACCTGGCTACTGGAAATCCTTTGTCGACTATACTATCCAGCGCTCCGATATTATAGCTGTAGGAATAGCCTAAACTGATTAGAGAATCTCTTGCCTGACCACTTCTATTGCCAGAGCGACAATAGAGGTATACTTTTTTACTTTTATCAAGCTGCCCTATTTTAGCCGCAAAATCTTTTGACCTGAAATCAATGTTCCGGGCATTTCTAAGATGTTTTTCACGGTATTCTTCAGGTGTCCGCACATCGATCAGAAAAGCCTTTCCTTCTTCAAGTTCTCTCAGTATTTCCTTGCGGTTTGTTTGATCTACTTCAATCGTATAAGGGCTTTTCTGATTATAAGTCCGATGCGAGGTTTGGGCAAATGCGAATGCCGAAACAGATAGCAACACAATTAATAGTTTGACAACTTTCATAATACTCCTATTTTATGCAGGCGGAACGAGTTTTCCAACCTGGTATTTAGATTTAGTTTACTACCAGCCAGGGTTTTGTGTAAGCAAAGGATTATTGTCAATTTCTGATTGTGGAATAGGATACAATCGATGTTTTTCCCTTGCATTGGTTTTGCCAACCATATGAAGATTCGCTACGAAAGTTGAATTCCCATTAGCATCTTTCTGACGGATAAGGTCGAACCAGCGCTGATATTCGTAGACCAGTTCCAGACGGCGGTCCAAGTACACCGCCTCCCGAAATGTATTTTTATCTGGGGTGGTAGTAAGACTGAGGTCAGGTAAACCTGCTCTTTTTCTTACTCTGTTAAGCGACTTGAATGCCTTTGTTGTTGGGCCGTTTAGTTCATTCTCAGCTTCTGCATGAATCAGTAATAGATCAGAATACCGGATAATAGGTACGTTAGCTGATGACTCAGACGTAATTGCCGTTGAATTCGGATCCCAGAACTTATTGAAGAATGGAACAAGTTCAACGGTTGGTGCAGGGTCTGTTGATTTGTAGGTATAAGCTTTACCATCAATACCTAGGGAATAGAAGTTTCCGTTGGAAGGACTTGTATAACGAGTGACAAATGTTACATCCCGGCGCTTATCGTTCGGTTGATACAATTTAAAGATACTGTAAAACTTATCAGTACCAACAGTATAAAAGCGAGTCATATGAGCATAAATACCCGTAAGACCGGGAATATTACTCATGATAGCACGTGGATTTTCGTTATTTCCCTGAGATTGGGAGTTCGACTTAAATTGCGCAGAGAAAATGTGCTCTTTCCCGTTTTTTGTAGCAGGCAAGAAAGCATCAGCATAATTATCAAAGAGGTCGTACCCGAAGTTACCAGTCCCCCCGTCGGTGGGAGACAGAACCTCTTCTGCAACTCTTACAGCATCAGCATAATGAGATGTGATATTCAAGGGTAAGGAGGCTTTGGTAAGATATACTTTAGCTAATAAAGCCTTCGCTGCACCCTTAGTAGCACGACCAACGTTAGGAGAAGTGTAAGAAACAGGAAGTGCGTCACCTGCTTCAATTAAATCCTTCTCTATCTGAAGATAAACTGCCGTCGAAGGCGATTTAGCTATAGCATAGTCGGAGGCCCTAATGAAATCCTGAGGTTCTGTAATTAAAGGAATATCCCCAAATAACCGTACCAAATTAAAATAGTATAGTCCCCTTAAAAATTTAGCTTCTCCAATTAATCGTCCTTTAAGATTCGCGTCGAACTCAATCGTAGGAATTTTTGCTATGGCGATGTTCGCCCTTCGAATAGTAGCATAATGCTGTTGCCATATTTCATATACACGAAGATTGGTTGAAGAGTGAGCCTGCACTGATAAGGAGCGAACATCCGGATTCGTTGCTCCTGGACCTGGATCCTCATCATCATCGGCCATGTTCATTCCCGTATTAAAGAGGGTATTGTATGGAGTTTGAAGCGTACTTCCACCTTGATTCAGAGAAAAATATATGGCATTTATTCCATTTACGGCATCTGCCTGAGTTTTATAATACTGGTCGGTGGTTAAAATTCCCTCCGGATCTTCCGTTAGAAACTTCTTGCATGATACAGAAGATAAAACAGCAAAAGATAATATAGCGTATTTTAAAATTTTCATTGTTGTTTTAGAAATTAGATGTGAGACATAAGATTTGAGAAAATAAGCGACACTCATTACTCAAATTGATCGCAGACCAATCTTTACAAGCTCAGGGATAATCCTAATTGTAGCGACTTGTTATTTGGATATACACTGTTATCAATACCCCGATTTATTAAGCTCTGTCCGTTCACACTAGCTTCGGGATCAAATCCTGTATAATCAGTCCAGGTAAAAAGATTCTGCCCTGATAGATAGAGTCTCACGTTTTGGGTTCTAATCTTTGCTGCAAAACGTTTTGGCAAATTATAACCGAGTGAAGCGTTTTTTAACCTTACATAAGATGCATCTTCAATAAACCGGTCGGAAATGGTGATCGCAGGATCCTGATAAGCAGCTTTAACCTCAGTATTGGTATTAGTTGGAGTCCATCTGTTCATTAGGTCGGTCGATCCGTTCACGTATCCTGTACCGAGTTCCAGGTTTGCACGATTTTGATTGTATAATTTCCCTCCAATGCTCGCCTGGAAGAACACGTTGAGGTCAAACCCTTTGCAACTGAATGTATTGGTCAAACCGCCAAGAAAACCGGGTTGATTTTTGATGATAATGCGGTCATCCGCCTGAGTGATCTGGCCATCTCCGTTAAGGTCTTTATATTTCTGGCCCCCTGCAGCTTTGTTTGCCTGAGGAGTTAAAGGAACATCACCTGGTTGGATAACACCATCCGCTTGATAAACGATAAATGAACCCAGAGGATAGCCAACTTTAGCAATTGACGGTACACTGATAGAAGGGATGTATTGATCCACCCCATCTCCTAAACTTAAAATCTCATTCCTGTTTACTGAGTAAATCAGGGTTGTATTCCATTTGAATCCCCTGGTTAGGTTTTTAGTGGAAACTGACAGCTCGAATCCTTTATTAGATACTGCACCTATGTTCTGGTACACCACCGAGGCCTGACTATTACCTGGATCTGAAAGGCCCGAAGTTCCTGGAACAGTCCGGCTTAACAACAAGTCGGTTGTCTTCTTATAATAATAATCTGCTGTAATTGCAATACGATTACTAAATAAACCAAGATCAATGCCTCCATCAAACTGTAATGTTTTTTCCCAACCCAACTGACCATTCTCAACATTTGCAGGAGCAAAACCAGACACGGTTGTGTTGGAGAAATTATAGCGGTAATAAGCGATCTGACCAAGAGCCGAGTACGGTGGAATACTCTGGTTACCCGTATACCCGGCACTAACTCTTAATTTCAGCTGATTAATATCTTCCCACTTCTTGGCGAACCGCTCGCTGGTTACATTCCAGCCTAATGCTGCTGATGGAAAATAACCCCACTTATTTCCTTCCCCAAAACGGGAGGAACCATCTGCCCTTAGAGTAATGGTAGCAAGGTATTTACCATCGAAAGAATAATTAATTCTACCTAAATAAGAAGCTAGTGCCCATTTCAGAGCACTGGACGAAGCTGCTCTTTGAGTAACCCCTGTACCAAGATTGTTATAAGTATAGTCATCCGTTGCAAAGCCTGCACCTTCGGCAATAGCTCCTTTCGAATTAGATTCCTGAGCCGTGAAACCTGCCAAAGCATTCACACGGTGTTTCTTACCAAACTCTTTGTCGTAAGTAAGGGTATTCTCGTTGAGCCATGAATTGGTAAATAAAGTACCTACGGTTGCAATTCCACTGGCAGCCTGTCCTTCACCTGTTGAAATGGGCAAATACCTATTTTGCTTGTTATCAATCACATCTATACCAAATAAGACTTTCGCCTTCAGGCCTTTTGCAAGCGTATACTCTCCTGAAAAATTACCGAGAAGACGATTAGTACGTGTTTCGTTTATTTGGTTGTAGAGGGAGTTGATCGGATTCTGCAGGGCAGATTCAAACGGACTTAATACTACAAACGTACCGTCTTCCTTATAGATAGGTAGCGAGGGAGGAGTTAATACAAGGTTACCCACAATATTTGCCGGCGCAACCTGAGCCTTCGTATTACTAGCAATAATACTGGAGAAGATCCTTAAACGCTTATTATACTCATGATCAACATTAACCCTACCTGAGTAACGGACGAAATCGGTATTTTCTAAAACTCCGTCCTGTTTGAAATAGTTCCCTGAAATAGCAAACCTTGTTCTTTCTGATCCTGATAATATGGATAAGTTATGACTTTGATAAGGAGCTTGGCGGAAGGCTGCGTCTTGCCAATCAGTACCAATTCCTGTGGTATCTAGGCTATAACCACTCGTCACAGGTACAACTACATTTTTCCCGGAGTTTCTTGCTGCATCCTTTCTTAGATCCCACCATTGAGCGGCATTTAATAAGGGTAAGGTACGAATAACCTTTTGCTCGCCATAGTACGTATCGTAGTTGATGGATGGTTTGCTTGGTTTACCTGTCTTGGTAGTAATAATAACAACGCCATTTGCACCACGAGACCCATAAATAGCAGTTCCTGAAGCATCTTTCAAAACATCTATAGATTCAATGTCTGCTGAGTTGATGAACGACATAGGGTTGATCTTTGAGCCGTTCGTGACTCCGGCGTCGGCAACAGAATAATCGTTATTAATAGGAAAACCGTCTATTACGTAAAGAGGATCGCTCCCTGCGGTAATCGAGTTATTTCCTCGGATTTGAACACTAACACCACCCCCTGGCTGCCCAGACGTTTGGGTAACCTGAATTCCAGGTATCGTTCCTTGCAACAATCGCTCTGGAGAACTTACCGGGAGACTTCTAACATCGTCCAGCTTCACAGAAGATACTGAACCGGTTACATCCTTTCTTCTTTGGGTTCCGTAGCCAACAACTACCACATCGCTTAGCTGGTTGGCCGACTCTTTCAATAGTACGGTAACTGGACTTCCAGTCACCACTACTTCCTGTTTTTCATAACCTATATAAGAAATTACGAGCGTATAAGGGAACTTCTGTCCAGTAACGAAAGTAAATTTACCCTGAACGTTGGTATTGGCGGTATGAGTAGTTCCTTTAATCTGAATTGTTACCCCAATTAACGGTTCCTTTGTTTTTGCATCGAAAATAGTACCTACCAGGTTGGATTGAATTAGAGGTTTTGTCTCCTGAGCTTGGGTAATCCGAGGACTTATGCTAAGTGAAAAACCTAGCACCGCGGTTGTGAATAGCGTAAATACCGGCTTACGATTAAAAAAGGGTAATTTTATATCTTTTAGATCGGATAAAAAACCCTTAGTATAGGGACGAGCAATCCCAGATAGCTTTTGGCTATTAGTTTTCATTACTTAAATGTGTTTAGAAGGCTGTTCCGTGCTTTTGCAGGAACTAGTTATTGAATTTCTATGATATTATTCTCGGCTTCTAGTCAGATGAGAGAACGGAGTGACTACTGAGCGTTGCAGCAACAAGAGAAGGTTGTAATACCGCTTCATCATTTCTCTGGTGCTCGTTCTCTTCATCTGTGAAATGCTTTGGAATATCTTCCCTCACAACGGGTCCGTCTGCAGCCAATTCACTACCCTCGACTTTCGATTTTAATACAGGCCAGAAAAGCTGAGCGTACCATTCATCCGCCTCATAATGCGATATCCCATATGAGCTTGGATATTGTCTGGATATATGTGCCGTCCTGAATATGATATCCCATAAGAAGAACATGTTTCCGAAATTCCCCTTGTAATAGCCTACCCCGTCGTCCGTAACATCTGCATGATGTGCATGATGGGTTGCTGGTGTAGAAATGGTTCTTTCTAATACCCAGGCAACAGGATGTAGCCATTTAATTTGATAAAAAGGCTTATCCCAGGGAATACTTGAATGCGCCAGTTTTGTGATTAAGGATTTTATTGCTTTAACAAATAGCGCAGGGTATCCCAATCCTAAATACACTAGTATTGTAGTTACGTATGTTTGTGAAAAAAAGAAGGTATACCATATGTTTTGTCTGCTAGCCATGGCCATTCCCATGTAAGGGGCAGAATGATGAGTACGGTGAAACCGCCATAGCCATGGAATTTCATGATGTAATCTGTGATACCAGTACTGCGTTAAATCATCAGCAATTGCGATAATTAAAGCACCAAAAGTAAAAGGGATCCAACTAAGTGTACCTTTTGCCTCAGGAAATGCCTGAGGTAGAAATTTTAGACCGAAGTAGGCTACGGCTGGCCCTACTATAAGCTTAGGTACTGTATAAGAAGCTATGTCTAAAAACTTCTCGTTCTTGTTCCATTTTTTCCCGTAAAGCCCTAGAGAAAACTCTGCAAAGCCGAGAATAAAGGTTAAGGCTGTTAAGCCCCAGGTATTAAGATTTCTGAAAATCTCTTCTATAAATTTTATCATAGTAGTTCTTATTGATCTTTGTGTTTTTGCTTGGTAAAAGTTTCTTTCTTTTGCTCTTTCTTTAGCCAGGGTTTTTCACCTTTAATGGAAAAAGTAATAAACATTAATATTACTGGTAAGGCATAAATAAACAGACTTAGAACTGCGTTCCTAAATATCTTCTGCAAAGTGCTTTTTGGAGTTTTCATTTTGCTTTGTAATTATTTTAGTAATTCCTGAACCAGGTATAAACCTCCAAGAAGAATAAGTAGTGGCACTGCTGTTACAATAACTCCCACAAGGATCTTTTTACCAATAAGTATAAAATCTGAAATTGTCATAGATGTAAGATTAAAAGTGTCCAATAGAATTTTACTACAAGCAGCATGATGCAGCCGGTGCAGTATTAGTCATCGCTCCTGAGAAGCAGAATTTTTCAAACTAACAACAACAGACCTTTTGGTTATATAGGAAATTGCAATTTTGAGAAACGAGCCAGGCCTGGCTTTCTCTGTAACGATCACCCTTCGGTGCCCTGGAAGCGGAAAAATTTTCCATATATTTGTTTGTTTTTGTTAATGACCCATTTGTTAATAAAAACGCAGAATGTAAATCAGTGAGTGATTGGCGTTACGTGCTGATTTCATTCGGAAGGCGGGATCATCTCCTGCCTTTCTTATCTTAAACTATAGCTTTTAGAAAGACTTGGTTGATCACTGCAACTCAACAGCTGCAACAACAGGGGGTTGAAGTTGTACGATGCTTCAAGGAAAGAGATAAACTTGAATTTCTGATACTTAAGGACAAATGTTTCATTGCTAATTTGTTTAAACCATCCAACAAATTCTAACAACACATCCAACTGCACTATCCTCTAGAACTCTACTACAAATATAGAGATAAAATTAACAAAGTCAATTAATCTATAGATTTTATAGGATAATATTTTATATAGACTATATATCCCTCCTTTGACGCTCCTAGAGAACAAGATTGAACAGATAGTTAAGAAATTCCCCTACGGGAAGGATTGACCTTTAAGCAAAAAAGCCGTAGAACAACAAGGTCCTACGGATGAACAATTATAAAATAAAAAACGTTGTCTTAAAATTCCCGCTCTCCGAACTCGCTGGATGGCAACTTTAACTTCTTAGCCAGTTGGTTTAAATTAATACTAAGATTCAGCAGCAATAGATCTTTTTCCTGAATATAATTGGTAGTTGTATAAAAATTACGCCCCCAGGTGGTGATTCTTTGTTCATTCGTATTAAAAATACCCAGATCAATATTTTGCCATTGTATAGTTGCTGACGCCTTTCCTTTCCAGAAATTCTTTCTTAAAGAAGCATTAGGTATAACATACCTTGAGTCTTTTCCCTGGGCAGTAACTCGCTCTGAGAGGTAGTTAACGTTCCACTGGAAGCTGGTATTTTTATTAAGTTGGATGTTTGAATTGGTATTAATCGAATATACCCAGCTAGAAGAATTCACGCTCACCTCATTATTAAATAACGAGCCCTTAAGGGTGTAGTCATATATATTAGCACCAATATAAAATTGATACCACTTAACAGGCTTAAAATTAGTTCCCAATTCAGCGCCCCATAAATTTGCTTTACCTGCATTAGTAAAAATGCGATTTAAGATCGTATCGTTATATACGCTGTTAACACGGTTAATTACATTTCGTATATTTTGATTGTAAAGCGTTAATGAAACAGATCCTTTCCTAAAGTCCTTTATCAAACCTAGCTCTGCAAGCCCTACAAATTCAGGACGAATTTTGGGATCCCCTTGTTCCAGAGTTTCAGAATGTTCCCTTTCTGGGTAAGGATTTAATTCATTATTCGTTGATCTCTGAACCCGTTTACTATAACCAGCCTTTAACTTCAGGGTGTTTTGAACTGAATATAACAAATTAAGGGAAGGGAAAAAATTCGATAATTCTAGATTGTAAGGATCAGGTTCTTTTCCAGTAAACACCCTTGTAGCATATTCGTATCGAAGTCCGGCAACATAATCCAGCTTATTTGCCTTCCCTGAGTATTGACTATAAAGAGAGTGGATTTCATTTTTCAAATCAGCATTGCTGCTAAACTCCGGAACAACAAGATAATCGCCGGAACTGAGGTTTTGATCTTCATAAAGGAATACACCATTTTGCTCCTGCAAACGGTATTGATACCCGGTTTCCAATTTACCTTTACCGATATTAATAGCATAATCAGCTTTTAAGCGAAATGCATCCAGCGGATTCCTTCCATTGTTGCGAACATTTTGAATGGTCTGACTGCTATTTGGATAGGCTTGGTTCAAATTCTCAGTACGTGAATCAACTTTTCCATACTCATATAATCCAGATAATGAAAGGGAGGATTGATTAGCAAAGGTATGGGTGAAGTCTATATTGGCCAAGCTGAAATCACCAATTTTCCTAACAAGATTAGAGTTAAAATAAGTAAATCTTCCTACAGTATTGCCGGTATTTAAATCAGTTTTAGTGTTATTATATAGGATGTCAGCTCTCCTGTATTGTGTTTTCCTGCCGTTATAAAAACCAATAGAAAATGTATTGTTTTTGTTAGGAGTATACCCGATCGATGCACGAACAGTATGACCATAACGTTTAAAGCTCCTCTCCCCTACTGACGGAAAAGAGGTATATATATTATCAATTGTCGTATTCACATCTCCAACTCTCCGGCCAGCCAAATCGTTCCTTAAATAACTACCAGATAAAGCAAGATCCCATTTGTCTCTTCTTACGTTTGCTATGGCATCCGCACCGTATCGTTGGGGAGCATGAAGATTGTTATAGGATTGTACTGAAGGGAAACCTCCCTGAGTACTGGCACTGAATGATGAAACATTTGCGGTACCTTTTTTAGTGACGATATTAATAATTCCAGATTTGCCGTCGGGATCATACTTAGCCGAAGGAGCGGTAACGACCTCTATATTTTCAATTGTATTAGCAGGTAACTGATTCAAAATTTCTTTTGGGCTAGCCTGCACTGGTTTTCCATTCAAAAGCACAAGTAAACCAGTTGAACCTCTCAGGGATATATCACCTTCTGCGTTAACAGAAACAGATGGGGTATTTTTAACTACATCAAGTGCTGTTCCTCCCAGGCTCGATTGAAACTGTCCTGCACTGTAAACCTGCTTATCAATTTTATGGCTGGTTTCTGCTTTCGTTCCTGTTATAGTTACTTCATTCAATGCTTTTGCATTGGCTTTCAGCTGGATCATCCCTACATTTAGGTTCTGTCCGTTACGAACCTGTACCAGAGTCCTGCTTGCATTATAGCCGAGGAACTTTATGGATAGAACATAACTTCCTTCCTGCAGCTGTCTCAAATGAAATCTACCTTTAATATCTGATACAGTACCGGTTACAAGAGTACTATCTCCCGCGTTTAAAAGTGAAACAGTCGCAAATTCGATTGCTTGTCTCTCAGTATCTGTTACCGTTCCGGACAGGGATTGACTAAAACCTTTTGATATAAAAGCAATAAAAAGAATAAGTAAAAAATTAGATCGCATATTGACGGATATATTAAAGCTACAGAAAGAAAAGTATCACCAGGGTATGAGGAATTTTGTTCTTTCCATGGAAAGGCTCAAATTTATAATATTTCCTATAATTTTTATAGGCTAAATAGCTTAGAGAAGAAAAACAGGTGATTTCATCAATCTTGGTGTGTTGGGACATGAATTTCGATTAGTGACCAGTTCTAAAAGTAAGTTTTTGATGTTATGATAAGGCTAGTTTTATCTAAAGATTTAGTTAAGAAAGAAAAAGAAGGAGACATCGCATGGAAATGCTTAAAAAGCAAAAAAGCCCTATCAGTTTCCTGAAGGGCTATTGAATAAAAGTTGGCACCGACCTACTCTCCCACATTTTACTGCAGTACCATTGGCTCTGGCGGGCTTAACTTCTCTGTTCGGAATGGGAAGAGGTGGACACCGCCGATATAGGCACCTGAAGAAGG
>NZ_JAFEWF010000003.1 GCF_017355835.1 Desertivirga brevis | reverse complement strand
AGCTGTTTTTTAAAATAGTTTAAAACAAGTTGATGATCTGCGTGTTAGTGTTGGTTTTCCCCTCAGCAGATCTCCCATTCCTGTAAAACCTATTCCTAAACGAGGGGATTTTGTCCTTTAGTATCATGGATCTTCATTTTTTCTCATTGTTGTCGTTATTACTTTTTTAGTGCTCTCCATCGGACTATCTATGCTTTATCTGTGCTTCATCTATGCACTATCTATGCTCTATCTATACCTTCGATATCTATGAGATATGTCTTTGCCGGACCTTGTTAGCGGCAAAGCGGTATCAAATCCACCACTTGGTGGACTTAATGCCTAATCTTTTAGACAAAGACCAGCTTAACCTGCACATTCTCCCCCCCTTTGTTCAGTTCTCGCTCATACCTTGGTTACCCTTTCTTCAGCTAAACAGGCCGGAAACGGGGTTTGAACTGAACAAGAACTGAAGAAGGACTGAACAAGAGCTGAAGAAATGGCTCACTGAGAAAGTCATTTGTCATCACTTCACCGCCAAGTGCCGCCATTTCGCCGCCAGATACCGCCATCGATTTTCTTGAACGTCTGGTTGTTTTACATTTGCTAAGAAGAACCTTCAAAACCTTCATCCGCCGTTGTGAGCTTCTGTTCAGGGAGGTTTTTACGGAAAATTAGCAGCAAACGCCCTACCTGCTTTTGTACTGCTTCGGATCTCTAGCCATCAGCTTCCGATCAGTTGCGGATAACGTGCGCTGAAACCGCACGTTATCCGCAACTGATAAGCAACTGAACGGAAGCAGACCGCACCAGATCCGAAGGGGGTAGGAAGAAGGTAGGAAGAAGGTTCTCAACCAAAAAAGTCCTTGAAGCCTAAACAGGAATTTAAAAATCCTGGCAGCTGGTCAATTTCCGTCATTCAGAAAGGGGTCAGATTCGGGACAGGTTCGAGGCAGATTCGGGAAAGCCCCCCAATTTTCCGAACAAAGTACCCCCTTTTCCCGAACACTCCCCGAAGAATGTACCCATCCTTCCGCATCTGGTCGCAAATACCCGCAATTCTCCGCAAAACGCCGCAAGGACTGGTTCCTTTGGTAAAAATGCTTCTTGACTTCCTTACATTTGTGCTGTTGGAAATCTCTTTGCTTTAGCCGTTACCTATCAGCAGAGATAATCGGCAACAGAACACAAGAATCATGAAGAGCTTTTGTTAACTAAGCGTTGTATTACAAACTGAGTAGTAAATGAGATTTCTATAATTTTAATAAGAGGATATGAGATAAAGGAATAGTAGGTTCCTATAAATTTACAATCCTGACCCTCCTAAACCTTATGTTTTTTGAAACTTCCTATTGCAAGAAAAACACTAACTAGCATTAAGGACCCACCGATAAAATAAGGGGCTCCCGGAAGATGAACTGGAGCTTTCGGATTGGTGAAATAGTAGAAAACGTAGGTCATTAACCATGGACCGAAGATTGAGCTTAGGGCCATTAAACTTGTTAATCCCCCCTGCAGTTCCCCCTGACCGTTCGGCGGAACTTCACTTGTCATTACTCCTTGTAAAGCTGGACCACATATCCCTCCAAGCATGTACGGTATTAAGAAAGCAAACATCATCCAACCCTGTGATGCTATGCCAAACAAAATCATACCAAGGGCATAAAGTAAAAGTCCTATCCATATACTTCTCTGCTCCCCAATTTTAGGAATAACTAACCTGATTAATCCCCCTTGTACTGCTGCAGAACATAGCCCTACAAAGCCCAGAGAATAGCCTACTAAATCTTCATCCCAGCCAAACTTATACATGGTATAAAAGGTCCATACCGATTGAACAGCATGGCCAGCAAAGTAAACTACAAAAAGACATACCGCCAGACCGGTTACTGCGGGGTACTTCTTTAATTGAATAAGACTGCCTAATGGGTTACAGCGCTTCAACTCGAGGGGACGCCTGAGCTCGGGTGATAATGACTCGGGTAGGATAAAGAAACCGTAAAGAGCATTTAACAAGGCAAGAGCGGCCGCAGCGTAAAAAGGATAATGCACATCCATTTTTCCAAGTACACCACCGATCACCGGTCCAATGATAAACCCGAGGCCAAAAGCAACTCCAATCATTCCAAAGTTCTGCGCCCTCTTCTCAGGGGAACTGACGTCAGCAATATATGCCGATGCCGTGGTGAAACTTCCCCCTGCTATTCCTGCAATGATACGGCCTATAAATAGCCACGTGATTGTGGGTGCAAAGGCCATGAATATATAATCAACACCTAAGCCGAGCAGTGAAAAAAGCAACACTGGCCTCCTACCGTATTTATCACTTAGGTTCCCGATAAGCGGAGAGAACAAAAATTGCATTACAGCATAAGCAACCAAAAGGAGTCCGGAAACTCTTGAGGCATCGCTGATGCTACCGTTTATTAACTTTTCTATTAATCTTGGTAAAACCGGGATGATAATGGCCAGGCCAATAATGTCTACCAAGAGCGTAACGAAAATAAACCCAAGTGCTGATGAGCGATTTCCATGGTTAGAGTGTTTCATAGCTATTCAAAGATAGGATATACGAGTCACACTTTACTTCTTACTCAAAAGCCTCCTTGCCTCCTCCACTGTATCAGTAAAAAATATACGCCCAGACTTATTGCTTTCGAAAATAAAATCTCTCAAGCTTTTACTACTATAAGCTTCAAAATTACCTACTATTGCCAACTGCATCCTATAATTGGAGAATTTTTGCAGGATTTCACCAGCAAGCTTTGTTTCCAATCTAAAGAAGTCCTCCGAAAAATTCTGTTCTTTAGCGATAACCTTCTGCACTCCCAGATATCCACTATTGCCGATCAAATCCAGAGCATCATCTACTGTGTTTATAACCCGCTCGCTTGTTTCAAGTTCGGCGATTTCGCTTTTATCGATAGTTACAATCTTTAATTCCATCTCCAAATAACGAGTAGCACTTCCAATTTGTAACAGTTACTTCGCATTCAATAGTGTTCGCTTTTCAATTATTAAACAAATTCGTTAAAAATACTTTATAGAGCTGTAAAATCGGATAACTTTATGAGGTTTTAAGATGATGAAGGAGTTTTATAAAGAGGAGCAATTTCTTGTTGACAATCTACCCGTGGGAGCGTTTGTAATTGCGGGCCCCAATCAGGTACTAGTAGCCGCAAATGCAGTATTATTGAAGCTATTGAACAGACCCCATTCAATTATCAGTAAGCCAATTTCGGAGATCTTTCCTACGCTAGTTAAGCAGGACTTTGTAAGACATCTTGAAGAAGCATATAAATCTCCAGAAAAAAATTTTACGGGAGAGAGTACTATTAATATAAACGAAAGGGATAACGGGCCACTTTATCTAAGTTATTCCTTGAAGTCGAAATTTAATAATCAAGGGACGGATCAATGTGTTCTGGTTACCGTTATTGACATTACTAATCATATATTAAGTGAAAAAAAACTGCTTCAGGCTGAGCACCGGCAAGCATTTCTACTTAGACTGAGCGATACTTTACGTCCTCTGGCTGATCCGGCACGCATTCAGAAGGAAGCCGCAAGAATACTTGGAGAATATTTGAAAACTTCAAGAGTTGGATACGGAGATGTAGACAAGCAAGAACAACGGTGGTTTAGAACAGAGAATAACTGGACTGATGGATCGGTCCCGCATCACCATGGTGTTCATGATTTGGCGGCCTTTGGACCTGGCGTTCTGGAGGCACTACGCACAGGTGAAAGCCTTGTTATCGAAGATATGCTTAAGGATCCGAGAACAGCGGATCCAGGACTTCAGGCAGCCTTTACAGCTCTGCAATTCAGAGCAGCATTGACAGTTTCCCTCATTAAGGATCAACGGCTAGTCGCAGCTATGTACGTGCACAACAGAGAAGCGAGACAGTGGACTGAGGAGGAAATCAACCTGACCTATGAAGTAGCCGACCGGACATGGTCTGCTGTGCAACGGGCAATGGCAGAACAAACATTAAGGGAATCTGAAGATAAATTTCGTACGCTATTTAATACCATTGATGAAGGTTTTTGTATACTGGAGGTATTGTATAATGATCAAAATGAGCCTGTAGATCTTCTTTATCACTTAACGAATGAAGCTTTCGAACATCTTACGGGGATTAAATCTGCCGAAGGGAAAACCTTAAAAGGTGTAGTCAGTAATGCCGAACAATTTTGGATCGATACCTACAGTAAGGTAGCGGAAACAGGGAAACCAGTACGTTTTGAAAATTATTCACGAGTTTTCAATAAATGGTTTAACGTTTACGCATCTAGGGTTGGTGAAAGTTCTAGCAGGCAAGTTGCGCTTGTATTTGATGATATCACTGAAAGAAAACAACAAGAGCAACTTAAGAATGATTTTATAAGCATGGTTAGCCACGAGCTTAAAACGCCCTTGACTACCCTAAAGGCCCATTTACAACTTTCTGAACGAAGAGCAAGAAAACTACAAGACGATCAAATAGAAACTTCGGTAAGAAAATCGCTTTCCCAAGTGGAGCGGATGAAAAAATTAATTCAAGGATTTCTTGACGTGGGCCGGCTTGAAGAAGGGAAAATACATCTGAATATGAGCAGCTTTGACCTTTCTGACTTAATAACAGAAAGCCTTGAAGATTTTTATTTACTGGATAATACTCATAAATTGAGTTTTGAGCCTATAGGCGAGATCCGAGTGCTCGCGGACAGAGATAAATTGGGACAGGTGGTTAATAATCTGCTTAGCAATGCGGTGAAGTATTCGCCCAAAGGCAGCACAGTGACCATAACGTGCCAATTAGATGATAGCCGTACAGTTACAGTAAGCATACGAGATGAAGGCATCGGGATTAACTCTCAAAATTTGGAAAAAATATTCCATCGATTCTACCGGGTGGAAGACAAGCAAGTGAAACATATATCTGGTTTTGGCATCGGCTTGTACCTATGCGCCGAAATAGTAAAATACCATAAAGGGGAAATAGGAGTAGATAGCCTGGAAGGGAGAGGCAGCTCTTTCTGGTTTAAATTACCCCTGCAGGAGCAAGATTCGTAGAAATCACATCAATTAATTCCAATTGTTCTTATACTTCTGCACACAGAATTTTAATTGCAAATGCAAACAGGTCTATAGGTTTCCAGTTATTAGTTCAAACTGAAATACCTATGGACAGTATAAATCAACAACAGGCTGAAGACAATTTTAAAAACCTGGAAGGAAAAGAAGCGATTGAGAAGCTGAAAGAATTAGTAGAAAAAGCTGAAACGTGCTTTTTCTGTTCTGATATTAAAACCGGTTTACCCTTTTCTACCCGCCCCATGGCTGCTCAAAAAGTAGATGCAGACGGGAACATTTGGTTTCTTAGCAGCAATGACAGCAATAAAAATGCGGAAATAAATCTGGATCCGTATGTACAAGCGCTCTTTCAAGGAAGCAAGCATTCGGCTTTTTTAAGTGTGTATGGCATCTCTGAGATCAGCGAGGACAGATCGAAGATTGATGAGTTATGGGATCCAATTATGAAAACCTGGTTTCAGGGAGGAAAGGATGATCCAAGAATCAGCGTGATTAAAGTAATTCCATCACAATCTTATTATTGGGATACTAAACATGGAGAGGCTGTTTCGTTTCTTAAAATGGCTGCTTCGGTAGTGTCTGGAAAAACGATGGACGATTCTATTGAAGGTGATCTGAAAGTATAAGAAAGAAAATATGATCAGGCAGGGTAGCAATATGCATTCTGCCTGATTACCTTATACCGTTTCTGCTTGCATTTCTTTTGCTAATGCTTCAATCCAGGAATTGAACAGGGCACTTTCTATCTCCACTGCCTTTGTAGCATATAGTTCCCAGTTTTCAGAAAAATTTTTCAGCTCTGCCAGCATTTCTTCCAAATGTCCCTCCTCTTCCAAAATAATTGATTTCACATTAACCTTACTTTTTACATCATCGAGTGCTGCCTGATAAATAGGGTAGAGCTCATCTGCTCTCACTTCTATTGCATAGGTCACTAATAAATACGCCCCAAATTTTAAGTCCTGCCCTGACAAACCTAGCTCAGATTTAAGATATTTACATACTTCCAAATCCAGCTTGTTCAAATATAAGCGACTTTGAGCTGGAGCAATCAGAAAAGGATCTGCATAAGTTAAATATCCTTCAGACAGTTTTGATATCTGCTTTTTTAAATAGTAAGCATGACGGTGTTCTTCTGCTGCATGCTTTAGAATGATCAAAGTAACATCCGTTTTGTGTTCGCAAGCCGAAATCTTTCTGGCACCCGTATTTTCCATTAAAGAAAGCGTGTTAAGCCACCGGCTGTGCAAATCTATATCCCTTACTATTTTATTAATTACCTTCTGTAGTTCCATTTTAAAAAGAAATGGATGCAAATATAGAGGGATAGAGGGAATTACGCTTAAAGGAGTCCCTAATTTTCCCTGCTTAAAAATTCAAACAAACGATCTGCATCCTCCTTCTTGAAAAGCTGGGTTCCAGAGTTCATAGTAGCGGCACTACCACAAGCAACACCCCTCCTCACCATTTCAATAAAATCACCTCCGCGCGCCAGTACTGATACCATTCCGGCTACCATACTATCACCCGCGCCAACTGTACTTAATTTTTTCACAGTAGGGGCAGGAATAAGTTTGGTTATATCCTTAGTAACCAGGTAAGCACCCTGTGGTCCCAATGAAACCACTATCGCTTCCGTTTTCCCCTGAGCTATCAACTGCTGAGCAGCCTCATCAGCCGAATCATTATCAAGTGATTCAATACCAGTAAGGTTGGCAAGCTCGCCGAGATTCGGTTTTAGGAGGAAAACACCTTCCTCTACCATTTGCGATAAAGCATCCCCGGAGGTATCGGCAATGATTTTCGCTCCTTTTTCCTTGGCCACTTTTACGATGTCTCTCAAGAATGATGCTTCTATGCCGGGAGGCAGGCTACCGCTAACAATTATAAATTCAGGAAAAGGAGAAAGACTGTTCAGGGAATTCAGGATATGTTCCTGTTCTTCTCCTGTCACCTCAGTTCCAGGCATTCCAAACCTGAACTGCTGGTTTGTTGAAGTTTCAACAACAATGAAATTTTCCCTTGTTTCTCCCGATACAGATACGGCAAGAGATTGCACATTTTCTTTTTCCAGTAATGATTCCAGTAATTTCCCTGTTCTTCCACCAGAAGGAAAAAATGCTAAAGACTCAAGGCCTAGCCGTCTTAGTCCCCTTGACACATTAATCCCCCCTCCCCCTGGTTCAAATTTCGGCTGATCACATCTTAGTTTTTTTTCAGGAACTAATTTATCGATAGAGGTACTTTTATCTACGGTTGGGTTGAGTGTAATGGTTAAGATCTTCATAAAAAATATGTTTTATAATAGTAATGAAGCTATCAAATGTACATTCTAACTCATTTCGTTTTATGCTGAAGGTACACGATGGTTTCATAAAATCACAGCGAGCAATTACCATGCTTGCTTAACAAAGGTCAGAACAGCAGGAGACTGGTTTTGTTGAAATGAAAAAGGTTCTTTGTGGAACCATCCCTCAAAGAACCTTTATGACTCAGATCTTACTTTTGAAGACCGCTGCATTTTCATTTGCAAGCTTTTGATCTCCAAGGTAGCTCCACCTGATGGTGTTTATATATTTCTTCAAAACGGCGTTCATCTGAGTCAGAGTTACCTTATTAATCCTCTCTGCTGCCTCATCCGCGATCCGCCAGTCGCCCATTACCTCTGCATTACCAAGAGCTGAAGCAATAGCGCTGCTGCTTTCTTCCTTCATATAATTACTTGTAATGAAATTGCTCTTTCCGGAAAGAAGTTCTTCTTCTGCAAAACCATTATCCCTTAAATCTTTCAGTTGCTCGAGCATTACTTCTACGGAAGCCTTAGGCTCTGTAGTACTTACATACATCACTGCATAAGGCATCAGCCGGGTAGTTGTATAAGCATAAGGGGCATAAGACAAATTACGCTTTGTCCGGATCTCTCTGAAAAGCCTGTTACTTAAATGTGAGATAGCTAAACGAAAAGGGAGGTAGTCGGGGCTGTTTAATTTAGGCGCATCGATGCTAGCGGTAATATAATTAGTAGCCAGCTGTCTTTGCTCTACTAATAATTTACCATTTTCTTTCGGACCTGGTAATACCGCAGGTTTGTAAGGCTTAGCTGGTAAAGCAGCAAATGAAGCCAAGATCTTTTTTGTTACTTCTTCCTTCGTTATTTTTCCGACTATTACAATGAACATGCGGTTTTTATTCAGCAAGGTGTTGTAATAGTAGTTTTTCAAATCCAAAGCAGTTAGCTTGCTTAATGTAGCTTCTTCTCCTGTGGGGTTGGTTGCATAGGGGGTTCCCGCAAAAGCATTTTGCATGGTAAGCTGCTCTATGCGGTCGTCTGGATCAGATTCAGATTGCTTTACTCCAGATATGATCTTTTCCTTAAGCATATCAATTTCCCGTGGCTCAAACACCGGGTTTGCTACTGCACTTGCAAACAGCTCCCATCCCTCGTTAAAAAAACGGGAGATACATGTCATACTGATCATACCGTTATCATAACCAGACGAACCACCAAGGTCGATCCCATACATATCTGCCCTGTCACGAAATGCATTTGCATTGTATTTTTTTGTCCCAGCCTCAGTTGTAGCGGCAAGAACAAGGTTTTCCAATCCAGCTTTACTAGTTGGGTAGTTAGCCACCCCTCCCCTGTAATACATATTTACATCTATTACCTCTTTAATGGTAGGTTTGAGAATCACCTTGATACCAGCAACGGTAAAAGAAGTAGTCTTGCTCTGGGCGAAAAGGTTAACGGTGATGAAAAGGAGTAGTATATTGACAAATGTCTTCTTCATTTATTTAGTTTTAATGGTAGAACTTAGTCTGCTTTAAAGTAGGTGTCTGGTTTTAACTGTTGTCTTGCCTCGGCACTGATCAACATTCCAGCTGCATGTGGCTTGTTTTTGATATACTTTCTTACGTATTGTTTCAAGTCGTCCCTATTCACTTTTCGCAGATTATCTACATAGGTACTTAGGTAATCTATTGATGCTGCTGCCCACCAAAACGATATGGTGTGAGTAAATTCGGAGGTGATTTCCTCCCCCTTCACCTGACTGATCTCCAGTTGCCTTTTGGCTGTTTCAATTTGCTCATCTGTGATGTAATCGTCGGAGTCCCACATCGCGATCTGTTTCCTAACTTCAGCCATACACTCCTGTATCCTGTTTGGATTAGGGACAACAAATACGCTAATAGGGCCAGTATGGGCTAGAGTAAGGTATCCAATATTGACTTGCAGAGCCAATCCGGCATCGACTAAGGCCTTGCTGAACTTAGATGAATTTTGATTCATGATGTAAGAAAAAACGTCGGCAGCATAAGTGGCCGGAAGATCTTTTCTAGTATCCGGACCATGCCAGTTCATCATTACCAAGGGAACCCTGGACAAGTTTGATTCGACTATGAAATAATCTGTTTTTTGAAGAGGTTTAAACTCTGGTACAGGCCATCTTTTTGCAGGATCAAAACCAGAAGGAGCCCAACTGCTGAATATAGCATCTACATGCTTAAACACCTCATCGTGTTTCACATCGCCTGCGATCGTAATCAAGGAGTTATTTGGCCAGTAATATCTGTTTTTAATCGTATCCATTTTTGCTGGTGTAGCAGAGCGAATTACCTGGTGGTCTCCAATTGTATTCTTTCGACTATAAAGATCACCCCAAAGACGCCGGTTCATCTCGTCGTTCAATGCAAAGTAGGGATTAGACTCATTTCGCTGGAACTCTCCGTCTACAACTACATTCTCCTTAGCCATCTCCGCTGCGTCGAATTTGGGGTACCTGATTGCTGAGTTCATGAATTTCAACCCCTCCACAAGGTTATACTTTGGTAAGGTGAAATAATAGTTAACTAATTCGTAGCTGGTGGTTCCATTGAATTGAATTCCTAATTCACTTACACGATTTAAAAAGTCTTCCTGACTAGGATAATCTTTATTAGCCTTAAAAAACATGTGTTCGTACAGGTGACTTAATCCATTGTACTCAGGTGTTTCTGTATAGGAACCATTCTTTACAGCAAGTTCTATTGTAGCAAGGGGAACAGTATTATCTTCTACTACCAGTATATCCAATCCATTAGCGAGCTTCCGCTGAAACATATTTGGCGGCAGCTTCGACGCGCTGGTAGTAGTCTGGGCCTGGACGCTTATTCCAATTAAGGCGGCAACAAACAGGCTCGATAGGCTTTTTATCATAGATTCTCTTGTTTTCAGTAAATATATTAGAAAAATTAAAACGCTAAACTATTCAAATTAGTTAAAGAATTATGGCATTAAGCGAAGGACTAATAAAAATATTAAATAAAACATATGAGCCGTTGGCGATGGTTAATTCTGAATTCAAAGGAAATGATCTAGCATTTAAAACCAACGAAGAAGGGCTTCCGATATTACTTTTTATTGGAAAGCTGGATGATAAGGGCCAGATCAAGGGGGAACGATACGCTCGACGACTGGCAAAGGATGCACAAGGAAAAATAATTAAAGACCATTGGGAACTGAAGGGAAAAGCAACATAAGCACTTTTATTCAAACCATCCCCCTTGAAAACCGTTCTCATTGAGAAATTAAGATTAACATATGCCTTCGAAATCAGTTATTGCAGTATGTCATGCATTGCTTGCACAGGAATTAACCATAGCATTTGCAGAAAGTGCAAGCACCGGACGCCTGATATACGATTTTACATCAGTTCCTGAATGCGGACAGGTAGTAAAAGGAAGTATCGTTTGTTATGATAGAAGTGTGAAAGAGCACCTACTGAATATCCCTCCCGAGGTTATAGATCGGTATACTGCAGAATCTCCGGAGGTAACACAGCTATTAGCCGAATCGGTTAAAAGACTTATTCCTGCTGATGTTATTGTAGCAGTTACAGGACTTGCTTCAGAGGGAGGATCCGAAAGTCCGGAAAAACCCGTAGGAACAATGTTCGTGCACGGTTATGTGAAAGATAAGGCCTGGAAAACACGTTTACATTTTGAAGGTACACCTGACGAAATTGTAGCTCAGACCATAGATGCAGTAGGAACTATTCTACTGGAAGAGCTTGGGTCAAATAGCTAAGAGACAACCAAACCATTGTAAAAAAAAAGAAGTTGAAAGGAAACCCTTTCAACTTCAGTTGTAATTTTACTTAAAAGTATGTTTTAGCCGGTTATGCCCTGGCTCCTTTTACAAATCTTTTCTTTGTTACTTTTTTAGCTGAAGCCTGACTATCAGAACACTCTACGCCAAACCAACCACCATGTGCAGTATATTTAGTTTCGGGAACAGGACGAGTTACTTCTGACGATGAAGCATTAAATTTCATTAAACTCTCCTCTAACGACGCTGGCACAAAATTTCTCATAGTCTATTGTTTAGTTAAATTCTTATTAAAACAAGTCTACATAAACAAAAGTTATTCCAATAAACCAATCTCCAAATGAAAGCAATTGCTGAACAGACAGTTTTAATTACAGGTTCAACCGACGGCTTAGGTAAAAATGTGGCTTTAAAGCTTGCGGAGCAAGGTTCAAGAATAATTTTGCATGGAAGAGACCCGAAGAAAGGTGAAAAAACTTTAGAAGAAATTATCAAACTATCAGGGAACGAAAAGATAAAGTACTACAATTCAGACTTTTCATCACTGCAAAGTGTACGGGATTTAGGAGCAGCAATACTAAAAGAGTATCAAAATATAGACATGCTGATCAATAATGCAGGCATTTATCTAAAGGATGATGTGAGGCGTTATAGCCAGGATAAATTTGAACTAAACTTTGCTGTTAATTACCTGGCACCCTTCCTTCTTACCCACCTGCTGATACCCGCTCTTCAACAGAAAGAAGTGACAAAAATTATAAACATTTCTTCGGGAGCGCAGCACGAACTTGATTTCGACAATGTAATGCTTGATATCAACTACAACTCCCGAAAAGCTTATGCGCAGAGTAAGTTAGCTCTGATCATGTTTACATTCACACTTGCCGGACAGTTGAAGGATACAAAAATAAGAGTGAACGCCTTACATCCCGAAAACCTTATGAACACTAAAATGGTTCTTGAGGTTTTTGGCTCAGCAGAAACATCAGTTGAACAAGGTACAGAAGTAGTTCTCCACGTGAGTACATCTCCTGAAATAGAAAATATTACTGGTGCTTACTTCGACAAAAAAGAGATTGCTGAAGCACGTGCCCAGGCCAATGACCTGATGGCAAGAGACAAACTTTACAGACTTAGCAGGGAATGGGTGAAAATCTAAGGACTTGCAGGCTCGGCTTTAATGGCCTCTACCCCAAACTTATTTAGAAAGTCTACCCCCTCATCCGAAGGTAGTCCCTTATACTCTGCATAGGAGTTTTTATAAATTACCTTTTTTATACCTGAAGAGAAGATAAGTCGAGCACAAGGTAAACATGGTGAAAGCGTAACATACAAGGTACAGCCTTGTAGATCTGATCCATTCTTACTTGCGTACAGAATTGCATTCTCCTCGGCATGTAAAGCTAAGGAACAACTACCACGGGCATCCCTGGGACAGCCCGCATCCGGCCATTCCTCGTCGCAGTTATGCGTTCCGGCGGGTGGACCATTATATCCGATAGAAATTATGCGTGTATCTTTCGTAAGAACCGCTCCTACCTGAGCCTTTACGCAATGAGATCGCAAAGCCAGATCAGATGCCAGGTTCATGAATATCGAGTTGAAGGAAGGCTTACTTTTCACTTTTGAATTTAAACAAAGGTATTAATTTCTCGGCAAGCCCACTTTGTAACCTTTGGCAGCAAAATAATAAATATACAAATAACAAGGAACCATAATCCAATAGGCTTTTGAAACTGCTACTGCCTGGCCAAAATGCGTAGTTAAATATTCAGAGAATTTCCCGTAAAAAAGAGGTAAAATAGCACCTCCGGCAATAGCCATAATCAAAAGTGCCGACCCTGTTTTAGTAAATCGCCCCAGACCATTTATAGCTAAGGGAAAGATTGCTGGCCACATCAGGGAATTTGATAATCCTAGAAGGGCCAGAAAGAAAACAGAGGCATAACCGCTGGTGTAAATAGTAGCCACACTAAATACTACCCCACTGATGGCACATATTTGAAGCGCCTTTTGCTGCGACAAGTACTTGGGCATGGTTGCAATCCCAATTACATACCCTAATAACATAAATGCGAGAGTTCCCTGGGTAAAGAAACGGGAAATTGATAACGGAATGCCAATTGCCTTGCCGTAACTGATAATTGTATCTCCTGCCATTACTTCTACGCCGACGTAAAGAAACAATGCAAGTACCCCCAGCCATAAATGTGGGAAGTCAAATATGCTGCTCTTCTGTCGAACTTCTGTGGATACTTCCACTTCTGCTTCATCTTTAATATCAGGAAGGGATGACCTCATTATAGCAATGGCAAGAAATAGTAATACAGCAGTCATTATGATATAGGGAACGATAACCCTGGAAGCCAATTCGTCAAGAGCACTAGCTCGCGCTGCTTCAGTCATTTGGGCTAGACGTTTCTCTATTCCATCCGAGTCGCTTAAAGCAATGTACCCAAAGATCAGGCCTGCAATAATACCGGCTACTTTATTACAGATCCCCATGATGCTAATTCGTCTGGCTGCACTTTCGGGAGGCCCAAGTATAGCTGCGTAAGGATTGGAGGCAGTTTGTAATAATGCCAGTCCAGTTCCTATGATAAATAGGCCGACCAGAAACATGGGGAAACTTCTAACGTTTGCTGCAGGAACAAAAAGTATCGCACCAACTGCCATAATTACGAGTCCTAATGCCATTCCCTTCTTGTATCCGGTTCTACCCAGTACATAAGATGAGGGGAGGGCCATAACCGTATATGCTATAAAAAAGGCGGTAGCAACAAGGTACGATTCGGTATCAGACTTCAGCTCGCAAGCTATTTTAAGATAGGGTATCAGTGTCCCATTTAACCATGTCACAAATCCGAAAATAAAAAACAGCGCTCCTATGATTATAATGGGATTAGACCCCGCACCTGTTTGCGCCTTTTGATTTTGCATATAGTTAAGTTAGTTTAAAATTCAACAAGCAATATAATTATAATGGAGTAAAAAGCAACAACAAAAGTAGAGGCTGCAGGTTGAATAGGATAGGCTTTTCAAACTATTGTGGAGGTTTTATAATAGCCTAAATTTATCTGATCCTTGTTAATTACATTAAAAGTCGGATATTCGCAGATTTGCAACGGGCCAGTATATATGCTTGAATCGATTTTATCTGGTATTGGACTTGGAATAGTGCTGTCTTTTGCAACGGGACCAGTTTTCTTTGCACTGTTAAAAACAAGCATAGAAAAGGGCTTTCATGCCGGAATGTGGCTCGCAGCAGGAGTGGTTCTTAGCGATTTTATTTATGTCGCACTGGCAATTTATGGATCCTCCTTTATCAAGTTTGAAAGCCAGTACCGCGTAGCTATTGGGATTACAGGTAGTGTAGTTCTTATTGGGATCGGCTGCTATTATTTGTTTAAGAAGGTGAAGATCAATTATCAAAATACAACTTCCACTAAACGGAACACAGGCTATTTCTTCAAGGGATTTTTAATGTGCATCTTTAATCCGTCTCTCCTTCTCTATTGGGTAAGTGTTACTAGTAGCCTGATCTCCGTTAAAGGGAAATTAGAGTCTGAAGAAATTATCCCATTTTTCGGGTGTATCCTCCTTACTCAATTCAGCATGGATACACTAAAAGCCTATTATGCTAATAAGTTCAGGTATCGTATTAAAGAAAAGACTATTATTCTTCTTAATAAGGTGGCTGGGTGCCTTATTCTGATCTTTGCGCTCAAGCTGATCTGGAGCCTTGTGATGTAGAATAGAAAGAAGGAGTGAATGAAAGAATGAGAGAATGAAAGAATGAGAGAATGAATGAATGAGAGAATGATAGAATGATAGAATAAATCACTCATTCCATCATTCTTTCATTCAGATATTTTCTACACGTAGGCTCTCTGGTTTTTACCTTCTACCCAGTTCATGAAAGCCCGGTTCACAACTCTGTTTCCTCCTGGTGTAGGATAATCACCGGAGAAATACCAATCACCAAGATGTGAAGGACAAGCTGCATGGAGATTATCAAGAGTCTGATAGATCACTTGCACCTCTGCGTTTATAGCTTTTGGAGAGATGATCTGTGTGATCTTAGCTGAGATCTCTTCATCCGTAAATGGAGCATAAATAGCCTTTATGTAGTTCTCTACATCATTTCTATCCATTTTAAGGGATGCCTTACACTTCTCGTACGTTTCCCAAATAATATGCTCTCTGCCGCTTTCCTTTAAAAGCTTGATTGCAGCTTCAAAAGCAACAAACTCGCCCATTCTAGACATATCGATACCATAACAATCAGGATAACGTATTTGGGGAGCCGATGATACAATAATGATCTTTTTAGGACCAAGACGATCTAATATTTTCAGGATACTTTGCTTTAAGGTTGTCCCGCGAACTATTGAATCGTCTATTACCACAAGATTATCAGTACCAGCTTTTACAAGTCCGTACGTAGTATCGTAAACATGGGATACCATATCCTGACGATCCGCGTCCTGCGTAATAAAAGTCCGTAACTTGGCATCCTTGATGGCGATCTTTTCGACTCTCGGAGCCATATTTAACATTTCTTCCAGCTCTTCGTCTGAGATCTTATCTGCTCTTTTAAGAAGGGTATCTTTTTGAACTCGCTTTATATATTTATGTAAGCCATCAACCATTCCATAAAAAGCCACCTCTGCTGTATTAGGGATGAATGAGAAAACTGTGTTCTTAAGATCGTTGTTAACTGAATCAAGAATTTGAGGACAAAGTAGACGACCAAGTTGTTTACGCTCATTATAGATCGCGGCATCACTTCCACGAGAAAAATAAATACGTTCAAACGAACATGACTTCTGAACTAATGGCTCTCTGAACTGCTCTTCAGTGATCACTCCGTTCTTTTTAATAATCAGGGCATGCCCTGGTTTAATTTCTTTTACAGAATCGAAAGGCACATTGAAGGCAGTTTGAATTGCTGGTCTCTCTGAAGTTACTACAACAACTTCGTCGTCTATATAATAATAAGCAGGACGAATTCCTGCAGGATCGCGCATAACAAAAGCATCCCCATGACCAAAGATCCCTTCAATGGTATAACCACCATCCCAGGTTTTAGCCGAACGACGTAGGATCTTGGCAACATCCAAATTATCTGCTATCAGATGGCTGATCTCTCTATTGCTAAAGCCCTGCTTCTTGAATTCATCAAAAAGTCTTTGGTTTTCGTCATCCAAGAAATGCCCTATTTTCTCCAAAACAGTAACGGTGTCTGCTTTTTCCTTTGGATGCTGGCCAAGCTCATATAGTTGCTCCAATAACTCATCAACATTGGTCATGTTGAAGTTACCTGCAATTACGAGGTTACGGCTCATCCAATTATTTTGACGAAGGAAAGGATGGCAGTTCTCTATGCTATTCTTACCGTGTGTGCCGTAACGTAAATGCCCCATCAATACCTCGCCGGTAAAGCTAATATTCTCTTTTAACCATTCAGCGTCCTGCAGCAGATCTCCGGGAATATCTGCAAACTTCTTCTGAACATACTCAAATATTTCGGAAACAGCTGTTGATCCCATCGCACGGTGCCTGCTGATATATCTGTTACCTGGGTTTACGTCAAATTTGATGGTAGCGATACCTGCACCATCCTGGCCACGGTTATGCTGTTTTTCCATCAGCAAATACAGTTTATTCAAACCATAAAGCGACGTTCCGTATTTTTCCTGATAATATGAAAGGGGTTTTAAGAGACGGATGAGGGCGATGCCGCACTCATGTTTAATCGATTCACTCATGACTACTTATGAGTATGCAAAATTACAGTTTAAAACGACAAAAGTGTTATAACATTGAAAGGAAAAAATCATACTTATGCAAGTATTGACGGGAACAATCCTAGTATAAGAACAAGAATTGTAAGCGCTAAAATAACATATGAGATGAAATTCATGGGAACACTAACAGGGAGTTCTCTGTCTGATTCACGCAAGTAGGCATTCAATGGAATTTTGAAATAGTAGAATAGGGAGACTACTGTTGTAATTGCACCTGTTATTAATAATGACAAGACCCAGGTAGAGCCGGAGGATTGATACTTTTCAAAAGCCGAAGTAAAGATGAAAAGCTTTGCTATAAACCCCCCGGTAGGTGGAAGGCCGGTTAAAGAAACTAATATTACCACAAAGCAAAGGATCTCGATCTTTAAAAATTTACCCAGTCCTTTATACTTTCTCACATCATCTACCCCTGCCTTTTGTTCTACCTGGTCTGCAATCATAAAAGCAGCCATATTCATAAGGGCATAAACTGTAAAATAGAAAATTAGAGACCTTATTCCATTCTGATAAATTGCAACAATGGCCATCAACGCAAAACCCGTATGCGCTATTGATGAATAAGCGAGCATACGCTTTATATTATTCTGCCAGATAGCGGCAAAATTACCCAGGATCATGGTAACAATTGCTATGACAGTGATCGTAGTTTCGAAATCAAAAACCTGAACGCCCGTTGCTGCCTTATAACCGTAAAAGGGAACCAGAAATCTTATTAAAATAGCAAAACCAGCGATCTTAGGTGCGGTAGAAAGAAAGGCAGTTACTGGGGTTGGTGCTCCCTGATAAACATCTGGACTCCAGAAATGCAATGGAACGAAAGAAAGTTTAAAGCCGATTCCTACCAAAGTTAAAAGTATTGCAAGTGCTGTCGGAGGTTCAGCGATATGACTTAATTGGGCAATCATATTCCCATCAGACAAACTGATAGTTCCTGTAAAGCCGTAAAGAAGAGACATGCCATAAAGCATAATAGCAGAACATGCCGAGCCAAATAAAGCATACTTCATTGAAGCCTCAGTCTGCTTATTTTCTCCCGAAACGTAGCCAACCATCAGATAAGATGCGATAGACACCATCTCAATGGAAATGTATACCATCAGAAGGTTACTTGCCATTGACATCATATTAAGCCCGATAAGTACCGCTGGAAGAAGCATATACAAATCACCTACACCTTTATTATGCTTTTTAAGGGAGGAATTCCCTCGAATAAAAACGGCAAAAAGGACAGTAACAAACGCAAAAATTAGCTTGAAACTTATTGCTACCTTATCAAGAACAATGCTTCCTGAGAATAGGGACATTCCTTTTTCTACTGACAGGGATTGCTGGTAACTAGTAACAGCTGAAATGATAATACCTGTAAGAGCAATTCCGTAAGAATTTTTGGAGCTCTTTCCGGGAAAGAAAAGATCAGCAACGATAACCAGAAGAAAGGCTATTACCAAGGCAATCTCAGGTAATATAAAAAAGATACCTGATAACGCTTCAGATAATAATTCGGAAAGGTATGGCAGGTATTCGTTCATCTATCGTATGTTCATTAACTGGATCAGCTCCAATACGGAAGCATTCATTTTATCAAAAGCAAGTGAAGGTAAGATACCTAAGGCCAGAGACATCAGAGACAGAGAGGTTAAGGCGAAAATCTCTCTACCATTAATATCCTTTAATTTAGCTTTCCATTCATCGCCTCCCCATAGTCGTGTTTCTCCGAAGAACATTCTCTGAAGTGTCCATAATAGATATGAAGCACCTAAAAGAATGCCGACTGAACCTGCAACCGCCATCCACCGGGGAATTAAACCGTTTATACTTTCGGAATTGAAGGCGCCAATAAGACTGAAGGCCTCTGCGATAAATGCAGAAAAACCAGGGAGTCCGAGTGAAGCAAAAAACGCTATCATAATGAAAACGGTATAGCGTGGCATAATTAAAGCCAACCCACGAAAATTTGGGATTTCCCGGTTGTGGACGCGTTCATAAAGAACACCGACAAGGAAGAATAACATTGATGACAAGAATCCGTGACTGATCATTTGCATCATGGCGCCACTAATCCCTTCTGAAGTAGCAGAGGCAATGCCCAGAAGAACAAACCCCATATGAGATACTGATGAATACGCTATAAGCCTCTTTAAATCTCTTTGAGCAAGAGCATTCAAAGCACCATAGAGTATCGAAACAACTCCTATCAATCCAAGCCACCATGCTGATTGAATTGCTGCATCAGGGAACATGCTCATACACACCCTTAAAATCCCATAGCCTCCTATTTTTAGCAATACCCCGGCAAGAATAATAGAAACCGGTGTTGGTGCTTCTACGTGTGCATCCGGAAGCCATGTATGCAATGGAACAATGGGAACCTTGATCGCGAAAGCTACAAACAACACAATGAATGCAAGGAGCCTTGCCGATACACCAAATATTTCCTGGTTTGCTACTATTGAAAAGATGGAATCCGGAGCATAGTTAGCTGGATTCATCATATGAAGCATGTTGAATGTATGGTTGCCCGACTCTGGATCTGTCACTGAAAAATAGAGTCCGATAATAACCAATAACATAAAGACCGAACCTAGTAAGGTGTATAAGAAAAACTTGATTGCTGCGTATTCCCGGCGTACACCTCCCCACATTCCAATCAGGAAATACAAGGGCAGTAGCATTAATTCGTAGAAAACATAGAATAAGAAGAAATCCAAGGCAGAAAACACGCCCATTACCGCACAGTCAAGAAGAAGAAATAAAGCAAAGAAACCTCTAAGGTTCTTTTGGATGTCCCAACTAGCAAGAAGAGCTACGAGCATCACAAGGGAGGTCAGCACAAGAAAAGGCATCGATAGTCCGTCAATACCAAGAAAGTAATCTATTTCGAGGTTTCCAAGTGCGCCAAGGTTCAAACGAATCCACGGGATCCGTTCCACTAGCTGATACTGGCTCTGGTCGGCAATGCCAGGCATGGTGTTATTGAAATTGATATAGATATAAGCGCTTATTACTAACTGTACCAATACCGCTCCAAGAGCAAGGTACTTATATCGCTGCTGCCATGAGGAGGGTAGCAACAGAATAAGTATACCCGCCACTATCGGAAGAAAAATCAACAGAGAAAGCAAACTCATATAGCCTGGCTAAAATATTTTATAACAAAAAAAGTGAGTAGTATTAATATCATAAACAGGAGATAATGCTGAAGGCGCCCTGTTTGAAAATGTCTTACAAAATTACCTATGGTTTTGGATAAAGACGCCACACCGTTTACAAGTCCATCAACAACTTTCCTATCAAACCATTCAACGATCACAGCTAGTATCATTGCAATCCTGCCGGAGGAGTTTACAATACCATCAACAACCGTCTTATCAAAGGAAAAACTGGAGCGAGCAAGACCCAATACGCCATTTACAATTGCAGTTTTATATAACTTGTCGAGATACCATTGGTTTTGAGAAAACCGGAATAGTCCAGTGTTGGAAAAATCCGGTGCCTTGCCGTTCTTACCATACCATTTATAGGCCACAGCTATAAGTATGATTGCTGCAACTGAAACCACTGCAGGAACGATGATATGATAGGTATCAATAGCAGGTATAGATGATAAATAAGGAAGTCCCTCTACTATCCAGGCATGGCTTGCATGAAGTGGGTTTAAAGAAAATAGAGGGAATAGACAAAATATCGCAAGGACTACCAGTACTGATTTCATTGCTACCGGGGCCTCATGAAGTGAAAATGTTTGATTAAAAAGCGAATTAATACGCAACTCTCCAAAGAAAACCTTGAATATAAGTCGGGCCACATAAAAGGCGGTCATCCATGATGCTAATAAGGCTGTATAAGGGACTATCTTTGCCCATCCACCCATTGCTTCGCCCCACTCGAACGACTGAATCAGGATAGCATCCTTTGATAAATAACCAGAAGTAAATGGAAGACCTATTAAAGCTAATGAGGCCAGCAGCATTGAGATAAAGGTTATTGGCATAAACTTCCTTAAGCCGCCCATGTTTCGAATATCCTGATGGTCAAAGTCCAAGCCCTTTTTATCCTTAAGGTGGTGCATCTCATGTATAACTGCACCTGCTGCCAGAAATAGAAGGCATTTAAAAAAAGCGTGGGTTACAAGGTGAAAAATCGCAGGGGCAACGGCACCTACGCCCATTGCTAGCATCATAAACCCAAGCTGTGAAATGGTGGAATATGCCAGAATTCGCTTTATATCGTTTTGTGTAAGAGCAATAGTAGCAGCCATAAAAGCGGTCGCCCCCCCTACTACTGCTATTACTGTCAAAACAGTCGGGTTAAAGACTGGATAAATTCTGGCAATAAGGAAAACCCCAGCGGCGACCATCGTGGCAGCGTGAATCAGGGAGGAAACAGAGGTTGGTCCCTCCATTGCATCAGGCAACCATGTATGTAGTGGAAATTGAGCCGACTTGGCAGAAGCTCCAAAGAAAAAAGCCAGCCCAGCGACAGTAAGCCAAACGGCAGGCATATTGGTAGAACTAAAATACCATACATCGCCCTGCACTAAAGATCTTTTAAAAAATCCTCCATCACCGAATAGCAAATTGATATCAAGGGTCTGGAATTGCGAAAAAATGATCATAATACCTATAAGAAAGCCCAAATCGCCAAGACGATTCATGATAAACGCTTTTTTATTGGCCTGTACTGCAGATTCCCTTGTGAACCAAAATCCAATCAGCAGGTAAGAGGAAAAACCAACAAGCTCCCAAAACATATAGAGCATTAGCAAATTGTCGGTGATCACCAATCCAAACATGGAAAAACAGAAAAGTCCCAAATATGCCCAATAGCGGAATATGTAAGGGTCGCCCTCCATATACTTGGTTGAGTAAACATGAACAAGAGTGGCAATGAATGAGATCAGCAACAGCATTAATGCTGAGAGATTATTGATGAGAATACCTATTTTAAAGCGCCAGTCACCAATAATAAACCAGTCGAATTGCTCATGAACGGGTTGCTTATTCCAAACATTAAGGAAAACAACTACCGAAATGACAAGACTAGTTGCAATGTTAAGTATAGAAAAGAAAGAACCGCGATCTCTGCTACCAGGCACCAAGAGTATGCCCGCAAATGAAAAAAGCGGTAATAAAGTGGCTATCAGAGCCAGAAGACTTATGGTTTCCTTGGTGAACGTATCCAATTTAATCTCTTAACTTATCTATTTTAGTTGGGTCTATCGTTTTATAGTATTTGTAAACATTTAAAATGATAGCAAGTGATACGGCAACAGCTGCAGCAGCCAATACGATTGCGAACAGCGCAAACACCTGACCGCTCGCCGAGAACTTATCGTGTTTGCTAAAGGCTACAAAATTAAGAATTGCTGCGTTAAGCATAAATTCAATCCCGATCAAGATCATAATTGCATTGCGCTTAGAAAGAACAGCGTAAATACCAATACTAAATAATGCAGCACTAATGAGCATATAATGTGAAAGCGGGATCATATTTTTCGCTCCTTTCTTGCAAGATGGGCTGCACCAATTAGCGCCATTAACAGAAATATAGATACTACCTCAAATGGAAGGAGGTATTTTGTCATTAAGGTAATACCAATATAATGAATTGTATTATCAGAAACCTGCAAGGTATTATTAGCAGATCCTTGTATCCAATCGAGAATATCAACCTGAGCTAACGAAATACACCACAGCAATATCCCAAAGAATAAAAAGGCTGCAAGGATAGCTGGCAAATTATGAATTCCAAACAACTTGGTTTTAAATTGCTCCGGATCATCAAGAATACTTTTGTTTGACAGCAAGAAGGCAAAGATCATCAGTACAAGAACTCCTCCTACATAAATAACCAGTTGGGTTAAAGCCACAAAGTCTGCCAGAGCAAAAACAAAGATCCCTGCCATAGAAAACAAGGTGATAAAAAAGAGGAAGATAGACCTAACCAGATTTCGTGAAGCCACTACGAGTAACGCTGAAAACAACACTACGGCAGCAAACACATAAAAAACTATCTGTTCTAAGTTCATCAATTAATTATTCTCCTTTTTTTGCTTTCATCGCAGCTTCCTTAGCTGCCTGTTTCTCTGCCTGCTGTTTAGCCAGCTCCTGCCTTTTTTCCTCTGCTTCTTCAGGAGTCATGTCCGAGAACTTATATGTCAGTTCAGCTACATTCGTTACTGTCCGGTCGTACTGATTCGTCATTGTTATGCATTCAGTTGGACAAACAACAGTACATAAGCCGCAGTAAAGACATTTGGCCATATCAATGTCGAACTTAGCTGCATGCAGGCGCTTAACTGTTCCATCTGAGGTCTGACCAAGTGGTCCTGTTCCTTTTATGCTTTCTATCTCTATACAATCTACGGGACAGATCTTTGCACAAAGATCACAGACTATGCAATCATCTATCTCTACGTGCAGCTGATATCGGCCCACCTCTGGTATAGGAATCTTCTCCTTAGGATACTGTACCGTAACCACTCCCTCTTGCTCAGAAAAATAATTATCCTTCTTAACATCTAAAGTCTGACGCTTTTTTCCAGCGGCAAGTAGATGCTTCAAGGTAAGTGCTAAGCCCTTCCAGGCAGTAACAAAAGACGATATAGTGTTCTTAATAGTCAATTCTAAATTCCTTATCTCTAATCTACATCACTAACAATCTCCAAACTCCAGAGATCAGCATACACAAAAACGCAAGTGGAGTTAAAACTTTCCAACAAAGGTCCATCAGCTGATCAACACGCAAGCGTGGTAAGGTCCAGCGTATCCACATTTGAACAAATACCACCAGTAAAACCTTGACGACTATCCAAAATATTCCCCAGGCAGTCCCTGTGGTCCAATCAGCCAGCGTTACAGAGCCTATGTTAGGCAGCGGAGTATTCCACCCACCAAGGAATAACAGAACTCCAAACATCCCCACCAGGAACATCATAGAGTATTCGCCGAGGAATACAAAGGCAAATCGAATACCTGTATATTCAGTATGAAAACCGGATACCAGCTCCGACTCAGCCTCCGGAATATCAAAGGGAGCGCGATTACATTCTGCGAGGGATGCTATAAAGTAAATAACGTAAGCTATTATCAGATGAGGTGCCTGAAAAATATTCCACGCAAAGATGCCACCAATTTCTGTTACATCCCAAAACCCAAAGAACTTAGTTGTTTGATCTGTCAGTATTCCCTGAAGCCTTGATATTTCCTGCAAATCGAGACTCTGAGAGATCATGACAGCAGATATAATAGCTATTCCGGCGGGAATTTCATAAGATACCACTTGCGCCACACTACGAAGAGCTCCAAGTAAGGAATACTTATTATTTGACCCCCAACCTGCCATAAGAATCCCAACCGACTCGACTGAGACGATTGCGAAAACGTAAAAAACACCGAGATTGATATTGGCTGGAATAAGATCAGGAGCCCAGGGTAAACTCGCAAATCCCATATAAACGGAAATAAATATGATAACAGGAGCGACAACAAATAGTACTTTGTCTGCAGCAGCCGGAATGATAAATTCCTTCTGCAACATCTTCAGGATGTCAGCTAGAGTTTGCAGGCTTCCAAACTTTCCCGTTTCCATTGGCCCCAGTCTATCCTGTATAAAAGCAGAAACTTTTCTTTCTGCATATACCGCAAAGAGGGCAAATAACGCAGTAAAAGAGAAAAGCAGTATTGCTACGAGGATATATGTAACGAAAAAGTTCAATTCTGAAATTTGGGCCAAACTTACGGAATCGACAGCAAAAACCCTGAACTTTATTGATTATTGAAAATAAGATGATAGAAGGTATAGGTTACAAACAAAAACAGCGGAGATGTCGTCTCCGCTGCTTTTGTTATCGAAAGTTTTAACCTTGCTTATTTCTTTGGTGCAGCTGCTGTAGAATTAGCAGAGATACCTAATTTCGCCTGTACTAATTTAAGAATATCGTCGCCGCCATCGAAAAATACTACACCTGGTTGTGATACGTCAAATACGTAAGCGTAACCTTTTTCTTTTGCTACTGCTCTAACTGCGTCTTCAGCCTTTTTGTATAATGGTTGGTATAACTCTCCATTTTTAGCTTGAAGCTCTTGTTGAGCTTTTTGCTGGCCTTCAGTGATACGCTTTTCCATATCCTGGATTTCTTTAACCAACCCTTCCAGCTCTTTTCCCAAAGTTTCTTTGTTTGCCTCACTTAGATTACGAGCTTTTTCCTGGTATGTAGTGATCTTTTTCTGACGCTCCGCATCCATTTGTTTGATCACATTTTCTTTCTGCTCCTGGAAAGTTTTAAAAGCTGCATCTGCTGCTTTCATTTCAGGCATTGACTGTAATAAAGTACCTGAATCGATATGTCCTAACTTTTGTGCATTAACTGAAGTGCCCGCGAAAAATAATCCAACTGCAACTACCGCTACTTTAAATAATCTTTTCATTCTGTCTTAAAAAATAAATTATGTTGTTCTAAACTCTTACTTCGCTAAAGTACCTGGCTTGTAGCCCAGGCGCGTAATAACATCATTACTCTTATCTAAACGTAAACTTGCGTAAAGCATTATCACGTTACTGTTTTTATCAAAAACCATATCAAGTCCGCCGTTCTCCGCTACAGCTTCTACGGCTTTTGCTACCCTTTCTTGTATTGGTTTTACCAATTTTACACGCTGCTGATATAGCTCCCCCTCAAAGCCGAATTTCTGTCTTTGAAACTCTTTGGCTTCTTTTTCCCTTTCCACAATTTCATTCTCACGTCGTTTACGCATCTCGTCGGTCAAGAGCACCTGATCTGCCTGATAGGCTTTGTACATCTTTTCAACTTCCGCGAACCGGCCATCTACTTCTTTTTGCCATTGCTGCGATAAGGCATCCAACTGCTTTTGAGCCGACAAATATTCGGGTATGTGTTTAAGGATATACTCGCTGTCTACATAAGCAAATCTCTGCGCAAAAGCTGAAAGCCCTGAAATTAGTGTAAAGCAACAAATTAATAAAATCTTTTTCATCGAATTCTCCCTTTATACTAGGTTTATTTCTTCTTATGATTGAATTAGAATCGAATAGTTTAATTGCAATCTTATATTTCTTATTAGAATCCGCCGTTTAACTGCTGAGCAATACTGAAGTGGAATTGCCCCTTGTTAGCATCAGGTAATCCAGGAATTTTATCAAAGCCATACCCGTAATCAATTCCAAGAAGACCAAAGATTGGAAGGAAAATCCTTGCACCTATACCCACGGAACGACGAACATTAAATGGCGTGAAATCTTTGAAACGGTCCCAGGTATTACCACCCTCGGCGAAGATCAATCCGAACACCTGGGCCTGCTGACTTAATGTTAACGGATAACGAAGTTCGAGAATATATTTATTGAAAATAGGGCTACCTGAATTTTGGGCGATCGAAGGATTTGAACCTTCAGGTATAACTGCGTTATTCTGATACCCACGCAAGCCAATGATCTCCGATCCCTGAAGGAAGCTATAACCTTGCATTCCGTCACCTCCTAATCTAAACCTTTCAAACGCAGAAGGACCAACAGCTTTGTTATACATTCCCAGGAAACCAAATTGTGCCTGCGCCTTAAGCACTAACTTACCTGCCATACGCTGATACCACTGCGACTCAAACTTCCACTTATGGTACTCGGTAAACTTATACCTGTCTTTTGCCTCAGCAGCCTGATAATTGATGTTATTGAACAATGAATAAGGCGGGGTAGCCTGAACAGTGAAACGGATATGCGATCCTGAAGTTGGATATACAGGTGCATCTACAGAGTTCCGGCTAATTTGCTGACTTATATTAAAGTTATAAGAAGTACCTGTATTAAAGAGAAACCCTGAATAATTTCTTAATTTATACTGTTCGAAGTTAGCAGCAGAATTCAATTGAAAATAATCATCTGGCCATTTCAATCTCTGACCCAGACTGAAGGTGACACCATTCAGACGTATTCTTGGATCAGTAGGACTTGTATTATTAGAATAAAGACTTGTTCCGTAAGTACTAAGGGATGTAAAAGCACTAATACCGAAATAAACAGGCTTTTTCCCTCCCAACCAAGGCTCAGAAAAAGAGAAGCTGTACGATTGATAGTATTTTCCGTTTGTCTGACCGCGTATACTTAATTTCTGACCATCTCCTTTTGGAAGTGGTTTCCACTCTTTTAAATTGAATAAGTTACGCGCCGAAAAGTTATTAAATGTTAAACCGAGGGTACCGATGATGCGACCGCCACCAAAACCTCCGGACAGTTCTATCTGGTCAGAAGGCTTTTCAGCCACTGTGTACTCGATATCTACTGTACCATCTGCAGGGTTGGGTATTGGACGAACGTCGGTCTTCTGCTCATCAAAGTTTCCAAGTTGTGCTATCTCACGTGTTGTACGAACTACAGCTTCTTTGGAAAACTTCTGACCCGGTTTAGTACGGATCTCGCGAATAACTACTTTGTCGTGCGTGATATCGTTACCTTTCAAAGAAACCTTGTTGATCGTATATTGAGGACCTTCGAAAATCCTTAGTTCAAGGTCGATAGTATCTTTACGAACTCTGGTCTGAACCGGATCCACATTGAAGGTTAGGTAGCCGTTGTTAAGATATACTGATGAAACATCATCTCCGTTCTGACTTCCACGAAGTTTCTTTTCAAGCTTCTCTTCACTAAATACATCACCTTTTTTAATACCTAACATATTCATCAGGTACTCTTCAGTGTAAACAGCGTTTCCGGCAAATGTAACGTCGCCAAAATAGTACTTAGGCCCTTCATAAACTTTTAGAGCCAGATTAACAGTTCCGTTATTATTCTTGATCACTGTATCACTTAAAAGTTCAGCATCTCGGTAACCTTTGGCCTGCATTTTAGCAATCAGGTTACGTTTATCCTCCTCATACTTATCCTGAAGGAATTTGCTGGAACGAAGAATATTTATTGGAGACTTTTCCTTCGTCTTTTTCATGAACTTTTTCAGTTCCCGGGAAGAGAAGGAATCATTTCCAGCGAATTTAATATCGCTGATCTTAGTCTTTGACTTCTTATCTACCTTAATCTCAAGAATAACATTATTAGGGTCGGCTGGGTCTTTCTTTTGGTTAAAGCTCACTTCAGCATACAAATAACCCTTCTCATTGAAGTACTTTTTAATAATAGCAGTACTGTTGCTTAAAAGAGCTTCATTAACGATCTTACCCTTCTTATCATTTAACTTTTCACGAATATCGTCTGCTTGACCTTTTTTCAAACCAACCAGATCAATCCTTGTTAAACGAGGACGTTCAACAACTGCAATATCAAAAAAGATGGAATCATCCTTAATTTGGGTAACGTTAAGCTTGACATCATCAAAAAGACCTTGGGCCCAAAGATTTTTTACAGCATTTGCGGTTGCATCGCCTGGTACTTCGATCCTGTCGCCTGGAGTTAACTTCGATATTTGGATCAGAATGTCTTTATCAAGGTTCTGTGTCCCTGTAACGCTAATCCCCCCAATCACATATTCCTTTGGGTTCAAATAGCTTATTTCATCATTGCCTGTAGTAGGTCTGCGTGGCCCTTGTTGCATTGGCCTTCCAATCTGACCGAAAGCTACAGTGCTAAATACGATAAGATATAAAGTAATTAAGTATCTATTCATTTGGATTTTCAACGTCGCTAAAATAACTTTTACAGATGTTAAATGGTGTTAAAAGAAAAATTTAGTTCACTTGCTCGCTGGTCATTCCGAAGCGTCGTTCTCTTTTTTGGTAATCTAAAATTGCTTCATACAAGTCTTCGCGCCTGAAGTCCGGCCAAAGTTTTTGAGTGAAATATAACTCGGCATAGGCTATTTGCCATAACAAGTAATTACTTATTCTATATTCACCACTAGTGCGGATCATTAGTTCAGGATCAGGAATATTTGCTGTAGACAAGGAATTTGAAAACACCTCTTCATTAATATCCGCCGGATCGAGCACTCCTAATCTAACTTGCTCTGCAATTTTTCTGGTAGCCTCAACAATTTCTGCCCTCGAGCTATAGCTTAACGCAAGAGTTAGGGTACAACTTGTATTCCCAGATGTTTTTTCAATTGCTTCCATCAATTCCCGACGACATCTTTCCGGTAATAAGTTTAAATTTCCTATAGCATTTAAACGAACTCCATTCTTCATTAGTGTTTTCGTCTCTTTGTTTATTGTAGCAACAAGCAACTCCATCAGCGCCATCACCTCTAGCTTAGGACGGTTCCAGTTCTCAGTAGAAAATGTATATAAGGTTATATAAGGTATCCCCGCTTCAACTGCACCCTCAATAACATCCCGTACAGCAACAACACCTTCATGATGGCCGAAAACGCGTAGCTTGCCTTTTCCTTTGGCCCATCTTCCATTACCGTCCATTACAATCGCAATATGTTTCGGTAACTTATTCTTATCTAATTGTTCCAGTAAACCCATCTTGTTATTAAGCAGAAAAACCCTTTTTGGTGAAAGTATTATTTGTTTATTTGGGGCGTAAAGGTAAGAAACTTAGTGAGTTTTCGATCAAGAAAAATATTTACGATATGGACATCTAATAAGCTACAACAGGACAGCCGTTCTTAAAAATAGAATAAGTAAGCGAAAGGCCAACAAACATATAAGAATCACGGCTCCTGTTATCTCCTCTCTGGGAATAAGGAAAGCCTATTTTTATTGGTGCAGAGCGATCCGCTAAATCCATTGTTATTGGAGATGATTTGGCAGGATCAGGGTATGTTTTGCTAACATCATCCAGGTAGTCTGAAAAAGCCGTCCTATATCCAGCTTCCGCGATTAGGCTCCAGTTCCCTTTTACGTTGAATTTAACACCAGCGCCGAACGGTAATGTTACTGCGTAATTCCGGTAGGGTACTGAAGGATTCTGCCCCTCAGTTCCATAATTTCGCAACTCATAGGTTTCACCATTCATTTCTGTTTTGGGATTAAAGCCAACCAAACCTAGTCCGGCAAAAAGGAATGGGGTATATAATTTCTTACTGCTAGAAGGGACATAATTGAAGAAATTGAACTCGGTTTGCAAGCTGACTTCAGTAAGTGCAGAATAAAAGTTCAGATTTCTTTGTCTGGCAAAGGGATCACTTGAATCTGCATCATAGGCTTCTACCTTTCCGCGGGTTAGCGCTAGTTTGAGAGCCCAATAAGGGTTAAAGCACCGTTTAATCTGAGCGCCAAAAGCCAGGTTATTAACTTTAAGAGGATTCACCGGATTTAGGTCTCCCATATACGCTGCCCCTCCAACAAATCCACCCAGATCCCAACTTTGGGCAAAGGAACGTACAGAGAATAACGACAAAATTAAAAACAGGAAGACAAAAGGGTAAGCTTTAAACACTCTCGCTAGTTTGGGAATTGTTAACAATACTTCTTTAAATCAGATTAGCCCCAAAATTGTTTGCTACTTAGATACGGGAACTTAATAATTACGAGTATCTATACCCCAAAGCAATTTGTTCCTTAACGTAGATAAGTAACTTTCATTATTCAGACGGATCAAATTAATTCTGAAGTTAGCGCGTTTTACACTAAACTTCAATGTACTGTCTATTACTTCAGTTCTGGAATCGCAGGATAGAAGGTACTTTGAACTTCTTCCCTCCAGCTCAAAAGACAGGACATTTGAATCAGAAAGAATAACAGGTCGCACGTTAAGATTGTGAGGCGAAACCGGGGTAATGACGAAATTTCCCGATTGCGGAAATATTATCGGGCCGCCGCAGCTAAGAGAGTAAGCGGTCGAGCCAGTTGGCGTTGCCACGATCAGACCATCCGCCCAGTATGAGTTTAGAAACTCGCCATTTAAGTAGGTATGAATGATCATCATCGCAGAATTATCTCGACGATGAATAGTAATATCATTTAAAGCGAAATTTTCATCTCCGAAGACATTTGTTTCTGAATGAAGACTGAGAAGCTCGCGACTATCTAAACTGTAATCACCCTTTATCAGACATTCTATTGCGGAGTTGATATTGGATTTACTAATACTGGCAAGAAAGCCGAGGCGGCCAAGGTTTATTCCGATAACAGGAATGCCTGAATCGCGAAGTAATATTACTGTATCAAGCATGGTCCCGTCTCCACCTAAGCTAATCATAAAATCAGCATTACCTTTTATATCAAAGTAGCTTTGAAAGGTTTGGAGTGGCTTGGGATAGAAAACTTTACCCTTAATAAATTCTGCAAACTTGTCGTAAACCACAGGTTCGACTGCAAATCTCATCAGACAATCAAATACCTGCTGAACGTAAGGGAGTGTGGTATTACTGAACTCTCTGCCGTAGATTGCAATCTTCATGCTTTAATATTTACTATAGATTGATGGATGATAATTTGACGGTCAAAACTACAAGTTCAGATAATTCATCAGCTGATCATATCTCCCGGAAATTGTATCATCAGCCTTTATATCGTTGTACGTAGCAATAACGCTATAATCATATCTGATAAATGATGCAACAATTGAGGAGATATCTGTTCTGTTAACTTTTACCGTTACTTCAACGCGCGTAGAATCAGCAAATGAGGTAAGATATGAGCTTAAGATACGTGCATTGTTTGACTCCACAATCTGAGCTATGTGAGCCAGGGAATTATTTCGATTATTAATTTCTAAAACGATAATGCCACCGGGTTCTTTTACTGAAGTTATGGAGGCAAAATACTCCACCATTGAATTGATAGAAACCACCCCCAAATAGGCTCGGTTATCGTCTACAACGGGAACAAGACTAAGGCGCTTCTCGTCAAATAGCCTTATTACGTCGTAAATATGCTGCTCTTGACCAACTGAAGTATTGTTCAATGAAAGATTAATACCAGCGATAGATCCGGAGTAATCGTGAGCTTCGATCAGATCATTATCGGAGATTAAGCCAATAAAAAGATCGTTCTCGACAATAGGCATATGGTTAACACGGAACTCTGCCATACGTTCTATTACCTTCTGAATACTGTCAGAAGTTTTAACTGGTGGTATAGCGTCTGATATAAGTTCTCGTGCAATCATTCCATTACTTTAAAAGTACCCTGTCTAAAAACTTTCTTAAATAAACAATAAATTCCTCAGGTTGTTCCATCATAGGTGCATGTCCGCATTTATCAATCCAATTCAACTCAGAATTAGGAAGCAATTGATGAAATTCCTCTGCAACCTCTGGAGGAGTTACTCTGTCGTCTCTGCCCCAAATCAGGCAGGTTGGTATCGTGATCTTGTGCAAATCTTTTGCCATATTATGTCTGATAGCTGATTTAGCCATCGCCAATATCCGGATCACTCTATTACGGTCGTTTACAACTCCAAAAACTTCGTCTACCAATTCCTTTGTGGCAAACTTGGGGTCGTAGAAGGTGTAGGCAACTTTTTCTCTAATAAAGTCGTAGCTTTCTCTTCTTGGGAAAGAACCCCCAAAGGAGTTTTCGTATAAACCTGAACTACCGGTTAACACCAGTGTTTTTACAAATTCAGGATGGCTTAAAGTAAAGATCAACCCTACGTGCCCACCCAAAGAATTACCTAAAACATTGATATTCTGCAGCTTCTTAAACTTCACAAACTTATGTACGTGCTTTGCAAGAGTAGTTACTCCAGTAGTAAGCAAAGGCAATTCATAAATGGGAAGGAGCGGAATTACCACCCTATACTTTCCACTAAACTGGTTTGTAACATCCTCCCAATTACTTAGCGCACCAAATAATCCGTGAAGAAGTAAAAGCACTTCGCCTTCACCCTCTTCTATGTACTTAAATCCGTTTTCTTCTTTAACAGCAAAACTCATCGTTTCTCAACAAACGTTTGTCTTATTATGTATAGATTATTTTTAAATAAAAGTAAGCTTTTCATACTTCATTAAAGCATGTACTTCACAATTATTAAGAAAGCAGTTCTTTTACGACCTCAGATATTGTCTTCCCGTCTGCTTTTCCAGCCAGTTCCTTGTTGGCTGTTCCCATTACCTTACCCATATCCTTCACGGACGAAGCTCCTGTTTGTGCAATGATATTTTTTATAAAAGCTACTAATTCTTCTCTTCCTAGTTGCTTAGGGAGAAATTCCTCAATAACTTCTAATTCTTCAATTTCTATATTATAGAGATCCTGCCTGTCTTTACTTTTATAAATGTCTGCAGATTCTTTACGTTGCTTTGCAAGCTTTTGTAAAACCTTAATTTCGTCATCTTCTGTGATAGCGGAAGATACCCCTTTTTCAGTTTTTGCCAGTAATATAGCAGCTTTAATAGCACGAAGTCCACGCAATCTGGCCTCGCTTTTTGCTAACATCGCTGCTTTTATTTCCTGATTTATTATTTGTTCTAACATGTTCTTTTATAATTAATGAGTGAAGGATTAAAGATAGAATGACAGAAGGAATCCTAAGCGCATAATATTCCCTCATCCTATCCTTCACTCATTCTGTTATTCTTTTAATATTTCCTGCCGTAGCCTGAGCTGTTGGCATAATTAATAGATCACTAATATTAACGTGAGCTGGTCTTGATACAGCAAACCAAATAGTTTCAGCAATATCCCGGGCCGTCAAAGGGTCAAATCCCTGATATACTTTTTTTGCCCGTTCTTTATCTCCTTTAAACCGAACTTCTGAGAACTCTGTCTCTACTGCTCCTGGATGAATTCCAGTTACCCGTATATTATAGGGTAGTAAGTCGATTCGCATTGCTTTGTTTAAAGAATCAACAGCGTGTTTTGTAGCACAATACACATTACCATTTGCATATGTCTCTTTGCCTGCGATTGAACCAAGATTAACGATGTGTCCGCTCATCCTTTCTACCATCCACCCTGAAACAACCTTGGTAACGTATAGGAGACCTTTGATATTCGTGTCTATCATTGTGTCCCAATCACCGAATGCCCCATCTTGTATGGGCTCTAAGCCCTGACTCAATCCAGCATTATTTACCAATACATCGACCTTCTTCCAATGTTCCTTAAGGGCGTCTAACTGGTCTTTAACCTGACTGCTATCTCTCACATCCATGGTTAAAGCTACTACATCCACTCCGTAAACTGCTTTCAATTCGTGAGATAGCTTTTCTAAGCGATCTCTACGTCTGCCTGTGATGATCAGATCAAACTTTTGCTCTGCGAAGATCCTTGCACATGCTTCTCCAATGCCTGAAGTTGCTCCTGTAACTAACGCAATTTGTGCCATTGTCAAGAAATTGAAAGGCCGAAATTACTATAAACCCCGCAAAGGTTCACTAAAATTAGAAAGTTTTACTTATTCGAAGTACAAGCTGAACTGAAAACTCCGCAAAAAGAGCCTGTCCAGGGGCTTTGTATAAGGATTGGGCTTCTCATCGTTCTTTAAGACGTTTCCGATCGACTGAGAAAACTTTATTTCGGGAGACATTTTGAAATATTCGAAATATAGGTCGAAACCTATCCCTGTCTCCCAGGATAAGAAATTGGCTTTATTTTTCACCAATTTGTTAATATCTGTCAACTCACTGTCGTCAATCTTCTTCTTGGAAATGATATCCATGGAATATTTTGCACCACCAAGGATATAAGCACGAAAGTTCCCTCTCTGATCCGATTTCAGTTTGATACCTAAAGGAAAATCTACCAATGTTGACTGAACTTTTTTCTGCTGAAAATTCTTAGGGTCTCGGTACTCATAGTTTAACATTCGATCTGTGAATACCAAAAGAGGAGTAAAACGAAGATTGGCATGACTGGCTATCTTTAAATCTGAAACGAAACCTAAACCAAAGCCGGGAGTTTTTGGTGAGCTGACACTCATTAAACGTTCATCTGTCCCTGCAGGAATCGGTTGCGGCGTATCGGGAGATGTGTAAAGTGTATACCAATCAGGTTTCTTATAGATCTTATACTCTGCACTAACGTATTGAAAGGTGAATCCGAAATGCAAAGGTTCATCGTCCACACCTCCTCCGTTATTTTGTGCCCGGGAAATTAGAGACAAAAACAAGAATATAGTGAGGAAGCTGGTAAATTTCGTCATTTAATACCGGTGTATATGGAACAAATTCCAAACGCCAGAGGACGGTTTTTAGTTTCCCTATAGCCAACTTTTTCCATCAGCTCAGTGAATCGCTTCCCGTCAGGAAAGGCCTCTACTGATTCAGGGAGGTATTTGTAAGCACTATTGTCTTTAGAGAAGATCTTACCAACAGCGGGGGTAACATAGTGAAAATAAAAACTGTAGAGCTGTTTGATCGGAAAGGTACGAGGCTTTGAAAACTCCAGAATAACAGCTTTACCTCCAGGCTTCAGCACCCTTAACATATCTGATAAACCTTTCTCTAAATTTTCGAAGTTTCTTACACCATATGCTACCGTTACCGCATCGAAAGAACTATCATCGAACAGTAGCTTCTCCGAATCGCCCAATCTCACTTCGAACTTGTGCTGAAGTCCCCTTTTAAGGATCTTCTGCTGGGCAATATCAAGCATTCCCTGCGAGATATCCACCCCTGTTATCTTCTCTGGTTTCAAGATCTGTAAAGCTTCAAAGGCAAAGTCTCCAGTACCTGTGGCTACGTCAAGAATGTTCTGGGGCTGATCCTTCTTCAACTCCCCTATCGCCTTTTTTCTCCAAATGATATCAATTCCAAGGGATAGGAAATGATTGAGGAAATCGTAGGTTTTGGAGATGTTATTGAACATCGTGGCTACCTGCTCTTTCTTTGTGGCTTTATCGTCGTTATATGGCGTAACTGTTTGGGGCATACTGCTGCAAAGATAGGCTTTTGCTAATGAAGTGAGAAAGCTAGCCTGTTGGAAAGTTAGCCCTAATTATGAAAATTGATGGCTCCTATTAAAATACCTACCTTTGCAACAATGCAGATACGTACAGCTGAATTTAAATGTAGTAATACCCGGACGGATAAACTTCCTGCACCGGCACTACCAGAATATGCTTTCATTGGGCGATCCAATGTTGGCAAGTCCTCTCTGATCAACATGCTTACTCAGAGAAAAGGATTAGCTAAAACGTCCCAGACTCCGGGTAAAACCCAACTTATAAATCACTTCCTGATTAATGAGAAATGGTATTTGGTGGACCTTCCGGGCTATGGATTTGCTAAGACATCACGAACCAACCGCGGTGAATGGGAGCGCTTTATTCGCTATTATTTAAAAAATAGAGAAAATTTGCAATGTGTATTTGTCCTGATAGATAGCAGGTTGGAGCCTCAGAAAGTCGACCTTGACTTCTGCTCCTGGTTGGGCGAGCAAGGAATTCCCTTTGTCCTTGTTTTCACGAAAGCAGACAAGCAAAGTAAGTTAAAAACAGAACAAACGGTAAGTGCGTTCAAAAAAGCTATGCTTCAATACTTTGAAGAAGTACCCCAGGAATTTACTACTTCTTCTGAAGAAAAAACCGGAAGAGAGGAACTTCTTGCATTTATTGAAGACGTTAACTCCCGGTTCGTATCTCCTATTTAACACCAGTAAACAATGAAGAAATATCTTAGTCTTGTTCTTTTTGCCCATACCATATTTGCAATGCCTTTTGCTTTTATTGGATTTTTTCTGGCTTTGAGCACAACAGATTATACTTTCAGCTGGATTAAATTAGGGCTTATGATCCTTTGCATGGTTTGTGCAAGGAACGCAGCCATGGCTTTTAACCGTTATTTAGACCGGGATTTTGACGCAAGAAATCCGAGGACCGCTGTAAGAGACATCCCTGCTGGCCGCATAGCCGCTAAAAGTGCATTGTTTTTTACGTTGTCGAACTGTGTACTATTTATCTTCACCACTTACTTTATCAACACTCTTTGTTTTTTTCTTTCGCCAGTTGCCCTTGCTGTCGTATTAGGATATAGCTACACAAAAAGATTTACTTCGCTTTGCCACCTGATTCTTGGAGTAGGCCTGGGACTAGCCCCCCTTGGTGCTTACTTATCTATTACCGGCGAATTTGCTATACTTCCTATTTTTTTCTCACTAGCTGTAATTTGCTGGGTGAGCGGTTTTGATATTATCTATTCCTTGCAGGATGATGAATTCGACAAGAGTGTCAATCTTTATTCCATTCCCGCTGTCCTGGGCCGAAAGAAAGCATTGATGGTTTCCTCGGCACTTCATGTCCTTTGCGTGATTTTCATAACAATCCCCCTTTTTGCGGCCGATTTGGGAGGGTTCTACATTGCAGGAATTGCCTTTTTCATCGGGCTTCTAATTTACCAGCACAGGTTGGTTAAGCCTGATGATTTAAGTAAAGTCGGACTGGCATTTGGAACTACCAATGGTATAGCATCCGTAATTTTCGCAGCATTTTTCCTTTTGGATATTTACTTCAGGAAGTAAGATCTTTTTTAACTTAGAGTAATTAATCTTCTTCTTATGCAAAGACCAAGTCAGCTTCAGCTACTAGTTTATAGAAAGTACCTTGAACAATTTGTCGTTTACACAGATGAACAATGGGAGATTTTCAGCGAAGAATTGCAACTTAGGAAAATAAAAAAGAAAGACTTTCTGTTGGAAGCTGGAAAAGTATGCAATGAGGTGGCCTTTATTTTACGAGGTGCAGTAAGATACTATCATGTTAAAGACGGAGAAGAGATCACTAATTATTTCAGCATGGAAAACGAAATGGTAAGTGCTTATAAAAGTTTTTTAACTCAAAAACCTTCTGCAATTTATATCGAAGCCATTGAAAACACTCAAGTGATCATTTTCAATAAAAAATCACTTGAGAAACTGCTGAACAACGAGCAAATAAATTTGAAGATGGAGCGATTTGGACGTATAGTAGCAGAAACGCTTTTTTGTTGTTATGATGATCGGCTAACTGCCTTTATTATTGAAAGCCCCGAAGAAAGATACCTGAATCTGCTTGAAAGTGGCAGCAGGATACTAACACGGATTCCTCAGCATTATATTGCTAATTACCTTGGTATAACTGCGGTATCGCTTTCACGGATACGTAAACGAGTTTCGAACCCCCATAAGGAGCTCAAAGTAGCCTTCAATTAAAGCTACCAGTTTTATTATCTTTTGTTAACGTTTCGCATCCTTTAGTCACACTAGCTTTGTATCGAACTAGAACACAAAGCAATGCATACTATTTTAGGAGCTGGTGGCCCAATAAGCAAGGCTCTGGCAAAGGAGCTGGCACAATCAGGAATTAAAGCAAATCTTGCATCAAGAAGAGAAATTAAGACACGTCCGAGCGAAACCTGGATCAGGACAGACCTATTGAATGAGAAGGATGTTCTTAATGCAACCAAAGGATCAGAGGTTATTTATTTATGTGCAGGGTTGGTATACGACAAAAGGATATGGAGAGAGCAATGGCCCGTGGTAATGCAAAACGTTATTACGGCAAGCAAAGCCGCCCAAGCCCGGCTTATTTTTTTCGACAATGTCTATATGTACGGAAAAGTAGATGGACCGATGCTTGAAAGTACTCCCTACAATCCATGTAGTGAAAAAGGCGAAGTAAGAGCCAAAATAGCTACCAGACTCATGGAGGAAGTAAAAGCAGGGCATTTACTGGCAAGCATCGCGAGGTCAGCCGATTTTTATGGTGCTACTGATACAATGAATAGTTTCTTCGATATGATGGTACTTGATAAATATTCTAAAAAGGAGAAGGCAATGTGGTTAGGAAACCCGGAAACGCTACACTCCTTTACTTATGTTCCGGATGCAGGAAAGGCGATGTTTCTACTAGGACAGGAATCAACAAGTGACAATCAGATCTGGCATTTACCTACAGCAAGAGCAATAACAGGAAAAGAGTTTATAAATACCGCTGCTGGTATTTTTAAGGTAAAACCTTCTTACATGAAAGTGAACAAACTTATGTTAAGGGCCCTCGGCCTTTTCAATAAAGCGATAGAAGGCACTGTGGAGATGTATTACCAGTATCAGCACAACTACCATTTCGACTCATCTAAATTCGAAAACCACTTCTCATTCCACCCAACCACCTACAAGGAAGGCATTGAGCACCTTTTTTCAACTTATTACAAAGCGGAAAGAGATTGACAACAAGATGAGCTTTTTTTGGTTTAACTTCGTGAGTCTAAATTTTGAATCATCATGATCATTGAAAAAAAACCAAGAGTTTTTGTACCTGAAAACCTCGAAATAAAATGGGAAACCCTCGAACCCTTGTTTGAAGAACTTCAGAGCAGGCCCCTGGATTCTGTTGCTGATGTAGAGGTTTGGCTTAAGCATCGCAGTGAGCTGGAGGCTGTACTTGAGGAAGATTTTGCATGGCGCTATATTAAAATGACTTGCGATACTGCAAATGAACAACATCTCAAAGACTTTCAATACTTTGCAACTGAAATTGAACCCAAAATAGCACCAATAGCTAACGAATTAAATAAAAAATTTATTAGCTGTGCCTATACAGCGCAACTTGATAAAACTAAATACTTCGTTTTCATTCGTTCAGTAAAAAAAGCCCTGGAGCTATTCCGTGAAGAAAACGTGCCTTTGTTAACTCAAATACAAGTTACACAACAGAAGTATCAAGCCATTACAGGTGCTATGAGTGTAATTATTGACGAGAAGGAATATACCTTGGAACAAGCTTCAGTTTTCCTAAAAGACACGGATCGCTCTGTCAGACAGCGAGCATGGGAAGCGATTTCAGCACGCCGACTTCAAGACAAAGAGCAATTGGATGAATTATTTAATGAGCTGCTACAATTACGTCATCAGGTTGCGGTTAATGCAGGCTTTGAAAATTTCCGGGATTACATGTTCCAGGCTTTAGGCCGTTTTGACTATACTCCCAAAGATTGTTATAAATTTCATGCGGCAATCGAAAAGGAGATTGTTCCGATCTTAGCCAAACAAGCAAAGAAAAGACAAGAAGCTTTGGGAGTTGATACATTACGGCCTTGGGACATGGACGTTGACATATCAGGAAAACCAGCTTTGAAGCCATTTCAAAATGGTCAGGATCTTATTGATAAGTCGATTGCTTGCTTTGAAGCCCTTGATCCATACATCGGGGAAAGATTGAAAATTATGAAAGCTAACAATCTTTTTGACGTAGAAAGCCGGAAAGGGAAAGCACCGGGAGGTTACAATTATCCTCTTGCTGAAACGGGTGCACCGTTTATCTTCATGAACTCTGCCAATACCTTTCGTGATCTTACCACTATGGTGCATGAAGGAGGCCATGCTGTTCACACTTTCATAACTTCTGACCTGGAGTTAAACGACTTCAAACACCTCCCATCCGAAGTTGCAGAATTAGCTTCTATGAGTATGGAACTTATTTCTATGGATAAATGGGAAGTATTCTTCGACAACGAAGAAGATCTTAAACGCGCCAAGAAAGATCAGCTGCGTGACGTTCTTAAAACCCTTCCATGGGTTGCTGTTGTCGATCAGTTTCAGCATTGGATTTATACAAACCCAAAACATACTACAGCGGAACGAAAAGAGGCATGGAAACAAATATTTGCTCCTTTCGGAAATAACTTCGCCAATTGGGAGGGTTACGAAGCAGCATTGGAAAATATGTGGCAAAAGCAACTACATATATTTGAAGTACCTTTTTATTATATCGAATATGCCATTGCCCAGTTAGGAGCGATAGCTGTTTGGAAAAACTATAAGGAGAATCCTCAACAGGGGCTAAAAAATTATTTGGCAGCCCTACAACTGGGATATACCAAAACAATAAAGGAAATTTATCAGGCAGCAGGAATAAAATTTGATTTCGGACAAGAGTATGTTCACGAGCTGGCAAAGTTTGTAAACAAAGAATTGGACAAGTTAGACTAATCAGTGCAAGGTTGTACTTGGAGGCTTCTTTGAATCCGCACCCCGATTGAAAGAAGCCTTTTTATTTATAAAACTTTAGATTCGAGAAACTTACAAGACCATTTAACAGAAATATCAGGTAACTTCTATGCACGTCAGCAGGAAAATGGCACAACCCTTGATTACTCAAGCATGCTATTTACTTACAGTAATAGTATTTAAATTTTCCTACTATGAAAAGAATACAGCTGATATTAATAATACTGTTCCTCACGGCCACTGGTTACGCCCAAAATTGGAAGCCCTATAAAATTGATGATTCTGTACAGGTTTCATTACCTGAGGGCTTTACCCGGAAAGAAGCGGAAGGTCAAGTTCTAATCAATGCACAGGGTTCATTTGGGAATATACTAGTTACGAAATTGTCTGATAATCCAAAAAGCACACCTGATATTGAGAAGGAAAAGCATTTACAGAAGTACTACGATGACTTTGTAAAGAAGATAAGATCGTCGGCCAAAGAGGGCACAATTTCAGAAGAGAGAGATACAACCCTTGGTAATCTAATGGTGAAAGATCTCACTTTAGCAGTAGACAGCGGGAGTGGTAAGCAATTTAGAAATATAAGAGTTATGCATGTCAACAGTGCTACTTATACGTTCCAATTTCTTTACCGGGATATCCATAGAGTTTACGCAGCACCTGAGCTAACTACATTTTTCAACTCCATAAAGATAACACCGCAGGCAGATCTTGCCTCGCAGTTCACTAACCCGGAAAATACAACCGGCAGAACACCAGGAAGCATTAAATACCTGCCTTTATGGATAATACTGGGAGTGCTTGTCCTGCTGGCTCCTTATTTTATTTTACGTAGGCGGGGACATATCCAGACTTAACTTGAAATATCGCGGTAACAGGGCTTTCAAAAGTATCCCTACTCTGGAATATGGTATCTGCGGCAACTGCAGATTGTATTTCTTCTGCAAACTCAAGTCTGCTTACAATCAGCGCACGAGGGTGTGCTTCCATATAATTCCTTAATGATTCCGGTGAGTCTATCCCCGGAATCATTCTTTTCAGCTGAAATATATAAGCTGGATTAAGTTTTTTGTAATACACTACTTCTCTCTCGCCTTCTAAGCGACCAAGAGACACATTTACTGGATTTAAACTGTACACAAACGGATAGGCAATCGTAAAAAATAATATATTAGTAAGGATAAAGGAAACAGACAGCGCCGCAAGGGAGATTTGACTGTTACTCCGAACATATCCAATCCAGGCAACCCCTGCTCCTATAGGCAAGGGCAAAAAATAAACTGCAAGTGATGAAAACTGGGAATAATTTTGATCATTTCTCAAAGCTATATACACACCTGCAGGAATGGCAAATGCAATTAAAGTATAAACGATAAGCTCTGGTTTATACACTCTGTCTGCTTTTTTTAGCCCGAACAAGAGATTTGCAATAAGAATAGCAGCAAAAGGATAAGCTGGAGCTGTATAATTGGGTAATTTTGTTCGAGAAAATGAGAAGAAAGCGATCACAACCGTCACCACTAGAAGGGAGAGGAGAAGTGCGTCTCTCTTTTTCCCTCTGATGCATTTGATGAATGCCCTGACCGTAAATACGCCAAATGGTATCATTCCAAGCACGACCATGATTTCCGGAAGTAAAAAAAAGCCACCATGTCCCTCCATCGTATTCGTAAAACGTTCCAGATTGTGTTTTAGAAAAAAACCCTGAGTCCACTCACCATTAGTTTTAACGTAATTAAGAAAAAACCACGGTAAGGCTATTGCTGTAACAATAGCAAGTCCAGGAAATACCTTGTATTTGTTAATGATTGTCCAGTTAATATTCCTGGTTAGCAGTAAGTATAGAAATATCGCTATAGCGGGAAGACCAATAGCTACCGGACCTTTGGTTAGTGTTCCTAATCCAAGGCAGATGTACATTATCCAAAGCCAGTTTCTCTGCCCGGTATCGTAGAAGAGATAAAAACAGAAAATCGTCGCTGCAATAAAAAAGATAAGGTAGGGATCAGGAACAGCCAGACGCATTTGGAAATTAAAATGCAGCGAGGATATTAAAATGATCGACGCCAGTAATGCTCTTGCCCCACCCAAAAACCTTCTGGTGAACAAATAGGTAATAAGCACAGTACAAGCCCCAAACACAGCAGAGAAGAATCGGGCACTAAAAGAGGATACTCCAAATAACTTATAGGACAAAGTCATGAAAAAATAATGGAGCGGAGGCTTGTCTGTCCTTAACTGCCCGTTAAATCTTGGTACCAGATAATCGCCTGAAATAAACATCTCTCTTGCGCACTCGGCATTTTTTGCCTCATCAAGAATGTAAATTTCTGGTTTTCCTAAATTAAATAATAAAAGTGCAAGGCTAAAGAGGAATACCAGTAAGGATGTGTAGCTAGCGTTTTTCAAATAATGACCTTTCTATAAGTGTAATATCAAAATCCCTTTTCTTAATGCCCTTCCTGGCAATCCTTTTGTTCCATCCAAAGTCTAAATGGCTGGAATTATACCACTTTCGACCTTCCAGCCAAAAAATCATTTGAATAGCTAATACAACTCCCAGGAATGCGCCGGCGAAAATATCCATAAAGAAATGCTCTGCCAGGTAGACCCTTGAAAAGGCAGCGATTAAATAAACAATAAAAATAAGGCCCCCCAGCCTTTTATTTGGAGAAATATATGCTAAAATAATAGCAAGTGCCAGAGCTGATACACTGTGTCCGGAAGGAAAACTTTTATATGAATGTACATCAAGGCCGCTGATCAGGTGTAGACTTTCCTTACCTTCAAAATACTTAAGGGGCCTGGGAAAACTAAACTGGTATTTCAGTAGCTGGGCGATGAGAGAGCTGTAAAGATAGGCCATCAGCGACAATATACTGTACCTGAATTTGTAGAAGGATAGTAGTAAGGATATAAAAACAACAAAAAGTCCATCGCCCAGCCAGGTATAAAAAAGAAAGAAACGATCAAAAAAAGCGCAGTGGTGCCGGTTTATATACAGGAATATTTGCTCCTGATTAAATGATAACTGTAAAATTATCCCGAGAATGCAAAAAGTAGCAAAAGCAAAAAAGAATGACTGCTGTTCATAGAAAAAACGGATGAATCTCTTTTTCATATTCAGAGCTTTTTTCTGCAGCAAAGCTATTTTTCCTATGTTTGGTCTATGTTAAGTTAACATCTTCATACTATTTACATGTCAAATAACTATTTCCGTAAAAAACCATTAAACACCATACTTTCTGACGTTTCTTCCGGCTATGGAGATGGAGAAAATCCAGAGCAGGGCATGTCTCATTTAAATAAAGTACTTGGGGTAAAGGATCTAACGTTTATGGGAATAGCCGCGGTGATTGGTGCCGGTATTTTTTCTACTATTGGAGAAGCGTCATTCAACGGAGGTCCCGGTGTTACCTTACTCTTTATAATTACTGCTATTACTTGTGGCTTCTCAGCAATGTGTTATGCCGAATTCGCATCGAGGATACCTGTTTCGGGAAGTGCATATACTTATGCATATGCCTCTTTTGGCGAGTTAATTGCATGGATCATTGGATGGGACCTGCTAATGGAATATGCTATAGGAAATATTGCTGTAGCAATTTCCTGGAGTGAATATTTTACAAATCTTCTTCGCGGTTTTAATATTCATATCCCCTCTTACCTTACCATGGATTATCTTTCTGCATACCGGGGGCATGAAAAAATTCAACAATTCACCCTGCAGGGAAAGTTGGCTGAGATAACCGATACAATGAAAGACCAGTCGACAGCCTGGCTTTCAGCGCCACAGCTGGGAGGATTAAGGCTAATTGCCGATATACCCGCATTGATTATTGTGGCACTTATAACATGGCTGGTTTATATAGGAATAAGGGAAACCAAAAGAGTTACCAATGCTATGGTTTTACTTAAAATAGCGGTTGTCATCTTTGTTATTATCCTTGGGTTCTTTTATATAAGCCCTGCTAACTGGACACCATTTTTTCCAAATGGATTCGGAGGTGTAATGAAAAGTGTTTCAGGGGTATTTTTTGCCTACATCGGTTTTGATGCGATCTCTACTACAGCGGAAGAATGCAAAAACCCGCAGAAGGATCTTCCTAAAGGCATGATCTACTCCCTGATTATTTGTACCGTGCTTTACATACTGATAGCATTGGTATTAACGGGAATGGTAAACTACAAAGAATTACAAGTAGGAGACCCCCTTGCTTTCGTATTTGAACGCATTGGTTTAAATAAGATCAGCTACATTATCTCGGTAAGTGCTGTTATCGCCACAGCCAGTGTGCTCCTAATTTTTCAAATGGGACAGCCAAGGATCTGGATGGCAATGAGCAGAGACGGGTTGTTACCTAAAGCATTTTCAAAGATTCACCCTAAATACAAAACCCCCTATTTCTCAACTATAATAACTGGTTTGGTGGTAGCAATTCCAGCGCTGTTCATGAACCTTACAGAGGTAACCGACCTTACGAGCATAGGAACACTATTTGCCTTTGTTCTAGTATGTGGAGGAGTATTACTGCTGGAAGAGGATAAGGAGGTACAACCAGGGCGCTTCAGGATTCCCTATATCAATTCAAAATATGTAGTTCCTGGTGTTCTTATTGCCGGATTAGCAGTTTTTCATAAGCCGCTACTCGAAATGTTCAATAGCTATGGTAATTGGGAAGAGTTCCGGGAAAAACTACCATACATATTATTCCTTATCACTGCAATTACGCTAGCTTTCCTATCATTCACAAAAGAATTGTCGCTGATCCCGGTAGCGGGACTTCTAAGCTGCTTTTATTTGATGACGGAATTGGGTTACACGAATTGGGTGAGGTTCCTGATATGGCTGGCCATTGGATTGGTAGTGTATTTTAGTTATAGCTTCAGAAACAGCAAACTCAATGCATCTAAAGATTAAATTTAGAGTAGATCCTTACAGATGGCTAAAATAACAATCGCTGTTAATTCGCCTTTAAGAAGCTGTATTGCGGAAAATGTTGTGTTGTAAATAGTTCTGACCGAAATGGACATTATAGAAGCAACTTCTGCAGGACTGAGGTTATTATAATACAATAGGAAAATAATCTCTTTTTGCCGATTGGTGAGCTTTCGCATAGCCGAAATAAGCTGTCGCTCCTGCTCAGACTTCGCTTGACTGTAAATAAGCTGTAGTTCATGAGAGGATACAATACCCAGATTGGTGTCGGGTAATCCATCTTCACTTACAAATTTAGCCTGCTTGGCAATTTCCCTGACAAGTTTATTTCGCAAAGATTTTACCAAATAGTTTTTAACTGATGCTGGAGAACCAAGAGTGGCTTTATTTTTCCACAACTCGGTAAACAGATCATGCATGCAATCTTTAACTACCTCTCTATCAGGAGAAATTTTACATCCATAACGAAATAGTAAAGAGGAATACTTTGAATAAAGACTAGCATAGGCATCCTTATCTCCTTGTTTAAAATCTTTCCACAACAAAGCCTCATCTTTGACATCCTCATTTACTGGCTCCTTTACAATTGGTTTGCTCCTCATTTCACTCACATATTTAGCAATAAAAATATTGCTGTCTATTTTTCGAACCTCTGCGGTACTTTATACGATATTGATTGAGAAACGTTTGAATAATTGGCTACTCAATTATAACGAAATAAAAACAGATTTAGAAATCGTAAATTCTTTATTAACTAATATAAGTGAAGGTCTATGAATAACCTCCTCTAATTGGCTATTGATAGCACAATGTAAGGAAGATTTTTATAAGCGTCAATAGAACACTTAATTTTCCATCTTCTCATTTGTAGAATCATTAAACAAACTAGTAGGCAGAAAAGATAAAAAGCTTAATTGGTGCTTTATATACATTTAATATCTATATAATTGTACCACAATTGCGATGACCAGGTATTCAAAACAAACTCGTATTCTCGTTGCTGTCGACTGCATTATATTCGGTTTTGATGGCGAATTATTAAAGCTCCTGCTTATTCAAAGGGGATTTGAACCTGAAAAAAATAAGTGGAGTTTGATGGGTGGTTTTATTGAACCTAATGAAGGGCCTGAAGAGGCTGCATCGCGGATCCTCAAACAATTAACGGGTCTTGAAGGGGTATACATGGAACAGATGCACGTATTTGGTGAGCCTAAGCGAGATCCAATTGAACGTACCATTAGTATCACTTATTTCGCATTTATTGATATCAATAAGTACGAACAACAATTGAGTGAAGAATACCATGCAGAATGGTTTCCGTTAAAGAAAATGCCGAAGCTTATTTTCGATCATGAACCAATGGTTGAAATGGCTAAAGAGAAACTTAAATACAAAGCGGCTCTTCACCCAATCCTTTTTGAGTTGCTTCCTGAAAAGTTCACAATACCCCAGATTCAAACTCTCTACGAAAACGTTTACGACACGATCCTTGATAAAAGAAATTTTAGCCGCAAACTTCTATCGACAGGTCTCTTAATTCGTCAAAGCGAGAAAGATAAAGAGAACTCTAAAAAAGGGGCTTATTTTTACAAACTCGACCCTTCTATTTATAAAGATAAATTCCAGGCGTTCCTTAATTTTATACCTAACCCGCAAGCCCTGAATTCTTAAGAAACCTTTTAAATGCCTACAGCCTTCTAATGGAACATTACACATTTCCCTGCCCGTGCAAAAACAATTAGGAAAGTGTGTAAGCAATTTAGACCTTTAAGAAAATTTTAATTTTTGCCTTTGTTTTACAAACGTTTTTTATTTTTGAAAAAATAAGTGTTAATTAGACACGAATTAACGAATTATGAGCCAGCAGAGTTTTGTTATTGGAGTAGATTACGGAACAGATTCCGTACGCTCGGTTATTGTAAATGCCCTAACAGGAGAAGAAGTTGCAGCATCTGTTTTCTACTATCCCAGGTGGAAGCAAGGTTTGTTTTGCAACGCAGTGGACAGTCAGTTCCGTCAGCATCCTCTCGATTATGTAGAAGGCCTTGAAACCACTATAAAAGAAACCCTGCAAAAAGCAGGAAAAGAAGTAGCTGCTAACGTGAAGGCTATTTCTATAGATACTACTGGCTCAACCCCGGTTGCTGTCGACAAAACAGGAACGCCATTGGCACTTCTTCCAGAGTTCAAAGACAATCCAAATGCAATGTTTGTTCTTTGGAAAGATCACACTTCGGTTAAAGAAGCTTCCGAGATAAATGAACACGCAGAAAAATTCCCAGTTAACTATCTACAGTTTGTAGGTGGGATTTATTCATCCGAATGGTTCTGGGCAAAATTACTTCACGTGCTGAGAGAGGACGAGAAAGTGCGAAATGCTATCCATTCTTTCGTTGAGCACTGTGACTGGATCCCGTTCCTTCTTACAGGAGGATCGGATGCCGCTGAGATTAAACGTGGCGTTTGTTCTGCAGGTCACAAATCTCTGTGGGCTGAAGAATTTGGAGGCTTACCTCCTGAAGAATTCTTTGCTTCACTAGACCCGCTTCTAACTGGCTTCACAGCAAAATTATCTAACAAAACATATACTTCTGCGGAAAGAGCAGGCACACTATCTTCTGACTGGGCCGCAAAACTGGGTCTTTCTACTGACGTAGTTATCGGCATCGGAGCATTTGATGCTCACATGGGAGCTGTAGGTGGTCAAATTGAGCCGTACTACCTTAGCAAGGTTATGGGAACATCTACATGTGATATGCTGGTTGCTCCTGTTGATGAGGTAAAGGACACTTTAGTTAACGGTATCTGCGGGCAAGTGAATGGTTCGATCATCCCAGGCATGATTGGTATGGAAGCCGGGCAGTCGGCATTTGGAGACGCCTATGCATGGTTGAAAAATGTACTTGCCTGGCCAGTTAAAAACCTGCTTTCGCAAACTCAAATAGTAGATGAGGCAACTGCCCAGAGGCTAATTGAAGAAGTTGAAGGACGGATCATTCCTGAATTAAGCAAACGTGCTTCAGAATTACCACTTGAAGAAGGCGGCGAGCTAGCTATTGAGTGGTTAAATGGAAGGAGGACTCCAGATGCTAATCAATTACTTAAAGGCGCCTTCCTTGGCTTAGATCTGGGAAGTGATGCTGTGAGAATCTTCCGGGCATTGGTTGAATCAACATGTTTTGGCGCCAAAAAGATTGTAGACCGTTTTATCGATCAAGGTGTTCCGGTAAAAGGCTTGATCGGATTGGGCGGTGTTGCTAAAAAATCTCCATTTATCATGCAAATGATGGCGGATGTATTAAATATGCCAATTAAGATCCATAAATCAGAACAGACATGCGCAATTGGAGCGGCAATGTTCGCTGCGACAGCGGCTGGAATATATCCAAAAGTTGAAGATGCAATGAAAGTTATGGGTCAGGGCTTTGATGCCGAGTATTACCCAAATCCTGAGGCTGTTGCAATTTACGCTAAGCGGTATCAGAAATACTCTGAGGCAGGGGCGTTGGTAGAGAACTTTATTGCTTCTGAATCACTGGAAACAGCTTAAGTAGCGATGAGCTCAACTGACAGCTCAAAGCTCAAAGCTGTCAGTTAAATTTCTAACAACGAACAACTCAATAAAATAAATTCATGTCTAAATATCAACATATTCAAGAAGAGGCTTACAAAGCCAATATGCAATTACCTAAGCTGGGTTTGGTACTTTTTACTTTCGGAAACGTAAGTGCTGTTGATCGTGATTTAGGTGTTTTTGCAATTAAACCAAGTGGAGTTCCCTATGAGGACCTTTCACCAGAGAAAATGGTAATCGTAGATTTTGAAGGGAAAACCGTTGAGGGTAATCTTCGACCATCTTCAGATACCTTAACCCATGCAGTTCTATACAAGCATTGGGAAAAGATTGGAGGAATAGTTCATACTCATTCTGTTTATGGGACTGCCTGGGCTCAAAGCCAACGCGACATTCCTAATTACGGTACTACTCATGCTGACCATTTAACTGCAGATATCCCTTGTGCGCCTCCTATGAGTGATGACATGATCCTCGGAGACTATGAGTACCAGACAGGCTTCCAAATCATGAACTGCTTCAAAGACAAAGGCTTGAGCTACGAAGAAGTGGAAATGATCCTAGTAGGTAACCACGCGCCATTCACGTGGGGAAAGACAGCAGATAAAGCAGTATACAATAGTGCTGTACTTGAAACTGTAGCGAAAATGGCTTTGTTGACTGAGCAGATAAATCCTCAAGCACCAAGACTCAAAGACTCCTTGATAAAAAAACACTTTGAAAGGAAACACGGACCAAATTCATACTACGGCCAATAAACGTATCAGTATAATTTAGGTTCGATACTTTCAGACCCTCAAAATATTGAATGCCCACAATGAATTTCATTAGGGGCATTCAATATTTAGGAGAGTAAGATTGCAAACCGTCAAAAGCTATAGACAGAACAAATCGTAAATCGTAAATCGTAAATCGTAAATCGTAAATCGTAAATAAAAAAATGACTGACCTTAAAAAATTTGAAGTTTGGTTTGTAACCGGAAGCCAGGACTTGTACGGAGAAGAAACCTTAAAACAAGTTGCGGCTCATTCTGAGGAAATTGCAGCTTTTTTAAATAATGCTTCTGAAATTCCAGTTCGCGTTGTTTTCAAGCCAACGGTAAAGAGCACTGAAGAAATTTATGCTATTTGCCAGGAAGCTAATGTGGCTCCAAATGTAATCGGAATTATTACCTGGATGCACACTTTCTCTCCTGCTAAAATGTGGATCACTGGTTTGAGAACTCTTCAAAAACCAATTGCACACTTACATACTCAATTCAATCGCGATATTCCATGGGCAACTATTGACATGGATTTCATGAACCTTAATCAAAGTGCTCACGGCGACAGAGAGACTGGCTTCATGATGTCAAGAATGAAGATTAACCGTAAGGTTATTGTTGGACATTGGCAAGATCCTGAAGTTTTGGATCAACTGAACGGCTGGGCGCGTGCTGCTGCTGGCTGGAACGACTGGCAAGGTGCGAGGTTCGTTCGCTTTGGCGACAATATGCGCTACGTTGCTGTTACAGACGGAGATAAGGTAGAAGCTGAATTAAAATTTGGTTTCTCTGTAAACACACACGGTATTGGCGACCTGGTAGCAGTGATCAATCAGATCAGCGATGCTGAAGTTGATGCGTTAACTGCAGAATACGAAGCCCGTTATGCTGTTGTTGATGTTCTTCGTAAAGGAGGCTCCAGATATTCTTCTTTAAGAGATGCAGCTAAAATCGAATTAGGTTTAAAAGCATTTTTAGAAGCAGGCAATTATAAAGGTTTCTCTGATACGTTCGAGGATCTTCATGGAATGAAACAATTACCAGGTATCGCGGCCCAGCGTCTAATGAACCAGGGTTATGGATTTGCAGGAGAAGGTGACTGGAAGACAGCTGCTTTAGTTCGCGCAATGAAAGTTATGGGTAGCGGCCTTGCGGGTGGAAATGCATTCATGGAAGATTACACTTACCACTTCGATCCATCTAATCCTCTTGTTTTGGGTTCTCACATGCTCGAGATCTGTGAATCTATTGCTGATGGCCAGGCGAAATGCGAAATCCATCCTTTAGGAATCGGAGGTAAAGAAGATCCGGTACGTTTAGTATTTAACGTAGCTGCTGGTCCTGCCATAAATGCGTCTCTCGTTGATATGGGTAATCGTTTCCGTTTAATCGTAAACGAAGTTGAAGCAGTAGCGCCACAACACGATCTTCCAAAACTTCCTGTAGCACGCGTACTCTGGAAACCATATCCAGATATGAAAACTGGTTGTGCTGCCTGGATCTTAGCGGGTGGAGCTCACCATACATGTTATAGCCAGAACCTGACTTCTGAACATATGGAAGCTTTCTCTGATATGGCAGGAATTGAATTGGTGAAGATTGGAAAGAACACCGACCTGTATTCGTTGAAAAATGAATTACGCTGGAGCGATGTTTATTATCAGATAAATAAAGCTTAAGCTTAATAATTAAAAAAGGAACGGCCGCTTCGCTAATGAAGCGGCCGTTCCTTTTTTAATTACATTATAAGAACCAGATCGCTACTTATTCAAAAACTGCTCAAAGAAAGGGTCGGTGTAATCTTCTACGAAAACCAGAATATTATCCAAACCTTCAAACTCGTATTCCTCGTGCATCGTTGTAAGAACTACACATTTCATCCCGGCTCGCCTCGCGGCTTCTACCCCATTTGGATTATCCTCAAAAACAATACAATCTTCCGGCTTCATTCCTAGTTGCTCTGCCCCCTTTAAAAATGTCTCCGGATCGGGCTTACTCACACTAACATTATCTGCACTAATAACCACCGGAAAGTACTCTCTTATATTTAAGCCATCCAGAACAAAATCGACATTGGAGGTAATAGCTGCAGAACCAATTGCCATTTTTATGCCCCGACTATGCGCTTTCTCTAAAAACTCGGATAAGCCATCAATCAATTTTAAATGAGGCTTAAATCGGCTCTGGTACCGTTTCTCCTTTTCAAAGGATATCTTATCCTTCTCCTCCTCTGTAAACTTCTCGTCTCCGAACACCCGGACCAACAACTCGTGATTTTTCCCGTACATCTGCTTCTTTACCTCCTCGCGACTAAGGTTAGCTCCTAAATCGTTATTCAATACTTCATGCCATGCATCCGTATGGAAATCCATGTCATCTATCATCGTTCCGTTTAAATCAAATAGGAAAGCTCTCATTCTATCTATTATTGTAAAATTGATGCGAAGAAACTAAAATTTATTAAAAGAATAGTAAACAATGCGTTATGTTTGCCTACAAAACCAATAGAGTATCCTTTCAGCCATGCACTTAAAAAAACTTATAGGCCTTTTTGTTCTTGCTGCTTCAATCACACAGGCAGAAGCACAAAGTTCTAAACAAAGAAAGCCAAACATAATTTTCATTCTTGCCGATGACTTAGGTTATGGGAATTTATCCTCTTTTAATGCAAAGAGTCCAATTGAAACTCCTAACATCGATCAGCTAGCAAAGGAAGGTACGAAGTTCACTCAATTCTATGCGGGTAATACTGTTTGTGCCCCTTCAAGAGCAGCTCTAATGACAGGAAAGCACATGGGTCACGCGTATATTCGCGGAAATGCCAATGCATCACTGCGCCCTCAGGATACTACTTTAGCTCAACACCTTCAAGATAACGGATATGCAACCGGCATGTTTGGAAAATGGGGACTTGGATTAGAAAACGAACCAGGAGCACCTCATCTGAAAGGGTTTGACACGTTTTATGGCTATCTCCTACAAAGACATGCTCATCACTACTTTACAGATCACCTCTTTGAGGTCAAGAACAGAGAGTTAAGTAAAGTGACGATAGATTCTACTAAATATGTTCCCGACTTGATCCTTGAGCATGCACTGGGATTTATAAAAGAGAACAAAAATAAGCCCTTCTTCCTTTATCTTTCCACAACACTGCCTCATGCCGAGCTTAAGGTTCCTGAACATTTGATGAAGAAGTTTCAGAACCTGGATGGCAGCAGCAAGTATCCCCCGGAGAAGCCATTCTATCAGAACAAAGCATCTTACCGTACCCAGCTACAGCCTCATGCTGCCTTTGCAGCAATGATGTACAGACTGGATCAGGATGTGGCAAGCATTGTAAAACAGGTTAAGAACCTGGGTTTGGAAAATGATACCTATATAATGTTTACCAGCGATAACGGCCCGCATGAAGAAGGTGGAGGAGACCCTGCCTATTTCAACAGTAGTGGTCCGTTGAAAGGTGTAAAAAGAGATTTGTATGAAGGTGGAATTCGGGTGCCTCTTATCGTTAGAGCTCCGGGAAGAGTTCCTGCCGGGAAAACCAGAGAAGATGCATGGGCCTTTTGGGACATGATGCCAACTATTGGTCAATTAACCTTTACTTCTGTTCCCACTAATATTGATGGTATTTCATTCGTGAATGCATTATCAGGAAAAACACAAAAACAACATGATTACCTCTACTGGCAGTTTGGGGAGAAGGGTTATAAGGAAGCTCTACGACAAGGAAACTGGAAGTTGATCCGCTTTAAAGACAAAGGTAAACCAGAGGTACTGGAACTATACGATTTAAATAAGGATACCGGAGAAACAAACAATATTGCATCAACAAATTATGCAAAAGTTCAGGAGTTGAAATCCCTTATGAAAAGCGCTAAAACCGCTGCTGAAAACCCTGCATTTAACTGGGATGAGGTCGAACAATAGTTTTATTTTGAGCGAACCTTTATACCTTGCAAACGTAGTAAGGAAATAGGCCTTTAGAAATCAATTAAATATCTGACAGTGAACAATATTTTTGAATTCGGCTCGTAATTAATTAAGTTTACAATTACTAAGAAAAGGGGTTAATATGTTTGAAAGATTAAAAGAATTGGTTTCTGACTTTGTGAATGGTTTAAGAAAGAAAACACCTGCCCTGGTTCCTGTTAGAAATCAAAGCGGAAACAGGTTGCAGAAATAATATTTGACTTTGGGTTAGGTTTAGGTTGTTTGTGAGATAGGTTGATTTATTTTTGTTAGGTTGATAAGTTTGATTTTTGTTGTTACAACCTGGAGTCATTAAGAAAAGCCTCGGTGAACTAAGTTTCATCGAGGCTTTTTACTATTAACCTGGCGGTTTTTTCGGACGCTCCCGGCGAACCCATCTTTTCCGACAACACCTGATAATTCCTTAACATCTTTTCACGGTAACTGCCCGATAAAAGGCGTTCCAACTCCTCTCCTATTTTATCGGAATTACAATCCTCCTGAATCAACTCTTTTACTATCAATTCATCCATAATTAAATTGACGAGAGATATGAAACGGATTTTGATCACCATTCGGGCAATAGCAACAGAAATAGCACTTGTTTTATAAACAACAACTTCTGGAATATGAAATAATGCTGTTTCTAACGTTGCAGTTCCTGAGGTTACTATAGCTGCCTCAGAATTTGATAACAAATCGTAAGTGCTGTTGAAAACCACTGGTATATCCTTCCCCTTAATAAATTGAGAATAGAACACAACATCAAAACTGGGCGCCCCTGCTATTACAAATTGATAATCAGGAAAACGGGAAGCTGTTTCCAGCATATCAGGAAGGATCTTGTAAATCTCCTGCTTTCTACTGCCTGGCAATAGCGCTACCAACTTTCTTCCATCCAATCCATGCTCGCTTCTGAACCTCTCGTTCGGGTTAAAAGCAGCGATAGCATCAAGTAAGGGGTTTCCTACATAATTCACCTCCATGCCCCAACTTCTGTAGAAATCAACTTCAAAGGGAAGAATGCAGAAAAGCTTGTCTACCACTTTCTTGATTTTCAATACGCGCTTTTGATTCCAAGCCCATACTTTTGGCGAAATATAGTAGTAAACCTTTATCCCATGTTGTTTAGCAAATTCGGCAATCTTAAGGTTGAACCCAGGAAAATCAATGAGAATTAAGGCATCTGGATTGAATCTTAAGAGATCTGCTTTCGCATGCTTCATGTTCTTTAATATAGTTCGAAGGTTCAGTACTACCTCTGCAAAGCCCATGTATGACATGTCGCTGTAATGCTTTACAATTTCCCCGCCTTGCGCAACCATAAGATCTCCGCCAAGAAACCTGAACTCAGCTGCCTTATCTTCTGCTTTTAAAGCACGCATTAAATTAGCCCCGTGAAGGTCTCCCGACGCTTCTCCTGCTATAAGGTAATACTTCATGATTGCATCTTATAGTAAAAGAAGATGAACGCGCATATGAAGGTGGAGCCTATGATCCCTCTTGCTGTAGACTCCATATACCTGTTGGCGTAATATTTCACGATCAGAAGATTCAAGGCCACACAACCTATATACAGAAGATCTGCCTTTTTAAGAACATTTAGGTTCATCTTTAGTACTTCGACTACAAGGAATGCTATTCCTGGTAGAATCAGTCCCAATACTGTCCCTAACCAAACATTATCACGATTCAACATTGATATCCCAGCTATTTAAATAAGGAATTGCATGATGCGCAGTAAGATCGAATTGTACTGGTACTACAGATGCATATCCGTTTTCCAAAGCCCAAACATCCGTATCTTCACCTTTGTCGTTGTGCTGAAAAACTCCCGTAAGCCAGTAGTAGTTCCGTTTATGAGGATCTAGTCTTTCATCAAATTCTTCTGCGTATTTTGCATTTGCCTGACGACAGATTTTTAAACCCTTGATATTTTTAACTTTTGGAAAGTTCACGTTTAATAAGGTACCCTGGGGCAACCCATGCTCAAGAACCTGCCTGGCAATGGCTTTAACATAAGGTACACATTTACTGAAGTCAGCATCATAGGTAAAGTCATCATAGGAAAAGCCGATCGATGGAATACTCTCGATAGCACCCTCAACAGCGGCAGACATAGTACCAGAATAGATGACGTTGATGGAATGATTTAATCCGTGATTTATCCCTGAGACACATAAGTCAGGCTTTTTCCCCTGCAGAACTTTATTCACGGCAAGTTTTACACAATCCGCTGGCGTACCCGAGCTTTTGTACATCTCTACGTCGGGATAAATATGGACCTTATCCAAACGCAGGGGACGACTAATGGTGATAGCATGCCCCATTCCCGACTGAGGTCCATCAGGAGCAACAACCACTACATTCCCCAGCTCTTTCATTGCTTCAAGCAAGGTTTGTATTCCCGGCGCATCAATACCATCATCATTAACCACCAAAATAGTAGGTCTTTCGTTTCTCATATTGCAAACTTAGGATTTTAAACTTAGTTGCCGAATCAGAATAATACTTGTTCTACTGGCGGAAAAAAGTTAAAGTGCCTATAAAAAGAATTGTATTTTCGAATCACCCTAAATCCAGGTAAAAACAGCAAACCTGCAGATACACACTATAAAACCTGCAGAATGTGACCCTTTTTACAACCAATTTCGATTTTTAACGCTAACTTTGCGGCTTCAAAAAACCTGCATGAGCAGACGCCCACAAAAGGATATAAAGTAAACAGCAGGTGCTTTGTGGCCACAAACAAACAATCAACATTCAGGAAAAAATAAGCATGCTTCATTTCTTTTTCAATCAGCCTGATATAGTTTTCGCAGTACAAATTGAGCGGGAACTTAATTCCACAGACATTACAAAACTTGAATGGCTTTTCGGCAACGCCAAGTTACAACAGGAAACAGCATTAACCGGCTTCTTCGTTGGTCCTCGCGCGGCAATGGTTACGCCCTGGAGTACGAATGCTGTGGAGATTACCCAGAATATGGATATTCAGGGTATAATCAGGATTGAGGAATTTAAAATTGTAAAAGAGGATTTCACTGATTATGATCCAATGCTTTCTCAGAAGTACAAGGGACTAGGTCAGGATCTTTTTACAATTAATATTGAGCCTGAACCTGTTTTACCGGTCTCAGATATTGCTGCCTATAATAGGCAGGAAGGGCTATCTTTAAGTGATGATGAAGTGGACTACTTGAACCAACTTTCGGAAAGACTTGGGCGTCCCCTTACTGATTCAGAAGTATTCGGCTTTTCTCAGGTGAATTCGGAGCATTGCCGACATAAGATCTTCAATGGTAAATTCATTATTGATGGAGAAGAAAAGCCAACGTCTTTATTCAAACTTATCCGTAAAACTTCAGAAGCAAACCCTAACGATATTGTTTCTGCATATAAAGACAACGTAGCTTTTATCAAAGGTCCGGTTGTTCAACAATTTGCGCCAAAACGGGCTGATGTCCCTGATTTTTATGAGATCAAAGAGTTTGAATCTGTAATCTCGGTAAAAGCAGAAACGCACAACTTCCCTACTACTGTCGAGCCCTTTAACGGAGCTGCAACTGGCTCGGGTGGAGAGATCAGGGACAGACTAGCAGGTGGCCAAGGGGCACTTCCTCTGGCTGGGACAGCTGTTTATATGACAGCCTTATCCCGCCTTGAAAAAGACCGTCCATGGGAACATGCAACACAGGAAAGAAAATGGCTTTATCAAACGCCAATGGATATCCTGATAAAGGCATCTAACGGTGCAACCGATTTCGGAAATAAATTCGGCCAGCCTCTGATCACGGGATCTGTGTTAACGTTCGAACACGACGAAAAAACTGATGGTATTGAATCTCCTAGAAAGCTTGGCTATGATAAAGTTATCATGCTGGCAGGTGGAATAGGTTATGGAAAAGCTAGCCAGGCTCAGAAACAAAAGCCTAAAACCGGAGACAAAATTGTAATCCTTGGTGGTGAAAACTACCGGATTGGAATGGGGGGAGCTGCGGTTTCGTCTGCAGATACCGGAGAACACGGAACAGGGATTGAACTGAACGCTGTTCAACGCTCTAATCCCGAAATGCAGAAAAGAGCTGCAAACGCGGTACGCGGAATGGTGGAAAGCGATAACAACCTGATCATATCGATTCATGATCATGGTGCAGGTGGGCACTTGAACTGTCTTTCCGAGCTTGTTGAAGAGACAGGTGGCAAAATAGATCTGGATAAACTACCGGTCGGAGACCCAACTCTTTCTGCTAAAGAAATCATTGGTAATGAATCCCAGGAACGAATGGGATTAGTTATTGGAGAACAAGACATTGAGACCTTACAAAAAATAGCAGATCGCGAACGCTCGCCAATGTATACAGTTGGAGATGTTACCGGAGATCATCGCTTTACATTCCAGTCGTCCACAACAGGTGAAAAACCAATGGACCTTGCGCTGTCGGATATGTTTGGAAGCTCGCCAAAAATGGTGATGGAAGACAAATCAATCGCTCGTTCCTACCAGCCGGTCACCTATGATAAAGCACAACTTCAATCTTACCTGGAACAGGTATTGCAACTGGAAGCTGTTGCTTGTAAAGACTGGCTGACAAATAAAGTTGACCGGTGTGTGGGTGGCCGTGTTGCTAAACAACAGTGTGCTGGTCCGTTACAACTACCTTTAAATAACTGTGGAGTTATGGCCCTGGATTTTCAGGGTAAAGAAGGGATCGCCACTTCAGTGGGTCATGCTCCCGTATCTGCGTTGATCAACCCGGCTGCTGGTAGCCGAAACGCTATTGGAGAAGCGCTTTCTAACATTGTTTGGGCTCCGCTAAAAGACGGATTAAAAAGTGTTTCACTTTCAGCTAACTGGATGTGGGCTTGTAAAAACGCCGGTGAAGATGCACGCTTGTACGAAGCTGTAGAAGCTTGTTCAAACTTTGCAATCGACTTAGGCATCAATATTCCTACGGGAAAAGATTCCCTTTCCATGAAACAGAAATACAAAGACGAGGATGTTATTGCACCTGGTACTGTTATTATTTCTGCCGGAGCAAATTGCTCTGATATTCGTAAGGTAGTTGAACCTGTGTTAAAGAAAGACGGGGGGAATATTTACTACATCAATCTTTCTAACGACACTTTCAAACTTGGAGGGTCCTCATTCGCGCAGATTGTAAATAAGATCGGGAATGAAACCCCAGATATGCAGGATGCCGAAGCATTTAAAACGGCATTTGATACTATCCAGCAATTGATCAAAGATGGCAAGATCGAAGCAGGTCACGATATTGGCAGCGGGGGTTTGATCACAACCTTACTCGAAATGTGCTTTTCAGATAACGGACTTGGTGCTAAAATTGACCTCAGTCCCTTAGCGGAACCAGATACGATCAAGGTCCTTTTTGCTGAAAATATTGGTATCGTATTCCAGGCCTCATCAGAGGTTGAAGGAGTTTTAACGGAAAATAAGGTTCCTTTTTATCTTCTCGGACAAAGTACCTCAGAAGGGTCCTTGCAACTTAAGAACGGCGAGGACAACTACAGCTTTGACATTGCTGAATTAAGAGACGTTTGGTTTAAAACATCGTATCTGCTTGATATCAGACAAAGCGGCGCTACAAGCGCAAAAGAGCGCTATGACAATTACAAACATCACGTATTAAAATATACGTTCCCTGCTTCCTTTAATGGTCAGAAGCCAGTAATAGATGCTAGTAAACCAAAGATTAAAGCTGCTATCATTCGTGAAAAGGGAAGCAACTCTGAAAGGGAATTAGCCAATGCGCTTTACATGGCTGGCTTTGATGTGAAGGACGTGCATATGACCGACCTGATTTCAGGAAGGGAAACTTTGGAGGATATTCAATTTATCGGCGCAGTTGGAGGATTTTCCAACTCAGACGTTCTTGGTTCAGCGAAAGGCTGGGCAGGAGCATTTATGTACAACGAAAAAGCTCGGATTGCACTTGAAAACTTCTTTAAACGTGAAGATACTTTGTCTGTAGGGATCTGTAATGGATGTCAACTTTTTGTAGAGTTAGGACTGATCAATATGGACCATGATCAGAAGCCGAAAATGATGCATAACGTAAGCCGGAAACACGAGAGTATTTTCACTGCACTAACTATTCAGGAAAACAAATCTGTAATGCTGTCTAGCCTTGCGGGCTCTACGCTCGGGGTTTGGGTATCACATGGTGAAGGCCGCTTCATCTTACCTCATACAGAAGACAGATATCAGATAGTAGGTAAGTATCACTACGAGACCTATCCTGCCTGTCCGAACGGTTCAGACTATAATACTGCAATGCTTTGTGATGAAACAGGACGCCATCTAGTAACTATGCCTCACATCGAGAGATCACTACTTCAATGGCAATGGGCGAATTACCCAGATGGTCGTAAAGATGAAGTCTCTCCATGGATGGAGGCCTTTACAAATGCCAGAACCTGGTTGGAAAACAAACAGAAATAGTTTATATAAATAAAAAGCCCAGTTCGTTTTGAACCGGGCTTTTTACTTATATCATTTCAATTAATGTATTCCTTGAAACAATCTGTTCCATCTTACTTTACCCAGGAAGCTTCCATTTTCGTTTAGACTCATCCAGATAAATAAAGCTTTTCCTACCACGTGGTCCTCGGGTACAAAGCCCCAAAAACGGGAATCTAAGGAATTATCACGATTGTCTCCCATCATCCAGTAATAATTCATTTTAAAAGTATATGAATCAGCAGGCTTGCCGTTGATAATCAAACGGCCGTTTTGTTCTTCCACCTTATTGCCTTCATAAACTTGAATAGCTCTTTTATAAACAGGAATGGAGGCGCTGTCAAGCTTTACTGTCCATCCCTTTTTCGGGACGATCAAGGGACCAAAATTATCCTGGTTCCATTTAAAGTTAGCGTCGTGAGGGAAGACCATTGGATCATAATCGCCTACTAATTTAACGATCGGGCGTACTTCCTTCACATTAGACCAACGTTTGATCTCTTCAGATTCAGCCTTCGTCATGTTAAAATAATACTCATCCGCAGTAGCTTGGCTAACAGAGATATTCATATCCAAAAGCGTTTGAGGATTGAAGTCAGTACCGTTAGACTTGACATAATAAGCCTTTTGTCCTTGAGAAGGATTCTCTGCAGGTTTACCGTTAACAAAAACCTGAGCGTTGACAATACTTAAAGTATCTCCGCCAATAGCTAGACATCGCTTAATATAATTTTCCCTTTTATCAACCGGCCTTACTACAATTGTAAAATTAGGATTTGAATGTACCGCATCGCGGCCCAGTTGCCTTACCAGCTGGTAGTAACTTGCTTCAGCCTGTGTCTCCACAACCACAGTGTCGCCTTCCGGATAATTAAATACTACCACATCGCCCCTTTCTACAGTCTCAAAACCCGGCAAGCGACGATACTTTAATTGTACTCCGTCCCAATATGCTTTAACATTAGAAGTACCGGGCATCGTGTGATGTGCAAAAGGAAAAGCTACAGGGGTCATTGGTACTCTCCCTCCATAATTCACCTTGCTGACAAAAAGGAAATCACCAATTAACAGCGACTTTTCCATGGAGCCTGTTGGAATGGTATATGCCTCTAAAAGGAAGCTACGAATTAGCGTAGCCGCAACTACAGCGAAAACGATAGCGTCTGCCCACTCCCTGCCGGCGGACTTCTTAAAAGGATGCGCCTTTTTAAAATCCTCAGTCAATGATTTTCCAAGGTAACGCGTGTTCTTATCAAATCCCCATATTGGAAACATAATAAAAGGAACTATAATTACGCCTGCATGCTCTATGAAATCGAACTTTCCGTAACACTTTGCAAAGTCCAACATCAAGGCAATAGCTGCAATGATGTTAATAACCGGAATAAAAAACAAAACGATCCACCATTTAGGTCGACCTGTAAGTTCAATCATTACGTATGCATTGTAAAATGGAATTAGCGCTTCCCAGCCCTTTCTGCCGGCTTTTTCAAAAAGCTTCCACAAGCCAACATGAAATAACAATACAATGGGCAGGAGATATAACAACCAGCCAAAAGAATCAGATGCCATCTAGCTTTTATTAAATAGTAAAATCAAATATATCTTTAACGGAATAAAATCCTTTTTTGTCTTTCAGCCACTCTGCAGCAATAACAGCACCTAAAGCAAATCCTGCACGGCTGTGAGCTGTATGTTTGAATTCAATCTCATCAACTTCTGAACTGTAAATTACAGTGTGCGTACCGGGAACTTCCTCTATTCTATGTGATTCAATCAATAACTGATCTTGCTTAGCAACAACTTCCTCTGCTCCACCTACCAAACTATTCACCCATTCTTTTTTAGAGCTAACACCTTCCAAAATACCTTCAGCAATAGTAATTGCAGTTCCACTTGGAGAGTCGAGCTTATGAATGTGGTGGATCTCCTCAACCTGAACATCATACTGAGGGTAAGGGTTCATAATCTTTGCAAGTACCTTATTAACAAAAAAGAATATGTTAACTCCGATACTGAAGTTAGAGCCCCATAAAAGAGAATTGTTACTCTCTTCACATCTTTTCTTCACGTCCTCCATCTGCTCGTACCATCCAGTAGTACCCACAACAAGGGGAGTGCCTGCGGCGAAACAAGCATTAATATTTGACATTACAGAATGAGGCGTACTGAAATCAATGGCGACATCTGCTTTTTTAAGGTTTTCTGTAGTTAGTTGATCAAGAGTATTTTCATCGATTTTAAGAACAATCTCATGGCCGCGCTCTAGAGCAAACTTTTCAATAATGCGACCCATTTTACCATAACCTAAAAGGGCTATTCTCATTTTAACTAAATTTTCGTTTAATATTTCTGGTGATCCCACCTCATTTTCTATCGCTTTTAGACCCATTTCTCGCAAATGCAGGCATGGTGGTCCACAAAGACACAATAATCCGCATTAAAGATGCTATAAAAAATTCAATTGTAGCTATCGTTTTTTCTGCTCTTAAAAGAAAGCTGGAGCTTGATAGCAGGCGAAAAAGACGGACTTGATGATGAGGCGTAGGTAGGATTGAAAGATGGAGTAAGCTTCAGTGACAGATCTTTACTTACGTCAAATCTAAAGAAGGTAGCGTCAACATAAGCATCTATTACATTCACGGCATACAGGGCACCTATAACAAGATAGGAGAGATCGCGATTACGACGATAATAATCCTTTGCGTCAATGATATTATTATAGTTGTAATTGGCAAAAGCTGGGTTAAGCCACTTTTGCTTCACCGTCGTATCATTCTTCACCCTGTCGTTATAACGCAGCTCCGAGAGCAATTCCTTATAATTTTTCTGATTAAAATCAATCACGAGTCCCAGTCCTACAAATCCAGCGTAAAGTATTGGTACTTTCCACCACCGTTTATTAGTGATCTGCCCCCAGCCTGGAATCATCAAAGAACGGCGGGTAGCTATTTTCGAAAGCCTTTCCAGGGCCAAACGAGCAGAGTCCTTCACCACTGCAGGCCTTTCCTCTAACTTGTTTGCAGAACGTAAATTTACTACTGAGTCTTTTCTCCTGTTGAAGACAGTATCCTTTTTTGCATCAGGATTAATTAAGGTAGAATCCACCCGCAGCACCCTCTCATCAATTTGAGCGAAGGCCGTTGACGCAACAGAAAAAAACACTAGTAGTAAAAGAACTTTCAAGTATTGCATTACCAGTCTAATAATTCAAGAATTCGGCTAAGATCATCCTCCGACACAAATGGTATTTCAATGGCGCCCTTTCCTTTTCCCTGAACTTTTAGCTTAACCCTGGTTGCAAACTTGGAAGCCAGGTCATCCTCAATCTTCCGGTATTCCGGAGCAAACAATTGCTTCTGAGCTGGGCCTTTTTTCTTCTTTTCCTGCTGAATATCACGAACCAATTCCTCGGCTTTACGAACAGAGAGTCCCTGTTTAATTATTTCATCATGGATAAACAACTGTTTATCAACATCGTCTAAACCGAGAATAGCTTTAGCGTGGCCCATAGAGATTTGATTATCTCTGATGGAAGCCTGAATTGCAGGCGGAAGTCTTAGTAAACGTAGATAATTTGTAACAGTAGAACGATTTTTACTAACACGGTCGCCAAGCTCTTCCTGTTTAAGATTACACTCGTCGATCATTCGTTGAAAACTTAAAGCAACCTCAATAGAGTTAAGGTTCTCGCGCTGGATATTTTCAATCAGTGCCATTTCCAGCATCTGCTGGTCATTAGCTGTGCGTATGTAAGCAGGAATTTCGTCAATTCCGGCAATTTTTGATGCTCTTAACCTTCTTTCACCAGAAATTAGCTGATAGGTATTATCAGAAACCTTTCTTACGGTGATCGGCTGAATTAATCCCTGAACCTGAATAGACTCAGCTAGTTCATTTAATGCAACCGGATCAAATTCTGTTCTGGGCTGAAAAGGGTTAACCTCAATTTCAGTAACTTTGATAAAACTGATATTTCCGGGAGAAGTATTATCCTCCTTAGCAGAAGGAGCCTGGGCCTGAGGTTTTGAAGGAACAGCAGGAGCGGGTTCAGAGTCGTTCAGCAATGCGCTTAATCCTCTGCCTAATCCTGTTTTTTTCTGATATGTCATGAATTAACTATTGCTTTAGTACTTTCTTCTTCTCTAACTAGTCCGTTCTTACGAATTATCTCCCTTGCTAAGTTCAGATAATTGATTGATCCTTTACAGTTAGCATCATGCATAATAACAGATACCCCGTAACTCGGTGCCTCACTTAAACGTGTATTTCTCTGTATAATTGTATCAAATACCAGCTCCTGGAAGTGGGTTTTAACCTCTTCAACAACTTGATTGGAAAGACGCAGGCGCACATCGTACATGGTCAGCAAAATACCTTCTATATCAAGGTCGGTATTTAAGCGGCTTTGCACGATCTTAATCGTGTTCAACAACTTCCCTAAACCCTCCAAAGCAAAATACTCACACTGAACAGGAATAATAACAGAATTAGCTGCAGTTAAAGCATTAATAGTGATCAAACCAAGAGAAGGAGAACAATCTATTATAATAAAATCATAATCGTCTCTAACCTTTTCTAATACTGCACGCATTTTGTACTCCCGGTCAGTCAAATTGATCATCTCAATCTCCGCCCCTACAAGATCGATGTGTGCCGGAAGAAGATCTAAATTCGGAGTTTCTGTTTTCTGTATAGCGTCGCGCGGGTCAACATCATTAATTATGCACTCGTAGATGCTTTCTTTTATAGCTCTCGGGTCAAACCCGATACCTGATGTTGAATTCGCTTGAGGATCCGCATCTACCAACAAAGTGCGATACTCCAGAACGGCTAAACTTGCCGCAAGGTTGATAGATGAGGTGGTTTTTCCAACTCCGCCCTTTTGATTTGCAATCGCAATAATCTTACTCATTCCTTACCTAATAATTTACGGATTGTTGTCAATTTTATTAATCAAAAACGCTCAATTTAAAATGCTATTTTTGCGCCTTCGAGAACTTTCTAACAATCGACTAAGATACAAACTTTAAACTATTTAATCGGAGAGCCTGTTACGGGTTTTACACATATTATCCACAAATGATAACCATCGTTGCCAGCACCAATCGTCCCGGAAGCTATACTCTGAAGCTAGCTGAATACTATTTGAAGAAGCTTTACGAGCAGGATCAACTCGCTGAAATACTGTCGCTTGAAAATCTTCCGGAAGGATTAGTCCACCCGGAGATGTACGAAAATCACAAGCTTCCGGCATGGGAGCCAATGCAGGAATTAGTTTCAAGAACAAAAAAATTCATCTTCATTATCCCGGAGTATAATGGCAGCTATCCAGGCATTTTAAAATTATTTATTGATGCTTGCAAGTTCCCTGAAAGCTTTTCTGGTAAACGAACTGCACTAGTTGGGGTTTCTACAGGGAAATATGGTAACATAAGAGGACTAGAGCACTTTACAGGAGTTTGCCACTATATCAATATGCATGTACTTCCCTTAAAACTTCATATTCCTCATATACATAAGGAATTCAATGAAGAGGGAGATATATTCAAGGAAGATACGTTGAAATTTACCAACCAGCAGATAAAACAGTTTATTGAGTTTTAGTTACTAACTCCGTACGGGCAAACTGGTAACTCTACCCTTTTTAATATCGAACCAGATTAGAAATACTTGCTTGGTGGCTTTGCTTAATACGCTTTTAGTTCCCCTTTGTGGTTTAGGGGGTACAGCTAAATCTGCAATAACTGCTTAAGTTTGCCGTAGCCTGTTTTACTAACGGGCAGACTATCGCCAGTCTTAAGCTGTACCTTATAGCTGTCTTTTTCATAGGGAGTGAGACCAGTGATCTGCGAGACCTGAACGATAAAAGAACGGTGCACCCTCACGAAATGCTTCTCATCAAGGTTATTCTCGAAAAAAGTCATGGTCTTATTTTTAAGGAAAACACCTTCAGGGGTGTGAATTTTCACATAGTCATCGTAAGCCTCAAGATAACGAACATCGGTAGAGGGTATGATTTTAATAGAACTTCCCGACTTTACAACAATACGCTCCGTTTTTCCAGGAGCCGGATTAGAAGTTTCCAGCAGGGATTGAACCTGCAGCTTTGCCTCTGTCAGATTTTTTTGTTCAAGCCATTTTTCTACAGCCTTCTTAAACCTGTCCCTTGCAAAAGGCTTCAATAAATAGTCTATAGCGTGGGCTTCGAACGCTTTAATTGCGAACTCATCGAAAGCTGAAGTAAAGATAACAGCAGGACGCTCTTCCAATAGCTCCAACATCTCAAACCCTGTTATCTTAGGCATCTGAATGTCCAAAAATATCAGGTCTGGCTTATGCTGTGCAACAGCTTTAACTCCTTCAAAGCCGTCGTTACATTCTGCCACGACCTCTATTTCCGGAAAATCTTCAAGATATTCTTTTACAACTTCTCTCGCCAGAGGTTCATCGTCTATTAATATTGCCCTTGTCATCATTGAGGAATTCGAACTATAGTCGTAAAAATATTATTTTCTCCACGAGTTTCAATCAAATCTGTGCGAGCAAATAATAAATAGAGCCGTCTTTTTATCCCTGTCAAACCAAAGCCTGTTCCGCTTTTAGGCAATGATGATTCAGGATCGTAAGGATTTTGGATCTTCAATTCGAGGTAATTTTGAACACAGCGGGCGCCCACAATAATCGATACCTCGCCTACCGTATCATACAATCCGAATTTTATAGCATTTTCTACAATAGGTTGTAATAACATGGCAGGAAGTCTAAGCGTATCACAGGATTCTTCTTTAGTGATCTCCGTAGCAAGTCTATGTCCAAAACGAACCCTTTCAATATCAAGGTATAACTGCAAGTGATTCAGCTCGTCCTCCAGTGTAACGAATTCATTTTCCTCCTTTCTGAGTGTTCCCCGGAGAAAATCAGACAGCTGATAAATCATCTTCCTGGCTTCCTCTGGTCTCCGGCCAATTAGAGCACTAATTGAATTTAAACTATTAAAGAGGAAATGGGGTTGAAGCTGCTGACGCAGATTGTATAATTCCGCTTCCCGGGCCAATCTCTCTGCTTCTGTCTTCCTTTGTTCATTCTCCTTCTGATCCTGAAGCGTATTCCATAAAATACTAAGGACAGCTGTACCTGTAATCAGAAGAAAGCCAACACAAGCTCTTATGATGAGGGATTTTTCAAATACACGAACATAAATCGCATTATCAGAATAGAGATATAGCAGACTAAAGCGACTTACAAAAACTGAAATAAGAGTCAGTAGGAAACACCATGCAACAATATTGATATAGCTCTCTTTTCCCGGTGTATAAAAGCGAAGCGTATTGCTAACTACAAGCGAGGCAAGTAACAGAAGTGTGCAAGACACAACAGCATCCACAGCAGCCATTCCCACCTCAAAACCCAGCCAATACAGGGTCGCTGCGTGCATAAGCACCCAAAAGACCCAAGCAACTGCGAAAACACTTAGGATTCGATTCGAGGAAAAAGGTGAAACTGCCAAGCTAAATAAACTTTTACCGCGTTCTAATAACTTCTTATATCTATGCCTCCAAAAATTGAGGTACCCTTAATGATCAATATCTTCTCCTCGGAGGGCACAGCCCCATGCACTATTGGCCTCTTATCTTCCACTCCCCCAAAAACTGCCACCATTTCAGAAGCAACCTTCCATTGCTGTGGAACTATTATTTTGGTTCCTCCAAATAATTGGGTAACATCCAGTATTGCTGTCCCTTGAATATCGGCCTGAATAAAGTTTAGTTCCACCCCACCCATTATTGTCGTCACATCCCCTTCCTTAAAATTGCGGGATACAATATTCTTCTTCACCCCTCCAAAAACCGCTACGGTATCCAGGTAGTCGTCTGGAGAATAAGTGGTTCGCTCATATTTGTCCTTTATCGGTTCAGCCTCCCCTTCAGTCACTGGCCCCGTTGCGGATCCGTCCTGCTCACCTTCCACAAAAACACGCTTATCCCATTCATCAGTCCGTGAGAACTCCTGACCAAAGCGTTTCCGGAAGTTTTTCCTCTTGCCGAGGATAAGGTATAAGCCCAGCCCCATAATTGCTATGGGAAAAGCAAAATCATGAAAATCTACACCGTCAAATATTTTGTCGAGCAGAAAAACTACACCAATTAATATTACTACGTAAGATCCCGGGTTTTGATAATTATGACGACGGCCACTTAATACGCCAATTAGTATTAAAAACATTGGCCAGCTAATCACCCAATCAGGAATAAAAACTCCCAACTGTTTCGATAGCATTAATAAGCCTACAACAAGAAATATAATTCCTACCCACTTCTTCTTCTTCGATTCCGGACCCTTGTTTTTAATATTGTTCATCTAATATGAATTTTCTTCAAAAGTAATGGCACCGGAAATATACCACAATATTATTTAGGCAGTATAATTAGTTTATTCGGTGAACGAAGGGAATTCGACGGTGAATTTTTCAGAATATATCCTCCTAGACAGGAGTGTAGCTAACGGCCATTAACTTTAAGGTTGTTTCATCTATAGCTTCCGGACTGTGAAACTGGTTCATTACAAGAGAAAGAGGAAATAAAATATGGCCGGTAGAGGTAGTAACTCTCACATTTTTCTCTGTGATTGCGTGGTCCTTGTAATTGCCGATCTTAGGATTATACTCTTCTAACCTGATCAATAGTTCCACTATAGCATATATTGGAACGCTGTTACTCCTCATGCTACAAATAAAGACAGAGGATGTTAAAACTATATTAACTAGTTGTTAAGAATAGATAAAATAGGTGTTACGAAGAAAGCCCCTTACGGGGCTTCGTTTGATACAGCAAAATGAAAAGATGTAGAGGAAGGACTCGAACCTTCTACGACTGCCCAATCAGCTCTCTACGCGTTGCAAATCCAATTGCGGGAGCAAATATATCAGCTCTTATTTAATCTTTTACCGCCTATTAATATCATAACACAAGGTTAAAGTTACTTTAACTGAACAAGAGATAACTTCCCGTAAATCAGGCCCTTAAATGGTATGAGGATTTTACTATTTACCCAAGCTTAATATTTAAACCTTACAAATGCTTCGATTGCTTCATATTCAGCTAATCCAAGCTGATTGTAAGCTCTGGCTGTCTCGCGGGTGCGGTCTTCTGCCCTTACCCAGAATTCCCTTGAATCGTCTCCAGGGAATACGGCTCTGTCTTTTTGCGACTGGTGTTTAAAGATAGCCATACGCTTCCGTTCTACTTCCTGTGGGGAAAGTGGTACTGCCATCTCTATTTCATGGATCTCAAATTCATGCCATGCTCCACGATATAACCACAACCAGCAATCCGAAATCCAATCCTCGGTCGCTTTAAGCCTTTTTAAAGCTTCATGGATAATATTAAAGCAGATCTTGTGGGTGCCATGGGGATCGGCAAAGTCACCGGCAGCATATACCTGATGTGGCTTTACTGCCTTTAAAAGCTCCATTGTTTGAAGGATATCATCTTCGTAACTTACCTTTTTCTGCTTTTTTGCCCTGTCGTAAAAAGGAAGGTCCATGAAATGAATATGATCATCAGGAAGACCTGCATAACGCGCACCGGCAATTGCTTCCCCCTTACGGATCAAACCTTTCACCCGCTGGATCTCTTTCAGATCCTCCTGGTTTGGAGTTTTTTGGTCAAAGAAGCTTGTCATTTCTGCATACAGCCCTTTAAGATCAGCTGTATCCTGTCCTTGCGTTGCTCCAAAATCTATAGCAAATTCTACAAAGCGCAATACATCATCATCCCATACGGCTGTATTTCCTGATGTTTGATAAGCAACATGAACATCGTGACCATGATCTGCCAGGCGAATGAAGGTTCCTCCCATAGAAATTACATCATCATCCGGGTGAGGAGAGAACAACAGCACCCTTTTCTTTGCCGGATCCCTTCTCTCTGGCCGTTGTGAATCATCTGCATTTGGCTTTCCTCCCGGCCAACCTGTAATGGTATGCTGTACTGCATTAAATATCCTGATATTGATATCGTAAACAGGGCCTTGCTCAGTTGCCAGCTGGGCCATACCGTTGTTATTATAATCCTCTTCTGTAAGTTTCAGGATTGGTTTATTTATCGCCTTGGCCAGCCAGATCACCGCTTTCCTGATGTTCTTTTCATCCCAAACCATGTCTTTCACTAACCATGGCGTATTGAAACGGGTCAAATTGGCTGCTGCGTCCTGATCCAAAACGAATTCTACATTGTCGGATAGCTGAAGATAAGTTGCCGGGACATCAGAAGATATTTCCCCTTCTACTGCCTTCCTAATGATCGGGGCTTTCTTTCCGCTCCAGGCCATCAGGATAATTTCTCTTGCTTTGAAAATCGTTCCCACTCCCATGGTGATCGCCTTTACCGGAACGTTTTCCTTTCCTCCAAAATCATGAGCCGCATCACGGCGGGTAAGGTCGTGAAGGGTTACCACACGGGTACCCGAATTAGGTGCAGAACCAGGTTCGTTAAAACCGATGTGACCGGTACGACCGATTCCCAGGATCTGAACATCCAAACCGCCCAGGTCGGAGATCTTTTTTTCGTACCGAAGGCAGAACTCGTTCACTTCCTCGGGACTCAAGGTTCCATTCGGAATATTCACATTGACAGGATCAATATCAATATGGTCAAACAAGTTCTCGTGCATGAACCTTACATAGCTCTGTTCAGCACTTGGCTGCATAGGATAGTATTCGTCGAGATTGAAAGTAATAACGTTCTTAAAGCTAAGACCTTCCTCCTTGTGCAATCGGATCAGCTCGGCATATACCTGCAAAGGTGTTACCCCTGTTGCCAGTCCGAGAATTGCATGTTCAGACTTTTCCTGTTTTACTCTAATAATACTGGCAATCCGGGCTGCTACAGCTTTCGATGCAGTTTCTTTATCAGCAAAAATAGATACAGGTAGTTTTTCAAATCTGGTTTCTTCTAAGAGATTTAATCTCGACATATTTTGATGATTTGTTAATTAAACAGATTTATATACACTCATCCAACAAACACATTATCGACTCGTAATTCTTTCCTACGGCTTCAGACATTGCAATCTCACAAGTCTTTGAGCTCGAATAGTATCCATCAAATTCCTGCTGCTGCACCTCCAGCGCCTCTGGCCTGGTTGCAGCTGCTGTTAGTTCAGGGAATAAAAAGCCCCTGTCTCCAGCCATTCCACAGCATCCTGAATGCATAGGAATCTTTACCTCTTTAGCAAGCTGTGCCGCTATCTTCACAAACTTGCCTTCCAAGCCCATCTTTTGAAGCGAGCAAACCGGATGTAATACAATTTTATCCTTTGTTTTCTTTACGTCGACTTTAGGTAGAAGGTAGTCTAGAACATAATCAATGCTATCAATGATCTTTATGCGATCGTACTTTTGTTTATTCGCCTCAGTCAACACAGAGCTGCAGGTAAGAAGTGTATGAGTGCATGAAGTGATATCAAGTACCACAGGGAACCTCCCCTGCTCAGTCCATCTCCATAACTTTTCTATCGTTTCATTAGCTGTATATTCAAACGCCTTTCCGAATCCTTTCGACGAATAGATCTGACCGCAGCATGTTCCTGAAATATCATCTGGAATCCTAAACTCAACTCCCGCCTTTTCTGAAATACTTATAAAAGTTTCAATGGTACTTTTCTTTTTATCTGCAGAGCCACCCATCACTCGCGAGATACAAGTCGGGAAATACACCACCCCACCTGCAGAAAGCTGCCTTGGCTGCTTCTTTACAATGCTTGGCGAGAGTTTTATCTGGTTTGACCAAAGCGGTACAGCAGGTATAGACTTCTTAAGCCCTTTAGTTAATTTTAGTAAAGACTGATCACCCAGAAGACTGTTTATTCCCAAGCCTCCAGCTACTCCAAGCTTAACGGAATTTTCGACCAGCTTAAAGTTCCTGGCCGTAAATAAGGCAAGAGAATTAGCTGTTTCACTGTGATTTTCTCTGCGGAGGCGCTTAACCAACATTCCGGTATTGATATCAACAGGACAAGCAGTTGCACAAAGTCCATCTACTGCACATGTATCCAGTCCCTCGTACTGATACTGCTGCAATAATTCCTTATACTGTTTTTTATCACCTTGCCTTTTCAGCTTAAGGATAGCTCTTCTTACAACAATCCTGCGGCGAGGCGTTAGGGTTATATCGCGACTAGGACATTTGTGTTCGCAAAACCCACATTCCATGCATTTGTCAACCTCCTCCTCCACCCGAGGTAGATCTTTGAGGTTCTTTATGTGAGCATTCTTATCTGAATTTATGATCACCCCAGGATTAAGAAGGTTTTCAGGATCGATCGCCTCTTTCAAGGTTTTCATGATCTGATAGATTTCCCCTCCCCATTCAGTCTCTACAAACGGAGCCATGTTCCTACCAGTACCATGCTCCGCTTTAAGCGTTCCATGATACTTTTCTACAACCAGGGTCACTACTTCCTTTAAAAAGCTGTCGTAGCGTTCTATTTCAAACTGACTTTCGAATGCCTGGGTAACAACGAAGTGAATATTACCATCCTTAGCATGACCAAAAATGATGGCATTTTCATACTGATGTTTTTTGAACAATACCTGCAGATCCAGAATAGCATCACCCAGCGAGGCAACAGGGAAAGCAACATCCTCCAGAATAACGGTAGTCCCGCTTTTTCGTACAGCTCCAACAGCAGGAAACATACCCTTTCTAACCTTCCATAGAAAGGCTTGCTGCACCGGATCCGTAGTAAATTCGGCAGGATGCAGAAGTGAAATATCAGATCCCAGACTATGAAAACTATTAACCTTAGCCTGCAGTTCCGCATCGGAGTTAGCCTGATACTCTACCAAGAGGGCTGCTGCTGTTTCGGGCAGGAATTTTATAACTGCAGGAACCCCGTCCATATGTTCTATAGAACGCAGAGATGCGCGGTCCATCAACTCAACAGCTTCAGCACCTGAAACAGTTAAAGGCACAATAGCCTGACAAGCTGCGTAAATATCGCTGAAGAAAAGCAGGGAAGTAGACTTAGCCGGATAATCAGGCACCGTTGTCATCACCGCTTCTGCAATAAATCCAAGTGTTCCTTCTGCTCCGATAAGCAAATGCGCAAGGATATCCAGCGGATTCTGATAATCGACAAAAGCATTAACCGAATACCCAACCGTGTTCTTGGTCTTATACTTATTCCGGATCAAATTAAGTAGCGAATCGTCGCCGAGGATCTGTTCCCTAAGTAACAATAAGGTTTTACACAAGTCAGGCAGCTCGGTAATGATCCTTACATAATCTTCCGCGTTTTCGGTTGAATAAGATCTGCCATCCGGCAAAATGAACCTTATGTATTTAGTAGTGTGATAAGAGTTTTTACTTACTCCGCAACACATCCCACTTGCATTATTTGACAAGATCCCACCAATCATTGCAGAGTTAATACTTGCAGGATCAGGACCTATTTTTTTAAAATGCTTTTTTAAATGAGCATTTACCATTGCTCCGGTTATTCCCGGCTGTACCCTTACAGATGCTCCTGATTCCTCAACTAAAATTTTGTTCCAATACTGGCTCAGATCGACCAATATCCCGTCTGTTATGGATTGTCCGGACAAGCTTGTACCTCCTGTCCTGAATGTAAGTGGTATTTTATGTGTTCTAGAAAATTGAAAAAGTGCTTTAACCTCCTCTTCTGAAACCGGTTGAACCACAGCCTTCGGTTGCAAATGATAAAATCCGGCATCAGCGGCGTATGCAACCAGATCTATTAATCTTGTTTTTATCCGTTCAGACGGAAGAATTGTTTCTAACAGTTTACCAGTGTTCATTACTATCTTAGTTCAGGTACTAATCCCGACCTATGCTCCTGTGACTTAAACTGAACTTCTCCTTGTTTATTACTGCTTAACAACAAGAGAAGAAAGGTAATAAGACCATTTATTACTATCAGCTCGAATCCTATTGAGTAGCCTGTAAATGCTAACGAGTTCGAATCAATTATAAAAGACAGAACAGGTGAGATAAGACAGATTAAAGGTACAATCTTATCTTTAACCATCCTGCGAGTTGCCATACCAAAAGCAAATAATCCTAATAATGGCCCATAGGTATAACCTGCAGCTTTGAAAATTGCATTAACAACCGACTCATCATTAATGACCTTGAAGATCATAATAACCAGTAGCATGACAAAAGAAAATGCCAGGTGAACTGTATGTCTGGTCCGAACAAGGTTTTTACTATCCTGGTCAGCCTTCTTATCAAATCCAAGGAAATCAACACAAAAAGATGTTGTTAAAGCTGTCAGTGCAGAATCTGTAGTGGCAAAGGTAGCTGCTGTTAAGCCGAGCATGAAAATTATCGCGGGAAGGGTACTAAGATGATTTAAAGCAATTTCCGGATATAGATGATCCGGAGTATTAAGACCAGCAACCGAAATACTATTTGCAGCAGCAAACTCATATAACAAGGCGCCCACACTTAAAAAGAAGATATTAATAATTACAAAAACAGCAGTAAAGGTGAGCATATTTTTTTGCGCTTCACCTATATTCTTGCAGCTCAGGTTCTTTTGCATCAAATCCTGGTCGAGGCCCGTCATGGCAACTGTAACAAATATTCCTCCCAAAAACTGCTTTAAAAAATGATTCTTGCTTTCAAGGATATTATCCCAGTGGAAAATAGTTGAATAACTGCTGTTCTTTACAGTTTCAATAGTCTGCCCAATATTCAGGTTAAGACTGTCGGAGATGAACCATATCGAAAGCATTACAGCAGTAAGAAGAAATACAGTTTGAAGCGTATCCGTAATAATGATCGTTTTCAAACCTCCCTTGAAGGTGTAAGACCAGATCAGGATCAGGCAAATGCTTATGGTAACCCAAAAAGGAACGTTCCAGGCATCAAAAATAAATTTTTGAAGCACGATAGCTACCAGGTACAGCCTGAAAGCAGAGCCAATAACCCTTGAAATAAGGAATATGGCTGCGCCTGTTTTATAGCTCCAGTATCCCAGTCGCTGCTCTAAATAAGTATAGATAGAGATCAGGTTCATCTGGTAATAGAGTGGCAGTAATACAGTAGCTATTAAAATAAAGCCCACAGCGTTCCCAAGTACAAATTGAAAGTAGCCAAACTCGCTCTTGGCAACAGCCCCAGGAACGGAAATGAAAGTGACACCAGATAGTGCGGTACCGATCATACCAAAAGCAACAAAGTACCATTTGGAATTCCGGTTAGCGATAAAAAAGCTGGAGTTATCTGAAGCACCCCTGGAAGTAAGATAAGATATCCCAATAAGCACACTGAAGTAGGCTATTAAAAATAAAAGAAGGGTAATGGGAGACATAATTATTCCTTTTATGAGGCCTGATAAATGCTATTGATCGCTTTACGTACACTTCCCAGTTGTTCCAGAAGAGTGGTAGCTGTTTGCTGATCTGTTCCGGTTTCCTTCATGATCATTTTCACTCCACGATGGAAAAGCTTGTTATTTGTGAGTTGCATATCCACCATTTTGTTCCCTTTTACTCTCCCTAACTGAATCATCACCGTGGTTGAAAGCATATTTAAAACCAGCTTTTGAGCCGTGCCCGACTTCATTCGTGTGGATCCAGAGAGAAACTCCGGACCAACAACAACCTCTACAGGAAATCTTGCTTCGGCAGCAACGGGACTTCCCGAATTACAAACGATGCATCCCGTTATAATACCTTTTTCATTAGCTTTTCTTAAGCCACCAATGACATAGGGCGTAGTTCCTGATGCTGCAATACCTACTACCGCATCTTTCTCATTTATATCAAATGCTTCCAGGTCTTTCCATGCCTGCTCCATATCGTCTTCTGCAAACTCAACAGCTTTACGGATAGCCCCATCACCACCGGCAATAATTCCCACCACCCAATCAAATGGAACACCGAAAGTTGGAGGACATTCTGAAGCATCAACTACCCCCAGCCTTCCACTGGTTCCGGCACCTATATAGAACAAACGTCCGCCATCCTTCATCTTTTCTGATACAGCTACGGCTAGTTTTTCTATTTGGGGAATAGCTCTCTTAACTGCTTGTGGTACAGTTTGATCTTCCCTGTTAATATTCTCAAGGATCTCCGTCACACTCATCTTATCCAGATCTTTATAGATTGAGTCTTTCTCTGTAGTAATCTCCATTTGATTTAAGTCTTTATTTTCCATACTGCCCATTCATTTTATTCCCCGAAAGAGAAATCGGGTTTGTGTTTTCTTTTACGTTGTAATTCGTGTTTATATATAATCTCGCCGACTTCATGGAAGAACGGATATCCCACCTCTTCGTAATCGTACTTGTCATCGTTCAGAATATCATCCTTATTCGCATAGATAACGGCTGTGAGCATAAACTCTACTTTGTTCTCCATATCCGCGATGTAACAGTTATCTGTAAGGAACCCGTACGACCATCCTGCTTTATTAAAGATCCTTAGGTTAGAAGGAACCGGTCGCTTGCAATCCCTGTACATAAAGAACCTGGCATAGCTATCAAAAAACTCTTTTCCATCATACTTCGGATAAATACTTTGAGAAGGCAATTGCGACATGCAGGTGTAGAGGAACTTGTAATCTTCTTCACTTAAATTAAAATCCTTCTTACTTGTCGAACCCGGAAACATGAGCGACTGCAGCATTTGCTGCTGATCCTCGAGGGGGAAGCGATTATGCCGGGTGAAATCCATTGGTTCATTTACCAGCTCTTTCCCCTTCACATACCCTTTCCCGACTTTTGCCTCCTTGCTAAAGTCGAACGCGATTTGATTAAATTGAGCTCCCTGATCATAGACCAATTTATTGTCTTTAAAAAATCGAATAGGATTGGTGTGACGGTTCTGATCCTCTCTCAATGGTATAAAGCGTTTTACTATGCGCATGTCTTTATATCCCTTTTCCCACAAGGTCTCGTTTAAATATTGCTGACCATTAAACTCGTACAAACGGTTGTAAGCATCATTATCACTTACCAAAAAGATCTTCTTGATGTAATGCGCAATTGAGGGAAGCTGACTTGCAGAACTTGAATCTTTAAAAACAGGTGTTTGGCCGCTGTACGCACTATCTGTTAGCATAACAGAATACTTATTCAGTCCGTTAATCTTCAGCGTATTAATTTTTTCAAGCGCAGCCAGCACTGTCGGCAACTTTACGGTAGATGCCGGGTAGAAATATCTCTCCCTGTCAGTATTGTAATGGTAATATTTGAATGAGGGCTTATTATGCTTGTCCCTGTTTATCTCAGTATAAATGATCTGATACTGGTACTGCTCCGGGCTGTTAAGGATGCTATTTAATAAAGGAGAAGCCTCTTCTCTTAAAATTCTCTCCATATCAAAAGCACTTTTTTTCTGTGCGGATACCGAAAAAACAGCCATCCCTATTACAAAACCAGTAAATATCTTTTTAAATAAAAGTGCCGGCATCCCTCGCTTCATTGATTCTTATTCAATAGTGACTGATAGATCAATTCGTGAATTTTCCCCCGGACACTCATGCTTAAGAGCTTATTATTTTCCCCATCCGGGCAAACCCGGTTAGACAGGAAAATATAGAGAAGATCATATTTAGGATCGGCCCATACGCCAATTCCGGTGAAGCCGGTGTGACCGTAGGTTTGAGGGGATGCGCTCCAACAAGGATAAGCTGTTTTAGGATCCTTATTATCCTTCTCAGGCTTATCAAAACCAAGTCCCCTTCTGCTGATTTCACTATGGTAGCCTGTAAAATAATCTATAGTTTCCTTCTTCAAAAGCTTTATCCCATTTAATTCGCCTCCATTTAAAAGAAGTGTGTATAGTTTAGCCAAGTCGCTAGCATTACTGAACAAACCGGCGTGGCCCGCTACCCCACCAAACATGGCAGCGCCTGGATCGTGCACGTCGCCTCTTAACTGCTGAAGACGGAAATACTTTTCGTTTTCTGTAGGAGCGATCTGATTCAGAGGAAAATGTTCCAATGGCTTGAATGTAGTGGTATACATTCCCAATGGAAGATAAAAAGCATTTCTTGTGTACTGATCTAGATCCTTCCCTGTGATCTGTTCTACAATCTTCCCCAGGAAAATAAAATCATTATCACTATATACATACTTATTTGCAGGGCCCAACTTGCTACTTAAGATCTTATTATACATACTGTCAATGCGAGCAGCTGGCATATACATATTATCGGCAACCCTCACCGAATAGACCTTATCCCTCGTACTACTGTAAGCTCCAGCTTTGGGCTTTCCAGATTTCTCTAAAGTTTCCCTGTAAAAAGGGATGAACGACACCAAGCCCGCTTGATGTAATAGGATGTCCCTTATTTTTAGATTGGCCTTGTCTGATCCTTTGGTCCAGGACAAATAATCTCCCAGCGTCTTATTCAAATCAAGTTTGCCCTCCTCGTAAAGCTTCATTACACTTAATGTTGTTGCCGAGATCTTGGTAACAGAAGCGAGATCGTAGATAGTTTCTGAGCTAACAGCTTCCTTTCTATCGGTATTCATAGTACCATAAGCTCTTTCAAAAGCAATCTTTCCCTTTCTGGCCACCAGAACAACGGCACCCGGAGTTGCGCCTTTAGCAATTGCATCCAGTGCTACTGAATCAATCCTACCTAACATTTTGCTGCTCAGACCAACTGTCTCAGGACTTACTACCTTCAGCTTTCGCGAATCCATTCCTGATCCGTAAGGCAAATCCGCAGAGACCGTTACTGGTAATTTACCTTTAGCGGCAATTTTCCCCTTTAAAAACCTCACTGCAGCTTCCTGCATCAATGCATCATCCTCATAGCAGGCAATGATATTTTTCGCTGAATTAAAGTTCTTTATAGCATAAGGATTCCCAAATACGAAATTGATTGTGTTAGCATTTTCGCCTAAGCGACGCAGAAACTCAATGGCTGTTGCACTAATACCAAAATTATTTGCTGGATATTTTTTGTAGTTATGCAGTCCGGTAATAATAACATCGTATTTCCCCTGCAAACTTTGCTGGATTGTTTCAAGCCTACCTGCATCAGCAGCATAATCGAAATAATAGCAATCAGTCTTATATTCCTCCTTAAGCATCCTGCCAAATTGATTTTCAGCAGAGATGCCAATTCCAACATAAGCTATACGTTTTGAGGTACTTAACGAAAGGAGAGCCTCATCTGAAGCCTTAAGCAGAGTTATTGCATTCTCATAAACCTCCCTCTTAAGGCTGCTTACATCTTTGTTGAGATCAGCGGCGATATTTACTGTGTCAATTGGATTGAAGGAGTTCGCCCCAAGATTAAACTTGGCATAAAGAACGCGTTCTACTTTTTCATTTAGATCATCCCAGGAAAGCTTATCCTTTCTTATCGCTTTACGGACTTTCTTAATACTTCCCTTCACATCTCCAGGAAGGCAAAGCATGTCATTTCCGGCGATGATTGATTGTACAGCGGCTTCACCTTGCGGGTAAAATTTAGCCACACCTTTCATCTCTAAAGCGTCAGTAAAAGTAAGCCCTTTATATCCCAGCTGGTTCCTTAAGAGACCTGTCACATTTTTCCTTGAAAGAGAGGTTGCCTGATTTTCAGTCGCATCTATTGAAGGAATATACAAGTGAGCTACCATCATACTCCCTACTCCAGCTTTTACCATCTCCCTAAATGGGTATAGCTCAAGAGAATCAAGGGCCGGCACCGACTTATTTATTACAGGAAGATCGAGATGGGAGTCAACAGCAACATCGCCATGACCTGGGAAATGTTTCGCACAAGCCATCACTCCCCCATCCTGCATGCCTTTCATTATCTGCACGCCAAATCCAGCGACTTTATATTTATCCTCCCCGAGTGAACGAAAGTTTATCACCGGATTCAGCGGATTATTATTAATATCAACTACCGGAGCATAATCAACATGAATTCCTGCTCGCTTACATTGCTCGGCAATTGCTCTCCCGACTTTATATGCAATTACTGCATCTGGTACTGCACCAATTGTTAATTGATCCGGAAAAGGTTTCACATCTCCAAATCGCATCCCGAGCCCTGTTTCGCCATCGATGCAAACCAGGAGTGGATTTTTAGCTTTAGCCTGTAATTTATTCAGGACTAATGCCTGCTGAGGAGAGTTTCCCTGAAATAGGCAAACAGAACCTATATTGTATTTTTTTAAATATTGAAGTACCTCCTTATCATAAAACACCACCTCTTTCCCCTTCCTTTCAGACAGGCGAATGACCATCAATTGTGCAATCCTTTCCCTTTTAGAAAGCTTCCTCAGCTCCTGTTTTACCCAGGCATCAGCATCAGGAGATCTCTGTAAAAACTCCTGAGCTTGTGCCGTTACCATTGGGCTAATGAAAAGTGAGAATAGAAGAATCTGAGCGATTTTCCTTCTGTTTATGATATTTGTGTTAAAGAAATTCATGTAAGCTGTCTTATTATAGATCAGATTTTTTTAATCCCAATTCCGGGTAGTTTACTTAATGTCACCTTTCCATTAATTACCTCTGTTCCGCGATAAACGTCATTACTGATCAATAAGGCACCATCAAGATCAGCCCAGTCAACCATTGGAGACAATTGAGATGCAGCAGATATTGCACAAGACGTTTCCGTCATACAACCCATCATGATCTTCATACCGAGTGCTCTTCCTAGAGTTAGCATTTTATGAGCTTCGCGCATTCCGGTGCATTTCATTAATTTGATATTAATTCCACTATACACCTTATGAGCTTTCAATACGTCGTCCAGCCTCTGGACGGACTCGTCGCCTATAGTAGGAATAGGACTATGTTCAGTCAACCAGGCATTATCATCAACTTGTTCCTTGGGCATCGCCTGCTCAATGAAAACTACACCCCTTTCATGGAGCCAATTAGCCATATCCAGGGCAAAAGAGCGGTCCTTCCAACCTTGGTTTACATCAACACATAAGGGCTTGTCGGTCACCTGCCGGATAGTCTCAATCATCATCTTGTCGGTGTCTCTCCCTAACTTAACTTTCAAGATTTTATACGGCTCGGCTTCCTTCACCTTCTGCCGTACCACATCAGCAGTATCAATACCAATGGTATAGGACGTTACAGGAGTTATTGAGGAGTCGTATCCCCAGATCTTATACCAGGGCTGTTTTATCAGTTTGCCCACAAGATCGTGAAGGGCAATATCAATGGATGCTTTCGCTGCCCGGTTCCCTGGTTCTATATGATCTACATAATCCAGGATATTTTCCATTTGGAAAGGATCATCAAATTTAGAGAGATCAAGTTTTGACAGGAACCTTGAAACTGTTTCGTGGGATTCGCCGAGGTAAGGAGGCATTGATGCTTCCCCATAACCAATAGTCCCCTCGTACTCCAATTCAGTAAGCACTACAGGAGTTGTCGTGCGGGAGCTGGTTGCGAGATTAAATGCATGTTTTAAATTTAGTGTATAGGGTCTGAAACGCAGTTTCAGCCTTCCGTTTCCACTCATCTTTTGCTTCTCTGCTGCGTAAAGAGCTTCCGGATCTGCAAGTAAAGATGTCCCCATTAATAGTCCTGTATTTTTTATAAAATCTCTTCTGGTACTCATGTTAATGTTTATTAGGAGAATAAAAGGGATGATCCTCGATCCTGGAAATTCCAGGAGAACCTATGGCTGTTAGCATTCGTTTTGCGTTCACTAGTGTACGGCTTTGAAAGCTGTCATAATCTGAGCTGCTGGCCACGAGACTGTTGACCCTCACCATACTTGCTGATTGAATAAACTTACCATCACCAATATAAATTGCTGTATGAGTTACCCTTGCATTAGGAACTCTATTCTTTCCTGCTGCAAAGAACAGCAGGTCTCCAGCTTTTAAAGTTCTTAGCGCCTTTGTTATGCTAACACTATCATTCTCAAAAATGTCTACCTGTTGGCCATATAAAACCTGTTGTGATGCATCCCTAGGTAAAATGATTCCATTCAGGAAGTAAGAAGTCTTAGTAAAACCACTGCAGTCTACACCTTTGGAAGAAGTGCCACCCCAAAGATATGGGACGCCCATTAAGGATCTTGCCGTTTCCAAGACCTGCTCTGCTTGTGGATTTGCTCTCGATACCCAGCTTTTGTAAGCCATAGCATCCTTAAGAGGAATATATCCTTTCCTGCCATCGGGGAATAGTACCTTGTAAAACTTCTTCTCCTTGCCTGAAATATTTAGAATATTACCAGCAACAACATCAGATACCGGAGAAGAATGCTTTGCCGGCCGACTAAGAGCATGGCCATAGCTAGTCAAAACAACTATTTTTTCTGCCAGCTGCCACTTCTTAAACTCTTGGGGAGTGAAGGTTGCTATTCCTGCATCATCTGTCCAGGAGAGGTAATTATCCGGAGTACGGACAAGGTAGTACCCTCGCTCTTTTTTCAGTACCTGAACTGGAGTTCCAAGAAGGAGCTGGGTGGCCATTTCGGCTGCATTGTCAGGAGCAACACGATTGTTGCATACCGAAAGAGTAGCAATTCCCCATGTCTTTCCATCCAATTCCTCCGCCGGTAACAATGATTCTCTAATCTTTGCCTTAATGCTTTGTTTTTCCAGATGAAGTTTCAAGCCTTCAATAGCTTTGGGGTCTGAGCTCTCCACTTTCAACGAAAGAGGCTCAAAACTTTCAATATTTACCTTATAGTAAGTCGTTCTCTTATCAGCTGCATATTTCTTCTGCACATCATCGATCAGTCGCCAAACCCTGGCAGAATCTGCCAGGGATCTTGCTGCTACCTCAAAGCATACCAGAAGGAGAATAATATTTAATAAGAGTTTCTTCACTTTAATTACTATAAGAGTATTCAAGACAAGCAATCTTGCCATCCATGGTACTTACAATAACTTTGTTCTTATCCAGAGGCATTATAGGGTTCATGAGACAGTTGGAGGTTTTGTATTGCCACAAAACTTTTCCCGAACTACGATCAATAGCAGAAGCAAGTCCCGAGTGAGAAGGTATGAAGACAACTCCGTTATTTTCTATCAGCGTTGAAGGAGTCAACTCATAGGGCAACTTCAACGAGGCTTTCCAGGCCAAATCCATGTCTGAAGCAGCAGTTGAGATACCATATAGTTCACCATCCATCGTTTTGACATAAACAAGAGAACTATCTTCTGACAGCCCCATAGATTCCCTGACCCTAACATCTTTCATTTGTTTTCTCCAAATTACCTCGCCGGTTTTGGCATTAAAGGCAGTCATATACCGATCAGGAGCAACAATAAAAACTTTGCCTTTCGCCGCTACCGGATAACATGCTGCAGGAGAGAACATCCTGTTTAATGCTCCGTTATTCCATTTCCAAATGAGCTTACCATTTTTAATATCGAGTGCATAGAAATCATTAGCCCAACAGCCAAAGTAAATTATACCTTCATAGATTAAAGGTTTGGTTACAACAAATCCCTTCACATCATCAAAATCCCATAATAACTTGCCTGACTTGAGATCTAGAGATCGAAAGTGTCCGTCTGAGCTACCAACAAAAACCTGATTACCTTTAATAACCGGTGAGCCAAGTACAGGCTTTAATGCCTCGTATTTCCAAATAAGTTTGCCAGATGATGCAGAAAGGCAATAAATAAAATTATCTGAAGAGCCAACTGTTAGGTAATCACCCTCTACTGCTGGTGTGGAATAAATCTTTCCTCCAGTTTTAAACATCCAGGCTCTTTTTCCATCGTTCTTATTAAGAGCATATACTAGTCCCTTAGTATCGGTTGCAAAAACGAATTTCTTTGAAGAAGCAGTACCAGCCCCAATATCGCTTTGGTCCTGATACTCCCAGAGCAATTTTACCTTGTTGAACTTTTCATTCACGGCAAAGGAGGGTCTGAAATACTTTGTAGTATCCTTTGTGAACTGGTGATTGAACATATCTACTTCTGCCCATTTTCTCAGGCCATCCAAGCCAAGTTTCCTTTCCTCAAAAATTGCCTTGCTGTTTGCGATTGTAACAATAGTATAGCCACCGACACTATCCTTCGCTCTTAAATTGGAGCGTCCCATGACCGATGGAATTCCCTCAACTGAAAATCTCTTATTAGAATGACCATGCCCGCACAAAACCAGTTGAACATTAGTTTTCTTCAACCGGTCTAAAGCTTCATACCAATTATTTTGTGCAGAATCCTGAGGGTAATGATTGAGATAAATAATAGGCATCCCAGGATCCCGCATATTTGAAAGCACAGAATCTAACCATACAATATTCTCTCTCGGAATTTGCCCTGGTCCCATACGCATATTAGGACCGGAGCTTGTTCCGACAAACAAATAACCACCTTTAACTAAGGAGAACGTTTCGCCCCCGAAAACCCTCCTGAAGCTATTACTTCCGCTTTCAGACCAGTTGGAATCGTGATTACCAGCAATGATATACCAAGGTTTACTAAGACTATCGAGGATTTGTTTTGCCAGTTTAAGCTCCTCATCCGAGCCAAACTCAGTGACGTCACCCGTAATGACGGCGAATTCCAATAAAGGATTGGCATTCACATCTAAAACAGTACGACGAAGATCTTCTGCTGCTGTTGGATTACCGATATGGGTATCAGAAATAAAGGCAAACTTTAAAGACTGAGCTGAGGCAGAATGAAACAGTAAAATAAAAAGCCAACCCAGGAAAATACAATTACTTGATTTCATAGCATTTGAAAATATTTAGAGCTCTTGAGCGATCAAAACGCGAAAAAATGCATTCGGAATGTCCCATGTAAAAAAACCATTCGAATAACACGAACTTCTTGCATTTTACATTTAAAAAACGCAAAAAACCGCAATTGCGATCGCAATAATGGTTGTATTGATGCTGGAACATTGCACTAATTCTGATCTCTTCTGACAGTTTGAAAAATCCAAAGAACTATAGATATAAAAAAGCTCCTCAGCTCTTTTATATCTATAAAAAGTTAAAGTTTACCAGTTAACAGTTTGAGTAAGGTTATATCCTCTTTCTTTGTATTGTATAATCTGATTCTGCCCAACCGGAGACATATAAACTGCATCAGAGAATGAATTGCGATTTGAAGCATTTTCTACCATCCAAAAGCCCACTAATGCCTCAGCATTGCTGCCATTGTAAGTCACAACAGTTCCATCAGCTTTTTTCACTCTCACCTTTCCAACGTTTGTAGCTGTTAGCACTCCCGGCACTTCGGCTTTCACATTAACCCATGGCCCCAGGAAATAGTCGGGGTTTTTACTAAAATCCATGTACTGAATTTTCTTCCATCGTTTTAAATCAAGCAGTCGAGTGTGCTCAAAAACAAACTCCATACGTCTTTCCCTGCGAATTTCCCAGACTAAAGCAGGGACATCTGCATCACGGGCTGGGTCATCAGGAAGAGTTGCTAAAGTTAAGGGAACTGTTTTTTGTACCCCTTTTGCAATCGCAGCAGCGTCTAAAGGACGATTACGGATTGCATTTATTGATTTATTTAAATCTGCTTGGGTAATCGCTGGACCTGCAAAGTACTCCGCTAACACTGCCTTTGCCTCTATCCAATTTAGAACAACTTCTGCTAGTCGTATAACAGGAGCATCGCTTGTATTTGTATTGCTTCCCCAAGCCGCTGGATAGGTTTTTCCAATAAAGGTTATAGCCTCTCTCGATGCAAACTTATAGCCATATAGCAACGTGGTTGACTTGTCCAAAGCACGATCAATAAAAGATGCTTCAAAACGTGGATCCCGGGTTTTAATCAGATCACCTATAGTAAAACTTGCCGCCCCAGGCGTAGTTGAATTTTGCCATACCTTACCATCGTTTACTAGGAATGATTTAATAAAAACAAGATTGGCATCTACTCCCATTGATTCGGTACCGTTTTGGTAAGAACCAATACTATGGGTTACTCCAAGAGTTGCATCGTAGGTGCGGTAAAGCAATACTTCTGGGTGTCCCGCTAAACTTTCAGAAGAAAATATTGATTTGAAATCACGTGTAAAATTATACTTATTGCTATTAATAACCACTTCGGCTGCCTCTACAGCTAATTCCAAATACTTCTTAGCCCGGACTGCATCTAGATTATGGTAATGTTCAAATGTTCCTTCAAACAACATTAATCGGGAGATAAAAGCAGCAGCAATATATTTATTTAAGTTCTGGGCGCCATCATTTTCACGCATATTAGCAAGAGCATATTTGAAATCCTCATAAACTTTATCCATAACAAATCCTCTGCTATCACGATCTTTATATAGCTGATCCCAATCTGTATCCCCCAATACTTTATCATAGTAAGGTACATCCCCAAAAACGCTTACAAGTCTGCTATACTCAAAGCCACGAAAGAAACGCCCAACCGCTGTCCAATGCTTATATGCTTCGGGCGCAAGCTTCGGTTCCATAATGTTTTGCAGCCTATCTAGAAACAGATTTGACTTTCTCACCCAAGCAAAGTTCCAAGTAGGGCCTGCGTATTGGGTTAACATTGATGGTGCTTCAAGGGTTGCTATTGTTGCCGTTGAAGAGGGTGCACGACTAACGGGAACAGTGCTTTCGAAGTTACTTTGAACATTTCTCGCAGTCAAGTCATCAGAGAAGGTGTAGCCCCTTACAGGGGTATAATCAGTGCCGAAACCTGTATTGTATCCCACGAAGTAATTCGGATAGAAACCATTGGCGAACAAACGTGCGTCATCTTCATTTCTCCAGAACTTCGTCGGATCATCCTGAATATCTGTAAGAGGAGGCCTATCAAGAACCTCTTTATTACAGGAAGCCATTAAAACGCAGGCTAGAGCGAGGCTATATATAAGTTTAATATGATGTTTCATCTTCTTAAAATTTAAAAGTTTAACTGAACGCCGAAAGAAGCACTTTTGAAAGCCGGTACGCCTACACCCGTCCTACCGGAATTATAATTACTATCATTCCACATTGAATAGCCATTGATATTTTCAGGATCGATAGGAAGATCACCAAGTTTATCCCAGGTTATAAAGTTTTCAAGAGAGGTATAAACACGTAGACTGTTTATGTTAACCCTTTTTAGTAAAGACTTCGGGAAAGAATATCCTAAGGTAACATTCTTCAGTCTCAGGTAAGCCATATTTAAAAGATAGCGGCTTTGAATCTGCATATTATTTCCAGTATTAGTGCCTCCCATGTCATAAGCTCTAGGATAGAAGGCGCCTGTGTTTTCAGGAGTCCAATAGTTGCTCGCAATAGCTTCAGGCATAGCACCGTCACCAGAGGCATAACCTGCAATAGTGGTCGAGCCATTTCCCCAAATCTTACGGCTACCTACTCCCTGGAAAAAGGTGCTAAAATCAAAGCCTTTGAAGTCTGCACCTAATCGAAATCCATACTCGTACCGAGGCGTTGAATTTCCAATAATCTCAAGATCTCCATAGTCATCAGTCAATTGATTCCCATTATTTAACTCACCGTCGCCGTTAAGGTCCATAAACTTTACGTCACCAGGGCCGAACCGAAAATTCGAGCTGTTTTGTAAAAACGCTTGGTAAACCGGCTTTTCTCCATTAGCGCCATTTCTTAACTTCCATACTTTCTTACCGGCATTTTGCTTACTATCAGTAGCAGTAAGGGTATACTCGATTAAGTTACCATTAGCGTCCAACTCAAAATCATCTTTCTGATAGAGTCTATCCGTTTTATAACCCCATATTTCCCCTACTGTCTTACCCACATAATAATTATTTACTCCCTTTGTTGTTCCGTAAGCGGTGATAATAGATTTCGCATCAGAAAGATTACCACCTAAACTAATGCCTAAACCATTTTTAAACTTGTGATTAAAATTAAGAGTGAATTCCCATCCTCTTGTCTCCAGAGAGCCGTAATTACTTTCTGGAGCAGAAACTCCAAGAGTTACGGGTACTCCTTCTGCAGGAACAATCATATTATTCGTTTTGCGGTTATAAACTTCGAAGGTTGCGTTTAAACGATCTTGAAGAAAGCCCGCATCAATGCCAAAGTTGGTGGTTACTATATCTTGCCAAGTTATAAAAGGGGAAACATCTGTTGGTGAGCCTACGTAGCTAAATTTCGTTCCCGTGCCTCCAATCCAATTTATAGGACCGCTCCCCATTAAAGAAAGATAAAGACTGTTAGGAACTGTTTGATCTCCAATAGAACCCCAGGACCCTCTAAACTTAAGATTACTTAGAACAGGGCTTGCCCAACTCATGAAGCTCTCCTTACTTGCAACCCAACCAGCCGAAAAAGAAGGAAACCATTTCCACCAAAGACTATTAGGAAACTTTGAGGAACCATCATATCTTAAATTTCCTTCTAGTAGATATTTATCCTTAAACCCATAATTTACACGCCCAAAATAACCTAATTGCGCTTCCCAAAACTTATCTCCTCCACCAGTAGTCGTACCCACACCGTAATCAAATTGTGGATTTTGAATATCCAGAAGATTTGTTATTTGGGTCCACTGGTAGTCAGTATCATCAGTTACCCGGTTCAACCCCAACATAAATTTGAAACTATGATCGGTCTTTAAATCTAGATTGTAAGTTGTAAAAGCATTAATTGTATGACGTCTGAAATCAGTGGTAGATCTATAAATATGATCAGGATTAGACCCCGCAGCTGTATAGGCATCCATAGAAAGATCAAAAGCTGGCATCGCACCAGGAGCCGTACTAGCAACTACCTGCCCTTCTGAATTAACATATACTGGGCTGCCGTTAGCATCAAGCCTGGCTTTGGGTGCAACCCAAGAATTTCTCGCTGTAAATCTTGTTCCAGGACGTTTCCAATCCTCACCCTGGCTGGAGAAGGTATAGTCAAAATCTACTTTCCAGTTTTTCATAATATTCACCGTTCCACCAAGATTAAGGTTCATGTAATTAGTTAGAATATTGGCAGTATTAGCTGCTGATGCTTCACTGGCGGGACTACGAATAGGATCGCCGTTTTCGTCGTTTCCAAGTGGAAACAAGGGGCTCCATCTATATATATATAGCCATGGATCGGCAGTAGTCGAGTTGGTTACATACGCATACTCCTTATTCCTTCTTGAATAAATAGCGCCAGCTCTTGCCGTAAAGTATTTATTAATCTCACTTGAAACTTTCAAAGAGGCATTATACCTGTTAAATTCATCTGTTTTTGCAGCCTTCATCATTCCACTTTGATCCAATGCAGCAAGTCCAATATTATAAGAGGTCTTACCTGTTGTTCCACCAATCGAAAGATTATGCTGTTGAGTAGGTGCCCATTCCTCCACCATGCTCGCATATGGATCATAAGTCCTTACACCGAATTTCTGACCACTTTGCACATACCAATCTCTTCCATAAACTGTTGGATCATTAGTACCAATCGTATTACCGTACTTCTCCTTCCACTCGACAGCTTTATTATAACTAGCACGATCTACTTTGTAAAATGCTCCTGTGGAAGTTCCTCCAACACGCTCCACCGCATCAACCGAGTACTTTAATGCATTTACGTCTGCCATTTTCAGTTCTTTCCAAGGATTCTGGTAAGAAAAGTTGTTATTATAGTTGATTTGAGGCTTTCCGTTACTTGATCCCTGTTTTGTAGTTATCAATACTACCCCAAAAGCAGCCTTTGAACCGTATATAGATGACGCGGCTGCATCTTTTAATACTGTTATTGAGGCGATATCGTTGGGATTGACTAATTGAATACTAGGAATTTCAACGTTATCCAGTAATATAAGAGGAGAAGCTCCTCCTCGAATAGATCCAATCTGACCTCTAATTTTAATTATTGGATCAGACCCTACTTCACCGCTGGGTATTGTTACGCTCAGTCCCGCAGCAGCACCCTGAATTGCCCTTCCAGCATCCGCTATTGGCCGACTACCTAATGTCTTATTCACATCTATAGTCGAAACAGCTCCAGTAAGGTTTCCCTTCTTTTGGGTGCCGTAACCTACCACCACTACCTCATTGAGGCTTTTTGTATCAGACCCGAGTTTTACATTCATAACTGCCTCATCTCCGACAGTCCTCTCTAATGGAGCGAATCCAATGAATGAAAATACTAACACCTGTCCTTTAGATGCATTAATGGCAAATTCGCCATTCGTCCCCGTACTAGTACCTGAAGTAGCTCCCTTGATTTTTACAGAAACCCCAGGGAGAGGCAATCCATCTTCTTCAGCAGTTACCTTCCCGGTTATTTTTTGCTGAGCAAACACCTTGAAGACTAAGAAGACCATCGCCAAGCATAACATGAGTAGCCTTTTTTTCATAATTAAATTAATGATCGTGTATAGTTGAATTAAATCTTAAACAAACAGCGCAACAAGCGGCATAAAAACGATTTTAAAACCTAAAAGCAGCAAGCCTTTACCAAATATAACATTACATTATGCAATATTCAAAAAAATAACCGCAAAAAAACGCACATACAGGCAAAAAAAAGCAGAAACTGGCGCAACAAGGCAAGAAATTTGACTGTCGGACCTAATTTTTCAATCATTATCACTCAAACAACAAAACTTTTACTCAGTTAGTAACAAAAAAACAGGCAATACTGGAAAATTAACACCTAAGAATAGATTAAATACTTCTTCCTAATCTGTTTAAATTCATCAAGTCCTCTTTTCCAGCTCTTTCTGATCTTATTTTCTGACCATCCTGCCTGAATCTGCTGTTTTAATTCAACATTCCCTGCCAGTTTATCGAAATTGCCCATCTCCTTGCTCTGTTTATAATCGAAAAAGCGCTCCTTGCCTGGATATGCTTCATAAAATTCTTTCAACCACTTCAGGTTTATTTGCTTGCTCGCCCTAAGCTCTCTTTCGCTAATTGTTCTAAAATCAAGACCAAAGCAAGTCTTATCCATATGTAATGGAGTTTCACTCATCCCCTTTATACTCTTGGGCGTAAATGAAAAGGAGTACCTTCCCTTTAATTCTGGATTACCCAATACGGTAAACGGAAACACGGTTCCTCGTCCCTGACTAATAACAGTACCTTCGAACAGACACAATGAAGGATAAAGAAGAATTGACTGTTGAGTATTTAAATTAGGAGAAGGATTTACCGGCAACTTGTAGGGCATGTCGTGAGAATAATTAGCAACAGGAACAACAGTGATCTTGCATTTTACCCGGTTTGCAAGCCAACCTTCACCATTAATCATCTGGGCATATTCGCCTACTGTCATTCCATGGGCAATAGGAACAGGATGAATGCCAATACCCGACTTAAGATTCATATCCAGAATGGGGCCGTCGATTAAATAACCATTAGGATTTGGCCGGTCAAGAATAAGCAGCTCCTTGCCGTTCTCCGCACAAGCTTCCATTACTCTATGCATAGTAATGATGTAAGTATAAAACCTTGCTCCTACGTCCTGTATATCAAAAACCACAAGATCCAGATCATCCAGCATCTGCTTCGTTGGCTTTTGAGTCTTCCCGTATAAGGAGACAACCGGAATACCAGTTTTAGGATCAACAGCGTCATTCACCTTAACTCCAGCTCCAACGTCTCCTCTGAAACCGTGCTCGGGACCAAAAACCTTTACGATATTTACGCCTAACGCTTTTAGGCTGTCTACACTATGCTTTTTCCCGATGATAGAAGTCTGGTTTACTACCATTCCAACCCGCTTACCATCTAAATAAGTGAGATACTTATCAAGCTGATCAGCTCCTGTAATAATAGCTGGTTGTTTATTCCTTTTTGTCGCCTTCTCAAAACCTGTTGCAGAAGAAAAAAGGGCAAGTAAAAAAATGCACCATAACACCGGATAATTCAGAGCTCTTTTCATAAATATATTTACAAATTATTTTCTACCAGTTCGTGATAGCTAAGCTTGTCGAAATCGATCTCAGAGAAGCGCTTCCAAAAGCAGGATAAGATGCATTCCATACAAGCGATAGTTCAATCAAGAAGAGTTAATCATTAATGCACCAGCTGCATCAGTAATGACTAGGTTTTTATAATTTGGTTAGTTAGCTTATGTATAAATCAAACTTAAAAAAGATTTTCAAAAAACGCAAGAAGACGCAATATTTTTTTATCCAAAACGCACAAACAGGAAAAATAAGCGCGAAATACTTATATTAGGTCACTTGAATGCACATTTGTGCGTATTTCAACAGAAAACTAACAAACAACCCGGAGGGTAGCATCCGTAATAGGAAGACTAATAATTAAATCAACAAGCATATATTTTATATGAAAAAACGCGTACTTTCCCTTGATGTGTTTCGCGGAGCAACCGTAGCTGCGATGATCCTTGTAAATAATCCTGGCAGTTGGGGACATATCTATCCTCCATTAGAACACGCCCCTTGGAATGGCTGTACGCCTACAGATTTAATATTCCCCTTTTTCATATTTATAGTGGGGGTATCGATCGTATTTTCCCTTCAGAACAAGAAGTCAGCAACAGAACAGCTTGGAACCCTGATGGGAAAAATCTCTAAGCGGGCGGCGATCCTCTTCCTACTCGGATTGTTGCTCGCACTATTTCCAGACTTTGAGTTTGCGACAGTGAGAATACCGGGTGTCCTTCAGCGTATAGCAGTAGTATTCTTGATCAGCTCTATAATCTTTTTGAAAACAAAGTTTAAAACACAAGGCTGGATATTTGGCTCACTACTTATATTCTACTGGATGATAATGACTATAATTCCAGTTCCGGGAGTAGGTCATCCCAACCTTGAACCTGAAACTAATCTGGGAGCTTGGATAGACAGAACACTCATAACGGAAGCTCATCTCTGGAAGTCAAGCAAAACATGGGATCCGGAAGGTATCTTAAGCACAATCCCAGCAATAAGCACTTGCCTTGCTGGGGTTCTCACAGCTCAATGGCTACTTCGCAAAAACTATTCTACAGAAACTAATCTTCTCGGCATAATTAGCGCTGGAGCCATAGCCGTACTTCTCGCTCTGGTTTGGGATCCAATGTTTCCCATAAATAAATCTCTTTGGACAAGCTCCTACGTACTTTATGCGGGAGGCCTGGCCGCTGTAGCGTTCGGAATACTTTACTGGATGATAGATGTTAAGGAAAAGAAAAAACTTACCGCCCCATTTGTCGCCTTTGGTGTAAATGCTATCACCGTTTTCTTCCTCAGCGGAATCATCGCCAAAAGCATGAATACAATTAAAATATCAAGCGGAAATGAAGATGTGGCCTTAAAAACCTTCCTGTACGAATCCTATTTCAGACCCTACTTCACTGAATTAAATGCCTCTTTAGCCTGGGCCATCTGCTTTGTCTCTGTATGGTTCCTAATTTTGTGGATTATGTATAAAAGAAATATTATAATTAAAGTATAAGGCTTACAACAGCTCCACATACTTAGAATACCCTTGCAAAGCCGGATCTGAAGGATCAAGATCTGTTACAAGATAATTTATAGCATTAAGGTTGCAGACCTTCATTTTTTGAACAGAATCCAGCTTCTCAGCAATACTTACTACAGCTGTTCTTTTTGCAGCTTTCAGCATAGCCTTCTTAACTTGAACTACCTCCATGTCTGAATCCGAAATTCCCGCTTCAAGAGACAGACCGTTGGTACCTAAAAAACAAAGATCAACATGAATCTCGGAAAGCTGATTTACAACCATAGACCCAACAGAGATGTGGGCGTTGGGTGAAAGCTGGCCACCAAGCAGAATAACATTAATATTAGAGTTTTCCACAAGCTCTAGAGCAACCAAAGGGCTAACAGTGAAAAATGTTGCGCGCAGGTTCTTAGGAATCATCCGAGCAATCTCAATCATTGTAGTACCGCCACCTACTAACAGAACCATCTCATCCGTGATAAGAGACAATGCTTTCTTGGCAATTTCCTTTTTAGAGTCTTTTGCGTAAGTTTCCTTCTCTGTAAAAGGATAATGGAACGACTTAGACAATGCTCCTCCGTAAACCTTAATGATTTTTCCGGATTCAGCCAGCTCGTTCAAATCGCGACGGACGGTATCTTCAGAAACATTCAATTCAGTACTGAGATCAGAAGACAATACTTTATTGTGTAAATTTATTTGCTTGATGATATAGGCCTGACGCTCTTCTTTTAACATTATTATTAGGGAAACCAGTTATTCGTGACCAAATATATAAAATTGAAGGAAGTATAAACCAGTCTTTCTAAACAAGTCGTTATTAGATGAGTGCATTGGCCTTATTGTGTCATATATACTTGAGAACCCAAAGCAATGGAATTAAGAAGCGTTCACACCCTGAAAAATGAGATCTTCCATTAAAAAGAAAATTAGCGCCGCTTCTTAACACCGCTTCAGACACTTAACATAAAGATAATATTAACCTAATAAAAATATTGTGTTAATTTGAAGTTAAATCAAATCGCAATGAAAAAGAAAAAAATAGCACAAAAAGTACGTAGAGCCGTAAAAAAAGAATTAGAAACAAAACTTAAAAATGTTATTGGAGAAATTGCTGCTAATTTCGACTTAGATTCAAAAAAGACCCGCAAAGCTATCAATAAGGTAAGCAAACAATTATCTGAGAGATTTTCAGAGAAGATCGACATTAGTGCACTCCTTAAGAAAGAAGCTCCAGCAAAGGAACCCGAAGTTAAACCTGCTGTTGCCAAACCAAAAGTTGAAATAGCACCTGCGACAGAAAAACCGGCAGCAAAACCAGTAGTAAAAAGACCCGTTGTTAGAAGAAAGCCGGCTACTGTTGCGCCAGTTAAAGCAGTTGAAAAACCGGTAGAAGAGATTGCACCGGTAGAAGAGCAAGCCGTTACAAGCCTGTAACGCATATTAAAAGAAGAGCTGGTGGGCCAAACCACAGCTCTTTTCTTTATAAACATCCATAAAAGCTAAACCTAACTATCTAGCTTGTTTAACATTTCCTTAGGGACCTTATCAAGATTCAAAACTAAAAATCCATCAAGACTGTCAGAAAATTTTGGATCAATATTAAAACAGATAATCTTTGCATTCAAACCAATGTATTGACGTAATAAAACAGGCATTTTACGATTAGCCTGCTCAAGGTCGGTTATCAGTGCATCTACATCCTTTAAAGATCTTTTATTCTCTAAAAGCAAGCTTCCGTTAATCTTAGAAAAATCAACCTTGAACTTCTTCCTTGGTTTAACGTACCTGGCTAATTGATTATCAAAATGATGATCAAGTATGTAATTCACCATAAGCGACTTTGAAAACTTAGAGAAGCTATTGCTTATACTTACCGGACCTATTAGATACCTATACTGAGGATGTTTTAACAAATACCCCATAATCCCCTTCCACAGCAGGAACAAAGGAAGAGGCTTCTGCTGATATTCTTTTCGTACCCACGACCGCCCCAGCTCCAAACTCTCTTTCAAAATTGGATTGAACTCCTTATCAACCTTAAATAACTCAGCCAGATAAAAGCCCTTTTTACCGTAGCTATAGAAAATCTCATCACCTTTTCCAATACGATATGCTCCTACGATCAGGCGGGCATTCTTATCCCAAATAAATAAGTGATTATAATAGATATCGTACCGGTCAACGTCGATCGACTTATTCGTGCCCTCTCCAATCTCTCTGAAAGTTACTTCTCTCAGACGACCAATTTCCCTTAGAATATTTGGAATTTTGTCTGACGGGGCAATGAAAACTTCATAGTTCTTTTCCTCACAAACCTTTAAAGTTTCAGATATAGATCCTACTTCCTTTTCTAGCAGAGGGGCAGGGACGGGACTAATAATATCGTCCACACGCTTCTTTATCTTGAATAACTGACTATCATTCAGGATCTTCTTCTGATTTTCTAAGCCTGCACCTAAAACATAGGTCCTCGCTCTCAAATAACTCAGCAGTTTGGTGGGACTACTGAAATCATTAATTTCCTCTTTAGATACAAGCTTCCCAATTCGCACCTTCACTACATGCCCTTTCTTATTAAAAAGTTCAGAGGGAAGCTTTGCTGTTCTAAGCATTGGATGGATCATTCCCAGAAGATTGAACAGAATTCCGTTCCCTCCATGAAAGTAAACCGGCAACACAGGAACATCAGCCTTGGCTACCAACTTTCCCACCACCGGATGCCATTGTTTATCAGTTACCTGCTGAACCTCTCTTTGAAAGGCAGATACCTCACCTGCAGGAAAAATTGCCAAAGGAACGCCGGCCCTCAACATGGTAAGCGAAAATTTAATACCACTTATACTGGTACCATTCTCAATATTTTCAAAAGGATTTACAGCAATCAGCTGCTTCCTGATATTCTCAATCTTGTTTAGGAGAAAGTTGGCCATGAGCCTTGTTTCAGGACGAACAGCTCCAAGCAATTTTAATAAAATAAGACCTTCAAGTCCACCGTAAGGATGATTTGCAATGGCAACAAAAGCACCCGACAAGGGGATATTCTTTAATTCATTCTTGTTAAAGTCCAGTTCGATATTAAGTATCTCTAAAATTTTATCGACGAATTCCAGTCCCTCAAGATGCTTCACCTGAGCAAGCAGACTATTAACCTCATTTATTTTTGTGACCTCCATTAAAAAGGAAGTAAGACCTGGAACAGGCACTTTATCGAGCTTTGTAGCTCTTGCAAATTCTTGTTCTGTAATAACTTTCATTAATTTCTAGGAGTCAGGATATAGAACGATTATTCAAAGATCAAGGTTAAGCTTTTCAGCTTCATACTATCTTCTCCGAATCTAAGGGCAGAATATTGCTGAGGTGTAAACCACGTGTTATGCTTTTGTAAAAAGAGATTTGAAAGTATGGGTTGATGAGATAAATCAGGAAGGCTATCTTCACACAAAATGATCTTTATGAAAAAAATTAAATGGGGAATTTTAAGTACTGCAAAAATAGGATTACAAAAAGTTATTCCTGCAATGCAGCAGAGCGAATACTGTGACATAGTAGCCATAGCTTCACGTGACGCAGCGAAGGCCCAGGAAGCTGCTGCAAAATTAAATATCCCTCTCGTTTACAGTAGCTATGAAGACCTGTTACTGAACGAAGAGATCGACGCGGTTTATATTCCACTGCCTAATCATATGCATGTACCGTACACAGAATTAGCCTTAAAGTACGGAAAACATGTTTTGTGCGAGAAACCTATTGCGCTTTCGGCAGCAGAAGCAGAAAGACTTGCAAACACTAAGGCTCAATATCCTCAACTAAAACTTGCAGAGGCTTTTATGTACCGCTTCCATCCCCAATGGAAAAGAGCAAAAGAGTTAGTGAAGCAAGGGGCTATCGGAGAAGTGAAAACGATCCAGGCTTTTTTCTCCTATTATAACGTGGATCCCAATAACATCCGGAATATAAAAGAAGCAGGAGGAGGAGGTTTGATGGATATAGGCTGTTATTGCATATCTCAGTCGCGATACATCCTGGATTCAGAACCCTCAAGAGTTCTCGGAGTAGTAGAATATGATTCGTCGACCCATACCGATCGTTTGGCCTCCGGAATCCTTGACTTCGGAAATGCTACTGCAACATTCACTTGCTCTACCCAACTAAACCCCTTCCAACGCTTCCACGTGCTCGGCACAAAAGGAAGTATAGAAATTGAAATTCCGGTTAACACACCTCCCGATGCTCCTGCAAAAATACTTCTTCATAAAGCAGGTCAGGCAACTGAAGAAATAGTGTTTGAGGCGGTCAATCAATATACTTTACAAGGAGATGCCTTCTCTAAAGCTATTATTGAGGGCAGAGAATTAGAGACAGATTTTGATGACGCAATTAATAACATGAAGATTATTGAAGCGATCGTTGAAAGCAATAAGAGTGGCAGGTGGGTTAATGTGATATGAGCTAGTATAGAATGAAATTATTCTTTTGAAGGTACTCCTTGTATACAAAAAGAGGCTGAACTCAATCTGAGAAAGCCTCTTTTTATTTATATTATGCCAGTTTGGGATTAATAACCACCACTAGCAGTTTTACTAAAATTGAAATCAGACCATCCTTGAGCCCAGTTTGAAGTTCCCATTGCTCCAGCATAGGTAACAACGTCAAATCCGCTAGCTAAATCAGTTCCAGCGAAGGAAGCTTTACCATTAGCTACTGAACCACTTGTTAGAGTTAATACAGGGTTATTTAAAGTAGCACTAGTAATTCCAGCACCTGCAACATTTGTTACAACAGCATTATTTTTACCAGCGAAATAGTTCGTTAAAGTTTGAACAGTATAAGTAGTAACGGTACCACTTAATGCGTAATTAGCAGCATTACCAAATACTATATTATTAGAAACAGATGAAGTATTAGCGCTTAAAGAAGCTGCTACATCTTCTACAACTTCAATTCCATTTGTTCTTGCTCCAACAAAGATTGAGTTCGCTAAAACAATTCTACTATTCAAACCTAAGTGAACTGTAGCTCCGTGCTTTACATTGCCATCAACACCAGGACCGATAAAAGTAAAGTTGGAAAGAACAGGTCTTGAGTAAAAATTATTTGCTACGGCAGCCTTGTTTTCTAACTCGATTCCTCTTGACGTTCCAGCTGCATCATAAATATTAGGATCCTTTATTGAAACTCCATATTGCAACTTACCGTCATAACCTTGGTCCATATCGAAATCATCATCCACGTTACTATAAGCAATTAGATATTTTGCATTAACTGTTCCACCAAAAAACTCAAATGCATCGTCGCCACCATATGATACTTGAACGTGATGTACCTCTGTACCGCTTCCAACTCCACAAAGAGTTAACCCATTTATTTCCTTATCGGTTTGGATAGCATAACCAGCAAACTCAATTCTAACATACTTAAAAACCCCTGAATTATCAGCAAGATTTGGATTTGCACCGCCACCGTAAACTGCTACTTCTGTACCTAACACACCACTTTCGTATTGTGCAGTACCTGTCGCAGTATTAACTTTAGAATTTCCACATATGATTATACCTGCCCAATCACCTGGTTTCCGCTCACCTACTGCCTTTTCAGAGGTAAAAACAACAGGCCTAGCTTCTGTACCATTTGCAAATATCTTTCCACCTCTTTCTATGATTAAAGCAGCTTTAGTTGAAGTTTGCCCCTTAATAACTGTTCCCGCAGGAATAGTAAGAGAGCCTCCACTTAATACGCGAACATAACCACTTAACGTATAAACAGTGTCAGCACTTAATGTTCTTGATCCTCTTATTTCACCTGAAATAGTTGCATTTCCTTTCACGATTGTTTCCTCGACATTATTGTCATCCTTACACGAGCCGAAACCTAATGCAGCCAGCATCACAGCAAAAGCGAAATTTTTAGATTTTTTGAAGTCCATTTTTTTAAGTAATTATTTGTTACAAAACTAGTTAACAGCCATTAGTGGCACTTTAAAATAAGATTAAGCTTATGTTAAGTATTAGAAGCTATATCCCACCGATAGTGAGAACGTTCTTCCGAATTGAATTGAATTTATTAACTGATCACCAGTTGAATACTGTTTATCCTTATCAAGATCCTGGTAATACACGTTGTCGCTATCAAAAATATTTGATACGTTCAATTTCACCTCGCCTCTTTGCCTCAAAATGCGCTTAGCAATTTGCAAATCAAGAATATTACGAGGAGCTTCATAAATGTCTGGGTAGTCCGCTTCAAACATTCCATTCTCTACTTTACCAAAGCCAACTACAGAAAGTCGTCTACCTATTCTATTATAGAGAAGACTTCCTTGCCAGCCAGATTTAGCAGAGCTATATTGAAGACCTGTATTAATCAAATAAGGGGATTGCCCTTGCAGAGGACGATTTGTCTCAACTGTTAAAATATCCTCAAAGTTCACTTGAGACTTCATAAAAGCTGTATTAGCATTAAATGTTAGATTCTTTAACAGATTCGAATTCTCGTTGATAAAGCCTAGACTGTGCCTAATCTCAAACTCCAGGCCATACACATCGGCTTTAGGAGCATTAGTATAAGTCATACCTTTACTAGCTGCACTCGAGCCAATAGTAACAATGCTTTCGATTGGATTATTTAAACGTTTATAAAAAGCTGAGACAGAAATAACCTGTCCTGCACTGGGATAATACTCAAAGCGAGTATCGTAGTTATTAATTCGGGTCCTTTTCAAGTTAACATTCCCGATTTTGACATTACCAGTTATAAAGTCATAGAAACTAAATGGTGCTAGCTCTCTAAATTGCGCTCTTGCAACAGTGTTAGAATAACTAAGACGTACGTTAGTTTTATCATTTAAACTATAAGTAGCATTCAATGACGGGAGGAAATCCAAGTAATTGTTGTCTACTTGTACTTTTCCGGCATTAGTTCGGCTATTCAGCTTCTCAATGTAGTTTTCAACTCTCAATCCCCATGCGATTTTCAAATTTTGTTTAAAACTGTTATTCAGCATAAAATAGGCTGAATTCAAATCTCCGCTTCCAGTATATTGATTATCGGGATTTGTGATATCTTCAATATAAAACTTATCAGGTCCTATATTTCTAGACGAAAACAATTCGTCTTGAGGAAGAGTAAGGAGACTTTGATCAGAAGAATTGTTTATATAACCCAAAACCCGAGCGTTAACTTCTCTATCCTTAAACTGCTTTAAAACTCCAATTTTGAGCACTTGAGATTCATCTGCGAGTTTAAATGGTAGAGTATAATTAAAAGACCCACCTAAAACGTTTTCTCCCAAGTCACTGTAAAAACGACCTGAGGTTGAGGCTGTAGCAACTAAGGGAACAGCAGCAGTAAATGGCACTGATGGATTATCCATGTCTGATGCTAACTTAGAATAGAATAATCTTTTTAGATCAGGTTGATCATTTGTTAAACGACTAAAGGAAAGGTTCCAATTAACCTTTGATTTACTTTTGGATGACACCAAATGATCTCCCTCCAAAACAGTATTAATTAAGCTTTTATCAACTGCCTCCTGCTGAGAAACTCTTCTAAATTCGGTTCTATTATCGTAAGCACCGTATCTATTTAAATAACTATCTTCGAATGATTTATTGTATAAAGTTTTTAAAGCAAGCTTACTGCCTTTAAAAGAATACGCAAGATTCGCTAAAACTCCTAGGTTACTCGAGAAATTATAGTATTTGTCACTATATTCAAACAAAGGGGCACTCGTTCTCGTACTCCAATTCACCTCGTTGTAATCATTACGAATTTCATTGGAAACCGTAGCACCAGTTCGATAAGTCGTAGAGAGAATAAAACCTAGTTTATTGTTATTTTTTGAAATGTAAGAATTTCCGAAAACTACTTGGAGGTTTTGAGTTGGAATTGCAGTGCCTTGGTCTCCAACGCCCCAGGTATTATTAAATTGGTTACTAAGGGAAGCTTTCGTTGCAGCAGGAAGGTTTGTGTATCTTTCAAGAGATTGAGGAAAACCAGAAGGCAAATTACGACTACTACTAGCAAATCCAAAACTTTCCAAAACGGACCTTTGTCTACCGTAAAATGGCTGGAAAGTAGATATAGAATTATAACCGACTCCATAATTAACAGTAAGAGTTTTATTGTCTGGGAAGTCCTTTGTCTTTACTTGAACCGCTCCTCCAGAAAAGTCGCCAGGAAGATCTGGGGTAGCAGTCTTGCTTATGATAACATTATCAATCAAGTTTGAAGGGATTGCATCGAAAGAAAAAGTCTTTCTGTCAGGTTCAGAACTAGGTAGTGGAGTATTGTTAATCATTGCTGAATTATAACGGTCACTTAATCCTCGAACAATAATAAACCTGTTATCCTGAACACTTGCACCACTTACCCTTTTTAATACTTCTCCAGTATTCCTATCTGGAGATTTTTTGATAACATCTGCAGACATCCCATCAGAAATTACTGCACTATTTTTTTGTTGCGCATATAATCCACTCACAGACTCCTGCTTTGCTGTAACAGTCACCACAACGGCTTTTAGCTGATTACTCCCCCCCTCTTCCATAAGAGTATTTAATGTCGTTACAACTCCCGCAGACACAGCTACATCAGAAATGGTCTTAGTAGCGTATCCCACATAACTAAACTGAACTGAATATTTGCCAGCGGCCAGGCCAGAAATTACATAGCGACCTTCTACGTCTGTAGATGCCCCTTTAGTTTGGCCGACTATTTTAACGTTGAGGCCGATCAGGGTTTCGCCGGTTTTCTTGTCGGTAACTTTACCAACAATCTTTCCAGTACCCTGGGCGAAAGTTTCAAGAGTAATTAACCCCAAAAAGAGAGCAAGGGTTAAGATTCTGAAAATTAGATTATTTTTCACTTTTGCTATATTTATTTACTGCAAAAGTATTATGGCAATGTTAGGGGTATGTTAGGTGTTAATTAAGGAAAGGTCAGACTTTTGTTAAGCTAATATTAACAACCAAAAAAGGGTAGGTTTTTAAACCCCTACCCTTCTGCCTTTATCGTTAACGACTGAACGTTCACTATCTGAGGTAAAGGCATCATATACATTCCATGCCCAAATCAATATTGGTACTATAAATGTCCAGGCAAAAAGGAAACCCAGAGTACCACCTACTATTATAATAAGGAGGCCCTTCACGAACTCACCCTTCACAATCTGTCCTACGCCCGGGATAATAGCTGAAATTATAGCCGGGACAATATATTTCGTGTTTTCCATAGCAATGTATTTTACTATATAGTATCAAATACGTTGCCATGCTTTGAGAATCAGAGCTTTAAACCTGTCTTTTTGAAAATCGAGTATATTAACCAGACAGGCGAAACTAGAATGTTTCTGGGACTTAAAGCCGAGCCTTCCTTTCCCGAAGCGAAATACTGCATTGCTATGCCAAACATAAAAACTACCAGGCAAACACTTCCCATAGCGGGACCACCGTTGTTCTGCACTTTCTCCAGCCCTACTATTCCCGCTGAAAATGCAAACACTAATAGCAATACACCATAAGATATAACAGGAGAAAGACGATAGTAATAGTAAATGCTAAATGCAATCACAAAAGATGCCCAGTTAACAAAGCCATTGAACTTGCCTAAAAATCCAAGTTGCGGAAATGGAATTGACCAGATCAAGCCTAGCAGCCCAAATAGCACTAAAGGGATTGCGAAGTATTGTAGTATAGGATTGGCATTAGACGAATTAGCGGGATACTCGCTGATAACTTTATCAATGGGACGAAGTTCTTTCTTGGCCATTAGAAAAAAAAAATTCCCTCTCCAGTTGGAGAGGGATGAATAGAATAGTTCTTATTTAGCGTAAGAAACAGATCTTGTTTCACGGATCACAGTCACTTTGATCTGTCCGGGATAAGTCATCTCTGTTTGGATACGGTTTGAAATATCTGCCGCCAGGATCTCTGCCTGTGCATCTGAAACGCGTTCACTCTCAACTACCACACGTAGCTCCCGACCTGCCTGGATGGCGAAAGTTTTCTCAACTCCAGGATAAGACAGCGCTAACTCTTCGAGCTCTTTTAAACGCTTAATATAACTCTCAACAACTTCCCTACGAGCACCAGGTCGTGCACCAGAAATAGCATCACAGGCCTGAACGATTGGAGAGATCATTGAGGTCATCTCGATCTCGTCGTGGTGAGCACCAATAGCGTTACATACCTCTGGATGCTCTTTGTATTTCTCAGCTAGCTGCATACCCAGGATAGCGTGAGGAAGTTCCGGGTTATCATCAGGAACTTTACCAATATCATGTAACAGACCGGCACGCTTAGCAAGCTTAACGTTCAAGCCCAGTTCAGAAGCCATTACAGCACAGAAATTAGCTACCTCACGAGAGTGTTGTAACAGGTTCTGGCCATAAGATGAGCGGTAACGCATACGTCCCACCATACGGATAAGCTCAGGATGCAAACCGTGAATACCAAGGTCAATAACTGTACGCTCACCAATCTCAACGATCTCTTCCTCGATCTGTTTCTTGGTTTTAGCAACCACTTCTTCGATACGAGCAGGGTGAATACGACCATCTGTAACCAAACGATGCAACGCTAAACGGGCAATTTCACGCCTAACGGGATCGAAACCAGATAAGATAATAGCCTCCGGAGTATCATCAACAATGATTTCAACGCCTGTAGCAGCTTCAAGAGCACGGATATTACGTCCTTCGCGACCGATCACGCGTCCTTTAATCTCGTCGTTCTCTATGTTAAAAATAGAAACAGTGTTTTCGATAGCAGACTCAGTGGCTGTACGCTGGATAGTTTGAATAACAACTTTCTTAGCTTCTTTAGTAGCTGTAAGCTTAGCCTCATCCACAATATCCTTAATCTGCATCATGGCTTTACTTCTTGCCTCCTCCCTTAAGGAATCAACAAGCTGATTTTTCGCCTCCTCGGCAGACAAACCCGCGATGGTCTCCAATTGCTGGATATGCTGATTCTTCAAATGCTCGATCTCGTCCTGTTTCTTTTGAGTAAGGTCAAGCTGCTTCTCTAGGTTCTTTTTCTGATTATCCAGCTCCTGCTCCTTACGGTTAACATTCTCCAGGCGCTGATTCAAAGATTGCTCCTTCTGTTTAATAGAATTCTCACGTTGGTTGAGTGTGTTGTTTTTCGCACTTACCTCCTGCTCATGCTCAGCCTTCATTTGAAGGAACTTTTCCTTCGCTTCAAGAAGCTTATTCTTCTTTAAGATCTCAGCATTATTTTCAGCGTCTTTTAAAATCTTCTTTACCTTATTCTGAGCTGCAATCTCCTGGTTCTTTAGCAGCTTTTGTAAGAGATACCTTCCTATCAGTACCCCGATAACCAGTCCAACAAAAATGTATAATACTACCTCCATATATATTTATAAAAAAATTGCCATGAGCTCCTGCAAACACAATACTATAGTAAGATTCGCAGCTTCTTAATGGCTATAAAAACAATTCATATTCAAAGAACGCGTATGAATTAGTATTCACAAGCGAGTATTCATAAAAAAACCGCAGTCAAAAATCCAGATCCCAGTATTTTAAAACTTCAGCAAACAAGTTTAGAGTATTAATCATAATCAGGTGGACGAAGCCAGATGATTTGCATTTTTTTAACTCTGCTGATATAGAAGCGTTAAGTTTTATAAAATAGTGAAACCTGAAAATTTAACTGCGGTTAAATCTTTAGTGCTCTTATGTATATTTAAAAGAACGTATATTACTTCTTAAAGAAATCGTCAAGCATTCGGTCTAATTGGTAAACTTTATCCGCTACATGGGTATCGTCTTCTACCATTTTCTTCTCTGCTGTTAGTGCAGCAGTGGCATAATGCAATACACTCATAGCAAGCAGATCTTGCTTATCCCTCACCTCATAATTTTCCTGATACTCCTTGATCCGGTCATTAATCAGTTTAGCTGCCCTCCTTATCACCTCTTCCTCTTCCATATCAACCTTTAAGGGGTAGATACGGTCAGCAATATTTATTTTTATTGAGATTTCTCCCATTATTGAGCTTTAGTTTCACAAATGTATTACTTTTTCAGTAATACTATGCACTTATCAATTTCCCGCACAAATTCGCTAATTTTTTGCTTTATGTCAAGAGCTTTTTCATTAGTGCCCTGCTTAGCAACCGCGATTTCCTCTAAAGAACGAGCTAATTTCAACGCCCTTGCTTTCTCTTCCAGGTCGGCAACCTTCGACTTCCCAGCCTCTAATGCAACCTGTAGCGACTGATTCTCAAGCCGAAGCAAATCATTCTCTTCTTTTAGAGAGTCGCACAATGCTATCAGTCGTTGTGTCTTATCAAGTACGTTATTTAACTGATCCGTTACAGCCATTTTTTTTAATGATTGAATGAATAAAGGATTGAATGAATGAATTATTCTATCATTCTCTCAATCTCTCCTTCTGTCATTTTCTAACCTCCGCTCCGAGTTCCTTTTCGAAATTACTGATTAATTTACTCATTACTGCATCGATCTGCTTGTCAGTTAGCGTTTTCTCTTCATCTTGAAGCAAAAAGCTCAAAGCATACGATTTTTTGCCTGCCGGTAGTTTATCACCCTCGTACACATCAAAAACATTCACTTCTTTCAACAACCCTCTTTCCGTCTTCTGCGCAAGCTGCTTCAATTGATTAAATGTTATATTCTGGTCGATCAACATCGACAGATCTCGCCTTACTGCCGGGATCTTGGCAACTTCCTGATAAACGATTTTGTTTTTGCGAATTGCTTTTAAAACTTCATCCCAATCAAAATCAGCATAGAAAACATCTTTATCTATATCTAGCTTCTTCAGTATACTCTTTGCAACAGCACCGAAATAAACGAGGGTTTTAGATCCTTTTTTATATTGAATCGCCTGCTGGAAATGGGTGTTCTCAAAATCCTCCTGAGACAAGCCTGGTATATTTAAACGCTTAACGATAGCATCAACAGCAGCTTTCAGATTATAGAAAGAACTCTGTTTTTTATCGTGATTCCATTGCTGAGACTGTTTCGCGCCGCTTAAGAATACCGCAAGCCTTGAGCTTTCAATAAACCCGGTTTCTGAAGTAGAGTAAACCTTTCCAAACTCGTATAACTTCAGATCCGCGTTTTTCCTGTTTTGGTTATAGGCAATAGCTTCCAAACCTGAGTATAGCATACTCTGACGCATAGTATCCAAATCACCACTTAGTGGATTCAATATTTTAACAGCTGTAGCCTCATTTTCGGTGTAGGCAGACTTTGTTAAACTGTTCGACAAAATTTCAGAGTAACCATTTGCCGAAAGCATATCGGCCACCTGATTCATCACCACTTCTTTATCCGGTTTAACGGCATAATTCAGGGAGGCACGGATTTGAGTTGGAATAGCAATGTTGTTGTATCCATAGATCCGAAGTATCTCCTCGATCACGTCTACCTCGCGTGTAACATCTACCTTGTAGGTTGGAACCTGAAGTTCCAGTCCTTCCGAGGTTTCGCCTAACAGTTCAATACCTAAAGCCTTTACAATATCTCTAATGGTTCCAACGGGGATTTCAGCGCCGATAAGACGTTTAACGTTCGAGTAGGCGATAGAAACTTTAAAAGGAGCAATAGGAGCCGGATAGAAATCAGCGATCTCTGAAGAGATTTCGCCTCCTGCTACTTCTTTGATCAACAACGCAGCCCTTTTTAATGCAAACACGGTGATCTCCGGATCTGTTCCTCTTTCAAAACGGAAGGAAGCATCCGTTTTCAAACCGTGTCTCTTCGCTGTTTTACGAACCGAAACAGAATTAAAATAAGCGCTTTCAAGGAATACAGATGTTGTACTTTCGGTCACTCCCGATTTAGTTCCGCCAAATACACCTGCAATACACATTGGTTCTTCAGCATTGCAGATCATCAGATCTTCTAATGAAAGCTTCCGCTCAACCTCATCAAGTGTGGTAAAAGGCGTTCCTTCTGCACAATTCTTCACAACTACTTTCCCGCCTGTAATATGATCCGCATCAAAGGCATGCAAGGGCTGACCAAGTTCATGAAGCACGTAGTTGGTTACATCGACGATATTATTAATGGTGCGAACACCAATAACCTTCAATTTATCTTTAAGCCAGTCTGGCGATTCCTTTACTTCAACACCAGTGATAGTCAAAGAGGAGTAACGGGGACAAGCCTGATCGTTTTCTACCGTTACCGGAATAGGTCTATGAAGGTTATCCGGTTTGAAACCCGCCACTTCAGGAAGGGTTATCGTAGTTCTTAAATAAGCGGCCAGATCCCGAGCAACACCTAAGTGTGACGCTGCATCAGCACGATTCGGGGTTAAGCCTATCTCAAACAGAAAATCATCCTTAACTCCAAAATAATCTTTTACTGCTGTTCCCACTACAGCGTTCTCATCCAATACCAGGATACCTGCATGAGAATTCCCCAAGCCTACCTCATCTTCTCCACACAACATTCCTTCCGAAACCTCGCCTCTGATCTTTGATTTATTGATCTTAAAGGGATCGCCATTTGTAGGATGCACTGTAGTTCCAACAGTTGCTACCACTACTTTTTGTCCCGCAGCTACGTTTGGTGCCCCGCAAACAACAGCAAGGTCTTGTCCAAGGCCTATATCTACTTTAGTTACTCTCAGCCGGTCTGCATTAGGATGTTGTCCACATTCTTTAACATAACCAACCACAAGCCCTTCAAGTCCACCCGGGATAGTTTGCACTTTTTCCAGGCTCTCTACCTCAAGACCAATGGCGGTAAGGATCTGAGATATTTCCTCAGGCGTTTTTTCAGTATTTATGAACTGTGTTAACCAGTTGTAGGATATCTTCATTATATGCTATAAAGGTAATTGCGGCAAAGATAGGAAAAAGATAAAGCTGCCCAACCCAAGCGATCCTTAAATTATCCCCTCATCCGCGAAGCTCAAATAAGCCGTGTCGGTAAAGATTAAATGATCCAAAACTGAAATATCGAGCAAGTTCCCTCCCTCACGAAGCTTCCTGGTTAAATTCACGTCGGCCTGGCTTGGCTTTAAATTTCCCGAAGGATGGTTATGGGCAAGGATTATGGAAGCAGCATTGTTCTCCAGCGCAGTTTTGTATATGATCTTGGGATCGGCGATAGTGCCTGCCTGACCACCCTTGCTGATCAAATGCTGAGAAATAACTATGTTCGCCCTGTTGAGCAGAAGTATCCAGAATTCTTCGTGATTAAGATCGCGAAATTGCCGGTGAAGCAGGTTAAAAATATCTCTGCTACAGGTGATAGCTGGATTTTTAGGTTTATCAGAATCTCTTCTCCTCCTGCCAAGCTCTAAGGCCGCGATGATCGTTATAGCTTTCGCTTCGCCTATCCCTTTAAACTTGGATAACTCCGTTACAGAAAGCCTCCCTAATTTTTCAAGATCATTATCTAAAGAATGAAGAATTCGTTTACTAAGTTCAACTGCTGTTTCCTCTCTGCTTCCCGATCCGATTAGGATTGCAATCAGCTCTGCATCTGTTAAACTTCTTCTGCCCTGAGAAAGCAGTTTTTCCCGGGGACGATCTTCCTCTGCCCAGGATTTAATTGTGATCTTTTGACTATAAGGTTCCATAGTAAAGTTAAAACTATAAAAACCTTTATAAAAAACAAAAAGGGATGCAGAACATCCCTTTCCTAACTTATAATAAAGAATATCTTAAGCTAAGCTGTTAACAAATTTAGTTAACTTCGATTTGTTGTTAGCAGCTTTATTTTTGTGGATTACATTTTTCTTTGCAAGGCGATCAAGCATTGACGAAACTTTAGCTAAAAGTGGAGTTGCCTCTGTTTTAGATGTAGTTCCACGTAATTTCTTAATTGCGTTACGTGTAGTTTTCGCCTGGTAGCGGTTACGTAAGCGCTTAGTAGCATTCGCTCTGATTCTCTTAATCGCTGATTTATGATTTGCCATTTGTAAGCTTTTTAACTTCTATTTTTTCGGACTGCAAATATAGGATGATCTATTTTAACTACAAAACTTTTATTTAAAATTTTCTCCTTTATTTCTGCAGCTAATGTATTAACTTCAAGCACCTTATTACTTCAACAGATGTTCAGGAAAACCTTAATCCTTTTGCCTCTCATTGCAATCACCCTGCTTTTCGGCTCCTGGGGATTTTTTGCACACAGAAAAATCAATCATCTGGCAGTGTTTACTTTACCACAGCCAATGGTCCGGTTTTATAAAAACAACATTTCATACGTCACCGAACACGCCAGCGACCCAGATAAGCGCCGGTATATTGATCCCGCTGAAGCTCCTCGTCATTATCTCGACTCAGACCACTACGGTATCTCACCTTTCGATAGTTTACCTGAAAGATGGAACGATGCCGTGAAAAAGTACACCCTCGACACCTTGAAAGAACATGGACTGCTTCCATGGCAAATACAACGAACCTACGGGTCGCTTACTAAAGCTTTTAAGGATCGGGATTCCGTTAAAATACTTAAATACTCCTCCGATCTGGGACACTACATAGCCGACGCACATGTTCCTTTGCATACCACCCAAAATCATAACGGCCAGCTTACAAATCAAGTGGGCATTCATGCCTTTTGGGAAAGTAGGTTGCCTGAACTCTTTTCGGGTGACTATGACTTCTTCACAGGAAGGGCAGTATATATAGAAGACCCATTGAAAGAAGCCTGGAAAATAATAAAACACACATTTAGTTTAAAAGACTCGGTACTTCTAGTGGAAGCACGCCTCGTCAAAAACTTCCCTTCAGACCGGAAATACTCTTACTTCAATAGAAATGGGAAGGCACTTAAACAATATTCTGAGGAGTACGCGGAAGAATACCACAAGCTTTTAGACGGCATGGTTGAACACCAGATGCGTAATTCTATACTTTCTATCGGAAGTTACTGGTACTCGGCCTGGATAGACGCCGGGCAGCCAGAACTCTCAAGGTTTAAACTAAGCACCTCAGCTATAATAGAAAAAGACAGCCTCGAAAAAGCTGAAGCCCTTTACAAAGAAAATGAAGCAATGGGCCGGCCGGAATATTAAACGGCAGGCTTCTTCATTTTAGCAGAGACAGCAGCATAGACCGGAGGGATCACCGAGATCAATATAATAGCAAATACTACAAGTGTGAAGTTTTCTTTCACTACTGGAATATTACCAAATGCATAGCCCAGGCCTAAGAAGCTGATGATCCAAAAGATACCACCAATAATATTATACATGGTAAAACGATGGAAAGGCATATGTCCTACTCCGGCAACAAAAGGAGCAACGGTACGGATAATAGGCAGGAACCGGCTAAACATAACCGCCTTACCGCCATGTTTATTAAAGAAGGCTGAGGTTTGTTGATAATATTCCACCTTCAGGATCTTATTTCCTGGCTTGAATACTCTGAGGCCAATTGATCTACCCATGAAATAGTTAACTGCGTCGCCAGTGATTGCGGCAACGATTAAGATAACACCCATTAGGTAAATATCCAAACCTGTATCGCCAGTGGCAATTAATGCCCCCGCAGCAAAAAGCAATGAGTCTCCGGGAAGGAATGGAGTTACAACAAAACCTGTTTCGGCAAAGATGATCAGGAAAAGAATTAAATAGGTCCAGGTTTTATATTCGCTTACAATATCAACAAGATGTTTATCAATATGTAGAATAAAGTCGATGATAGATTGGATAACTTCCAAGGCAATTTGTTTTGGTATCGCCCAAAAATAGGAATATCAGTTCAAGTCTGATACCCCTATTTGTATTTTTAATTATTTATTAACGATCATCTGCAATCCGTAGGCTCCGGTTGCTCCACTTGCCCAGATCGTATAGATCTTTCCGCCTTCTATATTTAAAGCTGCAGAAGTAGCTCTTACGTTGCTTGTACCTGCATCTCTAGCCTGGAAAGTTAAAGACTGCCCTGGATTTACTTCCATGAAGTCGGTGTACGTATTATAGGCCTTATTAGTAAAGATTGGTTGACCACCTAGAGCCAGATCAAGTGCTGTTGCCGACCTTGACAGGTTAACAAACCTCACTTTAGCCTTACCCGCAGATGGTGCAGAAAGATTATCAGTAGTTACAATGGCAAAAGCTGAGTCGACGGTAGGACTTTTGGTAGTGATGAAAAACGAATAAGTCTCATTCGCTTTAAATTCCATATTTCCGCCTAAAACTTGCTGCGTGGTCCCACCCAGACCTACCTGAATGTAATAAGCCCCTGAATAAAGACCGAAATAAGGAGTTCCTGTATAACGGGTCGAGCTTTCTGTAAACTGCAGCGCCTGGGTAGTTTTGACACCCCCAATGTAAAAATCTAAAGGTGTGGCCGGATACTGGGGCGAGGAGTGAACAAACGTAATAAAAGACAGATCCGGGCTAACTACTTCATCATCGTCTTTCCTACAGGACGAAAGGACAGAAACAAAAAGTAGCGCTAATAAAGTTACTAAAAAATATCCTTGATTTTTTCTAGATCGTAAAGGTATGTTATTCATCGTGTTGAAGCATTAGTTAGAGAGATTAGTATTAACAAAAGTCTCGCCAAAATCCCGTTCTAATATACCTTACCTGAACTATTATTGCAAGTGCTTGAGATTACCCTAAAAAAAGGATCCCCAGGTGGATAAACCCGGGGATCCTTTTTTTATATTAATAATAGATCGTACTAAATCTTACACAGCTATGCATAGCTATTAAGCATCACCGGCATTACCAGCATAAGAACATCTTCGCGCTCATCATTGGTCTGCGGAATTAACAGTCCTGCGCGATTAGGTGTACTCATTTGCAAGGTAACTTCTTCCCCGCTCAGGTTATTCAGCATCTCGATCAGGAAACGCGCATTAAAGCCGATCTCCATATCTTCGCCCTCATACTGACAGCTTAAACGCTCATGCGCTTCGTTAGAAAAGTCGATATCTTCAGAGGAAATATTCAATTCGCTTCCTGTGATCTTCAAACGCACCTGATGGGTAGTTTTATTAGCGAAGATAACCACACGGCGCAGCGAGTTTAAGAACAACGCTCTGTCGATACTTAACTGATTGGTATTGTTCTGTGGGATTACGGCTTCATAATCAGGGTACCTCTCGTCGATAAGGCGACAAATAAGGTTGATATTTCCAAAGCGGAAGAACGCACTTGTTGAATTATACTCTACAGAAACATTCACGTCATCTGAAGGAAGTGAGGACTTCAAAAGGGTAAGGGCTTTCTTAGGCAGGATAAACGAGGTGTTCGTCTCCGACCGCGCATCTTTTCTTCTGTAGCGAACCAGTTTATGAGCATCAGTAGAAACAAAAGTAAGATGCTGAGGAGTTAACTGACAGTACACACCGGTCATAGCAGGTCTCAACTCATCATTACTTACAGCAAAGATTGTTTTGTTGATAGCCTCTGATAGTACAGATGCTGGAAGATTTACGGCTGAAGCATTTTCAACAGTTGGGATCTTAGGAAAATCATCACCGTTTTCTCCGCTTAGTTTATATTTCCCATCTCCTGCGTTAATCTCAATAGCGAAAGTTGTTTCATCGATATTGAAAGCAATCGGCTGATCGGGAAGAGTCTTCAGCGTTTCCATCAGAATTTTAGCAGGGATAGCGATTTTACCCTCCTCTTTCGACTCTACAGGCAAAGAAGTGGTCATGCTAGTTTGCAGGTCTGTAGCTGAAATAGTTAAAATCCCATCTCTGATTTCAAAAAGAAAGTTTTCGAGTATCGGCAAAACAGTGCTACTGCTTGATGCTCCGTTAACTGCCTGCAACTGCTTCAATAAAGTCGACGTCGAAACGATGAATCTCATATAATTGATATCTTAAAAATCTGAATTAATGCGACTGTTACTTAATGGACATAACAGCGAAGACCAAAAATAGAAAAAGCTAAACCATACAGGAAAGAAAAATCCTAACATTCTAAAATATAGTGTGGAAAAGCAGATTATAAAGGTAATATCTCCTTTGAAGCACAAAATCTTAAGAAGCGTATTTCCGTTTTCGGTAATACTGCCCTCCCAGCGCAAATAACAGTAACAGTATTAGCGGAAGTACGATATTCATTGCCTGCCAAAAAGCCTTTTCTGATTTAATTCGTGCGCGATCAAGCAGCCGCACTTTAATTTCTTTGTTACGGAGCTCAATAATTCCGCTTTCATCTGTAAGGAAGTCGGCAATGTTTAACAAGAAATTCTTATTTCCATACTGTTTCTGGGAGTACCTGTCATATCCGAGAGGAAAGTGCGAGCCATCTTGTGAACTAACTTGATTTTTAAGGATGTCGCCGTCAGAAACCACGATGATCTTGGTAGGCTTACTTCTTTCGGGAAGATTATGCCCTGCTTCCACACCCTCAGGAAGTGGACGATTCGCGAAGTTCGATGAAAAAGAACCCTCGAGAAGTACTCCTACCGGCTTCGGTTGACTCCTGAACGCTCTGGGGTCAGGTTCCTCTGCAGCCATTTGTAAGGAGATCAGGTTCGGTGTTTTTAAGGTCCGGTTAAAGGGCGAACTTGCTAACACAATCGTCTTTTTCAAGCCTTTTACAGCGATAGTATCAATTGTGCTGGCGAACTCACTGCGGATACCATCCAGGTTCTTCACAAGCGGGTGTTTAGATACAGGAACAAAGATCGGATAAAAAAGCCATGGCACCATTTGCAGCTGCGCCTGTCCTCCTACATTGCCTATGTTAAGCGGGATTTGGGAGCAACTCATATCAGCGATCAGATCATAGTTAATTCTAACACCATACTTGAAAAGCATATCATCTAGGTTTAACTTTTTTGGAAAAGCTAGCTGGCTTCCAGCACCTCTAAGGCTATCCAATTCGGCATTAACGTTATCAAGAGCAAAAAATACGCGGCAACCGTTCATCAGCAAATAATCGATTTTATACTTCTCTGCTTCAGAAAACTCTTTGTCGGGCTTAGGCACTATAAGAACCTTCAGTTTTGCAAGTCCTTCGAATGTAATGCTTTTAAGATCTACCCGGCCTACTTCATAACCAGACTGCAGGGCATTCATTGCATCGGCCAACTGCAGGTCGTTCAACTCCCTGTGCCCCTCAGTGAAACCAATTCTCGGCTTTCCTCCACTGGTCACTTTTCTTATTGCACTTGTAAAAGCATACTCCAGGTTCTGGATAGAATTATTAAGTACTTGCTCTGGTGGTAAGCCCTCCCTGTTTTGAAAAAGGCTAACCGGCATTTGCCTGCCCTGATAGGTGATTAAAGCTGAGGGAAAAATGATCTTTTGTGTCAGGCCTTCCTCAGTCTTCACACTAAGATTAGTTGGTTCAAGCCCTTTAGCAAGCAAGTCTTGATAAGCATTTTGTTGCTCTTGCTCATTTCCTGTTAAGGGATTAACAAAGTCGAACCGAAGCCGGCCATTGGAATAAGACTTGTAATCAGAAAGCAATTCGCGTGTCGAGTTCCTTAATCGCTTGAACGCTGAAGGAAAATCACCTTCAAGGTAAACCGTTACCAGGATATCGTCATTTAGATTACTGAGTTCGTTACGAGTGATATCAGAAAGCGTGTACCTCTTTTCGGCGGTAAAATCGAATCGTGTATAAAGAAAAGAAGACAGGACGTTAACGACGATTAAGCCCAGACCAAATGCAGCCAGATAACTTAGATCTTTTTTCTTTCTGTTTACCATTTTCTACCTCCTAAGATCGTTTTCGTTATCACGAGAAAGATTGCAATAAAACTTAGAAAATAAACAAGATCGCGGGTGTCAAGTACTCCCCTGCTTATCGACTCATAATGTTCATTGATCCCTATGGCTGTTATATAGGTCTCGACCGACTGTAACGACAGGAGCCTGCTAATTGAATCGAAACCACTAAAGGCTATAAAGCTTAGAAAAACAGCTATAGTAAAAGCTATGATTTGATTTTTTGAAAGCGACGAGGAAAAGATCCCTATTGCAACGAATGATGCGCCCAACAGGAACAAACCTATATAAGATCCAATTACTGCGCCTGTATCAATATTTCCCTGTGGAGTTCCTAATTGATAAACAGTGATATAGTAGATCAAGGTAGGTAATAGGGCGAAAAGGACTATTAAAAGGCAGGCAAAATATTTGCCCAGCACAATTTGCCAGTCCGTCAAAGGCCGGGTTGCGAGCAACTCGAATGTACCTTCTTTCCTTTCCTCCGCTAAGGAACGCATTGTAATGGCGGGTATAAGGAACATAAATACATAGGGTGCAGTACTGAAAAGACTATCTAGACCAGCATAACCGTACTCGAGGATACTGGAATCTGGAAATACCCAAAGGAATAGTCCCATCACCAATAAAAAGACACCTATAGTGATATAAGCCACAAGGGAACTGAAAAAACTACCGATCTCTTTATTGAAAACTGAAAGCATAATAGATTGCCGAAAGTAGTAACAAATATTTCGTTAAACAATAACTGTAGCGGCTAATGCTTCAAAAGCACGACCATCAACAGATTAAGGATTTAAGGGCAGCAGGACCGAAACGAAAATCCCGCTAGTATAAACTAACGGGAGATTCTTTTTTTTGATTGACTGAATATGAAGTTTTAGGAATAAAACTCAATTTAAAACGCGTTACTTAAGATACGTCGAAAAGCTTGGGGTCACCTGGTTAAAACTTTAACGCTGCTTTGAATGCAACCTGATCTATACTCCCGCCATCAGCAGCCCAGCTTTCATAACGAACACCAGCTTCGAAATTAGTTCGACCAGATACAGGATATGATAATCCTACTCCCGGTGCTATAATAGCCGCAGTAGACCGGTTGCCGCTCACAGCAACAGCGGCACCCACTTCAGCCTGCGCAAAGAAATTGTTAAGGAAGGAAAGTTTTGCCCCTACTTTTAAGGGAACAAAGTTTGGGTTATCACCAGCCCAGGTAACTTCTTCCTTAATAGTTAGATTTGTGAAACCGGCAGAACCTGTGACATTGAACGTTGGAGATACAGGATAATCCAGGAATAAAGATCCTCCAATTGCCAGATCATAAATGTCTCCGGTTTTACCAACAGGAAGACCAGCTTCTAGAGCAATTCCGTATCTTGTTCTCATTGGCTCAATTTGAGCGGAGGCAGAAAAAAAGACGCCCGACATCGCAATAAGTAAAAAAAGTTTTTTCATAAATGTGATTTTGTTAATCGGAACAAAACTATTTGGACCTTAAACAAAAGACACAAAAAGGTGAATAAAGTTTACTAATCGAACCATGATTAAACTTCAAACATTTCAATTATTCTTCACGAAATCTTACTATAATATTGGAAAACAGGGAATCAGAAACAGTAGATATTAGACCAAATAATTATTGTCCGAAAGGAAGGCAGAACAACAAAGACACTAATCTTAACCTAAAATTAACTTAAGCATAGCAGGTAAATAGCGCGTGCCTTACCCGCATTTTACCGGGTGAGGTCCGGGTTATTCCCGGGTTAAGTCCCTGTAGGATGCCCGTTGAGGAACGTCTTGGAGTAGAAAGAACTACTATCCTTTTCTTTTTAATTAATAACAGTTTTCTGAAACCTGAAATCGATATTGAATTTCCTTTTTAAGAACAGAACGGCAAAGCGCTACTTTTCAAAATTAGCCTCTTGTAACCTGTAAAAATACCTGCTCTAAAGATTGATTTGAGAACTTTTGACGCAACTCGCTCAGCATACTATCTGCCACAATCCGACCTCTATTGATAATCACTACGCTGTCGCATATAGCTTCAACCTCCTGCATTATATGTGTAGACAGGATCACCGTTTTAGTTTTACCTAATTCCTTAATTAAACTCCGTACCTCTATCAATTGATTAGGATCCAGACCTGAAGTAGGTTCGTCAAGGATCAATACTTGTGGATCATGAATAATTGCCTGAGCTAAGCCTACACGTTGCCGATACCCTTTTGACAAAGCTCCAACTTTCTTATGCTGCTCAAGACCTAGGCCAGTAAGCTCAATTACCTTATCAATGCGGCCTTTTACATTTGACAAGCCATGGATGTTCGCTATAAAGGATAAGGTTTCCTTCACATACATGTCGAGATATAGAGGGTTATGTTCCGGAAGATACCCCAGATTACGTCTAACTTCCAGCGGATGTTCAGTCACATCATAGCCACAAAGGCTTGCTTTTCCTGAGGTTGGTGGAATAAAGCAAGAGACAATCTTCATCGTAGTAGATTTACCAGCACCATTCGGACCAAGAAAACCAAGAATTTTACCAGGTTCTGCTGAGAAAGAGATAGCATCTATTGCCTTTTGCTCTCCGTATATTTTGGTAAGCTGTTCTACTTTTACGCTCATAGTTATATGAATGAGATTTCAGATTTGAAAAAAGAGACAGACGATACCGAATCTTCAATCTGCATAATTAATACAAGGATAAGGCTAAAAAAGATTTTATAAAAGAGCACTCCTCTATATACCACATCGCAAAGAGGTAGTAAGGAGCAAAATGAGCGCAACAGAGAGCGGGTATATTAGGGGTAGCCATTTGATAGCTGCAAGATAGCAATTTGAGTATTGAACAAAATCGTAAATCCTAAGTCACAATTCACAAATCAATTTATATTTGCAGGATCATGAGCAAAAATAACGACGAGCTTTTTAAAAACGTTATATCCCATGCTAAGGAGTATGGCTTTGTTTTTCAATCAAGTGAGATTTACGACGGTTTAAGTGCTGTATATGACTATGGTCAAAACGGTTCTGAATTAAAAAACAACATAAAAACATACTGGTGGAAATCTATGGTGCAGATGCACGAGAACATTGTCGGCATCGACGCCGCGATTTTCATGCATCCTACCACATGGAAAGCTTCCGGACACGTTGACGGATTCAACGATCCTATGATCGATAATAAGGATTCTAAAAAACGTTACCGTGCAGACCAACTTCTTGAAGACAAAATTGCACGATACGAAAAAGACGGTAAAACAGCGAAAGCAGAAGAGCTTCAACAAGCAATGGACGAGGCTTTAAAAAGTGATAATCTTGCTGCTTTACGTGACCTGATCGTTGAACACGAAATTGCATGCCCGGTGTCAGGAACTCGTAATTGGACAGATGTTCGTCAGTTCAACCTGATGTTCTCTACACAAATTGGTGCCATCGCTGAAGAGTCAGACAAGATCTATCTTCGTCCGGAAACGGCTCAAGGTATTTTCGTTAACTACCTTAACGTGCAAAAAACGGGTAGGATGAAAATCCCATTTGGAATTGCTCAGATTGGAAAAGCTTTCCGTAATGAGGTTATTGCCCGCCAGTTCATTATGCGTATGCGAGAGTTCGAACAGATGGAGATGCAATTCTTCGTTCGTCCCGGTTCTGAAATGGAATGGTATGATTACTGGAAACAAACCCGATTAAAATGGCATAAAGCCTTGGGAACGAATCCCGAGAAATATCGTTTCCATGATCACACGAAGTTAGCTCACTACGCAAATGCTGCAGTAGATATTGAGTTTGAATTCCCATTTGGATTTAAAGAAGTGGAAGGTATCCACAGCCGTACAGATTTCGATTTAAGTCAGCATCAGAAGTTTTCAGGTAAAAAACTGCAGTACTTCGATCCTGAAATTAATCAGAATTATGTGCCTTATGTTATCGAGACTTCAATAGGTCTTGACCGTATGTTCTTGTTAACCTTAATCAACTGCTTTGAGGAGGAGGATCTGAGTGAAGGTGACAAGAAAGATAGCCGTACCGTATTGAGATTACATCCTTGCCTTGCTCCTGTCAAAGCAGCGATATTCCCTCTTACTAAAAAAGACGGACTTCCAGAGAAAGCCCGCGAGATTATGAACAGGTTGAAGCTTGATCATAATGTAGTTTATGAGGAGAAAGACGCAATCGGAAAACGTTACCGCCGCCAGGATGCCATCGGAACACCGTTCTGTATTACTGTAGACCACCAAAGCTTAGAGGATAACACGGTTACTATCCGTCATCGTGACTCAATGGCTCAGGAACGTGTTGCCATTGATCAGTTAGATCAGATCATCGGAAATATGGTTAGCTGGAAAAACTTACTGGGATAAAACCAGCAATCGAAAGTTATAATATCACAAAGCCGTTCAACCGAACGGCTTTGGTCGTTTATCACCTTAGCTGTAATTGTCTACCCTGAATAAGGGCAAAAATTAATTCTTAGTACTTTCTTTATGCAATGGGCAGAAAGTTCTAAGAGATTAATTAAACTAAGATGACAAATATAAATCACCGAACTCCTTGACATTCAATAAAAAGGTGTTACCTTTGTAACACAAAACCAGAGAAACTTAATACAACGTCTATCGTATAAAACTCTACTTAATTTACTGAGGGAAAGATTATGAGGAAAAGGATTTTTCGTGGGGCAAGTGTAGCTCTTTTAACATTAAGTTTACCTGCTATCGGTTGGAGTTTAAGTGATTCTACTGATGTTAAAGCTGCCATCGCAAAAGATACTACCGTTGTTGAGACATCTGTAGCTGCCGAGCCAGTTTCTGCCGAAGCGCTTTTTAACAAACACATTTCTGAAATTTATTATTCAGCAGATCTGGATGCCTCTGGTCTTGATTATGGTGTGTTTAAGAAAGCAGTTACGGGATATTATAATTTAAAAAATTCTAGCCTGGTTTCGTCTGCAAAAGAAGTAATTTCAATCGTAGACTTTACAAGAGCCAGCACAAAAAAACGTTTGTGGATTGTTGATCTTGCATCTAAAAAGGTATTATTTAATACTTTAGTTGCGCATGGTCAAGGTAGCGGAGATAATTATGCTACCAGTTTCTCCAACCTTGCAAACTCTCATCAAAGCAGTCTTGGCTTCTATATTACAAGCAATACTTATTTCGGTAAGCATGGCCTGTCGTTAAAGCTAAACGGAATGGATAACGGTTACAATACTAATGCTTTAAACAGAGCTGTTGTAGTGCACGGTGCAGAGTATGTAAGCCAAAGCTTCATTAACCAACATGGACGCCTTGGTCGCAGTCACGGATGTCCTGCCTTACCGGTAGAATTGACACCAGCTATCATTGATGCAATTAAAGGAGGAACAACCCTATTTATCAATGGCCCTGCTACTAAAACCTATGCATCTGCCTTTCTTGACGAGAAATTAGCTGTAGATAGCTTCAATAAAAATGAAGCACAGTTGAATGCCGGTTTGTAATAAGAATATAGTTAGATATATATTAGAGAAACCTCCAGGTGAATTGCCTGGAGGTTTTTTTTATCGTTTTGCCCTCTCATATTGAACAGGCCAGGGAACATCTACCCCTAGTGCCTTTGCTGCATGCAGCGGAAAATAAGGATCCCGAAGCATTTGACGAGCAAGCAGGACCATATCTCCCTTGCCTTCAGCAATAATGGCTTCTGCTTGTTCAGGAGATGTAATAATTCCAACAGCAGCTGTTAGTATCCCTGTTTGTTTTACAGCTTCGGAAAACTCCACCTGATATCCAGGACCTGCTGGTATATTGGCCTTAGGTACATTTCCTCCGGTAGAGCAATCTATCAAATCAACACTTTTTGTTTTCAGGATCTCAGACAGGGCAATAGAATCTTCCTTTGTCCAGCCACCTTCTACCCAATCCGTTGCTGATATTCTTACAAATAAAGGTAAGTGCCCGGGCCAGGTTATTCTTACCGCTTCTACAACTTCCAGTAGCATCCGTATCCTGTTCTCGAAAGAACCTCCGTACTCATCAGTACGCAAGTTTGACAAAGGCGACAAAAATTCGTGAAGAAGATATCCGTGGGCAGCATGTATTTCGACAACCTTGAATCCTGCATCCAGCGCGCGTTTAGCAGCATTTTGAAATTCTATTTTAATCCGCTCAATATCCCCAGAAGATAATGCCTGTGGCGTGCCGTGACCTTCAGAAAAGGGAACTGCACTAGGCGCAATTGTCTGCCATCCACCTTCCTGGCCCTGAATAAAAGATCCCCCATTCCAGGGTTCGCTGGTACTTGCCTTCCTACCGGCATGAGCTAGTTGAATACCAGCTACACTCCCCTGAACATGCATAAAATCAACTATACGTTTCAGGCCCGGAACATGGTCGTCGCTCCAGATTCCCAAGTCTTTAGGAGTTATCCGGCCTTCTGGAGCTATTGCAGCGGCTTCCACCAAGATAAGACCTGCTCCACCAACTGCCCTGCTTCCAAGGTGAACAAGATGCCAATCATTTACATAGCCATTATCGCTGGAATATTGACACATGGGTGAAACACCGATACGATTTTTAAATTCAACTTCCCTTATTTTCAAGGGACTAAAAAGCAAGCTCATAACCTCAAATGTATTGTGCGATAATGACAAAGCATTTAAGGCTTTGTTTTTACGAATCGGCTTTCAGCTAATTTGACTACACCAGGTCAAACTTCACCCAAGCCTGTCCCTCGTAACCAAAAATAAATTGCTTAGGATTAATGATCTCCGCAAGTATCTCAATCGTATCAATGATCCTTGGACCTGGACGGTTGAAATAATGGTTTCCGTCGGCTATGAATACCTTGTTGTTTTTCACCGCCTCTATTTCATTCCAACCAGAAAGCTGCATCAACAAGGAAATTTCCTGAAGGGTTCTCTCTATTGAAAATCCACAAGCCGCTACAACAATAATATCAGGGTTGGCTGCGCAAAGGTCTTCCGGTTTAATGTACGGAGAGTGCGAACCATTAGTAGCGAGAACGGGTACTCCTCCTGCTATTTCAACAAGTTCAGGGGTCCAGTTCCCAGCGATCATCAAAGGATCTAGCCATTCGATGCAAGCAACCTTTGGCTTATTTTCGACAAACTTCAATTTGTGCTTTATCAGGTCCCGCCTTTCCTCCAACTCCTCCAACAAAACCTTACCCCTTTCAGAAACCTCCAATTTGCAGGCGACTTCTTTTATGTCTGCTAGAATGCCCTCCAGGGTATTGGGACTTAGGGATAATACCTCCACATCCTTATTCTGATCCTCACCCAAGGCCTTTTCGACATCCGAAAGGCTCACTCCGCACACTTCACATTGAGCCTGGGTTACGATAAGATCAGGATTAAGACGCTTTAAAAGCACAGAATCAACATTATACACAGATAAGGCCTCTGCTATTGTCTGTTTTACCTGAGTGTCAATCGCACTGCTGGAAACTCCTTCTTCAATTACGGTTGAGGAGCATGCCGGAAGTTCCTTTACAGATTCAGGATAATCACATTCATGCGATCGTCCTACCAGCTGACCTTCAAGTCCAAGGGCGTAAATTATCTCTGTTGAGGCCGGTAGAAGCGATACAATTCTTTTAGAGGACATGGCTATTAATTTGGTGTCAAAGTTAATATCAATTGCACATAAATTGACCGAATAATAAAAAACCTTAGGACTGAACCTGCGATAATAAGCTTGAACACACCAGCGAGGTGATAAGAGTGAAGTTCCGCTTTTCCTGCAAGCAAGAAGGAAAACAACTTCAAAAAAAAGACCGGCTACAAAAATTGCCGGTCTCCCAATATATATTTTCTTAGGTCTACATTCCTGGGCCCTGACCTCCCTGTCCGCTATCCTGTTTTAAGTCGTCGTTATTAACACCACGTTTCCTCTTAGGCTGCTGTGGCGCGAAATTCATTTTACCGAACTGGTAACTAAAGTTAATACCAATAGAACGGAATGGCACAGAGAAAGAATTGGTTTGAGTTATACCATTACCAACGAAGCTGCTATTGAAGCTTTTACGCTCGTTAAAGGGATCTACCATATTCAAGCCCAACTTACCTTTCTTATTCAGGATCTCCTTATTAAACGAGAGCTGCCACATGTTGAAAGATGGGTTGCGTCCCTGAGCAGTACGGCGTGGGGCATTGATAATAGCGAAAGTTTCCATTAAGAATCCAGGAAGGATCGTATAAGAGCCTCCAAGAAATGCATTATACATTAGATAAGTTTCGTTATTATTAGATGCAGCAGATGCAAAGGTCCTGTTTACTGTAGGTTTGTACGTATAAAGATTTACGTTTCCTCTTAAAGTCAGCTTTTTAACCGGCTGAATCTGTCCGAAGAATGAGGCGCCTATTGAATTGTTGTTTCCAATGTTCTGGAAGGTTGAAACAGAAACATCTCTGGTAACTCCGTCAGAAAACTGGTATGCCTCGCGTGCAACGAAATTCTCAATTACATCGTCGGTATGTCTGAAATAAACTGAGGCATTAATTACCGAAGTTTTAATAAATGTTGAGAAGTTGAACTCAACGCTTTGTGAAATCTCTGGGCTTAATTCCGGATTTCCTACAGTATGGGTAAGCGGATTACTTGTATTCCTGAAAGGGTTCAAATATTGCAAGCTTGGACGTTGGATACGCTTGCTATAACTTAGCCTGAAGGAATTTGTCTTGATCGTTTTTGAGATAGAAAGGCTTGGTATAAAATTGTCGTAGTCATTGCCCAGTGGACTCAAATTCTGTGTTTCATTTTCCACTTGCCCTGTAATCTTCGTCAATTCATAACGTCCTCCAGCCTGTAAACCCCAGTTATTTTTCAAAGTAAAAGTCCACACGGAATATCCTGAATAAACATCTTGATTGTAATGGTAAATATTAGACAAGGCTGTATTCCGTACGAAATCACCTCCCTCTCTTTTATCGAAATCGTAATCACTGTCTATCCTTCTGGCAATAAACTTACCGCCCAGCTCCAATTTTACTTTTGACGATACCGGTAGGGAATAATCTGATTGAAATGTATACTCGTCATTAATTCCGGTATTCTTACCGATCTGGTCATTATTAATCGCGCGGCTATTAAAGGTTTCGAAATCAGTGTTAGATTTCAATTCGGTCCACTGCCCTGCCACACTCCACTCATGTCCTGCTTTTTTAAACTTATGTGTGAAATCAGCATTCCAGTCGAAGCCTTGGAATTTGTTATCATTCTCGTTATCTATTATCTCAGAATTGGGACCAAGGGAGCTGGCTATTGCATTACTAAGCTTAGTTGATGCTCCGTCTGTAGAAAATCCACCCTGGTTATATCTTATACCGGAGGAAATACTGTTATTTGCATTAAAGTCGTAGCTTAAGTTTCCAGAAGTAGAGTAGCCATATCTTTTAAGACGCGTCTCTCCTATCTGACTGTGGGTAGAATCATTCGTAGCAATAAATATATCCGTAAGGGAAGTTTGAGGCCACGTAAGGTTTCCCCCGAAATTCCCGGTAAAACTAAGCCGGTTTTTATTGATGTTAAGATTTGCATTGCCATTATTCTGCCTTGTACCCAAACCGCCACTTACAGAACCACTTACACCCGACATTTCCTTCTTTTTGGTGATAATGTTAATGATACCTGCCGAACCCTCTGCATCGTATTTAGCAGAAGGACTGGTGATCACTTCCACATTTTTGATCTGATCTGCTGGCAGCATTTTCATTGCATCAGCCAGACTGCTTGCTACCGCTCCTGAAGGTTTTCCGTTAATCAAAACCCGTACATTCTGACTACCCCTTAAAGCCACATTACCATCCTGATCTACTGTAACCATTGGAACTTTACGCAGGACGTCGCCCGCATTTCCTCCCGAAACCGTTGCGTCTTTTTCTGCATTGTAAACCACTTTATCTACCCTGTTCTCGATTATTGCAGCCTGGCCGGTAACAGTTACCTCCTTTAATGCGTTTGCAGAAGGAGAAAGCAGTATTCGTCCAAGATTTGCATCAGGCTTACCCGGAGTTGTTTCGATACCGGTAATCACTTTAGTCTGGTAGCCAATAAAGCTGATCGTTAACTTATACTTGCCCGGAGAAATATTATCTATCTTAAATACTCCCTTTGAGTCGGTGATCGAACCGTTAGTACTTTTAGTTGAGCTGGCTCTTCCCAATCCTACGGAAGCATAGTCTACAGGCTTTTTAGTAAGGGAGTCGAGCACCGTTCCTGATATTCGACCTGTTATGCTTGCCCCACCAACGGGCACTTGTGCGAAAGCAGTATTAAAAAAGAAAAATGCTGATAAGGCTATGAATAAGTGTTTCATTGAATAAAATCGTTATGGGTCCTGAACCTTGATGAACAGGACTGTAGAATTAGTCGCAAAGGTATATGCTTTGTTACAAGCAGCTGCGGGAATTAGTGGCTTTTTAGATAAAGATGATAAAATACAGCCTTCTCATACTTGTTCACTGGAAATCGATTGAAAGATGAACAAACGCATAAAAAAAGGCGAAGGACCTTTGTCCCCGCCGTTTTTGTATCAATATATTTACTGAACTCAGCTCTTAAATAACAATATTTACGATCCTGCCTTTCACAACAACTACCTTCTTAGGTGTCTTTCCGTCAAGGTATTTTTGAACGTCTTCATTGCTTAGTACAAGCTTCTCTATATCGGCAGCTTCCAATGTCAATGAGATATTCAAATTCATTCTCATCTTCCCATTTACCGAAATAGGATAAGCAAATTCATCCTCAACAAGGTAGTCAGGATTGAATTTAGGATACTGGGCATACGACAAGGAGCCTGAGGCATTGCCTAAAAGAGACCAAAGCTCTTCAGAAATATGAGGAGCATAAGGAGCAAGCACAATCACAAGGTCCTGAAGGATCTTGCGCTTGTTACACTTTAGGTCCTGCAGCTCATTCACGCAGATCATGAAGCTTGAAACCGAGGTATTGAAAGAGAACCTCTCGATGTCTTCTTCTACCTTTCGAATGATCTTGTGCAAAGCTTTGTACTCTGCTTTTGTTGGCTCTTCGTTTGAAATTGAAAGTTCGAACTTATCGTTGTGGAATAACTTCCAGAATTTACGGAGGAACTTAAATACTCCTTCTATACCATTAGTGTTCCATGGTTTGCTTTGCTCTAACGGGCCAAGGAACATCTCGTATAAGCGAAGAGTATCTGCACCATAACGTTCGATGATGTCATCAGGATTAACAACATTGAATTTGGATTTAGACATCTTCTCTACCTCTACACCACATACGTATTTACCGTTCTCCAGGATGAACTCGGCATTTTCAAACTCTGCCCTGAATTTTTTAAACTTGTCTAGATCCAGCACATCGTTTTCTACAATGTTAACATCAACGTGAAGAGGAGTGGTTTTGTACTCGTCTCTAAGGTTGTAAGAAACAAAGGTATTTGTGCCTTTTCCTTCCTCATCCAATACGCGGTAAACGAAGTTAGAACGACCCTGGATCATACCCTGGTTAATCAGTTTCTTGAAAGGTTCTTCTTCAACCACATAACCCAGGTCTTTAAGGAATTTGTTCCAGAAACGGCTATATAACAAATGGCCAGTGGCATGCTCTGATCCGCCAATGTATAAGTCGACATCTTTCCAGTATTCTATAGCAGCTTTCGGTGCGAAAGCATCTTCTTTACGATCTTCAGGCGAAGCCATGTAGCGGTACCAGTACCAGCTTGAGCCAGCCCAGCCAGGCATGGTACTTAGCTCATAGTGAGCCTCGCCTTTATATTTCCAATCTGTTGCCCGGCCCAATGGAGGCTCGCCGGTTTCTGTAGGCAGGTATTTATCTACTTCCGGAAGCAATAGTGGAAGTTCATTTTCCTCAATAAGATGAGGAAGTTCATCCTTAAAGTAAACAGGAACAGGTTCTCCCCAATAACGCTGACGACCAAATATGGCATCTCGCATACGATATTGAATCTTTGCTTTACCAGCATTCAATTCCTCCAACTTGGCGATCAAAGCAGGAATCGCTTCCTGATAAGTAAGCCCATTGATGAAACCCGAATTAATATATTTACCTTCTTTGGTTGGGTCTGCCTGATGCTCGATATCTTGCTGACCATCCAGTATCTGAATAATCGGAAGGTTGAAGTGTTTTGCAAACAGGAAGTCACGCTGGTCGCCTGACGGCACTGCCATCACCGCTCCCGTTCCATATCCTGCTAATACGTAATCTGCAATCCAAACCGGAATCTTAGTTCCATCTAAAGGATTTAGGGCGTAGCTTCCGGTAAATGCACCTGATACAGTTTTAGTATCAGCCATTCGGTCAAGTTCTGATTTCTTCTTAGTTTGAGTGATATACGACTCGATCTCTTCCTTTTGTTCCGGAGTAGTTAAAGAAGCTGCCAATTCATGCTCAGGAGCAATTACTAAGAAGCTTACTCCGAAAATAGTATCGACACGGGTTGTGAAAACTTCAATCGCTCCTTCACCATATTCTAATGGAAACTTCACACTCGCTCCGGTACTTTTCCCGATCCAGTTCCTTTGCATTTCTTTCAAAGGTTCCGGCCAGTCAATGGTATCCAAACCCTGAAGTAAACGGTCAGCATAAGCAGTGATGCGCATGCTCCATTGCATCATTTTCTTTTGTTCAACAGGATATCCACCCCGCTCGGAAACTCCGTCTTTAACTTCATCATTAGCTAAAACAGTTCCAAGGGCTGCACACCAGTTTACAGTGCTTTCTTTCAAATATGTTAGACGGTATTTCAGAAGTTCTTCCTGTTTCTGTGCCTCACTGAAAGCATTCCACTCCTCGGCACTAAAACTTAAAACATCCTCATCTGAAACAGCTTTAACGCCTGAGCTTCCTTTTGTTTCAAAATGGTTAACCAGGACCTCGATCGACTCTGCTTTTTCAGCAGCAAGATTATACCAGGAATTGAAAAGCTGCATGAATATCCACTGAGTCCATTTATAGTACTCGGGATCGCTGGTACGGACTTCACGACTCCAGTCAAAAGAGAAGCCGATCTGGTCTAACTGACGGCGATAAGTGGAAATATTTTGTTCAGTGGTAAGCGCAGGGTGCTGACCGGTTTGAATAGCGTACTGCTCTGCGGGCAACCCGAAGGAGTCGTAACCCATGGGATGCAATACATTGAACCCTTTTAATCGTTTATATCTGGCAAAAATATCCGACGCAATATATCCCAGCGGATGCCCCACATGTAAGCCTGCACCTGAAGGATAAGGAAACATATCAAGGACATAATATTTTGGCTTTTCAGAGTTGTTATCAACCTTATAAGTCTGGTTTTCGGCCCAGAACTCCTGCCATTTCTTTTCAATCTCTTTATACTGGTAATCCATTGTACTAATACTTGGGTTGCGAAAATACAAATTCCCACTGACTAGTAATTGTTAAGGTTGGGATTAATAGAAGGCAATCAACATTTTTAAGTTTATAGAAACAATTGCCAGCTCTTCTTACTTGCTTCTAATATCTTAATTGACGATATGATATTGTAAACTTTTACTACCATGATAAAACATTTAAAACTTAGCATTTTTGCTCTACTTGTTAGTGCCGTAACATTTTCAGGCTGTAAGAAAGACGAAACTCAAGAAGCCGAACAAACCATTGATTTTAAATTCCAACTGGATAACACATCAAGCTCTGGAACCAGCTTTCCGTCGGTAGAATGGACATACGCTATGTTAAATCTGGCAAGCTTTGATGTGAAATTAAAAAGTAATGGAAATGTGGTAGGAGGCAATGCAATGGACGGATTATGGAATGTCAATATGCTCGCCGATAATAGTGAGCTTTTAACTATTACATTCCGTACCTATAGTAAATTTGATGAAGTGGATGGCATGGTTTATTTAAAACCATCTGCAGAACGTCCACCACTTACTTTAAAGGCACTTGTTACTGTTCCTACAAAAGGTGTGGTTCCGGTTGAGCTTCACTTCAATGACGAAGCTGCTTTACGCGTTAACGTTAAAAACCTTCCGGCACAAGTTAGGCGCGACAACTACTTAGCAGTTGTAAAGATGGAGGTAAATAAGCTTTTGGCCGCTATTGATATTTCTAAACTGCCAACCGCAACATGGACAGATAATAAAATTATTATCAGTTCTACTTCTAACGTACAACTTTACAACCAATTAAAAGCTGCTTTAAACTCAAGTTATACCGTAACACTCCAATAAGGAAGGATTATAAAAAGAAAGAGGCTGTTCTTTCCTGGAACAGCCTCTTAACAATCAACCTTTAACCTAAAAAATACACTAAAAAACTAAACCCTTATTCTAAATATATCTTAAACTAGTTATCTCCGAACCGGAACAACTACTTGCTTTCCATTTTTTAAAACTGCTACTGCTTGTGGCTTTAGGCCGAAGATCTGATTTGATAATCCTTCAATCAGGTTAGATATTTGCTTTCCCATGTTTTTCAATTTGGTATTTGATGATTATTACGCACTAAAAAACAGAAGGTTACCAAAACTTTAGACTTAAATAAAGCCTGACATTGACATTACATTCTTCAACTCTATTATGTCTCCCTCCCACCCACCAACGTATCGCATTGGCATCCCACAAAGGGTAAATCGTAATTCGTAATTCGTAAATTCCCCGCTCTTTCTTTGTTAAAAATATCTAAATATTGAAATTTACGTTAAGGGCTTTAGTTAAATAGTTATTTTCGCGTAATTAAACAGGCTATGGAAGAATTCGAAGGAAGCACCGCTGCAAAGAAAACTAAACCAGTATATATATCAACTGTGATTAGTATTGCACTGGTATTGTTGATGATTGGCCTGCTTGGACTGATCATGGTTCATGCTCGCAATCTTTCTAAATACGTTAAGGAAAACATCGTTCTCAATATTATTGTAAGTGATGGAGCTAAGGAAGTAGATGTGCTTGCTTTGCAGAAGCAATTAGATACCCATGCTTATGTACTAAGATCTCAATATGTTAGTAAGGAGATTGCAGCACGTAACCTGCAGAAAGATTTAGGAGAAGAATTTGTACAATTTCTCGGCTATAATCCACTACTTTCGTCTATCGATGTGTACATGAAGGAAGACTATGCTAATAACGCCAGCATTGAGACCTTCAGCAGGCAATTATCCAAAAATCCATTGGTAAAAGAAGTGATCTATCAGAAGTCGCTAATAGACATGGTAAATCAAAATATCAAAGTTATCAGTCTTGTGATCTTAGCTTTCGCAGGTACCTTATTAATTATTGCTATTGCTCTTATTAATAACACCATACGTCTGGCGATCTATTCACAACGCTTCCTGATCAAGTCTATGCAACTGGTTGGCGCTACGAAAAACTTCATCCGGGCTCCTTTTATTGGGTATGGTATCATACACGGGCTGCTAGGATCATTGATTGCTATTATTCTGCTTCTGGGAGCCTTATACCTGGCTCAACAACAAATTCCGGAATTGGTTATCTTGAAGAACTGGTACGAATTTGCACTTGTATTTGCCGGAGTGGTAGCGATAGGTATCCTGATAGCAGGTTTGAGCACCTACTTTGCAGTAACAAAATACTTAAGATTAAAAGTTAATAACCTTTACAGATAATGGCATTAAAGAAAACTACATCTACAAATACACCGGTAGAATTTGTGTTTGGTAAAAGCAATTACAGGCTTATGCTGGTTTCAATAGCAGTAATTGCTTTAGGATTTATTCTGATGATAGGAGAAACAGACATTTACGATTTCAGGAAAACCGTGATTGCTCCGTTTGTAGTGTTGGTAGGCTTTGGTATTGGATTCTATTCTATTCTTAAAAAACGCGAGAATTAATGAGCATTATTCAAGCCATTATCCTCGCGATAATTGAAGGTATTACAGAGTTCCTTCCTGTTTCTTCAACCGGTCATATGATCATAGGATCGTCGTTGATGGGCATTCAGTCTAACGATTTCGTAAAACTTTACACGGTAGTTATTCAATTAGGCGCAATCCTTTCTGTGCTTGTTCTTTACTGGAAACGTTTTTTCCAAACGCTGGATTTCTATTTTAAACTATTAGTAGCATTTATTCCCTCTGCGATAGCAGGCTTGTTATTCAGTGATAAAATAGACGAGCTACTAGAGAGCCCGACCACTGTTGCAGTAGCCCTGGTAATTGGAGGTGTGATCCTTCTTTTCATTGATAAGTTTTTCCAGCGCAATAGTATTCGTGATACGCGTAATATTGACTACAAGGCAGCTTTCATAACCGGCGTTTTTCAATGCCTGGCTATGATTCCCGGCACTTCCCGGTCAGCTTCAACTATTGTAGGCGGTATGTCGCAAAACATGACACGGACCGTTGCTGCAGAATTTTCTTTTTTTCTTGCGGTTCCTACTATGTTCGGCGCTACCGCCAAGAAGATCTACGATTTTTATAAAGACGGATACGTTATTACCGGCGAAGAGATTAAGCTTTTAGCAATAGGTAATGTCGTTGCCTTCATTGTAGCTATGCTAGCTATTAAATCCTTCATTACCTTCCTTCAAAAGAGAGGCTTTCAAATTTTTGGCTGGTACCGCATTATTGTAGGACTTGTTATCCTGGCATTCCTTTTATCAGGACATAGCCTTGAAATTATTTAAGATCATTTTATTCTACGGGTTTAGTTGTGGGAGATACAAAATTCAGGGAGTTTAACTTTGCAGAGGGCGAGCTTTTGTTAGTTAACAAACCTTATCATTGGACAAGCTTTGACGTTGTCGGAAAAATCAGGAATTCATTTAAGCCTTTAAAATTGAAAGTGGGGCATGCAGGAACATTAGATCCGCTTGCAACCGGCTTACTTATTATTTGCACGGGCAAAATGACGAAGCAGATTGACAATTTCCAGGCTCAGGAAAAAGAATATACCGGGACACTGGTACTCGGCGCCACCACTCCCTCCTACGACTTGGAAACTGAAATTGATCAGACCTTTGATATTAGCGGTCTGACAAACGATGCAATAGTTGAAGCATGCAAATTATTCCTTGGAGATATTGAACAATTTCCACCAGCTCACTCTGCTGTTAAAGTGAATGGGGAGCGTTTATATGAAAAAGCCCGCAGAGGAGAAGAGGTTGAGTTAAAATCACGTAAGGTTAGCATCACAGAGTTCGAAATTACTCGCATAGAGCTTCCAGAAGTAGACTTCAGGGTGGTTTGCAGCAAAGGAACCTATATCAGATCTTTGGCTTTCGACTTTGGAAAAGCGTTAAACTCAGGCGCATATCTTTCCAAACTCCGGAGAACCAGAAGCGGAGATTTTAAAATAGATGAAGCTTTTGAGGTTATGGAATTGGTAAATCATATCAGGGGATTGAAAGACAAAGAAGAACCTGCTCTTAAATAACGCATCTTTTATATTTTTACAACGCAGATGAAAGTTTACAGACACATTAATGAATTCCAAAAACTGAATAATGCTGTTGTAACAATTGGCACTTTTGATGGCGTTCATTTTGGACATCGTAAGATAATAAACCGGCTTACCGAAGTAGCAGATCAAAGCGGTGGAGAAAGTGTTATCCTTACTTTTTTTCCGCATCCCCGGATGATCCTTCATCCGGAAAACTCTTCACTTAAGTTAATCACGACAATTGAAGAAAAAGCCGAACTGATTGAGAAGTTAGGGGTTGATCACCTCATTATAACTCCATTCACCAGGGATTTCTCTAACCTTTCTGCACAGACCTATATACAACAAGTCCTCGTTGAAAAGATCGGCACAAAAAAGATAATTATCGGTTTTGATCACCGCTTTGGTAAAGATCGTCAGGGAAATTTGGCTGAACTTCAACGTCACGCTGCTCAATACCACTATGAGGTAGAAGAGATCCCTGAACAGGACATCCATGAGGTAAAGGTTAGCTCCACACAAATCCGGGATTCACTACTATCTGGTGATGTTGAAACTGCTGAGGACTTCCTTGGTTATCCCTTCTTTCTAACTGGTAAGGTAATTAAGGGTGACCGACTTGGAAGGCAAATGGGTTTCCCAACAGCCAACCTCCTGATAGAAGAAAGCTACAAACTGGTTCCCTCAGACGGTATTTACGCTGTGGAAGTTGAATTAATGGAAAAACAGGGAGCTTATCCCCTCGACCAACCTCTGGTTACTTCCAAATCACCCGTCACTGCAAACATCTTGAAAGGAATGGCTTATATAGGTAACCGCCCTACTATTAACGGCATGACCCGTAATATAGAGGTTAATATATTTGAGTTTGACAAAGAGATCTACAGGCAATACATCCGCGTTCATTTCAAGAACTTCGTAAGGCACGACATGCGGTTCAATAATATGGATGAGCTTAAGAACCAGATTGAACAGGATAAACAAGCGGTGTTGAAGCTACTTTACTGATACAAGATTAGTCACAGAACTAAGATGGTCAGATTTTGTTATCCCGAAAGGAATTAAATTAACATTAGGTGGCCAAACTTAACCTGGATAAACAAGAAGCCGACTTCCTCAATCAAACGATCCATCATTGGAAAAGTGAAGGTTTGCTGGACGAAACAACAAGTGACAAACTTTTGCGATCTTATGATGTCAAGCAGTTTGACTGGCGGCGTTTGGCTCAATACAGTATTTGGATTGCGCTAGCCTGTGGTTTGATCGCATTCGCTTCGCTAGTTGTAGATGATGCTATACTTAACCTCATAGCCAAACTATCCGACACTCCTGATATCGTTATCAGTATCATATCCGCTATTCTGGCTGCCTATTTCTATTTTCTTGGACAGAAACGTAAGAACGCAAACCCGGAACGTGTATTCAGTAACGAAGCCATTCTGTTTATTGGTGTACTTTTTACTGCCAGTGCCATAGCTTTCCTGGGAAAGGTTATTGATAATGGTAAAGGGCATTTCTCGCTGCTTTTTCTTTTTTCAGTATTCGTGTACGGCCTGCTTGCCTTGAGGTTCAGCTCGCAGCTTATCTGGGCTTTTGCTCTAATATCTTTGGGAAGTTGGTTCGGCACAGAGACAGGATACCAGACACAATGGGGCGACTATTTTTTAAAAATGAACTACCCTCTACGCTTCGTGTTCTTTGGGGCTTTTCTTTCGGGACTAGCCTTACTAATGGCAAGAATTGAACGCTTTGCTTTCCTTAAAAATATAACCTATGTCATCGGCCTCTCTTATCTATTCGTATCTCTTTGGTTGTTGTCTATATTCGGAAATTTCGGGAATATAGAGGACTGGTTGAAAGTAAAGCAGAAAGACCTTTTCTACTGGGGAATTTTGTCAGCACTATTCTCTTTTGGTCTGATGTTATATGGTTTGAAGAAAAAAGATTCTATTGCCCGTGAATTCGGCATTAGTTTTCTGCTGATCAATATCTATACAAGATACTTTGAATATTTCTGGGACATCACCAATAAAGCGCTATTCTTCTCCATACTGGCAATATCGTTCTGGCTAATTGGCAGTCGTGCCGAGCGTATATGGAATATAAATGGCTCTAGAAAGCCAGAAAGGGTTAAAGAAGACAATAACAGTTAAATAAAATAGAAAAGGCGAATAACTATTATCCGCCTTCTCTATCAATATTATACCGAAGCTTTATTTAGAAGGCTCTTCTGCTGCCTTCACATTTACAGAATAGGTGATATCTACACCACCTGCTGCAAGCATATCATGAACAGAACAGTATTTTTTCACTGCCAGCTCAGCTGCTTTTTCAGCTTTAGCTTCGTCGATATTACCAATAAGGTCAAAATTCATATGAATCTTAGTGAAGACCGCAGGAATTTTGTCCGCTCTTTCACCGTCGATAGAAACATTAACATCCTGTACGTCCTGGCGTTGTTTTTTCAGGATAGATAATAAATCAAGGGAACTGCAGGATCCAAGTGCCATTAATACCAGCTCCATTGGGCGGGCTCCTAAATTCTGTCCTCCGATTTCGGGAGAACCATCTATACTTATTTTCACATCAGTCATGCCGCTTGCTTCAAAATGAACGGCGTCATTAACTCTTTTTAATTCTACTTTCATATGTATTGTTTACCCTTTTACAAAGTTAGTAGTAAAACCTTTATACTTTCCCTCTCAATATTATTTCGAACGCTCTAAAGCCTGCTTTACATCTTCAAGGATGTCGTCGATATCCTCAAGTCCGACAGAAATACGAATTGAACCTGGCTGAATACCTAGTAGGCCTCTTTCTTCCTCCGTTAATTTGGAATGGGTTGTGGAAGCTGGATGGGTAGCAATAGAACGGGAATCGCCCAAGTTCGACGTAAACAGGATCATTTGTAAAGCATCCAGGAACCGTTTTGCTCTTTCAAAACCTCCTTTAACGATGAAGGTTACTATCCCTCCACCTAGCTTCATCTGCTTTTTAGCTAATGCATATTGTGGGTGTGATGGCAAATGAGGGTAGCGCACGAGTTCAATCTCGGGATGTTGCTCTAACATCTCAGCCAATCTAAGAGCGTTACCGCAATGCCTGTCCATTCTTAAAGTAAGTGTTTCTAAACTTTTAGAAAGCAGCCAGGCATTAAAGGCTGACATAGCCGGGCCAGTATGGCGGATAAAGAACATCAGCTCTTTTATAATTGACGCTTTTCCGGCAATTACACCACCCAACACCCGTCCCTGTCCATCCATATATTTTGTTGCAGAGTGAACAACCAGGTCGATGCCATATTGCAGAGGCTTCTGCAAGTAGGGCGTGGCAAAGCAATTATCTATATTGAATATAATGTTCGGATACTTTTTCTTTAACTCACCTAACCATTCCAGATCCACCAGCTCCAATCCTGGATTTGATGGAGTTTCAAGGAAAATCATCTTTGTTTCCGGACGAATTGCAGCTTCCCATTCCTCAGGTTTCCCTGCATCTACGTAAGTGTGGGTTATACCCCAGCGAGGAAACAATTGATTTAACAACTGGTGAGTTGAGCCAAATACAGACCGGCAGGCAATAATATGATCGCCGCTTCTAAGTAGGCCTGCGAAAGAAGCAAAAATAGCAGCCATACCTGAAGAAAATGCTAAACCAGCTTCCGCCCCTTCCAAATCACACACCTTATTAATAAACTCGGTGGTATTAGGGTTAGAGTAACGGGAATAAATATTTCCTTCCATCTCGTCGGCAAAAATGGCTCTGCCCTGTTCAGCATCGTCAAAAATAAAACTTGATGTAAGGTATAAGGGAACAGAGTGCTCGCGATTGTGTGTTCGCTCTGCCTGATTACGTATTAGTCTCGATTGTTCTTTCATTAAAAATAAGTATTAGGGTTTTCAGAAACACCTGATGGGCTGTTACCAAATTAGGCAATTTACTGAAGTCCTGTTAAATTACTGATAGTATAAACTTTAAAATAGACCTGAGGCTGACCAAAATAACAATAATCCCTACTGCAATCATGATAGATTTAGCAGAAATCTTATTGGCAACCTTGGCTGCTATTGGAGAAGCAACGGCACTGCCCAGGATTAAACCGCCTATGGCATCCCAGTGCAAATGCTCTAACATCGTTATAAATGTTAAGGAACTCATAAAAGCTACGAAAAACCGGGAAGCCTTAACGGCTCCAAGAGAGAATCGTGCATGACGCCCCCCAGCTATAAGTGTCGAAAGGACGATAGAGCCCCATCCTCCGCCACCTACTGCATCTACAAAGCCTCCAAATAATCCCAGTGCTCTTATATTTTTGATCTTACCACCCTTTGACGAATTATTTGCTGAAGAACTCTTCTTTTTAAGCATGGCATATGCCTTACGTAAAATGACAATACCTAAAATAAGTGTATAAAAGGAAACAACAGGTTTCGTGTATTTACTATAATATTCCAGTGAGGATAATATGTATGCGCCCGTTACAGAGCCAATAATTCCGGGGATAACGAGTAGCCAGAAAAGTTTCTTATTCACGTTCCCCATGCGATAATGCATCACTCCAGCTATACCATTGCTGAGAATTTCTGACAAGTGAACAGCCGTACTTGCAGAGGCCGGCGGAATTCCCATGGAAATACTAAAAGCTGTAGAGGTTACACCATAGGACATGCCTATTGCTCCATCTATCATTGCGAAAATGAAACCCGCAATAAGGAAATAATAGAAGGTTGGAGACACATCGGTAAACGTTGACTTGAAGGCAGGAACATAACTCCACAGAAGTCCTACCGATAGACAAATCACTAATAAACCAATAAAATTAAATGCAATCTTAAGCTTTGATTGCTCCTTCTTATTCTCCGCTACGTCTTCGTCGGTGTACACTTCCGGTTCGGCGGGACTTTGATTATCCATATTAATGCCAGTCTTATTTACGGGGAGCAAAAATACAAAGCATATAGCATCTATAGATTTATTTTTAAACTATTTCAGATGATCTTTTAAAAAAGTACCAGTATATGAATCTTTGTGAGTAACCAATTCCTCGGGAGTGCCTTCAAAAACGAGATAACCTCCCCTGTCTCCACCCTCAGGTCCAATATCGATAACCCAATCGGCGCACTTTACTACATCCATATTATGTTCAATAACTAGGATAGAGTTTCCCTGATCCAAAAGCGCATTAAGAGATTTCAATAGCTTCTTGATATCATGAAAATGAAGGCCGGTAGTTGGCTCGTCAAAAATAAACAGGGTTTTGCTGCTGTTATTTCCTTTTATAAGAAATGAAGCGAGCTTAATCCGCTGCGCTTCTCCACCGGATAAGGTGTTTGAAGACTGACCAAGATGCACATAGCCCAGGCCGACATCTGCGAGGGGTTGCAGTTTAGTTACGATCTTTGTTTCATCCTTAAAAAACTCGAGGGCTTCCTCTATAGTCAGATCTAGTACCTCCGAAACGCTTTTTTCTTTATAGGTAACATCAAGAACATGCTGTTTGAAGCGCTTACCGTTGCACGATTCACAGGGCAGGAAAATATCAGCCATAAATTGCATTTCAATTTTGACCTCTCCTTCTCCCTGACATACGTCACAACGCCCCCCTTCTACATTAAATGAAAATGCTGCAGGTTTCAACCCCGCTGCTTTGGCAGACGTTTGCGATGCATATAAGTTGCGTATATCATCCCAAGCTTTTACATACGTTACGGGGTTAGAGCGGGAAGACCTTCCTATCGGGTTTTGATCAACCAGCTCAACCTGCTGTATTTTATCTATATCCCCTATAAGCTCGTCGTAAGCCCCGGTCTGCTCTCCGGAATAATTACCTATCGCCTTCTGGATTGCAGGCTGTAAGATCCGTTTCACAAGTGATGTCTTTCCTGAACCAGAAACGCCGGTAACACAGGTTAAAACGTTTAAGGGAAACTTTACATCTATATTTTTAAGATTATTCTCACGGGCTCCTTTTACCTCGATAAAGTCACTCCACTTTCTTCTGCTCTTTGGAATTTCAATGGCTTCCTTCCCACTCAGATATTTCCCGGTTAAGCTGTTATCGTCCTTTACAATTTCATCGTAAACGCCTGTAAAAATTAAATCCCCCCCATGGGTTCCCGCGGCCGGGCCGATATCTATAAGATAGTCGGCAGCTTTCATCACTTCCTCCTCGTGCTCAACTACCAGAACAGTATTACCCACATCCCTTAAAGACTTCAACACACCGATTAAGCGGTGGGTATCCCGGGGGTGCAGGCCTATACTTGGCTCGTCTAATACGTAAACCGAGCCGACAAGGGAACTTCCTAGTGAAGTTGCAAGGTTAATGCGTTGCGATTCTCCACCGGAAAGAGTGTTACTTAGGCGGTTTAATGTGAGATAACTTAAACCCACATCAGTTAAAAATTTGATGCGATTAGAAATTTCCAGTAATAATCTTTTCGATATTTTGGCCTCGTTCTCGTTCAGCTTTAGGGCCTGAAAAAATTCCAAGGCAGAGTCTAATGGCATTAGAACAATATCTGTAATGGATTTTCCCTCCACCTTAACATACGATGCGTCTTTACGAAGGCGGCTTCCTTTACAATCCGGACAGGTTGTTTTTCCGCGGTAACGGGACAACATCACACGGTATTGAATTTTATAGGTTTGCTCTTCCAGATGCTGGAAGAAAGCATCCAGGCCGCGAAAATACTTGTTCCCCGTCCACACCAGGGTTCTTTGTTCATCAGTTAACTGATTGTAAGAACGATGGACCGGGAAATCAAACTTAAGGGCGCTTTTAAGAAGCTCATCAAGCCATTCCCGCATCTTCTCACCACGCCATGGTGCTATTGCTCCATCGTATAATGACTTACTCTTATCTGGAATAACCAGATCTTCATCAATGCCTATAACTTTTCCGTATCCTTCACAACGCCGGCAAGCTCCATAGGGATTATTGAAGCTAAAAAAATTTGGATTAGGTTCTTCAAAACGCATCCCATCAAGTTCGAAGCGATCGCAGAAGAAATGCTCATTCTCATTCTCCTCCACGAAACAGTCGCCTTTACCCTCAAAAAAGGCAGTCTGAATGGAATCAGCCATGCGGCTTAGTGTTTCTTCCTCCTGGTTCACTGAAATCCGGTCGATAACGATACGAAGTGTTTCGGAGTCTAGAAGTTTATCGTTCTTGATTGATTCATCTTCCAACAAAGTCTCGATCCGGGACAATTGTCCCTTGTAGTAAACGCGTTGAAAACCCTTTTGCAGGAGTACAGCAAGCTCTTCTTTAACCGCCCGGTTATTATGCGGATGCAAAGGACAAAATATAGTGACAGTTGTCTCTTCAGGCAATGCTGTGATAAAATTTACCACATCAGTAACATTATCCCGCTTCACCTCTCTTCCTGAAACAGGAGAATAAGTTTTTCCAATCCTTGAAAACAACAGCTTGAGGTAATCATAGATCTCGGTAGATGTACCTACTGTTGATCTCGGATTACTTGTTATAACTTTCTGCTCGATAGCAATAGCCGGAGCTATCCCCTTGATATAATCAACATCAGGCTTATTCATCCTTCCCATGAACTGGCGTGCATAGGAAGAAAGGCTTTCGACATACCGTCGTTGTCCTTCAGCGTACAGTGTATCGAAAGCTAAGGACGATTTACCGGATCCCGACATCCCTGTAATGACTACAAGCTTGTTCTTTGGGATCGCAACATCAATATTCTTTAGATTATGAACGCGTGCTCCTTTAATTATTATATGTTTCTGGGGATCTTTTTCTGATTCTGTACTCATTGAAAACCGGAGTGCTAAATATATCGTAAGTAACGTAAACGGTATAACAGCAAAAGTAGCATGACGTTTTTATAATTACTTGCTGCAGTACCGCTAATCGTTCATTTTTTTAGTTTCAAACCGTAGTATTTCGATCTGAACAAAGGGCAAAAGTACTATCAAACAAGGGAACATTTTTAGATAAATGTTTGCACATTAATTTTTTTGTAATTAAATTTGAACTGCAACACACACAAATTCCATTCATAAATTATTTTTTAAAGGAGATTAAACTATAGGCTAAAACTCTACTCAAATTATTGTACACGAATTAGTTAAGAGGGAATTAAACGAGAGAGTCCTATGATGTTTCAAAATAAAAATGATCAAGAACTGGTAGAGCTTTACATTGCGGGTAAAGAGGCCGCTTTGTCAGAACTCATCAGGCGCCATAAAACCAAAATTTATACTTCTATTTATATGCTCGTAAAAGACGAGTTCCTTGCTGAGGATATTTTCCAGGATACTTTCATCAAGGTAATCAATACGTTAAAATCGGGCAGGTATAATGAAGAGGGTAAATTTTTGCCTTGGGTTTTACGAATTGCGCATAACCTGGTGATCGACTTTTTCCGTAAGGAGAAACGTACCCCAGTAATTACGAATGGCGATGGTTTCGACATCTTTGATGTGCTTGGATTTTACGACGAGAGCATTGAAGACAAAATTGTTCGCGATCAGACCCATAAGGATCTGAAGGCACTGATTCAATTGCTACCATCAGAGCAGAAAGAAGTGCTCATTATGCGCCACTACGGTGAAATGAGCTTTAAGGAAATTGCAGATGTGACTAATGTTAGTATCAATACTGCCCTTGGCCGTATGCGCTACGCATTGAACAATCTACGCAAAATGCTGCAAACTAAGGAATTAAGCCTAAGGCTGACTTAATTTCAAAAATAATTTTGAATCAGTAAAATAATAGTTTTTGCAACGCCGTTTATTTGATATATTTATTAAAAAACGGCGTTGCTTATGATTCAAATTTCTACACAAGAACATTACCACCTGCTCCTTGAGAATTTAGAGGAGCCTGCTTGTTCCCTTACCCGTGAGGACGAAAGCTTTTACAACTCGATTAAATCAGAGTTAAACAAAGAAACCAGAGAGCCGCACCTTTCTACAATCGAAAGGATAATGGCTTACTCAAAAAGTCTTTAGTTCAATTTTTCCGACCTTAGTTTATACATGCTTAGAAAAGAACGTTTTAAAGCATTCGTGGATTATTTTTCAAAAAACAATCCTGAAGCTAAAACTGAACTTCATTATACCAATCCATACGAGTTATTGGTTGCAGTGAGCTTGTCGGCCCAATGCACAGACAAGCGCATTAATCAAATTACTCCTAAGCTTTTCGAACGTTTTCCTGATGCCTTCGCCCTTTCAAAAGCAAGCGTTGAGGAGATCTTTGAATATATCCGCTCTGTAAGTTATCCAAATAACAAGGCGAAGCATCTAGCGGGAATGTCAAAGATCCTGGTGGAACAATTTAACGGAGAAGTTCCATCATCCATGGAAGATCTGCAAAAACTTCCCGGAGTTGGAAGAAAAACTGCCAATGTTATTACTTCCATTGTTTTTGAAGCTCCAGCCCTTGCCGTCGACACCCATGTGTTTAGAGTGGCAAACCGTTTAGGTTTAACCAGAAATGCTACTACACCCCTTGCTGTTGAGAAGCAACTGGTACAATACCTGCCAGAAGAAACGATCAGACATGCCCATCACTGGTTAATTCTACATGGCCGGTATATCTGCGTAGCGCGCAGTCCAAAATGCAATATTTGTCCTATAACTCATTTCTGCAAATACTACGAACAACAGCAAACGGCTGGTGCATTGAAGAAAGCAGAGGTAATACTCCGAAAAAAAGAGCGGGAAGCACAACAACGAAAAAAAGCAAATAAACTTTCTATTGCACTGAAAAAACTCGAAGTAAAAGAATAATTTTATTGTTGCTAAGAGCTTTAATTATTTTGATAAAATTTTTAGCAATTTAAGTTATTTTATTACATTCGCAATTACATTAACTAAAATAATGAGCAACGCAGATAAATTAAAAGCGTTACAGCTGACGCTGGATAAATTAGAAAAATCATACGGTAAGGGCACGATTATGAAGCTGGGAGATACTGCCGTAGAGCCTCTTGATGCTATTTCAACAGGATCGATCAGTCTTGACATTGCATTAGGAATTGGTGGGTTGCCGAAGGGGCGTATTATCGAAATATATGGCCCTGAATCTTCTGGTAAAACTACCTTAGCTATACACGCCATTGCTGAAGCGCAAAAGAAAGGCGGCATTGCAGCTTTTATTGATGCAGAACATGCCTTTGACAGGTTCTATGCCAAAAAGCTTGGTGTAGATATTGAAAACCTTCTTATATCTCAACCAGACAATGGAGAGCAGGCGTTAGAAATTGCCGATAATCTGATCCGTTCAGGAGCGATTGATATTATCGTAATCGACTCTGTTGCAGCTTTAGTACCAAAAGGTGAAATTGAAGGGGAAATGGGAGATTCTAAAATGGGTCTTCAGGCACGTTTGATGTCTCAGGCATTGCGTAAATTAACTGGTACAATTTCTAAGACAGGATGTTGCTGTATCTTCATCAACCAATTGCGGGATAAAATTGGGGTGATGTTTGGTAACCCTGAAACTACAACAGGTGGTAACGCGTTGAAATTTTACTCTTCAGTTCGTTTGGATGTTCGTCGTATATCTCAGATCAAAGATTCTGACGAAGTATCAGGGAACAGGGTTAAGGTTAAGATTGTTAAAAACAAAGTTGCTCCTCCTTTCCGCTTAGCTGAATTTGACATCATGTTCGGTGAAGGAATTTCCAAAGCTGGTGAGATCATAGACCTGGGTGTAGAATATGAAATTATTCGTAAGTCCGGATCCTGGTTTAGCTACAATGACACTAAGCTGGGCCAAGGAAGAGATGCTGTTAAACAGTTAATCCTTGATAATCCTGATCTAATGGATGAGCTTGAAGCAAAGATCAGAGAAGCCGTTACTGGCGCTAATCTGGAAGAAGCATAAGTGAGGAAATTGACAGGCTGTTTTAAAATGCCTGCTTAAATAAGGTCCTGCTAAAAGAGAAAAGCTCCGTTGTAAATACGGAGCTTTTCTCTTTTAGCAGGGTTCCTCTGCTTAGTTATTATCAGATACTTTTTTAGATTGTTTCTGTAGCATAGACAGTAGTTCTTCCATCTTAATCGGTTTCGAAATATAATCGTCCATTCCTGAAGCTAAACATTCTTCTTTATCCTCAACCATGGCATTTGCCGTCATCGCTACAATTATGGGTTGTTCCTCAAAGTCTGCTCTTATCGCCCGCGTTGCTTGCAATCCGTCCATTTCTGGCATATGGACGTCCATAAAGATAAGGTCGGGTTTAAGTTCGCGAGCCTTTTCTATTACTTGCAGTCCATTTTCAACCAGTTGCGGTTGGTATCCTAGCTTATTAAGTACCCTTGTAATCAGCTTTTGGTTTACAAGATTATCCTCGGCAATCAGGATGTTTAGGGGATTTTGAGCAGCGAAATCGGAGTTTAGTAAAGTGGCCTGAGGCTGAGAAGAAGACTCTCGCACAACTGATGTAAGTGTTTCCTTTACTACCTTTCCTAACTGTTGCTGCTTTATTGGTTTTGTGAGTATAGCATTAAACAGATCCGGATACTTTTTCTTTGTCTCATCTCCGATAGAACTTAGGAGTATAATAGGAAGCTTCGGAAATTTGCCTTTAATCTGCTTGCTTAGTTCAACACCATCCATTTCAGGCATTTGCATATCGCTTATTACCAGTTCAAATTCTCTTCCTTCCGACAACATCCGCAAAGCATCTGTGCCAGAGATGACTGTTTCGGGCACAAGCTTCCACTGCTCCAATTGGAGTTTCAATATCCGCAGATTTGTATGGTTATCGTCTATGATCAATACTCTTTTCCCTGCGCATTCTTCTAAAGATATTTCTGGTACTACAGCAATAGGAGCAGAACTTCCTTCAACATTTATAAAAAACTCAAAGGTAGTTCCTTCTCCCTCGCGACTTCTCACGCTAATCTCTCCCCCCATTAACTGAATCAACCTCTGGCTTATAACCAAACCAAGCCCCGTGCCTCCGTATTTCCTGGTGGTTGAAGAATCAACTTGTGAAAATGCTCTGAATAGCCTGTTAACCTTATCTTCCGGAATTCCTATACCGGTGTCCCTCACCTGAAACAACAGCTCGAAAGCATTACTGCCTATCTGCTTCTTCAGGCTCACACTCAGGTATACTTCACCGTTTTGGGTAAACTTAATAGCATTACCTATCAAATTAATAAGCACTTGCCTTAAACGCATGCTATCTCCTACGACCTGGACCGGCACCTCAGGATCAATGAAGCTAACAAGGTCGATACCTATGTTTGCTGCTTTTGTAGAAAAAACATCCATTACATCTTCTACACATTGGCGTATAGAGAAATCATGAGGATCTATTTCTAAGCTTCCCGACTCTATCTTTGAGAAGTCAAGGATATCATTAATAACACTTAGCAGAGCATCTCCGCTATTTCTTATGGTATCGGTATACTCTCGCTGTTCTTCATCCAGTTTAGTTTCCGACAATAGTGCAGCCATACCAAGCACTCCATTCATTGGTGTTCTTATCTCATGGCTCATAGTTGCAAGGAAAGTACTTTTAGCCAGGTTAGCTTTCTCTGCTTCCTCCCGGGCTTTTTGTTCATATTCTCTCTGCAGTTGCAGTTCCTCGTTTAACACCTGCAAATGCTCAGACTGATTTTGCAACTCCTCTGACTGCACCGTAAGCTCTTCAGCCTGCACCTGCAGCTCTTCGTTCATATCCTGAAGTTCACTCGCTTTTTGCCGAACTTCTGCCGTACGCTCTTCTACCTGCTTCTCTAATTCGGCTTTCTGAGCCTTTATCTTGTTTATCCTGTAGAGATAAATAGAATAAATACTTCCCGCAACCAGAACAAATACCAGAACTTTAAACCATACGGTCATCCAGAAAGGAGGAGTAATTATAATTGTAAGCCGGGTTGGGCTTTTACTCCAAACCCCATCGGTATTGGTTGATTTTACCAGGAATGTGTACTCTCCGGGATCCAGATTTGTATAAGAGGCCTTGTTCTCAGGGCCGATAAAGTTCCAATCTTTTTCGAAGCCTTCCAACTTGTAGGCGTACTGGATGTTCTTTATACCACTGAAGTCGAGCGAGACAAATTCGAAGGAAAAAACCGACTGCCAGTACTTGAGTACGATTGTCTTAGTTTCGATGATACTCTTTTTCAGGGGCGAATCCTTTTCACCTAATGGAACAGGTTTATTAAATAATTGAAAATTAGTAATATATACCGGAGGCACAAATGAATTAACATTGATTTGGGATGGATTAAATAAATTAAAGCCATTTAGCCCCCCGAAAAGGATTTCACCCTTGTAAAGGGCAAAGGAAGCTCGTGGAAGAAAGTCATTATGCTGAAGGCCATCCTTTACACTGAAAATTTTAAATGACCGGGTATCAGGCTTAAAACGAGTAAGACCCTTGTTTGTCCCTAACCACAAATTTCCCTGATAGTCTTCCTCGATACTATTGATCGTATTGTTAGAAACTCCTTCATGTTCACCAAACGCTTGGAAGATACCAGAACCCTTCATTAAATTGAGCCCATTATTTGTACCGATCCAGAGCCTTCCCTTTATATCTTCATGAAGTTGAATTATATTGTTGCTACTTATGGATGAAGCATTCTTAGCGTTGTGAGTATATTGTTGGAAGACACCTTTTTGCTGGTTAATCCGGTAAAGCCCTTCAATATTAGTTCCGATGTAAAGAGTTTCATCCTTTCCGATATGAAGAGCTGTAACACCTCTTCCCGGTAAAGTTTTTCCTGGCCAGGACAATGAGTAAAAGCAATCGTCACGGAAGTTATACTTGAAGATGCCAGTGGTAAAGGTAGAAATGTATATATCCCCCTTTGTTCCCTCTTTTATGTACCAGATATCCCGTAGCGGTACCTCCTGTTTTGTGATGGAATTATAACCCTTCACAGCCTTGAATGTTCCCTTCTCGCGATCGTAAATCTGCAATCCTGCGTCGAATGTCCCAATCCAAAAATTATTTCTGCTATCTTCTAAAAAAGAAGTGACTGTTCCTACCCTTTGCCCTCCTGGTTTAAACCTGTGATGTATAAATGTTTTTGATTTACGATCGAATTCATCAAATCCTTCCCTTAAGCCAATCCATACTCTCTGCCTTGAGTCTTCATAAAAGCTGAAGACTTCCTTACTTCCCAGGCTTTCAAGTCTACCCGGGATGTTCAAATAATGGGCAAATTTTGGAGGATGAAAATCCTTTACCGAAAGCCCAACGATACTGCTTACCCAAATATTACCTTCAAGATCACAATAAATGCCGTTTAAACCATTATCAATAAGAGACTTAGAATTATATGGATCAGAAATGTGATTTTCAAAGGATGCTGAGTCTTCATCAAAAACACTGACACCCCAGTTGGTAGCTACCCAAATTTTTCCATCTCTCGATTCACAAATTCCTGGAACATAATCTCCTAATAAACTTGAACTATCACCGGGCTTATGTTTAAAACGACTAAATGCCTTAGATTTTCTTCTTAAAACATTAAGACCGCCAAAAGCAGTTCCTATCCATACATTGCCTCGACTATCAGTAAAAATCGCCCTAATTCCATTCGCACTTAAACTCTTCTCGTCACCCGGAATATTCCTGTAGGTAATTGAAGACTTCCTATCCGCAGCAATTACAGATATACCGTCCTCTGTTCCGATCCAAAGATTATTACTCTTGTCTTCTGTTACTGCTCTTATGAGATTACTAACGAGCTTCCCTTCAAAATGAATAAACACCTTTCTCTTCCGGTCGAAAATATCCAGACCTCCTTCTGTCCCAATCCATAATTCTCCCTTGTGATCTTCATAAATTGCTGTTACGCGATCAGAACTTATACTGGAGGAATTTTTAGGATTATGGCGGTAGGAAGTGAAGGAGTTAGTTGCATAATTATAAACATTCAATCCACCCTCGTGAGTACCCACATAAAGTACCCCTGCTTTATCGACGAAAGTGGAAACAACATTATTATTACTAATACTACCCTTCCTGGTGCTGTTATGACGGAAAACTTTGAACTTATACCCATCATACTGATTCAGTCCGTCCGTAGTCCCAACCCAAACAAATCCTTTTTTATCCTGAACAACAGATGTGACATTACTCTGCGACAATCCCTCCAGACTGGTTAAGCGTTGAAAATCCTGTCCTGACGCAGATCTACCTAGGACCATCACTACAGTTAATAGGAAACTTAAATAGGTACAAATATTGAGTGGAGTTTTTCTACTCATAATAACATCTCTTGGGCTTGATAAATGGTTACAATTTATTATACTAAATGCTCAGTTTTTAGTTACAGGCCAACTTTAAAAACTGAATGATGCCCTGCTTCTACATTACGCATAAATTTGATTAGCAGCAACTCAACAGCGGAGAATTCATTTTCAGAAAGGTCTTTTTGACCTTTCCGAACCACTTATATTTCCATAAAAAAACCTGATACTATAATAAACAGTGGATCAGGTTTCTTTTATGAAATGTGTTTAGTCTCTAAATCACCAATAAACATTTAGATAAACCACATCTTCCTCATCTGTAGTCTCTATTTCCACTTTTGGAACAGCCCCTGGTACAGGCCTGAATTTTCTGATAAGACCAACCAACACACCCCTTCCATAATCGCCGGGGTATGGAGTCCGGTTTTTCAAGCGAGCGGATCTTCCAGCATCATCGAAGGCCTCTAGCTCAATGTACCCAACATCTCCATCAATGTGGTTCATCTTATATCCCCGATCAATACTTCCAAGTAGAGACCGAAAATCAAGCTTCATATCAGGAACATTATTCGCTACCCCTTTCCCAAGAGTGAAGATGGTATTAGGTCCATATTTACTCGATACGTCCTTAAGTACGTTTAACCAGTTCTGAAAATTGTACCATTGACCTTCTTTTATATCCTTCAAACCATATTTATTTAAAAGCCCGTCAATTGATAATGAGTATTCCGACAGGGCCTTGAGCGAGGCTAATATCGCTTCGCCACTAATCTTTACGTCTTCAGAGAACGATTTAAAATGCATAGGGATCTTCTAATGGAATGGCATATACGGTCTGAGATAAATTTTGTTACAAATATTAGGGTAACTAAACCTTTTACATCAATCGTATTCCAATCATCAAACACACACAGATGAAAAAGATATTATTAACCCTATTGGTGGCTGCAACGGGAATTGTGGGCGCCAATGCTCAAGAAGGAGTATACCGGGATCAGCAAGGGGAATATCATTATGAAACTCGCAAACAACAAGTCTGGATACCCGAACAAAGAGTTGGTGGAATTTTCGGAGTAGGCGGTAGAACTATTCCCGGCCATTACGAGACCCGAAGCCAACAGGTAAAGGTTTACAACCGGTATCCAGGCGGCCACTATAGTGATGGGCAAAAGGGTTGGAGTGGAAAACATCCCCATGGAATGCCTCCGGGACAAAGAAAAAAAATACAGCAATCTTATTCTCGAAATTATCCTTTGATAAATAGAGATCATGATTTTGAAGATCGTGATGTTTACAGTGATGGTAAAGGATCAAAGAACCGCAGAAAAAAATAAGAACACAATCAAAGAGGTCAAGTTTGTTAAATGAAAGAGGGCGTGTTTATTCTAAGACATAGCCCTCTCTTAATTTGTGCAGCACTACAAATCCTTTAAGGGCTCAATAATATTAAGAATGGAAAGTGCCACCATCGCGGTAATAAAGAATTACGGATTACCTTAATAATTATACATTCTCCTACATCAAAGAATAATTATCTACTTTCGCTTAAATCCATTACAGAAATACGCTAAGAAGTTTGACAAAGCATGAAATAATCGGTTGTGAACGCTGCCGGACCAGAATTGAGTGTAAGGCTAACAATTTCACACAATGTCAATGCAGTGGGGTTCAGCTAAATTTAAACGAGGTGCAATACATCAGCGAGCGTTATGAAGGCTGTCTTTGTGCTAATTGTTTGGTGGAGCTGAAACAAGAATACTTAACTTTGATCGAAAACGCTGACTATGACTCTTGAAGAACGAAAATCCTTATCCGAAACTAAGATATTTAAACCTGTATTTGCTACAGACACCAACCATTACAACACCCTACATGGAGGGGTAGCAATGAAACTGATGGACGATACAGCATTCATTGCGGCAACACGTTTTACCCGGCTTCCTGTGGTTACTGTCTCTTCAGATCGCATCAACTTTACCAGGCCCATTCCTGAAGGCACTATTGCTGAAGTGGTTGCAAAAGTTACAGATCTTGGCCGCACAAGCGTTAAGGTTTCTGTAGATATTTATATAGAGCAAATGTATGAAGAAAGTAGGGAATTGGCTATTCATGGTGTTTTAACATTTGTCGCGATAGATGCTGCTACGAAAAAACCTGTTTCGATAACCGAGCATTTGCAGAAATTGGGGATAACCCTATAATCACCTGCCACTTAATCATTTTTGCGAGTTCTACTTTCTGTAAATTTCTATAACTTCACGCCCTCAAATAGATAACAATGAAATTACTTGAAGGAAAAACCGCTTTAGTTACCGGAGCATCAAAAGGCATCGGCCGTAAAATAGCTGAAAAATTTGCAGAGCAGGGCGCTAATGTAGCTTTTACATATTTATCGTCTGTAGAAAAAGGACAAGCTTTAGAGCAGGAACTTCAGGCTGCAGGCACAAAAGTGAAAGGCTACCGTTCTGACGCTTCTAAATTTGACGAAGCTGAAAAATTAATTAATGATATTGTGGCCGACTTTGGCACGCTGGATATCGTTGTTAATAATGCCGGTATCACTAAAGATGGTCTATTACTTAGAATGACCGAACAACAGTGGGATGAAGTGCTTGAGGTTAACCTCAAATCAATTTTCAATGTTACCAAAGCTGCATCCAAGATCATGATGAAAAACCGTAAAGGTGTGTTTATTAACATGAGTTCGGTTGTTGGTGTTCAGGGTAACGCTGGTCAGGGAAATTATGCTGCATCTAAGGCTGGTATCATTGGTTTCTCTAAATCTATGGCTAAAGAACTTGGCTCGAGGAACATCCGTACTAACGTTGTGGCTCCTGGGTTTATTAAAACGGAAATGACCGAGGTTCTTGATCCTAAAGTTGTAGAAGGTTGGGAAGCTGGAATTCCATTAAAACGTGCCGGAGAAACAGAGGATGTGGCTAATGCCTGCGTATTCCTTGCTTCTGATTTGGCGGCTTACATCACAGGCCAGGTGATCGCTGTTGATGGGGGAATGCTGTAAGGTACTAGGAATTCCTAATTATATAAAACTATCACGGGCTAATTTTGCGTTATTTAGAAAATAATAAAATTATCCATGATAGCTTCTTTGCCTGTAACAAGCAAATTAATTAAATGAAAATGGCATATTTACGTTCAGTGCATATGCCATTTTTATTTCAAATACAATTCACCTCGTTCTCGATAATTTGGGTACTGATTAGCTTACTGGTTGGTTTAGCTTATGCGTTCTTATTATATACCAAAAAAAGCGAGCTACCTAAACCAATAAGGCAAGTCTTGTTTGCTTTAAGAACAATAGCAGTTAGCCTTATTACCTTCCTCCTGCTTGCTCCTTTAGTAAGAACAGAAAATAAAACTGTTGAAAAACCTCTTATTTTTCTATTGCAGGACAACTCTGCCTCAATTGAAGCATCAAAAGGGCCTGGCTTTAACATTAACAGCTATAACAGATCCATCGGAAAACTAATTAAAGACCTTTCTAAGAACTACGAGGTAAAAGCCCTGAACTTTGGCGCGGCAATAAGACCATACAGCACCTCGTCCTATACTGATAAGGTAACCAATATCGGAGAGGCATTTACCTACATTAACAGTCGTTTTGGAAACAAGAACATTGGCGCTGTTATTCTAGCTACCGATGGCATCTACAACAGAGGGAGTAATCCACAGTATGAAGCACAAAGTATTAAATCGCCTATTTATACAGTGGCTCTTGGGGACACTATTCCTAAAAAAGATCTTCTGATAGCAAATGTCAACTATAACAATATCGTTTATCTAGGCAACGATTTCCAGATAGAGGTAGAGCTTGAGGCTTACCAAAGCAAAGGAAGTTCCACGCGCTTGACTGTTTCAGGCAATTCTGGTCCAATATTTAACAAAGCTATCTCCATTCCGCTCAACGAGTACAGATTACGTATACCGGTCATTCTTTCGGCCAAACAAAAAGGAATTCAGAAGTTTTCAGTCCATGTTAGTCCGACTAAGGGAGAACTATCAACAGAGAATAATACTTATACCTTTTTTATTGAAGTTTTAGATGGCCGTCAAAACGTATTGATTCTGGCAAATTCACCTCACCCGGATATCACAGCATTAAAGCAAAGCATTGGGACAAATAAGAATTATGAAGTAAAAACTCAGTTCGCGGGAAGCTTCAACCGTGAAGATATCTTGAAGGCAAATCTTATTGTCCTTCATCAGCTGCCTTCTCAATCTGTTCCCGCCTCTACTTTAAAGCCCTTGATTTCTGGTAAGAGTCTGCTTTTTATTTTGGGTGAGCAAACAAACCTTAGTGGTTTCTCCTCCATTCAGGATCTTTTAACAATTACTGGCAGTGGCAATAGTCATGAGGCGCTCCCCAGATATAATCCTAACTTCTACGATTTTGTAATTAGTGAAGCTTCTAAAACTAAAATAACACGATTCCCTCCGCTTATCGCACCCTTTGGGAACTATGCGATTAAGACTAACACAACAACCATATTCAGCCAGCAAATAGGGAAGATTGCGACCGAGCGACCATTGCTTTTATTCTCTAAAGAAGGAGAGCACCGTATTGCGGTACTTGCAGGAGAAGGAATATGGCGCTGGCGATTGGAGGACTTCAAAGACAACGGCTCGCACCAAGCCGTAGATGAATTGCTAACTAAAACTGTTCAGTTTATATCAAGCAGGGATGATAAGCGAAAATTCAGAGTTTACCCGGCAAAAAACACTTTTGATGAGAACGAACACATTAACTTTAATGCCGAGTTATACAATAATGCTTACGAGCTTATAAACGCCCCAGAGGTTTTGCTGACACTCAAGAACAGCAAAGGCAGAAGCTATTCTTTCCAATTCTCACGAACCGGCAACTCCTATGTCTTAGATGCTGGAACTTTGCCTTCGGGCGAATACTCGTTTACTGGCACTACCCAGCTGGGATCCGACAAATATCAGTCATCCGGGAAGATAGTTATTACAAAAGCACTTTTGGAACTTCGACAAACTACAGCTAATCATCAAATACTCTATAATATTGCGAATCAAAGCGATGGAGAGTTAGTGTATCCTGATGCTATTCATACACTAACCGGTAAGCTTGAAAAGAATGAGCTAATTAAAAACATATCTTATGAAAACAGGCGCTACGAAGATATGATAAGCCTTTGGTGGTTATTCTTTATCATCCTTGCGCTCCTGACTCTCGAATGGTTCAGCAGAAAAAGGAACGGAGAGATCTAAACTATTGAGGCCGCAAATAAAAAGAATAAGATTTCAGTTTAGCCTTGCAGGTACCATCTATGTCACCATCCTGTTTCTGTTTACCTTTTAACACGTAAACAAGACAGTTATTGGTATCAAAACAACGGAATGTCCAAACTCTATCTTCTGCACTAAAATCCGCCGTTACGGTGTATTTATTACCGGTTACAGACTCAAAATAGGTGCCCTGGTAGCGCAGAAAACTTTCGTTTTCAGCAGCAAATTCGCCTGATTTCTTAATTGGACGAATATCTATTTTAATATATGAGCGACCTTTAACTTCTCCAATAAATGCCAAGCGTTCATCTATCCTTTCAGTCTGCGAAGGATTTTCCTGAACAGCCAAAGTGTGGGGAGCATTAGCAAGAAGCAATACTGGCAATAGGATAATATAAGGGCATAATTTCAGCACAGGCAGCTACTGGTTAGTGTCTTTTAGAAGAACGAAGATTTTTCCTTGTTCTTTTCTTTGATAATTACATACACATCTTCATTATCTTTTTTCATTAGATACTTTTCACGGGCGAACTTCTCAAGCATCTCCTGATTCGTAGTCAATTCTTTCAAATCCTTCTTAACCCGTTCTGTCTCTGTAGTATAAAAGTCTCTCTCCTCTTCTAATTTATGAAGTTGCTTACGATACTCATATTGAGAAAATAAATCGTTCCTGTCGAAAAAAAGCATCCAAGCAACAAAGAATGCCGAAACAAGAAAATACTTATTACTAATTATCCCAACCGTCCGTTTCATATACACAAATATAAAAACATGATGGAGGTTTCAAAGTATCTTGAAACAAGTTTGTCCTAGCAAGTACCCCGGTACTGCCCCAGACAAACAAAAACACTACTTTTTACTTGCTGGGACAAAAGCCATAGAAACCGAATTTACGCAATGACGGGTATTCTTACCAGTAAAACCTTCGCCAAGGAAAACGTGTCCAAGATGACCATCGCATTTAGCACACACAATCTCGGTTCTCATACCATCCGGATCTGGTATACGCTTTACTGCTCCTTGAATTTCATCATCAAAACTAGGCCATCCACAATGAGAGTCAAATTTGTCTTCTGAACGGTACAGAGGAGCATTACAACGCCGGCATACATAAGTACCCTTCTCTTTATTGTTCAGCAGTTTACCGGTCCCAGGATATTCGGTACCCTTGTGAACAATTACTCTTTCTTCTTCAGGGGTTAATTTATTATATTCCATTTTTTTACTTGAGTTATCCGTCGACTGAACTTGTTTCTTTTCCTGCGCACAGGATGTAAAAGCGACAAAAAGAAGACAGCCTAAAATACGTAAGGTTTTCATATATTTATTAAAGGTAACGCTATTGTAAGACACCTGAATATACGTAGCTTGGATCTATACGGATTTTTTACATTACTATTATCCCTATGATAAATAAATAATAGCAATACCTTTGACTCAGCGGGAAGCCTTAAACCAGCTTCGCACAAATAATGAAAGTTACTTTACTTGTTATCGGTAAAACGGAGGATAAATATCTGAAAGAAGGTATTGAGAAATATCTTAAACGTTTAAAGCACTATATCAAATTTGAACTACAGGAGATTCCTGAATTAAAGAATACAAAAAGTCTTACAGAAGATCAGCAGAAGGTTAAAGAAGCAGAGCTAATCAATAAATTTTTAAGTCCGCAGGATCATATTATACTATTGGATGAACACGGATATGAATTTACGTCTGTACAATTCTCCGGATTTATCAATAAAAAAATGCTTAGCAGTGTGCACAATCTAGTCTTTATTGTTGGGGGCCCTTACGGATTCGATCAATCTTTGCAAACACAGGCTAAAGATAAATTGTCTCTTTCTAAGATGACTTTTTCCCACCAGATGGTAAGGCTGTTTTTTGTGGAGCAATTGTACAGGGCTTTTACAATTTTAAAGGGGGAGCCATATCACCACGAGTAGAAAAACGTTAACTAATAATAAACGTTCGGAATATGATTGAAGGATTTAAACCTCGTAACTATCGCTTCAAGGGAGCGAACACGGGATCTGAAAAAAACCACTTTTGGCTGGCTTTCTTAATCGGGATTGCGTTCCTGATTATTATTATATATTTCTTTTAACAAGAAAGGCTGATTACTCAGCCTTCTTAGTTTCTTTTGATTCATTAACAGATTTCTCTTCCTGCGCTACAGGTTCACTATCAACTAATTCTTCCTGTGATTCTTGTTCTCCGGCAGTAGGTTCTTCATTAAACAAAGGGAGATCTTTCAGAATATTAAACCAGGTTATGATCTTTTTCATATCCGACCCATAAACCCTATCCTCATCGTGGCTTGGTGCTACTTCGCGGAAGAAATCCCGTAAGGTTTTTCCGTCTGCTTTTGCATCAGGTACTGAAGCACTTTGCTTGATCTTTTCAAGAATATCTACCAGTTTCAGATCATCATCCTCGCCAAAAACTGTAATATCTTCAAGTGATGCGAGCTTTGCTGTGCTTAGATTCACTACCAGCTTCAACTTCTGGGCATCAAGGCTTTCCAGTACGAACCCCGACTTGTTTTGTCCTATCACTTTATATAATCCCGGCTTTCCGGAAACTGCAACTATTCCTCTTAAATTCATTTTAATTTTAGATTTGACGGTTATTTAAATAAAAAACGGGACAGGTTCGTCCCGTTTCTATATCTTATTTAGCGTCTTCTTCAAGAATATCTATACCTAAAATCTTGTCTCCCTGACGGATTGCATCTACAACCTCAACATTCTCAACTACTTTACCAAAGCAAGTGTGATTACGGTCAAGGTGAGCTGTATTTTTACGGCTATGACAGATAAAAAACTGGGAGCTACCTGTATCGCGACCAGCATGAGCCATAGACAATACACCCCTGTCATGATACTGATTTTCACCTGTTAACTCACATTTGATACGAGTACCTGAACCGCCGGCACCTGTACCTGTAGGGTCTCCGCCTTGGATAACGAAATCAGGAATTACACGGTGGAAAGTAACGCCGTCATAAAATCCATCTTTAGCTAATTTTAAAAAGTTAGCTACCGTATTAGGCGCATCTTTATCGTAAAACTCTACGGTCATGTCGCCTTTCTCTGTTTTTATAATCGCTTTGCTCATGTCTTTCTGTTTAATGTTGAAGATGGCAAAGTTAATTATTTCAAAGTAGTATACAATTAATCCTTCAATCCTTCATTTATTCTATCATTCTCTCCCTCATTCATTCTTTCCTTCAATCATTCATTCCTTCATTCATTCATTCAATCATTCACTAATTGACTCATTCACTCATTCATTAACTCAACACCTATAACTTCTCAGGATTATTTACGTTATTTAAGCATGCCAAAATTAGGTATCACGCTTATTTTATTATTTGTATCGATGCTGTCTAATGCAGCCTCTATACTTATTCCAATGGATGAAGATCAGAAGAATCATCTTAAAGCTTATGGAATTGCATTTTGGACATTAAAAAATGGAGCAGAAGCAGACTGGTTACTTAACTATCGGGGAGGCAGTTTTTTAATCCGGTATGCACAGTCACTTGAAAACGAGTGCAAAGTTAGGGGAGTCTCTTACGAGGTGATCACTGATGCAAAAGTAAATAGCATACTAACAGAGTTAGCAGATCCATCAGTCAATATGGATATTGTTAAGTTGGAAAAGGCGCCAAAAATGGCCGTTTACTCTCCAAAGAATAAACTTCCTTGGGATGATGCTGTAACAATGGTCCTGACTTATGCAGAAATACCTTATGATGTGGTATACGATGAAGAAGTTTTGAAAGGCGATCTTCCTAAATACGACTGGCTACATCTACACCACGAAGACTTTACTGGTCAGTATGGTCGTTTTTGGTCAACATTCAGAACTGCAAGTTGGTATATAGAGGATGTTAAACTACAGGAAGCCACTGCGAAAAAGATGGGATACAAGAAGGTCTCACAAATGAAATTAGCTGTAGCGAAAAGCATAAGGAACTTTTGTTCGGGAGGAGGCTTTCTATTTGCAATGTGTTCAGGTACCGATAGCTTTGATATCGCACTTTCGGCTGAGGGTCTTGACATTTGTGAAAGTATGTTTGACGGAGACGGTGTAGATGCATCGGCACAATCCAAACTCGATTTCAGTAAAACTTTCGCCTTCCAAAACTTCAAACTGGATATGAATCCTTACAATTACGAGTTTTCTAACATTGATGCCACCCCTACCCGCAATCTCATTCAGCAAAACGACTTTTTCACTTTATTTGATTTTTCCGCTAAATGGGATATTGTACCTACCATGCTTACCCAAAGCCATGATAAAGTGATTAAGGGTTTTATGGGCCAAACTACTGCTTTCAAAAAGGAGCTGCTAAAGCCTGACGTATTGGTTATGGGCGAAACGAAGGTGGCAAACGAAGCACGTTATATTCATGGCGAATTTGGGAAAGGACAATGGACCTTTTACGGTGGTCACGATCCTGAAGATTATCAACATGCTGTAGGAGACCCGCAAACCGATTTAAGTTTGCATCCTAATTCTTTAGGGTACCGTTTAATACTTAACAACGTATTATTTCCAGCTGCTAAAAAGAAAAAACAAAAGACCTAAGCTTGTAATCGCGCAGTAACAATGAAGCTTTGTTTAAAAGACAATTACTAGTCGTAGAAGTTCCACTGAACCCCGAATCTTAACAAAGATCCAGGCATTGGATAACGATTAACTGTATAATAACCTTTTGAGAACAGGCCCTGATTGGCGTAATCGTACCTCAAGAATATATTGGCTCTCTTCAAAGCAAACTCTCCCCAAACATCAACGATTGGGTATGAGGAGAACCGCACTTCATTTCCAACATAGAACTGGCTGACATTAATTGCGTATGAAGGCGCATTGTATTTTGAACTCCAACGAACATCAAAGCCAGCATGAGCAGCAACCGAAGGAGAAAACCTTCTCTTATAATAAAAGCTTTGGAAGGTATAGATCTCCGGAGTTTGCAGTAGATCTTGAAAGTCTGATTTTTGAAGTACCAGGTAACTTTCAAGGTTGAACCTACCAAAATGAAAGTCTTTACGACCGGTGATCTTTAGCATGTTAATAAGATTGTCGGATTGAACTGGCCTTATCTGTAGACTGCTGGTATCAGATACTTGATAATACAAGTACTTCGACATCAAAAAATACTCCGCCTTTGCCCTGAAACTGTACTTAGGGTTTAGATAGGTGAATGAGAGATTATTGATTTTGGTATTATCGAAAGACTCGGTCCATTTGTGATAATGATAGGTAGATCTTTCAAATAAAGCCTCAGGAGATTTATTTTGAATATAAGCGCCCAAAATGATCCTTCCAACCGATTTACTTAACTGAATTTCGCTTTGTGCTTCATATAGATAATCGCCTGCATTCCTCCCTACGGTAATTTGATTTATTGATCCGTTGATATAAACCCGGTCGCTAAACCGATAACCCAGATCGCCTTTCAATGTTACATTTTGAAAGCTTTCTATACCCACAGGCAACTGCTGGTACTTATACAAATCATGTTGCAGTCCAACGTCCAGCTTCAATTCATTCTTCACAAAGCTTAGAGACCTTCCCCTCAGGTAAAAACTATATCTGAATTCATTACTGATCCTTTTAACAGTAGTGGAGTCTTTGAAGGCCAGTGTATCACCAACCATAGCAGGAAATACATTTTGCGAGCCTGCAATAGGCTTATTAAAGGTGTATCCATCATTAGCATAAGTGAATTGATGCGACAAGCGCTGGGTAGGACGCACACTTGCAATCACCGAATCTGCTGTCTTGGCTGTATCCAGCCTTCCGATATAATAGAACTGCTTTATAAAATACTCCTTCTGCTTCCAAACATGCCTCACCGGGGTTCCTCCCAAACGTACAGTTGACGAAATGCCGTTATCCTCTTTCTCTTCAAAGATATTCTCATTCACAACAGACCCGTTCTCGGCATTTTTTAGAGTGTTGAAAAGCCCGTTTAGCAGTAAATTATATCGCTTCTTAGGCCCCTCATACCATGTAAAAACACTTGCATTTAAATTGCTGGTATTTTGATTAAGGTAAAAACCTTCGTTATTAATGCGGAAGTAATTTGCTCCAAAACTCCAGTTAGGCTTAATGTTCTGCGCATGGGTAACTCTGAAGATCTGCTCCCTTGATGTTCCATTCACATAGTATAGGGAAGTAAATGGCGTTCGAGCCCGGTAGTATCTAATGGAATCCTGGTTCAATCTGTAAAAATCCAAAGAATGAAAACCGGGATCAAAGCCTATGTTCTTTCTTGGATTAAAGAGTAGGTCCCTTGCTGGCTGACCTATATTCCCAAGATTTATTGTAGGCCTTTCGGGAAGGATAAGCGGATTGTAATGATGAAAATGAGTTAATGTTGTATCCAAAAAAACAGTTCGCGTGCTGTCTTTAAGTAAACCAACAGTGGTATAGCGAATGTACTTTGCTGTAAAAATAACAGTGTCTTGCTTTTCTTCCTCCCGCCTTCTCAGCGAATCAAGTTCACTGTCAGCACTCCGACCGGATGCTGGATTGGCAGGACGAACCTGAGCATAAGCTGATGTTATGCACGTAAGAATTAAACCTATGAGTAGCGAATAATATTTCATTATAAAGAGGACAGCAGTTCTTTTAGGATAAGAGTCATCTTTGGCTCTGCCTCTTCTGCTACTTTCAAGATTTGTTCAACAGATACCGGTTCCAATTCTTCATGATATCCTTCATCTGTGATCACAGAAATGGCGAAAACAGGCAGTCCCATATGTTTCGCAACAATCACTTCAGGCACCGTACTCATCCCTACAGCGTCTCCTCCAATGATCCTTAAAAACCGGTACTCTGCTTTAGTTTCCAGATTCGGCCCTGCAACAGAAACGTAAACGCCGGTATGGCAGGTAATGTTGTTTTCCTTAGCAACTTGTACAGCTTTAGCTATCATTTCTTTGCTGTAAGGCTGACTCATATCTGGGAAACGAGGACCCAGATCGTCATAATTCCTACCTCTCAAAGGATTGTCATGCTGTAGATTGATATGGTCTTCAATGATCATCAGGTCTCCGGTTTTAATATCCGGATTCAAGGCCCCGCTTGCGTTTGATACGATAAGATGTTTAATTCCCAGCATCTTCATTACCCTTACTGGAAACGTGATCTGCTTCATATCATATCCCTCGTAATGGTGAAGACGCCCTTGCATTGCTACAACCTTTTTACCCTTCAATGTTCCGAAGATCAAGCGGCCAGAGTGGAACTCCAACGTAGAAATAGGAAAGTTGGGTATGTTGGAGTACATCAGTTTGTGCTGGATCTCTATTTCAGAAACCAAGCCACCCAAGCCGGTTCCTAATATAATGCCGATCTCAGGAACAAAATCTCCTATTCGTTTCTTAATATATTCTGTAGTGCTATAAATATCAACTAACATATTCCTTAATTAAATTGTCGAACCGGTCAGCGTCGGGTGGATGTATCCTTGCTGCTACCGGCAGGTAATAAACCGGAAAATTGTTTAAAAGTTCTTTCAGGCCTGGTGCATGCAACCTTTGAGCATCCTTCTCTGTGGTGATAATAATTTTTTTGGTTCCTGCACCTGAATTAAAATCATCTACAAGTTTAGTAATATTTTTTATTGAAAAAGGATGATGGTCGGGATATTCATGATGTTTAATATTTCGAAAAATACTTTCCAGCTTACCAACAAGCGGACGGGGATTTGCTATACCTGAAAGAAGGTAAATAACAGTTTCTGAACATAGTTCACCAAGCGCTAATGATTCAGTTCTATCAAATACAGGAATCAAGTTTCCATAATCCAGGAAGGAGAAAAATACTTTTTGATGATTAAAAGGTCTTATTCGCTCTATAACTCTTTCACGTTCTTGCATTGTTAAGGTTGACGGAGTTTTGGTGATAACAATAACCTGAGCTCGCTTCCTACCTGCAAAAGGCTCACGCAAATTGCCTGCTGGAAACACAATGAAAGGTTCATTTAAGCGGGAATATTCGAATAACAAGAGGTTTATTCCAGCATCTACTGCTCTATGCTGAAAAGCATCGTCCAAAATGATCACGTCATGGTTGGGTGCTAAGATATCTATTCCTATAACTCGTTTTTCCGAAACCGCTATGGTAATGTCCTTAAATTTCCTTTTAAATTGCAATGGTTCATCACCCGAGAATTCCGGTAAATCTCCCTCCTCTACAAAACGGAAGCCCCGGCTTTTTCGTCCGTAGCCTCGGCTTAAAACCGCTAGCCTTCTTTCATTTTTCAGTAAGCGAATGATATACTCGGCCATCGGACTTTTACCTGCTCCTCCTACTGCAAGATTACCGATACAAATAACAGGAATGGGATATCTCTTGGATTTGAAAATACCTGTATCATATGCCTTATTCCTTACAAAGACGATTGCTCCGTAAATTATAGAAAAAGGATATAGAAGCAGACGCAGATAGTGCATTTCGCAAAGATAGATTATTCATAGAGAATACCAGTTTTGCCAAACTTAATCCCTGCTAAAGTCCGCTCACTACTCTCCTTGCCGCCTCCCGGCCGCTGATCAGTGCAGCTTCAACCGTTCCAATTTGGGGGCCATGATAAATTCCTTCTCCGGCAAAATACAAGGTTCCCTGAACAGCATTTCCTAAAACTGCAGCCGCATTTGGCTCTTCGACAGTGGTATAGGTATAGGCTCCTCTAGAAAAAGGATTGTTAGCCCAATTACAGGCATATGCTTGCTTCAAACCCGCTTTCAACTGTTGCTGGGTGATCCCGAAGATATTGCTGAGGACCTGCAAAGCAAGATCCAGAAGCTCACTCTCTGACTTGTCTCTCAACTTCTCCACAGAAGGACCAGCTAGCCAACCCGTTAATACGGGAGCGGAAGAAGGTAATTGCGTCCACCAAACGGGAATAGCTTCCTTCGAAAAAATAAACCCTGTGTCCTCTGGCCAGAAACTCTTTTCAAATTCCAGTAATACCTTTATCACTGAGCCAAAGCCCATAGCTCTAACAGCCCCCATTCTGATTGGTAACGGAGGTGTAAAGTTTACAACCCCTGGACTTCCATCTTTAACCTGAAGCACCCCTAAGGGAATAGTTATAATCACTTTGCGAGCTCCATAGCGTTCACCATTAATGGTAATAGCTTCCACGAAGCCCCTGGACCAATTGAAATGAGAAACGACCTTTCCAGGAATAATTAAGACTCCCATTTCCACGCAGTCTTTTTCCAAATACTCGATCAATCTGCTATAACCACCCTCTACTCTATACTGATGATTGTCGTAATCTTGTTCCCACTCCTTTTTCAAGCTTAAAACACTTACTCTGTCCGCGTCCGCTGCATCATACCCTTCTGCAAACTGAAGTACAGACTCCCTCAGTTCTCCATACTGTTCCTCTTTGAAATAGGTATCCAGAAACTGGCTTAATGTAACGTCCTCGGTCAACAGCTCAAGCTTTTCGCTTAGTTCGGGCCAAAAAAACTGATCTGATCCATAGTCCTCCAAATGACCATTCCTGGCGAAATAGCTTTTGCCGGTAATATTGCTAAATTCAATTTTAGCTTCCTTTAACAACTCAAAAGTAAGTTCAGCGTTTCCATGTATAAATTCGGCACCCATCATAAAAGGAACAGAACCATCGCTAGCGGGAATATCCAAAATGCGCCCTCCGGTTCTTTCCTTTGCCTCAAGGATCGTAACCCGTCTGCCTTGGCGCGCAAGCTCCCTTGCTGCCATCAGTCCAGATGCACCAGCTCCAATTATTAAAACACTTTCGTCTACCATGCTAAAATCAACAAGCTTCTGTTAATGTAGTTTACTCAAACTTTTTTGTTAACCTTGAGTTAAACAAAGCTCCACCTGCGAAGGTAGAAGATTCCTATTGATTTAGCTCAGTTCTTAATAAACTCAACAATACTCCATTCGTCCAACCAAATCCATCCTGTGTTGCATACTCTCCTCCTCCTGCAACCTGAGTAGTATCCACCACGTTATATTTCTCCATTAGCTTTCCTGACTTTTGAAAGACTCTGATATTTAAACTAACCCATCTTCTGGAAATCTCAACTGCGAGCTTTTTATTACCATAATTATTGAGCCCGACTACAGCTAACCACTGCAGAGGTGCCCACCCGTTAGGAGCGTCCCATTGTTCTCCTGTATAAAGTGGAGTGGTTATCAAGCCGCCGGGTTTCAAGAATGTGTGCTGTAGCTGTACCGCAATTGCATTCGCACGGTTCTGTTTAACCATTTTAAAATACAATGGATACATCCCTGCGAGGGACAAGTACGGCGATTGATGACGAGTTTTCCAATTATAATCCCGAAAGTAACCTATACTCCTATCCCAGCAAAATCGCTCCAAAGCAATCTTTCGTTGCTCTGCCAATTCCTCCATTTCGCTTTTTTTCAATTTATCTTTCTTCCGGTTGTATGCGAGAGCGAGTGTTTGTTCCAGGTGATACAGCAGGCAATTCAGATCAACAGGAATAATATCTGTAGTTTGTATCGTGCTCAGGTTCTTTCCGTCGGCGAGCCACCGGCTGCTAAAATCCCACCCGGATTCAGCTCCTGACCTCAGGTCTCTGTAAACTTTAGTCACAGGCCTTCTACTGTCTCTAGCGGTTGCTACATCCTCCTTAAACGCTTCTTCACGGGGCCAATCACCTCTATCGCAATAGCGATTTAAAACACTTCCGTCGGGCAAATGCACTACATGTCCAACTGCTCCTTTTTTAATCCCATTATCGTCCATCCAGAATTTATATTCCAATTCCAAAGCATCCCTGTTCGCTTTTAGAATAGAGTCTGCTTTTTCCTTCCTAACATCCATAAGAAGTCGGACCATCAGCGAAAAGAAAGGTGGTTGAGAGCGGGTTAAGTAATAAGTACGGTTACCATTGGGAATAAATCCATGTGCTCTTATCAATGAGGCGAAATTATTCACCATACTCTCAATGAGATCATGTCTTCCACTTTCTGCAAGGCCAAGCATGGTGAAATAAGAGTCCCAATAATATATTTCTCTAAATCTGCCTCCAGGCACTACATAAGCATTGGGCAGTTTGATTAATGAGCTGTGTGCTGGCGCTTCTGCCGGATTTCGTTTTAACACATTCCACAATTTCTTGATGTGTTCCTCGACATTCGCCGTATTAGCTGTTTTAAAATTCTTGCTCGCTGACGATGGCAAGCGGAAGTTTTCAAGAACAAATCTTTTAAGATTGAAATCCGCGGAAAGTTTCTGTGTCTGATAAGAGTCCATTATCTCCTGGGGTGATTTCAGCGGGACACAATCGGGAAAGGTTTTGCTATCAGGAAAAATGTTTGCGAGTTGAACGGTATCAAATAAGCCCGGAAATAGATTTCGAGGCGAGGTTTGCCTAACCTTGGGCTGGGGTGTTTCCTTACAAGAAACCAGTAAAAAGAATACGATAAAAGATTGTAGAAGAAGGCTTCTCATATTTTATCATACAGATTAATCCTTTTTTAGTTTAGAGCCTAATCCTCACTTTTATATCAAATACTTTCCATGACTATAAAATCACACCTGGTAATCTTATTGATAGCCTTGATCACTTCGGCATCAACAGAAAGACGGACAGAAGAAGTTTTTAATGCTGACCCTCAAAAAAGTTCAATTGAGTGGGTTGCTGGAAAGGTAGCTGGCGAACCAAAGTCTCTCCCACCTCCTCTGGTAGGGTAACCATCACCGGCAATCTGACCATCAAAGGAATAACTAATACAATAAGTTTTCCGGCTAGCTTGAAAAAACAAAAGAACGGATTAACGGCGATGGCAAATGAGGTAAAAGTGGACCGCACTAAGTACGACATCCGCTATCGCTCCAGAAGCTTTTTCGGCGACATTGGCGATAAAGCTATAGATGATAGCTTTGTCTTAAATATTAGTCTTATCTGTAAGAAATAAAAGTACAAACCTGGTATTTACGAGGCACACTGTAGCGAAAACGGTGGTACCTCGTGAATATTACAACTTATCTCCTTCTACTATTTTGAAAGCATCCCCCTTCAACTCTACCCGACCGGTAGCCTGACTTTTTGCGTGGTAGAACAGACAGAACCAGTTATTCTCGGCAGCCAGTTTTCCGTAATGATCGCGAAGCTCCATAGCCCTGGTAGGATCAAAATCGTACTTTGCTTTAAATTTCCTAAGAAGCTGTTCTGGCTCAGGAAGTATATCTCCCCCAAAAAACACTTTCTCTGCCCCATCTTCGATCAAAAACACCTGATGAAACTCGCAGTGACCTCCGGTTAATTCATAAGTTACCTGGTCGTTCAATCTACCATTGCCCTCTATAAAATTGACACTACCACTTCTTTGCACAATGTCAAAGATCTCTGTACGGTACGATTTGGAGGGATTACTATAAGCACTTTCCCATTCTCCCCTGTTAATTACATATTCCGCATGAGGGAAGCTCAATTGCCACTTTCCGCCTTGTTCATATACCATTCCTGCCGAATGGTCGAAATGTAGGTGAGACATCAGCACAAGATCTACATCGTCTGGATGATACCCTGCCTTCTTGATATTTTCATGGATCAATAGCTCTCCGCTCTCTGTCTTAAAACCCAGGCCTGTATCAATAACGATCAGGTGACTTGAAGTTTCTATCAGAAATGGCTGCACGTACACAAACAACGAACCTGGTCTGTCTTTGTAATCGTGCATTGCAGGATCAAATGGAATAAATTTCTTTGAGATGTCTACAGAATAAGAACCCTCATATAATGGAAATACCTTCATGTGTCTCGTTAAATTACGATTGTATTTGACTATAATTCACCTTTTACCTCATCACACAGTCACCTTAATAAAAATGTTCACTGATAATGAAATGCTTACAAATGCGGGTACGGACAAATACTATATTTAGTGTTATATTTACCCCTTAAACCCCTTGAACAATGAGTTCAGTGTCGGGTATAAAACCTAACAAAGATATGCAAAAAAGGTGGGCAGAGCAGGTTGTTACTAATATTGAAGCAGTAGAAGATTTAAAAAATCAACTTAACATCGATGAGGTGCTCGCTTCGTTACTTGTTAACCGCGGCATTACCTCTTTTGAAGCAGCACGTTGCTTTTTCCGTCCGGAACTTTGCCATTTACATGATCCATTTCTAATGAAGGACATGGACGCCGCTATTCTTCGGATAGAGAAGGCAATTAGCCGGAAAGAAAATATCCTGATTTACGGTGATTATGACGTAGATGGAACAACGGCAGTATCATTAGTTTATAGCTTTTTCAGGAAGTTCCACCCGTCCATCGACTATTATATCCCCGACCGTTATAAAGAAGGTTATGGGATTTCTATACAAGGAATTGATTACGCTGCGCAAAACAATTTTTCTCTGATTATTGCTTTAGACTGTGGCATCAAATCCGTCGACAAAATTGATTATGCCAATTCCCTGGGTATTGATTTCATCATTTGTGATCATCACCTGCCCGGAAGCATTTTGCCCGATGCAGTTGCTGTTCTGGATCCGAAGCGTCAGGACTGTGAATATCCCTACAAAGAGCTTTCAGGCTGCGGCATAGGTTTTAAGCTTGTACAGGCATATGCTCAAAAAAACGACATTGCTTTCGATGATATCTGTTGTTTCCTTGACCTGGTAGCGGTAAGTATCGCATCAGACATTGTGCCTATAACAGGCGAAAACAGAGTCCTAGCCTGGTACGGACTAAAGCGACTGAACGAAGCTCCTTGTAACGGATTGGCTGCTCTCATAGAGCTTTCGGGCAGAAAGCAGTATACAATTTCAGACGTGGTCTTTATGATTGGCCCTCGCATTAATGCCGCAGGCCGTATTGACGATGCTAAGCATGCTGTTAGCTTATTGATCGCGTGTGATGAGGAGGTTGCAAAAAATCAAAGTTTACTGATCAATCTTAAAAATACAGAAAGAAAAGAACACGACCTTAACATAACCGAGCAAGCCCTGGCAATGATTGATTCTGATCCAGAACTTCAAAGCCGTAAAACAACGGTTGTGTATAATGAAGGTTGGCATAAAGGGGTAATTGGGATCGTAGCTTCCCGACTGACTGAGAAATATTATCGTCCAACTATCGTTCTTACTAGCTCAAACGGCCATGTTGCAGGTTCCGCCCGCTCCGTTATCGGATTTGATCTGTATGAGGCACTCAGCTCTTGCAGCGACCTTCTTGAGCAGTTTGGAGGACATAAATATGCAGCAGGCCTTACATTGAAACCCGAGAACATACCTGCATTGCAGCAGCGTTTCGAGGAAGTGGTAGCTCAAACAATCCCTGAAGAACTACTGATACAGGAAATAGGTATAGATGCTGAACTTAATCTGGAAAAGATCAATCCGAAGTTCTTCAGGGTCTTGAATCAGTTCGGACCTTTCGGGCCTCAAAACCCTGCTCCTGTATTTGTTTCAAAAAATGTTAAGGTAGCTGGGAAGGCGAGTTTTGTCGGAAATAATCATATCAAAATGAATATTTACCAGGGAAAGTCGCCTATATTTGACTGCATCGGTTTTGGATTGGGTCAGTATGTGCCTCTTATAAACAATGGTTATCCGTTTGATATTTGTTATACTATAGAAGAAAACGTCTGGAAAGAAAAACGCTCTATCCAGCTGTGTGTTAAGGGGATTAGAAGCGTAGTTTAAGATATTCAGAATGATATTAAAAGCAGAAAATCTTGTTAAAAAATACAAACAACGTACTGTTGTTAACAACGTTTCATTTCACGTAGAACAAGGTGAGATCGTAGGGTTACTTGGACCAAATGGAGCAGGAAAAACTACTTCTTTCTACATGATCGTAGGACTGATAAAACCTACAGAAGGGCATGTATTCCTCGAGGATGAAGATATAACAGAAGATGCGATGTTCCGACGGGCTCAAAAAGGTATTGGATATCTTGCGCAGGAAGCCTCTGTTTTCAGGAAGCTATCTGTCGAGGATAACATTCTCGCTGTGTTGGAAATGCGGAAGCTAAGCAAAGACCAGCAAAATGAAAAGCTTGAAGAACTGTTGACTGAATTTAGTTTGCACCGTGTTCGTAAGAATCGGGGGGACTTGCTTTCAGGGGGAGAGCGCAGGCGGACTGAAATTGCGCGGGCTTTAGCCGCTGATCCAAGCTTCATTCTCCTCGATGAACCCTTTGCCGGGGTAGACCCTATCGCGGTTGAGGAAATCCAATCTATTGTAGGTAAATTAAAACATCGTAATATCGGCATCCTGATTACAGACCATAACGTGCAGGAAACCCTTTCGATCACAGACAGGGCATACTTGCTTACTGAAGGAAAAATAATGCTTACAGGAACTCCAACTGAGATTGCGAACAATGAAATGGCTCGTAAATTCTACCTTGGTCAGCACTTCGAACTACGCAAAAAAAAGTCAGACACTAACCCTATATGACCATCGTAAACTCCATATTCACCTGGTTCATGAAGAAGCGCATGCATCAAATTGAACTTTTCATCAAATACCCTCACGATGTTCAGGATGAAGTTTTCAGAAATCTACTTTCGGGAGCTCGCAATACCGAGTGGGGTAAATTATACGACTATAACTCAATTCATAATCAGGAGCAGTTTAAAGAGCGTGTTCCAATCCAAACTTATGAAACACTTAAACCCTATATAGAGCGCATGCTTAGCGGAGAACAGAACGTTCTTTGGGGGACAGAGATTCAATGGTTTGCTAAATCTTCCGGGACAACCAATGACAGAAGTAAGTTTATTCCTGTTAGTAAAGAATCTTTGGAAGAATGCCACTACAAGGGTGGTAAAGACATGCTTTCCATTTATTGCAATAATCGCCCTGATGCTCAAATTTTCACAGGAAACTCTCTTGCCCTTGGCGGAAGCCATCAGGTTAACCAAGCGAGCGGGGATATCTACTACGGTGATCTTTCTGCAGTTTTAATAAAAAATCTCCCTATCTGGGCAGAATTCTATCGTACGCCTGATATGTCTATCACTTTAATGGACAATTACGAGGAAAAGATAGAAAAGATGGCGAGAGCTACAATGGACGTGAACGTAACTAACATCTCAGGCGTCCCTACCTGGACAGTAGTTTTAGCCAAGCACCTGCTGGAAATTACAGGAAAGAAAAATCTGCTGGAGATTTGGCCTAACCTCGAGCTATACATTCATGGGGCAGTTAAATTCACCCCTTACCGTGAGCAATTCAAACAGCTGATCCCATCTAATGATATGTATTACCTTGAAACCTACAATGCATCTGAAGGTTTCTTTGGAATTCAGGATCAGTCAGATTCTGAAGAAATGCTCCTCATGCTTGATTATGGAATCTTCTATGAGTTTCTACCCATGGAATCGTTCGACCAAGAGAATCCTAAGACACTCGGGCTTCACGAGGTAGAGCTTAATAAGAACTACGCACTTATTATATCTACAAACGGAGGACTATGGCGATATATGATTGGAGATACTATAAAATTCACTTCTCTTTCTCCTTACCGTATCCAAATTACAGGTCGAACAAAGCACTTCATTAATGCATTCGGTGAAGAAGTGATCATAGACAATGCGGAAAACGCATTAACAAAGGCATGTGCCGCAACTGGAGCTATCATTAAGGACTATACAGCCTGTCCCATCTATTTCAGTGAAAATGGAGCAGGAGGGCATGAATGGATCATAGAATTTGAACAACACCCAAACGATATAGAAAAGTTTACCGACATTCTTGACCAAACCCTTAGAGAAATAAATTCAGACTACGATGCGAAGCGCTTTAAGGATATGGCACTACGGAGACCACTAATCCATGCGGCGCCAAACGGCACTTTTTATAATTGGCTTAAAACAAAAGGAAAGCTTGGGGGCCAGCATAAAGTGCCAAGACTAGCGAACGAGCGGAAATATGTAGAAGAGATACTGTCTTTGCTGGAGGGCTCTAAAGCTCTCTAACCCCTCAAAATATAATCAGCTCTAAAGAGATTGAATAAGCCTTTAGAGCTGATGTTATAACTTAAAACTAAAGCAACTACCTCTTTTCCCTATTCAGCGAACAATAATACCCTACAACTACGGCTTATAACGCCCAAAACTACTACCGCATTACAAATGCTTCTCGCCCTCCGGATGTCCCAATTTCTTAGGAAATAGTAGTGAGGCAACAACACTTATCGTTAAAATCAACAGGATAACGAAAAGAGAATGTGAGGTAGTGAATCCCCAGGTTTGTAACCAATGATGAGCCAGCATTTTAATTCCAATGAATACTAGCAAAAAGGAAAGCCCCACCTTCAGATAATGGAACTTGTGAATGATATTTACCAGCAGGAAAAACATCGATCGTAAACCTAGGATGGCAAAAATGTTCGAGAAGAAGACAATATAGGGATCCTTCGTAACTGCAAAGATCGCAGGAATAGAATCAACGGCGAATATTAGATCTGTAAACTCAATGATCAGCAATACTATGAACAATGGAGTTACATATCTTTTTCCGTTACGCGTGATAAAGAAACGCTTGCCGGCAAACTCGGGATATACCGACACAAATTTAGAAGCAAATTTAACAACAGCGTGGTTCTCCGGATCGATCTTATCCTCGACATTCCTGTTAACAAACATCATAATACCGGTATAAACAAGAAATGCCCCAAACAAGTATAGGATCCAGCCAAATTCGCTGATGAGCGTAGCACCAAGGAAAATGAAAAGAAAACGCATTAGCACCGCTCCTACAATTCCCCAGAACAATACCCTGTGATAGTACTTTTCTTCCACCCCAAAAGCAGAAAAAACCAGCACCATTACAAAGATATTATCTACGGATAGCGCGTATTCGACTACATACCCAGTAATAAACTCTATTGCAAGGTTATTCCTATAGATCCGCAAACTACCCTCAAAGTCGTTCGGGTTGATCTTTATATTATGAAGGTTCTGTCGAGTAATAGCCTCTAATTGGGCAAAAGAAGAAATTCCATGAAGCTGATCACCTGCGGCCCGGAGGATAAAATAGAAACCGACAGCGAAGGCGACCCAAATGGCGCTCATTATAGCTGCCTCACGCAGCTTGACGGCGTGTTCCTTTCTATTAAATAAACCAAGGTCTATTGCAAGCATAAGGACTACAAAGAGCAGAAACCCTCCGAAAAATAGAATTTCATTTGACATAGATCTTATTTTTTACGTTCGGTAGTAAAACGCACCAACTGCTCAAGGCCAATTCGTGCCTCGCTTTCGGGAAAACCTCCAAGTATTTCAAAAGCTTCATCCTGATAACGATGCATCTGCATCTCGGCATAGGCTAATCCCCCACTATTTCTAACGAAAGATATAACCTCTTCAACCTTTGCGGCGTTCTCATTATGATTCTTAACAAGGTTGATGATATGATGTTTTTCAGTCTTACCAGACTTGCTTAACGCATATATAAGCGGTAAGGTAATTTTCTTCTCTTTAATGTCTATTCCCAAAGGCTTTCCAACATCGTCTGTCCCAAAGTCAAAAAGATCGTCTTTTATCTGAAATGCCATCCCTACCTTTTCCCCAAAACTTCGCATCTTTTCGATCACTCCGCGGTCTTTATTTACGGATGCAGCACCTACCGCACAACATGAAGCAATTAGAGATGCTGTTTTTTGCCTGATTACTTCGTAGTAGATATTCTCGTTGATATCCAGCTTTCGGGCTTTTTCCATCTGCAGCAGCTCACCTTCACTCATCTGTTGTACAGCTTCGTTAACGATCTTCAGTAACTCAAAGTCATCATTGGCCAAAGAAAGCTGCATTCCCTTTGCTAACAGAAAATCCCCAACTAGAACTGCTACCTTATTTTTCCAGAGTGCATTCACTGAAAAGAATCCCCTCCGCTCGTAGGAGTTGTCAACTACGTCATCATGAACAAGAGTGGCAGTGTGAAGCAACTCGACCAAAGCTGCTCCGCGATGAGTAGCATCATCAATAGTACCGCATAAACTTGCGGAGAAGAAGACAAACATTGGACGGATCTGCTTACCCTTTCTTTTAACTATATAATGAGTTATACGGTCAAGCAAAGGCACAGAACTTTTCATTGAAGACTTAAATTTTTCTTCAAATACATCAAGTTCCTTTTCTATCGGTTTTTTGATCTCGTCTAGCCTGGACATTGAAGCTTAAATTGTAGATTGAGCTATTTTAATTCACTCACAGCGCAAACATAGCTTAAAAAACTAGATTTTCTGTCATTGTTTAGGAAAACTGAGTTTCTATAAAAACTTGCCTTTCGTTTTCTGCTTCTTAACTTCAAAAACTATTATCAAATACTTGTAAACAATTTCCTTAACTTTCGTATAAACCTCCATCAACGATCCCTTATCTTAAAGATGAAATATTTCAAACTGGTTTTGGCCGGAGGCATTCTGGTCATTACTGCTTTTTTTACTGGCAGCTTTTTTATTGCCAAAAACTTCTTTATTCAGCGAAGTGTTTTTATTGAAGCTTCAGACACTGCTGCTTTTGATTATGCCTCCAACTATAAGCATTTCAATAGCTGGAGTCCGTTTTACGAGAAAGAACCGAAAGCCAAATACCAGATTAGTGGAAGCCCTGGTACTGCAGGTTATTCGTTTTCCTGGCATGGAAAAGAAGTTGGTAGCGGAAAATTCGAATTTATGGGCAATGAGCGCTACAAGGCTATTTATCAGAAATTAACGTACAAAAGTCCTTTCGAGGGATCGTACCTTAACTATATGTATTTCACGAAAACATATAAAGGAATTATTGTAACCTGGGCCTTTTGTGGAGAAAACAAAACTACCTTGGATAGATGGAAAAGCCTTTTTTACGATTCTATGGTTGGAGAGGATTACCAGAGAGGTTTAAATAAACTTAAAGAAGAGCTGGAAAAGCAGAACTTAACAAGTTCTAAACTTCAAAACAAAACTTCCTCAAGCCTCTGATTTTCGTAATATTCAAACAAGACAAGCTTTAGTATTAGATAAAATAAAAAAAGTCCCGCTGCAGAACAGCGGGACTTTTGTATTAGTTACACATTCTTAAACTCCTAACAATAATCTTGTTGGGTCTTCAAGAAGTTGTTTCACTTTTACAAGGAATCCTACAGATTCGCGGCCATCAATGATACGGTGATCATAAGAAAGAGCAACGTACATGATTGGACGAATTACCACCTGTCCGCCAATTGCTACTGGACGCTCAACAATATTATGCATACCTAATATTGCAGATTGTGGAGCATTAATAATTGGAGTAGACAACATCGACCCGAATACGCCACCATTTGTAATAGTAAACGTACCGCCAGTCATCTCTTCAATGGTCAATTTATTATCACGAGCTTTACCTGCAAGTGCAACAACGGCTTTCTCAATTCCTGCTAAAGATAATTGCTCTGCATTACGAATAACCGGAACAACCAAACCTTTAGGGGCTGAAACAGCGATTGAAACATCAACGAAATCGCTATAGATAATTGAATCCCCGTCTATACGTGCGTTAACAGCAGGAAACTCTTTTAAAGCCTCACAAACTGCCTTTGTAAAGAAAGACATAAAGCCTAAACCAACCCCATGGGTTTCTTTAAACTTATCCTTGTATTTAGCCCGTATATCCATGATAGGCTTCATATCCACTTCATTGAAAGTGGTAAGCATAGCCGTTTCATTTTTAACTGCAACAAGACGTTTTGCAATAGTCTTGCGTAAGTTCGACATCTTCTCAGGACGCTCATTCCTTGCACCGCCAAAGCTTGCCGGAGCAGCAGGTGCGGCAGCAGCTTTAGGAGCCGGAGCAGCCGCTGATTGAGGTTTAGGAGCTTGGGCATTTACTGCATCTTCCTTAGTGATACGACCACCAACACCTGTTCCACTAACAGAAGCTGCATCAACACCTTTCTCAGCTAAAATTTTTGCAGCTGAAGGAGACGGAGTTCCTGCAGCGTAAGAACTTGCAGATGCTGCAGCAGTTGAAGGGTTTGACTCAGGAGCTGAAGCTGCTGGTTTAGCAGCCGGAGCAGACGCACCAGAAGCGATCTGACAAACAATTGCGCCGATCTCTAAAGTATCACCTTCTTTTGCAACATATTTCAACGTACCTGCCACTTCAGCAGTTAATTCAAACGTCGCCTTATCAGACTCTAGCTCGGCAATTTGCTCATCCATTGCAACAACTTCACCTTCTGCTTTCAGCCATCTGGAAAGTGTTACTTCTGTAATTGATTCACCTACTGGTGGAACTTTTACCTCAACAACTCTGCTTTCAAGGGCTACTGGTTCCTGCCCACCTACAACTTCTTCAGATAAAGAAGGAGCGGCAGCAGTAGCAGAACCACTATCTTCTACTGATGCTACAATGGCACCTATTGCTAAAGTATCGCCTTCAGCAGCAATCGTTTTTAAAGTTCCTGCCTTTTCAGCTGTTAACTCAAAAGTGGCCTTATCAGATTCAAGTTCAGCGATAACTTCATCCATTTCAACCTGGTCACCATCCTTCTTAATCCAACGGGATAATGTTACTTCTGAAATTGATTCGCCTACCGGCGGAACTTTGATCTCTAAACTCATAGTTTTTTATGTTCTTTAAATTCTGTTAATCTACGTTTACTACTTTCTTTGTTGTGTTAACAACAGCTTTTTTAACCTCTTTTCCTGCAACATCCTCGAATGCTTTTCCAACAATGTACAGTTGCTGAGAGATATGCTGTTTAGCATAACCAGTTGCAGTACTGCTCGCCTCTTTTCTTGAAATTACTTCAAGGTTGAGTTCTGATTTTCTGAACTTACGACAAATGTACGGCCATGCTCCCATATTCTCAGGCTCTTCCTGTACCCAGAAAAATTCAGCGTTAACATATTTATTTTTCAATTCACGAAGCTGAGTGATAGGAGTTGGGTATAATTGTTCAACGCGAACAATTGCAACGTCTTTCCGTTGATCAGCTTGTTGTTTTTCAAGTAGATCGTAGTAAATTTTACCAGTACAGAATAAAACTCGTTTTACGTCCTCTGCTGTTGCATAGGTATCATCAATTACTTCTTGGAATGCACCTTGAGTGAATTCATCAATAGTACTTACGCAAAGTGGATGGCGCAATAAGCTCTTAGGCGTAAATACCACAAGAGGTTTACGGAAATCCCGCTTCAACTGACGACGCAACAAGTGGAAATAGTTTCCAGGAGTAGTAATATTAGCAACCTGAATATTGAAATTCGCACACAGTTCAAGGAAACGCTCCGGGCGGCCCGAAGAGTGCTCAGGTCCTTGCCCCTCATAACCGTGAGGAAGTAACATTACTAAACCATTTGAACGCTGCCATTTAGTTTCAGCACTTACTAGGTACTGGTCCACAATAATTTGAGCGCCATTGAAGAAGTCACCAAATTGAGCTTCCCAAATAGTAAGCGACTGAGGGTTTGCCAAAGCATAACCATATTCGAAACCTAATACACCGTACTCGGATAAGTGAGAGTTGTATATATCAAACTTTGCTTGTGCATCACCCTTCTTAATTTGTGCCAATGGGATAAACTCTTCTTCAGAATCCTCCATTTTCACAACGGCATGGCGATGTGAGAACGTTCCGCGCTCAACATCTTGTCCGCTTAAACGTACGCGGTGACCTTCACTAAGCAGTGTTCCGTAAGCCATTAACTCACCCATTGCCCAATCGAACTTCCTGTTCTCAACCATTTTCTTACGGTCTTCAAACAATTTCTCGATCTTCTTGAAGAATTTCTTTCCTTCTGGAAGTTGAGTTAGGGTGTTGGCAACTTTAAGTAATTCTTCTTCTGAAACTGCAGTCTGAGATTTTACTTCAAAATCCTCAGCCGTTCCTGGACGTAAACCGGCCCATGCTCCTGAGAACATCGGATTTGGAGAATACTCATTACTTTCTTTTGACTCGTTTAAGCGCTCCTGCAATAATGCACGGAAGCTTTTTTCCATCTCCACAGCCAGGTTAGCGTCAACGCTTCCCTGCTCCATCAATTTCTTGTTATAGATCTCACGTGGATTCGGGTGAGACTCAATTGCTTTATATAGCAGGGGTTGAGTGAACTTCGGCTCGTCAGACTCGTTGTGTCCGTAACGACGGTAACAAAGAACATCAATGAACACGTCATTATGGTAGCGTTGACGATACTCAACTGCCATATTCACTGCATAAACTAAAGCCTCAACATCATCACCGTTCACGTGGAACACTGGTGATAAAGTTACTTTAGCAATATCTGTACAGTAGGTTGACGAACGGGCGTCTTTATAGTTGGTAGTGAAGCCAACCTGGTTATTGATAACTAAGTGAATTGTACCACCTGTTTTGTAACCATCAAGTTTCGCCATTTGCAATACTTCATATACAACACCTTGTCCCGCAACAGAAGCATCCCCATGGATCAAAATTGGTGCAAGTCTGGAGTTATCTCCCTGGTACTTGAAATCAATCTTTGAACGGCAGATACCTTCAACGATAGGATCTACTGTTTCAAGGTGAGATGGGTTAGGACAAAGGCTTAAGTGAACCTTCTTACCAGTTTCTGTAGTTACATCTGTAGAGAAACCTAAGTGATATTTAACGTCACCATCAAAAGGCTTAGACTCATCATAACCTTTACCTTCAAACTCAGCGAAAATATCTTTATAGGTTTTACCCATGATATTTGCCAAAACGTTCAAACGACCTCTATGGGCCATCCCAATTACAAATTCCTCAATTCCTGATTCTGCACCTTTTTCAATAACCGAATCAAGTGCAGGGATCACACCTTCTGCCCCTTCAAGAGAGAAACGCTTTTGACCTAAGAATTTAGTACCAAGGAAGTTTTCAAAAACAACAGCCTGATTTAATTTCTTAAGGATGCGTTTTTTTGTATCGATTGAAAAGCTAGGTTTAGTCCTCTCTCTCTCTAAACGCTCTTGAAACCATTTAACTTTTTCTGGATTTCGGATATAGGTAAATTCAGCACCAATGGACTGACAATATGTTTCCTCTAGAAGTGCTAAGATATCTTTTAATTTTGCTGGGCCTAAACCAACCTCTACACCTGCATTAAATACTGTTTCTAAATCTCCATTGCCTAGACCAAATGTCTCAAGCTCTTTACCTGGATAATACTTGCGGCGCTCGCGAACAGGATTTGTTTTGGTAAACAAATGGCCTCTGTCGCGATAGCCATTAATCATATTTAAAACCTTGATTTCTTTTAATAATTGCTCTGGATTTTCGCTAACAGAAACAGTCTGACCACCTGCTCCCTGCCCAAAATCAAAGCCTTCGAAAAATTTTCTCCAACCAAAATCCACCGATTCGGGATCTTCTTTGTACGACTGGTAAAGAGAATCTATATAAGCAGAATCTGCATTACTAAGATAAGACAAACTATCCATGTATTTATTATTCTAAAGGTAGCGGCAAAAATAAAAGTTTAACCTTATAATAAGCCACTTATTTTATTTTAATTGAATTTCACATGATTTACAACATGCTTTTTACATCAATTTAAAGCACTTTGCTCCAAAAACCATCTCCTAATACTTAAATCTTCTGTAATCTCTTCAGATTTGGCTGTTAATGGACGGTTTGAAGACATAATTTCCCCACCAATAAGGTAAGCCCAATTCCCCCAATCACTGGCAGGTGAATAATCGACTGATTTTTCTTCGAAATAAGCGGCTCCTGCTCTCCAGGTTACACCAAGCTCTTTATAAAGAAAAGAGGAAACATATTGTTTTACTTTATCGCTGAGGTAGCCTGAAGTATTCAACTCCTTCATGCAAGCATCTACTAAGGCTACACCTGTTTCGCCTTTCTGCCACTTTAAAAACGCCTTTCTCTCGGCAGCAGAAAGATCTCTTTCTGGTTCAATTTCGTTAAGCGAAGTGTTACCATACTTCTTCAGCATGAAACGAAAAAAATCTCTCCATTGCATCTCGGTGATAATTCTTGATGCAGAATCGCTCCCTCCCACTTTAACCTTATGTTTCTTAACTGCCCAGTAGACCTCGCGGGACGATAAACAACCTAGAGAAAGCCATGGTGCCAACTTAGACGAAAATACTCCACTCTTGGCAGCCTTCCCCTTTGGCTCGTCACTGAAAACTAATTCGTTCAACCTTTGCAAACCTTCCTGCTCCCCACCTGTGAAATTGATCTCCCGGTTTTCCAGCTCTCCCGGATCTACATTAAGCTCGTTAAGAGTTGGCAAATCGCCCTTTTCTAAATTCTGAGGTACCCTGATAACGTTAGGTGTATCAAAGCAAGGTTTTACCGTCGCGTCGCGCTCAATCTTTTTTCTGAAAGTAACAAAATCGTTAGGAATATTCTTGATCGGAAAAGGCAGGTCTTCTTTATGGTATAAGGTGTGACCGATAAAGTGCTTCAAGTTAATTCTTTTCTTCCACAGGGCTTCCTCAACTATCGCTGAAATGTCTGTTTCCATGGCAGCAACTTCACGATGGTGATATACTTCAGAAACATCATAAGTGTTGCAAATCTCAGGGAGGATTTCTTCTGGTTTTCCGGTTTTGACGACTAATTCACCGCCTAATTGCTTCAATGACTCCCGCAAACTATTTACACTTTCCAATAAGAACTTTGCTCTTAAAGCACCAGTCTTCCTGGTGCCATATCTGGAGAGTTCAAAGTAGCGTGGATCAAAGCAGTAAACGGGTACAATTTGTTCAGACCGTTTAACAGCTTCAAGAAGAATTTCATTATCGTGAATCCTTAAATCATTCCTAAACCAAACTAATATGGTTTTCCCACTCATAAAACCTGTTTATAAATCTTGCAAAATACTCATTTTTCTTCTATATAACATTAGTAGAAACACCTGGATCAACCAATAATTACATGCAAGAGACATTCAAAAAATCACGTGGCTTCGGTGGCGATTTCTGAAATACCTTAGCTAAAAACAGTAATACCTCAGCTTCTTTACAAACCAAAAATATGAATCAAAGCACTGTTAAGTTGTAGAAAAAACTTTCCCTAAAACAGAAAGATCACGAGATAAAAATGTTAACTTTAAAAATCTAACTAACTAATTATGAAAACAGTAAAACAAATCCTCGAAGGGAAAACCAGCGCTATTTATTCCGTTACCCCCCAAACTTATGTCTTCAATGCCCTTGAAATGATGGAACAGAAAAACATCAGCTCTGTACTTGTAATGGATGGGAAGATCTTACATGGAATTTTTACTGAAAGGGACTACGCAAGAAAAATTATACTGAAAGAACGCTCTTCAAAGGAAACCAGGGTTAAGGAAGTAATGACCTCAAGCATTTTAAGCGTGACCCTCAAAGACACTATAGAGTATTGTATGAAAGTAATGACGGATAGTCACATTCGTCACCTTCCTGTCTTGGAAAACGGAGAAGTGGTGGGAATTATTTCCATCGGGGACGTTGTCAAGAATGTCATTGAGTCGCAGAAATCCACGATAGATTTTCTGGAAACTTATATTTATGGATAGAAGCGATCCCCGGTTAATAATAGATTTACGAAATACGATTTAAGCAGGAATTGTAATTCGTAAATCTAAAATCGTAAATCTTATTATTTATTCAACTTAGCGTACCAGGGGAGCTTGTTGTAATCCATTAAGAGGCGCTCTACTACTCTGTTATTTTCCAAATGCTCTGAAACAATCTCTTCCACATCTGTTACTTGAACATTACCATAAAATACACCTTCAGGATATATGACAATACTTGGTCCAGCTTCACATGCTTCTAAACAGCCTGTTTTCTGTGCTCTTATTTCCGCATTTAAACTTTTATCTTTAATATGCTTCTTAAAGGCGGCAACCAATGCTAGTCCGTGACTTTCACCGCAACTCACTCTTGCGCCTTCCGGACGCTGATTGGTACAAATAAAGATGTGCTTCGTATACAACATATATCAAAAGTAAGAATATTATAAGAACAGATAATGAATAAAACAGTTCTCCTAACCGGCGGAAGTGGCTTAATTGGTCAGCCTCTTACAAAAGCGCTTCTCGCTAAGGGCTATACTATACATCACCTTAGCCGGAGTATAAAAAATGAAACTGGGGAGGTTAAAACCTTTCAATGGAACATTAAGGAAGGCCTGATAGACCCTGCTTGCATTCAGGGTGTTACTTCCATTATTCATCTGGCCGGCGAAGGCATAGGAGCCCGCCCCTGGACAAACAGACAAAAAAGAGAAATTGTTGAAAGCCGCACGGAGTCTATTCGACTCATTTATAAACTTCTACGAGCTAATCCAAACCACCTAGTCAGGGCAGTGATATCAGCATCTGGGGTAGGGTTTTATGGAAATCGTGGAGATGAATTATTAACGGAAGATAGCTTTCATGGTTTTGACTTTCTTGCTCACACTTGTGTAGAATGGGAAGAAGTGGTGGATGAAATAAAAGATCTCGTTCCGAGGATTGTTAAATTACGTACCGGTGTTGTGCTTGCTGAAAAAGGAGGAGCACTTGAACAAATGGACAAACCGATCAAATTAGGACTGGGCGCAGCACTTGGTTCTGGCAAACAATGGATGCCCTGGATCCATATTAATGACATCGTGGACCTCTATGTAAATGTGCTTGAAAACGATCAGACTAATGGTGTATACAATGCAGCAAGTCCCGATGTCCGAACCAATGAAGAATTCACAAAAGCCATAGCAAAAGTCCTGAATAAAAATCTGTTCCTTCCTGATGTACCTTCTTTTGGTCTTAGGATCATTCTTGGTGAAATGTGCGCCCTCGTTTTGAACAGCACTAAAACCAGTTCTGAACGAATCCTAAAAACAGGATTTAAATTTACCTTTGAAAAGCTGGAAGACGCATTAAAAGACATTTATGCCCGAAAAACAACAGGTTAGTATTTTTTGGTTCAGGAGAGATTTGCGGTTAGAGGACAACACCGGTTTATACCACGCATTAAAGTCTGGTTATCCAGTCCTCCCCCTATTTATATTCGACACGCTCATCCTGGATAAGCTGCAAGACAATGATGATCCAAGAGTAACTTTTATTCGCAACGCTATAATTAAGCTTGATCAGGAATTGCAGAAGCACGGCTCGTCAATCATTGTAAAACACGGAACACCGCAAGCAGCATGGACAGAGCTTTTGAATGACTACGATATCAAAGCCGCTTTCACTAATCATGACTTTGAACCCTATGCTAAAACGAGGGACGAATCGATCGCTGATATATTGAAAACAAAGGGAGTTGAGCTTCGCACCTTTAAGGATCATGTGATTTTCGAAAAGAACGAGGTATTGAAGGAAGACGGCAAGCCTTACACTGTATTTACCCCATACAAACGTAAATGGCTGGAAAAGCTAAACCCGGATTTTCATTTGAAAGCCTATCCTACTGAAAAGTACTACAACAACTTCCTGCAAACATCACCTTTTGTCATTCCGGGTCTCGAACAACTAGGATTTCAAAGCAGCTTACTTACCTTCCCCGACAGAGAATATAAGGAGGTGATCGAAGAATACAGTAATACCCGCGACTCACCTGCACTCGACGGGACTTCCAGAATTGGGGTAAACCTTCGGTTCGGAACCATCAGTATTCGTGAAGCGGGTTACGACGCTTTCCATGCAAAAGAAAAAACATGGCTCTCGGAGCTAATATGGCGGGACTTTTATGCAATGATACTTTGGCACTTCCCGTATTCTGCAAAATCATCCTTCAGGAAGGAATTCGATAATATTCCCTGGTTAAATCGTGAAGAGGATTATAAAGCCTGGTGTGAGGGAAATACTGGCTACCCAATAGTAGATGCTGGCATGCGACAGTTAAACGCCACAGGTTGGATGCACAACAGGGTAAGAATGATCACCGCCAGCTTCCTCTGCAAACATCTTTTGATTGACTGGAGATGGGGTGAAGCATACTTCGCCAGGAAATTAATTGATTACGATCAGGCAAGCAATGTTGGAGGTTGGCAATGGGCTGCAGGAACAGGCAATGATGCTGCACCTTACTTCCGTGTGTTTAGCCCTGACCTACAAACAAAGAAGTTCGATCCGAAGCTGGAGTATGTAAAGAAATGGGTTCCTGAGTTTAGCGATCCATTTAAATATGCTCAACCTATTGTGGACCATAAGTTTGCCCGGCAACGAGCATTAAATGCTTACAAAGTAGGTTTAGCAAAAAGTTAAGAAAATAAGAAAGGCATTGAAATTAAGTCCAATGCCTTTTATAATATCAAGCCAACCTTAATACTAGCATTTGTGCAGCTACTTGGCTACATTGATAACCTGTACGTCAAAATCTAAGCAGGAGGCCGGTGGAAACTGTACGACACCAGTTCTATTATCCCTAAGACCGTAAATACCATAAGCAAGGCTGGATGGAATAAGAATTCGGATACTTCCTCCTTCTTTTATCATTGGAATAGCTAACTGCCACCCCGGAATTACCCCAGATAACACACTAGTATAAGCTTCGGATTCAGAATTTTGTTGAAAGATAACACCATTCAGAAATCTTCCAGTAAAAACTGTAGACACTGTTGAATCTCTTGTTATTGAGCTACCGGTACCCGGATTAGATATCTTGTAATACACTATACTATCTCCTTTTTGAATCTTAGTAAAACCCGAAAGCCCATTTGATGTCATGAAGTTTCTCAAACTCAAATCATCATAGTTAATGATGTCCTTTTCGTTGATTACCCTGATATGGTATTCCAAGGAAGCATTACTAGGGATCGTCCCTGCTCCGTTAACACCATAGGCCAAACGAGAAGGCACAATTACCTTAATTTCACCTCCTCTTTTCTTTAAGAAGTTTACTACAGCGTACTTTAAAGCGTTAGGATACCCTTTCTCTGATCCAAAATACCCAAGGTGGTCATTAGTCGTAAATCCTTCCCCTAAAGAACCATACCGGTTTGAAGAGGCAAAGGTGTCCACCGAAGCGTAACGGCCATCTAAAGACCTTACAGTAAACACCAAAGGTACAATTTCTGAAAACTTAAGATCAGCGCCAGCACCTGGTTTTACCACAGAATACCAGATGTTAAGAGAATCGTTTTTAGTATAGGTTAGATTACTTTTAGAAATATAATCACTTATATTTTTTGTATCTATTTCTTCAACGGACTCATATTCTTTTTGACAGCTAGTGGCCAGCACCAAAACAGAAAAGAATAATAAAGGAAGTTTATATAAAGGTGATTTCATTTTATCACTTGAAAATTAATTTACGCCTAGAAGCTCAATATCGAAATCCAACACAGAATTAGCTGGGATACCACCAGTTGGATTAGGCCCATAAGCATATCCTGAAGGAATTAAAAGTCTAATTTTCCCTCCCGGCTGTATCTTGGGAATCCCAATTTTCCAACCATCAATAACACCTCCTAATGCAAAGCTGACAGGCCCGGTACCTTGAGGGATCTCAGTACCATTCAACAAATGCAACTTGTATTTAACAGTAACACTGGTGTTGGCGGTATACCTGACAGTACCAGAACCTGGAGCACTAATGATATAATAAATTCCACTTGTATCCCTTTGCGCGGTAAGGTTGTTGTCGGATAAAAATTTCTTAATAAGTCCTTCATCAATAGCTAACTGCTTTTCAAAATCATAGGGCTCCGACTTTTTACAGCCGCCTATAATCAGCAATAGCATTACGGCAAATCCTAAAAACTTTTTCATGTTATTCCTCGAAGCGCAAACTTACATAAAATTTTTGCGTGTACTTCAACTGGTGAATGTTATTTCAGTCAAACCGACTGCTTTAAACCCTAACGACTAAAACCCTTAAAGCTTGTACTGGAACAATAAAATCTTGTGATATAGGTTGCAAAGTCCACTGGGCGATACTACAAGCCTTTTTTACAAAAACTATTTTACCTTCGCACTGTATTCTATCAATTCTAATTGAGTTTATGAAAAAGTCTATTTTATTTTTCCTTTTTACAGGCATCTTCTTGCTAACAACCAGCTCCACTAAAGCCCAATATCAGAATGCCATAGGAGTGCGACTTGGCGACGCATCTGGTGTAACCTTCAAAACCTTCCTGGATTCAGATAAGGCCTTAGATATTATTCTTGACTTAAAAAACCGGAATAAGTATTCCTTAATTCGTCTGACAGGACTTTACGAAAAGCACCTTCCGCTTGGATTTGATGAAGTTCCGGGAATAAGATGGTATTATGGGGGCGGCGGATCTATAGGGAACTACCGTAATAAAGTTAAAGACGAGAATCAGTTATATTTAAGTGCTGATGGTGTGATTGGATTAGACTACAAATTTGATACGGCGCCAATCAATTTATCTCTTGACTGGAAACCGTCACTTGAACTCTCGCCCTCACCCGACTTCAATGGAAATGGACTCGGGCTTTCGGTGCGCATTACATTCTAAAAACTTGCAATGCATTAAAAATAAAGGTCGAAAGTTATGACTTCCGACCTTTATTTTTAATCTTTATGTACATCCACTACCGGTGCTTTATCCCTGTTTACTAAATCCCAGGCTGTATAGTAAACTAAGCCTGCTCGTTTAACCAGCATTGGAAAATCAATCTTTGACACCTCATCTCCTACCTGGTGATAGTCTTCATGTATTCCATTAAAATAAAATATAATTGGAATTCCATGCTTCGCAAAATTGTAATGATCAGAACGATAATAGATCCTTTCAGGATCATTCGGGTCATTGTACTTATAATCAATCTTTAGATTCGTATAGGTTGAGTTTGCGTTCTCGCTGATCTTATGCAGGTCTGTACTTAATTTATCAGAACCTATAAGATAACAATAATTAGGATCCGATTTATGAGTGGGATCAACCCTGCCAATCATATCAATATTCAAATCTGTAATCGTATTCTTAAGCGGAAATACAGGATGATCTGAATACCATTCAGAGCCTAACAAACCCTTTTCCTCCCCCACTACCAGCAAAAAAAGTATACTTCTCCGAGGTCCTTTTCCTTCTTTTTTAGCTTGACTAAAAGCTTCCGCAAGTTCAATTACGCCTGTAGTTCCAGAACCATCATCATCTGCACCATTAAATACCTTATCAGGGCCGGCAGGATTCATTCCTACGTGGTCATAATGTGCGGAAAGAACCAGAACCTCATCTTTAAGATCAGATCCTTCAAGATAGCCCATTACATTAACAGCTTCAACATCCTTGGTCTGCGAACCGAAAGATGTTGTAAACTTCACCTTAACCTTCTGTGAGGCGGGCTTTCCGGAATTATCTATTTGCTGCTTAATGCTGGCAAAGGTTCTACCTGTCGGCTTTAGAAACTTGTCAGCTGCCGTGCTTGTGATTTGAATGATAGGAGTCGCCTCAGATGTAGCTGGCTGCTCTTTCTTCAATCCAAGTACAGGCTCTCCAAGATGCCCCTTATTAGTTTGCAAATGGGACGCTAACCTTTCGTTAACGGCAAGGATCAAAGCGGGGCCCTTTGATCTTAGTAGTTCAAATCTTTTATTTACATTCTTCGACCAGTCTGAGTTCTCCTTTGAACCAGTAACTGTGAAAGTGCCATTTTTAGAAGGCTCTCCATAGTTGATCACCATCACTACTTTACCCTTTATATCAATACCCTTCAAATCGTCATACTTCGCATCAGAGATACCGTATCCAACGAAAACAACTTCAGATGTATTAATATTTACAGGCTTAGCAATAGATCTCGCGTAAAAATCCTGAAGGAAAAATAGAGGCTTTCCATTTACCAGAAAGCTCTTAAACTTAAGTGCCTTTTCCTCAAGTCCAACCTTTTGAAAGTAGCTGTTATTAACAGGAGGTACCAGCCCTAACTTTTTGAATTCACCAGCAATATAATTAGCTGCCTTAGCTGCCCCTGGTTTACCTGTTTCCCTTCCTTCAAATTCATCAGATGCAAGGATCGATAAATGCTTGCGTGCAGAAACCGTATCAATATAGCTGCCATACTTTTGGGCAACAGGATCTGCTTGAGCATACGCGCCAACAGAAAGTGCTGATATAAGAATACCGATAGCTATACTTTTCTTAATCATAATCTTAACAGGAAATTTTTCCAACTCGTGTAGCATGCCTTCCCCCCTCAAACTCTGTGTCTATAAACTTCTGAGTAATTAACTTCGCTGCTTCTGTTGATACAAATCTTGCTGGAATACATAATACGTTAGCATTATTGTGTTGACGAGCAAGCTCCGCAATTTCTTCCGTCCAGCTAATCGCCGCTCTTACTCCCTGGTGCTTGTTCGCAGTTATTGCAACGCCGTTAGCGCTCCCACATACAAGGATCCCTAATGTAAATTCTCCATTCTCAACCGCTGACGCAACAGGGTGAGCGAAATCCGGATAATCTGCAGATTCTGCACTGTAAGTACCAAAGTCCTTTAATTCATAGTTGGTCAGGTATTCCTTCAACATTTCTTTGTAGTTGAAGCCTGCATGATCAGATCCAATTGCAATTGAGACGTTATTAGTAGCCATTTTCTTTGTTGTATTAGGTTCTTTTATAAAAATCAAGTTCTGCTTTTTGGCGCTTACGTTCCACTCGGGCTGAGACAATAATACTCATCTCAAATAGTAGATATAAAGGCAAAGTTATGGTTATCATAGGTAACATGTCAGGCGTAGGAGTTACCACTGCCGCAATTACCAAAATTATAACAATAGCATAACGTCTGGAAGCACGCATAAATGCAGGCGTCATTAATCCTAACTTGGATAGTATGTATATTATTATAGGTAGCTCAAAAGTAATTCCAGTACCGATACTCAGTGTCCCCACTGTCGACAAATAGGAATCTATCGTGATCTGATTCTGAATGATACTACTTACCGTATAATTAGCAAGAAAACTTACGGAAAGAGGAGCAATAATGTAATAGCCAAACAGCAGGCCTACCAAAAAGAGCAAACTTGCGTAAATTACAAAACCAGAAGCTGCAGAACTTTCTTTATCCGTGAGGCCTGGCTTCACAAATCGCCAAACCTCAAATAGCAAATAAGGAATTCCGAAAACCAAGCCCATTAATAGCGAAGAGTTCATTTGCAACGTGAATTGTCCGGATAACTCGGTATTAATGATATTAAAGGGAATCTCTTTTATACAAAAACCATCTCCTAAATCAAATCTTTCCGCAAGCTGGCACATCATTCGATAAGTCCAGAACTCTGGCTTCTTGGGGCCCATTATAATTTCACCGAAGATGAAATCGTAGTAGCAAAAAGCTACCACCGTAAATACCAGAATTGCTGCTACAGATCTGATCAAATGCCATCGTAATTCTTCCAAATGGTCGAAGAAGGACATTTCCGCTTCAAGGCTCTGTCCTTTTTGCTTGATGGCCGTTATTATATCAGTAGGTTTCTTATCGCTCATTTTAATAAAAACAAAAATACCATTCTATATTCTTAGAATGGTATTTACGATTATTCTTTACGTTTAGATCGCTGAATTGAGATCGAAACTTTCCATAAACTTCGTCGTAAAGTTTCCGGCCCTGAAGTTCGGATCCTTCATTAGTTTTATATGGAAGGGGATCGTTGTTTTAATTCCCTCAATCACAAATTCACTAAGGGCCCTCTCCATTGTGGATATTGCCTCTTCGCGTGTTTGACCTGTACAGATCAATTTTGCGATCATAGAGTCGTAGTTTGGAGGAATATGATATCCAGCATAAACGTGAGTATCAACCCTTACCCCATGCCCACCGGGAGAGTGGAAATGTGTGATCTTTCCAGGAGAAGGACGGAAACCATTAAATGGATCTTCAGCATTAATACGACACTCGATAGCATGTTTCGCTGGAGCATAGTTTTTTCCAGAAATCGGAACTCCTGCCGCTACACGTATCTGCTCCTTAATTAGATCGTAATTTATTACTTCCTCAGTTACCGGATGCTCTACTTGAATACGGGTATTCATTTCCATAAAGTAGAAATTACGATGCTTATCTACCAAGAATTCGATTGTTCCTGCACCTTCGTAATTCACTGCTTTCGCTCCTTTCACTGCAGCCTCACCCATTTTCTCACGTAAAGCCTCTGTCATGAACGGAGATGGCGATTCTTCAACAAGCTTCTGGTGACGACGCTGAATGGAACAGTCACGTTCAGATAAGTGAGAGACGGTTCCATACTGATCTCCTATAACTTGAATTTCAATATGTCTTGGATCTTCAACGAATTTCTCAAGATAAATTCCATCGTTCCCAAAAGCAGCTCCTGCTTCCTGGCGTGCGGAATCCCAGGCTGCTTCAAAATCTTCATCTTTCCAAACAATTCGCATTCCACGACCACCACCACCGGCTGTAGCTTTAAGAATTACAGGGTAGCCAATTTGATTTGCTACTACAATACCTTCTTTAACGTCGCTTAACAATCCATCAGAACCCGGAATAGTTGGAACGCCGGCGTTCTTCATCGTTTCCTTCGCTGAAGCTTTATCACCCATATCGTTGATTTGCTCAGGAGTAGCTCCGATAAACTTAATCCCGTAATCACGGCAGATCGCAGAAAATTTAGCATTCTCTGAAAGGAAGCCGTATCCTGGGTGGATAGCATCAGCATTAGTAACTTCTGCTGCCGAAATAATATTGGGAATATTTAAGTATGAATCTTTACTTGCAGGGGGGCCTATACAAACTGCTTCATCAGCAAATCTAACATGCAAACTCTCTCTGTCGGCAGTGGAATACACTGCAACAGTTTTAATCCCCATTTCCTTACAGGTACGGATTATCCTTAATGCAATCTCTCCACGATTTGCAATCAGTATTTTCTTAAACATAATTTAAATGTGCAAACAAGAAAATGTGCAAACACGCAGACGAAGATCATCTACATATTTGCACATCAAATGATTTTAATTTATGCTGGATCTACCAGGAATAGTGGTTGATCGTATTCTACAGGACTTGCATTTTCAACAAGAACTTTCACGATACGTCCTGAAACTTCAGATTCTATCTCATTGAAAAGCTTCATCGCTTCGATGATACAAATAACCTGGCCAGACTTAACTTCATCTCCGACTTCTGCAAATGCAGGTTTATCAGGACTAGAAGAACGATAAAAAGTACCGATCATTGGCGACTTAATCGTAATGTAGTTTGACTGTTCAGCTGGTGCAGCTACAGGAGCCTGAGGTGCTGCAGGAGCAACCGGTTGTGGTGCTGCCACTGGAACAGCTTGAGGAGCCTGTACCGGCAATGCAGGAGCCGCCGGAATAGTTGCATTTACAACTGTAGGAGCCTGATTAGTCTTTATGGTTATTTTGAACTCTTTCTCTTCGATAGAAACTTCATTTACACCTGATTTGGAAACAAATCGGATAAGTTCCTGAATCTGTTTTATGTCCATAGTTGTTGGTTAAGCTTTTTACAATTTAGTCTCAGAACCTTAGTTCTGTTTGTTTATTTAGAAGCGAATTCATCGCTCTTACCCCGCTTATTCTAAACTTGGGTTACGAATTATAAGCCCATTTCAAGTAAGCAGACCCCCACGTAAACCCACCACCAAACGCAGCAAGAATAATGTTATCTCCTTTCTTAAGCTTACTTTCCCACTCCCAAAGGCACAATGGAATAGTTCCATTCGTGGTATTTCCAAAACGATGAATGTTAATCATCACCTTGTCTGAACTTACACCACAGCGATTAGCTGTAGCATCGATAATTCTTTTATTAGCCTGATGAGGAACCAGCCATGCTATATCATCAGCTGTAAGATTATTCCGTTCCATCACCTCAGCCGCAACATCGGCCATATTGGTAACTGCAAACTTAAATACAGCTTGTCCTTCTTGATAAACTGAATGTTCGCGGTTATCTATGGTGGCATAAGTAGCAGGCTTAAGAGATCCACCGGCTTTTAAATGCAAATAATTTCTGCCATTACCGTCACTTTTAAGGATAGAGTCTATAACTCCGAAACCTTCTTCGTTAGGTTCTAACAAAGCACAGCCACACCCATCACCAAATATAATACAGGTAGCCCTGTCCTCATAGTTTACGATGGAAGACATTTTATCTCCACCAACTACCAATACCTTCTTATGTTTGCCCGACTCGATAAATTGAGCACCTGTTGTAAGACCAAAAACGAAGCCGGAACAAGCTGCTTGAAGATCATATCCCCAGGCATTTTTAGCACCAATTTTATCAGCAAGAATATTTGCAGTGGCAGGGAAGATCATGTCTGGTGTAGACGTACAGAAAATGATGAGATCTATTTCTTCTGCACTAATGCCTCTTTTTTCAAGAAGGCCTTGTACTGCCGGAACAGCCATATCGGAAGTCGCAAGGCCTTCGCCTTTTAAAATCCGTCTTTCTTTAATACCAGTGCGTGATGTGATCCACTCATCACTGGTATCTACTATTGTTTCCAATTCCTGGTTAGTAAGAACGTAGTCTGGAACGTAACCATGAACCGCTGTTATAGCAGCGTAGATTTTTTGCATAATCCGTTTTGAACTATTTAAAAGCTGATGTGATTTTTTCTACAAGTTTTGTCTGTATCATACTTCTCGACAATAAAACCATATTTTTTATTGCCTCCGGAGTTGATATACCATGACCAATTATTACAGGGGCATTAACTCCTAGAATAGGACTTCCACCATATTGCTCATAATTAAACCTGGAGAAAAACTCATCCTTAAAACCTTTTTTTAGAGTAAGTACATAGAAAGTCTCGGCAAGCTTAAGCATTACATTTCCGGTAAAACCATCACATACAATAACATCAGCTTTGTCGTTGAACAAGTCACGTCCTTCAACATTTCCCACGAAGTTAAACAAACCGGCGTCCCGCATCAAGGGGTGCGTGGCAAGCATAAGAAGATTGCCTTTCTCTTCCTCCTCGCCAATATTGATCAACCCAACCTTAGGATTGGGAATACCAATAATATTCTCGGCAAACAACTTGCCTAAAATACCGAATTGAAGAAGTGTATCAGGTTTACAATCAGCATTTGCACCTACATCCAACATAATACCATAGCCACTTTTAAGCTTTGGTACAATAGATGAGATTGCAGGGCGAATTACTCCGGGAATAGTTTTTACGCTAAACATCGCACCAACAAGCATAGCTCCTGTATTTCCCGCTGAAGCAAAAGAATCGACTGTCTTTTCCTTAAGCATACGGAAACCCAGGCTTATACTAGAATTTGGCTTCTGCGTAATAGCTTTCGTTGGGTGCTCACCCATTCCTACAACTTCTGTAGTATGGACAAACTCTATAAGATCTGGATTAAAATTTTGCTCTTCAAAAATAGGAAGAGCAGCCTCTCTATCTCCAATCAGAATCATTTTCTGACTTGGATCTAAAGCTTTATAGGCTTCAATTGCTCCCAAAACCGTTGCCTTGGGAGCAAAATCCCCGCCCATTATGTCTAAGCCAATTTTCATTCGGGAGAAAATTACCTTAAGATGCTATAGAGGTACTTTCGATAAGTAATTTACCTTTATAGTATAGGTTACCGTCAACATTATAAGCACGGTGGCCTAAATGTACAGCACCTGTAGTTTTGCAGGTAAACAAGCCTGGCGCCTCAGCTTTATAGTGAGTTCTTCTTTTATCTCTTCTCGACTTGGACAGTTTACGTTTTGGATGTGCCATGTTCCTGTTATTCTAATTTTTAATTATTTATTCTTTATGTTCTTTAATGCATCCCACCTGGGATCCTCTTCACTCGTATTTTGCTGTTCTTCTTCCTGGCTGCCTGAAAGTTTCTTCAACTTTTCAACCATCTCCTTATCACACCACTCAGTATTACCCGGGTCTTCACATCTATGAAAATACGGTACTGCTAAATTGATATACTCATAAATCAAAGTAGAAACGTCCACTTCGTGTTCGTTCCTGCTCAAAATTATGATCTCTTCGGTTTCATCCTCAACAGAATCATCCTCACCGAATTTTACGATCTGTCTCTCCCTTATATCTACGTTTGTAGGGAAATCAGAAAGACAAACATCACAATTAAGAAATATATGTCCCTTAATTACAAATTGCAGGATCAACATCGTTTCCTGCTTATCCAACTCTAAGTCTATCTTCAGGTTGCCGTTTTTTACCAAAGAGTATTCGAACTCGTCAAAAAAACGTTTATCAACATCAAAGTTAAACTGATGCTTCCCCTCCTTTAATCCCGTAAAGGGTATTATATATTCCTGTAACGATTTCAAAGCACGGCAATTGAGCCTGCAAAGTTAGGCATTTTTTACAATTAGGGAAAGTTTTTTGAAGAAATAGTCCTTGCTCCTATACAAGCCAATTTAACCACCTCTCTAGACCAAAATTGTCAACTCGAAATAGGTGTAAGATGTACGAATCCTATCTTAAAAGTTATTCTTTAATCACTTCTTCTTCTCATTAATCCCGGTCGCGTGACAACTTCGAAATTTTTAAAGGATTAGCAGTGAGTTCTGCCATTTCCCTCCTCCTTTTAACAATGTTTAATGCAGCAAATAATGCAGATCGGAAGGAACTTTCAGAAGCAAGGTTCTTTCCAGCAATATCATACCCGGTTCCATGGTCTGGAGATGTCCTTACTACTGGTAATCCTGCCGTGAAATTAACACCATCATGGAAAGCAATGTATTTGAAGGGGATTAGCCCTTGGTCATGGTACATGGCCAGTACCGCGTCAAATTTGCGATGAGAGCCATTAGCAAAGAAGCCATCGGCGGGAAATGGACCAACTGCGTATATCCCTTTAGCCTTCGCTTCCTCTATTGCCGGGATAATTACTTCTTTTTCTTCCCTGCCAATTAAACCATTATCACCTGCGTGAGGATTTAAACCCAGTACCGCGATCTTTGGTTTCTGAATCCAGAAATCACCTTTCAAACTGTCTCGCATCAGCTCTAGCTTAGACAAGATAGCCTCTTTCGTTATACTGTTTGCGACTTCTGTCACCGGAATATGCCCGGTTACTACACCTGTTTTTATGTCATCACCAACCAAAAACATCAAAGCGTCTTTGGCACCAGCTCTATGCTGAATATATTCGGTATGCCCGGGGAACTTAAAATTCTCGTTCTGAATGTTATGCTTATTAATTGGAGCAGTTACAAGCGCATCTATATTTCCAGACAAAAGATCATCTACAGCTTTCTCTAAGGAAATAAACGCATATTTACCTCCAGTTTCGTTAACAACACCTGGCTCAACCCGCACATCTTCCTCCCAGCAGTTAATAATATTTACCCTTTTGGGATTAGCCGCAGATGAGCTATTGATTACGTTAAAATTAAAATCGTTTATAGATAGTGCCTTACGGTAAAAAGATGCAACTTTAGTACTCCCATAAACTATTGGAGTACAGTATTCCAAAATTTTATGATCTGCTAAAGTCTTAATGATTACCTCTAGTCCAATACCATTAATATCACCTATAGAAATTCCAACTTTAATTTTATCGCTCATAGATCAAGGGCACGTTTGTGCATTAAAATTTCACAAACTTATGAAATTTCCTTTAGAAGTATTTTTATCCATGATTCTTCCTGCATCATTATGAGAAAAACTTATCCATTTTATTAATTCCTTATAGGAATAAAAATTAACTATATTTGATTCAAGCACTCCAAAAGCCTGTTCTGGCTCGAACTCCTGCAACAAATTCTAATACTTTAGACCGACCTTATAGCGACCTTACAGCGATGTTATAGCGACCTTATAGCGATATTTATCCATGAAATCTCCGTACATGCTCCGATAATCATTCGTAATTCCTTCGGAAGCTATTCTATTATTCGGTCAGCATTAGTTGAAAGGTAAGTCCTGAATTCCGAACCAGTCCCGAATAAATCCCTAACAAGGGCAAGTTCTAATCAAATCCTACCCTTCACATTTCAATTTTTACGTTATTTGCAGAAAATACTAGAATGAGTTCTGTTAGAGCAAAAAAACATTTAGGTCAGCACTTCCTTACGGATAAGAACATTGCACAAAAGATCGTGAATAGTTTGAAGCCCGAAGGTAAGTATACCGAGGTGCTGGAAGTTGGTCCGGGAATGGGCATCCTATCCGACTTTCTTCTGCAAAAAACGGAATACCAGACGTATCTCATAGACCTGGACACAGAATCATATGAGTACCTGCAAAAGCAATATCCGCAGCTGGGGGAGCGCTTGATCAATGGAGACTTTTTGGAGCTGGATTTTAAAAGTATTTTCAAGGGGCAGTTTGCCATTATAGGTAATTTCCCATACAACATCTCCTCTCAGATTCTTTTTAAAATATTAGATAACCGCGAACTTATTCCCGAAATGGCCGGAATGTTCCAAAAAGAAGTCGCTGAACGATGTACAGCAAAGGCCGGCACCAAAGAGTACGGGATTCTGAGTGTCTTCGTTCAGGCGTATTATGACGTTCAATACCTTTTTACGGTAAAAGCAGGAGTATTCAATCCTCCTCCAAAAGTTCTTTCCGCTGTTATAAGGCTGTCGCGCAAGGACAATCAGACATTGAATTGCGACGAGAAGTTATTCTGGAAGGTTGTAAAAGCTGGTTTCAATCAAAGAAGAAAGACCTTACGAAATGCGGTCTCTTCATTACTTCCGAAAGAAAAAATGGGTGAAGAACCAATGCTGGATCTGAGAGCGGAGAGATTAACAGTTGAAGATTTTGTATATCTCACTAATTACATAAGCGATAAACAATAGGAGTTTGGATAGGTCAACTTCATCGTCTGAATATTGTTTTCTAATTTTACCCCTCACCAATCAAGTCATTTAATGCAACAAAAAAGAATCCTTATTGCCGATTTTTTACATCCTGTTTTCAAGGTAGAGGCAGAAAAGTTGGGCTACAAGGTTGACGACTTCCCACACTATAGTAAAGAGCAAACCTTGGCCGAGATAGCGAATTACCATGGGATTGCTGTTCGTACAAAGTTCCGTATCGACAAAGAGCTTATTGATGCCGCCTCCGGGCTTGAGTTCATTGCCCGGGCAGGTGCAGGCTTGGACAACATTGATGAAGCTTATGCAGCAGCAAAGGGTATAAAACTATTGAATGCCCCAGAAGGTAACCGGGATGCTGTTGCAGAACATGCAATAGGAATGCTTTTATCTTTGATGAATAATTTAAGAAAAAGTGATTTCGAAGTTCGTAATGGTATTTGGGACAGGGAAGGGAACCGTGGAGTTGAATTAAACGGAAGAACGGTGGCCATTATTGGATATGGATTTATGGGGCAACGTTTTGCACGTAAATTAAAAAGCTTCGACGTGAACGTGATTGCTTACGATAAATACAAAACTGGTTTCAGCGACGAATATGTTACAGAAGTAAGCATGGAGCAAGTTGTTAAGCAGGCAGATGTACTAAGTTTACACATCCCATTAACCCGGGAAACACGTCAAATGGTTGATGAGGAATATTTTTTCCACTTCAAAAAGCCTATCTTTTTTCTTAATACAGCACGAGGAGAAATAGTAAATACGCGTTCTGTATTAACAGCAATACAACAAGGAAAAATCCTTGGTGCAGGACTCGACGTGCTTGAAGTTGAGAAATTTCCCGGGATCGCAGATCAATCTTGGTTTGCAGATCTTGTAGCAAACGATAAAGTTATCCTTAGCCCTCATGTAGCAGGCTGGAGTGTAGAGTCATACCGGAAAATTTCAGAGGTACTTGCTAATAAACTAAAAGATCTGTAATAAAACCCGGCACGTCCCAAACAGAGGTACCGGGCTTACAAACATTAACACAAGTCAGTTTAATACTACATTGGGATTGTAATTTATAAAGTCTTCATAGACCTTACTTAATTCTTTCACCGAATGTACTTCTATCGAATCCCCCCAGGGTGTCCAGGAAATAAATTTTTGCTTTTTTTCAGTAGGAACTTTCGCTGGCGTAATTTCTTCATATACTCCAAAATTGCCCAGCGTGTAATACTTTAGCTTTTTTGTACGGTGGTTCAGAATGTGTGATTTTGTTAATTCGAAGCCCATAGTTTTGATCCAGTTCTTGATGGATAAAGCTCTGTTCCGTGTCATGATAAATAAAATTTAGTTTCTCATTTGGTGAATTTGCCGGATCAATGCCTTTCAAATATTGTTCCAATGAAAACATTATTATCAGCATTAATACTATCTGATTGACAGTAGATTAAACATGGCCCTACTATTCCTGTTCGCGAAAAAAAAACTTTTTATTACGCAGGATGTGGATAACTTGTGTGGATAATTCTAGCCCCTGTCTTACCACGGGGAAACTACCTAATTTTCATCCAGCAACCATTAGTCTTAGCAAAATGAACCTTTTTGCAAACATAGGGTACAGCTTTTGTTTGAATTGATTAGAGGACATTAATGTATCCCTACGATTAATAAACCAAATGTACAATGAGTAGAACCATCATTATATCTAACCGGCTCCCCGTAAAAATCAAAAAGGAAAACGGCCATTATGATTTGAAGCCGAGCGAAGGTGGCTTAGCAACGGGACTAGGATCCATCTATAAACAAGGTGATAATGTTTGGGTAGGCTGGCCTGGGGTAGAAGTAACTTCAGATGAAGACCAGACAGAGGTAACGGAAAAGCTTGCTGAACTAAACCTAATGCCTGTTTTCCTTACTCAGGAAGATATTAATCTTTTTTACGAAGGCTTTTCTAACGAGACTCTCTGGCCGGTTTTTCACTACCATCCTACTTACGCGGTCTATGAAAACTCTTATTGGACAAGCTATGCCTCAGTAAACAATAAGTTTAAAGAAGCTATATTAAGAATTGCCCAACCAGGTGATATAATCTGGATACACGATTACCAACTACTTCTGCTTCCCGGATTTATTCGTGATGGACAACCTAATTTAACTATTGGGTTCTTTTTACACATTCCATTTCCTTCGTATGAATTGTTTCGCCTAATTCCATGGAGAAGTGAAATTTTAGAGAATATGCTTGGTGCCGACCTTATTGGGTTTCATACCTATGATGATGCCCGGCATTTCTTAAGCGCTGTTTCCCGCATCCTACCAGTACATACCTCTGCTAATGTGGTACAGCATGGGGATCGACAGGTTGTTGTCGATGCATTTCCTATGGGTATAGACAGTGAAAAATATGAATCCCTGACCAAAACTAAAGAAGTGCATGAAAACATCGAAAAGCTTGAAAAGAGTTTTCATGGCTGCAAACTTATTGTTTCGATTGACCGGTTAGATTATAGTAAAGGGATAATCCAGCGATTACAGGCTTTTCAAATGCTTCTGGAAAAAAATCCAGAGTATGTTGGTAAAGTTGTACTGTATATGATCATCGTCCCTTCAAGAGACAGCGTCCCGCAGTATAAAGAACTCAGGGATGCAATAGACCAGATGGTAGGTAATATAAATTCGCTCTACCGTACCCTAAATTGGATTCCGGTCCATTATTACTACCGGTCTTTCCCAATTGAAATGCTGGCTGCCCTTTACCATCAGGCTCACGTGTGTATGGTAACACCGATGCGCGATGGAATGAACCTTGTGAGTAAAGAATATGTTGCTTGCCGCACTAATAACAGTGGGGTTTTGGTATTAAGTGAAATGGCCGGAGCTGCAAAAGAGCTTATCGACGCAATTATTGTTAATCCTAATAATATAAAGCAACTTTCAGAAGCAGTAAACGAAGCCTTAAATATGCCTGTCCAGGAGCAATCAAGAAGGATGAGTTCTATGAGGGAAATTGTTGCGAAGTTCAATATAAGGCACTGGGTTAAGATCTATATGGATAAATTGCAAGAGGTTAAACACATGCAAAACTCTTTGCTCGCAAAGCACATTGGCCCCAACAGAAGAGATCACCTTGAGAAAAGGTACGCTAATAGTTCAAAACGAGTAATATTCCTTGACTATGACGGTACACTTGTCGGATTCCAAACCACCATTGAGAAAGCAGCTCCCGACTACGAATTGATGGAGATCCTTAGGAGATTAAGCGATGACGCAAACAACAGAGTTGTGATTATTAGCGGACGAAAACATGAAAATCTTGAAGAATGGTTCGGCAGCCTCCCAATTGACATAATTGCAGAACATGGGGCATGGCAAAAATGCAAGGGCATGCAGTGGCAGCAGCAGCCTGGTCTCTATAATTTTTGGAAGCAGGACATACATCCAATTCTGCAAACCTATACTGATCGCACCCCAGGTTCTTTTATTGAAGAAAAAACTTTTTCGCTTGTTTGGCACTATAGGAAGGCTGAAAGTGGCTTAGGAGAACTCCGTGCAAATGATTTAATGACCAACCTGCGCTTCATTACAGCCGACAAAGGATTGCAACTATTACCAGGAAACAAAGTTGTTGAGGTGAAGAATATGGAAATCAATAAAGGAAAAATAGCCTTAACCTGGCTTGAAAAAGAGCAGTTTGATTTCGTAATGGCCCTTGGCGATGACCATACAGATGAAGACATGTTCAGAATGTTTCCTGATAGCGCAGTAACTATAAAAGTTGGCAGCAATATATCAGCAGCGCGCTACTACCTGAATGATTATAGGGAAGTCAGGGAGTTTCTGAAGTGCCTCTCTGAAAAGGTATGCATACCGCGTCCTGATTTACAAGGACTTCCTCATAGTTAGCTTGAAGGGAATTTCTACATGGGTTCTTGAGTTCTCAAGGATCATATTAGCTGCGATCGTGCCCATCTGGTCAAAATCTGTGGAAATAGTAGTGATTCCATCAAGAATTATTTTCTTAAGGGGTGTTTCATTATATGAAATTACCCCTACTTGCTTTCCTACTTTCAGTTGGCTCGTTATAACTTGTTCCACCAGCGTTACCAAATCATCTTCCATAAGGCTAATAAATACTTCTCCTTCATGAATATCGAGCGCATTAACATCAGCTACTACTTCATGGTTAAACGCATACTGTTGGCAAAATCGTAAGAACCCCTTCTTAATTTCTCTTGGATAATAAGTTTTATCCGGAAAGATCAACTTAATGGTATGGTATTTACTTAATGCTTCACGAGCCTGCTCCAAGGCATGATAGATGTCTTTCTCAAAGTTTTCATATACTGCAGCATACTCCCCGTCTACGCCAGATATTTTCTTATCCAGCAGGACTAATTTCTCTTTTGGAATAGTATTGATAACTTCGTATGCATTTTCGCTTCCCTCAATAAAATGCGGTATCACTACATAATGGGAATAACCCTCCATTTTATTATTAAGCAGTTTCTTAAATAATTTAAGATCGTTATTGTAAACATAGAAATCTACAGCAACCTGCTCTCCAAGGGCACTTACAAAAGCATCATAAACTATCTTCTTATGAGAACTCAGCTTATTAAAAAGCATGCAGATCCTTAGCGTTTGCCTAAAATCTGTTGCTCTGATATAATAGCCTTTTCCGGGTATAGAACCCAACACACCAATTTTCTTAAGGTATTTATAGCCCTTTTCTGCAGTATCCCTTGAAATCTCCAGTTCATAGCTAACCTCATTAATAGAGGGCAACATATCATTCTTATTTATTTTTCCAGCTTCTATTGCTGTGAGAATAGAATTGGTTAGTTGAAGATATTTCGGGGTTGCAGAATATTCATCAATATGGATAAACTCGAAAATACGTGTGGGCTTCATCGATACTTGAAAATCTAGCCTAAGGTAGTAAGTTTTTTAAAATAATCTAAAGGTAGACCATTCGGTAAGTTAGAGATTAATTACTATCCGGGAATTATCAGTCCCGGATAGTTTGATTATTTACCCTTACCTAAAAGGCGTAATGGTTACTGGTCCGATCAGACCTGATGTTTGAGGCTTCCAGTTTGCAGCGTTAAAACTGAGGTAATTGATATTGACAAAATTAATCTCATTATAATTCCTCCACTGAATACCCTTTTTATCCATATCCCTGATCCTGTTTGCCATTAAATTGGCTACCTCTATACGAATAGTGTTTTTCTTTCCAGGCTTTAGATACTGTCCGATCCTCGCCTTAAATGGTATTCCCCAGATAATACCGGCATCCTGACCATTTACCCATACATGGGCACTTTCAGCAACCTTCCCTAGATCCAGTTCATACTCTTTTGCTTCACCTTTTGGCATATTAAAAGTGATGCTGTAGTCAGCTGTTCCAGAATAAGAAATGGCGGCACTATCCTGAAGCTCTGTCCAAGACACAAGTGTTTTTAATTTTTTCTCAGAAGGCAATGCCGGACCACCATTTGTAAATTTCAAATTCCAGGTTCCGTTAATGGCGATTGGAGCCGCCGGATTATCAAGGTAGAGCCAATCAAGTACCCCCTGGTCAGAAGGGGATGTTTTTAAAATCCATGCCTCTCCTGATTGCAGCTGAACTCTAACCTGGGTTGTCCCGTCTTTAATTGAAGACTTTGCTTTCCCTGCCTTACCTGTCTGCGGGTCTAAAATCACGACAGACGAAGCGCTTACATTTAATGGAATTACCTGATCAATTGCTTTCTCCGTATGATTAACCAGATAGTAGTATTTCTCATTGCCAGCTTGCCTCCGTAAGAACTTTAAACCAGAACTCGTTAGCTGCTCCCCTTTGATACCTTTCGTTTCAAGTGCTTTTTGAATATCTGCACTTAATAGTATCACTCCCGTTCCTGTCTTCATTTCCTTTACTCCCTGACCCGCCTCGGAAAAGTTAAACTTACCTAACAATTCCCTGAGCCTTTTCCGATTAGCATCCAGGTTACTTAACCCTGGTACATCTTGAGGAATATCTTGCATGATCACTGTGGCTCCATTATTTGCCAGCTGAAGAATTTTCTCAAGAGTTTCAACGGGAACTATTTCAGCTTTTGGAACAATTAGAACCTTATAAGGAGCCGAATTCAAAGATGTCGAGATCGAACCACCTGCAACAGTTGAACGCTTTAATAAATTATCAGAAATAAAATCTAAAGAATAGCCGGCTTTCTGCAAACCTGTAACATTTTTATAGAAGGGCGTGGGATGCAACCAGTGGTCGATGTCATGAACCTTCAAAGGCATATCCATCCCCTTGGGATTATTCCATACATCAAATACAGGCCAATAAATAAGTATTTCATTATCTGACTTTCCTGTTTGCAAAACTGATTGTACTCGTGTAATATAACTGTTCAAGCCAGGAACATGAGACCAAAAGCTATTTGCTGGAACCATATTCACAGAAGCATAAAATAACCATCCCGGCCACTTAATGTCTTCGGGAGAATAGGTTGTTCCATGATAGAACACATGGTTCACTCCAGAGAGAAATACTTGTTCTACCTCTGGTTTACATTGCGACAATGAAGTTTTAAAATGCTCTGTTAGCCAGGTGAAGGTCTCTGAACTGATCAGATTGTGTCCTGCCACATGTCCTGCAGAAGACGCAAATTTAAGCATCACAGGATCAGGATCTACATTTCGTATATCTGCACTATCACGCCTTAAACCGGGAATTGGAAAATAGCTTGATCCAAAAGTTTCGCATTCGGGAATATCTACAGCAGCATATAGGTCGAGCAGATTCCCTGGAGAACCGTGAGCCTGATTCTTGCTAACTGAATTATATTTATGCGCCCAATCAGTCCAGGGCTTGGTGAAGTTATCCATTAGCATTTCACCCATGGTTTCCCGGTAATCTGATTTCAAGCGGGCGATAAGTTTCGAAGTAGAATCTTTACTTACAAGATCTCTGATATAAAGTCTAAGATCGTATCCTCTCCTTCTTTGAAATTCGTTATAAAAATCGTCAGACCAATCTGCGTTATAAACTTCATAGCTGTCGTTATAGAAAGATCTTACTCCTGGCGACTTTCCAGCAAAAGCCTGATCGAAACGGCTGAGATAAGCATTTAAAGCGGGGCGTGAAAAATGATTTAAAGTAAAGCCTTCACCGCCAGGGGCAGCTCTTTTAACCATCTGCCTTGTGCGACCGCTAAAGGTTGCATATAGATCCCATTTGCCCGATTTAGGTATCCACTTTAAAGTGCCATCTTGATCTACCTTATCTGTTAAAAGAATAGTTTCGCCTTTATCGCTATAACCCGTTAAAGACTGGAACTTCGTATAACTTGCCTTGGGATCTTTAACTACGATCTTTTCCGCAAATGTCTTTCCTCCCTCTGCTTTATATTGCTGTACAATTATCTTGGAAGCTGCAAACTCCGGAGTGATTTGAGGACCACCAAATGGCCATCCCGTACCTGTAGTTAGATCTACCCCCATCCCTAAGCTTCCGGCTTTTTGAACCGTCACATTTAATTGTTGCATCCATTCGGGAGAAAGATACTGGAGATATCTTTTTTCAAACCCTTTAGCGCCATAAATCGGAGCAATCTCAACACCACCTATCCCTGCTTGCTTGTAAGTTTCCAGCAATGCGGCGATATTTTTTTCATCGACTGCGTTCCCCATCCACCACCAACGTGTCCATGGACGGGTTACTGTTTTAACTTCGGGCCATAGACTGGTTTGGGCAAATGCATTAAAGCTTGCCAATGCCATTCCTGCGAAAACCAGAAGCGTCTGTTTTTTAAATTTCATAATTAGCTGAATCCTAATCCATGTGAAAAACCTCTACAAGAGGAACTGTTACAGGCGAATTATCCGGATTGGTATCCATGATATCAGCCATAAAGGCCCACCACCTTTGTACAATCTCGGTGGCTCCAAGGTCTTGAGACGACTGAGTTCCGTTTTGCTGCTGCACTCCGAAAAGGATATTAGTCTCTTCATCGAGGAAAATAGTATAATCACTAACACCATTTTGCTTCAAAAGCTCCTTTAGTTCCGGCCACAGCTCATCATGGCGTTTTTTGTATTCTTCTTTGAAGCCCGGTTTCAGCTTCATCTTGAAAGCGATCTTTGCCATTGTGCTTTGCTATAATTGTTTGCTCACTGATCTGTTTGTACTCTATTCATTGATGGCCCAATTAGGAACCTCGTTGGCTATTTCAATTTATAAACCTCACTGCCGGCTAGCAGGAAACAGCCAAGGCCATAGTCTTCGAAATCAGGCTTCGAGGTGTAACTTACTGGCTGACCGTCTTTCGGCTCCTTACCCGTTCCCTGCACATATCCAAGGAAACCATTCGGGTGGACGCCCTCTTTGGTCATAACATTCCATGCTTTCGTTAATACTGGAAGATACGTTGCTCTATCTATCAGTCCATTATTTATTCCCCAGGCCATACCATAAACAAAAAGGGAAGTACCAGTTAATTCTTTACCTCCAAAATTATTAGGATCGTGTAAACTAACATTCCAATAACCATCCTGCCTTTGGATAGGTATCAGAGCAGCTAGCATGTCTTTATAATCCTGTAGGTATTCATTATAATGCGGATCAGTTTTTGGAAGCTTTTGAAGTGTACGAACTAAAGCAGCTACAACCCAACCATTTCCTCTCGACCAGTAACAATCCTCACCATTTGGCTCTTTGTAGGGAGGTACAAAATCTTTGTCCCTCCACCAAAGTTTATCAGCAGGATTCCATAATCCATTCCCACCATGCTTAGTTTTGGTGTAGTTATAGATCTGATACATCTTGTCATAGTATTTCGGCTCATTATAAAGCTCACCGAGGCGAACAAAAACAGGCATTGCCATTTGTAATGCATCAATCCACCACCAGTCGTCGACCCTCTCACTCGCAACCATCCCATCAATTGCGGTTTTAATGTCCTTTATACGCTCTTCCTTTTTGTCGATTAAATAAAGATCAATATAGGTTTGTCCGCAAGTTTGGTCATCAGCGTTCTGACGCTCCCTGGCAGTTCCACTCCTTAATCCCCATTTATGCTTCTCGCCCCATTGCACAGCATAGTTATAGTAAGATTTCCGGTGTTTCTTCTTAGGATCTATCCGGTAAAGCTCCATCAATCCCTCATAATAGACTCCTCTTGTCCATATATTACTTGGTCTTTCCCTGTTGGTAACGATTGGTTTACCTGCGTCAGGCCAAGTGTTCATAAAATACTTATTCGTTAGCCGCATAACGTCCAGAACGTCTTTTTTATCCGGCAAACTTTGAGCACGCAGCTGGCTTATTGTAGCCGTAAGGAACAATAAGCAATAGATGGTTTTTAGCAAGGAACGATTATTCATTTTAGTTATGTGTTTACTTTTTAGCTTGTTTATTTAAGTACTTCTTTAAAGATAAACCTTTAATACCCTTAATTCCCTCTACAACTTTTGCTGAATTAAGCCGGGCGCCTGCTTCTATCGGGTGGGTATGATCTTTCGTATTAAAATAAGTTGCTCTTACTTTTGATTCACCTTCCTTGTCATAGCTTTCAGCAACAAGAGTATTCAAATCAAGGAAAAAGGCACCAGAAGCAATAGCTGCTTCCCGAGCCCACTTTCCGTAAGCTTCATCAGCACGCTTTACTTTACCGGCTGTCCAGTCGTTTCTGGGGATTGGAGAACATACTACTACTGTTGCCCCCTTTGCTTTCGCTTCCTCCACCATTTTCCTTATGTACCAGCCATAAGAGTGAACTACCTCCTGCTGCTTAGTTATTGGATTATAAATTTCCTTTGTTTCCTCACCAATTCCTTTAATTGTACCCCTTGCACGAGCCGTATCGTCTAAAGGACCATTATCATTATGACCAAATTGCATAATTAGAAAATCGCCTTTCCTAATTTGCGGCAATACAGCTTGCCAACGTCCACGATTAAAAAAGCTACGGGAACTTGTGCCACCTAAAGCCTCATTCCTTATAGTGACCTTTGTAGTATCAAAAAATTCGTGAAGGAAACTCCCCCATCCCCACAATCCTCCATCTCCTTTGCCCTGGCCGTTTCGAACAGTCGAATCACCAATTAAGAACAATGTTGGTTTATCGGCTGGTTTCGTTAGAATAAAGGAAGAGAGCAGTACAACTGCTACGAACAGGCTAACCTTAAGTGCTTGCTTCATCAGTAATTTTATTTTTTCTTAATGTATTTATTTAAAGGATGCTTTTTGTCCAACTTAAGTCCTTCAATTACCGACATTGCATTAATCCGGGCTCCTGCTTCGTTGGTATGAGTGTGATCTCCATGAAAAAAACCTTTTACTTTGTCGGGGCCCCACTGATCGTACTTGTCCGCCGTAATTTGATTCAGATCTATAAAATAAACATCTTCCTGTTCCGCAACTTCTTTTGCCCATTTACCAAAGCTCTCGTTAGCACGTAACACTTTTCCTTCCTTCCACTGGTTACGGGGAATCATGGAAATAACGATGGGTGTGGCTCCTTTTGCCTTTGTTTCTCTTATAAATTTTCGAATATACCACCCATACGTATGCACTGTCTCAACTGTGCCGTCCCTCCACGTAAGCTCTTTCGTTTCTTCCCCAGTACCACGCAATACACCACGGTATCCCGACCTGGAGGTATCGGGATTTGAACCCTCATTATGGCCGAACTGCATCAAAACATAATCTCCTTGTTTGATCATAGAATCGACCTTCTCCCAGCGCTTCTCCTTAATAAAGGTCCTTGTACTTCTCCCGGCCATTGCCTGATTATTTACTTCTATTTTGGTAGTATCAAGAAATGATGACAAAAAACTACCCCAGCCTCTTTGTTGATTATTAAAATTCCTGACTGTGGAATCCCCTATGATGTAAATCGTAGGATTTCTATCCTGCTTAAAACTGTAGATAACAGTAAGGGACGCAATCAATAGCGGAATTAACTTCCCCATGCTAATCTTAAAGTTCATAATTGGTTATCTATCTTATAAAATAATTGATGCATTTCCCGTTGCAATGATCCGAATCCCTCTAACCACAATCGAATAACTTTTAATCCCTGATCATATCCGAATAATATGTTTACAATTGACAGTATTAAAGCGGTGCAAATTAGATACTCACATTGGTTAAATAGCGTACTTCCGACAAAGCTAATTGCTAAGTCTATAACTACCGCCGATTACACCATTTTATTAATACGTGTAACGATATTTTTTCAATACCTATTTCAACGGAATTAATCTTCAATTTTAAATACTCTCCGCCTCCTCCGCAACCTGCATCATCCTGCATTATAATATTTTACTGGGCAAATCTCACCATCTCGTATGGGGAATTTTTGGGGAGCTTTATCACCAAAAGGAAATTAATTGCGAGATTCCTTAAAACTAGCCTTTGAGAAATCGCTCTATCCGAAGCCCATTTAGGCATCAGATTGAAAAAAAGAAGCCCTTTATTTTGAAAAACTTATAAAATAAAGTACCACTTTCTAAATATGGTCTCTCTTTTGCCTCTATCAGTGCACCACCGCTTATCGTCTGAGTTTAGAAAAGTGGCAAATGTTAAGTTATGGCTCAAATAATGGTAGAAGAAGAACAAAAAATAAATTTAACTATATCTGAAGGATTACTAAGGAATCTTCAGGGTATGTTTTATAAGCTTACTTCTCCCCCGCATCTCACTTTGATTTATGCAAGTGCCGGATGTATTAGCCTAACTGGCTACTCAGTGGAGGAATTACTCGATATTGATTTTATTAACATCGTTCATCCTGAAGATAAAGACCTGCTATTAAAGCTAGATCCAAAGGCAGGAGATAATAATTTTGAGCCAAGAGAATATCGAATAATCTGCAAGGATGGAGCCGTGAAATGGGTAAAGGACGTTAGTAATACCACCTATAATAATTCTGATTCTATTGCTGATGTTGAAGGATTTATAACAGATATAACAAAGGAAAAAGCTGAAAACATAGCAATAAAGGCTTTGGAAAAGCAGCATGAAGGCCTGATAACCGAGTTGAATCACAAATACAATGAGTTGATGCAATTCAATTACATCGTCTCTCACAATCTTCGGTCTCCGATTGCCAACATTATCGGACTAACTGAAATTATCAAATTTCATTATCAGGATGAAGCTTCTGAGACAGGAGAACTGGTAAACTTCATCTCCGATGCTGCCCAATCTATTGATACTATAATTCAAGATCTAAATCTTGTGCTTTCATCCAGAAAGCCAATGAACGAAAAGTTCGAGACAGTTAGTATAGCAGAAACTGTTACGTCCGTAAAGAACAATCTTAAAAAACAGATCAAAGACAGCAATGCGATCTTTAATCTAGAAATACAACCGGAAGTGGCAGAAGTAAGATCGATAAAGAGTTATATCCAAAGTATATTCTATAATTTGATAAGTAACTCTATTAAGTACAAGAAAGATAATGCGGCCCCTACAATTACTATCTCGGCAGAGAAAGCTGACGATCAGTTATTAATTAAAGTTGCAGATGACGGTTTAGGGATGGATCTAAGAAGTGTAGGAGACAAGCTTTTTGGCCTTTATAAAAAGTTCAATTTTGACAAAGAAGGGCGAGGACTTGGCTTACATATGACAAAAACGCAAATCGAATCATTAGGCGGCAAGATTGAGGTTGAAAGCCAGTTAAACGCTGGAACAACTTTTAGGATTACCATGCCGATGATATAAAATATTTATTATCTAAATCGCTCCATTGAATAAACCTGTCAGATTTTCTGACAGGTTTTTCTATTTCTTATCGAATCGTTTGCATTGTTCTAAAAACCAAGGTATTGCTGAAAGACAGTTTGCATATATGCTTTGGCATAACGCAGCAAGGATTCTTCCTCTTTTCCAAGATTTTCTGTTTTATAGATAACTGCTTTACTTGTATTATCAAATGTAAGAGCTCGGTTTGAAGAATCTACAAAGCCAAAGCTGTTTTCCCAGCTATAAAACGCATGGCCTTTCACCTTATCATTATAAAGGTCTTTACTCCAGCTGAAATCTCTGTTCTCCATATCGAGTTGAGCAAGTAAAGTAGCAGCAATATCGGTTTGACTTCCCACCTTTTCGACCTTGCTACCTCTATATTCATTTTTAATTACATCACCAAAAAACAACAGCGGAATTCGGTACCGGTGCGGATCAAAAATCTCCCAAAGATTTTTCGGTAGCCTGTGGCCATGGTCTGCTACAACTACAAAAAGGGTATTTTTATACCAAGGATGTTTTTTTGCATCTTTCAAGAAGGCAGTCAAACAAGAATCAGAATAGTAAGCGGTGCTTCTGAACTTATTCTCAGTCTCGTCGCCTGGAAAGTGAGGATTAACCGGTAGTTCAAAAGGCTCGTGATTAGTTAAGGTTAATAAGGCTGTAAAAGAAGGCGATTTCTTTTTTTTAGTTAAGTCATCTGTCAACTGCTTATATACAACATCATCATAGGCACCCCACTTTGAGTTCATATCTTTTTCATCAAAATTGGACTTATCCACTAATTCCTGGCAGCCAGTATTCAACAAATATGATTTCATATTAGCAAACTGAGTCTCTCCTCCATAGTAAAAAGAATTGCTATAACCCGCTGTCCCCAAAGCTTTAAATAATGAAGGTAGCTTCGACTGCTTCTCATTTTCCTTCATGATGCTTTTCATTCCCTGAGTTGGAAAAGCGCTAAGAATAGAAACAACTCCCTTATCTGTACGATCGCCCGATGCGTATATATTAGTGAATAGGATACCTTCAGGAAGCAGGCTTTCTATTCCCGGATCAATGCCTTTCTCTCCGTTCAGACTTTCTATGAGGTCTGCGGTAAAGCTCTCCATTATTACTAAGACAATGTTTGGCTTCGTGGTAGTGAGAATTTTTGTTGTAGTTCCTGTTGCTTTTGGATACAGCTCTTTAACAATAGACTCAGCCTCCTCCTTGTTATAAAACTGGAAAGGGTTCTTCTTACTTGATCTTTTAAACAGAGAGCGAAGAAGCGCCCATTCAGTATTCACCGCAGCATGATTTAAGATGGGTTTTCCGGAATAGTATGCCATACTTTCATTCATTGGCGCTAACTGCCAGCCGCCTCTTATCGCAAGAAAATTTGATCCTAACAAGAGTATTCCAAAAAGCGATTTCAAATACCATGGACCTTGCTTGTTAACATTAAAATCTGCCCACCTGCTCAGATAAAAACCTAGAAAAATAAGCAGGGCTAAGATTACAAATGACAGGAACAGTGGTGAAGAAACGCTACTTGCAAATGCTTCACCTGGAGACGAAACCAAGAATTCAAAAGCCCGGCTATTAATTTTCGAACCCCACTCTCTGTAGATGTTGAAATTTATTACTGTTACCAAGGAGGCTAGCGTTATTAATGTCCTGAAATATATACGAAACCATAAATGGCTTAAATGAATAGAAGGAATTAGCCATATTAATAGGAAACCTACAAGAGGGATTATACTTAAATACCCTGACATTGAGATGTCCATCCAAAGCCCATAACGTAGACTGCCAGCAATTTCCCATACTGAAAAGTTTTTAATTTTATCAGCGAAAAAGAGTAAAAAAACTAATCGCTCTACGAAGAAAAATAGCAACCATATGAAGAAGTACCTAAGTACAAAAAGCAAATTCGAACGCATTTAAAACCGGGTTAATAAAAATTTCTGCAAAAGTAATGTAAATTTTACCTGAGAGCTGAAAATTGGACTGCTTTATGCTCTTTTACAGTAATACGATCAACTGCCATGCACACACATGAAAACATATATATACTTACTATTGCTGCTAACCATCTTAGCATGCGGGAAGGTAGAATTCAGTCCCAATCAAAAGTTTGATTCTAATACACCGACAGATTTAAATAAGAAGAATATAGCAAAACTCTACGCAAAACAAAATGATGATACGATAAGATTTGTCCTTACAGGAGATACCCAGCGGGCTTATAGTGCCAGCAGGGACATGGTAAAGGCAATTAATTCGATCCAAGGGGTAGACTTCGTGTTATTAAATGGGGACATTTCTGATTTTGGTTTATACCAGGAGATGGAATGGATAAACGATCTTTATTCGAAGTTGAACATGCCGTATATCGGGGTTCTGGGAAATCATGACATTTTGGCAAATGGCAAAGACATTTTCAAAAGAATGTATGGAGAGGAGAACTTTTCTTTCATCTACCAAGGGGTAAAATTTGTTTGTTTTGATTCGAATAGCCGGGAATACAACTACGACGGTACCATACCGAACATGAATTGGCTAAATACGCAAATGGCAGCAGAAATAGGGGTAGACAACTATGTTGCAGTATCCCATGTACCTTCATTCTCTGATGATTTTGACCCGGACCTAGAGAAGCCTTATGCGTCTTTACTTACCGGCAATTCGAAATACTTGGCCTCTCTTCATGCCCATATAAATCAAACTGCCGTGCTGTATCCATACGACAACAAAACTCCGTTTATTGTAACTAATACTGCTGCAAAAAGGGAGTTTTTTTTAATTGAGATCATTGATGGAAAACTATTACATAAAGTTATTAAGTTTTAAAAACATCGCTATACTGCTCCTGGCGGTGCTTCCTCTTGCCAAGGCTAAAAGCCAGGGAGTGCGTTTTCTGGTTCCTGACGGAGTCGTTGCCCATTATGGAGGAAGTATAGGGTTTGGAAGCGCTGGAATAAGTTACGATTTATTTAAAAACCAAAGGGGCAATCTTGACTTCACTTTCGGCTATGTCCCCGAATCAAAGGGAGGTCCGCTGAGAATTCTGACTGGGAAGTTTTCTTATAAACCGGTGAAGATTGGATTAAAAGACATTGGAACCCTTTATCCTGTAAATCCGGGCACTTTTATTTCATATACCCCTGGAGAGCAGTTTGAGAAGTGGAGCAAAACCCAATATCCAAAAGGGTATTACTGGTGGTCCAAATCAACTAGGATTCATTTATCGCTATCCACAGAAGCGAAATTCAATGGGGAAAAAGTTCTCCATAAAGCAGGAATAAAAGCCATAGGAGTTTATTCAGAACTTAATACAAATGATCTTTATGCAGTGAGTTGGTTCAAAAATAAGGATAGTATGTCTTTTCTGGAGATTGTGAGAGTGGGATATGGGGTTAGAGTTTACTTCTAACCCCATAATCTTATATCTTATAGGATGTAGAACATCTTTGAATCTTGTTCTTGCACTTTCTCTTCTTGCTTATAAGTTACTTTAAGCATCTGCTTTATATCCCTCTCAATAGTTTGAGATATGGTAGTTGTAGGGGTATCAGTAGGTTTGTTTTCAAAAGGATCTTGCAGATGAATGGCCATTTTTTCAATAAGAAAGAATGCACTTGCAATTGCTATAACCACCGGAACTTCTACTACTCCAAAAAACTCTATCAGTCCGAAGGGAAGCAACATTATAAATAAAACAAGTGAGAAATGAATATAGGTTCCATAAGTAGCGGGGAATACAGTGTTCTTAATACGTTCACACGCACCCATTTCATTTGAAAATCGTGTTAAAGTATTATCAAGTTCAACTTGTTGAAATTCGTTGATCCAACCGAGCTTATAGGCATTCCTTAGATCCGCACCCTGCAACTCCAGTAGTGCCAAAGGAATATTACTGTATTGCTTAATATAATCCAAGTCTTCGGCAGAGATAAGTTTTTCAAGTCCCTTTAACGGATCCTGTCTTCTCAAATGCCTGCTTAAACTATAACACCATGCTATCTGTCGCTTCGCCATTTTTTCACAAAATGCTCTCTCTTCAGACTTTCCGTATTTAGTATCTACGTAAGTAAGAAGCTGACGTGTAAGCGTCCTGGAGTCATTTACTATAGCTCCCCAGATGGTACGAGCCTCCCACCACCTGTCATAGGCCTGGTTCGATTTGAAGGCCAACAGCAGGGAAATTACAGTACCTAGAATAGTGGGAACTGCAATTGGAATAGATATCCTGGTGAAATGGAATGTGTTGTACATTATTGCTATGAACACTGAATAAAGTGTCACAAAAAATATTTCACTTTTTATTTTACCCACAATATATGATACGGGTATATTTTCTCTTAATAACATAAGCAGATTCTTATTTAAGTTTTTAATTGACTTCCTCTAATTCTTTTTTCTCACTGAAATTCTCCTGATGCGAGATTTTTTGCAACTCAAGGATAGGAAGGTTTGCTCGATTAATTAGTACTGAAGGATCTATACTCGACTTGTTCAGGGGAGTACAATTACATGATACGGGATCGAGAATAAAATCCACTTCATGAGTTTCCAGGAAATTTTTGAAAGCTGCTAAAGTGCCGCCATAAAAGAATTCTATCCCAACAGATTTAACTTCAGCGCAATTCAGCTTTAATTCGTGACATTCCCGGTAAAAATCCTCGCTAACATATTCATATTCTTTTACTCTTCTTGATAACATAAGGAGGTCAGATATTGAATCTGATAGCTTAAACATATGAGTAAAAAGTATTGAAATTTCCTGCCCTTTAAACTGCCTGGATATCGTCGATATACAATCGAACGACTTGAGCTGAAAACTGGTTGGAATTAAAATAGTTTGCATAACAATCACTTTAAGTGTGAACAATAATTTTGTTATTACAATACTACTTTAAGGTTATTAAAGAAACTTAAGATACTTATTAGAATATGATTAGAAAAAAATATAGTTTTAGACGAGAAAAAGGGTATAACTCTAAAAAAGTCAGTCATCTGCTTGCACAAACTAGTTGTGAAGAAGGGTTATTAAAATTTAATAAGAAAAATTTATACTTTCCTACAAACGGGCAATAAAACTTGCATTTCCGTACCAATCTTTTCTTCCGATCTTATTCCAATCGAACCTTTATGCAAACGTATTATATTGAGAGTCAGAGGAAGACCTATGCCATGGCCTTCGAAATCAGTTGTATTAGACGCTCTAAAAAAAGGCTCAAAAACATGTTGCAATTCACTTTGGGGAATTCCAATTCCCTTATCAATCACAACAATTGCAATCCTTCCGTTTTCAGCCGATAATCTCACTACTACTTGTTGATTGTTTGAATACTTACAGGCATTAAGTACAATATTGCTCAAAGCTAGGCGCAGTAAGTTTATGTTACCTTCCGTATATAACAGCTCCTCATTTGCTGGAAGACCCGAGAAATCGATCGCAATATTGCTTTCCGCATCGATCTTCCTTACGGAGTCTACAACATTTAGTACCAATTCATCAGTGCGGATAAGTTGCCAGTTTTGTTTTTTTCCATCGAAACCTGTTTGAGCTAATCCAAGCAGGCTCGTCAGAATTTGTTCGAGTTTCTCAGACTCCGCTAAAATATTTTTGGCTGATTGACTTGCTTTCTCTGGTAGCCCGGCAGCACTTAACAATAGTTCTGTTTCTGAAGTAATGATGGCTAATGGGGTGCGAAGTTCATGTGAGGCATTACTGACAAAGTTATTCTGAGTCTCGAAAGAAGTCTCCAGACGAGTAAGCATGTGATTAAAGGTTTGGACAAGCTCCGAAATCTCATCACTGCCTTTCAGTTCAGTTAAACGCAAATGTAAATTATTGGCCGATATACTTCGTACACTTTTTATAATTGCACGTACAGGTTTGATGGTATAGTAAGAAAATACCTTACCTGCCACATAAGTGAGAATTACTGAGATAAAAAAAGTAATAATAAGGACTTTCTTAAGTTCCTCAAGCTCCTTGAAACCGTAAGGATCCTGAGCTGCCACCATTACAATATAACTTCCTTTAGGCGATTTCACATATGACCCAGCATAAAACTCATTGTCAACATTATACCTGGCACTTCCGTTTTTCACAATTGCTTCGTAGAACTGTTCTGGCAGAGGAAGAGGTCTGGCAAACTTTCCCTTTTCATATTTAATCAAATAGTCTCTCTCTTGATCTAGCTTTTCTAAATAGCGATTTCGGATGTCCTGATACGCGCCCGACCTCTCATTCTGGAAAAGATTTATTTGAGCGGATAAGCGAACCCGTGCTTCCAGCCTTTTAAAGAAATCTTCAAAGTTGAACTGAGAAACGAAATAGAATATGGATGCATTCAAAAGAATTAAGCCAGCTGTGGCAATAATAAAATAAAGTAAAGTAATCTTAGTTTGAATTCTCATCCGATGCTTCCTCTTTCAAGATATATCCCATCCCAAACACGGTCTGAATTAGCTTTATAGGGAATCCATTGTCTATTTTCTTCCTTAGGTAATTCACATAAACGTCTACAACGTTAGTTCCCATATTAAAATTAATGTCCCAAACGTGATCGAGGAGCTCTATTCTCGACAGTACCTTATTAGGATTAAGGACAAAGTATTCAAGCAAGCGGTATTCTGTTGCTGTAAGACTAATTTCCTTACCAGCTCTCTTAATCGACTTGGCATCAAGATCAATTTCAAGATCGGCAAAAACCAGTTTATTTTTAGGCTGAGTTTCTGTTTTGCTTCTCCGTATGAGGGTACGTATCCTTGCTTCCAACTCTGCAAACTTGAAAGGCTTTGCCAGATAATCATCTGCTCCACTGTCCAAACCTGTAACGATATTCTCTGTACTACTCAATGCTGTGAGCATAAGAATAGGTATGCTTGTATTCTTTTTTCTGATTTCCCGGCATACTTGTATACCATTTATCTCAGGAAGCATAATATCTAAAATAACCAGATCAAAATCATGTTTTATAGCCATATCAAGCCCAGTCCGGCCGTCAGCTGCAACACTAACCTCCATTCCTGTGTCAGTTAAACCACGTGAAATTACAGAGACGATCCCCGGTTCATCTTCAATTAACAAAATCTTCATCAAGTGTATTTTGGCAAAAATTAAATCTAGAAAGTGAAAATTTTTCTTTTAGTTTTTTACTTGACGAAAATATGACCTCCGAGACAAAAAAGGGGGACCAAACATCCCCCTTTTATCTTTTAAGGCATCTTTTTGAAGCCCTCTGATTTTACTTTCCATTTTCCGTTCTTTGGAAATCCTGGATTAGGTCCTACAGACCCATCCCAACCGCCTGCCAGCATTGCTACCGTTGCAAGTACACCTCCATTACCAGGAAGATAAATACGTAAACGGCCATCCTGATAGTTGTGCCCGTTTTTCAGATAAGTATTAGTCTTTATATTCATAAACAAGGCATCAATTGCCTTCTCGGGTTTACCTAAGCGCGCAGCGGTCATTGCTGTCATAGGAAAGTCCCACCCCCAGGTATCATCCCATTGCCAAACTTTCCATACCGTATCGAATGTTCGTTGCATCGTAGCTTTATCTAGTTTGGCCCCTGCTGGAACCATTCCCAAAGCTCCCAACACGGATGGATGGTCGCGTAACCACTCCTCGTTGGTGAAAGAGTCGGGGGTGTTCTCAGTTGACAAGTATACACCATTCAATTTTGGAAGAGGAGCCAATTTATTGATAACCGCATCCCACTCCGCATTGCGAGCCATTCCCATGCGCTCCCGCCATTGCTGTGCTATACGTAAAGCCCAATCCCAGTAGGCCAATTCATAAGTAGGGTTGTAAGTATCTACAGCTTTAAAAACTTCCTGAGCTGGAATCAACCCCTTTCCAAGGTTATAACGTTGTTTTGCACTATCATAAACAGCAAATGAAGACATGAATTCAGCCGTCTCAAATACGATATCCTTATATTTCTGAAGCACTTCTTTGTTGTTGGAATTACGATAAAGTAATTCGGCCATATAGATCGGGTGCGGTTGCTGCCAAATTATAAATGCTCCAACAGACGACGGGCTCTCCAACCCTTCGTGATCAGTCATTTTTTGCCAACGGGCTCCTTTAAAGCCCTGCCGCTTTGCAATTTCTTTCGCTCCGTCTTCTACCTTGAAATACCAATCAAGGGTTTTCTCCAATAACTCCGGTCTATTCCAGAGAGCGAAATGAATGCCATGCCACCAATGCATTTCAAGATGCGGCTTACCAAACCAGCTATTATAGGTTAGGCCTGTTTCCTGCGGCGGAAAGGAACCTGCGCATTGAATCTTTGTCAGATATTCTGACGTGATAACACGTCTTTCTAGTTCCTTTGCCCGTGGATCAGTACTTCCAGCGAAATCAATGGCGGCTCCATTCATCCAAAACTTCTTAAGCTGGGTAATACTGTTCTCGCGTGTTTGACTAAAACTTGGAAGCGCAGATGCGGAAGTTTGCTGAGGAGCAAACAAGCAACTGAATTCAAATACTGTACTGTTCTTATCTGGGGTGACCTGATAATAATGGGTAGTGCCAGTTGCATTAACCTTTGCATTATTCCACTTAAAAATCGAGGAATAGGTTATTCCTTCTAATTCGTGTTGTATAGTGGCGCCAGACGCATCCTGAGCTATAATAGAAGATTTATGTTTTTGAGGATCCTTGTAATTAACGCCCTCGTCTAAAAACTCCATTGTTGGATATGGATAGCGCAATCTCACCTTCAGTTGCCCTGTTGTAATTAACGGGGATTTTACTTGAAAACCTAAAAGATCCAGATCCTGGTGCGCCACCGTAACTACATCAACAGGTATACCTTCTACTGTGAAGTGGCTTGTAATCTCCCCCGTCCACATATTTAGTGATTGGCGTATATTTTGCAAATCTTTGGGTCCCACTAACGAACCATCCTTTTTATAAATATCAAGCCCCAGGTTTCCAAGCTGAATGCGGTGAACACTTTTACGAAACCAATCAGAAGCATTTCTTTGACGGGTGTCAGCCCCTGAAAATTGAACGGAATAAGAAGACTTTTTTCCATTGAGTGTGTACTCTTTCAAGGTTTCATCGAACTTATAGCCTACTGTGTCTTTCAACCGGTTCCAGCCCCATTCAGATTGAGTGCCAAGAGTTACCCCTTTTGCATACCGCTCAGGGAAGGATTGTAAACCTGTGACGTCAACAGTGTACGCAAACTTTCCATTTCCGACAGATAGGGACTCAAGTGAATCGACCTTTGTATTTATAATGGTATGGCGTTGAACAACAGCCTGCCTATTAATTGGCTGTGCATGAACGAGGATAACAGTAAATAAGGACAGGCAAAATGTTAGCCTTATTTTTAGTTTTTTTCCAGTCATAGTTTAATCATTCTATTTCTTTGAATTTATGATCGACCGGGGTCGAGCCAGTTGGTTCAGGTTTTCCTCCGGTTAGTATATGAAATTTTCTAACACTTTGATATTATAGTAACCGGGAATATAAAACTACTAGCTGCTTAACCATAATCATAGTGGCGAACTTTTACCTTTTTTATATTCCCGGCGTCAAAAGACTACCGGTTCGAAAGTGTATCTGGCAGAACTGCTATCTCTCCATTTATTTTAACGTTCTTTAGTTCCATGTTCTTTACATAGTCAATTTGCATAGGCTTTTTCACACCTCTAATATCACAGTTAATTAACTTCAAATTTTGAACGGGAGATGCCTTATATGCCCTGACAAAGACTCCATAATTGCCGCCATTAGAAACATCTAAATTTTCGACCCACACATTCCTGATAGTAGGCATAAAGTTGCCGGGCTTTTCATAGAACATGTTACAAGTTATTGCCGCATCACGGTAGGCTCCAACTTTAATATCTTTCATAAAAATGTTTTCGATGATGCCCCCCCGGGATGAACTTGTTTTCAAACGAAGAACCCGGTCAAGGTTAGGACTGTCCATAGTACAATTGATAGCATAAATATTTCTTGCACCGCCCGCAATCTCGCTTCCTATTACTACCCCTCCATGACCATCTTTCATTTCACAGCCTTCTATAATATGATTTTCCGCAGGTTTTCCAATCCGGCGACCATCCTCATCGCGCCCAGATTTTATAGCTATACAATCATCACCTGTATCAAAATAACAGTCTTTGATCAATACGTTTTTACAGGATTCTGGATCGCATCCATCCGTATTTGGTCCATGGGCGGCAACTTTAACCTTTTCAATAGTAACATTTTCGCAAAGAACCGGATTCATAAACCACATGGGAGAATTGATCATTTTCACTCCCGAAACCAAGATGTTTTTGCAGTTATATGGCTGGAACATATTAGGTCTTAGATAATGACCGTCGCCAAAGATCCTTTTTCTGGGATCAACTTTTTTGTGCATCATTTCATGTAAGGCTGTTCTGGCGGGAGTTTGTTTCGGCATTCCTTCTTTCCATCCATAGCGGGGACTACCATTCCAGTTCCACCAACGTTCGTTATTAGCATTTCCATCTAGTGTTCCATTTCCGGTTACTGCAATATTTTTCTCACCGTAGGCATAAATTAAAGAAGAATAATTCATGCACTCCATTCCTTCCCAACGTGTAAATACAATAGGATAATCCTTTGGATTATGGCTAAACACTATAGTTGCACCATCTGCAAGATGCAGGTTTACGTTACTTTTCAAATAAATAGCACCAGTTAAGAAAGCTCCTGCCGGAACTACCACGCGTCCACCGCCATTTTTGCTGCAAGTTTCGATCGCCTTTTTGAACGCCGCTGTATTATTTACCTGGGCGCCAGGTTGAGCACCGAAATCAGTTATCTTATAGTCTTTATTTTTAAATTTAGGGGCCTTTATTTCCTTCCTTAATGCTTCAAGTTCCTTTTGCGGCTGGTCTGAGGAAGTCCAAACTTTAGGATTATCATTGGACCTGAATGCAAATAACAATGCAACTATAGCAAGTACTGAAATTTTGTTGACGTATCTCTTGAGGTTCATATTAATAGTATATTACGATATTTTAAGGATAAAAGAAGATGCGGTCATATACACACCGCCCTGAGAGGCTGTAAATAGATATGCTGGTTTTCCTTTGATAAACAGGATTTGAGGTCGTTCTAAACGACCATAGCGTTTTAGATTTAATGGAGCAGGAGGCTCTTGAACGTAATCCCGTACGGGCTTATAACCCACCTTGGGTTCATCCCAACTTAAGCCATCCCTGGACCTAATGTGCAAACCGACTTCCTGGTTATAAACTCCCATGTCTCGGGCAAGCATATTAAATTTTCCTTGGTCTACCCATACAAAAGCATCTTCAAATTGCCTGTTCCCACCCTTTCTGGAATAATCTACTACTGGATTTCCTACGAAGCGAACATAAGGTCCTTCCAATTTATCCGCTATAGCTAACCCATATTTACGGTTACCTCTGATAACAGGATCGGTAGAATTATAATAATCGTTATTATTCCATGATTTATAGTACAACCAATACTGGCCATTAGGATGTTTTATAAACGCTGGATTCGTAGTACAATGATCGTCCCAAGCGCCTTCCGGTCCTGCCTCCAAAAGTGGAATAGCGGGTCGAACCCAGGGACCGTAAAGTGAATCTGCAGTGGCCAAACCGATTCTTTTAGTGTTAGTTTTTCCATTTGAATTCCCCATGTAGAAGAGACAGTACTTGCCGTCTACAAACTTAATATGGGGGTTATGGCAAGTAGTACCATCCCAGAAACCCGTACCACGAGGAGCAAGAACTGTGCTTACATATTGAAATGAAGCTTCGGGATGATCTGCTACCGCATGAGCTATTTCCGAACTGTTTATCCAACCGCCCATTCCTTTTTTCGCAGGCCAGCGGGAGAAGAACACATGCACTTTTCCATCTGGTCCCATAATAGGACTGTTACACCAAACATAATATCCTTCCATTTCCAATGCACGTCCAACAGGTTTCAGCCGTTTTGCCAAAGGAGAAACTTCTTTTCTCCAATCCGGCTCTGGCATCCCAAATGAAAACTTAGGCAGCATTGCTACAGCAGATAAAAGAAGTGTATTTGAAACAAATTCTCTACGCCTCATACTGGTTACATTGGTTACTGGTATTTAATAGATAACTCAGAATCGCCATCAGGATTGCCTCAACAATTCAAATAAGAAGGACTAAAATGTTCTTTAAAAGCTCAAACTATTTTCTTCCTTAATTAGCTGTTATCAATGATCTCCCGGCTTAAAAAAACTTCCCGCTTCAAGCCATCCTGACAGCCCAAAATTCCGTTTGTTATCAAGAGCCAAGAATAAAAAAAACTACGTAAATTAATTTTAACAATACTGATACATGAACGAATTATTCTTCAAGAAACATCCTATGTATTACTAATCCTCATCTGTAACAATTCTAATAAAAACAGGCTTTTCAGGATACCTCAGGATAGGTTCATTAGGGAAACTTTTTAATTTTAGCCATCCAGGCACAACCAGTTAACAACACACACTTATGGATCCCAATAAAGCTCAAGTTTTGTTCCTTGATCCGTAAAAAAGTTTTTTATACAATGAATCTAATTACGAATGGGGGATACCTTTTATAAAAGTTACCTTGTTAATAATTAAAACTATTTTTTATTAAACAACCTTTTATATGCCATTTTCAACTTACAAGTACAAGAAGACCGCCTTTAATATTGCTGTGGCGATAGGGCTTAACTTAACAACTTGTCCTTTATTTGCACAGTACACCACACTGAAAGGGAATGATTCTACTACCCCTCTTCATCTACTTAAACCAGAATACCCAACACCATATGGCGAAACAAAGCCAGCTGATGTTAAAGCGGTTTTAGATAAAGTTTTCAACTATCTAAACGCAACGACCTACACTCAACTAATCGACAAAACTAGTCAGGCTCCAGTTACTGACTATAAAAAGGCTAGCTCAAACACCGTCTTTAAGCCCGGCGATTTTCGGTTACTTAGCTATGAATGGGGAGTAACTTATACGGGGATGCTTGAGGCTGGTGTAGCAACCGGGGATAAAAAATATACTGATTACGCAGTTAGCCGTGTTAACTTCATTGCTGACGTAATTAATGGATTCAAAGAGTACTCAAGGAAAAACCCTGAAGCTGCTACACCTGTTCGCTCTTATTTAAATCCACATGCGCTGGATGATGGAGGAGCCCTGACGGCATCTTTCATAAAGACCCTTAGAACAGGACAATTAAAGTCCGACATTCGTCCGGCTATAGATAACTTCATTAGTTATATTATGACCAAGGAATTCCGCCTAAGTGACGGAACCCTTGCCCGTAACAGGCCTCAACCAAATACACTTTGGTTAGATGACCTATACATGAGCTTACCAGCGCTTGCTCAAATGGGAGTACTAACAGGGGATAAAAAATATTTTGATGAAGCTGTTAAGCAATATCGCCAATTTTCACAAAGGATGTTCAATAACGAGCGTGGCTTATACATGCACGGTTGGGTGCAAGACATGAACCCGCACCCTCAGTTTCACTGGGGAAGGGCAAATGGATGGGCAATTCTTACTAAGATCGAGCTGCTTGATGCTCTACCGGAAAACCATCCGGGGAGATCCGAAATCTTGGATCTGCTAAAAAAACACGCAGCCGGCCTAGCTCAGCGCCAAGATGGTACTGGCTTCTGGCATCAATTGCTGGATCGTAATGAAACGTATCTCGAAACCTCTGCTACAGCTATCTACGCGTACTGCATTGCACGCGCAGTGAACAAAGGATGGCTGGACCCTAAAGCTTATGGCCCCATGGCTTTACTGGCATGGAATGCAGTCGCTACTAAAGTAAATGCAAAAGGGCAAGTTGAAGGAACGTGTGTAGGCACAGGAATGGGCTTCGATCCGGCGTTCTATTTCTACCGTCCGGTAAATGTATATGCGGCTCACGGCTATGGACCTGTGCTGCTAGCCGGGGCAGAGATCTATCGAATGCTTCAGGTACATCCCTTTGTTATAAATGATAGCTCGGTACAGATAACCAAATAGTCAACAAAAAATAAAGCTAACACTTGCAGGCTGTTAGCTTTATTCTTGAAATAACACATCACCTTTTATCATTATTCTACAGATTTTAATGAAAGTATTAGCGACATTACTAGGGGGGCTTTTTGTTTCGGGCTTAGCATTTTCTCAAACAAGAAAATTTGATTTCGGCCCAGGCGCCTTAGCAACAGGTTATACACAAATCCTTCCGGGAACAACTTATACGAAAGAAAAAGGTTATGGATTTCTACCGGGTGCAACATTAACCGGAGCTGTTCATGGGAAAAATGCTCTCAAAAATGATTTCATTACCAGTGATCAGCCTTTTTATTTTACGGTTGACTTACCAGAAGGTGATTACAATGTAAAAGTTACTCTAGGGGATAAAAATGGCACCTCGGAGCAAACAGTAAGAGCTGAATGCCGTCGCCTGATGGCTTACAAGCAAGTTACTAATCAAGGGGAGATAAGAGAAAAGACATTTACAGTACACATTCGCACTCCGGAAATTGCTGATTCAAACGAAAGGGTGAAACTGAAACCGCGGGAAATCAATTACTTTCACTGGGATAACCAATTAACCCTTGAGTTTAATGGTGCTAAACCAAAGGTGGCTGCTATAGAAATTAAAAAAGCTGACAAACCAATCAGAGTTTTCCTTGCTGGTAATTCAACCGTAGTTGATCAAGCTTCAGAACCGTTCGCAGCCTGGGGGCAAATGCTTCCGGCATTTCTTGAACCTAAAAAGATCTCTGTAGCTAATTACGCTGAATCAGGAGAAACGCTTAGCAATTTCCTTGCAGGGAACCGGCTAAAAAAGATTTTAAGCCAGATGCGAAAAGGCGACTATCTTTTCATTGAATTCGGACATAACGATCAAAAACAAAAGGGAGAAGGAATTGGTCCTTTCACTAGTTATAAACGGGATTTAAAATACTTTATATCCGAAGCTCGTAAAAAAGGAGGAATTCCAGTTATTGTTACTTCTATCCAAAGGCGGAACTTTAACGAAAACGGCCAAATCAACGAAACATTGGGAGATTATCCTGCTGCCTGCAGACAAACGGCACAGGAGGAGAACGTTCCTTTAATTGATCTTAACAAGATGACTAAATCACTTTATGAAGCGTGGGGACCTGAAGAATCTGAAAAAGCTTTCGCTCATAACCCTCAGATAGATAATACCCACCCAAATCCTTTCGGGGCATATGAAATGGCAAAGTGTGTGGTGCAAGGGATTAAGGATATAAAACTTGACCTTGCGAGATACATTATCGACTTTAAGAGCTTTGATCCGGCCAAACCCGACTTAATCACCTCATTTTACTGGCCCTTAAGTCCATCGAAATCTACCATTAAGCCTGATGGGAACTAATTACTTCAATATGCACACACTTTTAGCCTTCATTTTCTGCGCTCTTTTTAGCCCCAAAACAAATGCAAGCCCAGTATACTATAATGTTAAAGACTTTGGTGCCAAAGGGGATGGTGTTACTATTGATACTGATGCAATTAATAAAAGCATTGAAGCAGCTTCGCGACAAGGTGGAGGTACCGTTTATTTTCCTGCCGGCACCTATTCAAGCTACTCAATACATTTAAAAAGCAATATTTCACTTTACATTGACCAGGGAGCAACGATCGTAGCAGCAGAACCTAAAGGCAATATTGGCTACGATGCTCCTGAACCAGCCTCTAACGATACTTACCAGGATTTCGGACACAGCCATTGGCACAACAGTTTAATTTGGGGCGAAAACCTTGAGAACATATCCATTCTTGGTCCGGGAACTATCTATGGAAAAGGACTTTCAAGAGGTGGTCCCTACAGAGCGCCTGTCGGCAACAAGGCAATCGCTTTGAAATTGTGCAGAAACGTGATTTTAAAAGACTTTACTATTCTTTACGGAGGGCACTTCGGAATCCTTGCAACAGGAATAGATAATATGACCATAAGCAATTTAAAAATTGATACAAACCGGGATGGTATTGATGTAGATTGCTGTAGGAATGTCCGCATCTCAGATTGCAGTGTGAACTCTCCCTGGGATGACGCAATTTGCCTTAAAAGCTCTTACGGGCTAGGGTTTGCTCGTGCTACCGAAAATGTGACAATTACCAATTGCCAGGTAAGTGGATATGATAGAGGCACCTTTATTAAAGGCACTTATGAACGTAAGGAGGGTCACCTCGTTCCTGACCACGAAGGACCTACCGGCCGAATTAAATTTGGGACCGAATCAAACGGAGGTTTCAAGAATATTACTATCACCAATTGTGTATTTGATTTTTGCCGTGGGCTTGCTTTAGAAACCGTGGATGGCGGACTCTTAGAAGACGTTACAATTTCAAATATAACCATGAGAGATATTGTAAATTCACCTATTTTCCTTCGCCTTGGCAGAAGAATGCGTGGTCCTGCAGGAACTCCGAAAGGACAGCTAAGACGTATAAATATCAGTAACATGGTAGTTTACAATGCCGACTCACATTTTTCTTCGCTAATTCTTGGAGATGCTGAGCGGGACATCGAAGATGTTAAACTGAGCAATATCCGGATTTTTTACCGGCCAATAGATTCGGCTGAGAGCGTAATTCAAAAAGTGGTTCCCGAAGATTCAAAAGGCTCCTATCCTGAGCCTCAAAAATTCGGCGTTATACCCGCTTATGGCTTCTTTATCCGGCATGTTAAGAATATTCAGATGGACAATGTAGAAGTTAGCTTTCTTGGCAAAGAAACTCGCCCGGCGATTGTCCTTGACGACATAGACAACATTGAACTCAACAACGTCGAGGCTCAAAAGGCACCAGGTGCGCCGCGTTTAGTATTAAAAAATGTAACAGAGTTTACCTCGTCATTGAGTAAATCTATCCCAGACAAGCGTTACAAAAAAGTAAGCGAAAAGGAGCTATGACATTCGCTTAATTTTAAAGGCAACCAGTCTACTTTAAGAATATTAATTGACAAAGAAATTGATGAACCGGAAATACTTAAAAGCAAGTCTATTAGGATCAATGCTGGCAGTAACGAGTTTTGTAAGCGCTCAGACCTCAAAGCCTGAATGGCCAAAGATTACTCAGCAAAACAAACCCTGGACACGGTGGTGGTGGGAAGGTAGCGCTGTAAACAACCAAGACCTAACCTGGATGCTGGAAGAGTATTCAAAAGCAGGTTTAGGAGGTGTAGAAATAACTCCAATTTATGGAGTGAAGGGCTATGAAAAGCAATTTCTGAACTTTCTTTCTCCGGAATGGACAAATGCACTAAAACACACATTAGAAGAAGGAAAGCGTCTCGACTTAGGCGTAGATATGGCCCAGGCATCAGGCTGGCCTTTCGGAGGTCCTTGGGTAGGAAATGAAGACGCTAGCAAATACATTGCTTTTAAAAATTACATTTTAAAGGGCGGAGAAAAACTCAAAGAGGCTGTACTATACAACCAGCCTGCTTTAGTTAGAACCGTGGGAGAACGAATTGATATTTCTAAGTTGAAAGAGCCAATTGCATCCAACCCAAATTTACAACTTCACGCGTTTGATCAGGTTCGCTTTCCGAAGGCATTGCCTTTACAGGCTTTGATGGCCTACTCGGATAAAGGACAAACTGTTGATCTGACCTCAAAAGTTGATGCAAATGGAATCTTAAATTGGACGGCCCCAGCAGGCGAATGGACGTTATACGCTGCCTTTATGGGATGGCATGGAAAGATGGTTGAACGAGCCGGTCCCGGAGGAGAAGGATATGCCATTGACCACTTCTCCAGGCAGGCAACAAGCAACTTCCTCAAGTATTTTGATGAGCAGTTTAAGGGGCACGATCTGTCTTCTCTTCGAGCGTTTTTCAACGATTCTTATGAAGTTGACGATGCTCAGGGTGAAGCAAACTGGACGCCAAAGTTTTTTGAGGAGTTCCGCAAAAGACGTGGATACGATCTGAAGAATTATCTCCCTGCGTTGTTCGCTAAAGACGTCCAAGATAAGAACCAAAGGGTCCTTACTGACTATCGTGAAACCATATCCGATCTATTGTTAGAAAACTATACAGAAACCTGGCATCAGTGGGCTAGTTCACGTAAAGCATTGATCCGAAACCAGGCACACGGTTCCCCTGCAAATATCTTAGATCTTTATGCAGCTACAGACATCCCGGAGATAGAAGGCACAGATATTTTAAGGATAAAATTTGCATCCTCTGCAGCTCACGTTACCGGGAAGCCTCTTGCTTCATCAGAATCCGCAACCTGGGAGAATGAACATTTCCTTTCAAAATTGGGCGACATCAAAAAAGCAATGGACCTGTTTTTATTGGGTGGTGTCAACCATACCTTTTACCACGGAGCAAATTACACCCCTAAAAACGATCCATGGCCAGGCTGGCTGTTCTATGCCGCTGTCCACTTCACCCCTAACAATCCCTTTTGGAAAGATTTTGGGAAGCTTAACAATTATGTAGCAAGAGCTCAATCCTTCCTTCAGTTAGGAAAGCCATCCAACGACGTTTTACTTTACCTTCCGATATACGACTCATTTGCCACACCCGGCCGCTCCCTTCTTCAACATTACGACGGATTGGAGAAAGGCTTCAAAGGTAACAGCGTGGAGGAAAACGCTAAAAATTTAGAGGAAAAGGGTTACAGTTTCGATTTTATATCTGACCGCCAAATCTACAATCTAGCTACTTTAGATAGTTTAATAAAAACGGCGGATATTACCTACAAGACAATTGTGGTTCCGCAAACCCGCTTTATGCCTTTAGCCACTTATCAAAAACTTGTAGACCTGGCAAGAAGCGGCTCAAAAGTAATATTCTTCAAAAGCACGCCGGATGACGTACCTGGACTAGGAAATTTTCTGGAACAAAGAAGGGCCGACTTCAAACATGTCACAAAGCAGTTAGCTTTTTCAGGAACAGGGGTATCAGGTCTTAAAAAGGCCAGCGTTGGGAAAGGTACGGTATATGTAACAGATGATCTTGACAAAGCCTTAAAAGCAGCAAGCGTACAACCAGAAAGTATGGTACACCAAGGTCTTCAATTTATTCGAAGAAAGAATAATGGTGCCTATTACTACTTTATTCTCAATTCAGGCAACAAGGAGATTAATGAATGGGTTCCAGTAGGAACCTCTGCAGCTTCTGTTGCCATGTTTAATCCTATGACCGAAAAATCTGGATACGCTGCTATCCGTAGGTCTTCAGGCAATACAACGGAAGTTTACTTACAACTAGCTAAAGGAGAAAGCTGCATCTTGGAAACTTCTGAAAGCCCTGTTAATGGCGCTCCTTATACTTACAGGGAGGTTCAAGGAACTGCAATACCCATCAATGGTGAATGGACAGTAAATTTTATAACTGGCGGTCCCACAATTCCAAAAGAATCAAAAACAAAAACCCTTGCTTCGTGGACGACATTTACATCGGAAGGCGTGAAGGATTTTTCAGGAACAGCAAAATATTCTACCCATTTTAAGAGACCTACAACTCCTTCGTCGAACTTGCTACTTGATCTTGGAAAGGTTGAAGAAAGCGCGAGGGTAGTAGTCAATGGACAAGAGCTTGCAACTTTACTAGGGCCTGCTTATCAAGTGGAAATACCAGCCAACTTAATGAAGAAAAAAAATAAGCTTGAAATTTTTATAACCAATTCAATGGCTAACAGGGTTATCTATCTTGATAGGAATAAAGTAAATTGGAAAAAATTCTATAATACAAATATGCCTCCAAGGAGAAGGGAGAACGCTGGTAAGGATGGTTTATTTACGGCAGCCAATTGGGAGCCACTGCAATCCGGTTTAATCGGACCCGTTACGATAACACCGCTGACTACCATCAATCCTAAATAAAACAATATAGAAGCAATCAATAAAAGAAATAAAGAATTATTATGAACTTAAAAAAGGGGATTTATGCTCTTGGGGTATCATTACTCGTTACAGCAAATGCCATAGCCCAATCTGAGGTTACGAAGCAGATTCAATATCTCTCCGGGACTGATGTCAAAAACACTAAGACCTGGGACTTTTGGGCAACAGGAGGTCGCCAAAGCGGTTTCTGGACCTCTATCCAAGTACCTTCACATTGGGAACAGCAAGGATTCGGAGGGTACAATTATGGCCGTGACTACGTCACCTACGGGAAAAATTTCCGTTTCGAAGATGAAAAAGGTCTTTACAAGCATCAGTTTGATGTTCCTTCAAACTGGCAAGGTAAAGACGTGTACGTTGTATTTGAGGGTTCAATGACAGATACAGAAGTTAAGATTAATGGAAAATCTGCTGGACCTATACATCAAGGTGCGTTTTACCGGTTCAAATATAATATCAGCGACAAGCTTAATTACGGTCAGAAAAATTTGCTTGAGGCAACGGTTAGCAAAATGTCTGCTGATAATTCTGTTAATAATGCTGAGCGACTAGCCGATTACTGGGTATTTGGCGGTATTTATAGACCAGTTTATCTTGAAGCTCTTCCAAAAGAAAACATTGACTGGACTGCAATTGATGCAAAAGCTACAGGTGCCTTCAGCATGAATGTTTATTTGAACAACGCCCAGGCCGGACGGGATATAGTTGCAGAAATTATAGATAAACAAGGCAAAGTAGTTGGAACGGTTACTACTAAGGCGACAGGTGGAGACTCTGTAGTGAATTTAAGAACTACAATTAAAAAGCCTCTCCTTTGGACCGCCGAGACGCCAAACTTATACAGCGTAAATATTTACATCAAAAATGGTGAAAATACAATCTTCAAGACTTCAGATAAGTTTGGCTTCAGAACTATCGAAGTTAGAAAGCAAGATGGCATTTATTTAAACGGCACCAAGATAAAGATGAAGGGAGTTAACCGGCACGTATTCTGGCCTGAATACGGTCGTGCCACTTTTCCCGAAGCCGACCTCATCGATGCGAAACTGATTAAGGAAATGAATATGAATGCGGTTCGCTGCTCACACTACCCGCCTGATAAAAACTTTCTCCGGCTCTGTGACTCACTTGGAATTTATGTGCTCGATGAATTAGCAGGCTGGCAAAAAGCATATAGCACTAAAGCTGGTGCTCCTTTAGTGAAAGAAATGGTCACGAGAGACGTAAATCACCCTTCTATTATTCTGTGGAGCAACGGTAACGAAGGAGGTCATAACTTTGACCTGGATGACGACTACGGTAAATACGACCTATCCAAACGTACCGTAATCCATGCACATCACAAACCCGGAAATGCCATTAACGGTATCGACTGTAATCACTACGAAGATTACTACAGTACTCAAAAGATCTTGGCGGACACTAACATCTATATGGTAACAGAGTTCTTACATGCGCAGGACGACGGGGGAGCAGGAGCTGGATTAGCAGATTTCTGGGAACTGCACTGGAATGCTAAAAAAGGTGCAGGAGGTTTTATCTGGGATTTAGCTGATGAAGGTATTATGCGTACCGACCAGAACAACATGTTGGATGTTAATGGAGTTAATGCTCCTGATGGTATCGTTGGGCCTCATCGCGAAAAAGAGGGCAGCTTTTATGCAATTCGCGAAATCTATTCTCCCGTTAGAATAACGTTAAAAAATCTGCCACCTAATTTCAAGGGAGAAATTCCAGTGGAAAACCGTTTCCACTTCACCAACTTGAATCAGTGCAAGTTTCAATGGGAACTGGTGAACTTCAAAAAGCGCGACGACGCAACTTCAGGTTACACTGTTGCTAAAAAAGCAGCTGTTACTGCACCTAATGTAGCTCCAACAGCAAAAGGTGCATTAAAGGTTATTCTCCCTGAAGATTGGAAAAATTACGACGCACTTGCGTTAACGGCTTTCGATCCCCAAAATAATGAATTATACCGCTGGACCTGGAAAGTCAAGTCGAACGCCCAGCTACTTGAAAGCATATTAGCTGGTAAAACTGGTGCGGCCGTTAACGTTACAGAGATAGACAGTCTGATCACATTGAAAGCAAGTGGAATTTCTGTAAGCTTTAACAAAAACACCGGAAAACTAGCCGGCGTTGCAAATGATAATAATAATTACAAGCTTTCTCTTAACAACGGACCAGTCCTGGTAAGCGGAAACGCTACTTTTAATGGATTGAAGCATTATAAAGAAGGCGAACAACATGTAATCGAGTCTTCTTATTCTGGGGATTTGAAATACGTAAAATGGCGGATGTCTCCAAACGGGATGTTGCAAATGGACTACGAATATGCTTTAAACGGAGACTACTGGTTTACCGGTATCAGCTTCAATTATCCGGAGAATTTCGTCCTGGGAGCCAAGTGGTTGGGTAAAGGTCCTGCACGCGTCTGGAAAAACCGTATCTATGGAACAACTTACAATGTTTTTGAAAACCGAAATAACGATACCCAAACAGGCAGGGCGCCCTGGATCTACCCTGAATTTAAAGGGTACTTTGCTGATGTAGTTTGGCTTGAGCTAAATACGGTGGAAGGGCGATTTACAGTAGCAACCCCTAATGATGATCTGTTCGTGAGGCTATTCAACTTTTACGGATTAAGCGGAATAAAACCGCATCCAGATCTACCATCCGGCGACCTTTCTTTCCTTGACAGAATCCCGCCAATTGGTACTAAACTCGGCCTGAATATCAGTCCGAACACAAAAGTTCTTGGGCCTTTAAGTGAATTGAATAAAGTTAATGCTCCAATAAGACGGACATTGTACTTCTATTTCGGCATTCCAAAAACAACGGAGAACAGGCAGTTTACAATGCCAAAAGAAAACATTCTGACTGACTAAAAGGGTGCATGCCATAAACAGCAGGCAATCAAAAAGATCGCCTGCTGTTTTATTTTTATCAACCTAACCTTAGGCAGTTGTAAGGCCTAAAAACTTACGTTAGTCGAATTCTTAATCGTCACCTTACTAGCATCTTTTGTTGAAATGTTCACATTGCTAGTCGTCCAATTCTCCGCAAATGAAATACTTCCGGCTTTAGTCGCATTGGTTACATTGAAATTCTTGAAAGAAAAATTACTTAATAAAGAACTGTTAAGACCTTCCGCTACAATAACTGCACCTTTTGCTCCATTTACGTTTATATTTGATATATAAACATCCTTAAACTTCGGAATACCTCTTTCTGCGGGCTCTACCCTGGTTAACATCACCTTCCAATGGGGAGGAACTGTTTCTATATTATACCCCGCAGGCAAGGTCGAATAACTGTAAGCAGGATTCCAGTTCATACTTACTCTAACCACTACTCCAACGTTATTTAATTCAATATCTTTAAAATGAATATCCTCCACTACGCCACCTCGGGTTGTCGCCGACTTTATATTTAAGCCATTGCTTGTTCCATTCCCCTTTAGGTTTTTAGCCAAAACGTGTCTGATACTGCCTGCTGTTTCGCTTCCAAGAGTTAATAAACCTGCCCCAGCCCTTGCAACACAATCACGGATTAAAACATATTCAGTAGGGCGGTTTACACGCAATCCATCCCAGTCCCTCCCAGCTTTTAAACAAAAATTATCGTCGTTACAATCGATATCGGAGTTCTGGATCAACACCCAGGAGGAAGAATCTACGTCAATACCATCAGTACTTGGTCCATGACCTCCGATATTATTCTGAATGGTAATTCCGTCAATGGTTACATGATGAGAATAGAGAATCTGAACTGTCCAGAAACCTGCCTGCTGAAAAGTAAGGCCAGATAATAATATATTAGAAGACTCCTGAGCTAGAAAGGTTCTAGGACGTTTCGCATCATAATCTACGATCCAACGCAGCCCTTTCGCTTCATATTCCTTTCGAAGATTCCAATAATAATCCCAGTAAGGCTTGCCCTGTGCGTTTACAATACCATCACCCGTTACCGCTGCTTTTTTCTGCCCAATGATATTAATTAAGGCCGCGGGCCAAGGCATTTCTATACCTGCTATTCGTGAGTTAATTTCAGGAAAGTGTTTAATATCAGAACTTCCCAATATTTCCACACCTTTGTCAATACGAAGGTTTACACCTTCCTTAACAAATACTGCCCCACTTAGATATCTGCCAGGCTCAAAGCTCACTACTCCTCCCCCTTTAGCTGCACAATCATCAATTGCTTTTTGAATTGCTTGAGTGTTTAAAGTTTTTCCATCACTGACAGCTCCATAACTATTTACTTTAAAGGTGGCATTCTTGAAGACAAGCTTAACAGATCCGACCTTTTTTGTCCATTTAGGATCCCTTTCCCTGGCACTTAATGACTGTAGAATAAGCAAACAACAGCAGAATAATAAGTATTTTTTCATATTGGTTAACTGCCACTACATGGCGTACGAAGTTATATCTTAAAAAAAAATTGAGAGATTGGGATTTGTAAAATTTACACTACTATTCAGAGAGCTTTTGACTTGTATTTGTTTTAACAATGATCAAATGTGTTAGAAACAAAAAAGCCTGAAAGTTTTGCTTTCAGGCTTTTTTGCAATCCAAATTTTTTTATCTTAATCTGTCCGCCGATTTCACTAACCTTTCATCTTTCCGTATTCCTCTTGAAGCCAATACTAAAAACAAAATAGAAAGCGAAGGTAAGAACACTCCCAAACCATAATTCTGCATCTGAAGATTTAGATCTCCCACATATTCTTTTGCTGATTCCACTAACCAAAAACTATAAGCCAGAACAATAATTATGGCTATATAGCAAAAGCTTAATTGCTTTTTTCTATTATTATAAAAGAAAATGATTGCAAGAGGAATTAAACCTACCACAACAGTTCCAATGGTTAAAGCGGTGAACGCCTGTTCTATCACAGCCCCCTCGCCTGTTGCCTTGTACAAACCAGTTACTTTTATTGCTTTATAAATACCTGTTGGATCTGCAAATTGTATGTAAGGGAAAAGAAATAGTAGAAAAATAGCTATTGAAGCCAGAAACAGCCAAACTGATTGTATTCTTTGTATCATAATTCAATAATAAAGTAGTGCAAACTTAGAGAATTTTTTCACTTTTAAATCCCCATTGGATACAAACAAAAAAAATAGAAAAAGTTCGATCCGAGGGAGGAAAACGAATTAATCACGTGCAGCAAATTACCCGTTATTTCATCGAGCTCGCTTACAATGGAACAGCTTATCATGGTTGGCAAGTACAGCCTAATGCCACTTCGGTACAGGAATTATTGGATAAAGCTTTATCGATTTTTTTCCGGCAAAAGATAGAAACAGTTGGATGTGGACGCACCGATACCGGAGTCCATGCTACTCAGTTTTTCGCCCATTTCGACCTTGTGGATAAGATAATATCACTGGAGCAAAAGGAAATAAATGGAATTAACGCTCTCCTTCCCTTCGATATAGCTGTTTTTAGATTTATTAAAGTTGGGGGCGATTCTCACGCTCGATTTGATGCAACTAGTCGTTCATATCAGTACCATATTCATCAGGAAAAAAACCCGTTCAAACACAATCACTCCTGGTTGGTTAAAGATGACCTTGATATCGAAGAAATGAATAAAGCGGCAAAGATTCTATTTCAGTATATTGATTTCAGCTGCTTCAGTAAGTCAAACACCCAAGTGTTTACCAACAATTGCAAGATAATCAGAGCTGAATGGGAAAGAACAAGTAATGGTTATGTTTTTCATATTTCCGCCGACCGTTTCTTAAGGAATATGGTAAGGGCAATCGTAGGAACTTTACTTGAAATCGGTCGCGATAAGCTCGTAGTTGAAGACTTACATACCATCATAAAAAGTAAAAGTCGCTCAAACGCCGGTACATCAGTTCCGGCCTGTGGTCTTTACTTAACTAGTATTTGTTACCCTTATATCCAGGAGCGAAATAAGGAGATCGCCTTTAAACATTTTTAAATTTTTACATTTGTTGATATAGGAATTATTACATTTCAAACTATTAATTAATACATAGCATGGCAGAAGATAAAGAAGACAAACATGTGCAGGTTGTTACCGAAGAATCATTAAAATTCCTTGAAAATTATATTAATACACCTTCCCCTACCGGGTTTGAATGGACCGGGCAGCAACTATGGATAGATTATGTAAAGCCATATGTAGACGAATATTATGTTGATAACTACGGAACAGCAGTAGGAGTGATCAATCCAGGGGCGGAATATAAAGTAGTTATTGAGGCACATTGTGACGAAATTTCCTGGTTTGTAAATTATATTACAAAGGATGGCCTAATCTATGTCATCCGGAACGGAGGGTCGGATCACCAAATTGCGCCTTCGAAACGCGTTAATATTCACACAGATAAAGGTATTGTAAAAGCTGTATTTGGCTGGCCTGCAATACATACAAGAAATGGAGAAAAAGAAGAGGCTCCTACTTTAAAAAACATCTTCCTTGATTGTGGGTGCACAACTAAAGAAGAAGTTGAAGCTCTTGGAATACATGTAGGCTGTGTTATTACTTATGAAGATGAATTCTTAGTTTTAAATGATCGTTACTATGTGGGCCGTGCTTTAGACAATCGTGTTGGAGGATTCATGATTGCAGAAGTTGCACGCCTACTAAAAGAAAATGCAAAGTCTCTTCCTTTCGGACTATATATAGTTAATGCGGTACAAGAAGAAGTTGGGCTTAGAGGAGCTGAAATGATTGCTAACAGGATTAAACCTAATGTGGCTATCGTTACGGACGTAACTCATGATACCCAGACACCGATGATCAACAAAGTTGTTCAAGGTGATCTTGCTGCCGGAAAAGGCCCCGTTGTTTCCTACGCCCCATCAGTTCACAACAATTTAAACCGATTACTAATTGCGGCAGCAGAACAAGCAGGAATTCCCTTCCAGCGCCAAGCTTCCTCACGCTGGACCGGTACTGACACAGACGCGTTTGCCTACTCCAATGACGGCGTAGTATCTGCGCTCATCTCCCTGCCATTGCGCTATATGCATACTACAGTCGAAATGGTACATAAAGAAGATGTAGACAACGTTATCCGATTAATTTACGAATCTTTACTTAAAATTGAAGCTGGCCAGGACTTCAGGTATTTGAAGTAAAATAAAATATTATTACAAAGAGGCCGTTAATAAAATCATAGGACTCTTGAGGAAGAAGGCGGCACAAAATCTGTGCTGCCTTTTTCTTTTTATACAGAGTTAAGGAGATTGGTCAAATTAAAAATGAAATTTTTGCAGGAAAGCTAAAACATTATTACGATAAAATAATTATAACAAAGTTTATTCGTGATAATTATTAATTAACAATCCATTTTTTAAATTTACTGCATGAAACCCACTTTACTAATCTTAGCTGCAGGCATGGCGAGCCGCTATGGTAGCATGAAACAAGTTGATGGCTTTGGCCCTAACGGCGAAACTATTATCGATTATTCTATTTACGATGCAATTCGTGCAGGATTCGGCAAAGTAACATTTATCATTCGCGAAGAATTTTTGGACAGCTTCAAAGGTATTTTCGCTCCTAAATTAGAGGGAAAAGTTGAGATCGACTTTGTTTTCCAAAGCTACGATTTATCCAAATACGGTATTGATAAGACTATTGAAAGACAAAAACCATGGGGAACCGGACATGCTGTACTAGAAGCAGCTAATCAGGTTCAAGAGCCATTCTGTGTAATCAACGCGGATGATTTCTATGGCTATGAAGCATTTGAGAAAATGGCTCAATTTTTAACTTCCGAAGTTCGAGATGATTATTTCTCCTTAATGGGTTATCAGGTAGATAAAACTTTATCTGAACATGGCTCAGTTTCCCGCGGAATTTGTAAAGTATCTCCTGAAGGAAACCTGGTACAAATAAACGAACGTACAAAAGTATATGAAAAAGACGGAGTTATCGTTTACGAAGATGAAGATGGCACAACAACACCATTAGATGATGATGCACGTGCGTCTATGAACTTCTGGGGCTTCACACCAGCAATATTTAAACAAGCTGAACCTATGTTCAAACGGTTCGTAGAAGCAAACGAGAATAACCCTAAAGCAGAGTTCTTTATTCCTTTAATGGCTGAAGAATTAGTTAGAACAGGTGAGGCTAATTTCAAAGTTATTCCAACAGCTTCAAAATGGTTCGGTGTAACTTACAAAGAAGATAAGCCTATCGTACAACAAAGTCTATCTGACCTGATAGCAAACGGAACGTACCCTAATAAGCTCTGGTAATAGTATATTAAAAAAATGAAAGGGAGTTAGTTCTCTCTTTCATTTTTTAAACATAACACCTTTAAGCCTAAACTAAATCGCTGATTCTCACACCTTATCTACCTACCATTTTGTTTTTATTAAAAAATCATTAGAAAACAAGTCCCTTATTAAGATTTTACTATTTTTTTAACCTTTAATTGAAGCCCTAACAAAAATTAATTTTACCTTAAATTTTTGAAGTAACCTTCATACCTTTAAACAATTAAATATTATCTTATTGGAGAATAAGATCTTCAAAATTAGGTAGTATAAGCATCAACCGTCTAAATCTACATCTATGAAAGCTAATACCCTCATTATCAATCCCTCAAAAAAGAATTCCATACATAATTTTTTTTTCGCGAACCTGACAGGGTATTTATATTTTCCAGAACTAACCAACCCACCAACCGCAAATACTTCAACAGCGATATCAGAAACTCCTGATTATTAAAACAAATAAAATCTATTACTATGAAAAAAATTTACATTCACCTCTGCCTGCTATTAGGACTAGTAGCGGCAGGATGCAGTAAGTCTGAACTAAAGCCAGAAGGAAAAAAGGATCTTTACAAGGTTAAGTTCCAAGCCACACAGTTTACGGAAACGCATGAAACTTTAGCGAGTGCCAAATTGAAAAACTCGGTGCTTGACGATTCATTAAAAAAGTATGTTCCAAAGTTGTATTGTCAGATCTATAAATTTAGTGATGAGAACCCCGAAGAAGCTTATTTAGTGTATTCGAAATCACAACTATCTACTCAACAAGGATTTGGTAAAATAGATACATCTCTTGCTTCAGGAAATTATGTAGCAATATTTGTAGGAAGCGGTCATATGTTTTATCGTCTCATGGGGCTTGGCAGCGGCTGGTTAGATGAGATCTATTCCAACTCGCATTTTAATACTGTGTCAGCTATGACTGATCAGCATCGCCCTGTAGATCAAATTTTTTACAAAAAGGTATTATTCACGGTTGCAGACCAGGCAGTAAATCAAACGGTAAATATGCAACGAATAGTTGCGGGACTTGATCTTTCTATTACCGATGAGATACCTCCGAATGTTACCGCAATAGACCTAATAGTTGATGATACCGCAATTTACAGTTTTAAGACCGATACTCGATCTAACAATGTTGATAAAATTGCTGGATTCTATCCACACCAAGCCCCTGGTAAAAAAACCATATCCATGTTTGTATTGGCAAATGGCACAAGGAAAGTAACAATAAGAGCTCTTTCTCAGGATGGAACCGTGGCTGAAAAAATTGTTAACTGTAGTTTTTTCACAAATAGAAAGACGAGTCTGAAGGGCAAGCTATTCTCATCTGATGCTCAGTTTGCAGTAACAGTAGACCCTGCCTGGGGTGAGCCAGGACCAGTGATACCTTTTTAGAGTTAGTATTCACCATCACTACTATAATTTAAAACTAAACGGGGAGAGGAAATCTCCCCCTATCACATATCCTATGAAACTATCTCATATCTACTTAATGATATTCTTGGCGGTTAGTTTAAGTATGTCATGTTCAAAGAATCCAATAGAACCAGAAAAACTTGAAAAAAACAAACAAGTGGTTACTTTCAGCACGAACGGGTTCCAACAAACAGTCACCGAAATTAATCCTCAAAAAAGCATTAACGTCAGCTCTAATGACACTCTGATGAAATATGCTCCCAAGCTATATTGCCAGATCTATAAATTTGATGACGAAACCTTAACGGATGGATTTCTCGCTTTCGATAGAACTTATAAGCGTTCCGATAGTAATTTCGGAACTATTACTGCGGCCTTGGTACCGGGTAATTATGTAGCCATAATTGTTGCAAGTGGACACCAATTTTACAGACTTGCCGGACTTGGCGGCCAATGGCCAGACATGCTCTATAGCAATTGCCACTTCAATACCATGACTTCTGTCGCAATACCCTTTATACCAGTTGATCAGATATTTTACAAAAAGGTTCTTTTCACTGTAGGTGGAGAACCGTTGAATCAAGAGGTAACCTTGACGAGAATGGTTGCGGGACTAGATGTAGTAATAAAAGACGCTATACCATCCAATATAACCTCCATTCGAGTAATCGTTGATGATGCGCCATTCTATAACTTTTATCGGGATAGCAGTGGAGGAAATGTAGATAAAATAAGTGGAGTTAATCCTTCTAACAGTGGCACTAACGTAATTTCCACCTATGTAGTTGCTAATGGGATACGGGCGGTACAAATAATTGCTTATGCTGGAGAAGAAATTGTCGCTCAAAAGAATTTAAGCTGCACCTTCTACACCAACAAGAAGACGAGATTAGAGGGTTCTCTATTCACCACAAATGCAAGCTTCACCGTTGCTGTAGATCCAACTTGGGAAACAGCCGGTCCAGTAGTTAACTTTTAAAAAATTATATTAACGGGAGGATTTGTTAGAAAAGAAGAAGTACCAGAATTCTATTCATACAAAAAAGCCCTGTGATAAATCACAGGGCTTTTTTGTATATTCATTTCTAAAGGACTAAGCTGTTTCTTCAGTTGATGGTGCATCAGCAGCTGGTGCATCATTAGCTGGAGTTTCAGCAGCAGGTGCTGCTGAAACTTTCTTAGCTTTACCAGAGCCACCGCGACGACGAGTAGATTTCTTCTCAGTAGCAGCAGGAGCTTCCTTAGTATAAACAGTGTTATAATCTACAAGCTCTATTAAAGCCATTTCTGCGTTATCACCAGGACGGTTAGGTAACTTGATGATACGAGTATAACCACCAGGACGGTTAGCTACTTTCTCAGCGATGTCGCGGAAAAGTTCAGCAACAACTTCCTTATTCTGAAGGTAGCTAAATACTGTACGACGAGAGTGAGTAGTATCGTTTTTAGCCTTAGTGATTAATGGCTCAACATAAGTACGTAAAGCTCTCGCTTTAGCTAATGTTGTAGTAATACGCTTGTGTTCGATAAGCGAGGAGGCCATATTAGCCAACAATGCCTTCCTATGGCTGTCGGTACGACCTAAGTGATTAACTTTTTTTCCGTGTCTCATTATGTTTTCGTTTTACATGCCTATACCGTCTCTTACGAGGGAATTATAAACATGTCGCTTATAAGTATTTCTCTTCTCAGAGATATTTGTATGATAAAGACCTATTGAAGGTCCGATTATTCTTCGTCTAATTTATACTTAGACAGGTTCATACCAAAAGAAAGACCTTTTGACTTAACCAAATCCTGAATTTCAGTCAATGATTTCTTACCGAAGTTTCTGAATTTTAACATGTCAGCAACATCATAAGAAACAAGATCAGCCAGGGTACGGATATCTGCTGCTTTAAGACAATTTAATGCACGAACAGAAAGATCAAGATCAACTAATTCTGTTTTAAGGATCTTACGCATGTGTAGGATTTCCTCATCAACTTCTTTAGTTTCTTCCTTAGCCTGTGCCTCAAGCATAATATTCTCGTCAGAGAATAGCAAGAAGTGATGGATCAGGATCTTGGCTGCTTCTTTCAAAGCATCCTCAGGGTGAATAGAACCATCAGTAGAGATGTCAAGCACTAACTTCTCATAGTCAGTTTTTTGCTCTACACGATAGTTTTCAATAGTATACTTAACGTTCTTAATAGGTGTGTAGATTGAATCGATAGCAATCACACCCACTGGCGCGTCAGCATTTTTATTTTCTTCAGCGGCAATGTAACCACGACCCTTGTTTACTGTTAACTCTACTTCTAAAGTCACAGAAGGCTCCATGTTACAAAGCACTAGATCAGGGTTTAATACAGTAAAATTGTTAGAGAACTTTGTGATATCTCCAGCTTTAAACTGCTCCTGACCGTTAATGATTACGAATATTTTTTCAGAATCGCCAGACTCGCCTGTCTTTTGAAAACGAACCTGTTTCAAACTTAAGATGATCTCAGTTACATCTTCTACAACACCTTTAATTGTAGAAAACTCGTGAGAAACACCTGAAATACGAACCGAGGTGATTGCAAAGCCCTCAAGCGAAGACAATAAAATACGACGTAAAGCATTACCGATGGTAACACCGAAACCTGGTTCCAACGGACGAAACTCAAATGTACCGTCGAAATCCGTAGATTTCTGCATGATAACTTTATCAGGCTTTTGGAATGCTAATATTGCCATTTATATTCAGTTAATGTTTTTAAACTGTAATAGCCGCCCCGGTAGGGGCAGCTTAAATATGTTATTTAGAGTATAACTCGACGATAAGGTTCTCCTTGATATTTTCAGGGATCTCATCGCGGTTAGGATAGCTTAAGAATTTACCAGTTAAACTGTTTGCATCCCACTCTAACCAAGTATGTTTGTTAATTCTTCTTCCGGCAACAGAATTAGAAATGGTTTCAAGAGACTTCGAACGTTCTCTAACAGCTACTACATCACCTGCACGTAGAGAGTAAGAAGGAATATTTACAACTTCGCCATTTACAGTAATGTGCTTGTGACCTACCAATTGACGAGCAGCTGAACGGCTAGGAGCAATTCCTAAACGATAAACTGTATTATCTAAACGAGCTTCTAATAATTTTAAAAGGTTTTCACCAGTAATACCTTCTTTAGAAGAAGCAGTATGGAACAAGTTTTCGAACTGACGCTCTAAAACTCCATATGTATATTTAACTTTTTGTTTTTCCTGAAGCTGGATAGCGTATTCAGATTGTTTACCACGACGCTTTGAAGCACCGTGCATGCCCGGAGGATAATTCTTTCTTTCTAATGCTTTGTCAGGACCAAAAATTGGTTCTCTGAATTTACGGGCGATTTTGCTTTTTGGGCCAGTATATCTTGCCATTGTATTTTCTTTAAAGTATCTGGTAGCCTTTAGCTACCGAATCTTAGCTTTAACAATAAATTTCTTTTGAGCTTTCAGCTCCTTGCGATCAGCCTAACGCCGAAAGCTATTATACTCTACGTCTCTTTGGAGGACGGCATCCGTTGTGCGGAAGCGGAGTAATATCTTTGATCGTTGTTACTTCAATACCTGCAGTTTGAAGTGTACGGATTGCAGACTCACGTCCGGCACCAGGACCTTTTACGAATACTTCAACTTTACGTAATCCTAAATCGTAAGCAACTTTACCACAGTCAGACGCTGCTTGAGATGCCGCATAAGGAGTATTCTTTTTAGATCCTTTGAAACCCATTTTACCTGCAGAAGACCAGGAAATAGCCTGTCCCTGACTGTTGGTAAGAGTAACAATGATATTATTGAAAGTAGCGTTAATGTGTGCCTGCCCAACTGGTTCAACAACAACAATACGCTTTTTGGTTACTTTTTTAGTCTTAGCCATTACTTATCTGGTATTATTTAGTAGCCTTTTTCTTGTTAGCAACTGTTTTACGTTTTCCTTTACGTGTACGTGAATTGTTCTTGGTTCTCTGACCACGAACTGGTAAACCTTTACGGTGACGTAATCCACGGTAACATCCGATGTCCATTAAACGCTTAATGTTTAATTGCACTTCAGAACGTAAAGCACCTTCAACCTTAATTTCGTCATTAATGATTGTACGGATTGCTGCTAACTGATCATCGGTCCACTCTTGTACTTTTACATTACGGTCAATACCAGCTTGATCTAAGATCCTTTGAGCTGTAGCTCTGCCGATACCGAAAATGTAAGTAAGTCCGATCTCTCCTCTTTTGTTTCTTGGTAAATCAATACCTGCTATCCTAGCCATATTTTATTTAAATGATTGAATGACTGAATTCATGAATGTATCGATCTGGTGATATCTCTCCATTCACTCCTTCAATTAATTTTATCCCTGGCGTTGTTTGTACTTAGGGTTCTTTTTGTTAATAACATAAAGCTTACCCTTACGACGGATGATCTTACAATCCGCACTACGCTTTTTAATTGATGCTCTAACCTTCATCTTATTTATATCTATAAGTTATTCTGCCTTTTGTTAAATCATAAGGAGACATTTCAAGCTTAACTTTATCCCCAGGCAAAATTTTAATATAGTGCATACGCATCTTACCTGATATATGTGCAATGATCTCGTGTCCGTTCTCCAACTCTACGCGAAACATTGCATTAGATAATGCTTCCTTAATGATTCCGTCTTGCTCAATAGAGGCTTGTTTAGCCATATTTTATTGATTTCTATTTAATTAGGCCCGCTAATTCGGGAGCGCAAAATTAAACAAAAAAATTTAAATAATAATTTTTTTTATCTTAAAACTTCTTCTATATACTCGAAGGTCGATAACACATCCGCTTTGCCTTTCCTGACGGCTACCGTATGCTCGAAATGAGCCGAGGGTTGGTTGTCCTTAGTACTTACGGTCCAGCCATCTTTCCAAAACTTTATAGCAGCTTTACCTGCATTGATCATTGGTTCGATTGCCAGCACCATACCTTCTTCCAGTTTCATTCCTGAACCACGTTTACCGTAATTAGGAACTTCAGGTTTTTCATGAAGTTTAAAACCAACTCCATGTCCAACAAGCTCTTTAACTACTCCGTAACCATGTTTTTCGGCATGTTCCTGAACTGCATAACTGATGTCGCCAACCCTAAGACCGGCAACAGCCCTTTCAATACCTTTTACCAGAGATTCCTTGGTGACCTCTAAAAGCTTCTTTGTTTCTTCTGGAACTTCACCTACTGTGAAGGTGTAAGCAGAATCACCGAAAAACTTGTTTAGAATTACACCACAGTCTACTGAAATAATATCTCCATCTTTAAGCTCATATTCACCGGGAAAGCCGTGAACCACCTGGTCATTTGGAGAGATACAAAGAGAATAAGGAAATCCGTTATAATTAAGGAATGCAGGAACACCTCCATTATCACGTATATAAGTTTCAGCTAAACGGTCGAGCTCTATGGTTTTTACACCTGGCCCGATTACTTTAGCTACTTCAGCTAAAGTTTTAGAAACTAATAAGGAACTTTTCCTTATTAGTTCTATTTCTTCTGAAGTCTTATATAAAACTTTCGACATAATTAGATGGTAGACCCGGCAGCGCCAGTACCAGAGGCAATAGGAGTACGTCCTCTAAGTCTTCCAGTTTTCATTAAACCATCATAGTGGCGCATTAATAAATGGCTTTCCACTTGCTGAAGCGTATCTAAAACTACACCTACTAAGATCAACAAAGACGTACCACCGTAGAAGTGAGCAAATTGACTGTTGATACCTAATACGTTAGCAATAGAAGGCAAAATGGCAATGATGGCCAGGAAGACCGCTCCTGGTAATGTAATCTTCGAAATTACAGCATCAATGTACTCTCCGGTGGTTGCTCCAGGCTTAACACCAGGTATAAACCCTCCGTTTTTCTTCATATCATCAGACATTTGTACCGGATTAACAGTGATGGCTGTATAGAAGAAAGTGAAAGCTATGATGAGAATTGCGAAAGTTACGTTATATGCTACTGAAGTATAATTACTTAAAGAAGTAAGAAATGAGCCTTGAGCACTAGGAAAGAACTGTCCAACTGTAGCAGGAATAAACATAATTGCCTGAGCAAAAATGATCGGCATAACACCGGCAGCATTCACTTTTAAAGGAATGTACTGGCGAACCCCGCCATATTGTTTGTTTCCTACAATCTTCTTAGCATACTGTACAGGAATCTTTCGAACGCCCTGAACAATAAGGATTGTAAATACTACGATGAAAAATAATGCAATCAGTTCTACAATGAAAGCAATAATTCCTCCATTACCTAATCTTGACTGAAACTCTGATATAATTCCAGCAGGTAACTGAGCGATAATGCCCACCATTATGATTAATGATATACCATTTCCAATACCCTTGTCAGTGATCTTCTCCCCAAGCCACATTACGAATAAAGTGCCTGCAGTTAGAATAACCATTGTAGCAACAGTGAACCAAGGCTCGCCTAATACCTTCGCCTCAACAGGAATTTGAGTACGGGCATAAGCAGCACCTTGAACAAAAGTGATCACAACAGTAAGGTAACGAGTGATTTGGTTTAGTTTCTTCCTACCGCTCTCACCTTCTTTCTGCATCTTCTGGAAATACGGAATAGCAATACCCAACAACTGCACAACAATGGATGCAGATATGTAAGGCATTACCCCTAACGCAAAAATAGAAGCACGTGAAAATGATCCACCTGCAAACATGTTTAACAGACCAAGTATCCCAGCCTTCTGCTGACTTTCAAGCGCCAGGGGATTAACACCCGGCAACGTAATAAATGATCCTATACGATAAATTAAAAGAAATAAGAGTGTGTTTAAAATACGCACTCTTAAATCCTCTATCTTCCAGATATTTGAAAGAGTAGTGAAAAGCTTCTTCATTAATTAATTACAATTTAACGATTGCACCACCTGCTGATTCAATTGCCTTTTGAGCAGTTGCTGTAAAAGCATGAGCGGTAACATCTAATTTAGCTTTTAACTCGCCTCTTCCAAGAATTTTAACTAAATCATTTTTAGAAATTAGTCCGTGTTCTTTAAGAGTATCGAAGTTTATTGCAGATAAATTGAATTTTTCAGCTAGACCTTGAAGGACGTCAAGATTAATACCAACGTATTCCACGCGGTTAATGTTCTTGAAGCCAACTTTAGGTAAGCGACGTTGTAAAGGCATTTGACCTCCTTCGAAACCAACTTTCGTTGAAGTTCCTGAACGAGAACCAGCTCCTTTATGACCACGTGTTGAAGTACCACCACGGCCAGAACCAGTACCGCGACCAATGCGCTTTCTATTTTTGGTTGAACCTTCTGCGGGTTTTAAATTACTTAAGTTCATGATTAAATACTTTCTACTGCTACTAAATGATTAACTGCTCTTACCATCCCGATAATAGCCGGGGTAGCCTCAACTTCAACAGACTTGTTGATTTTACCTAAACCTAAAGCCTGGATAGTTCTCTTCTGGCGTTCGCTTCTATCGATAACGCTTTTAATTTGAGTTACTTTGATCTTCGCCATGGTATTATCCGTTAAAAACTTTATTAAGATCAACACCGCGGTGCTGAGCTACAGTGAAAGCATCACGCATTTGTGAAAGCGCAGAAACTGTTGCTTTAACCACGTTGTGTGGGTTTGATGAACCTTTTGATTTTGCTAATACGTTGTGGATACCAGCACTCTCCAATACTGCACGCATCGCACCACCTGCGATAACTCCTGTACCGTTTGCAGCAGGTTTAATGAAAACGAAACCTCCTGAAAACTTACCATATTGCTCGTGAGGAACAGTTCCGTTGATAACAGGAACTTTCACAAGATTCTTTTTAGCATCGTCGATACCTTTAGCAATTGCTTCAGTTACCTCTTTTGCTTTACCAAGACCGTAACCAACTACTCCGTTCTCATCACCTACCACTACGATAGCTGAGAAAGAGAAAGTACGACCTCCTTTGGTAACTTTCGCTACACGTTGGATGCTAACTAAGCGATCTTTTAATTCAATCTCGCTAGATTTAACTCTTTTAATATTTATTGTTGACATCTTTTGTTTGTTAGGATTTCACCGATTTTAATCGATTACACCGACCGGTGCAAACAACTACAATCTGTGTAATCTGTGTTTAGAATAATAAACCGCCTTCGCGAGCTCCTTCAGCCAATGATTTAATACGTCCATGGTATAAATAACCATTTCTGTCAAATACTACCTGACTGATACCAGCCGCAACAGCTTTCTCAGCTACTGCTTTACCTACAGCTTTAGACTGCTCTGATTTGTTACCAGTTGCGCTAAAATCTTTTGATAAAGATGAAGATGAAACGATAGTTCTACCGGTTGTATCATCAATAATCTGAGCGTAGATTCCTTTGTTGCTTCTGTAAACAGATAAACGTGGACGCTCTGCAGAACCGGTTAATCTTTTTCTGATTCCTTTTTTAATTCGCTCTCTGCGAGATAATTTTACTCCTGCCATGATGATTACTTTTTAGATGCCGATTTACCAGCTTTTCTTCTTAACACTTCACCAACAAACTTGATACCTTTACCTTTATATGGTTCTGGTGCACGTAAAGAACGGATCTTTGCAGCAACCTGTCCTAATAATTGTTTGTCGATACTTTCTAAAATAATTGTAGGGTTTTTACCTTTTTCTGCAGTTGTAGCTACTTTGATTTCTTTTGGTAACTCAAATACATAGTGGTGAGAATAACCCAATACAAGGTCTAATGTATTACCAGTGTTTGTAGCACGGTAACCTACACCTACTAACTCTTGCTCTACTTTGTAACCTTCAGTTACACCTTTAACCATGTTAAAGATCAGAGCGCGGTATAAACCATGTAATGCTTTATGACGCTTCTGTTCAGACGGACGTTGAACAACAACATTTCCTTCTTCCTGAGCGATTGTAATATCTGAATCAACTAATTGAGTTAATTCTCCTTTTGGACCTTTTACAGTAACCAGGTTCTGTTCAGAAACTGTAACCGTAACTCCAGCCGGGATTGCGATTGGCGCTTTTCCTATTCTTGACATCTTTTAATCCTCCTGATTAATAAACGTAACATAAAACTTCGCCACCGATGTTCAAGTTTCTAGCTTCTTTGTCGGTCATTACACCTTTAGAAGTAGATAGGATAGCGATACCTAAACCATTTAAAACACGTGGCATTTTATCAACACCTGCATACTTTCTCAAACCAGGCTTACTCACACGTGTAATGGTGCGAATAGCAGGAACTTTAGTAATCGGATGATACTTCAAAGCGATTTTGATAGTGCCTTGAATGTTAGAATCTTCAAACTTGTAGTTCGCGATGTAACCTTTGTCAAAAAGAACTTTTGTGATTTCTTTTTTGAGGTTTGATGCAGGAATTTCGACAACCCTATGGTTGGCCTTGATGGCATTCCTTACTCTTGTAAGATAATCTGCTATTGGATCTGTATTCATTATACTTGTTTTTGATGGTGGTTTCCTTCCCTGTCACAGGGACGACCTTCCATCGGTTAAAATTTAAAATTGGAACGCAAAGGTACAAAAAAAATTCAAAAACTATCAAAGCGATAATTTTTGAATTTTAATTAACCTTTTTCCTAAAAATTCAAAAGTTAAAAATTAAATATCAAAAGGATCCTGAGGATCAAGCTTTTTACTCTTAACTCTAACTTTTGATTTAGTATATTATTACCAGCTTGCTTTCTTTACTCCCGGGATCTTACCAGCAAGAGCCATTTCACGGAATGTAACACGTGAAATACCAAACTGACGCATATATCCACGAGGACGACCAGTTAGCTTGCAACGATTGTGCAAACGTACCGGAGAAGCATTTTTAGGTAATTTATCTAAAGCTTCAAAGTCGCCAGCCTCTTTAAGAGCAGCTCTTTTATCAGCATATTTGGCAACTAATTTCGCACGTTTAACTTCACGCGCTTTAACACCTTCTTTAGCCATTATTTACTGTTTGATTTTTAAATGGTAATCCGAATTGCTTTAATAACTCAAGCGCTTCAACATCATTCTTTGCAGAAGTCACAAAGGTGATATCCATACCCTGGATCTTATTGATCTTATCGATATTGATTTCAGGGAAGATGATTTGCTCAGAGATACCTAATGTATAGTTTCCATTTCCATCGAAACCTTTATCATTGATACCTTTGAAATCACGGATACGAGGTAAAGCTACTGCGATCAAACGATCAAGGAACTCATACATCTTATTGTCACGTAAAGTTACACGAACACCAATAGGCATTCCCTTACGTAATTTAAAGTTAGAGATATCCTTTTTTGATTTCGCAGGAACAGCTTGCTGACCAGTGATTGTAGTCAACTCGTTGATAGCGTTCTCAATTTGTTTTTTGTCAGAAGTTGCAGAACCAACACCTTGGTTAATTGCGATCTTCTCTAATTTAGGAACTTGCATAACGCTTTTGTACTGGAATTTATCCTTAAGCGCTGTGCGGATCTCCTCTTTATATTTCGATTTTAATCTTGGTACGTAAGCCATTACTTAATTTCCTCCCCAGATTTTTTTGCTACGCGAACTAATTTACCTTCGCTGTTTAATTTTCTGCCAACGCGTGTAGGTTTTCCTAATGTAGGATCTACAACTGCTAAATTAGAAATATGGATAGGCGCCTCTTTCTTAACGATACCACCGTTAGGGTTAGCAGCGTTAGGCTTAGTATGACGAGATACAAGATTTGCACCTTCTACAACTACTCTGTTAGCTTTAACAAGTACTTCAATAACCTTACCTTGTTTTCCTTTAGAGTCACCTGCAATGATCTGCACTAGGTCACCTTTACGGATTTTAAGCTTGGCTTGTGTATTTTTGATATTTCCCATTTTACAATACCTCCGGTGCTAATGATACAATTTTCATGAATTGTTTTTCACGCAACTCACGAGCTACCGGGCCAAAGATACGTGTACCACGTGGCTCGTCCTGGTTATTTAACAATACGGCTGCGTTGTCGTCGAAGCGGATGTAAGATCCGTCTTTACGTCTTACTTCTTTCTTAGTTCTAACAACTACTGCTTTAGATACAGTACCTTTTTTTACGTTACCAGAAGGGATAGCACTTTTTACAGTAACAACTATTTTGTCACCTAAAGATGCATATCTTTTTGCAGTACCGCCTAGGACACGGATCACTAAAACTTCTTTAGCTCCGCTGTTGTCAGCAACATTCAGTCTTGATTCCTGTTGTACCATGTTACTTAGCCCTCTCTAAAATTTCAACTAATCTCCAGTTCTTAGTTTTACTCAGCGGACGAGTCTCCATAATTAACACTGTGTCGCCAATACCGCAAGTGTTAGCCTCGTCATGAGCCATAAATTTGGTAGTTTTCTTTACGAATTTACCGTAGATAGGGTGCTTTACTTTCCTTTCTACAGAAACAACGATAGACTTGTCCATCTTGTTGCTTACTACCAACCCGATACGGGTTTTTCTTAATCGTCTTTCCATGTCGACTTTTACTATTATTCAGTTTCAGAAGCGGACTGTAACTCAGCAGCTGAAGCCGCTTTGCGCTTAGTCAATTCTGTGTTTAAACGAGCAATATCTTTTCTGATGTTCGCGATGCGAGAAGGGTTTTCGATTGCAGAAACTGCATGAGCAAATTTTAACTTAGTTAAACTTGCTTTTTCCTCGTTAATCCTTGCAACGATCTCTTCTGTTGATAGCTCTAAAATTTCTGACTGTTTCATTTTAATTTCTTGTTCTATGTTGCAGGTTGTATGTTGTAAGTAAGTGATTACTTAAACTTACAACTCACAACTCAAAACCTTTTTATGCTTCTACGTAATCTCTACGTACTACAAATTTTGTTTGAACCGGCAATTTCTGAGCGGCTAAACGTAATGCCTCTTTAGCAATTTCCAAAGGCACACCTTCAGCTTCAAAAATCATTCTACCTGGGCGTACAACAGCTACCCAATATTCAGGAGCTCCCTTACCTTTACCCATACGAACCTCTGCAGGTTTCTTGGTAACAGGTTTATCAGGGAAAATACGAATCCACACTTGTCCTTCACGTTTCATATAACGTGTAACAGCAATACGTGCAGCTTCGATCTGGCGACTAGTAATCCAGGCTGGTTCGAGAGATTTAATACCGAAAGATCCGAAAGAAAGTTCTGCACCACGAGTTGCAAGACCCTTCATTCTGCCTTTCTGCATTTTTCTGAACTTCGTTCTTTTTGGCTGTAACATTTTAGTATCTTTTTATATCGTCAAACGATTTTAAAAATTCAATTATTTCTTTCCTCTGAAACCACCACCTTGGTTTCCACCACGGTTTTGGCCTCCTCCACGGTTTTGACCACCTTGTCCACCACGGTTATTTCCACCACGGTTTCCGCCACGATCGTTTCCACCTCTTCTATCTCCACCGCGTCTGTCATTTCCACCTCTTTCATTTCCACCGAAGTTCGAAGCACCTTCGTTTCTTCCGCGAGTGTTAGAAGTTTGACCGATGTTTGGAGAAAGGTCACGTTTACCGTATACTTCACCTTTACAGATCCATACCTTGATACCGATCTTACCGTAAGTAGTTAACGCTTCAGCTAATGCATAGTCGATATCTGCACGGAAAGTGTGAAGAGGAATTCTGCCTTCTTTATACTGTTCAGTACGCGCCATCTCGGCACCACCTAAACGACCAGAACACATTACTTTGATACCTTCTGCACCCATACGCATTGTTGACGCGATAGCAGTTTTCATTGCACGACGGAAAGAAATCCTAGCTTCTAACTGTTTTGCAACGCTCTCTCCTACTAATTGAGCATCAAGCTCAGGACGTTTGATCTCGAAGATGTTAATTTGAACATCCTTTTTAGTAAGTTTCTTTAACTCTTCTTTGATCTTGTCAACTTCCTGACCGCCTTTACCAATAACGATACCTGGACGTGCAGTGTGAATAGTTACAGTTATACGTTTAAGAGTACGCTCGATAACTAATTTAGCTATACCGCCTTTAGAGATACGTACTGATAAATATTTACGGATTTTTTCGTCTTCAACTAATTTATCGGAGTAGTTGTTGCCACCGAACCAGTTAGAATCCCAACCTCTGATGATTCCTAAACGGTTACCTATTGGATGTGCTTTTTGTCCCATTTCCTATAAATTAGTTTTGTGCGATTTTACTGTCAACTACCAATGTTACGTGGTTAGAACGTTTACGAATTCTGTATCCACGACCCTGAGGAGCTGGTCTAAGTCTTTTTAACTGACGACCTCCATCAACCATAACTGTTTTCACAAACAGTTCGCTTTCTTCAGGACGTTGACCTTCGTTTTTCGCTTCCCAGTTTTTTATTGCTGACAGAAGAAGTTTCTCAACTCTCTGTGCAGCTTCTTTATTTGTATACTTTAAGATATAAAGTGCCTTTTCTACACGCTCACCACGGATCAGGTCAACAACCAGTCTCATTTTACGAGGTGAGGTAGGGCAATTATTTAATTTTGCTACTGCTTCCATGGCTTATTTTTTCTTTTCAGCGTGACCTCTAAAAGTTCTCGTTGGAGCAAACTCTCCCAGCTTGTGACCAACCATATTCTCAGTTACATAAACTGGAATAAATTTATTTCCGTTGTGAACAGCAAAAGTGTGACCTACGAAATCCGGAGAGATCATAGAACGACGAGACCAAGTTTTGATCACAGTCTTTTTACTGCTTTCGTTAAGAACATCAACTTTTTTCAATAAGTTGTGGTCGATATAAGGGCCTTTTTTAATTGAACGTGCCATTATTTTTTCCTCCCTTCGATAATGTAACGACTAGAAGCTTTCTTCTTGTTACGGGTTTTGTAACCTTTAGACAATAAACCTTTTCTTGAACGTGGGTGACCTCCGGAAGCTCTTCCTTCACCACCACCCATTGGGTGATCTACCGGGTTCATGGCAACACCACGAACGCGAGGGCGATAACCTAACCAACGTTTACGTCCAGCTTTACCTAATACCTCATTTGATTTTTCGGCATTTGATACTGATCCGATAGTTGCAAGACAAGTTGCAAGGATCATGCGGGTTTCGCCAGAAGGCAATTTAATAATAGCGTACTTACCATCACGAGCAGAAAGCTGTGCATAAGTACCGGCACTACGTGCAATTGAAGCACCCTGACCAGGATTCAATTCAATGTTATGAATGATTGAACCAAGAGGAATGTTCTTTAACGGAAGTGCATTTCCAACTTCAGGAGCTGATGCTTCTCCGGATACTACAGTTTGTCCAACTGTTAGTCCTTCAGGAGCAATAATGTAACGCTTCTCACCATCAGCGTAATGTAGCAATGCTATACGGGCTGTACGGTTAGGATCGTACTCAATTGTGGCAACTGTTGCGGGGATGTTGTGTTTATCGCGTTTAAAATCAATCAATCGGTATGACTTTTTATGTCCCCCACCGAGATAACGCATAGTCATTTTACCAGTGTTATTTCTACCACCTGACTTCTTAATAGAAACTACTAACGATTTTTCAGGAACGTTTGTAGTAACATCTGAGTAATCGCCTCCAACGCGGAAACGAGTTCCAGGGGTAACTGGTTTAAATCTTCTAACTGCCATGTCTAATTATATAGTGCCGTAAAAGTCTATAGTTTCACCATCTTTAAGCGTTACGATCGCTTTTTTGTACTTGGCTGTTTTACCAGATACATTTCCTGCTTTTGTGTAACGGCTTTTTGTCTTTCCAGATACCACGATAGTGTTTACAGCTGCGATGTTAACACCATACATTTGTTCAATTGCTGTTTTAATTTGCAATTTGTTGGCTCTGTGATCTACTTTAAATGCATAACGATTCAGCTTCTCAGTTAGAATCGATGCTTTTTCTGTTAAAATAGGTTTCTTTAAAATTTCCATATTACTTGGCCAGTGCCTCCTCTAATTTTTTAACAGAATCAGTAGTTAACAAAAGTTTGCCAGCGTTCAACACATCGTAAGTGTTTAATTGGTCAGCAGTGATAACTTTTGCTTTTTTGATGTTTCTGCTTGATAAGTACACATTGTTATTAGCAGCCGGTAATACTAACAAAGTTTTCTCGTTGGCAACATTTAAGTCAGCAATTAACTTAGCGTAGCTTTTAGTTTTGATCGCATCGAAAGAGAAATCTTCTAAAACTACAATGTTGTTATCTTGTGCTTTGTAAGAAAGGGCTGATTTACGAGCTAATTGCTTTAACTTTTTGTTCAGTTTAAAGCTATAGTCACGTGGCTGAGGACCGAAAACACGACCACCACCATTGAATAAAGGTGATTTAATGTTACCAGCACGGGCACCACCAGTACCTTTTTGTTTGTATAGTTTGCGGGTTGATCCTGCAATTTCGTTACGTTGCTTAGATTTGTGAGTACCCTGACGTTGGTTCGCAAGGTATTGCTTAACATCTAAGTAAATTGCGTGATCGTTTGGCTCTACACCGAAAATCGCTTCAGGAAGTTGCACCTTGGCACCTGTTTCTTTACCTGAAATGTTTACTACATTAACTTCCATCTTATTTATCAACGATTACGTAAGAACCTTTTGCTCCCGGAATGGAACCGCTAACAACTAATAAATTCTGCTCAGCGTAAACTTTCAGGATCTGAAGATTCTGAACTTTAACACGAGCACCACCTGTACGACCAGCCATGCGCATTCCTTTGAATACACGTGAAGGCCATGAAGAAGCTCCTAATGAACCTGGAGCACGCATTCTGTTGTGCTGACCATGAGTTTGACCACCCACACCACCAAAACCGTGACGCTTAACAACACCCTGGAAACCTTTACCTTTTGAAGTACCAACTACATCAACGAAGTCGCCTTCTGCAAAGATCTCAACTGTAACAGTGTCGCCTAAAGTCTTTTCGTCTTCGAAGGTTTTAAACTCAACAAGCTTACGCTTAGGAGTTGTTCCTGCTTTAGCGAAATGGCCTTTTAATGGTTGAGTCGTGTTTTTTTCTTTCTTCTCATCGAAAGCCAACTGAACCGCTTCGTACCCGTCCTTCTCGGCGGTACGAATCTGCGTTACAACGCAAGGGCCAGCCTCGATCACCGTACAAGGAATGTTTTTTCCTTCGGCGTCGAAAATGCTGGTCATTCCTACTTTTTTACCAATAATTCCTGACATTTTCTTTTGTTTCTTTTTTCGCCCATCGAAGCAGTAGGGCTTCGCTCAAGGCATAGTACCCCCTAAATGGGTCGGCAAAGATAGAGACAATACTTTAATTATCAAATAGTGAGGGAGTTATTTTTTTATTTTTTCAAGAATAAGTTTAGTGGTTCGCTATTAGCCGGTTGGAAGCTCAGGTATTCTTAATCCAAGAATTCATGACAGATCAGGAGATCTGGAAGAAGTATGAAATGCCGCATATTTTCGAATTAAACTAGAGCGCTTCTCGAAGGATTATTACCAAATAAAGAAAGAAAAGGAGACAGCCTTGGGAGACCGTCAGGATTTATTCGGGATTAGTTCGGAAAGCGTTCGCAGCCCGGGCTAGCTCTCCCGAACGCTTCTGCCCTGTCTCCCGAATCTGTCTGCCCTTTGGTACGAACCAGGTACGAACCAGGTACAAATGCTTCCACAATAAATATCGCTATAAGGTCGCTATAACATCGCTGTAAGGTCGCTATAAGGTCGCTGAAATTATATTGAATTTTACCGAAGGAAGGATTACCTTAGATGATAATCTTATAAAGATACAATTAAACCTTTTCCTGGCATGAAAAAAAGCAAAAAACCTAAAAAGAAAAATGACGACCTGATAACAGTTAAAAGCAACACTTACGGAGAGCACCAGCGCGCAAAGCGGGGCACGTACACAGAGGTGACCTTGAATGATAAAATGAAAATGAGCAGTAAGGAGCAAAGTATATCTAATAAAGATGCCTCCCTGATAAGAAAAGAGCTTTTACCATTCTTGTACGAAACTAAACCTCGTTGGTTTTGGCCCAGATTACTATCACTCACCAGAGCAGCTTACAAAGGCAGCCCATGCCTGGATCCGACAAAATTTATAAACTTCGAGGTCTATGAAGAATACACGTTCAACCGTCTGGCGTCCCCTGAATGGAACATTAATGTTGATGGGACGATAATAACAGTTAAGGTAGAATGGAGCCAAGCACCGAACTTTAACAGGAAATTTCCGGACGGTTATATATATGGTGTTCTCTGCATCTTTATCGACCGCACTAAGTTGCGATCTTCAAGTTGTGTAAAGTATTCAGAGATTTATCCACTGGAGGTTAAAATGGGTTCCTGTAAACTGGATTTTGAATTATACTCAGATTACGAGTATGCCATAGTATTTCTTATCCTGCATCCCACTGAAAAGAACAAGCCTTACACTGGAGCTGCCTCCTCCGGATTCCGGTGTATCTGGGCAAGCAGAATTGAAACTCAAAAAAAGGAAGAAACCAAAGAGCTTGTTATTTCAGATATAACTTCTGCTTAACACTTCGAAAATAACTTTGGGCAGAAATTATAATACACATATAAAAATCAATGAAAAATATATTAGCTGCATTATTAATGCTTGGACCTTCTGCCCTGCTTTCTAATGCTTTGGCACAAGAAAGATTAAACCAGATTCAGGTTATAGGTTCTCATAACAGTTATAAAAAAGCAATTGAACCTGCCCTCCTTCAATATTTAATGAAAGGGGACAGTACAAAAAGGCTAAATAGCCTGCAATATGAGCATATTACAATTCCCGAACAGCTGAAGATGGGCTTGCGGAACCTGGAGATCGATGTCTATCCCGATTCGAAAGGAGGAAAATATGCTAAGCCTAAGGGACTTGAAATGGTGAAGGCAGAACAAGCTTTCGACCCAAAGGGACTTATGCAGAAACCGGGATTTAAGGTTCTTCATATCCCAGATATCGATTTCCGAAGTTCGGCTCCCACTTTCGAGATCTGCCTGAAGCAGTTGCACGACTGGTCGGTAGCAAATCCGGGCCATATACCAGTCTTTATTACTCTTGAACCTAAGGATGGCGAAACGAATCATTTAGGAACTACACCTGAACCCTTCACTGAGCAGCTGTTCAACGAACTGGATGCTGCAATTAGAAAACATCTCGGTGCAGATCGTTTAATCACTCCTGACATGGTCCGCGGGAATTACAATACTCTCGAGGCTGCTGTTCTTGCAGGTAACTGGCCCGAAATGAAGCAGGCAAAAGGTAAGTTCTTATTCATTCTGGACAATACCGGAAAAAACCGGGATATGTATATAAAAGGCCATCCGTCCCTTAAAGGCAGGGTACTTTTTGTCAATGCAGAACCTGGTACCCCTGAAGCCGCAGCACTTCTAAGGAATAATCCTGAGGATTCGAGTATACCAAAATTGGTTAAGAAGGGATACATTGTCCGAACAAGGGCTGATGCAGACACCCGGGAGGCTAGAAGAAACGATTATACACATTTTCGCATGGCTGAAAAATCGGGGGCTCAAATTATTACAACCGATTACTATAAGCCCAGCTCATTCTTTCCGTCCTCGTACCAGGTTCAATTCAATGATGGAACTTACGTTCGGCCAAACCCCGTTATACTCGATGAAAAAATAAACGATTGAGTTCCCAATAGCAACCTATTTTGATGGTAGTTCTCTTATATCGCCGGTTGACAGGTCAATCAGGAAATGATCAGCCGGTGAATCTTTGAGGAATTTATTGAATATACTAAAAAACAATACAAGACTCTTTTTATTCTTTTCCGTTGCAAGTTGACTTTCAGGCAAAGATGCAGCCAGACCAGCAAGAACTTGGTACTGCCGCAAACGTTGAACCCCGATGTCTTTTAATGCAAGTTGATCGGCGCTTCTCAGACGATAAAAATCGTTTATCAGATCAATCCCCGTCCACTTTGCAAAGTCGGACATTTGTAGTTTGTTTGCTTTAAGCCTATTTAAAAGATCCTGTTTGTTATTTTCGGACGCGATTGATTCAGAGGATTTTAAACCACTACTCAACAACAAAAGCAAGTCCTGTCCGGAGGCTTTCGGCAGAAAATTTCTCAGATCTTCCGGCCAATCCTGCGGTAGAAAACGTAAACGCACGAGTTCTTCAAGGTGATTACGGGTGAAATCATAATACGTTTTACTATTCAATATCTTGCTATCCCAGATTGCACCACTTGAATTTTTTGATAAAAATTCATACTCTGTTCGGTACAGCGGAAAAAGCTTATCAAAGCCCTTTACTTCACTTATAGTGATCGTTTCTATTTCAGCTTTACCTTGCTCTTTTAACGTCAGTAGTTTATAGGCCGGGATATAAGCCGCCAGTGATGGTGTTTGAATATTCACCAAGGAATTTCGACTGTTGTCGAAAAAAACACCTGTGTCATTGATGTGCATGTGTCCGCCGAAGTGGATATTAATTCCTGCTTTGGCAAACTCACGAGCCACATTTAAGCCAGGCAGTCGCTTTAACTGCCATTTATCTGGTCCGAGGAGCTCTGCTATCTCGGGGGAAGCCGAGTCATTATAATCTACCATGGGATAATGGCTGAAGGCGATAAGGGTTTTGCCTCGTTGCTTTGCCATCTCAGAAATTGTTTTAAGCCAGGAGAGGATATGCCTCTTATGTAAGATTACATTATTATACCCAGCTTCGGCGCTAGAGAAAGTTTTTGCCTTACCCTCTCTGGCAGGGAGGTATACATTACCATCAATAGCAAGTAACCATAAGCCATCTACAGGTTCAACAAGATAAGTAGCGTCGGGGATAGTATCACCCGGAGCAACTGTGTACATCCGGTTATGGAGTTGAGAAGCTTCTCTCGCCTTTCGATAGCTGTAATTGTCCGGGGAGTAAGAGCTGAACGGACTTGCCCAGTACAGGTAATGTGGTTGAGCAAAAAAGCCGAATTCAGAAAGATGATCCATTACGCCTTCGTATCCAAGCTCCGAAATATCCGGACTGATAGCCGTTGGATGTTCATTTTTATTAGTAGGGTTGTAGACACCTGCCTTGCTAAAGATAGGTTGTGACATTCCCTTTTCGCCCAAGAAATCCTTCTTTCCAGCATCCTTGGCAAACGGACCAACAGGATCGTGATTACCTGTGGTAATGAAAAATTGAATTCCGTACTTCTGGTGGTACTCCTTTAGAATTTTTTGTAATCCTTTCAAGTGCACCGGTTGCCCGTCATCTGAATAGTCTCCTGGAAGAGCTACAAGTCGAACACCTCTCTTTGCAACATCCTCCAGAGCAGCGATAAATGCAAAATAATTCTCATTAAAAATGCGGGTAGACTGCAATTGCGAACTCATCGTGCGCAAAAGTGTGTTCCTGCCATCAATTGGATTTTTCACCCCCTGGAAGTCAGTACCGGAAAGTTGACCGTAGAGATCTGCAAAATGCACATCGGAAATAAAAGCAATTTTAGGCTCGGCTAATTTATTTTGAGCATATAAGCTAGCGGATAGTCCTGTTTGAAATACAAAAAGACATAAAAGCCATTGTTTCATCCGGCAAAAGTTTGCAAAAGATATTAATCCAGCGTTAATGAAGAAAAAAAAGAACGGATATACGTTCGCAAATCTGCTAAATGAAAATTTAATTAAAAGATAATTTAGGAATAAAGCTCAATCGAAGTTAATACCGTTCCTTCGCCACTACTCACAAAACTTTATGAGCAACCTTGCAAAGTTTGAAGAAATCTACTCTCAACATTGGGAAAAGTTATACGCTTTTTGTTTCAAGCTTACCCACGACGAATACCTTTCAGAAAATATTGTGCAGGAGGTATTCACAGATCTTTGGGAGAGACGCGGCATGCTTCAAATCTCCTCCATCGAGAGCTTTCTCTTTCGCGCTGTAAAAAATCAAATTTTTAAAGAGTACCGCAAAAAAAGTTTCGATGTCACCATTCTAGATGAACAGTTCGAGGATTACATCCAGGAAAATGAGCCCACTTTAGAAGCCGAATTAATAGACAAACTTTATCTGCTCCTTGATGAGTTACCTCCAAAACGAAAGGAGATACTGATAATGAACAAGCTTGAAAATCTGGACATTGAACAGATAGCCGAGCGATTGAATCTTTCAAAGCAGACGGTTAAGAATCAGTTGAGCGCTGCTCTTCAGCAACTTAAATTCAAGGCAAATAACCTTCATGCCTGTCTGATACCCCTGCTTTTAGCCCTTCTGCATTTTATAATTTCTTAACAAATCATTAATACTTTTCGATAGTACGTTTAGCCTGCTTCTGGTACTTATACATGAATTTATAAGGACAGATGTCAGAAAAACGAAAGAATTACCTCGGAGACCTATCAGCCAAACTTGGAAGAGAAGATTTGTCGGAGGACGAGAAGGCGGTACTTAATGCTTTCATGGAAAAGAAGTATCAAGAATCTGTCTGGGATGATAATGAGATGGGCAATAAAGAAGCCGTTAGGGCATCTATTCTTGCTAAAATTAGGAAAAAGAAGGGAGCGAGATCCCTCTACCCTTATGCGATAGCAGCAAGTGCAGCATTAGTAATTTGTTTATCGATCCTTCTTATAAGAGTACAAGGACTTACCATGCAAAGATTCGTTACGAAATCTTCGGCGGATTCTGTTGTGCTACAAGACGGCTCCGTTATCTTTTTAGCTGCTAACTCGGAGTTCGAATACCCTGAAAAGTTTGCGGGAAATAACAGAGAAGTAAGACTACTGAAGGGGGATGCATTTTTTAAAGTTGCCAGAAACCCGGAACGTCCATTTATTATTCAGTCAGGTCCTCTCCAGACGAAAGTATTAGGCACTTCTTTTCATATAGCTCTAAGTCAAAACTCTTGTGCAGTGACAGTAGCTACGGGTAAGGTTAATGTATCGGTAGGTGAGATCAATGTTAATCTGCTCCCAAATCAAGAAGCTTATTATACAAATAATAAGCTGATAAAGCAGCGGGGTAGCAAAGAACTTCTGGCAAATTGGTTTAGAAGAGAGCTCTATTTGGATCAGGCAAGCTTATCGGAGGTGTTTACAGTACTAAAACTACGTTACGGAGTGACTTTTCAAACGGATAACGCTCAGCTGCTGAACACTAAAGTATCACTCTATATCGAAGCTGCACAATCGCTTCAAAGTATTCTTAATCAGATAAATTATGTTACAGCCCTAAAATTTAAAGCCTATGTTAAAATAGTCAAAGTGAGCCAATAAAAAAACCGCTTTGCTGGAACAAAGCGGCTTATTAAACAACATTAATTAAATCCATTATCAATTAATATGTACCGTAAATATACTACAGAAATCTTCAAAGTGTTTTGTTTTTTGGCTGTTTTCGTACTTATCGCACAACCATCCTATTCAGCTCGGGTAGAGAAGAGAAAAGAGGAAGGCAAGACAGCAAGCAACACACTCGTAAACATTTTCAATATCCTCAGCAGACAAAGTAATTTAAAGTTCAGCTATGGAGAAGCTATTATTACAGATAAAAACCATTATACAGTATCACTTAACGAGCCGATAGAGACCGTTCTTAAGGCACTTGCGGCAAAAGCTGACTTCAGTTTCAACATTAGTAATAACACTGTCCTTATCCGAAAAAAGGTAGAAAACAAGGAAAGACCTAATACAAAAGCTGTTAATGAAACAATAAAAGGCCGGGTGTTGGATGAAACAGGAAATCCCTTACCAGGTGCAACAGTAAAGGAACAAGGAACCAATAATGCAGTTGTTACTGATGCTAATGGAAAATTCTCCATACAAGCTGCATTGGGAACAACTTTGCAAATCAGTTTTATGGGATACCAGGTAAAAACTGTTTCAGCAAACTCTGCAAATATGGAAATCCGGCTGGAGCCTGATGCTGCAAAACTAAACGAGGTTTTAGTAGTTGGTTATGGACGTCGTACGAAAAAAGACGTAACAGGGGCTGTTGCTCAAATAGATGAACAGAACTTCCGTCAGGGAATAGTTGTATCAGCAGATAACCTTCTTCAAGGAAAAGTTGCTGGTGTTAGAGTTGTAGGAAACAGCGGCGAGCCCGGAGGTGGTGTAGATGTAACGATCAGGGGAGTTGGCTCTATCCGAAGTGGTAGTACTCCCTTGTTTGTTGTTGATGGAGTACCACTTACCAATGACGAGGCAAGTCCGGCCGGCCAAAACGTTGGCTTTGGTAGCTCGAAGGCTAAGAATCCATTAAACTTTCTCAATACAAGCGACATCGAGTCGATGTCGGTATTAAAAGATGCTTCTGCTGCGGCTATATATGGAGCAAGGGGCTCGAATGGTGTAGTTATCATTACCACAAAAAAGGGTAAGAAAGGAGACGGCAATCTTAGCTTCGAAAGTTATACTGGTATCTCTAAGGTTGCTCATAAGCTTGATGTATTATCTGCAGACCAGTATCGCAATGCGCTTACTCAACCTGCATTTGATCATGGAGGCAATACCGACTGGCAGGATGTTATTTACAGACAGGCCAATACCACCAATAACTCGCTGGCATTTTCGAAGCAATCAAATTCTGGGAACTACTATGTTTCTCTTGCACATATGAACCAGGAAGGGGTTATTACGAATAGTTCTTTTAAGCGAAGTTCAGCCCGAATTAACGCATCGGAATCATTCTTTGATAACCAACGACTAAAAATAGGATTAAACCTTACAGCGAGTCAAACCCGCGATTTCGGGGTTCCTACAAGTGATGACGGAGGCTCTAATGGGCAGCTGATCGTTCACACATTGATGGCTAATCCAACGAGGCCAGTTTTTGACGAGACGGGAGCGTACACGAACTTTAAAATGAATGCCCACTACAACCCGGCTTATCTGCTTAGCGTTTACAATGATAAAACAAATACGCTTAGAGTATTAGGAAATACTGATCTATCGTTCAGAATTTTAAAGGGTCTTGAATATAAACTCAATGTTGGTATAGATCGCTCTACCTCTGAAAGAAACACTACCATCTACCCGAACCTCACAGACATCAATCCTACCGGCCGGTACGTGCAGTACAATATGGAGTCGCAAAGCAGCCTCCTTGAGCACTATCTGACGTATAACTTATCTGCAAAAAGACACCGTTTAGAAGTACTAGGAGGTTTTTCTTATCAAAAGTTCGAAAGGTCAGGAAACAGTTTCGCGTTAACAGCAATTGCGAAAGCTGAGGGAGGGGTTACCCCAGAAAACAATCCTGCATTTTCGGGAACACAAAGTGGCGTGGCAGGTTTTGCCCAGGAAAATGAACTACAATCATTTTTTACAAGGGCAAATTATACGTTAAATGACAAATATCTTCTTACAGCTTCGCTAAGAGCCGATGGATCCACCCGTTTCGGGGAAAATAATAAATACGGATATTTTCCATCTTTTGCACTTGGATGGAATATTTCGCAGGAGAACTTTCTGAAAGATCTGAATTGGATGGACAACCTGAAGGTACGAGCCAGCTGGGGACAAACCGGAAATCAGGAAGTTCAAAATAAACTTACAAAAGCAAGCTATGCTTTGTCTGGTGCCGACGGCTATTACTTAAATAAAGACCTTACTCTGGTAAATGGAATATCCGTAACGCGGACGCCCAACCCAGACCTTCAGTGGGAAGTAGTAACACAATCGAATTTAGGCCTGGATTTCGAGTTGTTCAGGGGGAAGTTTTATGGAACTCTTGATTATTTCAATAAAACCACCACAAATGCTATCCTAAACATACCGGCTCAAGTACTAAGCCCAACTACAACCGTTTGGGTGAACATTGATGGGGAGATAATTAACAAAGGATTTGAGTTCATGCTAGGATCCAGAATTATCAGGACCAAAAACTTTAATTGGTCTGCTGATGTAAACGGAGCTACTCTTGATAATACCATCAAAAACCTCCCTGTATCTGAGATTTATTCAGGTACGATATCAGGCCCAGGACAATCGGGCGTTGTAGCAAATATTTACAAAAGCGGCTATGCGGCCGGATCATTTTATCTATTGGAGCATATTGGGTTTGACGAGAAAGGGGCAAACATCTTCAGAGACAGGAACGGGGACAATACGATCAACAGTGATGATAGAGTAATTATTGAAGGGGCCATTCCAAAGTTCAGCTTTGGATTTAATAGCCAAATGAACTATAAAAGATTTGATCTTTCCCTTTCTTTTATCGGACAGACCGGGGCCTACCTTGTAAATAATACTGGATTAAACGCTTTAAATATCAACAACCTTGCTTCAGACCGAAACGTTGCATCAGGTTATTTAGAATCAGGCGCTAACTCATCCAATGCCCCTCAGCTTTCTACTCTATTCCTTGAAAAATCAGATTTCTTAAGATTAAACTCTGCTCGCTTGGGTTATAACCTTAAACTAAAAAGTTTGAAATGGTTGCAGGGCTTAGGACTTTACGTGACAGGCCAAAACCTTTTCACCATCACAAATTATAGCGGATATGACCCGTTGATCAACAGTCCAAAATCAAGCGGAGGAAACCAGTCACTGGGAATAGACTATGCGAGCTACCCTACTGCAAAAACATTCATTTTCGGAGCAACCCTAAAACTATAATACTAGAATGAAAACTCTATATAAGCTAAAAAACGCTTTTTTAATAATGTCAGTGGCTTTTACAGCAAGCTGTACCGACCTGGATGAGGTAGTGCTCGATGAAGTCCTGGGGGATAATGCCTCTAGTCCTACAGGGGCGCTAGCCGCTGCATATGATCGCCTGGGAGATCGTACGTTTGTTGATAACGGCGGTATATTTTCTCTTCAGGAATATACAACAGATATAGCCATGCTTCCAACCCGGGGAAGTGACTGGGGAGACGGGGGGAAGTGGAGATCGATGCATGAGTTTACATGGAAGGCTGATAATCCTATAGTAACCGATAACTGGGATTTATTAACAAACGGCATTACACGGTCATTAACTGCAATTAAGCAGATCAGCAATAGCGATGTAGAGCAAAAACCAATGTTACTGGCAGAAGCCAAGTGCCTTTTGGCCTACTATACCTACACCATTCTTGACCTTTATGATCAGGCACCTTACAGGGATCCTATGTTAGATAAAGCTCCGCTTGAAATTAAAAAAGCGGCAACTGGTATAGATGAGCTGATCCTACAGGTGGAAGCGTTAATACCTGACCTTGCCAGTCTTGGAGACCACTCTACCCATAATGGCCGCTTTACTAAAGAAGCAGCGTATGCACTTCTTGCGAACATGTACTTGAACAGGGCAGTTTATAAAGACCGTTATGCTCCTACGTTCAATTTCAACGAAAAAGCAGTAAATGGTAATGAAACAGATATGGACCGTGTTATTTATTATACATCGCTCCTTATCAATTCATCTAAATTCCGACTGGCAAGCAATTACTTCGATAATTTCGCTATCAAGAATGAAAATGGACCAGAGTTGATCTTTGTTGTGGTTCAAAAGATAGATAATATCCGTAATGGAGATAATGATTTGGGATACATGTGTGTAGAGCGTAATCAGCGGCCGTCACCTGCTAATAGGGGGACTAATGGCTCATGCACTACTCCAGAATTTTACCATAGTTGGGACGGTCACCATGACGATCCACGTTTCTCGAGAAAGTACCGTTACAGCGACGGCACATGGTTTATGAACGACGGCCCAGGTAGTGTGCCAGCTACGAGCATTGTACCTAATAGCAATAACTTACCCTGGTTCCACTTTAACTGGGGAATCTCTGCGGGGCAACAGTATGGGCCGGTATTAACCTCAGGTGGAAAGTTTGAGATGACTACGGATGGCCGGATCAAAGTATCTGAACTTGTAATGGAAAAAAGTGTGACCACTAAAATGAACTTCACTCCTGAATTAAACTTTGATAATCCTTCACAGGCTATTCTAAAGCAGGATCAAATTAACCGTGGGGCGCGGATCTTTAAGTTTGAATTCGATCCAGAAGAAGGAAATGGAAGCAGCAATGTTGATATACCACTATTCCGTTTGGGTGGTATCTATACAATGCGAGCAGAAGCATATTTCAGAAAGGGAATGACTGCAGAAGCTTTAGCTGATATTAATAAGTTGAGAACCTCCAGAACTCGCGAGGAGCTTTATGGGAATGCGGCAGGAAAAGAGCTTACGACCCTTGACGAGGCTACACTTTACAGGGAGCTTGGCTTTGAGATGTATTGGGAGATGTACCGCCGTCCGCAGATGATCCGTTTCGGCAAGTTTGATCTAGCCTATACCGCAAAGCCCTCAACACAACCATTCAGAAGGGTATTTCCCATTCCTCAGTCGACCCTGGATGTGACAAAGGAATTCCAACAAAACTTTGGGTACACCAATTAGGAGGTGACCAAAAATTAACACCGGGCGGTCCATTAGGGCTGCCCGTTTTATTTTCGGGGCATTGAAAGTTTTTCCGGTGAAGCTTGAAATTAATAAGTTCACAAAGAGAAGTGACGTAAATGGAAATATGCTTTGCAGGGCCCAAAGTAAACTTTCTTTTAAGTATAGTGTTATCATATAATTAAACTTAAAGGAGATGAAAATTAAGTATTTAAAAACAATTGCAATAGCTGCACTGCCTTTAGCTATAGCATGTACTAATAAATCGGGAAGTACATCCGCATCAGATTCTACAGCTACTGCCTCTGAGACTTCAGCAGATGGCACAGCTACAGATAATAGCGCAACAGCTTCATTCGTAACTTTGAACTCCGGTTCAGGCGCTGGTGCAGGTTCAGGTTCGGGCTCCGGCTCCATTATTCAGGATACAGAATCCGGGGGCGGATACATTTATGCAGATACCCGGAAGCCTATCAGTGAAGATATGCTTTTTGTTAATGTTAGTACAGGAGACACGCTTTACGGACCTTCCGGGAATATCGTTAACAATGCCTTAATTCAGGAAGAAGGCGTATGGAAGCTTGATGAAACTAAAATCAAAAGGGACGGCAATAGTATAAAAATCAAGTCGGGCGACGATAAGTTAAAAATGGACAATGATGAAATGAAAGTGAAGTCCGGGGATTCAAAAATGAAAGTGGAAACCGGAGATGATGCGAAACTAAAAACTCCAAACTCGAAAACAAAAGTTGAGGAAGATGGAGAAACTACCGTGAAGCCGAGATAAGTTTTTCGAAAAGAGAACCAGCGGAAATTGGTTCTCTTTTTTAATATCGGTTATCAAAATACTCAGGTTAATTTCAATGCTATAAAGAGTCTTAGACTACAATTCCTTCTCCAGCAGCTTCTAATCCGCAGAAGTTTTTTCTGCTACTATTAAACCCCTGATAAAAGATTTTGTCATAGAAATATCACACACTTAGATATTTCAATTATGAACACAATTAAACTTATTACAATCACCGCTCTTGTTTTTCTCTGTTCGCTAGTTAATGCCCAGCCTTCCTTTAGGACAGCGTTTTCCGAATATTTCATTGAAGTACCTGCAAGAGGACGGTTCACTGTCTCTCTGGGTGATGAGTCTATCAGCAGCATTAACGGACGCTTCAGGTTTTTTGATATCAGAGAAGGAAGGTATCCTGTTGTAATTGAAGCTAACAACAAGGTTATTTATCGCTCGGATGTATTTGTTAAACCGGGGATACGTACAATAGCGGTATTAAACCAAGACGCGCTAAGACCTGTAAAGGACCTTGATTTGGGAAGATGCAGTTATGACAACTGGGACAAGCCCCTAACTGAAGGTTATAGCAACAGGCCTCCTATGGGCCGGCCTTACCTGAATAACTGTCCTCCCCTAATGACTTCGTCTGCTTTCGAACGTTTTTCGAAATCTCTCAGGCAAGCTAGCTTTGACAAGAATAAATTATCGGTTATTGATTTAACCGCACCATATGCTGGTTTTACTGTAGACCAGGTGATAGATGTTGTTAGGCTAATGGCATTTTCAGACGGAAAGGTTTCCGCTGTACGAAAGATGTTCCCTTCTGTAACTGACCCTGAAAATGCATTCATGTTATTAGACGCATTTGACTTTCAAAAGGACAAGGATAAAGTTAAGTCGATTATTGTGACGGAGAGGTACCAAAGGGTCGGCGGGTAATAACAAACAGTCTTTCACCTAAAACAGCTATTTGCCCGAATAGCTGTTTTAGGTAGTTAATTTCTGGATTAGACGAGCGCTTTGCCTGGCTCCTTCCTGTAAACGATCGGCGAAGAAATCTTTCACCAGATTGAAATGAGAAAGATAACCTTCCATATCTCCATATTCAATTATTGAGGCCCATTCACGCACAGCAGAATGAAATTCGAGATCATCGGCCCTGATATTCTTATCATATAATGCTGTTTGAATTGTTTCTTCAAGCAGATCCTCGTTTTTAAACAGATATTCAGCTATACCAAGACGCAATCTGAATGGAGGAGTCTGACAGATCAGGTTCTCGTAAGGATTGATTTGCAGCTTATGCCAGGCATCTACCATTGCAAGCAAGCTTAAATGAGAGTTAGGATGATGATGTTTAGGATCAGACGTCATCTTGAAATCTCCCATCACCTCCTGATCGAGAGTAATAAAATCTCTCTCCCCGTGGAACACAAACTCTTTTGCCTCCTTCAGACGTTTCCTGAAAGCAACCTCATCTTCGCAGATCATCATCTTGAATAGTGCAGATTCTGACTTTGCATACTGCCTTACCTGTTTCCGCGCAAAAGGATTTAGGATCGCAAGTCCCGCATAAACGTGAGCCTTATAGCTAAATATCCTCAGAGTTGTCAGGATCTTCACATTATCTATTCCGGTTGAATAAGCACCATGATCCCAGGGATAAAAGCCAGAGTTTTTCCACGCCGTCCCCATACTTTCGAACCCCATATGGGTAACTGCCTGGGTATCGGCCATGATCTGATCATGCATGTGATAATTCTCTACCTCAATGATCTCAGATCCTAAAGCTTCAAAGATTGGCAGGACACGGGAATAATTCTCTTTATTTATCCGATGAGGAACAATTACTAGTTTCTGGCCTTCCGTAGAAAAAGCAGGACCGTGCAGGGAATGGCATGTAAAAATATGAACGTCGGAAGGTAGGTATTTTTCGAAGGCCTCAATCTCGGGATCTTTAACAGAAGTTTGTCCGGCAATGACAGCACCATATTTTACAGAATCAGCGGTGCTGGCAACTACCTGAGCAATCTTTGCGGCTTCAACAGCATACATCAAGAAGTCAGACTTACGGGCTACCGCTTTTGCACTTTCTAGAACAGTGACGGATGTTCCCTGAAAGGCATGTTTTAATAATTCATATCGCTCCGGCAGATCGCAGCCATATACGGAATAGCCTTTTTCTGACCATTTTCGGGCATAAATAGAGCCCATGTCTCCAAGTCCTATTATTCCAATATTCATCGGCGTAAACTTAGAGAAAAATTTCTGGAAGTGCAGGACTGGGAAACACCACAGCAGATGAATTCAGTACCTGGTTCAATGTTCCATTGCCGTAGCTATTACTTCTCCATAAGCCCCTTGAACCGGATACTCAAGGTTTAGAAAGCCTGCAATAGTTTTCGCTAACTGATTGTTATAGTAGTGCTCTTTTTCCTTCATCTCGCCCAGTGGTTGAGTATCCGGCCCCATGATCATAAACCAAGTATTGTTAGAACCCTTTTGGAGAACCCCGTGGCTTCTCCACGATCTCCTGCCATTTCCTCTTCCATGATCTGTTGTGATAACCAAAGTGGTCTTATCGCGGTACTGTTCATCCGACTGTATCCAATTCCAAACCTCCTGGATATATGCATCCGTTTTATTGGCAGACTTCAAATAAGATGAATAATTACCATGATGAGCATATTCATCAGTTTCTCCGTAAGCGATTAACAGGAATTTAGGTTTATTATTTTTAAAGTATTCGCTAGCATACTGGTGAGTAATCTTGTCGAAACGAGTGCCAGACCAGGGACTTGGAGATGCTTTATGCAACTGGTTTAAAAACCTTTCCCTTGCACTCAATTTTTGAGCCTTCAATGTATCGTTCCCCGCATTGACATGTACTCCCGATCGTTGCTGATTTAGAATATAATGAAATACGTCCCAGGATGCAAAAGCGGCTACCTTATCCTTATATTCAATTTTTTTGTTCAGGAACTCCAAAACAGTCTGGTTAGGATTATTCCTTTTGGCGTTGCTATTTATTCTTTTGTCGGGGAAACCAGTCAAGAGCTCATTATAGCCAGGGTAGGAAAACCTGAACTTATTCCTGACATTTACCTTGTTACCCAAGCTTCTATTACCATAAATCTGCCCATTTGTAGCAATCTCACTCCAAATAAAGGGCAAAAGCTTCTCCCTTCTTTTCAAAGGGTCCTTGTCCCAAAACTGACTTTCAATCTCGGCTACATTCTCGACACCTTTCTTCCTATATAAAATATCTTTATCTGCTCCCTGGAAAATCTCCTGCCAACGCATTCCGTCTAAAGTAATCAAAACAACATTTTCTGTCCTTGATTGTCCTACAGTCGATAAACCTGGTAAAATAAAAAGCAGCGTTATTATCCTTAAAAATCCAGCTCTCATATTGTCTCGTTTGATGTTATAACAAGCAATACAAAAGACAAGTTGGCTTTTTGTTGTTATTATAAATTTATATTTTCACCCTGGCTATTAACCTTACATTAACACTATGAAAAAAGGACTATTTAAAAGCTTCTCGATAGCTCTTCTGCTAATGGTTGCAACGGCAGTGCAAGGACAGGACACTTCAGCTGTAAGAAAGAGAGTAAGTACAACGGCTGCACCTGCTAAGAAGACCTCTGTTAGTGAAGTCAAGGCGACAACAGGATCAGGTGCTCAAAAATCCGGATCTAAAACCATACAACCAACGGGCAGCAGACCTGCACCGGCTCAAACGACTACACCGGCATACCAACCTGCTCCTGGTAACAACAGTTTGGCAGGACAATATGACGAATTACTTAAACGCTCCTGGATGCAACAGGGGTACCAGGTAGTAAATCCTAACAGGTTGCGGAATTTATGGAGAAGTGTGCAGGACAGTTTAAGGATGTACAAAACCCAGGGCGCACCTTTAAGAGCCAAACTTGCCCAGCAGGAAAAAACCATTCAGGATCTGAGAGCGCAGGTATCAGAAGGCGAAAAGAACCTGGAAGAGTCGAGATCAACTATTGATCAGGTAAATCTACTTGGTATGCGGGTAGATAAATCAACTTATAATACAATTATGTGGGGCGCCGTTATTACCTTAGCTGCCGCTTTATTGATTGTATTATTCACCGCGGGCCGGAGCATCAGAGAGGCAAAGTATCGCAGGCAATTATTTGATGAAATATCAGCTGAATACCAGGCTTACAAAATAAAGGCAAACGACAAAGAGAAAAAACTGGCCCGTGAACTTCAGACCGAGCGAAACCGGGTAGAAGAATTGCTGGAGAAAAACAAGTAATTTATTAAGTGGTAAGGCAGAAATAAAGCGGCAAATATTAACATCATTACGATAACGTGCAGAAATTATATTTAAAGGCCTTAACCACCGCCCTTTTATTATGGCTGGCCTGGCCGCCTATGTCTTTTACCGCTCCCCTCCTGTTGGTTGCATTTGTTCCACTGTTACTTAGTACTGAAGCAATAATTGATGCTAAGTTTACTAATAAGGGAAAAAAGATTTTCGGCATCGCCTTCCTTACTTTTTTTGTATGGAACACATCTTGTATTTACTGGGTATTCAATTCGCTTAACTCAGTAATGCCTGCGTGGGTAGCTGTGCTTATATCGTTAATCCCTTTTGGCCTTGCTGCTGTACTAATGACAATTGCCTGGTGGTTGTACTATCAGTTGCGAAGGGTGAGCAACAGGATTATAGGTTACCTTGGCCTTGTTTGTTTCTGGGTAGCTTACGAATACCTGCACCAAACCTGGGACCTTTCCTTCCCTTGGATGACGCTTGGCAATGGCTTCGCCTCGTCGCATCAGCTTGTGCAGTGGTATGAATATACAGGAGTGTATGGAGGCACGATCTGGATACTAGTCGCAAACATTCTAACATTCGAACTAACACTGGCAAGGAGCTCGACAGATGACAGGGCTTTGGAAAGACAGAAAAGACTGGTACCGGGGCTATCTGCCTGGGTACTTATTCCCATTACTCTTTCCATAACTATGTACAACAAGTATTTGGAGCACGAGAACCCTGCAAACGTAGTTGTTGTACAACCTAATATTGACCCTTATGAGAAATTCGGTTCTCTGCCCGGGGCGCAGCAGGTACAAAACTTGATAAGACTTTCTGATTCTGTTGGACAGCCCAACACCGAATATTTTATCTGGCCAGAGACGGCAATTACAGATAATGCTGATGAAGATAGACTGCTTACAAATCCAGACTTTGTTACAATACAAGGTTTTTTAGCTAAATATAAAAATGGAAACGTTCTTTCTGGTATAGAGAGCTTTGCGTGGTATGACACTGAAAAGACAGCAACAGCGCGGCTTATTGAGGAAAATCGAAGATATATAGATGTATTTAATGCAGCCATACAAATAGAGAATTCTTCAAGAATACAACTGTATCACAAGTCGAAACTGGTTCCTGGAGTAGAACAAACACCTTTTGCACATTCATTGACGTTCTTGAAGCCGCTATTTAAAGCCTTTGGAGGGGCAACCGGCGACTACGGGCATCAGGATGACCCTTCTGTTTTTTATGCCCAGAGCGGGATGGGAGTATCTCCGGTGATCTGTTATGAGTCTATCTGGGGTGAATACGTGGCAAAAAGTGTCAAAAAAGGAGCTCAATTTATAGCAATTGTTACTAATGATGGTTGGTGGGGTAATACATCGGGAAAAGACCAGCATTTCGCGTATGCAAAGTTACGGGCCATTGAAACCCGAAGATGGATTGCACGTTCGGCCAATACGGGAATATCAGGTTTTATTAATCAACGTGGTGATGTTGTAAAGCAAAGCAAATGGTGGGTGGCCACGGCCCTTAAGGCTGATATAAATCTTAATGAAGAACTAACTTTCTATGTTCAGTATGGAGACTACTTAGCCTACATAGCCATAGTTGCAGGCATTACATTAATGATATGGTTAGGTTTTAAAGGATTGATCCGGAAGTATTATAATAAGACCTAAGACACCAACTTTGAGTTAAACAGTTATAAAAAAAAGAGATATTAGTGTTATAAAAACGGCCAGGTAACAAAGGAAACCTGGCCGCTTGCTTAACCCTTAATCACCCAACCTTTGTTTTTCTTAAGAAAATACTTTGGTTAAAAAATTAGGGTATCTAAATAACAATATGTTTAATTCCTTGTTCTGGAATTATAAAAAAAATCACTCTACAGAGCCGCTGAAGTCACCTTTAAAATTCTCTTCAGATATACCTTCAGCCTTTTCAGATATTAACTTCTTCTGTAAAGACTCTTCACGTTCGATCATATCAGCCAGGCTGGTTTGTGTAAGAACGTTCAGGGTAGCATCGCGAACATCCTTCATCACATCCCGGATGCCACAGTATATCTCACTTGTACACTCCTCACACTTTTCGTAGAAATTTAAACTGACGCAGGGTAACAATGCAATCGGCCCATCAATGACCCTTATAATTCCGGCCAACTTGATTTCCTCAGCCTTTTTCATCAAATAATATCCACCTCCTGCTCCCTTTTTACTACCAAGGAAACCGCTGCGTTTAAGCTCGAGCAGTATTGCCTCGAGAAACTTCTTAGGAAGTTGTTCTTTTTCGGCAATTTGAGCGATCAACATAGGCTTATTGTCCTTATTTCTGGCAAGGGCCATTAATGCTTTAACTGCGTATTTAGTCTTTTTGGTTAACACTGCTTAAATTTTGAAAAGGATTTTAACAAACTTACAACAAATATTTGATTTTTATCCGCAATGGGGATCCGCCAAATATCAGCGGAATATATAGGAGAACAAGAGGTGACCTACCCCCATTAATGCTATTGCCATAATGAGATACAGTAGGATAGTTAACTGGTTCTTCCGCTTATTTGAAGCTTGCGGCTGGGCAGAAAGACTACTGGTTATAGTATTCAATTGGCGGATCTTTTCAGAGAAATCTCCCTTGAGAGAATTTCTAATCTTTTCCATATTGTCTAGCAAATCATCAATTTCGGCGGGAAAAGCCTCATTTAAAACTTCCTTAACTCTTTTGGATATCGTCGGCGATTTTCCATTTGTAGAAATTGCGATCTTTAGGTTTCCCTTCTGCACAATTGAACCAAGATAAAAATCACACAATGCAGGCTTATCCGCTACATTTGTTAAAACTCCTTTTGCCTTGCAGGACGCATGGATTTGACTGCTGATCTCTTTATCATTAATAGCAACTATAGCCAAATCTATTCCATCCAAATCGTCTTCGGTAAAGGGCTTTTCCAGAAAACTGATATTGTTTCTTTGAAGAAGGTCCCGAACGGGAGGAAAGATCTCGGTGGCGACCAGCTTTACTTTAGCCTGAGGGCTGTTATTAAGAACCGCTGATAGTTTCTCTTCCCCAACATTTCCTCCTCCAACTATCAGTAAATTTAATTTTTCGAGCTTTAAAAAAACGGGAAAGAGCGTATTCTGCTCTTTCCCGTTCGTACCAGTATTTGGATTATTTTCTGTTGAATCAGACATCCAATCAGCTTAAATTTCAGTATTGACTAATTGTGCGTTCCGGTACTCTTTAAGCTGCTGATTAAACAACTTAGATTGCTCTAAATAATACTCAGCGAACTCTTTGGTAGGCTCATTCTGATTTATCTGATAAACCAGCTCGTCGAACGAAGAAGGTAATTTTACTTTCCCGGTTGCAACCAACTTTTCATCAAAATCTTTAATAATCCCTGCCTGGGTATTCGTTTTAACACCTTCTGAAACTAATAAGGCTTTAGCCGAATTAATAAAACCAGTATATGCATGATAAATGGCGTCTGAATAGTCTGCCCTTGCAAAAGCTTCCTCACTCCACTGAATTCTCTCCTCAGCTTCAAATAATAAGGTAGCAACAAGGTCGATCAGAACACTGGCACACTCACCTACACCGATTTCCGGTTTGTATGGTTCGGTTTGTTCCCAGTCGATAAAGTCGTCTGGTGTGATATTTTCCTGACTTGCTATCGGGTTTAACAAGTCGTAAAAATAGATCTTACCTTGTCTGTTGTAATACTGGTTGTATAGCTCACCTTCCTGAGCGTTGGCGAAGTAATCGTTTAAAAGAGTACGCAAAACCTGCGGACCGCGTTTACTTGGCACCTTGATCACTTTTTCTGAAGCCACACCTGTTCCATCTCCTGTTGGGCCACCTCCTAATAATACCTGCAGGGCTGGAGCTACCATTTTTCCAACTTTCATACTAGAGCCGTGGAATCCGATGGCAGCCATTGCGTGCTGGCCGCAGGAGTTTATACAACCGCTGATCTTAATCAGGATGTCTTTATTGTAGATCAGATCGGGGTATTCCTCCAGAAGAACTCTTTCCAATTCGCGGGTAATACCAGTACTATTAGAAATACCAAGATTACAAGTGTCGGTACCTGGACAAGAAGTGATATCGATTACACTCTCAAATCCAGGTTGTGCTAAACCCAGTTCGTTCAACTTTTCAAACAAATAAGGCAAGCTCTCTTCTCTAACAAAGCGAAGCATTAAGCCCTGTGAGTTAGTCAGGCGAATATCATCTGCTGCTGTAGCGCGAACAATATCAACCAGTTTGCGCGCAACAGGAGTTTTGATATCACCATTTTGCACTCTTACCCCTACAGAGACAAATCCTTCTTGTTTCTGAGGGTAAATATTGGACTTCAACCACTGCTCATATTTAACAGAGTCGGTAATTTCAACAACAGGAACTTGTGCTGCAGGAAGTACTGGCTGAGGTAGATCTCTATTGATCTTATATTCCTTAACCTTTAATGCTTTACGCTCCTGCTCCGCCAGCTCAAGGATCTTGTCTCTTCCAAAATCCTGAATAAGATATTTAAACCTGGCCTTGTTACGTTTTGCCCGCTCACCATAACGATCGAAAATACGGATGATCGATTCAGCAAAAGGAATGATTTGATCTTCGTGTACAAACTCAGAAACCTCTTCGGCTATATGTGGCTGAGATCCTAATCCTCCGGCCATAACAACCTTGAATCCGCGTACCTCTTGACCGTTTTCTATTTTTACTTTAGGGATAAAGCCTAAATCATGAATAAAAGCAAAACCGGTATCACGCTCAGAAGATGAAAACGCTATTTTGAATTTACGTCCCATATCCTGACATATAGGATTCCTTAAAAGGTACTCAAAGAATGCATGAGCATAAGGAGTTATATCAAATGGTTCCTCCGGATCAACTCCGGCCATGGCAGAACCTGTTACATTTCTTACTGTATTACCACAAGCCTCGCGAAGGGTAATAGAATCTTTTTCAAGTTCAGCCCAAAGTTCAGGGGTGCGTTCCAAGCTAACAAAATGCACCTGAATATCTTGACGGGTGGTAATGTGAAGATTTCCTGTAGCAAATTCGTCCGAAACATCGGAGATACGTAATAACTGTGCAGTGGTTACTTTTCCGTAGGGTAATTTAATACGGACCATCTGAACTCCTTGCTGGCGCTGGCCATAAACACCACGAGCCAATCTTAAGCTTCTGAACTTTTCTTCGTGTATTTTTCCCTCTCTGAACAACCTGATCTTTTTCTCAAGCTCAATTATGTCTTTCTGTACAATCGGGTTTTCCAGTTCAGATCTAAAACTTTGCATTACCTATAGAATTAATATTTGGAACCTCAAAACTACGAATTATAAACCCTTTGCTGAAATTTAAGTTTAAAGACAGTAGCACAGAGAGTTAATTATGACATTAGTGATACCAAGGCTGGTGTTTATAAGAAAATCGGAGCTTACAACAAATGTGAACAACTTAAGGCACTGAAAAACTGATATTTATTACTATTAAAGGTAAAATAATTGATCATTTTCCACAAATACATTTATTTTAGATTCAAACGCATTAATATGACAGAAGTTAATATTCCACGCCTTGATCTGCATGATTATCTGCAAGGTAGTGCCGAGCAAAAGAAGAAGTTCTCTGACGATATAGGTAAAGCATTTACAGAAACAGGATTCGTTACAATAGCCAACCATGGCATGACCAAGGAGCTGATGGATAAGCTGTACGCTGAGGTAAAAAATTTCTTTAGCTTAACTGAAGACATAAAACTAAAATACGAGAAACCGGAGCTGGCGGGACAGCGGGGGTACACGAGCAAGGGGAAAGAAAAGGCCAAGGACGCGAAGACGCCTGATCTGAAAGAATTTTGGCAACGAGGCCAAACTGTAACAGATGAGGATGTGGTCAAAGAGGTTTATCCTGATAACATAATTGTTGATGAATTACCAGCTTTTAATGAGGTAACCAAAGAAGTATATGAACGTCTTGAAAGTGCGGGAAAACAATTGCTTCGTGCGATTTCTGTATATCTTGAACTGGACGAGAATTACTTTGATTCGAAGGTTCATAACGGCAATTCCATACTTAGAGCCATTCACTACTTTCCTATCGAAGATCCGGATTCAATTCCTGCAGATGCCGTCCGTGCAGGTGCTCATGAAGATATCAACTTAATTACCTTATTAATTGGCGCCAGCGCGGATGGTTTGGAGGTGCTAACCCGACATGGAGAGTGGTACCCGGTGAAAGCAAACGTTGAAGACATTGTTGTGAACGTGGGCGACATGTTACAGCGACTAACAAATAACAAGTTAAAATCAACCACTCACCGGGTAGTGAATCCACCGCGGGAGTTAATGAAAACGTCGCGTTATTCTGTTCCGTTCTTCCTTCACCCAAAAAGCGAAATGGACCTGACTTGCCTGAATAATTGCATTGACGAGCAGCATCCTAAGGCTTATCCAGACACCACTGCGGGCGAATATCTGGACGAACGCCTGAGAGAGATCGGTTTGAAAAAATAAAAAATACCAGGAACGCTAAATATGAGATCTAGTTCACCCCTCTAAATAATTCAGCTTGTAGATGTTCTGCAATGCCTATTGATGCATTTTTTAAAGGAAAACGTTCCTGGTTAATTTCCTCTTCGATTTATGAGTTTCTGCTCATGAAGTTTTTTTATTTACATTTAAATGCTTAACAAATAAATCCTTCCATGTTGACAAGACAAGAAATTTTTGGATACGATATAGATCCTCAATACTCCACTTCCGTTGCTTATTTTTCAATGGAGTTTGCAATAGACCAGGCGCTGAAAATATATTCAGGTGGCTTGGGCTTTCTGGCAGGCTCTCACTTGAGAAGCGCCTATGAGCAGAAACAGAACTTAATTGGAATTGGCATATTATGGAAGTATGGTTATTACAATCAGGAATGGGATGAGAATGCTCATATGAAAGCATCCTATATTGAAAAAAATTATTCTTTTCTTGAAGACACGGGTATAGTTTTCACTATCGAGGTTCATGGCTCACCTGTTAAAGTTAAAGCCTGGCTTTTAAGACCTGAGGTATTTGGTTCTGCCCCCCTGTTTCTTTTAAGCACAGACCTTCCCGAGAACGACTACCTATCACAAACAATAACACGTCGCTTATACGATTCGAATGAAAGTACGCGTATAGCGCAATCTATTCTTTTGGGCACAGGCGGTGCAACCCTTTTGGATATCCTTGGCTTAACACCCGAAGTTTACCATATGAATGAAGGACATTCTGTTTCTTTAAACTTTTACCTCTACTCTAAGTTCAGGAGTTTGACGGAGGTAAACAAGCGAGTGGTTTTTACAACCCATACTCCGGAAGTAGCAGGGAACGAAGAGCATCACTTTGATAAGTTAAAACAAATGAGCTTTTTCTATCATATGCAAGATCATGAGGTTAAGCATCTTTTGGGAATACAAGGAGACTATTTCAATTACACGCTAGCGGCTTTGAAATTTGCTAGAAGGGCAAATGCTGTATCTAAAATGCATGAAACGGTTTCCAGGGAAATGTGGAAAGGAAATCCGGGAATTTGCTCTATTAACTCTATTACCAATGCTCAAAATAAGAGGTATTGGGCGGATCCGATCTTAGACAAGGCGATCAACGAAAATAATGATGAAGCGATCATAGAACGCAAAAGAGAGCTAAAAAGGGATTTATTCAAAGAAGTAGCCAATCAAACAGGTAAGCTCTTCAAAGAAGAAGTACTAACTATCGTATGGGCAAGAAGATTTGCAGCTTATAAGAGAGCAGACCTACTTATGTATCATTGGGAGCGTTTTATTAATTTGATTAATAACAAGGAACAGCCTATACAAGTTATTTGGGCGGGAAAGCCCTATCCGGAAGATTATAACGCAATTGGTCTCTTTAATCATATCATTAACCGGGTAAAACCGATCAAAAATGCCGCGGTTGTCACGGGCTATGAATTACAACTGTCGGGACTGTTGAAGAAAGGATCTGACATATGGTTAAATAACCCTCGGCTTTATCGCGAAGCTTCGGGAACCAGTGGAATGTCTGCCGCGATGAACGGTAGTATAAACTGTTCCATTCCAGACGGCTGGATACCAGAATTTGCAAGAGACAGGGAAAACAGCTTCGTGATTGAACCTGCTGATGAGAAACTAAGCCTGGAAGATCGGGATAAAATAGAGGCACTACGTTTGATCGATACTATTGAACAAGTAGCAATACCTATGTATTATAATAATCAGAAAGAATGGCTTCAGATTCTGAAGAATGGAGCAAAGCAGGTGACCCCTAATTTCGAGTCGGCAAGGATGGTAAAAGAGTATTATGAATTAATGTACAAATACTAGTTGGAAGACCAAAAATACATCTCCCCTCAAGGACAGCACTCCGTGAAGAAATTCCTTAAAGGCTTTACATACGCCTTTAAGGGAGTTCAATATGCTTTTAATACCCAGATAAACTTTAAATTTCACACTATAAGTGCATTTGTTGCAATCGTAGCTGGCTTTTATTTTAATCTTAATTCAAGGGAATGGCTCTGGATAATCACTGCTGTTTCATGCGTTCTGATATCAGAGTTATTTAATACGGCTTTAGAGTTACTGGTAGACCTTGTGTCGCCGGGGTATAATAAGAAAGCCGGAGCTGTTAAAGACCTGGCAAGCGCAGCAGTTCTAATTACAGCTGCTTTTGCTCTTGTTGTTGGCGCGATTATTTTTTTACCAAAACTTGGATTAGTTTAAAAGGCTAAGAAACGGATGCTTCATAAGACCCGCGGTATTGTTTTCAAGGTAACTGACTATTCTGAAAGCAGTGTTATTGTTCAGATTTTTACAGAGAAATTCGGGCTACAATCTTATCTGATCAATGGAGCTAAGAAGCCCAGGGCAAAGATCAGGTTAAACATGATACAACCTCTTCACCTACTGGACCTGGTTGTCTATCATAAACCGAACGGAAACATACAGAGAATCTCGGAATTAAGGAACGCCCCCCTATTTCAATCAATACCCTATAATTTAATTAAAAGCTCCCTTACTATTTTCCTTAATGAGGTTTTATATAAAAGCATTAAAGTTCATTTCGATGATGCAGCCTTATTTGAATTTCTCTTTAATTCAATAGAACTACTGGACCGGGCGGAAAAAGGCTTGTCCAATTTTCATCTGTTATTCCTGATGAATCTATCGAGGTATCTGGGTTTTTATCCCGATAAGAAAGGTAGAAATAGCGCGAGGTACTTTGACCTTGTAAACGGCCTGTTCACTGATGTGCTTCCAGAGCATGCACTGATCCTACATGATCAGCAACTGGCGGTTTTTGGTCAACTATTGGATCACAAATACAGCGATCTTCACGAGCTGAAAATTTCAGCCGAGGATCGCAAAGATTTACTAAAGAATATTCTTAGATATTTTGAATTACATCTGGAAAACTTCTCCCACATCCAATCACATATTGTACTGGAAGAAGTTTTAGGTTAGGAAGCGATCCTTTCGCGGTCATTTGCCACTTTATCGATCACGGCTTCAAGTTCATTGAGATCAAAAGGTTTTTCAAGATAAGTGTCGGCGCCGGCCTGTCTTGCCAGTGACTGAATATCGTTATTTGCGGAGAAATATATAACAGGAATATTTTTAAGATCTGCCTCCTTTTTAAGAGTCTGGGTGGCTACAACACCGCCAGTATCCGGAATCCAATTATCCATGAGGATAACCTGTGGCATAAACGCCCTCACTGTTTCAACAATGTTATTACAGTGCGAAGATGTTTGCACTTCCCAGCCTTGCTCCTCAAGAATATAGGTACAAATCGATAAAATATCAACGTCGTCATCGAAAATCAGTACTCGTTTAGACATGTTCAAAAACCTTTGATCTTAAAATATAGTTATAAATCTTGTTGCGTTATACCAAACCAGCTCCCAAAGAAGATATTGCAGATGTATGTGTATAACAGCCATGAGGCTTAGTTGTTTGACGTGTGGTTCAATTATAATGAAAGAATAACAAAAAAAAAGCTGCCAAAAGGCAGCTTCCTTAATAGCTTTCATATCTATTCGAAATATTCTTTCATTCTTTCAAAGAAACTCTTCTCATTCTTTCCAGGTTGAGGTCTGAAGTTAGGAGAGCTTTGAAGTTTCTCTAATAAAGCACGTTCGTCTCTTGAGAGAACTTTAGGGGTCCAGATATTAACATAAATAAGCTGGTCACCTCTATGATAGGAATTCACTTCTGGCAATCCTTTACCTTTTAAGCGAAGGATCTTTCCTCCCTGCGTTCCCGGCTCGATCTTGATCTTTGCTTTTCCATCAATGGTAGGCACCTCAACACTTGAACCCAGAGCAGCATCAACAAAACTAATATGAAGGTCATATACTACATTATTCCCCTCTCTCTGTAAGCTCTCATGCTGAACTTCTTCGACCAGGATGATCAGATCACCCGGAACGCCACCTCGTGGAGCAGCATTTCCTTTCCCACTCATTGAAAGCTGCATTCCCTCGCTTACACCAGCTGGAATATTGATAGAGATGGTTTCCTCACCTCTAACAACCCCGTCCCCATGGCAAACATTACACTTGTTAGTTACCTGGGTACCCTCTCCGTTACACGTAGGACAGGTACTGGTAGTTTGCATTTGTCCAAGAATAGTATTGGTTACCCGGCGAACGCTTCCTGACCCACCACAGGTATTACAAGTATGGAAAGACGATTTATCTTTAGCACCTGTACCATCGCAAGTTCCACAACTTACTTGTTTAGTTACCTTTATCTTTTTTTCAACACCTTTTGCAATCTCGTCAAGAGTAAGCTTCACCTTGATCCGCAAATTCGTTCCACGTGCAACTCTACGTCCTCCACGTGACTGGCCACCACCTCCAAAGAAACTCTCGAAGGGACTTCCACCACCGAAGATATCTCCAAACTGACTGAAGATATCATCCATGTTCATGTGACCACCACCGTAGCCGCCGCTAGCACCTGCATGACCAAACTGATCATAACGTTGCTTCTTCTCAGGATTACTTAGAACTTCGTAAGCCTCAGCTGCTTCTTTGAACATTTCCTCCGCCTCTTTGTCACCAGGATTCTTGTCGGGGTGATATTTAATAGCCAACTTCCGATAAGCCTTTTTAATCTCATCGGCACCAGCACTTCGGCTTACACCTAAAATATCGTAATAATCTCTTTTAGCCATATTATCTATAATGATTGAAGGAGAGAAGGATGGAATGATTGAACGATTCTATCATTCATTCCTTCTATCATTCCTACTACGCTCCTACGATTACTTTAGCGAAACGGATAACTTTATCGTTGAGGTAATATCCTTTTTCAACCTCATCAACCACCTTTCCCTTAAGATCATCAGATGGCGCAGGAATATTAGTTATTGCTTCGTGAATATCCGCATCGAAAACATTTCCCTTAGATTCCATCTCCTTGAGGCCTTTATTGGCCAGGGTATTTTTTAATTTATTGTGAACCAAAGTAACGCCCTCTTTTACTGCAGATACATCAGCCGCTGATTCCATAGCCCTCAATGCCCGTTCAAAATCATCCAATATTGAGAGCATATCAACTATTACATCTTTACCAGCAGTTTGCAATAGCTCAACTCGTTCCTTTGACGTGCGCCTTTTATAATTATCAAATTCGGCATATAAGCGCAGATATTTATCATTCGCTTCTGACAATTCAGCACGAAGCTTCTCTTCTCCTGAAACTTCTTCAGTAACCGTATTTTCAGTAGTCTCGGATTCGTTAGTATCCGTCGTCGTTTCTTTTATATCCTCTTTTTCCTGTTGTTCCTGATTCATCTCTTTATTATTCTGATTTTCAAGATTTTCCTGATGCTCTTGTTGTTTTTTCTTCTTGTTTCCGAACATGACCAAAGATGTTACAAAGCCCTTACCGGCAAATAATTTGCCAGTTCATATGAAACAGTCATACTGTCAGTTTATTGAAATCTGTATTTCTCTATCAGACTAGGCAATTGTTGCGTCCTGGATAACCTTTCCGTTTTCGCACTTTATAATCCTTGAGGGAAAAGTGCGGATGATGTGATAGTCATGTGTTGCCATAATCACAGCCGTTCCTGAACGACTGATTTCTTTAAGTAAAAGCATAATTTCTTCCGATGTCTCCGGGTCAAGATTGCCAGTAGGCTCATCGGCTAAAATCATCTCGGGATCGTTTAGTAATGCTCGCGCAATTACCACCCGCTGCTGCTCTCCACCAGATAGTTCGTGCGGCATCTTTTTTAGTTTGGAGCGAAGGCCTACCTTTTCCAAAACGTCCCGTGTACGTTCCGCAATCTTATTTTTGTCTTTCCAGCCTGTGGCATTAAGGACAAATTTCATATTGTCTTCGATGGTGCGGTCTGTAAGAAGTTGAAAATCCTGGAAAACAATCCCGAGCTTTCGCCTCAAATAGGGAACATCCTTATCTGAAAGCTTTTTTAAATCATACCCACCAGCGTGACCTTCTCCTGAAGCAATATGCAGGTCGCCATAGATAACCTTCAACAAACTGCTCTTACCAGAGCCGGTTTGTCCAATTAGAAATACAAACTCTCCTTTGTCAATTCGCAGATTTACATTAGAAAGTACCAGATGGGTCTGCTGATATATGTCGACGTTTTGTAACTGTATTACTGTATTTCCAATCATTTTAAAGTTCCAATTTTAGAATTTTGCCGAAGGGCAGGTCTTTAATCAGGTCCATAATGTAGTCTGACTTGTGACCTAAGCCTATTTTATCCAAAGATTTATCTGGCCTATCGACTCTAAAATATGCCAGCAAAGTAAACTTCTCATCCCTTAACTGAACATAGTCAGGAATCTTAGCAACGCCTTTTACTTTGATGATATACATGGAGCCAAAGTTAGGATTTTCCACCGACTGATAGATTTATAATTTCCTTAAAAAGTCCAACGTGTTAACGCCGTCTGCATAATCCCAAAGGTTCGGAGATTGACTTTTACCAAAACCAACGCTGGGAATTTGCAGGTTTAACTGTTGCCCGGAAACGACCACCTGAATATCTTGAGCCATGGCATTAAGAGAGCCCGTAACCTCCCCAAGGTCCTTATACCGCTGAAAAAACAAAACCCCAAGAGGTGATGCGATATTAGTATCTTCCTTTAGCAATAAAAACCCATTATCGAGGTGTTCATACAAATTAACCAGAAAGACTGATTTGTTGTAATCATAATTGTTATTATACTTATGATTATCGCCAACTGTTTTAAAGGGTTCAATTGCTTCAAAGAATTGATCGAAGTTATAGGATTCAGGAACAAACAACTTAGAAACGTTCCGGCATCCCAGCCCGTAATAGTTAAAAATATCTTCCCCTAATTTGCTCAAATCATCCGATGATTCTGTTCCACAAAGAATTGCAACACTATTCCTGTTCTTTCTAATGATGTTAGGAACCATTTTAAAATAATACTCAAAGTACCGGGCAGTATTGTTACTACCTGTAGCGATAACAGCATCGAAGTTTTCGAGCCTGTCAACATACTCTATTTGTTTCTGGAAACCGGGCTCTAAATCGATCAATTTTTGAAGGACATGAGGAATTAGCACTTTATCCTGGGAAGATAACTTGATCATAGCAACATGGCCTGCTGCTAATACCGTAATAATATCATGGAATCCAACCAGTGGAATATTCCCAGCTAAAACCAATCCTACTTTCCTGCTTTCACTTGAAGATGTTTCATCGTCTCCTAGCCAAAACTGCAGATCTTCTTCATTCAATGCAGTCCCCCAGGCCCGAACAGCCCTTTCTGTCTCGGAGGGTGCAAACCAGCCGTTAGAAAAATGAGCGGAATGTATAATCTGATTTAAATTCTTATCGGGCGACAAGAGATATTCTCCGAGGCTTTTTAAGGCTCTTTTTCGTTGCTGTAGTGTCAAAATGAAACTCGTTAAAATAAAGTTGACCGATATTGTTATATTTGCATTGTTTTTGCATCGGCTTACAAGATGCAAAATTAAGTTAAGGAAAAGACTTTTAGAACATGGCGATTAAAATAACAGACGAATGCATAAACTGCGGAGCTTGTGAGCCGGAATGCCCTAATAATGCGATTTATGATGCAGGTGTTGCATGGCGTTTTTCTGACGGTACAGCTTTAAAAGGCGTTATTGATTTTGGTGACGGAACGACTCTGAATGCAGAAGAGGCACAAGCAGCTATCTCGGACGAGTTTTACTATATAGTTTCAGACAAGTGTACAGAGTGTAAAGGATTTCATGATGAACCTCAGTGTGCGGCAGTTTGTCCTGTAGACTGCTGTGTAGACGATGAGGATATTCGTGAGACGGAAGAAGAACTGCTTGCTAAAAAGGCATGGCTTCACATGGAAGAATAAATGGGAAACCAATAGAAAATAAAAAAGGCAGCTATTAAGTTGCCTTTTTTATTTTAATACTATTATAAGCTTACCAAACGACTAGCTGTGCGCATATTGTTTTTCAAGGTTCTGAATATTTCGCAAACACTCCTGAATTGCTTCGCGTTGAGAAACTAGTTCCTGACGTAATTCATAAGTCAGGTCCACATCGTTAAGAACCTCGTCGTAAGCTTTTATAGCAGACGTTTCACCGGTCACTGCGGCCCCTAACACTGCAGAATTATCGTTAGGAGTTAAAGCCGTTTTAATGTCGATCCAGGTCCTGTGCAGAACCCCCAGTGGTCCACCATGTTGATTATCTGCATCTCCCCCAAACTGACGAATGAAACTTTTCATTTCCATTTCAAACTCAGCTCGTTGAATCGAGTAAGTAGTAAACAGCGCCTTTAACTCGGCGGCCTCAGCATTTTCAGCTGCGTGTTTGTACCCCTCCTTACCATCATTAATTATAGAAAGGAGATGCGTAAGACTTTCAACTATTTTTTTATTGCTTTCCATATTGCCTCCTGATTACTCCTGTTCAGAACTGGCTGCTTGATTAACAAAACCTTCGGCAATCTGTGTTAATTTAACGTCTGTGCTTTTTTCTTCTTCTAAAGTTTGAGATAATAGATCAGCGGCTTCTGACAATCCGATTGTATTGGCTAAAGTTCTAAGCGTGCCATAAGAAGCGATCTCATAATGTTCTATCTTTTGAGCACAAGAGATAAGAGCAGCATCACGAGTCATTGTACCATCCTCTGTATCTTCAAGCATTCCTTTAGCTTCTTCAACAAGACCTTCCATAGCTTCACATTTCTTGCCAGCAGCCTTTACTCCAAGTAATTCAAATACTTGTTCCAAACGAGCAATCTGATTTTCTGTTTCTGTAAGGTGTTGCTCGAAAGCTGTACGTAATTCTTCTGAAGTAGCACTCTTAGCCAACTTCGGCATTGACTTAGCAAGGTGCTTCTCTGCCCAATAAATATCTTTTAACTCATCTTTAAAAAGATTCTTTAATCCTGTTTCTTCTGAACTTGGTGTGTTGTTTTTTGATTCCTGATTTTTCATAGTAGTAAGTTTTAATAGGTTTTAAACCTGATTGCAGTGATTTTAACACGATGAAGTATAAAGAGTTTTTATAAAATCACTTAAACTAAATTACTTGAGCGTCTTCCATTAGAGAGGAACCTTTCTTAGAAGGATCGAAAACTTTCATTGAACCTTATGCGGCGCCTGTTTATGAAAATTCAACATTAAATATGATCCTCCTCTAAAGAACTTTGAGCAGCTTTTATATTATTGAAAACCTGGCCTCGAACGTTCTTCAAAAGGCTTTATTATAAAACATAATAAAAAAGGGAACCCTTTAACAAATAAGCCGTAAAAGGGTTTCAACTTTATGTAAAAAAAGTACTATTATTGAAACGTAAAAGCCTTTATTAAATGCGCAAATTTTCCTTTCAACAGCAAGTCCTAACGGGCTTTATTATCACCTTAACCGCAATTTTTACTCTTGTTTTCTTAATCTATTACGAGATTAAGGTTATCGAGTCCATTGATATGGCAGTGGACCGGAATGAGAGGACGCTACGAGCTACAGGTTTATTAAGAGCTCAACTCACGGAGACTGAGACGAGCCAAAGGGGGTACATTATTTCCAACCTTCCGCGTTTCATTGAACGCTTCAATCATTCAATAAACGAAGTTCAGCCAAGCTTGAATGAGTTAAAGGAGCTGATAGAGGAATCAGAACAATCGGATTTAAGTGACTTAGCTGATGTAGATTCACTTTCAAAATATGTAATCCTGAAGGTAAATCATATGCAGAAAGTTCTGAACAGTTATCAGACGTCTGGCCTTACTGCTGCAAAAATCAATATTAGTGACCCTAAAGGTAAATTGTATAAAGACAAAATTTACTCCTACTTAAATAAAATAGAGGACAGGGAAGTTCGAGCCAAAAAAACTGGGAACACCGAAATTGACAAGTATGTACACAACATAATGGTCATTATTTTTGTGGGCTGCTTTATAATTCTTTGCCTGGTTCTGGTCCTATTCAACTACATAAGAAACTCCTTCCAGCTACAGAAAGCCGCTGCTACAGAAGCACAAGAAAATCACCTGCGGCTGGCCGAAATAACCAGGAAAAGTGAAAGACAGAATTGGCTATTAGAGGGAGCTGTTCATGTTGATGCCGCCATGCGTGGAGCTCAAACTACAGAGGAAAGATGTCAAACTTTGATCGTGGCCCTATCAAAAATATTAAAGGCTGATCTGGGTGTTCTATATACTGCTGATGCAGCTGAGAAACAGCTTACACTTAAAGGAGCCTACGGGTTCCCGATGGAAGCAGCTAAAAAAATACTGAAACCAGAGGAAGGCTTGATAGGACAAACCCTAACACAAAAACAGGGTCTTCTATTCAACAATATCCCCCACGATTATATTAGAGTTACCTCTGGTTTGGGTAGCTCTCAAGCCAAGTCAATATTTGTTCAGCCTGTTTTCAATAATGATAAGTTAAAAGGCGTCATTGAAGTAGCTTTTATTAATGACGCAAACCCAGACACTGCTGAGTTCTTAGGAAATGTTGTTCATAGTATTGGGGTAGCATTGGCCGCTGCAGAAGCGAGAGTAGAGATGATGAAGCTATTTGAACAGACACAGCAACAAGCAGAAGAACTTGAAAGCCAACATGAAGAGCTACGTACTACTAATGAAGAACTAACCCGTAAAACACAACAATTACAGGCTTCGGAAGAAGAGCTGATGGTTCAACAAGAAGAATTAAGACAAGCTAACTCAGAACTCGAAGAGAAAGCAGAACTTCTTGAGGAACGTAATAAGGCGATTGAAGAAGCGAACAGGGCGATTCAGGTTAAAGCCGAAGAGGTAGAGCAAACCAGCAAGTACAAATCTGAGTTCCTTGCCAACATGAGTCACGAACTAAGAACTCCACTTAATAGTATCCTCATTCTGGCAAAAATACTAAGAGAGAACAAACAGAAAACACTTACAGAAGAGCAGATTAAATACGCAGGAGTTATCCATACAGCAGGAAGTGATCTTCTTACGCTAATTAATGATATCCTAGATCTTTCTAAGATCGAATCTGGAAAAGTAGAACTTACACTTGAGGAAGTAAGTATCCGAGAGATGAAGGTGGATGCCGAACTGTTGTTTAATGAGGTTGCAAAAACTAAGAAGGTTAACTTTGCTTACAATATAAAAGAGGGTGCTCCTCTTCAGATCGTATCTGACCGCCAAAGGATCGAACAGATTGTTAAAAACTTACTTTCTAACGCCTTTAAGTTCACCCCGGAGAGCGGTAACGTAACTGTTGATGTTGAACTGGCTCAGGGCATAGAATTCCAGAACGAAGCATTGAAGCAATCAGAAGCAGTTATAGCAATCAATGTTAGAGACACCGGAATCGGAATTCCTTTAGATAAACAAAGGGCAATATTTGAAGCATTCCAACAAGCGGACGGTTCAACAAGCCGGAAGTACGGCGGCACAGGTTTGGGACTATCAATTAGCCGGGAACTTGCTCACCTGCTTAAGGGAGAAATTAAACTGGTGAGTGAACCAGGTGTAGGCAGTACCTTTACATTATACCTTCCGGCAACCTTAGCGGAAACCGCAAAAGCTGACACCCCACCAGCTACTCCGGCAGCTCCTGCTTCGGTGGCAGCAGTTGCGCAACCTGCAAAACCTATTACAGTAATAGAAAAAAGCCCTGCAGGAAAAGCTAAGCTTCCTGAGACAGAGAAAGAATACACTCTTCTAATTGTTGAAGATGATCCAAACTTTGCGGAAATCCTGAAAGACTATGCAATTGAAAGAGGATTCAAACCTATCGTTGCTAATCAGGGCGATACAGGACTTGAAATGGCACGCACACAGAAGCCGGACGCTATCGTTCTGGACATAATGCTGCCGGTAATGGATGGGTGGAGCGTGTTGAAAAAGTTGAAGGAGGACCCTGAAACATACAAGATTCCTGTACACTTAATGTCGGCCAAAGATGAGACCAATTCTAAAGCAAGAATGGAAGGAGCAATTGGCTTTCTGAAAAAGCCGGTTGATAAAGACCAGCTGGACCATGCTTTCGATATTCTTATTGAGGACAGCGGAAAGGTTAAGATTAACAGAGTTCTTCTTGTTGAGGATCAAAGAATTCAAAGTGATGCTTTGACAAATCAACTTCTATCAAAGCAAGTTGATGTGAAGCAAGCTTTTGACGGAGAAGAAACAATGCAAATCCTCCAGGAGGACCAAAACTTTGACTGTATAATCCTTGATCTTAAGCTTCCTGACATTTCCGGGCTTGACCTGCTTGAGAAGATTAAGAGCTTTGACAGCCTTGTAAAGATCCCTGTAGTAATTAACACTGCCATGGAGTTAGACCAGGAGAGCATGTCGCGTGTTATGAAGTATACTCACGCCATGGTGCTCAAAAGCAATAAATCTAATGACAGATTATTAGATGAGGTTAACTTGTTCATGAACAAGATCAGAACAAATCAGAGTAATAATCAGGAAAATAATACACAGGCACCTGCTCCGAAACTATCCAATACGGTAACAATTGAAGGTGCTCTTAAAAATAAATCTGTTCTTATTGTAGACGACGATATGAGAAATATCTTCGCTCTGACAAGTGCTCTACAGGAATACGACTTCGAAATTGAGATCGCGAATAATGGCCACGAAGCCCTGAAGAAGCTGGATGATAAACCTAGCACGGATATTGTGCTTATGGACATTATGATGCCAGAAATGGACGGTTATGAGGCAATGTCGCATATCAGGAAACAAAACCGGTTTAACAAATTACCAATTATCGCCCTTACAGCAAAAGCAATGAAGAATGATAGGGAAAAATGTATAGAGGCTGGAGCGAATGATTATATATCAAAACCTGTAGATATTGATAAATTGATTTCGATGATGAGAGTTTGGTTAAGCTAAGGAGAAGCTATATATGCAGGAATACACCAACACCGAAACAATATCTTTTGAGCAACTGGATGAATTAGTGCTATGGATCAACAAGATCCATGGCTTTAACTTTACCGGCTATTCAAGAGCTTCCTTAAAAAGAAGGGTGACTCGCATTATGGAATTGAGAAATCTTTCTCTATTCGATCTTAAGTCTCTACTTGTAAACGACTTCAACTTTTTGGAGGAGTTTATAATAGAGATCACAGTGAATGTCACAGAGATGTTCAGGGATCCTACATTTTACAGAGCTTTAAGAGAAAAAGTATTACCATACCTTGCATCTTTTCAGAGGATCAAGGTGTGGAATGCCGGATGCTCTACGGGTGAAGAACTTTACTCTTTCGCGATACTTTTATCGTTGGAAAAGTTATATAGCCGATCCTTTTTGTACGGCACCGACATTAATACTTATGTGCTCGATATCGCTAAAAAAGGGATCTATGATCTTAAACAAATGAAGGTATACTCGGAGAACTATGTTGCGACAGGCGCGACGGGCACCCTGGCAGATTTTTATACTGCAGAATATGATGCTGCTACCATTAATCATAGTTTGAAGAAGAACACCCTTTTTTCTGTACATAATCTGGTATCTGATGGAGTATTCAACGAATTTCAGTTAATATCCTGCAGAAATGTTTTGATCTACTTTAATGTAGAGTTACAGAAACAAGTTTTGAACTTATTTTATGAGAGCTTATGTCCTTTTGGCTTCTTGTGCCTTGGCGCAAAAGAGTCTATGAGGGATCTTGATCTATTGAAAAAATTTAAAATAGTGGACAAAACTGAAAATATTTACCAAAAAATTGCTTAATCTTACTTCAAATATAATTAGCAAAATCCAGAAGGCAGAAATCCTCCTCATAGGATGTTCGGCAGGTGGATTTAATTTAGTATATGAGTTGGTAGCAAGCCTTCCGGCAAAGTTTCCATTACCAGTTATTGTAATTATACATCGAAGCAGGAAATATAAATCTTCCATGGAAGATCTGCTAAATAGTAAATCACGTATACAGGTGAAATTGTCGGAAGATAAAGAAAATGTCAAAAAAGGCTGCGTGTACTTTGCGCCGCCAGATTATCATTTACTTTTAGAGCCAGAAGGGTGTTTTTCACTAGACAGCTCGGAGCCAGTGTTGTATTCCCGGCCGTCTATAGATGTTACATTTAAGAGTGTAGCAGATGTATATAATGATAAAGTAATTGCTATGCTCCTTTCAGGAGCAAACGAAGATGGGGCTGACGGCCTTTGTTATATTCATGACAAAGGAGGTTTAGTAGTAGTTCAAGATCCGGATATTGCGGAGGTTAGGAGAATGCCGGAAGCGGCGTTGGCCAGATGCAAGGGAGGCTTGGTTTTGAATAATCCTGATATTTTTACCTTTTTAAGCGGCATAGCAACCAATCGAAAGTAATAGAACAAATGGATAAAGTTAATTTGCTGATTGTTGATGATAAGCCTGAGAACATTGTGGCTTTAGAGGCTTTATTACAGCGAAGCGATATTAATCTTGTTACTACAACTTCTCCAAACGAAGCTCTCAAAATTTGTTGGGACCAGGACATCCCTATTGCCTTAGTTGACGTTCAAATGCCCGAAATGGATGGCTTTGAACTGGTTGAAATACTAAAAAGCAATCCGCGAACACGGGAAATCCTTGTAATTTTCGTGACGGCCATCTCGACAGAGTCGAAATATGCTGTAAGAGGACTAGCAGCGGGGGCTGTAGATTATCTTTATAAGCCTTTAGAACCTACAATTACCACGGCTAAGGTTGATTCCTTTATTCAGATTGTAAGGACACAAAGAGAGATCAAGCGCAAAAACGCAGAGCTTGAAAGCTACCAGGCGGAACTTATAAAAGCTAAAGAAGCAGCAGAGCAAGCAAAGCAGGTTAAAGAGCGATTTCTGGCGAATATGAGTCACGAATTAAGAACACCTATTAACGGTATTCTAGGCATATCGCACCTGCTTCAAAATACAAACCTCGACGAAGAACAAAGGAAGTGCGTAGACCTACTTAAAGTTTCGTCGGAAGCCCTGCTAGGCGTGATCAATGATGTACTTGATATTTCGAAGATTGAGGCGGGAAAACTGAAAATAGTACAAACAGAAATTAACCTCATCAATCTTGCCAAATCCGTAGGTGATCTGATGAAGTTCAGGTCGGACGAGAAGGGAATAAAATTAAACGTCAATTTTGTTGGAACCCTGCCAAAATTGGTGATGGCTGATGGCCTCCGAATAAATCAAATCCTAATGAACCTGCTTAGTAATGGCATAAAGTTCACGGATAAAGGATCGGTGGATCTGACGGTTAAGGTTCATTCCAGAGAAGAAAAACGGATCCAGGTAGAGTTTGCTGTAACAGATTCAGGAATAGGTATCTCCCAGGAGCGTATAGATAAGATATTTGAATCATTCGAACAGGCTTCTGATGACACCTCACACAAGTACGGAGGAACCGGATTAGGTTTATCAATTGTAAAACAATTGGTTCATCTAATGGGAGGATCTCTAAACGTAACCAGCAAAGAGGGAGAAGGAAGCACTTTCGGCTTCACCAACTGGTATGAGATAGTTGATGCGCAGGAGAACGGGGCAACACCTAAGTTAGGTGTAAATGAATTGACGAAGTTTGAAAACGTTTCTGTGCTGGTAGCTGAAGATAATACAATAAATCAATTTATGATCAGGAAGGTCCTTAATAACTGGGGTCTTCAGGTAGAGATTGTAGAAAATGGCGAATTGGCTGTGGAGGCTGTAAGAAATAGCCATTTCGATATTATCCTTATGGATACCCATATGCCGGTGCTTGGAGGGTTTGAAGCAACAAGAAGGATCAGAACAGAATTACCGGAAGAATTAAGTACTATACCGATCATATCCCTTTCGGCAGCTGTTTTAGAAGAAGAGAAACAACTTGCATATGATTCGGGAGTGAATGCGATAGTGACTAAGCCATTCGATCTTACAGTCCTTCATCAGACGATTGAAGCGCTAGTTAACAAACACAAACTAGAACGGGCTACTGAAATCTGATAATCAGAAAGTTAGAACAGAAAACCCGCCTTAATACATAAAGAAACGGGTTTTCGAATGAAAAAAAAATAAAAAAAAGTTCATTTTTATTTGGAGTTTAAAATCTAAACACTACTTTTGCAGTCCCAAACAACGGGAAACACCTAATGCGGAAGTGGCGTAATTGGTAGCCGCACCAGACTTAGGATCTGGCGCCGCGAGGCGTGGGGGTTCGAGTCCCTTCTTCCGCACTTGACTAAAGCAGACTGAAAAGTCTGCTTTTTTTATTTACACACCCCCTCCCCTTATCCCCGTTGCCAGAAGCTGATATAAATCACAGATTTATGCGGAAAAAATAATTATAAAACACTATTTTTGCGCCCCATAATTTAGTGATATTCCCGTCGTTTATGACTTGATGATCACGAAGATAAAGAGTTAAAAAGTAAAGTATTAATTATCATAACATGAATATCATTCAAGAGAAGATCGATAGCTTAAATGCTGTAGTTAAAGTAAACATCAAACCAGAAGACTACCAGGCTCGTGTTGAAAAAGCTATTAAAGATCAAGCAAAAAAAGCTCAACTTCCAGGCTTCCGCAAAGGAATGGTTCCTGCATCTCACATTAAAAGGATGTATGGAAAAAGCATTTTGGTTGATGAGATTAACAACTTATTAAGCGATTCTCTTAACAACTATATTACAGAAAACAAACTTGAAGTTTTAGGCCAGCCACTTCCTAAGGTAGATGACTCAAAGGAGTTCAACTGGGATTTTAACGACGAGTTTGAGTTTAATTACGAACTTGGTTTAGCTCCAGAGTTTGAATTAAACTTTTCATCTGCAGATAAACTTCCTGCATATAAAATCAAAGTAGATGCTGAAACTCTAGAGTCTCGTATCAAAAACCTTCGCAAAAGCTATGGCAAGATGACAAATCCTGAAGTTTCGGCAGAAGATGACGTATTATATGCGGAATTGGCGCAACTTTCGCCAGATGGTTCTGTTTTTGAAGGTGGTATATCAAATACAGCTTCTATCCGTTTGGATCTGGTTAAAAACGAAGAGATCAAAAAGTCTCTAGTAGGACTAAAGAAAGATGATGTTGTTGAGTTTGATATTCAAAAAGCGTTTGAAAATGATGCGGCTCAGGTTGCAAGATTATTAAACATCTCTGAAAACGATGCACAAGATCTTCAGTCTAGCTTTCGTTTAACTGTTAAAAACGTAAACAGATTAGAAGAAGCTGATTTAAATCAAGAGTTCTTTGATAAAATATTCCCTGCGGGAGATGTTAATACTGAGGAACAACTCAGAGAAAGGGTTACTCAGGAGCTGGAGTCAATGATGGTTCAAAATTCTGATCAGAAATTGCAGGCAGAACTGGTAGAATATGGCTTGGGTAAATTTGAGCTTCAACTTCCGGATGAATTCTTAAAGCGTTGGTTAAAGGCAACTAATGAGAAATTGACTGAGGAAGAGTTAGAGCAAGGTTATGATGATTTCGCTAAGAACCTGAAATGGACTTTGGTTGAGAATAAAATCATCAAAGAAAACAATATCGAGATCAAGTACGAAGATATCCTTGAAGCCGCTAAAGCTCGCTTAGATGCTCAATTCAGAATGTATAGTCCAACTCCTATCCCTGAAGATCAATTAAACCAGTATGCGGTTCAATTCTTACAGAATAAAGAAAATGCAAACCGGATTTTTGAAGAAGTAAAAGCTCAAAAAGTATTTGAATACCTAAAAACAGTTATTACATTAGACGAGCAGGAAATAGAATATAATAAATTTCTTGAACTGAATTAAAAGATTTTGGTTATTAGTGTGCCTGAGCCAATTTCTTTTACAATTAATTGATTCGTCGCACACTTAAAAAAATTAATTTAGTAACCATAACTTTTAGACACTCATGGGAATTGACAAAAACGAATTTCGCAAATACGCAGTAAAACATCATCGTATAGGAAGTCAGCACGTAGACAGCTTTATAGCAAGAGTAGAAAATAACGCTATTCCAATGTCAATGACTCCTTATATTATTGAGGAGCGCCAATTAAACGTTGCTCAGATGGATGTTTTCTCCCGTTTGATGATGGATCGCATCATCTTCCTTGGAGATGCGATTTATGATAATATTGCGAACATCATTCAGGCTCAGTTGTTGTTCCTACAATCTACCGACGCAAAACGCGATATCCAGATTTATATAAACTCTCCTGGAGGTTCTGTTTACGCCGGTTTGGGAATTTACGATACGATGCAGTATATAACACCTGACGTGGCTACAATTTGTACAGGAATGGCAGCTTCAATGGGAGCAGTTCTTTTATGTGCAGGTGCGGCGGGCAAAAGAGCAGCTTTGTCACACTCAAGGGTGATGATCCATCAACCACTTGGAGGAGTGCAGGGCCAGGCTTCAGATATTGAGATCACAGCGAGGGAAATATTGAAGCTAAAACGTGAATTATATGATATCATAGCTCACCATTCTGGTGCAGAATATCAAAAAGTTCACGATGCTTCAGACAGAGATTATTGGATGATTGCAAGTGAAGCCAAAGAATTCGGGATGATCGACGAAGTTCTTGGCGCAAACAAGGGAAATGAGTAATGAGTAAAAGTTCAAAAGACATAAAATGTTCTTTTTGCGGCTCGGGTAAGCAGGATACGCTTATGCTGATCGCTGGTTTAGATGCGCATATTTGTGATAAATGTGTTGCACAGGCAAATCAGATTTTGTCAGAAGAGCTATCAACCCGAAAAAACAAAGCTTCTCAGTCGGCTTTAACGTTAATGAAGCCTACTGAGATCAAATCTCACTTGGACCAATACGTTATTGGTCAGGATGAGGCTAAAAAAGTTTTATCGGTAGCAGTTTACAATCACTACAAGCGACTCAATCAGAAAGTTGAGAAAGACGAGGTGGAGATTGAAAAATCTAACATCATTATGGTGGGAGAAACTGGTACCGGAAAGACCCTACTGGCAAAAACTATCGCGAAAATACTTCACGTGCCATTTTGTATCTGTGATGCTACAGTATTAACAGAAGCTGGTTATGTTGGAGAAGACGTAGAAAGTATACTTACAAGGCTATTACAAGCAGCTGATTACGATGTTACGGCAGCTGAAAGAGGAATTGTTTATATCGATGAGGTAGATAAGATTGCACGCAAGAGTGATAATCCGTCTATTACACGTGATGTTTCAGGAGAAGGAGTTCAACAAGCACTCTTAAAAATTCTGGAAGGAACGATTGTTAATGTTCCCCCTCAGGGCGGACGTAAACATCCGGATCAGAAAATGATTGCTGTTAACACGAATAATATCCTTTTCATCTGCGGTGGTGCATTTGATGGTATTGAGAAAAAGATTGCAAACCGCTTGAGAACTCAAACGGTAGGCTATAAAGTGAAGAAGGATGACCTAAGCGTTGATCTTAAAAATCTTTATAAATATATTACACCTCAAGACCTTCGCTCATTTGGTTTAATACCGGAATTAATCGGCCGTTTGCCTGTAATTACGCACTTAAATCCACTTGATAGAGAGGCCCTGTTAAATATTCTTACAGAACCTAAAAATTCACTAGTAAGACAATACAGGAAACTTTTCGAATATGAAGGAATTAAGTTAGACTTTGACAGAGAAGTGCTTGAGTTTATTGTAGATAAAGCTTTAGAATTCAAACTAGGTGCTAGAGGATTGCGTTCTATTTGTGAAGCAATTATGATTGATGCTATGTTTGAAGCCCCTACTGAAAAACAGCAGACTAAAGAACTTTATATTACTCTAGACTACGCACTTGATAAATTTGCCAAGTCGGATCTCAAGAAACTTAAAGTTGCTTAATTGAGCCCCCGCCTTTCGGCGGGGGTTTTTTGTTTGTTGTAAAACTGCCCAGGTGAATTGTTTCCGTTCTCTAATGACTCATCGGGAAAGTTTTGTTTAAAATGCGTTTATTTATGAATGAAGAAAAAGATGTTAAAAAAGACCCGGAAATTGTAGCTAAAGCAGAAAAGATCAAAGAAGTTACCTCCCCGGTAAAAAAAGGTCTTAAAACCAAAGAACAGATTGTAAATAACTGGCTACCCCGCTACACCGGCCGTCCGCTAGAAGACTTTACCGATTTTATTCTCTTAACCAACTTTTCAAAGTACCTGCAACTCTTCTCTGAATGGCACGATAATGCTCCAATAATGGGGCTTGATAAACCTATGCAAAGTGTGAAAGCAGAGGGTATCACTATCATTAACTTTGGAATGGGAAGTCCTCTGGCAGCGACAATGATGGATTTGCTAAGTGCTATCAAACCAAAAGCAGTTTTATTTCTTGGCAAATGCGGCGGGTTGAAGAAAAAGAATAATATCGGCGACCTGATACTACCAATTGCAGCAATACGAGGAGAAGGTACTTCAAATGACTACTTCCCTCCGGAAGTTCCAGCGCTTCCTTCCTTCGCCTTACAAAAAGCCATTTCGACGACTATTCGTGACAATTCCCGGGATTATTGGACCGGCACCTGCTATACCACTAACAGAAGGGTGTGGGAACACGATAAGTCGTTCAAGAAATATCTTAAAGAGCTAAGAGCTATGGCAATAGACATGGAGACTGCAACTATATTTACTGCTGGCTTTGCGAATAAGATTCCTACAGGTGCTCTCCTATTAGTTTCAGACCAACCGATGATTCCGGAAGGCGTAAAAACGGCTGAAAGCGATTCAAAAGTAACAGAGAACTTTGTTGAAACTCATCTTAGAATTGGAATTGCTTCCCTGAAGCAGCTTATCAACAACGGACTGACAGTCAAACACCTTCAGTTCTAAGGCATCAAAACCCTTTAGCATATTGTTTGTAGCTTTATCATCTACTTACTCTATGCTACCTCAAATAACCATCATCTTGTCTTACCTATCTTTCCGTTATGTGGTACAATAACATTTTAGAGACTGTTGGCAATACGCCCTTGGTAAAATTAAATGTTGTAACAGGGAACATTAAGGCACTGGTACTTGCAAAAATAGAAACTACAAATCCGGGAAACTCAATAAAAGACCGGATGGCGTTGAAAATGATTGAAGATGCAGAGCGAGAAGGAAAGCTAAAACCAGGAGGAACAATCATTGAAGGGACATCTGGAAACACGGGTATGGGTTTGGCAATTGCTGCAGTTGTAAAAGGATACAAGTGTATTTTTACTACTACAGACAAACAATCAAAAGAAAAAATAGACGCTCTTCGTGCATACGGAGCAGAAGTGATTGTGTGCCCAACTAATGTCGAGCCTGAAGATCCCCGTTCTTACTATTCGGTGGCATCGCAATTGGAAAAAGAGATACCAAACTCCTGGAAAGCCAATCAGTATGATAACTTGTCAAACTCAGAGGCCAACTATGAGCAGACGGGCCCCGAGATCTGGGCCCAGACAGAGGGGAAAATCACTCACTTAATTGGAGGAGTTGGAACGGGTGGAACGCTTTCAGGTGCAGGGAGATATCTCAAAAAGAAGAATCCTTCTATAAAAATTTGGGGAATAGACAGCTATGGGTCTGTTTTCAAGAAATATAAAGAGACAGGTATTTTCGATAAGAAAGAGATTTACTCTTACATTACCGAAGGTATTGGCGAAGACTTCTTACCTGCTAATGTTAACTTTGATTTGATAGATCATTTTGAAAAAGTGACAGACAGGGATGCCGCACTTATGACAAGGGAAATAGCTAGAAAGGAAGGGATTTTTGCAGGGAACTCATCGGGAGCTGTAATTGCGGGATTACTGCAATTGCAAGACCGCCTAAAAGAGACCGATTTGGTAGTCGCAATATTCCATGATCATGGGACACGCTACCTAGGGAAGATGTTCAATGATGACTGGTTGCGTGAACAAGGGTTCCTTGATTGATTCTTCGCAATCAAGTTCCTTTAAACGAACATATCATATTAAATATACTGTACATGAAAAAGCCCCGCAAAATGCGAGGCTTTAATAGCATTATAAGGTTCTTAATGCCCCTTAGGCATCACGTCTATTCGTTTAATATCTGCTCCTAAAGCCCTTAAACGAGTATCAATATCCTGATACCCTCTTTCTATCTGCTCTATATTATGAATTATTGACCGGCCACTTGCAGATAACGCTGCAATTAACAAGGAAACACCAGCACGTATATCTGGGGAGGTCATCTCAATGCCCCTCAATTTTACCTGATGATTTAATCCCATAACGGTAGCACGGTGAGGATCACATAGTATGATCTGGGCACCCATATCGATTAACTTATCTACAAAGAATAAACGGCTCTCAAACATCTTCTGATGAATAAGCACGTTACCTTTTGCTTGCGTGGCGACCACCAGCACAATACTTAATAGATCGGGGGTAAAACCTGGCCACGGAGCATCGGCTATCGTTAGTATTGAACCATCAATAAAGGTATCGATCTCATAGCTATCCTGTGCTGGAATAAAGATATCGTCACCTCTCCTTTCAAGATTGATTCCGAGTCGCCGGAAAACATTAGGTATTATACCAAGTTCGTCAAACTGGACATCTTTGATAGTAATCTCCGATCCCGTCATAGCAGCCAAACCAATGAAAGAACCTATTTCAATCATATCTGGTAATAGACGATGCTCCGTTCCCCCTAATTGTTCTACACCTTCAATAGTAAGAAGATTGGAGCTGATGCCGGAAATCTTAGCTCCCATTCTGTTCAGCATTTTACATAATTGCTGAAGATAAGGTTCACAGGCAGCATTGTATATCGTTGTTGTTCCCTTTGCAAGTACAGCAGCCATAACAACATTTGCGGTGCCTGTAACAGAAGCTTCATCTAAAAGGATGTATGTACCCTGGAGATTAGTAGCATCGACGTTAAAGAAGCTTGAATCAGAGTCGTAGTTAAACTTTGCTCCCAATTTCTCGAAGCCGAGGAAGTGGGTGTCTAGTCTTCTTCGACCAATTTTATCTCCTCCAGGTTTAGGAATTGCAGCAGTGCCAAAACGGGCAAGCAAAGGGCCGACAATCATAATCGATCCACGAAGGCTTCCTCCTTTAGACCGGAATTCTTGAGACTTGAAGAAATCGAGATTGATATTCCTGGCTTCAAAGGAGTAGGTATCTTTATTAAGGCGCTCAACGGTTACTCCCAGATCTCCTAGAAGTTCTATAAGCTTATTTACATCTTTTATGTCAGGAATATTGCTTATAGTAACCTTCTCTTCAGTAAGTAATACGGCTGAAATGACCTGAAGAGCTTCGTTTTTCGCTCCTTGGGGTATAATCTCTCCCTTCAGCGGTTTCCCGCCGTGGATTTCAAATGCGTTCATTGTTTATAGAAATAGATTGGGGAAAAAATTACTTCCTTTTTCCGTTATTGTTACTTTTTGCACGACCGTTATTTCCTTTATTAAGACTCATCCGGCCTTTGTTGATGTTTGAGCCATTTGAGTTACTGCTTCCTGGCTTTTGCCTTACACCCGGAGCGTTAGTGCGGACCTCGACTTTTGCTAAGGTATAATTTTCATCAAGGATTAGCTCTCCGTTTGAAAGTTCTCTTAGGTCATTAACAATGGTTTCATCAGCAACAGTATCCTTATTCCAGGTAACATAAGCCACCTTCATGAAACTAGCGATATTTTGAACCATAAGTTGGCGACGTTGCGGTTCATCAACAGCCTTAGCCCTTTTAATCATCATTTCAACGGTCTTACCATAATGTTTAAATCTTATAGGCCTTTGTGGATAGCCTAAAGGCTCGGGTCTCTTATGCATAGCCTCCTCTGCCGGCTTTGGATACGGAGAATCTACATCAATCTTAAAATCAGAAATAATGTGAAGATGATCCCACAATTTGTGTTTGAAATCAGTTACGTCTCTAAGATGTGGATTTAAAAATCCCATCAAATCAATTACAACTTGTGCATGCCTGTTGCGTTCTTCCTTTGTTGGCAAAGAACATATATAGGCAACCATGTTTTGCACGTTTCGGCCGTATTCAGCCAGGATCAACTTATCCCTTGTGGTATTATAATCGAATATCATTTTAATTTTGTTAGGACCGGAGGTTTAACACCGGGTCTTTTATAATTTGGAATAGCCTATATTCCAAAGATTTGCACTTTAAGCAAAACCTAATTTCCCAGTTAAAGTTTCAGGAAAGGCGGATAAGTAAAATAATTCTCATATAGAGTTTTGTATGCCGAGTTTGGCTTTACTTTTCCTATTAACGTGGTAAAGATATAGTATTATGTATAAAAGAAAAAAAGATTTCCTCAGTAGCTGAAGAAATCTTTTTTAGTATATTTTTACAGTTGTTTACAGGTTAATCTATAAATTCAAATTTGGTATAAGGAACCAAAGCAGCAGGTATTCTGATTCCATTTTCTGTTTGATTATTTTCTAGTAATGTTGCAACTATCCTTGGCAATGCAAGTGCACTGCCATTTAATGTATGCGCCAACTGGGCCTTCCCTTCCTTTCCTTTATAACGGAGTTTTAACCGGTTGGTCTGAAAGGTTTCAAAATTAGAAACAGAAGATACTTCTAACCAACGCTCCTGGGCAGCGCACCATACTTCCATGTCGTAAGTTAGAGCAGAAGCGAAGCCCATATCTCCACCGCAAAGTCGCAGTACACGATAAGGTAATTCTAACTTCTGAAGAAGGGATTGCACATAGCTACTCATCTCCTCTAAGATCTCGTAGGACTTTTCCGGATGGGCTACCTGGACAATTTCGACCTTATCGAACTGATGTAATCTATTTAAACCTCTTACATGCGCTCCATAAGATCCTGCTTCCCGACGAAAACATGGTGTATAAGCACAATTCTTTATAGGCAGGTCTTCTTCTCTTAAGATAACGTCGCGGTAAAGATTAGTAACAGGCACTTCAGCCGTAGGTATAAGGTAAAGATTATCAACGCCAACATGATACATTTGTCCTTCCTTATCTGGTAGCTGTCCGGTACCAAAGCCAGAAGCCTCATTCACTACTATCGGCGGCTGCATTTCCCTGTAACCAGCAGCTTCTGCATTATCCAGAAAAAAATTGATCAAGGCGCGCTGAAGCTTCGCTCCTTTGCCTTTATATACAGGGAACCCTGCTCCAGCTATTTTATTACCTAATTCGAAATCTATTATATCATACTTAGCTGCGAGTTCCCAGTGTGGAAGCTTAACTGTCAGTTCAGGCTTAACTCCGCTTTCGAGTACTACTTCATTCTCTTCGGGAGTTATACCTTCCGGTACAGATTGATGCGGGAGATTAGGCAATAACACTATTTTACTTTGAAGATCATGCTCTGCTTTTACAAGCTTATCTCCAAGTTCTTTGGTTTGCTCTTTAAGTACAGGTGTCTTTGCCTTGAGCTCTTCTGCCTCCTGCTTTTTACCCTGTCGCATCAAGTCGCCTATGTGCTTTGCAATGCTGTTTGCTTCAGCTGAAACTGAGTCTAGTTGCGACTGGGTTTGTCTTCTTAATTCATCGAGGGAAATAATCTCATCAACTATATCCAACTGCTTGAAATTTTTAACGGCCAATCGTTCTAAAACTTTCTCTTTGTTTTCTCTGATATAACTAACTTGCAGCATCGTTTTTAAAATTTTTGACAAAGATATAAACTGTTTGCGGTTTGAAGATACCCCTTTAAAGATAGTCCTGGTTATCGATATAAGATTATAAAAATACTATTTTGATTAAGGAAGCACGAAAACTGCAATAGAATAGGACATATGAGCGGTAGACTATACTTGGTTCCCACCCCGATCGGGAATTTAGAAGATATTACATTCAGGGCAATACGGGTTTTGAAAGAAGCTGATCTCATCCTGGCCGAGGATACAAGAACAAGCGCACCTCTATTAAAACATTTTGGCATTGAGAAACGCGTATTTGCTCATCATCAGCATAATGAACATAAAGCAAGCTTAGAAATTGTGCGTTTTCTCAAGGAAGGGCAGAAAATTGCACTTATTTCAGATGCAGGTACTCCCGCTATTTCTGATCCGGGATTCTTTCTTGTAAGGGAAGCCTTGAAACACGGACTTGAAATTGAATGCCTTCCGGGTGCCACAGCCTTCGTCCCTGCACTGGTAAACTCGGGTCTTCCTTCTGACAGGTTTACGTTTGAAGGTTTTCTACCGGTAAAAAAAGGCAGGCAAACACGGCTAAGGGAATTAAGTGAAGAGGAAAGAACAATGATCTTTTACGAATCTCCACACCGTTTGCTAAAAACACTTGAGGAATTCGCTTTAGTGTTCGGTGAGGACCGGGAAGCTTCGGTATCGAGAGAATTAACGAAAGTATTTGAGGAAACCGTTAGGGGCACAATACCTCAAATAAAAGCTCACTTTACAGAGAATGTATTAAAAGGAGAATTCGTTATCTGTGTTGCTGGAAAATAAAAAGGGTGTTCCCTGGCTTGGGAACATCCTTTACTATAGACTTAAACTTAAAGAGATTATAGAGCGAAAACTTTTCCCAGGTTGACACTACTGTTACATGATACTTTAAGATCCTTCACGTAGCCTGTACCAATATCAATTACCCAACCATGGATTTCAAGATCCACCCGTTCTTTCCAGGCGTTTTGAATGATGGTAGTTTTACAAAGGTTAAATACCTGTTCGATTACATTCAATTCAACCAGTCGATTTGCCCTTTGTTTATCATCGGTGATCAAATCCAATTCGTGGCTATGCAGTCTGTATACGTCTTTGATATGGCGCAGCCAATTATCAATCAGACCAAACTGTTTATTGCCCATAGCAGCGATAACCCCACCACAACCATAATGCCCTGCTACAATCACATGCTTCACCTTCAAGACGTTAACTGCGTAATCGAGCACACTAAGCATGTTCATGTCTGAGTGCACACACACGTTGGCAATATTTCTATGAACAAAAACTTCGCCTGGTTTTGTGCCAGTAACCTCATTTGCAGGTACCCTGCTATCGGCACATCCAATCCAAAGCACCTGTGGATTTTGTCCAGCAGCAAGCTTGTTGAAATAATCAGGGTCATCTGCCAATGATCGTTCAACAAAGGCTCTGTTTCCGTCAATCAACTGCTGATAGGTATTTTTACTTCTCTCCTTTAATTCAGCAGCCAGTTCTGGCGTTATATTAAGAGGAGATGAAGGATTTGTATCTCTGTTTACGATGTTAGACATGATCTTTTAGGCTATCTGGTTTAAATATTAAGTCCTTCAACTGAGGTACATCGTATTTGTGTTTAATGTTAACAAGCTGCACAATTATTCCACGACTGAAGGCATTATGGCGGAAGTTATGAATAATTTCAAGTACGTCTAAATCTATGTATCTTGAATTAGTTCCGTCAATCACCACATCTACGCCTGATGGTAAATGATTTAAGGTGTATTGGATAGCAGCCTTATTAAGGAAAGACACTTCCTCCGCCAATTTTATCTGTATTACCTTCTTATTTCCGTTGGTACTAATTGTATAAAAATATGGATTCCGAAGATTATTACGAAGGATGTAAAAAACACCTATAAGCATTCCAATTGCTACTCCCTTTAGAAGGTCGGTGAACACAACTGCAAGAACCGTAACGACAAATGGTATAAATTGAGTTTTACCTTCCTTCCACATCTTTTTGAATAGATCGAGTTTAGCTAATTTATAACCAGTCATCAATAGTATCGCGGCAAGACATGATAAAGGAATACTATTGAGCAAACCCGGAATTAATAGAAGGGATAAAAGAAGCCAGGCTCCGTGCATAATTGCACTCATTTTGGTTTTTGCACCAGAATTAACATTTGCAGAAGAACGAACGATTACAGCCGTCATGGGAAGTCCCCCTAAAAGACCGCTGGTAACGTTACCTATCCCCTGGGCTAGTAATTCACGGTTTGTAGGAGACACACGTTTATATGGATCTATCTTGTCAACCGCCTCGACGCTAAGAAGAGTTTCGAGACTTGCGACTATAGCTAATGTTCCAGCGACTGTCCATACATCAGGACTAGTGATTTTACTAAAATCAGGCGAGCGGAAGAGTCCGACAAATTCATTAAAAGACTGAACTACAGGAATTTTAACCAAATGCTCTGCTTTTATTTCAAACTGAGTACCTGAGAATGCATAGTTCAATACAATACCCAACACTACGACTATTAGTGGAGCAGGGACGGAGGCAAGTTTTTTTACTTTAGGCCAATAAATAAGGATTGCCAGAGAAAGAGTACTTATGATAACTGCCCCATAACTAAGCCTGCTTAAAGCAGCAGTTATAACAGAAAAAGTATTATTATTATCAGGCCCTTTAAAACTCTCATCTCCTTCGAAATCCGCATCATAGCCTACTGCATGAGGGATTTGTTTCAAAATAAGAATGATCCCGATAGCAGCAAGCATTCCCTCAATCACTGAGGATGGAAAATAGCTTGCTATAGTACCTGCTTTGAGGACGCCAAGAGCAATCTGCATAAGTCCCGCAAGAAGGATCGCTAAAAGGAACGTCTCATAAGTTCCCAGCTTAGTAATTGCACCAAAAACAATAACCGTCAATCCGGCTGCCGGACCACTGACACTAAGTTGCGATCCACTAACCGAAGCTACCACAACTCCCCCAATAATACCCGTCAATAGCCCTGCAAACAGCGGAGCTCCCGAGGCAAGGGCAATTCCCAAACACAGTGGCAGAGCCACCAAAAACACAACTATACTAGCTGGAAAATCTTTCTTAAAATTCGCAAGCGAAAACAAGCTTTTTGAATTATACTGTGCACGCTCAATCGGAGACGCCATATTTCAAAAGGTTAAATCATTAAAAATAAAATAAATATTGGCTTAAAAAAAGCATTGCTCACGTGGTAAGCGCCAAAGACGACGATTAGCTATTAAGCATTTGGAGGTGGTGTAGGAACGGGAGGATAGAAAGGGCGAACATGCTTATCATGATCAAAGTTCCCACATTTTAAATCTAATTGAAAAATAGGGTCAACAATGAAGTGATGATACTGTGAAACATTAAGATAATCCTTAATAGCAATTCCTTTTATGTCAATTGATTTAGGAGTATCTTCCATTTCCAACTGCGTTATTGCCGCCTTTACAGATTTCACATCGAAATGAACAGCTACAAGAGGAGCAATAGAGATGGCTATCTTGCAAAAGAAGATTGTTAAAAAAAGGATACTGGAAAGCTTCTTTACTATAGCTCTGTTCATTTTATCTGGTTAGCCCTTACACAAATGTACTTAATTTGTCTTCCATTTGTTGAGGTTATTCAATTTTTACAAAAACCCTACATCTTAAGTAGGATTCAAAGTATTTACAATAAATCTTTGATCATAAAGATGCAACATTAAGCTTATTTAACTCTTTCTGTAAAGAAACAAAGCTTAGCTTTTTTCAATATCATTAACTTCGCGAGAATTAAAGTTATGGCAAAAGTTACTGGTAAAGCATATGATTTCAGTCTTCTTAAACGCATATTTAGATATGTTAGTCCATATAAGAATATTTTTACCTTATCTGTAACCCTTACAATACTCCTGGCCGCCCTGTCTCCTACCAGACCGTTTCTTATACAGTATACTGTAGATCATTTTATACTAAATAATAATCAACCCGGTTTAATTAGGATTTCCTTCCTCATGTTAGGCTTGTTACTTATTCAAACGGTAGTTCAGTATTATCACACTTTCCTGACCAATAAATTGGGACAGTCAACAATAAAAGGCCTGCGAATAGATGTTTTCAATCATATTTCCAGGTTGCGTTTAAATTATTTCGATAGAACTCCGATCGGACAATTAATAACCCGAAGTGTTTCAGACCTTGAAACTATTGCAGACATTTTTTCCGAAGGATTAATCATGATCATTGGCGATATTCTTCAACTAGTAGCCCTGATTGCAGTTATGACATGGACGGACTGGAAACTTACTTTAATAGTTCTTTGTCCTATGCCTCTTCTTATCCTCGCAACCTATATTTTTAAGGAATCTATAAAATCTGCATTTCAGGAGGTCCGGGCGCAAGTATCCCATTTAAATACTTTCTTACAAGAGCATATTACGGGAATGAATATCACGCAATACTTTGCCAAAGAAGATCAGGAGATGTATAAATTTAAAATTATTAACTCCAGGCACAGGGATGCTCATATAAGGTCTAATTGGTACTACTCTATCTTCTACCCAGTGGTAGAGATTATTTCGGCGATGAGTATTGGTTTGCTCGTGTGGTTCGGCTCGAAATCTATTTTGGAACATAACATCTCTCCTGGAGTGGTGATGGCCTTTATTATGTATATCAATATGATGTTTCGTCCGATAAGAGAGCTTGCAGACAAATTTAATACGCTACAAATGGGAATGGTTGGGGCCGAACGCATTTTTTCAGTATTGGACACTCATGAAGAAGAATATACAAAAGGAAAAATAAGCCTTCCTGAAGTGAGAGGTAAGATAGAATTCGATGGCGTTTGGTTTGCCTACAACGAGGAGAAGTGGGTATTGAAAGGCATAAACTTTGAAGTAAATCCAGGTGAAACTCTTGCATTAGTAGGTGCGACAGGTGCGGGTAAATCTTCGATAATTAATCTTCTCAATCGTTTTTACGCAATTAATAAGGGCAGCATTAAGTTAGATGGAGTGGATATCCGCGACTTTGATCTTCAATTTTTACGAAGTCAAATAGGAACTGTAATTCAAGATGTTTTTCTTTTTAGCGATACCATTAAAAATAACATAAGCCTTAACAACCCGGAAATAAGTGAGGAGCAGATCATCTCTGCGGCGAAAGAAGCCGGAGCAGATACTTTTATAAGGAATCTGCCGGGAGGGTATGATTACAATGTAATGGAAAGAGGCTCTACCCTTTCGGCGGGACAGGCTCAGTTAATCTCCTTTATCCGGGCAATGGTATATAATCCTAAGATCCTTGTTCTGGATGAAGCTACATCCTCCGTGGATACGGAAACAGAATATCTGATTCAGCAAACTATCCAAAAACTGATGAAGGGCAGGACCTCTATTGTTATTGCGCATCGTCTTTCTACCATTCAAAATGCAGATAAGATTATTGTATTAGACCACGGAGAGATTAAGGAAATTGGCTCGCATCAGGAATTATTGAAGCAGAACGGCCACTACAAACGTCTTTACGATCTGCAGTTTAACTCTACCGGCATTGAAAAGAGAAGTACGTCCATACAATAGCTCCAATAGCACTTGCATTTGAGTAATAACTAACAGTTGGTGAAAATTGCTCCTATTAAGCATCAATATTTTTACTTTTTTAGGCTTGTGATGAAAAGTATTTGTTAAAAAAATCTATAAGTTTGCAAAACTTTAAAAACCGATCAATGAGTGTATTAGTAAATAAAGATTCAAAAGTAATCGTGCAGGGTTTTACCGGCACCGAAGGTACTTATCATGCATCGCAAATGATTGAGTATGGAACACAGGTAGTTGGTGGTGTAACCCCTGGAAAAGGTGGACAAAGCCATTTAGACAGACCAGTATTCAACACCGTTAAAGACGCGGTAGAAAAAACAGGCGCTGATGTATCTATTATATTTGTACCTCCTGCATTTGCTGCTGATGCAATTATGGAAGCTGCTGAAGCTGGAATTAAAGTTATCGTTTGTATCACTGAAGGTATTCCTACCAAGGACATGGTTCAGGTGAAAGAATATATTAAAGACAAAGATTGCCGTTTAATTGGTCCTAACTGTCCTGGTATTATCACTGCAGACGAAGCTAAAATAGGTATCATGCCCGGCTTTATCTTCAAAAAAGGCAGCGTAGGTGTTGTGTCAAAATCAGGAACCTTAACTTACGAAGCCGTTGACCAGGTTGTTAAAGCAGGTTTGGGAATTACAACAGCTATTGGTATTGGTGGAGACCCTATCATTGGAACTCCGACAGTTGAAGCTGTTAAATTATTAATGAATGATCCAGAGACCAAAGGAATCATCATGATTGGTGAGATCGGTGGTGGAATGGAAGCTGAAGCTGCTCGTTGGATCAAAGAACACGGCACAAAACCAGTGGTAGGTTTCATTGCTGGTCAGACTGCGCCTCCGGGGCGCCGTATGGGCCATGCAGGAGCAATCGTGGGTGGTGCTGATGATACAGCAGCTGCAAAAATGCGCATTATGGCTGAATGTGGAATCCGTGTGGTAGAGTCTCCGGCCGAAATTGGCGCCGCAATGGCAGAAGAACTTAGCAAAGTTTTAGCTTAATCACTTAAGCTCTTAGATAAAAGAATCCCGGACATTCATATGCCCGGGATTTTTTTATGTCATGAAACTTCTTTATCTTGGTGTAAAGATGCCACTATGAAAACGTTTATAACGTGCATTTTTCTAGCATTAATACCTCACTTTCTAAAGGCCCAAGATGTCAAGCTTCTGGAGATGGAAAAGCTTTCAAATAGGTTTGAGTTAGGGAGAGACACCACGTATATCATAAACTTCTGGGCAACGTGGTGCGCCCCATGTATCGCAGAAATGCCTTATTTCGAACAATTGCAAGCCAAGTATCAGAATGCTCCACTTAAGGTTATATTTCTTAGCCTTGATTTCAAGTCGCAATTGGAAAGCCGGGTTAAGCCTCTGGTTAAAAAAATGAATTTTAAGAGTGAGGTTTATCTTGCAGAAAAGAAGAATGAACAGGAATTTATAAATCAGATCAGTAAAGATTGGGAAGGTGCTATACCGGCTACTTTAATTATAAGCAAGGGGAAGGGGATTCGAAAATTTTACCAACAGGAATTTAGTTTCGAAACACTGGAAAACACATATAAATCGTTGAAATAAACCGTATGAAGAATTTACTATTATTATGCCTGCTAATTACCGGATTAATTGGTAAGGCACAAACCAGCGGCTATAAAACAGGTGACATAGCCTCAGACTTTAAACTTAAAAACGTTGATGGCAAACTTGTTTCTTTAAGTGATTATAAAGCTGCAAAAGGATATATAGTTATTTTCACGTGCAACACCTGTCCCTATGCTATTGCATATGAGGAAAGGATAAAGGAATTGAATCAGAAGTATGCATCCAAGGGGTATCCTGTAATTGCAATTAATCCCAACGACCCAGGAACGCAACCGGGAGATTCGTTCGAAAAAATGCAGGAACGGGCGAAAGAGAAGTCTTTCAACTTCCCCTATCTTTTTGACACTGATGAAATTGTAACAAAACAATTTGGGGCTAGCAGGACTCCTCACGTCTATATCCTTCAAAAAACAAATAAAGGTAACATAGTTGAATATATCGGCGCTATTGATGATGATACTGAGGGGACACGGGCTAACAAAGTGAAATATGTAGAAGCAGCTATTGACGCTTTATCCCGAGGCAAGAAACCTGAAATAGCAAATACTAAAGCAATTGGTTGTACAATAAAGTGGAAAAAACAAGGAGCTTAGAGTGGTAAGTTGAAGCCAGGTCTTAATAAGTTGCTATCTGGGAGTTTTATTTGAAAAAAGTTTCGCTGCTACTGTTTCAACAAGCATTTTAGGCAGTAAACGATTTGAGAAGGCGCCTATCCTATTTATATCTCCTACAAAGATTTCAGCCTTTCTTTCAAACAGTCCTTTGATAGCAACTTTCGCTATTTCCTCCGGCTGTTTACTAATCCTTTCAACTAATTCTACAGACGGAGCTTTCGCTCTATCCCAAAAGGCTGTTCTTACAGGACCGGGACAAAGACAGGAAACGTTAATTTTACTATGTTTTAGTTCGTATCTCAATGCTCTGCTAAAGGAAAGAACAAAAGCCTTGCTTGCAGCATAAACACCCATAAAAGGCATAGCCTGAAAAGCAGCAGTACTTGCAACATTTAAGATATGCGCATTCTTCTGCCCCTTTAACACCGGTAACAAGTGATGTGTTAAGCTTACCAGGGACTTTACATTCAGATCAAGCATACTTCCCACTTCATCTAATGATTGATGTTCAAATTCTCCGTAGAGTCCAAATCCAGCATTATTGACTAGTACTGATACAGGAAATTCCCCGGATCTAATCCACTCTCCAAGCTGACAAATATTTTCATGTTTTGTGAGATCAAGAGCTTTAATTTTCACTTCAATGGGTAGCTGGCCTTCTAACTCTTGCTTCAACAACTGTAAGTCTGTCGCCGAGCGAGCAACAAGGATCAGATTATAACCTCTTTTCGCCAGTTCTATCGCTAAATACTTTCCAACTCCCTTACTTCCGCCAGTTATTAAAGCATAATTATTCATATCCTGAAATAAAAAGTCCCGTTATTTAGAACAGGACTCGAATACTTTTGTGTTTTTAAGCACAAATTGGATCAAGATTGTTTTATATAGATACGATCCCTTATTTCTTCACCTGAGCTTGGATCGGTTCCGATGAGCTCGGCATAATGAACTTTAGGCCAGCCCAGCGTGCCCCAGGTTACCCGAACGAAAATTCGATTTAAGATTGCCTGTTTCTGCTTAATGCGTGCGTAAATATGATACTTATTATCTGACTCCGACTTAGCTAATAACAAAGGCAATTTGTCGTAAGAAACGAAGCGCAGCTCATACCTGTCTTTCCCAAGATACTTACTATTCAAACCGTAACCTAATCTTCGCTGCATAGAAGAAAGGTCTTGCTTTTGCCCTTTCTCTTCATACCTAATCCAATAGACGTTCACAGGCTTTTCCTGATCGACTGTTCCATTTTTTAAGTTTAGTTCGTAAATCACTGTGTTCCTATTCGGGTCGCGCTGTAAATAAAAAAGCTCGTTTTTTATTCCCTTTGGTACAGGTAAAACTGGTTCCGCATCAGGAGTTCCAGAAGCGATTATATCGGATGATAAGGATATGATAAAAAGGAACAAAAAACCTAACAGCCTTTTATTCAACCAGCTAAAGTTGGGAGTCATTATGTGCTTTCGATTTGAAACTTAGGTACAAAAGTAATACGATAAATCGATAATAAAAAAAGCCCCGCAAATGCAGGGCTCACAAGAATAAGCCTTTTAATATTTTAATACATCATTATGCTTGTTGTTTTGCTCTTATGATATTTAAAGCAGCTCCTGCCTTAAACCACTCGATCTGTTGCTCGTTGTACGTGTGGTTAACAGCGAATGTGTCTTGTGTTCCATCAGCATGGTGAAGAACAACTTTTAATTGCTTAGCTGGAGCAAACTCTGTTAATCCTAATATATCGATAGTATCGTCTTCCTGAACCTTATTATAATCTGCAACGTCAGCAAAAGTGATAGCTAACATACCTTGCTTCTTAAGGTTAGTTTCATGAATACGAGCAAAGGATTTTACTAATATAGCTCTAACACCCAAATGGCGAGGCTCCATTGCAGCATGTTCTCGGGATGAACCTTCTCCATAATTTTCATCACCAACTACAACAGTGCCGATACCTGCAGCCTTATAAGCGCGTTGAGTAGCCGGAACGGGTCCATACTCGCCGCTTAATTGGTTTTTAACAGAATCAGCAGTATCATTGAAGTAATTAATAGCCCCAATTAACATATTGTTAGAGATATTATCCAGGTGACCGCGGAATTTTAACCACGGGCCAGCCATAGAGATATGGTCAGTAGTACATTTTCCTTTAGCCTTAATTAAGAGACGAAGACCGTGTAAGTCGGTTCCTTCCCAGGCAGGGAAAGCGTCGAGAATTTGAAGACGGCTTGACTTCTCATCGACAAGTACTTGCACTTTGCTACCATCTTCTGCCGGAGCCTGGTATCCTGCATCTTCTACAGCATAACCTTTTATTGGCATTTCTAAACCTTGGGGCTCGTCCAATCTCACTTGTTCGCCTGCCTCGTTGGTTAAAGTATCTGTCATTGGGTTGAAGGTTAAATCACCCGCAATGGCCAAAGCAGTTACTATTTCCGGAGACGCTACAAATGAGTGAGTATTAGGGTTACCATCATTTCGTTTAGCAAAGTTTCTATTAAATGAAGTGATAATTGAGTTTTTACGAGTAGGATCATCCGTATGACGAGCCCACTGACCTATACAAGGACCACAAGCATTAGCTAAGACAACACCCCCAATTTGAGCGAACGTGTTTAGATATCCATCCCGTTCAACCGTATAACGCACCAATTCAGATCCTGGGGTTACGGTATATTCTGCTTTAGTCTTTAGATTTTTATCAATTGCCTGTTTAGCCAGCGATGCGGCACGAGTGATATCTTCATAAGAAGAGTTTGTGCAAGAACCAATCAAACCTACTTCCAATTTTGCCGGCCAGCCATGCTCTTTAACTGCAGCACCAAATTTTGAAAGAGGCCAAGCCAAGTCTGGTGTGAAAGGTCCATTAATATGAGGCTCAAGTTCAGAAAGGTTAATTTCAATTACCTGATCAAAGTATTGTTCAGGATCAGCATAAACCTCAGGATCTCCAGTTAGGTAATCTTTAACCTCGTTAGCAAGGTCAGCAATATCAGCTCTTTTAGTTCCACGCAAATAGCTTTCAGCTTTTTCGTCATAACCAAAAATTGAGGTAGTAGCTCCTATCTCTGCTCCCATGTTACAAATGGTTGCTTTACCAGTTGCAGATATAGAGCGGGCTCCCTCTCCAAAGTACTCAACGATTGCACCTGTTCCACCTTTCACTGTTAATATGCCAGCAACTTTAAGAATAACATCTTTAGCAGAAGCCCAGCCAGAAAGTTTACCTGTTAATTTAACACCGATCAGTTTAGGAAATTTAAGTTCCCACGCAAAACCGGCCATTACATCACAAGCATCAGCTCCACCAACACCAATAGCAATCATACCAAGACCGCCAGCATTCGGAGTATGAGAGTCGGTACCGATCATCATACCGCCCGGGAAGGCGTAATTTTCGAGAACAACCTGGTGGATAATCCCGGCACCTGGTTTCCAGAATCCGATACCATATTTATTAGAAACAGAGGAAAGGAAGTCGTATACTTCTTTATTTGTACTATTTGCGATTTCCAAGTCTTCATGGGCACCAATTTTTGCCTGAATCAGGTGATCACAGTGAACCGTTGACGGAACAGCAACCTGTGGCCTTCCTGCTTGCATAAACTGTAAAAGTGCCATCTGCGCTGTAGCGTCCTGCATCGCAACGCGGTCAGGAGCAAAATCAACATACGAAGCACCTCTTTGATATGCCTCGGTGGCATTTCCATCCCAAAGGTGGGAATAAAGGATCTTTTCAGTCAAAGTAAGTGGTTTACCTACTGCTTTTTTAGCTGCCTCTACTCTATCGCCGAAACGAGAATAAACAGCTTTAATCATTTCCAAATCAAAAGCCATAAAATACTTGAATATATAACAAAAGTATTAACTAATGAGCAAACTAAAAAGTTGCTTTACGAAAATTGAGCGGTTAAGATATTGTTTATAACCGTCAAGTTCTGAGAAATGAACAAACAAAAAACCATCCTGTTTCGCAGGATGGTTCTTCAATTTGCAATATTTTATCTATTTATGTTTCCTTCACAAAAACACCAAAGACTAATTCATTAACAGCTTGTGAGGAGGAGCAAACTTAGTAAGGTTAATTCCTTCCACTGCTGCTTTATATTCCTCAATTGTTGGAGTTCTACCAAGGATTGTAGACAGCACTACGACTGGGGTAGAAGACAGCAAAGATTCTCCCTTTTTGCCTTCGGCATCTTCGACCACCCTTCCCTGGAAAAGACGAGTTGAAGTTGCCATTACTGTATCACCTTTAGCAGCCTTTTCCTGGTTACCCATACAAAGGTTACATCCGGGACGTTCCAGGTATAGCATTTTCTCGTATTCAGTACGGGCTGCAGATTTAGGAGCGTTATCGTCAAATTCGAATCCGGCATATTTTTGTAAAACATCCCAATCTCCTTCAGCCTTAAGTTCATCTACGATGTTATAGGTAGGTGGAGCAACAACCAGAGGAGCCTGGAATTCAACCTTACCATTTTGCTGCTCTATGTTCTTAAGCATTTGAGCAAGGATCTTCATATCTCCTTTGTGAACCATACAGGAGCCAATAAACCCAAGATCTACTTTTTTGTCTCCGCCGTAGAAAGACAACGGCCTGATAGTATCGTGAGTATATCGTTTAGAAACATCCGCGTTATTTACATCAGGGTCAGCAATCATAGGTTCACCGATCAGATCAAGATCAACAACAACTTCGGCATAATATTTAGCATTTCCGTCAGGAATTAAGGCAGGTTTCTCACCTGACCTAATTTCGGCGATTCTTTTATCAGCCTTATTGATTAAGCCCTTAAGCACTTGTTTCTCGTTGTCCATACCTTTATCGATCATAATCTGGATCCTGCCTTTAGCAATCTCCAATGATTCGATTAAGGTGTCGTCTTCAGAAATACAGATTGAAGCTTTTGCTTTCATTTCTGCGGTCCAGTCAGTAAATGTAAATGCCTGATCGGCAGTAAGAGTTCCAATATGAACTTCAATAACCCTGCCTTGGAATACGTTTTCACCTCCGAACTTCTGAAGCATCTGCGCTTGTGTAGCATGAACTACATCGCGGAAGTCCATAAAATTCTTCATCTCTCCCTTGAATGTTACCTTCACTGACTCTGGTATTGGCATTGAAGCCTCACCGGTAGCAAGCGCAAGAGCTACAGTACCTGAGTCGGCACCAAAAGCAACACCCTTAGACATCCTGGTGTGAGAGTCACCACCGATGATGATAGCCCATTCATCTATTGTAATATCATTAAGAACTTTGTGGATAACGTCGGTCATTGAATGATAAACGCCTTTAGGGTCACGAGCGGTGATTAAACCGAACTCGTTCATAAACTTCATCAGTTTTGGAATATTTGCCTGAGCTTTTTTATCCCAAACTGAAGCAGTATGACAACCAGACTGGTAAGCACCATCAACAATCGGCGAAATTGTTGTTGCTGCCATAGATTCCAATTCCTGAGCAGTCATCAGACCGGTTGTATCTTGTGAACCCACGATGTTTACTTGAACACGAACGTCTGAACCCGCGTGTAATACTTTACCAGGAGTTGTTCCTACTGCATTTCGATTGAAGATCTTTTCTACTGCAGTAAGACCCTGTCCTTCGTGTGAAATTTCTTTTGAAGGAGCAAACACCGGAGGAGTTTCGATGTCTAACAACTTGGCTGCAAATGTTTGAAGTTTTTTACCGAACACCACAGCATATGATCCACCAGCCTTTATAAACTCCATCTTTTGAGGAGTGAATGACTTAGAAAGGTCGATCAGTTCCTTGTCGCCGTTATAAAGTTTTTTCTTTTTCGTATTGATAGTAAGAACGGTGCCCGTAGCAACAGAATAAACTTGCTCAAGCACAGGTTCACCGTTCTCGTCGCGGACAACGCTGCCGTTTTCATCAAGCTTTTTTACCCAGTTCTTAAGGTCAATACCAATACCACCTGTAACGTCAACAGTTGTTAGGAAGATCGGAGAAATACCGTTTGTACCCCCAACGATCGGTGCGATATTTACAAATGGAACGTATGGGCTTGCTTGTTTACCAGTCCAAAGGGCCACGTTATTTACACCTGACATTCTAGATGAACCAACTCCCATGGTGCCTTTCTCAGCAATTAACATCACACGTTTATCGGGATGCTTTGCTTGCAATGCTTTGATTTCTGCCTGTGCCTGTGGAGAAATCATACACTTACCATGTAGTTCACGGTCTGAGCGGGAGTGAGCTTGATTACCAGGAGATAGCAAGTCGGTAGATATATCACCTTCACCAGCTATAAAAGTAACAACTTGTATTTCTTCGGGAACCTCAGGTAATTTTGTAAAAAATTCCGCCTGAGCATAACTTTCAATAATATCCTTCGCTATTACGTTACCGCTCTTGAATGCTTCCTTCAAGCGGTCTGTGTCGGCATCGTAAAGGAAAACTTGTGTTTTTAGTACGCTCGCTGCTTCTTTCGCAATGAAAATGTCATTACCTAAAGCCAGATCAAGCAGAACCTTAATTGAAGGACCACCCTTCATATGTGACAACAGCTCGAATGCAAAAGTAGCAGGGATTTCTTTAACGGCAGATTCCCCCAGGATTATTTCCTTTAAAAATTGAGCTTTAACACTTGCAGCCGGTGTTGTACCGGGCAAAGTATTGTAAATAAAAAACTTAAGAGAATCTTCGCGATACTGGTTTTTTGAATCCTTAATTTGGGATATAATTTCACTTAGTAATTCAGCACCGTCAATTGGTTTGGGATGCAGCCCCTGGAGTTCTCGTTCTTCAATCTCCTTAATATAATCCTTATATGTGTTCATACAAAAGTCTTTTCGATGTTAAGCTAAATTTGTAAAAAAGTCAGAGGCTCGGACCCGTGTCATTCTTTGCTCACTCAAGGCTTACAAAGAATGCCCTGCACTACTATAGCCTTCCATAAGTATAGTTAGCGCAAACGACATTAGAAGAACTAGCCTGTATGGCTTCCCCTCACAAGTCCAGGACAATTAACTCTGACCTGAGCTATGGTCACTAACAGAACTTACCGATTGCACACAACCAGAAAGGTAATGGCGCATTTTTCCGGGCCTTTTCTATCTCAAATACCACCAGTCCTGTTTTTGATATAGTTAAAACTAAAAATATAAATTACAAGACTGAATTTGCGCGAATTTACGTAAAATGACCGGAAGATATGACTTAAGTCATAGATTTTTTTGATTAAACCAAGTATAAATGAAATTAAAAAGACGTTAAAACCCTTCCTCATTACTTATTCAAGCAACTACTAGGCTAAGGCTGATAAATCTGTTTAATTTTGTCTTTATTACAATACACCGAATGAAAGGCCGTGCTTTAAACAAAAGTCTAAAGTTCCAGGCAAGGCATACTTTAATCTATCGTAGGCTTTCAAGCTATCGTGAAAAACGATTATCGATCCAGGGGAGACATTATTGACGACATTCCTCAAACACTTTTCAGGACTTAAATCCTGATCAAAATCGCCACTAAGAACATCCCACATGATGATCTTAAGATCGGGTAAATCCTTTTTCAGCTTTGATGCCTGCGATCGTTTAACCCTACCATATGGGGGCCTGAATAGATTTGAATCGGTCAGCTGTTGACACTGATTAAAATTCTGCAAATAGATATCATCTTCGGTATCCCATCCTTTCAAATGATTGTATGTATGATTACCAATAGAATGGCCTTCATCTACGATCCTTCGAAAAATGTCCGGGTGCTTTCTGATATTGTCACCAATACAAAAAAAGGTTGCTTTAGCATTAAATGTGGTCAATGTATCAAGTACAAAAGGGGTCACGTCAGGAATAGGACCATCATCAAAAGTTAAATATACGGTCCGTGACGTTAATGGTTTTCGCCAGACAAATCCGGGATAGAGCCAACGTAACCAAAAAGGTGTTTTGATAAGATACATATTAAGGGTAAAATTAGGATTTTTGAAACTGCGATAGTATTAAAGCAATTTAAACTGAATGTATACTTGAATTTACAGCAAACAAAAGAACAAAATTATAATTCCTAAAAAGGTTTTGAACTACAATACCCTTAATTATTAGTAAACTTGCCAACTCTTAAAACAGGAATTTTAAATGGATTCAGTGGCTAAAATAGCGGTTATTGGAGGTGGAAGTTGGGCTACAGCTAACATTAAAATGCTGGCCGATAATCGCAACACTAAGGAAATTTTCTGGTGGATGCGCAATCAAGATGCGATAGAACACATCAAAACATATCGACACAACCCCAATTATCTAAGTTCTGTCGAGATAAATGTCCCGTCTGAAAATTTAAGCACTGACCTCAAAAATATTCTGGCGAAAGCGAATATGGTTCTTTTAAATGTACCTGCAGCATTTCTAAAGGAAGCACTACGCGACATCACTGCAGAAGATCTTAAAGGAAAAAAAATCATTTCTGCGATTAAAGGGTTCGTTCCAGACGAACACCTGATCATTGGGGAATTTATGCACTGCAAGTACGAAATCCCATTTGAAGATCTTATTGTAATCAGTGGTCCATGTCATGCAGAAGAGGTGGCTTTAGAAAAACTATCTTACTTAACTATATCCTCGGCAAATACCCAACTCGCACAGGAATTCGCGGGCTTGTTGAATACCCGTTATATTAAAACGAATGTCTCCGACGATATTTACGGCACGGAGTACGCTGCTGTTTTAAAAAACATTTATGCTGTTGCCAGTGGGATCTGCCATGGCCTGGGATACGGTGACAATTTCCAATCTGTTTTAATATCAAATGCTATTCGTGAGATCAAGCGCTTTGTAGATGCTGTTCACCCAATTAGCCGTGACATCAAAGAATCTGCCTACCTCGGGGATCTCTTGGTTACTGCCTATTCGCAGTTTAGTCGTAATAGAATGTTTGGAAACATGATTGGAAAAGGATATACTGTAAAATCTGCGCAACTAGAAATGAATATGATTGCAGAGGGTTATTATGCTGCACATAGTTTGCATCAGATAAACAGGAACTTTAAGGTACCAATGCCGATATGCAGAGCAGTGTACGCCATTCTTTACGAAAAACATTCCCCTCATATAGAGATGAAGCTATTAGCGGAGAAGCTTTCTTAGAAAATTTTGGCACACTAATGGTATGTTCCATGTTTAAAACACATAGAATCAATGAAGAACGCAACCATCTGGGGTATTGTTGCAGGTGCAGCCACCGCAACAGCCGTATTAATGACCTATCGGAGAAGTGACGGAAGCAGGTTAGCTGACGGACTTATAAGTTCTGCAAGACAACTCGGTAATAAAATAAAAGACAGACTTCAGCACAACGTTAAGGGCCCGAATGGAGAGGCCGTGTATCTTGACATGTACGACCGCCAGTTCTTCGAAGACGCAGAAGGAAAAAGGGTTTATCTAGACGTTCATTAATATATAACAACTATGAAAATTGTGATAAAAGCTCTCCTGATCCTTTCCTTAGGCTCTTTAACAACAATATCTCTGGCCCAGGAAAAAACGGACAGTACCGGTGTTCGCCACACCGTAAAACAAGCCGGTAAAACGACTGGTAAAGTTGTTAAAAAAACTGGCAAAAAGGTTGGCGAGGTTGGAGCTAAGAGTGCTGCAAAGGTTAAAGACAAATCGCTCAAAGAAAAAGGACCAAACGGCGAAACAGTTTATATCGACAAATATGAACGAAAGTATTATGTTGATAAAGATGCAAAGCGCGTTTATATCAAATAAAAAAGGTTCGGCAATGCAGCCGAACCTTTTTTATTTAACTGAAGATAAATCTTAATATCTTTTTCTTCGCTCGCCGGTTCCGCTTCTTTCTCTGCTACCACCGCTACGATCTTCTCTGCGTTTGCCAGAAAAATCACGGAAGCCACCGCCACTGCTGCGTTCTCTACCTCCGCTACCTTCTCTACGGCCACCGCCACTGCGTCCGCTACCACCACGGTTTCCTCCGTCGCGATCTCCAGCCACTTCAATCCGAACACTTCTACCATTAAATTGCGCTCCTTTGAAGTTTTGGATAACTGCTTCGGACTGTGCATTTTCAACCTCAAAGAAGGTGTACACTCCTTTTAAATCAATTTTTCCAATCGACTTACCGCTAATCTTACCGGTATTACAGATAAACCCTAGCATGTCACCACGGGTGAATTCGTCCACAGAGCCTAAGTTAATGAACAAACGAGTATAATCTCCTCTGCTACCACCTCTTGGGAAACGTTCACCACGTTCTCCGCGTCCTTCAAACTCGGCCGAAACATTTAGATCTGGTGCATTCTGATAATACTCAAGGAAGCGATTGAATTCCAAAGAGGCGAACCTTTTAATCACTTCTTCCTTCGTAAGGTCATTAAACTCCTCCATTATACGAGGAATGTATTGTTCAATCTGCTCTTCGTTCACATCAACGTTATGCACCTTGTGAACAAGCGCAAAAAGCTGTTTCTCGCAAACATCGAAACCTGTAGGGATTTCAGCTTTCACAAATTGCTTTCCTATCACACGCTCGATCTGACGGATCTTTCCTAGCTCTTTCGAGTGAATAATAGAAATGGAAACTCCTGTTTTACCTGCACGAGCGGTACGACCACTACGGTGAGTATAGTTCTCTATCTCATCAGGTAAGGAGTAGTTGATAACGTGAGTTACGTTATTTACATCAATCCCCCTTGCTGCCACATCTGTAGCAATAAGAAGCTGTAAACTGCGCTCACGATAACGTTTCATCACTTTATCACGTTGCTGTTGAGAAAGATCACCGTGCAATGCATCAGCATTGTAACCGTCTTTGATCAACGCTTCGGCGATTTCCTGAGTCTCGATCTTGGTACGACAAAAAACGATACCAAATATCTCAGGGTTAAAGTCAACGATACGTTTGAACGCTGCATATTTATCACGGGCCTTTACTACATAATACTCGTGCTCAATATTTGCATTTCCTGTATTCTTTGTCCCCATGGTTAACTCATGAGGATCTGTCATATACTTTTTAGAAATACGACGAACTTCTGCGGGCATGGTAGCAGAAAATAACCAGGTTTTCTTTTCTTCCGGAGTGGTTGAAAGGATCTGATCAATATCTTCCTGGAAGCCCATATTTAACATTTCGTCAGCCTCGTCTAGTACTACGTATTTTACCTGACTGAAATCGATAGCGTTACGACCAATGATATCTAACATACGGCCGGGAGTCGCTACTACAATTTGTACTCCTCTTTTAATCTGACGTAATTGGTCAGAAATACTTGCACCACCGTAAACGGCAACTACATGTACATTTTTAATGTTTTTTGAATAGTTTTTAAGATCGTTAGTGATCTGAAGACACAATTCACGAGTTGGACATAAAACCAGCGCCTGTGGCTGATTCGTATCGAAGTCCAACAATTCCAATAAAGGCAGGCCAAATGCTGCCGTTTTTCCTGTTCCTGTTTGAGCTAATCCGACAAAATCGTTGCTGCCTGAAAGTAATACCGGGATGGCTTGCTCCTGTATAGGAGTGGGATTAGTAAATCCCAATTCAGAGATGGCATTAACAATATCATGACGGATTCCCAATTCACTAAATGGGTTCATGATAATAAATTACGTGTTCAGCCTTAATGCTGAAGCAGGGGCAAAGGTACGGTTTATTTTCGGGAAAAAAATTTCATGAGGAGTTATTAGAGCTTAGATGAATTATCTGACATTATAATAGAATAAGCCCGATATTTTAGTATCCTATTGCCTGAGTAATTTGCGACATCCTGGCCTCGCTTTTTAAAGGATCCATAGCATTTCCCTTCTGGCCGACGACAATTGAATATTTCCATCCTCTCCCGTCTGACGCCCCACTCCACAAACTTGAAGCACTGTAATATCGATTCCGGCCTTTAATTTCTCCATTGTTTGAATATTTTTTTCCATCTGATTTGGGATCATAACATTCAAAGAAGAGATTGCCTGAAACTTTTTTATAGCCTTTAATGACTAAATAGTGGGGATAGATGGAAGTGGGCGTAGTATAAAAGGCGTGGGTATGGTCGGTTGCGGTTTGATTTAATGGAACTTTTGCCATATTAATGATACAGATTGCGAGATAGCCCTTATTTATACAATCAATGATTTCCTCCATGCCAGTTGAGAGGGAAATAACTTTCCAGGGAATATCTTTTTTAGTAAATAGCCCAGTTACATCAATAGTTGAGAAAGGCTGCGGATTGGGGTCCATAGTTCCGTCTGGTCGGAACTGAGGGGTAGCTTCCTCTCTAACCTGGCTTACCGAGGATGAAACGAAGTGGGTTCTATGGGTCCATCTCATAGCCATTGCAACGGCCGCCGCACCTCCATTGATTGAAGAATGTATACCAGAAGAATCTTGAGAAAAATACCAATCATAATCCCTGTCAAGTCTGTTCCTAGCCTCAATTATTCCATTTAAGCCTATTTTACTGTCATTTGATTGCACCCTAACAGTCCAATCAACAGGTTTACCGCTTTCTGAAACGACTGTATAGGTGATTGGAGCATTAAAATTGTTTAGGGATATTGCACTACTCTGAACAATACCGCCAACGTAAACCGATGCGCCGACAGATACTTGAAACACAGGAGCGATACGCGTCCAATCAAAGTAATCAGCAAGCTCAATTACTATTTCATGTTTCTGCCTGTCTATGGAAACTCCTGTAGCGTAAGGAATGAGGAAAGTTTTGAAGGAGGCTTCGTCATTCCGAGGTAGACTTTCTTTCTGACAATTGGCCAAAGGCAAAATAATTAAAGCAGCCACAATTTTTGTTAATAGTTTCAATTGCAATACTTTTAAGTTAATACCAACCGCCATAAGCATGACATTATTTTATGCTAACAAATCTATTTAAATCTGTCATCAGAAGAGGGATAAATAATACAAACACCAAATAGGCGAAGACAGCTAATAACCTTCGGCCTGCTCAATTTCCCTTATTCCAACTTCATTAATAAAAGGAGGCAAAACCCTTCCCTTTTCACCTATTATAATTCCGTACTGCCAACCGCCATAAGCTGAAACCCCAGCCCAAACATCGGAAGCGTTGTAATATCTATTACGTCCTTTACTTTCTCCATTAGTGGGGTATCTCATGCCCTTAGATTTAGGATCATAGCATTCAAAGTATAAGATTCCACCGATTTGCTTATACCCTTTTACAATAATATAGTGAGGGGAGATAGCACTATTAATTTCATAGAATCGATGAGTGTGTTCTGAAAGATTCGGATTTGGTCGAACTTTAGAAAAATTCACAATCAGGGCAACGGGGTAACCACTATTTATTGCGTTAAAGATCGAGTTATGACCAGAGGACAAGGCTACAATCTTAGTTGGCACCTCTTTGATTTTTAAATAATTAATTATATCAGCAGGAAGAAATGGATTGGCCTGAAGTCCAAAATCAGTCATATACGGAGGCTTTGCCTCATTCCTTATTTGAAGGATGCTAGGATTGATATAGGTAGTACGGCTAGCAAATCGCATTGCCATACCAATTACTGCAGCGCCTCCATTTATGTGCGAGAATTCGCCTGAGGTGTCTTGACTGTAATACCAGTCGAAGTCCCTTTCAATTCTTTTCTCAGCATCTACAGTTCCGCGTAAACCAATTCGACTATTATTAGAAACTAAGGAAACTGTCCAGTTTGTTAATGATCCATCTTCAGCAACGATTGTATAAATTACAGGATTAGCGAAATTATTAGCAGTGGTAGCACTTCGCTGCTCAACATTTTCTACTAGAGCTCTTGCTCCGGTTGAAAGTTGAAATACTGGAATGAGGTGAGATCTGCTATAATAATCAGCAATTTCTACAATTACTTTTTTGTTGTTAAAATCTATTGCAGAATTAGTTGCCTGGGGGATGAAAAAAGTTCGAATATCAGAGCCCGTAGCAGCATCTCCTTTATCCTTCTTGCAAGCAAAGAGAAATAAGTAGAAGATAAGGAACGTTCTATAAACGATTTTCATAGAAATTGATAAGTAGAGGTTAGCAAGAATCAAAACAGGAGATCTCTCGCGATGATCTCCTGTTCAGTATTATCTATTTATTGCCATTTAAATGGTAAAAACCAATTTTTCACATCTGCACCCAGCTTTTCCACTCCTGCAGGCACGGCTTGGTTAGCAGTCTGGAATTTTTTAGCAACAGAATTTCTTAAGAATTCCCTACCCTTTCCTGGCTGGTCTCTTTCCCTACGCAAGGCAATCCTTACTAAGTCCTGCCAGCGGTTTCCCTCGAAAGCTAGCTCCAGAGCAGCTTCGTTTACTATTATATCCTCCATTGCCACTGTCAGACCGGTCCTAGAAGATGCATTGAGTAATGGCTTATTTTCCCTGCCTCGATTTGACATGTTAAAATATGCAGCAGAGTCAACGGTTACAGGAACAAGTCCAACCCGTCCTCGAATACCGAAGTTGAATGAGTACTTGTCACGGTATCTCGGGATCTCGCCATTCCTGGCGAAGAATAAATAGCTGGGGTCTGTATTAACAGAATCCCTACTGATCATAATGTTAGTTACATCGGCTGGTAGTGGTCTATACTTTGGCGTATAAGCTTCTCTTATTCCTAAATTCACTAACGCATACGCCAACTTATCTATACCATCTCTATTTGCCGTTTCGGCCATGCGCAGGTGTAATAATGCTGTTCGGTATAAAATCCACTTTCCATTACCCGTTGTAAAAGGAGATCGACTGTTGTAACTAGTTAGTAATTTATTAACTACGGGTCCTGAAGGAGTCAATTCATAGCTAGAACCCGTTAAGTTGGCCCCAAGGCCTCTGTGAATATCACCGGGCTGTCCGTTCAAGGCGGGATCGTCAGCGTTCCTACGCAACTGATCGTTCCAGTTTTTAATAGCCAACGAGGAAGGTTTAATTTTATATTTATCACCATCCGGAGCAAAAAGATTTACAAACGGGTTTCCGGGACTAAACTTGATATCTAGAGGTATCATCCAAAAGTTTTCATGGTTCTGAGCTCTTTCGCTATAACCCTGACTAAAAATTCTATACCAATCAGCATTGCCTAAATCATGAGGATTTCCACCTACATTAAAAGAACCATAAAATTCCCTTTGTGTGCCTGTAGGATCCAATACACTTCCATATTCCATTAATGCTTTATAGTATCTCGCAGCCAAAGCATATTCTCCCTTCCAAAGATGAAGGTCACCAAGAAGCATATATTTATTAATAAATACCTTCTCTGTATTATAAGAATCGAGTGTTATGCGTAAAGAGTTACCTGCCGGGATGGGTTCTTTGGAAGGTAATTTCTCTGCAAAATCTGTTAGAGTTGTAATCAAGGTTGACAAATCAAGTTTAGGAAACTTGTTTAAGTCATTTATATCAGAAATACTTACAAGAGGATCGGTAACGTAATAAACCTCACCGTACTGGATCCCTAATTGCAAATATATCCATGTCCTTAATGCTGCAACTTCAGAATACCTTACTTTATATTCATCCTGTGTTAATCGTTTGTTAGCGAGCATTACATCAAAGTTTTGCATAGCATCGTTACAGTTGATTATCACTTCGTACCATTGCTTAGGATTAGCCCAAGGGTTGTCTGGTGATACATTATGCTCGTTAATTTCCCTCAAGTATTTATCTGCATTGAGAGTAACGTCCTCTAAGTCTCCCCGAAGCTCGTTCAAAACAACATATCTATCTGCGAGAGTCGTAAACTTTCCATAAATTCCCATTATGGCGGCATCCGCATCGTATACGTTTTGATAGGCTAGTTCTGCCGGCAAAGCATCTTCCGGCTGGAGATCAAACATCTTCTTACACGAAAGCGTGCTTAGTGTAATGGAAACTAATAAAAATCCACTAAACAGGCTTTTTAAATTTCTTTTCATACTTATCAAAAAAAGCTTTTTATAATCCTACTCTAACTCCTAGTTGAAACGATCTGAATTGAGGTTCTGCTCCTGTGTCAATCCCCTGAGTGAAGACAGAACCCGTAGTACTAAATTCAGGATCATATCCAAGATACTTGCTTATCGTAAATACATTATTTCCAGTTACATAAACCTTTGCATATTTTATCCCCTTGTTTATCGGAAGGTCATATCCAATTGAAATGGTCCGAAGTCTAAAATACGATCCGTCTTCAATCCATCTATCAGAGAACCTCGAATTTCCTGAAGGATCTCCAATTATTGCTCTCGGAACATCAGTAATCTGACCTTCTGCTCGCCATCTATTAAGTACAACAGGAGTTTGGTTCTCAAACCCGTTCATAGCTTCGATATTCCGGCGCTGATAGTTGTAAACATCATTTCCTACAGAAAAAGAGAATAAAGCATCGAAAGTGAATTTTTTCCAGGAAAGGGTATTACTAATCATACCAAAAAAATCCGGATTTGGATTACCTATAACAACTCGGTCATTATCATCTATATACCGATCATTGTTAATATCAACAAAACGAATATCACCTGCACCAAATTGAGTGATAGTGCCATCGTTTCTTCTGTTCTGCACATTTGCCCCAGCAGCCTCTGCGCTTGTGCTGTATACTCCATTTGTCTTAAACCCGTAGAATAAGTTAGCGGCCAAGCCTTTTTGTGTAAGTATCTGAGCTCCGGCATAAGACGTAATTTGACGATCGTTAGGTATACGGGTGATTTCGTTTTCAAATGTTGAAATATTAACCCCCAAATCCCATTTTACTGTTTTCTTTGAAACACGACCGTTAGCGCCAAACTCCACGCCCCTAGTTCTCATGCCGCCGTTATTTGCGAAGGCATAATCAAATCCTGTAACGGTTTGAACAGCTTGCTGTGTCAACATATCATAGGTGCGGTTGTAGAAATAATCGAAGCTAAGTTTCAAACGTTCTTTTAAAAATGAGGCGTCGACACCGGCATTGTACTTCCATATATCTTCCCACTTTATAGAAGTGTTAGCTACATTTCCACGCACTAACCCTTGTGTCCCAAGGAAGTTCTGACTTAAGTAGTATTGGCGAGCTGTGTAGTTTCCTAGGTCGTCATTAGCCACCATCCCAAAGCTAGTTCTTAACTTTAAAAACTCTACAGCTTTGCTATTTGCCATAAATGGTTCTGAAGAAACAATCCAAGCACCCGCAATAGACGGAGTTATTGCGTAAGCTACGCCGCCTAATTTGATTGGTGCGTCTGATTCCGATCCGAACCTCGATGAACCATCAATACCCAGGTTTCCTGAAATAATATATTTACTTCTAAAAGCATAATCTGCATTTGCGTACACATTTAACCATCTCCAGCTTCCATTTTCTCCGCTTATCCTCCTTAATGCAGCCTGTCCCTGTCCCACTGTTACATAGTCATCCGTTGCAGCATTATAGCCATAGCCATAGTCGGTTTCCATCTTGTTGTCATTGTACCTTACACCAATATTTGTGCTTAGATTATGAACATTATTAAATGTTTTATTGAAGGAAAGGCGTGCATCGGTGAACATAGAATAGAGCCTCTCAACATTACTGCCAGAGGACCTTGCAGCAACTGCTTGAGATAGAGTATCACTTACTATCCCCGTATTAACTTTGGAATATGTTTCTCTAACATTACCGTAGGTTATTCCTCCCAGGATATTTAAATTCAACTGTTTGTTAAAAGCATAATTAAAACCGAGGGAGCCAATTAAACGATAGTTGTTATTTGTACCTGCCATTTTTTGAATTACGGCAGTTGGATTGCTCATGTTAAAATAGTCAACCGCAGCTAGATTGGGTGAAAGAAGGCCATTTTCAGCAACTTCATTTGTGGATAAAAAAGGTGCCTTTGTCAAAGCCAGATAGATCGGGTTTGTTTTTACTGACAAGCCTTGGTCTCTCAAATCCTGATTATTTCTTACATAGGATAAATTGGCAATACCTTTAAACTTCTTTGTAAGATTCAGATCAGCGTTAAATCTGACCTGGTAACGTTGCAAGCTAGTATTCTTTGTCACGCCTTTATTATCAAGAAAACCTAGTGAAAGCCCATAAGTAGCAATATTATCCCCGCCCGTTACCTTCATATAATAGTTTTGGTTAACGGAATTATCAAGAACCTGATTTTGCCAATTCGTATTAAAATTAGACCTTTTATAATCGATACTATTAGGATCAGAATTCATGAAAGGGGCAGCCGCAATCTGGCCATCAGTTGCTCCACTACTTTTCAGAAGATCAGATAGGTAAGATCGATACTGGCTTCCGTTAAGGAGAGGAATCAATGAGGGCTTCGCATTGAAACCCGTAAATGCACCAAAATCAATTTGAGTAGCTTGCTGCCGCGCGCGATTAGTAGTTATGTATATTACCCCATTCGCAGCCTTAGTGCCATAAGTAGAGCCTGTTGCATCCTTAACTACAGTAATATTGTCAACATCTTTTAAATCGATATTCGCTAAAGGATTATCAGTGTAACCAGAAAGTAAAGACAAACCATAGTCTGTGTTGTCGAAAAGTATTCCGTCTACTATTACTAACGGTTGATTTGTCGTATTTAAAGAGTTGTAACCGCGTAGGAACAAAGTAGACCCAATGCCTTGTGTCCCCGAACGTCTAATAGCATTTAACCCGGTAATTCTACCCTGGATGTAAGTATCTGGCGTTTCAGAGGAACTACGTTGCCAACTATCCTTAACAGTAATTGTGCTTATCGCGCCTGCGGTCTGACTATAAGATTTAGAGCCGTATGGTAGCTTTACTTCTTCATAAACAGAATTGAACTCGGCTTCATACAAGCTCGCTTTAACCGATCGTCTACCTTTCAAAGCAATCTCCTTCGTTTGGAAGCCCTGGGCATTTACAACTAAAACAGTATTATAATCGGGGACAGAAATTGTGAACTCGCCTTTTTCATTTGTGATTGATGCCGAATACCCCGGAACGCTGATACTAATTCCGTCCAGCGGCTTTCCTGTAGCGGCATCCGTTATAACTCCACTAGCCTTAATTCTGTTATCATTAACTTTTTGAACAGCGGCAGAACCCGTAGAAACAGAGTCTTGCTGTGCCAATATATTTTGGGAAGAAAACACCACAAAATATGGCAAGACAAAAAACTTGGCCGCTTTTATAAATATGTGCATAATTCGGATTTTTAACGCTTAATTCTCTATGGTAATACAGGTACTAGTTTGATATAATCGAGCAATAATGTGTTGGTTCCATTTCCGGTAGTAGTATTTCCAACTAAAAATATGGGTAACATACTTGCTTCTTTGTCCTTTAAATCTCCAACTTCGGTCCTATTTGCAAATACTTTATCGGCCGTAAATTCACCAAGATATACTTCACTGTAGTCAGGATCAAAAGTGGGCTTTCCATTAACGTCTAACACCGGTTGACCAGTTGAATTTGTACGACGGACCACACCTGGTTCAGGAATATAATTAAAGCCAGTCGTTAAAGCAGATGTTTTAAAAGCCAGCCGCATTGGAAAATGAACGAGATTTGTAGCGGTACCCGTAACAGACAAGTTAAAATCCCTTACCACTCTCCAGTATACTTTATATTTCACTGAATTGACAAAAGAAGGCCTATAGCGGGCTGCCAGTGCATTCACCCCATGGTTGGATAAATATAATTGCTGATAGCTACTTCCATTGGGGTTTCTTTTAGTTACAGTGTTGAAGGTACGTGCAGGACTGAAAAACGCCCCCCTCTCTCCCTCTATTACAATCGGCTTAATTTTAGTATAAGGATCGTAAGTTCCACTCCCTAAATCGTAGTTAATGTTGTTCATTACATACACGATGCCATTACTAACACGTTTAGTTTCTACTATGTGCCCTTTGTTCAAATGAAATCTAACACTATCACCGATGGAGTAAACGTTAGCCGGAAAATTATCAGCGTCTAAAATTCCTTTAAAGGCAAGGTCCTTGATAATATTAAAATCGGTAAGAACCGAAGTACTATCGTCTGTCCCTAACTTAAAATACTTAGATAGCTTATTTTTTTCATTAATAAAAGCCTGATCTGTTAAGATAATATAGGTAAATAAAGAATCTTCATTACTTATGTCGGATGCCTGGCTGTAACGATTAAGAAAGCGGTTTCTCATTACAATTCCTGTTCCCTCTTTAAAAATAGGTTCTCCGGTATTAGGTCTAACACCGATCTGCTCAGCTTTTGAAGAATCTAAATACGTTTCAGTATAGGAGTTCAAAAGTGCTTTTTGAGTTGTGTTTGTAGACAAGAGGTACTCCCAAGCATTAGGCTTCGGAAGAATAGCTGAACCAATAGTGTGCAAAGTGCCATTTCCTACGTAAAGGTCTTTACTTAGTAAAGTTATTCCATCAACAGCAGTCTTTGTAAATTGAACATTTTTCCCATTCATTACCTTAATTTTGGTGAAAGGGTCGGCAGCACCATAAGTTAGGTATGATTGCTTCGAGATATGATTTCCAACAAATAACTTCCGTTTTACATCAGAATCAAGATAAGTTGGATCAACTGCATCGATTGCAGCATTCGTTGGAGCCCAAACCGTGAATGTATTGGATGACGCCAAAACGGAATCATATTTCGTCTGTTTAAGAAGGTCTACGAATTTACTTAAATCTGGATTTTTCTGAATCTGATCAAAAAGTGATTCTCCGTATAGAGAATTGCTCAATTCTGTATGATCATCCCACTTCTTTTCGCAAGAGGAAAAGAGCGCAACCACACTAAGCAGATAAAGGAGGATGAAACGTAAGGATATATTCATAATAAAAATATTATTTATTGAACCCGGAAAGGCTTTGATCCCTTTCCGGGATGTATTAAAATAACCTGATTTTAATGTGTACCAGGATAAGGCGTAAAGTCGGGAGTTCCATCCACTTTAAATCGAGGCAGAACTTGAGAAGACCAGTCAACGGGGATAAAATGGATCATATCCAGATCATTTGCATTTTGAGTTCCTTGTACAGCTTCAAGCCTGACCGTATGAATGTCTGTAGTTTTTATGTCTACAACACCCACTTTCTTTGATATCCAGGGATTATTGTTATATACTCCTGATGCGTTATACGTTTGTTTTAGGAATGGGCTTGCTGCGTTTCCCGTGGAGGTATAGTACTTCCATCCTAAAGCCTCCAGTTCAGAAGTCGAGCCAAGTGGAGCTGGCTCCCCAAAATTGAAAGTAGTTGGCAACACCTCTCCATCCACAACAACTCGTGTTTGGGTGGCAATATTGGTCGGATACGTTCCCGACTGATTTCGTCTGCGATAGCAGACCCATACTACATATTTACCTCTAACAACAAGAGGGCTCTTCATTTCAATAAACTCTTGGCGAATGTTTCCTGCCACGTTACCCAAAAACAAGTTCAAAAAATCCCCGAATACCCATGGCTCACCAGCGGGCGAGTTTCTGTAATATACCCCATCCCCAGTTTTAGGCCACCACCAACCTTTTATGGGGCTTGCTGCGGTGGCTGAGGGTTTTGTAAATGTTATTGCTGGTGCACCTGACTTGCGGAAGCTTGGGTTCTTACGCGCCTCCGGGAAATCAGCAACATCCCAATATACCGGAAAAGGATCCCGTTTTTTTACACCAAAGTGCCCGGTAGTCGGGGCCGTTCCGGCAGCATTGTAAGGAGCAGTGTAATGGTATACTCCATTTATTGCAGAATTATCACTAATTGTTCTTGATAATAAGAAGCCCGGCTCGTAAGTACCATTGAAAATTATATCATTTATCAACACCTGCTCGTTCTTTAACTGTGAAGAAACAATTTCGGGACGTGCCAATGTTGGATGACCTTGAGACGAAACAATATCTGCCAAATACTTCGCGTAAAACAAAATGTGATAAGCGGCCCACATGTGCAAACCGTTATTGCCATTAGTATAATTGGTAGCATTAGGTGAATATTTATCAGTCAAAGCCTTGAAGTCGGTAATACCAGCACTAGCTAATACACTATTAGATTCCACAAACACTGTCATATACTTCTTTTGCAAATCAAGGTTGTTCTCAGGAAGAACATTTAAAGTATCATAGAGACCGGTTACTTTTAGGGCCTGAACAAATATTGAATTGGCAGGATTAGCTTCAATTGCCTTTGCAAGAGTTCTTGTAGACGGTCTAAGCATATTATCTATTATATGCACATAGCCGTTTCCTAATCTTATGTTCGGTTGCTCAAGATTAGCCTGCCTGTTTACAGTTACCTTTGTTATTCCTCCTGCGTTAGTAGCGCCAGTAATTAAATACTGATCCAGCATTGTTAAAGAATTCAACTTACCATCGCCAAATTTCTCTGTAGATATGGTGTCCTCAATAAGGTGAAATCTTACTAGATCTTTAAGGGAATCTACGTTTACCTGCTCTACTGAAGATTTTCCACTATCCTGGAGGTACTTCCTTACCCCCTCGTTAGTAGGAAGAAATAAGGTATAAGTTCCGTAGGCTTGTAGATAGCCAGCAGTACCTGTGATCTCCAGTATCTTGCGGAATTCCGAAAATTTGTCAGGATTTTTATCAAGGAAAGTGGTAATATTTACCTGGTCGCTTGTAGTAGTTACAATTGGCTCCTTCTTACACGAAATAAAGCATAAAAGAGCCAGACAGAACAGCAACCCTGTCTTTATAGATCTTTTGGACTTATTAAATCTGTTCATATCGCTTATTTTAGTTAGTTTGAATAGAAAGGATTTTGAACCAGTTGCTTATCAGCTTGTAATTCAGAAATATGGATCGGCAAGTAATGGCTTCTAGTATCTCTATACTTAGTAATAATAGATTGTTGTCTATCAGGCAAAGCTGATTCTGCAACTATTTTTAGCATATAATCGAGATTTGCATAATTGTTCCGTTTCGAATTTCTAAGAATATCAAACCAACGTTTACCTTCAAAGGCGAATTCCCTAGCTCGTTCATTCATGATATAGTCAGAAACTGCAGAAGGTGACGTGACGTCAGGAGATTCTTTCGTTAAATCAGGTGCATTTGCTCTTGTTCTAATATCATTAATTAATGCCAAGGCTTCGTCTCCTTTTCCTGTCCACGCTAATGCTTCAGCTTTCATCAATAGAATATCAGCGTAACGATAGAAGAACCAATGACGGTCAGAGAGGGCTGTCGTTCCGATAATGTTATTTAAGTCAGTTCCAACAAATTTCATGATTACATTATCAGCCCCTCTATACGAAACGCCATTACCTCTGATATCAATTTTATCTGGTTGATTGGGATCATCAGGAAAAAAAGTGGTTGGTAATTTAGGTGAGGCTATGAATCTACGAGTTGAAGTATTTGCAAAAACATTATACCAGTTGTTCGGAGTTTGGCTGGTAAATTGTAATTCAAAGATACTTTCGTTTGAGTTTCCTCGAACAAATGTGGTAACAAACCAAAGAGCCTGGTTATTTGCTCCTTGATTCAACCCGAAGCGATTAGAAGCAATTACTTTATTGCAAGCTGCAATAGCTTCTTCATACTTCTCATTCCACAAATACACATCAGCTTGGATAGCATTCACGGCATACTGAGTAATACGGCCTTTATTCTGAGGGTCTAAAGGCGCTCCCGGAACATGAGCAGGCACAGCATTAATTGAGGCGTAATCTAGGTCAGCTACGATCTGGTTATAAACTTCTTCCCTACTGCTTTTCGGTAACTGTTGAATAGTTGCATCGCTCGAGGTAGCTCGTAGCTGAAGGGGAACTTCTCCCCAAATCCTAAGCAAATAGAAATACATTAGTCCCCTTATAGCTCGGGCTTCTGCTAAATATGCATTGAGTTGGCCGTCAGTTAAAGTTGGATCATTATTTTTTACATTTGGGCCAAACTCAATAACTGTATTACAATAATTGATAGTCCTATATATAGAGCTCCAATTGGCCCTGTTATTAGTAGGCTGGATTTCTGCGTTCATAATATTGAAATCAGATACTTCCGCCACGTTGCCGATTGCTAACATATCACCGCGTAATTCACCCCAGAGGAACATATTTTCCACTAGACCACTCGTTAACATATCTCCGTAGATTCCTATTACGGCTGATTTCAACTGTTCCTTAGTTTTCCAAAAATTTTCCCTTATGAGTCCGTCCTGAGGCTCAAGGTCAAGCCACTTTTTACAGGAAGTCCCTGCTAGCAAAACTAACAGTAGTAAAATCTTATAACTTATATTCTTAATCATTGCAGTTCTATTTTAAAAGCCAACTGTTACGCCCATTAGTAAATTCCTGGTTGGAGGAGTTAATGCTTTATCTTCATTATACCTGAATGGATCGTTGCTTCCACGTGAAGCTACATCCGGATCTACACCCTTATACTTAGTAAAAGTTGCAAGATTTTCAGCAGTCAGATAAACACTCGCATTTTTCATTCTAAGCATATTAGCTTTCTGCTTTGGTAAGTTATACCTAACAGTAACCTGTTTTAGGCGAAGAAAAGAAGCGTCAGAAACATACCGGTCTGATCCAAGCCAATTAAAGCCATCCTGAAACAAGGCCCTTGGCACATTTGTAACGTCTCCTGGATTACGCCACCTTTGCAGAACCATGGTGCTTTGATTGCTATAACCTGACATGTTGGTTGTATTCATTAATGTATTATTAACAATCTTATACCCTACCTTATAGCTAAAGAAGGCATTGAAAGTCAGGTTACCTTTGTAAGTTATAGAGGGACCAAATCCACCCGTAATCTTTGGAATACTGTTCCCCAAAAACACTATGTCATCCTGGTTAATATTACCATCATGATTCACATCCTCGTACATAGCATCTCCCGGTTGGAACACATAATTGCTGGTCGGGTAATTGTAACGCATTAAGATAACTTGATTATTCGGACCAATAATTTGATTTCCATTAGCATCACGAGCGATAGTGGCGTTTTGATCACTATAAACCCCTTTGTATTTAAACCCATAGAATGAGCCAAACGGGTTACCTTCCACGAGGTAAGAACGATAAATACCATTACCAATACTTGTTCCGTTAACGCGTGGATAAAACTCAGAAATTTGGGTGATAACGTTAGTGTTCTGGGCTATATTAAATCCAAAGTTAACGATCCATTGTTTAGATCGATAAGGAGTGGTATTCAAGCCAATTTCAAAACCCTTGTTGGTCATGCTTCCTACATTAGCCATTAATTGAGTGTATCCGGTGTAATTAGGTACTTGCAACCTATCAAACAGCATATCCTTAACTCTATTACTATATATGTCTATGTCAAGCTTAATAGCATTTTTTAAGGCATTGAAAGTAAGACCAAAGTTTCTTCCTATGTTGGTTTGCCATTTCAAATTATCAAGGCCTAAACGACCGGGTATTACACCCGACATCCCCACGTAATCAGAGGCTGTTGGTACATAAGTATTGAAGAAGAGGTAGTTTTTGTCAGGCTGTCCTCCTGATTGTCCATAACTCGCCCTAAAACTGAAGTCGTCAATGAATTTAAACTGCTTCATGAACGGCTCACCAGATAGACGATATCGTGCAGAAACTGCGGGAAAAATCCCGTACTTGTAGTTTGAACCGAAACGTGAATTTCCGTCTATCCTAGCTGTTAAGTTGATAATATATCTATCTAAGTAACCGTACTGTTGAGTTGTAGCAATACCAATAGTACGATATTTGGATATACCGCCATTTAGTGCAAGATCGGCATTCTGCGTCCTTCCCGGATTTGAAGGGTCCTGTAAAAAAGATGAAGCTGTATTTGACGTAACTATATTTTGCTCGTTAACAGTTTGATCCTCGGTTTGAAAAGTTAACAATGACTGTAGGGAGTGATTCTCTCCCAGCCGGGGAGTGAAAATGAAGTTTAGTTTAGTACTTACTCCAAAGAAGTCTTTATCACTATCAGCTGCCCTGTTTACCGTTGTTTCTGTGATTGGTCTACCAGTTGCAATCTGTGGCAAAAATGATTTTGTCTTTTGATTATTAATATCAAACTGAACATCAAAAGTAGATACTAACAAACTGTTTGGTAAAATATCATAAGTTAGCTGAAACTTAGGTGTAATACGCTCACCATAAACTCTGGCATACGATTGTTCCACCATTGCAAGTGGATTCACTGTTCCTATTATTTCATTCCTATTATTCAACCCTTGGTAAAATCCCTGAATATTAGATGCTGGAGAAAAATAATTAGGTGTTTGATTGCCAAATTCATCGTAACGGTACACTCCCATGTTCGGCATTTTTGTGTAAGCAATATTTCGAACAGATCCAGAATAGTTTAATGTGTTTAAAACATGGGTATATTTAAAGTCTGAACGGAAACGGATCCGATTCGACACGTTATAGTCCAGATTGATAGTTGTGGTAATACGGTCGAGATCTGTTCCCTTAGTTGTACCCACCTGATTTAAGTAGCCTGCAGATGCGTAATAACGAGCCTTTTCCCCACCACCCTGCATCGTTACGTTGTGATCTTGAGAATAACCAATTTGAGTAATTGCGTTGATCCAGTTACTATTTTGGCTATAGTTGTGATACTGGAAAGGCATCATGGGATCGTATAGAAACTCTGTGTTTTGAGTTGTGTTTAATGGAAGACCATTCCTATTATTAACCGCTTCCAGGATAACTGTTGAATATTGATCTCCAGAAAGAAGTGGAATATTTTCAGGTTGTTTTGAATATGTCCCCCTAAAATTATAACCAATACTTGGCTTCCCAACTACTCCACGCTTAGTGGTAATTAATAGTACTCCATTTGCAGCCCTTGCACCCCATATAGCGGTAGAAGCGGCATCCTTAAGAATAGTGATTGTGTTAATATCTGTTGGAGCTATATTCAATAGCTGAGCGTAACCTTGCTCGTCAGCCGTAGAGAAATTGAAGTCACTAGGAATGTTTGTTTCAAATGGCATTCCATCAACAACGATCATCGGCTCAGCAGATCCGTTTAAGGAAGCTGTACCACGAATACGGATTGACATCCCAGCACCTGGGTCTCCTGAAGTTGTTCCGATATCTACACCCGGCATCCGGCCTTGTAGTGCCTGGTCGATAGAGGCTGCCGAAAGCTCTTGTAAGTCCTTAGCATTTACCGTTGTAGTTGCAAAGGTAGAGCTTCTTTCATCAATGCTTAAACCAGTTCCGTTATTCACGGTACGCTTACCAGTGATAACAACGTCAGCAAGTTCACTGGTATTAGAAACAAGTGATATGTTAATTACTGAACGACCATTAATAGCCTGAACTTGAGTTTTATAACCCAAGTATGACACTTGAATAGAGTTATTAGGATTACTTATTTGTAAAGCGTAATTACCGTCTATATCGGTAGTTGCACCCCTGACAATACGCTTATCTTTATCGAGCTCAACAACAGACGCTCCGATAACTGATAGCTTATCTTTTGAGTCGATAACCTTTCCCTTTACTGTAATCCTTTGCGGCGCTTGAGCTTTTAAACTTACCCCGCAAAAAGAAAGACCCAGTATTATCACTAAACTAAATACTTTGTAGAATGGGCTTTTCATACCTTTGAATATCTTCATTAAAATTTCAGTACTTGATTTATAGAATGTATAAGAGCCCTGTTGCTCAGATTATTGCTGTTAGTTAAAATAGCGCTTGCTGATGCGGGAGTGGCACTATCGTCTTTTAATCTGAAATTGGCAGCCGTATTAGAGCCCTCGTATTCTACTCTAATCAACCTTGTATCCCCAGTGCCTGTCTTTAATAGGGTTTGATAAGCAGCAGCCTTCTTTCCGTCGATAGCAACTGTTGCTTTACTTATAAATGAATACTTAATAAAGTTTTCCACTGCAATTCTCTGTGGTCCGGACTGTTGAGATAAAAGGAAGGATGGAGTAACAGTAGCCCCGGAGACTGTTCCAGGGAGCCTGCCCTCCCTAATTGCCTGCTCTATAGCAGCATTAGTGGGTACAAACAACGTAGAAAATCCTCCTTTTTCCACTCCCGAAATTTCCTTAGTAGTATTATTCCATAAAGAAGAGTTTCTGAGGTAGTTGAAAAAGTGGCTAAAAGAACTTGCTTTTGAGGTAGACAGACTTTCCAATGTTGATCCTACTGTTACGGGACCATCTTCAGCGAATTTTAAAACACCACTTGCATAATATACTTTACCATTCACATAGTCCCGACTGCCCGTGACCGTAACAAAGGAATTATCTACCACGTTACCACTAGCCTGCAACCGGTTATTTTCAAATTTCACGTATTCTCCATTATACCCTTCAGCGATTCCGGTTCCTGATAAATTATCAAATTCACCATTTGGTGTAGTTAGTACAGCGCTTTGAATAATACGATTGATTCTTGCCAAAGGAATTGCACCAAATACCGGACTAGTACCAGGAGCAACATATTCCCATTGGTTAGAGTCCTCACGAAAACGATAACCAGCAGCTTGTAAGTCAACGTTATTCATCAGAATCATCGTTTGACGAAGGGACGGTGTTTGAGCTATAGATCTGAGATCTGAACCATCAATAGCTCTTGTCATAGCCATATAGTTCGGGTTTAGAAATGCGGCAGCATAAATTGTCCTGAAGACGTTAGCTTCCTGAGCTTTATTTACACCATACAAGAAACCATTACTTAAAGCCTTTCGCTCCACTATGTTTGAAGCAGAGAAAGTAACATTTTCTGACTGAGAGTTAAGTTCACTATTTACTCTTTCTGGCCACACTGGAACCCGCCACATGTGAGAATTCACAAGATTAAGCAGCAAGGATTGCGGAGCGGCGCTAAAGGTTTTATAATGCTCCAGAATAACATCAGTTAAAGGTTTTAATGCAGTATTAGTAGGAACAGCAATAGACCAAGCTGCCGCCTGACCATCGGTAGAACCAGCCAAATAACTTTCATTATTTGGAGAGAATGCAAGACCCGGATTGTACGCCTTTATAAAAACCGGATCAGAAGAGCCCGTTAAAACTCTGTATCTATCTGTAAAATCCGCATTGGGAATATAAGTTACAAGAGAATCCAGTAATTTTTTAAAGTCGCTATATTCCGGTTTTGAAGCTATATATTGTTCGATGTTAGGAAGCGGCGTAATAACTTTGTCAATTACGTGGATAATTCCGTTTTCAGCGGGAACGTTTGCTTCTATAACCTTCGCACCTGCTACGTCAAAGTCGGAATGAACTTGCCCTGGATAAAAGGAGGAATAAGTAGAAGCATGATTTAGCTGATTGAAATCAAAGTAACTTGGGATAAAATAAGGAATATACTTATTATTATTTTCATTAACAACTACTGTAGTTCCATTTCGACTGTTATCTACAACCTTCCTGTTATTCTCTGTATACACGAAATCGTAATAGGCTGTCCTTCTTCTGAAGGCACCATCAGCAATTCTTCCTGCAGGCGTTTGGAAGGAGGTAAGTTCCTCTTTTCTAAAAGGATTATAAACAAGCCCATAAGTTGCTATTTTTCTTGCCATCTCAGGTGTTACCTGATCTACCCCTGCGATATTATTATCCTGGAAAAATTTCTGGAAGGCTTCGTCTGTTGGAGCAAAAAAAGTCCAGGCTCCTGATCTCCCTAGAATATCTTTATATCCTGACTTGTCAATTACGGAAAGCAGGGTCTTAAAGTTTCCCTTGGCCTGCAACTGCTGATAAATGGGAGGTGCCAAATCATCTGGCCTACCGTAATATTCATCCCACTCTTTTTTATTACAACCAGTAAATAAGAAAACAGCTGATAAAAAGTACAATAACCTTTGTATCGATCTCATCATATTGTATTTTGAAATGTAATTTTTGAATTTTAAATCTGATCAGGCCACGTTGCCTTAGTTTGCGACACGATTATGCACCCCAGATATAAGAAAAGTAGAAAGTAAAATTTTTATCATAGAAATCCTTGGTTACTTAATTGGTAAAATTGGTTACTCTTTAACCTCTCGTACGTTCACACTATCAATTGGTTGCAACTAATTTAGATTGATTGAACCAGGATGGCAACCTGTAGCATCCTGTCTGCCTTCATTTTGGCCAGTAAATAACAAAAGGGAAGAAACAAAGAATTACAAAAACTTCGGCGTTTTGATTTCAAGAAAAAAACAGAACATCGCCATCTTTATAAACAACGAGAATTACTGTGTTTTTTTTTAAGAAAGTCGCAAAAGTGAAAAGGCTAGTCAAAAAAAATCGCTGTTATAGATTTAGCTTATTAGTTAAAGAGGAAATTCGAATTTCAACAACAAATACGACAAAAAGATAAAGGAAGGGCAGCGCCTTCCTTTATCTTTACTAGATCTTTTAATTGTATCCGGGATTTTGATAAGCTTTTTTCATATCGGTATCCATAGGCTTACCATCTCTTGTGGTTAAATCAATCTGCTGCTGAGGGATAGGACGTAGCTTATGATGCATTTGAATGTTAGTAGCATCAGGATTATAGCGAACTTGAGCTCCGCTTTTGTCAACATATTTTCCCTGATCAGAACTTACCCGCCTATAAAGGTTTTCTGTCCTGACCAAATCCTCCCACCGATATAACTCTCCGCATAACTCTCTTGTCCTCTCGTTCAACATAAAGTGAATGAACCGGTCCCTCTTTGTAGCAATACCGATCGGATATAGTTCTGAAGCTACGCTTGTTTCAAATAAAGCCTCTGTTGCTCTCAAATCAGGATAAGTGCTGCTAACATCTCCTTTAACCCCACCGTCGAACATCCAGGTCTGGGGGTTTCTAAATTCTCCAGACCGATAAGCTGCTCTCTCACGAATTTTATTGATATAGGTAAGTGCCTTGCTATAATCAGCCTTACGACCGTAGGCTTCGGCTGCGATTAAATAGGTTTCACCGAGACGTGCTAGAATACCATTCTTTACACCATTTTCTTCGTTAAAGTTACTGGTGATCCTTACCGGGTCTAGGTGTTTTACCAGAGTTAGATATTTACTGTTACTAAAGCCTTTGGTAATAGCTCCAGTAGTTGCATTCTTAATGTATCTGGGCCAAACGGGATAACGGAATTTAGAAATATCAGTAGATAGTATTGGATTAGTTCTATCGTTTACAATAAATAATGCCGCGGTATCTCCTATTCCATATTTCACTCTCCCAACCAAGGATGGATTTGGAGCATTCGTTGCCGTGAACCTTGGAACGTCTGCATTTGTATTTGAGTAATAAACTGTTCTAAAACTTTTATAAAATCTTGAATCGTTCCTTCTATCAAACAGGTCGATCGTATAATCAGAAGGGCCTAACCGACGAAATGGACGTCCATTAAAGTTATCCGCATTTCTTGTTAAACCAGGAATGCTTAGGTCGTATTGCATTATGAAATACTCATGAACGCGGTTACCGTTTGCTCCATTTGCTACTGTATTATTAGTAAATTGTGCAGCAAAAATCACTTCACGACTACGATTTGCCTGTTGAATCTTTGAATAGTCTCCTGCAGGGGCAGGGCCGTTCTGTCCAATTGCGGGGGTTCTAACATTAGGGTAATTATCAGGATAAACACCGCTGAACAACGACATGTAATCCTCCTCCAGCGCATAAGTACCGCTATTTATAACTTGGTCTGCGTAAAAAGCAGCACTGTCAATATCAGTTGTTTGCTGTCCTCTGGCTTCAGTAACAGCACTACCACGGGTTAAATAAACTTTTGCTAAATAATGTTGAGCTGCTCCCTTTGTAACCCTTCCTTGCTCTGCAGCAGTAACAGGAAGGATATTCTTAGCATACTGCAGATCGGAAATGATTTGGTTATAAACCTCTGCTACACTAGCGCGGGGAAACTCGGTTCTGGGCGTCAAACTATAATCAAGAACTAAAGGCACTCCGCCGAATTGTTGTACCAGTTGGAAGTAATAAAAGGCTCTTAAAAATCTAAGCTCTGCCACACGCAGGTTCCTTTGTGCATCTGTAGCCAAAGTCCTTGATAAATCGTCGCGAAAATCAGGAATTAGAGTTATTCCAACATTACAACGATTAATTCCATCATAATTATTCATCCATAAACCATTCAACAATGGCTCATTTGCTCCCAAATTAGGATCGTAAGTATTATAATGCATGAAGTTAAACTGGTCTCCAAGAATGAACTCATCGTCACCGAAATTATGCAGGGCATAAGCCTGTTCACCATTGAACTTCCACCTTACCGGAGCGTATGCTGATCTTACAAGATCCTCGAGCCCCTTATCTGTTTTATAATAATCATAAGAAAGAGTATTTACCAACTCCTCCTCCACAAACTTTTTACATGATGTTCCGGCAATTATCAGTGATGCCAGAATGGCGATATAATATTTTTTCATCTGTACCTCTTTATTGTTAAAGATTAAACTATATACCTACCCTTAAACCAAACACGAAGCTTCTATAGCTATAAGATGTTGGCGAGGGATTGGCCGTACTACTGGAAGGATAAGTAGATGTATAAGGGACGGTTTCCGGATCGTATCGTTTGTACTTGCTAAATAAGAATGGATTTAACGCATTGAAAGTAACTGTCATGCTGTTAACCTTTATTTTACTCAGCAAGGGTGCAGGTATATGGTAAGCTAATAAAATACTCCTTACACGAACGTAAGACGCATCTCTGAAGGAAAGCGACTGCCAGTATAAAGGTATATCACTTCCACGGTTTGGTTGCTGATAGTCGTTAGACGGATTAGTAGGCGTCCAGTAATTAACTTTAACGCCCGGGTAACGGCCAACCAATCCGGGCCTGATATCTCTTACCAAGCCCCCATCGCTGATATAAATAAATGCACTTAGATCAAATCCTTTATAAGAAAATGTATTGTTAATACTTGCAGTCCAATTTGGATTAGCAGAACCAAGCGACATTTTATCCGCATCTGTAATGATCGTGTCCCCAGTAATATCCTTTACCCTTATACGACCCGGCTGTAAGTTTGCATTTGACCTATTACCTGCTTTTTTCCAGAAGTAATCCTTTAAAATTCCTCCGGCGAGAGTATCTGCGTACTGAAAAACTCCCTCGGATTTAAAGTCGTAGTAATTCCTTACTGGCTGTCCGTAAAACCATTGATTGGCAATATCATTTGAACCGGTTTCATTTAGCTCCACAATTGCTTCCCTATTCCTCGTAAAAGCAAAATCGCTTGTCCATTTGAAGCCCCGTTTATTCTGAGACCTATCGATGTTTACTGTCGACAAAGCTAACTCAATACCTCTATTTCGCACTTTTCCCAGGTTCACTAGCATCGATGTGTAGCCACCCGCAGCTGGTAATGACTTTCTTTGAATATTATTTGAGTTGGATTCATAAACATCAATAGAACCGGAAATCTTACCTTTAAAGAATCCATAATCGATACCGAGGTTCTTGGTGTTGGTCCTTTCCCAATGAAGATCGGGTAAAGGCAAACCAACCGGGTAGTAACCTAAAGCTACATTACCGCCAAAATTATAGTATGATGGATTGCCCGACAATACACCCCTTGTTTGGAATGGGTTAATACCTGAATTACCTACGGCTCCAAAACCAGCTCTAATCTTCAACTGTTCAATCTGAGGAATATTTTTTATAAAATCTTCCTGGTCGAGACGCCATGCAACTGAAGCAGAAGGGAAGTACTCTTTATTATTTCCCTCTGCCAGAACTGAGGCGGCATCTAGCCGCAATGCTGCAGTAAAAATATATTTACCAGCGTAAGAGTAATTAACCCGGCCAAGAACTGAAGCCAGATTACTTTGGAAATAATTACCTGTATTAACTACATTTCCCTGGGAGTTATTTTGAAGTGCATACCATTTCTGACTTTCATAAGTAAGGTTTTCCGCTCTTAGTGTGTCTAATTCCCGACGCTCTTTTCTCAACTCAGACACAACAGTAGCTGAAAGATCATGTTTAGTACGTATGGTAATGTTATAGTTCAACTGGTTTTGCAGTGTCCATACAAAGCTATTCTCAGACATTCTCTGAGCATTCGGAGCATTACCTTGTCTTACAGAGGATACTGATCCATTAAATACTCCTCGCCGAACATTATTCAGGTCAAGACCTAAAGCGCTTCTATAACTTAGTCCTTTCACAATATTTACCTGAGCGGAAATATTTGACAGGAGACGGTTAATTCTAAATTCGTTAAATACAGTATTTGGATCATTTAAAGGATTTACAACTTGTGAGTCTCCGCCGGGATTAAATATGAAGTTCCCATTAGCGTCATATGGTTGGGCCAAAGGAAATTGTCCGGTGGCAGCTGAATACACATCCGGGCCCTGATTTTGAATAGCATTAGAATAATTAACATTTGTTCCAATACTTAAGAATTTAAGCGGTTTAATATTGTTACTGTTAGACAAACTATACCGGGTATAATCTTGTCCTGGCAATATACCCTTTTGCTTAAAATACCCTCCGCCAAAAGCGCTATTAAGCTTTTCTGCTCCCCCAGTGATAGAGATGTTATGGTTTTGGGTGGTTCCTGTTCTTAATGCTGCATCTCCCCAGTTGAACGTCGTAATTTTTGATGGGTCATAAATAGCTACCTCATCTAAAACGGGATATCCCAAGCGTTGCAAAAGAGCCTTTTCCTCTGCAGTTGTAGGTCGTGTCTCTGCAACAAAAATCCCGTTAGCTGGATCGAGTTGTTTAAATGTATAACCCTGTGCTACATTATTCCATAGTGCTTTATCTGTACTATTAAAGGCAGAATAATCGGCAGCAGGATCAGGAAAATAACGTCTGGCAGCATTATTTGAACTTGAAGTAGAGTTATAAACACCAGAACCTATATAGGCGTCTCTTCGAAACTGGGCAAATTCGGCCCCATTGTATACTTCTAGTTTTCTCAGTATCTCCTCTGCTGAGGTATTTCCACTGTAATCAATGGTAAATCTTCCGCTTCTGCCTTTCTTGGTGGTTACCTGGATTACACCATTCGCTCCTCTTGATCCATAAATAGCTGTTGCGGCAGCATCCTTTAAAACGTCTATTGATTCAATATCAAGTGGGTTGATATCATCTATACTATAAGTTATTGGAATACCGTCAACCACGTACAAGGGATCATTTGTTGCCGTTAGGGAACGGTTCCCTCTAATGCGAATAGAAGCTCCAGAACCAGGCCGATATGATCCTTGAGTAGCAACCAAGCCAGGAACGCGGCCTTGCAGGGCTGTACTAACATTGGTCACAGGAACTTGTTTAAGATCTGCCATATCAACGGAAGTGATAGCTTGCGCTACGCTCCCTTTTCTTTGTGTTCCATAACCAACCACAACAACTTCGTTCAAAGATTTCACATTTTCTTCAAGCGTTACGTTTATTACCGTTCTGCCATTGATCGGTACTTCCAGGGTGGTAAAACCAACGAACGTAAAAACAAGTGTACCATTGGCTTGGGCTGTTGGTACTTTAATGGAGTAAGCGCCATTAACATTAGTAGATGCACCGATTGCAGTTCCTTTGATCTTCACACTTACACCCGGCAGAGTTTCTCCCTTTGTTGAAGTCACCGTTCCTGTCAGTGTGATATCGGAAACGCTTTTTCTAGCAATATCTACTGATTTAAGCCTGCTTAATACAATTTGATTTTCAAAGGCTTCATAATTAATTCCCCTAGGTTTTAAAATAAGATCAAGAACGTCCGAGAGTTTTTCATTATTCGCTGACAGATCAACTTCCTGATTTAGGTCGATCAGATTTTTACTATATACGAATTTTACAGCGGCTACCTTTTCGATGCTTTCAAGAACATCAAGCAAGGATGACGATGTTTTTTCTATCTTAACTGAATTGTCTAATATACCCTGGGCTATGCCATTTGAAGCATAAGAAACTCCACTCAGTATAATTGCAATTATCAGTTGGCTTAATGTTATTCTCATAATATAACGCAGGTCACTTGAGAGGTCTGAAAAAAATTTCATACATTAGTTTGTTTTATTTTTACAAAGAATGAGACAATAAAAAACCTATCCGAAGTTTTCAACTCGGTTTAATCAATGGTTTTGAGTTAAGGAGTGCCCCCACACTTCTTAACTTTTTATGAAAGAGATCTTCTGCTTTTGTTTATATCATATCTGAGAATTTTGATTAAATAAATGGTTAGTTAGTCAATTGGTTTAGACATCGTTATGCCGCTTTCATTAATTTCATAGGTAATTCCTAATGATTTAGATAGTAGTTCGAGAACTGATGGCAGATTCACATTAGTAAAGTCTGCTTTCAATTGATATTGATTTATAGTAGAATCTTTAATTTGGATCTTTGATGCAAATCGTTCATTCAGGGCCTTTACAACGTCCTTTACTGGGGTGTTATTGAAGGAAAGTGTCTCCTTTCGCCAAATACTCATAGCATTGTTCGTTTCAGCCCTTTTCTCAAGCTTTACTTCGGCCACAGATGCTACAACACTCTCCTTTGGCAACAAGAAAGTCCTCTGTTTTACATTGTCTGTATTGGGGATTAAAGTATAAACCATAACCTTACCAGTCACAACAGATACCTCTGTCTCTTCAGTTCCAACATTGCACCTTACATTAAAACTAGTCCCAAGAACTTTAGTGTATACATCACCGGTTTTGATAATAAAGGGACGTTTCGGATTTTTAGCCACCTCAAAGAACGCCTCACCCTGCATTGTTACATCTCTGCTGGACGCGCTATTATAATCCTTCCTGTACGAAATCTGAGCAAAAGGCCTCATCCAAGCAATGCTACCATCGGGGAAAACGTGCTTTTTAAGGCTTCTGGATGAATTTTTAACAGAAACATAGGTAGGTAGGACAATTCCCTTCTTTGTAACGGAGGTTTGTTGAAAATAAAAAGTAATGGAAATGGCCAAAAATAACATTGCCGCTACTCCGGCCAGCGTCCGATATAACAAAGATACTGCGTTTTTTTTCCTAGGATACAGTTCCGGATCGATATTCAATTGTGCAGCTATTTGCCCGAACATCTTCTCCCTAAGCCGGGCCTTCTCCTCCTCAGAGTAATGAGTTGTAGGATTAGAGAGGTTTTCGAAAGAATCATACCACCGGTACAATCTCTCCTCCTCCTCCTGGCTACATTTCCCCTTCAGGAACTTGTCTATTAACTCTGATGGTGCCTTCGGCTTCATTTGAATAACTTTAGGGTCGCAAGTTACTTTACAGTGGGCCAAACCTTTTCTATCCCCTACTTGCGCTAAATAAATTTTTATTACTTGATCTGATAAAAAAGCTGAAGCCGATTTTTTTACGGGTCTAGTTTCGGAATATGAAATTAAAAATCAGGGCTGTAAGAGACAGGGCGTCTCTGAGGCTCAACCTAATATTTCTAAGGGCTTTAGTTAGATGGTTCTCTACCGTCTTTTCAGATATTCCTAAAAGAGCGGCAATTTCTTTATTGTTCTTATACTCCTTACGGCTAAGCTCGTAAACAGTTTTGCATTTTGAGGGAAGCTTCTCTACTCCTTCCTCAAGCACATAACTAAGTTCTTTTAAAGCTATAAATTCTTCCGTTGAGTTATCCTCCATGACAGACGACTTAAGACGGCTCTCCTGATAAGCTTTTCGTAAAGATTCCTTTTGGTAGTGATTATAAACTAAATACCTTATGGAACTGAAGGCGTAATTATTAAAACAGCTGTGTATTTTGACTTTTGCTCTGTTACACCATAAACTGGTAAAAAAGTCTTGGACAATCTCTTCTGCACTTTCTGTTGCGCTTACCCGCTTTGCTGCTGCATTATAGAGCTTTTCCCAGTAGCGATTATATACTTCTTCAAAAGCGGCTACATCTCCATCTTTAAGTAATCCTATAAGAACTTCGTCAGATAAGTTTTTAGTCTTTGTCATCAGCACCTTATACTTAGGTTACAGTAGCACTAGAAAGTCCTCTTTCTAATTGGTTAGCGTAACAAATTGGTTATAAAGTAAACTTAATACTAAAGTTACATATCTGCAACCCGTTCTATCATGTTTTATGCTTAAGAAAGAATAAAAATAGTTAGACTGCGTGGGCCATGTGCACCCAGTACCAATGATTGTTCGATATCTGCTGTTTTGGAAGGTCCCGCTATGAACGCCCCGTAGCCATACTCAGAACCAGCAGTGATTTCATACGCCTGATGAAGCGTAGGAACAATCTTATTAGCTGGAACGATAATAGCAAGATGCTGGCAAATGAATGGTACGATTCGTTGAGGCAAATTTTGCTCTGGAATCCACGACGCACCATTTTCGGCTACGCCTAGAACAGCTTCGATAATAGACAGTTCCACGTCTTCGAGAGTGTGAGGATCTACTTCAGCAATTGATGTTTCTGCTACATCACCAAACTCTACCATTGAAGACACCCATCTTTTTGATGGACTGAATATTTCTGCCAGCTTAGCTTTTATATCTGTGATGCGGTCTACAGCAAAAACCTGAGCTCCGATGGCGGTAGCTATTTGTGTAAACTTCTCTACTAGTCCTTCATAAGAGACAGGGATATTGACTTCGGGTAATTCCCTTTGACCTGGCTTGTTGGCTCGTATTGCTGTTAAAATCTTTTCGCGACTACTCATAAATAATATGATTACACTGATTGAGTTTTGATTACATCGATATAGCTTTCGATACAACGATATAACTTAGATTACCAATGTACTTGGATCTACACCATTATACAAATGCATATTCTATCTTGTATAACCGTAATTCAAATCTACCTTAAACTTTGTAACTTCCTTGTCTATTTAACTCCTCTTTCCTTAGCGTACCATTCCCGGAAGGATTGCTTAGGTGGTGCCGGCATTTCGCGCTCTTTATACCAGGGATTAAGTTTGTTATTGACAACAGAAGGAAAATACTTCATTACCGTTCTTCCGGCTTTTCCTGCAAATGAGAAAAACTTTGGCATTGAGAAAGTAAGCGCCATAGCCCGCATACCCATTGCCTTAACAGGACTAACGTGTCCCTCCTTTACCAAAACTTGCCTCCATTTATATAGCTGATCGTGAATATCAATTTTTACCGGACAAACATTGGAACATGAACCGCAAAGAGTAGAAGCGAAAGGAAGGTCGGCGTACTCTTTCATATCCAGGTTTGGAGCAAGAATAGACCCGATAGGACCAGCAATAGCGTTATGATAACTGTGTCCTCCACTTCTCCTGTAAACCGGACAAGTATTCATACAGGCTCCACAACGAATACACTTTAACGAATTCCTAAAATCTTCTCTACCCAGCTGTACTGTTCTTCCATTGTCCACCAGGACAATATGCATTTCCTGACCAGGACGAGGCTTCTTAAAATGACTTGAATAAGTGGTGATAGGTTGACCTGTAGCACTACGGGTTAGTAATCGTAAAAACACGCTTAGATGCTTACGTTGAGGAATCAGTTTTTCAATCCCCATGCAAGCAATGTGGACGTCTGCAAGATGAGACGCCATATCCGCGTTACCTTCATTTGTACAAACAACGAACTCACCTGTTTCTGCCACGGCAAAATTTACTCCCGTTAATGAAAGCCTTCTAGTTACAAAGGTTTCACGAAGATGCTGACGCGCTGCTTCGGTCAATACCTGGGGATCGGCCTCACCTGCTGCCGTGCCAAGATGGATATGGAACAGATCGCCGATCTCTTCTTTTTTCTTATGAATACACGGCAATACAATGTGACTTGGAGGTTCATCAGCTAATTGAACAATACGCTCACCAAGATCTGTATCAATAACTTCAACGCCGTTCTTCTTTAAATAGTCATTTAGGTGGCACTCTTCTGTTAACATGGACTTACTTTTCATCATCCTGTTAATATTGTGCTTCTTCAGAATAGAATGAACTATCTCATTATGTTCCTTTGCATTTGCAGCCCAATGAACTGTAATTCCATTTGCTTTAGCATTTGACTCAAACTGCTCTAAATAAACATCCAGATTCGATAGAACGTTATGTTTTATCTGAGAGGCGGTTTCCCGCAGTAGTTCCCATTCCGGAAGTCCATGAGCGGCTTTATCCCTTTTCGACCTGATAAACCATAATGTTTCATCATGCCAGTTAACCCGCAGTTCGTTTTGATTAAATATATCTGCTAGACCAGAATGGTCTTTCGTTTCCACATTCATAAGCTTAACAACATTAGTCAGAACGGCAATATAGTGTTTGCTTATCTGACCCTCTAATAACTGTTTCTTGTAGATGAATACTGAACTATTCTGCGTTTAGTATCTCAGCAATATGAATGACCTTCACATTGCTCTTTTGCCGTCTCAAAATCCCCTCCATGTGCATAAGACAGGATAGATCTGCGCCGGTAATATATTCTGCGCCATTTTGGATGTGATCGGCTACGCGATCTTTACCCATTTTAGACGATACGGCTTCTTCAGCCACACAAAAAGTTCCGCCAAAACCGCAGCATTCGTCTTTTCGGGTAAGATCTATAAGCTCTAAACCTTCCACGAAATTAAGTAGGTACTCGGGCTTGGAAAATCCAGGCTCCACCAGTTCTGTCATCTGAGACAATTTTAAGCCTCTTAATCCATGGCAACTTTGGTGGACACCAACTTTATGAGGGAACCTTGCTTTAAGATCTTTTACTTTAAGAACGTCGGTTAGAAACTCGACGAGCTCAAACACCTTTCCCCGAAGCCTTTCAGCCGCCTCAGGATTTTTCTTGGAATGCAGGTGCTCTTTCAAATGGAGAACACAGCTCCCGGAAGGAGCTACGACATAATCGTACTTAGCAAAGCTTTCTGTAAATAGCTCATCACATTCTCCAGTTAAATGCTCAAACCCAGAATTTGCCATGGGCTGCCCGCAGCAGGTCTGCTTTGAGGGATACTCAACCTCAACGCCAAATTTCTCAAGTAGCTGTAATGTTGCTATCCCTGCATTAGGGTAGAATTGATCAACGTAACAGGGAACAAATAACCCAACTATCATATTATTAACTCCTGTGAAGCTGAAAAAAACTTTAATTCAATTATGTTAGAAGGAAGCGATCTCGAATTCCAGTGTTTGTGTATAGATAAAGCAGCACCGAGAGATGTCGCCTGTGCGACAGATGCCGCAAATACTTCTTTATCTGGAAACGCAGCAGCTAATAACTGCATAAAAATTTCATTCTTGCTGAATCCTCCATCCACAAAAATACGTTTTACCTCATCATTCAAAACCATACGGGTCGACTCGGTTTGAAGGGCAACAAGGTCTATAACCAATTGATGATAAGCATCTTCTATATTAACAAAAGAACTCAAATCACGATTTGCAAAGGCGGAGGTGGCTAATTTCGCTGAATCTAATACTAACTTAGCTGAATCATTTTTTTCTTGAAGCCTGCTAATTGTAGTAGAATTATATTTAATCTTCTTGTAGAAGTCTTCTGGCTTGTTGAAATGAGCAGCAATTCTTTTGGACTGTTGTTCATGCTCGTTTCCTGCAAAAACTCTCGAAGCTTTAACCGGCTTACCTTTGTAGCTAATGTAGCAAAGGCAGTCGGATTTCAACTCCTCTTGAGTTAAAGGAGATGAATTGAATGGATTTAAAGTTACACACCATGTCCCAGTAGACAATAAAGTGAAAGGTTCCTGGAAGCTGGTAAAAAATGGAATTAAAGCTGCTGAACTGTCGTGAAGGCCAATACCTACGAACCGTTTCAGCTCTTCTACGCTAACCTCTACGGCAGAATCAGAAGGGTAAAGAGGAGCTAATTTCTCTGCTATACCTTCCTTCTTTACCCACTCGTGGTAATGATTTGCTGTAAAGTTCCACAAATTAGTATGACAACCTATACTTGTAATATCAGAATATGCTTTTCCTGTAATCAGGAAACTTAAATACTGTGGAAGGTGTAATGAATATTTGATTTTGGAAAAAAGCTCTGGTTTTTGATGCTTCAGTCTGAATAACTGCATTCCTGAGTTTAGATTACCTAAAACAGGTGATGCTGTTTCTGTAGATACCTGAAGCTCGCCCCCATATTCTTTGTAGAAATTCTCTTTCAAATTGTCCGGAAAAGGCTTGAGGTAATTATAAAGAGGAGTTAGTGGGTTCCCTTCATCATCTATATGAACAAAACTTGCCCCATAAGCCGAAAAATTTATTCCTTTTATATCAAACTTTTCAAGCTTAATTACCTCTCCTAGCACTTCCTTTACCCATGACGTTAAGAAATCAAGATTTTCACAGGGATCTCCATCCTCATCTGTCGTTTCGTCGAACCTGGCTGTTCTTTCAAGTACGATCTTGTACGTTTCATCGAAGAAAAAAAGCTTTTTATTAGTCTTTCCAATATCAAATACTGCAATTACAGGTATCTTCCCCATATTTTAAGATATGAAATGCGGGATCTGAATTTGCATGCTGCTCAATTCATCCCGCAAGTAATTTTATAAATAAAAAAGATTTGAGACCTTAGGTAGTCCCTAGAGTCTCAAACTTGAATTGTTATAAACCAGTTGCTACTGTTTTAAGACCTCTTTCTCCAATTAACTGTTCGCGTATTTTCAAATCGCGGAATAACTGAACAGGAGCGATAGCAGCACCAGAACGACGTCTTGCTTCAGCTACTAATGCACGAACATCTGTGCGAAATGCATTCTGAAGGATATCTTGTGCAGTTACAACGTCATTAGCATCACGAGCTGCTTCTAAAGCATTCCGGTCTACTGAAAGTGCTTGTGCATATGCAATCATAATAGCCTCAACCGACTGTAAGAGGTCTTCAAGAGGATCCTTTACATTATGGGAAGCATCAATCATCCAACCTAAACCGGTAGCATGATCAAGACCCGCAGCATCTAGTCCATCCACAAGTTCGTTAAAGATCAAGAATAACTGGTATGGCTTTATACTGCCAACAGTTACGTCATCATCCGCATACTTGGAATCGTTAAAGTGGAAACCACCCAACTTGCCTTCGTTTAACAAAAGAGCTACGATTTGCTCAATATTGGCATTGGGTAAATGGTGACCTAAATCTACAAGAGTTTTAGCCTTTGGACCTAACTTGTTAGCCAACAATAATGACTGTCCCCAATCACCAATGGTAGTTGAATAAAAATTAGGTTCAAATGGTTTGTACTCAACCAACACTTTCCAGTTTTCTGGAAGGGCAGAGTAGATCTCCTGTAAACTTTCCAGCGTATTATTAAAGGCTTTGCGGAAGTTCAACTGGCCAGGGAAACAAGATCCATCAGCTAACCAAACTGTTAAGGCATCTGATCCCAACTCCACACCATGTTTAATTACCTCTATATTATGCTCTACTGCTTGCTTACGAACAGCCTTGTCCACATGGTGTAAAGAACCAAATTTGTAGCTGTACTGCTGATTTGGCTGATCCTGGAAAGTATTTGAGTTTACAGCATCAAAACGAATTCCGTTCTGAGCAGCCAAAGCCTTAATTGCCGCCGGATTTGAAGGGATGTCCCATGGTATATGAAGTGAAACAGCCCCGCTTGATTGATTTAATTGATGAAGTAAAGCAATATCTTCGATTTTTTCCTCTAAAGCGCGAGGTTCACCACCACCAGAAAATCGTCCAAAACGCGTTCCTCCTGTTCCTAGTGCCCAGCTAGGGATAGCAATTTGAAATTTAATTAGTTTTTCAATGATCTGTTCTGCGCCTGCAATTTCCTCAGCTGTGAACTGAAATTTTCTTTCATGCTGTTGAGCTAACTGGTTGTTATGCTCCTCAATCTGATACTTTTCTAGTTTCATGGTTTATTAATAGTCGTTTATTCGGAAGTCCGAAAGTCGGAGGTCCGAAAGTCCGAAAGAAAAATAAGATGCAAAATGATTGATCTCACAATCCTTCGGACTTTTCCGACTTCCAGTCTTTCTGACTAAGTATTATCTAACAAATGCCATTGCAACACCGCCATCAACGTTTAATACGTTTCCGGTTGATTTGTGCAATAATCCACCAACGAAAGCAAAACAAGCGTTTGCGATATCATCTGGAAGGATAATCTGGTTTAGCAATGTGCGTTTTGCATAGTAAGCTGGCAATTCGGCTACGGTAATTCCGTAGGCTTTAGCACGGCCTTCAGCCCATCCACCAGCCCAGATATTAGAATCACTAATAACGGCATCAGGATTAACAACGTTAACGCGGATGTTATCACCACCTAGTTCAGCAGCATTTAAGCGGCTAAGGTGTAGCTGAGCTGCTTTAGCGCTACCATAACCAGCATTGTTTGGACCACTTACTAATGCATTTTTACTAACGATATTGATAACATCACCACCAATAGCTTGCTTACGCATTACTTCAACTGCAGCCTGGGTTATGAAAAACTGGCCTTTTACCAATACATCATATAGTAAATCCCAATCTTTTTCTGTATGATCCTGAATGGTTTTAGAAATAGAAAGACCTGCATTGTTGATAACAATATCTACACCACCAAATGCCAAAGCAGCTACTTCCATTGCTTCCTGGATCTGACCACCATTGGTAACGTCAAGAACAGCTGTTGCGTATGAATCTTTTCCGTATTTAGCTTTGAATTCATCACCAGCACCTTGCAAACGCTCGGCATTCATATCGTTAAGGACTACAACAGCACCTTCTTCAACAAATTTTTTCGCAATAGCTTTACCTATACCACCCGCACTACCGGTAATTAAAGCAATCTTACCAGAAAGAGCTTTAGGCTTTGGCATACGTTGCAACTTCGCTTCTTCTAACAACCAGTACTCTATATTAAATGCTTCCTGGCGAGGTAATGAAGTATATTCAGAAATTGCTTCTGCACCTTTCATTACATTAATTGCGTTAGTATAAAATTCAGCAGCAACACGTGCAGTTTGCTTATCTTTTGAGAAAGCGAACATACCAACACCAGGATAAAGGATAATTACCGGGTTTGCGTCGCGGATAGCCGGACTATTTGGATGTTTGCAAGTATTATAGTACTCTGTGTACATAGCTCGGTAAGCTTCAAACGCAGGAGCTAATTTTTCTTTTAAAGAAGCTACATCAGAAAGGTCAGCATCAGGTGTCAGATCTAGCACCAAAGGGCTGATCTTAGTCCGCAAGAAGTGATCTGGACAACTTGTTCCAAGAGGAGCCAACCTATCAAGATCGTTAGAGTTGATAAATTCAAGAACGCGAGGATCATCAGTAAAATGACCGATCATATGACGCTCGCTTGAGCAGAACCCTCTTAAAATTGGAGCAATTGCAGCAGCTTGCTTCTTACGTTGGTCTTGTGGAAGCGACTGGATTTTTTGGCCACCAAAAACCTCTCCCTTTTTACCATAGTTCTCCTCAAGAAACTCCGCACATTTTTCAATTACCTCTAATGTGTTGATATAACTTTCATAAGCTGTATCACCCCATGTAAATAAACCGTGAGAACCTAACATGATACCACGAATACCCGGGTTTTCATCCAGACACTGACGCAGTTGAAGGCCTAGGTCGAAACCAGGCTTCTGCCACTCTACCCAACCAATAGTTCCACCAAATAATTCTTCAGTGATCTTTTTACCATCTTTTGCAGCTGCAATTGCGATAGCTGCATCCGGGTGTAAGTGGTCGATATGTTTGAATGGAAGGAATCCATGTAATGGAGTATCAATTGATGGAGCTTTAGAGCTAAGATCGTAGATACAATGATTGAAAAGTTCTACCATCTCATCTTCGTGCTCGATACCACGGTAAACATTTTTCAGGCTTCTTAAACGGTCTACATACAAAGCAGCTAAACCACTTCTCGTTAAGGTACCGATATCACCACCTGAACCTTTAATCCACATTACTTCAGTTTCTTCACCACTTAAAGGATCCTTGGCGATTGCCTTACATGAAGTGTTTCCACCACCATAGTTTGTTAACCTTAAATCTGCTCCCAGTAAATTGGAGCGGTAGATTAATAAAGCTACTTCATCACCTGCTAATTCTGCGGCTTTAGCTTCGTCCCATAGGTAGCTAACGTGTTTAAAACGTGTTGTTTGGACAGACATGTTAATTATTACAATTTATTAATTTATTTTATGGACAGGCGTACCCCACGCCAATCCTGGTACTGTACGTTATTTAAGTGAATTCCCATATCCAACTATCAGAATTGAAAGAAGGATCACAAGGATTCCAGTAATAATTGTTGAATACGTTTTTTTAGAAACCCCTTTCCATTCTTTCAGTACTAATCCCCACGTGTTGGCAATCAAAATAATGAAAGCCATATGAAGGATCCATGAACTTGGACCGTTACCTAAACGGCTCTCGCCCATTCCATAGAAAAAGAACTGTAAAAACCATGTTGTTCCTGCTAGTGCAGAAAATACATAGTTGGCTAGCAAAGGCGTTTTACTATTACCATAGTCTCCAAATGTTTTATTTCGGGAGTTAAGGAACATGCACCAGATGAAATTAGTAGTTAAGCCTCCCCAAAGGATAACAACGTAAGTGACGTTGTTCATATAAAGGAAGTTATCTGGACCTGGATTAGCAGCTTTCCACTGTTGATTGGCAAGGTCTGCCATTGAATGTCCAGCCTCTATTCCGAAATTAAAACAAGCACTCAACACACCTGAAATAATCGAAACCAACAAACCTAATCCCAATTTAAACTCCGCATTACCCTCTCCTTTTTCTGAGGCTGGCAGGTCTTTATCTTTCATCGCACCAGCCTTACCACTTATTATTATACCGATAACGCAAACTAGAATTCCAAGAAGCACAACCTGGCCCCACGTATTACTTATTAGGTCAGTAAAGGTATCTTTCCCCTCAGTTGGGTTTAAATCATAATAAATAGATGGAATAAGAGCTCCGAAAACAGAACATAAACCCAAAATGATTGAACTGCCTAAAGAAACCCCTAAATACCTAACCCCTAAACCGTAGGTTAAACCACCTATTCCCCAAAGAACTCCGAACAAATACGTCAAACCAAGAATACCACTATCTGTTCCCTTAATAATTTCGAAGAAGTTAGGAATTGTAAGATAAGCAGCTAATGGAGGCACTATAAGCCATGAAAAAATTCCACCCACAATCCAATAACTTTCCCACGCCCATCCTTTTACCTTTTTGTATGGGATATAGAAACTCCCCGAGGCGAACCCGCCTATGAAGTGAAAAATAACACCAAAAATTGCTTGCATTTCGTTTGTATGGTTCTAATTGTTGTTTATGCTGGTAAAATTACAGAAGCAATTATATTCTTCTGTCATGCACTGTCATGAGAAAAGTGCATTTAAGTACATCAAACCAAACTTTTAATCTTTGATAAATAAATTAACAAGAATTAATTATGGGTTGAATCAATTTCTATTAATTTTACCACCAATTTAAACTTGTATGATGAAAAAAACCTTAATCACTATGGCAGTATGCCTGAGTGCCTTCTTTGCAAATGGACAAGAGTCCCAACCTGAACAGAAAACTGTTAGACAAAAAAAAACAAAAACGCACAATGAAGACCAGTTAAAAGCCAATCGGGGAGCTATTTCAACTGAACTGAACTTCAACCCTTTCAAAGGGGACCTAAAGCTTAATAATTCTCTTAATCAAATCAAATTTAGGTTTTTTACTAAGCCAGACTTTGCAATAAGAGTCGGATTTAACGCAAGCTCTGTTGACTCAACATTTTCCAGTAAAAACTATTACGGAACTAACACAAATGCCAACTATGAAAGCAAACGTGAAAGTTTTACTATAGGAGCAAATATTGGTTTCGAGAAGCATTTTAAAGGAACCAGAAGGTTATCTCCTTTTATTGGGGTTGACATATCTGTTACAGATAGATCAGCTAATCAAAAGATAACGAGCGGCCAAGTAGTTACCGAGTACAAAAACAGCTGGGCAAGTCCAATTCCTTATACTTACTATAATGGATCTTCGACCCAAGTTTTATACTCAATAAACCCGAGCGATTATGGGTACACCCGAGTAGGCTTGCATTTAATAACAGGATTTGACTTCTATATGGCCAAAAATTTCTTCCTAGGCTACGAGTTTAATTTTGGAATTAATTCGACGAAATACAAGGACACCGAGATCACGCAAACAGGAAATACAAGTACTACTCCTATAAATGACCCAGTGCTGAAAAACAAAAGTTTATCTTTTGGGCCGACATTAATGAACGGTATCCGCATAGGTTATATCTTCTAATCAATCTTAAGTCACAATGAAAATCATATTACCAAAGAGTCTTTACTCCCTTACTTGTCTCATTCTCTTTTTATGTGTTCTAGTGGGATGCAAAAAAGATGAAGAATCTCATCCGGAAATCAGAACAATTAACGTTCAGGCCATTTCTCCTGCAAAAGTTAAGGCTACTGGAGAAATTGTTCACAAAGGTTCGTTCAAGATAATCGACCATGGCTTTCTGTACGGTTCGAGCTCTGCCGTAACTGCAGGGGCAGGAACAAAAGTTTCTCTTGGAGCGAATGTAAATGAACAAACTATAAGTTCTGAATTTACTGTTACCAGTTCCTCAAGTTACGATCGTACTGTTTTTGTTAGAGCATATTTGACAGATGAGAACGGGACTGCTTACGGTTCTGTTGTTTCTGTCCAACTTCCAAACACTGCAGTTTCTTCGGTTAGCCCATCCTATGGTAAAACAGGAGACCAAATAACACTTTCAGGAAACTTTTATTCATTAAGTAAAGACGAAGTCCAGGTAACGTTCGCAAATGTTTCAGCTAATATTGTCAGTATTAATTCTTCAAAAATTGTCGTTGAAGTTCCTTCCGGCATAAACAGCTCCTCTTATAGCTACAACCAAATTCCGATTAGTGTAAATGTAGGAGGAGGAATTACACAACTTAGCAGTAGTTTTAAGCTAATCCCAACTTTTAATGATTTCTCGCCAAAGTCAGGTCATCTTAATACTACAATTAGTATTTCAGCCACCAATCTACCAAGTTATTATTCTTATAATTCCTTAAGAGTTTACTTCGGGTCTGTTGCTTCTACAAGCAATTTTAGCATAAACTCAGGCCTTCTCACTGTATCGATCCCTTCCAACGTTACTGAAGAGAAATTCCAGATTGCAGTAGAAATTGATGGAATCAAAACCGTCATTCCTGGGGAATTTACACTTATACCACCAACAGTATCATCAATATCCCCTTCATCTGGTCTGGCTGGGAGTTCTTTTTCAATCTTCGGAAATAACTTTTACAACTCCAACTCATATTATCCCGGAGGAATTTCAGTTACTATTGGAGACGTACCAGCAACGAATGTAAATATTGTTTCAACTGGGCAGATTAATGTTACTATTCCAAATGACTTTCCCGTTGGAGATCACAAGGTAGTCTTAAAATGTGGACCATTTAATGTTGAGGCACCACAAAGACTTAGAGTGAAGCCTATAACAATCAGCAATTTCTCTCCATCGTCCGGGGCTCCCGGCAAAGAGGTGACCATACAAGGAGATTTTGTGCCTAATTATAATTATACTGTGTATTTTGGATCAATAACAACATCCACGTATAGTACAAGTACAACTGCACTTAAAGTTAATGTACCAGCCGGGGTGAGCACAGGGGAGGTGAAAATATCAGTTAGAGCGGGAAACACCACTGTTACTGCAGCCGACAACTTTACGGTTTTGGCACCTTCTATTACTTCATTTTCACCAACCTCTGGGGTAGCAGGCACAGAAGTGACAATTCATGGAACTGGCTTCACTCCCGGTCCATATCTTTATAACAATAGCGTAAAATTCGGAACCGTTGTTGCAACTCCAATTATTGCGCCTACTGATTCAAGTATAAAAGTTCTTGTTCCTTCCGGGCTTACACCTGGAGCCATGAAGATAAGCGTCACTAATAGTTATGGTCAGACTGTTGTTAGTCAGAATAATTTCACTTTTACTACTCAATAATTAATTCTAAGGCCTCAAAGTACATTCTCTTTGAGGCCTTCTAGAAATTTCTCGCTTATAAAAAACTCTAAACCCCAAATACTTCATCCCCTGGTTTAGAAGACGCTTGAAAATGCAGCGAAAACAAAAAACCCGCTCAGTTTTAGACCGAACAGGTTTATCAAGAAACATCAGACTTAGTAAGTCCCTAATTCTTCTTCCAAATATTATTTCCTGAATTAAAGTCGGGAAGCACTTTCTCCGGATCTACAACAACCTTCTCAATTTCCTCTGTTGATGGATATTGAAACGTCCAGCTATTGTTTCTAGCCCAGATTTCTACTGGAAAGCTTACCCTTGATGTTTTCCCTCCCTTTACCGTTATATCTACGGTTAGTGGCATGGGTAGTTTCTCGAGATTAGCGATTGTAATTAATGCTCCGTTCTTCGGGCTAGACTTTATATAATTAACGCCAAGTACAGCCTGGTCCAAACGCCAATTACCCATAAACCATCCCCGCCAAAACCAGTCGAGCTTCTCCCCAGAGACATTCTCCATAGTCCTGAAGAAATCATCGGGACCAGGGTGTTTGAAGGCCCAGCGATCGATATAGGCTTTGAAAGCCCTATCAAAGCGCTCAGGTCCTAAGATCTCGTCTCTTAGCAACGACAACCCCGCTCCTGGTTTGTAATAGGCCAGCATCCCGATATTTGCTTCCTTCATATTATCGGGACTAACAAAAACAGGTTCCAATTGTGATGACATTAAACTTGCAGCCCATTGGTGCATATCTTTCTTCTGCTGTCTATATTCGCCGTTATTGAAATTATCTGTCGTTAAGGTATTAATAAAAGTATTAAAGCCTTCATCCATCCAGGCAAATAGACGCTCATTACTTCCAACGATCATAGGGAACCAAGTGTGGCCAAACTCATGATCCGTCACATCCCATAAACTCTCTGCTCTGTCTTTTGAACCACAAAAAACAATACCCGGATATTCCATCCCACTTACATTGCTTGCCACATTAACCGCTGCAGGATAAGGGTACTCATACCATTTCTTTGAATTAAACTCAATCGACGACTTAGTATATTCGGTAGCCCTGCCCCAGGCCTTATTACCGCTGCTTTCTTCTGGATAAGCCGAGATTGCCAAGGCATTTTTCCCCGATGGCAAATTGATCCTTGCCGCATCGATAATAAAAGCTGAAGATGACGCCCATGCAACATCCCTGGAGCTTTCGATCTTATAATGCCAGGTTAATTCTGGCTTCCCTTTAGGACGGTCCGCGCCATTTTTTACATCTTTAGAAGTTCGAATCACTATTGTTTCATCACTCTTTGAAGCCGCCTGCCATAACCTTTGTTGCTCTCCCGAATATACATCTTTGGGATTCTGAAGCTCGCCAGAGCAAACAACAATATGATTTGAGGGAGCAGTAATCTTCACATCGAAATTTCCATACTCCAGATAAAACTCACTTGGTCCGGTATAAGGAATAACGTTCCATCCATTCATGTCATCATAAACATACATTCTGGGGTACCACTGGGCCATTGAAAAGATTTTCCCATTCCTGGTTTCGAGTATGCCCATTCGGTCGGATCCATAAGCCGGCGAAATAAAAGAAAATTCTATCCGGAATTTTATCTGCCCCCCTTTTGCCTTCACATCCTCGGGCAGAAAAACTTGCATTTTAGTATCATTGATAGAATAACGAAGATCTGTCTCAGTAGTACCTTTAACAATTCTGACAGATTTTATATTAAAACCTGCATCAAAGACCTGCCCTCTGCCCCCATTCCTGCTTCCACTTAAAGGCACAATTGCAGATCCTCTTGAACCTTTCGTAAATAAGTTTTGATCTAGTTGCAACCAAAGGAACTCTAAATTATCAGGGCTGTTGTTCGTATAAGTGATGTATTCGTAACCTGACACCTCGTTTTTAGTCTCATCTAACCTTACGGCTATCTGGTAATCAGCCCTATTCTGCCAATAAAGAGGTCCAGGCTTCCCACTTGCTAATCTATATTCCGAGCCACCATTTTTGTAAAAGTTAGGCTTGAAAGCCTCTATATAACTATAATTACTTGTTACCTGGTTTTTTGATCCAGAGGATTGCTGAGCATTAACGCTAAGCTGGAATATTAGAAAGTATAAAATTGAACAAATATATCTGTACATAGTTGATATCCATTATTTACAGGTGTTATAAAACATACCTGAGGATTTTGTTTACTTTAGCAACCCCTCTATCGCTTCCGGATTAAAACCTAAAGCAATTTTACCTTCTTTCTCTATTACAGGGCGCTTTATAATACTAGTCTTGTCTTGCATCAACTGAAAAGCAGACTCTTCGCTGATTATTGATTGTTGCTCCTCCTGGCTCAATTTCTTCCAGGTTGTTCCCTTTTTGTTGACCAAAGCCTCATAACCTACAAGTGCAGACCATTCGCTAAGCTTCTCGGTACTAACACCCAATTTTTTAAAATCGTGAAACTCGTACTGAACTCCTTTGTCGTCTAACCACTTCAAGGCCTTTTTAACCGTGTCGCAATTTTTGATCCCGTAAATTGTCATTGAAATAAGAATAATGTTTGAAATTTGGCTGGACGTGCAAGTTACTTAATAAAAAAATGTTGAAACAAGCATTGAAGTAAAAAAACTAATATATACCAAAAACAGTGCAATAAGCTGGTATAATTATGAACTATTAACTCCTTATCTATCTCCTGCCTCTCTTAGTTCAATTCCTTCTGCTTACGGCAGGCAGATGAAAGACAACGGAAGGGTCATGGGAAGTAAGAGTGGAGGTTAATAAACCTTCATGAGCAAAAGCTCACAAACCGAGGATGAAAACAGCTCGAAGGTTCTTTTTGGCCTCTTAAAAACAATTAAACTTTCAGAAAAAAGCTGTTAATTTACAATCTCAACTTACGAAAATACTATTTGGATAAACATTTATGAGCAGACCTAAAAAAGTTATGGTTACGGGTTGTTTCGACCTTTTACATAGTGGCCATGTTGCCTTTCTAAAGGAAGCAGCAAAAATGGGCGATGTTCACGTTTGTATAGGGAACGATGCAAACGTTTACCAGTTAAAAGGAAGATATCCCGTAAATCCCGAAGCCGAGAGAAAATATATGATCGAAGCCCTTGCAGGGATAAAAGAGTGCAGAGTAAACAGAGGCTTTGGAATTATTGACTTCATGGAAGAACTGGATGAGATACAACCAGACATCTTCCTGGTTAATGAAGACGGAGCAACTCCGGCAAAATCTGAGATATGCAAGCAAAAAAACATTGAATATCATGTTTTGCAACGGATACCTCATGAAAATTTACCACCACGTTCAACAACAACGCTTCGTACCGAATGCCTGATTCCCTTTAGAATTGATCTAGCAGGTGGTTGGTTAGACCAGCCCTTCGTTTCAAAGCATTACCCGGGACCGGTATTGACTATATCAATTGAGCCAACTATAGAATTTAATAACCGTAGTGGAATGTCGTCAAGTACCAGGAACAAGGCTATAGAATTATGGCGAACAGAAATCCCTACAGGTGACCGAGAAAAACTTGCGAAGATCCTTTTTACCTACGAGAATCCTCCGGGAACTAAAGAGGTAGCAGGTTCTCAAGACGCGATTGGAATTGTCTTTCCGGGATTAAATAAGCTGAACTATAAAGGAAATTATTGGCCTGAAAGCATTGAGTCGGTTTACGATGAAGAGCTCCTTGACTGGATAGAATCTCATCTTTACCTGGTGACCCTTGGCCCACGAACATCAGAATACTCAGTTCTTGAAAATACAAACGTAAACGAAGAAGGAGCTAAAGCATTAGCGGATGCAGCGGATGCTTGCTGGAAAGCTATTTTGGATAAAGATGTAAAGGAGTTTGGAAAGTACCTCACTCAATCGTTTAGGGCTCAAATAGCGATGTTCCCTAACATGGCTTCCAAAGAGATATTCGATCAGATTGAGGCATATAAAGACCAGGCTACCGGCTGGAAACTTAGTGGCGCAGGTGGCGGTGGTTATTTGATCTTCGTATCAGAAAAACCGATTGAAAATGCTATTAGAATCAAGATCAGAAGACGAGATTCGAATTAAAAAAAGGGCTCAGGCCCTTTTTTAATCACCCGACTTTAATTGCCTCCACTTTTACCGGCAACATCATCATTCTGAATTCCACGCTGATTCTTCTTAATAGCCCCATTCAATTTACCAAACTTGTAATTTAAACTAAGGGCAAAAGTTCTGTAGAAATTTTGAAAGGTTTCAGACTGTATAAACTGCAAAGAACTTGTTTCATTTGTCCAATTCCTAAACTTCTGGAAAGGATTATTTACAGAAGCAGAAACTGAAGCTTTCTTCTTGTAGAACTCCTTAGATAAGCTGGCTGATGTATAGTAGTATGGATTAGACTGTCCCTGCAAGGTGATCCAAGCGCTATAGAAACCAGCATTCACACCTGCTCTCCAGTCGTTCTTGAATTTATATCCCAGATAAGTATAGATATTTCCCTGCATTCCCTCGTTTTGCATGTTAACACCGTCAATAACCCCGTCCATCAATACATACGACAAACGTCCATTTAAATTAATGTTAAAGGCTTTAGTTATCTGTTGATTAGTATTCACATTAAATCCGAAATTCTTATTCTTACCAATATTTTCATAAGTCGCTCGTCCGACATTACCTTCAACCCGATTTACATACTGGATAGTATTGTTAGCAAAAGAATAACTTAAGCCAAGATTTAATGATCCCTTTTTAAACCAACTATAGTTTAAGTCGAAATTATGATTTAGTACGGGCTCAAGATCTTTGTTGCCTGATCGGATGAATTTATCATTCAGCTGCTCTTCAAAAGGATTCAATTCCCAAATATTGGGTCTCTGAATTCGCTGCGTGTACCCCAGGTTGACACTACTGCTCTTCTTAAACTTCTTTTGAATTGACAAAGAAGGGATAAAGTTATTGTAGTCGGTATTTAGAGGTGTATTTACGGATTCGAAGTAGGCATCTACGACCGTCCTCTCTAAACGCAGGCCGCCTTTAATGGCCCAGTCTTTAAGCTTCAAATGATACGAATTATAAAAGCTGTACACATTTTGATCATAATTAAAATTGTTAGATCTTGAATTGTCTACCGTATAGAGACTTTCCTTCGTATCTCCAGCATAAGTTCCATATTCAAACTCACTAAAGTTATTACGGAGAATAAGCTTCATCCCCCCTTCAACATTTAATTTTTTAAATGGATGAACGTAGTCCGTTTGAATGGTCTGTTCATTCGTTCCGGAATTATTTTTCTGTCCGTAATTTGGATGCAAATTCCAATCATACTGAAAACGATCATAGGCAAAGAAGTTGTTGGAGTTATTGTCCTTACCTGAATTTATCTTATAACTTCCCGTAAATAGCTGCTCTTTGTTTCGCTTAAATCCTAACTGATAATTAAGGCCAAGATCATAACCATTCCAATCATAGCTGCTCGGATTCGAAATATTATAGCCGCTAGTCCTCGAATTGCTGCCGACCAAATATTCGTTCATGAACTGAGAGTTGTTATTTCTCCCGTCTCCATAATTATATCCCAACTCGGCAGTTACCAGGTTTAGCGTATCAATTTCATAGCTCAACTCTGCATTGGAATACATATAACTACCTTGGTTTGCCCTACTTCCATTCATTATTAAAGAAGTGGAATTCTCACCTAAAGTTGTTCTAGCAAGGGCGAAACTTGTGGCTCCTAAATCTCGAAGATTTCCACCAACATAGGAGGATATACCCAGCTTCTTTCCCTTGACCGTTAATTGTACGTTTGAACCTGGCCCATATGGAAAATTGTATCTCGTAGTTACCGAGCCGTTATATCCCTGGTCGACCTTTTTATTAGTTATAATATTTATGATGCCTGCTAATCCTTCTCCATCGTACTTTGCAGGAGGTGTAGTGATTACTTCAATTTTCTGTATATTGCTGGCCGGCATGCTTTTGAAAACGTCTTTAGGACTACGAGCCACTAAGGATGACGGTCTTCCATTTATCAAAACCCTAAAACTACCGCTCCCTTTCACCTGAATATTGTCATCTGCATCAATTGTTACCAGTGGCACTTTACGTAACATTTCAAGCACAGTGTTCACCTTATTTTCAGGATCCGCCTGCACATCGTAAGCAATACGGTCTACTTCCTGTTTAATCAAAGGCCGGTCCCCTGTAATAGTAACCTCCTTCAGCTGACCACTTAGAGGAGAAATAACAAGTCTCCCCAAGTTAAGTACCTGGGCATCGCCAACGAGCTCAATATCTTTAAACCAAGTTTTGTAACCAACATTGATAAGGGAAAGCCGGTATTTCCCCGTAGGCACCTTCGCAATAGAAAAATCTCCATTTCCTGAGCTAATTGCCGACCTAACAGGATTCCCGTCAAGCGTTTTCAAAGCCACTGTTACGAAATCCAGGCCTTTTCCAACTACCGAATCGGTAACAGTGCCCTTAATAGAATAAGTTTTTGTTTCCTGACTAAAGCCTGTAAGGAAGGCCAGGCATAACAAGAGGGTAGAGATCTCTTGCTTTAGGGTTAGTTTCATAGTTTGATTTTGAGGTTATCTAGGTATCCATACTGGAATTCTTCCAGTCTAATTCCAAACGCTACGCCACCAAGCACCATCTACTTCACTGTAACTATGAAATCAGATGCTAAAATTAATGAAGTTCCATAAAGTCTAATGTTAAAAAGAGTTAAGCAATATTTAAATAAAAGACGCCCGGTTTTAGGTTTCGTTACAAAAAATTATTTATTGTAACGGGTCATTGTTAATTCAGCACCTGCAGTTACAAAGCTTTCAATCATCTCGATAGATCTATCAATCAGTGCAGGTAATTCAGGAGTCTCGTCTTCGTCGAAACCACTCAGTACATAATCAACCTGCCTACCTTTGGGATAATTATCACCGATCCCAAATCTTAGTCTCGGGTAATTTTGTCCCCCTATAACAGACTCTATACTTTTAAGTCCATTATGACCTGCACTGCTACCCTTTGGTTTAATTCTGATAGCGCCGAATGGAATTGCAAGATCGTCTACCAGAACAAGTACGTTCTCAATAGGAATTTTGAGCTCCTGCATCCAGTAGTTGACTGCTTTACCACTCAAATTCATATATGTTGTGGGTTTAATAAGGTGTAGTTTTCTTCCTTTATGAGTTAGCTCGGTATAATAGGCAAGCTTCAAATTTGAGAAGTTAGTACTTGCTTTTTTCGCCATAACATCCAAGATCATAAATCCTATGTTGTGACGGGTATCCGCATATTCACTCCCAATATTTCCAAGACCTACTATAAGATATTTCATAGCGCAAAAATAACTTTATTTACAATTTTTCAGTTTTAGGAATCAGGATTTAGCAGTTTTACGTAGTCAGAAAACAAAAAAGGCAATCCATACGGACTGCCTCCTCAAAATCTGTGAAATCACCTCTAATCAGTGTGATCCCAAAAATCTTATTTTCCTTTTGCTGCTTCCTGCTCAGCTTGACGAAGAGCACGAGAGGTGGTAACAGATACGATTGTATCCTCTGGTGTATTCGTAATTTCGAAGTTATCAAACTTTAAATCACGAACGCGCACAGACTTGCCAACTTCTAATGGTTCAATGCTAACTTCAACGTTCTGAGGCATGTTAGCCGGAAGAGCTTTAACGCGCAGTTTACGTAATTTCTGAACTAATTTACCACCCATTTTCACGCCTGGAGATGTACCTGTCAATTTAACAGGAATCCCCATTGTTAATGGTTTTTCAGGATTTAACTGAAAAAAGTCAACATGCAGAATTTGCTCATTTAAAGGGTGAAACTGTGAATCCTGGATAATAGCCTGAACTTTAGTTCCTTCAATATCAATTTCTACAAATTGAACTTCCGGAGTATAAATGATTGCTTTTAAATCACTTGCGTTTACAGCAAAGTGAATCTGCTCGTTTCCACCATACAAAACAGCAGGCACTTTACCTTCGTAACGCAGCTCCTTTGCATCGCGTTTCCCTACGTTCCCTCTTTTGGAACCGCTAATAGCGATAGTTTTCATGTTATTATATATTTATATTAAAAAAATGCAATTTATTCTACTCTAAACAAATCACTAATTGAACCATGTTGATTCACATTAGCAATGGCCTTTGAAAATAACTCCGCAGTTGACAGCACTCTTATTTTAGAGGAGTCCTGCTTAAGTGGGATAGTATCTGTAACAATTAATTCAGTTAAGACTGAATTCTCAACAGTGTCATAGGCCTTACCTGATAGAACCGGATGCGTACAAACCGCCCTCACAGAACTAGCACCGTTCTGCATGATAAGATCAGCAGCTTTAGCAAGGGTTCCTGCAGTATCACAGATATCATCAATTAGCACAATATCTCTGTCCTTCACATCACCGATAATTGACATTGACTCTATCTCGTTCGCCCTTTTCCTTCTTTTATCACAGATCACAACTTCTGCATTGAAAAACTTTGCGAAGGTCCGAGCTCTGTAAGAACCTCCCATGTCAGGAGACGCTATAGTTAAATTAGGAAGCTTTAAACTTTTGATATAAGGCACAAAGATTACCGAAGCATCCAAGTGATCCACAGGAATATCAAAAAATCCCTGGATCTGAGCAGCGTGCAAGTCCATTGTCATTATACGATTAGCCCCCGCCGCAGTTATCAGATTTGCAATAAGCTTTGCACCAATTGCAACCCTGGGTTTATCCTTCCGATCCTGCCTTGCCATCCCAAAATAAGGTACAACAACAGTAATGTAATGAGCTGAAGCTCTTTTGGCTGCATCAGTGAGAAGCAGCAATTCCATCAAATTATCGTATGGTTGATTGGTAGACTGAATAAGAAATACGTCACACCCTCTTACAGATTCATTAAATGATGGCTGAAACTCACCATCGCTAAAACGGGAAATGACTACGTCACCTAATTCTCTTCCGTAAGCTTTGGCTATTTTTGCAGCAAGATCGACTGAACCTGAACCGGGGAATAATTTAACAGGATTGAACTGTTGCGGCATTGCTGTATTTTCTAATGGGTTAAAAAAAATTCGGATTGTGGTTTTCACAATCCGACTCTTCTTTTTACGTTGCCCGACCAGGATTCGAACCTAGACAAACTGAACCAAAATCAGTTGTACTACCTTTATACTATCGGGCAATCTCCCGCTGAGAAAGTGTCTCTCTCAAATGGTGGTGCAAATATAGAGTGATAAACAACATCACACAAGTCTTTTTTTTATTTTTTTGATAACATCCTGATTTACTTCTTAAAATATGTTAAACGCGCTTTCATGGAATTGCTAATTGAATACTAATCGCTATTTTCGGCATCGATAAAATTACGGCTTACTATACTAGCTATATGAATTACAATAAAACGAATAACCTTCTTGGATGGCTTTGTTTCGCCATTGCTGCGATTACCTACACATTAACCCTAGAGCCTACTGCCAGCTTTTGGGATTGTGGTGAGTTTATTGCATCAGCATATAAGTTGCAAGTAGTGCATCAACCGGGCGCTCCATTATTTTTAATGATCGCTAAGATATTCTCCCTGCTTGCCGGAAGTGATAAAACTAAGATTGCCTATTGGATGAATATGAGCTCTGCTCTTTCAAGTGCCGCGACGATCCTTTTTCTTTTTTGGACAATTACAGCCCTTGCCAGGAAAGTACTTGCGAAGAAGGACGAAGAGATAACTTCCGCAAAAATGATCACAATCATGGGTTCAGGAGTAGTAGGAGCATTAGCATATACATTTTCAGACACCTTCTGGTTCTCTGCAGTAGAAGCCGAGGTGTATGCAATGTCTTCCCTCTCAACTGCCATCGTATTCTGGGCAATTTTAAAATGGGAGCATCACGCAGATGAACAAGGATCTGACAAATGGATTATTTTTATTGCCTATATAATGGGGCTATCAATTGGTATCCACCTTTTAAATCTTCTTGTAATTCCAGCCATCGCCTTGGTCTACTACTTCAGGCGCTCGAAAGAAATCACCAGCGGAGGAACTATTAAAGCTCTATTAATAGGTATCGTGATCCTTGGTATTGTCCAATATGGAATTATACAGTATATAGTAAAATTCGCGGCTTATTTCGATCTTTTCTTTGTTAACACTTTGGGAATGGGCTTTGGTTCTGGTGTGATAGTGTTTGCAATATTAGTAATTGCCGGATTAACGTATGGGATCCTTTATTCTATCAAGCATTCTAAAGCAGTATTGAACCTGGCTCTAATTTGCACTACCTTCATACTGATTGGCTACAGTTCGTTTGCTATGATTGTAATAAGGGCCAAAGCAAACACAACGTTAAATAATAATGACCCTGATAACGCATTTGCCTTACTAAGTTATTTGAATCGTGAGCAATACGGCGACCGTCCTCTATTATATGGAGAGTACTTCGACTCTCAGCCGATTGAGAATAAGGAAGACGGAAATATTTACCGCAAAGGTGAAACAAAATACGAAGTAGCAGGAAAGAAATACGAAACAGTATTCGATCGCAATACATTGTTACCTCGAATGTATAGCCGCAGTCCGCAGCACGCGGACTTTTACAGAGAGTGGATGCGGATTCCAGAAGGGTCCTCTCCTACTTTTGCTCACAATTTGGGATTCCTATTTTCCTATCAGGTAGGGTTTATGTATGCACGTTATTTCCTTTGGGACTTTGCAGGTCGTCAAAACGATGATCAAGGACACGGAAATTTCACCTCTGGTAATTGGATCAGCGGTATAAAGCCTATAGATGCAGCAAGATTAGGATCCCAGGATCACTTGCCTCCGAGTATTAAAGAAAACAATGCATACAATCGCTTCTACTTTTTACCTCTAATTGTTGGTTTAATTGGAGCAATATGGCATTTCAAACGAAATCAGAAAGATGCCGGAGTAGTCGGACTGTTATTCTTTTTTACAGGACTGGCTATTGTGCTCTATCTTAACCAAACTCCATTACAGCCAAGGGAAAGAGATTACGCTTATGCAGGTTCGTTTTATGCATTTGCAATTTGGATAGGACTAGGAGTAGCAGGCATCGCAGAATGGTTAAGTAAAAAAACATCCTCGACTAATGCCAGCATTGCAGCAACGGTTCTCTGCCTTCTAGTTGCTCCCGGCCTTATGGCCAAAGAAGGATGGGATGACCATGACCGGTCTGATAAAACAACGGCAAGAGATTTTGCCATTGACTATCTGGAATCGTGCGCACCTAATGCCATCCTTTTCACTTATGGAGATAATGACACCTACCCACTTTGGTACGTGCAGGAAGTTGAAGGCGTTCGGCCTGATGTCAGAATCGTAAACCTCAGTTTGTTGGGTACGGATTGGTACATCCGCCAAATGAAAGACAAGGTGAACTCAGCAGAACCGCTACCCATTACAATGCCCAATAGTAAGTTTGTTCAAGGTGTAAGGGATGTGATTTACTATAGTGAATACACTAAAGATACGGTTGAACTAAAAGACATATTTGATATTATCACCTCTGATGACGAGAATGATAAAGTAACTTTGCAGGATGGTAGCAGGGAGAATATTCTTCCTACCAAAAACTTGAAACTTACTATCAATCCAGCTCAGGTTCTTGCAACAAAGACTGTAAGTCCCGAAATGAAAGACAGCATTGCTGCTACAATGCAGTGGACTTACAATCAGAACTATGTAACTAAAGCTGAACTGGCAATGTTCGATATTCTTGCGCATAATAACTGGAAGAGACCGATTTATTTCGCAGTTACCGTTCCTTCTGAAAACTATATTGGGCTACAAAAATATCTTTACAATGAGGGGTTTGCATATCGCTTAGTCCCATTAAAGCCAGTACCTGTTGATTCAACAAAACAAGCTCCAGAGTTACTAAACAGCCAGGCTATGTATAGCAATGTAATTGGTAAATTCAAGTGGGGGAATATGAAAAACGCTAAGTACCTCGATCCTGAATCTACCAGGATGATCGCCACCATTATGAAAACTTTTAATACTCTGGCAGAGAAGCAGCTTCAGGAAGGTAAAATAGCAGAGGCGAAAACAACACTTAATAAGGCTTTAGAGGTACTTCCTGAAAAGAATTATCTTTTCTACTTTGTTTTACACCGTTACTATACTGCAGATCTTCTATATAAAGTAAATGAAGCAGGAAAAGCTAATAAACTTATTGAAGAAACTGCAAATTATATTGACGCAGAGCTGAATTACCTGGCCGACGTATCTCAGAATAAACCAAACTTAGCTATGAATGATGTTCAACTTGGAATTTCTGTACTGAATGAAATGATCAAAACAACTGAACAAAACAAACAAACTGAGCTCACAAGCAAACTTCAAAATAAATTTAAATCTCTTGAAGCCCGATTTTCAGGATCAGGGTTCTAAACATTTATAAAACAAAAAAACCCGTGAAGCAAAACTTCACGGGTTTTTTTGTTTTATAAAAAGATCAAAATCTAATCTACTGCTCCACAACCACTCCCATAGAGCAGAACTTCTCGATCCTCTGATTAATTAATACATCTACCTCTTTTTGTTTTAATGTATTGAGATCCTCAAGAATACGCGTTTTTATAGTAGCAGCCATCGCCTCCGGATCCTGGTGTGCTCCACCTATCGGTTCGGGAATAATACCATCAACCAAGCCATTTTTGTGCATGTCTTCAGCAGTAAGCTTCAATACTTCGGCCGCCCTTTCTTTATAGTCCCAACTTCTCCAGAGAATTGAAGAGCAAGATTCAGGTGAAATTACCGAGTACCACGTATGCTCAAGCATATAAACCTTATCGCCTACACCTATTCCTAAAGCTCCCCCAGATGCCCCCTCTCCTACCACAAAGCAAACAATTGGCACTTTCAGCACCGACATTTCCAGAAGGTTCCTTGCGATGGCTTCTCCCTGCCCGCGTTCTTCTGCTTCCAGGCCGGGGTAAGCGCCAGGTGTATCAATAAAAGTTACTACGGGCTTATTGAATTTTTCAGCAAGCTTCATTAATCGCAAAGCCTTTCTATAACCTTCAGGATTGGCCATACCGAAGTTACGATATTGACGAAGCTTTGTATTCGTTCCCTTTTGGTGCCCTATTACCATTACAGTTTGACCGTTAATGGTTGCAAAACCTCCAACTATCGCCTTGTCATCTTTGACAGTCCGGTCTCCGTGAAGCTCTATAAAGTCATCACAAATTAGTTCAATATACTGTAGAGTATATGGCCTTTCAGGGTGGCGAGATATCTGCACTTGCTGCCAACCGCTCAGGTTGGAGTAAATATTCTTTTTAGCTTCCTCAAGCTTTGCATCAAGCTCAGCAAGAGTAGCAGACATATCTACTTTTGTTTTCTCCGCAACCTGTTTAACTTTCTCTATCTGATGCTGCAAGTCAGCAATAGGTTTCTCAAAATCAAAGGATGTTTTCATTTGCTATTTGTAACAAAATTGGGCTAAGGTAGGAATTTAAATGCTTTTCCAGAAGAATAACGTTCTATACAGCCCTGCGTCCTCTCTTCAATGTCAATCGAAATAAAAGCTAAATCAATTGAAATGACAGAGTAGCGAATAAGTTTCAGCAAAATTCGATCAGGCCCTATTCTTTATACTGCTGCTAACAACAGAATTTAATATGGCTGGAGACAAAGGCTTTGAGTAAAAACCTCTTACAGCCGAATAAAGCTGAGACCGGGCTTCGTCATTTGGATCAATAGAAGAAGTAACTATAAAAACAGGGATATCCTTAGCAACGAGTGCTCTCAAGTTATCGAACATCTCTAAAAAATCCCAACCATTAACTTCAGGCATATTAAGATCCAAAAGAATCATGTCAGGCATAGTATTAGTGCCATAGTAAGCGTCCACTAAGTCTATCAACGCGCTTTTAGGATCAGTATAGCATTTATAATCATCAAAAAAATTATAATGCTTCATTAATGTTTTGGCTAAATGGTGATGCGTGGGATCGTCATCAATAAGTATAACTCGGGGCATTCTCTATAATTGTGTATTCAAATATAGGAAAATAAATGATGTTACAACATTTGTTAATAATTTCGCAACAATTACTATCCTGTAAATCAGTACTATTTAGGTTATTCTGCACTAATTAATTACTTAAAAAATACGTTTTTAATGAGTAAGCTCATGAATTAGGATTTACATTAAACAATCACTTAATTATTTTCTTAATTATTTTAGCTTTCACTTATTTTAGAAACTTTTAAAGTTTATATGTTTTGGTACGAAGACGAGGTTAAGAGATTAGAAAGAGAAAGAAGTTCTCTTACCTTTTCTCCGCGAACTGCTTTCTATGGCAGTTCTTCAATCAGGTTATGGCCTCATTTAAAAGATGACTTTCCTGAATTATCACCAGTCAATCTGGGCTTTGGCGGCTCCACTTTAGCAGCTTGCGTATGGTATTTCGAAAGGATATTTACCGCCTACGACCTGGAGCTTATTATATTATATGCCGGAGACAACGATCTGGGTGATGGCAGGCATCCTGAAGAAGTTTTTATCTGTTTCAAACAACTCGTGGCGCAAATAAAAGATAAGTATGGCGCTATTCCTGTATTTTTTGTTTCCATAAAACCTAGTGTTAGTAGAAGAAACATAACGAATCAGATAAAATATACTAACCATATTATTCAAAAGGAAATATTAAAGCACTCCTCGCTGCACTATATTGACATATATCAGGAAATGCTGGACGAGAAGGGAGAGCCAAATACTAACTTCTTCCAACCGGATGGCTTGCACCTTAATGAAAAAGGCTATTCGCTTTGGAAGAATGTCATATCACTGAATGTTAATTATTTCTTCAACCTCATTTAACCTGGTTTTTGCAAAAAAACCAGATATTTCTAAAAATGCATAGGGAGTATCATAAGTGGCATAGTCCTAGTCTCGATCGGGAAATGGAATTATTGATTTTCGGACATGCTGGTATTCCTGTACTTTTTTTCCCTACCAGGTGCGCTCGTTTTTACGACTACGAAAACTGGCAAGTTTTGGAGGGAGCCAAGGGGAAAATTAATGATGGAATTTATCGTTTTATCTGCCTTGACAGTGTAGACGTAGAAAGCTTTTATTGCTATTGGTGCAGGCCAGAGTCAAGAATACAGAGGCACTTACTATATGAAAAATACATTATAGATGAAGTAATGCCATTAGTGAATAGAGGGGACAATAGCTCTTTTATCTCTGCTGGTTGTAGTATGGGCGCCTTTCACGCTGTTAACATAGCGTTTAAGTATCCACATTTATTCCGCAAAGTAGTGGGAATGAGTGGGCGCTATGATCTGTGTTACGAGATCGGGAATTTTAAGAATCTTTTTGAAGGATACTGGGACGAAAACATTTATTTTAATATGCCCTCACAATATATTGCTAATCTTGATGATAAGGAATTAATTAATCGCTTGCAGCAGTTAGAAATAGTTTTAGCGATGGGAAAAGAAGATTTGTTTTTAGAGAACAATCTTCTTCTTAGTTCTCTTATGGCTGAGAAGGAAATAGGGCATTCGCTTTATTTGTGGGAAGGCGAAGCCCATAAACCTAGGCACTGGCGACAAATGCTAGGCCTTTATTTCTAATAACATTTTAGACAATGTTTGAAGTGGCTCCTTCCAAAACTTCCCTGCATTTGATTTGAAGTTCGGGACTCGCATTCGAGAATTGTAACATCAAATGAGCCGTCCATAAATTACAATAATACTTCTCCTCGTTCAAATAATGTAAAAACAAATCCTCCTTCTTATTATCGGGGATATTTTTAAATATTGAGACAAGAGACTTGTATCCTTCAGAAGTGCGGCTGTTTGAATCCAAGGGATGGATTCCCAAGAAAAAAGCTTCTTTACAGGTGTAAAGAAAAGAATCATTTCTTTGTACGTACATAACTAAAATTGCTGTACACAAAAGTATTGAGAGTAATATTAAGAGAATATTAATTCGTTTTATTCATTTTGTGCGACAATTTTTGAAATCAATATTACATCAAATCAATAGAAAAAAGGCGAATTCTCTAAACAGCAGCCACTCTGTTTTAAGAATTATCAATAAAACAACGAAATCAATCAAAGAATACTAATAGTACTTTTATGATATGTAACTTTTTTGCGAATATCAAAAAAAGACCTATCTTTAAGACATACTAACTAACCAATTATACCGCATTACCCTCGCATGTTGCGAGGGTTTTTTTATTCCAATAGATCTTCCAATCTAATGCCTTTTATTTAAACCCAGTTCCTAAATCTAAAAGCCTTTGGTTTTTGAACCCTCAAAACAGATAAAGTACTTCTGTCTTACTTTGCTCATTTTAAGGAAGTATGTCAAAAATTTCAACTTCTAAGCTACAGTTCGAGCGAAGTACGTGTAGATTGCATTTACAAATCTGGTCTATACTAAACAAGATTCCGAAAACAAAAAAAGAGCGTCAGGCTGGCACCTGTACGCTCTTAAGTATGATGAGTTTAGAAAAGGGGCTATTTAGTCAAGCTCGGCATATACTGGCTTTCTTAAGCCGTTATCATATGGTTTTAAGCTCTTTTTAAGAAGCTTACGAGCTACGTGAATCCTTGTTTTTACTGTACCAATAGGTATTGCCAAATGATCTGCTATCTCATGATATTTGAATCCTTCGAAATACATACTAAAGGGAACAAAATATTCTTCAGGAAGTTTGCCTAAAGCTAATTTTATATCATCCATTATAAATTTAGACTCTCCTTGATTTTTTGTTGAACTGAAAACCAAGTTTGCAGAAGAAATTTCATCGGATTTAGTCACGAAAGAACTGATCTTTACGAAGCGGCGATAGTTGTTTATGAAAGTGTTCTTCATAATTGTATACAACCAACCTTTAAGATTTGTACCTTCTTTAAATTTATTATAATAAGTAATGGCTTTTAAAAGAGTATCCTGAACTAAGTCGTTTGCGTCATCCGCATCGTGAGTAAAATGTAAAGCATACATTCTTAACGAACTTGCCTGGCGCATCACCATGGTGTTGAATTCTATCTTAGTCATACTTTGAGGTCTTAAGGGTGATTGTTAATAATTTATCTTAAGCAGAATGTTTTTTCTTTTAAACAAACTTGCCATGAATATTACAACAACTGTGCTAAACCTCCGGATATTTACAAATGAATCTTTGCCAGAAGCAAGAATTAACAGAAATTTAAAACAATTTACATTAAATTATATTCACTTCACGCTCTAAAACAACTCCAAATTTCTCTTTAACGTCGGATATAATTTCTTCAGAAACATTGTAAACATCTACTCCTGAGGCGTTTCCATGATTCACGAGGACTAAAGCCTGGTTTTTCCAGGTTCCAGTTTCACCAATTTTTTTTCCTTTCCAGCCACATTGTTCAATTAACCATCCAGCAGCCAATTTCACTGTATGGTTTGGTAGACAGTAGTGGACAGTGTCTGGAAAAACAGACTGTATCTGCTTAAAGGTGTCCTTAGAAACGACAGGATTTTTGAAGAAGCTACCTGCATTACCTATTGTAGAAGGATCAGGTAATTTGCTAACTCTTATGTCAGAGACTACTTTAGATATGTCCTTTATAGTAGGAGCAGCGATCTCCCGCTTTTGCAATTCAGTAGCAATTGCTCCATAAGTTATATTTAAAGCAGGCTGAAATGATAATTTATAGGTAACCGCAGTAATGAGAACTTTCCCATTTAATTCTCTTTTAAATATGCTGTCACGATAATCGAACTTGCAATCATTATTAGTGAAAGACACTATTTCGCCTGTTTCTATCATGTAGGCTTTACAACTAAAAAATACGTCTTTCAACTCTACTCCGTATGCTCCAATATTTTGCACTGGAGATGCCCCCACAGACCCTGGTATCAAACTAAGGTTTTCCATTCCTGCGAAGCCTCGCTCCACACAGTAGTTAACAAGGTCATTCCATACTTCCCCCCCCCCTGCAGTTACATAGATATCATCGCCATCTATAACCTGCGTAATACCTTTTATATTCATTCTGATCACTAAACCAGGAAAGTCCCGGGTAAACAACAGATTACTTCCTCCTCCTACTATTAATCGTTCAGTCCGTTTCCAACGTTGATCAGAGAATAGCTCGACTAAATCATCTTCTGAGTTAATTTCTACAAACCAGCGCGCTTTAGCTTCTACTCCGAACGTATTAAGCATTTTAAGAGAAATATTTTCGAGAACTTGAGGCATAAAAATGATTTTTTACAATTGCGAAGGTCGCAGTTTAATTTGATTTATGGTTACAGCTTCAATATAATCCTAACATAATTGCTATTTTTGGTTCGCATGGAAAATCAGGATAGAAAAAGAGAAGTAATAATTGAAGCTGCTATTAAACGGTTCGCACACTTCGGTTTAGCTAAAACCACAATGACAGAAATCGCGTCCGACTTGTCATTATCAAAAGCTCTTCTCTATTACTACTTCCCTGATAAAATCAACCTTTATGCTGCAGTACTCGACCATCTGGTTAAACATATAGGCGAAGAAATCCGACTTGGGTTAACGCCTATTAATAATAGTGTTGAAGCATTAAACTTCTATCTTACCCAAAGACATCAGTTCTTGAAAAAGTATGCAAACGTATTTGAGTCGGTAAGAACTACAGAAATCCCGCAACAGCTAATAGAGGTTTTGGAAAAAGCAAAACAAACAGAAATCGAACAGATTTCCTTAGCAGTCCAAAAACAACAAGAGCTTTCGATAGATGCAACTGAAGCTGCAGGTCTTCTTTTCGATGCTTTTATCGGAATGAGAATTCCGGTTTTCCATAGCAAAAAAACATTTCAACTTGACCCAGAAATTTTCGAGTCTCTACTAGAACGGCAGAAAAAACTAGGTGAGATCTTTTTGAAGGGCTTGAGCTTATAAGTTGCTTTTTTCATAACCTTTCTCTACCTCCCCCTCTCCGTCATTATCTTGTAATCTTCATTTCCCTTCCTATTTAAAAATGCAAAACTCTTGCAAAGCATTTCGCATGTCTGTATATTTGACTAATTAATTCAGAAAGTCAAAAGGTTAATTAGTAGAAAGGTTAAAGGTGATAGAGACAGCGGATAAAAAACGTGAGCAGATAATCGAGAAAGCACTGACAAGGTTTGCTCATTTTGGAATTAACAAAACGACAATGAATGAAATAGCAGAGGACTTGTCTATTTCAAAACCTTCTTTGTACTACTATTTTCCTGATAAAATCAGTTTAGCAGTTGCTGTTGCCGGAAAAATATTTGAGGAGTTTTTTCAAAGGCTAGACGTCATTAAGGAAAATGCCAGCACTACAAGGGATGCCTTGTTTGCGCTTATTGAGTTACGTAAAGAATATCTCGAGAAATATTATATGCTTCATCTCACCGAATCAACAAGTGAGTTTAATATTAATAACGAGCCTTTCAGAAACTTAATGAGTGAAAGCAGGGAGAAAGAAAAAAACTCTATACAGGATGTCTTTACAAAAGACCAATCACTTAGCAAACTTCCTTCTGAGCCCATAGCCGAGTTGTACCTCGACTCATTAATGGGGCTGGGCATGTGCCTTATGGCAAAACAAACAAAGCAATTAATTCCTGAAAGCAAGGGATTAGAGGAAGTCATTTCAAAGCAAAAAGCACTAACGGAAATATTTCTTGATGGACTCTCAAATAGAAAATGATAAAGAGGATTACAATGAGAACGATAATAAATAAATGGAGTAAAATAATGGTTGTCCTTGCATCGATCCTTAGTATAGGAGCAGCCAGCGCTCAACCAGTAGACCTTACGTTGAAGGACGCCTTAAATTTTGCACTTCAAAACAATTCGGCAGTAAAAAAAGCACGACTTGACGCAGAGGGCGGACGATACAGAACAGATGAAATCAGAGCACAAGCTCTGCCGCAAATTAGTGGAAGTGCAGGATTGACAGACAATTTAATAATACAAAGAAATGCTATTCCTAACATTTTCCAGGGAAAACCAGATGAAACGATCTTGGTTGCCTTTGGTCAGAAATGGAATGCGAATGCCGCTTTACAGTTCAGTCAACAGCTTTTTAATCAGTCAGTATTTACAGGACTACGCGCAGCCAAAACTGGAGAAGCTTTCTATAATTTAAATGCGGAAATAAGTGAAGAAACGCTGTTGCAAAATGTTACTTCTGCTTATTACCAAATACTAATTACCCGTGAAAACCTTGCTGTAATAGATAGCAATATAAATTCATTGGGACGAGTTGAAAAAACAGTAGCAACTCAATATAAGAATGGCTTGGCAAGAAAAATTGACCTGGACAGGGTTAGGGTTAATCTTACTAATTTGAAAAACCAGCGTCAGCAAGTTAAAAACGCGGTAACGCTGGCAGAAAATGCACTGAAATACAATATAGGCATGCCTATCGCTGCCCGGATTAACATTCCAGCTGCTGCATTATCTCAAATTAAAACAGATGCCAGCTTAGTTTCAACTTCTTTGAATTTAACTCAGCTGAAAGAATATCAACTAGCGAAGAAACAGGAGGAACTACTAGGCTATCAGAAGAAGGCTTACCAGGCAGAATATTTCCCATCTCTGTCCTTAACAAGCAGCTACCTCTATAATGGAATCAGCAACAAGTTTGATTTCTTCAAGGGAAATTCAAGCGTTAAATGGGTTGATGCAGCGACGGTAGGGCTAAGCTTACGAATTCCAATCTTCGATGGAAATGCCCGTAAATCGCGCGTAAAGCAAGCGGAAGTTGACATTCAACAAGCTAAAGAGGATACTAAAAACGCAGAAAATGCTTTAAACCTGGCCTTTGAGAACGCGAAACTTCAAATTGAAAACAGTATTAACACTATCAACTCGCAGCAAGAGAACGTGAACCTTGCGGAGGAGGTTTTGAAAAGCACCCAAAACAACTATAAAAACGGTCTGGCAACGTTAACAGACCTGCTTGATGCTGAAAATTCACTAACAGAAGCAAAGAATAGCTACAATCAGGCACTATTGAATTATCGCCTGGCAGAGGTACAATTAATCAAGTCGAACGGAAATATAAAATCATTATTGAACTAATATAAAGATGAAGAAGAAGGGTATAATAACAGTTTTGTCAGTAGTTGTTGTCTTATTTCTGATTGGATGGGTACTACAAAACAACAAGAAAAAGAACGCGGAAACTACAGCAGTAGTAGCTTCGGGTAACTCTGGTGCAGTTACTGTTAAAACAGAAAAAGTAACCAAAACAGATATCGACCTTGACTTTAGTTCAAACGGAACTTTCTTAGCCAACCAAGACTTAACGCTTTCTGCCGAAAACTCAGGAAGAGTAACCAGAGTATTGGTTGATGAAGGTGCACGAGTAAGTAAAGGACAAATAGTCGCAAGAATAGATAATGAACTTTTGAGTGTGGATGTTGAAACGGCTCAGGCTAGTTATCAAAATGCTTTGCGTGATCTTGAGCGCTATGAAAGTTCATTCAAAACAGGCGGTGTTACTCAACAACAACTGGATAACGCAAGACTAAACGTGCGTACATTACAGGCAAGGGTTCAGGCTGCGGCAAGAAAATCAAGTGATGCCAATATCAAAGCACCTATTTCAGGCATCGTTAATAAGCGCTTCATCGAACAAGGTTCTTACGTAAATCCGGGAGCTCAGTTGTTCGAGATCGTTGATGTAAACAAGCTAAAATTAAAAGTTACAGCAAATGAGGGGCAGGTAGTGAACCTAAAGCTGGGAGACAGAGTGATGATAAAGTCATCCGTGTTTCCTCAAAGCTCCTTTAGTGGAAAAGTGAGCTTCATAGCACCTAAAGCTGATAACAGTTTAAATTTCCCTGTGGAGGTTGAAGTAAGCAATACCGCTGGCGGACAGCTTAAAGCAGGAATGTATGGTACAGCAGTGTTTGACTTCCCGCAGCAAGCACCGGCACTTACTGTTCCAAGGACTGCTTTTATAGGTAGCGTTAACAGTAACAAGGTATTTGTACTAAACGAAAATAAAGCTGAAGAGCGAAATGTAACCGCCGGAAGAATTCTAGGCGAACGTGTTGAGATCCTTGAGGGATTAAAGGACGGAGAAACGGTAATTACCAGTGGACAAATCAACCTGGTAAATGGTACCGAAGTGCAGGCAGTAAAGTAATCCTACATCTCAAATCTAATAAAGATGAAAATAGCTGAAATATCAATAAAGCGACCAACAATTGTTGTAGTACTATTCACAGTACTCTCCTTGCTTGGTTTCATAAGCTACAAATCGCTGAACTACGAGATGCTTCCTAAATTCTCGCCATCAGTGGTATCTGTAGTAACTATATATCCCGGTGCCTCTCCCAGTGAGGTAGAGAATACCGTGACAAAAAAGGTGGAAGACGCTGTTTCTTCCATGGAAAACATTAAAAAGATACAGTCAACGTCTTACGAAAGTATGTCCCTGGTTAGTATCCAGTTGAAAACCGGGACCAATGTAGACGTTGCATTGAATGATGCTCAAAGAAAGGTTAACTCTATCCTGTCGCAGTTACCTGATGATGTAGAAGCTCCTTCTTTGAATAAGTTCTCATTGGATGATCTTCCAATTATCACCATGTCTGCGACAGCAAACATGGATGACGCACAGTTCTACGACCTGGTTAAAAACAGACTTGTTCCCAGTCTTTCAAGGGTAGAAGGAGTGGCACAGGTAAATATTATTGGGGGCCGCGAGCGTGAAATACAAGTGAACATGGATGAAAATAAGCTGGAAGCCTACGGTCTCTCCCTTTTATCGGTTCAGCAAGCTATTCAGACTTCTAACCTTGACTTCCCTACCGGTAGCATCCGTACGCAGAACCGTGATATCCTGGTTCGTCTTTCTGGTAAATATGCGAGTGTTGCCGAACTACAAAGCCTGGTAGTATCCGATAAAAACGGTATTCAGGTAAGATTAGGTGACATTGCCGAGGTTCGTGATACTCAGAAAGATGTTGAGAAACTTGCCAGGGTAGACCGCAAGGCGGCTATTGCGCTACAAATTGTTAAGCAAAGCGATGCAAACGCGGTGAAAGTAAGTGAGGGTGTTAAGGCTAATATCGCGACACTAACCGGAGAATACAAGACCATTAATCTTGATCTTACTATCGCCAATGATAGCTCAGTATATACTCTTGAATCTGCAGATGCCGTAATTCATGACTTATTCCTGGCTGTGATCCTTGTGGCATTTGTAATGCTGTTCTTCTTACACAGCTTACGTAATGCGGCGATCGTGATGGTATCCATACCTGCCTCATTAATTGCAACCTTTATTGGAATCAAGATGCTCGGATATACTCTTAACCTGATGTCTCTATTAGGACTATCACTGGTTGTAGGTATCCTGGTAGATGATGCCATCGTGGTTCTTGAGAACATTTACCGCCATATGGAAATGGGCAAGAACAGGGTGAGGGCCGCTTTCGATGCTACAAAAGAGATTGGCTTCACCGTTACCTCTATTACTTTAGTAATTGTCGTGGTGTTCTTCCCTATTGCTATCAGTACAGGTCTCGTTTCCGATATCCTTCGGCAGTTCTGTATGGTAGTTATTATAGCCACCCTACTAAGCTTGCTGACCTCCTTTACTATCGTTCCTTTACTTTCTTCAAGATTTGGGAAGTTGGAACACATTAAAGGAAAGAATTTCTTCGAACGCTTGATCCTCGCATTTGAGAGAAAGCTTGATCAGTTCACAGCTTGGATAACTAATATCCTTCAATGGTCATTGGGCCACAAGAAGACCGTAGTTGGAGGTACATTACTCCTACTCTTCGCTTCATTCGCCTTACTTGGCGGTGGATTTATCGGAGCAGAGTTCTTCCCGAAGAGTGACCGTGGGCAGTTCATCGTGCAAATAGAGCTTCCAAAAGATGCTTCTATAGAGCAGACAAACTTAATGACATCCAAGGCTGAACAGATATTAAACTCTAAGCCAGAAATAACTCGCTTAATTACTCTTGTTGGTCAATCGAGCGACGGTTCTGGAGCACAACAAGCACCTGCCTACTCTTCAGAGATCACCGTACAGTTGGTTGAAAGAAAAGACCGTATAGATCGTGCAGATGTCTACGCAGCGAAAATTAAAAAGGAACTTGCAGCACAGCTAGTTGGAGCTAAAGTTAAGACAACTCCTGTAAGTATTCTTGGCATGGCAGAACGTGCGCCTATAGAAGTTATAGTAAGGGGGAGCGAACTCGACAGCGTAATGGCCTTCTCCAATGTAGTTAAAGACAAACTGGCTAAGATCCCTGGAACAACCGAATTGAAACTTTCTGTTGAAGGTGGTAATCCAGAGGTAAAGGTACAGGTGGACCGTGATAAAATGTCGGCACTTGGCTTAAACCTTCAGACCGTTGGTGCTACTATGCAAACAGCTTTTAACGGTAATACAAATAGTAAGTTCCGCCAGGGAGAATACGAATATGATATAAATATCCGTCTCGACGATTTCAACCGTAAAAGCATTGACGACGTCCGTAATCTGACTTTTATTAATAGTTCAGGTATGAAGATTAAGCTCGACCAATTTGCTACTGTTTCCGAAGGGTCTGGACCGTCAAGGTTAGAACGTCAGGACAAAACAACTAAAGTATCTGTACAAGCCCAGGTAGTTGGTCGTCCTTCAGGTACAATATTCACTGAACTGGATAATCAGATTAAAGATCTTCCTCGTCCAGCCTCCGTGAATTACATTTTCGGTGGTGACATGGAGAACCAGTCCGAAGGCTTTGGAACACTTGGTGTTGCATTAGTAATGTCGATCGTTCTGGTATACCTAATCATGGTAGCCCTTTATAATAACTATGTGCATCCCTTCGTGGTGTTGTTCTCAATACCATTGTCAATAATTGGGGCACTACTAGCCCTGGCATTAACTAACAACTCGCTTAACATCTTTACCATTCTAGGTCTGATCATGTTAATCGGTCTTGTTGCGAAAAACGCGATCATCCTGGTGGACTTTACAAACCAGCAGATTGCAGAAGGAAAATCAGTTCGTGAAGCACTGATTAATGCGAACCATGCTCGTCTTCGTCCAATCTTAATGACCACCATTGCCATGGTAATAGGTATGCTCCCGATTGCAATTGCAAAGGGCGCAGGAGCCGAATGGAAGAACGGTTTGGCCTGGGTAATTATAGGGGGACTTGTTAGTTCCTTGTTCCTAACCCTCATCGTTGTACCAGTAGTTTATGAAGCTTTTGACAAAATCATCAAGCGATTTACAAAAAATAAAAAGCATGAAGATATAGAAGCCCTTATGACTGAGCCCTATACAGACGAGATTCTGGATGAGGAGTACGAAGCTATGGAGCTTCAAAAATAACCCCTTACGGGGCTAATTGAGGTGAGCAAAGGGGGATTCCGAAAGGAGTCCCCCTTTCTAGTTTGAACCGCTTCTTATAGATGAATTTCTATCCCGAAATATATTTTCCGCCGGGCACCTTGCTGATAAGAAAAACAATCAAGCCAGATAGGGCCAGACAGGCTAAAGTTGTAAGCGGAATACCAACAGCTGGATGAACATAAAAACAATTAAGTCCAGCTTTAGTCAATTCACCTAACACTAAAACATGTATTAAATAGATGCCGAAACTGTAACGACAGAGAAAGGACCGCACACTTTCCGGAACTACTGTTTTAAACTTAAAATCACCCACCAGCATAAAAACACCTACCGCAATAAGGAAAACATTGGGAGTCAGGAAACCATAAAATAAAGTATCCAGACTACCTTTATCATCTGAATAGAGAAAAGTGCCGGCTACAGTTATAGTAATTCCAACAAGAATCAATATTATGGAATATACCCGCCTCCATTTATTCGAAAATTTAAAAAGCGACAAATAATATCCTAAAATCAGGTACCCCAGAAAACCTGAAAAGTAAGAGAGATCAAAATTGGGCTTATGCTTGAAAAGAAGAGGATGACTTACAACCATCGTCCCTATCCATATTAGAAGAAAATAACTAATCTCCTTTTTCGTACTTGCTCTTATCCATCTTCCTATCACCGGAATAAAAAGATACAGACCAACTATCATATAAATATACCATAAATGGTAGGCAGCCCCGTGGGCTAATTTACTCCAGATGAAAGGGAAAAAACTAAGGTGCAAAGAGGGTTTCCTTATAAGATCAAGTCCAGTATAAATGAGGCTATAAAAAATAAAAGGAAGCAATACTCTTATAACTCTCTTTTTTAAAAATTCTCTTATAGGATATTCTCGTCCAAGTAGCAAAGCCCCTGAGAGCATAACAAAAACAGGAACGCAGAAACGAACGGAACTGTCTATGATATTAGCCGCATGCCAAAGTTCAGACGAAATTTTGCCATATTGATATAAAATCGGAGATGTAACATGAAGAAGCACCATACTAATAGTTGCAATAATTCGGAGATTATCTGGCCATGTATGTTTTGCAATCTTCATCGTTCAAAAAGCAATTTTTAATAATATAATTGACCTACCTAAACCACTCGAGACTACTTAAGCCTCTTTTATACCGGTATCCTAATTAGGCTTCAAAATTAATTATAATAAGCTTCAGAAATTGCTACTATAAAATACGCTTTTCTGACTGCCTTAAAAAATCCTTTCATTGGCAGCTTTATTAAACGAATAAGGGCTTGATCGGGTGAGGATGATAGCGAAAAAACACCCGCTTTAAAAAATATAAATAAAATAGGCTTGATGAATATAGACCAGTGGTCTGCCTTTTACCTCCAGTTAGAAGCATATAAAATAGCAAAGGCTCCATTCTAGGAGCCTTTGCTATTTTATATGCTATCCTTTGTTAAATGTGAACAGCACGATTATCGGTAGCAGCTAAAGCAGCTTCCTTAAATGCTTCTGTAAATGTTGGGTGAGCGTGGCATATACGACCAATATCCTCTGCAGATGCACGGAACTCCATTGCAACTACTGCTTCAGCAATCATATCCGCAGCACGAGGACCAATCATATGAACGCCTAAAAGCTCATCTGTCTGAGCATCAGCTAAAACTTTTACCAGGCCATCAATGTCCATACTTGCACGGGCACGACCACTTGCTTTGAATGGAAATGAACCTACCTTGTATTTTTTACCTTGCTCTTTCAATTGTTCTTCGGTAAAACCTACACTGGCCACTTCTGGCCAGGTGTAAACTACTCCCGGAATCAGGTTATAGTTGATATGTGGCTTCTGTCCCGCAATTGTTTCAGCAACATAAACACCTTCTTCTTCAGCCTTGTGCGCCAACATCGCCCCGCGAATAACGTCCCCAATCGCATATATCCCTTTTACAGACGTTTCAAGATGATCATTTACGGGGATTTTCTTTCCGCGCTCTTCTAATTGAATTCCGATCTTATCCAGACCTAATCCTTCAGTGTATGCCGTACGGCCAACAGCTACAATACAGTAATCTCCTTCAATACTTACTTTTTCTCCTTTAGAACTATCTGCTGTTACAACTACTTTATCGCCTTCCACAGTTGCTCCGGTAACCTTATGACTTAACTTGAAATCGAAACCAAGTTTAGCCAATGATTTCTGAAGCTCTTTGCTCATTGTTTTATCCATAGTTGCAATAATGCCATCCATGAATTCAACCACAGTTACCTTAGCACCCAGGCGGGCATATACTGATCCTAACTCAAGGCCGATCACTCCACCACCAATAACGATCAGATGCTTAGGCACTTCCTGAAGATTTAAAGCTTCGGTAGAAGTAATGATACGTTTTTTATCAATAGGTAAGAATGGCAAAGCTGTCGGTTTTGAACCCGTAGCAACGATAACGTTTTTAGTTGTGATCGTTTCTTCTCCCCCTTCTGCCTTTGCGACTTTGATGGTGTTTTTATCTACAAAAGATCCTAAACCCTGATAAGTAGTTATTTTGTTTTTCTTCATCAGGAAAGTAATTCCTGCTGTAGTTTGCTCTACCACTTCATTTTTACGTTGGATCATCTGAGGAAGATCAACGCTTAAATTCTCAAGGTTGATACCATGTGTTTTGAATGTATGAGATGCATTATAATAATGCTCCGATGAGTCAAGAAGCGCTTTTGAAGGAATACAACCAACGTTAAGGCATGTTCCACCAAGAGTACTATATTTTTCTACGATAGCTGTTTTAAGTCCTAACTGTGCGCAACGGATTGCGGCTACATATCCGCCTGGTCCGCCACCTATAACTGTTACGTCGTATTGCATGAATTGTATTTGTTGGTTGCCCAAAGTTAAACGAATATTAGCTTTAAGGAAAAATAAATGAATTATATCAAAGGATGTCGATTGAACTCTTTACCTCTATCAAACAGATAGCGGTAAGTGTGATGAGTTTTATAAATTTTGGCCCCAATTTGTTCGGCCACTTGCATCATTCTTGGATTAAAATCACCAATCCAGTTCATTTGAATATCTGAATAGTTTGTTTTTCTTGAAATTTCATGAGCGGCAGAAACAATTAATGCAACCTCAATACCCTTCCGCTGATATTCTGGTATAATTCCAAACACCAGACCGAACATTGTCTTAGAATTTCCTCTCCATTTATTATAGAGTAAACGCAGTTTTCCGAAGGTGTCTAATTTCCCTCCAACGTACTTCACAAACAGTTCGTTTAACTCAGGCAGGCTGATAAAAAATCCGATCGGATCATTTTTATAATAAGCAAACCATATAATCTGTTCATCGATCACAGGCTTTAAACTATACACTAGATTTTTAGCCTGTTCTAAACTCATTTCCTCCGTTCCCTGGTGGTTCACCCATGCTTTGTTGTACACCTCTTGAAAATCACCTGCAAACTTGTCGAGCTTATCCATTTTAAAGTGCTGAAATTGATAGTCCTTATTTCGACACACCCTTTCTGATACCGCCAGCAATGCCGGTTTTAGAGGTTCTCGAACCTTACGATGGTAGGTATATTGTTTAAAGTAAAGTTTAAAGCCATAGTATTCGAACAGATCTTTATAATAAGGGGGATTATAATTACTGCAATAGCATGGGGAGTAGAACCCGTCGACAAGGAGCCCCCACCATCTCTCCCGGCTGCCAAAGTTTATCGGCCCTTCCATTACTTCTGCCCCTTGCTCCAGCAGCCAGCCCTTTGCCACTTCAAATAGAAGATTTGCCGCTGAATGACTATTAATGCACTCGAAAAAACCCATCCCCCCAACTTTTTCGAATTCCACTCCGAAAGTTAGCGGATTAATAAAGGCAGCTATACGTCCAATGAATTTCCCATTCACATCCTGCAGTAGCCAGCGCCTGCATTTACCTTCCCTTAATAATTGATTCTTTTCAGGATCAAAAACCCTTTCGATATCCTCATCAAGCGGTCGTATATATTTTTTATCATTTTGGTAAATAAACAAAGGGAGTTCTAAAAACTTCCTCTGTTGTTCATTTGTCTGAACTTCAATTAACTTCATCAGCAAGAGAAATATTCATAAGTAGTCCTTGTCTCGGGACTATAGTTGAGCATATTATTTTAATATTATTGATATTAGCAGAATATTGGTGTGGCCAAGATGATAAAAAGATTATCAGTTTTAATAGTTTTCTTGATTTCAATGTGTAACGCCTTCTCTCAAACGCAAAGTGGCGAAGAAGGTTTTACCAGGGCTGATACGCTTAGAGGAATGCTGTCTAACTTGAGAGCGTGCTATGATATCGCTTACTATCATCTTGATATAAGAGTAGATGTCGACAATCGCTCAATATCAGGGTCTAATCTATTTAAATTTACTGCCACGAAAGACTTAAACAAACTACAGTTTGACCTTTTTGATAACTTTGAGATCGAGAAAATCGAATATAAAAACCAAACCTTGAACTATACTACAGAATACGACGCAGTCTTTGTAGAATTTCCTGAGGTCATTCGGCGGGGAATGCAAGCGGAGTTCATTGTCTATTATTCGGGCAGCCCTGTCATTGCAAGAAAAGCACCCTGGGACGGTGGCTTCATCTTTACCGAAGATAGTAATAGGGCTCCTTGGATAGCTGTCGCTTGCCAGGGATTAGGCGCAAGTTCTTGGTGGCCTAATAAAGATCACCAATCAGATGAAGTGGACAGCATGCTCATAAGTGTTACCGTTCCAAGAGGCTTACAGAATATCAGCAACGGAACCCTGAGATCCAAAGAAGTGCAGCCGGACGGGTCCACTAAATTCAACTGGTTCGTCTCCTACCCGATAAACAACTATAACGTAACACTAAACATTGGCGATTTCGAACACTTTTCAGATGACTTTACCGGAGAAAATGGACGCCTTCCCTTAGATTATTATGTATTGAGAGAAAATCTTCAGAAAGCAAAAGAGCATTTCACGGATGTTAAACCTATGCTAAGTTGTTTTGAAAACTGGTTCGGACCCTATCCTTTTTATCGAGACGGGTACAAACTTATAGAAGCTCCTTATCTCGGCATGGAGCATCAATCGGCCGTCGCATATGGGAATAAGTACCAAAAAGGTTATGCGGGTACAGATCTATCAGGCACGGGCTGGGGACTAAAATGGGATTATCTGATCATACATGAATCAGGACATGAATGGTTTGGTAACAATATTACATCCAAAGATATTGCTGATATGTGGATCCATGAAGCTTTTACAACGTACTCGGAAAGTTTATTTATCGAGTGCAACTGGGGGAAAGAGGCAGCTATCCAATACCTGAGGGGTGAAAGGAAAAATATCAGGAATGACAAGCCTGTCATTGGTCCGTACAACGTGAATAAAGAGGGCTCGGGCGACATGTACTTTAAGGGAGCAAACCTCCTGCACACTGTTAGAACAATAATTGGGAATGATAGCTTGTGGAAAAGTATTTTGAGAGGCCTTAATAAAGAGTATGGATTAAAAACTGTAACTACAAACGATATCATAACCTATATTAACAGGCACGCTAAAAAAGATCTTACTAGTGTTTTTATTCAATATCTAAACCATACAGCCATACCTGAGCTTCAAATTAACCGGAGAAGCAATGGCTCTATCTCGTATAAGTGGAAAGCTGATATCGCCACTTTTAATATGCCGGTAAGGATCATGTTGCCTGGAGATAAAAAATGGAGACAAATCTATCCCACGACCGCGTTGAAGACATTAAAGAGCAGTGGGCTTGGAAATATCAAAGTAGATACAGATAATTTTTACATCACTACAGTTGTAAAATAACACAACCTCCTTCCTTCAACAAGAATACTGTCTCACGTCCAACATAAGTACTATCAAATTGTATTTCTAAATGAAGGTACTTTATCCTCCTCTATGAATACTTTATTTCCCTTGCAGCCAATATATCCTTCTGGTTTTAGATATGTACCAAACTTTATCAGTAAGGAAGAGGAAGACACGCTTCTTAGCTTAGTATCGGCATTGGAGCTTCACACTTTTAAATTTCAGGGCTATAAGGCAAAACGTAAAGTAGTTAGTTACGGCTGCGACTGGAGCTTTGAAACAAGAACATTATCAAAAGGAAAAAACATCCCAGCTGATTTTAATGGCATTATTGAAAAAGTAGCTTCTTTTATTCCATTGGACTCTAAAGAAATTGAAGAGCTACTGGTCACCGAGTATCCTGATGGCTCAGTCATTAACTGGCACCGTGATGCCCCTCCCTTTGATATCATCGCAGGCATATCCCTGCTTACCGACTGCAAATTCCGATTCCGTCCATATGAAAAATCCGAGCAAACGCGGTCATCTATAATCTCCATCCCTCTACAGCGAAGGTCTCTCTATATCATAGAAGGAGAAGCAAGAATTGACTGGGAACATAGTATTGCACCTGTTACGACGAAAAGATTTTCTATCACTCTGAGAACGTTAAGAGGAAGCTTATAAAAAGAAGTATGTTTTGGGAGAAAGCCAAAACAGCATAAAATAAAAAAAGCCGCATTTCATAATCCGACTCTTCCACGCCTTAATTTGCTTCTCTCGCTTTAGCGCATCTTCTTTCCTTTCATACTTTTCCATAAAAGCAACCTCCCAATCCGACGGACGCCAGTAAAACCTTTATGCTTGGTATTGTGCTTCCTTAAACGCTCAGGCAAGTTAGAGGTACTACCGATATAATACTTGTTTAAGGAGGAAGAATAAAGAATGTATACGATATACATATCCGGATAAGGCTAAAATAAAAAAACCGCATTTCTGCAGCTTTTGTGGGAGATACTGGGTTCGAACCAGTGACCCTCCCGATTCAATCGGGATGCTATGAACCAGCTGAGCTAATCAGTCTTTCGATCATAATCCGACTCTTCCACACCTTAATTTGCTTCTCTCGCTTTAGCGCATCTTCTTTCCTTTCATACTTCTCCATAAAAGCAACCTCCCAATCCGACGGACCGCCAGTAAAACCTTTATGCTTGGTATTGTGCTTCCTTAAACGCTCAGGCAAGTTAGAGGTACTACCGATATAATACTTGTTTAAGGAGGAGGAATAAAGAATGTATACGATATACATATCCGGATAAGGCTAAAATAAAAAAAGCCGCATTTCTGCAGCTTTTGTGGGAGATACTGGGTTCGAACCAGTGACCCTCCCGATGCAATCGGGATGCTATGAACCAGCTGAGCTAATCAGTCTTTCGATCATAATCCGACTCTTCCACGCCTTAATTTGCTTCTCTCGCTTTAGCGCATCTTCTTTCCTTTCATACTTTTCCATAAAAGCAACCTCCCAATCCGACGGACCGCCAGTAAAACCTTTATGCTTGGTATTGTGCTTCCTTAAACGCTCGGGCAAGTTAGAGGTACTACCGATATAATACTTGTTTAAGGAGGAGGAATAAAGAATGTATACGATATACATATCCGGATAAGGCCAAAATAAAAAAAGCCGCATTTCTGCAGCTTTTGTGGGAGATACTGGGTTCCAACCAGTGACTCTCCCGATGCAATCGGGATGCTATGAACCAGCTGAGCTAATCAGTCTTTCGATCATAATCCGACTCTTCCACGCCTTAATTTGCTTCTCTCGCTTTAGGGCATCTTCTTTCCTTTCATACTTCTCCATAAAAGCAACCTCCCAATCCGACGGACCGCCAGTAAAACCTTTATGCTTGGTATTGTGCTTCCTTAAACGCTCAGGCAAGTTAGAGGTACTACCGATATAATACTTGTTTAAGGAGGAGGAATAAAGAATGTATGCGATATACATATCCGGATAAGGCCAAAATAAAAAAAGCCGCATTTCTGCAGCTTTTGTGGGAGATACTGGATTCCAACCAGTGACTCTCCCGATGCAATCGGGATGCTATGAACCAGCTGAGCTAATCAGTCTTTCGATCATAATCCGACTCTTCCACGCCTTAATTTGCTTCTCTCGCTTTAGGGCATCTTCTTTCCTTTCATACTTCTCCATAAAAGCAACCTCCCAATCCGACGGACCGCCAGTAAAACCTTTATGCTTGGTATTGTGCTTCCTTAAACGCTCAGGCAAGTTAGAGGTACTACCGATAT
>NZ_JAFEWF010000002.1 GCF_017355835.1 Desertivirga brevis | reverse complement strand
TCGCTTTAGCGCATCTTCTTTCCTTTCATACTTCTCCATAAAAGCAACCTCCCAATCCGACGGACCGCCAGTAAAACCTTTATGCTTGGTATTGTGCTTCCTTAAACGCTCAGGCAAGTTAGAGGTACTACCGATATAATACTTGTTTAAGGAGGAGGAATAAAGAATGTATACGATATACATATCCGGATAAGGCTAAAATAAAAAAAGCCGCATTTCTGCAGCTCTTGTGGGAGATACTGGGTTCGAACCAGTGACCCCCTGCTTGTAAGGCAGGTGCTCTGAACCAGCTGAGCTAATCTCCCTTCGGGTATTATGTTTTAGAAAGAAAAACCCTTCAATCGCTGAAGGGCTACTTTTTGTGGGAGATACTGGGTTCGAACCAGTGACCCCCTGCTTGTAAGGCAGGTGCTCTGAACCAGCTGAGCTAATCTCCCTTTTTTTGAACTAGTCAACTGAACCAATGACCCTCCCGATGTTAATCGGGATGCTCTGAACCAGCTGAGCTAATCTCCCTTTTTTTGAACTAGTCAACTGAACCAATGACCCTCCCGATGTTAATCGGGATGCTCTGAACCAGCTGAGCTAATCTCCCTTATGATCTAGAATGGATAATCTACCACCCCGTTTTCATGCTGCAAATATAGAGTCATAAATTAGTTATCCAAAATTAATTTTAAAATAATCTACAACCGTCTTTTTTACAGATATTTAGTTAACTCAGGTGATGTTGGCTTAACATTAGAACGGAACCTATGAATCAATTTTCCGTTCTCGTCAATCAAAAACTTCTCAAAATTCCATTTAATATCACCTGTAAAATCAGGATTTTCAGCAGTGGTTAAATACTTGAATAACGCATCAATATCTTCACCTTTTACACTTACTTTTTCTGCTAAAGGAAAAGTAACACCGTAATTCTTCTGACAAAACTCTTTGATCATAGGATTTGCCCCAGGTTCCTGGCCACCAAAATTATTGGCGGGGAACCCGATTACCACTAACTTCCCCTTGTACTGTTGCGACAATTTCTCCAGATCTGCATACTGCGGCGTGTACCCACATTTAGAAGCAGTATTTACGATAAGTACCTTTTTACCCTTGAAACTTTTCAAGTTCAAATTCTTACCGTCAATGGTCTTGATTTTGAAGTCGTAAACTGACTTTAATGGCGCTGCAAATAAAGTCAGCATCAGTACTAAAATAAATTTCATAACCTTTTTCTATCTAAGTTTAATTTTTTGACAGCTGTAAAAATCTTCGAAATACTTCGATAGGAGTATGTAGATGAAGACCTTTCTTCCAAAGTTAATACAAAAAAGCCTGTACTCTTTACAAGTACAGGCTTAGCAAACAAAAATTTACAACATAAACAGAATTGAAACCTTTACGATTGCAAAGGAAGCTTATTAAAAATCTTCGAAACAACCTTCGGGATGTCGTTAACTGCCTTTTCTGGATTAGTTACCTCTCCCTTAGCCACTCCCCTCCAAACTACCTTAGAGGTAGAGCGGTCAATAAGATCGATAACGATATTACCTTCTTCAAATTCCTCCTTACGCATTTCAGATCCTACATAAACTGGAAACGGTGTCATATATTGATAATAATAATAAGCCCTCCCACGTGCATATGCCACTCTCGGCACTAGCCGGGATGGGTACTGATAGTACATAGGATCATTAACAGTGCGCGACTTATTATCCACTACTGCAGTGTAACGAATTAATAGATCAGGTTTTTTTGCATCGTATTTTAATCCCCTTGAATTTAGTGCAGTACTTGCAGCATCTATAATCTTATCTTCTGCGATATCATTCTTATAATAATCATCCAGTTTAGACTCGTTTCCGCGAACCCAGGCATAGGTTTGATATTTTTCAATATCAACTTTGTTACTGTTTAAGGAATAATAATTATAAGATGAGCAGGAAGACAAAATCAAGGCCGTCAGTACAACTAACAACATTGCTTTTTTCATCTTTTCTTCCCTTTCTAATGTGTTTATTAATTAACGCAGGGAAGCTCATGAAGATATTTAACTAAATGCTTGTTACAGTACAATTACGCATCCTTGACAATGTAACTAAAAGGAAAGCTTACTTACGCCTCCGTAAGTAAGCTTTAATATCAGGAGAGATACTTTCCAACAATAGGCATTCTTCTGCCCATTCCGAAAGCCTTTGGAGAAACTCTTAAGATTGGCGGTGTTTGATAGCGTTTAAACTCTGCCTTATTTACCATTTTTATCACACGCTTAACCAACTCTTCATCAAAACCTGCAGCAATAATATCTCTCGAGCTCTTCTTCAACTCAATATATTGATAAAGTAGCTTATCCAGCACGTCATAGTCTGGCAGTGAGTCACTATCTTTCTGATCAGGGCGGAGCTCCGCTGATGGAGGTTTTACAATACTATTTTCTGGAATGATCTCCCGCTCCCGATTTATGTATCTGGCAAGTTCGTATACCTGCGTTTTATAAACATCACCCAAAACAGAGATTGCTCCTGCCATGTCCCCGTACAACGTACCATATCCAACGGCCGACTCACTTTTGTTTGAAGTATTTAATAGCACATTTCCGAACTTATTCGAAAAAGCCATTACAATTACCGCGCGGCTTCGAGCTTGTATGTTCTCCTCTGCAACGTTAAAAGGAAGTCCTCGGAACGCAGGCTCAAGTACATGATCAAAAGCATCGGTGATCTCCTTAATCGCAACAACCTCATGTTTACAACCCAGGGCCGCCACCAAGTCTAAGGCGTCTTTTATAGAGTGATCTGTTGAGTATTTTGAAGGCATTAACACAGCTAAAACATTTTCTGCCCCGAGTGCTTCGGCAGCTAAAGCACAGACTACGGCAGAGTCTATACCACCCGAAAGACCTAAAACTGCTTTAGTAAAACCCGACTTATAGAAATAGTCTCTTATACCAAGAATCAGAGCATCATAGATCTGTTTTACGTCTGGCCAAGGCTTATATTCAATCGGAGTATATCCTTTTATCTCCTGATCGGCAAATTCGTATATCTTAAGGTCTTCCTTGAAATATGCTAATTGGTCAAGAAGTTCACCTTTTTCATTGAATACAAAAGATCCGCCGTCAAACACAATTTCTGTCTGTGCTCCCACCTGATTAACATACAAAAGCGGAAGCTGATATTTCTTTGAATTATCGCTTAATACCTTATATCGGTTATCATCGTGATTATAAGAAAATGGGGAAGCTGCTATATTGATCATGAGATCCGGCTCCTCCTTTATCAACTCATCCATAGGCGATGAGATATAGAGTGGATTATCATTAATATTCCACAAATCCTCACAAATAGTAAGGGCGATCTTTACACCCTGGTATTCAATACAACTAAAATCCTGGTTGGGTTCAAAATAACGATATTCGTCAAAAACATCATAGGTAGGAAGAAGTGCCTTATTTACCACCTTCTTAACCTCTCCGTCTTCTATAAAATATGCTGAATTAAAGAGATCCTTTCCCTGAATTCTTGGATTTTTTGTGGGAGAACCTATAATACACGCTATGCCTTTTGTGGCAGCTGCAATTTCTGTTATACTATTTTCACAAAGCTCAATGAATTCTGTAAATTCAAGGAAGTCACGGGGAGGATATCCACAGATAGCGAGTTCAGCAAAAACGACGAGATCTGCGCCATTCGTCTTTGCTTGTTCAATTGCACCAATGATCTTGGCAGTATTTGATTCAAAATTTCCTATGTGATAATTCAGTTGAGCCAGAGCTATTTTCATAATTTTCCTAAGGTATTAAAATCAATTAAAACAGAACTCCAAGGGTTAAAGCCAGATAAGAGTTACGGATTGAAGGCCTCTTCGATAAAACATCAGTAAAGCCATTATTGAATGTAACACCAGTAATAAACTTTGAGTTTTCATTATAATCCCACTGCACCCCTGCACCCGCTACTAATCCTAACCGGACTTTGTTATCATTATCAAGACTTTGGTTCTTCAAGTCATCCGTGACAACAGTTGCTGTCCTTGTTTTCACATCGCTCTTGGCTCTGATATTAAAGGCTGTGCTTAAGCCGAACTGTCCGTAAAAGCTTTTTTCTGCAACGGTATTGGTCTTTAACTTTATTGTTAATGGAACCTCGATATACTGGATATCATAGGAGCGTGTAATGGATGTAGAGCCCTCTGTAAATGCACCATTTTCTTCAGTCTTTGCATTAATACTCGTTATGGCGAATCCTGTAGAAAAGAAATAGTTTCTGGCAAAGCCAAAGTCTCCAATAAGTCCATAAGAAAAACCAATCTTACTTGATTTTGATGCAAACGTGGAAGGAGCATCATTAAATCTTGCCCAACCAATATTCGGACTGGCTGTAAATCCCAGCTGAAAATTTTTCTCTGTTTCCTGAGCTTTAATTACAAAAGGTAACATTAGCACGAGGAGGTTAAACAGTTTCTTTTTCATTGTTTTTCGATATTCTTTTAACTGTAGTATTAGAACTTTCCCAGACAAATTAAATTATCTGATACAAACATAGCTTTTGTTATTTTCGTTCACTAAATTAAATTACACGAAATGGTAAGAGTGGTTCAAATCTACCTGTTTTTTTTAATTAGCTTATTTATGCTGGCTGGGTGTAAAAACAGAAAAGATGTAGATGTGTCAGATATAGAGCTGGATGTAAAGATCGAACGATTTGACAGGGAATTAGCTGCACTAACACCCAAAGAATTACCTGCAAAGATCCCTACCTTACAAAAGCGTTACGATCCTTTTTTCTCTGATTATATGCAGAGCATGTTGAGTGTTGGAAGCACAGCAGACACAACATATTATAATAACCTACGAACTGTTCTTAATAACAAGGACTATAACGCTTTAAAAACGGAAGTATTAAAAACGTTCCCTGATTTGAAGGAAACTGAAGAAAAACTTACAGATGCATTCAAGCACGTTAAATACTATTACCCTCAACAGAAAATACCCCGGTTTATTAGTTTCCTTTCTGGATTTGCTGTTCAGGTCCCTATCGGAAATAATTACGTTGGAATTGGTCTTGATATGTTTCTTGGCGGCGACTCTAAATTCTACCCTGCCTTAAGACAAAGTATCCCTCTATACATCTCCCGGAAGTTCAGTCCGGAAAATATCACCCCCCGTGTGATGGAAACTTACACCCGGGAAGAGCTCTTTCCTGAGCCCGACGACCTCAAAACTTTTCTGGATAGGATGATTTACAATGGCAAGGTTCTTTACTTTCTGGATGCCACGATGCCTGAACTTGCTGACTCTAGTAAAATTGGCTACACCACCGCGCAGATGGAATGGTGTAAGGGATATGAAGCAGGGATATGGGGGTATTTTTTGGAGAACAATCTCCTGTACGAAACAGACTATTTAAAAGTTCAAAAATACCTTACCGAGGCTCCTTTTACTCCAGGTATCGGAGAGAAGAACGACTCAGCTCCTAAACTTGGAATATTCTCGGGTTGGCAGATAGTGAGGAAATATATGGAAGAGAACGACGATGTTACGTTGCAAGAATTGATGGCAGATACCGACTATCAAAAAATCCTGACGAAATCGGGGTACAAACCAAAATAAGAAGGCCCAAATGATGGGCCTTCTTATTTGATTTATTTTAAGATTTTCTTTACTGCGCTAAGACAGATAACAACTCCGATAACTAATATGATATTCGAAATAATATCGATAAATCTGATCGTACCTATAAAGCGAATTAATACACCCGCCATCGTTACAATAATACCCAAAGCAAGAGTAGAGTAATAGCTTGGGTTATTTGCGTTATTTGTTTCTTTAATATCTGCCATTTTTATCTCTTAGTAGCCGCGAAATTACAAAACAGAATCTAATATGTGAAAAATAAAGCTGGCTTTCTGTTAACCAGTTGAAATCTCAAACTAAATAGCTAATTCTAGGTCAGACAGGCCATTAGTAATAAAACTGTACTCTTCATGGGTAAGTGAAAAACTCATTGCCTTAGCATTTTCTACTGCCTGAAACACGTTTCTTGCACCAACTAATGCTACCGTAATTCCAGGTCGTTCTAGGGTCCATCGCAACACCAATTGTCCAAGAGTTGCTCCCTTTTCATCTGCCAATGGTTTAATCTTGTCGAGGAAAACGTTTATTCTCTCAATATTCCCAGTGCTAAAAAATTTGTGATTCACACGATGATCACCTTCGGAGAATCGGTGTCCTGGCTTTATCTTACCAGTTAATAACCCTCTTTCTAAGGGGCTATAAGCCAAGATAGATTTATTGTTAGCCAAACAATAGGGCAACACCACCTCCTCTATTTTCCGATTAACCATACTGTAAGGAATTTGATTAGATATGATATTAACAACGCTATCTGCCAGCTTCAATTGCTCATCATTATAGTTGCAAACCCCTGCGTATCTTACCTTACCTTGTTGAATTAAAGCAGACACAGCTTCCATTGTCTCTTCAATAGGAGTTGTTGGATCAGGCCAATGGATTTGATAAAGATCTATGTAATTGGTACCCAAGAGCTTCAAGCTGGTTTCACATTCCTTAATGATGTTGTCCTTACCAGCGTACTTGTAAATATCAATATCTTGTCCCTGATTATTCTTGCTTTTGAAATAAAACTCACCCACCGGTGCATCCCATCTCAATCCATACTTGGTCAGGATTTGCACCCTATCCCTTGGAAGTTCTTTAATGGCCTCACCAACTATCTCTTCACTTAAGCCCTGCCCGTAAACAGGTGCAGTATCAATAGAGGTAACACCTTCAGCGTAAGCCGCACGAATTGCTTCGATGGCCTCCTTCCTTTCAGTTCCTCCCCACATCCATCCCCCTGCAGCCCATGAACCAAAAGTTATTGCAGAGAGCTCTAAATCAGAATTGCCTATTTTCCTATGTTCCATAATCATATTTTCTGCTTGAACATGAAGAACAATATTAAGTTTAAAAAATAAACTTCTTTAACGAGGATGGCTTTAATAAGAAATTATAATCCAACAAAAAAGCCCTAGCGTTCGCAAGGGCTTCATATTCAAAAAATATTGTTTTATCTATCCGTTTGATAATGCTGCTGCACCACTTACAATTTCGGTAAGCTCTGTAGTGATAGCGGCTTGACGGGCCTGGTTGTATGAAAGCTTTAAACTTCTTAACAATTCTCCGGCGTTATCTGTTGCTTTATCCATAGCTGTCATCCTTGCACCATGCTCTGAAGCATGAGAATCAAGGATTGCTTTATAAAGCTGGATCTTAATAGACTTGGGAATTAGCTGATTAACAATTTCTTCCTGTGAAGGTTCCAAAATGTAGTCCACATTATTGGAAGACTTCTTCACTTCCTGCTGTGCTCTCGGTATTGGAAGAAGCTGTTCAGTGATTAATTCCTGTACAGCAGCATTTCTGAAGTGATTATAGATCACCTCTACTCTGTCAAAATCTCCTTCTACGAACCCTTTCATAATAGCCTCAGTTATTTTAGAGGCATTTTCGAAAGTTAAAGCCGCATATAGCTCATTATTGTTACCAATAATATTGTACTTGCGTTTTTCGTAGAAATCCTGAACTTTTTTCCCAATAGCTATTATGCTCAAATTACCTTTCCTGTACTGTTCAGCGTATCTGGTCGAAATAAGCTGATTAGCAGTTTTGATAACATTGGCGTTAAATGCTCCCGCTAAACCCCGATTTGAAGAAACCACGACAATAAGAACTTTATTGGGCTCACGTTCCTGAATGTATGGAGAGGAAGCTGCTTCAAGATTTGCAGAAAGATTTGCCAGAATATCCTTTAACTTGTTAGCATAAGGACGTAACTGAACAATTGCATTAGTAGCTCTCTTCAACTTCGCCGCCGAAACCATTTTCATAGCTTTGGTGATCTGCTGGGTTGAACTTACCGATACAATCCTGTTTCTTACTTCTTTTAAATTAGCCATTGTTTTTTGAGATGTGAGATAAGAGATGTGACATATTTGACAAAGTCTTATATGCTCAAACTCATCCCGCTTTTGATCTATTTATCAAAAAGATTCCAGAAGTTAAGTTTGTAACCGGATTGATTTCCAACTTCCAAACCTAACTTCTTAAATCTAGTATCTTCCTTAGTATCTTCCTGAAAGCTCTTTAGCTACAGTTTCAAGAACTCCTGTAATTTGATCATCAAACTTACCAGCTTTTAATGCTTTCAAAGTTTCAGGATGACGAAGTTCTAGTTGCTGAGTATATTCAGCCTCGAACTCTTTCACTCTATTTACAGGCACTGAACGTAACAAACCTTTGATACCGCAATAGATGATCGCAATTTGTTTCTCAACTGTTACAGGAGAGAATTGACCTTGTTTAAGGATCTCCACGTTACGCGCACCTTTATCAAGAACAAGCTTCGTAGCAGCATCAAGATCTGAACCGAACTTAGAGAAAGCCTCTAACTCACGGTACTGTGCCTGATCAAGCTTTAATGTACCTGCTACTTTCTTCATCGACTTAATCTGAGCGTTACCACCTACACGAGATACAGAGATACCTACGTTAATAGCCGGACGAACACCTGCGTTGAACAAGTTAGACTCCAGGAAGATCTGACCATCAGTGATCGAAATTACGTTAGTTGGGATATACGCAGAAACGTCACCCGCCTGAGTTTCGATGATAGGAAGTGCTGTTAATGAACCTCCCCCTTTTACCAAATGCTTAATAGAATCAGGAAGGTCGTTCATGTTACGAGCAATCTCGTCAGAGGCATTGATCTTTGCAGCACGTTCTAACAAGCGACTGTGAAGATAGAATACGTCTCCAGGATAAGCTTCACGTCCAGGAGGGCGTTTAAGTAGAAGGGAAACCTCGCGGTAAGCAACAGCCTGTTTTGATAAGTCATCATAGATGATCAATGCAGGACGTCCTGTATCACGGAAGAACTCACCGATAGCAGCGCCGGAGAATGGAGCAAAGAACTGCATTGGAGCAGGGTCTGCTGCAGAAGCAGAAACAACTACTGTGTATGGCATAGCGCCATTTTCTTCAAGTGTACGAACGATTTGTGCTACTGTAGAGTTTTTTTGACCAACAGCAACATATATACAGAATACTGGCTGTCCAGCTTCGTAAAATTCTTTCTGATTGATGATCGTATCGATACAAACGGCAGTTTTACCAGTTTGACGGTCACCAATCACAAGCTCACGCTGACCACGACCAATTGGAATCATAGCGTCGATAGCTTTGATACCAGTTTGAAGAGGCTCAGTTACAGGCTGACGGTAGATAACACCAGGAGCTTTACGCTCGATAGGCATCTCGTATAGTTCACCCGCTAATGCACCTTTTCCATCGATAGGCTGACCTAACGTGTTAACAACACGGCCAAGCATACCATCACCTACTTTAATTGAACCAATACGGTTAGTACGTTTAATAGTATCACCTTCCTTAATTCCGGAATAATCCCCCAGCAATACGACACCCACATTATCTTCTTCAAGGTTCAATACGATACCTTGTAAGCCGTTTTCAAATTCAACCAATTCTCCCGATTGAACCTTAGTGAGACCGTAAACACGGGCAATACCATCGCCCACTTGTAGAACAGTTCCCACCTCCTCAAGCTCGGCCTCTGATTTAAATCCCGACAATTGCTGGCGCAGAATAGCCGAAACTTCGTCTGGTCTTACCTCTACCATAGTTTTATTTATAAATTTTAATTTTTTAAATCTTGAATACTTTTCTTAACAATAAAATGATCAAGGTCACAACCTGATCAACACAGCTTCACAGCTGCAATTTAGATCTTACGGCCGAATTCTTTCTTAAGCTGATTTAATCGGCTGGCAATCGTTGTATCAATCTGCCTGTCACCAACTTTAAGAACGAAACCACCAATAAGGTCAGGATTTATCTTTGATTCCAGTTCTACAGACCCACCGTTGGGTAAAGATTGTTGAACAACCTGAGTAATTTCCGCTTTAACAGCTTCAGATAAGGGACTTGCCGATGTAACAGTAGCCCTTACAGTGCCTTTAATTCTGTTATACTCGTTTATAAATTCTTTTGCAGTTGGGAATAAAATAGAGGAACGTCCTTTGCTAACTACAATTTTAAAAAACGACAATACAACCGGGTTGAACCCGCCAAATAATTCGTTCAGAATACCTAGTTTTTTATCCGTATTGATAATAGGATTCTTAAGAATAGCCTGCAATTGACTACTAGCACTTACAACAGAGATAAATGTATCAATATCTAGTTTAATCAGCTCTAATGAGTTCTGCTCCTTAGCAAGGTCAATTAAAGATTTTGCGTACCGGGAGGCTACTTGAATTTCAGACATAATTTTAGCTTGAATTAGAATATCAAAGTATGATATTCCTGCTTACGCGATTAGTTTAATTTAACCTCTTTTAACAAGTCAGAAACCAAGGCTTCCTGTTTGCTTTGATCAGCAAACTCTCTGCGAAGGATCTTTTCTGCAATCTCAATAGACAACGATGAAACTTGATTTTTTACGTCGGCTAGTGCAGCAGCCTTTTGACCTTCTATTTCAATTCTTGCCTTTTCGATCATTTTTGCGCCTTCAGCTTGTGCAGTAGCACGTGATTCAGCAATCATTTTTTCCCTTAGTTCTTTGGCTTCCTTAAGAATCAAATCGCGTTCAGCGCGTGCTTCTTTTAATAATGACTCGTTCTCACTTGTCAATCTAGCCATTTCTGCTTTTGCATTCTCAGCAGCTTGCAAAGCCGATTCAATGTGGCGCTCTCTCTCGTGGATAGCTCCAAGGATTGGTTTCCAGGCTAGCGCTCTTAACAATACAAATAGTATCACAAAAGCAAGTGTTGACCAAACAACAAAACCAATGTGGTGATTTAATAAACCTTCGAATAATTTATCCATTGTTTTCTATCGAAATAAAGTTCTGACTTAGAGATAAAGAGCCGTCTGATAACCAACCGTTATCTAACGGCTCTTAAATTGAGTTCTTGCTTTAGGAACGAAAATTATCCGTTTCCTAATAGAGCAACTACCACACCGAATAGCGCAACACCCTCGATAAGAGCGGCAGCGATAATCATAGCAGTTTGAATTTTTGAAGCAGCTTCAGGCTGACGAGCAATACCTTCCATTGCTTTACCACCTAATTGGCCGATACCTAAACCAGCACCTAATACTGCCAAACCTGCGCCAATCGCAGCAATTGAACCACCTACCATAATTGATATATATTTATTTAATTAAAAAATGATTTCAGATTAATGATGATGCTCATCTACAGCAGTTCCAATGAACAATGCTGTTAGCATTGTGAAAATGAAGGCCTGAAGAAACGCAACCAACAACTCAAGAACATCCATAAACAAAACAAATGCAACAGACACAGGCGCCAAAGCAATTGATTTGAAAATAAAGATCAACGCAATTAAACTCAACACGATAATGTGTCCGGCAGAAATGTTCGCATACAAACGGATCATCAAGGCGAATGGCTTAGATATAACACCGATGATCTCTACAGGAATCATAATTGGATACAACCACCATGGAACATCAGGAAGAAGGATGTGCTTCCAGTAATATTTGTTTCCATTTAGATTAACAACAACAAGTACTATAAATGACAGAACAAATGTCATGAAGATATTTCCTGTTACGTTGGCACCCCCTGGGAAAAGCGGAATCAAACCAAGCAAATTATTGATCCAGATAAAGAAGAACAAGGTCAACAATAAGGGCATGAACTTGCTATACTTATGCCCGATGTTAGGACGGGCAATTTCATCTCTCACAAAAAGAATAATTGGCTCGATAAATGATTGAAGACCCTTAGGAGCTTTTCCTTCTCTTTTCTTATAAGCTGAAGAGACAGATGAAAAGATAATAATAAGTAAAGCTACAGAAATCCAAATCGCTAAAATATTCTTAGTGATAGAGAAATCATAAACCTTTGAAGATGCCTCTTTATCGATAGCCCCGCTTGGGTTTACAACAAAGATCTTATCTTCAATAAGCTTGTAGGTGTAGAACTTACCTTCGTAAGCTTCCTCACCATGATGAAATGCAGAAGACGAAAACGTTTCAATACCTTTATCTGTATATAATATAACAGGAAGACCGATTGAAGTATGCCCCCAAAGATGCCAAGTATGGGAATCAGCAATGTGCTCCATAATAACAGTAGTTGGATCAAACTTTTCGTCTGCACCATGTGCGGCTTCATGCCCTGCAGCTTCAGCGCCAGCTTGGTGCTCCGCGACGTTCAGGATAGTGTCGGGTGCTTTTCCGAGAGATGTATCAGCCTGAGCTTTTACAGCAGTCTGATAGTTAACAAAAATTAAAAAAAGAGCAAAAACAGCACTAAATCTAATTTTTTTTGAGTTCAAAATGCGGCTTAAGGACATTTATTGCGAGTTTTTTATGTTTTGTTTTGGTCGCGCAAGTTACATAACAAGCCATAAACTTCAAAGGCAGTGAACAAGAAATATAAAGAAAAAAACTGAATTGCAAATGAAACGCCGTTTACATTGATTTTCAGGAGGTAAGCTAATACAAACCCCATACTAAAGAGCATCTTTATAGTAATAGACCCAATAATGGTAAACGTACCAGTTTCAGGTCCTTTTCTGATACCGATAAGGGATACGGAATAGGCAATGAGGGTAATAAAAAATTGAAAACCAAAAATCACCCAGAATTTAGGAACAAGAGAAACACTTTTACCACCGAATTGGGCAATTGAAAAAAAAACAACACCTAAAACAAGAGCAATTAGTGAAAAAAGTAAAGAAAAACGGAAAAAACTCAAGGATTTAATTTCTTAATTGAACGAATTACTAAATACAAGGAGCAAAAAACTCCTAGCAAACTCAAAAAAGCGGTCCATAAAGGTGTTTTAGAATTTTGGCGTTCATCTATTTTATAACCTATAAATGCAAACACCGCAATAACTGCAAACATTTGAAATCCCATAGCTGAATACTTTGCGTACGCACTAAAATATTTACGCTGCTTGGCCAGGCCCTTTTCTTCTTTGGTTTCTTCTGTTTGCATAAGCCCCGCTGAAATGTCTCCATCAAAAATAACAAATTAACCTACATTTAGTTGTCATTTAATTTGCATCCGCACTTAAAACTATCCCTTAAATGTACCCTTTTTATTATTTTTCAGTAATAAGAGTATTTGTGCAAATAGTATCTTTAACCACATTTGCTTACGGATAATATTTTTCACAAAGCTTTGTTATTGTATTAGTTTAGTCAAACCTGAATAATTTTGAAATCTGTCTATTTATCTGTAGCTGTACTTCTTTCCTGGCTGCTTATCGTGAGCGGATGCAGCTCTTCCAGAGACACAACTGCAAGCAGAGGCATGCAAAATCTTACTTCAAGATATAATATTCTCTATAATGCGAATATTCTTCTCGACGAGAGCGTTCGGAATATGAAGACTACTACTCCAGACGACTACAGTCAGCTGATCTCAGTTTACAAAGAGCCGGATGAAGCCGCAGCCCAGGCTATTTCTTCAGATCTTGATTCGGTTATCGGAAAAGGTAAGAATATCGTTGAAGATAAATTATACAGTAATTATGTAGATGATGCTTATTTCCTTATTGCAAAGGCTAACTATTATAAGGCCCGGTTTTTCTCGGCAGCAGAATTCTTTACCTATGTTTACAATAGCTACCCTGACGAAGATGAGCTGAGACTGCAAGCACTTACCTACCAGGCCAGATCCCTGATTCAACTTGATAAACTTCCGGAAGCGAAAGAATCCCTCGATACAGCTCTGAAACATATCGACGATTCAAAAAGAACAAAGAAACATGAGGCTGATGTATACGCAACAAGAGCTCAATACCTGATAAAAACAGGTAAAGAAGCTGAAGCAATCGTGATGCTGCAAAAAGCACTGGATGCCAAGGGTGTTAAACGGAATAAACTTCGTTGGACTTATGTATTGGCACAGTTGCAGGATCGTAATCAGCAATACGCAGACGCCTATAAGAACTATTCTTCAATCGTAAAGAGCAACGCTCCTTTCAATATGGCATTTAATGCTGGCTTAAATCGCATTGCGATAGAAGACGCCAGGAGTGGGCAGCAGGTTGATAAAATAGCCAGATTAAAATCCTTGCTAAAGGACGAAAAGAACAGGAATTTCATTGATCAGATCTACTACAGGATAGGAGATGTGTATTTGAGCCGGAATCAAACTAATGAAGCGATAACAAACTATAACACCGCTATCAGGCTAAGTGCTACTAATCAAAATCAAAAGGGCCTCTCCTATTTGCGAATAGCAGATATCTATTTTAAAAATGGAGACTATGTAAGTGCTAAAACTTACTACGATAGTACACTCACATCACTCTCTCCTTCCTTTAAAGGCTATGAGCTGATTCGACGCAAAGCCAATAATCTCGAGCTGCTGGCTAGTCGTTTCCGTATTATCGGAAGAGAAGACACCCTGCAGATCTTAGCGAGACTTCCAGAAGGAGAAAGACAAGCAAGGATTGGAGCCTTGGTAAGGGAACAAATTGAAAAGACACAGTTTCTTAGCAGTAACAATTCAGCACCGGAAACAATGGTAGCCGGACTTGACCGACCGGAAGCTGCAGGAACTGTTCAGGAAGGAAAGTTCTATTTCAATAACACTTCAGCAATAAGTCAGGGTCTGAACGATTTTAAAAGGCGTTGGGGAAATCGTCCCCTGGAGGATAATTGGAGAAGGAGCAGTAAAACTGCTGCTGAACATATTACAAGTGTTATGGGAGATCCGGATGCAAGCCCCATTAATTCAGGAAACATTGCCAATCCGGGAACTGCTAGTCCCGCAACTCCTGAAGCAATAAGAAATTACTACGTTGCCAATCTCCCTCTTACAGAACCGGCCCTCCAACTATCTAATCAGCGCATTGCCGACGCCTATTACGATATTGCAAGCTTCTACCGCGACGAATTAAAAGACAATGCAGAGGCTATAAAAATTTTTGAAGAACTACTAAAAAGAGTACCTGAAAGCAATTATAAACTCTCTATCTATTATAACCTCTATCGACTGTATGCGGATATTAATCAGCAGAGATCGGAGGAATACAAGAACCTTCTGCTTACTAAGCATCCTGAATCTCCTTTTGCAAAAGTAATTCTAGATCCCGACTATAGCAGGAAAAGTTCAGAGAAAGAGTTCGCGCTAAATGAGGCATATAATAAGGTTTATGAGCTTTACAGCCAGAAAAAATACCAGGAGGTAGTAACAGGAATATTAAAGGTCGAATTCGACTTCGGGAAAAATGTTCTATCGCCTCAGCTCTCCTATCTGAATGCTTTGGCTATTGGTCATCAACAAAAACTTCCGGCCTTTGAGCAAGCCCTAAAAAACCTCGTTAACTCATTTCCGGAGGATAAACTAATAACACCTCTAGTTAAACAGCACCTATTATATATAGATAACAACAGGATCCTATTTGCCAATAGGACAACAGCCCTAACAGAGTTTAACCCGTTTGAACCAGTAGTAATTGAACCATCTACCCAACAGGTAGCAGTTGCTACAAATAACCCTGCTCCTGTTAACACTCCGACTCCTGCAACAGATAAGTCATCAGTAAAAGTAACTGAAGCAACACCGATAGCTGAACCAGCACCGGTAGTGAAAGATAATTCGACAGGTCAACTGCCACCTAAAGCTACTGTTACTACTCCATCAGTAGAGGTCCCAAAGGCAAAACCTCTGTATGACCTTCCCTTGGTTGCAGAATACTATTTTACAATTCAAGTCACAGACCCCGCTGCTAATCTTAGCTCATCCAGGTTTGGAATTGGCCAGTTTAACAGGTCGAGGTTTGCCGACAAGCCAATTAAGCATCAGGTGAAACTGGTAAATGATGAAAGTCAATTAATTTTTGTAGGACCGTTCGAGAATCGTGACGAAGTAAAAGCCTATGAAAGAGCAATTCTGCCGCTAGTTAAAGATATAATGAAGGTACCTGCTGAAAAATACAATACTTTTGTGATCACAAAAACAGAGTTGGATAAACTTGCAGACAACTCGAAGATTAATGCATATTTAGATTTTTATAAGAACAGCAGCAGATAAAATGCAAAAAAAGACAAACACATTAACAAAAGAAGATATAACCCGGTACACCATTACCTTTTGGAAAATCGTTATCGGTTGTATTGCTTTTGGTATTATTCTACTTTTCAGCGTTGGCTTGGGCTTATTTGGAGAACTTCCTTCTTTTCGCGATCTGGAAAACCCTAAAAGCAATCTTGCATCAGAAGTAATTTCAGACGATGGAGAAGTTTTGGGAACTTATTTTGTACAAAATAGATCTAATGTGCGCTATGACCAAATCTCGCCCCATGTAATAAATGCGCTTATCGCTACCGAAGATATTCGTTTTTACAGTCATTCCGGGATCGACTTTAGAAGAACCTTTAGCATTCTTTTCTATAACCTAATTGGAAAAAAGCAAGGGGGTAGTACCATCACCCAGCAGCTTGCTCTAAATATGTTTCAGGAAGAAGGTCGCGCACGCAACCCCTTCAAACGCTTTATTCAAAAGTTACAGGAATGGATCATCGCGATCAAGTTGGAACGAAACTATACAAAGGAAGAGATCATCACTATGTATTTGAACACAGTGGATTTTGGCTCTTACAATAGCTTTGGAATAAAAGCCGCAGCAAGAACGTATTTTGATACAACTCAGGATAAATTAACCGCCGATCAGGCCGCTGTTTTAGTAGGTATGTTAAAGGGAACCTACATCTACTCCCCCATCAGAAATCCGGAGAACGCCTTAAAAAGAAGGAATACGGTTTTGTCAAATATGCATAACGCTAATTTCCTAAGTGATGCTGAAACTGCCGAACTTCAGGCAAAGCCATTGATCCTCAAATTGAATCCTACATCGCATAATGAAGGACTTGCAGCATATTTCCGGGGTTTCCTGAAAAAAGACATTCAAAGAATATTTAAGGAACAAAAAATTGCCAAAGCAGATGGTACTCCTTATGACCTTGACCGGGATGGCCTGAAAATTTATACTACCATCAACTCTAAAATGCAACGTTATGCAGAAGAGGCTCAACGTCAATACATAAGAGAATTACAGGTACAATTCGTTAAGCAATTCAAAGGTAGGAATCCTTTTAAATTTGAAGAAGCCGACATGGTAATTGAACAAGCAGTGAAGCGCTCTGATCGATACCGTGTACTAAAAGAAGAAAATCTGACAGAGAGTGAGATCTGGGAGAACTTCAGAAAGCCGGTAAAAATGACGGTGTTTAGCTGGAACAAAAAAGGTTCGAAAGACACCACGATAAGCCCATTGGATTCTATCAAATACTATAAACTCATCCTTCGTAATGCAGTAATGTCAATGGAGTCCAGCGGTCAGAATGCTGGGTACATCCGGGCCTGGGTAGGCGGAATCAACTACGAATACTTCAAATATGACCAGGTGAAGATGGGAGCAAGACAGGTTGGGTCGACCGCTAAGCCTTTCACTTATGCGGCGGCTATTAATGCTGGCTATTCTCCTTGCTATAAAGAACCTAATGAGCCTATTACTATCAACGGTTGGACTCCTAGGGCACACAAACCAATTCCAGGTTATATCACACTCAAAACGGCTCTTGCCCATTCAGAAAACTGGGTAACCGCACGCGTTATGAATCATGTTGGTCCTACAGCGGTCTCAACTTTAACAAAAAAGATGGGGATCACTACAAATGTTCCTAACTATGAATCTATTTGCCTGGGCTCTTTTGACGCTACCCTATTTGATATGGTTGGAGCCTATAGTGTTTTTGTAAACCATGGAATATGGAACGAACCGACCTATCTTCTTCGGATTGAAGATAAAAACGGCACGCTGATATATGAACAAAGTCGAAAAGTAGTTGAAGCATTGAATCCCCAAACTGCTTATGTAATGACCGACATGTTAAAAGCAGTTGTGCAACAAGGAACTGGAATGAGATTGAGAGGTCCAAAGTATCGGATCATGAATCCCGTAGGTGGCAAAACGGGAACAACACAAAATAATTCCGATGGGTGGTTTATAGGAATAACCCCTCAACTGGTAACCGGTGTCTGGACGGGGGCTGAAGATCGTGCTATCCATTTCCTTTCGATGAATCAGGGAGAGGGAGCTAATTCTGCTCTTCCTGTGTTTGCTTTGTATATGAAAAAGGTATATGCCGATCCTTCTCTACATTACTCGAAGGGTGATTTTGAACCACCTCCGGGAGGTTTAAACATCACTATAAATTGCGACGCTTACGCACCAAAGCCAGCTACAGACTCAACAGCAACCGCTGCACCACCAGCTGAAGATCCAAAACCATAAATTTAAAGGGACAGCCGAACAAAGCTGTCCCTTTACTTGTGTGAATGATAACGTGAATGGAAAAATTTAATCACCGCGAAGCTTTAAAACAAATTCCGCCTCGCCCGGGCGTCTACCAATATTGGGATGCTGCTGGCGAACTTATATATATTGGAAAGGCAAAAAACCTTAAGAACCGGGTTTCATCCTATTTTAACAAAGACAATTACAAAATCAATGCGAAGACAAAGGTTCTGGTAAGTAAAATTGCCAACATAACCTTTACTATCGTAGATACCGAGATCGATGCATGGCTGCTGGAAAACAGCCTTATCAAGAAGCATCAACCCCGGTATAACGTTATGCTGAAGGATGACAAGACCTATCCATGGATTGTTATCAAAAATGAACGGTTCCCACGCATATATTGGACCAGGAGGATTGTTAAGGATGGCTCTAAATATCTTGGGCCATATGCTTCTGTAAGCATGATGCATACTATACTTGATCTAGTTAAAGAGATCTACCCTTTGCGCACCTGTAACCTTGATCTTTCCCCTGCCAACATCGCTGCTGGGAAATATAAGGTATGTCTCGAATATCAGATAGGAAATTGTAAGGGCCCCTGTCAGGCATTGCAATCCCCTGAAGACTACGACCAGAGCATAGAGGATATTAAAGACATCCTAAACGGTAAGACGGGACTTGTAATAAGGAAAGTAAAGGCCGCTCTGGAATCAGCTGTTGCTAACTTAGACTTTGAGCTTGCTCACCGACTGAAACGCCAGTACGATCTCCTGGAGAAGTATCAAAGCAAATCTACTATAGTAAACTCATCAATATCAGATCTGGATGTATTTAGCATAGCATCGGATGAAAAACACGCGTTTGTGAACTTCTTGAAGATCATGAATGGAACGGTTATTCAAACTCAGACCCTGGAAATGAAAAAGCGTCTGGACGAGACAGATGAAGAATTACTAACTATTGCTATCTCCGAATTCAGGAGCAGGTTCAACAGCCACTCAAAGGAAATTGTAGTTCCATTTGAGATCGAGATTGATGATCCTGGAATCAGATTCACAGTTCCAAAATTGGGTGAGAAGAAGAAGCTCCTCGAATTGTCTCAGAAGAACGTTAGTTTTTTTAAGCGCGAAAAGCTTGAGCAGTACGAGAAGCTTAATCCCGAACACCGGACTGACCGGCTCCTAACTCAAATGATGAAGGATTTGCGCCTCAATCAATTGCCGAAACACATTGAATGTTTCGACAACTCAAATTTCCAAGGGAAATATCCTGTTTCAGCTATCGTCGTATTCAAGGACGCAAAGCCCTCAAAAAAAGATTACAGGCATTTTAACGTTAAGACAGTAGAGGGCCCCAATGATTTTGCAACGATGGAGGAGGCTGTCTATCGCCGCTATAAACGGATGCTTGAGGAGGGAGGAACTCTGCCTCAACTGGTGATCATTGACGGAGGGAAGGGGCAGCTTTCTGCTGCGATGAAAAGCCTGAAGGTATTGGGCATAGAAAATCAATTAACAGTTATCGGCATTGCAAAACGCTTAGAAGAGCTTTTCTATCCCGGGGATCAATATCCCTTATACCTGGATAAGAAATCTGAGACATTGAAGATCATCCAGCAATTACGCGATGAGGCACACCGCTTTGGTATTACATTCCATAGGGCAAAGCGGAATAAGGGAACTTTGGCAACAGAACTCGAAAGGATTCCGGGAATCGGCAGAACAACTTCTGAGAAACTTTTAAAACAGTTCAAATCGGTAAAAAGGGTTAGGGAAGCAACCGAAGAGGAACTTTTAAGTGTTGTAAATAAAAAACAGGCAGAAGCTCTGAAAAGCTATTTCGAATTGAATAAAAAAACCCCGGCAGAATCTTAATCTACCGGGGTCTTTTTTTATCAGAATTACTTAGTATGACCACAAATCGTGTTCATAGTCCATAAGTTCCTTTTTAACTCTATCTGATTCGTAAAGGCGGTCAATGCCCTGTGCATAATCCTTAATCCTCAAATCATCAACGTTAGATTCTTTAACAATGTAACTAGAGAATAACCGTTTCATAAACACATCATCAAAACTTAACCCTGTTGCATCGTTCATGCGACTTACAACTTCTTTAGTAACAAAGATCTGTCGGGCTTCAGGAAAATAGATCCAGAAAGCTGGTTGTTCACCTAAATCCTGTCCTGCAGCTTTGATCTTAACCATAGGAGCAATACCTACAATTCGTGGTTCAAAAATGGAACGCTGTCTGTCAAAGATCCAGTCCTCTTTAATTTGAAATTTAGTCACGCTATCAGGGTTAAATTCACCCGCTCTCACGCTTGTACCTATCTGTTCGCCATTATTATTGAACTCAGGAACAATAACACTGTCAGCAAACTTTGCCATAGCCTCTTCAGGCTTCAGAATATTACTGAACTCATCACCTCCGCGATCTTCCTTTGTAGGAGCAGCACTGTAAGCTGTTAATTCTCCTGCCATTACAGCGTTCATAATAACATCTATAAGCCTTGCTTTAGGCGATGCATAGGTTGCATTCATCTTCTCCCTTAAGTCAATCTCCCTCCAGATGCGCTTTTTAAACATCACATCCGATTCGCGAAGATTAGCGTAAGGTGTTACGCTTGCTTTAAAGATATTATCTTTTTTGAAGTATCCGTCTAAAGGTCTTTCAGTCGGAACTTTAGAACTTGCTTTAGAAGCTGCCGGTTGCTGAGCAGGCTCTGCTGCCAGTACACTATTATCTGTCGAAGCAACAGCAGGTGTAGAAGCCTTAGTTTTAGACGCCGCGGTACGGGTCTTAGTAGCTACAGGCTTCTTTTTAGAAGCAGTTCTAGGTTTAGCTTGCTGTGCGAAAACACCAACACTTATCATTACCGAGAGCAAAATCAAGCTTATCCTCTTCATAAAACTTCCTTTTTTAGTTTGCACTTAATGCGATTGAATTTAATTGACGTTGTGAACCATCCGGACCAACTGCAACAATACCATCGAAGATCACTTTAGATCCTGGAGTAATAGTGCTTATAGCAGACTGCATAGCGCCGCTCAAAGTATTACCAGATGTTTGTAATACGACAGCGTCTGCCCTAGGTTTCACGATTATAAGATTAAATCTGGTTACAGAGAAGTTAGCATCGAACTCGAAACCTTCAAGTACTGCGAACACTTTATTCTGAGCTTTAATCGCTACCGTAGGTAAGCTACCTCCGGTTTTACCACCAAATTTAGCAACCGGGTCAGGAATACGTTTCACACGGAACCTGGAGCTACCAATATTCTGGGTTTTTCCACCAATGTTAGCAGAAACGTTTACAGTAGCTTCTCCAGGAGAACTTACTTTTACTGTATAGCTACCACCTGATCCGGAAATACTTCCACCAGACATAGACACATTTATGCTCTCTTTAGGGATACCAGGAGCTGATACTGAAACCGGGTTTGGTACACCAATGTAGAACACGTTCATCTTATCAGGAGATACAACCGCTGATGGTCTTGCAACCTGATATTTTTGCTCCGGAGTCTCATAGTATTTGACAGATCCGTCAGTTTGTTTCACCGCAATCTTACCTTTCCAGCTAAATACGCCTTCACGGCCAGTGTTTACCGAATAAACCCCTCTTCCGTCTTTCACCTGTAAAGATGATCCGTTTACAGAGATTGAAGGATTTGCTTTTGAATCATAAGCAGTTAAGAACACTTCAGCAGTATAAGGCTGGCCCTGGATCAAATATGAAGTAGGAGCAACTGCCACTGCTGCAAATTTATCAAGGTTAACTACTGCCTGATCCATCTTACCAAAGATCTTTTTTACAACGTCAGACTCTGCGTTCTTAACGTCAGATTGCAATTTAGTAAGGATAGTCATGGCCGCAGTTAAAGGTGTTCCTTCACCAAAGTTTACATCTGCCCACTTTTTGTTTCCTTTTTCAGGATCTTTAGCCTCTAATGAGAAAGTTACCGTTTGACGCTCCTTTGCATCTAAAAGACCCAAAAGTTTTTCTCTGGTTTCGTTCACTTTCTTTTGAAGCTCTTCACCTTTTTTCTTATTGACCATGATACCAGGAGCGATATCAAGGTTAGCTCTCTCTACCAAGTCGCCAGTTTCGGCATCAATTCCCTGACCCGCAGTAGTGAACTCCTGTTTTATTCCTTCAATATATGTATTTAGCTCTGCAGCAATAGCTTGTGCTTGCTTAGCCTTCTCGTACAATGGTTTAGCACGAACAGGCTCTTCTTTCAACTTTGTTGCTTCAAAAGAGCTAAACAATTGCGCAACGCTTACATCAACGTTCTTGCGCGAGGTTTCTAAACTATCGTTAATGTTTTTGAATGCATTTAATATAGTATCAGAAACGTTCAGTGCGAGCATAGCGAGCAATACCAGGTACATGATATTGATCATCTTCTGCCTTGCTGTTTCTTTTCCTCCAGCCATTTTTTATTTTAAGCTTGTTTTCTGAAAATTTAGATTAATAAAACCAATTTAAAATGCGCGTTAAACGCGAGGCTGATTCATTGCAGATAGCATATTTCCGTAAACAGAGTTCAAAGAAGCAAGGTTCTTAGCCAAACGGTTCACTTCATCTTTGAATTGTTTAGAATCGTCTAATGACTCATTGAAGTTTTGCATAGTCAATGATAAGTTCTGATAGAATTTATTCATTGATTTCAAGTGAGCACTTGAATCCTGTAACTCAAGTTCGTATACTGCATTTAATGCTGACAAGTTCTTTGCAAGGTTATTCACCTGCTCGTGATATGCCTTGGAATCAACATTAGTATTAGCCATTTCAGTCAGGTTAGCTGTTGCTTTATCAAAAGCTGAACTTAATTTATCGAAGCCAGCACCTGCAGTTTTAATTTTGTTAGAAAATTCTACTGTTGCCGTAGCAGCATCAGCGGTGTTAGATATTGCAGCTACTTTATCACCGAAAGTACGCAAACCTGTGCCGAGACTGTTAATTAATTCAGGTCCAATTTTAGCGTCAGCTAACATTTTATCAAGAGCAGCAGTGTTTCCAGTTTCAACTTGTTGTTTAGGACGCACAGACGCTTTAGGTAGTTCTCCATCGTAGTCATCTGCTAATTCAGGATATACTTTATGCCAAGCAGGATCTGGTTTTGGTGGGAAAAATCCAGTTAAGAAGAATAGGAATGCCTCCACTCCAAGACCCGCACCGATCATAATGTTACCCCAAACACCTCCTAAGTGAAGGATCTTAAATAACGCACCAAGAATTACAATGGTAGCTCCCCAAGAAATTGCAACGTGCAACCAATCAAATTTTTTCTTTCCAGCCATGTTTTTTTTTAAAAGAATTAAGGATAATATAAGTGTTATTTGTTATGCTATTTAATTAATGCTTATCTCTAATATCTCTTCCTGTGAATGCAGTTACGCAACGGAAGCCTATGTAAGATTTAGCAGTATCTTGATATTCGTAGGATTTAGTCGAATTTTGAAGGAAATACCCAATGTCTTTCCATGATCCTCCTTTAATAACCTTTCTTTTCAATACCTCAGGATCATTGGCCTTAGCTTCATAATAGAATGTTGGGCTCAAATCATGGGTAAAGGTTGAGGCCGACTCGTCGTATGCTGAAGAAGTCCACTCTGCTACGTTTCCAGCCATATTGTACAAACCGAAATCGTTAGGGAAATACGACTTAACATTCACGGTATAGGCTCCACCATCGTCGATATAGTTACCTCTGCCAGGTTTAAAGTTTGCCATCAAACAACCTTTTGCATTCCTGATATATGGACCGCCCCACGGGTAGTCGTTTCCAATCCTTCCACCACGGGCTGCATATTCAAACTCCGCTTCAGACGGCAGAGAGAAAGGCAAGCGGCTTAACCTCGGCATACCTTTACTTTGAGCATAGTTTGCATACAAGTTAGTACGCCACACTGTAAATGCCCGTGCCTGGCGCCATGTAACACCAACTACAGGATATTCTGCAAAGGCAGGGTGGGAAAAGTAACCTTCTACCAATGGTTCATTTTGTGCATATGAAAAGTCTGCCAACCAAACAAGGGTATCCGGATAGATTGCAACAGTGTCCCTGTAGATATTATCAGAACGTTTTCTGTTTTTGTCACCACGGTGATTTGCAGCCTCGCGTTGAAGCATAATTGCAAAATCGTATTTTAGCAGGCGTACATCCACTTCGTTCCTGCCAAAGATCTTGTCTTCTCCCTGGTAGTACATGTTCTGTAACTTCGAAGCATTGGTATTCCCTTTCTTCTTGCTGCCCCAAATTGCAGCACCGTTACCAACTTTTTTCCAATCAATATATTTAGTACCATCAGCGTTTGCCGCCGTAGCGCCCTTACCCTTAGGTTTAATGTAAAATTGATCGTCCTTTAAGTAGTCAGTAATTGCAATTGAATCTCGAACCCAGTTAACGAACTGATGATACTCACTATTAGTGATCTCAGTTTCGTCCATAAAGAAAGCAGGAATTGTCACCTGCTTGTTTTGCGCTATTTGAGCGAAAGTTATATCCTGATCGGTTTGCCCCATCACAAAGGTTCCTGCCGGTACATAAACCATACCTAGAGGAATTTGTGTTGTAGGAAGTCGCTTTTGACGCACCCCTACTAACTCTCCATTACTTGCTCTCCCGCACCCACTTACTGCCGCCATTATCACAGCAAGAGCTATAAAGTAAATTTTTCTCATTGTCACTTAGATAGTATACTTGCAAAAAACGATTCTAATATATTGAAAAAACTTATCTACAACATAAACTTTTAACTTGGGCGGTAGAATACGCCTTTTTCAATATATCTTCTCCTCGTAATCCACAAGTACCACCTGTTACGAGGTTGGGTGATGCAAAGTTTCTTGAATTTTACTTTTTTTATTAATAAGACCTTTATCCCGAGCTATTGAAGATATAAAACGGGCATTAGAGCCAGAAAGATAATAGATCTTAGCCGCTGAAAATGAGCCTATAAAGCCAATAGCTCTACAAGTAGAGCTATTGGAAATAAGTATTACTTAAAAGAAATTTATTTATTAACCAGCTTGATATACTGCTCAATGGCCATAGTCATACTAGGAGCATTGGGTGTCGGTGCCGGAATATCAACAATAAGTTCCCTTTCAGCTATTGCCTTTTGTGTGCTAGCCCCAAATGCAGCTATACGAGTGTTATTCTGTTCAAAATCCGGGAAGTTTTTATACAAAGACTGGATGCTGGAAGGACTAAAAAAAGCGATCACATCATAAAAGACGTCTCTAAGATCAGACAAATCACTACAAACAGTTCTAAATAATACTGCTGGAGTAAAGTTGTAGCCATTTTCTTGAAGAAACTTCTGTGTTTCTTCCGCAGCTACATCTGAGCAAGGATACAGGAAGCGCTCGGAAGCATGCTTTTTAAGAACCTCAGCCAGATCAGCCGCCGTTTGCTTTCCAAAAAATATCTTTCTCTTACGATACTGGATATACTTCTGAAGATACAGAGCAATCGTTTCCGACAAGCAAAAGTACTTTAGCTCTGAGGGCACCTCATATCTCATTTCCTCGCAAATGCGAAAAAAATGATCAGCTGCGTTACGGCTCGTGAAAATCACTGCTGTATAATCAGGAAGATTAATCTTCTCTTTCCTGAACTCTTTTGCCGGAACACCCTCAACGTGTATAAAAGAGCGGAAATCTACCTTCACATTATATTTCTTAGCAAGATCATAATAAGGAGATTTTTCAGTATCCGGTTTAGGAAGGGTTACTAGGATACTTTTTACTTTCTTTTTTCTTGCATCAATTGATTGCATACTGTCCTTTAGAATCTAAGAGCTTTAATTAGTACTAATAATGGGCAAATTTCGAGGGCACAAAGATAGATAAATAAATAGATTAAAGGAAACTTGTAGCTAGATAAAATATTTGTGATAGCCCTCAAAAATTGGAAAAAGTAAATAAGTATCAGCAATATAAGAGATACGTATATATAAATAATCCCAAATCTGCCAGCAGTTAGACTAAGAGCAATAACAACAGGTAAAAAAAGCAGGCCAGCGTTAAAATAAGTAAGGAACAAAATTGAAATATACTCGCTCGCGATCTTTTCACCCTTAAATACAAAACCCAAACATTTAATTAGCAAGACTTTTAAGGTATAAAAAGCAATCACAATTATTGAAAGTCTCAAAAACCAATGCACGCCGACGTAATCGTATGACAACTGATAGTACCGGCAACATTGATATAAGAACATTCCTATAATAAAGCCAAATAGCAGGTATAAAAATACAAATGGCCAAGAGCTGAAAAACTGTTCCTCCTTATTGATCTGCCCTAATATCCTGTTGCTATAAAATGCGTGAATGAGTGAGGTAGACTCTTTTGTAAACCGGCTCTTAAGGATTGCAAATAACACCAGAAGAATAAACAAGAAGCCAATAACCCAGAGGTCCCCCTTCTTTTTCAACTTACCTTCATCGTACTTCTGGACCTTCTTAGGGAACCGGGAGGCCCACTCTTGAAAGTTGAAGTCTTTTACAAGGTAAACTTTAAGCAAGCTGTCAACGAATCTGTTCGGCCTTTCAGGGTCAGGTCTTTTGATATTAACCATGGCCAATGAATCCCCTACAGCACGAATAGAGTCCTCTACCCTTCTAATTGAATCTTTACGTTCAAGCCACCGGGCAAGGTAGGCCGAATCCCTAAAAACAAATCTTCGACCAGAGGTAGCTTGCGGAGCCTGATCGGAGGTACGTTGAAGAGAATCAGTTTGAGCTGAGCCCTTAATTACACTAAGAACAATCAACAGAAACAGTACAATAACCTTTTTAAACAACATTAGAACAAAGTAACCAGGCCGAAGTGAATTTTTCCGCTTTGCAAATTTAGCGGATTATCTTTTTGTTTTCCTAAAGCATAACTCAGAGAAAATATGCCTGTGTTTACACGCAAATTAATTCCAGCCCCAAATCCGAGTGGGTCATCTTTAATAACAGATGAAATCGTCGACCTCTTTAGGAATCCCTGGTTGATGAAGGCAAACAAATAGGAATAGTTTTCTATCATTAACCGGTATTCGGCATTGAAATAGGTATAAGAACTGGCTAGCATCGACTGCTCGTTAAACCCCTTTAGACTATTAAAGCCTCCTATCCTATAAAGTTCATTATCAAAAAGATTCTTTCCTACCAGTATTCCAGTTTCGTTGTTAAACCTCAAAACACTTCTGTTAGAGACTGGGAGATAGACATCTATCTTTGAATTTACTCTATACTGCTGACTGGCTCCTTGTATTTTATCAAAATTTGACGGCAATTCACTAAATTTTCGCTTCCCTGATTCTGCAGTTAGGGTGAAAGACATTCCACGGGTAGGTGAGATGGGCGAGTTTAGGTTTTGATGTAAAAATCCAACTCCATAGGTGGTTGAGTTAGTACTAGCAAAATTAGGAAAAGAGTTGCTTGCAGTATCCAAGTTTATCGGTGAAGCTGACCGGTTTTGGACAAGTAGAGATAGATTGCCACCAGGTAGTCTGTAATTAAAAGAAGCCCGGGAATTTATGTTCTGAAAATCATCTCCTTGTTTATACAAATTAAAACCTAGAGAAATCCCAAAAGGAGTAGAAAACAGCTCGCTAAGATTAAGTCCGAGGTTGAGCTCTTTACTCTTCTGAGGCAATCCTTTGTAATTGAACTCAATTTGCTCTGCTCTCCCGAAAGCATTCTGCAAATGAAGCTTTAAATCGCCTATGAACTGAAGTTTGCCAGTATTATCGTTGGGCAAAAAACCTAACACACCATCAAACTGATTGATTGGCTGCTTCTCCAAAAACAGCGTAATTTTCGCCTTATTACCAGTAAAACTTAACACCGGCGGCTTTACCGACTTTATAAAGGGTATAGTTCTTAAACGGTCCGCTACTTTATCTATTGAGCTTTGTCGGAACACCTCCCCCTGTTTTAAGTCCAAAAAAGACTCAAGATACCTCCGTGATACCTTTGAGTCTCCAGCTATTCGCAGAGAATCGTAGACAATAAAACTACCGGTCTCTGCATGTAGCGAGGCCTGAAGACTGGATACTCCTAGTTGCACACTATCAAGCCTTATAACAGTAAAAGGGTATCCACGGTCAGAATACAACGTTAGGAGCTTTTGAATAAGTCTTTCGATCTCATTAGGAATAAGATTCATACCCTCCAAACCATTGTCAGAAAAACCTGCCTTCGTTAGATAATCTCCTGGTATATTCCCTCTTGAGATCCTGCTGATCCGAAAAATGTTATTGGGAGTAATAGTTGCAGTTACCTTCCCGCTATTCCATTCAACTTTACTTACCTCGGCGAGTAAATACCCCTCTCCTCTCACCTCAGCCAATACCTCTTTGATCTTTCCAACAACCGCAGTACTATCTTTTAAGGACAACTCTCCGATCTTATGCAAAATTTTGAGTGGCAAGCTGCTGCTTTGGAATCGCAGGGAGTAGGTTTGAGACATCAGCAAAGGCTGCGAAACAAAGAATAGGAGGAGCAAACAAATAAATCGTTTCAATGCCTTAAAACTGTTCAATAAGCAGACTTTCAAATCTTATCAATTCAAGCCGGATAATAAAGATTTTTCCAATAATTATTTAGTAGTTAATTGTAGGTTTTTCTCGCGATCTGACGTGTTATCTCGTCGAGCTCGCAGCCACTCAGCTCCAGAAGCTGGATAAGCTCTTTGAGATCACTTTCCTCAGCAGCTTTTATAGTTTGTATTAAAGCCAGAATGTTAGCAAGGGGTTTCCGGATATAATGTGAATTGATACGAGCGATCTCTCTTAGAACAGTATTTTGTTTAAGGATCTGCTGTTGATGTTCCTTAATCTCTGTATGGTCCTGCATAGCGCCACACATTCTGGTAGGCTTTCCAAGACTATCTCTTAGAATGAACCCCGCCTCTTTTATATGAGCATAACAACCATCTGCTTTCAAAAACCGATATTCTGCGTTCCATAATCGTTTAGAGGGATCGTTAAGGCAAACCTCCAGAGAAGAAACTATTTCTTGCAGATCATCAGGATGCACCTTCTCTTCCCACCACCCTAGTCCTGTCACCGAATCTCTATAGCCAAAAATTTTTTCCAGACCTTCTCCCCAGTAAAGTTCATCGCTTAATATATCCCAATCGTAAATTGCATCTTTTGAAGCTTGGGTGACCAACTTGTATCGCTGTATATTCATGGCCAGAAAATCACGGGTTTGGTGACTTTCAATAATTATCTGAGTAAATGTAGCAACACGCTTTATAAGCTCATCATCAGCTTCAGAAGGGGACTTGAAGCCTTTGTAAAAAACAGCAACGCTAGCCAAAACATCCTCCTTCTGGTTGATAATTGGATAGGACCAACAAGAATTTATGTTATTCTCTTTTGCAAACTCCTTGAACTTATTGTTAGCGTTAGAAGCGCCAATATCAGGAAAACCACAACTTTTTTTGTAGTAAACAGCTGTTGAACAGGTGCCAATAAAGTCGGGAGCGATCGGAAATCCCATTTGAAATAGATCAATAAAGCGGGAAACCTTTGGTGAAGACAAAGGAATAATTAAATTTTCCTTCTTATTAACCAAATTTACCGCCAGTCGCATTTCTGGGTAGATCTTTGTTAATTCACTAAGATAGAAGTCAATAATATGTTTTAAACTGTAATCAGAGATTGTGTTCATTTTAAGTACACTCTTCTCTAATTTCAAATTGAGCTCGCGTAACTTGCTATCTGTAATATCTTTAAAAAAAATAGTGAGATTATTTTCAAAAGGATATGCGGAAACTTCGAACCAGCGCTTAAGGGCAGTAGCAAAACCGGCCACTTTAACATGAACATTTTCACAAAAGGCTTTTTCGTAAGCTTTGAAGAAAGAGCTGGCCTCAAGTTTATAGAAGAAATCCATTAAAGAGCGGCCATTTATTACTTTATCATTTAACCCAAGTAGCTCTACAGCTCTTTCATTATAATCTAAAATATTGTACTCTCTGTCTACCAGAATGAAGCCGTCGATGAAATTTTCGCTTAAGTTCTTTATTCGTGACAAGGCAGCCTTTTGAACTTCCGAATTCAATTGCTTTTCTTCAGTAATATCACGGACTGAGGTATAAATAAGATTATCTTCAGGATTTAGGCTCCTACTCCAGGATAGCCATCTGTAGTCGCCATTTGCATACCTAAACCGGTGCTCAATTTTGGTGGAGGAGTTATTAGTGCCTAAGTTGAGACTAACTGGGAGCCTATCCTCAGGATGAACGAAGGAGATGATAGGTTGAATTAAAAGTTCTTCTTCTGAATACCCTGAGGTGCGCTGAAAAGCAGGGTTAACAAGTTTGAAGTATCCATCCAAGCCCTCTATACACAGCAGATCATTAGAAAAGTAGAAAAATTTATCTGTGTGCATTGCTAGCATATCTTTATAATAATATCCTTTTCCTTAATGTCCAAAAGCGGATTCTAGCATTAGAACAAAGCCTAATTCTGTCAACATGTGCTTACGTAACTGCATTTTCGAGGTTACAAATATTTGAACACCAGGTTTATATTTAATCTCCTAAACAATTGGATAAAACAAGGGACCTTGATGAGGTGTTGTTAAGATATGGAAATATTCGACATCCAGATAATGCTTAAAGATGGGAGCCTGGCGCCCTATCAGGTCCAGAATGAGCGCGGTTCAGATCTATATAAAGTATTTGAACAAGAGAAACATGTTGCCACCTTCGCTGCGTCTAGGGATGGAAGCTGGAACTTAAATGAAAACCCTGAAAACATTAATGAAGACCTTGAGCATCGACTTATTAATCAGTTGAACGGTTTAAGGTATTAACGCACAAGGCAGCGTAAGCAGCGCAAAAGTGGGGTATTTGCCGACTTGCTAAGCTTCAATGAAATTCTTATCAGAGCTTAAACTTGCGACTTTCTGAAAGTTTAGAAAGCCGGCACCTCCCCTATTTATTAACTTAAAAGAAATTCCGGTGAAGATAATTCTTTACACCTTGCCTAGGTCTCAACCGTATCTAAACCATATCTTCACCGTATCTTGACCGACTCTCCACCGACTGGAGTCGCGAAAAATACGAAGGAAACACGCTTCAAATACCTATCGTATAAGTTAAATAACCCCACTTGCTAATCTCGATGTATTGTGTTTTTTATTACCAGACAATTCAGATTATGCGAGTAGAGATAACTCAGCGTCGAATAGCTAGAACTAGTCGAAAAATTATTGGTCGATCCTTAAGTACAAATGGGGAAGTAGATATCTAAGATATACCAAAAGCCCATGGAATATGAAGGCTGCGAACAACCTCTATTCAATGGGCTAATTGGAAATTTACGGCCTTCGCCGTATTAATCTGAGGAGTTTAAAAATAACGGGGACTTAGCGAACGGAAAATCCTTTTCGGGAAAGTAATACCAAGGGTAATTTCATGGGAACCGTTTTGAATTTTACTAAGTTCATTTAAGTTGTAATCGTAAGAATATCCCAATCTCAGATTATCATTAAGAAAGAGTTGAGCCACCGCTGAAACAGAGTTAGTCTCACTTAGGCTCTGGTTCTTTGAATAATCTTTTTCCCAAAGTTTCAAGCCCTGACGATAAGAGCCACCGATCCAGAACTTATCCCGGAAAATGAACATTGAATTAATGTCAAGACTTGTGGGGCCTTTAAAGTCCTCCTTGACCAAAATGCTTGGGCGGATCTTAATGTCTTCATTTAAGCCTAAGACAGTGCCTGCAATTAAATAAAAATGTTTATCATGCTTTATCACAGCCGCATTATCGGTCTCATTGCCCATAATTTTTGACGCGAAATCAAAATCAGCGAAAATATCCATCATAGAAGCCCCAATGTATACTTTACTGCTGGAGTAATATATGCCGAAGCGTGCATCTGGTATAAAGCTGTGAGTAGTTCCCTGTGACACGTATGAGTCGGTACCATCAATAGCGCTCAGCTTACTGTAGTCAAGCCCGTATTGAGATACACCAACTCCTAGACCAAAAGCAAGGCAACTTGACCCCTCGTCATTTAATTGCAGACGATAGGAATAATTGACATAAGCTGAATTAGCGCTTTGGGGTCCTAGCTGGTCGGAGGTAATTTGGAGACCGATCCCCATCCGCTTTGTTTCCGGATCGATAAGGCCGTCGATTGATACCTGCCCAGTCTTCGGTGCATCTTCAATTCCCATCCATTGTGCCCGCAAGCCCATCTGCCCAAACCACTCCTCCTTGTAACCAGCATAAGCAGGATTTACACTTAAGGAATTAAAAATATATTGAGTAAACTGAATGTTCTGTTGTGCATTCACATTAACTATAGCGAATCCCAGCAGTGCAACTGCAGTTAAAACACTTCTAAAAATAGTCCTTTTCATCATCTCTGATTCCTCCCAATTAACGTTTTATTAGAACCCATCCTTTTTTAACCTCGGTATTGCCGCCCTTTTTCAGTTTGACCACGAAATAGTAGGTACCTGCGTTAAGTCCCTCACCTGTCCACGTACTTTGGTAGTTAGGGTTCCTATATACCTCATTTCCCCAACGATTATATATAGTTAGATCTGCGCTATCATAATCTTCTGCTCCTACAATGACGAATGTGTCATTCTTACCGTCGCCATTAGGGGTAAACACATTTGGAAGGATATATCCAATAACCTTGATACTTACAGTGGCAATATTAGTAAGGTTCCCCATATCATCCTTTACCTGATAAGTAAATTGGTCCTTGCCAATGTATCCTTTCTCAGGAGTATAAGTAATTGAACCATCAGCATTTACTTTGACGGTTCCGTGAGTGGGCAGGGCAACAATTACTACTGTACCAGGGTCAAGCTTAAGGCTTTCATCGCTCGTGTCGTTATCAAGGATCACGATAGTAAGCTCTTTCGAATTTTCAACTTCTCCCTGATCGTTTACTGCCACAGGGTTATCAATACCTACCTTAACTTCTGTCGGGTCGTTGACTGCAGGAGTAACAGGATCATCTGATGGAACTGGTGTCAGCGAGGGACCTGTTGGAGGGGTACCTGTAGCATAAGCTATATTAGAAACCTTTCTTGCATCAATATCTGCCTGAGTAACAATATGAGCAGCAGTGATAGCCGTGGAAGTAGCTCCGGGAGCTAGCGAGGCAATAACGCTTGGAGATGAAATTGCTGCATTCGGATCAGTCACGGTCACATTTGTTAGAGTAACATTTCCGGTATTGGTAACCTTAATAATGTAATTAATAGAGGATCCCAGGATATAAGGGCCTTTTCCTGTGATTTCTTTTGTCACACTTAATGATGGAGTTGGATCAATAGTAATATCTGTTGGTTCCGTGCCAGGGGTAGAAAGATCTGAGTCAGAAGGCTGAACAACAGGAGTGCCTACAGGAGGTGTACCTGTTGCAACTGCTACGTTACTGATCTTACCCGCGTCGATATCCGCCTGAGTAATAGTATAAGTTGTTGTAATCACCGACGTGGCTCCTACTGCAAGACTTGCTATCGTTCCTCCTGAGGAGATCGGTGCCTTTAGGTCCTCTACCATTACTGGAGAAAGCGTAACATTTCCTGAATTCTTTATCTCAATTTCGTAAGTGATCACCGATCCTACTTTGTTTCCATTAGTCGAGCTTTTAACCTTTTTAAAGACTGATAGCTTAGGATCAGGCGAAATAATAGTCTCAGTCGGCTCGAGAGTTGGAGTATTAAGATCCGCATCAGATGGCTGATTAATAGCAGGTCCCGTAGGCGGGGTTGCTACAGCTATGGCAACATTACTAACCTTTCCAGCGTCCACGTCCTCTTGCTTGATGGTGTAAGTTGTGGTAACAATAACTGCTGCACCTGCTTCAAGCTTTCCGATAGTCCCTCCCGTGGTGATTGGGGCTTTCGCATCTGTTACCGTAACCTGGGAAAGCGTCACATTTCCCGTATTCTTAACTTCTATATCGTAGGTAATAACTGAACCAACCTTTGTTCCATTGCTTAAGCTTCTCACCGTTTTGAAAAGCGAAAGTCTGGGATTAGACGGTATTATTGTTTCAGTTGGCTCGAGTGCAGGGGTAAGAAGATCTGCATCCGAGATCTGGCGAATCGCAGGACCTGTTGGAGGTGTACCCACTGCCACTGCCACATTGCTTATTTTACCAGCATCAATATCTGCTTGTGTAATGGTATAAGTTGTGGTAATAGGCGGCATAATTGCCCCTACTGGCAGGCTCGCTATCGTTCCTCCTGATGTTATAGGTGCTTTATCATCGGTTACCTGAACCTGTGTAAGTCCCACATTACCGGTATTCTTAACCTGTATTTCATAGGTGATAACCGATCCAAGCTTTGTACCATCACTTAAGCCTTTTACCGTCTTTAAAACATATAATTTGGGATCGGGAGTAATTACAGTTTCAGTAGGTTCAGTTGCAGGGGTAGAAAGATCTGAATCTGAAGGCTGACTAATTGCTGGTCCGCTTGGAGGAGTACCGACTGCCAATGCCACATTACTTACTTTACCGGCATCTATATCAGACTGCGTTATGGTATAAGTGGTTGTAATGAGTGGCATGCTCGCTCCTACAGCCAGCGAGGCAACTGCATCTCCTGATGTTATTGGAGCTTTATCATCAGTAACCTTTACTGAAGAAAGGGTAACATTGCCTACGTTCTTAACGGCAATCTCATAAGTAATCACTGAGCCTAGTGATACACCGTTACTTAAACTCTTTACCCTTTTGTATACCTGTAACTTTGGTTCAGGGGTAATAATTACGTCTGTCGGCTCGAGAGGAACTGTATTAAGATCTGCATCAGAGAATTGTTCGACAATCGCTCCTAACGGTGGCTTTCCTACGGCTTTTGCTACGTTAATGATCTTTCCCGCATCTACATCTGCCTGGGTAATAGTATAAGTAGTTGACACAACAACAGTTTCTCCTACTTTAAGGCTTGCAATCGTTCCTCCAGACACTATTGGTGCTTTAGTGTCTGTTACGGTAACAGGAGAAAGGGTAACATTACCGGTATTCTTTACTTCAATATCGTACGTGATGACAGAGTTTACCTTTGTGCCATCGCTATAGCTTTTTACCTTTTTGAATACTGATAACTTAGGCTCAGGAGCAATTATAATATCAGTAGGCTCATCAGGAATAGCATTTGAAAGATCTGCATCTGATACTTGTTCTACCGGAGTTCCAACAGGTGGTGTACCTATCGCTTTAGCAACATTGCTGATCTTTCCTGCGTCGATATCTGCTTGCGTGATAGTATAGGTAGTTGTAACAATCTCAGTTTTTCCTACTTCCAGCTTTGCAATAGTGCCGCCAGTTGTTATTGGAGCTTTAGCATCTTCTACTTTAACAGGAGCGAGAGTAACATTTCCAATATTCGTTACTGCAATCTCGTAAGTAATTACAGACCCTAATTGTGTTCCGTTTGTCTGTCCTTTTACTTTCTTTTCTACAGCAAGCTTGGGCTGGGCAGTGATGGTAGTTTCGGTCGGCTCAAATGCTGGTGTATTTAAGTTCGCATCGGATACCTGTTCAATTGTTTTCGAGTCCGGAAGGGTACCTTTAGCCACTGCCACATTACTTACTTTCCCTGCGTCTACGTCTGCCTGGGTTATGGCATAGCTGGTAGTGATTATACTTGCAGTAGCGCCCGGCGCTAGACTCGCTATCGTTTCACCAGAAATTATAGGCGCCTTGTCATCTCTTACTACTATTGGAGCAAGCGTTACTGTACCGGTGTTTTTCACCTTAATTTCGTAACTGATCACAGAACCGGCTTTTGTACCGTCGCTTAAGTTTGAAACAGTTTTTTCGACTTGAAGGTCAGCAACACTGATCGTTACAGTTATTTCATCAGATTCGACTCCATCGCTGGTGACCAGTTTGTACCCGTAGGTATCAGTACCAGCATAGTTGGCGTTAGGAGTATATTCAATTGTACCTGTGGAATTACTTACGATCCGAGGCGTGCCATTTAAAGGGTTTTTCGTAATGACAATTGTAGTTCCGGTTCCACTAGGTCCATCGTTCGTTTTAACATTTGTGGTTACGGAAGAGTTCTTTTGTACGTAGTCATTGTCTGCTGTTCCAACTGGTTTAACATTAATGGTTACGGTTATCGGATCTGAAACTACACCATCTTTAGCTAAAGTGTAGGTGTAAGTGTCTTTACCTACAAAGTTTAAAGAGGGAGTATAAATTACTTTTCCTGTTGCGTCAACAGAGGTTGTGCCTTGTTTAGGGGTTGGTGAAACTGCTTGAAAAATAATTCCTGCAACACCTTTAGCCGCATCATTGTCTAATACCGGAGTGGATTTAGGATTACCTATAGTTGTAATATCAGCATCAGGTGATCCTATCGGTTTCACATTGATTGTAAAGGTTACAGGAGAAGATTTATCTTTCCCCCCATCAGCGGTTCCTCCATTGTCCTCCAGTACTACAGTTACCACTGCCTTGCCTGCAGCGCCTGGTGCTGGTTGGAAAGTAAGTTGACCTGCTAAAGTGAGCGCTGGCTGAGCGCTAAATAAGCCGGGATTATCATTTGTTAGATTGAACGCAATAAGACTTTGAGTAGATTCGTTCGGACCTGTGCTCATTCCTGTTGCCCATCCAGCTACAGTCTTAACTCCGGTATTCATATTCACAGCTTGGTCCTGACCTTTAGTAAATGCAGGAGGATCATTTACCGGTTTAACGTTGATCTTTACTAATGCGTTTGTTGTAGAATAAGAAGTCCCATCAGATGCTTCCCAGCTAAAGGAGATTTGATTGTCGCCAAAGAAATCTTTTGCAGGCTCAAACGTAAGTTTTACGATATCTGCCACTGCTATTTCCTGGTTTACGGTAATGGCAACTCCATCATACTTAAGAGTACCATTTGAAGGAAGAGTAGTGATCTGGATTTTGTTTAGAGGGTCATTATTTGTGTCTGTGTATTTATTTTGGAAATCAGCAACAGTGAATGTGTAAGTCTGGTCCTCAAGGATCTCTATCTGAAGATCATTAACCGTTGGAACTGTGTTTGAAATGGTTAAACTAACTGCGGCATCAATTGAATATTCAGTCCCATCGGTAGCTTGCCAGGTAAAGGAATCTGTACCTGTAAAATTTGTATTAGGTACATAAGCTATCGTAGCAAGGTTCGCTGCAGGAATTTCGTCACCAACAATAAGATTTACTAAGCCAGCTCCCTTATTTCCTTGAAGGATTCCGCTCAATGGCAATTTAGTTATCTTGATTTTAACGAGAGGGTCGTTATTGACATCGGAATATTGAGATGATATATTAAATTTCGTATTTGTAAGAGGAGATAGGGTATTGTTCTTAACGACTAATTCGGAAGTATTTTGAACGACAGGTCTGGTATTTTGAAAGGTTAAACCAACTGTTGCAACATTATCAGCCCAGTCTGTTCCATTGTACCCGTTCCATTCGAAGTTCACAGGCCCCGTGTAATTTGCAGCAGGGACAAACTCAATGCTTCCAACATTAGCCCAGGGAATTTCCTGAAGATTTGTGATAGCTACGCCGTTTAATCTTAACTCACCCGAAGTATTAGCAGGGAGTGAACTGAAGCGTACGGAAGTAGGAGTCGCAAGAACGTTATTAACTTTAAATTTCGAACTAAAATCGGTTTGGCTGAAAGTTATTTTAGTATTTTTTTGAACTGGAGGTTTGGCAATGGGGTCAACAGTTGGTTTAGGGGTAGCCACAGTAACAGCTATTTCCGCCGTATTGGATTCCATTCCAAAGTTATCCTTAAACTTATAATCAATACTAAATTTCCCTGTAAAACCAGTCACCGGTGTAAACGTAACTAATCCATTAGCATCAACCGTAAAAGTCCCTTTGCCACTAACAGTAAAAGACTTATCGATAATAGCGGTGGAGGGATCTAAATCCACTGAGCCCGGTTCATATTTAGAGTCAGCACCATTCACTTTAGGGTCGTCCGTAGAAATAATATTAATCGCTTTAGCTGTATTTATAAGAGTATTTATTTCATCCTTTACAGCAAATGGATTCTTCAACTCACTAGCTGAAGGTGTAATCGTTACGTTCCGAATTTCATGATTATTAACAAATTGGCCGGTGGAGGCCGAAAAACCAGCTTGTAATTTAGTGGGAGCCCCACCTGCGGGTATATAATGGACCTCCTTTAAAACACTTATCCATTTAGCCTTACTACCGCCTCTGAAAACATCCACATTGATGACAAATTCAGATGCATTAATCTTTTTCACATCCATTCTAACCCTACGGTACCCGTCCTGAGTTTCGGCTGTCCTTCTACTTTCCGTAGAGATCGAAAACTTATCCTCATCAGCCAATAGGAACTCGGAATCCGCTTGTGATCCGTAAAGATACCCAGTTACCTTCCCACCTATAAAAGGATACGCAGCTTCAGAGAGCCTGTCTCCTCCCGCACCTACTGCTCCGCGTACTGTTATAGCTCCATCTCCCTGTAATTCATGAGTATGTGGAATACCCTTCCAAGTATAACCCGGGCCTCTTCCCTCGTTATTTACTCCAAAATTCATATACTCATCAACTCCTATTGCCAGAAACCCTCCCTTCATACCAGGCCTACCTTGACTTTGAGCATATCCTAAAGCTCCACCGAACTGACCCGGCTCAAAAGCTCCTGAAGGTTCAAATAAGAAGAAAGTGATACCGTCTGCTTTTCGGACTAAGCTGTATGAAAAAAACTCAAATTCTACCCTTAGACCTTTACTAAAATCAAATTCTTGTTGAATGAGGCAGTACCCTTGCTGCTTTTCTATTGCATCTGTTAGTCTTAATACACCATTCCCTGAGGGATCTATATTTCCGCTTGTTAATTTAGCCGCATCTCCTAGCTTAATTCCATTTAGATCGTCGGTCTTGAAGGAATTCTTATAAACAAATTGAGAGAAACCATTATTGCTTAGTAATAGCGCAACAATCAATAAAGGCAGAAAAAGTAAACGTTTTTGCATCTGTGGTTTGCTTATGAAAGCTTTTTGCATTCCCGCGGCTATTGAGCCATCCGGAAAGTTAATTGCGTTAGGTGGTAGCTAAACAAAATTAGTTCTAACAAAGAGGAATATGACTACCTTCTTCATTAGAACTAAATTGTAAACCCTAAATTCTATTAACTAAACTCATCTAACAGCACGGCATTTGCCAAATCTATGCCAGCTGTTTCTGCTATTTCAGCTTCCTGTTCTTCCTGAACTTATAACCGTCTTTATTTACCTAAGGAGTATGAAAAATTTAAAATCAGGAGAAATCATTAATTAAAAAAACTTTTCGCTTTATTACTAACCACTAGTATTTCAAAACCTTCAACCCTTAAATGTAGAAAATTTTTCCCCATTTTTCACCTAAACATCTCGAAATCCGCACTATAGATCTTTTCTCAACACTTCCAGGGGCGGCCGGTTTAGAATACCCCGGATATTAAAGAGCCCTATAATGACTGTTAGCATTGAAATAGCAACAAACAAGACCAATGCAGGAGAAAGATCAGGTGCAAAGGCGGTCTTGAAACTAAACTTAGCTAATGCCCAGCTAGCGAGGATAGAGAGCAATATTCCGGTAAAAGAAGCTAAGGCCCCTAGAAAGAAATATTCAAGAGCGGTGATTATGAGTATTTGCCGCCTTTTTGCACCCATTGTTCGTAACAGGACGCTCTCTTGTATCCGCTGGTATTTACTTATAAGAACAGATGCTATTAGCACTACAATTCCGGTAACGATACTGAAAGCCGCCATGAACTTTATGACGAAGCCTATTTTAGTCAGGATCTCGTCGAGCACACTCAGCACAAGTGTTAGATCAATAACAGATATATTCGGAAATTTTTGAACCAACTGTTGCTGAAAGGAAACTGAAGCTTTGCTATCAGGCACTCTAGTTATCAATACGTGAAACTGCGGAGCATCTTCCAGGACACCCTTTGGAAAGAGCACCCTGAAATTCGTTTGAATACGATTCCAGTCAACCTCCCTAAAGCTTCCAACGATCGTAGGAACCAAGGCCCCCTGCACGTTAAAGGTCAGGGTGTCTCCAACGTTAACACGTATCCGGTTAGCATACTGTTCTTCAAGGGAGACGTAAATCGTACCGTCTTTAGCTGTATTTCCACGCCATTTGCCTTCACTAATTCTTTCGGCAGCAGTTAAGGTATCACGAAAGGTAACACGGAGTTCTGAACCGAATGCTTTTGGGGAAATTTTCGAGCTGCTGTCTTTTTTAACTTCCGCAGCGGTTTTGCCATTTATTTCTTCAATCCTTACTGTGATTATCGGGACCTGTTGAATTATTGGCAGCCTATTCGCCTGTGTAACACGAGCAACCTCTTGCTTTTGTTCCGGCTGGATATCAAAGAGGACCATATTTGGCTGATTCCCGCTTGCGGAAAGGCTTACCCGCTTTATTAAAATGTCTTGAACAAGAAAAAGATTGCTGATAAAAGCAGTACCAAGACCGATAGTGACAATCAATATAAGTGTTTGATTATTGGGGCGAAAAAGATTAGCCAAACCTTGCCGCAACAGATAACTACCTGAAGTGGGAAAGAAACGGCGAACCATCCAGACAAGAAGGGAAGCTATACCGGTAAGCACCAGGAAAGAAACGATCACACCTGCCGTAAAGATCAGTGCCTGTTTTATTCCGTCAAGCTGGAAATAACCAAAAGCAACTATAAACAAAAGCACGAGAGCGTAAACAAGCCATTTTAAGGGATCGTTTATTTTGCTGGCCCCTTCATGTACAACGCGAAGGGTATTTAGAGGCGAGATTTTGCGAATAGAAATTAAAGGAAGAAGTCCAAACAGAACTGAAATAACTAAACCAAGGAGAATGCCCTGCCCTATCGCAGCCCAGGAGATATTAGAGCTTATCGCAACCGGTAGAATGTCCTTCAGTACAAGAGGAAGCAACTGTTGTACTAATGTTCCTATTGCGGCTCCAATAATTCCGCCTATGAGTCCGATGCCTGCTATTTGGATCAGATAGATCAGAAAAGCTTCCCATCCCTTCAGACCCAGGCAGCGAAGAACGGCAATAGAATTTATTTTTTCCCTGATATAGATATGAATTGAACTTGCTACACCAATACAACCTAAAAGCAAGGCGATAAATCCTACAAGGGATAGAAACTGGGTAAGATCTTCAAATGACCTTCCTGTATCCTTTTTCTGCGAAGCGATGGTGTCGTAATCCAGACCTTCCTTCTCAAGTTTGCCACTTATTTTCTTTAGCGTTTTCTCAACTTCGGTAGCGTTGCCAATCCTATAGAAATATTTATAATTTACCCGGCTCCCCCTTTGCATTAATCCTGTCTCTTGCAGATACCTAAAGGGAATATATACAATGGGAGCAATAGAGGATGAAAGCCCTGTTTGTCCGGGGGCCTTGTTTAAGACGCCCGCTATCTCGAATGAAAGCTCGCCTACTTTGATCGAGTCGCCAACTTTCGTGTTAAATTGAAGCATTAAAGTTTTATCAACTAATGCGTCTCTTCCCTGCCTGAAAGTTTTACCTGCAGCGGCCGGATCTGTCTCGATTTCCCCATAATAAGGGTAATTGCCCTCTAATGCTCTGATTTGAACAAGTCTGGTACCGCCAGCTGTAGGAAAAAGCACCATAGAAGCAAAGCTTTGTTCTTTTGAACGATCGTTTCCAATAGAATCCAATAGAGGAACAATTTTGTCAGATGGCTTTTTATTTGAGGAAACAACGAGATCTGCCCCCAGTAGAGTTGCTGCCTGATCATCAATATCTTCAGCAAGGTTATCTCCAAAAGAATAAATGGCTACCAGGGCGGCTATACCAAGAATAATAGATGAAATAAAAAGAAAAAGCCTGGAACGGTTACGGCGACTATCGCGCCATGCCATTTTAAAAAGCCAGGGAAGATTTAAAGGTCTTTTACTGTCCATCTTTAAGCGCTTGTTACAATTTCATCGCTGATAATGGCACCGCCCTTAATGCGTATTATCCTCTGAGTTTTTTGAGCGAGATCCATGTCGTGCGTTACCAGAACCAGGGTTGTGCCTTGCTCATGATTCAAATCAAAAAGCAATTTTACTATGCGGGCGCTTGTCTCGGCATCGAGGTTACCGGTTGGCTCATCAGCAAATAGGATCTTAGGACTATTAGAAAAAGCCCTGGCAAGCGACACTCTCTGCTGTTCTCCTCCGGATAGTTGCGATGGGTAATGATGACCTCTTGAAGCCAGACCTACCTTATCAAGCAGATCCAACGCACGGCCTTTTATATTCTTTTCGCCTCTCAATTCTAAGGGAACCATCACGTTCTCAAGAGCTGTAAGGGTAGGTAAGAGCTGAAAGTTCTGGAAAATGAATCCCACATGTTCATTACGTACCTGAGCTCTCTTATCCTCGCTCAACTGATCAATTCGTAAACCGTTTAATTCTATAGAGCCAGAAGAACTCCTGTCGAGCCCGGCACACAAGCCTAGCAAAGTAGTTTTGCCACTACCGGAAGGGCCAACAATAGAAACGGTGGAGCCTGCCTCTATTGAAAAATTTACCTCATTTAATACCGTTAAATTTTTCCCGGCACTCTGGTAGGTTTTACCTAGATTTTCAACTTTTAATATTTTATCCACTAGTTTAGCTTGTGTTTGTTTTATTTGTTTGATTCCTATCTTAGGAGAATATTACAAATCGTATGTAAAACTATTGTAAGAGGGGCATGTTTAAAACTCTTACAAAGATTTAGCACTTGTTGCTTTAAAATTACTTTGATTCCGTTTATGCAAAGATTACCCATTATCCTCCTCGCATTATTACTGATAGTAGCGTCGTGCTCTGGTAACAAGCCTGAGAAAGAGAAGCAAAGTGAGAAAAAAGAAAAAATGACAGAGATAAAAAACCTTGTATTTTTTGGTAATAGTTTAACAGCTGGGTATGGGCTGGAAGATCCGTCAGACGCATTTCCTGCAGTGATACAGAGAAAAATCGACTCTCTAAAACTCCCTTATAAAGTAATCAATGCAGGCTTAAGCGGTGAAACCACAGCAGGTGGCAAAAGCCGTATAGACTGGTTACTAAAACAGAAAGTGGATGTATTTGTGCTCGAGCTGGGCGCGAATGATGGTCTTCGGGGCATCCCTGTTACTGAAACAAAGAAAAACCTTCAAGCTATTTTAGACAAGGTAAAAGCTAAATATCCTGAAGCTCAATTGATCCTGTTGGGAATGGAAATACCTCCTAATATGGGAGGCACCTACGTTCAACAATTCCGGTCGATATTTAGACAAGTGGCAGAAGCAAATAAGATTCCGTTCGTCCCATTTTTATTAGAGGGAGTTGCTGGCAATGTAAAGCTTAATTTAAAAGACGGCATACACCCTACAGCAGAAGGATATAAGATCGTAGCTGAAAATGTATGGGAAGTCCTGAAAGAAGAACTTTAAATCGGAACATGCATTTTCATTAGGAATTATCATAACATCTTCGCCTCTTGGCATGATATTTCTGCTCTCATAGAATCTACCTCTAATGCTATGAAAACCTTAATAATAACATTGACTGCTTCGCTAATTTTATCGGTTTCATCTTTTGCTCAAAGCAAAAAAGATAGTTTGAAACTACGGGCCGACCTTGACGCCATCCGTCAGGGCAAACAAGTAAAGTCAGGTAAAACAAAAAGTGTGGTGAGGGCTAGTACCCCCGCGGCTAAAGTTGATACTGGTGCTATCAAATCGGGCACTCCAACCCCTATTACGCCTACGCCTAACAACCCTAATCCTCATGACCCACGCCCAAGCGTGATTAACCCTAACTCTTCGACCACCCCTCCGGAAAATCCAACAGTCCCTCCTGGCTCACCTAAAGGACCCGAATTTGATCCGAACAAAAAGAAAGAATAATAATTCTTAAAAAGCTGGGTTACATTTCCACCTACCGCGTATTAATTTAAAAGAAACAAAAAGTATATGACAGCAAAGAATATCCCCTAAGCAAGCAACAACACTTAGCGCAAACTAATCGCTATATACCATCTTAAATTAACAAAACACGGTTTTTTCACGAAAAACCAATTGCTGAAATTTCTATTTCAGTATACTTTCAAGTAATCTTAATTTTTTCTTATAAGTTAATTAAACGAAAAAAAAACTCGTAATGACACGCTATTGCCTAATTAAGAGCTCAAGCAAAAGTGTGATCAGAAACGCTTACAAATTTAAATAACAGAACAATTTAACCCTATACCCACGCTAAAATGAAAACTATTAAATTTTCATTAGGGATGCTTATTGCCCTAACTTTTGCAGCCTGTAGTGCAAACAAAGGTAACTACGAGTCAGATTCAGCTTCTGCCGACTCCACTTCTATTGAAACTTCCGTATCGGATCTCCCAGCTACTGAGACAAAACTGGTGAAGACTGCTAATATAGAGTTTAAAGTACATGATGTTTATAGAAGCAGCCGTCATATTTCTCAGTCTGTAAGAAGCCTGGGAGGTCTGGTTACTCACCATAATATTGAAAGCACTCCTCAAGGAAGTAAAACTATCCCCCTATCCAATGACTCACTCCTTGTTGTTTCATCTTATGATGTTGAAGCAGAAATGACCGTACGAATTCCTTCTAATCACCTGGAAGAGTTTGTTCAGGCAATAGCTGATGACGCCACATTTATAAAACAGGCGAGGTTAGATGTAGACGACCGTAGTATTGATTTTCTCTCTTCGAGCCTAAAACAGCAAAGCAGACAAAAGATCCTGGATGCCCAGAACCTGAAGGAGAAGTTAAAAACTAAAGACGCATTAACTATTGCGGACGAGCAGGATCAGGTAATTGAACAGAAGATGAATAATTTGAGAACCGAGGCGAACACCAGGTACAGTACCTTGGAGCTGAGGTTTAATCAAAATACATTGATAAAGAAAGAAGCTATTCCTAATAATGATCTGAGTACTTACCGATCTCCGACAACTCAAAGGTTCGGTGACGCTCTTGCCACAGGTCTGAACTTCACTTTGGATCTCATTATCGGCATTACTCATCTCTGGGCTTTTATTATATTAGGAATAATAGGGTGGCTTGCCTACAGATATTTTTCACGGAATTGGAAACAGAAAGCTAGTTCCGCACAATAATGGGAGCCAAATGCAGAGCTACTAGAGCTCTGCATTTGCTAAATATACGATACGGCAACAGTTGATTCGGAATTATAGAACACCGGATTAAATACATCCTCTGCCAGTTCACACCCTACCTCAATCCAACTACAATTTACATTCCCGAACAAATTTGCTATTGCTGTGTCTGCGGCGTCCCTTCCGGTTGCTATCTTAACTAAGCCGTTCAGAGGAGCTAATTTTGTAGCGTCGAAAATAACCCATTCACCTCCCAAATAAGCTTCAAAACATGCATGGAAATCGGCTGGCTTTAAAAGATAAGAATACCCGGTAAAATACCTGGCCGGTATGGATAAAGCACGACATAAGGCTATACCCAAATGAGCAAAATCACGACAAACGCCAGCCAACTCAGTAACCGTATCATATGCGGAAGTTTGAGAATTAGTAGAACCGCTTAAGTATTCAACATTGTCGTGGATCCAGTCAGAAATCGCCAGCACTTTATTAAACGCAGGTTCAATACTGCCAAACTTATTATTTGCAAAACGATAAAGTTTATCCGACTGACAATATCGACTGGGATTTAAAAAGGTAAGTACGCTGGCTGGAAGCTCTTCTACCGCGACCTCTGTTAATGAATTGGTGTCGAGATGCTTGTAAGAGTTATCAATAAGCGCTTTATACTCTATCTTGACATTAGTGCCAGCGTTCACTTTGAACCTAACAAGCCTGCTTTCACAACCGGTACTAGTGATTTCTTCGGTCTTAATGTAAGGATCAATCTGGAGAGTTTCTTCAAGTATTGTTTGCGTAGGGGTCCTTAACGCATGGACGTTCAAAATTATAGTAGAATCCTCCTGAACATAGTAAGTAAGTCGACTGGAAACATTAAACTTCATTGGCCTGCGTTTTATAGGTATTCATCTTGTCAAAAGCCGTTTGCATCCAATCATTCGATATATTCTGTAACGACTTTTTCAATTCACAAGCCCACTGCGCTGAAATATTCTCCAGATCCTGCTTCTCGTAACGGTGTTGTATCAAATTGAAGCTATTTTTTCTGTATAAAACTACATCGATAGGAAAATCTACGTCGTTTGCAGCTGCTCTTGTTGAATCAAAAGAAAGGAATCCTGTTTTAAGGGCAAGCTCCATACTGGAGTCATTATGAAGTGTACGTTGAAGGATTGGTTTGCCGTGCCCAGAATTTCCAATGATGACAAATGGAGAACCTTCATCCATCTCCACCCAGTTACCTTCGGAATATAAAAGGAACATTTTATGTTCTTCATCATCCCGCAACTGACCTCCTATGATTGTTGTTAAGTTAAACTTAAACCCGGATTGTTCGAGAGCTGCCCGGTCTTCTCTACCTACTCTCCTTACTTGTTCACCAAATGCATTGACCGCTTTATATAACTTATTATACTCAGTTCCTTCGTCAATCAGCTCTTTGAAGTAAATAACAGCCTTATCTCTTACTGACCTCAATCCACTAGTCATGATAAAAATGGAATGCTGTTCACGTTGATCAACATACACCTTTTTTTTCACGGTGGTATCTGTGCCTGAAGTGATACGGGTATCTGCAATAGCAACAAGACCTTCCCTTACCTTAATTCCTAAACAATAAGTCATATAAACGATAGTACTAAAAAAACAAAGTGGAAAGATAAGGATATTAAGCAAGTGTTTCTTAATTTGAAGATCCTTTCAACACTTTATCCAGAAAATTCACCGTGTATTTTACAGTATCATTGAACCATGGATGGAATAAAGGAAAAACGTGAGGAGCTTCGGGAAAGCTTTGCACCTCCGAATAAATGTTATACTGATTCAGCTTTCCGATCATATCTGTTCTGCCGGCATGCATCCTTGCAACAGAGCTATTGATAAATAATATAGGCGGAGTTTGAGGACTAACGTGATTCAAAGCCCCGGCTTCATGCCATAATGCAGGATTTTCTGCTTTGGGTACACCAAACCATAATGTTGCTGCCGACTTACCTTTACTGTCGTCACCCTCGCCTGATTCGGGATGTATAAAGGCCAGAGTCCCGTCGAGATCGACGATTGCCTGAACCTTACTTGAGTAAGTAGAATTACAGGTATTGCCTTCATCAAACTTCTTCATTCCATTAGTGGTTCCTATCAAGCTTGCTAACTGACCTCCCGCTGAGAAACCAAGAACAGCAATTTTGGAGGTATCAATCCTATACGAATTAGCATTTGCCCTTGTCCAACGAATAGCTGCCTTTACATCCTGTACTGCTGCGGGATAAAGAGCTTCGGTGGATAACCGGTACTCCACATTTACAGCCACGTAACCATTTTTTGCAAGCTGTTGGGCTAAGGGAACATTTTGAGAGCGGTCTCCTGACCTCCAACCACCGCCGTGAATCAATATAACTGCAGGATAACCCTTTTTAACTTTCCTGGAAGGATGAAATACATCCAAAGAAAGACTCCTGGAACTATTAACAACACAGTACGCTATATCTTTTTTAGCTTTAACCTTTTTAGGCATCGCCTCGGATACCATTTGAATATTCGGATACGCCTTTTTGGTTTTAACATAAGTACTGTATAAAGCAAAGGAAGTATCTTTTGGCACAGTAACTTTTTGGGACATTGCCTTATCTACAAGCGAAACTAGTAAGGTTAGGACCATCAACAACGACAAAGACTGTTTTTTAAATTTTAACATACCGTGATATTTATAACATGCGGGGGATTTTAATTACCTAAAAATACAAGGTTATAATCAGTCGGCACGAGTGAAAAATGAAATATATGAAAGCCTCTACAAAATCAAATTACGTTAAACAGTATCAGTAACAGTTGGTTAAATATTTAGATCTAAATGAGGCTGACCCTTTTTCAGAAATTTGAATTAGCCTCAACCTTTTAAAAACAAAAACTAATTGAAGAACATGAACAATTCGATGATTAACAAGGTATCTGAAACATTAAACAAAAATGTTTTGCAGCAAAACCCTAGCGCCAATGTTGAGAAATCAGAACGTTTGGTTTCCCTGGGTGCAGGAGCTTTTCTGGCTTTAAAAGGCTTAACTAACGTTTTCTCTCATCCATGGCTTGCAATAGCAGAACTAGGTATTGGAGGATCGCTACTATACCGTGGAGTTACTGGATATTGCGCCGTAAAAGAAAAACTTGAGAACGAGCTCGATAGCTCTGTTCATGTACCCCAGTCAGCAATGCCTACTGAGGCTTACTAACCCGGGGGAACAGTACAGGCAATATCTTTAGCTGATATTGCTTGTTCTTTACTTGTATCTATTAAAATATTTACTCATAAATAGCAGTTGGTAAAGGATTGCGTTATCCCAGTACTGCCAATTGTGCCCTCCGGGCCTTACTATGTAATCATGGGGAATCTTCTGTTCGAGCAGTTTCTGGTGGAAATTATTATTTACCTGAAAGAAGAAATCCTCAGTGCCACAATCTATAATCAGGTCCAGACCTCCTGGCTTTAATAAGTTAACCATATTAATAACTGTGTTTTGATCCCATCTTTCCTGGAATTCCGAATAAGTTCCTAAACGTTTTGCTATCTCCCAGTTTCTTGGAAATGGTCTAAAATCCACGCCCCCACTCATGCTTCCTGCTACACCATAAACATCCTGATGCTTAAACGAGAGATACAAAGCTCCATGTCCTCCCATGCTAAATCCCGTTACTCCTCTGCCCTTTCTATCTTTGATGGTTTTATAATGACTATCAATCCAACTTACTAGTTCTCCGGATGTATAAGTTTCATACTTCCATGCATTATCCACAGGACTATCGAAATACCAGCTTCCAATATTACTATCAGGGCAAACGAGAATAACCTTGAATACGTCAGAATAATTTTTAATTGCTGGGATTGCATTCACAAAACTAGAGTAACGCCCTCCGTATCCATGCAGCAAGTATACAACAGGATAAGGTGTAGTTGATTCCTTATAGTCTGCCGGAGTTATTACTACTGCCTTAATATTCTTTTTCATAGCTGCACTATAGGTATTTACAGTGTCGACCTCTGCGCCGTATACATTGGCTATAAAAAAGCTGACAATAAAGGAAAAAGTCAGTATGAATCGAGATTGTATCATGAAAGCAAATATATCGTCTTTAAATCTTTTAAATAGATTGTACATGTAATTCCATTGTGTAGGGATGTAGAAATACATCCCCAGAAATTCGGCCGAATTGCGAGAGCTACAGTGGCTGGAAGGAAAGTAAAACCTATTAAGACGCCTTTACGTACAATACAAGCGTATTTTAAACATTGGCACATATGTTGAAAATACAAAGGACTTAACACTTCTAGAAAAGGGACAGTATGAGAAAATATTTACTATTTACGACGGTGCTCGCATCGTTTGTTTTTAATGCCTGTAATAAGGAATCGGATATTGAAAGATCGCTTTCTGCGAAAAAACTATCTGATGTTAAAGTACCTGAAGGATTTACCTGGGAATCATCCAGAAATGTAACATTTAAGGTAAATATTACAGACAATAGCTTTGGCAATTTATTAAGTGTAGTTGCTATTTACGGGCCCGATAGCAAACTTATTGCGAAAGGTTCTGCAGGTGTTGGAAAATCGTTCGAAACAACTGCTTATCTTCCTAATACAGTTACCGAGGCTTATATTATAAGAACAGCTCCAGACAATTCCAACACTACAGAAAAAGTAACTCTGAATAAAGCAGAGGTAAATGTAAGCTTTGCGCAAAGTGCTGTAACTGTTAGTTCTGCTAAGTCGAGCAATAAAGTTCTGGCTACCAGCCCTAATTGCACATCAGGTTGTACCCAATCTGTCTCCCTGAGCTCTAACAATCAAACTGTTACTATTTCTGGAGGTAAGACAGTTTGTGTAAGCGGATCAAATAAGACCCTTGATGTTTCTTTTACAAATGGTGGAGGTACATTAAGGCTATGTGGAACAAATCTTACAATCGCAGATCTTGACGACAATAAGATCAACGATCCGATGAAAATAGTTGTTACCGATGGATCGATAGTGACATTTGATGATAAGAACAATAAAGCAACTAATTTCAACCAAAACAACAATACGCTGGAGAATTATGGCACTATCACCTTCGATGGTGGAATTAATCTTGCCGGCGTTTTAACTAACAATGGAATAATTAATGTAATTGGGGAGTACAGCACTGAGACTCAAACCAGTCCTCAAACTGTTCATACAAATAATGGAACCATAACTGTAAACGGTTTAATGGACGTTGGTTCAAATAGTCTTTTTTACAATAATGGCTCCATCAAAACCACTGACTTCCGGGTTTTCAACCATGCCACATTCTTCAACTACTGTAAGTTATGGGTAACAAACGAATATGATCATAGCACTACGATGAAAAACTATGGTTATATCCGCGTGGATTCTAAAACTTTTATTAATGGAACTTCAGAACTTGGACAGTATAACGGAGCCCAATTAACAACAAAAGACATCAAAATCAACGGAACAATCAAAGGATACAATAATACATCCCTAGTTAAAGTAACGAATGAAACTGAGCTTACAGGAGCTGGTACTATTACCGGTGCGCTTCAGTATTGCGATGCTAATGGTCTTGAAAAAAACCTTGGAACTATTAATGGTGGAGCTACATTGGCTTGCGGATTACTTATCCCGATTTCAAGTTGCAATCCTGAAGGTAATGGAACTCCAGTAATTATGGATACTGACGGTGACGGTGTTCCTGATGCTTTAGATGACTATCCAACCGATGCTTCAAAAGCATTTATCAACTATGCAATTCTTGGTGGAGCGGATGCGGGGGCAACAGTTACGTTTGAAGATATGTGGCCTATTAAGGGCGATTATGATCTTAACGACGTAGTGATGTCTTATCAATTAAAAATTATCAGCAACGCGTCGAATGCAGTAGTACAGGTGGATGGAAATTATATGCTTACTGCAAGAGGAGGAATTTTCCATAACGGATTTGGAATTGAATTTCCAATCAATAGAACTGCTGTTAGCAACGTTACTGGAGCTACCCTCGAAGCCGGACAATCAAAAGCTGTAATCATCTTGTTTAATGATATGCATAACGAGATGTATTATATGAATACAAGATTGGAAGATCCTAAATCGCCATCCGTATCGTATAGCTTCAGCTTCCAGGTAAATGACGGAACGAAATTATCAGATTTTGGGTTGAGTGAATATAATCCTTTTATCTGGAGCCAAGATGCTGGACGCGGTGCAGAAGTTCACCTTCCAGGCAAAAAGCCTACATCATTAGCAAACTTAACTTTATTCGGTACAGGGGATGATAAATCTTCTCCAGCTCAAAATAAGTATTATGTAACAGCGGAAGGATACCCTTGGGCGATTAGTGTACCTATCAAGTCATTCACATACCCAATTGAAGGAAAAGATATCATTACTGCCTATTTAAAACTTCCTGAGTGGATTACATCAGGTGGTACTAAATACAAAGATTGGTATTCTAATACTGCCGGTGATTATAGGAATAAAGAGAACTTATTCGTTCCTTAATTCCAGCTAAAAAAGAATTAAAAAGGGCTTGCCGAACTTAACGTTCAGCAAGCCCTTTTTTAATTTAAGCTTTTTCCGGATTCAGTAAGAGCCTCCTTAAAATAGGACTTCCTACTGCCTGATTCCTTATCTTCAAATGCCTGATTTAAGATTATTGCGAGCATTAGCATCGTAATAGCAATAATAACATTTACTGTATTCATAACTAATAATTACAGTAAATGTAAAGACTGTTCACTGGCTGCTCAATTACAATTAGGCGGACTATAATAGGATGTCGGTGAACACTGGATTTCGGGCGGTGATTTCTGAAGCCCTACTTGTTCACTACGGCAGACTCACAGATATAGGTTGGAATGATACCTGTGGCATTAATTTTCGTTTCTGCTTCTCCAGAAAGAGTGTTTCCGCTTAAAACCAGCACGGTATCAAATCCAAATTTATTTCCACCAAGAATATCGGTATGCAGGGTATCTCCAACCATAACAATATCCTTTTTACTTATAGGCAAGCGTTCCCTAATAAGGTCGTAAGCAAACATGAACATTTGACTATCGGGTTTACCAAACCTGATAAATTTACGTCCCACGATTGTCTCGATCATACTTGCTACTCCGCCAGCTGCAATTGCCACCTCGTTGCGGGTAACTGGGTAAGAAAAATCTGTATTAGCTACAATTACAGGAATGGGTTTCTTCCTGATCAGATTCACCGTTTTATTTAAATCACTAAACCAATCGTATCCCTCATCATCAAGGAAAACAAGAGCACTAACATCATCAATATTATTTTCATTTATAGCGCTAACCGGTAAAGTATGCAAACCTGAACTATCAATATAATGTGCGGAATTACTAGTTCCTAAGTATGCTACAATACCTTCATGAACTTTTAGGTCAAGATATTCCTTTGCAAGCATCCCAGACGATATGATACATTCCTGTGTTACCGCATCCAACCCAACACGGTGATATGACTCTGCAAGCTGAAGAGGACTCCGTGAAGCGTCGTTGGTTACAATGTAGAACTCCTTATTCTTTTCTCTGAGATAGTCAAACGTTTTCTCTATACCAGGAACAAGCCCGTTATAATTTTTAAGAACCCCATATGCGTCGAAGAAGACAATCTGATATTGATCTATAACAGATTTAAAATTAGATAACTGTATCATTAACTTATAAAGATATAGGATTTCTCCTACTTTAATTTAAGGTGGTCTAAAATTTTACGGGCATCAAAGTCAGAGTCAACTGAAGGCAGATAAATATCGAATGCCTCGTTCTGTAACTTCTGCGCATACTGTTCACTAAAGAAATACTTTCCATCTTTTATCACATAATTAAGGATGAAAAACCGGTATACTTCTTTCATAAATCGCACCTCATTTGCCGTTAAAGGGTTAACGCTATGATATTCTTCCAGAAAGATTAAAAAACGGTCTTCCATCAGAGTAGTCACAACATAACTAAATACAGTTCTGTCGCCAACATCGGATACTACCCTGCTTAAAAAGTAGAAGTCCATCATGCGTGTACTTATACGGAACCAGTCGTAATCCCACCTCGAAAACAACTTTAAGTTAGGCGTGACAGAGAAGTTACCTATGTTCCAATCAATAAAGACGGGAATAGATTCAAAAGCGTCGGCCTTACACTTTAAACGGTTAACCAGGAATTTCTCGCAGTGGCTGCGTAATACCTCCTTTTGAGGTTCATCAAACTGCCGCTGAGTTTTCCGACTTAGCTGTTTCAATAAAATATTGACATCAGTCCTTAATGTCTTCGACGACTTTGGTAGTACACTCTTGGCACTAGAACAAGCTTTATGAAAGCGCCCCATCTGTTCCCCGAGTTTCCGGATCTGCGACTCGTCTAACCTTCGAGGCAAACGCTCTTGTACACGTACCGGGTTATAGAATACCACCCAGGCGTCGGTCTTAGCTTTTTTGTAGCGATAAGTATAAACCCGATTATTCTTTAAAAGGGATTTTGCAAGAACGTTATCAAATGGGTAAAGGAGATTATTAGCCAGGGTATGAATTATTCTGTGGTCTTCTTTAAAATGCTCATACTTACCAAAGTAAGATAGCTTTGCAATTACGATATCCTCGTCGTCGAAAGTAACCCTAAAAACGTGATTAGTAGACACCATTGCGCTGATATCTTCAATCTTTTGAATTATCTTGAAAGGATTGAACTCCTTCCAGGCTTTCTTTATAATAAGAGAATAATCCATTCTAATTCTTGTGTGTGTGTGTGTGTGTGTATTATATTATTTCGAAATAACGCTTCAGTTCCCAATCAGTCACCTGTTTATTGAATTGCTTCCACTCCCATAATCTTGATGCCGTGAAATGCTCTACGAAAGGGCTTCCAAAAAGATCTCGTGCCAGAGCTGAGTTTTGCATCTTAACAGAAGCCTCGTAAAGAGTAGAAGGCAGTCGGGAATATTCTTTATTGGAATAGGCGCTTCCAAGAGTGATCGGTTGATCGAGACTAAGTTTATTTTTTATACCGTAAAGACCAGAAGCTAAAGAAGCCGCGATGGCTAAATAAGGATTAGAATCTGCCCCAGGAACTCTCATTTCTAATCTAGTGTACGCTTCCGTCGTATTAATTACCCTTACTGCTGTGGTTCTATTTTCAACACCCCAACTAACCGTAGTAGGTGCCCATGCTCCTTCTATAAGTCTTTTATAACTATTAATGGTTGGAGCAAACATGGGTAATATTTCAGGCAAGCAGTAAAGCTGACCGGCTAGATAGTGCTTCATCAAGCTACTCATCTTATTTTCGTCATTAGAATCGAAAAATAAGTTCTGCTTCTTGTCTTTAGTCCATAAACTTTGATGGACATGACCACTGCATCCCGGTAGCTCTGCATTCCACTTGGCCATAAAAGATGCCATTATTCCGTGACGATAGGTGATTTCCTTTACCGCTGTTTTCAGGAGTACTGCTTTATCGGCAGCGCGTAATGTCTCATCATGAATAATAGCAGCTTCGTAGACCCCAGGGCCTGTTTCTGTATGCAATCCTTCCAGCTCAACCCCAAAGCCATTAAGTTGGTCAAAAAGATCATTATTAAAGTTATTGTTCAATGAAGGCCTCAGTATGGAGTAACCAAACATCCCAGGAGTTAATGGTTCTGGGTTAACATATTGTTTCTCATAGAGAGAATTTGGTGTCTCCCTAAAATTGAACCATTCAAACTCCTGTGCAAACTCTGAATGAAAGTCAAGACTTTTACAATCAGCAATAACCTTTTTCAGCAAACTCCGGGGACAAGCAGCGTGATCTGCACCGAAATCAGCGATAAAAAAAGGCATATTATTTTCCCAGGGAATTGTACGAAATGTATTAAGATCTATCCTACAAAGCTTATCTGGAAAGCCAGTATGCCAGCCAGTCACGTCTACTTTATCATAGAGTTCGTCACTGCTATCCCAACCAAAAACAACGTCACAAAATCCATAACCATTTTCTAAGCCGCTGAGAAACTTCTTTGTATTAATGATCTTGCCACGCAATACTCCGTCAATATCCGCAAAAGCAAATTTTATCTTAGTTATTCCCTTTTCCTTTAAATAGCTGATGATCTCCTTATTATCCATTGCATTACATTTATTGCTAACGAGCGCTTGAATCTGCTAAATATAATCTATTTGAAGAGCAAATTGAAGACGGCTGTCTGCAAATTATTTGATATCTTAAGGGTGATGGAAAAGCATGTAACTCAACTTCTATTTGTATACGGTACTTTGCTGTTACCGGAAAACATGTACGCTCGGTTCCTTTTGGAGAATGCCACATTGTGTAGTCCAGGAAAGTTTCCCGGAGAACTTTTTGATCTGGGAGCTTATCCAGGCGCTGTAATCAATTATGATAAGGACGAGTTTGTTTTTGGTAAGATTTTCAAAATGAATGACCCGGATCAAATACTCGAAACACTTGACGACTATGAGGGCTTGGGAGAGGCTAATTGTGAATACGAAAGAATTATTATAGAGGTAAGTACTACGGATGGTGCTGTTCAATGCTATAGCTATATTTATGTTCATCCCACTTCCAGTAAAACAAAAATTGAGGGAGGAAACTACCTTAGATACTTAGAAAACAAGGCTTAAACAAATTCTCTAAAACCAAAAAATCCCCTGGAGGAACTCCAGGGGATTTAATATTTATTGTCTGTTAAGATTAAGCCTGAACAGATTTAACAGTTTTAATGATACGAGCAGCTACTTTATATGGATCTGCCGCAGAGTTTGGACGGCGATCTTCTAAGTAACCTTTCCAGCCCCATTTAGGAACCTGAACAGGGATACGGATAGAAGCACCACGGTCAGAAACTCCATAAGAGAAATCATGGATAGAAGCCGTTTCGTGTTTACCAGTTAAACGCTGGTCGTTATCAGCACCGTAAACGTCGATATGCTCTTTTACTACCGGACGGAAAGCTTCACAAACTTTTGTGAAAATCGCCTCACTACCAGCAGTTCTTAATAAAGTATTAGAGAAGTTAGCATGCATTCCAGAACCGTTCCAGTCTAATTGACCAAGTGGTTTACAATGCCAGTTGATAGATACTCCGTATTTCTCACCAATTCTTTCTAATAAATAGCGGCCAATCCAGATCTGATCACCACAATCTTTAGCTCCTTTAGAGAAGATTTGGAATTCCCACTGTCCTGCAGCAACCTCAGCATTGATTCCTTCAACGTTAAGACCTGCTTCTAAGCAAGCATCTAAATGCTCTTCTACAATTTCTCTTCCAAAAGCATTTTTAGCACCTACTGAACAGTAGTATGGGCCCTGTGGAGCTGGGTAACCACCTGCAGGGAAACCAAGAGGTTTGTTAGTTTCATCATCCCACAAGAAGTATTCTTGCTCAAAACCAAACCAGAAGTCATTATCATCGTCTTCGATAAGAGCACGGCCATTGCTTTCGTGAGGAGTGCCATCTGCGTTTAATACTTCACACATTACCAAATACCCTTCTTTACGCTGAGGATCCGGGCAAATAAAAACTGGTTTTAAAAGACAGTCAGAAGAACCACCTGGTGCCTGCTCAGTTGAAGAACCGTCAAAGCTCCACATTGGGCAATCCTCTAACTTTCCGCTGAAATCTTTTTCAATTTTTGTTTTGCTACGAAGGCTTTGAGTCGGTTTGTAACCATCAAGCCAGATGTACTCTAATTTTGCCGCCATTTTTTAGTGTTTGAGAATAATTTTATTAAACTTTTGGTATTGAAATAACAAATTCAATAATCTTCGGCACGAATTTATGTTATTTGTTTTAATTTTTTAAAAAAAAACGCGAAAAATCTTTCTGCACATAAAACTCTTCATTGAATAAGCTAAAAGTTGATTTAGCTTAAATGAAACTTAGCATTTCTAAAGTATAAACTTCCCTTAGTAATTAAAGCTGGAGAAACACTACTGAAGCCAGGAATAAGTAGTAAGAAAAAATAAGAGCAAATAAAAAAACCGCAAGGATTTGCGGTTTTTTAGTGAAGCGGTTTAGGTAAACGTCTTAACTTGGTATAAAAGTCATGTCCATTATCTGCATGTATTGCGAGAATGAAGGACCTAAAGTATTTTTTATATAATCTTTCACTTCTTCGGCTACGGATACCAGGTTATTCTCCTGCTTGTACAGTAAAACATCTCTGTTGTATCTTGCTGTATTAAGAGCTGCCTCTGCAAGCTTTACATTTATATTTTTTGACCGGAAGTTCGACTGTAGTGCGTGAAGTGACGTAATCAGAAGCAGACCACGCTCAGAAGCTCCTACTGAACTTTCAGATATCATCGAAATTAATTCCTCAAAGCTGTCAAGTCGCTCTTCGAATGAAAGACGAGAAAGTAAAGCATTAAACTTCAACCCCTGTTGCACGGTTACATGCTCCGCAAATGACCCACTATCTCCCTTTACCTGGTTCAATAAAGTTGAAAGAGAGCTTGTCTTTGAAGACTCCTCCTCAGACTTTTCATACACATCAAGAATACGCTTCGCCAAACTATCTATTCCTTCCCATGCCTTTCTTCTCGATTCTACTGCTGCTGCATATACACCTAAAGATAAAGCAACTCCTTGCATTACACTTTTTCCCTGTCTGTGCAGTGTCTTAAGATGCACTAATTTTAACCCTTCTTTTCCGGGGTTATACAAATTACCCAGCACCTCAATGCTTACAAGCAAACTTCCGAAATTGCTTACGTTTTTAGCGTGGCTTGTTTCTGATGGAAATTCCATAAACTTTACCGGTGTTGAATTGTTGTTGAAATTACGCTGAAGAATTAAATGCTACAATTGGGTAAATCACCCTTTTTACTAAAGGTGTTTTATGCAATACAAGGGGATTAATAAGCAAAATCCATTGGAAGAAGATTGTTTATTTCGCTATTGTTAATTTTTTTCCAAAATTAATTTGCCGTACAAAGCAGGATATTCTGATCGACGGCCCATTCTCATTTTTTTTACTAGAAAACTGAACACAAAATGCACATTGAATTATCACCCAAATACGCTACATGTTTGAACAACCTGATACAAAATCTGAACTTGAACGCTCACACTACAGATTCTTTTAACGCGAGTGGCGAAACTATAATTCTTTCAGCATCGAAAGAGGAATTGCAAAAGATATTAGAATCAAACGAGGAAGATGGTACAAATTCGGAATCTGAGAACAGTAGTGCCAGTTCATTTATATATGAAGGATTGAAAGCCATTATAAAAGAGCAGATGGGTTAGAGCCCCTTGTACTTGCGCCTTTCCTGTTCAGTTATCTTACACAAGAGTAACTGGCCAGGACCGCACCATTATAGATTCCTGCTCAAACAAATCCTCTAACTTCGATTTATAACCTCGCCACCATTCATAATCTACCTCCTGTACCATAAGCTCAAAGATCACAATCTCATCTCTAACGATTTTATTATCATTTTCCTTCCAAAGCCCTATTGCAGGTGAGCGGGTATAAGTAGTAATCCCTCCAAACTTATCGGCAAGTTCTTTTCTCACAACCGAAAAGTAGCTGGATGAAAACTCCTCTGAGACATTATTATATACAGGCAAAAGAATCTGAACGAGATACATTGCTAGCTAACAAAAAAACAAAGAAAAAGTTAATAAATTTTTGGAGATGGAAGCTTGGATTAAAGAGCTGGGTCGGAGGGTAAACAAAAAAAGCGAAACTTGACAGTTTCGCTTGTAATTTTCGTAGTCCATAGGGGAATCGAACCCCTGTTTCAAGAATGAAAATCTTGCGTCCTAACCCCTAGACGAATGGACCATTTTCAGAGTGTCTTTTCAACTCCTTCGGTAGCGGGGACCAGACTCGAACTGATGACCTTCGGGTTATGAGCCCGACGAGCTACCAACTGCTCCACCCCGCACTGTTATTTCAATCATCGACTTCAATAGCTGAAGCCTTTAATCCTGTAGTCCATAGGGGAATCGAACCCCTGTTTCAAGAATGAAAATCTTGCGTCCTAACCCCTAGACGAATGGACCATTTTCAGAGTGTCTTTTCAACTCCTTCGGTAGCGGGGACCAGACTCGAACTGATGACCTTCGGGTTATGAGCCCGACGAGCTACCAACTGCTCCACCCCGCACTGTTATTTCAATCATCGACTTCAATAGCTGAAGCCTTTAATCCTGTAGTCCATAGGGGAATCGAACCCCTGTTTCAAGAATGAAAATCTTGCGTCCTAACCCCTAGACGAATGGACCATTTTCAGAGTGTCTTTTCAACTCCTTCGGTAGCGGGGACCAGACTCGAACTGATGACCTTCGGGTTATGAGCCCGACGAGCTACCAACTGCTCCACCCCGCACTCTATACAATTCGTTTTTTAATGCTTTCTTCACAAATACTCACCTCCCGAATTGGAGTGCAAAGATATATTTCGTTTCTTTGTACTCCAAATCTTTTTTAAAAATTTTTTATGTCGCATAAAGCAGGTTTTGTCAGTATTGTTGGAAAGCCCAATGCAGGTAAATCAACTTTGATGAATGCATTGGTAGGTGAGAAGATGTCTATTATCACCCCAAAAGCACAAACCACACGCCACAGGATATTAGGAATTGTAAATGAGGATGACTATCAAATAGTCTTTTCAGACACGCCTGGGGTAATCAAACCTCATTATGCTTTACAAGAGAGTATGATGGGAGTGGTAAATGACTCTATTGTTGACGCTGATATTATCCTTCTTGTTACTGACATAAATGAAAAACATGATGAGACAGACGTAATTGAAAAGTTAAAAAGTACATTATCGCCCGTGGCTGTCATTATCAACAAAATAGATAAATCAAACCAGGAATTGGTTTCAGCAAAGGTTGAGTTTTGGCAAAACACATTAAATCCAAAAGTTGTGTTTGCTGTTTCTGCCCTAAAGGAATACAACGTGAACGCTGTAATGGACTTCATCATCGAAAATCTGCCTGAACATCCGGCCTATTATGAAAAAGATGCACTGACAGATAGAAATGAGCGTTTCTTCGTCTCGGAGATGATCCGTGAAAAAATCTTCAAGATCTATGAAAAGGAGATTCCATACAGTACAGAAGTTATTATTACTTCTTTCAAAGAGGAGGCAAACATAAACCGGATCAGCGCGGAGATCATCGTGGAACGTGACTCACAGAAGAATATCCTGATTGGCAAAGCTGGCGAGATGCTCAAAAGAGTAGGAACATATGCCCGTAAAGACATGGAAGAGTTCCTTCAAAAGAAAGTGTTCCTGGAGTTATTCGTGAAAGTTATTCCCGACTGGAGGAGCAAAAAGAATTATCTGAAAAGGTTTGGATACGAAGATTAGAAAAAATTACGATTGGCTATGAATCTACGTTTTTGCACGTCGATCATCTTTGCAAGTCGGAATTGAATGAATTGATCATATTGTTTGAAAAGAGCCCATATGAGGCTTAAATTGGATGCAGAAGAAGAGCTACAGGATAAACTCTAATTCGAAGTCCAAAACCGTAAATTAAAATGAGTAATATAGTAGCAATAGTAGGCCGTCCGAATGTAGGTAAATCAACCTTGTTCAATCGTTTAACGGAAACGCGTAAAGCGATTGTGGATGATTTTAGTGGCGTAACAAGAGACCGACATTACGGAGTAGCCGAATGGATAGGGAAGCAATTTACCGTAATAGATACTGGGGGTTACGTAGCAAATTCCGAAGATGTTTTTGAAGCCGCTATTCGGGAACAAGTGTTAATCGCTATCGAAGAAGCAACCGTTATTCTGTTCATGGCAGACGTAACAACTGGTATAACAGATTTGGATGATAGCATTGCAGATCTGCTTCGCCGTAGCAACAAACCTGTTTTTGTGGTTGCAAATAAAGTCGACAACAATATGCTGGTGAATGATCTCCACGAGTTCTACAGTTTTGGCTTAGGCGAGATCTATGGAATATCATCAATGACAGGTTCAGGGACGGGAGAACTATTAGACGAGGTTGTAAAGCATTTCGAGGAAGCGGAACCAGGTGAAACTACACTTCCTAAATACGCGATCGTAGGACGTCCGAACGTTGGAAAATCTTCGCTGATCAACGCACTTGTTGGTAAAGAACGTAATATCGTTACCCCCATCGCGGGAACAACACGTGATTCTATTCACATACACTACAATCAGTTCGGGCATGAATTTATGTTGATCGACACTGCGGGTCTTCGTAAGAAAACCAAGGTGAAGGAAAATATCGAGTTCTATTCAGTAATGCGTACAATAAAAGCACTGGAAGAGGCCGATGTAGTAATTCTAATGATCGACGCGGTTGAAGGGCTCGAATCCCAGGATATTAACATTTTTCACCTGGCCGAGAAAAACAAAAAAGGGGCAGTCATTCTGGTGAATAAGTGGGACCTGATTGAAAAAAACCACAAGACAACCAAAGTTTTTGAAGAGCAGATCAGAGAGAAAATAGCGCCTTTCTCCGATGTCCCTATCATATTCACATCCGTTCAGGAAAAACAGAGAATTTTTAAAGCAATTGAAGCAGCATCAAAAGTTTTTGAAAATAAGCTTAAGAAGATTCCGACATCAAAGCTGAATGATGTTATGCTTCCAATTATTGAAGCTTACCCTCCGCCTTCTCTAAAAGGTAAATACGTGAAGATTAAATATATCACGCAGATTAATGGATCATCTCCAATGTTTGCCTTCTTCTGTAATCTACCTCAATATATTAAAGAGCCTTACAAGCGCTTTCTCGAAAATAAATTGAGAGAACATTTTGATTTTAGCGGTGTTCCTATTCAAATATATTTCAGACAGAAATAGAATAGCAACAATTTCAGCTGTTGCTGCAGTGGCAGTAACAGCTCGAAACATATTTCAAATCTACTATGAAGAAAACACTTATTGCATTCGCTTTAACTGCAGCTGTATTTACCGCATGTAATCTCAGGGGAGATTCGGATCCGGATAGTGATGACAAAGACACTATTAATGCCGGAAAGGCTAATGAAAATATTATTCAGAACGAATTGAATAAAGACACGTCTTCTAACAGCCCTGGTGACGCAGATACTGCATCTACCAGAAGAGATACTGGTATTACTAATCAGCCATAAGCAAAAACTTAAGTAGATTGGCCCGATCTGTCAATCTACTTATTAATTAACTCTTCATTGCAGTACCTCTAACGCTTTCGCTACCGTTTTATCTGAACGGTTTTTCACCCGATAAAACCCTTCCTCCCCAAAGTAATACCGCCCTAACAGAGCCTGGATCTGCAGCGTTAATGCGGGTCTTGCCTGAATGAAATCATTTGTATGTACATCTACCTTTTTGGAAATAGCAAATGCCTGCATTTTCCTTAGATCAGCTTCAGAGACAGAGAAGTTTTTCAAGAACTCCGCCAAAGACGATGGACGAACTTGATGAACAAAATGTTTGTATGTAAAATCTGTTATTATCCCTTTTGAATTCAACAGAAAGAACAGTTCATTATAAGCAGTTGTATCTATCGGAACAAAAACATCGGGAGTTATTCCACCACCTCCATAGATCAATCTACCTGCCGAAGTTTTAAAAATCCCAAGCTTATCTCTAACGGTATCGGTATACCTGCCTGCAAGCTCCCCACTTTTCAAACGCAGCGTTACCTCCTCAAAATACTTTTCACTACCCTTTGTATAAGGTTTCTGGATGGATCTGCCGGAGGGTGTAAAATAGCGGGCCACCGTTAGGTTGAGTGCTGAGCCATCACCGAAGTTAAATTGCTCCTGAACAAGTCCCTTTCCAAAACTACGTCTACCCACAATTGTCCCCCGATCCAGATCCTGAACTGCACCAGCTAAAATCTCGCTTGCCGAAGCCGAGTTCTCATCAATCAGAACCACTAGTTTTCCCTTTTCAAAAATTCCTTTTTCAGTTGCAAAGTAATCAGTGCGAGGTTCGTGTTCTCCTCTTGTATAAACAATTAATTTTTTGTCGGGTAGAAACTCATCAGCTAAACCTGTAGCAGCGTTTAAATATCCTCCCCCATTTCCCCGCAGATCAAGGATAAGACCCTGCATTCCAGACTTTTTCATTTGCTGTCCTTTTGCTACAAAATCCTCGTCGGTGTGTGCTCCAAATCGACTTATCTTAATATAACCTACCTTATCGGTTAGCATATATCCAGCATCAAGACTGCTAACTGTAATCTTATCTCGCAACACACCCACATGCTTCAGCTCTGCGCCTCGTTTCAACAGAAGGTTTACTTCTGAACCACGCCGGCCTTTAATCATAGCTACCACCCTATCGGCAGTAATTTGATTTCCGGCGATTAGCTTGTTAGCAACTTTAATAACCTGGTCTCCCGGCCTCACACCTGCCTTATCTGCAGGGCCTTCAGGATGAACAGCCGTAACAAATACGGTATCATTTAAAATTTGATATTCAACACCAATACCGTAATAATTTCCGTCGAGGTTCTCAGAAAAATGCCGGGCCTCACTCGGTGGCAAGTAGGAAGAATGAGGATCCAGCCTACTCAAGATCTGGCTAATCGCAAGATCTTTCAGGCTATCCACACTTACAGGATCTACATAGTTCTCCTGGATAATATTTAGCACATGCTCTACCTTGTCCGCACGACCTCCCAAAAAAGGAATAAAAGTCCCATTCTTGGAATTGGAACTCTCATTATGAAATTTAGGGCCGATTAGCATTCCAAGAACCACAGTTCCAGCATAACAGGCAGATATGATCAAATTCTTTTTGGTAGTTGCTTGCATTTAAATACGACGCTAAATTACGATTAAGCAAGGGCATCCACTGTCATTAAAAAATGTTTATAAACACTTGTTGAGAGTTATTTTTCCACATATCAACATTGTATACGCCTTTTAGCAGATTTTATTATCATTATCTCAATACCGCCAAAAAAAGCGCAAATAACGATCTATAATTACTCCGCGGTTAGCTATTCATGCCATATTTTTACACCATCATAACAACCTCCCAATAACAAACCTTTAATTTCGTTTGTAGTTATCAAAACAGAAAGGTGCAACATGCGGGGCTATTCATTTTCTCAGTTCCTTCCGAGTAATATCCCGAAAGGTGGGTTTGACGAATTACTAAAATTATTCCTCGAACTATTGAACTATACATCTGGCGATGCTAATGAAGCCTTGGCTTGGCTCAATGAACTTGATAAACAGTATAACCTTACCCAGGATGACTATGGTATTGGAGATTTTATAGATGAGCTTAAGCAAAAAGGCTATATCGATGATAACAACAACTCTGGAGGATTTCAAATCACAGGTAAAACTGAACAAAGCATCAGAAAGTCAGCCTTGGAGGAAATCTTTGGTAAACTCAAAAAGTCGGGAAAAGGGAGTCATAACACCAACCTGTCGGGATTAGGTGAAGAAAAGAACGCTGATAGGCGGGAGTTTCAATTCGGAGACAGCCTCGACCAGATTGATATGACAGCCTCAATTCATAACGCTCAGATCAATCATGGTATCAGTGACTTCACTATGACTGAGAGGGACCTGGAGGTAGAAGAGAAGGATTTTAAAACCCTTACTTCTACAGTTTTGATGATCGACATTTCTCACTCAATGATTCTTTATGGAGAAGACAGAATCACACCCGCTAAGAAAGTAGCAATGGCACTGGCCGAATTGATACGAACCAGATATCCAAAAGACACCTTAGATATCGTTGTGTTTGGCAATGACGCATGGCCGATCAATTTAAAAGATCTACCCTACTTGCAGGTAGGACCTTATCATACCAACACTTATGCTGGACTTGAGCTAGCCGTTGATATTTTAAGGAGAAGGAAAACGCATAACAAACAGATCTTTATGATCACCGATGGTAAACCTACTTGTTTGAAGGAAGGAAACCGGTACTATAAAAACAGTATTGGTTTGGATCGGAAAGTAGTGAACAAAACCTTAAACAAGGCGGCCGAGTGTAAGAGATTGAAGATTCCAATTACGACCTTTATGATTGCAAAAGACCCCTACCTTCAGCAATTTGTAAGAAAGTTTACCGAAATAAATGGAGGTAAGGCTTTCTACAGCTCTTTAAAAGGCCTTGGCGAGTATATCTTCGAAGATTACATAAAAAACAGGCGAAGAACAGTTAGATAGGATAGTAAATAAAGAGTGTTTTAAACATAAATCAAGCATGAGTAATTTACCAGATATAAAAACCTTTGGAGAATTAAAACAAACCGGGTACAAAACCCGAACAATAAAGCAGGAACTAAGAGAAAACCTTATTGCTCAAATAAAAAATAAAGAAAGCGGCTTCGAGGGAATTATTGGATATGAGGATACTGTAATTCCCGACTTGCAGACTGCAATTCTGTCTCAGCATAACATACTTCTACTTGGCCTGCGTGGTCAGGCGAAAACGCGGATAGCTAGGCTAATGATTAGTTTATTGGATGAGTATGTTCCCTATGTAGAGGGATCTGAACTTTATGACGATCCATTTGCGCCAATCTCCTGGTTTGCGCGACAGCGGCTGGAAGAACAGGGAGATTCAACTCCAATAGCATGGCTACACCGTTCAGAAAGATACACAGAAAAACTTGCCACACCAGATGTTACAGTTGCTGATCTAATCGGAGATGTTGACCCGATTAAGGCGGCCACTTTAAAGCTTACTTACTCTGACGAACGGGTTCTTCATTTCGGTCTGATACCTCGTGCTCATAGAAGCATCTTCGTTATAAATGAATTACCCGATCTTCAGGCAAGGATCCAGGTGGCCTTATTTAATATCCTCCAAGAAAAAGACATCCAGATCAGGGGATTTAAATTACGACTACCATTAGATGTCCAGTTTGTATTCACGGCTAATCCCGAAGACTATACCAATCGGGGATCTATAGTGACGCCATTAAAAGACCGGATTGAAAGCCAGATCCTTACTCACTATCCTCGAAGCGTTGAAATCTCTAGAAAGATCACTCAGCAGGAAGCACAGTTAACTAAGGCTCAGCGTATGGCAGTTGAAGCTGACGGCTTAGTAAAAGATTTAATCGAGCAGATTGCGTTTGAGGCCCGTAATTCAGAATATATAGATAAAAAATCAGGAGTCTCAGCTCGTTTAACTATTTCTGCCTATGAGAACCTTATTAGTCATGCAGAAAGGCGAATGTTGCTTAATGGCGAGGAAAGAACAGCTGTGAGGATTGCCGACTTCCTTGGTGTCATTCCTGCAATAACCGGAAAAATTGAACTGGTTTACGAAGGAGAACAGGAAGGCCCTGCGAAAGTCGCAAATATCCTGGTAGGCAAAGCAATTAAAACTCTAATGGTACGCTTTTTCCCTGATCCAGAAAAAATCAAGCGGTCTAAAACAGACAATCCCTACTCGGAAATTGTCAATTGGTTCGGAGGAGGAAATAACTTGAACGTACTGGATGATCTATCAGAAAAAGAGTATTTCGATATCCTTCATTCTGTGCCCGGGCTGAAAAACGTCGTAAAGAAGTTTCATCCGCGACTTAGCGATACTCAAAACTTACTTTTAATGGAGTTTCTGCTACATGGATTGGCTGAATTTTCACAAATAGGCAAATCGTTCCTTGACAATGGTTTTGAGTTCAAGGATATGCTGGGAAGTTTGTTCAACGCTAGCTTCGAAGACGACGAAGATGAGGATTACGACGACAAAGGACGATATTAAGTTAACCTTTGTCTTAAATCTTTCGTAGAAGGAAAATTTCAAGATACTATTAATGGCGAACAGGCTACTCCCTTTACTTCTTATTACCATAATACTTTTGTTAATAGATCTTTATATTTATAAAGCTCTATTAACACTAAGCAAAGACAAGACCTCAAAAAAAACAAGGTGGTTTAAATGGATTTATTGGGGGTATTCTTTCCTCCTGATAATAGGCGTTTTCGCCAGTATTTATTTTAATCTTCGCCTAAGTTTCAGAGCGGTAACTATGGTGGCTTTTGTTCTTTCTTTCGTTTCTAAAGTTTGCTACCTGCCCTTCATTTTTCTTGATGATATCAGACGGATTATTCTTTCAAAGAGGAAGAAATCAAAAGACGTCTCGACAAAACCAGGTGAGGCGCCTGGGCAAAGCACTGCAACGGACAAAATAAGCCGTTCTGAATTTATCTTGAAAGCGGGTTTAGCAGTTGCCTCCATCCCTTTTGCAACTTTAAGTTGGGGCATCATTTCTGGTGCTTATGACTACCAGGTTAAAAGGAGAACACTCTATCTGAAAAACCTTCCCAAAGCATTTGATGGTGTACGTCTAGCTCAAATTTCTGATGTGCACTCAGGCAGCTTCTACAATAAAAAAGCAGTACTTGGCGGAGTTGAAACGCTGCTAGGAGAAAAGCCAGATTTCATATTTTTTACTGGAGATCTGGTAAATGGCCAAGCTTCGGAAATGCGGAATTACCAGGATATCTTTACAAAAGTAAAGGCTCCCCTTGGTGTATATTCTGTTTTAGGAAACCATGACTACGGCGACTACCATTATGGTCCTTACCCGAGTCCGGCAAAAGAGAAAAACTTTGCAGATCTGATTCAAACCCATAAAAACATGGGCTGGAACATACTACTTAATGAAAGTACGTCATTGAAGGTTGATGGTGAAGAATTAGCAATAATAGGCGTTGAGAATTGGGGAGCTGGATCTCGCTTTCCGAAAAAAGCAGACCTGAATAAGGCATTAAGTGGCACTGAAGATAAAGAAGTAAAGCTGCTTCTTTCCCATGACCCCACCCATTGGCGTGCACATGTTCTTAATTACCCTGACATTAACGCAATGTTTAGTGGGCATACACATGGGATGCAATTCGGAGTACGGATGGAGGAATTTCAATGGAGCCCCGTGCAATATATCTATAAAGAATGGGCAGGGCTGTATCAGGAGAACAACCAGCAGCTTTATGTAAATGTGGGCTACGGTTTCCTCGGCTATCCGGGGAGGGTTGGAATTTTACCAGAAATTACGATATTTGAATTAAAGCGAGCTTAAGCCGCTTGTAAACAACTGTTTGCAAATGCCCGACCCCGATCGACAATCTCTCGTAAAGTCCTTTATAAGACAGGTCATGGACTTCTTGCTCTTCAGCAATATTTTCATTGCTTCATGTGCCGTTGCCCAAGCTGGTTTAACGTATCACTTGCTCGACGCCAAGTGTGACAAGTACGTTTTGGGGATTCTGTTTTGTTCAACTCTCTCGTTGTATAATTTCAGCATGTTTCTTGCTAAACCCAAGAACCCGGAAAAGTCACCTTTCAGGCGTGTGAGATGGATATTTGCAAACTATCGTTTTATGACAACGATAACCCTTATCGCTGTTATTTCAATAATTCCATTAACTTTTTTCCTCTCACCCGCATCCCAGGTACTTTTGTTCTTTCTTGGAGTAATTGCGGTTGCTTATAATCTCCCGCTATTTTCAATGAACGATAAAAAGTTTGGACTAAGGAATATCCCAGGCTTGAAACTCTTTCTTATTGCCCTTATCTGGTCTCTCAGCTGCGTATTGCTTCCTATTATAGAGACAGGTATGCCCATCCTGGCCAGCGACACTATTGTTCTGATTGCAAAGCGTTTCCTCTTTATAGCAGCCATCACGGTACCCTTTGATATACGCGACTTATACCAGGACAGAAGCCATGATCTTAAAACGATTCCTGTGATGTTAGGAGAAAAGAAGGCCTACCTGTTTTGCCAGTTCTTATTACTTATATATATAAGCCTCCTGCTTTTATTCACCAGGTCCCTTGATCCTGATTTTATAGGAATTTCTTTAACTATCCTTCTTACCGGTTGGCTAATATTTAAATCAAACATCAGGAAAAACGAATATTACTATTTCTTTTTCCTGGATGGCACTATGATCCTTCAATTAGCTTCAGTCATCTTGAGCAACTATATTTGGAACCTACAATTTGGTTAATTGCTTACACTATTAACTCACAAACTTGTATCCTATACCTCTTACAGTCTGTAGCAATTGTGGCATATCCGGATTTGCTTCAATTTTCTTTCTCAGTCTGACAATGTGCATATCTAAAGTTCGGGTATTTACATCCGAATTATAGCCCCAAACAACCATCATTAATTCATCTCGGTGAATAACCTTATTCTGATTTTTAAGAAAATACAACAAAATTCTATTCTCCAAAATTGTGAGTTCTATCTTCCTACCATCTTTTACAAGAGAATGAGTGTTAGGGAAATGCTCCATATTAGAAAACTTGTAAGCCTCAGTTTTCTCATTAAGGATAACAAATTTTACTTTATTTTCAATTAAGGCAATTAGCACATCCATATTAAAAGGCTTAGTAACATAATCTGTAACTCCGGCACTGTATGCATCAATTTTGTCAACATCCTGAGCTTTCGCTGTCATCATTATAATCACATTTTCAAAACCCTTCGACCTAACGTCCTTACACACTTCATTGCCTTGCTTTCCTGGTAGCATCCAATCCAACAGGACAATATCAGGCCTTTCATTCAAGATCAACTGTTCGCCTTCGTCGCCATCGGTGGCCTCTACTACTGTAAAACCCTCTGATTCCAATCTATGTGCTACCAAAAAACGCAGATTATCATCATCTTCTACTATTCCTATTTTAACTTCCTTTTTCATCTAATATTAATCTCTTTCTATAAATGGTTAATAAAAATCTACAGGATATAATTATAAGGAAGCGTAATAGTAAATTCAGAGCCTTGCCCCACTTTACTTCTTACTGTAATATTACCTTCCATAAAATTAACAAGTTCCTTACAAAATGCTAATCCTAAGCCTACGCTTCCGTGTTGATTATACTCGCTTTGAATACGGTAAAACTTCTGGAAAATATTCTTCATTTCCTCTTTCGGAATACCGATACCTTTATCTGTAAACTTGAAAACAATATCTGTTTTTTCGTGGGCTATATCAATATCTAGTTCCTTTTTACCGCGAAGAGAGTATTTATACGCATTGTCCATCAAATTTTGAAAAAGACTTCCGAGTAGAACTGGGTCAGTATAAAAGTGATCCACATTACGAATGGTATACGATATTTGGAAGTCGTTATACTTTAAATTATACGTATCAACGATGTTTTGTACAAACACTTCAAGATTAATATTCTCACGTTTCACCTTTATAACCTGGTTTTCAATCTGGGTGAAAGACAGAAGTTTATTCATCAAATCGTTCAATTTATCTGCCTCCTCATCAAGGATCTTCCCGTAATGTAATCTTTCTCTTTCGCTAAGTTGACTAGCTCTTCTAATATTGTTCCCCGCTATCTTGATAACACTCACTGGTGTTTTAAATTCATGTGTTAAATTATTTACGAAGTCATATTGAAGTTTGAAGAGCTTATTGTTAATATTCAAATTGCGATAAATAAGGAAGCCTATTGCTATTAGAATACCGTAAACCATCAAAATGGCTAAAGCAAGAGGAAAATATCGCCGCACTATTTCGTCTGAGAGAAAATCCGATGAAGAAACAAAATGAAGCTTATAGCTACTAAAGGCTCCTGTTAGCGGAAATTCCGTAGAAACCTGCTCTGGTTCAACCTCTATAATATCAGATGTGAGAGGTATTATGGTTATTCCCTCGTAAAGATGAGGATGAATATTCTTTATCCTTATTTTTCCAGGATCTAGTAGAAAAGACAGAACATCCTGCTGGTAAACCGGTGATCTGCTACCCTCATCTTCCATGAGTTGCTTGAAAGCCTTAATCTCCTCCTCACGGGGAATATTCATAAAAGTAACACGATTGTTTGTTACATTATAAAATGTCCCTAAGGATTCATCTGATAAGGTACTTCTATTCAACTCAAAACTTTGCAGAAATGCAGCCAACTTAACTGACACGCGGTTAAATTCGTTTATATACTTTACAGGTCTTAATCCTGAAGCCTTAGTATATAAAACTACCGAGTCTTCCGGCTGCTTTCGGTAATACTGCGCAATAGCCTTTGGTGCAATCGTTAGATTATTTACACGGAATGCGTACTTCGTTTTGTGATTACTTACTTCTGTATCGTAAAAGATAATACGACTAACAAAAGGAAATTGGTCAAGAATAGTCTTTGAAAATTTGTAGGCGGAAGACGCATCGAGATAACCCTGATACAATGAAATCTCAGGTATCCTATTTTGAAAAAAGTCATTATAGGGTTTTATAGTTTCATCTACAACTTCTGTTTTCTTTCTCTCAAATTCGTCATACACGTACCTTGACGTAAAATTATAGGCAATAGTTAATGCTGCTACTAACGAGGCAGCTATTAAGATCAGAAATACAATATTTAGAACAAAGTTCTTTTTTCCCGAGAACTTCCTGATAATCATATCCTTTTACTTATTAGAAAGGTACTTCTCAAAAAACTTCTCAAGCTTGGTGTAATACTCGTAGCGATTTTCTGGGTTACGAAGAGTATATTTTTCTGTTTCCTTAACAATATAGGTCACAGGTATATTTCTTTTACGCAGCTCTTTAACAAACTGATTTGTTTCGTTCACCTTTACCCTTGGGTCTTTAGCATCCTGTGCGATGAACACTGGTGCCTTTATTTTATCAGCATGAAAAACCGGAGACGCATCTCTCAAATAATCTATGTCGGTCTCAGGATTGCCGACCATCTCGTAATACATTTGAAGAGTAGGTTTATAATAAGGAGGCACAGCTTTAAGATAGGTGAACAAGTTTATATACCCTGATTGTGATGCGCCACAAGCATAAAGTTCCGGATGTTTTGACAATCCACTTAAAGCGCTGAACCCACCAAAACCTGCACCATATATCCCAATTCGCTTTGAATCAGCAATTCCCTCCTTTATCAACCATCTTACTCCATCACTGATATCATCCTGTACAATCGTTCCCCACTTTTTAAAACCTGAAATCCAAAACTGCTTTCCATAACCACCCGAGCCACGAAAATTAAGTTGAAAAACTGCAAATCCACGATTGGCAAGAAATTGTACTTCAGAACTATACCCCCAGGAATTGCGATCAGTTGGGCCGCCATGAGGAATTACAATCACGGGAAGATTTACAGGATCTTTATTCAAAGGAAGAGTAAGATATCCTTTTATAACAGACCCCTCCCTGTTCCTAAAAGAAATCGCCTGCATCTGGCACATTTCCTCTGCTTTAATCAAAGGATTTATTTCTGCTATTTTGCCTAGCTGCTTAGCCGCAGGCCTATATAAATAATAAGCCCCCTGGGTCCTATCCGTAAAAGTCCGAATAATATTTATCGAACCGGTTATATTTTGATCTGCAATTACTACCTCGGTATTAGGCAAAAGCTTTTGAAGGGTCTTGTATACTTTACTAGCCGCACTATCGAGATAATATCTCTCTCTTTTCCAGGTTTCAAAGCCTACAGAAATCAATTTCCTTTTTTTATAAGAGTACTCCGCGTCGCTTATATCGACATCGTCATGACTGTACAACTCCCTGGTCTCCTTCCCAAGCGAACAGTCAAACTGTACCAGGGCCGATTTATCTCTTTTTATATTAGAAATAGCGTAAATACAAGTGCGATCATTGTCACAAAAGGCTACCGGCTTAAGTTTTGTCTTAAAATTATTGGTAACAACCGGCCTGAATGGCAAGCTGGCATTTTCTCTGAAAAGTAATGTTTCATTAACCCCATCACTCGCCAGTGCCATACGAATATCTCCTTCTCCGTCGGTGAACCATTGGAATATATTACCAGGATTTTCCTCTACAAGCTTTAAGGCCCCCGACGTCAAATTCAATTTATATGCGTCAAAAACGGTTGAATCCCGTTTATTAAGTCCCAGCACGAGCTCATTATTAGTGATATTCTTCCAGTTAATTAACTTTATGTTTAATTTCTCATCCGCAAACAACTCCTTTACAGCTTTCCCTTCCTTGTCTACTGAATATAAAAACGCGCCAGACCTGCTATCCGGAGAGAAGAGTAAGGATTTATTATTTGCCCAACAATAAAAACCGATATTCCTACTGGTTAATCGCGTAACCTGTTTAACATTGCTCCCATCAAGGTCCTGAACAAAAATATTTAGTCTGTTCCTGTAGGGCTTAAGAAAGGCATATTGTTTACCATCAGGAGAAAGTTGAAAATTCGTTTTCTCAGGATTTCTGAAAAAATCTTCAAGGGGAATTTTACGGGCTTCCTTCTCCTGCTTGCAACACACGAATACACTTAACAACAACATCAGCAAACAGATACCAAAATATCTCAGCATAAAATTATTTCCCCTCATTATTCAAATTACGAACTACTAAAATATTTGTTTTGCAACCAGTCACACGTAACATTTAGAATACAACTAATGTATTGTTTCAAGCATAAATCATAATTTATGTCGTTATCTTTAAACTTATGCTTCGCGGATAAATTATTAGCGCTTTTATTACAGATATGAGAATTTTGAGATCCCTAGATTTAAAAAGCTTGCTATTTTCTCCTTCAGTAATGATTACATTACTGGTGTTAGCATTTCTTCATGCTTCTGCCCAACGCAATTCTGAAGATGCCTTAGCTATACAATATTATCAAAACGCTGAATATGATCGTGCTGCTATAATCTATGAAAAACTTTTTAACCGTTCCCCAAATCCATCCCTATACTACGACCAGTATCTAAACGCCCTGATTAAGATTAAAAGGTATGATGATGCTGAGAAGGTGGTAAAAAAGATGTTGAAAGATGTTCCAGATAACCCTTCCTTTAAAATAGATTATGGCCGGGTCCTCCAGGAACAGGGGCATCAGGCTAAAGCTAATGAGTGGTATGGCAATATCATCAAAAACCTCCCAACAAGCGAGCATGCCATTCGTGAAGTTTCTATCGCCTTTTATAGAGCTACAGCCTACGATTATGCTACAAAAGCATTGTTACAAGGCCGAAAACTACTTAAAGATGAAAGCCTTTTCTCTTACGATCTTATTTCCCTCTACCGTTACCAGAAAAATAAGCCAATGCTCATTCAGGAATACTTAAATCTCTTAGGCTCTCCTGAACTACAGCCCAACATTATTAATCAGGCCAAAAATGCTTTTGCAACTGTTCTTGAGACTACAGAGGATTATGATCAGTTGAAAATAGCACTGCTAAAAAAAATTCAGAAAGAGCCGCAAAGCCTGGCATTTCCCGATCTCCTTGCCTGGTTGTTTTATCAGCAGAAAGAGTACAATTTGGCACTTAAACAAATTATCTCTCTTGACAAGCGTCAGAAGGAGGACGGTGAAAGAGTATACGAATTTGCCGCCACCCTTATTGCTAATAAGGCTTATGAGCCCGCTGTCGAAGCTCTAAATTACTTAGTGTTAAAAGGCAAAGAGCAGCAGTTCTACATACCAGCAAGAATACAGCTATTGAATTGCAAGAACCAACTGTTGACTAATGGAAAATTTTCCAAGGATAATCTTTTACAGCTCGAAAAAGACTATAAAGATCTTATCAATGAATTTGGAAGAACTCATAATACTGTTTTCGCAGTAAAACAATTAGCCAACTTACAAGCATTTCATCTCCATAAGCTTTCCGAAGCTGAAACACTCCTCGAAAACGCGCTTAAGGTGCCTGGGCTTCCTCCTGCTTCCATCGCTGCGATTAAGCTTGACCTTGGCGATATTTATATTTTAAATAACGAACCCTGGGAGGCGGCGCTAATCTTTGGACAGGTGGAAAAGGAGTTTCCTAATGAACCTAACGGGCAGGAAGCTAAGTTCAGAGGTGCAAAGCTTTCTTACTATCAAGGGGAGTTTAATTGGGCGAAGGCTCAACTTGATGTGTTGAAAACCTCTACATCGCAACTCATTGCTAATGATGCCTTAAATCTAAGCCTACTAATCCAGGAAAACACTGCGAGCGAAATAGACACTAATGCTTTGAAGAAATTTGCTTATGCGGATCTCCTTACTTTTAAAAATAAAGGTTCAGAGGCGCTGCTTGTTCTTGATAGCATTCAAAAGATTTATCCCGGCAACTCGTTGGAAGACGATATTCTAATGACTAAAGCTAAAATATTTCTTAAACAACAAGACTTCCAACAAGCTATCGTTCAATTACAATCCATTACCCAAAACTATAGCTATGATCTTTGGGCAGACGACGCTTGGTTCATGCTCGGAGATATATACGAAAACCAGCTACAAGACAAGGAAATGGCCAAACAGTGTTTTCAGAAGATCATCAATGATTTTCCAGGCAGTATACTAGCCTCAGAAGCCCGGAAACGTTTCAGAAACTTAAGAGGTGATACTATTGGTTAACATGTATCTTACCTTTATCTTCGCAACATGGTTTTGTTTAATATTACTATCATCATCGATGATAGTATAAATGATGAATGGTTAAGGTGGATCAATGAAGAATTTATCCCGGAAGCGATGTCAAGCAATCTTATTGCTTCAAAGCGTCTTTTAAAAGTTCTTGATTCACCTAATGAAGGCATTACCTATTGCCTGCAGTTTGTTCTTGATACTATTGCTTCTTACCAATCCTTTCAACAGAATCAATTCGCTTCATTGATGAATAAACACTCAATAAACTTCAACAACAAGTTTGTTTCGTTCAACACCTTAATGGAATTTATAGACTAATAATGAATATTATACCAACCACAATTGAGGGATTAGTAATTATTGAGCCGAAGATATGGAAAGACGACCGAGGTTATTTCTACGAAAGTTATAACAAGAAAATCTTTGCAGATGCTGGTATCGATGCAGAGTTCGTCCAGGATAACCAATCCTTCTCTCAAAAAGGCACATTAAGAGGTTTACATGGACAAGCAGACCCTTTTGCTCAGGGAAAGTTGGTGCGTGTTATTCAAGGAAAAGTTATTGACGTAGCTGTAGATATTAGAAAAAATTCACCAACATACGGACAACATGTTAGCATTGAACTGAGTGCAGAGAATTTTAGAATGTTCTGGGTTCCGCCCGGGTTTTTGCACGGCTTTGTTACTCTGGAAGACAACACCATCTTCACGTATAAGGTAACTAATCTCTATGATAAAGCCTCTGAAATCGGTGTTATTTGGAATGATGCAGACTTGAACATAGACTGGGGTATAGAACCTGAAGAAGCTATTTTGTCTGAGAAAGATAAAGTTCTGCCCTCTTTTAAGGACTTTGTCAGCCCATTTTAACCAAGTTTTCTTTTAAATACAAATGCCCCAACAGTTTCCTAACTGCCTGGGGCATTTGTATTTAAAAAGTGAGATCTTCACTACTACCGATGCATTTACTTGATCAAATCGTACAATTCGTCAAGCTTCGGAGATAGAACAATTTCAATACGTCTGTTCTTGCTCCTATCCTCGGCAGAATTGCTTAAAGCAAGTGGTTGATATTGACCTTTGCCTGTAGCAGTTAGCCTTTTGCTATCGATTTTTTCTACTTCTGTTAAAAATCTTACTACTGAGGTTGCTCTTAGCACGCTCAAATCCCAATTATCTTTAATCTGACCCAAATTGGCGACCTTTTGATTATCGGTGTGCCCCTCAACAGCAATATTTATTTCCGGTTGTGATTTGAGAACCGCTGCAAGCTCAGTAAGGGCTTGTCTACCTTTGTCATCTATAATAATACTACCGGTATTAAACAAAAGCTTATCTGTAAGTGAAACATAAACCTTTCCGTTCTTAATCTCAACAGTTAAACCACTTTGTTGAAAACCCAGTAGAGCTTTCTGAAGCTTGTCTCGTAATGCATTCGTTGCCTCGTCACGCTTTCTTAAAACATCCTCAACCTCTTTCAACCGTGCTTCCCTTTTTTGTAAATCAGCTGATAACTTATTTATCTCTGAGGAGCTATTCGCACGCAAAGTAGCATAGTTCTTATCTAAACCTGAAAACTTGCCCTCAAGTTCGGCAATCCTGCCATGTAACTCTGCAGTATCTGTTTTCAAACGGCTAATTTCCTCCTCCAGACTCTCTATTTTTACATTTGCTTTACTCCATCCCGCTGATAACGAATCTTTATCAGCCAAAAGGGATTTATATTTTTTTGTGGACATCACCACACAAGAACTTAAACAAACAGCTGCTACCAAAGCTGTAAAAAACCATCTCATCATAGTACAATATTAAGCATTCGCGTTTCTCAAAAAAACAATTAGAGGATATAATTTTTCGAAAGAATCAGTCACAATTTCTATGGCGTTAGGGGCTGCAAGCTCATTATCATCTAAAGCCCGGGTAGCAACGAAACTTTTAAGCTTCAAATATTCAATATCCGGATGGTCCGATGGATATCCTTTAGGAGCCGTTTGAAGCTTATCTTCAACACTAAGAGTGTTGAAGGTATTCTTGAAGCTATCTGAATCTATGATTTCATGCCAGTGCGAACCATTATAATCTATTTCCTGACGTATAGATTTCAGAAGCTCTGGCGTAGGATGCCAGGCGCCTCCCCCCACAAAACATTTTCCCGGTTCAATATGAAGGTAATATCCAGCTCCATCAAAATTTTTACCATTTGCAGATAATGCTATTCCAAAATTCAGTTTATAGGGCGATTTATCTTTACTAAACCTTATGTCCCTGTAAATACGCATAACACAATCTTTCGGGTCGAGATGTTCGGGAATCGTACGATCAATCTTAGAAAGGGACTTGATAATCGTTGAGCCGAACTCAAGCACATTTTTATGGGAATTCTCGTAAAGATGCTTATTTTGTTTAAACCAGTCCCGGTTATTGTTGTCTTTTAATTTTTCTAAAAAATCAAATGTTGAAGGTAAGATCATTTACTTATCGTATTCTGAATTGTACTTTACTTTAGGCGAAAGCCAATGTAGCAAAATAACTCTTGAATACCGGTAATTGAAAGGAGCAAGTAAAAAAATGACAGTAAAAATGGTTCCGATATAAAGCATTGGATTTTCACTCCCACCACTTAAATAATATGTCAACATGGCAGTTGTGACAATCTCAGCTACGTTTAATGCATAACTTACATACATTGCTGCATAAAAGTATCCTGGTTCAACTTCATACTTCATACCGCAATTCGGACAATGTTCGTTCATCTTTTGGCCCTTGAACGAATAAACCGGGCCAAGGAAAATTTTGCCTCTCCTGCACTTCGGACACTTCGCCTGAGCTACTGCTTCGAACTTTGACGTTGCCACCGTAAGATCAATTAAGGTTTATTTTCTCATCCCTAATATCAATACTTACATTTTTACGGCGATACTTCTTATACCACAAGAAGCCAACAGCTGCAACAGCTAGATAGGGAGCCGCGAGTAGGTACAAAATGCCATTATTAAGTCCCTTGCCTTGGGTGTTACCATTCTGCACCGAGTTCTCTGCATTCATAGTGCACATTGCACACTGAGAGTAAGCACTAGGGACTATCGCAAACGTAGAAAGGAAAACTAGAACAACTACACAATATTTCACAACTTTCATTTCCTGATTTATTAAAAGCTATAGTATGGAGATATCATAATGTACACAATTACTCCAGTTACAGTCACATACAGCCATATTGGGAAGCTCCAACGAACAAGTTTACGATGACGTTCTACATTCATCAATAAACCACTATAGAAGCTCAGCAATACTAACGGAAGAACAACCGCAGCAAGTATAATGTGTGTAATTAATATAAAATAATAAACATACCTGACTGTTCCATCTCCTCCATAAGTTGTCTTAATACCCGTGGCATGAAAAATAATATAGGAAACAAGAAATAAAGAGGAAAGAATAAAAGTAATAACATTCAATACCTTGTGCGTTCTGATGTTTCTCTGCCTGATCTGAAATAACGAAATAACCAGAAGAACACTACACGTGCCATTCAAGATGGCATTAAGTTTCGGCAATACATACACCCAGGAAGGAAACTGCTGACCTTTTGGAAATATGGTTAAAACTTTAGCCTGGAGGATTAATACTACAAGAAAAACAAATATGGAAATACCCGTTACTATACGTAACACTACTTTATCATTCATAATTTAAGCGAGATTATCGATATGCTACTTTTCGAAGTTCTTCAGCTACCTGCACTTTAATTTCATCAATCAGTTTATCAACTTGTTCTTTGTTAGTACCATCGTAATATCCTCTGATCCGTTTTTTTGGATCAACAAGAATAAGCAGTGAACTGTGATTAATGTTATCAGGTGCACCAGTGTCAAGCACGTCTACTAAAAAATCTCTCTTTGCAAGTTGATAGATCTTCCCCTTATCCCCTGTCATGAAGAACCATTTTCCAGGTAATGCACCCTGCCCTGTAGCGTACTTTTCCAGTACCTCCGGTTTGTCGTTCTCAGGATCTACGCTTATGGAATAAAACTTTATAAGAGGATTGGTCTTATATTCCTCCACCACACGCTTCAGCTGGCGATTTACAGTGGGACATACCGTCTGACAACGGCTAAAAAAGAAATTTACAACGGTAATCTGAGCGGTGTCTGCAGGAAGACCAACACTGTCACCACGTTGATCGATAAGCTTAAAATCACTTATGGTGTGATAGATAGTGTCGGGGATCTTCACACCCCTTTTAGTATGAAAGGTGGATGCAACCTGTTTAGGACCAAAAAAACTAAGGGGCTTGTACCTGTTCTTTCCCTTTTCCTGAAGTAAATAATACAAAAATCCTGGTACCGCAAGTATGGATACCAGGATTAATATTTTTTTTATTGAAGATCTATTATTAGCCATTCACTAGTGAGGCATATGCACATTCAGGTAAGAACCCTCTGTTAGTAATAGTACAATAAAATAAATTATAAAGATTAACGAAATTACGATGCTAGTTATAAATGCATACCTTTCAAACTTAAGGTGCATAAAATATGCTACGATGTAATATGCCTTAAGAAGAGTTAATGCAATATATATGAAGTTAGTAAGCCCGTCGCTTAAGCCAATCTTAGGCTTAATTACTAATGCTATAATAAATTCAAGGACAGTAATACCTAGTAAGTAAAAAAATACTTGCCAGATCTTTCCTTTAGTCATAGAAGCATGTTCTTCGTGATGACCTTCTGTATGTGAGTGATGCTCGTGAGCCATTTGATGTTCCGATTAGCGATTAAACAAGATAAAAGAATGTAAATACGAATACCCAAACAAGGTCTACAAAGTGCCAGTATAAACCAACTTTCTCAACCATAAGGTATGTACCGCGTTTTTCAAACACATTACCTATGGTCATGAACAAAATAATTATGTTTATGATAACACCACTAAAAACGTGAAACCCGTGAAATCCGGTAATTGTAAAGAACAAGTTAGAAAACTGTAGAACACTTACATGGTCCCCATCAATTTCTTTCAAAGTTTCAGCATGAGGTACTGATCCCCACCAAAAGCCTTCATGATGTAAATGTGTCCATTCAAGAGCCTGGCAGCCAAGGAACATGAAACCACCAATAATTGTAGCAACCATCCACCATACTACTTCCTTTTTGGCCCCACGATGACCGGCTTCCACTGCCAAAACCATAGTTACAGAGCTCATAATCAAAATAAAAGTCATGATCCCTACGAAAACCAAAGGAGCCCCATGGTCAGTTATTCCAGGAATAGATTGAAATACTTTATCAGGATCAGGCCAAGTTAATTTACTAAATCTTTGCGCTCCATAATAAATCAAAAATGCAGAGAATGTAAAAGCATCTGATAGTAGAAAAAACCACATCATTATCTTTCCGTATTCTACATTAACAGGCGACGTACCACCGTCCCACGGACCTGTTTTTACTTCGTCTAATTTTGATACAGTAGTAGTATTCATTAATATTACGTTATTGGTTCAAAAGTAAGAAAACATATAAATAAATCCATAGTATATCCAGAAAATGCCAGAAAATAGAGGCTAGCTCCATCTTAAACAAATTTCTGTATTGCACTATATTTTTGACACTTCCCCTATAGGCATTAACCAAAACAGCCAGACCTCCTATAATATGCAGAAGATGGGTTCCTGTCAATACATACAAGAAAGACTGCGAAGCATTAGGGTTTACAAAATAAACACCCGAAGCAATAAATGATTTCCAGGCAGAGACCTGAAGTACAAAAAATATAACTCCAAGACCCAGTGTTAATAAAAGATATAAGCGCTGGCTGCTGAATTTTAATTCCTTGGCGGACTTATACGCCAGGTGCATTGTAATGCTACTTAAAATAATTGCTACCGTACTATAATTGAATACAGCTGGAAGAATCATTTTTATCCCTCTACTAGGGTCGCCAGCAGTATAAACAATAAAGCCACTGGTTAAAGCAGCAAATAGCATGAATGATGTGATTATAAATAACCACATTAGAAACTTCTTTGGCCGAAGATTAACCCGGTCTTGTTCAAATGAATTTTTCATTGTAATAGCCGTCATAATATCCTGTTAAAATCAAACAACAACACTAACTGTACCACAGGGAGATAAAAAAAAGAGCCGAACATTACTTTCTGCGCCGACTTTATATCTAAATTTCTGTACAGCATAAAACCAAACCAGCAAAATATTAACCCGAGAATCAATGACACTGCCCCGATCAACCATCCACCAAACCCCATCAATGTAGGTAGTAAGCTCACTGGTATCAATACAATTGTAGATAGCCAGGTCATAAGTGCACTTATCTTATCCCTTTTTGTTGTTGGCAAAAGTCTGAAGCCTGCTTTCTTATAATCATCGTCCAAAACCCAGGCTATCGCCCAAAAGTGCGGGAATTGCCATACAAATTGTATAAGAAACAGAATCACTGGTATCCAGGAAATCTGAGGGCGATCAAATGCAGCAAAATATCCAATCAATGGAGGTAAAGCTCCTGGAAATGCTCCAATAAAAACAGCTATTGGCGACTTTCGTTTTGATGGCGTATAAAGGAATGCATATAATAATATAGAAAAAACAGACAACACTCCGGTGAGGAAGTTGAGACGGACAAGGATCAACGTGCCAGCAATCCCCATAAACAAACTCAAAACCAAGGCTTGTCCCGTAGTCATCCTACCGGCAGGTATTGGCCTGTCGCTGGTCCTTTTCATCAACTTATCAAGATCCTTTTCAATTATTTCATTAAAGCCGTTTGCAGCGCCCGTAACAAGGAATCCACCAACAGTCAAAATAAGCCAGTTTATCCAATTTATAGACTCGTCCTGCTGCTTATTGCCTATCAAAAAAGAAACAGACGCAGAGAAAACGACCAAGAACGTAAGTCTTAATTTAATAAGCTTCTTAAAATCCGAAATAAAACTCTCCTCGCTCACCTTACTACACAAAAGATTTCTTATACATTTTATTCTGTTTCAATATCAGAAGCAAATAGAACTGCGCTCCGAAAGTTAAAGTTGCAAGTAAAATATGAGCCGCCTGTGCTATAGGAGGCAAAGCCAGATAGGCTAATGTTATACCTGTTACTAATTGTGCAAGTATCAGAAAAAATATATACACAATAAACTTAAACTGGTAACTATTACCTAAATACTTCCTTCTCATTAATACCAGCATAACCACGTTAAGTCCAAAAACTAAAATGGCCATGTTACTATGAAAAATATAGACCAGGTCTCCCTTTGTTACCCACTCTGACCTGTTCAGATAATTCATAGATCCAGCTACCTCATCAACTGCTTCCCTAACTTCAGTTCCTAAAGTAATTTGAAGCACAGTAAGAATCAAAGCGCCTATTGCCAACGACCTTAAGTTACCAGCAGCTTTATTGGCAAGCAACATTCTATCTCTTAGCACCCTTGCATAATAATAAGTGTAAATACTTATAGCTAAGATCGCAATAGCTATTAGCATATGAACAGTTACTATCCAGGAGACAAGATTAGTGGAAACTACGATCGAGCCAAGCCAGGCCTGGAACACTACCAGGAGAAGGTTGAAGACACTCAAAAAGAAAATCCGCTTCTTCACCTTGAGGTATACTATCGAAAATACAGCACAAGCCAGTAAAAACAAACCGGTTAACGCTCCTATTAACCTGTTAATGTACTCGGTCCATGTTTTGGAAGCATTGAATAACTCGGGTTCAAGAACACTTTTGTCCGTTCTCAACTGATCGGCCAGATTGGAAAATCCAAACAGATCCAAGGTTCGGGCAAACCTTTCATTCTTTTTAACCCTTTGACTTACGTATTTCTCCTGATAATCATCAGGTAATTCAGAAACGTCGGTTGGAGGAATCCACTTCCCAAAACACTTAGGCCAATCCGGGCATCCCATGCCCGAGCCGGAACTTCTTACTACCCCCCCTGCAAGAATCAGAACGAAAAGAGAAATAATCGTAATATGATTAATAATTAAGAACCTTCTCTCGCCGCTTCTAAACATATATCTGGATAAAAAATTGGGGTATCTGTAAGTATGATCTTACGGCAGATACCCCAATTTGTACTTTTATCTTAATTAAACTTTCTCTGCCTGATGCTGTTTCTCCCACTCTAGCTGAATACGCTCTGCCTCTGCATTTCCTTCGAAATCGTGAGGAAGATTAGAGCTCATTGTTTCAGAGAAAGGAGTAGTTTGAAGAATAAAATCTTCAGCATGTCCGGGTTTGCTATAGTCATATGGCCAACGGTATACTGTCGGTATTTCACCAGGCCAGTTCCCATGGATGTGCTCCACAGGTGTAGTCCACTCAAGAGTATTTGACTGCCAAGGATTCTCCGTAGCCTTCTTTCCATTGAAGATCGAATTGAAAAAGTTCCAAAGGAAAGCGATCTGACCTAAAGCAGCAACAATAGCCGCCCATGATACAAACGTATTTACTGTTAACCACTCTTTCATGAATTCAAATTCAGTGAATGCATAGTAACGACGAGGCACACCATCAAGACCCATAAAGTGCATTGGGAAGAATACAAGGTAAGCTCCAATGAAGGTCAACCAGAAGTGTAAATAGCCTAATTTATCGTCCATCATTCTTCCAAACATCTTAGGGAACCAGTGATATACTCCACATAGCATTCCGAAGATCGCTGCTGAACCCATTACCAGGTGGAAGTGAGCAACAACAAAATATGTATCGTGAAGATTGATGTCTAACGCTGCGTTTCCTAAGAAAATACCTGTTAAACCTCCAGAGATGAAGAAAGAAACAAGTCCAATAGCAAACATCATTGCTGGAGTGAAACGGATGTTACCACGCCATAATGTTGCAAGATAGTTGAACGTCTTAACAGCTGAAGGAACTGCAATGATCAAAGTAGTGATCATGAACACCCCACCCAGGAAAGGATTCATACCTGTAACGAACATATGGTGACCCCAAACAATGAAGGAAAGGATTGTAATACCAATCAGGGAGTAAACCATTGCATGATAACCGAAGATCGGCTTACGAGCATTTGTTGCAATAACTTCGGAAGTAATACCCAAAGCTGGCATAATTACGATATAAACCTCCGGGTGACCAAGGAACCAGAACAAATGCTGGAACAAAATAGGACTACCACCTTGCTGAGGCATAACCTGCCCTTGGATCACAAGATCCGAAAGGTAGAAACTTGTACCAAAGCTACGGTCAAAGATCAACAATACTACCCCCGCTACAAGAACTGGGAATGAAAGTACACCAAGGATAGCTGTAAGGAAAAGAGCCCAGATGGTTAGAGGCATCTTCCAAAGATCCATACCCTTTGTACGCATATTTAATATTGTACTGATATAGTTCAGCGCACCCATTAATGAAGACGCGATAAAAAACACCATACTTATCAACCATAAGGTCATACCTAGACCAGAACCTGCAATTGCCTGAGGTACCGCAGATAGAGGAGGATAAATAGTCCAACCCGCACTCGCCGGTCCACTTTCAACGAAGAAAGAAGACATCATAATAACACTGGCAATGAAGAAGAACCAATAAGATAGCATATTAAGGAACGGAGAAGCCATATCTCTCGCCCCAATCTGCAATGGAATAAGAAGGTTACTAAATGTACCACTCAAACCAGCAGTTAATACGAAGAATACCATGATAGTACCATGGATGGTAACTAGTGCAAGGTAAAAATCAGGTTTTATCCTTCCCCCCTCTGCCCACTTACCAAGAAAAGTTTCTAACAGCGGAAAGCTTTGATCTGGCCAGCCTAACTGGATACGGAATAAGATTGACAGAAACATTCCTATTACACCCATTATGATACCGGTGATCAGGAATTGTTTAGCAATCATTTTGTGATCCTGACTAAAAATATACTTAGTCAAGAATGTTTCATGATGATGCCCATGATCATCATGTCCATGCCCAGAATGCTCTAAAGTATGATGAATTGCTGTGCTTGACATATCTTGCTTTATCTCTAATTCTAATTGTTAATAGCTAATTTATTATTTACAGCAGCTCCTGAAGTACTTTGCGCCGACTGTAATTCCTTTTTCACATCATCTGTAAAGAACAAAGACTGTTTTGCTAACCATTCTTCGTATTCTTTTTGATCCACTACTCTAACTTTATATTGCATATTATAGTGCCCTGCACCACAGATTTTAGCACACAGAAGGATATAGTTGAAGGCTTGATTATTTGTCTTCTCACGCATCTGCTGAGTGGTAAGTCTCGGAGTAAATTGGAAATACGTAGGCATACCAGGAACGGCGTTCATTTGAACCCTGAATTCAGGCATGTAGAAACTATGAAGGATATCTTTAGAATTGATAGTAACCCTTACCGGTTTACCAACTGGAAGTACGATTTCGCTTCCTAACTTATCATCCCAGCTCTTCGGATCTTTAAAATCAATACCAAGTGAGTTCGTAGCAGAAGTAAGCTTATAGTTTCTCTTCCCTAGTTGATTATCTGAACCAGCATATCTTACGTTCCATTTGAACTGCTCACCAGTAACCTCAAGGCTTAAAGCATTTTTTACCTCATCTTCCGGCGGATTTGTTATCCTTCTCCAGGTGAAGAATCCAAAAACAACTAAACCAGTTAGAACTAAGGCTGGAATGATGGTCCAAAGACGCTCGATTGCGTTATTATGAGGGTAAAAGTAAGCTTTACGCTTATTTGAACCTGTATACTTAAATGCAAATACAAAGAGAAGGATTTGGGTAATAACAAACACAAAAGTTGTGATTGCTATAGTTACATACATCATGTTGTCAAGGGTAACACCATGTTCAGATGCTGATTCAGCAGTTGATATATTTCCCCAGTAGCTGTAACTCCAGTAAGTTCCGTATAAACCGGCAACCAGGAATACAAGAAATAGTATACTCTGAAGCAAGTTCCAGTTAACACCACCTTTTTTGCCTTGCACTTCACGGCTCAACTCATATACTTTTAGAACCTTACCGATTATTCCCAGGAATACACATACTAATACGAACAATAGCACATAATAGTAAGCCGATTTGTACACCTCTGAATCATCTCTTGTCTGTGCTGCTTCTAAATCAGCTAACTCTGTATCGTCTTCAACACTAGTCGAAACGGTTACATCACTCGGAGTATCACCAATAGAACCAATATTTGAATTGATATTCTTTGAAGTATCAGCAGCAACATTATCCGCTGGTGCAACATTAGCGCCGGGTTGCTGTGCAGATACAGGCGAACTTAAAGCTAATACACATAGTAAAAGCATAGTAAGTAGAGCCCCGATCTTAAAAAATTTATTAAACCCCATTTTTTTATCTACAAATACGTAATTAGTAAATTTCATTATTAGTTCCACTAAATGTGGTGATGTAAGCTTTCCTCCAGGAATGGGTGATTCTTTGCCACCAATGGCTTCTCTGCTAACTTCGTTAACATTAAGTATGCGAATAATCCTGCAAATCCTAATGCGATACCAATTTCGGTAATTCCAAAAGTGTGGTGCTCTTCCATTGTTCCTGGCATGATCATCATATAGTAATCCAACCAGTGACCGCATAGTAAGAATATACAAACGAAAGTAAGTACAGTTGTCTGACGCTTAGCATCGCGAGTCATAAGAATTAGAACTGGCGATAAGAAGTTCATAACGATATTTATCCAGAACCATGGCTTATAAGTAGGCTCCCATCTCTTATAGAAATATACTGTTTCCTCAGGCATGTTAGCGTACCAGATCAATAGGAACTGGGCAAACCACACATAAGTCCAGAATATAGAGAATGCAAAAATGAACTTACCAAGATCGTGCAAATGGTTTTGATTTACCCAAGTTAAATAACCTGACTTTTTAAGCAGGATCACAGTCAGCGTAATAGCACATAAGCCACTCACCCACATAGCTGCGAAATTATACCAGCCGAACATTGTTGAAAACCAGTGAGCTTCCAGGGACATGATGGTGTCAAATGACCATATAGGGGTTGTAAAACCGAAGATCACAAGGAAGATAGCAGAGTACTTGAAGCTCTTGTTATAATTTGAAAGTCCACCTTCCAAATCCTCATTATTTGAGAAGCGAGCAAGGGCTAGAGCGAAAATGCTATAGATACCAAGGAACACTACTTGTCTGATCAGGAAGAAAGGCTTATTTAAGTATCCGGATTTACCAGCAATTAAAGCATCGTAATTCTCGCTGTTAGGGTCAGTTAATCCCTCTTCACTCCAGTGATGATAAAGATTATGTGAATATAAACCTGCTGCTATAATAACTACTAATACAACCGAAGCAATAGGTAACACCTTTGCAAACGCTTGAGGAACCCGAAGGATACCTGCAGACCATCCAGCTTGAGCAACAAACTGAAGTGCTAAAAAGAAAGCTCCTGCAGCACAAACGCAAGTAAAATAATAACCCATTAACAATAGGTTGGCGAATGTACGCTCTGCCCTATGTGCTTCATGCGGGTCGAGCAAAAAACCATAGGCAATTGCAATAACGCCTATGACAATGGCAATTAAACTCCAGGATTTTGCTTTCCCTGCGAATTCAAATTGTTGACTGAAATTATGTGTATGATTATGATTTCCCATTTGGCTATTACAATTTACTATTGCACTTTTTGCAATTCATGAACGTACATTACAATTTTCCATCTTTCAGTAGGTGAAAGCTGCGTACGGTGTGGCCCCATCAGGTTTAATCCGTAAGTGATCGTGTGGAAGATTTTTCCGTCCGTCAAATCCTTCATTGCACCACCTCTTGATGAATTACCTGTTGAGTAGGATGGTGGCGGCGGGAACTTCTCCAATTTCACAATAGATCCGTCACCCTGACCTGTATTTCCATGGCAATGAGAACACATGTGTAAGTACAAAGTCTTTCCTTGTTCAAGTGTCTCTGTGGTTCTTGCCACTGGATTTTTGAGGTTTGCACTGGCAGCCAGATAACCTTCAATTGTATTTGGATAGTCGTCCATTACTTTATCATATCCAACAGGAGCTGTGCCGGCAGGAGGAATTTGAGCCGTTTGCCCATTTGCAAAATTCCTGTTTGGAGAATCGTAATTAGGTGCAATCGGGTCATACATGTTCCTGGCAAATTCTAATCCAGGTTCTTTATTATCTCCGCAGGAAGAAATAACAGATGCAACTGCAGCTGTTAAAAAGGTAATACCTAATATCCTGAGCTTATTCATAACTAACATACTTCCTTTCGTTGTGCAATATTTCAATAGCACCTGCTTCGTTTAACAAACTATTTATCTTATCTGGATATGGATTTGCCTGAGCGTCAATAGCAATTACAAATCGATCGTTAGTTGCTCTAAGATCCATTACTCTTGGAGCCCTTCCCGGAAAGAAGTGGTTTGCATAGAAAAATGTAAACATCATTCCGTATGAAGCAAAAAGGATGGTAAGCTCAAAACAAATTGGCACAAAGTCAGGCATTGCAAAGGGTGGTTTACCACCTATATTCATTGGCCAGTCGTAAACCAGCATATAATAAATCATCGAAAAACCAACAAGAGTACCGGTGATGCCGAAACAAAAGGCTGCAATAGGCAAACGAGAACGTTTGTATCCAAGCTTGTCTTCGATACCGTGGATAGGCATTGGAGTATATACGTCATAAATCTTAACGTTATTCTCCTGTAACTTATCGATCCCGTGCATCATGTCATCAGGATCTTCAAAATGACCTAAAATATATTTTGTGTTGCTCATTATTACTTAAACTTTTAGGTAATCTACACTATCATATTTCTCCAGAGAGTCAAGATATTCTTCTGCCTGCTCTGGTTTAACTTTTCCTTCGCGAATCAACTTCTGTTTAGACTGATCACTTGCCGACTTAAGGATCAGTTTCACCTCTGCCATTGCAATACCTGGAAGTACACGTAAGAACAGAAGGAACAATGTAAAGAATACACCTATTGAACCTACGAATAGAAGAACGTCTACTACAGAAGGGTAGAACATAACCCAGCTTGAAGGAATATAGTCACGGTGAAGAGAAGTTACGATAATTACGAAACGCTCGAACCACATACCGATGTTTACAACAATGGATAGTAACCATGAGGCCCAGATACTTGTACGGATCTTCTTGAACCAAAATAGCTGAGGAGAAATAACATTACAAGTCATCATACTCCAATATGCCCACCAGTAAGGACCACTGATACGATTTAAGAATGCGTATTGTTCATATTCCACACCAGAGTACCAGGCAATAAATAGCTCAGTTAAATAAGCCACACCCACAATCGAACCTGTAACAGTGATGATCTTGTTCATAGATTCTATGTGGAACATCGTAATATAATTCTCCCACTTCATCACCTTACGTGCAATTAACAATAGTGTTTGTACCATTGCGAATCCGGAGAAGATCGCCCCTGCAACGAAATAAGGAGGGAAGATCGTTGTATGCCAACCTGGTTCCAATGAGGTTGCAAAGTCGAAGGATACAATTGTGTGTACCGAAAGTACCAGAGGAGTAGAAACCCCAGCCAGAATTAATGATACAGCCTCAAACCTTTGCCAGTTTTTTACAGAACCAGCCCATCCGAAAGAAAGGATAGAGTAAACACGACGACGTACACCTGTTGCTCTGTCGCGGATCGTAGCGATATCAGGCAATAAACCTGTATACCAGAATACTAATGATACAGAGAAATATGTAGAGATCGCAAATACGTCCCATACAAGCGGCGAGTTGAAGTTTACCCAAAGAGAACCAAACTGGTTAGGTAGAGGGAAAACCCAATATGCTAACCATGGACGTCCCATGTGGGCGAAGATGTAAGTTGCAGCACAAATAACGGCGAAGATCGTCATTGCCTCTGCTGAACGGTTGATGGAGTTTCGCCAGTTTTGACGGAAGAGTAGCAATACCGCGGAGATCAGAGTTCCAGCGTGACCGATACCTACCCACCATACGAAACCGGTGATATCCCAAGCCCAACCTACAGTTTTATTAAGTCCCCAGGTACCCAGACCTACCCAAAAGGTGTAGCTGATAGTAACCACCCAAACAAGGGCAAAGAACACTGCAATACTAAAACCGATCCACCAGGCTTTATTTGGTTTATTTTCAACGGGAGCCAGAATATCTTCAGTGATCTGAGAATAGGTTATATTCTCCCCTGTGATTAATGGTTCCCTTAATATTGATTCGTTATGACCTGCCATAATCTTTTATAAATCTTAACTATGATTCAATTAAGCTTCTAATGTATTTCTAACTTTTGTTTGATAACCAACACCTGGCTTTGTATTAATTTCCTCTAATACATAGTAGGTACGCTCGTTCCCTAATGCTTTACGAACTTCAGAGTTAGGATCGTTAGCGTCACCGAAAATGATCGCATTAGTAGGGCAGGTTTGCTGACAAGCAGTTTGAATTTCTAAATCACGCAGAGGGCGCTTTTCAATCTTAGCCTGTAGTCTTCCAGCTTGGATACGTTGTAAACACATTGTACATTTCTCCATTACCCCACGGAAACGAGTGGTAACATCAGGGTTAAGTACTAATTGTGTGAACTCATTATTCATGTAGTTATCGAAACGTGAATCGTTCCAATAGTTAAACCAGTTGAAGCGACGAACCTTATATGGACAGTTGTTAGCACAATAACGTGTACCTACACAACGGTTGTAAGCCATATGGTTCAAGCCATCTGAAGAGTGCATTGTAGCGATAACCGGACAAACAGTCTCACAAGGAGCATGGTCACAATGCTGACAAAGCATTGGTTGGTTAACTACAGTTATATTTTCGAAATCATCTTCAAGATGTTCAAGTTCTTTCTCTTCTGTGATTGACTTGCCTTCTGCTTGTACGCTGTAGTAACGGTCGATACGTAACCAGTGCATTTCACGACGACGACGAACCTCGTCTTTACCTACAACAGGAACATTATTCTCCACATTACAAGCAACAACACAAGCGCCACAACCAGTACAAGCGTTAAGGTCAATCGCCATCACCCAGCTATGCCCAATTTGTTTGTGCTCTGGCCAAAGATCATAGTCTTTGTGCTCACCGTGTTTGCTGCTACCAGCGTGAGGATTACTAACGTAATTCTTGAATGAAGTCTCCTGAATTACATTACGCCCTTCAAAGGTATGGTGTGTTTGTGTTTGAGCTAATTCATTTCTTCCTGAACCTCTCTCTATTTCTACGGAAGTTGCTCCCTGGAATGTACCTCTTTGGAAAACAAGGAATGGATAAGCATTTTTACCTACTTCATTACCAACTTTTCCAGCATGAGTACGACCGTAACCTAAGGCGATAGATATAGTTCCTTTAGCCTGACCAGGTTGGAAAAGTAAAGGAAGTTCAATAGAACGATCTCCAGCTTTAACAACTACATTCTCGAACTCGTAGAAACCTAATTCATCAGCATGTTTAGGGTTAATAGCGACATAATTATCCCAGGTAACTTTGGATACTGGATCAGGAAGCTCCTGCAACCACGCATTGTTTGCGTAGCGACCGTCACGGATAGCAACTGAAGGATACAAAGTTAATTGAAGAGTCTTCTCCCCTGCCTTGTTGAGAGCTCCACTTGCACTAACGATTGACTGAGCAGCTCCGCCAACATTACCTGCAAAAGTGGCTCCAGCACCAGCAGCTGCCGGTAAAGCTACTACGCCTTTTTGAAGCAATTGTCTCCATGTAAGGCCAGCTTGTGGCAATATATTTTTCTCCCAGGTAGCTTTAACGTACTGGTAGTAGTTCTTGATAGGGTTATCAGACCACAACAACAAACTTTGCTCTGGCTGACGGGTATTGTAAACCGGGTTGATGGTTGGCTGTACGATAGTATAGTAACCGGCAACAGGATTTGCATCGTTCCAGGTCTCGAGATAGTTTGGAGATGGAGCAATTGCATCACATAAACTAGCGGTCTCGTCCGGACGATCAGCAAAAGAAACTTTAAGTGCTACCTTAGATAATGCATCACTAAACTCCTTCGCGTTAGGGAAGGTATAGGCCGGATTAGAGTTCAGGAAGAAAACTGCACCGATTTGTCCTGCATTAGCTTCCTTAACAAAGGTTACAAGATCTGCTTCATTTCCTGTATACTGGTATGAAGGATTTGAAATATCTATTGTAGTGCCGTAGCTACCAAGAAGGCTGTTGATACCATTAACAATAGTTTGAACAGCAACATCATTAGATCCACTTACAACTAAAGCTCTTCCTTTTGCAGCTGATAATTCTCTAGCTGCTAAGGCGATTGCCTTTTCAGCTTTCGGACTAGCTAGCTTCTGAGCTGGCACTGCACCACCTAAAGCATTAAAAAGATTTAATAAAGCTAAGCTTTCATCAGATGGTTTAACAGGGATCCTCGCATCAGCGTTCATACCTGTTAATGAAAGACCTGACTCTACCTGAATATGACGAGACATCTTCTTATTTTTCAAAGAAGCCATGTTTCTTTTCTTAACCCACTGACGGTTATACTCAAGAGGTGAAATCCAGGTACCAAGGAAATCAGCTCCAAAACTTACGATAACATCAGCTCTGTCAAAATAGTAGTGAGGTACTACAGCTCTACCAAAGCTGCTCTGATTTGCCTGAATAATACCTGAATAAGATATTGCATCAGCCTGAATATGTTTAGTGTTAGGATATTTCGCGATGAAATCTGCTATAACTCCCTTAGCTGAAGGGCCGTTAATAGTTGATGATATAATCCGGATCTGTTTCCCAGATGCCTGACTTAATCCAGCGCGAACAAATTTATCTAATTCATCCCAGGAAGTATCTTCTCCTTTTACCCGGGGGCTTTTGAGTTTAGATACATCATAAAGATCTAGAAGTGAAGCCTGAGCTACCGCATCAAGGCGTCCTTCGCCCAAAATACATGATGGATTACCTTCAATTTTAATAGGACGACCTTCACGGGTTTTAACTAAAATTCCGTAGCCGTTGTAACTTGAAGCGTAAAAATTTGGAACACCAGGAGTAACTTCCTCTGGTTTAATAAGATAAGGAATTGACTTCTGTACCGGAGCTTTTTGACAAGCGGCAAGAGAAACTGCTCCTACACCAAAACCTAAAGCCTTTAAGAAGTCACGACGAGGAGTAACAGTTTTTAATCCTGCTTCATTCAGTACTTCTTCAATTGGCAATGACTCTGCGAATTCGTTCTTACTACTTTCTACAAATTCAGGAGTTTGTTGCAGTTCTTCTAAACCTTTCCAGTATTTTTTATTGCTTTCCATTTAAGCTATATAAACTGTATACGTAAGTTCTTAAATAATTATTAATAATGACATTTACCACACTCAAGTCCGCCAAGCACAGCTGGAGTAACTTTTTCGCCCTTTTTCAACTGATCGTGGATCTTTAATACTCTGTCATAATAAGCATTGCCTTTAGAGTTAACTTCTCTTGTACGGTGACAATTGATACACCATTTCATAGTTAGAGGTGAGTATTGATAAACCTCTGGCATAGTTTGGATTGGTCCATGACACTCCTGGCAACGAATGCCAGCAACAGTTACGTGTTGAGAGTGATTGAAGTATGCAAAATCTGGAAGATTATGAACTCGGATCCACTGAATTGGCTTCGGATTGTTTCCGTACTGCTTAGTTTGAGGATCGTAGTCTAAAGCCTTATAGATCTTAGAGATCTCCGGAGAAATTTCGCCGTTATACTTATCACTCGCTGTTACGTAGTTGTGACAGTTCATACAAACATTTAATGATGGGATAGCAGCATTTTTAGATTTGTATGCACTAAAGTGACAGTACTGACAATCGATCTTTAAAGTACCTGCGTGTAATTGGTGAGAGTACTTAATTGGCTGAGTTGGCTGATAACCTGTATGAACACCTGTGTTCCACATTGCCTTCCAACCTAAAGATCCAAAAAGGGCAACCAAAAGGATGATTACAAAGAATACAAACTTTTTATTCTTTGCTAATCTTCTGAAACGAACAGCCGAAGATTCTTCTAACACTTCACCTTCTGGCAACAAACCTTGCTTTTGAAGGATGATGCGGTCTAAGGTTTTGATAACCCTGTTTAATACAACAATTACCAATAATGCTACAACCACAATTAGGATAAGTCCGCCCATCATCAGGTTACTGATGCCTTCTTTCTTGGCTTCACCTCCCGCACCTGTACCAGTTGCGCCGCCTTCGCTTCCAGGAGCTGGAGCATCACCAACCTCAACGTAAGCTAAGATGTTGTCGATATCAGCATCAGACAATTCCGGAAAAGGCGTCATTACTGTTTTGTTGTATTCATTGAATACTTTAACAGCTTCCGCATCACCCGAAGCAACAAGTGCTTGCGAGTTTCTAATCCATTTAACTAACCACTCCCTACTGTGTTTTCCAGAAATCCCTTTTAGGGCAGGACCTACAACCTGACGGTCAAGGGCGTGACATGAGGTACATTTTTGTTTAAACAATGCTGCACCTGCTGCTGCATCACCTCCACCAGCCGCAGCTGCCGGAGCAGCACCTCCTGCTGGCGCCTGTGCACTGGCTTGCTGGAAACCAAAACTTAGGGTTGAAACTAAAAGTAAAGACTGTGCAATTCTTCTTAAAACCAATGAGATGCTTCTCATATTTATATTTTACGATAAAAAAATTGAGTGTAAACTAAAAATGCTTTACGTCACATTTTCGGATGACAAAAGTATAATTTATTCAGTGACCGATGACACTAGCATGACCTGTATTATCAATTTATAATCATTCTAAACAATACAAAAAATGCTTTAACTGGCGTGTTAAAGCATTTTTTGTATCAAATCCGATTTTTATTTCAAAATTCTGTTTTGCAATTCACTGAACAATTTATTATTGTTTTAATACCCATGCAAAGATTAGCGGGGCAACAATTGTGGCATCAGATTCCACAATAAACTTAGGAGTATTAATATCTAACTTACCCCATGTGATCTTCTCGTTTGGAACAGCGCCTGAATAAGATCCATAGGATGTTGTCGAATCCGAGATCTGACAGAAATAACTCCAGAAAGGAATTTCGTGCATCTCCAGATCCTGATAAAGCATTGGAACAACACAGATAGGAAAATCACCAGCAATACCACCGCCAATCTGGAAAAAGCCTATACCTTTTCCTGTACAATTATCACGGTACCAATCAGCAAGCCATGCCATGTATTCAATACCACTCTTCATAGTACTTGCCTTAAGCTCACCTTTAATCACGTATGAAGCGAATATATTACCCATTGTACTATCTTCCCATCCAGGAACAATAATCGGAAGGTTTCTCTCAGCTGCAGCAATCATCCAGCTATTTTCCACTGGAATCTCATAGTTTTCTTTCATCACCCCGCTAAGCAAAAGCTTATACATGTACTCGTGCGGAAAGTATCTTTCTCCACTCTCTTCTGCATCTTTCCAAATTTTGTGAATATGACGTTGAATGCGACGAAATGCTTCTTCTTCCGGAATACAGGTATCGGTAACACGGTTATATCCATTCTCCAACAGGTCCCATTCTTCCTGCGGACTTAAATCTCTATAATTAGGAACACGTTTGTAGTGTGAATGCGCTACAAGGTTCATGATATCTTCCTCAAGATTTGCACCAGTACATGAAATGATATCAACTTTACCCTGACGGATCATTTCAGCCAATGATATACCCAATTCTGCAGTACTCATCGCACCTGCAAGGGTGATCATCATCTTACCACCTTCTTCTAAATGGGCTTCGTATCCTTTAGCTGCATCAACTAAAGCCGCTGCATTGAAATGGCGGTAATTATGTTCGATAAACTGGGAAATAGGTCCTCTGCTCATAGTTATATTTTTAAAATTGGTTGCAAAAATAATATTTTTAATAAGCTTATCGGTTAAACTGAAAATTAGATAAATGAATCTCTCTAATAGCTATCTTCGTGCCGTAAAATGAAAAACAAAATATTTTTAGCGTTCATACTTTTGTTAAGTGCTACTGATTCTTTTTCACAGAGGAAACTAGCTGAGAAACTTCTCGCTCAAGGTGACAGTAGCGGCAGAAAAGGTTATTTCCTTCCATTACCTGCTGTTGCGTATTCTCAGGAAACAGGCTGGCAATTCGGACTTGTAACTTTAACTTCTTTCTATACAGATAAGGCCGACACCTTAACCCGTAATTCCACAATTTCCGGGTTAGCCTCAATTACTACTAAAAAGCAAACACACTTTGCTTTAAAACCTGATATCTGGTCGCCGGGAAATAAGTATCACTATACTGCCGACATCAAATACCGGAACTTCCCTTTCAATTTCTACGGTATCGGAAATGATACAAGGAAATCTAACGAAGATGTAATTACACAAAAACTATTCAGAGTTGGCGGCGAAGTGGAAAAGAAACTGAAGCCTGGCATATATACCGGAGCCACATTAAACTACGAACATTACTCATATACCGATAAAGAGGAAGGCGGGCTGTACTCAAATAACCTGGCGTTGCATGATAAGGACGGAGGAGACGTTTTATTCGCTGGCTTATCCCAGATCATCGACTCAAGGAACACAAATACATATACGACAAGAGGAACTTACATCAAAGTTAATTACTCTTTTGCGCCCGACTTCTTCGGCGGAGCCAATTTTACTGGAAGCCTTTTTAAAGTAGATTTTAGAACATTTAAAAGCTATAATCCTAAAGCTACCCTTGGTTTCAATCTAAATTATCAAACCTTACAAGGAAGCAGGCCTCCTTTTTACCTTTTGCCACAGTTAGGCAATGACCAGGTGATGAGAGGCTATTATACCGGAAGATATCGGGACCAGAACCTCCTGGCTGCACAAAGCGAGTTCCGCTATAGATTTATCCCGAGAATTGGTGCAGCAGCCTTTCTTGGCTACGGAACCGTATATGCTATCAATGGATTTTCTCTGAGCTCTCTTAAGCCATCTGTAGGTGCAGGCTTGAGATATTTTATAAGTCCAAAAGGAGGAACTACTCTTAGGCTTGACTATGCATTTGGGGAGAAACGTGCTGATGAGAAAAGACAGCAAGGTTTTTACTTGTCCTTTGGAGAAGCTTTCTAATATTTGATATAGAAGTGCTCTTTTTGTTGTCCTTTTTTAAAATAAACCAATCCTATCCAAAATAGGTCAACAGTAACCGTCACTTGCGGGTGAGCCTTGATTTCCTCCCAAGCTTCCTCCATACCCTTACTCCAATAAATATCATCAAAGATAATGAGGGTATTCTCATTAACCTTTGGTAAACACCACTTAAAGTAATTGACGGTAGCATCCTTCCGATGGTTTCCGTCAACAAAAACGAAATCCAGTGTCTCAGCAGCATCTATCACCGGGGGGAGAACTAAATCGAAATTTCCTGTTAGCACTTGGGTATTAGAGGCATTTAGCTTCCGAAGGTTCTCTGATGCCACTTTAGCTGTTTCCGGACAACCTTCAATACTTATCACCTCTGCATCCGGAGCCGCTTTAGCGAGATAAGAAGTGGTCAATCCCAGACAGGTACCGAGTTCAATGATAATGCGCGGCTTCCTTTCTTCTGCAAGCCGGTAAATAAGCTGAGCTAACTTAGCTGGCTTTAATGCATTCTTTGCAATCTGTCTAACTTGTTTCTCCTTATTGTTATTAACATGTGATCCAGCTCCAAGGTCAGTTATTCTCACTAAGCGAGCATCTTTCAGCAATTCATTACGCAAAGACTCCACCTCCTCATAAACAGAATTTGAGCTGAAATTATAGATTACTTCATCAACCAATTTATAAACAAAAGGGGAATGAACCCCGTGACGGGTTTTAGCCTTAAGCCTGTGTCTTATGAAAGATTTAAGTAGCTGAGTATTTATCATTGGCTCAAAAATAAGATTTTAACCGCTTCAAACTGCTATTTATACTTGATTCCCTTCAAAATGAGCCTGAAAAACTTTTACCGAAATAATTTTCTTTATATTTATGTAGGCAGTTGCCAAAACTGCGTTTGATAGCATTAGGCTTTGTGTAAAGCCTGATAGATGTAGGATTTAAAGCATGCATCCACTATGATAAATCCAAAAGAAATAGAATCACTTGTTAAATTACTGGACGACCCAGATAAAGAAATATCCGAACATGTTGAAGATAAACTGCTGTCATACGGTACAGAAGTTATCGAATACCTTGAATCAGCATGGGAGCAGTCATTCGATGCCTTACTACAAAACCGGCTCGAAGATCTTATTCATAAAATTCAGTTTACCAATGTAAAGAGAGAACTCGAACTCTGGTACCTGGGAGGTGCTTTCGATTTGCTTCAGGGCGTTATTATTATAAATAAATACCAATACCCTGATATGGATCCTCAAAAGATTATCAATCAAATCGAGGACATCAAACGTGAAATCTGGCTGCAGATGATCTACGAGTCAAGCCCGGTTGAGAAGGTAAAACTTATTAACCATGTTCTTTACGGAATATACGGCTTCTCCGGAAACACTACTAATCATCAGGATCCACAGAATTCCTATATCAGTCAGGTTATCGAAAGTAAAAAAGGTAATCAGATCTCCCTTGCTGTTATCTATTCTGTTATAGCGCAAAAATTAGATATTCCCATTTATGGCGTGAACCTGCCTCAGCACTTTATATTGGGATATGTTGACGAGTCGAATGAGTACGGCCAGGACAGTGTGCTATTCTATATAAATGCATTCAATAAAGGCTTCATCTTTGGCAAGCGGGATGTCGATTCTTTTCTGAAGCAACTCAATTTAAAACCGGAGAGCACCTTTTACGAGCCCTGCCGAAACGAAGACATCGTACGTAGGATTTTAAGGAACCTTATTGCTTCATATACAAAGCTTGGTTATGATGAGAAAGTAAAAGAAATCGAAGAGCTTCTTTCTGTTGTCGAAAGAGAAAAATAGAAAGTAGAAACAACAATGCAGTGTAAGCGGGAAACAGAGGTTCCAACATACACTGCAATGCTTTTTAGAATTCCATCAAGTACGCTTTCAAAAAGTCATTTAAATCTCCATCAAGCACAGCCTGGGCATTAGAAGTCTCGTAGTTGGTACGGAGATCTTTTACCAGTTTGTACGGATGAAGCACATAGTTACGGATCTGAGATCCCCACTCTATCTTCTTTTTAGAACCTTCAATTGCAGCCACGGTTTCCCGCTTCTTTCGCATCTCGGCTTCGTATAACTGAGACTTCAGCAAGCGGATCGCATTTTCTTTGTTCTGCAACTGCGATCTTGATTCCTGATTTTTAATAATAATTCCTGATGGCTTGTGATACAGACGAACGGCAGTTTCCACTTTATTCACATTTTGGCCTCCTGCCCCACCCGACCTGAAAGTTTCAAATTCGATATCAGAGGGATTGATGTCAATCTCAATGGTGTCATCAACTAAAGGATAGACATAAACTGAAGCAAACGAAGTATGCCGTTTGGCATTTGCATCGAAAGGTGAGATCCTTACCAATCGATGAACTCCATTCTCTCCTTTGAGGTATCCATAGGAAAACTCACCTTCAAACTGTAATGTAACAGATTTTACACCAGCCACGTCGCCTTCCTGGAAATCCTGCTCAGTAACTTTATAGCCATTCTTTTCACCCCACATAATGTACATGCGCATCAACATCTGGGCCCAGTCGCAACTTTCAGTTCCTCCTGCTCCCGCAGTGATCTGCATTACAGCATTAAGCTGATCCTCTTCCGAACTGAGCATGTTTTTAAACTCCAGTTCTTCGAGTTTTTTCAAAGCGACTTCGTATTGTTCCTTAAGATCGTCCTGACTTGCTTCACCAGCCTGGTAAAAGTCGAACATCACCGCAACATCTTCGATCGATGCAGTAACATCAGCGTAACCGTCGGTCCAAACTTTTTTGGTTTTTATAGCATGCAGAACCTTTTCTGCTTCTTTTGGCTTATCCCAAAATCCTTCGGTAGTAGTAAATTCTTGTTCAAGGCGTAATTCATCGAGCTTCCGTTCGATGTCAAAGATGCCTCCTCAGGGACTCTGCTCTGTCCCTCAAATCCTGTAGTTGTTCTTTGGTCATAGCTGCAAAAGTAGTTAAAAGGGTTAAAGTTTTTGGAAACCTAATAAGTTTTAAACCTGTTTCAACTTTGATGAAATATTTACAACACTTTTATCCCCTTATAGCTATTTCAATCATAAGTTGTACATCTAACCCTAATCCTCCAGGCACCATTGCTGCCCTTAATATTCCTAACGACACAACAGATACGGCTACTACTGTCAAATCATCCATAACTACTGAGGAATTTTCAGGAAGGTATTATCCTAGCCAGGACAGCGATTTCTTTGTAGTCTGCTCCGGCGTCGAAGTTATTCTAAGAGACGAGAATATGCTTCTTAAGAGTAATTATCAAAAGAATCAGGTAGCCCTTTCTTACCCAGGGGAAAGTGTAACCGCCAAAATTTCCGGCCGCTTAAGAAAGGGGTCCGCCAAAGGTATCAGGGACACTATAGTTGTGGCTGAAGTAAAAGAGGTAAAACCTAAGTCGTTTGAAACCGACTGTTACAACTATGAGTTTATTGGAATTGGTACTGAGCCATTCTGGTCTCTTGAAATTATTCCCGACGAAAATACAATTGCTATAAAAGACGTCTCTGTCAGTAAGGCCTACAAGTTTTCCTATCAAAAACCAAGAATAACCAACAATACATATGTGTATAAAACCGGCGACGGACAGGAAATTGCGGAGATCACCATCAGAAAGGAGAGTTGCAATGATGGAATGTCTGACAGGGATTATAAGTACTCCGTCATGCTAGTTATCAATGGAAAGCCGCTTAGCGGCTGTGCAATAAAAAAAGGTGACAAATTATAACATTTTACTATTTAAGGTATAATTACTGTTGTCTTTAATACAGGAATTATATCTTCGCTAAAAAAACGAAAAAATGCTTCCTACCGTTAACTTCACACAAACTCAGGCTTACAAGTATCTGTCAGATCATCTAGTAGAAATTAGTGATAAGCATCTGCGTGAACTTTTTGCTGAGGATCCTTCTCGCTTTGAAAAGTTTTCAATTCAATTTAACGACATTCTTTTAGACTACTCTAAAAACAGGATAAACGATAAAACCATTGCTCTGCTTGTTCAATTAGCAAAAGAATGCGGATTAAAAGAAGCAATAGAGGCAATGTTCACAGGGGATAAGATCAACGAAACGGAGGGTCGCTCTGTATTACATGTTGCTCTTAGGAACCAAGGCAACGATCCAATAATGGTAGACGGAGCCGACGTAATGCCTGAAATTAACGCTGTTCTTGAAAAGATTGAAAAGTTTGTTAATTCTGTTCTCTCAGGAGATTGGAAGGGATATACAGGAAAAACCATAACTGACGTAGTAAATATCGGTATCGGAGGTTCAGACCTTGGTCCGGTTATGGTTACAGAGGCTCTTAGGCCTTATAAAACTCATCTTAACCTGCACTTCGTTTCAAATGTCGACGGAACCCATATCGCAGAGACATTGAAAAAAGTGAACCCGGAAACCACTTTATTCTTAATTGCCTCAAAGACATTTACCACCCAGGAAACAATGGCCAACGCCCATTCTGCACGGAACTGGTTCTTGCAGGAAGGCGCCATGGAGGATGACGTTGCTAAACACTTCGCTGCGCTCTCCACCAATTCAACTGCGGTTTCCGCTTTTGGTATTGACACTAACAACATGTTCGAGTTCTGGGACTGGGTTGGCGGAAGATACTCGCTGTGGAGCGCAATTGGTACTTCAATAGCACTCGGAATCGGCTTTGAAAACTTCAAGGCTCTATTAGGCGGCGCGCATGCTATGGACAAGCATTTCCGGGATTCCGAGTTTGAACAGAACATACCTGTAGTGCTTGCAATGCTTGGTATTTGGTATAACAACTTCTTTGAAGCAGAAAGCCACGCCATCCTTCCTTATGATCAGTATTTGCATCGCTTCGCCGCTTACTTCCAACAGGGAGATATGGAAAGCAATGGTAAATATGTAGACAGAACCGGCGAACCCGTTAACTATCAAACCGGGCCAATCATATGGGGTGAACCAGGCACTAACGGTCAACACGCTTTCTATCAGTTAATTCATCAGGGAACAAAACTTATTCCTTGTGATTTTATCGCTCCTGCTCAATCTCATAATAAGATAGGAGTTCATCATACCTTGCTTCTTTCAAACTTCTTTGCTCAAACAGAAGCATTAATGAATGGTAAGACATATGAGGAAGTTGTTGCTGAATTGAAAGCAGCAGGAAAATCAGAAGCACAGATCGAAAAACTTGCTCCATTCAAGGTTTTTGAAGGAAACCGTCCAACCAACTCTTTTCTTTTGAAACAAATTACCCCCGAAAGCCTCGGTGCATTAATTGCAATGTATGAGCATAAGATATTTGTTCAAGGCATTATATGGAATGTTTTCAGCTTTGACCAATGGGGTGTTGAACTAGGCAAACAGCTTGCTAGCACTATACTGCCAGAGCTTCAAAGCTTCACTCCGATAACAAGTCATGACTCCTCAACAAATGGACTAATAAATCAGTACAAGAACTGGAGATAAAAAAAGAGGGAAGCAAAACGCTTCCCTCTTTTTTTTTATCTCACCTTTCCGTCCGCTTAAAATATTTTACCCCTCAGGCAACCCCTGCTTATATATACCCGTACTTCTGGGTATATTGGGTAAATAATCAATGGATCCTGTTTACTTTAAAGAAATTCTAGCTGGCTGCAAAGCAAATGATAGAAAAAGTCAGAAAGAGTTGTATAAGCTCTTCTTTGGCTTTGCTATGAAGATATGCATGCGGTACTCAGAGAATAAGGAGGAGGCCATTGAAATGGTAAACGACGGTTTTTTAAAAGTCTTCAATAGCGTCAATAAGGTAGATGAAGGGCGCCCTTTCCAATCCTGGCTTAGTACCATTATGATTAATACCTCGATTGATCACTACAGGGCAAGAATAAAACGACTAAAGATGGAGGAGTTAAATAATAATCACGACTCGGAAGATACTGAAAGCATACTGGCAAAGCTTAACTATAATGATCTTATAAAACTTGTTCAAAGGCTCTCAATAAGTTATCGTACGGTTTTTAACCTTTTTGTTATAGACGGCTACAATCATGAGGAGATTTCGAAAATGCTGTCAATTTCGGTTGGTACATCCAAATCAAATTTGTTTAAAGCACGACAGCAGTTGAAAGAGATGCTGAAAGAAACTCTGACAGGCCAAATTAAAGAACAATACTAGAAGCTGATGAAAGACGTGTCAGATAACGAGTTCGACAGGCTGATCAAAGAAAAGTCGCAAAATTTCGACTATGAATTTGAAGAAGAAGCCTGGCTTCTTATGGAGAAAAAGCTCCGTAGGAAAGACCGTACTATCTTTCTCAGAAATTTCAGTATTGCGGCCTGCACTCTTCTTCTTTTTGCAGCAGGTTTATACATGTACCAAGGTAAACAGGGTGCTATCATTTCGCGAAAAACAGGAGGCCCCGATTCAGTTTCTTTACCCCCAAGGTCCAACGAGGTTATTAAAGATCAGGTTACCCCAGCAACCATGGAAAAATCCGCAGGGGCAGATCCTGCAATGCAAAGAGAAATTCCATCGCAAGTTATAGTAGCGAAAAGTAAAAGTCATAAAAGCATAATTGCAGGAAAACCGTACTTGAAACAAGAGGAAACTTTTGATCGCAATTCTGGGACTTTAAACAGATCAAGCCGGAATACGCACGCATCGTTTGACTCCTTGCCATTGCCTTATCTGGATCTTTTAGCGGTGAGCCTGGAAAAAGCTATTCCCGATGCTAAACTACCACCTCCAACAATTGTGGATAATATTACAGCTGGTTCCGGCTCCTCTAAGCTTACCCGGCATCCTTTGGGCAAACCAGAGCTTAGTTTTACTTTTTCTGCCGGTCCGGATTTCAGTTCTACCCGCGCTATCGCAGGTAAAAGGGCGGATTTGAATGTTGGGCTATTAATAAATGTGAATTGGAGGAGCTTTACTGTCAGTACAGGAGCAAGATATGGAGTAAAGAAATATGATGCGGAAGCACTTGACTATGCTCTCAGAAATCCTTCAAGAGCAAGCGAGATTTATAATATTGATGCTTCTTGTAATGTCCTTGAAATTCCTGTTCAGCTTTCTGTTCCTATTAGTTACTGGAAGAACAAAAATATAGCTGTGATTGGGGGCCTTTCGTCTTACCTGATGCTTAAGGAAAAATACCTTTTTGAATACACACCCGAGTCGGGGGTGAACGACTTTATTCTTACAAAGACAAACGCAAATCAAAGTTACTTCGGTGTAGCAGGCCTTTCTGCCCGATATACCTTTAAACCAACTAACCAAAATATTCGCTTCGGACTAGAACCCTACGTTAAGCTTCCACTTGGAGGTGTTGGCGAGGGAAAGGTCAAATTAAAATCAAGTGGAATAAGCTTAACTATGACTTATGGAACTACAAAAAAACATTAAAAATACATTCCTTCTATTCGGTCTGCTTCTACCGTATTTATTAAAAGCACAAACTAACTATAGTACAGGGACTGCCAAAATTGGGTTCTTCTCCTCTACACCCATAGAGGATATAAAAGCAGTTTCCAATAAAGGCGTGGCAGTGCTTGTATCTAAAACCGGAGAAATTGCATTTCAAGTCCCTATAAAGAGTTTCCAGTTTGAAAGAGGCCTGATGCAGGAACACTTTAATGATAACTATATGGAAAGCGATAAATATCCGGTCGCCAGGTTCAAAGGAAAAATTAACAAGGACCTGGATTTTAATAAAAATGGAGAATACAATGTGTCTGCAATGGGCAACTTGTCTATGCATGGTGTGGATAAGCCGAGAACAATAAACGGAAAAGTAATAGTGAAGGACGGAAAAGTTCAGTTGCTATCCAATTTTAAGGTAGCCTGTGCAGACCATAATATAAAGATCCCGAAGCTGGTAATGACAAAAATAGCCGAAGTTATCAATGTTAATATAGATGCTACCTTAAACCCAATAACCAAGTAATATGATTCATAAAAAATTTAAAACGCTTTTCGTATTTCTAGGAATTTCATCTTCTGTTACAGCACAGGACACAGACTCATTACTTAATCAACTAACAGACAAGAATAACGAAGAAACAGTAAGCGCAACCTTTAAATCAACCCGTATTGTTCTTTCGCAATCTACTGAAACACAGAAAAAGTACGATCTGAACTTGCTGATCGGCCACCGGTTTGGAGATATAGGCGGCGACTTTGGCGGTTCTCATACACTGTACGGACTCGATGTTGCTACAGATCTATACATTGGACTTGACTACGGGGTTACAGACCGCTTTACCGTTGGGGTGGGCAGAAGCAAACAGGATGAAACCTATAATTTATTTCTGAAGCACAAATTGCTACAACAGGGTAAGGCATTGCCAATTAGTGCTACTGCTTTCGTACAAGGTGCCTGGGTAACCAGGGAGGATAATAATAATGAATTTAAAAATACAGGGGACAGAAGCTCCTTCTTTTTCCAGGCATTAATTGCCAGGAAATTCTCTAATTTTCTATCCCTTCAACTTTCTCCTGGTTATCTTGTTCGGTCTGTCATAACTGATCCTGCAGATGAAAAAGGACTGTTTGTTGCAGGTATTGCCGGAAGACTAAAGCTTAACAAAAGGTTCTCGCTCATTGCCGATTATCAATGGTCGAATTTGTCGCGGTCAGATAAATTAACGAACACTTATTACAATCCCTTAGGCGTGGGTATAGAGATCGAGACAGGAGGACATGTCTTTGCTTTAAACTTCATGAATTCTCCTTTTATCCTTGAAAACAATTTCCTCGCTAACACTCAAAAATCATGGACCGACGGAGGGGTACGCTTTGGCTTTACAATGTCCAGAAACTTCGGCTTGCATAAATCAAAAAACCCAGACATAAACTCTAAAATCTATTAAACGACAAACTATGGAAAGAGACGAATTTTTAAAATCATTGGGGATCGGTCTTGCATTGGTATGTACAGGATCATGCTTTACTGCTTGTAAAAAGGGGGGAGCAGGTGAAGAAGAAGAGAGTAACAACGGCATTGGAAGCACTGCTTCAGTTGATATAAATACACTTACTTCTGTTGGTAGCTCCCGAGAAGTCAATGGTGTCCTTTTCTTTAGGATTGCAGCATCAAATGAAGAAAGTTCCTTTATTGCCACACAACCTACTTGCCCCCACCAAAACCTGAAGCAACTAATCTGGAATCAGAGCCAAAGCCGTGTTGTATGTACAGCGCATGGATCTTCCTTTAGCTCCACAGGAGCTCTGATTAATGGCCCTGCTACTTCCTCTTTGAAGATCTACGGTACAACACTTAGCGGCACAACGCTAACTGCAATTAAAAGTTAAATAAAGAAGGCTTAGTCCTTCTTTATTTTTATCTCGAATAGCTTATCCCATTTCTTGCCTGTAACGAAAAGTCTCCGACCTTTAGCATCCCAGGCGATGCCATTAAGAACAGCATCAGGGTTGATGTCATCAGCCTCCGGATATAAATTAGACATATCTAATTCCCCCTCAACAGCACCATTAGCAGGATTAATGATCACGATCCTATTCGTTGTCCAAACATTTGCGTAGATCATTCCATCAATAAATTCAAGCTCATTCAGATTGTTTACCCCACCTTTATTATCGTACACCTCAATAGTCTTTTCCTTTTGGTAAGTATCTTTATTCAGGAAATAAATGTTATTTGTACCATCAGTGTTAAGGATCTGTTTACCATCAAACGCTAGTCCCCAACCTTCTCTTCCAGCCTGGTAAGGGAACTCTCCGACCTTCTGCAAGGTATTTTTATCATATATAAATCCAACTCCCTCTCTATAGGTAATTTGAATTACCTTGTCTCCAATTACCGTAAGCCCTTCCCCGAAAAATTTAGGGTCCAAGTCTACTTTATTAATGACCTTTCCTGTTTTTAGGTCCGCGGTTCTAATGCTTGACTGGCCGTACTCTCCGTCGCTTTCAAAAATCTTCCCATCTATGTATTCCAGTCCTTCAGTAAACGACGCCGTATCGTGAGGAAAGGTATTAACAACCGTATAACTATATTTAGCAGGCGCTGTAGCGGGGAGTAGAACTATATTTGTTGTGATCTCTTCAGCCGTACCTCCCTTAAAAACTTTTGCTGTAATTAGATGAGTACCTAAAGTACTGTTGCCGGTAGCAAAGCTAGCAGCCGTGGTATCTTTCTTTGTTCCAGCACTGGTTGTATCAACAAAATATTGAATCGAGTCAAAGGCTCCCTCCTTGATATCAAGTTTCAGAGTTATTGTTTTCCCGAGCGAAACATTGCTTCCCTCCTCAGGAGATAAAAAGTAAACTGACTTGTTTTCTTTCTTTGAACAAGCTGTAAGAATTACAGCGCAAAGAAAAGCGATATATATATTTCTCATATTAATGTTCTTTACCAGAAAGCGTCCTCAATGTGACGAATTGTGTAGCCACCTTGTTTGTTAAAAACTATTGCAATAATATCGAAACGGATCTCTCCGTTAAAATTCCTCCAAAATATATATTGTTCAGCAGCTCGTTTCAAGTTTCGCTGCTTCGCATCACCAACAAATTCTTCCGGCTGTCCGTATCCTACCGATGTTCTCGCCTTAACTTCGACAAAAATGATCCTTTTGTCATAGTAAGCTATTAAGTCAACTTCTGCTCTCGCATACACCCAATTTTTCTCCAGGATTCGATACCCCTTATCTTCTAGATAAGTTCTGGCGAGTGCTTCGCCTTTAGTTCCTAGTTCGTTATGGGCAGCCATTTATTTCACCACTACAGAACCTAAAAAAGTTGAGATGCCTTTTTCTATCTCCTTCACTCTCACATACCGCTGCATTAGTATAATCTGGTTATCTTCATCCGTTTCTTTCTGTATCTCCTCTCTGATATTCTTCAATATCTTATCCACCTTCTTCTTTTTCAAATGAAAGATACCGCCCAGGATCGTGCTCCTCATGTTTTCCGACTCGTGCTTCACATAGATCTTTCTGCTATTTTTCCAGTTTTCACTGAGGGCATACGGAGATGAAACCAGGGAAATGGTCAGATCAGAGATTTCCTGATCGCTATGGTGAATGAAGTCCTGATCAGTAGGTAATTCACCTCTCTCCATGTAATTATTATACTCCTGGATTATTTTAGCACAAACAGGACTATCAAATGTAACGTCGGCAAGATTAGATATTACATAAGGAGCAATATAAGTATCAGTGATATCGTCCCACTTTACCAGTTCATGACCATAATTCAATAACAGCCTGATTATCTCTTTCTCTTGCCTTTCCTCCGTCTCTACTGCCTTCTCCGTGGCATACAGTATTTCATCAGGAGGAGGTAGTTCATCTGGAGGGGACTGATCAGAAGGAAACTGATCAGAAGGGTACTGAACTGGAGAATAAGCACCAGGAGAATATTGATTGGAGGGTGGGAAGCCCTGAGAAGGATTGCCATCTCTCTTCAGTTTGCCTAACCGCAACTTGTTAAGTTCAGCAATTAATACCCGCTCCTCTATCTGAAGTAAGAAGCTACATTCTCTTATAAAGACAGAGGCTTTAATATCATCTGGTATTTTCGCGATGCTTTCCACCACATCGTGAATTACTGCAGCTTTTTTTATAGGGTCATTAGCCGCATCTTTAAGCAGGATATTAGTCTTATAAAGAATAAAATCTTTTTGATTCTTCTCTATATACGACTTAAACTGAGAGCTCCCTACTTGGTGTACATACGAATCAGGGTCATGACCGTCGGGGAACAAAACCACTTTAACATCCAGACCTTCTTCAAGGATCATATCTAAACCCCGCAAAGAAGCTTTTATACCAGCAGCGTCCCCATCATAAAGAATCGTGACATTCTTTGTAAACCTGGAAATAAGGCGGATCTGTTCTGTGGTCAGAGAAGTACCAGAAGAAGCCACCACATTTTCTATTCCAGCCTGATGCACAGAAAGCACGTCTGCATATCCTTCTACAAGGTAACAGTTGTCAAGATCACGAATAGCCTTCTTTGCATGAAATAAGCCATAAAGAACATTCGACTTATGATAAATTTCGCTTTCAGGAGAGTTGACGTACTTCGGAACCTTTTTGTCGGTTACTAGGGTACGGCCCCCGAAACCAATGATCCTTCCGCTGATATTGTGGATCGGGAACATCACCCGGCCCCTGAAGCGGTCGTACAGTTTACCCTTATCATTCCTAATCGCTAAGCCGGTCGTTTCCAGGAACTCTTCATTAAAGCCCTCTCTTTTTGATTTCTCAATTAAAGCGTCCCAGCTATCAGGGGAAAACCCTAGTTCAAATTTCCGGATGATATCATCCCTGAATCCTCTTTCTTTAAAATAACCAAGACCTATCGTTTGACCTTCCGTAGTCTCCCACATAGTTTCAGCGAAAAACTTAGAAGCATATGAAGAAATGATGTATAAGCTTTCCCGGCGATTATCTGCTGCCTGCTGCTCAGGAGATGCTTCGATCTCCTCTATCTCGATATTGTATTTATTGGCAAGGAACTTTAACGCCTCCGGATAGGAGTACTTCTCGTGTTCCATGATGAAGCGAACAGAATCGCCCCCTTTTCCACACCCAAAGCACTTATAAATCCCTTTATTGACAGAGACATTAAAAGAAGGAGTTTTCTCATTATGGAACGGACAGTTGCCAATAAGACTTGTACCGCGTTTCTTCAGGTGTACAAACTCCCCAACCACATCTTCAATACGTACAGCCTGCAATATTTTATCAACGGTCTCCTTCGCAATCATTTAATCATTTTATATTTGGCGAGAATAAATCTCTTAGTAAACTTCCAAATGGCAAAAATACTGATAACCTTATTACTTAGTCTAAATTTTTTAATAGCCTTCGGTCAGAAGAAACAAAACTATTACGCACAGATCTATAATCCAAAATCAAAAGAATCACGCGGAGTTATCCTTGGGGTAACAGATAGTACGATAACCAGCAGGTGGAAAGGGAAAGAAAAAATCTGGAAAATATCCGAGATAAAAAGCATTAGGATTTATCGCCTTAAAAAGCATCCTTTTTTCTATTTTCCATCTTATCTGGGACTAGCATGTATAGCCGCAAGCCCATTTAGATCTAATCTCAGAGATGGTCTTGGTACAGCTGCTGCCGGGGTAGCCATACTTTTTGTTTCAGCATCGGCTGAAGTTGCTTTCAGAAAAACTTATGAAAGAATTACGGTAGCAAAAGAAAGCGATCTGAAAAAGAGATTGGAAAAATATATCTGGTCTGGTCCGGAGACAGTAGGAGCGCAATAAGCGTTTCCTACTTTTCCTTTTTGTATCCCTTATGCAAGATCAGGAAACTAGCCCGTTCCTGCTTTTTAAAAGCGATGTCCCAATTACCCTGGTAAGTGATCTTTGTAGGAAGAAGTGTCTCGCCATCCTCAAACGGCGCCATTTCAATATTCATTTGGACATCAAAGTCGAAAGCCAGGTTATCCCATTTCATATCAATGTAACGGCCTAAGATCCTTAAGTCCCTCTTATCAAAGATCGTCACCATCTCTTTGATCATGAGGTCGTCTTTCGTCCAGCCAGAGAGATCCGGTTTAACGCTAACCTTAAAGCGATAAACGGGAATAGTATCTAAATACATTGCACTTGAAAACGCGTAATCGTAATACTGACGCATATTAGGCGTAAATATGGCTGTCTTATTCCCAATAAACGGAATCCCTTTGATAGGATGTCCGGGACGGAAGATCAGCGTTTTTAATTTATCCTTATAAGATTCATTTGAACCTTTCCCCTTAACTGCAGGTGCCTCCATAGAAGCGATAAAATCGCTATTATAGGCATTCATAAAGATGTAATCAAACATCTCTACCGTATATAGCTGGTATTTACCGTTCTTCTTGAAGACTTTTCCACTATCCTGCTTTGTGAGGAATTGCATTTTGTAGGGGCCTTTATTGTTATGATAGATCTTGCGATAGATCTTTCCCTCTACCTTATTTTTCTTGTTGTAGGTAAAAATGCGATTTTCAGCAGTAAAGCTGTAATGCATCATATCGCGAAAAGCCTGGTAAAAACTTGTATCGTTTAGGATCTTATTGATGAAAGTCTGAGTGCTTAACCGAGCCGAGCGAATCACCACAGGGGAATCAAGAGTGATGGTAATAACTGTATCGGGATTAAATCGCTTGATCTGCTGAGCAGAGCCAGAAAACGCACAGATACAAAGTAAAAAGACAACAACTACAAATCTTACCATATCAAGGCTTCCAATTTAAGGTTTTGATCCCAGAACGATCAGAATCAAATTTTTGCGACAAGCCATTATTCGATTATTAAATCAGGGCCATGAAGCAGCCATTGCAGAGAATGCGGTAGCGTAAATATTATTAATTACCCAGCCGCTTAAGCGCAATGTATGCCATTAAGCCAGTACTGGTTGCCAGAGCTGACTCATCAATATCAAATGTAGGAGTATGAACAGAAGAGGTTATTCCCCTTGCTTCGTTCCTGATACCTAAACGGTAAAAGCAGGCATCAGCAGCCTGAGAATAATAAGCGAAGTCTTCTGCTGCCATCCAGATATCCAGATCTTCCACATTCTCTTTGCCCAGGTAATTTTCTGCAAAACCACGGACCTGAGCGGTTAAGGCCTCCTCGTTTACAAGAAATGGATACCCGTTAACAATCTTGAATTCACAGTTTGCACCCATACTTTCAGCAATTCCCTCTGCCATCTTCTTCATCTTTTTGTGGGCTTCAGCACGCCACTCTTCATTTAACGTGCGGAATGTTCCCTCAAGATAAACTTCATTAGGAATTACATTTGTTGCTCCATTGGCTATTATTTTCCCAAATGAAAGAACAGTAGGCAACTTAGGATCAGCAAAGCGGCTAACGATCTGCTGTAGAGCAATAATAATATGTGCGGTTATTACTACAGGGTCTATATTCTGCTGCGGCTGCGCGCCGTGACCACCTTTACCTGTTACAGTAACATAGAGCTCGTCTGTCGAGGCCATATATTTCCCCGAACGAATACCTATCTTTCCGGCATCTATTAAAGGCATTACATGTTGACCGATCACAGCCTGAGGCTTTGGATTTTCAAGAACCCCTTCCTTAATCATCAAACTTGCACCACCCGGAAGCTTTTCTTCTGCCGGTTGAAAGATTAGTTTGATAGTTCCTGCAAAGTCAGATTTCAGGTGTTGAAGGATCTTTGCTGTACCCAAAAGAGATGAGGTATGAACGTCATGTCCACAAGCGTGCATAACTCCTTCATTATTGGAACGATAAGGGACATCGTTTGCCTCTTTTATAGGCAGAGCGTCCATATCAGCACGTAAAGCAACCACCGCTTCCGAAGGGATGTCCCCTCTAATAACTCCAACTACCCCAGTGTTGGCCATCGCTGTCCATTCTATCCCCAACTCGTCAAGTGCAGATTTGACGTAGGCAGATGTTTGATATTCTTCAAAAGAAAGCTCTGGATTAGCATGGAGATGACGGCGATGTCTTACCACATCGCCGTGTATATCTTTGGCAAGTGCCTGGATTTTGTCTTTAAGCATCAATTCTTAAACTAAACCAGCACCATGACAATTCTTATATTTCTTACCACTACCGCATGGGCATGGATCATTACGACCGATCTTCTGCTCTACTCTTACAGGAGTTTGTTTCTCTAATTCTCTTGTATCTTCGAACTCATTCGAGAAATTGCCTGGCGCGTCTACGGCAGCAAGTTCGGGTTTGGAAACCTTCAACTTTGACAAGTCTTGCTGAAGTTCAGGTTGGGCTTCATGCACTTCTTCTGATTCCTGTACAGGAATTCCACCTCTGAACAAGAAGCTAACCACATCCTTGTTTACAGACACCAGCATTTGACGGAATAAATTAAACGCTTCCACCTTATAGATCACAAGGGGATCTTTTTGTTCGTAAACAGCGTTCTGAACTGACTGCTTTAACTCATCCATATCACGTAAATGCTCTTTCCAAGCATCATCGATTAAAGCAAGAACCACAGTTTTTTCGAACGCAGTAGTAATTTCCCTACCGCCATTTTCTACTGCCTTTCTTAGATTAGCCGCCACCTGTACTCCTCTTATCCCGTCTGTAAACGGAATAATGATATTCTCGATGTATTGGCCTCGCTCTTCATAAACCTGCGTAAGTACCGGCATTGCTTGCTGCCCGATTGCCTGATTTTTACGCTCGTAGAAATCAGCAACTTTAGTGAAAACAAGATCAGTAAGCTTTGCGATATTATTATCAGCGAAATCCCTATCAGAAATCTCAGCATCGAAAGAAAATACTCTTAGCATTTCCAACTGGAAGCCTTCGAAGTTATTCGTCTCTTTATATTCAGTTACAACGTCTTCTACAGTATCGTAAATAGTGTTATTAATATCAACAGAAAGTCGTTCACCAAATAACGCATTCTTACGTTTTGCATAAACAACTGTACGCTGAGAGTTCATAACGTCGTCGTATTCAAGCAAGCGTTTACGAATACCAAAGTTATTCTCTTCCACTTTCCTCTGCGCCCGCTCTATCGACTTCGTGATCATTGAATGCTGGATTACTTCACCTTCTTCAATGCCCATACGTAGCATGATGTTGGAAATCCTCTCTGAACCAAACAGACGCATTAAGTTATCCTCAAGCGATACGAAGAACTGAGAAGATCCAGGGTCACCCTGGCGACCGGCACGACCACGAAGCTGCCTGTCGACCCGACGAGACTCGTGACGTTCAGTACCTACGATTGCCAAACCTCCCGCTTCTTTAACTCCAGGACCTAATTTGATATCGGTACCACGACCAGCCATGTTGGTTGCAATAGTAACCGTACCCGCCTGACCCGCTTCAGCAACAATATCGGCTTCACGCTGGTGTAGTTTCGCATTCAATACATTGTGCTTGATCCCGCGGAGTTTCAGCATCCGGCTCAACAACTCTGAAATTTCAACAGAAGTTGTACCTACGAGCACCGGTCTTCCAGCCTGAGTTAAAGCTGTAATTTCTTCTACAACCGCGTTGTACTTCTCGCGCATGGTACGATAAACCTTATCCTCCATGTCCTTCCTTCTCTTCTCAACGTTAGTTGGAATCTCTACAACGTCTAATTTATAGATCTGCCATAACTCGCCGGCTTCAGTAGTAGCTGTACCGGTCATACCCGCAAGCTTGTGATACATCCTGAAGTAATTCTGAAGAGTGATGGTGGCGTAAGTTTGAGTAGCATCCTCAACCTTAACATTCTCTTTAGCCTCAATCGCCTGGTGCAAACCATCAGAGTAACGGCGGCCATCCATAATACGGCCCGTTTGCTCGTCTACGATTTTAACTTTACCCTCATCAATGATATATTCTACATCACGTTCAAATAAAGTGTAGGCCTTCAACAACTGGTTTACTGAGTGAATACGTTCAGATTTGATTGAAAAATCACGCATTAACTCATCTTTCCTTGCAATCTTTTCTTCGCCGGGAAGACTTGATTTCTCAATCTCGGCAATTTCAGAACCAACATCAGGCATTACAAAGAAATGTGGATCTTCTCCTGATGCTGTAATTAACTCGATACCTTTTTCTGTAAGTTCAACAGAGTTATGTTTCTCATCGATCACGAAGAAAAGCTCGGCATCAGCCTTTGGCATTTCTCTTCCATGATCCTGAATGTAATAATTTTCAGTCTTTGTAAGGATCTGTTTAACTCCCGGTTCACTTAAGAACTTTATTAAAGCCTTATTCTTTGGCAAACCACGAAATGCGCGGAATAAAGCTAAACCACCATCAGTTGGTGAAGTTTTCCCCTCGTTAATTTGCTTCTTTGCCTCGTTTAACACAGAGGTTATATAGTTCTTCTGAGCATTAACCAAACGCTCGATCCTCGGCTTTAAAAGATAAAATTCATGTTCGTCTCCACGTGGAACAGGACCGGAAATGATCAAAGGAGTACGGGCATCATCGATCAAAACCGAATCCACCTCATCCACCATGGCATAATGCAACTTACGCTGAACTAAACTTTCAGGCGTATTTGTCATATTATCGCGTAGATAATCGAAACCAAACTCGTTATTTGTACCGAAGGTGATATCCGCCAGATAAGCTTTACGACGCTGCTCCGAATTCGGTTGATGTTTGTCGATACAATCTACCGTCATACCGTGAAACTCAAATAATGGGCCGTTCCATTCCGAGTCACGACGAGCCAAATAGTCGTTCACTGTTACTATGTGTACTCCCTGTCCAGCAAGGGCATTAAGGTAAGCTGGAAGTGTTCCCACTAAAGTCTTACCTTCACCAGTAGCCATTTCAGAGATCTTACCCTGGTGCAACACGATACCACCAATCAACTGAACATCATAGTGGATCATATTCCAGGTAACTTCGTTACCTGCAGCCATCCAGGTATTATGATGAATAGCTTTGTCTCCTTCTATTTTAACGTTAGGTTTTCTTGCAGCAAGTTCACGATCAAAGTCTGTAGCAGTAACCTGGATAGTTTTATTTTCAGTAAAGCGACGAGCAGTTTCCTTTACAACAGCAAAAGCCTGAGGAAGTATTTCCATGAGGACCTTTTCAAGCTCCTTATCCCTTTCCTTTCCAAGACGGTCTACTTCGTCATATATTTCGGTTTTCTCATGAATATCTGCCGTTTCTTCAGCTTTAGCTTTTAGCTCTTCAACTTCTTTGTCTATTGAAGCTAAAGCACCGGCAATCCGTGCTTTAAATTCAACCGTTCTATTTCTCAGGTCATCATCGCTAATATTGGTGAGCTTTGCATATTCAGCTTTAATCTGTTCAACAATAGGTTGTATCTGCTTTATATCGCGTTCAGATTTACTTCCGAATATTTTATTTAAAAATCCTAACATGATTATTTTTGTAAAAATCCTTATTCTGCAACAACTAAGCCATCAGCACTTTTTAAGCCATTATGGCATGGTCTACAAAATTAGATTAATAAATGAATTATATGTATTTGGAGCCTAAAAATTAATTGCGCCAAATTATGTACTTTAACGTTAAAAAGTTATAAGAATTTTGCTTCTAAAAGAATAAGTTTCAGCGCTACATGCCTGGCAGCTTGATCTCCGCAGCCTTGATCTTATCGATCAGTTTTTCCTGTATTTTAAGTTTCATGTCGGTGAAACCGTGAGCAGGCACCCACACATTTAATAATACTTTATACCCATCTCCTTCTAAGGTCCCCACCCCTATTCGTGGTGCAGGAGAGGGCATAATATTTCCAAATTCCTTAATTGTGTCCTCAATCACGGGGTAGATCATCTTAAAGTCGGTACCATAGCCAACCTTTATTTCAACATCAAGTCTCCGTTTACCTTCGCGACTAGTATTTATAATGATCTCATTGGATAATTTACTATTAGGGATAATTACAGTCTTGTTATCAAAAGTGGTTACTACAGTATAGAATATCTCAATGGAATGAACTATTCCTTCCTGTCCCTGGGCAATAATATTATCTCCAACCCTGAAGGGCTTAAGAATAAGGATTAAAACACCACTAGCGAAATTTTGAAGAGTTCCGGATAAAGCCAAACCGGCTGCAACACCAAAAGCACCGATCACTGTAGTAAAGATCGTTAATTGCAAACCGGCGATCTGCATTACTCCAATTATTAACAGGACCTGGAACGAAATAATAATAATACTTTTTAAAAATGGCTGCAAAGAGGGATCCAGCTCGCGTTTGTCCATTGCTGTAGAGAGTAATCTGCGCGCTATTTTGATCAGCCACAAACCAACGACCAGTACTACTAATGCACTAAGGAAATCAGGGCCATGGTTGGTTATAAAATCTATTGCTTTCTGTTCTAAGGATCTATTATCTACAGGTACTTGTGCCATTAAGGATCTAATCTTTGTTCCGGAGGTATGAAATGACAAATTAACGAAAACAATGTTTGAATTCTGAAAACGAAAACCAAATGAAATGGCGGAAGCACGAAAAATACTGGTATTGCAAGGGTACCGCAGCTTCTAAGAGTCTATAGTGAGTCCATAATAAGTCTATAGTGACACCATAAATTTCGATGAAAGGATGGACTTACTATAGACTTATTACTAACTCAGTTTACTCCGAAAAAAGGAAAGGTACTGCTCTAACCGAAAATTTTTCCAATAAAAAAGCCCCGGAGCGTAGGCCGGGGCTTCATATATTATAAGCTTTATGATCTTACATCATGCCGCCCATGCCACCACCCATTGGAGGCATACCAGCACCACCTTTTTCTTCTTCAGGATCGTCAGCTAAAACGCACTCAGTTGTTAACAACATGGCAGCGATTGAAGCAGCGTTCTCTAAAGCAACACGTGATACCTTAGTTGGGTCGATAACACCTGCACCGATTAAGTTCTCGTAAACATCTGTACGAGCATTGTAACCGTAATCAGCTGTTCCTTCTTTAACTTTCTGAACTACGATAGAACCTTCGATACCTGCATTCTCACAGATTTGACGAAGAGGCTCTTCGATAGCACGACGGATGATCTGGATACCAGTGTTTTCATCTTCGTTAACTCCTTTAAGGTCTGCTAAAGCAGCAACTGCACGGATGAAAGCAACACCACCACCAGCAACGATACCTTCTTCAACTGCTGCGCGAGTTGCATGTAAAGCATCATCTACACGGTCTTTTTTCTCTTTCATCTCAACTTCAGTAGCAGCACCTACATAAAGAACTGCAACACCACCCGCGATCTTAGCTAAACGCTCTTGTAATTTCTCGCGATCGTAATCAGAAGTAGTAGTTTCGATCTGAGATTTAATTTGGTTAACGCGAGCTTTGATATCATCTGCATTACCAGCACCGTTGATGATAGTAGTATTATCTTTATCTACAACGATCTTCTCAGCCTGACCTAAGTAAGAAAGATCAGCATTTTCTAATTTATAACCTCTTTCTTCAGAAATAACAGTACCACCAGTTAAGATAGCGATGTCTTCTAACATTGCTTTACGACGGTCACCGAAACCTGGAGCTTTAACAGCAGCAACTTTCAGAGAACCACGGATCTTGTTAACTACTAATGTAGCTAAAGCTTCACCGTCTAAATCTTCAGCAATAATCAATAGAGGTTTACCAGTTTGAACTTGTTTCTCTAATACAGGAAGCAATTCTTTCATGCTGCTAATCTTCTTGTCGTAGATCAGGATGTAAGGATTGTCTAACTCTGCTTCCATTTTATCAGCGTTAGTTACGAAGTAAGGAGAAAGGTAACCACGGTCAAACTGCATACCTTCTACAGTTTTAACTTCAGTTTCAGTACCTTTTGCTTCTTCTACAGTAATAACACCATCTTTACCAACTTTGCCCATTGCTTCAGCAATTAACGAACCGATCACTTCGTCGTTATTTGCAGAAATAGATGCAACTTGTTTGATCTTATTGTTGTCTTCGCCAACAGTTTGTGATTGAGATTTTAGGTTCTCAACAACTTTTGCTACGGCTTTGTCAATACCACGCTTCAAATCCATTGGATTTGCACCCGCAGCAACGTTTTTAATACCAGCAGTTACGATAGCCTGTGCTAAAACAGTAGCAGTTGTAGTTCCATCACCTGCGATATCTGCAGTTTTAGAAGCTACTTCTTTCACCATTTGAGCGCCCATATTCTCGATAGAATCTTTTAATTCGATCTCTTTAGCTACTGTAACACCATCTTTAGTTACTGCCGGAGAACCGAATTTCTTATCGATAATTACATTACGACCTTTTGGTCCTAAAGTAACCTTAACTGCATTTGCTAAGGTATCAACACCTCTTTTCAGGGCGTCACGTGCGTCAACGTTGTATTTTACTTGCTTTGCCATTTTTTTGGATGAATGAATTAATGATTGATAAAATGATTGAACTTTAGGATTGCGAGAGATTTTATCATCCTCTCCTTCAATCCTTCTCTCATTAGATTAAAGAACCGCGTAAATATCAGCTTCACGCATGATTAAGTACTCTTTACCATCATAGGTAATTTCAGTACCGGCATACTTGCCATATAAAACCTGGTCACCAACTTTAACAGTTAAAGGCTCATCCTTTTTGCCATCACCAACGGCAACTACAGTTCCTCTTTGAGGTTTCTCTTTAGCTGTGTCAGGGATATAGATACCTGATGCTGTTTTTTCTTCTGCAGGAGCAGCTTCAACTACTACTCTGTCTGCGATTGGTTTAATATTTAATGCCATAGTTTAAATATGTATATTTTATTTTCTGATCGCTACCCGTCACTTATTATGCCAAAGGCACATTACTGCAATTTTTGCCGTGAACCTTGTCAATTTTTCATTTGGTTTAATAGTTGTTTAACCAGCGCTTAACCTCGAAGTGCCACGTTGTCAGTGGAATGTCAGACAACAAAAAAGGGCCTTCTTTTCAGAAGACCCTTCTATATACGGTAATTAGAATATCTAATATTAATTCCTGGTTGTATCCGTAGCTTTTGGTAACGCTGGAGCAATTGGCGCTGTAGTAGCAGGAGCTTTGATCTGGTTTTGTAATTCCTCAGATTCTGATCCGGCACCAGCTTTCGGAATAACTACATTAATCATTAAAACTACTACCATCAGAGAAATAACCAATATCCAGGTACCTTTTTCAAGGATATCAGAGGTCCGCTGAACCCCCATAATATTGTTTGAACCAGCAAACCCAGAAGATAAGCCTCCACCCTTTGGTTCCTGGATAAGAATAAACAGGCCCAGAATAACACAAATAACTATTGCTATAACGATAAGTACGTAAAACATATCTTCTGTATTTAATTGATTTTCTTTTCTAACTCAGAAATTTGAGCGGCAAAGTAAGTGCTTTTTTCTGGAAATTTCAAACTTAATTTTTTGTAAGTGTCTATAGCTTTGTGAAAAAGCATTTGATCGATATAGATTTTAGCTAAAGTTTCGGATACCAGATCCAGGTTATCTTCGGAACTTTTCTTTGCCTTATTTTCTGTGTCTAACTTATTAGCTGCGGGAGGTTTGATATGAGGTTCTTCGGTGATGAATCGCTCAATAAGTGCATCCTCCCTCTTTTTGTTCGATAGAGTGTAACTGATCTGCGGCTGTTCAGGGAATGTATTCAATTCGGGCTGAGCATGAAAAATACTTTCTATAATCTGCTGATTAAGCGCCACCTCGACGGGAGCGACAGTATTCATTTTTGGAGAAGATATATACGGCTGATAATTTGCATCATATTCTTTCCGTGTTTTGTGAAGCCACCAACGGAATGTGAACGGTAAAGTATCGTCATCATACTTTGAAACATCATCCTGCTCCTTCTCCGGCTCCACCAATTTATAATCACTCTGAGTAGCTACCGGGGGTATAACTTCAGCTACAGGCTCAGTGGGAACTGGTTCCTTAGGTTCCCGGCCTTCCTGTTTCAGGGGATCAGCAACCGAGCGGTCAAAAACGAAATAATCTTTAGCTGCTATACTGTCTACAATAAGCCTTTCCTGAGGAATTTCTTCGCTTGGAACACTTACTTCTTCCACAAGGGGTTGCTCCTCTTCATGTTCTACATGGAACGCCTTCTCCTCACTCTCGATTATAGGCTCATCTTTGTAGTCAGAAAAACCGGGAAGATCAAGGTCAGGGATGACGGTCTCAATGTCGGTTATGATGCCTGGCGAAATAAAAGGGGCAATAACAACCGGGGAAATTTCCAAAGAGATTGAAGTTGAACTATCATCTGGGTTTGATTGCTGCTCCCCTTCCTCTACTGGTGCATAAACCGTAAGTGGCTCTGGCTCCTGTTGAACTGTAAGGGTATCAAGTAAACTCACTTCTGAAATCTCTTCAAAGACCTCCTCATCCTGATCATCAGAATTCTGATCCTCGGCAAGAGAACTAACTTCTGCTGTATTATCTTCGGACGAACCGTTCAAACTGGTGAAAGCTTCGATTTGCTCAGGTTCCTCCAGCCTTAATTCTTCCGATTCTGGTCCGGCCTGAACCTTCTCCTCAAGAGGCGAATCATTCTCATCCAAGCCTTCCTCTTTGGTAGGCTCCTCATCTGCAATCTTCGTATCTTCTGTATCGAGCTCAAATGGTGAACCTTCTGAAAGTTCATTATCAGGAGGTATAGATTCAGACAATAGAGACAAGGTCCCTTCATCTGCAACAAATTCCTCGGACCCTGTCTGTTCATGGTCAGCGTCTAGTGGAGCGTGGCCAACATCTTCAATGCGGTCTTCAGAATCAGACTCACTTGAAGAACTATAAGCTGCCAATTCAGGGATAGAGGCCGGTTCTGACTCCTCAATAATTTCTTCCGGTAAGGGATTATAAAATAACCGTTGAAGCTCGTCAGATTTTTCTACGAATCTGAATAGTAGCTCTCTGTCACCGCTATAGGCTGAGGAAAGTTGCAAGCTTGCGTCGAGCTCCCCGGACCTTAACCTTTTTAAACCAGCAGCCTTAACATAGTGAAAGGCCTGGCAATAGGGATATCTGGCAATTAATCTTTCAATAGTCTGCAAATCAAGTGCGGAAAAACTATCCTGAGTGCTGATTAGTCTCGCAAATTCTTGTTCTCCGATAATACCAGGTTGTGCCACTATGTTCTAATTTAAATCGATGAATTGTTATTACCAGTTCGCAAATGCCCTGTTAAAAATATCTTCCGTAAGCTGACGGTTAATATCAGCAATTAATGCCTGTTCCACCGGCGCCAGATTACTCCCCTGAAAATCTTTGAAGCGACTAAAGGATTGCTCGAAGCTTTGTTCAACTACCAGCTTATTGGTATACTTTACGCTTACCGTAATGGTTAAACGGGTAGCTTCTGACCGGTCATTTCCCGTAATCGCCACAGGCTTAATATTATAATCGGTGATACGGCCTTCAAAAGTACCGTCCGCATCATTTCTGACTACTGTTAAATTTGATTGATTACGTATACGTGTCTTTAAAGCCTCGGTAAAAAGAGTACTAAGGTTGGGAACCACAATTGGCGCGTTATTTTCGAAAAAGACCACATTCACAGTTTTCATATTTAGCGGGATAGAAGCCCCTGAAAAACTGTAAATCCAGCAGCCTGAAAGGATGAGAGTTAGCGGCGCTATTACTAACAAAAGTTTCTTAAGATTTTTCATTCAGCTTACTAACTCAAGTTTAGTTCTTTTATTTTGCGATAAAGGGTCCTTTCGGAGATCCCAAGTTCCTGTGCAGCTAATTTACGTTTCCCTTTGTGCTTTTTAAGTGCTTTTTTGATAAGATCGGATTCTTTTTCAATCAAGGATAAAGACTCTTCAGCTTCTTCAGTATGATGAGCGATATCAAAATCACTTTTAGGAGCCTGATCCGGGTGGTGAATAGTTATAGTAGGTGCAGCCTGTTGCTGAACTTCAGGCATCACTAATTCCACATCACCGTAGAGCTGTTTAACCAAATTAGGATTGGCAGACAAGGCCGCTGTATTTCCTCCATTCTGGATGATATCCGCTACAAGCTTCTTTAACTCAACCATATCCCTTTTCATGTCAAACAGCACCTTATAAAGAATATCGCGTTCAGAGAAATCTTCTTTCTTGTCCTGGTTCACTCTCATCGGCAGATTCGATTGAGGGTTCTCATGAGGAATATAGTTAAGGATATTTTGAGCAGTAAGATTTCGATCTTTCTCCAAAACAGCAATTTGCTCAGCAATATTCTTTAGCTGCCTGACATTTCCTGGCCAGCTGTAATTCACGATCATTTGCTGGGCTTCTGAATCTAACTGGACAGAAGGGCTTCTATATTTATTAGTAAAGTCGGATATGAACTTTCTGAACAGAAGATAGATATCCTCTTTGCGCTCACGTAAAGCAGGAATTTTCAGCGGAACAGTATTCAAACGGTAATAAAGATCTTCCCTGAACTTTCCATTTTTCACAGCGTCGTAAACATCAACGTTCGTTGCTGCAATTACCCTGACATCTGTTTTCTGAACTTTAGAGGATCCGACACGAAGATACTCGCCGGTTTCAAGCACACGTAGAAGACGGGCTTGAGTACCAAGTGGAAGCTCTGCTACTTCATCAAGGAAGATCGTTCCACCATTTACTACTTCAAAATATCCCTTACGTGCCTCGTGAGCACCGGTAAAGGAACCTTTTTCGTGACCAAAAAGCTCTGAATCGATAGTTCCTTCGGGGATAGCCCCACAATTCACCGCTATAAAAGCGCCGTGTTTCCTTGCACTTAAGTGATGAATAATATGGGAAAAAACTTCTTTACCACTCCCGCTTTCTCCGGTAATTAGAACAGAAATATCTGTAGGAGCAACCTGCCGGGCAATATCTATGGCCCTGTTAAGCAGAGGTGAATTACCAATAATGCCGAAGCGGTTTTTAATATCTTGAATGTCCATTGTTAGATGCTAATACTTTTAACTATCGCTCCACCACCTAAACCAAAAATTTACTCTGCTATTCTTCCTATAAGAGTAGCGGTCGTACACCTTTCCACCAACACGTTAACGTATTGGCCTGGTTTGAATCGTTCATCGACGGGAAAAATAACAGTTGCATTTAAATCGTTTCTCCCTGCGTAGTCATTTTTGGATTTTTTGGAGAAGCCATCAATCAGCACCTTTTGAACTTTTCCTACCTGGGCAAGCATGTTCCGGTGTGAATGCTGTTGCTGCTTACCAACGATCTCGGTTAAGCGACGCTTCTTCACTTCCTCCGGGATGTCGTCTTCAAAGCGCTTCGCTGCAAGAGTTCCAGGACGTTCGGAGTACATGAACATGTAGGCATAATCGTAAACAACGTAGTCCATCATGCTCAACGTATCCTGATGTTCTTCCTCTGTCTCGGTACAGAACCCGGCAATTATGTCGGTAGAAATAGCACAACCTGGAAGTATCCGCCGGATAGCGTCGACCCTTCCTTTGTACCATTCCCTGTCGTAAGTCCGGTTCATAAGGTCCAGGATACGGGAGTTGCCGGATTGTACAGGCAGGTGAATGTATTTACAGATATTCTCGTACTTGCCCATAGTGTACAACACCTCATCTGTAATATCTTTTGGATGGGAGGTAGAAAAACGTACACGTAATTCAGGACTAACCAATGCTACCCTTTCAAGCAATTGGGCAAAGTTCACGGAATCAGAACCATCCTCGCTGCTCCATTTGTAGGAGTCAACATTCTGGCCCAATAAAGTTACTTCGCGGTAACCCTGATTGTACAGATCCTGTGCTTCTTTGACAATTGAATAAGCATCGCGGCTCCGCTCTCTTCCTCTGGTAAATGGCACCACGCAGAAAGAGCACATGTTGTCGCAACCTCTCATAATTGAAATGAAAGCACTTATTCCGTTTGAATTTAAACGAACAGGACTGACATCTGCGTAAGTTTCCTCGCGGGATAATAAAACGTTAACAGCCTTGCTTCCGTCGTCAACCTTATCAATCAAATTAGGAAGATCACGATAAGCATCGGGACCCACAACTACATCTACCAGCTTTTCCTCTTCAAGGAACTTTGCTTTTAGACGTTCTGCCATACATCCCAGCACACCTACAATAAGGCCTGGATTTTTGGCCTTTACACTTGTAAATTCTCTCAGACGATTCCGAACACGCTGTTCAGCATTTTCACGGATAGAACAGGTATTTATGAAAACAACATCTGCCTCTTTATAATCAGAAGTAGTTTGAAATCCCATATCCATCATGATAGAAGCAACGATCTCGCTATCAGAAAAATTCATGGCGCAACCATAGCTCTCGATATACAGCCTCCGTCCGTCATTCTTCTCTGTTTTATTCTCAAGCATCAACGCTTCACCCTGTCTAGCTTCATCGTGCTCTTTTTCACTTACCTGCGTATTGAACATCTTTAAAAAATTTTAGGATCCAAAAGTACGAAACATTTCATTAAATGACAGGTTGGCAGATTATGTATTTTTTGCAATAAAACGGGGTATTGCTTGTTCATTAAAAAGCTTCTTATATTGATCCGCAAATAAAAACTCTCAATAAAAAACGTATGTTTAGACGATCACAAGTGTGATTAAGAATGATAAGTACAGAAAAGAGGCAATTTAAATTTTCAAAACGTTTAAAAGCTGCACTGGGATTTGCCCTCGTATTCCTTTTCCTGGTGTTCTCTGCCTTACTTTACCTATCCTTTAAGCTCGAGCCTGTTGTAGCTATGCGATTAAAGGAAACTGTAAGAACTTCTACGAACGATTTGTATCGCATAAGCTTCTCTGACATTCACTTAAACCCTTTTGCGGGAAGTATTAGATTTGACAATATTGAATTTACACCTAACGATTCTACTTATCAGAATTTATTAAAACGAAATCTGCATCCAACCCATCTTTATTCCATCAGTATTGCAAGTCTTACTTTAAAAAAAGCGCACCCTATAAAAGTCTATTTTGACAAAGAACTTCATCTGAGGTCCTTACATATTGAACGACCTGTTGTAAAGGTGTATTATCAAAACCCCCGCAATGACAGCAACGAACCGGAAGATAAAAGAAGTACCTGGCAACGTCTCGCAAAGTATTTGAAGGTAATAAAGATTGAAGAGATATTTTTTGACAACATCGACTTTAAATACATTGATAGAAGTTCGGGTAAGCCCGAAATAGACGGAGTTAAAAATCTCTCGATAAACATAAAAGATCTCCTTATAGATTCATTAAGTGAACAAGATAAGTCGCGGTTTTATTTCACCAAAGAGATATTTGTTAAAGTTAAAAATCATGAGTATGTGAGCCGCGACAAACTCTACAACATAACTTTTGAGAATCTTTCCATTTCCTCATCAAACAAATTTGCCCTGGTGAAGGGTTTGAAAGTGATTCCAAGATATCCCGACATGGAGTTCTATAAATTTGTTAAAGAACGTAAAGCAAGGATGCATTTAAACCTTAATGGGGCGCGATTGCTAAATATTGACTTTAAGCGACTGGTAACTAAACGACAGCTTAGAGCGTCATCACTAACCTTGTTCAATGCCGACCTAAATGTCTTTCTTGATCTGCGAAATAAAAGGCCTGAATATGACCGAGGTCGGAATTTCCCTCAGATCGCCTTGGGGAGACTGGGGCTGAATACCACTATTGACACTGTGAGTATATTAAACTCGGCCTTAGACTATTCTGAGTATACACCAATAACTGCCCGTCGCGGTCGTGTTTTCTTCAATAAAATAAATGCATCTATTTATAATCTCAGCAATGACTCCATTAGCTTAAGAAAACATGCATGGACTAGAAGCAAGTTTACCATGCTTTTCTACGGAAAGAGCAAGCTTAATTTAAACCTCAACTTCAACTTACTTTCTCCCTCCCACCGCTACAATTATTCGGGTCATCTTTCTACGATGAATGCAAAAAACTTCAATCTATTAAGCCGCCCCTTGGCACTTCTACGGATTAATTCTGGTAAAATCAGTGAGGCCAGCTTCTCAGTGAACGCTGATTACAGGCAATCAAGAGGTAGGCTAATATTGAAATATAAAGATTTGAACATTGGTCTATTGAGGATTGACAGTAATAAAGTATTACATAAACAAATGCTGAGATCACTGGTAGCTAACAATGTCCTGCTAAAAGAGTCTAATCCTTCCTCTGATGGTGTGACGAGAATCGGGAAAATTTCATATTCCCGACCCGACTCAATAGCCTTCTTTGGCTATTTATGGCAAAGCATTTATACAGGTTTGAGAGAGACGATAGGGCTTAGTCAGGAAAGAGAGCAGGAATTGGTTGATCAATTCAGAAGCTTTAATCAGAAGACGGCAGATGAAAGAGATAGAATAAGAGATAAAAGGAAAGTTAGAAGAAAGGTTAGACGTACAACAAAAATGGCCCGATAAACAGGCCATTTTCTTATATTTTATAGTTCCAACCAAAGTCGTCAGGCACTAAGCCGTACCGCATATCTGTTAATGATTTAAGTGCCTTTGTCGAAAATTCAGCTTTAGCTGGATCTGGAAGATCGTACAGTTCTCCTTCATAACCGATTGTGGCAATAGATGTGACTGTAGCAGCAGTTCCTACTCCAAATGCTTCAGTTAACGAACCACTTTTCAACCCTTCAACCACTTCTTCTACAGAAACTCTTCTCTCTTCAACAGGGATTCCCCATTTGTTAGCGAGTTGAAGCACCGTATCGCGAGTAACACCCTTTAAGATAGTGTCGCGAGTTAAAGGAGTTACCAGTGTTCCATTAATCATAAACATTACATTGGCTGCCCCCAATTCTTCTATAAATGCATGATCTTTGGCATCAGTCCAGATCAACTGGTCAAAACCTTCTTTTAAAGCTTCCATAGCCGGATACAAAGAACCTGCATAATTACCAGCAGCTTTAGCGTAACCGAAGCCACCCTCGCTTGAACGTGAATATTTAGTCTCGATCTTGACTTTTAATGGTTTGGAAAAGTAAGCTCCTACCGGACAGGTAAGAACCATATATTTATATGTTTTAGATGGAGCTACACCCAGATAAGGATCGGTAGCAAACATAAATGGACGAATGTAAAGGGAAGTTTGTGGCGCGGTTGGTACCCACTCGCGATCTACATCAACAAGAGCAGCAATACTTTTAACAAAAATATCTTCTGGTAAAGCTGGCATGCACATCCGCTCGGCCGACCTATTAAAGCGTTCCGCATTTTTATAAGGCCTAAAAGTAACCACACTTCCATCTGCTTGCTTAAAAGCCTTTAACCCTTCAAAGAAAGCCTGACCATAATGCAAGCTGGAAATTGCAGGACTAAAACTTAAGTCTCCAAAAGGGACAATTTGAAAGTTCTTCCATTCTCCATCTTCATAGTCGGCTACAAACATATGGTCAGAGAATATTTTCCCGAAAGGCAAATCACTGAAATCAGTTTGTGATAAACGGGAAGCTGTAGTTTTGGTAATCTTTATATCAAGTGTATCAGTCACAACGATTTTTTGCTATTTGAGACAACAATCTGCAAATTAACGTTTTTTTCTTGAAAGTCTCATTGTTTTTTTAAAGCCAAGAAGAACCTTCAAGCTGCATTCATCCTCCGATTTTAAGTTTCTACTGAAGGAGTTTTTTGTGGCAATGTTGCTTCCCCAGCCATTTCTACAATTAAAAAGATAAACTTAATTCTGTCTTCCGCGAAGTATGGATTTGTGACTGGTATCATTTTTCAACGTCACCTAAGCATTCAATTTTGCAGTTGATATGCTATTATATAAAACATTCACATTCGACTCTGCTCACTACTTGCCGAGGGTACCAGCTGGCCATAAATGTGCCAATCTCCATGGTCATACATACACATTGAAAGTTTTCGTAGAGGGAAAACCTGATCCTCTGCTAGGATGGGTGATTGATTTCAATGATCTAAAAAAGGCTGTATGCCCTGTTATCGATGAGCTTGACCATAATTTGTTGAATCAAATTGAAGGATTGAATAACCCTACAAGTGAAATGCTGGCGATCTGGTTGTGGAACAAGATAATTACTAACCTTCCTGGATTGAAAAGGATTGAGCTAAATGAAACACCGGGTTCAGGAGTTATATATGAGGGTGACTAGTTCCGGCCTAAGTCATTAAGTCGTTTCCGCTTGTGTATCCCCCAAATCATGTGCTTTGGAGAACCGATAAGTTGAGATGAATAAATGCCGGTATGGCCAGAGAAAAGATATGCAACGAGGCAAGCTACAGCGAGGAATACAGCATGCTCACTGCCGAATAGTTCTATACCCATTAAAACACAAGCCAAGGGAGTGTTGGCTGCTGCTGCAAAAACGGCTACAAAACCCATTGCGGCTAAAAGGTCAACGGGTAAAGGAATAAAAAGGGCCATAGCACTGCCCAAAGTTGCTCCAACAAAGAATAATGGTGTTACTTCACCTCCCTTAAATCCAGAAGCCAGTGTTAAGGACGTTAGCAGAATCTTCAGAAGGAAAAAATAAAGTGGTTGCTGACGACTGAAGCTTTCTACAATTGTGCCTAGCCCCAAACCGGCGAAACGCGTTTCGTCGACGACTGTAAAAAGAAGTAACAGAACAATTCCACCAATTAAAGGTCGCATTGGAGGATAAGGAACTTTATTGAAGTAGTTTTTAAAAAAGGATATTGCAGTAGTAAACAGCCGGCCACCAAAAGCAAAAACAAGCCCCGCAGCTACGGCATACAAAAGGGGTAATGCATTAAGTTCAGTTGATGTGCCTATGTGATAATAAGTATGGTGAGCTCCCCAAAATCTGCAAATCAAATCACCAGCTAAAGCTGCAAATAAAGCAGGAATTAGAGCCTCGTATCTCATCCGTCCGATAATGTATACTTCAAGAGCGAAAACTGTACCAGCCAGTGGTGTACCAAAAACTGAAGCAAAACCAGCACTAACTCCACATATAAGCAAAGTTCTTCGATCGTCAGCACTAAAGGGAAAAAAATGAGTTAATTGATCGGTCAGGGAGCCACCCATTTGAACAGCCGTACCTTCCCTTCCCGCTGACCCACCTGCAAGATGTGTCAATAAGGTTCCTATGAGAACAAAAGGAGCCATTCGCCAGGAGATTTTTTCCCGCGGCTCAATAACTTCGTCGATAATCTGATTATTGCCTTTTTCCACCTCCTTACCAAAATGATGGTAGAGTAATCCAATCAGGAAACCGGCGACAGGAAGACAATAAAAAAGCCAGGGATTATCCTGGCGTATGTTTGTAACTTTTGCTAACGAAATTAAAAAAAGAGCAGAAGCGCTCCCTGCAAGTATCCCAGTTAATGTTGCCAGACCTAACCACTTTAAAGTAAAAAGTAATAAATCAGGCAGACCTTTGGGCAGCATAGGCTTCAATTAATACAGTACTCTAAACTTTATCGTGTGATCAATTTCCTTGAGTTCTTTTAAAACCTGGCTATCATATTGTGCGCTCACATCAGTGATGACATATCCAATCTGAGAATTGGTTCTCAGGAACTGACCAAGTATATTGATATTATGACGAGCATAAACCTGATTGATCTGCGCCATAATTCCGGGAACATTGCTGTGAATATGGATCAACCGGTGCGCATCTTTCACTTTCGGTAATTGCAAATTTGGAAAGTTCGCGCTTAAGTGAGTATCTCCATTGTTGATAAAATCAGCCATTCGCTTTGGAATGAACTTCACGTTTCTAGGGTTATTCTTATAGTCATCAAAGACAACAATGCCCATTTCTGTTGCAATATCATGCGATAATTGAGGACGACTATTTCCCAGATAACCCAAAGTTTTAAGCTTAACAGCTCTTTCTAAGACAGAATCGGGTACTGTTTCACCATCACCCAAAAGTAGCATCCCTACGTCAGCTACATATTTTTCTTCGAAGGTTTCTTTATGCCTGATTGAGAATCCATCCTTTTTAAGAACATTAATTGCTTCTTCAGGCACGCTTCCTACAATTAGGCAAAGGATACGGTTCTTAGGATAAGAAATAGCACTTGGCAATTTATTTAGGTACAGAAACTCGTCAAAGCTCGGAGTGATGTGGTCAGCCTTTTCTGTTACGCTTTTCCGTGATATGTTTTCGGTGTAGGCATAAAACTTCTGGATAAGACCTGATTCCTTCAACTGAAAATCCGAGTATCCATCACCAATTCCGTAAATATTTCCCTGGAGATTTAATTCACGCAACAGCTTAACCTTACCACCTTCCATGGAAAGAGGGTTTTCTTCATCATAACCAATGATATTTCCTTCTTCGTCGAACTGGAATGTATTAGCATAGATATTCTCCTGTTTAATTCCATAGGGAAGAACAACAGGAGTGATAAATTCCTTGAAGCCTCCTGATACGATCAGAACATCATCAGCATGTTTCTTAAAGAAGGCCCGGTTACGTGAGAAGGAAGCAGAAACTTTCTTCTTCAAACGACTAACCAGCAATTTTAAATGCTCTTGATTAGCATGAAGTAGCTTCACCCTTCCTGACAGGCTTTCGCGGAAAGACAAGCGTCCTTCCATTGCAGCATTCGTTAAATCTTCAATTTCTTTATAAATTTTTTCGCTTTCAGGGTGGTCCTTTAAGGAAATACGCACTAACTCATCCAACGCTTCAACCTGCGTAAAAGTGCTGTCGAAGTCTATGATGTAAAAATTTTTCATTATTTATATGGGACGGTTTGGTACCGAAATAAAATTTGCTGCAAATGTAACAATAGAATATTATCTATTTAATTTACTGGCAATTTCTTCCAAAGTTTTATTTAACGTTTTGTAAGTAAAGTCAGGAAAAGCTTTTAAGAGCTTTTGATTAGAATATTTTCTGAACTTGGTAGAACTCCGGGCACTTTCACGAGTAAGCGAGTAATTCTTACCCGTAAATAGAGAAAGAAGACTTGCACCCCTCCAGGCTAGTTCGAGCATCCATGGCCTTGCCTCTATAGTTGGCGCCTTCACAGACATACTTTTAGCAGCTTCTGTAAAAAGCTCCTGCGATGAGACATTTTGTGCATTAAGTATAAACCTCTCTCCTAAGATGTCACTATCCATCAGCCTGATCATGGCTTCAACAACATCCTCAACATCTACAATCCCCATCAGATTATTTGTATAGAACTTCATGCCTCGTTTGATCATCTGAAACAGTTGCCCGGTTCCCTTTGTGCCAGCGTTTGCTCCAACGATAAGCGAAGGGTTAACTATAACAGCATTTAAGCCCTCAGAAATAGCCCGCCAGACCTCCATTTCGCTTTCATATTTAGAAATAGAGTAACCATTTTGTGTACCGTCAAATTCCCATTGTGTACTTTCTGATATCAATTCTTCTTTTTTAGGATCTCCTAAAGCTGCAACAGAACTCACATGCACTAGCTTCTCTACTCCATAATCAAGCGCAAGATTTACTATATGAGCTGTACCCTCCTTATTAATTTTAAGAAGCTGTTTTTTATAAGCAGGATCAAAAGAAACAAGAGCGGCGCAATGATATACCTTACTTATACCCTGAAAGGCCTCTTCTAGGGAGAAATAATCTACGATATCAGCGTTGACCCACTCGATATTGGAATAGGGTTGTAATATCTCGGGAACCTGAGAGGAGTTACGTTTTATGGCACGAACAGCTTTACCACTATTAACAAGTTGTTTAACTAATTCTGAACCCAGGAAACCTGTTGCGCCCGTTACCAGTATCATCCGGCGTAAAATTTGAAAATGCTTTCAAAAGTATTTAATAAAGTTGATATTTGAGCTATTAAGGGAGATGCTTGTTAGAGCCTGTGAAGATTCCCCATTAAACTTAAAGTACTAATCCCTAAAAAAACAGATGTCTTTAGCAGATTTCTTTTCACCTGTTGACGTGAATAAATTTAATCCTGAAAACTTTTTTTCAGGTCAGTTGGGCAGTAAGGTGGAGATTTTCTCGAATGAATTCCCGGATCTAGAGGTAGAAAAATTTGACATCGCCATCATCGGTGTATTAGAAGACAGGAATGCTGTAAATAATCAGGGTACGTCCCTGTCTCCTGATTATATACGCGAGAAGCTTTACAGCCTGTATGAAGGTCCTTATTCTACACGTATAGTTGACCTTGGTAATATAAAAGCAGGCCACAGTATTACAGATACCTACATCGCTTTGAAAACATCTGTTTCAGAGTTGATAAAAAAAGATGTTCTTCCAGTAATAATTGGTGGTGGGCAGGATTTAACTTATGCCCAATATCTTGCCTACGAAGACCTGGAGCAGAAAGTAGACCTCGTTGTAGTAGATCCGAAGTTTGATCTGGATGACTCGCTGGAAAGCGAAAGCATTGAAACCAAATCAACTTCTTACCTCAACAAGATTTTCCTTCATCAACCCAATTACCTGTTTAACTTCAGTAATATAGGCTATCAAACCTATTTTGTGAATCAAGAGAGCTTAAGGGTGATGGAGAAACTTCTGTTTGACGTTCATCGCCTTGGAGAGTTCATGGGGAATATGCCCTTAGCAGAACCGATCATTAGAAATGCCAGCCTCATTAGTTTTGATATTTCAGCTATTCGGGCCTCAGATGCACCAGCAAATGCCAATGCTACTCCAAATGGTTTTTATGGGGAGGAAGCGTGCCAAATTTGCCGCTATGCAGGCATGAGTGACAAGCTAAGTTCCATCGGATTTTACGAGTTTAACCCCGCATATGATAAAAACGGGCAAACGGCTATGCTTGTAGCCCAAATGTTATGGTATTTTATCGACGGCTTCTATCACCGCAAAAAAGACTTCCCACTCCAGCCAAAATCCCAGTACCTTATATACAGGGCTTCTCTTAAAGATAACACACATGAGCTGGTATTCGTAAAAAGTAAAAAATCTGATCGCTGGTGGATGCAAGTACCATATCCTACTGGCGCTTCGGGCAACGAACGGTACCATTTGGTACCATGCCAGTACGAAGATTACCAAATGGCCGTTTCAGGAGAGATGCCTGACTTATGGTGGCGAACCTATCAGAAGCTGGTATAAACTTTTAATATTATTTCGAGATGAAGAAACTCATTTTTACCCTCTTGCTTAGTCCGCTATTGTTGCATGCTCAGCAGAACTTTAAAATACAGGGAAAGGTCGGCAACATCGGTTCTCCGGCAAAGATATTTCTAACTTATAGCAAAGAGGGAGCGCAAGTAGCTGACTCTGCTCTATTAAGGGACGGAGCATTTTCATTTTCAGGTACAACAGACCTCATCACCTATGCAACCCTCGTTCTTGATTACAAGGGGGTTGGGATTAGCAATCTTAACCGGAAAACAAAAATTGATGTACTGCCAATTTACCTGGTTGAGGGTACCACAATAATAAAGAGTGCAGATTCTTTATCAAACGCAGTGACTACTGGTACTAAAACAAATGAAGACGGTCAGCGCTATTCAAAGTTACTAAAGGGTATAAACGAAAAGATCGTTGCATTAAACCACGAGTACGAAACAGCTCCTCCCGAGAAAAAGACTTCTCAGGATTTTTTGCAGGGATTACAGTCGCGATACGACGTGTTTCAACAAGAGCGAAGTGAAATAAACAGAAAGTTTATCAAAGAGAACCCAGATAGTTTTATAAGCTTTATGGCGTTATATACAATCGCTGGCCAAAGTCCCGAAGGACCCGAAGTAGAAGCGATCTTTAATTCACTTTCATCATCGATTAGAGAAAGTCGTGAAGCTGCTGCGTTTAAAAAAGCTTTGGATAATAGCAAACGTACTTCCGTTGGTGCAATTGCTATGGACTTTACGCAGGCAGATCCTACAGGTAAGCTCGTTAAACTCTCAAACTTTAGAGGGAAATATGTGCTACTGGATTTTTGGGCCTCCTGGTGTGGCCCATGCCGTCAGGAAAATCCTAATGTAGTAAAGGCATTTAATAGTTATAAGGATAGGAATTTTACTATTTTAAGTGTCTCATTAGACAGAGAAAACGGAAAAGAAGCCTGGTTAAAGGCTATTGATAATGATAAGTTAACCTGGACTCATGTGTCTGATCTAAAGTTCTGGAATAATGAAGCAGCGGTTAAATATGGCATACGCTCTATACCTCAGAATTTCCTGATCGACCCTAATGGTAAAATAATAGCTAAAAATCTGCGGGGAGAAGAACTGCAAAGCTATTTGTCCGATCTTTTCAAGTCGAACTAAGTAGTAGTTAATTTATAAATAATAAAGGGGCAACCGTTTTTCGATTGCCCCTTTATTATTTATATCCGGTTTGTCTTATAATAGATCAAATCCTATATCCGTCCTGAAATAGCGTCCATCCCAATAAATCCTTCCAGCATCAGTAACGGCCTGCTGAACGGCACCAAACATTGTATCGCTCAAAGCTGTAACTGCAAGCACACGTCCTCCTGCTGTTTTTACCATACCGTCCTCCTGGATGGTACCAGCATGAAATACAGTAGAACCTCTTACGTTCTCTGTTCCGGTAATCACTTTTCCTTTTAAATATTCTCCAGGGTAGCCACTGGCAACCAGCATTACTGTTGCAGCAGTCTTAGCTGAAACTTTAAGTTCCTTCTCTTCCAGATTCCCGTTAGCCACACCTAATAGCAGATCAACGAAGTCACTTTCAATTCTTGGCATTACACTCTCAGTCTCCGGATCTCCCATCCTTACATTGTATTCAATTACGAAAGGATCTCCACCACAATTCATTAAACCGATAAAAATGAAACCCTGATAAGGAATAAGGTCCATTTTTAATCCGTGAACAGTAGGCTTGATGATCTGGTCCTCCACCTTTTTCATGAACTCAGCATCAGCAAAAGGCACAGGGGAAATAGATCCCATTCCGCCCGTATTTAACCCGGTATCACCTTCGCCAATCCTTTTATAATCTTTTGCCTCCGGTAAGATTTTATATGACTTACCGTCTGTTAAAACAAATACAGATAGTTCAATTCCTGAAAGGAACTGCTCAATAACAACGCTACTGCTGGCTTCACCAAATTTGGCGTCCTGCAACATGGCTACCAATTCCGTTTGAGCCTCCTCTACCGTCTGACATATCAAAACACCTTTACCTGCAGCGAGGCCGTCGGCTTTCAATACTACAGGCAATGGATGCGTTTCGAGATAAGACAAGCCTTCTGACAGGCTAGCTTTAGTAAACGTTGCAGATGCTGCGGTTGGAATATTATGACGACGCATAAAGGCCTTCGAGAAGTTTTTACTTCCTTCTAACCTTGCTCCTTCCTCGCGAGGACCAATAACCGGAATTGATTTCAATTCATCGTCGGCAAGAAAGAAATCGTGAATGCCTTTTACTAAGGGCTCTTCTGGTCCAACAAGTACTAGCTGAATGGAGTTTTTCAGCACAAAGTCTTTGACAGCATTAAAATCAGTAACCTTGATATTTACGTTCTTTCCGTAAACTCCAGTTCCTGCATTTCCTGGCGCTATATACAGTTGACTGAGTAAAGGACTTTGAGAAATCTTCCAGGCAAAAGCACTTTCTCTTCCGCCAGAACCGAGTAAAAGAATATTCATGACAGCAAAGATAGAATTATGTTCTTGCTGTTCAATGCTTATAATGAATAGTTAAACAGGAGCAGATGATTATATAGTTTGGCGATGATAGATGATTTCAGGATTGGGGGGCCGCTTTCTTAAAGAAACAGAAGATATATCGAAGCTAAAAATAATTCAGAAAAATGAGCCAGTATGGCTTGGGATTTCGATGATGAGGACTAAATTTGGATAAGATTCATTTCAAACAAATCGGCAATCTTATCTTTTAAAACAACCTTCACCTCTTCAATGTCAACTTTCCTGCCTAGCTCTCTTTCCATTGATGTTACATCCTTATCATCTATTCCGCAAGGAACTATATTTTGAAAGTATGACAAGTCAGCATTAACATTGAATGCAAAGCCGTGCATAGTTACCCACCGACTGCATCTAACGCCCATCGCACAAATTTTCCTTGCTTTTTCATTATCTGCATCCAGCCAAACCCCAGTATACCCCTCGTACCTCCCAGCCACGATACTATAGTGTGCCAATGTTTGAATAATAGCTTCTTCGAGGGTTCGCAGATAAAGATGGATATCAGTGAAGAAGTTCTCCAGGTCAAGTATAGGATAACCGACAATTTGTCCGGGACCATGATAGGTAATATCACCACCCCTGTTGATTTTATAGTAAGTAGCCTGCCTCTCTTCCAATCCTATCTCATCGAGCAATAAATTCTCTGGCTTACCGCTCTTTCCCAGGGTATACACATGAGGATGCTCTACAAAGAACAGATAATTATTTGTAGGGATCTCAGTACTGTTTACGCGATTCTCTGTTTTTTGCTTAACAATTGAGCTAAGTATCTCTTCCTGCTTTTCCCACGCATCCTTATAGTCTACGACATCCCAATCCTGAAAGAAAACGTTCCTATTTTGTTCCACTTATTCTAATTATGTTAATAAACCAGTTCTTTGCAACCCGTAACGTAGCCGATCATGTAATCCTTAAAGGCCTCGTAATGCACATCAAAACTTGTACACTCCTGATCTGCTTCTAAAATAGCAGTTAAACTGCCTTCCTCTTGACAGGCAAATTGCTGAAGGCGGATATTATCTCTGAAAGAAACTGTTTTCTTACCCTGCAGTTTATATACTGCTTCTTTTGCACACCAGCAGATGTAAAGATGCTCTATCTTTTTTTCCGGATTGATAAAATTAAGCTCTTCATCAACTAGGAACTTACCCGCTACCCGTTCAATTTTGGTTTTGACTAACTCAATATCGATACCAACAGGCTTATCTTCGCTGATAATTACTGCCGCATAATCGAAGGAATGACTCAAAGATATATGATGAGGAAAGTTAACAAGGTATGGCTTTCCATGTTCATCCACCTGGCAGTCAATGTATTTGTGCGTATTGAGCATTTTACGAAGCAATACCCGTGTGCTTAACCAATGGAGGTTCCTCTTACCGTTATTTAACGTTTCAATGTAAGCTTTCTCGTCTTCTTTGAGCTGAAGTTGAGAATAGAGCTCCTCGGCACTTTCTTCTATCTTCCACACCCCAAATGCCGAAGTGCCGTCTAAATGCTTGTAGTAAGCAAGGGCCATGATTTAATAATTTTTAATATTAAAGGCTTCAGAATAAACCAGCTAATTCCCTTTTCTGTTTCCTGGGAAAACTTTTTGCGAAAATACGGTTTTAAGCTGGAAATTCCCTCCTCATCCTATCCCTACATTCCTTCTAAAAAAAATACGTAGTTTTATCCCAAACATTCAATTGTTATGATTCTTTCAGATAAGCTTATTTTAGAAGAAATAGAAAAGGGGAATATTATTATTGAGCCATTTAAAAGGGAATGTTTAGGAACAAATTCTTATGATGTTCATCTGGGAAAATATCTTGCAACCTATAAAAACAGGGTTTTAGATGCAAAGCAACATAATGAAATAGATCATTTCGAAATTCCAAAAAGCGGATTCGTTCTTCAACCGGGGACGCTCTACCTTGGAGTGACAATGGAATATACCGAAACACATAAACATGTCCCCTTTCTTGAAGGGAAATCCAGCACAGGACGTTTAGGGATTGATATTCATGCCACTGCAGGTAAGGGGGACGTGGGCTTTTGTAATACATGGACGCTGGAGATTTCGGTAGCTCAACCGGTAAGGATATATGCAGGGATGCCCATCGGACAACTTATTTACTTTGATGTAGCAGGCGAAATAGAGATCCTTTACAACTCTAAGGGAAACGCGAAATACAACAACAAGACAACCCGGCCCGTGGAAAGTATGATGTGGAAAAACTCTTTTTAATATAGTAAGTTTAATTCAATAAGAGCCTCAATTTTAGTAAATTGAGGCTCTTGTAATTTATAAGCCACATGAACCGTCGAAATATATGGTTGCTGATGAGTCTTCTTGTCAGCACTTGTCTTTGCTTTAGCTTTATCCGGACGGAGGACGATCCTCTCAAAAACCTCATTACTAAACTTACTAAATATACATCTGAAAATGTTGTAGAAAAAGTCCACTTGCATATGGACCGTCCTTACTACACAGTAGGCGACACGATCTGGTTCAAAGCGTACGTGGTGATCGGCGAAAAAAACCAGCTATCTGCCTTGAGCAGATTCCTGTATGTGGACCTGATTAATGAAAAGGATTCTATTAAAAAGTCCCTTAGATTACTCCTTAGGAACGGAATGAGCAGCGGGGATTTCATTTTGGGAGATTCTTTGACTGAGGGTAATTACAGACTACGTGCCTACACAACATGGATGAGAAATCAGGGAGAGGACTTCTTCTTCGATAAAACATTTGCAGTAGGCAATGTTCTTACAAACCAGGTTGTAAGCACAGTAAAATATAGCTTCTCAAAAGTAGGGGTACGCGAAAATGTAGTAGCAGACATACAATATAAGGACATTAATGGGAAGCCTTTTGCGAATAAAGAGGTGAACTTCTCTGTTCAGCTTGACTTTAGGAATATAGCCACCGGAAAAGGCATAACAGATGCAGAGGGAAACCTGCAGGTAAAGTTCACCAATAATCAACCTTTTGTCCTTAAAGCAGGAAGGATAAATACTACTGTTAAACTTGACAGTAAAACCGCCGTTAATAAATCCTTCCCCGTAAAAAGCACATCAGCTGAGAGTGACGTCCAGTTTTTCCCTGAGGGAGGAACTATGGTTAATGGTATTAGAACGCGTATTGGGTTTAAAGCGGTTGGATCTGACGGACTTAGCCGTGAAGTTAGTGGTTATATAAGCGATAATAGCAACAACCGGATAACGGATTTTAAATCGGAGTACGGAGGTATGGGCTCGTTCTTATTTTTACCTGTCAGGGGCTCGTCATACAAAGCCTTCATAAAGTTTGCCGATGGATCAGAAAAACAAGTGGATTTGCCTAAAGCAGCAAATGAAGGGTATATTCTTTCGGCCAATAACAGTAATCCTGACAACCTTTATGTTAAAGTTACGGCAAGCGAGAATTTCATAAACAAGGGCGATCTAACTCTAATAGCTACAAGTAATGGTGTAGTTCAGTATGTCTCAAAAAACAAAATAGAGAATTCGGTTTTTTCAGGAACCATTCCAAAGAAACGATTTCAAAGGGGGATCCTGCAGCTTACACTATTTTCTGCCGACCATCAGCCGGTGGCCGAACGCCTGGTCTTTATTAATAAAAACGATCTTGACTTAAGTATCAAGGTTGATAAGGCCACCTATGGAAAAAGACAAAAAGTAACGATGGACCTCGCAGCGCTAGATTCAGGTAAAGCAACCAGAGCTGCATTATCAGTAGCAGTTACCAATGAAAGTGTTGTTCCTTTCGACGAAATAAATGAGACAACTATTCTTTCCAACCTACTTCTGACCTCGGACCTGAAAGGTTACATCGAAAAGCCCAACTATTACTTTAGCGAGCCCCGTACTCCTGAAAAAGAGGCTCATCTTGATAACCTCATGCTAACTCAGGGTTGGCGCAGATACTCCTGGAAAAGTATTATAAACAATTCCTACCCAAACATCACCTATAACGCAGAAAGAAATATAACACTAAGCGGCAGGGTAGTAAATGCTAATGGGAGTCCCGTAGTTGGCGGGAGTGTGATCCTACTTCCTGCAAAAGGAAATGTTGCTATTACGGATACTGTAACGAACAAAGAGGGACGCTTCTCATTCCCGGGATTGAGTTTTAACGACAGCACTACTTTTGTTCTTCAAGCCAGAAATCCTAAAGGCAAAAGGAATGTTTACATAGAAATTGATGAGTTACCGAGAGAATTGGTTACGAAAAACAAAAATGCTGCAAGTTTAGAAGTTAATGTAAACCAAAGCTTGATCGCCTACTTGAAGAAGAGAAAAGACGATTTTGATGAAATGAGAAGGAATGGATTACTGCGAAAAAGTATAATGTTGGCTGAAGTTAAAGTAGCGGAAAAAAAACCGGTGCTTACTAATTCGAGTAATCTTAATGGAGCAGGGAACGCAGATGCAATAATCAAGGCTGATAGGTTAATGAACTGCCTTAACCTTGCTCAATGCCTTCAGGGAATGGTAGCCGGAATAATTGTACAAAATGGTATTGCATACTCTGCCCGAAGTATGTACAGCTCATTCTCGGGGTTAGTTCCAATGCAATTGATAATTGATGGAATGTATGTAGACCCAACTTATCTTTCTATAATCCCTCCACAAGATGTAGAGAGCATAGAGGTCTTGAAAAGTGCAGGTAATGTAGCTATATATGGAATTCGTGGTGGAGGAGGCGTATTAATTATAAATACAAAACGAGGGGAACGGAACCTATCTTACAGAAGATTGTCTCCGGGAATTGCCTCTTTCAAACCTCAGGGGATATTCTCAGCACGTGAGTTTTACTCCCCGATTTATCCGGAGCCGAATACGGATCCAGTTATAGATCGTAGAAATACTATTTACTGGAACCCGGATATTATTACTGATGAGAAGGGCAAAGCATCGTTCAGTTTCTATACTGCAGACGAACCCGGAACCTATAAAGTAGTCGTAGAAGGATTGGACTCTAAAGGCACTCTGGTACGGAGGGTATTAAGATTTTCAGTGATGTGAGAATTATTAGCGGCAAAGCAGTCCTAAAAAGAAGATTTACTCTCCATTCTTTTTGCTAATTTTGCGCCTTATGAATATTCGTTTGGCTGATACTGATACACAGGTAGAAACTTTTACTCTTGAAGAAGTTTTAGCAGGATTAAAAGTTAATCATCGTCTTATTCTTTGGAATGATGAGATTAATACCTTCGATCATGTCATTTATTGCCTTACTAAATATCTTGATTATTCCGACCATCAGGCTGAAAAAATAGCGTGGACAGTGCATACAAAAGGAAAGTGCGAGGTACTTGAAGGCTCCTTTACAGAGCTCGAAGTTTATCGGAAAATACTCCAACAAGAAGGCTTGACGGTAAGTATCGACTAAAACCATAGTATTTAATCACATTCCCTAAATTCACCATTCATTCTACACCTCCTTCTCAAAAGGACTTAGTGTTTTAGCTTGCGGGAATCCATTACATTTACCGTTTCGAGTGGTGAAACTATAAGCGCAGGCATAATATCCCGCTTCATCAGTTTGATTAAACCGCCTTGTGAATTATAACGATTTTGCGACGAGGAAAACAACTCGGGGATTTGAAGATTTGATAATTTTGCTTTCAGCTCAAATCTTAATGACTATTGTAGTTTATTTAAATTCAACCATAAATAATTCAAACACGATGAACAACAATCACACTCGTTTGAAGATTACAACTCTTGGCCTTGCCCTGATCTGTAGCATAACAAAGGCTCAAACACCTAAGAGCGCAGGCCAATTCAAATTACCTCAGGGCTTTAGTATCTCTGTTGCGGCAGATGATGTTGGTAGAGCACGTCATATCGCAACTACAAAGGATGGCGCAATTTATATAAAGCTTGCTCGGCCCATAGATGGTAAAGGAATTATTCTTCTTGAAGACAAGGACGGAGACGGTAAGTTTAATCAGAGCGCAGGATTTGGAGATTTTGGAGGCACAGGGTTATACTTAAAGGATGACTATCTCTATGCTTCATCCAACAGCGAAGTTTTCAGATACAAACTGGATAAAAATCAACGGGTTATTGACCCCTCAAAGCCCGATAAAATTGTTACTGGTTTGATCAACCGTCGTCAGCATGAGACAAAGTCGATTACGCTGGACAATAATGGAAACCTTTATGTGAATATAGGAGCTTACTCAAACTCCTGCCAGGAGGTGGACAGAAAAGCTGGCTCCCCGGGCCGGCCCGATTGCCCAATCCTCGATTCTGCGGGCGGAATTTGGAGATTTAAAGCCGATCAATTGAATCAGAGCTATCAAAACGGGGTGCGTTACGCAACTGGTTTACGTAATGTGGTAGGGCTGGATTGGAACCAACAAGATAATGCCTTATATGTAATGCAACATGGGAGAGATCAACTCGATATGTTCCCACAGTTCTTTAATAGCAAGCAATCGGCCCAGTTGCCAGCAGAGTGCATGTACAAGTTGAAAGAAGGCGACAACGCGGGCTGGCCATACATGTATTATGATCCGTTTAAGAAGAAGAAGATGCTGTCTCCGGAATATGGGGGAGACGGAAATAAGGAGGCGGATAAAAAGTTTATAGACCCTGTTGTTGCTTTCCCTGCTCATCTGGCTCCTAATGGTCTTCTATTTTATACAGGTGGTCAATTCCCTGAAAAATATAAGAATGGGGCATTTATTGCATTTCATGGCTCATGGAATCGTACACCCGAGCCTCAGGAGGGATACTTTGTGGCTTTCGTTCCCTTTGCAAACGGAAAGCCCTCTGGAGAATGGGAGATCTTTGCCAACGGCTTTTCTGGCGTAGATGTTGTTAACAGTCCAAGGCAAGCCGAACACCGCCCTTGCGGTTTAGCTTTAGGAAATGATGGATCTCTTTATGTAACCGACGATACCAAGGGGACTATTTTCAAAATTACATACAATAAAAACTCAAAATAATACGGTGAAAAAAACAGTTTACTCAGGCCTGCTGCTACTAACCATGATAATTGCAATTACTGTAGGCGCCCAAACAAAAAAGCCTCAAACTAAACCCACGGCAACTACAAGCCTTAACGCATCTATACAAAGGGGTAAAGCGGTTTATGCAACTCTTTGTGTTGCTTGCCATCAGGCTGACGGAGGTGGAGTGCCTAATTTGAACCCGCCGTTGATAAAGACATCCTATGTGTTAGGCGACAAGAAACGCTTAATCAATATTCTCCTTAATGGAATGCAGGGAGAGGACATAGATGGAGAAAGCTATTCCAACGTGATGCCACCGGTTTCGCAATTCTCAAATCAGCAAATCGCCGACGTGTTAACTTATGTTAGAAATAGTTTCGGGAATAAAGCAAGTGCAGTTACTTTAGCCGATGTTAACGCATTAAGACCTAAAAAATAGTTATGAAATATAGAAAATTCAGAGAAATTGAGGTATCAGAAATTGGTCTGGGAACCTGGCAGCTCGGAAGCGCTGACTGGGGAGAAATTTCGGATGAAGATGCTTTTAAAATATTAAACAGCTTTGTCAATGCTGGTGGTAATTTCATAGACACAGCCGATGTTTATGGAATGGGAATCAGCGAAAGCATTATTGGACGTTTTTTAAAAACTACTGATAAAACCCTCTATGTAGCGACAAAGCTGGGACGCCGTGGAGACGAAGGAAATGGCTGGCCTCAAAACTTCAGCTACGATGTTATGAAAAAACATGTCGAATCTTCACTGAAAAACCTCGATGTCCCATCTCTTTTTCTTGAGCAACTACACTGTATTCCGCAGGAAGAGCTGGCCTCCGGAAAAGTATTCGATCATTTGCGCAGGCTAAAGGAAGAAAAACTAATTCAAAATTGGGGAGTAAGTGTTGAGACTGCTGAAGAAGCTTTATTATGCCTTGAACAAGAAGGCCTAGCTTCACTTCAAATTATTTTCAACATCTTCCGCCAACATTACGCCGAGGAGTTTTTTGCAAAAGCCAAAGAAAAAAATGTTGCTTTGATTGTAAGGGTACCACTGGCAAGCGGACTGCTATCAGGAAAATATAACGAGAGCAGCAAATTCGAGGCTAATGATCATAGAAGTTACAACGCTAATGGCGAGGCATTTAATGTAGGTGAAACTTTTTCAGGGATAGAATTTCAAACGGGGGTACAACTTGCTCAGAAAATAGCAGCAATGCTTCCCGATGAAAGAACTGCACAGTGGGCACTAAGATGGATTTTAGATCATCCGGAAGTAACAACAGTAATACCCGGAGCCACAAAGATCTCTCAGGTAGAAAATAATGTTGCATCCTCAGAACTGCCTTCTTTATCACCCGAGATACACGATTCGTTGAAAGATCTATATCAGAAGGATATTCTCAACTTAATCAGAGGCAGATTTTAGAATGTAATACTATATTCGCTCCAAGTGAATGAAAGGGTGTATAAACGCTACCCTTTCATTCACTTATCTACATTTATTTTCAACATTAATATATTCCTTACCGCACCTTAACTTTCTGCTAATCATTCTTATGTAGCTTAGCTTCCAGAATGGCAAACCACGATTTAATTTGTTATGGCATCTTACTATTGCTATTGATCTTACTCATCATTGTGCTAAACCATTTTGAATTAATCTTTACAGATGACGAAGATTAACGGCTTCCGCAATTGATTTTAAATGGCTAAGAGAGAAATAGAGGTAGTAGTAATATCAGATGTGCATCTGGGCACATATGGCTGTCATGCGAAGGAATTGTTAAAATACCTAAAAAGCATCAACCCTAAAACAGTAATCCTGAACGGAGATATAATTGACATATGGCAGTTCAGCAAAAACTACTGGCCTGAGGCTCATATGAAGGTAGTTCGGAAAATAATGAAATTCATTGCTGACGGAACTCCGGTATATTATCTAACAGGAAACCATGATGAGATGCTAAGAAAATTCACCGATATTTCTTTTGGAAGCTTCCATCTTGCGAACAAGCTTGTTCTAAACCTGGACAACCAAAAGGCATGGATCTTCCATGGAGATGTTTTCGATGTGACCATGCAGCACTCTAAATGGCTGGCGAAACTTGGTGCGATAGGTTATGATACCTTGATTCACATAAACAGTTTTGTCAATTGGATATTAACGCGCCTTGGCAAAGAGAAGATGAGTTTTTCTAAGAAAGTTAAAGCAAAATTCAAGGACGCAGTTAAATTTATTAATGATTTTGAAAACACTGCCGCCGACCTTGCCATTGATAAAGGATACAATTATGTAATTTGCGGTCATATTCATCAGGCAGAAATCCGGGAAATAGCTACTGAAAATGGAAAAACATTGTACCTTAACTCCGGGGATTGGGTGGAAAGTTTAACAGCACTGGAATATCAGAATGGTGGTTGGTCCATCTACAAATATTCCTCGCAGCATTTTTCAGAAGACAGGAACGAGGATGAAGCTCCCTTAGAGAACGATGAATTGCATGATAAATTGAACGTTAAGCGCTTACTTGAACAATTAAAAACGGAAACCTTTTAGTATAATACCTCCTGATTCTATATTTTCGCTAAATAGCGTTCAAACAACAGGAACCAATTAAATGTAAGGAATAAGAATGCGGATATTATTTGCAGTGCAAGGTACTGGCAATGGTCACATTAGCAGGGCCAGGGAAATTATCCCTGTATTGAAGACCTTTGGCCAGGTAGACATCCTGATAAGCGGAACACAGGCAGAAGTACTGCCTAATGCTCCCCTGCAATTCCGTTTTCACGGCTTCAGCTTTATTTTTGGAAAAAAAGGTGGTGTTGACTATTGGAGGACCTACAGGGCCATGAATTTACCGCGGCTATGGAAAGATATTCGTTCTCTTCCTCTGAAAAACTATGATCTGATCATTAATGATTTCGAGCCGGTGACAGCATGGGCCTGCAAGGTACAGGGACGACCCAGTGTTGCCTTAAGTCACCAGGCGGCATTCCTTTCAAAAAAAACACCCCGTCCATCAGATGGCTTCCATTGGGCAGAAACTCTATTTAAACATTATGCTCCCACGACACACAAAATAGGTTTTCACTTTGACAAGTATGACGATTTTATCCATACTCCAGTAATCAGGAGTGAGATAAGGAATCAGGAAATCCGAAATTTCGGACATGTTACGGTATACCTTCCTGCTTATCATGACAAATTTTTGGTGGATTACCTGAAGAAGATACCTGAAGTAAGATGGGAGATCTTTTCAAAGCATTCCAAGCAGATCTATACCGATAAGAATGTTTTTGTTCAACCTATCAATAACCAAAACTACAACCGTAGTCTAGCATGTTCAGCCGGACTACTTACAGGAGGGGGGTTTGAAAGCCCTTCAGAAGCTTTGTTCCTTGGAAAAAAAGTAATGGTGATTCCTATGAAAAACCAATATGAACAGCTTTGTAATGCTGCTGCAGCAAAACACCTTGGTGTTCCGGTAATCTATCAACTCCGGGAAAATAATATTCCTACTTTGAAACAGTGGTTAGCGACTGATAATTCTATTATGGTTAGTTATCCTGACGAGACAAGCAGCATTGTAGAAAAAGTCATAAAAGATTACAGTTCTAAATCCTGATCAATATTTTGCTTGTTTTGAGTAATATTGCACAGCAATAGAAGCAGCAAAAGGATGATCGATTTTTTCAGAAGACTTAACCCCATCAGCCTCCTAATAATCATTACTATCGCTGCCTTTCTGAGGATTGGCGTACTTTTGCAGTTGCCTGATCGGCTGGAATTTACTCTATTCGAAACCTATGCCGGAACTCTGTTCGCTATTCCATCAGATCAACTATTTAGTCCATCAGCAAATCTTTTTTTCGCAACGATTATTACCGTCAGCCAGGCAGTAATCTTTAACCGGATTATAAACAATTATAATTTATTGGGGAAACCGTCTTTTCTTCCTGCCCTGATGTACATAAGCGTTTCGAGCTTATTGGTTCCTTTTGTTGTCCTTAGTCCCGCTTTATTATGTAATTTCCTCATGCTTTGGCTATTCAGCAAGTTTCTTGCTATCTACCGTAAAGAAGAGGCACGGTCAGTTATGTACGATTCGGGTATGATAATAGGCATAGGAACGTTGATTTACTTTCCATTTATTGGTATGATGCCAATGCTTTGGATTGCACTTATTATTTTCCGCCCTTTTGAATGGCGGGAATGGATTTCTGGTATCCTTGGCTTTTTAACTATCTATTTCTTTTTAGCCGCTGCCTATTATTTGAATGACTCATTTCAACAATTTGCGCAACTCAAGGTTCCACTGGCAGCTGCTTTCCCTTCCCTGTTTAAGCTGAACTTATATGACTACATAGTACTTGCCCCTGTTTTAGTAGTACTGGTATTAAGTATATACACCCTCCAAACTAAGCTTAACAGAAGTAGCGTTCATATTAGAAAGTCTTTTCTAATTGTTTTTATTACAGCTATTTTCAGTATTCTCTCTTTTTACATAAAATCTGAGTACCATGCCTATCATTTTGTATTAACAGTTGCTCCGGTATCACTATTTATGGCTCATTATTTTATGTATGCAGGCAAAAAATGGATTTATGAAAGCCTATATCTTATTTTACTGGGCTTTATTGTTTACTTTCAACTGGTATAAAGCTTTTAAGCACCCGGCGTTTTACCCAAGCGCTTAACCTTTTTTAACAAATTAAAAGCTTCGCACCAACTACTTTTTAATAGTTTTGTAAGGCTTAGCTGTATTACCCATACTTCAAAAGTAAATACTTAATTCGCTGGCATTAATAAAATCTAAATGCATAACCTGGTAATTGATATAGGTAACTCCTTTGCAAAACTCGCGCTTTTTTATGGTTCGAGCATTGTAAAAACCTATTCATTCCGGGAGTTAGGACCACAACAAATCGAAGAGTTTTTAGAAGGTGAAAAAATAAGTCACTCCATTCTTTCTACAGTAAGATCAGAAGTTGAAGCAATCGAGGCTTACCTGTCATACATATCAACCTATCTAAGATTCTCTATAAATTTAAAACTGCCTGTAAAGGTGCATTATAAAACGCCAAGCACTTTGGGCCTGGACCGTCTTGCTGCAGTTATAGGGGCCAGCTGTGTCTTTAAGAACACGAATTGCCTGGTAATTGATTCGGGTACTTGCATAACTTATGATTTTGTTGACAAAGACAGAAATTATTATGGAGGAAGCATATCCCCAGGTATTAATATGCGTTATAGAGCAATGCACTCATTTACCGGAAAGTTACCTTTAGTCGAGTTCAAACCGGCTTTCAACGAAAAAAATGGATTCGACACCCAGTCTTCGATGATGAGCGGTGTACAAAACGGAGTTATTTACGAAGCTATTGGTTTTATAGAGGCGATTTCACGAGAATATACTGATCTAACAATAGCACTATGTGGCGGGGATTTCAATTTCTTTGATACGCAGCTGAAAAATAGCATCTTTGCCCAAAATATAAGAACCGTTCCGGATTTAGTTCTGATTGGTTTGAATGAAGTTATAAAACTGAGAAATGATTAAATTATATAAAAATATATTCCTGGCTGTTGGTCTGCTTGCAAGTATTAAAACTTTTGCACAATCCTCAACCAATTCACCTTATTCACAATATAACCTTGGGCAGTTAAGCGAATCTTTACTTCCTCAGAACCGTTCTTTAGGTGGCATCGCTGCCGGTTTACGTAAACCAGGCACTTATAATAATGTTAATCTTGCCAACCCTGCCTCTTACTCAGCAGTGCGCATAACAACGTTTGATATCGGTTTATATGCAAACGTGACATCTTTATCTAAAGGAGGGGCTACCGAGAATAGCTTTACAGGCGAATTAAATCACCTTGTATTTGCCGTCCCGGTTACAAAAACTTCTGCTTTAAGTTTCGGCCTTCTTCCATATAGTACAATGGGTTTTAAATCACGGGTATCTGGAAAGATACTAGATACGGTTGATATAGACAAAGTTCATAATGGTAAAGGCGGAATCTCAAAAGCTTATTTAGGTTACGCAGTTCAGATAGGAAAGCATTTCAGTATTGGAGCCAATGGTTCTTACCTATTCGGAAAGCTGGAGAGAAACAGGGATACTGAGTTTCCCAATGACCCAACTTTTATAAACTCCAGGAATCAGGTTAAACAGAGTATTGGAGGTTTAAGCTTTGATTACGGAATGCAATACTTTACCAATATCTCGAAAAAGCATAAATTGACCCTAGGCTACTCGGGTACTGCAGGTTCAAGCGTTAATTTGAATACTACCCTTGTTAGCGCAAGGTATACTATAGATGCAAGCGGGAACGAGAATATAGCTTTAGATTCTACTTATTTCAGCGAGAGAGCGAGTCAAAAATTAAAGCTTCCAACTACTCATCGTTTCGGATTTGTATTGGAAGAGACGAACAAGTGGCTGGTGGGTGCTGATCTAACAATGGGAAAATGGTCTGAATACCGTGAAGGCACAAGCAATCCAAACTTGCCGAACACTATAGGAGTAGCGGTGGGTGCGCAAATTACCCCAGACATTACCTCTGTAGGTAGCTATTTTAAATTAGTTGACTACAGGTTCGGTGTTAAGTACGACAAATTATATATCAATAACGAGATCAACAATAAAGATATAAATCAGTACGCTCTTTCATTAGGGTTAGGATTACCTCTCCCATCTAACCGTTCGACCTTCTATAAAATCAATTTAGGTGTGGAACTTGGACAGAGAGGTACAACTGAGAATAATCTTGTGAGAGACAGGTTCGCAAATATTTATCTTGGATTCACTCTTAATGATAGATGGTTCCAGCGTTATAAATTTGATTAAGCTTGAAATACTTTTCATTCATAGCGTGTATATTTTCATTGCTACTTTTTTCGGCGTGCGAGAATGACCTGAAAGATGTGGAAAGAATAGCAGGTAATAAGGCATCCACCCCCGTGGATAAATCAACTGGTGTGACCATTCTTTATAGCGACTCTGCTATTGTAAAAGGGAAACTAGTAACACCTGAGCTTAACCATTACACCGAGCAAAACAGGTATGAAATGCCCAAGGGCTTAACCATAATCTTTTACGACGAAAGGCAGGAAGAATCAAGCCGGGTGGTGGCCGACTATGGAATCCGTTATGAAAATGAGAAGCGGGTGGAGTTAAGGAAAAATGTAGTGGTTACAAATGTAAAAGGAGATGTATTTAAATCCGAAGAGCTTATTTGGGACGAAAGTAAAAGAATGTTCTACTCCAATCAGTTAGTAAATATTATAAAGCAAGACGGCACCAACATTTATGGTTCTGGCTTTAGAAGTGATGAGAATTTTGACAACCCCATTATTGACAAAGCTTACGGGAACCTAATGACGGGGGACAAGCTTAATTACTAGAAACTGCCATTACGTCGGGCAATTCATGCCTATTTAAATCACCAGATCTAACAAATTAACCAATAGTCGTTTAAGAAGAATTAATAAACAAACAAGCTTCCTATTTTGTATTAGGATTTTTTTGTAAAAATTGTATCTTGCGCCTCTTTTTTAAAGCATAGAATAAAGTTTATACTATATGGGAATAATGAGTTTTTTGCGAAACCGTGCTGGTATTATCCTGGTAGCGGTAATCGGTTTAGCAATTGTAGCTTTCTTGATCGGTGATGCTGTGCGCCTTGGTACGCCTTTCTGGCAGGCAAGCCAGAATGAAGTGGGAGAAGTTGCAGGCAAAACAATCAGTGCAGAAGAGTTCAGAGCGAAAGTAGAGCAGAATGAAGCTAATTTCAGGCAACAAATGGGGGGCAATCTAAACCCTCAGATGACATCGTATATCGTTGAGAATACATGGAACCAAACAGTATCTGAAATTTTATTAGAAAAAGAAGTTAAGCGTCTTGGTATTGAGGTGGGTAAGAATGAGCTAAATGATATGCTATTTGGAAAAAACCCTCACCCTCAGGTTGTACAAACTTTCGGAAATCCTCAGACAGGTGCGTTTGACAAAAGCCAGTTGACTACATTTCTGAGTAATCTTAATTCTCAACCTGGAAATACTGCTATTAAGCAACAATGGGAGAATTTCCTTCAAGGGCTTAAACGCGATCGTTTATACTCAAAATACAATAATCTTGTAAAGAACAGTATTTATGTGACATCATTAGAAGCTAGAGACGACTATAACAACCGTAATAAGCTTGCTAACTTTACTTATGTTACACTTCCTTATTCTTCAATAGCTGATAACAAAGTAACTCTTACTGACGGAGACTATCAGGAATACTACGAAGAAAACAAGAACCTGTTCAAAAACAGAGAAGAGACAAGAAACTTTGAATACATCACTTTTGATGCAAGACCTTCAAAGGCAGACTCGACAGCTATTCGTACTGGTATAACTAAATTAGCAGGCGACTTCAGAAGTACTACTAACGATTCATTGTTTGTTAGCGTTAATTCAGACTCAAAAGCTCCAATAAGCTATGCTAAAAAAGGCCAGTTAGATCCGGCACTAGACTCTATTGTATTCAAATCTCCAGTAGGTACTGTTGTAGGCCCTGTATTTAGCAACGGCGCTTTCAAAATTGCTAAAGTTATAGATGTTAAAACAAGTCCGGACTCTGTAAAAGCAAGCCATATTTTGCTTAACCCTGCTACTGAGGGTGGTGCTGATAAAGCTCGTGCTAAAGCAGATTCTCTTCTTGCTCTCATCAACAAAGGCACAAGCTTTGCTGAACTTGCAACTAAGTTCGGTACAGATGCAACAAAAGAAAAAGGTGGAGATTTAGGTACTTTTGGCAGGGGAGCTATGATACCAGCTTTTGAAGAAGCGGTGTTCAATGGAAAGCCTGGTGACCTTAAAATTGTGACCACTCAATTTGGAGTTCACGTTATCAGGATCGAAAAACAAGTTGGTTCCTCTTTGGTAGCTAAAGTCGCTATAGTTGATAAAAACGTGGCAGCAAGTAACCAAACTCAACAAGCAGCCTATGCAAAAGCTTCGTCTTTCCTTGGATCTGTTAACAATGCAAAGGCTTTCGACAAAGAAGCTACAAGCCAGAAACTAAACAAACAAGCAGCTGAGAATGTAACTGCTTCTCAGTCAGCAATTCCTGGCTTGGAGAATGCTCGTGACCTTATTAGATGGGCATATGAAGCAGAGGAAGGAGATGTAACAGAAAAAGTTTACGAACTTGGAAATAATTTTGTGGTGGCAAAACTTTCAGACGTACGTGAAAAAGGAATTTTACCACTTGATAAAGTTAAAAAGCAAATAGAGCCAGCGGTACGTAACCGGGTTAAAGGACGCATGCTTTCAGAGCAGTTAGCTAAAGCAGGAACATCGATCAACCAGGTATCGCAAAAAGTAGGTAAACCTGCAACTCCGGCACAAAATGTTGTTTTCGCCAATCCTATCATTCCAGGTATTGCACAGGAAAACAAAGTAGTTGGAACAGTATTTGGCTTACAACCAAACAAATTATCTAAACCAATTATTGGAGAACAAGGAGTATACGTGGTAGTGGTAAACAGCTTCTCAAATCCTGCTCCATTAACCAATACAGTTAATCAAAAACAACAAATTGCTCAATCGGTTAAACAAAGAGCTCAAGGACAAGTATTTGAAGTTCTTCGCGATAAAGCAGAGATTAAAGATAACCGCATCCGCTTCTACTAGGATCGGCAGATAAAAGATTGAAACCGGAAGGATACCTTCCGGTTTTTTTATTTATATAGATAATACAAGAAGTAGAATTTTACAAAAGCTTAACTCCTTCTAAGTCATTTGGTAATACCTTTGTAGTGACTTTACGAGATATGGAAATTCAGGAAAATATAATAAATAAAGTAGCTCAAAGTGGATTGATCAGCTTTGATCTTGCAGAAATTTATCCTTCGGGGGAAAGAATTGTTTATGACATAAAGGATAATCTTTTCCATGGTTTGATATTAAAGGAGAAAGACTTTAGGGAATTTATTAAGCAACATGACTGGACTCAGTATCAGGGTAAGCACGTGGCTATAACATGCTCTTCTGATGCGATCGTGCCAACATGGGCCTATATGCTTTTGGCTAACAGAATGTCATCATATGCTTCCACAATAGTATTTGGTTCATTGGAGACCTTAGAGACGGTTATTTTGGAAAAAGCTATAAATACTATTGATATCGAGAAGTATAAGGATGAACGCGTAGTTATAAAAGGCTGCGGAGAAATAAATATCCCGGTATCGGCGTATGTAGAACTGACTGCACGGTTAACTAAAGTTGCAAAAAGTATTATGTATGGTGAACCTTGCTCAACTGTCCCCATCTATAAAAGAAAAGATTAGGGGGATGCAACTTTAAACCAACCTCCTTTCGTCTTGTCAGTATAAAGATGGGACGGAGAATTAAAATATGAAGAGATTATTCGCACTAATAATATTTGGACTAGCAACTCAGTTTGTTTTTGCCCAAACTCTTGATAGCAAAAATGAGCCTGTTTTTAAACCAGGTGAAACGCTGAAATATCGCCTTAGATATGGGTTCATTACTGCAGCAGAAGCAACCTTGAAAGTGGAGGATTCTGATTTAAAGCTAAGTAATAGGCCTGTTTTTAATCTGATTGCTCAGGGAAAGACTTCCGGCACCTTTGATATTTTTTACAAAGTGAGGAACCGCTACGATTCGTTCATTGACAAGGAGACATTCCTTCCTCATCTGTACACAGAGAACATTCATGAGTCGAATTACAGAAGGAAAGATAAGGCACGTTTCTATCAGGAGCAACATAAAGTGGTTGCCAATAAAGGAACATTTAAAGCCAAAGACCAGACCTTTGATGTGGTTTCAGCTTATTACTTTGCCAGAAATTTGGATATGAAAGATGTGAAAGCAGGTGCACCTTTAAAAATGTATTATTTTCTTGATGATACTGTTGCATCGCTTGACATAACCTATATAGGCAAAGAAAGGGTGAAAACAGCCTTAGGGTATTTTAACTGCTTAAAGTTTAGTCCGACCATTCAACCTGGCAGGATCTTTAAAAAAGACAGTAAACTTTATTTATGGATCACAGACGATGGCAACAGGATTCCAGTTAAAGCTCAGGTAGACATTCTGGTCGGTTCAGTTACTATGGAACTTACCTCAGCAAATAATCTAAAATATCCCCTTAACGTAAGTAAATAATCATTATAGTAATTATTGAGCATGATAGAGATACAGCACACTTTAGTGCATGAGGATGTCTTCAGTGAGAATTTTGTGTGCAACTTGGAAAAATGCAAAGGAGCATGTTGTGTTGAGGGAGATTCAGGGGCGCCCTTAACTAAGCCGGAACTTAAAGTTTTGGAGGAGATATACCCACTTGTAAAGCCTTACATGACCGAAGAAGGAATTAAGACGGTTGAAGAGTACGGTACCTGGGTAGAGGATTTTGAAGGAGATTACACAACACCCTGTGTTGATGGCAATAAGGAATGTGCTTATGTAATGTGGGAGAATGGAATAAGCAAATGTGCAATTGAAAAAGCTTATCTAGAAGGAAAAATACATTGGAAAAAACCTGTTTCTTGTCATTTGTACCCTATCCGGATAACGTCTTATCCCGAATTTGAGGTTTTGAACTATGACCGCTGGCATATATGCAGTCCTGCTTGTTCATTTGGAAACTCCTTAAAAGTTCCGGTTTACAAGTTTTTAAAAGAGCCTCTGATTAGAAATTACGGAGAAGACTGGTATAACGAGGTAGAGGCAGCTGCTGAACTTCTAAAAGAACAGTAGCCTTATAAATGAAGAAGGTGGATTCGCTTTTAAATGCAAATCCACCTTCTTCATTATATATTGAACAGAAATAATTAGCTGGCAAGACTCTCTGTTTTTCGGCTAACAGCCATGTTTCTCACGGAGGCTGCGATTCCATTTGCATCAAATCCACACTCTGCCCATAGCTCGGCTTGTTCACCGTGCTCAATAATTGAATCTGGGATCCCGAGACGAGTTACTTTCGCTGTATATCCTTTATCCGCCATAAACTCAACCACAGCACTCCCAAACCCTCCAGGCAGGCATCCATCTTCAACCGTAATAACCTTATCAAATTTTCTAAACACTTCGTGTAGTAAATCTTCGTCCAGAGGCTTTACAAACCTCAAGTCATAATGAGCAGGATAAATTCCTTCCTCGTTGAGGCTAAGCGTAGCTTTTACTGCTTCGTTACCAATGTGCCCAACGGTTAGAATTGCGACATCCTCCCCATCACAAACCTTGCGTCCCTTACCCACAGGAATGGCATTCAGGGGTCTCCTCCAATCAGTTAATACGCCCTGTCCTCTCGGATAACGAATAGAAAACGGACCCATATTATCCAATTGAGCAGTGTACATGAGGTTTCGCAGCTCTTCTTCGTTCATAGGTGCAGAAACGATCATATTAGGAATACTACGCATATAAGCAAGGTCATATGCGCCATGATGGGTAGCTCCGTCCGCTCCTGCAAACCCGCCCCGGTCAAGGCAGAACACTACATTGAGCTTTTGCAGTGCAACATCATGGATCACCTGATCGTAGGCGCGCTGCATGAAGCTGGAGTAGATATTACAGAATGGCACTAGGCCTTGAGTTGCAAGCCCGGCCGAAAAAGTGACCGCGTGCTGCTCTGCGATACCAACATCAAATGCTCTCTTTGGCATTGCCTTCATCATAATATTCAAGGAACTACCTGAAGGCATAGCGGGAGTTATCCCCATGATCTTTGGATTTGCTTCTGCAAGTTCGACTATGGTATGACCGAACACATCCTGATATTTCGGTGGCTGCGGTTTCTCAGAAACAGTCTTTTTGATTTCTCCGGTGATCTTATCGAAAAGACCGGGAGCGTGCCATTTCGTTTGATCTTTTTCCGCAAGAGCAAAGCCCTTTCCTTTTACAGTAACACAGTGGAGTAGCTTGGGCCCCGGAATTTCGCGTAAATCCCGCAAAACCTTCACAAGATGCTTCACGTCGTGCCCGTCAATAGGACCAAAATAACGAAATTTAAGTGCTTCAAAGAAGTTACTCTTTTTGAGCAAGGTTCCCTTAATGCTTTTTTCTATTTTCTTAACGACAGTGTGTGCGTTAGGACCAAGCTCCGAAAGCTTGCCAAGAACGTGTGAAATATCGTCTCTAAACTTATTGTACTGTCTGGAGGTTGTAATGTCTGTTAAATACTCCTTTAGAGCACCTACATTAGGGTCGATAGACATACAGTTATCATTCAGGATCACCAGAAGGTTCGAGTTTTCTATACCTGCGTGATTAAGTGCTTCGAAAGCCATTCCTGCTGTCATCGCTCCGTCACCAATTACAGCAACATGTTGACGGTCCTTCTCTCCTTTATATTGGGAAGCTACAGCCATACCGAGGGCTGCCGAAATAGAAGTAGAAGAGTGTCCTACTCCAAATGTATCGTACTCACTCTCGGATCTTTTTGGAAAGCCGCTTATGCCTTTATAAATGCGATTTGTATGAAAAACAGAACGGCGTCCTGTCAATATTTTGTGCCCGTAGGCCTGGTGGCCGACATCCCAGACAAGTTGGTCATAGGGCGTATTAAGAATATAATGTAAAGCAACGGAAAGCTCGACAACCCCTAAACTTGCGCCAAAATGACCACCATTGACAGAAACTACATCAATAATATATTGACGCAACTCCTGACAAACTTTTTCTAAGTCATTGTCGCTAAATTTCTTTAGATCAGAAGGAAAGTTTATTTGCTCTAAAAGTTCTCCCGCCTTTACTTCCATGCTGGTAGGTTGTTAAAAATCAAACCACAAATTAACTCAATAAAATTGACAAAATGTGATTAGATTGCGTTTATTTACAAAAGCAAGAAGTCTCAATTAGGTCAACAGAGTGTTCTATTTAAACGTTTACGGGCAGTAATTGTTCTGAATTAACATTAGTCATTATTATTACAAAGTGGTTCAAAACCACCATCAATAAATCTTTTCGTCCACAATAAGAATATAACCCTCAATTTTTTTATTTTTGCCTCGCGGTGATACAGCAAGAAACTTTCGCAATAAAGCTGCCCCAGTTTGAAGGCCCCTTTGATCTTCTTTTGTTCTTCATTGAACGAGACGAACTGGATATTCACGACATTCCCATTGCAAAAATTACGGACGATTTTCTTGGCTATATTCAGCAGCTAAACGCCCTTAACATTGAAATTGCAAGTGAATTTATTTTCATTGCAGCTACCTTAATGCGAATTAAAGCAAAAATGCTTTTACCCAGGCCGGAGCTGGACGAGGTGGGGAACGAGATTGATCTGAAGAAAGACCTCGTTCAGAAACTTATTGAGTACAAGAAATTCAAACAAGTTGCTGAGGAATTGAGGGTGTACGAGGCTGAGAGGTTCAAGCAAGAGAAACGAGGAAATATTGCAGAAGATCTCAAACTGGCTGCTGAAACCTCTGAGGCTGGTGAGGAGCTATCGACGTTAGGCTTATATCGACTACTGCTTGTTTACGAAAGGATAATGAGCAGATACAGGAGTCGTAGCGTAGATGCCACCCACACTGTTGTTCAATATCCCTATACTATTGAGCAGCAAAAAAAGGTGATAGGCGAGTTGTTAAGCCTTAATGAGAAAATAGATTTCCAGCAGATGCTCAGGAATTCCGAGAATAAAGTTCACTTTGTATACAACTTTTTGGCGGTGTTAGAAATGTTGCAGCAGCAATTGATATCAATTCAAACAGGTCTGGGATTTAATGACTTCTCCGTTTGGAACAAAAGAACAGAATTAGAGTAGTTTATAAATAATTAAACATAAGTAATGAAGAAAGATAAAGTTATCTTTAAGCTGATTGAAGAAGAACTAGAGCGCCAGGAAAGCGGTCTGGAACTTATTGCTTCTGAAAACTTTGTAAGCAAACAGGTAATGGAAGCGGCAGGATCTGTTCTTACAAACAAATATGCAGAAGGACTTCCGGGAAAGCGTTATTACGGTGGCTGTGAAGTTGTAGATCAAATCGAGTCAATCGCAATTGAGCGCGCGAAGGAGCTTTTCAATGCAGCGTGGGTAAACGTACAGCCTCACTCAGGGGCACAAGCAAATGCCGCAGTAATGCTTGCTTTGCTTCAACCTGGTGATAAAATCTTAGGATTTGATCTTTCTCATGGAGGACACTTAACTCATGGTTCTCCTGTTAACTTCTCAGGTAAGCTTTACCAGCCATTCTTCTATGGAGTTGAAAAAGAAACAGGAAGAATCAACTACAAACAACTGGAAGAAACAGCGCTAAGGGAAAAACCAAAATTGATAGTTTGTGGAGCTTCCGCTTATTCTCGTGAGTGGGATTATAAATTTATCCGGGAAGTTGCCGATCAAATTGGAGCTCTAGTTTTAGCAGATATTTCTCACCCTGCTGGATTGATTGCTAAAGGACTTCTGGACAATCCACTACCTCATTGCCATGTTGTTACTACTACAACGCATAAAACCCTTAGAGGTCCCCGTGGTGGTATGATCATGTTAGGAAAAGACTTTGAAAATCCTTTTGGTTTAAAAACCCCTAAAGGTGAAATCAGGCCTATGTCTTCATTACTCGATATGGCTGTATTCCCTGGAACTCAAGGTGGTCCTTTAGAGCATGTTATCGCTGCTAAAGCAATTGCTTTTGGTGAAGCCTTAACAGACGACTACCTAAAATACGTAACACAAGTTAAGAAAAATGCAACTGCAATGGCGGATGCCTTTGTAAACCGTGGTTATGAGATTATTTCTGGGGGTACAGACAACCATTTAATGCTGATCGATCTTAGAAATAAGAACATTACTGGTAAAGTAGCTGAAGCGGCTTTACAGCAAGCTCATATTACCGTTAACAAAAACATGGTTCCATTTGATGACAAATCACCATTTGTTACTTCAGGAATTCGTGTAGGTTCAGCAGCAATCTCAAGCCGTGGCTTAAAAGAGAAGCACATGGATAAAATTGTTGATCTGATCGATACTGTTATTCAAAATTCTGATGACCAGGCTGCTCTTAAGAAAGTTCGTAAAAAAGTTGAAGAGTTAATGGAGGATTTCCCATTATACAAATAAGGATACCTGATCAGCATAGATTGAACTATATTAAATGAAAAAAGAGCGGCATCGCTCTTTTTTCATTTAATATAGTTTCTTTCGCAGTAGTAAGTTTGATAAATACATCTTATATAGCTTTTAAAAGAAAAGCCCGGAGGACATCCGGGCTTTTCTTTTATTGATAAAGGGCTACTTATCTTTTTGACAATGACTTAGCTGCTTTTGAAGGCGGCTGACGGAACTGAGGCTTTCCTTTTGGATTAATCTCCGCAGTACCAACCATATTCATTGCACACCTGAACCCTACTTCTGCACTTGATTCGTCTTGTTGCATAAATCTTCTTGTTGCCGGATTTAACCAATATGCCCGGTCGTTCCAGGATCCACCCTTATATACCTTTGATTGATCGTTGACCAAAGTAGTTGTGCCGTACAATTTTGCATCCACTGTATCTCTAAAACCGCGCATGTCAGGGTTAAATGGCTTACCCGCAATCGCTTCGTTCCTGCTGGAATCAACAGCACCATTAAGTTCTTTCCACGATTGTTTCTTCCTTGAAGGAGCCGCATCTTTAATTGGTTTACCGTATTTGTCTTTGGCATAAACCCCTGTATTTCTATCAGCAAGACGCTTATTCACATACTGGTTTCCGCGGAAAGGATTGAAATCTTCGAAATCCTCAAACGAGAGCTTTCTGTAAGTATCTCTCACCCATTCGTTAACGTTACCGGCCATATTGTATAAACCGAAATCGTTTGGAATGTAGCTCTTTACTGGTGCTGTAATATCTGCTTTATCATTCAAATATCCACCAGTACCCATGTTATCCCCCTGCCCTCTCTTAAAGTTGGCCATAATTAAGCCCCTTGTACTTTGCTTAGCTGAGCGAACCCCTAAACCATTCCAGGGATAGATCTTGCCGTCGTTGATATTCTCATACTCAGTATTTCCTGCTAAAGCTAAGGCTGCATATTCCCATTCAGCTTCACTTGGAAGCCTGTAAGGAGGAGTTAAAATACCGTCTTCCAGTCTCGCCGGACGCGTTGGAGCTCCCTTCTTTGCACCAGTTCCTGAAGCCTGTGCATTAGGGCTTAGATCCTTGATCATCCTTTTTCCATCAATGCCCTCACCTCTGATCTGACCATTTAAGTAAATATCCGTATTGAAAGGCTCTGCTGAAGCAGTTGATGCTCCTGCTGCCTGCCCATTACCTTTACCAGTTTTAGTTTTAAAGTCAGCTAGAATACCTCTTTCACGAAGGATACCCTCATTTACGTGATCGGTACGCCACTCAGAGTATGCCACAGCTTGCTCCCAAGTGACACCTACAACTGGATAGTCCTGATAAGCAGGGTGCCGTAGGTAGTTATCGACGTATGGTTCGTTATATGATAATGGGCGTCTCCAAACAAGAGTATCAGGAAGTGCATTATAATACAGCTCTCTGTCGTTTGGAAACTTTTGACGTAAGTCATAAAGATACTCCAGCCAGTCTACGTTTGAAACCTCAGTCTCATCCATATAGAACGATGCCACGGAAACTCTTCTTCTAACGTTATCAAATTCGTAGGATAGATCCTGATCAAGACTACCACCCATAACGAAAGTTCCTCCTTCGATAGCTATCAAACCTGGCCCTGCCCCCGGTTTAACTTTCTTTGCTACCTGGAAACCGCCGTTATATTTGTCATTGTATTTCCAGCCCGTTTTTGAAGAAGCTCCTCCACTTTTGCTTTTACATGCAGTCCCAAACAATCCCAGCACAAGCAACCCCGTTGTAAAAACTATAGATATTCTTTTCATTTTTTATTATGAGCATTAATTGCTAAAAGTAGCTATAAATCATTAACATAAAAAAATGATTTAAGCAGATGTGTTCTCTATTATTAAGCTCCTGATACGAAAACTTTATTTGATAGTTACGAATTTTATAAGAAAGGATCCTAGAAATAAGGACATTAAACAAACCTTTGTTTTTCGCCTTTAATACCCAAATAATTGTTGTTATAAACGTTTTTTTAATACTTTTAAAGCATGAAAGGTTATAACAAGATAATTAAGGCGTTGTCTTTATTTATCCTGACATCTACTTCACTTGATTCTATAGCTCAAAGTACGGTTGATGAAACTACGACAGACGGACGATCTGGAAGCAGATTAATACAAACAGGGGTGCCCTTTTTATTGATTGGTCCTGACTCCAGAGCTGGAGCTATGGGGGAAGCGGGAGTTGCGGTATCTTCAGATGCGAACTCAGTTCACTGGAATCCTTCTAAACTTGCTTTCACTCAGGGTAATGGATCGGTATCCTTATCTTATAGCCCATGGCTGCAACGACTAGTTCCGGATATAAATCTGGCATATCTTAGTGGCTATTACAGACTCGACGACAGGAATGTTGTTGGAGGAAGCCTACGTTACTTTTCACTCGGAGACATAGCCCTAACCAATGAATCTGGTCAGTCTACTGGAAGCTATAGCCCTAATGAATTCGCCATAGACGGAACCTTTGCCAGGAAATTTGGTGAAAACTTTTCACTTGGAACTGCCCTTAGATTTATTCGTTCCAGTTTGGGGTCGAACATGGTGACCGGAAATGGACAAGCAAAACCAGGTACAGCTCTGGCAGCGGATGTTTCAGCCTATCTTAAAAAAGAAACTGTATTCTTAGGTTACGATTCACGATTAGCCGCAGGATTACACATATCAAATATTGGAAACAAGATCGAATATGTTGAAGGAAGCAACAACAAAGTTTTCCTACCGACTAATTTTCGACTAGGCGGGGCAGCTACGTTTTTCCCCGACGCATTAAGTGAATTTACGTTTGCACTTGACATTAATAAGTTGTTAGTGCCCTCTCCTCCTATAACGAGAACAGAAGATAATGAAACAGTTATTGTATCTGGTCGTGATCCATCCACTCTATCTGTGCCATCAGCTATTTTTGGTTCATTTACGGATGCACCTGGAGGTTTTAAAGAGGAAATGCAGGAAATCAGCTTTTCAACAGGCCTAGAATATGTTTATAACAAGCAGTTTGCGTTAAGGGCCGGATATATTTACGAGAACCCTAATAAGGGCAACAGGAATTATTTAACCCTTGGTGCCGGACTTCAATACAATTATTTCAATCTTGACTTCGCTTATATTTTAGCTAATCAGCAAAAATCCCCACTTGCCAATACACTAAGATTTTCATTAGCGTTTACCTTTGCTGAAAAAAAATGAAAATAAGAGTAGGCTTTGGATTTGACGTTCATGAATTAAGAGAGGGACATCCCTTTGTTATGGGCGGAGTAGAATTAGAACATCATAGTGGCGCTTATGGTCATAGTGATGCAGATGTATTACTTCACGCGATTTGCGATGCTTTGCTTGGGGCGGCCAACTTAAGAGACATTGGCTATCATTTCTCAAATAAAGACGATCGCTGGAAAGGAATTAGCAGTTTAATATTGCTGAAGGAATGCATTAGGCTTATCGGAGAGAAAGGTTGGACGGTGGGGAATATAGACGCCATGATCTGTTTGGAAGCACCAAAAATAAACCCGCACGTGCCTGAGATGAAGAATCGCATTGCAGAGGCAATAGGAATTTCTGAGGAGGACATATCTATCAAAGCTACTACGAATGAGAAAATGGGCTTCATTGGCAGAGAAGAAGGCGTTGTTGCTTACGCTGTTTGTCTCATTGAAAAAAGTTTAGCCTGATAAAAGGGCCCTTACTTTATTTCTTCTCTATATTAGAAAAATCTATCCCACACTTGCAACTAGTCCCACAACCGCCTTGGGGCTTAGCATTTCTGTAAATAATTCTTCCTATATAGAATAAAGCAATAAGAAATAAAGCGACAACCAATAGTTCCTGAACTCCCATATTGCAAAGTTAAACTTTTGTTAATGCCTGATTGTCATTAGTTTTCAAGTTTACAATTACAAGGAAATACAAAATTAAAACGCTACCTTTGCGCAAATTTTGAGAAGCATTTTTCATGCAGAATATTAGAAACATTGCGATTATCGCACACGTTGACCACGGTAAAACTACTCTGGTTGATAAGATTTTACACTCATGTGCAATTTTTAGGGACAATCAGGAGACTGGCGAATTGATCCTTGACAATAATGATTTGGAGCGCGAACGTGGTATTACCATCGTTTCAAAGAACGTGTCTGTAAAATATAAAGACGTTAAAATTAACATCATAGATACTCCGGGTCACGCGGACTTTGGTGGCGAGGTAGAGCGTGTATTGAAAATGGCGGACGGTGTATTGTTGCTTTGCGACGCATTTGAAGGTGCAATGCCTCAAACGCGATTCGTAACGCAGAAAGCCTTATCTCTTGGTTTGAAGCCTATCGTGGTGGTGAACAAAGTAGATAAAGAAAACTGTCGTCCGGAAGAAGTTTACGAGCAAATCTTTGAACTGTTCTTTAACCTGGATGCAACGGAAGAGCAATTGGACTTCCCGGTGGTTTACGGATCATCAAAGCAAGGTTGGATGAACACAGATTGGAAAACTCCAACTGATAATATCTTCCCTCTGATGGATGCAATCCTGGCAAATATTCCGCCAGCTCCGGTCTTTGAAGGAACACTTCAAATGCAGATAACCTCTTTGGACTATTCTTCATTTGTGGGTCGTATTGCCATCGGTCGTGTTGCACGGGGAGTGGTCAAAGAAAATCAACCAGTTTCTTTGGTCAAAAGAGACGGAAAGATTGTAAAAAGCCGTATCAAAGAACTTTATACATTCGAAGGATTAGGAAAAGTAAGAGTTCAGGAAGTTGGTTCGGGGGATATTTGTGCTGTTGTAGGAATTGAAGGATTTGACATCGGTGATACAATTGCTGATTTCGAAAATCCAGAGCAATTAGAAGTTATCAAAATCGATGAGCCAACAATGAACATGTTGTTCACGATCAATAACTCGCCATTCTTTGGTAAAGAGGGTAAATTTGTTACTTCACAACGTTTACGTGAGCGTTTGTACAAAGAAACTGAGAAGAACCTTGCATTGAAGGTGGTTGAAACAGAATCTCCGGATGCATATCTGGTATACGGAAGAGGTATCCTGCATTTATCAGTTCTTATTGAAACTATGCGTCGTGAAGGATATGAGTTACAAGTAGGACAGCCACAGGTAATCGTTAAAGAAATTGACGGGGTAAAATGTGAGCCTGTTGAGACTTTAATTGTTGACGTACCGGGAGATGTTGCAGGTAAGGTAATTGAGCTTGTTACTCAACGTAAAGGTGAATTACTGATCATGGAACCAAAAGGAGATCTTCAGCATCTTGAATTTGAGATTCCATCACGTGGTATTATCGGACTAAGAAATAATGTTCTTACAGCAACTGCTGGAGAGGCTATTATGGCTCACCGTTTTAAGGCTTACGAACCATGGAAAGGTCCAATTCCGGGAAGATTGAACGGAGTACTTGTATCGATGGAAAAAGGTTCTTCTACCGCTTACTCGATTGATAAATTACAAGACCGCGGTCGTTTCTTTGTTGATCCGGGAGCGGAGGTTTACGAAGGACAGATTCTTGGAGAGCATATCCGTGACAACGACCTAGTAATTAACATCGTAAAGGGCAAACAGTTAACAAACATGCGTGCCTCAGGAACGGATGATAACACTCGTATTGCACCAGCGATCAAATTCTCTTTAGAGGAAGCAATGGAGTATATCCAAGCTGACGAGTATATCGAGGTTACACCTCAAAGCATGCGACTACGTAAGATCTATTTAACAGAGAACGAGCGTAAGATCAATGCTAAGAGATTTGCTCAGTAAGAATCCACAAAATACTTTTTAGAAGATAGGTCAAGCTGCAAAGTTTGACCTATTTTTTTTGCATGTAACGAAGAACCTTTGCTATTAGACTATCTGCAATGCTATTTATATCTTCAGATACGCGGGCAAAATAAACCCCAACAGCATACAAGAGGGATACCGCAGCTGTTTTAAGCATGGAATCAAAGTAAGGATTAGCTAGGTCTGGAATTAACAGGCAAATACTATATACTACTGCTCCTATGAAAAAAATTAAAGGAAAAACCTTTGTGTAAGGTTGCATCCCGAAGGCTTTATAAATAAATATCAGCCGGAATAAATTAAAAACGAAATAGGTACCCGCTACAGCCATTGCCGCACCGGTAATGCCAAAAGGAGGTATTAAAAGTAAGTTAAGTAGTATAGTAACTCCCACAAGTACCAGATAAAATAGCGAGTCGTACTTGAAATATTTCGAAGTGGCTAGAATCACTCCATTTATTCCAGTGGCCGAATCAATAACACTAGCCAGACCTATAAAAAACACTACGTATTTTCCGGCCCCATATTCGCTTGGAAGGACTTTGAAAATATTATCAACGTTGATCCAAATGAGGGTGAAAATAAAAACAGCAGCGATAGTTTGATTCGAACAGCTTTTCCTGTAAATCATCCGAATATTAGTCAAATCATTACTCTTCCAGGACTCTGATACAACTGTATAGGCTATGCTGTATAAGGAACGGGCAGGCAAGGTGATAACTGTACCAAAATATAATGCGATAGAATATATTCCGGTACTATCTAATCCGAACTTACCGTTGATCATGAACTTATCAATGTTCTCAACTATTAGTGGCGCGGACCCTGTCAGGATAGCGAAAAGGCTTATCGAAACTAGCTTGTTTCTCAGGTCACGGTCAATAAACTGGAAATCAGGCTTTAAAACTAACTGATTCCTTTTATATAGTTTTAGAGCTAGTAAAGCCGTTGGTATAAGGTTAGCAAGTAACCAAAGGGGCATAAAAACATGAAACTCAACAAACTTAAATGCCATGAATAATACAGCAAAAAGGATAAAAACCCTTTTAGCAAATTCTCTTAATACTCTTCCAGACACCGTATCGTACAATCGCTGAGCGTAAAGGTCAAAGACGTTAAAATATAAGGTAAAGAGAGTTAAGGGAATAAGATACCAATAATACTCCTTAAAGATGCCCGAATCCTGCGCCTCCTGATTTATGATCTCATCCTTAAGTATGATAGCAACGAATGTAAATATCAGAAAACCAATAAAACCAACCAGACAAAATAAGAAAAGATACCCATGATGATTACTTTTCTCATCTCTGAAATGAGGAAAATAACGAGTTGTTCCATTGAAGCCGAGAATTGCAAATTGAGCAAACATAAGCGACGTTGAAGTCAAGATACTTGTGAGTCCTACTTCTTCTGGCGATAAAACCCAGGGCTGCAGTATACTTGTTGTGAAAAAACCTATGAAAATGCCCAGATACGAATAAAACGTACCCTTAACAGTTTGCTGTTGAATAATACCCATTCAATAATTGAAAATCCTCGCCTTCAAAGTTTTATTTTATTTTTGGCGAAACATGGCAAAGATAGAATATAAAGTTTGCGTGGTGACTGTAACTTATGGTGACAGATGGAAATTTCTCAAACAAGTTCTGAAGAGGGTTTTAGAATTTAAGGTAGTTTCCGACATTATTGTAGTGGACAACGCCTCTTTATATCCAGTTGCCGAACAAATTAAAGAACTAGGGTCGGATAGAATAGTTACCATAACGCAGAAAGAGAATTTGGGATCGGCAGGGGGGTATAAAACAGGGCTCGAGTACGCCAGCTCTCTCGATTGTGATTTTGTTTTCCTCCTTGATGACGATAATTTGCCTGGGGATACTTGTCTGGAGAACCTGCTGGAGAAAAGACAATCGAACGAAAATATCGATAAGAATGATGCAGTATACTGCTTGCGTGAAGACCGCCAGAACCATGTAGCAATAGCTAAGGGAGAAGATCCATATCGCTTTTATTTAACCTCAGACAATTTTCTTGGCTTCAACGTCTTTAGGATCCCTTACAACCAGTACAAAAAGTTTTGCGATAGGAAGAAGAAGAAATTAAAAGGATCAGAAATGCCGCAGGAGGCTGTTAAAATTCCTTATGTTCCTTACGGGGGGCTTCTACTTCCAAAATCACTGTTGCTAAAGATTGGACTGCCAGACGAACGATATCACTTGTACGTTGATGATACTGAGTATACCTACAGGATTACGAGGAAGAGTAGTTCCATATGGCTGATTCCGTCTTGCAAAATTACAGATATTGATAGATCAGTTGGGATTGGCTATAAAGGAGCTTGGTACCGGTCTCCGTTGTTAGACCTTTATTCTTTTAGGACCTACTACCATGTTAGAAATATGATTTATTTTAATAAGCGATTCGCATTGAAAAATAAAATCGTCTATAGTATTAACAAGCAATTATATTTGAGCGCACTAGCGTTTTCGAGTATTCTGACGGGGAAAAGGGATGAATATAAGAGTATATTAGTAGCAGTTAGAGATGGGAGTACTGGACAATTAGGAAAAAAAATTTAAAATGAGCGATATAAAGAGATATGATATAATCCAAGCCTTTCTGGATAAGATTAAACAAAAAAAAGGTAAAGTTAACTATGTAGAAATAGGCGTCCAGACTGGCTTTTGCTTCTTTAAAATTAAAGCTGATAAAAAGGTAGCCGTTGATCCTAACTTTATTATCAAACCAACTAAAAAGATCAAAGCCTATCTAAATAACTTCTCGAATTTCAATAACGTTTTCTTTGAGTTAACCAGTGATGACTTCTTTGAAAAGAAAGCAGATTATCTAAGGCAAATTGGTGGCATTGATGTAATATTTGTCGACGGCTTGCATATGCACGAGCAAGTAGTAGTTGACGTAGAAAATTCACTGAAATTTTTGAACGACGGTGGGGTAATATTGATGCACGATTGCAATCCAGCATCTTTTGCCGCTTCAGTTCGGGGTTATTCCCCAATGGAAATCAGAAAGAACCCTCCTCCGGGCTGGACCGGCGAATGGAATGGTGATACCTGGAAAGCTTTGGTAGAGTTAAGATCGAGGAGAAAGGATTTGGAGATAGCTGTATTTGATTGTGACTATGGAATTGGGTACGTAGTCCCAGGTAAACCTGAGAATGCTTTGAACTTTACCATGGATGAAGTGAAAGCCTTGACCTATGAGAATTTAGAACAAAACCGTCAGCAATACCTTAACCTCAAAGAAGCTAAGAAGTACAAAGATTACGTCTCTGCTTTATAAGTTAAACCCTGATGATGTCTTTTGCCCCGATAGCCCTTTTCGTCTATAACAGACCTGATCATACCAGAAGGACGATTAAATTCCTTCAGCAGAATTTCCTGTCTGATGAGTCAAGACTTTTCGTGTTTTCGGATGCTGCAAAGCCAGGAGATGAGTTTAAGGTAACTGAAGTAAGGGAAATGCTAAGAGGAATTCAGGGTTTCAAATCTATCGAGATCATTGAGCGAGAAAGGAACTTCGGCCTTGCTGATTCAATTATTGACGGGGTAACAAGGCTAACCGAAGAATATGGAAGAGTAATTGTCTTTGAAGATGACCTCTTATCTTCTCCCTATACTTTGCAGTACTTCAACGAGGCTTTGCAAAAGTATGAACATGAAGAAAAGGTTATGCATGTTTGCGCCTATATGTATCCCTTAAAGAACGCCTCAATACTGCAGGAAACTTTTTTTTATCGCGCTGCCGGCAGTTGGGGTTGGGCAACATGGAAAAGAGCCTGGAAACATTTCGAACCCGACATTGATAAGATTATCAAGCAGTTTGATGAAAAGAAGATCAATGATTTCTCTATTGACCGCAGCATGAACTTCTGGAAACAAGTAAACGAGTTTAAACATGGCAAAAATAACTCCTGGGCAATCCGCTGGTATGCGTCCATCTTTCTTAATAATGGTCTTTGTTTGAACCCCGCCCATTCACTTATTGATAACATAGGGCACGATGGGACTGGAGTGCACTCCGGAAGGAACTCAATGTATGCTGTAAATATTAGCACTAAGCCTGTTAAGTACTTTCCTGAGAAGGTTGAAGAAAATCGGGAAGCTTACTTAGAAATACGAGAGTTTCTTAAACATCGCAAGGGAAATCTGTGGCAAAGGTTAGTTAGATTTGCCAGGGAAAAGTTTTAATCCTTCCAGTTGATGAAAATAGTTCACCTTAATACTTACGATGGAAATGGTGGAGCCGGAAGGGCTTGTTTAAGGTTAAATAAAGCACTAAACGAGCAGCAGGAAGTATCCTCAGAGGTTTGGGTTGGGTTTAAATTTGGGAGAGACCCTGATATTCAGGCATTCAGACATGGATCCATGGCAAAGGCCTTTGCTGCATTTGGTATCCTGCTTGAACGATTTGTTTCCTCTGCTTATACAAAAAAACTAAAAATCCCATTTTCCATTCCCATTTGGGGTACTGATCTTACAACACATCCGGCTTTGCTAAATGCTGACGTAATCCACCTTCACTGGGTTAATCATGCGTTCTTACGCCCGAAGGACTTGGAAAGGCTTGGGAAATTGAATAAACCTATTGTTTGGACATTTCACGATAGTAATGCTTTTACCGGAGGCTGCCATGTTCGGTATTCATGCGATCACTTTGAAAATGAATGCGGCAATTGTCCAATTTTAAAAACTTCAGCTACTAACGATCAATCTCATAAGATCTGGAAAGCAAAGGAGAAGGCTTATTCCACTTTGAATTTTGCAATAATAGCTCCGAGCTTATGGATGCAAGCATCTGTAAAACGAAGCAAACTTTTGCAAAGCCGACAAATACAAGTTATTCCAAATACCTTAGAAACAGAGGTATTTAAGGCTTATGATAAAGCCCATGCTAGAAAGCATCTTAATTTACCATCTGGCAAGTTTATTATGCTTAGCGGATTTATGCCGTCTCGTAAGGATCTTCATAAAGGAACACCTTATTTGCTAGAAGCGCTGGAAATTCTTATAAAGAACAAAACCTGTGGGCCCGAAGATGTGGAATTGATCGTATTTGGTAATCGTGACGAGAAGAACGTTCCTGCATTTCCGGTAAATACCACTTTTCTTGGCACTATCTCTAATGATGACAAGCTGGCTATTTGCTATAGTGCAGCAGACGTCTTCTTAACTCCATCCTTAGAGGATAATCTGCCAAATACGGTGATGGAAAGCCTTTCTTGCGGAACGCCCGTTGTCGCATTTACCACTGGTGGGATCCCTGATATGGTTAAACATCAATTGAATGGGTACCTGGCTGAGTATAAGTCGTCTGAAGATTTTGCTAAAGGTATTGAATGGGTCTATCAGCACCATAATAAAGAGAGTCTGAACGAGAGGGCCCGATTAACGGTGGAGGAAAACTTTTCAGAAGGAGTTATCGCAAAAAGCCATTTAAAGTTATATAAACAAATCCTGGGATTAGACATACCCTTCAAACCTATACTTTCGGTGATTACCGTTGTTTATAACAATGTGAGAGACATTGAGCGGACTATCCTTTCAGTTATTAGTCAGAGCTATTCTAACATAGAGTATATTATTGTTGACGGGGGCTCGACCGATGGAACCATTAATATTATTAATAGATACAGAGATAAAATAACAACTTTTATCTCAGAAAGCGATAATGGCATTTATGATGCCATGAATAAAGGGCTAAGTGTGGCGACAGGTGACTATGTCTTATTCATGAACTCCGGAGATGAACTATATGATGTTAATACGGTAGAGGAAGTGTTCTCCTCATCGCCTAACGCAGATATCTACTACGGGGAAACTGAAATGTTTGATGAATCATGGACAAGTTTGGGACAACGCCGGCACCAGACCCCTAACTATTTAACACTTAAAAGTTTTAAATACGGGATGAGTGTAAGCCATCAGGCTATTTATATCAAACGTTCCATTGCTTCAAGGTATGATACCTCCTATCAGCTTAGTTCAGATATAGATTGGATTTTAAACGCCCTTAGTAAAGCAAAGAAAGTAATAAACACAAAGAGATATGTTGCGAAGTACCTTGTAGGCGGTATGTCGAAGAAAAAACACAGACAGAGCCTTTTGGAAAGATTTCATATTTTCTCCAGGTATTACGGCCTTTTTCCAAATCTGCTTAACCATCTTGTTATTGCAAAAAATCTCCTGGTTTACTTTGTTAAAAACAAGAGGACAAACGATTGACCTACTACAATCAACAAAAAAGGGTAACCGAATGATTACCCTTATGCTAATAACTTTAAGCTAAACTAAGCTACCTCTTTCTTTTTTCTACCTTCTTTAAATCCTACCGCCCCTAAGCCAACTATCAGTAATATAGAAGCAGCTAACGATATGTTTTCCCCCGTATAATAGGAGGCCGGTTCAAACTTGAATTCAAGTTTATGATTACCTCCGGGTAGCTGGGCACCTCTTAGTATATAATTGGCTCTAAAGTAAGGGATCTTTGTACCATCGACATAAGCATTCCAGCCCTTTGTATACCATATTTCAGCGAAAACAGCAATAACATCATTAGGGGCAGTATATTCGTAAGTGAGATGATCAGGATGGTAGCTGGTTAACGAAATTGAAGCATTAGTAGTAGTGCCCAATTTCTTTTCATTTATCAAAGGCTTAAACTCCTCGCTAACGATAGCTTCCTTCCTCGGATCAAAGCTATTAATGGCAGTCATTTCCTGATCGGCATCTTTCACGTAAAGAACATTAGTGATAAACCAAGCGTTTCCGCAAGCACTGGCCCGATTAACCATTTTCTGAGACTGACCATCAGGACCAGTTGTGATCACATACTTAGTATTGAGCATATCCAGTACATCTTCATTAATTGCGTTATTAAACTGCTTTAAGATGACCTCCTGGTAGCGTTTTAATTTTGCAGCATGGTAACCTCCAACTGATTTATGAAAATAGGAAGTGTACGCGCTTGAGAATGGATCTGGTGTTGTTAGATCGAGAACTCGGTAATCCAATGTCTGATCCCTTGCTATCAGTTGATCCACTTCCCTCGGCTGAAATACCATATCCTGTTTTTCCACGAACTTATCGTTATTAAGATATCTCTTATCTACAGCCCAAAGGTCTACAAGAACGAGTGCTGACAATAAAATAAACGAAAGCTCGACCTTGATTTTCCTCTGAATTAATGCCCAAACTAGTCCAGCGGCAATAGCAACAAATACTAGCGATCTGATAGCATCCATTCTCGCCAGGCTTTCTCTATCAGAGATCAAAGCATTAGCAACGATATTTGCTATACCCTGGTCTCCAAACGCCTGCGTAAGTTGATCAACAAACGACTGATGAGTAGAGGTTTTGAAGCTTAGGAGTAAGCTCGGTATAACGATAATTATCAGTAAAACTCCTCCCGTGATGTATGAAGCAATCTTAAGATTCTTAAGTAAGTCTTTGGAATCGATTTTCCCCTCACTTAGATCACGAACTGCCAAAACAGCTAATATTGGAAATAATAAACCTGTAACAGCTAAGATAGATTCAACCGCTCTAAACTTATTGTAAAGCGGGAAATAGTGGAAAAACAGGTCTGAGACAAGTGGGAAGTTTTTGCCAAAAGACAAGAAAAGAGTTAACACCACTGCTCCTAAAACCCACCATTTTATTCTGTCCCTAACTATTAACAGCCCCAGTATAAATAAAAAACATATGGTTGCGCCGAAATAAAAGGGACCGGCAGTATAGCTTTTTTCTCCCCAATAAGTAGGCATCTGTTTCGCAATTCCAGCAGCTTGGTCAACTGGAACTCCTTTCCCTATAAGGGCCTTTGCAACCTCTGAATTTTCATCCAGGTTCCCTACTGAAGAACCTCCGTAGGCGTTAGGAACCAAAAATGTAATATTCTCCCCCACTCCCTGACTCCAGGCATAAGCATAATCCTTGTCTAATCCGTTGGATGGTTTATCACCTTCTGTTTTCAGGTTAGATTTACCTCTTATTGATTCTTGTCCATATTCGTAGGTTGTCCAAAGAAGGCTTGTATTTACAGCCACACCAATAATCACAGCGATTGCCAGAGACCCGACAGATTTGGCAAAAAGTGGGAGCGTTTTACTTTTAAAGGCGTGGTAAATCTCGATTCCAACAAGGATAAGCAACGCAATAAACAGATAATAAGACATCTGAATATGGTTACTTCTAATCTCCATGGCCATAAAAAACGAAGTTAAGGACCCGCCAAGAAGATAATGGCCCCTCAATGTTAAAATGATACTTGCAACAAGAGGTGCGAAAAATGCGATAGCCAACGCCTGGTTGGCATGTCCGGCTTCAATGATTGCAAAATTGTAAGAAGAGAAAGCGAAAGCAATTGCTCCAGCTGCAGCCAGCCAGGGCTTAGCCCTTAACACGCAGAATAGAAAATACGCGCCTACGAGATAGAGAAGAACTGTATCTATAGGACTAGGAAAAATAGCTTTGAGAGAGGAAATAACATAAGTAGTTACGTTCTTCGGAAACCTCATCCAAATTTGGTAGGCTGGCATTCCCCCAAACATAGAATTAGTCCAGAGAGGTGCTGTACCGTCTTTCTCACGAAAATCCATAATTTCCTTCTGCATCCCTTTTGCCTGAAGTACGTCGTGCTGATTAAGCACTTTACCTTGTATAGCAGGAAGGAAATAAACGAAACAAATTAATATAAACAGTCCGATAATGGCCAGATGAATACCATTTCTTTTAAACCAGGTCGTCATTATTCAAAAATTGTTGGATACCAAAAATAGAAAAAAGGATAGATGTACAATGGAATATTTTAGTAGCAAAGCAAATAAACGAAAGTCATTAACGAATTAGCTTAGGGTTATCTACTAGTTTATTGAATACTATTTAAAAATCAACAAAGGTAAATGCAATAAAAAAGGCCCTTAACTTAATTAAGAGCCCTCTTAAAATAACTTTATTTTATCTCCTCGAAATCAATAAAGTCTCCGGCTTTATCTGCAGCCCTGGCTTCCTTATCTTTCGGAGGGACATAATCAACTGATATCTTCCCTATCGGTTTTTGTTGCTGGTAATTCTGTTGTCTATGGTATTGAGACTGGACATTTTCCTGCGCTTTGTTTACCACTTTTTGAAATAGTATCGGTAAAAGCAGTTTGATAATCTGCTTTATAAGCCACATTACCAAGATGGATATAAATAAAAACTTAATTACTGCCATTTTTTAACGTATGCAAGTTTGACTATAAAATAGCTCAGAAGTTTCTGAAGTTATTTTAACGTTGCAATTCTATGATAATTATTTTTTATCAGCAAGATCGAGGCCAATCTCTTTACTCCTCTTCGACAATTTCTGCCACCCTGCCCACTTGCCCATCCTCTAATCTTACTTTGATGCCCCTTGAATGAAATGCAGAGCTAGTTAGTAAATCCTTTACAATTCCCCGGGTTAATTTCCCGCTCCTTTGGTCCTTCTTTAGTATAATATCGACTTCCAAACCCGGATAGATATCTTTTCTATTTTGTCCGTTCATTATTATTTATGATTACACCAATTATTGATGATTACACTGATTGAAATATGATTACACCGATTATTGATGATTACACTGATAAATTGTTAAAGTGCTTTTTTGGAAAACTTCTCCTCCATCATCTTTTCCAGAGCAAACATTTCGTCCCTTAACTTTGCGGCCAAAAGGAAATCCATATCTTTTGCCGCAGCCATCATCTCCTTCTTCGTCTTGTCGATCGCTTTCTGCAACTCAGGCTTGCTCATGTACTGAATTATAGGATCGGCTGCTATAGATTCCATGGTATCTGCACTATCGACATAAGCCTTTTGCACTCCACCCTTAAAATCGACGACCGATGTTTGTTCGATTATAGCCTCACGAGATTTACCAACGGTTCGAGGTGTTATTCCGTGTTCCTCATTATATTTCATCTGTTTCTCGCGCCTTCGGTTTGTTTCCTCGATTGTAATTCGCATACTTTCAGTGATAGAATCAGCGTACATAATTACCCGGCCCCGGTCATTACGGGCTGCACGGCCTATAGTTTGAATCAAAGAACGTTCAGAACGTAGGAAGCCCTCCTTATCTGCATCAAGAATTGCGACCAGTGATACTTCCGGTAAATCCAAGCCTTCTCGCAATAGGTTAATCCCAACCAGAACATCAAATTCCCCTAAACGTAAGCCCCTAAGTATCTCCACCCTTTCAAGTGTTTTAACTTCAGAGTGGATATACCTAACGCGAATACCCAGGCGATCCATATACTTTGTTAGCTCCTCAGCCATTCGTTTGGTGAGCGTTGTTACTAAAATTCGATCTCCTTGCTTAACTGTTAGCTCAACTTCCTCCAGCAAGTCATCTACCTGATTAATTACAGGCCTTACCTCAATTGGAGGATCTAGCAGTCCGGTGGGTCGAATTACCTGCTCTACCACGACCCCTCCTGTTTGTTGCAGTTCGTAGTCCCCGGGAGTTGCGCTTACATAAATAGTTTGAGGTGCAAGTCTTTCAAACTCCTCGAAATTAAGAGGCCTGTTATCTAAAGCCGCAGGCAACCTGAATCCATAATCCACAAGAGACATCTTCCGTGATCTGTCGCCCCCGTACATAGCCCGGATCTGAGGAACTGTAACATGGCTTTCATCTATAACCATCAAATAATCTTCCGGGAAATAATCCAGTAAGCAGAATGGCCGCATTCCGGGTTGCCTACCATCAAAAAATCTCGAATAATTTTCAATACCACTGCAATAACCCAATTCGCGTATCATTTCAAGATCGTAATTAACCCTCTCTTCCAATCGCTTAGCTTCCAAAAAGCGCTGCTCCTGCACGAATTGTTGCTTTCGAACTTCTAATTCTTCCTGAATAGCCCAGACCGACTGATTGAAGCGATCTTTCGGCGTCACGAAAAGGTTAGCTGGATAAATGGCCATATGCGACATCTTCTCCAGAGTCTTGCCTGTGGAAGGATCAATAGTCATCATCTCTTCTATGTCATCACCGAAGAAACAAACCCTGTAAGCAAAATCCATGTAAGGTGGATAAATATCCACCGTGTCTCCTTTTACTCTGAACGTACCCCTTCGAAAGTCTGCTGAAGTTCGAGAATATAAAATCTCTACAAGACGATGTAGGAACGCGTTCCTACTGATCCTGGTGCCAACTGCTATCTTGAACACAGAATTTGAGAAATCCTCCGGATTTCCCATACCATATATACAAGAGATGGACGATACAACAATGATATCGCGCCTGCCTGACATCAGCGAAGATGTTGTTCTTAATCGCAGCTTCTCGATCTCTTCATTGATCTGAAGATCCTTCTCTATATAGGTGTTTGTAGTGGATATATAGGCTTCGGGTTGGTAGTAATCATAGTAGGAAACAAAATAATTGACTGAATTCTCCGGAAAGAACTGCTTAAACTCGCCATATAACTGCGCGGCCAGCGTTTTATTATGACTTAAAATCAAAGTTGGTTTTTGAGTCTGCTGAATTACATTAGCCACGGTAAATGTTTTTCCTGACCCCGTTACTCCTAAAAGCGTTTGATAGTGCTCTTCGCTTTTCACTCCCTCAACCAGTTGCCTTATTGCCTCTGGCTGGTCTCCGGTTGGTTTGTAATCAGATATAAGTTTGAAATCCATGCAATATCAAAGATAAGCATTATAAGAAATTTGAAAGGTAATTAAAAAGGGACCAACTTGTGGCCCCCCGATAAACCTTATTTAACAATCATGAAAGCCTAGCTTTCGTGGTATGAACGTCAGGCATTAATAATAAGTTTCTGAAAAAAAATAATTGCTTAACTTCATAATTATTTCACCCTAAGCTCTCACTTTTGGAAAAGATATCTGTTCCTACAACAGGAAGTCCCTAATTTATATATCATGTTTGTACTAAGTAACACCTCTTCGATAGGAAATAATTTTATTGCCGAGCTACGGGATGCCAGTATTCAGGTTGACAGTATGAGATTTCGACGAAACCTGGAACGTATCGGTGAGATCTTTGCATATGAGATAAGCAAAACCCTTAGTTATATTGATACCGAATTTGAAACACCATTAGGAACAGCTATGGTATCTATTATTCAGGAGCAACCGGTCCTGGCAACTATCTTAAGAGCGGGCTTACCCTTGCATCAGGGACTACTGAATTTTTTTGATAAAGCCGACTCTGCCTTTATCGCAGCTTATCGCCAGGAAACGAAGGCAGGAGACTTTACAATTAACAAAGAATACGTTTCAAGCCCCGATTTGAGTGAAAGAGTCCTGATTATATCAGATCCTATGCTTGCGACTGGCCAGAGTATGGTACTAAGCTGTAAGGAATTATTACAACAATATGCTATTAAAGAGCTCCATATTGTTTCAGTTATTGCAAGTACAGAAGGAGTAACTCATGTACGGGCAAACTTACCTCAGGCAAGACTATGGCTTGGGGCGATTGATGATGAGATGACAACGAAAGCATATATAGTTCCTGGATTAGGAGACGCGGGCGACCTGGCCTACGGACAGAAAGACGGATAACATATTTTTTGCCCTTTTGCGTTGTAAATCTTTCAGATATTTGGACCAATGTATAAGCATATATTTTTCGACCTGGATCACACTATCTGGGATTTTGACCGGAATGCAGAAGAAACATTAACAGAATTATTTGAGGTTTATTCCCTTCAAAAGCTGGGTATTTCCTGCTCCAAAACTTTTATAAGCGTTTACACAAGGAATAATCATGCCCTTTGGGCCTCTTATCATCTTGGAAAGATAAGCAAACAGGAACTCCGGGAAACAAGGTTTAAAAAAACTTTTCTTGATTTAGGTCTTGTACCTGAAAGTATACCGACAGCTTTTGAAGACGATTATGTGCGGATCTGCCCAACCAAAACTAACTTATTCCCCGAAGCTCGTAAGACACTTGAATATTTAAGTTCGAAGTACAGTTTACATCTGATATCAAATGGATTTAAAGAATCCACAGAGATGAAAATTGAATTGAGTGATTTGGGAAGGTATTTTAAAAATATTATCATTTCTGAGGTCGTAGGCGCGAATAAGCCAGACAAAGCGATTTTTGAATTCGCTTTAAATAAAGCCATGGCTAAAAAGGAAGAAAGCCTTATGATAGGAGATAGTATTGAGGCAGATATTCGTGGTGCAATGAATTTTGGGATAGATGCTATTTACTTTAATCCAACAGGAAAGGAAACTCCCCTGGAAGTAAAAAGAGAAATATCACATTTAAATGAACTAATGGCACTTTTATAAAAACTACTTAACTTGAGACAAATTACCAGACTAGGAAATTTTTATAAACTGGATTATCAATAATCCTTTAATAGAAATAATTAAAACCCATTTATAGCTCTATGTTAAAATTAACCCGTTATCTTCTTGTAATGCTTTTTCTTTCGACTGCTTTTTCATCCTTTGCTACAGAGAAAGAGAGATATGACTTTGTGGTAGCAAAGGATGGAAGCGGAAACTTCAAAACAGTTCAGGAAGCCATAAACGCTGTTCCTGATATGAGAAAAAAGATCACAACTATTTTTATTAAAAAAGGGATCTATAAGGAAAAACTCGTATTAGCCGGTTCAAAACAGATGGTAAGGTTTATAGGAGAAGACGTTAATAAAACAATTCTAACCTATGATGATTGGGCTCAGAGAAAAAATCGTTTTGGTGAGGAAATAGGCACTTCCGGCTCGTCAAGTTTTTTCATGTACGGGGACAACTTTTCTGCTGAAAATATAACTTTTCAAAACTCTGCCGGTCCCGTTGGTCAAGCGGTGGCCGCTTGGGTTGCTGGAGATAGAATGTCTTTCAAAAACTGCCGTTTCCTCGGATTTCAGGACACTCTGTATACGTTTGGAAGAGGCAGCCGCCAATACTACAAGGATTGCTATATCGAAGGAACTGTAGATTATATTTTCGGATCTTCAACTGCCGTGTTTGAGGACTGTGAGCTTTTTTGTAAAAAATCTGGTTATGTAACAGCGGCATCAACACCCGACACTACGAAATATGGCTATGTGTTTCTGAACTGCAAAATAAGAGGAGATGCACCTGAAGGCTCTTTTTTTCTTGGCCGGCCATGGAGACCTTACGCAAAAGTTGTTTTTATTAATACTGATATGAGCAATATTATCAATGAGAAGGGCTGGAACAACTGGGGCAAGGAATCAAATGAGAAAACTGCTTATTATGCCGAGTACAAAAACAGGGGGGCGGGATTTAAACCTGACCAACGCGTTCAGTGGTCTCATCAGTTAACGGCAAACGAGCTTGAGGAATATACTCTAGAAAAGATCTTCAGAGACTGGATTCCTTTTCAGACAAAGAAATGAAATAGTATAAAGAAAAAAGGGCGCTCTATACCAGAACGCCCCTTTGTCTTTAGCACCTTTATAAATTTTAGCTTTGCACGATCTTTAAAACCATTCCCGGTTTAACAGAATAATGCTTTAGCTTGTTCAAGATCTTTATTTCTTCTTCAGTAGAATTAAATCTTTCTACGATAGACTCAAGGGTATCTCCCTCTTTCACTCTGTACATAACATAGATGTTGACGGCTTTGTATCTTAAACCAGCTGGTTTGCCAGATACGCTAGCTGCTACAGCCCTTGATTCTACCGGCACAGTATAATTGAGTTTAAGTTCGTACTGCAACTTCCCAGGCTTCTTACACTCATCAACTAATGCTGAGTAGATGTAGTCCTTGATAACAGGAATAACTAATTTTTTAGGGGTGGAAGTACAACCGTTCACAATTTGATTTTTGTAAGCGGCATTTAATACGCACAGGTCTGATAAACTCACATTAATTGCCTTGGCTACACTTTGCAAACTCAGAGGCCTGTTCACCGTCAATTCTTTAGTAAACACTCCAAAATTGGGCTCTGATGAATAAATACCGTGCTTCTTTGCATTATTCATCAAATATACTGTTGCAATAAAAGCAGGTACATAATTCTGAGTTTCAACTGGAAGATATTGACGAAGGGACCAATAGTCATTCAAGCCAGGATTATTTTCCATAGCCCAGCGAATATTATTTCTGCCGCAATTATAGGATGCTATTGCCAACAGCCAGTCTTTATACATTCCGTATGACTCAAGCAAATAATCCGCAGCAGCATTACATGCCAGCGCAGGATCTCTACGCTCGTCAATAGTATCATTTATTGCTAATCCGTACTTTTTTCCCACAGGCTCGAGGAACTGCCAAAGGCCGCCCGCCTGTGCTGTAGATGTAGCAAATGGATTTAGTGATGATTCTACAACAGAAAGGAACTTAATTTCTTCAGGGACCCCCTTAGCAGTAAAAACCTTTTCGTATATAGGGAAATAATACTGAGATAGACCCAGCATTCTTGAAAACCGGTCACGATGATTATTCAAATAATAATTGATCATCTTTCTAACAGGTTCATTATAGCTGAGAGGCACAGTCTTGCTGATGCTCTCCAAAGCTCTTCTGTATTCAGAAGGATCAATAGTCCTCCTTTCTGAATTACTAGATTTTACGGATACTACCTTCTCTTTCCCCGAGGCAGCCAGGGACAACAAAGTAAAACTTAATGCATAAAAAATTACTTTAATACTTCCTCTTCTCATCATTTTTCAAGTAAATGCTTTATAGCCAGATATATGACTACCTTTTACCCATTTAATGAGCTTTTGTTACATCTAAAAGATATTTAGAAAAAGCCAGTAATTCTGCTTCACCAAACCGTTTCCCGATAAACTGGACACCCAAAGGTAAATTATTATTTGTTTTTCCCAAAGGAAGTGAAATTGCAGGTATGCCTGCTAAGGAAGCCTGCACCGTAAATATATCTGCTAGATACATCGTAACAGGATCATCAGTTTTTTCCCCTATTCCAAAAGCCGGGCCTGGGGTAGTTGGAAGAAGGATGAAATCGTGATTCTCAAGGATTTCGTCGGTTTTTTCCCTTATCAATCTTCTTACTCGCTGTGCTTTTCCATAAAATGCATCGTAATGTCCAGCGCTTAATACAAAAGAACCCAGTAATATGCGACGCTTAACCTCGGCACCAAAAGCCTCCGACCGGGACTTCTTGTATGTAGTTTCTAAATCCACCGCATTAGGACTTCTATATCCATAATGAACTCCATCATACCTCGCAAGATTAGATGAAGCTTCGGCCATGGTTAAGATATAATAAGTTGGAACTACATAGTCAAGATATGGAAAAGATATCGGTTCAACTGAGTGGCCTTCATCCAGTAACCTCTGAATGGTTTGCTCTGTTAGAGCCTTAACTTCAGGGTCTAATCCCTCTGAAGAAAGTGTTTCAGGAAGATAGGCGATTCTTTTCTTTTCTGATAACGTCAGGCATTGAGAATATTCTGGAACAGGAAGCTGAGAAGCCGTACTATCGTAGTCATCAGGGCCAGCTATGACCTCCATCAACAAAGCTGCGTCTTCCACTGTGTGAGTAATCGGACCAACCTGATCAAAAGAAGAAGCATAGGCTATAATACCATGACGTGAAACACGACCGTAGGTTGGTTTTAGCCCTACCACCCCACAAAAGGCAGCTGGTTGTCTTACAGACCCGCCTGTATCAGTTCCTAGAGAGGCCAAACATAGTCCGGCTTGTACTGCCACAGCGGAGCCGCCCGAAGATCCTCCGGGAACTTTTGAATTATCCGCATCGTTCTTTACCGCACCGTAGTAAGAGTTTTCATTTGAACCGCCCATTGCAAACTCATCACAATTTTGGCGGCCTATGATAATAGCATCTTCAGCAAGAAGGCGCTCAACGACTGTTGAAGAAAAAATTGAAGTATAGTTTTCAATAATTTTAGATCCTGCTGAAACCTTATGTCCCTGGTAGCAGATAAGATCTTTTATTCCTACCACCATTCCCGCAAGCTTTCCACCGGAACCACTAAGTATTTTTTCATTTACAGTAACGGCTTGCTGTCTTGCTTCGGCAGCATAAACTTCCACAAAAGCATTCAAGTGCTTTTTATCTTCAATACGCTCTAAATATTTATTTACAAGCTCCACCAACTGAAGCTTGCCACTTTTAATATCTTTTTGTACGCTGCTTAACGAAGTGTACTGTTCCATGCCGTGAAGGTAAGAATTTCTACGCAATCATGCTAAACTGAGGCAGGATAGAGGTTTAAATTGGCATTAATTATCAAAAATCTGGGAGGTTAGAGCTGAAGGAAATAAAAAAACCTCATTTGCAATTGCAAATGAGGTTGAACCTTTATCTATCAGAGTTAGTATGATTTTCCGCTATCGTTAGCGTCGCCATCTTTAGCATCTTTAAATTCTTTAACTCCTTTTCCTAAACCTCTCATAAGTTCTGGAATTTTCTTACCGCCAAATAACAGCAGAATAGCTAGTATAATAAGGATAATCTCGGGAGCTCCTAATCCTACCAATAAAATTGAGTTTATCATAATTATGAATTTTTATTTGCCTCATCGGCAGGTTTACTTTTATTTACGTTATTATCCATATCCACATTAAGATCGTCATTAACAGCATTTATGTTCCTATGGATCTCTCTCTTAACACCTTCCGAAGCATCTTTGAACTCTCTAATCCCCTTTCCTAATCCCCTAGCAAGCTCGGGCATTTTCTTACCTCCAAATAGCAACAGAACAACTCCCAAAATCAGGATCAATTCGGGTGTTCCTATATTCAGGAACAATAAAACTGAATTCAACATCTTATCTTAGTTTTTACAAATATACGGATTAAATGACGCCGTGGATTTATTAATTTGCCAGCCAACTTTCAGGATTTAAAGGAGTTGAACCTTTCCATATTTTAAATTGCATTTCAGTCGTACCATCCTCTGAATCGGTAGCAACAACACCTAAAGTTTGTTTCAATGATACTTTTTGTCCACGCGAGACGCTAACAGACCTAAGACCGGAATAAACGGAAAAGTATTCTCCATGTCTAACCAGCACAAATTGAACATTGGTAGCTGGAATAGTTCCCACCTGAGCAACAGTTCCATCAAAAACTGCGCGAACCGCGGCTCCTTGAGGTGTCCTTATAGTAATACCATCATTATCAATCGTAACTCCCTCTCCTACCGTATGCCGTCCGAATTGCTCCGTTGTTGTTCCGGCAGCTACAGGCCAAGGCAAACGGCCCCGGTTACTTAAAAAATCAGAAGATAGTTTTGCAGCTTCGGGAGTTGCTGCAAGAACACTTGATCCTGAAGATGAACGGGTAGTAGTAGGAACTTCCCTATTTTCTGCACGTGCTTTAGCGGCGGCAGCTCTTGCAGCTTCCTCTTCTCTCCGCCTGGCTTCTGCGATTTCTCTAGCAATTGCAGCATTTAAAGCCCTCGTTAAGCTAGCCGCCTCTCTCTGTTTTCGTCTAAGCTCCTGCTTCAACTGGCTCTCCTGCTTGCTCAACTTACTCAATTGCTGAGCTTTATTACTTTTTTCTTTGCCGAGAGTTACCTTCTCATTCTCCTGATCATGAAGCAAATTATTTTTGCTACGCTTGTTCCTATCAAGCTCGACAATTTTTATTCCTAATTCGTGTGCGGTCTGTTCAATGTATTTTGCCTGCTTTTTCCGATAATCTCCAAACTGCTGCAGATACTTAAGTCGCTTATAACCCTGATTGAAATCACGTGAAGCAAAAATAAACATCAGCTTACTATAAGCGCTTTGATTCCTAAATGCAAAAAGCACCATCCCTGCATATTCTCGTTTAAGCTTATTCAGCTGCGCCTGTAAAGACCTTACCGTACTGGTATTCTCAGAAATCTCATTATCCAGGAGTCTTATTTCAGAATTGATAGTACCAATTTTCTCTTCCCGCAGGCGTATCTGAGCATTTAATGCATTTATTTGCTTCAATGACAACCTTTTATTACTTGATACTTCGCTTTGGGAGCGCCGCAACATTTCAATTTCCCGGGACAGTGCTTCTTTTCTACGCTTTAACTCTGCGCTGCTCTGAGCGAAAGAAGTTGCAGACAGCAGTATAAATCCCAAAAAAAGAAACAGCCTTTTAAAACTCATGAGGCAAATCTATCTATTTAATCTTTTACAGTAAACCTTTTAGGAACATTGAACGGAAAATCTACAGACTCGTCTATCGAAATGCTGTTATATCTTAATGCAATACTTATATTTTTATTATTTGCTACCGAATTAATATTTACGGTTTGAGGGAGTTCCTGATCCTTGATTGTTCCAAAATTATCGTAAGTCACATTCAAATTCTGGCTATTGGCATTATCGCTTAGCTGATTTTGAATCAGGTTTCTTCTACTATTAAAAAGCATTTTATACAACAAGCCTGATAATTCACCTTTAACCTGAAGCTGGCTGCCCTCATGTTCAAGGGTTGCAGATTCTGCTAGAGTACCAGAAATTACATTGGCAGTAAAAAGTCCTTGAATTGCGTTAAAATTGATCTGCCTGGATGTGAACTGATATATATAGCTGAAAGGCTTTCTGGTGTACTCATTCTGCAATCTGTTCATAATTTTTATACTATCAGGAGTAATTAACGCTCTCGCTACTTCTAATCCCGCGATTGCTGTTATCGATAGCCAGATAGTTTCATTATTTTTAATACGAATAGACATGCTCACGTCGTTGCTGCTATTATTTATCTTTAAATCAGCCTTCGCCTTTATCGAAAGAGTATTAAATGAAGGTTGCTTTGCCTTCAAACTGTCAATGAGACCAGAATTCCTTGCTGCAGGTTTGGATTCAATTGACGGAACTGAAGTAGCTGGAGGCAATACTGTTTTTCTCGCCTTACAAGAAGTAAAAGCAATGAACGCTAATAAAATTGCTGTTTTATTCAAAATATTTCTTTTCATTAATTTTCTTTTCAAGAAGATTATTTTTGACGCCTAATTCCTTCGCTTTCTGCCACTTCTCAAAAGCTATATCTTTTTGGCCTAAATTGTATAAGATATCTCCCCAATGTTCCTGAAGAACACCGCTTTTAGAGTTGTTACCGACTGCTTTTTCGACCCAAACCAGAGCCTGATCATACTTTTTTTGCTTGAACAACACCCATGCGTAAGTATCTTCAAAAGATGAATTATTAGGCTTTAATTCATTTGCTTTAAAGGCCATGTCTGCCGCTATCTGCAACTTTTCACCTCTTAACGACAAATAATAGGCATAATTATTTAGGACATATATATTTTCGGGATTGGCAGTGAGCGCTTTATTATAAGCTTCGTCTGATTCTTTGTATTGCTTTAAAGCGTTGAAGCCATCGCCAAGTGAAGCGTAAACCTGAGATAGAAACTCCTTATCCTCTATTTGTAACTGAACCGCATTCTTCAAATAGGATACCGCTTTGTCGATCTGACCAGTCTGTTGATATCCCAAGGCCGTCAGGTAATATAAAGGCGCCTGATTGGGGAACAAGGTAAGAGCTTCTTCCCCATCTTTAATCACAGCCTTATAGTCTGATCGCCCTATTTCTATTTTAATCAAATCCTCCCAAACCGAATACACCTGATTATTCAACTCGACCGATTTTCTAAGGTTCTGCTCAGCCTCTTTAAGTTTGTTAGACCTACTTAACAAATCAGCAAATACGGCAAAGGCCCTAGCTTCACCAGCATGGGTTTCCGTCAAAATTTTACCCAGCTCCAACGTCTGAATTTGAATTTCAGGTTGATCAAGTTTCGAAAACAGCGAAAGTAAAATTCCCATCTTAGGCTCAGCTTGTAACGAAGGGTTTGTGAACGCTGCTTTCAGCTCCGTAAAAGCTTCGTCTGATTTACCTTGTTTATTATACAGATCGGCCAGGGTTAGATTTAAAAAAGCATTGGCGCTACTTACTTGTTTTGCTTTCTCAAGCAGCTCCACTGCTTTTGCTATGTTTCCAGACTTCTCATATACCTCGCTCAAAGTAAGATAATTGCGAATATCCGTAGGGTTTGATTTTATCAGCTTCTCAGCCTCCGCGGCCGCCTTATTAACGTCTCCGGTTTGTTGAAAAACACGTTGGCGTCCGCTAATTAACTCATTCGATACACCAAATCTCTTCTCCACATCATTGTAAACTGCCTCCGCTTCCTTGCTTTTATTTAATAACACTAAAGTATTAGCCTTATCAAAGTAGTAATCAGGATTATTGGGATCTAGGTGGATTAAATCAGTAAAGACCAACGAAAGCTGCTCGTAATTCCTGTTTTTTTTATAAATGTCGGCTAAGAGTAACCAATACCACTTATTGTTGGATTTTACAGTTACTGCATCTCTTGCATACTTTTCGGCAATCTTCTCCTCTTCCTGTTCGTGATAAATGCTCGCAAGTTCGTAAAGGGCAGCATCGTTTTGAGGATCAATTTGAATCACTTCCTTAAAATATAGCTCCGACTCGCCGATCCTATCGATGGTTTTGGCCCGTAGTCCGTTAAAAAACTTCTCCCGTACTAATGCACTGTCTTCTTCAGTAAGCACCCGTCCAACCACAAACACGGCAGATTTCTTTTGCTGTGCAAAGCCTAATCCACATACAATACTTAATAAAAAAGTCAGTCTTTTTACCATACTATTTTCCGGTATGTCCGTAGCCCCCGGCCCCTCTCGATGTTTCGTTCAAAATCTCAACCTCTCCCCAATCAACTTGTTCGTGTCTGGCCACCACCATCTGCGCTACCCGTTCTCCATCATTTACAACAAATTCAATATCAGAAAGATTAATTAAAAGAATTTTAATTTCTCCACGATAATCGGCATCAATGGTACCTGGTGAATTCAAAACTGTTATACCGTGCTTTAACGCCAGTCCACTCCTCGGTCTGATCTGAGCTTCGAATCCCCTCGGAAGTTCAATAAATAATCCAGTAGGAATTAGTATCCTTTGCAAAGGTTTAATTACAACTGCGCCCTCTGGCAAGAAAGCCCTAAGGTCCATCCCGGCAGAAAGCTCTGTCTGATATTCGGGAAGTGTATGATTTGATCTGTTGATAATAGAAACTGTCATTGTGCTCTGAATTGTAATAGGCTCTACTGCTACTAATTAAATGTTATTTATAAAATTTTTCCTTGAAAGTTTAATCGTTTTTATTAGCTAAGAAGAAACGTCAAGCTGCTTTAACCTCCGTTGGTGAGCTTATGCTTATGAAGGTGTTTTCTGAAATATTGCTCTTAGATTACTTCGCTCGAAGTATACAGTTCCAGCGCCAAACACAAGGAGCAACAAATTACCAATTATTAGACTTCTATCAAACACAGTAAATGATAAAATTACAACTACAATCGAGGAAAGAAGATAGCCCAAGTTCTTTTTGAGGTTGTATGGTATAGGGTAATTCCTCTGCCCCATGATATATGAGAGGATCATCATCGTTGCGTAGGCTGTCAGGGAAATCCAGGCAGAGGCAACATAACTGTACTTTGGGATCAAAATAAAATTAAGAACGATGGTAATGATTGCACCAACTCCAGAGATATATAAACCGAAGCGGGTCTGGTCGGAGAGTTTATACCAGATCGAAAGGTTCATATAGATGCCCAAACAAACGTAGCCTAAAATAAGCACCGGTACAATATGAAGACCTGACCAGTAGAGCTCACGTTGAGAGGCCGAGCCACCTGGAATAAAGTATTTAAGTATTTCTATATTAGCAACGATACCGGCAAAAATAAAACAAACGACAATGACAAAATAGTTCATGATGGTAGCATAAGTTTCCCCTGAGTCTTTATTTTTCGCATGACTAAAAAAGAATGGTTCGGCGCCGAGGCGAAACCCTTGTATAAAAATGCTCAAGAAAATAGCCAGTTTACAAACTGCTCCGTATATCCCAACTTCCTGGTCTCCATAATCACCACCAAGTATTTGCTTGATTGCTATCTTATCCAGGTTTTCATTAACAATAAATGAAAGGTTAGCAATTAGAACAGGAAAACTATAGCTGAGCATTTGAATAATAAGCTTCCTATCATATTCCCATTTTAACTCCATGAGTTCAGGAAGTAAAAACAAAAATGTAATAAAGCTGGCTATCAGATTTGATATAAATACATAACCAACCCAATTAGGTCGAAACCATGCAAATTCCCAATGTCCATTCTTTATTCCCCAAGGTATTACATATAAGAAAAACAGGTTTAAACTAACGGTAAATAAAATGTTTACGATCTTGACAATCGAATATCTTCCGGGGCGCCCCTCCGCTCTGATTTTAGCAGCTGGTATCACGGCAAGGGCATCCAGAACAAGAATCCAGGTAAAAAGCCGTATAAAAGTTTTATAGTCCTCAATGCTGGCCACACCATCCGCATGCATCCAGTTAGCTATATCTTCAGTAAAAGCGAACGTTAAACTTAAAAATGCAATTGCAATTATGGCGACACTGAAAAAGGTCGTAGAGTATACTTTTTTCTTATTATCGACTTTATTAAGGTATCGAAAAAAGGTAGTTTCCATACCAAAAGCTAATAATGCGTTGAGTACAGAAGCCCAGGCGTACATTGTAGTAAATATTCCGTAGGTCTTTGCGGGGTAAAGATTTACGTAAATTGGTGTAAGAATGGAATTAAGCAATCTTGACACCACTGTTGTAAAGCCGTAAACAGCAGTTTGTCCTGCAAATTTTTTAAGAGTTGACAATTTCCAGTTAGTATGTGTTAGAATTTTGGATTACCACAAGAAGTTCTTTTTAACTACTTCAAAGTTAGAATAGTTTTTCACTTCAGCTTCAATAACATCTACACTTTCAACCACAGCTTTTTCTGGTCCCTCGTTGCACCATTCCACAAAACTTTCCAGAGCGAAATCATCTCCTTCAGCTTCGATCTGCACAGAGCCATCATCCATATTTTTAACATAGCCCCTTACCCCTAGCTGATCTGCCACTGCTTTTGTTGCAGCCCGGTAAAAGACCCCTTGTACTTTGCCTTTAACTTTTATAGTGTAATGTTTCATTTATCCAAAAATTATTACTTCAGCAGTCAATTTTCACCAAATTGACTGGCAAATCCTTTGTTTCTCTCTTTCAAACTCAAGTACGATGTCCTTTAATATTGCAGCAGCAGGTTTAATCTCTTTAATCAGGGCCGACACCTGGCCAATTTCCAACTCTCCCTCCTCCAGTTCCCCTTCAAACATTCCATTACGGGCTCTACCTTTTCCTAGAAGCGCCTCCAATATTTCCTTGCCAGCTCCGTTAAGTTCAGCTTGCTCTACCAAACCTGAAAATTTATTTCTGAGCAATCGTACCGGTGTAAGAGATTTAAGACTTAATCTGGTATCCCCTTCCCCTGCCTCAATTACTTTTTCTTTAAAATGTATGTGCGCTGAGGATTCTTCAGCAACTGCAAATGCCGATCCTATTTGGACCGCATCAGCCCCTAGGGCCATTGCTGCCAGCATTGCCTGTCCGCTGCTAATTCCTCCAGCTGCAATAACCGGCAGAGATACCTGCTCTTTGATCAAGGGAATAAGACACATGGTAGTAGTCTCCTCGCGCCCGTTGTGCCCACCTGCTTCAAAACCTTCGGCTACAACAGCATCAACGCCACTCGCTTGAGCTTTCCTTGCAAATTTACTATTAGCTACCACATGCACAACGATTATACCAGCGTCTTTGAGTTTAGATGTAAAAATTGATGGATTGCCCGCTGAAGTAAAAACGATTTTTACTCCTTGCTTTAAAACCACATCAATATGTTCTGCTGCATGCGAATAAAGCAAAGGGATATTTACTCCGAAGGGAAAAGGGGTTGCTGCTTTGCACTTTAGTATATGGTTGCTTAAGGTCTGCGGACCCATAGATCCAGCTCCTATTAAGCCAAGACCGCCGGCATTACTAACAGCAGAGGCCAGACGCCAACCGCTGCACCATACCATTCCAGCCTGAATAATAGGGTATTGAATTCCGAGGAGACTGCTTATTATGTTCATCGCTCTTATGGTGAGGTTTAAGCGATAATACTCAAAATACTAAATAAGTTTTTTAACTTCTGAATCTCGGGTGAGACGAAGATCTTCAACATTCGTAATGAGGTTGAGACCAGGTCTTTTACCTTTTTCAATACTCCCAAACCTATTATCTATTCCAAGGAACTTTGCTCCGTTAAGGGTAGCCCAGGCAATAGTGTCTGTGAAATTCAGGTTCGGAAAATGCTGATGAATTGTTTTTAATTCAGAAAGAATACAGAGACTTTTATTAGAGGCTAAACTGTCGGTACCCAGGGTTATGGTAACATTTTCGAATAAAAACATGTCAGCTTTTGGCAAGCGACCTTCAATATACAAATTAGCATTAGGACAAAAACACCAGGTAATATCTCTACCCGATCGCCTTGTGAAATAAATGTCCTTTATGCTAGTATAGGTGTTATGGACCAGCAGAATTTTTTGCTGGGCTGCAAGCAAAGGCACAAAACTTTGAATTGAATTACGGGCCTGCGGCTTGAAGAATTCCAAATCAACTCCCATGCCTTTATAAAAATCTAAAAACTCCCCTGTTTTATATCGATAAAACTTATTTTCCTCCTCTGTTTCCTGATTGTGAATACTTAACAACTCTCCGGCCTCTCCACAAAACTTGCTTATAAACTTAAAAAGTTCCTTACATACCGAATAGGGAGCATGAGGCGTAATAGAAGCCTTCAAAGGTTTGAATTCTTCGAGTAAAGCATTTCCTAATCTGAAAGCATCTTTAGCCCCCTCGGGCTCGAAGCAAATTAATTCTATGAAGGTATGATAATAGATCTTACTATTTAATTTAGCCTCTCTAGACTGGGTAGTATTTGAAATATCGGCAACAGCCACAATACCATTTTCGTACATCAAAGCATCGGCCTCAGTCATGGGGATGTGAACATCTTTAGTACCTTTACGTGCTTTAATTACTTCTTTGATAAATGGAATAAGGGTGAGTCCGGTAGGAATACGATCTTTAAGATAGGCAAGCTCAAGGTGACAGTGAGTATTAACGAAGCCCGGAACAATAATACCATCGTACCGCTGAATATTGGCATCAGAAGGTACTGCTGCTTTTCCCTCAAAGACATCGAGAATTTCCCCCTCTTCATCTACGACTACAACTCCATCTTTCAATGGCAGACTTCCGACTGGTAGAATATGATCTGCTGAATAGTAAGTCCTCATAACATGTTTTTCTGTAACTAATCAAGTCCCATAGCTACAGGAGAAGTAATGCTGTTACAACAACAATTATAGGAAAAATTTTTATTACCTCTTTTTTTATCAAAATTTTATCTTTAAATAAGTAAATTTGCATTGTGAATGAGGTACTTGCAAAAAAGGATATTCGAAATATATCATCTGCCGATCTGATTAAAATCCTTGGAGAAATAGGAGAACCCGCCTTTAGAGCAAAGCAGATTCTGGATTGGCTGTGGGCAAAGTCTGCTCATAGTTTCGATGATATGACAAATCTTTCGAAAGCTCTTCGAGAAAAACTTAAGGATCAGTTTACCATAAATGCTGTAAAAATCCACCAGTCTCAACATAGTTCTGATCAGACAATTAAAAACACGTTTAGCCTGTATGACAATAATATAATAGAAGGTGTATTAATCCCTACTACCGACAGAATGACGGCTTGCGTTAGTTCCCAGGTAGGCTGTAGCTTAACTTGTAAATTTTGTGCTACCGGCTATATGGAGCGTAAAAGAAACCTAGAGCCAGCTGAGATTTATGATCAGGTAGTGCTGATAGATAAGCAGGCGAAGGAAAAATATAACCAGCCCCTAACAAACATTGTTTATATGGGAATGGGCGAACCGCTTTTGAATTATGCAAATGTTTTGAAGTCCATTGAACGGATTACTGCAGAAGATGGTTTAAATATGGCTGCAAAGCGGATAACAGTTTCAACTGCAGGTATAGCTAAAATGATCAAAAAACTGGGTGATGATCAGGTGAAGTTCAATTTAGCTCTCTCGCTCCATGCAGCGAATGACAAAAAGCGTAACGAGATTATGCCCATTAATGAGCAAAACTCGCTGAAAGCATTAGCGGAAGCACTAAAGTATTACTTCCTAAAAACTAAGAACCCTGTAACTTATGAATATATAATATTTAATAACTTTAATGATAGCATTCAAGATGCTATGGAGCTAGCTAAGTTCTGTAAGCATTTGCCTTGCAAGGTTAATATTATTGAATATAATCCGATTTCTTTCGCGGACTTCGAGAACGCCGAAGACGATAAAACAGAGGCATTCGCCAATTATTTAAAAAAGCAGGGTATCATCACTAACATAAGAAGAAGCAGGGGCAAGGATATCGATGCTGCTTGCGGGCAATTAGCCGTTAAGCAACAATAATTTTAATAGCTAGAGATTTTAGTGTAAATTGTTGCATGAACCTGCTTTCCCAGCAAATTAGCGACTTTTTCTCACTTTTCTTTCCCGAGGTGTGCGCTGGTTGCGGATGTTCGCTTATCCATAATGAGGAAGAAATTTGTACGGGGTGTTTGGTGAATTTGCCCTATACAAACTTTCATTTAATGCCTGACAATAGTTTAGCCCGGCAATTTTGGGGGAGAGTTCCATTTACTTTCTGCGGTGCGTTCCTATACTTTTCAAAAGGGAGTCGCGTGCAAAGCCTGCTGCACCAATTAAAATATAATAACAGACCTGAAGTAGGGCTAAAACTGGGACATTTATATGGGAAACAGCTATCAAGCGCACTTTCGTCTTTTCTTCCAGATGTTATTGTTCCTGTTCCTTTACATCCCAAGAGGCAAAAAAAGAGAGGTTATAATCAGAGCGAGTACTTTGCTCGGGGATTATCTGAAACAATGCACATTCCCATTGACACTTCTACCCTTCAAAGAGGTGCCTTTACAAGCTCGCAAACAAAGAAATCTCGCTTTTTAAGATATGAAAACATGAAAGACGTCTTTTTTCTTTCCAAAGCAGAGGAGTTTGAAGGCAAACACATATTATTAGTGGACGATATAATAACAACAGGAGCTACAATCGAATCTTCTGCAATCCCTATCCATGAAGTTCCTGCAACCAAGATCAGCATCGCAGGAATTGCATATACCAACTAAATTATGGCGCGCTTCTTTCATTTATTCTCGGTGTTGTTTGGAATACTCTTCCTCCTGGCGTGCCGTAAAGAGGATAATTTCTACTACGGTCAGGGAAACCCGCTTGTCTTTTCTAATGATACCATTAAATTCGATACCGTTTTTACATCAATTGTTTCAACCACCCAACGGGTGAAGATAATTAATCCGTCAAAAAAAGATATTATAATATCGAATATAAGGCTGGGTGGCGGAGAGGAGTCACCTTATCAGGTTAATATCAATGGTATCGCAGTTACCAGCCTTGATAAATTCAAAATCAAAGGAAGAGACTCAGCTAACGTTTTTGTCCGCTTGAATATTTCTCCTAGCCAAAAGACAGCACCTTTTCTTATTTCTGATTCCATTAGTTTTACAACTGATGGAAAAATGCAAAGCATACATTTACAAGCCTTCGGGCAGAATGTGCGTTTAATCCGAGCAGCAACTATTTCTAGTTCTATAACTTGGGATAGAAAATTACCTTATGTGGTTTACGATTCAGTAAAGGTTCTCGAAGGGGTTACCCTTACAATTGAAGGAGGAAGCAGAGTGTATTTTCACAAGGGAGCGCGACTATCGGTTGCTGGTACCTTAATAATTGATGGTAATTCAGATGATTCTGTCACTTTAGCAAGTGATAGAAGAGAAAAACTTTATTCAGAAGTCCCGGGGCAGTGGGACGGGATATATTTTGAGCGATCGAGCTCAAAAAATTTGATTGAACATACCACTTTAAAGAATGCGCTTATAGGTTTGAATGTAATAGAAGGGGCCGGAGATTTAGCCCCAAGACTTACATTAGCAAACTCTATTGTAAAGAACATGGAAATTTCCGGGATTATTGGTCATAATACGTCTATTACTGCCTTCAATAACTTAATTATTAATTGTGGCAAAAATCTAATTCATTGTAGCAATGGAGGTAATTATAATTTTAAGCAAAACACCTTTGCCAACTATTATAGCTACGGAATTAGAAGTACTCCGTCGCTATTCTTCAATGACTACCGTCTAAACGGCCCTGGCAAAATCACGAATCTCACTTTAATCAACAATATTATCTGGGGAAACCAGACTGAAGAGTTAATTATAGAAGAGAAAGGGCAACAATTTACCCGGGTAATACGGTCAAACTTAATTAAATCCAGAGATAGAAATTTCGAAACGACAAATATCTTGAACCTAGATCCAGAGTTTAGAGACATAAACAGGAATAACTTTAACCTTAGAAATACTAGTAACGCTGCTAATAAGGGAGAAAACCTTAGCACCGATCCATACTTTGAGACGTGGTTGAGGCGAGACCAACAATCCAAAGAGAGATTATTCCCTTCAGACTTAGGCTGTTACGAAATATTTTAAGTTTTTTAAAAATATTGTAACCTTTCTGGTGTTATACAGTACAAGTAATTGAGAGCGTTAATTTAGATAGAAAGAGCTGGAAGTCACAAACGACCAGCTTTTTCTTTTTTACACTAGTTTGCTTCTTTAGACTTAGCCTTCTACGCTTAGCAAAACCGAGCTCTATTGAGTGAGTGCATATTGAACAAGATTAGCTCCCATCTTCAGTGCTCTTTGTCTTGTCTCTTCAGAGTCACCCTGATAAGTACCAGAATCCTCCCAGCCATTCCCAAGATCGCATTCAAATGTATAATAGCAAACAACCCGGCCTTTATAGATCAGTGCTAATCCCTGTGGCCTTTTTCCATCATGTTCGTGAATTTTTGGAAGGCCAAGAGGGAACTTAAACCTTTGATTATATATACTATGAGAGGTCGGTAACTCTACAAAATTTAATTCAGGAAAGACCTTTTTCATTTGCGGCCGTATGAATTTATCTAATCCATAGTTATCATCTATATGAAGAAAACCTCCTCCAGTCAGATACTTCCTTAAATTTCCGGCTTCCTGCTCAGAAAACTGAATATTTCCGTGACCCGTTAGGTAAATAAAAGGGTAGTTAAATATATCATCACTGCCCGCCTCTACAATACCTTCCTCAGTATTAAGGTTAGTACCTAGGGTTTTATTACAAAATTGGATCAGATTAGGAAGTGCTGTTCTATTCGCGTACCAATCACCACCGCCATTATACTTCAACTTCGCTAACTTATACGTTGGAGAAGAAAAAGATAAAAGGCTTAATGTGAACGCAAGAGAAGCAAATAATAGCTTTTTCATAAGGTTCCTTAATTACGTAACGAATAACTGGGCTATCTATTGAGGAAATTTACCTCGAAACAAGCTTCAAGGGCTGCTGTTTCGGTCCTCAACCTACTTGATCCTAACGAAATCGCTTTAAAATCATTGCTTTTTGCTAAAGCAATTTCCTCTGGACTAAAGTCGCCCTCAGGACCAATAAAAATAGTATAGTTTCCTCCTGGCTGCAAGGAAAAGCGGAGTTCATGCTTGTGTTCGTCCAAACAGTGCGCTATGAACTTATCATTTTTTACTGATCGAATAGCTTGATTATACTTAGAAAGAGGATTCAATTTCGGGTGATAAGCCTTTAGAGATTGCTTCATGGCAGAAGTTATTATTTTATTTAGTCTGTCCAGTTTAACCTCTTTACGCTCCGAACGCTCGCAAAGTATTGGCGTAATCTCATCAATACCAATTTCAGTTGCTTTTTCTAAAAACCATTCAACTCTCTCAATGTTCTTGGTCGGAGCTATCGCAATATGCAAGTAATGGTTCCTTTTCCCAAATTCTCTCTTAGCATCTATTACTTCAAGAGAAGTACGCTTAGGATTTGGGTCGGTAATTTGTGCACTAAATAACCCTCCTTTACCATCAATAAGTTGAACAATATCATTTCGATCAAGACGTAATACTCGGATACAGTGCTTGCTCTCCTCTTCATTTAAGGTATAAGTTCCTCCGGTGATATCAGGGGTATAAAAAAGATGCATAGGAGAAATCAATGCAGGTCAACAGCATCTTCTGGATTGATCTCCAGATCTAATTTTACAGATTCTATGTTCTGCTCTGTTTTCTTTAGCACGGTTATAGTATAGCCATAGAAATCCTTTCTTTCGCCAACTTCGGGAATTTTTCCGAAAATATCACTCACTAGCCCTCCAACGGTATCGTAATCCTCATCTTCTGGAAGATCATGGGGCAAATACTCGTTTACGTCATAGATTGTAGCCGATGCATTTACAATAAATTCATGCTCCGATACCTTTTCCACAATTGGTTTCTCCTCATCAAACTCATCCTGTATCTCACCAACTAATTCCTCAACAATATCTTCGAGCGTCACCATCCCTGCTGTTCCTCCAAATTCGTCGAGGACTATCGCGATTTGTATTCGTCTAAGCTGAAACTCACCAAGTAGATCATTGATCTTCTTAGTCTCAGGAATAAAATAAGGTTTTCTGATAAGGTCCTTAAGAACTAATTCTTTATTAACTGCAACTATAGGTAAAATATCTTTAGCATGTACAATACCCACAATCTTGTCTATGGTGTCATCGTACACAGGAATACGAGAGTATCCTTCTTTAATTATGGTTTGTAACAGCTCATCAGAGGGAGTGCTTATCTCGATACCCGATATCTTCGTTCGAGGCACCATGATATTCTTAACAACTCTCTCGTTGAAATCGAAGACGTTCTTGATAAGCTCGTGTTCGTTAACGTCCAGTGCACCCGTTTCCTTTCCCTGATCCAATAAATATTGAAGCTCTTCTGAACTATGGTTAGCCTCATGACCACTAATTGCATGAATGCCTATTGCACGAAGAATTAAATTCGCAAAGCCATTCAGCAATAAAATAAACGGTCTAAAAACTAGATAAAAGAAATGTAATGGGAGGGAAACTCCCATCGTTATGCCAATTGGCTTTTGGATTGCCAGCGATTTTGGAGCCAATTCTCCGAAAACAATATGCAGTATGGTGATAATTCCAAAAGCCACAATAGGGGATATTGTCTCAGAAAAAGAAGCTATTACAGCTGGACTTGCATTGAATGATATTAATATATTACTAATAATATGCTCCATCACTTCCTCCCCCACCCATCCGAGGCCTAGAGAAGCCAGAGTTATCCCTAGTTGTGTGGCAGCTAGATACCCGTCTAAATGCTGAAGGATATGCTTCGCCGTCTTAGCCACTCTATTGCCTGATTTTGCCGAAACTTCAATTTGCGAGGCACGCACTTTGACTATAGCAAATTCTGCCGCAACGAAAAAGCCGTTTAGGAAAACAAGAAAGAATGTAAGGAATATCTGAAAAGCCATTATTTAGACATTAGTAACAAAAGTACTATTATATAGTTCAATACTTTCCTGAATAATCTTATAGGCATATTCCCTGCCATGAAGCTGCTCAATAGTCACGTTCTTATGTTCCAGAGCTTTATAATCCTGGAAGAAACGAACAATTTCCTTCATAGTATGAGGAGGCAGATTTTCAAGATCTTCAATGTAGTTGACAGACATATCGTTCTTTGCAACAGCAATTATCTTATCGTCCTGCTCTCCATTATCAACCATGTGCATTACACCGATTACTTTCGCTTCGATCATAGACATAGGAAACACATCTACAGAGCAAAGCACAAGAATATCAAGAGGGTCTTTATCATCACAATAAGTTTGTGGGATGAATCCATAGTTTGCAGGATACATTACAGATGAAAATAGAATCCGGTCCAAACGTAATAGACCAAAGTCTTTATCAACTTCGTATTTTGCTTTCGAACCTTTCGGTATCTCTATAATTGCTGTTACATAGTTAGGCACATCCTCTCCGGGAGTTACTCTATGCCAAATGTGGTCTTTATCTTTAATTTCCATTTTATTTTAATTTATTTTTCTGTGATAGAATTCTGCTTCGAATATAAGTCCAGACAAGAGGGATCGCTGTGATAATAACAAACCCTGCTATAATGTACATAAGGTATTCATTAACCTGCCTCTCAAATTTCATCCCCAGAAAATACCCAAGCAACGTTAACGACACGATCCATAAAATTGCACCTATAACGTTATAAATAGCAAACTTCACAAAATTCACATTTATAAGGCCAGCAACGATAGGAGCAAAAGTCCTGACTATTGGGATGAATCGGCCCATAATTAAAGCGAAAGCTCCCTGCTTATTATAGTATTCTTGAGCTGAGATGAGATATGCCTTTTTAAAAAAGAAAGAATCGTCTTTTTTATACAAGACCGGCCCTGTCTTTTTACCGAACCAGTAACCAACGAAGTTCCCCAGAATTGCGGCCAAAAGAAGTCCTGAAATCAACAAGATTATAGACACATCGAGTTTGTCGGTTGCCACAAACATACCGGCCAAAAAAAGTAGATAATCTCCTGGCAAGAAGAATCCAAAAAACAGCCCGGTCTCGGCAAAAACTACAAAAAGGAGAACGTAAAATCCCCCTTCTTTTAGTAACATTTCCGGATCTATTAACGAATGGATCGAGTCCCAGAGTTCGTGCATAAGCGAATATCCGTAAATCTACGAATATTAATAATATTTTGTTTGAATAATCAAATGAGTCTTGAAATCAAGTCAGGATATACACCAAGAATTACTGTAACGATAGCAGAAATCCCCAGAACAAATTTGAACAGGGGAGATACTACAAGTTCGTTGCGTTCCGACGGCCTGAAATACATTGCTATAATTACCTTAAAATAGTAGAAAATACCAACTAAAGCATTCAAAACGGCAAAAATTACCAGGTAGATATGATAACCGGCTAAAGCACGATTAAACATCATAAGCTTTCCGATAAATCCAGCAGTTAAAGGAATACCAGCAAGAGATAGCATTGCGATGGTTAATGTGAATGCCAGAAAAGGATTTTTCCTGGATATTCCATTGAAGCTATCAAAGCTGTCATTTCCTACCTGACGCTGAAGAACTATTAAAACAGCGAAGGCGATGATCGATGCTACTGAATAGGCTGCAGCATAGACAAACACAGAACTATCCGATTCACTATTAAGCGAGATCATAGCGAAAAGCATGTAACCAACATGAGATATGCTTGAGTAAGCCAGCATCCTTTTAAAATGTTGCTGATACACCGCAGTTACGTTTCCAACTAGTAGAGACAAGGCTGCAAAAGTTACGAATATCGGAATCCAAAATGACTGAACCGGAGAAAAACAAAACATGAACAGACGGAGAAAAGCAGCAAAACCAGCGGTTTTTACAACTGTACTCATGAAGGCTGTGATCAAGGCAGGCGATCCTTCATATACGTCTGGTGCCCAGAAATGAAACGGTGCTGCTCCAACTTTGAAACTTAATCCTATGATCATCAGTAAAACCCCTGCATAAAAAATAGGAGATACATCTTGCGGATTCTGGATAATGTAGCTCCGCATCAACTCCAAATCAAATGACCCGGTGGCTCCATATAGTAACGCAATACCGAAAAGAAGAAAACCAGTTGAAAAAGCTCCCATCAAAAAATACTTAAGAGCCGCTTCGTTCGATGCAAAATCTTTCTTCTTGATACCAGCAAGAATATATAAACTTACAGACATAATCTCAATTCCAATAAATAGCATGGTAAGATTATGATAAGAAACCATTACAATAATCCCGGCAAGTGCGAATAAAATAACAGCGTAATACTCTGCAACGTTCTCACTTATGCGTTCGAAGTAATCCTTGGAAAGAAGAAAGATTAAGATCGTTGAGATGATAGTTATTGCAGAGAAGGCAACTGCATAGTTATCAAAAAGCATCATACCGCTGTAAATAGGTTCGGCGTAGCTGTTCCATTGAGATATAGCAAGAACCAGGGCTGCAATTAGACCAATCATGGTAACTGGAAGCAAAGCCTGCTTTGCCTTAAAAAGGCCAAGATAAAGAACAAGTATTGCTAATAAAGATATCGTAATTAATGCACTCATTTTTCTGTTTGTATCAATTGACCTTGTTTAAAAACTAGAAACGTTTCCAATCTTGCCGTTTACTAAATCAATAAGCGACTTTGCCGCGGGCTCTGAAATATTCAGTAAAGGTTTTGGATATACACCGATAAGAATAACTAAACTACAAATTATAAACAGAACCAATTTCTCACTTCCAGTAATATCTCGGAAGGACAAAGTAGCTTCGTTGGCGTCCCCCAACATTACTCTCTGATACATCCTTAGCATATAAACAGCGCCTAAAATAATAGTTAGACCAGCAATTGCAGAAGCATAAATGCTGTAATTGTACACTCCCATCAACAACAAAAACTCCCCGATAAAACCATTAGTCAATGGTAACGCAACAGTTCCCAGTAAGATTATTAGAAATGCGATGGCAAATGATGGCGCTGATTTCGCAATCCCTCCCATCCTATCACTATCGCGTGTGTCAAGTCTTCTAATGATAATATCAAGTACGAAGAACATTCCAACCACATTCACTCCGTGATTTATCATCTGGATCATAGCACCTTGTAAACCATTAAGATTCCAAACGAATATTCCAGCAGCAATTAGCCCCACGTGCCCTATGGAAGAGTACGCAACCAATCTTTTCACATCCTTTTGAGTAAAAGCAATGATTGAAGCATATACAATACCAATTATAGAGAGAACAAGAACTGTTGGCCCCCACTCCGCAAATCCTAGTGGTGCAACAGGAATGAGCCATCTAATTACACCGTAAATACCCATCTTCAACATAATTCCTGAAAGCAGCATAGTGCCCGTTGTCGGAGCTTCAGTATATGTATCTGGCTGCCAGGTATGGAAAGGAAATATCGGCATCTTAATAGCAAATGCTAAGAAAAAAGCAAGGAATACCCAGCTTTGAGCACCGGCACTTAAGGAAGTATGATAAAATGACTGAAGATCATAAGTTTTATCAGCTGTTTGTTGTGCCATGTAGATCATGCCGATCAACATGATCAAACTTCCCGCTACGGTGTAAATAAAGAACTTAATGTTTACCTTAATCCTGTTCGGACCTCCCCATATTGCGCAAATAAAGTAAATAGGAATAAGGGCAGCTTCCCAACCTACGTAAAATAGAAATGCGTCCAGAGCTGTAAATACCAATAGAAGCCCGCTTTGCATGAATAGTATCAGTCCGTAAAAAGCGCCCGGATTCTTATAGTCATGGTTAAAGCTCGCCAAAATAATCAAAGGTATCAGCCCATTCGTAAGCAATACCAGAATCATGCTTATCCCATCTATTCCTGCATTGAAACGAGACCCCATCGAGAGGAACCAGGGGTAATCAACAGTAAACTGAGTTCCTCCATCAGGGTTAAACTCAGATAAGAGATAAGCGGTTAAGCCAAGTGAAAACAAAGACCAGATAAGAGCTACAGTTTTAGCTAGTTCCAGTTTACCTAAAAGACCTACGATTGCTGCGCCGATGGTGGGCAGAAATATAAGGAGTAAAATAATTTCCATTTATTCTATTCTTATCCCTCTTGTTAAATATTTAAAAAGCCATAAGCGAGTAACGCAACAATGCCTGCTATCATCATAAAAATATAGAAACCAATATTTCCAGTTTGAAGCAATCTTAAGCCTTTACTTGCTTCCGATGCTATCCTGCCGAAACCATTAACGATACCATCAATGACTGTTTTATCCATTATACGGTAGAAAAAGCCAGAAAGCCAGTTTAGAGGCTTAGCTATAACAAAGTCATAAAGTTCGTCTATGTAGTACTTGTTATAAGAAAGACTAGCTAAAGCACCCCTGTCAGCAGTATCAGGAACAGGCACATGTCCATTTTTAGCATAACGAACGTAAGCAATAACAGCTGCTATTACCGCTCCTATAACAGAAACACTCATGAGTGCATATTCGGTATTATGATCAAGCGCTACTACTTCGTGTGCTTTGGTAGAAGATGCATAGAAAACAGGTTCGAGGAATTTTGCTAACCAGTGATTACCATGAAGCGCCTCAGGAACTCCAATAAAGCCCCCAAGAATAGACAATATTGCTAATGCTATCAGTGGAAAGGTCATGGAAGCCGGCGACTCGTGCAAATGATCTTCTTGCTCCTTTGTACCTCTGAATTTTCTCGAAAATGTTAGAAATAGCATTCTAAACATGTAGAAGGAGGTGAACATTGCTCCTATTACACCAAGTACCCATAAGACCTTGTTATGTTCGTAAGCGTGAGCTAATATTTCATCTTTCGAGAAGAAGCCGGCAAAGGGAGGAATTCCCGAAATAGCAATCGTGCCGATTAACATAGTAACATAGGTTATTTTAAGCTTAGAACTTAATCCACCCATATTTCTCATGTCCTGCTCATTACTAACGGCGTGAATAACCGACCCCGCACCTAGGAACAAAAGAGCCTTAAAGAATGCGTGAGTAATAACATGAAAGAAAGCTCCGGTATAAGCGCCAACGCCCAATCCTAAAAACATATATCCAAGCTGCGAAACAGTTGAATAGGCCAATACCTTTTTTATATCTGTTTGAGTAATCGCTATCGTTGCTGCAAGCAGAGCTGTTGCAATACCAATTATAGATATGATATTTAAGGTAAATGGAGCAAGAGTAAACAGGATATTCGAACGTGCAATCATATAGATACCTGCGGTAACCATCGTTGCAGCGTGAATCAAAGCAGACACTGGTGTAGGACCAGCCATCGCGTCAGGTAACCAAGTAAACAAAGGTATCTGCGCAGATTTTCCGGTGGCGCCTATAAATAGTAGGATTGTAATAAGAACTATGATATTATTGTTAGGTGCTAGATTTGCTGCTTGTGAAAAAACGGCACTAAACTCGAGACTTTTAAACATTGAAAAGATAAGGAAGATACCGATTAAAAAACCGAGGTCTCCTATCCGGTTCATCACAAAGGCTTTCTTAGCTGCGCTTGCGTATGACGGATTGCTGAACCAGAAGCCGATTAATAAGTAAGAACAAAGTCCCACGCCTTCCCAGCCAATAAACATTACCACATAGTTCGATCCCAGAACAAGCAATAACATGAAAAACACAAAGAGATTCAGATAAGCAAAGAACTTAGCGAAACCAACATCGTGATGCATATATCCTATTGAATATACATGGATAAGGAAGCCAATCCCTGTAACGATTAGCAGCATAATTGAACTCAGAGGATCAATCTGAAATGAGAAGGGAATCCTAAGATTTCCAACCTGGATCCAATCGAATAATGGGAATACAGTAGATTTTACTGTACTTTCATTGAGTTCGGTAAATATACCGATGCTAACTATAAACGAAAGCAAAACCACTGTGCTGCCAATAAAACCAACGGCTCCCTTTGGCAAAACATTCCGCCCTAAACCGTTTATTAGAAAACCGATTAAAGGTAATAAAGGAATTAACCAGACTAAATGTGTAAACATGAACGCTTTGTATTACGTTTATCTATAAGCTTTAACAAAAATTATTAAGAATTACCACTTCAATCTATTCAACACATTGATATCAGTAGAATTCGTATTACGATAGATCATTACAATGATCGCTAGTCCCACAGCAACCTCTGCGGCAGCAAGGGCCATAATGAAAAATACAAATACTTGACCCGATGCATCTCCTCTCTGGGCAGAAAAAGCCGTAAGAAGAAGGTTAACTGCATTCAACATCAACTCCACTGACATAAAGATCACAATAGCGTTTCTGCGAATAAGTACACCGATAACTCCAATCGTGAAAATAATAGCACTGAATAAAATATAATGATTAAGAGGAACTCCCTGAATAGATTGTATAACTGATTCCATTTGATTTATTTAGGGTCTTTTTTAGCTAATAGAACAGCTCCAACCATTGCGGAGAAAAGCAATATGGAGGAAACCTCAAAAGGTAAAAGAAATTCACTGAACAGAACTTTACCCAAGTTTTTAACTAAGCCAATACCTGGATTCTTTAATACTATAGGAGCAGAAGTATCAACTGCTTTCAAAGATCCTACTAATGTAACCAATAAGCAAAGTCCCGCTACTACGCCGGCTATTTTTATTAGATTAGACTTCATAGGTTCAGTATCCTTGTTAAGGTTCAAAAGCATTAATACGAAAAGGAAAAGAACCATTATTGCACCCATATAAACGATAAAATTAACTATCGCCAGAAACTGGGCATTTAATAGTATGTAGTGAATCGTAAAAGTAAAAAAGGTTACAATCAGATATAACACGCTATGAACCGGGTTCTTGGAAAAGATCACCAGTAGTGAAAAAAAGATTGAGAGAAATGCTACTAAATAGAATAGGTTCATTAATTCTATGATTATAAATTTAGCCCCCTCTTCGGGGGCTTTGTTATTTAAGATTTAAAAGGTGCTTCGACTAGCTTGTCTTTCCCAAAAATAAAATCCTTCCTTAAATAGTCTGCAGTAACTATAGGACCGTCAAGATAAATAGCTTCTTTCGGACAAGCCTCTTCACACAATCCACAGAATATGCAACGTAGCATATTAACCTCATAAACTGCTGCGTATTTCTCTTCCCTGTACAAATGTTCTTCCCCTTTCTGGCGCTCAGCAGCAGTCATTGTAATAGCCTCCGCTGGACATGCTAATGCACAAAGTCCGCAGGCTGTACAACGTTCCTTACCGTTCTCATCCCTTTTTAAAGAGTGCATGCCTCTCCAGTTCTCAGAAACAGGCCGGGTTTGTTCCGGATAAAAAACTGTTTCTTTCTTTTTGAACATATGACGAAAAGTAATAGCCAAACCTTTGAATATGGAAGGAAGATAAAGCCTTTCCATAAAGCTCATCGGCTTTTGCTCTAATACTTTTTTTCTGTTACTTAATGATTCCATCTATCCTCCTTCTCCCAACCGGGAAAATCACGCTGTATTTATAAATAGTTAATTATATTAATAACGATGCCCGTAATTACAATATTTGCAATTGCAAGCGGAATAAGAACTTTCCAGCCCAAATGCAATAATTGATCATAGCGAAAACGTGGAATTGTCCAACGGATCCACATGAAGAAGAAAATGAAGAAAAATATCTTCGCAAATAATACCAAAACACCGATCAAAGGACCAAAAGTAGTTCCTAACGCGGCATTTACTTCGTCCATAAATGGGTAGTTGTAACCTCCCCAGTAAAGGGTTGCCATTACTGCTGAAGATACAAACATGTTGATGTACTCAGAGAAAAGGTACGCTCCTAGCTTAAAACCAGAATACTCCGTGTGATAACCTGCCACTAGTTCGTTCTCACTTTCTGGTAGATCAAAGGGTGTTCTATTACACTCCGCAAAAGCGCAAATGATAAATAGGAGAAAGCCTAGTGGCTGTTTAAAAAAGTTCCACGTGAAATAGCCGTTTTCCCAAAAGCCATGTTGCTGTTCAGCTATATCCTTCAATGATAATGTTCCAGACATCATAAGCAATGCAATTAGAGAAAGTCCCATTGCAATCTCATAACTGATGTTTTGAGAGGCAGCACGAATTGCTCCCATTAAAGAGAACTTATTATTCGAAGCCCAGCCCCCAATCATAATACCATAAACACCAAGTGAAACAACACCAAAAATGTATAGCATTCCAACGTTAATATCAGTAACCTGAAGTTCGATTGTACGACCGGCAACCTCTATAGATTGACCCCATGGGATAACTGCGCTTCCGATGCAGGCCGTCAATAGAGCTAAAGAAGGACCGAGAATAAATAAAAATGCGCTTGATTCACTAGGGATAATTTCCTCTTTGAAAAACATTTTCCCTCCGTCCGCCAAAGGCTGCAAGGAGCCATGCCAACCAGCACGGTGGGGACCAACACGACCTTGAAGAAAAGCCGCAATTTTACGTTCGGCAAGAGTAGAATATGCAGCAACGCCTAATGATATAGCAAAAATTACTGTTACAAGAACTACCTTTTCAATTAAAAATGCTACTTCCATTAAAGTTTAGTTGACCTTTCAAATTGTTCCTTATTCGCCTCCAATAATGCTGGATTTTTCCTCACAACAGATGGGGGCATTAGCTGTGCATAGTGGTTAGCCGAGATGACAGAGTGCGGACTGATCTTTCTTGGACCCTCGATCACCCAATCACTGGTTTTCTTAGTATCAAAACGGCAGGTATTACAAATAAATTCTTCTACTTCTCCGTACTCATCTTTGCGTGCAGTAACTCGTATAACATCCTCTCCTTTATACCAAAGAGTAACTTTACCTGAACATGTCGGGCAATCCCTGTGAGCATCTACGGGCTTCGTAAACCAAACACGATTTTTAAAGCGGAAAGTCCTGTCAGTTAATGCACCAACTGGACATACATCGATTACGTTACCCGAAAAATCATTGTCGATTGCTTTCTCAATGTAAGTTGAAATCTCAGCTGCATCACCTCTACCTAAAACTCCGTGAACCCGTTGCTCTGTTATCTGATCTGCTGTATACACACAACGGTAGCATAATATACAACGTGTCATGTGCAGCTGGATCTTATCGCCAATATCAACCCGATCAAACGTCCTTCTTTCGAACTCGTAGCGGGTAGCTTCCGACCCATGCTCATAAGCAAGGTCCTGCAAGTGGCACTCTCCGGCCTGATCGCAAACAGGGCAATCAAGAGGGTGATTAATAAGTAATATTTCCACAACGCCCTTTCTTGCTTCTGTAACTTCAGGAGATGTGATGTTCTGCACTTCCATTCCGTCCATTACTGTTGTACGGCATGAAGCAACCAACTTAGGCATCGGACGAGGATCTTTCTCAGATCCCTTACTAACTTTTACTAAACAGGTACGGCATTTCCCACCACTACCCTGGAGCTTGGAATAATAACACATTGCAGGAGGTACTATATCGCCCCCGATTTGACGAGCCGCGTTAAGGATTGATGTCCCTGCTTCTACGTCAATTGTTATTCCATCTATCGTAACTTTAACTTTATCAGACATGTTAAAGATTTCCTCTCAAATTAATTTGCTGCAACATTTTCCAATTTTGGAAGAGGATCCGCATAATGGGCAAGACCGAAGTTCCTGCTTACGGCTTCCTGTGGATTTGTTACATGCCATTCAAACTCATCACGGAAATGGCGTATCGCACTTGCTACAGGCCATGCGGCTGCGTCTCCAAGCGGACATATCGTATTTCCTTCAATCTTCTTTGATACGTCAACCAAAAGATCAATGTCGCTCAATTTACCGTGACCGTATTCCAAACGGTGAAGTACCTTCTCCATCCATCCCGTTCCCTCGCGGCATGGCGAACACTGTCCACAACTCTCATGATGGTAAAACCGTGAGAAATTCCAGGTATTACGCACAATACATTGATCTTCATCGTAAGCAATGAAGCCACCAGAACCTAACATTGTACCAGTAGCAAATCCACCATCGGCAAGTGACTCATAGGTCATTAGCCGAGGCTCATTGTTTACTGTTTTCAGGATTAGATTAGCTGGTAGAATTGGTACAGAGGAACCTCCTGCTACCACTGCTTTCAGACGCTTCCCGTTGGCTATGCCTCCACAATATTCTTCAGAGTAAAGGAACTCCTCTACCGAAACACCCAATTCGATCTCATAAACACCAGGTTTATTAAGATTTCCAGAAGCAGAAATAAGTTTAGTACCAGTACTTCTTCCCAAACCAATCTTGGCGTACTCTTCTCCTCCGTCATTGATGATCGGTACAGTTGCTGCAATTGATTCAACGTTGTTAACTACGGTTGGACAATTGTACAGACCTGAAATGGCAGGAAATGGCGGCTTAATCCTCGGATTACCACGTTTCCCTTCCAAAGATTCTATTAACGCTGTCTCTTCTCCACAGATATAAGCGCCGCCTCCGGGCTGAACATATAACTCCAGATCATATCCAGATCCCAAAATATTCTTACCGAGGAACCCAGCATTTTTCGCCTCTGTAATAGCTTTTTCAAGAATGCGGATCTGAGGCATCATTTCTCCTCTTACATAAATGTAAGACGTATTAGCGCCCAAGGCAAAACTCGACACAATCATCCCCTCAATTAAAGCATGAGGAATATGCGTCATCAAATACCGGTCTTTAAATGTTCCTGGTTCAGATTCGTCACCATTACAAACCAAATAACGAGGTTTACCCTCCGGTTTCGCCAGGAAGCTCCACTTCATCCCAGTAGGGAAACCTGCGCCTCCCCGACCACGTAAGCCGGACTTCTTCACTTCTTCAACTACATCTTCAGGAGACATTGTTTTCAGCACCTTTTCAACAGCCCGATAACCGCCTTTCTGACGATAAACATCAAAAGTGTTTATGCCGGGAACGTTTATATGTTCTAATAATAATTTGCGTCCCATTTCTTAACTAATTTGAGGTTTTTCGACGGTTTTTAACCTTAAACTATCAATTAACTCATCAACTTTAGCTTCGTTAAGGTTCTCATAATAGGTATAATCAGGACCAATTTGAAGCACAGGAGCCATCCCACAAGCAGCCAAACACTCGACTCCCCTCCAACTAAACAACCCATCAGCCGTAACCTCACCTTCCTTAACGCCTAGCTTCTGCTCGATGTATTTCATTACCTTCTCGGCTCCTACAATACTGCATGGTCCGGTACGGCAAACTTCCAAAACATACTTCCCTTTCGGCTCTAGAAAAAACATAGTATAAAAAGTAGCCACCTCATAAACCTCAATAGGTTTAATATCAAGGTAGTCTGCAACCTTATTCATTGCAGGTGTACTTACCCACCCATACTCCGCCTGAACAAGGTGAAGAACAGGCAACAATGCCGACTTTTGTTTTCCTTCCGGATATCGGGCTACAATCTCATTGAACTTTGATATAAGTTCAGGACTAAAAACTATTTCTTCGGTATCAGATATCTTAAGCATCTAATTCTCCTGCAATTACATTTAAACTACTCATATTGATGATAGCATCAGAGAGAAGCATTCCGCGACTCATCGGAGCATACATCTGATAGTTTATAAAACTTGGACGACGGAAATGCAGTCGGTAAGGAGCACGTCCTCCATCGCTTATCAGATAAAAGCCTAGCTCTCCGTTTGCTCCTTCAACGCAATGATAAACCTCGGCCTTTGGTATATCAACTTCCCCCATCACTATCTTAAAGTGATAGATAAGCGCTTCCATGTTGTTATAAACCTCTTCTTTAGGAGGCAAGTAGATGTCGGGAACGTTTGCATGAAAAACACCTTTAGGTTCCTTTTCAATTTTCTCGAGGGCCTGCTCAATAATTCTCAAACTTTGCCACATCTCCTCATTCCTCAACATATAACGATCGTATACGTCACCTGTTGTTCCTACCGGTATGTCAAAATCAAAATCCTCATAGGAACTGTAGGGTTCATTTACACGAACGTCATAATCCAGACCAGTAGCCCTTAAAATAGGACCAGTCCAGCTATAATTTAATGCTGTTTCCGTAGTAACAGGAGCAACACCTATCGTACGGTCCATAAAAATCCTGTTCCTGTCAAACAGATTCTGGAATTCCTTCAAAGCAACAGCATAATCTTTGGTAAACTTGCGTATCTTTTGAAATGCTATATCGTTGAAATCACGCTCAAATCCTCCTATACGACCAATATTGGTAGTCAAACGAGCGCCGCAGATCTCTTCATAAATCTCATAAATATGCTCTCGCTGCTCCATAAGATACAAAAATCCTGTATAGGCACCAGTATCAACACCAAGGATACCGTTACAGATCAAGTGATCGGCAATACGGGCAAGCTCCATCACAATTACGCGCATATAATCCACGCGCTTTGGCATTTGAATACCGAGCATTTTCTCGACTGTCATATGCCAGCCCATGTTATTGATTGGAGAAGAACAATAGTTTAAACGGTCTGTTAGTGGGGTTATCTGATAGTAAGGGCGGTGTTCTGCTATTTTTTCAAATGCACGGTGAATATAACCGATAGTTGAAACTCCGCTTATGATCTTCTCACCATCCATCTCCAACACGTTTTGAAACACACCATGCGTTGCAGGATGCGTAGGACCAAGGTTTAACGTAGTAGTTTCCTTACGGTCCAGATTTTCTATAATAGCGGGTTGATTCATGTTATCTTCCGAAGAAAAAGTCTTTTTTATCTACACGATTAGGATCCTCTAGTGGAAATTCTTTCCTCATAGGGAACGCCGTCATATCATCTACATTTAGGATACGAACCAGGTTAGGATGACCTTCGAAATTGACCCCAAAGAAATCGTATGTTTCGCGCTCCATCCAATTTGCACCCTCCCATAAGTTTGATGCTGTAGGGATACTTGGATTAACGTCTGGCAAAGCAACTTTGATCCTAACCCGCACATTATTAACAAAGCTATGAAGATGGTAAACAACAACAATGGAGAGTTGGTCTTCCGGGTAATGAATAGCAGTAATATCAGTCAAAAAAATAAACTGAAGTTCCTTATCCTCCTTTAAAAACTTCAGGATATCCTGAATATATTCTTTTGTAGTCTCGAAAGTTAACAGGCCATAAGGTTCTGCTGGAACTGATACTTTATCTCCGAACGAATTGCTTAGTTTTTGAAGTACAGCCTGATTGCTTAGTTTACCCATTACTGGATTCCGTATTTATTTAAAAGTTCTTTGTATTCTGGAGAGTTACGACGTCGTAAAGGTTCATTCTTCACCAGATCCTGCAATCTCAATATTCCATCAAGAAAAGCTTCAGGTCTGGGGGGACACCCTGGAACATAGACATCCACAGGAATTATTTCATCTATACCCTGAAGAACTGAATATGTATCGAAAATACCACCACTTGAAGCACATGCTCCAATCGCAATAACCCATCTAGGTTCGGCCATTTGGATATAAACCTGCCTTAAAACAGGCGCCATCTTTTTCGCAATCGTTCCCATAACCAAAAGCATATCGGCTTGACGAGGTGAAAAAGAGGGCCTTTCAGAACCAAAACGGGAGATATCGTAGTGATTTCCCATGGTAGCCATAAATTCAATACCGCAACATGAAGTCGCAAACGGTAAAGGCCAAAGGGAGTTAGCACGTGCTAAACCAATAACTTTATCGAATGACGTTGCAAAAAACCCTGACCCCTCAATCCCTGCTGGCGCTTCTGCTAATTTAATATCACTCATAGTTAGTCATTATTATGGAATTCATTCCATTTAAAAAAAATGAATTCCAAAGTTACAAAATAGTGTAGTTTAATAGCTGAACAAGCAGTCTATTTAGAAACAATCTAGCTAATCCCAATCGAGAGCTTTTTTCTTGATAATATAGATGAAACCAAGAAGAAGAGTACCCATAAAGATGAACATCTCTATAAGACCTTCAAATCCAACTTTGCTAAAATCGCGGAAGTTTACAGCCCAAGGGTACATGAAGATTACTTCCACATCGAATAATACAAACAAAATTGCTACCAAAAAGTACTTGATAGAAAATGGCTGACGAGCATTCCCGACAACTTCTATCCCTGATTCAAAAGGAGTTAGTTTTTCCTTGGTTTTACGCTTGGGGCCAATAAGGTGGGTTAATACCATAGTAAAAACCACAAATCCTAAAGCTACAAGCATTTGTATAATTATTGGGACATAATTAACAGCAGTGCTTTGCGTTTCCATTAAATTAAATATCGTTGCTGCAAATATAAATTAAAAGAGCCAGAAATATCCGGCTCTTTTAGTTACTTATCTTAAATTTTACTTTGCACCCTAACCTAACGGTTTAGCTGCTTCATTACCTCAGCGGCATAGGTGTTTCCAGGATCCAAGCTTAAAGTCCTGCTCAAATATTCTTTAGCCTTACCAGGGTTAGACTGTAAATAAAAGCCTGCAATATTGTTATAAGCATCAGTCAAGTCCCTTTTATTTTTGGGGTCGGTCAAGTTTTCAGGCTTTTCTCCTAGTACCTGAATATATTTTTCGTAATGAGGGACGCTTAATCCTTTCGGGTTCTTTTCATCATCCAGATAACGATTAACTCTTGCACGATACAGGTAAGCTAAAGCGTAAGATGGTGCTAATGTATTCACTTTACTAAATGCTGAATCAGCTTTTACCAACACATCGGCGGAAGCTGCTTTTTCAGCAGGAGTTTTCCCTACGTAATCGAAATAGTTCGAGTACCCAACGTAAAAATAATCAGTTACAGTATGGCTTGTAGTCGGACCTTGAACAGCAAGAGCGTATAATTTTGCGGCGTCAGCATACTTCTTCTCTTTGAATGCTGCAGCACCTAGTGTACTAAACTCTTCGGCAAGAGTAGAATCCTTGTCGATAGCTTTAGACAAATTATTATAAGCTTCAGGGTCTCCAGTTTTTAACTGCGCTTTTCCCAGGTAAGCATAATCCCAGGCAATCGTTCTACGCGGTTCTACTTTCGACAGGAAGTCCTTTAAAGCCTGCACACTCGCAGGATAGTTTCCATTTTCGTACGCTGAGATACCGAGATAACGATAAATCTTCGGGTTCGAATTATCCTGTTTCACCATCTATCTCCTGAGCTTCTTGCTCAAGCGCTTTCCAGTCGCCTTTATAAACTAATAAATCCGCAAAACGTACCCTTGAGTCTACTGATCTATCTGTGTTATCAAGATACTTCTTATAGTTGTCGACAGCAGCTTGCAAACGGGCGTTCTTTTCGGCTTCAGGAGCGCCAAAGCTCCATCTTAAGTTTGTTTCAGCCAACTCCCTATAAGCAGGACCATAATTAGGATTAATAGCGAGAATACTATTAAATTGATCTGCAGACTCTTTGAAAGCCTTAGTCATGCGATTTAGAACTCCCAATTCAACTTTTGCTCTCAACAAATTCTTATCCAATTCGAAAGCTGTACGATAAGCCCCGTAAGCTTCTCCATGCTTCTGTTGACCACGATACAAGTCCCCCAAAGCGAGGTAAACTTCAGCATCCTTTTCATCCATGCTTTTTGCCTTTTCAAGATAGGTTTGAGCAGTAGCGAAATCAGGTTTCTCAGAGGCAATTAAAGCCTTGGCTGCATATATATAAGGATCATTATCCTTCTTTGGAGCAAGCGATACAGCCTTATCAAAATTGGCTTTAGCTGATGTAGCATTGTTGCCAATCAAATCTACTGCACCCAGTCCTATATAATTTAAAGCGTTTTGACCATTAGCTGAAACACCCCTAGTGAAAGTAGCCTTAGCAGAATCAGCGTAATCTGTTTTTAAATATACATCACCTAAAAAGAAGTAATTCTCAGGAGCAGCAGGTTGTGCTGCTATAAGCCTTTTTAAAATAGATTTAGCTTGCTGATATTGCTCCGCATCAATTGCTTTCTTTGCATCAGCAATATTTTGCGCAAAGGCTGATGTACTCACAACACCCGCTATCAGACCTGCTTGTAATGCCTTTTTAATTAATTCCATAAGTTCAATTATAATTTATTTAATGAAGATTTCTCTTGAAGGTAGACTGTCCGGCAGCAATCCTGATCTTAAAACAATTCTCTGGCCCCTTTCACTGGCCAGGAACGAAGCAAAACCCGTGCCTAATCCCGGCGTACCCTGGCAATTAATGATATACAAGTTACGGCTCAATGGATATAATCCTAATGCAAGATTACTTTGTGAAGGCTTATAAAAAGAGTCTCCTCCAGGCAAGCCTTGCAAATTCTTTACCTTTAAAATTTTTATGTCCTTCACCAAATCCCTCACTTCACTTCCAGGACTTTTGATCCAATTAACTCCTATAACACCTATAGCTCCTTTATTATTGTGCACATACTTAATTACTTCAGAATTTGAAGTTAAAGCGTATATACCTGCGGTTGGTAGTTGCTCTACTTTGGCGACCTCTTTCAAATATCTTACCGTGCTTGAATTTGCATTATCAAACACCAGTTTCACTCTTTTGCTTTTGCCTTGCATGGTAGCAATTAGCTCATCCACTGTTATCGTCGAATCTTCCGTGCCTCTATTTACGATAAGAGCAATTGCATCAACAGCAAAACGGTTCATCCGTATTTTGATCTTTTTTGATTCAAATACTTTAGCTTCTTGTGGTAACAGGGCTCTCGTCATTATAGCAATGTTTACCTGATTAGACAAGAACGTAGTCAAAAGTTTATTCTCAGGTTGAAAAATAAATTTTATCGTCGCACTCTGATAACTGTTGCTAAAGACATCATACTGGTCCTGCACTATTGGGACGAGACTTTCGTCAACCACAATCTGGGTTGAACCGGAAACAGCCGTTTCTTCAACACTCTTTTTATCAGACTTATTCTGACATGACATCAGGATAAAAACAAAAAGACCTATAAAAATCTTAATCTTCGTCGTCATTACTATCAGCTGAGTTTTTTAATTCCCAATATAACCTGAATAGAGCATAGACAATCAGTAGCGCTCCAAAAGCGATTTGATAGGGACGGTCTATGTTCAATGTAAAAAACTTTGTAAAGATGACCAGCAGCCCTAAGACAAGAAAAAACGCAATTCTGATAAACCTAAAAACAAACAGAAATCGCTTTTCGGGCGATTTCTGTTGACTTTGTCTGTATGACATGGTATTTTTTTATTGAGCTTCTAAGTTCAATACGATAGGGATAGTATAACTTACACGTACAGGACGGCCGTTCTGGATACCCGGATTCCACTTTTTAGATTTCTTAAGAACCCGAATAGCTTCATCTCCAGTTCCCATTCCAAGATCTCTTACAACTTTGATATCTGTAAGACTTCCGTCTTTCTCAACAACGAAGTTTAAGATTACTCTTCCTGACACTCCCTGCTCCTTAGCTGCAGCCGGATAGTTGTAAGATCTTCCCACATATTCGTAGAATTTATTCATACCTCCAGGAAATTCGGGTTGCACTTCTATGTTTGCTACCTCGTATACACCGTTATCCTCTACAACAGCTGCTTGTTGAGTTGGAGGAGCTTCACCCACAGGTTGATCAATACGAACTTCAGCATTTGGATCCCCTTCAATTGTTTTCTGACCAGGGTCTTTAACTGCAAGTTCTTCCTGACTCGGTGGTTCTTCCTCACGAACCTGCTCTGCCGGAACAACAACCGGAGGAGGGAACCTCACCTGGTCAACACGTGGCTTCGGAGGTTCTGCTGCTGGAGGCGGAGGCGGAGCAGCCTCGTCTACAGGAGGAGGTGTACTTAAAACTACCTCTGTCTCTATTATCCTCTCTTGTTCTTCTTCTTTCTCGCCCATCAAGCCTTTAATCTTGGCGGCAATCAAAGGAGAACTAACAAGCAAGATAAAGCATATAGCCCCTATTATAAGAGCCTTATTCGTGGTTTTGGCGTTCTCCTTACGAAGCACATACGCTCCGTAAGCCTGATTCCGTCCAGTGAAGACAACATCAAGCCAAACCGGATTAAAAATATCTAACTTTGCCATTTTCTTCTTATATGGTACAAATAACTAGTAAAGTCCGTCACGTTTTAATAAACCAATCTCGGGCTCGGAAATATCTACAATTGCATAAGTACCCCCGCCAACACCGATATTGGTAATTTTCATTTCATCCAGGATATCTACCAGGTTTTTGTAGTTAGCTTGATCGCTTGCTTTAATAAGCACAATTAAGCCCTTTCCTGTTTTAGATTTGATCTCCTTCGATTTCTCTAAAAGAGCTTTTCTTATTCCGTCTTTTCCGTAGTTGTCAACTTGTGGTGATGTTAATGGATTATCAACCAAACCTATATACCATTCTAAACGATCATTCTTTCCTAAGAGAATAGTCATGGTACGGTTATCAGCCACGTCAAACTTGTCGTCGGTTTTTTCATCTTTATCCGGCATTGCAAGGTCCATCGCTTGTGGCTTTGCAAGTGTTGTGGTAAGCATAAAGAATGTGATCAGAAGAAACATCAAGTCAACCATGGGAGTCATATCCACACGGGCATTCTGCTTTTTACTTCTAACCTTGCCACCCTTTTTCTTACCTCCACCACCGGAGCTGTCTAATTCTGCCATTTATAATATTTTTTAAGGACCAAACTAATCGAGCCCTTCTAGTGAAGTAATTAAACTGAACTTGTTTACCTCTTGCGACTGTAGAATATCAATGACCCTCTTAACTACTTTATAGTTTTCCTTAGAATCCCCTTTAATAGAGATCCTTAATTCTTTATCATTTAATTCTTTAGTTGCATAACGGGCGTTATATATCCACTCACGTAGTTCTGAAGGATTTCTACCAACAGAATCAGTAGGAATTCCTGCTTGAACACCCTCTTTATTTCTCTTGTCACCAGGTAAGGCAATTAATTGCTTTAACTGTGCAATTGGAACACCGAAGTTATCCATCAACGAGAAACGCTTTTTCTCTTGATCAGTAAATTGAATATTATAACGCTCACCCATTCTTTCAAGCATTCTTATACGAACAGGTTGGCCAGCAACACCGAAGAAAACTTTACCCTGACCAATAGTTAGGGTAGCTATATCAGTGGTTGGTAACTTAATTTTAACAGTCGACGAGGGAGTATCCACCGGCAGCGGCTCTGGTTGGCGAGCTGTTGCTGTTAAGATAAAGAATGTTAACAGCAGCGATGCCACGTCACACATCGCCGTCATGTCGATAACTGTGCTCTTTCTAGGAACTTTTACTTTAGGCATCTTTTTATTTTATAACTGATTCCTGTATGCTTTTATATAGTGATGAAAAAGTCCGGGAAATTCCATAAAGTCCCGGACAAAACTTTCACTAAATTTTATTTATGAGTACTTGCATAGGTTTGTACAATCGAAAATCCTGCTTCATCGATTGAATAAGTTAATTTATCAATTTTAGAAGTGAACACGTTGTACATAATGATCGCAACAGTTGAAGTAGCGATACCAGTTGCTGTATTGATCAAGGCCTCAGAGATACCATTCGCTAGAGCAGCCTGGTCAGGAGCACCTGCAGTCGCTAACGCCGCGAACGACTTGATCATACCTGTTACTGTACCTAGTAGACCTGTTAATGTACCTACTGATACCAAAGTCGCAATGATAGTAAGGTTTTGCTCCAACATTGGCATTTCAAGAGCCGTTGCCTCTTCAATGTCTTTCTGGATTGCTAATGAAGCTTGCTCGATATCTAAATTAGGATCAGCTTCCACCTCACGGTATTTTTTCAAACCTGATTTGATTACATTAGCTACAGATCCTTTTTGTTTATCGCATTCTGCTACTGCAGCTTCGATGTTTCCAGTTGATAGTAATCCTTGAATTCTTTTCACAAAAGTCTCTACGTTTCCAGTACCAGCTGCTTTGCTGATCACAAAAAACCGCTCTATCGAAAACACGATTACCATTAATAGCATACCGATTAGAATAGGAACGATGAATCCACCCTTGTAAACCATCGCAAAATAGTTGCCTGGTAGCGGGTGACCTTCTGGATTTCCACCTTCGAAGTTTGATGGGCTACCCATAACAAATTTCCAAAGGAGAACTCCAATTACAATGCAGAATACCATTGTAAGACTTGCAAAAATACTTGAACCTGAGCTTTCTTTCTTAGCTGTTGTTGGTTTTGGTGCGGTTGCCATTTTCTCTTAAAATTTAGTTTTTAGTTTTAGTTTTAATTATAGTATATAAAATTGATATGCTAAGCAATCTACGCAGCTAAATGCGCAAAAATAATATTCTTTCTCAATTATAGAATTCTAACTAATTTTCATCGTATTCAATCAGCGGTATCTTCCGACCTGGCAAAAACTGATGCTAATTACAACAGTTGCCACCTGCTCTTTATTATTTTACAATGAAAACTATTTTTTTCTTCAATTACAAGTCGCAATATAAACAGAATTCATTAAAAAAGTCAAAATTCGATTACAATCCAACACCAGAGGGCACTATCCTCCCACTTTCTTAACCTTGTATTCATTTTGTTTTAACAATTCAATAACCTTGTCCCTGAAATCCCCCTGGATAAGTATCTCACCATCTTTTGCCGAACCACCAACACCGCATTTTTGTTTCAAAAACTTACCCAGTGCCGCAATATCTTCTTCTTTTCCGACAAAACCAGTGACCAAAGTCACAGCTTTCCCTCCTCTTTGCTTTTTATCCAGCTGAACCCTTAAATCCTGCTGTTTTGGCGGTAAAGTTTCCAGCTCATCTTGCTGCTCATAATCATAGGCAAATTCCGGATTGGTAGAATAAACCACACCGGTGATGTTCTTGTTTTTCTTTGACATCATTATTTAATGTAAAACTTTTAAAGACAAAGGTTTTATGCTAGCTAGTATATCTCCGTTCACCCTGCGCGGTTCTCCGTCTAAATGAATCACTTCCGGAGCATCAACATTTGTAGTCTTTATACGTATATTTTTTCCTTTTATTATTTCTACATACCTCGATTTTTCAGAAGTTTTACTAAAAAGGTGGTATACCATAACAGGGAAATGATATAAAGGAAAAGGCTTGACGATACATAGATCTAACAATCCATCCTTTAATGATGCTGTAGGAGCTATATAAGCATTATTTCCATACTGTGAGGAATTAGCAATACTGATCATAAATGCATCCCGCTCCATCTTCTTTCCGTCTATCTCGATCAGGTATTTTTTCGCTTTATAATTCAAAATCTCATTGAAGGTTGTTTTTACATAACCTTGAAAACCGCGGTTGGGCAACATCGTAAACTGGTAACTAATGCGAGCGTCAAAGCCTACGCCGCCCATGTTGAAGAACTTGTAACCGGCGAGTTCTGCGGTATCGATCACCTCTATTCTAAACCGGTTCAAGGCCCTTAACGCTCTTTCTGCCTTTAAAGATACATTTAATGAACGCGCCAGTCCATTGCCTGATCCGAAAGGAATGATACCCATGATACTATTCGTTCCTTCTACTGCAGAGGCAACCTCATTGATAGTACCGTCCCCTCCTACTGCCACTATAACATCTACACCTTCACCTATCGCCTTTTCAGCTAACATATAGGCATGGCCCGCCCGCTCCGAAAACTCGAACTGTGGTTCGTACACCTCGCGATCAAGAATCTTATCAGCAAGGGACTGAAAATTCCTTTTGTTCTTCCCTCCCGATATCGGGTTAATAATAAACAGTATACTCTTCTTTAACACTATAGCGAAATAAGCTTTAATTTTTCATAAATTAAAAATTATTGTACTTTCGCAATTGCAAAAAAGGTGGATTGATTTGCTATGCCTAAATACTGGCTCTGATTGCAACCACGTAAAAAAAAGTGCTAATCTTTACTATTTTTTACTTCTCTGCAATCTGCCGTCCCCTTAATTAAACATTTTAACATAAGTTTTTATGCCTTATTTATTTACGTCCGAGTCTGTTTCAGAAGGGCATCCTGATAAAGTTGCGGATCAAATATCAGATGCATTGATCGACAACTTTCTAGCTTGGGATGCAGACTCAAAAGTGGCCTGTGAAACCCTAGTAACCACGGGTCAGGTAATTTTAGCTGGAGAAGTAAAGTCAAGCACTTACCTAGATGTACAGAAGATAGCCCGGGAAGTAATTAAGAAGATTGGTTACACCAAGTCGGAATACATGTTTGAAGCTAATTCCTGCGGAGTTCTATCTGCTATCCACGAGCAATCAGCAGATATAAACCAGGGCGTTGACCGTAAGGAAAAACAAGAACAAGGTGCAGGCGATCAGGGAATGATGTTCGGTTATGCAACAAATGAAACTGATAATTACATGCCTCTTGCCCTTGATCTTGCACACAATCTTCTGATTGAGTTAGCGGCTCTAAGAAGAGAAGGATCAGATATCAGTTATCTACGTCCAGATGCAAAATCTCAGGTTACTATCGAATACAGTGATGATCATAAACCCATTCGTATTGATTCTATAGTTGTCTCCACTCAGCACGACGAATTCGACAGCGAGGAAAACATGCAGAGAAAGATTCGCGAGGACATCATTAATATTTTGATTCCAAGGGTTAAAGCTAAGCTAGGCACCGAACTTCAAGCCCTGTTTACTGATCACATAAAATACCATATTAACCCTACAGGGAAATTTGTGATCGGTGGACCACACGGAGATACAGGTCTGACAGGTAGAAAGATCATTGTAGATACCTATGGAGGTAAAGGAGCACACGGAGGAGGAGCATTTTCAGGTAAAGATCCTTCGAAAGTTGATCGTTCCGCAGCTTACGCAACCCGTCATATCGCAAAAAACCTGGTCGCAGCAGGTATTGCCGACGAAGTTTTGGTTCAGGTATCATATGCTATTGGAGTTAAAGATCCAATGGGGATCTATGTGAACACCAACGGAACGTCTAAAGTAAGCCTTACCGATGGAGAGATTGCCCAGAAAGTAGGAGAGCTATTTGACATGACTCCTTTTGGAATAGAAAGCAGGTTAAAGCTAAGAAACCCAATTTACTCTGAAACTGCTGCTTATGGCCATATGGGAAGAAATCCGGAGACTGTTGTCAAAACATTCGAAGGTGCTAATGGAGAGAAACTAGAGGTTGAGGTAGAGCTTTTCACTTGGGAAAAGCTAGACTACGTTGACAAAGTAAAACAAGCATTTGGAAAATAATTTGAAAGCCTCCTGCCAAACAGGGGGCTTTTTCAATTTGTATGTCCTATAATTACTAAAAAACTCTACTTATCAGAAATGGTTGACGAAACAAAAAACCCCTGGACTACGCTCTCAGGAAGAGAAATTTATGACAATCCCTGGATTAACGTTACTGAGTACCAGGTCATTAATCCTTCTGGAGGAAAAGGAATTTATGGAAAAGTTCATTTTAAGAACTTCGCATTAGGAGTACTCCCTCTTGACGATGAAATGCATACTTACCTTGTAGGTCAATACCGTTACACCTTAAATCAATATTCATGGGAGATACCGGAAGGCGGAGGCCCTTTTGGGATCGAACCTCTAGAGTCTGCAAAAAGGGAACTATTGGAAGAAACCGGACTAACGGCCACTGAATGGACCCAGCTAATGCCTTTCCATCTTTCCAATTCTGTTTGCAACGAATTCGGATATATTTACCTGGCCAGAGGATTACAGCAAGGCGAAGCAGAACCAGAAGAAACCGAAGACCTGCAAATAAAACGACTTCCGTTTGATGAAGCGTACCAAATGGTTATTGACGGAAAAATAACGGACTCACTTAGTGTTGCTGCAATACTGAGGGTTAAAATTATGATCCTTGAAAATAAGTTATGATAAAAGGCTGGAGATGGTTTCTACTAGCTCCGGCTATCCTTTTTCATCAGGAAGATTACGCGCAGGGGATGGTTAGTGATCAACTATACTTTGAAGACTACTTCGAAACCTTCGATAAACAACATTGGACTAAAGCTTCGCATACATTCGAAAATAATCTGGCTTACTTTTCTGGAAGGAATCTTTTTGCCCGAGATGGAAGATTACATCTTAAGCTCACTTCTGTAGCGCGAAAAGGAAAACAGTATTCAGGAGCGGAAATACGGACTCGTAAAGGTTTCAAATATGGAAAGTTTGTTGCAAGACTGAAACCAGCTAAAGGGAGCGGCATAATTTCTGGTTTTTTCCTATATGATACGAAAGGCAGAGCACATGAAGAGATTGATATTGAGTTTACAGGAAAAGAAACAAACCTTATTCATTTTAACCACTGGGTAAACAAGACTGAAAGTCCGTTCTCCGTTCAATTAGATTTCGATGCCGCGAATAGTTATCACGAGTATTCTATTTTATGGTTACCTGATTATATTTGCTGGGAAATTGACGGAAAAGAGGTTTATAGAACAAACACCAATATTCCCCACTCGGAAATGAAACTGATGTTTAATATTTGGGCATCAAAAACTAACAGTTGGACGGGGGCTCTTGATGAATCAAGTTTGCCAGCAACAATAGAAATTGATTATATTAAAATATATTCATACAAGGAATGAATAAATTACTAGGCTACATCTTTACTCCATTACAATATCTGGTTTACGGACTTTCTTTAGTGATCTTCCATCCCTTGCAATGGCTTTGTCTGAAAGTTGGAGGCTACACCGCGCACAAGAAATGCGTAGATATCTTAAATTTTTTTTTAGTCAGCTCCTTTTATTTTGCGGGAACAAGAGTAAGCTTTAAAAACTCTTATGATCTGCCTGTTAACCGTTCCATCATTTTTGTTGCCAACCATCAAAGCATGCATGATATACCTCCACTAATCTGGTATTTGCGCAGGTATCATGCTAAATTTATTTCAAAGATTGAGCTTACCAAAGGTATTCCAAGTGTTTCCTTTAATCTCCTTCACGGCGGCGGTGCAAACATTGACCGAAAAGACGCAAAACAGTCTATTATGGAATTAATGAAATTGGGCCAAAGAATGAAGGAAAATACATGGTCGGCAGTAATTTTTCCAGAAGGCACCCGGTCTAAAACAGGAGAAGTGAAATCTTTCAATACAGGTGGAGTTGCTGCTCTTTTAAAGAAAGTTCCGGATGCATTAATAGTTCCTATTGCGATTGAAAATGCATGGAAATTTGTCCGGTATGGCAATTATCCATTGAGTTTTGGAGAACACCTTAAATTTACGGTACTTGAGCCGATCGAACCCAAAGGGAAATCGGTAGATGAAGTAGTTATAACAGCGGAGAACCTCATTAGGGGAAAGGTAAATGGTGCCTAGCCTAAATATTCTTATCCTCGATCTGCTTAAAAAAACTATCACGATAGGTGTCGCCAATCGGTATAACCTTTTCCGCGATCTGAATTCTGCTTCTTTCTATGCTTTCAATCTTGTCGATAGAAACAATATAGGATTTGTGAACACGAGCAAATCGGCCTGAGGGCAAAACCTCTTCCATTTTTTTCATGTGCTGTAATGTAATGATACGTTCAGCATGGGTAAAAATGGATATATAGTCTTTCAATCCCTCGATATATAAGATATCATTAATATATATCTTTTGAATCCTATGCTCAGTTTTTACAAATATAAAGTCCGGCGACTGACTCACCACTTTTTCAGCAACAGGTGGAGTGACTACAGGCTGCTGAACCAAAATCTGGGCCTGAACTTTACTAACAGCTTTGTAAAAGCGATCAAAGGCTATCGGCTTTAATAAATAATCGCAGATATCCAGCTCATATCCATCTAAGGCGTACTGTGAGTAAGCTGTCGTTAGGATCACTTTACATTTCCCGTTAAGGATCTTCAGAAACTGAATACCCGTAAGTTCTGGCATCTGAACATCGAGGAACACGAGATCCACCTGATCCTGCTGTACTATAGAAAGAGCTTCAAATGCGCTTGTGGTAGATCTAATAAGCTGAAGAAAAGGCACCTTATCGATATAATCTACAAGGATATCGAGAGCCAGAGGTTCATCATCAACGACAAGGCAGCGTATCATTTTATAAAACTAAAGATAATTCACTACAATAGGTAACTTCCCTATCCGTAATATTCAAATAATACCTTTCCGGGTAAAGAAGATCAAGACGCCTCTTAACATTACTCAAGCCAATACCACTGGTTAGATCTTTGTTATGCGAACTCTTCCGGTTCATTACACTAAAGTTCAATCTATCTTTAGCAATCTTTACTTCAATAATGATCGGATGGAGAGGATCTGAAGCTACTCCATGTTTAAAGGCATTTTCAACAAATGCTATCAGTATCAAAGGAGCGATCTTCTTATCCTGATCATCACCTTCAACAGTCACCTTTACATAAGCATCATTCTTAAATCTCAACTTCTGAAGCTCGATATAATTATCAAGGTATCTTAGCTCTCGTGACAAATCCACCCTCACCTCATTACTTTCTTGAAGCATATAACGCATAATCTCAGAAAGCTTCAAAACAGCTTCCGGCGTTTTCTCTGAGCGCTGATAAGCCAATGAATAAATATTATTTAAAGAATTAAAAAGGAAATGAGGATTTATCTGGGATTTTAGAAAGGCAAGCTCTGCTGCTAGCTTCTCTTTTTCAAGGCTTCGTTTAACCTTTTCATTTACAAACCAATCTGTACTGAACTTTAATGCGGTACTTGTAAAAATGAAAAAAGTACTTGTAAAAACGGAAGCTATATAATAATCCCTGAAACCGATAGCTCCACTTGTTTGACCTCTCACAAGTATTGTATCACTAAAAACGTTGGCCAGCCCGTACTTCAGAAGACCTGAAACAAGGATCAAGCCTATTATACTAGCGGCACAAGCAAGATATTCACGAGAATTAAGGTACCGGGGAAGCAGGTAAAGGTAGTTAACATAGAAAATGGCAATATTACAAAGGCCGAAATAGACGAAGATAACGAAAGCTTCGCTAACCGATCCAGACCTGCTACTTACAAACACGAAAAACAGCAGGAGCACTAGCCAGACTATTGCATGAAGGAAAATTTGCCTAATTCTACTCATCTTCACAAAAATAGTTCAATCGTGAAAGATTAAGAGTAGTATTAGACAAACTCTTCCTTTTTATCTGCCAATGCAACTTATATTGCCGATCAGGCTATAGTTTCCTTCGTCTCAATTAGCTCAAAGCATTCTTTGGCAATTTCCAACTCTTCATTGGTTGGAATAATTAATACTTTAACTTTTCCTTCAGGAAGATTGATTTCCCTGTTTTCTTTTGAGCGCACCTTGTTCTTCTCTACATCGATCGTGATCCCAAAGAAGCCCATATCTGTACACACCATTTCACGGAGTGCAGCGTCGTTTTCACCCACACCAGCCGTAAACACAATTGCATCAAGGCCATTTAATGCCGCGGCATAAGAGCCAATAAACTTCTTAATACGGTAAGCATACATATCATAGGCCAGCTTCGCGTTTTTATCACCTGCATCTATAGCCTTTAAAATATCCCGCATATCGCTAAACCCGGTCAAACCAAGCATTCCACTGCGTTTATTGAATAAAGTATTCACTTGTTCAATATCATATCCCAATTGAGATACCATATGAAATACTACTGAGGCATCAATTGAACCTGTACGTGTTCCCATTATCAAGCCATCAAGAGGAGTTAGTCCCATACTTGTATCAACACACACACCGGCATTGACCGCAGCCATACTGCAGCCATTCCCGAGATGGACAGTGATGATTTTTGCATTAGGATTATCGAGATAGCTTAATGCCTGGCCTGTCACATATTTATGACTGGTGCCATGGAAACCATAAACACGGATACTATTCTCTGTATAAAGAGATTCAGGAAGCGCATAACGGAAAGCCTTCTCAGGCATAGTTTGATGAAATGCCGTATCAAAAACAGCTATCTGGGTTGCTTTGGTAAAGATTTTTTCTGAAACTGTGATACCAATATAGTGCCCCGGATTGTGTAGCGGTGCTAACGTTGAAAGGCGTTTAATTTCCTCCTTTACACCTGGTGTAATCACCGTTGTTTTAGAAAAACTTTCTCCACCGTGAACAATACGATGTCCTACAGACTCTATCTCCTCTGGATTCTGAATTACTCCAATTCCCGGTTCAGTGAGTAACTTACCCACTTCCTTCATACCCATTTCGTGGTCAGCGTACTCCAACACACGTTCAATCACCTTCTCGGTTCCGTCCTGATACACCTTATGAGTAATAATTGAATTCTCAAGACCGATGCGTTCAACCAGGCCGCTACAAATAGGACTTTGATGTGGCCACTTGAAGAATTGATATTTTATAGAACTGCTGCCGCAGTTAACAACGAAAATGTTCATGTTTAAAATCGATATTTAAATTAAAAACTTACTCTTGTGCTTGTATAGCAGTAATGATCACAGTGTTGAAGATATCATCAACAGTACATCCGCGACTTAAATCGTTCACTGGTTTATTCAGTCCCTGAAGCATAGGACCAATGGCCAGAGCACCTGTTTCCCTTTGAACCGCTTTATAAGTATTATTACCAGTATTTAAGTCAGGGAATATAAGCACACTTGCTTGTCCGGCAACCTCAGAATTCGGAAGTTTCTGTTTACCTACAACAGGATCAACAGCGGCATCGTACTGAATAGGACCTTCAACTTTTAGATCAGGACGGGTCGCTTTGATAATTTCAGTGGCTTTGCGAACTTTATCTACGTCCTCTCCTACTCCAGAAGTACCTGAAGAGTATGAAAGCATGGCAATCCTTGGTTCTATTCCAAATTTTTGACTTGTTTCAGCCGATGATATCGCTATTTCTGCTAGTTGTTCTGCAGTAGGGTTAGGGTTAACTGCACAATCACCGAACACTGATACCCTATCAGGAAGACACATGAAAAATACAGAGGACACTGTAGAAATGCCCGGCTTGGTCTTCACAAATTGCAAAGCCGGGCGGATAGTATGTTGGGTAGTATTTACTGCACCCGAAACCATTCCGTCTGCAATTCCTTTGTAGACCATCATTGTACCGAAATATGAAACATCTGTCATCATATCCCTGGCCATTTCCATATTCACGTTTTTAGTTTTGCGGAGCTCATAAAGGGTTTCCACAAAATCGTCGTAATACTCTGAATTTGCGGGGTCTATAATGCTAATCTTATTGGGATCTATAGTAAGTCCTAAACGCTTAATGGAAGCTGCTATTTCAGCAGGTTTTCCAAGCAGGGTTATCTTACAAACTTCTTGAGCTACTAAACGAGCTGCAGCTTTCAAAACACGTTCATCATGCCCCTCAGGTAAGACAATGTGCCTCGACTGGCTCTTAGCCCACTTGGTAAGCTGATACTGGAACATATGAGGAGTTATTCCTTCAGGTTCAAAAGTGATGATCCTCTGGTTAAGTGCCTCTACATCCAGGTACTTATCGAAAATATCAAGTGCCAGCTGTATTTTCTTGGTATTATCCGGGGAGATCCGGGGTTTAATAGCGGCGATTTCAGTGATAGTTTGGAATGTACCGGTTGGAACAGAAATTATTGGTACTACTGTTTGAAGTCCTTCGATCAGTCGGATAATTGGTTCCTCTGGCATTGATCCGGCAGTAAGCACAATACCCGCCACCTTCGGATAACTGGTGGATAAGTTGGCCTGCAATGAACCAATAACAATATCTCCCCTGTCTCCGGGCGTTACAATCAGCACATTTTCTTTCAAGTGATTAAGAAAATTAGGGACATGCATTGCACCTGTAATAAAGTTATCTACCTGGTTGGGCAAATTCTCCTCACCAAATAAAAGCTTCCCGCCAAGACTGTCATGAATTTCCTTCATTGTAGGATTCTCAAGGCTTTTATTTTCAGGAATTACAGCCAGGATGGAACCCTCCTCCAACTGCGAATTCAAAAGCTCCTTTACGTCCTCCAGCTGTTCAGGTTTAACTTTGTTTACAATGGTAGCCAACACCTGCACCTCACGTGATTCGAAGTTTTTATGAAGCGTTAATGCTGAATTAATAATTTGTGCTGTAGTTTTTCCTTTACCTGTAACAACTACGATAACCGGAGCACTTAAGTTCTTAGCGATAGAAACGTTTGCTTCAAACTCAAAAGCCGCACCTTCCCCCACAAAATCGCTACCCTCAATAACGGTAAAATCATAGGTTTCTTCCAGCTGCTTGTATTTGCTGATAATCACGTCGATCATTTCACCCTGGGAGTCGTTCTCTATATGATGCAAAACTTCCGAACGGGTAAATGCATAAATATCCTCGTAGTTAACAGGAAGGCCAAAATGCTGGAGTACTGTTTGAACATGAACATCCTTCTTTTCCGTAGGATGGTAATTTATGATAGGCTTGAAATATCCAATTTTTCTTGCCTTACCCAATAACATATTAATAAGGCCTAATACAACGATCGATTTTCCACTATAAGGCTCGGCTGTTGCTACAAAAACGGTTTTAGTCATTTGCTTATTAAATTATGGTGCCAAATTAGTACCATTGGCAACTTTAAAGAATGATGTGTGTCATCGCAAAAAATAACAATCCTAATTTATACTTCTAAACGAGAGTTTAGTTTTAGATGAAAGGATTTTAGAATTTTTATAAAGAACAGACAAGGGCGAATTTTAAAGTAATCCTTCATATATCCAAGAATACTAAAGAATATTTAAGGTACTTTGGAGCTACCTTGTGCAGTCATTGTTCGAAAAAGTAAGCTTTTACAGCTATCAAACTCTCTTTATTCAAGCAGTATAGTTAACTTATTACTGAGGTATCCATGAGTGATGTATGAGCAAGGCATACAATATTATCGCTATAAGGTGGGTATAAACTCGCTGTAAGGCCACTACAAGGCCGGCGTAAATACTTTAGGATCTAGAAACAGGAGGTAGAATTACAAGAGATTTGCAATAAGCAAAAAAATATGAAGGGATAGCTCTCATCCCCTGGAACAAGAGCTTTTAAAATGATTTATCTAGAATAAGGGTTTACCTGTTTTCATATAAACAGCTGCATTTATTATAAACATCAGTATCTCTACCGGAATCCCAATGTTGTAAAGTAGCCTTCTTATACTATCCTTATGAATAATCTCGTATTGAGTATTAAGAACGCGGTTCACCACATCAACAGAAACTTCAAGAACAGCAAGTCCAAAAATCAGATTGAATAAAATTATTTTCATGTATCAAGTCGACAAATAGTTCAAAATTACCTTAAAGCTTCTGCACAGATCTAACCACGCCAAATAGCTTTGAATATGTCTTCCTCACCATCACTAAATGATTAAAAGGCTGAGGTTGTGAGCTAAAACACCGAACAAATCCAGCTCATCATACGGCTGCAAAAATAAAGAAAATCAGATAGATACGAAGAATTTTTGGAATAAAAACAAGAAAGCCCTGCAAATCTTGCAAGGCTTCAAATTTCTGCGGAATGGACGGGACTCGAACCCGCGACCCCATGCGTGACAGGCATGTATTCTAACCAGCTGAACTACCACTCCGTTCTCCCTTTCGGGTGTGCAAATATGAGTTTTTTAAATGATATGTCAAAACAGAAATTCAAGATTTTTACATCAAAGCACACAAGAAATTACAGATCAAGCAAATATGATCGTCCCCATTTTAATAATCATTGCAAAATGAACACAAAAGTTGTAAAATTGCTCCCAATTAAATCTGTGCGAATTTTAATCTTATTACAATTGTCATGATGAAGAAGATCTTAACCTATTCCTTGATCGCAACTACTGTATTTTCCATGAGTTGCGCGTCCATCGTCTCCAGAAGTAACTATCCTTTAACTGTAAACTCGACACCTACTAATGCGAGTATTACTATAACTGATAAATGGGGTAACTTAGTTTATAAAGGGCAAACACCAGCGGTTACAAACTTAAAATCAGGCGCAGGATTTTTTTCAAGAGCTCAATACCAGATCAAGTTTTCTGCTCCGGGATATTCGGAAAAAATAATACCGGTAAGCAGTAAACTAAACGGTTGGTATTGGGGAAACATTTTATTTGGAGGCCTGATTGGATTTTTAATAGTGGATCCTGCTACGGGAGCAATGTACAGGCTTGAAACAAAGGAATTGAACGAAACCCTTTCCGGAGCGGTGGTAGGAAATCCTCAAAGCGAATTGAGAATTCTGGGACTTAATGAAGTTCCGGTAAATTTGAAAGACAAACTAGTTAAAATTAATTAACAAGAAGTACTATTTTCAAAGAAGAGGGTTGGATAATAAATTCAACCCTTTTTTAGTGCCTCTAAATTTAGACCACAAAAAAAAACCCCTCAGATTTCTCTAAGAGGCTTTGCGGAATGGACGGGACTCGAACCCGCGACCCCATGCGTGACAGGCATGTATTCTAACCAGCTGAACTACCACTCCGTTCTCCCGTTTTGGGACTGCAAATATGAGGTTTTAATTTCTACTTGTCAAAAAAAAGTGAAAATTTTTAAAAAGTAAATTTCGTCCTCAGTTTGCCGGTCTATACTGTCTGACCTTCCTTCATTTTTTCAGCATTTTCTGCAAATTGAAGGGCGTCTATAATTTCTTGAATATCACCATCCATAATAGCAGGGAGGTTATACAAAGTCAATCCAATGCGGTGATCGGTGACACGTCCCTGAGGATAATTGTATGTTCGGATCTTTGCAGACCTATCACCAGTAGATACCATGCTTTTACGTTTTGCAGCAATATCTCCTGTTTGTTTTTGCACCTCCAAGTCATAAAGCCTGCTACGAAGCATTTCCATTGCTCTTTCGCGGTTACCCAGCTGAGAACGTTCAATCTGGCAGACAACTACCATTCCTGTTGGTTTGTGCGTCAGTTGAACTTTAGTTTCAACTTTATTTACGTTCTGACCACCGGCACCACCCGAACGGGAAGTCTGCATCTCAACATCTGCAGGATTTAGATAAAAGTCCACTTCCTCAACCTCCGGCAATACAGCAACAGAAGCAGCAGATGTATGCACACGGCCCTGCGTTTCAGTATCAGGAACACGTTGAACCCGGTGAACACCTGATTCATACTTTAAGGTACCATAAACATCTTCTCCAGAAACTTTTAAAATAACCTCTTTATAACCACCAGCAGTACCTTCAGTAACATCAACAACCTCAACTTTCCAACCTTTCTTTTCAAAGTAGCGGGTGTACATACGGTATAAGTCGCCAGCAAACAGTGCAGCCTCGTCTCCTCCAGTTCCACCACGAATCTCAAATACAGCATTTTTAGCGTCCTGAGGATCTTTAGGAATAAGCATTACCCGTATCTTCTCCTCGAGTTCTTCCTTTTGAGGAACAAGCTCATCCATCTCCATCTTGGCCATCTCACGAAGTTCCTCGTCTTTCTCGTTAGATAAGATCTCTCTGTTCGCCTCAATATTCGAAACAACATTTTTGTAGATTTTGTACTCATCTACGATCTTACCCAAGTCTTTATACTCTTTATTCAATTGGGTAAAGCGCTTCATATCGCTCATAGTAGCAGGATTGCTTAGATCCCTTTCTACTTCTTCCCAACGGAGTTTTATTGCCTCTAATTTATCTAACATGGTATTATTTGATAAGTAACAGTGCAGTCCCTACTTGCCGGATTGATACCCTAAGGCATAGACCGAGCCGCACCATTTCCAAAGGGCACAAAAGTACAGGTTTTTAGCCAATTTCAGAGCAGCTAATATTGATTCGGCTTTAGCGTTCAATTAGGTCCATTCCAGGTAGTCGAAACTCTATTTAATTCTTTTTAAACTTCTTATAGAGTAAGTCAATCTGACCATTACTTAGCTCATGACCGACAAGCAGCCCGTGCCGGAAAACTTTGCTCTCACCTTTCTTGAGGATCAAGTTCAACTTCTCCTTTCCATTGGTATAAAATTCAGCTCCGAGAGGGTTCAATGCGAATAGTCCATATCCTCTTGACATTAAAAAAGCTGGGTAATTCACGTTCTGGGGGTGGTCCATCAAGATCAGTGTAACTGCCTTGCTGTCAACTTTTCCCGATAGCTTTAACCATTCTGCTCGTGTTCCGAACACAGCTTCTCCTGATATTCCTCCGCTGCTCTCATAAAACCCGGTAGTAAAATTTTTCTCAACTACCTTAGCTCGCCTCCCTGCTGAATCCATTACCTCTACCGCCTTATCTGAAGGATGTTCAAGCTGCCGGGACACTCTCATTCCAAATAACCCCTCCTTGTTGTCCTTCAGCGAAACATCTACCAAAGCTGTTAGTTTCGTTTCTCTGCTGATTAACCTTGCTCCTGCCTCTTCAGAAAAAGCATATACTGTCTCTTCAGCCATAACGGGCTTTGCTCCGGGATTAAGCCATAATGCATTTACCTTTATTCCCGGGTTTCGGTTAGCGGTCTTAACCACAGAAACTTTGTTAACCCTGATAGTCCCGTACGCCTTCTTATTGGTATCTATCTTAGTTGAGTTGTTCCAATAGTCCGCACCGTTAACATCTCCATAATTGAACCATACCCCTATTTGATGAGGATGATCAACCTGATCGCCGACTTGAGGTTTCAGGGGATAACCGCGTGTGACAGTAATACCACCAGAAGCATTTACAGGGTAAAGAACATGCTTCCTCAAACTATCTGCATAAAGCAAAGAGGTAAAAAGGCTGTCGTTGATCAGCACATCCAAACGTTGCTTATCTTTTTCTTCCGTAATTCTAATCCTGCCTGCTTTTTGAGCAAAGGCAGATTGGATCAACATCACAAAGACTATGGATAACCACTTATTTTCCTTCTTCATTGTTCAGGATAGTATAGATTTTTACACCTTGGTTAGTTAATACAGCTAGTCGATTATTTCCCTCGCCTACCTGCAAAACGGTTTCATCAAAAATAAAAAGAGTATGCCTTTCGGCACTGTTCACTTTGTAACATTCCCATTGTTTATCCCTTAGAACAAAGATTAAATCACCTCTAACCTGGAAACTGCTAATGGTGCCGGTCTTAATAGTAGCTAAATAGTTACCAAAACGGTCAAACTTCATGATCCCTTGTTTGGAATCATAAATAAAAACATTTTGATCTGAAGCATGCATAATCGCAGGCTGAAGAGGAAAACCGGTCTGTTGGTATAAGTTCAGCGACTGCAGTTCATTCCCAAACTGATTTGTTAGTTTTCGTAACTGCTGGTTCAACTGATCATAAATCCAGAAGCCATTAGAATTTGCAGTAGCTATTAAAGAAATCAAACCTGAAGCATCCTCAGCAAAGCTAAACCGCGTTATTTCATTAAGGTTGTTGTTCAAAACAACCGCTTGCTGGATGGCCGGGTAGAACAGCAGTACCCGCATTGGGTCAGTCACATCTATATATCCTAGTTTACCGAAAGCCTTATTACTGTAGTTCCAAAGTAGCTTTCCCGCATTATTGTATTTTAAGATTTGATTTGCCGGGGTAACCAAATATACATCATTAAGGTTATCGATACAGACAGAAACGGCCGGGGTATCAATTTTAAAAGTGTATTGAAGCTTATACTGGGCTGTAACCAAGCTAGCCTTAGAGAAGCTCATCAGTAGAATCAGACCAGCAGCCAGTATAAATCTCATTGTTATCCTATAACATCATCACTTAAAACATGGTTAGCAGGAACACCTTCAGGATTTTCAAAAAAACGAAGGAACATTTCTCCATTTTCAAACACCCCATAAGAATTATACCCTAACCATTCTCCGAGATTTATATAACGCGAATTCGCAGGAAGACTTATGTCAATAGGAAGATGTCTATGTCCAAAAATAAAGTAATCATAGTGCTCTTTCTGCAAAACCTCTTTGCTATGAGTGATCAGCCATTCCTGCTGCTCGCCCATAAAACTTTCCTTTTTCAAACCTGTAGCTCTGCTGTGTGCCGACCAGGAAAGGGCTATTCCAATTCCCAGGTTCGGATGAAGTCGCGCAAAGAGCCATTGACACAGATCGCTTCTAAATATTTTCTTCAAAAATTTATACTTCGCGTCACCCGGTCCCAAACCGTCCCCATGATGAATATAAAACTTCTTTCCGCCTCGTTCAATCACAAGTTCGTTCGATATGATCTGTATGCCCAGTTCCTGTGTGAGGTATCCAAACATCCACATATCATGATTTCCTTTAAACATCGTGATCTTTACTCCTGCGTCAGAAAGTTCAGCCAGTTTTCCCAAAAACCGGATAAAACCTCTCGGAACAGCACGCTTATATTCAAACCAAAAATCAAAAACATCACCTACCAGGAATAGTTCTGCTGCGTCTTCTTTAATTGTATCAAGCCATCTCACCACTTTATCTTCACGATAGCGGCTTAGCTTATAATCAGCAACTCCCAGATGAAAGTCAGAAGCAAAATAAATTTTATTACGTTCGGGCATCGGAGGTAAAAGTACGAAGATGTCAGGAAAATTGTAATTTGCAACAAAACGATGCGTTTTTATGTATTTCTGAGGTGTTTTTTATAGTTCCCCTCACTACTTATGCTTGTTATTATAATTGCTCCAGATGGTTTTTATGAATAAACTTGGTATCCTATTTATTTTTTCCTGCGTTACTTTTAACGTAAGCGCACAATCAAACAAAAAGATGATCAGTTACCCAAACACAAAGAAAGACAATACAAAAGATACTTATTTCGGCAAAGAAGTTCAGGATCCGTATCGCTGGCTTGAGAACGATCAGGCGGAAGATACTAAAGCATGGGTAATAGAACAAAATAAAGTCACCCAGGGTTATCTCGCAAAGATACCTTACAGGGATAAGATCAAGCAACGGTTAGAAAAGCTCTGGAACTACGAGAAATACAGTGCTCCTTTCAAGGAGGGTAAATACATTTATTATTTTAAAAACAATGGTTTACAGAATCAGGCTGTACTTTATCGCCAGGAAGAAGGTAAGGAACCGGAAGTTTTTCTAGATCCAAACACTTTTTCTTCAGATGGTACAACATCTTTAGCAGGTATTGAATTTACGAAGGACGGAAGCCTTGCGGCGTACCAGATCTCCGAAGGAGGATCAGACTGGAGGAAGGTGATAGTAATAAAAACCGATGATAGAACACAAATAGGCCAAACGCTGATTGATGTAAAGTTCTCCGGCCTTGCATGGAAAGGAAACGATGGCTTTTATTATAGCAGTTATGATAAACCCAAGGCAGGAAGCGAACTTTCCGGATTAACCCAATACCATAAACTCTATTACCACAAGCTGGGCACCTCTCAAAGTGAAGACAAGCTGATCTTTGGAGGGGAAACTACCCCAAGAAGATATATTGGCGGATCTATAACTGAAGATGAGCGTTTTCTGGTTATTACAGCTGCCAATTCAACAACAGGGAACGAGCTGTACATTCAGGACCTCAGTAAGCCAGGAAGCAAGATCGTCAATGTTATCAATGACATGAAGAACGAACACGATGTGCTTGACAATCTTGGGAGTACATTATATATCACTACCAATCTCAACGCCCCCAACAATAAAGTAGTAACGGTAGATGCTGCAAGTCCTGCTACATCTAATTGGAAAGACTTTATTAGAGAAACCGGGAACGTTTTGAATGCAGGTACCGGTGGAGGCAAAATATTTGCTAATTACCTTAAAGATGCTACTTCCCTTGTACAACAATACGATATGCAGGGAAAGCTCGAAAGAACTATCACGCTTCCGGGAGTAGGAACAGCCTCAGGTTTTGGTGCTAAAAAAGAGGAAAAGGAGCTGTACTATACATTTACCTCATATGTGTACCCGCCAACCATCTTCAAATACACCATCGAAATCGGAAAATCAGAAGTCTATAAAAAATCTGGAGTTAAGTTCGACCCTGAGCAGTATGAATCCAAACAGGTGTTCTATACATCGAAGGATGGTACTAAGGTCCCAATGATCATTACGCATAAGAAGGGTTTAAAGCTAGACGGCAATAACCCTACGATATTATACGGGTACGGAGGCTTTAATGTCAGTCTTACTCCGAGCTTCAGCACCGCAAATATTATCCTCCTTGAGCAGGGGGGCATTTTTGCTGTTCCAAATCTTCGTGGTGGAGGTGAGTACGGAGAGAAATGGCATATTGCAGGTACTAAGCTTCAAAAGCAGAACGTATTCGACGACTTTATTGCGGCAGCTGAATACCTTATCAGTAACAAATATACTTCTAAAGATTACCTTGCCATCTCAGGCGGCTCAAATGGCGGATTACTTGTTGGAGCTTGTATGACGCAAAGGCCTGAACTATTTAAAGTTGCTTTACCGGCTGTAGGAGTTTTGGATATGCTGCGTTACAACAAATTCACAGCAGGTGCTGGTTGGGCTTACGACTATGGTACCGCGGAAGATTCGAAGGAGATGTTCGAGTATTTGAACCAGTACTCTCCATATCATGCTTTAAAAACAGGAGCAAATTACCCCGCAACCCTTGTTACCACGGCCGACCATGATGACCGGGTAGTACCCGCTCACTCTTTCAAATTTGCTGCACGATTACAGGAATATCACAAGGGTTCGAACCCCGTGCTGATCAGAATAGAAACAAAAGCAGGGCATGGGGCTGGAAAATCAACAGCGCAGATCATTGCAGAGCAAACCGATAAGTTTGCCTTCCTTTTCTATAATATGGGTGTTGAATATAAAGATTAAGACGATAAGCCTAAAGTTGGAATTAATAGATCTATTGATGCTTATGCTCTTAAATATTTTGCTACAAAAATATTCTGCTTTAACGAACTCCCCCTTTCGGGGAAGGAGGGGCGAGATATGAATCCTTACGAACAGAAGCGGCGATGGAAATTCCTCTTATTAGCCTTTGCCATTGTTATAGGTGCGGTTTCCATCTGGTATAGTAACTATCTTGTTAAAGGCATTTCCGCAGCAGAACGCACACGTGCAGAAGTTTGGGCAATTAGTAATAAGAAGATCTTTGAGATAACCGATATTAATGATGAGTACATCACCTTCGTCTACTCAATCCGTGACAGTCTTTCAGTACCTGCCATCGTAGTTGATGAACGCGATAGCATCATTTATTGGAAGGGCTTAGACAGTACAAAGACTAATTATACGCTCGAGGCCGAGAATAACCTTGAATCCCCTCTCTATACCCGCAAGACTTACGACCCGGCCTATTTTAAAGCTCAGCTGAATGAGATGAAATCACAACACCCTCCCATTATCATTTCCCTTCAGGACGGAACAAAGTGGGCGGTTTACTACAAAGACTCATCATTACTAACACAGCTGAGGGTGTTTCCCACCATCCAATTAACTGTGATTGGAATTTTCCTGATCATAGCTTACCTGGTATTTAGTTCCTCAAGGCGGTCAGAGCAGGATCTCGTATGGGTCGGATTAGCTAAAGAAACGGCTCACCAGCTGGGAACTCCAATTTCTTCATTAATGGCCTGGACGGAACTGATCAAGTCAAAGTTTGATGCCGAAGAGGATCCACTGGTGCTGGAAATGGAAAACGACATAAAACGGCTTGAAATGGTTGCCGACCGGTTTTCCAAAATCGGTTCCAAACCTATTCTCCAAAGTCATGTCGTATTCACCGTTATTGAGGATTATCTTAATTATTTCAAGGTCAGAGCAAGCGACAAGATCAGCTTTATCATCAGTGGAGACAAGCAGGTTGAAGCACTTTTAAATATACCTTTGTTCGACTGGGTGATCGAAAACTTACTTAAGAATGCGGTAAATGCCATTGAGGGAACTGGCAAAATAGAAATTCGCATTACAGAGAATTTAGCTAAAGGACAGGTTTTCATAGATGTGTCAGATACAGGGAAAGGCATTCCCAGGATGAAGTTTGAAACCGTATTTCAACCGGGTTATACCACACGTAAACGGGGCTGGGGTTTGGGACTTTCACTAACAAAACGTATTATTGAGAACTACCATAAAGGACAGATCTTTGTAAAAGACTCAGAATATGGTAAGGGAACAACATTCAGGATAATACTAAAAAGCAGTTAAATGACTAAACCAACAGCTGAGGAATATGGAGCATTCTTTCAAGGGTATATTGATACGGCAAGTGAAGATGTAATTTCAGAGATCAAAGAACAGGAAACTTCTTTTCCTACCCTTTTAAGGTCAAACCTGGCTAAAGCTGATTATGCTTATGCAGAAGGAAAATGGACCGTTAAAGAACTCTTAGGTCATATCATAGACACCGAAAGAATAATGGCTTATCGACTGTTAAGGATCTCGCGTAAGGATACTACCCCCCTTCCTGGATTTGACCAGGATGAATTCATGAAATATTCAGAGTTTGGTAAATTGGATATGGAGAACCTTATCCAGGAGTTTGAGGCAGTTCGAAGATCCACTCTTTTCCTTATTGATTCTCTATCAGAGCAACAATTGGCCTATATCGGCAATGCCAGCGGTAATCCTATGAGCGCAAAAGCACTGGTATACATAATCGCAGGCCACGCAAAACACCATATTCAAGTAATGAAGGAGAAATATTTGCAGTAACTTAACCTCACACTTTTTGTACTTTTGCCGCTATGGCGACCATTAAACCCTCTGTTCCAAAAGGCACTAGAGACTTTTCACCTTCAGAAATGGTGAAAAGGAATTACATTTTCGACACCATTAAGTCTGTTTTTAAGAAGTTCGGCTATCAAGAGATTCAAACTCCCTCCATGGAGAATCTGAATACCTTGACCGGAAAGTACGGAGACGAAGGCGATAAGCTGATATTTAAGATTCTAAACTCTGGTGATTACCTGGCTAAAGTAAAACCAGAGAAATTAACACCAGATAATTCAAACGCATTAATTTCTGACATATCAGAAAAAGCACTACGTTACGATCTGACAGTTCCCTTTGCCCGGTACGTTGTTATGCATCAGAACGATATCTCATTCCCATTCAAGCGCTTTCAGATCCAGCCCGTATGGCGTGCAGACCGCCCTCAAAGAGGCCGTTACCGGGAATTCTATCAATGCGATGCAGACGTTGTGGGTTCAGAAAGCCTATTGAACGAAGCCGAATTCGTGTTAATCTACAATGAGGCTTTAAGCAAATTCGGCTTGAAGGACTTTACCATCAAGATCAATAATCGCAAGATCCTTTCCGGAATTGCGGAGATCATTGGAAAACCAGAACTTATCGTCGACATGACAGTTGCTATCGACAAACTTGATAAAATAGGCTTAGATGGGGTTGTAAAGGAACTTATTGAGCGAGGCTTTACAGAAGCAGATATCGAAAAACTGAAACCGGTAATTCTTCTGGAAGGCAGCAACGAAGAAAAGCTCGAAAGTTTAAGAACAGTTTTGCAAGAGTCAGAAACAGGATTAAAAGGAATTGCAGAGATTGAATCTATTTTCAAATATATTTCCGCTCTTGATGCACAAATCCTTTCCTCAAACAAAAGACTTGAACTTGATATCACCCTTGCCCGAGGACTAAACTATTATACAGGCGCGATCTTCGAGGTAAAAACCAATGAAGTGGCCATGGGAAGTATTGGTGGCGGTGGCCGTTATGACGACCTTACCGGAATGTTCGGTTTAAAAAACCTTACCGGTGCCGGGATCTCCTTCGGTGCTGATCGGATCTACGACGTATTAGAAGAGCTGAAATTATTCCCTGAAAGTGCAGAAGAAACAACAAAAGTTCTAATCAGCAATTTCGACTCGGAAGCAGAGGCGTATGCATTACCTGTATTACAACAATTAAGATCAGCAGGAATAGCCGCAGAACTTTACCCTTCTTCAGCAAAACTGAAAAAACAAATGGGTTATGCAGATGGAAAAAACATCCCCTATGTGATCCTTATTGGTAGTGATGAGATGCAATCAGGCGAGTTGAGTTTAAAAGATATGAAGAGTGGGGAACAGCAGAAATTAAGGATTGAAGAGATAATAAAGAAAGTAAAACACTAATTACACGGATTAAGCGAATTTTCACGAATTCCTGACGTAGCGCTAAAGATATTTACAAACAGCACGAACGGAAAAAGCACGAATTACGCGAATTACACGAATCTGTAAAGCGGCCTAATACGAATAGCAGGAATCCAAATGCAGACCTATCATTCTGACTGACGCGCTAAGCTTTGTGTAATTCGTGTAATTCGTAAAACTAGTGACAACTTTTAAATTAGTGTTCTCTCTTTTTAGACGCTATGATTCGTGTAAATTCGTCTAATCCGTTCAATTCGTGACTTTAAAACTGATAAGGCTCATCCTCCTTAACCTCCCTCTTGGTCCCTTCATAAAGTTCATACTCCAGCAAGCGGCAATCCAGCTTACCATTATAAAACTCTATTCTTCTTGAAGCTTTAAGACCTATCTTTTTGGCAAGGTCAGGGTTTCCGGTAAAGATATAACCGTTGTAGCCTTTACAGTTCTGCTTCATATAATCGCCGATACGTTTATAGGTGGCTTCTAACTTAGAATGTACACCTAAACGCTCCCCATATTCAGGGTTAAACATTACTACACCTTTTTTATCTTCAGGTACCGGGGTATCTGCAAAATCGCAGACATGAAATTCTATTAAATGATCTACCCCTGCCGTTTTAGCGTTCCTTTGGGCAACGTCTACGGCATCAGGAGAGAGGTCGCTCGCAATGATCTTAAACTCGATCTGTTTCTTTGCCTGGTCTTTCAACTTACGTCGCTCAGTAAAGAACACCTGCTCATCATATCCGATAATATGCATAAAACCGTAATTCATACGGAAAAGACCGGGACTTTTATCAGTAGCCAGGAGTGCAGCTTCAATAGCAAGCGTTCCAGAACCACACATGGGATTAATGAAAGTGCTCTGTTTATCCCATTTAGTAGCCATTATGGTTGATGCTGCAAGGGCCTCAAGCATCGGCGCTTTTCCCGGAATTTTGCGGTAGCCATGCTTAGATAGTGTTTCTCCCGACGTATCCAAAAATACTTCTGCTCTATCTGCCTGCCAGTAAAGGTTTACAACCGTTTTATTTAGTTCCGGACCAGAATTAGGCCGCGCTCCCTTTTTAGCTTTGATCCTGTCTACAATAGCATCCTTCACTTTTACATTTGCAAAAAGTGGCGTGGTTATATGCTCATTGTTAACCACAGAGGTAACAGAGAAATAACCTGCAAAATCAATATATTCCTCCCACTCAACCTGTACAAGTTCCTCATAAAGTTCAGTTGGATTAGCAGCCTTGAACGTTTTTAAGGAATAAAGTACCTGGCTGGCTGTACGAAGGTTTAGATTGAGACTGATACAATCATTTACATTGCCTTCAATCTCTACCCCTGTGGTAAAACTTCGCTTTATAGCAAACCCTAATCCTTCAATTTCCTTTACAAGATAAGGCGATAAACGCTTATTGCACGTTATAATAATACGACTGTTAGTGTTGAAAACTTGCATAATATTGTGCGAAGTTAATCAATTAAAATTGGCAGATTTGGTTTTTGATTTTCGAAAAAAGACAAGACAATGGATATAAAAGGAAAAGTTCACGAAATTTCTCCAATTCAAAATGTGACGGAGACATTCAAAAAAAGGGAATTGATCATTGAGTACGCTGAAAATCCTCAGTACCCTGAATATATAAAATTCGAAGCTTTGCAGGATAAAGTAAACCTGTTTGATACTGTGAAAGTAGGTGATGATGTTGAAGTTTTCTTCAACCTTCGTGGTCGCCCATGGACAGACCGTAATGGTAAAACTGCTTACTTCAACTCCTTAATCGTTTGGAGACTTAACGTTCTTACAGGACAAGGTGCACAAGCTCCAATGCCTGATTACGCTCCTCCGGTTGATATTAATTCAGCACCGCAAGATGACGACCTTCCGTTTTAATTGATAATTTCACCGATTAGAGGTGATTACACCGATAATAAAGAGCCCTTTCTCCATCGCGGAGAAAGGGCTTCTTTGTTCCTCAGTTAATTTTTAACTATCCTTCTTACAAACCATTTACCGTTTTGGTTTACAGAAATGTAATAAAGACCATTTTTCGCCATATTTACTGGCTTAAGATAAGTTCCGCTAAACCCATTCACCTTATCGGTAAATAGCACTTTATGTTCTGCGTCGAGCACCTTTACCAGTGTTGTCCCCTTAGTTCCTAAGTGGAAGGACAAATTGATATCTCCCGAAGAAAAATTTGGAAATAATGCAAAGTCCTCAACGGCTAAATTAACATTTGCAGCTACCTGCCCCAAAACGACTTTTTGTTCCTCAGGATTTAAATCTTCTACAAAAAAGTTTAGTTCTGTACTAAATCCATCCTTATCAACATTACGAAAATGAAGGGTCTGAGTATTTTTTTTGTCTTTAAACTCCCGCCGGTCATCTAAAAGCATTAAGCGATCGTGCTTATGGACTTTTGGTCTAAACCCCAGGTTGCCTGCAGGAATCAACGCTAACATGTCGCTGTTTATTCGATGACGAAAACTCCATGTAATACTATCAGGACTTAATTTCCCACTATCCTCCCGGAATTTTAGAATATCTGCATTCTCCAGGCTTAAGGGGCCAGGAAACTTTCGTATCACAATATCAGCGCTTCCTTTCCTTTTTATCAATGCGTCTATCTCCTCTTCTATCTGTTGCTTCTCTCTCTCATTAAACTCCTTATTAAACCTTTCCCGCTCTTTCTTATCCATCTCTTTCAAACGCCTGCCATTAATTGTGGTGTCGCCATTTGCTACGACGATCGTTTTCTTTACAGTCTTTTGAGCTTGAGCTTCAACTGTTGGCATAACAAGAGCATAGCTTAAAGCGGCGGGAATGAACAGGTTAAGTAATGGTGCTTTCATGATTTGAAAATTTATAATCAAAAGTAGACCGCAACGTTTTTTTATTTTGTTAAGGCCTTGTTAAAAATTGTTAAAGGATAATTGAGAGGCAACCAGTTACGTATTTTTGTGTGAGATGAAAAAGAAAAGTATTAGCCTCATAATTGGTTTGATGAGCATTGCGCTCTTCGGGGTGATGGCTATGCAATATTACTTTATCAGGGAGTCGTACTTGCAGAAGGCGCAGTTGTTCGATCTTTCAGTAAACAGTGCTCTTAGTGAAGTTGCAAACAAACTAATAAAGCAAGATGCCAAGCGCTTCGTAAGTGAAAAGGCAAAAGCAGAGGAACGTTTTAAAAGAGACCAGCAATTAACCAGGGAACAGGAGGATGCTAGGAAACGTGAGGAGGAGCACCAGGGTCGCATTCGATTGATTAAAGGTAAGATCGACAAGGACTTTCAAACACGAGACAGCATCCTCCGTTCGCGCTTTCCGAGAATAATGACTATTGATAATGATTTCTATGAAACTTATTTCAGGGATCCAAATCAATTGAATAAAGTGAGGCTGCAAGTTAAGCTCAGACAATCAGTCGATACATATGGGCAGGTTTTTCAGGATGAAGTACATGAATTATATGTAGAAGATGAAGAACGCCTAAGGCCTCATCGCTTTGGTAAATCATTGAGAGACAGCGTTCATTACCTAGTAGAAGATCCTTATTCAGGGATAAGAGTTATCTCCCTTCCTAAGGTGAATGACAAGTATAAAGAGGAACTGAAAAAAGAGCGGGATCGGAGATCCAGAGAGAGAGCAATTGCATTAACAGAAGCAAAATCTCGCGAAATAAGGAAAATCAGAAGCTTCTTTGATTCTGCTAAAACCGTCAATCCCAAAACGAACATATTTATCGATATTGCTAACGAATACGAGCATTTTGACATTCCGCTACTAAAGAGGATTAGTCCGGTAGATACTCTATTAAGAACGGAACTTGCCAATAGAGGTATTCATATCCCCTATAATTATAAAATATCTCTTGCCAATACCGACTCAGTTATATTTCAACAGGTGGCGTGGAAAGAGAATCAAATACAGCCTGATAATTTATACAGTATTGCTCTTTTCCCGAAAGATATGATCAACGAAAGCGGCTTGCTGACGATCGATTTCCCCACCCGGAACGCCTATATGTTTCAGAATATGCATTCTGTACTTATTTCATCAGTGGGACTGTTGATCATGCTTTTAAGTTGCTTTGGCTATACCATCTATATAATCTTCCGTCAGAAGAAGATTTCGGAGATCAAGACAGACTTCATTAACAACATGACTCACGAGTTTAAAACTCCTGTGGCTACGATCATGATTGCGAGTGATGCTTTAAAAGATCCTGAAATACTGGAAGATAGACAAAGGGTCAATCGCCTTGCTAATATTATCTACGATGAAAATGTGCGTTTGGGTAATCACATAGAAAGAGTATTGAATATTGCCAAGATAGACAAAGGTGATCTTAAACTTAACTTTAAACCGGTTGAGATGAATGACCTTATCGCGGCTATTGCAGACAGTCTCACTTTACAATTCCAGAAGAAAGACGCTAAAGTTGAGCTGCAATTGGAAGCCGTCAGGGACATTGTTCAAGGTGATGAACTGCACCTCAGCAATATTATTTTCAATCTTATTGATAACGCCCTAAAGTATAGCAAGGAGCAGCCTGAAATAAAGATCAGCACGTTGAACGCCGGGAAAAACCTGTTAATAAGAGTAAAAGATAATGGCATTGGAATGAGCAAAGACCAGCTATCAAAAATCTTTGAACAATTTTACCGCATTCCTACAGGCAACTTGCACGATGTAAAAGGATTTGGTTTAGGTTTAAGCTATGTAGACAACATCGTTAAAAGACATAATGGAATTGTCCGTGTAAAAAGCGAGAAAGACAAGGGTTCAGAGTTCGAAATAAGTTTCCCGATAAATGCAAAGGATATTTAAATGTTTATGACAGCTACGCTCAGCAATACAGATGCGCTAAAAGGCAAAAAGATATTATTAGTAGAAGATGATCCTAACCTGGGTATGCTTTTGCAGGACTACCTGCAGCTAAAAGGCAAATACGATGTTGTGCTTGCACGAGATGGTGATGAGGGTTCGAAGTTATTTGCAAAAGATAAGTACGATCTCTGTATTCTTGATGTGATGATGCCCAAAAAAGACGGATTCTCTTTAGGGAAAGAGATACGCAAAGCCAATCCTCTTGTACCTATCATTTTTGCTACAGCAAAGACAATGATTGAAGATAAATCAGAGGCGTTTACTTTAGGCGGAGATGACTACATCACCAAACCATTCCGCATCGAAGAGCTGCTGCTCCGCATTAACGCATTGTTGAAAAGAGTTGGCAATCAGGAAAAAAAGGTTCAGGAAGCTGACCCAGACAAGTTCCAAATTGGAGATTATATTTTTGAATATACTTCTCAGACTATAAAGAAGGGAGACTTTCAGCAGAAGCTTTCAACAAAAGAAGCCGAGCTCCTGCGTTTGCTTTGCCTTAAAAAAAATCAGGTGTTGACAAGAGAAGAGGCATTACTTTCCATCTGGCATGATGACAATTACTTCAACGGACGAAGCATGGACGTTTTCCTCAGCAAATTACGTAAGTATCTGAAAGACGACCCGAAAGTTGAGATAATAAATGTGCACGGCAAGGGCTACAAACTTATTGTGAACTAACCTTATCTATTGGGTAGTCAACAGCGACTTGGTTTGAGCCCTTAGATCCGAATCCCTTTGCTCATGCTGTTTTTTTACCTACTTTTGTTACCAAAGTTCTATGACTAGAGGAAGGTTAATAAGGAGTATTTTATCATTGGTGTTACTGATATGTTTTTCAGTGGTAGCACTTCCTCTTGACCTTCTGCATAATCATCATGATGAAATACAGTGCTCGGATTACGGCCAAACAGGCAACTGTACTCATAAAGTTCACATTTCAAAAAAAGGTTCGTTTTGCTTTGCCTGTGCCTTTCATATTGACAAGGCTTTTTTCGCGCCTTCGGATGAGCAACAGACAGAAGACATCCCCTGGATTCGACTTTTCTCAAAAAACAAGGTTCTTTCCATTATTATTGAGCCTATTCTTATTTTACTGCGGGCTCCACCTGCTCGCTGATTAATTTTCGTTATCAACTCTGAAACCTGCCCTTTGCTGGTTCAAACACACCTTATAACTCACCATTTCGGTGACCTACTTGGCAGCTATGATCCATTATCATATAGCTACTACCTGATAATTCCACTTAGATGAAAACTCTTACAACATTTCTTTTCGTACTGCTCTTTGCAACAAGAATGTCTGCGGCTGCTCTCACCCTGAGCGGACAGGTGACCGATGCAATTTCACAACAAGCAGTAGCAGGTGCCATAGTATCAATTCCCGAGCTTAGAATTTCTGTAAATACTGATGAAAATGGCCGGTTCCTCTTTCAAAAGATTCCTACTAAGGGTCGATTTGTACTTGAAGTAAGGTTTCTGGGTTATAGCACCTTTACTCAAACAGTAGACTTGGGTGAAACTGCAAACCTTAATATCATATTATCAGAGAGTCTGATAGAAGTTCATGAAGTTGTTGTTACAGGAACGGTATCTGGTGCAGATAACCGGAGAAACAGCACAGCAGTAACCTCGATATCCAAAGAAGAAATGTTAAATCGTCCTTCCAACAATATTGTTGATGCAATATCCAGAGTTCCGGGAGTGTCTCAAATTACAACTGGAGCGGCGGTTTCAAAGCCTGTTATCAGAGGCCTGAGTTACAACCGGGTAATTACCTTGTCGGATGGAGTGAAACAGGAAGGTCAGCAATGGGGGGATGAACATGGAATAGAAATAGACCAATATAATACGGATCGCGTGGAAGTGCTTCGCGGAGCATCAAGTTTAATATATGGATCTGATGCCCTGGGTGGAGTGATAAATATCCTCGAGCCGCTGCCAGTTGCAGAGGGAAAAATAAAGGGTGAAGTTTTGTCGAATTATGGCAGCAATAACGGCTTATCCGGGAATTCGGCTATGCTTCAGGGCAATACAAAGGGCTTTATCTGGAGAGCTCGAGGAACTCATAAAAGCGCCTATGCCTATAAAACGCCTTTAGGGAGGGCATCAAACAGTGCCTTTAATGAAACTAATTATTCGGCTCAAATAGGCCTAAACAAAAGCTGGGGCTACACGCATCTTAACTTCTCAAGTTTTAACACTAAGCTAGGTATCCCTGGACATGGAGACCATGAGGAGGGGGAAGAAGAACATGAGGTATCTCATGCAAATGAGTTCCTGAGTGGAAATAAAAGCCGTAAGCTAAATCTACCTTTTCAAGATATCAACCATTACAAGTTGGCACTGAACAACCAGTTCGTTTTCAATAAGGGCCGGCTTAGATCCACTCTTGCCTTTCAGGATAACCAAAGGCGCGAGCTGGAGGAAAGCACTTCGGATCCATCCTTATTCTTTGACTTGAAAACGTATAGCTACGATTTTAAATACTACTTCAATAATACAGAGAAATGGGAACCCGTAATTGGAGTTTCAGGATCGTTCCAAAACAGTAAGAATAAGGCGGAAGAGATCCTTATTCCAGATTACGAAAGCCAGGATATTGGTGGATTTGCTTATATAAAAAGAAACTGGGCTAATACAAGTATTAACGCGGGATTGCGTTTCGATTACAGGCATTTTAAAGGTTTAGAGATGCCTGAAGACGATGAAGTCCTTTTTGGCGATTTTTCTAATGATTTCTCAAACTTAAGCGGAGCTATAGGGCTTACTCATAACTTCAATGAAAACATTACCTTCAAAGCAAACGCCGGGAGTGCCTTTAGGGCTCCAAATATTGCAGAACTAAGCTCAAATGGTGTTCACGAAGGCACTTTCAGGTACGAGGTCGGCAACACAAATCTGGATCCGGAAAGAAGTTATTATGCCGATGCAGGACTTGAGTTTCACAACAATAAAATAGATGCGCATTTGAATCTTTTCAATAACTACATCGATAATTATATCTATTATAGGCAAACAGCTAACGAAACTATCGAAGCAGAGGAACGCACCCTTCCCGTTTTCAGATATGTTCAGGATAATGCTAACCTTTACGGATTAGAAGCCGGCTTAACGCTACATCCAACCTCATTGATTCATTTTGAGAATACACTCTCATTTACCCGGGGTTTAAATCGTTTTACAAAAACCTCTCTTCCTTATATGCCGGCGCCAGTATTGAGAAATGAGTTACGCCTTGAGCCGAGGCTTAAATCAACTACTTTAAAAGACACTTATTTCTCAATTGGCATTGATAATTACCTCCGCCAAACTAAGGTTGATCCTAATTTTGAAACTCAAACCGCTGGCTATACCCTACTTAATGCCTCTATAGGTTCAAGGATCAGGATTAATAAGCAAGCGTTCAAAATTTATGTAACGGGTGATAACCTGTTGGATAAGGAATATGTGAATCACTTGAACAGGTTAAAAGCTGAAGGGATTTTGAATCAGGGAAGGAACATCACTTTTGGTGTTTATATCCCCTTAACGATTAGATAAGACGAGATTCGAAGGTCAGGCACTTAAAAGCCTGAATTTTTGCTTCCTGCTCATCACAAGGAATAGTATATTAGCCCGATCCAAAAGAAATAACCTGAATGAAAAAGCTTGCCTACTTGTTGATTACTACAATGAGTGCTCTTTATGCCTGCTCCTCTCCAAAAGCAGATAAAAATGTTTCATCATTAAAGAATAAGAAATATACGGTAGATAGTATGATCAATGCAGGTTCCCTGATAGTATACGTAAAAGTCAAGGAAAAGGCAGGCTTGATTTCGAGGGAGGAAGCGAGGAATCAAAAGAACCTGGAAGCTACTTATAATGTCTTTAAAGATAAAGAAGGGAAGATACTTTATGTCGCCGAGCTACCGTTTAGTCCGAAAGACGATTGGTTCATTGCCTACAAAAGCTATTTCGATAAAGATGGGAAACTATTTGCTTTCCAAAGAGAAAACAATTTTTTTGGAAGCGAATGTACAAAGGGGGCGGCAATGGAAAATCTCGTGAAGTTCTTCGATCAAAACTTCAATGTCGCAGATTCTTCCTATACCTTAACTGATACTAAGAAGATAACCTTGGATAAATCAACTTGCAAGTTTCCTTATAGTTTTCCTTATAAGATCAATAAAACTCTTGATGAGTTTAAAAAAGAAAGGGGAATTGAGCTGTAGATTAAAAAGCCATTCTACCAGGAAGAATGGCTTTTTAATCTACTTATACTATTCGTCGTCCTCGACACTTTTTTTGATATGCTTCAAAACTTTTGCTTCAAGATGGAATATGATTTCCTCGGCAATGTTGGTAATATGATCTCCTACCCTTTCAAGTTTCCTGATCACAGTTAACAGGTACAGTGCCTGGTAAACATTCTCAGGCCTTTTATTAATATATACAGCGATATTGTCGGTAGAGGCTTTGTTAATCTCATCAAGGATCATGTCCTGCTTGAAAACTGTTCGCGCCAGTTTAGCATCATTTCCTTCGTAAGCCCTACCAATAGAATCGAGCATTTCTTTAACAATATCTGCCATCTCATTGAAGCGACAGTCGTTCAAAAGTTCCTCATCGAAACACTTTCCCGATTGCAGGATATATTTAGCTATTCCTTCTGCGCTATCGCCAATACGTTCAAAATTAGTATTGATCTTTAGCGTAGCAAAAACGAAACGCATGTCGCTGGCAAATGGATTTAATAGGGCAAGGATATTTTCACAATCCTTATCTATAGACAATTCCATTGCATTAACACGCTTTTCGTTAAAAATGACTTCGCGGGCAAGATCAACGTCTTCGTCAATAAGAGCTGTAAGGCTCTTTTCTATTTGAGACCTGACCAGGTTGGCCATCTCAATCATCTCCCCGCGGAGCTTATTTAACTCTTCTTCTAAATGAGTCATAATTTAATTCCTTCCTTATTACCCAAAACGACCGGTTATGTAGTTCTGAGTTTGTTCTTTATCAGGGTTAGTAAACATTTTAGGTGTTTCGGTATACTCTATCAATTCTCCTAAATAGAAGAACGCAGTTTTATCGCTTATTCGTGCGGCTTGCTGCATATTATGAGTAACAATTACAATGGTATATTTGCTTTTAAGCTCATAAATCAGTTCCTCTATCTTTGACGTTGATATAGGGTCAAGTGCCGAAGCGGGCTCATCCATCAGGATCACCGAAGGTTCTACAGCCATAGCACGGGCGATACAAAGACGTTGTTGCTGTCCTCCTGACAAGGATAAAGCAGATTTTTTCAAATCATCCTTAACCTCATCCCATAATGCAGCCTGCTTTAACGAACGTTCCACACTTTCGTCGAGCAAAGTCTTGTCCTTGACGCCATTTATCCTCAAACCATAAATAACATTTTCATAGATACTTTTTGGAAAAGGATTAGGTTTTTGAAAAACCATTCCTATCTTTTTCCGGTGTTCATCAACGTCGATCTTACTTTTATATACGTTTCTTCCATCGATAAGAATATCCCCCGTTATCTTCACATTATCGATAAGGTCGTTCATCCGGTTGAAGCACCTTAAAAATGTAGATTTTCCACATCCAGAAGGACCAATAAAAGCTGTTACAGTGTTCGGCTCTATACCAATACCGATATTCTTTAATGCATGCTTTTCTCCGTAATAAAGATTTACATTCCTTGCTTCCAGCTTGTACATTATATTTCTTAAAACTTAGTTCTCTTGTTAAATCTATTTCTGACAATTACCGCAATACCATTCATAAAAAAGGTGAATGCTAAAAGTATAATGATAGCTGCCGCAGCATTAGTTACAAACCCTGCCTGAGGACGAGTAACCCAGTTAAAAATTTGTATTGGCAATACGGTAAATTCGTCCATTGGCCCTTCGGGAATAAATGGAACATACACTAATGCTCCAATTACTATCAAAGGAGCAGTTTCTCCAATTGCGCGTGAAACTGCAAGAATGAGACCAGTCATGATACCTCCAAAAGCCGAAGGCAAAACAACTCTGCTTATGGTTTGCCATTTGGTTGCACCAAGACCGTAACTTGCTTCTCTTAGTGATTTCGGCACTGCTTTAACAGCCTCCCTTGTCGAAACAATAATCAATGGCAGGACTAAAAGCGACAGTGTTAAGCTTCCGGTAAGAATGCTGTTTCCAAATCCAAGAAATCGTCCAAACAACTCTAGTCCAAGTATCCCGTAAATAATAGAAGGTACACCTGCTAAATTAGAAATATTTATTTCTATAAAACTAGTAAACGCGTTTCTCTTCCCATACTCCTGTAAATAAAGTCCCGCACCTACACCTATTGGAAATGCGATAAGGACCGTAAGCACAAGTATCCAAACCATTCCTGCCAAAGCGGTATAAATGCCCGCCCTTTCAGCACTTCTGGATGGCAGGTTGGTTAGGAAATCGTAATCGATCCTTGAGAAGCCTTCTGTGATGACCACATAGAGAAGTACAACCAGGACTATTAATCCAACCGATGTACAAAATATTGCGAAAAGCTTAAAAATAAGATTTTTAAGCCTGTTTAGTTGTGAATTACTCATACCTCTCCTGAAATTTTTTCTTGATCCAGAAACTGATGTTATTTAATAGAAAAGTGAAGATGAACAAAGCCATACCCGCTGAGAAAATCGTTCGGTACTCTAAAGAGTTCTGAGGGACATCACCCATGCTCACTTGAACGATATAAGTTGTGATCGTCTCAATTGAAGTAAGGGGATTGAAGGTAAACTTGGGTTCCTGACCAGCAGCAACGGCAACGATCATTGTCTCTCCAATCGCCCTTGATATTGCCAGGATTACGGATACTACAATACCAGATGATGCAGCAGGAACCATCACTCTAAATGCCGTTTGTAACTTCGTTGATCCCATCCCATAAGCAGCCTCACGAAGAGATTTCGGTACCGCTCTTAAAGCGTCCTCACTTAAGGATGATATGTAAGGAATAATCATCACCCCCATCACCAAGCCGGCAGACAATGCATTAAAGCCAGATAGATCAGGAATAAATGACTGAAGAAGAGGAGTTACAAAGGTTAATGCAAAAAATCCATACACCACGGTTGGAACGGCAGCCAGGATTTCTAACAAAGGCTTTACTACCGCTGTAAATTTCTGATGAGCATACTCGTTTAGATATATCGCGATTGTTAATCCCAGAGGCAAAGCCACAGAAATCGCAATAAGGGTTGTAAGCAAAGTTCCACAAACAAGGGGTAGAATACCAAACTTTTTATTTGCAAACAGAGGTGTCCACTCAGTGCCGGTAAAGAACTCGACAATAGATACCTCTTTAAAGAACGTTATGGTTTCCGAAGCTAGAACAATAATAATCCCAAGCGTTGTCAGAACTGTAATCAAGCTACATAAGATCAAAAAAGTCTCTATAGCTTTTTCTTTAACTTTTACCATTTGTTATTTCATAAGCAAGCTCCCTGAAGGAAAAACAACAGGAAGCTTGTGAAATTACTAATTATACTATCCGTAGAATAAATATTATTGTTCAGCCTTTAATAGCTCTGCCATACTTACACCAACAGTTTTCTTACCACCAGCGAAAACAGATCCTGCCTTTTTTGCTTCAAACTTCTTCTTAACTAAGGGATACACCTCAGCAGAAAGAGGGATTGTGCCTACTTCTTTTGATAATGATGAAGCATTATCTAGATAGAAATTAATGAAAGCTTTGACATCAGCCCGATCTGCAGCTTTAGTATTTACATATATAAACAGCGGACGTGAAAGTGGTTGATATGTTCCATTTGCTACAGTTTCAGGCGTTGGAAGGATACCGCCTTTACCATTTGAGTCGTCACCATCATTAATAGGGACAAGCTTTAGTTTATCAGCATTATTTGTATAATAGGCCAAACCGAAATAACCTAATGCGTTCTTATCAGAAGAAACTCCTTTTACTAAAACGTTGTCGTCTTCGCTAGCATTATAATCACCACGAGAAGACTTTGCTTTACCTACAATAGCCTCTGTAAAGTAGTCGTAAGTACCTGAAGCAGTTCCGGCACCGTATAAATTGATTGGTTGATTAGGGAAAGAAGCACGTATTTGATTCCAGGTTTTAATCTTGCCCTGTGCCGCCGGCTCCCAGATCTTTTTCAATTCTTCCACAGTAAGGAAGTCTACGAACGTATTTTCTTTACTTACCACTACTGCAAGACCATCGTAAGCAACTGGAAGTTCGATATAATCAACCCCGCCTTGTTTACACAATTCCACCTCTTCATCTTTAATAGGTCTTGAAGCATTGTTGATATCGATCTCTGCTCTGGAAAATTTCTTGAAACCTCCTCCGGTTCCAGACTCACCAACAGTAACCCGAATTCCGCCTTCAGCATTTCTGAATTCTTCTGCTACTGCTTCAGAAAGAGGATAAACAGTACTCGATCCGTCAATTTTAACCTCTCCTGATAGTCCCTCGCCTGAACCTTGATTTTTTTTGCCACCACCGCAAGATGCCAATGCTACGGTTAAGGAAAGCAATACAACTAATTTCTTCATTTAAGTTTCTTTAATTTTGCAAATTACCCTGACACTTGTTAGGTGCCCGTTATTACTGAGTTAAATCATTATTAACTTTCTATTTCCTAAGTTCACTTATGATTTATGCCATCAAAAGTATTAAGGTATTGTTAAGCAAAATGTTACGGAATATTAAGAAATTGTTAATTGTTAATATTGACTTAATCTTTTTTTGTACCGGTATTTATTATATTCCCTTTTTCACATTTAGAATTTGACCTATGAAATTATTGTACTAAAATTGGCCCGGAATTACATTAAACCTTTTGTATTGCTAACTGTCTTAAAGGTAACAAGCAAATAAATAGTACAAAATCCGGTTTTTTGGCATTTGCTTTGAATTATTAACAAACACACAAATACAAGATCATGAAAACTATGAAAATTAAAATAGCTACTTATTGCCTGGCTTTAGCTTCCGTTTCAATGTTCGCTACTGGTTGTAGCCAAATGACACGTACTCAAAAGGGAACAGTTATAGGTTCTGCTGCAGGTGGAACAATTGGAGCCCTTATTGGTAAAAAAGCAGGCAACACAGCTGTTGGAGCAGTAGTTGGTGGTGCAATTGGCGGTGTAGCCGGAGCATATATTGGGCGCAAAATGGACCGCCAGGCGGAAGAGATTAAAAGAAATGTTCCTGGAGCTGAGGTAATTCCTGCAGGTGAAGGTCTAATCGTTAAATTCAATTCAGGAATTCTTTTCGATACAGGTAAGTCCGACTTAAAAGATGCAGCAAGAACTAATATTCAAAACCTGGCTGCCTCAATGAAAAACAATCCTGAGACAAACATTATGATCATTGGTCATACTGATGCTGTTGGTAGCGATGATTTTAATATGGGTCTATCTCAACAACGCGCTAACTCTGTAAGAGATTTCGCATTGTCACAAGGTATCTCGAGCAGTCGTTTATCAACTGTGGGTAAAGGCGAGGCTGAGCCTATTGCTGATAATACTAGCGAATCAGGAAAAGCACAAAATCGCCGTGTTGAAATTGTTATCGTAGCCAACGATAAATTAAAAGCTGAGGCACGTCAGGCGTCGGGACAATAATTCAGATTTAATGATAAAAAGAAACCCTGAAGTGCTCACTTCAGGGTTTCTTTTTATATATACTTATCACTACCTTTGATCAATGCCAAGGTTATTTTCATACTGCCTGCTTGTTACATTGTTAGCTAGTACCTTGGTATATGCGGGGAATGGTAGGGAATGCCCATTTCACCATCTGTCCAATCTTTGTAATAAGGTTGAAAACTCCTCTTGTAAGTCAAAGACCCCTAAGGTTCCTGGCGGACAAAAAGTTAAAGATACCACGAAACGGCAGCAGCCAGAAGAGCAAAAAATTCCTTCGGCTGATACTTTTGAAAAATTCATCGCCCCTTTTATTGAAACCGTTGCTCCTCATTTCTATGATAAAATCATAAAAAAAGAAGAACGCAAAGACTTGAATCAACACAACAAGTTAGTACGCAACTGCTGATCGTTCTCTACCAACTCTGTAATTTCTTGGTTTGGAGGATCTGGTTCAAATGGTGCTTGCCATGCCATGCGTACATTCCCAAAGCCTCCTTTAGTAAAATCAATTTTCCATGCTCGGGATGAATAAATCCTTTCTCGAAATCTTCCGGGTTTAAGGAGCGTAGAAACAATACCCACCTGGAATGAAGGCTTTGCAGCAATGTGAGGGAAATTTCAACAGCCGCTTCCTTACCATCAGCAAACTCCGCCCATCTGTCTTCAAAATAGGGCTTTACAGTGGGCGAAGTTTCAGAAACTGCCAGTTTGAATCGAATATATGAATTCATGTGACTGTCGGCCACATGATGAACCACCTGTAATAGGGTCCAGCCATCGGGACGATACGGAGTATTCAACTGATCTGGCTTTAATAAATTTACGGCATCTTTAAAGTCCGCCGGCAACTGTTCCAGCTCATTAATCCATGTCGCTATATCATTAGAAGTTATATTATCTGGAGCCTTAAATTTTCCAATTGGAAAACGAAGTTGTTCTATTTCTGCTATCATACGTATAAATAAGGGCCTCAAAATAGAAAATAATTTTTTTGAAAACTGAAAAAGAGGAGCTATTTTTGTTTTAACCATCTGGTTAAATTACTTGGTGAATTGGAGACAGATAAATCGACAGAACAGAAGATACTTGATGCGGCTAAGAAGGTTTTTGTAGCGAAAGGAATGGCTGGTGCACGAATGCAGGATATAGCAGACGAGGCTGGAATTAATAAAGCGCTGTTGCACTACTACTTTAGAAGCAAAGAAAAACTTTTTGAAGTTATTTTCACTGGAACGGTAGGAAGGTTTATACCAAGGGTTAATGAAATATTCAGCTCAGATATGAGCTGGCAAGAGAAGATTGAAACCTTTTCTTCAGAATACATTGACAAAGTTCTCGAAAATCCCTTTCTACCATTGTTCGTGATGAATGAAATGCACAAACAGCCAGAGGAATTCCTGAAAAAGATGTGGGGCGGAGAGAAACCGAAAATTGGAAAGTTTCTGAAGCAGTTGGAGAAGGCGATTGAAGAGAAGGAAATTCGTCCTATTCACCCTGCACATCTAATAATGAATGTAATGTCATTGTGTATATTTCCCTTTATCGGTAAACCTATGTTACAAATGATAGCGGGAGTTAACGACCAGCAGTTTTTCCAGCTAATGCAAGAACGGAAATTGCTGGTGCCCCAGTTTATTATACAGGCACTTAAAATTTAAAAAAATTTGCGATGAAATTAACTATTTGGTTAAACAGATTGGTTAGATTAATAGCAGTACTCTCTCCTATCGTAAGTACGGGACAGCAGCTGAATCTCGAGACTATTCAGCAAAAAGCCAGGGAACATTATCCGATGTTAGAACAACAACGACTGATAGATGAAACCGAACATCTTACCCTGCAAAACTTGATTAAGGGATACCTTCCGCAAGTTTCCCTTAATGCACAGGCAACTTATCAATCAGACGTTACCAGTGTTAATATTCCCATTCCAGGAATCTTTGTCAATCCTCTGAGCAAAGATCAGTACAAAGCAGTTGTTGATTTGAATCAGACCGTATTTGACGGAAGAATGATCAGCAATCAAAAACAGCTACAAAAATTAAACTCGGAGGTGGAACGAGAAAAAGTGGAAGTTGAGTTACATAAACTAAAGGACAGGATTCAGCAGATCTACCTTAGTATTCTGTTATTGGATGAGCAAACGAAACAAGCAGATTTGATAAGGGCTGATATAAAAACAGGGTATAAAAAAACGGAAGCCCTTGTAAATAATGGCGTCGCATTCCGTTCCAACCTTAATTCTCTGGAGGCAGAACTATTGAAAGCCGATCAGCGCAAGATAGAATTAATGGCATCACGGAAAGGTTTGATACGCACCCTGGGCCTGTTTGTTGGTGAGGCATTACCAATAAATGTTCAGCTGGAGTGGCCAAATAAAATAGAGGTAGTTTCAAAAATAAAACGGCCGGAGCTCAAGCTCTATGATAAGCAGACATTATTGGCGGTTCAACAAAAAAAGCTTATTACATCTAGAAACTTACCAAAGGCCAGCCTGTTCGGACAGGGTGGTTACGGCAGACCCGGACTGAACATGTTGGAGAATCAATTCGACTGGTTTTATATAGGTGGGCTACGGTTGAACTGGAACATCAGCAACCTCTATACTTATAAAAAAGACAAACAGATTGCAGATATAAACGCTAAATCTGCTGACCTGCAAAAAGAGACATTTCTGCTAAATACAAACTCCCAATTGATTCAACAAAAAGCAGAAATTGAAAAACTTGAATTACTGGTTGATACGGATAAGCAGATCATAGCCTTAAGGGAAAAGGTAAAAACAGCAGCGAGTGCACAGTTAGAAAATCAGGTGATCACCACCTCCGACTATATCAGGGAAGTAAACGCGGCAGACCAGGCAAGGCAAATGCTCGTCACTCATCAACTTCAACTATTACAAGCTCAATTAAATTACAGCACGATAGCAGGTTATTAAAATGAAGAAAATACTACTTTTTACCATGGCAGCCTTTATTGCTGCATGCAACACAGACAATAATAAAGCTGATGCCACAGGGACTTTTGAGGCGGACGAAGTGATAGTCTCTTCAGAAGTAGCAGGAAAGATAATTTCACTCGATATAGAAGAAGGACAGGGGATTCCACGAAATAAGGTAGTCGGAAGTATTGATGCAGAAAACCTCGTCTTGCAGAAAGAACAAGTTGAGGCAAGCATCAGGGCGCTGCGTGAAAAAACCTCTGATGTCAATCCGCAGGTCATTCTACTACAAGACCAGCTTAAGGTACAGCAGTCCCAACTCTCAAATTTCATTCATGAACGTAAGCGGATCGAGAATCTTTTAAAGCAAGATGCTGCAACCGGGAAGCAGCTGGACGATATAAACTCACAAATCATTGTTCTTCAGAGACAAATGTCAGTAACCAGACAACAGATCAATGTTCAGCAAAGTAATGTTTCTACACAGAACAGAAGCGTTCTGAGCGAAGGTGAGCCTTTAAGTAAACGAGCGGAACAGATCAATGATCAGATAGAAAGGGCTAAGATCACAAATCCAGTTAATGGAACTGTCTTAACTAAATACGCCGAAGCAGGTGAAATAACATCACCGGGGAAAGCTCTTTATAAAATTGCAGATCTTTCCACAATTACCTTAAGAGCCTATATCAGCGGAAGTCAACTATCCGAAGTTAAATTGGGACAAAAGGTAGTTGTGCGTGTGGATAAAGGAGCAGACGATTACAAAGATTACCCTGGAACTTTAACTTGGATCTCAGACAAAGCAGAATTCACCCCTAAAACCATACAAACAAAAGATGAACGAGCCAATCTTGTTTATGCTGCAAAAGTTAAGGTTAAGAACGACGGCTTCCTGAAGATTGGCATGTACGGCGAAGTATTGTTAAGGCTATGAAAGCAGTTGTTACAGAAAAGCTGGTAAAGAAATACGGCGACAAAAAATCCGTAACAGAGGCGCTGAAAGAAGTCTCATTTGATGTAAACCGGGGAGAACTATTTGGCATTATAGGGCCAGACGGAGCAGGAAAAACAAGCCTCTCCCGTATCCTTACCACTTTGCTTGTCCCCGACGGAGGAATTGCCACCGTGGATGGCTATGATGTGGTAAAAGACTTCAAAAGCATTCGAAGACGAGTTGGCTATATGCCCGGACGCTTTTCTCTTTATCAGGACCTTACGGTAGCTGAAAACCTTGAATTCTTTGCAACCATTTTCGATACCTCCATACAGGAGAACTACGAATTGATTAAAGATATCTATTCACAGATTGAGCCGTTTAAGGATAGAAAAGCGGGTAAGCTTTCTGGCGGAATGAAACAAAAACTCGCTTTGAGCTGTGCCTTGATCCACCGTCCCTCTGTTCTCTTCCTTGACGAACCTACTACTGGTGTGGATGCTGTTTCCCGTAAAGAATTCTGGGATATGTTACAAGACCTTAAAAGGCAAGGCATTACCATTTTAGTATCCACACCTTATATGGACGAAGCTAGCCTCTGTGACCGGGTTGCGTTAATTCAAAGCGGTGATATCCTTTCAATTAATTCACCCAAAGGCATTATTAATGATTTCAAACGAAAGCTTATTGGAGTAAAGTCTGACAAGATGTTTGATTTGCTCAAAGACCTCAAGGATTTTGAAGGTACAGAGAATGCGTACGCCTTTGGAGAATACCATCACCTGGTGTTAAAAGAAAACGCTTCCCTGGCTGATGTCAAGGAATTTCTAAAATTTCGACATAAGAATCCGGTGACATCAGAAGTAACACCGGGAATTGAAGATTGCTTTATTGCATTAATGAAATCATGATGACCGAGAGCGTTATTATTACAGACAAACTTACTAAGCGATTCTCCAACTTTACTGCTGTAGATGCAATCTCCTTTGACGTAAAAAAGGGAGAAATATTCGGATTTCTTGGTGCTAATGGTGCTGGGAAAACCACAGCAATGAGAATGCTTTGTGGTTTATCAGTTCCGTCCTCAGGGAAAGCAAGTGTTGCTGGATTTGATGTCTATAAACAAGCAGAAGACATCAAGAGAAGCATCGGCTATATGAGTCAGAAGTTCTCTTTGTATGAAGACCTTACCGTTAAGGAAAATATGCAGTTCTATGGCGGGATCTATGGCATGAGCGATAAGGCTATTAAACAAAAAACCGCTTATGTGCTGAATACCTTGCATCTCCAAAATGAAGCAAAGAAACTGGTGAGGTCTCTTCCCTTGGGTTGGAAGCAGAAGCTTGCCTTTTCAGTTGCCATTTTCCATGAGCCAAGCATAGTGTTCCTTGACGAGCCAACGGGAGGCGTAGACCCGGTAACACGGAGAGAATTTTGGAACCTCATTTATGAAGCTGCTGAAAACGGTATCACTATTTTCGTTACGACCCACTATATGGACGAGGCGGAATATTGCAACAGGGTCTCAATCATGGTAGACGGCAAGATTGAAGCACTTGATTCTCCAAAAAGCCTTAAGCAAACCTTTCAGGCAGGATCAATGGATGAAGTGTTCCTGAAACTGGCCAGGAAAGCAGTAAGAAGTGAGTGAGGAATTTTTATATAAGAGATTGAACGAATGACAGAAGGAGGGAATGTTAAAATATGAATCAATTTATATCCTTTGTAAAAAAAGAATTTTACCATATCAGCAGGGACAAGCGAACACTGTTTATCCTTCTGGTGATGCCGATCGTGCAGATCATTATCTTTGGCTTCGCCCTGACTAACGAGGTAAAGGATTCATCTATTGCCATACTTGACCAGTCAAAGGACGCTGCTACCCAGTCTATCGCCACTGAACTTGATGCCAGCAACTATTTCACTATTCAGAAGAAGTTGAGATCTTACAAAGAAGTTGAAGCTGAGTTTAAGAAGGCGGAAATAAAAATGGTGATTGTATTTCCTCAAAACTTCGCCAGCGACTTAAAGCACTTCAATAAAGCACAGATACAACTTATTACGGATGCTTCCGACCCTAATCTTGCCAATACTATGAATTCTTACGCAAGTAACATAATAATGGATTACCAGAGCAGGATGAATGACGGTCTAAAACTTCCGTATAGTATTAGAACAGAATATAGAATGTTGTACAACCCACAGCTAAAGGGCGCATATAGCTTTGTACCTGGTGTAATGTCTATGGTATTAATGTTAATCTGTACAATGATGACAGCCATAACTATCGTAAAAGAGAAAGAGCTTGGAACTATGGAGATAATGCTGGTATCACCTGTTCAACCTTTAAAGATCGTAATCGCTAAAGCGGTTCCCTACCTGCTTTTATCTATTATAAATATAAGTACAATACTCCTGCTAAGTGTATTTGTACTCGACGTACCAATCAACGGCAGTATTATCCTTCTTGTTTCGGAAGCAATTCTATTTACCCTTACCTCCCTCGCACTTGGTTTGTTAATTTCTACCGCGACTGATTCGCAGCAAACGGCTATGTTTATCTCCCTTACCGGAATGTTCTTGCCAACCGTAATGTTAAGCGGTTTCATGTTTCCTATAGAGAACATGCCGCTGCCACTGCAAATAATTTCAAATATCGTTCCTGCAAAGTGGTTCTACTTTATAGTAAAGTCAGTAATGATCAAAGGTGTGGGTTTGGGATCGGTATGGAGGGAAACGCTGATCTTAGCTTTCATGACCAGCTTCTTCCTGCTGCTAAGTATTAAAAAATTTAAAATCCGACTGGCATGAGAACATTGAAATTCCTGCTCCAGAAAGAATTCAGGCAGATCTTCAGAGATCCCTCCATCCTTCGTATCATATTCATAATGCCTATGATGCAGCTAATACTGCTTCCCCAGGCAGCAGACTACGAGATGAAGAACATAAAGCTAACAGTAGTAGACCATGACCATTCTTCGTATTCGCAGCAACTTATTTCAAAAATAACAGCTTCTGGCTATTTCAGGCTTACCAATTATAGTGCTTCCTATAAAAGTGCTATAGAAGATATCGAACGAGAGAAATCAGACCTGATACTTACTATTCCTGCAAGGTTTGAAAAAGACCTCGTGAAAGAAAACGAGAGCAAAATTTTTATGGCTGTAAATGCGATCAATGGAGTTAAAGCTAATCTTGGTGGAGCATACCTGGGAATGATCATACAAGATTACAACAGAGAAGTTCGGTTGAAATGGATACAATTTCCGAGGCTAAATCCAGAACCTACCATTGATATAACCTATTCAAATTGGTTCAATCCTCTGATGAACTATAAGTTCTTTATGGTCCCTGGGATATTAGTAGTGCTTATAACAATGGTAGGCTCCTTCCTGGCTACCCTCAACATTGTTAAGGAAAAAGAAATGGGAACGATTGAGCAGATTAACGTTACGCCGATAAAAAGACACCATTTTATATTAGGGAAACTTATCCCCTTTTGGATCCTTGGAATGGCTATCCTCACTATCGGTCTTACCATCGCCAGGTTGTTCTACGGCATATTTCCGCTTGGACATTTTTATACTATTTATGCTTTTGCAGCTATTTATCTCTTCTCTATTCTTGGACTGGGTTTGCTAATTTCTAACTATACCAGCAATCAGCAGCAAGCTATGCTTATCTCTTTCTTTTTAATGATGATCTTTATTCTATTAAGCGGCCTTTATACTTCCATTGATAGCATGCCCGAATGGGCCAAAATGATCACCCGGCTAAATCCTGTTACTTACTTTGTTGAAGTAATGCGAATGGTAATTTTAAAAGGAAGCAGCTTAGCGGATATTTTGCCCCAGACACTTACAGTTCTGGGCTTCGGCATAATCCTGAACAGCTGGGCAATATTAAGTTACCATAAGCGCTCATAATGTTGTTAATTTTTGTTAATTTAAATGACAGAAAACCGACTAATCCTTTATATCGTTCATCTGTCGTATATCTTTGAAAAACTTTCCGAACAGGTGTTCCTAATTGGAATAAAATAATTTGAAGGTTTTTTCCCAATAAAAACAAATTAACAATTACAAAAATCAAAAGGACTAAATGAAGAGATACATTTTAGGATTATTATGTCTGTTAAGCTTGTCGTCATATGCACAAAAAACAGGTGTAGTGGTTTTCGGAGCCACACCCGCAGGGCTTGCAGCAGCAATACAATCCGCTCATTCAGGAGTTAAAACAATTTTAATAGATCAGAATGGCCTTGACCAGGTTATCCTAACACCTTCTGATAAAGCTTATAAGATTGGAGTTTACGCGGATTTTTTAAAGCGAGTAGATTCTTTGCAAAAAGGAAAGAACCTGAGCAATGATAATTTGCTGCCGGCTTATACGGCTACAGTATTCAAAGGATGGACAGACACTATCAAAAACCTCTCTGTTATTAGGAAAGGGCTCGTGAAGAAAATTGAGAAAGATGGAAAGAACTGGGAGATCGAGCTCACTGACAAACGGGAAATCAAAGCCGATGTGGTGGTTGATGCGACGAAGAACAGTGAAATAGCTAAGCTTGCTAAAGTTACTGTTGGTGGCCTAAAAACAACAACCGGTGTTTATCCTGATAAACTATACCGAACCTCTGTTGCCATAAGCGAAGTAAAGGGATACTACCCAGCTGGCATTCCTGTAACTGCCCTTTTGGCCCAAAATGCAGAAAACTTTCTGGTTATAGCCGAGAGCTTAAATCCCAATATGCTTGTTGGGCAGGGAGCAGGAACAGCGGCTGCTTACTGCGCTTTTTTCAAAGTTGCTAGTAAAGATCTGAACGTAAGAAAAACACAGGGAGAACTTGTAACATTTAATTCTCAATTTCTGAAGTTTGATGATGTTCCTGTAACTGATTCGCTAGCGGGGTCAATTCAGAAAATTGCAGTTACCGGAATTTTGAAGGGTAAATTGAAAAACGAGCAGTTTCTTTTCCTTCATGATTCGACTGTAACAATGGATGAAATCCGTCAGCCTATAAGAGAATATTACTCCAGAAGTCAAATTTGGTTTCTGGATCATAAGGCAGACCGTTTAACCGTTGAAGATGTACTAAGTCTGATAAAATTTGCAGGGAGTCGAGGAAATGAACTTGACAAAGAGGTAGAAAGAGGTTGGAACAGGACCTTAAAATTATCCGGCAAATTCGACCCTAAGAAATTTATTACCAGGAGAGAATTCGCGCGATTAGTGGATCTGTACTTAAAGCCCTTCGACCGTAATATCGATCTCGAAGGAAATTTAAAAAGCTAAAGAAGGGAGGGTCCTCAGATCCTCCTTTTTAATGTTAACAATACCACCTGTGTTTTCTTTTCTCCCTTAGGAAGTACGGTTAGCAAAACCCCTCTTTCAGGGCGCGATCTGAACAACTGATAGATCTCATCAATATTCCAGTCTTTGGCCCTTCGGAAATTAATATCTACTATTTCATCGTTTACCCCAAGGCCAATTAAATCTCCGGCAGAACCAGGTTCAACTCTTCCGATAAACAACCTTTCATAATCCGGAGAATGATAGATCAGCTCCAATCCGCTCATGTCGTGTTCAAAAGGCTTTTTGAAATCATGATTTGGCCGTAAGAATAACAAGCTCCTCTGGTAATCGAAAATCACTTCAAACTTCTTCAACACGGCATTTCCCATATTGCCGTTACGTTCCGCAGATACCTTTGACCCCACATCTTCGAAATCAGGAAAAGCAGCCACAACTTCTTTTAATTCAAACTTACCCAGTTTTAACGTACCAAGCCGTCCCATCGAACCATCGATCCTTCCGCTCAAACCGACTCCTAAATTCGCTCTTATATTTTGTTGAGGCAATTTGACAGCCTTTCCCTCAATACTCTCCAACCAAAGTGGATGACCAGCTCCCGTGTCGATGACCAACTTCACCCAGAATAACGTATCACCCAGAGATAGTTCAACATTAACATAAGGTTTACCGGCCACAATCATAATAGGAATAGCTTTTCCTCTCCTAAAAGCATAGCGGGCTTCCGGTCTGTAAACTTTAATAATCTTATTGGCATAATTCATCCTGACAGTAAAACTGTTAAAGAACTCATAACCAAGCAGACCATGAATTGGGATACCTGTATAGGAAGAAAGGTCGAAAGCATCTTCTTTTAGTATGGCGGCCGGCAGGCTTCCTGTTATCGCAGAGCTTACCGCAACGTCTAAATGACCAGTAACACTAGCCTCAAGTTCCTTCCCCTCTCCAAAGCCAACAACTTTTATTTTGCGAAGAGATCTAGGAAGTTTCAAAGAATCGACCAACCCAGGATCAGTTATCAGGAATACGCCCACACCGGTATCCAGGACAAAATTAAAGGGGCCCTTATTATTGATAATCAGTGGTATGATGATCAGGTTTTTGATGAACCGGAATTCAAAAGCTTCATTGTTTCGTAACTTTTCCAGCTTAAACTGAGCTCTTCCACTTTGCAACGCCAGCAGCATTAAGGTTGCAAATAACAAAAGCCGTTTAACGTATTTCAGGTTCAAAATCTTGATAGCTTTTTAAGATAACGGTTTATTGAAATAGGTAAGGCCAGTTGAACCCAAGCGATTTTCCTTTCTAAGATAAAACAGTTAATGACAGGTGTTGTTCTAAATTATGATCAGCATCATTCTCACAATTAAAAAAAAACCAATCTTTTGTAATAGTATCCAATCGCAAAAAACCATAATATGACTGATATATTAAATACTCAATTAATGCACCCTCGCGATCAGATTGCATTAGTGATGACAAGAATTTACAGAAGGGGACTTACAACAACATCAGGCGGAAACATTTCTGTTATGGATGAGAACGGTGATATCTGGATCTCGCCTTCCGCTGTTGACAAAGGCCGTTTACAACCATCCGATATTGTCTGTGTAAGAAAGGATGGAACTATCGAAGGCCTTCACAAGCCTTCTTCAGAATTTCCCTTTCATAAGGCCATTTATGAGATCAGACCTGATATAAAAGCCATTATTCACGCCCATCCTCCTGCATTGGTATCTTTTAGTATCGTTAGAGCAATACCCGATACAAATATTATCAGTCAGGCACAACACGTGGTAGGACATGTTGGATACGCCGAATACGAATTACCAGGAAGTGAAGCACTAGGAGCAAAAATTGCAAAAGAATTTACTAAGGGCTATAGAGCCGTGATCATGGAAAACCATGGAACTGTTGTTGGCGGAAGTAACCTGGTCGACACTTTCGAACGCTTCGAAACACTGGAGTTCTGTGCGAGGACAATCCTTTATGGAAAAGCAGTAGGCTCTCCTAGTTATTTAACAGATGAGCAAATCCAGGCTTTTGAAGATCAGGTTCCCGCTCCATTGCCAGAGATGGAAAAAGTTGAATATCCATCTGATGAAAGAGAAAAACGCCTGGAAATTTACAATATTGTAAAAAGAGCGTGTACACAGGGATTGATGATCAGTTCTTACGGTACAATATCCACACGCTGGAGAGGCAACGATTTTCTAATCACTCCCACCGGCATACCTCGTTGGGATATGCAAGTTGAAGACATAGTTCAGATTAGAGACGGAAAACGCGAGCCGGGAAAGAATCCCAGCCGGACCACTTACCTGCATCAGGAGATCTACAAAAAGCATCCAGAGATCAACTCTATCATTTTAACCCAATCTCCTTACCTGATGGCCTTTGCCGTGACAGGAACGAACTTCAACGTAAGGACAATCCCAGAAAGTTGGATCTTCCTTCAAGATGTCTCTTCGGTAGATTTTGGCTCTCATTTCCAGGATCAAACCACTATTCCTGATCTTGTTGCTAAAAACAATCCCGCGGTTATTATCAAAAATGATTGCGTTCTGGTGACTGGAAATAGTCTTCTGCAAACTTTCGATTATCTTGAAGTTGCAGAATTTAGCGCGAAATCATTAGTTTTGTGTGCATCCATAGGCAACCTGGTTCCAATAAGCAATGAACAAGTTGAAGAACTACGGGCTGCATTTATTAAATAAGCTCACAGCACGAACCAAAAATATGAAGGCTGAAATGGTAACCTTTCAGCCTTCTTTATTTTAATTCCTATATTTCTTCTGGTCTACTGCAACCATTGCTTCTGGATCATATAAAAGTGATATTTCCCCATCGCTTAATACAAAATCAGTCATTACTTTTTCTCTGGTAGGTCGAGCAAAAAACTGCAACGCCAGGCTTATTACTACAAGAGCAAGAAAAAGGAGATTTCCAGTAAGCAAAAAACAGACTATACTAAACAACGAGGGACCCTCTAATAGTGCACATTGGACAATAGTAGCCGTACGGAAATCGCCAAGCTTATCTCTCAATTCCTTTTTCTGAGCTTTTGCCAAAATGCTTCGTCTGAGAAAAAAACCGATAATAGCTCCACCAGCAAGGAGACTGGGGGCAATAAGCTTAAATACGTCATCATTTCCCTCAACTTCCCCATCCGAAACTACCTTTAAGGAAACAGCAAGAAACAATAGCTGCCCGATAATTAAGGCAGAATGAATAATAGTTAGTTGTCTAAAGTACTGCTTTGATGTTAATTGTGATTCTGACATAAGGCCTTGATTTGTTAAGGCAAAATAAAAGACTTACTTTGATAGATCAAATAAAAAGCTTATGATTTGATTCACATCATATTTTTTTCCGAAAGAAAAAGCCTTCTTTGTGTTAGTATAAAAATTGATTGAAAACTAAATGCAGCAGTATGGAGATTGTTCAACAAACAGGAATAGATGAAAGAATCGTAAGTTTCCTCAAATCTCAAACGGCCGTGAGTATTTGTACTTGCTTGGATAATGTGCCCTATAGCTGCATTTGTTTTTATGCCTACTCGACAGAGTTCAATACGCTGGCCTTTAAATCAGGTGAGAATACTTTACATATAAGGCAAGCATTATCCAACCCCCTTGTCTCCGGTTCAGTATTACCAGATAAACTTGAAAAGACGCGGGTGAGAGGCCTGCAATTATTAGGGAGATTTTTTAAACCTGAAGGAGAGATCCTCAGTAGTTTACAAAGAACCTATTATAAGAAATATCCTATCGCGCTAACAATGAAAGGAGATCTCTGGGCAATTGAGCTTTCAAACATTAAGCTTACAGACAACACATTGGGGTTCGGCAAAAAAATTATTTGGAAGAAAGAGGAAAATTAGAAAGGTAAAATAGATTTTGGGTATGACTCAAAATAAAAAAAGCGGATCTGAATTCAGACCCGCTTTTTTTATATCGAAGATTGATTAAACAAGCAATCTTACAGGCTCTTCTAATAGAGCTTTTAATGTTTGAAGGAAGGCCGCTACTGATGCGCCATCAAGAACACGGTGGTCGCCACTAACAGTTAACTTCATGATATTTCCAGGAACAACCGCTCCGTTCTTAACAACCGGAACCTGTTGAATTCCACTCACTGCAAGGATTGCAGAGTTAGGAGGATTGATGATCGCTGTAAACTCGTCAACACCAAACATACCTAAGTTAGAAATAGTGAAAGTTGAACCTTGCATATCTGTAGGAAGAAGCTTTTTAGATTTAGCCTTACCAGCGAAATCTTTTACTTCAAGAGAGATATGAGTTAATGATTTACCATCAGCAAACTTCACAACCGGAACAACCAACCCTTCGTCAACAGCAACAGCAACACCGATGTTAACATGTTCGTTAATCCGGATCTTGTCGCCTAACCATGAAGAGTTAAGAGCAGGGTGTTGTTTCAATGCGATTGCAGTAGCTTTAACTACAAGGTCGTTAAATGAAATTTTAACCGGTGCATATTCATTAATTTTAGCACGGGCAGCGATAGCATTATCCATATCGATGCTCATTGTAATGAAGATATGCGGAGCAGTGAACAAGCTATCAGAAAGCGAGCGGGCGATAGCCTTACGCATTTGAGTAACTGGTTTCTCTGTATATTTCTCCTCCCCGATAAACTGAGGAATAGTAATTGTTTTTTCAGCTTTCGCAGCTGGAGCAGGAGCCGCAGCAGCTTCAGGAGCGGCAGCAGAAGCAGCAGGTTTAGCAGACGGAGTAAAGTTTTCAACGTCAGCCTTAACAATGCGTCCACCCTCTGCACTACCTTTCACCTGAGAAAGATCGATACCTTTTTCCTGAGCGATCTTCTTAGCCAAAGGAGAAGCTTTTACCCTTGAATCAGATGAACTTACAGTTTGCGCTGCAGTTTCAGCTGGTTGAGGCGCAGCAGAAGTTTCCTGAGCTTTATTTCCTTCAGTTGGGTTGGTAGCTGCTTTTTTGCCTCCTTTTAGTAAAGGAGCAACATCAGTACCTGGTTTACCCACGATAGCAATAATATCATTTACTTTAGCAGCCTGGCCTTTTTCTACACCAACGTATAGTAGCGTGCCTTCTGCATAAGCTGTTACTTCCATTGTTGCTTTGTCGGTTTCAACATCAGCAAGTGTATCATCACTTTTTACAGTATCACCAACATTCTTGTGCCACTCTGCAATAACACCTTCAGTCATCGTATCACTTAATAAAGGCATACGAATAACTGTTGCACCTACAGACTCAGGGTCTATTCCAGCTTCTTCTTCTTCAGCCGGAGCAGCAGTTTCTGCAGGAGCAGACTCAGATTTAGCCTCTGCCTTAGGAGCAGATCCGCCTTCTAATAGCGGCTTGTAGTCTTCGCCGGGAGCTCCAAGAACAGCAATGACCTGATCAACAGGTACTGCAGATCCTTCCTCAGCTCCAATATATAATACAGTTCCTTCCTGGAATGATTCAAAGTCCATAGTGGCTTTATCGGTTTCCACCTCAGCGATCAGATCACCAGTGCTTACCTTGTCGCCAACTTTTTTGTGCCATTTTGCGATAACACCTTCTGTCATGGTATCGCTCATTTTAGGCATACGAACTACTTCAGCCATTTCTTTATGTAAGTTTTTTGTGAAAGTTATTTTGTTTTATTAAGGCCACAAAGAACCTGCAAAACACTTTTAAACCTTCGTTTTTGAACTACGTGCTTGCAGGTTATTTTATAGTTGAATTAATTAGTCTTTGATGAACGGATAGTCCGACTGAACATAAACATCGTCGTACAGTTCACTTGGCTCTGGCCATGGTGATTCCTCAGCAAATTTCACAGACTCCTCAACGATAGCTTTAACTTTAGCATCAATTTGATCGAACCAAGCCTCGTCAGCATAGTTATTTTCGACGATAGCTGCTTTAACAACACCAATAGGATCTTTTGCTTTATATCTCTCAAGCTCCTCTTTAGTACGGTATTTAGCGGGATCTGACATGGAGTGACCTTTATAGCGGTAAGTACGCATTTCAAGGAAAGTTGGACCTTCTCCACGACGTGCACGTTGAACAGCCTCATCCATTGCGTTGTGAACAGCAACCGGATCCATACCATCAACAGGAGCACATGGCATATCGAAACCTAAACCAATCTTATAGATATCGATCATGTTAGTGGTACGCTGAACTGAAGTACCCATAGCATAACCATTGTTCTCACAAACAAAGATCACAGGCAACTTCCACAACATAGCCATATTGAAAGTCTCATTCAAAGCACCTTGTCTAACCGCGCCATCACCCATGTAACACACGTTAACGTTAGTTGTTCCAAGATACTTTTCAGCGAAAGCTACACCTGCACCTAAAGGGATCTGGCCACCAACGATACCATGTCCGCCAAAGAACTTCTTCTCTTTGCTGAACATGTGCATTGAACCACCTTTACCTTTAGAGCAACCAGTTGCTTTTCCGTAAAGTTCAGCCATAATTTCGTTTGCAGTCATACCGCGCGCCATAGCATGTGCGTGGTCACGATAAGCAGTAATCATAGAGTCGCCAGGACCTAATACAGACATTGCTCCAGCCAAAACAGCTTCCTGACCAATGTATAGGTGACAGAAACCTCTGATCTTTTGCTGTCCATATAATTGTCCTGATTTTTCTTCAAACCGGCGCATTAAAAGCATTTGCTCGTACCAGTCTAGGTAAGTATCCTTAGTGATTGCAACTGAACTCATTAGTCAATATGTATTTTTGGGAAGGCAAATCTAATTATTACTTGCTAAAAAAAAGAAATTCAAAATGTTTTGTTTAGAAAGAGGCATCATAAAAAACTTTATTCAATTAAAACATTTAAAAAATTGCAGTAAACAGAATTAAATTTGGTTATCAAATAGCAATGCTGATTCAAAAACACCTAGGATTTGGCAATCTACCAATCCAAAAACTAAGCGTACAGCTCCGTATTTTACCTGCTACTGCTAAAAAGGACTGTAATTCCTTTTTATAAATGTCCACTGAGCAACAAGTCCGTTACAATAAGGTCCATTTTAATATTCACTAAGAAAAACTGCCCTGTTAGAGACAGGAAGGGTATAATATTTTACCCCCCTTCTTTTTGGCAGCCTTTGTATGATTGCGTGTTTCCTCTTACATAAATCCCTGATGAGTCCACCTTTTTCACGTGAATAGTGGACTGATTACAGGATTATTAGTCTAAAGCGTTACGGTCATATAAACTTTGGAGATAAGAAGAGGCAATTCCAACCGAAATCCAAATTGTGATCTGAAACATTTTTTCCTTTAACAATACCTTTTATATTGCTTTATCATTTTCAATCAAACTTTAGAACTTATGGCGAGAGTTGATAAAAAAGGTATTTTACACGGACCAGTTGATAATATTCTTTACCGGGAATATCGGGGAATGCAGATTGCTCAAATAAAGCCTGGCAAGGTGAAGCAATCTATTGCCAGTAAAGAAGCCAGCTTGGAGTTTGGCCTGGCAGCCAGCACCGCTGCAAACATTCGCGCCCTTTTTATTCCTGGTTATAAAGCAAATGATGGAGGTATGGCTAACCGCCTTACTGCTCTTACATTAAAATGTATTAAAACCGCCAGTCATAAACGAAGAGGCGAAAGGGATATTCACGATGGTGATCCGGATACCTTTTCCGGCTTCCAGTTTAATAAGAACTCTCTCCTGGAAGATTGCCTCCGTATAAAGCCACAGCTTACATCAACCGAAGAAGGAAAGGTAATTGTCCAAGTTCCTGCTTTTACTTCAAAAGATCTTCGAGCGCCAGCGGCAGATCATTATATAATCCGCTTTCTGGCTATCTCTTTCAATTTCAAAACCTCTATGGCCAGCTATTTAAGCAGTAAAGAGATCAAGATTAATATAGGCGCAAACTTTGAAGGAGCTGAAATTGAGATAATTGAATTACTTCCCCCAGGACGACTGGTTTTGCTGGGCATGTTTATTCATGCATATAAATATGATCATTACGACGGCTATACCCGAATCAATAATAAAACCTGGAGTCCGGGCGCAATCATAGGAGGATGGCAAGCTCCCCCTCAGGAAGAGCTCAAGGCAACAGACCTGCGTGAGGCAGAAAAAGCCATAGTTGGAGATGTTGAAATACATAAAATGCCTTATTCAGGTCTGGAGATTCTTAAGAAATTTCAAGATCTATGGGTCAGACAGGATAAGGCGATACAAAGTAAAGTAAAAGAAAAGCCGCCAATTCCGGATATCGGCGAAGAACTGCCCAAGGGAGATTTCCGCATGAAAAAATAAGTCAGGGAGCTCTTTCCAACTTATTATTCTTTAAGTTATTATTTGCACAGGCTGTAGCGTTCTGCTATACAATCTCGTTTTGCCTGTATGGCAAAAAATCTTAACCCTTTAACTATTGGTTTTTTACCCCTAACTTTAGTGATCAATCAAAAGCCGATAGCTATGAAAACCTTACGAACACTCGCAGCCTGCCTAATAGTGCTGGGCTTCCTTTCCCCTTCAGCAAAAGCTCAGGGACTTCTTAAAAAACTTAAAGACAAGGCAAATGAAGTTGCCGACAAAACAATCGACAAGAAAGCGGACGAATTACTGAACGGCAAAAAGAAGACTTCTGCAGGTTCAGAGGTAGCAGGTGGTGTTTCTGTCCCTGGAACAAACATGGGTGGTTCAGGCGGCAGCGGTTCAGGATCGTACTCCAGTTCGGTTAGAAATAAAGGCGGTGCTGGGCTAATCACAACACCTCCCGATGTGAAGGAGAACTTGAATCTAGCTGAAAGCTCTTTCAAAACTGCTAGATATGGAGAAGCGCGTTCAGCACTTCAGCAAGCTATCCTTGGTGTTGAGATGGAGATCGGTCAGGATCTTCTAAAATCACTTCCAGAGAGTGTAGCAAGCTTACCGAAGCAAACAGATAAAGACCAGGTAACCAGTAATGGTTGGGGCTGGGCTGGCTTAACTATCCATCGTGAATATTTGAAAGACGACAAGCAATTTAGCCTAACAATCGCCAACAATTCGGTAATGATGTCGGCAGTGAACCACTTTTTAACAAATAGTGGCTATGCACAAACCACCGGAGGAGAGCAGAAATGGAAACAAACACGTCTTAAAGGGAATAAAGCAGTTATAGAATATGATGAAAGTACTGGTTATAAACTTACCGTACCGTTAGGACAATCCTCCCTCCTTGTTTATGAGGGTATAAATTTCGCAAATGAACAAGACTTAATGACTGCGGCGGCTCAAGTTGATATTGATAAGATCAAGAAAACTCTGGGAGAAAAATAAGCAGCGGCACCATTTATTTTTATCATTTACTAAATCAATACTCATAACATGAAAACTTTACTTATTACCATATTTTCTATAGTTACCTTCTCCACTGTTCAGGCGCAAGATTTTAATAAACATCTTTCTACTGCAAAAACAGCTTATTCAGGAAAAAAACTGGAAGAGGCTAGATTTGCAATGCAACAAATGCTTCAGGAGTTAGATATTATGGCAGGGAAAGATATCCTGAAAATGCTGCCTCTAAAAATGGATGAGCTTAATTCAAATCCCAAACATGATGATGTAAGCGGAGGATCTGGTTTTGCAGGTATCATAATACATCGTGATTATGGAACAGGAGAAAAGTCAGCTGAAGTAGACATTATAGGTAATTCGCCTTTGATTAGTTCTATTAACGCCCTTCTTGCACTTCCGTTTATTGCCAACAATGCCAATCAGAAAGTAATAAAACTTGAAGGATATAAAGCATTACTAAACATCAACAAAGATTCTGAAACCAGTAAAGTTACTTACGAAATACAAGTGCCTTTAAACTCTTCTTTACTAACATTGAAAGCACCAAGTGCAACTGAAGACGAGATTAAAAAGTTTGCATCAACCATTCCTGTAGCTCAGTTGGCGAAAACACTACAGTAAACGTTTTCGAAGAGAGTGAAGCCTTCTATCATGGAGGCTTTTTTTATATCAACTTTTTTTATTTAAAATTATTCTAAATAATGTTTGGATTCACAAAGAAAAGCTTTTTACTTTGTCTTCGTTTAGAATCAATCCAAATAAAAGAAGAATGAAAATACCTTACTCTAATTTAAAGTTCTCATTTTCCGCTTTATTATTATTGTTGTGTTTTACAGCAATAGCCCAAACTCCCGGATCAATCCGGGGAAAAGTAACAACCTCTGACGGTAAAATTGCAGAGTACGTTTCTGTTCAACTTAAAGAACGTAAGCTAAGTACACTTACAAATACGAAAGGTGAATATAAATTAAATGGAGTTAAGCCTGGAAATTATACCATCAGAGTTTCTGCTATAGGTTTAAATAGCGACGAGAAAAATATTATTGTAACTTCAGGATCAATAGCTGTAGTTGACTTCGTATTAAATGAAAGTGCATCCCAATTAGAAGCGGTAACAATTAAGGGGAAACAAAACCGCTACAAAATAGACAAACCCTCAAACTCACTAAGATTAGACGCTCCTTTACAGGAAATTCCACAAAATATACAGGTGGTCAGTCAGGGTGCCCTTACTGACCAACAGATCATTAGTATGAGCGATGGGCTGGTAAGAAATGTTAGTGGAGCAGCAAGGGTAGAGCACTGGGGTGACCTATATACTAATATTACTATGCGAGGATCGCAAATTCAGGCATTTAGAAACGGATTTAACGTCGTGAACTCTTATTGGGGACCGCTAACAGAAGATATGAGCTTTGTTGATCATATAGAATTCGTGAAAGGTCCCGCAGGATTTATGCTTGCAAATGGAGATCCTAGCGGTTTATATAATGTAGTAACTAAAAAACCGACTGGAGTTAATAAAGGTGAAGCTACATTGACTCTAGGTAGCTTCGATATGTACCGGGCCACTACAGATCTGGACGGTAGACTCAGTAAAAATGGCAGGCTATTATATAGACTGAATATCGCTGGTCAAAATAAGAACTCCTTCCGGGCCAATGAGTACAACAATCGTTACACCATTGCCCCTGTTATTTCCTATCAGATTGACCCTAATACAAAAGTTACCGCTGAATACACACTACAACATGCAAAAATGTCTAATGTGGGGTCGTTTTACATCTTCTCACCAGATGGTTACGCCTCTTATGCCCGCAATTTTACCATGCTGGCACCAGGATTGGAGCCTACCAAAATCAACGATCATAGCCTGTTTGTGAATCTTGAGCACAAGATCAGTGATAATTGGAAGTTAAATGCTCAGGCATCTTACTTTAACTATCAGCAACGAGGAAGTTCCATGTGGCCAGATAGTGTAGCAACCAATGGTTTAGTAAGAAGAAGCGCAAGTATTTGGGATGCATTTAGTGAAATGACACTTGGACAAATGTTCTTGAATGGTTCCGCTAATACTGGCGGAATTCGGCACAGGATTTTGGCGGGACTTGATGTTGGCACCAAGAATTACTTTGCAGATTGGAATCAAAAGACTCCCTTAGATACTATCGGTGGTGAATTTAATCCGTCATCCCCTATTTACACTGTGGATAAAAGCTTCCCTCAATTCAACAGAAATTCAAGTGTAGAGGAAAGAGCCGTAAGAGGTGGAGGTTTAATGGACCAGCGCTATACAGGATTTTATGCTCAGGATGAACTTGGATTCCTAAATAACAAAATACGCTTGACGCTTGCAGGACGGTATACCTATGTGAGCCAATCAACATATGGAGGCGCTGCACAGACAGCGAAACATTTTACTCCACGTGTAGGTCTGAGTGTTTCGGTTAATAGCCAAACTTCCCTTTACGGTTTACATGACCAGGCATTTGTTCCTCAGAACGCCATACTTACTTCAGGCGAGTCGGCGGACCCGATCACCGGAAACAATACCGAATTTGGAGTAAAGAAGGACTGGCTCGGCGGCAAATGGAACACTACCTTATCATTCTATAAGATTACCAAGAATAATGAGGTTACCACGGATGCATTTAATCAGGGCAAAAGCATAGAAATTGGACAAAAGGTAGCTCAAGGTATCGAGTTCGATATCCGAGGTGAAATACTAAAAGGTTTAAACCTTACTGCAAACTATGCCTATACCGACGCTAAGGTAACTAAAGTGAACGAAGGAGTTAGTGAATTTGTTGCTGTAGAAGGCCAGAGGACCCCAGGTTCGAGCAAACACACTGTCAACAGCTGGTTGAATTACAAAGTTCAATCAGGAATACTGAAAGGTTCTGGACTATCAGGCGGATTCACCTACCTCGTTGATCGCGCTACAACTACCTTCAGCAAAACTAACCCGGAGCAAAATCTCCCGGATTACTTCAAGCTGGACGCTGGCGCTTTCTGGGAAAAGAATAACCTGAGATTAACCTTTAACGCGTTCAACCTTTTGGATAAATACTTATATAACGGAGGTTATTATTCCGCAGGTTATTATTTTACAAGCGCCGTTTATTACTGGCAAGCCGAGGCTCCACGAAACTTCCGCCTCAGCGCTTCATACAAATTTTAACTATGAGATTTAAAAAACTAATTGGGAAACTTCACTTGTGGCTCGGATTATCGTCCGGGCTACTTGTGCTTTTTTTAGGAATCACAGGGTGCATACTCGCATTTCAGCAGGAGATCGAAAATGCATCCCAATCCTACAGATATGTTTCAAAAGACAATAAAGCTCTTTTGACTCCTTCTCATATTAGAAGTATCGCGGAAGCTGAACTCCCGGGAAAACACGCCCATAGTGTAAAGTACCAAGATGGACGGAATGCTGTAGTTACTTTTTATAACAGTGAGCCAGCTTACTATTACCTTGTTTACGTAAATCCCTACAGCGGTAAGGTACTAAAGGTAAAAGACATGAGTACAGATTTCTTCAGGGTGGTGATAATGGGACACTATTACTTGTGGCTACCACCAAACATTGGTCAGCCAATAGTTGCATCAGGTACGCTGATTTTCGTTATTCTGCTGATATCGGGACTTGTTTTGTGGTGGCCGAAAAACGCCGCTGCAAGAAGAAAACGGTTCACGGTAAAATTAAATGCACAGTGGAGGAGGGTCAACTACGACTTGCATAATGTATTGGGCTTCTACATGACCTGGATAGCGATCTTTATCGCGATAAGCGGACTGGTAATGGGATTTCAGTGGTTTTCAAAATCTGTCTACTGGATATCTTCGGGCGGGAAAGCAATGGTTCAATATTATCCTGCTCTCTCTGACAGCACAATTACCAAGACCACATTTAAAGAAAAAGCAGAAGATATCTTATGGCTAAGAATGCAGGGCGATTGGAAACACAAAGGAGGTAGTTTTGAAGTGCATTTTCCGGAAAATCAAAAGGAGTCTATCGAATTAGCTTTTAACCCGGATACTGACACCTATTGGAAGACCGATTACAGATTTTTCGACCAGAAAACTTTAAAAGAGATCGAGGTAACTCACCTTTATGGAAAGCTATCAGAGGCATCAACCGCTGATAAAATAATGAGAATGAACTACGATATACATGTAGGGGCAATATGGGGTCTTCCTGGTAAAATCCTCGTCTTCTTTGCCAGTCTTCTTGCGGCAAGCATGCCTGTTACCGGATTCCTGATCTGGAGAGGCCGCCGAAAGAAATCAAAAGCTACAACAGGAGCAAAGCTCCTGCAAACGCGAAAAGCAAAACTGAAGATTTCTTCGTCAGTGGTTAATTGAGCAATAGAAAGGCCTGGAGTTAATTCTTCAGGCCTTCATTTTTTAGTTCCTCTTCAACAATTCTCCGGCATCCCTGCTCAATAAGCTGATAAACCGGATCGAACTGATCATCCTCATAGTATGGATCGGGAACAACTTCAGTATTTAATAGTAATCGAACCTTCTTCTTGTCATCATCATTCCTGGCATGATTTAAAACATCCCGCAAATTCATCTTGTCCATCACAAAAATCCGGTCAAATTCATCGAAGTCTGTAGATTGAAACTGACGACAAACTTGGGTCGATATGTCTAGTCCATAATTCTTAGCTATGGCAATTGAACGACGATCTGGAGGAGAACCAATATGCCAATCGCCGGTACCAGCAGAATCAACTTCCCAATCCAAACCCTTCTCTTTTACTATGGTCTCCATTATCCCATGCGCCAGCGGCGAACGACAGATGTTTCCGAGGCATACCATTAATATTTTCATATTGATATGATTACACTGATTTTAATATTATGTGATTACACCGATTATTATTGATTACACTGATATTATTGATTACACTGATATTATTGGGTGATTACACAAATTTTAGATGATTCACTGATAATAATAGGCCTGTGCTTCTTGCGGATAATTATTAAATACGACTATCACACCCTGCTTAGTATATCACCCTTTAATCGGCGAAATCACCATTACAACCTGTCGGATCACCCAAACAATCTTGCAATCCTTCCAAATATCAGTGTAATCCTCCCAAAATAATCGGTGTAATCATTCGATAATAATCGGTGTAATCCTACCTACTACCCAAAAATATTGTTTAGAACTTCTGCCAGCCTTACTCCGCCTTTTACCAACTGGTTATTTAAAGTGCCGATGTGCAAATAGTTATAACGATAGGAGAGCTTATCTCCTGTTTTAACGTCTTTGTACAGCGATTCGGTTATTTGAAATGAGTCCCACAGCCAGCTGACTAATCCCCCCTGCAGTATTGTTCTTCGTTCAGCCGGAGTAGTAAAATTAATAGCTTTAACATACTCCGTATAGCTTAACTGCTGAAACTCGATCAGTTTGGAGTCCCAAATGCTGTGCATGTTTGTATTCTCGTTAAACCAGGTAACTTTAATATCATTTCCTCCCCTGTCATCAGAATACCCTACGTGATACGGCTGATTGAGATCGCCTATAATATGGATGATTAACTTCAAATACATCACCTTTTTATCCTGAGGAAGGTCTTTCTTCTTCAACTCAGAAATAAGGAAGTTGAGTTTAGTGTATGCATTTGTGGTTGTATCTTTTGAGAGGATAGACTGCATTTGCGGGAAAGTTATTCCTCTGTCGAAGTCAACGTAATGCCAGGTATCCAGGTACTTATAGGATGGATCGGACTTAACGAAATCAGGCCAATTGCTAGCCATGGCAATCGATTCGTTTCCAAGGATCTTCCGTATCTCTTTTTTAGCTTTATTTGAGAGGTAAGACTCTGCAATCTCTCCTACAATCCGATGTCCAAGTTGTCCCCAGGCAAAGGAGGCTACTGGTACATATAATAGAACTGCGATTAATACTAAACTCTTTATGATCTTATTCATTACTTATAATGGTTGCGGTTTACAAACAATCTTTTCCTTCAATTTCAACGTCACTGGCAAATGCTGCTGCAAACTTTGTAACTCAATTTTATCTGAAGAAGTATTTTTTATTAAGAAAATAGGTATATACTGACCAATCCGATAACAATCGTGTAGTTTTTGTTTGTAGTTAGCCTTGGTGAAGGTTCCCAGGAGATATAATGTATCTTTACTAACAACATAAGTGCCCTTAGCGTACTCTTTCCAGTTCCCACCATTGAAACAGCTGTCTTCGTAATAGTTTTGTTTTGCTGTTGTTGAAAGAACAACATAGAACGAATCGCAGGTAAACTTGAAATGGTGGGAGGTATATTGGATCAGACTATCGCGAAATTCGTAGGGTTGCTCATCCCAAACTCCCTGCAGTACATCAGCTCCCCGGCCCTGCACATTTGGATTGAAGGTGCATGAGTATAGAAAAATACCGGCAATAAGAAAAAGCACTATTGAAGTTCCAACTGAATTTTTAAGCATATAGATTGTGGACCCCAGAGGGACGGTACAAAGCTATTTAAAATCTTTAATTGCAGTGTATAAGAAAAAAAATCCCTCTCTGATAAGGTCAAAGAGGGATTTTATTATTAGCTGAACGAATCTATTACTTCAAGCTTCCAATCATATCTTCAGGACGCACCCACTGATCAAATTGTTCATTCGTTAACAATCCAAGCTCAAGAGCAGCTTCACGAAGTGATTTATTTTCTTTGTGCGCTTTCTTAGCAATCTTTGCAGCATTTTCGTAACCAATATGGGGATTAAGAGCTGTTACTAGCATTAGGGAATTTTCCACGTGTTTCTTGATACCTTCGTAGTTCGGCTCAATACCTATAGCACAATGATCATTGAAGGACACACAAGCGTCTCCGATTAAGCGCGCAGATTGCAGAAAGTTAGCTGCAATAAGTGGTTTAAAGACATTCAACTCGTAATGCCCTGTAGCCCCGCCAATAGAGATGGCAACATCATTTCCCATTACCTGAGCAGCAACCATTGTAAGGGCTTCTGGTTGAGTTGGATTTACTTTGCCTGGCATAATTGAAGAACCTGGCTCGTTTTCCGGGATGAAAAGTTCACCGATACCTGCACGAGGACCTGAAGCTAATAAACGGATATCGTTAGCAATTTTCATTAAAGAAACAGCTAATTGTTTCAATGCTCCATGTGATTCAACCATTGCATCATGAGCAGCCAACGCCTCGAATTTATTTTCAGCAGTGCGGAATGGAAGATTAGTGAACTGAGCAATGTACTCTGCTACCTTCACATCGTAACCTTGTGGTGTGTTGATACCTGTACCAACAGCCGTTCCGCCTAATGCTAATTCAGCCAGGTGATCTAAAGTATTTCTCAGCGCCTTCAGGCCGTGATTCAACTGAGACACATATCCAGAAAACTCCTGACCTAAAGTTAGCGGCGTAGCATCCATTAGGTGGGTCCTGCCGATCTTTACTACATTTTTATATTCCTCAGATTTAGCTTGTAATGTATCACGGAGTTTCTCTACTCCCGGAATAGTAATTTCCATGATACTTTTATAAGCCGCAATGTGCATTGCCGTTGGATAAGTATCGTTTGATGATTGAGATTTGTTCACATCATCATTTGGGTGGATGAAAGTCTTTCCTTCACCTAATTTATTTCCCTGAAGTACGTGGGCTCTGTTTGCCACAACTTCGTTCACATTCATGTTTGATTGAGTACCTGAACCAGTTTGCCAGATAACAAGAGGAAATTCTGAATTTAATTTTCCTTCAAGGATCTCATCACAAACCTGCGCAATAAGATCGCGCTTCTCTGCAGGAAGTACACCTAAATCAGTATTTGTATATGCCGCAGCTTTTTTCAAATAAGCAAATGCCTCAATTATCTCCTGCGGCATTGATGCTTCCGGACCAATCTTGAAGTTATTTCTTGAGCGTTCAGTTTGAGCACCCCAATACTTATCTGCAGGAACCTGCACATCGCCCATAGTATCACGTTCTATTCTAAAAGTCATGATTTTAGTAGTTTTTGTGAATTAATCTGTTTTTTGACACACCAGCCTGCTAATAACTTCAAACCCAATCATCAGTTCTGTCCTGCAGGTTTTAGTCGCGCAAACTTAGTTACTTACATGAAAAATCAAAAGTTTAAATTGAAAAACAACTCCGAATTTCTGCAAAGCAAAACCAGAATAGAAAGTAGCGGTTGATAGCCTTTAAAATCGACGATTAGTTGAGTATGAACCTCTCCGGGAAAATATATGTTTGCAGGAATTAATTGCGCTCGAGGGTGTGGCGTCAATAAATCTTTATGTCAATACCAACGGAGATACTTCGGCCGTTTGATGTTCTACATAACTAAAATTTATTGTTTAAAACTCTTTAAGGGCTCTTAGTGTAATATTTTCTAATTTTCGTCCGGCAAAAGGACTTCAAGAAGTGTATGTTTAAAATTTTCCCAAGGCTATCGTTCCTCGTTCTCGCATCATTATTTTTAACCTCTTGTTCCTCCCGTGAGCAGAAGAGTTCTAAAGTCAGGACTCCGGAAGACGACAAATCAGACAGTTTACTACTGGTATATGACCACAAAAACGCTGATCCGCGTATCCATGCTTTTATGCAAAAGTTACATAAAACCAGAGGATTTAACGGGAACGTGCTGGTGGCTAAAAAAGGAAAAATCCTCTATGAAAATGCAATAGGATGGGCAGACTACCTGCATCGTGATAGCCTGACAACGAGTTCGAGGTTTGAACTGGCTTCAGTAACAAAACCTATGACCGGGATAGCAGTATTGCAACTTGTTGAGCAGGGAAAAATCAAACTAGACCAAGATGTAAAGGATTTTTTTCCCGATTTTCCCTATACAGGTATAACAGTCAGAATGCTCCTGTGCCACAGGTCGGGAATGATGAACTATGTTTACTTTGTGGATGGAATCTTTAGGAAGGAGCATAAAAATCAGAGCAAAGGAATCACAAACCAGGATGTAATGAAGATCATTGCAGAGCGGAAACCTAATCCCTACACAGAACCAAACAGGAAATTTCACTACAACAACTCGAACTACATGGTGCTGGCAGCTATTATTGAAAAAGTTACCGGTAAAAGCTATACGGAATACATGAAAGAAAATGTATTTGATCCGGCTGGTATGAAAAACACTGCGGTCTTGTCAAAAGCCGTTTATGATAAAATTCCAACTGATGTTGTTGGTCATGACAGGACCTGGAGATATTCTGTTGTTCAAAATTTTCTCGATGGCCCGGTTGGAGACAAAGGTATCTATAGTACTATTCAGGATCTCTTACTTTTAGATCACGCCTTAAAAAAAGAACGCCTTTTGAGCAAGGCGTGGCAAGATTCGGCCTATACAGGTCATAACCCAATGGTGAAGGGCCACTTTAATTACGGATATGGCTGGCGGATATTTGAGGGAGATGGGCATAAGGTAGTTTACCACACAGGTTGGTGGCATGGTTTTAGACATATTTATCTAAGGGATTTAACGGAAGACGTAACTATTGTTTTATTAAGTAATCTGACCAATGGAAGTCTTTTGCAACTAGATGAGTTATTTCAAATAGTTGGAATGCCGGTAGTACGAAAATCAGCATACACTGGTGCCGGTGAAACCTCTGAAGATTAAAAAGTGTAGAAATAGTTACTCTTTTTGAGTCATTTTGTTGATTTTTGCCCGCAATAAGACAATCGGCGAAAAAAAGTCAGTTTTTCAAATCCAAGGATAACAAGGTTTGTTGTCAAGACACTCAATTATAATTGAGCGCTAGTAATTGTAAAATAAAAGAGATATTTTAGGACCGCACAAAGGATAAAGGTTTCAACCGGCAATGAGCAAAGTTTTTATAATTGATGACGACCCCATACACCAGCGTATAGCTCAGATCATGATACAGAAACATCAGATCTATGAGGAATATAAGAGCTATACGGAAGCTGGAAAAGCCTTAGAATTTCTCCAGGAAAATGTGCAAAACACAGAGGCCTTGCCTGATGTGATTTTACTTGATTTAAATATGCCAGTTGTAGATGGCTGGGATTTCCTTGAAAAGTTCGACACTTTCAGATCTTCTTTAATAAAAACCATAAAAATTTATATTGTCAGCTCTTCAGTTGACGAGAAAGATATATTACGTTCGCAATCTTACGCGTACGTGCACGGTTTTATTTCAAAACCTCTTTCTCCAGATATTCTTCGTGGTACACGCTAAACTTTTTAAGTTTAGCTCTTGTTATAAAAAAGAAATCTCAATCTTTATGTTTGATAAATTACTCCAGGTACAACAACAGGCCGAGGAAATTAAAAAGCGTCTTGATACTGTTACAGTATCAGGAGAAGCCGAGGCTGGAAAAATAAAGGTAACCTCAACAGGCAACAAAAACATTACCTCTATTACCATCGACGAAAGCTTCCTTAAAGAAGCAGACAAAGAAGAACTTGAAGAACTTTTGGTGGTAGCTGTAAACAAAGCACTGGCACAAGCCGAAAGTGTACATCAATCCGAGATGCAGGCAGCAAGCCAAAATATGTTAGGTAATTTGGGTAATCTTTTTGGAGGATAGCAATTAATCTATGAGAATCACTTATTACGGTCAATCCTGCTTCTTATTCGAGACGGCAGGAAAAAAGGTATTGGTAGATCCTTTCATCACCCCTAACGAATTAGCTAAGCATATTGATGTCAATGCCATTCACCCTGATTTCATACTTGTGTCTCACGGGCATGCCGATCATACAGCTGACCTTGTTGATATAGCTACACGCACCGGAGCTCTTGTTATCTGCTCCTACGAGATAATGGTTTGGCTTAATGGAAAGGGAGTTACGAATGTCCATCCTATGAATTTAGGAGGACAAAGAACTTTTGACTTCGGCAAGTTAAAGATGGTCTTTGCAGCACACTCCAACTCCCTTCCTGATGGAACATACGGAGGAACTGCGGCAGGATTTATTATAGAGACTGAAGACAAAGTATTCTATTATGCAGGAGACACTGCATTGATGCAGGAAATGAAGCTTTTTGGAGACATGTACCGCTTTACAGCTGCATTTTTTCCTATTGGTGACAATTTTACAATGGGCCTTGAAGATGCGATCATAGCATCTAAGTTTATTAAATGCGACACTATCGTTGGGATGCATTACGATACATTTGGCTACATCAAGATAGACAAAGAAGAAGCCCGGACAAAATTTGCTAATGCCGGGCTTCAACTAAAACTTATAGATATTGGTGCTGAAATATCTCTTTAGATAACAGTACCATTTGGTAATACCGCCGATTTCTTGACTACGACAATTCCGCCGCTTACTGTGTACTTGTCGTAGTCTCCATCCTTAAGGTGGGCTCCGCCATTAATTCTTACATCATTTCCGATGTAACAATTTTTATCCAGGATAGCATTTTTGATATAACATCTCTCTCCAACTCCCATAATTGGTGTACCACTATTTTTCGCCGCCTCTAATTGCTCCAGCGTTTGATAATAGTCACTACCCATAATATAGCTGCATTCGATAGTAGTACCCCTGCCAATGCGTGTTCTAATACCTATTACTGAACGTTCAATTCTACTAGCCTGAATGATACAGCCGTCGGCAATAACCGTTTTTTCTAATGTAGTTCCTTGAATTTTAGAAGGAGGAAGCATTCTTGGACGAGAAAAAATGCTTCTTCTATCAAACATGTTAAAGGAAGGAATATCATCTGTAAGACCGAGATTGGCTTCAAAAAATGAAGGGATAGTACCAATATCTGTCCAGTAACCTTCGTACTGATAACTTGTTACTTTTCTTTTTTGAATTGCCTCTGGGATGATCTCTTTTCCAAAGTCCGTATGCGGATCATTTGTTAACGTATCATATATTGCATCTCTATTAAAAATATAGATACCCATTGATGCCTGATAAAGTCTTCCTGCTGCCCTCATCTCAGGACTAACTTCTGATGCCCAATCTTCAAAATCAGACTTAGGCTTTTCAATAAACGCCGTGATATTATCGTTCTCATCAGTCTTCATAATGCCAAATCCCGGAACATCGGCAGCTGTAACAGGAATAGTTGCTACAGATATTTCAGCACCCCTCTCCACGTGCTTCTGTATCATATCATTAAAATCCATCTGATAAAGCTGATCGCCGGATAAAATCAGAACGTGCTCGAACTCAAATGGCGTTAAGTGGTGTAAGCTCTGACGAACGGCATCTGCTGTTCCCTGGAACCAACCAGCATTTGTTGGAGTTTGCTCAGCAGCCAGAATGTCAACGAAGCCTGTACTAAATACGTTAAAATGATACGTATTCTTAATGTGTTTATTCAGAGAAGCTGAATTGAATTGAGTTAGTACAAAAATTCTATCGATTCCTGAATTTAAACAATTTGAGATCGGAATATCAACTAAGCGATATTTTCCTGCAATAGGAACGGCAGGTTTTGATCTTGTTGCAGTAAGCGGAGAAAGGCGTGTTCCCTGCCCTCCACCTAAAATTACGGCGATTACATTGGACATATATGTTATTTTTTAAGGCTATTGTAAAGTTCTATGTATTGGCTTGCCGACTGATGCCAAGAGTAGTCTAACTGCATCATACGCTTACGTAACAAATTCACGCGTTCTGTGTTTTGATATAATTCGATTGCGCGATAAAAAGCTGAATAAATATCTTCGACATCTGCATTGAGGAAACAAATGCCATAGCCGTTCGGCTGAGAGTGATCAATTACGGTATCCTTTAATCCTCCAGTACTTCTTACTATCGGAATTGTGCCGTAGCGTAGGGAGTATAGCTGATTTAAACCACAGGGCTCAACACGGGAAGGCATCACAAGAAAATCTGAACCGGCGTAAATCCTATGAGATAAAGCTTCATTATAACCGATAAAAACGCTGTACTGATTTGAAAAAGAATCTTTAAGTCCCGAGAGCTCATCCTCGATATGGTGCTCCCCTGATCCAAGGATCAAAATATTAACCTGATCCTTGTATGCGGTTAATATCTCTGTAATTGCTTTAGGTAATAAATCGGCCCCCTTTTCCCCTACTAATCGCCCAATAAAAGCAATTAAAGGTTTATTGGCAGCTAAGCCAAACTCCTCTACTATTAACTTTTTATTTTCCTGTTTTTTTGTTGCTACTGTTTCGACGCTGTAATTCACCTTAATCATGGGATCCGTCTCCGGATTCCAGACATCAGTATCAATACCATTTATAATACCTAACCCTTTTGCCTGCTCGGCAAGGAACAAAGGCTCCAACCCGTTCGAGTTCCAGGTTAATTCTTTAAGATAGGTAGGAGACACTGCGGTATAAGCCCAACAATTCTTTACAGCAGCAGCCAGAGGGTTTATACAATTGCTCCAATCTAATAATCCTGTTTTACCCGGTTCAATATCAGGAAGGTAATTAAACTTTTCCCAGCCGATCCAACCCTGATACTGCGCATTGTGAATAGTCAGTACAGTTGGAATATCAGCAAATTGATTATACCGGGTGGAATGTTTGATCAGAAAAGGAACCAGACCGGTATGATGATCGTGACAATGGATCACGTCAGGACGGATAGCAAAAAAGGTCAGCCATTCAAGAAAAGCAAGTTGGAAAGCTACAAATTGCTCTGTTTCATCCGGGTAGGAATATATTTCAGGCCTGTCTAAAAGCCCGGGTATCTTGATCAGATGGAGTGCAAAGCCGAGCTTATCAGTTTTCTCTTTAAGCACCTGAAAAGGCAAGGTTATGCCTGCCATTACAAAATCAGATTCAAGGATAACATCGAACTCGTTCTCCTGTACAAACTTCCTGTCATAGTAAGGCATCACCACGCTAGCATAAATTCCAGCTATTTGCTGATATTTAGGAAGGGCGCTAACCACATCACCTAATCCTCCGACTTTCGCTACAGGGTAACATTCTGCACTTAGATGTATTACGTTCATAATGCCGTTTTATTCGTTTGAAATTTAAGAAAATATATTTCGGGAAAACAAAAAAACCCGCCTTTTTTTGGCGGGTTTTATGTTTTTTGACACTAAATAAGTTACTCCCTCATTTACAAGCGAATAATTTAAAAATTCCTTTTCAATTAGTGGGCTTCGAGCCAGTTGCTGCCTTCTCCAATCTCTACAATGATTGGAACATCTGTCTCAATCGCGGTTTTCATTCGATATTCTATAATTTCTTTTATCTGTTTAACCTCAGATTTTATTACATCGAACACCAACTCATCATGCACCTGCATGGTCATTTTAGATTGGAGCTTCTGCTCACTAATGTCTCTATGAATATTGATCATTGCAATTTTGATCATATCGGCAGCCGATCCCTGAATAGGGGCATTGATTGCATTTCGTTCAGCAAAACCTCTGACTGTTGCGTTAGCCGAATTAATATCCCGTAAGTAACGTCTGCGCCCCATGAGGGTTTGAACGTAACCGTTTTCGCGCGCAAAATTCATCGTATCGCTCATATAAGCCTTGATACCCGAATATTGTCTAAAGTATTGTTCAATAATCTCAGCAGCTTCTTTCCGGGAGATCCCAAGGTTTTGAGATAAGCCAAAAGCAGATTGACCATAGATAATACCGAAGTTTACCGCCTTCGCATTTCTTCGCATTGTCGAATCAACTTCATCTAAAGATTTTCCGTACACCTTCGCTGCAGTAGCGGTATGGATATCCAGCCCTTTTTGAAAAGCCTCAAGCATGGCTTCGTCCCGGCTTATTTGAGCAATTAGTCGCAATTCTATTTGTGAGTAATCGGCTGACAACAATACATGATCTTCATCCCGTGGAATAAATGCACGTCTCACTTCTCTTCCCCTTTCAGTACGAATTGGAATATTCTGAAGGTTTGGATTATTAGAACTTAGTCTTCCGGTAGCAGCTACCGCCTGGTTATATGAGGTGTGGACCCTTCCGGTCTTAGGGTTGATCATTAAGGGCAGAGCATCTACGTAAGTCGACTTCAATTTCTGCATCTGACGAAAATCCAGGATATCTTTTGCAATATCACTTTTGCCAGCAAGTGCTGTTAAAATATCTTCGCCTGTTTGGTATTGCCCGGTTTTTGTCTTCTTTGCCTTAGGGTCTAGCTTCAATTTTTCAAAAAGGACTTCTCCCAGCTGTTTTGGAGAAGCAATATTAAAGCGCACCCCTGCCTTCTCATAAATAGTAAGTTCAAGCTCTTTAACCTCCTTTTCCAGTTGTTGTGAATATTCCCGCAACCCCTCCTTATCAATCCTTACACCTTCCCTCTCCATGTCGGCCAGAACATAGATTAAAGGATTTTCAACATCCTTAGCTAGCTTATCTGCATTAGCTTTAACTAGTGCCGGTTGAAAGACGTTATGAAGTTGCAGAGTTACGTCAGCATCTTCGGCAGCATAATCCTTTATTTTCTGGAGTTCTACATCTCGCATATTTCCCTGATTTTTGCCAGTACCAATAAGGGAGGTTATAGAAACTGGAGTATACCCAAGGAAATTTTCAGCAAGGATATCCATATTATGCCGCGTATCAGGATCAATTAGATAATGAGCAAGCATAGTGTCGAACAGCTCTCCCTGAACCTTAATATTATACCAGTTAAGTACCAGAATATCGTATTTTAGATTCTGACCTATTTTCTTTATTTCGGGATTCTCCAGGAGGGGCTTAAATTCATCTACGATTAAACAACACTCTTCCTGGACAATGGGCATTGGAACATAGTAGGCTTCGCCAGGTTTAATAGAGAAAGACATCCCTACCAATTCGCATGCATTTGCATCCATACAAGTAGTTTCTGTATCAAAGCAAAAAGCTTTTTCCTGCTCAAGCAATGCTATTAATTCCGCTCTTTTTTCTTTAGTATCTACCAAGTGGTACTCGTGCGGCGTATTTTGAATATTTTTAGAAGGAGTAACAGGTTCTATTATAACTTCTGTTTTTACTTCTATTCTTTCAACTGATTGGCCGAACAGATCGGTTTGCTGTCCGTAGCTACCTGTTTTAACTTCGGCAACATTGTATTCTTCTCCGAAAACACGCTTGCCTATTGTTCTGAATTCGAGCTCCGCAAAAAGAGGCTCCAGCTTTTCTCGGCTTGGCGGACTTACTTGTAATGATTCTTCATCTAATTCGACAGGAGCATCAAGAAGAATGGTAGCAAGCTTCTTAGAGATCAGGCCCTGTTCGGCATATTTCTCAACGTTCTCTTTCATCTTTCCCTTCAGCTCATGACTATTAGCGATGATGTTTTCTACGCTACCATATTGTTTTATAAGTGTCTTAGCTGTTTTTTCTCCAATACCCGGTATTCCTGGAATATTATCTACAGCATCACCCCATAGGCCTAAAATATCAATAACCTGTTCAACACGTTCTACCTCCCATTTCGCAAGCACTTCAGGCACCCCTAGTATCTCCATATCATTCCCCATTCGCGCAGGCTTGTATATAAAAATATTATCAGAGACAAGCTGGGCAAAGTCTTTATCTGGGGTCATGCAGAATACTGTAAAACCCACCTGTTCTGCCTTCTTTGCCAGGGTTCCAATAATATCGTCGGCTTCATATCCATCGGATGTTATTACTGGTATATTAAACCCTTCTATCACTTTAATCACATAAGGCATTGCTGCCGAAAGGTCTTCCGGCATTGCTTCCCGATGCGCTTTGTAATCGGTAAAATCAGTATGACGCTCGGTGGGAGCCTCTGTATCAAATACTACTGCTAAATGTGTAGGTTTCTCCTTTTTTAATATTTCCAGCAATGTATTAGTAAATCCCATCACAGCCGAAGTATTTAAACCGTTAGATGTAAACCGGGGGTTTTTACTTAATGCGAAATGTGCTCGGTACATTAAAGCCATTCCGTCGAGAAGAAACAGTTTTTTCTTTGTTTGTTCCACTATCTTTCTTGATTACACAGATTTGCTGTGGTGACACCGCCACTGGCGATTACATGTTGTCAAAGTTAGTAACATCTTTAAGGAAACGATGATGAAGAATAAAATGTATTACTTATTTGAAAGCGCAGGTAGAAATGTGGTCGTTTACCATCCCAACGGCTTGCATAAAGGCGTAACAAATGGTAGTACCAAAAAATTTGAATCCTCGTTTTTTCATGTCCTTGGCTATTCTATCCGATATCTCTGTTCTCGGAGGAACTGCTCCCTGCATTTCTATATTATTAACAAGGGGTTTACCTTCGGGCATGAACGAATATAAATAAGCATCAAAGGAGCCAAATTCCTTCTGTACCTCTAGAAATAACTTTGCATTATTGACTGCAGCGATGATCTTAAGTCTGTTTCTAATTATTCCTGTTTCTTGCATTAGCTGCTCAACATCTTTCTCGGTGAATTTAGAAACCCTTTCAATATCAAAATTGGCAAATGCATTACGATAGCCATCCCGGCGACGCAAAATTGTGATCCAACTTAGTCCTGCCTGAGCAGATTCCAGTATCAGAAACTCAAAAAGAACTTTGTCATCATGGACTTCCTTACCCCATTCCTCATCATGATATTTAACATAGAGAGGGTCTGTGCCACACCAGGAGCAGCGGCTTACCGATAGATTTTCTTGTGATAAATTCGTCATAATAGATTTTGATCGCTAAGATGTAAAACTAATATTTTTAGCAAAAAAGACAAAACCTAAACTTGCAGTTCCTGAGCAGGGTGCCAAAAAAGCTTCTTGAAATCAACAACCTGATCTTCTTCAACCGCCACTCCCTCACTTTCCAGCATTTGTTCCATTAGCTCGGGAGTGGGAAAATGATGCTTGCCACTTAACAATCCATTCCTGTTTACTACACGATGAGCAGGGACAGGGGGGGAAGCACTCCTACAAACATTCATTGCATATCCAACCATTCGAGCAGAACCTTTCATTCCCAAAAACTCTGCAATTGCCCCATATGACGTCACCCTTCCTGCAGGAACCTGCCTAACCACTTCGTAGACTTTATCGAAGAAGGTATCCTTATCCATTAATCGAATGTGAACTTCAAATAGTTGATATTTTTGTCATGGGCAAGGTACTTCTTCTCATAATAGGTTTTAATTGATAACACCTCGTCCACCAGATCTGATTTGTACAAATCTTCCGTTCTTACATGGAGCTTCAATCCCAATTCCTCAATCTTTTCCCGGGTATACTCATGCAAACCGTCATTATCTGTCTTCAGGTGCATAATGCCACCCCTTTCAAGAATGGTCTTATACTTTTGAAGGAAAGCGGGATAGGTTAACCTTTTCTTCTCACGACTCAACTGTGGCTGAGGATCTGGGAAAGTGATCCATATTTCAGAAACCTCTCCGGCTTCAAAGTAATCCAGTATATTTTCTATCTGTATTCGTAAGAATGCTACATTGGCAATATTCTCTTCTAATGCAGTCTTAGCGCCTCGCCAGATCCTGTTACCTTTATAATCAACACCGATGAAATTTTTATCAGGAAATAGTTTTGCGAGATTTACAGTATATTCTCCTTTTCCACATGCTAATTCTAATATTAAAGGTTTATTATTGTGAAAATGATTGATTTTCCAATTACCTTTAAAACTTTTACCTTCGTCTAGTTGTAACACATTAGGAAATGTGTCTACTTCAGCGAAACGCCTTAATTTATCTTTACCCATGATTTAATAAGGCGCAAAAATAAAACTTTAATTTTGGGGCATTAAATACATCACGTGGAAAAAAACGCAAAAATTTATGTAGCAGGTCATCGCGGTATGGTTGGCTCTGCAATTGTAAGAAAACTTGAAAGAGAAGGCTTTACAAATATTATAACCAGGGGCTCGAAAGAGCTGGACCTAAGAAGTCAACAAGCCGTTGCAGATTTTTTTGCGACAGAAAAACCCGATTATGTATTTCTTGCAGCAGCAAAAGTTGGAGGCATCATCGCTAATAACACCTACAGAGGAGAATTCTTGTATGATAATCTTATGATCCAGAACAATATTATTCACAATTCTTATTTGAATAATGTTAAAAAACTAATGTTTCTTGGATCTAGCTGTATTTATCCCAAAATGGCACCTCAGCCATTAAAAGAAGAATATTTGCTGACTGGTACCCTGGAACAAACTAACGAACCATACGCAATTGCAAAGATAGCTGGTATAAAGATGTGTGACGCTTACAGGGACCAGTATGGATGCAATTACGTCTCTGTTATGCCTACCAATCTTTATGGCTACAATGATAATTATCACCCTGAGAATTCTCATGTATTACCTGCCTTGATCCGCAAGTTCCATGAGGCTAAAGAAGAGGGACGCGATAAAGTAACTATCTGGGGAACCGGAAGCCCAATGCGGGAGTTCTTATTTGCGGACGATTTGGCTGATGCTTGCTTCTATTTGATGGAACACTATAATGAAGCAGGCCTGGTAAATATTGGGACAGGAGAGGATGTAACCATTAAAGAACTTGCATTAACTGTGAAAGAAGTAGTTGGCTTTGAAGGAGAACTTGAATTTGACACTTCTAAGCCAGATGGAACACCGAGAAAGCTAATGGATGTTTCTAAACTACATTCATTTGGATGGAAGCATAAAGTGGAATTGAAAGAAGGTATTCAGCTTGCCTATGAAGATTTCCTAACTGCTTTTGTAGAAAGATAATCTGCTGATTAAGGTAAGACTTAAATAAAAAACCGGATCCTCTCGAAAGATCCGGTTTTTTTGTACTTATATAAGGAACCCGTTACTTAAGGTCCTATTTAGATTTCTTTCTCTTGTACTAATAAGTTTCGCTATCTGGAGGAATTCCGTAATCTCTCACAACAACAGGCTTTCCGGCTTTCTGAGCATCTTTCTTCTTGAAAATCCCTGTGACCTTATCGACCAGTCCTGAGATAGTGTGTGAGTTTACCTGCGTAGCGGCCTTCTGTGAAATGAAGGTCATTAATGTTTTCACAATAAACCCCGACTTTTTAAATACCACTCCATTAAGTAGCAATGGAAGTATCACACGGGTTATATTTGTGATAATATCTTGATTCATCAGCTCAGAGGCAAAGGATTGTCTTTTTCCTGTGTCTGATTTAAATAGAGAAGTTACTGCTTTAAATATCTCCTTCGGGCTGCTAAGTTTCTCCTTTAACACCTCCTCCTGCTTGAACTGCTGAACCTTCAAATATTGAACTTCAGCCTGCAATTCTGCTAAACTAACAAAGGCCTTTTCCATTATTTTTTACGTTTAAAGATCCGCTTTATAAGGAAATCGTTTAGGAAGCCGTCTACAATCTTATCTTTTGTAAACAACACAATTAACGTTAAAGCAAGATAAATTAAAGTCATTATTCCAAAACCTGCCGCATAAGAACCTGTAAGCTCTCCCAACCATAAGGCCAGTGCAAATGAAGCAAAAAGAAATGTAAGTATACCAGTAAGAAATACGAAAGTATCAGTAATCAGGTTAGAAGCTACAACTGTTGCTCTTTCAATTGCTGTAAGCCTTATGAGTTCAACACGGGTTGCAATATATTCCTTAATTAGAACGAATATATCTGGCGATGCTTGTTCCTGTTTTTCTTCTGTGGTTTCTGCCATAAACAATTAGGGGTTTAATAAGCTCCGGCTAGTCACCGGAGCCCTGATTAAATTTGTTCTGCAACCGGAGCTTGCTGTTGCTCTGCAGTGCTAAAGCCTTCTTCTGAAGCTGAGTTAAATCTGGTCTTAACTTCATCAACCACTTTTTCTTTAAAAGCAGTTAAATTTTCAATTTCCTCAGCTGCTCTGTCTTTGATGGTGTCACCTAGATTTTTAAGGGCATCATTCAACCTGTCGCGGGTCTCCGATCCTTTGTCTGGTGCGAAAAGGATTCCTAAGGCAGCGCCTGCAGCTACTCCAGCCATTAAGGCTACCAATACTTTTGTATTATCGTTCATGGCGTAAAAATTTAATTGTTTTCTACTCGCGTAATTACCAATTCAATATGCTATAATACAATAAAATCATTTAAACGGTTTGAAGATTTTTTCTGAAAGTTTAATTTGTTTCTTAAAGGCCAGAAAGAATCTCTAAGTAACTTTTATCCTCCGTTTGTGTGTTTCTGCTCATGGAGGTGTTTCTTGGAAGTTTAATTTGTTCTTTAATGAACAAGAAGAACTTTCAAAATACTTTTATCCTGCGCCCGGGGATTTCTGCTTACGGAAGTTTTTCCTGAAAGTATAATTTCTTATCACTCTTCCTCTGCCGCCTTGAGTTTTTCCAACCGCTCAGAAGCCAGTTTACTGGTCTCATAAATTCGTACGGTCAGGATAAAATATGACAACAATAGAGGCCCGAAAACTAATCCCATAATACCAAACACTGGTATTCCAATTATTACCCCAACTACAGTTATAATAGGGTGGATATCACCTACTCTTTTAGCGATCAAAAACCTTATCACGTTGTCAATATTGATAACAAGTACGAAGCCCCAAATAAGCATTCCAATACCACCGCTATTATTGCCATTAGCAATCTCAATCAGCGCTGCCGGAACAAATACTAAGGGCGAACCTAAAACGGGCATAAATGATAGAAAGGTAGAAATTACCCCCCAAAAAATAGGGTCTCTTATTCCAAATATGAAAAAGCCCAGACTAACAAGGGCTCCCTGCACCACAGCAATTAGTCCTTGTCCCAGTACATTTGCATAAGTGGTATTTTTAAGCTCTTCTCCAAAACGGAGCGCATTTTGTTCACGGAACGGGGAATATTTGATAGCCTCTGCTTCAAATTTCTCATGATTGGTAAACATGAAATAAAGCAGGAAATACATAATAACGATACCTAATAATAGGTCAAATGCACTACCAACGATGGTAGGGAACAATTCACCCGCATAGGATGAAGCTCTTTTCATTAGATTGTCTACAAGGTCGGGCTGATGGAACCTCGAACTTATAAAACTATCGATCCTGTTGACCAATATCCTGATCTTTATCTGATCTCTTTCAAATTCAGAGATTTTATTTATGACAAGCAGGCTAAGAACAATAAAAGGTAATACTATTACCAAAAAAGAACTTAGCATAATACTTGAACATGCTACAACACGGTTCCATTTTAACTTCTCAGTGAGGTAAAGATATACCGGTCGAAGAATAGTATACGTAACAACCGTACTTAGCACAGCGCCGGCAATAAATCGGAGTGTATAGAGTATAAAACACCCCAAGACTATAAGGGTAATAAGTAAAATATTGTTGCGCTGCTTATAGTTGAAAACGGGCATTTAGAAAGAGTTAAGCAAAGGTGTAATTTGAAAACTTTTGCTATAACATCTATAGGCCCGTTTTGTTCAATGCAGAACTCGGTCAGGTTTAATAAAAAAGCAAGGCTTACTTAACCCAATTCTCTGAAATAGAATCTGTAATCGCTACCAGCTCAGTAAATGAAGATGGTTTACTAAAAAAGCCCGCGGCTCCCATTTTCAATGCGTTTTCTTCATCTTCCTTCGCCTTTGAAGTTGTTAACACAATCACAGGAATATCCCGAAATATATTTTGCGCCTTTAAATAACTTAAAACTTCAGTGCCATTAGTTTTAGGCATGTTCAGATCTAAAATAAACAGATCTGGAAGAATTGCTGCTTCTTCTTTTGAGAAGTCCTTTAAATAGTTCAAAAGTTCCTCTCCGTTCTCAAAGAAGATTAACATTGCGGCAGATCCACTTTCTGCAAAAGCTTCCTTGATCAAAAGCCTGTCATCTGCATCATCCTCTGCTATTAAAATAACCTTTTCTTTACTCATCTGTTATTACTCTGTAGGGAAAAAGATTCTAAATGTAGCTCCTCTGTTTTCCACTCCTTCTGCTTCTATTATTCCGTTATGATTTTCTACGATTTTCTTACAAATTGCCAGCCCTATCCCCGTTCCTTCATACACATGGCGTGGGTGAAGACGGTGAAAAAGTACAAATATCTTTTCTGAAAACTGGTTTTCGAAACCTATGCCGTTGTCCTTTACCTCAATCTTGCAGTACGTTTTCTTCTCATCTAAACTTTCGTAATCTTTTCCATTTACAAGTTGAGAACAGATCTCAATTTCTAAGGGAAATTCAGGTCGTGAAAATTTTAGTGAGTTTGATATTAAGTTTTGAAAAAGAAGCCTCAATAACGAGGGTGCAACTTTAATGTTATGCTCACATTTAAAGTTTACAACCGCTTGCTGCTTCTCAATTGAAAATTCAAGATCAACCAATACTTGATTTATAGTTTCATCAAGGCTTACTGGCTTAATCTCTTCCCCCGCTCTGCTAATCCGCGAGAAAGTTAATAAATCATCTATCAAAAGTTGCATCCTTTCGGAAGCAGAGTTCATCCTGTTGAGATAATCAACTCCATCCTCCTTCAAGTCTGCCTTGTATTTCATGTTTAACCGTTCACCGAAAGCCCTGATCTTTCTTAAAGGTTCCTGCAAATCATGCGACGCTATATAAGCGAATTGCTCTAAGTCCCGGTTGGAACGATTAAGCTCATTAACCTTAAGCTCAAGACTTTGTTGTGCCACCTTCAGATCGGTAATATCATTCATTACTACCATAATACCAAAAATTGCCCCTCCCGACAAGGATACTGGCGTAAAGGTTATTTTAAAGATCTTGTTATTTATCCTGTGTTCGAGGCTGTTTTCCTGGCCGTCTAAGGCCATATTAAAATATAGTAAGGGCTGTGAGTCTTTATTTTTGAAATATAAATAATGGAAGTTGTGCGCGTTGTGAACCAGATTGTCCGGGTCGATTACTTCTAACGCAGGGCCACCGCTCAGAACTATTTGCAGATCTTTATCAAAAAAGAAAATAGCACTATCAGGTACATTCTTTACAATAGTACGGTAAATACTTTCACTTTGTTCAAGCTTAATAGCTGCTATCTTGAGCGCAGTAATATCCTGTGTATTCCCTAAAACCTTATCTACATCACCAGAAAAGCCCTTTTTAAATTTCCCGTTCAAGGAAAGATATCTAACCTCATTATCAGGTCTTACGATACGATAATCAATGGAAAATTCATCCAAATGGCTTTGTGTATCTGCAAGAGTAGTAACAAATCGCTCCACGTCGCCCGGGTGGATTAAAGTTAGATAAAATCTCAAGTCCAATTCATCCTTCTGAGGTTCTAAGCCGTGAATACGATACATCTCATCTGACCAGAAAAAAGCATTTTTTTCCTGAGACCACTCCCAGCTCCCATTGTGGGAAAGAGCTTCTGCTTCTTTCAACAAGGCCTCGCTTTGCTCTATCTTATAACCAGCTTCTTTAACCTCAGTTAGGTCGAGCATAACCCCTATTAATTTTCTGTCTTCCTTTGAGTAATAGCCCTGACCGAGTATGTAGCGTATTCCCCCATCTGGCCTCACTATTGGAAACTCAACACTGTAGGAACCCTGATTTTCTATGGCAGCACTGATCCTATCCTGAACAAGGCACCTGTAGTCTTCAGAAATCCACTCCCTCCATTTATTGTATTCGGGCTTGAACGAGCCTACTTCAATGCCAAAGATTGCGTACATTTCATCCGACCAGTTAAGCTCGTTGGTTTGAGGATCAAAATTCCAGCTTCCTAAATGAGCAATCCTTTCAGCACTTGCTAACAGGGCTTCTCGTTGCTTAAGTATTTGTTGAGTATGCACACGCTCCCTTACTTGCGCCCTAAGCTGCTTTACTGTAAGCCTCTCCTTATTACTGCTTTCAATATAATTGAGGCCTATACCAAGAAGAGGCATCAGATATTGAACTACCCGCAGAAAATAAGCTGTGTTGAAGAGTATATCGAAATGGTTAACGTGCATAGCCATGACAAGGCTCGACAAAACGGCAGGAATCAAACTTAACCCAAGCAGGTTAGCGAAAAGCGAAGGGAATCTTTTCAGGAAGGTAGGTAAAATAAAAAGACCAAAAAAAAGATAGCTAGCTATTATGAGCAATTCAAAAGGATGCTCAAGTCCGAGGAATTTAAATTCCCATATAAAATTATCTTCCAGTAAATAGGTTGAGAAAATAGCCACAACTAGTCCTAAGACATTGCACACGTGAAATCCAACAAGCCTTGACTTTCGCTTATCAGGATTACGTAGGCCTTTAAGTTGAGAGAAGCTGAAATAAAATGTGGCTCCTAAAATTAGGATGAGATGCAAACAGCGACTTATAAACCATCGGGAATAGGTGGTTGCTTCTTCCGAAGAGGTTTGAAGCGACAGAAAGAAATAAAAAATTTCGTAAGTGCCGACTGCAAGGGACAAGCCTCCAATAACTGTAGTCGACAGCGATCGCTTTACAAAAAAATCTATAAATGATAGGGCTCCGGTGATAAACGCAACTGTTATACCCGAAATCAGCCAGATAGTGAAGAAGATCATCCCAAACCTTACGCCTTCTATTTTAGTGCTGGCGAGATAAGATGACGATCCTTCATTTATAAGAGCGAATGAAACTGCAGCTAAACAGACTGGAATCAATATCCAAAATACAAGAGAAGGTATACCTAGTTTTGATGTAGATACTTCGGATGACGCCGGTCTTACTTTCATTACTCCAGGTTAATAGCTTTCATCTTGTTATAAAGCGTTTTTCTGTCAATATTCAGAATCTTTGCTGCCTTTGTCTTGTTGAAATTCACTTCCTTAAGCACCTTGAGGATCGTTTCATACTCCGCTTCCAGTGCAGCGTCTTTCAAGCCCTTTTTTGGTGACGGCTTACTTTGTATGGTTTCAACTGCGCTTTCTATTGCGGAAGCACGTGCAAACGTAGACAACTCAAGTGGGAGCGCCTTTAATTGGATCTTATTTGTTTCAGTAAGCAGCGTAGCTCTTCTGATCACATTTTTAAGCTCCCGTATATTGCCCGGCCAGTTATAAGTAAGCAAGCATTCTTTTACTTCCTCTGAGAAACCTTCTATGTTTCGATTTAATTCCCTATTAGCTACCTTTAGAAAATTCTCTGCAAAAAGCATAATATCTTTTCCTCTTTGTCGCAGTCCAGGAAGATGAATATTAAACTCATTAAAACGGTGGTACAAGTCCTCCCTGAAACGGCCTTTTTGAATTGCATCAGTAAGATTTTCATTGGTAGCAACGATTATCCGTACATCAAGATCAATTTCCTTTGTACTTCCAATACGTTTTACCTTTCTTTCCTGAACTGTTCTTAAAAGAGCTGCTTGTATATCATAGGAAAGGTTCCCTACTTCGTCCAAAAACAGTGTACCTCCATTAGCCATTTCAAAATGACCTATCTTAGTATAAAGAGCTCCTGTAAACGATCCCTTCTCATGTCCGAAAAACTCACTTCCTGCCAGTTCCTTTGTTAAAGAACCACAGTCCATTGCAATAAAAGGTTTCTCCTTCCTGCTACTTTTCAGGTGAATAGCTTTAGCTACAGATTCCTTGCCGGTTCCACTTTCACCAGTAAGGATCACACTGTAATTTGTTGGAGCAATAACCTCAATCTGCTTTTGCAGCTCTCGGGAAGCAGAATCTTCACCAAGTACAAAATCCTCAGGTAAAGCACTAGAATTAGACACCTTCTCCTTTTTCGGGTTCAGGGCCTGTTCATTTTCATTAGCAAACTTCTTGGATAAAGCCTCCTGAGTTTCCAGGGCCTTGTTAATAGTGTTTAAAATCTCATCCGGATATAAAGGCTTGGTGATGTAGTCATAGGCTCCCATTTTAATAAGCTCTACCGCAAGTTTTATATCAGAATAACCAGTAATGATAATTACTCCGGTAGCCGGATAAGCGGCCTTAATTTTCTTCAGCATCTCCCGCCCATCGGTATCCTCAAGACGGAAATCGCAAAGCACAAGATGAAATTTCTCCTTGGCCAACAATTCGAGGGCTGCATAACCGTGGGTTGCCGTCGCCACTTCAAAACCATTCCGGGTTAAGAACTTCGACAGGAGCAATCCTATATTTATCTCATCATCAACTATTAATATCCTCTTCATATCCTGGGTAACTTGGCAGATAAAGATAGTGGTTATTGATGAGTTGGGAAATTATTTCTACAACTTATAAAAATTTTAATTAAAAGTATTTATAGAGAACTTCCTGCTCAACCCTTCTTTAGAGCTGCACACGTTTACATTGCACTTATACTTGATTTTTTGCGAAAAGTTATCACATAATAAACATTAGTATGCCAAAAATCATTTTATTACTTTTGTAGCCTTTTAAAACAGCTTATGAGCGAAGAAAGATCCTTAAATTTTATAGAAGAAATTATTGAAGAAGATATCAGAAATGGTAAAAACGGAGGCCATGTACTTACACGTTTCCCTCCTGAACCGAACGGCTATCTACATATAGGCCACGCTAAATCTATCTGCCTTAATTTCGGACTTGCTATAAAATACAATGGCAAAACGAACCTTCGCTTTGATGATACTAATCCAGAAACAGAGGAAACTGAATATGTAGAAAGTATCAGGGAAGATGTAAAATGGTTAGGTTTCGAGTGGGCAGAGGAACTTTATGCCTCTAACTACTTTGACCAGTTATATGAATTTGCAGTTAAGCTTATTCAAAAAGGACTTGCCTATGTAGACGACAGTACGCCAGATGAAATAGCTTCGCAAAAAGGCACACCTACCGAACCGGGTACTCCTTCTCCTTACCGCGATCGTTCCATTGAAGAAAACCTTCGTCTGTTTTCTGAAATGAAAGATGGCAAATACCAGGACGGAGAAAAGGTTTTGAGAGCGAAGATTGATCTTGCTTCTCCAAATATGCATATGCGTGATCCAATTATGTACCGTATCCGCCATGCTCATCACCACAGGACTGGAGATAAATGGTGCATTTATCCAATGTATGATTTTGCTCATGGACAGTCTGATTCAATCGAAAACATTACTCATTCAATATGTACGCTTGAATTTATTCCTCACCGTCCGCTATACGAATGGTTCCTTGACCACCTGGAAATATTCCCGTCAAGACAGTATGAGTTTGCGAGATTGAACATGACCTATACCGTGATGAGCAAGCGCAAGCTACTTCAATTGGTAAACGAAGGATTTGTAGACGGGTGGGATGATCCACGGATGCCTACTATCAGTGGTCTAAGAAGACGAGGCTTTACAGCTCATTCTATACGTGACTTTTGTGAGAGAATAGGTGTTGCTAAAAGAGAGAATATTATAGATGTAAGTCTTCTTGAATTTTGTGTTCGCGAAGATCTGAATAAAACAGCCTGGCGCCGGATGGTTGTCCTTGACCCTATTAAACTTGTGATCACAAATTATCCGGAGAGTCAGGAAGAAATGCTTCACGGTGAAAACAATCCTGAAGTTGAAGGCGGAGAAGGCTCCCGTGATATTCCTTTCAGCAAAGAGCTATGGATTGAACGGGAAGACTTTATGGAGAATGCTCCGAAGAAATTCTTCCGTCTGGCTCCTGGTTTAATGGTACGCCTCAAACATGCTTACATTGTTAAGTGTGAGGATTTTGTTAAAGACGAAAACGGCAATGTTACCGAGGTTCATTGTACCTATATTCCTGAGTCAAAATCAGGGCAAGATACTTCAGGCATTAACGTAAAAGGGACAATCCACTGGGTAAGTGTAAAACATGCTGCAAGTGCGGAAGTAAGGATTTACGATAGATTGTTTCGTGTGGAAGATCCTGCCGGAGAAGAACGGGATTTTAAAGAACTGATAAACCCTGAAAGTTTACAGATCATTCCAAACGTATTCATGGAACCTGATCTGGCAACAGCTCAACCAGGAAAGGGCTACCAGTTTATACGGAAAGGATATTTTACCTTAGACAATGAATCCACTTCTGACAACCTTGTATTTAATAGAACAGTGAGCTTGAAAGATACCTGGGCGAAGGAAGTTAAAAAAGGATAAAGGAATGGGTCGGATGCTTCCGACCTCAATTCCTATCAAAACATCATATAATGCCTACCATTCCTCCTTTAGCAGAACGAATGCGTCCAACTTCTTTGGATGAGTATGTTGGACAACAACATTTAGTAGGTCAAAATGCGATTCTAAGAAGAGCCATAGAGAGCGGGAATCTCCCCTCTCTTATTTTATGGGGCCCTCCCGGGGTTGGAAAAACAACGCTTGCTTTTATTATCTCGCAGCAATTAAAGCGACCTTTCTTTAGCTTAAGTGCAATAAATTCAGGAGTAAAAGATGTACGGGAGGTAATTGACAAAGCAGCCAGATTAAGAGAGTTTGAACAGAACTTACCGGTGCTTTTTATAGATGAGATTCATCGTTTCTCTAAATCTCAGCAAGATTCTTTGCTGGGGGCAGTGGAACGGGGATTGGTTACACTGATCGGGGCAACTACAGAAAATCCTTCTTTCGAAGTTATCTCGGCGTTACTATCGCGCTGTCAGGTTTACATACTTAAGCACCTGACCGAAGACGACCTCGTTCAACTTATAAGCAGAGCTTTAAAAGAAGACAAATATCTTTCCCAAAAACAGGTATCGATCAAAGAACATGAGGCATTATTACGGCTAAGTGGAGGGGATGCCCGTAAACTCCTTAATGTTCTTGAAATAGTAATAAACGCAATAGGGAAAGAATCTCTGGAGATCACTAATAAACTTGTACTTGATAATGTTCAGCAGAATCTTGCATTGTATGACAAAGCTGGAGAACAGCATTATGATATTATATCTGCCTTTATAAAATCTATTCGAGGAAGCGATCCGAATGCTGCTGTTTACTGGCTTGCAAGAATGATTGCAGGGGGAGAAGATCCTTTATTTATTGCAAGAAGGTTACTGATCCTGGCTTCAGAAGATATTGGTAATGCCAATCCTAATGCACTTTTATTAGCTAATAATTGTTTTCAGGCAGTTAATGTTATCGGGTGGCCCGAATCCCGGATAATCCTATCACAAGCAGTAGTGTATCTTGCTTCTTCTGTTAAGAGCAATGCGAGCTATGAAGCAATTAATAAAGCACAGGAATTGGTTGCAAGAACAGGAGATCTTCCGGTCCCTCTTCATATAAGAAATGCTCCGACTAAACTGATGAAGGATATAGGTTACGGTACTGAATATAAATATTCGCATGCCTATGATGGTAATTTTTCTGACCAGGAATACTTTCCAGATAAATTAACAGGCACCCGGCTCTATGAACCAGGCAATAATGCTGCTGAATTAAAACTTAGGGAGCAGTTGAAGCGTTTGTGGAAAGACAAATACGGCTATTAATATGAATTTGGATCTAACCGGAAAAAGAGCTTTAGTTTGCGGAAGCACTCAGGGAATAGGAAAAGCATCGGCAATGGAGCTAGCCCTATTAGGAGCAAGTGTTACCCTGGTGGCCCGTAATGAAGAAAAACTTAAAGAAGTAATCAAACAATTACCAGCTGATGATACGGAATCTCACCATTTTATCGTTGCAGACTTTACACAACCGGAAGACTTGAAAGCTAAAGTTGCTGATTACATAGAACGCAACCCAATAGATATTCTCGTAAACAATACTGGTGGGCCAGCCGGAGGCTTAGCCATCGAGGCTGAATTAGAAGAGTACACAAAAGCTTTTTCACAACACGTGATTTGCAATCAAATCCTGGCTCAGTTGCTAATTCCTAATATGAGACAAGCAGGCTGGGGAAGGATAATTAACATTATCTCAACATCTGTAAAAACGCCTCTGAAAGGCTTAGGCGTTTCAAACACTATAAGGGCTGCGGTAGCTAACTGGGCTAAAACACTATCATTTGAGTTGGGAGGATTGGGTATTACTGTGAACAATGTTCTACCCGGAAGTGCTATGACAGGTCGCCTTGAATCCCTTATTAACAGCCGGGCAGAAAAAGAAGGAAAAACTTCAGAGCAGGTAAAAGCGGAAATGATTAAAGAAATTCCAGCAGGAAAAATAGGGACCCCCGAGGATGTTGCTGCTGCAGTTGCCTTCCTTGCGAGCCCTGCAGCAAATTATATTAACGGCATTAACATCCCGGTTGATGGAGGTAGAACTGCTTCCCTTTAAATCCTTTGACCTTCAGAGTGACGAACTTACGGCAAGCTGAATAAAAGCCCGACAGGCACTATTTCAAATTCAGGATTCTTATACTTCTGGTTAACGATGAAAACACTACTAGCTCTTCTATTTTCACTTACAGGCTTTTTCACTCAAGCTCAAGAGGATACACTTTCAATCACTCTTGAGAATGTTAAATATCCATATCCGGTTAGGTTTATGAATATAAACACCGAGGGACAAGATCTTAGGATGGCTTATATGGACATCAAGCCTGGTAACCCTAACGGAAAGTCGGTAATGCTTTTTCACGGTAAGAACTTTGCCGGATACTACTGGACAGATGTGATAAAAGCTCTTACAAGCAAAGGTTACAGAGTGATCGTGCCTGACCAGATCGGTTTTGGAAAATCATCAAAAGCTTTCATCCATTATAGTTTTCATTCTCTAGCCAGATTTAACAAGCAGCTTCTTGACACTCTAGGAATACAAAAGACAGCTATACTTGGCCATTCTATGGGAGGTATGCTTGCTACACGATTTGCTTTACTATTCCCTGATAGAACAACTCAGCTTCTCCTTGAAAACCCAATAGGCCTTGAGGACTACCGCAGCTTTGTTCCCTATATAAGCACCGAGGAACAGTACAAGACCGAACTGAAGTCGACAGCTGAAAGCGTGAAGAAATATTATGAAACCTCTTACTTTCCAAGTTGGAAAAGCGAATACGACTACCTTGTTAAAATAGGTGGAGGTGTATCTAGGAGCGCCGATTTTCCGAGATATGCTAAAGTATCAGCGATGACCTTTACCATGATATATGAACAGCCTGTGGTTCACGAATTTAAAAACATTAAAGTTCCTACTGTCCTTTTTATCGGTAAAGAAGACAAAACCATTGTTGGGAAAGGCTTATTGTCAAAAGAAGAACAGGAAAAGCACGGGCAATATAAGGTTCTTGGAAAAGAGACTGCTAAAAAAATACCAGGAGCGAAATTGATTGAGTTTGAAGGAGTGGGACATATTCCTCATGTTCAAATTCCGCAAGAGTTCGTCACTTCTTTACTGTCTAATCTTTAGCTCTTTGTTTTTAAACAATAATACTTATTTGTGAATTTTATCTTAGATTTTCATCTTAAACCAGAGCTATGCTTTTTCCCATAGGAGACGACCATGTTAAAGGACAGCATCGACCAGTATTTACCTACCTGCTTATAATTATCAATTGCTATTTTTTCTGGCAGGAGATACAGCTGAACGAAGAGCAATTGCAGAATTTGTTTTTCACCTATGGCGCTACACCTTCCCGGGTAATGCACGGACAGCAATTGTACACTCTTTTCACCAGTATGTTCTTACATGGTGGTTGGATGCATCTTATTGGCAATATGCTATTTCTTTGGATCTTTGGTGACAATATCGAGATATCAATTGGGAACCTTCGTTTCCTGCTATTTTATGTTGCAGGAGGTGTTGCAGCAGCCCTTGTTCATTGTATTGTTTTAAGTGGTAGTAACATACCGTGCATTGGTGCTTCGGGTGCTATCGCAGCTACGCTAGGAGCATACCTGGTAATGTTCCCATCATCGAAGATTAAAGTCTTTTTCTTCTTCTTTTTTTTCAGGGTATCTGCATTTGTTTTCCTCCTTATATGGATCGTTCAGCAATTAATGGGAGGATGGGATTCGTTGGGTGCTCAGGCTTCAGATACGTCAGGAGTAGGATACTGGGCTCACATCGGCGGGTTCGCATATGGAATTATTAGGGGATTTAATTTCAGAGCACGTAGGAAGCACGGAAAGGAAAGTTATAAATATTATTAAGAACTAGGAACAATACTGGCATAACAAAATTGGAGATGAGTTTTATAGACCAAACAGAGACATTTGTTAAGGAATCGCTTGGAGGAGCAGAAGGAGGACACGATTGGTGGCACATTTATCGAGTTTGGCAAACAGCAAAAACTATCGGGATCGAAGAGGGCGCTGACTTGTTAGTGGTTGAGTTAGCAGCTCTGCTGCATGATATTGCGGATTCTAAATTTCATGATGGAGATGAGGAAATTGGCCCGGCGAAAGCTCAGGAATTTCTGGAAAGCATTGGGGTTGAGGAAGCGACTATCGAACATGTCAAAGACATCATAAGGTACATGTCGTTTAAAGCTAGTTTTGGAGAAATTAAGTTTAGTTCAAAAGAACTTGAAGTTGTTCAAGACGCAGACCGCCTTGATGCCATTGGAGCGATAGGAATTGCGAGGGCTTTTAGTTACGGAGGATACAAGCAACGTGAATTCTACAATCCTGAAATTCCACCTAAGTTGAATATGACCAAAGAGGAGTATAAAAAAAGCGCAACTCCAACTATTAACCATTTTTACGAAAAGCTACTGCTGCTAAAGGACAAGATGAACACCTCTACAGGAAAGCGCCTGGCACAGGAACGCCACGAATTCATGGAGTTGTACCTGGAACAATTTTACGGGGAATGGGATGGTGTGAAGTAAGGGTCTGAGTATTAGATATTTAGGAAAGAACGGAAGTAGACTGTAAGGAAATAAAGCAACATTGAGGCTCCACTGGTGAGTGTCATTCTGCTCATATACTTAAAATTCGCATTAGTCTTATCTTTAAAAACCTTTGCAAACCAAGAAAAGAAAACATACCCTACCGGTAGTGTAAAAAGTAAAAAGAGCCAAAAGTTTGCAATACTTCCTCGGAACTCCCAGTAAAAGAAAACAAGTATCACCCCAACAAGGAATAGCATCCCCGAGAACATAAAGGATCCTCTAATCCCCAACAAAAGACTTAATGTTCTATCGCCGCGCCGGGTGTCTTCTTCATGCTGGTATACCTGAGTAAGTGGATAGGAGGCCCCGATTAAACAAGAACATATAAGTCCCCCTATAAGTACCTCTTTACTCCACATCTCAGCAATGCTAGTTCCTGAAAGAGCAGCAAGGCTTGCCCAATACACGAAGGCCCCTTGAAAAATGAAGACCACAAGAAAACTTGTTACCGGATTCTTCTTCAGCCTGACTGAGGGATGACTATACATTTTTGACAATAATCCATAGAGTACTGTACAAAAAGCAAATTCCAGACTAACTAAAAGTCCTAATACAAATCCGATAAGGTCAAATAGTAGAGAGAACCAGTAGAGGCTTTTGTCTACAGCAGGAGGCTTTTCCAACAGCGCTATACTGCCTTCATCCTTATCAAAATAACTGTTGTAACCATTACTTGCTGGGTAAACAAACAAGTGCCATGCGATAAAAACAAGTATTGCCGAAAATGGCCGCACTGTAACTGCTTGACTCAAGGCAAAAACAAATACAGGTAATAGAAAGAACGAAAACAGGAAGCGCATATGAAGCAATGCTGATTTCGAAGGCAGAATTGGCATGGGAAAAACCTTAAGAGTTTAAAAACGTTCTTGAAATTACAGAAATTGAAATGGGCAGCACGATAACCGCTATAGGAACAGCAAATCCTCAATACCGTTTTCCTCAGATGAAAATTCTTGAGTTTATGACGACTGCTCATAATCTCGACGAGCAAAACTCCTCTCGTCTGCGAAAACTTTACGAAGCTTCGGGTATTCATTTCAGGCATTCTGTTATTCCTGACTTTGGTGTTTCACGTGGCACTTATACATTTTTTGGAAATGAACCTAATTTAGACCCTTTTCCTGGCACTAAAGAAAGAAGTAATTACTATGAAAAAACGGCGAAAGATTTAGCAATTAAGGCACTTGATGACCTGAGTAATAACCTTCATTTCGACCTTATCGATGCCACTCACCTAATTACTGTCAGTTGTACCGGCATGTATGCACCAGGCCTCGATATAGATATTGTACAGGAATTGAAACTTGCAGAAAGTATTGAAAGAACTTGTATAAACTTTATGGGCTGCTATGGCGCGTTCAATGCCTTAAAAACTGCCGACTATATTTGCAGGGCCAATCCGGACGCTAAAGTTCTGATTGTAGATGTGGAACTTTGCACACTTCATTTTCAGCGAGAAAACACGATGGAGAACTGGGTAGCTAATTCATTGTTTGCAGATGGAGCGGCAGCAGTAATGGTTGAAAATGTCAAGACTAACAAAAAAGGTCTCGCCTTAAAAACCTTCTACAACCTGCTAGTAACAGACGCGAAAGATGAGATGGCATGGCGTATTGGTGATTACGGTTATGAGATGCGCCTTTCTTCTGGTATAGCGAAAAATATCGGGAAGAAAATAAATACAGTAGCAGACGACCTTTCGGCCAGGGCTGGAATATCACGAACTTCTATTAACCACACTGCCGTGCATCCCGGTGGCAGGCGAATTTTGGAGGTATGTGAAGAAATGCTTGGCCTACCGGAGGAAGCTTTGGATATTTCTTACGAAACTTTAAGGCAAAATGGAAACATGTCTTCTGTCACCATCCTCTTTATTCTGAAACGCTTTTTAGAGGAGACTGCTAAAGGAGAAAACATAATGACCTTTGCATTTGGTCCAGGATTAACTGTTGAAAGTATGATCCTTCAATCTATCTAAAATGCCTGATTTTACCCAACGAAGTAATCTCCCGGAAATGATGGACGACTTCCAACTTGGCAGTGACACTATTCACCCAATTATGGACGAGCTGGAGGTAATAAACAAATTGTTAGGGGGATATGCAGTTTTTTTTGACGCCTTAAAGAAGATTGGTGTTCGGGATAAGATGACGATAAGTGATTGGGGTTGCGGAGGCGGCGATTCATTAAGGGTTCTGGCAAAATGGGGAAGAAAAAAGGCTTCAAGCCTGAAATTTGTAGGTGTTGATGCTACTGCAACTGCGGTAGAATACGCTCGGCTTCATTCTTCACAATATTCGGAAATAGAGTACATACATGCTGACGTAATGTCTAACGATCTTAAACCAGATCAATTTGACATTGTTCTTTCAAGCCTGTTCACTCATCACTTTGACAATTCCGCTTGGATAAATCTGATCAGAAAAATGTTAGAGTGTTGCAAGAAAGCCGTTATCGTAAATGATCTGCACCGACACTGGTTTGCTTATCATTCTATCGGTATTTTAACTCATGCATTCTCAAAATCTCCCATGGTAAAGAACGATTCCAAGCTTTCTGTATTGAAAGGATTTCGAAGAGAAGAAATTGAAGAGCTGCTGTCAATAGCAGGCATTAGGAATTACGAGTTAAAATGGATGTGGGCGTTTCGCTGGCAACTGATAATTTATAAAAATGGCAATACTAACGCGTGATAAGCCAACTGTTACTATTATTGGCGGAGGTTTAGCTGGGCTCATTTGTTCTATTGTTCTAAGCCGAAACGGATTTCCGGTAATTCTTATTGAAAAAAAACAATATCCCTTTCATAGAGTGTGCGGGGAGTATATTTCTAATGAGGTTGTCTCCTTTTTGAAAAGGATTGATATCGACCTGTATCAGTTGAACCCCTCGAATATCACTCAGCTGGCAATAAGCTCTGTATCTGGTCAAATTTTTAAAACTAATCTGGATTTGGGAGGAGTAGGACTAAGCCGCTTCGTACTCGATGATTATCTCTACCGCACGGCTCAAGGTTTAGGAGTTGAAGTTGTTCTTGGGCTAAAAGCAACGGATATTACGTTTCATGGAAACGGTTTTGATGTACTGCTGGAGGATAGCCGGGTAATTACTTCAAACTTCGTCATCTGCTCTCATGGAAAGCGTTCCAATCTAGACAGGTCCAGGTCGTTTTTTTCACGCCGGAGCCCATTCATTGGAGTTAAATATCATATCAGGACTGACTTCCCAGCCAACCTTGTACAACTGGACAATTTTGAGAAAGGTTACTGCGGGACTGTTAAAATAGAAGATGAAAAGTATTGCCTTTGTTACCTATCCCATAATAATAATATTAAAAACTATGGCAACCTTAAGGAAATGGAAAAGGCTGTGCTCTTTAAAAACCCGATCCTTAAATCGCTGTTCGAAAGTTCCGAATTCCTGTATGAGAAACCGGAGGTGATCAATGAGATCAGCTTTGAACGGAAAACCCTGGTTGAAAATCATATACTTTTTTGCGGGGATGCAGCCGGCATGATAAGTCCTTTATGTGGGAATGGGATGGCTATGGCGATACATTCTGCTAAGATTTTGTGTGACACACTAAATGAAAACTATCTGCAGGAAAGAGCTGTCATAGAACAGATTTATCGCAGGAAATGGCAGCATCATTTTGCAAATCGCCTGGCAATTGGTCGTTTAACGCAGAAACTGTTTGGAGGTAAGGTAACCTCTGAGTTAGCTATTAGGAGCTTACGCACTATTAAGCCTTTATCAAATTTCATTATCAGGCGGACACATGGAGCTCCTTTTTAGTATACTTGTATCAGGATGAATATAAGCTTATCGCTTAGGTCAATATATCCTAAACTGCAAAAGAGATGAAGTTGTCTTGGTTAAAAAAAGAAATATTTGAGAAATGAAACTTAGGGTACTTGTATTTATTAATGCTTTTGTTGTTGCCCTTTCGCTTGGTTTAGTTAATTACTACTTTCAACATAGCCTAACTGATCTTGTCATCACTTTTATCATCACCCTTATCACTTGCTTTGTCGTATTTTATTATTTGATAGAACGCTACGTATATAGCAAGATCAAGTTGATTTACAAGCTGATACACAACCTTAAACTGGGAAAGGACCTGAAGGATGCTATAGGAGAATATGTAAGTAACGATCCTATTAACGATGTGGAACAGGAAGTAAAAGAATGGGCTAGGGTAAAAAAGATTGAAATTGAAGCATTAAAGCAGCAGGAGCAATACAGACGTGAATTCCTTGGAAATATCTCTCACGAACTTAAAACACCGCTATTTGCCATCCAGGGTTACATAGATGCATTGTTAGACGAGGAGGGACTTGAGGATCATGACCAGGTTGAGCATTTTCTAAGAAAGGCGGCAAAGAATGTTGACCGTTTAAGCTACCTGATCAAAGACATCGATATCATATCAAAATTGGAAAGCGGCGAAGTGCCGATCAACTTCGAAAAATTTGACATTTCTGTTTTAATAAATGAAGTTACCGAGCAGATGGAGGGGAAGGCTAATAAACATAAAATCAGTCTTATTTTCAAAGACAAATATGACTCGCCGACCTGGGTGAATGCCGACCGGGACAAAATTTGCCAAGTGTTGGTGAACTTAATTGATAATTCGATAAAATACGGAAAAGAGGGAGGCACAACATCCCTGAAACTATTCGAACTTCATGATCAAATCTTGGTAGAGGTTACTGATAACGGCGCAGGAATCGAAGAAAAAGCACTACCCAGGTTATTTGAACGATTTTTCAGGACTGACAAAAGCAGGTCGCGGCAAATTGGTGGTTCAGGACTAGGCCTTGCTATTGTGAAACACATATTAGAAGCCCATCAGCAAACGATAACTGTAAGAAGCACAGAGGGAGTGGGATCAACTTTTGCATTTACCCTAGAGAAAGCGAAACAAAATTTTATTCCAGTATAATGGCATCCTTAACATTAACTTAACATTGCTGTAATACCTTTGTAATGATTTATTAACATTATGGGTTTAAACGGCATATTCCAGTATTTCATTCCGAAGGATCGTAAATTTTTCCCTCTATTTGAGCAAGCAAGTGGTAATCTTATAAAGATTGGCGAGGCTCTAAATGATTTTGTTAACGCTACAGATGAAGACCGCAGACAGGAGATAGGGAAGATCATTGAAGATCTTGAACACAAGGGCGATGAAATCACTCACCAAATATTTTTAGAACTAGGCAAAAACTTCATTACCCCATTTGATCGCGAGGATATTCACGCCTTGGCTTCAGCTATTGACGACATAGCTGACTTTATCCATGGTTCAGCCAGCCGTATTCAATTGTATAAGGTAAAAGTAATGACTCCCCCTATTAAAAAACTTGCTGAACTTGTTTTGCAAGGTTGCCAGGACGTAGATAAAGCTGTAGTGGAACTCAAAAACCTAAAAAACATCCGTGTAATTACAGATTCCTGTGTCCGAATTAATAGCATGGAAAATCAGGCAGACTACATTTTTGATACCGCAGTAGGTGAACTGTTCGAATATGAGAAAGATGCAGTAGCGCTGATAAAATACAAAGAAATACTTTCGGCATTAGAAACTGCTACCGATAAGTGTGAAGACGCTGCTAATGTTATGGAGTCTATCCTTGTAAAGAACGCTTAAAACGAACATAATGGTAACTACCCTTTTAGTAGTTGTTATTATTATGGCCGTGGCGTTCGATTATATTAACGGATTCCACGATGCCGCAAATTCAATAGCAACTATCGTTTCAACAAAAGTCCTCTCGCCTTTCCAGGCAGTATTATGGGCTGCTATATTTAATTTCGCTGCTTATTTTTATTTCGATGACCATAAGGTTGCGAACACAATTGCCAAAACAGTTTTAGAACAATATATAACGCTACATGTGATTTTTGCCGGTTTACTTGCGGCGATTGCATGGAACCTGTTAACCTGGTACTACGGTATTCCTTCAAGTTCATCTCATACACTTATTGGCGGGTTCGGAGGAGCAGGTATGGCAAAAGCACTCACTATGGGTGATGCCGCACTCCAGGCCATTAACGTAAGTAAGATTCTAACCACCATTTCATTTATTGTACTCGCCCCTATCATTGGTATGATAATCTCGGTGATTATAACACTGGTAATCATTAATGTATGCCGGCATGCCAAGCCGGCAACTGCTGAGAAATGGTTCAAGAGACTGCAACTCCTTTCATCAGCAGCTTTAAGTTTTACCCATGGCGGAAATGATGCTCAGAAAGTAATGGGTATTATTTATGTGTCTATGGTAGCTGCCAACGTTATTACAAATGATGCTTCTATGCCCGAATGGATCCCTGTAGTATGTTATGGTGCTATCGCTTTGGGTACAATGAGTGGCGGCTGGAGAATTGTAAAGACAATGGGATCCAGGATTACGAAAGTAACTTCGCTCGAAGGAGTTGGAGCCGAATCTGCGGGCGCTGTAACCCTTGGTATTACCGAGCACTTTGGAATCCCTGTTTCAACTACACATACCATTACTGGTTCAATTATTGGTGTGGGTTTAACTAAACGTGTTTCTGCTGTTAGATGGGGAGTTACGATCAACCTGATCTGGGCGTGGATTCTAACTATACCAGTTTCAGCTACTTTGGCCGCCTTAACTTATTTTGTAATTAATTTTTTTCAATAAAGTTTATACGTTGAAGAACACGAATTACGCGAATTACACAAGTCATAACTTATTAGTAATTCGTGTAATTCGTTTATTTTTTAATCCGGCAAGCTAATCTTACCCATCGTTACTGCTGGGCCGGCTCCAGTATCTACTTTAGATCCACATACTGTTTCATTGGCTAATACTGCAAATAAAACAGCTTCTTTTGCGTCTGCACTAACTCCTAAAGATTCAAACCTATCTATTTTACATTGCGGCAGCAACTGCCGTAAACTGTTTATAAGATATTGATTATGACTTCCCCCACCGCTTGCATAAATTGCAAGTGACGGTGCATTACAACCCTCTTTTATCCCTTTTGCTATGGCCTCCGCTGTAAATTGAGTTACAGTGGTGATAAGATCCTCAGCCGCCAGGCCGGTACTTCCTGAATTTATTATGGCCGCTTCAAGGTAGTTGGTATTAAATAATTCCGGGCCTGTTGTTTTGGGAAGTGGTTCGTGAAAAAATGGATGTGCAATTAGTTCAGCTAATAGCTTTCTGCATACTTTTCCCCTGGCTGCAATCTGTCCTCCATCATCAAAAGGAATATTGAAATATTTTTTTGTTAAAAGATCAATCATCGTGTTTCCGGGACCGATATCGCTGCAAATTATCCCTCCACTCTGCAAAGCCGGCAGATAAGTAAAATTAGATATACCACCGATGTTTAACAAAACCCGGTTCTCCGAGGACGATGAAAAGAGAATATAATCACCGTACAAGGCCAAAGGTGCACCTTCTGCCCCTGCTGCAAGATGCTTTTGTCTGAAATCGCTGATCGTTATGATTCCCGTTTTGAATGCAATGTGATCCCCATCCCCTATTTGAAGAGTAGCATTAGGATAAGTGGTTAAACCATGGAATCGCTTCGGTGCATGGTAAATCGTTTGACCATGACTAGCTATAAAATTAACCGCAGAAGGATCAACTCCCCAATCTTTTAAGGCACGAAGTATCTGGTCTCCATGAACCTCTCCTATTTTTGCATTTAACAGTGTCACCTTCTCAAGGTCTACCTCACGCTTCGAAAATACAGATCGTAGGTCTTGCTTAAAATCCTCTGAATAGGGAAATGTAGCAGCATGAAGTACCTCAACACAAGTAGCCAAGCCACATCCAGTAAATCTGCAAAGAGCTATATCTAGTCCATCAAGGGAGGTTCCTGACATTAGTCCGACCACCAACCTCGCATCTGCCTGTGATAACTCGAAAAGGCGCTTCAAAAATCTGTTCATATTCAAATTAACAACATGTAGATTAGTAAAATAAGCTTGTTCTAACCAAACTAATTGTAGTTTTAATAATATTTATAAAATAAACATCATGCTTCTGTGCCAAACAGTACCTTGATTAACCTTTACTCTAGTTTGACTTTTATTTTTAAGCTGGATATATTATAGGAAAAACTTAATAAAAATTTAAATTCACGCGAATTCGATATCAATATAACTATGATAACACCATATTTAAGAAACCTTATTCCCATTTCTGTGAGCGCCTGGCTGTTAATTGGGAGCTGTACATCAGTAAGGCCAACGGGAAATACAACCAACACAGCCGCAGCCATTTCCAATGACACAATTCCGCTTGACTCTGCAGTAATAATGGGAAAGCTTCCGAATGGCTTCACCTATTACATTCGCAGAAACACAGAACCCAAAGATCGTGCTCAACTTTATTTGGCCATTAAGGCGGGTTCTGTACTTGAGAATGATGATCAGCGAGGCTTGGCCCACTTTACAGAGCATATGAGCTTTAACGGGACAAAGAACTATCCTAAGAATGCTTTGGTGAACTATCTGCAAAAATCTGGAATAAGATTCGGTGCTGATCTAAATGCTTATACCAGCTTTGATGAAACAGTATACCAGCTCCCTGTACCAACCGACGATTCTGTATTATTCAGGAATAGCATACAAATAATGAGGGATTGGGCTCAAGATGCAAGCTTCGATCCCGCAGAAATTGAAAAGGAACGAGGTGTGATACTTGAGGAAAAGCGATTGGGTAAAGGAGCAGCTGAAAGAATGCAGAATAAATGGCTGCCTCTTCTATTCAACAACTCCAGATATGCAGACAGGTTACCTATAGGAACCGAAGAAGTACTTAAGACATTCAAGCGGGAAACTATTCTGGATTTCTATAAAACCTGGTACAGACCTGACCTGGAAGCTTTGATTGTAGTGGGAGATATCGATGTGGCAAAAGTAGAACAGATGATCAAAGATAAATTCTCCGATCTCACAACGCCTCCTAATGCTAAACCAAGGAAAGAGTACAATATCCCTCTTCATAATAAAAACCAATTTATTGCTGTTACGGATCCAGAATTTCCCTATACCGTTGCTCAGGTTTATGTAAAACATCCCGAGATGCACTTGAAAACAAAAACGGACTATAGAAATAGTATTGTTCGTTCGTTATACAACCAAATGCTCGGAGCACGTTTTGCCGAGCTGATGAAGCAAGCCAATCCTCCATTTTTACAAGGGGGAAGCAGTATTGGTGGTTTTTTAGCGAACCTTGATGTGGCATCATCTGTGGTTGTTTCTAAACCAGGGCAGGGCGAGCTTGAAAAAGGTTTCAAAGCGGTATTTACAGAAACAGAAAGGGTTAAGAAATTCGGATTTACTCAGACGGAGCTAGACAGGGCAAAACAATCCTACCTTACCTCAATGGAAGCAGCCTTTAGAGAAAAGGATAAAACCAATTCTCAGAGCTATGTGCAGGAATATGTAAGATTATTCCTCGAAGGTGAAGCAAGCCCAGGTATTGCTTATGAGTATGCTATCGCACAAGCCAGCGTGCCAGGAATAGGTCTGAATGAAGTAAATGAGCTAGCAAAAAAATATTTGACTGAAACGAACAGGGATGTAATTATTATGGCTCCTGAAAAAGAGGCCGCAGCGTTGCCTGATGAAGCTAAAGTGAATTCATGGATGCAAGAGGTTCAAAAATCAGAAATAGTTGCTTACATAGATCAGGTTTCAAACAAGCCCCTCTTAGCTAACAAACCTACTCCAGGAAAAATAAGTACAGAAAAGAAAATAGCAGAACTTGGAGTTACAGAACTAACGTTAAGTAATGGAGTAAAAGTTGTTTTAAAACCTACGGATTTCAAGAATGATGAAATACAGTTCGCCGCTTTCAGTCCCGGAGGAACCTCGCTATATCCTGATAAAGATTTTCAGTCGGCAGCTAATGCTTCAGCAATAATTTCGCGGAGTGGGATTGGAGAGTTCAATTCAATCCAATTGCCAAAAATGCTGACAGGCAAAAGAGTATCGGTAAATCCTTATATCGCAGAAAGGACTGAAGGATTAAACGGATTTGCTGCCCCTAAAGATCTTGAAACAGCCTTACAGCTAACGTACATGTATTTCACTCAGCCAAGAAAAGATGCAGAGATATTCCAGGCATTTGTATCGCAGCAGAAAGGGGCACTGGCAAACCGAAATAATGACCCTGGCAGTGTTTTTTCCGACACTATCTCTGCCGTTTTGGGAAGATACAATCCTCGGAGAACAGGACCAAGTGCAGCAAAATTGGCTCAAATTAACCTAGATAGGGCCTTTGACATCTACAGGGAACGATTTGCGGATGCAAGCGACTTCACGTTCACTTTCGTTGGAAACTTTAACGTCGAGGAAATGAAGCCTCTGCTTGAACAATATCTGGGCGGCCTGCCATCGACTCAACGGAAAGAAGTAGCTAAAGACCTGGGTATCTATCCCCCTGCAGGAAAAATTAGTAAAACTGTTTGGAAAGGTCAGGAAGATAAGGCTAACGTAAGGCTAATTATGAATGGAGATTATGTTTATAATGAAGAAACTAACAATCAACTGGACGCCCTTGCGGAAGTACTTCAAATAAAATTAACCGAGCGTTTAAGAGAAGAAGAGAGCGGAGTTTATAGTCCTGGAGCCTTTGTTTCTTATAATAAGTTCCCTCGCAACCGCTTCGCTTTTACATTTGTATTTGGATGTGCGCCTGCTAATGTTGACAAGCTGATAACTGCAACCATAGATGAGATAAATAAGGTTAAGCAAAAAGGCCCTGAAAAAGATGATATCGAGAAATTTGTTGCAGAAGAGAGAAGGAGTACAGAAGTTCAATTAAAAGATAACGGCTTTTGGCTGGCTTACCTGAGCGGACAGTACCAGAACAAAGATGACGTAAAACAGGTACTAACCTACCTTGATAATCTCAAAAAGATTAGTCCAGAGAGTCTGAAAGTCACAGCAAACAAGTATCTAAGTGGTAATAACTTGATAAAGTTTGTTTTGCTTCCTGAAAAGAAATAGCAATATAAGCCGGACCTAAGTGTCCGGCTTATATATTTACTTTTATTATTAGGGAACCAAAAACGCCGCATTACCAAACATCAGCTTTCCATTCTCCCAAAAACCCCGAAATAAAACATCATCTGCAAGGTAAACGATTGATCCATCCCCCACTTCCTGAACCCCAAATACCAGGCCTTCAACTAATTTCTTTCGGGTTGATGCCCCAACAAATCCTGTGACGTAACTCTGCTTATTAAACAACCCGACATTCCAGCCTCCATTCATATAGTTATACAATTTGTCGCTGAGTTTTAACGTGAAATAGTAATCAGGATAACCAAAAGCAAGAGGATGAGTATTATCAATTCGAAGCTTGAAAACAGCTCCGGGAATATTGCTCTTTACCGACACACGCTCCCTGTCGGCGTAGGGAATAATTTCTATATTAGAGAGCTCTTTCTTCTCATCTTCCTTAAGTGTGATATTAAAACCCTTTTTACCGGCAACTTGCATAATTGCATCTTCCATTACAATAAGTTTACCACCAGCAGTAACCCAACTCAACAATTTATCGGCTGGAAAGGACTTCGTGTAATTTCCGTCCGGAAAGATCAAAACATTAAATTCAAAAAGATTTAGGTTAGACACATCATTTGTGTTGATCACCGAAACAGGAAACCCTATTTCCTGCTCAAAAAAATGCCATATTTCGCCAAAAGCCTGGGGAGAAGTCTCTTCTCCTCCAATAACTGCAATTCTAGGTTTTTTAACTAATCTAAACCGACCAGAGCCCAAATCAGGACCCTTATCTGCAAATCCGGAATGAATGCTACGAAGGTTTATGTTGTGTTTCTTGGCTATGATTTGGATCAAGCTATCAAATGCAACGCCAAGGCCATCGTTCCCAGACCTTATCACAACTAACGACCCCGAGTTAAAATTAACTCCGCTAGATGTAAAGGGAACTTCTGAATAACGGACTTTAACGTTCTTTCTGAGAAGATCTGCCAAAAACCTTACATCGTTAACAGAATTCCAATTTATCGCATAGGCAATTGGAGGTGGCGCTTTTTGATTCAATAAGTTGTCTTCTCTAAGAGACTTTACTACAGGCTTTATAATGTCTGTTAATGCATAAGTCTGCATTCCATAAGCATAAGGGACCGCCCAGGCCGTTATGTCATAGGTTACAGAGTCTGAAACAAAAGTTCGAGGTTCAAATAATACCTTCAGCAATACAGATTTAGGCTGATAGGCACTGATCACCAGGTCACCAGGAGTAACTTCCAACCTTTCGTTTTTCCCGGTTAAATAGTTAAATCCGCGGGCATTAGCCTTAGCTCCATATCCGAACTCAATTCCATTTCTCTCAAGTAAGCGGCCCAAACTTTTTAGTTTTTCAGTGTTCCCTCCTTTAACTACATATGTTTTATACATTCCGGATGGCCTATACTTACTATTACGGAAATAACTTTGGAATTCTGAAACTACCTTGATGGCATTAGCCGAAGCTACTTCAATTGTAGATAAGCCAGTTGTGAAATGATGCTCTATTCTTTCAGCAAGCGTAAGCGTATCCCCTTGTCTGTTCAATACCGCAACTCCCGCTCTTCCAGAGCCTCCCTGTTCGTAGGTCATACCAATAGAGCCACTATAGGTTGGATAAGTATCTCCATAAGAAGGATAAAGGAGGTCGAATCGCTCTTTTGTAAAGTACAACCAACCTTTGTCATCGAAATATTTTGCATTGTTTCTTCCTATCAGCGTTTGAAACTCCCGCTGCCAGGGAGTGATGTCCTGATGAAAAGGCTCGGCCGCGGGCGCGAAGTAATAGGGTTCGTTATAGCTTTGCTCATGAAAATCTACATGGATTTGAGGCAACCACTTATTATATACTCCAATTCTTTGTTTAGTCTCTAATTGCGACTGCCAGGCCCAATCACGATTAAGATCAAAATAGTAATGATTTGTTCTTCCTCCCGGCCAGGGCTCAATATGCTCCCTTGTAAAAGGCAGCGGATCGGGTACCAGGTTTCTAACCGAATTAAAAAAGTTTACATACCTTTCCCTACCGTCAGGGTTTATACAAGGATCAATAATGACAATGGTATTCTTTAACCAACTCCTCGCATTTGCATTTGACGTATTAACAAGGTAGTACAGGGTGCTCATAGACGCTTCCGTTGACACAGCCTCGTTCCCATGAACATTATAACTAAGCCATACTATAACTGGTTGCCTGGGAATTGCTTCACCAGGAAGAAGGCCACTTAAACGAAGGTTATTTTCTCTTAAACTTTCAAGCTTAGTCAGATTTTCCTCACTTCCTACGATAGCTAACACTAAGTCACGTCCCTCGTAGCTTTTCCCATATTTTTGGAGCCTCATGTTAGAGGAGATCGAGGCGATATAATTATAATAGTCAAGCACCCGATAATAAGGCGTAAACTTATCTCCGAGGGAATATCCTAGAAATTCAGAAGGAGATTTTATTTGCGCGGACAGGGAGGTCGAGATTAGAATAAAAAAGAGGAATAAGGAATATTTATTCATATTACTAATCTATCACTTATTGATAGCATTTAGGAAGAACATTCTTTATTTAAAATAGATTTAGATGTATTATTGCAACAATTGGAAAGCCATGACAACAGAAGAACTTTACAACATTTACCTTCAGTATCCAACCGTATGCACCGATACAAGAAAAATTGTAAAAGGATGTTTATTCTTTGCCTTAAAAGGCGATAATTTCGATGGTAATGCATTTGCAGAAATGGCAATAAATGAAGGAGCTGAGTATGCCGTTATAGACGATCCTAAAGTTAAAAAAGACGATAGATACTTGGTGGTGGAAGACGTTCTCGTCGCGCTGCAAGAGCTTGCAAGGTACCATAGAAAACAGTTAACAATTCCGTTCATTGGGATAACTGGAACTAATGGAAAAACTACCACAAAAGAACTCTTAAATTCAGTGCTTTCGCAAAAGTATAAGACCTACGCTACGCAGGGAAACCTTAATAATCACATTGGTGTCCCACTTACACTTTTAGCAATTGGTAAGGATATTGAATTGGCAATTATTGAGATGGGTGCTAATCATCAGAAAGAAATTGGTTTTCTTTCCTCAATAGCTCAACCAACTCATGGGCTTATTACTAATGTAGGAAAGGCTCATTTGGAAGGTTTTGGAGGATTTGAGGGAGTAAAAAAGGGGAAAGGCGAACTATATGATTTTTTAAAGTCTAGCGGTGGAACCATATTTACAAACAAGACAAATCCTCACTTGCTGGAAATGTCGGAAAACAAAAACCTCCAGAACATTATATTTTATGGTAATGCTGAAGGTAGCGAAGTTAGCGGAGAGATAACAGAAAACGATCCATATCTAAAGGTTACCTGGAAGAATAAAGACTCAGCTTATTCTGTAAAAACCAATTTGACAGGAGCTTACAATCTCGAAAATATTCTTGCTGCAGCCACGTTAGGATTACATTTCAATCTTAGTCCCTCAGCTATTAATGAGGGAATTATGTCTTATGTTCCTGGTAATAACCGCTCTCAGGTTACAAAAACAGACAGGAACACTTTGATCTGCGACTACTATAACGCAAATCCAAGTAGCATGGCGGTTGCTTTAGAGAACTTTGAAAGCTTACAGTCGGATAACAAAGTGATTATTTTGGGTGATATGTTTGAGCTCGGTGATGAATCTGCACAGGAACACATCGCTATACTAAGTAAAGCAAGTTCAACAAATGCCACTGACCGCATTTTCATCGGTAAGGAGTTCTATAAAGGTAAAAATAATTTTCCCGGTAACTTTTTCGAATCGACAACCGACGCCATGGAATATCTGAAGTTAAATCCATTGATAAATGCCACAGTACTAATTAAAGGATCGAGAGGAATGCGGTTGGAAAATCTGGCAAACTTACTTTAAACCCTTAGCTAGCTAAGTAACAGGAGAACCCTTTGATAACTTTATTAAATATCAAAAAGTACATGTTGCAAATTACCCTCTTATATGGGCAGGGAAAGTACCCGACGTTTATAAAATCAAAGGAACAAAAAGGCTTTTGAAATAGAATTGGTAAATATTTTTATCAATAAAAAAACCGGCTGAGAACATCTTAGCCGGTTTTTTTATATTTCTTCTTTAATTACTTACCTCTTACCCATCGGCATTTTCGGCATACCCTTCATCATTTTAGCCATCTGTGCAGGGTTACTGAATTGCTTCATTACCTTTCGCATATCCTCAAACTGTTTAATTAGCTTGTTTACTTCCTGAAGATCTCTACCTGCTCCTTTAGCAATACGATTACGGCGACTCGGATTGATAGAATCTGGATTTTCACGTTCAAAAGGTGTCATTGATTGAATGATTGCCTCGATAGGTTTGAAAGCATTATCATCTATATCAACGTCTTTAATCGCCTTTCCAACTCCCGGGATCATGCCCATCAGATCCTTCATATTACCCATCTTTTTGATTTGCTGGATTTGACCAAGGAAATCGTTGAAGTCGAATTTGTTCTTGCGAATCTTCTTCTGAAGTTCAGCAGCCTGTTTCTCATCAAACTGCTGCTGAGCACGCTCTACAAGTGAAACAACATCACCCATACCCAGGATCCTGGAAGCCATGCGATCCGGATAAAAAACATCCAGGGCTTCCATCTTCTCACCAGTACCAATGAATTTAATAGGCTTGTTTACAACAGACTTAATCGAAAGAGCGGCACCACCACGAGTATCACCGTCTAATTTAGTTAGTACAACACCTGAGAAGTCAAGACGATCATTAAATGCCTTCGCTGTATTTACAGCATCCTGTCCGGTCATTGCATCCACAACAAAAAGGATTTCATGAGGATTAGTGCGAGATTTTACCGCAGCTATCTCATTCATCATTTCCTCGTCAATAGCTAAACGCCCAGCAGTATCCAGAATTACTACGGTTGCACCGATACGCTTTGCTTCAGCAATACCTTCTTCTGCAATCGCAATCGGATCCTTTGATCCAAGGTTCGCATATACTGGTACATCGATCTGTTGCCCCAAAACCTGCAATTGATCGATCGCCGCAGGACGATAAACGTCTCCTGCTACCAGAAGGACCTTCTTACCTTTTTTAGTTTTTAAGAAGTTTGCTAACTTTCCTGAGAAGGTAGTTTTACCAGCACCGTTCAATCCGGCGATTAAAATAACTGTGGGATTGGAAGGAAAACTGATTTCAGAAACGGAGCCTCCCATCAAAGCGGTAAGCTCATCATTCATTATTTTAGTTAGCAACTGACCAGGAGAAATCGAAGTGAGAACATTTTCTCCAAGTGCTTTTTGCTTTACTTCATCTGTAAAGGCTTTTGCTGTTTTATAGTTTACGTCGGCGTCCAAAAGAGCTTTTCTAATCTCTTTCATGGTTTCAGCCACGTTGATTTCTGTAATAGAACCTTGTCCCTTCAGAACCTTAAATGCTCTGTCGAGTTTATCCTGTAAATTTTCAAACATATTACTTATGCTTTAAAGAGGTGCAAACTTACGCAATTTTTGCTTTTGCATAATTAGCAAATACAAATCTATTTCGTCTGCAGACGCTGTTTTACAACTAAATAGATACAGAACGTAAAGTTATCCTGCGGGTTTTATTAGCGCGGAAATTTATAAATAAGACCAAGGGCCAGAGTTTGGCTCGATTGTATTTTGTCACTTTGGTCGTCATCATAGATAGCAATTCCAGTTACTGTTACGTTAACAAGACGATTTACCCTTGCAGCAACGGTGGCATCCAACCTGCTATCCATATTACTGAGCCTATGATAATTAGCGAACATGCTATATCTTGCTTTTAAATTTATATTTTCAAAGACCTCCTTCTCATAATTAGTTACGAGTTGAAAGGCCAACTCATTCCTCATTCGTCTGCCAATAGGAACCCCAAAATTCTTAGAATTATTACGATAGAGCGTAGTATCTAAAACAAACGTTTGCCGCGCTGTTCCAGTACCTATACGTAAGGAGAAGGATTTTCCAGGTTTATACTCGAAACCTAACGACTCGGTTAGGTAACCGGGAGACATGAATTTAGAGATCAAGGTTCTGATTTCCTCCCCTGTTTTACCTTTACTATAGTTGTAGCCCTGGTCGAATTGAGATTCAAAGTTAAGTGAGCCAAAAAAGTTCCAATTAGTAGAAAGCTTCAGACCAACTTTATTATCCCAAAAGATCCTGTCATTTGTTTTCCGCTGCATCTGATCCCGGTTTTTCAATTTCCCGTATTGCAAGATCAGCTCAGACACATAATTCTTATAGTCGCGTGTATAGTCAGTCTTATAATTAAATTGTGTGCCTACGGCAATAGAATTTACTCCTCCCCCACTCCAATTATCACTAAACGCGGCCTGGTTGACATTTATCCCAAAGGTGACCCAGTTTCTCCAATAGTTTACTTTCAATTTAAGATCTGCTTCAGGGATTTGTACTGCTTGTAATTGCAAAACTGGCCTGCGCGCCGGCAGTGGATTTTTTTTAGGATAAAGTTTTAGACTTGAAATATCAATGGAATCGGCTTTCTTCTGCGCATAACACACAGAAACAATCATCATTAGCATTAAACAGTTCAGCAATCGCAGCATCGGTACAAAGAAAAGAAATTTATGCCAGTTAAAACCGGCAGTTAATTAAAGTAATTTATCCAGGACCAGAGCTTTCTCTTCTTCAAATAATCGGCTTCCCCCTCCCTCTGATATGCTTCCTTTTCAAAAACTATATTCATGTAGGCTTTATTGTGTTCGCGGTATTTTATAAGATTAATAAAGTAATGGAAGAAGTATATAAGATAGAATGGCAGAACCAATAGCTCTAATTGCTGAATCAAATGTATCTTTTCATGCCTTAACAACAATTCATCCTTTTTATAATGCTTGATTTTAACCAGGATAAACGGAAAGACTGCCATTCCGGCTGCAGGCAAGAACGGAATATGTACTACCGGAAACTTCATTCAGTACCACTGAATTTTAGCGGAGGAAGTCGATTCGCTCTTGGATTTTGTTTATACCGAGCATAGGATTCTTTGATATAAGCTATAAGACTATAATCGTTAGCATCAAGAACGAAGTAGTAAGAGGGACGGTACTGTTGCATGAAGTCCTGCAAATCCTTTTCTTGCAAACCTGTAATTGAAGAGACCAGCCTTTTAGTAAATCGATAGTCTATGATCATTTCATGATAATCACGCTCAAGGATCTTCTGTAAATAACGGGCATTCTTCCCCTCACGGCTCAACAAGCTCCACAAGGCGTCTACACTTAAGCCCACACCTGCTCCATTTGCCCCACCGATCCTTAAAAAGTCTCCCGGATTACCCTTACGATAAATGTCTTTGTAAGCTTCCTGATTATCTTTATACCGCTCTCGAGGACCTTTTATAGTATCCCTGATAACGACATCTCTTAATAGGATACTAAGACGCCTTAAGTGAAAAATAGCAGTATTTGATTGCACCCTTACAGTATCGACAGTGTAGCCCTGTAATGCAGCAATTAAGGTATCGCCATTAGCAACGGCATTAGTGTAAAATTCGCCTTTGCCGTTATTATAGAATCCTTTATGCGTTCTAAGATTATATATATATACTCTTGATAGGCGCTGTTTGCTATCCTTATCAAAAACCACCCCCTGCACCTGTCCGGTTTGAGCGAACATTTCAACAGCCAGAAAAATCAGGAAAAAAAATAGTGTTGCTTTTTTCAAGTTATCGTAAAATTAATGCTTATGCATTTAATAAAATGCAATTTAACATTCATTAACCTACTTAGAAACAAGAAGCAATTGACCTGGTTTGATCTCAGAACCTTGAATAGAGTTTAATATTTTTATATCATCAACTGAAAGGCTAAACTTTCTACTGATCGAATAAATGGTATCTCCAACTTTTACTTCATAAACCTTCATTGCCACTGGTGCCTTTTCCACTTGCGGCGGCAATGAGGCCTCCGAAGAAATCTCCTTCAAAACCTTCTCCTCCCGTTTTACTTGCGCAATTAAGCTCCGTTCTTCTTTATCGTACTGATCTAGCCCGTAACGTTCAATGATCCCGATAAGTAACTCAGCATAGCGAGGGTTAGTTGCATAACCGGCTTTCTTAAGCCCATATGCCCAGCCTTTATAATCATTCCTATCCAATTCAAAAAGGGGTGCATAACGCTTTCTCTTTAAAAACTCAGAATGGTCTCTATACGATTCCTCTGGCGAATTATAGACACGAAAACACTCATCAGGAGCATCATCGTCTTTCAACATAGTCGGCCCTGTCCAATCAGTATTACATTTGATACCAAAATGATTGTTTGCTTGCAAAGCCAAAATGCCATTTCCATTACCTGATTCTAATAAACCTTGAGCTAGGGTTATACTGGCAGGAATCCCGTTTCTGGTCATCTCATCGATAGCAATATCACGGAAACGAAGGATATAATCGTCAGCTGATGTTCTCTTTTCTAACTTATTTTCTTTAAAAACCACTGTTTTCTGTGGTTCTTTCTTACTCGCAGGTGGCGTCTTTGCTACAATTCGGGTAGTAGTGCAAGAAACCGATAGTCCTGCACATAATAACAGAATTAATCTTTTCATTAAGTATTACAACTGTAAAACCTGACCAATACTCAGGCTAGATGTTTTTAAACTATTTTTTTCAAGGATTGCTTTTACGGTAGTGTTGAATTTCTTTGCTATCGCGCCCAACGTATCCCCATGCCTTACCTCATACGTAAACTTCTGACCAGAGGTTTCTTCTGATTGCATCTCTGAACCAGCTTCGACGCTTTGTACAGGTCTAAGACTTTCTGGAATAGGATTATCATACTCATACAACTTGTACTTCTTAATAATGCCCATCACTTGGTAGGCCCAAGTACGACTGGCTGCGTATCCACCTTTTTGAATTCCTAATGCCCACCTTTTATAGTCGCCACCAGGACAGTGGATAAATAAGGTATTAAAGCGCTTTTTTAGAAAGGATACAAAATCGCCATAGCATTGCTCCACGCTCTCATAACCCTTATAGGAAGATGCAATAGGCTTAGGGCCACCTTTACCTTTCAAGCCGAAGTGATTGTTCAGGTATTTCGCAATTTTACTTGTTCCACTTGCAGATTCATGAATAGCAATCCCAAGAATGATGCTAGCAGGCACTCCATGTTGATTCATTGTTTGTATTGCTGCCTCTTTATAAGAATCTACATACTTATCTGCAGCTGTCTGTCCTAATGCTGTACCTGCTAAAAAAGTAACTAACAGGCCTAATAACAATAAATTTTTTGGCATAGTTTACAGTTTACGAATTATGAATACTCCATCGCGTACAGGTAGTATCAACTTTTCTGTACGAGAATCATTAGTTACGGTGTCATTAAAACGGCGTATGTTTTCGGTATCCTTGTCATTTGCACCTTGGGTAATCTTTCCACTCCACAGCACATTATCGACAATTATAAGCCCACCGCTTCTTACCTTCTCAAATACAAGGTCATAATAAGTCTGATTATTTTTTTTATCAGCATCGATAAAAACGATATCAAATAACTCATCCAATCGGGGAATCACTTCAACGGCATTCCCGATAATATATTCTATTTTGTCATGAAATTCTGATTTATGGAAGAAGCTCCTAACCCTGTCTTCCAACTCTGCATTAACATCAATGGTGAAAATTCTCCCTCTTTCTGTCAGCCCTTCAGCAAGACACAAAGTAGCATAGCCAGTAAAAGTTCCGATTTCTAGAATTCTGTTAGGAGAAGCTAGTTTGCTTAGAAAAGAAAGGACACGACCCTGGTAATGCCCTGAAAGCATTCGGGGCATTGGCACCTTCAAATGCGTCTCACGGTTTATATACCTAAGCAATTCCGACTCTTGTTCGCAGTGTTGCTCAAGGTAGGTCTGCAGTCCCTCAGTAAGCAGTTCCATGGCTGCAAATATAGAAATTTTAATTTTGCCGCCAAGTTTTTGAAAATAATGCAAAGATTATCAACTAATTGACTAGTTCCTCCCGCTCGATTACAGCCAGAGCAAGACGAATTTTGTGATAGGGGATTTCTTCATGCAAGTACTCATAGAGCGGTTTAAGAGCTGTTTTTTCATTAAGTATTCTAGATGCCTCACGTACTGTTTCCACCTCTTCAGAACTTACGAGTGCGTTGATACTTTTAATTTTATTATTCACATATAGGTTAGCAATATGTGAGTAAATAGTCATTTCATGAAGCTTTCTTTTCGCGGCTACCTGCGAAACAGTTAGACCTTCTTTCAGCAGGGTTAGCGTTTCTAGATAGGTATCTCCTTTTTGTTTTAAATTTCCAGTGCTTCCCATAAAGCCAGAGATAGTATCAAGGAAAACCTGGCCATACTTCTCAAACTTAAACTCTCCTACCCCTGAAATTTCAAGCATCTCAGATGGGGACAGAGGCCTTTCCTTCGCCATCTGCTGCAAGGTTGCATCACTAAAAATTACATAAGCAGGCACATCTTCTTCCAGTGAAAACTGTCTTCTAACCTGCCGTAAACGATTAAACAATTCTTCTTCCTGATTGTACCTTTCGGCTTTAGGTGCAGCCACTGATTTTTCCTTTTTAACAAGGGGTTGTAGAACAGTTAATTCTGCCTTTGATTTACCAAAAAGTATATCGCGGCCATATGCGGTAATTTTCAGAGCAAAGTCCTCATCATAGGCCATCTCAATAATTCCCAGATTAAGCATTTGCATAATATATCGCTGCCAATCTATCGCTCCAATCTCCGAGCCGACTCCATGAGTCTTCAACTTATCATATCCAGCCTCTATAACCTCAGCCTTTCTTGACCCTCTTAAAACGTCGATTAACATAGATGCACCCTCCTTCTCACCCATTCTTGCAATAGCTGATAAAGCTTTTTGCACTAGTACTGTTCCGTTGAAATGCTTACGCGGATTTTTACACACATCGCAATTACCACAGTTCTGCTCTAAATTTTCGGAGAAGTAGTTTAGCAAGATCTTCCTTCGGCAAATATCCGCCTCTGCGTAATGCTGTATCCGGTTTAGCTTTTCTAAATTGATTTCCGACTGGCCACTTTCAGCAGCAAACTTATTCAGCATTAATAAGTCGGCATAATTATAATAAAGGATAGTTTCGGAGGGTAACCCATCTCGGCCGGCTCTTCCAATTTCCTGGTAATAGCCTTCCATGTTTTTAGGGAGGTTGTAATGGATCACCCAGCGCACGTTTGATTTATCAATACCCATTCCAAAAGCAACTGTTGCACACACAACCTGCAGCTCGTCTTTTAAAAACTCCTCTTGTACCTTCGACCGCGCCTCAGCTGGCATTCCCGCATGATAAAAAGCAGCGTTTATTCCATAATTCTTCAAAGCCTGCGCTACATCTTCGCAGGTATTTCTGCTAAGGCAATAAATAATGCCACTGCTATCTCTTCTTACATCAATAAACTCGGCTATCTCCTGAAGCTTCTGCTTTGTTTTTACTCCTACCCGCACATCAAGACTAAGATTTTTTCGATCGAAAGATGAAATGAAGATTTCAGGATTACGAAGATTAAGCTGTTTCACAATGTCTTTTCGAGTAACCTTATCTGCTGTTGCAGTCAGGGCGACAAAAGGGACATTACTAAACTTCTCCCTTAAAAGTCCCAATTGAGTATACTCGGGCCGGAAATCATGTCCCCATGCAGAAATACAATGAGCCTCATCGATGGCAAACATTGAAGGCCGGGCCATTTGGGTGATCATCGTGAGCTCGCCTATCAATTTCTCTGGAGAAACATAAAGAAGAGCAATCTCTTTTTTATAGCAGGATTCTAGAATAGCTTGCTGTTCCTGAAAACTTTGAGAACTATTAAGAAATGCAGCTGCAATACCATTTGATCGCAAGGCGTCTACCTGGTCCTTCATTAATGAAATCAGGGGAGAAATAACAATACAAACTCCGTCCCGAATCAGCGCGGGAACCTGATAGCAAATTGATTTCCCTCCACCCGTCGGCATTAGCACCAATACATCGTTTCCGGATACTATTTGGTTTACAATGTCCTCCTGCTGAGGACGAAAATTATCGTATCCGAAATACTTTTTTAGTATCTCCCGGGCTGATGAAGGCATATTATTAAGGTTAAAAGTTCTTCTTTTCCAAATACGACTGCAATATTATAGTAGCAGATACGGTATCAACCAATTCCTTCCTTTGTCGATCCTGCTTCTTCAGCCCACTCTGAGCTATAACTGCAGAGGCCATTTTAGAGGTGAATCGTTCATCCAATGTTTCAATTGGAATTGCAGGAAAGTTCTTTTTCAGGATTGTCATAAAACCCTTAACATGAGGCGCTGATTGAGATGCAGTGCCGTCCATTTGTTTCGGTTCTCCTACAATAAATTTTTCCACCTGTTCTGTCAAAAGGTACTTCTTCAAAAACTCAACAATGTCTTTTGGATGGATGGTAGTTAAACCGGTAGCAATAATCTGCAGAGGATCGGTGACTGCGATACCAACCCGTTTAGTACCATAATCAAAAGCCATTACGCGCATATGTCAGGAAATAGGAATTGAAATTATCCTCAAAAGTAACAAACAGAAATTAGAACTAAAATTTTTAGTATTCTTTTAATCAGCTTATTCCTTGCTCAATCTCATATATGACATCTCCTATCTCAATTCCAAATCTATTTACTATTTTGCACCTCATGCAGTTTAGTGATATTGTTGGACAGCAAGCTGTAAAGGAACAGTTGATACGGGGAGTTCAGGAGAACAGAATCAGTCACGCCCAATTATTTCTTGGGCCGGAAGGCTCTGGAAGTTTAGCCCTTGCTTTCGCGTATGCACAATATATATGCTGTGAAAATCGTTCTGAACAGGATAGTTGCGGCGGTTGTAGTTCGTGCAGAAAGTACTCCAGGCTAATTCACCCTGACTTGCATTTCTCCTATCCGTTTTTCGCTAAGCATAAAGAGGATACTGCTTTAAACTTTATCGAGGAATGGAGAAGAACTTTTCTGGCTAACCCATACCTTAGCCTGGACGAATGGAGGAATCAGCTGGAGGCAGAGAACAAACAAGCAAACATCAATATTGCGGAATGTCATCAGATTATTCGTAAACTGAGTTTAAAGGCATTTGAATCAGAATACAAGGTCCTGGTTATGTGGCTACCGGAATACCTTGACAAGGAGGGGAACACCCTTCTGAAAATTATTGAAGAGCCGCCTCAAAAAACTTTATTCTTGCTTGTGGCTCAAAATCAGGATCAAATTTTAAATACGATCCTTTCCCGGACACAGCTAGTTAAAGTTCACCGTTTGAGAGATGAAGATGTAGCAAAGTATCTGGTACGTAAATTTCATTTAGATGAGGAGCAGGCAATGAGGATTTCCTATTTAAGCGAGGGAAATATTCAGACCGCTGTCAATTTAAGCAAGGAAGAAAGCAATAATAATTTTGGGATGTTCTCTGATTGGTTACGTTTATGCTTTACAAACAGGGGACTTCTCGCTATAGAATTTTCTGATAATATTGCTAAAATAGGGAGAGAAAATCAGAAGAACTTTCTGCGGTACGGAATGAAAATAATGCGGGAAGTATTGATGGTTCTAGCAGGAGCAGAATATCTTGTACATCTTCCCGGTAATGAAAAAGAATTTGTTGTCAACTTTAGCAAGGTGCTGAACTCAGCAAAGGCTGAAGCGATTATTAACGAGCTAGAAAAAGCTCATTACCATATAGAAAGAAATGCAAACGGTAAAATCCTATTTTTAGATGTATCTTTGCAGTTTATCAAAATTTTAAAGTTTAATACGCTCCCTGCGGGGACTCAATATATACTAAATTAAATGGGATGTGGATCATGCTCGACGGGAGGTTGTGCACCTGCCGGCTGCAAAAGTAACGGCTCTTGCCTTACAAATGGCTGCAGCAAATTAGATGTTTACGACTGGCTTTCTGATATGGATATGCCGGCAAATTATAGACCATTCAATATCATCGAAGTAAAGTTTAAAGGTTCTCGAAAGGACTTTTACATCAACCAGGAAAACTTATACCTTGAACTGGGAGAGTTGGTTGTAGTTGAAACTCCAACTGGTGGATATGACATAGGTCACGTTTCCATTACTGGAGAACTGGTTAGGATGCAACTTAAGAAGAAGCATCTTAAAGAAGAAGACGTTGTAAAGAAAATTATCCGTCGAGCATCACCTGCCGACGTAGATAAATGGAAAGCAGCAAAGGACTTGGAATGGGAAACAATGCATAAAGCACGAACCCTCGCTCTGAACCTTGGTCTTTCCATGAAACTTAGCGATGTAGATTATCAGGGCGATAAAACCAAAGCAACTTTCTATTACACCGCCGAAGGTCGTGTAGATTTCCGCGAACTTATTAAGAAGATGGCGGAATCATTTCGCATACGCATTGAAATGCGCCAAATTGGAATGAGGCAGGAGGCCAGCCGCCTTGGAGGCTTAGGCTCTTGCGGAAGAGAGCTTTGTTGTTCTACCTGGTTAACAGACTTCAAAACGGTATCAACCTCTGCCGCCCGTTATCAGAATCTTTCTTTAAATACACTAAAGCTTGCTGGACAATGTGGCAAGTTGAAATGTTGTTTAAATTACGAGCTCGACACGTATATGGACGCGTTGAAGGATATCCCTGATGATGTAGACAGGTTGGAAACTCAAATTGGAACAGCCCGTTTGCAAAAGACCGACATCTTTAAAAAATTAATGTGGTTTAGTTATCCTAATGAAGAAACCTGGTTCCCTTTAGAGATCGATAGGGTAAAGGAGATTCAACAGATGAATAAGGAGGGGATCAAGCCTGAGGACCTGAAAGAAGAGGCTGTTGAACTTGAGCCAGCACCAGCCACAAAAATCCTCGATTACGAGAACGTAGTTGGTCAGGATAGCATCACCCGTCTTGACGAGAGAACTAAAAAGAAAAAGAAGAAGAACAACAAACACAAAAAACCAGGAGAGGCTGTTAAAGCATCTGAACCTGTTGCTAAAGAAACAAAAGTTCAGCCTTCTAATGCTGCTGGCAGAGTAGTACAACCTCCAAAACATCACAACAACAACCAGCAGCAACAGAATAAAAACAGGAATAATAACAGACCAGAAGGACAGAACCAGCAGCAGCGCCCTCAGAACAATGAACAACAACAGCAGGCAGCTGTTGGAGTGGACGGTCAGAACAATAACAAAAAGCAAAATAACAGGCATCAAAGAAGGCCTAAGAATAACAACAACAACAAGCCAAAAGCAAATGAATAAAGCTGTTCTTGCTATTCAACAACTCGTTGTCATTATTGTACTTGCTGCATTATCAGCATGTACAGACAATGCAGTTATAGATACAAGTCAGGAAATAGGTGCCCGGAACTGGGGGTATGACAATAAGGTTAATTTTCAGGTTAAAATTGAGGACGCCAGTAAACCCTACAACATCTATTTCAACCTTCGGCACACTGCGGAATATAGATATTCAAACATATTTGTTTTGGTACATCAAACAGGCGGGAGAATAAAGCCGGTTACAGAACGAAAGGAATTTCAACTAGCTTATCCCGATGGAGAATGGCTTGGCAGTGGGTCGGGTAACCTCTACTCCTACCAGCTTAAATTTCGCGAGAATTATAAATTCCCGGAGCCTGGCATTTATAACTTCAGCTTTGAGCAGAATATGCGGGATAACCCGCTAAGAGAGATCAGCGATGTTGGGATAAGGGTTGAGCCAGGACAATAAATAGTAAACAAAAGAAGGCGATCTTTGAGAAGATCGCCTTCTTTTGTTTTAATGGTTTCTTGAGACCCCGGATCTATCCTCAAAGATTCATTAGCTCACTCTGCTTGTTTCTTAAGCCTGGAAAGACAATCAAAATACTTTCATTTCTCCTTGCGAATTCTGATCATGAAGGCTTATTCTTCGATTTCAATCTACTCCGTTTATATTTTCTTAAATCAACCTTTCTCAAAAATTAATTTTCCCTTATCTTCGAAAAACCCTTATTGCAGATGCCAGTAAAAACCTTTGGTAGCGCCGTTTACGGAATTGAAGCAATCACTATTACTATTGAAGTTAATATAAGTGGAGGAACAAAATATCATATTGTTGGATTGCCAGACAAAGCAGTAAGCGAAAGCTTACTCCGGATAGAGAGCGCTATAACCAATTCGGGTTATAGAATGCCGCGACAAAAAATTGTTGTGAACCTCGCTCCTGCAGATATCCGCAAGGAAGGCTCCTCCTATGATCTCGCTATTGCGATAGGTATCCTTGCAGAGTCAGAGCAAATTGAAAGCAGCTTCCTTCATAAATATCTAATTCTCGGTGAAATTTCCCTTTCAGGGAATATTTTGCCAATTAAAGGAGCTTTACCCATTGCAATTCAAGCAAGGAAAGAACAGTTTAAAGGGATTATTATTCCAAAAGCGAATGCCAGGGAAGCAGCAATCGTAAATGATCTTGAGATTTATGGAGTAGAGAGCCTTTCAGAAGTCATTGAATTTTTTAACGGGCAGAAAACACCAAAAAGAGTTATTGTTGACACACGTGACGAGTTCTACCACAATATCAACAATTACGAATCAAACTTTTCTGATGTAAAAGGACAGGAGAATATAAAGCGCGCACTTGAAATTGCAGCCGCGGGAGGACATAATGTTGTACTTATCGGTCCTCCTGGAGCAGGTAAAACAATGCTGGCTAAGCGACTACCGAGCATTCTTCCACCACTAAATCTTCACGAAGCTTTAGAAACAACAAAAATACACTCTGTTGCCGGTAAACTCGCTGCCTCTGATTCTTTGCTAACAGTTCGTCCCTTTAGAAGTCCCCACCATACAATTTCAGATGTCGCACTAGTTGGCGGTGGGGGAAACCCACAACCAGGAGAAATATCACTTGCTCATAACGGTGTGCTTTTCCTTGACGAGCTACCTGAATTCAAGCGAACTGTACTAGAAGTAATGCGTCAGCCCCTGGAAGAGCGAAGAGTAACGATATCAAGGGCAAGGTTTACCATCGACTATCCTGCCAGCTTCATGCTTATCGCATCAATGAACCCTTGTCCCTGCGGTTTCTACAATCATCCCGAACGGGAATGCGTTTGCGCCCCGGGGGTAGTTCAGAAATACCTGAGTAAGGTATCGGGGCCCCTATTGGATCGTATTGATCTTCATGTAGAAGTAACTCCTGTAAATTTTTCAGAACTCGCCTCAGATCGGAAAGCTGAAGCGAGTGAAGTAATACGTGAACGGGTGATAAAGGCACGCCAGGTTCAGGCTGAGAGGTTCGCTGAAAGTCACGACGTTTACTGCAACGCGCAAATGACATCGACCTCTGTAAGGGAAATTTGCAAGATAAATGCAGCTGGTCAGGTGCTTTTAAAAAAGGCAATGGAGAGACTTGGACTGTCTGCCCGTGCTTATGATCGTATTCTAAAAGTTGCTAGAACTATTGCAGATCTTGACTCATCCGAAGATATTAAGATAGAACACCTTGCAGAAGCAATTCACTACCGTAGCCTTGACAGAGATGGATGGGCCGGCTAATATCTCACATTTGTCAAAATCCTTTTAGTCAATAATTTCGTATCTATAATCATGTTTATTTTAATACGATGACAAACAAAGGGAAATTTTTGACAATACTTATCGGGTTCTTTGCCTTAATAGCCTGCAACTCCTCAGGACAACAAAAAACAAAGGAGATCAAAGTACAGGCTGCAACAGAAAAAAAAGCTATAGCCGCCTTTGCCGAGGGTTGCTTCTGGTGCTCAGAGGAAATTTTTGAACATATAGCTGGTGTTGACTCAGCTGTATCAGGTTATGCAGGAGGACATGTCAAAAATCCTACTTATGAGCAGGTCTGCACCGAAACAACAGGTCACGCAGAAACTGTATTAGTATACTATAATCCGGGGGAAGTAAGTTATGACCAGCTATTAGAAGCATTTTTCACATCTCATGATCCTACCACAAAGGACAGACAGGGGCCAGATGTCGGTTCATCCTATCGGTCTGCAATATTTTACCTTGATGAAGCACAAAAAGAAGCGGCAACCAAAGCGATAATGAAATGGCAACCAGCGTTCAAAAACCCGATTGTGACAGAACTTACTCCGCTCAATAAATTCTATCGAGCAGAGGAATATCATCAGAATTACGCCCAGGAAAACCCCAACCAGTCGTACATTGTCGGAGTTTCTCAACCACGTTTTCAAAACTTTAAACGTCAATGCAAATTAAAGCTTAAAGAATAATAAAAGCTTACCTTTGCAGGCTTAATGGAATATCAGGTCTTTACATTACCCAATGGGATCAGGTTGCTTTATAAACCTGTTATATCCTCAGTCACACACTCCTGTATAATTATAAATGCAGGATCCAGAGATGAAGCGAAAGGAAAAGATGGCCTTGCTCATTTCATTGAACACCTATTATTTAAGAAAACTGAAAAAAGGAATACAAGGCAAATTTTGAATTATCTCGAATCTGTCGGAGGTGATTTGAACGCGTACACCACAAAGGAATATACCTGTATTCATGCCTCCATACTAAATCCTTATTTAAACAGGGCTTTTGATCTTTTTGAAGATCTTGTTTTCCATTCCACATTTCCAGAAGATGAAATGGAGAAGGAAAAAGGTGTGATTTTGGATGAGATTGCTTCCTATCAGGACCAACCTGAAGAAGCGATACAGGATGATTTCGAGGATTTGATTTACTCAGGCCATGAACTTGGCAGAAATATCCTGGGCACTACAGAAACTGTACAGAGTCTCCAAAAGCAAGATCTGCTGGACTTCCTGGCCAACAACTATAACACAGAAGAAATAGCTATAGGGGTTATGGGAAACTATAACTTCAAAAAATTGTGCAATACGTTCGAACTGGTGTTTGGCCAAGTGAAACACAATACTGGCAATAGGAAACGAAATCCCCTTCCCATATACAGTCCTGTTTTAAAAAAAGAAGCTAAACCCATCAACCAGAGCCATTATGTTATAGGAAATTTGGCTTACTCAATTCACGATGGAAAGAGAACTGGCCTATCCTTACTTAATAATATCTTAGGAGGCAACAGTATGAGCTCGAGGCTGAATCTTGAGATTAGAGAGAAGTATGGTATAGCCTATACTATAGAATCCAACTATTTGGCCTTTACAGACACTGGGTTCTTTTCAATATACTTTGGAACTGATCCGGAAAAGGCAAACAAGGCTGTAGCGCTGGTAAATAAAGAATTGAAAAAACTTCGGGAAGTGAAGCTTTCAGAAAGCACTTTGGCAAAAGCTAAAAAGAAATTCACAGGGCAAATTGCTCTTGCAGAAGAGAACAGGCTTAATCTGCTCATTACCATGACAAAATGCCTTATTGATTATGGGAAAGCAGATACCCTTGAAGAGGTTTTTGAAAAAGTGAACGCGGTTACTGCAAGTCAACTTCAAGATATGTCAAATGAAGTTTTTGATCCTCAAAAGCTTACTACGCTCGCTTTTGAACCAGGAGAAGAAGATTAATAAGACCCGAGTAATACTATTTTCCTAATTTTGCACAATTATCAGTAAAGCAATCGTTAATAAAAAGATAAAGTATGCTTTGATAATGCTGGCACATAAAGCGGAATGTTAAAGCAAGAAAGTTTATTATGAAGTTACCCATTATTGCCTATGGCGATCCTGTTTTAAAAAAGAAAGCAGTTGAGATCACTCCGGATTATCCTAACCTTTCGGAGCTGCTTAAAAATATGTTCGATACGATGTACAGCGCCAGCGGTGTAGGACTAGCGGCTCCACAAGTAGGTCTGTCAATCCGCCTATTCATTGTTGACATTACTGACAGGGATGAACCAGATTATCAGGATTTCAAAAAGGTATTTATCAATCCTATTATTAAAGAGGAATCAGGTGAACTTTGGGACTTCAATGAAGGCTGCCTTAGTATCCCTGACATCCGTGAAGATATCAGGCGTCATAGCAACGTATTACTTTCCTACTACGATGAGAACTTTGTGCATCACGAGGAAACTTTTAGCGGAATGGCTGCCCGCGTTATTCAGCACGAGTACGATCATATAGAAGGGAAGCTTTTTACAGACAAACTTGGACCCTTAAAAAGAGCTATGATAAAAAATAAGCTCGATGCCATCTCTCGAGGAGCTATCAAAGTAGGGTATAAAATGAAGTTCCCTTCAGCAAGCAGAAAAAAATAATTCGTTTGAAAAGGCAGGTGGAAGGATTACTCTTTTTCCCTGCTTTTATCTCCCTGCATAATTTGATTAATAAATGAAGCCCAGGCAAATGGATTTAATAAAGGGTTAGCGCCGCGTGGGTTAATTACTTTATTGCTAAGTGCTATGTGGTTGTTTTGAAAATTAATCATTCCAATCTCCTGCGCATCTCTGGGCAGAGATTTAGACATAGCCATCAAAGAAGATCGATTAACATTTTTCTTGGCAATTTCAAGATCATCATCTGCGAACTTCATTGCCATAAACTCCCTGTTAAATTCATCCATACTAGCCCAAGGATATACAGTTACAGCCGGAAGATTCTTCACTTCCTGTTTCATTTTCACAATAACAGTATATTTTCTTTCGGGAAGATTTTTAGGGATCACTAGAGCTTCTCTTCTATATCCAATTGCGCTAAAAACTATGGTATCGCCTTCCCTGGCCACAAAAGAAAAATAGCCCTGATAATTCGCTGAAAAGGTTCTATTACGGTCAGTCCTGTTGGTAAGGTTTACGTATGGCACCACCACATTCGAATCAACATTATAAATCACCCCAGAGAATTGCACTAAAGGCCTTTCCTGAGCTCCTGCAAAGTTGAAACATAAAATCAAAAACGCTATCGCAAACAACTGCTTCATCAACGTAAACCTACCAAAAATTGTGCTACACCTGTGTTAAAATCTGTTAAAAGGCATCCTTTTAAAAATGCTTCTGTACCACCAGAGCTAAAATAAAAAAGCGACGCATCTTTACAACGCTATCGCTCTTTTATATATTATTGCCTTATGCTTAATTCGCGTTTGGCATAACTGCATTCGGGTCATCTATATCGGTTAAGTTTACAGCTTCAACCGCCGAAACTTCAGGTACTGCTTTCTTGATAGCCTGCTCTATACCGGCTTTCATAGTCATGATACTCATTGGACAAGAACCGCAAGCACCTAATAAACGCAGCCTCACTACATTCTCAGGCGTAATCTCCTCCACAGAAACATTCCCCCCATCTGCTTCCAGATAAGGTCTTATTGTATCAAGCGCACCTTCAACTCTTTGCAACAAATCCATAAAATATATTTTTATAAAAGTAGTAAAAATTTAAGAAACCCCAACCTGGCGAGCTTTTGCATTCTGAATAGACACTTGCTGTGCAACTCTTTCCGCTACTTCGATAAACGCCGCCGACATAGGATTCCCTTCATTTAAGATCACCGGCTCTCCTTTATCCCCAGCATCACTGATGCTTTTTACTAATGGAATTTCACCCAGGAATGGAGCATTAAACTTCTCAGCTAACACCTTTCCTCCGCCCTGACCGAAAATGTAATACTTGTTATTTGGTAATTCAGCAGGAGTAAAGTAAGACATATTTTCAACCACACCCAGCAGAGGAACATTAATCGTCTCCATCAGGAACATGCCAATACCTTTTTTAGCATCGGATAAAGCTACGTTCTGAGGAGTAGTTACAATTACCGCACCTGCAACCGGATAATTTTGAGTAAGAGTAATATGAATATCCCCTGTACCTGGAGGCAAATCAACAACCAGGTAATCCAGGTCTCCCCAATCAGCATCATTAAATAACTGTTTGATTGCGTTCGAAGCCATCGGTCCCCTCCATGGAATAGGCTGCTCAGGATCCGTAAAGAAGCCAATTGAAAGGAGCTTTACTCCGTACTTCTCTACTGGTTCAATCCTTGTTTTCCCATCAGGTGTTTGAATAGCTGCGGGCTTGGCATCCTCTAGTCCAAACATTATTGGCATTGAAGGACCATAGATATCAGCATCGATCAAACCAACGCTGGCCCCTTTCTTAGCAAGCCCGATGGCAAGATTGGCAGCGACAGTTGATTTTCCAACACCGCCCTTCCCAGAAGCAACAACAATTATATTCTTTATATTATCTGTCAATTGATTTTTCTGGTGGGTAACACGTGAAGTCATATTAATCTGAACTTCAGCATTTGCGCTCACGAAGTGAGCAATTGCATTTCTACAGGCATTTGCAATTAAATCTTTAAGTGGGCAAGCCGGAGTAGTTAAAACTACGGTAAACTCTACCTTGCTTCCTTCAATCTTTATATCCTCGATCATGTTTAAGGTAACCAGGTCCTTTTTAAGGTCAGGCTCTTCAACATGTCTTAAAGCATCTAATACTTGTTCTTTAGTGATCATTGATACAATATATCTAATGCAAACTTAGATAAAATTTTTTGGGAGATTTTCATTAGAATAACATATCTATAAGGATGCAGGACTTTTCATGAATCGATCACAATCTATCTTCCGGCCAACCCAGTGCTCATTTGATGGGTTCTAAATCTTTTTTCAAACTCCCAGACAAACTACTTGTTTCAGAGTTGATTTTACAGATATTTACAGGGCAGAAATAAATGCCGCTCTTCTACGTTTTTTTAAACTTAAGCAGGGTAAACTTTCAGAATTAAATGCGAAGAAAACGCTCCAAATATTTAAAGATAGCGCTTATCAGTTTTATTGTCCTGATCATACTAGCTGGCATAGGCGTATCAATAGTTTATGCAAAACGCGAAGCAATCCTTAAGTCGGTCATCGTTAAAGCTGTTAACAAAGCCAGGCATGACTATAACGTAGATCTAAAAATTAATAATCCAAAGTTTGAAGGTCTCGCATCCGTAGCCTTTGATGATATTTCAGTAGTTCCCTACAACAGGGATAGCCTTCTATTTATTAATGACCTTCATGTGAGTGTTCGAATACTTCCGTTAATATTCGGGAATATCAAAATAGGTGCATTGAAGATAAAATCTGGTAAATTAAATATTACTAAGAGAGACAGTATCCGAAATTATGATTTTCTTTTCAATAGGAAACGCGATAGTACAAAAACAAGAAGCAAAGCAGACCTTGCTGACCTCGCTCATAAACTTCTTAATAATGCATTAGACAAAGTCCCTGAAGATATGGAGGTAAATAACCTTGACGTCTTTGTTCAGAGGGACGAGGATCAATTCAGGTTCTTCACCACTACTGCTAATATCGAGAATGGCAATCTTAAATCGACTATAATCGTAAATAATGGCGAATCCAGCTGGCACTTCAATGGAATAGTGGAACCAGACGACGAAAGACTGGAATTTCAACTTTTTGCGGATGGCAAGAAAGTCGAACTGCCGGTAATTGAGGAGAAGTTTGGGCTAAAACTTAATGTAGACACACTTTACATGTCACTAAAAGAAGCTAAGAAAAGTGGAGGCGACTTCAAGATATACAGCTATTTCGGTGTTAAAAACTTCCTTCTTAATCATCCAAAAATTGCTTCTAATGATATTATTGTGCCTTCGGGATCTATCGACGCAGATATTATTATAGGCGAAAACTATGTTGGATTGGATAGTACGTCGGTCATTCACTTAAATAAAATCAAAGCAAACCCATTTATAAAGTATACACTTAAGCCAACAAAGACATACGAGCTTAAGTTAAAAACTGACAAAATGGAAGGTCAGGACCTTTTTGACTCCTTCCCAATCGGGATTTTCGAATCTCTTGACGGCATTAAAGTCCGCGGTCAATTGCAATATGAAATGAGTTTCTTCCTTGATACGAAGAATCCGGATGGCGTTCGCTTTAATTCTGCCTTGCATAAAACAAACTTTGCAATTGTCCAATGGGGAAAAACTAACCTGCAAAAAATAAACAGCCCATTTGTTTATACACCATACGAATATGGGAAGCCAATGAGGGATATAATTGTTGGCCCTCAAAATCCCGATTATGTTCCATTAAACCAAATATCACCCTACCTAAGGAATGCCGTTCTCACAGCAGAAGACCCTTCTTTTTTTACCCATCACGGATTTGTAGAAAAGGCCTTTCAACGGTCTATTGCTACCAACTTTAAAGAAAAATCTTTTAAACGTGGCGGAAGTACTATTTCGATGCAGCTTGTAAAGAATGTTTTCCTAAGCCGGCAAAAAACGATGGCCAGAAAAATTGAAGAAATCCTGATAGTATGGCTTATGGAAAACAATAAGGTATCTACCAAAGAAAGAATGTACGAGGTATATCTTAACCTTATTGAATGGGGGCAGAATGTTTACGGTATTGGGGAGGCTGCCAGATTCTATTTTGATAAGCATCCATCACAACTGGACCTAGGTGAAAGTATATTCCTGGCTAACATTGTACCTCGACCGAAGAAGGGATTGTATTTCTTCGAGGGCGACGGAAGTCTTCGCGTAAGCCTCCGGGGCTACTTCAAACTTATAGGAAATCTGATGGCGCGGAGAGGATATGTGTCAAGAGACACAAATGCTTATGGATTCTACAGCGTGCGGTTGAAGCCAAGTCTCAGAAGAGGTGGTCCTTCTTCCATTGATACAACATCTGTCGACTCACTGATGATGGATGAAGAACCACCTGTAATGATGGATGAGCAGACAGAAGAAGAGCGTGGAAACTTTTTAAGTAGGATTTTTGGCAGGAAGAAGAAGCCAGACACTGCTTATGTTTCCTCTGATGGCAAGATCAGGATTATAAAAGACTCTTCAAATCTGTCAAGGAGAGAAAGAAGAGAACTGCGCAAACGGGAACGGGAACAAAAGAAAATTGAAAACTAAATCTCTACCTTTGGTACATTTCAAAATGCTTTAGATGAGAGTACAGATTGACGATAAGGAATTCGACCTGATGTTAGAGTATGACCAGATAAAAAAGCGTACGCGTTTACTGGGTATACAGCTTAACCTTGATTATGAAAATAAAGTTCCAATTTTCATAGGTGTTCTTAATGGAAGCTTTCTTTTTATGGCAGATCTTGTTAAGGAAGTAAATGTACCCTGCGAGATGGCCTTTTTAAGAGTCTCTTCATATAAAGGGGACTCCAGTACAGGAATTGTTAGAGAAGTGATAGGCCTTGACATAGATATCAACGGACGCGATATTATTATTGTTGAAGACATCGTAGATACTGGCCTCACCCTTAGCTATCTCATTAAGCAACTTAAGGAGAAAAAACCCGCTTCTATCCAAGTTTGCAGTTTACTTTATAAACCAACAGCACTTCAGGCAGAAATAGAAGAACTAACCTACATAGGCTTTGAGATCGCAAATGAATTCGTAGTAGGATACGGACTGGATTATAATGGCTTAGGACGAAATCTGAAAGATATTTACAGAGTTTCTAAGGTTCCATCTGAGACATAAACTTAATTTTTACCATCTTTACACAAAATTTTTCAAATGACCATCCATAAAGAAGGCTACACCTCCATTGCACTTACTGTGCTTTTTATTTTCATTATCAACGCCTTTGCCAACTATTATTTTGCTGATGTGAAATGGTTGTTATGGCTGCTTTATTTTCTCTCTTTCCTTTTGTTTATTATCGTTTTGCAGTTTTTCAGGCATCCAAGCCGAAAGATCAATCCAGACGACTTGCACGTTTTATGCCCGGCAGACGGAAAGGTTGTAGTTATTGAAGAAACCGTTGAACAAGAATACTTTAAAGACAAACGTATACAAGTATCAATATTCATGTCGCCGGTAAACGTGCATGTGAATAGAAATCCAGTGTCAGGCATAGTTAAGTTTTTTAAATATCACCCTGGTAAATACTTAGTTGCATGGGATCCAAAATCATCAACGGACAACGAAAGAACAACCACTGTTGTTGAAAACCCAATAGGAATACCAGTATTATTCAGACAGATAGCAGGGGCATTAGCCCGTAGGATTGTTTGGTATGTTAATGAAGGAGACCAGGTTAAGCAAGGGGATCAATTTGGATTTATCAAATTTGGTTCACGTGTAGATGTGTTCCTTCCACCTGGTACAAAAATAAAAGTTAATTTAGGAGATATTGTAAAAGGCGGAATCACCGTTTTAGCAGAGTTCGACAATAAGTGATCCATATGAAGAAATTATTATTAATTGCAGCTGCAATCGCTTCAATATCTGCAGCTTCAGCACAAACGAAACCTGCAAAGAAAGCAGATACAAATCAAAAGGAGCACTGTAAGAAAGAGGGAGGCAATTGCTGCTCTCCTTCTAGCAAGGCAAAAGCCCTATTGAAAGCAAAGCCAGCGACTACAGAGAAAAAAGGATAAACTTTCCAGCATTGAATTTAAAGCTCATTGGTATCAGATCAATGGGCTTTTTTTAGCTTAAAATTCCATTAAAGAGATTGGTAAAAAGGAAGCGATGAAAGAAACGGAAAAAGTAGCAAATAAAAAAACCTTTCTGGAATACAGAAAGGTTTGAAATATCTTTAGGATAGCTCCTGGATTAAACTCTCTTAGATTTGATACGAGCAGCTTTACCAGTAAGTGCACGTAAGTAGAACAATTTAGCTCTACGAACTTTACCGTAGCTATTTACTTCAATTTTCTCAATGTTTGGAGAATTGATAGGGAAAATACGCTCAACTCCTACACCATTTGACATTTTGCGCACAGTAAAAGTCTCTGTAGCGCCTACTCCATTGCGTTGGATAACTACTCCCTGATAAATCTGGATACGTTCTTTATTTCCTTCGCGGATCTTATAATGAACACTGATTGTATCGCCAGATTTGAATGCAGGAACTTCTTTCTTCGCAACCGCCTGCTCTTCAACAAATTTTACTAAATCCATGATTTTAAGCTCTTAATATCGATTTTTAACCCGTAAAAATCGGACTGCAATATTAGGGATTTTTTGTTAGAATAAAAAGGATATTTTTAATTTTTCCACATTCTCCAAAAAATCCACATTTGAATATAATTAACACTATTTCAGCAAGTCTGGCCGCCGCTCTTTTGTTCTTTCCAGCGCTTGCTCATCCCTCCACTCTGCAATTTTTGCTTCATTTCCGCTCAGTAGAACTGCAGGTACTTGATAGCCCTTCCAATCAGCTGGGCGGGTGTAAATTGGAGCGTCAAGCAACTCTCCCTGAAAAGAATCAGAAAGTGCTGAAGTTTCATCTGAAAGAACACCAGGCACAAGTCGTACAATAGCATCTACCAGTACAGCAGCAGGCAGTTCTCCCCCTGATAAAACGTAATCACCTATAGATATTTCCCGGGTAACATAAATGTCGCGAACACGCTGATCTATTCCCTTGTAATGACCACAAAGAATAATTATATTCTTTTTATCGGAAAGATGATTGGCAATGGTTTGATTTAAAGTAACTCCGTCTGGAGTCATAAAAATAACTTCATCGTACTCCCGCTCAGCTTTCAACTTATCAATGCACCGAGCAAACGGCTCTACCGACATTACCATACCACTTCCGCCGCCATAAGGATAATCATCAACACTGCGATGTTTATTAGTAGAATAATCCCGTAAGTTATGTACGTGGATTTCTGTTAAGCCCTTTTTTTGCGCTCTTTGAAGAATTGAATGCGCAAAGGGACTTTCCAATAGTCCGGGTAAAACGGTGATAATATCAAAACGCATCATAATTCAATTACTCGTTTACATATATATCAATCAGACCCTCCGGAAGTTTAACTTCCAAAACAGAAGTCTCCTCGTCTATTGATACTATAATATCATCATTCAAAGGGAACATTACTTCTCGGAACTTATAAGGTACAACTGCAATGAATTGTTGTGGGTACTCGAGAACCTCCGTAATTTCACCTAACTCCCCGGCCTGCTCATCTTTAACCGTATATCCTACCAGGTCCTCATAATAAAAATCACCTTCCTCTCTCTCAGGCTTTTTAGAATTGGGCAAGTAAATCTTCTTACGAATTAATTTCTCAGCTTTCTCTACTGTATCAATGTCCTCGAAATAAAAATAGCCAGTACTATTAGTGTGCAGTTTACTAGCGGCCGTAAAATAAGGGATCAATTTCCCATTTATTTCTATAAATACCGAATCCAGCTCCAAATCTTCGTAGTCCGAGAACTCAAAATAAATTTGCACCTCCCCTTTAAGACCCTTTGTCTTGGTAATGTATCCGATATAAAAACAATCTTCTAATTTCATACTGAGAAAAACTTAGAGATTTAAATTAAAAAAAACGCCATTACGAAGAGACTCGCAATGGCGTATTAATACTTTTAAAAGCAGATTACTCTGCGCCTTCTTCAGCTGGCGCTTCTGCACCTTCTTCAGCAGCAGGAGCTTCTTCTGCAGGAGGAGTATTTTTAGCAGCGATAGCTGCTGCTTTTTCCTCTTTACGTTTAGCTTCAGCAGCAAGAGCAGCTTTCCTAGCTTCCTCTTTAGTCTGTACTAAACCTTGTTTTTTACCTTGGATTTTAGAGTCTTTAGACTGTAACCACTCGTTGAACTTAGCTTCTGCTTGTTCAGCAGTTAAAGCTCCTTTTTTAACGCCACCTTCCAGGTGTTTTTTGTAAAGCACACCTTTGTATGAAAGGATAGCACGAGCAGTATCAGTTGGTTGAGCACCATTATTAACCCACTCTAATGCTTTCTCGAAATTGATATCGATTGTTGCAGGGTTTGTGTTTGGGTTATAAGAACCTAAACGCTCAATAAATCTACCATCTCTTGGAGCACGAGAATCTGCCACCACTACATAGTAAAAAGGTTTTCCTTTTTTACCGTGTCTTTGCAATCTGATTTTAGTTGCCATTCTTTGATTTTAAAATTTATGTATTCAACATAGTTCCCGGAGTCTCCTGCGGGGATGCAAAGATAGGCTTTTAAACAAATAAAAAAAATTATAAATACCTGTTTTATAGCTAAAAAAGAAAGCAGGAGCAGATAATCGTAATTTGCGTATCTTTATCCAGGAACAATTCAGACAAACCACTCAATAATTCTTGATGTTAAGTTATTGAGGAATATCATTAATGAATACTGTGACATATGCCCCTTCCTCAATAACAGCTGAAGCTATCTGGTCTTTTGATCTGTCAATGGGCAGGTTTAACTATGTTAGCCCTCAACTTGCTGATATTTTTGAAGTATCACTAAGCACTATCGAAACTAATCCTGTTTTTTGGACTGAACTTATACATCCTGACGATTATAAAAATGTGCTTACCGCGACAAAAAGAGCGCATTTGCGAAAGCAGTTTGACATAGAATACAGAATTTGCACTAACAATAAAATCAAGTGGGTAAAAGACAGGAGGAACCTTCTTCTTAATATTGAAGGCAGAGCTATAGCAGTAAGCGGCATCTTGTCTGACATTACCGTATTGAAACAAACAGAAACGAGACTCTCAGAGTCAGAACTAACCTCCCGGTATCTTTTCCTCAATAACCCCAATCCCTTGTGGATTTATGAAATATCTTCCTTAAAGTTTCTGGAAGTGAATCACGCCGCAATTGCTATGTACGGATACACAAAGGACGAATTTTTATCAATGACTATTGCGGATATACGACCAGCAGAGGATGTTGACGAATTGCTTAAATGTGTGAGGAAGGTTGAAGGCAAGTTTTCGAGTCCTCAACATGTATGGCGTCACAGAAAAAAAGACAGAGAAATTATTTATGTGAACATCTCGGGACATGGAATCAGATACCAGGGATCCGACTGTGAAATGGTAATGGTACATGATGTCTCTGAACAGATCAAAAGTAAACAGGAAATAACATTAGCTAAGGAAAGCCTCGACGCGCTGATTAATAATATAGAGGACCAGATTTGGTCTGTAGACTCAAACTATAATCTACTTTCGGCCAATATCTCATTTAAAATAGCTGTGTCGAGAATTATAGGAAGAGACCTTATTCTCGGTGAATCTATATATTTTCCTGAGTTACAAGGAAAAGACGCCAAGATATGGAAGAACCATTACGATAGAGCTCTGAAAGGTGAAGCCTTTCAGATTATAGAAATAATAAATTATCCAGAACTACCTCCCTACTGTGCAGAAACCAAGTTTAGTCCAATAAAAATAAATGATAAAATTGTTGGAGTAGCTTGCACATCCCGGAATATTCAGGAGCGGCTGGAAACGCAAAAAAGAATATTAGAACAAAACGGCAAGTTGCTAGAGCTAATATCTCTTGTTTCTCATGAGATAAGAGGCCCTATTGCTTCAATAATGGGCCTTACTAATATCTTTAATAACAAAGATTATAATGATCCTTTTAATGCAGAAGTGATTAAACTTATACAGGGACTCACTACTGAGCTAGATTCCCTGCTATACACCCTTATTGACAAAACGTATGACTTACAACAAAGCACTCAACTAAATGCCCCTCTCGATGAAGTCGATTAAAGAATGGATAACCTTAATATGAATTTCCTGAGCCCTGTCTGCATAGTCTGACTTTGGAGCTCTTATTTCCACATCACACTCAACAGCCATTTTCCCTCCGTCCTTACCGGTCAAACCAACTACCTTCATTCCTTTCGCTCGTGCAGCTGATATCGCCTTTAGTACATTTTCAGAATTGCCACTAGTACTAATTCCCAGCAGAACATCCCCTTCCTGACCTATAGCTTCTACCATTCTTGAGAAGACATCTGAATAGCCATAATCGTTGGAAACGCAGGAAATATGAGAGGGATCTGAAATAGATATAGCAGGAAGAGCTCTCCTGTCGTTCCTGTACCGACCAGACAGCTCCTCTGCGAAATGCATCGCGTCGCACATTGATCCTCCATTACCACAGGAAATTATTTTTTTCCCGGCTTTAATGGCATCTACAAGTAAAACGCCTGCTCGTTCAATATTTTCAAAATTCTGAGGATCACTCAAAAAGGAATTAAGAACCTTTTCAGCCTCAACGAAATGCAGTTTTATTGATTCCATCGTTTAATTCTCGCGGGACAAACATAGCTATTTCATTCAATCCCCCGTTAATCTCTAATTCTTAGAGTGACAGAATATCTACTATTCGTAAAAGGTTTGGATTAATCTCAGAAATATGTTTAATCGCATTATGAAAAGGCGTAAAATGAATAGCATTATTTACAACACCCACCATTTCTCCTTTATGACCGGCCAATAACGCATCTACCGCAGCAACGCCGAGCCTGCTTGCTAAAACACGGTCCATGCAGGTAGGGCTACCACCTCTTTGTATATGACCCAGGATAGACAGGCGAACATCATATTTAGGAAAACGCTCTTTGATCTTCTCTGAAACCTCTAAACCTCCTGCATGTCTTCCCTCTGCAACCATAATAATACGAGAAGACTTGTACGTCCGGCTTTCTTCCAAACGGCGGAAAAGCTCTTCAATATCGGTTTCAGATTCCGGGATTAAAATAGCTTCGGCACCCGACCCAATTCCACTCCTTAAGGCAATCAGTCCCGAGTCACGCCCCATCACTTCTATAATAAACACGCGTGCATGCGACTCAGCCGTATCACGAATCTTATCCACAGCACTAATCACATTGTTTATAGCAGTATCGTAGCCGATGGTATAATCGGTACCGATCAAATCATTATCAATTGTGCCCGGTAAACCTAAAACCGGCAATCCGTATTCTTGAGAGAAAACATTAGCACCCGTAAAGGTCCCCTCCCCTCCAATAACAACCAGGGCATCAATTTTAAACTTCTGAATATTTTCAAAGGCAGCCATCCGGCCTTCAGGCGTTCTGAAAGCAGCACTTCTTGTAGTCTTTAAAATGGTTCCGCCCCTTCCTATAATATTCGAAACAGACTTCCTGTTCATCGGAACTAATTCACCGGCAATCAGTCCCTCATAACCACGCATTACACCGACAACATTTAAGTTGTGGTACAAACTCGTACGCACTACCGCACGGATAGCCGCGTTCATTCCGGGAGAATCTCCCCCCGATGTTAAAACACCTATTGTTTTAATTTCACCCATGGCAATAAAACTGTTGTAGAAAGCTCAGACAAATCTCAGGTTACTGCAGGCGCCTGAACCTTTATTTCTAAATAATATAATCCGAACCAACCCGATGGAAGTTCGAAGTGCAATGATATTAAATTTTTAGTGTATAAAGTACACTTTCATAATCTTATTTAAATAATAAAACTGAGCTCTTTAGATGAAAATTTGCGTCTTTCCCCCCCAATATCAAGCACGAGTCTGCCAGCCTCATCCACCTCACGAATTACTCCCAGTACTGGCTGTCCGCCAATCTCGAAAAAGTGCGGCTCACCGAACCGGAAAAGTCGCTGTAAATACTCCTCTCTATGCCGATCATTATGTTTGTTTAAGTCGAGGTATCTGCTTTCAACCGCCTTGCAAAAATCCAATAACAACAACTTCAATTCATAGTTTTGTCCAGTAATCTGCTTAAGAGAGCTCACGTTAGTTAAAAGGGGATCAAACTCCGTCTGATTTACATTCAAGCCAATCCCTACAATTGAGTTCTTCATTCGCTTACCCTGCAGTGAATTCTCGATCAGGATTCCTCCTATCTTCTGGTTTCTGTAATAAATGTCATTTGGCCATTTTATTTTCACCTCCTCGCCAATAATTGGCAACAGAACATCGTTAGTAGCTAAACTTATAGCAATATTGAGTTCGAATTGATTTTCAGGGGATATAGAAGTGGGAAAAAGGAGGATACTGAAAGTTAAGTTTAAACCAGGCAGACTAAGCCATTTGTTTTGCGATTGTCCGCGGCCGGCAAATTGTTCTTCTGCCATTATTACAGTACCTTCAGGAAATGGCGTAGATTTTGCCAACTCTCTCTTTAAATAATCATTGGTAGAATCAATTCGTTCTAAAACAACAATTTTTTGTCCAACAATTAATCTTGAAAAAGTGTTAATTTGCAAAAGAGCGGAGTTTTATTAAATTCATCCAAAACTAATTTTTTTTAATGGTAAAAAGTAAAACAATTAACGAATCAACTTTTATTTCAGAACTTGTTATACATGGCATACAAGAGAAAAAAGGGAACGAAATAGTAAGATTAGATTTAAGAAATATACACAGCTCCGTAGCTGATTATTTTGTCATTTGTCACGCAGAATCCTCTACACAGGTGAGAGCAATCGCATCAAGCATAGAGGAGGAAGTTTTTAAAGCATCTAAACAAGGTCCTGTACGTGTAGAAGGGCTGGAATATGGAGAGTGGGTATTACTGGACTATGTGGATGTTGTAGTACACGTCTTCAAGACAGATAAACGCCAATTTTACGGGATAGAGGAATTGTGGGGAGATGCTGAAATGCAGTTTTATAAAAGTGCGTGATCACAACATTCTAACCCGGTTTAATTATAAGAAATGAAAGAGAAAAAAGCTGATAACTTTAAGAAAACAATAAAAAAGCGCTCAACTAAAAAGATTGTGCCTAAGCCTCCTAAATTTAATATCATGTGGCTTTACGCTGCAATTATTATAGGGTTGTTTGCGGTACAATACTTCTTCAACGGATCGAGCGCTAAGAAGATTAACTATCAGCAGTTCGAAAGCCAAATGCTAAGGCCAAGGGACGTTGAAAAGATAATTGCCTACAAGAACAACGACCTGATAATGGCCGAGGTTTATATCAAAAAAGACAGGTTAAGTCAACCCAAGTATGCCGACGTAAATAAAGAAGAGAACTTCAGCATGTCAGGAACAAGCCCTCAGTATTTTTTTACCGATGGCTCTTTTGATGCCTTGCAGGCGAAGCTAAGAGAAGCTGAAAAGGATATTCCATTAGAGCAACGTACCCCGGTAAGCATAGAATCAAGAGAAAACTTCTGGGCAAGCTGGTTTATGTCAATTATCCTTCCGGTACTTCTTTTAATCGGCTTTTGGGTATTCATTATGCGTCGAATGGGCGGCGGTGCAGGTGGAGGCGCAGGGGGTCAGATCTTCAACATTGGAAAATCAAAAGCGACTCTATTTGATAAGGAATCACAGGTAAACGTAACGTTCAATGATGTTGCAGGCCTTGAAGAAGCGAAGCTCGAAGTGATGGAGATTGTGGATTTCTTGAAGAACCCTCAAAAGTACACTAACCTTGGAGGTAAGATTCCTAAAGGAGCACTTCTTGTTGGTTCTCCTGGTACAGGTAAAACTTTACTTGCAAAAGCAGTTGCCGGAGAAGCACAGGTACCATTCTTCTCACTGTCAGGATCTGATTTCGTAGAAATGTTTGTGGGTGTGGGAGCTTCCCGTGTTCGTGACTTATTCCGCCAGGCTAAAGATAAGGCTCCATGTATCATCTTTATAGATGAGATCGATGCAATCGGTCGTGCTCGTGGAAAGAACAACATTGTAGGTGGAAATGACGAGCGCGAAAATACGCTTAATCAGCTCCTTGTTGAGATGGATGGTTTTGGCACTGACTCAGGGATTATCATCATGGCAGCTACAAACCGCCCTGACGTATTAGACTCTGCGCTACTTCGTCCCGGACGTTTTGACAGGCAGATCTCTATTGATAAACCAGATTTAGTAGGTCGTGAACAAATCTTTAAGGTTCACCTTGCACCAATAAAGTTATCTCCTGAAGTTGATCCTAAAAAACTATCGGCACAAACGCCGGGATTTGCTGGGGCAGAGATCGCCAACGTATGTAACGAAGCAGCCCTTATAGCTGCACGTAAGAATAAAGAGGCGGTAGATATGCAGGACTTCCAGGATGCAATTGACCGTGTGATCGGAGGATTAGAGAAAAAGAACAAGATCATATCTCCTGAAGAGAAACGGATAGTTGCTTATCACGAGGCAGGTCACGCAATTGCTGGTTGGTTCCTGGAGCATGCAGACCCATTGGTTAAAGTTTCAATTGTCCCTCGCGGTGTTGCAGCCTTAGGATATGCACAGTACCTTCCAAAAGAGCAGTTCCTATATACTACAGAACAGCTTATTGATGGTATGTGTATGACAATGGGGGGCCGTGTTGCTGAAGATCTTACATTCGGTAAAATCTCAACAGGAGCCCAGAACGACCTTGAAAGGATTACGAAACTTTCTTACGCTATGATCACTCTTTACGGTATGAATCCAAGAGTTGGTAATATTTCCTTCAACGACCAGCAAGAGCAGTTTAATAGGCCCTACTCTGAAAAGACAGCTGAAATGATCGATGAGGAAGTAAGAAATCTAATCAATTCAGTATATGCAAGAACTAAACAACTATTAACCGATAAAGGTGAAGGTTTAGAAAAACTTGCGCAAAAACTCCTTGAGAAGGAAATTCTATTCCAATCCGATCTTGAAGAGATCTTAGGTAAACGCCCGTTCAATCACCGCACTACTTATGATGAGTTTGTGAATGGTGATGATAGTGGTAACCAAAGGCCGGTAGCTGAAAATCTTCACCCGGAGCCAGTAAGCGACGCTACTGATCCTCTTAAGAGTACACAATCGAACGATTTATAATATTTAATTTTATAAGTTCAAAGAAAAAGCCTCGAATTTTCGGGGCTTTTTCTTTGAACTGAGATTTCCAAAAACGACTTTTGCACAATGGCCAGAGAGATGAAAGAAACTACTGCTAAGGAAAGAATGCTGAAAAAGATAAGGAAGGCATTACTTGAAAAGAGAGACAATCCCTACCCTAATCTTGAAGAAGCACCTTTATATGAGGCCTATGACGATTATCTTGAGGTACTCTTTGCTGAACAACTAAGTCTGGTAGCGGGCAAATTCGTATTCTGTGAAGATGAGATCCAGCTTATTGAAAATCTGTTGCTACTTGCCGACGAAAAGAGCTGGAGAAGAATTTATTGTTGGGAACCTCAGTTACAAGAGATGCTCACCCAATATGAATTTCCTTTTTATAAGACGGATAAAGACTTTCTTCAGGCTGAGGTTAGTATTACCCTTTGCGAATCTCTAATCGCCAGGAATGGTACTGTATTGGTGTCTAATGCCAATGCCGCAGGAAGAAGGCTAGGTATTTACCCTCCACACCACATCGTGATCGCATATACCTCTCAGTTAGTACTAGACCTAAAGGATGCTTTGGCAAATTTAAAAACAAAATATCAAGATAGACTGCCGACCATGATATCTGCGGTAACTGGCCCTAGCCGTACAGCAGATATAGAGAAGACATTAGTTCTGGGTGCACACGGACCTAAAGAGCTGATCGTTTTCCTCCTTGAAGGCTAGAACAAATATCAGCTTAATAAAAAAGCCGTCTTCCGACGGCTTTCTTTACTTTTAAATATTTTTAAATCTAGTTCTCTAACTTTTCTCTTAGTGATTCAATCAACCGGCCACCTTTATAATAATAACGCTTCCAGTAAGCTTCATTAAGGTTGCTGATCATTACTCCCCTGCTACTTGATGCATGAGCAAACTTATCATCTCCGAGGTAAACACCAACATGAGAGATTGATTTACTATTAATCTTAAAAAATACCAGGTCCCCTTCCTTTAACTCTTCCTTGTTAACCGGATTTACCATGCTGAAGATGTTCCTGGAATTGTTTCCTATTACTGTATTGAATACTTTGTCGTATAACTGATAAGCAAACCCCGAGCAATCAATTCCTTTTTCAGTATCGCCACCCAATCTATAGGGAGTGCCTAACCAGTCGTACACAAATTGATACAATTTTACGTTCGACGTAGCAGAAGCAGCAATTCCCATTATTTGAGAAAAATAATCCTTTGCTAAATTATCAGGATCAGCTGTACTTTTTTCTGAACTTTTCTTCGTTGTTTGTGCCTGGGAAGACACACTCAATAATACTAGTAGAAAACCTACTATGAATTTTTTTCCCATTCTTAAACTCGTTTACAGTTAAACAACCTTACTTATAAACGCCCTCTTTGTCATAATATGACCCGAGCACCGCAAAAATATAAAAATAAATGACCAGCCAAAGGCTTCTTTATTTTTTAATGACCTCTAACAACACAAAATTGGCAAAGGTTTTGACTTATCTTCCTCTTGGGATTTAAGTCTACGGTGCAAATTTGCTTAGGTTACAATTAAAAGAAGTTTATCAGGAAGCAAGATCCTGCTAGTTAAAGAATTAAGAATCCTCACTCATCAAGTAGAAAATATTTTTTTCGAATCCCCTTTTCAAAAAAAATTATTGCTCCAATAAGGTTTGAGCTACCGCCCGGCTTATTCCATCAACCCAATGAACATTGCCCTTACTATTAAGTTTACAGGTTAACAAGCCATATTCATCTTTTTTACATTGAATGATCACACCTTTCTCCTTCACGAAGACTTGATAGTCATTTGCAGACAACTGTGTAACGTACCCATGTAGAATAAGCCCGTCTACCCCTCTATACCTGACTGTAAACGAATGATTGAGATGGCCAAAGAGCGCAGTAGTCTCCCTAATGCCAAGGTAACTGTTTTTCATAGTGCATTTAATTTGATAGAATATGTAAAGATAAATCTTTCATTTACTAAAACAATTACTTTTAAGAAAAATATTTAACACTACAAAGAACTTCCCAATACCTAAAGCTATACCGAATAACAGCAAGATAAAACAACTACGGTTGAAAATAAAATTGACAACAGAGATACGGCTATTGCTAATTGAACTCTTACACTCATGACTCAAGAAAATTGTGTTTATACTAAGACGTAGACTATAAGCGATTTGTAACACCATCCTGCATTTTTATTTTAATTTCTTTCACGGAAACCGCAGCATAATTTTCGATATAATCAGAACGCTTTATATATTTGGATTCTCAATTCCACGGGATGTAGCGTAGCCCGGTATCGCGCCAGCATGGGGTGCTGGAGGTCGTCGGTTCAAATCCGGCCATCCCGACTTTTTTGATAGCAAAATACACTAAGAGCCCTTAAATCTATGATTCAGGGGCTTTTTTAATGCTTTTTTGAGTCATTTTATCCATCCAAAACCAAACTCTAGGTGACCTATTCGGTGACCTAATTTGATTTTCTATTTTCGAGGTCACCAGAAAGGGTTTAAACAGCTATATGTCAGCTATTTAGGCGAAATATTTTCTGACTTTTTTTGGTCCATTTTAAGTCCTTTTTCAGGCCCTACTAGGTGACCTTTTCAGGGGCTTAGTGTACCAAAAGATCTCAAAAGATCTCAAAAGATGCAGTTCTGGATTAAATAGAAAATTATGAATACAGTATCAAACAGATTCAGCGTAGCATTTTTGCTGAGAAACGGAAAAGCAGATGAAGACGGCAAAGTGCCAATTTATGCAAGAATAACCGTCAACGGCAGACGGGTCGAATTATCGGTAAAAAGATATATTGATCCTAAAAATTGGAACCCCGGGAAAGGGATGGCGAAGGGAACTAAAGATGAACTAGCACAATTAAACAACTACCTTCAACGCTACCGTGCAAAGATTACGGAATGCTACCAGGAACTGTTCCTGCAAAAAAAGCTCATTACTCCCGAGCTTATCCGAGATATGTTTATGGGTAATGACCAGCTAGAGTTTACGCTTTGCAAATTGATGGATTACCATAACAGCCATCAGAAAGAGGCGTTGGAATGGGGCACTCTAAAAAACTACTTCACCACACAGAAGTACATTAAAGAATTCCTGAAAAAGAAATACAAGACATCAGACAAATTCCTGTCTGAGCTTTCTTACAAATTCATTAAAGACTTTGAGTACTACCTGCGTCATATGAAAACACCTTTGGGGGAATTTGCCCTAAGCAACAATGGAGTGATGAAACATCTTGAAAGACTACGTAAAATGATCAATCTCGCTCTACAGATGGAATGGATCGATAAAAACCCCTTCCTTGCCTACAGATTGAAATTTGAGAAAGTGGACCGGGATTACCTAAGCAAACAAGAACTTGCTAAAATAGAAGCCAAAGATTTTGAAATGCCCAGGCTTGAGTTAGTAAAAGATCTGTTCATCTTCAGTTGTTATACAGGCTTGTCCTATATTGATGTTTCAAACCTTAAACGAGAAAACATTGTAACCGGAATTGATGAGGAGAAATGGATCGTTACCAGCCGGCAAAAAACAAACACCGCAGTTAAAATGCCCATCCTACCCAAAGCTTTAGCCATCCTTGAGAAATATGCTGATCATCCAAAGTCCTTAGCGGACGGTACACTACTACCGACTTTCTCAAATCAAAAGTTAAACAGCTATTTAAAAGAGATTGCAGATCTATGTGGAATTAAAAAGCATTTAACCTTCCACACAGCCCGACATACGTTTGCCACTACTGTTACCCTAAGTAATGGCGTGCCAATAGAGAGTGTAAGTAAGATGCTTGGTCATACTAAACTTGCTACCACTCAAATTTATGCACGAGTACTGGAAACTAAACTTAGTGATGATATGGCAGCTTTGAAAAAGAGGCTGGCAGAAAGATAAATGAAGTTTGAAATTACAGGAGAGCTAATTTTTAATACTTTAGTCTCTCCTGATATCATAATATATTCCATGGAGCAAGAAAATCAAAACATAGAGTGGAAGGAATCCTGGCGGGATGAATATCTGAAATGGGTTTGCGGCTTCGCTAATGCTGAAGGCGGAGTAATATATATTGGTAAAAATGATAAAGGAGCAATCTCTGGGGTTCAAAACGCAAGGAAACTTTTAGAGGATATTCCCAACAAGGTTAAAGATATACTCGGAATAATTGTTGATGTTAATCTACTTCAAGAAGAGGGAAAAGAAATTATTGAAATCAAAACAGAGCCTTACCCTTATCCTGTAAGTTACAAAGGGGAATACCATTATAGGTCAGGGAGTACTAAACAGGAACTGAAAGGAGCTGCTTTAGATAAATTTCTATTGCAAAAACAAGGACGGACATGGGATGCTGTACCTATTCCGGGAGTTGATTTAAGCGATCTAAAGCTAGAGACACTACAGCTGTTCCGAAAAAATGCCGCTAATAGTAAAAGGGTAAACGACGAAGTCCTTTCAGATACCGACAGCGTCCTTATTGAAAATCTACACCTTAACGAGGACAAATATTTGAAACGGGCTGCAATCCTCTTATTCCATCCAGAACCCGAGAAATACGTTACTGGCGCATATTTGAAAATAGGCTTTTTTAACAGCGATGAAGACTTGCGGTACCAGGATGAAATCCACGGTAACCTATTTGAGCAAATTGAAAAAGCGTACAACTTAATTCTCTCTAAATATGTAACCGCGAATATCCGTTATGAAGGCACAAGACGTATCGAAGAATACCCATTTCCTGAAGGAGCAATAAGAGAAGCGTTATTGAATGCTATTGCACATAAAGATTATAGTAGCAGAATTCCTGTACAGATTAGCGTCTACGATCATAAGATTATTTTTTGGAATGATGGTCATTTACCGACAAACTGGACTGTCGAGAAACTAAAGACAAAGCATCCGTCCAAACCCTTTAATCCAGACGTAGCCAACACCCTCTTTAGGGCAGGGTATATAGAATCTTGGGGAAGAGGTACCATAAAGATTATTCAGGAATGTTACTCCCGTAACCTGCCTCCACCAATTTTCAGTCACGAACCTCCGGACTTTCAAGTTATCATCCATCGGTATTCGAAAGAATCATTAACTAACCTGCGCGAACCTTTGCAGCAGATAATTCTATTTGTTCAACAAGAGGGATCTGTCAATAATGCAAAAGTTCAGCAGCTATTAAACGTAACAAAACGAACAGCTAGCAGATATCTGGCGGAATTAGAAGAAGAATATATAGAGAATACCGGGACCAAAGGACCAGGTAGTAATTATGTATTTAAGAAATATGGAATAAAAAGCTAGCACTGCTGGTCCCGGTACCAAATAATAAGAACACAATAGCTAGCTAGTCTTTAAAGATTAACAACAGCACTAACTTCAAATAATGGGGACACTATAGGGACACAAATAACCAGTTAGCCGTAAAACTAACAACAGCACTAGCTTCAAATAATGGGGACACTATAGGGACACAAATAACTAGTTAGCCGAAAAACTAACAACAGCACTAACTTCAAACAATGGGGACACTATAGGGACACAAATAACTAGTTAGCCGTAAAAACTAACAACAGCACTAACTTCAAATAATGGGGACACTATAGGGACACAAATAACTGTTTAGCCGAAAAACTAACAACAGCACTAACTTCAAATAATGGGGACACTATAGGGACACAAATAACTAGTTAGCCGAAAAACTAACAACAGCGCTAGCTTCAAATAATGGGGACACTATAGGGACACAAATAACTAGTAGCCGAAAAACTAACAACAGCACTAACTTCAAATAATGGGGACACTATAGGGACACAAATAACTAGTTAGCCGAAAAACTAACAACAGCACTAACTTCTCATAATGGGGACACTGTAAGACACAAAATCTCCAGCATTATACATGAATAATCTACTTGCACCATTTTTGTAATAATTCCTTGCCTGTACTATCTCCCAACTGCTGAATCAAATTCAAATCCTTACAAGCACCTTCCTTGTTGCCCAACTCATACTTACATAAAGCACGCTTATAAAGCATTTCAATATTAGTAGGCAACTTTTCAAGACCCTTATCAAAAAAATAAAGCGCAGCCGTAAAATCATTTTCTTTCATAGCCTTGCTACCCTTCATACTATAATCCATAACAGGTAACATTGTATTTGAAGAAAAATGGTGATACTCCTGCTTCATTTGAACTGCTACCGCTTTTCCATTTAACTTTGCAGGCTGCCAATTATCTTTAGTCTTATTGAAATTCTTGATGATCTTTTTATCAAAAGCCGGGCTAAAGCTCTCAATAATCTTTAAACTATCTGCCCGGCCATCTTTTCCTACAATGTAGGTAGCAAAAAAATAAAGATTTTCAGAAGGCTGTGAAGGCACCCCCTCTTTTAATACATCAAAATAATCTCCACTTCCATTATAATATGGGTAGAGCTTGTCATTGGCAATATAAACAGTATCAACACCGGCAACTGCAAGAATATTATCCGAGGACGGAACAAAGGACTTCTGGTAAGAGGACTCAGGAACAAAAAACAGGCGAATACAATCCTCGCCTTGGAAATACACACTGCCGTTTTGCAATAAGACAAGCTCAGCTTCAGTAGCCTTTTCCACTATAAACTCATTCACTACAAATCCAGCATCAGAATTCATCTTAAAATGATTGTCAGAAAATTGATAAGCAAACGAAGTTCCTTTACTCTGATAGGATGTTGAAACATTAACCCTACCCTTCTTGGCAAAATTATACCTGATATAATTATATTTAAGTGGATTTGACTCTTCTAACTCAGCGTTATCCCGATACACTGCATTAACTTTTATCCATGAACCACTCCATTGGGCATTTGAAGACTGAAATTGTACGATAAAGCAAATAAGAAATAACAAGATCTTGTGCATAAGGCTTCTAACATTGAACAACAATCTTCAATATTACTAATTTTCAGAACCATCTCACATGTTCAGTGACTGATGTTCAGTTAGAAAACAAGAAAGGAGCCGGGAAATACCCCTAGCTCCAGTGTCAAATTTTATAAAAATGATTTTTCTTTTTTAGCCAGTCTAAGCTACCTTGTCGGTCCCTTAAATCTTTTCCTTTTCCTCTTCATGTCCTCATCTTCCGAATAATTACTGCCAAATCCGCCAAAAAGAGATTCCAAGGCATCGTCAAGATAGCCTCGCATTTTCGAAGGAGCCGCAATTTCCTCCACTTCTTGTTCCGGGACAGGATTAAGTTGCTCTTGCTGAGCTTGCAGTCGCTCGTTCAGGTCTCCATTCTTCATTGCATTTTTGTAGCTAAAAGATTCTTCAAGACCTCGGTCGAAACTAAACTGAAGGTCGAACAGTCGTTCTCCGCCAGCAATAAAAGCCTTTCGATCAAACTCGCCCATCTTTCTCGAATGCTCTGCATTGCTCCCCCTTGAGTTATTTAAAGGACTTAGCTTAATTTTATTGGTAATATCCTTCCGACTTACCATTACCTGCACATGCATTTGGTTTCCCTCCTTCCTTTCTCCTACCCTCTTCATACCCTGTTTTACTTCCCGGTCTTTCGGTGAGAAGTAGCGATTGTATTCTACTTTTCCAAACCAAAGTAAATCACTGCTGCTTGAGATCCCCGGGCGTTTAAAATTCCTGGCATATTGATCCATTACGTTAATGGCGTATTCTTTCAGCTTCTCAGGTAAAGCCTCTCTTCCAAACACGTCTTCAAGATGCTTTAACTCTTTCCACTCGGACTAATATTAATAAGAAAGAACTTTGCATCATTGGTTCCTAAACAGGCTATATTATTATCCAGTAAGATTCGCGCTTCCAGGGATAAGATATCTCTCCTCTCATGATTAAAAAAACACTCGTGCCGTTTATTTACCGGATCCCGGTTTTCTTTATCAAGATAGTTGACCAATTGGGCCGAACTACCTTTATTTCCTCCTGTTTCACTGTTTGTTATGTTGATGTGCATAAATAGATAGTGATATAAATAGATAGATAAGTATTCCGCTATAGATATAGACAGCTTGAGGACTATGTAATGAGATAAACATATATTCTGATACACAACTAGGCAACTATTCATATAGCCAACGAAATGGATATACAGATAGCCAGATAGCGGACTAAATAGCTAGCCATATATTTAGTTACAATTGCATAATCTCCCGCTTAAATCTGGATATGAGCTCCTCCTTGTCTTTATCCTTGCTGAAGACGGTTAAGCTTTCTCGCTCCTTGATATACCGCTCCAGAATCCTAATGAACCGCTCCTTAAGCGCTGCTTTAGTTTCCAGGCTTGAAGAAATGAGTCGAAGAACTGATTCTACCTGTGCAACTTTTTGGCTCTGAAGATTAACCTGATTTAGCAACTGCTGATTCTGAGGCAATAATTGCTTATCTAAAAAATTAAGTAATAGACCCTGATCCCGAGTCAGCTTATCTACGGCGAGCAACGTTGGCATCAGCAATTCCTTTTCTTGCTGCTTGATCATTCCTGCGTAACGCTTGAACCCGTTCATAAAAGTACTTTTCAAAAGGTCATCGTTAATGTCGATAGGATCCTTTTTGGTATGATAGAAATACTCAACCATTTGCTGAAACACTGTAAGCTTTGCTCTGCCAAGCTTTTCGGCAAGACTTGTCAGCTTATTATCTGTTTCTACCGGGAAGTGGATGGTTTTTACATTGAGGTCTTTCATAGTAGAGAGTAATGTATACCGGCTTGTATACAAAAAATAGGGTTTGGAATTATCTGAAGCAGGAGATGTATACCCGGAGTATACATCAAAGCCTCTTTGCAGGGCAATAGAGGCAGAAGAGTAGGACCTTGTCCAACTCCCTCTTGCTATAAAACCCCGTCCAACCAACAAACCTATTTCTGGCTTACCTAAAAGCTTAAAAGAAGGATCAGAAAAGACAGGAAAGATAGTTTTCAAAGTTAGCGCTGTTTTCATAGCTTACTTTCCTCCTCCGTTCTCTAATAATCTAATTACATCTTCATACTTGTAATACATCAAGCCTCCAATCTTGGTATAAGCAAGTGTTCCATTCACACGAAGGTTTTGAAGGGTTCCCGGAGAGATCTTTAAAAGCTTTCGAACTTCATAACTCTTAAGCCAGGGACTAGGAGCAGTTCCGGGTTTAATTTTTAAGCCTTTGATCAGATCGAACAATTCTGCTTTGAATTGCTGCAGATCTTCTTTCGTCAATAAATCGTTTAAATCCATAATCATTTGTTTTAAGGTGATTTGATGGATTCAAAAGAAAGATGTCGAGAGTGATTTATTGGGTTGGTTTATGGGTGGGTACTAAAAGTTTTCCTTGATTGATTAGAATGAATAAGTATAGAAGAATTGCGTTAATCATTAAAAAACAAGTTTTTGATACAGAATAATAACTTACATTTGAAATAGCGGCATTTAACCTTAGTGCTCGCAATTTCTGTATGATGAAAACGGAGCTCGGCTTATACGAGCAATTGATTAATAAACTTTTTTACAATAAACTTCAGACCATAACGAATGAAGATTTTTTTATCAAGACTTCTGTTTTAGATAAGGAAGAGGCTGCCCGTTACTTAAGTCAGTATTTATCAGAAACTATACGCTTCGCTTTAAGCGAACTAAAAGGAGATGATAGTCTACTGAAACAGGTTGAACTGTCAAATAAAATCATACAGGTATTGATTGAAGAACTTCCTAAGTTGGAAATCTCAAATAACCTGCTGGAAAGCGGCGAAGTCCTTCAAGCGGTATTTTCAAAGCTTGATTCTCCCTTTACTAATTTTGGAGAACGACTTAAGCAGATTACACCCTATACCCGCTTATCACAAAGTGAATTATTCACAGGAAATAATGTAGGCATCTCTCTTGAAAGCGAAATCAGAAAAGAGATTCTTTCCTCGGACGAAATTTACTGGCTGGTATCATTTATTAAATACTCGGGGATCAGAATATTTAAGGAAGAACTGGAAGAGTTTACGAACAGCGGTCGCAAACTGAAGATTATCACTACATCTTACATGGGAGCCACCGATGTAAAAGCTGTAGAGTTTCTTTCAGGATTAAAGAACACAGAAATAAAAGTATCCTATAACGGCGATCATGAGCGACTTCATGCCAAGGCATATTTGTTTTTAAGGAACACTGGCTTTCATACCGGATATATAGGTTCTTCCAACATTTCACGATCAGCCTTAACCAACGGCTTAGAGTGGAATTTAAAGGTTACGACACGAGAGATCAATCACATAATCGATAAGTTTAAGAAGACGTTTGAGACTTATTGGGAAGATAAAGAATTTGAATATTACCAGGCTGGCAGGGATACGGAGAAGTTAAGTAAGGCCTTAAGGTCGCAGAAGATTCAGGACAAGTCGGGCATTGCTAGCTTTTTTGACTTAAAGCCATTTCCATATCAACAAGAAATATTGACTAAGCTTGAATCAGAAAGGCTAGTTCACCATCGGAATAAAAACCTCATTGTAGCAGCAACTGGAACGGGAAAAACAGTCATCTCCGCCTTCGACTACAAACAATTCAAAACGAATAACCAACGGGCGAGACTACTCTTCATTACGCACACGAAGGAAATTCTGGAACAAGCACAGGAAACATTCAGACATATACTCCGGGATGCGAATTTTGGAGAATTATGGGTAGACGGAATGGAACCGAGCAATTTAGAGTACGTTTTCGCGTCTGTACAGACCCTTCGAAATCGGATAGAAGACTTAAAACTTGGTGATGATTTTTATGATTTCATTATCATTGATGAGGTACATCATGCTCCGGCCAATAGCTACCGCTTTATTTTCGACCGATTCTTGCCAAAGGTTCTTTTAGGTTTAACAGCTACTCCAGAAAGAATGGATGGCGAAGATGTACTGCGGGATTTCTGTAATACCATCGCGGCTGAAATCCGGCTCCCGGAAGCCATCAATAGAAAGTTGCTTTCTCCTTTTCAATATTTTGCGGTTTCTGATTCTGTGGATATTTCGCAGGTAGCATGGAAAAACGGCCGCTACGATATAAATGAGTTAACAAGACTTTATACAGCGGAAGACAGAAGAGTAGCCGAAGTACTTGAGAACTGCGAAAAGTATTTGACAGATCTGCAAGATGTGCGAGCATTAGGATTTTGTGTTAGTCAGGCTCATGCACAATACATGGCAGAGAAATTTACCTTGGCTGGCTTAAAGTCAGACTGGCTGACAAGTAACAGTCCAGGAGATCGAAGTGACGTACGCCGTAGATTAAGAAGCAAAGAAATAAATTACCTTTTTGTGGTTGATATTTTCAATGAGGGTGTAGACATTCCTGAAATTGATACCGTCCTCTTCCTCCGACCAACCGAAAGCTTAACAATCTTTCTGCAACAATTAGGTAGAGGATTAAGACTGGCAGACTCTAAAGAATGTTTGACCGTTCTCGATTTCGTAGGTAATGCGAATGCCCACTACGACTTCGAGCACAAATTCAGAGCCTTAGTTGGTAAAACGCATACTTCGATAGAGAAAGAGATTGAAGATGAATTATCACATCTGCCACTTGGTTGTTCTATAATTTTAGAAAAGAAAGCTAAAGAGGTAATACTTAAGAATATCAGGCAATTAATCGGTTTTAACAGGAACCAATTAATTGCTAAGATCAAAAGCTTTAAACTAAACTCTACATTACCACTAACCTTAAAGAACTTCCTGGAATTCAACCATCTGGAACTACCGCTTCTTTATAAAAAAGGAAGCTGGAAAAGACTTTTAGCAGCAGCAGGAATAATAGAAGACTTTGCGGAGCCACAGGAAAAAGAGTTAACCAGACTAATGACGCAGCGTTTGATTCAGTGCAATTCCTATAGCTACCTGACTTTTATTAAACGTTTAATCAGGGATGAATGGGAAGTATTAAGCCCAACAGCAGAGGAGGAAATAATGCTTTTGATGTTTCACTACGATCTTTGGAGAGAAGCAGGACCCAAGCTTGGATACAAAAACCTAACAAAAAGCCTTTCAGTACTTAAAAGTAACCCAGTAATGGTTTCGGAAATGGATGAGCTCCTTGATTACTTAATCGATCAGATTGATTTTGTTGAGAAAGACATTAAACTTCCTTTTCCTACTCCACTTAAACTACATAGCCGTTATAATCGCGACCAGATTCTTGCTGCTTTAGGCCTTCATACTTTCGAAAAGGCTTCCTCCAATCGTGAAGGTGTCGCCTTGAACAAGGAATTAAATGTTGAGGCTTTATTTGTAACGCTAAAGAAATCAGAAAAGGAATATTCTCCTACTACGCTTTATGATGACTATGCCATTAATGAACATCTTTTTCATTGGCAATCTCAAAACGCTACTTCGCCTGAATCTCCAAAAGGACAGTCCTATCTAAAGCATCAGGAGCTGGATAAGAGTATCCTGCTTTTCGTACGAGAGCAGAACGACGATGAGTATGGAAACACCATGTCCTACGTGTTTTTAGGAGATGCAAACTTTATGAAATCAAGCGGCTCCAAGCCGATGAATATAGAATGGAAATTAAATGAACCTATGCCGGCTTATTTGTGGAAAGAGAGTGGGAAGCTGGCGGTAGGGTAAGATGAACCCAAGAATTATATAAAAAGGCCTATATATGCTAAAAAAATTTACTCTTGAAAACTTTAGGTGCTTTCATAAGACGGAAATCACCTTCAGAGAGCTTAGTATAATAGTGGGAAAGAATAATGCGGGCAAATCCACTATTATTGAGGCCTTGCGGATATTGTCCTTAGTTGTAAACAAAGCGCGTAGCACTCACTATTTAAAGAGTCCAGAATGGCTTGGATTTGATGATGACGTATTAGGGATTCAACCGTCTATCAAAAATCTAGATATTTCGTCACAAAACATATTTCATATGTATGGTGATCCTCCAGCGAAAATATTCGCAGAGTTTGATGACGGGCTAAAAGTTCAGATTTTTGTCGGAGATGGAGCAGAGCTATTCGCAACTTTGACAGCTGCTGATGGGAAGCCTATAGAATCTAAAAAGTTTGCATCTCATGTTGGGCTACAAGAAATAAATATTCTACCTCAAATTACTCCTTTATTAAAGCATGAGTCTGTAATACGAGAAGAAACGGTGCAAAGAAATCTAGCGACCAATTTGAGTTCACGACATTTCAGGAACCAATTGAATTACTACCCTAAAGCATTTCAAAGATTTAAGGATCTATCTGAGAAGACTTGGCCTGGACTGAGTATTGACAGTAGTATCACGAGCGCTAGAACACAAGGCGATTTACTGCTATTTGTGAGGGACAATCAATTTGAGGCAGAAATTGGTTGGATGGGACAAGGATTACAAATGTGGTTACAGACTATGTGGTTTCTATCTCGGTGTCCTAGCGATTCTACTGTGATACTTGATGAACCTGATGTGTATATGCACGCAGACTTACAGCGACGACTAATTAAACTAGTTAAAAGCCATTTTAAACAAGTTATTGTCGCCACACATTCAGTGGAAATTATGTCCGAAGTAGAAGCGGAAAATATCTTACCTATAAGTAATAGCAAGCGAAAGCAGGACTATGCTAATAAAGCACCGATAGTACAAAAGATTATAGATCAAATAGGCAGCGTACACAATTTAGAAATAGCGCGGCTTTTTTCTTATAATAAGTTCCTAATTGTCGAGGGAGAAAGAGATGATGTAAAAATGCTTTCTATTTTGCAGTCTAAGATTTTTCCAGACACGTTCGAGCAATTTGATATATTGCCGAAAACCTTTGTTCAAGGATGGGGAGGCTGGCAAAGGGTCATAGGCTCTCACAAGGTGTTTAAGGACAATCAAACAAATATTAGCACCTACTGCATTTTCGACTCTGACTATCACACTATTGAAGAACAAGAAGAAAGGATAAGAGAAGCAGAGGTTCAAGGAATCAATCTTCACATCTGGAAAAAGAAGGAAATTGAGAACTACCTACTGGTACCTAGTGCTATTGTTCGACTCTGTAGAGCTCGAAAGAAAAATATTGAGTTGGATGAATCTAGCATTTCCACTGCAATAGACGTGATCTGCGAACAATTGAAGGACGACGTAATTGACAACTTTGCGACTGAAATAAGTCACAAGGACAGCAAAAAGGCATTAAAAAGTGCGTATCAAGAGGCTAGACTCTATGTGAACGGCATCTGGGGGAGCGATAAATGGTCTAGGGCTTCTGGGAAAGAAATTTTGAGTAGGTTGAGTATGTGGCTGGCCGAGAATCATAAAGTATCTGTAAGCCGCTTTGCAATCGCGAGGGAGATGAAACTAGCAGAAATATCGCCTGAAGTTGTCGAATTAATCACGACGATAGAAAATCGAAGAAATATAAAATATGCTTAAATTTTCTACTTGCTTGAGATTATAGCTCGAACGCTTATCAACAGTCATAGCAAACTGGAAGAACACCACTAAAACTTTGAATCCATTTCTCACCAAACTCAACCGTCTCAACCGTGCAAATACCGCCTACGGAAAGGCTCCTCATAAACCTGTTCTCCTCATTTCCATCATTGAGCTAATTGAAAAAGGACTGGTAACAGAAAACAGGGTTTATGTAACCACAGATCTGGTTGCGATATTTCAGGAAAACTGGAGGTTGCTGGTAAACACGATGCATCAGCCTGATTTTACCCAGCCCTTCTACTACCTGCAAAGCGATAAGGTAGAGGGCCAGCAAATCTGGTTTCTTCAGGCGAAGCTGGGTTGTCAGATCAATGCTCATATTAAGAGTGTAACGCGACTGTCGGAAGTATTGGAATATGCATACTTCTCAGAGACACTCTATCTTCTTCTAACTGATCCGGTGTCCCGGAATATCATAAAGTCTGTTCTGTTAGATACTTATTTCCCCGACACTAAGCAGCATTACATCCAAAGCAAGCAGAAGGGGCAAGGCTACATCCATGACCTGGAAAGCTTCCTGTTAAACGAACCGGAAGCCGAGTATCGAACCATTCAAATAGAAACAGAAGAAGATGTCTTTGTAAGAGGCGGCCTGTTTAAAAAGCTGGTACCAAAAGTATATGACTCAACTTGCAGCTTCACCGGAATGCGACTTGAATCTACCTTCGGTCATAACTTTATTGATGCCTGCCATATCGTGCCCTTTAGCATCAGTCATGATGATAAGGTGAATAACGGCATTGCGCTCTGTCCAAACCTGCATCGTGCTTTTGATCGTGGCTTTGTTTCCATTGATACTACTTACCGAATTATCGTTTCTTCCCATGTTGCCGAGAACGATCATCACCCCTATAGCTTGAAGCAGTTGGAAGGCCGGAAGATGCGCTTGCCGTTTGGAACGAGATACTACCCTTCACTGGAGAATTTGGACTGGCATCGCAAAAACATATTCAAAAGGTAAGCTCTACTATATGATGAATCCATCTGCTCAATCAATCTTTTATAGTATACTAAGTAGTTGTATCAGGAAAAAAAAGGAGAACCTTATGGCCCTCATAATCCTAACTTTTTTTGGTGTCTATTTTACTTCAAAATACAATAGGAATGCTGAATGCTTTAATAATGGCAAGAAAACACAGGTACTTGTAAAACGCAAGTATTATTCAGGTACCAGAGTATCAAAAAAAACTTTAGAGGTAAGTTTTGAAGATTGTCGTACATCTCTAGAAGTTTCAGACTCCCTATTTACGCATACTAGTGCTGGAGCAAGAATTACCTTAATAGGGTTTCGAGATAAATGTACCTTTTGTGAACCTAAACGTCCCTCAGCTTCTGATAGGTATGTCGGCTTGGCCTTCTTTTGCCTTGCATTAATCTACTTAATAAATCTTTTCTTTAACTTCCTTCCAACGTGGGCTAGTGATTAAGCATTAGCTGAAAGCCTAAAAACTTTTCAATTATAAGCTGAAGACCATAGATTTTAATCATTTTTTCGTCCTTCGAACCCAACATCCTATCTTTGCATGAACTCGTTCATTGAGATCATCTTCAGTTTAAGCAAGTCTTTTTAAAATTAAACTAAAAGGCAAAAAACAAAAGGTGACCTATTCGGTGACCTTGAAAAGAAGAATTGGATAAAACATTGTAGATTAAGGCATTAAAAGCTAAAAACTAAGGGCGGCCATCCCCACTTTTTATTTGATACCAAAATGTACTAAAAGCCCTTAAACCTATAATTTAGTGCTTTTTTATGCCGTGAGTTATTTCCCTCAAAAATTGCCGGGAAGAACTATAAATGATACAGCATCCGGGAGTGCTGGGACTAAAACTGTTAGAGATAAGATGACTGCTAAAACATTCTTTATCTCACTAGGATCGCAGCATTTGCCGAAAGATATTCGTCGAAGTAGGATTTAACTTCTTTCTGTTTAACGGGATCAGAAACAAATTCATAAATCGGCTGGACGTTCTGAATGTTTACCAGCTCCGCCTGTTCGTTTTTGAACAATTTAATCCATTCTCGATGGTCAACAGTAGTGACTTTAGTTACAGGATCAACAGTTACCTTAATTAAGGATGGGTCACCCCCACTGGCCTTAAAACTTATTTTTTGAGCATAATTTCCAGGCGCCGATTTGCTGTTTGAATAATCAAGATAGCCTGAAAAAGAACCAAACGTCTTAGCAAGAGCAATTGTAAATCCCTGTTGGGCGGCTTTTTCCCAATCAGGATTGGTTGTTTCTGACTGGTACATTACTGTGAACTTAGAGCCTATATTTATCCGCGTTAATACGTGTGTTCCATACTTCCTAATTATCTCTGAGGGGGTCTTTGTCTGAATATCGGATCCAAAGCTTGGTGTCAGGATAGAATCTAGGGAACCATAATTAAATGATAAAAATCCTATCGTCCTTTTTTCGCAGGATCTACCATAAATATATTTGCTCTTGAAAGGATTATTATCGGAAAAGTAAGTATTAATTTCACCCTTAAAGTACTTTTTACGCTCCTGCTCATTCATATTGAAAAATCTAAGATCCATCACATCCATCGAAATTTGCCTGGCGAGCTCCTCGGCATTGTTTGTCGTCATTATATTAGTTTCAGTAGAAGTATGCTTCCCTACCACTACCCTTGTAGGTTGTAGTCTCTGTAATTTCGCTATATCCACAACAGATCCTCGGACAGCGGAAGAATCGCTATATTCTCCCGTTACGTCATAGCCGTAGCCGAGCAAATGAAACTCTCCTCGCCGAGGAGCATTATTTTTCTCTAATGTCAGATTTTTAACTGCAATAGAATCATCAGTTAATGGAGCTTCCCCTGATGTTATTTCTTCTGTTTGGATTTCTTCTCTTTCACAGGAGACAAATGCGATACATAGAATAAAGCTTAGGTAAAATAGTACAGATCTCATAGTTTAGATTATTTCAGTACTAAATTACGAATTGTTTTTAGAAGCTCAATTTTCCATTATACTTTTCGCAGGCACTAAATAAAAAGGAACATTAATATTCAAATTAGTAGAAGCTAACCTATCCCTTTATCATCTAATATCCCATTCTCCCTACTCTCAAAAAGGAGCTTCTTAGTAAACTCCCAAACTTTCTCTGAACCCTTTCCGATAATACCCTTCTTCTCAAGCACAGTTTGATAATCAACATTGAACTCTTTCCAGGTTCCTCCGCCATTAGAAATATTCTGGAGTATTGGCTCAAGGTTATCTACAGCTCGCGCAAACAGAGCTTCCGGGGTTTCTGCTGCCTCGAACTCTCTCCATATAGTTATGAATTCTAGGGCTTGGTCTTCCGGAAGCAGCCCGAAGATCCTTTCGGCTGCTTTTTCCTCTGCAGCAGCGTTGTCTTGTCGCACTAAAGAATCAAAGAAAAATACGTCTCCTGCATCAATTTCTACAATATCATGCAACAACAGCATCTTCAGCACCTTTAACATATCCACTTCCTCATTCGAGTACTCCGCTAACACGAGAGCCATCATTGCCAAGTGCCAGCTATGCTCAGCATCATTCTCATGCCGCTCGCTATTAAATAATCTTGTCTTCCTGAAAATATACTTAATCTTATCAATCTCGTGGATGAACGACATTTGTTGTAAGAGACGGTCAAACTGCATAATGTTCTTTCTTTGTCTTGAAAGCTCCAATACTAGTAAATTATCTTTCAGGGGAAAGAATAAAAAATAAGTTCGTGAACGTCAAAGACAAGGCCTTAAAGGGCATGATTGTATCTGCTTGAATTTCATTATTGCCGGTTGTTTGATCTGTTATATCCCTACCCGTAAATCTAACATAGTAATTTGTCAAAACTTTCGCAGAAGGTTTTCAATGTGAAGAGCAATTATTAAATCCCTACTTCCCCCTAACCTCCTCCACAACCCTGCTCAATTCTGGGTCCACTCCTTTCAAGCGGTCCTGAAGAGTTGGCAAAACCTCAATATCCGGAAATATCCCCCTACCTTCTTTCCCCGTAGCATAATACGGCTCAACAGCAGCCAGACCAAAACGAAGACTAAGTTTTGAATAAGGCAGAGTATACACAGGTAAAAAACCAGCCACGCAACCGTTCTGCGCTCCGCCTGTTTCTGTGCCTACAAAAACAGCTCTTCCACTTCCCTTTAAATTAGCAGAAAGAAGACTTGCAGCAGAGAATGTTCCTCCATTTATCAACACGTAAACTTTTCCTGCAAAATGTTTTGACTTGAGCCGGAGGTTTTTAGAGGAGCTCTCTGAATAAGAGTAAACGCTTTCCCCTTCTTTTTTCATAGTCAGAGTAGGTGGAATGGCTGCGACCGTTGCCATTGCCGAAACAAATGGTTTAGCAAAAGGCGGCTTAACTTTGCTCATAAACCTATAGTTATTTAGCAAACTCGCTCTTGATGTCAGCTCCAGGCTCCTATTAAATCTAACGCTACTGTCTATCAGGTATGAGTATAGGTCAGCCGCATCCTTAGCGTAGCCTCCTGGGTTATCCCGTAGATCAATAACTAACGTCTTCGTCTTAGCCCTGCTAATTAACTCAAAACTCTTTTTGTAGAATGACCGATAGGCATCTTTACGAAAATTGCTAACCCTCATCACGGCAACACTACTATCACCTTTATAAAACCTAAGGGTCTTTGCTTTAGAGCGTGAGGTCAATACGTTTTGGTCTTTATTCTCTTTAGCCTTGCTAATGCTGCTCTTCTTTTTAGCTATAGTATCGGTTTTAGACTTCGGTATTACTACATCTAAGCTCCGCCCCTCTTTGTCCAAACTATAATTCCATACGGAATCCTTAAAGCTAAACTTATATTTAATCGGCCGGTCCTGATTCTGCTCCTTAAGGTAATAGTATAAAATAGAAGTGAATTTTTTGGGAAGGAAAGTCTCGTTATAACCATCCCTTGAAACGCCATTAAGGTATCTCCTGAAGATCTCCTTCGGACTAACCCCATTAATACTCACAATTTCTGTCCCTGGTTTTACTTTAGCAATTTTTCTGCTGTCTTTTAAAATAAAAAAACGCTCGTTAATAAAATCCGCTTTGAATGGGAACCAGGGCCGGTAGCCAAGCTGCTTTATACTTTCTTCCTCTTTTTTTTCTACTACATAAGGAATAGACAAGGTAGCATGCCCCTGCCGGACAGCAGCGACAAGCGGGCTTAATTTTAAATAAAACTGATTAGCAGGTAAAGGATTCTCAATACTGGCCTTCACACTATCAAATTTATAGTCGAGCGCCTCCTTACTGATAAATCGATAAAGCTGTGGATGATACTTTGTAAGCTTACTATGGACAAAATCAACTTCAGATCGCATCTGCTTCGGCGAGCGCTCCTCATAAAACTGCTCATTATAATCCTGAACAGATTTACAAGCAAGAAAAATGCTAGCCAAAAGAAATATTAGAATAAACCGTTTCAATTTGCTCTCTAGTCCCGCTAATATAAAACATACATTGCGCATTGAACGGCTTAACACTCCATAAAAAAAGAGCACAGTTACCTGTGCCCTTCCCGAAACTAACCAACCTGTTCAGGTTAAATCTTTCCTTGCCTCTTCAATAACGCAGCCGACTCTAGCAGCATAAGACCGCTTAACTGCGTGGAGAGATCCACGCTAGCCTCGGGCATCTTGCTCCAATTAGGACTGGCAAGCATTCCCGGCCTTGAAAGTGCCTTTGTGAAAAAGGTCTCTGCATTATATTTTAAAAACCTGGTATAATTTGCTCTGTCCGTTTCCCTTACACCAGGCTCAAGCGCGAGTAAAGTAAGGTAACGTACCAGAATGCCTTTAAATAATCCACCGTCACTTTGATTTTCATTCTTCAATAATCCACCGGGAGAGACATTAGGATCCGTAAGAATATTATTTGCAGTTCTAACAGCATCTACGAGATACATATTATTCCCAGTATTCATATAAAGCTCTAAAGCTGCTCCTACAAAAGTCCCCTGATTGTAGGTATAGACATTTTTATCTATTGCTCCATTGCCCTTGGAATTAATACCATCCCATACTTGCCCTGAAACTGGATCTACAAGCGTATTTCTCAACCAAGTATACAGAGATTGAGCTGTTTGTAGGTCCTCTGCTCGTTTCTGCGTTTCATACAACCTGCACGCCAGGATTATTGCAGGTGCATTAGCTGGGGTATTTTTATAATTCAACTGGGTTTTTCTCCATGCCAGGCCTCCTCCCTGCTCTGCATTTATACCTGTCTTTATATCTGTCCATAACAAGTTGGCAGCATTGAGATAGTCATTGTCGCCGGTGGCTTTGTAAGCCCTCAGTGTAGATAAAGCTAACCACTCCATATCGTCGTAGTAGTCATTGAAATAGCTACCTCTGTTCGTTTCTCTCAATCCATTCAACAAAAACTTCATCTTGGTTTTATAAGCATCATCGCTGGTTCTGAGATAGCCATCTACAAATACATCCATCACATGTGCATTCCACCAATAGTGGAATTGTTCGTTTCCGGTGTTATCTTGTTTAAAATACTTGGTATTAGCTGACAAATAAGTATTATAAGTGCTTTCCTGAACAGAATCAGCGGTCTTCTCCCAGGTATAATTTATCTTAATTATGCTGCCATCATACAATGGACTACCCTTGTCCATAGAGCATGAACTTACTATGGTAATTCCTGTAATGGCAACCAGTGAAATAAGAGATCTGATTTTCATTTGCTTAATGTTTTAATCGCAATAACTCTACAGCTGTTCCTGACTCTCGGTCAGGAACAGCTGTAGAAAAGATTACTTAACTGTAACTGAATGTGTGTAAGCGGCTGAATTGAATGTTACTTTAATATCGGCATTCTTATTATCAACATCTCCGTTAAACTTAAATGAGTTATTCCACCGGTCATTGCTAACTGGTACCATATACCAGTACGCGGCTTCGGTGGAGGCGGTAGGTCTTTGATTATCGCCTTTTGTACTGCCAAACCATTCCTCGGTGGTTACCCCTGCTGCATTCTTAATAGTGAACCTGAATTTATAGCGCTCATCGCGGCCCCAGCCTTCTTGCTTGAAAACAACCGGCGCATTTTTGATTTCCCAGCTGCTTCCTGAGGTATAAGGTAAATCAAACCAAATGCGATTATCTGGGGCAAACCAAAGACCAACTGATACAACCTCTGATATTTCGGTAGTAGCATTATTGAAGTTAACACGAATACGATAAGGCTTTTTAGCTGTAGTAACATCTGTACTGCCATTCTCCACCAATTTCCCACCAGCGTTAATTGAATATGAGGTAGGATTTCCGCTATTACGTTCGGTGATACGGTAGCTTCCGTTAGTTAAGGAGGTATATAGCTCAAATACTCCGTCACTTACTTTTCTAAATGCTACTGCTTTACTCAAATCCTCCCCCCCTTCAGTAGCCGTTCCTGTTAGGAAGGCGCTTGCTGGCGCAGGAAAACCTTCCGGACGTTCCAAATTAAGCTCCCTTGAGGTTGAAGATCGTTTTACATTAATTCCCTTTGATGACCAAACGGTCCATTTCACTTTACCTGTAGCAGATGGTGCAATTCCAGCAGCCGAAGCAACCTTGGTAAGATCAGCATAGGACATTGAAAGCATGCGTTGCAATCCCTTTCCATCCGAAGGTATGGAATATAGGGGCTTTGAAAAATCCCCTTCTGGTTTATCGAACAAAACCTCATAAAGTACAACTCCATTGTCTTCAGCTTTCGCCTGTTCCCATTCAAATACTACTGTCCCGTTGCCTCCAAGAAAAACATTATTTCCGTTTGCTGGTCCATAAAGATTAGTTACTTCAGATACGTTCGTATGGCTCATACTGTCATCCTCTTTACATCCGTAAAAGAGTATGGTGAAAGCCATTAAAGCAATGAATATATTATTAAAGCTCTTTTTCATATAAATATGTTTATAAGTTCAGTTAAAAATTTACCAGTTAGGATTTTGTGAGAGATTAGGATTTAAGTTCCTTTCCTCTCTTGGTACCGGCCATAGGTAATGTTTGGTTCTATCGAACGACCTAAGGTTTACCCGGATATAACCATTATCTTCATTTGCCGGACCAAACTTTGCTCCATGCGCCCATCCGTTTAACACGGTTTCCGCAATCCTCCATCTCCGGATGTCGAATATCCTTAAACCTTCTAAAGCCAACTCTGTCCTTCGCTCGTTCCTGATCACCTCTCTCAGCTGCTCCTGAGTTAAAGCCGAATTGTAATTTAAAGCCGCCGCATCAGTAAAGCCAGCTCTCACCCTTATAGGCCTAATAGTTCTATTCCATGTAGCTTCATCCAGCTTTGCCAGTTCATTTTTTGCCTCAGCATACATCAACAGAACATCGGCATATCGGATTAAGATCAGGTTTAAACCGGATGTAAAGTTTGCGGCATGCGTAGGATCGTAGTACTTTCTAATGTAGTAACCCGTAGGAGTCTTTGAACTACCCGGCGCATATTCGTCAGGCGGATTTCTTTCATTAGGGTCCATTTCTGGCTTGTTATGATTCGGGTCGCTTCCTGGCTTAATATAAATCGTCTTAGGATCACCGCTTGCCTCTTTCCATTGATAACCATGATACACTACGGTATAAGTTAGCCTTGGGTCCCGGTTTACGTAAGGATCATTCTCATCATACCCCGCTCCTGCTTCACCGATCCTTTTGCCATTTAACGTTAGATAACTATCTACTAATTCTTGAGTAGGAGCCATAACATTTACCCGTCCTCCTACAGATAGTGGAGCGAGGTCAAAAAAGTTGGACCAGGTTCTTAACAATGGAACATATTGCATATCTAGAATAACCTCGTTATTATTCTCATTTTGCGGCAGGAACAACCCTTCATAAGAATTAAACAGGCCATAAGTACCATTTGAAGTATTATCCATAAGCAAAGAGCAGGCATTCACCACCTCCTGCCAGTTCCCTTCATACAGCATTACCCTTGCCTTAAGTGCAATTGCTGCTCCCTTGGTGATCCTTCCTTTATCCTTTGGGCCATATTCTGTATTCACAGGTAGATTATTGACAATCTCATTTAGTTCTGTAACAACAAAAAACAAAACCTCTTCTCGTGGACTGCGACTTATAGTTTGAGCCTCAACAATAGTAAGATCCTTCTTTATAAGAGGAACATCACCAAACCATGTCATTAGTCTGAAGTACTGAAATGCCCTGATAAAACGTGCCTCTGCTTTCATTCGAGTACGCAGGCTTTCATCCATGTTTGGAACCCGGTCTACGTTGTCAAGAAAAACGTTACAGGTTTTTATGGCACGATAACAATCATTCCATTCATTTTTCAGCCTGGGCAAAGAGGCATCATATGCCCCTGAGGCAAGAGAAGTAGATCCAGCCTGATCACCTCTTCCGCTATAGGCATTATCAGACATCGCCTCGTTATAAAAGAAATAATCACTGCTAAAAAGTTGCGAGTAGGCGGTATTAAGCATTCCGCTCGCCTGGTCGGTCGTCTTCCAGTAAGTAAGATCAGTATAAACATTTTCTGGAGTCAGGTCCAGATCCTTACATCCCATAAATAAAAAGGCCAGTAATGCAACAAAGCCAGTTTTATTAATAATCGACTTATTCATATACAATAAGTTAAAAAGTAACATCTAAACCAAAACCATAATATACCATTGTAGGATAAGCCCTTCCGCTGTTTGCACCCGCATTATTAAGGTTGCTGTCAAACTCACTTAACTCAGGATCCACAAACTTGAGCTTAGAAAGAGTAAGCAAGTTCTGACCTGACATATAAATCCTTAGCTTCTGCATCGCTAATTTTTTCGAAAGCGCCTGGGGTAAAGTGTATCCTACCTGAACGTTTTTCAACCGGGCATAAGCGGCATTGAAAAGGTACATGTTAGACCCTCTTCTGAAATTGTTCTCATTTGACTGACTTCCATTGCTGGCTAATCGGGGGAACTGTGCGTTAGGATTTTGAGGAGTCCAATAATCCAGTTGATGCTGATACATAGTCATACCATAATTGAAATGGTAAGGCTCGATTAGTTCACCTCTAAGCATCATCGTTCTTTTTCCAACCCCTTGAACAAATAGATTCAGGTCGAAATTCTTGAAGCCTACATTATACATAAACCCATAGGTGAACCTGGGAAAGGGATTACCAAAAACGTGTAAGTCATTATTGTCAATAATTCCATCTCCATTAACATCCACATAGCGATTATCGCCTGGTTGAACATTTAAGCCTGCAGGTTTTGGTCCATTAGTTACTTCATCAATATTTTGAAAATATCCGTCTCTTTTTAAACCAACATAAGAGCGATAAGGGTACCCTTCCTTGAGTAATATCTGCAATTCCTCCACACCTGTAAGGCGCTCATTCCCTGCAAAATAAAGAACCTTATTCTGCGCGTCGCCGAGATTAAAGGACACGTTATGCCGGAATTGCTTTCCTGACTTCCTATATGCAACGGAAGCCTCCCATCCATAACTTCTTACCTCACCCGCATTAAAATCTGGAAGGTTGGTTCCGAAAACACCAGGGACAGCAGGGGGAACTAAAATATCACGTGTAGTTTTGTTGAAGTAGTCGAAAGAGAACGTTAAAGCATCTCTGAAGAAGGTAAAGTCAGAACCTAAATTTAACGTAGCCGCTCGTTCCCATTTTAAATCAGGGTTGGAGAAGTTAAATCCAGTACCAGCAACAGCTTCATTACCGAAACCATAAATGTTGCCAATGGAGAAGAACGTAGTTTGATACTGATAGTTCCCCACATTTTGATTTCCAACAATACCATACGAAGCGCGTAGTTTCAAATTACCAACTTTATTCCGGTAATCCTCCATAAAGCCCTCCTCACTCAGGCGATATCCCGCAGAAAATGCAGGGAAGAAGCCCCAGCGATTTCCTTTTCTAAATTTTGAAGAGCCATCATAGCGAAAGTTGAATTCGCCATAGTATTTATTCTTATAAGAATAGGTAGTTCTTCCAAAGAAGGAATTTAGGCTGTTTTCGCCCGAACTTCCATTAGAATTGTAAGAATTTTCTGCGATAATAGTTCCGGTAACAGGAGTACCCAGATCGGGATCAGTAAATCTTCGATAGATGGCAGATCCTCGTTCCTCGTGATTTTCGTTAGAGATACCAAGAAGGACGTCAACATCGTGGTTCTTTAGGAATGTTCTGGTGTATTGTGTAAGGAATTGGGCGTTCAAATCCTGGATTTTCCGGCTTTCGTCGTTAGTATTCCTATCAGCTCCTGAAACTCCGCCGGGGAAATAATTAACCTGCAAAGATCTTGCAAACTGACTATTGGATTTTAGACTTCCTCCAAAAACACCTCTTAATTTTAAGTGTTTTGTAAGCGCAAACTCTGCATTTAAGGTTCCGAATAGGTTATCATCATTATACCTTCTAAAACCTCCTTTTTCTAATACGCCAAGAGGGTTAAACTCAGCAAGTACATCATTAGTAAGATAACGTCCCTGATCATCTTTCATCTCATAATACAAAGGTACCCTCGCCGCATCGACCATGAGTGTGCTTGTTGATGAGGAATGATCATTAACGATACTTTTAGTATAAGCAAGTTGTGAGATAAACTTCAGCTTGCCATACTCATTACTCATATTAATGCGATAATTATAACGCTTTAGACCTTTGTCGGGACCTACAAAATTACTTTGCTGATCCGTGTAGCCCACAGATACGAGGTAGCTAGAATTCTGACTACCACCGGTAAGGCTAAGATTATGATTCTGCTGGAGAGCGTTTTCGAGGATAGTATTTACGAACCATTCCTTATCACCCTGATCCTGAAAACTCCTTATCTGCTCAGGACTATAAACAGCTGATCCCAGACCTGCATTAGCTGCAGCTTCATTTCTCAATATAGCATTCTCATATCCGCTTACCGGCTTGAAAAACATCTTAGGGTCATTTATCCCTGTTAGTCCGGTATAGGCTAAAGCAGTTCTGCTATTCTTCTTACCCATCTTAGTACTGATAAGTATCACCCCATTGGATGCTCTGGATCCATAAATGGCAGCACTTCCTGCATCCTTCAATATAGATACCGTCTCAATGTCGGCAGGATTTAGCAAGTTTATATCGCCGCCAACAATTCCATCAATTACTACCAGAGGAGAATTGTTACCCAGGGTGCTTATCCCGCGTATGTTAATATTGACTCCGCCACCTGGTTCGGAGTTCCGTTGTTGTACAACAAGATTAGCCGATACACCTTGAAGGGCCTGAGTAGTATTTACTGATGGTCTACCAGCAAGTGCAGAAGCTGATATTTGATCAACCGCACTTACTACGCTCGTTCTGCGCTGTGTGCCATATCCTACTACTACTACTTCCGAAAGAGCTTTTTGCTCTGCAACAAGCTTAACGTTAATAGAGCTTTGTCCATTGATAGAAACCTCCTGGCTTTGATAGCCAATAAAACTAAATACAAGGACACCATTTTCAGGGGCATTTATTGTAAAGCGTCCGTCAACACTTGTTGTTGCTCCGGCTGAGCCTCCTTTTAGCTTCACGCTTACTCCCGGCAAAGGAGCTCCCTCTTCATCAACAACCCTGCCTGTTACAGAAATATCCTGCCCATGTTTAGAGCCAGTAATTGTTTGAGCCTTTCTTTTAACTACAATAGTCTTTTCAGCGATGACAAAGGTGAAAGGCTGGTTGTCAAAGCATCTTTCAAGGACTTCCTGAATTGAAGCATTTTTAACAGAGATACTGACGGGCCGGCTTTCCTGCAACATGTCAAGGTCGTAGAAGAAATTATAGTCAGCTTGTCGTTTAATCTCCTTAAAAACCTTTTCAATACGTGCATTCTTTTCATTTAAACTGAGCTTTTGAGCAAAGCCCCCGGCAGTTGCCTGTAAAAATGCTGCTAAGGTGAGAACAATGGTTAGTTTCATAATTAGCAGAGATTTTTGAGTAATACAGTTCCTGTAACTGTACTTAAATCCAGTACAAATTTTATACATTTGAATGAGGTTTAATTATAAGGTATTGGGAGCCAATATCTTGATTAGTCTGATACCAGGTGCGGGCCTAATCGCCCTGGTACTTTTTCAATAAAAAATAGATTGTCAGCTTTTTTACGGCATAACAATTATCCTCCTTTCTTCTATCTTGAAATGAATTACTTCGGTTAGTTCTATTATTTTAAGCACATCTTTAATGTCCTCAAATCGCGATACTGTACCGCCAAAATGTTTCTGCCCGATGTTTCCTTTGATATCGATGTCTACGTCATACCATCTCGACAACTTTCTCATAATACTCTCAAGGCTTTCGTTATTGAATACGAAAAGGCCATTCTTCCAGGCAACAGACACAGATGGGTCTACCTCATGAACCGTGATATCCCCATTTACCCTTGCTTCTGTCCCAGGGGTTAACAGCTTGGTTCTACTTCCAGAACTTACTTTCACCGACCCTTCAAGTAACGTGGTATTCGTACTACTCTCGTCATCATACCCCATAATATTGAAGTGGGTACCAAGCACTTCCACTGTACTCTTATTTACGTCTACCAGAAAGGGCTTTACTTTATTCTTAGCAACCTCGAAATAAGCCTCGCCTTTTAGACTTACCCTTCGTTGACTACCATTGAATTGAGTCGGAAATACTAACGATGATGCCGCATTCAACCAAACTTTAGTTCCGTCGGGTAGCTCAATCTGAAATTGGCCTCCTCTAGGAGTACTGATGGTATTGTAGCTTGCTTTTGAAGCAAAATTCCCTTTATCAGATGGTAATACAGTATAAATAACCTGTCCATCCTGGTCTTTTCTTATAGAAATATTTCCCAGTTCTGCCAGAACTCCTTGTTTTGCATCATCCAGCACGATCTCTCTCCCGTCGGATAGCTTCAAGGTAGCCTTATTACCTCCCGGAACGATTTTTTTAGAAACAGCTACATATTGGGATGAGGATTCGTTTTTATTGAATAGATATAAGGCAAAGCCAAGGAAAATAACGGTAATCGCAGCTGCAACAGGAATAAGATAAGGAGTTAAAGAGTGTTTGCGTTTATTTTCTATCCCCTCACGCGCCACAATATTTTGATACATCCTCTGCTCGAGGGCTGAAGGGGTTTCGTCCGTAAGTTCAAGATAGGTGTCATCAAATTCATTATACCAGTTCTCAAACTCCAGCTTTTCTTGCTCAGAAATGGTCCCCTCCTGCCATTTTTTGGCGAGCTCCTGAATGTATCTTTCTTTTTCCTGACCGGTCATTTGATGGCTGTTTATTAAGTAGCCGATCACCTGGCACTAATCCCTTAGTGCTGAAGGATATTTTTTTAAAAAAAAATTTAAGGGTACCGAATTATAGTAAAGAAATGAGTAAAACAAGACCTGAGCCTAATGCACCTCTCAAAGTTTTTCTTGCTTTTGCCAAATGTGCCTCAACGGTTTTTTCAGAAATATTTAATTCAAGTGATATCTGATTTTGACTATAGCCTTTCTCGTATCTAAGTTTAAATACAATCCGGCATTTTTCAGGAAGCAAAAGTATACTTTCCTGGAGTTGCTTTTCGAGCTCATTGAGCTCTATGGTTTGAATTGTTGAATTATCGTTTTCAGAGAAACTATACCACGCTTCTCTCTCGTAATTGATCTGCCTGGCCTTTTTGGCAAGTAGATCGATCACCGTAAACTTTACGGCAACCGCAAAATAGTTACTGAATCCTTTTATGAGTGTGAATGATTGGCGCTTCCTCCAAAGGTTGCAGAAGATGTCCTGCACAACTTCCTCTGCCTCCGCAGAATTTTTTAGGCGATTACGGGCAATAACATAAAGCTTATTCCAATAGCGGATATAGATCTCCCTGAATGCCTCCTTGTCGCCTTCAGACAGCAGTCCCGCCAGTTCCAAATCTGTAAATTGACCGTAAAGTTGCATCAGGATAAATTGGTTAGTATTACAACTATAACAAATATAAATAAAATAGGATAAAAAGAAAGGCTAAAACGATTTATGTTATCTTTATTCCGTGATTTCGGCAACAATTACAGAACTTGATGCTCCATGCATCAAAACATTCCTGCTCCATCAGCAACTCTGCAAGCTTCCAGTGCATTGGTCACATTCAACTTCTGGAATATATTTTGCCGGTGGCGGTTAACGGTATGAAGACTTAGGGATAGCTTTTCAGCAATTTCTTTGCTTCTTCTTCCCAGCTTTATCAACTGCAGCACCTCTTTCTCCCGCAGGGTAAGTATTTCACTAAAGTCAGGTTCTCCAGGATCAACTATCGTCCCGGTGCGTGTATTCAATATCACCCCTTTAGGTACCTCAAATCCTGGGTGATCATAAAGCTTATTATACAAACAGAGCGCCAGCCATGCGCTTCCTTCTTCGGAACTACTGAGGTACAGTAGGCGGTGTTCGAGCAATACATGTTTGCCTTCTTTGTTACGGGTTCTGAGCTTGGTTACCACTCTGTAATCCGCACGCGCAGCAACATCAATAGTGTTCAACAACTGAAAGAATTGAAACTCTAACCTATATTTCTTTTGAAGATCATCTGCATGTACACGACCTAATAATTCATCTTCCCAAATAGAACTGATCTCAGTTTCCTTTTTCAGGAGGCCCAACTGATCAGCGACACCACCATAATAAATATAACTTTTTCTGGCTTTCATATCGCTCAACACACTGATGCAGTTCTCAAGCCTTGCGTACAGCTCGGCAATAAGCTTAGCATTATTTAGTTGAGCTTCGAGTTCTCCAGAAACCTTGAAAGATTGAGACAGCAGTTTGCTATCAAGAAATTTGCGAATGTTTTCCATTTCGGAAGTGGCTATTAATAACCATTGACTCTCCGCAAAATGCAGGATAAATTGCGAACATACAAGCATTACAACATTTAAGGTTTGTAATTGGAAACAAAAAATTAATGAAACTACTTATTTTCACATTAGCCCTGCTTCTTAGCCTTACCAAGATGAAAGCACAAAGCCTTGAAAAAATGCACTGGTTCAATGAGCCGGAACGTTGGGAGATTAAAAACAACAGTTTAATAATGCAGGTGACACCGAAAAGTGACTACTGGCGAATTTCTCACTATGGGTTTACTGTTGATGATGCTCCTTTCTATTACGGTAATTACGGAGGTGAATTCGAGGCGAAGGTTAAACTTACAGGTGCTTACAAGGCCCGCTTTGATCAAATGGGACTGATGGTGCGCATAGACCATAAGCACTACATAAAAACCGGTGTTGAGTTCGTCGATGGCAAATTCAACATAAGTACCGTAGTAACACACGACAAGAGCGACTGGAGTGTAACCCCTTTAGATCGTGTACCTCCTTTTATATGGATTAAAGTAGTTCGCAGATTAGATGCGGTAGAGATTTTCTACTCCTTCGACGATAAGAATTACGTAATGACAAGAAATGCTCCTTTGCAGGACAATACACCGGTGATGGTAGGGTTAATGGCTGCATCGCCTGATGGAAACGGTTTCGAGGCGAAGTTTGAGAACTTTTCGGTGAAGCACCTCCCAGATCAAAGACGACTGGAATGGCTTAAAAACCACCAATAGCCTATCAAGAAAAACCTTTACGAGCAAAGCAGATCTTTTTTCAGTCCATAGTGAGTCTATAATGAGTCCGTAGTGAGTCTATAGATTCGTTAAAAAGTATAGACTTGCTATGGATTTATTGCAGAATCATTATGAGCTGAAAAAAGACCCGTCACCGAAGTTCCTTAAAAAATGTTTCACGTCATTTTCTACTTAAACCAAGGCTATTAACTTCCATCCCAATTAACCAAACCTGCTATGGGAACTTTTAAGAAAAACAAACTCAAAGGGAAGATTGGCAAAGTTGTCAGTAGAGAATTTTTAGGTATCGAGGTTGTGCAAGCGGCACCCGGTTCCTATGAAAACACTGTTTCTTCTCATATTAGCGCTCTGGAAAAAGGGATCGCCAGCACATCGGGTAAAATTATACGCGAACTATTTCTTCCCTTGAATTGCAAATTCGATACAAGGATGTATACTCGCTTCGCTGGAAGTCTTAGAAAATGTATCCATGAAAGTAAGAGTGCTACGGCTGGCAGAAGAGACCTCCACGATGGAGACCTCTCAAATTTGATAGGTTTCCAACTTAACGAATTTTCTATCCTAAGCGAGGTAATGAGCGTTAGGCCAAAGGCCGAACTACTTCCAGATAGCCGTATCAGGGTTAATATCGACAACGTGTTACGGGAGAAGAATATAAAGAACGTTCCTCCGTATACTGACCTCATCATTAGGTTTTTATGCTTCGCCGTTAATTTCCGGCACGAGAGAATGCGTTTCTTAAACTGTAAGGATTTTACTTTTGGCTCCGGTGGTATACTAGAAGCACAGGAGTTCTTTATAAATATTGACGTTCCTGATGGCACACTTTTATTCGTAACTTGTTCTCTTCACGTAATAAAAAACCTAGGCATTACAGGGTACGAGACCGCTAATACAAAAAATTTTAGTCCAGCAGAGATAATTGGTGCATGGAATTATGCTGATGGAAAATCCGACCATCGAGATTTCAATTTCAGCAATGCTGACATAGATAACGAGCATTACCGTTGGGAAGAAATTTTAGGCTATGAGGGAAAGAGACTTCTGGAAAAAGCAGCAGAAATACTTGAAAAGTCAGGACAAGAGAGTAACACAAAGGAGAAAAAGCCGAAGGAGAAGAATCCCTTTCCATTCCCGCAATAAGCATCACGAAAACCCCAATCAGAACGATTTAGTATCTGTGTAGCAGAAACCTCTCTGCTTCCGTAAAGGTCATATGTTTAAATTGTTTCGCTTAGCTGCATTTGTAACCTTAATAGGACTTTTTAATGCTCATTGCAAAAAAGAAAATGAAACTCCCTTAGAAAAGCAAAAGGGCATCCACTATAAAGAAATTAACAGTACCCTTAATTTCAATCAGACATCTGGTCTTAAATTGGATATCAATGAGGATGGGGCGTATGACTTTGAAATATATAAGGATAAGTATAAAACGGATATGGATAGCCTTAAAGGATTCTTTGTAAAGAATCTCGGGAACCATAAGATGATAGAAATAAAGCTTACTCACAATCCACTCTTCGATTGTATGAACCTTATGTCCTACTCTGCAGAAGAAATTATTTCTGAATCATTACCTGAAGAACATTCCTGGGATTCTAAAAATGGACTTCTTGCCCTAAGGCATGAACCTAACACTACCTTCATTGCTCGCTGGAGCGATGGCGCTCCTAAAACAATGGGAATACGCTTAATGGTAGACGGAAAAAACTATTATGGTTGGATTAAACTTCAATACAGTAGAGAAAATAATAGTATTACGATATTAAGCTACGCATGTAATAGAGCAGCGGAAGAACCTATAAAGGTCGGCCAGATGCAATAAGATAAAACTTTTATCTTTTACAAAAATTTTATCTACATAAGCAACAGGGTTAGCGCTAAACGAATATCTTTGTTTAAGCCGCAGAAATAAAAGGGGAGATATTATTTTTCAGCTCAAATGAGACTGGATGGCGGGACGATTGTTGCATTATGAATACCAAACAAATTTATGACCGTACTATTCAGGTAGGGTTGGTAACAGAACTTAATTGTGCTGTTATCCTTGCTTTTAATATTATCCAGGGCTTATATATTTCTGCAGCTATTCTCGCCGGTTTTATGTTTTTTGGCGGTATCTTGCTATTTGCAATTAAAGAAGGCAAGGTAAAATACACCAAGTTTCTTATTGTTGTGTTAGTGAACTTACACCTTCTGCTCTCTTGCTTTGCAGAAGGCCTCAAAATTGGAGGGTATGTATTCTTTCTGCCGCTTCTTTTTTCCATCCCATTCTTTGTTGAGAATAAGAAAAACTTCAATAAAGAAATACTTGCCCTCTCACTCCTTACGATAATATGCTTTTGTACTTGCGTATTTCTTGTCCCTGAGTACAGTTCATGGCAGAACATCTCGGCAGAGCAATACACTTCTAACTTTTATCTCAATACTATAACTGCCGTAATATTAAGTAGTGTTATCTCTTACTTGAGTGTACGATCAGAAAGGAAATTTAACGCCATTCTAAGAAGTGAAAAGAACTCGGCGGAAGTTCTGTATGCTGAATTAAAGCTCAAATCAGATGAACTTGAGAAAAAATCTACTGAGCTAAAGCTTCAAACTGAGAACCTTCAGAAGCTAAATATTGAGTTGGAGAAGGAACGGAAGAAGGCTGATGATGCAAATAAAGCAAAAAGTGAATTTCTGGCTACTATGAGTCATGAAATCCGTACCCCGATGAACGGAATTATTGGAATGACCTCATTACTTGCTGAAAGTCCTTTGAATCAGGAACAGCAGGAATACGTAGGCACGGTAGCCAATAGTGGTCAATCGCTCCTGGCGATAATCAACGACATTCTGGACTTTTCGAAGATTGAATCAGGGAATCTGGAACTTGAGTCAATCGAGTTCAAAATCCGCAATACAATTGAAGATATCATTGACCTTTTTGCCTTTACTGCAGAAGAAAAAGGACTAGAATTATTGTATGTAATAGCTCCCGGTACTCCCGAGTCGGTTATTGGGGATAGCCTTCGTTTAAGGCAGGTACTATTAAATCTCCTTAGTAATTCCCTCAAATTCACCAGAAAGGGAAGAGTTATTCTTTCTGTCGGGTTTAACAGAAAAAATAATGGCGAAAACGAACTAACTTTCGAAGTTAAGGATACAGGAATAGGCATCCCGGAAAGTAAACGGCATAAATTGTTCAATGCTTTTTCGCAGGTCGACTCATCTACCACCCGGCAATACGGGGGAACGGGTTTAGGGCTGGTGATCTGCCAACGATTGGTACAAATGATGGGAGGGGAAATTATTGTTGAAAGTGAAGAAGGCGTTGGATCAACATTCAAGTTTAGCATAAAGGCCCCTGTTGGAAGCTTGGCAAGTACAGAAGAAGGTTCTGTTGTTGCGAATAAACGGGAACGTTTCAAAGACCAAGTCCTTTCGGAGGAAACTGCATTGCACTATCCTTTAAATATACTACTTGTGGAGGATAATTTGGTCAACCAGAAATTAGCGCTCAAGGTGTTGAATAAACTAGGTTACAACCCAGATCTCGCCAATAATGGCCGCGAAGGCCTTGACCTCATTAAATCACGGCAATACGATGTAGTTCTGATGGATATATTAATGCCCGAACTAGATGGAATAGAAACCACAAAACGAATCCGGCAAATGGACCTAAAACAACCTCATATCATCGCAATGACCGCTAATGCTTTCCCGGAAGATAAAGAGGCTTGTTTTTCGGCGGGAATGAATGATTACATTACTAAACCTTTTAACCTTCAAACGCTTGTTCTCGCTTTGCAAGCAGCGTTTGCGATACTATCAGAGGTTTAAAAATTGCCCATATTAAGTCACGTTCTTAAATCCGCATCCAACATTTTTGAGGTTATTGCAGTCCCCCTAGAATCAAGATAACTGAATTTTACTTACAACAATTTTATTAATTTTACGCTGATGATACATTCTAAAACCTTTCACATTTACTGCTATACACTTATTTTTTCTTTGTTCGCAGGCCTAAACTTAAAAGCCCAGGATCAGGGATTAAAAGACAATCAATTTAAAGCTGGAATTAAACTCCTTGGAGCCGGGGCAAGCTTTGAAAAACGACTATATCCAACCGCAACTCTATATTCAGAAGCATCGCTTAACTTTGTTACCGGGTCTGCTCATTATGGGAAATTTACTGTTGTTGATCCTTCCCAATCAGAGCCTTCTAACCTGTATTATGACGGGAACCACTACTATAAGTATAGCTTTGAGTCAAAAACTACCAGAGCATGGATGCCTAGCCTGACCACTGAATTTAGGCAATACTACAACGTAGGAAAGAGGGTGGCCAAAAAGAGAAAAACCCACAATAATGCATTCGACTTTGTTGGTGTGGGCGCAGGGTATTACTTCAAAACTAAAACAAATATTGACTTATTAAGTCAATCTGCTTTTATGAGCGGTTATGCTACCTGGGGGATTCAAAAATCCATTGCCAAAGTACTAAGCTTCGAATTCAATCTCGGTCCCGGTGTGCGCCACTTGATTGAAAGAAAAGAAACGGAATTGTTTATTAACGGAAACCTTAAACTTGATCTGGTGATAAAATAAGAATTCGCTCTAAACCTTCTTAGTTACCAGTTGCTTGCGAATACGGCTAAGCGTTTCAGGCGTTATACCCAGGTAAGAAGCTATCATAGTTTGCGGAAACCGCTGTAAAAGGGCAGGATAAATGTTCTCAAGCTCGAGATATCTTTCCTCAGCGGACAGACTTATTGAAGCATGCATTCTCCGCTGTCCGGCGATCATACCTCTTTGATCCATCACCTGGATCATTTTGCTAATTGCAGGTACCCTGGATCTTAATTCCTGAATAGCTTCATTTGTTGTTATCAGTAATTCGGTATCTTCTACCGCATCAATATTGTATTTGCTGGGTGTAAGCATTACGAAGCTCTCGTAATCTCCGGCCCACCAATTCTCAATGCTAAGCTTTACGATATGTTCGTTGCCAGCAGTATCTACAGAATATTGCCGCATGCTGCCCTTTGTAATAAAACCGGTATACTTACAAACATCTCCCTCCTGAAGGAAATATTGTCTTTTTCTTAATCTTTTGGGTTTGAAAGCTTCCTTGATAAGGGAAAACTCCTCTTCAGAGATACTAAGGGAAGAATATTCGGTAATGTATTGCCGCAGACTTTCGTACATATTAATAATTGACAAAGCCTAATATCCTATTTTTTTCTGAAATTGTGATTTGTTCCTTAATGAACACGAAGAAAGTATAAGCTATTGTTATCCTATAAATAACCCAGATATCCGGCTACCCGGCTATTCCTACACGAAGTGCTTTCAGACCGTTAACTCCCTGCAGCACCTCCAGGTCAAGCTCCTCCAGATCGTTCTCCAAAACTCCTTCTTCCTGCAATTGGTGGATGTAAACTTTATATGCCTCCCTTTCTGCTTCATGAGAATAAACAATTGCAATCTTACCCGGTTGAGTAAGGCGTTCATCTGTACCCGCTATGTGTACTTTGTCAATACGCTTTTTCACAACCTGGTACCGGATACTATAACCGCCATCGACATCAAAGCGCTTTTCATCATTACGATAACTAATATCTATAGGATGAGAATGAACGAAAATCAGTTGTGTGGTAAGTAGGGGTTTAGGGAGCGAAGGTGCAAGCCGGGTTGTTCTCCGGCCTATCTCTGCCATACTTCTAATCTGCCATATTTTAAAAGCCTCTAAATAGTTACTCTTAAAGGGCTTGTCAGGAGCGATGGTTTGTCCAAGGTAAATGTCGTATTCAACTCCATCTGTCCGAAATTTATCAAAGTAATGAGGATATTTCCTTTGAAGGTCTTTCTGATCATTCAAAAGCGCTTGGTTGATCGCACCGTTTACCTTCTGCATCGATAATTCAAGTTCTCGCCGATTTTTATGCAGAGAGCCTGTGCTATCTGAGTTTTCTGAAAAATACGCTTCGATCAATTCTGCTGCTGGTTGGGAACGTTCTGCAATTGCAGAAAGCACCGGATGGATATCGTTCTCGAGAACATGATTAAACTGGTGTTCATCCTTACCGGACCTGTAATTGTTAAAGTGTTCCCGCCAGGCCGGCAGTTGTTCTTCCAGGTCGCCCATCTCCTGCAAATCGACAAGTGTTTTGAAACACATTTCCAGATAATTGATGGTACTGATCAAATCTTCAAAAGCAGCTTTATTCCTTTCTACTGTCGATTGACGGATATCTATCGCACCATAGAACGGGTACAAGTCCCTGAAAACAATTCTCTCAGGCTCTTGATTATGCTCCTGCATTTGCTTCCACACCGCTTCATTAAATTTCCATTTAACCGAAGTTTTTAGAGAAGTGAAATTATCACGAACCGCATTATCGATTGAATATTGGAACTCCTCTGCTGTTTGTTCCAGCAATTGTGCTATATAAGGCAGAGCTGGCTGTAAGCGATTTGCTATTACTTTTGATAGTCCTGGCTGCTCTCTTGAGTATAGTTCCAAAGCTCCGATCATTTTCTTTTTAAAAAATACTGGTATCAGTGCAAAAGATTCTATTCCAGACTTCCTTAATATTCTTCGAAGCACCGGGTCGCCATTACCTTCGCCCGATAGATTGTTAAGGAAAATTGCTCTTCCAGTATTTCTATATCTTTCTACGTGCTCATGGAAGTTATTTTGAGAAACCCTGTAACTAGCTGCGGAGGACATCAGAATGCTATTGGTACAGCTTTCTTTAACATACACTGTTTTACCGTTTAGCTGCAGGAATGGAAGTAAGCCAAACTCTATCCCGGTAGTGCCTATAAGCGACTGTAGAGCATGGGTTAAGGCTTCATAATCAAATTCTGATGTTTGCTGAACAAGAATATCCTTCAAGCTTTCTATTGCATGTTCGGAAGTGATATCTTCAAGCTCAAGGATCGAAAAACCTTTTATGCTAAAAGAAGCGAGAGGTAAAACTCTCTCGAGCTTCTCCTGACCGTCTGAGTCCCATAACCAGGTCTCTAGCACATCAGGGCTTATGTTTGGCAGAGGCTCTTGATTTACAACCTGAATAAACCGCGTGTCAATCCGCACTTTATAAAAGATAGGTTGATTAGTAAGCGGATTGGTGGTTTGAATAAAGCTATCACTATTTACCCCGGCTGATATATTAAAAAGCTTTTGAAGTATAACACGATACATAAAAGCCCTTTCCTTGTCAGAGAAGATATTTTTTGAATCAAACGCCCCGGCTATGGTGCAATGCGATTCGCATGCATGAAAATCATAAAAAGCATCAGTGCTAAGCAAAACTTTCGATGGGATTGGAGTTCCAAGCGCCCATCTGTGGTTATCTTCAGCAGAAACAAGTGGAGTTAAGAACATATAGATAAGTTCAAGTAATTCATTATACTTTGAAACTTCTTCTACTTTGATTTCATCTTCCGCTCCTAATTCTCCCCTGAACTTACTGATCAGACTTTCGTAAAACGATGTTTTGATACTATTACGCGCAGCCAACTCCTCCATGTAGGCAATGAAGGGTTCAAAAGAAATACTGCTGCCCTGATGATTAATGTCTTTATCAATAAGGCTTAGATCTAGTATTTCAGTTCTCATAACAGCGCTAATTATTATTTACAAATATGCTGATTGCAGCCTTTACATAGGTAATGCTTAAGCAAATAGATGCAGAAACTTGTAATGGACTGACATCTCGTAAATACCATGCGATTATGTGAGTTAGTAATTTCATTTCGATCTGTGATTTATTACAAATCTCGGCAATACCGCTATTGGAAAAATTATCACATATCAAAGATTGACGTTGATATAAGTCAAGATGTTGAAGAAATTGCAGGCGTATCCTGCCTCAGGAATTCATAGATCTCATATTGGGAGCTGAGCGGCTCTGCTCCCCTGTCTAAAGTAAGATTTCTGCCATGCTCATCTATCGCAACAGCTTGCATATTGTCTCTTAGTTGAAGGTTAAGCAATCGAAGAACTGTTTGTTTAATCGCTTCATCATAAACCGGAAAACAAACCTCTATCCTCCTATAGATGTTCCTATACATCCAATCGGCCGAACCCATATATACTTCTGTATGGCCATTATTCGCAAAGACGAAGATTCGTCCGTGCTCGAGGTAGCGATCAATAATCCTTCTAACTGTGATATTCTCGCTGAGTCCAGGAAGACCAGGGATCAGTCGACAAATTCCTCGAATAATAAGAATGACCTTTACCCCTGCCTGAGAGGCCTGGTATAGCCGGGCAATTAGCTTTTCCTCTTCCAGGTTATTTAACTTGATCAAGATTTGGGCATCTAAGCCTTGCTTGGCATTATGGATTTCGCGGTCAATTAACTGAAAGAACCGTTCCTGCAAGTTAAACTGTGCAACCATCAGATGTTTGAAATCAATAAAATCCTCTTGCTCCGGTTTTCTTCGTTTCTCAAGGAAAATAAAGAGTTTCTCGACCTCAAACAGCATATCGGAATTTGATGTGAGAAGGATATGATCCGTATAAAAATTTGCAGTTACTTCGTTGAAGTTACCTGTAGAGAAAATACCAACATTCCTGCCATTTTTCCGCGTGACGAGAGCAATTTTAGCATGTACTTTTAATGAAGGGATACTATAAATTATTTTGATTCCTGCAGCCTTCATTCTTTTTGACCACTTAATATTATTTGCCTCATCAAAGCGAGCCTTTAACTCTACAAATACTGAAACTTTCTTACCATTTTTAGCTGCCGTTATTAAAGCATTAGCAATCCTTGAATCTGTGGCTAAACGGTACACCGTGATATAGATATTTTCAACCGATGGATCAGCAGCTGCCTCGTTGAAAAAACGGACTACATTATCATAAGATTGGAAAGGAGCGTTGATCAGGATATCCTTCCTTGAAATCATTTCCAGCAACAATTTTCCCGGGTCGACTACAAAAGGAACAGCAGGCCATTTTTCGAAAGATAATTTGCTATTTTTTACCGGAAATGAGGCGAGGTCTTTCAAATTGTGATACATTCCTCCTTCTACCAGCGTTGCCTTCTCAAACTTTAAAAACTCAACGAGAGCGTTTAGGCTGCTGGCTGGGACTGAAGCATCATATAAAAGCCTGGTAGCAAAGCCAAAGTCCCTTTTCTCGATCTGCTTCTCAATTTTTTCTGCCAGATCCCCTTCATACTCATCGGCAATGTCCAGTTCGGCATCCCGGGTAACCTTAAATGAGTATAGACCTTTAAGATGTTCGAAGCCCGGAAGCTTTGATAGATTATATTTAATTATATCGTCAATAAAAACAACATGGTGTTTATCTCCGGAAGTCATATCCCAAAACCGAGGAACATGGTCGGATGGAATCACTATGATAAAAAACTCTTCTTCACCTCGCCCATTTTCTGTAACTGCAAGCTGATAAAGCTTGTTATTCTCAGGAAAAAAAGAGCCGTCTTCAATAACGGGGATAATTTGTAGAAAGGCAAGAAGGTGTGTAAAAAAATAGTTTTCCGCCTTAGGCTCAACCTCTGCTGGAATCTTCTGTTTGTAAACTAATTCTATCCCATTTTCTTTTAATCCGGGGATAATCCTTTCTAATATTTCACCGTAGAACCGTTGCTGAATAGCGATCGTTTCATTAATTGTGTCTATCACGTCAGGCAACACTTGCAACTCATCCTTTGCAACTTTCTTCTTATTTATCTTATGCAAAGCTCGAACAGCTGGCATCCGTACCCTATAAAACTCGTCGAGGTTGGATGAGTAGATAGATAAAAACTTAAGCCGTTCCAGTAAAGGAATGTAATCCTTTGCCGCTTCAAGTAAAATACGCTCGTTGAAAGACAGCCAACTAAGGTCCCTGTTGAAAAACGACGATAAAGGTAAACTCATAGATCACAATTTTTTATGGATGAATTTGTGCGCATACTTGGGCGAACAACATGCCGCAGATTAAGTTTTATATGATGAAGTAGTTTTGATAATAGCAGGGTGTTCTATTTATCATTATTGTAGTTGATCTTCCCGTAATTGCCATTGAAGAAGCCGCTGTACGCATCTGCTATTTCGCTACGAGTATTCATCACAAAAGGTCCTTCGGCTACGATAGGCTCCTCGTACGGTGCTCCGCCAAAAAGAATGATATCTGCTATATCCGACCCCTTATTAGCTAAATGAATTTCGGTACCAGCTTCTTCAAATGCAAGCAATTCACTTTTTGCAAATACCTGGTTGTTCACTGCAACCCCTTCGGCTGGAAGGAAAATAGCATATTCCAAATCCTTATTTGCTTCAAATATAAAGTCTGTCCCAGAATCAAGTTTAATATGATAAATAAATTGTTGGGTATATGTTTGAACCGGAGACTGTTCACCTGCAAACTCTCCTATAATTACCCTCAGTTTCCCACCTGCGATCGTTACTTCAGGCACGTCTTCTGATTGCAAACCGAAGTAATCTGGGTCTTCAGCTTTATTCTCTGAGGGCAAGTTTACCCAAAATTGAAGACCGTGGAAGACCCCGCCTTTACGCTCGAAGTCGGCTGTAAACCCCTCGTCGTGAATAACTCCATTACCTGCTTTCATCCACTGAGCGCCTCCTGCTTTAACGATGCCGTGATTACCGGCACTGTCGAAATGCTCCAACTCACCACTAAAAAGGTAACTGAACGTTGCTATACCACGGTGAGGGTGAGCGTGTTTTCCATCCTTTGGAGAAGGCGTTTTAGGATACTGGTTGAAGGGATAGATATGATCGAGGAAGATGAAGGGACCAACAGCATGTATATAGCGATTAGGTAGTACTCGATTAACCCTTAATTCTCCTACCTGAGCGTCTGTTCCGCCGTATACGGCTGCAATTCTTTTTTCCATGGTTTTATATATCGTTTTTGCCTGCATTCTATACTTACAAAATTGTTTAATTAGAAACGCCAAAACCATGAGATATGCTAAGAAAGAGCATTGACATATATCAATAGGTTTGATTTATGAAGGCTAACACAAATCACGGGGTATAGAAGTGACAATTGTTAAGGAATATTTGCAGAGCAAGAACTCTTTGTTAATGAAGGTGTTTATGAAGGGATCAATAATTACAGCCGTTGTTAGCTATGTCTTCTACTACTTCAAACTTAAACGCTAATCCAAGTGATCCATACAACAGGGTAAGTCAAACGTTTCCGGTATTAACTGACGACCAGGTGGAAAGGGCAAAGCCTTTTGGCACCATCCATGATTATCGAAAAGGTACAATCTTATTTGACCGTGGTGAAAGGAGTGTCGATTTCGTTATTGTGCTAAGTGGCTGTATCGAGATCTACGAGCATGTTACTGAAGGTACACGAGTAATCACAGTGCACGAAAAGAACGAATTTACGGGGGAACTTGATTTGTTCAATGGACGGGAGATACTGGTGGGTGGACGAATGGGAGCGGATGGAACAGTGATAAGGATCACGAGGGATCAGTTTAAAAAATTATTGGCCTCGGAATCGGATTTGAGTGAGACGATCCTGCAGGCAATAATTCTAAGAAGACGGGGTCTTATTGCACACAATCAGGCATCTGTTACAATTATCACTTCTAATCACACTGCAGACTTACTGAGGATAGAGCGGTTCCTGAAGGGGAATGGGTACCCACTTGAAATAGTAGATTACAATAACGATCTGGCAAAGCCCTATGTTGAGAGATATGACATTAAGGAAGATGACCTACCATCTGTTTTCCTATATAATAGAAATGAACTTCTGAAAAAACCGGGAAATCTGCGTCTTTCACAATCTCTTGGATTATCTGAAGAGATTAAAGAAGACCACATTTACGATGTGGCCATTATTGGCGCTGGTCCCGCAGGATTATCGGCAGCTGTATACGCCGCCTCTGAAGGGTTAAGCACTGTTTTGATTGAGTCTGAGGCGCCAGGCGGACAGGCAGGTACAAGTTCTAAAATTGAGAATTACCTTGGATTCCCTCTTGGCATTTCAGGAGAAGATCTGTCTGGACGAGCGCAAGTACAAGCTCATAAGTTTGGAGCCACGATCGCTCTGCCTTACGTGGTGGAGTCGATCGATTGCGAGTCAAGACCCTACAAACTATCTCTTGACCACCATTGCCGGATTCAAAGCCGTTCAATAATTATCGCTTCAGGGGCCAGGTATAGTAAGTTGAACTTACCAGACGAAGAACGGTTTGAGGGAGCAGGGATTTATTATGCAGCGACGGCAATGGAAGGAGATATATGTAAAAACGAAGAGGTTATTGTGATAGGCGGGGGGAATTCTGCCGGTCAGGCCGCTGTGTTCCTTACACGTTTCTCAAGCCATGTTCATATCCTTATACGCAGGGAAGGTTTGGAAGCAACTATGTCTGATTATCTCATCCAGCGCATCAAGGCATCAGGTCGCATCTCTGTGCATCCTTATACAGAAGTAACGGAACTCAGGGGTGGTAGGGCTCTGGAAGAGGTAACCTGGAAAAATAATCAGACGGGAGAAACAGAGTCGCGTTCCATCAGGCATCTTTTTCTAATGATCGGTGCTTTGCCTAACACTGGCTTCATCAACAGCTGTGTCTTATTAGATAAAAAGGGATTCGTAGTTACCGGACAGGCAGCTGCAGAATCAGAATCGTGGACTTTAGACCGGTCGCCCATGATGCTTGAAACAAGTATCCCTGCTGTGTTTGCTGTTGGAGACGTACGTTCTGGTTCGACCAAGCGGGTTGCCTCAGCTGTAGGAGAAGGAGCAATGGCAGTAAGCCAACTACACCAGGCCTTGGTCGAACTGGCAGAAATGGGTTAAATTAACCCTAAAAACCGCCCTCGTCCTGGAACTGTTCCTGAGAATTTCTATCCGATTTTTTTCTTTGAGGCAAGTCGGACTTACCAAAGCGGTAGCTAAATGTAAGTGTGGACATCCTACCCTGCATCCTTCTTTGCGACTCCCGGGAGAATAAATAGGTATCTGTTAAAAATCCCCATCTTCTCGTATTAAATACATCACGCATATTGAAGGAGAGGCTGCCCTTTTTCTTCATCACATCCAGTCTTAAAGCCGCATCTGTCCCCCACATCGCCTTGCTTCTTCCTTGGGCGGTTATCCTTGGAGCATCGTAATTTGCGTTGATCTGGCCCGAAAGAGTCTTAGATAATTGAAAATTGCTTATCAGATTGGAATTCCAGTTATAACCACTGTTCGGCTGAATATTATTTTCCGGGCTTCCAAAGAACTTGTTATAGAAAATATTTGCGTTTGCAGTTATATTGAATCCTTTTGAAAACTCCATCCTACCTATTAATTCAAGCCCCGCGGCCCTGTTTCTTGTTAGGTTTATAAATTGGGTGAGTGTAGTTGCACTATCTATAGAACTTTGAACTCCTTCTACTACATCATTAACCTGGCGGGCGAAAGCTGACGATGTAAGGGTAAACCCACCAAATGATCTCATATAACTTAGCTCGAACGAATGAATATCTTCAGGAAGGAGATTAGGATTTCCTACACGGATATTGTTTGGGTCAGAAAGGTCGCGAAAAGGATTTACCTGCCATCCTCGCGGCCTGTTAACTCTCCTTGTATAACTCAACTGCAGCTGGTTTCCCCCGCCTAACTTTTGGGTTAAAAATATGCTTGGATAAACCCTGAAATACTTTAGATTACCAGGTTGAGAAGTTTTTCGAAAAGTTAATGTATCTGTTCCCTCATACTCAGTGTTGAGATAAGCTTGTTCAGCACGTAAGCCTGCTTGAAAACCAAATTTATCGGTGATCTGATTTTGATAACTTCCGTAGACCGCATGAACCTTATCCTCGAGAGAGAAATCATTAGTCTGGTTATAGTCAATTCGGTAACTGTTTGATTGAACATTGAATGTTTTACTAAGCTGGGAAGCATCTTCAAGCCGCAAGGTAGTTCTATAGCCGGTTTCTAATTTTTGGGTTTTCGAAATTGGCAGGGTATAATCCAATTGGATATTATAGTTTTTACTAAGCTCCTCACCATCGTTAGTCCTCATGTCAAGACGATTGCCCAGAGGAGCTCCATTTGGTGCAAAGAAATTTTGTTCAAGGCTCTGAAATTCATCCTCCCTGCTTCTTCCTAAACTGAAGTTAGTTACCAGCTCCTCTCCCTGACGCTTGAATTTCTTGCTAAAGTCTAGGTTGAGATCGTAACCAGTGTCCTTATCATCCTCCTGGGAAGTTCTGAAGCTCGTACTGTCCCTGCCACTGTTAAAGTTCCTATAGAAATAGTTAATATCCTCGTCCCTATCCCCATTCCTTAAATTAATATTTGCAGAAAATCCTAGTGTTGTTTTATCATTGATGTAATAATCAATTCCAGCTTTTGCTGTATTCCCTGTATTTTGTCTTCTACCATCCAGGTTGTTATTGATTGCGCTATTGTTGTTAAAAAACAGAGTATTGTTATAGCCTTGGCCAATACGGTTACCGTACCTGAAGCTGTAATTACCGTATAGATTTACATTTCTGTCGCGATAGCTTAGATTAGTATTAACATTGTAATTATCCATGTTGCCAGCCGATAGTGATACCGCCCCGTTAACCCCGACTTTTTTATTTTTCTTAAGGACGATATTGATAATTCCCGTTTGACCTTCGGGATCATACTTTGCTGAGGGATTTGTAATAAGTTCAATATTCTCGATTGAACTGGCAGGAAGCGATTGAAGTACTGTTGCAATATCTCCGCCACCTATTGCCGATGGTTTACCATCGATCAACACCCTAACGTTTCCTGATCCTCTCAAACTTACGTTACCATCTATATCGACAGCAACTGTTGGGACATTGGCCAGCAGATCTGTCGCTGAACCTCCTTCGCTTACAAGGCTTTGTTCTACGTTAAAAACTTTCCGGTCTATGCCTAGCTGCATATTACTACGCTGCCCCTGAACTACAACTTCTTTCAAGACATTAGCTTTACCTGCACTTAGCTGAATAGAGCCAAGGTTTATTTGAGGCTTCGCTTCGGATAATGTAAGGCCTGTTCGAGAGAAGGAATTAAACCCCACAAAACTGACCTTCAATGTATAGGTCCCCCAAGGAAGATTACTTATAAGAAAACTCCCATCCTGCCCTGAAGTTGCGGCCTTAACAGTTTTGCCGTTAGCAGGATCAACCAGGGCAACTGAAGCAAAGTCAACTGGCTTATTCGTACCTGCCTCGACGATCTTTCCGGTTATATTTCCCTGAGATATCTGAGCGAAGCTTGAAAAAAGCGTTGTTACGGTAAAGAATATTGCTAAAAGTACTTTCAGCGGAGATATTGGTATTAGGGTAAAGCGTTGATAATTAATCATAATTACGTGAGAGAATGGCTAGTGTTCCTGCAAAGAATGTGCAAAGAAAACCATAATCCACTAATAGACGCGGGGGTAACCTCATTATTACACTTCATCCTCGTAGAGGCCATTTAGAGTTGAATTATTGATGGCCTGGCTTATTACCCACAATATCTTTCGGAAACTTACATATTGCTGGCCTCATCATGAGAAAGTGGTTACTGAATGTGTTTGTGTTAATGAAGCAGCAATTCCTATAATAATAGAAAGAGCCGGGGATGGCCCCCAGCTCTTGAGTGTTTCATAGGTATATGTAAGTGATGTATTGCTTTAAACCAGAACCGTGCCACTACCCTATTTATACTTGCTGATTTCCTTCCACATCCTCTTTATAAGCCATTCACTGTACTGCTTTTAGTACTATCCTTTTTCATTCCGCAACGTATCCGGTTTATGAATGCAGTAATTCTGTACTCCAAAGAGAACCTGTTCCTATTACATAAGCCTTCTCTCCCAAGATAGCTTTAATAATAGGAGTCTTAAATCCACTGGCTTGTACATAATTAGTTGCAGTTTCAAAGAAAAAGCGATTGGAGCTTTCCATTTGTCCTCCAATACAAATAGCATCCGGTCGCTCATTCTGTATTATAGTTGTAATAAACTGACCCAGGTTAATTCCAAACTCCTCGAAAGTCTTTTCAACAAATTCGTTCGCATATCGCTTCATTTCTACAAGATCGGCTACTTCTATCCCTGATAAGTCATAAAACCTTTTTAGCAGCCATCTTTGTGACAAATAATCTTCTGCAATCGAGTCTTTAAATGCCGACTTCCATAAGTTAGCGTCCTCAACTCTGCCCTCGCTATAGCGAGCGGTTCCTAAGCCTACACCTAAAGTAATTCCGAAAGACCTCTGATAACCCCGAACTGCACCTGCAAAGACTTCGCCCTGGAAAAAACATGCATCTACATTTTGTATTTTAATTTGATCTTCAGGCAGTAGTAAATTAGATCCCAGAACCTGTTTCAAGTTTAGCTTGTAAAGGCTTCCATACCTCTTAGGATCATTGCCAAGATAAATTCCATTTTCGTAATCAAGTAAATTGGGAACACCCATCCCAATTCGAATACAATCAGAAGTCTTAAGAGTTAAAACTTCTTGAAAGCACTCTGTCCACGCACTAATAATTTCATCAGCACTACCCGCAGGATTTACCCGCTTCCGGCGTAATGTTTTATCTATTACTCTACGTGTTTTAAAATCGACTATACCAGCCGAAATGTAACGGTCTTCGATAGCCGCACCGATAATGTTTAGTTCGTCGCCTGACTGTACCATGTATTTTACTTAGGTTTTTAATAGCAATAGTAGTTCGCTTTCCTTTCTCTCTTCGCACTTTGCCCTGCCGGCAAAATAAAGCTTGTTAGTTCTAGCGTTGGGCATAGGCCAACGTTGGCATAAAAATAATAAATATTTCCTTATTCGATAGGTTTAAGTAAAAAAGTCGATAATATACTTTCGAATGATTGAACATTAGTCCCGAATATTTATTTAAAAGAAAGTTAGAAAAAAATAAAGCATGATGGTAACCTTTGCTAGACAGGTTCGTATAAGTGTCTAACCTTGCACGTACATGGATATCTATACTTTTCTATCACTATCAAAAGAAGAACAAGCCAACGCAATTGGGGACACCGATTACTTGTCAGAACGCGAAGAGGCTTTATTTAAAGTTAAGTTGTATGCTTTGGGGGATTTCTATGTAGAAGCTTTCTTCACAGCAAGAGAAGGGGAAATTGTAAAATTCAAGGCTTTCAAAAGCCGACGACTGTTGGTTCCGTATCTTGATAATTTTATGGAGACAGTATTAGCTTAAACGAAGCTGTATAACAGCCTCGTTTAAGAGTGATATGTTTCCTATTGATTAGAATTGTTCCGACCTGCTTTTACCCACTTAGCAACTTCCACAGTTCTTTCAGCCTGATGGGCAACTGCGTCAAGCGATCCTTGTTGAATCGTGTCTTGCGTAGTTGTTACACTTGTCCCATAAGGGTTACCTCCAGCCCCAAAGATCACTTGAGACGTATAACCAGGGGCAGCAATAATTGCTCCCCAGTGGAACATAGTTATATAGAAGGACAATAGGGTGGATTCTTGTCCTCCATGTGGATTTTGAGCGCTTGTCATTGCACTCACTACTTTGTTTGCCAGTTTTCCCTGAAACCATAGCCCCCCAGTGGTATCAATAAATTGACGAAACTGAGATGGTGGGTTACCAAACCGGGTTGGAAAACTGAAAATCAAAGCGTCTGCCCATTCAAGATCTTCAAGTGAAACAGTTGGTACATCAGCAGTAGCCTGAACATGCGCTGCCCATGCAGGATTTGATTGAATAGCTGCCTCGGGAGCTGTTTCCGCTATTTTCAGAACACGCGCTTCGGCCCCCGCCTTTACTGCCGCTTCAGCAGCCCATTGTGCCATTTGATAATTAGTACCGGTAGAGCTGTAATAGATTACAGCAAGCTTAACGTTTTCCATAAATTATTCTTATTGTTTATTATGAACATGAAAGCTTTGCCAGGGTTTTTTCCTAAATCATAAAAGGACTTCACAAATTAGCACATCTTTATTGAAAGAATAACGTAGGAGTACTTTTAATATAATCTTTTATCAGCGAATGACCGAAAAAATTAAAGAAGATCAAAGACTGGCAGCTACCAGAAGGTATCTGGATTTTCATTTGAACAGGGAGAAGGAGTTACAGGATATCACTATGCTTGCATCTGTAATTTGCCAGGCGCCTATTGCGCTGATCACCCTGATGGATGAGGACGTTCAATTTATAAATGCTAGTACTGGAGCAGATATCAGGGAAATGCCACGAAAAACTTCCTTTTGCACTCACGCTATCGAAATTGATTCGATAATGGAAGTTGTTGATGCTTCTCAGGATTTGCGTTTTGCAAATGCTCCGGTAGTTGCTAATGACCCACATATCAGATTTTACGCAAGTGCTAACCTTAAATCCTATGACGGCTACAATGTAGGCACCCTTTGTGTTTACGATGTTGCCCCTAAGAGCCTAAGTGAACAGCAGAAAAAACAACTTGAGGTTTTGGCAAAGCAAGTTAGTCACATCATGGAGTTAGATAGAACCCTGAAACAACTTCAGTCCCAAAACAATTTGTTGAAAGAAATTGCTTGGATCCAATCCCACGAATTGCGGTCCCCAGTTTCTGCAATCATAGGTTTGGTTGCTGCATTCAAAGAAAATGATTATGAAGTAGACAGAGAATATTTCAGTCTGCTTGAAGAAGCGACAAGCAAGCTGGATGAAAAGATCAGATTGATAGTAGATAAAAGCAACTCTATTTAAAATAAAAGGCTGCCTGAAAACAGGCAACCTTTTATTTTTTCTTTTCCAACTGCTTATTTACCTACCACCTAAACTCGCTGAAACGGTATTACCCGGTCTCCCTATTGATTTATAATTACCGGATCCCTGGAGGATAGATGCAAACAAGGCCCGGTTTACAAGCACACCTGAGGCTGCCTTCAACTCTTCATCATACTGAAAGCTTTGTTCGATTCTTCCCTTTTGAAAACCATATCTTCCTGCAATCTCGGTTTCCAGTACCTTGCGAACTTCTTCCTTAAATTGCGACAAGTCGTTCTTCTTGCTAAACGAAACTTTATTTTTCAAGGCCTCAAGCTCTGCTTTAACCTCAGCCAGCTTGTTCTCCTTTTCTGCTTCTGCCCGTAACTCATTTAGCAATTTCTCTGTTTTCGTGCTATAATCTACGTTCTTATCTGATACATAATTAACAAAGCTATCATATTCAGCTTCTGTAAGCTTAAAGCCCTTAAGGTTTCCAAGAGAGGTCTTTTGCTTTCTGTAATTAGTGGCGAAGTCGAAGATATAATATTTACTTAACAAGGTTTGAGTAATAGGGCTCAACTTCACCGGATCGACTGCAACGTCAGGATAAATACCGCTACCATCAAATACAGATCGACCGTTTTTAGTTTTATACTCTGTAATTAAGGAATCTGCAACTTTCTCTACACTCCCATTCGCCCCGCGATGTGCATAATCTAATGCTTGTATACACCGCCCTGAAGGAGTGTAATACTTAGCCACAGTAACTTTTATAAGACTGTTATAGGGCAGGTTGAAGGTTTGCTGAACGAGGCCTTTCCCAAAACTTCTTTGTCCGATTACAACAGCACGATCAAGGTCTTGTAATGACCCTGCCACAATTTCTGCTGCTGAGGCAGAGCGGTTATTGATAAGAACAACTAAAGGAAGCTTAGCAGCCAAAGGCCCTTCAAGTGTCTTATAGCTAATAGTTTTCTCTCTGTTACGGCCCTTTTGAGTTACAACTGTAACATTAGGATCAATAAATAAATTAACAATCTTAACAGCTTCCTGCAAAATTCCTCCCCCATTAGAACGCAAATCTAACACGAGGCCATCAGGGTTACTTTTAAGGATCTCAATTAAAGCAGATTTAACTTCGGAACTTGAGTTTTCAAGGAATTTGTCCAGCTTTATATACCCTACGTTATTGGAGAGCATTCCGGAGTAGGACACATTGGTTTGAGTAATTTCTTCCCTTAATAAAGATTTATCGAGGGTTCCTTCTCCGCGTCTGTTAATTGTTATTTTTAAAGGAGTATTTTTAGGCCCCTTTAGCATAGAACTCACCTGCTCATATGGTTTACCTTTTAAAGGCACACCATTTATCTGAACCAGCTCATCGCCCGCCCTTATATCTGCCTTCTGTGCCGGAAAGCCTTCGAAAGTATCCGCGATAATAAATTTCCCATTCCGGTTCTGAACACTAGTACCAATACCTCCATATTGAGTACTTACATATTTCATCTTATAATCCTCAATATCCGATTCCTGTACATATTCAGTATAAGGATCAAGGCTGTCAAGCATCGCATCCACACCTGTCTTCATTAACGTTGAAGGATTTATATCATCAACATAGTTCAGATTGATTTCTTTATAAAGGGAAGCAAAGATGTCTATGTTCTTAGAGTATAGAAAGAGATCTTCTCTAAAGGAAAAAGAAAATACAGCTAAACCTAAACAAGCGCCGATTACAGAATTTTTGAACAAGCCTTTGCGTTTTTTCATACATGTTTTCCGCTACTACGTACTATTAAAGCAGTTACGTAAATTTAAAATAATAGATGATTATTTAAAATGGGCAAGAACCATTTTAAAGCCTTTACGAAAAGCCGACTAAAAAGTTATGAAAAAACAGCCTGTTTCAGGAATTAAAGGATATTGGTGTCTATGTTGGCTAATCCTTTTTTTAGAGTGAATACGACATATTCCCTGTTCCTTTTCAACCTCAGCATCAAATGTTGTATTAACTTCTCTTCTTCACCGGGAGTAAATGCCAAATCTTCCTCTGAAAGTTCGCGATATTTACGTCTTACCTTCAACTTAAGTCTATCCCAGTCTTCTTTACTTATTGTGATTTCTGCCATAATTCTCTTTCGTAAATGCTGCGTATAGGCAGCTGACCTGCCTCAGGCACTATTTGGTAATAACCTGATTTTTATTGTGACAAAAGTAAAAAAATAAGCGTCTTATTGTAAAGTAAATCCTTGTGTTGAAAAGCAACTTTTATAATCTATGTTTGTTCTGAAGTAACCGTATTTAAAACACTAAAAAAAAAGATCATGAAAAAACATCTATTAGCCGCAATAACACTTCTTATAAGTTTGTCGGCCTCAGCGCAATTACCTAAAATTAATTTTGGGGTTAAAGGTGGTGTGAATGTTTCAAAATTACAGGCCGACTGGGCCAAGGAAGATAATAGGCTAGGCTATCAGGCCGGCGTTTGGGCGCGTATTGGAGCAGTTGGGTTCTACGTTCAACCGGAAGCCTACCTGGGCAGCAAGGGTGGAGAATTAAGGGCAAACGAAAATGACAATAACGTTTCCGGTGACGCTAAAATTAAATTCACCACTCTTGACGTACCAATTCTGGTAGGAAATAAAATCGGAGTTGACAAGTTAAACTTCCGCTATATGGCTGGTCCAATTTTCAGCTTTCTTCTTTCAAAAGATACGAGGTCTAACTTCGAAACAGCTGTTAACTTTCGTGACTACAAAAATCAAACGATCGGTGCGCAAGCGGGTGTCGGGGTTGACCTAGGAAATGTAACAGTAGATTTACGGTACGAGAAGGGTTTAACCAATATTAATAAAAGCGGTCAATACGATCAGAAACAGAACTTATGGCACATAAGTCTGGGATATAAATTATTTTAACTTTTGAAATAAGTTCCCGGATGGGCGCAGTCCTGCACCCCTCCGGGAATTTTAATTTCTACTTCAAAAGTTCATCGATGGTAGAATAAGCCACTGCATGATAATTCGGTCGAGCCTTATTATAAATTTTCCTAGCCCATTCCTTTCCGTCCTCCGTTTTTACTAATTCTTTGTATAGCGGGATCAGAAACTTTCGTCTGCCCACGTTAATCAGGAACGACTCTATCGCGCTTTTTGCAGGCTTATAGTTGTGCCTGATAGCATGAGTGTACCATGCGCACTGTATTTCCGCATTATTCGAGTTTGTAAGCTGAAAAGCTTCATCAAGTCTTATCATATCCTTATTATCCAAACTGTCGGGAAGCGCACTCAGTAGGTATAGCTTTTCGTTTGCTGAAGATATTTTAGGCTTCAGCAAGCTTATAGGAAGCTTGTTTTTACTCACCGATAATAACGAATCAATATTCTTGAACTTTTCTGAGGAGGGTTTTATAAAGTTAGCAGGCAATCCGGACTCGTATAGCCATTCAGACATTTTTATTTTATTGCTAAGCTTAGGATCTTTAACCAACAAATTCTTCTGAACATAAAATACAAAATCCTCTGTTGTAATTGATTTGAACTTGTGCGACTGGAAATATTCTGTGACAAATGCATCAAAAGCTGTCCGGCCTATCGATTGTTCCAATACTTTCAGAAATGCATATCCTTTCTCGTAAGCTATATCTGTTACCCCTTCGTCGGGATCTCTTCCGGCAAAATTTCCCTTAAGCTTCGTATCCTCACTCTTTGGTCCCAGTTCTTTTATAGTTGCCTGCAAAGCGCTAAAGCCGATGGCTTCCTGCATCATAGCTTCTTCCCTTCCATAAATTGCCTCAACAATCCTTCTTTCAAAATAGGTGGTAAAACCTTCATTAAGCCAGAAATCATTCCAGGTGGCATTAGTAGTAAGATTTCCACTCCAACTATGAGCAAGCTCGTGCGCGATGACACTTACAAGAGATTTATCACCTGCGATAATTGTTGGAGTAGCGAACGTAAGCATAGGATTTTCCATTCCTCCAAACGGAAAAGAAGGTGGTAGTACTAATACGTCAAATCTATTCCACAGATAAGGTCCGTATAAACTTTCGGCAGCTGTTACCATTTTACCCATATCTGAAAATTCCTTCGCAGCCTTCGTTAATGTTGCCGGCTCCGCATATACCCCTGTCCGACTATCAATGCTCTTAAATTCTATGTCTCCAACAGCTAAGGCAAGTAAATACGCAGGTATCGGGTTCGGCTGTCTAAAATGGTAAATTCCGGAAGGATTACTTTTTGTTGGATTTTCCGCACTCATTAATGCTAACATTCCTTTTGGGACCGTTACACTAGCATTATAATTAAATCGAATAGCAGGACTATCTTGACAGGGCACCCAGGTACGAGCTAGAATGGCTTGTGATTGAGTAAAGAGAAAAGGTGACTTCTTGCCCGCGGTTTGCTGGGGGTTCAACCACTGCAAAGCTCCTGATTCTTTCATCGTTTTGTACCAGATGGCTACCTTCTTTGTTCCGGGCTGTATTTTAATGGTAAGGGCTTGCCCAAGATAGGGATCATTTTTTCCTAACTTAAATTGTGCATCTTTTTGTGCATCAAGAATAACCTTTTCAATCTGTAGTTGCCGGGTATCAAAAACTATTGAATCAGTCGCATTAACGTTTTCAATCTCCCAGACTGCTTTTCCTGTCAATATTTGAGAAGAGAAATCGACTGCAAGCTCAAGATCTAAATGTCTTACAATTGCATCGGAAGGAATAGCATAAGAATGAGGGTCTGATTTATCAGTAAGGTCTGTCTGCGCGGTTTTTTTTGTTTGATCCTTATTTGATTGACAAGCAGCAAAAAGAATACTGAGACAAAGAGCAAGTTTCTTCATAAAGGGAAATTTAAGAAGAAACAACAAAGTATGGAAACGGTCTACTTTTTTCTTAAATCAATTTTGAGCCTGATTTCTTGCTTTCCGAAGTACTCCCATGCAGGCCCTTCACTCACCAACCTGATTGCTTCTTTATTTACTCCTTCGTCAATCCCTTTAATTATTCTTATATCTGCAGGCCTTCCGGTTGCTGTAACCTTAAAGGCCAGAATAACTTCACGCCCCTCACCTGGATTAGAAACCAATCTCCTGTTCTCCCTTAGGTATTTCTCAAAACTTTCCCACCCTCCTACAGGAGATGCCGGAACTTGGTTATGAATCATCTTCTGATGGTTTTTTGAGGTATACTGTTGTACACTATCAGGATCCATTAAACTTACGTCCACCTTTCGTTCCTTCCCACCAAGCTCATTTTGATTCCAACTGCCTTTCATCCAAAACAGGATGCTTGCGCTAATGAAAAGCAGGCAAGCAGCTGCCGCCACACTTATGCGTTGCCAACCAAAATGAAAGGAATTCTTTTGCTCTTGCTGAACAGCGATACGCTCTTCAAGTTGTTTTTGCAATAAACTTAAGTTAGGACCTATTGATGCATCCGTTTTTGAGTAACCTTCAAGAGCATCGGCAAGAAAAGGGTCATTAAGAGCCTGGCGTTCGAGTTCATGCATTTTCTTTTCATCCAGTTTGCCCTGAAGGTACTGCTCTATAATGCCATAGGTGATTTTATTCATTTCCACTTTTCTTCTCCATACAAATTTTCAAATTCCTTTTCCCATTCTGAATATAGCTTTTCACTTTATTGCCGTCAAATCCAGTAATTTCTGTAACTTCCTTATAGCACTTCTGCTGTAAATAGAACAATTCAACACATATCTTTTGTTCTACAGGCAACTTTTCCAAACATCTCCCCATTTGCTCAAGCTGTAATTCGGTAAGATCCTCAGAGCTTTCCGATTGAGAAAAAGGCGGCTCTACACCCGCTTCTTCCAAATTTACGAACTCATGCTTTCCAGAAAGCCTCAACTCCATCAAGCAGTAGTTTCGGGCAAGCGTATGTAACCAGCTTTTGAAATTACTTACTTCATGAACCCTTAGCTTCTTAATGAGTTGCTCGAATATCTGCATCACTGCATCTTTACTCAACTCCTCATCCTTGAAATATTTCAAGCAGAGACCGTACAACAAAGGCATATAGCGTTCATATAACTTCCCTAATACCTCGAGGTCGCCTGATTTCCGGTACTCGGCAATAAGATCGGCCTCAGTGGCTTTAGGATCAATAATTTTATTTCGGATAAATTTCAAGTGTACGGCTTACTCAGTTTATTTCCCGGAAAGTTAATTGTTTTTTAATAACTACAATAAAAGCACTGGAAAAATAGTAATCATAATACCCTTCCAAATACTAGTTATACTAATGATGCAAAAACTTACAAGATCACATAATTCTTTTTAATTTTTTATATCTGATACTATTACGCGCTTATCTTTACCTGCCACTATTATTACAATTTTTGCCACCACACTAAGTATTGATTAAACCAATACTTAAATACTGGTTCTTAATATAACACACACTTGCAACATGAAACAATTAAAACTTATAGTAGCAGCTACGAGCCTACTAATATTCAGTGGATGTGATACCTTAAATCATGCCGCCCAACAAGTTATTACACAGGGGACGGGTAGTATAAATCCGAGTGCAACCGAAATAGCTTTAGGATTAAAACAAGCTTTAGAGACTGGCACTAGTTATAGTGCGGAGAGGCTTTCGGCTCAAAACGGGTTTTTAGGCAATGCTGCTATTAAAATACTTTTCCCTCCTGAGGCTCAGAAAGCAGAAAGAACGTTAAGAAGTCTGGGATTAAATTCTCTATGCGATAACGTTATTACAAGCCTGAACCGTGCGGCTGAAGACGCAGCAAAAGAGGCAAAACCCATATTTATTAGTGCGATCAAGCAAATGACCATTAACGACGCTTCTAATATTCTTTTAAGCGGACAAACAGACGCTGCCACACAGTACTTCAAACGAGTAACTACCTCTCAGCTATCTGAAAGATTTCGCCCTGTAGTTCAAAATAGTCTTGGTAAGGTTGGAGCAACAAAATACTGGGGAGATGCGGTTACAAGATATAATCAAATTCCCTTAACTACTGATATTGATCCTGATCTGTCAGCATACGTGACTCAAATGGCAATAAACGGGCTATTCCGGGAAATTGCCCAGGAAGAACTGAAAATAAGACAAAACATATCTGCCCGAAATACCACTTTATTGCAGAGGGTATTTGGATATGCCGACCGTTATAAGGGTCAGTAATTGCAAGAACAGTATTAATATGTTATTGATACTGTTCTTTTATTTCAAAAATACAGTATTCATCTTTTCCTCCACAACCTGAAGGGGCATACAACCGTCTTTCAGAAACTCATCATGAAAGTCGGTCAATTTAAACTTCCGGCCTGCCTTCTGCGCGTAACGGTTCCTTAACTCCCGGATTTTCAATGCTCCTATTTTATAGGAAAGCGCCTGGCCGGGAACGGCCATATAACGTTCAACTTCTGCAACAGCCCCCTCTTCAGAGATAGCCTCGTTTTCCATCATATATTTTATAGCTTGCTCACGCGTCATTCCTTTCATATGTATACCCACATCAACAACCAATCTTACTGCACGGTGCATCTCATCACCCAAAGCACCCATATACTGGTATGGATCTGAATAAACTCCCAATTCCTTACCTAAAGATTCGGAATATAGCGCCCATCCCTCACCGTATGCCCCATACCATGCAAATCTTCTAAACTTTGGGAGATCAGTATTTTCCTGCTGAAGGGATATTTGATAATGATGCCCGGGAATTGCTTCGTGCAGGAATAGCGACTCCATGCCAGAAGTGATATTAAATTTTTCTGCATCAACTATTGGGATATAGAAGATCCCTGGTCTCGATCCATCAGGTGAACCTTGCATGTATTCAGCACTTGCTGAGGCGGCTCGAAATGCTTCAGTTTGACGAATTTCAAAAGGAGTTTTTGGCTTATTCCCAAAGAGGCGATTTAAATTAGGTTCGATATGTTGTTGAATCCCTCTAAATGCATTAAGTACATCTTGAGGCGTTTTAAATGGCATAAACCTGGGCTCCTTACGCATATACTCAAAAAAGGACTTGAGATCTCCGACGAAATTAGCTTCCTTCTTGACACTCTCCATTTCATCCCTTATACGCTTTACTTCGTCAAGACCTGTTTGATATATTTCATCGGGAGACTTACTTGTTGTAGTCCAGTATTTAACCAGATACATATAATTTTCTTTGCCTTGTGGAATTGCAGAAATACCCGCGGAAGTTCTTGCCGCAGGATAATATTCTTTTTGAAGGAAATCGCGTAATTTTTTATAGGATGGCACAAGTTCCCTTGAAATTGCTTCCTTGTAAGCATCCCGAAGCTCCGACTTTTCTTGTTCGCTGAAGCTACCGGGCATATTTTTTATTGGCTGATAAAACAGACTTCTTTCTGGATCAGATACTACCATCGCCTCCATTTGAGGGATCATCTTTTTTACAAGGGGTTTGGGAAGCACAACTCCAGCACGGACGCCCTTTCGGAAATTGGCAATAGCAGAATCCGTCCAGGTGCTAAAGCTTTTTACTCTACCTAACCAGTTCTTATAATCCTGTGGCGTTTTAAAAGGTTGGAAACTATCACCAGAACCAAGTTGCCCCATTGTTAAAGGCAAACCCCAAAATTGCTGTGTAGGAATCATCCACAAATTAGTTTTAAGACCTTCAAGCTGGATTCCCATCTCATATTTGAAAATATCATAGCTTAACCTGTCGTTAGCGTTTAAATCCTCTCGCTTAAAGCTATCAAGCCTGCTTAAGTAAGATTGATAAAACTGCCTCAAAGTATCCCTGAAACCCTGCGTTTGATCGTTTTGAAGAATGTGATTAAACCTGTTGTCGCCTTGCTGAGTTGCATCAAGTGGAAAAAGCTGCGATCTTTTTTCCCAATAGGAATTAAAAACATCAGAGATTTTCCCTACTTCCCTGGTTTCCACTTTATTCTGTTTCTTCTGACCACAGGCAAAAATAAACAGCACTGTAGCTACAAAAAGCACTTGTCTGAACCTCATTAACTTTCTTAGATTACAATTTCTTAATCGACTAAACATTCGTAGTTTAAGTAAACCTATTATCTTTACAGCTAAACCTAATGCATTATTATGACTAAAATATCACTTTTGGCTTCCTGCAGTTTTATTATTCTACTTTTCGCAAGTATGGGGGTACCAACTGACCCTGTTCAATATACAGATTACCGCCCTATATTGTTGAGCAGGGAATCATTAGAAAGATCTATAATCCTACAAGGTAGCCGGGAAATCAAATCCCCCGCTAAAATCTATTATAAAGACAAGTATATTTTTATCAGTGAAAACTTTAAAGGAGTACATGTGATCGACAATCAGGATCCTACGTCTCCAAAGAACATCTCGTTCATTTCTGTTCCGGGCTGTGTTGACATGGCGATCAAGGGAAACGCCCTTTATGTGGATAATGCTACTGATCTTGCAGTAATAGACCTGGAACATTTAAAAACATCGGGAATTAAAGTTACGAAGCGAGTTTCGGATGCCTTTCCCGAAGTGGCACCTCCAGATGGATATCAGATTCCGGATAAATATTCAAAAAGCAATAGGCCAGCAAACACAGTAATTGTGGAGTGGGTAAAATAAATCTCTAAATCTTATTCCCAAATTGATGAAGTACATTTTTTTTGCAGTTCAAATTATCTTACTGTTAAGTTCCTGCGGAAAGGATTCTGACGGAAGTACTGACAGCCCCAGTGCCGGGGCCGGAGTAGGCGGTTCTCTCGCACGGTTTGCTACGACTTCAACACATCTCTATACTGTCTCGACAACTGACTTAAGAACTTACGATGTATCAACCGCTACAAACCCTGTTTACCAGTCTAACTATCACCTGGGTTTTGATGTTGAGACGATATTTCCAAAAGGAGATAAATTGTTTATAGGTACTCAAACCGGAATGCGTGTGCTTGACATAAAAAACCCGGATGCACCAAAGCAAATTTCCAGTTTCTCACACATAAGGAGCTGTGATCCGGTAACAGCAAATGATAATTATGCATTCATTACTTTAAGAACTGGTAATCCATGTACGCGTGGCGTTAATGAACTAAATATTTTAAATATATCTAATATCACAAACCCAACACTCTTTAAAACCTTTCCTATGAATGAACCTAAGGGATTGGCTGTAGATGGGAACAATTTATTTGTTTGCGATGGTGGGATAAAACATTATGATATTAGCAATATCAATAATATTGTACTAAAGAAAAAGACCGTTATTGATGCAACAGATGTAATTGCACATGCGGGAATATTGATGGTAATTGGAAACAGCGGCTTGTATCAGTATGATTATACTTCGGGCGAGCTAAAACTTTTAAGCCAAATACCTGTGGCAAAATGAATAGATCGACAAACTTTATCCTTGCAGTACTTCTAATCCTCCCTAGTATTCTACTTGCACAGAAAGAGCAAAAGCATGAAAGCAAAGCCACATTTATTGTGTCTACTGACCTGTTGCACTATTTTAATGATACTTACCGGATCGATATAGAAGGAAAAAAAACTGATAGCCATTTTTCGCATTTCTTAAGTGTTGATTTTCTGAATGGCAATACCAACAACAGAGCGGCCTGGCTTTTTCATAGCGGCACTGATCCGGTTTCGGGAATTGGATTAGGTATTCATCAGAAATGGGTTTCAAAAAGGGGCAATAATAAAAGCTGTCCCTATATCGCATATGGGATTAACCTAAGAAAGGTATCTATAAGGTACTCGGAAGTAGGCTTTTCACGGTATACAGAAAACTCGCTCGATTATTATAGCTATGGGCCTTATGATGATGAAATTGAAATAAAGTCAGGAGTGGCCAATGTTATCGGTGGAATTCAGCTTACTCACTCTACCAATATTGTCTTAGACAGCTATTTAGGTGTTGCCTACAAACTCAGCGATTCTAAAAGTGGCAATCTGGGTTATAAGGAGTATAACAAGTCCTTCTCAAGTTTTGGTTCTGAAGGACTTGGCTTCCAAATGGGAGTCAAACTAGGCTTCAAAATCCATTAGCCTTTTTCCTGATCTTTGTTCTGTTTTGGCAATACGGGCACCTCTTTTTCTACCTCTATCTGCTTCAAATGGACAGCGTATGAGGCGGGCTCAATCTGTCCACAATACTTTTCTGTATATACCTGAGTAAATTCAGCGCCGAAATACAGAATGGCCGCTGAATAATAAACCCATACCAATATTACTATTATAGATCCTGCTGCTCCATATGTAGTGCCTGGCCCAACTTTCTCTATATAAAGGGAAATAACATAGCGGCCTATCATAAAAAGTAAAGCTGTGAATAATGCTCCAGCTCTCACGTACTTCCATTGGATCTTCACATCCGGCAAAAACTTAAATATTATGGAAAATAATGCTGTTAATACAAAGAATGTTAATGCGAGGTTTAGAAGCATGATAACAATCGTTATATCAGGGAAATAAACCTGAATTCGCTCACTCAAGGCTGTAATTATCCCGTTAACTACTAATGACACTATAAGGAGAAAACCTAAGGAGGCGATCATTGAAAAAGATAGCAACCTATTAGTTATTAACTTAAGCCATCCTTTTTCGGGCTTGGCCCTTACTTTCCAAATTAAATTTATTGAATCTTGAATCTCGAGAAAAACCCCGGTAGCACCAATAAAAAGAGTGATAGTACCAACTATGATTGCCCAGGCAGAATTTTGTTTGATTGCCGCATTCTGAATAACTTGCTGTACCTGTAATGCAGCCTCGGGGCCTATAAATCCATTTATCTCTTCAAATACCCTCCCTTTAAAAGCATCTTCGCCATAGATTTGTCCTGCCAAATAAATAAGCATTAGCAACATCGGAGCAAGAGAGAATAGTGTATAATAGGAAAGGGCCGCGCAGAGTTTCAAGCAGCGATCATCCATAAAACCGTTGAATGATCCTACCAGAACCTGCCACAACTTCTTGAAAGTCTTTTTACTAAAGCGCATAAATTTCAGCTTAGATAATATCTCTAAATACTGAAAATGCAGAAAGTGTTTTACTGCGGCGCTATTGTTCGAGAATAAAGATTATTACCTGTTCGAAACTATTAACAACTCCAAATCTTTTGGGGGGATATTAAATCGTTCAGCCAAATGCTTGTTAGTTAAATGGCCCTGATAAAGATATATAGCATTACGAACCCCGGGCCTTTCCCAAATGACATTCTTTATTCCACCCTTCTCACCGATATCTACAAGTATTGGCGTAAAAATATTTGTTAATGCATAAGTGGCAGTTCTCGCTACTCTTGAAGCGATATTAGGCACACAATAATGAATAACATCATACTTTCTGAAAACTGGATGAGTATGGTTCGTAATTTTGGAAGTTTCAAAGCATCCTCCCTGGTCAATGCTGACGTCAATAATTACAGAGTTGGGTTTCATTTTGCTTACTGTCTCCTCGGCAATCAGACAGGGGCTCCTGCCGTTTGTTGAACGTATGGCTCCAATTACCACGTCGCATGTTGTAATCGCTTTATTTAATACTATAGGCTGAATAACAGAGGTAAATACTTTACTACCGATATTATTTTGAAGGCGCCGTAATTTATATAAGGAACTGTCGAATACTTTTACTTCTGCACCAAGGGCGATTGCGGTTCTGGCTGCGTACTCTCCAACTGTTCCAGCACCGAGAATAACAATCTCGGTAGGAGGAACTCCGGTAATCCCACCCAACATTAAGCCCTTTCCATCAAATACATTGCTTAGATACTCCGCAGCTATGAGGATTGATGTAGCTCCCACTATTTCGCTCATAGAGCGTATCACACTTAGTATTCCACCTTCATCCCTTAAATACTCGTATGAAAGGGCTGTGATCTTTTTTTTCATCATAGCTTCAAGGCTTTCTGCCTTGAGGGATGCCATCTGCAATGTTGAAAAGAGCACCTGACCAGGTTTCATCAGGTTTATTTCCTCTTGAGTGGGAGGCCCGATCTTGATGATAATGTCTGACTTGAATATCTCTTTCTTATCATAAATTATCTGAGCTCCCTGCTCACTATAGTCTTTATCAGAAAAATTCGCACCATCTCCTGCGCCTGCTTCTAAAACTACCTGATGCCCGTTATTAACTAACAAAGCAACTGAAAGAGGAGTTAGGGCAATACGGTTCTCCTGAAAGGACGTCTCTTTCGGGATACCGATATGCAGGCTGTTTTTACGGCTTTTTACTTCGAGCATTGCCTCCTGAGGCTGCATTAGCGCCTGCTTTGCAATGTCGGAAAGTTCGCTCATCATATTATTATACTCAAATATGTTCCTTGCCTTCTATTCAGAAGCAGGAATGATGATTTATTTAAAATTATATCAGTTAAGAGACCCATGCTCTACACTTTGCGATATTTAATGTATAAAGCTAAAATACTTCTGCAATTCTTCCTAAAACAATTCCCCAAAATCATATTTTGTTTGCAGAAATTAAGCGTTCGAAGTTTTCCGTTAATTGTATCTCTACCTTCACAAACTTTTCTGGTAGTAGATTTGATACCTTTTCCGGCCACTCAATAAAGCAGTAGTTACCTGAGTAAAAGTAATCCTCATATCCCATATCCAGTGCTTCAGATTCTTGCTTCAAGCGATAAAAATCGAAGTGGAAAATGCTTCCCTGCGGAGAATTGTATTCGTTTACAATAGAGAACGTAGGACTAGAAGTGGCATCGGTAACACCTAATACAGAACATAGATGTTTAATGAAGGTGGTTTTTCCCGCTCCCATGTCTCCATAAAACAAGAACACTTTTTCCTGCTCAGCAAGTTGGAGCACACCAGAAGCAACATGTGCCAGATCTGCTGGAGAAGAAACTTTGAAATCCATTTACAAAGATAATTAGCTGCAAATTATTTGGGACTATAAGTAATGTATGGCACGATCATCTCTTCTAAAGAGATACCACCGTGTTGAAAAGTCTCGTTATAATAATTCACAAACTGGTTGTAGTTGTTCGGATAAACAAAGTATGTATCCTCTTTGGCGAAAATAAAGCTAGAGCTTACATGGAGTTTTGGCAAAAAGGCATCGTGAGGATTTTTGATATGAAGGACATCTTTTGCTATAAAGTTTAAGTTCTTCCCCTGTTTATAACGTAAATTCGTGTTTGTATTTCTGTCGCCCACTACCTTGCTGGGATGCTTCACACGGATAGTACCATGGTCTGTTGTTATAACGAGTTTAACGTTTTTCTGTGATAGCTTTCTCAAAGCGTCCAACAATGGCGAATGTTCGAACCATGACAGTGTTAGGGAGCGATATGCAGCCTCATCATTAGCTAGTTCCCGGATCATTGCCATATCTGTACGAGCATGAGACAGCATATCCACAAAATTGTAAACTATCACGTTTAACTCATTTCCCATAAGATTGCTGAGGTTTTCCACAACTTCCTTACCCTGCTCAAAGGTCAAAACTTTCGTGTAAGAGTGCTTCACTTCCTTTCTTAGAACACGCTGCAACTGATCCTGCAGGAACTGCTCTTCGAACAAGTTCTTTCCGCCTTCGTCCTCATCGTTCTGCCACATTGTAGGAAACCTTTTTTCCATCTCTGTTGGCATAAGTCCTGAGAAAATAGCATTGCGTGCGTACTGTGTGGCAGTAGGAAGGATACTGTAGTATGTATCCTCCTCATCCAATCTGAAATACTCGGTGATCATAGGATTGATGATCTTCCACTGATCATATCTCAGATTATCTATTAGAATAAAAAAAGTGGGCTTATTAGGTTCTAGAGTAGGAAAGAGTTTTTTCTTTAACAAACGATCGGATGTAAGAGGTCCTTCGTCTGGATTCTTTACCCAGGATAAGTAGTTCTTCTCAATAAACTTCGAAAACTGCGCATTGGCCTCCGATTTCTGCATCGTCAGGATTTCATGCATTCCCGCATCCTCCAACTTCTCAAGCGATAGTTCCCAGTAAATTAACTTCTTATACACGTCAGCCCATTCGCTAAAGCTAAGGTTATCATTCAGGATCATTCCAAGATTTCTGAAATCCTGTTGATAAGCCATAGAAGTTTTCTCGCTTACGAGGCGTTTATTTTCAGTCAGCTTTTTTATTGTAAGCAATACCTGCTTGGGATTTACTGGCTTAATGAGATAGTCATCAATCTTAGAACCAATAGCATCTTCCATCAGGTGCTCTTCTTCATTTTTAGTGATAAGAACGACAGGAGTATCAGGACTAATACTCTTTATCTCTGCCATTGTTTCAAGGCCTGTTAGCCCTGGCATGTTTTCGTCAAGAAAAACCAGGTCATAATAACCTTTTTTAAATGCGTCTAAAGCGTCGTTACCATTTGTATATGTATCTACCTTGTAGCCCTTATCGTTAAGTAAAAGTATGTGAGGTTTTAATAGATCTATTTCGTCGTCCGCCCAAAGGATCGTTGTTTCTTGCATTTTAAAGTAAATTATTTCAATTAGCCAAGGTATAACACTTAATTGAGTTTTTTGTATCGGGAAAAATAACAATTTTTGCAGCGAGGATTCAATTTTGAATAAGAAAAAGATAATTAATGATCCTGTATACGGGTTCATTACTATACACTCCGAGCTCCTATTCGACCTGATAGAGCATCCATACTTTCAAAGGTTAAGAAACATCAAGCAATTAGGAATGACACACCTGGTGTATCCGGGAGCACTTCATACGCGTTTCCATCATGCACTTGGGGCAATGCATTTAATGGGCCTGGCAATTGAAACATTACGAAGCAAAGGTCATGATATTACACCCGAGGAGGAGGAGGCTGTTACAGTTGCAATTTTATTGCACGATATCGGCCATGGCCCTTTTTCTCACGCTCTTGAGCACACTATAGTTGAAGGAATAAATCACGAACATATATCTACCCTTCTGATGAATAACCTGAACACGGAATTTGGAGGAAGGCTAACCATGGCGTTGGAAATATTTAACAACCGCTATCCTAAAAGCTTCCTCTATCAGCTCGTCTCTGGACAGCTTGATCTGGACAGGATGGACTATTTAAATCGTGACAGCTTTTTTACAGGAGTTTCTGAAGGAATAATTGGGTTTGATCGAATAATAAAAATGCTTGACGTTGCCGATGGACAAATTGTAATTGAGGAAAAGGGTATTTATTCTATCGAGAAGTTCCTGATAGCGCGTAGGTTGATGTACTGGCAGGTATACCTTCACAAAACGGTGATTGCCGGAGAACAATTACTAGTAAAGATTTTAGAAAGGGCGAAGTGGCTTGCCTTACAGGGACGTTCCTTGTTTGCAACTCCTAACTTTGCTCACTTTCTGAATAATTCTGTAACAAGGAAGGATTTCGAAGAAGACCCAGGACATTTAGAGTGTTTTGCGGGTTTGGACGATTTTGATATCTTCACTTCGGTAAAGGTCTGGACAAAAGACGAGGACTGGATATTATCAGAATTATGTCGAAATTTAGTTCGTAGAAACCTTTACCAGGTAGAAGTTTCAAGTGAACCACCAGAGACGTCGAGGGTGAGTAGATTAGTTGATAGTGTTGTGAAGAAATATGGCGTAAGTTATGAAGAAGCCACATTTTTTGTGTTCACCACAACTATTCGCAACAGTGCCTATAGGGCGGATGATGGCATGATTAATTTGCTTATGAAAGATGGAACCGTTCGCGACATTACTGTGGCATCAGATAATTCTAACCTTGCAGCACTTGCAAAAACCGTCAAAAAACACATCCTTTGCCACACAAAAGGACTATAAAAGCCAATAACCAAGTGGCTTTCAGCGTTTAAGTACGAGGTGGCCTTAAAATTTGTTCATAAATTAATAACATATAACTTTGCCCGATGCAATTTACTGCCCAACAAATCGGAAGTTTACTTAATGGCTCGGTGGATGGAAATCCGGAGGTTACTGTAAACAAGTTAGGTAAAATTGAAGATGCTGAGGAAGGGGCTTTGTCTTTTCTTGCAAATCCAAAGTATGAGCAGTTTTTGTATGATACGAAAGCATCTGCAGTAATTATAAATGAAAGTTTTATCCCAACTGCTCCTGTTAACACAACGCTGATAAGGGTGAAAGACGCTTACAGTGCTTTCTCCGTATTATTGGAAACATACAATTCCTTTAAATTAAACAAAGTTGGAATTGAAGAGCCTTCATTTATCCACCCTTCTGCTAAAATAGGAAAAGACGTTTATATAGGGGCTTTCGCTTATATAGGAGCAAATGCAGTTGTTGGCGATAATAGCAAAATTTATCCCCAGGTATATTTAGGAGACAATGCAGAACTAGGTAGTGAATCTACTTTGTTTTCGGGAGTTAAAATTTATGCTGATTGCAAGATAGGGAACAAGGTGGTAGTACATTCAGGAACTGTTATTGGCAGTGATGGTTTTGGGTTTGCGCCCCAAGCTGATGGAACTTATACTAAGGTTAGCCAGATTGGGAATGTTATTATCGAAGACGAGGTTGAAATTGGCTCAAATACTTCGATCGATTGTGCAACAATGGGATCAACAGTTATAAGAAAAGGGGTAAAACTTGACAATCTGGTTCAAATAGCCCATAATGTTGAAATTGGAAGCAATACTGTTATCGCAGCGCAAACAGGTATTTCAGGAAGTACGAAGATTGGAGAGCATTCTGTTATCGGAGGTCAGGTAGGAATAGTGGGGCATATAACCCTTGCGAAAGGCACGCAAATTCAAGCCAAATCGGGAATCAACCATAGTATCACCGAAGAAGGGAAACGGTGGGCTGGAGCTCCGGCTACTGCTTATACCTCTCATATGCGCTCCCAGGTGATCGTAAACAGGCTGCCCGAGTTGGAACGCCGCCTTCATGAATTAGAAAAGAAATTACTAGAACAAACAAATAAAAACGGCTGATTACATCCGATATGAATGTTAAACAACGTACTATAAAATCTGAAATTACTATTTCAGGGACAGGGTTACACACTGGCGAACATGTAAACATGACATTTAAGCCTGCTCCTGAGAACCACGGATACAAATTCAAGAGAATTGATGTTGAAGGTCAGCCTATCATTGATGCTGATGTTGATAATGTTACTGACACTTCAAGAGGAACAACCATTTCCCAAAATGGAGCAAGCGTAAGCACTGTTGAGCACGTGCTGGCTTCATTGGTAGGGTTAGAGGTTGACAATGTGCTTATTGAGATGGATGGCCCTGAAACTCCGATCATGGATGGAAGTTCTATCCAATTTATAGAAGCATTAGAGAGTGTTGGATTTGTTGAACAGGACGCCGATAGAGAATACTTTCACATTCCTTATAACATACATTATACTGAAGCAGACAGAAAAGTAGAAATGGTAGCCATGCCATTAGACGGTGACTATCGTTTTACTTGTATGATTGACTATAACTCGCCAGTTTTAGGAAGTCAGCATGCCGCGATAAGTACTATCACTGAATTTAAAAAAGAAGTTGCTTCGAGCAGAACCTTTTGCTTCTTACACGAACTTGAGATGCTCCTTAAGCACAACCTGATCAAGGGTGGCGATTTGAACAACGCTATTGTTGTTGTTGATAAAGACGTAAGCAAGGAGGAGCTAAAACATCTTGCTGTTCTTTTTAATCGTGAAGACATCGATGTTGCACGAGAAGGCATCTTAAACAACATAGAACTTCGTCATCAGAATGAACCGGCTCGTCATAAGCTGCTTGACATGATCGGAGACCTGGCTTTAGTGGGAGTTCCTCTTCGAGGACATATTATGGCGGCAAGGCCAGGGCATGCAGCTAACGTAGCATTTGCAAAAAAGATCAAAGCCCTGATCAAAAAAGAACGAAGCAAGAAGACAGTAAAGGTTTATAATCCAAACGTTCCTCCTGTTTATGATACCGTGCAGATCATGAACATTCTTCCGCATCGCCAACCATTCTTGCTGGTAGATAAGATATTAGAACTTACGAAGAGCCATGTTGTAGGGGTAAAGAATGTGACCATGAATGAAGAGCTATTTGCCGGACACTTCCCTGGATCTCCGCTGTTCCCGGGAGTGCTGCAAATTGAAGCTATGGCACAAACGGGAGGTATCCTTGTTCTAAACACAGTACCAGATCCTGAGAATTGGCTTACTTTATTCCTCAAAATCGAAAATGCGAGGTTTAAAGACAAAGTAGTTCCGGGTGATACATTAATTTTCAGATGCGATCTGATCGCTCCAATACGTAGAGGAATTGCACAAATGAAGGGCATAGGAATGGTTGGAGAAAAAATCGTAGTAGAAGCCGAATTGATGGCCCAAATAGTAAAAGTAAAAGAAAGTCAACCGCAACAATGATTCAACCCTTAGCATATATTCATCCCCAGGCAAAAATTGCAGATAATGTAGTGATCGAGCCTTTTGTAACCATCCACAAAAACGTTACTATTGGCGAAGGCACATGGATAGGTCCGAACGTAACGATAATGGATGGTGCTCGAATAGGTAAAAATTGTCGCATATTCCCTGGTGCCGTTATTTCAGGACAGCCTCAAGATCTGAAGTTTGCTGGGGAGGATACAACGGTAGAGATTGGAGATAACACGACCATTCGCGAATGCGTAACTATCAACCGTGGTACTGCTGACAGGTGGAAAACTAAGATTGGTAAGAACTGCCTTATTATGGCGTATTGTCACGTTGCTCATGACTGTGAAATTGGGGATAATTGTATTTTCTCCAACAATACTACCATAGCTGGGCACGTAACCGTTGGCGATAATGTTGTATTAGCAGGCATGGTAGCTATCCATCAATTTTGTAAGATAGGGTCTCATGCATTTGTGACCGGCGGCTCATTAGTTAGAAAAGATGTTCCTCCGTATGTAAAAGCAGCAAGAGAACCTCTTTCATATGTAGGAATTAATTCAGTGGGTCTTCGTAGACGTGGATTTTCCTCAGAAGACATTAATGAAATCCAGGATATCTACAGAACACTGTTTGTTAAGAAATATAATATTTCCACTGCATTAGATTTGATCGAAGCTGAACACCAACCAACAGAGATACGAGATGAGATCCTTGATTTTATTCGCAACTCCAACCGTGGTATTATGAAAGGTTTTTCAGGAGCATAGCTCCAATTGCCGGTACTATGACAATCGATTTGAAGAATATAGGCCGGCGGTTTAACCGGGAGTGGATTTTCAGAAATCTCAGTTATGTATTTGAACAAGATAGCTCCTATGCCATCTTAGGTGCAAACGGCTCTGGAAAATCCACTCTTTTGCAAGTAATTGCAGGAAGCCTAAGTCCCTCCGAAGGTCAAATTTCATTTTTACAAAATGGAAAAAAACTAGATGAAGAGGCACTCTTTAAATATATCAGCTTCGCAAGTCCCTATCTTGAGCTCATTGAGGAGTTCACTCTTATTGAATTAATTAATTTCCATTTCAATTTCAAGCCATATCAGCAGGATCTTAACGCCAAATCAGTAATTGATCTTCTCGGCTTGGAGAAATCAAAGCATAAGGCCATTAAATACTTCTCGTCTGGCATGAAGCAGCGAACTAAGCTCGCCCTAGCCTGTTGTTCAGATACTCCCTTTCTGCTTTTAGACGAGCCTACATCCAATTTAGATAGTCAGGGCATAGACTGGTATAAGAGCTTTATTAAGCAATTCTCTTCCAATCGCTTGGTTATCGTTTGCTCAAATCAGGAACACGAATACGATTTTTGCGAAAAATCTCTAAATATTCAGAATTACAAACCCTGATAAATGCCCTTAAATCTTCCACAGCTTTCTATATATTTTTATTAAAACCTTATCTTTGCGCCTCAAAATCCGCTAATTAAATTATGGCTAAAGCATCAGAAATAAAAAACGGCAGCATCCTTCGTTTTAACGGCGAACTGGTTGCAGTAGAAGAGTTTATACACAGAACCCCAGGCAACCTTCGTGCTTTTTATCAGGCGAGAATGAGAAACGTTAAAACTGGAAAATTAGTTGAATACCGTTTTCGCACTGATGAAGAGGTTGAAATTTGCCGTGTTGAGACCAACGATTACCAGTACCTTTATGAAGATGGCGATTTCTTTGTAGTAATGGATAATAATTCGTTCGAGCAATTTAATATTCCAAAACATCTATTTGGCTCTGGTGCCAAGTTTATGAAGGAAGGCATGAACGTTATTGTAGCATTTGAAAGCGAAGAGCCTATTCAAGCGACACTTCCAGCAAGTATCGAATTACAAATTACTTATACTGAGCCAGCAGTAAAAGGTGATACGTCTACCAACGCAACTAAATACGCTACAGTAGAAACAGGAGTTGAAATCCGGGTACCATTATTTATAAATGAAGGTGACAAGGTTCGGGTTGATACCAGAACAGGAGATTATATAGAGCGAGTTAAATAAGATCTAATAATTAAGTTTAAATTTTAGTTAGCTTACACGGTTGCAATCAAAAATTGTAACCGTTTTTTATTTTAATGCAGTGAATAAAGCTTCTTTAAGAAAAATATATATGCAGAAGCGGAGAGAATTGACAACTTCCGCCATTGAGGCTTACTCCCTCGGAATTCTTTCTAATCTTAAAACTCTAACCGTTTTCAACAATATTAAAGCTGCCCACATATTTTACCCTATTGCAGGAAAAAAGGAAGTGGATACGCTGTTGATTGTTAAATGGCTAAGAGCAGAGTTTAGCAAGTTAAAACTTGTTCTACCTAAAACCGACTTGCAAACCCATACACTTAAGCATATCATATGGAATGAAGATACGCCCTTAGCAATAAACGAATGGGGAATAACTGAACCGGAGTCGGGACAACTCATTTCTCCTAATGAAATAGATATTGTTATAATGCCTTTACTTGCCTTCGATAAAAAGGGAAATAGAGTAGGATATGGCAAAGGTTTCTATGACCGGTTTTTAACTGAGTGCAGATCTGATACTATAAAATTGGGCTTGTCTTTTTTTGAACCTGAAGAAGAGATTGAAAACATTGACAACTTCGATATCCCTTTAAATATCTGCGTTACACCAGAGAAGATTTGGGAAATAAATCCTTGATACAAATGGCATCAAGGATCTATTTCTTGACTAGAGTGAAAGTTCCAGCAAAACTGGGCAATGATCTGAATGAATAGCCTCACAAAGGATTTGTGCTCTTTTTAAATTAGGTTTTAACTCCTCGCTAACCATATTATAATCGATGCGCCATCCAAGGTTCTTTTTTCTCGCTCCTGCTCTAAAACTCCACCACGTGTAATGGTGAGGATCTTCGTTGAAGTATCTGAAAGAATCGATAAAACCTGAATTGACAAAGTTTTCAAACCACTCCCTTTCCTGCGGAAGAAAACCGGAAGAATTAGCATTAGACTTGGGATTATGAATATCTATCGGCTTGTGACAGATATTGTAATCCCCCGAAATCACCAATTTGGGATGTTCCGCCTTAAGGTTGTCGATATAATTCTGGAAGTCCTCCAGGAACCTGTACTTAAAATCTTGTCGTGAATCCCCGCTGGAGCCGGAGGGAAAATAAGAGCTCATTACCGATACTCCATTATCGAAGTCCGCCCTAACTATCCTTCCCTCAAAATCATAATCACAGTGCCCGCAACCATATTCTACATTCTTAGGGGTGATCTTAGTTAATATAGCAGTACCGCTATATCCCTTTTTTTGAGCAGGATACCAGTAATGCTCATAGCCCATTTGCTCAAGCAAATAAAGGTCTTGCAGCTGGTCTGGGTGAGCCTTGATTTCCTGAAGGCAAACGACATCAGGGTTAGCTGCCTGAAGCCATCCTATCCAATTCTTACTCATGGCAGAACGGATACCGTTAACATTATAGGTTATTATCTTCACAAAAAATCTGTAATTCTATCTTTTATTCATTATTAGGTTTCTTCTAAAAGCTTCTTGAAGTAATGCCTTCTCAAGTTTCTTGCCTTCCCGCTTCTTTAATAATGAAACCTGCATTGTAATATCTTCTAAAGGTCTGTCATTTCCGTCTGTGGAAACAGAAATAATAGCATCCACCATTTCAATTCCCTTTACCACCTCGCCAAATACTGTGTAATTTTGATCTAGAAAAGGTGCCCCTCCTAATGATTTATAAACTTCTCGTTCAGGTTCAGGGATTTTATAGCCATTAAGGCGAAACTTTTCCACTTTATTCAATTCATCATCTGTATAGGTTTTTCCTTCAACAATATAGAATTGAGAGGCATCGGAGGCTTTTTCCGGATTGTTATTTCTAGCAGCTGCCAACGCTCCTTTTTTGTGAAAGAGCTCGGGATGAAATTCAGCAGGAATTGTATAGGACAAGCTTCCTCCACCCAATAACTGTCCGGGCTTTGCTTTTTTTGAATCAGGATCGCCCCCTTGAACCATAAAATCCTTAATTACCCTGTGGAATAAAGTTTTGTTGAAAAACCCTTCCTTAGTAAGTTTGAGAAAGTTATCACGGTGCTTAGGGGTTTCGTTATACAAACGAACAATTGACTCGCCCTTACTTGTCTTAATTCTAACATAGAAATTCCTGGGCTTCTGTGCCGCGAAGGTGAGACTGCAACTAAAGACAAGTAGTGCAATTATTATTCTTCTCATTTATTTAACTTATGGTACTAGGAGTAAAAAAAGTGCTTAAGGTTTAATTAATAATGATCCGCAAAATAATTAACAATTAGAGACTTCATCAGCATCTCCTGCTCTAGCAAGGTGTAGGCAGGAATAGGTTTTACGCGCTTCCAATGAGGCCAACCCTCCTGATCTACGCCTTCAAGCTCATAAAAGCCTAACTCGCTGAACAATCTGCAGTTAGCGATATGCATCAATTCTTCCTTTTGTCGTTTTGAAAATTTTCGCGGCCCCTTTCCAAGTTCCTGAACCCCTATCAGGAAGAGCATAACTTTTATATCTGGCTTCTCGGTATCGAAATCTATAGAAATTCGTTCCTGCAAAGCGCTCCATTTACTATTTATTTCAGAAGGTGTCATTAACGGCAAAGATACGGCAGCTAACGCAGTGAAATTTCCCGGAATCGTAAAATTATATTATATTTATTTCAAGCCATTGAACGTTATAAAAGCACACAAATAACGACACGCTGCCAAAATTCCTACTGAGTTATTTTTCAGTAAGTTAGACTTATTGATGTTAAATTGTTGATAAATAAACACATAGAAATACAAGCTTTTACATTAACTTATGTGGAGTTAAGATTGGCATAGATTTTACTGATTGTTAGTTAACCTTAAAAGGGAAACGTTCTAAACTTTTTATAGATGGAAGAAGACTTTGAATTTGAATTCACTGAAGACCCTAAATTTTCCGTGGAACGTTACGAAGAAATGATCCGAAATAAAGATCAATATTTTTTTGACGCGCAAGCTTTCGAAAATATAATTGACTATTATATTGAAAAAAATGATCCTATTAAAGCGTTGCAGGTGGTGGACTATGCTGTAAACCAACACCCTTTTGCTGCAATATTTTTCATAAAACAAGCTCAGCTTTTCGTAGCAACCAACCAGTTAGACTCAGCTTTTGAAGCGCTGGACAAGGCAGAACTGCTAGAGCCATCAGAAGCTGATATATTTTTGATCAGAGGTAATATATTTCAGGTTTTAGAGCGGCATGATGAAGCTTTGGATAATTACAACAAAGCTTTGGCTCTAGCTGAGAATACCGACGAGATACTATTGCATATAGCGATGGTATATCAAAACATCGGTGATTATGAAAGCGCTGTAGCCAGCTTGAAGAAATGTCTGGAACAGAATATGGAAAATCAAGATGCACTTTACGAGCTGGCATTTTGCTATGACGTTCTGGATAAGCAGGAGGAAAGCATCCAGTTTTATAAGCAATACATAGACAACGAGCCCTATTCTTATGCCGCCTGGTATAACCTGGGTAACGCCTATCATAAAATGGCTCACTATGAAATGGCTATAGATGCTTATGATTATGCAATACTAATTAAGGAGAACTTTTCGTCTGCGTATTTCAATAAAGGCAATTCTCTGGTTCACCTCGACCGCTTCTCTGAAGCCATTGAGGTATATAAACAAACCTTCGAGTATGAACCTCCGAATGCCGACACATATTGTGCAATCGGGGAGTGCTATGAAAAGCTGGAACAGATGGAGGAAGCCCGTGCTTATTACAAGAAGGCCGTTAAAATGGATTCTAAGCTAGCAGACGCATGGTTTGGAATTGGAGTTACCCTTGATTTTGAGGACAGGCATTTTGAGGCTCTGCATTTCTACAATAAAGCGCTGGCCATAGACGATAAAAACCCTGATTATTGGTTTGCAATAGCAGATGCTCAGTATAAACTAGGTAAACTTGAAGAATCTGAAAAAGCATATGCTAAAGTAATTGAGCTAAATCCTCTGGATGTAGAAGCATGGTTAGACTATTCGTCGATCTTGTATGAGCAAACGAAATTAATAGATGCAATTGAAACGATGGCTGAGGCCATTAAAAACAACCCAGAGGCAGCAGAACTTTATTACAGGATGGTGGCGTATTTATTCGCTGACGGACAATACAATGAAGCTTTAAATTGCCTTGAAATTGCTTTAAAAATAGATCCGGAAAAACATGAAATCTTGTTTGAGTATTTGCCACAATTGCAGAACAACAAGATCATTATAGACATTATCAACAAATATCTTCTTTAGAAGAATTCTTTTTTGCAAAATTTTAACTAAATCCAATACGATAATCCTATCAGTATTGGATTTTTTTTGTGAGATTTGCGCTCTTATGATTAATTTCAGTTTAAATCAAATCCCTGAACGTACAGTTAAGCCAAGGGAAAAAGGCATTACCATGGTAATGGACAAGGGCTTAAGTATCAGGGAAATTGAGAATTTTCTTGAAGTTTCAGGACCTCATGTTGATATAGTTAAGCTAGGATGGTCTACATCTTATGTAACACCTAATCTTAAAGAAAAACTAGACGTTTACAAAAACGCCAATATCCCCTTCTACTTCGGAGGGACGCTTTTTGAAGCCTTCGTTATACGAAATCAATTTGAAGATTACGTAAGGGTATTAGAGAAGTATAACATTCAACATGCTGAAGTTTCAGACGGCTCTATAGACATAGAACACGACGAAAAGTGCGAATACATTAGAAAGTTAAGTAAGTATGTTACTGTAATTTCTGAAGTAGGTTCAAAAGATGCTCAGAAAATATTTGCTCCTTACAAATGGATTAAAATGATGAATGCTGAAATTCAGGCAGGGTCATGGAAACTGATTGCAGAATCTCGTGAAGGAGGAAATGTTGGAATTTACCGCGATTCAGGAGAAGTTAGAGAGGGATTGGTAGACGAAATCTTAACTCAAATACCAGAGGAAACGATCATTTGGGAAGCTCCTCAAAAAGATCAGCAGGTTTGGTTCATAAAACTGATAGGTGCTAACGTAAATCTTGGCAATATTGCTCCCGCGGAAGTAATTCCCTTAGAAACAATTCGTCTTGGCTTAAGAGGTGACACTTTCAATCATTTTCTTAAAACACTTTAATTAACGCTATCGGGCATTTGTAATGAAGAAGTTTGGGTTAATTGGGTTTCCTCTCGGGCACTCTTTTTCTAAAAAATACTTTACAGAAAAATTTGAAAGGGAAGGTTTAAAGGACTACGCTTACGAGCTTTATCCGATGGAGAATATTAGCGACATTGAAGAGCTATTGCGGGCGAATCCTGAGATCTGTGGGCTGAATGTTACCATACCTCATAAGATTGGGGTAATGTACTATCTGGACAAGGTGGCTAAGGATGCCAAGGCAATTGATGCTGTAAATTGTATAAAAGTTATTAGTAATAAGCCTGTAGAATCTTTTTTTTCAGGTGACTTTTCTCCTTCCAAAGTAAGGCTAGAGGGATACAATACAGATGCATATGGCTTCGAGAACTCGCTTAAACCCTTATTAAAAAAACATCACCACAAAGCTCTTGTATTGGGGAGCGGCGGTGGTTCAAGGGCAGTAACCTATGTGCTTGAAAAACTTGGTATTGACTACAAGATTGTTTCCAGAAAGAAAGGCAGACGACAAATAACCTATGGGGACCTTGGTAAAGACCTTTTGGGAGATCACCTGCTTATAATTAATACTACCCCTCTTGGCCAGGCTCCTGCAATTGAGGCTTGTCCAGATATTCCATATGAGTTTATAGGATCAAAACATCTTCTTTATGATTTGGTTTATAATCCAGCAGAAACTGAGTTCCTGAAGCGAGGTAAAGCTAATGGAGCCACAGTGAAAAATGGAGAAGAAATGCTTCATTTGCAGGCAGAAAAAGCCTGGGAAATTTGGAATAGCTAATTGTATAAAACAAGCTACTATATTATTTGCTTGTTTAGATAAGATACGGAATGAAAAAATATGCAGCTTACATATCGTTAGTTTTAGCTTTATTAAGTTGCATATCCTGCGGGCAAGATTACTCTCCTAAACCCCGGGGATACTTCCGCATTTCCTTTCCCACAAAAAGCTACCAAACTTATAACCAGAGTTGTCCCTTCTCATTTGACTACCCAACCTATGCCCAGATCGAGCCGGATAGCTCCAGAGATGCAAAGCCTTGCTGGATGAACGTTTACTTCCCCCAATTCAAAGGACGTATCCACATAAGCTACCAAGCTGTGACATCAAATAAAGTTTTTGACGAGCTTATAGAAGATGCACGAAAGCTTGCCTTCAAACACACTGTGAAAGCTACCGGAATTAATGAGGGGAGAATCTACTATCCGGACAGGAAGGTTTATGGTATTTACTATACTATAGAAGGAAATACGGCTTCCTCGGCCCAATTTTTCCTTACTGACAGTACTAAAAATTACGTTCGTGGAGCTCTTTATTTTAACGAGGCTCCTAAGTTAGATTCCATTCAACCAGTGTTGGACTTTGTCAAAAAGGATCTGGACGTATTTATTAAATCCTTCCATTGGAAAGGTTAAGCAAAAAACATTTCTGCCAGGCCAATTTAAAACTTTATCAACCTTGGAACAGTTAGCGCATTGTTACTACATTTGAGTGCTATGATCAAAGTCCATTCATTTACCTGCAATCCGTATCAGGAAAACACCTACGTATTATTTGACGAAACGAAGGAATGTGTAATAATAGACCCTGGCATGTATACGGGGACTGAACAGAATGAGCTGGTAAAGTTTATTACACAAGAAGGTTTAACACCAGTGCGACTCCTTAATACGCATTGCCACATTGATCACGTTCTTGGTAATAAATTTGTTTTTGATACTTACGCTCTTAAACCTCAATTTCACGAGGGAGAACTTCCGCTTCTGACAGCAGTCCCCTCTTACGCGCCGGCTCAGGGTTTTAATTATGAAGTATCTCCACTTCCGGATACCTTCCTTCCGGAAGAAGGCAATATCACCTTTGGTAACAGTACACTGGAATTAATTTTTGCACCAGGGCATTCCCCCGCTCACTTATGCTTTTACAATTCTGCAAACGAATTCTTAATTGGAGGCGACGTGCTATTCTATGGAAGTATAGGGCGTACAGATCTTCCTGGAGGCAACTATAACCAGCTTATTAAAAATATCAGGGAAAAGCTTTTTGATCTGCCTGATAACGTTACGGTTTATCCTGGCCACGGAAACGAGACATCGATCGGTTTCGAAAAACAACACAATCCATTCCTAAATCAGTAATAGATTGAGAACTTCCTTTTACATAGCGAAACGATACCTTTTTACCAAAAAGTCCCTAAATGCCATTAATTACATCTCGGGTATTTCTATGTTGGGAGTATTTGTAGGCAGCGCAGCTCTGGTGATTATTCTATCCGTTTTTAATGGATTTGAGAAGGTGATCTTATCAATGTATAATAACTTCACTCCAGAAATTAGGATCGAACCAGCTCAGGGAAAGTCATTTGACCCTAATTCGCCTAAAGTAAGGGACCTAAAGTACGACAAAAGGATTACTAACTACACAGAAGTATTGCAAGAAAAGGCATTATTACGCTATGAGGATGGGCAATACATTGGCACCATTAAAGGAGTATCCCCCGATTTTCTCAAACGCTCAAAACTAGATAGCACCCTTGTTCAGGGAAGTTTCGTAATTGAAGAAAATAGTAAACCTTATGCTGTTGTAGGCTCGATGGTTCAGCTATACCTCTCTATCAATGTGAACGACCAGTTTAGAGAGCTGGAAATCTATTCGCCTAAAAAAGGAGTGGCAAACGCGTTTAATCCTGCAGAAGAATTTACCCTCAAGACAATTAAGCCTGTAGGGGTATTCCAGATACAACAGAGTTTCGATGAATCAGTTATTGTTCCGTTGAGTTTTGCAAGAGAGCTTCTTGGCGAAGAAAAAAACATCTCGTCGATAGAACTTTATTTAAGCGGGGGAGAGAGTACAAGCAGTTTTCAGAAGGAACTCTCTCAGAAGCTTGGAAAAGACTTTTTAGTAAAAAACAGGGTTCAACAGGAACAAAGCCTATATAAAACGCTTAATATCGAGCGACTTATGATTTATCTCATTCTAACATTCGTTCTTATTATAGCGATATTTAATATCGTTGGAACGTTAACAATGCTGGTAATTGATAAGAAGAAAGATATTGCAATCCTAAGTAGCATTGGCGCAGATACGAGCTTAATAAGACGTATTTTTTTACTGGAAGGACTACTTATTTCATTTGTGGGATGCTTTGCAGGAATGGTAGCAGGACTAATATTTTGCATCCTGCAACAAAAATATGGATTTATACAGATGGCTGAAGCAAACTTCATCACAGAAGCTTATCCTGTTGCTATAAAGTGGACAGACTTCTTGGTTGTTTTTGGCACTGTAGCTTTTATCTCTACAATAGCATCCTCCATTTCATCCCGCCTAAGTGTGAAGAATTTAGGAGATATGAAAGAGGATCTGTAAAAAGCAAACGAATCCCTAAAATAGCTGAATGGACGAATTACACTATTCACTCTAAGAGACCGAGCTTGCAAACATTACTACTTTTACATAAAGCACTTTCTCAGGAGCGAAATGGGTGTAATTCGCGCTAGCCAAAACCTGTTAATAATATTTTCCCGGGACCAAATAGTTCTTCACATAATCCTCTACCCCCTGCTCAAGTGTATGGAAGGGTTTGTGATAACCGATTGCCGACAATTTGTCCATTTTTGCTTCAGTAAAATACTGGTACTTATCGCGGATGTCTTCCGGTGTTGGGATAAAAGTAATTTGAGGATCTTTGCCTAATGCTCTAAAGGTATTAGTAGCAAGATCAAGGAATGTACGGGCTTTACCGGAGCCGAGATTGTAAATACCGGAATTTTTTCGATGATGCATTAAGAAGTACATTACTTCCGTTACATCTTTTACATATACAAAATCTCTTTGCTGTTCGCCATCGCGGAAATCAGGATTATGGGATTGGAACAAACGCATTCCTCCAGTTTTCTGAATCTGATTAAAAGTGTGGAAAACGACGGAGGCCATCCTGCCTTTATGGTACTCGTTGGGTCCATAGACATTGAAGAACTTTAAGCCAGCCCAAAAGAAGGGTTGCCGCTCTTGCTTTATGGCCCACTTATCGAACTCGTTTTTAGAATCTCCGTAGGGATTCAAAGGCTTCAGTTCGTCCAATCGGGTCTCATCATCCTCGTAGCCAGAATCGCCTAGCCCATAAGTAGCTGCAGAAGATGCGTAAACCAGAGGTAAGCCAAAATCCACACATGCATTCCATATGTCTATAGTATAATCAAGGTTGAGTTTCTTCAAGAGTTCGTAATCGAATTCTGTAGTATCGGTACGGGCTCCAAGATGAAACACAAACTGCACATGAAGCTGATTTTCACGAAGCCACTGCGGAAAGTCCTCCCTGTTAACCTTCTTCGAGAAGCGCTTTCCCTCAAAGTTCTTATTCTGCTCTTCGCTTGAAAAATCGTCAACTAGAACAAGATCGTAATATCCTTCTTCATTCAGCTTCTGAATCAGGCAACTTCCTATGAAACCTGCAGCACCAGTAACTATAATCATGGTATCTCTTTTAACCCTTTACGTTTAAAAACTCAAAATAATTTCGCCAAAGCTATATAAAAGTGACTAAGAAAATCAGGTTAAAAATATATTGTCATCTAAAAACGGTATAATCTTCAATTCAGAAGCTTTGCTAAATAGCAATTTTATCGCCTTTCTTCCCTCATCGCCTAAATCCACAGAGTATTTATTTACATACAATTCAATGTGTTTGTACATCACTTCCTCTTCCATTGCCTGGGCGTGCTGGCGGATAAAATCAATGGAAGACTTAGGATTTGCAAAAGCAAACTCAACGCTTTTACGCAATACCCTGTTAAATTTCAATTTGACTTCCTCTGGCAGGTTTCTTTTTATCACAATTCCTCCCAAAGGAATGGCACATCCTGTTTGTCGCTCCCACAAATCACCCAAGTCAAAGATCTTTTTTAATCCCCTCTCACGATAGGTGAATCTGTTCTCGTGAATTATTAGTCCTAGATCTATATCGCCGCGAATAGCTGCATCCTCTATATCTGAAAAAACAAGCTCTTCCTTATTATTGGCATCAGGGAGAAGCCAACTTAAAAGAAAATTTGCCGTAGTGTATTTGCCAGGAATGCCAATTTTTAAATTTGATAAATACGGTTTAATGTCTTCTTCCACAATTTCGCTTGCGCTTTCTGACTCTCTATGCTGGACTCCATTTTCTAAGAGCAGTTCCATTAAAGACTTCTTGCTAATAACCAGCGGTCCTACCCCAAATCCGAGCGCGCTGCCTGCATCAAGAAGAACGTAGTGCTGAATAGCGTAAGCAAAGGCATGAAAACTTAGCTTAGTAATATCGAGTTCCTGCCGGAAAGCTTTTTGATTAAGTGTTTCAACATCATCAAAAAACACTTCAAACTCCAGACCCTCCGTATCAATTTTATGATGAATTAGAGCATCAAAAATAAAGGTATCGTTTGGGCAAGGTGAAAAGCCAAGTGTCAGCTTCATATATTTGGTTTTGTATGTTAAACGAAAGTCGGGTTTATCAAGGAAGTTATTCGTCCTTTGATAAATGTTCGACAAAACGAATTAGAGTATCATTTAAATTAGTAATAGCTAAAGTTATCTGCCAGCTATCCCTGTTCCTAGGCTCTACATAATTCGAAATACTCCGAAGCTCTACGGCAGGTATATCAACCTCCCTGCATGCGAATAAAAAGGCGGCCCCCTCCATACTTTCAACATCAGGATTGAAAAGATTAAGTGTGCTTTCAATAGAACTTAAACGCCCATGGACCTTATTTACTGTAATACCGGAGACTGCTTTTAGAGATTCAAGGAATGAATTGGTAAACGATGAAAAATATGTGCTTATACCAAATCCTAGCTCCTCAATACTTAGGAAACTTTCGTTATCTTCTGCCCCCAGTTCGACAAAACGATCATCCTTAACAACCACCGTCTCCCCAATTTCTATATTTTTATTGAAGGAGCCAGCGATCCCAGCATTTATAGCAAAATCATACCTGCCTTCCGAAAATTTCCGGCCCAATGAAAATGCTGTGGCCACCATCCCCACCCCTGTAACCAACACGTCCACGTCATGTTTCCTCTCAAGTTCTGTAGAGCTGTAATATGAAATAAAAGGCTGAATTTCAAAAGAAGTAGCCGCAACCAGCAACAATTTCATGCGCAAATTTAACTATTGTTGCCTTTCTGTTCCTTTTGTAAATAATCTCAGCAGATATTTGACTATTAAGTGGCAATAAGCAAACTAATCGAAAAGTCAGAAAATGATTATATCGGCATACTAAAATTCCTAAATATAAATTTTGTGTAAGTTTGTGCTTTATTTGATTAAGAATGATATACATAACCCGCAGAGAGCAATTCAATGCAGCCCATAAGTTGTTTAAGGAGGAATGGAGCAATGAACAAAATATGGAGGTGTTCGGTAAGTGCTCTAATCCGAATTGGCACGGGCATAACTACGAACTTTTTGTCACCGTAAAGGGTGAGGTTGATCCGGAAACCGGTTTCGTTATAGACCTTAAAGTGCTTCGGGACATTATCCGTACTCATGTAACCGATAAACTTGATCATAAAAACATCAATTTGGATGTAGATTTTATGAAAGGCAAAATGGCATCAACGGAAGTTTTAGCAATTGAAATCTTTAAACAATTGAAAGCTCAACTTGATTCTTTGAACGTTGCTCTACACGGGGTAAAACTTGTAGAGACTGAAAATAATTTTGTAGAGTACTTCGGAGAATAAAAAATTCATGGCAGATCAAGAACAGACCAATTTCATGGCCCAAGAGAACGAACTCGACGGCTATGTGAAAATCGACAGATACAATCCTAAGAAAATAGAAAGTATTGCCTCCCACTACAGTGAGATCCTAAAGGACCTGGGGGAAGATCCTAGTCGCGAAGGTTTACTTAAAACTCCAGAGCGTGTGGCAAAAGCTCTTCAGTTTCTTACTCATGGGTACGATATCAAGCCTGAGGAAATATTGAAAAGCGCTATGTTTAAGGAGGAATATAGCCAAATGGTTGTTGTAAAAGACATTGAGGTTTATTCAATGTGTGAACATCATATGCTTCCTTTTTTAGGTAAAGCACATGTTGCTTATATACCTAACGGACACATTGTTGGCTTGAGCAAGATCCCGAGGGTTGTTGAGGCATACGCAAGAAGACTACAAGTGCAGGAGAGACTAACAAATGAGATTCGGGATTGCATTCATGAAACTCTTCAACCATTAGGGGTAGCAGTGGTAATTGAATGCCGCCACCTTTGCATGAGCATGAGAGGCATTCAAAAACAAAATTCTGTTACTACAACCTCCGCATTTACCGGTGCATTTAAGGACGAAAAAACCAGGGCAGAGTTTCTGAGATTGATAACAGCCAGCCTTGATTAAGCCATCATCTGTAGAATTAATATATCAGGATCAATCTTAACCATAAATAATTAAAAAATTTATCCCAATCCTTAACAGCAAAATTGGGATGGTCATTATGAAAGCATACGTATTTCCAGGACAAGGAGCTCAATTCCCAGGTATGGGCAAAGAGCTATATGAACAATCAGCTAAAGCTAAAGATCTATTTGAAAAAGCTAATGAAATTTTAGGATTTAGGATTACTGATGTGATGTTTAATGGTACTGAAGATGATCTTAAACAAACAAATGTAACTCAACCTGCTATCTTCCTTCATTCGGTTATATTAGCTTCTGTACTGGAAGATTTTAAGCCTGAAATGGTTGCCGGGCATTCCTTAGGCGAATTTTCCGCCTTGGTAGCTGCGGGAGCCTTATCGTTTGAAGATGGCTTGAGACTTGTTGCAGCGCGGGCTAATGCAATGCAAAAAGCATGTGAGATTCAGGAAGGCGCAATGGCTGCCATACTTGGCTTAGATGACTACTCTGTTGAAGAAGTTTGTGATATGGTTAGCGAAGTTGTAGTGCCTGCAAATTATAATTGTCCGGGGCAGTTAGTTATCTCTGGCAGCGTTGAGGGAGTAGATAAAGCATGCGCATTTCTAACAGAAAGAGGCGCAAAAAGAGCGTTAAAGCTTAACGTTAGCGGAGCTTTCCATTCTCCCCTTATGGAAGCAGCAAGAGCAGAATTAGAAAGCGCCATTGCATCAACAGACGTTAAGACTCCAGTTTGCCCAGTGTATCAAAACATAGATGCAAAACCTTATACTGACCCTACCAGTATTAAGCATAATTTAATTGCTCAGCTAACAGGTGCAGTACGTTGGACACAAACCGTTAAAAAAATGCTGGAAGATGGAGCCACATCATTTACAGAAGTAGGTCCAGGGAATGTACTTCAGGGCTTAATTAAAAAAGTAGACCGAACTGTTCAAACAAGTAGCGGTACATTGTAGTTAAGTTCATATCATTGAGATGTTAAAAGACAGGTGCGGGTATGCATCTGTCTTTTTTATGAAAGTATAGTTTGTTCTTTAATACTAATATAGATCCTAATAAGTACTTTCATACCGGATCGTGATAAGTTGATGCGGGTTTTATGTTTTTTATTTGTGGTAGGTTTATTTCTATATTGCGAAAATTCATTTACCAGCTCTAAAATCTTTTAATAAGTGAGCGCTACCTTTAAAATACGACTTCTGCTTTTTTTGCTAACCATTAGCTTTGCTGCTACTGCACTTACTATTCATTTTACTTTCGATAAGTCAGAGATACTTGAGTTTGACGGCAGTACTATTGAGCGTAATTTAAATAAAAAAGAGAAGTTCATATCGAATTACCTGGCCGACAATAAGAAACTAGCTGCTGTGAAAACAGCTCACCAGGATCCTAATATTGCGATTTCTATCATAAAGGAACTGGAAAAGGAGCGATCCATTTATGTCCATACTTATTACGACCATAACCTTATTTTTTGGGGCACCAACAAAGTTGCTCCAATAACTGATGCTGGCTTGAAAGAAGGTTCATCGTTCTACAGGCCCAACAATGGCTGGTATGAAGCCGTAAAGAAGACTTATGGAAGATTTTCGGTAGTATTCCTTATACCGATCAAGGCAGAGTATAAGATTCAGAACAAACACCTTAAAAATACTTTCTCCTCAGATCTCATTAGTGAGGATAATCTCGATATAGCAAACTTCGACGATAAACAAGTATATAATATAAAAACCGCGGGAGGTAAATATTTATTTGCAGTAAGGTTAAAATCAGCTATCACAAACACTTTCTATTCGAAGCTTGAATTATGGATGTGGTTGCTGACAGCTTTTTTTGCGACCATCTTTGCTAACTACGTTGCAATTCTTATGGCCAATAAGGGCTATGTTAAATGGAGTATTGTATTATTTTTCCTCTACTTTTTAACTGTCAGGATTCTAACACTTGAATTTGCATGGTTCGATACTTATTTTGATGTACCTGTTTTCGATGCAAAATATTATCATGGTAGCTATTTCTTCCCCACATTAGGCGACTTCCTTCTCAATGCAATAATGGTTAGCTGGTTCATATGCTTTATCTTCAGCTACCGTTTCGAAATATCCCTCTTTGGTAATAGCTTCGGAAAGCTCCCGGCATTGGCCATATTCTCTTTATTGGGTATTATAATCTATTTAGTTGCTTACCAGCACAACGAAATATTCCATAGCTTAGTAACGCAATCGAACATTAATTTTGATTTAAATAACGTCATTTATCTCAGTCCGCATAGTTGGCTCGGTATTCTGTTAATGTGCGTGGCTATTTTTAATGTGTATTTGCTAATTGAGATTGTTCTGGCAATTGGTGAGAGCCTACCTCTAACCAATAAAGAGCGACTTATAATCTTTTTGGCAGGTATAGCCTTTATCCTTACCGCTCAGTTGATCTTTAATTCTGTAAGCATTCACATACTATTCTTCGGCATCATTATTTTTCTTCGCGGCTGGGCTTTCTATAATAAAAACCATGGGTACAAGCTTGTTATTTTCCTATTTACTACCCTTCTGTTTGCTATAATCGCGTCTATAAAACTCGCCTCTTTCCAATACACTAAAGAGCGGGCCCAAAGACAAGAGATAGCGCAGAGGCTCGAGTCGGCAGATGATCCAAACGCAGTACTCCTTTTCTTTTCCATCGAGCAGAACCTGTTGAAGGAAGAATTGCTTACTGAATACTTTGGGGAACAAAAAGAGGATAAAGAAGCGCTCAAAAACAAGCTGCGCAAGCTTTATTTTGATGGTTACCTCTCCAGATATGACTTCGATGTTCATCCTTACTGGCAAGGCGTTCCACTGCAGGATGAAAAAGCAGTAAATTATTACAAAAAGCTAGTTGTATCAGGATCCATAAAGGTTTCAGAATATTTCTACCGGGTTAATAATACGTTTGGCTTACAGAACTATTTTGCCCTTATTCCAGTAAACCGCGACAATCAATCATTAGGTACTTTAGCCTTCGAGCTGAAGTCAAAAACCTTCAAAGAACAAGGCTCCTTTCCTGAAGTCCTTGCCGACGCAAAGATCAATACCGATGATGAGTTAAATAACTATTCCTTTGCTTTCTACAGTAATGGGCGGCTTCTAAATCAAAATGGGGATTATATTTACAATCTTGTAAATAATGATTTTAAAGGTTATATAGGGAAGTTTGTTTACACCGAAAAGAATGGATACAGTCATATTATATATCAATCAACAGCAAGGAAACTAGTTGTAGTAAGCAAGCCCGTAATTACCTGGGTTATTCAACTTGCCTCCGTATCGTTCTTGTTCTTAGTATTGCTTTCCTTTTCTATAGTATTGATTCTTATACATCAGATTTGGGTGATTTTTCACGACGATAACTTTAGGCTGAATGGCTATCGCTGGAGCTACCTGATTTCGAGGAATAGAATCCTTTACAAAACAAGGATACAGGCTTCCCTTGTTGCTGCAATTGTTGTAACACTTATGATCGTAGGAGGCATTACCTACTTCAGCATCAGCCAGCAGTTTAAGAAACAACAGGAACAAGATCTAACGAATAATATCAATAGGATTAAAACTGCCCTTGAAAATAACAGAACTTTCACCAATGGTTTCTCCCGTGCGAACGAGCAGATCCTCCACACCTTTGCTGAAATTAACGCAACTGATCTTAACCTATATGATACTAAAGGCAGGGTAATTTTTACTACTCAGCCCAATATATATGACTATGGCTTTATTGAGCGACTAATGAATGCAGAATCTTTTATCTATTTGAATAAATATCAAAGGTCAGAGCTTCTGAACTATGAACAAATAGGACGAATGAAATTCATTACTGCCTACAAGCCTATTCGCAATAACGAAAATGAGACTATCGCATATCTAAGCCTTCCATACTATTCAAACGAACAGGACTATGACATGCGAGTAGGCTCATACCTTAATACTCTAATAAACGTCTATGCACTTGTATTGGTTGTAATTGCCTTATTTGCCATATTCCTGGCCAACGAGATCACTTATCCGCTTACTCTGGTAGGAAAAAGTCTTGGACAAATTCAGATTGGTAGTAGGAACGAGCCTATTCAATGGAAGAGTAACGATGAGATTGGCGGTCTGATCAAAGAATACAATAATATGATCATGGCACTCGAAGACAGTGCACAGAAGCTGGCGAGGTCAGAGCGGGAATCTGCTTGGAGGGAAATGGCAAAGCAGGTAGCCCATGAGATCAAAAACCCATTAACCCCACTTAAATTGGGCGTTCAATTGTTGGAGAAATCCTGGAGAGAAAAAGATCCAAATTTCGACAAGAAGTTTGAGAAATTCAGTAAGTCCTTCATTGAACAGATTGAAAGCTTATCACTTATTGCATCCGAATTCTCGAATTTTGCCAAGATGCCCGATACTCCGTTTGAGAACCTGGAGATCTGTGAAATTATCGACAAGAGTATAGATGTATACAGGAATAGCGAGGATCTTAACATTTCCTTCATCAAACTTACGGCAGGTGATATTATTGTAAAAGGCGGTAAAGATCATTTACTTAGAATTTTTAACAACTTAATTAAAAATGCTATAGAAGCAATTCCTGATTACCGGAAGGGAAATATTGAAATAATCCTAAACACCGACACTAAGAATGTTAATATTGAAGTAAAAGACAATGGAAAGGGTATACCCGAAGATTTGCGTGAAAGGATTTTTAATCCCAATTTTACTACCAAAAGTTCTGGAACCGGTCTTGGGCTAGCTTTTGTTAAACAGGCAATAGAAAACATGTTCGGAACCATTCGCTTTGAAACAGAACAAAACAAAGGGACAACATTTTATATCACACTTCCGTTAGCAAGCTGATGCTCAAACTGTTTACTTTTTGGGCTGGCTGTTTACTACTGCTTGTTCAAAAAGTAAACGGGCAGTCTTTACTTCATCAAAAAGTTATTCCAATTGTTGCCGACACGGTAATTCTTGACTCACTAAGCATTGTTCCCGGAAGTGTTGAAATAAAAACCCTTGACAGTCTTATTATATCACCAATTACTTATTCTATCGACCTGGCCAACTCAGTATTGATCTGGGTAAGGAAACCTGACGTATCAACAGTAATTGTAACCTACAAAACCTTTCCTGTACTATTTACTAAAAGATACTACAAATATTCTAGAGATAGCATCTTGGAAGAGGTGATCGATAATACTGCTTTTCGAAAGAAAGAAAAGCAGGAAACAAATACTCTTTTTAACCTTGAAGGTTTAAATAAAAGCGGCAGCATTTCGAGAAGTGTGGGCGTAGGAAACAACCACGATCTTGCTTTGAATTCGAATATGACGTTGCAGCTATCAGGTAAAATAACTGAAGATCTGGAAATCCTTGCCGCAATTTCTGACGATAACATCCCTATTCAGGCAGAAGGCAATACACAACAATTGAACGAGTTTGACAAGGTCTTTATTCAATTGAAAAGAAAAAATTCGATCCTAACGGGAGGAGACTACGAGATCAGAAGGCCCGACAGTTACTTCATGAATTTTTTTAAAAGGACACAAGGCGCTTCCTTCTCAACTTCTTATTCATCTGGCGGCTGGAATTACAAGTCGGGTTTATCAATGGCTGTAGCTAAAGGCCGTTCTTCTAGATTACAATTTAACGGAACAGAAGGAAACCAGGGGCCTTATCGAATAACGGGAAGCAATGGAGAGCAAGCCATCATCATCCTTTCAGGAACAGAACGGGTATATATTGATGGCGTATTAATGCAACGAGGACAGGAAAATGATTATATCATTAATTATAATTTGGCTGAACTAACTTTCACAGCCAAAAAGCTTATTACGCAGAATAGCCGTATTAGTATAGAATTTGAATACTCGGATAAGAATTACTCTCGGTCTTTAACCTATTTCAACCAGGAAGCTTATTCAGACAAACTACATTTTAAATTCAACTACTATAACGAGCAGGATAATAAGAACCGCCCTTTCTTACAGAATCTGTCAGACCAACAAAAAAGATATTTGAAAGAAATTGGGAATAATATTAATCAGGCCTATATATCTAATATTGATACAGTTGATTTTAATACTATAGATGTGCTGTATAAACAAGTAGATACCTTAGGTTCTTCAGAGGTATATGTTTATAGTACAGATCCTAGTCTGGCGCGTTACAGGCCTGGCTTTTCATATGTTGGACCTAACGCAGGCAATTATAGAATAAGCACAACTTCTATTGCGAACGGTAGAGTATTTGAATTCGTTCCGCCGATTGGAGGAGATAAACAAGGAGACTACGAGCCAGTATCCTTGTTAATTACCCCTAAGAAGAAACATCTTTTAACCTTTGGAACCGATCTTAAACCCTCAAAGAATACCCTGCTCAGTACAGAAGTGGCCTTTAGTGATAACGATGTTAACTTATTTTCCGCTATCGGGAATAAACAGAACCGCGGAGCTGCTTTTAAAATTTCAGCTAGAAATTCCCTAACCTTTACACCCGATTCGGCTTCAACTAAACTTATTACTTCGGTAAGCTATGAGCATACCTCTTCCAACTTCAGTTTCCTTGAACGTTACAGAACGGTGGAGTTTGAAAGGGATTTTAATCTTTTAGGATTAACAGAAAAAGCTCCCGAACACTTCGTCAACTTTAGCGCGAGTCTCTATACAAGTCACCAGAGGAATGTTACCTACCAATTTAACAGCTTTGTGAGAGAGAGTACTTATGCTGGCTTTCTTAATAGCATAGAGGGACAGTATAATGTGAAGAACTTCACCCTCCTCTATTCTGGTAAAATATTAAACTCCTCCAGTGATATTAATAACGGCAATTTTCTAAGGCAACGGATAGATTTAAGCAAAGCATTTAAGCATTTTGTTACAAGTGTTAATCTTGAGCAGGAGCATAACAAGACTAATCTAGAGAATAACCTTATATCAGGTAATAGTTTCGCCTTTGATCAATACTCGGCCTACCTTAGTTCTCCCTCTACCTCTAGTCACCTATATAAAATCCAGTACAGCAGACGATTTGACAAGCTACCATTCTTGAATAAACTTCAGAATTATTCAGTGGCAGATGTTATAAGCGGTGAACTGAGTTTAAGAAAAAGCTCTAATTCAACTCTGTCATTATTAACAACCTACCGCGATATTAACTATAAACAACGAACGTCACAGCCAAAGGAAAACTCCCTGCTGGGCCGGATCGACTACACCTTTTCTGCTATAAATGGGTTTATCAATAGTAACATCTTCTATGAAATAGGTCCGGGAAGGGAGCCTAGAAGGGAGTTCTCTTATCTGGAGGTGATTACAGGGCAAGGAGCTTATGCTTGGAATGACTATAACAATAATGGTATTAAGGAGCTGAATGAATTTGAGATTGCAAGGTACCAGGACCAGGCAAGGTATCTACGAATTTATCAGAATACAAATGAGTTTGTTAACACGAATTACACTACAATTAATTTGACAGCCCGACTAACACCTGCTGCTGTGTGGAGAAATCGGGAGGGTATTTACAAGGTCATCAATAAGTTTTCAAGCCAATCCGCATTCAAAACAGAACGAAAATCAACAGGAGAAAGTGGTTTCTCTGCCTATAACCCACTTTCTAACATTCAAAATCAAAACCTCATATCAGACAATACTTATCTTAGGAATACCCTGTTCTTTAACCGAAGTAATCCGGTCTACGGAATAGATCTAAACCTTCAACAGACATCGAACAAGTTACTTCTTATTAATGGCTTTGACAGTAGAAGTCGGAATGAACAAGGTGTACGCCTAAGATGGAACGCTAAAAAAGTCACAACAATTTTAGAGCTGAAACAGGGGCTTAGGCGATATCGGTCCGAGCTATTTCCAGAAAAAGACTTTACTATAAAAGCAATAGAGGTATTACCAGAAGCACAGTATCTTTTTACCACTAATTTCCGTTGGGGCATTAATGGAATGTATCGCTCTATGAAGAATAGGATTAACAACCGTGAAGTTTCATTTAATTATCGTTTAGGGTCGGATATTCGTTATAATATAACTGCTAAAGGAGTTTTTACAGCAGCAATTAATGGAGTAAGGAATAACTTTAATGGAGACAGAAATACTTCGCTGGCTTACGAGATGCTCGAAGGCTTGCAACCAGGGAATAACATAATATGGACAACTGTTCTGCAGAGAACAATTGCTCAGGGAATTCAGATGAACTTAACCTATGAGGGAAGAAAGTCCGAATCAGTAAGAACAATACATAATGGATCAGTTCAATTTAGAGCGTTCTTCTAATGCCTTCATTGTATAAAAAACACGAACTACACTAATCATAGCTCAAGACTATTTGACTCTTGAAGTTAATTCGTGCAACTCGTGCCATTATTTTTACCTCAGCGAGAATGTTGTTTTCCCCATACCATACCCATCTGAATAGAACATTACTGTATAAGTTCCTTTTGAAAAGGCACTTGGATTCGTCCAATCAATATTATAAATCTTGTCAGTATTATCAAACTCGATAGCAGTGCGGTAAGTGTACTGAAGGTCCTCCCCGTCTGCACTGAATATGCTGCTGTTATCAGAAGTGATCAAGTTGCCACTGGGATCAATGATTCGGATATAAACATCATGCATCCCAGTTTGAGCAAGTGAATTATTAACAATATTAAAAGTAAAACGAAGTTTCTTAGCCGAGCTTGCCTTTGTTACATCAGTCTCCTTTCCGCTATTTCTTATTCTTAAAGGCACCACACTGATGGTTCCGGTTTTTAATGCCGCAGCAACCTTAACTTTTCCACTTAACTCAGTATTTTGCGCTTCCAGCTGAGTTGCCTTTTGCGAAATATTGCTTACCGAAGTACGCAAACTGTCTCTTTCTACTGTCAGTTCCTGATTTTTCTTCTCCAGCTCAGCAATATCTGCGGTGTACTTCGTAACGAAAAATCGTAAATTTTTTAATTCGCTTTGAGCCTTCGCCAGTTCTCTTTGTGTCAGTTTACCAGCCCTTAGCTGCTCGCGAAGCTCAGAGATCTTTTCGCGGGCAAGCTCTTGCTCTTCTTTCATATCAGCCGTAAGCTGAACATTAGACTCATTAGCCTTGTCAAGTTCCGCCTCTATCTTGTCGATCTCTACTTCCATTCGAGATCTTTCGTCGTTCAGCGTTACGATTCTATCCCCTGATTTTTTGTCTTTAAAAAAAAGATAGGCGTTAGTACCTAAAAGGGCAACGATTACCGCCACTAAAAAGTAAATCTTGTTTGAATCTCTTTTAGGCGCCTGAACCTGTTCTTGATAAGTTTTTTCCATATCAGTGTCTACAATTTTGAAAATGGTAATTAATACTGCGGCTACACAATCCCTCCCCTATACTTCCAAGTATAACTTCCCAGACCTCTAAATATTGCGTTATTGGTCATCCTGATATCACAAATATATGATTTTGTGCTCCTGATGCACAGTCAGCCGCGTTTTTGTATAAAAAATATTCAGGGCAACAATAAAGCGCTTCATCTGAATGTTTGTTAATTATCTTTGCAAGCTTTGATTTAACACATGTCTATTAGATTAACAATCCTTAATATTTTTCTGGTTCTTTCGGGTATTGCTCAAGGTCAGACAGAAGTTGCTCCTATACCTAAGCGCGAATTTCGTGGGGTATGGGTGGCCACTGTCGCAAATATTGATTGGCCAAGTAAACCAGGCCTGCCTGTTGAAGTACAGCAGAAAGAGCTTCTACATTTACTTGATGAGCATCAGCAAAGTGGTATGAATGCCATCATGTTTCAGATACGTCCTGCTGCTGATGCATATTATGCAAAATCGAAGGAACCCTGGAGTAAGTACTTAAACGGAAAACAAGGGAAAGCTCCTGTCCCTTTTTATGATCCTTTGGAATATGCTATTGTAGAGGCACATAAGAGGGGTATTGAGTTGCATGCCTGGTTTAATCCCTATAGGGCAGCCATGAATTTAAATATTGCAGAGTTAGCACCTGATCACATTATAAAAAAACATCCTGAATGGTTTTTTAATTACGCCGGAAAAAAACTTTTTAATCCAGGAATACCTGAAGCCCGGCAGTACATTGTAAGTGTAGTTTTAGATGTAGTAAAAAGTTATGACATTGATGGGGTTCATTTCGACGACTACTTCTACCCATATCCTGAAACAGGCCAAGTAGTAGCAGATGACCAGCAGTTTAGAATATACGGTGGAGAGTTTGGGAATATAGCCGATTGGAGACGAAACAATGTTGATCTATTAATAAAAGAACTCTCAGACAGCATTCATTCTGTAAAGCGTTTTGTGAAATTTGGAATCAGTCCTTTCGGAATCTGGAGAAACAAAAGTCAGGACCCTGAGGGGTCTGAAAGTACAGGTTTACAGGGTTACAGTACTTTATATGCCGATGCGAGAAAATGGGTAAAAGAAGGATGGATAGATTACGTAAATCCACAGGTATATTTTCCTTTCTTTTATCGCGCAGCGCCTTTTGAAAAGTTAGTTGATTGGTGGAGTAATAATGCATTTGGAAAACATGTTTATATAGGACAAGGAGCTTATAGGGCTACTGAAAAGCGAGAGGGCTGGAATAACTGGAGCCAGCTTCCCGACCAGGTAAGGTACATAAGGAAAAATCCCCGCGTACAGGGTAGCGTTTATTTCAGCTCAAAGTCTTTAACAAATAACCTTGCTGGATTTCAAGATTCTATAAGGACTCAATTTTATCGTTCTCCTTCCTTACCTCCTCTTATGATCTGGTTGGACGACATCCCGCCACTTTCTCCACTAACACTTCAGGCAACTGTTACCAGCAACGGGTTTTGTGTCTTAAATTGGAAGGAGCCGTATATGGCCAGGGATAACGAGACCGCTTATGGATATGTCATTTACCGCTTTGCTGCCGGCGAACCTATAAATATTGAAGATGCAACCAAAATTTTGAGGGTGAGCTATGAGAAGAATTTGACCTCCTTTACTGATTATACTTTGCAACGTGGAAAAGAGTATCAGTACGTTATAACTGCTTTGGATAGAGTGAAAAATGAGAGCCTACCTTCTAATATAGCTACAGCGTCGTATTAAAAAGTTAAAACGTAGAGAAAAAAGCCCTTACTCAGGCAAAAAAGGTTGATTGTTTAACGAAAAAAAATATAAAAGATAGGATACTTGTAGAAATTTCGCCCTAATCTGCAAACGTTTCGGTTAGCATCTTGTTAAATCCTAACTAACAGACGAAACTATGAAACGTGTACCTGAAAACTTATTAGTATTTTCACACCTCCGCTGGGATTTCGTATTCCAGCGTCCACAACACTTGCTTACTCGTTTTGCACGCGAATTTAATGTATATTTTCTTGAAGAGCCAATTTGTGATGTTGCCGAAGATGGAGAAAGCTATCTTTCAATAAGTAAACGCGAAGATAAATTGTGGGTATTAGTCCCACATGTTCAAAGCGGTCTTTCCAAAAAAGAAAGTGTAAACCTGCAAAAATTGATGTTAAAATCATTTTTAAAGGATAAAAGCTTGTCTGACTTTATCTTCTGGTATTATACGCCAATGGCTTTGGAGTTCTCAAGAGAATATTTCCCGAACTTGACAATCTATGATTGTATGGACGAGCTTTCTGCATTTAAAAATGCTCCAGCTGAGTTAACATACCTTGAAAAAGAACTATTAACTCGTGCAGACGCTGTATTCACAGGTGGCCATTCTTTATACGAGGCAAAAAAACACCAACACCAAAACATCCATCCTTTCCCAAGCAGTATTGATAAAAAGCATTTTGCCCAAGCAAGGAATCAAATGGAGCAGCCGGCTGACCAAACTGGTATTACAGGTAAAAAGCTCGGGTTCTATGGAGTTATAGACGAACGATTTGACTATAAACTAATTGGAGAAGCAGCAACGGCGCGTCCTGATTGGAATTTTATTCTAATCGGCCCAACAGTGAAAATTAATCCTGAGATTCTTCCGAAGAACCAAAACATTCACTACCTGGGAGGGAAATCTTACAATGAACTACCTGCTTATTTATCTGGCTGGGACTTGGCCCTGATTCCGTTCTTATTAAATGAATCCACACGCTACATTAGTCCTACTAAAACGCCAGAATATCTTTCAGCAGGCATCCCTGTAGTTTCCACCCCTATTCGTGATGTAGTAAAACCTTATGGGAAGCTTAACCTAGTAAGTGTTGTAAGTAACTCAACTGAATTTATTGCAGCTGCGGAAGCAGAACTTAATAAGCCAAAAGAAGAATGGCTGAAAAGAGTTGACGACTTCCTTTCTACCAAGTCATGGGATCAAACGTGGTCAGACATGATGGACGTAATCCGCAACGCAATGGGCAGAAAAATAACTGTTCCGTTAAGTGCTTAACAAAGACAAATATTATGGTTAAAAGTACAAGCCCAGTTGAAATTTGGGGGGGGATAGAATGCACAATTAACCGTGTAAGAAAAACATACTTTGACCAGCTTGATTTTGCTGGTCACTACTCCCGGGAAAAAGATATTGAGCTTCTTGCTGATTTAGGGATAAAAAAATTAAGGTATCCGGTTATTTGGGAAAAACACCAGCCCGAGCCAGATACAGAAATAGACTGGAGTACCACAGAGAAAAATCTTAATCACTGTAGAGATTTAGGCATTAAGCCTATTGCAGGTCTTGTTCATCATGGAAGCGGACCAACTTACGCTTCCATTGATACAGATCGCTTTGCTACCGGATTAGCAGAATATGCAGAAAAGGTAGCTAGAAAATTCCCGTGGATAGAATACTACACACCTGTTAACGAACCACTGACAACTGCCCGTTTCTGTGGCTTATATGGTCATTGGTACCCCCATCAACGAGATAATGCCGATTTCCTGAGATTGCTTATTAACGAAAGCAAGGCAACTGTGCTTGCAATGGAGGCAATTAGAAAAGTAAATCCAACTGCAAAGTTGGTTCAAACTGAGGATCTGAGTAAAACCTACAGTACTCCTCTTTTAAAGTATCAGGCCGATTTTGAAAATAAACGGCGATGGTTAAGCTTTGACCTTATTATGGGTCGTGTCAACCAGGAACACAGCCTTTGGAGTTATTTGATGTGGTCTGGAATTAAACCCGAAGAACTAGATTTCTTTAGGGAAAAAAACTGCACACCCGATGTTCTTGGCTTCAACTATTATCCAACCTCCGAGCGGTTCCTTGACGAGAATTTATCAAAGTACCCGGTAGAAACACATGGGGGCAACCATCAGCATCAGTATGCAGATGTAGAAGCCGTGAGGATAGACCTTGAAGACGGGGAATATGGAGCGAAGATCCTGTTATCAGAAGCTTGGGAAAGATTCAAAATTCCGATTGCTGTTACCGAGGTTCATTTAGGTTGCACCCGCGACGAGCAGCTTCGCTGGTTAAATGAAATCCACTCTACAGCGAACGAATTAAAAGCCGAAGGTGCAAAAATTATAGCTATTACTGCATGGGCAATGCTGGGTTCATATGGTTGGAACAAGCTTCTGACAAAAAAAGAGGAAGCTATTTATGAACCGGGTATTTTCGATCTTAGATCTGAAACTCCCAGGCCTACTGTACTAGCACGCATGCTAAAGAACTTTGCCGAAGGAACAGTTTTTAAACATCCAGTATTGGAAGAAAAAGGATGGTGGAAGCAAGACCTGAGAGTGCTCTACTTCCAGAATAATATACGGCGCATCAGCAAGGAAAATAAAACTTCTCAACCTTTATTAATCCTTGGCAAGACAGGAACCCTTGGTAATGCCTTTGCTCGGCTATGTCGTCTGAGAGGCTTACATTTCGAGCTGCTGGGCAGAGATGAAATAAATTTAGCTGACAAGGAACAGATTGAGAAAGTAATTGCTGAAAAACGTCCATGGGCAATAGTAAATGCCGCCGGATACGTTAAAGTAGATGATGCGGAAACATGTTCTAATGATTGCTATCTTGCAAACACAGAAGGACCTGGAAACATCGCCTTACTTGCAAAAAAATACAACTTCAAGTTTCTTACCTTCTCGTCTGATCTGGTCTTCGACGGATCTAAAAATTCGTCCTATATTGAAAGCGATAAGGTTGCGCCTTTAAATATTTATGGACGCAGTAAAGCTTTGGCTGAGAAACTAGTCGTAGAACGAGATCCAAATGCCTTAATTATTAGGACCAGTGCGTTTTTTGGCCCTTGGGACCAATACAACTTTATCTTTAACGTTCTTACCTCGTTAAAAGACAAGAGCTCATTCACGGCTATTTCCGATAATTATATTTCGCCAACTTATGTTCCCGACCTCGTTCATACAAGTCTTGATCTAATGCTTGATGATGAAAGAGGAATTTGGCACCTTGCGAATCAAGGTGAAATAACCTGGGCAGAACTTGCATCCCAGGTAGCCAGACAAAGTGGTAACGACCCGTCTCTAATTGTACCCGTTGCAATTCAATCATTAAACCTGGCGGCATTACGTCCCGCCTATAGCGTCCTAAATTCTGAAAGAGCACTTTTACTTCCAACTCTTGACGATGCGCTTTCGCGGTATTTCAAGGAACAGGAATTGATCGATCTTAACTTCCCTGCAGCAGAAACTGCTTAGTTCTCTAAACTTACTAAGATAATTCCCTTATTTAGGTTTATTATCTTAAAATAAATAGGAAAGGCTGGTTGTGAAACCGGCCTTTCCTATTTATTTTAAGATCTAGTATTATTGGATCACATCTTCGCAACGTCTCTTGTATCTTTAACAAGCCCAATACCGGTAAAGAAAAAGATTACACCTAAAATTCCGAAAACTATCAGCTCTCTTGCAGATTCAGATCTTTGAGCAAAGCCAACTGCCGCATATATTAAACCAACAATACCCAGTATTGTAAGAATGGTTCCAAAAGTTCTTTTTAAGTTCATAGTGCTTATATTGATAGATAAGTAATTGCAAAACTTTTGCCAATCTTCTCCACGTATATAAACACCGGTTTAAAAAGAAAGACTGCCCTAATTAAAGAACAGTCTTCGCTAATTATAAAATTTATTGCTTTCTAAACCCTACCAGATCTTTACCCGATCGCTCTCATTCCTGTACATTTTATCTCCGGGCTTAATATTAAAAGCTCTGTAAAACTCAGGCATATTTGAAAGAGGGCCATTGACCCGGAATTCTTCAGGAGAATGTGGATCATTGCTTATTCTCATTCTCAACCTCTCATCACGGTTCTTGATTCTCCAAACTTGCGCAAAAGACAGGAAGAATCTCTGATCTGGGGTAAAGCCATCAATTTTCTGACTTCCTTTACCCTGTTCCGTTTGTTTAAAAGCTTCATAAGCGATAGCTAATCCACCGATATCAGCTATGTTCTCCCCAAGCGTAAGCTCGCCATTAACCTTCAAGTCATTTAGTACAGTATACTTCCCGTACTGATCAATCACCAGCTTAGCCTTATTGTTAAACTTATCCGCGTCAGCCTTCGTCCACCAATCTTTCAGATTTCCATCTTTATCATACTGCCTCCCCTGGTCATCAAATCCGTGAGTCATTTCATGTCCGATTACAGCTCCGATAGCACCGTAGTTGATGGCATCGTCTGCATTAAAATCAAAGAATGGAAATTGAAGAATGCCTGCAGGGAATACGATCTCGTTGAAAGGTGGATTATAATAAGCATTAACCGTTGGCGGTGTCATAAGCCACTCCATTTTATCAACCGGTTTTCCCAACTTATCGATCATTTCCTTATAGTTATGACGTGATGCAGACTGAAGGTTCTCATAATAAGTAGAACGATTTATATCAACATCATCATAACTCTTCCATTTATCCGGGTAGCCTATTTTTTTTACAAAAGTGTTTAACTTCTCTAAGGCCTTTTGCTTTGTCTCTGCACTCATCCAATCTAATCTTTCTATACGTGCCTGATATACTCGCTGAAGGTTATCTACCAGCTTTAACATCCTTTCCTTCGCTTCTGCAGGGAAATACCTTTCCGTATATAGTTGGCCCACTAATTCTCCCAGGTTTTGGTCGGTCTTACTTACCATCTGCTTCCAACGAGGCTGTTGTTGTCTTTGACCGCTTAATACTCTTCCATAAAAGTTAAATCTTGCATCTCTAAATGGACGACTTAATGCCGAAGCTGAAGAAGAAATAGTTTCAAATGCCAGTTTATCTTTCCATTGAGAAAGAGGTTTTGTTTTTAAAAGAGTTGCCAAAGTAGTATAATATTTCGGCTGCCCAACAAGTATGGTATCTGTTTCCAAGTCCAATTTGTCTAATATATCCTTGACATCCATACCCGGTAATTGCTTTTGAAACTGAGATACCGCATACTTATTGTAATTCTTTACAGGGTCACGTAGCTCAACCGGAGTAAGGTGAGATTTAGCAATTTCAGTCTCTAAAGCCATAACTGCCTGCGCTTTCCTTGCTGCTGTGGCAGCATCTGTGCCGGTTAATGTAAATAAGTTTGCTATATACTTGAGATACTCTTTGCGAATGTTTAGACTGGCGGCATCCTGCTTGAAATAGTAGTCACGATTAGGAAGACCTAAACCAGTCTGCTGAAAATTCACAGCGTTCTTTGTGCTGATCTTATCATCTGGCCCTACATAAAATTCGAATAAATAACCATCGCCCTGCTTAAAACTTTTCGCAGCAAAATCTACAAGATCTTTGGTGGTCTTTATTGCATTAATCTTTGCAAGCTGCGATTTGATCGGTCCGGATCCACGCTTATCTATAGCAACAGTATCCATTCCACTTGCAAAGAAATCTCCAACCTTCTGCTCCTTACTTCCTTTAGCATTCTGTTTTCCAGATGTTTCCTCTAATATTCTTCTAAGATTAGTAAGGTTATCATCGTTTAATACATAGAATGACCCCCAGCCAGTTTCCGAGGCCGGAATTTCGGTATTCTTTATCCAACTGCCATTAGCATAACGGAAGAAATTATCACCAGGCCGTATAGTTGTGTCCATGCCCGACTTGTCAAAAAAGACAGTACGTGGCGGATCGACCTGCTTCTGTTTGGAAGTAAACGCGGCAACAAGTATTGCAGGAACCGCAATCAAAGGAATAAATCCGATTCTTCTCATAAATTTGAAATGATGTTATATATAATTAATGATCTTCAATATGTGGCATCAAACAGGATAAAGGGCAGAATATCAACACATCCTTGATGTTCTAGAAAGTATAATACCACATCAGCTCTAAGTATTGCTTTTTTATCTGATGCTGTAATTCAATCTATTGTATCGAAGGACAAAATGCTTAACGAAATTAAAAAATCTGTTAATAAAAATTTAAATAGATAACTAAACTTTAAGTAAGTCGGGGAAAACTAAATTATCTGCACCTTTTCTCAATTTGATAAGAAAGTACTATAGAGCGAGTTTCATTTTTGCAACTCGCTCCTCTAATGTTTCGGTAGTTAGCTTCTCCCTTAACCTGTCAACCATAATTGGAAAAGCAAAAGGAGTAGGTTTGTCGCTATGGGTAATGACTACTTCTAATGTCTGTAACCGAAGTAATGCTTCCCTTAATCTGAACTCCTCCAACTGAAACTGCAATGCTTCATTATATGCTTGTCTAACTAAAAAGTTGCCGGGCTCATACTCCCTGAATACATCGAAAATTAAAGATGTTGAAGCCTGGAGGTGTCTGTTCTTCATGGTCTTTCCCGGGAATCCGGTAAAGACCAGTCCGGCAATATGTGCGATATCCCGAAAACGGCGCCGCGCCATTTCGTTAGCATTTAAGCTGTTTTGAATATCATCAATAAGGCTATCCGTGCTAAACAGGTTATTTTTCAAAGCATCTTCCAATAAGATCTCCTGATCAGAGAGTAATTCGAAGCCGTAATCATTCATAGCAATGGAGAAGCTCGCATTGCGTAGCTTTGCGATCCGGTATGCAAAGAGTGAAGCCATCCCTTCGTGCACCAACCGGCCTTCGAATGGATAGAAAAACAAATGGTACCCATCCCTTGATATGAACTTCTCAACCAGGAACTCTGAATTTAAGGGAAGGTGAGAAAGCTCAGCTTGTAAATTGAATAGAGGACGCAGGGTTTTCACCTCAATATCTTTTTCAATATGGTGAGCAACCTCGTCTAACTTAAGCCGAAACATTGCCGATAGTTGAGACGATAGAGGAACCCGTCCACCCATCCAGCTGGGTATTTTTCCACTTGACTTCGATGACTTTTTAACGAATGCTGTCATCTCCTTAACTTTGACAAGCTCCAGGCTTCTTCCCGCAAACCAGAAATTATCACCAATCTTTAGCCTGGCAATAAAATCTTCTTCAATTGTTCCAAGATAGCCTCCGGTTAGGAACTTAACCCGCATGGAAACATCTCCAACAATGGTCCCCATTGTCAGCCGGTGGCGCATAGCAACCCTTCGACTATTTACTTTATAATTTCCCTCCTCAATCTCAACTTTTAAAAATTCATCATATGCCGAGAGGGTCTTCCCCCCTTTGGTAATAAAGTCTAAAATCTGCCCGAACTCTTCCTTGCGCAGGTCTGAATAAGCATAACACGTTTTCACCTCCTGGTAGATCTGATCGGGCTTGAAACCATTCGAAAGTGCTAGTGTTACCAGGTATTGAGTAAGAACATCCATAGCGAGCAACACAGGATCCCTGCTTTCGAAAACCTCCTGTTTCATTGCCTCTTTTATGGCTGCGCCCTCAAGTAACTCAAGAGAGTGAGTAGGCACGAACCAGGCTCGGGAGGTAGCGCCAGGATGATGTCCACTTCTACCGGCCCTTTGCATGAACCTCGCTACACCCTTGGGGCTTCCTATTTGAATGACTGTATCTACCGGCCTAAAGTCTACACCCAAGTCAAGACTTGAAGTACACACCACCAACTTCAACATTTCGTTATGCAATGCCTGCTCAACCCAAGTTCGCAGCTCATTGTCTAAAGAGCCATGGTGCATAGCCATAATCCCTGCATACTGCGGATATTTGTCCAGTATTGCTTGATACCAGATCTCTGACTGTGATCGCGTATTAGTAAAGATCAGGGTAGTTTTACTTTGAGCTACAATTTCCATCACTTTAGGCAGCAACTTGATCCCAAGATGCCCTGCCCACGAAAATTCCTCAATATTATCAGGCAATATGGATTGTATTTCGATTTTCTTGTCAAGCTGAGCTCGAATTAATCGTACCCTGTCTGGACCTACATCATTACCCAATAACACTTCTGCAGCCTGTTCCAGATTCCCAATGGTTGCCGAGATCCCCCAAATTCTTAATTGAGGAATAGATACTTGTGTCTCAATACCTAGCTCCTGTACTTTCCCCTCCCCGAGTTTCTTCCTGAGTCCCTTCAGCCGTGACAGACCCAATTCAAGCTGCACACCCCTCTTGGTACCAAGTAATTCATGCCATTCATCAGCTACAACCACCTCTAGATTTTCAAAAACCTTGGGATAATCTTTCTGGGTAAGCATCAAATGCAAACTCTCGGGGGTTGTTAAGAGCACTTCAGGCAAACGCTTTTTAAGTTCCGCTTTTTCTGCTGAAGTGGTATCCCCTGTTCTTCGACCCACTTGCCAGGGAAGTCCCAAATCTTCAACAACAGTTTGCATCGCTTTACGGATGTCATTGGTTAAGGCACGCAAAGGAGTGATCCAAAGCATCCTTAAGCCATTGTTTTTTTTTGTTTGATAATCCTTAGGGTTCTTGTTGATATATTCGGCCAGAAATGGTAGGAAAAGAGCGAATGTCTTACCGCTTCCAGTCGGAGCGTTCAATAGGCCTGAATATCCTAGCAGATAAGCTTCCTCCATTTCTTTCTGAAAGGGAAATTGCTGCCATTCCTTTGTTTTGAACCAATCGGATATTACCCGTTCGCCCGGTGTTGCAAGTAGACTTGTATCATTCTCCTTCCTTATTTTCCCCATAATCAATATAACACCAAAATAGCTTTTCTGAAAGTTTAACTTGTTCCTTAAGAGTAAGATGCACAATCCTCCATTCCTAAATTTCTCCTATGAAGGTTATTTATCAATCTCCCAGCATGGCTCTTAAGACATCTATCGTGTCAGCGTCTTCAATCTTTTTATCCTGGCGCCACCTCAGTATTCTCGGAAATCGTAATGCAACTCCCGATTTATGGCGTGATGACTTGTTTATTCCTTCAAAGCCAATTTCGAATACTAGCTCTGGTTTCACTGTTCTTACAGGCCCAAACTTCTCCAAGGTATTGCGTTTGATAAAATAGTCTACCTGTTTAATTTCTTTATCAGTTAGCCCGGAATAAGCTTTTGCAAAAGGTACAAGTTTATCGCCGTCCCAAACAGCAAAGGTATAATCCGTATAAAGATCAGCTCTGCGTCCATGGCCTTTCTGTGCATAAATCATTACCGCATCAACAGATAGTGGATCTACTTTCCATTTCCACCAGTCTCCCCTCTTTCTGCCTGTCTGGTAGATAGAATTTAGTCTCTTCAACATAAAGCCTTCAGCGAAATTCTCTCGCGACTGGAGCCTTAAGTTGTAAAGATCTTCCCAAGTGGAGAATTTAACTACAGGCGAAAGGCGAAAGATTTCCTTATGATTACTTAAATCGTACAATCGTTCTAGCATAGACCGCCTGTGAGCAAGGGGCATTGACCGAATATCATCCCCTGCAAATTCAAGACAATCGTAAGCAATGAAGGCCATCGGATTATCGGCTAGTATTTTCTTGGAAAGATTCTTACGACCGATACGGGTCTGAAGTACGTTAAAGGGCATTGGATGACCATCTATGAAACAAATAGCTTCCCCATCAAGGACAGTACCTGAGGGGAGTTCATACAAAAAAGCATGGAGCTCAGGGAACTTTTCCGTTGCAAGCTCCTCTCCTCTTGACCAGATAAAGATTTTTCCTTCCCTATGGATTGCTTGAGCCCTGATTCCATCCCACTTCCACTCAGCCTGCCACTCCTCCGGATCTCCAAGTTCTGCTTCAATTTCTCCAGCAGACTTCTGCTTATCTGAGGTTTCCTGAATGGCATAGGCGAGGCAAAAAGGATAAGGTCTTGAAAGATCGTCAGATGGATCTTGCTCCTGTATAAGATCGTGAAAGCTAAACGTATCTGGACTCCAATTACCCATAATTCTATGAGTTAGTGTTGCCGCCTCCAGTCCTGATATCTCGGCAAGAGCCTTAATTATTAAGCTTTGGGAGACACCAATTCTAAAGCTGCCAGTAAGTATCTTATTAAATACAAACCTCTCTTGTCGCGTCATTGAGCCCCAAGATTCTACCAGCCAGACCTTCCGCTCTTCTTCAGTTAAAGATCCCAAACTGTTTATTTCGGCAATCCATTCTGCTAAATCTTTTTCATGTGAACCTTTCGTCTCCGGCAGCAAAAGTGCGATCGTTTCACCCAGATCGCCTACCACCTGGTAACTTTCCTCAAATAACCATTGGGGAATGTTCGCCATTTCCATGGCCCACTGCTTCACCAGGGTGGAATTGATCTGCCTCTTCGGTTTTCGACCCGTGAACAGAGCAAGGGTATGTATTTTCTCAGAGTCTGAAACGCTGGTGAAGTAATCCTTCAAAATACTCACCTTTTCATTCGTCTTATTAGTCTCGTCTAATGCAGCAAACAGCCCTGCAAAATCCCTCATAACTCTTCAGCCTCCCGTGTATCTGAAACCTCTTTATCCTTTATCACATCCCCTTCTGAATCTACAATATCTGTTGGAAGCTGATCTTCTTCAGAAGCTTCATCGCCACCGTAATAGGTATGAGCTTCATGGGCATCAAAGCCTATCTCATTCAAATAACGAGTGAAAGAAGCTGTATAACCATGGGTTAAACATACACATTCACACTGTGTGGCATCAATGGCTTGTATTAAACCATCCCAATCTGCATGATCGGATAGAACAAATCCCCTATCTGCAGCCATTCTGCGCTTAGCCCCACGGAGTGACATCCAACCGGAGCAATAGCCGAAAGAGTATGGCTGGAACTTACGGATCCATGGTGATCCTAAAGCCGATGGTGGGCATATGATCATTGCACCTTTTATTTCCTCCTTACTCGTTTCAGAAGTAATCCGCGTTGTTTCCTGAAGTTTTATTCCATTCCGGACTAACGCTTCATTGGTGTTAGCAATCACTCCATGCAGAAATACCTTTCCGATAGAGAGGTCCAGATGTTGGAGAATTCTTTGTGCTTTTCCTAAAGAATATCCAGCAATAACAGAATTCTTTCCTTCCTCTTTATTCTTTCGCCACCAGTTATTTATGTCGTCATGGATCTCTTTAGGAGATTTCCACTTATAAACCGGCATCCCAAAAGTGCATTCTGAAATAAAGGTATGACACTTTACTGGTTCGAAAGGTGCGCAAACGCCATCATCTTCCAGTTTATAATCGCCTGAAACTACCCAAACATTCCCTTTGTGTTCCACCCTTACCTGAGCCGACCCAATTACATGCCCCGCCGGATAGAAGGATATTTTTACTCCATTCTTGTAAACGGTTTCCCCATACCCTATCGTCTCAAGGGCAATATCACCTAACCGATACTTTAGTACTTCCCTTGATAGATCGTGTGCCAAATATCTCTTACTTCCCCATCTGGCATGGTCTGAATGGGCATGAGTCAGTACCGCATCATCAACCGGGCGCCAAGGGTCGATATAGAAATCGCCCGCTGAACAGTAGATACCGTTCTCATTAAATTGAAGAAGAGGATGTGCCATAGATAAAAATAACAGTTAAAATACAAAATAGTTGACTAATCGGAAGGAGACAAACAAATGAAAGAGACACGAATTGAACGAATTACACTAATCATAGTTCAAGAAGTAATCAGAAAAATGCAAGTCTCGATGAGTTGAAGAAACTTAGAACACGAATAAAGGAAACACTAATTGCGCGAATTACACTAATCATAGTTTAAGAAGGATTTAGAGAGATGGAAAGCCGTAACGAAACAAGAGGCCCAATTGCAATCAAATTAGGCGCTTTATTAGTTTCAATTAGAGCCTAATTCGTGTTAATAAAAAAGCCCGGCATCTCTGCCAGGCTTCTCTAAATTATTTCCGAACAAGCTTAGTAAACCACACTAAATTGTCCGCTTTCGTTCAATTTTATAAAGTCTCCCATGATTTGAAGGCTTTCATCTTGTATAAAGTCATTCTCTTCTTTAGGTTTTACCTGACCTGGTTTTAAGGCTGGCAGCCCTTGGAGAGCTCTTCTTGCATTGCTTCTTGCTAAAGTACTGGCTTCCTGCTCCTCACGCTCTTTCTTCAATTGCACCTCATTTAAGGTTACAGAACTTTCCGCCTCGCGTTTCTTAAAGAGATTAATATCGTCGAGCAAGTACTTATACTCCTGCGAATTCTTCATTCTACCCTCATGCTGTTGAATCAGCAAAGGTCTAATGGTTGATAGATTAGAAACAGCAGAATAGGTGCTCGGTTTAATCATATCAAAAGGAAGCGCCGCAGGCTCTGAACTTTCTCCATACTTGTCGGCAGGGAATATCATAGGGAACTCCACATCTGGAATCACACCCTTGTGCTGGGTACTGCTACCATTAATCCTGTAGAATTTAGCAATTGTAAGATTAATTTGTCCAAATTTTGGAGCGGTAGCCGGAGCGTTAGATTTATCACCCTTAGCTTTTAATAAAAGGTCGTCTAAAGGATTAATAAACCTTGACATGTCGATAGCAGACTGAACAGTGCCTTTCCCGTAAGTCTGAGTACCCATAATTACACCACGGCCATAATCTTGTATTGCAGCCGCAAAAATTTCAGAAGCAGATGCACTAAATCTATCCACCATAACTCCAAGTGGTCCTGTCCATGCTATACCAGCGTCCTCGTCTTTATCGATCTCTAATTTATTAGGGTATCGAACTTGCACTACGGGACCTGTCTTAATAAATAAACCAGTAAGTTCAATAGCTTCGGGCAGGGAACCTCCGCCATTACTTCTTAGGTCAATCACGATACCATCCACCTTTTGTTGTTTTAAAGTATCGATCAACATCCTCACATCCCGCGTGGTGCTTTTATAATTAGGGTCTCCCGCCTGGTACGCTTTCCAGTCCATATAAAAACCTGGAATGTTTATCACACCAATCTTATAGGTTTTATTTCCAGATTGGATCGTTTTAATTGATTTTTTAGCTGATTGCTCCTCAAGCACAATCTTATCTCTAACTAACTCAATCACTTTAGGCTGAGCAGTAAGTTCCTGTCCGGCAGGGATAATTTTCAATCGGACCATTGTTCCACGTGGACCTTTAATCTTCGAAACTGTATTATCAAGTCTCCAGCCAATTACATCGGTAAACTCACCACCTTTGCCTTGTGCAACAGCAATAATCCTGTCTCCAGCCTGTAGTGTTTTTGCTTTAAATGCCGGCCCTCCCGGGATTATCTCTGCCACTTTCACAACCTCATTCTCAAGTTGCAATCTCGCACCAATACCTTCAAACGTCCGTGCCATTTCCTCATTAAACTCCTGAGCTCTTTGTGGAACGAAATAATTGGTATGTGGATCAATTGCTTCCGTAAATGAGTCCATTATGACTTGAAATGCGTCCTGATTGTTGGTCTTTTTTGATTGAGCTAACAAGTTTTCATAACGTTTCTTCAAGGTTATTTTATTAGAATCGAGGCTTTTACCAGTGATCTTAAGATTTAGCAAATCATACTTTACGCGTCTTGACCATAGGTCGTTGGCTGCTGTATTTGAGCTTAACCAGGGCATCTTCTCCCGGTTATACGTATAAGTTTCGTTCTTTGTAAAGTCGTACGGTTTGTTGATCTGGGAGATAGAATATTGGATCCTTTCCTGATACCGTTTCTGATAGGTATTGAAGATCTGAAAGAAAGGGCTGAGATTTCCCTCCCTTAGAAAATCATCCATCTGATCTTTATATTTCTCGAACTCTTTCACATCAGTAGCGAGAAAATATGTCCTTCCCTCATCTAAACGCTTAAGGTAATTATTCAAAATCACGCCCGAAATTGAATCATTGATCTTCACCTTTTTATAGTGTGCATTTTCGATAACCCGAACCACTTCTTTAGCCACCAATTGCTGTGCAGGCTCAGGTTTCAAATTATTTGAGCCTTCAACATCTGTATTTACTTGAGAGTTTGCCTGACACGCTATCGTTGCGGCCACGAACAAACACAGGAAGGTTTTTTTTAGCATTTCCTTAACCGAATTAAAATCCATTATAGTTATAACCTTATCTAATACTATACCACTTTAGATATTAAATAAAAAAGAGGCAGTGTTGTTACTGCCTCTTTAACAATATTACTTCAAAAATAGTATTAATTTTAGTGTGCGAATAAAAATATTACAATGAATAAACTTGTGTGCAGCTGGGCAAGAAACTGGTAAGATATAAAGCAAAATACCGTTCCCTCCTCAGCGATCTAATTTTCAGCCACTACAACTTTATCTTCTTTTTCTCTTGTTACGTCTCTCCTAAGATGTTGTTTGTCATCCTTCTTAGCAAGGGTCTTTACAGATGTATCTGGCTTAGCTGCTGGCTTCGATGTCTTAACAGCCACTTTCTCAGAAGGCTTACTTACGACTGAAGCTTTCACAATCTTAATGGCACCAGTATCTTTCTTAAGTTCAGGTTTCCCACTAACAACAACTTTCGCACTTTTCGGAGTAGGTACTGATGATTTTACATCCTGTTTACCAGCAACACTAGCTTTGGTTTTAGCACTATCTGCTTTTCCTAAGTAAGTAGCGGATGACTTGGTAGAAGCAGCTTTAGCGTGGTTTTGTAAAACTGGCTTATTAACGGCCGAACTATCCCTTCTTACAGTAGAACTTGAAGTTATTTTGCTAACCAACTTCTCCGTTTTTACAGCTGTTGTTTTCACAGACTTTTTGAGTACAGAGTCTACCTTAGTTACAGATTTTCCTCCTTTAACAGTAGTAATTCCTGTTAACTTCTTAACGCCAGGTTTTACCGCGGCAGAATCTTTAACGGAAGTAATGGCTTCTGCCTTGGTTTGAGCGGCCATAACTTTGGCAAAGGGCTTGTTATAATATTTTGCGTACGCTACTTTCACATCGGCAGCAAGAGCAAGCTTTTTTCTTTTAATTGCCATCGCTTCTGCATCCTGAAAATCCTTTAATGCCGATTTTTTATCGCCCAAAGCAGATTTAACCTTAGCAAGATTTACGATAGACCGCACATTTCCGTCGAAATCATTCTGGTTCTTGTACATCGTCTGCGCCTGAATGTAAAACCATTTAGCTTCCGATTGGCGGTTCTGAATATAATAGATATCTCCCAGCATGTTAAAGCAAGCTATTCTCGCTTGAGGTTTACCTACAGAGCTAAAAAAAGGCATGGCCCTTTTTAGGATCAAATGTTCAGCCTGAGCATAATTTTTCTGCTTGATCTTAATGTCGGCCAACTGAACCAAGGCATCAGCGCGCTTATTCTTTTCATGGTTCAATTCAAACTGGTTTAAAGCGTCGCTGTAATACTTTTCAGCTTGCAAATACTCCTTACGTTTATAATAGCCATTAGCTAGAGCAAGCAAGGTGTAGGGTCTTTCCACCGTTAAGCCTACAGATTCCTGCAATTTTAACGCTAATAAATAATACTTCTCTGCCTCCTTCCAATCATTGCTACCCTCGTATATCGCTGCGATATCTTGCATTATGTATGCCTGACAGGAAGCATTTTTGGATTGGTTATAAAGCGACTGTGCAGCAAGCAGGTTAAGAAAGCCGTCTTTGCTATTGTTGGCCTTGAAATACATTTTGGACATGGAAAGACGAATTTCTGCCACCCAATTACTATCCTGGGCCTTTGTTTTTGCAGCTAGCGCTTTCTTGTACAGAGCAATAGCTTCTGCTGGCTGCGTTTGTTTCTCCGTCGCCTGTTTTACCAGGAGCTCAAGTTTTGTAAGTTTTACTGTATCTTTTAAAAACACTAAAGTATCAGTAGGCGTTATCAAACTGTCTGGTTTAGTAGATTTCTGAGATTTCTGGGCAAATGAGGCAGTTGCCAAAAACACCATTAAAAATGGGTATACGAATTTCATTCTTTCTTTAATTAAGAGAATACTTCTGCATTATCTATGTACGAAGCCCAGACCATATACGGATGTGAATCAGTAAAATAAACCTCTCCTTTAGCCGAAATGGCTACCACCCCCGCAAATCCATTATATGGTTTCAACTCATCCATTGACTTATCACAGGCATCTTTCAGGCTCATTCCATCAGTTACGCGGGTCACTATTTTGGCTGCTAATCCAGCACTTACAATGTCTTCGCCCACACCTGTGCATGATACAGCAGCAAAATCATTGCCAAAGTTTCCGGCAACTGTCGCTGAGTCGCTTACTCGTCCCGGCAATTCAAACCCTTTTCCACCTGTTGAGGTGGCAGCAGCAAGCTTTCCTTCTGAATCCAACGCAACGCAGCCTACTGTTCCCTTTCGCACAGACTCGGTTAACTTTTCCAGATAAGCTTCTTTACGATATTGAGTTTCAGGGTTATAGTAATTAAAACCATGCTGTCTGGCAAAACTTAAAGCTTCCTCCCCACTAAGTACGCTATCTTCAAATTCCAGAAGTTTCTCTGCAACAAATATTGGATTTTTTACCTCTTGAATGTTAATAACTCCTGAAAACTTTTTAGTAGCTCCGTCCATGATAGAGGCGCTCATTCGGATTTTCCCGTCACTTTGTATCTGAGAACCTAAACCTGCATTAAATAATTCGCAATTTTCTAACAGTGAAACAGCATAAATAACAGATTCTAAGGCAGTGTGATCTACCAAATATTTATGGGCCTCGGTGACTATGTTCTTTAAGGCCTTATGTTTTTCAACCCTGGTTTCTTCAGAATCAGATGCCTCACTAAAGAATCCTCCATGTATGATGATTTTTGGTTTCATAGCATATGTTGTAAGCCTAAGAGAACATTGTAAAATATTAATAGTTTAAATGAAGCGTCAATTAGCTAATCATAATCCTTAATCCTCAAATACACATCCTCTTCAACTTTAATTGCTTTGTTAATCTTAAGTTCGTGTTTATGGAGGTCGTACTTGTCAAAAATCGACATTACATGAACTTTTAAGTTATCAATAGAAACAGGAGAACCTATTTCTACATCATAGATGCTTGTTTCACTAATGTACCTTCCATCGACCAGAATGGTTAACCCAGAGCCTATAGCTTCCAGGCACGTACCGCCAGTGATCAATAATCCCGCATCTTCACCTAAACCAATTCCCAACATTCCCGGGTTGCTTGCCACTGCGTAAAACAATCTGCCAATCCTACCGCGTTGAACAAAGTGAGTATCAATAATAACATCATCTATAAAACCCAGACCTCCTGTGATCTGAACCTCTCCTTTTATCAAGGCTTCACTGCTATTACCCCTGTAGATCATGTTTACTGAAGCGGCCGCAGCACCAGCCGAAGTACCGGCAATCATAAAGTCCTCCTGCTCGTAGCGCCTTTTTAGAATTTCAAGAAACTCTGTGCCTCCAAAAATTGAACTAAGGCGAAGTTGATCGCCTCCTGAAAACATTACAATATCAGCATTTTTAGCCCGCTCTATTGATTCCTCCGTGAGGGCATCTTCCCGCGTTCGAATATCAAGTACATGAACTTTGCTTACCTGTAGCTGATTAAAGGATTTTATGTACTCCGCTCCGACGATTTCAGGGATCTTAGATGCTGTAGTAATAACTTCAATCACCGATTCCTCCTTCTTTGGCGACTCGGTGATCATCCTTCTCAGGATGCCTCTTTCAAAAAATTTAATATAATGCGGATGGTTAATATTCTCATTGTAGCTTAAAGAACTACCTAAATCAACAGCACCCCCTATTATAACCAGTTTCCCTTTTGGAACCATACAGAATAATTTATCAGCCTTCTATTAAATAAAATTCAGAATAATAAGTTTTTCTAGCACAAGCAAAAACCTTATAAAACGTCCTTGGTTATCTATTTTCAATTATAAAACAAGCCAAATCAGACGTATAAGTAGAAATACGCAGATATAAAATTCATCAAGACACTACTCCGCAAAAAGAATAAGAATATGAAAATTTTGAATATCCAGGTTCTTCGTGGACCAAATATCTGGTCGGTAAAAAAAACGAAGCTTATTCAAATGAGGCTAGATCTGGAAGACCTGGAGTATAGACCCAGTAACGAAATTCCGGGATTTAAACAGAGACTAGAGCAACTTGTACCGAGCTTATATACTCACTTTTGTTCGCCCGGGCATGAAGGCGGCTTTTTCGAACGAGTAGAAGAAGGCACATGGATGGGCCACATCATTGAACATATTGCACTCGAAATCCAGACCCTTGCTGGGATGGACCGTGGTTTTGGACGAACAAGAATGACCAAGACTACAGGTATATATAATGTAGTTTTCGAATACATAGAAGAGAATGTTGGTATTTACGCTGCAAAAGCTGCAGTCCGAATAGCCGAAGCCCTAATAGAAGGCAAAGAGTACGATCTTAATACAGACCTTATTAATATGCGAAAGCTTCGCGATAAAGAGCGCTTTGGCCCAAGTACAGGAGCAATTGTGGATGAGGCTGTTTCGAGAGGGATACCTTATATACGGATGAATAACTCTTCCTTGGTTCAACTCGGCTATGGGAAAAACCAAATGCGCTTCATGGCAACCTTAACTGACAAAACAAGCAGCATTGCAGTCGACATTGCCGGCGACAAGGAAGAAACGAAAAGAATACTTAAAGAGCAAGCCATCCCAGTTGCCGACGGAACTACAGTTACCGACGAGGAAGAGCTTCAAGAGGCCATTCGGACAATAGACTTTCCTCTGGTAATAAAACCACTGGATGGGAATCATGGAAACGGGGCAACTATAAACATTAAAACAACTGAAGAGGCAATAGAGGCACTGAAACACGCCCAACAATATTCGGAACGCGTAATTGTGGAACGATTTATTAAAGGACATGATTTTAGAGTACTTGTCATCAATAATAAAATGGTTGCCGCCGCTTTGAGAACTCCTGCGCATATAACTGGTGACGGGGAAAATAGCATCCAACAGTTGATCGACATAGAGAACAAAGATCCACGTAGAGGATATGGCCACGAAAACGTCCTTACATTAATTTCAGTTGACAGGGATACAGAAGACATGTTGAGAAAGTCGGGATATACGCTGGATACTGTCCCTCCAAAGGGTGAAGTGGTTTATCTTAAGTCAACCGCTAATCTAAGTACGGGAGGCACATCCCTGGATGTCACTGATATGGTCCACCCTCACAATGTCTTTGTGTGTGAACGCATTGCCAAGGTCGTGGGTCTGGACATTTGCGGTATTGATATTATGGCCGAAAATCTGTATCAACCATTAGACGAAACCGGGGGAGTAGTACTTGAGGTAAACGCGGCTCCTGGATTCAGGATGCATTTAGCTCCTAGTGAAGGATTACCCCGAAATGTGGCCGCACCGGTGCTCGACATGCTTTTTCCTCCCGGAAAGTCCGCAATGATACCAATCATAGCGATCACTGGAACCAATGGAAAAACGACTACCACCCGTCTTATTGCCCATATTATTAAAAATAATGGTTATAGAGTAGGTTACACAACCTCAGACGGCATTTATATTCAAAATACTCTTATGGTTAAAGGTGACACTACCGGACCAGCGAGTGCTGAATTCGTTTTGAAAGACCCTACTGTAGAGTTTGCGGTATTGGAAAGCGCAAGAGGTGGAATACTGAGATCCGGACTAGGATTTAATCGTTGTGATATCGCCGTAATAACCAATATCCAGGAAGACCACCTGGGAATATCAGATATTCATACTCTGGAAGATCTTGCAAGGGTAAAACAAGTATTGGTTGAATCCGTAAAACCTGATGGCTGGGCTGTATTAAATGCGGATAATCCATACTGTGTCGAGATCGGTGAGGAAACACAACATTGTAATGTTGCCTACTTTAGCATGCAGGATCATAATCCGGTGATCGAAAGGCATTGTAAATCAGGTGGCGTAGCAGCAATATGCGATGATGGCTTTCTAACAATTCGTAAGGCGGATTGGAAAATCCGGATTGCAAAGATTAGTCACATTCCTATAACTTTCAATGGCACAGTAGGATTCATGGCTCAAAACGCCATGGCTGCTTGCCTAGCATCATTTTTATGGGGATTTAAAATTGAGGATATTAGAACCTCGCTTGAAACCTTCGTTCCATCAACCGCCCATACTCCGGGAAGAATGAATTTATTTGAGTTTAAAGATTTCAAGGTACTTGTGGATTACGCCCACAATGCAGATGGATTAAGAGGCTTGAAAGGCTTCATAGTTAACTCTGACGCCAACTTTCGTACGGGAGTGATCTCGGGAACAGGGGACAGAAGAGATGAGGACATCAGAGATGTAGGTCGCATAGCTGCCTCTATGTTCGACGAGATTGTTATCTGCCAGGAAAGCCACTTAAGAGATCGCAGTTACGAAGAAATCGTTAGGCTTCTGGAGGAAGGTATCAGAGAGGTAGAGCCGGCGAAAGACTACAAAATAATTCCAAATAGTGAGGAGGCATGGGATTATATCATTAACAAAGTAAAACCGGGAGAGCTGATAACAATAATTAGCGATTCGATCAAAAATTCTTACCAGAAAGTGAAGAAGTACCAGGACGAGCAAATGAGCTTTACCTATACTCCCGTTGGCAGTAATCAACACATGAGCGACTAAAAATTTAAAATTTGTTAATACAAACAAAACAAACAGGAAATACGGTCGTTATTGAGATATAACCAGCGAGAGTTGGTTTAATTGTGATAAGGTTTAGGTTGAACCCTGACGCTGTGAAGTGTCAGGGTTTATTTTTTAACCTTAAATCAGGTGGGGATTCCCTTGCCTAGCCAACTTTACCTATCGTCCCAGCCCCAATTCACTCTTTTAGCCTTATTCATGTTCCTAACGCGTTCAAGAGACGTTGGAGAAAGAACGAAAATAACTTTGAACCTCTCTTCAATCTGGCAAAGTAAGTACCCGATCAAAGGGAGAAAAAAGGGCATTGAAGCTAAACAGGGCTCTGTTTATTATTTAGAAGCAGTCTTTATTCATTCAAAAATCGCAGAAAAAATTAGGGAATACTTGGGGATGTTTCGGTGCTTCATCCGCACCAGTTCTGATAATTTTCCATCGATTCCATCAATCGAGGAAACTTTATCTTAGGTAAAGGAACTTAAAGAAATTGATTCCCATAGCCGTGATAACTATGGGAACTTATTTTGATTAACTTTTAGCAAAAGGATCAGGTGAATCTAAAATTGTCTATAAGACAGACATCTAATATGTTCTATCCTTCACAAGAGCATTTACAAAGAAAGAAGCGAAAACGGCACCTATGATTGCACCAAAAATCGCCCACAAAATAACCTCAGCAATAGCATAGCCAGTTAAGGCTCCGAAGATTGCCCCTAAAATGAAGAATAAATTATAGTCTTTATTGTCTTTCTCTTGTGCCATTTTTCCAAATATTTTGAACAAAGGTAAGCTATTCGGAAAAATGTTATATGGAAATAATAGAAATTATTTGAAATCAATGTAATTAATTTATTTGTGTTGTAGCAATTAATACACTGACTCAAGCTAATCCTAGAAATTAAAAAACCCTCGCACGAGTCTTCGTACGAGGGCAATCCCAAAATTTACAATTAAAAACCTTGCCGTTTGAAGTCCTTCTATAATATCGAAGAAATGTGGGGTAGATCTTCAAGACTTACACGGTTAACCTTTACACTAAAATAAAAATTATTTCCAGTTTAATAAAATGTTAAGGCTCAAAGTTTTCCACAAGACGCGTTTGTGGAAAACTTTGAGCCTTAAGCTACTTCTAAATGCGAAAAGAAACAGATTTAGTCTAGAAAATAATTTTACCAGTAGCAGTAATTAAAGAAGCTATCCTTACTGTGTCGAAAATACGTTCCTCTGTAGTACCCAACTTAATCAAGGAATCTTCATGGGCATTTACACACATTTCACACCCATTTACTGCCGATACCGCTAGACTCATCAACTCAAAAAACTCCTTACCGGTAACAGGTTTCATCATTAACTGCATTCTAATACGCGCAGGAATTTGAGTATACTTCTCCTTCTGGGTAAAGTGTCTGAAACGATAAAACACATTGTTTGAAGCCAATAAAGATGCACAAGCAACTGCTTCTCCTATCTCTTCTGCTGTAGCTCCGCTCTTCTCGGCGAAATCAGTGTAGAAGGCTAAAAGAGGTTTATTGTTATTGTTAGCAGCAATTGTTACACCCATAAGGCCTATTTCTTTCGAACTTAAATGCTCAGAAGTTAAAGTGCTATTAAAATTTACTTTAAAATCCCTTAAGTATCTAGATTCGCCTTTTTCTAATAGTTCAAGAGTATTAGTTCTGTAAGACGGGTCTACACCAATACTTACCAGAAATTCGTTTATTACTTCAGTTGATTCACTCATAATTTTGGAAATTCTTGTTTCAAAAAGTACATCTTCAATCCGGCCAGCAAGCCGGCTAACAGTTCATACTTGTTGCTTTTAAAAAATATATTGATTTAAATAAAAACCCTCAATGAGCAGAAAGCCCATCTTATAGAGTAAAATGTTTGAAGGTTCTATAGTAAGCCTAAAAAAGGCAATACAGAAAAAGTCCCCGATTAACGGGGACTTTTTTGTTATGTTATTGATTAAGCTGTTAGAGTAGCTTGACCTTTTTCCCAGTTACAAGGACAAAGTTCATCAGTTTGCAGACCGTCTAATACACGTAAAACTTCTTTTACGTTACGACCAACATTTAGATCGTTTACAGATACCCAACGAACGATACCTTGAGGATCAATGATGAACGTAGCACGGTAAGCAATCTTCTCTTTCGGCTCCAAAATGCCTAAATCTTCAGCCAATGACTTAGAAGTATCCGCTAGCATAGGGAACTTAAGGTCACGTAAATCTTCATGATCTTTTCTCCAGGCTAGGTGAACGAATTCAGAATCTGTAGAAGCACCGATTAAACGTGCATCTCTATCGCGGAATTCACCATAAGCTTTGTTAAATTCAGCTATTTCAGTAGGACAAACGAAGGTAAAATCTTTTGGCCACCAGAACATTACTGTCCAAACGTTATCTTCGTTAGCAAGGTACTCAGAAGAAAGAGTTTCAAACTCTTTACCTTTTTCAAGACTTACTACCGCTGTTTTTTCGAATGAAGGGAATTTCTGACCTATAGTAATCATAAATATTTCTTTTTTAAGTTGCGGCAAAGATAAGGCAGAACAGCAGGACAATCAATTAAAAGCCGATCGTTTTTCTCAATACCCTATAGATGATGTCTATGTAACACCAAAACTAATAAATAATCTCTTTAGGAAATACCAAGGTAAAAGTAGTTCCTTTCATTACTATCGAACTTACATCAACATTAATTTTATGATAGGAGGCGATACTCTTTACAATAGATAAACCCAACCCAAACCCGCCTGCTTCTGCGAGATTAGACTTCTTGAAGCGATTAAAGATAGTAGGAATATCTTCCGCGGGAATTCCGATTCCTGTATCTTCTATAAAAATCTGATAAAAACTCCCTGAATGATAAGAATCCTGAATAATTATTTCTCCTTGGGGCTTATTGTACTTGATGGCGTTATTTATGAGATTATAGAAAAGCTGATATAATAAGTCCCTATTGCAGTTCTTTAAACTTATATCATTCTTCAGTGATACTCTAAAACGAATATCCTTCTCCTCTAACCTATGCCCTATATCGTCCATCACATCCTCAAGCAAACCTTTTAGCGATACTACTTCCGACCTGGCAAACTGCTTATTATCAATTCTAGATATCAAGAGTAACGAGTTTACAATTTTTTTGAGACGGTTTAGTGTGCGATGCATCTCAATCAACTTACTTTGCACCAAATCCGACACTTCGGTTTCTCCCAGCAGATTCTCAATCTTATTTTGAAGAATACTTATAGGGGTCATTAGTTCATGCGATGCATTTGCTGTAAATTCTCTCTCCTTTTCAAAAGCCTCATGTATTTGATTCATCAAAGTCATAAGAGAGCTATCGAGGTATTGAAAATCAGAAGTTGAAGTTCTAACGGGATGAGGGTCGTCATTGAAAGGGAAACGTCTGTTTAGAAGCTTGCTTTTAATGATTTTACCCAAAGGAGCTAGCAAAAAGCGGGTATAGATTAGATCAGCAACCAAAGTAAAAAGAATAAGGGCAACCAGTACCCAAGAAGCAATTTTCTGGAGAGGCCTGTTATATTGACTGATGGTAGCTGTGGTTTTACCAATTTCTAGCAGATATGGCTTTTTTTCAGATAAAAAGTTATGGGTAAGAAGTCGATAGTTTAACGTATCCCCTTCCACAATACGCCTTGACGTTTCAATGGTATCAGCACTAATACCTGTATCGCTAGGAGAAAGGGAAATATATTCCTCCTTCAACATAGTATAACTACCCATGCTTTCCTCCCCTTGAAGGTAATAATCAATACCGTTCTTAGAGATGATGTTCATCACCTTCTTCTTCTGCTCTCTTAGATAATCGTCTGTGTACCTGGATGCAATTCTTTCGATAAGATTAGGCAAAAGGAAAACAAAAAGCACCACAATCGCGAGCTTTGACAGCGTAATGAACAGTGTAAGCTTGGTTAATAACTTCAATCTTGCTTCCTGATTTTATACCCTACTCCTCTTACGGTTTCCAGCCAATCTACAGGTCCGTAAGCCCCTAACTTTTTCCGGATGTTTTTTATATGCACATCTATATAATTGGAGTCATAATCATCATCTACAAAGCTTCCCCAAATATGTTCACTTAATTGAATCCTTGTCAAGACCCGATTTTTATGAAGGAGCATATAGCTTAACAAATCAAATTCCTTTCTGGTGATTTCTATTTCTGCAGCATTGTGAGCAACTGTCCGTTTTTGAAGGTCTATTTCAAACTCTCCTAAATGCAAGGCCTGATTTTTTACACCAAACTTCCTTCTTGAAATTGCCTGCATCCGGGATTGAAGTTCTAACAGAGAAAAAGGCTTAGGGAGATAATCGTCTGCACCTAAGTCCAGCCCCTTAATTCTATCTTCAATATTACCTCTTGCTGTGAGGATTATAAAGGCGGCCTCAGAATTATGCTTCTTGGCATGTTCTAACACAACCAATCCGTCTTTATCGGGCAGCCCTAAATCCAGCAGCACAAAGTCATACTGATTAATCTCTATATTTTCTAAGGCCTGCCGTGCATTGTGAGCTAAATCAACCACAAAGAATGCCTTTTTAAGAAAAGCCTCTACCTCGTAGGCCAAGGTTTTTTCGTCTTCAACTATTAGTACTTTCAAAGCTATTTGTCTTTATAGAAAAGGTAAGTGAAACTAAGCGTAAAAAAAGATTGATTCTCGTGAACTACGCCGGCAAATTTCTTACTAGGAATTGATAGTTGATAAGCCGCTTCAAGTGTATAATGGGCCCGGTTATAGGCTAAAGGCAGCCTGAGGGTACTGGTAAATAGATCGAAGCTTGTAGAATATATATATTGAGGCGACGTATCCTTGCCCCCAATTTTTTTAATTCTATTAACCTTCTTTTCCTGCGATTTTACCTCATTAATGATATCCTTAGGCGAGAACCCAGGCGCTTTACCAGTTGATTTTTTACCATCCGATTCCGAATTATTATCATTATCAGGTGAGACTGGAGTCGCAAGAAACTGAGTTCCAGCTATAAAACTTACTGAAGGTGTAATTGTAATATAATCCTTATCTTTTATAATTGACCCTAAGTCAATTTCTTTAGAATTACTTAAAGTTAAATAATAATCGTTCATCCTCCTGCCCTCCTCATCCTTTACATTTCCAAAAACATAATCCCCGTTTAAAGCAGAATTCAGCCATTTGAAATCATATGTTAAGCCTGCACTTACAGTATTAGGGTTAACAGACTGTGGTAATGGAGAGTCCTTAGCAAAAAAGAAGCGTGTGTAACTAGCACTCGCCCCCAATTTTTTGGTAATATCCATACTGTAACCCACCGATAAGTTTAGCTCTGAAACTGCTGGTCCCAGATCCACTAATTTAATAGCCGATCCTGCCACGAAAAAGCCCAACCCGGACTGATAGGATAAATCAGTTGAAACAAATGGTAGCTTTTCTGCCGTTGTCTGTCCGTAATAGTTCGCTGTATTACCATAACTCGCTCCAACAGAAAAGACTGAAAGTTTATCATTATTAGCGGTATCCGGCGCAGCTTTTTCAGTAGATTGTCCAAAAGCACTAGCAGCAGACACAAGCATCAACACCTTTGCCAAAATAAATTTCATATTATCTTTGGTTATCACAATTACTTAATAGAATCCCAGTCGTTGCTTGCCGCCTCCTGGACGAACAACAGGTGGTCGTTTTATACGGACTCGATCTCTAACAACAGCTGGCTTCGGTAATTTTCTGGACCGTGGAACCTCTTTTATTACGTCTGGTCGTTCAGTAGGTTTTTTATGGTCGGGCTTTTTGTCGTCGGGTTTCTTCTCGTTTGGTTTTTTGTCGTTGCGTTCTTGAAGAGGCTTTTTGCCAGTTGAATCTAAAAACAATAAGACCTGTCCACTATATTTAGTAAGCGAATTAGACCTTCTGCTTCCTGCAGCTGAACACAATAAGGGCAACGCCGACACGAGGCAAACAAGCACAAATCTATATAACACAGGCGTTTTCATTAAAAAGTATAAAAGTAAAAAGTTTGCCCCAATTTTAGAGGCAAACTTACATAAGTGTGTGTTATATGTAGAAGCCTATTAAAGATGTAACCCTGCAGCAGTCCCCACCCTGCCTGTTACACCGGAACGGCGTAGTTGAACTTTTGTTGCCGAGCTAACTGATCCATTAGCTCGTACAGCTCTAGCTTTATTTGCAGTAGTTTTTACTGCTTTAGATGTTTCAACAGCGGCGTCTTTACTTACATCAAATGTTGCATTCGCTCTTGCGCCTACATTCGCTCTTGCCTCAACTGCGCGTTCTGCAGCTGCAGCTTTTTTCTCCGATACTGCTTCTTCTGTTTGTTCTTTCAGAGCAGCTACCTGGTCTTTTTTTGCTTCAATTGTAGCCCGCAGTTCTGCTTTGGCTTCTGCTTTCCGCGACGAAGCTTCGTCTTTCGTGTCCTCTAATGCCTTTTTCTTTGCCTCAACATTAGCCTGCAGTTCAGCCTTTGCTTCTGCTTTTTTCGTTGCAGCAGCTTCTTTTCTCGTTTTCTTCTCTTCTGTGTTGTCGGTGTGTTTAGCGGTGTGAATAGAAGACTGAGAATTTACAGAAGCTGAACTGCTAACGACTTCCCCTTTATTTGTACCTACTGTTGTTTCTGATTTTGCCGTTGTGCTTACCGTTACTCCATGATGATTTTCAGAGGAAGTCTGCGCACTTACCGACCCTGATATTACTATTGCTGTTGCTATTAGTCCCCAAATTTTCATATTCGTTAAATTAAGTGTGTGTTTGTATTTTTTTCTTATTCAAAACAACACAAGCAAAATGAAGGGAAAATGAAAAATCCAAACTTTCTTTAAATAATACAAGAATTGTTAGTCAGAGTGCTCAGTATGTATTTTGAACCTGGTTAGTTCAAAAGTGTAACTATTAAATTAATTCATCGATTGTCAGAAAGCTTAATAGGTGATTATAATCTGGGCATCCGAAAGAATGTACGATCTTACCTTTACGGATTGGTCCTTTTGTCCAAACTTTACCGGATTGACCGAAAATGCCAGAAACTTCCAACCGTCGTAGATCCGTCGGTGAACCGTCGGTCCTCCGTCATTCATCCACCCAATGTATATCCTATGCTAAGATCCGCAATAAAAACACTAATACTTCCTGAGCAAATTATTTAAAACCCTTTTAGTGCTGTCATCTAAAGCAGGATCATTGTTCTTCTGAAGGAAATGCAGTTTAAAGGCTTTAATAGCGGCAACGGAATCTTTTGTATCGTAGCCAATGATCCTCAAAGCTTGAACTGAATTGAAGCCGGCTGGTACCGAGTCGAGGACAGCATCAGGCCAGTGGCCAAATCCGTATTCAGATAACTTCTTCCAGGGAAAAAAGGCATTAGGATCTACCTTTCTCGAAGGCGCGATATCAGAATGACCAATAAAATTTGAAGAGGGTATATTATAATCCTTCTTTAGCTTCGCCAGCAATAAGGTGAGACTTTTAATTTGTTCTTCCGGAAATTCTTCATTTCCGTTATTGTCCAGCTCTATTCCTATTGATACAGAATTAATATCGGTTAAGCTACCCCATTTTGCTATCCCACCATGCCAGGCTCGTAAGTAATCATTTAACATATGATGAACTGTTCCATCTTTACAAACTACATAATGTGCACTAACCTGACTTTTTTTACTAATGAAGGTAGTCAAAGTCTTTTCACAAGCCCCTTGGGCTGTATGATGGATAATTACATAATTTGGTTTCCGTAAATTAAAATTTACCGTACCTATAGGATATGGTGCGGGTTTACCGATTTCTGATACAGCAGGAACAACAGCTAATGTTTTAGTGAAAGCTTTCGCCTGCTTTTTATACTCCTTATTCGTCGGTCCATAAGGGTTACTTGAGCAGCTGTAAATAAGTGCAGCTGTAAATAGAATGGGTAAAAATTGTTTTCTCATGTATTTTGCGTCAATACCTTTGTTCAAAAGTAATATCTTTAATCCCTATAATTAAAGATTGAATTTTCCTTCTTATGGTTACCTTAGAAAATGCTATCCTAAAAGCATCTGTTAGTCCTAAAGGTGCAGAGTTACAGAGCCTATTCCATAAAGATAACTCCGTTGAATACTTATGGAATGGTGATCCGGCTTTTTGGAACAAACATTCGCCTGTTCTTTTCCCTATTGTTGGCGGCTTGAAAGACAACACTTATATCTACAATAACATTGAATACAATTTACCAAGACACGGTTTTGCAAGGGATATGGAATTTGTTAAGGAACGTGTATTTGGAGACTCTTGCTCGTTCGTACTTAAGAATAATGAGGATACACAAAAAGTATATCCTTTCGAATTCCTGCTTAGAATTAAGTACCAACTGAATGCAAATTCTGTAACTATAACCTATGAAGTAGAAAACCCGGGTGCTGAACCGCTTTTGTTTTCAATCGGCACACATCCTGCCTTTCAAGTTCCGCTTATAAAAGGTACCACCTATGAAGATTACTATTTCCATTTTAGTGAACTAGAAAATTCGAACCGGTGGACATTAAAGAATAACCTAATTGCGGAACCAGTAGACTATTTCAAGGATCAAGATAAACTGTCGTTGAATCCGAATTTGTTTTATGATGATGCACTTGTGTTTAAAGACTTAAAATCAACCCGAATTTCGATTTGCAGTGACAAGACCACGCATGGCCTCCATTGTGATTTTGCTGGGTTTCCGTATATGGGATTGTGGGCGGCGAAAGACGCGCCATTCGTCTGTATTGAGCCTTGGTATGGAATAGCTGATTCAATAAATCATAATCAGAAACTCGAACAGAAAGAAGGGATTATAAAATTAGAAAGCGGTGGAAGCTGGAATGCGAAATGGAGTATATCCTGCTTTTAAATAACAAAGTTGTAAGATACTCAATGCATCCTCCTCCTTTTCGGATGCTTGATCTCAATATGGAAATTAGTTTTACCAAAAAATGCCCTGAAAGAGTTTTACTTCCGGGGCATTTCTTATGACTTCGAGTGTTGAAAATAACTTTACTTGAAGGCCACCAAGGCTTTTTGAATTCGGGAAACTGTTTCTTCCTTACCAACTAAAGACGCAATATCAAAAACAGCAGGGCCAAACTTTCCACCAACAAGCATGATGCGTAATGGAAGCATTACATCTCCGATTTTTAATCCCTTGTCTGCAACTAACTTTTTAAATAGAGCTTCTAATTCTACCGCCTCAAAGGCTTCAAGTTTTTCAAGTTCAGTAATGAACTCGAAAAAAAAGCCTTCCTTTTGATCATTCCATTTAGGCTTAACTGCATCAAGATCGTAACTGGCAGGTCCTTGAAAGAAATATCCCGCTTGCGAAACAAAATCAGTAAGTAAGGTACAGCGATCTTTTACCAGATCGATTATTTGAAGGAGTTTCCCAGAGTCAGCAACTTCAATATTATTAGTGGAAAGCACCCTTGCTACCTCATCCCGCAGATGCTCAGCTTTAACTTTTTTAATCCACTCGGCGTTAAACCACTTTGCTTTTTCAAAATCAAACTTGGCCCCTGAATGGTTTACTCTTTCCAAAGAGAACTTCTCAATCAACTCATCAATTGAAAAGATTTCCTGATCAGTACCATCATTCCACCCAAGCATAGCTAAGAGGTTGATGAAAGCCTCCGGAAGGAAACCCATTTCTCTGAAACCTGGTGTAACTTCACCATTAGAAGGATCAGCCCAATTCATAGCATACACCGGGAACCCTAATCTTGCACCATCTCGTTTACTTAATTTCCCATTACCGTCTGGCTTTAATATTAAAGGTAGGTGAGCCCACTGTGGCATAGCATCCTCCCAACCTAAAAACTTCCAAAGCATTAAATGCACGGGAGCAGAAGGCAACCACTCTTCGCCGCGAAAAGCATGAGTAATTTTCATCAAAAAGTCGTCCACTACTACAGCCAAATGATAAGTAGGCATTCCATCTGCTTTAAGCAATACCTTATCATCTACAAGCATAGTATCGAAACTAACGAAACCCCTGATTAAGTCAGTAAAAGATATGGTTTCATCAGAAGGCATATTAATACGAATAACATAAGGCGTACCTTCATCAAGCAATCTATGCACTTCATCCTTTGATAAAGTGAGGGAGTTTCTCAATTGATGACGAAAAGCATGTCCGTACTGAAAATTAGGAATTTCGGCACGTTTCTCTTCAAGCTCTTCCGGAGTATCGAAAGCATAATATGCTTTTCCTTCCGAAACAAGTTGATCTGCAAACTTCTTATAGATATCTTTACGTTCACTTTGACGATAGGGACCGTACTCTCCTCCTGCTTCTGTCCCTTCATCGGGATTTAAACCACACCACTTTAAGCAATTCAAAATATATTCCTCGGCCCCAGGAACAAAACGGGTTTGATCTGTATCCTCAATACGTAAAATAAAGTCTCCTCCATGCTTCTTGGCAAAAAGGTAGTTGAATAAAACCGTTCTAACTCCACCTAAATGCAGCCCTCCTGTAGGACTGGGAGCAAAGCGTACACGAACTTTATTGGTCATAATTCTAAAATATTGAGTCGCAAAGATAGACTTTTAAGCAGGTTTAGCCGAAAATTACCTCTTAATGATCCAATTTCTAAAATGATGCTTTATAAGTGCTTAATTCTATGTATTTTTGCCTACTTTTTCTATAGGCTTTACTTAAGCCTTAGTCATTCATCTGGCTAATCTTAACTTGGTGAGTGTTAAATAAATATAAATTGACTTTATAACAATGTCTGGCAATTTAGAACATAGAACAGCAGAGCTTTCTGCAGCTTTAAGCGGTTTATCACCAGAACAGGCTTTAGCTTATCTTGCTAATGAATTTGAAGGAAAAATTATTTGTTCTTCAAGTTTCAGCTGGGAAGATCAGGTAATCTCGCACATGATCTTATCTCAAAAGCTCCCTATTAAAATTTTCACTTTAGATACAGGTCGCCTATTCAGCGAAACGTATTATGTATGGAGCCGCACAAATGAAATGTATTCTACGAACATAGAAGCCTATTATCCAAATGCATCACTTATTGAAGAATTTGTGACAGCAAAGGGACCTAATTCGTTCTATGATTCAGTGGAAAATCGCAAAAGTTGCTGCTATATTCGTAAAGTAGAGCCACTTCAAAGAGCATTGAAGGGGAATGAGCTATGGATTACCGGACTTAGAGCAGAGCATTCACCGGAAAGAGGAGATCTGCCTCAAATAGAATTTGACCACACTAACAATATCATAAAATTCCATCCTCTTCTTCATTGGTCTACTGATGATTTAAGAGCTGTTATTAATCAGAACGGAATTCCATATAATACTTTACACGATAAAGGATTTGTAAGCATTGGCTGTCAGCCTTGTACCAGAGCAATTATGCCTGGGGACGATTTTAGGGCAGGCCGCTGGTGGTGGGAAGATAAAACAAGTAAAGAGTGCGGATTACACGCACATTCATAACAATTGGATAAAATAACTATGCCATCTAAATTAGATTACCTGGATTTGCTTGAATCAGAGTCTATCCACATTATGCGTGAGGTAGCAGGTCAGTTCGAGCGCCCGGCACTTTTATTTTCCGGAGGGAAAGACTCAATTACTCTTGTTCAATTAGCATTAAAAGCTTTCAAACCTGGAAAGATTCCTTTTCCGCTTGTACACATTGATACAGGCCATAACTTTCCTGAAGCTTTGGAATACCGCGACAGGCTTGCCGACGAACTTGGGGCTAAACTAATTGTACGTAAAGTTGAAGATACTATTAAAGCCAGAGGTTTAAAAGAACCTGTGGGTAAATTTGCTTCAAGAAATGCCCTCCAGTCTTATACTTTATTAGATACTATTGAAGAATTTGGCTTTGACGCTTGTATTGGCGGTGCACGCCGGGATGAAGAAAAAGCTCGTGCTAAGGAGCGTATTTTCTCCGTACGAGATGAGTTCGGTCAATGGGATCCTAAGAAGCAACGACCAGAGCTATGGAACCTTTACAACGGAAAAATTGCCAAAGGAGAGAATGTTCGCGTGTTTCCTATATCAAACTGGGTAGAACTTGACGTTTGGAACTATATTAAGCGTGAAGGGATAGAACTTCCATCAATCTATTTTACTCACGAGCGCGAAGTGTTGGTGCATGGAGAGTTTCTGGTTGCAATGTCTGAGTTTATCCGTGTTGATGAAGGAGACGTTATTGAGAAACGTAAGGTTCGTTACAGGACCGTTGGTGATATGACCTGTACTGCTGCAGTTGAGTCGACCGCTAACAATATCGATGATATCATTGGTGAAATTAACAGGACCAATATCAGCGAACGTGGTGAGACCCGTATTGATGACCAGGTTTCAGAGGCAGCAATGGAGGATAGAAAGAAGAACGGATACTTTTAGTATTAGACTGGTGAAATTGATGTGTATTTTTCACGTCCAATCTAATAATTAAACAATAAATATTTGAAAGATGGGGATAAGATAGTTCTCTCATAGCTAACATCCCGCATCTGATATCTAAACATAACATGGATTTACTTCGATTTATAACTGCAGGTAGTGTTGACGATGGAAAAAGTACTTTGATCGGTCGCTTATTGTATGACACCGACTCGATTAAAGTTGACCAGCTTGCAACTATACAGAAACAAAGTAAAAATAAAGGTGAGGGGGAAATAGACCTGGCCTTATTTACTGATGGACTTCGTGCAGAACGCGAGCAAGGCATCACTATCGATGTCGCTTACAAGTATTTCAATACAGAAAAACGTAAGTTCATCATAGCTGATGCTCCCGGACACATACAATACACTCGTAACATGGTTACTGGGGCTTCTAATTCGGATTTGATCATCATTCTTATTGATGCCCGGTTAGGAGTAATTGAACAGACCAGAAGACATAGCATCATTGCCTCTCTGTTGCAGATCCCTCACGTAGTTGTAACCATCAATAAGATGGATATGGTGGATTTCTCTGAAGAGGTATATAATAATATCGTGATCGAATACTCTAAGATTGCAAAGCAGCTAAATATTAAGGATGTAACTTTCATTCCAATCAGTGCATTGCTAGGAGACAATATAGTTAATCCATCTGAAAATACACCCTGGTATAAGGGTGAAACCCTTCTTCACCTGTTAGAAAATATAAATTTAAGTCACGACTTAAATTATACCGAGCCTCGCTTCCCTGTGCAATATGTGATTCGTCCTCAGACAGATGAATTGCATGACTATCGTGGATACGCTGGTAAAGTGATCAGTGGTACTTATAAAAAAGGTGACCTTGTAACTGTACTGCCCGATGGCATAGACTCTATAGTAGAAGCCGTAGAAATTAATGGTGAAGAAGTTGACGAAGTTTTCGCTCCTCAAAGTGCCGTGATTCGTTTAAAAGACGATATCGACATTAATCGGGGAGATATAATTGTAAATAAAGCAAATCTTCCAAACGTTTCTCAGGATATTGAGACAACTCTTTGCTGGATGGATAGCCGTCCAATGGTTACTGGAAACAAGTATCTTCTACAAGTACAGAGTAAGCGTGTGCGTTGTATCATCAAGGAGATTAACTACAAACTTGATGTGAACACTCTCGAAAAGATTGAAAATGTGGATCAGGTAGGTTTAAATGACGTGGTACATGTTACCCTGAAAACTGCTTCTCCGGTAGTATTTGATAGTTATAATAGCTTAAGGGCTAACGGCGGGGCTATCTTGATCGACGAAACAGCACATACTACCGTTGCAGGTTGTATGTTACAGTAAACTATAAGAATAACAGGCAACGACGAGGGGCCTATCGATTAAAATAAGAGTTCGGAGATTTCTTCGAACTTTTTTATTTTGATTTAACTCCACCCTTTTAGGCGCTACAAGGAAAAACGAAAAGTTATGACGAACGAAAGTTAATTAGAAGCAGGGTTATAACAATATATCATAAAATTCCGTTAATTTAGTATTTATACTTTGAGAGATAAATGGGTGCTTCTGCCAGCAATTATTCCTATCTCATCCTTAAAATAGATGAGTTTATACGTAAGTACTATTTAAATCAAGTAGTACGAGGCTCTCTTTATCTGGCAGCATCCTTATTTGCCTCCTATACATTCGTCGCAATTGCTGAATATTTCGGAAATTTCTCATCTCTTGTTCGCACTCTTCTATTCTATAGCTTCCTAACTTTTAATACCATCATTCTTATCAAATGGATTGCTATTCCGCTTCTTAAGTATTATAAGCTTGGAAAAACGATTTCACATGAGAAAGCGTCAGAAATTATAGGTTATCACTTTTCTCATATTAAAGATAAGTTGTTAAATACTTTACAATTGAAAAAGCTTGCCGACGAAAATATAAATCAAAAAGATTTAATAGAAGCGAGCATAAATCAAAAGATTGTAGAGCTTAAACCTGTCCCTTTTACTACAGCTATAAAAATTAAAGACAACAGGAGATATCTTAAATATGTACTCCCCCCCCTGGTTGTACTTGTTCTTATCGGAGCTACAGCTCCCTCTATTTTAAAAGATAGTACGGTGCGACTGATCAAGCATCACGAGAAGTTTGCGAGGAAAGCTCCATTTCAGTTCCTAGTGTTAAATAAAGATTTAAGCACTTTACAAGGGGAAGATTTTGTATTAAAAGTGAAGATAATCGGGCAAGAAATTCCCCAGGATATTTACATTGAAGACGGTGCCAATATCTTTAAATTAAATAAAGAAAATATTTTAAATTTCAGCTATACCTTTAGAAATATTCAGGAGGACAAAAAAATAGTTCTAACAGCTGGAGAATTTAGTTCAGATCCATATGTCATTGAGGTAGAAAAGAACCCCTCTCTTCTAAACTTTAACGTATTTCTTGAATACCCTAGTTATATTAATAAAAAAAACGAAAATCTTAATAACTCTGGTGATCTATCGGTGCCTCTGGGGACTAAAGTTTTCTGGAAATTTAAGACCGAAAATGCCGAGAGTGTTACACTGACAACAAAAGGTAGAAAAATAAACATCCGGCCTGCGAATGAAAACACATTCAACTATAGTTTACGCGCCTTAGAAAATACCTTTTTCTCATTAAAAACATCATCCGGATCCGTTGTTGCTAAAGAGGAAACGGAATATCACCTCACAGTAATTCCCGACTTAAGTCCGCAGATTCAAGTGAATGAACGAAAAGACTCACTGGAATCTAAAATACTCTATTTCTTGGGTCAGGTGAACGATGATTACGGCTTCTCCAATCTTAAATTCGTTTATAAAGTATCAGGGCTTTCAAAAAGCCGGAGCTCTTCTAAACGGATTTCCTTCAATAAAAATGAAAATCGAAGTAATTTTTTGTACGCGTTCGACGTAAGGACAATTGGAATTAAGCCCGGTGAGCGCTTGGATTATTACTTTGAGATTTTTGACAATGACGGGGTCAACGGTCCTAAGTCAGCAAAGTCTCCTATAAAAACACTTGAAATTCTTACTACGAAGGAAGCAGGAAAGAAAATTGAACAATCAGCTAAAGCCATTGAGAGAAAAATGGAACAGGCTATTCGGCAGGCCTCTGCTGTAGAGCGCGAAGCCAAAAGGCTTAATCAGGAACTACTTAATAAAAAGAATTTGTCCTTCGATGAGAAGAAACAAATAGAACAACTACTTGATAAACAAAGGGATTTGCAAAAACTAGTGGATGAAATAAAAGACGAAAATAAAAAGAATCTAAACGAAAGACACGATTTAAATAAAGAGACAGAGCAACTTTTAGAAAAGCAAAAGCAAATCGAGAACTTGTTTGAGAACGTACTTGACGAGAAAACTAAGGAGCTACTAAAGAATATCGAACGCTTGCTGGAACAGAATAATAAAGGTCAAACGCAGCAGGAGCTTTCCAAAATGCAAACGGATAATAAAATGCTGCAGAAAGAATTGGATAGGATTTTAGAACTTTATAAGAAATTAGAGTTTGATCAGAAGCTCAACGATATCACAGATAAGTTAGATAAACTATCAGAAAAGCAGCAAAAGTTAAAAGAAGAAACACAAAAAAACAAGTGGTCAGCTGACCTTAAAAGACAACAGGAACAGCTTAATGAGGAATTTAACGATATTAAAGAGGAGCTGAAAGACCTTGATAAGAAGAATGAGGAGCTAGACAAAAGGAACGAATTTCAGAATCCCAGCAAAGAACAAGAACAAATAGAGGGAAGCCTTGAGGAAAGTACCAAAAGCCTCGAAAGTAAGGACAATAAAAAAGCAGCCCAGAAACAACAGGTCGCTGCTCAGCAAATGAAACAGCTGTCACAAAAGTTATCTCAGATGCAACAAAAGAACGAACAGGAAGAAAATCAAGTTAACCTTCAAAGTTTACGACAAATTTTGAAAAACTTACTTTCTGCATCTTTTGACCAGGAGAAGATCATGCAGACTTTACGATCTACTTCATCTAATGACCCAAGCTATTTGGTTCTAACTCAAAAACAGAAAGGCATCAAGGATGACTTGAAAGTAGTACAGGACAGTTTATTCGCATTAAGTAAAAAAGCTCCGCAAATCGAGTCACTAGTAAATAAAGAAATCCAGGAAATAAATAAAAACATCGAAAGCGCCTTAGGTTACCTTTCTGAACGAAGAACTGCTGAAGCAAATAGAAATCAGCAGTATGCAATGACATCAATAAATAACTTGGCACTAATGTTGAGTGAGGTGGAGGATACTCTTCAACGGATGATGAAGAATGCACAGCAAGGCGGCAAAGGTAAACAGAAGAGCTTGTCTCAACTCCGTCAGATGCAGGAACAGCTCAATCAAAATATGCAGAAAGCCAGGCGTCAAATGCAACAACAAGGCATTCAATCAGGCAAGGGAGTTCAGGGTAAGGGGCAAATGAGCGAACAGATGGCAAGGATGGCTCGCGAACAGCAGTTAATCCGTCAGTCTTTGCAAGAAATTAACAGAGATCTAAACAAAGATGGAAAAGGTGGGTTAGGTAATTTAGACAAGCTAGCAAAGGAGATGGAACAAAGTGAGACGGATCTCGTAAACAAGAAGATTCAGCAGGAAACGCTTAATAGGCAGCAGGAAATTTTAACGAAGCTCCTTAATGCAGAAAAAGCTGAAAAGGAGCGTGAGCTAGACAATAAAAGAGAAAGCAAGCAGGGAAAAGAATATTTACCAAATTACAAAATCGTTCTTGACGAGTTTAAGAAAATTAAACAGAACGAAGTGGAATTATTAAAAACTGTGCCTCCTGATTTAAATTCATTTTATAAATTGAAAGTAGGCGATTATTTTAGGCTTTTAAATAGTAACCAATAGTATGACAACAAACCGGGTAGACATTTCAGACGATACTGTTTTATATACCTTACAACTGCCTTCAAGAGTTGATAGCATTACCACGGTTGAAAACTTTATAGACAAGTTAAAAGAGGAATATAACTTAGGGGATGATACGTATGCTAATATGCTTACTTGCCTTAGTGAGGCAACAATAAACGCTATTGTACACGGCAACAAGCAGGATGATAGTAAAAAGGTATATATTAACCTTGAGGTTCACAATGGCAAGAGGATGCAATTTACTGTAGCTGATGAGGGTGATGGCTTTGACTATAACCGACTTCCCGATCCTACCGCACCTGAGAACCTTGAAAACCTCACTGGTAGAGGTGTGTTCATTATAAAACATTTAGCAGATCAATGCATATTCAATCTTAAAGGGAATGAGATTGAATTACACTTTAAGATTTAATGGCTAGTATTAATTTTTTCCAGGAAGACCTTACCTTTAAATTAAAGAATAAAATTAAACTCAGAGAGTGGATTAGACGGACAATTTTCTCTGAGGGGAAAAAATTAGACGAGCTTAATTTTATTTTTTGCAGCGATAGCTATCTGCTTGAAATTAACAGGCAATACTTGAATCACGACACGTATACAGATATCATTACTTTCGATAATTCTGATGAAGAGGGAATTATAACAGGAGATATATTTATTAGTTACGAGAGAGTGTGTGATAATGCAAAAAAATTCTCAGCGACAATAGACGACGAGCTACATCGAATCATTGCCCACGGAACTCTTCATTTACTGGGCTATAAAGACAAATCAAAAGCTGATAAAGCTTTGATGACACAAAAAGAAGACGAATATTTACGATTACGAGAATTCTAAATAGAATTACTTTACCCCTATCAAAAAGCCTTCATTAAACTTCACAAACCATATTCTCATTCCTTTATCATTAATCAACTTATCTAAGAAGCATATCGAAATCAATCTTTTATTTACGTACTTTTGGCTAATTTAAGGTTCGTGTGCAGTGAAAAAGGCAGTTATAGCTGGAGCAACAGGCTTAATAGGATCTTCACTATTACAGCTATTATTAATTAATAACTCTTTTGATGAAGTCCTGGCTTTATCAAGAAGTCCGCTAAGTTTTACACATCCTAAGCTTAAACAGCTAATAATAAACTTCAATGAACTGGAGCAGCACAAAGATGAAATACGGGGAGACGTGGTATATTATTGCTTGGGAACAACAAAAAGCGCAACACCGAGTACAGAGATGTACAGAAAAATAGAGCATGAATACTTGATGAAACTGTCACTTATAGCAAAGGATAATAATATTAGTCAGTTTCATTATATCTCAGCCCTCGGAGCCAGTGCCACCTCACCATTTTTTTATTCAAAATTAAAATGGGAAACTGAAGAAGATCTAAAGAAGATAGGCGTTAAATCACTGCATATATATCAACCATCTTTGTTAACTGGAAAAAGAAAAGAGCCTAGAGTAGTTGAAAACCTATTTATAAAGTTAATGTCAGTAGTAAATCCACTGTTGATTGACAATTTTAAAAAATATCGAAGTATAGAAGCAACAACAGTTGCAAAAGCAATGTTAAATCAAACACTTAAAGAAATTGAAGGGATACACATCTACCCTTCTGATAAAATAAAGGAACTAGCATGAGTATTTTATCGGGAGAACAATTAGGCCACGCATTTAATGATAACTGGCTATTTAAAGACATTACATTTGGAATAGCAAAAGGACAAAGGGTAGCATTGGTAGGAATCAATGGCTCGGGAAAATCTACTCTTATGAAAATCCTTTGCGAAAAGCTCGTGCCCACAGAAGGGAAAGTTGTAAAAGAGAAAGGTCTCAATATAGGATATCTTGAACAGGACCCTTATTTCGGTGATCTAAAAACAATAGCTGACTATATTTATAGTTTAGAAAACAAACAACAACAAGTTATTCGCAAGTATGAGGAACTGCTAACCGAAGCAAATCCCGACGAGGATGTTCTAAGCGACTTAATGAATGAAATAAGCGAGCTTAATGCTTGGGAGTACGAACACGAAATAAAAACAATTCTACAACGTCTGTCTATTCATAACCTAGAAAAAGAAATCAAGACATTATCGGGTGGGCAAAAGAAGAGACTAGCTTTGGCAAAACTTCTTATCGACAATCCAGACGTTTATGTGCTTGATGAACCAACGAATCACCTTGACATTGAAATGATAGAGTGGTTGGAGAGTTATTTAACAAGCGGACAGAAGACATTGATAATGGTAACTCATGACAGGTATTTTCTAGATAACATATGCAACCACATATTAGAGTTAGAAAACCGGAAGCTCTATACTTACCAAGGAAACTACAGCTACTTCCTCGAAAAGAAAGCAGAGAGAGAAGAATTGGAAGCTTCTACCCTTCAAAAGAATAGAAACCTTTTGAAAAAGGAGCTGGAGTGGATGCGAAGAATGCCAAAAGCTAGAACGACGAAATCTAAGTCAAGGATAGATTCGTTCTATGACCTAGAAGAAAAAACCAGGGGAAGAAACATACAACAAAAAGTAGAATTAAGCACAAAGGTATCAAGGCAAGGAAATAAAATTTTAGAACTAGAAAATGTAGGACAAACATTCGGAAGCCATATTATTATCGATGATTTTACCTACACCTTTAAAAAGGGCGATAAGATTGGACTTGCGGGAAAGAACGGCAGCGGGAAATCCACTCTGTTAAACATCATTTCAGGAGAAGCCCAGCCAGCCAAAGGAAAGGTTCTGATAGGCGAAACTACTGTTTATGGCTACTATCGCCAATCAGGTCTAAACATAAAAGAAGACGAACGAGTTATTGATGTAGTAAAAAACGTAGCCGAATTTATCACTATGGCCGATGGGAAAACTTTGACTGCATCCCAGCTCCTTACTCATTTCTTATTCCCTCCAGCCAAGCAACACACTTTCGTAAACAAACTTAGTGGAGGAGAAAAAAAGCGCCTTCAATTAATGAGGGTTCTCATGACTAATCCTAATTTCTTAATATTAGATGAACCTACTAACGACCTTGACATTGACACCTTAAATGTTTTAGAAGAATTTTTAGAAAATTATACTGGCGTTTTACTTCTAGTATCTCACGATAGGTATTTAATGGACAAACTTACCGAGCAACTTTTTATTCTGGAAGGTGATTCTAAAGTTCGAATCTATAATGGGAACTACACTGAGTATCGGCTAGAACGAGAAGAAGAAATTAAAAACAAAGGAGTTCAGAAAAAAAATCTCGAACCCACTCCTATCACAACGACACCAAAGAAGGTCAAGTTATCATTCAAGGAGGAGAAGGAATTTGAGGAGATTGAACTTAAAATCACGGATCTGGAACAAAAAATAAAAAGTCTAACCTCCGACTTAAACTCGGGAATTTCTGACCATGTTATACTTAATAACATCTCTGAGGAAATAGAAAAACACAAAGAATCATTAGATACCCTTACGAATCGATGGGTAGAACTTTCTGAATTGAAAAATATTTAATACTTCTGCTTTTTTTGTTCCACGTGGAACAAAAAAAGCAGAAGTTCCACGTGGAACAAAAAAATGTTTAAGAAATACGATATAATTGTTGTAGGTGCGGGTCATGCAGGCTGTGAGGCAGCTGCCGCTGCCGCAAATTTAGGTTCTTCAGTACTTCTCATTACAATGAACATGGAGACAATAGCTCAGATGAGTTGTAATCCAGCGATGGGAGGCGTAGCAAAAGGGCAAATAGTTCGAGAGATAGATGCAATGGGAGGATACAGTGGTATTGTAACAGACAAAACCTCCATTCAGTTTAGAATGCTCAACTTATCTAAAGGACCAGCAATGTGGAGCCCAAGAGCTCAGAGTGATAGAAAGAGGTTTTCCGAGGAATGGCGCCTAATGTTAGAACGTACACCCAATATAGATTTCTGGCAAGATACTGTAAAAGCTATCCTGACTAAGGGTGATAAGGTAGCAGGAGTAGTAACCTCTCTAGGTATCGAGATAGAGTCTAGCGCAGTCGTATTAACAAACGGAACATTCTTAAATGGGATAATACATATCGGAGAAAAGAAGTTCGGTGGAGGTAGAACGGCAGAGAAATCAGCGACAGGACTAACCGAACAACTGGTCGAACTAGGATTTGAGGCCGGAAGAATGAAAACCGGAACTCCTCCCAGAGTTGATGGTAGAAGCCTTGATTATTCAAAAATGGAAGAACAATGGGGTGATGACAAGCGAGGACGTTTCTCCTTTACAGATGTTCCGCTGGCTACCGAGCAAAGGTGTTGCTGGATAACCTATACTAATCAAAATGTACATGATACACTAAAGGAAGGTTTCGAAAAATCTCCGATGTTTACAGGAAGAATAAAAGGTTTAGGGCCGCGATATTGTCCCTCTATTGAGGATAAAATAAACAGATTTGCTGAGAGAGAACGACACCAAATATTTGTAGAACCAGAAGGATGGAATACTGTTGAAATTTATGTCAATGGATTTTCAACTTCACTCCCAGAGGACGTTCAATATAAAGCATTAACGCAGATACCTGGATTTGAAAATGCAAAGATGTTTAGACCGGGTTATGCGATAGAATACGATTACTTCCCTCCTACTCAACTGAGCTCAACGTTAGAAACAAAGCTGATAAAAAATCTATTCTTTGCTGGTCAAATAAACGGAACTACGGGATATGAAGAAGCGGCAAGTCAGGGTTTCATTGCAGGAATTAATGCTCACCAAAAAATTAATGATTTACATGAGTTAATAATGAAACGCTCTGAATCATATATAGGAGTATTAATTGACGACCTTGTTACTAAAGGCACTGAAGAACCATATAGGATGTTTACTTCCAGAGCCGAACACAGATTACTCTTGCGTCAGGATAATGCTGACATTAGATTAACTCCTATTGCACATAAACTAGGTCTAGTTGATGATGAGAGATTGAATAAAGTAAATAGAAAAATAACGAATTCTGATAATATCGTTCGTTTTCTCAAAACTACGTCAATTGACTCTGTGGAAGTAAACTCATTACTTGAAAACCTAGGAACTTCGACCTTATCTCAAAATGTCAAGATGTTCTCTTTGATAACGCGACCACAGGTCTCAATTAGCGACTTAAAAAAAGTAAATGGAAGTTTAAATGATCTACTTAGTAAATATGATCAGGAAACAATAGAACAAGCGGAGATAAAGGTTAAATACGAAAGCTATTTTGAGAAAGAAATGGAGATAGTGGACAAAATGAAGAAGATGGAAGACCAGGAAATTAATCCTGAATTCAACTATCAATCATTGGTATCTTTATCAAAAGAAGCTCGTGAAAAACTAGTAAAGATAAAACCAAGAACACTTGGCCAAGCCTCCAGGATCTCTGGTGTATCACCAGCAGATATATCAGTTCTGATGATCCATCTGAGATAATAGCTAAGTTGCTCAAAATCAGGTAATTAAAAAAACTGTTTTAAACACCTTTAGAAGCAATAACTTTAAATTTCAGTATAAGTAATCCAAAAGAGGTAAAAAACGCTTAAAACGTCCATAAATGCCCTTAAATCAAAAACAATACTTTAAGTTAATTTTATTAACACTTATATCAACTTACTTCCTGCTAAACAGTTGTGCAAGTATTCAGCAACCTACCGGTGGACCGAAGGATACGATTGCTCCAAAAATTTTGAGAGAAACGCCAAAAAATTTTACTACTAACTTCAATTCACCACAAATTAATATTGAGTTGGATGAATATTTCAAGCTGAATAATATAGGGAAAGAAATAAGCCTTTCTCCGGATGTAAATAAGCAGCCTGATTATAGAATAAAAAAGAAAACATTAAATGTAAAATTTCAGGATACACTCGAGGCTAATACTACTTACACAATAAACTTTGGCAATGCGATAGCTGACTATAATGAAGGCAACCTCTTAAAAAACTACGTTTACGTCTTTTCTACTGGGAATAAAATAGACTCCTTATCTATTTCAGGTACTGTGATAAATTCGTTGACAAAAAAGCCACAACTTGATGCAACGGTATTCATAATACCAATGGCCCGCGATACCATATTTGGGAAAAGAAAGGCAAACATATTTACAACAACAGATTCGAGTGGAAATTTTAAGCTTCGATACTTAAAAGAAGGATCATATAAAATATACTCAGTATTTGAGAAAGAGGGTGGTGATAAGATCTATAATTCCACGAACGAGGAAGTAGCGTTCCTCAACGACCCTATCGAGCTTAAAAAAGATGTGAATGGAATACAACTTCAACTTTTTAAGGAGGAGCCAACGGTATTTCGTGTAACAGATCGAAAAATTGAAAACTCAGGAAGGATTATCATTACCTATAATCAAAAACTACCCAATCCCTCTTTGAGAATACTTGGGCCTGATGAGTTAAATAGGAATAGTACCAGAGAATTCTCAAAGACTGGAGATACGGCTTTACTATGGACAAAAGATATGACCTTCGATTCTCTTCAAGTTGTTATAAATAACAATTCGATACCTTTAGATACCGTAGTACTTAGAAGAAGTAAACGTGACGACTATAAGCAAGATATTACAATAACGGATAACGCAGGCAATAGCAGAATAAAACCCGGTAATGATTATACCTTAACTTTCTCTTCCCCAGTTGCCAGTATTGATACGAAGAACATAATATTGCTCCAGGATTCCGTTCCAGTTAAAAATTTTAGATTCGAAAAGGATACGAGTTCTACAAGAAGATATAATTTAAAGTACTCCTGGAAAGCAGAAAAAAACTATGATCTTAGTATCCCGGAGGGAGCAGTCCGAGGACTTTACGGCGGAAAATCGAAAATATTCAAGCGAACATTTCAACGCGATGTGGAGGAAAATTACGGTAATCTCAGTATTAGATTTACGATAACCGATACTACGAAAAATTACCTGATTCAATTACTAAACGAACAGGAGGAAATAATTAATTCCAGAAGCATAAAAAAGAATTCTGTTCTGAACTATACAACTTATCCTGTTGGCAAATATTCTTTCCGTATTGTGTATGATGAAAACAACAATGACAAGTGGGATACTGGTAATGTCAAAAAGGGACTCCAACCAGAAAAAACTTGGAATGCACCAACCGAAATAACATTAAGAGCTAATTGGGATTTGGAAGAAAAGATTACAATTCCGCCTCCTCCCCAGTAAAGCAACTCGCATACATTATATAATTCTTGGGTAACTGCTGCAATAAAGATCTCTGCTGTTCATTAATTGGCTTAATCTTTTTTGCAGGAGCCCCAGCATATATATGCCCAGTTTCACAGATAGTATTTTCAAGAACAATTGCGCCTGCTGCGATAATAGTAAACTCCTCAACAACAGCGTTATCCATCACAATTGCTCCCATCCCGATTAGAGTATTATTTTTTAAAGTACACCCATGGACTAGTGCATTATGGCCGATGGACACATTATCATGGATAGTAGTACCTGACCGTTGATAGGTACAATGAATTACTACACCATCCTGTATATTCACATTATTACCGATCTCTATATAATTAACATCACCTCTTATTACTGAATTGAACCAAACAGAACAATTATCGCCTATTCTTACATTTCCGACTATAGTGCTATTTTGCGCAATAAAACAGTTGCTACCCCAAACCGGAGAAATTCCCTTTACGGGTAAAACTAATGCCATTTATATAGTATAAATAAGTTAAAGAATCTCAAAACTATCTGACTAACTACCCTTTTCTGCTCTTTCAAAATAGGGTATCATATAACTCCTGTGACTTTTCCGGATAATCAGTTGTATAATGGAGTCCCCTGCTTTCTTTCCGTAACATAGCCGACTTAATTACTATAAACGCACATTGAATCACATTCCTTAATTCACAAAGTTTTACTGAAACTTTAGTACGTTTATAAAACTCCTCGGTTTCTTCATACAAAAGACCCAGCCGCCTCAGTGCCCTCTCGAGACGAAAATCAGAACGAACAATACCAACATAATCACTCATGATTTTCTGTGTTTCACGCAAATTATGAGTGACAAGGATATCTTCATTTGATAGCTTAGTATTAGAATCGTCCCATTCAGGAATATCTTCAGGCAAAACAACTACCTTATACTGCTCAACAGCATCAAGATAAATACGATGAGCAAATACAGTAGCTTCCAAAAGTGAATTACTAGCTAACCGATTTGCCCCGTGCAATCCAGTAGAAGAACACTCACCACATGCATATAACCGTCCAATCGTGGACCTTCCATTCTCATCAACATAAATACCACCACACATGTAATGACAAGCAGGTGTAACTGGTATCAAATCCTTTGTCATATCAATACCAATACTTAAACATTTCGCATAGATATTAGGAAAGTGTGATAGGATCTCGTCCTTCGACCTATGTCTGATATCAAGGTAAACGAAATCATCACCAGACTTCTTCATCTCGCTATCTATTGCCCTTGCGACAATATCCCTAGGTGCTAACGATCTACGTTCATCATAGTTCTGCATAAATTCATTTCCGTTCCTATCCTTAAGAACACCACCAAATCCCCTAACTGCTTCGGAAATAAGAAAAGAGGGATACTCTCCGGGATTGTACAAAGCTGTAGGATGAAATTGAATAAATTCCATATTCCTTACTTTCCCTTTTGCCCTGTACACCATTGCTATTCCATCGCCAGTGGCAATGGTAGGGTTAGTGGTATTAGAATAAATATGCCCCGCCCCTCCAGTAGCCATAACAGTTACCTTTGATAGTATCTTCTCAACCTTATTTGTATAGGTATTGAATGCATAAATACCATAACATTCAATATCGCTTGACTTTTTATCAACAAATTCTCCCAAATGATGCTGAGTGATAATTTCAACAGCGAAATAATGTGTAAGGATTTCAATATTTGGATCAAGATGAATTTGCTCAAGTAGAGCTCTCTCAATCTCAAAGCCCGTAATATCCTTATAATGAAGGATCCTATGCTCCGAGTGGCCACCCTCTTTTGCTAAATCATATAAACCCTGCTTAGTTTGATCGAAGTTAGTTCCATAGTCAATTATCTCCTGAATCCTTTCCGGGCCCTCCCTAACAACGGCTTGAACTATATGTTTATCACATAAACCATCTCCTGCAATAAGGGTATCTTCTATATGTTTGTCGAAAGAATCAGACTTATCCACAACCACCGCAACCCCTCCCTGAGCGTACTTAGTGTTTGATTCATCCTCATTCGCCTTTGTAACTATCAGTACCTTACCATGTTTAGCCGCCTTAAGGGCAAAACTTAAACCCGCAATGCCAGAACCTACAACTAAGAAATCAACATTCTTCATTGAAAAATATTTAGTGAAATGTAATCTTATAACGTCAATGTGGATAAACCACTGTAAAGATGTTAATTTTGTATAAAACCACGTTTAATAATTTGCAATAACAAATTTTGGAATGTGAATAACAAGAGAAACGAGCCAGTTTTAAGAAAGTTTTCAGCAAGGAGGACTACAGTTATTAACGTTTTCCCAAGAACAAAGAATTCACAGGAAAACTAAACACAATAAAACTTGCAAAATAAAACGTCCTCTATTTCAGGCACGTTGATTGCATAAACTGTTAATAATATGTGGAAAACTGATTTGAAACAAAAAAATCAAATAATAGTTTAGCGGGTTCTTAACATTACCAACACCCTAATAAACAATAAGAAGATTATTTAAATAAAATCATTGTATTTTATTGTAGCGTTGAAAATGGATATTTTTGAAGAAATAAATGTGAAGGGTTTCGTTGACGAGCCCATTGATCCAACTCTCGATTTATTTGACGAGATCGAGAAGCTTAAAAAAGAAAAGAATGCAGTAATTCTAGCACATTACTATCAAGAACCGGATATTCAGGATATTGCTGATTATATCGGAGATAGTTTAGGCTTGTCGCAAGAGGCGGCTAAGACGGATGCTGACATCATTGTTTTTGCCGGTGTACATTTTATGGCGGAGACAGCAAAGATTTTGTCCCCCAGCAAGACGGTCCTTTTGCCCGATCTGAAAGCAGGGTGTTCATTATCAGATAGCTGTCCACCACATCTCTTTGCGAAGTTTAAAGAGAAGTATCCAGACCATTTGGTAATAACATATGTGAATTGTTCAGCCGAGTTGAAGGCGTTAAGCGATATTGTATGTACATCATCAAATGCTGTTCAGATCGTCGAGAGCTTGCCGAAGGATCAGAAGATAATATTCGGGCCCGATAGAAATTTGGGAACTTATGTGGCTAAGAAAACTGGACGAGATTTAGTGTTATGGAATGGGGCATGTATGGTGCATGAAATATTTTCGGTTCAAAGGATTAATAAACTGAAAGAAAAGCATCCCGACGCAAAATTTATTGCTCATCCTGAATGCGAAGATGTTTTGCTAAATATGGCGGATTACATTGGTTCGACAACGGGCCTCTTGAAATATACCATGAACAGTGATGCTAAAGAGTTTATCGTTGCAACGGAAAGTGGGATTATTCATCAGATGGAGAAAGCTAATCCGGGAAAAGTATTTATTCCGGCTCCTCCAAATAATTCTTGTGCTTGCAATGATTGTCCTCATATGAAGCGCAATACTCTTGAGAAATTGTATTTGTGTTTGAAGAACGAATTGCCGGAAGTAGATGTGCCAATGCATGTGGTGGAAAAAGCAAGACTTCCGATAGAGAGAATGTTAGAGATATCTGAGAGATTGGGACTTTAATATGGCCTATAGCCGAATTTAAAGTAATCCAGTAATCAATATCTAGAATTTATTGAAAGGCAGTTATTGAAATTACTGTCTTTCTTTTTGATTCGAGGCTTGCTGTTTAAGTATGAATTCTTCGTACCAATAGTGTAAATGTATGGCCGTGACAGGAAGTCACTTATAATTGATTTGTAAACTGTGTTTGAAAATAAAGATAGAACTGATATTAGTAACCTGGGTGAATTTGGATTAATTGACCATCTTATCAGGAATATAGAGCTTAGTAATCCTTCTACTAACAAAGGACCAGGAGATGATGCAGCGGTACTTGATTTTTCGGGTAAGAAAACTTTAATTTCTACTGATCTTCTGTTAGATGGAATTCACTTTGATTTAAGCTATACTCCTCTTAAACACCTAGGATATAAAGCGATTCAAGTAAACTTAAGTGACATTTATGCGATGAACGGTACGGCTAGTCAGGTGACAGTGTCGCTTGGATTGTCCAGTAAATTTCCCATAGAGGCTGTTGAAGAATTATATGAAGGCATGCTTATCGCTTGTAAAAAGTATAATGTTGACATAGTAGGAGGTGATACTTCTTCCTCGAAGCAGGGACTGGTAATTAGTGTCACAAGTATTGGCTATGCTAATGAAGATGATATCACTTATAGGAATACAGCTCAAGAAGGTGATTTAATCTGCGTTTCAGGAGATTTAGGAGCAGCATATATGGGCCTTCAATTGCTTGAGCGCGAAAAGAGGGTGTTTTTGGAGAATCCGAATATTCAGCCTGATTTGGAAGGCAAAGATTATATTGTAGAACGACAGTTGAAGCCAGAGGCAAGAAAGGATATCGTTGAGTTACTAAGATCTGCTGGGATTAGGCCTACTTCAATGATTGATGTTTCAGACGGTCTTTCTTCTGAAGTTATTCATATATGTACAAACTCAGATAAAGGTTGTAACCTTTTTGAGGAAAAGATTCCCATAGATCCGATGACTTATGATACGGCTCGTCAGTTTAATCTTGATCCGACAGTCTGTGCATTAAGTGGCGGAGAGGATTATGAGCTCCTTTTTACTATTAAACAGGCAGATTATGATAAAATTAAAAATAACCCTGATATTAGTGTAATAGGTCATATCACTGAAAGTTCAGCAGGAATGAATTTAGTCTCAAAATCAGGAAATGTTCATCCTTTGAAAGCCCAGGGGTGGAATTCTTTTGCTTAAGGATATAATTAAGAGATAATCATTCTAGAAACGGAAGAAATTAAGTTTTGACGAACCATGATTTCTTCCGTCTTATATAACGCCTATTCTTCCATTAGGTATTTATCTTCGAGCTTCTTACTTGATTTAGCACCTAATTTCCTTAAATTCTCAACCCTGCCGATTAAGTTGCCACTTCCGGAGCTAAGTTTTGAAAAAGCATCCGAATAAGAGCTTTGAGCTTTTTCTATGCTCTCCCCTACCCTCTTCAAATCATTAATGAAGCCAACAAATTTATCATAGAGAGCTCCTGCTTTGCTTGCTATTTCAATAGCATTCTGTGTTTGTTGCTCTTGTTTCCAAATTGAGGCTATGGTTTTTAATGTGGCTAACAAGGTTGAGGGGGTTACCATTACTACGCGCCTGCTCCAGGAAAATTCAAATAGTTCTATATCATGTTGTATAGCAACGGCAAATGAAGATTCAATTGGAATAAAAAGTAAAACAAAATCAGGTGAATTAATGGCACTGAGACTGTTATAGTTCTTACTACTGAGATTTTTTATATGGTTTTTAATGGATAGTATATGATCGTTTAAATGTTGATTCCTCAAAAAATCATCATCGCAGTTAACCAGACGTTCGTAAGCAAGCAGAGACACCTTAGAGTCGATCACCAGATGCTTATTGTCCGGAAGATTAATAATAACATCTGGTAATAGCCGGGCGCCCTCCTGATCTGTATATGAGGTTTGCTTGGTAAAGTTCTCGCCTTTAATTAAACCAGAGGCTTCCAATACCCGGTCAAGAATCAATTCCCCCCAGTTACCCTGTTTCTTCGTATCAGTCTTTAAAGCCCTGGTTAGATTATGAGCTTCCTGACTAATCTGCCTGTTTAGTTCCATAAGTTTTGTGATTTCCCCTTTTAAGACATTTCTTTCATCAGATTCTGCTTTGTACACCTTTTCCACTTTGTCTTCAAATGCTTTTATATTTTCTTTTAGGGGATTTAAAATGAGATCTAAATTTAATTTGTTGGAGTCGGTGAATCGTTGACTTTTTTCTTCAAGAATTTTTCCGGCTATCAGCTCAAAGTCCTTCGTTAATTTGTCCTGAAGCTTCTCAATTTCAACCTTTTGCTCTGCGATTTTCTGTTGCTGTGCCACGTAGAACGTTTTTGTGCCTTCATAAGATAGATTTATATCGATTAGCTTTTGTCGTTCCTCCTCGAGCATAATGGCAAGTCTGTCTTTCTCCTCTTTGAACAACAAAGCTCTTTCTTCTGCCTTAGATAGGGATATTTGGAGGTTTTGTATTTCCGTGAGGGACTTTGAGTTTCCTTTATTGCTGTTGATTTTTATTACTAAAAAAATGAGTATTAAAAGGATCGTAATTAGAATAAATACCGGGTAAGTTTCCATTTGCTAATTTTCTTATCAAATGTAGAAACAAAAACTTGAAGTAACTTTACTATGAAGATGAATATTTGTCAGTTCTTCTATATTACCAACTGAAATAATAACGTTTTAATAGTATTTGGAAGCTTAATAGTAACCAGGGAATACTTTTTGATTAATTTTAATAAAACATTATAGAAATGAATATAGGTTTCATCTTATTTATAATTATAGCGATAGTAAGTCTAATCGTTCAATTTAGATTTAAAAGAAAGTTTACCGAATATTCGGAAACACCACTTAGATCAGGATTTACGGGTCGTGATGTGGCTGAAAAGATGCTTCGTGACAATGGAATTTATGACGTCCAGATCAGAGCCGTAGAAGGATCGTTAAGTGATCACTATAATCCTGCCGACCGTACCGTTAATTTAAGTCCGGAGGTTTACCACGGAAGAAGTATTGCAGCAGCAGCAGTGGCAGCTCACGAATGTGGCCATGCTGTCCAGCATGCTAAAGCTTATAGCTGGTTAAATTTGCGATCTGCAATGGTACCAGTTGTTAAAATAGCATCTAACCTACTTCAATGGGTCTTTATGCTAGGTTTTATTCTTCTTGCATCAGGTATCGGCTATACCCTTTTGTTAATTGCATTTGGAGCTATGATTTTTGTTACTCTGTTTAGTGTGGTTACCTTACCCGTTGAATTTGATGCCAGTAACAGGGCCTTGGCATGGTTGAATACAAATAAGGGAATAATGCAAACGAGCGTAGAGCATTCACAAGCAAAAAATGCTTTATGGTGGGCTGCAATGACCTATGTTGTGGCAGCTTTAGGATCAATTGCCCAATTAGTATACTTAGGACTTATGGTTTTTGGAGGCCGGAGAAGTGATTAAGCAATCAAGTTAAAAAATAAAAGCTCACTAATACGGTGAGCTTTTTTTATAACTGAAAGTATCAATAAAAGGTGAAAGTCTACCTAATTCAATTTGTAGGGTGCAACCATAAAAAATTCTGGTATTTTTACTTCAAAAGGACCATCGTCAACTAAACGTTTCATCTCGTAGGTTCCTGTCATACTTCCCATATCAGTTTTCAAGTTACAGCCCGAAACATATTCATGGTAGTTACCCGGTTCAATTACCGGTTGCTGTCCTACTACTCCTTCCCCTTCAACTTCTCTGTGGGAACCGTTAGAATCGAATATATACCAGTGCCTGCGCATTAGCTGTACACTATAGTCAGTAAGATTTTCGATGCAAATTTTGTAGGCAAACATATAATGATCGTTTGCCGGGTTGGAATATTCTGGCTGATAGATCGTTTCTACTGATACCTTTACGCCTTCAGTAATGTGTGTTACCATAACGTTCTTTTAATTTGATATTTATGGTCGTTCAAAAATCAAGCCATCTCTGTTTGGAACTTGTTTTTTATTTCTTCAAGTATTTCCTCAATAAGCTCTATAGTGTCTGCCGAAACTAGTTTCATGCGGTATTCTTTAAAATTTGGAATTCCCTTGAAATAATTGGAATAGTGCCTCCTCATCTCAAATATACCTGTTTTTGGTCCCTTCCATGCAATCGATTTGTCCAGGTGAGTTTTGCAAACTTCTACTCTTTCCGAGAGGGTAGGACCTTGAAGGATTTCTCCAGTTTTGAAGAAATGTTTAATCTCTCTAAAGATCCATGGATAGCCAATAGAAGCTCTTCCTATCATTATACCATCCACCTCATACTCTAATCTCCAGTCTGCTGCCTTTTCTACAGAGTCAACATCACCATTGCCAAAAATTGGAATTTGGATTCGAGGATTACGTTTTATTTCTCTTATTAAGGTCCAGTCTGCCTGTCCTTTGTACATCTGAGATCGTGTCCGTCCATGGATTGTCAAGGCTTTAATTCCGACATCCTGCAGCCTCTCAGCAACTTCATAAACATTTTTTGTGTTGTCATCCCAACCTAACCTGGTTTTAACTGTCACCGGTAAATGAGTTGATTCAACTACAGCTTTAGTCATTAACACCATCTTGTCAATGTCCTGTAACAAGCTAGCTCCGGCTCCTCGGCAGGCAACATTCTTAACAGGGCAACCATAGTTGATATCTATTAGATCAGGGCTCGCTTTGGTAGCTATTTCTGTAGCGCCCCGCATTGTTTCTATATTACTGCCAAATATTTGAATTCCAATTGGCCGTTCATACTCAAATATGTCAAGCTTCTGTATACTTTTTGCTGCATCTCTGATCAATCCTTCAGAAGAGATGAATTCCGTATACATCATGTCTACCCCACTCTGTTTACATACATACCTGAAAGGTGGATCACTTACATCTTCCATCGGAGCCAACAATAACGGGAACTCACCTAAATCTATATTTCCAATTTTTACGGACATGAGGTATTCTTAAACTACTATCTTTGCCTGATTTTATACATGTGTATAGCTCTAGTTTCTACCAGATCTTATACTATACACAAGTAAAGATTTGTTTAATTCACAAATTTACAAATAATTACCTGATGATAGCGGAAAGCACTTCAAGTACTCGTCATCCTTTTGTTTCTTTATTAGGCTTGTTCTTATGGGTAGCGATAGGAATGATAATATTTACTGTGCTTGGTATAGTAGCTTGTGGGTTGATTTTCGGATTTGAGGATATATTAAATTTCAACAAAGGGGTAGGTAGTAATATTGGGGCTCTAAAGCTGGTTCAACTGTTCTCGTCTGTAGGTACCTTTATCGTACCGGCATTTGTTTTTGCAAAGCAGGAAAGCTCTGATTCGCTTGGGTATTTAAATTTAAATAAAGGATTAAGTTTTTTATTACTTGTTTCATCAGTCGGTATTTTTTTCATTTTTACTCCTTTTATAGAGTGGACAATAGTACAAAATACTAGAATGAGTTTACCGGGGTTTCTAAGTGATCTGGAGAGCTGGATGAGGCAAAAGGAGGATGAAATGGCTTTATTAACGAAACAATTTCTCACAATGAAAACACCCGTTGATCTGGCCATCAATCTGCTGATTATTGCTATTATCCCTGGAATCGGTGAAGAATTAATATTCAGAGGGTGTTTGCAGAAAGTACTTGTGAGATGGACCAATAGTTATCACCTCGGAATTTGGCTAGCTGCAATTATTTTCAGCGCTATCCATGTTCAATTTTATGGGTTTATTCCAAGGATGTTACTTGGTGCTCTATTTGGTTACTTATATCATTCCAGTAAAAACTTAATTATTCCTATGATTGCCCATTCTATCAATAACGGGATAGCAGTCATCGGTGCTTACATTTTACAAAGGAACGGTCAGTCGCTGGACAAAATAGATGAGCAAACAGGCTATCCTTTACCGGTTGCTATATTAAGTTTAGTTATAGGGGTAGTTTTATTAGCTGCTTATCAGAGGAGGTTTGGAGCAAAGACAATTCTAGATGAGAAATGATTGGGTAAAGATTTATACTTCAAACGATTTTTATAAATCCGAAATAGTAAGACAAATACTTGTGGACCACGGAGTTGAAGGGGTTTTATTAGACAAGCAAGGCTTTCCATATAAAATAGGTGAGGTAGAAATTTATGTACACCGCGACCATTTTAATGAAGCTTTAGAAATAATTATCAAAAACGAATTATGAAGACAAGGGCAATAACAGGATTTTTCTTTGTATTAGTAATGTTGGCATCTGTATTAACCGGGGAAAAAACTTTTGCCCTTTTTTTTCTGCTACTGAGCTTGTTTTGTGTAAACGAGTTCTATGGATTGGTTCAAAGTGAGGATGTAAAACCACATAGGTTTTTGGGTATAATTCTGGCAGGAACTATCTTTATTCCGATTCTGGTTTATCTTTTAACAGGTGAGGGGCTAAGGTATATTTTAATAGCTGCTCCTGTGTCTATTGTAATTTGTATAACAGAACTTTATAAAAAATCTGAAAAGCCTTTTCATAATCTTGCTTACACTTATTTTGGAGTCTCATATTTAATAATTCCTTTTGCGTTCTTTTCAGCACTTGCATTTTTAAACGGTAGCTATAATTTTCATCTTCCTCTTGGTTTCATGCTGCTGCTCTGGGCAAGTGACACTGGTGCTTACCTGTTTGGAGTGAAGCTAGGGAAAAATAAATTATTTGAAAGACATTCACCCAAAAAATCCTGGGAAGGTTTTTTTGGAGGTATGTTTACCAGTTTACTAGTTGCTTTTATTTTAAGTACCCGATACATCGAAATTGCAGTAGTTCATTGGGCAATAATGTCATTATTAATAGTAATTGGCGGAACTTTCGGCGACCTTGTAGAATCAATGCTTAAACGAAGTGTAGGTAAGAAAGACTCCGGATCTATTCTTCCTGGACATGGAGGGTTACTAGATCGTTTTGATGGATTGTTATTCGCTGCGCCACTTGTTTTTGTATATTTATATTTTACCCTTTCTCTTTAATTAAATAATGGCTAGAACTCAGGAAAAAACCGACGATCAAATCGAGGAACAAACGTTGATTCAGAAAGATCGATCTCTACTATACATGGGAGTCATCTTAGGCGTCATTATTCTTGTAATGGGCTATCTTACTTTCTTTGTTGATGAGCCATGGAAGTTGTTTAAGGGAAAAAAAGAAGCAGTGAAAGTAGAGGCTTTAGAAGAAAATAGTGATTCAAGTCTCCTTGATGAAAGCTTTTCAATGAGTGATGAAGAAGTAAGATCATCACTTGTTAAATTTATCGAAGCTTACTATTACGATGAGAAGAGAGGTTATTTCGATCCTCCAAGCTATTTTGCTAATATTACAGAGACATTCTATAACTACCACAACTTAACCTATAGCCGTTTGAAAGACCTTTACTGGCAGCGTCGACGGGATATGGAGAATCTAAAAAGGATATGGATCGTGTCTTCTTTGAAGTTTGAACGTCAGGGGGACCGGATAGTAACCACTCATTGGGTAAAGGAGAGCTACTTTAGGCCCTCAACGAGAGACCTTTACTCTGCACAGGTTCAATACGAATTCGTTATTGATGCCGATGGTAAGATTGTATCCCTTAGAGACGTCGATGTAAAGAATGAAGAAGTTCGCCCGCTTGAACCAGATAGCATGGATTTAGCACCGGTTGAGGCTGTTAGTCCGCAACAACGTCCAATTGTTGAACCCCAGGTTGCAACAAATTTGGAGAACAAAGTTTATAATGCTAATGAGGTAGATGTTCAGCCCGAATTTAACGGTGGGCAAAGAGAGTTAATAAAATACGTATCATCAAATATCAAATATCCTGCGTCAGCCCGTCAGGCAAATATACAAGGTAAGGTCGTTGTAGCTTTTATTATAGAAAAGGATGGTTCCTTAAGTGATATAAAGGTTACTAAGGGAATCGGCGGTGGATGTGATGAGGAAGCTTTAAGACTTGTTCGAAATTCACCGAAATGGAAACCTGGAGTATTGAAGGGCAGTACCGTTCGCACAAATGCAAGTTTACCCATAACCTTTCAAACTGCTCAGTAGCATTTTAGATTATAAAAAAGGGTTAAGCGTTTTAAAACTTAACCCTTTTTTTATACCATTACTCCTCCGGATAGCTCTTCAAGTATAGCAATAGCTTCATCTAAGCTTCTGATATCCTCAAAAGCAATTCGCAAAGTTGATTTTACTTCTTTTAAATTGCATCTTCGAGGATGTTCTTTTACAAATTGGAGTACCTTTCCAAAAGCTTCGCTCTCAAAGTATGAAGATTGTTGATCAGAAATGAAATATCCTTTCAAAGAATTCTTTTTGAAAGTAACTTTTTCGAAGCCAATAGCTTTTGATAGCCATTGAAGTTTTAAGGTATTTAAAAGTTCACGTACTTGTTTTGGAAGAGGCCCAAACCTGTCTTGCAATTTTTGTGAAAACTTATCAAGTTGCTCTTCATCTTCAAGCTTAGATATGTCTGTATACAGGTTGTAACGTTCAGTAATATTTGTAACATAACTATCAGGAATCAAAACTTCAAGATCGGTATCAATTTGGGTAAAAGAGACGATTGGGCGCGGCTTTTCGTCTTTAAACAAATCTTTGAATTCTTCATCCTTTAGTTCCTGAATTGCTTCGTCAAGAATCTTATGATACATCTCAAACCCGATCTCGGCGATAAAACCGCTTTGTTCTGCCCCTAATAAATTACCGCTGCCACGAATGTCTAGGTCACGCATAGCAACATTGAATCCACTTCCAAGGTCAGAAAACTCTTCAATTGCACTTAAGCGTTTTCTAGCCTCAGGGGTAAGGGTCGATAGCGGCGGACTAAGAAGATAACAAAACGCCTTCTTATTCGATCGTCCTACCCGTCCCCGCATTTGGTGAAGATCACTTAGTCCAAACATATGGGCGTGATTTATCAGGATAGTATTCGCGTTTGGAATATCAAGGCCTGCCTCTATAATTGTAGTAGCAACAAGTACATCGTATTCAGCATTAATAAACTTTAACATAACATCTTCCAGTTCATCTCCCTCCAACTGGCCATGTGCTATTCCAACCCTTGCCTTCGGTACGAGCTTTTTAATTAAGCCTCCTAATTGAGCCAAGTCCTGAACCCGGTTATGGATGAAGAATATCTGCCCGTTCCGCGCAAGCTCAAACTCAACAGCCTCCTTGATCAGCTTCTCGTTAAATACGTGTAGTTCCGTCACTACTGGTTGACGATTAGGAGGAGGCGTCGAAATAATCGACAGATCCCTTGCTCCCATCAATGAAAAATGTAATGTCCTCGGTATAGGGGTTGCTGTTAAAGTTAATGTATCTACATTGGCCCTGAATTGTTTAAGTTTCTCCTTTACGCTAACTCCAAATTTTTGCTCTTCGTCTATTATCAATAGGCCAAGATCTTTGAACTTCACATCTTTGCTTACTATCCTATGCGTACCTATAATAATATCGATTTTTCCTTCAGCTAATTTTTGAAGTGTTTCCTTAATCTGTTTGCTTGTCTTGAAACGATTAACGTAATCGATATTACAAGGGAAATCTTTCAAACGGGAGTTGAATGTTTTAAAATGTTGCAGAGCGAGGATAGTAGTTGGAACCAGTATGGCAACCTGCTTACTATCCGCAACCGCTTTAAAAGCTGCACGAACTGCAATTTCTGTTTTACCAAAGCCCACGTCACCACAAACAAGTCGATCCATTGGATGAGGAGATTCCATATCCTTTTTTACATCGGCAGTGGCCTTTTCCTGGTCCGGAGTATCTTCGTAAATAAAAGAAGCCTCTAATTCGGCTTGCAAATACGTATCAGGATGAAAGGCGTTACCTGTTTGTGCTTTACGAACAGCATATAGTTTAATCAGGTCGCGGGCTATATCCTTAACTTTTTTTTTAGTTGTTTTCTTAAGCTTTTCCCAAGTATCGGTTCCAAGCTTATTCATTCTGGGAACTGTACCCTCCTTTCCCGAGTATTTAGAGATCCTGTTTAATGAATTGATATTTACATAAAGAAGATCGTTATCTGCATAGATCAGCCGAATCATCTCTTGGGTCTTGCCATTCACCTCTACTTTTTCGAGTCCTGCATACTTTCCGATGCCATGATCTATATGAGTAATATAATCACCCGGCTTTAGTTCTCTCAGTTCTTTAAGAGTAATAGATTGAGAGCGGGAATATCCTCTCTTGAGTTTGTATTTATAGTATCGATCAAAGATTTGATGATCAGTATAACACGCTATTTTTTGTTCGTAATCCAGGAAGCCCTCACGCAATGCAATGTGAACTGGAGTGAATTTTACGGTCTTGTCTATGTCATCAAAGATAGTGTACAGCCTTTCCGCCTGCTTTACCGAATCGGTAAATATGAAATTGCTTATTTTTTCCGATTCATTCTGCTTAATATTATGAATCAGGAGATTAAAGTCCTTATTGAAAGAAGGCTGAGGTTTAATATCAAAATGGATGACCTGCGTTGGCTGATAAAAGAACTGCTTTCCAAATTCTACTATAGCAAAATCTTTCAATTGGTCTGCTAATAGCTTCTCGTCGGTAAAATTAAATTTAGGATCTATCCAATCAGGGTTTTGCTGCTTATCTGCTGCGGCAAGAGCTTTCCAAAGTTCGTTTGCTTTCTTGTAACCCTCTTTTAAAATATCGAGGGTAAATTGAACATCTTTAAACCAAACGGAAGTGTCTTTATCAATATACTCTAATAGCGAAATATTGTGTTCTGTTAAAAATTTGGATTGAACGTTAGGGACAATTGTAATACTTCTAACCGTTTCAATACTTAGCTGTTCCTCCACACTAAAAGTTCGGATACTTTCAATATGATCTCCAAAAAACTCGATTCGATAAGGGTGGTCATGAGAAAAAGAAAAAATATCGACAATGCCTCCTCGTATAGAGAATTGACCTGGCTCATAAACAAAATCCACCCTCTCGAAGTCGTACTCAATCAAAAATTCATTGATGAAATCAATGTTGAGCTTATTCCCGGTCGAAATTTCAAGTGTATTTTTCTCAAGAGAATCTCTGTTAATTACCCTTTCTGCAATTGCCTCTGGGTAAGTTACAATAAGCTTTCCAAACTCTGTCGCATGAATCAACTCATTAAGTACTTCTGCTCTTTGTAATACATTGCCAGGATCTGGCTGGGTGAAATCGAAAGGTTTTCGGTAAGAAGATGGAAACAGGAGAATTTCTTTATCCATCAAATTTTCGAGGTCGCTTAGGAAATAAGCTGCCTCTTCCCTGTCGGGAAGCACAAAAACCATATGACCGTGTTGAAGGAAGTAAAAGGTTGAAGCTACAATTGCGTCGCTTGAACCAATTAATCCTTTTACATGCACTCGTGGGCCTTTGCTTCCGTTAAGTGCCAAAGCAAGGCTTTCGACCTTCCGGTCATTTTTATACAGATCTAAAATGTCCCTTACGTTCACAATACAAAATTCTGCAACAAATATACAAGCTGTGTTTAAGCTATTATGAAAATACTCTCCGTTCGCTTTTGTTTTACATCATTTAACTTCATATAAATTACGTAAAATGTAATTTCTTATATCATGAGAAAAGATAAAAGGAACAAATTAATACAGTCATCTGTTAGAACGCTATCTACCAATGATAATTAAAACAAATTGTTGTTATGAAAAACGCATTTAAATACGGTTCTATTATTGGGTTTATTAGCGGTATATGGATATTCGTTCTGCATCTTGCTGGTGTATATGAAAATTCTTATCCGAGTGCAGATAAAGCAAACTGGTTGGAGTACTTATCTATTATCATTCCTGTTACTGGCCTTTATTTGGGCATAAAAAATTTCAGGAACAGCATTAATGGAGGACGTATGGAGTTCTTTGAAGGAATTTTTGAAGGCTTTAAGATAATGGTTGTTGGAGGACTGATAGCCTGTTTTTTCGCTGCAGTTTATATTTCTTATGTAGCCCAGGATTTGCAGATGGATTACATGGGAAGAGTGGGAGCTGCTGGTGTTATAGGTATTTTATCGACTCTTATTATTTCTCTATTGCTGATGAACAAGCAACACAACTTGTAGCCTACTGATATTTCTTGATGAACACTGAGACTGGTAAATGGATAATAGTATTGGGAGTAGTAATTGTGCTGGCAGGTCTCTTAATCTACTTTTTCAGCGATAAACTACACTGGTTCGGTAATCTCCCCGGGGACATAAAAATCGAAAAACGCAACTTTCGATTCTACTTTCCAGTAACTACTATGTGGCTTATCAGTCTTTTAATTAATCTTATAATCCGCTTGTTCAGGTGGTTTAACTAATTATTACATTTGCGGATTATGGAATATATTAATAATCCTCAGGCTCTTACTCCTTTTTTAATAGCTACCCTAATTAAGTTGATTATTATGGTACTTTTTTGCCGTACTCAGGTAAAAACACTGGAGTTAATTGAACCTGAAAACCGGGCAGTTCAACCTTGGTTAATCTGGTTGCTTATTATTTTTGAAAGTATACTTAGCTTTTTTGTGGTAATAGGAATGTCGAGATCAATAGCTAACGAATTAAAAAGTCGTAATTTCGAGGAAGAAAACAGTCCTGCTTTGATCCCAGGTATAGTGTACGCTATTTTAGGGCTCATATCTTTTATCATATTGGGACTGGAGATGAACGGTATAAAAATTCCTGCCACTTTCGCACCATTGGTAGCTGTTATAGGTTTCAGTCAAATATTCTTTATGGTTCAGTACTGGTCGAAGGTGACCTGGTATAAGAAAATATTACAGAGTGACGACGAGGGAGACTATAGCGTTATTGATAAGAATAGAGAGGAAGAAGAATGAAATTAAAGGATATTACCTCTTACCTTGAGAGTCTTGCTCCTCTCTCCTATCAGGAAGATTATGATAATTCAGGGTTAATTGTTGGAGAACCAGAAGCCGATATAATAGCTGCTTTAATATCATTAGATTGCACAGAAGCTGTAGTAGACGACGCGATCAATAAAGGTTGTAATCTCATCATTTCTCATCATCCAATTGTATTTAAAGGTTTAAAGAAGTTTAATAATAAATCCTATATTGAAAGAGTAGTGATAAAGGCAATTCGAAATAACGTTGCTATTTATGCTATTCATACAAATTTAGACCATATTTCAGCGGGAGTTAATGCGAAAATATGTTCTAAGTTAAATATTTTAAACCCGTTAATTCTTTCGCCAAAGGCAGCAATCCTAAAGAAGTTGGTAACATTTTGTCCATTAAATGAAGCTGATAGCGTTCGTGATGCTTTGTTTAAAGCAGGTGCGGGTAACATAGGTAACTATTCTGAATGCAGCTTCAATTCAGAAGGTTTTGGAACATTTAAAGCAGGCCACAATACAAACGCTTATGTGGGCGAGAAGGGACTACAGCACCATGAGCCTGAGATTAAATTGGAAACTGTATTTCCTGAAGTGTTTGAAAAGCAAATACTTTCTGCTTTATTCAGAACTCACCCCTACGAGGAAGTTGCTTATGATATATACCCTTTAGATAATTATTATCCGAGAGTAGGTGCAGGAATGATAGGAGTACTCGAGCAGGAAATGGATGAACTCGCTTTTTTGAAAGATGTTAAAGAAAAACTGAAAGCGAAAGTTATCAGGCATAGCTCCTTACTGGGGAAAAAGGTTAAGAAGGTCGCTGTATGCGGGGGATCAGGTAGCTTTTTGCTTAATAAAGCTATTTCTGCTGGAGCTGATATTTTTATAACCGCGGATTACAAGTACCACGAGTTCTTCGATGCTGAAAATAAAATTGTAATTGCCGACGTTGGACATTTTGAAAGTGAGCAATTTACACAGGAATTATTGTTTGAACTTATTCAGAAAAAATTTTCTAACTTTGCACTCCATTTAACAGAAGTAAATACAAACCCCATAAATTATCTAATTTAATGGAACAAACTGTCGAGCAAAAATTGAAAGCTCTGTTCGAGCTTCAAAACATCCATACAAAAATTGACAAGATCAGACAAGTTCGCGGAGAACTTCCAATGGAAGTATCCGATTTGGAAGACGAAGTTGCAGGTCTTGAAACCCGTATAAATAAAATCAAAGCCGAGCTTGACGATCTTGAAGATGCTATCGTAACACGTAAAAACATGATACGTGATTCTCAGGCTGCTGTTAAGAAATACGAAGCACAACTTAACGATGTAAAAAACAACCGTGAGTATGATGCTATCTCTAAAGAAATTGAAATTCAAGGTCTTGAAATTCAGGTATGCGAGAAGAAGATTAAAGAGCATGGTTTTGAGATAACTAATAAAGTCCAGGTCTACGACAAAGCATTAGCAGATCTTGAAGAGAGAAAAAAAGACCTTGAAGCTAAAAAAGCAGAGTTAAATAATATCACCTCTGAAACTCAAAAAGAAGAGGATGAATTGAATTCAAAGGCTAAAGAAGCTGAAAGTGATATTGAAGAGCGCTTGCTTGTTGCTTATAATCGTCTTCGCCATAATGCGAAAAATGGTCTAGCTGTTGTAACAATTCAACGTGATTCGTGCTCCGGATGTTTCAACCAGATCCCTCCTCAACGTCAATTAGATATTCGCCAACATAAGAAAGTTATTGTGTGTGAGCACTGCGGACGTATCTTGGTTGATGAGGCAATTGCTGGACTTAAAGAAGAAGAAGCTTTATAATAAAACCGAATAAACGAAAACAAGCGGTCACTCATCAGTGCCGCTTTTTTTTTGTCCGTTTTTATCAGCCGGTAAAGTAGCAGGATGGGAAAAGCAGTTTTGTTATTCACCCGTCAATAGCCAGACAAGATCCATTCGAGGAGTATTCTAAAAACAAAAGGTCTTCAAACGGGGAGAATGAAGACCTTTAACTAACCAATTATAAACCGCTACAAATATAGGGACAAGAGCATGCTAACAAACTCTTTTAACAATCTTTAACATTCCAGTTCCTAATAAAGCAAAAAGCCCTCACCGGTCGGCAAGGGCTTTAAGATCATATTTGGTTAGTTGAGCGGCTCAAAAATAACAACAATTATGATGTTCGCAAATTTTTATTAAAAAAGAGTATAAGTTTTATTAAAATATAAATAAAAGCCTATAGACCCTAACTTTTTATTAATGTACAATCGATTTCCATATCAATTATTCAAAATACTTTTCTATTTCCTTCCCTATTTCTTCAACAGGTATAGGATGTGTGCCATATTGATCACAATCGCAGATCCATTCTCCTCCAGAATCTAATTTTAAATTATAACTTCCATTCCCATCAGTTACTTTATAAGTAACCTTCCCATTTCCCACAGGTTCTATGTGGTACTCTTTACTATCTAGTTTGATGCTGAATTCCATTTTTCGTATCTCCTTCAATAAATTGCTTGCATTTCTAACGGGTATAAATACCTGATGTTTTAAGTATTTTTACTATTTCACAGCGTGGTTTCTACGCTAAATTGAACTGCCTTTCTAAATTTTTATTTTGAATAAAAACAATTTAGAGCAGAATTGGTTACTGTTCTCTAGTCACGGAAGAGTGGCTCAAATAATGATTTATAAATAAAGGGGATGAATTAGTGGGTTTTATTGTAAAACATTAAAGTGACTGAATGAGAAGCTTTTAATCTTACCACTAATTGAACTTGCGGGGATTTTAAGGCGGGTTTTCCTTGCCGGAGTATGATGGATACTGGATAGATCAAAATCTTTCGTTTGTATCACTAATTAATACAAGAAACAAGAAATGCAGTTGTTCAACTTATTAAACCTTGAACATCAATTCAAAAATTACGATTCGTATTTATTTTTTATATGGAACAGGAAATCTTATTAGAAGGGGAACTCAACAGCATTCCAAAGAAAAATGGAGTCAAAGAAGACTCTCTTGACTTAAAAGAGCTTTTAAACGTTCTTTCTCAGGTTAAGAATGGAAAGCTGGATGTTCGTATGCCAGTAAAACAGGCAGGTATAAGTGGGAGGATATGTGAAGTCCTGAATGACATCATTGACATGAGCGAACAGTTTGTAACAGAAATCTGTACAGCTGAGAAGATCATTGGAAAGAAAGGTAATTTATCGAAAAGGGTTGAGATGCCTGATGCTCGTGGACAATGGGCTATCGGCGTAAAATCTCTGAATGGACTTATTACTGATCTTACCTATCCTACACTGGAAATCGCAGGTATGATTAATTCTGTTGCAAATGGTAACCTTTCAAGACAGATTCCATTAGAAATAAATGGCCAACCGTTAAAAGGCGAATTCCTTCGGATAGCAAAAGAATCCAATCAAATGCTCGAGCAATTACGCCTCTTCACCATGGAGGTAACGCGTGTTGCACGTCAGGTAGGTGCTGAAGGAAAGCTTGGAGAACAGGCGAAGATTAAAGGTGTAGCGGGTGTATGGGCCGAACTTACAGATTCGGTAAACCTGATGGCTGGTAACCTTACAGCTCAGGTACGTAACATTGCAACGGTAACGACAGCTGTGGCAAAGGGTGACCTTTCCCGGAAGATTACGGTAGAAGCTAAAGGAGAAATCCTGGAACTAAAAAATACCATCAACACGATGGTGGATCAGTTGAACTCCTTCTCTTCAGAGGTAACACGTGTGGCACTTGAGGTAGGTACGGAAGGTAAGCTGGGTGGACAAGCAAAAGTACCGGGAGTAGCAGGAACCTGGAAGGACTTAACCGATTCGGTAAACCGTATGGCAGGTAACCTTACTTCTCAGGTACGTAACATAGCAGGTGTAACCACAGCGGTTGCAAATGGTGACTTATCCAAGAAGATCACGGTTGACGTAAAAGGGGAAATGCTTGAGCTGAAAAAAACTATTAATACGATGGTGGATCAGCTTAACTCCTTCGCTTCCGAGGTAACACGTGTTGCACTTGAAGTAGGTACTGAAGGTAAACTGGGAGGTCAGGCGAAGGTGAAAGGTGTAGGCGGGGTCTGGAAAGATCTTACAGACTCGGTGAACCAGATGGGAAGTAATCTTACTGACCAGGTGCGGAACATCGCCGACGTAACAACGGCAGTAGCGAAAGGTGACCTTTCTCGCAAGATCACCGTAGATGCAAAAGGTGAGCTCCTAGAGCTTAAGAATACGATCAACACGATGGTGGATCAGCTGAACTCCTTCTCCTCCGAGGTAACTCGTGTGGCCAGGGAGGTAGGTACAGAAGGAAAACTGGGTGGACAAGCAAACGTACCGGGTGTAGGTGGCACCTGGAAAGACTTAACAGACTCTGTAAATCAGATGGCCGGAAATCTAACCGGTCAAGTACGTAACATTGCTGAGGTAACAACGGCGGTAGCGAAAGGAGACCTTTCAAAGAAAATTACGGTGGACGTAAAAGGGGAGATGCTCGAGCTTAAAGTTACAATCAATACGATGGTGGATCAGCTAAACTCCTTTGGTTCTGAGGTAACCCGTGTGGCAAAAGAGGTAGGTTCTGAAGGACAGCTGGGTGGTCAGGCTAACGTACCAGGTGTGGGTGGTACCTGGAAAGACTTAACAGACTCCGTAAATAAGATGGCGGATAACTTAACGTCGCAGGTACGTAACATCGCCGAGGTAACTACAGCGGTAGCAAAAGGTGACCTTTCCCGTAAGATCACAGTAAATGCAAAAGGAGAGCTCTTAGAGCTAAAAAATACAATTAACACAATGGTGGATCAGCTCCGTGGATTCGCATCCGAGGTAACTCGTGTGGCACGGGAGGTAGGTTCAGAAGGACAGCTGGGAGGTCAGGCCAACGTACCGGGAGTAGATGGTACCTGGAAAGACTTAACGGACTCGGTAAATAAAATGGCGGGTAACTTAACTGCCCAGCTCCGAAACATTGCCGATGTATCCATTGCAGTAGCAAATGGTGACTTGTCTAAAAAGATTACGGTCGACGTACGTGGCGAGATCCTTCAGCTGAAGGAAACTATTAATACCATGGTGGATCAGCTTCGCGGTTTTGCATCTGAGGTAACACGTGTGGCGCGGGAGGTGGGTACCGATGGTAACTTGGGAGGTCAGGCATTCGTACCGGGGGTTGCTGGTACGTGGAAAGATTTAACGGACTCGGTAAATCAGATGTCGTCCAACTTAACATCACAGGTACGGAATATCGCTGAGGTAACCAAGGCGGTAGCATCGGGAGACTTAAGTAAAACGGTGATCATTGATGCGAAAGGTGAGGTATTGGAGCTTAAAAACACGATCAACACGATGGTGGACCAGCTGAACTCCTTCGCATCTGAGGTAACCCGGGTAGCCCGTGAGGTAGGTACCGAAGGTAAACTGGGAGGTCAGGCGCACGTAAAAGGTGTTGCTGGTACCTGGAAAGACTTAACAGACTCGGTAAACCAGATGGCGTCTAACCTTACAGTTCAGATCCGTGGTATTGCGAAAGTGGCAACTTCAGTAGCAAAGGGTAACCTGAAACAACGTTTATCCATTAATGCGATGGGTGAGGTTGCGCAGTTAACGGATGCAATCAATGAGATGATTGATACACTTGCTGTATTCGCCGATCAGGTGACAACGGTGGCCCGTGAGGTGGGTGTGGAAGGTCGATTAGGGGGTCAGGCGAGTGTACCAGGTGCTTCCGGTACCTGGAAAGACTTAACCGAAAACGTAAACCAGCTAGCCCAGAACCTCACCGTCCAGGTACGTTCTATCTCTGAGGTAGCATCCGCGGTAACGAAAGGTGACTTAACCCGGACTATCCGGGTGGAAGCAAAAGGAGAGCTGGAAGCGTTAAAAGATACAATCAACCAGATGATCGCCAACCTTAAAGGAACAACATTAAGGAACCACGAGCAGGACTGGTTAAAATCAAACTTAGCGAAGTTCACGCAGATGCTTCAAGGGCAGCGTGACCGTAACGCTGTGGCCAATAAAGTTCTTTCAGAGCTTGCAGAACTGGTGAATGCAAGATATGGAGCATTCTATATCCTTGAACAGCCAGAAGCCTCTGATCCGATGTTGAAGATGTTCGCAGCTTACGCCCATGATAACAAGCGCACCTTGAGCGAATCCTTCTCAATAAATGAAGGTCTTGTAGGGCAATGTGCTCTTGATAAAGAGAGAATTTTATTGACTAATGTTCCGGGTGATTATTTACAGATCAATTCAGGAATCGGAAGTGCAACGCCTTCCGCGCTGGTGATCCTTCCAGTATTATTCGAGAACAATATTAAGGCGGTAATTGAACTCGCCTCATTCGAAACTTTTAGTCCAACCCACTTAGACTTCCTCGACCAGTTAACAGAGTCTATTGGTATCGTATTGAACAACATCGAGACCAATACGCGTACAGAGGAACTTCTTGCACAATCTCAATCCCTTGCCAACGAGCTGAAAGCACAGCAGGAAGAGTTGAGACGCGCCAACGATGAGCTTCACGATAAAGCTCAACTTCTTGAAAAACAAAAAGAAGAGGTGGAGCAGATCAACAAAGAGGTGGAAGAAGCAAGAAGGTCATTAGAAGAAAAAGCTGAGCAGCTCACGCTAACCTCCAAATATAAATCAGAATTCCTAGCAAACATGTCGCACGAGCTGAGAACGCCGCTCAACAGCTTACTTATCCTCGCGCAACAATTGTTTGAAAACCACGAAGGGAACTTAACCGAAAAACAGATCAGGTACGCTAAGACTATCCACTCTTGTGGATACGACCTGATCCAGCTGATCAACGATATCCTTGACCTTTCTAAGATCGAGTCAGGGGTTATCTCAGCTGACATTATGCCTGTTAGTTTCCGTGAGATTGCTTCGTTCGTAGAAACTACGTTCAAGCCAATCTCCGAAACTAAAAACCTTAACTTTGATATTCATATCGAAGAAGATCTTCCTGAGATCATGGAAACGGATATTCAGCGTTTAAATCAGATCCTGAAAAACTTGCTGTCGAATGCGTTTAAATTCACTGAAAAAGGAAGTGTTAAATTAAGTATTCAAAGACCAAATCCAGCTCTTAGGAATCCGCTTACGGGAGTAGATCATGTAATTGCCTTCTCTATTGAAGACACAGGTATTGGTATATCTAAGAAAACACAAGGAATTATCTTCGAAGCCTTCCAGCAGGCCGAAGGTTCTACAAGCCGTAAATATGGAGGTACAGGTCTGGGACTTTCTATCTCTAAAGGTTTTGCAGAACTATTAGGCGGTACTATTACTGTAGAAAGTGAGCTTGGAAAAGGTAGTGCCTTCACATTGTTCCTGCCATTGAAGTACAAGGAGGGAACAAAACAAATAGGTGAATATGCAGCAGCAGCAGCAGTTGCAAGTACCTACCCTGCCGCCGCAAAAGCCCCTGAGGTTACTGAGTCTTTAGTTGATGATGATAAACACAACATCCATCCTGGAGATAAAGTGATTCTGGTAATTGAAGATGATATTCGTTTCACTAAGATCATGCTGGATAAGGCCCATGACTTTGGTTTGAAGGCTGTTGTTGCAGTAAATTATATTGAAATATTCGATGCTATTCAGAATTATAATCCAATAGCGATCACACTCGACGTTAACCTGCCGGAATCTAACGGATGGAAGATTCTTAAACTGCTGAAGAATGATTACAATTTGAGGCATATTCCTGTCCATTTAATCTCCGGAGAAGATAACAGAGCACTTGCTTTAAAATATGGAGCAAAAAGTTTCCACCTTAAACCTTTATCAAATAAATCCTTAGATGAGCTACTTTCTGGTATCCTGAATTTTAGTGATCGAAAAACCAAAAAAGTATTACTCATTGAAGATGATAAAGAAGAGCTTCAACGAATTGCACAACTATTAGAAAGCGAGATTACTCAGGTTGCTTCTGTAGAAAGCGTTAAAGATGCCCTGGAGCAACTAAAAGAAGACCAGTTTGATTGTATCATTTTGGATTACAACAAGCCGGATGCAGACCAGATAGCAAACCATTTGAATTTGAACAGACAGTTCCAGACCTCTATCGTATTATATTCGGAGAAAGAAGTAACTTCTGATCAGTTGATCCACCTAAAGCGCGTCGCCCACAAAGTAATTGTAAAGTCGCAAGGGACGGAAAAACAGTTGTTGAACGAAGTTTCCAGAATGCTTCATTTGGATATTAAAGGCTTGTCGGAAGATAAGGTTAAGCTACTTAACGAGGTTAAAGGAGATAAAGATATCCTCGACGACAAGAAAGTTCTTGTAGTAGATGATGACGTGCGTAACTTGTTTGCACTAACGGCAGCATTTGAGCGTTCTAAACTTCAGGTAATAACGGCTGAAAGTGGCAGGGAAGCTCTGGAGATCCTGAATGACAATAAAGATATTGACATAGTGTTGATGGACATCATGATGCCTGAGATGGATGGATACGAAACAATTCAATGGATTCGTAAAGAGCCAAAGAATAAACAATTGCCTATTATTGCAGTAACTGCAAAAGCTATGATCGGCGACAGACAGAAATGTATAGCATCAGGAGCTTCTGATTATATTACAAAGCCAGTTAAAACCGATCAGTTGCTATCTTTAATGAAGGTTTGGTTATATCAATAGATCTAAAGCAATCATAAGGAGCCGAAGCTTCTTTATGATTGTTTTGCCTGGATGACCTCTTTCTGTTTATCGGATCCCTTGGTTCATTAAGCAAAAGAGAACAATAAAAGATACAAGTTATCTAAACCGGAAGGATGGTATTTTGTCATATAGGTTTTGATAGTGAACATTAACAACCTATGGGGTTTTCCTCATAGGTTTTTTACGATAAATGCAAACACACGCGCAAATTGGCTTCAGATACAATTAAGATATTATTGGTAGACGACCGTGAAGACAACTTAATGTCCATGGAAGTTGTGCTTGAGAAGGAAGGCTATGCATTTTCAAAAGCCACCTCTGGTATGGATGCCCTTAAGATCCTTCTTAAAGAAGATGATTTTTCGTTGATCTTGCTGGATGTTAAGATGCCGATCATGGACGGCTATGAGACCGCCGAGCTGATTTATCAGCGGGAAAAGCTCAAAAATATTCCTATAATTTTTATTACTGGTCAGGATTACGAGGAGACTAACATCTTCAAGGGGTATAAAGCCGGCGCGGTAGATTACATCCGAAAGCCTTTTAATCCTCAGATCCTACGTTCTAAAGTTGCGGTATTTGCAGAGCTTTACCAAAAAAATCAATTACTCAAAAAAGCCCAGGAAGAGCTTAGGGAATCCAACGAGAATCTAAAGAAATTGAATCACGATCTGGAAGACCGGGTAAAGGAAAGAACAATCGAATTGGAGAACCTGAATAATGAATTAAAAGATCTCAATTTGGCAAAGGATAAGATTCTTTCTGTAATATCCCACGATTTGAGGAACCCTTTCACAGCCTTATTAGCTTCTTCTGAGAAGTTATCAAGGGATATAGAGAAACTGGGCCCGTCCGAAGTAAAGAATTTTTCTCAGGTAATTCACCGTACGTCGAAAAAGATACTCAATCAGTTAAATGAACTCGTAGAATGGGCCAAAAACCAGCGGGAAAAGTCTAATTTCAATCCATCTAAGTTGCAGCTGGTTAAAGGCGCAAAAGAATCAATAGATGTTCTCCGCAATAATGCGGTTCAAAAATCTATCCGCCTTGAGTATGCTATCAATGATAGTATTTTCGTACATGCAGATGCTTTAATGCTGCGGTCGATCCTTCAAAACCTTATCACTAATGCCATTAAATTCACGCCAGAGGGTGGAGTAGTTCGGGTTAGTGCAAAGTCGAACGACAGAATGGTTGAAATATGTGTAACCGATAGCGGGGTTGGAATGAATGATGAAATGAGATCAAAGCTCTTTCAACAAGTTGCCCCGTCAATTAGTGGTACTAATAATGAACAGGGAACAGGTCTCGGCTTACTGTTAGTGAAGGATTTCGTTACTCAACATGGGGGAACAATTTCAGTAGAAAGTGAGTTGGGTAAAGGAACATGTTTCACTTTCACAATGCCGGCATTTATTGAGCAAGTTGATATAGCTATGGTGTAAGCTTTATTAATCAAGTACTAATTATACTCCTTCTTGTGAGACTTTCTACACTTATATTCTTAGGTTTTGCAGTAGTGATAGTGCTTTCACTGGTTGATTCCTATGTTAATAATTTATTGTCAGATAAGGTTAATCAAAACATAGCCTTCCTTACCCGGTCTGAGTCTGTAATACGCAACTCCAGCCGATTGCATAAAGGGATCATAGAGATGCAAAGCGGTTTTAGAGGTTATTTGCTTACCGATGAAGAAGAATTTTTACAACCTTATTTCTCGGGCCTAAAAACTATTCCAAAGCTTATTAAAGAACAGCGTGCGCTAGTAAAGGAATCTGATGTCCAGTCGCGAAAACTAGATTCTATAGCAGTTTTGCACCATGAATGGGTAATATACGCTAATTCACTGATTGAAGCAAAAAAAGAGTCTCTGAGAAAAAGTGGGGTATCGCAACGTTACCAATTCCTCTTTGAAAATAAGTTAAGGAAGCAGGTTGGAAAGAAGATTAACGACAACATATATAATATCTTTCGCCGTTTTGACCGTTTGGAATATCAAATTAGAGAGATCCGGCGCAACCAGCTTTTGCAATCAATCGATCGTACAAAGACCTTCTCTCTAATATTTTCTATGCTAACTATCGCTGTAGGTGTTATCAGCGGAATTTATATAATCGGCCTGATCTCCCGTCGAATTAAGCAAATGGTTAAACTTGCTGAGAGTATCTCAAAAGGCCAGTTCATTCTTGTAAGCGATGACAAGAATGATGAGCTAAGCAGTCTTTCAAATTCCCTTAATATCATGTCAACCGAGCTGAGTAAGAACATTAGCGAGTTAGAGAAACGGAACAATGAGCTTAATCAGTTTGCCTACGTTGTTTCACATGATTTAAAGGCTCCAATTAGAGGGATTTACAACGTGGTACAGTGGATCGAAGAGGATCTAGGTGGAGAAATCTCTTCGGAGATGAGAAAGTACCTCAACATCATTCCTCAGCGCATTAATAGAATGGAAGATCTTATTCACGGCCTTCTGGATTATGCGAGAATTAGTAGAGATAAGCCAGTAAAAGAGGTGGTCGATGTTAATTTGATGCTTAATGAAATAACTGAAATGCTTGTACCTGAGAATTTTAGGATAAAGATCGGTAAGATGCCGGTATTGTTTACAGAGAAGATAAGGTTGGAACAAGTTTTTAGCAACTTAATTAGTAACGCTGTTAAATACAGCACTGGACAAAGCCCTCTAGTCGAAATACAAATCCTGGAGAAATCGAATGAGTACGAATTCAAGGTAATAGATAATGGTATTGGTATCGACCGTCAGTATCATGCTAAGATTTTTGAAATATTTCAGACTTTAAGGGAAAAACACGATAAAGAAAGTACAGGAATTGGTTTAGCGATCGTTAAGCGTATAATAGAAGAAAAGCATAGTATAATAAAAGTAGAATCGGAGTCAGGTAAAGGAGCAGCTTTTATTTTCACCTGGCCTAAAGACTGATATTTATGGAAGTGAGGAATATTTTGTTGGTAGAAGATGATGAACTGGACGTAATCAGTGTAAAACGTTCTTTAAGAAAGCTAGAGCATCCGTATAATTTAAAAACTGCCTATAATGGCATAGAAGCCTTAGAGGTTTTACAACAGTGTAAAACCGAGGGTAATTCCCTTCCCGATGTTATTCTCCTGGATCTGAATATGCCTAAAATGAACGGTATTGAGTTTTTGAAGGCCTTAAGACAGGACGATGAGCTGAAGGATTTAAAGGTATTTGTTATGACGACGTCTGGTGATGAAGCAGACCGAAAGACGACCGAACTATTAGGAGTATCAGGCTATCTTATCAAACCTTTGAACTTCAATAATAATGATAAAAGGACAGATTCTCTGGATGGATTCTTCCAGTTTCATTTAAGAAAGATCATAAGTCCTTTAAACTCTTAAGTTAGAGGACCAGCTTATTTATTTCTTAACCTTTTTAATTTGAATTTTGCTTTTTCAATCCGTTACTTTGACAACAAAGAACCATCTCAAAAAAATAAAAAAATAAACTATGTATCCTGCTTTATTAAATACTCACTCCATTATCCGATTTGCAGTAATTATAGCAAGTGTCCTTTCAATCATCCTTGCATTTGCTGGTTGGTTCGGTAATAAAGAATATACTAAAGGCAATAAAGTATTGAATCTTCTCACTCTGATTTCTGCGCATATTCAACTTGTTGTAGGATTAATACTTTATTTCGTTAGTCCTATAGTAAACTCGGCAGATTTCGGAGCTGCAATGAAAAATAGTTCATTACGTTACTGGAAGGTAGAACACATGGCTATGATGGTCATTGCAATTGTTTTAATCACCATAGGGTATTCAAAATCTAAAAGAGCCTTGGCATCTGTAGATAAACATCGTACAATAGCTATTTTTTATACTATAGCTGCTATTGTGGTAATTGCAGCTTTGGCCATGAGTGGAAGGGGAATTTTCGGAATGACCGGAGCGTAGTCTGCAAAGGCTGCTAGTCATTAATAAGAAAGACTTTGACAAAAATTTGCTATTTAAAAAATCTTTACATTTTTTTGTACTCATGATGAACGCATTACATACTCAAAACTGGTGGTGGCAAAAAGTTATTTGCGCCGGATAAGGTATGTTTAATAGAGATATCAAGTAAAGATCTTAATAAATATAACAACCCGACGCGAACAACGTCGGGTTTTTTATTTATTGCTATTAAACACGTGTAACCCAAAGAATAAGATTTAGTAATAACAGAGGATTTAAATAAAACGAGGCTGCCTCAAATCTAAAGTCTCAAATCTCAACTCCAAAATGAAGTATATTTTAAATACCACCTATAAAAAGCTCCTTGCAGACACCACCACCCCTGTAGCTATATATCTGCGTTTAAGAGATGTTTTTCCTAACAGTATACTACTTGAAAGTTCAGACTATCATAGCCGGGAAAATAGCATGAGCTATGTTTGCTGTGATCCTATTGGAGGAATAATTCTCGATAAGGATATCTTAACAACTTATTTTCCAGACGGCAGTAAAAATGAAATCTCATCAGAAGGCATCAATCTTCAGGAAGAAGTTACAACTTTTAGAAGCAGTTTTGAGTCTAATTTAAAAGATAGCTTCAAATATATTTCAAGTGGTTTGTTCGGATACTTTGCGTATGAAACTATTGAGTTTTTCGAGGACCTAAAGCTTACAACAGAGCGAACAGGCGAACGTGATATCCCTTTATTGCAGTATCATTTGTATCGTTATGTAATAGCAATTGATCACTTTAAAAATGAAATGTACCTTTTCGAATCTAGACCTTCCGAGACTGAGCCATCGGGATTGGAAAGGATTCAATATTTGATTCAAAATAAGAATTTCCCTGAATATCCGTTTGAGACATCAGGTGAAGAGACATCAAACTTCAGCGATGAAGGCTTCATTGAGGTAGTAAATAAGATGAAGCAACATATCTTCAGGGGAGATGTTTTCCAGATTGTTCCTTCAAGAGCATTTGCAAAACCTTTTCAAGGTGATGAATTCAATGTTTACCGTGCCTTACGCTCAATAAATCCTTCACCTTACTTATTCTACTTCGATTATGGTAACTTCAAGCTCTTTGGATCTTCTCCGGAAGCACAGCTGACTATTAAGAATGGTGAGGCTTCGATCTATCCTATCGCCGGTACTTTCCGTCGTACCGGTAATGACGTATTAGATGCAGAGCTTGCGAATAAGTTGGAAAACGATCCCAAGGAAGTTGCAGAACACGTAATGCTGGTAGATTTGGCACGAAACGACCTAAGTAGACATTGCAATAATGTTAAGGTGCGTGCATTTAAAGAAGTACAGTATTACTCTCATTTAATACACCTGGTATCGAAGGTTACAGGTAGCTTACAAGAAAAAGCTCATCCTTTTTATGTTGTAGGTGATACTTTCCCTGCCGGAACTTTAAGTGGCGCTCCAAAATATATGGCTATGACTTTAATAGATCGATATGAAAATGGGCCGCGGGGATTTTATAGCGGGGCGATTGGATATATGGGTTTCAATGGCGACTTTAACCATGCAATTATGATCCGTTCATTTATGAGCCGTAACAATGTATTACATTATCAGGCAGGTGCAGGTATCGTGGCAGATTCTGATCCCCAAAGTGAGCTTAATGAAGTGAATACAAAAGTTGGGGCTCTGCGCAAGGCTTTAGAGCTAGCCGGTTCTATAGTAACACAGGTTGAAAAACCTGCTTAAAAATGGTTTGCCAGGATCACAAGGAATCTGGAAATTCATTGTGTGACAGTAAACCGATCAAGTACATTAAAAATATAAAGATGAAGATATTAGTGGTTGATAATTACGACTCCTTTACGTTCAATCTTGTTCACTTACTACACGAATGTGGTCATGAACCAACCGTTTGGAGAAATGATAAATTTGAACTCAAGGACGTAGAGCAATTTGATAAAATTCTTTTATCTCCTGGCCCAGGTATTCCTTCCGAAGCTGGTTTATTGCAGGAGGTAATAAGAACTTACGCCTCAACTAAAAGTATTCTTGGTGTTTGTTTAGGCATGCAAGCAATGGGGGAAGTGTTTGGCGGAAATCTATATAACCTGTCCTATCCTGTCCATGGCAGAGCAACTGACATGCAAGTTTTAGACGAAGAAGAATCTTTATTTAAAGGTCTTCCTAATTCCTTTAAGATCGGTCGCTATCACTCCTGGGCTGTAAGTCGCGAAGGGCTTCCAGAAACGGTTAAAGTAACAGCAAAGGACGCCGAAGGAGTTATCATGGCTTTACGTCATGTTGATTACGACGTAAGAGGAGTTCAGTTCCACCCTGAGTCAGTTTTAACTGAACATGGTAGGGAAATGATTCAAAATTGGCTTACCCAAGAACCTCAGCCCTCTGATGGCGGAGCCATATAGGGCTTTCTGGATTGGGCTTATCAAAAGCAACGAAACTGTATAGAAATTAAATTTATCCCGCTCTTATTTCCCCTTTAGGGGTTAAGGGTTTAGGGGACTTGGTATGAGAACAATATATAAAGGACAAGGAGATACAATACTAGATAAAATAGTGATCCAGAAACTGAAGGAAGTTGCGGAAGCGAAGGCATTGACACCTATTGTTGAGCTGGAAGAAAGCGAGCTCTTTCATCGTGAGTGCTTTTCAATGCGCCAATTTATTCTGGATCCTGAAAGAACCGGAATTATTTCTGAGTTTAAAAGGGCCTCTCCATCTAAGGGAATTATTAACGATAAGGTATTCGTTGAGGATGTTACACAAGCTTATGCTGCAGCAGGAGCTTCTGCCCTATCCATTTTAACAGATCCTCAGTTTTTTAAAGGCAGTAATTTCGATGTTTTGAAGGCTCGGGGTGTTAATCGAATCCCGATTCTTCGTAAAGAGTTTATAGTAGATGAATTTCAAATATTGGAAGCGAAATCAATTGGTGCAGATATTATCCTTTTGATCGCAGCTATTTTAACTCCTGAAGAAGTATCGCGATTTGCTAAGCTCGCAAAAGGTATTGGCTTAAGTGTACTTATGGAAGTTCATAACCAGGAAGAGTTAGAAGCATGTCTTTGTGAGGATTTAGATGCAGTTGGCGTCAATAACCGGAACCTCGCCGATTTTAGTGTTTCATTAGATCACTCCTACAGCCTCGTGAACCAGATCCCTGATAAGTTTTTAAAGATCTCAGAGAGCGGGATCAGTAATCCAAATACAATTAACGACTTAAAGAAAGCTGGCTTCAATGGATTTCTTATCGGCGAGAACTTTATGAAGGAGCAAGACCCCGGAAAGGCAATACAAGAATTTGTTGCACAGCTCCGTTAATATTAATTTAAAATACATCAATCCTATTATCCTTATCACTGTTTAGTATACATGGGTAGACAAAAATTTTTTGATACAGCCATAAAGCCAGAGCGGGCCGTTCTGGTTGGAATTATAACTCCTGACGAGTCGGAAGAGAAAGAAAAGGAATATCTGGAGGAACTAGAGTTTCTGGTAGACACCGCCGGAGGAGTTACAGAGAAGTGGTTCACACAGAAACTGCTAAGAGCGGATAGAGCTACATTCGTAGGTACTGGTAAACTGGAAGAAATAAAGGCTTACGTAAAGTCTGAAGAAATAGATATCGTAGTTTTTGATGATGAACTTTCGCCTTCTCAACTTCGCAATATTGAGAAAGAGTTAGAAGTTAAGATACTAGACCGCAGTAATCTTATCCTTGATATTTTTGCCAGACGTGCTCAAACAGCACAGGCAAAAACGCAGGTAGAGCTGGCTCAGTTGCAATATCTTCTTCCTCGCCTTACCAGGATGTGGACCCACTTGGAAAGACAAAAGGGGGGTATCGGTATGCGTGGACCAGGAGAAAGTCAGATTGAGACCGACCGTCGTATTATTCAGGACAAGATTGCTTTATTAAAGGAGCGTTTGACTATAATCGATAAACAGAACGCAACCCAACGCAAGAATCGTGGGCAGCTTGTACGAACAGCTTTGGTAGGATATACCAACGTAGGTAAATCCACTATTATGAATATGATATCAAAGTCGGAGGTGTTCGCCGAGAACAAGCTTTTTGCTACGCTAGATACTACGGTTCGAAAAGTAGTAATCGAGAATCTTCCGTTCCTTCTTTCAGATACTGTCGGATTTATAAGAAAGCTTCCTCACCATTTGGTAGAATGTTTTAAATCAACCCTGGATGAAGTTCGTGAAGCAGATATATTGATCCATGTTGTAGACATTTCACATCCTACATTTGAAGATCATATTCGTGCAGTGAATGAAACTTTAAAGGATTTAGGAGCCATTGACAAACCAATCATTACTGTATTCAACAAGATAGATGCCTTTAAACCGGAAGGAAGAGAAGAAGGACAATCTCTAAGCTTGGAGGAATTTAAAAGTACCTGGATGAGCAAGCACAACATGCCTGCTGTTTTCATCTCTGCAATCGAAAAAGACAACGTAGAGGAATTCAGAGCTCTGCTTTACGAGAAAGTTAAAGCGATTCACCAACAAAGGTACCCCTACGACAAACTATTATATCCTGATATAGAAAGTCAGGACTCAGAATAAATTCCATCTTTTTTAAGATGGTAATTATCCACAAAAGAATAGAGGAGACAATCAAATGTCTCCTTTTACTTATACTTGAACAAATGAAGCGGTATTATGATCTCATATACCTTATTCAGTTCCAAATTCTCAAACCATTAAATGTTATTTCATTATGGAATCTAAACGTCAACAGAAATTTGCAGGGGTAATACAGAAAGATTTAGCAGAGATCTTTCAGCGTGAAGGAATGAGATATCTTCCCAACACTCTTGTAACTATAACTAAGGTTAGAGTTACTCCCGATCTGGCCCTTGCCCGGGTTTTTCTTAGCTTTTTCAACAATCAAAATAACTCACTTGCATTAAATACTGTAAAATCTCATTCCAACGAGATTAGGTACAAGCTTGGAAGCAGAATAAAGGACCAGGTAAGGGTTATCCCGCAACTTGAGTTCTTTGTGGATGATACTAACGAGTATGTAGAGCGAATGGATAAGATCTTTGATAAGATTAGCAAAGAGCCCCGGCAACCGGATACAGAGGAATAAAAAACAAAAGGCGTCTACAAATTATAGACGCCTTTTGTTTTTTATTATAAATAGTTTAACTTAGACCGTAGTTAAATTATAGTTTTTGACCTGATTTTATCACATAATGAGAAAGCTTATTACCTCTTTTGCTCTTCTTTCAATTCCTCTATTAACTTTTTCTCAAAATTTAATTCAACCATTTGGGAAAGTGGATCAAGCCGACGTTGACCTCAAGGAATGTTCATTTGAGAAGGATGCTCACGCGATGGTTCTGTTTGACAAAGGCGACGTTTATTTTGATTTCCAGTTCGACATTGTTATGGAACGCCATAAGCGGATGAAGATATTTGATGACAAAGCCCGGGATGAGGCGAATGTTCGCATCGAGTATGATTCGTATAACAACTATGAGCAGGTATATGAAATTAGCGCGCAAACTATCAATTATGTTAATGGTAAACCTGTCATTACTAAGCTGGATAAAAAACAAATTTTCAGAGAACCGATAGATAAGTATCGTACGGCTGTTGTTTTTACCTTCCCTAATGTTCAACCGGGTTCCATTATTGAATATAAATATACTTGGAAAACTCCCGCTTTTTCGAATTTTCCTACCTGGTACTTTCAAACTGATCTACCCGTTAGGTATTCAGAATTGATTACTGCAATTCCAGATATCCTCTATTATAAAACACAATACAGAACTTTTACCCCAGCCGCCAAAAACAAGAATTCAGCAGAGTCAAAATCATTGGGAGAAAGTGCTTATACCGTAAATATTAAAGATTTTGCCCTTCAGAACATTCCATCGTTGAGTGACGAACCTTACATGACATCGAGGTTCGATAATTTACAATGCGCTCAATTTCAGTTGACAGAAATAAGACCGATTGGAGGGTTCACACAAAGAGGGACTGATACATGGGATAAGGTAGCTAAGCAGCTAATTGAGGATGAGGACTTTGGCTTACAATTCAAAAAGAAACTGGAAGGCGAAGATGCCCTGGTAACCAAAGCTAATACTTTTAAAACAGACGACCAGAAGATTGCTTACCTTTTCAATGAGGTTAGAAATTCAATGAAGTGGAACTCAGTCGACAGATGGTATACTAGTGACGGTATCTCAAAGGCTTGGCAGAAAAAGACAGGTAATTCAACAGAAATTAATCTTATCCTTTGCAGGCTTCTTAAGCAGGCAGGACTAAAGGATGTTTACGCTACCCTGGTAAGTACCCGCCCGCATGGAAAAGTTAATGTGTATTATCCCTGGCTTAGGCAATTTAACCGAACGGTGGTAACAATTCCAATAGATAGTACCCATAAATACGTTTTAGACGCCACTAATAAATATCAGACCTACAATGCATGTCCAAATACATTATTAAATTCTTATGGAGTAGCTTTAGACAAGGATAATAAAACTTACAAATTTGTCGACCTGGTAACAAGTGACCCTGTTAGAAGAAATATTTATGTGAATGCTGAAGTAAAACCAGATGGGAAGATGTCAGGAAGCGCTGTGTTAACAGCTTTTTCCTACCATAAAATCAATGAGGTTGAGGCTTTTAAGGTAGACGGAGAAGAGAAATACAAGGAGTGGTTAACACAGAAGGATAACAGTCTCAAAATTAAGGCATTTAAAATGGCAGATGCCGATGTAGATAGCCTTCCGCTTCAGGAAAACATTGATTTTGATCTTGAATTGACAGGAGCAGATGATAACTACATTTACTTTAACCCGAACTTATTCACTAATTTCCGAAAGAACCCTTTCTTAAGTGAAAACAGGAGTACCAGTATTGATTTTGGTTATAATAATAAATATACTATCACCGGAATGTTTAAAATTCCTGCAGGTTATAAAGTTGATGCTCTTCCTGGATCTATCAACTTCGTAATGCCTGATAAAAGTATTTCCTTCCAGAGGATAGTGGCCGAAGCTGAGGGGAGTGTTAATGTTCGCTTTGTTATAGACTTCAAAAAATCAATTTTTGGGGTCGAGGAATATCAGGACCTCAGACAATTTTATAAACAAGTATTTGATATGCTTAACGAACAGATCGTATTAAAGAAATCCTAATAATGATCAGTCTAAGAAAAATGAACATGCTTTTGCTTATAGCTGGAGCATGTTTTTCTGTTTTAAAAGTTTCTGCCCAGAAAGTAGAAGTTTCGCCATCCTTATATAACTCCAGTACAATACCGGACTCACTAAAAGAGAATGCGAATTCTGTCACCCGCTTCTATTATCGGGAGATGGTTGTGAAATCAGCAGGAAAGGCAGTCATTAGGGAACATAGTGTAAAAACCGTATTGAATGAAAAAGATGAGCACGAAGCGACTTCTTTCATCTATTATGACACTAAGTTCTCAGATGTGAATGCTGCTGAGTTGAAGGTGTACGACAGTAAGGGAACTTTAATCAAAAGGTACAAGAAAAGCGATTTCTATGACCGGTCGGCGGTTGAAGGTGTCACACTAATTTCTAGCAGTCGGGTTATGATTGCAGAGCACACAATTGTCAACTATCCTGTAACTATAGAGAAAATTGAGGAAATTACCTATAACAGTTTCCTTGACTTGTTCGACTGGTCTATTCAGGGTAAAGAAGAGGCCGTAGAAAATGCGTCTTGCCGAATCTCAATCAGGCCAGAAGTTGGTTTTAGATTCAAGCTGCGAAATTTCAGGCAGCAACCAAAGAAGGCAAGCGAGGATGGATATGAGGTGTATTCTTGGGAAGTGAAAGGTTTAAAAGCGATCAAGCCTGAAGAAGGCTCAGAGGATTGGACTTACCTCCCAAGAGTTTCGTTTTGCTCTAATTCCATAGATTTCGATGGCCATCCAGGCGATATGAGTACTTGGAAAGGATTTGGATTATGGCAGAAAGACTTGAACAAAGAAGTCTCGACCCTGTCTGAAAAGCGTGTTGAAGAAATTAAAAAGATGGTTGAGGGGCTTCCCACAGACAAAGAGAAGGCGAAATTTCTATACAATTACCTTCAGAAAAATTTCAGATATGTAAGTATACAGTTAGGAATAGGTGGTTTAAAGCCTTTTCCTGCGAGTTTTGTTGACGAGAAAAAATATGGTGACTGTAAGGCTCTTTCCAATTACATGTACACTCTGCTTAAATGTGTTAATATTCCTGCTTATTATGCAATCGTACGTGCAGGAGCGAACGAAGAGCCAGCAGATCCCTCTTTTGTTAATGATCCCTTCAATCACGTAATACTTTGTATTCCATTCAAAAACGACACTACGTGGTTAGAGTGCACTAGCAACACTCAACCCTTTGGTAAGCTTGGGTCTTTTACAGAAAATAGAAATGCATTACTTATTACAGAGGATGGGGGAAAATTAGTAAATACCCCTAGAAGTAATATTAGTGACCATATTTTCGATTCAGAAGTTAAAGTAAAGATCGAGCCGGATGGATTTGCCAAAGCGACATTAAATATTAAGTCGACCGGCGAATATAGGGATATGTTTATTGGCTGGTCTTCCATAAAAACCGATGAACAGAAAAAAGCATTGATTAGCTTTCTGAATCTCAGGCAGCCCGACATCTTTACCTTTAAAGAACTTAAGGATGAAAATGGTATAAAGGAGTGGGAATTGAGTCTGGATTATGAAAAGATCAGCGATATGGTCGCCGGTTCAAAATCCTTCTACAGACCTCGTTTATTTGACTTATGGAGAGCAACGATGCCGGTAGTGGAAAAGAGAAAGACCGACTATTTCTTCGATCATCCTATGTTGAAACGTAATACAACAGTAATATCTTTCCCGGCAGATATGGAGGTTGAAACACTACCAACGGATGCTTTTTTTAAATTTGCTTACGGGTCTTTCTCCGTGAAGTACAGTTATGATAAGGATAAAAATGAAATGAGGTCTATTACTCAATTTGAGCTTAATAATCATATCATTCCTGCTGCTAAATACAACGAGATGCAACAGTTTATGGAAAATATATCTAAGACGATGAATAAGAAATTAGTGATGAAAAAGAGGGTTTAGTATTAAGAAATAGGATTATCAAATTAAGGCTACAGAATTTCTGCAGCCTTAATTTGTTTTATATACTTCCCATTACTATCATTTCATCCATTGTTGGATTAACACTTCCTCCTTTGGGTTCAAGCGTAACAGCAAATGCTTGTGCATTTTTAAGAGGTTTCATTTTGATCATACCTGTGCTGTCAGGCTTCATGTCAAATACGCCTAAATCCACAGGCTTTCCGTCAACGAGGGCCCACAATTGATATTGGTGCTTTTCGTCGGTCTTTGGCATCTTTAAGGAGGCCAGATCTATCATTACCATTTCCTTTTTCGGACTAAAAGCAACCATCATCTTCGCTTCAGGAGCTTTTGGAAGGCCTTTTAGTTCAACCATTTTAAACTCCTTAGGATTCTGGTAAACGTCCAGAGTATGTTTTACGTCCGTTAATTCTTTTTCAATATAATTGGCGCGGCTGCTAAACTTTTGGTTGCTGCTTTCAAGAAGTGCTACTCGTTCATTGGATTCACTAAGCTGACTTCTTAAATTAATAATTACCACTGTACTTAACAATAGCAGGGCTACCGAAGCCGCAAATGCATATTTATAAAAATTACTATTCTTTGCTGAATTATTTGATGCTGCAGGAAATGCCTTAACAGTTGCTTCTTCTTTAAGATCTGATTCCGCTCCTTCTTTAAAATCCAATGTGCCTATAACTCTTTCCCTAACACTTTCCTCAGGCTCTAATGCATGTTTCTCTGCGTATTTCTCTAACGCTTTTTCAATTTCATTAAGCTCATATCGTAATTCGGGATGCTTTTGCAGCATCAATTCAACCTCCTGCCTTTCGCCCGGAGACAAGTCTCCTAAAGCGTAAAGCTCCAACACACCACTTTCGATATATGCCTTTAAATCTTCCAATTCTAATTAAATAACTTTCTCAGGGTATTAATTGCTAATCTAACTCTTGTTTTGACCGTACCCAAAGGTATCCCTAATTCTTCAGATGCCTCAGAATGGGTATAGCCTTTAAAATAAACTAGATCAAGAACTGCCTTCGACTCGGGTTTCAACTTATCCACCATTTCCTTTACTCCTAAAGTCTCGGGATTTAAAGTTGTATTACGCTGATCATCAATTAAATTTACGGAATTTTCCAGATCCTGGTTTTTACTGTTATTACGAAAATCCTTAGATCTTAATTTGTCAACCGCTAAATTCCTGGCAATATTTACCATCCAGGTAAAAAGTCTACCCTTCGTTTCGTCGAAAGAATCAATCGAGTTCCAAATCTTAACGAAGGTTTCTTGCAATAAGTCTTGCCCAAGTTCCTCATCCTGTACCACCCTCGAAATAACGCCAAATAGAGATGCGGAATACATATCGTAAAGCGCCTCTGCTCCTATTCGCTCCTTAGTACGAATAGCTTTGATCAGATCAGCTTCCGGTAATGATATCTTGTGTTTTTTGCTCAATGCTTATAAAAGTTTGCTTTTGACGTCAGCAGTATGCGAATGTCGGTTATTTTTTTTCAGAATGTCAATAAAAACCTTCAAAAAATTATTCCCAGTAAACATGATGAGGTTTGAATGTCCTCCCTCCTAGCTAAAGAATAATAATATTAAAAAAATCAATATTTCTTCTAACACCGAAATCCAGCCTAAGTTTTTCACCGTAAGTCAATTAAAAATAACCGATCCACTCAATATGAAAAAATTTAAACAAACAGAGGACTTGGCTTTTCTGAACGGTTCGGAAGAGCTATTAGATGCCAGGATGCAGAGGCGTTCCTTTTTGAAGTTTGCAGGCGCTGGAGCAGCAGGAATGGCTTTAGTTGCAGCCGGCTGTAAAAAGGACAATGATAACGATAATGGAATTCGCTTAGGTGAAGGAGATATCGGTATCTTGAATTACGCCTATGCTCTGGAGCAATTAGAAGCGGCCTTTTATACTCAGGTTGCTGCTACCCCAAATACTGGTTTAAGCTCCGCTGAAGCCGCTCTCTTTGTAGATATACGCGATCATGAGATTGCTCACAGAGAGTTTTTTAAAGCAGCTTTAAAAGACAAAGCAATTGGTGCTTTAGAGGTTGATTTCAGTTCAATCAATTTCACAAGCAGAGATAGCATACTGGCAACAGCCAAAGCTTTTGAGGATTTAGGTGTTTCAGCCTATAATGGAGCAGGAAGATTAATAGAAAATGCCGCCTATCTTCTTTTGGCAGGTAAGATAGTATCGGTAGAGGCTCGTCATGCTGCTTTAATCCGCGATTTAATTTCTAACGGTAGCTTCGCTGACTCTTCCGTAGTGGATAGCAACGGATTAGATTTATCAAGAAGTCCAGGCCAAGTGCTTGCCATAGCGAAACCCTACATCAAAACCGAGATCAGTTTAACCGGATTACCTAACTATTAATTTGAAAAACCATGAATTTCTTAAACATACTAGAAGAAATTGAGAAAATAGATGCGGATTTATCAGACCGTTTAAGTCCCCGTAGAAAAGCTATGAAAGCCTTAACCGGATTTGGAGGGAAAGTGGCGTTAGCCAGTCTTCCATTTGCGCTAGGATCAATGTTTAAAAAAGCATACGGACAAACATCAACGACATCTCAGATCGTGGATGTACTTCAATTTGCGCTGACGCTTGAATATCTGGAAGCAGAATTTTATACGATAGGCGTAGGTTCAACGGTCACGTTCACTATTCCATCGACTGCAGCTCGTGCTGCTCTAACTACTATCAGAGATCATGAAGTTGCCCATGTTAATTTCCTGAAAAATACTATCGCTTCACTAGGAGCATCTCCTGTAGCTAAGCCAAACTTTGATTTTACAGCAAGAGGAACATTTCCAACAGTCCGGTCTAACTATGATACTTTTTTAGCAGTAGCTCAGGCATTTGAAGATACGGGAGTTAGAGCGTATAAAGGGCAGGCAGGAAATCTATTAGGATCCAATGCCGTACTTACTGCAGCGCTAAACATACACTCAGTGGAAGCACGTCATGCTGCTCACATCCGCCAGATGCGCCAGGCTAGAGGAGCTGCTGTAAAGCCATGGATAACTATGAAGGATACAGGGGGAATAGGATCTGCTGTCCAGGCAATCTACAATGGAGAGGATCTGGATACGCAGGCAAATGTGAAGATTACCGGAATAGGAGGGTTAAGTATTTCGGCTAATGCAGCAACAGAATCGTTTGATGAGCCTTTAACAAAAAATGAAGTGCTCGCTATCGTTACTCCATTTATAGCGGCATAAGAGAGAGAATGATGTATAGTTGGGCAGCTACAAACGTAGCTGCCTTTTTATATCAACTTTGCCCCATTAGGTACAGGCCGTTCTACTGCGGCTAAAACAATATCACCGTTTTCATCAGCTAAACCAGTCACCAGGAATTCCGACATAAATTTGCCTATCTGTTTTTTAGGGAAATTTATTACTCCAATTATTTGTCTTCCAACCAGCTCTTCTTTCTTATAGTGCTTTGTGATCTGCGCACTGCTCCATTTTATTCCTAATTCACCAAAGTCCACTTTTACTTTATAGGCAGGTTTTCTGGCTTCCGGATAATCCAGAACTTCCAAAATTGTTCCTACCCTTAATTCTACTTTCTCAAAGTCTGCCCAATTTATTTCCTCCATAATTGTATGATCTGTAAAGCTGCAATTTGCAATTGTTTACAAAAATGTCAAAAGCTAATTTTTCAATTTTGAATTGCTCCATATTCTGTCTAAGTTTAGAGTTTTTTAAGTACTACCTTCTACCTTATTTTTTGCTTTTTTAATGTTACGTGTAGATAGTTCAAAGCCTTGTAAGTTAGTTTATTCTTTATGTCAGCACGAGTTTCTCGGTTTTCTGATTGAGCCTCATGTAGTTCAGCTGAATCCCGATGGCGGTTTTTCATTAACCTACCAACGGCTTTTTTCAACTACAGCAGATGAATTTGCGTCAATTCTCGATGATACAGACAGGAAGCTTATTAAGCTTTTGGAAGAGACAGAGCAAGGGAGTATTATCAAAAGATACTATAAGAAACCTATTCGCCCTATTGTATATTTTCTAAGGGTATTTGATGAGAAGCTCTTTTCTGTGATCAGACCTAAAATTGAGAAAAGATTGGTAGAAGCCCTGAGTTTGATAGGCGAGAAGCCGTTTTATCTAATGAGTAAGGAAGGATGGCCTGTTGAAAGGCAGCTCACCATAGCATCTGATCCCGCAACTGTTTTGTTTCATTTTAGAAGGAGCGAGGAGGAAACACGTTACTTTCCAACGATTAAGTATCAGGGAATCAGGATCGAGTTTATGTTCAGAGGAGCGCAGGTAGTTTGTAATCAGCCCGCCCTTTTGCTGCTGGAAGACGTCCTATATTCTTTTGAAGGGGATATCGAAGGTAAAAAACTTCAACCTTTTCTTAATAAGCGGTTCATTTCCATTCCCAAAGCGTCGGAGAAGAACTATTTCGAGCGATTCGTAGCTCCGCTGATAGAGAAGCACCATGTGTATGCCGAGGGCTTTACTATCAATACCGAAAAATTTGATGCCAGGCCAATTTTAAAAGTCATTTACGTAGAAGGCGGAGTTTCGCAGTTACAACTTTATTTCAAATATGATCATTACGTCTTTGCTGCCGGTAGCGAGAGCAAGGTCTCGGTAAGGATGGAAAAGAACGGCGACGATTATATTTTCCATAGGATAAAGCGCTCTACCATCTGGGAAAAAAATAAACTAGACGAGTTGTTGGAAAGAGGCTTAAAAACAACTTCATCTTTGTTTGTCACACTTGAACTAGGCCAAAGTAATCTCGCCGAACAGGACGCTGCTTTTTCTGTTTTTGATTGGCTAAACGAAAATCACGAAGAGCTGGTAGAATTAGGATTCGAATTCGAGCAGCCTGAAGGCGGTAAGCGCTTTATTTTTGGAACTAACAAGATTAACCTTGAAGTAACAGAAAGCAATGACTGGTTCGACCTGAATGCTATTGTTTATTTCGGCACCCATAGGATACCCTTCATTGATCTAAGGAATCATATCCTCAACAGGATACGCGAATATGTTTTGCCTTCCGGGGAGATAGCTGTAATTCCCGAAACCTGGTTTTCTCAGTACGGAAATTTGTTGAGTTTTGCCGAAAAAAGTGATGAGGGATTGAAGCTGAAGAAACATCATTTAGGTCTTTTAGCTGATTTTGCTAACAGTGAATTAGCTAGCATTACTATCGACAGGAAGCTACAGCAGTTAACGAACTTTGAACAGATCGAAGAAGCTGATTCCCCACGAGATTTTAAAGGAACCTTAAGAGCTTACCAAAAAGCCGGATACAACTGGTTCCATTTTTTAAGGAAGTTCAATTTTGGTGGCTGTCTCGCCGACGATATGGGTTTGGGCAAAACAGTGCAAACGCTTTCTCTGCTTCAAAAGGTAAAAGAAGAGAATGCGGATAGAGGCACTTTTGTTACTTCTCTGATCGTCATGCCTACTTCGTTGATCTATAACTGGATGAAGGAGGCAGAGAAATTTGCGCCAACGCTTAAAATAATGGCTCATACCGGAAGTTCCCGCTCTAAAGATATTTCTACGTTTACCCGTTACGACGTAGTTTTTACCACGTATGGCGTTACCAGGGTAGATGCGGAAATGTTATCCGGGCTGTTTTTCCATTATATCATTTTGGATGAAAGCCAAAACATTAAGAATCCCTCATCAAAAGCTTATAAAGCGGTAAAGCAGCTGAAATCTCAACATAAACTAATATTGAGTGGAACCCCGGTCGAAAATTCGGTAAATGATCTCTGGGCACAAATGTCATTTATTAACCCGGGACTTCTTGGCTCCCAGCATTTCTTTCAAGATACTTTTGTAACTCCCATTGAGAAGAAAAAAGATGAAGAAAAGGCCAGGAGGCTGCAAGCTCTTATTAAACCCTTTATTCTACGCCGGACTAAAGATCAGGTAGCAACCGAATTGCCTGCAAAGTCTGAACAAGTGTTCTATTGCAGCATGAGTGAGGACCAATTAGATTATTATGAGAAGATTAAATCAGAGTATCGCAACGACTTGTTGCAGGCTTTAGAAGATGGAACATTTGCCAAGTCGCAAGTTCAGGTTCTTCAAGGGCTTACTAAGCTTCGACAGATAGCTAATCACCCAGCCATGCTCGACAAGGATTATGAGGGAGAGTCTGGCAAGTTTGAGAGCGTGGTGAGTACACTGGAAAGCGTCCTTGCAGAAGATCATAAGGTTCTGGTATTTTCTCAGTTTGTGAAGCAATTGGACATTTATCGTAATTACTTTGATAAGCGGGGAGTGAGATATTCTTACCTCGACGGTTCCACTCAGAACCGGGGCGACATCGTTCAGGAATTCCAGGAGAACGGCGACATTAAACTTTTCCTGATTTCCTTAAAGGCGGGGGGAGTTGGATTAAATCTTACAGAAGCTGATTATGTATTCCTCCTGGATCCATGGTGGAACCCTGCAGTAGAGCAACAGGCGATAGACCGAGCCCATCGTATTGGTCAAAAGAAAAGCGTCTTTATCTATAAGTTTATCACTAAAGACACCGTGGAAGAGAAAATCCTCGCTTTACAGAACAGGAAGCGCTTAGTGGCCGAATCGCTCATTACAACGGAAGAAAGTTTTGTAAAGTCCTTAACAGCAGATGATATCCGGGAAATTCTTAATTAGGATCTAAGCACTTCCATATATTCGTCCCTACTGATAAACTCAGCCCCCATACTCTCCAGGTGCTCGGTATGCACCTGGCAGTCTATTAATCTATAAGCTTTATGCTGGCACATCCAAATGAGGGCTGATTTTGACGCATTGCTCATCCGGGAAAACATGCTTTCACCACAAAACACGTCCCCTACCTTTACTCCATACAAACCTCCAACAAGTTCCTCATTATGCCAAACCTCTATAGAGTGAGCGAAACCGGCACGATGAAGCTTGATATAAGCTTCCTGCATTTCGTCTAAGATCCAAGTTCCGTCTTGTCCTTCTCTTTCAGCCTCTGCGCAAGCTTTGATAACCAATGGGAATGCTTTATTTTCTGTGATTCTAAACTTTTCCGATCTTAAAACTTGCTTCATGCTCTTACTTATTTTCACCTTATCGGGAAATAACACGAAGCGTTCATGAGGAGAATACCACAAGATGGGTGTTTCTTCAGAGTACCAGGGAAAAATGCCTAGTTGATAAGCTTTAAGCAGGCGCTCTTCTGATAGGTCTCCGCCAACAGCAAGCAAGCCGTCTTCTTCTGCAAGCTCTGCCGGGGGAAATTGAATATCATCGTCGTTAAGGCGAAAGATCATGGAATTAAGAAAGATGTTTTGATTTCCGGGAGACTTATTTTTTGCAATTGTCAGCAATTTGCTTATCCGCCTTATTGCTGCCCAGATTTTTTACAAAGGTAAAATCTTCACAGGCTCCTTCCTTATCTCCTTGTTTCAATTTTTGATTAGCCTGACGAACAAGCCGGTCAATGAACTTTTCATCAAGCCCAAGTTGTTCTTTTATTTCAAGGATCTTTGCTTCGCTTTCTGCACTATAATTCCCTTCATTCCTGCGTTGATAATAATTGGTCACCACTTTTGTAAGATCTTCGTGCGCTCTATAGGCGCCAATAGCTTCCCGTATCTCCTCCGCGGATTTATTTTCACAGTTGTATTCCCGTAACGAAAAGTTTATGGGGATAGTTAGATATTGAGTAGTGTCAAAGGAAGCGGGTACAGTCCACTTTCCTGAAGTTAGACGTGTTACCCGAAGGGCTTCCTCATCAAGATCGATACCCATTCCTTTAGTAACTTTCGATTCAACAATCCTTCCTTTTTTGTTTAGCCGGAAGCTTACCTGGATAGTACCTTGCAGGCAATTAAACTTAGAATATTCCGGATAGATGATCGATCTGCTGATAAAACTGTTCAGGTTGGTCGCACCCCCTTTGTACTCAGGAATGTCGTCCCGCCTCATTCCAAAAAGTGAGAGTGTAACGGTGAATAGTATCAGTAAATTTTTGATGATCATATTCTAATATACTAATAAACGTTTCAATCACCTAAAAGAGTTTATACGTCTTCGATATTAGTTTCGACTGGGGATCATCATTGGTGAATTACCTTTTCATCCTGAAATCTCCAATGGGGAGTTCTGCTTCAATATCCGGAATTGGCGGCTTCTCTTTTACTTTACTTTGTATCGCCTTGGCCTGCTTAACCCATAGATCTTGAAATTTCTTAAGAATTTCCAGGCCTGAATACGGCATTTTATGTATTTCAACCTCTCCAACTATGGCTTTTTCTGCCTCACGCAGGTCTGTTGCCTCGGGCTCTTCCTGAGGGGGAGCTTGCCATCCTCCTATAATTGCGCCCGGACTCCAGGTTTTATTATTGATTCGGGTATAGCCGTCGTAATGATCATATTTATATGCATGAATAAACATGCCTAACAAAACCAGTCGTCCTGGGGGAAGTGATTCAATTATCTCAATTTCAGCTCCTTCAAAGTTTGCGCCTATATTAATCTTGATCTCTTTACTGCTTAAATAGCTGGCCATAGAGGTTTTGAAATTGAAAGAGATAGCCAGAAAGCGTATTATATAATGATCTGCCGCTGGCGCTCTAAGATCTTTTGAAGTAAAAGCAGGAACCCGGACAATTACCTTTCCTTCTTCGGTTGATGTAAGCTGTGGCTTTATGCGGAGGCAATCTTCCAGGAGAGAATTCTTATTAAACTGGAAGCCGGAAAAGGTATCCGGATCACCATCGTGAATATCCCTTTCGCCTCTTCGTTTATGACTGGCGGTTTTAATACATTTTAATGTAAGAGCAGTAAGGCGGTTAGCCATACCTCCATCATTTGCTTTATAACCAGGAATAAAAAGGGCGCGAATGTTTGCAGCTGTGCTGGCTGCCAGGCCAAACTCCAGGCTGGCTTCTTTACTGGCAATAGATTGCTTCACCTTGCCAGGCTTTATTTGAGCAATCTGCATTCCCCGATATTCCCGATAGAGAATATTATCAACTGGTCCGTGCAAAATACCTTTCTTATCAACTCTTGCCATAAGTTCTAAAGTTTAAATTGAAAATGATAAAGCAATATAAGGGGTATTGTTAAAGGAAAAAATGTTTCAAATCACAATTCTATTTTAACCGGCCTTGCCCCTGCTTTTCTCATGATTACATATGTACCCTAATTTTTGCTTTTTTAGATCCCTGATAAGTCCACATTTTATTCGTGTAAGGTGGACTCATCAGGGATTTATGTGAGACAAAACACGCAGTTGTTTTAAAGCAGCGAATAACAGGATCACCAGTAGGAACAGCTTTATCCCTCACTGGATTTAAGGATAAATTATAGGATGGAATCAGGCGGTTGGGAGTAAAAGGAAGTCGCGGGAGATTGGTCTTAGAGTACTTTTGCTACTGCAAAAAGAAAAAGTAGCACCTATCCTGCATTCAGCCCAGGTAGAAATTAAAAAGGAGCAACGTTTTAGCATTGCCCCTTTATGATCATCAGATCAATTACTTCTTTTTAGATCTGGCGTATTCTTTAACTTGCTTAATCAGTCTTAGCTTAAAGTAAACAATTAAAGCAATGGCAGCGGCAAAGGTTGCTACTACTAGATAATTTGTATGCTTAATTCCCCAGACGAGACACAAGCCAAAAGCAAAGATTGCCAGGTTATAAACAACGTTTAAAATGATCTTTCCAGTCATTAGTAAACAGGCATGTTTGGATCAAACTTATCTTTCCAGGCCAGGATTCCACCTTCCAGGTTGTATAAGTTGTCGTAACCTAATTGCTGCTCCAGTTGCATGATTGCTGCAGCACTTCTCTTCCCACTGCGACACTGAACAATTACAGGTTTGTCAGTATCAATTTTATCAGATTCGATTAAAATCCCTGCTAAAGGAATATTTTCGCCTCCAAGATTTGATACTTCATACTCAAAAGTTTCGCGCACGTCGATCAATTGAAAATCTTCTCCGTTATCTATTTTCTGCTTTAATTCTTCTACTGTAATTTCTTTCATCGTTAAGGATTTTGGAATTCAAATATAGGATTAATACAAAATGTATAAAGGTTTCAGGCTCAGCAAACAATTTATTTTACTTTCACTTGTAACAAGTAGTACCGCTGGTCGTTTTATTAAATATTTATTCTCAACGCTTTCATGAAGAAAATTAATGATTTTTTCTGGTTTTGTTCAGGCGCACATATTGGTACACTTAAACGATTTCCAACAGAACATAATAAATACGTAGGCATTGGCGCTACGATCTTTTTCACGGCTTTATTTGCAGCCTTATCAGGCGGTTATGCCATGTACTTTGTCTTCTCGGGAAGTACTGGAGCGGTATTCTTCGCTATCCTGTTTGGGGCATTATGGGGACTGGCAATTTTTAACATGGATCGCTACATCGTGTCGAGCATAAGCAAGAATGCTTCCACTAATAAGCAAATCCTTCAGGCAACACCTCGTGTCCTTCTGGCTATTATGATCGGGATAGTGATTTCCCGCCCCTTAGAGTTGAAGATATTTGACAAGGAGATACGTCAGAAGTTAAAGACGAGCTATCTCGGCGGTCAGCGGTCTAAGCTAGACACCCTAAACAGCACCTTCGCCAAAAAATACTCGGCTGAGTTGGGGAAAGTAGTTGATCTTCGGGCAGAGCGGGATTCTTTAACGAATGATATTAATCGCTCCCGCTATCAATTAAATCAGGAGATCTTTGGAGATAAGACGAACCAGACCTCCGGTAAGATGGGTTATGGTACTTACGCAAAGCAAAAGGAAGCCGTTTTGAGTCAGAAGATGGCACGATTGGAGATTGTCCGCTCTGAAATGGCTAAAATGGAAGAGCTGATCACCAGGAGAAAAGAGCTCGAAGGAATTGCTTCTGAACGAATGTTTAGCAGCAAACAACTCGACAGCCTGGCTAATGTGGCCGGTTTTGCAGATCGTAACTGGGCTCTTGGCCAGTTAAGTTTTAACAATGATGGTAGCAGGGACCTTGGTACTTACCTGGCTATTACTTTTATTGGATTGTTATTTATTTTATTCGAATGTCTTCCCGTCTTTGTTAAATTGATGAGCAATAAGGGTCCGTACGATATAGCTTTACAAAATGTAGAAGATTCAGCTGTTTACGGGTCATTTAAAGATAAGGATGCGGATGTTGCCGTGGTGGACGGCGTGCATGATACCAAAGTGGAGACTGAAATCGATAAACAGAAAAAGATAATAAGAGGGCGTTCTGCACGTGAACTTGAAAATTATTCCTGGGATTAAAATACATTTGCTGTTAATTATTCTTCTCCAATCCATATGATGAAACAATTTCTTTCTGCCCTGGCCTGCCTGGCGATTCTTAGCTCTTGCGCGGTTCAAAAGCAAGCGCAGCTTGTAAAAGAAAAGGATGTAGAGCGTATTATTAAAACGCTTTCTGCCGACGATATGCAGGGTCGGGGTGTTTTTACACCGGGAATAGATAAGGCAGCAAGTTTTATAGAGTCTGAATTCAAAACGATTGGATTGAAACCTCTTGCAGGCCTTTCCGGTTACCGGCAGGATTTTTCTATGAATAGGATTGTACCTGGTCCTTATCAAGTTAGCATTAATGGAAAAGCAGTTGAACAACAGAATGTATTCTATATCTCAGATAAGCCTTCCTTAATTTGGAACAGATCATCGGATGTGGAAACTCACTATATTAAGGCTAATCAATCTTTTACTGCAAGGTATAAAGAGATAATGCAGTTAAATAAGCCCGTCTTAGTTTATGTAGATGAATCGTTATTCTCAGCCTTCAAAAGATTCCGCGACCATTACATGGATGAAAGAGTTGTTGGGGAATTTCAGCCAACTGAAGCGGTATTTGTTCTTGGGAATGAAGATGTGGTTCAGTCTTTTTCCATTAATCTTACCAATACTATCAGTAAAGCCCCTCTTTTCAATGTGACAGGAATGATACCTGGAAAGTCTAAGGCGAATGAGTATGTTATCTTTTCAGGGCACTATGATCACCTTGGAATTATTGATGCGGTTGAAGGCGATTCTATTGCTAATGGAGCAGACGATGATGCGTCTGGTGTTACTGCTGTTATTAGCCTGGCCAGGCATTATAAGCAGTTGAATAATAACGAGCGTACGCTGATCTTCGTTGCCTTTACTGCTGAGGAAGTAGGGGGAATTGGATCTCAATACTTTTCGAAGCAACAGGATCCGGATGCAGTTGTTGCGATGTTCAACATCGAGATGATTGGGAAGGAATCGAAGTTCGGAAAAAATGCTGCTTTTATAACAGGCTTTGAGAAATCTGATTTCGGACAGATCCTTCAAAAAAACCTCGAGGGAACTGAATTTAAGTTCCACCCCGATCCTTATCCTGAGCAGAATTTGTTTTATAGAAGTGATAATGCGACTCTGGCGGCCCAAGGTGTGCCTGCTCATACGATCTCCACTGATCAGATCGATCAGGATAAGTATTATCACACTGTTAACGATGAGCTTTCAACTCTTGATATCGCCAATATCACATCCACGATAAAAGCGATTGCTCTCAGTTCCAGAAGTATTGTTGCAGGAACTGACACGCCGAAAAGAATAGAGAAGCTAAAAGAATAGTACTTCAGCTTGTTGCTAATTTCTTCCTCATAACATAATCATTGAGAATAAATTGGTGATAAGGAATGTCTACTTCTTCCAAAATCTCAAAGCCGATACGCTTGTAAAAGTTTAATGCAGGATTATTACGGTTTACATTGAGATCAAGAAAGCTTGCATTATTTTCTTTTGCATGAGCTTCGATAAAGTTTAGCAATTTTGATCCTACGCCTTTTCCTTGCTGAGAGGTATGTATGTAAAGTTTATGAATTTTATAGGCAGAACTGTTTGGGGTAAATGAGGCAAAACCCACTACAACCGCACGTTCTTCTGCTAAAAGGAATATTGCTCCCTGTTGTACCTGTTGCTCAAGAGAGACTATAGAGTACATGTCGGCAAGCATAAACTCAATCTGATCAGTGCTTAAAATATCACGATAGGCACTGCGCCAAATTTCATTGGCCAGGTGATGTACTGTTTCAAGATCGTTCTGATCTGCAATTCGAATTTCCATTTTTTAAAAAGCTTCTCCTATAAATGTAAACGGCTGATCGAATTTCAATGTGTAAAAGCCGTCTTTCTCTGTCTTGTATTTGCGATCAGACAATTTTATGAGACCAGATGTCTGAAGATTATCCACATTGTGAAGAATAGTTATTTCTTCTCCGGCAGCTTTCCACTTGCTAAATCCGGAACTTACCGGAAATATCCTCTGGGCTGGTGTTAGTACTACAAGATTAATTCTTCCTACATATAATATGTAGTCTTTTTCACAGAAGGTACTGTCGACAATATTTACTGAGGGGTACTGCTCGCCTACCAGGTACTTAAGCGCATCTTGTAATGGATTATCTTCAGTGGGAATTAATAGTGTACTTTCCTGAAGATCCGGATGAGCTTGTGAAGTAACAATGGCATCAACTTTAATTCCTAAAGAATCAACGTGTTCGTATTCCGCTTCATTTACCACAACCGTAGGGCTCCATTCCAACAGCTGCCCCAAATGCTCGAAGTTGAATTCAATGAGGTTCATGATCAATAGAGCGGGTTCCTGTTTATCCCGAACGATATGGTGTGACGACATATGGCAAATTTAGAGAAGTATTTTATAACAGATAAAATTATAATTTGCTGTAAGAAATGCAAATCGACAGCGACTAACCAGGAAAAGAATTAAAACACCGACATAAGTTGAAAGAAGAATTTCTAAAGGCGATAAAGGAACATCAGGGGATAATCCTGAAAGTATGCCGGATGTATTGTTCTGATAGCCGCGATGCCGAAGACTTATATCAGGACATCCTTTTCAGTCTGTGGAAGGCCTGGCCAAATTTCAAGGGTGAAGCCAGGATCAGTACATGGATGTACAAGGTTGGTTTAAATATGGCTATTACCAGGTTAAGGAAATCAAAACGCAATGTTCCACGTGAATCCTTAAATTTTAGTCATGACGCTATTCCCGCCAAAGAATCATATCGCCTTGACATACAGTTTGATTATGAATTGCAGGTAGCCATAGCAACCTTGGGGCAATTTGATAAGGCATTGCTTATGCTTTACCTCGATGAGAAGAGTTACAGGGAGATAGCTGAGATCCTAGGGATTTCAGAAAGTAACGTAGGAGTAAGGATTAACCGTATTAAGAAACAGTTAAAGGAAAGAATTAAGCCCTGATTATGGAATTAGATGAGTTAAAAGCCAGGTGGCAAAAAGAATCAGAAGAAAATATAAACTTAAATAATCAGTCTATGGAACAATTAGAGACAATGTTGAAGCAAAAGACTTCAACTACACTAGGCCACATTAAAAATAAATACAGGGGAATAATTTCCTATTTAATGGTTGGACTTCTGCTTAATATTATTGTAAGTCCTTTTTTGCATTTCCTTTTGGGGGATGAGGGCACAATTTTTCGCTTAACTTTTAGTGGCTTACTTTCCCTCGTTACCTTTTTAGCAATAGGCTTGATCGTGGTGTTTTTTTATTGGATCAAGTATTCTGCATTCAATATCGAAGTTTCGAATAATGATGTGCGAACCACCTTAGAACAGAAGATTAAAGCTTTGAAAAGATCGTTGAAACAGGAACTCGCATTTATTATTGCCGTTTTTATCAGCATTTTTATTGTTGGAAGAGCAAGCTCGCAGTTTTTGGGCAATGGTAACTTTGGGGATATCTTCAGGAAAGATATTTTGCTATCTATGGCCGCGGGAACCCTTATTCTTGTCTTTTATATTATTAAAAGGGTAAAAGCTTATAATAGTTATATAGACAAATTAGAAGAGTATCTGGGAGAGTTTGAGGATAAAGCCTCAAAATAAGCCCATTTGTTTTCCTCCTTTCGGAGTGAACGACTCAAGATTGTAAGAGGGCATACTTCTTCCTTGAAGGAATCTAATAGTAGATATTTTGAAGAGCTGATGAATGCTCTCTGCAATCTTTCCATCACCCTTCATTCTGTTACCCCATCGACTGTCATTTAAGGTGCCACCGTGACAACTGGCAATCATATTTAACACTTTTTCTGCCCTGTCAGGATATGCCTTATGCACCCAGTCGGAAAAGATCTCGGCAATAGCTCCATTTAATCTTACCAGAGTAAATATGGCTTCTCTTATTCCTTCATCGGCTGCTGCCTTGATCAATGCTGGAATTTCATCGCTATTTAAACCAGGCACAATTGGAGCTATCATCAATCTTACAGGAATATTTTCTGAGGCTAACTTGTTAATTACCATTAACCTGCTTCTGCCGGTAACGGTTCGCGGCTCCATTTTTTGTCGAAGGCTTTCGTTAAGTGAATTTATAGTAACAGTAACATGAACAAGATCAAGCTTGGCAAGTTCTTTCAACAGATCTATATCTCTGGTAATCAAATTGTTCTTACTTATAATGCTAACTGGGTGTTTGTATTGTAGAAAAACTTCAAGGAGAGACCTTGTTATCTTAAGCTTGCGCTCTATGGGCTGGTAACAATCAGTATTGCCAGACAGCATGATAGGCTGGGGTTCGTAGCCACGTTTGTTAAAAAACTTTTCTAGTAGGCTTGCGGCATTTCGCTTTACAATGATCTTCCGCTCGAAATCCAGGCCTGCGCTGAACCCGTAGTATTCATGGGAATTTCTAGCGTAACAGTAAATGCAGCCATGTTCACATCCCTGGTAAGGATTGATAGAAAAATTGAAGTTAAGATCGGGACTGTTAGATATGCTAACAATGCTTTTTGCGTCTTCCTCAATCAGTTGCGTTGAGATGTTCTCATACAGCTGTTCATCAAGCCCTTCAATATGCTCGGTAATGTATTTGTTTTTTAAAAATCGGTTATAGGTATTAACCTGTGCGCCCCTACCCTTAAAATAGTCACTATTATCTTCAAATGGCATTCAACAAAATTGCTAAATTTATTAGCAATATGCAATTACGCGAGATTGTTTTTTACGGCGTATAAAGCAAGCCCTACTCGGCTTTTTACCTGTAATTTCTCGAATAAGCTGTCACGGTAATTGTCGATAGTTCTCACACTTACAGACATTTCGTCTGCAATTTCTTTATAGGTGAGTTCGGTGGCAATATATTTAAGGAACTCCAGCTCGCGTTGGTTAAGTTCCGTTTTTGTTGAGGCGACTTCAGCTTCCGGTTTCTGAAGCTGTTTCATCATATGCTCGGTGACAAATTGAGGATAGTAGTATTTACCAGCAGCAACGGTATCAAGTGCAGCTTTAAACTCTTCAGGTTCACTATCTTTCAAAAGATATCCCTTTATGCCAAGCTTTAATAGCGTTAGAACTGTTTTTTCATCCTCAGCCATGGACAAAATTACAGTCTTTATCCCTGGCTCGAAGGTATGAAGCCACTTAGCTGTACTGACGCCATCCATTACAGGCATACTAAGATCAAGAAGCAAAACTTCAGGTTTTTCTCCCGATGTTATTTTTTTGATAAACTCGTCGCCATTACTTGCTTCAAGGATTATCTCATATTCTTTAAAATGTTTAATCAGGCTTTTGATCCCACTTCTAAACAGGTTATGATCATCTACAAGTGCAACCTTAATTGGCATTTAGAATTTTTTTGTCGGTTTGAATCTCTAATCTAACTTTAGTACCCGATCCAGTAGAGCTTGTAACATCTAGTTTTGCCCCTATCAGTTTTGCTCTATAGTTAATACTCCGTAATCCAAGGCCCTCTTTTAGCGTTTCAGTTTCGAAGCCTTTTCCGTCGTCATTGATACTAATAGTTAATAAAGATAGTCCATAAATCAATTCGACAAAAACATTTTTTGCGTCAGCATGCTTTAAAACATTATTTACGCATTCTTGGAATATCCTGAAAAGGAAAATTTCTGTTTGAGGATCAAAGGTATGAGACTCTCCTTGCTGTTGGTAATGGAAGAGTAAAGGAGTGCTTTTTTTTAACCGATCTACCTCGTTAGATATAAGTTCTGCTATCGATTTTCCACCAATGGCATCCGAGTGCATGCTATGAGCTAAGCTCCGCACGTCTTTTATTACTTGAGCAACGAGGTCTTTTGTTTCCTTTAATTCTGGATCGGGATTTAACGCAAGATTAAGTTTGATCACCGAGAGCAATTGGCCGATATGGTCGTGGATTTCGGCAGCGATATTATTCATCGTCTGATCCTTGATCTCCAATTCAGATTTAAGGAGTTCCTGATTAAATGCTTGTTCCATCTCCTTAATCTCATGTTGATGCTTAAGGTACCTCTTCTGATAGGAAAGCACAAAGAAAACAATAGTTGATACTAACAGGAACATAATGAAGGTTCCTGCAAGAATTACGAGTGTGATTTCCGAGATGTCGCTGAGCATATAAATCCAATACTATATAAGCTGTACATAATTATATTTAAAATATGAATAATGGTGTATAGTTGTATTGCTAGGTTCATACTTACCTGCATTATGTAGTTCAGCAATCCCATAAAGAAGATATTGCAGGAGTAGAATAACAATATCCCTGTACTTATCCAGAACATAGGGACACGCACCAGGGGTTCGGGATTGTTATCATTTAGTAACTGATGATAGTATAATAGTACTGTAGTAGTTACTAAAACGCAGGAGAAGGCGAAGCTATAATTATTGAACGTGTTGAGCCCCTGGAAAAATAGCCAGTTGGTTAAGTATGCCAGTGTTGATAATATACTAAAGGAAAGTAATACTTTTTTTAGTTTTGATGAAATGAAGAGGCTCCTGTAGATCAGAAGAATAAACGAAAATTCTACCACCCCGAAGAGATTAAACATCCAAAGATTGTTCTTCGTGAAATGGCCAATGATTTCAATAATTGTAGTTATGACAAGAAGTATGGCAAAAGCTTTAAGATATAAGGGAAATCGCCTATAGTGGTACAGCCCGGTTAAGGTGCTTAAAAAAATTGTGATAAGGTAAATTTGTTTTAGCATTTTAATCTCTTAACAAAGGGGAGGACACATGGTACCATTGTCATACGCAATGTCTTTATCCTCATCTCCCAGGAGTGAATCATCATTTGTTGCAGTTAAAATCACATTATGTAATCCTACACACTCGTCGGGGATCGGTACTCCCTGCCTGTCTTCTGGTACTACGCCGTAATGGATTTCGAGGCCAAATTTATCAGAATTTTCTTCTGTGGCCCCTGCCGCTTTAAATAATTCATCAATTGTTTTTTTTGAGAACCAGATCTTTCTGGTATCATCAATGCCGAGTTGTTCTTTAATCAGGTTTAACCTTTTCTTTTGATACTCATCTTTCATCGCTTGATAAAGCGAGGCGGGAATAGGGCTTCCCGGTTTTCTTTCTGCCATAAAAATTGTTGGGGATTAACGAAAGTGTAAAGATATTTTTCAATAGCGAAAGTCTGAAGAAGTTTTTTAACCCTAACTAGGGTTGCGTTATCCCTTTCTGGTCAGCCTGACTTTCGTATTTCACGTACTGAAAAAAGGGTGCTTTTCCCAATTGACCCGTAGACCAATTATCTTGAGATTTGTATCAACGTTTTGCCCTCATCTACCTATCGGCTTAATCTTATCCCAACTGAATAATCTCTCAGTTGGGAGGCATTAGCCTTTTAAACCATACAATTATTGTCATGAACTGGAAAAAAGCTTTTTACATTTTACTCGGCATTATTGGAGTAGTTTTATTGATGACTAAAGTAGGAAACAGCAATTCAGCTGATGTTTTCGACAAATACTCATTGTTCTCTACTCACCCTAAAGTCAAGTAGTTTTTTATTGAACAACCTGTGTCGAATCTTGCTGGTCCTTATTATCATCAAGATCTTTAATACATTTCAATCCGTCTTCAGTCATGATCACGTCCATAGGACTTGACCAGTCATCTTCTTTGACCTTGCAGTCCCACACGTTCCCATTCCTGATATGGTGAGCTACATCATTTTCAATGACCAGTCTTGTTCCTACAGGGATTTTCACTATCAAGTTAAGCTCCTGAGCACGAAACGGTACCTGATCTTTTATCTTAAAATGCTTGTCGAACATTAGTATTGAATCTTGCTCTAGCATATTATAACTTATAGCTTGAGCGTTTTTCAATGCTGCTTCCAGATTTTTCCCTCTAGCCTTAAATTGCTTTATTACTAAAGGAAAGCTAGTATCGCTTTTTTCTATGCTAATATTAATATCGAGGTTATCAAAGCCCTCGTTGTCTTCAGATATGATCTGACCTTTAAAGTTTTGATTAAGGTCCAGACTTAAGCTATCCTGCCTGCTAAGGGATCTGCTTCGATTAAGTTTAATGTGGTAAGTGGCACGCTTTGAAATTTGAACTTCCTGTTCAATCCCTGCGTCCACCTTAAACTCAGACGCTATTTTAGAGCCATAAAATACTGCCATTCCAAAACCGGTTAGCCATAGGATAAGCATTGCGAATGCTCCGGTTCTTGAGATCACCCTGTAGTTAAATATTACCCTGATAGCAAATGATATTAAAGCTACGAGTGGGATTGCCAAGAGTATAAATGCGCTGAAAAGCACTTCTGATTGGTACCTGGGACTAACAGTATTGATGATGAAGTTATAAGCTTCCCCGTCTTTGAAGAAGCCTATCCCAAAGATCAGTGCTCCTATAAGTGCAATAAGTGCCATTGATCCGGCAATAGCAATGAATAGTCCCAGTGTTTTCACTACGATTTTCACTACTCTTCCTATAAAATTGACAATACTGCCTATTACATTTGATATAGAATCGCTGCTTCTTGAATGTCCTGCAGTTCTTTCGTATTCACCTTCCGTTTCAAAGGTTTTTTTAAAGCTTTGTAAGTTGATCGGCTCGCCTTTCATTGCCATTTTCTCCTGTCTTGTGCGAGCTTCTGGTACAACAACCCATAATATAGCGTATAATATAATTGTTGTCCCGGTGGTTAGCGCCAAAACGATCATAATCAACCGAATCCACTTAGCTTCGATATCCAGGTAATGGCCAAGACCAGAGCATACGCCGGCGATCTGTTTGTCATCGGCATCACGAAGAAGACGTTTTTCAGAGCTTCCTGAGGTATTTGCGCTATTGCGATCCTCTGTGGGATAATCAAAGTCGTTAACCGAACCCATAACAGCAACAACCTCCTCCACATCCTGCAATACAATAACCTGCTTATTTGGCGAGGCAAGACGTTCGTTAAACATTTCTGCCAGCCGGTTCTCTATATCAGTGATAATCTCGTCGCTATCGGCTGAATAGGCAAAATGCCTTTTTACTTCCGTCATATAGCTTTTTAATACTTCGTAAGCATCTTCCTCGATATGGAAAACAATGCCATTTATGTTGATGATGATAGTCTTATTCATGATTTTAAAAGTTTAGCGGTTTATGATGTGGGTGTCCTTCCTTCAAGTGAAGTGTTAACTGCAAAGACAAGTTCTGTCCAGGTGTGGTCTAGCTGTGTCAATACTTCCTTGCCGGCTGCAGTAAGTGTATAATATTTTCTTGGGGGCCCGGAGGTAGATTCTATCCAGTTGTAAGAAAGAAGCCCATTGTTTTTCAACCTTGTTAGCAATGGATATAGAGTTCCTTCGACAACAAGCAGTCGTGCTTTTTTCAATTCGGATATTATATCAGAGGCGTATATCTCTCCTCTTGATATAATTGATAGAATACAATATTCAAGTATCCCCTTTCGCATTTGGGTTTGTGTATTTTCTACTATCATAACAATACAAAGATATATGTTTTAGCTTGTACTATGCAATGCATACTACCTTGTTTGTTATTTTTTTTAATTTTATAATTAAAATGTCAATCGGTTCGCATTTTTTTAATATTTCTAAACGAAAGTGGCTTTGTTTTTCAAAAATTTAGGAAACTTTAATTTGCGAGAGTAGAATAAAGAGTACATTTTTATAACTTTAAACACATAGATAAAAAATGGGCAAATTTTTATCCTGTTTACTTCTTGTGCAACTGATAGTTATTTCTGCTTTCGGGCAGCAGAAAAACATCAAAGGCAGTGTTATCTCAAATGACAACAATGAAGTTTTACCAGGAGTGAGTATTAAGGTTAAGGGGAGTAAAACAGTTACGCAGACAGATGCGGACGGGAATTTTCAAGTAGATATAGCCGGAAATAGTGAACTAGAGTTTGCCTATGTAGGTTATCAAACTTTGACTGTAAGAGTGCGGGAATCAGAAAGCTCTATTAAAGTTGGATTGATTCCTAACGATGCCTCTTTAAAGGAAGTGGTCATTACAGGTTACGGCAGGGAAAAGCGTCAGCAATTTTCAGGGGTAGCCGCCGTACTTACTGCACAACAAATTAACCAGGTGCCTGTAGGGTCTTTTGAGCACGCATTACAGGGACAAGCTTCCGGAGTTTATGTAACTGCAGGTTCGGGACAACCTGGCTCGGCTGCAAGATTAATTGTGAGAGGTGTCAGCACCATTAATGGATCTACTAACCCTTTGTTTATTGTCGATGATGTTCCTACAGAAAGTACTATTGTTTATGCCATTAATTCGGCCGATATACAATCCGTAACTGTTCTTAAAGATGCTGCGGCTACTGCTCTTTATGGATCCAGAGGTTCAAATGGTGTGGTAGTTGTGACTACCAAGCGTGGAGCCGTTGGCCCTTTGAAGTTCAACTATAATTCTCAGCTGGGGGTGAGTGTGAAGAATAATGATAATTATAGTATGATGACTTCAGCGCAGCGTCTTCAATTTGAAGAAGAGGTTGGTATTGAATCGCCGGATACCTGGAGAAGCGTAAGTGTACCTGGTTGGAACTTTTCAGATAGAAATCCTGCAAATTTGAATCTTTCTGATGCCGCAAAGGCTGTCAATGCGCGGATCCTTGATAGTTTAAGGAATATTAATACTGATTGGCGGGATGTTTTTTTCAGGAACGGTAAGTATCAACGCCATAATGTGAGTGCTTCAGGAGGTACTGATAAAATTAGGTTTTTCAGTTCTGGAGAGTATTTCGATCAAGATGGAATCGCTGAAGAATCTTATATGAAGCGTTATGCTTTTCGTACTAACCTTGATTTTACCGAAAAAAGATTTTCTGCTAATGTAAGTCTTGGTTTAGGATATTCAAGGACAAGCGGAATTGAGAATGAAAATAATTCTTCTTCCTTTAATCCTTTTGCTTCGGTTTATTATGCGCTTCCTTACGAACAACCCTATATTAATGGTGTGCTTTATCATCCTGGGAACGCTGGTTCGGCTCCTAATCCAATTTTAGATCAGCGCGAAGGGTCTTCTGCTATTGAGCGAATGCTAGACGCAACAAGTGCAAGTGACCTTATTAAAGCAATGTTTACCACAAAGCTTCAGTATAAATTAACAGATGATCTTTACGCTACCACAACCTTTGGTGTAGACTTTCGTGATTTGGATTATATCAGAACTCTGTTGACCAGAACTGTACCCACTTCTCAAGCAAAACTTGGTTCTTATACGGAAGTGGTAAATAGGAATTTACAATATGTCTCGACTTCTGGAATTAATTATAAAAAAAGCTGGGCCGATAAACACCAACTAGACTTAAAAGGACTATTTGAGCTTAATCGTCTAAAGTATAAATCGACCACCTTCGTAGGTAATGGCATTAACCCTAAATTACTTGGGTCGCCCGCAGGAATTCCTAATTCTACAACGGCGCCCTCTATGGCTACAGGTAGCAGAACCCAGAGTGCGCTAGTTTCATTAATTGGTCTTGCTACCTATAATTATGATAAGAGATATTCTATAAATGTTAATTACCGATATGATGGATCTTCTGTAGTGGGAAGAGATAATAGATGGACAGGTTTCTATTCGGCTGGATTAAGTTGGAATGCAAAAGAAGAAGAATTTTTAAAGGACATTTATTTTTTAGATGGGTTGAAATTCCGTGGTAGTTATGGTAAAACAGGTTCTCAGTTCCCGGGAAATTTTAATGCCTTTTCTACCTATGAGACAACTAAGTATAGCGGGGCAACAGGAATTGTAGCTAATTCGCCGGGTAACTCTGATTATAACTGGGAAATTACACATCAACTAAATTTTGGGACAGATTTTTCTCTACTTAAAAACCGGATCTACGGGTCGTTCGACTGGTATAATAAAACCTCTTCAAACTTATTTATTGATCAACCCCTGTCTTCCACCTCAGGCTTTATTACATCAAGGATAAATGCTGGTAAAATGAGGAATAGAGGAATAGAAGGTGAATTGTTCGGTGACATTGTGAGTAAGAAAGACTTCTTCCTAAGGATAGGTGCTAACTTTAATTACAATAAAAATAAAGTACTTGATCTGGGTCAACTTAGTGATTTTATTGTTGGAACTACTATTGTTCGTGAAGGTCTTCCCTTCGGTACACAATATGCCGTGAAATGGGCGGGAGTCTTTATGCAAACTGGCGACGCAATGTATTTTAATAGAGATGGAACTATTACAAATACGTACGATCCAGCTAATCAGAACGTGACTGGTTTTGGTTCTTACATCCCTCCTTTTGTTGGTGGTTTTACTTCAAATATTAAATACAAAGATTTCTCGTTAAATGCCTTGTTTTCTTTTGTAAATGGTTATTACCGATTAAATAACGAGCCGCTTTATAATGAGAGCCCTTCGTTTGCGACCTCAAACAAATCAACTGCTATTTTAAGAAGATGGAGAAACCCGGGGGATATAACGGATATACAGCGATATGATAGAAATAGCGCACGGAGATTATCCTCCAAAGATATTGAAGATGCATCCTACATTCGTTTTCGAAATTTGACTCTTGGTTATACGATCCCTCGGAATTTAAGTTCAAAATTGAGGGTAAGGAATGCAATGGTGTATTTGCAGGGACAGAACCTGTACACATGGACGAAATGGACCGGCTTCGATCCAGAGGACAATAATAATATATCCATGTTTGAATATCCAACAGCCCGCACTTTTTCACTTGGACTGAACGTTAATTTTTAATAGACGGTATGATTAACAGATACATAAAAAACATGATTGCAGGTGCGGTATTACTTACAGCCTCGGCATGTAATAAAACCTTAGATATCTTACCTACTGATACCATTGTGGCAAATGTCGCCATTCAAAATATGTCTGATTTAGAACAGGCAGTTTCAGGAGTATATGGCGCGATGGGAAATACTAATGTTCAGCATAGGACGGTCGGTAATGCTGATATTATTATTAGCTCCTTGATGTCGGATGAGAATTATTTGCCCACGGAGAATGTCTCCGGGAATGGTGTAAATATGTATAAGTGGCTACTTCATCCTGACGAGCAAAACACCTGGGCAAACTGGGGAAGCTCCCTTACTCCTACTAATCCAGTTGTTTTCACAGGGTCCAACTATGCTGTGATTGATCGTGCTAATAGAATACTTCGTGTTATTGATGGGGTGCCAACGGTAACCAATGATGAAATCCTACGGAAAAGCAGATTGAAAGCTGAACTTTTAACCATACGGGCTTTTTGCCATTTCCGTGTGTTAAAGAGCTATGCTGAAAGTTACGAACCCCAGGCTCTTGGAATACCTTACATGGAAATGGTAAACGATGCACCAGGGGCGGTAAAACCTTCTCGTCTAACAGTTAAACAGAGTTTCGACAAAATTGAAGGTGATCTTGAAGCTGCACGAAATCTTTATCCTGCGTCTACCATTACTGATGTAACACGCTTATCCCGGGTTGCTGTATATGCAATAAAGGCGCGTGTGTTCTTATACGAAAAAAAATGGGACAGTGCTGCTGTGGCCGCAACTGAAGTGATTAATGCCGTTCCTCTGTCTACCCGGGCACAATTCCCAGGAATTTGGACTGATGCAAATAATGCTGAGGTAATCTGGAAACTTAAAAAAGATATCGACAATGATCGTATAGGTTCATTTTACAGAACTTCTGCTGGGGTAGTTGAATATGCTGCTTCACCCAAACTTATTAATTCCTTTGACCAGGCTGCTGATGTTCGCTTCGGTTCCTATATCAAAATTGACAATACACGTGGGGCTAATAAAACGCCTTATCTGGTTAATAAATACGCTTATAATACAACCACTGTTGGTCTTGCCGATTTGAAGTTGCTGAGGGTGGCAGAAATGTATTTGATACGGGCAGAAGCTTATGCAGAGAGCTCAAGCGGTTCGGGTGGTATTACTTTAGCAAATAATGATCTTAATACATTACGAAGTGCAAGGATCGAAAATTATTCGCCTACAAGCTATACGTCTAAAGATAATCTTATTGAGGAGATCTATTTGGAGCGTTTCAGGGAATTAGCCTTCGAAGGGCACCGGTATTTCGACTTAAGAAGACGAGCAAAGGATATTGATAGAAGCATTCAGGCTCCAGATGATGCGGGAGGTTCGAGAAAGGTTCTAAAAGCTACGGATCGTGAGTATTATCTTCCCATCCCAGGTTTTGAGCTTAGAGCTAATGAGAATATGGTTCAAAACCCTATTTATAGATAAACTTTAATAGCGAGATTAAGAGGCCCTTACTTATGGTGAGGGCTTTTTTTATTTCTGCCAGTCCTATCTGTTTGTAATGGCAAGGAAGGGCATAAAAGTAGCTTCGCTTTATTTATCCTATTTTATTAAAAAAAGTCCTTTGATTTAGCTCCTTCCCCTTAACCTGTTCAATTAGCAAATTACTTAAAACCGAAAACCTTTAAGGTGTGTTAAAGTTGTATAGTTAAGATACAAGGCCTATTCTGATCAAACAAGTGACTTAATAATTACAAAAAAAACCTTTTTTGCCGGCTGAATCTATAAGAAATAGAAAAATTAGTGCGTTTAATCATTTTTTGTTACTGAAATAAGGGAAACCTTTGAGAAATAGTTCACATTCTTTAACTATATCTTATGTAGTTCATACTAAAGTTTGTTAACCTTTGAGATATTAGTAAAAAAAATATAAAATATTTTCCAGTTTTATATTTTATAGCATATATTTATAATTCGATCATTAATTTAAAAAGAGAGTATGAGAAAAAATCTATTTAGTTTCTTTCTCTTGCTGCTATTTATTACTAACGTAATTGCGCAAGAGCGTACCATTACCGGTACAGTAACGGACAAAGGTGACGGGCTACCGTTACCCGGAGTGAGTATAAGGGTGAAGGGTGGTACAACAGGAACACAAACAAATGCAAACGGTAAGTATACCCTAAGAATTCCCGGGGATAATACTGTCATCGTTTTTAGCTACATCGGCTATTCCAATCAGGAAGTAAATACTGGAACAAGAACGGTGGTAGATGTTGCATTAGGAACAGATGCAACACAACTTGGCGAAGTTGTTGTAACAGCTTTGGGTGTTACTCGTGCTGAACGTTCAATTGGATATTCTGTCTCTAAGGTTTCGGGAGAAGAGCTGACTAAGTCAGGCGAGCAAAATGTAATTCAAGGCTTAGCAGCAAAAGCTACTGGGGTTCAGGTTACTTCTTCTTCTGGTACACCTGGTGCATCTTCGAAAATTGTACTTAGAGGTCCTGCTACATTTTCTGGTGATAATCAACCTTTAATTGTTATTGACGGCGTTCCTGTAAACAACGACGTAAATAACGAAACAGCAGGTGATGATCCTTATAATGGTAACTTGTATGGAGTACAACTCTCTAACAGGGCAATTGACATCAATCCCGAAGATATCGAATCTGTTAGCATATTAAAAGGCCCTGCAGCAGCAGCCCTTTATGGACAAGCAGCTGGTAACGGAGCTATTATTTACACTACCAAAAGAGGAAAAGCTAGAAAGGGAGTTGGAATAACTTTTAGTAGCTCAGTTGAGCTTCAGAACGTTAATAAGTTGCCTGAGTTACAGGAAAGGTATGGGCAAGGAGCTAACGGAGCTTTTGCTAATACTACTCCAAATAGCTGGGGGCCCGATTTATTAGCGACAGGAGCACCTACTTTTGATAATTTAGATGCTTTCTTCAAAACAGGAACCTCTTATAACAATAATATCTCGCTTAACGGAGGCAACGAAAAGACTACCTTTAGGTTGTCATTTGGAAGTACGAACATGGAGGGGATTATTCCAAATTCAAAGTTCGACAGATACTCATTACGTTTAACAGGAGATTCAGAGTTGAGTTCCCGGATTAAGGTAGGGGGAACGGTGAACTTTACCAGTTCGATTGCTAATAGATCTCAAAATGGTTCAAATTTATCAGGTGTAATGCTTCCGTTATTGCGGATGCCTATTGGTTTTGATATTAACAATTACCAAAATCCTGATGGCACAAACAATAATTATTTCGCTAATTATGATAATCCATTATTTTCCTCATATCGGAACCCTTATAAAGATGAAACGAATAGGGTATTTGGGAATGTTTATGGAGATGCGAAGATAAGTGATGTATTTACGCTATCATTAAAAGTAGGGTCAGATGCTTATGGTACATTAGGGGACCAAATTTACGCCTTTTCATCGAGAGGAAATGATTACGGAGATGGCTCCGGACAGGTTAATAGAACGAATGTTACTTTTAGAAACCTCTATTCCGATCTACTACTGAAATTTGACAAGAAATTCGGTAATAATAATTTCAGAGTAAGTGGTTTGCTAGGAGGAAATATTAATTATTCCCAATTCCAGTCTTCATTTCAACGAGGAAGGAACATCTCAATTCCCAACTTTTATAACTTCTCCAACTTTAGTGAGTTATACGTAAGTAATAGGGATAATTACCAACGGAGCAGAGCGCTTTTGGCTGATGTTACTTTAGATTATAAGAATCTATTATTTCTTACTTTAACAGGAAGAAATGAATGGTCTTCTACGTTTGGCAAGAACAGTGATGGTTTCTTTTATCCTAAGGCGGACTTATCCTATGTATTTTCTCACTTATTAAAAAACAGGGATATTGTATCCTACGGGAAAGTAAGGTTCGCTTATTCTAATGTCGGTATTTCTCCATCTGTATATGCTGATAGAACGTACTATAGTACTCCTACAATCGCGGATGGTATGACGAATGGTTTCAGTTTCCCTTACTTTGGGCAAACTGGATTTGCGATCTCAAATGTAATCAGTGGTTTTGGTCTTGTACCTGAAAGGAATATTGGAAAGGAAGCTGGCTTAGAAATGAAGTTCCTCAATGAGCGAATTGGTTTAGATCTTACCTATTACAACCAAACCTCTAAAGACCTGCTTTTGTCGCAGCCTGTTGCTTCTAGTTCAGGGTTTGCTTATAAGTACAATAATATAGGCAAGATTAGAAACCAGGGACTTGAAATTGGATTAAGTGGTGATGTAATAAAAACTAAAGACTTCAACTGGAATGCCGTAGTAAATTGGTCTAAAAATAAAAATGAGGTATTAGAGCTCGCGCCTGGCGTGACTGAATTACAGGTAGGAAGCGGATTTTCAGACCCACAGTCATTCGCTATAGTTGGAAAGCCGTTCGGCGTATTCTATATGTCCAAGTTCCAAAGAGATGAAAGCGGCAACCTTTTAATAAGTCCTTCATCAGGTCTTCCCTTAAAGGAAGCTACTCAAAGTGAAGTTGGTAATCCATTACCAGATTGGTTAATGAACATCAATAATACATTTAGCTACAAAAACGTGTCTTTCTCATTTCTTTGGGATATAAGGAAAGGTGGTGATATATGGAATGGTACATGGCAAAACCTTAACTTTAGAGGAAGAACAAAGGAATCTGAGGCTAGAGATCAGACATACATTATCCCAGGCGTTTACGCTAGTGGAGCTAACGCTGGTCAGCCAAATACAACCCAATTGACTGGTTTTCAATATTTTTCGAACTATTTAGGCGGTGGCGGACAGTCAAATGAATTATCAGTTCAGGATGGTTCATGGGTTAGACTTCGTAGCGTGAATCTTTCATACAGATTTAACGCTCCAAAGATTTTAAGTCGGGCTTCAGTTCAATATGTAGAATTAGGGGCTAACCTTCGAAATGTTTTGTTATTCACAGATTACAAGGGCGTAGATCCTGAAACTAGTTTGACCGGTTCAGATCAGAACCTTTCTGGCTTAGATTATTTCAATAACCCAAGTACTAGATCTGTAATTTTTAATTTAAGAGTTGGATTTTAATAAGAAAATAAATGAAAAATAAATATATAGTAATCCTGCTCGCACTATTTATTTTTAGTGCCTGTAGAAAGGGAGACGAGTTATACATTAGTCCTAATGAAGCGTCTAATCCTACTCCCGCAGTAATGTTAACAGCATTAGAAGTAAATACATTTCAAAATGCTGAAGGTGAATTAGCAAGGCTTGCTTCTACCCTCGTTCAACATACGGCAGGTGCTACAGCCCAATATCAAGCATATCAAAATTATGATATAACTGAAGGAGATTTTAATAATCAATGGGAAGGGCTGTATTCTGGCACGCTCATGAACGCGAAACTGCTTATGGAGTCTACCTCAGAAGCTAATCCACATTATGCCGGAATAGCCAGGATTTTAATGGCTTTAAACTTAGGTATTGCTACTGACCTTTGGGGAGATGTTCCCTACTCAGAAGCATTGCAAGGCATGACTGGCAATTTTACTGCTAAATACGATCGGCAGGAAGACATTCTTAATTCAATCCAGTCGCTTCTTGATAATGCCATATCAGATTTAGCTCAGCCGGAGAGTGCGAATGTTATAACTCCGGGCTCTGACGACATTATTTTTGAAGGGGATACAGAACTTTGGACTAAGGCAGCATGGACATTGAAAGCGAGATATGCAAACAGGCTTTCAAAGAAAAATCCAACTGGGTCCGCGACAAATGTATTGACCTATCTATCGAAAGGGTTTGCTGCTATGGACGAGAACCTTGAAGCAAAACATAGTAGCGAGAGTTTGAACCAATGGGGTGCATTTCAGAATCAAAGGGCTGGTAATCTCGTCGTTAACCAGGTTTTTATTAGTTCAATGCAATCAAATTCGGATCCAAGGCTAAGCTTTTTTGTATCTGAAGCAAAGGGAGGTGGATACGTCGGTGGAAATCTTGCCGATGAGCAAATCAACACAAATGCTTCTACTATAGGCAAGTTCTTCAAAGTTGACCAGAACTATCCTATTCTGACTTATTATGAGGCAAAATTCCTTGAGGCTGAAGCTAAGGTGAGACTTGGCCAAGATGCTTCTGGTGCATTGAATGAAGCTATCAGGGCATCTGTAAATTATGTTACAAAAGGCGCGAATAATGGCTCTTCAATTGCTACTTATACAGCATCGACTGCAAATTTGCAGAACGTAATGACTGAAAAGTGGAAGGCAATGTTTGGGCAGTTAGAGGCTTATAATGATTATAGAAGGACGGGTATTCCAAGTTTAACTCCTCGACCAGGAGCTGCTGGAGCTATTCGCGAGTATATTCCTGTAAGGTTCCCAACGCCTCAAACAGAGAGACAAAATAATCCCAATGCTCCTATTATAGAACTTAATGTTCCTGTTTGGTGGGCTACTAATTAAGATGTAAAGAAGAGGATGGAGCTCACGCCCATCCTCTTTCTATTTTTGAACTACCTCTTCCTCTTCCCTCGACTGCAATTCAATCTCCACCCTTAAATTCTTCATTGCCTCCTTTTGAACTTTTGAAGTAGTTAGCGGTTGTTTTCCTCCTTTACCCATACAAGACAAGCGATCTTCTTTAATTCCACTTGCAATCAGACGCTTTTTAACGGCGGTAGCCCTAAAGAAGGATAGTCGTTGCAAATAGCCCTGCTCGGTAAAAGGATTACTGTTCGTATGCCCTATGATGCGAATGTCATAATCCGGATAGGCTTTTAGAAACTCAATTAAACGACTTATATCTGGATAGGAATTTGGTAAAATGAGATCTTTATTTGGGGCAAAATGTATATTGAATAATATTGCTTTGTTACCAGCAATTACCGGATCAAGATTAAAGTTAACTGTATCTATCTTTTGATTTAACTCAACATCTTCTGTTGCAAATAAATAGCCGCCGTGTTTGGCAATAATATTTATTGGCCTGTTTATTGGCACTGATATAATATAGTTCCCGGAGGAGTTTGCTACTGTTTCACTTAGTTGGATACCTGTAGAGTCATCCTCGCAAATAACCTTTCCAGCCAAAGGCTTCTTTGTACTACTGCTAATTATCTTGCCGCTTAATTTAGCAGTTAAAGGGATCTGGTTGGATAGTGAACTCTTGAAGGAAAAGCCACTGCCGTTGTGATAAATGTTGTCGATAACAAAGGCAAGCGTATCTCCTTTTTTAACATCCAATGGTTTCGAGAAACTTCTTCCTGGCCCAGGTACTGCGTAGGAGTTTTGATAGCCCTCTTTCATTCCTGTTTTGCCAGACACAGCGGGGTCTGTTCTGGAGATATTTGATCTTACTGGTCGGGCGATGTCTTTCGTAATTTCCTTAGCTAACTTATGGGAATACTTATAGATCATCCAGTCGAAATCGTCCCCTTCACTCTTAGGTGATATTTCAAAAGTCAGACATCCATTGGCGCCAATTGGCATTATAAACCATACAGTGTTCTTCTCTTCTTTAAATACAAAGGAAGCTCTATAGGCATTTTTAGGAAATTCCTGAATTGAACCATAACCTAAAGGGGAGTTGGTAAAGGAATAGTTTATATTAGGATGGATAAGGATTGCATGACTCAAATCCCCTGCACTCTTAGTAATTTTTAGAGTTTGGGCGCTGCATGAAAATGCAGTTGCAACTAATACCACAATAGCGGAAATAATGCGCATTAGAATATAAATTTTCGATACGAGGAAATTAGGTCTAAACTCAGAACCTCAGCTGAACACTTTCAGCAGAGACATTTAAATATACATTTTTTCCGAAAATAATTGCGTGATTATCAGAAAGATGGCCAGCTGGGAATCCGAAGCAAATGGGGTAATGATACTCTTGGGCAACGTTTAGTATAATTTCTTCCACGTTTTGTCCAAATGGATCATCGTTATCTTTGATACCGGTAAAACCTCCTACTATTAATCCTGCTAACCCTTCTAGTTTTCCAGATCTTCTCAAATTCCACATCATACGATCCACTGCATATAAATATTCCCCCACGTCTTCTATAAAGAGTATTTTGCCTTTAAAATCCATCTCCGACACTGAACCCATCATCATTACAAGTAGTGATAAGTTTCCTCCGATTAAAGGAGCTGTGACTTCACCTAAAGTATTATAGGTATTAGGATCCAATAAGTATTCCAAAGATTCTCCGAACAAGGCTTTCCGAAGAGACTCGAGGGATGGTTTGGTTGCATCGGGAACATTTAAAGGCATTTGGCCGTGAATAGTAGGAATATTAAGGTTGTGTATATGGCTATGCAGGACAGTGATATCGCTGAAGCCGATAAGCCATTTTGGATTTTGGCTGAACAAAGAGAAGTCAACCTGATCAATAATTCTAATGGTTCCATACCCGCCACGAGCTGCAACAATCGCTTTTATTTCGGCATCATCAAGAAACCGTTGCAAATCTTTCGTGCGTAACTGATCATCGCCTGCAAATTGATAGTGAGATGCATACACGGTTTCACCAAGAACAACCTCCAAGCCCCAACTTTCTAATAAGGCAATAGCAGAGTGGATATCATGAGGAAGTTTTTTAGCAGGACAGGTAATGGCGATCTTATCGCCTTTCTTTAAGTATGGAGGGGTGTTTAATGTGGATAGCATAGCATTAAGTTTAGCATTATGCAGATGAGAACCTTAGTTCAATATCGCTTTTGTTCGTAACCGGTTAAAGGTACTAAAGTTAGAAAAACTTGTGCTACCTACACCTGGATATCTATTAATTGGATGTCGTTACAATTCGCCCATTCCCGGTTCCTTAGGTCCAACACATACAGACTTTACAGAAAACTCTATAGTTTGAGCACTTGTTGGCTTCAAATAGTATCTTTGCTTTTTTTAAATAGAATTCAATGTCGGAATTAGATAGATTTAAAAGATATACTGTTACCTCTGCTTTGCCTTATGCAAATGGGCCTCTTCATATCGGCCATTTGGCCGGAGCTTATATTCCTGCTGATACCTTCGTTCGCCATCTGCGACTTAAAAAGAAAGATGTCGTTTACATCTGTGGATCTGACGAGCATGGAGCTGCAATTACAATTAAAGCGAAGAAAGAAGGTACAACACCTCAGGAGATCATTGATAAGTACCATACTATTATTAAAAAGAGCTTTGAGGAGTTCGGTATAGCTTTTAATATTTATCACCGCACTTCGTCTCCGGTTCATCATGATCTGTCTAAGGAGTTCTTTCTGAATCTTTATGAGAAAGGAGAATTCGTTGAGAAGGAGTCTGAGCAGTACTATGATGAGGAGTTCGACCAATTTTTGGCAGACCGTTATATTGTAGGAACTTGCCCAAATTGTAAGAGTGACGGGGCTTACGGGGATCAATGTGAAAAATGTGGAACTTCTCTGAATCCAACCGATCTTATTAATCCAAAATCAACCTTAAGTGGCAAGCCTCCTGTTTTAAAAACAACTAAACACTGGTACCTGCCATTAGATAAATATCAGCCATGGTTGGAGGAATGGTTGCTTGAAGGGAAGAAGAATAAGTGGAAAACGAATGTTTACGGGCAGTGCAGCTCCTGGCTTAAATCAGGTCTTCAGCCTCGATCTATGACTCGTGACCTCGATTGGGGTATTGATGTTCCTTTGGAAGAAGCGAAAGGTAAAAAGCTATATGTATGGATGGATGCTCCCATCGGATATATTTCTGCCACCAAACAGTGGGCGGAAGATAACGGTAAGGACTGGCAACTCTATTGGAAGAAGCAGCAGAATGAAGAGGACGAAACCTGCCTGATTCATTTTATTGGTAAGGATAACATCGTGTTCCATTGTATCACGTTCCCTTCTATTCTTCATGCGCATGGTGAGTATGTATTACCACAGAATGTTCCAGCGAATGAGTTCCTGAACCTGGAGGGAGATAAGTTATCTACTTCAAGAAATCACGCTGTTTGGTTGCATGAGTACCTGGAGGAGTTCCACGGGAAACAGGATGAATTACGCTATGTTCTTACTTCAATTCTTCCGGAAACTTCTGATAGTGAGTTCACCTGGAAGGATTACCAGGCAAGGGTGAATAATGAGCTCGTTGCTATCCTTGGAAACTTTGTGAATAGGGTGATGATCCTGATGCACAAGTATTATGAAGGAAAGCTTTCCGGAGCTGGATTAAATGATAGAGATCTGAATGCCGAAGTAATCAAAGCCTATAGTGATATAGAGGAAAGCATCGAGACTTATAAGTTTAGACAAGCATTAGCTTCTTTAATAGATCTGGCCCGTACCGGGAACAAATATCTGACAGAGAAAGAGCCTTGGAAGACCTTCAAAACTGATGAGGAAGGTACGCGCGAGGTTTTAGAGAACTGTTTGTATCTAATAGGACATCTGGGGCGACTAATGCAGCCTTTCTTGCCAAATGCATCTAAAAAGGTATTTGGCATGCTGAACCTTGATAAAAAAGTTCTGTTCTATGACGAAGAGATTAAGTTCGGGAATGGTCACCAGTTAAATGCCGCTTCACTACTTTTTGAGAAGGTGGAAGATGATGTTATTGAAAAGCAGCTTCAGAAATTAGCTAAGAAAGCAGAAGAAACTGCAGCAGCTAAGCCGGTTGAAGTGGTTCCTGCAAAAGAAAATATTAGCTACGAAACCTTTTCTACCATGGATATTCGTGTAGGAACAATCCTGGAAGCAGAAAAAGTGGCTAAGACTAAAAAATTATTAAAGCTTAAAATAGATACGGGGATAGATCAGCGGACTGTTGTATCAGGTATCGCTGAGTTTTTTGAGCCGGAAGCGATTATTGGTAAACAAGTTAGCATCTTAGTTAATCTGGAACCAAGAGAAATTAAAGGGATTTTATCGCAGGGAATGATCTTAATGGCTGAGGATGTGGATGGGAAGTTGAGTTTTGTATCCCCTTCTGCCACTGTAGGAAATGGTTCTGTAGTGAGGTAAATTGATTTTAAGTGCAAATTGATTTAGAACTTTAATTAAAATTTCTGCACATTTGCAATCTCGATAAGCGATAGGTGTTAAGGTTAAATCGTAAATCCGAAATCACTCATTCGTAATCAGATGGCCCTGTAGTTCAACGGATAGAATAGGCGTTTCCTAAACTCTAGATGTGGGTTCGATTCCCGCCGGGGCTACCAGACCGGAAAAGTGAAATAAATCTTCGCTTTTCCGGTTTTTTTGTTTATGGAATTTAGTGTTGTTAGTAAAGAAGGTTCTTCCTGGGATAAAGCTCTATTCTGGTTATTGTACTTAATATAGTTAGGCAGTCCTATTAGGTGACATACCTATAAAGGGTATTTAAGTATTGATGATAGCTGCGAGAGATACGCGGTATTCTACTCTTCGTTTGAAAAGATTAGGTATCAAGTGTACCAATTAGTGGATTTGATACTGCTTTGCCTCCTATTAAGATATATCTCATAAGTAGCAAAAGCATAGATAGTGCATAGATGGAGCATAGATGAAGCACAGATAAAGCATAGATAGTCCGATGGAAAGCACTAAATAAGTAGTAACAACAACAATAAGAAAAAATGAAGATCCATGATACTAAAGGACAAAATCCCCTCGTTTAGGAATAGGTTTTACAGGAATGAGAGATCTGATGGGGGGAAAACCAACACTAACACGCAGATCATCAACTTGTTTTAAACTATTTTAAAAAACAGCTTGACGGCTAAAGAAAAAACTCCAACCTTTGCAGTCCCAAAACGAACAGGGCTGGGAAAAACGGAAGAGCGCAAGGCTTACCGGAGTTGAAAGAAGAGAGAAAAAAGAAGGCAAAAAGAATTTTAAAATTGTTCTTGCCAGATTAAAAAAAGATTCTCACCTTTGCAGTCCCGAAACGGGAAGGTTTGAAAGCAAAAGCAAAACGCTTTAACGATACTGAAAACCAGCAGAGAGCAAGTTTAAACGAAGAAAAAAAATCTTCAAATAAATTTGCAGAGAAACAAAAAACTTCTCATCTTTGCAGTCCCAAACCAAAAGGGTCGCCGAAGCGCAACGCAGAAAGCGAAAGTTGAAAAAGTAAAATCAGTGAAATCGCCAGGTCAAATCGGTGAAATCAATTGAAATAAAGCCGAACCGAGATGGAGAGGCGCAAAAGTTCTTAAAAAGAAATAATCATGTAGCATAACGGGAAGGAAACTTTTCGTTAGAAAATTTATCCAAAATCAATTCCCTCGGATAGACAAAATTAGTCAGAGCAATCTGACATCAAACGATTCTATTTGAGATATAATAGGGTCAGAGAAACAAACATTCATTACAATGGAGAGTTTGATCCTGGCTCAGGATGAACGCTAGCGGCAGGCCTAATACATGCAAGTCGAACGCGATTGGGGAG
>NZ_JAFEWF010000025.1 GCF_017355835.1 Desertivirga brevis | reverse complement strand
ACCGCAAGGAGCGTCCTAGGGTAAAACCGGTAATTGGGGCTAAGTCGTAACAAGGTAGCCGTACCGGAAGGTGCGGCTGGAATACCTCCTTTCTAGAGCCGATGGAATTGCCCGTTATGTTACAGATGATTTCTTAAAGAAAAAAAAGACAACCCAAAAAGATAAGCCGTTCAGGTAGTAAGAAACCCGAGCCGGCGAGATTGTAAGAGAAATTACGAATTACGATTTACGAGTTACGATTACCGTGCAAAAGCCAAAATCGTCAATCAAAAATCTACAATCGTAAATCCACAGTCCCGTAGCTCAGCTTGGTTAGAGCACTACACTGATAATGTAGGGGTCAGCAGTTCAAATCTGCTCGGGACTACAGAGGGCAATGAAAGAAGGTTAGAAGGAAAGAATGATAGAATAACAGTAAAAAAAGATATTCACTCATTCAATCACTTACTCATTCACTCATTAAATTCTTATTGGGGAATTAGCTCAGCTGGCTAGAGCACCTGCCTTGCACGCAGGGGGTCAACGGTTCGAATCCGTTATTCTCCACTAGTTTATCATGCGAGATGATAAAATAACATATTGAAATGGAAGTTAGCGATAATTGGCGCTAGAGCATCCCGATTTACATCGGGAGGGTCAACGGTTCGAATCCGTTATTCTCCACGTTCAAGCAGAAAGCCAAAAGCAGAGAGCATAAAGCGACTAACAAGAAGCTTTAAGCTTTAACCTTTCAGCTTTCAGCTTAGAAAAGTTCTTTGACATATTGGAAGAAGTAATTGTAAGAGAAGACAACAGTTAGGTGACGGTAGCAATACCAGAACTAACAAAAGCATACTTACCTGAGCAAAAGCAGGTAAAGTAGAAGAAAGTAAG
>NZ_JAFEWF010000024.1 GCF_017355835.1 Desertivirga brevis | reverse complement strand
GCTTTATAACAATTCTCCTTATCTTCAGGTAGAACATTGGCCGTCATTGCGATAATAACGGGCTGGTCTATTTTTTCCAGACTTCGGATCGTTTTTGTGGCCTCAATTCCGTCTATTTCCGGCATCAGCATATCCATCAGGATCACATCGTAGTTCTGCTTACACATCATTTCTATGGCTTCCCGGCCATTATTCGCCAGTTTGGGATCGTATCCCAGCTTATTGAGTACCCTCACGGCCAGTTTCTGGTTAATCAGATTGTCTTCAGCTATTAAAATAGTTAAAGGATACCTTTCGGCAAAAGTTTCTGACAGTAATGTCTCAGCCGTTGCAGCTTGCTGGCCTTTATCCCCGTTTCCCTTCAACTCCATTTGGACAACGGATTGCAGCTGGGCATATTTTACCGGTTTGGTAAGGACGGCGTTAAACAATTCAGGGTATCTGGAGCGGCTTTCATCCCCAACAGAGCTTAGCAGAACTATTGGGATGGATGAGTGGATTGCTTTGGCCTCACGAGCAAAGCTCACTCCATCCATTTCCGGCATCTGCATGTCGGAAATAACCAGATCAAAACCTTCCTGCCGAAGCATTTCCAGAGCTGCTTTTCCCGACTGGGCTTCCATAGAAGGGATCTGCCATAACTCCAGCTGTTTCCTTAGTACCCGGAGGTTGGTAACGTTGTCGTCAACAATAAGCACTTTTTTGTTTCTGTTTTCAGCAGTGTTAACCACCGCATATTGCTTCTGAGAGCTGCCTGCAGCTCTGGTAAGGATGTTAAAGCTGAAGGTAGTGCCTTTGCCAACTTCGCTGCTGACACTTACATCGCCGCCCATCAGGTGAATCAGTTTCTGACTGATTACCAGTCCAAGCCCTGTACCTCCATATTTTCTTGTAGTCGATGAGTCGACCTGGGAGAAGGCTTTGAACAGGCGGGACAGCTTGTCCTGCGGTATGCCGATTCCTGTATCATGGACATGGAAGCCGACTTCCAGCTCCTCACTTTCTGTATTTATGAGATTGATTTCTACAAAAACTTCCCCTTTCTCTGTAAACTTCATCGCGTTACTGACAAAATTGATCAGTATCTGCCTTAATCTCAGGCTGTCCCCTGTTATTACAGAAGGCAGGCGGTGATCGATCTGATATACCAGATCCAGTCCCTGCTGTGCGGCTTTGTTTGCAAATACGTCCAGAACCCCTTCGACACATTGACGCAGATCGAAATCCTGCATTTCCAGCTCCAGATTTCCCGATTCTATTTTCGAGAAATCAAGAATATCGTTAATCACATGCAGCAATGCCTCGCCACTTGTATTGATGATGCTCACATATTCGCTTTGTTCATTGTCCAAAGGAGTTTGGGCAAGCAGGGAGGCCATCCCGATTACTCCGTTCATCGGTGTCCTTATTTCGTGACTCATCGTGGCCAGAAACACGCTTTTTGCCTGATTTGCTTTTTCTGCTTC
>NZ_JAFEWF010000023.1 GCF_017355835.1 Desertivirga brevis | reverse complement strand
ATCTGTAACATAACGGGCAATTCCATCGGCTCTAGAAAGGAGGTATTCCAGCCGCACCTTCCGGTACGGCTACCTTGTTACGACTTAGCCCCAATTACCGGTTTTACCCTAGGACGCTCCTTGCGGTTACGTACTTCAGGTACCCCCAGCTTTCATGGCTTGACGGGCGGTGTGTACAAGGCCCGGGAACGTATTCACCGCGTCATTGCTGATACGCGATTACTAGCGAATCCAACTTCATGAGGTCGAGTTGCAGACCTCAATCCGAACTGTGAACAGCTTTTTGAGATTGGCATCTTATTACTAAGTAGCGGCCCTCTGTACTGTCCATTGTAGCACGTGTGTAGCCCCGGACGTAAGGGCCATGATGACTTGACGTCGTCCCCTCCTTCCTCTCTGTTTGCACAGGCAGTCTGAATAGAGTCCCCACCTTAAATGCTGGCAACTATTCACAGGGGTTGCGCTCGTTGCGGGACTTAACCCAACACCTCACGGCACGAGCTGACGACAGCCATGCAGCACCTAGTTTCCTGTCCCGAAGGACTGATCCGTCTCTGGATCATTCAGTAACTTTCAAGCCCGGGTAAGGTTCCTCGCGTATCATCGAATTAAACCACATGCTCCTCCGCTTGTGCGGGCCCCCGTCAATTCCTTTGAGTTTCACCCTTGCGGGCGTACTCCCCAGGTGGAACACTTAACGCTTTCGCTTAGACGCTAACTGTATATCGCTAACATCGAGTGTTCATCGTTTAGGGCGTGGACTACCAGGGTATCTAATCCTGTTTGATCCCCACGCTTTCGTGCCTCAGCGTCAATTAGACTTTAGTAAGCTGCCTTCGCAATTGGTGTTCTGTGACATATCTATGCATTTCACCGCTACTTGTCACATTCCGCCTACCTCAGGTCCATTCAAGCTCTTCAGTATCAAAGGCACTGCGATGGTTGAGCCACCGTCTTTCACCCCTGACTTAAAAAGCCGCCTACGCACCCTTTAAACCCAATAAATCCGGATAACGCTTGGATCCTCCGTATTACCGCGGCTGCTGGCACGGAGTTAGCCGATCCTTATTCTTCGAGTACATTCAGCTTCTTACACGTAAGAAGGTTTATTCCCCGACAAAAGCAGTTTACAACCCATAGGGCAGTCTTCCTGCACGCGGCATGGCTGGTTCAGGCTTCCGCCCATTGACCAATATTCCTTACTGCTGCCTCCCGTAGGAGTCTGGTCCGTGTCTCAGTACCAGTGTGGGGGGTCATCCTCTCAGATCCCCTAGACATCGTCGTCTTGGTGAGCCGTTACCTCACCAACTAACTAATGTCACGCATGCCCATCTTAATCCTATAAATATTTGATAACTGAATGATGCCATTCTGTTATATTATGCGGTGTTAATCCGAATTTCTTCGGGCTATCCCCCTGATTAAGGTAGGTTGCATACGCGTTACGCACCCGTGCGCCACTTTCATGGGGAGCAAGCTCCCCAATCGCGTTCGACTTGCATGTATTAGGCCTGCCGCTAGCGTTCATCCTGAGCCAGGATCAAACTCTCCATTGTAATGAATGTTTGTTTCTCTGACCCTATTATATCTCAAATAGAATCGTT
>NZ_JAFEWF010000001.1 GCF_017355835.1 Desertivirga brevis | reverse complement strand
GTTCATTGTCCAAAGGAGTTTGGGCAAGCAGGGAGGCCATCCCGATTACTCCGTTCATCGGTGTCCTTATTTCGTGACTCATCGTGGCCAGAAACACGCTTTTTGCCTGATTTGCTTTTTCTGCTTCTGTCTTTGCAATGTCAGCTTCCTCTTTTTGCTTTTCCAATTCCCGGTTCAACTCAAAAAGATTGTCAGCCTGCGCATGCAACTCCTCGGACTGGCTTTCCAGTTCTTCTGCATGTGACTGCAGTTCTTCATTCATATCCTGAAGATTATCTGCCTGCACCCTTAATTCTTCTGCTTGTTTTGTTACTTCCTGTGTTCGTTCGTTTACTTTTTGCTCAAGCTCTTTCTTCTGCGCTATGATCATGCGCATTCGAATTTTATAGAATGTAGCAAAGGAGGCAAATACAAAAAGAACAGCGAGAGTTCTAAACCACCACGTTAGCCAAAATGGGGGCAGGATTATTATCTTAACAGAAGTTCCATCTTCATTCCACAAGCCATCATTATTTGCCGCTTTTACGCGAAATACATATTTACCGGGGGAGAGGTTCGTGAAATTAGCAATACGCTGGTCGCCTACCAAATGCCATTCCTTATCGAACCCTTCCAGTTTATAAGCGTACTGTGTTTTAGCAGAAAATGTATAGTTGATTGCTGCAAAACTAAAGGAAATCATGTTCTGCTTCCAGGATAAAAATATCTCTTTTACCTCACTTATCTGCTGTTTAAGAGGCGAATCCTTTATCCCGGGAATGACAGATTTGTTAAAGATTTTCAGATCGGTTAAATATACAGGGGGATTAAAATCGTTGTTTTTGAGATTTTCAGGCTTGAACATATTGAAACCATTAAAGCCTCCGAAAAAAATGCTACCACTTCTGTTTTGATAGAAGCTTTGCATAAAGAACTGATTTCCCTGCAATCCGTCACCCCTTGAGTAATTGCGGATATTTCCATTGCCCGGATCGATACAGCTAATTCCCAGATTGGTAGATACCCATAGCTTTCCTGATTTATCTTCCAGTAATCCGTGTATCTGATTGTTGGCTAGTCCATTGCCTGTATCGAACTTTCTAATAACAGTACCTTTCGTATCGAAAAGAAAAATACCTTTGTTCGCTGAACCTGCCCAGTAGTTGCCTTTACTATCCTGTAAGAATGCACGGATATCATTGTCAGGAAAAGTCCTGTAAGCTCTGAAACCATTTTTTTCCGGATCATAGCGGAACAAGCCTCCAGCGGTACATGCCCACATGTTCTTTTGACTGTCTTCCACCAAAAGATAAATAATATCCGAGCCTAGTCCGTACGGGCTCTCTGAATCTTTTTTAAATCGTTTAACTACTCCTTTTTTCGGGTCTAGTACGTCAATTCCTACATAGGTTATCGCTAGCCATAATAATCCCCGGTGATCCCTTTTGATATTCCAGACATTTCTTCCGGAAATGCTGTAAGGATCATTCTTTCCCGGATAAAACCGTTCAAACTCGTTAGTCCTTCTATTGTAGCAGTTCAATCCCGCATCCCAGGTTCCTACCCACAAGCTCCCGTCAAGGTCCTCCTCGATGCATCTTATTACATTTCCACTAATGCTTTCTGGATCCGAGGGATCGTTTTTGAAATACGTGAATTTGTTTTTAAAGGTATTGAACCTGTTTAGTCCGTTTTCAGTGGCCACCCAGGTATCGCCCCGGGAATCTTCAAGAAACCCTCCAATAATGTTTGAGCTCGTATGGGCGTTTGAATAACCTGCCCGGTATAGATCAAATTTGTACTCTTTGGGATTACTGTAATTTACGCCACCGTTTGCACTACCTACCCATAAAATTCCTTCCCTGTCTTTATATAAAGACCATATTCCGTTGGTGTTTAGTCCTTCGCTATCAAATTCCCTGTTCTCAATATATTCAAAACGATTTGTTTCTATATTCAGCCTGTTAACACCTCCAAGGTCAACGGCGAGAAGCAGGTGCTTGTCATCCTCAGGAATGATCCAGTGTATTAGTCCTTTGTTCGTACCTGTGCCGTCAGCTTTGATAGGGTAATGCCTTGTCTTTTTGCTAATAGGATCGAATAAGTGCAGACCCGCACCCCTGGTCCCTATCCAGACCTTGCCATTTTTGTCTATGTAAAGATTGTTATGCGTTTTCTCTGAGATATCGAAATCCAGATTATACGAGTGGAACTTTTTGGTCTTGATATCCAGGCAAAATATACTGTCACCATAGCAGGTAGTCCAGATGTTTCCTTTAGGATCTTCTGATATGGATGGACCGGAAAAATAGGATACGTTAAGTGAGGGTTTGAATGGATAACGGATGAAGTTTTTCTTTGTAGGTACCCATAAATTCAGGCAGTTCCCACCTGCCAGGACCCATAAGTTGCCTTTTTTATCAAGATAGGAGGAGATAATACAATTACTGCTAATGCTACTTGCATCCTTTGGGTCATGTTTATAGCTGGTGAAGGAATTATCGGTCTTGCTATAAAGATTAAGACCGTTTTTGGTCCCAACCCAAATATTTTTTTGCTTATCCTCTAAAATTGATTGAATGTTATTATCGCTGATAGAACCTTTTTTGTCCTCATTCTGTAAGTATTGTGTGACCAGGTAGCTGTCATACTTGTTTAGCCCCATCTCCGTGCCTATCCAGAGGAAGTCACGGCTGTCACGAAATATACAGGTGATGCGATTACTTGACAGTCCGTCATCAGCGGTAAGGTGCTTGAATCTTTTATTTATGTTCTGGCCAAAGGAGGTGGAAAATAAACTATAAAGGATCAGTAATAGCTTAACAATGCTTGAAAGTTCTCTCATCTATAACCAAATACAGTTCAGTTCTTACGAATAGAAATATTTTAAGTTACAGATGCGTTCAGCTGAATAATGACGATTGTAAGCTCGCTTAAGAAGGGCTGGTGGTCAGGTGAAAATCAATGGTTCTCAAAAATTGAAAGTACCTATCAAACGTTCCCAGTATTTTATGAATATTACCCGTGGCTTTGTCCTTTTCGATTATTTTTTCTTGATGGTATGGTTCTGATTAAACTGCTTCCGGTACCTTTTTATATATTCCGAAGGGTTCATACCAAACAACTTATTGAATTGTTCCCTGAAATACTTAACGTCTTTCATTCCCACCATGTAAGCAACTTCTGAAATATTATATTCAGTAGTAACAAAAATTTCAGCAGCCTTCCTTAATCTGATAGACCGAATGAAACTGATACCCGACTGACCGGAGATAGACCGGATCCGCAGATAAAGGTTTGTCCTGCTCATCCCGATCTTTTCAGAAAGTGTAGTCACACGAAAATCTTCATCAGCAATATGGGCCTCAACGATCTGGATACACTTCTCTAAAAAATCCTTGTATTCGCCCGATATTTTGGAATTGTCCGGCCGGAGTGTGATCTTATTATAAAAGTAGTTCTGCAGGTTGTTACGGCTTTTTAGAATTCCACCAATCCTTGCGATAAGGATCTCCTTTTCAAAAGGCTTGCTGATAAAATCCTCCGCACCGCACTCTATTCCTTTTAGCTTTACCTCGGCAGAAGAACTTGCCGTAAGCAGAACAATCGGGATATGACTCATTGCAGGATCTTCTTTTACCCGGCTGCAAAGCTCAATACCACTTAGTCCCTGCATCATAACATCACTTATTACGATGTCAGGCATTACCTCTCTGATCATTTCCAGCCCGGTTGCACCATTGTCAGCTTCCAGTACTTCAAATTCACCATCAAATAATTGCTTGATATATTTTCTGATTTGACTATTGTCATCAATAATCAGGATGGTTTTAATTTCTGAATAGAGTTCGGTGTTCTTCTCATTTTGGCCGAAATCTTCGTCCTTTCCATCCAGCTCGTTCTGTCTGTCTTCAATAAGTTCATCCAGCACAACGGACTCCTGGGGCTCTTCTTCAATGATAGTTCCCCCGTGAAAATGTTCTTTTCCTTTTGGGAAGGCAAGTTTGAATTCAGTTCCCTTATTTTCCTCACTCGAGTAGCTTACGCTCCCCTTATGGGCCTCGATAAAGCTTTTTACAAGATATAAACCAATTCCAAATCCGCGCTTGGATATAGCGTTTTGATTGTTAACCTGATAAAACTGTTCAAAAAGTTTATCACCAACATATTCCGGAATACCGGAACCCGTGTCTGCTACCTTAATTTCAACCTGATTTTCACTTTCTGAAACGCTTAAAACTACTTTACCTTTTGGTGGAGTGAATTTTAAGGCATTAGATATTAGATTAAAAAGAATAATTTCAATCTTCTCGCGATCTGCAAACAGCTCTATTTCTTCCTGGTCCGAATGGAATTCAAGCTGGATATTCTGTAAACGGGCCTGATTCGTAAAGCAGAGATGTACTTCCTCACATACTCTGGAAATGTTTAAGCACGAAACTTTCAGCTGCTCCATTTCATTTTCGGATTTCCTGAATAGAAGTAACTGGTCGACCAGGCTAAGTAGCCGCCGAGCATTGCGGTATACCACGGTTAATTTACCAGCGTTTAGCTCTTTACTCTCGTCATATAACATCTCCTTCAGAGGATTTATGATCAGTGTAAGCGGAGACCTGAATTCATGTGAGATACTGGTGAAAAAGTCAACTTTTTTACGGTGTAATTCCTTCTCTTTTTCAGCTTCAAAATGAGCGGTTTTAATTTCGAAGTCTAACTTTGCTTCGCGTATCCGATATCGTAAATACAGGTATATAAGTGCAACACAGAAGCAGATATAGAACAGATAGGCATACCATGTTTGGTACCAGGGCGGGAGCACTGTTATTCGAAGAGCAGCATATTTATTATTCCAGATGCCATCATTGTTGGATGCTTTGACCAGAAAGCGATAATCGCCCGCATCCAGGTTCGTAAAGGTGGCACTCCGCTTATTGCCAACATAGTTCCATTCCTTATCAAAGCCTTCTAATTTGTATGCATACTGGGTGTTGGCAGAAAAGGTATAATTGGTTGCAGCGAAGCTTAATGAAAACATGGACTGCTTTGCCGTAAGTGTTATTTGTTCTGTCTCTGTTATTTGCTGTTCGAGAGGGGAGTCCGGAGTTTCCGGATTCACCGATTTATTAAAGATCTGTAGGTCTGTAATGTAAACAGGGCTGTTGTAATTGTTGTTCTTCAGGTTTTCCGGTTTGAAAAAGTTGAATCCATTGTACCCACCAAAATAAATTTCACCATTCCTGGTCTTCAGGAAGCTTTGCCCGAAGAACTGATTCCCCTGCAGTCCATCACCTACATAAAAATTACGAATTGTTCCGTCGGAAGGATCAAGACGGCTTAATCCTGAATTTGTAGATATCCAAAGTTTTCCCGCATTGTCTTCGACGATAGCATGAACCTGATTATTTGCCAGACCGTTACCAGTATCGAAGGTTCTGGTTACCCTGCCCTGGTGATTAAAGGCAAAAAGTCCTTTATTGGCAGAACCAACCCAATAAGTACCCTTCCTGTCCTGAATGAAAGCCCGAATGTCGTTGTCCGGGAAGTGCTTATATCCGATGAATCCATCTACTCTATTGTCGTAGCGGTAAAGCCCTTCAGAGGTACAGGCCCAAATGTTTTTCTGTCTGTCTTCAGCAATCAACTGCACAATGTCAGAGCCTAAGCCGTAGGGATTTTTAAGATCCTTTTTAAACCGTTTAAGAATTCCTTTTTTGGGATCGAGTACATCTATCCCTACGTATAGGGTTGATAACCAAAGCAGACCTTTATGATCTCTTTTGATATACCAGATATGCCGGCCTGATACATTAAAAGGTTTACTACCGGTATTTGGGTAGAATCGATCAAACGTAGCGGTTGTGGGATTAAAGCGGTTTAATCCCCCGTCCCAGGTTCCAACCCAGATATTTCCATCAAGGTCTTCCTCTGCATTGCGCAACGAGTTTACACTGATGCTTCGCGGGTTCGCCGGATCGTGCTTATAATAGGAAAAAGTCCCTGAATTTGGATTAAAGGAGTTTAACCCGTTATCGGTAGTAATCCAGATCTTACCTTTAGAATCTTCCAGAAAACCATCGATAGTATTAGAACTGGGATATTCATTGGTGGTGCCTACCCGGTAAAGGCCGAACCTGTATTCCTTGGGATTATAGTAATTGACTCCGCCGTTTGCAGTACCAACCCATAATATTCCTTCTTTGTCTTTAAATAGTGTCCAAACTCCATTGGTATTCAGCCCCTCAGGATCTAAGGCATTTTCTTCAAGGTAAGTAAATTTCCTTGTCTCCACATTAAGTCGATTCAGGCCTCCCTGATCTACTGCTATCAGTAAGTGTTTATCGTCGTCGCCGATTATCCAGTGAATAAGGCTTTTATTGGTGCCGGTTCCTTTTTTATTTACTGGAAAGTGTTCTGTAGTTTTCGAAATGGGGTTGAAAAGATGTAAACCAGCTCCCCGTGTTCCTACCCAAACTTTATCCTTTTTATCAACATAAATGTTATTGAGCGTTTTTTCTTCGGATTCAAGTCCCAGTTTATAGCTCTGAAATTTTTTTGTCCCTGGTTTTAAGCAATATAAATCGTCTCCATAGCAGCTAACCCAGATATTACCTCTTGAATCCTCCCCGATAGATGAAGCCGCAAAGAATGACCTTTCAACAGGGGGACTGAAGAAGTAACGGGTGAAGCGTTTCTTTTGAGGATTCCAAAGGTTTAAACAATTGCCCCCTGCCAGTATCCATAAATTCCCTTTTCTGTCCAGGTGCATCGAGATTATAGAATTACTGCTGATGCTATTAGGATCGCTGGCTTTGTTTTGATACCTGGTAAAAGAGTTGCTGGCCCTATTATAAAAGTTAAGACCATTTTTAGTTCCGACCCATAAGTTATGCTGGGAATCCTCGACAATGGAACGCACGCTGTTATCACTCAGACTACTATTTTTGGTTTCATCCTTCAAATACGGCGTAACCTGATATCCATCAAACTTGTTCAGCCCCATTTCGGTACCAACCCATAAAAAATCCTTTGTGTCCCGGAATATACAAGTTATCCTGTTGCTCGATAGCCCCCTGTCGGCAGTAAGGTGCTTGAATTTTATGTTCAGCGGTTGCCCGTAAACATTCAGTAGCAATACCTGGGACACAATCAGTAAGTTAAGCAGAACTTTAATTTTCTTCATGAATAGGAATACCTTTCTAAGTACCGGGATAACTGGTTGGAGTTATTTGTCTATGAGGTTGTTTGAAGCCGCAAATATCGTTAAATGTATTAAGTTTAAAAATTAAGTGTAAAATTCACGCTTTTTTGACCGCAGGTATAGTCGGAAGTTTATTTTACCATTACAACCTTTAATACTGACAAGAAGCAAATCTGCTGCAGTTTTACATATTCAGCCAAAGAAAGCATCTTTCGCGGATATAACGCATTTGGGGAATCAGTTTAACTGATTTTATATATGTTCCCCCCTTATTTATGACAATTTCACCCCCATGTGAATTTACAGATTTAAATAATTTTGATCAATTTCATATCAGGAATAACTTTTAATTAATTATCAGAGTTAGGAGATGAGTTCAAACAGGAATTAGTATAAGCCTGGCATAAAAAAATCCTTCGAAATTATTTCAAACCAAAAATTATAAACGATAATAACATGCATAAAACCTGGATTGCCCTATTGCTGTGTACGATTGCTTTTTCGACTCAGACGGCTTTTGCTCAAGGAAGAATAGTGAGAAAGAATATCCCACTTGATTCTATCCGATTAAGCGACCCTTTTATACTTGCCGACGCAAAGACAAAAATGTATTATATGACGGGAACGGGGGGGAGGCTCTGGAAGAGCTCAGATCTGAAGCTGTGGGAAGGACCCTTTCAAATAACCCGGACTGATTCAAATAGCTGGATGGGGCCTAAACCGGAAATCTGGGCTGCGGAAATCTGGCAGTACAAAGGGAAATACTACTACTTCGCGACTTTTACAAACAAAAAGGTCTTTATCGATACGGTTAGAGGAATTCCAATTGAGCGTAGAGCGAGCCATGTACTTGTAAGCGATAAAGCTGATGGACCCTATGTCCCAATGAAAGACTCAACCTATCTACCTGCCGGTAAACCCACTCTTGATGGAACTTTCTGGATTGATAAAGATAAAAAGCCTTACATGGTCTACTGCTACGAGTGGCTGCAGAACTATGACGGTACAATCGAGAAAATTGAATTGAAGCGGGATTTAAGCGGATCTGTCGGAGAAGCCAAACTATTATTTCGTGCAAGTGAGTCGCCATGGAGCCATGAACTGGAGGACGGAAAGGATCGCAAAAGCAAAGTAACAGACGGACCATTCCTGTTCAGGACATCAACTGGACGATTAGGAATGCTTTGGACTAGTTGGATTGACGAATTTTACACACAAGGTGTTGCTTATTCTCAAAGTGGGACTTTGGATGGTCCGTGGCTTCAGGAGAAAGAACCAATAACCCCTCTTAACTATGGACACGGGATGTTATTTAAAACATTTTCAGGCAAACAATTAATGTCTTTGCACAGCCATAAGAATGTGAATGGCCATTTTGTTCGAATTCCCAAACTGTTTGAAGTGACCTTAAAGGGGGATAAACTGGTTTTAGGGGCTCCTTATACGCCGTAAAAGAAAAGCTGATAAGGTTTGTACCATTCAAGTTTTTACCTGAAATAGGAGTGATATCCGCTGGCTGTAGTAGAATGTAAAGGTCAATTCAATGAAGTTGAAATGAGTAAATTAAAAAAAGTTGTAGAAAAATTTAGAGAACTCCATAAAGATGAACCCTTGGTTGTTCGGTCCCCGGGACGGATAAACCTGATTGGGGAACATACCGATTACAATATGGGGTACGTACTACCAGGGGCGATCGAAAAGAATGTGTTTCTGGCTATAGGTCTGAGGCCTGATATGGATGTAAATATTTTTGCAGCCGATTACGGGGACCATTACGTTACCTCCCTTGATGGATTAACATCAGCCTGGAAACTCTGGCCCAATTATATTCTGGGGGTTCTTAATGAGTTGAAAAAAAGAGGGGTACTGCTGTGTGGGGTAAATATTGTACTTGGAGGCGATATACCACTGGCCGCAGGAATGTCCTCCTCTGCCGCAGTCACCTGCGCAACTGCTTTCGCCCTGAATGAGGTTTTCGACCTGGGTCTGTCTAAAATTGAACTAGCAAAGCTTGCTCAAGCTGCTGAGCACGACTTCGTTGGTGTAAAATGTGGTTTGATGGATCAATTTGCGAGCCTTCACGGTAAAAAGGATCATTTGATTAAGTTAAACTGTAAAACCAACGAGTTTGAATATATTCCTTTCAATAGCTCTGAAGTCAGTATCGTTTTATTTGATACGGGGGTTAAGCATCATCTGATCTCATCTGCATATAATGACAGAAGGAGCGAATGTCAGCGGGGTATTGATATTATAAAGCAGAACGAGCCTGCTGTTAAAGATTTAGCAGATGTTACAGATGAAATGCTGGATAAGTACCTTAAGCTTTCTAACCCACTGGTGTATAACCGATGTCTGTATGTAGTGGAAGAGATGACAAGGCTTAAATCGGCTTGTGGGGACCTTGAGCGAAACAACTACGCTGCTCTGGGAGGTCGAATGTTCGAAACACATCACGGATTGAAGCATTTGTATGAGGTTAGCTGTAAAGAGTGCGATTTTCTTGTCGATTTTGCAGTAGGTAATTCCTATGTAATGGGAGCTCGTATGATGGGAGGAGGCTTTGGCGGATGTACAATTAATCTTATATCCTCAGGAAGGGTGGACGATGTCATAGCAGAAGTAAGGCCAAGGTATAAAAACGAGTTTGGGAAAGAACTTAAAGTTTATCCCGCTGTCTTAAGTGATGGCACCCGATTAGAAAACCTCATATCTGTTTAATTTCAGCAGCCGGTTCGCCGGCTGCTAACCAGTGCTGTTCTCCTATAGGAAACTCCGCAGATTTTGTCGGAGGAATAACTCCGATTACTTTTCTTAAGCCTAAATCTTTTTTCTCCATCTTCTTCTTGTCGAGTATAAGGACATCTTCTGCCCATTGTTTGTGTGAAATATTAGGGCGAGCAGGGAAATGCCGGGCACGCTGTAGCTGTAATATTTTAAGTTTTCCTATAAAGGCGTTCCTTTTAGGAGTAAAAGGTTCTCCATTAGTTGTTTCATTTATTGTATATCTTTTAAGCTAGCAGAGTCATTTTATTGAGTGTGAAGCTTTTTTCGGATTGGATATTTCTAATCCTGCATTGAAAGCGCTCTAAGTTTTGAAGTTCATTTCCTGTTATTATAATATGAAAGGGCCTTTCCGTGTGGATCTAAGCTTGAAAAAGACATTTCCCCCCCTTTAATCTGAAGCTTTCTCCCCTACAAATGTCCCCCTTTCCCCCTTAATATTGTATCTGTTAGGACTAATCAACTGAATCAAGGTTAATAAAAATAAAGGCTCCGTATTTAGAGAGGGAGCCCGAAAAGGGGAGATGGAGTAATGTTTTAGATGATACTACTTTGGGGGATTTATAGGAAAAATGGCAAGACTGTAAAGTATTGTAGAGGCAGTTTCTATTGCATCATCAAATAATATTATTCTAACCGTAAGACGGAAATTAATAAGCTTTCAACCAATTATTAATAACTAATCAAAGAATCTAAATAAAATGACGCCAATGAGTTAAATAACACGGTCTTAATCAAGTGTCATGGGTACACTTAATCCGGCATCTTTTCAGGATGCTGCGATAACAGATGCAGAAAATCAAACAACCAATTATTTAATGTGAATAATGATCAAAGTAAAGAATGTAAAGGCAGACTACAGAATCGTAGCTAAAACGAAAGAATTCAGGAGATCGAAAACTAGTCCTAGTTATGAAAAGCTCTAAAAGTAATTATATGAATAAAAAACTACTTGAAATTATTAAAAGAAGAGGAGTCCAGCTTGTTCTTCTTCTTCTGCTGCTGGGAAGTAAAAGCAGTCTAGCGCAGGAACAGGTAACAGTTGAAGGGGTGGTTCGCGATACTGTCAGCGGTTTGCCGGGTGTTGCAGTGAAGGTTGTCGGCTCGGCAAAAGGAGCAACTTCGGATCCGGTGGGAAGATTCAAACTGGTTGCAGAGAGAAATGCAACCCTTTCATTTTCCTTTGTCGGCTTTAAAAGCCGCTTAATTAATCTTCGGGAAAGAAAAGTAAACAATGGAGTAATCGAACTGAATGTTCTATTAAGTTCTGATAACACAACACTGGAAGAGGTTGCGATTACAGGCTTTGGGGGTAAGCAGAAGAAAGCGAGTCTCGTCAGTTCAATTACAACTGTTGATGTAAAGGAGATGAAAACTGCCAGTTCCAATTTAACCAATGCATTGGCCGGAAAGGTAGCAGGTATCATATCCTTTCAGGCAAGTGGAGAGCCTGGATTGGGAACTGACAATTCCTCTTTCTTTATTCGTGGACTTTCCTCTTTTGGTTCGGGAAAGGTGGATCCCCTGATCCTTATTGACGGTATAGAATCCAGTCCAACCGACATGGCCCGTTTGCAGACAGATGATATTGCAGATTTCTCCGTCCTGAAAGATGCGGCGGCTGCTTCAATTTATGGGGCAAGAGGAGCAAATGGAGTTGTTCTAATCAACACGAAACTGGGTAAGAGTGGAACTCCAACCTTTAATTTCAGGGTGGAGAACAAAATTTCAACCAACACTCAAAATTTCCAGCTGGCTGATAATATCAACTACATGAACCTGGCAAATGAAGCCGTGGTTACGAGAGATCCTCTTGCTTCGGAACCTTATTCTCAGTTTAAAATTATTAACACCGTAGCGGGAGCAGACCCTAATCTTTTCCCTAATAATAACTGGACTGACCGGCTGATTAAAGATTATACTTCAAATCAAAGTTATAACCTGAACATCAATGGTGGAGCCACCCGTGCAAGATATTTTATCGGTGGAACATTCAACCGGGATAATGGCATACTAAAGGTTGATGCTATCAATAACTTTAATAATAATGTGCGGCTCAACAATTACTCCATCAGGTCCAATGTAGATTTTAATGTTACGAAGTCCACAGTAGTAATAGTAAGGATGTATGGACAGTTCGATGATTACAACGGTCCTATTGGTACGCCAGATCCTAACCAGACCTGGAGAATGAGAAGTGGTGGAGAAACAACTTTCTCAAATGCCCTATATGCAAATCCCGTAATGTTCCCGGCTCTTTATCCTGAGTCAATGCTTCCCTACATTGAGCATCCACTTTTCGGATCATCCAGAACCAGAAACCTGAACGGTACTCTTAATCCCTCGCTTTATGTAAATCCTTATGCGGAGATGGTGAGGGGATACCAGGTGTATAAAACTTCAAATCTTGCACCTCAACTCGAGATCAAACAGGACTTTAGTATGATAACTCCGGGTTTAAACGCGAGAGCTATGGGCTATTTAAGGAGAGTATCGCATTTCAGCGTTAACCGCCAGTATGTACCATTCTATTATCAGGCTGTTATCGACCCGACAAATCAGTCTTATCAGTTAAGTGCCTTAAATGATGGCGGGGAGAGTTCCATCGGACCAACGGGACGGGAATACCTGGATTACTCACCCAGCGGAAGCTCAATTGACTCAAGGCTTTGGCTGGAGGGTAGCTTGACCTATGATCGGACTTTTAAGGTGAAAAATGCCGTTAGTGGAATGTTGACGGGTTACATGTCCAATTATGAAGGTAATAGCGGAGGCCTGATCGGTTCCCTTCCGGCGCGCAACGCCGGTTTATCGGGTCGCTTTACCTATGGTTATGACAATCGTTACATGGCGGAGTTTAATTTCGGCTTCAACGGATCTGAGCGTTTCGATAAATCGCATCGTTTCGGATTCTTTCCGTCGGCTGGATTAGGCTACCGGATTTCAAATGAGAAATTTTTTGCGCCTCTAAAGTCGGCAATCAATAACCTGAAATTACGCGCTACTTATGGGGTTGTCGGAAATGATGCAATTGGTCCTGCCGGCGATCGCTTTTTCTATTTGTCAGATGTTAATTTGAATAACGGAGGTTACGGAGCAAGTTTTGGAAGAAATGATGGTGCCGCAACGTATTTCAGAAATGGAATAAGTATTAACCGGTACGCAAATTCCACTATTACCTGGGAGAAGTCGAAACAATTGAACCTTGGTATGGATATGACTCTTTTTAATAGCGTGGATATCGTCGCAGAGGTATTTAAGCAAAAAAGAAGTCAGATTCTTCAGACCATTCAAAGTATAGATAATGCCTCAGGCTTAGGAGTTTCTCCCTATGCGAACTCAGGTGAGGCTGAAGTGAAAGGAATAGACCTTTCTCTTGCCTACCGGAAAAATTTCAGTAAAAGTTTCTGGATGAATACAAGAGGAACTTTCACCTTCTCTTCAAGCAAGCAGTTGAAAGTTGATGAGATCGCTTATAATAACTCTCTTTCTCATTTGTCCAGAATCGGGTACCCGATTAACCAGGGTTTCGGATACATTGCGGAAAGACTTTTTATAGACGATGCAGAGGTAGCAAACTCACCGGTCCAGCAAGTAGATCCTAATAATCGGGTGGCAGTGAGAGCTGGCGACATCAAGTACCGGGATATCAATAATGACGGAGTAATAAATCCTGATGATATGGTCGCTATAGGATATCCCAGACAACCTCAGATAATCTACGGATTTGGTTCATCGCTGGGCTACAAAAAGTTGGACGTCAATTTCTACTTCCAGGGATCAGCACGTTCTTCTTTTTTGATAAATCCGGGAGCCATCCAACCATTCGTCACTTCAGGGGGCTACCAGTCCGGTTTGCTTCAAACGATTGCGGATGATCATTGGTCTGAAACCAACAGAAATATTTATGCTTTCTGGCCCCGTTTAAGTGCAGAGTATAACGCCAATAACAATCAGGCGTCTACATGGTGGTTGCGTAACGGAAGTTTCGTCCGCTTAAAACAGGTGGATATGGGTTACAGCTTTTCAAATATGAAAAAGATCGCTGTGAAAAGCGCCAGATTATACTTCTCCGCAACCAACTTATTTGTGTGGAGCAAATTCAAAATGTGGGATGTTGAAATGGGAGGAAACGGCCTTGGTTATCCCGTTCAATCAATATATAGCTTAGGGCTTCAAGTGAATCTATAATAATGTTAGGTAATATGGAAAATAAGTTCCTCAAAAAATATAATAAAAATTCTGAAAACGGCTGGTGGAATAGAATATGTTCTTCCTCTTTTAAAAAAGTACTGGCTACCGGAGCTTTTTTTCTTACGGTTTCAGCGGCAAATATCTCCTGTTCAAAATTTTTGGATGTAGTGCCGGATAATACCTCCGAGATAAAGCATGCCTTTAAGATTCGGAATGAGGCTGAAAAATATCTCTTTACATGCTATTCGTTCCTTCCTAAGCACGGTGACGGATGGTTTAATGCCGGGATGTTTGCAGGGGATGAAATGTGGCTGCCACAAAATGATCTTGCACACTGGCATAATGCCTTCCGGATAGCTCAAGGGCAGCAAAATGCAAATCAACCATTATTTGACGAATGGAGTGGGAACAGAAAGGGGAACGGTGATTTTAACTGGCACCTTAAAATCTTCATGGGAATCCGTCATTGTAACATTTTCATAGAAAACATGAAGGATATGAGTAAGGTGCCTGATATCACTTTGACTGAGCGTGAGCGATGGATTGGCGAGGCAATGTTTTTAAAGGCATTCTATCATTATTACTTATTAAGAATGTACGGCCCTGTGCCAATTATCGACGAAAATACGCCAGAAGATGCTTCCGCCGATGAATTGTATTACAAACGAATGCCTGTAGATGATGTAGTAAATTATGTGTCAGATCTTCTGGATCAGTGTGTAGACAAAGTTCCAGTTACAATAACCCAGGAGAATACGGAACTTGGACGTATCGATAAAACGATTGTATTAGCAGTTAAAGCCAAATTGTGGCTTCTTGCGGCCAGCCCTTTATTTAATGGAAATCCAGACTACGCTGGCTTCAAGGACAAAGATGGAGTGGCTTTATTTAATTCTACTTATGATAAAGTAAAATGGGAGAAGGCCCGGGACGCAGCAAAAGCCGCCATTGTTGCAGCAGAAGCTAATGGGGCCGCTCTATATCAATTTAGTGAAGCTGGGCTTAAGTTGAGTGATACTACTAAAAGGCAATTGAGCATCAGGAATGCATTAACCGATCGTTGGAATCCTGAAGTTATTTGGGGGCTTTCCAATAGCTACTTTGTTAATGAGGCTCTTTGTATGCCTGCTTTGGCAAGAGGTAGAAATACCAACAGGGCTCAACTAATGGGGGTTTGGGCCGCACCGATAAAAATCGCTAAGATTTTTTATACCAAAAATGGTGTGCCCATTGAAGAAGATAAAACTCTTAGTTTCAACAATTACACCGAAATTAGGACAGCTGGTTCAAGCGACCGTTTTAATATAGAGCAAGGATATCAGACTGCTAGATTAAATTTCGACAGAGAGAACAGGTTTTATGCCGACCTAGGATTTGATGGTGGAATATGGTATATGAAGGATGCAAGTGCTCAAAAAGATGATATCAACAATCAGTTTTACGTTCAGGCAAAAAACACTGAAACATCCGGATTTGGTCACTTTACTAATTGGAACCATACTGGATATTTTATTAAGAAGCTGGTAAACTGGGAGTCAACCACCAACGGTGAAAACCAGGCTCCAGCCTGGAAGAGTTATCCATGGCCGGAAATTCGACTGGCGGATCTTTATCTCATGTATGCAGAAGCACTAAACGAAGCTGAACCTGCTTCTGCTGTTGCTATACAATATCTTGATAGGATAAGGGAACGGGCCGGTTTAAAAGGCGTAGTAGAATCCTGGACCAACTATTCAAACACTCCGGGTAAATACACCTCCCAGGCAGGACTCAGAGAAATTATTCACCGAGAAAGATTAATTGAACTGGCGTTTGAAGGGCAAAGATTTTGGGACCTGAGACGTTGGAAACTAGCTGCTGAAGAACTGAATAAGGATATAACCGGATTTAATATACTGGGTAAGACTGCTGCAACTTATAATGTTGAGCGCTTTATCTTCAGTCAAACCTTTATTGCCCCAAGAGATTACTTCTGGCCAGTAGGCAATTACGATACGCGCAGAAATCCAAAATTAGTAGAAAACTTAGGTTGGTAGTTTAAATAATTAATAATGAAGACATTCAAGAATAAACTATATATAGCTCTGTTTTCAGCAATTCTTGCAGGAGTATCCTGCGAAAAAGAGCTGGAATTCAGGTCTCCGCTGGGAACAGATTCGTCAGTCCCCAGCCAGATTACAGATACAAAAGTAATTAGCCTCCCGGGCAAGGTTAAGATAACATACAAAGTACCAGCAGATCCGAACCTTGCTTACGTTAAGGCCCAGTATCTTTTGAAGTCAGGAGAGTTGTTTGAAACAAAATCTTCTATTTACAGCGATACCCTGACTGTTGAGGGATTTGCTGACACAAATGAACATGAGGTGAAGCTTTACTCAGTAAGTAAAAGTGAGGTTGTTTCTGCTCCGCTCGTAGTTAAAGTCAAAGCACTGGAGCCGCCGTTCCTGAAGGTATTCGAGAGCATTAGAATAGACAACGCTTTCGGCGGTTATAATTTGACAGCCAAAAATGACGCCAAGGAAAGTATTGGCATAATGGTCATGCGAAAGAATGACTTTAAGCAGTTTGAGGTGGATAATCAGCGAAGTGTAAGAACACGTGTGGAAGACGTTGTTTCGAAGATCAGAAATTTAGATACTACGCGGCAGGAAATGGCGGTGTTCGTTAAAGACAGGTGGGGAAATTCTTCAGATACATTGTTCACCTCTATCCAACCCATTTTTGAACAAGAATTCCCAACTCAGAACTTCAGAGCCTTCGAGCTTCCGGGTGACGCTCCTTCCATAAACAATGATGCACGTGTCGAGTACATGTGGGACGGAAGGTATGGCTGGCCATGGACCAGTTTTACTCATCAGGTTAATGGTGGCTCAATTCCTCACATGATCACTTTTGATATGGGAAATAAAGGGAAGATCAGCCGCATTTGGATTCGTCCTTATCCTGAAGGCAACCGCTGGTATTATTTAACTACAATGAAGCGCTTTGAGATTTACGGCTCAGTAAATCCTTCCTCCAATGGAAGTCTTGATTCCTGGACATTACTTGGGTCTTTCGAAAACGTAAAGCCTTCAGGCCTTCCTTATGGCAATGACAGTGCCGATGATCAGGCAATTGCTTCTGCGGGATTAAGTTATGAGATTGAAGTCGCCAAACCGGAGGTAAGATACATCAGGGTAAGATGTCTTGAAAACTTTGCCGGAGGTACTGCTTTAAGTATCAATGAGATAAAGGTTTATGGTTCACCTTCAAAATAATAACGAAGAGTAAACGAATTTCAATTTCATAAATATGAAAATAAGATTATTCAATACATTTAAGATGACGATCGCGATTGCAGGCGTCATCAGCATATTCACTTCGTGCGCAAAGTGGGATGAGTTCAAAAAGTATACAGAAAACGGCGAAATAGCTTATTCCGGAAAATTAGACTCAGTGAGGATCTATTCGGGGAATGAAAGGATCAAAATAACCGCTATGCTGCCGGCGGATCCGAAAATTGTTAAAGCAAGAATATTCTGGAATAATAGGACGGATTCAGTAGAGGTACCGATTGATGTAAGTAAGGGGAGAGCGTTTTCCTACATATTGCCTGCCTCAGAGGGCTTTAGGAGTTATATCATGTACACCTACGATGCCCAGGGGAACAGGTCGGTGCCAGTTTACGCTACTGGGACTGCTTTAGGAACTCGTTATCAAAAATCTATTGCTAACAGAGTGGTAACAAATGCTGTAAATGTTAATACAGCTACAACTATCAATTGGGTAGCGGCGGATTTAACAACGAATCCCCTGTTTACAGAGGTTCAGTACCAGTCAACTTCAGGAGAAAAAACTGTAAAAGTCTTAGCAACGGCTGATGTGGCTACTATCGGCGATTTAGATCCGGTAGCAAAAACGTTCAAATACAGGACCGCTTACCAGCCCGTTAATAACATAGACACTTTTTTTACTGATTACAAAACTGCGGGTATTTATAAAGACGAGACATCAGCATTTCTTCCTAATGCCCGAAATCCTATTGCTACCTCGGCTGAGTCTCCAAGGTGGGCAATCCCTGCAAATTGGATCACAAATGCTGCCGTAAAAAACTACAAACATACGGACGGCAAGAGTTATGGCGGTGTGGATCTTTGGCATCGTTCAATTTCCATGGAAGCAGGGTGGTCATGGGACAACCTGGACTCGTTTACAAATGGAAAAGTTTATCAATCTCCGGAATTGCCTGCAGCACATTATATGATAGAGTTAGATGTTGCAGACTGTTCTGCTGGTGGACGTTTTTATCTTGTAGCAACTGAAGGTAATGAAATCAGCAATATTGAAGCAATAGAATCCTCTCTGGCCTATGCCAGAACAAATACACCTGGTACTCACAGGATAAGTTTTGAGCTAAAAGAGTCAAAAAAGGTTTCGATTGGTTTAGTGGCCTCATTAACGAATCCTAAAGATAGAGGAGAATGGGGAGGCGAATTCTTCCGAGCCAGAGCATTTAGGCTGTTGAAGCTTGATGCTTTGTAAACTTAACTACAGAGGCCTGATTTAAGGTGCCGGAAGTTATTGCCAGCACCTTAATTACCGTTATCAGTATAGTATATTGATATCTTGATTTATAAGGACAAGTTAAATAAGCTCGTATTTACCCTCCAGAAAGAACGTTCGGTCAGTTTTTACCAGAAGTTAGTTACCGCAAGAAAAAGTTGAAAAATCAAAGGGTTACTTTCCAAGGTCCCTTTTACTAGCAATAAATAGAATAAGTATAAACACAATAATGAAAAACAGAACACGCATTTATTTAAAATTACTGGTTTGCTTTCTTTTCATAACTTTTGGCTGTGCATCCCAAAAGAAGATTTCGAATCCAATTATGCCCGGTTACTTTGCCGACCCGACTGTGGTAAAGGATAAAGGCACTTACTACATTTATGCCACCATAGATCCATGGGGCGGCGATGAACTGGCAGTTTTTTCAACAAGGGATTTTAAGAAGTTCCAACGACATCAGATAAATTGGCCAACCACAAAAGCCTGTGTAAGTCCCACTGCCAGCGACGCGAAGGTATGGGCCCCTTCAGTGGTGAGGGGAGTTGACAATAAATTCTATATGTATGTTTCAGTAGGAAGTGAAATATGGGCGGGGGTGAGCAGTTCCCCTCTAGGGCCCTGGAAGAACCTGAAGGCAGATAATTCACCCTTAATTTCATCTAAAGACTTCCCTGACGTGCATACTATTGATTCTGACTGTTTTATTGATGACAATGGTCAGGCTTATTTATATTGGGGATCTGGTTTTAATTGGGTAAATGGAAAGTGCATGGCGGTTAAACTGAAAGCTGATATGTATTCTTTTGACGGAAAACCTCAGGAGGTTACACCTGCGGGATATTTCGAAGGACCGCATATGATAAAAAGAAATAATCAGTATCTGCTAATGTTTTCAGAGGGGAAGGCGATCGATGCAACCTACAGAGTAGGTTATGCCGTGGGAAAAACTCCTTTCGGTCCTTTTGAAAAGGGAGTTAACAGCCCGATCTTAACAACTTCTGCTGACAGCACTATTATTGGACCTGGACACCACACCGTTTTCCAGGAGAAAGGGCAGGACTATATCCTCTATCACCGGATATTCCCACAGAAGGAAGCTTACGTTTTGCGACAGTTATGCCTTGATAGTTTAAAGTTTGACGGGGATGGTAACATTTTGAAAATAAGGCCAAGAGCGAAGAATGTATTTCGGTAAACAAATAAGCGTTTTACCAAACTTCATTTTGTCCTCTAAGAGGTCTTGGTCCATAGCTTTTGCCGGATGGACTAAGCCTGATTCTGAACAAAATGAAATATGGATTTAAACATATTAAGTTGTCCTTTCTTAAATTGGTTATATAATAGGTCCAGCCTCCCATAGGCTGGACTTTGTAATTAAAAGACTAATGCGACTAATGAGGAAAAGGAATAGGCATCTGTAAAACTAAATAGACAGATTTATAGCAAGGGCCCACCTCCGATGTCCTGGTTCACCGCTTCAGGGCAATTCCCTTTTAGAAACCACATCATCTTATTCTGCGATTAATAACTCAATTACGCATCCGTTTCTAGTGCTGTGTCCTGGTAAGGATTTTACTGTTCCTTACTTAGCATCCAGTGATTATGGAAGTGTTTTGAGATTAATTGAATCAGCTGTTGGCTCTTTAATACCCTCTGTTTATCCGATCTTTATTTTCGTCTTTATGCATGTGTAATACTATTCTTTTAAAAAGGCATCACATCCCCTAGATTCGAAATCGGGATGGAATGAAAGGTTGCAAGGTATATTTATGTGAGAGAATTGCCTTAGCTTATGTTAATTGCTTAGGCTTTAAGGAGATTAAATGGACAGGATTAATAAAGCTTTTAGGGCTGTAACTTTATACTGGCAATTATAGCCGGATATGTTCTTAATATTAAGCACGCCAGGGGAGCCGTAAATTAAAGAAGAGATAACGTTGGTTACCCCTTCTTGAAAATTAATATTAAATCATCAACTTATTGCTGGATAATCTGCCATTGCTGATTATTGCCTGCTCCCCAGGTCCACTGTATGGCGCTTGCGCCATCAGTTGTTGCGCTTCCGCTTATATCAAGGGCTTTTCTTGTAGCACGATTCACAATCTGATAAAAGCCACCACCGATGTCAACTATCTGCCATTGCTGGTTGTAGCCTCCGTTCCATGGCCACTGAATTATACCAGCGCCATCACTTGTTGAACTTTGGTTTACGTCAAGAGCCTGTCCACTATTCCTGTTAATAATACGGAAATATCCACCTCCTGTACTAATGAGTTGCCATTGCTGGTTGTTGCCTCCGCCCCATGCCCACTGGATAGCACTTGCACCGTTCGTTGTCGCGCTTCCGCTAATATCCAAAACCTTACCACTGTTGCGATTTACCAGGCGATAATAGGCCGTGGAGTTAAACGAACTTCCCTCGCCCCAGGCATACCGAATTCGGGACAATCCGGAAACGTTGTTTGTAGTCAGGGTCATGTTAGTTCCAGTGCCACTTCTGGTTTGAATGGCATAAGGGTCATTATCCCACAAGCCAGCCCAATATACACTGGCAACACCATCAGCTCTGAAAACATTGGTAGCACCCACTATAAAGGCTATCTCATTATCGTTTCCGATAGGCCCGTTATAGTTTTTTCCATTAGTCATGGTCGCCCCGTATTCTGTAACTACAGTCCTGGAGGCATAACTGCCGTAGTTTGCACGCCAATTTGCTTCCCAACCTGCCATGTCGTAATTACCCCAGAAGGAATAGTTATGTAAGGCAAGCAGGCAACCGTTAAAGCGGCTATCAGCACCAATGCCAGTTACGTTTTGAGATGCCCCTGTCCCGCCTAATAGTATGCGTCCACGAGGTACTCCAGGATAACGGGAAAGCCATTCAACATAGATTGATGAAAGCTCTGACAAGGTGTAGCCCCACGGCTCGTTAAATACTTCAAAGTATACATTGCTGTTACCCTGATACTTCGTTACGACGGTCTGCCACATCGGCCAGAACTGAGAAATGTTATCAATCCTGCCATTTCTTGAGGAAGCGCCTTCCCAGCATGCAATAATGACTTTCATGTTCTTGCTCAAAGCCCTGTCGATGACCCCCGAGTAGGCTCCCCACCAGGATTCACCAACGGTGGCGGGGTTGATCCCGATTCTCAATGTATTTACTCCCGGCATATTCGTCTGAAAACCGGTGAGAATGGTATTAGCTTTAGCTGAAACTGTAGTATAACTATCTGTGTGTTCCAGCCCACATGGAATGATCCATCCATCTACAAAGTTATCTCGGGCATCCGACCAGTTTACTCCTGCTATCCCAGCTGCGCCTATTCCGGAAACAGTGGCACTATTATTCTCCTTCGAGTCCGGCCCGGGCTCAATTTCGTTTTCAGGTGTTGTTTTGTCTTTTGAACATCCGAAGCACACTAGCAAGGCGGCGACCAATAGGGTTAGTTTTCTTTTAAATTTCATAATTAACGTTAGTTTTTTTTTCATTTTCATAATTAATGTGAGTTTTTACGCTCTTACAATAAGTGTCAGGTGGCGTGAGGAGGTATTGGTTAGCTTCTGGTTACAGGTAAGTAGGAGGCTTCGCTTCGAGGCTGCGCTACTGTTTCAATTTGGTGAGTTAGTAAAGCGAAAGTCGGATTTTTACCAGTGCCAAGTGAGGGACGTATTGTTAGAATGAAAGGGGCGAGTGGTAAATTCCCAGGAAATCTAAGTGCATTTGCCCCAGCTTTCTATTTTAAGGATAGAGGATTCTATATTTTTCCAAATTGACAGAGCTTTATTATTATAGACGGGAGGGTCTTAAATATCAGAAGAGTTTGTCAGTACTTCTGAAAAGAGCCCGAGGTCCGGCTTCTCGTCCTTCATCAAAATCTACCTTCAATCGAATTACTTAACCATCTGAGGCAATGCAATGACTGACCACTGTTTCTAGGCTTTATGCTTATAGTCCGGAATGCCGGAGGCAGAGGTAAGTATAGCCGCTTGCACGCAGTAAGTCCCGGGAATTAGAAACCATTACCGAGTATTTGAACTGAAATTGTTGGAATTTGACATTTTGACCCTTCTTTTTTTACTTCTTACCCCTCATCGTCCCTTTTTATATTCTATAATTTAGCGTCATGTAAGGCACATTCATAGAGGCTTTCCTTACTTATCCTTTCTATACTATTGGTTACATTCAAAAGTCAGACCTCTCCCAAAGGCTGGCTTTTTTTTACACCGTTTGCTTGATTTGATCCGCTTCTTTCATGACATTTAGGCTTTTCTACTCCGGGTTAATTCTTATGACCTATTTTTTTTGATACCATCATTAGGCAAGAGGCAGTGATTGCCGGTATAGGGAGGCTTAGAGATTAACTTCCAATTTGACAAACTCCCCCCGCTTTATTGATGATTTCTCCCTCATGTATCAAAGTGTTGCCTCATATCTTAGTGGGGCAATTAAGTGACTTATTAAGGCTCAGGAATGAATACCGACAAACACACATTTGAACTCAATCTTAATTATGCTTCTGAACTTCCTTTCTTTCTGCAGGTGGCCTACCTTCTGCAGAAAGATTTACGTGCAGGCAGGTTTGCGAACGGAACCATGCCATCCGCGAAACAGCTCGGTAGTGCCACTGGCGTTTCTCCGCTTATAATAGAGAACGCTTATAGAGTTCTTACAGCAAATGATATTTTAGGATATGATTCGAAACTGGGTTATTTTATTAAAAGCAGAGTTTCTGACAGGGTTCAATGTCCTCTTACTGGCATGATATCTATAATTTCAAAGTCTGTTAAGGGGCAGGATTGATAGTGTAGCTGAAAATAGCTTTGTGTGAATTGGTTCAAGGCTTAAGAGAATAGATATAAAAGTGAGAGCGTTCGCCCAATATACTGTCCATAGGCAAATTCTCAACCTGTTACATAAACTAAAGAAGCGCCCGGCCGGAAGTATATTTTACATAGGCAATCTGAGTCTTCAACTTCTTAAAGTTGTATTTGAATTTCATAACTTTGCTCTATGGGAAAAGCTGAAGTGCGTCAGGTGTCAGAGTTCAATAAAGAACTAAAGCTAAAAGGGTTTAATGTATTTCAGATAGAGAGCGACAGCAATGCAACGCGAATTTACAGCAGGAAGGATTTTTATAAAATCTGCCTGACCACGGGTAGGAGTATTATTCATTATGCCGACAGAAGCTTTGAAGCAGAAGGCACAGTTTTGTTTTTTGGAAACCCACATATACCTTATTCCTGGGAAACCCTCTCGACTACCTATGTTGGTTACACCTGCCTTTTCTCAGAAGAATTTCTTAAGGTTTCCGACCGCTCTGAAAGTCTCCAGCAGTCTCCCTTGTTTAGGATCGGAGGAACTCCTATTCTAAAAATAAATGAGCAACAGAGGATATTTTTAAATGGCTTGTTTAAGAGGATGATAGATGAGCAACAAACTACTTATGTCCATAAAGATGACCTTATTCGTAATTATATTAATCTCATCATCCATGAAGCTTTAAAGCTGCAGCCTTCTGACAATTATGACCAGCACAAAAACGCTTCTTCAAGAATTACTTCTGTTTTTCTTGAACTTCTTGAAAGGCAGTTTCCGATCGAAAGTGCAGACCGTCCTCTTGAGCTGAGGACTGCGCAGGATTATGCAAAGAACCTGAACGTTCATGTTAATTACCTGAACCGGGCGGTAAAGGAAGTGACCGGAAAGCCCACTTCAGTCCATATCGCCGAACGTGTCATAAGTGAAGCTAAAGCTCTTTTACAACATCCTGCCTGGAATATCGCTGATATAGCCTATGCTCTTGGTTTTGAATATCCATCCTATTTTAATAACTACTTCAAAAGGATGACGGGGACAAATCCAACCTCTCTTCGGTCTTTGGTGGTTTGAATTTCTTAAGGATTGGTTTGAATTCCTTTATCACCTGGGTTGGTGGCAGTAGTACCTTTGTGTTAGTAATTCAATTCTCAAAGGTTATGAAGTTTAAACGAAGTAATTTGATTTGTCGCCTTGTTATGGTGTTTGCTTTTGCTTTCGCCTTCGTACTGAGCTGCGGGGCGCAGGTTGCAAAAAGTGTCCCTGGTTATATTGATAGTATTTTTCCTAAAGGTCAGTTAGGTCCGGCGGAAAATTTTACAGGTAAGGCCTGGAACATTGGACTGGTTGCTCAAGATTCTATATATAATACAGTTATTGGAAATGTATACTTTGAACCAGGAGCAAGAAGTAATTGGCATACCCACCCCTCCGGACAAATTCTAGTCATTACAGATGGTGTTGGCTATCACCAGATTAAAGGACAAGCAAGACAAACACTTAAGAAGGGGGATGTTGTGAAATGTCCTCCTAATGTAGAGCACTGGCATGGCGCCAGCCCCACCATTGGTATGCAACAGCTTTACATTCTGCCGGACACCCAAAAGGGCCTGGTGACCTGGTTGAAGAAAGTAAGCGATGAGGAATACAATAATAAAAGATAATGTTTTGTAAAATATGAGTGATTCGGTAAAGGTTATTTTTAACTGAAATACATAATGAGAATTTCTGATCAAATGATCCTTACTATTGACACCTTCTTCGGGTAATTTCACAACATCGTATCAAAATTAAACCGAATAGAACGTTTATTCTTAGCATCAAACCCATTAGCACTAAAGGCATAGGAACATTTAAACACAAAATTTATATGAAAAGATTACTGATTCTGGTTTTCTGCGTATTCTCCCTTTTTTCAATCTCAGCTTCCTGCGATAAAGGAACCTCCGGGGATACTCCTGAAAACAGTGCACCCACTAATCCGGATAACGCCCCAAATACAAACACAACGAAGATGAAAATCAAGATTGGAAACAGCACTTTTACGGCGACGCTCTATGAAAATGCTACCACTGCTCAACTCAGATCCTTACTTCCGTTAACGGCAGACATGATTGAATTAAACGGGAATGAAAAGTACATTGATTTACCTGGTAGCTTACCTTCATCGGCCTCTAAGCCAGGAACGATTCAGGCAGGTGATATTATGCTTTATGGTTCTTCCACGCTGGTATTATTTTATAAATCCTTCCCTACTTCATATAGCTACACCCGGATTGGTCGCATTGATGATCCGACTGGACTCGCGTCTGCCTTGGGTTCTGGAAATGTCAGAGTTCGATACGAGTTGTAGATGTGACAGCGAGACAACAGCTTATTGAAAATTTTTAGAGTAGCAGGTCTCTTACCTGCTGCTCTAAAAACATTGCTTTTGTAGTTTTCTATTAATGAGTTATAAGGGGCTCTGTAAAAGGTAAATTTTAGGGTCCGCCTCCGGAAGCAAGGCCGCCTTTGGTAAACAAAGTTACCGCAAACTAGCCTTGTAATACAATACCGAGGAAATTTGTATTCTAAATCCTACGACCAGAATTTTACTCATCCTAACTTTTTGTTGACAGCTTTGTGAGAAACTCGAAAATTAAGAGGATCCTGCTCGATTTTAACATTAGTTCTAGTAATACAAACATTTGCAGTAGACGCTACAGGGTTTATATAAGACTTTTGTTACTACATGAACTTGATTTTCGGACGGAGGGACTCTTCTCATCAGCAGTCTCATTTTTTGTTAAATAAAAATATTGAAAGGACCGGTGTTTCAGCAATCCCTCTTTTATCTTTTGTGAGCTTAAGACGGCAGGAACACTTCTTATTACTTCTGTCTTCGGTTGTCTCCGTTGCAATTTCTCTAGTTTAAAATTAATTATGCATTAATATGATTTTTTAGATGGTAAAGGAAGGTCTCTATCGCGAATGATAAGGAATCTTTATAATACGTCACCTTCAAAAACACGTTTGCACCCGATTAACCATTATAGGATGTGCCAGATAAATGAGGCCCACTGGTCAACTTAGTCTTGATTAAAATTATATTATAATTAGATCCTCTGCTTTTCTCTGCATCTTAAGTCCGCAATAAAATCTTAATAATATAGAATTAACACTTAGAATAATATTATATCAGAGAGTAATGAATAAATCAATAGTCACCAGACTAATCGCCCCGGCATTATTGCTTATCAATATCAATGCTTTTTCACAAAAGCAACCACTTGTTATTAACATTAAGGCAAAAGGTGCTGAAATAGCACCATCGATGTATGGCGTTTTCTTTGAGGAAATCAACCATGCAGGAGATGGAGGCTTATACGCCGAATTAGTGAAAAATCGTAGTTTTGAAGAGCTTGAAATGCCGGAGGGTTACACCGCCAATGACCGACTGATCCCTCCAAGGAAAGTAAATCATCTGACAGGACAGGTTGTTGATCAAACCTTTGGATGGACTAAAGAGCCGGTTCCCGGATGGAATTTAAAAACAATTGGTACTTTATCTGCAAGTGTATCGCTAACTAAAGAAAATCCCAGATTCGACACCGCACCTAATAGTGCCAAAATAAGGATCAGTGATGCTTCTTCACCCGTACTGTTTATTAATGATGGTTACTGGGGAATGGGGATTGCAGCAGGAGAAAAATATCATCTTCGTACTATTCTCCGAACCTCAGCTGACTACAGGGGAACAATAACAGCAAAATTGATTTCGCAGACAGGACAGGTCCTCGCTTCAGCTATACTGAAAAAGACCCCGGCGAACGAATGGACAGATCTAAAGACGGTGCTTCAACCCTTTATCAAAGACTCAAAAGCAAAACTGGCTCTGGAATTTAACAGCAAGGGAACGGTTTGGCTTGATTATGTATCTCTTTTTCCCGAGAAGACATTTAATAACCGGAAGAACGGATTACGCAAGGATGTAGCTGACATGGTAAGTGGTTTGAAACCTGCGTTCGTTCGCTGGCCTGGTGGTTGTGTAGTAGAAGGAATCACAGTAGAGAACCGCTTTGAATGGAAAAAAACATTGGGGGACCCTGCGTCTCGTCCAGGAGAGTACAGTCTTTGGGGGTACCGAAGCTCCTATGGCTTTGGATACTACGAATTGCTCCAGTTCTGCGAAGATATGGGGGCCGATGCAATGTTTGTTGCAAGCGTTGGTATCGGCTGTCAATACAGAGCCGGAGATGCCTGTTCGAAGGATAGCGTAGAGTATTACCTTAACGACTGCATGGATGCAATAGAATATGCACTTGGAGATAGATCTACTGAATGGGGGGCAAAACGTGCGGCTGCCGGACACCCTAAGCCTTTCCCGCTTAAATACATAGAGATTGGCAATGAAAACTGGGGTGATGAGTATGACGAAAGATTCGATATCTTCTACTCGGCTATAAAGAAAAAATACCCTCAACTCATACTTATTTCAAATCACGGTGTGAATGGTACTGGTAAAATTGCAAAAACTGATCGCATCGATCCCCACTGGTATGTTTCCCCTGATTGGTTCCTGGCGAATACCACAATTTTCGATAATCACCCCCGTGATAAGTATACGGTATATGTGGGTGAATACGCAGCTAATCAAGCAGTCGGAGGCGGAAATATGTCTGCGGCATTATCGGAAGCGGCGTTTATTGGAGGTATGGAACGTAACGGTGATCTGGTAAAAATGGCCTCTTACGCCCCACTCCTCGAGAACCGTAACGACCGTTCCTGGCCTGTTAATCTTATCTGGCTGGATAGCGAAAAGGTTTTAGGAAGAAGTTCCTATTACGTACAAAAAATGGCAGCAGAAAACCGTCCCAACTACAACGTGCAATCAAACTTCACCATGAGTGCGCCCCAGCAGAAAGACATTGCTCCGGGAAGTTTTGGTTTTGGATCATGGGAAACCCAGGTTGAGTTTAAGGATTTAAAAATTAATCGGAATGGTCAGGACATTGGGGTGACCCTTTCGGATAATACTGTTTACAAAGGAACCTGGAATGTGAGTAATGCAGTTCTGGCACAAACATCCACTGAGTCGGGAACCAAGGCTCTTGTGAAGGGCTTCAAAGGAAATAACTATACTCTGGAATTCAAGGCTCGTAAAACAGGAGGTAAGGAAGGTTTCTTCATCTACTTTGGCATGGATGATGAGGGGAAAGAAGGCCTGGTATTTAATGTGGCTGGCTGGAATAATTCCGCAACAGCAGTTGAAAGGATTACCAATGGTAACCAGGTTGGCGCTGTTAGTAAAAGTATACCTCATAAGATCGATGTTGACAAATGGTATAATGTGAAACTGGTCTGCAACGGACAAAAAGCCCAGTTGTTTATGGATGGTGATCTAATCCTGGCTTATGAAAACCAAAGCCCTCCGATGCAATTCTTTAGTTCGGGTTACGATTCAACTAAGGATGAAGTAATATTGAAGGTGGTTAATGCCGCAGGAACTGCATGGTCGCAAAATGTAAAAATTGAAGGTGCAGGCAGTATATCAACCAAAGGTCGAGTAATTTCCCTGACAGCTAATAAGGGTGAGGATGAGAATTCATTTGTTGCGCCGGAAAGAATTTATCCGAAAGAAAGCGAGTATACTAAATTTGCTAAGGAATTCGAGTATACTTTTCCGCCTTTTTCCTATACTATATTAAGAATTAAGGCTGCGAAATAACCCTGTTAAAAGACACAGCGTTAACGTTTACAATGATTGATTAATTAAGGGTACCTTGCGTACCCTTACACTTTTAGCTCCTGATTATAAATGCTGGTCCTCAAGAAAGTAAACTTAGGAAAAGATGTTTTTTATTTTATCGGGCTATTGTTTAGTTTCTAAACAGATTGTTGCCCTTGTTCAAGATGATAACAACTCAGCAGGCAACCAGTAACTGAAAACTTCAACTGTATGCCTCACCGTACCAACTTATGTTCTTGCAAAAATGCTTTCATTCGCTGAATTGTAGGCAGAAAGCTGGAATTGGTTGCTGGCCAGTCGCAGGAGTGGCCGGCATCTTTAATGGTGATCAACTCGCAACTATTTCCTTTAGCTTTCATTAATTTACAAAATTCAGCGGCATAATGATAGGGAGTAATACTGTCCTGGGTGCCACAGGACAAAATGGTAGGAGGCCATCCCTTCTTCACTTGAAGTAGAGGGGAAAATTCCGGATGAAAATTGAAGAATTCCTCACCGAAACCTTTTCCTAAAACCGGATTATGGAGTACTAATCCATTCGGTTTGGAGCTTATTGAAAGGTTCTCATTAGGAGCATCACCACCATCTATAGTCGTACAGACCGCAATATGACCGCCAGCAGAACCTCCGGCAACTATGATTTTGTTGGGATCGATCCCTAGTTTTTCCGCATGTTCTCTAACATACCGTACTGCAGATTTGGCATCCTGGATACACTCAATGGGGGAAGTACCATGCCTGGATTTTACCCGGTAGTCTGCTTCAATGCCAATTATACCCTGGTCCCGGAACCATGCGGCATTGGATATTTGCCCTTCTACACTGCCCTCTACCCATCCTCCTCCGGTAAAATATATGATAGCAGGTAACCCCTCCCTGGATTTTTTCACCGGACGCAATAGGTACAAGTAGATGTCTTCCTGCGGCGTTTCTTTATATAAAATCTTTTCTGACATTGCCATCAGGTCTTTTCCTGGAAGTAAATAGCTTACTTGTGGTAAAGTATTTGAAGTTTGGGCATTAGCCTGTAAAGTCAAAACTATGAGGGTGACAATAACCAGGTAAAGCCCACATGCTTTTAAAACTTTCATTCGTTATGGAAATTAAGGGTAACGGTGTTTTTCAATCGTAATTATTTAGCTAAGGTATCTTACTGGTAGGATAAACGTTAGAACGGTTGTAAATCTCTATGTAACATATGTTGTATTCGCACTTGTAACGAAGATGGTAATAGAGCCTCACGGCCTTCTAATACAATTACCACAAAGTGTAGAGGTTTCCAGGCGGTATCGCGGTTGATTTACCAGAGTTTTAAATTGTGGCCAAAATAGGAAACCTTGGGAAGAGGATCACAAGGGTTGAAATTGTTAAATGAAATCGTACCAGCAGGAGGGAGCAGAGGGGGTAGTTTCCAGTTCTCTTAGATGAAAGTACTCAGGAGGTTTTCGTATGAGATTCTCATTTTGTGCTTTTAGATTTACATCTGTTATATGAATTTTTACAAGTGTTCTAGGGATTAAACTAGTGCAAAGGTAGTTTTGCAGGAATAAGAGAATTAAAAACAAATGAAAGGAGATAGCACATCGAATTGATATTGTTTATTTTCATAACTGTATCCGGTCTGATAATTTATACAATTCTTCCTGAGCATTAGACTGGTCATTTTAGACTTGGTATATGCCAGGTGGAATTCATCATTTAAAGCTACAGGAGAAGAACATCAGGCCTGGAACCTTGCTAACCATTATGCTTGCTTTAATTTCCATAGACATGGATGCTTCGCCAGAAAGAGATTTGAATTTTTTATTACGACATAGAAGATTCTTTAGTTGAGGGCTTTCTAACGCGCTAACGATTGTTCGCGATTAATCCGGGAAAAAATTCATTCCAATCACTAGAATTTCAGACACAGACACACACACACACACACACTCACACATACAAAAACAATCACACATGAATAATAGACTTCAATCTTTAATAGTCCCTGTCTTCCTCGCTGTTTCTTTTTTTTCAAGCTGTTCAAGCAGTCGTGAGATGCAAGAGCACTCGCGGTTGAAGAGTTCCACGAAAGGGCTCAAAGACTACTACAAAAGCTTTTTCCCTATTGGGGTGGCAGTAGGTACTCAAACCTTACAGGGTGATGAAAAAGACCTTTTGCTGCGAGAATTTAATAGTATCACACCGGAGAATGCAATGAAGATGGGACCTATTCACCCTGCAGAAGATAGCTATTTCTGGAGAGATGCAGACTCTATTGTTAATTTTGCACAGCAGCATGGATTGAGGGTTCGCGGGCATAATTTGCTCTGGCACGAGCAGGCACCAGAGTGGATGTTTAAAGACAGTCAGGGAAATCAGGTAAGTCGGGAAGTCCTTCTTGACCGATTAAGGGATCATATTCATACAGTAGTTAACCGCTATAAGGGAAAGATTTATGCTTGGGATGTAGTAAACGAAGCTATCGATGACGATCCCGACAACTATTTAAGGAAATCAAAGTGGTATGAAATCATAGGGGAGGACTTCATTGCCAAAGCCTTTCAATTTGCGCATGAAGCTGATCCTAATGCCCTACTTTTTTATAATGATTACAATACAGAAAGACCTGAAAAAAGGGACCGGATTTATAAGCTTCTGAAACAATTGCTGGAGGCGAAAGTACCCGTGCATGGGGTTGGATTACAAGCCCACTGGTCCATCTTCGAACCCACCGAGAAGGAACTCAGGGAGGCCATTGAGAAATACTCGTCCCTGGGAATTCAGATCCATTTTACAGAAGTAGATATGTCTGTCTACCCATGGGAGAAGGATCGCAGAGCCAAACAACCGGGAGAGGTTGATACCCTGACACCGGAGCTTGAACAAAAGCAGATTGCGCAGTACAAAATGGTTTTTGACATCTTCCGGGAATACCGGAAACATATTACAAGTGTCACTTTCTGGAATGTATCCGACAGATACACCTGGCTTGATACCTACCCGGTTTCCGGCCGAAAAAATTACCCCTTGTTGTTCGATACGCAGCTTAAACGTAAGAAAGCCTATTGGGAGGTGGTAAATTTCAAGAAATAAGCCTGTTTCAAAAGCTGGCATTCAACCGCTTTCTACCCACCTGGTAGTTCTTATGTCGATAGTATCGGCTTTAGTAGTAATGAGAGTGAAGATGTGATGTTTCGTGCAATGGAAGTACTTATTTGCTATGAAGTAATTCTAAAAGTAGAAACCCAACAAGGGGCAATCAGGTGATTTGCTTGCCCTTTGTTTTGAAAAAACTAAACTAATCATTATGAAGAGAATTCAATTGCTTATAGTTCTTGCTTTATCACTAGCCTTGTTAGGTGCCTGTAGTAGAGTAAACTATCTCTTAAAACAGAATAATTTAGCTATACCAAAGATAAAGGAAATTAATGGGGTTAAACAATTGCACGTAAGCGATGAGCCGTTTCTGATTATCGGAGCTGAACTTTTAAATTCTTCGGCGTCCAGCGTTGGTCATATGAAAAATATCTGGCCACGCGTAAGATCGTTTAATGTTAACACAGTTTTTTTACCCATAACCTGGCAGCAATTTGAACCAGTAGAAGGTAATTTTGATTATTCACTTATTGATAGCCATATAAAAAGCGCAAAGGAGAATAAGTTAAAACTTGTTATTCTATGGTTTGGAAGTTGGAAAAATGGCGAGTCCAATTATACGCCGGATTGGATTAAAACTGACATGGAACGTTTTCCCCGCATGGTTTTTAAAGACGGAAAAATTTCAAGCACAATTTCAAACATTAATAAAAATTGCCTGAACGCCGATTTGAAAGCTTATAAAAAGTTAATCGAACGAATTGTTCAGACTGATAAGAATCATACTGTGTTAATGGTTCAAATTGAAAATGAGGTTGGTTTATTAGGTGGCTCAAGAGATTTCTCCCCTGAAGCTACTGAGTTATTCGGACAGGATGTTCCTGATGAGTTATTAGGCTACATTAATAAAAATCTTAATAAACTGAAACCCAATATTTCCACTCCGTATGTAAATAATGGTAAAAAAACCAAGGGTACATGGACCGAGGTTTTTGGAATGTCACCAAATACCGATGAAATATTTATGGCATGGAATTATGCTAAATATGTAAATGAACTTGCGAAGGCAGGGAAAGCAATTTATAATATACCAACATTGGTAAATGCATGGGATGCCAGTGGAGGTAATCTTATTCCTGGCGTCTGGCCTAGCGGTGGTCCAAATTATTTAATGCTTGATATCTGGCAAGCGGGTGCTCCCGATGTCGATGTACTTGCAAATGATAATTATTCACCAAAATTCGGATCATCAGCCGCCAATTTCGTACACAATAAAAATCCTTTGTTTCTACCAGAAGCTTGCGCGATATGGATGAATGATACCATAAGTGCTGGTCCAAAGGCGTTTTTCACATTCGGACATTTCAAGGCAATCAGTTTTTCGCCATTTGGTATCGATCATCATATTTATCATGGTAACCACCCCATTAAGAAAGCTTATGAAGTCCTTAATAACCTGGAACCTTTAATTACCAAAGCCCAGGTTGATAATAAAATTAACGGTTTTATGGAAGGCGATGATGCATCACCCGCATCTTTCCAACTTGGTAACTTCATTTTTAAACCAAAGTACGATCTCCAAAAGGACCCTGTAATTAAAGGTTTCGGTATGGTAATTCAGATTTCTGAAAATGAATTTATTGTATCCGGAAATGCCTGCCATGTTAGCTATGAGTCTGCTGATCCTGGCAAACCTAATAGCCAGCTCCTCTCGGTGGAAGAAGGGAAGTTTGTTGATGGGAAATGGGTGAAAAAAAGAACTATAAATGGGGATGAATTTGGAATAAAACTACCGCCGAATCCCTATAATTTAGCTTCAGATGTTCATCTTAACGATGTAACCATACTTAAGGTTAAGCTTTTTAATTATTAAAAGGACGAGAAATGCACGGTATATATCTGTAGATGCTAGGTTTGTCATGCGCATCCGCAGGTTACCTTGTAGGTAGTTTAATACTTTAAGGAGTTTACCTTATTGCTTTATGATACGCAGAGTATCAGTCACAGATAAAACTCTTAGACATGTTAAGCCGTCCCAGTACATCTCCTCCTTCAGTTAAAAAAGAACAATTGAAATGGTGAAATTTCAACGAGCGCGTTAAAACTTCCAACGTAAGTAATGACCATTCTAAGCTCTCCAGCCTGGTTTTATTACCTTAATTCAAATAACTAACTAACTAACTAATATGAAAAAATTATTGATAGGTGCAGCCATTGTTATGCTCGCTGTGTCTCCTGCCTTTGCGCAAAAAGTGCAACGGCTAAGTCAGGGTGTCAGGATGGATTTTAAAGAAATGGAGGTGGAAGTGAAATTCTATTCTCCCTCTATCGTCAGGGTGTTTAAAACTCCAAAAAATAAAACTTACGATAACAAGAGTCTTGTAGTAAATAAAATTCCAGAAAAGACTGAGGTTAAATTTACAGGTAAGACAAATCTGCTAATCTTAGAGTCTTCTCAAATTAAGATAGAGGTGGACCTTGTTAAAGGAAGTCTTCTTTTCTCCAATCTATCCGATAAGCAGTTACTAATAGACAGCGCCACAACTTTCAATCCTACAGACGATGCCGGAACTCCCTCTTATACGGTTAAAGGTTCCTTTGTGTTGGAGGATACGGAGGCTGTATATGGAATAGGGCAGGTGATGGATAATAAGTTTAACAGGAGGAATTCAACCCATCTCTTGAAGAACGAAAACATGTTTACCTATTCTCCGTATTTCATGTCGATAAAAGGCTACGCAGTTTACTGGGATAATTACTCCATATCAAACTATTCGGATGCTCCCGGCCAGCTATCTTTCTCAAGTTTGGGCAAATGTTCTGACTATTATTTTATGTACGGTGGAGATGCGCACGGTGTGATAAAACAAGTACGTGCGCTGTCGGGAAAGGCTCCAATGCTTCCTTTGTGGGCTTATGGTTTCTTCCAGAGTAAAGAGCGTTATCAAACTCAGGACGAAAGCCTGGAGGTAATAAAGAAGTACAGGAATCTAAGAGTGCCTTTGGATGTGATAATTCAGGACTGGCGGTACTGGCCCGAATACAATAGGACTGATAGCGCATGGAATTCACAAAGTTTTGACAGAAACCGGTTTCCTGACCCCACAAAATGGGTAGATGATATTCATAAACTCAATGCAAAACTCCTGATAGTCACCTGGCCAGGCTTTGGTCCTCAAACGGAGCAGCGTAAAGAGCTTGAGGCGAAAAAGATGATTTTGAACTTTGACACCTGGCCGCCTAATAGCGGGGCAAAACCCTATGATGTTTTTAATCCCGCGGCCCTGGATATCTATTGGAAGTACCTTAATAAAGGCATTTTTAGTTATATAAATAATGACGGCTGGTGGTTGGACTCAACAGAGCCGGACCATATTAATGTAAAAGAGTCCGACTTTGATTCTCCTACACACCTCGGTTCGTACCGAAGTGTTAAAAATGCTTATTCATTTATGCATAATGGTGGCATTGCATCTCATCAAAGAGCTGCAACAAACGATAAGCGCGTTGTTCTTTTAACTCGTTCCGGCTTCCTAGGTCAGCAACGTTACGGTTCAAACACCTGGAGCGGGGATGTGCAGTCGACCTGGGAAATGCTCGAAAAGCAGATTCCGGCTGCCTTAAACTATACTCTTATGGGCATTCCCAACTGGAACAGTGACATTGGCGGCTTCTTTGCCGGGCGCTGGAATAAGGAAGGTGGTGCCAAAAATCCTAAATTTCAGGAACTATATGTGCGCTGGATGCAATTCGGTGCTTTTTGCCCGATGATGCGTTCGCACGGAACCGAAATTCCCCGTGAAATATACAATTTTGGTAGTCGTGGGGACTGGGCTTTTGATGCTCAGGAGAAGGCAATTAATCTTCGCTACCGTCTGCTACCATATATTTACAGTACATCATGGGATGTGTCCAGTAACGATGGTACATTTATGCGTCCTTTAATAATGGATTTTGCTTCCGACAAAAGAACTCATGAAATAGGGAACGAATATCTTTTTGGCCGGTCTGTTCTCGTTGCACCGGTTACAAAGCCAGAGGTTAAATTATGGCCGGTCTACCTTCCTTCTGGAAGCAATTGGGTGGATTTCTGGACAGGGGAGGTGCTAAGCGGAGGCCAATTGGTAAATAAAAATGTACCTAAAGATATTCTTCCAATATACGTCAGAACTGGCGCTATTATTCCCTGGGGGCCTGCAGTGCAGTATTCAAGTGAAAAGAAATGGGATAACCTGGAGATACGTGTCTATCCTGGATCCGATGGGAAATTTACTCTATACGAAGATGAGAACGACAACTACAATTACGAGAAAGGGAAGTATACTACCATTGATTTCGATTGGAACGATGCTCAGAAAAAACTAACTATATCTGACCGAAAAGGAAAATTTCAAGGCATGCTAGCGTCCCGCAAATTCAGGATCTGTGTAGTTAGAGAGGGCGTAAATAATGGATTGAATGCTAGTATTATAGCTACGACTATTAATTATACTGGAAACAAGTTAGCCGTAAAGCTTTGATTCTTACTATTTATCTCATAGTAGGTTAAAAGCGGGCCCATTAATCCTAGCAATGTACTTAATTACCATTTATGGAGGTTAAGGAAAAAACGTTGTTGAATTGCTGCCATATGTTTAGTCTTAATCGACCTGAATATTTAAATGTCCATCTTATCAGAAGATGAATAAGAACTTGCATTAGTAATTGAAAAAGCAAAAAGCCCCTTTATGGAGGCTTTTTGCTTTTTAAGTGGTCGCCTGCCTACAATTATCGTGGTATTAGCGATCCCTGCAGATATGGTCCAAAAACAATGCATATCTGCAATGTTTTAATTAGTTTGCCTGAGTTAATTGATTAACTAAATCATTAACATCGTAATCTTCCACTGGGGTTTCAAATGCAATGTTAAGGCGATTGGCAACATTTATAAATCCTACCGCCAGGGTTAGATCTATTAATTCACTCTCGCTGAACTGTCCGATTGCTTCCTCGTAAATCTCGTCGTTCACTGTATTCCCCTCTAAAAGGGTTAAGGCTTCTGCCCAGGCTAAAGCTGCCCTCTCCTTTTCTGAAAAAAGGGAAGTCTTTCGCCATGCATCCAATAAAATCAAGCGTTGTGCTGGTTCTCCCTTCAAAAGTAATTCCTTCGAATGGAGGTGGAGGCAAACCCCACAACCATTAATTTGTGATACCCTCAAGGAAATTAGTTCAACAAGATCCTTCCCGAGCGAAGATTGATCCAGATGTTTTTTAACTCCAAACAAAGGCTTCATAGCATTGCCTCCCTTTTCAATAATACTTAATCTCTTTTTCATAACATTGAATTAAAAGTTTACAATTAGGCAAGTGAGGAGAACGAAAGGTGACAGTTGACAGGCAATCAATATCAGCTTCTCAAGGGTATAGCTATGGAGTGTTTAATTTGGACCTGAACCAGAGGAGATGAGACGCCAATAATAAGGATGTGCATCGCCCTTACATGTTTTTAACTGCCCATTCCTGCAGTTCCTTAATTACCGGGAGCAATGCCATTCCTTCGTCGGTCAATGAGTATTCTACCGTTGGGGGAATAGTTGGGTATACCTTGCGATTTACAATCTTTCTTCCCTCAAGCTCTCGGAGAGTTTTGGTTAGCATTCTTCCATTAATACCTTCAATACTTCTCTCAAGTTCTTTAAACCTCATCTTGCCTCCCATAAGTTTATTAATGATTGTCATTGTCCATTTTCCTGTAAGCAGATCCATTGCTTCTTCCAGGCCATCCCCTGATTTTGATCGTTTTATAGTCTGTTGTTTATTATTCATTCGAGTTTAAAGAACTTCCATTACTTGTCTGACAACATAGGGATGTGATAGGTGACAAAAAAATGGGAAAGACTTTATTATGTTCAAATCGCAATTAAGATTGCGGTGGGTAGATTTTATTTCAAATGTTTCACGGCTGGGTGATCTCCTTTGCAAAATATTACCAATTGTCAGCAAGTACCAAAATGGTAACTACTTGCAAATGTGATTATAGTAGCGGACCTTTGGAAGAAATGTCGTAAGCATGCCAGACTTTAATGTCTAATATTACAATAGAAACCGATGAATGTTCTTCATAAGAATTATCAGAAGAAGCTTTTCCCCTACGCATATAACATACTAGGGAGTGTGGATGATGCTCTTGACGTTATACAGGATGTTATCATAAACTTTTTGGAAAGTGACCATGAGAATATTAAAAACGAATCTGCCTACCTGATAAAATCAGTAATAAACAAGTCTATAAATCTGAAAAAAAGGAACCAAAGGATAACGGGAGATCTTAGTTGGCTTCCAGATCCCATTGCAACTGAAAGTTCTGATCATTTAGTTAATAGCAAGGACATTCTCTCCTATACCATGCTTGTAATGCTTGAATATCTTAAACCCAGGGAGCGTGCAGTATTTATTCTAAAGTCCGCCTTTGATTATTCTCATCAGGAAATCGCTGAGGTTTTTTCTATCTCTGTTGACAATTCGAAGCAACTGCTTAGACGGGCTAAGAAGGCGTTAAATGAACATGGCGCAGATTTTAAGATAAAATCAAATAGCAACCACGCGCTACTGTCTCAGTATATTGATATAATAAAAAGCGGAGATGTCAGAAAGCTCGAACTAATATTGTCAGAGGATATTGAAACACGTGCCGGAGGGGGTGTGAGAGCCGACAAAGCTATTGAATTTACCAGAGGTATTAACGCAGTCTCGCATCTGCTTATTAACAGCTTCGAACGATATCTTAAGAAGTTCACATTAGAATTAAAAGAAGTAAACCATTCCCTGGCTGTTATTTTTTACTCGCGATCTAAACTTGTTGCATGCAAGATTTTTGAAATAGACCCTGAAACAAATAAAATAATCAGCATAACTTTTGTTGCAGGCAAGAAAAAATTGAAAGGAATGCATACCGAGAAAACAACTTGGTATTAACAGTCTTAGTGGGTCAAGTTTTGTATATTCTCTTGCTCGATCAGCTAATCCGTTTCTTTCAACAGGAAAATGTTTAAGCCGAAAATGCTTCTTTATTGTATTTGTTCCTGTATTCGAGTGGCGACAGACCTGTTATTTTTCTGAATACTTCCCTGAAGGCTTTTACATCTGAATAACCCACCGCGTACATGACTTCGTTAATCGTTTTCCGGGTGTTTTCCAACGCCTTTTTCGCACATTCTATTTTTACCCTTTGCGAATATTCAAGCGGCGTGTTTCCAGTAGCCTTAATAAAGCGCCTGTCAAAATTTCTTCGGCCAATGGCGAATTTTGAAGACAGGGTTTCTACTGATATTTTTTCACTTAAGTTCTTTTCGATGTATTCTTGCGCCCGCTGAACAAGCTGATCATCGTGTTTTTTCTGGCCTGCAAATATTACAAATGGTGACTGGCTGTTCCTGTCTAGCTCTATCTGGAATATTTTAGCACAGAATATTGCAGTTTGCCTGTCGTAATATTTTTCAACAAGATAGATCACCAGGTTCAAGAAAGAGTACGCACCGCCATTGGTATAAACACCTTTTTCGTCGGTAATCAATTTGTCTGAATGTAAGTTTACTTTAGGATAATTTTTTTTGAAGGCGTCGGCGTATGACCAGTGCGTCGAACAGCCTCTGCCGTCCATTAAGCCTGTAGAGGCAAGGATAAACGCGCCGGAACACATGCTCGCTATTTCTGCCCCGGATTTGTATTGTTCAATAATCCAATCGTACATCAGCTTACTTTCACTAAGTTCCTCCGCCGGCATAGCGGATGGTATAATGATAAGGTCAGTTTTTTTTATATCTGTAATGAAGGCATTAGTCCTTACAGCTATCAGATTGTCAATGTACTCCTTTTTAGGCCCGGTTGCCGCAACGTTTAACTGGTACTTCTGTTTGTTCCCCTGTTCCATCCAGTAAATGTTAGCTCTGGTGAGTATTTCGACTGTACCAACAATGCAGGCCACAGTGCCAAGGTTACAATGCCCTTCAGGATATAACAGAGTGATGTGCTTCATTACAATTTATTTTATTCAAAATTATGTTCATCTCTTGTCCAAATCAACCCATCATAAAGTCTATTTTACCACCTACCTACGAGTTTTAAGGAGGCTATCTTTGTAAAGGACCTAACAGGAAGACAGATAAAAGGGCAGGGTGCTACTCAAATGAAAGTTTAAGATTTTACAGAACAACCTCAAGTAAGCAGGCTAAATATTGAAGAAATGGAAAGTCAGGATTTTACAACAAGTATTACAGTAGAGCAATCGCAAGAAGAAGTTTTCAATGCTATCAATAATGTTCGCGGATGGTGGTCTCAAAACATTGAGGGTCTGACAGACCGACGCAATAGTGAGTTCAGAGTTAACTTCCATACTCACTGGTGGGCATTCAGGATAACAGAAAGTGTTCCTTTTGAAAAAATTGAATGGCTGGTAACGGGCAGCTATATGCCCTGGAACAAGGTGAAGGAGGAGTGGACCGGTACGAAAGTGTGTTTTGATATAGCGAGGGAGGGTGACATGAGCAGGATAACTTTTACGCACCTAGGTCTGGATCCTTCATTTGATTGTTTCGAGGGATGTTCTAAAGGATGGACGGGATACATACATCAGAGCCTTCAGCCTTTTATTGTTACAGGAATCGGGACCCCGGATGTAGCCTATTAAAACAAGAAGAATATGAGCAATTACGACAAATTCTACCAGCTGCATCATCAGCAAGCACCCTTTATTCTTGCTAATGTATGGAATGTAAAAAGCGCACAGCTTTTGGAAAAAGCAGGCTATGAAGCAATTGGGACTTCCAGTGGTGCTATCTCCAGTTCTTTGGGGTACGAGGACGGAGAAATGATTCCTTTCACAGAACTGCTCTATATAGTGCAGAGAATTAAATTGTCTACAAATATTCCTTTATCCGTAGATATAGAGAGAGGATACGGCGACGATCTGAATGTATTGAGGGATAATATTCAAAAATTACTGGATCTGGGTGTTTCGGGTATCAATATAGAAGATTCCCAGGGGGAAGATATTTACTTAAAGAAGCTGGAATGCATCAAAAATTACCTTCTCAGAACCAATCAGCAATTATTCATTAATGCCCGAATCGACGCTTTTTTGCAAAAGCTACAATCGCCGGTTGAAATTACTATAAAAAGGGCAGGCCTTTATCGGGAAGCGGGGGCTGATGGATTGTTTGTTCCTGCGGCTCCTGATACCGATACCATAAAAGAAATTACCTGGTCCACCCCTCTCCCTGTTAATATAGTTGGGACACCGAACTTCCCCGTTCAAACTTTAGCCAATAGTGGTGTCAGGAGGATAAGCATGGCGGTGTTGTTATATAGAAGTACCTACGAGCATCTTGGGGACATTGCAGGACAGATAGCTGCAAGTACAGCGACCTTTCCTTTATCCTGATAATTTCTGTTCTCAATATTTAAGTTATTAATTATAAATCTGTGAAACTATGATCATAGAAAATGTCACCAACCAACAGGAAGTACTTGTCAAAATGGTACTGGATACCTGGTACGCCAAGACGGCGCAGCTGGATAAGCTTCTGTCAGATTTATCTGACGAACAGTTAATGGAGGAAGTTGCCCCCGGCAGAAACAGGGGATTCTATCTCCTCGGACATCTTACCACCCTGGCAGATTCCATATTTCCGCTGCTTGGATACGAAAAGCAAGCGGCGCACCTGTGGGAACCTTATGTGAAAATGCCTGATAAAAAGAATGATGATTTGCCAACAGTAAGTGACTTGCGGAAAGACTGGACCATAGTCATCACTGTTTTGAGAGAGAAACTAGCGGGTATTAGTGTTCAAGAGTGGTTCGAAAAGCATACGGCGGTTACTAAAGAGGATTTCTTAAGGGAGCCTCACCGGAATAAGCTTAACGTGATACTAAGTCGTCTAGGGCATCTGGATTATCATTTGGGTCAAATGCAGTTCTTAAAACCAAGAGGTGAAAATGGAGAATAGAAGTTTCACTACCACCGTTTTTGCGGCTCAAACACCTGGGGAAGTTTTTAATGTAATAAAGGATGTTAGAATGTGGTGGTCAGGTCTGTTTGATGAATCTTTTGAGGGAACCTTTGAAAAAGTCGGGGACGAATTCAGTTTTCGTGCTGGTGGAGGAGTCCATATTACCAGACAAAGATTGGTAGAACTCGTTCCTGATAAGAAGCTGGTTTGGTTAGTAACGGATAGCAATCTTAGTTTTGTTGATACGACAGACGAATGGACAAGGACAAAAATCAGTTTTGATATAACGGAAGAATCGGGTAGGACTAAAATTGTGTTTACCCATATCGGCTTAGTACCCGACTTTGAGTGTTATGAGTCCTGCGCGCCGGCCTGGACACAATATATTTGCGAGCGCCTTCCCCGTGCTATCATGCAAACAACTTATTGTAGAATATCAAATAATACATACTTAAATTCAAACTAAAGATGACAATATCAGATTTCACTACATCAATTACTGTAGATCAAACCCCAGAAGGAGTATTTAACGCAATTAATAACGTCCGTGGTTGGTGGTCAGAAAGTGTAGAGGGCAATACCGATACGTTAAATGAAGAATTTCTCTATTATTACAAAGATGTTCATATCTGCAAAATGAAAATTGTGGAACTAGTCCCTAATCAGAAAGTGGTTTGGCTGGTACTGGAAAATCATTTTAGTTTTACGGAAGACCAGACTGAGTGGAACGGAAATAGAATTGTATTCGAAATCCTTCATCATGGGGATAAAACCGAGCTTAAGTTTACCCACGAGGGCCTTGTGCCGGAATACGAATGCTATAATGTTTGTCACGATGCATGGACAAGTTATATCCAGGGAAGTTTAAAGGATTTAATTACCACCGGAAAGGGAAAACCCAACGCGAAAGAGGGAGGGCTTAATGCTGAATTAATTGAGAAGTGGAAACTTCCCGTAAAATAGGTTTATACGATTTTTCCTTAATATCAGAAAGGCCAGTGCTGTCTCTGAAACGTCACTGGCCTATTGGTGGTCTAAATTTTAAAACCACTTCATTCATCCCCCTTCACTGCCCTGTTTAATTTCTGGTGGCCTGCTCCATTTGTTGATACTTACGGAGGAAAGGATGCGAAATACCCCGCTTATTCCACCAATTACACCAGCTTGCCTGCCATATACAACTTTGGAAATTGCCGTTTCTCTGATAATGTAGCTGCACATTACACAGGGTTCAACATTGGTGTACAACACGCAGCTACTTAAGTCTTTCGAACCAAGTATTTCTGTTGCCCTTATAATAGCCACAATCTCAGCATGAGCGAGAATTAAAGGAAGTTCTGGACTTCCTTCCACGCCTTCTGCGATAATTTCTTCATTTCTGACCAGGACAGCGCCCACAGGAGTTTTCCCATTTGATTTTGCTTCCGCTGCTAACTCAATACACCGCTGCATGAAATTGGTGTTAATGCTCATATTTCAAGATCTAATATCCGCCGATGATAGTTTATTTGACCTAAGTGGTAATTAACGTGACTAACCAGATGAATAAGAAATTCGTTAACAGTCAGATTGCTGCCGCCTATCTTCTCCGGGAAATCCTGGTGGTAATCGTCAGACGTAAGGTTGTCCAGGACGCCATTCACCACATGGCTTGCTGCTTGCAGTTGCCGGATTATGTCCTCCCTTGCCACCTCGCGTAGGCTAAATTCTTTATCTCTCTGGCGGATGTACCCACTCTTTCCTAAAGCAGCTCCGATGAAATGGTTGACAGCTCCCGCAATATGAAGGGCCAGATTACCTGCTGAGTTATTGATGGTTCCTTCCTTTATCCACATCGCTTCCTCTTTTCTGTAGAGCTGGATCTGTTCTATTGTTCTTTGTAAATCCCTTCGAAGTATCTTGGAAACGGAATACCCTATTGATTCTGCTGTCATAATTCTTACGGTGGTTAATGTTTAAAAAAAATCAGTTGATGGGTTGAATGGAGAGTAGCTAACGAAATTCCACTCGTAGCCTTTCAGATTCTCAAAGAGAAACCAGGTCTCAATGAAAAACTTCCAGAATAGTCCTTTGGCTTCACTACCTGCTTTATTATCTTCTGCCGTCCAGAGAATTTCTACCCTGCCTGATAATTGAAGTGTTTGGTGATTATTGAAGTCTATAAAGAGCAATCCGGCCTGGGGATTAACCAAAAAGTTACCTAAAGTATTATACATACTGTTTCCCTTGTAATCCGGAATCAAAAGGCAATTGTCATTTTCGATGACAATAAATCCAGGTGATCCTCCACGGTGGGAAGCATCTAAATCACCGATCTCGCTTGCGCTTCCAATGAAAAAAGTATCAGCTTTTTGTATCAGGTTTCTTAGGTTCGGATCTAAGAAGTTGCCGCTTTGCAACTTTGGCTGATATGCTGGTTTGTCCTTCTGTAAAACATGTCTTTGCTGGATATACTTCGGACAATTCGGATACGCCTGCTCTATGGAAACGGTTATAAGATCGCCGTTACTCCTGGTACTCCCATTAACACGAAACCTTCGTCGTGATGAAAGTTCGATAAAAAGTAAGCCGACTTTTGGGTGGCTGTCGAGATTTTTCCAGACTGGATCGTAAGGGTTAGAGTTTATCATTTTTTTATCCACCTGGATAGATGACTCATCCATTACTCTTAGGTATCCGGCTTTTCCGGCAATAACGGAAATAAAGATTTCACCTTCTTTATTCATGCTGCTGAAAAGAAAGAAAGGCTGTTTCTCAATGAAGTTAACTGCACCCGGAATTATCTTATTCGTAACGACCCTTCCGTTTCGTTCAGCATTAGTGCTCTCACCCAGCCGGGCCTGAACCTCTAATTCTCCTTTGTGATACATACTGCAATTGATTTAGTCTCAAAAGCAGGATATATCCCCACTTTTGAGATTTTGGATGAATAATCAAAACGTCAGGATAGTATAGCCTTCCTTCTGCATCTGAACGATACTCGGCAGGCCGGATGTTCCCGGCACTTTGTTGTCCCTGATTAAATCAAAGCCGGAAGGATTAGCACCAAATACATCAGCGCAGCCGCAGGATACGCCTTCCACTTTGTCTTCTACTGCCTTAAAAAGCTGATGGGCGGGATGATCTGTTTTAAGCAATTGCTCCGGCCATCTTGTACCTGCTCCCTGAAAATAGACTGATACTTCCTCGCCGGCATTCTTGTACTCATAAACTGTAGCCAGGGCATTAAATACACGGCCCAATGATTCTTCTGAACCTGAGTTAGGATCTGAAAATACTAATACTGCTGTTTTCATATTTGAGTCTGTTAATTGTGAACTAATATGTTTTATTTTATTTTTCGTTCTTCTGCTGTTATAGCCAGATCGTTTATACTCGCGTACCTTTTACGCATATACCCTGATTCATCAAATTCCCACATTTCATTGCCGTAAGAGCGATACCATTGCCCGCTGTCGTCATGCCATTCGTATTCAAATCGAACTGCTATTTTGTTATCACTGAAGGCCCATAGCTCTTTCTTCAACCTGTAATCAAGCTCTTTCTGCCACTTTTTGTCTAAAAACTGCTTCACCTGCTCCCGGCCAGTCAAGAACTGTGAACGATTGCGCCACTCGGTATCTGGCGTATAGGCGAGGCTCACCTTTTCTGAATTTCGTGTGTTCCAGGCATCTTCGGCCGCCTTTACTTTTTGCCTGGCCGTTTCCTCCGTAAAGGGAGGAGTAGGGAATCTTTTTTCCATGTTTTCGAGATTTATATTAAGGGATCTGTTCAAAGATTTTTCTGGTTTGAGCTTCCAGAGAGAAGCCTGGAACAACCTGAGGGTCGGCAATAAGAAATCGTTTTATTCTTCTGTCACCTTGTATTTGCGATCTCAATTGGGAAAGCCTGTCTTTTATTGTAGCATAATCTGTTCCCTTATCTTTTTGCGCCTTAACCCACCGATACAGGGTTTTCAAAAACTATTGCTGATCTTTTATACCTTCAAGGTTACCGGGATCTCCATGCCCGGGAATGACAACTCCGGCTTCAGGTTCTGCATTTTATCCAAGGCCTCAATCCATGACAGAATGTGGGCATCCATAAAGAGATTAAATGGGCCATTCAGGCAAGAGTCTCCCGTGAAAATTATCTTTTCATTTGGCAACCACGCTACTGCGTCACCCCGTGTATGTCCCGGAGCCAGATGGATCAATTCTAAACGGCGGTTTTTGTCTTCGATGACCAACTGCTCTTCAAAAGTTAACGAAGGTGGCAATAATGGGAATTCGATAAGATCATCCCTCCTTCGGGAGGCGTCTTCCCAGCGGCCGGGTTTTCCTGAGTAATGGCCGGTTTCAAACTTCCGCAGCTCTTCTGCGACACCTCGATGGGAAACTATGGCTGCACCCTGGTTAAACCAAAATCTGTTCGCGTAAAGGTGGTCACCGTGATGATGGGTGTTCACTACATAGCGAATCGGTTTTGAAGTTGTTTTTCTGATTTCCTTAAGAAGTATTTTTGCCTTTGCCGGAAAATTGGAGTCTATTAATACGACGAAATTATCAAATATTATCCATCCGTTATTACATTCAACTTCCTGGAAATTCCCGCTCTTGAAGTACCCGAGTCTGCCTTTAATAAAAAATACTCCTGGGGCTAATTCCCTTAATTCTTCAAAGGCAAGCCCCGGGTCACCCTGACTCATTCCGGTCAGATCCGAAAATCCGGTTACCCCCCCTTGTGCTATAGAAGCAAGGCTTAATAGCGACAATTTTTTAACAACAGTTCTTCTTTTCATATTTTATACAGAATGGTCTGTCTATTTTTTGATCAAAAAAATAGGATTAGCCTATAAGAATTTTAATCAAATCTTTTGCCTTTTTTACCGGCCATGTATCTTTATGAATTTTAGATTCAACTATGGCTCCTTCAAAGAGAAGATAGATGGAATCAGCAATGATCTCCCTTTCCTGTTCCTTTTTGTTTAGTAAGCTACTTTCTGCAAAGCCTTTAATGTATTGCCGCAGTTTTTCTTTATGCTCAAGGATTTCCTTTGACATCAAAGGGCTACTGCTACCGATCTCTGTTAGCATATTAATAAATTTACAACCCATAAAATTATGCTGCTTTAGGGCATATTCAAGGAAGTCGAAGCAGGCAATCAGTTTCTGAGATGATGTTTTTTTCAGACCAGTCCATTTTTCAATTCCTGCAAACCATTCTTCTCTTCCGGCTTTCAGGTAATGAATGCCGAGTTCATCTTTAGATTTAAAATGCTGATATAAGCTTGCTTTGGCAACCTTAGCCTCTTCAAGGATTTGATTTATACCGGTATTGTTGTATCCCTGGGTATAAAATAATCTTGACGCTGTTTCTAAAATTCGTTCTCTCGGTCCGGCGCTATTCATATCGATGGTAAAGGTATAAGTAATATTTTATATAGACAACTCTGTCTGTATTTTTATTTTTCGAAACCAGAATGCTTTTGGTACCGGAAATAAAGAATTTTTGATGTGGTTCATATACATTCTGCGCAGTTCAACTTTTTCCTTTACATTCCTTCATGTCGGGTAACAACGATAGTATTTTTTTCACTTTGGGATCGCACTAATCGACTAGATGGTTATTCAACCAGTTTCAGACGTTTTTTTTTCTATCTATAATTCACTCACTGTTAAAGAAGAGCAAATGGCCCTGGAAAGGGCTCGATTCGCTACCTTATTTGTACATGGATGCGCATTAATAACTCTGATAATTTTAGTCATCTCCACCTAATATTTACAGATTTCCTTTCCTGAAGATGACAGGGTATAATACATTTATAGTATGTACGAAAGAAAAATTAAGGAGGACCTGGATTGCGGGATTCTGATTGCAATGATTGTTTTTGGAGGAAAGTGGAAGCCCTGCATTATTGATGCTATCTCTAAAGGCTTCAACCGGCCAAGCGAAATTCACAGAGCGATAGCAGAAGCTACGCCTAGGGTACTGGATATGCAGCTTCGCGAGCTGCTGCAGCTTGGGGTAGTAAGGAAGGAAACAGGGGGGGGATTTCCGCTGATGAGCGTATATCATTTGACACCATTGGGCCTAACCATTATACCCGTGATAAACGAAATCGGCAGATGGGGGAATGACTACAAGGAACAATTGAAGGAGCGCTTATCACAGGCTGTATAGCGCAATAATACAGCCTGTGTGTTTTCATCGGGTTACGAAGTATCAGTCTTCTTCAATCACCTTGATAATGGCAGCTAGTTCTTTATCTGCCAGGCCTCTCTGTTCTGCTTTTTTCAGGATGGAAGCAATTATTCGGGGAAATTCCTGAGCAACCTTTAGCTCTTGAAATGTATCAGCTATTCTTTGAGTCGCGCTGACACTTATGGCCAATGGACTTTGTGTGATCTCATAATTCTCGTTTTTGATTTCCTGCAGTTCATGCGTGAAAAAGCTCGTAAATTCAGGTGTTATCTCTGCTATCACCCGGCTATAGTCTTCCAGGCTGATCCCGAAGGCCTGACACATCTTGACTCCGTATATCAATCCTGCAAATGAACCGTATAGGCAGGTAAGAGCTGCCATATCCATAGCAGGAGAGGCCGCGGCCTTTTCGCCAAGGTGCCTTAAATTTCCGGCAATAATTTCCAAAGTATTCTTGTGCCCGAGGAATATTTGGGAATCACCTGCAAGTAAAATAGTAGTTTGAAGCAAGCCCATCTGATCAGGTGCTGCCTGAATTGCCCCATTAATATAATGGATGCCATACTTCTTCAAAAGGGCTTCCAAATCCGCTGCTTCGGAAGGACTGCCGGTAGTCAGATTTACAATCGTATTGCCTTCAAGTCCTTCCTTATTGCTTAAACTATCCAAAATTTCCTGGACAGCCCGGTTATCGTGGACACAAACAATGGAGAGGACGGTACTTCGGATAGCTTCTTCCGCACTTGCAGCTACAGATACTCCGCTAAGCTGACTTGTCTTACCCTGAGTTCGGTTCCATACAATTACTTCATATCCTGCATCTACATAGAGCTGAGCGAGTTTCTGGCCCATTTTGCCCAAGCCAATAATCGAAACTTGTTTTGAGTTACTTGTTGTCATCAGTGTTTGATTTTATAAGACAAAGGTGGGACAGCCCCAACATAGAAGAAATAACCGAAGAAAGATTCGGTATGGAAGTTACATTACTCAATATCGCCTGCCAAGCAGCGGACTTTCCGGATCTATCCCTGAAGAAGGACTAAAAGCTGGATGCGGTAAATAGCTAGCAAATACAGCCAACTCTCGATTTATAGTTTAAAGGTGTATTGACCCGCTGACAAATTTTTCCCTTACCTGAATCTTTTATCCCTTATTGTTCTCCGATTTTTGTTCGGCTAAAATTGCAGTATAAAAATATCGTTATGAATATGACAAAATCAACAAACATCGAAGGTGGAAAAGTAACTGTGCTGGGACTTGGTTCAATGGGCTCTGCAATAGCCGGAGCATTGGTTTCTAAAGGCTTTCAGGTGACGGTGTGGAACAGGAACATGGAGAAGGCAGACAATCTTCAACGGAGGGGAGCACGGCCTGCAAAAGACCCCTTTTCTGCAATTAGTGCCAGTTCCGCTGTTGTAATATGCGTATCAGATTATAAAGTTACCAGGAAGATTCTAGGTGATATTTCCCCCGGAATATTTATGGGGAAAACTCTTATCCAGCTAAGTACAGGGACCCCGAAAGAAGCTAGAGACCTTCACGCATGGGGACAAAAGCATGGCGCAGGTGTGTTAAACGGAGATATAATGGCCTGGCCGAGGCAAATAGGGACACCTGAAGCTTATATTACTATTTCGGGAACTGCGTCAGTTTTCGAGCAGCAAACGCAATTGCTCAATTCTCTTGCCGGTATAATAGACTTTGCAGGCGAGGAACCCGGAGCATCGGGCGCGCTTTTCTCCGCTATGATGGCTTTTCTTGCTGGTAACTGGATCGGGTTTTGCCATGGTGCCTTGATCTGTGAAAAAGAAGGGTTGAGGCCGGATGCTTTCGGGGAGCTTGTGGCTAATATTTCCCCGGTTCTCGCCGAGGAATCAAGGCACATGGGCGAAGTAATTCAGAAGGAGAATTTTAGTAATCCGGAAAGTACTATATTCACGACTGCAAATGGCTTGCATTTGCTTGTGCAACAGGCAAACGAACGAGGCATCAATACTGAATTACCCTCTTTCGCAGCCGGGTTATTTCAGCGCGCTGTTGACGCAGGGTACGGAGGGGAGGAGCATGCTGCAATTATAAAAGTTCTTCGTGAAACTAACGAAAGCGCAGGCCATTAGGCCTGCTTTCGCAGAAAAGCATGAAACGGGACTGAGCTTGGCTCATACTCCACCTTTCTTTGAACATACTCTTTATGGGTATTTCCCCATGTCTCCAGCACTTCAATTACCGGAAGTAGGCTCTCCCCAACTTCGGTAAAACTGTACTCCACGCGAACGGGAATTTCAGCATAAACTTTCTTGCAAATGATCCCGAGCTCTTCAAGCTCTTTCAAATGCAGGTTGATAATCCGTGGAGCTACAACATTCATCTCGCGATGAATTGCACTCGGCCGACTGATGCCCCGCTTTATACAATCAATGATCCATGCTTTCCACTTGCCGCCAATTACCTTCAAAGAAACGGCAAGACCGCAATCCAACAATTCAGGAATCTTCCTTTCGTACATATCTCACTTATTTATACTCAAAGATAACCGTTGTAATAGAGTTGAGATAGGGGGAAAAGTTTTTCCCTGACATCTATTTTCAATCATTCTCATGATGCATTTAATTGTGCTCATACTACTGGAGGTAATTCAAAGTCTTTTAAAGATGCTTCCGGACCAGGGATCCGGAAGCAGGTTGAGGGTGGCTTATAAACTTAGTAGGAATACTTTTCACCCTGCCATCCCGTGTTTCGTAAAAACTGTTCCCAGGAAAGTGTTCCCGGGTTTATTCTCCTGCTCCATTCCCAATCTCGATCTTTCTGAAAATATCCAAACTCGACTGCATACTCAGCCATACCGAGGATTTCATCAACCAATTCATCATTTGACTTGAAAGAGGGGAAGTAATTGAGAAACTCTTCTCTTGTGTATGCAGATTTATATACCGCTTTTTTTCCTGTAACTTTGCTGAACGCTTCAACCATCTTTTGCGGGGAAATCACTTCGCCAATTACCGGCAGGGCCTTGCCTGCATACTCCTGGCGGTTAGAAAGTATTTCAAGAACTGCCGGACCAGTGGCAGTAAGCGGATCAACAAACGGTGCGGAGAAGTCCCGAGGAAGATAGATCGGAAATACAAGGGTATCCCCTTCTAAAATAGGTGTATAAAATTCTATGAGGTTCGTATAAAAGAAGGCCATGTAAATGAATGTGCTGGTGAATGGCAGAGTTCTGATATATTCCTCTACCCTGGCCTTGTCCGTGAAATGAGGTGCGAACTTCCGATTTCCTGTTATCCGGCTCACATTTTCAAGGCTGCTGAAGATTACATGCTTAACACCTGCTTCAAGAGCTGCATCGGCTAACTGTTTGCCTAATTCAAATTCGTAACTTTCGGGTGGCGCAATTGCTGGTGTTATTAGAAAAACGCTGTCAGAACCTTTGAATGCCTCAATATATTCTTGTTCATAACCCACGGAAAGCGGAATACTTTTCAGCTCAACTCCTAGGGCCTTCAGTTTCCTGCCCTCGGGGGTATCGGCCCGACGGGTAATACCACGTACACGGTACTGGCCACTATTTAATAGAGAATGGGCGACGCTAAGTCCCTGTTTGCCTAAAACCCCAGTTACTGTAACCAATGGCTTTTCGTTTTCTGGATTCATGTTTTTATTTTAATTGTGAACTATAAAAATTATAGTTGCGAAACTATTTATAGCTTCTTTACTTTGCAATAACTATCCTTTTGGATAGCTGGAAGAAAAAATCATATTATGGAATTAGAATGCGTCAGTGACCATATTAAAGTTGCGAATAAAGTATACCCGTGTACAGTCAGCCTTGCTATGGACCTGATCGGGGGCAAATGGAAGGTTGTGATCCTTTACCATTTAAGGGAAGGATTTAAGCGGTATAGCGAGCTAAGAAAGGATTTACCTGGTGTAACGGAAAGGACCCTCAGCTTGCAACTGAAACAATTGGAAGAAGACGGATTGGTTTCAAGACAGGTTTACGGAGAAAAGCCGCCAATTAAAGTGGTCTATTCCCTTACTGATTTCGGAAAGTCTTTTATTCCGGTCCTTAATGCAATTCTCGGTTGGGGTAATCAGGTAGCTTTGGAAAAGGGAGAATTTATTAACCGGTCCCAGGTGTAGTACCCCTAGGTCTTACTGCCAGTAATCCGGCGTAATAACCCATCTAGGCAGCCTATTTGTTTTTAGACACTTTGTTGTAGGACAGCTTCAAGTAACCTTTCAAGGCTTTTTCGAATGTTTCTTTTGACGGATTAACCACGCAAACCCAGTACATAGCACCATAAGCAGGATGGGGAAATATTGTATCTTCCTTTGTAAAGTCAATTCCCAGGTTCAGGTATGCTTCGAATCCTTTTTTGTCCGTAAGGTCACTGAACAACGCCATAAATGTTTCTTTATCCAAACCTACGTTTAAACGGTAGAATCCCTCTCGGTTTAGATTTGAGGTACTATCATACTCGTTGTCCCTGGTAACTATTGTAGCGAAAGGCTGTTTATCATTCTTATCGTACATAAAGAATAAGTCCCCATCCGCTTCCGCTACATATACCTTCTCGAAATTTTGCAGAATGTAAGTTTTCAAATCCTCAATTTTTATAGTATCAGATCTAAATAATTTGTTTCTTATCAGTTTCACCTTGCCGCGGTATTGCTGCCTTTTGGCTAAGCGAAGGTAAAATTTTTATAAATTCATCTGCAATTCCATCAACTGTTTCATGATGCCTGCTCCAGGAGTTATACACTTCCATTCCCCATCTCTTTATCATTTCCTGACAGTCTGATTCATTCGCAGCTTTATTTATTAAGTCGGTGACGGTAATATTGCCACGCGCGAAGATTTTTGGAGGAACTAAATACTCTTCACTTTTACCTGCTTTGTACAGATTTAAATAGTTACTGAGTTTTGGAGAGAAGCTATAATTCCACTGAATTTGATAATGAAACATCAAGTGTTGCCTGGTTAGATGAAAATGGTTATTCCACCGACCATGTATCTCAGGATGTTGCAGGGTATGAGCGTCAACAGATAAAAACCGATAAATGTGGTTCTCAGGTTTGGAATAATCAATCAGTTGAAAACCAAGACTAAATATTTCAATACACTCATGAATCCCCCTCTTGGTTTCGGCACCGCAAAATTGACAACTACCACGATTCAATAATATAACCCCGTTTTTATTTGCTATATCTATGTAATCTTGCATTTGTCTTTCTAGCCTTGTTGCAATGGTTAAGCTTTTTTGCTTTGTAAGTTGAATGGCACCAACGTTCTTCCAAGGGTAAGTTTATTGAAAATCAAAATCCCTATGAAAGCTTTTCGTTAAGCTTCACTTCCAGTTAATGGGGCAGTGCATTATAATCTTTTATCAACTCTCGAACACTTTTGAAGGAAAAATCGTCCACCGAGAGTTTATTAGCAATTTCCGGGTTGTCATCTAAAAGTTTTTTCAGATTTGCCTTCCTCTGCTGCTGGCTTCCGAGGATTGAATTAGTTTTGACTTCTACAAGCTCACTATCACCCTTTGCTGCATACCATTTTTGGGATTTATGAAAGCTTGGTGCCATATTCGGAGTTGAAGACTGCCAGTCGAAACTGCTCTCAAATAAAGTAACTTTCCCTTTTTCAAGAACGACAAGGAGAATGCTTTTTGAGTTTCCCGGAATCATTCTTCCTGCATAAGTTGTTTTGGCCTGCTTATCGTATGCTTCTTGAACTTCACTTGCCTTAAACCACGTTGCTTTCTTTTCCTCTGTTTTTCTGAATTTTATTGCATCATTAGAAATACCCTTAACATCTCCTGTAAGCGTGTCTCCATCCGAAGTGATCAGATAATCCTGGGCGGACACCTGGTATACGTTCAGAATGAACATTCCTAAAAAAACAAATCTTAGCATTAGCATAATCCTTTTCACTTTCCCATTCATAACTCCAAAAGTATGTTTCAGGGCCTGAGAATGCAAAGATTTTACATCAAACCCTTCCTCCACGTGATAAACTTAGGGTTAAAGACTTTGAATGCCGTGTTTGAAACATTGTAAGTGGATTGGGGAAGACCCGGAATACGGCAGTTTTTCAGCCAAGTTTGCCAAGATAGGGGTTATGAGGGTAGACAATATAAAACCAGACATCAAGCGAAATATGGACAGAGTTTGAAGAAGGTATCGGTAGCATTTTCGGTTCACAATACCTGGAAATTATGGGGGTCAGTAGAATTTGATAATAGTAATGAAATTTCACATAACTGTAACTTAAGTACTGAAATGCCAGTACCAATGTTATTGCTCCCAAGCAATGTTTTTCATAGGTAGATGTAGGGTCAGAGAAGTCTGGCCCTTTTTTATTGGGGGGCTATTAGTCTTGCTTTTATAACCGACTAGGTATTATTACGTGAAGAATCCTTACAGGCCCGTTTGGCACCGCTTTTGATTTCCATAAAGAAGATTGACACTAAAACATCTATACTATGAGATTCATTAGCAGAAAATTCCACGCAGTATTAGATTACATGACGGGAATATTATTAATCGCGGCGCCATGGTTGTTCAACTTCGCTGATGTAGAAAGCGCGAAATGGGTAGCCATTGCATCAAGTATAATTTTACTGGTACTTTCATTCCTGACTGACTACGAGGGAGGTGGAAAGAAATCAGTTTCTATGAGTGGACACCTTACAATGGACGTTATTCTAGGTATTTTCCTTGCCGCCTCTCCATGGATTTTTAACTTCGATGAATATGTCTATTTACCTCATTTAATAGTCGGTATTCTAGAGGTCGGTGCCGGTTTATTAACGGAACGAACCTCAGAACATTCTCATAAACATCACATTGATGGCAATATAAGCCATGCACATTAGTTTTCGATTGAGTATTTGTTAAAAAGCGGGCTTGTCTCGCTTTTTCTATTTAAAGTCTTTTTCGAAGTAATTTTGAGGACTAAAATTTGAAAATCGTTTTATTACAGTTTCGTCCTCTCCGAACACCTAATAAACTATCTCTACCCTCATTTTAGACTATCTGCGGAAAAGTAGTCTGATTATGGATTGGGAAAGTTGGAAGCCGCTTTTACCATCCCCAAAATACTCATCCCTAATTTTTCCTTATGCTTCCCCTGTTTTGTTATATTCATCTTACAGAGCGCAAGTAAATAACAACGTTGGTGTGGTACTTATTTAATAAAGAGCTAAATGTTATCACTCTTATTTCAGGAAAATGAAGATCGCTCTTTAATATTTCTTGTTTTTGTTCGCCCTAGTATTGCTTTTACGCCTAATTATAGTTTTGCAATTTCTATTAACAACTCAAAAGCCGCCTGCATATAACCCTTTCCCCAATACTCAGGAAAAAGCCAACTTCCAATAACGATTTTCGGTAATTCGATATTTCTGACCTCATATAATTTAATAAGAGGACTAGTGTAGTGAGCTCCTCCAAATCTGCGTTCCAAGAGCAGAGTCAAAAATCGCAAGCTCTCTCTATCGCTCGTTTGTTTTCTTCTGGGATTCTACCCATTACATGTTCTGATTTCCTAAGACTTGTTTCCCTTTCTATTCTGCATAAATTAAACCCCTATGAAGTGCCTTTAGAAGCGCATAGGCATAAGAAACATCTGAGCCCAGTTTCCTTGCCCATTCTCTGGCGATGTTTGAAATAGATGCCTCTTGTAACTCTAATTCCAGAACTCTTAGAATCCGGTTAGCTATCGTTTCAGACTTCTTAAGGTACAAGCGCGATTTTCTTCCAAGTGCCTCGGCTGCAATAAGTTTTTGATCAAATGGTTCCTTCGCTAATAAATCAAAATGTTCCTCCGCAATTTCTTCCCACGCGAGGTCATAGTAATGTTCAACAATCTTTAAAATATCAGAAAGATCGTTTTCTCGCTCTTCCGGTCGATCACTCCAGGCGATCAGTTTTAATATCACCATTCCTGGAAGAGGAGGCACGTTAGCAATTTTTTCTTCAATCTGCACCGGAACAGCCTCTTCCATTACCTCCCGGAATCCGAGCGAGTGAAGATCTGTCTGGCGTTGATTGAAGTTTATTGTAAACTGCTCTTCTATCTCACCGAAGGGGAGGAGATCAATTACAATCTTATACTCAGAAGAATAAAATGTCCAAGGCGCAGCCACTTTGGTGAAACCTTTAGCTTCTAAATCAATAGAAATTTGCTCATACTCGTTAACAGAAGAAATCATTACGGCAAAATCAATATCCTTTGTTCCGCGGCTGGGCTTTATTCCCTCTTTAAGCAACTCCAAAGCAATTGCGCTTACCCCAATCAGGTAATATGGAATATCAAGTTTTTTCAGTACCTCATCAATGCAGTCGAAGCATTCTTTGAAGTACGGAATAGCAAGCTCTTTATAAGTTTGGTTCAATGTAGTCATGAAATATTTTGTCTGCGGTTTCCTTATTCCTTTTACCTCCCTCTAAAATAAGGTCGGCATACACAAGAAGAGGTGGGGCTGTTAACAATTGCTCCGCCTTCCAGAACATTTCCAATACCTGTACTTCTCCCATTGGGTCGGGTTTCAACCTATACTTTTTGATAAGGTCAATTCGAGTCTCAACACTATACAATTGAAACTTTTCAGGCCTTAAATGATTTGTTAATAAATCCGCAGCTGCCTCGCCACCCCAAACAGTTTTATCAGAATCTAACTTCAACTGCCTCCAGTCACTGTTTATCGTATATCTTTCTTTGATTAATTTGGGGCGGAGAATACTTCCGTACTCGTAAATCCAACGATCGAGAAGGGATCTTCGATTCTCCCAGATATAATTCTTATTGTCCAAAGAAATAAGGTATGCCGTTTCCTTTAAACCCTCGATCACTTGTGGAATATTTCCAAGAGCTACATTCGCCTTTTCAGCCAGTTCCCTATGGGTAAAGTTTATGGCCTCCTTCCTTTGTAGAAGATAGAAGAGAACTTTTAATCCTGTTTTAGTAAATGCCCTATTTCCCCTGTTTTTTTCTGGTTCCAGGGCTTTTTGGGTATCAATAAAAAGAAAGGTTTCCTCCTTGTCTAAGAATAAATTTCCGTTTGCTTCCAGGTACGGTATTCCTTTCTGCCTGAGCTGCTCTTTGATGTTTGGGAACAGCCGATAAGCCAAAAGCATGAAATTGTTCCATTCCTTGCGATACTGTTCCAGCTGAACGATATGATGAGTGCGTATTTCATTTTTTACTTCAATAAGAAATATTTGCTCTTTCCCATTTATCGTAAGTTTCAAAACACCATCTAGAGGGCCGTTTTCTTCCCAGCCTGGTTTGAACCGATCTTTAAATGGAAGGTTTTCCAAGGCCGTATAAACTATTTCCTTCTCCATTTTTAGTCCTTTGTTCACAAATATAGCAAGTTCACGTTACGTGAACAAGAGAGAAGTGTGAACATTAACTATGATAGGTCGTCAAAAGCATTGATCATATTTGCGAGATAAAACCTTCATCCTTATAAAAGCAACAGTAATAAAAATATCTTTTAGTTGTCCTTTTCGAAGTTAAGAAGACTGGGTAATTATTGAAGTAAGGACGATTATATTAAAGGGGTCGCTACGCCGGGAAGACTATTTAAATAACGATAAAGGTCCGTTTCTTATTCTTTATTGTAGAAGTTTAATTCCCAAATCAAGGATAAACCACCCCTTATAAAAAGTTTACGCAATCGAAGAAACACGGCGATGCTTGTCGTTTTTAAATAAATTTGTAAGTGCATTCGCTACCAGGTTATTTTCCTCTCTTTGAACTTCTATAATTCCATCTTTCCACCTTCGGTCCTTGAATAAAGAGGAACAAGAAAAGACTTGTCAATTGCTAACTCCGTGATTTCTAAATACACAAATTTGGAGTGCGGAAGAAACTGATGAAATTGTTCATTTTTTTTCAGAAAACTTCCTATTTTTATATAAGCTTTTGCAGCTTGAAAAAACAGGTGACTAATTCGGGACTCCCAGAATGAAAACCTTTGAAATATTGAAATAAAGCAGGTTTTTAGCGGCAGGTTCCCCCACTCGAGATCAGCGCAGCTAATCCGCGCTCAACTGTAAATTTACTTGGGGGAGGAAATAAACAAAAAATACCAAGGAGCGTAGTGACCGGCGGAAAACCTCGGAGGAAGTACTATTTTTTTGATGACGGAGTGTCTCGTAGTTGAATCAGTTGAGACCAATTTGGAGTGCTAAAAAAGAGGTTTCCTCTTATCTCTCTTATTAGCATAAATCCTTTTAATGTATTCAAGCTCCTTCTGGTTCTTGATTTGCGACATCAGATAATCATACGACATTCTGGCCTTTGAACCACCATCAGTAAAATCAAAACTACATCCCTGGATAATCAGAAACCAATTCACAAGCTCCGGATTAACCTTCCTGCGCTCCAGAAAATCATGAAAAGCCATAATACTCTGGTCAGAATTTAGCTTCTCGAAATCCGCCGAGTAAAACTGAAAGGGATTCTCCGTATAGCTCGAAATCTTCCGTGCCAGCGAAAGGTTATTGAAATCATACCTGTTTCTGAAAGTCCAAATCTTTGAGGAAAGCGGTTTTTTTAAGCTGTTACTTACTGGCTATTTGGAGAACATTACTTCAGATCGAAAACTGATAGAGCACTGCTCTATGCGGATGGATATCTTATACTTTATTGGATTTGATATAGATGAAGAGTTGCCCTGGCACTCTACAATTAGTAGGACAAGGCAACTTTATCCGGCTTCCCTTTTGAAACACTATTTAACAAAGTGTTTACCTTATGTGTCGACAGCGGTATGGTATCCGGTCATACACCGAAGGGATTATTGCTTCTGAAACGTTACTGCCCTTTAATAATCACCTAATAGTCCTTATTGATTCATTTAATTATTTAAATTCCTGTAACTTTTAATTTAAACATAAGTAAAATATCGACAATCAGACAGTTGTTCTGTTTGTGGATTTCCTAAACTCTTCCTAAATGAAAGAAATAAAACTACTCCTGCTTGCCACCTCATTGCTATTTTGCAATCAACTTATTGCCCAGGTCCCAGGGGGAAGTGAAATTAAGGGTGATATCAGTTTGGATGATGGTTTCGGTGTCTCGATTGAAATGCCGGATCCTAAGAGAAATCCAACTGCTGGGTATTATCAGCAGAATGGTAAGTATGGATTCGTATTGCCAAATGATGTTCAAGAAGCTGCTATTTATGATAATATATTTTCAACTACCAAAGGCTTCATAGTAATCAAGGATAAGCTTTACGGGATAGCCAACAAAAGGGGTGTAATACTGGGCCGGATCGAATTCGACAGTCTGGGAACAAGTCAGGGCGATAGTTACGTGGTGAAGAAAAATGGCAGGTACGGAACATTATCCAGCACAGGTAAAACTTTGCTCCCCATTCAATACAATAAAATTCTCTACTCCGACCATCCTACGCTTACGTTTATTGAAGGAACAGAGGGAGGAATTCAAATAATCTTCAATGAGACGCAAAAAAGTTTTCCTCAAAAGATTGAGAGAGCAGAATTATATGGCGATTTGGTGCTCATTAAGTCGGAGGGGAAATTTGGAGTTCTTAAAAGAAAACAAATTGTGCCTTTTGAATACGATAGCATATTTGTAGCTCCCCTGGGAGAATCAGGGAATGTTAAACCCAGAAGTTTTTCTAATTCGCGAAAACCTCAATCCTTGATCCTTGATAACAGTTACAGATCCATTAGCTGTTTGGCTGTCAGAAAGGATGGGAAGTATGGACTTATTGATAGTGCAGGTAAGGTTATTTTTCCGGCAGAAAATGACGCAGTAAATAATTATGAGACATACAGATATTACAGCGTGAAGAAAGGGAACTTTTATGGCATTTACTTCACAGAGGCAAAGGTTAAAACAGGGATAGAGTTTGATCGAGTATATGCTGATGGAATAGGGTATGTGATGGCGGTTAAGGATAAAAAGGCAGGGGCATACAATCTCCAGGGAAAACTAATTGTCCCCTTTGAATACGATCCCGGTTCTATTATGCAAAGCTCGCTTGGTTTGCGCGTTGGAAAGAATAATAAAAAAGGAATTATTTCTAAGACGGGCGCTACATTAATTCCACCCCTGTATGATGATGTGGACCCTTTTTGGGAGGGAGGCCTGAACAAATTTATGAAAGTGAGGTCGGGAGAAAAATATGGCGTGGTGAATTTGAAAAATGAAGTAATCATTCCGGTAAAGTTCGAATGGATTGGGGAAGAAGAAGGAATGCTCAAGGTTGCAACAACATCACCCAGGAAATTCGGCCTTTATGATAAAAACGGTCAGGTTATCGTGCCTGCGAGTTATAGATGGATCATTGATAGCGACACTGAAAAAAGTAATCTTATTGTTCTTGAGAAGGACTCTGTCTCTTACAACTTCCTCAACAAAAAGAGCAAGACTGTTCTATTTCCACAGAATATAAGTGCATTTGGATACTTACATAACCAAGAGGGTTTGATCAGTCCTTCCAATTTCAGCCATCAACCCCTTTTATGGGTTAGAAATAAAAGTAAGAAGGTTGGAATGCTGAATGAGCTAAGCGGTATTATGCAGGTTCCTTTCGCCTACGACGAAATCCTGCAGCATTTCGAATCCAGGAACCATAGCTATTTAACCGCCAGGAAAGGGAATAAATATGGCCTGATTGACGAGAAGAATCGCATTGTTCTGCCATTTATTTACGACGCAATTAGAGTAGACCTCATTGAAAGCAATTTCGATGATGTTTCAGATGCAACCTATGCCGTGACTGTGGCTAAAGGAAAAAGATTTGGTACAGTAAACCTAAAAAATCAGGTACAGATCCCTTTTCTGTATGCTGATTTGCAGAGGATATCAGGAACTGGGTTTTATAAAGCTAAAACAGGAAATCATTATGTAGTGATCAACTCTAAAAATGAAGTTTTGAATAAAGGCCCGTTTGACGACGTTGCAAATTTTGAACAAGGTAACAGAGGTGCGTCTAACCTACAGGCACTTACCTTTTTCGAAGGAAAAATGAGGGTGATCGATGAGAAAGGTAAATTTATAACTTCAGCAGTTCCTATGCACGCGCATCAGGGGTATAAGACGTTCGACGAATTGAAATATGCGCTGGTTAATGCCTATAACAGCAAGAGTACCGATAAATTGAAGGAATTTGCAGATAAGGTAGCTCCTTCTGAGCATTTGCTGTACTATCTCAAGGTAAATCTCTTGGAGAAGCGCAGTCTCCGAGAAGTCGATCCCAGCTTTGTAAAAGAGAAGTATTATAGGGATTTGTTGAGCTTTAAAGACCGCTGGGCGAACAAATCCGGCTGGGGATACGATCCTGTAGCATTAACTCAGATTGCGGATTATACCTTGTATGATAATGGAATAGTTACGAATAAAAGAAGGTCCGACCCTGCTTTTGGAGATACCAAGTTTATGGAGAAGTTACTTCGTAACGCCATAAAGGTCAACGGATTCTGGATAAGTTCTTACTTTATGTTCAGAGGTTTCGACACTTTCAACCCATAAATGGGAAATGAACTGATACGGAAATAAGAATAACCCTATTTTGTCTAACCGACGATCTTTACAATCAAAGTTTCACTTTTATAATCACAACTATCCTTGTTGAAAACGACTTATTGCAAATGAAAATCATGTTTCATTCTATTGATCTGAAAAGGATCATTGGTCTTATCTTTCTTTGGACTTGTTCTATCCAGCTTCAGGCTCAAATCTGGAATCCCTTAGGACCCGACGATTCCAATCAAGCCAGTTATGGGCAGGCAAGTTACACTACCTCCCGTGTAGCTTCCGACGGCACTGTTTATATTGCTTACACAGATGGGTTGAATAGCTCCAAAGCTACAGTAAGGAAGTTCAACGGAACTTCATGGCAACCTGTAGGGCAGCCGGGCTTCTCTCCAAGCTTCGCAGAACAATTAAGTCTGGGACTGGATATAAAGGGTACGCCCTATGTAGTGTTCAGAGACAATTCCATCGGCGGAAAGGTAACCGTGATGAAGCTTGTCAATGACACTTGGGTATCAATCGGTGTTGCCGGTTTTTCCGCCGGCAGTGCTAATTCTCCCAATTTAGCTTTTAGCGCAGATGGAACTCCATATGTTGCATTTACAGATGGGGCGAATGCTAATAAAGCGACCGTCATGAAATTTAATTATGGAGCCTGGGAGCTTGTTGGTACAGCTGGATTTTCTACTGGAACAGCAAGCGGGATAACGCTTGCTTTTGATAAAAATAGCATTCCCTATGTTGCCTTTTCAGATGGTGCGAATGGTTCAAAAGCTTCGGTAATGAAATTTATCGACTCATCTTGGGCACTAGTAGGGGTGCCTGGCTTTTCAGCCGGCTGGTCAAGTGAAATGAATATTGCTCTTGCGGGTGACGGAACTATTTATGTAGCCTACGAGGATGTCCCTAATACCTATAAGGCAACCGTAATGAAATATAATGGCACTAGTTGGGGCAACGTAGGGCCAGCAGGCTTTTCTCCGGGTAATCCTGCTTACATAAGATTAGCTTTAGCGCCTGATGGGACCCCTTTTATCGCTTACAAAAATGCTCAAAACTCGGGCAAAGTGAACGTCCTTAAGTTTAACGGAACTTCTTGGATAACGGTTGGTACAGCGGGCTTTTCGGCAGGAGGGGCAGAATATGTAGATCTGACAATAGCTCCTGACGGTACTCCCGTAGTTGCTTTTCAGGATCTTGCAAATTTATCGAAGGCCGCGGTGATGAAATTTAATGGTACGGCTTGGGTCTTGCTGGGAACAAATGGTTTTACCCTTGGTGCAACAGACGGTAGCAGTCAAAATCTGGGAAGTAATTATGTCTCTTTTGCAACATCTTTAACTTTAGGTGCAGATGCTACACCGTATGTTTCTTTCCGCGATGTTAAAAATAGTAACAGAGCTACGGTGATGAAATTCGATGGAGCAACCTGGGAGACTGTAGGTAATGCGGGCTTTTCAAGTGGGGGAGTAAGCCATACCAGCCTAGCCTTAAGTGCTAATGGTACGCTTTACCTGTCCTTTAGAGATGAGTTGCAAGGTAACCGACTGTCTGTGATGAAATTTAATGGTTCTTCCTGGGTATTGGTGGGCGTTGCAGGATTTTCAACTTTACAGGCTGATTTTACAAGTTTAGCTATCGCTCCTGATGGTACTCCCTATGTAGCTTTTCGGGATGTATCGAAGAACAAGAAAGCCACGGTAATGAAATATGATGGCCTTAATTGGGTTTTGGTGGGAACGGCAGGTTTTTCTAGTGGAGAGACCGACTACGTGAATCTGGCTATAGGAACCGATGGGTCCCCTTTCGTGCTCTACAGGGATATATCAAGCGGTCTTTCCGTCAAAGTAGCAAAGTTTAATGGCCAGGCTTGGACGAATTTAGGTTCAACTAATTTTTCTGCTAACGCCCTCACTCAAAATAGTCTTGTGCTAGGCCCTAACAACGAGCCTTATGTAGCTGTATATGACAATAGCCGTGGCACTTTTGTAAGCAAATTTAATGGTACTTCCTGGGTACATTTGGGTAACCCTGGCTATTGCACGAAATTTGCCCTGGCAGTGGCCGCTGACGGAACACCATACCTCGCTTTTCAGGAGCTATCAAGTACAGGTAAGGCTATGGTTAGAAAGTATAACGGATCTTATTGGGTAACAGTTGGTACAGAAGGGTTTGCGGCAGGACGGCCTGATTACTTCGATTTGGCTATCTCTGGAGCAAAAATATATTGCGTTTATACAAGCGGAGGGGCATTTGCAAAAGTATTTAATAATACTGTGTTGCCTGTGGGTTTGAAAAGCTTCAAAGCAAAAGCTCTTAGCGAATTGATCCAGCTTAGTTGGACTTCCGTTAGTGAAAGTAATAACAGGCATTATGAAATAGAAAGATCTTACGATGGCGTTCATTTTAATTATCTGACACGGATTTCGGGCAGGGGGAACTTTTCAGGATTAGCGGATTATACTTATTCAGACACCTCTGCTGCTAGCGGGCGGATTTATTACCGCTTAAAGCAGTTTGATTTTAATGGTAGTAGCACAGTAGTTGGGAGCGAAGCTGTAAATTTCGGCTTGGTCGACAACGCATCAGTAACTGTTTTTCCTAATCCTGTAGTCGGAGATGCTACAGTTGCATTTCGTGCCGGTCGTTATACAGAAGTAGAAGTACTTACAAGTAACGGAATTGTATTGCAACGCCATACGATTAGCCAGGAAGATTCTCGTGTCATGCTAAACCTAAACAAATACTCCTCCGGTGTTTATTTAATTATTCTAAAAGGAAACTCCGGGACAACGGTTAAAAAAGTTGTTAAACAATAGCCAGTAAGCATCCATCAATTCTCTAGATTTTTTAGAAAAATAAGATCAAAATGAATGGTAGCTGAGATTTATTAGGAGTAATTTACAAAATTGAGAAAAGTGTGCTGACTAATAAGATGTTACAGAAGTTTTCCTATTTTTAGGTAAGTTTTTGCAGCTTAAAAAACTAGGTGACTAATTCGGGACTACCAGAATGAAAACCTTTGAAATATTGAAATAAAGCAGGTTTTGAGGGGGAGGTTCGAATCCCGCCCTCTCCGCAACAAAAATGCTACCCGTAGGGTGGCATTTTTTGTTTACAGAGGAGTCGAGCTCGCTCGAACGACCATGTAAACAAAAAATGACAGGGAGCGAAGCGACCAGCATTTTTGTTGCAGGCTCCCCCCATTCGGGATCAACGTAGTTAATCCCGCCTTTAGTCCATTTACTCGAACGACCTTGTAAACAAAAATTGCCAAGGAGCGAAGCGACCAGCATTTTTGTTGCAGGTCCCCCCATTCGGATCAACGTAGGTAATCCCGCCTTTAGTCCATTTACTCGAACGACCCTGTAAACAAAAAATGACAGGGAGCGAAGCGATCAGCATTTTTGTTGCAGGCTCCCCCATTCGGGATCAACGTAGTTAATCCCGCCTTTAGTCCATTTAGTTAACCGACTGATAAACAAAAAATGACAGGGAGCCATAAAATCCATTTAAGATAAATTTCAAAATCAACCAGAGAATTTTAAGGGTTACAATTCTTGCAGTGCATAGGACTTTCAGATTTCGCTTCTACCGGTAATTTTTCCTGGTAATTGCACTTGGCGCATTTATAGATGTAAAACTTGGGAGACGAGGTCGCTAACCCGCAATTTGCACAGGCTAGACCGTGGATAGCACCGGTACGTCCGAAACCGGGGGTTTTACATTTAATACAAGTTACAGCGAGCCTGGTCAGCATAGCTTTGGTTGCTTCAGCAATAACCTTCATTCTAATAGGATTGTGCATAGCCCGCATGTCAGTTTCTGCGTACACTTTTCCATATGAGTTCATAAGGCGATTGAACTTTTTTATCAAAATTTCGCGGCTCCTTATTCCTTTGAAAACCTCCTCGCAACTTCCTTTAGCATTTCTCAGGATCAATGCGCATTCGGGAAAGCCAATACTTTCTGCAAAGCCTAAAAGCTGTTGTAAGGTATTGCAATCCCGTCCATCAAAATTCGTGTTGATACTTAGCTTACTTTCCGTAATTTCAAGGTTGTTTCTCTTGTCCAAAAGCATTACCAGTTCTTCATTCGCTGGAAAAAATATTAGTTCCGGATGCGCAAAAAAAGAACCTTCAGTGGCAATAGCCAAATCGCACCCAGTAAGATTCATAGCTAACTTGCATTTCAACCGGGCAGCATCAAGCGGACTATAGATCCGTTCAATTTCACCGGAGAAGGTACCAAATTGATCAGTATCGAGCTCTTTTGATACCATAGGCAGCACCCCGAGCTGGGATGCTACCATTGGACCGATAACCCGTTCTTTTTCATGCATGGACGCAATAACAAGCTTTCTTCCACTGAAGAGATTCTTTTCAGGCATATGCTGTTTGTTCTTATTGTTCTTTTTATCTGGCAGCTTAAGCTATTTCTTCCCAGGTATAATTGCCGGTATAGCGCTTTGAAATTTTTCCAACTTTATTGAGGGTAAGCAGATGGATCCATTGATTGTCACACAACTGGCGCACCGACTCGTGCTTTTTCAGAACATTGTTCACGGCTTCAACAGGTGCTTCAATGATCACGTTCAATCGCGAAGGTTCGTGCTGATATTTTTGTCCATCATGTACGGATTGCCATGGAAGGCCGATCCGAAGATCGCCGGAACTACCTTCAATAATTCCTAAGCCTGCAGTAACATTATGAAGTGTTTTGTTTCCAGATCCAAAATTTTTATTATCAACGGTAGAGCCGTAATACTGCAAACTAATCCAGCTGGTGACCACCATTGGCGCAGTCATTATTAATTCCAGGATAGAAAAGTCAGTATCTTTTTCCCAGTGATACGTATGCAGGAAAGACCTTCCTTTCAAATTGATCCCCTTCGTTCTTTCTCTGGGTGCAACTATAAAAGCGTAACATCCTGCAAGCCCCCATTCAGGGCGTACCTGCGACCAGTCCTTGCTGCGGGACAGAACTGCGGAATCTAGGTTCTCAGGTTTTTTCAGCCACATTCTTGACGCCCTTTCTGCCCTCGAAGCTTTTCCGGCGCATTCAAGTTTGGTTTTTAAATCGTTCAGCTCAGCCTCACGGTCCGCTGGAACTATCTGCTCATTGTAGATTGTTACTTCATCTGTCGTGGTGTTATGCAGGCAAGCTAAGAACAAGGTATCAGCGGGTATAAAAATGCCGTCTGGCTCCAAAGCGAATTTTACTATGGGATTATTAAGTACTTCGGCTGCCAGTTTTGCATTGGCTTCACCAGTATTTCCTCCACAGGCTCCACAATCAAGTCCCGAGGCATGAGGATTATTTACACTCGCAGACCCATGGCCAACAATCAGTACAAGTCTTGCAAAGTTATCACATAATGACATTGCTTTAAGTGCATTCTTCGCCAGCTTAACCTGTTGTTCTATTGACATTCCGGTGATTTCATCATGAAAATATGAAGGTACTAAGCTTAATGATTTCTGGGATGTGAATGCAGGTTTTAAACCAACTTTAGCTGGATGAGGTACAGGGCGGCTTAACCCAAAAGAATCAGTAAAAAGTTTGGGCAGGTAGAATAGGCCTAGCGGACTTACAAATCCGAAGCAACTTACGGCACCTGATTTGAAGGATTTCCACAGACCATTTACCTGTTGCGTTATTATTCTGCTTGCTACTGCCTTTTGATGCGTTCTTTCATGAGGAATTGTTTCGAGTATAGTAGCAGTTGGTTTTAATAGAACCGGGCATTGAGCATTTCCATCTTCGTATCCGAGGGGAACATGCTTTACAGGGAAAGCAAAGAAGCCCGCGAAACCTAATGTTTCAATGTCCTCGTCAGCCAGTTCAAGATTTCTTCTAAATACTTCCGAACGCACATCTATACAAAAAACAGCTTGAACCTTAGATCGCTTTGGCTTTTCAACAAATGTAGTTGGTGACTGTTGGAACGTTTGGATGAGTCTTCGTTGTGTTGCCAGTTCAAACGCCTGCTGCAGTACTAATTTTGAAGCTAGTTGTGTGCTGAGTTCTTTTTTCAGAAGTGTTTGTGACAGCACGGATAAAGCGATTCTCCAATTCTTTAATACAAGATCATTTTCAAGGCTTTGAAGCAGGCAGTATTCCCAGACAAGCAACACAGATAAAAATTCGGTAAGCAATTCCTCTGATTTGCCATACAACTTGCTGTCAAAATCCAAGCGGGCGATGTAGGCCGACCAGCCTCCTGTATTAAGTAATAGACGGTGGAGGTAATAGGGGATTAATGCTTCAGGAATGTTCAATTTATTTAAAGCTAATTGTGCTGCCTGAAGGTAGTCTTCCGGCAGCTTTTTCACCAAAGAGCGAAATCCATTAAGGCCCATAATTTCCGGACTGAGGTCTATTTCTGCTTCTTCTTTCCAGGATGAAAAAAGGCTCTTGCTTTGGTCTGCGGCGGTCCAGAGTGCCTGTCCTTTATCAAAATACGAAGCAGCCCATGCAGAAATACGGCTAGTAGCGAAGCGGCTCCAGTCTTGTTTGCAGGTTTGGCTGGCTACGTCCGCTGCAGTTGGGACAACTCCTGTTTGGTCGTCTTTTTCCTCCATCTTTCGCATTCGCTTAATAAAAAGATCAATATCGGATATCTTATCATGACCTTTTGTGTTTAGTACTGAAGCCAGATCATCATGACTTATAAAGCTATCTTCTATTTTTTGAAGATAAAATGAAACAGGTAAAGTAGTTTGAATACTGCCAGCAGTAGCGAGTTCACTTGCCGCATTCTCGAAGGTTTTATCGGTTAAGCCCAGGTAGGGATTCACGGCCACAAAGTTTTCAAGGGGCCAGGCTGGAGCGATTTTTTTACAGGCAACGCGTAAAACTTCCAAAAAGCCAGTTGAATTGGTAATGTGTTTATAGTCAGCTAATTTTGGGGGTATGGGTTTTGATTTCATTTCTTAGTCTTCTTTAAAGGTTCGTTGAACAGTGCTTATTGATCCATTTCGAGTTTAAGTAATATAAGGGATATTGAATAACCAACTATCTCATCCGGATATGCATCCTTTAGCCTCTGAAGTAGTAGGTTTTCTTGCTGCTTTATTGATTTATACCTACTCAAAAATCATATACTTGGCAGGTTCCGATCCACTTTTTCTAGGCTCAGATACAGTTTGGTGCTCGGATTTTGAAGAAGTTGAAAATATGCTCAAGGCTCCAATAATTTTGTCGAAATAGGTATTCATATAAAAACCGTTCCTAAGGTGAACAGCCATTGCCCTTGTGAATTTCCCTTCGGGGACTAAAGGAGCAATTATCTGGATCAGCATTGTCAGGGTAAAGCTCAACAGTACCATGTAAATGAAAACCTCCTTTATAAAACTATTATGAGGCATTGAGGGAATCTGTGCGGATAGAGCTGCACTGCTAAGTGACTCAAGAATGAAAAAGGAAGTTGTGGTTAGCAAAGCTAAAGCAGAGGCACGCAGCATCAGAAACAGGCTGGCATCAGAATCTGTAACAGTGGTGAAAATCCTTGTAAGGCTCATTACCATAATAGCTCCAATAGCGAAAGTAGACAAATCGTTAGCAGGATGAACGTTCATCAAATAGGCCATCCCGTTATATATTAAGCCCGTGAGAATGATTCCGGCGATAATGAGTACTGGCTTCCCCCTTCTTTTTAATTGCGTAACTTTAGCGCCTCGTATCACATCTATCACACTACCAGATGAAAGAAAGGCATGTGCTTTATAAAATGAATGCGCAACCAGGTGAAGCATTGCTGCTGGAAAAACGCCTAAGCCGCAAACCATTAAGCTGAATCCCATATGAGCAATGCTGGAATAGCTTAAGGCTGTTTTTATGGAAGTTTGTGTAAGAAAAGCTGCGGAAGCAAAAAGGGCCGTAAATCCTCCAACAGCAATTAGTAACAACGACGCATAGGTGCTTGCATCCATTAAAAAGGCCATCCGAATGATTAACAGTGGACCGGCATTTAAAAGTCCCGCATGTAGCAGGGCAGAGACGGGTGTTGGCGTTTCCATTACCTCTAGGAGCCAGCCATGTGTAGGGAACTGGGCAGATTTTAGTATAGCTGCGAAGGCCAGGAATAAAGCTGCTGCTTCTAATTCTGCCGGTAAAGAATTTGATGGAAGGGAAGAGCGGATCTGCTGGAAAATCAGCTGCAGGTTGCCTGTGCCGAAATGCTTGTACAAAAGAATAATTGCAGCCGCCAGGCAAGCATCAGCCAACCGGACAACAATGAATTTTTTACGGGATGCAATAATAGCACCTGGTCTATCGGGATAAAAAAGAAGCAGTCGTTGGAGGGCGATACTGGTGAGCACCCATGCAATAAAGAGGATAGCCAAATTTCCTGAAAGAACCAGCAGCTGAACAGAGGCAATTGTAACAGTCAGACGCTCCAGGAATACATTTTGTCCAGGATCCCCATCGAGATAATTACAACTGAATTTAACTACTATAAAACTTATAAGGGCAATCATTAGCGACATGGTAACGCTGATTGCATCTAAACGTAAACTAAACCCGAGTCCATTTATTCCTATAAAGGAGCTTTCGGCCAATTGATAATTTACTAAGATAGCGCAAGCTGTTAGGGCAATCACAATGCTTACTGCAGATGCAGCAAGGCTTAGCTTTTTAACTAAAACAATAGATGATTGAGGCAGAAGTTTCGCCGCAAAGGCAGCTGTTAATAACAAAGCCGGGGACGCAAGAAGTATTAAAGTGAGTAGAGTCTCATTCATAGCTTTAGTATTTTAATCTTTAGATAACCTCGATAGAAATTGTTGATTGAATCTGTAGAGTTTTCCCCTGTTCCCGGCAGTGGTTCACAAGCTGCGTTATAGAATGAAGTTGCTCTCTAAGCTCTTCCATTCGCTTTAAAGAATGTTCATCGGCTTGTCCAAACCTTACCTGCGAACTAAAGTTCTTCAGATTATGGAAATTGATTTTTCCATTGATTAGGTTTTTCATAATTTCTAATGCATCATTTGCAGAAAATTGTCCGTTGATAAGCATGCACTGAGTCTGTTTTTGGATGTGATTTTGTTCGATAATTTCCATAATTGCTTTTTATTTGAAGCAAATAAGAGGAATAGGTCACATAAGTAATTATTTATGTTTCTAATGATATGTATAAACAATCTTTATTTACGGGTTTTTCCTCGTTTTCGCAGCCGTTCGAAGGACTTTTTATAAATATTGCTTATGTATTTTATATAAAGTATAAATGAAAGCAAAAGTATAATTCCAAATTTGTGGCTTACTTATACTTGGTTTAAGACAGTATATGAGGGCTAAGAAATTTGATTTACGACAATGCCATCAGGTGCTGGTACATAAAATATATACCGACAGGAACAGTTTAATAAATTGTTGAGATTGAAGGGGGAGAAGCATCTGAATGGCCTCTCGGTTTAGTCGGCGTTGGGTATTAGCCTACCTATATGTTCTAAAGGGAAAGGGGAAGGTAAGTATAGGCTTTAGTAATTTAAAGCCCGTACTTGTCTATCAAATAAATCAAGCCTGCCATTGAGAATGCGCCAAGCTCAAGTTCTCTCTTGTTAACAGTTTCAAACGTGTCGTTCGCGGCATGATGAAGGTCAAAATAACGCTGGGAGTCTGGTAATAGTTCTCCAATTGGGGTGCCGATAGCTTCATAAAGTTTTCCTACGTCAACCCCACCGCCCTGAGTGCTGAAATCATATACATCATAAGGGCGAAATAAAGGGGCCCAGGATATGATCTTGGCTTGCTTATCTGCTGGCATTGTAAAACCGAAACCGCGTGGCGTAAAACCACCGGCATCACTCTCGAGTGCGAAAACATGCTTTTCTGCTTTAATTTTTGCAAGTTCGGCGTATCTAATTCCGCCACGGGCGCCATTCTCCTCGTTAGCGAACATGACAACACGTATTGTCCGCTTCGGTTTAATGCCTAATGCCTTGAACGCCCGAAGCACCTCAATTGCCTGAACACAACCGGCCCCGTCATCATGAGCACCTTCATTAACGTCCCAGGAATCCAGGTGCCCGCCAACGGTTATGATCTGATCGGGGAAATCGGTGCCGCGAATTTCGCCAATCACATTATGCCCTGTTGTATCCGGTAACATTTTACAATTGGTGCGCAGGTAAATCTTAACTTCCTTTTCAACCTTAAGCGATTTGCTTAAAAGATCTGCATCTTCCAGTCCGATAGCTACTGCTGGGATCTTGGCATATGCATCGTCATAACGCAGAGAACCTGTATGAGGTAAGTTATTTGCACCATGAGTCATAGAACGGACTATAACAGCCAAAGCCCCATACTTTGCAGCTCTGCTGGCTCCTTGTCCCCGATATTTCACTGCATCACCGTACGATTCAAAGGTGCGGATAAATTCAGGACGGAAATGATAATTAAAAAATACGATCTTGCCTTTCACCTGTTCCTTTTTTGAATCCAGGTCTTCAAATGAAGCCACTTCTATCACCTGGGCTGTAACACCCGAGGCTCCGCTACCCACCGAGTTCCCGAGGGCCAATGCATTAAGTTTTATTGGTTTATCGCCGCGGCGGGAAATAATACGGACTTCTTCCTTTGCGCCCCTTACCCAATGAGGTACCTGGCAGACTTGCTTGTACACTGTATCCGCCCCAGCATCTCCTAATACTCTTTCCGCCCATTGCTCTGCTTTTACCATCTGGGGAGAGCCGGCCAATCGGCCCCCAATTGTTTTGGTAAGTTCCCTTAAATTAGCATATGCCTTACTATGGGTCAGAACTTCGGTCGATAAACTTCTTAGGGCTAACGAGTCGTTCTTTTGCTGTTGGGCAGATACCGGAATGGAGAGGGCGAACAAAGCCGCCATTAGGAAATTTCTCATAACAAGCTCAATAAACGCAATAAAACTACCGAAATAGCCGGAAATTCTATGGTGAAATCATGCACTAGTCTTGCATAATCCTACAGGATGCGGGTTCTCTCGAGTAGTTGGAGGGAGTTTCGGTTCAAATGTGAGGGAATAGTGTAATCCATTGCCCGGCTAAACCGAAGGCAAGGAGGGAAGATAAACAAGACTTATCTCCTTATTTACAATCTAAATCGCAATTCAATAGCCCTTCCTATAGCCTGTGCGAGCGAGGGGCTGACAGTAGATGATTCAGAACTGGTGATCCAACCTTTAGAGTCTTTGATAAGTTCAACAGTTTCTCCATTTATAACAATTGGAATCTTTACTGTGGCTTTTGTTATAGGCTCAGTATTAGCAACTGTAAAGTTATAGTCAACGTCATTAAAAGTGATTCTCTGCGGTAGTCCCATATATCCAGCAAAGATAGCGTTAACGCTGTTTATATAAGAAAGATTGTGGAAAAGGATTTACGTTCCCTGAAATCCATCCTTAAGCAGTTAGGGAAAAATAGAATACAAGCGAATTAAGGTTTTAAAAATATATTTTGCTAAATCATTTTAGTTGCTAATTTTGACTCACGTTTTGCAGATATTATAAACCTGATTTTCGAACTAACTAACTAAATAAAAAATGTCAGTCTATCACCCATGTCAGTTACACTCCTTTCCGACATTGTTATTATCCTGTCATCTCTTATAAATTCTTGGAAGAAGGAATTCGCCATCTTACATAGAAGAAATAACACAAAGAAGATAATTGTAAATATGTTTCTTAAACACACACTAACAGCTTCCTTAATGTTTTTGGGCCTGGCGGGAGTATTCGCTCAAAAGAAATATCTGCTGTTGTCTCCCGATAAGACTGTTAGCCTTAATATCTCAATAGGGGAATCTATTTCTTATTCTGTTCAATTAGATGCAGAGGAATTAATTTCTAAATCCGAAATCGAGTTAAAGACAGATGGCGACAAAACCAGGGGCTGGAAAGTTGCAAAAAGTGCAACAAGCGCAAGGAATGATGTTTTACAAGCGGTTATCTATCAAAAAAGCAATTCCATTCAAGACAACTATAACCAGTTGCAAATTGACTTTAGTAATAGTTTGTCCCTACAGTGGAGAGTATATAATAATGGAGTAGCGTGGCATTGGATCAGCAATAAGAATGGTAGTTATAAGGTGCTGGATGAGAAGGCTGTATTTTCTTTTGATAAGAATGGTAGATCCTGGTATCCACAGGAAGACAGTTTTTATTCGCACAATGAACGAACGTACAAAAATTATAGGATTGATAGCATAGACGCTAATAAGCTAGCCAGTTTGCCTGCACTTTTCGAAGTTAAGGGGACAAAGGTTCTTTTAACCGAATCCAATTTGTTCAACTATGCAGGCATGTGGCTCCGTGGAAAAGGAAATGGTGAGGTTCAGGCAGTTTTTCCGAATTATCCGAAGAAAAAAGCTGTGACAAGTGACCGCGATGAAAATGTGAATAGCAGAGAGGATTATATTGCAAAAATTAATGGGAAGCAGTCATTTCCATGGCGGATCATTATGATCGAAAGGGAAGATAAAGGATTATTAACCAATCAATTGGTTTATCAGCTTGCAAAACCTTCAACTGGAGATTTTAGTTGGGTGAAGCCTGGGAAAGTACAGTGGGATTGGTGGCATTATAATAATATCTACGGGGTGGATTTCCGGGCGGGCATTAATAACGATACTTATAAATATTACATTGACTTTGCATCTAAAAATAAGATTGAATATGTCCTCCTCGATGAAGGCTGGTGCGATACGCGGGACCTGTTAAAACAGTCGCCAGACATTAATGTAGAGGAACTGGCGAAATACGCAAAAAGCAAGAATGTTAATCTAATCCTCTGGACGAGCTGGCTTGTTCTCGATAAGCAGTTAGACATAGCGCTGGATCAATTTGCAAAGTGGGGGATCAAGGGTATCAAAGTTGATTTCATGCAACGGGACGATCAGGATATGGTGAATTATTATGAGAAAGTATCCCGGGCGGCGGCAGCAAGAAAGATGATGGTAGATTTTCATGGTGCTTATAAGCCAACTGGATGGATCAGAACTTACCCAAATGTATTAACCTCAGAAGGGGTTTTCGGCAATGAAATAAGCAAGTTCACAGGAGCTATTGATCCAGAGCATACCACAACCCTGCCGTTCACCCGCATGGTTGCAGGACCAATGGATTTTACACCAGGGGGGATGTTGAATGTCCAGAAAAATGCATTCGCTGCAGTAGGAGGAGAACCCATGACCCTGGGGACCCGTTGTAATCAAATGGCAATGTACGTGGTTTTCGAAAGTCCTCTTCAAATGCTTTGCGACCTGCCTACACATTACTACAAGGAACCAGAGTGTATGCAATTTATTTCTGCAGTTCCGGTTGAATGGGTGAAGACTGTTCCGTTACATGCAAAGGTGGGAGATTATGTAGCAGTTGCCCGTCAGGCGAAAAATGGAGATTGGTACATTGGAGCAATGACGGACTGGAATGCACGCGACCTGGAACTTGATCTGTCCTTTCTGGGAAATGCAAGGTATAAAATGGACGTTTGGAAGGACGGTATAAATGCAGACAGGAATGCAAAGGACTTTAAAATGGAGAGCCTTGAGGTGACACGGGATACAAAGCATAAAATAAGTATGACGACTGGCGGAGGCTGGGTTGCAAGACTTACAGTAAGAAAGTAAACTGTTTAGCCAACTGGTCTCCCTGATCCAAGCATACCTTATATTTCAATACAGAAATTTAAAATAACACACAACCATGATAAATCAATTAATTGCAAACGCATTCTTGCTGATCACACTATGTTTGTCTGCAAAAGCGCAAACCAGTAAATCCAATGACAGGATTAAGACGATTTATAATAATATCAATACGGTATTTCGTGAAGAAAAAACAGGACTGTACTTCGAAACCACCGACCCAAAGCATAATGAAAATCCCCATTCCTGGCTTTGGCCTCTATGTGCACTGATTCAGGCCAGTAATGAGCTTGAAGAATTAAATCCCAGGAAAGACTATATGTCGCCCGTTGTGCGTGCTATCGACGAGTACTACAATGATGAAAAGCCTGAACCCGGGTATCAGGACTATGTTCGAAAGGAACGTTTAAGCAGCCGTTTTTATGATGATAACCAATGGATAGCGATTGCTTATCTTGACGCATATAACAGAAATCATAAACAAAAATATCTAGATGTCGCCAAGATGATTTACAAGTTTATGATGACCGGTCATGATACTATTACCGGAGGTGGTTTATACTGGAAAGAGAAGGATTATACAACAAAAAATACCTGTTCAAACGGACCAGGAATATTGGTAGCCCTTCAGCTATATAAGTTGACAAAGGACAAGCAGTATTTAAATACCGCCCTAAGCTTGTACGATTGGACCAATAAGCACTTGCGGGCTCCGGAAGGCATCTATTACGATGCTATTAAGATCCCCTCAGGGAATATTGACAAAGCAGCGTATACCTACAATACGGGCACGATGCTGCAGTCTAATGCCTTGCTGTATCAGCTTACAGGGGATGTTAAATATTTGAAAGAAGCTCAAACCATAGCAGCAGCTGGTAAAGCAAGATTTTACAAGGGCAATAAGCTTCCGAATGAATACTGGTTTAACGCTGTGATGTTTAGAGGTTATATAGAATTGTATAAGATTGATAAAAATAGGGATTGGATCCAGTTTTATATAGATGATGCTGAAAGGGTTTGGAAAGAGGAGCGAGACGGGAGAAACCTGTTAGGTACAAAAGATCACAAGCGTTTGATCGATCAGGCAGGTATGTTAGAGACTTATGCCCGCATCGAGCAGCTAAGAAGCAAATAAAGAAGTAGGAAACCAGCCCTTGCAAAATGATGAAAAAATAATAAAATAGCTTTGCTAAAAGGTTTTACTTCTTATATTTGTATTATATCCTATAAGGATTGTCACACTCTTCAATTTGACAAAGGTGTATAGCAACAGGCATCACCAGTCATGTCAGATTTATATTGGTTACAGAGCACTCCCGGTGCTCTTTTTTGTTTCTAACGGACGAATAATGAATAAAAAATCAACTAAAACCTTTTGCTAAAACCTTTTAGTTTGTATATTTACTGCAAGAGAACTATTAATTATTTGTTGTAGTAAAATATGATAGATCAGGATACGCTCACAAATAAAGCACGAACTATCTTTAGAGAACTTCGATTGCATAATTTAGAATACAGTGGAAAGACCATTTGTTGCATGAATTTTCTCATCCCCTTGTATCTCAGCGAATTTATAAAGCAAGAAGAAAATCATCGTCATATACTCCTTGTTTCTTGGAGATATTCAACCTTCCTCGAGCCAATATTATCAGGAAATAACCCTACGGAACTAGGCAAAGGTAACCGGGAAAGTTCCATATGCAAAAGGGGAGGGGTAGCTGTGATGAAAGACAATTCTCTAAATATTTTAGAGAGAAGTATGGAGTTAGCCAATGAAAAGTTAGAATGCGCGCGCAACCCTCTTGTTTTTGCTGTAGTTCCGGCCTCTATAGTGTTGTTGAAAAGGATTCGCGGAATAGAAGGCCAGCTTCCGTCTAACTTAATTCTAATTGTTCATGATAACCTATCTGCTTCTGATTCTGTTCGTAATGGCTATGACAGATGGCATCTGACAATTGCTAAAGGAGATGATTCATGTTTTTTAGGTGATGTGATACAGAACATTAAAGATAGACTTTCCTCAAAACCACAATTGGTAATGGTTGACACACCATGGCAACAGATAATAATTTAAATTTCTTAACTCCTATTGCTAAAACGTTTTATTGGTGTATTTTTGCTGGAGAAAAGGGTATAATTGGCGACACTAACAGTTATTGATCCTAGGAGATGCGCAAAGTAGGGTAGACGAACCTTTGCAAAACTTATTTTATATAAAAACACATTTTACATATGAGTAATTCAATAGTGATGGGCGTAGACATTGGTGGCTCTCACATTACTGCGGCACTTGTAGATCTGGAAACCAGACGGGTGCTTAAAAATACCTGGACCAGAAACAATGTAAATTCGCACGATGAGGTCGATGAGATTATCGAGTCATGGACAGTAGCGATTAAAGATGCTTTTAACTCATTAAAGATCAATATTACAAAAGTTGGTATAGGCATGCCCGGGCCATTTGATTACGAAAATGGCGTTTGCTTTGTGAAGAATCAGGATAAATATGATTCACTCTATGGTTTGAATATAAAAAACCTACTAGCCAGCGCCCTCGGGACCAGTCCTGATAAAATTCGTTTTATGAATGACGCTGCTTGTTTTCTTCAAGGAGAAGCTTTTGGTGGGGCCGGCAAAGGGTTCTCCCGAATAATAGGTCTGACACTTGGTACAGGGTTGGGATCTTCAGTGTATGCTGACAATATTGCTACTGATGCTGATCGATGGAATGCGCCTTTCAAAGACAGTATTGCAGAAGACTACTTGTCAACTCGTTGGTTTATTAAGCAGTATAAGGAACTTAGTGGCAATCTCGTGACCGACGTAAAGGCACTGGTTACACTAGCCGAAAGCGATCCGGTAGCAGCAGAGGTTTTTAATCTTTTCGGTGAGAACCTAGGAGTGTTTTTGAATGAATTCATTGAGGCTGAAAGTCCGGAAGCTATCATTCTGGGGGGCAACATAGCGAATGCTTACCATCTGTTCAAAGACAGCTTGAAGAATTCTATAAAAGGTGAATTTAGTACAATACCTGTTTTTCAAGCTTTGCTGGGTGAAGAGGCCGCACTTTTGGGGGCTTCAAGTCTTTGGTATCAACCGGCGGAATTTGAGCTCTTGAATAAGAGCTAGTTGCTAAAACGTTTAATATAGAGAGCCCTCTTATATTTTGATTGGTTCAGGCAGATCGTTAATTAACGGTTTGCCTGTTTTTATATCAGCAACTTCAGCGTTTTCTGTTTCGAGATTCTTTTAATCTTTTCACTTTTTATATAGACAGGTATGTTATTAAAACCTGGTTACGAAGGTTAAATTTTTGTAACTAAATCGTTTAACATATCTTTGGAGCAAATATCCTCCTCTCGTGAAAAGAAAGCTATCCATCATTGATATTGCAAAGCAACTAAATATCTCTACTACCACTGTTTCTTTCATTTTAAATGGAAGGGCGAAGGAGAAGAGGATAAGTGACGAATTGGTGGAAAGAGTGCTGAAGTTTGTGGAGGAGGTAGGTTACAAGCCAAATGTTTTGGCAAGAAGTCTTCGTACCGGAAAATCAAATATAATAGGCCTTTTGGTGGAGAGCATCTCCAATCCTTTCTTTGCAAATATCGCCCGAATGATTGAGGGAAATGCTTACAGGAACGGCTATAAGATAATCTATAGCAGTACCGAGAATGATACCGAGAAGACAAAACAGATCCTAAGTATATTTAAGGAAAGGCACGTAGACGGATATATTATAGCTCCACCAGAAGGAATTGAAGCTGAAATAACAGCCTTAGTAAAATCAGGCTCACCAGTAGTTTTGTTCGACCGTTTTCTTGAGAATGTTCCCCTTGTCGACTTTGTAGGTGTTGATAGCGCTCAAAGCATATATAATGGGATTAAACATCTGGTTTTGGAGGGATACAAGAATATAGGTTTTGTAACGCTCGATTCTTTACAGTCTCAAATGCAGGACCGTCTGCATGGTTATGAACGGGCCGCTTCTGAATTCAAGCTAGCCGAACATGTTAAGGAGGTTTCTTATAATCAGTCGTCAGAGAATATAGTTAGGCAGATCGTCTCATTCCTGAAAAGGAAAAAGGATTTGGACGCTATTGTTTTTGCAACCAACTACTTAGGAATAAGTGGATTAAGGGCAATAAGGGAATTAGGGTTAGCAATTCCTGATGATATTGGTGTTCTGGTATTTGATGATAACGAGCTTTTTGAATTATATACGCCTTCGATCACTTCAATAGCTCAGCCAATAAATGAAATTTCTGACCAGGTGATTTCTTTGCTCTTGAAACGATTGGATCAGCCGGAATTAGATGTTCAGAATGAGCGTGTCATACTCGAAACGGACTTGATCGTGAGAAATTCTACCTCTCAACGTAAGTAGCAGATCCTTAAATAGTCCCATCAAAAGCAGCATCATATGCAAGTGGGGTCGCTTTTTTGAACCTAATCCACATTTTGTTAGTCCCGGATACAAAGTTTACGGCGAGCCTCTTTACATTATTAAGTAGGAAGTTTTAAAATATAATCTACCTATATTATATACTTTGTTATTTTTCTCTATTTTTGTAGTCTATTACTTTATATATGTCAGCAAATATTCAACAAAACACCGTAGAGATTAAGGGAAAGTCGGGCTACCTATGGTACGTTATTCCTTCAGTACTGGTTGTTGGTTTACTTTCGATCATTATCTTTAATTATCATTCCAGCTTTTCAATTGCGGGAATAAAGGAGGGATTAAATTCTGAATTCCTAATTTTCTTGTTAATTGGAGTTTTTGCTCAATTAGTTGACAGTACCCTTGGGATGGGTTATGGTGCAACGTCAACCTCATTACTGCTTTCATTCGGCGTTCCTCCTGCAATAAGTAGCATGGGGGTGCACGTTGCAGAGATGTTTACTACAGGAGTTTCTGCAATCTCCCATTATAAATTCAAGAATATTAATAAGAAACTTGTATTGAGCCTGCTTATACCAGGAGTTGCTGGATCTATCACCGGCGCATATTTACTGTCAGACGTAATAGACGGGAATGTAATCAAACCCTTCATAGCAGGATATATGATCATCCTAGCCACCGTAATTATCATAAAGGGCTTAAAGAGAAATATTCAGAAAAGAAAGACAAAAAAACTTGGAGTCCTTGCCTTATTTGGAGGTTTTATGGATTCGATAGGTGGTGGAGGTTGGGGACCTATTGTTACATCAACGTTGATGGGACAGGGCAGAGACCCACGTTACACTATCGGCTCAGTAAATACTGCTGAATTCGCCGTAGCCTTTGCAAGTGGAATTACCTTTATGCTTTTCGATGGGATAAGTGGATGGCAGGTAATTGCGGGATTAATTGTAGGTGGAATCATTGCAGCTCCTCTGGGTGCTTATCTGGTTAATAAAATACCTAGAAAACCTATTACAGTGCTGGTTGGTGTTTTATTGATCCTGCTTAGTTTGAAAACGCTTGTTAAGTACTTCTAAAGTAACATTTAGGAGAAGCCCTACGTTAATTCTTGCAAACTTGTTTTCGTTGAAAGCGAAGAGACGTTTTACCCCGGCGTCTCTTCTGTAGAAGAAGTTCCTTGTCCTGTTTTTTCAGAGGTTTTCGGGCTTGCGGTATTAGTAAATAATATAAACGCTGGTATTAGGTCCTGATCTTTTGTATTGATCTCCTTTATACTCATCACAACTGCGAGGTAATGGAACTTTGCCTGGCTTAAGTTTAAGCAATATACCTCTTCCTGCCTTTTTACTTTTTTATGAGGGATATCCAGTTGAAACCACTTATTGCTGACTCTCCTCGGGATTATCAGAAACCTAAGCGATACCAATATCTACGGATAACCCGGAAGTATAATTCTTTCCTTTTATCACGTTAACAAGATAAAATTCTGGAATTTTCAGGCAAGGCTCTCTTCCAAGTTCACTTTGATCACAGAATTTAATTTTAAATACGTTGCAAGGTTTTTTCAGGTACGGAGGAGATTCGTAAGATTCCTTTGCCAATAACCAATAGTAAGAAGCAGTGCCGAGTGCGTTTCGCATCTCCTTGCTTTAGGGTGGGAATAAGTCTGAAAAATAGAGTTCTTCATTGTTTCCCAAGGCTTGCACCTTTCCTGAATTCTCCTGATGCCGCTATACTACCGTTAGCTTTATTAACTATACCAGGCATTATACGCACTTAGAATTCGCCGCAGGATTCTTCTCGAAAGGTGTACTCTCCTGAGGGGCAGCGGTAAGCAAATAAGTTTATTGAAAAATAAAAGAATTTGTAATTATGAACAGGAAAATTGTACTGCAAAAATAAAGGCCGGCAATTTAGTTGCCGGCCTTTATTTTTGCTTTATTTTCTTCTATTATAAAGAATATCTCAACGTTAATCCAAATGTTCTTGGATCGCCTAACACTCCTGCATAGTGACCGGCATTTCCTCCGGCCGGAAGCAATTGCTCGAAGTAATTGCGATCGAATAGGTTACGTCCCCAAACATAAGCGGATAAACCACTGAAAGATTTGAATCCAAGTCGTGCATTAAATAAAGCGTATCCTGGAACGTTCAAATATTTAGAGGGTGAAGGGCTTGATGAAAAGCCAGAGCGTGATGAAAGATCAAGTGCGGTGAAGAACCTTGATTCCTTTTTCAATAGTTTAGCAGCGGTACTAAACTCGCCACCTAAAGATCCTGCCCACTCAGAAATTCCCGGAAGTTTTCCTCCTGATATATCTTTAAATGCAACTTGCTTGCCGTCAACGGTCAAACCTGTTTCTTCGAGAGGAAGAGGAGCATTGGTAAAGCGAACGTATTTTCCATCAGTGTAGGCTCCGGAACCATAGAAGGAGAAGTTTTGGTTCACTTTGATGTTTGCATCCAACTCAACTCCTCTAACCCTTACTTTTTCAGCATTAGCAAGGTACCCGCGATTTACACCAACTTCTGGTGATTGTACGTTAGTTTGATAATCACGGATATCTGAATTGTGAACGGTTAGATTCAAGGTAAAGTTATTAATTGGATTTGTTTTGACACCGAACTCGTAATGCTTAGTATCTTCCGGCCTGATAACCGCCAGGTCTAAAGCTGCAGCCCCGTTCACTGTTGGTAGCCCTGATACGTTTACACCTATTGGCTTGAAGCTGGTTGAGTAAGTGGCAAAGGCATTGATTCTTTTGTTGGGCCTGTACGCCAAAGTCAACTGATACGTGAAGTTGTTCTCGTCAGCATCAGTATCGTATGCCTGATTAGTATAAACAAGAGCTTTTAGAGCTAACAAGGCAGGGTCTGTAGTCTGCAGTCCTCCGTAGGTTGTCCTGCTGTAAGACACAACTTTCTTATCGTAATTGAAACGGATACCTGGTAATACGTGTAATCCTTTCGCTACTTCCCAGTCTACGTTCGCAAAAGCTGCAGCACTCTGCGATTTGATGGAGAATCTATTCTGGATGCCATATCCTTCAAATAATCCGGGTGTTTTCCAAAGATCACTGGTCGTGCTTTGGGAAAAACGCCAGGTTGCAGTTCCTGATTCCTCAATAGCTACAGGGTCTGTCTGAACTTCCTGATCGATATAGAACAATCCAACAACACCGCTCAATTTATCTGAAAGTTCTCCGCTATAGCGAACCTCCTGCGACCAGTTCTGATGTTTAGAATAGTTGTTGGACTTAGCAAGAGATTGTAAACCTGTGAAGTCACGGTCGTTTGAAGGATCCCACTTCCAGTATCTCCATGCAGTGGTAGAAGTCAGTGTACCAGGGCCAACTTTTATATCTGCATTTAAAGACACTCCGCCCAGATCATTACCCGAGTTCCACGGAGTATCGTGGTCTACTTTACGATCAAAAGGATTAGTGCTCGGAAGTGTATATCCGAGGTCGGAGATAATTGCGTTAAACTGGCGATAAGCTGGTCTTAGAGTGGGTGCAACACCTGCTACGATTTGGGCATAGCCATCAGGACGCTGACGTGAATTATCAGCAGCCAAGAGTAATGATACATTATCAGAAGGCTTAAATAGCAATTGTCCGCGGAAGCCTAAGTTGTTAATGTCGTTGATATTTTTCAAGGTGCGAATATTTTCAATTACACCATCACGCTGGGTACCTGAGAATGATAGGCGAGCTGCGAATTTATCACCAAGAGGACCACTTACTGAGGCTTTAGCCTGTATATATCCGAAGTTTCCAAAACTCGTTTCAAAGCTGGCTTCAGGACTGAAAGTAGGTTTACGTGTAGTGATGTTTATCGCACCAGAAGTAGTGTTTTTACCAAATAAGGTTCCCTGAGGTCCGCGCAGAACCTCTAACCTCTCTACATCTACAAAGTCGAAAGTTCCTGCTGCAGGACGTGCGTAGTATACGCCGTCTACATAAAAGCCAACACCCGGGTCGATTCCGTCATTTGTCAGACCAAAAGTAGAACCCAGACCACGGATATTAAGCGTAGTATTTCTTGGGTTTGAAGAGTAGAACTGAACAGAAGGAACGAGTTCTTTCACCCTGTTTGCATTGAAGGCTCCGGATTCTTCCAGCTGTCTTCCACCTACTACCGAAATGGGAATTGGTACGTCTTGTAATACTTCTGAACGCCTGCGGGACGTGACAACAACTTCTTCAAGTTGAGAAGCGTCAACAAGGGTGAACTCCAAGGGCTTATCCTCGAATTTAATCACCTGGAAATCCTGTGCTTTATAACTCACATAGCTAACCCTTAAGTAAAAAGGAGTCGGGATATTTACCGCAATTCTGAAATGTCCTAAAGAATCTGTTGTAGTAGAAAGCTTAGTGCCTCTTACAGCCACACTTGCACCTAAAAGAGGACCTCTGCTATCTTTTACAATTCCGCTTACAATATTTTGGGCTAGTAAGGGAGTAAAGCTAAATAACAAAGCAGATAGGGTTATTAATTTTAAAGCATACGTAAAACGTTTCATCATTTAGTGATTATTGTTTAATTGACCGATTGATACTCATCTATTGAGGCTTAACTGAAAGCTAACTGGAGGCACCTTCCTTTGCATGTTCTTAAACAGGAGTGAACGCCCATTCAGTTTGTCGCATTTTTTGTAACTCTATAGAATTAGTAGGCAAATATAGGATCAATTTATATTTATAGAAATTATTTTCTCGGAAGGTTAATTATAATGTTGATTATCAGAGCAATATTGTTCTTTCAAAGCTCTTGCGAGAACCCTTATGTCAGTTTAGCCGTACAAGAATTAATAACAACAATTATGTATTACAAAGCTTTTGCAGAGGAGAATAAAGTAAGCGGCCGTGCAATATTATCAGCTGTAAATATTCTGAAGGAACACAACATGAATATTGATGACCTTCTGAATAAACATGGACTTACAGACTTGGTTCCTGAGGGATGGTATCATGAGCAAGACTGGCTGGATGCCCTTAAGGCTGTTTCGATAACTTATGGTCCCAATACTATTTTTACGCTTGGTAAAGGAAGAGGAGCTACCGTACCTGATCCAAATGCAGATTTTAAGTCACTCCTAATCAACCTCGATGCTGCCTATAAAAGCAATCATATAAATGGGGAGGTAGGATATTTCGTATTGGAAAGCTTCGATGAAGAAATGAAGTTTGCCCGGTTAAAAATGCATACTCCTTATCCCCCCGAGTACGGCAAAGGAGTTTTGACAGGCATGGTAAGAACTTGCAAACCAGATCCTCGATCTTTCCCTAAGGTAAGCGTTGTTCTAATGGAGGGTGAAGAGGCTTTTTACTTAGAGGTAAGCTGGTAATACATGGTTTCTGGCTCATGGTAGGATCTGATTTTTACAGCTTTAATTAACTTGTAAGAGCAATTTGAGACAAAAAAGCTAAAACATGAGAAGTATTAGATGAGCGTTTTTGTGATTTTTGATTAGGTGTGTGCCGATTAAGTTTTGATACGCCGATTAAAAATCATCTATTTAAATGGGCAAATTTTTCAGGTTGTTAAGCACTTTAATTTTGCCCTTACTCTGGCAATGTGAAGTGGTAGCGCAAAATAATAACATAGCGGATTATGCCTTTTCCAGAGCTCCCCTTCTTAAATCTACTTATGCAGAACTTCCATTAGGGAGCATCAGAGCAAAAGGGTGGTTGCTTAAGCAATTAGAGCTGCAGGCAAATGGAGCAACAGGGTATGCCGAAGAGCTATACCCTGAACCTGATAATTTAGGTTTGGACTCTGATTGGCTTGGAGGCTCAGGAAAAGGATGGGAGAGGCCTGCCTACTATGTTAAAGGCTTGGTCGCCCTCGCCTATACCCTGAATAGTGAGACGTTAAAAGAAAAAGCCAGGAAGTGGATAGAATATACCTTAAATAGTCAGCAGCAAAATGGCCTTTTCGGACCAAAGCAGATGAATGATTGGTGGCCGCGAATGCCCATGCTATACGCGCTGAAAAGCTTTTACGAGGCCACAGGCGATCAGGAAGTAATTCTTTTTCTTAGCAGCTATTTCAAATACCAGGTTCAAAACCTTCCGGCCAGCCCCTTACGTGATTGGAGTAAATCAAGGGCTGGTGATAATATTGAGGTTGTACTTTGGCTTTATAACAAGACCGGCGAGAAACATTTGCTTGAGCTGGCATCTCTGCTTGAGAAGCAGGCCTACCCCTGGAAGCAGATTTTTAGCCGGAATATGTTCTATCATTTTGGAGACGATTTCCAGACAAAGCACGGCGTCAACGTAGGTCAGGCGCTGCGCTTTCCTGCTATAGCTTATCAGCACACCCAGGATCAATTTTATAAACAGGCTTTCTTTAAGGGAATAGATCATCTGATTTCGGATCATGCACAACCAACAGGGATAGCATCGGGAACAGAATTCCTTGCAGGCAAGAGTTCTATTCAGGGAGCAGAGACCTGCACTGTAGTAGAATGGATGCAGAGTTTGGAAACGGCTGCTCGCATAATTGAAGACCCGAGCATAGGCGACCGACTTGAAAAAATAGCTTTTAATGCATTGCCAGCACAATTTAGCAGAGATCTGAAAGAACACCTTTATTATACGCAGCCTAATCAGGTTCGTTGCGTACGTGGCCACAACGGTTTTGATGAAGATTACCCCGAGAGTTTATTATTAAGCCCGTATTCGGGAATGGGATGCTGTCGGTTCAATATGCACATGGGATGGCCCTATTTCGTTAAAAATAGCTGGGCTGCGACACCTGACGGAGGACTAGCCATATTAACCTACGCACCTGTAGAAGTGCGGGCGTTAGTTGCTAATAATATTCCTGTGAAAGTTTCTGAAGAAACAGATTATCCCTTCGGAGACCAGATAAGATTGAAACTATCCTTGAAAGAATCAGCAACTTTCCCTTTACGCTTACGGATCCCTGGATGGTGCAAAAACGCAACTATAAAGATCAATGGAAAAACACAATCAGGTTTATCATCAGGAAAGATAGTGACTTTAAAAAGGCAATGGAAGGATGGGGACGAGGTTCTGCTTAACTTTCCTATGGAAGTAAAGCTGACCGGGCAGGTGAATAATGCTGTTAGTGTGGAACGCGGACCACTGATTTATGCCTTGAAAGTTGACGCCAGAAAGGTAATAACGAAGGTTCATTCTGTTGCAGGTTTTGCCGATTATGAACTGTATCCTAACAAGGACTGGAATTATGGACTTGTATTAAGCAAAGGTAGCCTGGACGAGCAGGTCAAGGTGGAAATAAGTAGATTGACCGATGATCCTTTCGATCCGGCTAATACTCCGATAGTCCTAAAAATAAAGGGAAAGAAAATTCCCGGATGGACAATTTCATATAACAATATATCCGCCTTTGAGGTTCCTTATAGTCCCGTAACATCTTCAGAGCCAGAAGAAGAGCTGAGTCTGATCCCATATGGAGCTCAAAATCTTCGAATTTCTATCTTACCTCTCGTCGGGTCAGAGAGAGCAACAAAAGGTACTTTTACTGCGAACTTTGAAGATGGGAAAATGGATGGCTGGATCTTCTATGGAGGAGGGTGGTTTGTGAAGGATGGGGCAATCCGGAATGCTTCCAACCATGGGTCGTGGGGGGCTGGTATTCATGGTTCAAAGGTGCTGGCAAGCCACACGCAGTTCAGCGATTTTTCCTTTCAAACTGATATCGTAACAGGTGAAAAAGGAGATGCGGGAGTCATATTCCGGGTTTCGAAACCATTTATTGGAGCAGATTTTTATGAAGGATACTATGTAGGTGTCAATCCTGTTCTTAATCGGGTTGAGATTGGCAAAGCAGTTGATCAAAAGTACAAAATGCTTGCCTCCTCAGCTTTTAAAGTGAATCCTGAGCAGAAGTATCGTTTAACCGTAAAGGCGAAAGGTCCCTCAATTCGTGTTTATCTGGGCAGTTCAACAGAGCCTCTTGTTTCAGTAAGTGATGCTGAGTACCGGCAGGGTATGGTCGGTCTTCGTTCGTACGATGGAATGCCTTGGTTTGACAATATTATAGTGAAAGGATTGACGGAATGAGTGAGAGAAGGAATGAATGGGAGATGGAATGAATGAATGAATGAATGAATGAATGAATGAATGAATGAATGAATGAATGAATGAATGAATGAATTTCAAGAAATACTTGTGTTTTGCGTTTAAAATGCGGACATTTCTGAACCTAAGGAAATAATTATAAACTAATCAATTCTGCCATCTAAAAACCTTGTTAAATGACTTCAAGAAGGGAATTTATCAGAACAACAGCCATGGCTGCTGCAGGTACTTATCTGAGTACTTTACCTTTTACCGCTAAAAGCTACAGTCGGATCATTGGCGCCAATGATCGTGTCCGGGTGGGAGTGGTCGGCTTCTCAGACCGCTTTAAAAATTCGCTGTTCCCTGCTTTTACTGCACATTATACCAAGCTGAATTTTGAAATAGTAGCACTATCTGACCTATGGAAGCTTCGCCGCGAGGAGGGGCAGGCTTTTCTTGAGCAGAAGCTCAACCAGAAAATAAAGGCCTGTGTGAATAATGATGAGTTGTACCGGATGAAGGATCTCGACGCCGTAATAATAAGTACAGCTGACTTTCAACACGCGTTACATACTATTGAGGCTGTTAAGGCCGGTTGTGATGCCTATGTTGAAAAACCCTTTGCTGAGACTATGGAAGACAATAGGGCAGCATTGAGAGCAGTAAAAGCTACAGACAGGATCGTTCAGATAGGATCACAAAGAAGGAGTGGCACAAATTATCATGCTGCTGCGGATTTTATCAAGCAAGGTAAATTTGGTGATATCACCATGGTAGAACTTACATGGAACGTGAATCAGCCAGGGCGATGGAGGAGACCGGAATTACTCGCTCAGCTCAGGGAACAAGATACCGATTGGAAAAGGTTTTTGATGAACCGGCCTTTTGAACCCTGGGACCCTCGTAAGTATTTAGAGTACCGTCTTTTCTGGCCCTATTCCTCCGGGATGCCGGGGCAATGGATGAGTCACCAGATTGATACAGTGCATTGGTTTACCGGACTAAAACATCCCAGAAGCGTAGTGGCAAACGGCGGCGTTTATATGTGGATTGATGGACGGAAGAATTGGGATACCACAACTGCAGTGTTCGATTATGGTCAGGATGGAGATCAGAAAGGATTCCAGGTAACATTTAGTTCAAGGATGCACAATGGCTCAGAGAAGCCTGCGGAGATCTATTATTCGAACGGTGGGGAATTGAACCTAATCACAAACCAGATTTCTCCAAACGGAGGGTTACAAGAAAGCCATGCAGCCGCAATGGGTATGAAAGCTAATCTGTTGCCTACTATTGCCCTTGCTGATGCTTCCATGCAGGCTGTTGCCAGTGCAAATACAGGCGGCGACCGCCTAACTACAAGTCACATGCTCAATTGGATGCAATGTATCAGAAGCAGGAAACAACCGAATGCTCCTGTGGAAGCCGGATACTATCATTCAATTGCAAATATTATGACTACAGCTGCCTCTCACACAGGTTCAAAAGCAACCTTCGACGAAAAGAAGCAGGAGGTAATTGTGAACGGAAAATTGTTTAAATAAGATGTCGAGACGCAATTTTTTGAAGCAGGCTGGTTTGCTTACAGGATCTCTGCTTCTGCAAAACCAAATGGTAAGCGCATTCTCGCGAATACCCGATGGGATAATCAGAGTGGGAGTTATTGGTACTGGCGACCGCGGGAAAGGCTTGATCCATACTATTAAGCAGCTTAACAACTCTTTCAAGGTTACTGCAACATGTGACGTACTCGATTTCCGCCTCAGGGAGGCAGAGAAAGCCTGGGGCGCAGGTCAGCTAAAAAATCATTCAGATTACCGCAAGCTGCTGGATGATAAAAGTGTCGATGCTGTCCTTATAGCGACCCCGCTAAATTCCCATTACGAAGCTGCAGCGGCAGCATTAGAGGCAGGGAAGCATGTCTATCTTGAAAAGACGATGACCTATAGTATTTCCGAGGCCCAAAAGCTGGTGAAGCTGTCAGAAAAATATCCAAACTTGGTTTTACAAGTAGGGCACCAATACCGGTACACACCTTTATACTACCGGGTTAAAGACATGATTCACAAAGGCTATTTGGGAAAAGTTACACAGGTGGAAAGCAGGTGGGACAGAAATTGGAACTGGAGACGCAGCGTTCCGGATGCCGCTCTTGAGAAGCAGGTTAACTGGCGCATGTATAAAGAGTACTCCGGCGGTCTGGTGGCTGAACTGCTTTCTCATCAAATTGATTTTATCAATTGGGCTTTCGATACTCATCCCGATGAAGTTTTGGGTACCGGAGGGATCGATTTCTACAAAGACGGAAGGGAGACATTTGACAATGTGCAGGTAACGCTGAGATATAACAAGCAAAATATGATCGGCAATTTTGGGGCAACCTGTGGAAATGCTTACGATGGTTATTTGTTTAGATTGAAAGGTACCAAGGGAACAATTTCATTACTGACAGATCAGGGAGTATTTTATCCGGAGAAAGAAACGCGAAAGGAGCTGGAAACAGTTGATGGCGTTACTGGTGCCTCGAAAATAGAATGGAATACCGATGGGGGCATTCCCATATTAAAAGAAAAATCAAAAGATGGAACATGGTATGCCTTAAGTGATTTTTATAAAGCAATCACGACAGGAGCAAAGCCAGCATCTAATGTGATAACCGGAGCAACTACTGCAGTTTGTGTGCATTTGGCTAATCAGGCTATCGCCCAGCATCAGGTTAAATCATGGAAATCAGAATATAATTTTTAAGATTATGAAACTTATCAGAGTAATTTTCCCGCTGGTACTGGCATTTTTGCTTCATGCGGGTGTATCAATAGCCAATACCAAGCATCAAAGAAATGGGGCAGGTCCCGAAATATTCGATGGGAAAACTTTGAAAGGTTGGAAGACCCTGGGCGGAAACGCTCCTTTCAAGGTTGAAGACGGAGTAATTGTGGGAACCACTGTTCTTAATTCCCCCAATACCTTCCTGGTTACTGAAAATGAGTATGGAGATTTTGTGCTCGAACTCGATATCAAACTTGGTGCTCCCGTCAATTCAGGAATTCAAACCCGCAGTCATTATAATCCCCAGCTCAATAAGGGCAAGGGGGCAGTTTATGGCAGGCAAGTGGAAATTGATCCGAGCGACAGGAAATGGAGTGCAGGGATCTATGACGAAAGCAGAAGACAGTGGTTATATCCCCTTTCCTTAAATACCAGGGCGCAGAACTTGTATAAAAGCGGAGAGTATAATCATGTTAAGATCGAGTGCATTGGCAACGTAACTAAAACTTGGTTAAACGGGCAACCAGTGGCCTATCTAATTGATACGATTGACCAGAAAGGCTTCATTGGCTTGCAGGTGCACAGCATATCAAAGGAAGAAGAGGCTGGTAAGGAAATTTATTTTAAGAACATTAATATTAAAACAGCTAACCTAAAGCCTGAGCCTTTTCCTTCAGATATTTTTGTGGTGAATATGGAACCCAACTCACTGAGTAAACAGGAGAAACAAAGTGGCTGGAAATTGCTGTTTGATGGTAAGAGTTCGAATGGTTGGGTTGGAGCTTATAAAGATTCCTTTCCTCCAAAAGGATGGGTAATTGAGCATGGTACACTGCGCGTACTTTCGTCAACTGGAGCAGAATCAACTAATGGAGGAGATATTGTTACCCGGGATAAATACAAAGCTTTCGACTTAACATTCGACTTTAAATTATCGCCGGGCGCTAACAGCGGAGTGAAATATTTTGTCACCCTGACAGAGAAAAACGCGGGATCCGCAATCGGACTTGAGTATCAGGTGCTTGATGATAAATTGCATCCTGATGCCAAGTTGGGGCGCGATGGCAATCGCACGCTCTCGTCTTTATACGACTTAATCACAGCTAATAAGCCGGAACGTTTTCTTCATCCGATAGGCCAATGGAACAGCGGCCGGGTAGTTGTTTATCCCGATAACAGGGTAGAACATTATTTGAACGGAGCGAAAGTGCTGGAGTATGTTAGAGGTTCTAAAGAATTTCGTGATCTGGTAGCAATTAGTAAGTACAAAAGTTGGAATAACTTCGGTGAAGCACCTGAAGGTCATATCTTACTGCAGGATCATGGCAATGATGTAAGTTTTAGAAGTATAAAGATCAGGAACCTTAATTGAGTAACTTATTGCTTTATTTTAATTAGTTGAAGCTTATGAATGTCCTGTTAGGACCTCTCATAAGCTTTCTTTTTCAAATCATTTAAATATTCCATTGGGCTTAGCTTGAAGTGTTTCTGGAAGTTTTTTCCGAAAACGCTCTGAGATCTGAAACCCACCTTTTTTGCTATTTCAAATAAAGTAAATTCGTTCTGTGCAATGAGATCAGCAGCTTTTTGCAACCTGATAACGTTGATCAGGGCTTTAGGAGAGAGATTGGAAAGCGAACTGATCTTACGGTAAAACGTAGGCCTACTCATGTTCATATAATCCGCAAGTTTATTGATGTCAATGTCCGGATCTCTCATATTGGCATGTATATAGTCCTCCAATTTCTGTAAAAACTGTTCGTCTATTTTGGAATGAGCCAGTTCACGTCTGACGCTGGATAAATCACCGGAGAAATGTTCTTTAACCTTCATCCGGTTTTTCAGCAGATTTGCTACTTGCAAGCGCAAAAGCTCCGGTGCGAAGGGTTTTTGTATGTAGGCGTCGGCCCCCACTTCAAGACCTTCAATGTGTGCCTGGTAAGTGTTTTTTGCAGTAAGAAGGATGATAGGTATATGGCAGTATTCAACCGTTGACTTGATCAGTTTACAAAGCTGAAAACCGTCAATACCGGGCATCATGATATCTGAAATAATAAGATTTACCATGTTGTTTTGTAAGATCTCCTGCGCTATCTCCCCATTAATAGCAGGATGAAGTTTATAAGATTCGCCCAATACTTGTGATAGAAACTCTAAAATATCTTCGTTATCATCAATTATTAAAATACTATCCTTCATACTAATCCTGTTGTAATTTCAACTAAATATTATCGTGTGCTAAAATCGTTAATCCGAGTTCTGAGGAGCTTTCTCCTGAAATTTTTTCCAACTGCTAACCTTGAATTCAAATTTTTGACGGAGGGGTAAAGTAAGTTCAAAGACAGTATGATGGGGAGCTGTGGATGCCAATTTTAAGGAGCCACTGTGCAGGTCTGTGAGCGACTTTGCGAGAGCCAAACCTATCCCTGTGCCTGGTTTTTTATTTCCCGGCATTCTAAAAAATGGTTTAAAAACGTCCTCACTAAACTCTTTGGAAATACCAGGACCATCATTTGAAAATCTGATCGTGAAATTAGCTGTATCCTCTCCGTTAGGAATAATCTCAATTGAGGCAGTTGTGCCTGCATATTTTATTGCATTGGAGATCAGGTTGCTGCTGATCTTTAAGAATGCTTCCTTATCTACAAAGGCAATCACCGGTTCTAAAGGCTGCTCAAAGCTTAGTTCGATCTTTGTTTTAATAGCTTCTTGTCTGAATACCTCTACTTGTTCCGCCAGGATCTCTGAAATATTTACATTCACGAAATTCAGTCCGAACTGATTAATCTCTGTTTTTCTAAAGTCAAGCAACTGCCCGGTCAGTTCCAGCAGTCGTTTTGCATTCTGCTCCATCATAGTCAGGCTTCTTTTAATACCTGCAAACTCATTTATCCTTTCCATTATCAATGCCAGTGGCCCTACAATAAGAGTTAAGGGAGTTTGAATTTCGTGAGTGATATTGGTGAAGAACTCAATTTTCGCCTGGTAGATTTCTTTCTCTTTTTCGTATTCAAACATCCTGAGCTTGTCGCTATTTTTCCTCTGGAGGTATAAATGATAATACCTGAAGGATAGGTACAGAGCAATGATGATCAGGGTGATATAGAGCATAAAGGCGGGCTTACTTTTCCATAGGGGAGGTAGTATGAGAATAAATAAGCGTTGTTCCTTGCTTGTCCAGCTACCGTCATTGCTTTCTGCTTGCATAACAAAGGTATAACTGCCTGCAGAGAGACCGGTGAAATAAGCCTTGCGATTATTGCGAAGGTACGTCCATTCCTTATCCAGACCTTTCATCTGATACTTGTATCGGGTAGCTTCAGGCGAAGTGTAGTTAATTGCCGCAAACTCAATACTGAAATTTGTTTGATCGTGATTGAGTACCAGGGTGTCTGTATAAGAGACGGATTTGGATAAAGGGGAGTTCTCGGTATTGGGAACCACATCCTTATTATTGATCTGAAAGCCTGTGATATATGAAGGTACTATGGTTTTCGTTTGTACAAATTCCTCTGGCTTGAAGGAGATCATTCCCTTTACGGTGCCAAAAAACATCTCCCCATTTGCGGCCTTGTAAGCCGAGTTGTAATTAAATTGGTCTGTTACTAAACCATTGTACTGCGTATATACTTTTATTACCTCAGTTTTAAGGTTAAGACGGATCAGACCTTTCAAAGAACTAATCCAAAGATTTTTTGAATTGTCTTCTAAAATTCGGTAGACTGAATTCGTAGGCAGTCCATTTTCGGTCGTATACTTCTTAATCGTTCTCCGGTCGGCACCTAGTCGTATCAATCCACCTCCATCAGTAGCAAACCATAAACACCTGTTACTATCTTCATAGATCCCCTGAATAAGGTAGTCATGGTCAAACTGACTGTCATCGTCCTTGTCACTGAAGCTGATCGTCCCTTTTTTGCCGGTTTTTATATTAAAATACGAAGTTCCTGAACCCGGGCTTCCCGCCCAGATTGTTCCTTCATGATCTTCAAGAAGGGCATAAACGTCAAATCCATCTGGTAAATAGCCATATCTTTTAAAAGTCTTTTTTAATGGATTAAAGGAAAAAAGGCCCAGCTGGTTCCCTGTAGTACCTATAAGCAAAGTACTGTCGCTAGTTAGGTATATACACATCACGAAGTCTGAAACCTTACTCTTATTTTCACCTATCAATTTAAACCGGTCGGTAATAAGTCCGGTCTTAATATCCATTATTTCCATTCCGCGGATAAAGGGACCGATATAAAGGCGATTTTGATAGGCTAATAGACCGTGTATATTTGTATAAGAGAGTCCTGTGCTTTTGCCATTGGGAAGATAGCTCGTGAATTGCCCGGTTCTGGGATTAAATTTATTAATACCCGCATCTTCAGTACCTATCCACAGGTTCCCGAGTTCATCACTGCAGATCTCCCGGATAGCATTTCCCGAAATAGAGTTCTTATCATCTGTAGGATAGTATTTTTTGAATCTGGCGCCCTCTTTTGAATAGTAATTAAGACCCCCGAAGAAAGTTCCTGCCCATAAGCCGCCCTGTTTATCTTTACACAAAGAATAGACAGCATTATCTGTTAGCCCATATTTATCCCCGTTCCGTTTTACAATCTTTTCGCTTTTCTTCGTTTTGAAATTATAATTAAAGATTCCTGATTCGGTTGCAAACCAGTATTCACTATCTCCGTACATCAGAATATCTCTAATGAAAAGATCTAAGTTGCTTTCATTGCCAAGTTTTAAAGCACTTCGTGCTCCGGTTTTTACATCATAAACTCTTACACCCAGTTTCGATGTTCCAATCAGCAAGCTGTCTTTACCCATGTCAAAAACCTTAGTAATGAATTTCTCCTGAGGAGGCAGGTTCTTATCCAGAACCGCCATACTGCTTACTTTCTTTGTATCTGGATCGTATTTGAGAACCGTCCCATCATTCCTGCCAAGCCAGATATTTCCCTGTTTACCAAGCGTGAGACAGGACGCGGCCAGACCAATATTAGTCACCTTATCCTGTTGTTGATTATAATGATGAAGCCAGCCTTCTGCCAGGAACCATAAGTTATTTCGTTTGTCAGTGCGGATATAGGTTATACCACCTTTTACCGCCAGGACGAGTTCCTTAAATGTTTCAAGGTAAGGATCATATTTAAAAATCCCTCTCCCGGTTCCCACCCAGATCATTCCCCTCTTGTCTTCGTCTATTGAAACAATGATGTTATTGCCTATGGTCCCAAACTTATTCTTATCGTTCCTGAAAGTTTTAAAGGTATAGCCATCAAAGCGGTTTAGTCCCCCCTTTGTGCCAATCCACATAAAGCCCTTGCTATCCTGTATCTGTGTGATCACAGAATTATGTGCAAGACCTTCTTCCACCTGGTAGTGCTTAAAGTAATAAGACTGCGACTTAGCCGTATCGAACGCTAGTAGGAAGAATATTACTGTTAGAATTGGAGTATACAAGTACATTGGTCAGTTCCGCTGATTCAAATATAATAGAAAAGGCTTTCTTAAATACCCCTCCAAATATCCAAAAAGCTTGTTTTTTCAATCCAAACTCTCAAACATGCTCTTAAAGCCCACCTCGCTGATATTTACCAATACCGTCTCCCGAAAATGAGACAAATGAGCCATAGTTTGAGAAATCTCGCTTGGTGACATTATCGACATTTGGACTGTAGAAAAGAGGGGAGAATGGGTTGCTGGGGCCCCATCAGGAATGACGAACCAATTTTAGCTGTAAAAAGCACGAGAAATTATAAACACACCACTTAATAAATAAATGCGTATGAATTTTAAAAAATTAATTCTTATTGCGACTCTTTCTTTGCCTCTCATTTCCTCTGCCCAGGAATGGCAGCCGAAAAGAGCGGCATTAATGAGTAAATTTTCGAAGGATGTAGATCCGAAAAATGTATTGAGCGAGTACCCTCGCCCTCAGTTTGCCCGTAACAGATGGCTTAGCTTGAACGGACTATGGCAGTTTCAACCTGCTTCAAGCAGAACAGAAGCCTTACCTGCGGGTAACCTATCACGTTCCATCCTTGTGCCGTTTGCCGTTGAATCTGCCCTTTCAGGGGTAATGGAACATCATGAGAGCATTTGGTACCGCCGTAAGTTCAATATTCCTGCATCATGGAAAGGTGAACGGGTATTATTGCATTTCGGGGCTGTTGATTACGAAACAGAAGTATTTGTAAACGGAAAAAGCCTCGGTGTTCATACTGGTGGATATGATCCTTTCAGTTATGATATTACAGCACAGATAAAAGAAGCCGGAAACCAGGATATTGCACTTAGGGTATACGATCCAACCGATAAAGGCGGATTTCCCCGCGGGAAACAAACATTAAATCCACAAGGAATTATGTACACCTCTGTTACTGGGATATGGCAAACAGTTTGGCTTGAGCCGGTTCCTAGAACCAGTATAAGCGACCTGAAAATTGTTCCGGACATAGATAAATCTGTAGTAAAGCTTCTTGTTCAAACGAATAATCCAGCACAAGATTTAGATGTTGCTGTACAGATAAAAGATAAAGGGAAGGTTATACAAACCCTCACAGTAAAGCCAAATAGAGAGGTTAGCGTGCCTGTTAAAAATGCAAAGCTTTGGTCACCAGATAGCCCTTTCTTGTATGACTTAAGTCTCTCATTAAAACAAGGTACTAAAAGCATAGATGCGGTTGACAGCTATTTCGGAATGAGGAAGATCTCGATAGGGGAAGAGAACGGAATCAAAAAGATGTTCCTGAATAACAAATTCCTGTTCCAGCTTGGTCCATTGGATCAGGGCTTCTGGCCCGACGGAGGTTATACTGCTCCAACTGATGCCGCTTTGCGCTACGACCTGGAGATGATCAAGAAATTTGGCTACAATATGGTTCGTAAGCATATTAAAGTTGAGCCATACAGGTGGTATTACTGGGCAGATAAATTAGGTTTAATGGTATGGCAGGATATGCCTTCTCCAAACTCATATACTGAACATGTGCCTCCTGTAGATACTGCAGCATTTTCATCCGAGCTAACGCGTATGATTAAAACCCATTGGAATTCTCCTTCTATAATTAGCTGGGTCGTTTTCAATGAAAGTCAGGCACAGCATAATACCCAAGCCCTGGTACAAAAAGTAAAGCAATTAGATCCAACAAGACTGGTTAATCAGGCTAGTGGCGGAAGTCACTACGGTGTAGGAGATGTGATGGATATTCATAGCTATCCTCCTCCTGATGTCCCTGCTCCAAGTGCCACCCAAACCCTGGCTGTAGGCGAGTATGGCGGAATTGGTTTCATTATTCCTGGTCATACCTGGAAAACCGGCCCTACCTACATCATGATTGACAATGAAAAGGATTACCTGAATTTATATGATCAGTTTGCAAACGACCTCACTCAATATAAAACGAATAATGGCCTGAGTGCTGCGGTCTATACCGAGATCACTGATGTGGAGATAGAACTAAACGGCCTGCTTACTTACGACCGTGAGATAATAAAAGGATCAATAGATAAGATCAGGGCATCGAATGAGCGCGTAATCAAAGGAAATATTTACCTGAGAGATATTCTGGCTAACGCAAAAAGTGATGCAAAGATCTGGAAGTATAGCTTTAGTAAACCTTCAGGTAATTGGTTCAGTAAAGACTTCAATGATCAAAACTGGCAGTCAGGCAAAGGTGGGTTTGGAAAAGAGGGAACCCCTGGAGCTGTTATCGGAACACAATGGACCACAGAGGATATCTGGTTAAGGCAGGAATTTACCCTTGGTGATCTTTCCAGGATCAACAAAGACGAGTTGATGCTCAGCATTCATCATGACGACGACTGTGAGGTATACATCAACGGTGTTAAAGCCGCGGATATTAAAAGTTACACACCTAAATATACGCTGGTAGCGATTGAAGATGCTGCGAAAAAAGCTTTGGTGGCAAATGGTAAAAATGTTATAGCCATTCATTGCCATCAAAACACAGGAGGACAGTTCATCGATGCTGGCCTTACTTTAATGAGTAAAAAAGAAAGTACGAATTCACTAGTACGCAAATAGAACACACAGATAGATTATTTATGAAGCGATTATTTTTAGGAGCGGCCTTGCTATTGACTGCAAGTACATATGCACAACAGCGACAGGCTCCTGCTTATCCCTTAATTACCCATCACCCTTATTTTAGTATTTGGTCAGGGAGTGATACCCTTAATGCAGCTACAACAACTCATTGGACCGGGGCTAAACAGTCTTTAAATGGAATGGTAAGTGTTGACGGCAAGATCTATAATTTTATGGGTAAGGCAGAGAAGATTTATACTCCAATACTGCCTGCTGGGGATCAGGCCGAGTATAGCGTTCAGTACACAGAGACAAAACCATCTAATGGATGGGAAGGCTTGGGTTTTAATGACAATGCCTGGAAAAGTGGTCCCGCCCCTTTTGGATCAGAAAAAGGCCAGGTTAGAACTGAGTGGAAAAGCAACGATATATGGGTAAGAAGAACCTTCGATCTTAATAAGATTACTGAGAAGCCAGTTTTTCTGAAGTTAAATCACGACGATAATATTGAGGTTTATATCAATGGTAAGCCAGCGTATACAAAGACAGGATGGACAGAAGGGTTTGCTTATATTCCTGTTAATAAGAAGTTATTAAAAACAGGAAGGAACATTATTGCAGTTCATGTTGCGAACACAGCAGGAGGAAGATGGCTGGATCTTGGGCTGGTAGAGGAAGCTGTTATTAAAGGCCCCGCAGTTCTTGAGGCGAAGCAGAAAAGCATCGACCTCAATGCTACCCAAACTATTTATGGTTTTACCTGTGGAGGTGTCGACCTTAACGTAACTTTTACTTCTCCATTACTGATGGACGACCTGGATCTGATGGCCCGTCCGGTTTCTTATATCTCGACAAAAGTGAGCTCCAACGATGGCAAACAGCACCAGGTAAAGCTTTACTTCGGAGCATCAAGTTCTATCGCGGTTCATGCAGCTTTCCAGCCGGTAAAAGGAGTGGAGTATTCGAGAAATGGATTGAATATCCTAAAAGCAGGCACTATAGAGCAACCTCTTCTGAAAAGAAGCGGCGACGATGTCCGGATAGACTGGGGCTCTCTGTATGTTGCTGTACCTCAGCAAACTAACGCTGTTCAAAGTATCAGCACGGAAGCAGATGCATTAAACAATTTTATATCGGGCACAGACCCCGCAGCTACCGAAATGACAGGGGCTAAACTTAGGCTCAATACAATTATTCCGGTAGGTACAGTGGGAGGAACTGCGGTCGATAACTATATAATGATCGGCTATGACGAAATATTCGCCGTTCAGTATTTTCAAAATAACCTGAGGCCATGGTGGAATATCAACGGTATTGAAACCATCGAAAATCAATTTGCTCTTGCCTCACAACAGTATTCTTCAATCATGAAGAAATGCGTCGACTTTGACAAGAAGCTTTACGATGATGCACTTAAAAGCGGCGGGGAGCAATATGCGAAGCTTTGCGAAATTGTTTACAGACAAGCTATTTCAGCGCACACGCTAACCAAAAGTCCCGAAGGTGAGATTCTTTTCCTGTCAAAAGAGAACTTTAGTAATGGATCTATTAATACCGTGGACATTACTTACCCATCCGCGCCTTTATTCCTTATTTATAATCCAGACTTACTTAAAGGAATGATGAATGGGATTTTCTACTACAGTGAAAGTGGTCGTTGGAAGAAACCTTATGCAGCTCATGATCTGGGTACTTATCCACTTGCTAATGGCCAAACTTATGGAGAGGATATGCCGGTAGAAGAATCGGGCAACATGTTAATTCTTGCAGCTGCTATCGCGAAGGCAGAAGGCAATGCCGATTACGCACGGAAACATTGGGAGACCTTATCTGTTTGGGCAGATTATTTAAGCAAGGAAGGATTCGATCCCGCTAATCAATTATCTACAGATGACTTTGCTGGCCACCTCGCACGTAACGCTAACTTGTCGGTCAAAGCTATCACAGCATTAGGTGGCTACGCTATGCTGGCAGATATGCTTGGAAACAAGGATGTTGCAAAAAAATACCAGGCTTTGGCAAAAGATATGGCAATACGCTGGATGAACATCGCTGATGCCGGTGATCATTATGCGCTTACGTTTAACCAGAAAAATAGTTGGAGCCAGAAGTATAACCTCGTTTGGGATAAAGTATTGAATCTGAACCTTTTCCCTGAAGAAGTTTATAAAAAAGAGGTGAACTTCTATTTAACCAAACAGAACGTTTACGGCCTGCCACTTGATAGTCGCGAGACTTATACCAAGTCAGATTGGGTTCTCTGGTCAGCAACTCTGGCTGATAATTCGAAAGATTTTAATGCATTAGTAAGCCCCATGTATAAGTATGCTCTTGAAACACCAGACAGGGTGCCACTGAGTGACTGGCATGGGACCATAAACTCCAGAAGGATGAACTTTACTGCCCGTAGTGTAGTTGGAGCCTACTTCATAAAAATGCTTGAGCATAAACTGAAATAAATGATGGAGATCAAAGTGCGGTTACGAAAGCTGCACTTTGATCTCCATTACTAATAATGGCTTAAGATTTCCATTAAAAATATCAATTAACTTAATAATTCTAATTATGATCAAACAAATACTAACCAATCTCAACACTTAGAGCGCTTTATTCTAAAGCTTAAGAGGAAGCTCTTACAAAGTATTCTATTAACTAATGCAAATTATGAACCACTAATTATGCGATACTTATTGTTAGCCTTTTCTGTTTTTGCAGTTGCTGGTATTTCCAGGGCATCTGGTGTCGAAAATGAAAAGAAAATCCGAACTCCTGAGACTCGAAATGTATTCTCTGTCAAGAAAATAGCATTTCGTGATTCTGTACACGCGTACAAAAAAGCTCACGCTTCCCGATCGTCTTCCAAAGACAGTATGTCGGCAAAACTTCCTGCAATTACACCATTCAACTTGTCGCTGTTTCCTGCAGTAACCCTTCCACAGTTTGTAAAAGGAAGGTTCGCAGGCTTAAACGTACAGGAGTCATCAGGTGAACCTGGTACTAATCAAACCATGTTCATTCGTGGCTCAGCGCTACCCTTGCTTTCTCCGAGGCATGTCTACGACGCGCAACCTTTAGTGATACTGGATGGAATGCCACTGGTAACCGAGCATCCTTTTGCTTATGATATCCAGCAGTACAATTTCAACAGGATTGGTCCTGCCACGAATGTCCTTTCAAACATTGATATGGATAACATCGCATCGGTAGAAGTGCTGTCCGATGTAGAGGCGACAGCGGTATATGGTCCCCAGGCTGCCAATGGGATCATTCTTTTAAAATCAAAACTCGCCGATACCATTCGTCGTGTTACCTTCAGCTCTTATATAGGCTACTCCCCCAGACCCGGAGTAACTACCATTAACGGTAATTATGAGAACGCTTTCAGGCAACGTTTCTACGACCTATATACCGCTACGGGCCGCAATTCTGAGGACGAGGTGTACCCCGTATATTTAAGTGATTCACTAAGTGCAGGGTATTTTGGTCCATCAAACTGGTCTGATCTGTATTACCGGAATGCAATGTCCTATTCCATCAATGCCTCCATAACTGGAGGGACAAGGCGGGCTAATTTCCGCTTTTCCTTAGGCAATCTCCAGAACCAGGGAGTTGCCGATGAAACAGCAGTTAATCGCTATAGCACAAGGTTTAACATAAATATGCGCCCTGTAAAATGGCTGTTGTTCTCCGCAATGGTAAATGCTAACCGCGTGGAAAGGGACAGGAACAGGAGCCTGAGGGATCGATTTACCCAGGTTAATTATTTCCCTGACCTTAGCTCGCCACTTAGTCCGAATAAGGAGGTTTATGGCGACTATTTATCGCTCTATGATAAGGGATTCGACGATAATAAAATCAATATAATTGATGGCTATGCCAACCTGGGATTAGATTTGGGTGCTATTCGGTTTGACTCCCGTCTGGCGGTAAATTACAACGAGGGCTACCGGGATATTTTCTATTCCAGGTCCTTAATGCAAAATACCAGTTACGCTTCCAATTATTACGGATTCAATCAGCGGTTCCTGCTAACCAATAGTGCGAAATACGACAAAGCATTTGATTCTGGGGATAACTTACATTTAGAGTTAGGTCAGTCTATCCAGTGGGACACCTATAAATATAATAATGCCTACGCTTACAAAGGATCATCAGATTTTATCAAAATAAATCTTCTTTTTTCAGATCCCAACAAGCCAAATGAATATCTCTTACCACGCGCTTTCCCTAAGGAGCTGGTATTTCGTTTTTTAGACCGTACGCGCTCTAATCTGTTGTCCGCATATACTACCGGCGACTATTCTATAAAAAACAAGTACTCATTCTCTACCACCTTACGAGTTGATGGTTCTTCGAACGCTCAGCCTACTAAGCGTTGGTTTTTTTCTCCAACAGCTTCGGTTGCATGGAACTTAAAGAATGAGTTGTTCAGCCAATCTAAAGGAATATCTGCTCTTGATCTTAAGTTTGGTATAGGCCGTATTGGCAGGTTAAATAGCTATGATAATTATGCAGCTGGTCCGCAGTATATGTCCAACGTGGGTTATACGGGTAATGTTACGGTGCCGGGATACAATGCCTTCGCGGTCCTTACCCGCCCTTATAACTTCGGATGGGTTGGATATGGCGTTCCATGGGCCTATTCCGATCAGGTTAATGGAACAGTAAGTACTGCAATCCTAAATAACCGTTTTCGCTTTGCTGCTACTTTATACTCTAAAACAGAAAAGGACCTGTTATTCGGAGTGCCCGATGGTGCCGAGTATGGCTACAGAGAGTTTATCAAAAGCGGAATGTCTGTTAGCAACAAGGGAATTGACGTGATAGTGGCAGGGGATATTATAAGAAGTCCTAAAAATTCATGGTCTTCATCATTATCATTCAATGTTAACAGAAACCGTTTAAAAGCTTTGCCAGGGGGTGTTGAGCAGGTAGAGATCGGCAACAGGCTACTAAAAGTAGGAGAGGCCCTGGATTCGTACTGGCTACTGCAGAATGATGGGATATACGAATCGGATGCAGATGTTCCGGTTAGAGACGGCGAGGTAATGAAATTTAATGGAAGTGCACTGAAAGGTGGAGATCCTAGATGGAGAGACATCAATGGTGATAATGCTATTGATAATTCTGATAAAGTAATGATGGGGCATGCACTGCCAATCCTTTATGGAAGTTTTGATAATGCCCTCGCTTTTGGCAAATGGAACTTAAACCTCAATTTCTATTATAACCTGGGAAGGGACATTATAAATCAAAATATGGCTAACCGCTTTGATTTCATAAACAGGGAGGGACAGTCAAATATTAATTCCGTTAAGGAGATCACTTTCTGGGAAAAAACAGGTGACTACAGCAAATATCCTCTATACAACCCCTGGAGCACGGTATTACCTTATCGGGTAGACCAGAATCTCTTTATGGAAGATGCCTCATTCCTGAAGTTGCGCAGCCTTTCTATAGGTTATGATCTAACTAAGGCTGCTCGCTCACGGATGAAACTGCAGAACCTGTATATCTATACTACGCTTAATAACGTCTTCACACTCAGTAAATATTCAGGCCGCGATCCTGAACTGGTAGACTACACTGGTTATGACACGGGTTATGGACTTCCAATTCCGCGAACATTTACACTTGGGGTTAAGATGGAATTATAGCTTCAAATTAACACCACATAGTTTAAGTATCTGAATTAAAAGAAACTAGATGAAAAAGATAATACTATCATGCTTACTCTTAGCTACCGTACTTTCCGGCTGTAAAAAGCTGCTCGACGTTGATTCAGTAAGGACAGTGGGAGAAGAAAATATGTGGAACTCCTTGGAGGATTCCCGCGGAGCGCTAATGGGTGTTTATGCACTTACCCGCGCAGCGCTCATAGATAACAATGCTCACTGGATCTACGGTGACGTACGTTCCGGTGATTTTGCCAGTCCAATTCGTCAAGACTTGAACGCAGTGATCAGAAATTCTTTAAATGCGTCTTTTCCTGTCGTAGAAGAGCTTTCTAACTGGACAAGATGGTACAGGGCAATTAATTCTGCAAATCTATTTATTGAACGGATTCCGGAAGTAAAAGAGAAGGACCTGCGCTATACCGAAAGTAATATGAAGCTTGATATTGCTCAGGCCCGGTTCCTTAGAGCATTTGCGTATTTCTACATGGTTAGGATCTGGGGTGATGTGCCTTTTATCATCACTTCACACGACGGGAGTTTTGAAAAGATGCCGCGGGAAAGCAAAGACAAGGTAATGGCCTGGGTAGAAAAAGAGCTTCTAGCTGCCGCAGCCGATCTTCCCTTTATCTATAGCGACAATGACCCGCAGCAGCAGGGCAATTATTACAATGAAGATCGCGTACGTTGGGAAGGTGCTCTGGCAAGAAAAACTTCAGCTTATGCGATCCTGGCTCACGTTGCTGCCTGGCAGGGTAATTACGCAGATGTTTCAAAGTACTCCAAATTTGTAATAGATAACTATGGAAAAAGTGCAATGTCATGGGTTCCTACAGACGAACTAACCCGTGGAAATGGGTTCTTTGATGCAAAAAGATTTAACCATTTACTGGGTTTTAACTCCGATTACGGTCACGGTGACGGTTCTACCACCGGTCATATTGAAGAATTAACTCTGGCTGAACCGGTAGTAACTAAAAAGGTTCCGGATATCTACATGGTAAAGGATTCAATATTGAATATTTTCAATGAGGCCGATGACCAGCGCTTCAGCCTTGATACGCTGGGAAATCCCCGTAACGCTGCATACTTCAGCAACTATAATGGCAGATACCCCATTTTTAGTAAAATTAAAGCAATTCAGGGAGGACAAACAGACCCCAATTTCCGGTACTTCACTAGTCCGGTCGTTTTCACACGATTAGAGGACATCGCACTTCTTAGGGCAGAGGCTTTGGCTGTACTCGGGGAAACGGGGGTTGCGATAGAGGTTCTGAATATTATCAGACAACTGAGAGGCCTGAAAGCATATGATCAGAATATTAATGGCGACCTGGTTGATGCTATCTTTAAAGAACGTCAACGTGAGCTGATGGGAGAGGGACACCGCTGGTATGACATAGTGCGCTATAATAAAATTAAAGGTAATAACACCGCATTTACAACCCTGATCAGGTCTGGAGGAATTTACTGGCCAGTTTCAAGGAAAGTGTTGCAACAGAATAATTTATTAACGCAAAACCCATATTGGGAATAAGAACTGAAGCAATGGAAATGAAAAGTAAGTATTTAAGAACTTTAATACCTGCGTTTGCTACCCTGCTCGCATGTGTTTATTCCTGTAGTAAAGACTCAGGTTTCTACAATGCTGGGGTGGAAGATAAAACCTTCAATGGTAATACCTATGAATACCTGAAAAGTAAGCCGGGCGTATTTGATTCCCTGATTAAGGTGATCGACCGTATGGGATATCAGAATATTTTGGAGAACGACAAGGTAACCTTGTTTGCTGTTCCGAACCAAAGCTTTCAGGTAGCTCTTACCAATTTAAATAACCTTCGAAAAAAGTCGGAGTTGAATCCTTTAGCCATCAGCTCTGTGGAGGCAGTCCATCTCGACACGATGATGTCGCAATATATCATCAAGGGGAACTATACTACCGAGCTCCTTGATTTTCAGGACGGAGTAAATTTATTTGGGGTAAAGTATAATTACCCAATGAACGCCAGACTTGGAACGAGCTCATCCTCAGGGTATATTAGCGGAGGCGCCGATAATATTGTCTTCCAGAATACGAATAGAAGTGCTTTGGTGAGAAACTGGGTGTCTACAACTACTACTTCCAATAATATAAAAACTAAGAACGGTATTGTTCACGTAGTATCTTCTGACCACATCTTTGGTTTCCGGCAATTTGTCAGTAGGTTCACTTATGTTCCACCTCCCCCAAATTTGTTTGTAAAGGTTGGAGGCAAGATCACTGTTTCAAGCTGTGCCCGTTCTGCCTGCAATCCTAATAATATTGAAGGATACAATAGGGTTATTGATCGCGACCGAAACACTAAGTTTCTGGAAGATCCATTTAGGGGAGGATGGCTGAAGTTCGAATTCAACAGTCCTGTGATTGCCGGCTCCTATACCCTTGTTTCGGCAAATGATGCTGAAGACAGGGACCCAGCTTCCTGGTCATTGGATGGATCTAATGATAATAGAGTTTGGACTACTCTCGATACCCGTAATGAGGAAGTGTTCAGGGAGCGGTTTATGGAACGTGTTTTCTATTTTAATAATAGAACACCATATCGTTATTACCGCATAACCTTCAACTCAATGAGGTTCGGTGGTTCTGCCTTCCAGCTTGCAGAATGGTCAATAAACGAACCTTCTAAATAAAATAGGGGATTTATTTAAAAAACTAATCAATGTCTATAATAGCAACGATAAACCGACTTATTGCCTTCTTTGGAATGATTGTACTCCTAAGCAGCTGCGAAAAGGTCTTTGATCTTCCGGAAGAAAAGGACTACTTAAGTCCGAACCTTAATTACAGCAACAAGATTCTAGAACCAATTCTTGGGCGTACCTCAATAACCCGGCAAGGATTAAATACCGATAATTCCACCTGGCCAATGAAGTTTGAGATTATTAATGCCAGATGGGGAGATGGACGACCAGTTACAGATCTGTTCCAAACCAGGCCGGTCTGGGTATGGACGGAAGAATATACCGGAGATGAGAAAAGCCTCCAGGAAATTCAGTCGAAAAGGAAGCTCGAGGAGCGCCCGTTATTTGAGGTAAGAGAATCTGGAGAGTTTATTCTTTGGGCTTCCTCTAATAATGAACTTATTACTCCAAGAGCGGCAGATAGCAGCAACCTGCCTCAAAATACCCGTTATTTTGATGTTAAGGTTACTAATACCGGAGGTTCTGTAATTCTGAAAGATTTTCAAATAAGGCCTTTTATAGAACGGCCGTACTTTCCCTCTAATGATCGGAATGATTTCACCGGCGGTGTTGCTCCTGATCCGAAGTTTAAAAACAATCCCTTCAGGAGGGATTATATAAGACCGGGTCTTTCCAGGGTAGTTGGAAAGAACACCAATAGAGACCTTGTAAGTAATGATGATGTAAAGGATGTTGTCGTGTTCATTCGACCATTTACAGGTGGTAACGGTCACAACCTTAGAATCAAGGCAATTGACAAAAGTGGCGTTGCCATTAATCCAGCAAAGTTTAATGAGACCAAGTGGACAACCATGCTGCATGCTTTTAATATGGTGAAGACCAACGAATATGTGCAATATGATGTAGCCTATCCTATTCCTTTAACAGCAAGAAGAACTAACTATTCAGATGGTAATACAGCCCGAGTTGAGTTACAATATTCCAGATTAGTATTCGGAGGAACAAGAAGTACGGCGACCATAGGGTTGAACTTTTCGATTTTCCGTGAAGGTGATTGGGAAATTGTATTTCAATTCCTGACTGACGATCCAAAGTTTGAAGACGATTAATGATGCAAAATTGAATATCATGAAAAGAACTTTTCCTTATATAATCACCCTGATAGCCTGTTTGGGATGTTTCAGCATCTTTGCTCAGAGTGTAGTCAGGGTTACAGGTACTGTTGTTGAAAAGGAGGGACGGGGAATACTTCCAGGAGTAACCATTGCAACAGGGACGCCACCAAAAACAATTGGGAATACAAGTATTAACGGAACATTTACCATTAATGTAGCTCCTGACGCGACGCTCGTATTTTCCTACGTCGGCTTTGTTACTCAGCGAATAAAATTAAAACCTAATCAAACCACGGTGAGCGTGTACATGGAGAGCGATAAAAGAAGCCTTCAGGAAGTTGTGATCCGGGGATACCAAAAGCGCTCCAAGGAGATCACTACGGGAGCTTCTACCACTATCGGTGAAAAAGCGATACAGGACGTTCCTGTGTCGAATGTTGAACAGCTTTTGCAAGGTAAAGTAGCGGGTTTAAATATTCAGGTTAATACAGGTGCACCGGGCTTCCGTGGGTCCATTCAAATTCGCGGACTTTCGAGCTTGTCTGTAACAGGCTCGGGAAGTGACTCCTATCTACAACAGCAATCGCCACTTTACATTATCGACGGGGTGCCTTTAGACGCAGATAAAGCGTCCGAATTTGGCTTTCAAACGCAGGGGCCTGGTATTAGTCCTACCTCCTTAATCCCGCCTGAGGATATTCAGAGTATCGAAATCCTTAAGGATGCTCAGGCAACTTCTCTGTATGGATCACGAGGGGCCTATGGTGTGATCATCATCACTACAAAGCGTGGAAACTCAGTGGTGCCACGTGTCCGGTACTCAACTCAGTCATTTATTAATTCTCCACCGAAGCTTAGGGAGACAATAGGTGGAAATGCAGAACGCCAGTTAAAGATCCAGCAAATATTGAAGAACAAGTTGTCGGAAGCCGATTTGAACCGTTTGGGTTACACTCCTTTCATTTCAGACAGCTTAAATGCCTATTTCAATAATTCAGTCGACTGGCAGTCGGTATTCTACCAAACGACATTTAATCAGACTCATAATATAGCTATTGACGGCGGAAATCAAACGTTCAACTATAAAACCAATTTGGGCTATTATACCGAAAAGGGAGTGATCAAGAATACGGGTTTTGACAGGTATAGCGTGAACATGAACATGGAGTACAAGCCGAACAACAGGTTCCGGTTTTTTGGTGCTCTTTTTGGTGCAGTGGGCGAACAAAGCAAGGGAGACGGAGTAGGATTACTACAAAAGGGTGTTGCGGCAAACGGACAGGCATCCTCTCTTTTGCCCCCTCCATCATTTTACCAAGCAACTTCAAGTGTTGTTTCAGCTTTAAGGACAACAAACAATAACAACTCGCGGAACCTAAGGGCAAACGTTGAAGGTCGTTATGAATTTGTTCCAGGCCTCGCCTTGTCATCTAACGTAAGTTATGATTACACATCTGACACAGAAGATTCCTTCCGCCCGGCGGCGGCGAATAATCAGTTTGCAAGTGTTTACGGTTTTACCGGAAGAAATTATACGCTTTATAACCGGAATAACCTTTCATATGCTAAAAATTTCGGCTCCCATGAGATATTTATTAATGGTTTTAACGAAATCTATAAGAAAGCAAGGCAGGCCAATGTTATCCGGCAAGAGAAAACAGCAAATGATCAGTTGCAAGGCCCGGTAGGTTACGATTCCTACTTCTCCCGTGGCGGTGGTGTGCTGGATAATTACAGGGATGAGCGGATTGCATCATTTGCAGGAGCCTTTTCATACAATTATAAAAAGAAATATATCGTAGACCTTTCTTACAGGCTCGATGGAACTTCTCTTAGTGGGATGGAAAATCCTTACTCCAAGAACCCATCACTTGGCCTTCGCTGGAATTTCTCTAAAGAAGAGTGGATGCAGGATCTCAAGTGGCTTGACAATGCCGGACTGAGAATGAGCTGGGGTAAGAATATTAGTCCAAATGGTAATTTACAAAGCATCTATGGACTATATAATGTAAATGGAAGCTATAATAATAATCCATCTATCGGAGTAGATTATGACCAGATTCCGAATCCTCGTTTAAAGCCAACCACTACTGTACAGTATAACTTGGGTTTTGATGCCTCTCTTTTCAATAGCCGGTTTGAAGTCAACTTTGATACTTATTTCAAGCAAGTGGAGAATATGCTGATCGACCGTCCATTAGCAAATATTACTGGCTTTAATAAAGTAGTAAGTAATGATGCTGCTATTGCCAACTACGGGTACGAGCTAGCGGTAACGGTACGCCCCTTCAAACCAGGGAAAAACTGGAACCTGTCCCTCTCTGCAAATGGCGCATTAAACCGGGATGTCCTCACGAAACTGCCTTTGGAGCAATACGGACAGTTCATCAAGTTTGATGACGACCAGAGGTTTCTACAGCACCTGGTATACCGGGTTGGAAGAAATACCCTTTCAAATTATTTAAGGGTCAATCAGGGAACCTATGCAACAGATGCGGATGTCCCTGTAGATCCAGTAACGGGGTTGAAATATAGAACTAATGGCAGGTTTTTCGAAGCTGGGGATCCAAATCTTAAAGATGTGAATGGCGACTTTGTACTGGATGGAGCTGACTACGAAATTTCCGGAAACTCTCAGCCGCTTTTTACAGGAGGTCTTTCAACGAATATCACTTATAAAAATTGGGGTTTAAACGTTTATGCTTCTTACACAGCAAAGCGTACTATTCTGAATAATTCTCTATCAGACCGGCTCGCTATTATGAGAGATCCCTTTGCACTTACTTCTGTGGTGCCTTTGCAAAACCTGAATATTTGGACTCAAGCCGGAGACCAGGCTAAATATCCGAACCCATACGATTATGCCCGGTATGATGCCATCCTGCCTTTTAGAAAAGATCAGACTTTATGGGCAGAAGAAGGCTCTTATTTCAAGATAAATAATCTTACGCTGTCGTACTCCTTCAATAAGGAAGCGATCAGGAAAATCGGCTTGTATAATTTGAGACTCCATTTCACAGCCAATAATCTTACCACTTTCTCAAGATACAGTGGGCCAAATCCGGAGAATGTGAACAGTCTGGGACGTGATAATTCTGACGGATATCCTGTTCCGCGGACGTATAGTATTGGTTTAAACATGGAGCTTAACTCTGGAAAATAAAAACTAACTATGAACAAGATTATAACCTCTATAATAATTGCAGCTTTTGCTTGTGTAAGCTTAAGCGGCTGTAAGAAGTTTTTGGATGTAAAGCCCATAGATAAGCTTACGGGGAATAACTTTTATACCTCCCCACAAGATGTTGAGGCGGCTATTAACGATCTTTCTCGAAAGCTCTTCGGTAAAATAACCGAAACACAATTTATTGGAGCTACCGGCGAATATCGGGCAGGTGAAGTTGCTTCAGACCCGACAGTAAGAGGCAATTCCTCCAGGACCCCTGAATCCATAGCTTACATAGATGCCCTGGCTAAAAATAAGCTAATAGATGTTTTAGATGGCGGAAGGCCTTGGGCTCGCGATAATTACAATTACAATTTTGGAAGTATTACTGATTGGAGAACCTTTTATGAGGTAATACAAGGTGCTAGTATTGTGATTGAAAAACTAAACGAAGGAATTCCCGGAGTTAGCGAGGAAATGAAGAAGCACTATATTGGAGAAGCTGCTTTTGCCCGTTGTTTCTCCTATTTCGAAATGGTTAGGCTTTATGGGGATGTTCCTTATTACGGTGATGCTTTTCACATAGAACCACTTCCCCGGGAGTCAATGGTTACGGTCTTAAATAACTGTATCGCAGACCTTAATAGTAAGAAGGATGGAATGTTGTGGTCTTACGGCGACCCGGCATTGAAAGGAGTTCGTGCTACAAGAGGGAGTGCTATTGCTTTATTAATGAACATGAATATGTGGAATGCAGGCTTTGACAGAGAGCGTGCAAGGGATTATTACCAGGCGACGGTAAATTTGGGAAAAGAATTGGTTGACAATGAAGGTGTACATCCGCACCGTTTATTACCCATAGACCAATGGCACCTTGTTGCTGGAGGCCGATCTGATGAAAGTCTATTTGAATTTTTTCAAACTGTAAACTACGGTGTGTCTACTAATGAAAAGGCAGCGGTTGCTCACATGTTCCTCCATTACCCGTATAAAACTCCTTTTTTCGAGTGGGAACGCAGCTCTGCCTACTACAAAGCGACTTATATGAACAAAATTTTCCCTCAGGATGTGGCTGATCGCAGGAAGGAAGCTTGGTTCACTGAAATTTATGCCAACAACGGCTTTTTCAATTTCGCAAAACTAGGAGGGGTTAATGTCAATCAGGGAGGCCAGGGTACTGCTAATCCCGACAACAGTTTTATGATCTTCAGATACGGAGAATCGCTACTGATGTACGCTGAAGCCTTAGCGGAACTTGGCGATGACGTAAATGCTCGTACAGTTTTGAACAGGGTAAGGACAAGAGCGCAAGCTCATGGCTTCGAGGGTTCAGGCCAAGCCTTAAAAGACTTCATTTTTATGGAGCGCTCCCGGGAGCTGATCGGGGAAGGGCATCATTACTTTGACCTGATACGTACCCGTAGAATTGTAAGTTCTGCCTGGACTTCTAATCCTCTCACTCTCGATCAATTTTTAAGAGGAGGATGGACCTGGCCTATTTCAGGTAATGCTATAAGGAATAACCCTTATATAACCCTGACAGAGTACTGGGTAAATGGTGGAATTTAAACGAATCATAAATATTTATGATAAGAAGTATGAAAAATTTGATTTTTATTTTTTCGCTGCTATTAGCGTTAACTGCTTGTGAGCAGGATGAATATTATATAGATGGAGGAAAGGCTGTCGCAGAATTTGATGGAGACGTTTTGCAGTATCTCGAGTCGAAGCCAGTGCAATTTGATACAATAGCTCAAATTGTAAAGCTCGCAGGACTGGAAAGTACATTTAGAAACGAAAACTTTACCTTTTTTGCTCCTAATGATACCTGGATCCGCGATCTCATCGGAACACGCATAAGCCCATTAGGGGATACAATCTATCTTAGCTTAAATGGCCGATTGAAGGATCTCAATCTTGAGCCGGTACGGAAGCTTTCGGACATCGACTCTGTCATATGGCGCAAATATTTGCAGCGCCATATGTTCCGTGAGGCCTATAAACTAAAAGATTACCCACAGATTGACTTCAATCAGAAGAACATGTTTCCGGGTCAGCTATTTCATTCTTTCGACAAGTCTCTTTTCAATATTGGCGTTGAATATGGAGAGGCTAATGGGATCAAGTACCTGGGGTACAGACAGCTTACCATATCCTATGTGCCTGATGCTTCCCGTCCCGACGATAATTGGAGAACAGTTCGAACATCTTCTACAGATATTCAACCCAGGAATGGAATAGTTCACACCCTGCGCAACGAGGAATGGTTCGGTTTTGATGCCAATGAGTTCATACAAGAGGTTGCCTTATCTCGTAACAATACTAATTCAGCTAATTAAGGGAGGAAATTTTATGAAAAATATATATTACCTACTATCGGTTATTTCCTTGACAGCGCTACTTGTAGGCGGTTGTAAGAAAGAGGAAGAGACTTTTGAAGACCCTTATGAAGGAGCTAAAGAGCCGCTAGGGATTTCCATTAACAGGGAGATTTTACCTAGTCCGGCAAATGGAGAAAGCGGAGCGGAAGTTACAATTCCTGTTAAAGGGCTGCTCCCGTATAAAGATCAGGTTCAGGTTCAGTTTAATGGTGTCGACGCTCAGATACTCTCGGTTTCAGAATCATCTGTAAAAGTGAAAGTTCCTGAAAATGCTAGTTCAGGGGTAACGTCTGTCATAGTAAAAGACCAGGTTGTTATAGGACCATATTTTAAGGTTAATGGACTAGTCAATATCGACCCAACTTTCGTGGCTACTGCAGGATCTAATCGCCATATTAATCAATTCTATAAGATGGCTGATGGTAGGAATATTCTTGTGGGCGCTTTTACTGATTACGATAATAAAGGTTTATTAAGTCCACTGAACAGGATTATCAAAATTTCTGATGACGGAGTGCTTGATCGCTCCTTTAGAACAGGAAGGGCCGCTAATGGGGATTTGACTTCTATTGTAGAAATGGGAGGCAAGTTTATTGTGGCGGGTGCTTTTAACGGTTACGGACAGCAAGGTAGTATAAGCAATATTACCTCGGTAAACTCGAACGGCAGCGTTGATACGGCACAATACGACACCTATTTGAAAAAGGTAACGGGGATTATAAAGTTCTTCCCTCGCTTCAATGGCGGTACAGATGCTCCAATCAACCGTCTCTATACCTTTAATAATAAAGCTATCGCTACAGGCAATTTCAGATATTACGTTAAGCGTATTTACAGCGAGCCGAATTATTTGCAAACCAGGGATTCTATAATCCTGGACAGTACAGAAGTAAGGCAGATAATTCGCCTGTCTGCTGACGGCTCTCTCGATAAAACCTATCGTTTCGACCAAACAGGAAAGGCCTTAGCCGGCGCTAATGGATTCATCGACTCCTATATGCATACTAGCGGTCCTCTGGCTGGTAAAGTGGTAATATTCGGAAAATTTTCACGCTTTGATGGACAGGCGGCAAACAATATAGTTCGCTTAAATGCGGATGGAACTATTGACGGGAGTTTTACTGTAGGAAGCGGTACCGACAACAATATAGGCTCTTTAACCTATAATGAATTAACGGGTAAATACTTGATCACCGGAAGTTTTACAAGATATAATGGGCATGTTTCGCCGGGCATAGCGATGCTTAATTCAAACGGCTCTCCTGATAATTCTTTCATAGCTAAAGAGATCTCTGGAGGCTATGCAAATTTTGCGAAGCAGTTGACTAGCGGGTTAGTTGTGGTATCGGGAGGTTTCAAAACTTACAGTGGCATTTCCAGAAGTGGCTTTATGATCCTGAATCCTGATGGGACCTTAGCAACCAAGTACAATAATACGGGGCGCTTCTCGGGAAACCTGAATGATGTGATCGAGATGAAGAATGCAGATCAGAAGAACTCCCTGCTATTAATAGGCGGATTTACCCGGTTCGACAATCAGGAGTTGAACAATATTATCCGGGTAACGATAGAATAAATTTAACCAATTGTAATTGACTAATTGATATGAAAAAAGGTCTGTTAACCAGCCTCAGTGCTTTCCTGCTGCTGACGCTTACCATAACATCCTGTAATAAAGATTTTGAGCGGGTGATTGCTGAAAAGGATTATCAGGACACTGCTACCGTTGCTTACGGAAATCCTAAAGTGCTATATATCATAGCGGATGGAGCAAGAGGTGTGTCTGTACGTGATGCAAATACTCCTAACATTAAGTCCCTACTGCCCAATGCTATTTATTCTTGGTTTTCCTTGGCCAACCCAGATCTTACTACCGAGGTCAATAACTGGGCGGATATGCTTACCGGAGTAAGAAAGGAGAAACACGGTGTGACTGATTTAGATTTCACTAACGACCATCTAGATAAATTTCCTCTTGTATTTGACCTCGTTAAACAGGAGAATCCTAATGTTAAAACTGTAGCATTTTCATCTTCTGAGGTATTTAATACAAATTTTACTCATGGCACTAATGCTCACACCCTATTGAATACAGATGAAGAAGTAAAAGCAAACGTCGTGAACAATTTGAAAACGGATTCAGCTTCTTTTGTTGTTGCTCATTTCACAGAAGTGGATAAGGCCGGGAATCAGTACGGTTTTGATAATTCAATTCCCGAGTATAAAGCAGCCATCGAGAAGTTTGACGCACAGGTAGGGGAAGTTCTGACTGCGCTGAGAAGCCGGCCCAAATATAAGGACGAGAATTGGCTGGTAGTTGTAACCTCCAGTACTGGCGGAGCTTATACGTTACCGGCAAATCAGAATGATAATACTGTTTTTAGTAATACTGCAGCAAATACATTTACCATTTTTTATGCTGCAAAATACGTTCAGAAAGGAATTACGAAGCCTTATACTGGTAATCGATTTGTAGGAACTACTGTAAGGTTATTTGGCAGGGAGGGAGGTGTCCATGGAAATGTTCCCTCTAATGAAAGTACAGAAGAGCTTTATAACTTCCAGGATACTGCAGGATTTACAATCGAATTAAAGATCAAAAAGAATGATCCGAGAAAAGATGGCAGCTATAGGCAGAACTATCCTTCCGTCCTGGGTAAAATGAATGAGTGGTCTGGCAATCATCCGATAGATAATGAAAAAGGTTGGTGTATTTTTCTGGAAGAGACCTTCTGGCAAATTTACCTGCGGGGTGACAATGGCGACCGTCGCGGGCAGCAGCGCGGGCAGGACCTTGGAAGAGGAACCTGGAACCATATTGCGGCAAAATTAGAGAAAAGAAATAATAGAAGATACATTCGTACTTATACAGACGGGGTATATTTCGGTTCTGAAATGGATGTCACCGATTGGGGGAATTTCAAAACAAGAGCACCTCTTACATTAGGTTTCATTCCTGGTAACGGGCACGGAGAGAGCGATGTACAGGTAGCTGATATTCGAATTTGGAGAACATCTTTACCTGATGCGGTAATTAAGAATTATGCCTGCGAAACTGCTGTCGATGAAACTCATCCTTACTATAGATTTCTCGCCGGATACTGGCCAGGACTAGATGCCTCCGGGGGGGAGATCAAGGACCTTAGTCCTCTGGAAAATCACTTTAAATTAACCGGGAGCTACGAATGGAAAGGTTTTAACGATCTGATCTGTTCGCCTTCGACAGCTGCATTGTCTAATATGGTGCCTCAAAACGCAGATATACCGGCTCAAATTATAAGCTGGTTCCGTATTCCCCGTAAGGCTATTTGGCAGCTTGATGGAAGAGTTTGGCTGGATCAATAATCAATTTGGTATTATTTAATAAGATATGCTTCTGATAACATAATAAGGCAATTAATTATGATACAAATAGTAAAGAAAATATTCCTGGCAAGCATAATGGCTGTTGCAATTTCCGGATGTAAAGAAGAGGAGCTTGAGACTTTTGATTCTGTTTCAGCTACCGGTAGAGTAGTAGCAGCTGATGGTGCAAGTGTTGCATCAATGACTAAAGATAATGATCTGGTTATGGTGCCGATAAGAGTAAAATTGTCTGGACCGGCAGGTAAAGCTTTTCAGGTAAGCATTGAACCTACAACAGATACACTAAATAAACTCATCGCTAATAATACCCTGCAAAATACAATAGCGATGCCTTCTAATTCCTTAGAATACCCGAATGTAATAAACGTACCATACGGGACCGATTCGGCTACAGTGTTGATAGGATTTAAAATGACTGGAATTGAACAACATTTTCCTAAAAAAGTTGCTGCTGCTTTCAGACTCACTAACGCAGGAAAGGGAAATTCAATAGATCCCTCTAAATCAACCATTATTGTTGTGATTGACACCAGGGATGTAACTAAATTGGAAGATATCCACTACTTATCCATAGCTAAGGGCGGTGGTACTGTTTTCGAAATTGGTCGCGGGACAGATTATTCGGTGACTAGTGCCGGGGTTAACATTCCTCTTGGAGTAAACTTAGGTGGGGTTGCAGGTAAGCCTTTTTCTGTAAAAGCTTTCAGTGATGTAGATACGATTAGCAAATTAATTGCAACAGACCCAAGGTTCACTAATGCAATTTTGCTTCCTGATTACGAGGTGGATACAAATATAAATTTCAAGTCGAATGTCAATACAGGGAATCTTTCTGTTAGAATTCCCTGGAGAGTATTTGATGCGAATATGGCTGCAAATAAAAAAATGGCACTGGCTCTTAAACTTAGAAATCCGTCGCGGCATGTTCTCCACCCGACAAACAATTATGTAATTCTACTTCTGGATCCTTCAATAAACCTGGATAATAACTCTTTTATTGTGGGCGATGGAACTGGATTAAGAGCCGAATATTATAAGGATAATCAGCAGCTTGATTTCGATGGCCGCAAGCCAACTTTAACACGAATTGATGCCACGGTTGATTTTGGTGGCGATTGGGTAGGCAGTGCCGGAATGTTTGATAATTACTCCTCAAGATGGAAAGGGGAATTTTTAGCTCCTGTTAGAGGACAGTATACTTTCTACCAGACGGACTGGGATGATGGTTCGAGATTATTCATAAATGGAGTTGCTATTATTGACGACTTTACTGATCGTTGGGATATACCTACGAGGAAAGCTACCATATTCCTTGAGCGAGGGGAACGATACACAATTGAAGCTCACCATCGCGAAAATGTAGGTGGTCAACAGGCTAGATTGCAATATGAAGTGCCTTCTGCAGGTATTGGAAGGCAAATAATTCCACAAACCCAATTATTCCCGGCTCCCGAAAAATGATTCGACAATAAGGATATGGAAAGGAAAAAACTTTCTATATCCTTCAATTAAAACTGGTAAACGAAATGAAAACTAAAAATATTTTACTCGCAGCTCTGCTTTTAGTTACCCTGGGATTAACCATGTGTAAGAAAGATAGCAGCTCTACTGCAGTGGTGGAAGAAGAACCCGTAGTATACCCTATCGCTGACTTCACATATGAAGTTTCTCCAACCGATCCACAGAAGATCACTTTCAAAAGTAAATCACTCAATTATACGAGCCTGTACTGGCAGCTGGGAGATGATAGCCTCGCAACCACAGATTCTGTGGTACATACCTATAAAAGATGGGGCAGGTTTAGAATTATCCTTACAGCCAGGAATGCAAAAGGCTTGTCTTCCAAAAAGGAAGTGCCAATTTATCTAAGGAACCCCGTTTTTAACCCTGATTCTGTGGGAGAAAATTATATCCTAACAAAGGGAGGACAACTAACCGTATCAAAGGACAACGGTGCTGGTGCAGGAGGAGGGGAAGGCTCTCTAAAAGCGATCGATGGAGATCCTTTGACTAAATTCCTTGCAGGAGGATTGAATTTATCAGCTACCCCTTTGGTGTTAACGTTCCAATTTGCGGAGCCGATCGTAGCGAAAGCATATACATTTATTTCAGGTAACGATGCCCCTGACCGTGATCCAAAATCCTGGACTTTCGAAGGGTCGAACGATGGTGTTACATGGACGGTGGTCGATACAAGAACGAACTTCGAATGGGTTACCCGCCCTGATCTTGGCGAGCCGGTAACTGAACCAGCTACTTCACCACGTAGAAGACAACGTATTTTTCACATAACGGCAAATAATACAGCGTTCACGTATTATCGAATACAAATTACTGCTAACAGAGGATCTGACGCTGTTCAGTTCTCCGAGTGGACAATTAACGCCAGTCAGCCTTAAATTTATAAGCAGGTCTAAATAAATAAAGGCTTGCTTTTTCCGCTTTTTGATTTCGTGTAAACGAAGAATATATGAAGATTTACTACTATTTCGTACTATTATTTCTAGTTAGCCTGCATGCTAATGCAGACACTCCTTATTTAGTTAAATACGTGAATACCCTCCAGGGTACTAATTCGAAGCATGAAATAACCAGGGGAAACACCTACCCGACAACCGCCCTTCCATTCGGTATGAATACCTGGAGTCCTCAAACTGGCCGAAATGGCGACGGGTGGAAGTATCAGTATGAGAAGAAGACAATACGGGGCTTTCAGCAAGCCCACCAATGCAGTTCATGGAGTAATGATTACGCTGTTTTTTCCCTAATGCCGGTGTTGAGATTAGAGGTAAATGAAGATAAAAGAGCTTCAGAATTCAGTCATCAAAAGGAAACAGCTAAACCGCATTATTATCAGGTGAAGTTCGAGAACGGAATTAATACTGAAATTTCTCCTACAGAAAGAGGAGCTCATTTGAGATTTAGCTTTCCTGAAAAAGGAAATTCATTCATAGTGCTGGATGGCTATACTAAAATGAGCATGGTGAAAATATTCCCAAAAGAGCGTAAGATAATTGGATGGGTTAATAATGGCCACTACGTTCCTGGTAATTTCAGAAACTACTTTGTAATTGTTTTTGACAAGCCCTTCAAAAGCTACGGGACCTGGGAGAATCGAAATAATTCTATTAATAAATCGAATGACTCAGGGGAGGGAGAAGGCGTTGGAGCCTATATCCAATTTAAAGATGGAGAACAGGTTCAGGCTAAGGTGGTCTCCTCGTACATAAGTACAGAACAGGCAGAACTCACTTTAAGCCGGGAACTCGGTAAATTCAAAAAGTTGGAAGAAACGAAGGCTGCTGCTGAAACGGTTTGGAATAAGCATCTTAACAGGATCCTGGTAGAAGGAGGTTCAGAGGAAGATAAAGCTACATTCTACTCCTGCTTCTTCAGGGCGAGTTTATTCTCTCGTCAGTTTTTCGAGTACGATAAGAACGGAGAGCCTTATTACTATAGCGCCTATGATGGCAAAATTCACAAAGGCTATATGTATACCGACACAGGTTTTTGGGATACTTTCAGAGCTCAGTTTCCGCTTACTGCGATACTACATCCTACGATGCAGGGCAGGTACATGCAGGCCATGCTTGATGCCAAAGATCAATGCGGTTGGTTGCCTTCCTGGTCTTTTCCGGGAGAAGGTGGCAGTATGATCGGGAATCATGCTATTTCCTTGTTGACTGATGCCTGGGTGAAAGGGATTAGGACTTTTGATCCTGAAAAAGCTTTGGACGCTTACTACCATGAAGCAACTAATAAAGGTCCATGGGGGCCAGCAAATGGCCGCCATGGCTGGAAAGAATATTATCAGTTAGGGTATGTGCCTTATCCTGAGTACGGTGAAGCAACAGCTAAAACCCTCGAATATGCTTATGATGATTTCTGTGGTTATCAATTGGCAAGGGCCACCGGCAATAAGTTCTATCAGGATGTGTTCTCTCGTCAGATGTTTAATTATAAGAACGTATACGATTCTTCTTCCCGCTTTATGCGCGGTCGGAATGCAAAAGGCGAGTGGCAGCCGAACTTCGATCCTACAGAATGGGGCGGACCATTCACGGAGGGATCTGCATGGCACTGGCAATGGTCAGTATTTCATGATGTTAAAGGCCTCATCAATCTGATGCAGGGAGAAGCTAGTTTTAATGCGAAACTCGACTCTGTTTTTTCTCATCCAGGAGATTTTAAAGTAGGAACCTATCGTGGCTTGATCCACGAAATGACTGAAATGAAAATGGCTAATATGGGGCAATATGCTCATGGAAATCAACCCATTCAACATATGGTCTATTTGTACAATTATTCTGGTCAGCCCTGGAAGGCTCAATATCATGCAAGGAACGTGATGAAAAAGCTCTATAATGCTACTGAGAATGGATATCCTGGCGACGAAGATCAGGGACAAACTTCTTCCTGGTATGTACTGAGTGCTTTAGGATTTTACAGCGTATGTCCGGGCACCGATGAATACGTGATAGGAAGTCCCGTATTTAATAAAACTACCATAACTCTTGAAAACGGTAAGAAGTTTATTATTGATGCATCTAATAACTCTGCTGATAATGTATACATCCAGTCAGCAAACTTGAATGGTAAAGTATATAGCCAAAATTATATCAGGTACTCGGATTTGATAAACGGAGGAACCTTGAAGTTTAACATGAGTAATAAGCCGGCCCAGACGAGAGGCACAAGGGAGCAAGATAAGCCGTTCTCAGTATCCGCTATGCATGGGATGGAAGCCGAAAATGCCTGGCGATTTAAATAATATGATTTTAATTATAACCATGCGTACTCAACTAGTCAAAAATTCTTGTCTTAACTAAAAGGATTAATCTCACTCCTCTTTTCCAGGAGATTTTAAAAACACATACTTAGATCAAAATGATGATTCGCAGTTTTTTAAGCGCTGTTTTACTTGCCGGTACAACGGTTGTACAGGCACAGATGGTTGAAAAGGTAACCGATCCTGTTGAATGGATAAATCCTTTGATGGGAACTGATTCTAAACCGAGTTTGTCCAACGGGAACACTTACCCGGCAGTAGGAGTACCCTGGGGAATGAATTTATGGTCTCCCCAAACAGGAAAAATGGGAGATGGTTGGATGTACAGTTACTCGGCCGATAAGATAAGAGGGTTTAAGCAAACTCATCAGCCTTCACCCTGGATGAACGATTATGGGCAGTTTTCAATCATGCCTGTTACTGGGAAATTGAAGTTTAATGAAGAAAGCAGAGCCAGCTGGTTCTCCCACAAGGCCGAAGTTTCCAAGCCTTATTACTACAGCGTATACCTGGCTGATGCAGATGTAACAACAGAATTGACACCAACTGAAAGGGCTGCTCAATTCCGTTTCACATTCCCAAAATCTGATAGCTCTTTTATTGTAATTGATGCCTTCGATAAAGGTTCCTATGTAAAGGTTCTTCCTAATGAAAGAAAGATCGTAGGGTACTCCACTAAATTCAGCAGAGGTCCCCTGCCTAATTTTAGAAATTACTTTGTTATCTATTTAGATAAGCCATTTACTGTTTCCTATACTGTTAACGGCGACAAATTACTGTCGGGAACAGAGCTTACTGCAGATCATTCAGGTGCAGTTATTGGTTTAAAGACTGAAAAAGGAGAGAAGGTGCATTTAAAGGTGGCCACCTCCTTTATAAGTTTGGAACAGGCTGATTTGAATATGAAGAAAGAACTCGGTTCTGATTCTTTCGACCTAACGATGCGAAAAGCAAAAAATGCCTGGAACGATAAACTAGGCCGCCTTGCAGTAGAGGGAGGCACGGTAGATCAGGTTAGGACGTTTTATTCTTGCTTATACCGTACCTTGTTCTTCCCGCATAAAATGTACGAGTTGGATGCAAATAATCAACCTATCCACTACAGCGCGCAGAACGGAAAGGTGCTGCCAGGATACAAGTTTGCAGGTACCGGTTTTTGGGATACCTTCAGGGCGCTTTATCCTTTTCTGAACTTGGTTTATCCTTCAATTAATAAGGAAATGCAGCAAGGCTTGATCAATGATTATAAGGAAGGCGGATGGTTGCCTGAATGGTCTAGTCCGGGCTATGCTGATATTATGATTGGGAATAATTCAGCGTCTGTCGTTGCGGATGCTTATATGAAGGGGCTACGAGGATACGATATAAACAAGTTATATGAGGCTTTGATTCATGGGGCAAATAACGAAGGTCCTATGACTGCTGTTGGCCGTAAGGGAGCTCAATACTATAACGAACTGGGCTATGTTCCCTATGATGTAGGAATAAATGAGAACGCCGCCCGTACTCTTGAATATGCTTACGATGATTTCGCAATTTACCAACTGGGAAAAGCATTGAAAAGACCAAAGGAGGAAACAGATCTATATGCCAAGAGGAGCCTTAATTATCGTAACCTTTTTGACCCCGCTACTGGTCTGATGCGTGGAAAAAACAAAGATGGACGTTTTCAATCTCCTTTTAATCCCTTCAAGTGGGGCGATGCTTTCACAGAAGGAAACAGCTGGCACTATTCATGGTCTGTTTTTCACGATGTTGAAGGCCTGATCAATTTGATGGGTGGAAGGAAAAAGTTTGCAGATAAGCTGGATTCAGTATTTACACTTCCTCCTATTTTTGACGACTCCTACTACGGAGGTGTTATCCACGAGATCCGTGAAATGCAGATAGCAGATATGGGGCAATACGCTCACGGGAACCAGCCTATCCAGCACATGATCTATTTATATAATTATGCAGGTCAGCCATGGAAGACACAGAAATGGGTTCGCGAGGCAATGAACAAGCTCTACAAGCCTACACCCGATGGTTATTGCGGAGATGAAGACAACGGACAAACCTCAGCGTGGTATGTCTTCTCAGCAATGGGTTTTTATCCCGTTACCCCTGCTGTAAATCAATATGTACTCGGTGCTCCCTTATTCAAGAAAGTTACTCTAAAGTTGGAGAACGGAAAAAGCTTCACTATTGCAGCTCCGGCGAATTCTGCAGGGAACAAATATGTTGAAAGTGTAAGTTTAAAAGGTCAGCCATACGGTAAGAATTGGATTGGCCATGACGCAATATTACAGGGAGGACAGATGCTGTTCAAAATGAGCAGTGTTCCTGTTTTAAACAGAGGAACCAAGCCATCAGATTCCCCATATTCTTTGTCTTTAAACCGGTAGAACTAAAAAATGCTTTTGTTCGCCTCTCTATTAGAGAGGTGAACTTTTATAGTATGCCCTTCCTGCAAATTAATTATTCCAGGAAGGAAAGGAGCTGGAATAATACCGCAAAGATCAATATCAGTATAGATGGAAATGACAGAAATTCAGGTGCCTGCAGTACGTGGTGAATCGAGAGAACCAGCTAGTGCCGAATTTACGGAAAGGAAGTATTTTATAGTGCTAGCATTCGTTACCTCTTTATTTCTATGCTGGGGAGTAGCTATAACTATGGGAGATGTGTTAAATAAACATTTTCAGCATACCTTAAATCTTAGTAAATCTCAGTCGGCTTTTATTCAATTTGCCATCTTTGGTGCCTACTTTGTTATGGGTATCCCAGCCGGGCTTTTCATGAAGAAGTTTGGTTATAAAAAGGGGGTACTGCTTGGACTATCGCTTTTTGCACTCGGATCCTTTTTGTTTGTGCCAGCCGCGAACACTGCTTCATTTCCTTTTTTTGGTATCGCATTGTTTATTCTTGGCTGCGGTTTGTCAACGCTTGAAACTGTAGCTCATCCTTTTGTTGCTTCCCTGGGTGACCAGCAAACAAGTGATCAAAGGTTAAACTTCGCACAATTGTTCAACGCCTTAGGGGCTATTATTGGTCCGGCTATAGGCTCCTACTTCCTTCTGCGTAATAATGTGAAAGGTGGAACCGATCTAACATCTGTTAAGGATCTTTACCTTGTAATTGGCGCTGTCATAGCGCTAATAGCAATTGCATTCGCTTTTGTAAAGGTTCCTCCATTAATTGCGCCCTCGGGAGTTCTAAGAGGAGCAGCAGATGTAGAGGCTCAGTCCGGTAAAAAGCTTTTCCAGTACTCGCATTTCAAATGGGCGGCGGCTGCTCAGTTTTTTAATGTGGCTGCCCAAAGTGGTACCTGGGCATTTTTTATCAATTATGGACACGAAGTGATGAAACTACCGGAAGCAATAGCCGGAAGTTATATGTCTATATTCATGGCAATGATGTTGACGGGCCGATTTATCGGTACATTCCTTATACGGGTTATTCGTCCTCATTCCCTGCTGGCTATTTTTGCTTTCGCAAATATCCTATTGAGCCTTCTCGTGGCACAGGGAATTGGATGGGTGTCTTATCTGGCATTGTTCGCGGTGAATTTCTTCTTTAGTATAATGTTCCCTACGATCTTTAGTCTCGGACTCAAGAATCTCGGGACTCATACTCCGCAGGCATCTTCTTTCATTTCAATGGGAGTGGTAGGAGGAGCTATTTTTCCCTTGATCATGGGTAAAGTTGCAGATAATGTAGGCGTGGCCAATTCGTACTATCTCCCGATAATCTGCTACACAGTTATTTTCCTTTTCGGACTTAAATTTTATAAAGTTAAATAGCCCGGCCGTAGTTCTTTAAAAAAAATATTATAAACTATGAAATTCTTAACTAGCCTAAAGATTACAGCCTCAATATTACTGCTGTTTTCTGTTGCCGCTACTGCTCAAAAGCTAAGGGTGACCGACTTGCAGGTAGAGCATCAGGTAAATCCTTTATCCGTAGTGCCTCAAATTCCCAGGATGAGCTGGAAACTGGTATCCGGTGAGAAAAATACTTTCCAAAAGTCCTATGAGCTTCGCGTTGCTCATAAAGAAGGAGATTTGGGGAAGGGCAAAAACCTGGTATGGCACACTATAAAGCCGAGTCAGCAATCCTTACTTGTAGACTATGAAGGCCCTGAATTGAAACCCGGAGAGCGATACTACTGGCAGGTAAGGGTAAAGGACAACCATGGAAATACTTCAGATTGGAGCAATACTGAGTACTGGCAAATGGGCTTGGAGTCATCCGGCTGGAAGGCTAAGTGGATTTCTGTAACAGGGCCCGATACTGCATTAGCAAGTCCCCTCTTCAGAAAAACGTACAGGCTGCCTAAAACTGTAGCGAAGGCTACTGCTTACATTACCGCAAGGGGACTATATGAAGCCTATATTAATGGCAAGAAGGTTGGCGACGCTTACTTCACACCAGGTTGGACCAGCTATAAAGATCATTTGCAATACCAGGCATATGATGTGACACCATTGATGAAAAAGGGCGCTAACTCTTTTGCTGCAATCCTTGCCGATGGATGGTATAAGGGAAGGGTAGCTTTTACAGATAGAAAGGCTTTCTACGGCGATACGCGCGCCCTATTAATGCAGGTTAATATCCAATACACAGACGGAACTAAGGAAACCTTGATAAGTGATGGCTCATGGAAGAGTTCTTATGGACCTCTGCTGAAATCCAGTCACTATGATGGTGAAGTTTACGATGCACGTAAGGAGAAAGAAGGTTGGAACACCACAAATTATTCAGAAGACAATACCTGGCAGGCAGTAGGGCTTCAGAATTATGGCTATGATAATTTAATAGGCATGAGCGGACCTATGGTGCGGAAGCAGGAGAGGATTAAGGCAATAAAGGTTCTGAAAACTCCTCAGGGCGATGTTGTTGCCGACTTTGGCCAGAACCTGGTGGGCTGGGTAGAGATCAGAACAAAGGGCCCTGCCAACTCGAAGATCGTATTAAGTCATACAGAAGTGCTGGACAAAGCAGGAAACTTTTATACAGAAAACCTTCGCTCTGCAAAGCAGCAGAATACTTATTACCTGAAAGGAAATGACGAACAAACCCTGTCCCCGCATTTCAGTTTTCAGGGATTCAGGTATGTGAAGATAGAAGGATATCCCCAGGAATTAAAGCCTGAAGATCTGACTGCAGTGGTTATTCATTCGGATATGAAGCCATCAAGCACCTTCAAAACCTCAAACGCATTGCTGAATCAATTGCATCACAACATAGTATGGGGGCAAAAAGGCAACTTTGTGGATGTGCCTACTGATTGTCCTCAACGGGATGAACGCCTTGGCTGGACAGGGGATGCCCAGGCTTTCTATTATACCGGCGCCTACAATATGAACGTTAGTGGCTTTTTTACCAAATGGTTGAAAGATGTGAAGGCCGACCAGCATAAAGACGGGAGCATACCATTTGTGGTTCCCGACGTGCTCAATCAGGGTGATGCTGGCGCCTGCGGCTGGGGTGACGTTTGTACAATCATTCCCTGGGGTATGTATTCAACCTATGGGGATAAGCGGATACTGGAAACTCAATTCAGTAGTATGAAAGGCTGGGTTGATTTCATAAGCTCACGCTCAAGTCAACACCTTTGGAATAGCGGCTCCCATTTTGGTGACTGGCTATTTTACCGTCCGGATGATGATAATGATGGTAGGGCTGCGGTGACAGATAAGTATATGATAGCACAATGCTTCTATGCTCATTCTACTCAATTGCTTGTTAATGCAGCCGAGGTTCTCGGCAAAAAGGAGGAGCAGGAAAAGTATAAGGCTTTACTGGAGCAAATTAAAAATGCTTATGTGAAAGAATATCTAACGCCGAACGGAAGATTGATATCATCCACCCAAACTGCCTACGTACTCGCATTACAATTCGACATGCTGCCTGAAAACCTAAGAGAACAAGCTGCTAAAAGGCTTGTACAGAATATCAGGGATTATGGTAATCACCTCACTACTGGTTTTTTGGGCACTCCTTACCTCTGCCATGTATTAAGCCGTTATGGCCACACGAACGTAGCTTATGACCTACTGCTAAAGGAAAGTTATCCTTCCTGGCTTTACCCTGTAAAAATGGGTGCCACTACTATCTGGGAGCGATGGGATGGAATAAAGCCTGACGGTTCTTTTCAAACTCCGGTAATGAATTCATATAATCATTACGCCTACGGTGCAATAGGCGATTGGATGTACAAGAACATATCTGGTATTCAAGCTGCAGCGCCCGGGTATAAAAAGATCGTGATTAAGCCAACTGTAGGCGGGGGTCTTACCTCGGCAGAAGGGTCTTATGATAGCGAGTACGGTATCGTGCGAAGTAAATGGAATATAGAAGGAAGTAAGTTTAAACTTGCTGTTACAATTCCTCCAAATACAACTGCAGAAATCTTTGTACCCGATTCGAGGGGAGAATCATACAAGCAATTCTCTGTGAACAGCGGAGAGCACAACTTTGAACGATAGAAGGATTTAAAATGCAGGATCGGCTTGAGGAAAATACCCGGTCCTGCAATTATCAGAGAAGTTCTTAATGCAAAGAAATTTCTGGTTATAAAGCTAAAAGATGGTGTGTAGGGAGTATTGCACTTTACGGCCGTTCTCCAGAGGGCTTTTTAATTGGAGTACCAGCAGGGAGCGGACGACCAAAGACAGGCTCTCCCTTGTTATCCCAACTAAACGGTTGTAAACAAATGCTGCGGTCCCAACCATGATCTGTTGAATTCTTCGTATGATAGAAGATCCACCACTCTTTATCATCGGGAGAGGTGGTAAAACTAGCGTGGCCTACTCCAAAAACCTTATCAGTACCTTCAAATACAGGTCCTTTTTTCTCCCAACTTTCTGGCTTTAGCGGGTCTGATCCTCCTTTTAGCTTAAGTTGTCCCAGGCGGTATTCCTTTGTCCATGATTCGCGGGCAGAGTAGATGATAAAGGTTTTTCCGTTCCGCTGTAAAAACTCGGGACCTTCATTCAGGTCTAAGGGTCCGCCTGTTTCCCAGTTTTGATCTGGAGATGAGATCTTTACCCGCTCTGAATCGATCGTCCATGGATTAAGAAGCTTCGCGATATACAAATGCTGTGAGGTCTTGTCGGTTGTATTATTTTTCTCCCATCCAGACCATACTGCGTACCATTTCTTATTGATCTTGCCGACAGTCATGTCTATCGCCCAGATAGTTTTCACATAGTCGTTATCATCAGTTCCGGTTTTGATTACACCTTTGTCAACGTAAGCACCTTGCGGATCTTCAGACACAGATTCAAGCACGCCCGCTCTTTGATTGATAAAGGATGGCGCGCCCTTTCCACCTGCGTAATAGATATACCACTTTTTGCCGATATGATGAAGTTCCGGCGCCCAAATGTTCTTCTCGTTCCAACCACTTTCTGGACTTGACCATACTATTTTGGCATTTCCCAATTTGGTTAAATAGGGCGACTTCGTTACTGAAATTCCACTTCTACCTTTTTCACCAGAAGAACTGTAACAAGTGTAATAATACCCTTTGTATTTAATTACCCAGGGGTCAGCACCCTTTCCAATCGGATTTGTGAAGGTCTGCTCTGTTGGCTGATCTACTGAAGTCTTTTTCTCTACAACAGGAGACCTGCCTGTAAAACAGGCATCTAGAAATGCAATAACTAAGAATCCTGCTAATATTCTTCTCATTAAGCTTATTAAATTAGGTTTATACCGGCTTTTGTCCGGGGCCGCAATTTAAAAATATGCTGGCGGTAAATAAGCTGAGGAACTCAGAATGATACAAAAGAGCAAAAGAATGATATCGAAAAGCAATTGATAAAGCAAATCGAGTGAAGTTCTTATTTTTGACACGCCTAGTAGGCGATTAAAGAAAATGGAGAAAAAAAGAAGGACACGAAAAAAGGAAATTACAGCGGAATTAAGTCAGGATGAGCTGGAGATCCTGAATATATACAAGCAGGCCTATAAACGTTGTTCTGAGGATGAGAGGCTTGTGGAAAGAGCCCGGGTATCAGATATTGAAAAACTTTCGGCTTCAATTAGTTCCAGGCAGGAGTGATACTAGATCTGGTGTTAAAAGCCAGTTCTTTCCCAAAAACTGACTTTTTGTTGTTTATAGACTTAAAGATCGAACTTAATCCCCTGCGCAAGCGGAAGCTGATTTCCATAATTAATAGTATTCGTTTGTCTTCGCATATAAGCTTTCCAGCAGTCAGAGCCTGATTCTCTTCCTCCTCCTGAATCTTTTTCGCCGCCAAAAGCTCCGCCTATTTCCGCTCCTGAAGTGCCTATGTTCACATTTGCAATTCCGCAATCAGAGCCGGCATTGGAAAGAAACAACTCTGTCTCCCGTAAATTTAGTGACATGATCGAGGAAGATAGGCCTTGAGATACACCATTTTGAATAGCGATCGCTTCTTCTATAGTTTCATATCTCATAACATAAAGAATAGGAGCGAAGGTTTCTTCCTGGACTATAGGGAGATCGGGACTTACTTCTGCAATACAAGGCTTTACATAACAACGACTGTCATATCCTGATCCTTCCAACAGGCCTCCTTCAACAAGGAAATGGCCGCCCTCTGCTTTACATCGCTCTATAGCCGCGAGATATCCTTCTACCGCAGTCTTGTCTATTAATGGTCCCATGTGTATCCCGGATTCCAGAGGGTTGCCGATCTTCAGTTGCTGATATGCCTTTACCAGCCGCTGTTTGAAGTCGTCGTAAATGGAAGAATGAATAATAAGCCGACGGGTACTGGTACAGCGTTGTCCTGCAGTTCCAATGGCTCCAAATACCGATGCGGTTAAGGCAATTTGAAGATCTGCATCAGGGCTTATAATGATTGCATTATTACCACCTAGTTCCAGCAAGGATTTTCCTAGTCGCTGAGCTACTGCTACAGCTACCTTTCTGCCCATAGCAGTAGAGCCAGTAGCTGATACAAGTGGAATGCGCTTATCTTTGGTCAGTAATTCGCCTATATCGTTATTACCGCACACCACTGAAGATACACCTTCTGGCACCTGATTTAGCATGAAAATTTCTGAAGTAATTTTTTGACAGGCAATAGCCGTTAAGGGAGCCTTGGGTGAAGGTTTCCATACAGTAACGTCTCCACATACCCACGCCAAAGCACTGTTCCAGGCCCAGACAGCAGCAGGGAAGTTGAAAGCAGTGATAATGCCAACAATGCCGAGGGAATGGTACTGCTCGTACATGCGGTGATCCGGGCGTTCAGAATGCATGGTTAAACCATAGATCTGACGCGAAAGTCCGCTTGCGAAATCGCAGATATCAATTACTTCCTGAACCTCGCCCAGCCCTTCCTGAAAGCTTTTTCCGGTCTCATATGAGATCAGTGATCCAAGCTCGTTCTTGTATTTCCTGAATCCATCACCTAATTGCCTGATCACATCTCCTCTTTTGGGAGCGGGAACCGATTTCCACACAGAAAATGCTTTTTGAGCTTCCTGAATAATAGTGTCATAGTCTTCTTCCGCAGCAAGGCTAACGAAAGCTATCACTTTACCATCAACAGGGGAAAAGGATGGTTCATTGTTTGAAGAGGAAAACCATTTAGCACCGGTGGAGATGCCAGCGTTGGTTTCGTTAATTTTTAACGTACTTAAAAAGTCCTGCATTTTGTTACGATATTAACCAGGCTGATGATCATACCGGTCTCCAACCTTATGTCAAAGCTATCGATAATTCAAGTCTTAAGCACTGTAAATCTTGAATTATGAAATTAGCAGGTGTTCTTTAAGCTAAATTATAAACGGATATCTCCTTTTGGCAGATCCGGTGCCGGTAGAGCCTTTGGTACTTGTTTGACCAAGGGTTTAGTAGGTGATTTTGCAGCTTTTTTACGTAGCCAGGCTATGTTCTGAAGACTGAAATTACCCTGATAGCCCATATCGTGATCCTCATAACCACAGACTTTAGTTTCAATCTTAGCCTTTTTCGTTGCCGGGATAGGCAATTGCCATAGATCCAAGATCTCCCCTGGACTCCATTGTACATTATTTATCGTTTCCATTCCTCCATTAAAGGCAGTTTCATAGCCATATATCGACATGCTCACTGCAATAAGTCTGCCTTCTGGTAATGTTTCCTCAAATACTATTGACCCTCCTTCGAAAGACTGTTTTGTCGTTATCCTTATTTCTTTGCCGGCAATGTTACTATATACCCCTTTTTTAAAGTCGAAGGAAATTACGAGCAATCGAATGCCATATTCTTCCGCATATGGGGATTTGATGTCCTTGGCAGCTATTGGAGGAAGGTTAACAATAACCTTATTATCTTCCCTAAGCTCAGCGGAAGGCCTTAGTTTCAGAATTTTATCAAGTGGAGAGTTGTTGTTGAATTGGAAGCCTTTTAAAAAGCTCAAATTAGCGTCGTGAATATCTCTTTCGCCTACTTCTTTTGATGATGCAAAAACAGCACTTCTTACTGCGGTTGTAAATCTATTGATCATTCCGCCATCGTAAGCTTTGTATGCCCAACCAAAAGCTTCCCGCATGCCCCTCGCAATGCTACTGCACATTCCAAATTCCAAACCTGCGGCTTTAGAGCCAATGGTCTGTTTAGGCTTTTTTTTGGGTTTTGACTGAATTACTTGTATATCACGCCAGGTGCGATGAACATTGGGACCTATAGTTCCGCGTATTTTTCCTTTTTTATCTACTTTAGCCATAAGATAGGTTTTTTATTTAAACTTTTTTTATTTTCGTTTACAAAAATAACCGGCAGGCTTCTTTCTGTCAATAGAAAATAGGATGATTCTCGTCACTATTTCCCTCAGCAGCAGTAAATTATAAAAATCGAATTATTCCCGTGTTATAGCTCTGTTGTGATCAACATTTGGATGAATGTAATTTGAATCTATATATAGCCTTTAATAAGTCCACGTTCTGATAAAAATAGGTGGACTCAATATGGGTTGAACTAGGGTTCATCCGAGACTCATGCAAAACATGGCATAAAGCTGGGGTAGCCCGGGTAATAAAAAAGCTGGTAAAAAATATATTTGGGAAAGAATTTTAAACCGTTAGGTTCTTGAGGTAAAGGTAGAACTTTCGTTTAGATATTGCAGGTGAAAGAATTGAAAGGGATGAGGTGAGGAAATGACATAAAAAAAGCGGCTTGAGCCGCTTCCTATATCTTCCAAATTATTTTTGTCCACCCTGAGCACCTTGGCCTCCTTGACCGTTTCTGCGGCCCTGACCCATTCTGTTTCTGTTTTCTTCCTGATAAGCAGCATAAGCTTTTTTCTGCTCGTCAGTTAATAAGGCAATGATCTTTTTGTCTGCCTGCTCACGAATAGGCTGCATCTTCTGGAACATTTGCTGACGATCGCCGCCCTGACCAACTGCAGTTCTTAAGCTGTCTACAGACTTAGACTGAACCAAAAGGATCGCTTCTACTTTGGTTTTTTGATCTGCGGTAAGCTTAACTTTCTCGGAAATTCTTTCAGTTCCTTGTTTTGCTCTTTCTTCAGGTGTACGATTTTGATAACCGCCTCCTTGCTGAGCGTAACTGAAGGAGAAACTAGCTGCTACCAATGCCAGTACTAAAAATGCCTTTTTCATATAATTTTTTACTGTTTAAGATCTATAGACAGCAAAATAAGAAAAGGTTTAATCACTAATTGTAAATTAATTGTTGCCTGTCTTTAATTGAGCAATAGACTTCTGCATTTGGGCCATCATAGAAGTTAAACTTTCCATGGTTGGTTCAGCTGTAGGCTCCGGAAACGTAGTAGATATATAAGCTTTGGCTTTCCATACCTCCAAAATATCCTGGGCTTCTACTGTATAAGGCTCATACACAGTGTTATCAGATATCAGTTTGATCGGTTTGTTTTCTTTCAATCTATTGCCCGCTCTCTTATAAACCACACCCTCACTATTGGTAACGAATACATAGGTTTCACCAATCTTAACATCATTCCAGTTTTCTACATATTCTCCTACAATAATGGTCCCCGGTTGTAGGGGCAACATAGAATCTCCTTTAATCTCAAACGCACGATATGTACCCTGCTTCAACATAGGAAGATGGAATTTAGGTAATTCGCTGATAAATTCAGGATCGGCATAACCATTTAAATAACCCGCACTTGCCTTTACAGGTACCAGTTCTATATTCTCGCGATCTTCCTTATCTACTGTAATACTAAGGATCCTGGGATTGTTGGATTCCACTTTTGGCTTTGGCTTCCACTTATCGTTAATTTTTTCGTTAACGATCTCATCCATGCTCAATTCATAATATTCTGCGAATTTTTTTAGCAATTCATATTTCGGCTCCGCCCTTTCCTCTTCGTAAGCGCCCACTAAAGATCGCTTAATCTCCATTAAATCTGCGAATTGCTGCTGCGTAAGGCCTTTTTTCTTACGGAGGTATTTTAGGTTGGAAGAAATATTACTCATGTGAAAAATAAATTTGCAATTACTAAAATTGTTAGTATTTTTATGCCAATAAAATTAGTAATTATTTTTCAAAAACTAAATAAATAAGAATATGAAAAGGTATGTATTTATTGTAACCGACAGAAATAGAAATTCTTTGCATGTCGGAATGAGTTCAGATCTTTTAAAAACTGTCGATTTTTACAGGCAGATGCCTAATCTGTTTTTCGACAGTGCACAACAGCTTACACGTTTAGTCTATTTTGAGGAATTAAATAATGAAGAGTCTGCTATTCATCGTTTCGATATATTGAGTAAGTATACCCGTGCTCAAAAGGAAAAGGTGATCAGGGATGTAAATCCTGACTGGTTAGATCTAAGTATAGGGCTGGATTTCGAAAGAATTCTAAGGACACCAGGAATGCAGAGAAGATCTACAACACTGCGTGCTGCATAAAGTGATTTAAACCTTTAGAGCTGGAAGGAATATTTCAGCAATCATGCATCTTGCACTTCCTCCACCTACGGTTTCTATAGTATAGAGAGGCGAGAAGATAATATTACCGTAAGATTCAAGTCTTTTAAGCTGTTCTGCTTGTAATGATTTAAAGGCTTGTTCTGACATCACGATAATTTGCTCTCCTGTTTTTGAATTTAATTCAAGGATATTTCCAGCAAAATGATTTACCTGGTCTAAGCTGATTTCAATGATCTGCTTCCCGGTTTCAATCAGGGAGTTACGAATGCCATTGATCTCCTTGTTGTCACTTATCGATTCTGTACATATCAAGCCAAATTTGGATCCAAGAGACATCATTACGTTCGTATGATAGATTGCTCTTTTATTAGCGTCGACAGCATGAAATGTAATGGGGGTATATCCAGATATACGGCAGAACTCTGAAAGAGCTACCTCTGAAGTCCTGCTGCTTAAACATGCATAGGCCCTTTTATTCTCCCGGTCCAGGATCATACTTCCTGTTCCTTCCAGGAAAAAACTCTGCTGCTCAAGATAGGAGAGATCAATAATTTCTTTTACCTGGTATGTTTCTTTTAAAGTTGACAGAATCTCCTCGCGACGTTCCAGTCGCCTGTTTGGAGCTTCCATAGGATAAAGGAAAATGGTTCCATCGTCGTGTGTGGAGATCCAATTATTCGGGAAGACAGAGTCTGGTAAATGTGGGTCTTTCTGACTTTCAATAACCAATACGTCAATTCCATGTTTTTCTAACAATTCCGCTAGCTGGTCGAACTCTCTCAAGGCCTTCGGGTGGACCTCCTGATGTTTAGTCAGCTTATCCATAAAGAAATTGCTGACTGCCGTTTGTTCGTTGTATCCGAAGCCAACTGGCCGGATCATTAATACTGATGAAGTGCTCTGTCTGTCCACCATTTGAGATCTGTTCTAAATGTTAGAGCTCCTCTCTAAATAAGGGCATGCTCATACAATGGAAGCCACCGCGCGCTCTTGATAACTCTGCACTCGGGATCATAATAAAAGTATTTTCTATCTCCTCTGGCTTCAATTTCTCTTTTTCCAGCTTATCCAGCAGGTCGGCAACCTCAATAGCAGTAAACCCATGGTCCCTGAAGGCCTGAATAGTATAATCATTACGGTCATACCCAACTACAACTCCTTCCTTTAATGCTAAGAGATTGCATGAGTCTGTCCACTGCTCACGTACATCGTAAGGAAATTGTTTCCCGCCCGAATAGATGAAGATCGTTTCTTCCTGGCTGTTCAAGTCGTTCTTACTGATATCGTCCAAAAGCTCCTCAATGCAACCAAACGATGTTGGCTTTTCCTTGCTGTCTTTCTGAAACTGTATAATCTCGGGCTTTTCCTTGTTGCGCTTTTCGGATAAATAGTCCACTGCCTCCGAGCCTTTGTGCTGCTCCTGGGAAGAAATAGAACCGAGTACTACCCACATGTTACGTTTTACCTGGGTGAAAAGGGTATCTATGTGCATGAAGTCCCTTTTGTGCGGGATCCTAACCACGGTTACCTTATCTACTACATCATTCTCAAACAGCAATTTAATAGCTTCGCTGGCTCCGCTTGCCGAAGTTCTTTCACTGCAACCGATTAGAATGTGCCTTTTACTTACTACCATCACGTCGCCTCCCTCTATGGTAGTCTTTTCTCCGTGTTCCTCTCCCGGCCTTAGAAAATACTTGATGGTATCCGGTATTTCCAGAATATTATCGCGGTAGTTTTGGAAGCGGGGATGGTTGAAAAAGATATAGCGTGCGAGCAATGCTTCACGCGAACGAGCTTTTTTTGCCGGTTTGCTTAGCAGAATAAAGTTGTTTATGGTGATGCCAATATCTCGCGTGAAAATAAAGTTAGGTACGGGGGCAAAGATCATATTTCCATCGTACATAGATCCTGAAATAAAAACCTTAGCCAATTCTGCCGGCTTAGACTTGATCAACTCTTGCTGGAGCCTATAGCTGCAGCCTTCTATTGCGCAAACAGAAGCAGTAAGCTTTTTACATATGTCTGAATCATGAAGGATATCTGCAAGTAACTTTTCTATTTCGATCACATGTTCTGAATTATGGAATTCAGGTTTGCAGGGCTTATAGAAATTTCGCATTGATGATTCAGCGTCGATGTTCGACAAGTTCCCTTTGATTTTACCGGGGTCAAGAAAGTAAAGAAGCAGCTTGACATACTGGTCGTACTCTTTTTTTCTGACAGTCTCCAGGTGAAGGATATCTTCAAAAAGCCAGTCCTGGGCCTTTGAGGGGGCAACTTTTCCTATCCCGCTGTCGGGACTATGGATAATTAGGGAGCGAAGGGTGCCGATCTCTGAACTTACGTTAATTCGCATGTTTATTTATAGCAGAGGGAATGCCAGGTCTGCTGTTTTAGCTTAACAATCGGCGAAGCTATTAGATTGATTTAAAGCGATTATTACGAAATGTTTAAGTATGCGTTGTATCTGCCGATAATTAAAACATAGCAGGAGTAGCTGAGTTGAATAGCTGACGGTATGGCCGGGTAGGTTAATATTGCAGGAATTAGGGCTATTGTGCAAATTGCGATATGATTACTAATTCAGGTTATTCAATTTTTGACCGGGAAAATGATGTGCAACTGATCCGGGAATTTAGGATGAATTCAAATGCTGCGATAGCAAGGAAGGATGCTGATGCCGTTGCCAAATTTTGGATGGCAGATTTTATTCAGATTGCAGGAGATGGGAGTCTTTCAAAAGGTAAAGCGAAAGTTTTGTCGGAATGGAAACACATGTTTAAGCAAAGCAGTCCCTTGTTCGAAAGGTTACCAGACGAGATCGTTATTAATGAGAGCGGCAATATGGCTTGGGAGAAAGGGAAGTGGAATTATAAGAACGAGAAGTATTATGGCAACTACTCAGCGATGTGGAAGAAGGTGAGAGGAGAATGGTTAACGCAGAGTGAGCTGTACGTTTCTTTGAATGCCTGAGACAAGGTGGCGGAAATAGCCTGTGTATTTGCCGTTTTTGTACAGTGGCATCACACTTAGCAGGAGCTAATTTTGTATTGTTCAATTTACGTAAGCAGAACTCTAAACTATAGAAAATAAAAAATGGAAACTTTAAATAACTCAAGTATTACTGTACAGGCACAGGTAAATGCACCAATAGAAAAAGTGTGGGAAACTTGGAATAGTCCGCAGGACATTACCCAATGGTGTTACGCTTCTGAGGATTGGCATGCTCCTTATGCTGAGAATGATTTGCGTGAGGGAGGAAAGTTCAGAACAACGATGGCTGCAAAAGATGGAAGTTTTAGTTTTGACTTTGGTGGAGAGTATACTAGTGTTCAGGAAAATAAACTGATTGAGTATGTAATGGAAGATGGCCGTAAAGTTCGGATAGAATTTACGGACCAGGCAGGTACAACTCAGGTAGTTGAAACCTTTGATCCCGAAACTACTAATACTGTTGAGATGCAAAAAGCAGGCTGGCAGGCAATATTAGATAGTTTTAAAAAGTATACTGAAGCTAAATAAATTATTAAAAGGCATAGGGACATTTGATCCTTATGCCTTAATTTTATCGCGGGTTAGTATTCAACCATCAGGCCCGCAAAGGTCATTCCGCCACCAAAACCCATCAGTAGTATTTTATCTCCAGTTTTTATTCGCCCGTCTTTTATAGCAAGATGCCAGGCCAGAGGAATTGATGCGGAGGAGGTATTGCCGTGGTATTGTATGCTCTGTGGCATACGCTCCAGAGGATAATTTATGTTCTTAGAAATTGCTTCAATAATTCTCAGGTTTGCACTATGAAGGATTATCCAGTCTACTTCATTAATTGTGAGGTTGTTCTTTTCGGCGAGCCGAAGCAGGTTTTCACTGATCGTTTGAACAACCCATTTAAATACTATTCGGCCATTCTGATGAGTGCGGGCATCAGCAATTATAGGAACATTATTGATTAAAGTAGATAGAGAAGAACGGTAAAGTTCCTTTCCCATGCTTCCATCAGTACCGCTAATACTGTTGAAGATCTTATTTTCCTCCGCGCCTTCTACTAGTGCTACACCTGCTGCATCTCCAAACAAGATACAGAGGTTCCTATTGGTAAAGTCGGTATAACGGGAGAGGTTCTCCGCCCCGAAAACAAGAATCTTTTTATGAGTTCCAGCAGCAACAAGGCCTTTTGCAAGGATCAATCCGTAAACGAAACCTGCACAGGCGGAAGCAACATCGAGGGTGCCACAGTTCGGGATGTCGAATTCGTTCTGCACCTGACTTGCAACACTGGGAACGGAATGGTCAGGAGTGGATGTTGCTACAATGATGAAATCAACATCGGCAACAGAGATCCCAGGATTGGTTTGGATCAGGTTCCTAAGCGCCTTGAAACAAAGGTGAGTGGTATATTCACCTTCGGCAGTAAAACGCCTTTCAATTACGCCCGTGCGCGTTTGTATCCATTCATCCGAAGTATCAACAATAGTTTCGAAATAAGAATTAGGAACAACTTTTTCGGGAACGTAAGCGCTTATAGCTGCTATTCTTGACTGCATCTAAAGAATTGAGATCCGTTTTAATGTTTTTTCTTTTTAGTCATTTTAGCTTTCACACCTGCACCGAGGTTATAATCTTTGGCATTGCTGGCTTTCTTTTCATGGAAAGCTTCGCCTCTCGTCTCCTGTGCTGGCTGAGTTTTAGCTTTTGATTTTCCTTTACCTGAATCATAATTTTGTACTACCAGCAGATCTTCTGGCAGAGGACTTGATTCTATCTTTTTACCGATAGCTTGCTCAATTTTTTTGACGGTGCTTAATTCAAGGTCCGTAGAAAAAGTGATGGCAAAGGTGTCCTGATCGGTGTCTTCGGATTTGATCACTCGCGAAATATAGACTTCCTTTTCCTGCGGTAATTCTACGTGAATGATGAAAGGAAATAATTCTACCGGAACTTCTGCTTTTAATTCATCTGCTACAATGAGGATGCGGTAGTCTTCATTTTCTTCGAATTCTTCAATATTTGAGAATCCCGTGCTTTCATAGCTGATAGGACTAAGTACTGCCGTTTGCTGCTTAACCTGTTTGTGTAAGCCTTGATATACCTTTTCTGCAGTAAGACGGGTGTTTACAAATACTATAACCCTTGTGAAAACCTCTTCATCTTCAAGCAGCAACTGAAGCAGGTTCTGCTTGGTTTTGAAGTTAGGAACGTGGTAAAGGATCTGATCCAGGGTCTCAGTTGTACTTTCATTCAGCTCTTCCACCTCTATAAAAGCCGGCTCTCTCATGAAAGGATCGATCATCTTCTCCAGCTTGTCATGATATACTTCGGAGAAGATCAAGTGCTGGCAATTTCCAATACTATTGGCAAGTTCTACCACAGGCAGCTGAAGTCCCTGTTTTACGATTTGCTCCGCGTCATCCACTACCAGTGTCTGGATTTTGTTCACATTCAGGCCAAGCTTCAAGTATACTGCCCTGGCGCGGTCGGGTGTGGCTACTATTATATCAACCCCGTCTGTTACTTCTTCTACCTGAGTTTCAATAGAGGGGCCGGCATAAAGACCTACGATTCGTATAGTTTTATTCTTGTTAAGCAGATCGAACTGTTCGATCACCTGTAATACCCTGTCTTTGTCGGGTACCAGGATCAGTGCCCTTGGAGCTTCCTCGAATCCATATTTTAACCGGGAAAGTACTCCCAGAATGTATGCTGATGTTTTACCTGCACCTTCCGGAGCGATAGCTATGATATCTTGTCCGCCTATAATGCGCGAAAGTGTTCTTTGCTGAACTTCCTTTGGATATAGGAAACCTGCATCAGTTATCGATCTTACTAATTGTTTACTAAGCTTAAATTTTTCTGCCCACACAATGCTTGAATTAAAGAAAGCAAAAGTAAGCAACTTAACGGCAAACCTGGTCTTTTTAGGTAAATGCTTAATAGAAAGGTTTTTGTCATAATTCAAATTTGCCTTAACAATCTTTAGGGGTTGATGTTAACCCCCAAAACATCTATCTATGGGAACGAATAATAATATGTCACTTGAGGTGACACGGGAATTCCAGGTACCAGCGGAACAAGTTTATAATGCCTGGACGGAATTTGAGGCTTTAAAGCAATGGTGGAAGCCTTTAAATAGTGAGTTGACCGATCTGCAGAACGAGCTGAAGCCTCAGGGTATTGTGAAGTATACTTTCACCCGTAGCGATAATAGCGAGACTTACACTGTAGGAGGGGAATATTCAGAGGTTGTGCCGGGTAAGAAACTTGTATACTCCTGGAAATGGGAGCTGCCGGAAGAGACTACTACTGAGAATGACTACAAGCTAGATATCGAGTTTAATGATCAGGGTTCGGGAAGTGTTTTAAAGGTAAAGCAGGAGGGTTTCGAAAGTGAAGAGGCTTCCAAACCCCATTACGAAGGATGGGAAAGCGCTCTTGATGCATTAGGGTCTTACCTTGGCGGCGGAAATTCTGAATCTGGATCTAACGCAGGCTCTCAGGATGCTGAGGTTGCAGGTTGGAATGAGGCACCTGAGCAGCAGAAAGTAGCCGAGTAGATGAAATTTTGGAATTTTTGAAAAGAAGGCAATTTGGGAAACCTCCCTGGTAGCTTTAATTGTTTTATCAAAACTACCTCCTAGACAAAAGGCGCAAAGTTTTGCGCCTTTTGCTTTAAGCCTCTGCTTCTTTGGCGCACAAATACTGAAGAGTTATTCTCATTTGTGTGATTTCTTGGTCTTTTGCCTGAAAAATTATCCCTCCATAGTTGACAATGTTCGGTATTCAAAACTTATAAAAATTCCAGATGTTATTTCCGGACAATAAACCTATGGATCGAAAACTACTTATTTTCCTATTATCAATATTGCCCTGGACATTAACCTTTGGGCAAACTGCTATCGCCGACAGTACGTCGGTAAGGGTAAACCCTTCTTATGATCAAGTTTCACAAAAACATCGAAAATACTTTGGAGAGAACTACAGAAAAGAATGGGCCGCTGAAACTAAGCTCCCTGTAATTCGAATTTCTCAGTTTGGTGGGGGACTAAAACCTGAGGAGCTGGGTGGTGGTCACCAATCGGTTTCATTACGATTGAAGGATTCGGCGGGAAACGAATGGGTGCTACGTTCGGTTAACAAGTTTGTTAATGGATTTGCACCTGAAATGCTTAAAGGAAGTGTTTACGAAGATTGGCTGATAGACAATTTCTCCTCTCAGCATCCGTACTCGGCATTAGTGGTGGCTACATTAGCTGAGGCTGTTAATGTTCCTCATGCCAACCCAATCATTGGTTGGGTTGCTCCTGATAAGGCTCTGGGAGAGTTTGAGAAGAAATTTGCGGGTCAGGTGTGCCTTTTAGAAGAACGCAATCCCTATGGAGAGTCTGATAATACAAAGAAGATGCTCGAAAATCTGGAAAAGGATAATAAGTACAGCCTGGATACTGCAACCTTTTTTAGAGCACGATTACTGGATATCCTTTTGGCAGATTGGGACAGGCATCAGGACCAGTGGCGATGGCTTCCTCAAAAAAAGGAGGATGGCGCAGTTGAGTACCTTCCTATTCCCCGCGACAGGGACCAGGTATTTTTTGTAAATGAGGGTAAACTACCCCAGAGGGCTTCAAAAACATCCTTCCTTTCTTTTTTAAAGGGCTTTAGTGCTGAGATTAAGGATCCTAACCACTTCTTCTTTCATGGCGCAAGCTTCAACCAACAATTTCTTAATCAATTCACCTATGAGGAATGGATGCAACAAACGAAGGAATTCGTTGCGGCCCTACCTGATGCTGTATTAATAAAAGCGATAGATCAGCTTCCGGCAAGTGCAAAAGCTTTAAGAAAAGATGTTTTATTAACTAAACTTAAAGGAAGAAGGGACAGTTTGCCTGGTGCTATGGATGAATATTATCGCTTTCTTTATAGTATAGTTGATGTTCGCCTAGCCGATTCTGATGAGGCCTTAAAGATCAGCAGTGCAAACGATCAGGGAATTAAGTTGACAATTCGAAAAAAGGGCAGCAATGCTGTGATCTTTGATAATACCTATGACCCCTTAATCACTAAGGAGATAAGGATCTATACAGGAAAGGGTAGTGATAGTGTTGAAATCAATACACCTGATAGTAAAATTACCTTAAGGATTGTTGGAGATAAGGGAGAAAAGGTCTACTCAACAACTGCTGCAGGTAATAAGATCCATGTTTACGAGGATGGAAAAAATGATCAGTTTGTTGGGGACGGAGGCAGTTTGAGGAAACATATACGCTCGGACTCCTTAAACAGAGCAAAGGTCTTTACTAATTTATATACAAAGTCAGGTTTTGGCCCTGCCGTAGGCTATCGGTCTAATGATGGAGTCTTACTAGGTTTGTCTTATAAATCACAAGGTGAAGGTTTTAGAAGACTTCCATATGGGAATCAACAAAAAATTTCCCTGGTGCATAGTCTCATTACTAAAACAATGCTTGTCAAATATGTTGGAGAGTGGAGGGGTATTTCAGGAAAGACAGACTTCCTGATCAATGCAAGCGCAGATATACCAAATAACCGTTTTTTCTTTTTCGGTTATGGAAACGAAACAGCATTTAATAAGGATGATGACTTCAGGAATTATAACCGGGTGTCGTTTAGTTTGTACCGTATCGAACCGTTCTTTAGGTTCAACTTCAGTAAAAACCTTAGAATTAATTTAGGACCGTCTTTGCAATATACAAACCTGAAAAATAGCGAAAACAGGGAACGTTTTGTGGGGCTTCCTAACTCTCCTTTTGCAAATGCCGAGGAGTTTACTAAAGGTAAAGCACATATAGGTGCCTTTGCTGAGATAGAGTTCGATACCCGTGATAATATTGTTCTTGCTCAGAAAGGGGTAAATTTCCATGTGCGGGTGCAGGGATATGAAGGTGTGAAGCAGTTTTCAAATCAGTTTGCCCAGATCATCCCGGAGCTTTCCGTATACCTTCCATTTAATAAGAGTAAAACGTTTGTATTGGCTAATAGGATAGGGGGAATGTTTACCCGGGGGGAGCAAACCTTTAATCAAACAGCATTTCTCGGATCGCACGATAATTTGTTTGGATATACAAGGTTCAGGTTTGCCGGTGATCATAGTCTTTATAATAATCTTGAAACTCGTATCAATCTTCCAAATTTCTTAAGGTATTTAATCCCGGGGAAAATAGGGCTGGTGGGATTCTATGATGTGGGCCGGGTTTGGCTTGAAGAAAATGACAATTCCTCCAAATGGCACCAAGGTGTTGGAGGCGGAATTTATATTACACCTTTCAATAAGTTTATTTTCCGGGGAGTGGTTGGATTTTCTGAAGAGGGAATGTTTCCGAATGTGTTGATAGGACGAAGATTTTAGCAGAGATTTATTTCTACCACTTTTATTTATCTGCGATGTTTTTTTAAAAAGTCACGGAGGCGCAATGAAGGGTGACAAAAGCCACGAGCACTTGCGCCTCTGTGAACTTTTATTTTAGTTACCTTGCCTCCTTATAGTGCTATCCTCCTGCAACTTCTATATTGAGCTTCGATTGGACCCATTCCTTATGTAGTTTTCAGGTACAGGTCGAGATGTACGGCTTGATCTTTTGTACTGTGGAGATTTTTTCCTTTTCATCAAAAAACACGTACTGACCGTTCTCCCGGTACCATTGTAGCCCAAACATTTTGCTTTTTGAAATTTGAGAAGCCAAATTTTATTACAGTAAGAATTCCAATATTTTGTAAATGCTTAGGGTAAATACCGCACAGTACAAAAGAAATATGCTTCTTTTGTTAATTTAATATGAAGAAATTGTGTTATCCAAGTGTCGCATACCAACGGTTTCAATAGCGTATATATAAAAACAAGATCGGGAACGGCTTGAAATGCAGTTTATTGCATGAAAAATAAAATTTGTTGCAACTCTTAATTCAACCTTTCGTATAAACCCTTACGAAATTCTAAATACGCTTTAAAATGAAACAATTCTACTCCCAATTAAAAGGCATCCTTCTGGCATGTTTTCTAGGTGCTTCTTTTGTGAGTTCAGCTCAAAATGTTGGTATTAATGGTACTGGTGCAGCTCCAGCAGCGTCGGCAGGTTTAGATGTGAATTTTAGTAATAAGGGTGTGCTTATTCCTAATGTTAACCTGCAAAGTTTAACAGATGTTGTGACAATCGCATCACCTGCGACATCCCTTTTAGTTTATAATACAAATCAAACTTTAGGTACTGGCTATTATTACTGGACTGGGACAGCTTGGACTAGACTAGCAAATGGGAACATAAGTGTATCTGGATGGGGTTTGACGGGAACAGCTGGAACTACTCCATCTACTAATTATCTTGGAACATCAGATGCCCAAGATTTGGTCATAAAAACTGGGGCCGCTGAGCGTATGAGAATTGGTGGTTCAAGTGGCAATATTGGAATAGGAACGGAGCCCTACAATGAATCTCTATTAGCATTAGATGCAGGAACTCTGCCTACTACCAGTGGTTATGGAACTGTTGTTACTGTTTCTGCAAACCGTAATCAATTTATCGAATTCAATATAGAAAATACTAGTGCCGGCAACTTAGCAAGTGCTGACATTGTTGCCACTAACGATTCCGGCTCAGATTCTACTCACTATATAGATATGGGGATTAACAGCTCCAAATATAGTAGTAATAAGCAAAATATTCTAAATAAGCCTAATTTGGCTTATTTATACTCAAATTCTCCTGCAAACTTCAAGATAGGGAATGGTGGAATAGGTCAAAATCTAATATTTTTTACAAATCCCTCTACTGGTACTTCAGGAACATTAACGGCCAACGGAGTAGAAAGAATGCGTATAACAGGAGACGGAAATGTAGGTATTGGTGAATTTCTTACGGCTAGTGGAGGTGACGATGTTGTTGCGCAAAAATTAACTGTTGATGGAAATGTTGCTCCTAAAACTACGGGAACTAGGACTCTCGGTACAATCGATTTAAAGTGGAGTAATATTTTTGCTGATGCAGCTACATTTAGTGGAGCGGTAGTTCCTGCAACAAATACTGTAGATTTAGGCACTACAACTTCTAGGTGGAGGAATATTTATTCTCAAAATCCATTAAGTAACTCGTCCGACAGAAGGTTAAAAACAAATATTGCAGAGCTGGCATATGGCCTAAACGAAGTAATGGCAATAAAGCCTGTAAGTTATAATTGGAAATCCACCCCAAATACTGATAAAAAACTCGGATTGATTGCGCAGGACCTCCGTCCAATTGTTCCTGAGGTCGTTCATGGAGATGAGTCTAAAGAAAATCTAAGCGTCAGTTATACAGACCTTATCCCCGTTCTTATCAACGCTATAAAAGAGCAACAAAAACAAATTGAGGAACTGAAACAAAAAGTGACGGTTCTTGAGAAAAAATAATTGTAACTAAAAGGAAAGCAAGTCGTATCCTTAATTCGATTTGGTTGACTTAGAACCTTCTATGAGTAAACAGATAACATCAAAAAGCGTAAATGTATTTATGAGCCTGGATAAGCAGGTCGTAGATAGCTACTTTAACAAGCATGACCCGGCTCCAATCTATAAACGTCAGCTAAGTCATCAGTTTGAGCAGTACATTATGGCTTCGGTATCTAATGCAAAAAGATATGATGCTATTTTTTACAAGTTGAAATGCGTGTCTGACATGGATAAGCAGTATGCGGAGCCTTTGATGTACGCTATCCGCAGACACTTTTCAGAAAAGCATGCGGAGAAGGAAAAGGAGTTTGCGAAGTTTAAAAAACGCAACTGGACCGTACTTGCCGTTGGTATCTTGGTAGTACTGATCTACCAGGGATTCCTTCCTATTGTTCTTGACGAAGAACATAATTTGCACTCTGGCTTAATCAACAGTTTAGACGTATTTGCCTGGGTTTTACTCTGGCACCCGATAGATGAACTAATTTTTCACTGGAATCCTCACCTGAAGGATATATGTCTTTTAAATAAACTTGCAACGGCAGAGTCAATTGTGATAGAAAATGAAAAGAGAAGTACCTCCCATAACACGTCAACTTCATCGGTTGCTGTGGATAATCTCCGTGTTGTGGCTTAATAATGTTGTTGCTCAACCTACGGCGAGCGTTCAGCAATATTATTACTATTACAAGGGTAGTCCTGTCACATTTGCGCCAATTGTAAGTTACCAGTCCGACAATAAGCTATACTTTGAAGGAAGGTTTAATTATGAAGATATCAATACGGCCTCTTTTTATGTGGGAAGAACGTTTGATGCTGGTTCAGACCTTTCTGTATCCTTCACTCCGATTGCCGGGGCTGTTTTTGGCTTCTACAAAGGAGCTTCTTTGGGAGCAAACGTATATGTCAACTATAAACGCTTGAATTTGTACCACCAGCCGCAGTACACGGTTTCGATAGATTCAAGGGAAAATAATTTTTTATATAGTTGGTCTGATCTGTCCATTGACATTACCGACCATTTTGCTGTTGGATTGTCTGCCCAGCACACCAAGATGTATTTTGAGAAAGGAATGCTTGAAAAAGGGGTGATGGTACAGTTTGCTTTTAAAAATTGGAGTTTGCCAATCTACTCGTATAACCCTGCCTCAGCTGACCGGTATTTCCTAATAGGACTTACCTATGAATGGGAAGGGAAAAGGCGTAAGAAGCAAGAGGAGAGCGTTCAATAGGTTGGGCAGTCATGGATTGGAATGAGGTTGGAATTTCTTAAGAGAAGTTTTAGGTAACTTTTCTAGCAGAAGCAGCGTAATTTATGCTGATCGCGCCGGCCTGTTAAGATAGGTTTAGTAGAGAAGCTAAGTAGTTTCAAGAGGCGGTGATCAGAAGCTATAAAAAGGGGGAATATGAGTACGAGTTTTTTAATAGGTATGGATTTAAATAATATTTTGGTAATGTCTGAGCAACCTTTGTGGTTGCAGGGTGCTATCCTTTTGTTTGTTCTAACCGTATCCTATTTTATTCATCGTGCCAAGGTGAATGCCTTATTGCATCAAAAGGCGGAAATGGAACGTCACCTGCTTGAGAAAACGGAGCTGCTGTCGTATTCCCGCCTAAGTGAACAGCGAGCAAGGGAAGAAGCTGAAGATGCATCAAGAAATAAAAGCCAATTATTGACCAGGATCAGTCACGATATTCGTACTCCAATGAATACCATTATTGGTATGGCAAGTTTGCTTAACGAAACTGTTATTAGTCAGGAACAACAGGAGTATGTTTCCACTATCCACTATTCAGGGGAGAAATTGATGTCGCAGATCAACGACATCCTAATGAATGATATTCTTGAGTATTCGAAGGTTGAATCAGGTCGCGACCTCGAATTAAGGGATTTCGATCTAAGAAATAATATAGAGGAAGTGCTCGACATATTTGCAGCGAAATCTGCACAAACTGATGTCGACCTTTTATACAAAATTGATAAAAATGTACCGCTCCAAATTGTAGGGGATAATCTGCGTTTGGGACAGATCATGATGAATATCATCGAGTTTTCGTTCAGCATGATCAAAAAGGGGCAAATTGCTATCGGGGTACATTTATTAGAGACGAACGAAGACAATCAAATCAAGCTGGAATTTGAAGTAAAGGATTCCGGACCGGGATTGTCTCCCAATAAACTAAAAAACCTTTCTTACGAGCTCCTTCCGTCTAATACCTCTGTTGATGCAAATACGGCGACTGATGTTGGTTTAATAATTTGTAAGAAACTAGTTTCCTTAATGGGTGGAAATATCCAGGTGTTTAGCAGGGAAAATGAAGGTATAACCTTTAAGTTCACTGTTCTTACGAGAAGGAGTGCTCAGGCAAGTAAACCTCTTACTGAAGAAGACAAACCTGTATTTGAAAACAAGAAAGTTTTGGTGGTGGATGAAAACCAGGTTGCTTGCGACTTAATCGTGGAGGAAGTTTCAGACCTAGGTACTGGTTTGAGTGCAGAGTCAATTAAATCAGCACGCCAGGCACTGGAGCTTCTTAGACAAGGAGCCAAATTCGATCTTATCCTTTCTGATTCGAAGTTTGGAAGTATGACCGGGGTGGAGTTTGCGCAGGAAGTTAAGAAGATCAATGCCGACCTTCCGTTAATTCTTATGAGCGCTGGAGCAGAGGAAGTTCTTAGGAAAAATCAGGGCTTGTTCTATGCCTCGATCACTAAGCCGTTCAAACAACAGCTATTTGCAGAAACAATAATTTCAGGTGTTAAGCAGAAAGGCGCTGCTTTGGATAAAAACAAGCAAAAGTTATCTACTGATTTTGCGAAGCAATATCCGCTTCGTATTTTGGTTGCAGAGGATGATGCGATGAACCAGAAGGTGGTGACCAGGGTGCTCAATAAGCTTGGTTACGAGCCACACCTGGCTTCAAATGGAAAAGAAGTACTAGACATAGTAAGTCACAAGGACTATGACGTAATACTAATGGATGTTCAGATGCCAGAAATGGATGGTCTGGAAGCTACAAGAATGATTCGCGTGTGTTTAAGCACACAGCCAGTGATCATTGCAATGACAGCCAACACGTTGCAGGGCGATAAAGATGAGTGTTTGAGAGCAGGGATGGATGACTACGCCAGCAAGCCTGTGAGGTTGGAAGAATTAATGAATGTCCTCGAGAAATGGGCATTAAAATCCAGAGAAAAATCTCATTAAAGTTTAATATACGCTTTCAAATATGCTTAAGCACTATAAATTACTTATTGCTCTATTTGTCCCCGGGGTGGGTCTTGCCCAGACAACTCCAACTGGCCCCGTTGGGCTAGTCAACAATGGAGCAAATATCGTTATCGGATCAAGTTCTAATATTTATATAGACGGTACTACTGGTGATTTTACTAACCAGAACGGTGGGGTGATCAAGAATACCTCGACTGGTGGTCAGATAAAGCTTACCGGGAACTGGGCAAATAATGCTGCTAATACTGTATTTAGTGGGGAAGGAGCAACAATTATTTTAGGAGGTTCTGGAGCCCAAACGGTGGGTGGAACTAATGGTACCAGTTTTTACAAGCTCACCGCTAATGGCGGCGGTACAAAAACTGTAAATACTGCGGCAACAATATCAAGGCTTTTAACAATGGAGGGAACTGCCATATTAAACGCAAACGATAATTTAACATTACTTGCCACACCCACTACGAACGCAAATGTTGCTGCTATACCTACAGGGGCTTCTGTTACTGGAAATGTAAAAGTACAAACCTATTTCACTGGTGGAAATCTTACAATGAGGGGTAATAGGCTTGTATCAACTCCCATAAACGATGCGGCCCTGGCAAAGAAAAGTTATGCACAATTGAAAGATTACGTAATTATTTCTGGTCCGGCTGGTGGTGGTTTCGATTTAGGAGGAGCAAGGGCTCCGGAAGCAGTAACACTACAAAAATATTACGAGCCAGGAACTGCTACTTCCTCTTACACTAATATAGCAAATATTAATGAATCTCTATCTCCAGCAAGTGGCGTAATTTTGCATTATAGAGGTGATAGGTCTGGATATACACAGGCTACAGCAAGCACCTCTGCAAAAACAAATGCGCCTTTTGCTATTCCAGAGACTACATTAATGCAATGGAACGGCCCCATTAATCAGGGAAATTATACGGTAAATCTTTCTTTTACCGCGAATCCGGGAGAAACTCTGGTAAACGGTTTAAATCTTGTCGGCAACCCTTATCCTGCTTATATCAATTGGAATTCATTAATAAAGACTAATGTTGCCGACTATGTTCGCTTTATTAAGCCAGGAGGTGGTTTTGCTATATATGATAATCGTAAGTCTCCAACTTTAACGGTTAATGCCCCAGAGGGAACAGATCTTCGTATCATTGCTCCAGGGCAGGGGTTCTATGTTTTTGCAACAGGTACCGGTGCTTCGATAACTTTTACAGAGGGTGCAAAATCTGTAGAATCTACTCCTATAGCTCGTCTTTTGTATAGCCGTAGTCAGGAAAAGCTATCGTTAAACGGAGCAGCAATATCCGCTACATCTGGTTCTTCCAAAGTTTCTGCTGTAGCATATAAGCTTTTAAGAATGAACCTGCAGGATACTTGGAACAAGGAAGAAACCGTTGCAGTTTTTGCAGATGGAGAATCAGCAACAGCAACTACAGACGATGCAACTTTCTTAGGAGGAAGTAGTATTTCATTAGCAAGCTTGTCTTCGGATGATAAAAGATTAACGATTAACCGGATGCCACCGGTAAATGAAGTGGCATCAATGAAGTTGTATGTTTATTCTCCAACAGCCGGACCGGTTAAACTTAACTTTACCGACCTTTCTGCTGTTCAGGGTTACAATCTTTATCTAAAAGATGCCTATACAAATAAAACAATTGATGTAAAAGCCAATCCATCTTACGAGTTTAGTATAGACCCAACTATAGCTGATTCGTATGGTAACAACCGAATGAGTCTGCTATTTAGTCAGGCTACTACATTGCCTGTAGCGCTTGCTGTTTTCAAGGCAGAGAAGGTTGCGAATGGTGCGAAGGTGATATGGAATGTTAAATCAGAAGAGAATGTAGTACGTTACGAGGTTGAGCGTTCAATAGATGGAGTAAGTTTTGCGAAAATCAAAGAGGTGAGTGATCTGGGTAAAGCAACCTATTCTGTGATTGACGAATCTCCAATATTAAGTCAGAATTATTATCGTCTTAAATCCGTTGATGCGGACGGAAGAACTGATTTTAGCAATGTTATCTCTTTAGATTACACGTTGTCAAATGAAGTAAATGTAAACGTGTTCCCTAATCCGGCTTCTGATGTTGTAAAGGTAAAATTACCTTCTTCAAAAGCTGTTAGTCTGTCTATATTCGACCTAAGTGGTAAGAAATTGAAGTCGGCTAAGTTTGCTGCTTCCTCACAAGTTCAGGAAAACATTGCCGATCTACAGGAAGGGGTTTACCTAATAGAGGTGAGAGACAAAGCTACAGATGCAGTGCTTTTATCTTCTAAATTCATCGTGAAGAAGTAGGAAAACTAACTATAAAAAACAAAGGGAGCCTCTTTTACAAGGACTCCCTTTTTCTATTTACCTTACCCTTGGAAAATAAAGAAGGTTTTCTGTTGAGAAAATAGAAGTATTATCTAAGCAATATTAAGATTATATTTTACCTTGTTTCTTTATATTGCATTTATTGTAAAAATCAGTATCTGAGTTGTAACAGGTTGATATTCTGTAGTTTAATTTTTAATATTGTAAAATCAAATTTCAATTGACTTACCAAAGCTATTTTATAAGTGAACAACTTGATGTTCTAATTTCATATAGTTGTAACCTGAAGTTTGCCAAGGCGTATACGATATTAAAACTGATTGTTATGTACATTATATCATCACCTGTGTTAATGTGGCTTCTATTTGCTCTGTTATTAAGCTTAGCCTATATGGCATACACTGTACTAGTTGCAGAGCCTGTAGAAAACGATGACGAGAACTTTTAATAAGCTTCTTTTTCTCCTTTTAACATGTTAAAAATGGTTAAAAAGACTATTTTAACATCAAGCATCGCTGACCAGTTTTCAAGGTACCAGATGTCGTGCTCAACCCTTTTTTCCATTTGTTCCAGGTTAGAAGTTTCACCTCTGAATCCATTAACCTGTGCCCATCCTGTAATACCCGGTTTCAGATAGTGCCTTACCATGTATTTATCGATAATGGCACGGTATTGTTCTGTATGCTTCAGCATGTGTGGACGAGGACCTACAATCGTCATATCACCAAGTAACACGTTGAAGAACTGAGGGAATTCATCCAGACTGCTCTTTCTTAAGAATCTACCAATGGGAGTAACCCGGTCATCATTCTTGGTAGCCTGTTTGTTGTCGCTGTCTTTATTCATTTTCATGCTACGGAATTTGTAGCACCAGAACATTTCGTTATTGCGGCCGCTTCTTAATTGCTTGAAAAGAACCGGGCCCGGACTCTGTATCTTGATAATGATAGCTAAAATGGGATACAGCCAGCTCATTACAAAAAGGATCACAGCAGAACTGAATAGAATGTCTGCAAGACGCTTTCTAAAGCGATTGTGCATTTCTTCCAATGGCTCTTTTCTCAAGCTGATCACAGGAAATTCTCCCATGTAGTTGATTGAGAACGGAGAGGCCAGTGATTGACTGAAGTCAGGTACAAACTTTAAGCGTACACATTGTCTTTCAGCCTCCTGAAGCAGGCTGCCCGCCTCTGACATCTTATCAGCTGTTAAAGAAACATAAACTTCCTTTATACCCTTATCTGCAGCTTTTTTAATTTGAGCACAGGCTGCGGGTAGTAATTCTCCCTGGTCGTCTACGAACATGTAGTCGTCTTGATCAAGGAAGCCTTCAAAGTCGTAGTGATTGTTTTTCTCAAAGAATGCAGCCAGTCTTAGACTCGTTTTGTTTTTTCCCATTACAGCCACTGGCTTTCTGATCTTAAAGTGCTTGATCAGCACATTTTCAATTAGTGCCAGAAAAAAGCGGCTCACGAAAAGTCCACTGAAGAAAAATCCGTAGAACAATCCGAGAAATGCACGGGATATGTTTTGATCTTTAGAAAAGAACAAGTAAAGTGACCAAAACACCAGGTGAGCGAAAAATGCCTTCCAGGTAGCACGGTAAACTTTTTCAACGCTTGTTACCGTATTCTTTGCGTATAGAGTAAGCATGTTTGAGCTAAGTGCCCAAAGAATATTGATGTTAATTAGATATGAACGATATTGATCGAAGTGTAAAGACTTATCCAGATGGTTTCCAAAAAAGAAAGCAGCCAGAAATGCCACGTTAATTAATATCAAGTCACAGCCTGCTAACAGCAGACGTAATGAGTAGAGATATCTGCTTTGCATAGTGTTCCAGATTAAATTATAAATAAAAGACTGATTCTTGGGCCTGTTAAAACCTGAGACCGGCAAGAGAAATATGTCGTTCTAAATCAATTAATCGGGAACCTCCGCAGAGTTTTTGTTGGGTAAAAATTTGTTTTTCATAGTTGTAGTTGTAAATAGATGTACAAAGTAGATAGATAACTAAAGTACAGGTAGATATACTTTTTGTTTTCTGTTATTGCAAATTTATAACTAAAAGTGATACTTTCTTAATTCTTTTGTTAAATTTTAGTGAAATTGTTGAATTTTTTTGTTTATCAGTTCATAAACAAACTTAGGCCCATAGTAAAGATACCTTTTCCACATTCTTTTGGGCTCATTTATCAATCTGATGAACCATTCTAATCCCAGGTTAATCCAGATCTGCTTAGGCCTGTTCACTGTACCTGCATAGAAGTCAAACACCGCACCGATTGAACAGATGGTTTTTGCATTCAACTTTTCTTTATGAGCATGTGCCCATTTTTCCTGCTTTGGTGCAGTCATTCCAACAAAAAGGACATCCGGATTAAAATTGTTCACTGCCTCAATCATCCGCTGGTTGTCTTCCTCATCAAATTCAGGCTTGTATGGTGGAGAGTAAGTCTCAACCTTAACTGAAGGGAATTCCTCACTAAGATGCTCCTTGATCTTACTAAGTGTTGTCTCTGATGATCCCAGGTAAAAGCATTTGCCTCCTTTAGCATCTAGTTTCTCAAGAAGATATTTATGAATATCTGCTCCTGCTATTTTTTTTATTTTTTGTCCTGTAAGGAGCTGTGAAGCAAATACAATTCCTACTCCGTCGGGCAGAAGAACATCCGACTCCATTAAAGCCTTCTTAAATGCGAGATCTTTCTGCGTAACGATGTATGAGTATTGATTGATGGTATTGATGAGCGTTTTCCGGCTCAGATCCAATTGTTCCAGTCCCATGTTGTAGACTGGAAACTCAAGGACTTGAGTATTTCCATAGGTCAAAGTATCATAATTCATAGTTGTAGATGTAGATATTGATGTAGATGTTAAAGCAAACAAGCTATTTTAGTGCCAATTGCTTTATATTATTACAATTATTTAAATTATAGGTTTGATCTATTGTTTTTTTGTAAATAGAAAGTATGGAATTAAGGTTGCGTTCTGGGGTATAATGTTGTTCAAACGTCCTTCTTGCGTTAAGCCTGTAACTTTCTTTCTCACCTTGATCTAGTCGTTGCCATTTTTCTAATGCTAGTTTTAACGAAGGGTCACTTCCTGCATCAAATAGTAGTCCATTGTAGCAATCTGTGATCAGGCTCTTCATTGCTCCAAGGTCACTTGCGATTACAGGAGTTGCGGAAGAGAACGCTTCCAGAATAGTCATGGGCATTCCTTCATACCATACGGAAGGGAAAATAAGGGCCGTCGCTCTTTTCATTTCCACACTGATCTCGGAATGCTTTTTAAGTCCTTCGTACTTTATCCTTGGATTATCCTTTACGGCAGCCAAAACCTTTTCTTTCAAAGGTCCGTCTCCTATGATCTTCAAGTGAGCATCTACTTTAGAAAAAGCTTCAAGGAGTACCTCTATGCCTTTATCCTTCGTCAGACGGCCGACGTATAGAAAATGTTTTTCGCGACCCTCCAGAGCATAGCCATTATCCGAAACAAAGTTTCCCTTTGTAACCACCTGATCCTGGTTAAGCCGCAGTGGAGAGTTCAGGAAAAGACCTTTTCCAAAATCGGTTAGCGCAATATACTGGTCAACCTTTCGCCAGGTGCCAATACTTCTGTGCAGTTGCAGAACAAAGGAAAGCCAAAATGTTTGTACTGCAGAGTTTCTATAAACCTTTTTGAACACTGCTTTCCATGGAAAGCCCTTCTTCAAGCTATCTGTGAAGATTTGTCCGTTGAAAAACAAATTAGCAGATGGACATAGGAGGCGATAGTTATGTAAAGTCATAACCACAGGTATGTTCATTCCCTTAGCTGCCCGGATAATCGCAGGAGATGCTGCGAAATGCCAGTTATGAATATGTATCACATCAGGCTTAAATTCCTTTACCTTCTTTCTAAGTCTTGCGCTTGCCTCGAAATTCCAGGGAGCAAGGAGGAATTTTTTTATAACGTTCAGGGTAGAACCCGTATTAGTGAACGTTAAAGTGTCTACCTCAGCTACTTCAGAGAGTAGGTCCACTTCATTTGAGAAAACAGAATCTTCTCCTCCTCTTTCTGCATATGAGGTGTGTATAAGTAGTATTTTCAATTTTTAATTACAGTTACAGTTAAAAATCCTATTTATAATTATGCACTCATTTCAATTGATTTTAGGGTCTGATTGAAAATGACAGGGCCAGGAGAGAGCAAATTCAATTTTTTGAGAATCCGGTCAGATTGACGTTTCAGGTAGTGATTATAATTTCCTTTGTCGAATTTCCTTATCAATGCCGGTGTGACTTCGCCATCAAAAGGAACGAAGCTGAACGGTGTGAAGATAACCGACTTGCTTGTAAATACCTTTTGCGTTGAAACCTGGAGCTTTCTTTTCTGGAAATGAATATAGGCAAGCTCGCGGTGATGTAACTCTCCATCTTTAAGATAGTACTGTTTTACAAGTCCGTCTTCCCAGATAAAGAGCTGCTTCTTATAATTCTCGATCTTAGTACAAACAAACCTGGCTGCGTTAGCTTCAATATCCGCAATGCATTCATTATGATATTGTTCTATACCGTATTCTTTGAATACTTTGTGAATGCCATGCCATTCATCAAACATGTAATACTCAGGCGACTCGAAGATCATCTTATAATCAATGTTCTTTGATGAACGGTAGAGACTATTTACAGATGCCTCGTTTCGAAAAAGGGTAAGGTGTCCTCTGTTAAACACTTTCCTGTTCAATAGTAATATATCCCTTGTTATAAAGTTCTCGAGCTTGCCGAACATCAAGTCGATATCACAGTGGCCCCAGAATTCGTAGTCTTTTAATTCCTCAGCAAAAATTTCACCGTATGCAGGTCTGAAGTCGCATAGTTTGTAAGGTGCATCAGCTGCTGCCTTCAGGCCTAAAGTTTTCGATATATGGTTCTTGAGTTCAGTGAATGTAATGCTATGTACCTTTAAGTTTGCAGGTAAATTGTTTAAGCTTACAATTTGATCTGTATAGAGGAGGAAGTCAAAATTTTCATTAGCCTTCAATGAGCGTACCCATAAAGGAAAGTAGGCAGGAAGTTTACCAAACCAAATAGTAATGATTGCCGCTTGTTTCATAGGTGTGTGTTATTTAAATATATATCCCATCGCCTTGTATTTAAGGCGAGTTAAAACGCTGTATCTGTTTATGAATTGCTTAATGATGTCGGGCTGTAACGTTACCTTGTCATTAAAGCTGAAATTAGTTTTACCCGAGGTATCCAGCACGGTTGCAAATCTTGATTGCATCACTGCGCTTGTATGAGTAGCGGCAGATCCAAAGCCGATGTTCTGAATTTTAGAAACTGTTGGAAAAACGGTATATGTGCTCGTTTTGAATTGATGGTAACACCATCTGATGGCCCAGGAGCTAATCTTTCCCTCCATCTGTTTAGCCAGCATGCCTGAAAGATCACTACCCATTCTGTTGAATTCCCTTTGTGCTGCTTTGTCGTTAGAAAACTCTTTCCAGTCGCTCACATCCCAGTCGACTGTCTCCCAGCGGTTTTTCCAGGTGCCCCAACCCCATGAGGAGCCACGCAGGGTAAAGTAATTATCGTATTGGAAATCATCAGTTGTGCGGATAGGGAAGGTGTATCCTGCAACCGAAAATACCTTTAAATTATTTTGATAATGAACCAGGCTTTGGTTCATAAAATTCAGGAAGTTTTTGCTTGTTAAAAGATCATCTTCCAAAACGATAGCGGCATCGTGCAGGTTGAGCACTTCTGTAACTCCGCTGATGATTGATTTTGCAAGTCCTTTGTTTTTAGGCGCCTCTTTAATCGTGACGCTTTTAAAACCTGTTACCGATCTTAAATATTTCCGCACGTTATCAACTTCCTGGTATTCTTCGTGATACCGTGCTGCATCCGAAAAAATATATAGATCAGTCTCGGGAGCTAGATAATTCTCCTTTAAACATTCAATTGTTTGTTTAAGATGGTCAAGTCTTTTAAAGCAAAATATTATTACAGGGTAAGTAGAGGTCATATTGCTTTATTTTTTAAAAGTGCTCCATATTAAAGGGAAGAATGTTTTTAACCAAAGCTTGCAGAATGTTCCCGGGTAGGATAAAGGGAAATGATCCTTTATAAAGGCTAAATACTCATGGTAAGCCAATCCTTTAGGACTCATAAGGTACTGTATTCTTTCCTTGAGAGGCACATTCGCAGATTTCCAATTATTTCCATGGTCATGAATGCATACGCCAAGGAATCCGGGAGCAGTAAGGACCTTGAATCCAGCCCTTTTAGCTTTTAACGTATAGTCATAATCGGCTATGCCGTGGGTAAAGGTGTCTGATAGAATGCCAATAGCATTTACCACTTCTTTCGGAACAAGCATGATATTGGCATTACCAAGATCACATTCAACAAATTCATTCTGACTGTGCACTGGCTGGCTTTTCAGAAAAAACTTAGACTTGAGCTTTTTTCCTCCATAGGTAAGTTTACCTTCCTCATTGCAGGTAGCTCCTACGCAAATTGCTTTCGCTTCGCTTTTTGCTTCTGCACTTAAGTTGTATTTTAACAATTGCTCCAAGGCATTGTCTTTAAGTGCAGTATCATCATTTAATAAGAGATAGTAGTCGTAATCTCCTGCCAGCGCCTTTCTCCAGGAGTTACGCATCCCGCCAGCCCAGAAAAGATTTCCCGAGCCATAGTACACGTTTACTTCCGGATAGTAGAACTCAACGGCAGCGCCTGTACGATCTGATGAGCCATCATCAGTAAGATGAACTTCTATAGAAGTATTTTCAGGAAGCTTTTGACTATACAGGCTTTTTAAGCAGTTGAGTGTTTTTTGCTTTCTGTTGAAAGTTGTTAATAGAACAGCAATTCGTTTTTTCATCGTATTGTTTCATTTGGTGGATCAACTCAGGCAGATCCGGTTAACTAATAGCGACGAAACAAACATGTGCGGAATTTCTGCCGCACATGTTGTTCATAGGCAGATATAGGGTGTAGATGGATTATGCCGGATTCGGCAACGTTCGAAGCCTTACGTTCTTAAGGTTAAAATTTCTTACCTTTTTCATGAATGCTTTATAACAGCTGATAGTGTAGTAATTGAATTTACGCACCACCGGCAGGTATGGAACCGTCATTGCCTCCTGCACAATCTCCTGGTACTCGTAATTGAAAATGGAGCGGCCGTAGTTGTCTGATCTTAAAACGAACAGCTCATATAGTTTTGCAAAACCAAAGGTCTTCTCAGCTGGAAGGTGCCAGATCGTTAAGTTAACATCTGTAGTACTTACATTTCGGTAGAACAATGGATTCGTCCAGATCCGTTTAATGAAAATATTGTTTTTGCTTGGATGCAAGTTGTTTTTGTAATAAAGGTAGCTTAAGGTGTGAGCCTCCTCATTCAACTTATCTAAGCCTAAAGCATGTCTTTGTAAAAGTTTTGGCCATAGTTCCAGAAAATCCTGATAAATCTTTTTAATATTTCCAACACTGCACAGCAGGAACTCTCCAAGGTGATATGAAGGTACCTCTGGCACTTCTTCTTCTAAAAGCTCGCTGAATACCTTCTGCATTTGCCTTCTGCTTAATCCGTTGATAACGTAGTCGGCAGGACTATCTATTTCAAATGAGATAAATCCATTTTTTTCTGCTTCCTGGAACAAACGAAAAGCAGGTTTGATAAATAAGCAATCCGAATCCAGTATAAGATATTTGTCCTCAGGATTATTATTAGTTTGAGCAATATGCTCCAAGATAGAAAATTCGTAGAACTGATTCTGGAAACACCCGTGGTACCCCTTAGGAGTTTTATATTTAAAGTCCGTATATACGATTTCGACCTCCAGGTCACGCAATATATCACTAACTTGCTTCCCATCAATTTCAGGGAGATGACTTACGTTAGTAAAGAGAACATGTTTTTCTCTTTTATTAAAACGTTTACTTGTGATAAAAAATACGATCAGGCATCTCCAGTAAATGTTTTGATGGCCTTGACTGGATGATTTTTGACCGGACTGAGGGAATACACTTTCCTCGCCTTTTTTATCCGCACATAGCCAGGTACAGATGTGGTTCATAATTAATAATTTTACAGTTAATATTCTTTTTAATTACAGTCAATAGGAATACTTAATCTTCTTTCAGAATCAATTCATCGCTCTCTTCCACATAATAATATAGCGGTAACTTCTCCAGGTAATACAGGCACATCCCTACATGGCCCCAAAAAACCAGAGGCAATGTGTAGTTGAAGGAGAAAAGAAAACCGCTGATGCAGAAAGGAACCAGAATGATTGATTCTTTATTTAATTTCTTGCTAAATGCCTTATACAAAATGTACACCAAAAACGAGTATTTGAGCAATAGACCCACAATTCCGTGGTAGAACAAGATCTCGATATAGCCATGGTGGAAGTGGTGACCAGTACCGCTTTCCCACCAGTCGACATAAGGGTTATCCAGCTCGAAGCCTTCAAATCCCCATCCGAAAAATGGTTTTTCAAGTATGTAGGCCATATAGATGGCCGCTTGTTCAAGACGGAATCCACCTGTACTTCCCTCTTTTCCAGGATTTAATATTTCGCTAAAACGATCTGCAAAGTTTCCAAGGATCTCGGGAGCAACACTTGATACTATGGTTAGAGAAAATAGTGTCAGAGATATAATGATTGCGAAAAATGTAGTAACTCCACCCATCGAACTCTTACTATTCCTGATCAATACCATAAAGTAAATTAGTACTGCGAAAATTGCTGAGCTCCATACAGAACGGTGGTTGTGTATTAGAATGATGACAAAGCAAAGTAGGAACAGAAAGAAGTCGCCTCCTTTTTTGGTCGTAATAAACTTATTCAGATACCACAGAAAAGGGATGATCATCATATATACCGACTGCGCATGAAGTACACGGGTGTCGCCTGAAAAAGGACCAGTGGTATTCGCTGTTTCATTAAGGCTGAATGAAAAGTCATGCCCAAATAGAGCCATGAATACAAAGTATATCAGGAGGTAAAATCCTGCTGCAAATTCAAGGATGTTTGCCTGCCATTTCCTTAAAATATGTTTGATGAAAATGGTATAAACTACCGGAAAGATCACATAAAAGATCTGGAAGTGTACAAATACAGACCGGTATTGTAAAAGCGACTCTGATATAAGCTTTATGATCAGAACTGTGAATATTCCCACGAATAGTTTCTCACTTGTCTTAAGCTCCTTAATCTGAGTTAAGATATAAGCAAAGATTCCTATGCTGATACCTTTCACTGTAACATTATTAAGCTGAGCATTTTGAGTAAATATCCAGGAAAGGCTTTGCTCAAAGAAAAAGTAACAGAAGAATATCGTTAAAAATTCTTTGAGATATATTTTATAATTAAAAAGTTTTACTGACGCTCTCAAGGGTAAATAGTTTAGAGATATATCTTATAATCAATTAATTAAATCGTTTGTTTTTACCAGTAACACCCGCCTTCAACTTTTTGAATCCCTTCCGGGGTTTCTGAACTGAGTGGACGGATCCAGTGTTCGTTCATCATCTGGGCAACTATTTGATGCTCTTTTTGCTCTTCCCAACGTTTGCCTTTAACGCCGAATAATGTCTGGGTGGCTCCGCCTAAATGCACTGCCTTTTTTCCCATTCTCTTTACATGTGCAGCGAGTGGGAAACCATAGGCTCCACATCCAATTATAGCAACATCGAACTCTGTATTAGAGATCTGATCTTTCATGTAATTCAGCGCTTCGAACCAATCTTTAAAGCCAGTGTAGTTATTGGCAATAGATTGGATAGCTCTTATCGTTTTCAGCTCAAAGTGAGGTAATACTTTAGGATTGGGGAAAAGCAGCTCACGCCTGGTATATTGTTGTCTGATACTGTCTACAAAGGGATGAACCACTAAAACTGTACGTCCTTCAAGAGCATAGCTCCAAGGATTGGTATGATTATATGGTTCAAGATCGAACAGACTTATTTTTTTAGCATGCGACAGATAGTTATCGAAAAGCTTTTCCTGCCATAACCAGGATCCCAGGATATCCAGCTGGGACATATCATCAAGCATCAGTTTCGCAAATTTTTCCAGGTTCTGAGGAGTAGAGGGGAAGAAACCTGCATTATTGCTCATGTTCTGCAAGGTGTTATTATCCCACCAGAAAGCCTCTGAATCGCCTTTTATATAGCCCAGGAAGTTATTCCTGTGGTTCTTTACGCTGTAGTAATTAGCTATGCTTGAAAGTTCTACCGCTCCGAGGCGGCCTACCATAAACGGCTTATCGCCCCGTAAGCCTTCTTCTATAAGAGTACTAGCGTACTGATCAGGTGAAAAACTTTTTACGTTAGTAAATTTTGCGCCATCGAAAAGCTTGCCATAAGCCTTTCTGGCTATTTTTAAAGCATATATTGCTGGTACATTTAATGAGCTCATGTTAATCCTTCTTTCAACGTTATTGCTCTGCCAGTTCAAACTTAAAGCCGTCGGACATCGCTTTGGCGATTGCCGAAACATTTTTAGGGAAATCGGAAAACGTCTTTTTTTTTACAGATAGCTTAACTACGGCCAGAACTCTTTTTACATTACTTACAATTGCTCTTGACACGGTGATGTAAGGTGAACCGTGTTTCCTGTCCAGGATGATCTGGTTGCGGATCTGGTAGTATAGTTTCCAGTCTACATTAATACCCATGGCAGGGTTATTAATCTTTTTGATCATTACGGCATTACGGGCAAATCCGACTTTAAATCCAGCTTTAAAAACCCTTGCCGAATAATCCGTATCGTCGTATAGAATGAAGTAGCGCTTGTCTGCAAAGCCAACTTTTTCAATAACTTGCCTTGAGAACATTGGGCCCTCAAAAGGGAAGGAAACAATTTTTCTAATCCGTTCATTTTTAAAGTCAGACGATTTGATCGGCTTAATTGCTTCTGGCTTGAAAGGATTGCTGAAGTTGAATTCAGAACCATATCTCCACTCTGAATCAGAATTGAAGAATTTTCTGTCGGGTTGCAGAACGTCGTATACATTTCCTGCTTCTGCATTAGCTTCAAGCATTTCTGCAAGACAAGTAGTTAATGGCTCAACGTCATCGTCCATCATCCAGATCCAATCGAAGCCTTTATTGTAGGCTTCCTTCATGCCGCGATAGAACCCTAATGCACCTCCTCCGTTTTCCTGATGTACTACATGAAGATCAGTTTGAGTGTCAAGCCAATCTTTAGTACCGTCAGTACTGCTATTATTTATTACAAAAATGGCGTCTAATTTTTTTGTTTGGCGTCTTAATGATTCAATACAATCTTTAAGTAATGCTAAACGATTATAAGTTACAACAACAGCTGCAATAGTTTTCATAGGTAGTCCGATATAAGTTAAACAGTATCCTTATGTTGTGCCTTTATATACTTTTTGTTTCAGTACGTAATAAAACGGCCTTACTACTTCCATCAGATACTTGTATTTGAAGTAGTTGATATCAATCAGGTAAATTTCTTTAAAGTACAGGTACACCCCCATGGTTGTGGTGATAAAAATCTCTGTGAGCAGCCATGCATAGGAGGTACCTTCAGCTCCCATCTGTTTTGATAGGGAGTAATTCAGGATCAAACCGATCACAGAACCAAAAAGGGTTATCCTAAAGAATGCCTTATCCATCTTCAAATTGATCATCGTTTGGATACCAAACAGATCACCCAAAGCCAGGATCATTGGAACAAAGCAAAGGATACGTAGTACAATTGTAGCCTGCCTGAATTCTGAGCCATAAAGTAATTCAATTAACCATGGTGCCAGTACCCAGATCCCGATTCCTGCAACGGTAGTGAAAATCGTTATGAAAGGTGTTATTTGCTTTACCTTGGCGACTCCTTCTGTTTGGCTGCGACCAAAACTTTCCCCTATAAAGGGAAATAGCGACAGGCGCAAGGGAAGAGATACAAAGGTTTGAATGATCATAATCAACTTCCAGCCCGCGGTATAAAAGGCTACGTCTTTATTAGTTTGAACGAAACCCAGGATGATGGTATTTGTAGTTGTATACAGTGTTACAACGATCATCGAAAAGAAGATCATCTTCTCTTTCCAAAGCAGATCGAAAACTTTGCCTAGACTAACCGGATGTATCTTAATCTGGTATTTTCTTACAGCCCAAATGAATGATCCAACTCCAACCACTATTTGCGACAAGCTGGTAAGCAGTGGCTGAAGAATGTAATCTTCGCGCTGCTTGATAAAAACAAGCAGGGAAATGGTGAATATTAACTTTGAAATAAAGTTGAATATGGCCATTTGATGCAATTCCTGCATCCCCTGGTAGAGCCAGTTAGGCGTGATAACCAGAGAGAAACAAGCGATGTAAGTAAAGATGAACAGCTTTTTATCTGCTGCCATCTGAGGCACCGTATATAGTGTTACAATAAATATAATCAGAGAAAGTCCCAGCAGGAACATCTTTGCAAAGAGGATGTTGCTGAAAATTCGGCTTCTTTCTTCTGCATTATCACGGCTTTGAGCGATAGCGCGGGTTGCGGTAAGGTCGAAGCCGTAGTTGATTAACAAGCTGAAGTATGTTACTATTGCTGCCGAAAAATTTATCACCCCAAACTTATCTGGGCCGATAATCCGGGCAATAACAGGCATTGTTAGTAGCGGAAGGAAGTTGTTAGCAAATTGTACCAGACTTAATGAGAAAAAATTCTTCATCAAGCTCGTTACAGGCTTTGTATTCGTTGAGGACATTGGAAGATGTTTTTAGTAAAGCAAGTGACCAGCTTAAGCAGGCAGATCTTTGAGTATCTGCCTGCCGGTCTCTTACAATTGTAAGGCTGATCTTAAAACTTCAACTAATTAGTTACTTATAGCTAAGCGACGGGACATGTCTTTCATTACAGATTTCAATGAGTTTTTCTGTCCATCTACGTAGTAGCCATAACCATATCTGTGCTCGCCTTTCATCTGAACACCGTTGAATACGATTTTCATCTTAGGCATTTTGTTATCTTTATGCAATTGCTCAATGAATTCCAAATGCACCTTGTAAGTATAATTCTGTCTAACCAGGTAAAGGGCTGCATCGGTCAATCTTGAAAGTACTAAAGCATCTGTTACCAAGTAAATTGGAGGAGTATCTATAAGGATGTCATCATATTCCGTCCTTAACCAGCTAATCAGTTCATCCAGTTCTACTTGTTCTAATAATTCTGATGGATTATCAGGGATGCTACCTGTAGGGATAATTGAAAGACCTGCATGGAACTCAGAGGGCTTAATAATCTCTTGCTTGCTCGCACGACCTTGTAGGAAGTCGCTCAATCCTTTTTGCTGATCCATGCTAAAGTTTTGAGAGATCTTAGGCTTACGCATATCAAGCTCAAGAATTATTGTTTTTCTACCTGAAGCAGCAAGTGTTACACCCAGGTTACTGGTTACAAAGCTTTTTCCTTCGCTTGCGATACTTGAAGTGATCAAGGTAACACGACCGCGGTCTTTCTTATTATGCAGGTACTGGAGATCAGTTCGCAGTGATCTGAATTGTTCTCCTACAATATATCCGCTCTTAGGTTGGATAACGATCGGAGAATCGGATTCTTCGTAGAAGAGTTCTGTTGATACCGGTACATTTGTAAGCATCTCGATATCTTTTACTGAGGTAACACGGTTGTTCAGCAATCTGCGGCCAAATAGTAATCCTGTAGGTACAAGAAGACCTGCAAGAAGAGCGAAGGTATAAGCTAATGGTCTCTCAGTTCCATCTACATACGCTTCGTCAACTGTTTTGCTGAATGCTAGTTTTGAACTTGAACCAAGCGCAGCTTCTTCTCTTTTTTGTAAAAGGTAAACATATAGATTTTCTTTGATACTCTGCTGACGCTTTATGCTAACTAACTGGCGCTCATCACTAGGTAACTCTTTTATGCTCGACATAAATCTACTATTGTTTGCCTGCAATTGATTACGTGTAGAAGCTAATGAGTTTTTCATTGTTCTAACATTTTCTCTGATTGCAGCCTTAGTGCTAGAGATTTGGTTATCAATAGTAGCGAATACAGGGTTTCCTTCAGGCGTGGTAGCAAGTAATTGCTGGCGCTTTAATTGAAGCTCTGCGAGACTATTTATCAATGAAGTTAGATTAGGATCAGAAACACCTATAGTAGAAGGAGCTCCATTAGGATTATTCGTAGCCAAATAACGCTCTATACCGCTGATGATATTCAACTGAACGTTTACCTCACTTAAATTGGCGTCGTTATCTTTAACGCTTTCCAGATATAATTTTGATTCAGAAGAAATATCCGTTAATCCTTTACTGCTTCTAAAGCCTTCTACATCTTTCTCAACAGAGTAGAGTTCCTTCTTTAAGGATGCAAGACGATCGTCAATAAACTTAAGTTCATCAGCAGACATCTGTTTCTTCTCATCCTGAGCAGAGTTGTTATATGCTGTTATTAAGTTATTAAGAATATCTTTTCCTCTCTTCACATCCTTATCTTTCATGCTTAGCTCCACCACGGAAGCTTTTTTATTCATTTGGAATGTAGATACAGCCGCCAGGTATCTGCTGGTTACAATTTCAGGATCTTCAACAGTGATTCTGATCGTTTTACCTATGTAATCATCAAAATCTGGTGTTTTTTGTAGTCTCCATGATCCAAAGTTGTTCCTCAATGTGTTGTTGAAGGAGAAGGTTTTGGAGTTACCGTCATCGCCTACAAGTTCAAACTGGTTCTGATCCTTAATCAAAATCTCGAAAGTTGATTTTGTAAGCAAACCTGTTGGTTTCACGATGTTAAACTTAACTGGCGTAGTAGAATAGATCTCATCGTCGAACAGTTTGCCAGGTACCTGATAATTAGCCCACAGCTGCAATTTGTCAACCACCTGACTCATCAGCTCACGCGACTCTATGATCTCTATTTCATCTTCGACGTTTTTTCCGCTCTGATAAGGCATCAACATATCTTTCAATGCCGTTTGAGAATTGCCGTTCTCTTTTTCGTCTTTAATAAGCAGTTTAGCTTTTACAGTGTACTTTGGCTGGTTGTATTGCAAGTATAAATATGCCGCTGTTATAGACAGCACAAGACATAATAGGAATAACGGCCAATGGTACACGTATTTGGCAACTGCATCTTTTAAACTCCACGAATCATTTTCATCATGGCGACCACTTACAGGAGAAAGTAAGATTTTTTCAGTTTTCATAGGGGTAAGATAAATTTTGTGTTTCGTTAGTTTCGAGTTAATACTATAACTGCGATCGATAACGCTGAAAGCAATAGACTTAATGTCCGGTAACTGTTGTCAACACTCGCGTATTTGTTTTTTCCAGGTTGTACGTAAATTACGTCGTTGCTTTTTAAGTAGTAATATGGTGAATTAAATAAGTCTTTTGAGGTCAAATCAACCGGAAGGAATTCCCGGGTTCCGTTTGTTTCACGGATCAGGGTGATATTGTTCCTAAGAGCAGTGATATTTAAATCTCCTGCCATACTTATTGCTTCGGGAAGGGTAAGGCGTTCATTTTGTACCTGATAAACTCCAGGGCGGGCAACATCACCCATTACTGATACTTTGAAGTTGATAAGCCGGATGTTGACTACTGGTTCCTTTAAGTATTTCAATAGTTCTTTTCGCAGATTATCTCTCACCTGGGAAGTTGTTAGACCAGATACTTTAAAGTTGCCTACCAGTGGCAACTGTATTTCGCCCTTGCGGTCAACCAAATAACCTATTACAGGATTGTTAGGGTTATTTTGATTAGTTCCCGTTACAGTATTTAAATTGTAATTGAAGATTGCAGAAGCTTCAGGATTTAAACTGCTAACATTAATTCCAAGGATGTCTTCTGGTTGAATAATAATAGGAGTGAAATTGGTGATCGATTCCTTGCTGGCTTTGTTCTGCAAATCCTGGAAGTAAGCAGTTTTTCTGTACGAACCGCAAGAGCTCAAGATCATCAATAAAACAATGAAGTTTAATAATAGTACGTTTTTTTTCATTTTCCAATTTGTTTTTCAGGTAAAGCCCGGATAAGCAGGGGTAAGGACTGCGTTACCGAGTTTTTCATAGTAAATAGTGGCCACAAAGCCTGTTTTTTGTTATTATTTATAAAAATTCATTTTAATATTATTTTTTTTGATATTATTAATACTAAAACGAACTCTTGGATATATAATTCCTAATCGAAGGAATTGTTTTATGAAAAAATAAAAAAGCCTTCCAGATCATATTTAACCTATCAATTTTTTAATTTTTCAAATTTTTGATGATGAATAAATGTTCAAACAGGCTTAATTGTTTTCCAATGTTGGTGACTTTTTCTACAGTTTTTCTAAACATCATACAGTGAAAAGGCTTTAAAGGGCTTAAATTAAGGCTTTTGTGTAACCTTTTAAAATTTTGGCACGATATTATTTTCATTTTTAACTGAGTTTAGAAATTATTTCCTCCTTTAACAAAGTTGTAACCTCCACTGAATCAATTCGTAAAGGAGTGCAAGTGTGAATGAGTTTTTATGAAAAGGTTTTATCGCGGGCTTTTAGTCTTTACCGCCCTGAGCTTCTTTGCTTGTAAGAAAGACAATATCAATCCTATTGAGGAACAAGAGTTTGAAATACCAGGAAAAGTAGGTGTTGTTTCTGTGAACGGTATATCATTAGATGGGGATGGCTTAACCGATTCCAGAACGCAACTTCAGAGCCTTGTGAATGCTGCAGCTTCGAAAAATGAAGTGCTGATTTTGCCGCAAGGAAAATTCCGTATCTCAGACGAGATCATTTTACCCTCCAATACCTCTATTGAAGGAGCCGGGGATGGAACAGAGATTGTTCTAACAGGTGGCTCAACTTCAAATAGAAATGTTTTCAGAGTTCCTACCAGAACCTCTAATATTAAGATCAAGAATATTCGCTTAAATGCCAATCAGGGTCAAAATACAGGATCAAGACTAGCGGCACTGTATGTTACAGATAATACAAGCGGAATTTATGCCGAGGGCGTAACTTTTATTGGTAGCCGCGATGGCGGGTCTGCAGAGGTAAAGGGAATGAATGCGTATCCTGTAGTTGGACTTTCTTTTATTAACTGTTGGTTTGCCCAGGGAGGTCGTTCCGATCTTGAGATCCGGGGAGCTAAAGATGTTGTTATTAAAGGTAACTACTTCGAGAACTGGGCGGGACAGGGCGCTTTGTCTCCTGCAATTGCGCTGACAAGTCAGGATAATAGCAATGTTAGTATTTCAGGCAATACATTTATCAACAGCATTGGTAGTCTGGGTGCCATCCAGTCAACAGCTGCGGTAGTGACAGGGGCTAAAATTGAAGGAAATATCTTCAACGACGCTAAAAATATTGGAGGAAATGGTGTTATCGGAGCCTTTAATTCATCAACCGTTATCAACAATAATTTTGGAGGTAGCTTGAATGTTAAAAATGGTGGTATCAATTTAACCGGAACTGATAATATAATTACCCCAAATAATTTTTCTGTAAGTATTTATCCATATACTGAAAAGGTAAGTGCAGGTTCAACAGGAGGCACAACTACCACTCCAGCAACAACTACTCCGATTGTTCCGGCACCTGTAGAGGCGCCTGCACCAGTTGTTCCTGATGCAACTACTGTTACAGGTACGTTAGCACCAAATGCATTTGGTTTGAATGGTGACGGATCAACTAATAATCGTACTGTTCTCCAAAACCTGATCAATTCATTTGCTTCAAAGGGACAAACCTTAGTATTACCTGCAGGTAAATTCCTAATCTCTGATGAGATAATCATTCCTTCAAATGCATCAATAGAAGGACAGGGTGAAAGTACTGAGATCTTTTTAAGTAATGGTACAGCGTCTGGTAGAAGAGTTTTCAGGGTTCCTACTCAGAAGAGTAATATTAAGATTAAGAATATTAAGTTAAACGCAAATTTTGCTGGAAATACTGGTGGGCAGTTAGTTGCAATGTTCGTAACAGACAATGTAAAGACAGTATACTTTGAAAACGTATCTTTCTCAGGAAGCCGTGATGCCGGTACATTAACAGTAAAGGGCTTAAACGCTTACCAGGTAACTAATCTTAGCTTGATCAATTGTAAATTCACTGATGCTGGTCGTAGTGCAGTTGAGTTAAGAGGTACAAAAGAGGTAACTGCTACAGGCAATCAATTTACACGCTGGGGATTGCAAAACAATAATTCTCCCGCCTTCCAGTTACAGAGCCAGGACAATATCAATGTAAACATTTCGGGAAATACGTTCAATAATACGCATGGTATTCAGTTTGCGATTGAATGTGCTGCTGCCTATGTTAGAAATGCAACTATTGCCAATAACACTTTCAATGATCCTAATAACCTTGGAGGAAACGGAATCTCTGGATATTTCAGATATACGACGATCACCAAGAATGTTATGAACGGAGGTGTTGGTAATCACAGAAGTGGATTAGAGATTTTTGGTCCTTATAATACAATGACCTATAATACGATCTCAGCTGGTAGTATTGCCATCTCAGGAGGTATAGGTGAAGATGCAACAATGGTGACAATAGCCAATAACACGGTTAAAACTAAAGGAGCAAATACCGGAGGTATTCAATTGGGCGGCGGAGGCTATAATCTTAACAATGTTAAGATCACTGATAATATAGTGGATACAAGATTGTCTACAGGTAACTCCTCAGCGATCGTTCTTGGTACTTACAATGCAACCCGTGTAGTTTCCGACATTACTGTTTCTGGTAATACAGTTTATACTAATGCTCACTGCGTACGTGCACAAGCTCTGGCAGGTAGTAAGAATATCTATATCAGTAACAATAACTGGAAAGCAGGATATACTTGGTTAGGTATGATCACTAATACCTTCTCAAATATTGTTGTCAATGGAAACATAAATGAGCTTGCAAATAAAATAGTAAGCTACAGTGTTTCAATGACTCCAATTGCAGTAAATTAAGCTATTATCAATTGAAATAAGAAAAGCCGTGCAGAAATTCTGTACGGCTTTTCTTGTGAAATGTAGTTTACGCCTTGAATAATTTAAATAGCAAACCTTAAAAAGGCAGCAAGAGGGCTTTGAGCCGGCATTTTTTCTCTGTCGAGCATATGTACCTCTCCGCCATTGATGATCGTTTTGAAAATTGCCTTATTAATCAAACATTCATCATTCTCCTGTTTCTGGGGATGGATAACAAGTTTGTTGTCTTTTTCATCAAAAGTACCCCAGATGTGTTGGCCTTTCTCCACAAACAGATCGGATATCTGCGCGTAAAATGCTGCTGGTATGATATCTTCAGGTGTTGTGAAAGAAAGCCGGGTAGTAGTATTATCGTAAAAGTTTTTCAGCGCCTTATTACAGTACTCTCTGAAATAGGGAGCCATTTTTTCTCTTACTTTTAAATACAGGCTATGACGTTCTTCGTGCTGGTAGTTGCCCTGCATGGCCACATCCGAAATATGTTTGTAATTAGTAATTTGTTTATACAGCCCGATTTCGTAATCGACTGCAGCAATAACCAAAGGAACATGTTGGTTGTGCAGCACTTCTGTCCAAAGCGTGTTATCGACCTCTTTCAAGTATTGGATCAAGTATTCGTCTTCATCGGAAAGGCCGGTACCGTGACCATGAAAATTTGCTCCAACAACGGCACGTTCTCCCGCTCCTGCTCCCGCCCTGCGATGGGTTTGTCGTCTCTCTTTTAGTTCAAAGGGTACAACATCGTCCATGCCATAGGGCAGTCCTTCTACTTCCAGCTTTTTCATTTCAAACTGGTCGGCTTCGTAAAACTTACAGTCCTGTTTGCTTAATACAAGCAGATAGAAACGATGTCTGCGTTCCATCACCGGCAGTAACTGGTTTAATAGGAATGAGCTGTTTACCAATAGTTCTTCCTTCACCGACAGAGGTAACTGGTAGACTTTAAAATATCCATCGGCTAAAAAGACCGCTAAACCTTCTGACTGGAAATTCCAGAACTCTTCGTTCTTCAGAAGTTCAAATCCAGGGGTAAGGATGGCATCAACCTGCCTGTTGTCAAGTCCTTTAGCTGTGAGCTCTACTTTAGCTCGCTGTAAGTTATTTTTAAAAACGATCTGGTCGTATCGTTCGTTCACTGCAATTCCGGAACTGTGTGTCGGAATGTATATGCTTACACAATTATCAGCCTGATAATTGCCGAGCGTCGTAAATTCCTCTTTAGTTATTATCTCCATAAATTGACTTCTAATCTTGTCTGTTCACATCATTATCTTCGCCTTTATCCGTATGTCTGTTAATATGACGGACATTTACATTTGCAGCCGGCTCGTCTGGACCATCAAGGTACTTTTCAGCCAGTTCATTGTCTTTCTCTAAATCAGTAACAGCAAATGCATCTCTTAAACCTGTGCTTTCTTTCGGAGAACCAGTTGGCCTGCCTTTGGCCGGATGGAATGATCCGTTCTTATCTTTTCCCATAATATTAGATGTGATTTGTTTAATTATTTTGATTTATCTTCTTCCATATATTTTCGTGCCATTTTTGTAACAGCCTCATTGGGCATTACAGTACTCATGGCAGCCTGAACACCTACCATAGCTGTTGCAGCTACATGGTGTTCACCTTTTAAAAAGCCTTCGTATCCTTCTTTTGCTACTTTGGCCGCATCGTCTGCGTTGTGAGCGGCAACAGTATGTTCTGCGTCGGCTTTGTTGAAGAAATCTGTTTCTGTAGGTCCTGGTATTAAGGATGTTACAGTGATGTTTGTGTCTTTTAGTTCGTTGATCAGCGCATCGCCGAAAGAAAGCACAAAGGCCTTGCTAGCTGCGTATACCGCTAACAGGGGAGTAGGTTGATAGGCAGCAATCGAGGCAAGCTGAAGGATCTTTCCTTCGTTTCTCGCTACCATATCTTTTAAATATAGTTTTGTAAGGTGTACTAAAGAAATAATGTTGAGATGAATAATTTCTTTGTCTTTTTCAAAATCTGTTTCCCAGAATAACCCACGCTGTCCTATTCCTGCGTCATTCACCAGATAATTGACTTCTATGCCTAAATTCCGGGTTTCATTATATACGTCCTCAGCAGCTCCATCGATAGACAGGTCTTTCGCAATAACATGCACCTTTAAGCTGGCATACTTGTTTTGGATCTCACGTGCTACCTCATTTAGCCTTGCTTCATTGCGCGCAACCAGAACCAGGTTGTTCCCATCTCCTGCAAAAAGCTTTGTCAACTCATAACCAATACCATTAGAAGCGCCGGTTATAAGAGCTGTTTTGTTGGTTGATTTCATAGATAGTAATTATAAAAAATTAATTCAGGTAGAAATCTTACTTCATAAGTAGCTTGAATAAGAGGTCGTTATTATTTTTTTAACTCGGGAATTATTAAAGAGTTTTTTAAAATGTGAGATAATTGAAGCCCCTTGACTTTAAAGAAAAGCGCATTCATTAGGTTAAAGAGTGAGGGGGATGGTTTTAAAAGCCTTCAGGAACAATTACGGGTAGAGCATTAGGCTGAATCTCAATATCAAAATCCTTCAGTTTGCCTATAACTTCACCATCGATTTGAAGGGTCGTGCGCTTTGCGGTTCGGATTTTTGCTTTTTTACAGGTTAATACTTCTGCATACTCTGAGGTGTTCAGTTTGCCGCTGAACATCTTCCATGCTATAGAAAGTAATTTTATACGCGGGAAGGGTTTTATTATGACAAGTTCAAATTGTCCGTCATCAACTTTGCCTAAAGGGTTAATCACTGCCCCGGTACCATATTTAGAGGCATTAGCAAAAGTTACGGAGACGGCTTTCCTTATTATATCCTTTTCATCATCCAAAGAGATATAAAACCGGTATTTTTTAATCAGGAAGATTTCATTGAAAAGATGGCGTGCATAAGTCATGATCCCCCGTCGGCTATCATTCTCAAAACGTTTTACTACCCGCGCATTTAAACCCACGTCTGCCAGATGAATGCAAAGTTTCTGGTTGATACTCAGGATATCTATACTTCGCTTGATTCCTTTATTTATAAGGTTTAATGAAAAATCAACGTTTGGTATCCCAAGCTCTTTAGCCATTCCATTTGCAGAGCCAAGGGGAACAATCAAAAGTGGAATGGGCTGATTTATCAGGAGCTTAGCCAAGAAGTTCACTGTACCATCCCCTCCAGCTGCAGCTATAATATCCGGTTGATATTCATTTACTTCGTCTAATATCTCTTGCTCATTAATATCCTGATGTAGGCGATGGATAAGAAATTGAAAGTTCATTTGCCGTGATTTTTCTGAAATTACAGCCTCAAAACTTCCCCCTTCTTTTTTCCCTGATTTCGGATTAATGACAAAGAGTACTTTCACTTTTGATTGATTACAGCTGTTCCTTCACCTCAAGAAGGAACTGTTTCAGGCGTTCCAACGAATCAATGATCTTTTGGTTTTCTTTTACTTCAGATTTATTATTTTTCAAATAGTCTTTGGCCCCCTGCAATGTAAACCCCCTATCTTTTACAAGGTTGAAGATTATTTTAAGATTCTCTACGTCTTCTGGTGAAAAAAGCCGGTTGCCTTTTTTGTTTTTCTTAGGTTGAATGATGTCGAACTCCCGTTCGTAAAAACGTATTTGTGAAGCGTTTACATTAAACATTTCAGTTACTTCACCCATGGTGTAGTAGAGCTTGTTGATTTCACGTTCTTTATACGGCATATGCAAAGATAATCAGTTTTAGCTTATTCAGATTAGTTGTGTTGCAGCTTCTGAATTTTGGCCATGTTTAGGTTCTTAACTGGCAGGTATTATAAAGTTTGCTAGCTTTACCATTTGTCAGCTTCTGCATAAAATGAACCGTATTGACCGTATTTCTGCAATTTTAATCCAACTTCAAACCCGCCGAGTAGTGAAAGCTCAGGATATAGCCGATCGCTTCAGCATTAGTCTTCGTACAGTGTACAGGGATATAAAAACCCTTGAAGAGGCAGGTATTCCAATAATCGGGGAGGCTGGTGTGGGATATTCTTTGGTAGATGGATTCAGGTTGCCTCCAGTAATGTTTACGCGAGAGGAAGCAACGGCATTTCTTACTGCAGAGAAGTTGGTTGAGCAATTAACAGATTCTTCTTTAAAAGCTGATTTTACCTCTGCCATGTACAAAGTCAGAGCGGTGTTAAAGTCGACAGAAAAAGATCTTCTTGAGGAGATCGACTCAAGCATCACAGTACTAAACTCAAGAAGAAAGCCTGATAATCCTCTCGAACTCAACTTGCTTCAAAATACCTTGAAAAGTATTGCCGAGAAAAAAGCGTTACATATTCACTATTTTACTGCTTACCGTCAAGAGGCAACAGAGCGTATTGTAGAACCGGTTGGCGTGTTTTTTCTGGATAACTACTGGCATTTGATCGCTTGGTGCAGGATGAGACAGGATTACCGTGACTTCAGGCTTGACCGTGTATCTGATATATGTCTTACGGGATCTGCTTTTGAGAAGGAACATATGTCGCTACAGGAATATCTGAGTTGCAGGCCAAGGGAGGAAAACGTAAGAGAAGTTGTGGTTTTAGTAAATAAACGGGTATATCACTTTTTGGAAGGTCAGAAATATTATAGCGGATTTATTTCAGAAGTTGAGAAAGGCGATAAGGTGGAGATGCATTTCCTTACTTCGCACCTTACAGGTTTTGCCAGATGGTTCCTTATGTTTGCTGATGAGGCAATTATAATCGGACCCGAAGAATTGAAAGAGCAGGTAAAAAGAATAGCGACTGGTGTACTAACAGCTTTATGAGATGATGAAGTTTGGATCCAATCTGTCTTTCTATGTAAACTATCATTTTGGTTTACCATTCAGCCGAGGCGGAAGATGGAAACTTCATTGTGAACCAGAGTTCTAAATTTCTTTCTTATTCAGATTGAGGTACTACCTTTGCCCTATGTATCTTTTCAATGTTCGTGTTTATGGATTGCTGATTAATGAGGATGGAAAAATTCTCATTAGTGATGAGGAAGAGTATGGAGTCCGTTTTAGCAAATTTCCAGGTGGAGGCCTGGAATATGGCGAGGGCCTTATCGACGGACTTAAAAGAGAGTTTATGGAGGAGTGTGAAGCGGAGGTGGAGGTACTCGAACACTTCTACACGACTGATTTTTTCTGCAAATCGGCATTTAATGATAGCCAAATCATTAGCGTCTATTACCTCGTCAGACCTGTATATCCATTGCTGCTGCGGTTTAAAGAGGTTATTTTTGACTTTGATTCTGATGGAGATATTAAGCAAGCTTTTCGTTGGAAGTCTGTTACGGACCTAGATTTGGATGATGTTACCTTTCCCACAGACAAGCGCGTTGTTGAGCTTTTGAAAGAAAGATTAGAGAAAAGTGATAATTAATGTTGCTAACTGAGGTTGCTTTTCGTTATAATAGCAGCGCTACAAAAAAATTATGGGTGCTGCATCAGCTACCGCGCTCTTCAAAGGCCGCTCTTAAGAAACTCTTTTATTAGCGGAACCGTCAAATAGAGGAAGAATAGCCTGAAGGTTGTTTTTGGCTATTGAAGAACGAGTTATACTTTCAGAAAATTGTCAACAAAAAATACACCTGCCCCCATCTCACTAGTCGTACTTGCTTTTGCCATAGTATATATAGTCTGGGGTTCTACCTATTTCTTCATTCAAAAAGCAATCCATGGCTTTCCTCCTTTTATCCTTGGTGCATTGCGTTTTGCTGTAGCTGCCTTGATCATGCTACTTTGGTGTTTGTATAAAGGAGAGAAGGTGTTTAACTGGCAGCAGGTAAAGCACGCGCTGGTAAGCGGGTTGTTATTACTTTTTGTAGGTAACGGGGCTGTAATTTGGGTGGAGCAATTTCTGCCCAGTGCCCTTGTGGCTATTTTAGTATCATCTGCTCCGCTATGGTTCGTTTTACTCGATAGGCCTATGTGGAAGAGTAATTTAAACAGCAAGGCGACGATTCTTGGTTTGTTTATCGGATTTATTGGTGTTATTATACTGTTTTATAAAAATGTGATCAGCGCTTTTTCTGATGAAGATAGTATGTTGGAAATGGGTGGGATGTTTTTACTTGTATTGGGAGCAATGTCATGGGCAGGAGGTTCCCTGTATTCCAAATACTATTCTTCAGGTACAGCAATTGTGAATTCCACCTGGCAAATGTTTATAGCGAGTGTCGCTTTTACTACTTGTAGTTTTTTAAAAAATGAACCTGCCGGTTTCGATTGGACTACCGTTCCAACTGATGCATGGCTTTCTTTAGGGTATCTTATTGTTTTTGGTTCCATTGCCGGTTTCAGTGCTTACGTATGGCTGCTTGAGGTAAGGCCCGCGACACAGGTTAGTACATATGCTTATGTCAATCCCGTTGTGGCCGTGCTCTTAGGAGTATTTTTTGCTAATGAAACAATTACCGTATTGCAGGTGGTGGGACTTGGTGTAATTCTTGCCAGTGTGCTGATGATCAACCTTGCAAAATATCGTAAACAAGTTGCTGCAGGTTAATTAGCAGCTTTATATTTTCCTTATTTATTCTATGCCTTCTGAAAAGCCTTCTATATATACGCTTCAATTTGCTCTTCTTTGCCTAAGTTCACTGCTTTTCTCAGCCAGTTTTAATATGCTCATCCCTGAGCTACCGGCTTACTTGAGCAGTTTAGGAGGTGCAGAGCACAAAGGTTTGATTATTGCGCTTTTTACTATCACTGCTGGAATTTCCAGGCCTTTTAGTGGTAGGTTAACCGACACTATTGGGCGAGTACCAGTAATGGCTGTTGGTTCTATTGTTTGTTTCATTTGCGGCTTTCTTTACCCGGTTTTGAGTTCTGTTGCTGGTTTTCTTTTCCTGAGATTAATGCATGGATTCTCTACGGGCTTCAAGCCCACCGCAACCGCTGCTTATGTTGCAGATGTGGTGCCTGTAAATAGAAGGGGAGAAGCTCTCGGAATACACGGCCTGTGCTTTTCTACAGGGATGGCTCTTGGTCCGGCCATAGGTGGGGCAATCTCTCTTTACTTTTCCATTAATGTCCTTTTTTATTGTTCCTCTGCTTTTGCCTTGCTATCTATTCTAATTATAATGAATATGCAGGAGACCGTGAAAGATAAGCAGGCCTTCAGATTTGGGCTACTGCGGATGCAGAGGAATGAGATAGTGGAATGGAAAGTTTTTCCTGCCGCATTTGTTACTTTTCTTTCCTACCTGAGTTATGGAGCTATGTTAACTGTAGTGCCTGACTGGAGTCAGCACCTAGGTATAGCAAATAAAGGTTTATTTTTCATGACCTTTACTATTTCCTCGGTACTTATACGATTTGTGTCAGGAAAAGCATCTGATAGGTACGGAAGGGTTCGTGTTCTTAAGATTGCATCAATAGTACTAATAGTGTCCTTGGTTATGATCGGAATTGCTGATTCAACTTCGTCATTACTCATTGCCTCGGCAATATATGGAGTTGCGACTGGTGTCCTTTCCCCTGCCTATAATGCCTGGACTATTGACTTAAGTCACCCTGAACGAAGAGGGATGGCTGTAGCGACGATGTATATTGCCCTTGAAGCCGGAATTGGTTTAGGAGCTTTCCTTGCCGGATTGTTTTACCAGGATTCCATTGAACGGATTCCTTTGGTCTTTTATGCTTCGGCTGGTTTTGTATTGGTTAGTTTGGTTTATCTGTTGTTTTATAAGAAAGAGAGTTGAGTGGGGAAAGATTAGGCACAATAAAAAAACCGGCGAAGTTTTTAATCCTCTACCGGTCTTTGTTAAATATCGATTTAGATAAAATTATCTAAAAAAATTGAAATGTAAAATATTTACAGCGCTTCTGATACAACTTCCTGAACTTCTGGTACCATTCTTTTCAGAAGGTTTTCGATACCAGCTTTTAAAGTAAATGTAGAGGAAGGACACCCACTGCATGATCCTCTAAGTTCTACTGTTACAACTCCATTTTCAAATGATTTGTAAGAGATAGCTCCACCGTCTTGCTCGACTGCCGGACGTACGTAATCATGCAGGATCTGCTGGATCTTAATTTCTTGTTCTGTGCCTTCAAATGCAGGAGCTTCCTCCTGAGGGTTTTCCTGAACTTTCAGTTCAGATTCTACCGCACCTTTCACAAATTCCTTTAATATCTGTTCAATATCTGCCCAGTCAGCATCCTCCGCTTTGGTAATTGTAACGAAGTTACTCGCGAAGAATACACCATTCACGAAATTGAATTTGAAAAGTTCTTTTGCAAACGGAGATGTTTCAGCACTTTCTTTTGTGGCAAAATCCACACTTCCGTTAATAAGAAGCTTGTTTACCAAAAACTTCCTCGTAGCTGGATTAGGAGTAGATTCTGTATATACATTAATATTGATAGCCATAATTCCTTTTTCTTGACATAACAAAATTACCAGTTAAGAGGTTTCGAATTGCCGGATGAGGAAGTTTTGACAGGTTTGTGATAATGTTGCCTGATTAACCTCTCGAAGGGCGGTGCAGTAAGGAGCTTAGCACCTGAGCGCTTCTATGCTCAATGACAGGAGAAGTTGTGGAAAGTCAAACTTCAGTAAATTGATCAGGACCTAGTGGAGGTTTGTGGTTAGGAGTAGATATGGACCTAAGTGTTCTGCTTGGAAGCTAATAAATAAAAAACGTTCAGAGCTGTCTCCTCTGAACGTTTTATGACTAATGCTCAAAAACTCCGCAGTTATAGAGCAAGGCTTAAATACCTGTATATGTTTGAGGACTAATTTTTCTGATCTCTTCTTTTACAGCTTCGCTTATGTTTAAGGTTTGCACAAATTCGGCGATTGTTTGTGCGTTTACCTTAGTATTTGTGCGCGTAAGTTCTTTCAACGCTTCGTATGGGTTCGGGTATGCTTCTCTTCTAAGAATGGTTTGGATCGCTTCGGCAACAACTGCCCAATTGTCTTCAAGATCTTGCTGGATAGCACTTTCATTAAGAAGAAGTTTGTTTAAACCTCTGATGGTGGATTTGATAGCAATAAGAGTGTGAGCAACAGGAACGCCAATGTTCCTTAGAACAGTTGAGTCTGTTAAATCACGCTGCAGTCTTGATATCGGAAGCTTAGCTGCAAGATGTTCAAACAGAGCGTTAGCGATTCCAAGGTTTCCTTCAGAATTCTCGAAATCAATAGGATTCACCTTATGTGGCATTGCCGATGAGCCTACTTCTCCAGCTTTGATTTTTTGCTTGAAATAGTTCATGGAGATATAGGTCCACATATCTCTGTCGAGGTCCATAATGATATTGTTTATTCGCTTAAGGGCATCACAATGAGCAGCGAAATTATCATAATGCTCTATTTGTGTGGTATGTTGAGACCGGGATAAGCCTAGTCGCACATTTACGAAATCATTACCAAAGCCTCTCCAGTCAATTTCAGGATAAGCAATGAAATGAGCGTTAAAGTTTCCGGTAGCCCCACCAAATTTAGCTGAGTAAGGAACTTGTAACAATAGCTCAAGCTGTTTCTCCAGGCGTTCTACAAATACCATGATCTCTTTTCCAAGGCGGGTAGGAGAAGCTGGCTGGCCATGGGTATGAGCTAGAAGGGGAATGTTCTTCCACTCTTCAGCCAGTTTCTTTAAATGGTTGATCAATTCATTAATTGCAGGGAGATAAGATTTTTCTACCGCCAACTTAAATGAATGGGGAATGGATGTATTGTTAATATCCTGCGATGTCAAACCAAAGTGAATAAATTCTTTGTGCTCGCTTAATCCCAGAGCGTCGAATTGCTCTTTTATAAAGTACTCTACTGCTTTGACGTCGTGATTGGTAACACTTTCAATCTCTTTAATCCTTTGAGCGTCATCTTCTTTAAAATTCCTGTAGATATCTCTTAAAGCTTCAAATTTTCCAGCTGGGAAATTCTTTAACTGAGGAAGAGGTAATTCTACAAGAGCAATAAAGTATTCAATCTCTACATAAACTCTGAATTCGATTAAGGCAGCTTCGGAAAAAAAGGAAGCCAAATCCTGTGTAGTTTTTCTATAACGGCCGTCAACGGGCGAAATAGCATATAAAGGCGACAAACTCATACAAAAAATTAATTTCCAAAGTTACATTTTTCAGGCAGAAGGCGTAGTATAATTAAATGCCCCTAATCTATTCCCGTAATTTTCCTGCTTGTAAAAAGATTTACTAAAAAAGTGAGATTTTTTACAAGGAAACTTTGGATAAGAAAAAAGTTTCCATAGTTTTGACGAGTGATTGGGAAAAAGGAAGTATGGATCTTAAACAAAGAATTTTAAGCGAGGCAGAGATTTTGTTCTGCCAATATGGAATAAAGCGGATAACCATGGATGATATTGCGAAGCATCTGGGGATGTCCAAGAAGACTATTTATCAGCATTTCAGGGATAAGGATGAATTGGTGCATGTGCTTATTACCGAGATGCTTAACAGACAAACCTGCACCATGGATGTTAGTTCGGAGCAAGCACCAGATGCTGTGAAAGAGATTCTAATGGTTGTAACACATTTACAGGAGTTGTTGTCTAAGATCAACCCTATGATCTTTTATGATATGCAAAAATATCACCCCGAAACCTGGAAAGTATTTACAACACACAGGAATGAGTATATGCAAACCTGTATAGTTAAAAATATAGAAAGGGGAATCAAGGAGGGTTTGTTCAGGAAAGAAATTAACTCGGAGATAATTTCGATCATGAGAATGGATCAGGTGGATGCTGTTTTTAATCAGGTTTCTTATGCACCAGGCAAATTCAACTTGTCTGAGGTGATGACAGAGATAACAGAACATTTTTTATATGGCTTATGTACGCTGGAAGGTCATAAACAAGTGGAACATTACAAACAATTACAAAGCGAACAATTATAGGATTATGAGAAATACCCTACTTATCACCCTCATTTTTCTGAGTAGTATTGCGATACGTGCTCAGGAAAACCCGCAGGGTAGAACATTTAATTTCAATTTGCAGGAGTGTCTGCAATATGCTTATGAGAATCAGGATTCGCTAAAGAATGCGCGACTTGATATAGAGAGCGCTAAGTATAAGGTTAAGGAGACAATAGGGATCGGGCTACCACAGGTGAGTGGAAGTGCACAGTTCCAAGACTATTTAAAGATTCCAACCACATTAATTCCTGCGGAATTTTTTGGAGGAGCTCCTGGAACTTTTGCACCTGTACAGTTTGGGGTGAAGTACCAGGGAAACGCAGGTCTTTCCGCTAGCCAGCTAATATTCAACGGTACTTACCTGGTGGGATTACAGGCTTCCAAAACTTATAAGGAGCTAAGTGAGAGAAATTACAATAGAACGAAAGTTGCAACAACAGTAGCTGTAACAAAAGCGTATTACCAGGTTTTGGTGAGCAATGAGCAGATCAGGCTTTTAGACGCGAATGTTGCTCAATTGTCGCAGCAGCTTAAAGAGACAACGGAGTTGAACAAGCAAGGCTTTGTTGAGAAAATCGACTTAGACAGGTTAAGTGTTATATACAATAATTTGTTAACAGCAAGAGATAATACCATAAGGTATTTAGAGCTTTCTAAGCAGCTTCTGAAGTTTCAAATAGGAATGCCAGTAATCGAGAACCTCGAGGTTAAAGAAAAAATCGTCAACATCAATCTGGATGTCAATTCATCTTTGGCTGTTGATACCACAGCTTATAGGAGTAGAATAGAGTACGGGTTGTTAGAAACCCAACAGAAACTTAATGATCTGAATATCCGCAGGCTGAAGTCGGAGTATTTGCCTTCTCTCGCAGCATTTGGAAGCACTTCTTATTTATTTCAAAGTAACCGTTTCTCTGATTTATTTGATGCTAAATACCCCACCACTGTTGTAGGCTTACAATTAAATGTTCCACTATTCAGTGGCTTTCAAAAGAAGTACCAAATTAAGCAAGCTCAAATTGAGTATAAAAAGACTTCGAACTTTTTGAATGTGGCTAAAAATGGTATTCTTTTACAACAGCAAAATGCTCGAATTACTTATCAAAATAGCATTCAGTCTTTGAATAACCAAAAGGCGAACATGAACCTGGCTCAAGAAGTACTTCGAGTGTCAAAGATCAAATACCAGGAAGGTGTAGGCTCAAGTATTGAAGTTACTCAAGCTCAAACAGAGTTGGAAACTGCTGAGAATAATTACATCCAGGCTTTATATAATGCCTTAGTAAGTAAGGTAGACCTGGATAACGCTTACGGACGAATTCAATAACCATTACAATTAATATAACTCATGAAAAGATTTACATATTTAATAGCAATAGCAATATTCGCAGCTTGCGGACAATCAAAAGATCCGAAGGCGGAATTAGCGGAACTTAAAAAAGAGCGAGCATCATTAGATAGCAAAATAGCAAGCCTGGAAAAAGAAGTTGGAGGAGGTAAACCAGCGCTACAGGTTACTGAAGTTTCTGTTGTAGAAGTTCAACCAGTGATCTTCAAAAGCTTTGTAGAGGTTCAGGGCAAAGTTGATGCACAGGAGAATGTTCAGGTGAGTGCCGAAGCTCCGGGAGTTATCACTGCTATCAACGTTAGACCAGGACAACAAGTTAGCAGGGGGCAAGTCTTGGTTCAGTTGGATGATAAAGTGATACGCCAAAATATTTCGCAGTTACAAACTCAGTTGGAGCTTCAAACCAGCTTATTTAATCGTCAGAAAAAGCTTTGGGACCAGAAAATTGGAACTGAAGTACAGTATATTACTGCGAAAACTCAAAAAGAGGCGGTGGAGAAACAGATAGCCGTTTTACGCTCTCAATTGGCCATGTATCGTGTTAAATCTCCAATCTCGGGTACTGTCGACCAGATGGATTGGAAATTAGGCCAGGCTTTAAATCCTGGTATGCCTGGTCTGACTGTGGTTAATGCAAATAATCTCAAGGTAAAAGCTGAGGTTGCAGAATCGTATGCAGGAAGGGTTAATACAGGTGACGAAGTAATGGTAATCCTTCCCGATGCTCAAGACAGTCTAAGTACTAGGGTGACATTTGCTTCCAGGGTGATCGATCCTGCTTCAAGAAGCTTTGAAGTGAATGTAAAACTACCAGCAAAAGGGAAATACAGACCGAATATGTTAGCGATATTGAAAATCGTTGACTTCAGATCTAATGGCGCACTTACAGTACCTATCAACGCTGTACAGAAATCTGAGAGTGGAGAATTTGTTTATGTTGCTGAAGGCGGAAAGGCAAAGCGTGTAATCATTACCACTGATAAAGTTTCAGAAGGTCAGGCTTTAGTAGCGAGCGGCTTAAAAGCTGGCGATAAAGTAATCACCCTTGGGTTTCAAAATTTGAACGAAGGGGATCCTGTTAAAATATAAGGCAGAATTAGTATAAAACTAATATCTCATCTCTCAAATCTCTTATAAGATGAAAGACGTATTTAAAGAATTTAAGCCCTCAAGTTGGGCGATTGATAACAAGATGGCTATCTACGTCATCACTGTTATCATCTCCATAATGGGTATAATCGCATATAATAATATGCCGAAGGAGAACTTTCCGGAGGTTATTATTCCGAAAATATTTGTAACGACGATCTACCCGGGAACCTCTCCAGGCAATATGGAGAGCCTTGTTACTAAACAGATCGAGAAGGAGTTACGGGGACTGAAAGGATTGAAGAAAATTACTTCAAACTCTTACCAGGACTTCTCTATGATCACCGCGGAGTTTAATGCCGATGTTGAAACGAAGGAAGCAAAGCAGCTGGTAAAGGATGCGGTGGATAAGGTAAAAGGTGATTTGCCGAACGATTTACCAAATGATCCTTCTGTTTCTGATATTAACCTCGCAGATCTTCCAATTGTTTATGTGAACATTTCTGGTGACTATGACTTAAAGACGCTGAAAAAGTATGCAGATGACCTTGAAGATCAAATTGAAGGGTTAAAAGAAATTTCTGGGGTAGATATCGTAGGAGCGCTTGAACCCGAAATTCAGGTGAATGTAGACATGAATAAAATGGCTGCAGCCCAGGTTTCTTTTACAGATATTGAAAACGCGATCAGATACGAGAATATGACCATCTCAGGAGGAACGGTTCCGATGGATGGTGTAAGACGTACCTTAAATGTTAAAAAGGACTTTAAATCTGCTGAGGAAATTGGTGACATGATTATTAAAGGTCCTACCGGTGCCTCTATTTATCTCAAAGATATCGCAGAGGTAAAGGATTCCTTCAAGGAGCAGAAAAGTTATGCAAGATTATACGGTAAGAACGTAATCACACTAAACGTTAAAAAACGCAGTGGGGAAAACCTTATCGAGGCATCTGATAAGATCAATGCTCTTATTAAAGAAATGAAGGAAACTTCCCTTCCCAAGAATCTTCAGATTACTTTGACAGGGGACCAATCCGATCAGACTCGGGTTACCTTGCATGACTTGATCAATACAATCATCATTGGTTTTATACTGGTAACCGTGATCCTAATGTTCTTTATGGGAGTGACCAATGCCCTGTTCGTTGCACTTTCAGTCCCATTGTCGATGTTCGTAGCATTTTTGACCATGCCAGCCTTGGGTTCTATTGCAGGATTTAGTTTCACTATGAACATGGTGGTATTATTCTCCTTCCTGCTTGGTTTAGGTATTGTTGTGGACGACGCCATTGTGGTAATTGAGAATACCCACCGTATTTTTGATAATGGAAAAGTTCCTATTGTTAAAGCGGCAAAGATGGCTGCTGGTGAAGTTTTCTTACCAGTACTTTCAGGTACACTTACCACATTAGCTCCCTTTGTTCCTCTATTATTCTGGCCGGGTATTATCGGGAAGTTTATGTTCTTCCTACCCACAACCTTGATCATAACCTTGCTGGCCTCGTTAGTGGTAGCATATATAATAAACCCTGTCTTTGCAGTCGACTTTATGCAACCGCACCATGAAGGGGAACATAAAAAACCGACTTTCGACAAAACCGTTAAGAAAGTTCTTATTATCCTGGGTGTTATTGCTATTATCGGATATGTAATCTCCTTCGGACTTGGAAACTTTGTAGTGTTCCTTGCATTACTGTATCTATTGAATCATTTTTATTTGACTGGATTAGTTAAACGTTTCCAGGAAAATGCATGGCCAAGGTTTCAGGATCGATACGCAAACTTACTGGTATGGGCTGTTGCGCGTCCAAGGACAATGATCTTCGGTACATTGGGCTTATTTGTTTTCACTATTGTACTTATTGGAATTTTTCCACCTAAAGTTGTATTCTTCCCCGAATCTGATCCTAACTTCATCTATGCCTATGTTCAACTTCCTGTCGGAACCGACCAGGCTTATACCAATGAGGTAGTTAAAAAGGTAGAAGACAGAGTAACTAAAGTGGTTGGCCGTGATAATAAAATTGTCTCCTCTATTATTTCTAATGTTACCGTAGGTGTAACGGACCCCCAGGATGAGGATCAGGGTGAATACACTAACAAAGGGAAGGTGACAGTTGCCTTTGTTGAGTTCGGAAAGCGCGATGGCGAAAGTACCGCAATCTATCTGGATAAGATTAGAAATGCAGTGAAAGGTATTCCTGGTGCCCAGATTTCGGTAACAAAAGAGCAGTCCGGGCCTCCAACAGCAAAACCAATTTCAATAGAAATCACTAGTGATAATCTGGACTCGATTGTAAAAACTGCAGATCGCTTAAAGAAGTATCTTGATGCGAAGCAGATAGCGGGAGTGGAGGAATTAAGATCTGACTTCCAGAATAACAAGCCAGAGATCTTGTTTGATATTAACCGTGAAAGAGCTAACAGAGAAGGGATTTCTACGGGACAGATCGGTAAAGATCTTCGTACTGCAATTTATGGAATGGAAGCTTCTAAATTCCGTGATGATGACGAAGATTATGAGATCAATGTTCGAGCGCAGGAAGATCAGCGTAATAACCTTCAGGCTATTCGCAATATGAAAGTCACTTACCGGGATATGGCAATGGGAGGAATGATCCGTCAGGTGCCGATGTCGTCATTTGCAGATATTGATTATGTAAATACTTATGGTGGTATTAAACGCAAGCAACAAAAAAGGATAATTATCCTTTCCTCCAACGTATTGGGTGACTATAACCCTAATGAAGTTGTAGCATCTGTTCAATCGGAGATAGATCAGTTCAAGGCTCCTGATGGAGTAATGATCAAGATGGCCGGAGAACAGGAAGAGCAAATGGAGACCGCTAATTTCCTTGGTGGAGCGTTAATGACAGCCTTCGGGTTGATCCTTGTTATCCTTGTGCTCCAATTTAACTCAATCAGTAAACCGCTTATTATTCTGAGTGAGGTATTATTCAGTGTTATTGGGGTATTTCTTGGTATTATTATTTTCCGGATGGAAATGTCGATCGTAATGTCGGGAGTTGGTATTATAGCCCTTGCTGGTATCGTTGTCCGTAATGGTATCTTGTTGGTAGAATTTACGGATCTGATGGTCCAACAGGGAATGTCTGTAAAGGATGCGGTGATTGAAGCTGGACGAACACGTATGACACCAGTGTTGCTGACAGCAACTGCGACAATACTTGGTTTGATTCCTTTGGCTGTAGGGCTAAATATGGACTTCGCGAAGCTCTTCAGCGAGTTTAATCCGCACCTGTATTTTGGGGGCGACAACGTGGCCTTCTGGGGACCGCTATCCTGGACAATGATATTTGGTCTAGTGTTTGGTACATTCCTAACCTTAGTGTTAGTTCCATGTATGTACCTTATTGCGGATACGAATTCAAAAAGGGTTAAAAGGTTCTTTGGCAAGAAACCAGTTATCGAGCATCATAAAGAAGTGATGGTAGTAGAAAAACATTAATCCATTACCGAAATAAAAGAAGAGGGCCTGCAAATTTTATTGCAGGCCCTCTTCTTTTATTTCGGTGTAAAATAAAAAAGCTGCCCGAGATCCTCGGACAGCTTTTTTATTTTCCTTTTAATCTCGGATTAGTGAGCAGGAGCAGCAGTAGCTGAATCAGTAGCTGTACCAGCAGCAGCTGAATCTGTAGTAAGACCAGCACCAGCAGCAGCAGTATCAGTAGTTAATGAAGTATCAACTGCAGCTGAATCAACAGTAGTTGAATCACCTTCGCCACCTGATTTGTTAGAAGAACAAGCAGCAACTGATAAAGAGATAGCTAAAGCAAGGAATCCGAATTTGAATAAATTTTTCATTTTTTTGAGGTTAAGCTTAACGATTAAACAAATAATATTTAACCTTAATACCGGAATCTTAAAAAGGTAACCTGGTGGATTTAAAAATTTTTAAAAAATATTTACAGGACATGAATTAGCTGCTTTAAGGCCTTACTGCAGGTTGAAGTATATGAACGAAGACAATTTATTGATAACAATTGAAATGGCGTGGGTTTGAAGAGGATAACAATTAAGGGGGAAGCTATTATTCTTACCGAAGATAGGTTTGGGAATGACAATTAATGTAGGATAGATTCTTTGAAAAACCAGGGCACAAAAAAAGGCTGCCGATACAATCTGGCAGCCTTTATTCCTTTTATCGGATCTTAGTGAGCAGCTGGAGCAGCAGCAGTAGTGTCAGCAGCAGCAGCAGTAGTGTCAGCAGCAGTATCAGCAGATGCAGTGTCAGTAGCTAGTGAAGTATCAACAGCAGCAGAATCAACAGCAGTTGAATCAGAAGCACCTTCTGACTTGTTAGAAGAACAAGCAGCAACTGATAAAGAGATAGCTAAAGCAACAAATCCGAATTTGAATAAATTTTTCATTTTTTGGGGTCAAGTATAATAATTAAACAACTAATATTTAACGTTAATACCAGGTCGGCAAAAAAGTAACCCAACTTTTAATAAATTAATTATTTTTTTTTTTACTTATCATTGGGTTACAATTAACACAATAGCGTATTAAATAGTGAGCAAAGAGATAAAAAGGTCAGTACCAACGGATAGTGAAGTAATATTGGGTATCCTTAATGGCTCAAAAGATGTTCTTGAAAAAGTTTATAAGGCATATTTCCCGATGATATTGCAGATGATTGTAATGAATAACGGAAATGAAGATGATGCTAAAGACATATTTCAGGAATCAGTATTAGTTCTTTATGATAAGGTAAAAAGCGGAAACTTTGAACTGAACAGCAAGCTTAAAACGTTTATCTATTCAGTATGCCGCAGATTATGGTTGAAGCGTCTGAGTCAGCTTAGTCGCAATGCTGGAAACGTTAGGGATTTTGAAGACGTTTTGCCAGTTGAGCATGATCTCGAAAGGCATGAAGAAAAGGATAAACAGTTCAAACAAATGGAAAAAGCGCTCGTTCATCTCGGGGAACCGTGTAAGACGATCATTGAAGACTTCTACATTCATAATAAATCAATGCAGGAGATTTGTGAGAAGTTTGGTTACACAAACGCAGATAATGCAAAGAACCAAAAATACAAGTGTCTGCAACGTTTGAAGAAGATATTCTTTCAAGCATGATTAACGCTATTTAAAGATGAAAATGACAGAACAAATTGAGGCTTACTTAAGGGGAGAGATGACGGAGAGTGAGAAAGCCGAGTTTGAAAAGCTAAGAGCAAGAGATCCGTTAGTGGACCAGCAAGTAGTGGCCCATCAAACATTTATTGAACAGCTGAAGGATTACGGCAATAAGCATACGCTGATCTCGGAGATGAATGCGATACATGAGACCCTGGATATGCACGCTATTAAAGGTGAAGTTCTTCCAAAATCTCTTATTGTTCGAAAGCTATGGGATAAATACAGGATGAACGCGGCAGTAGCAGCATCGGTTGCTTTGCTTGCAGTTTTTGGTACTTTGTTCTCTACCGGATATTTTTCTAAACGTAATGCGCTGGTTTCGGGCTACAATGCTCTTCGCAGAGAGATGAGTAAGGAGGTTGACAGAAAGATCCAGCGTTCTAAGAAGGAGCTTATGCAAAATATTAAAGCTCATTCTATGCAGGGGCCTGTTAATCCCGGTGAGTACAGCGGAACTGGTTTCGCTTTAACTGCCAGTGGTTATATTGTAACAAATAATCATGTGATCGAAGGCGCTGATTCTATCTATATACAGGACAATAGTGGCAATTCTTATAAGGCAAGGAAAGTTTATGCCCAGCCCCAGTATGATATTGCCGTTCTGCAGATCATCGATAAGAATTTCTCATCTTTAAAGGCTCTTCCTTATACTTTCAAAAAGTCTACAGCTGATTTAGGAGAAAATGTATATACTCTCGGCTTTCCAAGAGAGGATTATGTTCTTGGAACCGGATACGTAAGTTCAAGGAATGGTTATAAAGGCGATACAGTGCAGTACCAAATAGACATACCTGTAAATAGCGGTAACAGCGGAAGCCCCGTATTGGATACAAAAGGAAATATCTTAGGTATAGTAAGTGGAAAAGAAAATAATGTCGATGGAGCTTCTTTCGCTGTGAAATCCAAGTATTTGATAGAGGCACTGGATGCGGCACCAGAAGATGTTAGAAACAATCTGGTGTTGAACAAAAAGAATGCTCTTTCCGGATTAAGTCGTAAGGATCAGATCAAGAAAATCCAGGACTATGTTTTTATGGTGAAAGTATATTAATAGAAATACAAGGTGGTTATATATCTGAAAGCCTTTCTGTGATTACAGAAAGGCTTTCTCTATTTTAAATTCATTGTTATAAGCACACTGTGTTAAACTGTTTATCTGTCAAGTTCCCCTAACACAATATCGATAGAGCCGATAATGGCAATTAAATCGGCAATAAGAATACCTCTTGAAATTTCAGAAATAACATGAAGGTTGTTGAAGCTTGGTGCTCTCGCTTTAACCCTTTTGGGGATCTCTGATTTACCATCCGTAATGAAATAATAACCCAGCTCGCCTCGTGGGCTTTCGGCACGCAGGTAGTAATCCTGAGCTTTAGGGATTATCTTTTTAGGAAGCTTAGCCCTTGGATCAAAATCAGAAGTCCTTTTAAGGTCTTTCATTAAGCGTTCAAGGCACTGTTCAATCATCTTAACAGACTCTTCAATCTCATCTACCCTTACTTTAAACCTGTCCCAGCAGTCGCCGGTTGTGCCCATTTCTCCTTTTCCGATAGGAATATCAAACTCCAGTTCCGGGTAGGCGGAGTATTCGTCAACCCTTCTTAAATCCCATTTTAAGCCGGAAGCTCTAAGCATAGGACCAGAACAACCATAGTTGATAGCAACGTCGAGAGGAAGTATACCTACATTTGCCGTACGTGAAATAAATATCTGATTGTCGGTAAGAAGTTCATTCAACTCTTTCATTTTCGGCTTAAAGTAATCGACGAACTCTTTACAGCGTTCCTCAAAACCTACAGGCAGATCATAATACAATCCGCCTACCCAAATATAGTTGTACAGCATCCGGGACCCTGAAGCCCATTCAAGCATATTCATGATGTGCTCGCGATCGCGGAAACACCATAGAAAGGGAGTGAAAGCGCCTATGTCAATGCCGTAAGTTCCTAATGCTATCAAGTGGGAGCCGATCCTGTTTAGTTCACATACAAGGACACGGATATATTCAATTCGCTTTGGTATCTCCTTGTCTATTCCCAACATACGTTCAACACCCATCACCCATGCATGACTATTGTTCATCGATGCCAGGTAATCCATTCGATCGGCAAAAGGGATTGTTTGCTGGTAGGTCAGGTTTTCTGCATGCTTTTCGAAGCAGCGGTGCAAATAGCCCACATGAGGAATAACCTCTTTAACAATTTCTCCGTCAGTGATCAGCTCTAATCGTAGTACCCCATGTGTAGAAGGGTGCTGGGGTCCCATATTTAAGATCATTTCGGTCGACTGTGCTTCCGCGATCAGCTTCTCGTAGTGAGTTCTATAAGGAGTGTTTGATTTCGTTTCCAATAGATTTCCCTCTTTATCAGACTTTAATTCCATGATAATATTCCTGCGCCTTGTAGTCCTTTCTTAAAGGATAACCTTCCCAGTCATCCGGCAAGAGGATACGACGAAGATCGGGGTGGTTTTCAAAATGAATCCCTACAAGATCATAAGCTTCCCGCTCATGCCAGTCGGCCGTTCTCCACACATGATTTACAGATGGAAAGGAGGGAAGCTCCTCGCGGCTGCGATCGTGGTATTTCTTTACCTTAAGGGTGAGCTGAGTTTTATAAGGAAAAGAGCTAAGATTATAAACAACGCCAAACATATTCTCTTCAACTCCATAATCTACCCCTGAAAGACATGCAAGAAAGTCGAAATAAGTGTTTTCGTTGTCGCGTAGCTCAAGACAAACTTCGGCAATGCGGTCATGATGAATGATTAAAGCCGGTTGTAATCCGGTTCGTTCTTCTCCCACAATAACCTCTTCTCCGAACTTACTAACGAGAAGTGCTTTTATTTCATCAAACTGCATAAATTAAGGTGCTAGTCGTACGATCTTCCAGTTATTTTTATCTGATTTTTTGTAAACGATCCTATCATGTAAGCGGGCCGCTCCACCTTGCCAGAATTCAACTATTTGAGGTTTCAGGATATAGCCTCCCCAGTGAGATGGTTTGGGAACTTCCTTGCCTTCATACTCTTTCTCGAGTTTCTGAAGTTTTTCCAGTAAGAGTTGCTTGCTTTGTATCTCCTGACTTTGTTGCGAAACAATAGCTCCGAGCTGACTTTGTTTAGGACGAACATGGAAATACTGTTCAGATTCTTCTTTACTTACCTTTTCCAGTACTCCTTCAATGCGCACCTGTCTTTCCAGTTCTCCCCAGAAGAATAGTATAGATGCATTAGGATTTTTGGCGATTTCTTTCCCCTTACGACTTAGGTAATTGGTGTAGAAGGTAAAGCCGTTAGCGTCGAAACCTTTCAGCAACATTATCCGGATTGATGGTTTTCCATCAGGAGAGGCCGTAGCCAGGGTCATTGCATTTGGTTCAAAAATTCCTGCGTCCATTGCTTCCGCAAACCAGTTGGAAAACTGACTAATAGGATCGGGTGCGACTGATTTTTCAGACAGGGTAGCAGCCTTGTATTCCTGCCGCAAATTCTGGATAGTTTCTTTACTTAAAGCCATGTTATTGCAAACTTACACAATGCAAATTTTTTAACACTATATCCGTCTCAAATCATTGTAAAAACATATATTGGAAAGGCATTGTTATCTAAATATGATAAACTCAGTAGCACCACAATCAGGCAGTTTGCTGCTTTCTGAACCCTTTATGTTAGATCCCAACTTCAAAAGATCTGTAGTTTTAATTGCAGAGCATAACGATGATGGGACTGTTGGCTATGTGATGAATCAGAAAAGTGGGTATTACCTTCAGGATCTAATTCCCGAGCTTCCAAATGCCTCATTTCCTGTTTATGTTGGCGGTCCAGTGGGCAACGATACGCTTCATTTTATTCACCGCTGTAATGACAGGATGCTTAGCGGCGCTGAAATTGCAAAGGGAATATTCTGGGGTGGGAATTTTGAAACCTTGAAGCTTCTTATCCAAAACAATGAAGTTGACGAGGCGGAAGTGAGATTCTTCCTGGGTTATTCAGGATGGGACCTGGGGCAGCTGGATAAGGAACTTCAGCAGAATTCCTGGCTGGTTACCAATAATTATGACTCAGGATTTTTATTTGATGACGAGCATGACAACCTATGGAGAAACGTAATTCTTGGTTTAGGCCCAAAGTACGCCCATATTGTTAACTTTCCTGAAAATCCGCAATGGAATTAGGAGAAGATATGTGAATTGCTTGTACAATTCACATATCGAACGGTCTTTTTATCCTTCGAGATCTTTCTTGTTAAATTCCGAAGTTTTATGGAATTCAACGTCAGGAAAATCCCGTATAGCAGTATTGATAGCCCAATCGTTATCTGCCAGGAACACTGTATTGCCGTCTTTATCATAAGCGATATTCGATGCCCGTCTATAGACGATCTCCTCCAACTGCTTCTTATTTGTGGAAGTGATCCAGCTCGAACGCTTGTAGTTAAGCGGTCTAAATGCACACTTTGCACCGTACTCGTGTTCTAACCTGAAGCTGATCACCTCGAATTGAAGTTCACCCACAGTTCCGATGATCTTCCTGTTGCCAGGCTGTTGAATAAATAACTGGGCTACGCCCTCCTCGGTAAGTTGCTGTATACCTTTTTCCAATTGTTTAGTCTTCATTGGATCCCGGTTTTCCACTTCTTTAAAGATTTCTGGTGAGAAGCTCGGAATTCCTTTGAACTGAAGTTTTTCACCTTCCGTTAAGGTATCTCCAATTTTAAAGTTTCCGCTATCATAAAGACCTACAACGTCTCCGGGCCATGCCTGTTCAACTAGGCTTTTTTCGTTCGCCATGAAGTCCATCGGATTGGCAAATTTCAATTTCTTATCAAGGCGGGTATGGTAGTAGAATTTGTTACGCTCAAATTTGCCTGAAGATATTCTTAAAAAAGCAATCCTATCGCGGTGGTTAGGATCAAGGTTTGCGTGTATTTTAAAGATAAAACCACTAAAATTCTTTTCGGTAGCCGTTACCACTCTTTGCTCAGCTTCACGGCTGGTAGGACTAGGGGCTATATCTATAAAGGTATCAAGGATCTCACGAATACCGAAATTATTGATAGCACTACCAAAGAAAACCGGGGCCAATAATCCGTCCAGGTAAAGACTTTTTTCCAGAGGTCCATAAATGCCTTCTACAAGTTCAAGGTCTTCTTTAAGCTTAGCCAATGCTTTTTCCTGTAAATGTTCTTTCAGTACTTCGTCTTCAAGATCCCTGACCTGAATTACAGGCTCGGTAACCTTGCTTTTATCCAGCTCAAAAAGGTTTAGTTGATTGTCGAAAATATTGTATACACCCTTAAATGTATACCCCTGACCAATAGGCCATGATTGAGGACAAACACTAATTTTCAGGGTGCTTTCGAGTTCATCCAGAAGATCGAAGGGATCTTTACCCTCACGGTCTAATTTATTAATGAATATAATTACGGGAGTACTTCGCATGCGGCAAACCTCCATTAACTTTTTGGTTTGCTCCTCAACCCCTTTTACACTATCCACAACGAGAATAACACTGTCAACAGCAGAAAGCGTACGGTAAGTATCTTCTGCAAAGTCTTTGTGCCCCGGGGTGTCAAGGATATTAATGCGTTTCCCTTTGTACTCGAAACCCATAACAGAGGTTGCAACCGAGATACCTCTCTGCTTCTCGATCTCCATAAAGTCGGAAGTAGTATTTTGGTTAGCCTTGTTCCTTTTAATTGCGCCCGCAGTATTGATGGCGCCACCAAATAACAGGAATTTTTCTGTCAGGGTAGTTTTGCCGGCATCGGGGTGACTGATGATCGCAAAGGTTTTTCTTTTTTCTATTTCGGGATGAGTACTCATAATATTTCTTAATACGCCAAAAGCGCAATGGTATTATCAATAAAATTTAAGGCTTTAGAAGAAAAGTATTGAAATTAGGTATGTAAGCGGACATTTCTTCATCGTGACTGCAAATGTAAGAATAAAGTGGAATTTGGAGACTTTATCTTTTTAATCTCTTGTGTTGGAGATGTATAGGGCTACGAATGAAGTGTCGTCAGACATAGAATAACAGTCTTAGTTAATGCAGTATTGCGCGTAAATACTATTTTTTAAAATCGTAGAAGCCGATCAATTCATCCCATCTGCCGCCCGGTCTGCGATAGTAAAAGAAGAACTGGTAGCTATTTCCTGTTTGAAAATAGGACCCTTCGAAAATGGTGTGATCAATGCTTGCTTGCGCGCCTGAGCGTTCTACCCAGACGTATTGATAGTCATAAACGCCTTGCTTTAAATACATTTCTCCGTAAAAGAGCTCCTTTGCAGGATCGTAGGTCAGACGATTTTCTTCTTTAAAACTATAATCGTTAAACTTACCTATTACATAGGCTTCGCCCGATGAGGATGGGGCGGGTGATGCCAGGGTAAAGCCAACTCGCGCGTAATCAGCGTCAGTGCGGTTATCCCGGCCATCGGTATTACGAATGAAGAAATTGCCGTTGGAGTCGAACAGGAAAGCATAGCTAGAATTGCCCAAGTTGGGGTCCGGCAGAAGCTGCACCACATTCACTGAATCTCTTATAATTCTTGCCACACGTTCTGTTTTAAACCTCAGGCTCCTGATGTCAAACCGCCTGAATTCACCTCCTCCAGCGAAGTCGAACGACCGCACATCGTTGTAGATCAGCTGACCTGGGCGTACAAATGTTGGTTTATCAGCGAGGATGGAAATATCGAATCTTCCGTTCTGCATGACCAGGGTCTTTACATCAAGGTAAGGATTTTGGATATTGAGAGCACCGTGATTGACAATGAAGTTTATCTTTTGGTTCCTCTGTCGCGCTTCGATCTGGTTGGACGCCAGTAGCTCTGCACTAATACTAACTATAGGGTTGACTACAAAAAAACGGCGTGTGATGATCAGCTTTCTTTGATCTCCGTTCTCATATATCTTCAGCAGGTAGTTGCCCGATATTTTCGGCTTAATAGTGTAGGTGGGGAAAATTAGTTCGTAATGGGTGTACTTCTGATAGGTATTGAAGGAATAGCGATAATCGTTGATCCTGTCTTCCGTAAAGTTTTCAAGGTAGTCGATGGGAGAGAGGCGGCTACTGTTCCAATTGACATCGCAGTGTTCAATAGTGTAATTGAAGTTTCTGGTACCTCCCCTTAAGTCATCAAATGCTAATAGCAGTTCATCAGATGAACCTAAAGTCAGTACGGGCAACGATTGCTCTTTGTTCCTGTTGTAAAACTCTATTGTTTTTATCTGCGGGATGTACACCCAGTCCCGGTAAAGTAATTTCTGGTCGGGTATATCCTCATTGACAGACCTTTGCTTATTCTTCTTCTGAGCGAAACAAGCCAGGTTAATCAGCAGGATAAAAACAATAGAGAAATATTTCATTCAATTATAACGATCTGGAGATCTAAGCGTTTTCCAGCTCTAAAATTTGTTCAGCGAGGCTCTCCCAATCCGCCTGGACGGTTTGCAACTCAGTTTTAGATTTTTGATAACGTTCGTTCACTTCATCAAGCTTGGGTTTGTTGGCATAAATGCTTTGATCCCCAAGTTCTAATTCTGCGCGCTGCACTTCTTTTTCCAGGATTCCCATTTTTTCTTCCAGTTGCTGAAGGGTCTGATTCAGCTTTTTGAGCTGTTTACCTTTATCTTCAGAAACCGGAGGCTTTTGCTTAGGTTTTTCCTCTTTTTTAGGTGCAGGAGCAGGAGTTGCTTTTGCCGTAGTAACCGGGCGTTTTGCTGCCCACTCTTCGTATTCCTGATAAGTTCCCGGATATTCTTTGATCTGTTGATCTTCAATGTACCAGATCTTGTTTGCAACATTATCCAGGAAATACCTGTCGTGGGATACTACAATAAAGGTACCTTCAAACTGTTGTAATGCTTGGATAAGGATGTTAACCGACTGGATGTCCAAGTGGTTGGTAGGCTCATCCAGGATCAGGAAGTTAGCGTCAGCTGTTAGTGCTTTTGCAAGGGCTACACGCGATTTCTCGCCTCCGGATAGAACTTTGATCTTTTTGAAAGCATCGTCTCCTGTAAAAAGAAAACAACCTAGAATTGAACGCAGTTCAGTCTCGGTATGTTTAGGAGCGAATGCTTGTAATTCCCTTAAAATTTCATTTTCCAGATGAAGAGATTCTAATTGATGCTGTGCAAAAAAGGTAACGCTAACGTTATGCCCCATTTCAGCTAGTCCCGTATACTCTTTATCGGTTTTAGCAATAATTCTTAAGAGTGTTGATTTTCCCCGGCCATTAGCTCCTATCAACGCGATCTTGTCGCCTTTTTCTATAACTGCGTTTGCATGATTTAAAATTTGAAGTCCCGGATATTCTTTAGAGACATCTTCAATTCGCATTACATGCCTTCCGGACTGCTTGCTGAATTTAAAGCTAAAGTTAACCTCGGGGTTATCATCATCCACGTCATCCACGCGCTCCATTCTTTCCAGTGCTTTTATTCGCGACTGGGCCATTTTAGCTTTACTCGCTTTGGCGCGGAAACGCTCGATAAGGCGCTCTTCCTGGCGTATCTTAGCCTGCTGGTTTTTAAACTGATTACCTTGAATTTCTTCCCTTAAGGATTTTTCCTCCAGATAGAAACTATAGTTCCCGGCATAAGGAATGAGTTTGCCTTTACGGGATTCAACGATCCGGTTAACAACGCGATCAAGGAAATATCTATCGTGAGAGACAATTACAATCGCACCTTCAAAAGCCTGGAGATAAGACTCGAGCCATTTGATAGAGGGTAAGTCAAGGTGGTTGGTAGGCTCATCAAGCAGAAGGATATCCGGAGCCTGAAGCAGTATTCTTGCCAGCATAACTCGCATTCTCCATCCTCCGGAAAACGTTGCTAATGGACGATTTTGATCCTCTTCGCTAAATCCAAGTCCCGCAAGAATTTCGTGCGCTCTAAACTCAATACTATAGCCATCAAGAGCTTCAAACTCATGCTGCTTGTCACTTAGCTTATTCAGTATTTCTTCTGAGTAGTCGGTCTCTAATTTCTTAAGGAGGCTTTCGATCTCGGTGTGAAGCTGATTCTGTCGTTCAAAGGCTTCCATGGCAACATGCAAGATGCTTTTTTCCGAATGATAAGAAAGCAGGTCCTGATTGAGATACCCGATCTTCAAATCTTTGGCCATTGAAATGGTACCGCTTGTAGGGCTGTAAGCGCCAACGATAAGCTTTAATAAAGTAGTTTTGCCGGTACCATTAGCACCGATCAATCCAGTTTTGTCTCCTGGTTTAATATGCCAGTTAGCTTCATCATACAGAGCCCTTGCACCAATCTCGAACGTAAGGTTATTAATTGCAATCACTTTGCGAAATTACGATTTTAAAAAATAAGATTAATACGCTGATTTTAAGGGTTAGAAAAAGGAACGGAGAAAAATGTTAGTTATTATTGACTAACTTTATATGAATGTCGATGTTAAGTACGAAACACTAGTACCTATGAGAAACGTCAAAGTTTTAGCTATAGCTAACACAGTTTTTTATGTTATTGCGAATGTGATTTCTTATTTGTCAAATACTGGCATCTTCGGTGGTAGAACTATAGGTGACGTTTCTAATAAGTACGAAGCTCTATTTGTTCCGGCGGGATTCACTTTTGCCATTTGGGGAGTGATCTACGCTTCACTTTATGCTTTTGTTATTTATCACCTGGTTAAGGCCTTTAAGGAGGATGAACTACATGAAGCTAATAAGGATTTGAAAAAACTTGGCTGGTTATTTACCATTAACAATATTGCCACGGCTGGGTGGGTGATAGTGTGGGTATATGAGGGATTGATTTTCTCTGTGATACTTATGCTTATTCAACTGGTCACTCTCATCATGATGAATGTAAGGCTTCACATCTATAATCCGCATCGCTCTGTTGCTTCCAGGATCTTTACACAATTTCCTCTCGCAATTTATTTTGCATGGATCTGCATCGCCACCATCGCGAATATCAGCTCCTCCTTATTAGGGTTGGGCTTCGATGGGGGAGTGCTTTCCCCGCAGACCTGGACTGTTATCCTGATTGCTGTTGCAACCCTGATCTCAATTTTTATTATTCTTGGCTGTAAAGATATCTTCTTTGGTATGGTGGTTATTTGGGCTCTATACGGAATAATAAGTAAGAGAAAACTAGACGGAGCGGAAAGCTATCCTGTCATTGTATTCTCAGCACAGGTTGCTATTGCTCTCATTGGCCTGGCTGTTGTGTTTCAACTAGCCAGGAATGTTAAGGCGGGAAAGTACATGCTAAACGGTAATGTTTAATTCCTTACCGGTTAAGAATAGGTACCCGTTTTGAAGATCATGCACAAATTCAACCTGTACCTTGCCGATCAAGGTGCCTGCATCTATGAACTTTTTATCCTTATCCGAGAAGAAGAAGTCGAGGTGTTGGTTACAGTCCTTCCATAAATTCTTATCATTCTCATCCTTTGTAAATCCGGCTTTGGAAAGCCATTTTTCGTTAATGGGAATTGGTATGATCTCATAGAATTTGATTCTGAAGTGATAGCCTTGTCGCGGAACCAACATCTCTCCGATGATATTATCTTTTTGAATTTCTTGTATTGCTAAATAGCCCTCTTCGTTCTCCCGGGGACTTATTTTTATCAGGCTTCCTTGTCTTAATTTTTTAATGTCCATTGTTAAATTAATTATTTCAAGCTTTCGAAGCTGTATTTGGCATCAGACCAAAATTCATCCAAAGCTAAAATACGAGGTTTGAAAAATGAAATAAGCGCAGGCCAATCATTTTTATTAAACACATTTACGTTATTAAGCTCTGTATAGATTCTGCAAATGATTTTTCCATTTTCATCTGTGGTATGCAAAAGCCATTCCCATTCTTCGTTCAAATAACTCTTAAGAATAGTTTTAAGTTCTTGAAACTGTTCAAAAAATAATTCCTGAATACCCTCGTCCGGGTGAGTGATCTCTATTCCCACAAATGCATTGCGCTTGTCGGCATCCAATCTAAAATAAACATCCTTTACTCCGGTCTTGTAGTTTAACCAGTTAACCCGCACACCTTCAACGCTTTTGATCGGCGCCATATAACTGCCGAATGCGGTCCAAAATTCTTTTCTTATCTGCGAGGCCTGCTCCCTTGTGTACATCTAAGGCAAATTAAATTTAATTAATAGAAATATGAAAGCTTGCTACTGAGATAATCCTCTATCTGCCGAGCCGGAAGTGTCTAATTTAGCTTCAGAAGGAACCATATATTTATAGTAGAGCAAACCGGTAGAAGTAAGAATGATGCCTAACAGGGATGGAAGGGGCGCGGTATATAGGGTAGTTAACATAAATATTAACTGAATTGCCAGAACGATAGTTATGGTAAACGGAAAAGCCCAAACACGATAAGGTCGTTCTTTATCCGGGAATTTATACCGAAGTACGATAACTGAAGCAAATGTTAAAACATTAAAGACGGAAGATGTGAATGAGAAGTAATCTATTATTGCCTCATAAGCATTCTCGGCAACCGTAGAAAAAAGGATCAGGAGGGTAGTCCATAGAGCCTGAGCATATAAGGCATTATTTGGTGTTTTGTACTTAATATGAACAGTTGAGAGTCTGCCGAAGAAAAGCTTGTCTCGCGCCATAGCATACCAGGTGCGACTCTTTACCAGGAGTTGGGTATTGACATTGCCAAAGGTGCTTACCATTATTGCCGAAGTAATAATAAGCGTTCCAATTGTTCCTGCTGCTACCTGCATTGCATCAGCTGCGACTACCTTAGCCTTTCCCATTTGGATTGGTCCAAGTGTGTTTATATATGCCGTATTAATAAGAAGGTAAAGGACGAGGACGAGGCTAATTCCGATAAACAAGGACCGCGGAAGATTTTTACGTGGATTTTTTACCTCCTCGGCTACATATGTGGCTCCTTCCCAGCCACTGTAAGCGAAGAACCCGTAACGCATAGCGGTAAAGATCGCAACAATGCCTGCCCAGCCAGAAGTTTGACTAAGATCAGGGTCACGAAAATTCTCAGGATGTATTCCTGATGAGAAGCCCATTATGATGATGATAGTCAGCACTCCTATTTTCAGGAGGCTAAAGATATTCTGAAGGCGTCCACTCAGTTGTATCCCGAATGAATTAAGTAAGGTGAGAAGCCAAACAAGGATTGTGGCAACAGCAGCAATAGTATATTTTGATATTTCAGGGTTGATAATTGTTAATGCTGTTTCAGAGAAGAAAACTGATACGGCTGCAATTGCACCTGTTTCTGAAACAAAGAACATTGCCCAGCCCCGTAGGAAAGTTACGATTGGAGGGTATGCAGCTTTTAGAAATACATAAGGACCTCCAGATTTAGGCATCATGGCAACCAATTCAGCATAACATAATGCTCCCAGGATCGTCGCCAGTCCTCCAATGATCCAAACGCCATAAAACAAGCCTACGGAAGCAGTTATAAACATAATAGGCGCAGGAGTTCTGAAAATTCCTGAGCCTATTATCCGATTTACAACTATTGAAAGAGTTTCCGGTAACCCAAGTTTTCTTTCGAGTTCTGTTTTCTCATCAAAAAGCTGAGCGTCTTTTTGCATATACCTTCAACATCAAAATTCAGTGGATGTTTATGAGAAGGGAGGAATGAATGATTGAATGATTGAATGAGTGAGTGAGAGAATGAGTGAATGAGAGAATGAGAGAATGAATGAATGAATGAATGAATGTTGGAGATTAATGATTAATGGGAGCTTCGATCAGCAGATATTTGCTGCTGGTAATATTTTCTATTTGAACCCGGTCTGTAGCCCATAGTCCGATTGCGTCTCCTGGCTCAATTTTATGTCCCTCAACTGAAAGTTCTCCTTCGATGTTGAATATGTAAACAATCTTATTTAAGGGATTTAGAGTGTAGCTGGTAGCTTGACCAGGATCAAAGTATCCTAATGAGAGTTTTGCATTCTGATTGATCCAGCAATGCTCTTGTCCCTCCTCGTTGCTTACAATGGTTTTGAGAGTATTTTTTCGCTTTTCTTCCGGAAAATATCTTTTTTGATAGCGAGGATTAATATTTTGCAGCTTGGGCTCGACCCATATCTGCAAAAAGCGAACTTCTTCCTCACCTATATTGTATTCTTCATGGCGTAGTCCCGTTCCCGCACTCATTATCTGTACCCAGTCTCTTTCCACTACTTCTGAATATCCCAAGGTATCCTTATGGTTCATCTTACCTTGCAGCATAATCGAAATTATCTCCATATTACTGTGTGGATGAATACCAAAGCCTTTGCCTGCCTCGACAAAATCATCATTGAATACCTTAAGAAGTCCGAAGCCATTTTTTTCCGGGTTGTAATAATTTGAGAAACTGAAAGAAAAGTTGCTCACAAGCCATCCCAAGTTCTTTACCCCTCTTTCGGCTGATTTGAATATTTTGAAATTCATGTTCAGTGTTGTTTTTAATATTTAGTATTCCAGTTCCTTGCCTGGGTATAGCCAGTTATTTCCTATTGATTTATACCGTGCCCGTTTTTCAAATTTATTGTGAAAATTTCTCCTATGAATTGATCTAGGATAAGAATTTGAAATATTTTTATTGCTTATTGTCAGTATGTTAGTTCCTATGTTTCTCTGTTTTATCAATAATCTACCATTTTTATAGGATATTAATAATAAAGTACTAGATTTGCATTGTCGATCCAGATTTTAATACCTTATTAAATCGAGATCATATCCTTATCTTCAACATAAAAACTTGATACTATGTCAGAGAAAAACCTACGATTCGAAACATTACAGATCCATGCCGGACAAGAAGTAGATCCAACAACTAACTCTCGCGCTGTTCCCTTGTACCAAACATCTTCTTATGTTTTTACAAGTTCAGAACATGGAGCGAATTTATTTGCCCTAAAGGAATTTGGAAACATCTATACACGGTTAATGAATCCTACTACGGATGTTTTTGAAAAGCGTATGGCTGCATTAGAAGGTGGTGTGGCAGCTTTGGCGGTTGCTTCGGGACAGGCAGCGCAATTTATCGCATTAAATAATATCCTTCAGGCCGGAGATAATTTCGTAACTACCTCATTCTTGTACGGCGGCACTTATAACCAATTCAAGGTGTCTTTTAAGAGATTAGGAATTGAAGCGAGATTTGCAAAAGGGGACGATCCAGCTAGTTTTGAGGAACTTATAGATGAAAATACAAAAGCATTATATCTCGAAAGCATTGGAAACCCAGGCTTCAATATTCCTGACTTTGAGAAATTTGCTTATTTGTCGCGTAAATATGATCTGCCCTTGGTTGTAGACAATACATTTGCTGCAGGAGGGTATTTATTCAGGCCACTAGAGCACGGCGCGCATGTAGTTGTAGAATCTGCTACGAAGTGGATTGGCGGGCATGGAACAAGTATTGGGGGTGTAATTGTTGACGGAGGAAATTACAATTGGGGAAATGGTAAGTTCCCTCAATTTACCGAGCCATCGGATGGTTATCACGGGCTGGTGTTTAATGATGTTTTTGGCATTGGCGGACCATTCGGGAATATACAATTTATAATTCGGGCCAGGGTTGAAGGTTTACGTGATTTTGGGCCGGCAGTTTCTCCTTTTAATTCCTTCCTCTTCATTCAGGGACTTGAAACATTGTCGCTGCGTGTGCAGAGGCATGTAGATAATGCACTTGAGCTTGCTACCTGGTTGGAAAAACATCCTCAAGTAGCCAAAGTTAATTACCCAGGTCTGGAAAGCAGTCCTTATCATGCAAATGCTAAAAAGTATTTGAAAAACGGATTTGGGGCCGTGTTGTCTTTCGAGATCAAAGGAAGTAAGGACCGGGCGATTCAATTTGTTGATAGTTTGAAATTGGTTAGTCACCTTGCTAATGTGGGTGATGCTAAAACTTTAATTATTCAACCTTCTGCTACAACGCACCAGCAATTAAGTGAGGTTGAGCAGGTAGCGGCGGGCGTTACTCCGGGATTGTTAAGAGTTTCGGTAGGAATTGAGCATATTGCCGACATTAAAGCAGACTTTGAACAAGCCTTTGCTGCTATTACTAATGAAGAGTTAGAAGTAGTATCTCAGACATCCTAACCCTGATCAGAGGCTAAAAGAGTAGGTTTCGAGTACTTGCTCTTTTAGTGGATGTTATGATGTTAAAGAGCGCTGGTTTTTCAGTGCTCTTATATAGCCGGGTGGCCGAGAGGCGAGGCAAGGGTCTGCAAAACCTTAAACAATGGTTCGAATCCATTCCCGGCGTCGATAAGTATTAACACGGTTTGGCTGAATTATAATGGTAAAGCTTCATCGCCATACAGGTCCTAAATCTTATCCTATTAGTAGGTTGTCCGTGAGCCTATTTCGTAGGCCGCGGAGAATCTACAATCTTTCTTCAACCTCATAAAAAAATTAAAAGTCTTATTGGTACGCCTGATAGTTTTCAGGAGTTGCCCGATGCTTGCTTTTTAGGGTGGTATTAAACTTTAAAATTTCACGGAAATAATTTTGATAGTGGCCTAACTAGGTAATTTTTATGGTGGTTACATTCTTTTTTAATAAAAGTTTTTACCTGGTGTGTATTTAATGTTTCTGAATTTCAGAGCTTTAGCTTTTAAATAGGTGTTCAGACATATTTTTTTTTAATTTTTTTTGTCTATGTAGTGCTTATATATATATTTGTAACGCCCTCCCAAAGGGCATGTTTTTCATAGGTAGATGTAGGGTCGAATACTAGTATTCGACCCTTTTTTTCGTTATCAGGCTATGTTTTGTTTTTATGAAGGTCTGACCTCCTTTTAGGAACAACTCCAACTTTTTACATAAATCTTATACAGTAAATTAGGGAATTACTAATTAAACCTACTAACTTAGTAGGGTTAAAGAAATTTATCTTAATCTAATAATTTATTCTATGAGCTTACGATTAGGCGATTTAGCCCCAAACTTTAAAGCAAAGACCTCACAGGGTGAGCTTGACTTTTACGAATATATTGGCGATAGCTGGGCCGTGTTATTTTCACATCCCGCTGATTATACTCCGGTTTGTACTACTGAATTGGGAAGAACAGCTTCTCTGAGTGAAGAATTTGCTAAGCGCAACGTTAAAGTAATAGCGCTAAGCGTTGACCCAGTTGACAAGCATCAAGGTTGGATCAATGACATTAATGAAACTCAGAATGTAGAAGTTAACTTCCCTTTGATTGCTGATGAAAATAAGGAAGTAGCAGAAGCTTATGGAATGATACACCCTAATGCTTCTGAAACAGCTACGGTTCGTTCTCTTTTCATAATAAGCCCCGATAAGAAGATAAAGCTTATTATTTCTTATCCGGCTTCCACAGGAAGAAACTTCCAGGAGATCCTGAGGGTAATTGACTCACTTCAGTTAACAGCTAATTATAGCGTGGCAACTCCTGCCGACTGGAAAGAAGGAGAGGATGTTGTAGTAAGTCCGGCAATTAAAACAGAGGATATTCCAGCGAAATTTCCTAAAGGACACCGGATTGTAAAGCCTTATTTGCGCTTTACTCCGCAACCGAATAAATAAAAGCAAGAATCCCGGTCCTACAAATGGAACGGGATTTTTTATTGCTGAACTTTTATTGTATGAATCGTAAGTAGGTTATCACTCGGACCTTTACAGAAAATCAAAAAGTCTTCTCCTCCGTCCTGAACCTTGTGTTTCTTCTTAAGTTCTTCGGGCGACATTGGAAAATTACGGGAGATAATATTAGCCTTCTTTATCTTATTGTCTTTACTGAACTGGCTGTACGTTTTAACGTCTTTCACTTCAAATGAACGCCCAATAAATCCTGGCATGGGATCCTTTGACGTATAAAGATGAGTGTTGACGTTAAGCTTTGAAAGTTTATACTGGTTTGAGATCGATTTGAAGCCGCCTGCTTTTAATAATGCAACATCTGGCTCGAACAGATAGTTACTGGGCATGCTAAAATCCACCTGCTTTAGTTCTTTCTCTGCCGATAAAGTAAAGCTAAAATTTTGCTCTACTCCACTTGATAGCGCAGCACAATGTACCACCGGTTCTGCTTCAAAGGCTGCATCGATTACCCAGATCAGCTCCTTACAATCGTTTTTAACGCTAATGACGTGTATTTCACTTACATTATACAATTCGTTAAGCCCCGACTGGATATCGAAAAGCGGAGAGGTTTTAATGATAGTGCGGGCTGCTCTCTCCAGAAACATCGGGAGGTTTTCAACCACATCCGGCTCAGTATCTTTTAATAGAAATACTTTTTTGGATTGAACCCTTCTTGCTGGATCAACGTAGATCGTGTCAAATTGCGAATTTGAGCTCTTTAGGCATTCGATACTGTTGCCCACAATGAACTCAATATTGCGGGCTCCCAAAATACCCGAATTATGTTTTGTAATAGCTGAAAGTTCTTCATCACGTTCGAAATAACTTACTTTTTCGACCTTTTGGGAGAAGAAGTAATCATCAACCCCAAATCCGCCAGTAAGATCAGCCAGGGTTTTTCCCAACACCAGTCTGCTCTTATATGCTGCCGTTTGTTCTGATGATGCCTGTTCTATATTCAGTTTAGGCGGATAATAGATACCGGGAGTGTTAAACCAGGTGGGGAGTTTCTTTTCGGATCTCTTTTTACCATCTATTTGTTGGGCAAGCTCAGCGCTGCTAAGTGCTTTAAACGGGCTTTTAGAAAGCAGAAGCTTATTAATGTCAGTATTGAGATGATCATTTATAAACCTCTGGGCCTCGCTATTTAAAATTTCTTTGTTCAAACATGAAAATTTAATAGTTCTTCTGATTGCACTGCTACCTTAGCCTTTATACAGTCTTAACAACCATTTGGGCGGTATGGCGGCTCAATTGTTCTAAAAGCACGGTTTTTCCTTCAGACAGCTTTCTAAGCATTTCTGATTTATAATGCCTTACAGTGATCAAAGTTAATCCCTCGTTGTACCTGAAGGTATAATTCCTCTCAAGTAGCGCCTTAAGCTTATGAAACTTTCGTTCATCCCAATCAAAGCCAGCCGAAAAGCTTATTGCAGATAACTGCATTGTGTTAGTCTTTACATGCGCTTTTGCAAAAATCCCGTATATCTCGCAAAGGTGCTCTTCTGTTATAAAAGCCAGATCTTTGCTTGAGATAGTAAGTAATATCTGATCCTTTTTAATAATAATTGCCGGCTCTGTAATAATGATATTGCTTTCGGTTATCTTAGTTCCTTGCTCTTCCGGCGCAAGGAATGGCTTTACAAAAAGTGGGATCTTTGAATTTTGAAGAGGTTTGATGGTCTTAGGATGGATTACTGTGGCCCCATAATAGGTCATTTCCAAAGCGTCGCGATAAGAAAGCTCTTCGTATTTGACAGTGTCCGAAAATAGCTTGGGATCAGCATTTAATACCCCTGGTACATCTTTCCATATGGTAACAGCTTCGGCTCCAAGGCATGAGGCGAAAATAGCTGCGGTATAATCTGACCCCTCTCTGCCTAACGTTGCGGTGAAGTTCTCGGATGTGCCTCCAATAAAACCCTGGGTGATAGCCACCCGCTCTTCGATAATTCCCGGAACCTGCGACTGTATAGCTGATGTTGTTTTATTCCAATTTACCTGACCTTCCCGGTAAGTATTATCCGTATGAATAAAGCTTCTTGCGTCAAGCCATATATTTTCAATCCCAATAGATCCGAGGTAAGCACTTACAATTTTGGTCGATACCAATTCTCCTAATGAAACTATCTGGTCGTAGATATAATCGTAATCATCGTGAGGTTCTTCCTCCAATATCCAATCGATCTCTACAAAAGAATTAGCAATATCATCAAAAACAGGATGGTTAGCGCTGCCAAAAAGATGAAGCATGATAGCCTCGTGGTACTCCTTTATCCTCTCGAAGATCTCATGCATATTCTCCTGTTGATTTACATAAGCATAGGTTAGGTCTTCCAATGCATTAGTCGTTTTTCCCATGGCAGAAATAACCACCAGGAGCTGCTTACCTGTATTAAGCCTTATTATTTGTGCGAGATTTCTGATGCCTTCTGCATCTTTTACAGATGCTCCACCAAATTTGAATACTTCCGCCATTCGGATTTTATTGATTTAATTGTAATAACAAATTTTAGTCCTGCAGTTCGAGACGTGGCTCAAATTTTTTGTAAACTTTGATTTGGATAGCAAGATCTTTAGTTGTTTTTTGACAGCCCTTTTGATATTTTTCAACAGCCTTTGATAGTTGAAAAAGACCTTTAAGATATTTTAATTCCTGCCTCTAAGTGTTTGGTAAGCAAAGTTGTTATCTGATCATTATTCAAAGAAGCGTTCAACCATTCTGATTCCAAGCTGGCTTCGTACTTCTTATAAAAATTAATCGCCGGCTCATTCCAATCCAGAACCTGCCAAACCATGCCTTTGAAGCCTTTTTTGTCGGCTTCCTGGATCACCGCCTCAAAAAGTTGTTTGCCTATTCCCTGGCCGCGGTAATTCTCTGTTACCAGAAAATCCTCCAGGTAAAGTCTGCATCCCTTCCACGTGGAGTAGCGGACATAGTAAAGAGCGAAGCCCTGTACTACTTCTTCAACTTCGGCAACTATAGCCGTCCATACCGGCTTGTTTCCAAATCCAGCTTCTTCAAATTCATGTAAAGTAACAGTTACCTCTTGCGGTGCTCTTTCGTAATGAGCAAGTTCCATAATAAGCTCGAGCAGGCGAGGGCAGTCGGCTTTAGTAGCATAGCGAAGATTAGCTTTTAACCCCCTTCGCATGTTATTTCCGTTATTCATTATTTTCCTTTATGTCTTTGGCGGGAGTATTCGAAATTGGACCTATTCATCTCCTTTAGAAGACTGGCCTGCTTTCCAATGTTTGATCACCCGTTGACCAAAAATAGTACTACCCACCCTGATCATAGTGCTACCTTGTTCAATTGCAGTTTTATAATCGCTAGACATGCCCATGGAAATCTCTTTAAAATAATCGTCTTTCCTGAAGAAACTCTGCTTCAAACCTTCAAAAAAAGTTTTTAATTCGTAAAACTCTTCCTTTATCTGCTTTTGATTATCTGTGTTTGTTGCGATTCCCATAACACCCACAATACGCACAAATTTCAATTCTGTAAATTCTTCAGAACGTAAAAGCTCTATGGCTTCGTCAAAACCCAGGCCGAATTTGGTATCCTCATCTGCGATATATACCTGTAAAAGACAATCGATCACTCTATTGTTTTTTCCGGCCTGTTTGTCAATTTCCTGAAGGAGCTTCAGGCTGTCTACCGAATGGATAAGACTAATGAATGGTGCGATATATTTAACCTTATTTGTTTGTAGATGCCCGATCAGGTGCCATTCGATATCCTTAGGCAACGCTTCATATTTCGATACCAATTCCTGAACCTGGTTTTCCCCAAACACACGCTGTCCCGCATCGTAAGCTTCCTTAACTATTTCTACGGGTTTCGTCTTCGAAACCGCTATCAATTTCACTTTTACGGCATCGGTTTCCCTCTTTAATTCCGTCAGGTTGGCTGCTATACTCATTTATATGTACTTTTGTCAGAAAACTCGGCTAAATTAAGAAATGAGGCGTTTACTGGTATTGTTTTTTCTGGTGATTTTTTCTGCCGCGTGCAGATTAGGAAGCGAGCCTAAGGGAGTGATCCCGGAGGAGAAGATGGTTGGCGTTCTGACCGACATGCACTTGGTTGACGGGTTCACCTCAGGAAGCGTTGATACGGTAAAGATCGTTGAATTGTACAAAACGGTTTATAAAAATCATGAAATTGATTCTTTAACGTTTAGGAAGAGTCTTGAACATTACAGTAAAGATCCTGCAAAGCTACAGCAGATATATGGAAAGGTAACAGCGAACCTTGAAAAGCTGCAGAAGGTAGAACAGAAAAAGGCAGAGAATAAATTAAAAGAACAACAGAAGCGCGAAAAGAAAACGGCAGACTCTTTGAAAAGGGTTGAAAAAATACGTAGGGATTCAATACAACGCGATTCAATCAAAAAAGAAACAGCCCGGAAAGCTTTGCTAAAGAAAGATTCATTAAAGAGGGATTCGATAAGAAAAGCTAAGCTTGAAAGGATGAAGGTGAAAAAGAAACAATGATATACCCGCAAAACGCAGTAGATAAATTAGGGTTTACAGAAATAAAGTCGCTTATAAAGGGTCATTGCTTAAGCGAGATGGGGCAACAAATGGTAGACCGCATCCAAATGATGACCAGCTTCGAGCAAATAAATAAATTCTTAAGGCAAACTCAGGAGTTTAAGGAAATCCTGGAGAACGATTCGCCGTTACCTATCAGGAATTTATTTGATATTAAAGTATTAGCAGATAAAGTAAGGATAGAAGGAGCTTTCTTAACCGAAGCAGAACTTCAGCAGGTGCTTTTATCATTGCAAACTGTTTTTGCAGTAATAAATTACTTTAATGAAAGGGAGGGCAGGTATCCAAACCTCGAGGCTCTGTTCGAGCACCTTCCTATTGAGAAAAAGATCATAAAAAGTATTGAGAAGGTTATTGATGAAAAAGGAAAGATCCGTCCAAACGCCTCGCCCGAGCTTCAAAACCTGATCTACGCCATTGCTAAGGCAGAGCAGGAAGCAAGAAGAAAGATTGATCATATTTTTAAAAGTGCCCAGAACAGCAATTGGACCGCAGATGGGAATTTAACGATAAGGGATGGTCGTTTATGTATTCCGTTACTTGCAGAGAACAAGCGTAAGTTGAAAGGCTTTGTGCATGATGAATCGGCCTCGGGACAAACAGTATACGTAGAACCAGAAGAGGTTTTTCAATTAAATAATCAGGTTCGGGACCTGGAGTTTGATAAACGCCGGGAAATCGTAAAGATCCTTACTGCCTTAAGTAACGAACTGCGGCCATACGTACCTTTATTGATTGCTTATCATGGCCTGCTGACAAAGCTTGACTTTGTTAGGGCGAAGGCGCTTTTTGCAATCGAAACAGAAGCAAGTATGCCGGTGCTGTTGAATACGGCTGAAATTAACCTGGTAAATGCCCGGCATCCGCTATTGCTGAGAGCGCTGAAGAAAGAAGGACAGACAGTAGTTCCCCTAAATATCAAGATAGACGAAGGTCAGCGAATACTTGTTGTTTCAGGGCCTAATGCCGGAGGGAAGTCGGTATGTATGAAAACGGTGGGCTTGCTTCAGATAATGTTTCAGGCAGGATTGCTAATCCCAGCTGATGAGAGTTCGAAGCTTGGCATTTTTAAGCAAGTGTTTGCGGATATCGGGGATGATCAGTCTATCGAAAGTGATTTAAGTACTTATAGTGCTCATTTATCAAAGATGAAGCATTTTGTAGAAAATTCTGGAGGCAAAACGATGGTGCTTATTGATGAGTTTGGCACCGGAACTGATCCCCAGTTTGGTGGGCCGATAGCTGAAGCCGTTCTTGAAGCATTGAACCGCAAGAAAATCCGAGGAGTAATTACAACACACTACTCGAACCTTAAAACATTTGCAAACGTAACGGAGGGTATTGAAAACGCATCAATGATGTTTGATAACATGGAAATGCGACCGTTGTATATTCTGGAAACAGGAAAGCCTGGAAGTTCTTATGCGTTTGAAATAGCTCAGAAGATAGGTTTACCGGTACCAGTGCTTAATTCTGCAAAAAGTAAGATCAGTGGATATCAAAAAAAGGTGGATAGTTTGCTCGTCGACCTTGAGCGAGATAAAAAGGAGCTTTTGGAGAGCCGGGTTGCGGTTGAAAAGCAACAACGGAAAGTAGCAGCTATGCTTGAGGAGAATGAGAAGCTGAAAAATTATCTTGAGGAGAATCAACGGGCGATCCTTAAAGATGCCAAGCAGGAAGCACGGAATATCATCCTGAATGCTAACAAGCTCGTAGAGAATACGATCTCTGAAATAAAAAGTACTAAGGCAGATAAGGAAAAGACGCAACAACTTCGTCAGAATCTTCAAAACGAGCTTCACAAACATCAGTTAAAGGAAGATGCTCCTAAAAAGGTGGTTGCTGAGAGTACGGAATTAGCGATCGGGGATTGGGTAAAACTGGTGGATGCCGAAACAGTTGGGCAGGTGCTTGACGTAACTAAAGATAATGTTATCCTTGCTATTGGAGACCTTCGCTCTGTGGTTAAACGCAAAAGGGTCCAAAAGGTATCTAAGAAAGAGGTTCCGAAGGAATTGCGTACTTCCTATTCATCTCAGGTAACTGATGCAGTTGCTAATTTTAAACCTGAGATAGACGTTCGTGGAATGCGGGGAGAGGAAGCCCTTTATGAGATCGAGAAATATCTTGACAAGGCTATCATGATGAGTTTTCCTAGTCTTAAAATTATCCATGGTAAGGGCGATGGTATTCTAAGAAAGTTAATTCGAGGCTATCTTAAAAAATATTCCCAAATTTCAAGAGTAGAAGATGAGCACCCTGACAGGGGAGGTGATGGTATAACATATGCCTATCTGTCCTGATATAAAAAACAGAAAGGCGGAGTCATCTACGCCTTTCTGTTTTTTATTGATTTCTATAAATTAGGTCACTAATAACCTTGGTGATTAAGTATTCTTCTTGTCCTCCCCGTGTTGGTTAGTTAAAAAGTCTATTTTCTTGTTTTCGCCCTCTTCATATGCATTTCCACTTATAGTGTTTTTTACAAGGGAAACAATTTGAGCAAGTAAAATATCAGGGCTCTGCCAGTACTCTGCCTGCTGAGGAGTGATCTTTAGAAGTGCAAGGTTGGGATCAGTTTTCCCATAGGGAAACCAAGCCTTAAAGCGGTCGCTCCATAACTCTTCGATTTTTACAGGATTGTCGCTCACTTCTGCCAGTCCGTTTACCGTTATGTATAGATCGTGCTGCGGATTGCTGTAATTTAAAATTACATTAGGGTTAGTTTCGATTTCTTTTACCTTATGAGAGTCTTTCGCAAGAAACATCCATATAATACCATCGTCTTTGACATCGAAAGTGTACATTGGCCTGCTGTGCGGCTTTCCCTCATTATTTACGGTGGTGAGCATGGCAATCTTAATGTCTTTAATCTTATCTGCCACCTCCCGTACTTTTTTTATATGTTCTATTTCCTCAAGTTGCTCCTGAACGGTTGTCCCATGTAGTTTTTCCATAGCGAAAATTTATACATAGTAAAAAGGCTGAACAGAGTTTTTGTTTAAGATAAGTTGAATTTCTGCTATACCTGACAGGTTAACTAGCCTGAGAATTCAGAATTATTAGTAGGGCCAATGCACCAATTGTTATCTTAGCGGATAATTGATACCAACATGCCCAAAGGGATAAAATATCCTCTTACTAGATTATTCCTTCTTGCTTCGTTGTTCATGATGCTTCCATGTCAGCTTTCGGCCCAATTAAAGTACACCATTAAAGGGGTAATAAAAGATTCTGTGTCTGGAGAAACATTGATCGGTGCTTCTGTAAGAATTCTTGAAGAGAATAAAGGCACTTCTACTAATACCTACGGTTTCTACTCTATAAGTACAGGGTCTGGAGAGCTTACTATCCAGATAAGCTATATCGGTTACCGCACCCTTTCAAAAAAAATTAATGTCCTGGCTAATCAAAACCTAAATTTCGAATTGGCTCCGACCAGTCAATTAAGAGAAGTGGTTATCAATAGCCAGTCGTCGAAAGAACAGATTATTCGTCCCCAAATGGGTTTAGACAAGCTTAATATGGAGGGAGTGAAGAACATCCCTGTACTATTAGGTGAAAGAGATATCTTAAAAACAATTCAGTTGCTTCCAGGAATTAAGTCGGCAGGGGAAGGAAATAGCGGTTTTTATGTACGTGGAGGGTCTTCTGATCAAAATCTCATTCTGTTAGACGAAGCAAATGTTTACAATGCTTCGCATCTTCTTGGATTCTTTTCAACTTTCAACTCAGATGCAATAAAGGATGTTTCTGTTTATAAGGGGGGAATGCCTGCTCAATATGGAGGAAGACTTGCATCTGTGGTAGATATAACAATGAACGAGGGGAATAGAAAGGAGTATACAGCTGAAGGGGGTATTGGACTGATTGCCTCACGTTTAAAAGTGGAAGGCCCTATTAACAAGGGAAAGGGGTCGTTCATGGTGAGTGGCAGAAGGACCTATGCGGATCTTTTTTTGAAATTATCACCAGATACTACACTTCGCAAAACTGTGCTTTATTTTTATGACTTCAATGTCAAGGCAAATTACAAGCTTAACGATAATAATACGATCTATGTATCCGGTTATTTTGGAAAGGATCAACTTGGCCTAAATAAGAGCTTTTATTTCAATTGGGGTAACTCTACTGCCACTATTCGCTGGAACCATTTATTTAGCAATAAGCTTTTTTCTAATACAAGTTTGATCTACAGTGATTATGATTATGCGATTGAAAACCTAAGCGAGGGAAGTGATTTCAGGGTAACATCGATAATACGGGACTGGAACCTGAAGCAAGATTACCAATACTTTGCCGCCAGCAATCATACCGTTCGTTTCGGTTTAAATGCCAATCATCATAAGATCAGGCCCGGCGAGATAATTTCTTCCTCGACCTCAGACATAAATAGTAAAGTAATTGCAAGTCGGCAAGGAGTTGAACTAGCTGCTTACATATCTGACGAATGGAAAGTTTCTAATTACCTTAGTATAAATTACGGATTACGGACTAGCTCTTTCGGCTTACTGGGTCCGGGTTCTATTAAAACTTACAATGATACCGGCTCAGCTATAGACTCAAAAGAGTACCAGAAAGGAGAGGTTGTTAAGTCTTATCTTAATTTGGAGCCACGGCTGGCGGCAAGTCTTCAGCTTGATAACAATTCATCTGTAAAAGCCTCACTTACCCGCAATACTCAAAATCTGCACTTACTTTCCAATTCAACAGCAAGTTTACCAACAGATACTTGGGTAATGAGCAGTAATAATATTAAGCCTGAGATTGCGGACCAAGCCTCGCTCGGCTATTACAGAAATTTCTTTAATGATAACTTCGAATTTTCTACCGAGCTTTATTACAAGAAAATGGAGAATCAGATCGATTACAAGAATGCTGCTAATCTTAGAGGGAATGCTGATGTTGAATCGGAGCTATTATTTGGCAAAGGAAGGGCGTATGGAGCGGAGTTGTTTCTAAAAAAGAAACAAGGTAGATACAACGGTTGGATAGCTTATACAATTTCCAGAACTGAAAGAAGTTTTGCTGGAATTGATCACGGCAATTATTTTCCAGCACGGCAAGATCGCACTCATGACCTGTCCTTGGTAAACATCTATAACCCCGGCAAACGTTGGACGCTTTCTGCTACTTTCGTCTATAATACTGGGAATGCCGTAACCTACCCGAGTGGTAAATATCAATTAGATGGTCATACAGAATACCTGTACTCTGAGCGAAATGGTTACAGAATGCCTGAATATCATCGTTTGGACTTTGGAGCAACACTTAATGGTAAAGCTAATAAACGCTTCAAGTCAAGCTGGACGTTTAGTGTTTATAATTTGTATAACCGGAAGAATGCATATATTGTTGAATTTAAGGATAATCCAGAGGACCCAGGCAGAACACAAGCTGTTCAAACATCATTATTCGGTATTATTCCATCTGTAACCTGGAACTTCAAATATTAGCACGATGCGATTGATTCAAACCTTTTTTGTTCTGTTTGCCCTGCTGTTTTTTTCGGCCTGTGAGAAAGTGATCGATATTGAGCTAAAAGGTTCAGACCCTTTATTGGTAATAGAAGGTGTGATCAATAACAGAACGGATACGCAATCAGTTAGAATCACATCTTCCGTACCTATTGGCGAGTCAAATAGATTTCCCGGCGTATCCGGAGCTACTGTTACGGTTAAAGACCAGGACGGAATCACCTATGCTTTCCGGGAGAGGGCTCCCGGGATCTATAGCTCGCGTCGAATGAGGGGAATTCCCGGAAGAACCTATTCCTTAAGTATCTTATACAACAGGAAAAGCTACACAGCTCAATCCAGGATGCCTTCGCAAGTCACTATAGACTCTATTGGATTCCAAAGTACCACTATATTCAATAATAGCCGTACTTCTCTTCAGCTGATCTTTCGGGATCCCCCACAGATAAAGAACTACTATCGTTTTGTGTTATCGGTAAATGAGGTAAAGACTAGTTCAATATTCGTTTATAGCGATGATTTTACAGACGGAAAGCAGGTAACTCGAGACCTTTTTGATGTGGATGTGGATTTAAAAAGCGGCGACAAGGTAGCAGTTGAAATGCACTGTATTGATCCTGTTATTTACCGTTATTGGTTTGGCCTCGATCAAAACAGAAGTAGGGGAGGCGCTTCTGTTACGCCGGCAAATCCTGTTTCTAATATAAGTAATGGAGCCCTGGGTTATTTTAGTGCCCAGACACAGCAAACGGAACAGCTTTACGTACCCTTTTTATAAAGATATTTTGGTTCTTACAAATTGTTGTAATTATTAAAAGCTTGGATATTGTTTAAGGGGATGAACTTTGTCTTGCCTTCGTTAAAGCGGTCGTGCAAACTGTATTTCTTTAGCTCTTTATTCATAAAACGTTCGAATACACCCTTTAACCCCTGGGAGGTAAAGATTGAGCAGAAAGATTGTGCAAATCCATCCTGTTCGTAAGCGTAGAAGTCAAAGCCTGGCTCATTATTGTAAACCTGTAGAAGATTATTAAGAGTGTCTCCGTCCATGTCTATAAGGTCTGTAGCCATTAGTAATATATCTTTATCGGGAAAGTGCTCATGAATAGTAAGCAATCCGTTTAAGGGGCCATTAATGCTAAGCTTATCAACAATCAAAGGAGTGTCAGGGAAAAGGGTTTCGTAGTCAGCCTGCTGTTTCCCGTTGATCGAAACTACAACAGGAAGTTCCAGCTGCTTTAATTTTTCAGCTATTAAAACCGCCCAGTGTTTGCCATCTTGTTCAATCAGGCCTTTATCCCGGCCCATACGTTTGCTCTCGCCTCCGCATAAAATAACTCCTATTAGCTTACTCATGATTGTTTTTTGTCAGAGTGACCCAGACTTTTTTCGGGATTAACAATGTCCCGAACGATCTGTTTCAGTTCCTTTATTTCAGGGAAGCCTCCTGCAGTTTTTCGGTCAAAAATCAATTTAGTTTCTATAAATATTTTAAAAGTTCCGCTCGTTTCAGAGGGGGCAAGCAGCACCCCTTTCACATCCTCGGAAAAAGTCGTAAGAAGCTCCTGGGCAAAGTAAGCAGAACGGAGCATCCATCCGCATTTTGGACAGTACTCAATTGTTATGGTTGGTTTACCCCCTAATTCTCTAAATGGGGAATGCATTTCGTTCATAATCTATCTTATTTGATCTTTAGCCTCTTGAAGTGGAAGCGCGTTTATTACTACTCCCTGTTTATGCGCTCGCTTCTCCCTATTAGGGCGCTGGCCATGCGCCTAGGTTACTAACCCTTTAGAGGTAGGGTAGCTTCGCTCTCATATAAGTGCTTGTTCGGATCGCCTGTGATATCATGGCAATTACAATTGCCTCCCCACTTCTTCGTGCCATCCGTAAAATACTCACACTTCCATATCGGAACCTCGTGTTTAATCCGGTCAATAATGTAGCGGTTGGCCTCGTATGCTTCGCGTCGATGAGGTGTTGCAGTTATTACAACTACAGCGCATTCACCAACAGCTACTTTACCCGTACGGTGTTGAGCAACAGCTATGTTTAGATGCCAGCGTTCTTTTGCTTCTTGCAATATCTCATGGATCATTTTTGCAGCCATGCTTTCTTTGGCCTCATATTCGAGATAGTCAACCTGTCTTCCGAGATTGTTATCTCTCACGTCGCCACTGAAAAGAACAACGGCACCCGCAAGCGGATGGTGACTTTTAGCAAGCAATCCAGCAAGATCAAGCGGGTCTGAAGAAATATATTGGCTAACCTCCACTGCTGGGAGGGATGATGCTAATGCTGTCATTTTCTTTCAATTGGTAAGTGTCGCTAACAAACTCATCATCTACCGCAAATCTGCAGGAACGTAAAATGCCTGTTGCTTCTGGTTTCTGTTCAGAAAGATATTCTTTTAGCGAATTTATGTCGGTGATCTGTTCTTTGATAATAAACTGCTTCTCAAAATAATCTTTCAACATTGCATAAACTTCTATCGTCATCGTTATCCTCCAATATTAAGCATACTTAAGCTACTGCCTGTAAATTTAACCGTTTGTTTTTGCCACATAGCCACCTGGAGTTTTTCTGTTAACTCTTCATCCTTCTGAACATTTCTAACAGAGATTGGGAAATTGCTACTTAGGCAACCATAGATGTTGCCTAGTGAATCCAGTCTCAGTCGATTGCAGTCTCCACAAAAAGGCTCGCTTTCGTTAGCCACTATTCCAAAAATATGTCCCTCTTCAGTTTTCCAATAGTTAGCAGTGGAAGAGTTTTTTCGCAGTTGCCGGGTAAATTCATAGCGGGTATTGATCAGCGACAAGATTTCATCCTGAGAGAAGAAGTGCTTCTCTGACTGTCCAAACAAATGTCCCATTGCCATGATCTCCAAAAAGCGGATCCTAAGGTTTCTGCTAAAAGCAAAGTTGAGCAATGGAAGAACCTGATCCTCATTTAAACCTTTCATTACCACTGAATTGATCTTGACGTCAATGCCGCTCTCTATTGCCTTGTCAATTCCCCTGAGGATTCTATGTATTCCACTTCTGCGACTAACCTTGTAAAATATATCTTCATCGATAGCATCGAGAGAAACATTCATGGATGTAATACCTGCTGATGCGAGGTCTGCTGCGATATTTTCTAATAGAAGGCCGTTAGTGGTAATTTTTAAATCGTTAATACCAAGTTGTTTAACCGATGAAACGATTTTCAGAAGATCTTTATATAGCAGAGGCTCGCCTCCGGTAAAGCGAACCGTCTCCAATTGGAGAGTATTGTGAAGGTTTGAAATGATCGCGGAAAGTTCGTGAGCCGAAATTCCTTTTTCTTGGGTTAAAAGATGGTTCTCTTTCAAATCCTCTGTCCCGCAGGTGCAGTACACGCAGCCAAGATTGCAGGTATTTATTAGGCTTACCCGCAGAGTCTTAAACTTTCTCTCAAAATCATCTCTAAGTTCAACCATCACATAAAAAATATAAGTTTTACGGAAGCTATTGCCAGAACAGCTGTCAACAGGTATCTGACAGTGACAACTTTAAAACGTTGACTTCCCCAGTAGGCCCCCGCAATTCCGCCACACAAAGCTGCGATAAACCACGCAGAAGAAGAAATGTCGAAATTGATTTGACCATTAAAGCCTAAAAGACCCGAAGCTGAATTAAGGACAATAAAAATAGCAGAAGCCGCGGCGGCTTCTTTCGCATCTGCCCAGGCTAATAAGATCAAGACAGGGCTCAAAAATATTCCTCCCCCAATATTCAACATGCCCGACAAGAAACCTATAATGACCCCAATAAACAGTGCTAAAGGAACTTTAACAACTTTTCGCTGAAGTTTTTCAACAGGGGTAAATCCAAGCAGTCTGATTACCGGAACGACAAGGGCTAAGCCTAAAAGAAGATTGTACAAATCTCCCTTGATAGGCATTTTAGAACCTATAAAAGCTGCTGGAATGGATGTAAGAAGAAAAGGCCAGCATAACCGCCATTTAAAATAGCCTGCTCTTGTAAACTGAATAAAGCCCATGCTCGCCACCAGAATATTTAAAACCAGGATCAATGGTTTATACTCTGATACCGGAATAGCAAATATGGATAATACCGCGAGATAGCCGCTAGCTCCGCCGTGCCCAACAGATGCATACAGAAATCCTATCACGAAAAGAGATAGTGCAAGCAGTAGGTTTAAATCCATTCTTCTACAAAAGTACCAATTGTGCCAAAGAGTTTTTGTCAACTTCTGTAAAATCTCCTTTAGCTGAATCACAAGTGGGGCAGGTGTAGTTGTTTGGTAAAGCCGAGAAAGCAGTACCTGCTGCTATACCATTGAATTCTTCACCATATTCCTGATCATAAACCGTTGCGCAATGCTTGCACTGGTGCACAAAAACTTTCTCTTCTTCCAACTCGGGCTCATTAACAGCAGATAGAATAGAAGGTGAAATGGTATCTCCGTCAGTCTGTAAGGTATAGAAGTGGTCTGATAGCTTGATAAGGACCTCTGCGAGGTCATCGTAGGATACATCTGTGCGGTAGGTCACAAAGTCTTTGGAATTCGGATTGAAATCTCGCGTATGCAGCACATCAAAGTTATCAGGCTCTCCTTCAGTTGTTTCAAACTGTTTCTTAATAATAACTGATCCGAATAGTCCCGTTTTAGGATTTATTTTGATGGCAAAGCATAGCTTGAACGTACGAATATCCTCGAGATCAAATTGCCTTACCAAATGTTGTTTGAGCTTTAACCCATAAACGCACTGGTCTTCAATTTGCCAGTTTAACTCGTTAGATGCGTGTCGAACATTAACCCTGTTTTTGGCAAGGATAAAATTCCAAAGCTTTCTGTTTTCAGGGTTAATGTCTTTAATAATAAGTGATTTCCAGGGCGTTGTGTAAATCTGGCCAACCCTGCTTTGAAGGCAGATCGAACAAATGTCTTTCAGAAATGAAATAGAATATTCTTCGTTACGCTTATATATCCCCAGCCAATATTTGTTTCCGTATTTATTAAATCCTTCGTAATAGGGAAGCTGAAAGTCGGGAAGAGTTAAGGGCTCTGTAGGCTCCTGAGTAATGAACCTTTTTAGTACTGAAATCTTCTCAAAGAGAACAGATCCATCTACGGTCTCCTGATCGTAAAAGAGATTTTTGTTAGCAAAAATGTTCTCCTCTATAAGTTTGCATAAGATAGCAATATCCTCGGTATAAACCAGGTTGGGCCAGTAATAAAAAGTGTTCGACTTAGGGAAACGGATATGGAGGTGCCAAAAATTACTTAAGTTAGAAGCAATGAAGTTCAGATTTCCAGTAAAGAAGGGTATGAAACTTTGGTTGTTATCTGCAAGATTTATCTTTAGGCGGGGTTTGAAGTCAAACCCATCGAGGATATCCTTATATACCCCTTCACGAAGCCAGTTGGAGACACTGAAGATGTCTTCTGAAACATAAGAGCTGATAATATTGGGGAATGTATCTGAATCTTTTTCATATTCAATGTCTTCCATCAGGAACTCATGTTCCAGGTCTTCCAGCTTTTCATCCTTTACCGTCAGAAAGAGTTGCTGCCTGTTCCCAAGGCTGATTTTATTTACACCTGCTTTTTCTGCAGCATTCAGTATTACCAGTAAATCTCCGGCTGCTACGATGCCTCCGGGAAGATTGATCTTTATAGAATGGGTGGTATCTATTAATTCCTCTTTCATACTGCAGCACTTTCTACTAATTCATTTTTTAAACTTTCTTCAAGCAGACGCTTCACTTCCGGCCGACAGGAGCCGCAACCTGTTCCTGCTCCCGTTGATGCACATAACTCTTTAAAGTCCGTGCATCCTCCCTGAATCTTGTTTTTGATATTCTCGCTTCCTACATTATTACAGCTGCAAACGAGTTTTCCTAATACAGGGTCAGCTTTTTTGCCGCTTCTTAGTAATTGAATTCGTTTTTCGCTTAGCTCAGTTTTGTTTCCAATAAGTTCCCTGAATTCCTGGAACTCTGATTTATCGCCGATAAGGATTGCTCCAACTAATCGGTCTTCATGAATGATACATTTTTTATAGTACCTCTTTGCTTTGTCGATGAATACGATCTCTTCGTAATTTCTATCGTCCGGGCATTCGGGGATTCCAATGCTGCAGAGATCAAAGCCCTGAATTTTTATAATATTCATAAACAGACTACCCTGGTAATAGCTGGCAATATCTCCGCTAAGATAGCGAGCCACAACTTCGGCCTGCTGTTCTGCGGCTGCTGTTATTCCGTATAAAACACCCTCAAATTCTGCAATCTCTCCAATGGCAAACACCTCAGGGTCACTTGTCTGTAAACGCTCGTTCACTACTACACCTCTTTTGCACTCTAATCCCGAATCTCTTGCAAGCTCAAGATTTGGAGTTGTTCCTATAGCGATGATCAGTGCATCGCAATTAACCTTTCTGCCGCTGGCTAATCCAACCCCCGTTAATTTCGACCGGCCGTAGAATAGTTGGACTTCATCATTATAATAGATGTCGCAACCTTGATCCACCATCTCTTCATGCAGTAACTGACTGCCGAGGGGGTCTAATTGACGGTTGAGGAACCTGGAGATACGTTGAACAATGGTAATCTTTATTCCGATCTCGCGTAAAGAAGCGGCCATTTCAAGCCCCAGTAATCCACCACCTACAATTACCACATGACCGTTCTTTGGAACATGTTTTTTGAAATTATCAGCATCTGTACGACTACGCATAGTAAAGATGCCCGGAAGGGAAGGTACATTGCGTGGAACGGAAGCACGGCTGCCGGTAGCCATAATAAGCTTGTCGTAATATGTTCTAATGCCTCTTGAATCAATTACATACTTTTCTTCCCGATTAACCTTCTCGACACTTACGCCTCTTAGAAGTCTGATATTGTATTGGGGTTCTTCAGAGTCTTTCATTTTTACCAGTTGTTCCCATTGCTGTTCGCCACTGATATAATCAGGTAACATGACCCTGTTGTAGAATGGAAAATCTTCCTTACTGAAGATGGTGATCTCATCTTCCTGATTGATCTCACGATAGCTCTTAACAAATCCGAAAGATCCCGCCCCGGCGCCGATAACAACCACATGTTGCTTTGGCTTGATGTATTTTGCAACGCTAACCGCGCAAAATTTAAAATCAGGTTCTTTAGAGTAAGGGTCAAGAATTGTACTAGTAACATTATTTGCCCTGTTCAGATCATTTCCCAGGATCTTACCCCAATGCATGGGAAGAAAAACAACACCTTGCTTTATGCTGGCTGAGACCTTTGCTTTTACACGAACATCGCCTCTTTTGGAAGTTACTACAACTATTCCGCCGTCCTTTACACTCAACTGTTCAGCATCAGCAGGATGGATTTCCAGAAAAGCCTGAGATATGTGCTTTTTAAGTTTATTGACCTTTCCGGTTTTACTCATGGTGTGCCAATGGTCCCTGATCCTTCCGGTAGTTAGGATAAAAGGGAAGTCTTCATCAGGCATTTCGCTGGTAAAAATATCTTCAGGTGAGTGAATGATTGCCTTAGTGCTTGGAGTATAGAACTTTTTGTCTGTAAACAGGCGCTTGGTGCCTGTATTATTCTTTTTATTAAAAGGCCATTGAACTGTTTTTTGTTCTCTGATTATACTATAATCAAGACCTTGAATATTAATGTTGGTTTTTGCCGTTAGCCTGGTGTGCTCCTTGTAGATTTCTTCCATTGATTTGTAATCAAAGCCGTGGAAGCCCATTTTTCTCGCAAAGCGGCAGATGATCTCTGCGTCTGGCAGAGCTTCTCCCGGAGGAGGAACAATCTGATGTAGATAACTGATCCTTCTTTCGGAATTAGTCATGGTACCTTCTTTTTCGGTCCATGCTGCTGCCGGGAGGATTACGTCAGCGTATTTAAGCGTTTCAGGTTTGTTGCTAACTTCCTGAACGACTACAAATTTGGCTTTTTTAAGAGCTTCCTCTGCGAAGCGGGTGTTAGGGAGGCTGGTAAGCGGGTTTGTACAAAGGATCCAGATGGCTTTTAGGCGGCCATCATTTAATGCTTCAAACATTTCCGTTGCCGTTAATCCTGGTTTTTCAGGAATGGTGGTTCCGCCCCAAAACTTTTGAACCTCTTCACGATGTAAAGGATTGGCTAAGTTCCTATGGGCAGGTAGAAGATTTGAAAGGCCTCCTACCTCGCGACCGCCCATTGCATTTGGTTGTCCTGTCAGGGAAAAAGGTCCAGAACCCGGTTTTCCTATATGTCCCGTGATCAGGTTTAAGTTTATTAAGCTTAAATTTTTATTTGTGCCGATAGAACTTTGATTAAGTCCCATGGTCCACATAGTTATAAATCCTTTAGCATCACTGATATATTCCGCTGCAAGAAGAATGTCGTCTTCATTAACACCACAGATAACTGAAGCCTCGAATATTGTCTTTTGGAATACCAGTTCCCGGTATTTGTCGAACCCTTCTGTATGTTCATCAATGAAGTTTGTATCAATAGCCCCGTTTTCAATAAGCGCACGGCCTATAGCATAATTTAAAGTCACATCCGTGCCGGGGTTGATTTGTAAATGCAAGTCGGCTATAGAGCAAGTGTCGGTAACCCTCGGGTCAACCACGATGATTTTTACATCTGGATTTGCCGCCTTATGGGCTTCAACACGACGCCATAAGATTGGATGGCACCATGCAGGATTCGCTCCGGTAACATAGAAGCAGTCAGCAAGTTCGATATCATCATAGCATACCGGAACACTGTCTTCTCCTAATGACATTTTATACCCCACCACTGCACTGCTCATACAAAGCCTGGAGTTTGTGTCGATATTATTACTGCCGATAAATCCCTTTATCAGCTTATTAATTACATAATATTCTTCGGTGAGGCATTGGCCTGAAGCATAGAAAGCAACGGAATCTGGCCCGTATTTATCAATAAATGTTTTGAAAACAGCGGCAGTACGCTCAAGGGCGAAGTCCCAGGAAACCCTCTGTCTCGGCATGTTTTTATTGAAGCGCATCTCGGGATACAGTAAACGATCCGTTTTATCATTTACTGTATATTGAAGGTTCATCCCTTTGCTACAAAGCATTCCTTTGTTTACAGGATGATCTTTATCGCCGCTAACGCTAATTGTGCCATTCTTTTCCTTGTCGACTACTACTCCGCAACCAACACCGCAATAGCAACATGTTGTAGTAAACTGATTTTGTAGATGCTTTGCTGTCATATTATTGCTAATACTTGTTTGAAAACTGCCTTTTATTCTCTAATGCTATTGCATTTAATATACAAATGTCAATATCTAGTGATTTGTTAATCAAAAATATGAAATTTATAATAAATATTTTATGTTTATTAAAAAAATAAGGCTTAAAATCATGATCTTTCTCATGTTTTGAGCCTTGTTTTGACCTTTTTTGTATTATTTAAATCTGTATTTGTTTGTTTTGTTAAAAAATAGGTCTATTTGGTGTATATTTTTATGATTTTATTACTTTGGATCTGATAATTCTATTGCAAGTTTTCCTTTTTTGCCTGCAATTTCTGTTTGTTCCTCTGTTTTAGATTCTTTCTGGAATCTTGTAAATAGTATTATTCCCGCTACGGCCATTACCGCATAAGCGATATAAGTGAAAGCTTCATTGTATGTTATGCTTTCTGATTTGAATAAAAATCCGAACATCATACCTCCCAGATTTCCGCCAGCGCCGACGATTCCGCTCACTAATCCAACATTTTTCTTGTTAACAAAAGGTGTTATCGCATAAGTTGCTCCATTTGACATTTTCAGGAACATAGCAAATGAAACCATATAGATGATTGCAGCAGTAAGGGAGGTAGCGTTGGCAAAGAACGTTAATCCGATCCCTTCCAGTAAAAGCATTGATGCTAGTAAAAGACCTTTGCCTTTTAGTCCGTAAGATTTTCCAATTTTGTCAGCCACAATTCCCCCGAAGGCTCTGGCAAAAAGGTTCATTGCTCCAAAAGCTCCGGCCAGTAAACCTGCCGTTTCTTGCTTTAATCCGAAAGTATCTACGAAGTGAAGAGATGCAACGTTATCAAAAGTGATTTCCATTCCAAAGCACATTCCATAGGCAAGTGCCAGTGCCCATACTCTCCAGTCGGCTAAAACAGACCAATCTGTTTTTCCTGTATCGGCCTTGGTGTAGCCAATTTCCTTATAGTTTCCATTTGGGGTGTCTTTAGTGAATTTGAAGTAGAAGAAGGCGATAATAAGCATCATTACTCCCGGAAAGATCATCGCGTATCTCCATGCCTCTCCCTTAGTGTATCCCATCCCAACGATGCTTGCAAATATTATTGGCATAACCATGTTGGTGATTCCGCCTCCCAGGTTGCCCCATCCGCCGGTCACTGCGTTTGCTGTTCCTTTGATCTCAGGAGCGAACATCATTGATGTGTGGAACTGAGTGATAACGAATGATGCCCCGATCATGCCTATTGCAAGGCGGAATAATAGGAAGGTGCTGTAGTCCTGCGCCAGGCCAACAAGCATTACGGGTATTGATCCTAAAACGAGCAAGCGCACTGCTGTTATTCTTGGTCCCCAAGTGTCGCACAAGCGTCCTATGATTAGCCGGGCTATAATAGTGGAGGATACTGATGCGATGATCAAGTTTCCAACCTGGCCTTTAGATAAGCCGAGGTCTTCGCGGATAGTGGGCATTAACGGAGCCAGTCCGAACCAGCCAAAAAAACATACAAAGAACATCATCCATGTAATGTGGAAAGTTCTCATCTGAACTCCATTGAAACTGAAGATGTTGAGCTTTGGTAGTGGTTTGTTGCTTGTCATTTTAGTATTATTTGATAAAAAAAAGTGTTGTAGGGAATTGTCTTAGTGGATGTCGTTGATGGAGAATTTGTCAAACAAGAGACTTAGCAGTCTGTCGTGGATCTCCATATATTTGGGATCATGTACAATGTCTTTCTTGTTTCTTGGTCTTTCAAGAGGGATATCTACAATTTCCTTAATTGTGGCCGCTGGTCCATTGTTCATTACCACTACCCGATCTGAAAGGAAGATAGCTTCTTCAATATCGTGGGTAACCATGACTATAGTCTTGTTGCGGTTGTCAAGGTTCCATAATTTAAGAAGTTCAATGTGCATAGATCCTTTTGTCAGGGCGTCGAGAGCGCCGAAGGGCTCGTCGAGTAGAAGGATCTTTGGACTAATGGCGAAAGCACGGGCAATTGCTACCCTTTGTTTCATTCCTCCGGAAAGTTGTCCTGGTAATTTGTCTTTATGAGGAAGTAAGTTCACCATGGCAAGTGCATCTGTTGCAATTTGTTTCTTTTCAGATGGTGATTTTCCTTGGATTACAGAGTCAACAGCCTCATAGATGTTCTTGTATACAGATAGCCATGGAAGCAAAGAGTAGTTCTGAAAGACAATTCCTCTGTCTGGCCCCGGACCTTTAACAATGTTGTCGTTAGCCGTCACTGTTCCTTGTGTGGGAGTTACCATTCCGGAAATTGTATTCATTAGAGTTGATTTTCCACATCCGGAGTGTCCAATCAAAGAAACGATCTCTCCTTTTTTAATATTAAGGTTTATGTCTTTGATCGCGGTGTAAATTCCTTTTTTAGTTTTGAACGATACAGTTACATCTTTAACCTCAATGGAGTTTGCTATAGATATATTCTGAATGGTAGTCACTTTCGCTTTTCCGTTTACGTGACTCTCAACTAGTGTTTCCGATAATTGATCTGTAAGTGCCATAGTTTTATATTTTATATCTGACCCGCAAAAAATTATTTATTCTCCCAAGGGAATACATGTTGTACCGCATTGAAAACCTTGTCAAGTAGTAATCCTACTGTGCCAATGATTAGAATCGCAATAAGGATCTTTTCCAGTGATAGGCCATTCCAGCTATCCCATACGAAGAACCCGATGCCTACTCCGCCCGAAAGCATTTCGCCTGCTACAATAACCAGCCACGCTACTCCGATTGATAATCTTAGTCCTGTAATTATGTGAGGTAAAGCAAATGGTAACATAATCTTTGTCACATATTTCCATTTTGAGAATCCGAAAGCCTTGCCGACGTTTTTATGGTCGTCAGGAATGGATGCTACGCCAAAAGAGGTGTTGATTAATGTAGGCCAAAGAGAAGTAATGGCGATAATGAATACTGTGGCACCCTCGGCTGCCTGAAAGGCAAGGAGTCCAAGAGGGAACCATGCAAGGGGAGAAACAGGGCGAAGGATCTGAACGATAGGGTTGAAAAGGCGCATCATTACTTTTGATGATCCCATTAAAAGTCCCAAGGGAATTGCGATCAGGGATCCGATGCCGAATCCTAAAAATACCCGTTTGATTGAACTCATTAACTGGATGCCAATTCCCTTGTCGTTGGGTCCGTAATCGTAGAAAGGATCGGCTACCAATTCTTTAAAAACTGCCCAGGTTGGTATAGGTCCGGGAATCTCGTGTTTAGTCAGGATGGAAATTAGTTGCCATGTTAATCCAAGGATAATTAAACTTCCAAAAAAGGCAAGGATAGTGTACAGGGTGTCGAGTGTGAAAATCTTCTTCATCTTTTTCTGTTTAATACCTCCGGTTTCCCGGAGGCGGTGAATTTGTCCTTATTTTTTTGTGCGTTTCAAATAGTCGTTGATGTTTTTCGGGTCGAAAGGAATGTCGAGGTTGGTTTTGATGATCCCCATATCAGCCTGAGCAGGTATGTTCATCTCTTTAGCAACCTCTGCGTATAAATCGTCAAGAGTTAGTCTTTCTGCTATTTGTGTGTAGTTTGGCTCTGATTTAAGTAATCCGAATCGTACGTATTGCGCAAGGAACCAGTAAGAGTAAACCTTTTTAGGCATAGGAACAGTGCCATTTTTGTAGAACACCATGTAGTTACCTTTGTATTTCTGAACTCCCAGGTCGCAACCTAAATCGCTTGATCCTAGTAATCTTGCTTCGATTACTGCCAGGGGTGCGTTAACGTAGTAGGGTTTAGTGAGCCACTGTGCTGCCTTTTTGCGATTTCCTAAATTGTCTAGCCATCTTTGAGCCTCGATGATAGCTTTCATTACTTTTTTCAGGTCCTCTTTGTCGTTTTTTGCAAAATTGGAATTAACAACTAATGCTTTCTCAGGGTGATCGCTCCATAGGTCCTGAGAAGCAATATGTGTAAAGCCAATGTTTTGAGTTGCTGCAACTCCGCCCCATGGCTCACCTACGCAAAATCCTTCCATGTTATCGACGCGCATGTTTGCCACCATTTGGGGGGGAGGGATAGTGATGATACCTACGTTTTTAGGTGCTCCTGATGCTGCCAGCCAATATCTTAACCAGATATCGTGCGTTCCGCCCGGGAAAGTCATAGCAAAAGTGACTTCTTTACGGCTTTGTACTTTCTTTACCGCTGGCGCTACTTTGTTGGTTTCTTTGTATCCAACAAGGCTGCAGAAATCTTTCGAAAGGGTTATTGCTTGTCCATTGAAGTTTAGCATCATAGCAATCTTCATTTCTGAGCCAGCTTTTCCTCCAATACCCGTATAAACTGAAAGAGGCATAGATGAAAGGCAGTGTGCTCCGTCTAATTCTCCGAGAAGTATCTTGTCACGAACATTCGCCCATGAAGCTTCTTTTGAAAGTTCTACATCGACTCCGTATTTAGCAAAAAGTCCCAGTTCTTTCGCTGCTACCAAAGGGGCGCAGTCTGTAAGTGGAATAAAGCCTAATTTGATTTTTTTTGCTTCAGCGCTGCTTGAAGTTATTGTTATGATGGCAGCTGTAAGAGCTGTGAAAGTAATAGCCTGTTTTAATTTGTATATAAGTTTCATTCGTTTCGTGTTTAATTAAAATGCCTTGTTAATTTTGTTCCTTACTGCTTGATCGCCACTGGTTTCGTAAATAAGAAATCAGGTTTGATATTAATCATCAGATATGCAAAGTCTGGCGATTTGTCTAGTCCTGTAGTTGGAAGTCCTTTGGCTTGCGGCAAGCTGCTTGTGGCCCAGGCGTGCGAGTAGCCGAGATCGATAGTGGTGAATTTATTGAGCGTATAGCTTGTTACTACATCGAGTTCATGCGCATAGTGCTTTGTTGCGCCTGCTGCTGGAGAATGGTCGGCATCGAAACGATGGAAATCTGCTGCTATAGAATATTCGTTTGTAGTAAATTTCGTTTTGAAATAGTAGTCTTTCAGGCCTGCGGCTGGAGAGCCTGAAGGTGCGTAGAAGAAATCCATGAACCCCCAGAATTTATGCGGAGTGCCATATAAGGGATCAAATCGTTTGCTTTCGTTCGGAGCTGTTGTTGTTTTGTTTCCTGAAAGGAAGTCAAAGCCTGGTCCCACAGTGAATTTGCCTTTTGAATAAGTTGCTGCAGCGGTGTAGTGGAAGGCGTTTAGTTCTTTTCCGTCTCTGTCTTCACCCATTTGGTGATAGTAAGCTGCCTGAACTGCAATTTTTCCAAATCCTGATGCGTTTCCAAATGTGGGACTAACCATGCCACCAAGAGTGTAGCGATTGTTGGTGCCTTTTTGGTTAAAAGTTCTGCCATAAACAAACCCACCATTGGTTGTAGGTGTCGTGGTTGCTGTGTATTTCCCAAAATCGTCTTTGAAGAATAAAAGGGAAATTTTCGTCTGGTTAAGCTTTTTGGCAATGTATAAGCTTACGAAGTTTTTGTAATTTTGATTGCCTGCATTTGAATTAGCGGGGTTGTTGTAAGCTGGTGTGCCTGTTGCAGAGCTGTTTGCAGAAACTGATCCTCCTATAGTTAAAGGAACCACTCCGGTGGGTGTAGTAACCAGTTCTCCGTTACTGTCTCTAATGAACTGAGGAACGTTTCCTGGGGTGTAAAATGTCCCCGCGTTGTTTTCTGCATTTTGATTGTAGGCGTAACCTAGATCAATCTGCCATCCATGGTGTACGATCTTTAATAAAGCCATATCGAAACGACGCCCTTGTTGTAGCCAGTCAAGATTGCCTATTAACCTTGCGTCGTCGTAGATCAGTTCCTGGCGACCAATCTTGAATGAAAGATTGTCAACCAGCTTAAATTTAATTGTTGTATCTGCTTTGTTGGCTAATACAATGTCTGCCCATCCTTCATGTAGCATTAGTCTGTTTCCGTCTGCTGGGCTAATGGTGGATGCATCTTGTCCCCAAACCCTTACATCCTGAACAGTAGCCCCAAAGGTTAGTCTGTCCCATTTGTATCCGAAGATTAGCCTTGTTCTTTGTGAAATAAAGGAGCCTGGCGAAGCTGTAGTGGGAGTTAAGTTTGAAAACCCATCTCTTAATTCAGCTCTTGGTCTTAGTTGACCAGAAAGGCTCATTTGAGCCGAAACCTTGCCTGCAGACAGAATTGCGACCAATGCTGCAGTTAGTGAAGTCTTTGTAATACTTGATGCGAGAACTTTTTTGTACATTTGATAGGTTTTTTAAGTTTGTTAAAGCACTTGAAACTTTGCCCCGTTTGGACTGCGACCTCCGACGGGGTTTTCTTTTTTAATGGTTTTTCTGTTTAAATCTTCCTCATTTTTTTGCTGTTTGTTAAAAATCGACTTAGTTTTTGTTTTTGTTTAAGCTAAAAGTAGAGTATTTAATGGAAAAACAAAAATTTTAGAGGTTAAAATCATTATTTATATGATTTAACCAATATAAAACAGTGTTTTTTTATATTTTATTAAATTGAAAGTAGTTAAACATTTAAAAATTATTGATTTTTTAATTTTTTTGACTGAATTTATTGATGTAAATCATGTTTTCTTGTCTTTTTGCTGTGCTTTTATCGTAAAAAAGCTTAGTTTTAGTTGTATTTAGTTTTCAAAATGAATTTTTTTGTATTAAAATCTATTGGAGGAAACGATTATAGCTGGGTACTTAGGACGGGTTGACAATTATTATAAGAACAAAGGTGGGGTTCCTGGATTCATTTCTGCGACATGAATCCGGGTGTAGTAGATTCCCTTTAAAAAATGATAGATTATTAAGAATTTTAAAATGAAAAGAACAAAACATGAGTGCGGTTTAGACAGGTGCTTTTTATGCAAGACCTGTTTAAAGGAATGGCTTCCTGCTTTGGATGCACACCGTCAGACATATCAGGTTAAAAAAGGCGAGCAAATTTTTAAGGAGGGTGAGAGGGTTACCGGGGTTTATTTTGTATATGAGGGTAATGTTAAGGTTCATAAAAAATGGGGGCCGGATAAAGAATTAATCATTCGCTTTGCAAAAAAGGGAGCGATAATAGGTCATAGGGGCTTAGGTACTAATCTTTATTATCCTGTTTCCGGTACAGCTCTCGAGAATGGAATTGTGTGTTATATACCAATTGATGTTTTTGAAGGTACTCTGAAGGTGAATCATGAATTAACATACGAGTTGATGATGTTTTTCGCTGATGAATTGCAGGAATCTGAAAGGAAGATGAGGAATTTGGCTCACATGCCAGTGAAAGGACGTATTGCTCAGGCTCTTTTCTCATTAAAAGATAAGTTTGGATTTACGATAGATGGTTTTATTGATATAGAACTAACGCGTCAGGATCTGGCCTCCTACGCCGGTGCTACTTACGAGACGGTTTTCCGTGTTATAAATGAACTCGTTGCTGAAGGTATTATCGTTACTATGGGTAAAAGTATAAAGATCCTGGATCCTGAAAAGCTCGCTGTTTTGGTGAGTGACAGTGAGTTGCTTCCCGAAGGAAGTAACAAAAAGAAACAGTTACAGTAATCTTTTATAGAGATATGCAGGTTACTAAAATCCCGGGCGGAAGTTCGGGGTTTTCTTTTGGGTGGTGTGCTATTGCATCAGCATACAATCCTAATCTGATGTCGCCTGAGCCATTAAGGTCTACAAGTTCTATTCTGGATGGATTTCCCTCTATTCTCACAGGAAAAAATTCGTCAAAGCCGGATTTTCTGATTCTTTTCCCCGCAAATGGTAAGTGGAGTGTTTTGGACAGAGTTTGATGTAGTGATTTTGAAAGGAATGTCTCAATGAAAAGCTTGAAGGTGACAAGTGTAGAAAAGGGGTTTCCTGGAAGGGCGAATACTAATCCTCCGGAGGGTATTTCCCCGCACCAAAATGGTTTGCCTGGTTTTATGGCAACCTTGTGAAATAGTTTTTTTACCCCGAGGCTTTGCAAAATTTCTGGTACATAGTCTGCGTCACCTGCAGAAACTCCTCCGCTCATAATTAGAATATCAAAAGAAAGTCCTTTTTCTATATTTACTGATAATTGTGCTTTGTCGTCCGGAAGATGTTTGTAAAGTTGAGGTTTGATCCGCCACGACTTCAAAAGAGTTTTTACCAGCCATTCATTGCTGTTGCGGATCTGTATTTCATTAACATCCGATCCTGCTGGTTTAACCTCATTACCAGTTGTAAAAAATGCAACTCTGGGAAGTTTCTTTACTGTAATTGTTGTTTTTCCCAAAGTAGCAAGTGTGCTGACCACCGGCGCATTGCATAGGGTGTTTTTTTGAATAGCTAATGTCTCTTTTTTAATGTCTTCGCCTTTTCTGGCAATGTTCTGGAATTTCGTTACCGTTTCGATAGTGAAACTAACACTGTTTCCAGTTTCAGCAGAGTCTTCTCGCCGGATAACGGCGTCCGCGTCCAGTGGGACTGCCGCTCCAGTCATGATCTTGTAACAGTAGCCCCTGTCTAAACCTTGAGTGGCTAAATCACCAGCAAAAATTGTTTCTTTTATCGCGAATTCTCTTATTCCGGAACTCCAATCCTCTAATCTAATAGCGTACCCATCCATAGCAGAGCGATTGAATGGAGGGTAATCCCGGTCGGCAAAAATATCTTCATCTAATACCCGGCCTTCAGCATCCTCAAGATCAATAATTTCAGAACCAAAACTTTTGGCTTTTGATGTAATTATTTGTTGTGCTTCCCAGAAATTAATCATAAGTTTTCTTATAGTTTACGGCTTTGAGCGTTCAGCTTTGAGCTCCTAGTGTCCTCCGCCTTTCATCATTTTTCTTGCATGAAAGACAGCTGGCAGGATGGCCTCTAGTGATTCGCGTGCTCCATCGCTGCTTCCGGGAAGTGTTACTATCAGGGTGTGGGCGATGGAGCCTGCGACTCCGCGACTCATCATTGCCAGAGGTGTGCGCATTTGGCCAAAATTTCGCATCGCTTCCGTTATGCCGTCAGCGTCCCGTTCCAGAATTTCCCTGACTGCCGAAACGGTATTGTCCCGTGGGCCAAGTCCGGTTCCTCCAGTCGTAAATATAAATTGAATATCTTCCGTCACCCACATTTTGATCTGCTGCTGAATTTCATCTTTGTTATCCGGAAGGATCTTGTAGTATTTTACCTGCGCTTTCGCTTCTTCAAGCATCTTTTGAATCAATTTGCCACTCCGGTCCTCTCTTTTTCCTTCAGCACAGGAATCTGAACAAACCAGAACAGCGCAAGTAGGAGATGTGGCGAAAAACTTCTTACGGTCACTTTTTCCACCTTTTTTCTCTAATAGTTTAATGTGCCCGATCTCCAAAGCAGTATCTACCGGCTTCAACATGTCGTAAATTTCAAGAGCCGCTACGCTAACAGCAGTCAGCATTTCCATTTCTATTCCTGTGCGGCCAATAGATTTTGCTTCTCCGTAAATGACAATTCCGCTTCTGGAAAAAACAGACTCTGGAAAGTGATCGGAATGCAGCTTCTGATCTAGAAATTCAAATCTGATATCCATTCCGTCTATAGTTACAGGGTGGCAATGAGGAAGTAGTTGAGGTGTAAGTTTAGCGCCGATAAATCCTGCAGCTTTCGCTACGTCAAACAGGTTTCCTTTCGGGAGCTGATCTTCTTTTATAGTTGTTATTGTTTCGGCCGAGCAGAAGATGATTCCTGTAGCTCTTGCGCTGCGAAGTGTTATCTGTTTGTGAGTAATATCCCTCATTTAGCTTGGGTATTTCGGACAAATATATGGGTTTTAAGGAGGTAAATGGTAAAAGCAGAAAGGTAAAAGGGGGAAAGGTAAAAGCAGAACGGTAGGGGAAAGGTAAAAGGAAAAAATTCAAAAAAAACCCGGCATCTCTGCCGGGTAAACGATATTTAACAATGGCAACTCTTTCAAGTTGTTGATCTTATTCCGACGTATACCTTATCGCCTTCGAGTTTTACCGGATATGTTTTTATTTGATATTCGTCTCCGCTTAAGCATTCTCCTGAAATTAAAGAGAAGGTTTTTTTATGGAACGGGCAGGCAACTTTTGGTTCGCATTCTTCTCCTGCACTTCCGATCATCCCTCTTGATAGAACCATTTGCTGTTTGTGCGGACACAGATTTTGTGTTGCAAACCATTCACCTCTTCTTGTAAAATTGAAGACAGCAATCTGTTCTTCTTCGTATTTAACACAGGCTCCTCCGTTCTCTGGTACATCGCTCGCATAACATGCAAGTACCCATTTTATATCTGTTGTTGTTTCTGTTTCCATGATACTTTAATTAAAAATTCAAATATTAAATCCCTGGACTTTTTACCACTCCTTGGCTTTGATCTGTTCTCTCATTGAGTCGAACTCAACGGTAGGGTCTTTTTCTTCCGGCGCGTTCACAAAGTGTGAGAATTGTTTGCGTAATTCCGGGTTTCTAACCACTTCAGTCCATTCGCAGTGGTAAGAGTTGATCAGTTGTTGAATTTCCTCTTCCAGTTGTTCTCCGATTCCTAAGCTGTCATTTACTACCACATTCTTCAGGTAGCTTAGTCCGCCTTCCATTTTGTTCAACCATGTTGCGGTACGAGCTAGTGGGTCGGCAGTTTTAATGTAGAACATCAGGAATCTGTCTAAGTATTTGATACAAGTTTCTTTGTCTACGTCGGCAGCTATCAGTTGTGCATGTTGAGGTTTTGAACCTCCATTTCCACAGACGTATAAGTTCCAGCCTTTTTCCGTTGCGATAATCCCGAAATCTTTTGCCTGTGCTTCAGCACACTCGCGGATACAGCCACTAACACCACCTTTTAATTTATGCGGAGAGCGAATTCCTTTATACCGCTCTTCTACTTCGATAGCGAAAGACACACTGTCTTGTAGTCCGAACCGGCACCAGGTGCTACCAACGCAGCTTTTTACTGTACGAAGTGATTTTCCGTATGCGTGTCCGCTTTCAAATCCTGCATCGATCAATTCTTCCCATATTGCAGGAAGATCGTTGACGTGTGCGCCGAATAAGTCGATGCGCTGTCCACCAGTGATCTTGGTGTATAGGTTGTATTTCTGGGCAACCTGGCCAATGACAATCAGTTTCTCAGGAGTGATCTCGCCACCGGGGATCCTTGGGACTACAGAGTATGTTCCACCTTTTTGGATGTTCGCAAGGTATCTGTCGTTGCTGTCCTGGATTGGCTGATGTTTAACAATGAGGTCGTTCCAAAGGCTTGAAAGGATTGCTGCCACGGCTGGTTTACAAACTTCGCATCCATCTCCGCGACCATAATGATCGAGTGCTTCATCGTAACTTCTCACGTTATTCATCTTGATCAAATCCATCAATTCCTGCCGGGAGTAGTCGAAGTGTTCGCAAAGAACATTTTTAACATACATTCCCTGCTCTTTCATGGTTCCAACCACTAGGTCTTTTACCATTGGAATACAGCCGCCGCACCCTGTTCCGGCCTTGGTTGATTTTTTGATTCCGTCGACGGTTGTAATGCCTTCGTCTCTTACTTTGCAGCAGATAGCACCTTTTGTTACCGATTCACAGGAACAGATCAATGCTTCTTCCGGAAGGTTCATTACACCGGCTCCGCCATCACTTGATTCTCCTCCTCTTGCTCCAAGGATCAGATCTTCAGGGTTTGGAGGTAGCGCAATATTGTTCTTGACGGTTTGAAGTAACATGTTGTAATCGTCGGCATCTCCGATCAATACACCACCCAGTAGGCTTTTTCCGTCTTTAGTTATGTTAATACGTTTATAAACCCCTTTGCTTGTGTCCTCAAGTGCGATAGTACGGCAGTCCGGTTCGTTGATGAAAGGATCTCCAAAGCTGGCAACGTCAACACCAATTAGTTTAAGCTTAGTGCTCATATCGAAGCCATGGAATTCCCTTTCTCCTCCTGAGATTTTGCTTACTACAACTTCAGCCATCTCGTATCCTGGAGCAACCAGTCCGTAAATCATTCCTTCATGAAGAGCACATTCACCAATGGCAAAAATGCTCGGGTCGGAGGTTTGCATAGTTTCGTTCACAACGATACCACCGCGGTTTCCTACTTGTAGGCCTGCCAGTTTTGCCAGTTCATCCCGGGGGCGTATACCTGCAGAGATTACAAGCATATCTACTGGTAGAGAGGTATCGTCAGCGAAATTTAATGCTGTGATCTTTCCGTCGCCGGCAATTTCCGAAGTGCTTTTATTTAAATGAATCTGCAGACCAAGTTCCTTTAATTTCATTTGAAGCATGGCGCTTCCTGGTTGGTCTATTTGCCTTGGCATAAGCCTTGGCGCAAATTCTATAACGTGAGTTTCTTTGATTCCAAGATCTACCAGCGCTTTTGCGGCTTCAAGTCCCAAAAGACCGCCGCCCATAACTGCTCCGTTCTTAGCTTTTTTAGCATAAGCAGTAATTAGCTCAAGATCTTCAATTGTTCTGTAAACAAAAACACCTTCTTTTTCAACTCCTGGAACGTCAGGTACGAAAGCAGAGGAGCCAGTAGCTAATACCAGGTAATCATACTTAATTACTGCTCCCATTAAAGAGTGAACGGTCTTCGCTTCGCGATTGATTTCCTGGACGGGATCATTAAGGTGAAGAGATATTTGGTTTTCTGAATACCAATCCAAGGTATTCATCAACAGGTCATCGGCGGTTTTGCCACTGAAGTATTCACTTAAGTGAACGCGATCATATGCTGGCCTTGGTTCTTCTCCGAATACTATCACCTGATATGCATCGGTCTTCGCTACAAGTTTTTCGCAAAACTTATATCCAACCATCCCGTTTCCGACTACAACAATTGTTGGTTTTTCGTTTGCCATGAGATTAAAATTTTGTTAAAGCATCGTTTTTTTTAAATCACTTCAAATATTCTAGCGACTTTTAACTTATTTAATGTGATTTAAGACAAATTTAAATAAAAAACATATATAAATATGATTTAAGTCATGTAAAAGTTTAAGAAGGCAATGATTTTTATTAAAATTTTAATTTTTATTAATCTTTTTATGGAGTTATCTATGCTGAATCGAGTATTTGTATCTAAAATTGACAGTTTATTAATAGTTTATACCTTATATTTTTTAATTACATCGTCTGTTTGGAGGTTTTTCTTCTACAACCTTAATAGATGTACGGCATTTTTGGGTTAATAGGTGGGTCTCTGAATGATTTTTTGAAGGAATAATAGTTTTTTGATGTTAATAGAGACTTTTTAAGACTTCAACTTGACAACTTCGTTATTCTAATAATAAAGAAGAGCCTTCAGAAACTTTCGTTCTTCGGTTTGCTCTTTCTGTTCATTAAGCTTTTTTCCAAGGAGCATATTATTTTAGCATGTCAGAGTTTGTTTTTTCGTCGGTTATTGGAAGCTGGATTATCTTAAATAGAGCCTCAAACATTCTGAGATGTTTGAGGCTTTTATATAAAAGTATAGACGGAAAAGAAGAATTGGCTATGAAAGGATTTTCAATAGAAGTAAACGGACAAGCATTTCATGTAGAGCAAGGTTTACATGAGAATCTGTACGAAGTAAGTAATGATGGTAAGAAGTTTTTAATTGGAAAAAGAGAGAACGGTGAATGGGAAGTGATGCTTCAGGATTCGGAACAAACTGAAATATCTGCAGCGGAGATTGGTTCTGCTATCGATGCAATATAAATACAGTCCCTCCTTTGACATTGCATAACATATTTCTACGCTACCAATTTACAGTTGGAAGAGGGTTGAAAGTATTCTCCTGGCTTTAAAGAAAAAACTAAAACTTAGGAAAAAACTGTTGTCCAGCCGACAACAGTTTCTTTACTATAATATCTCTTTTTGGTAGGACGATTTTAACTTTTTAACTCCGTAAATAGTTGATAAACCAAGTAGAATAGTTACACCTCCGTCAACTGGAGCTGGGTTGTCAGGGTCTTCCCCACAATTCTCCCCTCCCCCGGCTGTGCCATCGTTCGTTTCGCAGTCGTTTGCGAAAGCAGGCATTGATAATAAAGAACAAAATAGAGCGCTAAAAAAGAATTTTTTCATTATTTCATATCAATCGTTAAAAATCAGGAGGAGCATGCTCTGGAGGAGACAATGTTCCGCGCTTAAAGAAAACATACCAAAGGCTGTCATTCAACATTATTTTCTGATAAAATCTTCTAATATTTCTCTTTAAACGTCCCAATGTTGTCCTTCTACGTTGAAGGAGGTACGAGGTTTCGTAAAAATTAAAAAGCAAGCTTAGTACAATTGATCTCGTGTTAAAAAATTAACCTCCCAAGATACTGATCCTGGTCGTCCTGCATTAGTAATTCAAAATTAAACGACAATCCCCTTGCTATATCATTAAAGGTAACCGGATCGATGTAGAGCCAGTTAAACCACTCATCACTTATATTCTTATATTGGTATTGGAATGCAACTTCTCCGTAGTAGCCTTTCGGTTTCCGGATATTTTTATCTTCATACAGATAAGAAATGTCGGAAGAATCGAAAATAATTTGGCCTCCCGGTTTCAGTAGAGATTTACAATGTTGAAGTAGTCCATTCAAGTTCTCTACTGTGCCGCAAAGCCCGATCCCATTCATTAAAAACAATAAGGTGTCATATCGACAATCTTTGTATTTGAAAATGTCCTGGTTCACTACGTTCTTCACTCCACGATCTTTCATTATACCGCAGGCTTTCGGCGAAATTTCAATCGCCGTCACTTCTATTCCCCGTTTCTGTAATAATAAAGAATGACTACCTACACCTCCTCCAACGTCTAATACTTGTCCCTTGCATTTTTTCAGTGCAAGTAATTCCATTTCTGGCATTTCCTGCAGATCTCTAAAAAAAACCTCAACAGGCATTTTCTCAGGTTCTCCATATGAGGTGTTGATCCATAATATATCTTCAGAACGGTGGTTGTAATAGTCGGAAAGCGCCTCTCCTAAAACATCCATCAGGGGGCGAATTTACATTTTTCAATGATATCTTCGAAATATTTAAGCAGGAGGTGAAATAAAACTAACTTTACAGCGTTATGAAAAGCTTCGTATCGCGAATCCTCAGGTTTGAGCAACATGGCGATAAAACTGGATGGACTTACATAGTGGTACCTCAGGATGTGGCTCAAGAGCTTATTCCGGGAAATAAAAAGAGCTTTCGAGTTAAAGGGTTTCTTGACAGCTTCCCTATAACAGGAGTAGCTTTATTGCCAATGGGTGAAGGGGCTTTTATTTTGCCTTTAAATGCAGAGGTAAGGAAGGGTATACGAAAGGCTGAAGGGGCGTTGTTAAATGTTCAGTTGGATGTGGACACTGAATATCGACTGGAAGTACCTTCCGAACTGCAGGAGTACTTGGAAGAGGACCCTCAGGCTGCCGATTTTTTTCAAAATTTAACAAAGTCACACCGTGATTATTTTGTTAAGTGGATAGAAGGAGCCAGAACTCAGCTTACCCGGGATAAACGACTACTAGAAACTGCAAAAGCTCTTTCAAGCAAGATGAGCTACAGTGAGATGATTCGATCTCTTAAGAAAAATAAAGAATAAGTATGAAAGATTATAAAAAATACTACACGGTTCCGGCTGCACCCGAAGAAATATATCTAGCTTTAACTACACCTGCTACGATATTTTTATGGACTGGAGAAGAGGCGGAAATGTCTACTGAACCAGGAAGTGAATTTTCCTTGTGGGAAGGCAGTATTTCAGGGAAGAACCTTGAGTTTGAGTATGGAAAGAAAATTGTTCAGGAATGGTATTTCGGAGATCAGGAAGAGAAGTCTATTGTTACTATAAAACTTCATCCCGACAAAGACGGCACATCTGTAGAATTAAGGCATTCCAATATCCCAGATGAAGATTTCGAAGATATTAAAGATGGCTGGGATGGAGCGTATTTTGGAGCCTTGATCGACTTTTATAGCTAAGTTTATCAGTGCTGATAAAAAACCAGCAAAGGTTTTTATCAGCACAATTTCTTTGTTAGTGCCTTTACTGAAATATAGTGACAATGCAAGCATTTCCTTTGCAATAGTCTCTAATCCTAAACAACCAAAGCCAATATTATAAATGTGATATAGGCTGCATCTCCATTACCAAACCCATCAGCCGATATTATTAATGCTGAAAAAAACTGTTGAAGATATTTACCGCCTTAGTTATTTAGTTAAGTAGGGTTTCGTCCAAATATCTTCCAATTTGCTCTACAGGGATATTAACAGATGGATTGTACTGTGCCTCTATGATCCAATTCTTGTCTTTGTCTTTCGCAATACAGCAAGTTCCATTCTTTCTATTTACATAAAAGATGTTGTAGTCAGAGCTAGGTTGCTCGATAGTGAAGAGCTGGTCGTTTATTTTTACGTTATAGATTTTCATAGTTTTTGTTTTGCTAGGTAAATGTATGTAAAATATTCAATCAAATAATCAATACATTGTTAAATGTTTATTATTTTAGTAAATATTTTTATTATTTAACAATCTGAGGGGCGATTAGTTTTAGCTGATGTCCTTTTTACTAATACAGCTTGTCCATCTTCCTTAGCAAAGGAGAGGCCAAAAAACCTTGTATTATCTTTTCAAACCATTCAAAAAGAAAAGGTGTTAATCAGTTAACATAAATTTTAACACCTATGAAATCAACTATAATTTTACTTTTATCGTTAATAGTATCTCTTCCTGTCTTCAGTCAGGACAGTATCTCTGTCTCTAATAGCATTTCTGGACAAAGCCGCGGTAAAGCTGAATCTCCTTACGAGACAAGTTGGAAGGTAGATGGACCTGTGATTGCAGGGACGCTCGGTCTTAACTTCCTTGGTTTAAGCTTAATTAAAAATAAGGAAGGATTAACAGAAGCGGAGGTAGCTATGAAGAACAAAGCTAATGTAAATGGTATTGACCGTTTTGCTGCCGGCAACTATTCAGAGAATGCTGATAAAATAAGTTATTATCCTTTCTACGCATCCTTCGCAATGCCAGTAGCCTTGCTTTTAAATAAGAAGGTTGGAAGCAAGGCTGGCCAGGTAATGGCTTTGTATATTGAAACGATGGCTGTTACAGGAGCACTTTATTCAATAACGGCTGGCTCAGTAAATCGAAGCCGTCCATATGTTTATAGCGCAGAAGCTCCTATGGATGAACGTACTAAGAAAGGTGCGCGAAGATCTTTTTTCGCTGGTCATACTGCAGCAACTGCTTCAGCAACCTTTTTTGCGGCTAAAGTCTATAATGATTTCAACCCTGACAGCAAAGCTAAACCTTACGTGTGGGCTGCTGCTGCGGTAATTCCAGCTGCAGTAGGTTATTACCGTTTAAAGAGCGGGAATCACTTTTTAACAGATAACCTTTTAGGTTACGCTGTCGGAGCCGGTGCTGGGATTTTAGTTCCTCATCTTCACAAGAAAGGAACCCCCAATAATTTAAGTGTTGTTCCGGTAACTACTCCAGAATATAAAGGACTCAATCTTTCTTATACTTTTTAAAAAAGGTTAGAATTATTAGAAAAGAAAAGCTGCTCCTCTTAGGGCGGCTTTTCTTTTTAAGAAAGATGCTACTATTTTTAAATTTACCTAATTAAACTATTGCAGAAAAAATGGCTCTATACCAACAAATGCTCAATTAAATCATAAACACTAAGATTTACATTTGTAGTGTTAAATAAAGTAAGTTCAATGAGAAGTTTGGTAGTTGCTGCTCTTTTATTCATTACAACTATTGCCTCAGCGCAAATAGTTAATCCTGTAAAATGGTCTTACGCGGCTAAGAGGATAAGTAAAACGGAAGCGGTTGTATTATTTAAAGCCACTATTGATAATGGATGGCACTTATATTCACAACATATCGCTGATGGAGGTCCGGTGGCAACTAAGTTTGAATTTGCTCCATCGAAGGCATTTACCACGGTTGGTAAAACAAGCGAACCAAAGCCAATAACAAAATTCGAAAAAGTGTTCAATATGAATGTGAGCTACTTTGAGAAAGCAGTGATTTTCCAACAAAAGGTCAAACTGGCTGCAAATCAAGCAGTGGTAAAAGGGAAACTGGAATACATGGTATGTAACGACCGCCAATGTCTCCCCCCAGATGAAGTAGATTTTAGTATTGCAGTAAAATAGTCTCCTTCAGCACGTTTTAAATGAAAATCTTAAAATTAATTATACCAGTGCTTTTATGCCTGGTGCTGTGTCCTTCTTTATATGCTCAGACTCCTGATACCATCTCTACAGACGATATTGTTTTTTCTGATGTAACAGATACCATTATCGATTCCGCTAATGTCACTGTGGCCGAAACAAAAAACGGGTCGGAGGGCATTAGTCAGGTAGAATCTACTCTTAAGTCATCCGCAACAAAAGTATCAGCTCCTGGTCAGTCAATATGGCAAATCTTGCTTGAAGGATTTTTAAGCGGACTGGCCGCTGTTTTAATGCCATGCATCTTTCCCATGTTGCCATTAACAGTTAGCTTTTTTACTAAAAGTTCATCTTCCAGGAGCAGTGCTATCGGAAAAGCTTTAATTTACGGGCTTTCAATCATTGTAATTTATGTTGTGTTGGGTTTGCTGGTAACAGTGATCTTCGGTTCAGATGCTTTGAACAATCTGTCGACTAACGGAATATTCAACTTCCTTTTTTTTATTCTTCTTATTGTATTTGCCGTATCATTCCTTGGAGCCTTCGAAATAACACTTCCTTCGAAGTGGGTTAATGCTGTTGATTCAAAAGCTGATACAAAGGGGTTTGGTGGATTATTTTTTATGGCAGGAACCCTTGCTTTGGTTTCTTTCAGTTGTACAGGACCTATTATAGGAACTTTACTGGTCAGAGCAGCTACAATGGGGGAATTGTTAGGGCCGGCGGCTGGAATGCTTGGCTTCTCAACAGCACTTGCTATTCCTTTTGCCTTATTTGCCTTGTTCCCCTCCTGGTTGAAATCTTTACCAAAATCAGGAGGCTGGCTTAATAGTGTGAAAGTAGTCTTAGGATTTCTGGAACTAGCACTGGCATTGAAATTTCTTTCCAATGTAGATCTTGCTTATCATTGGAACCTGCTTGATCGTGAAGTATTTCTTGCACTTTGGATAGTTATTTTCGGATTACTTGGCCTTTATCTACTTGGGAAGGTGAAATTTGCCCACGATAGTCCTGTAACTTCTATCCCGCTGCCTCGTTTCTTCCTCGCTGTTATCACACTCACTTTCACTATTTATATGATCCCTGGCTTATGGGGCGCACCTTTAAAAGCAATATCAGCTTTCCTGCCGCCACAACATACACAAGACTTTGATTTATTTACTGCAGGTCTAGGTGCAAGCTCAGCCTCTAAACATTCGGCTGTCCCGCATAAGTACTCAGATAAATTCGATGCTCCTTTAGGACTTGATGCTTTCTTTGATTATGAGGAAGGTCTGGCTTATGCAAAGAGTGTTAATAAGCCTGTGATGATTGATTTTACCGGCCACGCCTGTGTTAACTGCCGGAAGATGGAGGCGTCGGTTTGGTCTGATAAGAAAATATTGGAGACTATTCGCGAAAAGTACGTACTGATCCAATTGTACGTGGATGATAAAACCGAACTGCCTAAGGAAGAACAGACAGTTTCGGCATTTAAGAAGAAGAAAATCAGAACTATTGGTAATAAATGGAGCGATTTTCAGGCATCCAGGTTTAATTCGAACTCCCAGCCCTTTTATGTTTTACTTAGCAATAATGGCGAGCTCCTAGTGCAGCCCACCGGTGCCGAGTTCGATACTGAAAAATATCTTAAATTTCTGGAAAGCGGATTAGCTGCATTCAAGTGAAAGGCTAATTGCAAAGACTGCTGATTTCAATTAATTTTTGCGTGTCAAGCGGTTTAGTAATAAATTCTTTTACAAACGAATACTGTGTTGACCGGTCTATTTCAGACTGTATTGCACTTGATGATACAATAAAAACCTGAATGTTCTTCTGAAGTTCGGCTTTTTGATCCTTAAATTGGTCAAGGAAGTCCCAACCGTCAAGTACAGGCATATTAAGGTCAAGCAGGATTACGTCAGGAAGGTTTTCGGGCTCATTTTTATGTAATTGTAAGGCTTCAATAGCAGAACTTACACCAGGGAAAGCCGTGTGTTTCTTGAACGCTCCTGACTTTCTGATCAGGATCTCAGTTATTTTTTGATGAATAGGATCATCGTCAATTACATAAACAAAGCACATTTTTTTTTCTTTTTATAAATCTTCTCAACGTAGGCAATATTAAAAAGTTTCCACGGTTTTTCATTTGTTATAAACAAAAAACTTTTGTTCTTGTATAGGAATGAAAGCACAGTACATTATGACTAATCTCCAAATAGACCACCTGACTCAGAAGTTTTACGAGAGCATTTGTTTTAGTCACGAGAAATATCCTAATTTGGATCAGCTACAAGAATTATTCTATGGAGATGGGAAACTGGTGAATGGTAACTTTGACAATCCCTTAGAGTTTACAGTTCAAAGTTATATGCAGGCCATTATGCATCAGATAGAAGAAGGGAATGCAGAATTTTATTCTATTCAGGAGATCGCTGATGTTACTGAAGTTTTTGGAAACACCGCTCATCGTGTCAGTGTATATGAACATGCATCCCGGCCTAATTCTGAACAACCCTGGAAGCGTGGAGTAAATTATATCCAGTTTATTTTTAATGAGGGCAGTTGGAGGATCATTTCGATGTTGTGGAATGATGAGAAGGAGGGGTTAAAAGTCCCTGAAGAGTATTTTGGTTAGTATCTCAAAAATCCATATCAGCAGGATAGCCGGTTTTAGGTTGTTGTGATCTTCGTCATATTTATTTTTGAAGGTTTTGTGAAGATTTGCGAACTGATCAGTGCATCCCTCGTGTTGCGCTGATAACGCAAGTTTTATTATGAAAACTCCCGAATTGCTTTCCCCCGTTGGTTCTTACGATTCTTTGTATGCCGCGATTCGCGCCGGTGCCGATTCGGTGTATTTCGGTATCGAACAGCTCAACATGCGCGCGAAATCCGTCAATGCTTTTTTTCTGGAGGATTTAGAGGAGATAGGGCGTATTGCAAAGGATAACAGTATAAAGTGTTATTTAACTCTGAATACTATTATCTATAACCATGATCTTAAACTTGCAGAAGTACTTATCAAAGAAGCTAAAAGATGCGGGATAAATGCAGTAATTGCTGCAGACTATGCCATTATCCAGCTATGCAATCAGGTGGGGATGCCTTTGCATATTTCTACTCAGGCAAATATCACTAATATCCAATCAGTTACCTTCCATTCAAAGTTTGCAGATGTAATAGTACTTTCAAGAGAGCTCACATTAAAACAAATTGAAGAAATAACCAGGGAAATTATCCGTAAGGATATCAATGGACCTTCAGGAAAACGCGTAGGTATAGAGGTTTTTGTACATGGAGCATTGTGTATGGCGGTGTCAGGGAAATGTTATTTGAGTCTTCACACTCAAAACGCTTCAGCAAACCGCGGTGCATGCTCCCAAAACTGCCGCAGGCCCTATAAAGTATTCGACTATGAGAACGGACACGAACTAATGGTAGAAAACGAATATATCATGTCTCCTAAAGATCTGTGCACCATTGATATTCTTGATCAGATAGTGGCTGCAGGTGTTAACGTTCTCAAAATTGAAGGCCGTACTAAGTCGGCGGAATATGTCTACACCACAACCAAGTGTTACCGGGAAGCCCTGGATGCTATTGAGGCAGGTAATTACAATCAGGAACAGGTTGACAACTGGAAGACGGAATTGAATAAAGTTTACAATCGAGGATTCTGGGAAGGGTATTATTTAGGCAGGGAATTAGGGGAGTGGACGAGTCATCCGGGTAACCAGGCAACCCAGAAAAAAATATACGTGGGGAAAGGTAGTAATTATTTCAATCAGCCCAAGGTTGCAGAATTTACGATAGAAAGCGGCTCATTAAAAAAAGGAGACTCGATCCTAATAACAGGCACCAAAAAAGGTGTTATAGAGCTGAAACTTGAGGATTTCAGGGTAGATGGACTGGAGAAAGCAGAAGCAGCAAAAGGGGAAAAACTTACAGTGCCACTTGCCGATAAAATCTCCAAAGGCGATAAATTGTATAAACTTGTTAACTGATGCCCAAGATAGTTCATCTACGGGAAAAATGTATTGGTTGTGCAGTTTGCGCCGAAATGCAGCCGAATTTGTGGTCCATGTCTAAAAAAGATGGAAAAGCAACTTTACTTCACTCTACCTCTAAACGCAATATTTCCGTCCTACCTGTGGACACTCTCACTCATGAGAGAACTCAAGTTGTGGCAAAGGCTTGCCCTGTAAATATTATCAAACTGTCGTGAGGACACCGATTAAAATCAAAATCAGCAAGGCAAGAAAAACATTGATCTTTCTGGCAAAATTCATCTGATAGCCCATCATCCTATGACGCTTGGGCACAATTGTCCGCGGATCTTCGGTATTGTAATAGAACATGCCGAATTTGTAGTTCCTTAAATCATCAATAGGATCCATATTTCCGGTTTCTCCTTTATTCAAATATAAGTGTTTTTAAATATCAACTCGCCTGTGTATAGGTTCCTTTTATCTTTGGCAAAATTTAAAAGCAATGATCTGGTATCCCTATACACAAATGAAACACCTGAAGGACCTTCCTAAAATGGTTTCGGGCAGAGGTGTAAGGATGAACCTGGAAAACGGCCGCTCTTTGATAGATGGCATTTCTTCCTGGTGGGCTGTTATCCATGGATATAGTCACCCAGCTTTAAATACAGCATTAAAAGAACAAATAGATAAGTTTGCGCACGTAATGCTTGGCGGACTTTCTCATCAACCGGCTATTGATCTCGCCGAAGCATTAGTCCGCATTACTCCCTCCGGATTAAATCATGTTTTTTTTTCCGACAGTGGCTCCGTAGGGGTTGAAGTGGCACTAAAAATGGCTATTCAATACTGGAGCAACAAGGGTTACACGGAGAAGTCCAAGTTCTTGTCCCTTAAGAACGGCTATCATGGGGACACCTTTAAAGCGATGGAAGTTAGCGATGATTCTGACTTCAGCAGGTCTTTTTCTGGTGTATTACATCGAGGCTTTATGCTTGAAATTCCTAAAGGGGGATTTGAAGCCGGGCCAGAAACAGTACAACTTGCCGTTCAACAGCTTGAAAAAACTTTGTCCGAAAAACATCATGAGATCGCAGGTATCATCCTGGAACCTATTGTTCAATGCGCCGGGGGCTTTCATATTTACTCGCCTCATTATCTTAAGGCAGTCCGTGAACTAAGTAAGAAGTATCAGGTTCTTCTGATATTTGACGAAGTAGCTACAGGTTTTGGACGAACAGGAAAACTGTTTGCAGCAGAATATGCTGATGTAACTCCGGATATCATGGTTATTGGCAAAGCGCTCACTGCCGGTTATTTAGGGCACGCTGCAACCCTAGCTACTACGGACGTATATGACAGCTTTTTGGGCGACGATTACAACAAGGCCCTCATGCACGGGCCGACTTTTATGGCCAATCCACTTGCCTGCGCGGTTGCTCTTCGAAGCATTCAGTTAATAGAAGAGGAGAATTATCTCGAAAAGATTCAGGAAATTAACCGCATAATTAAAGAGCAGTTCAGGACCCTTAATTCTCCTCTTATTGTTGACAAAAGAGTTATTGGAGCCCTTGGAGCTATTGAAGTTACTGATCCTTCGGTACTCTCAGGTTTCAAAGAATTTGCTCTTAGCCAAGGTGTATGGCTCAGACCAATAGGTAATATAATTTACCTTATGCCTCCTTATATTATCGATGAACTTGAACTGGTAGCCTTAATAGATGTGATCCGTAACTGGCTAAAATAGTTCTCCCAGCCAGTGCTGATATTCCATTTATTAAGGCAAGCTTTTCAGATATTCCTCAATCAGGTCAATGCCTTCGACATCAGGAAGGGTAGTGCCAAGTTTAGGCATATGATACTGCCCCATGATTTTCATCCGCTCAGGAATAGGTTTGCGATGCAGAAGTAAGCCAGAAGCACTTAAGGTTGTGCTATAATCAAGAGAAATAGTTTGGGCAGATGCAAAGCCTCCTGGATTATGGCAGTGAGCACAGTTTATCTTGAGGTAAGCCCTTGCCCGTTTCTCCAAAGAATTTTTATTATCAAAGTAAGCGGGAAGGCCCTCAGCTATCTTCGAACCTTTTCCCAACTTTAAAAATCCCAATGCCTGCATAATTTGCAGCTGATTTACAGGTTTTCCGTCTTTTCCTGCTACCATTCTATTCAGGTTTGCCAATTCTGGTCCTATCGTAACCATGGTTCCTGACTTTTGGTGACAAGTGCCGCAGTCTTTTGTAGAAGGAATCCGATAAGCAGTTTTCCATTCGCGATCCTTCGTGTCTTTGAATGTCACAGGTACATTTTCCCCTTTGGTAACTAATCTTGCGTCGTCCTGCGACTCATTCCATTTATAGGTAGCTGCAGCCCAGCTCCCATTTATTCTCTCTAGAATACGGGTTTCCATTATCCTGCCTTCTTTTCCTGATTTCGGATAGTAAAATGTTTTGGCGATGATCGTTCCTTCTGGAAAGGATAATGCAGAGCTCTTATCCACTTGAATCATTTTTCCTCTTGGAAGCCTGATCAACCTTTGCTTTTCTGTATAATCAGTAAAGAGGGCTGAAGACAGCTGATAGCTGAACACATTTCTTGAAGGTTGAAGTCTCTTGATTGGTCCATCAAAAAGGCCGTAGTCCTTCAATGACAATGGGAAAGCAGAACTATTATTCTTTGGGGTCTTTTTCTGATTACAGAAGGATATGTAGAGTAAAGGAAATAACAGAATTGCCAGAAGCAGGATTTTAGTTCTCATTTAATTAATCGTCTCCAGAACGCTATCTGAACTTTTATTACGTAAAATACGTCTGTCAACGTAGAAAGTTCCGAAAGGAATCATGCAAGCTACCAAAACCTTCCAGGTTACTTCTCTAAACTTCCAATGGTGTTCCACAGCAACGCTTAAGGTGTTAAAGATATACCAAAGAAATAAGGCACCGTGAACCGGACCTGCAATTTTGACAATACTTGGGTTATCTGCCCAGTGTTTCATCGGAACGCCGACAAAAAGAAGGATCAGAAGAGAGCAACCTTCCAAGTAGCCTATCAGTCTCAGGCGTCCTGTAGCTGTTTTAATCATATTATACATTGTTTTTAGTGATTGTGTTATTTACCGTTGATGTTTCAACCGCGAAATCCCGGAGGACTGGACGTTTTGCCAAAGGAGAAAAAGGCCAGGGGATGGCAGTCACTATTAGTAGGAGTCCTGCTCCAAACCAGGAAAGCATAATTCGATGTTTAGCTTTGTCAGTGTTAGCCCTTTTTGCTTTAGCAGAACCTATTGTGATTACTGTAATGGCGATAAGCATCAGGAGGAGATGCAAGTAGCGGAAGAAATATTGTTCTGAGATAAGACCATCCCCACTATCAGATATTTGTAGTTTAATCAAGGGACTTTGGAAATAAAGCGTTAAGCCTATCATGAGCTGGAGATGAGCAATTGTGGCGGTCCAATGCCTTATAGTGTTCACACTTTTTGAAAATGGCTTGTTGTTTACCAGGCCGAAATAAGAAAATAAGATGGAAAAGATCAGACTGATAACTACCAGCCACCGGAATAATGAATGAAGGGAAAGTAGTGAAGAGTACATGTTTATTATCTTTTAAAAGATACTAGTTGGTATGTTTATGCTTAAATTTTTTTACTTCAGTGCCGATAGATATTTTTTGAATTCCTGAAGGAATTTGCCGTAGCAGGTCCTGCCCAGAACTTTTCCCATATTGCGTATACCGTTGTAATTGATAGTTATATAAAGAGCAATCATCTTTGCATCATGTTGTGTATCTATTTCACCTTTTGCCTGAGCCTTCTCAATGGCAATCTCAATCGCTTTTTGCCATTCCTTCACCAGCTTTTGAAGTGCAGATTTAAAGGCCTCATTTAGTGGAGCCATCTCTTCGATCAAATTGACTGTAGGGCAACCATGTTCGACCTCAAAAAAGGGGGCTTGCAAAAGGTTTTTTATCATATTATAGATCTTGTCAGGGATATTTCCGGGGCCCTCAAGTGTAGAGATCATATAGGGATACATTGACGGATACATCACTTCATTGATTATAGCCAAGCCCATTTCTTCTTTATTTTTGAAATGATAGAAGAAAGCTCCCTTGGTAACCTGAGTGGTAGCGATGATCTCATCGATACTTGTAGCTTGAAATCCCTTTCGGTAAATCAGGGTAAAAGCTTTCTGTAAAATATTCTGCCTGGTAAGTCCTGCTTTAGACATAGAACATACTAAATAGTATGTTGCAAGTATCGCGCATTAGACGCTTTTGAGCAATAGTTTGCCGTCAGAAAATTGCAATATTACTTCTTCTTATTTCAGCCAGCTCCAGCGATTTGCCCAGTCGGCCAATATAGCTTCGCGCCATTTGAAAACAGTTTTGCCTCCCTGGATTTTCCCCTCATAGAATCGCTCGCCCGACTTGTCCGTATACCAGCTGGAACCTAATCTATAATCGCTAGCGTTTGCTTTTCCCGGCCATTTATTTGTTACTACTAGTATTCCTTTACCCAACGGGAAACCAGGAATAGCCGAAGTAAAGTGATAGTTAAGGACTTCCGCTTGCTTGGGAACATATTTAAGACCGTATATTCCTTTGCCAAGATAGTAGCCAGGCCATTTCTGTACAGATGTTTTATACGGAGTTTCCATCCAGAAACAAATGGAGTCGGCAGGCACATCGATCTCAGGCCCTTTAAAGTTGAATTCAACCATAGTGCAAAAGGCAACCGTATCTTTAATCGTCGTAGCACGATTGAACAGAACACGAGCGCTTCGATTCGTTTTTTCGAAGCTGCCACCCCAGCTTTCGCGCGTAGGGTTGCCAGGGTCTCCATCCATCATATATAACAAAGAAGGGGTGTCGCCCATTTTAACTTCGCCATTGTAATAACTTTTAAAATCCTTGCCCAGATTTCCCGCACCGAAAATATGTTTGTCGTAAAAATTACTTGTATTTACACTGTCGACTATGTTGCTATTCGAGAAGAACCCGTAATAAGAAGAGTTGACCTCTATAAACCAAAGCTCAGGGAAGTTCTTTGCAATATAATCGTAGCTGTTCGCGCTCCATTTTTTATTCGGACCACCTATCCAGTAAACCCGTATGTTCTTTTGAATCTCGGGAGCATCGTGTAAGGCTTGAGCTATATCCTCCAGGCCACCCCAGCCCAAAACCCACAAAGGCTGATCACTTTTCTTTTTCGCACATTTAATGATCCATTCTGAACCCTCGGTTGCGGTACTAAAACCGGAATAAACGGCTCGGCCATGTTTTCCTTGCTTGGTAACTGATCTTAGGTAATCTGGCTCCAAAAATCCCTTCTGATGCTTTTTCAGTTTAGGCAGATCCTTTTCGTACAGGCCGATCATCCGGAAGATCTCCTGTTTGCTGCCGTTACCATAGGAAGGAGAAGATACCAGTCCTTCAATATTAAACCTGTCACTATACATTAGTAAATGAGTCATCGATTGGTTGTCATCAGGGTCGGTACCACCGATGTCTGTACTTACAATCACCCTGGGTTTAACGGGCACAGGTTGCTGTGCAATCAAACCAACAGAATATAAGAGAAACAGGAAGCTCAGAATTAGATTGTTCATTGGTTATAAGCAGGGGAGCTTGGTTATATACAAATATGTCAATTCAAATCGTCATTCGTAATGCCTCTTTTACTTTTCTTTACCGATTCTTTGAGTTTACCAAAACGGTAATTAATACTGGTGTTAAATTCCTGCAGCAACGAGCGTAACGAAAATAAAATAGGACGGAAAGACAATGGCTTAGGCCTGGCTAATGTGAAGCGGCGGCTAGCCTTGTTATACAACAAAGAGCATGATCTTAAGATTGAAGAAGGGGAAGAGCATTACACGGTAATGCTTCAATTAAAATTCAAATGATGAAGAGTGTTAATTGTCTGATCGTTGATGACGAGCCGGTTGCCAGGGAGATCGTGCAAACGTATTGTAATGCATATCCCGGACTAACAGTTGTTGGATCATGTGAAAATGCGTTGGACGCGCGGCGGGAACTTGAAGCTCAAAAGGTGGATATTGTATTTCTTGATATCAATATGCCCTTACTTGACGGCCTTGCATTCATGAAGATTATGAAGACAAAACCGCAGGTCATTTTTACTACCGCTTACAAGGAATATGCGTTAGATGCTTTCGATCTTGCAGCCTGCGATTACCTGCTTAAGCCTTTTTCTTTAGAGCGTTTTATCTGGGCGGTAGATAAGGCAATAGAAAGGATCAATAAGCCGGAAGAAACCCCAGCTGTTGTACAAGCTGCCACTGCGCCGGTATATATATTCCTTAAATCGGAAGGGAAGATCTTCAAGGTCTCGTTTGATGAACTGCTATTTGCCGAAGCTCTGGGAAATTATACCAAAGTAACCACCAGCAGCGGTGTTTTACTGCCAATAATGAGCATTTCCACCCTTGAACAGCAGCTGCCTTCTGCTTTGTTCCTGCGTACCCATCGCTCGTATATCATTAATAAATCAAAGATCAGCCACATCGACGGAAACCGCGTGTTTATCGGAAAATACGAAATCCCTATAGGAGCTAGCTATAGGGATTCATTTCTTGGAGGGCTGGGATTATAAACGCCGACAGAAGTTTAAAACGCTGTCCGTTGTAGTCTCACCCCTAAGACTCCATTAAATAAGGATAGATCTTTTTATATAGCACTGAAGGTTCAAAAGGCTTCAGAACGTAATCATTCATTCCTGCATTAAAGTATTTATTCTCTTCGCCGCTCATCACACTGCCGGTCAGGGCAATCACAGGCAAGGTCCTAAAACGCTCTTCCGGCATGCTCCTTAAAACTTCCGTAGCTTCCAGACCGTCCATCACCGGCATATGCACGTCCATAAGGACTAACTGATACTCTTTCTCTTTTACCTTATTGATAGCTTCCAGTCCGTTTTCAGCAAAGTCAACTTTCAGCTGCCATCTCTCAAGCACCTTTCTTGCAAGTATCCTGTTAATTTGGTTATCGTCTACCACCAATACATCACCCTTCAATGGTGCATCCTGCACCACTTCCTTTACCGGTGCAAGAGTCTTTACTTTAGGGAAGGTAATGCCGAAATAGAACTTGCTACCCTTTCCCAATTCACTTTCTACCTGTATGGATGAGCTATGTAGCGCTATCAGCTTTTTTGTGATTGTTAGGCCTAGGCCCGTTCCTCCATACTTCCTGGCAGTGTCTGTATCTGCTTGAGTATAAGCATCAAATATTGATTTTATTTTATTCGCTGGGATACCAATACCCGTATCTGAAATTTCGAACCGTATGCTAACCTCTTCTTCAGTTTGCTTTTCCTGCAACATGTAAAGCTTTACTTCTCCTTGCTCAGTAAATTTAACTGCGTTACCCAACAAGTTCATAAAGATTTGATAAAGACGGGTTGAATCGCCCAAAATAAATTTAGGAAGTGCAGGATCCAACTCATATTTTATATCAAGTGTTTTACCTTCAGCCTTAAACTTTAGTGATTCAACTGTTTGAGTAGCTAATTTCTGAATATCTACAGGCACGGCTTCTAACTGAAGATTACCAGTTTCAATTTTAGTGAAGTCGAGGACATCGTTAATCAGCGTAAGAAGGTTTTGTGAAGAGAATTCCAGGATTTCTAAATTCTTTTTCTGGCGCTCAAGAGGATCTTCCTGTTTTAGAATTCGCGTCATTCCAACCACTGCATTTAGTGGAGTCCTCATCTCATGGCTCATCACTGATAAAAAGTTCTCCTTAGCCTTACTCAGCTTAATTGCGTCTTCACGGGTTTTAATAAGCTGCTCTTCCGCCAACTTTCTATCCGTAACGTCAACGAGAATAGATACTTGCTTAACAAAATTACCGCTTTCGTCAAAAAGAGGGTTAGTTGAGGTGAGCACCCAAACCGGAGTTTTATCTTTCCTGTAAAGCACCATTTCCAGCTCATAAGGTTTTCCTTCATTTACCGCCTTCCTTGCCTTTTCCACAACAACCATATCAGTTTTGGAGCCCACAAGAAGGTTTCCGAAAGTGCGGCCTTCCAGCTCGGCCAGCTGGTATCCTATAATTTCTTCTGCGGAGGCATTCATCCACTCAATTTCACCAGCAGCATTCCGGATAACTACACCCGCTGCTGCCTTTTCAAGTGCAACCGACAAGGTTTTAATCCTGGCCTCGTTTTCCTTGCGTTTGGTGATATCCGTTCCGTTTAGTAACCATTTATTATTTTTAACTACTCCCGACCAATTGATCCATTTTTGTTCACCTGACTTGCTTATAACAATAGTTTCAATAGAAAACCTGCTTTCTCCACGGTTTACCAAATTGTTCACTTCGGGCATGATCAGACCTTTTTCTCCTTCACGGCAGTAATTCCAGATCTTTTGTTTCAACATTTCATCCTCTTTATAACCTAAAAGCGTGGTTACTGAAGAGTTGATAAATTCTATTACCCCTTTATTATCGGTAATGCAATGAATCCCGTTTGAATTATTAAAAAGTTCTTCGAATCGTCTAGATCTTTTAAGTGATTTTTTTAAAGCCCTGGTTTTCTTAGAGCATTCGAGATGAGCAACTACCTCCCTGGCTAAAGTTTGTAACGCTGTCCTTTGTTCTTCAGATAATTGGCGAGGTTGATAATCATTGACACACAAAGTACCCAAACTAACACCATCTTCCGTAATAAGTGGGCACCCTGCGTAAAAACGAGTTCCTGCCTCCATTTTGACGTTTGGAAGCTCTGAAAACCTGGAGTCAAGCTTAAGATCTTGAACCTCAAGGAGAGTATCCTCATAAAGGGTAGTTTGACACACTGAAATGCTGCGGGGAACCTCCGTAATGCCATCAAGGCCTACCTGAGATTTAATCCAATATCTTTTATCGTCGATAAAGGCAATAATAGCAACTGGGGTTTTACAAATAAAGGAAGCTAACTTTGTTATATTATCATAAATGTTCTCTGGCAGAGTATCTAGAATTCTGTAACTTCTTAATTTTTTGAGCCTGTTTTCCTCATTCATTTCGAAAATCCTGATTTTACTTTTCTGCGAAGGAATAGGTAATTGTTTATGATCGATTGATCCATAGACGACAATTATACGTATTTAACGTAAGGATTGGTTTTCAAATGCGTCTAGATTTATCATTTTTTGTTCCTTTTTCGCTAGGCCAGCTCCAACTTAAACCAAAATTCGGATCCTTCATTCGGCTTACTGGAGAAGCCAAATTCGCCATTGTGCATTTTTATAATTTGGGAAGAAAGGAACAAACCAATGCCTGTGCCTTCCACTTTGTCATTTTCCTTCACTCTGTAATATTTTGTGAAGATTTTGTCCTGGTACTTTTCCGGTATCCCAACACCAAAGTCTTTAACTCTGAAATGCGCCTGGCTGTTTGTCACATCAAGGAATACCTCAATTTTATTCGCATTTGGAGAGTATTTAATTGCGTTAGTGATGTAATTTGTAATAACTTGTCCTAGTTTTTCCTGATCGCCCTTCACCCTAATTTCCGGGGCTACAGCAGTATAAAAAATATGGCTGCTATGGACGGTGGAGAGGGACGAAAGAAGTTCAGAGGCAAGGGCGGTTAAATTCAGTTCGGTAAAAACACTTTTATCCTTGGAATTTTCGATCGATGTGAGGTCAAGGTAGTTTTTAACGATGTTAGTGAGCTTATAAACTTGGGCATCTATACTTTGAAGCTCCTTCGTGTTTCGTCCATCCTTTTCTGCTTTTTTTATTAACAATTGGACATAACCACGGATAATGCTTAGAGGACTCTTGAATTCGTGAGCAGCAAAGTTTATAAAATCATTCTTTTGCTGTTCCGCTGCCTTTTTATCATTGATATTTCGAAAGTTGCAGAAAATCGCATTTACAGAAGGTTCGAAAAGGAGATTGGTTAAACTGCCTTCTACCCAAACCCATGAATCGTTCTTATGCTTATGCCGGTAACAAAAGTCAAAGGTTGAGCCGGGCAGTTTTTTAAAATCCTCAACTTCATTTTTCAATAGTTTCAAGTCATCTGGATGGATCAATGTCCATGGGTTGATCTCAAGATACTGCTCAGGGGTAAAACCCAGGATATCATGGACAGAGTTGGACGCAAAAACAAACTTCGAATTTCCGTCACTCATCAGGATACCATCCGACGCCCTCTTTAACGCAAGTTCATACCGTTTCTGGTTAACGGTGTCGGTTTTCTGTCTTAATTTAAAATTGTTAATAATATAGATAATGACACCGCTGGTAATGGCAAAAAGAAGAACTTCGAAGGCGTTTATGGTTTTAATAGCAAAGCTATTATAAGGTTCCTGCAGGAAATACCAGTTTAAAATAATACTGAGTGCGAGAACGGACAATGAATACTGAAAGCTGTAATAGCAGGCTGTGAAAACAATTACCAAAATAAAAGGAGTATTGAAAGAGTTGAAGAGATATTCTTTCATCAGAACTATCTGCAACACCATTGTTAGTGCCAGTAGTAAAAATGGCATCCCTTTTATAAATAAACCCCGAAACGTTTTATAGATTTTCAAACAGCGCAGGAACTTTAAAAATTACCTCGGTAAATTTAAGAAAAATTAATATCCTAAGTTAAGAGCATTTCTTATCCTCTGATAATGCGAAGCTTTCGCCCCGCTCATACTTTTGCTGGTATAGAAAACAAAGAATATTTGCTATGATCACTAAAACACGCCTTGAAGCTTTCAGCGATGGAGTAATTGCAATTATCATTACGATAATGGTACTTGAAATAAAGATTCCCCATATAGATACCATAGATGCCCTGAAGCCTCTTATCCCTGTCTTTATCAGCTACGTGCTCAGCTTCCTTTATGTCGGAATTTACTGGACAAATCATCACCATTTAATCCATACTGCTCAATCGGTAAATGGAAAGATACTTTGGGCAAATTTGAATTTGCTGTTCTGGATCTCACTTATTCCCTTCGTTACCGGATGGATGGGAGAAAACCATTTTTCTAAGTGGCCAGTAGTTTTTTACGGCATTATTCTGGTTCTCAACTCCCTTTCCTACAAGATCCTTGCACAAGTGTTGATCAGGCACCACGGAAATGAATCAGTATTAAGTAAAACTATTGGAAAGGACCTAAAGGGATGGGGATCAATAGCAGCATATGCCCTGGCAATTGGGGTTTCTTTTATAAGTTCATGGTTAGGTTTGGTACTTTACTTTCTGGTAGCCGCAGTTTGGCTAATTCCTGATAGAAGAATTGAAACTGCAGGTTAAGCATTGCGGGAAGCAAGAAGTTTCGATGCTCTATTCTGCAACACTTCAATCAGTTCTGCGGTATTAATTGGTTTGGAGATATAGTTATTCATTCCAGCCTCAAAGCAAGCCTCCTTGTCTCCAGGCATAGCATTAGCTGTCATGGCTACTATTTCAGGCTGAGCAGATGACCCTGAGCGAATGCTCCGGGTTGCCTCCAAGCCATCCATGTCTGGCATTTGAACGTCCATCAACACCAGATCATAAGTTTTTTTCTGTACGGCGGCAACGGCTTCAACTCCATTATTTGCCAGGTCTATTTCATATCCTAATTTGTTCAGAACCCTGGTAGCAAGCTTCTGATTAATCAAGTTATCTTCCGCAAGAAGAATGGTAAGGGGATATAGCTTGGCAAAATCTTCTGATAGTGCATGTGCCGAAACCTTCTTCATTGACACAGGCTTCGGTTCAGCCGAACTTAATTCATCATAGAGAATTTTGAACAGGCTTTTCTCCTTAACAGGTTTCGTTATTTGCTTGGAAAAAAGTTGAGGGTACTTTGAAAATGCTTCATTCCCCATTCTTGCCATCAGAAGAATAGGTATCGAGGGTAATATCTTCTTTATCTCCATTGCCAGTTCAATACCATTCATTTCTGGCATTAATTTATCGGTAATGATCAGACTAATATCTCTACGCTCCAGAAGTATTTCCAGCGCCTGCTTTCCAGATGGAGCATCTAGCACTGCTAATCCCCACCGCTTTAACCAGGTTTTAACAGTATTACGGCTAAGGTCGTTATCATCCACCAACAGCACTTTCTCATTGTACCACTTTAATGGCTCATTTGAAATTTCTCCATCTGGTCTGCTTTCAAACGTGAGAGAGAATGAGAAAGCAGAACCTTTTCCCAGCTTGCTTTTCACCTCAATATTTCCGCCCATTAGGTTAACAAGCTTCTGACAAATAACCAGACCCAAGCCTGTTCCTCCATATTTTCTAGTCGTAGAAGAGTCGATCTGAGAAAAAGGCTTGAAAAGCCTTTCGAGCTTCTCTTCAGGAATTCCGATGCCTGAGTCACTAACTACGAATTCAATTTCTGTCTCTCTTTCAGTGCATCTTCTGCAATTTAGCTTCGCAAATACTTCACCGCTCGAAGTGAACTTAAGTGCATTATTGATCAAATTGATCAAAACCTGGGATAGTCGGTGACTATCTCCAAGAACAACAGTGGGAATCTGCGGGTCAATATCGTATACAAGATCAATTTTTTGGCTTCCCGCTTTCTCAGAAAAAATATCGATTACGTTTTCTACGCATTGTCTGATATCGAATTCCTGTCGTTCCATTTCCAGATTTCCCGACTCGATCTTCGAGTAATCCAAAATGTCATTAATTAAATCAAGTAGCGACTGCCCACTAGTTTTTATGATGTCAAGATATTCTTTTTGTTCTGCATTAATTGGTGTGGATGCCAGAAGTCCCGCCATTCCGATCACTCCGTTCATTGGCGTACGGATTTCATGACTCATGGTAGCAAGAAAGGAACTTTTTGCCTGATTAGCTACCACTGCTTCCTGCTTAGCCTGTTCAGATTCATCCAAAGCCTTCAGTGTAAGTACCTGTTGTCTCTCAATTTCAGCTAACATCAATTGGTTTTTTCTCAAATACTTCTCATTAATCCTCGAGTTAAGAACAACGATCACGAACAACGCAATGATTGCAACGCCGGTAGTCAGAACTCCCCCTATACCTTCTCTTAAAAAGCTATTGTTAACTCCAATGGACAACGATTCAAGAAACGGATAGCTAAACGCAATGCAGCTATTAATCAGGAGCGTTATTATAATCCAGCCTCTCTCTTTAAACCCGAAAACAAGTAGCGGGAAAACCAACATACTTAACTGTAACTGGTAAAGACCAGGAATAAGATCTTCTCCGGGATTCAGGAGCGAAGCATGGTATAAGGTAAGGAAAACCGGCACATTGATCGACAGGATAAACCTCGATAGGTTAATATATTTAAAATAATTTAACGCAAAACTCAAGAACAATGCTATAAATACACCGACGGAATAAATCGTTAAGGAAGGAAAATAGAGACAGTTAACGATAAAGTAAGGAATATTAAGGAATATCGTTATTAATGAAGTTTCATTTGTTAACCTTAACTTCTGCTGCAACCATTCTTCTTGTTCTTTCTCAACTCCAAGCTGACATAATAATTTAAATCCAGAAACAAGCTTCATCCAATTTTCAATTGCTTTAAAGGTAATATACGATTTAACCCTACCTATGTTTCAGTTTATCGAGGGTTAAAGCCCGCAATTCAATAAATGTACCATTAATGCTAAAACAAGTTCTTTAAGTATAAGCTGTTGCTGCCCACCCAATCATAATTCATATCAATTTAAGTTAGCATTTGTCTAGTATTTTTGATTTTTGAACATTGCTTTTTACAGGTATTTTGAGTGGTTTGTTGTGATCTTGGCTGATAAAAGTTGTTTATGCAATCTTTTATTCTTTTTTTTGCAATCCTTTATGCTAACGCTAATTAAGCCTTTATAGAGATATAGATGAAGAAGAAAATAAGACGACACGTGCGAGCTGCTAAATACATCATATATAAAGAAACACTTGTTGACTTAAGAGAGCATTTCTGGACCTTTCTTGGAGCTTTTTCAGGTATCGGCCTAATAGGGCTCATACATCAGCAATATTTAGGCTCGCTGGATAACCTTTTCCTCATTGGTTCTTTTGGAGCCTCCTCTGTGCTCATTTACGGAATAATTAACAGTCCGCTAGCGCAACCAAGAAACCTTCTTGGCGGCCATCTTATTTCTGCTTTTATTGGAGTAACTATTTGTAAAATTTTTCCTTATTCAGGCTGGTTCGCTCCAGCGCTGGCCGTGTCGTTAGCAATCGTTGCTATGCAGATCACTAAAACACTGCACCCACCAGGAGGAGCTACAGCGCTAATCGCAACAATAGGAACGGAAAAGATCAAGTCTCTTGGCTATTTATATGTTCTAAGTCCCGTTTTCACTGGAGCACTTATATTGTTAATGGTAGCCATTTTTGTCAATAACAGAACTAGACACCGGAGCTATCCGCATAATAAAAATTGGTATAAGGTGTGGCGTAGGTATGTAAGATAGCCATGTCATATTGTATATTTGGCTACACAAGCCATGAAGGAATGTAAAAATAAATGCGACTTGAAGAGTTGCTTTCTGTGTCAGCTGGTGCTTCCCGACTGGTTGCCGGCAATCGAAGCTCGTAAGCGGAATATCGAGCTTAAGAAGGGCCAGCAAGTATTTAAAGAAGGTGATCCGGTGATAGGAATCTATTTTGTAAATAAAGGTACGATCAAAGTCCATAAGCGCTGGGATAGCGAGAAAGAGCTTATCATACGCTTTTCTAAGCCTGGCGACGTTATTGGGTACCTGGGATTAGGTCTTGATCCAACATATCCGGTCACCACAACCGCTTTGCAGCCTTCCGTTGTTTGCTTCCTGGATCTTCAGTTCCTTGAAAATACCCTAAATGTCAATTCCAAGTTTACTGTAGCGCTGGTCCGTCTTATGGCAACCGATCTTCAGGAATCCCATAAAAGCATGAGGGATCTTGCTCATATGTCTGTTAAAGCCCGTATCGCCAAAGCCTTTATCAGCATGAAGAACCAATTTGGCCTTCGTACTGACGGTTCAATCAATCTCGATATAAATAAACAGGATATTGCTGCTTATGCTGGAGCTTCTTACGAAACCTTCTTCAAGGTCGTCACCGAACTAAGCAGTAATAAAATAGTAGAGTTTTACGGAAAGAGCTTTACTATTCAGAATGAAGCCTTGCTGTTGGAAATTATTGCCCGGGGATAAAGAATGCCTGCTCAGGAAAACTGAATTAAAGTTTAAACGCTCGTTTCAATAACGTAGGTTATTATGAAGGTGAATTGATCTATGTATTTGAAGAATAATCGAATTCTTAATGTTGATAGTTATCAATTTCGTCTCCCAGGCGCTCCGAATCCTGTAACGTGAAGTTCCCAGTAAGGCATTCCCAAGTATCTTCAAATGTCTTGTGAATTACCCCCAAGGTCTCTGATTCTGTCAGGATCTTAAAAACACGTTCTCCTTCTACCTCAGTTGGTTGTACCAAGTAGTTCTTTCTATCCCTGCCTTCCAGTTCTGCCCAGATGGTAAATGTTTCTTCTCTAGAGATCATTATTAAACAACCTCCAACCAGCTTATTTGTTGTAAAACGTTTTCTGTATTACATGTTCAAAGAAGCCGGCGGGAGGAGGAGTGGGGGTTATGCAGTCACTGTATTAATCCATGTTTCTGAAGCGGCAGTTAGCATCGCAAATTCTCTGAAAGTTCGGGCTTTTCGTCCTAATATTCTTTCAAGATCCGTCGTAAGAGATTCGTTCCGGCCATCCAATACTTCTCTGAATAAGTAGTCTATCAACCATACTAGTTCTTTCGGTAATCCCTGCTGCTCCATGGCAGAGGTATAATGGCTTAGAGGGACTTCCGTAAAAGCGATCTCTCTCCCCAATTGCTCGGAAATAATTGTAGTACATTGTTCAAAAGAAAGCAACTCGGGACCTGTAATTGAATAAATTTTATTTTGATGACTATCGTTTAAAAGACATTCTACTACTACATCAGCAATATCATCAGCATCTATAAAAGGTTCCAGGGCTTTGACTTCCGGGACGATCAACTCACCCTTCAAGATTCCTTCGTTAAAAAAGCTCTCACTGAAATTTTGCATAAACCAGCTGGCACGTACAATGCTATAGTCAATGCCCGACTGGATCACCTCCTGCTCACACAATTCAGCTTCTTTTTCACCTCTTCCCGATAGCAGCACAAGTTTTTGAACTCCTGCCTTCCGTACTTCCGCAGTAAAGTTGGCTAGGATTTGGCGAGCTCCTGGCACCGCCAGATCTGGCTGAAAAGTGACGTATACTTTCTTGACGTTCTCAAGCGCTTTTGCCCATGTTGTTGAATCATCCCAGTCAAAGGGGATTTCAGCTTGTCTTGAACCTGAGCGTACATCCAGATCTAGTTTTTCTAATCTCTCTTTAACTCGCCTTCCGGTCTTACCTGTGGCGCCTAATACCAGTAGTTTGCTCATAAGCTTTTCGTTTTAATTTTAATTCAAAACTAGGCGGAGGAAGGCAGGCCAAATAGAATAAACCCGACAAAGGTTATTTATTTTTCAGATGCTTTTCTTTTTATGCCACGAAGGCTTCGTACCAGCATACCTTTTAAAATCGCGAATGAAGTGCGACTGGTCGGCAAAACCGTTTTCATAAACTAACTCTGTCAGCTTATTTATTCCTGGATCAAACATGTCATTCAAGGAGGCCTGGAATTGGATTATTTTAGCGAATTGTTTAGGACTTACCCCTACATATTCCTTAAAAAGCCTTTGCAAACTTCTTTCACTAAACTTAAGTTGTTCAGCTAAACGCGTTACGGTTATACCACCTTTGCTTGAGATAATAATTTCAGAAGCAAGTTTGATTTTTTGGTGAGGAGTAAAGGAACGATTTGCAACCTGAGTTTCAAGATAAGAGGAAAGGAGAGCTATTTGTTGTTCAGTGCCTTCCGTATCAGCAAGTTGACGCTTTAGAGCTACGTCATCTTGCTTCTCCCCCGCCAGAAAATTGTAGCAATCGTCATTTAGCTCTCGCGGGTTTACATCGAAGATCATTTTTACTGCAAAGGGCAAAAGCTCAACCAGGACTACTTTATAAGGAGCGTGGAATTTGATTATAATTGGTTTAATCGTTTGTCCGTAAAGAAACAATTCGGTTAGAGGCTTAGCACGAGGTAACAGGATCGGAGCAGATTTTGAATTGTGATACAGGATGCCAGGAAAACCATCAGCGTAAAAAGGGATAGAATCTACTCTGTCGGGAACAGAATTTTCTATTACCAGAATATCTTTCACATAAGCCTGTAAAGCATCAGGTACGGTAAAGTGTGTAGTTTCCATTGGTAATGTCTTTCCAGCTGCAAGTTAATTATTCTTTTAATTGCTGGTACCTTCTCAAAAAGCCTTAACCTATTACTTTCGACATTCTAAAGTTAGATATCATTACACCTCTGATAGGGAAGGTTTGTTCGGTATCTATTTTAAAGCCTTTCAGTTCAAAAAACGGTTTGGCTGTTTTACTAATATCAGCAGTCAGTCTTTTTGTTCCCATAGCAAGCGCTTGCTGTTCAATTATTGAATAAAGGAAGGAAGCAACTCCCTGTCTTTGGAAATCCTTGTGGACATAGAACATGTCAATATAAACTCCCTTATCAAGTGAAGCAAAGCCAGCAACCAAGTTGTTGTCCATAGCCAGGATCACAAATTGCTCTTCAAACACTCTGTTCCATCTTTCATTATTTTCTACCCCTTTTGCCCATGCTAATCTTTGCTCTTCGCTATATTCATTCTTGCAAACGTCCTTTATTGTATCGACATATAGCTCTTGTAGCAAAGGCATGTCCTCTATAGTGCCGCGTTTTGTAGAGAATCTGGAACGAGAATTTGGTGAAGTAATCTGCATATTAAAATTTGTGGATATTGTAATTTGGAACTGTGACGTTTGCTAAAGGAGCTGCCCTTGTTACGGCCGGGAGCTTTTTGTGCTATGGCTAGGATTCTTTGTATTCCTTAACATATTAGGCAGATACCCGAAATATCTTTTAAAGGCGCTGCTAAAGTGCGTCGCATACTTGTAGCCCGTTTTTTCGGCAAGGTCAGCGATTGTAATATTCTGCTCCAGAAGTATAGATCTGGCGAGCTCCATTTTATGTTGGGTAAGGTAACCATAAACTGTTACGCCAAACGCTACTTTAAAATTGCGTTTCAAATTAAATTCGTTAGTTCCTACCATATGAGCCAGCTGACGAAGTGTATACTGGGTAGTAATATTTTCAGTAATAATTCTTTTCACCTCCTGCATTTTGATCATTTCTTCATCTTTAAGCTCGTCAAAGTTCTCAGACAGCTGCTCCACTTGTGATGATTGAAGCATAAGTAATTCAAGTACTTTCGATTCTAGGAATAACCGTTCACAATAACCTGTATGAGTGGACGATTTTAAGGTATTAAGTATAGAAATAATCTCGGGACTTATATACAGGTGTTGAGCAGAAAATAAAGCAATTTCTTTCTTTTCAAGGCCATTAATCAAGTTTAGTAATCCTCGATGGTCTTGTGGAAGGTACCCCGACAAAAAATCAAAATTAATGCTCAAACAAATGATATCCCGTTCTCCCTTTTCCGCTTGCCATTGTAGTTCTCGGCTCTTCAGTATAAGGTTATGCTGGTTGTTATTAATTAGCAATACTGCTTTTTTCGAGACAGGAACAAAACCCTTTAAAGTACCTTTTAAAACAAAGATCATCTGTAAGGAACCCCTTTCAGATTCGCCTTCTGGTCCAATTGGGTTGGAAAAACCAGGGGTAATGTTTTTCTGAAAGCTAAATACTTCATTTGAATTTACTCCCTGTTGCGTTAATATTTCTCCCTTTGGCGTCATATCTGAAATATATCTTTGCGCCAAAGTTAATGTTATTAAGACTATTTCTAAAGAAGAAGCAAGGAATTCACTATTTTTCATGAGAAACACTTTACTTACCTTTTTCATTCTCTTTGTTAGCTCTGTTGTTTCGGCGCAAACCGGTAGTCTTTCAGGCCGGGTTAGCGATTCAGAAGGCAAGGTTGTGGTAGGTGCTACAGTACAAATTAAGCCAATAAATATTTCCGTTGCCACAAACGAAGAGGGTGCCTATCATTTTAAGAACGTTCCATTCGGTAATTACACCCTGAAGATAAGCTCAATAGAAACGAAACTTTATACAGTAGATATAAAGGTTAGTAGGCCGTCAACTACGCATAATGCAACGGTTACCAGTGCTTCGGCAAGAAGCCTAAAGGAAGTGAGTATTACCCATAAAACTGAGAAAAGAAAGCTTGAAACATCAGGATTTGCTGTTGGAGTGATCGAAACAAAGGAAGCTTCGCTAAGGAATTTGACAACAAATGAGCTTCTTGACAGGTCAGTAGGAGTTAGGGTAAGGCAAAACGGAGGTGAAGGGTCGCCTATTGAATATAACCTCAATGGAATGTCTGGTAGCACCATCGGTTTATTTATCGATGGTATTGAGATATCGACCTACGGATCTTCCTTCAATCTTAATAATATTCCTCCGTCCATGATAGAGCGCATCGAGGTTTATAAGGGAGTATTACCAGCTCATTTAAGCGGAAATTATATTGGCGGAGCTATTAACGTTATCATGAAGAAGGATGCTTCGGCTAACAACCTTACAGCAGCTGTTTCCTACGGATCGTTCAATACTTATAGAGCCGATCTTGGTGCTCTTTATCGTAACCACAAAAATGGTTTCACAACCCGTGCTTCGGGCTTTTACAGCCATTCTGACAACAATTACGAAATGTGGGGCAAGTTTTCTAAGTACACTTTAAGTGGAAGCCGGGTGATCAGGTATAATAGAACCCGTCGCCCTAATGATCAATTTACAAGTATTGGCGGAAGATTTGAATTTGGTTTTACAGATGTTAAATGGGCCGACCAGTTCTTCGTGGGATACAACATTTCCGATTCCTATAAAGAAATTCCTCATGGGCTTACAATGACGAAGCCATATTATGGAAGGTTCAATGAATATCAGGCGCATGTACTGAGTTTGAATTACAATAAAAAAGATCTGCTTTTGAATGGACTTTCATTAAATGTAAATGCTGTCCATAGCATGCGAAGTACCTATTTAGAAGATACGGTAAGCCAGAAGTACAATTGGAGCAGGGATGCATCCCAAAATTATAGGCTTGAGCTCTTGCTTGCTCCTCCTAATACAGCTGGTGAAATAAAACCTTATCCTCATGCTCCAGGAATGGGACAACAGAATGAATCTGTGATGAGTAATATTGATCGTAGCATCTCCAATATCCGGTCTAACCTTTCCTATGCTATCTTTTCAGGACATCGCCTGTCAGTAAACCACAAGTTTGAAAAGTCTGGAAGGAATGATCAAGATTTACTAATTCCTGAAAGAAACAAATGGATGACCAAAAATGACCTGACCACGAATATCTGGGCAATGAACTACGAGTCGGAAATTTTTAAAGGCAAATTACGCACTAATGTCTTTGGTAAATACGCCATTTATCAGACCGATCAAAGGATACCTGTCAGCGAAACGAATGGTATTCTTGCCTATCAGCAAAACTCTACAAAAAGAGATAACAAAGGTTATGGAGGAACAGTATCGTATGAGCCTATTCGCAATGCATTTATTATTGTATCAGCCGAGAAATCCTTTATCATGCCAACTGACCGTCACATCTATGGCGAACCGGAGAACAACTTGCTACCTAACCCAGGTATTATGCCCGAGATGGCTGTAAATTACAATTTGGGAGCACGTTATAGTATTACTCAAGCGGCAAAGCACAAGATAAGTCTCTATGGAAATGCCTTTTGGAGAAACGGATACGATAAAATCATACAGCAGACGCGGACTGATGTTGTTATGGAAGGACGGGAAAATCAAGTGGAGGATATACAAGTCACCCAATTTGTCAATCTTTCTCAAACTCAGTCAGTAGGTTTCGAAGCAGAGGTTAACTATATCTACAACAATAGGTTGAATGCCATGCTTAACTTCTCGAAATTCAACTCACTATTTAAAGTAGAGCGGGATGAAAGAGGTAATCCACACAGCTTATACAATAGACAGGTCCCCAACGAACCGTTTTTTACAATAAACGGTAACCTGCAATATCGCTTTAATAATGTTTTTCAAAAGCGTTCTGCCTTGAACGTGTATTATAATGCAGGTTATGTAGCTCCCTTTAGTACTATCTGGATGGAATCTGAATGGTTTACCACACCTACTCAATTTGCTAATGACATAGGAGCGAGTTACCGTTTTCCAAAAGGACGAATGGTAGCCAGTCTCGACTGTAAAAATATTTTGAATGCAGAGGTTTATGACAACTTCGGGGTTCAAAAGCCGGGAAGAGCATTCTACATTAAATTAAACTATAATATCAATAATTTCAACAAATAACATATGAAAATCAATTCCGTATCAAGAGTATTATTTGGCTCTGCTCTAACCATTAGTATGCTAGCTTCCTGCAAAAAGGACAGTGGAGAAAATACTTTACAAGCATCAGGACCAGATACATGGAGTAGAAAATATATCACTCTAACAGCTGCCTTCCCTGATGCGGAGGGTGAAGCGGGAAACGGTGGTACAATGGCTTATGCCATCACGCTGGATCAGGCAATTAATCCTAATTATGAAGTTAATGTTTTCAATAGTGGTTATAGCCTGAGATCGCAACGTACTGCTCGTGTACAAGGTTCAACTAATGGGAACTTCCTGTATAATATTCAATATACGGGTACTGACGGTGGAATTTTCAATAAGTACAAAGTTGAAGGGGAAAAGAATTTTGTAGATACGCGCGAGGAAGTGAACACAGAGCCTCTTTTAGGTTCGGCTCCTCGCTGGGTAGTGGCAGCAGATGGTATAGGTATTGGAGTATTTGCTTCAGCAACAATTCAAGGTTCTAAAGAAGGTGCAGGCGCTACATTCGTGGATGTAAAAAGTACTGCAAAAATTGCGGTAATTGACTTGAACGATCCGCAAATCAGCCGCCAGACAGAATTTGTTATTCCATTCACTGCAGAGCAAACCAAAGCTGGTTATCAAATAGGTCGTATTGATGTTCCTGTTATTAATGCGTCAAAAACCAAAGTGTACATTGGTTGTAACCTTACCAGAACAGATCCAACTAAACCTTCAACTGTAAATGCTAACAACGTACAGACATGGAGTTCAGGAACAAGAGAGCTGGGTACTGCAACTTTGGTTGTTGACTATCCGACTTTAGCTAACCCGAAACTGATATTTGCAGATCCAACAATCAGCAAAGTGAACAATCATTCTTATCGTACCATGACGCAATACGTGGGCAACGACGGACATATTTACCAGGCTACAGCAACTTCAGGTTCTCAGATCCTTCGCATCAACGGAACGACAAACGAGTATGATAACTATAACTTTGATTTAAAAACAGCACTTGGTACCAACAATGCAGTTGCTATCAGAGCCTGGAGATATATTAAAGATGGGATTGGAATCGTATTGTATACAGAAACAAACGTAGCAGGTGGTTTCATTGCAATAATAGACCTTAATGCTAAGACGGCTACAAAGCTAACTACTGATAATCAGTCTGACTTAGGTTATTCTGGTCGCACTGCAAACGCTGCAAATGGTGTAACTGCTATTACAGGTACCTTTGGTCAGTTCCAGAACATTGGCCTTGCAGGAGATAATGTTTATATTCCAATGACGCCTAATGGTGTTGATGGTAACCTCTACATCATCAACTGGAAGACTAAACAAGTTACAAAAGGAGCAAAGTTGAAAAACCAGTCCGGTAGTTTTTATCTGGGAGCTTACTAAGTTACTCCATCCTTCCTAAAAAAGGGAGCAGGAACCTGATTTCTGCTCCCTTTTTATTTTCATGAGACTCGTTTAATGGACAGCAACCTCATTTCTCAATTACCGTCTTCTTATTATACTTGTTCTTGTATTCGATAGGGGAAAGCCCCGTTATTGCAATCGCCCGAAGAAGTGTATAAGACTCTTTTAAATGTTAGACAATGGCGGTCAGGTTTATTTGACGAATCATTTGAAGGGAGCTCAGAAAAAATGGGAGATGAGTTTAGTTTTGAGGCAGGAGCAAGAGCTCATTATTCAAAACAGAAACTGGTTGAGGCGGTACCCAATGAAAAGGTAGTATGGGATGTTACAGATAGCAATTTTAGCTTTGTCGAAAAAAAGAATGAGTGGGTAGGCACCAGATTAATTTTTGACATCTCGAAAGACTCCGGCGAAACGAAGTTTAAATTCACGCATGAAGGTTTAGTGCCAGAAATGGAATGCTACGAATCATGCTCTTCTGCGTGGTCGCAATATATTCAGAAAAGGCTACCAGAAGCATTAAGGAAAAGAACTGATGGCTAATATAGCAAGTTGCTGGTAGGTTCTATCTCGCATCTGCAAATAAGTTACACGTGAAATGAAAAACCCACTAGTATTACCAGTTACTAGTGGGCGACTTAAGACCAAAACCAAAGTGTTAAATTATATAGGTATAAATACGTGTTGCTCGCAATTTGTTTTAACAGGATTATAATAAGGAATTAAAAAAATAACCCTTGCTTAGGGAGCAGGGGTTATTTTACGATTTCTAAATAATGAAAATAATTCTTACTCAAATATCTACTTTTATAACTCTTTTGCAAATGATTTGAGTCACAATTAAAAAAATAGTAAGAAAAATTGGTCGGAGGAATAAAGATGTGGGGACACGATAATGAAAAACAATAGTTTTTATATAAGAAATCAATATTTTAGAGGTTCGATTGAAAGCATCGGTCCCTATGATACAACAACAATTTATAGAGAAAGCTAAGGCTATTTTTGAAAAGGACAACAGTGTTACAGGTATGGCTGTTGGCGGTTCTTGGCTTACAAAAGAAATTGATGAATTTTCCGACGTTGATTTGGTTCTTTTTACCGAGCAGAAGGTATCAGGAGATAGGGAACTTATGCTCCAGTATGCACGAAGCATCGGTGATTTTTTGTCGGGATTTACTGGCGAACATGTAGGGGAACCACGAGTACTAATATGTTTGTATGATAACCCTCTTTTACATGTTGATATCAAGTTTTTAACTATTGATGAATTCAGCGACCGTGTTGAAACTCCAGTTATACTTATCGACAAAACTGGCATGCTGGCAGCTCAAATCGCGCAATCCCAGGCGAAGTTTCCGTATCCAGACTATCAGTGGATCGAGGACCGTTTCTGGACCTGGGTGCATTATGCACTTCTTAAAATTGGTCGTGGCGAATACATGGAGGCATTCGACTTCTTTGGATTTTTGCGGATGGTAGTTTTTGGTCCTTTACTTCACATTAAGAATAACAACTTGCCGCGAGGTGTGCGAAAAGTGGAGATGTCATTAAACACCGATGATTTCATCAACCTTCAAAAAACAATACCTCAGTATAGCAGACAATCTTTATTAGAGAGCTTACATAACTCTGTAGTGCTCTATAAAGAGCTCCGGGCAGAGCTGTTTGTAAACAATGTGCAGTTGCAAAAAAATGCAGAGGTTAAGGTACTGGAATATTTTGAGGAAATAAAGAAGAGGAAATAAAAGAAACCCCTATGTTAATAGGGGCTATTTATCCTTGTTAATAGTCCTGATCACACGGCAAGGATTTCCCACAGCCACACTGTTTTCAGGAATAGATTTATTAACAACACTGCCAGCGCCTATAACAGAATTTTTCCCTATGGTCACACCTGGCAAAATAATCACTCCTCCACCAATCCAAACATTGTCTTCAATTTTAACAGGTAGAGCATAGGTACGGAAGTAGGGGATGGGCATTTCCTGATCCCAGCCGGCGACAAGCCGTTCATTCATTTCTACAGGGTGAGTAGCCGTATAGATCTGAACATTAGAAGCAATCATTACATTATTTCCTATCTCAATTCTATTACAGTCGACAAAAGTGCAATTTATATTTATGATCACATTACTACCAATGGAGATGTGCTTCCCGTAATCGCAGTAGAAAGGGATATCTACCTTTACATTGTTGCCCTTAGCGCCGAATAGATCAGATAGGATTTCCTTTCGTTTGTGAAGGTCAGAGCTCGCTGTCTGATTATATTTTTTTGTGAGCTCGCGTGCTTTATATTTAAGCTTTTGAATGTCAGGATCAGAGGTATTATAAATGTCGCCGTTCAGGCATTTCTCAAGTTCAGAATTCATATTCGTGGGATTGAGTACCAAAATTATAGAAAGAAGGCCGCTAAAATTTTCATCTATCTTAAAATCGTACTTCAGCCCGTAACGAACTCAAATGCTGTTGGGTCATTCCTAAATAGGAAGCGATAAAACCCAGGTTAACACGGTTGAACAAGTCGGGATTTTCCGAAAGGAATTTCTCATACCGGTCTTTTGCTGATAAGGACAGTCTGTCAAGTCGTAAGGTTTGCATCTTTAACAACACCTCCTGGTGAATAACTCGCGACCAGTTCACTATTTCAATGTTCTCTTTGTATAAATTATTAAGCGTTTCAATCGATAAGCGGTAGATCTGGGAATCTTCAAGAAGCTGAACATATTCGAAACCTGAAGTTCTATGATATAATGAGTTTGAGGAAAACGTAACATCACCCTCCTTGCTGAACCAGTTCGTAACTTCCCTACCGTCAATATTCAAAAAGGTGCGGGAAAGGCCTTGTTCTATAAAATAAACATAATTGTCGCGAACACCCTCTCGGGTAAGCATGTGATTTTTAGGAAGCCGCAGCTCTGTAAAATGCTGAGCAAGTGTGCTGATAGAAGTATCAGAAACAGGGAAGTATTGCCTTATACCCTTAATTATATTTTCCAACATGCTATCCCTTTGCCTGTATGTATTTATCTCCCCATTCGTCCAGTTGCCTGAGTATAGGTCCCAGGCTTTTGCCTTGTTCAGAAAGCTCGTAGAAGACCTCCGGCGGAAAACCATTTTTCTCAACTCGCACAATTAAGCCGTCTTCTTCCATCTCCTTCAACTGTTCTAGTAGCACTTTCTTCGAAACCCTCGGCATGATCCGCCAAAGTTCAGTGAATCTTGTTGAACTTGTAAACAGGTAGAATAGGATTAGTGGTTTCCATTTACCTGCTAGCAAAGATAGTGTTACCCGAGCACCGCATTTCTGAAATTCCTCGTAATTCATAGGTTACAAATTTGTGTATAGGTAACCAAAAAGTGAACTTCTTCCGGGAAAAAATAATAATGCACAACTTGCCTTAGTAAAATTAAGACCATGAAAATACAATTGTGGAGAAATGCGACAGTTTTGTTGGAACTGAACAATAAACGGCTATTGTTAGATCCGATGTTAGGAGCAAAAGGGTCGATGGGGCTTTTACCAATGATAAAAGAGCAACAGCCAAACCCATTAGTAGACCTGCCTTTCAGCGCCAGGGAATTAGAAGCTCAATTACAACATATAGATGCAGTTTTGCTGACTCATCTCCATCCCGATCATTGGGACTTAGCAGCACAAGAATTGATCAGCAAGGAGCTTCCTATCATCTGCTCATCGCTCATTGCCCCCGACTTAAATCAACAAGGCTTCCAAAATATTCTGGTACCTGACAGAGAGCTTGAATGGGAGGGGATTCAATTTTCCTTAACAGAAGGAAGGCACGGGTCTGGTGAAATAGGTGCGATGATGGGTACAGTAAATGGTTTTGTTATTAAATCAGGTTCTGAAGCGGCGTATTTTGCTGGTGATACCATCTGGTACGAAGAAATCAACTCCATATTACAAAACTTTAAACCCGCCTTTGTGGTGCTAAATGGAGGTGCAGCCCAGTTTGATCAAGGTGAGCCGATCTTGATGACCAGCGAAGAGATTATTCTGGCAGCGCAAGCTTTACCATCTTCCAAGTTCTATATTGTCCATCTCGAAGCATTAAGTCACGCTCGTGAAGATAGGGGCATAATTAAATCCAAGATCAGTCAAAATGGACTACAAAACCAATGCTTTGTTCCTGCAGATGGAGAAGTGATTGATACGTCAGATGGTCACTAAGCCGAGGGTTTTTTGTAGGCAATTAGGACTAATACCTTACCTATATGCCCTAAGGCTACAGCAAGAACTCCGCGAGGAGATCTCGACCCAAAGGACTATGAAAGAAGAAAGCACGCATACCCTCTTTATTTGTGAACATCCTTCTGTGATCACATTTGGAAGTTCGGCTACAGAACATGACTTGCTGGTAGACCACAAAATTCTGCAGGCAAGGGGTTTTGAGCTTTTTGATATTAGAAGAGGAGGTCGAATTACTATGCATAATCCCGGACAGCTTGTTGTGTATCCTATTCTCAATTTGAACGATTTTAAAACGGATATCAGGTGGTTTATTGCAAGCCTGGCAAAAGTGGTTATTTTAACCCTTGAGCAAATAGGTATAGAGGGATTCTATGATGCGTATTTTCCTGGAGTTTGGATTAAAGACGTGGGCAGCGGGGAAGCGAGGAAAGTTTGCGCCATTGGGGTTCATTTATCACGCTGGATAAGTAATCATGGCCTTGCCTTAAACGTGAATAACGACCTGAAACCATATGAGTACTTCATTCCCTGTGGTATAAACCAGGAGGAAAGAGGAGTGACATCTATTGGTAAACAATTAGGTAGGCCGGTCTCCGTAGGTGAAGTAACGCGACTGCTTATCTCTAATTTTGAAACCGTATTTGATTGCACCCTACTTTTCGCTTAGTTGCAACAGATAACGTAAAATATCTTGTAGCGGAAGTACTTTCTCTGCGGCATCAAGTTGAACAGCTTAATTTGGCATTCCGAAAACAACACTTGTTTTTTCGTATTGGGCAATGGTGCGGCCTCCTCCTTGTTTGAATTCCAGCAAACTCTTCGCACCATCATCTCGGCGTGTTTTGTAAATAATTAGGTTGTGAAAGGAATAATTTAAAAGAAGAAGTTTTTGGTAACAAATTGATGGAGCCGCACGTTAAAGGGCGCTTTTGCCTTTAACCCGCCTGCTGCTGATTCTCCTCAATGTAAGCTTTAATTCTGCGAAGCCGCTCCCAGTAACCAGCGAAGGAAGTATTTGAATGATGTATTTCCAATGTAGTGATAGCAGTTCTAATACAAGTTTCAGCATCACTAATATACTCGCCAGGTTTTACACTAAATGTTCCCTTAGGTAATTCAACTGAATTGAAAAAATCTTTTAACTCTTGTAGTTCTGCGCTCATCGAAGACAAAGATAAGAAATAAAAAACCCACCAGCCATATCAACGCCGATGGGTTCGCCAGTCCAAAACAATTTATCAACTAAAACCTATTAAGGGATAGAAACTGCGAAATGTTTTGACAGGTTTACAAAAAGATTTCCATTAGAAGAGTGGTTGCCTATAAGACAGCCGTCCACAAAAAATGACAGTGCTATCTGCATGCTTTTGTTGCCGTTAGCCATTAAGGGAAGTAGTGCTACAGCTAGCAATGAAAGATTTAATAATAAATTCACCCTGCTATAAAATCTTTATGCACTTCATTTTCCGTAACATGAGCAGATATGATTAATTAAGGATCGGGACCGTATAATGCCTATCTGATAGTGTTATCATCGAATGTATATAAACTTATTGTAGTTTTTCCATAGCGAGCCCTTTCCTTACTGCTTATTAGAAAGCTGTTTTCATTGATAAGCTTCCAGTATCATTAGAGTTAAAATGTTCTGTTGTTTTCAAGCTCTTTTGAAAATTGTGAGGGTAGTGGAAGACTTATGAATGTTGATAAATTCTTCATTTCAAATAAACTCAAAAGACCTATTTATAATTGAGTTTATTAATGATTCAGAATGGTTTATACATTAATAATCTCCTAGCTTTAATTCAATGATATAAGGAGGTACAAAGTCAACGGTAATATCGGAGTCAAATCGGTGACCTTTTGGAGCATCATAATTCTAGAATCCGATACCTTTCCAAAAAATCAAAACTCTACTACCCCCCACACGAATCCCTCCCCTGTTTAAGTAATTAATAACTCAATATTAAATCTGTCGCTTTTTTTACAGTTTAAAAATAAATCGGCTAATATTTGTAAATAATCACATTAACTACATGAAAAATCAAATAATGAAGAATTATTTACTTTCTACGCTCTTCCTGTTTATTGGCCTTGCCAACCTGCAGGCTCAGGTTACAACAAGCAGTTTAACAGGTTTGGTAAAAGACTCAAAAGGTGAAGCCCTAGCTGGAGCTTCGATCAGGGTTGTGCATGAGCCCACCGGAACGGTTTACGGCTCATCAGCAAATGCTGCCGGACGTTTCAATATTTCGAATATGCGCGTTGGAGGTCCTTACACCGTAGCTATTACCTTTATAGGGTTCGAAACAAAAACGATTAATGACATTTATCTTCAATTAGGCCAGCCATATAACCTCAATACGATATTAAAAGAGGCGGGTAATCAGCTGGCAGAAGTAGTAGTTACAGGCAATAACGCGCTTAACCAAAGAAAAACCGGTCCTGCTACTGTAATAACCAATCAGCAGATTCAGGCCCTTCCTACCGTGTCCAGAAGAATTAATGATTTTACGCGTTTAACGCCGCAAGCTGATATAAAGGGTACTTCTCTTTCTATCGGTGGGATGAACTACCGCTTCAATCAGCTAACTATTGACGGAGCGGTGAGCAATGACGTTTTCGGATTAAGTGAAGGTGGCACAAACGGTTCAAGTACTGGTACCGGCCCAATATCACTGGATGCCATCGAACAATTAACGGTACAGGTAGCGCCTTTCGACGTAAGACTGGGTGGATTTGCGGGTGGAGGTATTTCAGCTGTTACCCGTTCTGGAACAAATGACGTACAAGGTTCAGTTTATTATTTCACAAGAAATCAGGACCTGACAGGAAAGACTCCTGGTGCCCTTCGTTCTAATACAACCCCGGCTGCCAGGCTTGCCGAATTCAAAGAAGATCAGTATGGCGTTCGTGTTGGCGGACCTATTATTAAAAATAAACTATTCTTTTTCCTGAATGCCGAAAAAACAAAGAACACAACACCTCTGGGCCTCCAGCCAGGACAGCCCGGTTCGTTAATTTCTCCTAACGACCTGCAAAGGATTAATGCCCGCGCTATTGCCTTAGGTTATGATGCGGGGAGTTTCCTTGATCAGGAGACCTATAATGAATCGGATAAGATCTTTGCCCGCTTCGATTATAATATTAATGACAACCATCGCTTAACTGCAAGATATAGCTATGTAGAAGGAAGCGCTACAGACTTGATCCGTAACGGAACTACGTTGACTTTTTCGAATGGTGCAATACTTCGCGAAAGTAAAACCAACTCAGGAGTTGTTGAGCTTAATAGCAGGTTCTCCAATAATCTTTCCAATAACTTTATTTTCGGATACACTAGTGTAAGAGAACCGAGAACTGCTCCTGGTGCAGCTTTCCCACGTGCTACGCTGATCATTGGTGGTAACACAGTGAATCTTGGAACAGAGCCATTTTCTACAGTGAATCAGCTTAACCAGGATGTTATGACCTTAACAGACAACCTGACCTTGCTGAAACAAAACCATACGATTACGTTCGGAACGCATAATGAATTCTATAAGATGTATAATGGTTTTATCGGAAGTGCTTTCGGAAATTATACTTTTCGTGCAACCACTGATATAAATCCTGCCACAGGAGCACCTTATACTGCAGTAGAAAACTTCGAGAGAGGCTTAGCGAGCAATTTTCAGTACAATTACAGCAACACGTCTGATCCTAAACAAGGAGCGAAATTCAATGCAATGCAATTAGGTTTTTATGTTCAGGATGAATTCCAGGTGTATGAAAACTTAAAGATCACAGGAGGTATCAGACTTGACGTTCCTATCTATCAGGACGAACCTCTAGAAAACGCTGACTTTAACAATTCCCGTTTAGCGCTTCAGTACGATGTCCGCACCAACCGCATGCCTAAAGCAGCCTTTATGTGGTCTCCAAGAGTTGGTTTTAACTGGGATGTTAACAATGACAGATCAACTCAGGTACGTGGAGGAATAGGTATCTTTACTTCCAGATTTCCATTTGTATGGTCTGCTGGTGCATATACTCAAAGTGGGACTCTTCTTGGAGGAAACCAGTTAAATTCCCCACAAGGTGCCGCAACAATAGAATTTATACCTGATGTAAATAATCAACCAAAAAGCAATGCAACGTTTGCTCCATCAGGAAACATCACTGTTTTAAATGAAAACTTGAAATTACCTCAGATTGCAAGGACATCTTTAGGAATTGATCAGAAGCTTCCTTGGGGAATTATTGGAACGGCCGAATTCATGTACTCAAAGAATATCAGTTCATTTAGGTTCAGAGATATAAATGCAGCTGCACCAATCGGCCAGTTACAAGGTGCTGATAACAGGGTGTTATATCCATCCGGTAACGCAAGGCGGGTGCTTCCAAACTATACACAGATTGTTTATATCGATAATGTAAATGAAGGTTATGCCTGGTCGGCAACCGCCCAGCTTCAGAAACGTTTTGAAAATGGACTTTTTGGTACGGTAGCGTATACTTTCACTGAATCTAAGGATCTATTTCCTGGAACTTCATCTCAGAACCAGTCAAATTTCTACCGTGTGTCTAACGTAAACGGACCGAATTTCGCCCAGATCGGGTATTCTCCATACAGCACCGGAAGCCGTATTATGGCAGCAGTATCTTACACAAAAGAATACATTAAACATTTATCAACTACTGTATCATTATTCTATAACGGACAGTCGGGACCAAGGTTCTCTTACTTGATCCAGGGCGACCCTAATTTCTCTTCATCAGGAAGTGCAAGTGATCAGTACAGCTTGATGTACATTCCGAGGGATGCCAGCGAAATGACCTTTGTTACCAACGGCACTGTTACTCCGGAAGCTCAATGGCAGCAATTCGATGCCTTCATTGAGTCTCAGCCATATTTAAGAGAGCGCCGGGGTCAGTATGCTGAACGAAACGGTGCCAGAACTCCATTTACACATCAGTTTGACCTAAGGATCCTTCAAAACGTATTCACCAACGTTGCAGGTAAAAGAAACAACATTCAGCTTTCGCTTGATGTTTTAAACGTAGGAAACCTTATTAATAAAGACTGGGGACAACAATATACATTTGGCTCAAGTTTCTGGGACAACAGCTTCAAGCCTGTAACTTTTGATAGTTTTGCTCCTGGAACAACTACTCCTCGTTATAAATTGAATAACCTGAATAATAACGAGCCATATTTTGTAAACGATATTTTCTCACGCTGGACAGCGCAGGTAGGAGTTCGTTATATTTTCAATTAATATTATAAAACGGTTAACTGTTAGAACCGCCCCGGCATAAGCTTGGGCGGTTTTTTGTTGTAATCGTTTGTATCTTACATAAACCATTAATGCTAATTGAAAAAAGTTTTGAGTAAGCGGCCAAGCCTAAAATGAAGACTTATGGTTCAGGGAACAACTGTGGAGCAATGACTAAATGGTCTTCTCATAAAAGGGGTCGGTTAATTATTAATATTTCGGGGCGTTCTCATCTAACTTGTCTCGAACTTCCTCATTAAATGAATTCTTTTTTCTAAGTTAACTGCACCTTCTGGCTTATGAAAACCGTCAGGTGAGAGAGTTTAATTCCTCTAAATGAACTTGGATATAGTCTATCGGGTTTGATTATCAAAAAACCAAAAGCCACGTTCGGTTTGCTGTGCTGTTAAGATCATTAGTACCGAGTTAAAATACCTCCACAGTATGCTATTGGATTTAACTGGTTTATGCCTTTTAATCCCTAGAAACGAAATATAGGGAAGTTGAACTCCTATTGATTATCACTATACTTCTTTAGAATCAGTTTTTGTAGAGGTCTCATTTTGGTGACTTTATGCAGCGTGACAAATTTAATGTCAATACTAAAAGTTCATCTTTTTTATTCAGAGTTGGGTTGTTATAATTAAGAGATAGGCGCTCCAGATTTAGTACCTGGGAATTTTTGAGCTACCTATAGCCATAGGAGATTTTTTAGCGACAACAAGTCTTGTTCAAAAGGTACACGCAAGCCAGAATATATTGTGGGAATTACTGGGTTCGAACCAGTGACCCCTACCTTGTCGAGGTAGTGCTCTAAACCAGCTGAGCTAAACTCCCGGTATTAAAAAAGCCCTTCGGGGTAGTGAAGGGCCGAATTTCAAAGTGGAGAATATCGGAGTCGAACCGATGACCTCTTGCATGCCATGCAAGCGCTCTAGCCAGCTGAGCTAATCCCCCTTTTTTAGAGATTGCAAGTATGAGGAATTGAATGTGTTTTTGCAAGTGCTTTATGAAAATATTTGAAAAATAATCGAGTGTGTTTATTTGCATAAATCTTACCACCTTAGCTAAATCTTATAACAATGATAACATCAGTTCTAAAATTACTAATCATTCTAATCGGGATACCCGGAACAATCTGGTACTTAATAGCAGGCCTGCGAGGTAAAGACAATGGAGGGTATAGGAAGGCTGGTACTTTACTTATATTAACTTTTATGCTCATCAGCGTGATCAGCGTCGTTGAACAAAAGCTTTATCCTCGTGGCCAAAAGAATGCAGATCTACTATTATCGGCAGGGAGGGAAGCACCAATCGGTGAAATATCCTTAAAACTCTACAGGAATAAAACTTACATTATTGATAATAGTCGCAATTCTCCGGTATCAAAAGGCTCGTACCAGGTTAAAGACGATACCCTGACACTGTTTGCTGCGGATACCGTTAGAGCCTACTTTAGAATTAAGAAGAATGAATTGGAGGAAATTAGCAGGACGGGTATTGGTAATTTAGCCATCGCAGAAGACCATCAGCCTGCAAAGTTAAAATAGGCGACCCTGCCTGGGCAATGAAGCTTAGTTCAGCTAGCCATAACAGTAGGTCTAGCAAAATTCTTAACCCGGAAAGCTTTCGGACTAATTCCTTTATTATTCCTGAAAAATTTGTTAAGGTGACTTTCATCAGTAAAGCCAAATTCATCAACAATCTCCCCTAACCTTTTATCACTATGTATTAAACGGTGCTCAATTAGTGTCTGCCGATATTGAACAATATATTTCTGCAAAGTACTTCCGGTATGCTGTTTAAAATACTTGCCCAAATAATTGATGGATACATTAAAATGCTTACATAGGTATTCTGCCCGCAGTCTTTCCGGATAGTAAATGTTAGCCTGTATGAAATTTAAGATATTAGCGGCCCTTTGATCGGTATTGTCCGAAAGCTCCAGGTGCAGAAATTTGGCAATGTTGCGGGCCACTAATACAATGAGAGTGTTTACATACTGTTGGATCAATTCCTGGTTATAAATATCCCGGTTTTCGTACTCTCGTATAATTGCGTCAACTAGGGGTTTGACCACCTGCTTATCCACTATATTCTTCAAAATGCAACCAGGTTTGTGGTTGGCATTCTGCAGAATGAATTCAAGTTTTTTAACATTGCTAGTCAAAATACCGGACTCCCTTATGTAAATATTATTGAAACGTAAATAGAAGAATGTCGTAGCTGTTTCAACTTCAAACGAGTGGCAGTCTTCGGGAGTGATCAGGAACATATGGCCTGGAAGATAGGCAAACCGACTCTTGTTAATACACTGAATACCCGATCCTTCAACAATATAAGCCAACTCGAAGAAGCTATGCTTATGCCCTTCACGCGGGCCTTCATTTACAGTAATATACTCAATGGAAAACGGCTCATGTAAATCTTCACGTTTCATACTTATACCGGTTTATGGCAAAATTATACCAAATAAATTAAATATTACAAGTATAACTTTGCTTTTGTAAAAGTAAATAAAGTTATGAAAGCAATCGTATTAGATATTCCTGGCGACGTAAGCCAGCTACAAATTCAGGAAATAGCAACACCATCAATTCAAACCGGAGAAGTATTGGTACAAGTGAAAGCAATCAGTATAAATCCGGTAGATATTAAAACTCGCACCGGAAAAGGCGTCTATGGTCGCATTAAAGACCAAAGTCCATTGATTCTGGGTTGGGATATATCTGGCATAGTCACCGAATCCAAATCTGAACAATTCAAACCAGGAGATGAAGTATTCGGGATGGTGAACTTCCCTGGCCATGGTAAGGCTTATGCAGAGTATGTGGCAGCACCAGCATCGCATCTTGCCTTGAAGCCAGCCAACATTTCTTATGAGGAAGCAGCAGCTGCAACCCTTGCTGCCTTAACTGCCCTGCAAGCCATTATCCATAATGCGAAGGTACAGCGGGGGCAAAAAGTACTGGTCCACGCCGCTGCAGGGGGGGTAGGGCACTTCGCTGTTCAACTGGCTAAACACCTTGGCGCTGAAGTAACAGGCACTTCCTCTGCCAGGAATAAAGAATTTATTATTCAGCTTGGTGCTGATAAACATATCGATTATACTACTTACGACTGGGCAAATCATCCAGAAGAATTTGATTTTGTTTTGGATGGGGTAGGAGGGGATACAATCGACAAATCACTTCTGGTGACGAAAAAGGGTGGAACTGTCATTAGTATTCCTACAGGTTTGAATGAGGCAGTTACCGAAAAAGCTAAAGAAAAAGGAGTGAATGGCTATTTTATGCTGGTACAATCTAACGGGGCTGACATACAAGAAATTGCCACTTTCCTTGAAAAAGGTATCCTGAAAGCACATATTTCTGGTACTTTTCCTTTTACTGAAATGGCTGCTGCCCACTTACAGGTTGAAAGCGGACGTACCATAGGTAAAGTAGTGGTAACTTTGTAAGGAGAAAATAAATCAAGCCGCCTTTCAGGATTTACGGCCTAAAGCTTTAAAAAATGATATGCCCTGGTCATTCCCTAGCCAGGGCTTTTATTTAAAGCCCATCCTTGAAAATTATCCTGTTTCAAATACTATGGAAATTCCCATATTGCCTCAAACTACCTGCACGGGACCTTTGGTATCTTCTTAAAAAACCTCCTGAAATATAGTTCGTATAAACCCTTTCAGTTGTGCGGAGCGATAGCAAAATGTGATTTCTTTAAAACCTGATAATTTAATTGGGCGTTATCAGTTTTTAAAAATTGGATGCTAAAAGCTAAGATTCTGTTTACATTGAAGGATCTTCGATACGAATATGATCCGACCTCATATTTTTTCATAGGTGGCCAACGGTACCTGGATATGCCTAATTTTTGCCGGTTCAATAGGACAAACAGATACGAAATGGTGCTATTAATTAACGCACTGAGAGAAGTGTGGGGATTAGAAACTAAAGAAGATTGTTTAAAGATAGAACGCCTGATAAAAGAGTATTTGCCGGATAATATCGAGACTCAATTAGAGATCGCAGACTGGCTGGTGTTGAATTGGAATTACAATAAGAGTAAAACTGCTTGACTGAGATGAAGGGATTTACAACGGTAGTAAACATTCAGGGAGAGCAAACTGTGGTAAACGTTCAGGAAATGGACGTGATAAAAAGCGATGGTTCTGAATGCTTTCTGGTGCATTCAGGAGGGGCACTCCTAGCCGTGGTCAGTGTTGATGGAAGTTGCACATTTGAGGTAATTGATGGAAAGTATACATTAGAAGAGCTTGAGCCAGTTTGTATGGAAATAAAACAATTTAAACAAAGCACCCAGGATCTAGATTAAGTTCGTGCAAAACTCCTTCTTCTATTTGACTCTGAAGAAAAGGCTTTTTTATAAATTCATTAGCCCAACAGCTTTTCGCGATTGAATTGCTGCGCAACTATATTTTATTTAAGATTTTAAGATAAATAAATATCTTGTTCCCCAGAATCAGCAATCCTTAGCAGACAATTTTTAGAACCTACTACTATGTCATTTCAAGCTTATATAGACAACATCAAAGCGAAAACAGGCAAGACTCCTGAAGACTTCAAAAAATTAGCGGAAGAAAAAGGTTTTATTGTTGGTGACCAACTTAATGCCAGTATAAAAGCTACAGAAATAACTAATTGGTTAAAAGAAGAGTTTGAATTAGGTCATGGTCACGCTATGGCTATCTATGCTACTTTCAAGGGGAAGACTAAGTAGACAATAAGTCCTCAAATATATCTCTTAACCAATACTAATGTTAGAAACATTTCTCTCTTCAGGCCTCCTGGTAGTAGGAGTATTAGTGAGCCAATATATTTTTGGATTTTATAGCAGGCGACGCGCCGAGAAATATAAATTGCAGCAGGTTGAACCTCAGTTGGAACTTAAAGAGGTGAAAATACCTACTCAGACTTCAATGTCGTTTATTAATAGTTCTGCAGAAGTGAAGAAGTTTTGGATTGAACCTTTTTGTGTAGAGTTCAATGTTGATAAGGATTGGGAGTTTCTGCTAGTTAAAGGAAGCGACGATTACACAGTGGATTTTGAATCAGATGTTACAATAATTTGGCTTTCAGGCGGATTTAAACTGTTTAAAAGGCCTGTATACCAAACCCTTCCCAATCCTAATAAGTGGGAATTGGAGGTGGATTATTCTAAGTCGTAGGAAAATTCCCCTATTGTTATTTTCTGGAAGAGAAAAATGAGCAGCTTTATAGAGAATTGTTGCAGTCTGAAAGGGAGAAGATTGAGTTATTGAAAGGGAAAGGATAATTGATTCTCAGTCTTAAAGACTTACCTTAAACTTTCTAGTTCATGTTCAGTTCATGTTCAGTCATCCTACGCTCAAGGGGCCAAACTGCCGACTGAGAACTTAAGTAAAGCTGAAGTGATCTTCATCGTACCAGATAAAAACAAAAAAAGCCCCCAAATATGGAGCTTCTAATACTAAAACTTAAAGAGTTGCTTAGAATTTCAAAGCTACACGGAAAGCTATTTGACCGAAGTTAACCTCATTAACTGAAAAGCTTTCATAACGTACCCCAGCATCAAAATCGGTTTTGTCAGATACAGGATAGGAAATTACTAGACCTGGAGTCCAGACAGTGTTAAGATAAACTATAGACTCATCCCTTATCTCACAATTCCTTTACATTACCTTAAACCCTCTGTTATTTTCTGCCACTACTTTCGTCCCTAATGGCTCCCGGTCCTTCTGACACAAGAAATTCATCTGAAGATCTAAGATTAAAAGAGTTTGAAAGCTTTTACCGCGACATTTACCCCTCACTATTTCGTTATGCAATCTTTATTCTTAAGGATAGTGATGAAGCCAATATTGCAATAAACGACGTTTTCCTAAGGCTATGGAGAATAGAAGTAGTGCCCACTCATAAAAAGGCTTTTGTATTTCGAGCAGTAAAAAATGCGGCAATTAACCAATTAAAGGCCCGAAAGAACAGACTTCACATTCTGGAACACGAGGATCTACCCGAACAGGAAGATTTTACCTCTAATGCTTTGGCCAAAATGCTCGATCGCGACCGTCAGCAAAGTCTTTATTCGCTTATTGACAAAATGCCAGAAAAGCGACGCCTCGTATTTCACCTTCATCGCTTGCAGGGCTTTAGCTATAAAGAAATTTCCGAATTGATGAACATATCTGTGCGAACCGTTGAAGATCACCTCATAAAAGGGATGGAGCAGCTCCGCCAGCTCGTAGTCTCTCAGGAGTCTGAACTTCGTTAAAATATCACTTTACTATTTCTTAAAGATTCATTGATGAAAACTTAACCCGTTCTAACCCGGGATAACCTTGCTTAATACTGTCTTTTCAGAAAGCAATATGACAGATAACAGCAGGTGGCGATCCATCATTAATTTTTTAGCAGCAGAATCCAGGAAAGAGGAAGTTGAAGAGCTCCAGCGCTGGCTTGATGCCGATCAAGAAAACTACCGGGAGTTTAATAGAATTAAAATGTTATGGGAGGAAACCAGTAAAGCTCCTTCAAGCAATACTTGGGAAGCCCCATTCAATCAGCTCCGGGAACAGATTTCCGTTGATCGATCTGATTTGATTTCTGTTCAACGCCGTTCTCTTAAAACTTATTTGATGCAGGCAGCTGCAGTAATTATTGCCTTGATTGGAATTAGTTTTTGGATCTATAGGAGTCAGCAACACAATACAGATTACGCAATGAGGCGCTGGATTGATAAAACGGCCGGACCAGGGACAGTTAAACGACTGCTATTGCCAGACAGTACCGAGATTTGGTTAAACTCGGGAAGTAAGCTCTCTTACCTTTCAAATTTTGGAACGGCTGAGGTTCGTAAGGTCAAACTTAGCGGTGAAGCTTATTTTAAGGTAAAAAGAGATACATTAAGACCCTTTACCATTGAGAGCGGGCAGTTGAATACACGGGTTTTAGGTACATCCTTTACCATAAGGGCCTTCCCAGGCGAGCAGGCAAGCAAAGTAACAGTGCATACCGGAAAGGTTGCGGTACATAAAGTTACCGACAGCAGTGGTCTTGTCCATTTGCTACCCAATCAATCAGCGAGCTTAAATAGAGAAACGGGGAGGTTTCTGAAGGAAGATGTTGACAACGATGCGGAGGCGAGAGCCTGGGTAGATGGCAATCTGGTATTCAGGCAGGAGCCTATGGCAAACGTCTTTAAGGTGATGGAAAGGAAATATGGCTACGCCTTTCGTTGGAGTGGTGATTTCGAAAATTGTCGCTTCAATGGAAAGTTTGAGAAGCCAGCCCTACTTGACGTCCTTAAAGTTCTCGAGAAAAGTCTCGGTATCGCTTATTCAATCAAAAACAAGGAAGTATTTATCAAAGGAGGTAATTGCATGTAGCGCTCTATAACAGAAAATGCAGGTGTTGACGCACCTGCACTTATAATAACGGTTGTTGACGCAACCATATCATTCTATTAATCGATCAAGACTAACATTCAAAGTTATGAAAAAGCCATTTATGGCCCAAAAATTTATTGTGAGCATCTTCAATCTGGTATTTTTAATACTCACTACATCTTTTATTGTTTCAAGGCCTGCAACCGCTGTTGCAGAAGAGATGCAACCCCTACAAAAGCCGGTAACTGTACAGGGCTTTCAGGGTAACGTCCTTCAGTTTATTCAACTACTCGAAAAAAAGACTGGCGTTTCTTTTGTTTACACCAATCAGCAGCTGGAGCTTAACAAAGCATTTACTGTCGATGCCAGGAATGAGCAATTACAGCACTTGCTGAAGCGTGTATTTACGCCTCTTCAGCTTACGTATACCGTAGAGAACAAGCAAATTATCCTCAAACGCATTCCTGTCGTAATTAAAATTGAGAACAAAAGGGGGAGCGTTTCGGGTCATATCACAGACAGTAGAACAAAAGAATCCCTGGCATTTGCAACTGTGGAAGTTGTGGGAACTAGTCTCCGTGCTGTTTCAGATATATCAGGAGCCTTCTACCTTGCCAACGTACTTGAGGGTTCGGTAATGCTAAGAGTGAGTTATATAGGTTATACGAGACTGGAAAGGCAAGTAGAGGTGATTGGCGGGAAGAACACACAAATATCACTGAGCCTTGAAGCAAATGCCAATCAACTTAGGGGAATTCAGATCACCGGTATCCGCCGGGGAGAGGTTAAGGCGCTAAGCCAGATGCGGACAGCAGAGAATATCAAATATGTATTATCGCAGGAACAAATTGAACGCTATCCGGATGCAACTGTCGCAGAGGCAATGCAAAGAGTTCCCGGCCTTGCTGTAGACTATAGCTATGGACTTCCCCGAAATGTTATCATCCGTGGTCTTGATCAAAGTATGGGCGCTGTTACGATGAATGGAAACCGTTTGCCTTCTACAGAGACAAACTCACGTACTGTCGACCTGAATGGTATTCTTTCTGCTACAGTAGAAGCCATAGAGGTAAACAAAACACTAACTCCCGATATGGATGCTGATGGCACAGCGGGCACGGTTAATATAATCACTAAAACGCCGGTTAAGGGCATGAAGCTTTTGGAGGCAAAAGGTTCTTATAGCCGGAACAATCTATTAAGCGACAATGGGTACGAAGGTGCAATCTCCTATGGAACAAGGGGAAACCGCTGGGGCTACCTTGCAGGTTTGAACTACAATAATTCCATAAGAGGCGAAGATCGGATCCAGCAGGAGTATGACACCTATAAGATCAACGGCGTTGAAAAATTGCTCCTTTCTAATCTTGATCTGGAAGGTACAGAGTTAAAACGCCGTAACCTTGGCCTTCAGGGTGAGCTAAGCTATTTTAATAACAATCAGAGCCGGATTTATCTAAGGGGGAGCTATAACAAGTACTACGAAGTTCAGCGTAGGGGGCAACGCAATTATAGTATTGGCGAATATACCGCTGACAACATGGTTAGTGATGTTTCTGTAGGGACCAGCGGATCACCGCGGGATTATAACCGGGATCTGCTTACCGTTAGTGCCGGCACCAAACAAATCTTTAATAAATGGACCATAGATGGAGACCTTACTTATTCGAAGGGACTGTATGATCAACCTATTTATTACGATGGGTATTTTACAGCCAATGACCTGTCTGGAGCTCTCGGCTTTTCAAACCCGTTAGCGCCTCAGTTCAACTTTACAGATGTTGATCTTAACAACCCCTCAAGCTTTACAGCTACCAGTTATAATAACCGGCACCAGTTCGCCCATGACGAGGATGTTCAGTTTAGTATGAACAACCAATATGCCTTTTCGCTACTTGGTAAACATAAGGGAATTTTTAAGTTCGGAGGAAGGTATCGCTATAAAGAGGACGCTCATACCCGTAATTATTATCAATACAAGTTGATAAATGGCGCAATGAACTTGTCAAACTTCCTGTCTTCCTATGGCCGGAATGACTTTTATGACAATTATTATAACTTGGGCAATTCCATACCCAATGGTTACCTCTTGGAGGATTATTACCAGGCAAACAAAAACTTGTTCTCTGTGAACGAGACTTATAATCGGCAAAATACTGATCCCGACTCCTACGAAGGAAAAGAGCAGTTGGGTGCAGCCTATGTTATGAGCCGTTTGAACCTCTCTAAATTCGAAATCACCGCCGGCGTGAGGTATGAATATACCGGATTCAACTACAAGGGAAATATTGTCAATTTTGATAACAAAGGAAATTACATAAGCACTAATAGGGTAAAGACAAATTCATCTTTTGATGGATTTTTTCCTAGTGTCAATCTAAAATATGCCTTAAGTAATCAAACCAATTTTCGTGCTGCAGCAACCCGCTCTCTATCCCGTCCATCTTATTATGATCTGGTTCCATGGGAAGAGATTGAGCCGCGTAGAACTCGCATGAAAAAGGGAAATCCTGACCTTGACCAGGCTACTTCTCTAAACCTCGATTTTTTATTTGAGCATTACTTCAGATCTGTGGGACTGATTTCCGGAGGCGTGTTCTATAAGGAGATAGACAACTATATCTATGAAGGAGTATATGTGCAGGAGGGAGGGCAATACGATAAATGGCAGATAACGCAGTCTTTAAATGGGGCAGGTGCGAAAGTACATGGATTTGAACTTGCCTGGCAACAGCAATTTACCTTTCTTCCGGGACCGCTAAATGGTTTGGGTATTTATGCAAACTATACGCATATTCAATCCAGGTTCAAAGTGCCGGGAATTGAATCAGTAAGAACTGTAAGATTACCCGATATGCGCCCTAAAGTAGGAAACTTCGCCATCTCCTACGAAAAGTACGGATTCTCGGGCCGCTTATCGCTAAACTTCTACGATACCTTCACAAAAGAACTTGCACAAACTGAAGCAAATGATGAACTCGAACTTGCCCGTAAGCAGTTGGACTTTTCTGCTTCACAACGTATCAACAAACACGTAAAGATTTTTATGGGCATAAGTAACCTGAACAATGCTCAAGTGCGGGTGAATTATGGCGATGGCCGCCCGGGTGATTATAAATACTATTCAACCTGGGGTAATATTGGTATTAAATACAGTCCTTTTTAATTAACGTATGATTCACAAATTAAATAAAATTAAGACTTTCTTCTCCGGCTTGATCCTTTTATGCAGCAGTTTGGCGGCCAACGGTCAGGACTTCAAGCCATCAGTTTTTCCCGATAGGCTGATACTCAACTGGTCTGGTAATCCCGAAACTTCACAAAGTATTACCTGGCGAACTGACACAACGATAAACATTGGGATGGCACAGGTAGTGCAAGAGGATAGTTCGCCTGCCCTTGAGATAAAGGCAAAAGAGTACAAGGGAACTACCCAGAAGTTGAGTGGAGCAAGCTTCGAATCGGGAAATTATCACAGTGTGAATATTGATGGACTTGAGCCGGGCACCCTTTATACCTATAGGGTTGGAGACGGTCAGCATTGGAGTGAATGGTTGCAGTTTAAAACTGCATCAGTAAAACCAGAACCTTATTCTTTTATCTATCTTGGTGATGCTCAAAATGATATCCGCTCAAAGTGGTCAAGGGTAATCCGACGAGCATTTGCAACCCGATCAGATGCTCGTTTTATCATCCACAGCGGCGATCTTATCAACCGTTCTAACAATGATATCGAATGGGGAGAATGGCATTACGGAGCAAGTTTTATTAATGGAATGATCCCTGCAATCCCAACACCTGGTAACCACGAGTACACCAGGAACGAGAAAAAGGAACTCGTCCTTGATCCACACTGGAGGTTTCAGTACACCCTTCCACTAAACGGTCCAGAAGGTTTGGAAGAGTCGGTTTACTATACAGATTATCAGAACATGAGGATAATCTCCCTTAATTCTCAGATGATCGTTCTCGATTCTGTTTCATTGGCTACGCAGGCAAGATGGCTTGAGAATGTGTTGAAAGAAAATAAAAAGCTTTGGACCGTGATCACTTACCATCATCCAATTTATTCAACTGCAAAGGGAAGGGACAATAAAGAGTTCAGGGAAGTATTTCAACCATTGTTCGAAAAGTATCATGTGGACCTTCTGTTGCAGGGCCATGACCATACCTACAGCCGGGGCAGGAACTTGCCGGTAGGCGTTTCGAAAAAAGTGGGAGGGCCAGTATATGTTGTATCAGTTTCAGGCCCTAAGATGTACAAAATAAGTTCTGAACGCTGGATGGATACCTCAGCCGAAGATACTCAGCTGTTCCAGGTGATCCATATAGATGGCAATGATCTGAAATTCGAGGCTTATAAAGCCAGCGGTCAGCTATTTGACAGCTTTTCGCTTAAGAAAAGCAATCAAAACGAACCCGCCAGGTTTACTGACTTTAATCCGAATAAAAAGTAAGACATTTCAAAGAGGTTGCCTTCAAAGAGCGACCTCTTTTCTAGATTTGGGGGATTAATTGCACCTTCTCTTTTTTCTCCACTTTTTTTGCGCTCTCTGTTACACTCCCTATAAATATTTCGTAATGAGAGAAATAGGCTACACATGAAACGTATTTTATTCTTACTAAGCATTGTTACCGCTGTCTTTACTTCCTGTCAAAAGGATGTTTATCAATCACCATTGACGCCGGAGTCCGACTCCTTTATGCCCCTGCAGATAGGAAATTACTGGAGGGTCGATAGTCAAAATTTCAGCGAAATTCAGGATACCGTAAGAATTAAAGGGCAGCTCTATTACAAGATGTTCAGCTTAACTGGCGGCGATGCAATGTCAGAAGATTACCTTCGCATCGATGCAAATAACAATCTAATATCAAGTTCACCTCGCTTTCCGGAAATTCAGTATATCAGAGCCAGGTTTGGAGCAAACGTGGGGGATACTTTTCAAACGCTGGAGGACCAAAGCTACAACGATTATAAAGTTAGTGTAGTAGAGAAAAGCCCTACCAAGATGACATTCAGCTTCGACATGATCTATCATCCAAATTTTAAAGGGCATCCTCATACCGTAACCTACATCAAAGGCCTGGGCTTACAGGGCGGTTGGAAAGAAATCAAGATCAACGGAAAAGTTTACAAGCAATAAGCTGTCGATCATCTTTTACGTTACTTATACCTATCAAGCCATGGGTCTTCAACAGGCTCATGGCTTTTTTCTATTACCTTTAGGGCTATCAATACGAAATTATCAATGAATTTTCCGCTTTTAATACTCTTCCTTCTTTCATTTTCAACAGCATGGGCGCAAACTACAAATGGACCAAGGGAAGTCACCCCTGAAATGGAGAAGTCTATCAAAGTAAAGATCGAACAGGATGTTGCGTCTTTTAAGAAGCGTCAGGATGGTGATCGTGCGGTTGCTACTGAATTCGCAATAGATACTATGCGAATTGAGAGATATATGGATGAATATATGAAGCTTGATTATTCTACAGCCGGAATGCGGTTCGCGATGAACGAAGCTGCAAGTGCATACGATGTCATTCTCAACAAGTATTACAAAAAACTTCTTTTAAAATTAAAACCGTCAGATAAAACAGCCCTCATTCAGGCAGAAAAAGCCTGGATAGTATTCAAGGATAAGGATCTGGCATTCCGGGCAGTACTAAGCAAGGAAGAATACACCGGGGGTGGTACTATCCAACAAGTTAAAGCAACCAGCTTTTATTACAACATGATAAAAGACAGGGCGGTTACTCTTTTCCAGTTCTATCAATCAATTGAAAGTAATTAGATCAGCTTATATAAAAGCGCCCCTGATCCTAAAATTATGGATTAGATTAAATTTTCGCACCCTCTTCCTTTACTCGTCCAGCAAATATCCCATTTCATTTTACTTATTTCCCTCTCTGTAGTCATTGCCTTTCCCGGCAGTTTTAAAAGTTGTTTCTTTAATTGACAGAATTTAACCGGTTATACCAAATTCTCATAGAGATCTTCATCGAACTAAAACTGTGTTGATCCGGGTAGGTAAGAATACCGGAGGGGGCGGGACGCCTAGGAAGCGGGTAAGTAGTACAAAGAGTTAGAAAACGAAAATTATAATCAAATAAAATGAATAAGTACTGGAAAGGGTTCCTATTATTAACTGCGTTGTCGGGAATGACAAGCACAGGCTTCGCACAATATCCTAAAATACCTGAAGACGTTGGGCGTGCAAGTAATGCATTGATGGAGCAGGCGCGTCGCCAATCTGATATTGCATGGCAAAAAGCTCTTCCAATCATTGAGAAAGAGGCTGCTCAAGGTAAACCATACATTCCCTGGGCTTCCAGGGCTATCGATCTTCCTCAAGCTAAAATTCTTGCCTTTCCGGGTGCGGAAGGAGGAGGCGCTTATTCTTTTGGAGGTCGTGGCGGAAAAGTATACGTAGTTACAAGTTTGGCAGACAGCGGCCCAGGTACTTTAAGAGAAGCATGTGAGCAGGGGGGAGCCCGTACCATCGTATTTAACGTGGCTGGAATTATCCGTTTGAAAACCCCTTTAATTATTCGTGCCCCTTATATCACTATTGCTGGTCAGACTGCCCCTGGCGACGGGGTTTGCGTTGCAGGCGAGTCGGTTTGGATCAACACTCACGACGTTGTTATTCGCTTCATGAGGTTTAGAAGAGGTGAGACGAATGTGGGTCGCCGTGACGATGCCATTGGCGGGAATCCCATTGGAAATATTATGATCGATCACGTTTCTGCAAGCTGGGGATTAGACGAAAACATGTCTATGTACAGGCACATGTATAACGACAGTACCGGCACAAAAGAAGCTAAGTTAGGAACAGTTAATATTACTATTCAGAATTCTATTTTTTCTGAAGCTTTGGATACCTGGAACCACGCGTTCGGAAGCACCATTGGGGGCGAAAACGCTACTTACATGCGTAATTTATGGGCAAACAACGCTGCTCGTAACCCTTCGATCGGTTGGGCTGATGTATTCAATTTCGTTAATAACGTGGTGTTTAATTGGGTGCATCGCTCAGTTGATGGCGGCGACTATCGTTCAAACTATAACATTTTCAATAATTACTTCAAACCAGGGCCGCTTACACCGGTAAACGAAGCCGTAGGATATCGTCTTCTAAAACCGGAGTCGGGAAGGAGTAAGCTTCCTTATGTAACCTTCGGGCGGGCGTATGTTAACGGTAATATTGTACACGGAAATGCCACCGTAACTAATGACAACTGGAATGGCGGTGTTCAAGTGGAAGGCAAGAACGGCGAGTTGATGAGCTTTGATCAGGCAAAAGCCTACTTCCCAAGAATGAAGTGGAACGAACCTTTGCCAATGCCACAGATCACTGTGCTTTCTGCTCAGGATGCGTTTGATTACGTGTTGGCAAATACCGGTGCTAATTTACCTAAGAGAGATCCTGTGGATACTCGTATCATTCAACAGGTAAAAACCGGGAATATAAACCCTTTAAAAAATGTAAAACTTCCTGCTACCCAGTTTGAACATAGGAGACTGCCGATCGATTCGTACAAGGGGGGAATTATCACAGACATCAGTCAGGTAGGCGGTTATCCGGAATATAAAGGAACACCATACAAAGACACTGACGGAGATGGCATTCCCGACGAATGGGAAACTAAAAATGGTTTGAACCCTAGGGATGCATCTGATGCAATCAAGGATAAAAACAATGACGGGTATACTAATATTGAGGATTATCTGAACAGTGTAGTAAACCTTGCAAGCGTAAAACCAAACAGCAATAAATAAGACACATTTTTCCGGCTTATTACTACATGATCTTTGTAAGTAGTAAGCCGGTAATTGAAACAAACTCTAACATATCTTACCACAGGGATTTCAGAGCCTGGTATTTTCCCTCATCAATTCAGTCTTTTCTGCAGAATTCTAATTTTATTCCATTCTTCTAGACAATTTATTGGGTTTGCAGCGAAATAGGTCACTAACAATATTATAATGACTAAGCGTCAGTATTAATTAAAAATTTAAAGAATCTTTAACATCCTGGTGAAGGTCCTAACAAATCTAATAGAAGGCTGGAATTTTCTTAAAAGTGTTTTAAAGTATTGATAGAAAGTTGATTAATAGCGTTATTGCATTCATACTAACTAATGAGATTCTAGCTATGTTAATTCTTCTAACGCTCACTATTTTCACTATACTTTTCATTGCCGGGGTGGCCATAACAATGAATGATGCTCAGGTTTTACACGAAGAAGACGTGTATGTTGAAGTAGATTCTAATGGCAGATATAAAAAGCTGCATGATGTAGAATAATTGTTCTGGATGGTGTTAGTGAGGGTAAGTTATTGCGGGGTATAAATAATCCCGCACATGAGACTTTGTCGCAATCTGCCCTTTAAGCGTCGCATCTGTGCCCTACCTGGTAGGTGTCACAAGGCTATCTTTGATATAACTAAAGAAACTTAAAAGGAGAATATGTTATGATCAAAGAAGTATGGCTTAACTTGCCAGTTAAAGACGTGAAAAAAGCCCGGGAATTTTATACCAAAATAGGCTTTGAACAAAATATGCGGTTTCCTGAAACTGCTGAGATGTCTTGCGTAACGATAGGAAGCAAAAATATAGTACTGATGTTATGTGCTGAGCATGTTTTTGAGAGCTTTACGCAGCATCCTGTATCCGACCCTAAAACATCATCAGCAGTACTGTTTTCTATTGATACTGAAACTTTCGAAGAAATAGACGGGCTAGCTGAGAAAGTTAAAAGTGCCGGAGGAACGGTATATGCAGCTCCAAGTGAAAGTCAGGGCTGGATGTACGGTTGTGGGTTTACCGACCTTGATGGTCACAGATGGAATGCTCTCTATATGGACATGAGTAAAATGCCGAAAGGCTAAATAATAATGCTGCGTTTGAAGTAATGCTATGAGGCCATCACCAAACCTCATAGCTTTTTAACCATACCTATCACTAAAGTCCCAGCTAACATATCATTAAGCTCTCCCCAACTTAATACTTGCTTTTATATGTTTCCGCCTAAATTCTGCATTAAATGCGCAATAAGTCCGCCTATTTTCATAAATGGCGGACTTATTGCAGAAATAATTATGTCTTGATTTGCTTTCATGTGAAGTTTGGCTGCCAGCTGGAACGACACAGAAATAGAGTTGTTTTTAATTAATAAAGAAATTTATTTTCTTTTAACAATTATTTTCTATAACTTGTTCCTTATTCTCTAAACCAGTCTTTATGGCAATTCTTGATAAAAAAGGTTTCTTTCACGGGAAAATGGGAAATCTTAATTTCCGTTATTATCGTGGTCGGCAGGTTGTACAAACAAAGTCAGCTAAGGTTAAACAGACCTATGCAAGCAAGGAAAGCAGCCTTGAATTTGGACTCTGCAGTGGTTCTGCTAAGGTAATCAGAAATGCCTTTTCTGCAGTAATCAGTGGTTACGAAGGAGGTATGGTTAACCGGTTTAATTCAGTAGTTCGCAACAGTGTTTCCGCTTGCCGGCATAGGGAACGAGGTGATCGAGATCTTCATGATGCAGATCTCTCTTATCTGAAGGGCTTTCAATTTAATAGTCATTCCCCTGTCGATCAAGTTCTTAAAGTTAGGCCGAAGGCTGAATTCCTGGAAGAGAATAAATTGAAGATCTCTGTGCCTGGCTTTCGGGGAGAAGACATTCGGGGGGGTAATGGGCAGTATTATATTCTGCGGTTCCTGGCTGTTTCCTTTGATTTTAAAGCTGAATGTTACCGCTATCATCGAATAAAAGATATACGGATATCTTCGTTAGAACGCTATGAGGGGGAGGTAATCGAACTAGAGGCAGATTTCCCAAAAGGAAGGGTTCTTTTATTAAGTATGTCTATCCATGCTTATAATCTTACCAAATTGGGGGAGGAAATGCTGCTTAATTCCAAGGAGTGGAGCCCTGCAGAATTGATCGGAGCTTGGCATATTCCTGCTGACGAGGAAATACTTAGGTTAAGAGCAGAGAAAGGAGATGATGCTTTAATTACTCCCAAGGACTATTATTGCGGTTTTGAGAGAGAAGGTATATTAAAACGTTTTCGGGAGCTAAAAGAGAAGAGGCAGCCTGTAACAGCGAAGAAGAAAAGTCGACCGGAGAGGCTAGAGGTAAAAGATATTGCGCTTCCTGAGGGGGATATAGGTTTTAAGAGCAGGAAATAATTTCTCACAAATAATGTTGATTATGCTTTTTTATCATATCGATGTTTACTTCCCGTCTGGAGAAGATTGGGATGAATCCCCTTCTTGAGGCCATAAATTACCAATTGCTGTTTGATTTAAGCTTTGTCTATTTATTTAGAGGCTTTTGGGTATAAGTTCTGGAGGAAATTTTGCCAACAATAAATTCAATGAAAGGAAGACCAACGAACACCATCCAGGGTACCAATGAAACGGTTATGATAAAGGTGCGCTGGTACAATGGCAGACCTGCAAGGTCTGCTCCAAACAGAAATAGAAACAGGGTAATGGAAGGATAAATTACCATCCAAATTTTGATTGAAATTAACAGTCTTGCTTTCATCTATACTATTTTTAAGCGATTATCTGAATAACAGCAAAGGTAGAATGAGCCGAAAAGCGAGGGTAGGACGAATAAATAATTAGATAGGACATATTTGAAATTATGGCGGATCGGCAAATTCAAAAAGCGCTCCTTTCTGATTTTCCGGGTGGTCCTAGTCACGACAGTCCTCAAGCTTAACGTACTCTTTAACTATTCTTAATACTCCCTCACGAACTTCGTCCACTTAATGATCCCTGCTTCATAAAGAAGCGATTTGGAGAAATAGACGTCTATTGGGATGATGACGATGAGGAATATTCAGTTTTACAAAACAACAAGTTGAGATATTTACAAGTTTTGATGGCCGGCTTCATGATGGGCCCGGCTTTGACATTCGCGCAGCAGGCAGAAGTCGCGATTGCTGATACCACCAAAGTTTTACCGGAAGTTACTATTACGGCAAGTCGCCACAAGAGCGATATTGCAACCAGCCCTTATTCCGTCGAAGTGTTAAGCAGGCAGAAAATTGAGGAATTTCTTTATCGCTCCACCCCTGAAGCATTGATGGCTGTCCCGGGGGTTTTCGTTCAAAAAACAAATCATGGAGGTGGTTCTGCCTTTGTAAGGGGCTTAACCGGCAACCAAACCCTCACCCTGATAGATGGCATCCGCTTAAACAACTCAACTTTCAGATATGGCCCAAATCAGTACTTAAATACTGTTGATCCCTTTACTATAAGCCGGATAGAGGTTTTGAAAGGCAGTGGGTCTGTACAGTATGGCTCTGATGCTATGGGAGGAGTAGTTCACATTATTACGCAGGACCCGGACTATACTAGTGTCAGTAAGTTCAGCGGGCTTGCCGGGGGACGATATTGGAGCCGGGATATGGAAAAGACTGGCAGAGGGCAATTAGTATATTCTTCACCCCGCCTTGTTGCCCTTGGTGGATTAAGTGTCAAAGATTATGGGAGCCTTTTTGGCGGAGACACGACCGGCAAGCAGTCGCCTAGCGGCTACGGGGAGCTTGATGCGGATATGAAATTGAAGTGGAAGCTTAAGGAAGGAATGGAGCTAATTGCTGCCCAGCAATTTGTGAAGCAGAATAATGTTCCTGTTTTTCACAAAGTGAAACTAGAGAACTTTGCGCTCAACGAAATGCAGATTCAGCAACGGGCTCTTTCCTATTTGAAATTTAGTATCGCGGGTAAGAATCCTTTTCTGCAATCAATCTCTATAACTCCATCATTTCAACAAACTGCCGAAGTGCGTAGAAGCCAGAAGAATGGTAACCCAAGCATAAGGCGGGAGGAGGATGGAGTGTCTACTGTCGGAGCTCTCCTGGATATCACCTCTAAATTTTCACAAGACTGGACGTCGAGCAGCGGACTTGAATATTATTACGACGACATTTCAAGCAGCAAGTCTGACCTAAATACAAGCAGCGGTGCATCAGTGCAAAGTAGAGGATTGTACCCAGATCACTCTACTTATTCAAATCTTTCTGTTTTCAATATCCATCAGCTAAGACTCAAAAGGTTTAATTTAGAAGCTGGACTTCGCTACAACTGGTTTGAGGCGACTATTAAAGACGAGACGCTTGGTACAGTTAAATTAAGTCCGGCAGCCTTAGTTGTGAATCTTGGAGGGAACTATAAAATAGCAAGCCATAATCTACACGCCTCATTCAGTAGTGGTTATCGAGCGCCTAATATCGATGATATGGGAACTCTTGGAATTGTAGACTTCCGTTATGAGATACCGAGTTACAGTTTGAAGCCTGAGCGAAATTACAATATGGAGTTAGGGTGCCGTCTTAAGTTTAACCAGTGGAACGCTTCGATGACGGTATTTAATAATCAGTTAACTGACCTTATAGCTCGCACTAAAGTTGAGAATGAGGTGATAAGCGGATATAATGTTTACAAAAAAGAGAATATAGAAAAAGCTGTAATAAGAGGAGCTGATCTCCGATTGCAGTGGTTGCCTAGCAAGCACTGGGATCTTACAGCCTTTACAGCATACACCTTTGGGAAAAACCTTAGTAAATCAGAACCATTAAGGCGTATTCCTCCTCTCTATGGGAACACCGCAATAAAATACAAATTAAAAAAGTTTTATGCAGCTGCTGACTTGAGTATTGCAGCAAGGCAGAGCAGGTTAGCACAGGGAGATATAGACGATAATCGTATTCCAGCAGGGGGAACTCCAGCGTGGGAAGTCTTAAATGTTTTTGCAGGGTACCAGTATAATAAGCTTCAAATAAGATTAAGTGCTCAGAACCTGTTTAACGAAGATTATCGCACACATGGAAGTGGCATAAACGGTGTAGGGAGGAGCGGACTTTTATCCTGTACATATAATTTCAATTAAAAGTTGATTTAAGCCTACTTCCTTCATAGCATCCATAAAGCAAATTTTATTTCAAAATTTCGATATCTTTTTTACCTTATCGCTTTGTCTGCCCAAAGCGATAAGGCTTTGTTCAGGGTTCTATCTAGACTAGGAAACCTGCGGCAATATTCTTACCTTGCCTTGGTAGATACAGTAAGGTTTCTATGAAAAACTAACGGCCAATTTTATTCCTGGAAGACCATGTTAAGAAATAACCTAATAATGCTGGCATTCCTAGTTACACTTTATGTATGCTATGCACAGATAATTCTGGCCTATGATCTATCCAAATATCACTGATGGACAATGAAATCAAAGAATTTTAACAATTAACAAAATGAAATTCAAAACTAAATCTATCATCACCCTGCTTACTACCATTTTGTGTGTTACAGTTGCTTGTTCAATAGATCTACTTGCCCAGGTAAAGGTGGATGGAGGTATGGTTCAGGGAACCAAAGAAAATGGATTAGAAGTTTTTAAGGGAATTCCTTTTGCAGCTCCGCCAGTCAATGAGCTTCGCTGGAAAGCCCCACAACCTGTTGTGAAATGGGATGGAGTTAAGCAGGCAACAAAATTTGCTCCTTCTCCTTACCAGGCCGGAAATCCTCCTGCGGGAAAAAGTGAAGACTGCCTTTATCTGAATGTATGGACTCCGGCAAAGTCGCCAAAAGAAAAACTACCGGTTTTAGTGTGGATATATGGTGGGGGTTTTAGTTTCGGGTCAACTGCCGAACCTGTATGTACCGGAGAGCATCTGGCTACAAAAGGTGTGGTTGTTGTTAGCATTGCCTATAGGGTTGGGAAATTGGGATTTCTGGCCCATCCCGAACTTAGTGCTGAAAACCCGGATAAGGTTTCGGGGAACTACGGATTACTTGACCAAATTGCAGGCTTGAAATGGGTAAAGAATAATATCGCTGCTTTTGGCGGGGATCCTCAAAAAGTAACGATTTTTGGTGAATCGGCCGGAGGGATTTCAGTTAGTATGCTGTGTGCTTCGCCTTTGGCGAAAGGATTATTCCAGAGAGCTATTTCTCAAAGCGGTGGCTCATTTGGTCCTACACGCCCAACAACTTATCCCGGCGAAAACATGAAGACCCTGCAGCAGGCGGAACTTAACGGAAAAGAATTTATACAAAAAGCAGGTGTTTCGTCAATTGCCGCTTTACGCAAGCTTAAGGTTGAAGAATTACCGATGGAGCCGGGGATGGGAGGGGCTTGGCCTATTATTGATGGCCACGTGATACCCGACAACCAGTACCAACTTTACAAAGAAGGTAGGTATAATGATGTAGCTGTACTTATTGGGTATAATTCGGATGAAGGCGCTAGTTTCTCAAGGGAAAAAACACCTGAAGAATACATTGCCAATGTAAAACAACGCTACGGTAAGTTCGCGGATACATTATTAAAAGCATATCCTCCAGGCGAAACTAGTGTAGCAAGAACTGCCAGGGACTTAATGCGGGATGCAGCTTTTGGTTGGCATACTTGGACATGGGCAAGGTTGCAATCGCAGACAGGTAAGTCGAATGTCTACTTATACTATTTTGATCAACATCCAGACTTTCCTAAAGATTCACCCCGATATGGTTTTGGCTCTCCACACGGACAAGAAATTCCTTATGTATTCATGACCTTGAATAAGAATAATCCTCAGACAACTGAAGCGGATATTAAATTATCGGAAACCATTAGCAGTTATTGGACTAACTTTGCCAAGTATGGGAATCCTAATGCAAGTGGTTTGCCACAGTGGCCTGTATTTAGAAAAGGAAAACAGGAGCTGATGTATTTGGATGCGGATCCACACCAGGCACTTGTTCCTGATGTAAAATCTCTTCAGGTTTTAGATGCCTATTTCAAGTGGAGATTCACCAAGGAAGGTCAGGTTTGGGCAAAGTAGTTTTCAAATGTAAATGTCGGTGCTGCAGGGAGTACACCTGATGGCCCCTTGCTCTTTCCGGCTTGCTCAAATATAGAGTTCAAAATATCATCAGGGACAAAAACAAATGGATTGATTCCGATGATTTCAATTGTAGCGGTAAATTTAAACATGTAATTGCTTTTGACTGCGCCAAGCACACCTCCGTTTTAAAAATAGTAAAAAGGCTGCGCTTTCTTATTTTTCGATATTCCTCGGGTCTGATTGACTAAATATTATATGGGTAAGTAATCCTGAAGAACACCCGGCGACGCATTAATTAGGGGTCAATAAAACCAAAAGACTTTTGTTTCTATTTGTCATAACAATGGCTAGAACAAGCAGAAATGCGTCTCAACCTACTATTAAAGATCGACTACGTGCATTGCGTAATCTGCCGGCCTTTTTCAAGCTGATATGGAAGTCGGGCTCGAAGATTATGCTAGCTAACATTACTTTACGCTTTATAATAGCGGCAATTCCCTTCCTGTTACTCTACATAGGTAAGTTGATTATAGATCAAGTGATCTATTTAAACCGTAGTCACAACTCATTCGCCGAAGCTTATCTCTGGAAACTGGTAGCTTTTGAACTTGCACTTGCAATTTTATCTGATGGTCTTACTCGTGCCATTACTCTTATGGATAGCTTACTGGGCGAACTCTTTGCAAATCATACCTCTATAAGGATAATGGAGCATGCTGGCACTCTTGATTTGGATCAGTTTGAGGATGCTGTTTTTTATGATAAACTAGAGCGAGCCCGTCAGCAAACAAATGGTAGGACGGTGCTCCTTTCACAGGTAATGAGCCAATTACAAGACTTTATCACGATAGGATTTTTGGGGCTGGGACTATTTGTATTTAATGCCTGGCTGGTCTTATTGTTGATCATTGCAATCCTCCCAGCATTCATAGGTGAATGGTACTTTAATGATCAAACCTATGCCCTAAGTCGCCGCCAAACTCCCCAGCGAAGGGAGCTTGACTATCTGAGGTATATCGGCGCAAGCGATGATACAGCCAAAGAAATCAAAATGTTCGGCCTTGCAAATTTTATCATTGATCGTTTCAGGGTTCTTTCTGATCAGTTCTATGCTGAGAATAAGCGCATTTCTGTTAGACGGTCCATGTGGGGGACTTTCTTCGCTCTATTAGCCAGCCTTGGTTATTATGGTGCTTATGTGCTTATCATCCACCGTACTGTTCAGGGTGAACTCACTATTGGCGAACTTACGTTTCTGGCGGGCTCATTCAGACAATTGCGAAGCTTATTGGAAAGTGTACTTGGTAGGTTTACCAGCGTATCTCAAGGTGCGATCTATCTTAAAGACTTCTTTGATTTCTTCGAGATCCAGCCAAGGATCCTTAATACAAATAACCCCAGACCTTTCCCGAATCCAATTATCGAAGGCTTCAAATTTGAAAACGTCGGATTCCGCTATCATCATAGCGAACGCTGGGCGAACCGGAATCTGAACTTTACCTTGCATCCATCAGAAAAGCTTGCTCTGGTAGGCGAAAATGGGGCGGGGAAAAGTACTTTGGTAAAACTTCTGGTGCGCTTATATGATCCATCAGAAGGCCGTATACTACTGGACGGACATGATCTAAGGGAATATGACCTTAATGACCTTCGTAAGCATATCGGAATTATTTTCCAGGATTTTATACGCTACCAAATGACCTTTTCGCAAAATATTGCAACAGGTAACATAGAGGAGAAATCCAATGAAGAGCTGATCAGAAGATCGGCACAGCAAAGCCTTGCCGATGACCTTGCAAAGAAGTTACCGGGTGGCTATGAACAAGTTCTTGGCAGGCGATTCGCAGAAGGTGTTGAGTTGTCTGGTGGTGAATGGCAGAAAGTGGCGATAGCTCGTGCCTATATGAGGAATGCGAAATTAGTCATATTAGACGAGCCTACCTCGGCACTGGATGCAAGGGCAGAATACCAGGTTTTTGAGCGATTCACAGAACTGACTAAAGGTAGAATGGCTGTGCTTATTTCACACCGCTTTTCAACAGTTCGAATGGCTGATCGCATTTTAGTATTAGATAATGGCGAGGTCGTTGAAATGGGCAGTCATGTTGAATTGCTAGAGCAAAAAGGACGGTACGCAGAATTATTTCAGCTACAGGCAGTGGGATATCAATAATTACTACTGTTGGATTTTTTTATCTTAACTGAACTTCAAAATTTACTATTAGACCCCACGTCAACAATAATAGGGGTGAGGCATATGTGAAAAGTATTAATGTTATGTTTGCTTCGCAAAAACAGAGTACGTGTGAATGAGAATGACACAAAGCGGCTTTCGCGATTGACCGCCATTTTAACTCAGCTCCAGACCAGACGATTGATTACAGCAAGCAATCTTGCTGATAAGTTTAAGGTTAGTATAAGAACAATTTATCGTGATATAAAAGCATTAGAACAAGCAGGTGTTCCGATTTTAACCGAAGAAGGGAAAGGATATGTATTGATGGATGGATATAGAATTCCTCCGATAATGTTTACTGAAAGTCAGGCGAATGCCTTAGTCCTTGCTGAGCAGCTTGTATTGAAAAATAAAGACTCTTCGTTTATCAAAGATTATACTGAAGCCATCGATAAAATAAAAGCTGTATTACGTCAATCAGAAAAAGATAAAGCTAACTTATTGTCTGAGCGAACCCGCTTCGAGCAAAATACTAATAGAGAGCGAAATAGCAATAATATATCCCAGTTACAATATGCCTTAACTAACTTTTATTTAACCAAAATCGACTATGTTAACGAGAGTAACACAACCTCAAGCAGGATCATTGAACCATTTGCTTTAATTAGCGTAACTGAGAATTGGTTATTGGTTGCATGGTGTCGGTTACGAGCGGAATACAGGTATTTTCGATTAGACAGAATAAACAAGATGGAAGTCCTTTCGGAAAAGTTTGAGCGCCATAAGATGACCTTGCAGGAATATTTCGATAAATATTATTAAGCCTCCTCTTACCCCTGACATATGGCTGTCACAAGCTCATTTTACTTTTGATTGTACAATTAAATAAAGTAAATGCAAAAGACATCATTTGACCCATGGAGCTGGGGTAAAAACACAAATTCGGTACAGGCTGTTGAAGTAAAGCAGCCAAATGGAACACTATACTGTTCAGGACAAGTGGCTATTGACGTTAATGGAATACCAAGCGCTGCTGATATGCGAACTCAACTTATTCAGACAATAACAAACTTAGAACAACTTATCAGTGAGTCTGGTTATGAATGCAGTGGAATAGTTAGGCTAAATGGATATACAACTTCCGTTCAGGAGTTTTTCAGTACCTGTATGGATGTATATATACCTTTCATCCACAAGTATGGGATTCAGCAGGCGACAACTCTGCTGGAAGTAAAAGGGCTCTTTGCTACCTTAACCATAGAGTTGGAAGCTACTGTGGTAAAGTAGAAAATTAAAATTCTAAATTCTCATGTAAAAGCTTGCTAGCTGTTGTAGTTATGGATAGATTAGAGAGTAACGTTAACTAAAGAATGGAGGGAAGAAAGGTTGGCAATTTTAGGAGCCTAGCATAGTTAAATGTGGAGATGGGGATTAAAAAACAAATAGGATGAACTCTGCCTCAGTGGCAAAAGTTCATCCTATTAGAAATTAGGGTTTGATATTAATGACCGTGACCATCACCTTCAACAACGTGTAAAGGGAATTTCAGGGTGAAGTCTGCAGAACCACCGAAACGAGCATGGTTTACATCATTCCAGCTGGCGGCGGTAGTTTTAGATTTATCCAATCCGTGACGTAAAACTGCAGTTAAAGTCATAGAACCATTTGAAGGTTTCAGAGTAGACAAACGGCCGGTTACTCCCACTTTGTCATCTTCATATGCATAATCGAGGACTCCTTCCTGTGCTCCGGTAATGAACATTTGATGCTCATTTGCCTCTTCTACAAATTCCTTTTGCATTTCGCGTCCTGCAAAATCATACGCAACTACTTTTAGTCGATAAACTGCGTCTGCGTGCAGATCGTAGTGGCTCTTTGTTGCATTGCCGTCCTGGCCAAACACCACCTGAACAGTGTCGGTTGTTTGATGATAGTGATCCCCGTGTGATTCTAGTTCAATGAAATTAAATACCACGCTTTTGAATTCTTCCTGGGGTACTTCCGGTTCCGGATCATCTTTGCTACAAGCACTGAACGTTAGTACTGCTCCTGCTGCAAGAGCAAGTGCCATTTTTCTGTAGATTTCTGTAATAGACATAGACTTAGTAATTAGTGAATTAAACATTTAAGAATTAAAATTTTAGTATTGCCCTGAGGGTTAAATTTCTGCCCTGATCGTGGGCATAATATCTGAACCGGTTCATATAATCTTTATAAAGAATGTTTGCCAGATTGCTTATAGATGCATTCAGGTTCAGCCTGCTTTTCCCGAATATGAATTGAGTGCCCCCCTGAATTCCTAAAAGATGATAGCCTGAAGGTGGCGCAGCAAAGTCGGTTCCTTCCTGGTATCTGCCCTGCCGCGCAACAAAAAGGTGACTAAGCCTTAAGTAGTTTTCTGTTTCTTTCCGGCTGTTCTGCCAGTGATAGCCCAGGCTGTTTTCATAGCGATCAGAGGGGATCCATGGCAGATAAGTGTTATTCGTAATATCCCTGGCTCGTACCACGGCACCTTTTAGGCCATAGTGAATATTAGTTGTAATCCGGTAGGTAATTCCCACATCTCCGCCAAGAAGCCGGGCATCTGTTTGCCGGTAATAAAACACAGGGAAGGTACCGCTGATGCTTTGATAAAGCTCTCCGGAAGGCCTAAGGTAGATATAGTTGTTTATATGGTTGTAGAAGACACTAAGATTAAGATCAAACTTGTCGCTGTTATGCTCCAAAGAGTTGATCCATTTATAACTCTTCTCACTATTCAGTGTGGCATCGCCTATTTCAACTGCTGCGGAACCACGATGAAGACCACTGCTGAAAAGCTCACTTACAACGGGCGCCCTCCATGCGGAAGCAAGGTTTGAACGAAAAGACCATTGATTAGAAAGGTGGAGAACACCTCCTATATTTGCGGACAGGTTGTTGAACCTTTGTGTTCCTCCATATAAATTTTGGTCCCGGTCATATCCGAGCGCATCCAGGTATTTATAATCGTATCGTAATCCTGTCTCCATCTGGTACTTACCTTTTGTATACCGCCCGATGTAATACAGGCCTGCATTATAAGTATCGTAGTTAGGAATTAATGGAGTACTTAGCGTACCGGGAACATTGTTGTTTACTTGAGATATGCCATTGAGGCCTATTATCTGTTTGAAACCCTTACTGTTGTCGTTCTCCAGGAATAGGTCAAGTGTTTGGGTATTTAGGGTAAGGTCAAGAGCAGGAATCCCACTTCTGCCGCCACGGCGAATGTCGTACTCCTGGCGGTTGTTCTGTTGAAAACCATATATAAGATCAATGTGGCTGTTACTATTTAAGTGGAAATGGCTTTCGAGCTTTAATAGATTATGTGTTACCTTTTGGCTTGGGGCACTGATAGCGTAGGAAAAGCTGCCCTCATCGAAAGGACGTCCATTCACTAGAATAGCCTGAAGATCTTCGATATTACCGATATGGGAGCCGGCAAATATTCCCAATTCTGTCTCGAAGCGGCTGAAATAGAGATCAGTTTCTAATCGCTTTCTTGAATACCCAAGAGCTCCTGAGAAGTTTATTTCACGGACACCAGTATTAGTTAGATAATAGTCAGCTGTTTTTATATTTCCAGAGGTTTTTCCCGTTCCCTGAATTCGCCATGCTAGTCCAGGCACTTTCCGTAAACCACCCTCCAGGCGGCCCGAGAGGGCGCCTGCTGATCCATTGGTTGAACCCGTTAAATTAAGTTCGCCTTTAATACCAGGAACCTTCGAAAGAGGAGCTGGCTTTACAAGGATCACACCACCGATCGCTTCAGGTCCGAATCTTACACTCTCAGCTCCTTTTATTACTGTTATTGACTGAGCAGCGAAAGGGTCTATCTCCGGAGCGTGTTCCATGCCCCATTGCTGTCCTTCCTGACGTACGCCATTGTTTAAGATGAGAAGACGATTACTATGAAGGCCCTGGAGTACCGGCTTAGCAATAGATGAACCTGTTTGAAGGGTAGTAACTCCCGGGACAGTTTTTAATACATCCCCAAGAGTGCCCCCTTTGGTTTGATCCAGCTGCTGTTCAGTGATCATTTGTGATGCACTGGCGCCTTGAGCAACCGGTTTTCTTGCCCGTACCTTAACTTCCTTTAGTCTTAGTTTGGCGGGTTGCAGCAGAATTGTTAACTCTGAAGTGGAGCTAATTGCTATCTCTCTCCGGTATTCTTTATAGCCTATAACACTAACAGTTAAGGAGAATGTTCCGCTGCATAACTTAGCCAAGCTAAAATGACCATGCTCATCACTTATTGATGCCCGGCTAACGGGAACGATCTTTATGGAGGCTCCTTGAATAGCTTCCTTAGACAGCGAATCCAAAATAACTCCTTCAATTTTAAAACTACACTCGGGCGCCTGGGCAAATAGCTCTATGGCGAAACAAACGAGAGTGACAACGAGATAGACCCGGTACTTCATAGAAAATACAATAAATAGAACAGGGGAAATGCGTAAAAAACGCATAAGGGTGTCGTAAGAAAAGTTCTAACAACAGATCTTACCGGCAGAAATAAAGCCGGAAGAAATTAAACTTGAGGGGGACCTTTGTTTGTCCAGATATGGACGCAGCGCTCGAACAGGCTTTCGGAGAAATCAACCGAAAAAGTAAGAGGCTTAATATTTAAGACGACTAATGGGGAAGGAAAATCCTGGCATAACTGTCTGGATTGCTGGTTTTGGACATAATCACAGACTTTACATTTTATATCTGCATTATGGATCTCCTTATCGGAAGTATTATGAGTGTCTTTTACTATCGAAGATGAGTACGTCTCCTCGCCATGACTGTGCACACATTGTATAACCTGCACGGCTGAAAAAATCAGCAGCAGGAAAAACGCAACACCCTTATTTAAGCTTCTGAAATACGTCATCACTGATTAACTCGACAAAAATGCCATTTTTACTTTAGATATTGGTAATAAAAATCGAGTTCTGATAAAGTTTTTACAAAATAAGGTTTTTAGGCTATACGGCCGACGCCGAACTGTAACATTTGCCTGCCTTAAATAATAATCGAAGTCCTGGGCAAAATTAACCACGGATTTATTGGTAAAACAGATTTTACTAAAGAGTTAGATCATTAGAGGCGAAGGGATTGTCAACTAGCCAGAGCCATAAACCTTCGGCATTTCGTTTAAGCATACAGGCAGTTGTTCCCTCCATTTCCATTGGATCTCCATTTGCTGTCCTTGCTTTAACTGTGTAATTGTCAATCCAAAGTGCAAGGTCCTCTACGATTGTAATCCGGTGTTTGACTCCCTCAATTTTGGGCTTCCACAAACAGATAGCTGTTAATGCCTTCTCAATATTCTCTAATCCTCTAATTTCTTGACCATCTCTTTCAATATAGGTTGCTTCCGGATGGAAACAGCCTAATGCTCCGGGTAGGTCACCATTAAAAATGCAATTACGAAAATACTTAACAGCCCCAAGGGGACTAGTTCTATCAAATTCCTCTTTCAATATTTACTATTTTTAATGTTGTTTCAACTAAGGTATATTATTAGGATTACAGAGGTGAAGATATGAATTGCTAATATAACCTTAAAATTTCTGTAAGCCGTTTAATTTAGTGAGGTGCGAGAAATTGAAACCTCCTGAACTTCAATAAATAAAAAAGCCAATCAAGACGAATTGAATACTGGTATAAACAAAATGAGCTAAAAGGTGGTTTATTCGATCGTGACCAAAGAGGAAATTACTGCTCGTATTGCCAAAGTGAATGTGCAATCTGCCGACTTTAAAAAAGAATTAAAGGCCTTCAAGGAAGGGATGTACTTATTAAAACATAAATTATTAAATCTTGAGAATAACCTGGAGGAGAGTGAAGCAGAGTTTCTGAGGCTTACGAGCCCTGCCTCTAAAACAATAATGAAGGTTATGAATTTTAGAAGGCTTGATCGTACCGGATAGGAGCATAATAAAATATGGAAATAATTCCTACTCATTTTCGCTTATCAAATAAAGAAATCATTTCAGGAGCAATAAGGATCCCCGATAATCCCGCTATCGAAGATTTTGAATACTATTCTTCCAGCCGGAAAATTAAGCTTGTGTTTTTACAACCGGAAGGCAGCACTCTTAAAATAAAACCCCATTCATATATTTCTTCTGATCTGTCACCTTTTGAGTCCGAATTACAAAAGAATTTATTAACTAAACTTTCGGAGATAGGTTATATTATTGAACGAGTTTAGGCTTTATAAAATTTGTTCGACTTATCAGCTATTCTTTTTAGTGCTGTGTCTAACTCATGAGTACTTTGGTGTAATAACCTGAATACTTCTGAGTCCTCTTCTGTTTGTTGATCAGGGCATAGGGCAAGCAGACCAAGCATATTAGCGACAGACTTTCGTATTTCATGGGAATTTAACCATGCCATCTCACGTAAAACTTCGTTTTGCTGTTGAATCTGTTCGTCCTTTATTTTTCTGTCTGTAATAACAGATTGGATGGTGACATAGCCTTTAAACTCATTAGCGGGACAAAACATTGGGCTGAAGGATAGCTCCACCCAGTAGTGCTCGCCATTTTTCTTATAATTGATCAGCTCCTCTTTGAAGAACTCATGTCTTGCGCAGCGTTCTTTTATTCTACTTACAGTAATTGAATCAGTCTTTTCTTTATGCAAAATGAAAGGCATTTGACCTATTATCTCTTCTGAGGTAAATCCAGTAAACTCGTAGAACGCTCTATTCACCCAGCAAATTTTGGAGTCTTTATCGGTAAGAATCGCCATATTACTTACACAGTTTAGAATATTTACAAGCTTTTCATTCTCTTCAACCGACTTCTTAATTTCTTTAATGTATTTATGTTGTCTATCACGATATTTTCTCAACGCCAGATATAATAGTAAAGCTGTAAATGAGATGAAAAATATTCCCTTTCCACTTTGAAGTAACAGAAGATCATCCTTGCTCCATTTGGTGGACAGAAAAAATATAAGCCTGTCGCTCAATATAATCCAGATAACACTAATGGTTAAGTAAGCCAAAGTAGCCCTTGATGCAAAAGTCATTAAAGAGCTTTTACGTAAAAGCAGGATAAATAGTTATGCAGAAATAGAGAAGCCGTTAGTGAACTTATGCTAACGGCTGTTGGAGTGTTTTTATTGAATTAAGGATGGCCTACCTTATATTATTGAAAGCCCTTTCTCGCTCTGAACCTGCCTGTCGCAGTTACGCTTGGGCGAGGAAAGGGTTTTCCAGATCCTGTTGGCGAGACGGTGAAGGTTCCTTCCACCCAGCCGTTCTCTTCGCCCATGCTGGTAATATTGATAGAGCCACCACTAACGGTAACTTTGTCCTGTTCCAAATAGTAATTTACGTAGTCCACACCATCAAGCCAATGGAAATGCCCACCTGTGTTTTCCATTGTGTAGCCATGCGAACCTTTACCCCCTGGCCATCTTAGGAGGAAGTAGCCTCCGCCTTCATTGTCTGGGTTAGCAAGAAGGTAATCGCCCCCAAATTTTACTACAGGAGAAGCTGGGATTTTTATCATAGGGGAATTTCCTAATTGAAACTCGATAAAAGAGCCCGCAATAGTAACGTGACCTACTACTAGGAATTTTCCCAGCTGGTTCATATCAATCTCGGCTGATATGGCAACTGTGTTTGGATCGGGCGTAGTGCCAGGAGCTTTGTATTTCGCTTTAGATCCATCGGCCTGTAAGGTGCCGGCCCCGCTAAGTGTCCATTTTTTCACCCTTGACGCCGGTATAGGTTCAGCTTCATTGATCCCATACTCTTTACCAGGAACGAGGGGAGCCAGCAAATCAGGATCACAAACCACCTTCATGTCAACAGACCCTCCTGGCTCGACAGTTGTATGCACGGGTATCATGTAAAGGAGTTCAAAGAAGCTCCAGTCGCTGAAATGTGTAGTATTAACAGAGATTTTTTTATTCGTTTTATCTAATTGAGTACCGCCAATTGCGCGCCACACACCTTTCTTATCCTGGTACGCTATACCCAGGAATTCCGGAAGTGTGCTTTCGATATCCTCATCAGTATAAGAGAAGGTTACTTTTACCGGCTTTTTAAATTCCACCCCATGAGGTTCCAGGCGATAACCTTTTTTAATCCCTAAGGGGTTGGTATTGGTGATGGGGACAATTGAAACTTCCTGGTTTGCTTCAAGGGCTCCATTAGGGATTTCTACTATAATAGTTCCATCCGTACTGCTCAAAGTGCCGCCCTGTGCTCCAATGTTTTTTGAGGTTTTCGCTGTAAGGTCAGCTTCCCCGACAGGAAAAACCGCGCCCGTAGTTTCTTCTTCGCCCGGTTTATCTATTGTTTCGCCATCTTTTTTGCAGGAGAAAAATTGCGTAGCCAAAAGGGCTATAAGGAGATAGTGGAAAATTGTTTTCATGGTATCCAATGTAATTGTCTTTATCAAACGAGCTTGTTTCTGAAAACGCTACAGCGAAAGGGGAAAGTTTTTTGCTTCATTCTTATTATTTGCAGATAACAGCCAGCGTTTTGTACATTTATATCTTAAACATTTGCCGTTTAATTATTCTTTCATAGTAGCTGCACGACTTTGGCAGGCAGTAGGTTAAAGTGAAGAACATATTCAATAGTATGGAATACAGACAATTAGGAAACTCAGGGCTAAGGGTCCCAGTATTAAGTTTAGGAACTGCCACTTTCGGTGGTGGGAATGATTTTTTTAAAGCCTGGGGAAGCACACAAGTCCAGGAGGCGACAAGGATGATTGATCTATGCCTGGATGCAGGTGTAAATCTTTTTGATACCGCTAATGTTTATTCTGGCGGAATGGCGGAGGAAATTCTTGGAAAAGCCAGCAAAGGCAAGCGAAACCGAATTTTAATTTCAACAAAAGCAACTTTCCCAATGGGGGAGGATCCTAATGACTTTGGTTCTTCCAGATTGCATTTGATTAAAGCCTGTGAAGAAAGTTTGAAAAGGCTTGGTACAGACTATATCGATATCTATCATATGCACGGCTTTGATGCCAACACTCCTGTAGAAGAAACATTAAAGGCCCTTGAGCATTTGATAGAAAGCGGAAAGGTCAGGTACATCGCATGTTCCAATTTTTCCGGCTGGCATCTGATGAAATCCTTATCTGTCTCTGAACGATATGGCTGGTCGAAGTATGTAGCTCATCAGGTATATTATTCCTTACTTAACCGGGATTTTGAGTGGGAATTGATGCCCTTAGGTATAAAGGAGGAAGTCGGTACGATCGTGTGGAGTCCCTTAGCTGCGGGTAAATTAACGGGGAAGTACCGCAGGAATGAGCCAATTCCTGAGAATAGCAGAGTAGCGCAAGGTGGTAGTCCGGTAGTTAATACAGAAGCTGATGAGGTTCGGTTATATGATATTGTCGATGTTTTAGCGCAAGTTGCAGAGGAAACTGGTAAAAGTATTTCCCAGGTAGCCCTCAATTGGGTACTTCAAAGACCAACAGTGTCAAATGTGATCATTGGTGCCCGTAATGAGGAACAGCTAAAGCAGAATTTGGATGCCGTGGGATGGAAGCTCTCTTTAGAACAAATAAGAAGACTTGACGAGGTGAGTGAGATTACACCATCCTACCCATACTGGCATCAGCGACAGTTTCCAATGCTAAATGCTGCGCCTGAACTATATAGGTGCTAATCATAGTGCTATGCAGACTTCATTATTTTATAGTTGATGAAGTTTGCATGCCGCTTTGCAGCCTCCTGCTTATAATGTCTTTTTCCGGTTTCATTTCGCAATTGCACTACTTTGCAGAACTGGTTTTGGTCGAGGTATTTTTACTTTATTTAATTTTTTGACTCTGCTCTCTTTCAATGTATCTGACAGTGATTCATTTGAGCTCTTTTGTTTTTTGTTCTTACCGAACTTTCTTCCCCACCATACGAGAAACCCGGTTACAGGTAAACTAGCACCGATTAGAGCTGCAAGAAATGCGAGTACTTTTCCCGGAAAACCTAGGATACTTCCAACATGAATATCATAATTCATTTTCCGTAGTTTCTGCCCCATTGATGCTTCATCGAAGGCGATGTCATAAACGTCAGCGGTGGTGAGCTCTTTAAGCGTATGCTGGTCAAATTTATAACTACGGCTGTTGTAAAACTGTCCCTTGTCCGGGTAAACAGTAACGGAAATGATTGACTTGGCTTTTGCGGTATCTGGAAAAGTATAATAAAAGCCTTCAGCTTTTGGGTGCCGGTTTAATACTCGCCTGAAGGCAATGTCGATAGCCTTTTCCGGCTTATAATGAAGATTTGCCTGCAGGGAATCCGAAGATAGCTTTCCACGCTCAGGCAAGGATTTCCCACCTGTAGTTGCCCAATATAGTCCCTTACTATACCATTCGATTCCCCAAACCATTCCTGTAAGAGCAATGAAAAGCAGGAAAATCATAGAGTAGAAGCCAAGAACATTATGAAGGTCCAGATTAACTCGTTTGAAGGATGCACCCCACTTAATCTTAAAGCTTTTTGCCCTGGTTGTTTTATTCCATTTTTTTGGCCACCACCAAATTAAGCCTGTGATTAAAAGTATTACAAAAACAAGGGTTGAATAATTTACTATCTGGCGGCCAATTTCAAAAGGTAGCCAAAGTGCTCGATGTCCATTTAGTATAAAACGAAAGAAATCGAAGTCTCCTTTTTGCGTCTCTATTTTATCAACCACTGCACCTGTGTATGGATTTAGTTTTAGCGTGGCACCGCCTTTCTTGCGTTCGCCCAAGCCAATATTAATCGTCCGACCTTGCTGATAAGTCGCATAAGAAACCCTCATTCCCGGAAACTCGGAATTGGCAATACCGATCAGTTGAGAAGGCTTAAGAACAGCCTGCTCTTGTTTGGGTATTTTTGTCTGTGGTTCGGTAAATGCCGTTATCTCTTCATTGAAAACCCAAATACAGCCTGTTATACAGACAATTAAAACAACGATTCCTGAAGCTAAACCAAGCCATAGATGCAGCCAGCTATTTACTTTTTTAAACATTGCTATTTAGATTGATTTTAAACAGTGCGAATATAGAGGAAGTTTTTAGGTTTAGAAATGTTATTTAGAATTAATCTACTTTATTTCTTTTGTTTATTTGGATTTATTCTAAATACCCTTACCTTCGCAGCCAAAACCCGAGGGTGTTGGATAAGTAGTCATGGATTGCAGGGGATCTCTACATATATTCTAAGACACAATGCAATTTAAAAGAGTTCTATTATTGGGTGCGATATGCACATGTGCGTTCCACCAGCAGAATGAATGCAGGAGAAGTGAAAACGGCAAATGATGCTTTTGCCAATGCAAGTAATTTACCTGAAGATGAACAGCAGTACGGTACTGTTAAGGGGAAAATTACAACATCAGATGGCGGCCTGGCTTCTTATGTATCGGTGAAGCTGAAGGGAACGAGATTTGGAGCACTAACGAATGAAAAAGGCGAGTATCAGATAAAAAGAGTGCCTGCAGGTAGGTATACTCTTGTAGTATCAGGAGTAGGCCTGGTAACAAAGGAAAAGCAGATTGAAGTAACTGCAAAAGGTATTGCTTTAGCAGATTTTACACTGGACGAAGATCATTCACAATTAGCGGAAGTACAGATCACCGGTCATAAAAATAAGTTTAAAGAGGACAAGGTATCTTCCTCGCTAAGATTGCAATCTCCGCTTATCGAGGTGCCCCAAAATATTAAAGTGGTAAATCAGCAGCTACTTGCCGACCAGCTAGTGTTCGACGTTGTAGACGGAGTTACCCGGAACGTTAGTGGAACGGTAAGAACAGGACATTGGGACGCACAGTACGCCAATATTTCTACCCGGGGTACCACCATTCCAGCTTTCAGAAATGGTATGAATATGAAAATGCCTTGGGGACCACTCACTGAAGATGCCGCAACGATTGACCGTATTGAGTTTGTAAAGGGCCCTTCCGGGTTTATGATGGCAAACGGTGAACCCGGAGGTATTTACAATATTGTCACTAAAAAGCCAACCGGACACAACCGTAGTTTCGTAAGCTTAAGTGGGGGAGGCTTCAATTTAGGACGTGCCGCTATTGATCTTGACGGTAAACTTTCACAAGATGGACGGTTACTTTTCCGCTTAAACGCAGCAGCGCAAACTAAAGGCAGTTACAATAAATTCAATTACACGGATAAGTTTGTAATCGCCCCGGTAGTAAGTTATCAGATAGATTCAAATACCTTAATCACGGCAGAGTATACTACTCAGCGGGTAGAAGCCCAGGCTTTAGGTACTTATGGTTTTTCACCTAACCGACTGGGAGAAACTGATCCGAGCTTTTTTGTAGGTGATCCTGCATTAGACCCGAATAAGCTAAACGATCATAATGTAACGTTGTATTTTACTCATCAACTGGACAAGAAATGGAAAGTAAACTCTCAGGTCGCCTATGTTAGGTATCAACTATTGGGAGGAACGCCATGGCCTTCAACCATCGCTCGTAATGGAGACATGAGGCGGTATTTAAATATCAGCGAAGAGTTAGCTATCAATAAGAACGCGCAGCTGAGTTTGATGGGAGATCTAAATACAGGGGCAGTTGTACACAGGATAATGACAGGCGTTGACTTTGGGAATCTAAAAACATGGGGGGACTTTTCAAGTGTTCAGCAACCAGACCTTAAACTAGCTGGGAATGCAGTATTCAACATATATAATCCAATATATGGAATTCCATTTGAGAACATTCCACTATTTGACCGGTCAAGAAGTATCCAGGTTCGTTCGGGCTCTAATATTTACGCTACAAATTTGACCTACACTGGTGTTTACTTACAAGATGAGATACGAATGCTGGATGAAAAGCTTCGTTTAACATTGGCCGGTCGTTACACTCACGCTGTTACTGTAGGAAAAACAAATGCAACTCAGATATCTGATAATGCTTTTAGTCCCCGTGTTGGTCTAAGCTATTCGCTCACCAAAAATTTCTCAGCCTATACCTTATATGATCAGAGCTTTTTACCGCAGGCCGGCCAGGACTACGAAGGAAATGTTTTTGAACCGGTGAGGGGAAATAACATAGAATTAGGTTTGAAAAAGGATTGGTTTAATGGTAAATGGAATGCTGTTGCAGCAATCTATCAAATTACTAAAGAGAATGTTGTGGTTCCTGATCCAAGAGCGGGGCAGTCAGTTGACCCTAGCAATCCTAATTCTGATAAATATCCTCAAAGTATAAGTCTTCAACTCGGTCAGCAGAGATTCAGAGGATTGGAGCTTGATATATCAGGTGAGATCACCAGAGGTTTGAACGTTGTTCTTAATTATGCATATACAGATGGAAGAGTAACAAAGGATACAAGAGCTGAGCTGATTAACCGGCATACTCCAAATTCAGTAAAACATATTACTAATGGCTGGCTGTCTTACCGTTTCAATAGAGAGCGTTCTTTATTAAAAGGCTTTGGCTTAACAGGAGGTTATCAAATCCAGGTAGGAAGGAACGCAGGTAGTATTGCTGCTCCATTGATGTTACCAGAGTATTATCGTTTTGATGCAGGAGCAACTTATGAAAAAGGTAAGTTCAGTATTTCATGCCTTGTTAATAACCTACTAGATCGCAGATTACTAACTCAAGGCTCCTTTACCCCGGTAGCGAAACCAACTGAGACCTCTGTTTCTTACTACACCTACATCTATGATGTACCAAGAAACGCAAGACTTAGCATCGCCTATAGGTTTAAATAAAATTAAAATAGTCAATTCAGGATTCGGTCTCTGATATTGATTAGTAGTTGAGCAGGAAAACAGCACGTACTTAGTACGGCTGTTTTTTTATTTCTAGAAATAAGTGGTTATAAGTATAAAGCCTCAAAAATTAAATCCTATTTGATATTATTGAGAGAGCTCATCGATCATTTTATTAATTCTTTCAACTCTTGTTTCATCTTTCTTTGCTGCGTAGATCCACCTTACATATTCTTTCTTATGACCAGGTGGGAGCTTTTCAAATTTTTGAAAAGCCCGTTCTTCGATTTTTAAACAGTCCATTATCTCCGATGGCACCTCAATAGGTGATCTGTCTTCATATAGCTTTACTCTGACGTAGTCGCCCGCTTCCTTTTTGATCTTTTTACGTAATTCAGCCTTGAAAGGAAGGAAAAGTCGCCCCCCTTTCATTGGAGCTAGTAGGCAATCCTTTATTTCAATCTCGTCTACGAATCCCTTTACTCTTACCCAGCCAAAACTTGATTTGCTCGTACCAGTGGCATCAGGAATTTCGGCATAAGTCCACCCGCCTTTTCCTTCAAACTTTTGAAGTAGCAGTTCTGAATCGACTATTAATTTTTCCATAATCTAGCGTATGCATCATCAACCGAAGTTAAGATTCAAAGAGTTGCGGTCCAACTAATTTCTCTTTTGAATTTGAAAACCTGCCTATTAGCCTTTGGAGATTTTTGATACTGAAAATTTATGATAAAGCTCATTTATTTATAATAAAAAGAGAAAGATATTAGCTACTACAAATCTTCATTTGCTGATTCATGGTTGTGGATCAACCCCTGGTGTTTTCTCCAAGTCATCAGGGGTTTTTAGTTCATAGGTATTCCTAGTGCTTTTATTAAGTACCCAGCTAACCTTTCTGGGAAGTATAAAATAATTAGTCATCTGTATTAGCATTATTTTACTGGGGAGCAAACTAAATCCGCCATTTTATATTGTTTCATTTGATTATAAACCAATTACCGATGCCGTCATTCGAGGATTGATATGATACCATTAGAGAACTTTAAAAAAATTCTAAAAAATCATCCCGTAGCAACCTTAATCTTGAACCCTCATAGGGATTATTGTATCATTGATGCCAACGATGCTTTCATAAAAGCTATTCACAAGCCTTTGCCCGATCTGCTTGATAAACCTCTTTTTCAAGTGTTTCCTGATTTGGAAGTAGAAAATGACCGATCTGCTGATAATAGGTCCATTAAGACGGCTTTAGATAAAGTGAAGGAAACAAAGACGGATTATATCTTTGGGCCAATACGGTATGAAATACAAACTCCTAAACGGACAAGGCAAGCCAAATATTTAGAAACACATAGCTCAGCAGTACTTGATTCGAAAGGAGAACTGGAATATATCGTTCACGCCATTATTGACATTACATCTCAGGTATTGAATAAAAATGAGTTAGAACAAGGCTTAGGGGAAAACCAGCAGGTAGCAGAGCCGGAGAATAGAACGAAGGTGGAGATTGAGTTAGAAAGTAACCTGCAAACCATTTTCAATAATTCAGTAGAGGGTTTTGTTCTTACTGATACCAATTTGAAGATCAAGGCTTTTAACAACAAAGCCTCTGAATATATTTTGTTAAAAGACTCGCCCCTAAAATTTGAAAAGGGAAATAGTCTTTTAGATCATATCGAGGATCCCTGGAAAGAGTATTTTAAGAAACAGGTAGACCACGTTTTGAAAGACAATGTAGCCCAATACCAGAAACCTTTATTTATGGAGGGGAAGGGTTTTCGCTGTTTTAGCTTCTCCATATATCCTATTAAAGAGGATGGGGTTATCACAGGTGTTTGTGTTTCAGGAAGAGATATTACTCAGCAAAAGCTGGCTGAAGAAAGGCTGGAGAAGAGCGAAAAGAAGTTCAGGGGGCTAATTGAGAACAGCTCTGATGGTATCATGCTGATGGGCGAAGACAACATAGTTAATTACGTATCTCCCCAGGTGGATAAAATAATGGGACTCAACTGGGAAATACTGCTAGACTCGGTGTTTGTATCACATTTTGACAGTAAGAATGCGAATCATTTAAACCAATTGTTAGATCGCCTGAAACAGAAGCCCGGTTCGCAATTGAAAAATGTTCTCATTCCACTTGTGCAGGAGAACGGAACGGCAAGATGGCTCGAATTTACTTTTAGTAATAAGCTGAATAATGAGGCTCTTGCTGCAATTGTAGTCAATTTCAGAGATGTTACTATTAGAAAGCAGAGTGAGTTGGAGCTTTTTAAGCTCAACTCGCGCCTTATTTCAGCACAAAAGATTGCCAGCCTTGGATATTGGGAGTATGACGTGCTTAAAGAGGAGCTCTATTGGTCGGACGAACATTACGCTATTTGGGGCTGGCCGAAAGCTTTTTCTGTAAGCTTTGATAATTTCCTTGACTCTGTTTATCCTGAAGACCGCGAGCGCTTAGTGAAGTATCATAAGGAAACCTTGGCCGGGAAGCATCAGGTGGATATTGTGTATAGAATAATAAGGGCCGATGGAAGGTTAAGATATGTTCATGCTCTTGCTAATTCAACCCAGAACGGGTTGGGTGAGGTTGTAAGTTTAGAGGGAACAGTGCAGGATATTACAGAAAGGGCAGAATCAGAACAGCGTTTGATTGAAAGTAATGAACGGTTTAAACTGGCAACCCGCGCAACGTCAGACGCCATATGGGACTATGACCTATTGCACGACAGGATATTTCTTGGTGAGGGGTTTGCAACCCTTTTCGGCCATGAGGAGGCAGGTACAGAAGTTTCGAGCGCTTGGATCACTGCTCATATCCATCATGACGATTTAGAAGAGGTATGGACGGGAATTGGAACTACGCTTGCCGACTTAGAAGCAGATCACTGGCATGATGAATATTTATTTAGAAAGGCTGGAGGAGAATATGCAATTATCATTAATGATGCAGTGATTTTGAGGGACGCTAGTGGTAAACCTGTGAGGATGATAGGAGCTATGAAGGATGTTACTGCCCTTAAAATCGAAGAGCATCGTTTACGCCTCTTCGAATCTGTAATTACAAATACCACAGATGCCGTTTTAATAACTTCACCTGAGGTCGTTGTGGATGGGGATCTATCAATAATTTATGCAAACCCTGCATTTTATAAAATGACAGGTTTCGCTAAGGAGGAGATATTAGGGAAGAGGACGAGTATTATAACAGGTCCTGATACAGATCCTAGCAAACTAGAAAAACTAGGCGCTGCAATAGCAGAGGGAGAAAGTTGTAGTGTCGAGACTGTGTTTTATAAAAGAAACGGCGAAAGTTATTGGGGTTCCTTGGGAATGGCACCGGTACGAGACGAAACAGGAGTAGTGAAAAACTATATCGCTATTTGCAGGGATATTACCAGTAGTGTGAATTATATAAAGGAAATTGAAGAGCAGAATAAGAAATTGATGGACATAGCCTGGGTCCAATCGCATCTTGTTCGAGCCCCTTTGTCGAGAATCTTGGGATTAGTAAACCTAATAACCATGGACCCCAAAAGGGAAACGATAGATGAACTTTTGCCACTGCTGTTCCAATCTGCTCTAGACCTGGATGAGGTGATAAAAGAAATTGTTAGAAAAACGCAAAACCTGACCTAGTTCCACTCTCTTTACGGGACCTTAGTATAACTGGAAGGTAGTGGCGGTGGAATACTTGAACGCTGTTCGTTATACCAAAAAATAACAATGAACACGCCGGTAAGAAAAAATAGCCATGCTAAAATAACCCCTTTGTTAATACGTCTCATAATGAGAGTTTTGTACGATAAATTCTTCTAAAAGTTGTGCCATTGGAAAATTTTTTTCTAAACATTCCCGTCTGACTTGTTCTCCCAACTTCGCAACAGGGTTTAATTTGATTATAGCGACGAAAAGTAAATGCTTTCTACTTTATTACAAAGCCGATTTACACGGGAAACTAATTCAAGTGCACTAAACGGCTTTGTTATATAATCGTCTATACCAAGGGAGAAAGCCTCAACAATTACGCTTTCCTGATGAAGACCCGAAAGGATAATAATTGGAATATTATAATTTTGCTTTACTTCCCCTGCAAATTCCAATCCTGACGAATAAGGCATTAGTATATCAGTAATTACTAGGTCCGGCTGATAAACCTCTATTTTTTTTAGGGCCTCAATCCCATCAATTGAACTTTCTACCTGGTGACCGGCTCTTTTTAATCTGGCCTCTAGTACCTTCAAGGTCACTACGTCGTCTTCCGCGATCAAAATCTTCATACTGTTATTCTTAAAAGATCAACATCACGGCTTCTTTGGATGCTTCCCTTTTGCCCGTTTAAGCATATTGATCTTGTTTTTATCATACTATTTGGTTGCCTCATCGGCATTAGCTTAACCAAAGAAAGCCGCCAATAAACCGTGGCAATTTTTAATTATTGCGAGTGCAATAACCAGATCCATGAGCAGTGCGAAGTTTAATGATTGAAATATTGAAGAGAAATCGAATCTTCTGGTTTTAAAGATCTTGTTAAGTAATATTATCGTCATAGTAAAATTTCTTTGGTAGCTCCGGTATAATTACCCTTGCGTTGTTGCATGGAACAAACATCAAAAAAATATCAATTAGCAACCATAGAGGTAAAAGGGTAATTTTCAAAATACGCCTTTCGTACGATCTCTAGGTATTTATACGGATGGGAGTGCCAGTTTTAAGGTAGAATTACGTATTGCGAAAACTAACATTCGAGAAGCCTGTTTTTTACAGCAAAGAGCACCAGTCCCGCTGTATTCCGGCTTTCAGTTTTTGTAAGTAGACTTTTGCGATGGGTGTCTACAGTTCTAATACTGATATTCAATTTTTCAGCAATTTCTGAATTAGTATATTCTTTACAAATAAGATCGAGTACTTCAATTTCTCTTGGACTAATACCATTGATTGCCGGAGATTTACGTTCTTTCCCTTCCCTAAGCTTATCTACAATAAGGTTATTAAGATAGAAACCAGTTCTATAAACAGAGTTGATTGCCCAAAGCAATTCACTTATAGGACTATCTTTTAGTAAATAGGACGCAGCGCCAGAGTTGATAATATTTGTAATTGTAGAGGCGTCGGTATGCATGGAAAGAACAATCACTTTTACCTCAGAGTATTTTTCCTGCAAGATCTTGTTAAGTTCTTCGCCTGACATTTTTGGCATATCCATATCAATTATGGCGATATGGGGTTTAAGTGCTGGATTAGCGCTAATGCTTTCAATAAACATGTTCCCATCACTATAAGCTTCAAGAAAATCGAATTCGGGAATGGATCTCAATGCCCGGGATAAAAGCTCACGGAATATCAGCTGGTCATCTATTGCAGAAATCTTTATTTTCTCCGTCGGCTCTAAAAACATATGGTCTAATTCAAGTTACAATAATCCTGATTTTTGGAGAATTAAGGATATTATGAAAAGATATATTGCATTTAAATTATCAAAAAAGGGGAAGGTTTTGAAGGGGAGCCCACCAAATGTGTCATGTCAGCATAAATTTTGTAACACAGTAGGACATTTCTCATCTTATTGTAGATTGGATCTATGAAAAACGTTTTAGAAATTAAAGGGATCTCGGTAGAGTATTCATTAACATACAGCCCTGGTCCTGTAATAATTCTTCTTAATGGATTTCGAATGCCTCTCAGTTCCTGGGATCAAGTCACCGATGGATTATGCAGTTTTGGATCTGTGTTATGTTATAACAGATTCGGGGTAGGAAAGACAAGTTCCGGTAATAGTCCGCATACAGGCTCAAGGTCAGTAGAACTTTTGCGATCCTTACTGAAGGCTCTCGATTTAAAGTCTCCATACATTCTTGTTGCTCATTCCTTTGGTGGATTGATAGCGAATCTTTATACCAGACTTTATCCTGATGATATTGCAGGGATTCTGTTTGTAGATGCAACCCATCCTGATGAGAAGGCAGCTCAGGAACAGTTTAGACCCCCCTTGGGATTAAAAATGTTTTCGGAAGGGCTAAAGGGTGTTGAGAAGCTTTTCGATAAATACAAGTATTCAGAAGATGAAACATATCCAGAGACCTTTACTGAAATAAAAAACCATCCCTTTTTTCCTGCTATTCCTATTACTGTACTATCAGGTACCAAAAAGCTTCCTTTTGTTCCAGAAGGAAGCTTTTTGGTACATCTTAAATATCAGGAAAAGTTACTTGAATTATCTCCTAGGTCCAGGATGATCCTAAGTGCTAATAGTGGTCATTTTCCACAGATCACCGAGCCTGAATTAGTAATTAAAGCGGCAAAGGCGCTGGTGGAAGCTACAGGCTATTCTTTTCAATCCAAAACTTGATTTGGGCCATTAGATGCTGAGGAGCGAAGGGTTTTGATATATAATCAGAAGCACCTGCCTGAAGACACTTTTCTGCATCACCAACCATCGCTTTGGCTGTTAATGCTATAATCGGGATACGTTCATATTTTACATTCTGCCTGATTTTCTCTGAAGCTTCATATCCATCCATCTCGGGCATCATCATGTCCATTAGTATTAAGTCGATGTCGTCATGCTTTTCCAGGCTTGCTAAAGCTTCGACTCCGGTTGAAGCACAGTAATAATCTATACCTGATTCATCTAAAACTGAACTTAATGCATAAATATTAACGATATCATCATCTACAATTAGTAACTTTTTACCTTGTAATGTAGTGTCTTTACCAGGTGTTTCCTTTTCGGGCTCGGGATCCCTTTTAGCAGTAACGGGCCGGGGATCGGTAGGAATTATTGGTATAACCACTGTAAATGTACTTCCTTCTCCTATAGTACTTTCAACAAAAATATCGCCTCCAAACATTTGGACCAGCTCTTTTGAAATTGACAGTCCAAGACCTGTTCCTCCGTATTTCCGGGTAGTAGAGCCGTTTGCTTGCCTGAATGCATCAAAGATGACTTGTTTTTTATTTTCCTCTATACCAATACCGCTATCTGATACTTTCAGGCATAGGTCTCGGCCTTCTTTGTGTGTAGTAATTCCCAGGGATACTTTGCCTTCAGAAGATGTAAATTTGAAAGCATTTGAGAGAAGGTTCTTAAGGACTTGCTCGAGACGAAATAAATCTGTTTTAATAAGCTTTGGCACTGATCGGTCAAGCCTGATTTCAAATTCAATTCCTTTTTCTTGTGCAGTAACCCTGAACGCTTGCTCCATGTCAACCAAGATGGTTGAGGAAAGTACTTCTGACATTTCCAGTTCCAGTCGCCCTGCCTCAATTTTTGAGAGGTCGAGGATGTCATTAATTAAAGTAAGTAAATCGTCACCCGACTTGTAGATAACTTTTAAATGATCTATTTGCTTCTCTGTGAGATTTCCCTGGCGGTTTTCCCCTAATATATGGGAGAGAACTAGAACGCCGTTTAAGGGAGTTCTGAGCTCATGCGACATATTTGCGAGAAATTCTGATTTGTACTGATTGCTTTGCTGTAGTTCTATAGCTTTTTGATCTATCTCTTTTTTTGCAGCTTGAATAGCTTTGTTCTTTTCCAGCAAACTCTGGTTTAGGAGTCGGAGAGCCAGCTCTGTTTGTTTATGAGAAGTAATATCAATCATCATATTTATACCACCCTCAACTTTTCCATCGGTGTTATACAAGGGGATAGGGTAGGCCTTTATATCCCTTCTCTCACCATTTGGTTTAGTAATGATAGCTTCTGCACCTTTAATGCTTATTCCTTTTTTGACAGCTTGTGCCATAGCGCAGTCCTCCGGGGAAATCAAGACGCCTTCAAAATCAAAGATCTCATAAAAGCCACACCATCTGTCCTTTTCGGGATTGGGTACTTTACCCCAGAGCTCGACAGCGGCCTTGTTATAGAGCCCTATTTTACCCTCTGCATCGCACGTGTATACCGCCCCTGGTAATTCTTCGATCAACTGTGCGTACCTTTGATGGCTTATTTCTATTTTCTCACGGGCTTCAACCTGCTCTGTAACGTCGTTGGCAAAAATGAAAATACCCTCGGTTTCTCCAAGGTAATTTTTATAAGGCTGATAGACGAAGTCGAAATAGCTGGAAGTAAGGAGCACAGAATTATTCTTCTCAAGCTCTACCCGTGCTTCCTTAGCAGAATATGTTTCTCCTGTTTTGTATACCCGCTCAAGCTTTTCAAAAAATCCCTGTCTTTCTAGTTCAGGAAATACGTCTTTGAATTTTCTTTCCAGTAGCTCGGCTTTTCCAACAACCTTGGTATAAAGTGGATTGGCATATTTGAATAGGAAATCAGGGCCTTCAAGAATGGCTACACAGGATGGGGCCGTATCAAACAAGTCTTTAAACTTTTTCCTTTCATCTTCAATAAGGAACTCTAGTTTTTTCTTCTCGGACCCATCTTTCGCTATACAGAACATTGTTTTAGAATCCTCATGCCAACTTGCCGACCAAACAATAGGAATAACACTTCCGTCTTTCCGGATATACCTATTTTCGAAATTCGTAACTGGAATACCCGCGATAATTTGAGAAGCCATTTTTTCTGTCTTCTCATGATCTTCTTTCAGAACATAGTCCATGTAGCTTTGGCCGAGTAACTCATCAACTTTATACCCCCATACATCAAAGCAAGCCTTACTCAACTGAGAAAATCTCCCATCGGAATCTATTGCACAAATTACATCTATAGAAGCATCAAGGATCTTTTGGTTTTCCTCAGAAGTCTTTTTGTTATTTGTAATGTCTAAAACCTGGGCAATAAAAAACTTTGGTGCATCATCACTGTCCCGCAATAAAGAGACGGTTAAAACAGCCCAAATAATACTTCCATCTTTATGGATGTACCTTTTTTCCATCGAATAGGAAGATAGATCTCCCTGTAATACTTGTTTGACCAATTGAAGGTCTGCTTCTAAATCCTCGGGATGTGTGATATCCTGAAAAGTGCAAGCAAGTAATTCTTCTCGTGTATAACCTACAATATCACATAAGGAAGTATTTACATCAAGCCAATTGCCTTCAGGCGCAACCAGGGCAATTCCTGTCCCGGAGTAATGAAAGGCGCTGGAGAAAGTGTTCTCACTGATCTTTAGAAGTTGCTGGTCCTTTTCTCTTTCCTTAAACGTATTATGAATAAAGCGGAACAGGAGAAGAACGAAGAATGCACCTACTATTGCATTGAAGCAGATCATCGAGTAAACAACTATGCTTGTTTTCGAGCTTTCATCCTGCTTCTTAGCAAGCCTCTTCCGCTCGTAATGCAGTATTTGTTCGATGCCTCTTTCGTACCTGTTTTTGTACATAACAGGATCGTTATCTTTTAAAAGAGCCAATAATTCTGCAGCACCTCTCTGTTTTCTAAAACTGATTAAGTCTTTCAGTCGGTTTATCCTGATATCAGCATTTTTTATAACAGCGTCGAGCTCTGGTTTTTGCTCCTTTTTTTCTGATAATAGTTGAAGTAACGCGGAAGTGTGGCGCCTTGCTTCGTGCTCATGAAAATAAAGTTGTTTTTCATCCTCCGGTTTTCCCAGCAGCAAGAACCTCTGCGCACTTCCCTCAATCCTTGAAAGCTCACGCGCCAGAAGATTTGTTTTCCGAAGGACAAGTTGTGTATGCTCTACCCATTTATTTATTTCCCCCAGCTTTCTAACAGCAAAAAATGAAGTGGCCGTTAACGCCAATAAAAAAAACAGGGTAGTGAAGAGCCCAATGACTATAGTTTTTTTGAACGAAAGAAACATACGTTTTAGTTTCTGAAGTGAAGTTTCTGTGAGATCAAGCGTAGTAGTTATGCCGCTTGGTACGAATAACTAAGCAGTTATAACTTTTTCCAGGTGAAATAGAAGGAACTTCCTTCGTTTTCTTTTGATTCGACCCAGATCCTTCCTTTTTGCTCTTCCACAAGCTTTTTTACCAAATTCAGGCCAAGGCCTGTGCTTGAATCTAAAGATGATCTGTTTTCCCCTTTAGTAAATTCTTCGAAGATGAGTGGGATAAAATCTTGATTAATACCCGGCCCATTATCCTTTATGTAAAACTCATAATGGCTTCCCACGTCACTTACTCCAATACGAATTATTCCTTTGTCTTTATCGCTGTACTTCAGAGCATTCCCAATAAGGTTCTGAAATATTTGCTGCAGAGGCATTTTACGAGTATTTATAGTTGGAAAACCGCCTTCAAGAATTATGGATATACTGGCGGGTGGTTGTAGAAGATTCAAAACTGCCTTCAGCAATGCAAGAACATCCACTTCTTCAAGTACTTCAGGTCCATCATGCTCTCTTCTTGCATCCTCCAATAGTGATGAGATCATTGCCGATAGGTCTGACGATACCGTTTCCAATAATTCCATCTCTTCTAGCAAATCCTCAACATCTTGTATCTTAGGGTTGAGCTTCATGATAGAAACCAGGGAAATAATACCAGCTAAAGGAGTCTTAAGATCATGAGCTATAACTTTTGTGTATTTCCTGAGTTTTTCGTTAAGTATCTCTTTTTCTAATAAAGACTCCTTTAGCTGCTGCGTTTGAAAATAAAGCTTCTCGAAAACGTCAACTTTTGCCCTAGTAATTGTAACGTCCAGAGGTTTAACAAGATAATCGACTGCCCCGCTGGAGAAGCCTTCCAAAACATCTTTCCGGGTAGTATGATTGGCAGTAACAAAAATAATTGGGATTGCTTTTGTCTTAGGGTTTGACCTTAGTAGCTTAGCTACCTCATAACCATCCATTTGTGGCATTTGGACGTCAAGCAGAATAAGGCCTATATCCTCGGAAAGTGCGAGCTTTAATGCTTCAACTCCCGAACGTGCTGTTAAAAAATTCCGCTTTTCTTTTTCCAAAGCATCCTCCAATAGGAGGAGATTTTCCGCCCGGTCATCTACAAGTAGAATTCTAAATGGTTTATCTTTTTTTTCTGTAATATTTCTAACTAAAACCTCTGGCTTCATTTCAATGTCCTCCTGATCAGCAAGACCTTTATTCATCATCTTAATTTGTAGTTAGTTACGTAGCGGTTGGGCTTTGGTTACAAAAAGATGTTTTAATAGGAGTTTGGAAATACCCTAGGATACATGTAAAGATGGAAAATAGACTGCAAATGCGCTGAGAAATACAATTTTCCGCTGTTTTGTTCAGTATGCTGTACACTGTGTTTCTCGTGCAGGTACTTTCCCCGTAAGAAAAGTTTATGGCAGGATTTCTGCATAATTGAAGGAAACACGCTGTTATGAAAAAGATTATTATGGCGTTAACATTAGCCTTTATGAATGTGTTGGCATTTGCACAGGAAAAGGCTGTAGACGCAAACGTAGATTTAAATGTCAATGATGGTTCAAGCGGAAGTTCATTTCCATGGATGTATTTAATAGGCGCGATTTTATTGATCGTTGTTCTGTTTGCTCTTTTAGGTGGCAGAGGAACTGACAGAACCATAGAACGTAGAACTGTTATTAAAGATTAAATTATTAAAAACTGAAAAATAAAGGAGACTGAAATTGTATTTCAGTCTCCTTTTGTTTTATCAAGTATGGAGATTATTCTTTTTGATTTTAGCAGACTCGCTGTTAAGGGAATAATTACCGCTTTAGACACCAATCATTGCTCTGTTTTTATCCCTGACTACGCGATTATGTTGCGGCAAATAAAAGGCAAGTTGGCAGGTTGGCAGATAGTAAATGAGGAAATTTGCTATAATCCTAACTGGATCAGGGAACTGAATCTTCATTTGGCCAATTATGGAGGCGGACGAGGGGCTTTAGAATTAGCAACATCGCAATAATTCAAGTTGAGATTATAGAGAATATGGGTAAAAGTTTATATTGGCAATCCTGGTTATTTAAATTAAAGTATGGACTTCATTGACATCCGGAAAGTGACATTAGATAAAATTGATCAGTTACAGAGGGTTGGTCGGCAAACGTTTTTCGAAACATTCTCGGAGAGTAATAGCGAAGAGAACATGAAGAAGTACCTGCACGAAGGCTTCTCTCTGGACAAGTTGAGAACAGAGCTAAGTGACAAGGACACCGAGTTTTATTTCGCCGTTCTTGGTACTCAGGTTATCGGCTATTTGAAGCTCAATTTTGGGAATGCACAAACTGAGTTGAAAGACGAAAGTGCCCTTGAAATAGAAAGGATCTATGTATTAAAAGAATATCATGGTAAGAAGGTGGGGCAACTGCTCTATGAAAAGGCTATACAAGTTGCCAGGGAAAAAAATGCGCATTATGTGTGGTTAGGAGTCTGGGAAGAAAATCCGAGAGCAATATGTTTTTACGAAAAGAACGGTTTCATGGAGTTTGATAAGCATATATTCAGGTTAGGTGACGATGAACAGACAGATATTATGATGAAACTTGAGCTTTCGCGGGTTTGAAATTAATGAGGTAAAACCGCCCACTATTAAATACGTATCTTTTTAAAACAATTAGTGTTAGTATTACTTGTTACAGAATCCAATTTTTGGGTAAGGTAAATAGAGAAGGGAGCCGTTCTCATAACGCTCCCGTTCTTTTGTACCTATTTTGACCGATTAATGTTTTATCCGGTGCTTAGTTGTTCATTGGTCACATCGTAATTTGTATCATGAAAGTGGACAGTAAGGGTAGTCGGATTTGATTTCTTGCCTTGTTACTTGCATTACTAACTTTTATTTTTGGATTCAATTCACCTATTATGACAAAAGCCCGGTATCAGATCTACTATGATGAATCCAAGGATTGTGTGGCGATGGATTGGGACGGATATTTAACGAGTACTCAGTTTAAAGAAGGGACCGAGATGATGCTGACTTTGGTTGAAGCAAACAAAACAAGTAAAGTGTTGGCGGATATGAAGGATTTGGTGTTAATCAGCATGGAGGATCAGTTCTGGGTGGTAAATGAATTTTTACCGAGGCTCAATGAGGCAGGTGTAAAAATGCTTGCAGTTGTTAATCCTCACTATTACTACGGAAAGGTTGCTGTTGAATCGCTAACAGTGAAGACTAACGAGACAAGCATAGCGTGTAAGATATTTCACAACCTGGAAACAGCTAAACAGTGGCTGGCAAGAACTGTTGAGAATTGAAACAAATGTACTTGTATTTGGGAGGACGACTCAAATGCCTAACTCACAAAAAAACTTTTTAATAAACCTCTCATCCAATTCAAGGTTAAGTTAGAAAGATATCAGATCCTATGAAACTTCAAAAATTCGGTAATTTAAGATTGATAAAAGGCCTTGCTGCTTCGGCAATGGGAGCAGAAGCGATTGGCGCAGAAGCGACAGGAGCGCAGGCAATTGGTGCGAAAGCAATTGGAGCGTTGTCTGTTGGCGCTGTTGCTATGGGGGCTTTTGCTATCGGTGCCTTGTCGGTAGGTGCATTAGCCATTGGTGCTTTGGCGATCGGTAAACTGAAAATAAAACGCGCACGTATTCAACAACTACACATTGGTGAGCTTAAAGTAGACCACTTAATTATTGACAAGGAAGAGAGGGCTTGAGTCAAATCGTAAAATGTTAGAATTAGGTTGCTATTTGACCAGTACTAAGTATGTTATCGTAGAAATTAATAAAAGGAAGTTGTTTTTTAGAACTTTCTTAAGGTATTGTAAGGCGATAGATAGTTGATTTTCTACGGTTCGTTTCGAAATCTGAAGCTTATCTGCGATCTCAGAATTTGAAAGATGTTCGGTTTTGCTCATTAAAAATATTTCCTGACACCGCTTGGGCAGAGGTAATATGTACCCCCTGATATTATTTACCAGCTCCAGTTCAATTTGTCTTACTTCTCCCTCATTAGCTATACTGCTATTATTAAACTTATCATAATTGTCAACTAATGTTACCGGGGCTTTTGTCAGTCTTGCTCGGTTATAATATTGATATCTGACTGCAGTAAGCATGAAATTTGGAAAAGACTCTATTTCAAGCTTATCCCTTCGCTGCCAAAGATTAAGAAATACATCATGAACTATTTCTTTGCTTACTTCCGGATCACGTGTAAGTTTTAATGCCGTTTTGTATAACCGCACCCAATACCGGTCCAGCAGACTTTGCAGAGCCCGGGAATCACCTGATTGAATAGATGACCAAAGTTCAGTATCGGTTATAGTAAAGTCAGGCATTATAATTTGGTGGAAGCAAGTAAGCTATTTCATAATAGAAAATCAAATTAAAGTTTTTTTAAATTTTATGTGAGAAGTACTTCAAATCTTACACTATCCTATTATAAACACCAATTAATGAACCGCGAAGAATTCATCAGGCTCTCTGAGAAATATCTGTCAGGTAAGGCTACTGCTGCTGAACAAGAACAGCTTAAATCCTATAATGATAGGATCCAGCTGGATAGCGATACCTGGGAGGATGATTTGGGAAATCGTGATGAAGTTTATCAGGAGATTTCCATTGCAGTTTCTTCGAGTGTAGGCACTTCTGAAAGGAAGAAGCGAGTCTTAACCTACTCATTGCGTATTGCAGCTTCGATACTGCTCATACTTGCAGCAGGCTTGTTAATACGGCAGGCAGACTTTCCAGGAAAAACGCAGACAGCAGGAACCTTACCCAAACCAGTTCTACCCGCTGAGGATAAAGCCTATCTGACTTTATCAACTGGAGAAAAGATATTACTTGACACCTCAAAAAACAATTTAACTACTGAATTCGGAATACAGCTTCATAAGGAGAAAGATGGATTGTTAGTATACAATCTAAATGGTCTCCGAGATCAGGTTCCAGCAAATGAAACTCTTTATCATGTTATTTCTACCCCTAAAGGAGGAAGGTATAGCGTAGTGTTGTCCGACAGTTCAATGGTTTGGCTTAACGCAAATTCTTCAATACGGTTCCCTTTGGCTTTCACCGGAAAACAACGTGAGGTAGAGATTAGTGGAGAAGCTTATTTCGAGGTGGCAAAAGATAAGGGGCGTACATTTATTGTTAAGGCTAATGGTACAGAGGTCAAAGTACTTGGTACCCACTTCAATGTTTCGGCCTATCCGGAAGATGGGCAAGTAAAGACGACTTTATTAGAAGGTAGTGTGAGAATTGGACATAAGGGGATGAGCGCATTGCTTAGCCCTGGATACGCAGCAACAGCCCGACTGGCGGAAAATGGCATTTCAACACAAAAAGCAGATCTGCAGGAAGCTGTTTCATGGAAAAATGGCTTATTTATTTTTCGTGATGAAAATATAGCTACTGTTATGAAAAAGATCTCCCGCTGGTATGATGTGGAAGTTGTGCTGCAAGGTAATGTAAAGGACAAGGAATTTGGAGGTTCTGTTTCCCGATTCAAAAACATTACTGAAATACTTGAAATGATGAAACTAGCTGGTGGAATAAACTATAAAATAGAGGGAAGGAGGGTAACCATTATGGACTAGAATGCTACTTCAGGGTTTACAAAACAAAATCAAACCGGAAGCGTTCGCACCGCCTCCGGAATGATGGCAAAACCAATTATAGAACCCGTTCCAAAATTTAGTTAATGAACCTATTTTTTACGAATCCTACATTCAAATGTATAAAATCTATAGTGCAATTCTATGCAGGTGGAAATCCTGTTGCCATTCAAATTATTTCCGCATTATGAAACTAACTTTTTTTCTGAGCTTGGTTGCTTTTATGCAGGTTAGTGCTTCTTCTTTAGCACAGAGAATTAGCCTGGATAAGAGAAACTCATCCTTGAGCGAAACACTGGACGAAATCAGGGACCAAAGCGGGTATAATATTTTTTATGATGCTAAACTCGTTAGAAGTGTCCGAATCAGTAACATTCAGCTTAAAAATGCCTCGCTTCAAGAGGCATTGAATAAATGCCTGGAGGGACAAAACCTGAGCTATGTAATAAAACAGAATACTGTAGTTATAACACCTAAAACCCAGGAGAAGGCAGGGCAAACAGCTAATGCAGTTATCCGTGTAACCGGTTTGGTAACTGATACAGATAAACAACCTTTAATTGGTGTGGCAGTTAAAGTAAAGGGAGCTAAAACTGGGGCTATGACAGGAGTTGACGGTCGTTATGCAATTGTGGTTCCTGATGAGAGTGCGGTGCTTGTATTTACTTACCTGGGTTTTGCAACCAAGGAAGTTGTGGCCAATAAACCTGTAATAGACGTAGTGATGACTGCTGCTCCTACCTCATTAAATGAAGTAGTTGCCATCGGATATGCAACCGTTAAACGGAAAGATCTAACGGGAGCTTCAGCGTCTGTGAGTGGAGAAGATCTAAGGATAGCTCCGGTCACTACTGCGGCGCAAGCCTTAACTGGAAAAGTAGCTGGTGTTAATATTGTTACACAAAGTGGTGCTCCCGGTGCAAACTATAACATTACTGTACGTGGAGGAGCTTCCATCACTCAGTCAACGGAACCATTGTATGTAGTGGACGGGTTTCAGATGGACAACGGTTTAAGTAATGTGGATATCAATGATATCGCTACTATTGATGTATTAAAAGACGCTTCTTCTACTGCCATTTACGGAGCGCGGGGATCTAACGGGGTAGTGCTTATTACAACCAAGTCGGGTAGGGCAGGAAAAACAGAGTTGAGCTACAACACTTATTTTGGTTTCGAAGGTCTTAGTCAAAAGCTTCCTGTACTAAATGCCCTTGATTATGCTAAATATCAGTACGAGTACCAGGTCTTAGCCGGTAAGGAGGATCAATGGGCGTCTTACTTTGGTGGAGATATTACTGCTCCTGATTTCTATACTGGTGCTTATAGTCGTATTAATAGCCAGTACGGTCCTGCAGAAACTATTGATTGGCAGGATGAGGTTTTTGGCGGACGCGCAATTACCCAAAACCATAACGTAAATATCACGTCAGGGACTGATAAGACAAAGTTCATGCTTAGTTATAATAATACCGGGCAGAATGGGATTTTGGACAAATATGGTTACAGCAAGAATGGTTTAAGATTCAAGTTAAACCATGAAGTATTGAAAGGATTTCGCTCAGATTTCAATGTCTACGTAAACAGCAGAAGAATAGACGGAGGAGGATCACTGGGAGGAACTTTGAAGATGAGTGTTCTTCAACCTAGTACAGGAGGTGTGAAATATACAAAAGACCAGCTTTTGTTTACGGATCTTAGTGATGAGATGAAAGCTATAAATTCTCAATATGATATTTATAATCCAATTATTACTAATGATGCTGTAACTAATACGGGATTCACCAGGCAGGCCGTAGCAAATGCTGGACTAGAATTAGATATTACCAAGAACTTAATGTTCCGTACTGCTGGTAGTTATTCATGGGAGCAGAGAAGAAATGACTTCTGGGATGATGGCCGAACTCAAACAGCTGTCACTAACGGGGGACCTTACGGTTCTCGTAATAATTTTGAGAATTCATCATGGCAACTTACTAATACCCTCAACTGGAAACAGGATTTTAACCAGCACCAGCTAAATTTCCTGCTCGGCCAGGAAACCCTTTTTGAAGAATCGCTTGGTTTGGAGAATTCTTATTATGAGTTTCCGGAAGCTAACTTTGAGTTAGACGATGTTTCCCTTGCCTCAAATATTAAAAATAGGTATGATTCGAATCGTGGCAACTTTACTCTCCTTTCTTTTTTTGGCCGGGCTGCCTACAACTTCAAAGGAAAGTACATTGCAAACTTCACATTAAGATCAGATGGATCGTCCAAATTTGGGGCTGGTAATAAATGGGGTGTTTTCCCATCCGCTTCAGCTGCATGGCGTATTTCAGAGGAGAGCTTTTTGAAAAATCAGAATGTATTTGATAATCTGAAGTTGCGCGTAGGCTATGGAACATCTGGTAATAATAATATCAGGAATTATGTGTATGCAACTAGCTATGGCTCTGGTAGCTATACTATAAACAATGTCAAATATCCAACGCTCGTTCCCAATAATATGTTAGGAAATCGTGCTTTGGTTTGGGAAAAAATTAAATCTACTAATATCGGTTTGGATGCAGATTTCTTGAAAAGCCGGATAAGTGTTGGTTTAGATTGGTATAATAATATTTCCGATGACTTACTGATCGAGAATGCTATTCCTGCCTCTACGGGATATCCTGCACAGACTCAAAATATAGGATCTTTCAGAAACCGGGGTTTTGAGGCTGTTTTAAATAGTATTAATGTTCGCTCTAAGAATTTCCGTTGGAATACAAACTTCAATATCGCCTTTAACCGTTCTAAGGTGCTGAAGATTTACGGCAAGTCAGAGCAGGACTATTTCACAAGGAATTATGGAAGCAGGATTGATTATATGATTAAAGTGGGACAACCCTTAGGTCAGTTTTACGGATATAAATACGACGGTGTTTACACTACTGATGATTTCACTCAGAATGCAAACGGGACTTATACGCTCAAACCTGAGATTGCAAGGCCAAAGAGTAATGCGTCAGGAACAGGGATTAAGCCAGGGGATTTGAAATATGTAACCACAGCAGGTGAGACTGTAAATGGTAGCCCTGTATGGTCAACTGCAGACAGGGTTGTGATCGGAAACGCCCAACCTAAATTCCAGGGAGGGTTCACTAATACATTAAATTATAAAAATTTCGATCTAACTGTTTTTATGAACTTCATGGTTGGTAATGATGTCTTCAATATGAATACCCAGCGCTTTATTGGCCCATATCTACCTAACCAGAATCAATTGGGTGTTACCCGCGATCGTTATACACTAGTGGACCCGGCTACAGGCCGTGAAACTATGAATCTGGCCAGGTTAGCAGAATTAAACCCCCAGCAATATAATAAGAACGCTGTTTGGAGTTTAAATGCCAGAAATACTATTGCAATTACAGATGCCTTGAACTACTATGTAGAGGACGGATCGTTTTTGAGAATTGGAACAGTAACAATGGGTTATTCTATTCCTAAGGCGGTAAGCTCAAAGGTCAAGCTGAAGAATGCCAGAATCTATGCTACGGTGAATAATCTTCACACATTTACGAAATACAAGGGATATGATCCCGAAGTTTCGTCTGCCAATGATGTTGATAACTCAGCCCTTACAATGGGAGTGGATAATTCAGCTTATCCAAGGGTTAAAACTTATGTGGTTGGTTTAAACGTATCATTTTAGTAAATGAGACCATTGTGTAAGCAATCTTTGAGATGACGAGAGGGTTACTGCACACGATAGTTGAATTGCCAATTATAAATTAATATTCTAATGAAAATCATAAGAAAAATAACCGGTTTGAGTTGTGCTCTTTTTGCCTTGGCAAGTCTTAGTTCCTGCGAGAAGTTTTTAGATCGACCAGCAGCAGATAGTTTCAATAATGAAACCATTTTTACTAGTCCTGCACGTGCAGAAATGGCCGTAGTTGGAGCGTATGAACAGACTTTCAATCGCGAATTATATTACCAGTTTGGTATGGGAACGGATGAATGTATGTCTACAGAAGGTGAAACAAATAGTAAGAACCAGGTCGCTAATTATGTTTACACCACTGCGAATATTCCTACTTCAACCTATTCTGCCATGTATTTAGGGATAGAATATGTAAATGCAGCTATTGCTGGCATTGAAAAAATGCAGGTAACTTCTCAATCTGATAAAGCAAGACTGGACATGCTGCTTGGGGAGTGCCATGCCATCCGTGCAATGAACTATTGGAATCTGGTTCGTTTCTTTGGAGATGTTCCTTATACAGATATCCCGGCAGCTCAGCTCACCACTTTCGAGTCATCACGCGTAAGTCGCGATACAATCTACGATCGCTGTATAGCTGATCTTCAAAAAGCTGTTGTGCTGCTTCCATGGAAAAGTGCCGGAGCTGTACCAACAGCAGAGCGGTTTACAAAAAATGCAGCTTACGGAATTTTAGCCAGGGTTGCTTTATATGCCGCAGGATATTCCCTTAGATGGGACCTAAATACCTATTCTGCAGCCTCTGTTAAAATAGCCCAACGTGCGGATGCTGTACGAATTAAGGAGCTTTACAAAATTGCTGCTGACGCTTGTAAAGCAGTAATTGATAAGAAAGAGAATGCATTGCTACCAAAGTTTGAAACGGTATGGAGGGATTTGATCAACAACCGGTATAATAATGAAAATATGCTGGAATATGGGCAGTTTGGTAAGGATAATAATGGCTCCGCTGTTGGGTACACAAACGGTATGTTTATCCATACTTCCAGTTTTTTTGGTAAAAGTCAACCAGCGATGGCTGCCACACCTACTTACTGGTTTGATTTTGCAGAAGGAGATCAGCGAAGGGATGTAACTATTGCTAATTATGGTATTCAGAGTGATAATAGTCGTCTGATGAATACATATTCAAGTAATACTATTGGCAAATTCAGATCTACCTGGGGAAAGGTTCTGGGTACAGCAATAAACCAACGGGATATAAATTGGCCTGTTCTTCGTTATGCTGATGTTTTACTAATGTATGCTGAAGCGCTTAATGAATATAATAATGGGCCAACGGCGGAAGCAATTGCTGCATTCGAAGAGGTGCGCAAACGAGGTTTTGGTGGTGATGCAACTAAAATAGGAGCAACCCCAACTACATATACTGGGTTCAGACAAGCAATTATCGATGAGCGCAAATTTGAATTAGGATTTGAAGCTTTGAGAAGGACCGATTTGGCACGATGGGGAATTTTGTACGAGGCATTGACAGAAACAAAACAAAAGCTGATCAGATTAGCTCAGAGAGCTGGGGAGTACCAAAATGTGGATTCGCACCGGGCTTACAAAATTGAAAAGGCTACGGCATTTGATGATCCTGTTGTGGCTGTTCCATATACTGGTTATAAGTCTCTAACTAAGCCTGATTCTACTGCCCTGGTTCAGCAAGGTTTTTCTGTGCTGAGGATGCATAACGCTTCTCCTCTTAACTCCCAGGGAGTATTGTCTCCAACTGCTCCGGTAGTGACTGGTCAGTTCAGGGGACTGGAAAAGGAGAAGGTTGAAATTTTACCTTTGGCGACTTCTACAATAGATATAAATCCAGGCCTGAGGGGACAGCAACATCCGAAGTATTAAGGCCTGAAGGCACTATGCGAGTACGGCTCCTATCAGAAGAAATAATTCTTCGATCAGGAGCCGTTTTCATTTGCAATTAGTTTGAGCAGGTCAGCGTATACCTAGTACTTAATGAACGCATAGGGCGTTTCAGCGAGACCTTTCATCGCTTGTTGTGAACTAAGAAACGCTAATTCTTAAGATTAGCAACCTGGGTCCTTGCTAGCTAAAATAATATCTGGTTCTAAATTGTGTAATAATCGCTCTTTTTGGATAGCGTTACGTATTTCTCTGATCTCCTTTGAAAGATCTTCAATTGAAAGCTGCACTTTGATAGAGTAAAACAACAGCTCTGTGAGGTTTGGGTTGCCATCAATTAACATAGATTCTTATCTTTTACTGTAAAAATGGTGAATTGAAGGTCTGCTTTTTTTGACAACATTTATAAACTTTTACACGAACGGCCCAAAATCCTTGACGAATATTTAAAGGTACGTCTCACTATTTTTCCATAATTAAATTTTCCCTGAAAGTTTTCTGAAGACTTAATTTTTTATCTATCTCGGCCACCGTCTTAATCAACAAGTCTGAGGTAATCTCGAAGGTGTCTTTGTTTATTTTCTCGTAGTCATCGCTTGGTCTATGATAGTCCTTATGGTCTTCTACCCCAAAATATAGAAAAGGTATATTTTTTTGATGGAAAGAGTAATGATCGCTTTGATTAGTCCAGTCATCTTTTCCTAGTTTGGGATCGTCATGTCCGGCCACTATCTTTATGTGGTCATTACCATTATTCAAATACTTTTTAAATTCAGGATAATGGTAGGTCCCACAGGCGTAGATCTTACCATTATCCGCCCTACTGATCATGTCGAGATTAATATTGAGCCGTATATGGTTTAATGGAAGGGGCGGGTTTTCTACAAAAGCCTTCGATCCCTGCAGACCACTTTCTTCAGCATCGAAACAAGCGAATAGAAGTGTAAACTCAGGGCGATTATTTTTGAAATAATTAGCCATTGCGAGTAGTCCTGCTACTCCAGATGCATTATCATCTGCTCCGTTGTACACTTTCCCCTCTATTTTTCCCAAATGATCATAATGAGCAGAGATAACTATCACTTCTTTTCTTCTTCCGGGAAGGGAACCAAGGATATTGATTCCGGATATAGAAGTTTTTTGGGTCCCTGTCATTTTGAATTCCTGTCTCCAATTATAGATTGGCTGAAGTCCTATCGATTTGAATCTCTCTACAATGTAGTCTCCGGCTTTTCTATTTCCTTCAGTTCCTGTTCTTCTCCCTTCGTACATGTCTGAAGATAGCTCCTTTACGTCTTTTAGAAGCTGTTGCGGTTTTAGGCTTTTTGAGCATCCTCCGAGAATTAAAATAATAGGTAATATATATCTGAAGTTCATATTTTGAAAGTTAGTTGAGTATCGTATATTCCTGAATTTATTCTATATTGTTGCTCCGGCATCGTTTGCATAAATTATTTCTCGGTTTGCATTTTTAGTATCTGAAAAAAGGCTTAAAATTGACCCAAGCCAATTAAAACCGTAGATAGACACATTCAGGATAAAAATAGTTTTAGCAGAGGGCATCTAATAATAGATTTAATAAACGAATGGGAATAAAAACTAATATCATAAAAGGACTGGCCTCTTTATGTATCATTTCGGCTAGTGCTTCGGCGCAGCCAATCGCTTTTCCGGGTGCAGAAGGATTTGGAAAATTTGCAAGCGGGGGTAGGGGTGGAAAAGTTATTTATGTAACAAATTTAAATGACGACGGACCTGGGAGCTTCCGGGAAGCTGTAACTGCAAAATATCCAAGGATTGTAATGTTCAAGGTCTCTGGTACTATTCATCTTGAATCCCCACTGAGCATTAATCAGGATCATATTACAATTGCTGGTCAAACCGCTCCAGGAGACGGAATTTGCCTTGCAGATCATCCCGTTGGGTTAAGGGCAAATAACGCGATCATTAGATACCTCCGTTTCAGAATGGGGGACAGAAATCAGAACAAAGGGAAAGTACATGGTGCTGGAGGTGATGATGCTTTTGGCGGTGGTAATGGCAAGAAAAACATTATAATCGACCATTGCACAATGAGCTGGAGCACGGACGAAGCCTTTTCACTTTATGCTGGCGATAGTACTACAATACAGTACAATATAATCTCTGAACCTCTTAATTATTCTTACCACTTTGAGCAGGGAGATACTGATTTTGAGCGACATGGATTTGGAGGAATATGGGGCGGAGCTCATTTATCTGCACATCATAACCTTTTCGCTCATTGTAATAGTCGCACTCCACGCTTCGAAGGTAACAGGCATATTCCCCAGGAATTCATTGATTTCAGAAATAATGTAATTTACAACTGGGGAATAAATAATGTTTATGCCGGAGAAGGTGGTAATTATAATATTGTAAATAATTACTATAAATATGGCCCTAGTACTCAGGAAAAAGTCAAGTACCAGGTAGCAAATCCTTATAAGCTGGAAGGGAAAATTCCCTTTGGCAAATATTACATTACCGGTAATTACGTAGACGGTGCTCAGGAAGTAAGTAAAGACAATTGGTTGGGTGTTCTGATGAACAAGGGAACAGAGGCAGATAAAAACCAATCGAAAATGAAGACGGCTTTTACTGCTGTAGAGATTAAAGGTGAAACTCCTGCGGCTGCGTTTAGAAAGATCCTTTCACAAGGAGGTGCAAGCTTACCTGCACGGGATACTCTCGATCAAAGGATTATAAAGAATGTTCAGAACAGGACAGGAGGATTGATTGACGTACAAGGAGGATTTAAGCATGGGACTCCATATGAAAAAACAACCAAAGCCTGGCCAGTATTAAAATCACTCCCTGCACCTAAAGATACTGATGGAGATGGAATGCCGGATAGTTGGGAAATAAAAAATAAGTTGAATCCAAAAGACCAGACTGACGGAACGGGTTATTCTTTAAATAAAGCTTACACGAATGTGGAAGTCTATCTGAATTCATTAGATAAGAACAACAAATAAAAGACGGCTGGCAGTACAGCAGCTTCAATAATTAAAGAATTAGAGCTTTCGCATTTTTTTCGAAAGCTTTATTTCTTTATATTCTCTTCTAGTCGTTGTGTACTCGGTTTGTTAAATCAAAAACCTGATAAATACCGCCAGGGATAATAACGTATTGTACACCGTTATCAATAATTAAGTCGTTGTTAAACTGACCTACAACTTCTCTTAAATGTCCCTGGTAAATAACAAATGCCCCTTCTGTAAACATAGCTATAGATATTAATTTTGATTTTTCTACGACGCCTGTAATTATATGTTACAACGTTTTTTATTTTCTGAATGTATACTGGAGCTGAAAATTATCCGGTTGCTGACAGATCGTTCAAGGTGTAAACAGGGAAAGCTTGTTTAGGTACCAATAAAAATTCATTTTCAATTTCTATGATGAATGAGTCTTCAACCTCACTTACAACTTCTCTAAGGTAGCCCTCGTAAAGAATGTACAATCCAACAATTATCATATTCATAGGTTATGTACTGAGCTATACGGAGTTAGATCAGGACAGGTTACAAGTTTTTTCAAAATTTAAGAGGTGCATAGTAATGGTGATGGATTGTAATGTATTGATTGGCAGGAGTTAAAAAAATAAATTAACCGACGAGTTTTTTTTGGACTGATTTAGTGCGATAATTGTATAAAAAGTGATTAACGTTTGGCTTTTCAGCAATAGAAGGCCGTTTATAACAATAATTGAATGGAGAAGATTTACCTAAGCGACGCTGGACCAAAAGTTTCACCAGCAATATATGGTTTTTACAGGTGGAACGACGAGGCTAATACTCCTGGAACAATGGAGAAAATAATAAACCTGTGCCTCGAGCTTGGCATCAATACTTTCGATCATGCCGACTCTTACGGATCTTATCGCTGTGAGGAGCTATTTGGTGAAGTTATCAGTAAAAAGTCTTTTAACAGAGAAGATATCGTGCTGTTTACAAAGTGCGGCCTAAGGCTTCCTCATTCCAGTCAACCAGGGGTTCGTATTAAACACTATGATACTTCCAGAAAGCATATTCTTGAGAGTATAGAAAGCTCCTTAAGAAAGCTTCGTACGGACTATATAGACATTTTCCTTTTAGATCATCTGGATCCTATTTCAGATTTGGAAGAAACCGCTTATACACTTCAGCAATTAAAAGATTCAGGGAAGATCAAACAGATAGGCGTAGCTAATTTTTCTGTGTTTCAGCATCAGTTGCTTGCATCGTATTTAAAAAGCCGCATTGTAACCAATCATATTGAGCTTAACTTGTTAAATACCTCAGCTCTTGATAACGGCCAGGTTGATTATATAAAGCAAGGGTACATGCGTCCATTGGCTTCAGCCCCACTTGCAGAGGGGCGTATTGCAAATGGTATTGATGATGATGCAGTAAGGGTAAGGCAAAAATTAACGACGATAGCAGAAAAATACGGAGTAGACATTGAGTCGCTAGCTGTAGCATGGCTGGTTAAATTAGGTGCACTTCCGCTGATTGGAACAACGAATGAGCAACGTATCCGGAACATTGCTAACTCTTTCAATATCGAATTGGATAATCAGGACTGGTACGAATTGTACGACGCTTCCAGGAACGTGTAGCTTTCCTACAACACTAAGAAGCCTTCTTTCTGCTAACTGAAGACCAGAAAGAAGGCTTTGTATTAATTGAGCTCCTTTGTCATCATTAAATGAGGTATACCTACTTCTTCGAACTCTTCACCTCTTACATGATAGCCTTGCTTTTGATAAAAGCCACAAGCTTCTTTTCTGGCATGCATGAATATCTTCCCATGTCCTATATTTTTGGCGGTTTCTTCTGCAAAAGATATAACCAGGCTCCCTATTCCAGTTCTCTGCAGTTCAGGTGCCACAGCCATTTGCTTAAGTTGAACCACTTCACCCGAAACTTTTCTTAAGATACAGCAGCCTGCAAGCTTCCCATTTTCAAAGACCCCGATCAGTATATCCTTCTTCTCATCGCTCAGGTATTCTTCTGTATAATGTAAGCCAAGAGGTTTTCGTAAAACCTGGTGGCGCAACTCAACCATCTCCTCGTATTCCTTACTTCCCCAGATAATCAAATTAAAGTCCATAAGCCTTAAGGTTTTTCTGTTGTTCAAAAACAGACCCTTTAGAAGAAAGCAAATAGCATGCATTTCTTTGTCTTTGAAATTCTTATCCGATAATTTTTTGTGATATTTTTACCATTTTTAAGATGCCTTCAGATCTTAATATTTTACTCCCCCCCCCCCTAAATTTCTTGATTTACCCCCCTTTTTTACAGATGTTTTTTTCTGATATTAGGACTTTTAAATCTCACAATGCCAATTATCAAACTTATTGCCTCTATAATTTTATTACCTCTGATTTCTGCACAATTCGTATTCGCGCAAGTCACAAGTTCAGTTATTGGCAAAGGTTGGGCTAACAATTCTGTTAACACGATCATATTTCGTAAGAACTCATTAGTGTCTTATAAGGGTTACCAGTATGCTGCCTACTATAGTGAAGGGAAAAAGGTTGTTCTTGCGAAACGGAAATCAGGTTCTCAGGAGTGGCTGACAAGGGAAACTGACTTTAAAGGGAAGACGGAGGATGCTCATAATGTGATCAGCATTATGGTTGACGGAGAGGGCTACCTTCATTTAGCATGGGACCATCATAATAATCCCTTGCACTATAGCAGGAGTGTGGAACCGGGAAGCCTGGAGATGATTTCGCCAACATCAATGATTGGAAGGAATGAGAAGGAACTTAGTTATCCCGAATTTTATAGATTGCCAGACGGAAACCTCTTATTCTTTTATCGTGATGGAGGATCCGGCAGGGGGGATCTAATTATCAATAAGTATGACACCAAATCAAAAACCTGGGCAAGACTTCAGGATAAGCTTATAAGTGGAGAACGAAAAAGAAATGCTTATTGGCAGGCTTTTGTAGATAGTAAGGGAACGATTCACATATCCTGGGTTTGGAGAGAAAGTCCTGATGTATCCAGTAATCATGATATGTGCTACGCTCGTTCGGATGACGGCGGCTATACCTGGGTGAAATCCAACGGAGAAAAATATTCCCTCCCTATTACTGCCACTACAGCCGAACATGCGTTAAACATCCCTCAAAAAAGCGAGCTGATCAATCAAACGTCTATGGGTACCGATAAGAAGGGAAATGCTTTTATTGTAAGCTATTGGCGAGATCAAAATCAGACCGTTCCACAATACCACCTGATTTATAATCTGGGTAAAGGCTGGGATTCTTTTGCTCTGGATTTAAGGAAGACGCCCTTTAGCTTGAGTGGAGGAGGAACAAAAAGAATTCCCATTTCCAGACCACAGGTAATGATAAAAGGTGCTGGAAAAAAGGCCTCTGTTTTAATGATTTTTAGGGATGAGGAGAGAGGTGGTAAAGCATCCGCTTTATTAATTCCCAAATTAGGAAAGAGAAAATGGGAAATCACTGATCTTACGGAGGAGAACCTTGGATCATGGGAGCCTAGTTTTGATACTGAGCTTTGGAGGGAGAAGCAGATCCTTAATCTGTTTATACAGAGAACAGAACAGGCCGACGGAGAAGGTATCACAGATATACAGCCTCAGGAAGTTAAGGTACTGGAATTTAAACCCGAGTTTTAAGAGAAACATATATTATTAGATGGATAAGAGAGCTTTAATTACTATTTGCAGCGTTTTTATACTGTTATTTTCGGCTTGTTCGGTTCAGCGGAAAACTCATGTTCAGTCGAATAAGGAAGAGGTTTTAGGCATTATCAATAAGGTGAACGGCTATTGGCAAAGGTCCCATCCTGAACCTGGACGGGCTTTCTGGGATGTCGCAGCCTACCATACCGGGAATATGGAAGCCTTCGCTGCTACAGGAAATGAAGATTACCGCAAATACTCCGAAAAGTGGGCCGAAAAGAATGAGTGGAAAGGTGCAAAGTCCACTAATAAGTCGGAATGGAAATACAGCTATGGCGAAAAGGATGACTATGTGTTGTTTGGCGACTGGCAGATATGTTTCCAGACCTACATCGACCTTTATAATCTAGATCAAGTGAAAGATGAACGGAAGGTGGCAAGAGCAAAGGAGGTAATGGAATATCAAATGAGTACCGGCAGACATGACTATTGGTGGTGGGTAGACGGCTTGTACATGGTGATGCCTGTGATGACAAAATTATACAAGCTTAGTGGGAACAGACAATACCTTGATAAACTGAATGAATACTATTCGTATGCCGACAGCCTGATGTATGATAAAGACGAGAAACTTTACTATAGGGACGCCAAATATATTTATCCTAAGCACAAGACAAGCAGTGGCAAAAAGGATTTCTGGGCAAGAGGAGACGGATGGGTGTTTGCAGGTTTGGCAAAAGTGTTAGCAGATCTTCCAAAAGATGCGCCTAACAGGGATTTGTTTGTCACAAGGTACAGAGGTTTGGCAGAGGCTCTAAAACAGGCTCAGCAAAGTGAAGGTTATTGGACAAGAAGCCTTCTTGATCCTGCTCAGGCGCCCGGGTACGAAACCAGTGGTACTGCATTTAATACCTATGCCTATTTGTGGGGTATAAATAATGGATACCTGAGCAAAAAGGAATATCTGCCAGTGGTGATCAGGTCCTGGAATTACCTTACGAAAGTTGCTTTACAGGAGGATGGAAAAATAGGTTATATACAGCCAATTGGCGAAAGGGCAATTCCTGGTCAGGTAGTCGACAGAAATTCGACCGCTAATTTTGGTGTAGGTGCTTTTTTATTAGCCTCTTCTGAGATGTACCGTTATTTATCAAAAAAATAAAAATGAAAGTCCTAAGAAAAGTAGCTCCTACCGTGGCTGTAGTATTATCTGCCCTAAGTTCTACAGCCCAGATCAAAGATTCCTTGAATGCTCCGAGTTCCGTACTACCTGGTGTTTTTGCTGACCCCCATATTGCGGCATTCGGAGATACATTTTATTTATACCCTACTACCGATGGAACAGAAGGATGGAAGTCGACATACTTTACCTGTTGGTCGTCTAGAAATCTGAAAGACTGGAAAAATGAGGGTACTATCCTCGACCTGCCTAAAGACCTTACCTGGGCAAAGGAAAGAGCCTGGGCTCCGGCCATAGCCACGAAGAATGGTAAATACTATTACTACTTTTCTGCGGACGTAAATATTGGTGTTGCTGTTTCTGATAAACCAACTGGTCCATTTAAAGATCCATTAGGAAAACCACTTGTTGTGAAAGGTGCATTGAAAGGTCAAATGATTGATCCAATGGTTTTTATAGACGATGATGGAGCAGCCTATTTGTATTGGGGTCAAGGAAATTGTAATATAGTAAAACTAAACGAAGACATGATCTCCTTCGATGCATCTAAGATCATTGTTTTTAAACCTGCTGGATATAACGAAGGAAGCTTCGTATTTAAAAGAAATGGAAAATATTACTTGATGTGGTCTGAATTCGATACGCGTGATCCTCGTTATTCTGTGGCATACGCTACCTCTGATTTTCCTACCGGCCCGTTTGTAAAGGCAGCCCAGAATCCGGTACTTAAAGGCAGAGGAGTAGTAAAGGGGGCAGGACATCATTCCGTGGTTAAAGTACCGGGAAGAGATGAATGGTATATTGCTTATCACCGGTTCAAGATCCCGGATGGAAATGGCTATAATCGTGAAACTTGCATTTCGCCAATGCGCTTTGACAAGAATGGAAATATACTTCCCGTAGACGTTTTTGAGACGCCAGTAAGTATGAAAAAAGTAAAAGCCTCTAAAAAATAAAAACTAGCCCTTTAAACACACCTTATTTATATGAAGAAAGTAATCCTTGGCTGTTTGGTATTCGTATGCCCCTTTTTGTCTAGGGGCCAGAATAACGAGTGGGAAAACCCGCTGAATTATGAGCAGAACAAAGAAAAGCCGCATGCAACCTTTATGCTTTTTAATTCGGTTAAAGATGTGGTATCGGATGATTATAGTAAATCCACCTACCACCAAAGCTTGAATGGTAAATGGAAGTTTGTCTACACCGATAAGTATGCGAATAGAATTAAAGACTTTTACCGCCAGGACCTGGACGACAAAACCTGGGCTGAGATCCCTGTTCCTTCAAACTGGGAGCGTAAAGGTTTTGGTACAGCTATTTATACTAATATAGTTTATCCTTTTCCGAAAAATCCCCCTTTTATCGGGGAGAATAATCCTGTTGGTACTTACCGGAAAACATTTCCTATGCCTGCAGAGTGGGATGGAAGACAAACCTTTATTCACTTTGGCTCTATTACAGGTTATGCCGTTGTTTACGTGAACGGACAAAGGGTTGGAATGACTAAAGTTTCCAAATCACCCGCTGAATTTGATATTACTCCCTACCTTAAAAAGGGAGAGAACTTGCTGGCAGTGCAGGTTTTTCGCTGGCATGACGGAAGTTATCTGGAAGACCAGGATTTTTTCAGGATCAGTGGTATTGAAAGGGATGTTTTTTTGTATTCCCTGCCTAAGCTCAGCATCTGGGATTTCTTCTTAAAACCAGACCTTGATGCAAGCTATGTCAACGGTGTATTCAGTGCTGAGGTTGACCTTCGTCAATTTAGAAACAACACTATTAAAGGAGGATCACTATCTGTTGACATATTAGATAAAGCCGGTAAGAAAGTGTTTTCTACTACCCAGAACATAAGTGTAAGTTCAGATAGCTTACAAATCGTCAAGTTTGGAGGAACAGTAAAGAACCCTCTGAAATGGTCAGCAGAACACCCCAATCTTTACGATTGTATACTGACACTAAAAGATAATGCAGGTAGTGTATTAAATCTTACAGGCGCTAAAATAGGCTTTAGAAAGGTTGAGATCAAGGATTCCCGTCTTCTCATTAATGGTGTTCCGTCCTATATTCATGGGGTGAACCGTCATGAGCATGACGATGTTGAAGGTCACGTGCCTAACCGGGCACTGATGATTAAAGACATCCAGTTAATGAAGCAATTCAATATTAATGCCGTTCGAACCAGCCACTATCCGAATGACCCGGAATGGTATAAATTATGCGACCAGTACGGACTGTATTTGGTAGATGAAGCAAATATTGAAACGCACGGAATGGGTGCAGAGCTTCAGGGAGGTTTCGATAAATCTAAACATCCTGCATACTTACCGGAGTGGGCTCCTGCTCATTTGGATCGAATGAAAAGGCTGTTAGAGCGGGACAAGAACCATCCATCTGTTATCATCTGGTCACTAGGAAATGAATGCGGAAACGGCCCGGTTTTCCACGAGGGATATAAGTGGATGAAACAACGTGATATCACGCGTTTGGTACAGTTTGAGCAAGCAGGAGAAGACTTTAACACCGATATTGTTTGCCCGATGTATCCAAGAATTCAGGATATGAAGGCTTATGCAGCCTCCGGCAAAACCCGCCCTTTTATCATGTGCGAGTACTCTCACGCTATGGGTAATAGTAATGGTAACTTTCAGGAGTACTTCGATATCATTATGAGTAGCAAGAACATGCAGGGCGGCTTCATTTGGGACTGGGTAGACCAGGGTTTGAAAACTACAACTGCCGATGGAAGGGTATTTTGGGCTTATGGCGGCGACTTAGGTGGATATCATTTGCAGAATGATGAGAACTTTTGCGCTAATGGGTTGATTGCTGCAAACCGTACGGTACACCCCGGGATCTACGAAGTAAAGAAAGTGTATCAGAATATTCTGTTTAAAGAAAAAGACCTTGCTTCAGGACTGCTTACTGTCTATAATTACTTCGACTTTACCAACCTGAATCAGTATAATTTCAAATGGGAATTGCTAAGGAACGGAGAAAAAGTAAAAGAAGGAACTTTTGAGGTTAACCTTGCTCCTCACCAACAAAAGGATGTGAGGCTTAACGTACCAATGTTCAAATCACCTACAGGAAGCGAATATTACCTAAATATATTTGCTTTCACTAAAACTGCTACAGATCTTGTTCCGGCAGGACATGAGATTGCCCGCGAGCAATTTAAAAAAGCAGGAGATTATTTTGCGGGACGGGAAGTTGGTACGGGAAGACTAAACATCGAAAAATCGAATAATAGATTGCGATTTACGGCAGGGGATATTAAAGGTGAATTTGATCAGACTACAGGGAGATTTATTTCCCTGTCATCAAAAAATTTGCCAGCGATTAGGCAGTACCCTGAACCGTTTTTTTGGAGGGCGCCTACTGATAATGATTTTGGTAATAGCATGCAGGTGAACCTGGGTGTTTGGAGAACAGCACATGTTGACCGCAAGGTAAAGAATGTTACCATCGGGGAGCAAACAGCAGAGGGACAGCCGATCAAGGTAGAATATGTTCTTAATAGCATAAATGTCCCTTATACAACTGAGTATCTTATTCAAAATGATGGGTCTGTTAAAGTGACTGCTTCTATCGACATGACCGCAAGAGAACTCCCGGAGATGCCGAGATTTGGAATGCGCATGGAATTGCCATCAGAATATTCTAACCTCAGCTATTATGGACGAGGTCCTTGGGAGAATTACAGCGACAGGAAAACCTCTGCCTTTATCGGGGTTTATAGAGATGATGTGAAAAATCAATTTACATGGAACTATATTCGTCCTCAGGAATCTGGGTATAAAACGGACGTAAGGTGGCTTTCCCTTACTAATACTGCCGGAGAGGGCATCACTATTTATGGTGCTCAACCTATTTGCTTTTCGGCAACCAATGTGAGAACAGAAGATCTTGACCCTGGATTAACAAAGAAGCAACAGCACCCTACAGATATCAAACCTCGTAATGAAGTTTATCTAAATATTGATTTGAGGCAAAGAGGGGTAGGAGGAGATAATAGTTGGGGAGCTTTACCTCATCAGCAGTATCGCTTGCAGGAGAAAAAGTATACCTATAGCTACATTATCAGCCTAAATAAAAGATAGTATGAAAAAGATTGTAATAGCAATAGGCCTAATCTTTTTTTTCATCGATGTTCATGCTCAAAAGAAATCCAAAAGCATAGGAAATAGTGATCGGGCTATATGGCTCAGGTACATGGATAAAGTAGCAAGACCTGTAATGAGAAGTCTTGCTGAGGATCAGCTGAAGGAAAAAATGCCGGTCGAGTTTGCAAAAAATGTTGATAATGCCGCTTCCAGGGGCAAGGTGGCGTATCTTGAAGCTTTCGGTCGGACCCTTAGCGGAATCGGTCCATGGCTAAATTTGGAGGGAGGATCTAAAGAGGAGCTTGCTTTAAGGGAGCAATACCGGAAATGGGCACTGAATGCACTGGAAAACGCTGTAAATCCTTCGGCGAAAGATTACATGGAATGGAAGGGAGGGCAACCTCTTGTAGATGCTTCCTTTTTAGCTTTCGGACTGGTTCGTTGTCCCTGGCTATGGGAACATTCCTCTGATACGGTGAAAAAGCAAGTAATAGAGGTATTTAGAACCACAAAGGAAACGGTGCCTGTTTACACCAACTGGTTATTGTTTTCGGGTATGATTGAAGCTTTTTTCAGCAAATACGGGATGGAGTATGATAAGTTGCGACTGGAGTTCGGAGTACGGGAGTTTGCTGAACATTGGTATGCTGGAGATGGCATGTTCTCTGACGGAAATCAGTTTCATCTAGACTATTATAATAGTTATGTTATCCAGCCCTACCTTCTAACTATCGTAAACATAGCCAATCAAAAGAATAAGCAATTCCAATGGTTTTCTCCGAAGCTGGATAAGATCACTAAGCGTTACGCAGAGATCCAGGAGAAAATGATAAATTCTGACGGGTCTTTCCCCGTTACCGGTCGTTCCATTGTTTACCGTGGTGGTGCTTTTCACCACTTGGCCGATATGGCTTTGCAAAAGCGATTGCCTGAATCTCTCAGCCCCGGGCAGATTAGGGGAGCCCTTACTGCGGTTATTAAAAAACCCTTTCTCCTGCAAAGACCTTCAATAATCAAGGATGGCTAAGCATTGGTTTAGCAGGACATCAACCTGCTTTGGCCGATTTTTATATCACCACCGGTAGTTTGTATATCACAAGTCTTGTTTTCCTTCCGCTTGGATTACCGGAAACAGATCAATTTTGGTCGGCTCCATCTTCTCCGTGGACTAGTGTAAAGGTATGGAATGGTGAAGATGTTCCAGCAGACCATGCGTTGGATTTGAAATAAATATCCTTGCCCGAAGGTGATTGTATTAATAATTTATACGGGAAGTGAGAAGTGAAACACTGAACCTTCTCCTTCCTTACTTTCTACCCAGATGTCGCCACCGTGCTCCTTTATTATCCTGGATGAAATATAAAGTCCCATTCCAAGTCCTGAAAATTTGTTCACAACACCTTCGTTCCGATGAAATTTTTCGAAAATCTTCAGAATATCCTCTTTTGCCATACCAATACCCTGGTCTTTTATTGAAACAATAATGTGAGATTTCTCTGTAGTACTGTTAAGTTTTATTTTACTGTCAGAGGGAGAATATTTGGCGGCATTCCCGATGATATTAGACAAAACCTGTTCAATTCTTAACTTATCCAACCGCACCTGCGATGATTCTCCTAAGGAGACTTCCAGTTGATGTTCTGGAATAATGTGTCTAACCACGCCTATTGTATCGCTTAGGTAGGAGTTTAGATCCACCTGCTCCATCCTGTAGTCTAACTTGCCACTCTCAATCTTTGAAACGTCTAATAACTGTTGAATAAGAGAGGTAAGTTTTACTGACTGTGCTTCGATACGGGTAATGAAATTTAATATTTTAGGGTTTGAAAGACTCTTTGCTTCCTGTAGCGCCATCTGGGCGTAAGCTTTTATAATGGTTACGGGAGTTTTCAATTCGTGGCTTGCTAAAGAAATGAATTCGTTCTTCTGCTCATTATCTTGCTTAAATTGTTCTAAAACTTCCTCTCGTTCTGCCGCCCGTTCGTGAAGCTGCATATTCTTCTTCTTTAAAGCTTCGTAGGCAGTGTAGGGTGCTTCTGTTTCAAAAAGCTCAGCAAGTCTCGTTAATTTCTCAGGATTGATAATTATCGAACGAGGTAAACCTATCTTCAACTCAATAACGTCACAATGATTTTCCTGAAATTGATTCACTTCAGGTAAAAGGCGCTTGGCATTTTGCAGTCCAGGGTCGGACGGAATGATAGTAACGGAATGATCGTATCTGATTTTGGCAGTTAGGGAATATCTAATATCTTCTTTGCTTAACCCTAGAATTAGTACGCCGCTGTCCGTCCTGTCAATCACTTCCCGGCAAACCTCAGAAACTGCGGTAGAAAAAGTTGTTTGGGTGGAGAGAGTGAGTTTCAATCTCTCTCCCAGTCGTGATGCTTTCTTATGTGCAAGCACCAGATCCATTGCATTTTCCAGACTAACTTTTACAATTTCAAACATATCAAAAACTTCTTGCTATTACTACCGACATGTCATCCGTCCTTCGGGCGTAATCTTTATATAGTGCCGCCGCCAGGATACTAAGATCATATTTGTTAATTAAAGGATATTTTGAACTTTCCCAACGTGATTTTATACCGTCAGAACATAGGATCATTTGATTATACTCCAGGTGAGTAGCCTCTTGAGGCTTAATTGTTGTAGGGATATTATGTCCTATTATTCCATTATAAGAGATATAATTTTTAGAGCTAAGGGAATTCAGGAGCTTCATAGAAATATTACCGATACCTGCAAACTTCCAGGTTTTGGACTTTATATCATATATGATTACAGTCCCTACCATTCCTCTGGTTTTTTTTATTGAGGAATGGAGTTGTTTGATGATATCGGAAGGGTCGTCAGAATTGAGCTCTTTGAAAGCTTTGATAGCTTCGTTAACAGCTTTGTTTGCTTCGATACCATGCCCCAACCCATCTGCAACCAGTATTCTAACTTTGTTGGCGTCCATCTCATAGTAACAGCCATCACCGCTGACGCTTTCTCCCGGTTTGGAAACAACTAGTCTCCTGAGTTCCACTGGAGGCCTTTTTTTAAGTCCCGGTGATTCTCTGTAAACCCGGCTTAATGCAATTGTTCCCCAACCTTTCTGGCTGTATATCTCGAACTTATCCGAAAGACGCTTTATACTTCCTAATCCATGGCCAAGTGTATTGGTTGTTGAAACTCCATCTGCCACCATTTTGGCAGCATCACTCATTCCTGGGCCGTTATCAATGCTTATTATTTCAAAATAGTCAATGCTATTTTCCTGACCATAGGATAGTAGGATTTCTCCATCTATTGCATACTTAAATAGATTGGAGGTCATTTCTGAGACTATAATATCAATCTCTGCCGACTTCTGAGTACCGAACCCAGCTTCAGATACACGGCTATGAATCTCCTTTTTTAGGAGGGAGAAATAACTTCTGTCGTCTGCCCTGAAACTTATATGAGTGGCGTCAACCATTTGCCCATTTTATAATAACTACTGTAGTGCCCTTTCCAACCTCGCTTTTTAAATCAAACTCGCTTACCAGTCGCTTTGTTCCGGGAAGGCCCAGTCCAAGGCTCTTACCTGTCGAATAGCCATCTTTCATGGCGAGCGAGATATCTGTAATGCCAGGTCCTTTATCTTTAAAAGTTAGTCGGACCCCATTTTCCCGTCCCTTGGACACTACTTCGATAATGATCTCGCCCCCGTTTGCATATTTCAACATGTTTCGGACCAATTCGCTGGCTGCTGTGATAAGCTTGGTCTGATTCACCAAACCCATCTTAATCTTAGTTGCCTTCTCCTTTACCCGGTTTCTAAAAGGAACTACATCCTGGTCTTTTAGGATGCGCATAACATCCTTTGATAAAGAAATGACCATCATTCATCGATTTCCTCATCTTCATCCTGATCTTCGTCCAAATCTATCATCGTGCGCAGTAATTGCATTCCCCGTTCAACGTTTAGGGCAGTGTACACTCCTTTCAGAGGTAATCCTAATTCAATAAGGGTAATTGCAACTGCAGGCTGCATGCCTACCACTACAGTTTCGGCGTCCAGGATTTTTGACATACTTGCGATATTGCCGATAATGCGTCCCATAAAGGAGTCTACTATCTCTACCGCTGAAATATCAATAAGGACCCCTCTTGCACCTGTTTTATTTACCATTTGTACAAGATCACTCTCAAGTGTAAGGGCAAGTCTGTCGTAAAGGTCAACCTGAATAGTTACTAACAGGAAAGGACCCATCCTTAAAATAGGTATTCTGTCCATCCTGCTTACAATAAAGTGGTCTTTTCTTTTTGAGTTTTTCTAACTTCCAATTTCAACAGCGCAAACGCATACTTAAGGGCACTCGCTAATGTAGCTTTTGTAATAATTGTAGAAAGATCGATACCGAGGTGAACAACTGTTTGGGCAATTTCAGGGCGGATACCGCTAATGATACATTCCGCTCCCATTAAACGGGTAGCACTTACTGTTTTAATAATATGCTGTGCAACAAGCGAGTCAACTGCAGGTACACCCGAGATATCCAGGATAGCAAGGCTGCTTCCGGTCTGAACTATTTCCTGTAGTAAATTCTCCATTACTACCTGAGTACGTGCGCTATCAAGAGTACCGATGATCGGAAGGGCAAGAATGCCATCCCAAACGCGGATAACAGGGGTTGAGATTTCCGCTATCTCGTCAGTTTGCCTTAAGATAACTTCCTCACGTCCTTTGATAAATGTTTCATAAGTGATAATACTGAAATTATCCATTAGCTTTACCATCTTCATACTCTCCGCGAAAAGGGAAGCAGGATCTTCTTGCATTTCTTCATGTAAAATAGCTAGAACGGCGTCCTTAAGCCCCATCATAAAGAGACCAGTCTCCCGTGGACTAAAACCTTGTCTTGCTCTTGTTAATGAAATTCCGGCAATGATTTCTAAAATGGGTTCGAAATCCTCTGAATTTACATCTTCGATGTTTGTGTCATTGAGGGTCGTTGCTAAAATATCTACAAGTTCCTCTGAAGAAGCCCTTAATTCATCGTTACTAATTAAATCTTCTCTTAAACCTTCATCACTAAGCTGATTTTGTATCCACTTTTCAAGGATACTACTTTTTCTTTTCTGTAAAACTTTTGAAACTGATAATGACATGCGTATCGAATGTTTGTTTGGCGCAGGAGGAAACTACTAGTACAGATATTAACAACTAGGTAGCCGATCGAGAAAATTTGTCTAATATAATAATCTCAAAATACCCCTTTTTTATTCCACAAGCATAAGGTTTTTGTTTTGATTTTGTTTGAAAAAAATAAAAAATAGAAGAAGCTAATAGTGGAAGAAAGCACTATTGTTACAGGCAACTGTTAGCACGAATTTTATTGTACCCTGCAAATTTGATCCTTCCAGGTAGTCAGACCTGAATTTGTTCGATATAAATAGAGGGAAAGACAGGAGCCTTTCCCCATAAATCTCATCTACTTAAGAGCGATTTGGAATTGTCTCTTTATTGAGGTTTAATACGGGAGGCTGTGAATTGAGGTTACAAAAAGAATGTAATGATGTGGAGTTTTTCAGTAATAGATGCCTTGGAGATATTTTTCGTGGGTTCAGGAGTTATAGGTGGCGCTCCACAATGGAGATCGAAGTATTATTTGTTTAAATAAACTACAGATTTTATTGATTGAAGAATATTATTTTCCTTACAGAACAAAGTAAAATTCTTCAATCTTTTTCTTCAAAACACAGTTATATGCACATGAACATCTATCAGTTTATAGAATTATCAACCGAAGAGCAAGTTAATACAATTTGGCAGGGAACTTTTGTGGGTAACAGGAATTATAAAGGTTTTAATGTAGTGCTGTATAGCATTGAGAACTTCTTTGTAGAGGTGTTTTATAATCAAACAGAAAATGCAATAAGTCAGATAAGGCCTTTTAAAAGTATGACAAGATTAATGCCCTATATAGAAACATTAGACTTAACTGAACTATTATATAATTCATAGAACTAAATGTCAAAGTATTCTATTACTTTGACATTTAGCTAATCCAATTATTCGACCTTCCTTTCTACTGACTGTACAATAGACGAACCAAAATAGCCTACTACATTTAATGTTGTATTGCCCTTTTTAGTAATATTTGTTCTAGTATTTGCGAATGCAGTAGCAAAGATTTGTCCGTTCTGTAATTGTGTTTGTATGTCTGTCCAGAAGTTGAATGCATGTTCTGACAATGACCATACTTCTCCTTTTACCATTTCTCCTTTTACAAAAGGTTCATTAACATTCAGCTCGGCATTATCGATGTAATTGCCATCCACAAACTCATCTGAAAAGAGATTAAAGTCGCCATCCATATTCATGTACTTTCCATTTCTGTATAACCGTACCTGAATATAATCACCTTTACCTTCGGTTTCCTGACCGTAGAACCGAGGGTAATAACCTTCTTTATCATACATTGCTGATTTAGGTTCAAACTTAAAGCTTAGTGAATCTGGGACTAAGGACAATTTCGGCGTTACTGCTATTGCCTCATAATTTCCTTTTGTAGATTCAATGCTTAATGTATAAGTTTTTCCCACTACACTTTTCATAGTCTTAATTTCGTAAGTCCCAGCACTTGTTTCCTGTAAGGTCTCGCTATTTCCGTCATTGTCCTTTAGAACTAGCTTGGCGCCGGTAACTGCAGGGTAAGGAGAATTATCCGAAAGTTTCTTGGTGAGATATAATTTCACATAGTGATTTTGTGCGCGGTTTGTTAGCCAGCCTTCTACAACCAGGGCATCCTGTCCATCGGGCGCTTTAATGTCAATTACGTCTTCGCAGGAGGAAAAAAGGATAGCTATCAAAAGTGTTAGAATTATATTTAAAGTTTTCATTGATCTTATAGTTTAGAGAGGATTGTTTGAGTTGATATACGCTTTGCTTAATTAAAATTTGAAATTCCAGGTGGCAGAAGGAATTAAAGTACCAAATACCGAGAACTGTACGGGTTCAAGGTTAGCTGGACTATCCTCTTTCTGACGAACATACACCGAGAATGGATTTCTTCTGTTTGTAGCATTATATAAAGAAACAACCCACTCGCTTGTGTATTTTTTCCCCGGGATAACCCGTTTTTTAAATGTAGCAGAGAGATCTAAACGATGGTAAGCTTTTATTCGGTAATTATTTCGGAGATCAGTAGAATTATACTGAACCGGAATGCCGTCGAATTCAAATCGCCTGTCGGCCATAGTAGTAGGAGTGCCGCTTGAGAAGTTATAAGTTGCTGAAAGGGAAATTCGTGGCTTTAGCTGGTAAATTCCTACCATGGATACGACATGCCTTTTGTCGAATCGCGCAGGATAATAACCGGCCTGAAGCTCATTTTTCTTTTCTACCTTGCTTAATGTATAACTGATCCAGCCATTTAATCTTCCTTCATTTTTCTTTACGAAAAACTCAGCTCCATAAGCTCTACCGTCTCCAAATACCATTGAAGCTGGTAAAGTATCATTCAACAAGGTTTGAGCATTGTTGATAAAATCAAGCTGATTACTCATTGTTCTATAGTACACCTCTGTTGAGAACTCATATTTGTTATTATTGAAGTTCCTGAAGTATCCCGTGGAAAAGTTATTTGAGAGCTCGGGTTTTACGTTATAAGAGCTTGGTTTCCAGATGTCAAGAGGGCTTGATGCAACGGTGTTTGAAATTAAATGAAGGTTTTGTGCTGTGCGACTGTATGAGGCTTTGACCGAAGCATCTTCTCCCACTTTGACCTTTATGGAAGCTCGGGGCTGAAGGTTGCCATAGGATTTAATCACATCCCCATCGCTGAATTCCCTAGGATTAATAGCTTCCTTTTTTTGTCCGGCTTCTCCGGTAAAGTCAAAGACTGTGGTTTTTCCTCTTGCTATAGTTTGAAACAGGGAATAGCGAAGGCCATATTCAAAACTTAACACATCATTAAGTTGAACCTCATGATCTGCATAAATGTTATAGTCAGTAGCTCTTTCTGCCTGCATTTCCACAGTATTAAAGATTGATCTTTCATCTGTTGGGAAGGCCTTTCCTGGACTAAAATCATGTAGGGCTGCTTCTCCACCGAAGTATAAGGTGTTTTTGGAGTTTGGATACCAGGTAAACCCGTTTTTTAAAGAGTAATCAATTATCCCTGCTTTCCATGTAAAACTGTTGGCAGGATCGTTTAGCACTCCTAGCTGATATTTATAATCAGAATAGATCACGCTTGTGTTCGAGAAAAGTCTTGGACTAAACACATGGTTCCAGCGCAATGTCCCTGTTCCATTTCCCCATTCCATTCCAAACCGTTTTGCTACATTAATATTGTCTTTGCCAAAGTAGCTTGAGATGAACAGGCGATCTTTATTGGTAATTGTAAAATTTGCCTTTGCACTTAGGTCGTAGAAATAGATGGAGTTATCCTTGATCTCAGGGTCTGAAGATTGCTTGGTAAGCAAATCTGTATACGACCTTCTTCCGCTAATGATCACTGAGCTTTTTCCTTTTTGAATAGGCCCTTCTAAGGTTAACCGGCTTGCGATCAAGCCTAATCCTCCTGTACCGCTCCATCTTTGATTGTTACCGTCTTTCATGCGGGTATCCAGAACAGAAGATAGTCTTCCTCCAAAGCGTGCCGGCATATCCGATTTATACAAAACGGCATCACGCATGGCGTCAGGATTGGTAACAGAAAAAAGGTTAAAAAGGTGAGATGTGAAATAAAGGGGAGCTTCATCTAATAAAATAAGGTTTTGATCAACTCCTCCACCTCTAACATTGAAACCGGATGCTCCTTCGCCAACAGTTGAAACTCCTGGCATCAGTTGAAATGATTTTATAACGTCCGCTTCTCCCAACAGCGGAGGAAGCTGGCGAATAGTATTGACAGACAATGCTGTTGTTGTGATTGGTTTTCTAACGTTGTCGTTTTTTCTTGCCGCGTTACTGGTTACAACCACTTCTCTCATTTCTTGAGACGCCGGCTTGAGAAGGATGTTAATCACAGTGTCTTTCGAAATGCGAATAGTCTTCTCTTGTGCAATGTATCCAACGTAAGAATAATTGATTACATAACTACCGGGAGCAAGAGTTAGAGAGTAAAAACCATAACTATTTGTTGAGGTTTTGATATTGGTGCTCTTTACAGCGATGGCCGCACCCTGTAAAACCTCGCCATTATTAGCGTCTTTAAAGTGACCACTTATAGTTACCTTCTTCTGCGCCAGTACAGGCAGGAAAAATAAACCGAGTAAGAGAGTGCTAAATAGCTTGAACGTTTTCATTGTAATATGTTGGTGATTTATGCGCTTTCGTGCGTTTGATAAACTTTGATCTCTTTTGTTACCAGAAACTTTCATGTGATGAATTAATATTTCTTTTATGTTATTTCTGGTGTGACACCTAGTTTAGTTTTTACCCCTACGCGATAAATGGATTTTTATCAAAAAATTTAAGAAGGGGAGAGGGAGGAAAGACAGGGTAGGGAAAAAAGTAGGTTGACTAAGGAAGGGAAGGGAATTAAATAACTTCTTGAATAAGAAATTCTTTTCCATTAAATGTGATCTTATCTCCTGCCGAAAGACCAACTAGTACTTTGCCAATAGGAGAGACTGGAGAAACGGCAAAATAAATGGAAGTGCCAACTTTTAATTGACCAGCGCTGACTGAAATGTAGAAGTTTCCGTTTGAGGTTAATACTAAGCTGCCATTTCTTACTTCTTTAGACATCAAATCTGGATTAATGGAATCTAGAGCGTGTTTTAATTTCTTTGCTTCGAATAATTGCGCCTGATTTCTTGATATATCCTGCTGCATCATCTCACGCGTTGTTTCATATTTATCACCAGCACTGCTTTTGGTATCGTTTGCTGCCGCTTCATGGGCAGAGGTTATGGCTTGTTCTAAACTTGCAATCCTTTCGGTTACAAACTCAGCACATTTTTGATAAAGCTCATTTTTTATAACTTGTTTCTGGCAATTCATAACAAAAACAAAGCTAAAAAAGCTTTTCTAATCTCCTTTATGTCAAAAAAGTTTTAAAGCGAATTAAATTGGTTGGCTTTTAAATAAAGAGTTTTTAACTTACGAAAATTATAAACCCCGGGGCTCTCCCTCCCTGAAACTTCAAGATATGAAAAGTTTATTTAACCCTTCAGAAAGCAATCATATAATTCAGCGTATAGGTAAACTTACACCTGAGTCGCAAGGTGTGTGGGGGAGGATGAATGTAGCGCAAATGCTTGCTCATTGCCAATGTAATTTGCGTATTGCCCTGGGAGAGCAATCTGTTAAACGGGTGCTTGTAGGGATATTGTTTGGAGGTTTTGCCAGGAAGCAATTGGTTAAGCCAGAGCCATTTAAGAAGGGCTTACCAACGGCAAGGGAATTCTTGGTTGCTGATCAAAGAGATTTTGAAAAGGAAAAATCAGAACTGAAGGCCCTGATAGAAAAGTTTACGAACGGAGGGCCGGAAGGCTTAACGGATGATCCTCATCCTTTCTTCGGAAGGATGACACAGCAGGAATGGGATGTTTTACAATGGAAGCACCTTGATCACCATTTTAGGCAATTCGGTGTGTAGAATTAATGTAACCAAAAAAAGCTCCTTTAAGGAGCTTTTTTTAGTTATTGTTCTGAACGTTTTAATCCGTATTTTTCAATTTTGCTATACAAATGGCTTCGCTGTATATCAATATCGTCTGCGGTTTTTGATACATTCCAATTGTTCTTCTCCAATTTGTATTTAATATACTCCTTCTCTGCAAAGTCTTTATATTCCTGAAAGCTACTAAACTGATCGAAGTTTGAAGAGAAACCCTGGCCGTTTGCCGGGGCACTTACAGCTGCGGTAGCATTAACCGTTGCTGCAAAGGTTTGTGGGGTTGCTATAACAGTAGTAGGGCCTGCTGGATTTGCAAAAGTAAGAACATCGTTCTCCGTGATAACTTTATCACTTAAAATGATCAAACGTTCAACCATATTTCGTAGCTCCCGGATGTTACCAGTCCATGGTAAAGACTGCAGTGCGAGTATAGCACCGTCGCTGAATTTTTTAACAGGCATGCCGTACTCGCTGCATATCTCCTCACAGAAACTTTGAGCAATAATTGGAATGTCTTCTTTACGGTCGGTTAATGGAGGTACGTGGATCAGGATTACACTCAAGCGGTGGTACAAGTCCATACGAAAGTTACCAGCATCTATCTCTTTAAGTAAGTCCTTATTGGTCGCAGCTATTACTCTAACGTCAACTTCGATTTCCTTTTCACCTCCAACACGGGTAATTTTATTTTCCTGCAAAGCCCTCAGTACTTTTGCTTGAGCAGAATGACTCATGTCCCCAATTTCATCAAGAAAAAGAGTTCCACCATTTGCCTGTTCAAATTTTCCGATACGTTGTTTTACTGCAGAGGTAAACGAGCCTTTTTCGTGTCCAAATAGCTCACTCTCAATCAACTCAGATGGAATAGCAGCACAGTTAACTTCAATAATAGGCGCGTTCACCCTATGTGATTTCTCGTGCAACCATCTTGCAACAAGCTCTTTTCCACTACCATTTGCTCCGGTTACCAAAACTCTGGCGTCGGTAGGTGCTACACGATCAATCGTGTCTTTTATTTTTTGAATTCCAGGAGAGCTTCCTAAAATGTCACGAACCTTGCTAACTTTCCGCTTTAGAACCTTAGTTTCTGTAACAAGATTACCTCTTTCAAGGGCGTTTCTGACAGTGATTAATAAACGGTTAAGATCGGGCGGTTTAGAAATGAAATCATATGCACCTTTCTTACTTGCCTCTACTGCTGTTTCGATCGTGCCGTGGCCGGAGATCATAATGAAGGGAAGGTCGGGCTTAATGGTTAGTCCCTCGGCTAGAACCTCCATCCCGTCCATCCGACTCATCTTGATGTCGCAGAGAACCAGGTCTAAATCATTCTTTTTGATAATTTCAAGTCCGTCGATACCGTTGTCAACATCTACAACCTGGTAATCTTCATACTCTAAAATTTCCCTTAGGGTATTACGTATTGCACGTTCGTCGTCAATGATTAGAATTTTTGCCATAATGCTGTGTTCTTGAAACGCTGAGCTTGATAGATTGTTTTGGTAAATGTATACAAATATATACACTTCACAATGGAGCATTTGTTTCGTTTAGTATTACTTATCCTTCTCCACAAATGCACAGTTTTCCACATACGGTAGCAAAGCAATTGCAAAGGCATAAATTAGCAGGTTTAAAAGGAGAAAGAAGGCTTGGCAAAGACAGCTACCAAAGAAACCCCTTTAATGCAGCAGTACAACACTATCAAGGCCAAATACCCTGGTGCTTTATTGTTGTTCCGTGTGGGAGATTTTTACGAGACATTCGGTGAAGACGCCATAAAAGCGTCGTCTATTTTGGGGATTGTATTGACCAAAAGGGCCAACGGTTCAGCTTCTCATATAGAACTGGCCGGTTTTCCACATCATTCGCTGGAAACCTATCTGCCAAAGCTTGTAAGAGCAGGGCAGCGGGTAGCGATTTGCGATCAGCTCGAGGATCCCAAAACGGTCAAGACAATTGTTAAAAGAGGGGTTACAGAATTAGTTACCCCGGGTGTTGCCTATGGCGACAACATCGTCCAGCAAAAGTCGAACAACTACCTTGCTTCTGTCTATTTCGACAAAAATACTATTGGTGTCGCTTTTATCGATATCTCTACAGGAGAATTTCTGGTAGCTCAGGGAGGGGAAGATTATATCGATAAGTTGTTGCAGAGCTTCAAACCAAGTGAAATAGTTTTCCAAAAAAGCCGCAGTCGTGATTTTACAGAAACCTTTGGAGATCGCTTCTATACTTACTGCCTTGATGAGTGGCCTTATACGGGAGATTACGCTACGGAATGTCTCTTAAAGCATTTTGAAGTTCAATCACTTAAAGGTTTCGGTATAGAGCGTCTGCATGTGGCTATCACTGCAGCAGGGGTTGCATTGCATTATCTGAATGAAACAGAACACCGCAACCTCCAGCATATTTCTTCTATTGCGCGTATTGAAGAAGATCGCTATATGTGGTTGGATCGGTTTACCATCCGTAACCTTGAGCTTATTGGTTCTTCGAACGAGAATGCGATTACTCTTGTAGATGTATTGGATCAGACATGTTCTCCAATGGGAGCGCGAATGCTGCGAAGGTGGATCGTAATGCCGTTGAAGGAGAAGAAGCCTATTGAAGATCGCTTGAATGTGGTGGATTACCTGGTGAATAATGAGGAGGTGCGTGAGCAGATCAATGACGAATTGAGACAGATCGGTGATCTGGAACGACTAATCTCGAAGATCGGGTTGCTTAAGGCAAATCCACGGGAAGTGTGTCAGTTGAAGCGCGCTTTGCATGCTATTGAATCTATAAAGAAGCGTTGTGAGCAATCGGACAACCTCGCACTGAAAACAATTGCAGAGCAACTGAATCCCTGCTTATTAATAAGGGAGAGAATTGAAAAGGAGCTTAATTCAGATCCTCCTGCATTGTTGGTAAAGGGGGGAGTGATGTGTCAGGGAATAAATGAAGAGCTTGACAGATTAAGAAAAATAGCTTTTGGGGGAAAGGGTTACCTGATCGAGATCCAGAAACGAGAGGCCGAACTCACCGGAATTCCGTCGTTGAAGATTGCCTTCAATAATGTGTTTGGCTATTATCTCGAAGTAACAAATTCTCACAAAGACAAGGTTCCTTCAGAATGGATAAGGAAACAAACTTTGGTAAATGCGGAGAGGTACATCACTCCTGAGCTTAAAGAATATGAAGAGCAGATCCTTGGAGCAGAGGAAAAGATCCTCGCCCTTGAAACCCGTTTATATAACGAGTTGGTCTTTGCTTTATCTGAATATATCAAGCCCATTCAGCTCAATGCGCAACTAGTAGCTCAGCTGGATGTGTTGTCATGTTTTGCAACATTAGCAATCCGAAATTACTATGTTAAACCCGAGGTAACTACAGACTCTATTCTTGACATAAAAGGGGGGCGTCACCCAGTGATTGAGAAGAACTTACCTCCGGGAGAAGACTATATCACCAATGACACCTATCTCGATAATGAAACGCAGCAGATCATCATCATCACCGGTCCCAACATGGCAGGTAAATCTGCCTTGCTCCGTCAAACGGGACTCATTGTTTTGATGGCTCAGATAGGTTGTTTTGTACCAGCAAAGGAAGCAAGGATTGGTTTAGTAGATAAGATCTTTACGAGGGTTGGAGCTTCCGATAACCTCTCCTCAGGAGAGTCAACCTTCATGGTGGAGATGAACGAAACGGCAAGCATCCTGAACAACTTGTCGGATAAGAGTTTGATCCTTTTGGATGAGATCGGTCGGGGTACCTCAACTTATGATGGTATCTCAATAGCCTGGGCAATTGCAGAATTCCTGCATAGTCACCCTTCTGCAAAAGCGAAAACCCTGTTTGCAACTCACTATCACGAATTAAACGAACTTACTACTTCCTTCAACCGGATTAAAAACTTCAACGTTTCAGTAAGAGAAGTAGGCAATAAGGTGATCTTCCTGCGAAAACTTGTTCCCGGTGGAAGTGAACATAGTTTTGGTATTCACGTGGCTAAAATGGCCGGAATGCCTCCTAAGCTTATTGGTCGTGCCAATGAGATCCTTAAAAGGCTTGAGCAGGAAAGGACAGGGGGCGAGAATATCAAGAACAGTATCAAGAAGGTGCAGCAACAAGCCTATCAGCTTCAAATGTTTTCTATAGATGATCCTGTGCTTGTGAAGATCAGGGACCTGCTCAATAATCTTGATGTTAACACTCTTACTCCCGTCGAGGCATTGATGAAATTAGACGAGATCCAACGCCTCTTAAAAGCATAACCTTTTGCACTTATCAACCGTATGTTAAAAACTTCTGATATATTAGAAGAAGGGTTTTTTAGATTTTGGTAGGATGAAGTGTAATTGGAGGTTTTTTAGGGGAAGTGTAATTTTATTAGCGCTGGTGATTTCCCTTGCTTCGTGTAAATCGAGAAAGATACTAACAGACTCTTCGAAAGACAGGGGGAAACAGCTGAAGGGATCATTGAAAGAGCGTTATGCCAACTTGCTTGATGTTTCTGAACGGGAAATTAAAAATGAAAATCTTTATCGTTTCATTGACGAATGGATGGGGGTACCCTACCGCAATGGGGGGATGGATAAAAAGGGGGTTGACTGTTCTGGTTTTGTAGTTCTCCTGGAAAAAGAGATCTATAATAAATCGGTTCCCCGTATCGCAAGAAGTATGGCCGAGAACGTTAAACGAAAATATGAGGAAGAGCTGGAAGAAGGCGATCTTGTTTTTTTTGATTTTAGCGGTCAAAAATTTAGTCACGTAGGTGTTTACCTTAAAAATAACCGTTTTGTACATGCATCTTCGTCTAAGGGGGTTATAGTAAGTAATTTAAAGGATAGCTGGTACTATAAATATTTTTCCCGTTGTGGAAGTGCAAAACACAATTACTTTACTGTTGCTACAGCTGACTCTTTATTGATTCCCGGGGTTGCAGCGGCGTTAGGTAAATAAAATATTTTTGAGTACAATATAATAATTGAGCATTTGAGAAAGAAAACTGGGGATTACTCTTTCTGGACGAAATACAGGCGGTTTGCGTCAACCGAAATAATGTTATATGTTGTAATGGTGGTAGGTATACTATTAGGAATTCTTATTTTTTCCTGATCTGCCGCAATTAAATTCGTAAATCAATTTGTTCTTCTCTTGTGTTAATAATCCGGAAAGCCATTTTGAGGATTGGCAGAAATTAAATTTTAACTATGAGAAACTACAACCTATCGAATAATCCGTTCAACTTAGAAAACGAAAGTACAAAAATGATTGTAGCTGTTATTGCCGGAATTGCAGCTGGTGCTATCCTTACTTCTTTATTTGTATCCAAAAACAAGTATAATTTCTTAGGTACTTCCAAAAAAGCCACGTCAAAAAGAAACCCGCAATCTATTCTATCAAAGGATAATGCAAATATACCGCACCCGGAAGAATATGGAGGTGGGATGATGGATGTTATTATACAGGCCACCTAATCTAATGAAATTTTCTTTTTTTCTGATCTTTTATCTGCTAATCGTGGGATATTATCCTTCTTTTGGCCTTCAATCAAAGTGGGAAGCTCCAGGGCCTGGCTTAAGGGTTGTCTTAGATCCGGGACACGGCGGCCGTGATAGTGCGACGAAGGTGGATAGCTTTTACGAAAAGGATGTGGTTTTAAATATAGCTCATGAGGTAAAAGCTCAGTTACAGGCTCGGGGGCACCAGGTAATAATGACACGGGAGACAGACGTGTTTATTCCTTTGACAGAAAGAGCAAAAGTAAAAGGTGACATTTTTATTTCTTTGCACGCTAATACAGTGCCCGAGAGAATTGGTCCCAGTGTGAGATCGATGATTAAAGGAATAGAAATATTCACAGAGGGGAATATGCCGGATGCTATTTTAATTGATAAAAGTAAGAAGCTTGCTGGCTGCTTATGGAACAGCTTGAATGATGTGGAGGGCATGAATGTAAGGGGGAATGTGAAGCAAAAATCCCTGGCTGTGCTTAGGTACAACTCTACACCTGCAGTTTTAATTGAACTGGGATATTTAACAAACAAAGAAGATCTGGGCTTCCTCACTAACCTCTATTGCTACAAAGACATAGCTGCTGCAATTTGTAATGCGCTTGATGAGTATCGAAAACCAGATTAGTGTCGCATATTATCTTCGTATTACCTGTGTCATTTCTGGGAATACTTTTTGTAGAATTGCACCAAATTTAAATTTATGGATTCAAGCAAACCGTATGTAATATGTCATATGCTAGGTTCTGTTGATGGACGTATTAAACAGGACATTTGGGGCTTTAAAGATCATCATAAATACTTCGAGGAAACAGCAGAGAAAATAGCTGCTGATGCCTGGTTAGTTGGAAGGGTGACGATGCAGGAGTTTTCCAGTCCAACTACTCCTGATTTAAACAATACAGTTATTGTTTCCAGAGAAGACTTCGTTGCTCTGAAATCTGCAACTTATGCGGTTGTAATAGATCCTTCGGGAAAATGTTTCTGGGATACAAACATGGTATCAACAGAGCATGTCATTGAAGTACTTACAGAAAGTGTAAGTGACGGATATCTAGAACACCTAAGGAATAATAAAGTGTCTTATATCTTTGGAGGAAAGGATTCTTTAAATTTGGAGTTGGTACTTAGGAAGCTCCGTCAACTATTTGATATTCAGACAGTGCGAATTGATGGTGGAGGTCATGTAAATGGATCTTTCTTAAAGGCTAACTTAATTGATGAGTTCAGCCTGGTACTAGCCCCGGTAGCCGATGGAACAATAGGAACCCCTACAGTTTTTGAAGCCGAAGAAGGCTACGGAAATAGAATGGCAACGCAATTTAAGATCAAATCTGTTGATAGAATTTATGATGACTTTCTCTGGATCAGGTATCTGGTGGTAAGGGATTCTGTTAACAGTAGATAAAAAATATAGAAAGGTGTAGCTTCACCTTTCTATATAATTAGCCCCGCAAACTATTCTATTCTTAGTATGCTCTTCGCCAATTCAATTTCTTTGGGGTCTCCTGTATATTTCCCTTTTTCATCCGACAGTTTAATTACAGGTGTCCAGTCCTGGTTCACTGGTTTGGCTTCTGTCATCTTGATCACGATATTCATTGCCTTTAAACCCACGTCGTTGGTAAGGTTTGTACCAATGCCAAAGGAAAACCCAATCTTCCCGTTGCAAAATTCCGTAATACGGGCCACCTTCTCATAGTTAAGAGCGTCAGAAAAAATTATAGTTTTCGATAAAGGATCAATGCCCAGGCTTTGATAATGGGCTATAGTCATTTTGGCAAATTCTATAGGATCATTACTGTCATGCCTAACTCCATCAAATAATTTAGCAAGCTTCTTATCGAACTGAGTAAAAAAGGATTTAGTAGTATAGGTGTCAGATAAAGCAATTCCCAGATCACCACGGTACACATTTGTCCAGTTTTCAAGGGCTTCAGAATTAGCCATCTTATAGCCGAACCTGGCAGCATGAAACATAAACCATTCATGTGCATGAGTCCCGATGGGTTTAATATTATTTTTCATTGCCAGATGTACATTACTTGAGCCAACAAAAAATCCAGATCCTGCAGATGTAAGGATTTTCACTACCAGATCCTGAACAGTAAATGAATGTCTTCTCCGGGTGCCGAAGTCTGCTATCGTTACTCCAAGCCCTCTATACATTTCAGCCTTCTTGCTCGTGGTTTGTATGATTTCATCATCCGACACTCGCATTTGATTTGTTTCACGATAAAATAACTCGCAGATTAAAGACATTAAGGGTACTTCCCAAAGGATAGTCCTATACCAGTGGCCTTCAATGGAAACCTCTAAATTCTCGGCTTGCTGACTGATCTTTACTTCTTCGGGATTGTAGCAATAACCCTGAAGGAAATCCAGGTAAACGGGATCAAGATAAGGACAATTATGGTTAAGAAAACGCTTTTCCTCAAGGCTAAGTTTTATAGATGCCATGCTATCCACAGCATCTTGAAGTACCTTAGCAAAGTTGGGTGGAAAGGCATGCTTACCTCGATTGATAAACTTGTAGCGTGCTTTTGCATGAGGGAATAGTTTTACCACAGCGTGCTGCATGGTGAACTTATAAAAGTCATTATCAAGTATCGAGGGAAGGATGGATTTGCTCATGTATGGTTTAAAGATATAAATATATTGAAGACGTAAGATTCAACTACCCAATAGTTTTTCTCTACTATTCTTTTTTCCAGCAGTAATGCTGGTTACTTTCTTCTTCATGTCTTACTAATTATTTCAACATAGGAAGTACTTCTCTGCCGAAATCTTCAATAAATAACCGCTGTTCACGATTGACATTATGCAGGATGATTTTTTCAAAACCAAGCTCTATGTCTTTTTTAATCCACTCCAGGTGTTCCGCTGGCTCTGCTGAGATCCTTACATGACTAAACATGTCTTCCGGTTTAACAAACTCCGCTGCTGCATCAAAATGAGCCACAGTAGGCATATCTCCTAAAACACTTCCCTGGAAAATATTAGTACGCCATTGATCATAAGCACCCTTTAGTGCTGATTCTTCTGTTGAAGAATAGGAAAGCTGAACTTTCAAGTGAACCGGTTTGTCATTACCACCGTTTTGCCTAAACGCATTCAGTAAAGCCTTCAACTCCTCATATGGCTTGGAAATAGTGATCAAACCATCTGCCCAACTACCAGCCCATGCTGCCGTTTCAGGAGAAACAGCTGCACAAAAGATAGGAGGAGGATTTTCAGGAAGGGTATACAGTTTTGCATTTTCCACGGTCACTAAGCCTTTATGCGAAACCGTTTTACCTTGCAGAAGCTCTCGAATTATTTGCACGCATTCCATTAATCTTACGTTACGCTCTTGCTTTGGAGGCCATTTTTCGCCGGTAATAAGTTCGTTGATTGCTTCTCCACTTCCAGCGTAAAGACAGAAGCGATCCGGGAACATTTCAGAAAGCGTTGCAATAGCTTGCCCAACAATAGCGGGGTGATAACGTTGTCCCGGGGCACAAACTACACTGTATGGAACTGTTGTCGCTTGCATTGCGGCCCCTAGCCAGGAGAATGAAAATCCTGACTGTCCTTGACGCTCGCTCCAAGGGAAAAAGTGGTCGGAAGAACTGACAGCTTCAAAGCCAGACTGTTCTGCCATCTTTGCATATGCTAATAATTCACTTGGTGGAAATTGTTCATGAGATGCGTGGTATGCTATAGTTGCCATGATTTTTATTGAAATTGGAACATCTGTTTATCAGAGAACCTGCAAACTGAACAGACATTAATCGATTCTTGTTGTTTAAAATGCTTCAAATTTCAAAAATTTGTGCAGGAATAGATGGCACTGGTATAAGGCGAAAAGCTATAAAGTATAATAAACTCCGACTTAGGTAAATAGATAGGAGGGAAATCAACCATGGAGATGTTATGACAAAGAAAACATCATCTTATAAAGAATCCTCTAACAAGATAAATTGGCACGTTTTCTGTATAAAGAACCATGTTAACATCGCAATCAACAGCATAGTTGAGATATTAACTATCAACTACTGTTCAATATATATCTACACACTTTTTCAAAAGATTAAAGCACCGGAAAACGGTGCTTTCTTTTTTCTCCAGGACTTCACTCTTTTAGGGCTTCAAAGTTTGTGAGAAGAAGGGTAGTACTTTATCGCTTATTCTTAAATGGATCTTATTAGTATGATCTCCCTTATAGATCTCAAAATCGTGCTTGATTTTATAGGCGTTCAGTTCTTTATCTAAAATTCGTATTGCCGCGGCAAAGTTCACATCCCTGTCTCCTGCATCAAAAGCAATTCCTTTAAGTTGCTTCAAATTGCCAACAAATTGATCAAGTGAGGCTAGCGGTAGATTTGCTGTCCACTTTGCATTAACAGGAATAACATCTGCCTTCTCTGTTCCTGGCAGATCCAAATAGAATGGAGGATTGTTCGGGTTCGGAGACCAAGCTGCTGCAAGCGAAAAGGCTGCTTTAGTCCAAAAGTTTGCCTTCTGCAGATCATCAAAGGTTTTTATGTTATCTATTTCTTGCCTAGTAATAGATGGAGTAGTTCCAGGAATAAAAATTGCCGGACTTAAAAGATAGATGGCGGCAAAAACGTCTGGATTTTTCTCTCCAATACGCATTGTACCGTAGCCTCCCATAGAATGTCCTGCGAGTCCGCGGGCTGAAGACCGGGGTATTGTCCTAAACCTTCCATCTATGTAGCTAACTAGTTCTTTAGCGATAAATTCTTCCCAGTTTCCGGTAGTAACAGAATTGGAATAGAAACTCCCTGCAAATTTCGTATAGCCATTAGGTGTAACGAATATACACTCTTGTAATTTCCCTTTAGCGTATACCGAATCAAGGATGGCAGGTAAATTTATCCAGTGTTTTTTCATCCCATACCATTTCGCGTCATCGTCGGAAAAGCCATGAAGGTAATAAACCACGGGATAACGTTTTTTGGGATTATTGAAATAACTTGGCGGCAGGTAAACAGAAACGTCTCGATCTGGCGTATCTCCTGCCAGATTAGCTTCCAGTGATTTTGAGTGGAAAATAACCCGCTCAACCCTGCCTTTTTTAATAGCTTGGGCAGAAGTCTCATAAATGAAAGCAGGAGCAAGAAAAAGAAAGATGAAAACTTGAATATAGAGGTTAGTTAGGTGTTTCATCCCGCAAAATAAGCTTAAAACAGAAAGGTTAAAAATTTTCTAGAAACTCTACATTAATGTAATTCCGGCCTGCCATCCCAACCACCCCATCCGATCTCCATTGAAAAGGTTCTTTGCACGATGAGGAATAAAACTCTTTTGATAGGCATCAGGCTCAGAACTATCGTTATTATAGACGGAAAACCCAGGACCAGCAAAAACTGTAAGTCCTTTTATAATTTGATACTGAATGTTAGTTTGAAGTCTGGAAAGTGTATTGAAGCTGCTATTCTTAAAGAAAATATACTGTGAACTTGTTTCCAACGCTAGCGATAATTTATTATTAAAGGTAAAGTCGTGACCTATACCTAATCCAGCGGAATAAACATCGGATGAATTATCTTTCAAAATGCCGCCAGTGATCATTGTATATAGCTTGTTGTTTCCTGTTTTGAAACTGATATTTCCTTTCATAACATCATTGCTGGTGATAGTTATTTTATGATAACCCTTTCTAACCAGATTTAATAGTCCGATCGAGTAGCCAGACGAGGTATCTGCCACATTCACAAGTCCTATCTGTGTTCCATTCATCTTCTTTGCAAAGTTCACTATTCCGGCCACCTGTACACCTTTTAACCGGTTTCCGGCTATATTAAGTACTCCCGCTACCTGGGTTCCTTCAACCGACTTCCAATTAATGTTTAAAACTCCAGCTCCCTGAACTCCTTTTAGTTTTCCAAAGCTTACATTTGTAACACCCGCATATTGGGAACCCCTGATGTCACTTCCTGTAACATTTAAGACACCGGCAGCCTGCATTCCTGAGAAGGTCCCCTCCGTAAGGTTAGCTACCCCTCCAAATTGTCCGCCTATAAATTTACCGTGTGCTCTGTTAACAACCCCGGCTGCTTGAAGGCCATGCACATCTTTCTCAACATTGTTGAAGACGCCTGCAAACTGGCCCCCCACAACACTATCCAGAACAACATTGAAAACTCCCGCCGCTTGGAATCCTTCAACCTGTCCGCCGACAATATTCATTACGCCAGCAGCCTGGAACTTCTTTGCATCTTGTTTACTGATATTAAATATGCCCGCTACTTCAGCACCATCTATTCCAGCCGTATACCCACCGATAACATTTAAGGAACCTTTATTCACGATCTGAGAGCTTAACATTCCATGGGAGCTTAGGCCAGGGAGCAGGGATGCCTGAAATGGACTTTGAGCAATAAAGGAAGGAATATTTAAACTTTGAATACGCTGTTTTGAGGATACCAGCCACCTGCCAAGCCCATATCGTTCTATCCGGTTAGAAAATGCTCCTTCTCCTCCTGAACCTACTGCATAACCCTGTCCCGTAATAGTAATGCCGGCAAGGAATTGGATGCTCGTGTCCCTAAAGTCTTCTTTACTGACCGAAATTATAAGTCCTTTGTGATCTCCTTTAAACTTCAGCTTGAAATACCCTTTACTATCAGTAAGTGTTGATTTTAATAGTTTCCTTTCATAAACGCTCGCATTTCTAACTCCTTCGCCTGTCCTCTGATTGTATACGTACCCCTCTATTTCGTAACTGTTTTTTTCAGTACGTATGTCGCCGGCTTCTATGTTGAACCGGTAAATAGCGGTACGAAGAATAATGTAATTGCCGCTCTCTTTATAATCCACATCGCCTTGGAATAGAATATCAAGAACGTTTCTGATGGTTTTATTTTGAACGTTTACCGTAACAAGGCTGTCAGAATGAAAAGTGCTTCCACTGTATGAAAAATAAAAATTTCCCTCTTTACTGATCTTGTCCAGTACCTGGGTAAGCGGTTGATTAATAAACCTTACGGAAATATTCCTATTTAAATGGTTCTTGAATCCTGCTGGAGACTGAGCGTGTATTTTAAATGAGAGAAGCAGAAATACGAAAATGGTAAGGCGGTACATATTATTTAAGGATGATCTGATTATCCTTTTGAGTAACAGAAATATTAAATGTTTCACTAATCACTTTTAAAATTTCACCTAGAGACTCATTTTTGAAGGTGGTAGTAAGCGTTAGGTTACGTAGTTCCGGGTTTTCGATTACAATTTGAGCTTGATAAGCCTCATTCATTATTTCAATCACGCGCCACAAAGGAGTATTGCTAGCAACAAAAATTTTGCTTCGGTAATAGTTATGCAATTGATCTGTACTTTTCTCCACACGCAGTTTTTGCTGACTATCCACAAACACCTTCTCCCCGGCATGCAATATTACAGTTTCAGAACCTTCACTAACTTTAACAATACCAGTCTCAACGATCACTTCTGTTGCTGTCCCTTTATGTTTAACGTTGAAGGAAGTGCCAACAACCTCTACCAGTACTGCGCCACTTGATATTACAAACGGCTTAGCTTTGTCTGGTTTAACTTTAAAGAATACCTCTCCTTTTGCAAGATCCACTTGTCGTTTTTTTCCAAGTAAAGAGCTCGAGTAAGTTAAAGAAGAGTTTTTATTTAAGGTGATCACTGATCCATCAGGTAAAGTTTCTGTGATCACCTTATTACTTGCGGTGAACTGAGTTTCCGACTTTCGGAACAGAAGTAATCCGATCAATGATACCAATACAATAGTAGCTGCTACTTTCAGCCAGTTGAAGTCCCTTTTAATAGGCCTGATGACCGTTTCTGGTGCGGTTTTTCTCTCTCCTGCCCTTTGTTTGAACCTTTCCCAGGCTGCGTTTTCATCTACAGTGCTTTTCGATTCGAGATTTTTGCTGGTGCTCCAGATAAGAGAGATGTCCGAAAACTGCTTCTGATGTGCAGGATCGGCCGCAATCCAGTCTTTTACCTGGCGGTCCTCTTCGGGGCTCGTCTCCTTTAAAAGGAATTTTACCAATAGCTCATCTGTCATCGCTTACAAAAGTCTGTTAAATAGCCAAAGTAATAGTAATGGTAAAAAATCGACAAGTTTAGTACGCATAATTTTGAGGGCTTTACCCATTTGGTTTTCTACCGTTTTAATAGACAGTCCCAGCTGATCAGCAATCTCCTTATACTTCAGTTCCTCAAACCTGCTCATCTGAAAAATTACCCTGCACTGCTGTGGAAGTTCATTGAGGGCTTCTCCGATCTTCTGTTCAAGCTCTTTCAGTTCAAGTCTTTGAGAGGCTTTATTACTTTCTCCTGCCATAGAATGTACCGCGTAGTCTTCATACTTGGCTTTGGTTTTATTATGCTTGAAGTAATTTAAACAAGCGTTGTGAATCATTTTGTACAGATAAGCTTTCACCGATATCTCCACATTCAGTCCTTCTCTTCGTTCCCACAATTTAAGAAAAACGTTCTGCACAATCTCTTCCGCCAGGTCCTCATCTCGCAGCATAACGTTCGCGTATGCATGCAAGGCCTTGTAGTGCTCTTTGAACATGCGTTCAAAGGCATGGTCGTTATAAAAAACATTAGCCGAAAGAGAAGCAGTATTAGATTCCACTTGTTTAAATCTGCTTCAAACTTATATAAAATTTTTGCCTTCTATATCCAATTTTTTAAACTGTTATTCCAACCCTTCGGGTTTGTTTTTGAGAAAAAGCTTCTACTGTTTCCTAATCACCTTTCCGCTTCCACTGATGCGGCTATCCACGCTCGGGTTACCCCAATAGTAAACTTTCCCGCTTCCACTTATCCTGGCTTTTAAAAAGTCTGAAATACCGAGCCATGCTTCACCACTTCCGGAAATATCAACGTCAGCATCCCTGGCTTCTAAGTGGTGCAGGTCCGCCTCTCCTGATCCCGAAATGTGTATATCTGCTTTGTCTACCTCAAAACTATCTTCAATTTTAACTTTTCCCGATCCACTGATCCTTATTCTAAGACGGTCTGATTCTGTAAAATCCGAGATAGAGAACTTCCCGCTACCACTTAGATTTAATTCCTCAATTTCTGGTGTTACGATATGTACTCTTATATCATCGTCAATAATGTTGCTACGGGTCTCGTAACCGAGGGTAAGGGAATTGCCTCTCACAGTTGTTTTATATTTTGATATCAGATTGGATGATCCTCGTAATTCTACCTTGTATTCATCTCCATATTCAACGGTTACATGCTTTGATCCACTTAAATTTATAGTGTTGAAATCTCTTAAGTTGCGTGTTTCATTAACGATATGTCCGTTTGCCTCAATTCTGTCTTTTAAGCAAGAGCTAAATAGAACTAGTATAAATGCTAGAATAGTTGTTGTTTTCATGTTTGTATATATATTAAAATTTAAAGTTTAAACCTGCTTTGAAACCGATGTACCATGCCTGAAAATTGTCATCCCAGCGGTTCTGGTGTTCATGGAAGTAGTGCTTTACCAATGTTTTTCCCTCTTCTGTATTTGTATTTATGAAGTTCAGAGATGGTCCCCCGTTTAGCTCCAGGTGTTTCCCGATAAGGATCGCTGGCATGACTCGTAGCGAAGTCTTGAAATACTCTTCGTAATCAAACCTCCCTACATACGTGGAAGCTAATTCGGTATTTAGTCTGAATATTCTGGATTGAAAAAAATGAGCTCCTAAACCTGCCTCGAGGGCATAGTCGTCCTTATTTGTTTTCCAGTTGAACCCTCCTCCAATAATACCATAGAGGACCCTTCCGCCGGAACGAAAAGAAAGAAGAGTGGTTTCTGTTTCATCAGTACTAACACCGATAGATTTTTCACCGTTACGTATTAAATTGATGATTCCCACTGGACAATCGCTGCTGTCAGCTATGTTGATAAATCCAGCTATTTGCGCTCCCCTTACCTTTCTAGCAATATTGATAAAACCGGAAACCTGGGAGCCAGAGATATCTTTTCCATGATTGAAGAAGCCTGAAAGCTGGCTCCCGGTTACGTTTTCTGCACTTACGTTGCCGAACCCGGCAAATTGTGAACCTCTAACTTGTTTTGCTGTATTTAAATAACCTGCGAGCTGGATTCCTGTAACTTCGCGGGCTACATTAATAAAGCCAGCAGCCTGGATCCCTTTCATATCTCCGCATGTATTGATGAATCCAGCGTACTGCCCACCTTCAACTTCTTTCGCTGCTATGTTCGCAAAACCAGCAAACTGCATCCCTTTTGCACTACCATACGTGTTAGCGAAACCAGCAATTAGCAAACCATCAGACCGTGTGCCCAAGTGGTTGGAGAACCCAGCTACTGCTAAGCCTTTAACATCATTGCGAACAACGTTTGAAAGTCCGGCAAATGCCAAACCTTTTTCTGCTGCAGAAAAACCTGCAAGAAGATGAAAGGAAAAATCGTTAGTATCCAGGGGAGCGTGACTTCCATGAGTACTGATCGGATATATCACCCCAAGATGTACACGGTCTGTTGTTTGAGCATTTCCCGAGAAAGCCGTGAAGGCTTGAATTGTAAAACCAGCTATAGCTGTCAGCAGGTTATGTTTGGTTTTAGTAGTAAGTCTCATTTCTTCGATATTTGTAGATGTGACACCGAAAGAAAAGCTTACCCCTACGTCTTCGAAAAAAAAAATTAGCTGTCTTTATAAGGCAAAATTTCAACACTTAAAAAACTGCCTGAATTTTTATCTAAGTTTGAATTAAGATATGACTGCTGCTGCTCTTTTAAACGATCTTAAATCCCGGAAGTTCAAACCTGTATACCTCTTTCATGGAGAGGAGCCATACTATATAGACTTTTTTGGTAATTATATTGAGAATAACTTACTGTCGGATGCAGAGAAGGGCTTTAATCAAACGGTGCTCTATGGAAGAGATACCGATATGATCTCTGTTCTTAATGCAGCAAAGCGTTTTCCTATGATGAGCGAATACCAGCTTGTGATGGTAAAAGAGGCGCAGGATCTTAAATGGGGTAAAGATGGTGACGACGATAAAAAAGGGAACGATCCTTTATTGACTTATCTTGAGAAGCCTGTGCCTTCCACAATCCTGGTTTTTTGTTACAAACATGCTAAGTTCGATAAACGAAAGAAGACCTTTAAGGCAATGGACAAAAATGGTCTTGTTTTCGAGTCTGCCACTATCTACGATAATAAGGTGCCAGGTTGGATTGAAGATTTCGTACGTGAAAAGGCCTATCGAATTCAGCCCAGGGCTGCATCTATTTTGGGAGAATACCTCGGAAACGATTTGTCTAAAATATCCAATGAGCTGGAAAAGCTCATGTTGAATATCCAAAAGGGGCATGAGATAACTGCCGAAGATGTCCAAAACAATATTGGCGTTAGCAAAGAGTATAATGTTTTTGAGCTTCAAGATGCCCTTGCTAAAAAGGATCCTCTTAAAGCTAATCGAATAATTGATTATTTCGCTGCTAATCCAAAGAATAATCCTATTCAAATGGTGCTGGGTGCCCTTCAGAGTTGGTTCACTAAAATTCTGAAGTATCATTACATTGGAGATAAAACACCCTCTAATCTTGCGAAGGAATTGGGAGTTAATCCGTATTTCGTAAAAGATTACGAATCGGCGGGGAAGAGTTTTAATGTCTGGAAAGTAATAGAAATAATAGGATTTTTAAGAGAATACGATCTCAAAACAAAAGGCGTAGACGCCACCGGAAATACAGCAGATGGCGAGTTATTAAAGGAGCTGGTCTTTAGAATCATTCACTAGATTATCAGTTAGACACACGCTTCCATTCTTCTGTTCGTCCCATGATTGCCAATCCGTAATATTTTCTAATATTGAGTTTAGAAGGTTCAGGCAGAGCTACCTGGCAGTTATAAGATCTTCCGGATTTTGTGTCATAAACTGATCCTCCGCGCCAGATATTTTTTCTTGCAAAAGATAGATCATTAAGGATATCGACGCCAATCAATGACCGACCCCTAAGGGAAGCATCATGATTATGTGTATCTTTCAGAGGTTTTTGATCTTTGTCTACAGAATCTTTTAACCAAATAAGTTTTCCAAAGTACTTGTTGTCTTTTTTATATATCTCAATCTTTTCTGTTTCCCGAATACTTATCCAGGTGCCAAGTATAGCATCTTCTTCCTGGCAAAAGGCTTTAAAGGCAGAGGTGGTTAATAAAATACAAAAGAGTACTGTAGCTTTCATAGGTTACAAGTGTAAATAAGGATACGGTCTGATCGTCTGGATTATTATGAGAAAAGAGCTTGCGGTACAAGCTCCTTTCGCTGAAAAATATAATTATAAATTATGGTTGTTGATTTTGGATTTTAGATTAGCAAATGTGTCATTCGCTTTAGACACTGCTGTATCAGAGAATCCTTTTAATGATCCTGAAACTTGTGAAATAGTTTTCTTTCCGTTTGCAGTACCTAGTAAATACCATGCAGCGGCTCCTGTTGCAAGCCCTGCTAACAATAGAGTTCCAGTTTTTGAATTGTTTTTCAACATCATAGTAGATTTTTTAATTATACTCAATACTGTATAAATATCTTGCCAAAATGCAAAGTTTGAGTTGAAAAAATTAAACTTCGAGTAATTGAAGAAAGGGCTAGGCTGGATTATGTCTGTCTTTAGACTTCTATTTAAAAGATTAAAGGGCTAAAATAAAAAAAGCCGCTTTCGCGGCTTTCGGATTATTCTTCAGAATCCCCGTCGTAATGAACTTTAGGGATGTGCTTGTCAATTTCCCATCGTCCTGTTCCTTCTTCACCTATTACGTCAAATAATTCCAGAACACGGCGTGCTACGTACTCCTCTTCAATCTGTTCTTTCAGGAACCATTGAATAAATTGAAAGGTCATGAAATCTTTGGCCTTAAAACAACGGTCTGCCATTCGATTGAATTGTGCAGTTACGCTGATTTCCTGTTGTAACGCAATCTCGAAAACACTTTTGAAGGTTTCAAATTCCTGGGGAATGTTAGTAATTTCAGGAGAAATAGCATGGCCACCCATATCGTTAACGTAACGGAACAATTTCATCATATGTTCTCGTTCTTCGTAAGATTGTTTTTCCAGATATTTCGAGCTATTATCGAACCCATTCCGGTTACACCAGGAAGACATTGCTAAATATACGGCTGAGGAGTAGGCCTCTGTTTTAATCTGTTCGTTTAAAAGAGCTTCGATTTCTTCGCTTAATGAAGTTCTTAGTCTGAGAAGGTCTTTCATATCTTTTTACTGTTGTCTTTATACTAAATTACACAAAGAGAACAGCAAAACTTGCTAAAAGTGTACCAGAAAAGTTAATACGGAATAAGTCTAAATATTATGCAAGCGAGGTCATGCATTCTCTCAAGATGCTATTTAGCTGGAGCATAAATTTAGCGCCGTTAAGAATGTCCTTTAGAGCGATCACATCGGTGATAGTTAAAACGAAGCATCGTTCCGTGTAATGAGGCATAATTATAACAGTATCAGCATGACGTGATGTATTTTTCGCCATTTCAGCTACGTCGATCTTATTTATTTTTTTAGAAAAATTCAAGAAATCGCCAATCTTGAAGAAGGTGCGACTATTGCCAAATTCTAAATAGAAAGCATTTTTAGAGTTACACTGGTAAACACCTCCATTAGAAGTTTTGAATATTTCTATAAGATTTTGAGCCGATGATATTTGCATAACTATTTAGAATCATTACAAATATATGGGTTGTTTATAATTAGTCCAAATTGTTTTTCGATAATTTAAACTTTAATTGGTCAAACAATTAGTCGATTAAAATTTTTAGTTTTTATTATTGGATGTTCATTTTTCACGACAAATTTTAATGAGAGAGTTACCAATTACGGTTAGGAGATCAATTGAGTTATTAGGCTTGGTGCTGATCGCATATATTATTGTTCTGGGACAAAGTATAATTATGCCCATCGCCATGGCATTTTTTATAAGCATTGTTCTTTTACCAGTTTACCAGTTTTTTGTAAGGAAACGTTTTCCTGAGGCCCTGGCCATCTTTATATCTATTCTTCTATTAGCAATAGTGGTGGCTTCCATTGTCTGGTTCTTCTCTTCTCAGATTTCAGCCCTCGTTTCTGATTTTCCTTTAATTAAAAAAAATATCACCAGTCACCTAAACTCGTTAAGTGCCTGGATAAACACCCAAACCAAGTTTTCTACTAAGGAACAGTTGAATCTGATCAATGATCAAAGTAATAAACTTTTAAATTATGCGAGCGGTATGCTAACTGGAGCTGCTGGTTCCGTTTCTTCTACCCTGGTTTTCCTTGGACTCCTTCCCATCTATATCTATTTGTTGCTTTATTATAAAAATTTGCTTCTTCGCTTTATCTTTCTGTGGTTTCCCGACGAAAGCCATGATAAAGTAAGAGAAGCCATTTTAGAGTCGAAGGTGATCATAAAAAGTTATCTTATTGGTTTACTCATTCAGGTTACCTATATGACCATTTTACTGGGAGTAATTCTTTCTATTATTGGCATTAAACATGCCCTGCTCATTGCAGTAATTTTTGCGTTCCTGAACCTGATACCTTATGTGGGGGCATTGATAGGTAATATTATTGGTGTTTTGATCACCCTAACTTCCAGCGATCAGTTGTGGCCAATTTTAGCCGTGCTAGGTACAATAGCACTCGTGCAGTTTCTTGACAATAATATATTAATGCCGCGAATAGTAGGGTCGAAAGTTAAAATAAATGCTCTAATGACTATTATCGGAGTGTTCCTTGGAGGTAGTCTTGCTGGTATATCTGGGATGTTCCTGTCACTCCCGATAATTGCGGTGCTTAAGATAGTATTCGACCGCTCTTCAATATTGAGGCAGTGGGGGGTATTACTAGGAGACGAAAGACCAACAGAAAGTCCTATGGCGTCACCCGCTATGCGTTCAAATAGTCAGGAAGTTCAGGAAGATATACAACGGAAAAACGACATAGAGCCGCCGCACAAAGATTGATGGGTTAAATAGAGATAAGTATTTCAGGCAGAGGCCCGGCGATAACCCGTACTTCTACCTTCTGTAAAGGTGGCGGCCTTATTTAACAGGGTATTCATTTCAAATGGCTTTTCTATAATACCGTCTGCTCCATATTTTTCTACAGCATGATAAATGCTATCATCAGATGAGATGATTATAACAGGGATACTACTGGAGTAAAGATTGTTCTTCAATTCCTTACATATCTCTAGACCATTATAGGAACCCATCTGAATATCAAGAAGGATGAGATCTGGCTGGAAATCCGTGATTTGTTTTTCAATCGATGCAGGGGAAAGGCTAGTTTCCACCTGGTAACCGTCAATGGTTAACATAAGGTTTAAGACGTCTAAAATATCTTCGTTATCATCCACCGCTAAAATCCTCTTCGCCATAACGTTTAAATAAGTCAATAATTAACCGGGCATTGGGGAGATTGTTTGCTGAATCTCAATAAATATTAAAATAAAGGGTGATAGGTAGCTTGATGAACTTATTGAAAGGAAATTACCCGGAAACGGAGCAAAAAAAAATCTGCAAAACTTAATTTTGCAGATTTTCTAGATTTAGTTTCTTAATAGATATTACGACCAACGGTTGCCGCCTCTTCCGCTGTCACCGCCATTGCCTCTGGTATTACCATTTCTGCTGCCCGCAGATCTGTTAAAACCCCCACCACCTCTGTTAAAGTTTCTATCACCATTACCACCAAATCCACCGCTTCCACCTTCGCGATTGAAGCCGCCACCAGTACGAGGTTTGTTGAAATTATTTCTTGGACGATTGTCTGCTCTTGCTTCGGCTTGTGAAACAGAGATTGCACGACCATGGATTTCAGCTCCATTCAGTTGATTAATAGCATTTTGACCTTGTTCGTCATCAGGCATTTCAACAAAACCGTAGCCTCTCTTTTTACCTGTTTCTTTATCAAGGATTAATTTTACGGATGAAACTTCTCCGAATTCTTCAAAAGTTTGCCTTACATCGTCTTCTTCAAGCTGAAACGGAAGGCTGGCAACAAAAATGTTCATGGATTAAATAGAATAAAGGTGAGAATTTATGAATAATTATTATTTGAAAATCATGCAGATAAGACTACTGTTGTAGAGGTATAACATATGAAAGGTTTATAATGTTCTGGAAAAAAAATTAAAATTATTATTTGATCTCTATGTATTCCTCTGATTGTTTATAAGTATTAGTAAATATTAATTTATTAAATTTACATCTTTTTTATTAAACTCAAAATCTTTTGCTATTTTTTCCCTGAAAGATAAAATAGAATTAACATCACCAAAATAACGTGACTTTTAACGACTTTAATTTTGAACCCGATCTGGGCGAGGGCCTGGAAGCAATGGGTTACAGCGAGCCTACCCCAATACAGCAGGAAGCAATTCCTCTAATTCTTGAGGGAAAGGACTTGATTGCTTGTGCTCAAACGGGTACAGGTAAAACAGCTTCGTATCTTTTGCCATTAATTAATAATATAGCGAAGGGTAATAAAGAGGAAATAGCGGCGCTAATCCTAGCACCAACCCGTGAGTTGGCCCAGCAGATAGACCAGCAGGTTGAGGGACTGGCCTACTTCTCTGGCGTTAGTTCCGTTCCAATATTCGGCGGGGGCGACGGGATCGTATATGAACAGCAAAGAAGAGCTATTCAGAACAAAGTCAATATTTTAATTGCAACTCCCGGTCGGTTGATCCAGCATTTAAACTCTGGTATCCTTAATCTGAAGAGCCTTAAATACCTTGTTTTAGATGAGGCTGACAGGATGCTTGATATGGGTTTTTATGACGATATCAGAAAGATCATCAATCATTTGCCTAAAAAGAGACAAACTCTGCTGTTTTCGGCTACAATGCCTCCGAGAATTCGTTCCCTGGCCAAAACAACACTAATTAATCCCCAGCAAATAAATCTTGCACCTTCTCAGCCCGCTGCTGGTATAGAGCAGCAGATTTTTAAAGTTACTGATGTTCAGAAGGTACCTCTGATTCAGCTCTTACTAAAAAAGGGTTCTTTTGCCAGTATTATCATATTTGCCTCTACCAAGGAGAAAGTGAAAGACCTTCATCGTGCTTTAAAAAGCATGGGAATTCAGGCGAAAGCCTTTCACTCCGATCTTGAGCAAAATGAGCGTGAGGAAATTTTAAGGGAGTTCAGAAATCAAACGCTACGGGTTCTCATTGGTACTGATGTTCTTTCGAGGGGAATAGATGTTGAAGGGATCGACCTTGTTATAAATTTTGATGCACCCTCCGACCCCGAGGATTACATTCATCGTATAGGACGGACAGCAAGGGCAGAAGCAACAGGTACTGCGATCACACTTGTTAATGAGAAAGATCAGCGGAAACTATTATCTATTGAAAGGATTATAGGAAAAGAGCTTCCTGTGTTGAGACTTCCGGAGGAAATAGGAGAGCAGGTTGAGTTTTCCGCCGCAACAAGTAATAGAAGAAGGCCACCACAAGGAAAAAAGAAATTTAAGCCTAAGCCTAAAAAAAATTCCTCCCAGTAACGGCCTTTTGTGATGCTTATGCTTAATCAACAAACAGGCTGTTAGCCTCTTTTGAAAGCTGATTGAGGTCTATTGGAACTACACCGACGTGCTCGCATACCAGGCCTCCTGCAAGGTTGGCAATAGCCGCCGTTTTAAAATCATCCAAACCGGCAGCCAAACATAAAGCTGCCGTAGAAATTACAGTATCTCCGGCCCCTGAAACATCAGCGATGTTCCGGATATGGGCTGGAATAATTTGATGTCCTGCCGCGGATTGCATGAAAACGCCGTGTTCAGATAAAGTAACCATAACCTTCTCTGCATTGAGAACCTGCTGAAGTTTTGCGACAGCAGTTTCTAATTCACCAGGGTTTTTAAGATTGACATCTATTTTTAAACCCTCACGAAGCTCTTTTAAGTTGGGTTTGAAAAGGGTAACCCCTTTGTACCTAAGGAAGTTCCGTTTTTTAGGATCAACAACGGTAATTATATTTCTTTGCTTGGCCTTTAAAACTACTTTATCAATCAGGTCTTCTGTAATGGCTCCTTTGTCATAATCCTCAAAAATAATCGCGTCGATCTTTTTCTCATCAATAATTAAAAGGATGCGAGAGAGAAGATCTACCGTTTCTGTCTGACTAATATCCCTGTCAACTTCTGCATCAATACGAAGCATTTGTTGATGGTGACCAATCACACGGGTTTTAACGGTAGTAGGTCGCGAAGTTAATCTGAGCAGGCCTTCGCTGGAAAGATTCTGGGCTTCCATAAGTCGGATAAACTCATCACCCTCAAGGTCGTCACCGATTACGGCGCAGATAATTGGATTAGCGCCAAGGGCCTGAATGTTTAAAGCAACATTAGCCGCTCCACCAAGACGGTTCTCCTTCCTTTGCACTGAGATAACAGGAACTGGAGCCTCTGGGGAAATGCGGTCAACATTTCCCCAGAGATATGAATCCATCATCACATCTCCAATTACCAATATATTTAAGTTACTAAACTGCTGGAACAGTTTTTTCATCTTTCAACTGTTCTAATGCTGATTTAATTCGTTTACAAGCTTCAATTAATTTATCATCTGCAGCAGCATAAGATAAGCGGATAGAGTTTGGATCTCCGAATGAGTCACCACTTACAGTGGCTACGTGACCTACGTTCAATAAGTATAAAGAAAGATCTTCAGCATTTTTGATCACTTCACCTTCAAAAGATTTTCCAAAGAAAGAGCTGATCTCCGGGAAGAAATAGAACGCACCTGCAGGTAAATTTACTTTCATTCCTGGAATTTCTTTAAGCAAGCCATATACAAGATCGCGGCGTCTTAAAAATACCTTTTGCATTTCTTTTACGCTGTCTAGGCTCCCGTTGTAAGCAGCAATACCTGCCATTTGAGTGATAGAAGAAGTTCCTGATGTTACCTGGCTTTGTAATTTCTCAATAGCAACAGCAATTTCTTTATTGCTTGCAGACCAGCCTAAACGCCATCCGGTCATAGCATATGCTTTTGATAAACCGTTGATAATGATAACGCGGTCTTTTATGCTTTCAAATTCGGCAATAGAAACGTGCTCTCCTATGAAGTTTATATGCTCATAGATCTCGTCTGAGATAATATAGATGTTAGGATGTTTCTCAAAAACGGCAACAAGCGCAGCAAGCTCTTCGCGGGTGTATACTGTTCCTGTTGGGTTGTTTGGAGAGGAGAACATGAACAGCTTTGTTTTCGGTGTAATGGCTGCTTCAAGTTGCTCAGGGGTGATTTTAAAATCCGATTCAATAGTAGCATTAATGAAAACAGATTCGCCTTCTGCTAATTTTACCAATTCAGAATAAGATACCCAATAAGGAGTAGGGATAACTACTTCTTCGCCCGGGTTAATAAGACAAAGTATTGCATTAGCTAAAGATTGTTTAGCACCAGTAGAAACAACAATTTGATCGAAACCAAAATCCACCTTGTTTTCGCGCTTTAATTTTGCAGCGATAGCCTTCCTTAAATCGGGATAACCCGCTACAGGGGTATAGTAAGAATAGTTCTCATTAATAGCTTTTTCTGCTGCATCCTTCACAAAATCAGGGGTAAAGAAATCTGTTTCACCAAGGCTAAGGCTTATTACGTCTACGCCCTTAGCTGCTAATTCTCTTCCGAGTTTTGCCATTTTTATGGTAGCAGACTCGGCAAGATTGTTGATTCTGTTCGATAAAATACTCATAACGGCAAATATATGAACCCTTTATGTAAAGGTGGAGAAAAACTTAAATTTTCAAAATTATGCCCTCTATGCTATCCTGAAGCCTATTTGTTTTATTTCTGAACGTCGAAGTGTTTCTTCTAACTCATTGATCGAGTTAGGCGTTTTTTTTGTTTCTATTTTTTTCTAAGGATGTTTTTCTGTTTGTTTTTCTAGCTTAATTGAATGAAAAATTGGTTATTTTATCTACTTGCGGTGTTTTTTCGCTGTTTTATTGATAAAATATTTCCTGTATCATGTTTTTTATTCAAAAACGTTTGAAATTATTATAAAAAGTATGATATTTGTAATGTTTTAACAGAAGGTTGTGAGGGTAAGGTAGGTTTTTAAGTTTGTTAAACTGTTTTAGTCGTTCTTTTTGCCGTTAATAGATTGTCTTAGTTTTTGTTTTGTTTTAACTATTACCGGTTTCCATATTAAACAGTGAAACCTACCTTCTCTTTTTTTAACAATCTTGGTATGGCTAATAAAAATTTCAAATCCGTTAAATTCTCCGAAACAGTTATTACTGAATTAATGGTTCCTTCTTATGCAAATTTCGAAGGAAAGATTCACGGAGGAATTATCTTATCCTTAATGGATAAGGTAGCTTATGTATGTGCAGCAAAGCACGCAAACGCATATTGCGTAACAGCTTCGGTTGATACTGTAGACTTTCTTGCAGCGGTGGAGATGGGCGAACTAGTTTCATTTCATGCTTCCGTTAATTATGTTGGGAACAGTTCTATCGTTGTAGGTATAAAGGTTGTTGCTGAGAACGTAAAAAAGAATACGGTCAAGCATACCAATACCAGCTATTTTACAATGGTAGCCCTGGATGACGATCACAAGCCAGTAACGGTTCCCGGTTTAATACTGGAAAGCCAGAAGGAAGTGCTTGCCTTTATAGAAGCAGTTAAAAGGAAGAAGCTCAAAGAACAATTTAAGAACAATGTAGCAATGATCAATAGCACTATTGATATTGATATAGAAAAGCAATTGCTTTCAGAGGAACGTTGCCTGATATCTTATGAATGCGGACAAGATGTTCTATCTGCAATTTATACAAATTCGCAGCTATATCAAGGCGAGTATCATTAAAAATTATAGAACCTAATATTCATCTACCTAAGAAAATTGTTACTTAAAAAGTAAACTGTTTTGGTGTAAAGAGCAGCATGGATCTGCTCTTTTTTAATTTAAAGCTTCCTATCCCTGCGTCAGCATCACCTTTGAATCCTTCAAGTTGTCTATTTGAACTAAATATATAACTAATAGGACAAATTGAATTAATGATCAAGACGTAGGTTTGAATAAAATTTTTTCTGGATTATTATGGACCGCTTTGATTTTAAAGTTAATGTTGTTTCTTCCACTCCCGTTTATCTTCAGCTGGCCTATGTTATGCAAAGGGCAATAGAACTCGGTACATTAGAACCTGATGCTTCTTTACCTTCAATAAGAAACTTATGTATCAAGTGTTCTATTTCTAAAACTACGGCACTTCAGGCTTATAATTACTTATTGCAACGAAAGAAAGTATATTGGGAAGGTAAAGGTTTTTTTGTAGTCGGTGAACAAGGTTTTAGAAGATCTTCGGTACCTCTGAGGCCACCTCTTTAAGAAATGAATTTAGAAATATTTAAAGCCTGAATCGTAACTCTATTGCTCTTCCTATTGCCTGTATAAGATCAGATTCAATACCCTGTTTTGCTGTACTGGAAATCCATCCTTTAGTATCTTTTATTAATTCTATCGTCTCTCCATTTATAATAATAGGAATTTTGGTTGTTTTTTTAGTAATTGGTTCAGTATTAACAACTTTGAAGTTGTAATCAACGTCATTGAATGTAATTCTTAATGGCATTCCCATAGTTCCAAAGTTAGCTTTTAATTTTTGGCGACTAAAGAATTGTTGAAAACATCCCATTAAATATTCATTAACAAAGCGGCGGTTTGTTCATAACTTTCAGCAGTTTCATTTTGATAATAAATCATATAACCTGCACAAGGCAGGCGAAAGAAAGGATTAAATTCAACCAAATATGTTGTATCGGAATAGACAAATGAGGAGGCTCCTTGCGACGAGGGACGTATGGGGAAGGGTATGAATCAAGCTTTCCTTACACGGCAGAGATGCATCATATAGTATTCCTACAATTAGGCTACTGCTAGGATCTTGGCTGCCCTTGCATTAAAATACACATTCGTTTTATAATTTTTTTGATTGTGGAGAAAAAAGTTTGTAGTTTAGACGTACATCTACTAAAAACATGACTTTTCTTTTATTTAAGCGGTTCTTTCGAGAGCCCGTGAACCTGTATCCTTTTTTACAAACGCTGACGTTTACGCTGCTTGTTGACTATCTTTTCTTTGCAATTCTATTGATCAAATTAGAACTTCTATAATGTAATCAAGATTTGAAAGTTGGACCTGATTCATCAGGAACTATTTATTATTTGCTCCGTTTCTTATCTTAAAGAAATCGCAGAAGGGAAATTCCCAAAAGAAGTTTGCTCCCGACTGCAATTTTTGCTTATTTATTAATTACAAATGGAATATAAAACGCTAGGAAAATCTGATCTGAAAATTAGTAGGATCAGTCTTGGATGCATGTCTCTAACGGGTAGCATAGATGAAGCTGAAACTGTGATTGCCGGAGCTCTCGAAGCAGGAATTAATTATTTTGATACGGCTGACCTGTATGAAAGCGGAGCTAATGAATCAAAAATAGGAACCCTGCTACAAAGACGCAGGAAGGATGTTGTTATAGCCACTAAGGTTGGCAATCAAATGAGGGCCGATGGATCTGGATGGGATTGGAATCCGAGTAAAGAATACATTCTTAAGTCAGTTGAGGGAAGCCTGAAGAGGTTAAAAACGGACTATATCGATCTTTACCAGCTACATGGAGGAACCCTAGAGGACCCGATTGATGAGACGATAGAGGCATTTGAAATCTTAAAAGAGCAAGGTAAAATACGTTTTTACGGCATTTCATCCATTCGCCCGAATGTTATTTCGGAATACGTAGCTAAAAGTAATATAGTGAGTGTGATGATGCAGTTTAGCTTGCTTGACAGACGCCCGGAGGAAAAAGCTTTCAATCTCCTCGAAGAAAATGGCATATCTGTACTGGCAAGAGGAGTGGTTGCCCAGGGTTTGCTGGCAGGTAAAGAAGTCAAAGCCTACCTGGAAAGACCTCTGGATGAAGTGGCGGTTGCCGCCAGGGCCGTCAGGGAAGTTTCCGGTGAAAAAAGGACTTTAATGCAAACGGCCTTACTATATGTATTATCTAAAAAGGTAGTAGCAAGTGCTGTATTTGGAACCCACTCAGTACAGCATCTATCTGAGGCAACTAGTGTTTTCAATGTTCCGCCTTTAGCACCTGATGAATTGCAGTATTTGGATGAACAGGTTAAACCTAATCTTTACACTGTTCATCGTTAGAAACTAGTTTTTCATCCTGTTTGCTTCAGCATCAAGACCGGTATTCCTGTTCCGTTCTGGTTTGATATTGCTGTTGCCGAACTTATAGGAAAGAGATAAGTTGAAAACCCTCGATTCCCATTTATTGCTGAAATTTAAGTTCATATTCGCATAATTGGTCTTGCCGCGATTCTCGCGCATATTAAATATATCATTCACATTAGCCCGCAGACTCATTTTGTCTTTGTTAAAGCTCCTTTTCAGGCCAACATTAAAGGCTGGTGTGTTATTGATCTCGAAGATGCTGTATCGAAGGGGCGACATGTACCAGAAAGATAGGTCTGCACTTGTTTTTTTATTAATAGTAAATTGATTATCAGAGTTGATCTGAAAAACTGTCTGATTTACGTCTAGTTGGGAACCAAGCAGAGCAGATTTAAAGCCCATATTAAAAACCTGTGTATTGTTATTTATCTTCCACCATTTAGCGACCTGTATCGGCGTGAAAAAATTAACGGAGTATACAGTCTGGCTGCTCAAATTCCTCTCCTGTGCTAAAGTGATCTTCGTTTTATCGTCTTGTTCTGTGATTTGGGCGATTACATTATTTGTCCGACTGTAGTTAAGGGTGAGCGTATAAACGCTTTTGAAGGTATAAGACAAGTCAGTTGAATTAGTGAACTGGGGTCTTAAGTATGGATTCCCCTGTTCATAGGTATAATCATCAAGGATATAAATAAAAGGATTAAGGTTATTATAGTTGGGTCTGTCTATTCTCCTGCTAAAACTTAGTCCCACCTGATGATCCTTCCCTAATTTCTGACTAATAGAGGCACTTGGAAAGTAATTTAAATAATCCCTTTCTATCACGCTATCCTGAGTTATCGAATTTCCTTTTGAATAGGTTTGCTCTGCCCTTAAACCGATCTGTACAGTAGTTTTCTTAAACTGCTTATTAAGATTGAAATAGGCTGCATTAATATTCTCGTCGTAAATAAAATGGTTCGATCTGCCACGGTCGGTAATCCAGATATTATTTTGCAAGGTGTCGAAGCGGAAATTATTATCTGTTCTTACATAACTGCTTTTAAGTCCAGCCTCCAATCTCAGCGTTTTAGAGAAAGGATGTGTATAATCAATTTTTGCTGATACTATATTAATATCGGCAGGGGCAAGATTATGAATAGACTTTACAGGGCGACTTGTCGCGTTGGTCCGGCTGTAAAAGTTATCCCTGAACTCGTCCAGCTTACCTTTGTAAGTGGAGTAATCTGCGTCAAAGGTGATCTCTCGCCCGTTGGTGTCAATTGTAGTTTTAGCATTGAAGTTGAAAGCGGAGTTAGTGTAACGCTGGTTATTTCTTCCGTTTACGTTGATTGATTCAGCCGGCTTAAAGACGGAGCTTGGCGAAATAAAGCTTATGTCAGTTCCGCTAATGGCATCCTCATCCACCGAATTATCATAGCCATTGATCATAAGGCCTAGTGTGGTTTTTTTTGTCGCAAAGAAGTCGATCCCTGCTTTGTATGAGTTGTTTGATCTTCTGCCATCCCAACCATTATTCTGGTTGAAGTGAGTTACTTCATTACTTTCTTCAACAACACGAATTAAGTTGAAGCGACTTATATTACCATTGTTGCTATAATTATAATTTCCGAATACATTTATTTTGTTTTTGCGGAAGTTTAGATTTGTTCCTGTATTATACTTAGAGGTTTTGCCATAGCCGGTACCTGCGTTAAAGGTTCCATTGAAACCCAGGTTTTTGTTCCTTTTGGTTTTGATGTTGATAATTCCAGCATTACCTGCAGCATCGTATTTAGCAGAAGGATTAGTGATCAGCTCGATCGTCTCAATCTGATTGCTTTGCATACTTCTTAGCATGTTTGCAACGTCGGCACTACTCATGTACGTTGGTTTACCATCAATCATGATAAGCACACTGTTCTTACCGTTCATAGAAATGTTATCATCTTTATCAATGGAAACACCGGGAGATTTCTGCAAAACTTCTAATGCTGTATTTCCTGCTGATGATGGGCTAGCTTCAACATTTACAACCAGTCTGTCTGCTTTTCTTTCGATAAAAGGCTTTTGAGCAGTTATCGTTACCGCCTTTAAGGTTTTACTTTCTTTTACAAGAACTAGTGCCGGAATAACTATGGATTTCTGGGCAGAGTCTATAGTCACAGGCGAACTATAAGTTTTTGCAAGTCCAACAGAATTGGCCATTATCAGGTAGCTTCCCTGTGCTGAAGGAGCAAAACGGTATCCGCCCTGCTCGTCGCTCAATATTGTTTTAACAAGAGAAGAATCTTTCTTATTAAGCAGACTTACTGAAATATAATCAAGAGGTACGTTCTGCTCATTCACAACCTTTCCACTTATTGAATAGGTGATCTGGCCAAAACTCTTAAAGGTGATCAGAAGAAGAGTAATAGTTATAATTGGCAGCGATAATAGTTTCATGTTAAGATCTGGTAATTCAATATTCTTGTTTTGGTTGAGTTATTATAAGAGTGGGAGAAAGCAAGAATAGTTACAAGGAATTTTAAAATTGTGAATTTAGAAGCTTGCTTCATACCAAAATTACAGCTGCAACTGAGCAGTAGAGCCTAAAACAAATGAGTTGTTTGTGCTATTTCTAATACTTTATATTTTCGTTATATGATCAAAGCGTATAAGTTATTTACTGGTGATGACGGGCATTCGCACTTTGAAGAGGGGACAGTTGCCGAAAATCTTATTCACCATGTAGAAGGCATCAGATTTAAGGAAACTCCGGCAGATTTTTCTTATGATTGGCATAATGCTCCTACAAAGCAATATGTGCTAACATTAACGGGGACCCTGGAATTCGAAACCCGCCTGGGGGAGAAGTTTATTTTAAGGCCCGGAGAAGTATTAATTGCACTAGATGTAACTGGTTCGGCTCATCGATGGAAAATGTTGGGCAATGATCCTTGGAAACGCGTATATGTTTCCATTAAAGATGAAGCGGATCTTAATTTCATCCCAAATTCAAAAGATCAGTTAAACCCCTGAATTTTATCTTCAGATTTTTCTAATAGACGGCTTCCTTGTATCTTGCGGGGATGTTTAATAGTAAAATAGAGAAGAGGCAATCGGGGATTCTTTTATATGGTATTACGCCTCCAAAAGCAAATAATACTACTGAGAAAATAGAGGAGATCACTAAAAGGACTATTGCCAGGGTTCAGGAGCTGGATATAGACGGCTTGGTAATCTATGATTTGCAGGATGAAGCTACCCGGAATCCTGCTGAAAGACCTTTTCCTTTTTTTCAGACTATTGATGCATTTACCTACGCGAATGAGTGGTTCCGTGATTCTAATCTTTCCAAGATTGTATACTGTTCTGTTGGTAAGTTGAACGAGGATGAACTCACTCGCCAGGTTCAAAATGGGTCAGATATGAATGCAACTGTTTTTGTAGGTGCTCCATCAAAGGATCATCATGTACAATTGTCACTGGATAAAGCTTATAAGATCTGGAAAGATTATGACCCATCATCATTGCTAGGGGCAGTTGCCATTCCTGAAAGGCATTATGTGAAGAAAAACGAACATTTACGGATCGCTAATAAAATGCAGAGTGGCTGTTCGTTTTTTATCACTCAATGCGTGTACAATGTTGAGTATGTTAAGAACCTTATATCAGACCTTTATTTTTCATCTCAGCAAACCGGAACTGAAATTCCTACGCTTATTTTCACTCTAACTCCATGTGGTTCAGTTAAAACCTTAAAGTTCTTAGACTGGTTAGGTATTCATGTTCCCGAATGGCTGGTTAATGAATTAACTTATTCAAATAATATCCTGTCTAGATCTGTCGATCTGTGTATTCAAATTGCCAGAGAGATAATTGATTACTGTCTCGAAAAGAATATTCCGTTCGGATTAAATATCGAAAGCGTTTCTATCCGCAAGGAAGAGATCGAAGCTTCTGGTCTTCTTCTAAAGTCTGTAGCTAAAATGCTGGAGGAAAAAGGAGTGAGGTCTAAATTGGAAAAAGGCCTAATTGCTTAAATGCATTATATATATAAGACGGGGGGAAGTTTTCAAAGAGCTTCCCCCTTCCTATTTAAAGCATAAATAGTAGCCAGGTAATAATTAGAACTAAAACCAGGGGGGGAATTATCCATATTAACGCCGGACCTGCACCTTCATCATTTTCCTGATGTACAGCTTCATGAGAGGGGCCAGGATTGCGCTGGTGGTGCTCATAATCGTGCTCCACATGCTCCATGTTTTTTAGCTTTTCCTGATCGTTTGAGTTGTTCTCCATATTTTTAAATCTGCATTATGTTCCCAACAATTTTATCGGAACTAAGTTCTGTTTCTGTCTAACAAAGATTGGTAGAGGCAGAATTTGAAAGCTGCCTTTGTATTCTGCTTAATAGTGTTCTTTCATCGAATGGTTTGGAAATTACATCATTGGCTCCAACTTCACTAATAGTGTTATAAATTTCAGGAACGGCAGAAAGTATCACAATAGGAATTGAAGAGGTTTCAGCGTTACTTTTGAGGTCTTTGCAGATGGTCCGTCCATCCTCATTTTTAAGGATAATGTCCAGCAGAATAACATCAGGTTGAAAAGTTTCTATAGCTTCATACAGACCTTCCCCGCCAGCAAGTGTTTTTACCCGGTAATCTGCGTTTTGTAAAAGTAAAGCTATAGTTTCTCTTACATGCTCTTCATCTTCAATAATTAGTATTCCCGGATTCATTAATGTTGTATCAAAATAGTACTCAAAATATAAATAAAGTAAAAATACAAGCTTAGGTGCTTTTTGGTTTGGGGTTTTTGGAGCAACTTTTCAACATCGTGAAGGCGCTGCAGCTATGAGGTGACTTCGAGGCGACAACCAAAAAGGTGATCAATGTAAATTAATGCCTCCGTTTTATCCTCTAAAAATCAGAGTGGTAATCCTTAATGAAGGAAATTCTGGTGGGTGAAAAGATGTGGTTCTATTAACACTTGTTTTGTAAAAAATCGCCTGTTTCGTTTTTAATTATTAAAATTTTGTTGAGTAAAATATCGAAATTCCTAAAGAAACATTTAAAGAATTGAAAATTTCGTATACTTGCTTTATCTGATACGGGCATTAACAAACCAAATATGATTAGGCTAAAAAGAACGTCAAGTAGGGATATAGATTTTAAAAACCTGACAATGGAGTTGGATAGTGATCTGCAGGGACGATATCACGATGTTCAGTATCAGTATAATGCTTACACTGATGTTTCGAAGATAAATACGGTGGTTGTTGCTTATATTCAGGATATAGCTGTGGGATGCGGATGTTTTAAAGAAATCTCAGACCGGGCAGTGGAAATAAAAAGGATGTTCGTAAATCCCTATTTTCGGGGGTTCGGGGTAGCTTCTTCTATTATTGATGAACTTTTGATATGGTCTAAGCAGCTATATTATAATGAGGCACTTTTGGAGACGGGAAAAAGACAGCCCGAATCTATCAAGCTTTATACAAAACACGGCTTTCAAATCATAGATAACTTTGGTCCCTATGTAGGGATGGCCGAAAGTGTATGTATGAAACGGGAGCTATAACTGCTTTTTTAAAAAATAAGTCCGTTTTTCCGGACTTATTTCTTGTTGTTTAACTGAGGGAAAAAGAACGATTGTGTAATTGTTTTTCTGTTTTCGTAGGTATATATGTAGGGTTGAGATTGATGCTTATGCCACCAAAAGCCCGTCATCAGAACCAGGTTTCAACGTCTTAATAATCTGTTCTTTAGCTTCTTTAACGGCTTTAAGTTCTTTATTAAGGATGTTAAGCAATTGTCTGTCAAATTTTTCGGTTAACTTAACAATTTTAGTATCGTTGAATGTTTTCATAACAGTTAAATTGGGTTGATCGAGTATTTGGGTTGTTTAATCTTCTTTTGTATTTTCTTCGTCTTCGCTAAGATTCTCTTTTCTTCTCTCAGCTTCCTTCTTCTGACGCATTAGCTGCTCCATGTCCCTTGGATCATGAGAGTGCTCAGGGTCTGTCGGATTTTCCCAGTCAACTTCTGGCTGGTCATTGTCCTTCAGTTCCTTCGGTACTATTATTTTATTTACGACTACCATTGTTTATCGCTTATGTCAGATATTATTCATAATTCATACCATTTTTAATTTATTGTCCCTCTTAATACCGCCCAAGATGCCAAAGAGATTGATTTACAGCGATCTATCCGGTTTTTGGATTTCCACTAGCTGTTGTAGCCACGTAAATCTGTATTACAAAAGATTTGTTTTCACTACAATCAAAGCAATCCTTGTACGAATTTTAGTACGAAAACTGATAAACAAGGATGGTATAACTAGCTAAAATATTTAGTTTTGTATATCTCTAACTGGTAGTTGAAGAGGGGCTACCTGTTTAAGTATTATTTATATATTACAATCTATTAAACTTTACAAAAGTGGCTGAGAATAATGTAAATTATAGTGAAGACAGTATACGGTCTTTAGATTGGAAGGAACACATCCGGTTGAGGCCCGGGATGTATATTGGTAAGTTAGGTGATGGCTCTGCCTATGATGATGGTATCTATGTCCTGTTGAAAGAGATCATGGATAACTCGATTGATGAGTTTGTCATGGGGGCGGGCCGTACGATCGAAGTTAATATCACTGAACATAAAGTAACGGTACGCGACTACGGCCGCGGAATTCCTTTAGGAAAAGTGATAGACTGCGTATCTAAGATAAACACGGGTGGAAAATATGATTCGAAGGCTTTTCAGAAGTCGGTAGGGTTGAACGGAGTGGGTACAAAGGCAGTAAATGCTCTGTCAACATCCTTTACAGTGCAGTCTTACCGTGATGGAAGAACTAAGATTGCAGAGTTTGCTAAAGGTGAAATTGTAAGGGAAGAGCCTGAGAAAGATACAACTCAACGGAATGGAACATCCATAAGTTTCATTCCTGATGATTCCATATTCCGAAACTATCGCTTTATTCCAGAATTTATTGAGAACATGATCTGGAATTATGTTTTCCTTAACTCTGGTCTTACTATAAACTTCAACGGACAGAAGTATTTTTCTGAGAAAGGTCTGCATGATCTTTTAAGTAAAAATACAGATGCTGAGGCTATCCGCTATCCTATTATCCATTTAAAGGGAGAGGATATAGAAGTTGCAATGACGCATGGGCAGCAATACGGCGAAGAGTATTATTCTTTTGTGAACGGTCAGCATACCACACAGGGAGGTACGCACCAGGCCGCTTTCAGGGAAGCACTGGTAAGAACAGTCCGGGATTTTTACAAGAAAGAGTTTGATGCCTCTGATATCCGTGCTTCTATCGTAGGGGCAATAGCAATTAAGGTTCAGGAACCTGTATTTGAATCACAGACTAAAACCAAGCTGGGATCACAGAACGTGGGTCCGGAAGGGCCAACTGTTCGCGCTTTGATTAATGATTTTCTGAAAAAGGAACTGGACGATTACTTACATAAAAATCAACCAACTGCCGACGCTTTATTAAAACGTATCCTTCAATCAGAACGGGAGCGTAAGGATATTGCCGGCATCAAGAAGTTGGCAAATGAGAGAGCTAAAAAGGCATCCTTACATAATCGGAAACTCAGAGACTGTAAGATTCATTTTGAGGATAATCACGAGCGCAAGCAGGATACCACTTTGTTTATCACCGAGGGTGATTCTGCAAGTGGATCCATTACTAAATCCAGGGATGTGATGACGCAAGCTGTATTTAGTTTGAAAGGTAAGCCCCTGAATTGTTTCGGCCTCACAAAAAAGGTAGTTTACGAGAATGAGGAGTTTAACCTTCTTCAACATGCTCTGAATATAGAAGACGGACTGGATGGACTCCGTTATAATAATATTGTTATCGCAACCGATGCCGACGTCGACGGAATGCACATTCGCTTGCTGATGATGACCTTCTTCCTTCAGTTTTTCCCCGACCTTGTAAAAGCAGGGCACGTATCCATTCTACAAACTCCTTTGTTCAGGGTGAGAAATAAGAAGGAAACTATTTATTGTTATAACGAGGAAGAAAAACAAAGAGCGATAGCCAAGCTTGGAGTTAAGCCCGAAATTACCCGATTTAAAGGGCTAGGGGAGATCTCTCCTGATGAATTTGGTTTGTTTATAGGAAAGGACATAAGGCTTGAGCCAGTGATTCTGAAAGATGCAAATATTCATTCTCTACTCGAGTACTTTATGGGTAAGAACACACCCAACAGACAGCAGCATATTGTTGGGAATCTCCGAATCGAGAAAGACGATGCGCAATTTGCCGCCAGCGTAGAAACCGTCGAGGAAACAGTTGCAGCTTAAGAACTTTACAAAATAATAAAGGAGTCCTGATAATCAGCGACTCCTTTTTCTCAACTATAACCAAATAATATTTTAACTAAAAGAACTGGACACGTTTGTAATCTTCCAGCCTTTGGACGTATTGTTAAATGTTACAAAATTAACACGGGTAAATTCTTCGTATTTCTGCGTTACCCTTACAATTGTCTGTGTTGAATTTTGTTCTACAATTGCATAATCTGTTGTGCAATTCTGCTTTACTCCTTCTGAGGATTTCAGGGATGATAACATCTCCGATTTCGAATAGTTCACAATTTTTTCACCTCTGGTTACAGTAAATTTTACATCACCATCCAGAATCTCTGCAAAGCCCTTGATTTTTCCTTCGCTAACAGCATCTAAGTAGCTCCTAAGAGCGTAATCAATGCTTAATTTGTTAGAAGTGTTTAGTTCATCAGCATAAGCTCCGATGGTAATAACCATCAAAAATGCGGTAAGGAGAGTCTTTAGCGTTTTCATTTCTTTTGTTGTTGGGTTGGTTTCATTTAATAGACGCTCGGGTATTTCTTCCGTTACAACAAATTTTATTTTTTCAGATAAATAAAGTCTTTAGTTTTTATTAAAATTGTAATACCATTATAAGTGTAAAATATACAATTATAGACCAATTTTATTTATGAATATCTTCCATCAGTTCAAAAGGGGATACTGTCTTGTTTTTGCCGGTGCCTTTGCCAGCTCCCTGTTTTCTACGGCCACAGCTCAAAGTATAAAACCTGTAACTGTTGCAGACACTTTAACCCGGAATCCAATTATCAAACATAAATACACCGCCGACCCTGCTGCTATGGTATATAAAGACAAGGTTTATTTATATACAGGTCATGATGAACCTCCTGCAAAACGTGAAGGTTATGAAATGCACGAGTGGTTATGTTTTTCATCATCAAATATGGTCAACTGGCAGGAACATCCATCTCCATTAAATGTAAAGGCTTTTACCTGGGCGAAAGATGATGCCTGGGCATCGCAGGTGATTGAGAGGAATGGAAAGTTTTACTGGTACGTAGCTATATCCCATGGTACAGTCCATGGAAAAGCGATAGGTGTAGCGGTTTCTGATAGTCCAACCGGTCCTTTTAAAGATGCCAGAGGTTCAGCGATCATTACAAATGACATGACCACTGATACCAAAATAAGCTGGGACGATATCGACCCCTCTGTCATCATAGATGATGATGGACAGGCTTATTTGTTCTGGGGAAATACACAGTGCTACTATGCGAAGCTGAAAGAGAATATGATTGAACTCGATGGTCCTGTCATGAAAGTTCAGGGTTTGCCAAACTTTACTGAAGCTCCATGGGTCCATAAGCGGAAAGGATTCTACTATTTATCATATGCCTATCAGTTTCCAGAGAAGATCGCCTATGCTATGAGTAAAAGCATTCATGGCCCCTGGGTTTTCAAAGGAATACTGAATGAGGTTGCAGGAAATTCAAACACCAATCATCAGGCAATTATAGATTTTAAGGGAAAGTCTTACTTTATTTATCATAACGGGGTAATCCCGACAGCCGGTGGTAGTTTCAGGAGGTCGGTTTGTATTGACTATCTCTACTACAATAAAGATGGCTCAATGAAAAAAGTACAAATGACCACCCAAGGTGTCAATCCCGCAAAGTAATGGACGATAACAAAAATGGCCTCAGATAGTTAATCTGAGGCCATTTTCTATTTGAGCGGTGTTACTACTCTTAAGCCATTTCACGCATGTCTACGGCTACTACTCTTGAAATACCTTGTTCAACCATGGTTACACCATAGATAATATCTGTACTTGCAATAGTGCGTTTGTTATGAGAAACAATGATGAATTGTGACTCGTCGGAGAACTTGCGGATGATATTATTGAATTTGTCAATGTTTGTGTCATCTAATGGAGCATCCACTTCGTCGAAAATACAGAAAGGCGCAGGCTTCAACAGGTACAGGGAAAACAATAAAGCGGTTGCAGTAAGAGTCTTCTCTCCCCCGGAAAGCTGATTGATCGATAAAGGACGCTTTCCTTTTGGCCTGGCTATGATATCAATATCAGACTCTAATGGGTTTTCAGGGTTATCCAGGATCAGGTCACAGCTATCTTCCTCATTGAACAGGGAACGGAACACACGGATGAAGTTTTCACGAACACTTAAAAAGGCATTCATAAATTTATCCTGAGCGCTATCATCTATTTCTTTTATTGTTTGAAGAAGGGCCGATTTAGCTTCCTGAAGGTCTTTTTTCTGATTTAGAATGAATGTATATCGTTCATTCATTTCACGATAGGCCTCCATAGCCGTCGAGTTGATCGCTCCGAATTCATCGAGTTGCTTTTTAAGGCGTTCTGTCTGGATTTTCAAATCGGATTCACTTTCTCCTTCCGGGATCTCAGTATCAAAAAGATCAGCAATGTCTATGTTAAATTCAACAGCGAGTCTTTCTTTGAGACCGTTAAGCTCTAATCGAAGGCTTGTTTTTTTATCCTTGATCTCGTTTGAAATGAAGTCAGCATTTTCCTTATTCCTTCTTAAGGTAGCGATGTTGTTTTCCGTCTCAGTTATTAAGCCTCTGGAGGCAAAATAATCCTGTTCAGCTTCCCGTACCCCTTTTTCCAATTCCTCTTTTTGGGAGTACATTTCCAGTAAGCCCTCGTCGTTATGATCAACGTGTTGAACGGTATCTGCTATTTCAGTCTTTACTTTTTCAAGTTCTGTACTGTTTGTAGCAATCCTCTGGTCTAAGGCCTGTTGTTGCGTATCCCGGTAGTCCAGGTCCTTTTCAATGTTAGAAACCTTATTCTGCTGCTGATGGAAGCGTATATTTTCCTGGTTAAAGGCAGTAGATTTTTCAGTCACCAACTCCGTAAGCTCTGTATATGTACTCTGCTGGTCGCGCAACTCGTTTGCCATTTCCTTCTTTCGGGATTCGAGACGGGCAAGTACCGGTTCAGACTCAGCTATTTCAGCTGTAATTGCAGCTATCTTAGTCTCGATGTCCTGCTTTCGGTTTTGGCTATTCCTGATAAAGGCAGCATACTGTTCCTGACGTGTCTTTAGCGAGATCAATTCGTTGCCAAACCTGTTGGTTTCCTGCTGTAAAACCTGGATCTCAGGTTTTCTGGAGGACGTTTTTAAGGTCTGGAGCTTATGAGTTTCCTGTTCAACGGAACTTTTTAAATTTCCAATCTCCTGCTCCAGGGATTTGATTTCCTTTGCAAGGATCTCCAGATTTTTTGCCCTACCGATTCGCTTACCCTCAAATAAGCCCACTGAGCCTCCAGCCATGCTGATACGACTCTTCGTAAACTTACCACTGCCACTTAGGATCACAATATTGTTCTCAGGCATCAGGTTGTTTAGCTCTTCTTCATCCCCGGATGTCAGTATGTACACGTTGTTCAACAGTTGCCGGCAGAGCTTGCCATATTTGGCATCAACGTCAATAATACTAAGTGCAGGGATTAAATTATCGGCAACCAGATCAAGTTTAGCCGGTTCCGGTATTTTGTTAAGTGCTTCAAGAATGAAGAAGTTAGATCTTCCTTTTGACGAATCGCTTAACAACCGGATAGCGTGCACAGCATCCTGTTGGCTTTCCACAACATAATGGTTCATCACCGGCTCCAGGTAATTCTCGATTGCCACACGGTAATCTTCCTTACAGAATAGTACATCAGAAAATAAAGGAGTTTGTTTTGTCCATCCCGCATTCTTTTTCAAGAAGCGGATAGATTCAGGGAAACCTTCCAGATTATCTACAAGAGATTTAGTAAGGTTGTATTCGTTTTGTTTAGCGTCTAATTTGCGTGATTCCGAAGAAACCTTGTCTTTATATTTTGAAATGGCTTCTTCTGTAAACTGAATTTGCTGATTAAGGTCTTCCTCAAAGGCTAAAAGTTCCCCCAGCTCTCTTTGCTTTTGTTCTGCTTTTGCCTCAAGTTCATTAATAGCTTTATTGAACTCGTTTAGTTCCGTTTCTTTCGATGCTGTATCTTCAAGATTACGGTTGCTTTCCTGTAATAATGCGTCTTTCTGAATGTTCAGAACGGCGACGTCTTTTTCTATCTTATAAAGCTGGTTTTGGATCTCATTATTTTCTTTAACCAGGAGATCCAATTTGTTCTTTGTGGTTTGCTGCTGAAGTCTTAACTCGTCCAGCTCTTCCTTTTTATCAGCCAGGCTGGTTTTTACACTCTCGAACTGTTGCGATTCTTGCAATTGTTCTTCGTTTAGCCTTTTGATATTATAAAGAACGTGATTTAACTGAGTTTTGTCCTTATCAAGCTCATCTGTCAAGCGCGCTTCCTTGTCTTGAAGGTGGCGCAGTTGTTCGTTCTTTATTTTCTTCTCGCTCTCGTAGGCACGGATCTTTGAGGTAAACTCATTGGTAGCCTTTTGTTGAGCCCCCAAGTTCTTCTCTTTGGTGATATTATCTGTTTTATACTGTTTGAGTGCCTCTTCAAGCTTTTCGATTTCAGCGGTTAATCCAGCTTTTTGATTTTCGTGTACCTGTTCCTGTTGTTCCAGGCTATCCAGGGAGTTCCGGAAACCAACGATCCTAAAAGCAGCGAGTGTAACGCTTAGAGCTCTGTACTGCTCCTTTAATTTATAATAACGCTCGGCTTTTTTGGCTTGATTCTCAAGGGTCTTTAGATTTTTCTCGATCTCAAATAAAAGATCCTCAACTCGGCTCAAATCTCCTTCTGTTTCTTTGAGCCGAGACAGAGTTTGTTTTTTTCTAAGTTTATACTTAGAGATACCTGAAGCTTCTTCAAAAAGAACCCGTCTAGAACCTTCTTTATTAGCGATGATCTCATCGATCATCTTCAACTCTATAATAGAGTAAGAATCCGCCCCAATTCCGGTGTCAAGGAAAAGGTCAGTAATATCTTTCAGCCGGCACTGGACATCGTTTAAACGGTATTCGCTTTCACCGCTTCGATATAACTTCCGGGTAATGGTAACCTGCGAAAAGTCGGTAGGAAGGATGTTTTTATTGTTGTCGAAGGTTAAAGAAACCTCAGCTAACTGGGCCGGTTTTCTGGTTTTTGTTCCGTTGAAAATGATATTTTCCATTTTCTCGGAACGGAGCATACGGGTACTCTGCTCTCCCAAAACCCATCGTATTGCGTCAACCACGTTGGACTTTCCGCATCCATTTGGTCCCACAATTGCCGTTACCCCTTCGTTAAAATGAATCGTTATTTTGTCTCCAAAGCTCTTAAAGCCCTTAATTTCCAGTCTGTTTAATTGCATTTTTTCTCAACAGGTTCTATCCCTTACTCTTCTAAAAAAAGATCACCAAGTTATGGTATTTAATTAAAATTAGAGAGAAAACTACCGGCTTTTTTATAGATGTTTGTAACTTGTAAAATATGGAAAACTTTATTCCTTTTCTGATTGGAATTGCTTTGTTTATTTATAAGATCTGGTCTAATTTCACAAAGGAACAGGAGAAGGCAAGGAAACGAAGTCCTGGCCGTCCTGTATCTTCAGAAGCAAAACCTGCAGATCATAAGCGTGGTATGAACACTTCTATTCCTACTCCCACAAAAACTCCACAGCCTTTCTTATTGGAGGAAATGCCCAATAGCAATGATCAACACGAGCCTAAATACAAACATATTTACGAGCGGGAAAGGCGAAGCGGGAAAGAGCACCAGGGTAAAGCTTATGAGTCTGGCAACCATGAAATTTTGTTGTCAAAAGAGGGATACAATCCTGAAGAGGTGGCCGATGAAATAAAAACCAGTCGGAAAATACACAAAGCACCCAAGCATCGGCAGGTGGTGATCCAGGAAGAGGAAGAAGTACCCGTAGAGTTTGACATGAAGAGTGCCGTGATCGCAGAAGCTATTTTAAATCGTCCAAAGTTTTAATGCGTTTTTTCTTGAAATTTAAAGAACTTGTACTTTTACAAGTAATGACAGCTTTTGCCTTTTCCGCAGAAGCGCAAAGGGTAGTCGACAAAGCAGTAGAGTTTTGGCCGCAATATTATCTTCATGTACCAGTTGATTCTGTATGGTCTGTTTCGGCTGACTATTCTGACCGCTACGATAACTTCAATGACAAAGTGCAGTGGATCGGTCGCGTGGGATTAAACTACCAGTTGAGCAAGATGATAAGTGTTTCGGCAGGGTACGCCTACTCCGAGTTTTTTACGGCCTCAGGAATAAGGAGAGAAAACAGGCCCTGGGAGCAGTTGACGGCAGTACATAAGTTCAAAAAATTTCGAGTTAGCCATCGCCTGCGGTTAGAAGAGCGTTTTCAAAAGGATACCAGGGCAGAACGCTTTAATTACAGGCTACGTTATCAATTCCAGGTTCAGGTACCTGTTTTTAAGAATCAGAAAGGCTATTTTTTTATTTCCGACGAGCCTATGATCAATTTGGGAAAAGAACTGAAGGGACTTAATAAATTTGATCAAAACCGTTTTCAGTTCGGAATGCAGTTTAAACTAATGGAAGATTTTTATCTTACTCCCGCCTATCAAAGTACTTATCAGATCCAATCAAACAAAAAAGATTTCAGAAGCCTCAGCATATGGAGGATTGGAATTACCTATCGATGGGAGTAAAACTTCCCCTTTTCTATAAGAATTAAGGAAGTTAATAGGTTTGGTTAAATAAAAATCTGACCTTTTAAGTAAGTCACCGCTTGTCCAGACATCAATACCCGGTCTCCATTTAGCTCGCACCAAAGCTCACCTCTTCTTGCTGATATTTGAAATGCATGAAGCTTTGACTTGCCTAGCCTTTCTGCCCAGTAGGGTATCAGGTTGCAGTGTGCTGAACCTGTAACGGGGTCTTCAGCGATACCAACCGCAGGGGCGAACATGCGGGAAACAAAATCACTGTTGGTTCCGGGAGCGGTTACAATAATTCCAATGGCGTCTATTTTCGCAAGTGCATTAAAGTCTGGCTGGATGGCAGCCACCTGTTCCTCTGTCTCGTAAATGAGCATGTAATCTCGGGATTTGTAAACTTCAATAGGAGGCATCGACCCAAGTGCTTCAATCAATTCTGATGGGGCATCTACCAATTCGGGAACCCTGGTGGGAAAATCAAGGGTATAAAGTCCATCATGACGGCTGACGGTCAGAGTTCCGGCCCTTAAAGTATGAAAGTGAATAACGTCTTTTGTATATCCAAGTTCAGTAAAAAGTATATGGGCCGAAGCGAGGGTTGCATGTCCGCAAAGGTCGATCTCCAGCTCAGGAGTAAACCATCTTAACTTATATCCATCACCTTCAGGAACAAAAAAGGCAGTTTCGGCAAGGTTGTTTTCTGCTGCGATCTTCTGCATTACAGGATCAGGAAGCCAATGTTCTAATGGGCATATTGCAGCAGGATTGCCTCCAAACAATTTGTCAGTAAAGGCATCGGCTTGGTAAATAGGTAAAGTCATAAGAAGTGTTTTTTGCTAATATATTTATTAAGTAAAAATAGAAAAGCTCCGGGAGTGTTTAATTGTTGTATTTATCACTGCAAATTTCCTTTCTGCTAAACTTTTTGTCGCTTTTACCCTTTTACATCCAAGGGGAGATCAGATTTGCCTTCATACTTCTATGGAAGAAATACTTGAACAAGTGCGGCTTTTTGCTGAGAAAGCACATGGAGAACAAACTCGAAAGTATTCTGCTGAAGGATACGTATTCCATCTGGTTCGGGTCATGGAGATGTGTAGGGAACACAGCCAGAAGTTACCGGTACTTGCCGCGGCCCTTCTCCATGATGTTCTCGAAGATACCCCGGTAAAGAAAGAGGAAATACGAACTTTTCTAAGTGGGCTGCTGGAGAAAAACGAAGTTGAGTATACACTCAAACTAGTGATAGAGCTTACTGATATTTATATTAAAAAGGATTATCCCAAGTGGAACAGGCGAAAAAGAAAGGCAAGAGAGGCGGAGCGCATTGAGAAAACGAGCGCGGACGCGCAAACCGTAAAATATGCCGATATTATAGATAACTGTCGGGAAGTGATAGAGAAGGATCCCCAATTCGCTGCAGTTTTTCTTAGAGAGTGCAAGAATCTTTTGGCTAAAATAACTAAAGGTAACAGAACGCTCTATAATCAGGCTGTAAAAACAGTTAACGATCGTCTTTGGGTGCTTTTACGATAATTCCATATTGTCGGATAAAGCCTGTAAAAGTGTCTGGTGTTTTTTATACTATCTACTATTTGTCAAGTCACAGCAATCGGTGATACAAATCATTTCCTAAGCCTTAGTTCTTTTTTAAAATTGGAGTATTGAAGCGCAGGGTAATTCCTGACTTTCAGCCAGATCAATAAACTCTAATAATGGAAAAATCAATTTTTAAAAAACTAGTCTTACCTGATGAACTAAGTACGATCCTTGAATCGAAAGAAATAATCCTGGCCGAAAGCAGGGAAGATTTAATTGATCTTTCCCTCGGAAGGATTAATGGAAATATTTTTGAAGTTGTTTATGATACGCCCGGAATTGGTAAAGTGATCGAAGCAACAGTTGTTAGATGTAAAAATGGAATTTCAGTAAATTATACTGATCCTTACCTTAGAAGACGCGATCCTGATTGTATGGTGATTGCAGATGACCGGCCGACAGATAAACCAAAGTTCGTTGACCGTTATGGCGTTAATTTTGAGGGTTTAAGAAATGAAACATTCGAGTGGCTTAACCAGCAGGAAGAACTGATCGTTGTCCCATTTATGGCAGGTGGAGACGAATCAGGCTACCCAGCATTGATGGTCGCACCCGCTAATGCAGGTTTTTTTGCTGCAGGATTGGCTGACCTTCAAGGTTTCATTCCCAGGAGTAAGATTACATCAGAGTTTAAACCCCGTGCAATTATATATGTAGCTCCACCATTCAGGCATACACATTTTTCCGGTAAACAGGTAGTTGTTCATAATCGTCTCCATAAAATGCATGAGATGTTCGCGTATAACCTGTATCCTGGACCAAGTGCGAAAAAGGGCGTTTATGGCGTGCTCTTGAATATTGGCGAAGAAGAGGGATGGACTACCTTACATGCTTCCGCTGTGAAAGTAGTGACTCCATATGAAAATGATTTCACCATTATGCACGAGGGAGCAAGTGGGGGAGGTAAGAGTGAGATGACCGCTGCCTCTCACCGTGAGCCAGATGGACGCTTGCTATTAGGCGTGAACATCAAGAGCAATGAAAAGTATTATATCGAAATAAAAGAGGAGTCTGAATTACATCCGGTTACTGATGATATGGCGCTCGCCATACCATCATTACAGAATAATAAAAAGTTAGTTATTAAGGATGCTGAGTATGGGTGGTTCTTAAGGATCAATCATATTACCAAGTATGGAACAGATCCTGAAATAGAACGGGCAACAATTCATCCGAAAGAACCATTGGTGTTCTTGAGTATGGACGGAAAACCAGATTCTACCTGTCTGATCTGGGAGCATACCATGGATGCGCCAGGCAAGCCGTGCCCGAATCCAAGGGTGATATTGCCTAGAAGATTCGTCGAAAATACAATCGACGAGCCAGTAGAAATTGATATCCGCAGTTTCGGGATCCGTACCCCTCCTTGTACTAAAGAAAATCCAAGTTATGGAATCATTGGTATCTTCCATATTTTACCTCCAGCACTTGCCTGGTTATGGAGATTAGTGGCGCCACGTGGTCACGCGAATCCAAGTGTTACCAGCACAACCGGAGGTATGGTAAGTGAAGGTGTGGGTTCTTATTGGCCATTTGCTACAGGTTTAAGGGTTGATCAGGCTAATATTCTGCTTGAACAGATCCTGAATACTCCACTAACAAGGTATATCCTGATCCCTAACCAATACGTTGGGGCTTATAAAGTTGGTTTCAGCGGTCAATGGATTGCACGCGAGTATTTATCAAGAAGAGGTAATGTAAGTTTCAAAAAGGAACCTCTGGTTGCTTCAAGATGCCCTCTGCTGGGATATGCTCTTGAATCCCTGAAAATTGATGGGCAAATCGTTCCTAAGCATTTCTTGCAGATCGATCAGCAGAAAGACAACGGAGTTGAAGGGTTTGATGCAGGGGCGGCAATTCTTACGGAATTCTTCAAAAAAGAACTTGAACAATATTTGGTACCTGACCTGCACCCTCTTGGAAGGAAGATAATTGAGACTTGTCTGAACGATGGTTCTCTTCAGGATTATATTGACTTGATCCAGCATCCTCTTGAGACGAAAAAAATAGAAACACCCGTTGACGGGCGTATAAATGAAACTCTGGAAGTGAATTTGTAATAATTTGGTAGTTTAATTGAGCGCCGGCTGTTTGCGAATGCGGACAGCCGTTTTTTTATTTCCACACACATTTTATTTCCGCTCTCGTCTATATATCACCAGTCCCAGGCTCTTGTCAAAACCTAAATGCTAAAGCAAACGAGTCAATCAGTAAAAAGATGAGCACTAGATGCAAACGATCGTCACTATTATCGCTGACAAGCGTCAGCGGGATAGAATAATTTTTTCTTAACTTGGGATAATAATTTTTTTATCATGAAAAAGATTTTTGTTCTTGTCATTTCAATGCTAGTTACAGTGGAAGTGATATTTGCGAATACAGTACTTCGAAATACTGGAGATCCTTGTTCAGCTACGCTGGCCAAGGATAAGGAAGTACTACAGGAAACGCATTTGTTGTTCAGAGATGGCAAGGTTTATAAAGTAGAGAACAGTGAGTCGAAAGTGCTTCAGAAAGAGCTACAGCTTAACAACGGCACAGTTGTTCACCCTGATGGTGCCTACGAGTTGAAAGATAAAAAGCGATACGTCTTGTCGGATGGTGAATGCCTGGATATGAACGGTAGTCATTATCTGAACCAGAGGATGCTGAACCAAAAGAGACCCATGTCTGCTGACGAATTGCAAAGGAGCAGGAATCAGAATACGGAAAAAGGTAGTAAGGATAAACAATAACGTCAGGTCCTGATATATATAACCTCTCCAAAGGAAATAGCTCTCTCCCAGATATTTTCAATGGCAATTTGTCCCGCAAGGGCCATTAGGAGCCGTATTACTCCTCCATGGGTCACCACCACTGTTTTTTGATGCTCTGCAGCTTTGAGCTCTTCCCACCATAATTCAACTCTATCTTTCATTTCAAGCATTGTTTCTCCAGCTGGAGGACATCTGTTCATATAATCTTCCATCCAAAACTCACTCGCCTTACGGTCTATTGTGTCCCAGGTTTTGCCTTCCCAGTCGCCGAAGTTCAACTCAAATAAGCGCTCATCGCAGATTACTCGTGAAGAAATTGCTTCTGCAAGTAGGTAACAACGTTGGGACGGACTAGAGTAAACTACGTCTATATCCTCAGGGAGAGACCTCAATACCGCTTCCAATTCCTCTTGAAAAGAATCAGCTAAAGGCAGGTCTTTCCTTCCGTAAATCAATCCTTTGGATAATTGCGGTTGAGTATGTCTTATTAGGTAAACTTCCATAAGGGAATAAGGAACAAGTAAAAGCTTACTTCGGTGATCAATTGAACAGCTCCCAGGCAATCTCCCGTATATCCTCCGATCCACTTCCGGAAGTACTGTTTTAGGTACACGCTTATTAGAAGGAGAGCCGGGACCAGTAAGATCAACATGGGCTTTCCTGTAAAAAACAGCAATAGGATAAACGGAACTGCAGCCAAAATGCAGGCTATAATCAGGTCTTTCACAATATGTCTTTGAGAAACAAAGGACGCTTTACTTTTCTCAGTCTCGCGCACATACTCATTCTTATATAAAAGGCTGGAGGCATTAAATCGGCTTAGACTGTGCGCGGAGATAATAACACTTAATTGAGTAAAAGGCTGACTTTGGGATAAACTCACGGCTTCCTCCAGTGTATGGAACCTTAGAAGCAGGATAACGCAAATTCCCACAACCCCGTAAGCGCCAACCCGGCTGTCTTTCATTATTGCGAGTATTTTTTCTTTAGTCCATCCTCCCCCAAAGCCATCACATACGTCTGCAAAGCCGTCTTCATGGATAGCTCCGGTTAATAGAACAGAGCTAGCGATGGCTAATATCACGGCAATGGACCGGTCAAAAAGATATTCACCCGCCAGAAAAACAAGAGCACTGCTTATCCCGGTTATCCAGCCTATCAACGGGAAATAGCGGATAGAACCAGCCAGATGGCTCTCATCCAGCTGTACTTTACATGGGATACGGGTATAATAAGAGATGGCTGCAAGAAAAGTCTTTAGCTGTCTTTCCATTAGCTTTTGTTAGTAACAGAGGCACTCTCGAAACTTGCCATTTCATTTAAAAACACAACTGCACTTTCAATAAGCGGGAATGCAACAGCTGCGCCACTGGCTTCGCCCAGGCGCATTCCCAAGTGCAACAGCGGTTTCACTTTTAAATAGTCCAGTAAAAGCTTATGGCCTTTTTCGTCGGATTGATGAGCAAATATTGCATTTTTTTTCACTGCTGGATTCAATAGGTAGGCACAAAGAAATGCACTGGTACAAATGAAACCGTCTACAAGTATGATCATTCCCTTTTTTTCAGCCTCTAACATCGCTCCTGCAATTTGAAGGATCTCAAATCCTCCAAATTGTGCCATAAAGCTCTCGGCACTTCTATCTCCTGAATAATTTTGGATAGCCAGTTCCAGTATCTCTATTTTTCTTTTTAATTGTTCATCCAACAGCCCTGTTCCTTTGCCTGCGCAATCAGCAATAGGAATATTACAAAGCATACTCATTAGCACTGAGGCGCTTGATGTATTTCCAATTCCCATTTCTCCAAAACCTATTGTATTGCAGCCTTCCTCATGAAGCTTTGATACCACTTCAGCTCCCTTTTGCAAACAAAGCTGCAACTCTTCCCGGCTCATTGCAGGTCCATTAAGAAAAGCCTGTGTCCCTTTGGCGATTTTATTGTCTATTATGCCTTTATTTCCCGGAAAGTCATAATTAACCCCGGCGTCAACCACCTTCAATGTAATTTGGTGCTGGCGACAAAAGACACTTACAGCTGCCCCTCCTGTAAGGAAATTATTAACCATCTGGCTCGTTACTTCCGGAGGAAAAGCGCTCACCCCGTGTTGGGCAATTCCATGATCTGCTGCAAAGACCACAATATGCGGACGACTGATACGGGGTTTGATAGTATTCTGAATAAGACCTATTTGTTTGGCAAGATCTTCCAATACTCCCAGCGATCCTAAAGGCTTTGTTTTATTATCAATCAGGTGCTGAAGTTCTTCTTCCAGGTTTCTTGAAACTTCTTGTTTTCCTGAAGTTGTTTCACTAACAGGTCCAGCAAGGGGAGAAACTGCGTTTATTTCTACTACAACTGGATGCGGCGACTTTTTCTTCCAGCCTAGTTGTTGCAACATTGGCTGCTTATCATAATTCGTTGCCGGTTTCCCTACGCAGAAATATCCCAGGGCTTCAATTTCATCCGGCAGGTTAAGGATCTTCTTAAAATTATAGTAGTTTAAGATGGATACCCAGCCCATGGAGTAACCTTGTTCCGTAAGGGAAAGCCAGATGTTTTGTACAGCACAAACCGCGCTGAATTTTATAGTCTCGTTACTGGCAATAGTGCCAATGGTGAAGTCGTTAAGTACCGACCGGTCATAGGCAACAACCAAACCAAGAGGAGCATCAAGGATACCTTCGAGCTTTAAAGAAGAATAAGTGGATTTTTGGCCGGGATCGGTAATTAGATCAGATGCCTTTTGATTGTATTCTTCAAATAGTTTTTTGATCTCCAGCTTTACCTCAGTCGACCTGATCAGATAGAATCTTGTAGCATCTGTTAATCCTACAGATGGGGCAGCATGACCAGCCTCCAATGCTTTACGTATAACTTCTTCTGGGACCGCTTCATTGCTAAAGTGCCTTGTGTCTCTTCTTGATTGGAAAATCTCCTCTAAACTTAACATGATTGCCTTCTTTTTAAATACAAGGGTAGTCCCGATACCATGAAAATCGCTTCTTCTGCCTGATTCGCTACATATTGATTAGCCCAACCCTGCAGATCTGTGAACTTTCTTCCGACTTCATTATCAGCATGCAAACCCATCCCCAGCTCGTTTGAAATAATAATGAAAGTGCCTGGGAGATTTTGTAGTTGATCGATTTCAAGTTTGAAAGCGGAAAGCGATTTTTCTATAGAATTATCAAAATCCATAAAGAAATTAGTAAGCCACAAGGTTACGCAGTCTATCACTACCACTTTGTCTTCTATTGGAAGATCTGCAACATTCTGATATCCTTCAAAATTGATCCATTCAGGCCCGCGCTCTTGCTGGTGGCGCTCTACTCGTTTTCTGAAATCTTCATCCCAGATCTTCGCTGTGGCAACATAAACTGGATTGGCAGAAAGGCTTAATGCCATTTGTTGAGCAAAACTACTTTTACCGCTTCGCACGCCTCCGCTAATGTAAATGATCATGTCGGAACAAATAAACAGGTAAAACCTCCGATGTATAGTATTTGAAAAAGCGAAGGTTGGATTTTCAAAGATAGAAAAGTATGATCCACATTATTAAAGCAACATTTTTTTAATGTTTCTTTCGTCATAGTGTGAAGCTCCTTCATCTTAGGCCCTGGCAGATATTCTTTCTGGTTTTAGGCTAAGTTTGAGTACCTTTGTTGCCGTTATAGGTTTCCATATAGGAATTAATAGGGAATCCGGTGTGAGTCCGGAACAGTTCCCGCTGCTGTAAGCTTTATAATGTTTGCCATAACGCCACTATTCAAATGGGAAGGCGGCAAATTGGAAGCAAGTCAGAAGACCTGCCATTAACGCACAATTCATAGCTTTCGGGTAAAAAGCTGATGAGTAGATGCATGTTGTATCTATTGATAACCCCTAGTTATGAATGATTTTCATCTTTTAAAATCATTCAATGAAAAGAATATCCTTCTGCTTTGAATTCTCGCCTGCTTCTAATAAGCGGCATTTCCTTCAAGCTCATTCACACCATTTTTTAAATTATCAATCTTATGAACATTAGTCTTTTAGGTTGCGGTTGGCTTGGCCTTCCCCTGGGGGCTTTTCTCGTGGAGAAGGGTTATGAAGTTAGGGGATCGGTTACAAACCCTAAAAAATTTGAAAGCTTAGAGAGGGTAGGGATAGCACCTTTCAAAATCTCCCTGTCGCCCCAGCTTGAAGCTGATGATCCTTCTGATTTTTTTAAGTGTGAAGTTCTGATTGTGAATTTTCCGCCCAAGCGTAGGGACGATATCGAGGAATTCCACCCGGAACAAATAAGAAATTTAATTAAGGCTGTCATGGAATACGGTATTCAGAAAGTGCTATTTGTAAGCTCCACTTCTGTCTATCCTGATGTGAACAGGGAAGTATTTGAAGATGAAGATCTGGAACCGGTGAAGGGCAGTGGAAAAGCGTTAAAAATAGCCGAGGATCTGTTGCGGCAGGAGGCAGGTTTTAAAACTACTGTTCTACGGTTTGCAGGACTGGTAGGGCCGGAAAGGTTGCCGGGAAGATTTTTTGCGGGGAAAAAAGATGTGCCGAACGGAGATGCGCCGGTAAATCTTATTCATAGGGAGGATTGTATAGAGGTAATTTATCAGATAGTGAAACAGGGGGCCTGGGGAGAGGTGTTTAATGCCTGCTCTGACGTACATCCAACACGGCGCGAGTTTTATACGAAAGCTTCTTTAAATATTGGCCTTGAACCGCCTCAGTTTATCAGTAACGCTCAATCTACCTTTAAGATCATTAATTCAGAGAAGCTAAAACGCCAGTTAGACTTCGAGTTTAAGTTTGCAGATCCGATGGAAATGTTGAATGCATAATAGTATCAATTGAAAAATTAAGAAATAGATATAATGAAGATTTATACCAGAAAGGGTGATAAAGGAACTACCGGAGTATTCGGTGGAAAAAGAGAGGATAAAGACTCTCCAAGGATTGAGTGCAATGGTGCTTTAGATGAAGCAAATTCGACTATAGGATTGTTAAGAGCTAAACTAGGTGCGGATCATGAGTGGCAGCCTAATTTGCATCGTATTCAAAAGGATTTGATGGATATGATGTCTCACCTCGCCCGTCCGTCTGATTCGAATAAAGAGAATACAAATCCAAAGCCGGTTGATGGTGCTGTATTTTGTGAGCAATGGCTTGATGAACTGGAAGCTGGAATTACTTCTCCTTCCGATTATTTTCTTCTGCCCGGAGGGAATGAGATCTCTGCCTTATGTCATGTGTGCAGAACCCAGATCAGACGTGGAGAAAGAAGACTGGTTACTCTTATGAAAGCCGACCCTGCCTGTGTTGAAGATTATATTATCTCCTATGTTAACCGTCTGTCAGATCTGTTCTTTACTCTTGCCAGGGCTGAAATGGATAAAGCAGGTGTAGCTGAAGAGAAATGGCAATTGTTTTTATATAAAAGAAAGAAGAAGGCTGTAACAGAAGAAGGTTAGTAGCCGGTTTTAAGAGAATAAATGTCGGATAAAATTACAGTAGACGAAGAGGTTCCGTTAGGAACGTCGAAGGTCCGGAGCGGTGTTTTGGTTCCTCTTCTGATTCTTGCTTTAGCGATCTGTTTTATTGCAGATATTGCTTTCGGCACTATTTCTATTCCCTTTAGTGAGGTTGTCAGCATCCTGTTCTCGAAGAAGTCGCATGACGAGGCCTGGCTTTATATTATTCAGGAGATCAGGCTACCGAAGGCGATAACGGCTGTATTGGTTGGCTGCGGACTTTCCGTGAGCGGCTTGCAGATGCAAACCTTGTTTCGCAACCCTCTGGCCGGTCCTTCCATTCTGGGGATTACTGCAGGTGCAAGTTTGGGTGTAGCACTTATCATGCTGTCTGCTGGAACAATCACCAGTATCTATACGATAAAGGAAATGGGACTAAGTGGAAGCTGGCTGTTGATTACAGCATCTACTGTAGGAGCGGCAATTATAATGCTTGCTATACTAGCCATCTCGGCCTCATTAAGGGATAATGTAGTAATGTTGATTGTTGGGGTGATGATCGGAAATATTACTCTGGCAATCATAAGCATCTGGCAATACTTTAGCTCGCCGGAACAGATCAAGGAATACTTATTATGGACTTTTGGGTCACTGGGTGGGGTAACAAAGCAGCATCTCATTGTGCTGGCTGTTGCCGTAGGTATAGGGCTCATTGTTTCTTTTGCATCTTCGAAACTTCTCGACGCCCTGCTTTTGGGTGAAAATTACGCCCGCAGTATGGGCCTTACAGTAAATCGTGCGCGTTTGTTAATCATTTGCAGTACTAGCCTTCTTGCAGGTAGTATCACTGCTTTTTGCGGTCCCATAGGCTTTGTTGGTATCGCTGTTCCCCACCTGGCCCGGGCCTTATTTAACACCTCCAACCATCGCATCTTAATCCCCGCATGCTGTTTAATTGGAGTAGGCCTTATGCTTATTTGCGATATCGCCTCTCAGGTTGCCGGAAGTCAAACTGCCCTGCCAATCAATGTGATCACTTCGCTTATCGGTTCTCCTGTTGTTATCTGGGTAATCGTAAGGAATAAAAATTTAAGAGGTTTTTAATGGATACGCTGCTGAGCATAGAGGGTCTTACAATCGGATACAAGAACGGTAGTAAAAAAGTAAGAGTTGCAGGACCCTTAAATATCTCCATGAAAGCAGGAGAGCTGGTTTGTTTGCTGGGACCGAATGGCGCTGGGAAGTCGACACTAATTCGCAGTATAGCCGGCTTACAAGACCCCTTCGAAGGAACTGTGCAAATCGAAGGAACACTTCTTTCCAATTTAAAACCTATAGAAATTGCAACCAAACTGAGTGTCGTACTCACTGATCCTGTACGGTCGTCGAACCTGGATGTTTATTCCCTTATTTCGCTTGGAAGAAATCCATATTCGGGATGGCTTGGACGTCTGGGGAAAAAAGACAGGGAAATTATCCGGCAGTCTATCGCTGCCACCCACCTGGAGGGTTTCCTGGATAGGAAGATAGGGCAGTTAAGTGACGGTGAATCACAGAAAGTGATGCTGGCAAGAGCCCTTGCCCAGGACACGCCCCTTATTGTACTGGACGAACCCACCGCCCACCTCGACCTTCCTAGCCGGATCGAAATGATGCGCTTACTGCATCGTCTGGCCAAGGAAACCAATAAAGCTATTTTGGTATCAACCCACGAGCTGGATTTGGCCCTGCAAGTTGCGGATAAGATATGGCTGTTAAAAAAGGACGGAACCTTAGATGCTGGGTTGCCGGAAGATCTCGTTCTTAATGAGGTTTTCGAAAAGGCATTTGAAAAAAATGGAATCCTCTTTGACCGTGAAAGCGGAACGTTTAACATTCACGAAGAGGGACAAAAGAGTATAAATCTGAAAGGAAGAGGAGCTGCTGCCTTTTGGACTAAAAGAGCTTTAGTACGAAACGGATTTGTTGTAGGAGAGATGAATGAATTACCCCTGATTGAAGTCACGACACAAGCAACCTGGATCATCAGTACAAATAGCGGCAGAAGCGAATGTTCATCAATAGAACAATTAATAGGGGAATTGCGGAGGCTGGGTACTCAATAACCAAAAAAAAGACGGCGTTTGAGGACCGTCTTTTCTGTTTATCGACTATATACCTCTAAAAACTCAAGCCATATCTCAACGAGAAGCTTCTTCCCTGAAGGTTATAACCTCTTTTTTCATAGTAGTTTTCGTCAGTTATGTTGTTAAGAAGCAAGGAAAAGGTATGTTTCTTAGCATAGGTATAACTGCCAGAAAGGTCTACCGTCATGAATGCGGGGTAGACAATTACAGGTGCCTTACTGTCGCTAAAAATATCTGTACGATTTCCTACGTAACGGTTGTTTAAGCGAATTGCTACGCCTTTTAACGTATTGTACTCAACCCCAAAGTTACCTGTGAACTTCGCCACATTGTTAATCCCTTTATAAGTTGATCTATCGGATCCTACTGTGACTTCGGTGGCTTTGAAATTATGCGTTGCATCAGCGTAGAAGCGCAAGACATAAGTATGATCATACAAAGCTCCCAGGTCGTACGAAACTTCCCATTCCAAGCCCCTGATAAATGCCTTATCTGCATTGACATAAGTTGTAACATTCGTTATCTGAGCTCCATTCGGGGTCTTTTCACCAGGTGCCGCTGCCGAAACACTTTTTGTTATCCTGTTTTCAACATCAGTAAAGAAATAGGTAACATCAGCCGATAATCCGAAATTTGTTTTGAAAACTCGTAATCCGGCATCCCAGGAAATAGAGCTTTCATTCTTCAAGCCAGGGTTGCCGCGAGTTACGTCTACTTTACCAGGACCTACATTCTCGGAGTACCCAGCTACGTTATACGCATCAGGAGTAACGAAGGCTCTGCCGAAACTTCCGTGGATGGCAAGTGATTTTAGAATGTTAAATTGTGTTGCTAAACTGGGACTGAAAAATGGATTTGTTTCTTTTCCCGGACTGTAATTTGTTAAAAGTGGTGTTGACTTTACATCGTAAGTGATCATGTCGTAACGTGCACCAGGATTAACTAAAAGCCTGTTTTCAAAAAAGCTTAGTTGTGCCTGCAAATATGCAGCAACAGATTGCAATTTGTAATTAGGAGAGTAGGTTCCTATTTCCGCCTTATCGGTAAATCTTCTCGACTCGGTAGTTGCACTCATGTAATCAATACCCGCAATCAGGCTATGCTCATTAAGTGTATATATATCTTTTAATTGAAGGCCATTCCACTTAGATGTAGCCATGTAGGAAATATAAGGAGGAATAACTACTCCATTATTTTGCAGGTCTTTATTTGCACTGTCCTCAGTGGTTAGATATCCTCGCAAAGAAACCTGATGATTTGCAATCTTTCCTGAAACAGAAGCCTCTCCCATGTATTTATTGAGATCCTTTGAGGAAGGACGGGCATTGATGTACGTGATATCGCTGGGAGCTTCCACATTCATTGCAGCGAAACGTTCAGCCTTCACATCTGCTCTCCAATTGTCAGATAATTTATAGCCAAAACGAATGTTCTGATTGTTGTAATTCACCCTTGTATATTCACGTTTCAATCCATCCGAACGCCTGTCGTCAATATGCGCTGTATCGCCGGTCAGGAAATTCTTTACGGCAATATCGTACCCGAACCAGTCGCGAAGCATATTGTTTTTTCCAAGCCTCATGTTCTTGTTACGGTCAAAGATGTTGAATGATAAGTCGTAATCTAAGCGCTTATTTATGGAACCACCAGTACTTCCTCCTGCCTTAAATGTTTCGAAAGAGCCATACTCTGCAAACAGATTTGTCCTCGGTGTTCCCGTAGATCTTCTTGTGATGATGTTAACGACACCGCCCATCGCCTGCGACCCATATAAAGCAGACGCCGGACCTTTCAAAATTTCCACACGCTCAACGTCGGAGGTGTTGATCGTTGAAATATTCGCCGTTCCCGCAGGTCTACCATCCACTAATAAAAGGGTTCTTTGGTTAAGTCCGCTAAATTGAGGCCTGAACCCCCGAATGCTTACCCCGGCCGAAAGACCCGGATATTGAATAACATTAACAGAGCTATTTTTTTTAATAATATCCGTAAGCTCTGACGAAGGAGTTAAGGCGATAGCAGCCTTACTAATAACGGTGATATTTTGGGGAACTTTATCCCTGCTTACAGAGTTTCTGGTCGAACTTACGGTTACTGTGTCCAACTGGTGCCTGGAGGATAAGCTGTCTGATCGAAGATCTTGAGCCAGAGAATAATCGAATTGACTGCAGCAAAGGGCCAGCAAAGCCAAAGACGAACGAAATTTGAACTTCATTGAATTAATTTAAATGGAGGTTTCTCGTGTAATGAGAATGCTTATTGCAATTGTTTGTAATAGAAAAGCTTGTAGTTCGGCAATAATTCCGGATGTAGGATCTTGATGAGATCTGCCAGGATCAAATGAGGGTTAACACCGCCCGACTCCCAATAATCGTTAGAGCCCACATCGTTAATCCGTTTATTATAATTGAACATCTTGCCGGTTTTGAACGGCTTAAAAGCTGTAAAACGTTCATCTTTTGCAATAACGTCTAGTTTGGAGTTAACGTAACCAATATTCAACCAATAGTCGGCCTTTAGTGCTACGGGAGCTACTGCTTCAAATGTTAAGGGTAAACTGCCTGTCCCTTTTTGCTTCGACCAGTGATAAGAGGCGCCGGCGTCGTGGAAAAGCTTTGTGTTATAGCTATCAGCATCAGGAACATTCCAGGTACCCTTAAAGGGCATTCCTGTAATTACCAGAGGTCTTGTTTTAGCCTTTTTGGCAACCTGTACAAGTCTCGCGTACTCTTTCTCAACCTTTTCGAACTTTTGGTTAACCATAGCTTCGTTATTGGTCAAGGCCGCAACCAGCTTCACCCACTCCATTCGTCCCAGGGGATTAGTCTCGAGCCATTCATTCATCGCGAGAACAGGGACCTTAGCGTTAACCAAAGTTTGGTACTTACTGAAACGGGCCGAAGGATTACCCATTACCATCAGCACGTCAGGACGCATTGAAATGATCAGCTCCTGGTTCAGCTCTCCATCCAGTCCCACTTCTTTGACCTTTCCGGCTTTAATGTTCTTCCTGACGAGGGGCGAGGAAACATATTTAAAATTACCCTGGCCCGAGATCAGGTTTGCCGCTCCCGCAAATTCTGTCAGCGCAATGTGCATAGAAGACATGGTGATCAGACTTTTAACTGGGGTGCGAATGACCTGGGTGTTTGAAAAGCCTTTTGGAACAGCGGCCTTACGGTCCAGCAACAGGTATCGAAGGGTATCGGTCTGGTCGTTGTAGTAATTAAGAATGCTTAGCACCTTGTAATTTCCTCGATAGCTTATAGCAAAGCCCCTGGCATACTTAATGGTGCTTTTAGCTGTCGCTTTTCCTGTCTGCGCAAATAAGGACAAAGGAGATAGTAAAACTATAAATGCTCCTGTTTTTAGTGCCTGGATTGCGCCTTTCAGAAAAATCCCTTCTCTGATTGACTTGAACTGAGTTTTGATTTCTAGCATATTTCTCTGCCTTTCTTCCGAAAGCATTAATGAGTAATTATTAAAGGCAGGTCTTCTGACTTTCCCCGAACTCTGCGCCTTCCCGTCGTACATTTGGTTGTTTCAACAGTGGCATTTTGCAGGTTCTTTTATGAGGTTACAGCAGCGGAGACTGTTCCGGATTTTCACCGGTATTCCCTATTAAAGCGTTCTATGCAGAACTGCTACCTTTTGCGCTGCAAATGTAGGGTAATTTATCGGATTAAATAATATTAAAAACCTTCATAAGCAGAAACTCATAAACGAAAGATGAAAGCAAATGAAGTTCTTCTTGGCCATTGAAAAACAATGGACTAACTTGCCGACGCTATTCTTAGCTGGAATTGACTTGCGTTACACCACGCGCTACCCTATAGAAATGAGTATATTAAATATCAGCAGGCCTCTTCTGGCAGGCGTTCTTCATTCCTTTGAGCCAGACCACGTTACGGCCGTTTCTGTGCTTGCTGCTGAAAATGCTGCAAGTAAAAAAAGACTGTCCTGGAGAGTTATGCTTCGTGCTTCGCAATGGGCATTAGGGCATTCTGTAACTTTGCTGCTTTTTGGCGGCATTGCGCTGATCTTTAAGTCTTCCTTACACTTTTTTGTGAGTGATATTTCTCAATGGGCTCAGATTTGTATTGGTCCGATTATGATCCTCCTTGGGATTCAAGCTATAAAGCGAAATAAGAGGATAGATGTTATGATGGCGCGGTATCAACAGAAAACCCTGCATCTAAACCAAAACACTGATCACCTGCAGCCAACTCATGTGCAGGAAAAAACAGCAGGTCCCTTCAACCGCTCCTTCTGGGTTGGCATGCTTCATGGCCTTGCAGGAACAGGTGGGGTTTTAACTTCTGCTTTAGTGATCAGTGCTTCTACAATGCAGGAATCGATCATGGTCCTGGTGATAGAATCCATAGGAATAATTATCACGATGGGAATATACAGCTATGCTCTGATTTCAACCATGAGCCGCTTTCTACAGAAGAATATGATTCTTTTTAAGTGGATGAACGGAATTGCCGGTATCGCATCCGCCGCTTTAGGCTGTTACTTTATATACGAGCTTTTCCTTTAATCTTAAAGAACCTTCTTTACCACTGGAGTTAGCTGATCTGAATCAATATCGGCCAGCGAGATATACTCTAATCCAAGAGCCTGAGCCATTTGCTGTGCTTTACCAAGTTGCAAATAGTCGACATCTGTATTAATTACCAGCCCAGGGATTTCCTCGCTTTTTATGCTTGCTGCGATATTCAGAGTTTCCTCCCATGGATCACCGCCAGCTACGGGTACATTCGCTTTTCCATCACTTAAAATAACAAGGATCGGTTTTAATCCTTCTGTGGCACCTGCCATTCGTGCCAGTTGAAAAGCCGTTTGCAAAGCATGGGGGAGAGGTGTTCTGCCCCCTGTTGGTAGTCTATTTAAGGCTACTTCAGCAAGTTCAACACTTCGGGTAGGTTGCAATAATACTTTCGCCTCTATTCCCCTGAAGGCAATAACGGTCACTTCATCCCGTCTTTGGTAAGCGTCTTTCAATAGGTTCAAAACGGTGCCCTTCACCGCCTCCATCCGTTTATTTGCAGCCATTGAGCCTGATGCATCAACAACAAAGAGGATTAAATTCCCTGTTTTCCCATTTCGTACCTTTTGTTGAATATCTTCCTTGCGGAGCTCGAAGTTTTCCGGATCGCGTTGAATGGCATGATAGACAGAAGAGTCGATCGCAATATCCCTTAATGTTCCCAGGCTTTCAGCTCTTGTATATTTTCCTTTTTTTGCACGGTCTACAAGCGATCTCTTGCCTTCCTGAAGCTCATCCAGCTTGGTGTTGATCTTCAATTCGATGTGCGGAACTGAATGGGGCTGATTTGCGGCAAAAGTTTTTTCGGAAATAGGGTTATCATCCCGCGCCGGATTCGAATTTACAGGTCCCTCTGGTTCATTATCAAATGATTGTTCGTCTTCCTCGCCCTTATCGGGTTTGGATTGCGACTTGCTGATCATATCATCCAGCTTATCTTTGTTAAAGCCTGGGTCTGAAAAAGGTTTTTGGTGACTTCTATGCGCCAGTACCAATTCTGCAGCTTCGCGTATGTCTTCGGCTGTTACTTCAGGCCGTCCCTCCAATGCAGCTATCGTTTGCGCTGTTTTATACATTACAATATCTGCTCTTAGGCTTTTTACTCCCATTCCCATTGAAAGTTCACTGATGAGCGTTAACAGATCGTCCCCCAGCTGTACTTGCGGTAGTAATTCCTTTGCAGTAATAAGTTGACTGCGTAACGTTTCTTGTTCTTCCCTCCACCTTGCAATAAAGCTTGCAGGGTCGCTTTCATAGGCAACCCGACGGCGAACAACTTCCGTCCGTTCCTCAATGCTTGCAGGGGCTTCCACATCAACCATTAACCCAAAACGGTCAAGCAATTGCGGACGTAAATTCCCTTCTTCAATGTTCATGGTTCCGATGAGGGTGAAACGGGATGGGTGACTAACTGATAAGCCTTCGCGTTCGATGGTATTTACACCCATAGCAGCAGCATCAAGCAATACATCCACTAAATGGTCCGAAAGGAGGTTAACCTCGTCGATATACAAAATCCCCTGATGGGCCGATGCAAGTAGGCCGGGTTGAAGTTTCTTTTTCTTTTCAATTAGAATGCCTTCGAGGTCTAACTGTCCTAAAACCCGTTCCTCTGATGCTCCTAATGGTAGGTTGACAAAGGGGACTTGTACCAATTCAAGCTCTTTTTCTATTTGCATGCAGGCTTCACAGATGCTTAAAGGAGCATGATCGGGACAATTAAACCTGCAGCCAACCGTTCTGGAAATAGGAGGAACTATCTTGGCCAGAGCCCTGGCGGCTGTACTTTTAGCCGTACCTTTATCACCTCTTATTAAAACTCCTCCGATTGAAGGATTTATTGCACATAATAAAAGTGCCTTCTTTAATTTCTCCTGCCCTACAATTGCCGTAAAAGGATATATCATTTGCCTGATTGCTGTTTTTTTGAATGATTTATGCTTCGTTTTTGACTTCAAGCATATTTTCGCTTTGAAGATAAATATCCTGTAACGATTTCAGAGTATCAGGATCAGGCACCTCCCACATTTTCCGCTGTGCCGCTTCCAATAACCGTTCTGCTATAGCATTCAAAGCCCATGGGTTATTCTGTTCAAAAAAGGCCTGCATATCTTTATCCAACGCGTAGGTCTCCGCAACTTTTTCGTACATCCAATCGTCTGCCACCTGAGCTGTAGCATCATAGCCGAAAAGATAATCAACCGTTGCCGTAAGTTCCAAACCTCCCTTGTATCCGTGTTTTTTAATGCTCTCCAGCCATTTAGGATTAACAACCCTCGACCGGAAAACCCGTAGGGCCTCTTCCTTCAAATCTCTTACAATTGCTCGTGATGGGTCCTGACTATCTCCAAAATAAGCTCTCGGGCGATGACCGGTCAGGCTCCTGATCGATGCGATCATTCCACCATGAAATTGCAGATAATCGTCACTGTCAAAAATATCATGCTCCCGGTTGTCCTGATTGTGGAGAGCTACCTCAACACGCGATAATACTTGCTTAAATTCATTCCTTGCGTCAACTCCACTTACAGACGATGAATAAGCATATCCGCCCCAGTTAATATAGGTTTGAGCAAAATCAGCATCCGACTGCCAGTTCCGTTCCTGGATAAGTGGTAGGATGCCTGCTCCGTAACTTCCCGGCGGCGAACCAAAGATCCGGTAAGATGCTCGTTGTTCAGCTTCTTCAGGACTTATCTCTTCCTGCTGCAGTTCTTCAAGATCTTTCAGGTAATGTTTCCTCACGAAGTTCTGATCCAAGGGCTCATCAAGACTTATGACAAGCTGAACTGCCTGATCAATAAGTTCTATTAAATGAGGAAATGCATCCCGGAAGAAACCGCTTATCCGGGTAGTAACGTCTATCCTTGGACGTTTTAATTCTTCAAGCGATATCACCTCTAAACTCGTTACCCTTCGGCTTTCGTTCTGCCACACCGGTCGAACTCCAAAGAGAGCCAGGATCTCTGCTACATCATCCCCCTGAGTACGCATTGCACTTGTCCCCCAAACGCTTATCCCCACATTTTCCGGATAGCGTCCGGTTTCCCTAAGATGCCTGTCCAGCACCTCACGTGCAAGCTGTTGGCCAACTTCCCATGCGGTTTGAGAAGGAAGGGCTCTGGGATCAGAGGTATAAAAGTTTTTTCCCGTAGGAAGAATATGGGCCATCCCCCTTGTAGGAGCACCGCTGGGTCCTGCAGGTATATAGCCGCCAGACAGGGCATGTAAAAGGTTGTTGATCTCATCATAAGTTTGGTCAAGGTTAGGAAGGATCTTATCACAAATATATCCAAGGGTAGCATAAATCCCTTCAAAGCTTTGCGGCTTATGGTTGCCAAAGGTCTCTTTCAAGGTGCTTTCAATAGAATCTTTTCTAAATCCCTGTTTTTGCAATAAAAGCAGAAGATGCTTTCCTAATTCATCTATAACTTCAAGTGCGTCAGCTGCAGAAGATAACGGTCGCCCTGCCACTTCGCTAAACTTTTCTGTTATATTATCCAGACGCTTCCCTTTGTCTGACTGCAAGGCATGAAAGTCAAGGTCAAATAGGGCTGCTATTGAAGCTGGCAGACTTCCAACGCCGAGATTTGGTAATCGCGTTAATGCCTGAAGCATGTCTACCAGAGCTTCACCCTGCGGCATTTCTCCCAAAATATGAAGTCCGCTTCGTATCTGCGCTGCGCCCAGTTCACATAAATAACCATCTATATCTTCAATCAAATGCGAAACGTCCTTCCCCTCCATCTCGGCGAGGCTCACAGGCACGCCTTCAGGGGTAAGTTCATCGTCCCATTCATGAACGTGGTCACCATGATCCTTACGTAGCAAAAGTGCAAGGTCCTTATCCAGATTTGCTTTCTGGATCAGTTCCCAGATCTGCCTTTGCAGAAGCGGTAATTTTGTAGGATCAAGGGTCTCCACCTGATAATATTCGTCCACCAGTTGAGTGAGCTGAGCAAGTTCTCCGTACGTGTCTGCTGTTGTCATGGGCGGGGTCAGGTGATCAATGACAACAGCATGTGCCCTGCGCTTTGCCTGTGAACCTTCTCCCGGGTCATTAATAATAAATGGATAGAACAATGGAAGATCGGCAAGAAATGCATCGGGAAAGCAGTTTTCGGAAAGTCCGATACCTTTTCCGGGCAGCCATTCCAAAGTACCATGTTTACCAACATGTACAATGGCGTCAGCTCCCCAGCCATCCCTTAACCAGCGATAAAAAGCATGGTAGTGATGCGTAGGAGGGAGGTCGGGTTGGTGATAGATGGCATCAGCGTCCATGCCATATCCCCTTGGCGGCTGAAGTGCAACAAGAGCGTTCCCATAGTTAATCCCGGCAAAGCAAATCGCATTTTCATGCACATAGGTCTCTCCAGGAGGAGGGCCCCACTGCTTTTGCATCTTTGTACGCAACTGCTCAGGTAAATCCAGGAACCATTGCTTATATCTATCTGCACTGACTTTTCCAACCGCATTTTCCAATTGCACTGCAGAAAGATAATTCTCATCGTAAGAACAGCGGTTGATCAGCTCGTGAATAATGTCTGTTCCTGTTTCCGGAAGTTCTCCAATATCGTAACCTTCCGCTTGCATCGCCTGCAGGATAGCTAGGAGGGAGGCGGGAGCATCGAGACCAACAGCATTCCCGATCTGGGAAGCTTTAGTGCTTGAGTTGGTGAATATAAAAGCAATTTTTTTCTCAGAATTCTTTAAATGCCTCAAGCGCGCAAATCGATAGGCAATACCAGCAACACGATCGATCCGGTCCTCCTGTGCTTCGTAGCCTTTCGTCTCCCTCTCTCTTTCTTTAAATGAAATGGGGACTGTTATAATCCTCCCGTCGAATTCCGGAATGGCCACATTCATTGCAGTATCAAGCGGATTGAGACCTCGGGTCGAGTTTTCCCATGAGCCTTTTGTCATGCCACTGCTAATAGCCTGCAAGATGGGCACGTCTAGCTGGATTAGGGGGCTTTCTGCATTACTTCCATACTGCTCAGAATCTTGCATCGCAAAGGAGACCGTGTTAATAAGTATATCTATTGCTGTTTCCCCATTCCACTTAAAGAAGTTAAAAGCGGAAGGCCAGCTGCTACCCTTGTTTGTAGCTTTGAGGGAAGAAGTAAAGACGGGTAATACATTCATTCCCTTTTCTTCCAGACTTTCTACAAGCTTATCAATGAAGGCAGTATTTCCACTTAAGTAATGAGCGCGGTAGAAGGTAATTCCAGCAGTAGGTAGAATAGGATTATAGATCTTTTCCCAATCCTCTAGAGTTGCATTCTCCGGCAGTGTCGGATGATAGATCCCGTGGTCTGGCAGGTCCAAAGGTGCTTCATATCCAAATCCTGTTAGTAATAGGTGGTCTGAAAGGAAATGAAGCAGGTTAACCAGGTTGATATGTCCGCTAGCTTGCAGGTACAATAAGGTGTCCTGAAGGATTGCAGGCGAAACAGTAGATATTGCTGCAAATTCAGGATTTAATTCACCCGTTCCACTAACAACTATCAATTGTTGATTTCTTTCATTTGCCCGTTTCACTAGTTCATTAAAACCTGGAACACTACTTGGCCGACCCAGGATTCTAAGGATAATGATCTGTGCAACTGCCAGTTCTCTATCCAGAAGCTGTGCCATGTGTGATTCCGTTTTTACAGCCTGCAAATTAATTCCCAGTGTTTTGGGAAAGTTTTCAGGCAAAACCTGTAAGGCACGGTTTAAAGTAAGAAGATCGGTGTCGGCATGGGTCAGGAATACTATTCCTTCTGAAGGGTCAGGCGATTCTCCTGCAAGTGTGTGGCTTTCAGATCCTTTCCAGGTATAAAATTGGAAAACGTATTCGTTCAGCTCTGCCGGAGGAACCAGGAAAGCGTCTGCCTCTACCATGCTTTGTATGTAATCGAAAATAGCCGTCACCTGCCACTCGCTGTTGATCGAGTGAAACCAAACAGAATTCCCATCAAAAAGCAGGGTTGCTACATTAGCCAGCGTACAGGGACCAAGACAACCTCCCTTGGTAAGGTGTACAATATTCCTAAGTTTTCGTTTCAGCCATTGATTCTTATAATGGTCTACCGGAACCGCCGCATAACCACGATCGGTTCTCCCGCAACAACAGGCATTATAGCAATAGGATAAATGGCCCCTTCGTTGCACCAGGTTTATAGACTTACCATCTGGACGGGTAATTCGTTGTCGCTTTATTTCTCTCATTACGGATTTGTCAGCAGCCAGCTCTTACAAGCTGTTCAATTACAGTTGAGAGCAAAGGTATTAAGATTTACGATTGACGAATTACGATTGACGAAGTGCCAGTGGGATTTACGAATTACGATTGACGAATTACGATTTACGATTTACGAAGAACAGTAATTTACGAAGAATGATTTAAGAAGTACAAGAAAGGATTTGTGAATTACAACCTAGCTATTACGAGCCATTAGAAAGTCCAAAAAGGCCTTTCAGGAAGCTAGGATCTTCAGCCCAGTAAAAATGGATATAGGATGCGATCGTTGATTGTATTTTAAAGATCTTTGTATCAACTTCTGCACCTTTTGCATTCATAATCTTGCATTCGAGCGCAGTAACCTCCTCTGATTTACTGCAACTGGAATAATGAAATTCGTGCCCTTTTATATGCAGACCTTCCATAACCATTTCCCTGTAACCTAAATGTAATTTAGGTACGACCATCGACGTTGACAGGGGCAGGAAGCCTACCATAGGAAAACTTTCACCCGCCTGATCCATGATTGATTCTCCCAGGTACATCATTCCTCCACACTCAGCTAGTGTTCTTCCTCCTGCTCCACAGTAGGTCCTCACGGCCAATAGCATTTCCAGGTTCTGACTCAATTGTTCCAGAAAAAGCTCAGGATAACCTCCAGCCAGGTATAGCAGATCGCATTCCGGTAAGCGTTTATCATGCAGAGGACTGAAGAAAACAACTTCTCCCACTTCCTTGAAGGCTTCTAGATTCTCTTGATAGGTAAAACTGAAAGCTTCATCTTTTGCTACAGCAATCCGGATCCTTTCTGGGCGACCCGGAGATGGCTCCGTCCGTTTTTGTAAAGCAGGTACAGGTTTAGATGTTAATTCAAGCAAACGCGGGATATCGACAGTTTTTTGTAGAGCATCAGCAATACGGCTACAGATGGCTTCTATATTAACCTGCGTGTCGATGCTCAAACCTAAATGTCTCGACGGGATTTCAATATTCTCCTGAGGGGTAAGATATCCTAATGCTTCAACACCTGCATCCGTACAGGCATCGACAAGAAAACTATAGTGAGAACTTGTTTTAACGCGGTTAAAAATAACCCCAGCTAAATGAATGTCTTTACAAAAGTTTTTAAAACCGTAGATCAGGGCAGCTGCAGAATAAGCCATTGCCCTGGCATCAACCACTAAAATTACTGGAATATTCAGCATTGAAGCTATTTCAGCTCCGCTTCCTTTCATTTTATAGGCTCCATCAAACAAACCCATTACTCCCTCAATAACAGCTGTATCGGCCTCGTTCGTGTACTTTGCGTAGAGGCTTTTTGCATGAGCCGACGAGGCCATAAAGGTATCTATATTAATAGAAGCAAAACCACTTGCTCGTCTGTGAAGAATGGGATCAATATAATCAGGACCACATTTAAAAGCTTGTACTTTTAATCCCTGGTTTGAAAGAGCTTTAAGCAGTCCTAAAGTAAGGGTGGTTTTACCTGAATTACTGGATGGTGCAGCTATTAAAAACTGGGGGATGAGGCGGTTTTGCTCCATTATTTTGTTGTTGAAACGAGATTCTCAATATGTGCCACTACAAATTCCGCTCGTTCTTTGGTACTGGCTCTCGGGAGCTCGATCAATTCGAAGCCAAGCTCTTCATATGTCTCTTTAATTGATTCGTACAGCCTGCCTGCCTCCTCAAATGTTTGCCAGCGTTCACTGTCATTCACATAAATGCTTTCCCAGGGGGCAAGTATAAATACCTTTGATTGATACTGACATTTGAATAATGCCTGATAGTATTTCGCGTCAGGATCAATTGATGCAGCTTTGAGATACGCAATAATATCAGGTATGCCGCGATCAAAGAAAGTAACCGTATTATCGGGTGCAGCAAAGTAAAGTTCACGCATACGCTCTAACGCTTTTTCGGCAAATGCACTCAAGTCTATCCAAGGAAGACAATTAGAACCTTTGTTTACTTCTTCTATGATCAGTTGCCTGGAGGCCTCTTCAGATACCGAATATCCCAGCTCCTGTAGTTCAGTCAGTAAACTGGTTTTTCCCGCTCCCGGCCCACCGGTTATAATATATTTAGGCATGTAAAGCAAAACTTAAAACTACTATCAGAATAATCATTAGTAAGGTGCTGGTATGATTGATCCTTGCAGCTATGTCAAAATCATCGTGACTTATCTCTCTGTTATTTGCGCCAATAAAAGGCTTATCCACCAAAATACCATGGTAGACGTTTGGTCCACCAAAACGTATATCGAGTATACCAGCCAATGCCGCTTCTGGATAGCCAGAATTGGGACTTTTATGCTTCCGGCCATATTTATAAACGAATTGAAGTGCACGTATACTTAAACCCGATGTAGCCATTAACATAGCAGTAAGCCGTGCTGGAATAAGATTCGCAACGTCGTCAAGCCTGGCTGCAAATTTTCCAAATTTCTCATATCGTTCGTTTCTGTATCCAAGCATCGAATCCAGCGTGTTAATCATTTTATAGGTCATTAACCCCGGGATTCCTGCAACCGCGAAGTAGAACAGCGGGGCAATAACACCATCGCTGAGGTTTTCAGATACTGTCTCGAGAACAGCAGTCCTTATTTGCTGCGGATTTAACCTCCCGGTATCGCGACCAACAATGCGCGATAACTGTTTTCTTCCGGCTTCCAGTCCCTCAAATTCCAGTACATTGAACACCTTTCGTCCTTCCTGAATTAATCCTTTATTAGCTAGTCCATAGAAAACAGAAATACTTGCGCTGATAAAATAAGCGATAGGATGTACCTGCAATAATAGTTTTTGGAGGAAGTAAAAGAAGAGAAAGCAAAATGTACATAGGGTTATTGATAGAATACTCCCTTTGATCAACCTTCCCCTGCCAGTGTTCAGGAGTTTTTCTCCCAGTGATATAGCATTTCCATAAACCCTTACCGGATGAGGAAGGGATTCAGGATCGCCAAAAATAAGATCAAGTAGATAGCCTGCAAAAAGGGAGACAATTAACAGCCGGAACTCATCCATTCTTTCATAGCCTTGATTAAAAGTTCATTTTTATCTGCTTCTAATGTTGCCAGCCGGAAATGTTCTTCTCCTAAAGTTTTGAAATTACTGGCATCACGAATAAGAATGCCAAAATTATCAATTAAAAAACGTTTTAGATCAGCGGCACTAAATTTTGGTGTTTCAGCAATAAAGAAATGGGTACTACTTTCGTAAACCTTTATCCCTGTGGTCCTCAGCTGGCCAGAGAATCGTTCCTTCTCTTCAAGTAATTGATGTAATGGAATTTGAATAGACTCATAATTGTCGAAGATAAACCTCCCAGCTTCTATTGCCAGGGTATTTACAGACCAGGGATACTTTAATGATTTTAGTTTCTTTATAATCTCTTTTGATGCAACAATATAGCCTAAACGAAGCCCTGGTATAGCATAGGCTTTGGTTAATGATCGAAGTATTATAAGATTTTCAAACTGACCTACAAAGGTGATAAGCGAATTTATCGCCAGGGTAAATTCAATGAAAGCTTCGTCAATCACAAAAAGGACATTGGGGTTTGCTCTTATTACGGTTTCCAGGCCCCCAAATGTGTATCCGGTAGGGTTATTGGGATTACAAATAAAGATGATTTCAGCGTTGGGTTTCAGGTCATCTTTCAGCTCATCCCACCTAAGGAAACTGATCTCGTGTTCGTACAACTTGCAGGCATCTTCGTATTCGGCAAATGCGGGAACTGTAATTGTTGTTCTTCTTTCCTTGAAAGCCTGGGCTACCAAATAAATACTTTCTGTACTCCCATTATTGATTAGGAACAGATCAGAAGGAAGCTCATGATGTTTACTTAGTTTTTCAATTAAACCTTCAGCTACCACTTCCGGATACTTGTTGATTCCCCGCCATTTTGAGAATAGATGTTCTTTTAAACCAGCAGGTTCTCCACCATACCACACGTTAGTGCTAAAGTCAGCCAGAATTTGCTTTTGGTATAGATATCCGTCGTCGCCGTGCCCGTGCAGCATACTTAACTCTCCATAGTTTGATAAATATAATCCAAATCTACATGCTGTCGGATCAAATCCGCTAGACGGTTATATTGCTGATCTTTAAATTCTTTGTAGTCAATTATATTTTCTAAATTGGTATAAGGTTTTAACAAGTGATTGATGATATCCCCATTGTCAAGGATACCGTGCATGTAGGTCCCCCAGCAGCGCTCGTTAAGAAAATACCCGTCATGCCGGCCATCTCTATAAAAGTTTACAGGACTTTCAATTTCGGCACTTGTTTCTCCCATATGGATCTCATACCCTAAACACTCAGTGTCGAGATTGCGAAACCTGAAAGAGGATTGCTTAGTTATTTTTTCCTCCCGTAGGATAGTTTTCACAGGGAGGATCCCAAGTCCGGATGTTGAGCCAATGCTGCTTTCCACCTGGTAAGGGTCATCTATTAATTCTCCAAGCATCTGGTAGCCTCCACATATTCCAACTACTGTTTTCCCGTTCTTAAATGCCAGTGTCACAGCCTGTGCTACTCCGTTATTTTTAATCGCTATAGTATCCTCAATAGTGTTTTTACTTCCCGGCAGGATAACAATATCAGCTTTGGCTATTTCTTCAGGCTCTTTCGTGTAGTAGACACGAACTCTTGGATCATTTTCAAGGCGACTGAAATCTGTAAAATTAGAAAGGCGGTTTAAAAGAATAATTGCGACGTTTACCTTGTCGGCAGAGGCCATATTTAGCTTCTGCTTCAGAGATACTGAGTCTTCCTCCTCTATCACAATATCCTTAAAATAGGGAAGTACGCCGACAACAGGCACACCACAAAGCTTTTCAATCATAGCCCTGCCTTCATCAAAAAGCGAGCTATCACCCCTGAATTTATTGATGATAATTCCTTTTATCAACGCTCTTTCCTCAGGCTCAAGTAAGGCCATAGTCCCATACAAGCTCGCAAATACGCCACCCCGTTCTATGTCCGTAACCAGGAACGTTGCAGCATTAGCCTCCCTGGCCATTCTAAGGTTTGTAATATCCCTATGTTTTAAATTTAATTCTGAGATACTCCCTGCACCTTCCAAGACAATAGGCGAGTATTTAGATGCAAGACGGTTGAAAGAAACACATACCTCCTGAAAAAGCTTTTCACGTCCTTCTGCCTTAAAGTAGTCCCGGGCCGACATATTTCCAACCGGTTTTCCTTGAAGCACTACCTGAGAACTTGAATCAGAAGTTGGTTTGAGCAGAACAGGATTCATGTCCGTATGACAAGGGATGCCTGCAGCTTCGGCCTGTACCGCCTGTGCCCGTCCAATCTCAAAACCTTCGGGAGTAGCAAAACTGTTAAGGGACATATTTTGTGCCTTGAAAGGGGCAGGAGAAAAGCCATCCTGTTTAAAGATCCTGCAGAAGCCCGCCGTGATCACACTTTTGCCTACGTCGGAAGAAGTACCAACAAACATGATGGGTTTTAAAACAACTTTTTTTTCCATTTAAAGCTTCAGCTTTGCCGAAGCAAAAATAAAGATTTGAGAGCCGGTATCATTGAAACGTACTGTATTAAATTCTCACGATGCTCGAAATGTAACAGCTGCAACATTTCAAAAGGATGGAAAATGTTCTCTTGATCCGCGTATTTATACTTGGTTTTGGGGTCTTTAAAGTGCTCTTGTACAGTCGTTAAAGTGAAAAAAGGTTTTGATACCCATCAACCTAGCTCTCCTCTAGATTCTTTTGTTTTACCAAAAACTAATTTAAATTCATTTCAAATTCAACCTTTAGTTAATCTAAAGCCACATCTGCTTCGTACTTTCAGCTTTATTTTCTGCTGTGAAGCCTATTTTAGATATACATACAGTTCGAGAGGGAGATCTCCTGTATTATGGAGAAAGCCTATTTGTTGTTTCATCCCTTGACTATAGCGGGAATATTATTTACATAAAGTTTGAAGACGGCCAGGTGTTGCCCAAGAGGATAACTGATTGGGAAAACTGCACGTTTTATAGAGTAGGTCCTTCCGTTTCATGAAAAGAACTCTCTCTTTTTAATCCATCCAGATAGCTTTCAATAGTAATGCGAAATAGCATTACTCTGACAATACGCTCTACTTTTGATAGGATATATCCTTATATTTGTATCAAATTGTGATAAGGTTTAGGTTGCCCTGCTGCTCTCATAGCTACAGGGCTTTTTTGTTCCATTTTACATCTCGTTCAGCAGCAAATAAAAATACTGGTCCCGACAAATTCCTGGAATATTTGGATTTATATTGGTATCGCTAAGGACTCTCTTTCCTTATTGGTATATTAGGGATTTCCGCACTGATACCAGTATCTGCTATTCCAAAGTAGTTTATCTCTTAATAGTATTGATCACGAAAAATATCCCTTTCCTCTTACGAATTGAGCTTTAGGATGTTCAACTGTAACCGGTTCGTGTTTATTTAAAAAAGGTTCTTTAAATTTATCACTGAGGTAACAAAAAATGATTGAACCTAAATAATGAAATAAAATGAATAGCGGATATCTTGAAAGTGTTATAAAACAGTTTGAATATTATAAAATGTTGGGGGAGAAGACTATTTCTCAAATACCCGAAGAGAAGCTCTTTTGGCAGTACAATGAAGAAAGTAACAGCATTGCCACCATTGTAAAGCACTTATGGGGAAATATGTTAAGTCGCTGGACCGATTTCCTTACAAGCGACGGGGAGAAAGAATGGCGCGACCGGGATGCCGAATTTGTCCTCGATATCTTAGATAAAGATGAGATGATGGCGAAGTGGAATGAGGGATGGAGGGTGTTTCTTGACGCTTTATGCTCCCTTACTGATGAAGATCTTACACAAATAATTTACATTAGAAATCAGGGACATACCGTATTGGAAGCAATTAACCGCCAACTTGCTCATTATTCATATCATGTTGGTCAAATCGTTTTTATCGGGAAAATGTGTGCAGAACAATGGAGTTCACTTTCAATCCCTAAAGGACAATCGACAGGCTACAATGCCAATAAGTTCTCCAATCCCCGGGAAAGACAGCACTTTACAGATGAATATTTAGAAGCTAAAAAAAGGGAAATTTGACCATGATTGCTTAATAAAAAGCCAGCCTGGAACGCGGATATCCAGACTGGCTTTATTCAACAGAAAACAATGCTAAGATCTTTTAACCAGCTTTTCTGGTTGCAGAGTAGTTATTATTTTCAATAGCTTCAAAATACCTTCCCAAAGCATTTTCCAAGGTTGGAAGTTCAACTCCTTTTTCACTTTTCAGAATGCTGTTAGTTGGCCGCTTTGCCTTCTTTTGCATTCTCAGTATTGGTAATGCTTCGATATATGAATCATCATAACCAGCTAAAACAGCTAGTTTTCTCGCGAACTCATACCAGGATATCGACCCGCTATTAGCCACATGTAATATGCCGTTAGTGTTATCGAGCAGAATATTTAGACTTTCGTCAACCAGATCAGGCACATAAGTAGGGGAGATGAATACGTCTTTAGCTGCCTGTACTTTCTTTTGGTCTTTCAGATCCCTCAAGGTTGTAGCTGCGAAATTGTAATCATCCCAAGGCCCGAAGAAACTGCTCGTTCTAATAATAAGCGCTTCCGGATTTATTGCCAGAATCCTGGCTTCTGCTTTTGCCTTACTTTTACCATAGATATTTAATGGACTGACTGCGTCACTTTCGCTATAGGGAGCAGCTTTCTTTCCATCAAATACCATATCCGAAGAAAAAGTTAAAAGCTTTATACCCAAAGTGGCACAAGTCTCGGCAAGGATCACTGCACCTTTGAAGTTGGCATTGTAACAAGAAGTCCTTTCGTCCTCAGCTTCATCAACTTTTACATATCCAGCTGTATTAATAATAGCCCATGGATTTAGCTCTCTTATAACTCGCTCTACCTCGACTCTTCTAGTAATGTCTAATTCTGTTCTGCTTAAGGATTTGTAATGGATGTGCCTGTCTTCACAAGTACGACCGAAGGCTTTCCCCAAGGTCCCATTCTTACCAATAATCAATACTGGTCTGCAGGTTTTAACAGGATTTTTTGATGATAATTGAGCGATATGCTTTTTGTTATATGTTATTCTGTCGTCTCTTTTCCACCAGCCAAGACCCTCCAACACCGGGTGCTCCGATTTATTGTTCGTACAAAGTTCTTGAATATAAGATGCTAGTGCTGTAGGGCGAGGAGTACCAGATCGCAGGCTAAATACTCCGGGCTCATAAAGCCCTCCGGGTTTGGTGCAAAGTGAGTTCCAGCCAGTAAGGCCGAAGATAGCCCAGGCAGTTATAGCCCTTATATCGACACCCTCGGTTTTAAGTTGATTAAGCGTCTTCCACATTTCATTAAACCAGCGCATTTGGTCTTCCCGGGGACTATGTAGATGGCATTCTGTTATGGCTAAGGGTAGCCCTAGTCTTTCCCATGCTTCCTTCAGCAATACATTAGCCCCGGTTTCCTCTTCCAGATCAACCAGAACTGTATGAACATCTGCGTAAGTATGAGTTCCATTTCCTCCGTAAAAATGCTCTGGATACTTTTTAAGATCCTCATCCAGATAACGTTCGGAGGTTAGGTAGTAATTAAATCCGCAAATATGAGGTGGGCAGTTGTTTTCCAGAAAATAGGTCAATTCATCTTCCTGTATGCCTGCCTTAAGCATATACTGCCACATTACTTTATCCGGAGTTAGTCTGCCGCAAAGCAGCTCATAAGACAACCACCTTCTTTCATTTTCCAGGTCGGCTTGGTATTGCAGCAATGGTGTGCTGTGGCACCTCCCAAGGTCTTCTGTCTGGATGAGCTTGGCATTTGGGATAACATCCCTGATGGCTTGCATAGCCATAACTGTGGCTTTGCATTCACTCAGGAGCACTTTGAAAAAGTCGAAATCTGTTTTCCCATGAGGATACCAAAATCCGTATAACCCGCAAAACCTGGCTGTGGTTAGAGGTTCATTAACGGGCGTGAAATATTCAAGCCATGGGAATTGCTCTGCAACTTTCTTAGCATATTTAGCAAGACCTTCTTCGAAGCTACCATCATAGAAATTTACGAACTCAGGGCCACTGCCGTGGTGAACAAGGCCTGCTATGGGCGTAATTCCGTGGTCTTTTAACCGGTTTAAACGCTCGGACGCAAAGTTCCAGTTAATCTTTGCACCCTTGGTCCTCTCATGTTTTTCCCATAAGACTGGGTAGCGTAGGGTTTTAATCCCAAGTGATGCAACAAGATCTAAATCTGATAGCCTGTCATAATGCCCTGAATATTCAAGCTGATCAAAATAATTATTGTTTACCCTGTTAATAGTACATTCTATCCCTCCCCATACCTCAACGTGGCTATTACTATTATTAATTTCGAGCATACTACTAATTTAAGTTAGACATGGCAGCAGGCTTTGTGTGCCTCCCGCTTAATTAAGTTCAGTCGTGGTAGAACAAAACTTTGTCCACTAGCGCTTCAAACCTCGAAAAGGGGTATATTACACGGTTATAAAGGTATTTTTATCATTAAGTCGATTTTTTACAAGGTCTATTTAGACAACAATACACCCCGTCATTTTTAAATTGAACTCTTGGTTTTGCAAACTTTGAAAAAGTGTGCTTTATTTCTCTTGTTGGCAGAGGTGAATCTTATATAGCAACGCTAATGGTTTAATTAACTTTACGCGGCCTCGATCAGTCCGCTTTTATATGCCACCTTGATCATTTGTGCAGAGTTCTTTACCCCCAATTTACGGCTAAGGCTAAGTCGGTGCCCTTCCACAGTTCTGCGGCTCGTAAATAATTTGTCGGCAATTTCATAATTAGTGTATCCCTCCGCAATTAAAGACAGTACTTCCAATTCACGACTTGTTAAGTTTACAGTAGCTTCGCTCGTTGAATTTATTATTGAATTCTGCCTCAGAAATTTAAAGCCGAGAGCAGAACAGATATACATTCGTCCTTTCAATACTTCATTTATTGCCAAATTAAGTTCTTCAGCGCTGCATCCCTTTAAAAGATAGGCCTTTACGCCTGTTTCAAATACTTTCTTTACCGTACTTTGTTGATCGTTAGACGTTACTGCTATTATTTGAAGTTCAGGGTGCCGGTAATTTAGCTTCCTTAACTTCAAAAATTCGTCTTCCTGGCCAAGGTCGCTGTCGATGACAACAATACCCGATGTTCCTGTTTCCGCTAATGCAAGTATCTGCTCTAGTGTAGAGACTTCCTTGATCATGCCCAGGTTGTTGTTTGTTTCTAATAAGGCTCTTATGCAGTCTCTCTCCGTTTCGTTTGCAAAAGATATAATAATGTTTTTCATGGTATTGATGATGTTTTTTGTTTATTCAGGTAGATACACTTCAAGTTTACTTTGCCTGCAGAACCTTTGGTACCAGGTTAAAGCTGGTTCAAAATCCGACCAGCAAGATATACGGCATCCCAGGTCTTCAAATAGGAATAGGCAATCATCGCTTACTGCATAGATCATAGCTACGGTTTTTACCGGTACTATTTTTTCTTTAATCCTCGAGATCTTTACTCGAATATTTCCTTTAAGGTCGCACAGGAAGTCGACATTGGGTAGATGTTTGTACGTTAAAACGAAAAAGGTTTCTCTTGCTTCCATAATTCTTCTGATTCTCTTGTTCACATAGCAATTGGGTTCACCGAGCGATTTTAACTTGTATGTCTTGTTAATCAAGCTCTCCGATGCTGGCCGAAGAGATTTAGTTTCCTTCTTACCCATCACATGTTTCTTGTTTTTCATTTGGCGTGTCGAAGGTCATGAAATATAAAGTGCCGTAGAAGAGGGTAAATACGTTCTTTTGACGCTGATATACCTGATTTCGGAACTTTGAATTTCTATTTAAGCTATTGATAACAAAAGAGTTTTCCTCACTAATCAGGGCGATTGGGTGGGTAATCAGACAGAGAATAGGTTTCTTGTTCATAAGGTAGCTCATTCTAAAGCCTTAACCCTTAGTGGTATTTTCTGTTTCCGAGAATAAATAAAAGAGTAGTTAACTGGTATGAAGTAGGTATTTTTACGGGGATGGAGAAATATATGTTTCTTTAAGGGATGTGGAATAAAATAGACATGGTTCTTCTTAGCGGAGAGTGAGGATTAACTTTGTTGATCCCTTTAGGGGGTGGCTTCAAATCAATTGCTGGTCGCTCCGCTCCTTGTCATTTTTTCTGATGTTTAATTGTTTTTTATAGGCCAGAAAGAACCCGCAAATTACTTTCATTCCATTTCTCGAGGTTCCTTAGTGCGGGGGTTTTGTTTATCTGCTCGCCCGAGTAAACTCGGCGCCCCGTAAATAAAAAATGCCACCCTTCGGGCAGCATTTGATTTGGCGGAGAGTGAGGGATTTCTCACTCGCGCAATCCCTGGCTATACCCGTTCGAGAGATAGTTCGAACCCCAGGCCAGCCCTTCTGGTTCGAATCCCTCCTAACGCACGAAAGGCATCCCATAAGGATGCCTTTCTTCGCGGAGAGTGAGGGATTCGAACCCCCGGACCTGTTACAGTCAACAGTTTTCAAGACTGCCGCAATCGACCACTCTGCCAACTCTCCGGGGGCAAAAGTACAAAAAAGGCAATCACCTCCAAATTGAAAAATGCTTTTCTGGCTTATTTAAGCCCTGTTTTAAGCTAATCGCTTTAAAATCAATGTTAAAATTTTTTAAACTTATCACTTCATTGCTGTATTTTGCTTCAGCTTTTGATTTAAGTCCATCAGTTGAAGCTCAGAATAAGTAGGTTGGGGGGAAGAGATATATTGCTACTGTCCTGGTCAAAAGGATTAATTCAATGGATAAGATCAGACAGAAGAAGGATTATGGAACGATCTTTCGATCTCATTAATTTAGGTTCAGTGTATTTTCTGGAAATATTTCAACTTCCCCGCAGGAGAAGTTGAAATCAATGTATTTTGTTATTTCTGAGGCTGCGGTAATCGTATCTCAAAAATTGTTTCTTTTCCAGGTTCGGAGCTTATATTAAGAATTCCATCAAGGGTTTCTACTAAATGTTTTACAAGCGTTAATCCAAACCCAAATCCTTTTTCTCCCTCTGTACCCTTTGTAGTATTTCCCTGGCCTTTCAAAACTGAATCAATCGCCTCCTGACTTAAGCCGATTCCAGAGTCTCTAACTTGTATGATAAGATCATTAGAATGAGTTCCGATTTTAAGCTTTAGATCAACAATAACACTACCTCGTTCTGGTGTAAATTTGATGGCATTTGAGATTAAGTTTCCTACAATTTGAAGCAGTTTGTTTTTCGAAAAAGGAATAACTTCTGTATCTGCAGCGGTGTGAACTTCGAACTTAATGTTCTTGTTCATTGCTTGAGGGGTATATAATTGCAAAAGCTTCTCTTTCAATACCAGCTGATTGTACTCATCAGATTTAAGTGTCGGAGCTCTTTCTAGTTTTTTCTCAGTGGTAAGAATTTCGTTCGCAAGCTCCAAGATTGATGTACTACTTTTATTAATAAGCGTAATAAACTCCAGCACTTCTTCAATTTTATTACTGTCGCCCTGCTCTGCAATTATTTCTGTCAATCCAATTATTCCCGCTAAAGGACCTCTTACATCGTGTACAATCCTTTTTTTAGTTTCATTAGCCTCTTTCAAAGTATTTTGAATCTGACTTATAGCTTTAAACGCTTTTAGTCTGTTCACTACTTCGTCAGCAATAATATTCAACATCTCCGTTTTTTCTGGAGAAAGCTCCTTCGTTTCTTTGTCCATTACACACAGGGCACCAATATTAATTCCGGCTTTGGTTCTCAAAGGTATGCCGTAATAATATTTTAGATGCGGATCTCCAGCCACGTAGAATTTATCCTTAAAGCGTTCGTCGGCAGTCAGGTCTGATACTTCAAACTTATCTGTTTCCACAATGGTGTATTGGCAAACCGATTCTTCACGAGCCATCTGATCGATAGTAATGCCATGACTAGAAATAGTCCATTGAGTATAGGTGTCAATAAGATTTACCAATGAAATTTCTGAGCCTGCAATTTTAGCTGCTAATCTGGCTAAGTTTTCAAACGAGTCCTGTAGATTCGTATAATCCAAGTCAAACTCAGATAGGTTGATAATTCGTTCGAATTCGTTTGCAGGCAGCGGATATTTAATCGTCATAGTTTAGCCAATAATAATTTTATAAATATACAGATGCTTTTAATTCAGCTGTTTAAAAATCTAGTTTTTATTTCTCAATGAAGAGTAATACTCCCCCAAAATCCTATCCATCATGGGATAATAAAAGCGCCAGAAAAACCCTGATCTGTCCTCTTTATTGTCGGAATTATAAAACAGCCCGCTGAAAAAGTTTACTCCCTTGAAGTAAGAACTTGTCATTGAAATCGGATTATCGCAGAAATCTCCTGAGAAGTAGTAGAATTGATAGTCGGCACCCTTATGGTATATAACTGCTGGAATGTTTGAAGGAATACCATGCTGCTTCAATTCCTGGCGTCCTTTAGAGGTCATATTGATCTCAAAATTTGCGGCAGTTGTATTTATTTTAGGATCGGGAATAATAATATCGAACCAGAAAGGATAATTAATAAGGTCTGGTAAGCCTAACATTTCTTTTCCGGCCGCCATTGATCTAATATACGTCATGGGGTCAGAAAGATGAATACCTTCTTCCAAAATTACTACTTTATCTTCCGAACTAACGAATGCAACTCCAGCCTTTCTAAAAGGCCAGTTTCCTTGATGATCACGTTTGTAGTTGTTGATCAACCATCGTGGAAGTTCTTTATCCTTAATGGTATCCAAAACAGGAAAGTACCGGGCAGTCCATCCAGACCAACGCATTCCAAACATAGATTCAAAATCAGAGCGTATCTGATCAGGGGTTGGAGAACCTATTGTGTTGAACTCCGTTAGGATCAACTTGTGTTTGTCCTTCATTAATTTAAGATAATCAATGTCACGCTGACTCATTCCCCCATAAACAAGCCCCGATCGCTCTGTGCTTTGTTCACTTGTGTACCATTCATTTTTGTAAATACCATAGGTGTCTGTGAAGTACGTAAGATCAGTATCATCGCTAAGTTGATCAAGATTTTCCAAGGAATATCGCTCCAGGCCCTTCAGTTCATATTGATATTCCTGCTTAGGAAAGAATCCGAAATAGTCATGTTTGGCATTATACAGCTTGGTCTGAGTTTTTGTAAAACGGTTATTATTTAATAGCCAGGAGAAGCTAGCATGCTCTTGGCCCTTATTGGTTAACACTGTTTTATCAACAATAGCTGCAACCAGTTTCTTCTTGGGCGTGAGAATCCATGCGAGCCACATCCATAGTGGGATAAGCACTATAATCAGAATAATTACATATAATGCCCGTTTCATACTATAATTAAAAGCGTTTTTGATAACCTAAGCTCATTGTTATTTGGTTCCCTTTTGTGTCTCTCCTATATTCCTGTATCTGCCATGTTGCATTTAAAGTAAGCACATTCCCTTTATTGAATAAATGCCGGTAGGAACCGGAGATATTGTTTGAGCGGAGTTTATAACTAGTGTTAAGCAAAATATTATTGCTGGTTTCATCGGGTGAAATACCCGTGCCTGCACTCAAACTGAAAAAATCATCAGCCCCTCCATAGTAGTAGCGAAAGGTAAGCGCATAGGACTGAGAAATATTACTCTCTGAAGGGGTAAGGTAAGTCCTGAAATTAATCCAGTAATTTTTGATGTACTTCCCTGCAGAAAGTGTATAAACTGTAGTATTATCAGTAAAATGCAGAAACCGTATTCCCGCTTCAGCTTCAAAAGAAGCAGGAAGGTTCGCATAGAGAGAAAACCCCGCCCGGTATTTTGGAAATACACCTACATTCCCTGAGTAGGCCGCTCCTAGGTAAGCATAGAATGTTTTTGAAATACTAGGGTACGCTTCTAGTTCTACCTGTGTTCCGTTCTCTGAAAACCGATTGGCGTAGTTTAGACGGGCCGTTATAGATCCTATAGGTGTTTGGCGACCATAATCAATACTTGCAAGATGCCAGGGATCCGAAAATTGTTTATCAAAGTGTACGAAGTCGTATCCAACTCCAATCCTGTTTTTGGAACTATTTTCTTTAAGGCGTTCAGCAAGGGCTCTTGCTTCTGTGTTTTTAGGATCTTTCTTTAATAAAGAATTTACCGTACTGCTTGCTTCTGTTGGCTTGCCCAGATCATTCAATATCTTTGCTTTAAGGAGCAGGAGGTCCCTGGAGTTAGGTGTAGTACTTAAGCCATTTTCTGCAATCGAAAGAGCCTTATTAGAATTATTATTCCAGTACTCAAGACTAGCATAGGCAAAGGAGGCGTCTTCATGCCCTGGTTTATGCTGCAATACAGTTTCGAAAACTGCGCGTGCGCTATCCGGTTTATCATTCCATGTATATAATCTTCCTAAAAAAACCTGAATGTCGGTATAATCAGGACTTTGTTTAAGCGCTCTTTTAGATAATGCAATCGCTGCGTTATAGTCTTTTTGATCAAAAGCAGCCTGCCTTGCCATCTGAAAAAGCGAGTCGGATGAAAGTTTCTCCTGCGCATGAGTCTGATATTCGATAGCAAACAGAAGGGAGGCAATTAAAATTAAATATTTTCTGATCATAAACGCGTCTTAGTTTTTTTTAGGATAGTAAACCCGATAAATAGAATCAGGAACGAGACTTTTTTGAGTAACTATCTTATTGTTTTTACTCTTAAACTCGTTAAACTGGCTGCTTAATCTGGTCAGGATCTTTTTATCTTGTACCGTTTCTTCTACCATGTTATTGGACATCTTGTATACTGTTTGTTGGTTCAAATGATATTCTCCGGAAATGAAATCGTTAAATGATGTCTTGGTTTGCATTAAAGGGACAGAATGGATATTTCTGAATGCCCGGCTGGTATCAAGTCCTCTCCCTATCCAGGTCGTTGATGAAGGACTTTTAACCTGGTAATCCTGTTTCAGGTAACTAAGCAAACTTGGAGCGATATCAAAGTGAGTTGACACTGATTCAATCGTTGCTGTTCTGCTTAGCAAAGGAGAATAGATAATAAAAGGCACGTGATACCGGTCTATTTTCGAACTCATCGGAATTTCAGGCATCCGGTGATCTCCGGTTATCAAAAAGATAGTATTGTTAAAATCAGGGCGTTTTTTATATTGGTCAATAAAGCTCTTTAGAGCGTCGTCGGTATAAAGTATACTTGCGTATTGATATTTGTAAGCCTGGTATTCCTTGATTTGATCACTATTCAGGTTCAGCTTCTGGAAGTGCCTGTCTAATACCTTAAAGTACTTGTTTTGCTCGGTAAGAAGGAAAGGGCTATGGGAGGCGACTGAAAGAAGGACACTAAATTGTGGCGAGGCCTGATTTGCTGGTCGTGAGTTCAGAAACCATCTGTACAAGTCCTTGTCTGTATATCCCCAGCTGAACCCGTTTTGCTCAGGCAGTTTCGAATAGCCAGAAGGGAAGCTATGAATGTCGTTAAGCTCATCCAATTGGTTCCCCTTAAGAAATACGTCCATTTTATCGAAACGCGAATCTCCTCCGTAGTAGAAGGAAGTGTGGTAGCCAGAACTCTTTAAGATCGTCAGGAGTGAAAGATGTCGCGGTGCCTTTGTCCCCAGTTCTAAAAATCCATTTTTATGAAAAGGTAAAGAGCCCAGGATTGAGGGCAAAGCGGCAAAAGTACGTCCGCCAGTACTCAGGAAGTTAGAAAAGTATACGCTCTTCTTCGACAAGGAATCAAGGAACGGAGTGAAACTCCCGAGATAAGCACCTTCATTACTAAAAGCCCTACCCAATCCTTCCACAAGCACAATAACAATATTGGGTTTTTTGTTGCTTTTTTTGAAAAATGGAGACAATACGTTTGAGCTGTCCTGAGTATGGAGAAATGGAAAATTTTTTCGGTCTATGTACGTAAAATCCTTCAATCCGTTTTTTTGCGAATCGTTGTACATCCCGAGATAACCATCTTCGTAAATATCCGTCTCATCATCCACATTAATGAAATGTTTACCAATTTCCGTATAAAAAAAGTCCGATTTATTTACAACCAGGTTGTTCGTGTAATCGGAGGAAAAAGCCGCAAAATAGAACGTTGACGAGATGCCAGTAAGCAGGAAAATAAAGGACAGTGAAGGAAGTATTAAGGAAATTAATTTGGAAGGTCGTAAAACAGTGTACAACCGGTAAAGAACCGCTAAAATGACAATTACATTAATGAGGAAAAAGGAAATTGAGAGTATCGAAAAAGCGCCAGCCGAGCCAAGAGTTTGAAAGATCTCCTCGCTTGAGTATCCAAGAATATCAGCACCAAGAGGGATCAATGCTTCTGAAAAATATTTCATTAAAGCGATCTCTATTAATGTTACCAATGTAAAAACTACGATAAGAACATAGTTGGCCAACCTAGATGAGAACTGGTAGATTAATGTATGCAATACCCAGAAGAAGAATTGAAATTTAATCCATGCAATTATACTGTTGGCAAGCCCAGCTAACAGAGATAAAATGAATGGCTGCGGAAACTGGTGCAGTATCCCGTTGTATATGAATTCAAATATTCTGATGACGAAAATAATCACCAATAGTGTAAGCGATATGGCAGCAAAGTCTATGCACCCCTGGTAAAATTTTTCCCATCCCTTATTTGGCATATTGTTCTTCAAACCCATATTAACTTGTTTTAGGCTTCGCAAAACCTTGTCTTGTCATTTCCCCCCAGGAGTTCTTCTTTTGTATCAGATCAATATTGCCTTTAATTGCAGCCCATACTACAAAGGGGTGAAAAATAAAGGGCTCGGCAATAGCAGTCAGTATCAATTTAAAGATATCCCTGGTTCTATTATACTGATTATAAGTGATTACTTCAATGAAGATGGCGAACATTGAGTACAAAAGTCCGAAGCTTAAAATGAAGGCAAGTAACGAGAAGAACACACCCCAGTCGATTAAGCCAAACATGGCAAAAATGAAGAGGGCTAAAAAACCCACAAATTCTATGATAGGCGCTAAGAACTCGAAAAAGAACCAGTAAGGGTAAGATACAAGTCCAAGGAAACCATATTTAGGATTGAAGAACATTTTACGATGGAACCACAAGGTCTCAATAGTGCCGCGAGTCCATCTGTTCCTTTGGCGCCCCAAGATCTTGAAAGAGTTGGGCGCTTCCGTCCAGCAGAGCGGATCAGGGATATAGGTAACCTTGTAAGGCTCGCCAAGTTCTTCCATATACCGGCGCATTCTAACTACCAGCTCCATATCCTCTCCCACGGTTTTATGGTTGTACCCGCCGCATTTTATTACAATGTCCTTGTCAAACGCTCCGAAAGCACCAGAAATAAGTAGGAGGCCATTCATCCTGCTCCAAGCCATCCTTCCAAGTAAAAATGCCCTAATGTATTCCAGTGTTTGCATCCGGGGTATAAAGCTCTCCGGAAGATTGATCTTTAAGATCTTGCCGTTTTTAACTATACAGTCGTTAACGATCCTCACTACGCCTCCTGATGCTATTACCCGTTTTCCAGGGTGCTCCATAAAAGGCTTAGCCATTTTAAGCAATGCATCTTGTTCAAGTATACAATCTACATCAATGCAAACAATGTAATCTTTAGAGGCAATATTAATTCCGACATTCAGCGCATCAGCTTTTCCACCGTTTTCCTTATCTACAACGATCAACTTCTTGTATACCGGATTGTGGCTCTTGTATACCCCACGAACCTTCTTCGTGGCAATCTGCTCATTGACGAAATGATCCGTTTTATACAGGTTGTAACCTTGAATAAGCTTTTCCAGGCAATCATCCTTGCTGCCGTCATTTATCACAATTAGCTCCAGGTTATTATAATGAATGGAAAGTAGCGATCTTACATTTTCGATAATTGTATTCCCTTCGTTATAAGCTGGGGCAAGGATACTAAGACCGGGAAGCTGCTCAGAAGATGCTAATACACGATAATCTGTAAACATGTTCTTTCTTAGGTGGTCCCTCGTTATGCCAACAGAATAAAGGGCGATGAATACGTAAGATGACAGGAGAGACACCGAATACAGCAATATTCCGTACGTGAAAAAATCAACTATAAATGTTTGCCAGCTCATTCCTTAACTTCTCCTTTTATTTGTTGTATAATTTCCCTCCAGGGATGCTCCATGCTTACTTTTCCAGTCTCAAGATATTCTATTCCTGCCATCTTCGCGATAGCACGTCCGGCAGCTAGTCTTATCTCATTTTGTTCTGTTATAAATTCTCTTTCCAGAAAAGGGAGTTCATTTTCTGTTCCTATATCTTGCAGCACTTCCAGAATAGCAAGCTGGTTTCTGAGTCCTTCTCCGTCATATAGCTTTACTAAATTTGCAGCTGTGTTTTCATCAAAGATCTCCTTAAGGGTTCTTATCGCATGATATCTTACTTCGGCAGAAGGGTGCACCAGGCATAATGCTACCCGGTCATGCAGCTCGAAGTGATGAAAGCGCGCGGCAAGCTTTAAAGAAAAAATTACAACTGAATTGTTAGAAGAACCTATCCATTTTCTGATATACTCAGAAGCGTTCTGTTCTACATCGCCAAGTTGGTTGATCAATTGTATCTGCTGCCAGTCTGATAATGGATAAGTTAAAAAATCAAGGAAGTTTAGGCCAGTAAGCCCTGAAAATTTAACAACGGCGTTTTGAGCTTCCATTCGCACTTGCTCATTGCTGTGATTAGTGAGTTCAAAGATCAGATCAAATGAACTGCTTTGCCCCATTTCTGCTAACTCCTGAATTCCCAAGGCTTTCAAATACCATTTACGGCTCACAAGTTTCTGGTACGAATCATTATTCAGGTTGCATTCCTGATATAATAATTGAAGATTATTAGCTGCTACCCCAGAAAAGTTTCTCTTGGCTTTTACAAGCTCTTCAATAAGCAGATAGCGAAAGGTTTTTATTTTTAGGAACTTCCCGGCTCCAGAAGTTAGACTTCCTGCAAACTCCTGATCTTCATTGAACAACATCCGCTGTATTAACAGGTCTGTTATTCGTGATAAACGTTTTCTTAACCGTTCCCGCCTGTTTTTGATAACTAATGTGATCAAGATGTAAACCAGCAACGACGTCATCAGTACCAGCAGAAAAATAACTGCCTTAATCAAACTGTGTGTTTCTGAACTTAGGAAAGAGCTAGCGGCAGGAAAGTGTATAGATATAGTGATTGATGAATGATCCATGGGAGCGGATTATTTATTTCACTGCATTCGCAAACATAAATCTTCTCACTCTTACAATCAGTTCATTAGGACTAAATGGTTTGGTGATATAGTCATCCACGCCCAGTTTAAACGCTTCCAGTACAACATTTTCTTGCCCCATTCCTGAAAGTACAATAATAGGAGTGTTAGATTTTTGTCTTACGGCACCAGCAATTTCAAGCCCTGAAGAATAGGGCATCATTATGTCGGTTATTATGAGATCAGGGGAGTTTTCCTCAATTTTTTCTAATGCCTCCATACCATCTTTAGAGCAGATCACTTGGTGACCGTCTTTTTTTAATCGGTATTCCAGAGTCTTAAGCATTAGTAAGTCGTCTTCGGCAATAAGAATCTTCATTATGGTATCTGTTTCAATAAAACGACGAAAGCTTTATTCATACATGCGCTAACCAAACCACTACTTTCGGCGATGAGTACAACATCCCTTATTACGGGTATTTAAAAAGAATGTTACCCTCACTACTAATATTGTCTTTAGTATATTATAATAAAGGTTTTTAGGCGGGAAAAGTTTCCTGCGTAAAAACCTTTACATTGTTTTTAAATTCATTTTATAGCATTATTCCTGCGATGGTAGCGGAAAGGTACGATGCTAAGGTGCCACAAATAAGTGCTTTAACTCCTAATTTGGCTAAGTCAGCCCTTCTTTCTGGAGCCAATTCACCTATACCTCCAACCTGGATAGCAATTGAACTAAAGTTGGCAAAGCCGCATAGGGCGAAACTTGTAATTATTAACGTTTTGGGATCGATAGAGCCTTTAACCTTTGCAAGGTCAAGATAAGCGACAAATTCATTGATAACCATCTTTGTCCCCATCAACGACCCTGCAGTCTGAATATCTTTACCCGGAACACCCATTGCCCATGCAAATACGGAGAACAGGCTACCCAGGATCTGGTTTAAACTCAAATGATTTATGTCAATACCGATAAAAGTTAAAGAAAGCCCAAGGTGGCCAAGACCAATGCCGATCCAACCCAAAATATAATCCAACAGTGCGATAATGGCGATGAAACCGATAAGCATTGCAATAACATTTAAACCCACCTTTAACCCATCGCTTGCTCCGTGAGAGATCGCATCTACAAGGTTTGCATTCGTTTTTTTGATTTCAAGGGAAACTTTACCTTTCGTTTCTGATACTTCTGTTTCTGGCCAAACGATTTTAGAAATAACCAAAGCTGCAGGAGCGGCCATAATACTGGCGGCGATCAAGTATTCGGCAGGAACACCGAGGGCAATATAAACTGCCATCACGCCTCCTGCAATACAAGCCATGCTTCCTGCCATAGATGCGAGGAGCTCCGACATGGTCATACCCCTTAAGTAAGGTTTTATCATGATTTGTGCTTCTACCTGACCCACAAATGCGCTCGCTACGTTCGATAAGGCCTCTGCTCCTGAAACGCCCATTAGCTTATAGACAATGAAAGCGAAGAATTTCACTACTCTTTGCATAATACCAAGGTAGTAAGCTACGCTTACCAGAACCGCTACAAAGATAATGGTGGGGATAATGCTGAAAAAGAATACAAATTCATTACCTACTCCAAAGGCTTTTCCCATGTAATCGCGATTTACCAAAGGCCCGAAAACAAAAGACGCACCAGCCTGCGAAAAATCAAGCACTTTAGTTACAGCGGCTCCAAGCCAGGCAAAGATCGTTTTACCCACCGGAACTTTTAAAATAAAAACGGCGAGCAGAATTTGAATGGCAAAACCCGTAATTACCAGGCGGTAATTTATAGCCTTGCGGTTATTTGACATAAGAAAAGCAATGGCAAAAATCAAGATAATGCCCAACAGACCCGTAAATCTCTCCATGAATTGAACAAATAATTAATGTGTAGCGTGAAAGTATGGAAAAGGTTCGGGTTTAATCTATATTGTTTGAATTTTTATAATGCGTTGCGTTTAGTCAGTTCGTCTCTTATACTTGCGGCTTTCTCGTAAGCTTCTTCCGCAAGCGCTTGTTGCAGCTTCTCTTTCAATTCATCGTCTGTTAATGAAGCGTAACTTCCTTGGGAGCTAGGTGATTTTTCTTCAGTTGGTGATTCGATGTTTTCAAGGAATACGAAGTCGTTACCTTCTATCATTATTCCAGCAGTGGCTAAAATAAATTCATAAGTATGTATAGGACATTCAAAGCGTACTGCCAATGCAATGGCGTCAGAAGTACGGGCATCAATTTCAGTGGTTTTCTTGCCGTCGTTACAAATCAGTTTAGCATAGAAAATGCCATCTACAAGATTATAGATGATTACTTCTTCAATATTGATATTAAAAGATTGAGCAAAGGATTTAAAAAGATCGTGAGTTAAGGGACGACTTGGGGTCATCTTTTCAATTTCGATTGCAATAGCCTGTGCCTCAAATCCACCAATAATAATAGGTAGACGTCTTCTTCCATTTACTTCACCTAGAACCAGGGCATAAGCTCCGGATTGTGTTTGACTATATGATAAACCTACTATGTCTAATTTTATTTTCTTCATGATAGTTTTAAGCCTTCACGGCTTTAACCTGTTGCTTTTAATTCTTTAATTTTCTATCAATTTTGGAACCACTTATAAATGTGTCACCACTTATTATTCCTAAATCCCGTAACTGATATTTAGTTTTTATTTTTTGTAATGGGTGTCACATTTGATTTTCAGCTAACCTTTGTTTAAACTAAGGAAGCATTACTTAACAAATTTAACATCAGTTTGCAGCGATTTCCAGTTTCATTCTATCCCTCTTGGTAATGATCCTGCAAATCCTGATGCACAATTACATTAAAAAATTAAAAGGCAGATGTTTCATACCCCGTATTTTTTGCAAACTTACGGAAAATTTTGCCTTTGAAATTTAACTGTACAAAATATAAAAATTATAGTACTTTGCCTAACCATTGAAAAGCGGGCTTTAAAAGGCCTTTTTTATTGAAATACAGCAAATGAGTGTAAATCGTTTAGAGAAGTTACAAGAGTTCCTTCGAAATGAACCCAATGATCCATTCCTGAAATATGCATTGGCTACAGAGTATTTATCTGCAAATGACACCGAAAAAGCGCTAAGCTATTTCGAGGATTTGAAAGTGAATCACGAAAACTATGTGGGCACATATTACCACCTGGGAAGGCTCTATGAAAAGTTGGGCCGCAAAGACGATGCTATAATTACTTACCAGAAAGGTATGCAGGTTGCGAGAGCCGTACGTGATAATCATGCGCTAAGTGAACTGCAAACAGTCTATAATTCTGCAATGGGCCTGGATTACGAAGACGACTAGTGACAGCAAAGCAGTTTCTTTTTATACGCGATGCTACCCTGTTCACGCTTACTGCATTCGGAGGAGCGCAGGCTCACATCGGCATTATGTTGAAAGATTTTGTAAAGAGGAGGCACTATATAACGGAGGAGGAGTTATTGGAGCTAAATGCTCTGACTCAGGTTCTTCCAGGCCCTTCCTCAACCCAAACCTTGATCGGTATCGCCTACAAAGTAGGAGGGGTATGGTTGTCTATTCTTACATTTTTTATTTGGATCACACCTTCTGCAGCTGCTCTGTCCCTCATTGCTATTTTTTATGAGCAGCTGGGTGAAAACGGCCGGTTTAGTCATATTCTAACTTATGTTAAGCCTATTGCTGTTGGGATAGTAGGGTTTGCAGCCTATTCTCTCGCTCAAACAGTTATAAAATCAAAGGTATCTCTATGGTTAGCCATCGCCGCAGTTATTGTAACGCTTATACTTAAGAATGCTTACGTTTTCCCGATGCTTATCTTGATGGGAGGGATCATATCATCGGCTACAGAGGCCAGTGCCGAAGAAACAGAGATCCGGGTGAAGCTATTTTCAAGTATCAATAAGAACAAAGTGCTATACTTTCTGGGAATCCTGTTGCTGTTTGCCATCCTTGGTGCCATAATCAACAAAACATCTCCATTTAGTTTGCCTATCCGTTTGTTTGAAAACTTCTATCGTAATGGAGCTTTGATATTTGGAGGAGGGCATGTACTTGTTCCCCTGATGTTCACGGAGTTTGTGGAGATGAAGCATTATTTAACAGCAAATGAGTTTTTAACTGGCTATGCTATCCAGCAGGCTTTGCCAGGGCCTACATTTTCATTCACATCCTTTTTAGGTTCAATGACGATGAAAAATGCCGGCGAAAGTATAGGTGGGCAGATTATAGGAAGCCTGGTGGCAACCTTAGGTATTAATCTTCCTGGTTTTATATTAGTGCTATTTTTTGTGCCTTTTTGGAACGACTTGAAAAAGATAGGACGAATTAAGAAATCTCTGTCAGGGATCAACGCCGTAGCGGTAGGCTTCATTGTGGCAGCTTTTATTTTCCTGCTTCAGCCTTTGGGTTTAAATCCCATGTCCATTGGAATTGTAGTATCAACATTCCTTGTATTAAATTATACAAGGGTAAGTACTCCAATTCTAATTATTGCTGGTTTAATACTGGGAATATATTTTTAGTTAAGGTGTAGTCTAAATACCCATCAGCCCTTCTTCGATATCAGAAGAGCTGGTGGGTTCCTATTAATTAAAATGGCGGTTCTTCATCCATTTCATCCATACGAGAAGGACGAATAATGAAGGGTTTGTCGAAATCTTCAGACGGAGCCATTCCGGCAAAAGGATTTGCAGGCGCTCCGCTTCCCCCTATTGTTCCTGGCATTCCGCCTCCGAAATCTTCCTCCAGGTCGGCAAACTTAACATACTTACCAATGAATCGAAGTGGAACAGTCCCGGTCTCACCATGACGGTGTTTCGCGATGATTACCTCACCCACACCTGCTGTAGATCTACCTTCTTCATCCTCCGTTAATCCGTAATATTCCGGACGGAATAGGAAAAGTACCATATCGGCATCCTGCTCAATAGATCCAGATTCACGTAAGTCGGAAAGCATTGGTTTCTTACTGGCACCGGGACGGCTTTCAACGGCACGACTTAACTGAGAAAGTGCCAGAACCGCAACGTTCAACTCTTTTGCTACAGATTTCAGGGCACGGGAAATACTACCAATTTCCTGCTCACGGTTTCCTCCGCCTTTTCCTTCCGCTTTACCATGCATTAACTGAAGGTAGTCAATGATGATTAATTGAATGTCATACTGTGCTTTTAAACGCCGGCATTTTGCCCTGAATTCGAAAATATTAAGAGCAGGGGTATCGTCAATAAATAAAGGGGCTTCTGTAAGATTTCCTATCTTAGAATGCAATTGCTGCCATTCCCATTCTGCAAGATTTCCTTTACGGAGTTTCTCCTGCTCAATCTCAGCTTCACCGGATATAAGACGATTTACCAACTGTACCGAGGACATTTCCAGAGAGAAAACTACTACAGGCTTCCCAAATTGTACGGCAGCATTACGGGCACAACTTAAAACGAAGGCTGTTTTACCCATCGCTGGACGGGCTGCAATGATCACAAGGTCAGAGGGCTGCCATCCGGAAGTTACCCGGTCGAGGCCGGTGAAGCCGGAAGGAATACCTGTTAGTCCATCAGTTTTATCGCGAAGTTTCTCAAGAGCCTCAAGTGATTCCCTTACAATGTCATCCATTTTACGTGAATCACGACGAAGGTTATTCTGTGCAATGTCGAATAAGTTTTTTTCGGCATGATCCAGAAGATCAAAAATGTCCGTCGTGTCTTCGTAAGCATTAGTGATGATTTCGGAAGAAATCCTTATCAGTTCTCGCTGAATGTACTTTTGAGAAATGATCCGTGCGTGATATTCAATATTTGCAGCAGAAACTACACGGTTGGTAAGCTCTGTGATATAATAAGCACCACCGATCAGTTCCAGTTCTCCCTGATTCCGTAATTGGGAAGTAACAGTTAGAATATCAATGGGCGACGATTTCTGAAAAAGCTGATGGATTGCAGCGAAGATCTTCTGGTGACTATCTTTATAAAAAACTTCAGGCTTTAAAATGTCAATTACCGCAGAGAGAGCATCCTTCTCCAGCATTAATGCTCCTAGTACTGCTTCTTCCAGGTCGATAGCTTGTGGAGGAAGCTTTCCCATACCACTGGCTATTGTCGTCAGGCGTGCTCTACGATCATTTCCCGTGCCTGCTCTCTTTGAAGAATTGTAATTGGTATCCTTGTCCGAACTCATTCTACAAAGTTAAACATAAGCGGCTCTACTCCGAAAAGACTTTGTGAACAGGGCTAATTTGCCACCTATAAATTGTGTGGAAAAAATCCTCTTTGTTTTAACATTTATATGTGGATAAGGTGTGGATATAGCAGAAAAGCAATGAACTACAATCTGTGAAGCAGTGTTAATAACTTTTATTCATGTTAATAATGCAATAAATTACTGTCTCTTAACTGACAATTAGAAAGACATACCTTCATGAGCAGAAACGCACCAACGGAGGATGAAAGTTGCCTGAAGGTTCTGACCTTAAAAACTTAGCGAAGCGATCTCGTTGAGGCTGCTAAAAAACAATTACTTATCTCAATAAAACAATTAGACTTTCAGAAAAAAATATCAGTACTTTGTGGCCAAAAATTTTTTAAATGATTAATCATCCTCAGAGGCCAAAAAAAGAAGCAAACCAAATGGTGTTTGGTATCCGCGCAGTTATTGAAGCAATAAAAAGTGGGAAGGATATCGAAGCTATTTATGTTCAACGAGGTTTAGGTGGCGGGTTGTTGCTTGAACTGAAGGCCTTGTTAAAGGATACGGCGATATCTTATCAACTGGTTCCGGTTGAAAAACTAAACAGGATAACAACGAAGAATCATCAGGGAGTTATAGGCGTGATTTCTCCTGTCACCTACCAGAAAATTGAGAACATTATTCCTGAGATCTATGAAAGGGGAGAGACACCTCTGATTCTGCTTTTAGACGGCATTACCGATGTGAGAAATTTAGGAGCTATAGCCCGTACAGCCGAATGTGCTGGCGTCCATGCTATTATTGTTCCATCTAAAGGATCTGCCCAGATAAATCCTGATGCTATAAAAACGTCTGCAGGGGCACTCTTTAAGGTTCCTGTATGTAGACATGATAGTTTGCTTAAAACTGCAAAATTCCTGCAAGAGTCGGGACTTCAGTTGGTCGCATGCACAGAGAAAACAAACGAATACCTTTATACTCCCGACTATTCTATGCCTACTGCCATTGTGATGGGATCAGAAGAGGATGGAATATCAGACGAACTGATAAGGATATCTGAGCATCTGGCAAAGATCCCAATGTTTGGTGAAATTTCATCACTCAATGTTTCGGTATCCGCTGGCATAATTTTGTATGAAGCAGTAAGACAAAGAGGAGGCTTCTAAATTGAAACGGAAAATAGTTATAGCAGTTACAGGCGCTAGCGGGGCGATCTATGCAAAGCTGCTTCTTGACAAGCTTGTAAACCTGGAAGACCAGCTGGATCAGGTAGCTGTTGTAATGTCTGATAACGCAAAACAAGTATGGGAATTTGAGTTAGACGAGGCTACTTATAAGAAGTACCCCTTCAAGTTCTATGAAAAGAGCAATTTTATGGCTCCTTTTGCCAGCGGTTCTGCTAAGTATGATACCATGATAATCATTCCATGTTCTATGGGAACCTTAGGAAGAATTGCATCAGGTATTTCCAATGATCTAACCACCCGGGCAGCCGATGTTATCCTTAAGGAGAGACGCAAACTTATATTGGTAGTTAGAGATACCCCTTTTAGTTTAATTCATATTAATAATCTTAAAACTCTAACAGAGGCGGGAGGAATCATTTGTCCGGCTGTACCTTCTTTTTATAGTAAACCTAAAACGATTGAAGAGCTAGCTTCTACTGTCGTAAGCAGGGTGCTGGATCTCGCCGGTCTGGACCTACCTTCTTACAGATGGGGTGAAACGGAATAAAAAAAGGAAGCAACATGGGGTCACCTCCCTTAAAAAAATTACACAATCAAAAACTTCACCTTATATTTATATAAGTGTGTTGTGTTCTGATTGTGATCCTTTACGATAAAAGTTATCAAGGGTTTCTTGTTTTTTGATATAAGTTGTTGATATATATTGCTTTGTATATTTTTCTATACATTCATTAGCTCTTTATATTGCTTCCTCTGCAAACATACCTGCATTCTCCAGAAGGGTTTGAAACTGCGACCTTGCCTGTACACTATTGATCGCTACAGCGATATTATGCGACACTCTTTCAATAAATATTACTGTAGTCTCGGGCATATCAAAAAAACCTATCTCCATTACACCTTTAAGTTCTCCTTCAAATAATACCGGTTGAATTAGCATTGTGCGAGGCGTACTTTCCCCTAAAGCTGATTTAATTGTGAGGTATCCAGAAGGAACGTTGTGAAGAATGAATTGCTCTTTACCAGTAGCCACTCGTCCTACTAATCCGTCTTCAGTCGCTATTTCTATATTGTAATGGTCAGAATCAAAGGCGTACCCTGACATTAACTGCAGATTATTCCTCTCATTCAAAGTATAAATAGCACCGATACTAGCGTTAGTGTATAAACAAACGCTTTTGATAATGGCGTCACACAGCTCTCCAAGGTCTCTTTTCCCTCTCATTGCCTCATCTATAACCGTGCTTCCTTTAAGCAGCCAGTTCTGGCTTTTATTTTCCTCCGAGATGTTTTTTAATTGCTGATTGGTTTCGAGTAGATTGTCCTCTACTTGCTTACGTTTTTTAAAGCTCGCCCTTATATACTGAAACATCAGTAGGAATAGACTTATAATAATCGCACTGCCAATTACAAAAACGATTAAGGTTTCCGTAACATTCTTTTCGCTGGCTTTTCTTTTTGCAGCAAGGTCTACAGTTTCTTCGAATTTTATCGCTTCAATAAGGCCTTGAATATGGACGATGGTTCGATCAGACAAGAGATCAGCTTTTGCCTTATCATAGTCTTTCGAATTAATGCTCCAAAGAATTCTGCTCATTACGTATAGCTTCTGGGACACCTGAAGTTTCAAAGAATCGACAAGGTTAATTTGGGCCGGATTGTCCTCAACTAGCAACCTTAAGCGGTCGACTGAAGGGTTTATTTTACTTAAATTCTCATTATAAGCATCCAGGTAATAGCTATCACCTGTCGCCGTTAAACCCCTTACACTACTTTCTGCCTGAACTATGTTAATTAAAACCTGGTTGGTAAACTTCAGTACTTCCTGACTCCGGTCAACAGCACGGCTGTCGTTTTGGAGCTCCCGGATCCTGTTATAGGCTGTTAATGCTCCTGAAAAAATAAAAAGCAGAGTAATTATAAAACCTGTTAAAACCTGCTGTTGAAATGAAAAACGTGGCATAAATCGATACTTGAAAGCCAGCCAAAGAGATGCTTTAGTAGATGCAACAAAACTAGCCCTGTAGTTTTAAATTTATGTTAAGAGAAGGTTAATACTAGGAGAGGTCGCTCTGTTTATGATTTTTTTTATTTCGAAAATTGAGATTGTAGACAAAAAGTAGTAATTAGCTTTACTTTAAAATTGAGTATTATGCTTGATATAGTTATCGAAGCCCGTAAAGCTTCTATTGCTCCTGGAATGGAGGTTCGTCGTATACTACCTTTCCGGTTAAAAAGAATGGTGGGTCCCTTTATATTTATGGATCATGCAGGTCCTGTTGATATAGCACCGGAACTGATGCCGTCCATAGATGTATTACCTCATCCCCACATTGGCTTGTCTACTGTGAGTTATTTGCTAGGTGGCCAGGTTACCCATCGGGACAGCCTTGGAGTAGAACAGATCATCCGGCCAGGAGAAGTTAACTGGATGACGGCGGGAAGCGGAATATCTCATTCAGAACGTTTTGAGGATCCTGCTGTTCTTGCAAGTGGTAAATTGGAATTACTTCAAACTTGGGTTGCACTACCGGAAAAAGACGAGGAATGTACGCCGGCATTTAATAATTATCAACCAGAGCAGCTTCCCGTATTTACCGACACTGGTGTCTGGATGCGCCTGATTGCTGGTAACGCTTACGGACTTAAGAATGATGTTAAAACACATTCTCCTTTATTTTACATTCACGTCGAGTTGCAAAAGGATGCTCGTTTTGGCTTGCCTCCTGAACATAGTGAGAGAGGCGTATACGTGGCGAAAGGGTCTATTGAAGTGAATGGACAAATATATCTTCCGGGACAAATGCTGGTGTATACAAAGGGAGTCGATCCGGTAATCATTGCCAAAGAGCCTTCAACCTTGATGTTATTAGGAGGAGAGCCCCTGGGCGAACGCTTTATCTGGTGGAATTTTGTTTCCTCAAGGAAAGAAAGGATTGAACAAGCCAAAGAGGATTGGAAGCAGGGTCGGATATTATTGCCGCCAACGGATAACCATGAATTTATTCCTTTGCCTGAAGATAAATCCAGGCCTTCTGCTCCCCCTGCCCCTGAAGCAATGTCGTGATCAGTTGAAAATGCTAAATATAAAAACGGGAGCTCCATGAGGTCCCCGTTTTTATATAGCTGATCAGCTTACTACTCTGTAGCCAACCCACGGTTCCCCTGACCGTTAAATCCGCGTCTTTCCGACTGCTCCCTTTCCTGTTTATGACGGTTATATTCCTTCAGTACTTCGTAATCATCTTCGATCCGGATCGCATTGTCGTTGGGCTCTATGCTGTGTCCATAACGTTTCGCGTAAACCTGGGTAAACTCAGCTCCGAAAAATAAGATAATGCATGAGTAAGAAACCCAAAGTAGTACAAGGATTACAGAACCAGCTGCGCCATACGTCGAGGCAGGCTTAGCCATCTCAAAATATAGAGCGAGCGCAAATTTACCAAGCACAAAGAGCAGGGCTGTAATTGCTGCTCCAACCCAAACACTTTTCCATTCAATTTTTACATCGGGAAGGAAACGAAACAGAAGAGCAAATAGCAGGGTGATAATAGCAAATGTGACAAGGAAATTAATCACATAAAAAATATAAAGGATGATATCAGGCATTCGGGCGGCTACAAAGTCGCTAACAGCGGTCAATCCAGCAGTTAATACCAGTGAAATTAAAAGCAGGAACCCTATTGCAAGTATAACACCGAACGAAGTAGCTCTTGTTTTCAATAAGGTTTTAAAACCTGATTTCTTTGGATCGGCCTTCACTTCCCAAACTCTGTTTAATGATTTTTGGAGGGCTACAAATACTCCTGTGGCACCAAAAAGCAAGGTAGCAATCCCTATCGCTAGTGCAATTCCGTTATTTCCCTGTTGGTAAGAATTGGCGATCATTTCCTGAATCTGTTTGGCGGCGTCCTGGCCTATCACTCCACCGATCTGCCCTGAAAGTTGGTTCTGTACTGCCTCTTGTCCAAAAACACTTCCAGCTATAGTGATGATTATTATTAAAAGAGCAGGTAGTGAAAAGATTGAATAGTAAGCGACAATTGCACTTAGATCAAAAGGTTCATCATCCATCCATTCCTTATAGGTCTCCTTGAAAAGCGAAGGAACATCGCGTATTTTAAATTTCTCAGTAGTCATAGTTGTAGATGTTTGTTGCTCTATGACGTTTCAAAAAGGATGCCTGATTTACTTTCCCCCAACTTATTTCCTTGCTACTTTCAACATAAATCACCTTAATACGTATATATTAGAGTTTTCAAATACGTATGTCGCCAATAGTACTTCTATCGTTCATCATAGGATATTTTCTCCTCCTAATAGTTGTAGCACACTTCACTTCCCGGAACTCGTCTGATAATTCCTCATTCTTTATAGCTAACAGAAATTCCAAGTGGTACCTGGTGGCCTTTGGAATGATCGGAACCGCCTTATCTGGGGTAACCTTCATATCAGTGCCTGGGGCAGTGGGAAAAACCAGCTTCGGTTACTTTCAGTTCGTGCTGGGAAATGCAGTAGGCTTCGTATTGATCGCTACGGTGCTGCTTCCATTATACTACCGGATGCATCTAGTGTCCATTTATACTTATCTCGAAAAGAGGCTTGGCTTTTGGAGTTATAAGTCGGGGGCGATGATCTTTCTTATCTCCCGGACTATCGGATCGGCTTTCCGCCTTTACTTGGTAGCTATCGTTTTACAGAAATTCATTTTCGATGCCTGGGGTATTCCTTTTGCGGTAACTATTATCATATGTTTGCTTTTGATCTGGTTATATACCTATAGGGGCGGTTTGAAAACTATCATTATAACAGATACACTACAAACCGTTTTCCTGCTGTCTTCGGTGGTCCTTAGCATTTATTTCATTTCAAAAAGTCTTAATTTAACAATCGGTGAAACTTTCGAAGCTGTTAAAAACAGCAGTTATTCGAAGATCTTTTTCTGGGAGGATTTCCTGGGGAGTAAAAGTCATTTTTTGAAGCAATTCCTGGGGGGAATTTTTGTTACTGTTGCCATGACCGGCCTGGACCAAGATCTGATGCAGAAAAATTTAAGCTGTAAGAACATTGGCGAGGCACAAAAGAACATGTTAACCTTTACCTCGATCTTTGTAGTGATCAACCTGTTTTTCCTTAGTGTGGGTGCACTTTTGTATATGTTTGCGGCAAAGAATAATATTGACACGGCCTCCTTTGCAACACCAGATCATCTCTTCCCTGAAATTGCCCTTAACCATCTGAATATTATTCCTGCCATAATTTTCATGTTAGGTTTAACAGCAGCAACATTTGCCACCACCGATTCTGCACTTACTGCGTTAACTACCTCTTTTTGTGTAGACTTCCTTAATTTTAACAAAGAGACAAATCAAAATTCTCCAAAACTTGTTCGTACAAGGCATATAGTTCATATTGCATTTTCGTTTTTAATGCTTCTGGTGATCCTCGTATTTAAGGTCATTAATGACGATTCTGTAGTAAATGCTATATTTAAAGCGGCAGGGTATACATACGGCCCACTGTTGGGACTTTTTACCTTTGGAATGATAACGAAAAGGGATGTTGCAGATAAATTAGTTCCTTTTATCTGTATACTTTCACCAGCTCTTTGTTTCTTATTAGATTCAAATTCTGCTGCGTGGTTGGGCTATGTGATTGGGTTTGAATTGATCATTTACAATGGCTTGATAACTTTTCTTTTGTTGTTGTTTACAAGTAAGCCCGGTACCAATTTAACACATCATATTTAATTGAAATTATGACAGGTGACGACAAAATAAGAAGCGCGTTCGAAAATCAGGACTGGCAGGAAATCAAAGTAACGGATTCCTGGCAGATATTCAAGATCATGGCCGAATTTGTGGAAGGCTTTGAAAAGCTGTCAAAGATTGGTCCTTGTGTGTCAATCTTTGGTTCGGCACGTACAACTCAGGATAATAAATATTACAAGATCGCTGAAGACATAGCCCGCTTATTAACCGATAGGGGTTATGGAGTGATTTCAGGAGGTGGGCCAGGAATTATGGAAGCTGCCAATAAAGGGGCCTATGAAAATGGTGGAAAATCTGTAGGGCTAAATATTGAACTTCCATTTGAGCAGTTTCATAATAAGTATATTGACAGAGATAAAATGCTCGAGTTCGATTACTTTTTCGTTCGTAAAGTAATGTTCATGAAGTACTCACAAGGGTTTATTGTCTTACCCGGAGGCTTTGGAACCATGGACGAAATGTTTGAAGCAATTACGCTGATCCAGACAGGGAAAATTGCAAGATTCCCTATTGTACTTGTTGGATCAGATTATTGGAGAGGATTACTGGACTGGGTTGAGAATCACATGCTGGATGCGAAGAATATCAGCCCGGAAGATTTAAACTTGTATTCCTTGGTGGATACTGCCGAGGAAGCTGCAGAGCAGATCTTTACCTTCTATAATAAGTACGTATTGAAACCGAACTTTTAGAAAAAGCTTATTAAAACAAGAAAGCCGTCTCAATATTCATTGGACGGCTTTGTTTATATAGAACCAGTTTATAGTGTGTTATTAGTAAATCGAAGTTGAGATATTAGTGATACGCCACCCTTTAGCTGTGTTGGCCAGGCTTACAACATTCACTTTACTAAAGCCATCATAGTTCATGCTTATCTTTACAACAGCCTGAGTTGGATTCATTTCAAGGAATTTATAATCAGTGCTGCAGTTTTGCTCGGCGTTCTCGGTGAATTTCAGAGATCCTAAAATATCTGATTTACCATAGCTCTCGATCTTATTGTTCCTGGTGGTTGTCATTTTTACGTCGTTGTCAAATATTTCGGAGATACCCTTTACTTCTCCGTGACTGATGGCATTTATATATCTTTTAATTGTATAGTCCATCAATAGCTTTTCACTTTTCTTAGTATCATCATTATCATTTGCAAATGCACTTGAAGTAAAGATGATCAATAGGGCAGCTGTAAGAGTTTTTAAAGTTTTCATTGTCTGTAGTTTATAGAGTGATTTTTAATATTTATTTCTTTCTTGATGAATCAAAGGTATACCGTATACCAGCATGATGAAATGCTAATTAGGTTGACAAAATGGAGTTCTCGGTGGAGAGGGTGAAATCTCCGGTGAAATTCCCCAGGTTCAATTTTACCGCTCCTGAAAAGCAGAAGGGGGATATTGACCGAAGTCCTTTTGAGATATTAAAGTGGATAGGTGTGTTCTGTGTCATGAATCAATCGTTTTATCCAATGACGCAGGAGAAAATGAAATGCTACAGCTGGCTTAAGGAAAATAGCCTAAAAGAAAGAAATTTAACATTTTTTAAGAAATTGGGCTTTAATTGTGATAAGCAAGGCTCACTCGTCTTCCAGGTCCCCGATAAAGTCATCATCATCGAAGATCTCCTTCTCGGTTTGTTCTTCCCAGGCCTCTAAATCTGTTTTTTCCTTTTGGGGATCGACGATCTCCTCTTCAGGATCGGTAAACTGAATACTATTCATAATAAACATCTAACAGGGATCTTTTATTAAGGTTTAGATCCTTTATACCAGGATCTCTGCTTCCTTCAACGTTTTGTAGTTCCGGTAAGCCTCTCTGATATTCTTCTGGTACCATAAAAGGATCATACCACAAATAAGTACGATAGACGCATTAATAGTTATTGCCCACCTGATTCCAAAATGTTCGGTTAGCCACCCTATTTCAAAATTGCCGAGGGGCGCTAATCCCATAAACATAAGGATGTACAAGCTCATAACCCTTCCGCGAAATTCGTTTTTAACCATCCCCTGAATTATAGTGTTCATCATAGACGATTGCAACAAAAGCCCTAAACCCGTAAAAAACAGAAGAAAAAGCGCCGTCGGTAAATAAGTGGTGTTAGCAAATGCAATTAAGCTGAGGCAAAAAATAGCATTTCCACCGATTATAAACAATGTTGATGAAACTCTTTTCGAATGTGCGCCAACCAAATAGGTGGCTAGTAAAGAACCTAATCCGGTAGCAGAGTAAAGATACCCAAGTCCTTTCGCTTCAACATGAAAAACGTTCCGGGCGATTACAGGCATGATGGTAGTATACGACCAGCCAAATACAGAGATAACCGCTGTAAACATCAGCAGTACTTTGATGATCGGATGAGAGAAAGAATATTGTATCCCCTCTTTAATAGCCTGAATAGGATGAAGATTGCTTACAGGAGGTTTTTCTTGAATGGAAAGAAAGAATAAGGCAACAATTACTGCAATATAGCTTACACCATTGGCAATAAAAGCTCCGCCCGATCCAGCTACCGCAATCAGCAAGCCCGCTATTCCGGGTCCAATAACACGGCCTGCATTAAATATTCCAGAATTTAAAGCAATGGCTGAGGCTAGTTGTTCTCTGGTCACTAACTCCGATACAAAAGCTTGTCGTGCAGGTGCATCTATTGCGGTTACCGTTCCCATAAGAAATGCGAATGTACAGATAACAGGTACGTTAACGAGGTTCAGGTTTGTTAAAATACCTAATGAAAGTGCAAGTATCATGGCAAGACTTTGTGTGATAAATAGAATCCTTTTTTTGTAGAACCTATCAACGATCACACCTCCGAACAAGGAGAAAAGCAAGGAAGGAGTGGTTGCTAAAGCGGCGACCAGACCAATTAGAAAAGGTGAGTTGGTAAGCTGAAGGACCAGCCAGCCCTGAGCTACAATTTGAAGCCAGGTGCCTATCACAGAAACCAGTTGTCCGAAAAAATATATCCTATAGTTTTTACTTTGCAAAGCCGGAAACGTACTAAGGCGTTTGCTCCAGACAGAATTTTCTCCGGCGCTTTTCCCGTTACTTTCCGCTAGAAGGTACTCCTGTTCCTTTTTTAAGTTACTATTAAGATTTAAGCTGGCTTCCGAGCTGTTCATGTTATTTTCATAGTTTTTAAGCCTCAAGGCACAACAGCCATACCAATTTGCGCGACCACTTGATTTTTCCGTAGAAAACAATTTCTTCAGTAAACATTTTTGTCACTGATCTCTTCCTAAATTAGCTTTTATTTTCGCGGTGAGTAGCACTGCTGATAGTACCTTATATTTTTAAAAACATTTGCTTATGCAGTCCATTCTAAACCTATTATTACTCTTTTGCTTTTTGCAGGGATGCCAGCAAAGGGGGACGAGTGAGCATAAACAGACAAACCCAGATCAAAGTATATCTATGAAGGCAAACAGTGACCGCTTGAAAACAGATGTTCGTTTTCTTACCGAATTGAATCCTCCGCGTAATTCTGATAATTTGGAGTCACTTGCGAAAGCGGCATCTTATATTAAAGATGAATTCGAGAAGGCTGGTTTGGTAACGGAAGAGCAAAAATGGACCGCTGAGGGAAAGGAATATAAGAACGTTATTGCTTCCTATAATTTAGAAAAGAAGGAGCGCCTGATTATTGGAGCGCATTATGATGTTTGCGGTGAACAACCCGGCGCTGATGATAATGCGAGTGCCGTTGCCGGCTTACTCGAAATTGCTAGGCTGATGGCAAATTCTAAGGTTGAGCTCGACTATCGCATTGATTTCGTTGCTTATAATCTTGAGGAGCCTCCATATTTTGCTACTCAGCAAATGGGGAGTTTCATTCATGCAAAGTATCTGAAACAAAACAATATCCCTGTTATTGGGATGCTATGTTTTGAAATGATAGGTTATTTCTCTGATGAACCCAACTCTCAGGGATTCCCATCCGACGAACTTAAAAAGCTATATCCAAATACGGGTAATTTCATCATTGTTGTTGGATTGGAGAAGCAGAGCGATTATTCACGTAAAGTGTTTGGTTTGATGAAAGGCAAGGCAAATATCGACGTTCAACTGATCAACTTTCCATCGGCAGTAGGCCTTGCGGGTCTTTCAGATCATCGTAATTACTGGCAATTTAATTTTCCTGCAGTGATGATAAACGATACCTCCTTTTTAAGGAATCCGAACTATCATAAACCTTCGGACACGATTGAAACACTTGATTTTAATAAGATGGCTGCTGTTGTTGATGCTACTTATAATGCTGCCGTAAATATGAAATAAGCTCAGCTATTCCTGCTAAAAAGAAAAAACTTTTAACCTGCTTTTCCATTATTCTAAGACAAATAACCTTTGAATAACGTATGGGAAACCTTTCAGTATGGCACGAGGAAGTGGAACTTGCTTCATTTCCTGCTTTAACCAAAGAATTTCATGTTGATGTAGCTATTGTCGGCGGTGGGATCACCGGGATCACTGCGGCCTACCTGCTTTCCAGGGCCGGGAAAAAAGTGGCGGTTTTAGAAGCAAGAAAGATAGGAGAGGGCTCAACAGGCTATTCTACCGGTAATCTATACGCCACTATCGGGGGCGAAGGCATGCATAAAATAGCACAGAAATTCGACGATCAAAAGTTACGGGAAGTAATTGAATCGCGCGGAGCTGCCGTTGATCTTATCGAACAAATAATTACAGAACATAATATCGATTGCGATTTTAAAAGGGCGCCATGGTCTTTATTTACCGTGGAAGGTAAAAGCCAGAAGTTTGTGGAACAGGAAAGGGATGCTGCAATCAGGGCAGGATTACCTGTAGTTAGCAATGTTCCTTATACGGCAGAGGTAAAGGACGGCTTCAGCGTTCTTAATCAGGCTCAGTTTAACCCTTTGAAGTATGTAGTTTCTCTTGCAAATAAGATTCAGTCTGATACTTGCCGCATTTTTGAAAATTCACGGGTAGTGAAAGTTGAAGAAGGCGAGATATGTAATGTCGAAACTGAACATTCCCGGGTTACTGCCGACCACGTCATTATGGCTACTCATACCCCCAAAGGTATTTATATGGTTCATACCACCTTGGGTCCGTATCGCGAGTATGCCGTTGCTGCTACTCTCAAAACTGATGAAATTCCTTCGGGTATCTATTGGGATATGCAGGAAACTGAGCATTATTCTGTGCGTACTTTCGATTCTGAGAAAGGTAAGATCGTGATGGTTTTGGGGGAAATGCATAAGGTTGGACAAAAAGAAGAAAACCTTGAATGCTTTCACAAGCTGGAAGAATTTCTAAGAAAACGGTTTAACATTGGTGAAGTGGTTTACCGCTGGTCGGCACAGCAGTACAAGCCGGCCGACACTATTCCTTATATTGGAATAAGCACCGGCGATCGTAGAACTTTTATAGCAACCGGTTTCGCAGCTGACGGACTTACTTACGGAACCCTGGCTGCAATGATCATTTCGGACGAGATCAACGGCAGGACCAATCCATGGAGCAAAACCTATTCGGCTTCAAGATTAACACCAATAGCGTCGGCACCCAATTTTGCCAAAGAAAATATTAACGTAGCTTACGAATTAGTGAAAGACTGGCTGGCAAATGATGTCGAGAAGTTTTCAGAGGTAAGAACCTACGAAGGTAAGATTATGGATATCGATGGTTCAAAACATGCTGTCCATCGTGATGGAGAGGGAAAACTTCACATTGTTTCAGCTGTTTGTCCTCATATGGGATGTATTGTTCACTGGAATACAGCTGAACAGTCCTGGGATTGTCCATGTCATGGAAGCCGCTTTTCGAAGGAGGGCGAAGTGCTGGAAGGCCCCGCAATAAATCCGCTTAAAAAGGTCGAGTAATATCAATAAAGCAGGTAATTCCTTTTTCGGTTGCCTGCTTTTTCTTTTTAGATTTCTTCAGTTACACGTTTCATAACCCTCTTATAACGAATATAAAGTAGAGCTGCAGATACAAGCAGTCCAAGTGTCAGGCCGAACCAAATCCCGTTCGCTCCAAATTTCGTATGAAGGCCAAGGAAGAAAGCTACAGGTAAACCAACCACCCAGTAAGCCAGGAAGGTAATGAGCGTAGGTACATTAACATCTCCTAGTCCCCGCAAGATTCCAAGTCCTACAACCTGTGCTCCATCAAATAGCTGGAAAAATGCCGCCAGTAGCAGTAATTGTGCAGCAACAGAAATAACGGCAGTGTCGGTTGTGTAAATCCAGGGAAGGTAAAATCTGAAAATGGAAAAAAAGAAAGCCGTAATTAGCATAAATAACATGACGATGTGATAACTGGAATTTGCAGATAAGCGCATATTCGAGAAATCTCTTTTTCCAAGATTTGTTCCTGTTTTAATGGTTGCTGCAGCAGAGAATCCACTCGCCATCATGTATGACATGGCAGCGAGATTGATAGCAATTTGGTGGGCCGCTTGTTCCACTACTCCGATAGTTCCCATTAAAATGGCAGCGCCACTAAAAGCACTTACCTCAAAGGCATATTGCATCGCTACCGGTCCTCCTATTTTAAGGATCTTACCGGCTCGTTTTTGGCTTATTCGTTTAATATTGAAGCTTTTTAAATATTCTTTAAAGTATTTTGATTTTAATATAAAGAATCCCATGGCCAGGGACATCAAAACCCTGTCGATCAATGTGCTGAGTCCTACCCCCCTTACACCCATAGGTTCAATGCCGAACATACCCTTCACGAAAATAATTCCCAGGCAGATATTCAACACGTTCCCCACAATTGATATGATCATCGACTGCTTGGTGAACCCCAGACCTTCTGCAAATTGCTTGAAGGTATTAAAGATCATCAGGGGAATAATAGATGCGCCAAGAAGGCCCAGGTAGGGTTTCGCCTCTTTTACAACCGCAGGCGCCTGGTGCAGGTGATCGATACTTAATAGAAGACCAAAATAAATAATCGCAAAAAGTAATAAACTTGTAATTGTGTTAATTAATAAGCTGTTAGACAGAAGTTTCCCGCATTCCCGGAAATTTTTTCTTCCATTTTCCTGGGCGATTAATGGCGTTAATCCGTAAGATATCCCTATTCCGATCACCATCACTACAGTAAAGATACTGTTAACCAGAGAAACAGCAGCAAGAGGGATAGTGCCTGCAAACTGTCCAACTATTACGCTATCTGCTAAATGCACAAGTGTATGTCCTAGTTGAGAGATAACAACCGGGATAGCCAGATTAAGATTTGACCGGTAATGATCTTTATATAAAGAGTAGATTTTCTTCAAGGTGATTCTTGTTTTGGTATCGAACTTGCAAAGATAAGGTAGCCTTTGCTAAGCAAGTGTCATTAAACAAAGCTAAAACTTAAACAGGCGGCTCGCAGAGGTTTGGTTAAACTAAAAGGAGAAGTGATGATTACAGCGAATGGTGATACCTTTTTAAGAGAAAATCCTACAGATTTTACTTGCAACATGTGCAGTGGATCAATTATGTATGTCCAGGTAATGGAGAAGCCAATGAGAGTGGTTGCCGATTTTTTCCAATGTGACCGTTGTGGGTATAGGATTGAAACAAGGGAAATGCAGGAAGAGGAATTCCCGGCATTTTACGATTAGTTTTAACAGCTATCAGGCCAGCCTTGGCCTGATAGTACAAATGCAACTATTACGGTCTTAACACCATTTTTAATATCGCTAAAGTATTTTTCGCTGACAAAGAGTTGATTAGAAAAAAGTTTTAAAGGTCGAAAACATCTGGGTGCGTTTTCTGTTGCTTTTGTTACCAATTCAAATCAACATGCCAAAGAAAACTAACCCGTACGATTTAAACTCGAACATTAACCTTTTTTTGAGAGAGCTTCCTGATGCTAAAACAACAATGCAATCAGTGTACTCAAAAGAACTTTCATTCGGTGAGAAGAAAGTTGTTTTGGTTGCCCAACAAATAAAAGGAGCAAACGGAATGACATGGAATATTAACGTTTGCTAGCCACAAGTAGGTATTCTCTGTAATGAGCCGCCCATGAACATTACAGAGAACTGCCTCTCCAGAAAACCTGATCCAACCTTCCCCAGCATTTTTACAAACAATCAGACTTTCAGAAAAAAATCTGCTTTATTAAAATAATCCTTTGGTTTACTTGTTTAAAGGGAGCAATATTCTCATTAATATATTGAATATAAGTGCTATGGGAAACATTAGGTATATATCTACGCTGTCTATATTATTCTTCATTCCTTTAATTTTGCTTCTGCCGGCTTGTTCTGTTACAGGTCCATCCGGACTGTTCGGCAAAAGGAGTCCCCATGAACAATACGAACAGAAACTTGCAGACGCAGGTTTGAAGCAAACCGCATTAGGGAGATCATGGCTTCAACAAGCAGAAAGCAGTTTAGAGAAACCACTATTGGTTTCAGTTCCCTATAAAGAAGCAGGTTATTTTGCAGCCGAAAAGCCACGTGCTGCAGCGTTAAAATTTGAAGCAAAGCGTGGTGAAAAGATTGAGATAAGCTTGCAGAAAAAGCCTGCCAGTAATTTCACTATCTACGTGGATCTTTGGGAGGTGAAAAACAAACAGAATAAGAAGTTACTTGCTTATGCTGATACCAATGCAGCTCCCTTTAGTTATGATATCGAGGATGAAGGAACTTATCTTCTGCGATTGCAACCAGAGCTCCTTGTTTCCGGGGAGTATACATTAACGATCAGCAGCGGCCCCTCACTTGCTTTTCCTGTTCAAAAAGGCCAGATAGGAAGTTTCTGGGGTGCTGACCGGGACGGAGGAAGCAGGAGGCACGAAGGGATTGATATATTTGCAAAGAAAAGGACTCCAGCGATCGCTGCTGCGGATGGGGTGATCAGCCGTGTAGATGAGAATAGGTTAGGAGGTAAAGTAGTATTTCTGCGCCCGCAGAACAAAAACTTCAATCTGTATTATGCTCACCTGGATGAGCAGTTGGTTCAAGACGGGCAGAAGGTGAAAGTTGGAGATACAATAGGTCTGGTAGGTAATACCGGGAATGCTATTCATACAGCCCCACATCTTCATTTCGGAATTTACACTATTGGAGGGGCAATTGATCCTATTAATTTTGTCAGGCCTGTGGATAAGAAGCCTTCATCCATTACCGTTCCTTTAACCAACATAGGTAAGTCGTTACGAACAAGCGGCAACGAAACTGCTTTTCGTGAAAGCCCTGGAAAATCCGGCGGCCGCTTACTTCAACAACTTGCTCAAGGCACATTAGTTCAGGTATTGGCAGCTTCTGCAAGCTCCTACAAAGTAGCATTACCCGATGGAAGGGAGGGGTTTATTTCGGGTGCGACACTTGCACCAATTTCTTCACCACTGCGTCGAATGAAAATTGAAAGCGAAATAGCGTTGTTAGATAACCCCGAAGCTGGAGCCGCAAGAAAAACATCCCTTACGCCAGGTTTAACAGTAGATATCCTAGGTAAGTTCAATGATTATTACTTCATCTCATCCGAGAACAATAATGGCTGGATCAGCGTAAATTAGAGGATGTCGGTTCCCTTAATCCTAACACTAATGCTTGAACAGGAGCACGCTTCCTACTTCACTTCTTTACGTGATCATTATTTTCCTGTTGAAAGGAATTACCTTAAGGCTCATATTACTTTGTTTCATCATCTTCCCGATACTATTGAACTTATGGAGGATTTGGAGCAATTAACAACAAAACAGCCCTTTTTCTCGATCCGTACAAATGGATTCCTTTTCCTCGGGAACGGTTTTGCAATAAAAGTAGAGAGCACCGAGCTTCAGCAGGTACACAGTGCCTTGCAGCAGAAATGGTGGGCATCCCTCACTAATCAGGATAAACAGAAGTTACGTCCTCATATCACCATTCAGAACAAAGTGCTGCCTGATCAGGCCCGTATAAGCATGAACGAGCTTGAGACTGTTTTTGAAGATCGTATTGTTCCCTCGATGGGGCTTGCATTATGGGAATACCTTGGCGGTCCGTGGAAATTAAAAAGGGAATTTAAGTGGGGCAGACTCAGGCCCTGAAAGAAAAAAAGAGCTGCACAGTCCGTTTAGCTCTTTTTATGTGTCGAAATTATCGATGTAATTTGAATATATGTTGATCAGGCTACCAGTAGGTCATTATCCTGGGTATTTACCTGGTTGTTGCTTAGGAATTTGCCTTTTTCAGCTTTAAATTTTTTCAAATCTTGAATCAGGATTTCTCTTAATTCTTTATCAAACTCTTTAGTTAGCGAATCGGTAATATTAAGGGTGATGTCCATAGTCGTTGTTTTTATGACAACAGTATTACCAAATCCGTGCCAGCGCGTTTTTATAGTTCTAAGGCTGGCGATTTAAATAAGTTGTAGCTTATTTAGTACAATTAGTCGTACCGCCATGTAAGAAAACTGTATTGCAAGCCGTTTAAGAGCCTTTTCTTCTTTGTTGAATACTCGCACTTGGTATTACATTTTTTACAACATCAACTAAACGGGCATCTATTCCTTCATGCGAATTCCTGTATATTAGCCTCTCCATTTAACCAATTAAATGAAAGTCTGGACCTTCCACGAGTTCCATTCTGATATGTACTGATCATGTTGAAAATTAAGAGTCTTTTATCAAAAAGTAATTCAGGCCGCAGGTTACTTCTCTCTCTTTTCGCCGTTTTGCTGTTATCCCACACTGAAACTAATGCCGCTGTATTTAGATTAGTCACCCCTGATGCTAAAGTCTCCATCGTCTACGCCCGGGAAGAAGGGAAATTAGACTCCATTGCGGCCCACTTGTTGGCTAAAGATATTGAAAGGGTATCCGGCTATCTCCCCAGGGTGTCCTCAAATATTGCTGCAGCACAGGGAAACGTTATCCTGATCGGAACGGCACAATCTCAACTAATAAAGAGTTTTAATAAAGACCTGGCTAAGAGCTTAAGCAACAAATGGGAATGCTTCGCTTATAAACTGATCAGTAAACCTGGTTCAAGAATAAATAACATCTTGCTGATTGCGGGAAGCGATTTAAGAGGGACTGCCTACGGCGTTTTCGGCATTTCTGAGAAAATAGGCGTTAGTCCCTGGTACTGGTGGGCAGATGCTAATCCGGTTAAACAACCTAACCTTTCGGTTGATATAAAAGATCATGTATCAAAAGAACCCAGCGTAAAGTTCAGAGGGATCTTTTTAAATGATGAAGATTGGGGATTACAACCTTGGGCAGCGAAAACATTCGAATCACAGGGTGTTAAAGACATTGGTCCTAAAACCTATGCCCAGATCTTCGAATTACTTCTACGTTTAAAGGCTAATCTTATCTGGCCAGCTATGCACGAAAGTACCAAAGCTTTTTACCACTATCCACAAAATAAGCAAATTGCTGCCGATTATGAGATAGTGGTCAGTTCATCACATGCAGAACCAATGCTGAGAAACAATGTTGACGAGTGGGATACAAAGACATTGGGGGCTTTCAATTATAAGACGAATAAAACAAAAGTATTACGCTATTGGGAAGACCGTATCAAGGAGAGTAAGGGAAACAATGTGATCTACACAATGGGGATGCGAGGAGTTCATGATAGCGGTATGGAAGGCGTCAAGTCTGTTCAGGAGACCGTGCCATTATTGGAACAAATATTTGCAGATCAAAGAGGTTTGCTGGCTAAACATATCAATCCCGATATAGAAAAAGTGCCTCAAACTTTTTCTATTTATAAAGAAGTTCTTGATGTGTATGAGGCAGGGCTCAAAGTTCCGGAAGATATCAGCCTGAACTGGCCTGATGATAATTACGGCTATATTCAACGCCTTGGGACACCCGAAGAAAGGAAAAGAAAAGGTGGATCCGGAGTTTATTATCATGCTTCCTATTGGGGAAGACCACACGATTACCTCTGGCTGTCGAGTACAAACCCCGCCCTTATTCGCGAAGAGATGACTAAGGCCTATACAATGGATGCCAAAAAGATATGGGTTTTGAATGTTGGGGATATCAAGCCCCTGGAATACAATATTCAGCTATTCCTGGATATGGCCTATAATATCGACCCTTTCCTGTCTGCTGAGTATACGGCGAAGCATTCGGAAAAATGGACTAGTGATATTTTTGGAGAGGCCAATGCGAAAGAAATCGGGCGTATATTATCACGTTATTACGACCTGGCATTCGAGCGCAGGCCTGAATTTATGGGTTGGAGCAGAACAGAACCAACAACCCCTGTTGGGTATACCCAATACAGTCATCACCGTTATGGAGATGAAGCTGAAAAAAGGGTAGGAGAGTATGAGGAATTAGAGAGAAGAGTCGACCTGCTAAAACCTAAAATTAGTTCAGCAATGGAAGATGCCTTTTACCAACTGGTAGAATATCCGGTTAAAGGCGCGTCGAACATGAACAAGAAGTTTTTGTACCGTGATAAAGCTTACTTGTATTCTTTACAAGGACGGGCTTCTGCAAAAAACTATCTTGATCTTTCAGCAAAAAGCTATTACGAAGTGGTAAAAGCTACCGATTACTATAACAACTCGATGGCTAATGGCAAGTGGAAGTGGATGATGTCTATGAGGCCAAGAGAACTTCCTGTATATCAGCTTCCAAAATTTAATACCACCAGATCTGGAAGCTCCTCTGTTTTTGTAGCCAGGGTTGAAGGCTTTAAAGATTCTACGACAGCCTCGGTTCCTGATCTCCAGAAATTGCCGGACTTCAACAGGTATGTTAAAAAGAGGTATTTCGTAGACCTTTATCTTACCGCAGATTCGGCATTATCCTATCAGGTGAGCCCTTCTGCCGATTGGATTCGTGTTAGCAGAAGCAATGGCCTGTTGTCTTCTAAAAATGCATTTAGCGAAGAAAGGGTATGGGTAGATATTGATTGGAATGAAGCTCCCGAGCAGCTTTTAAAAGGTTTTGTAAATATTCAGCTGCCAGGTAAAGAGTATAAAATTGAAGTAAGTGCCGACAATCGCCGGGTGAAAGAACTTGAGGGCTTCAATGGATTTGTTGAATCAGATGGGCATATTGCCATGAATGCTTCAAACTATAGTAGAACAAAGGAGAGCCCAGGTAGGAGATGGAGCACCTTAAGTACTACTGCAACAGGCAGGAAATGGGTAGAAGCGCTGCCATTAAGTGCAAAAGCCGAAGAACAGGAGGGGCAGATCTTGAAAAATCCTTTCCTCGAATATGACTTTTATAGTTTTAATCCAGGTTCTGCAACGTTTTATTTTCACACCCTTCCAACACATCCTCTGAACAATGAATACCAGATGAGGTACGCCGTAAGAATAGATGACGGAACAGTAAAGATCTTAAATTTCAAAACTGCAGGTAGAAGCGAAGAGTGGAAAGAGAACGTTTTGCGTAATAATGCTATAAGATCTTTAGTCATTCCGACCCTTTCTTCCGGAAAGCATAAGCTAAGCATCTACATGATAGATCCTGGAGTGATCCTTGACAGGATCTTTATTAGTTTGGATGGACGCAAGAATCCCTATGGTCCTTTAGAAGAGACCTATATCGGAAACAAAACTAGATAGAGCTGAGCTCGTTAGGCTCGAAGAGAGGAGATTTTAAACCTGCAGGCAATTATTCTACCTGCAGGTCTAATTTAAAGGCCAGATCAATTATCTTTTAATATTGGAGTCACATCGGTGATTTCAATACCATATCCACTTAATCCTGCCCGCTTTTTAGGATTATCCGTAAGTAAACGCATCTTAGAAACACCTAAACTTCGCAGAATTTGCGCTCCTACGCCATAGTCACGCTGATCAATCTGTTGTTTCCTCGACTCGCCTTTTATCTGAAGTCCGTTTTCTGCACCTATATAGTTGTAAAGCTTGCTGATCAGGGCGCCGCCAATGCTTTCCTGATTCATATAAACCACAACGCCCTTACCTTCCTTATCGATGATCTCCATCGATCTATGTAGCAGTTTACTGCAGTTGCAAAGGCATGAACCGAAAATGTCACCGGCGATACAAGACCGGTGTACTCGTACCAGCACAGGCTCATCCGCCTTCCATTCTCCTTTTATAAGTGCAAGATGATGAGTGCCGTTATCGAGTTGGGTGTAGGCAACCATATCGAAATCACCCCATGCAGTAGGCATTTTTACAGCTACCTCCTTTTTAATCAAGGTTTCATGCTGCAGGCGATATTCTATAAGATCTTTAATGGAAATGATCTTGATGTTCAGGTCTTCTGCAATCTTTAAAAGATCTGGAAGACGAGCCATTTCACCATCTTCCTTCATGATCTCTACGATCACCCCTGCCGGTTCCAGCCCTGCCATCAAGGCAAGATCAGTAGCAGCTTCGGTATGACCAGCCCTGCGTAGCACTCCTCCATCTTTTGAGCGTAACGGAAAGATATGCCCGGGCTTCCCTAGCTCCGCAGGATGAGTTGCAGGATCAATAAGTGCCTGAATGGTCTTCGAACGGTCGGAGGCAGAAATGCCGGTTGTGCAGCCTTTTCCGATCAGGTCAACCGATATAGTGAAATTAGTTTCGTGAGTTGCTGTGTTTTTGCCCACCATCAGATCCAGCTGTAATTCATCACAGCGTTCCTCCGTTAAGGGAATACAGATCAAACCTTTACCATGTGTGGCCATAAAATTTACAACGTCCGGGGTAGCAAAGCGGGCTGCCACCATAAAGTCGCCCTCATTTTCCCTGTCATCATCATCAACAATGATAATGAGCTTACCAGCTTTGACATCTTCTATCGCTTCCGGAATTGTATTTAGTATGTTTGCCATAAGAGCAAAAATAAAGGATTTCACGATTTAAGTATCTTTTTATTTTCCGGCATCACCAGCAGACCGAAGGGGCAATCCCCAAACTGAAATTTACACCTTCTAGGCTAATTTTTGAACCTGTTATTGATTGATCTGATAGAATTTTGACTTTATTTGCAATTGTAAAATAACCAACGTTGGTGCTGTTAAATTTCAGCACTTTTCGGTCCCAATTAATCTCAATTCTATTAAATTTATGATAAGGTATTTTCTTGCCGTATTCCTCCTTCTTGTTTCTGTTGCCCAAACTAAGGCTCAGCAAACCTATCCATCTACAATTACTGTCGCTCAGGATGGTAGCGGAGACCACAAAACTATCCAGGCGGCCATCAATTCAGTTCGTGATCTGGGTCAAAGAAGGGTTAAGATCTTTATTAAAAAAGGTGTTTACAAGGAAAAAATTATCATCCCTTCCTGGAAAACCAATATTTCGCTTATTGGCGAAAGCGCAGGGACGACTGTGATAACAGGTAACGACTATTCCGGGAAGCCTGTCCCGAACGGAAAGGATAACCTGGGCTTAGAGAAATACTCTACCTATACCTCTTATACGGTATTAATACAAGGCAATGATGTGGTTTTAGAAAATCTGACCATTGAAAATACAGCAGGAAGGGTCGGACAAGCGGTTGCCCTGCATGTGGAAGGCGACAGGACGATTGTGAAGAATTGCCGGATCCTGGGCAACCAGGATACTTTATATACATCAAAAGAGGAAAGCCGTCAATATTATGAGAATTGCGAGATCGAAGGTACTACCGACTTTATTTTCGGCGAAGCCACCTGTGTATTTCAAAGTTGCACTATTCGCAGTCTTAGCAATTCTTACATTACAGCTTCTGCACAAAGAGAGGCTCAGAAATACGGTTATGTTTTCTTCGACTGCAAACTGATTGCAAATCCCGAAGCAACTAAAGTTTACCTGGGTCGTCCCTGGAGGTCTTATGCTAAAACAGTTTTTATCCGTACAGACATGGGATCGCACATTATTCCTGAGGGCTGGAATCCATGGCCTGGAGATAAGATGTTCCCAAACAAGGAGAAAACAGCTTTCTACGCAGAATATGAGAGCAAAGGCCCAGGTGCAAATCCAACAAAGCGGGTACAATGGTCCAAGCAACTATCAAAAAAACAAGCCAAACAGTACACCCTGGCAAATATATTCTCTAAAGGAACGAACTGGATCCCTACAGTTGACTAGCGAACTGCTGCTGTTTACCATGGATACTAAAAAACTTAAGATTGCACTCCTGATTTCAGCTGTCTTTTTTGCTGGGCATATAAATGCTCAGACAAAAAAGACAGCTGAAATCCCGCGAGACACCTCCTATAATGTGAGGAAGGTTTATAGTCAGATCAGGAAGAACTTTCCATATGCAACTCCTGCTTTAGACGAAGTACCGGCAGGTGTTATTGCAGAACGAGATGTGGTGTATGCAACCTTACCTGAAAGCACTTTCGGGAAGAGGGAATTGCATGCAGATATTTTCAAACCCGCTAAACAAGGTGTTTATCCGGTCTTGATCATGGTGCATGGGGGAGGGTGGCGTTCGGGCGACAAGTCAATGCAGGTGCCGATGGCTGAAATGCTTGCTGCGAAAGGATTTGTAACTATACCCGTCGAATATCAGTTATCACTTGAAGCAAAATATCCTGCTGCGGTACATAACATTAAAGCCGCCATACGCTGGGTAAAGGCAAATGCAGCAAGGTATAACATAGATACAACTAAAGTAGCTATCTCAGGATGTTCTGCAGGCGGTCAGCTTGCCTCCTTAGTTGGCTTAACCAATGAGGTTAAGAAATTTGAAGGAACAATGGGATATAATAATTACTCCAGTTCTGTTCATGCCGTTATAGATATTGACGGTGTTATCAATTTTATGGCTCCTTCGTCTTTAAATTCTCCCAGGACAAAAGATTCTCCTGACGTACAATGGTTGGGTGGTTTATTTAACGAGAAACCAGAAATATGGAAAGATGCATCCCCCGGCTACTGGGCTAATGAAAAATCAATACCGATGCTTTTTTTAAATAGTGGTCATTCCCGTTTCCATGCTGGTCAGGACGAGCTAATTGGCCAGTTTAAAGAATGGGGTACCTACCATGAAGTGCATCAGTTTAATGTTAAAATGCACCCCTTCTGGCTTTTTCATCCCTGGGCTGATGAGTCTGTTAACTACATGGCCGATTTTCTAAACAAAGTTTTTAAAAAGCCCCGGAAATAGCCTGATTAATCAAAGTGTTCTTCTTGTTGCTTCTTCTGTAACTTCCTGTTCTGGAAGAAATACGCTAAATAGCAGGAAACGATAGAAGTTGTTAATAATAGAAATGGACTTTCAGAGGCAGGAGCCGTAATAAAAGCATCAATTCCAGCAAGCAGGGTTATAACAGTTAGAATTTCTTCCTTCATAAATAACGTTGTACAACTCAAAAGTATAACCTTCAGCTTTTTTTAGCTTTTCTGCAGCTGGTATAGTTTTCAACGTTGCCCCGGTTTTCCACTTTTTCCCTGGCAACACTCAGTAAACCTGTTTCTTATGTTTATTCAACAAATTGTAATTTGAAACGGTATTAAGTAGATAGAATACGTAAGCGAAATGCAAATCAATATTTCCCGGCTGACTCTAGTTAACATAATAGTTTAACTTCTACTGAGTAGGGATTTACTAGGACTTGCGGCACCAGGCATAAGATAAAAATTTATTTTTTTAGGAGCACTTAAGGAAAAGTTTTACCTTAGATCATCTTATCCAACCTACACAATGAAAAGAAAATTTACCTTGATAGACAAAGCTCTTTTTGTCTTTTCCCTGATCTTATGCGTTTCTTATATCCTGTTAAGAGTGCTGGCTGCTTTTAATTATTTTCAAGCGAACAGATAATTCCATTCACTTAAATACTTTCGGGCCCTTTGTCTGAATACTTGCCGTTGCAGGTTTTTTGACTTAAGTTTGGAGCTTATTTGTGATTGCCCAAATAAATGAACAAGTTTTTAGCTTACCTCAGAACAGACACCTTTCGAAAAAACCTGATTATTGCTATCGTTTCAGTAATAGTTTTTCTACTGGTGATATTTTTCAGCCTACGCTTTTATACAAGACATGGCGAAGGTCAGCCTGTTCCCAAATTAAAGGGGATGAACGTGGAAGAAGCCGTTGAACTGTTGGAAGCCCAGGGGTTCAATTATCAGATAGATTCAGTGTTCCAGGTTGGTAAAGCGCCGGGGCTGGTTATTGAACAGGATCCCGATGCTCATACAAATGTGAAGGCAAACCGGACCATTTACCTTACGATCATTACCAGGAATGCTCCGGAGGTTGGCTTCCCTAATATTTTTGAAATGACATTTCTGGAAGCAAGGGCTGTTCTCAGTAATTACGGAATAAAAATTGGCGATACCAGCTACACCTCAGATATCGTTCGCGACAGGGTACTTGAAGCCACATTAAAGGGTCGTACCATTTCAACCGGACAACAAGTTCCAAAGGGCTCCGTTATTAGCCTTGTATTGGGTGATGGCAAAGGAGCAAGTGAAGTGGACCTTCCGGACCTTTCCGGCAGTACCTTATCCGAAGCAAGATTTGCATTAAAGGGCTCTTCTTTGAGTGTCGGTATGGTAACTTATGAGGGCTTAATCTCTGATACTACAGGTGCCCGTGTGATCAGGCAGTACCCTTCGGTTGACAGTCTGAATAAAGTTAGCATAGGGTCTAAAGTGGATTTAATTTTATCTAATGGAACGCCAGTTGAGTGATATTGTACCCGCTGAACTTAAAGAAAGGCTGAAAAAGGGAGAGGACCTGAAGCTTTTAGATGTTAGAGAACAGCTTGAATTTTTTACCTATAATATTGGGGGGAATAACCTTCCGCTCGGAAATCTGCTTCGGGATATAGAAGATCTCGAATATGAAAAAGACGAAGAAATCGTCGTTATCTGCCAGCGCGGTATAAGAAGTGAAACTGCGTGTAAACAATTAGCCCTTGCCGGGTTTACTAAGGTGAGAAATTTAACGGGCGGGCTTCTCGCCTATAGAAGAATCGTAGAATAAAAATTTATTAAAGGATGTCTGATCAAAAATCAGGAAGACTAAGCCAGAAGTGGAAAATTATTATAGCTCTGGCTGCGGTGGTTTTATTGGCCTTAGGTATTACCCTGTTCAACTATTACATGAAGTTTTTCGGACCGAGTGTTACTAATAATGCCGAGTATCTCTATGTTCGCACGGGTTCAACTTTCGCCGATGTCTACAAGAGTATTGAAAGCCAGGAAATGGTAAGTAAGCCCGAAGTATTCAAATGGGCTGCCGAGAAGATGGGCTATCCTGCGGTTGTTAAGCCGGGGAAGTATAAGTTGAAGGCAGGAATGAGCAACCGGAACTTCATTAACATGTTGAAGGCAGGCAACCAGGAGCCTGTTAATATGCGCTTCAAGAGCTACCGTATAAAAGAAGACTTTGCCAAGTATGTTTCTACTCAGCTTGAGGCTGATTCTACATCTTTGCTTCGTTTGCTTGATTCAACTGAGTATATCAGTAAGTATGGGTTCAATAAGGATAATGTTTTTGCTGTCTTTATTCCAAACTCTTATGAGATGTATTGGAATACCTCTGCCGACAAGTTCTTTACAAAGATGTATGAGGAGTACCAGAAGTTTTGGACCTCAGAACGGAAAAGTAAAGCAAAGGCAATTGGTTTAACAGAGCTTCAGGTAAGTTCCCTGGCAGCTATTGTTGATGCTGAAGCGCTGTACGATGATGAAATGCCCACTATTGCCGGACTGTACATGAACCGTTATAAAAATGGAATTAAATTACAGGCAGACCCTACAGTGATCTATGCGAATAAAGACTTTACAATCCGTCGCGTGCTAAACAAGCATTTGCTGAAGGATTCTCCTTATAATACTTATGTATACAGGGGGCTTCCTCCAGGCCCTATAATGATGCCAAGTATCAATGCGATCGACGCGGTGTTGAACCATAAGAAGCACAAATTCATATACATGTGTGCTAAGGAAGATTTCTCAGGCTATCATAATTTCGCAGTAACACAAGCTGAGCACCTGGCAAATGCAAGAAGGTTCCAGCAGGCCTTAAACGAGCGTAACATCAAGAAGTAATGTTTAGTCACGAAACAAAGATCAGGGTCAGGTACGGCGAGACCGACCAGATGGGCTACATGTATTACGGCAATTATGCCGAATTCTATGAGGTGGCGCGTGTTGAATCATTAAGAAGCCTTGGAATGACCTACCGTTCTATGGAAGAAGACGGGGTGATGATGCCGGTTCTGGAGATGCACGCGAAATATCTTAAGCCAGCTTTATACGATGAGGAGATCACCATCAAAACTCAAATCGAAAAGATGCCGGGCGTGAAGATTCATTTCAAGTATTATTTCTACAACGAAAAACAAGACTTGATCCATGAGGGAGAGACCACACTAGCTTTTATCGACATGAAACGAAACCGGCCCTGCATGCCTCCAGCTCTCTTCTCTGAAAAGATGAAGCCGTTTTTCGAATAAACTATGAAGGGTGTTCACAAATTTCTACTTAAAAATCGTCTTTATTCCAACTTTATAGAATGGACGAAGGTATTTGTGATACCAGGATTTGGTCCGCTTCCATTATACACTATTTGCTCCTTTTTTTTTCAGGAAATAGGCAGGGACTCCCTGGCTAACAAGGCATCATCGCTGGCCTACAGCTTTATGCTGGCTATATTCCCTACGATCATCTTTATATTTACACTTATCCCGTACATTCCAGTAGAAGGGTTCCAGGATCAGCTGATGAACCAGCTGAAGCTTCTTTTCCCTACCTACAGTTACCTGGCAGTACGGTCAACACTTGAAGATATTATTAACAAGCAGAACGGGGGAGTGCTTTCTTTCGGTTTTGTGGCGGCACTGTTTTTCGCGACCAACGGTATTACCAACCTGATGAAGGCCTTTAATAAGTCATCCCTGATCATCGAATCAAGAGGCTGGTTGCGGCAGCGTCTGGTTGCCATTGCGCTTACCTTTGTCCTCTTTTTCGCACTTGTAGTGGGTCTCGGTATTATAACATTTTCGGAAGTAGCCATTGCAAGGATCCAAAAGGAGTTTGCCTTTAATAAAGCCTTCTACGTTTTCCTGGTGGCAGCTGTACGGTGGTTTATTCTTATCGCCATTTATTTTATTACTATCTCTATCTTATACAGGTACGGTCCGGCCCATACCAAAAAATGGAAACTTTTCAGTCCCGGTGCATGGTTGGCCAGCGCTTTGGCTTTAGTTACCTTCTGGGGTTTCGGATTTTATATCAACCATTTCACCAATTTCAATCGTCTGTACGGCTCTATCGGTACTATCATTGTTGTCATGATCTGGCTATACCTAAACTCCTTTATTATTTTGCTTGGATTTGAATTTAACGCAAGTATTGATCTTTCCAAGCGAAGTATTAAGATTGTGAAGCCTCTTTTCAACTCATTTAGACGCGAACCCGTAGAGGAAAACATCACAAAAAACAACCTTCGATAAAAATATTAAGCTGGTTTTCAGAAGCATTAGCAGTAAAATTGAAAAAAGGATACATCTCATTTTGGAGATGTTGCTGAGAATTGTACTTTTGCCCCCGGAGAGTTGGCAGAGTGGTCGATTGCGGCAGTCTTGAAAACTGTTGACTGTAACAGGTCCGGGGGTTCGAATCCCTCACTCTCCGCCAAATCAAATGCTGCCCGAAGGGTGGCATTTTTTGTTTACGGCGAGCCGAGTTCACTCGGGCGAGCTGATAAACAAAAAATGCCAGGGAGCGGAGCGACCAGCATTTGATTTGAAGCCCCCCCTCTAGGGATCAACGCAGTTAATCCCGCAAAAAACCCCGCCACCTTGCTACGCAAGCCGACGGGGGAAGCAACCGCTACGTTACAGTTCTTTATCCTCGAACAACTTTGCGTCGCGGGTATTCTTTTGCACAGCAATAGCCGAGAACATACTCAGGCAGAAAGCCATGGCATAAAATCCTTTTTCACTAAGCGTAATATCTGCATTCCAAAGGCCAATAGTAAGCAATACCATTGCGGCAATAGTTGCAAACCAACTGATGCCATAATAGAGATCAGTAACGGCAAGCCCTTCAGCTTTGTCCCTCACTGTTTTTTGCACCGAGATCACTGCGAATAAACCAAATAGTAGAACGGTGAAATAATAGCCCTTCTCATTAAGCTCCATACTCGCGTTCGATAGGCCAATGCAATATCCTATTGTTCCTGTCAATAATGCAAACCACGAAGCTCCTATAAATGCCCCTGTAGGTTTGAAAGGGTTTCTGGTTTTGTCAGCATGTTTTGCGATAGATGAATTTTCTTCAGTTCTGTTGTGTAGCGATTCCATATTTATTTTGTTAATTAATATGAATCAAATGTCGGCTGAAAAAAGGAGCTGTAAAAAGCAGTTTAAGAAGATTACTGACGATATATTTTGCTAGTTTTTATAATTTTACCAACATCAAAATAAGCAAATGGACTCACTCTCAGAGTTGGTAAACCTACTTAATAGCTACGATAAAAAGCTTTTCAGGCAGTTTTTAGAGCGTAAAAACAAAAGGGAAGACGTTAAAAATCTTGATCTACTGAAATTATTAGAAACTGACGATATAGAAGGCTTAAGCAAGCTTTATAAACCAGGGAAAAATAAGGATGCCTATCATGCTTTACGAAAAAGGCTGCAGGATTCTTTATTACTCTTCCTCTCGCAAAAGACCTTCGAAAGCAACCAGTCAGAAGCCTATGAGGCGCTCCGGCTGCTGGTGGTAGCACGATTCCTGCTAGAAAACGATGTAGTGAAGGTAGCGTTTAAATGCCTGGATAAAGCTGAACGTCTTGGGGAACATTTGGAGCAGTTCAATCTGTTGAATGAGATTTTGCTGCTAAAGCTCCAGTACGCGCATTTACCAGGGGCAGAAGAATTAGACGCCTTAACCATCCGCTTCCTGAATAACCAGTCGGAGATGCAGCGCGAAGCTAAGCTCAACATGGCCTATGCCTTTCTACGGCAGGAACTGCAGGAGATACACCTTAAAGGCAAGGTCGTTAATCTGACAGCTTTGATAATAAGAACGATAAGGAAGTATAAGATCTCTATGCAGGACCTCATGACGTATAAGGCAGTTTACCAGATCCTTTTCATTGCCAACGAATATGCTGCCATACAGCAGAATTATAGCCTGATCGAGCGTTTCATAGATCGTACAAATAACTTTCTGCAAAATCAGCAGCAAACCAGGAAACCCTATTTTTTTTACCATATCTCCATCCTGTATTTTTTAGCGAACTTCCACCTCAGGCAGAAGGATTTTGGAGCAAGCATGTCCTACCTTAAGGAGATGAATGACCTTATGGTGGACGACGAGCGCTATTTCACCATCTTTCATTTACGACATCAGTTACTTACTGCACTTAACCTTTTCTTTACCGGTGATGCGGATAACGCCGTCGCCCTAATAAAAGAATCACTTTCCAACACCAGGCAAAAGGCAAAACCGGAAGATATTGAGGACCTGCGAATATGCCTATCCATGTTCTTAGCCCTGCAAAATGACCGGGGATGTTTGAAACAGCTGACTTTACTAACCCAGAGCGACGCATGGTATGAAAAGAAAATGGGCATGTTATGGACCATTAGAAAGAATGTAATGGAAATTTTAGTGCATGCACAATTCTCGAATATAGAACTTGCCATGTCGCGACTAACCAGCTTTCGCCGGCGATATAAGAAGTATTTGCAAAGGACTTCAGAAGAACGGGTATTGTTGTTTCTGAAGCTGGTTGAACGATACCTCTTAAAACCTGATGTAGTTTTTGAACCAGCCTATAGGAAGGCTGTTTTGAAACAGCTGGACAGTGAGGAAAATCAGGATATCTTCACCTTGAGTTTTATCGCCTGGTTAATAGCAAAATGGGAGAAAAAGACAGCTTACGAAGTCGCCTTCACAACCTTAAACCCCTCAAAACCCTTCTGACAATCTTCCGATTTTGACGCCGGTCAATATTTTTAAAAATTATTTGCAGCAACTTTGCCGCCAACACTATTTAGCATTCAAAATAAAGATCAATAATGAGAAGTGATGAAGTAAAAAAAGGGTATCAAAGAACGCCTCACCGTTCATTGTTCAGAGCTACTGGACTGAAAGACGAAGATTTTAATAAGCCATTCATTGGGGTAGCCAATTCGTTTATAGAGATCATTCCCGGACACTTTTTCCTAAATAAGGTTTCAGAGATCATTAAAGAGGAGATCCGGGCGAACGGCTGTGTACCTTTTGAATTTAATACCATTGGCGTTGACGACGGGATCGCGATGGGCCATGACGGTATGCTTTATTCATTACCAAGCAGAGAGCTGATTGCAAGTTCGGTAGAAAGTGTGATGAACGCCCATAAACTCGATGCAATGATTGCCATCCCAAACTGCGATAAGATAGTACCAGGGATGATCATGGGAGCTCTAAGGGTTAACGTGCCTACTGTATTTGTTAGCGGGGGCCCAATGGCAAAAGGCTATAAGAAAGATGGAACGCCAATCGACCTGGCTACAGCCTTCGAAGCAGTAGGAAAACACGAAGCAGGAAATATGAGTGATGAAGAGCTGCTTGACATCGAGTGTAATGCTTGTCCCAGCGGTGGAAGCTGTTCAGGAATGTTCACAGCAAATTCAATGAACACTCTTATGGAAGCTATGGGAATTGCGCTGCCAGGTAATGGTACGATCCTCGCCCAAACTCCTGAAAGGGAACAATTATACAGGGAAGCAGCAAGACGGATCTGTGAAATTGCAAAAGACGAAGCTGCACGTGAAAAGTTTAAGTTGAAGAACATCCTCAACGAAAATGCAATAAAGAATGCCTTTGCCGTAGATATGGCTATGGGCGGTAGTACCAATACCGTATTGCACATGCTGGCTATTGCCAATGAGGCAGATGTTAATTTTCAACTGAAAGACATTAACAAGATCTCCAAGAATGTTTCGCATATCGCAAAGATCTCCCCAAGTCTTACCACAGTTCATATGGAGGATATTAATCGCGCTGGAGGAGTAAATGCGGTGATGAAAGAGATGACAAAAAGAGGGGGCGAAGTATTGATCGATAACCTCACCATCAGTGGAGAAACATTATTGGAGAAAATAGCTAATGCGGAGATCAAAGACGAAAATATCATTCATACCATAGATAATCCATACAGTGCTGTTGGGGGATTAGCAATCCTCTACGGTAACCTGGCTGAGGAAGGTGCGGTGATCAAAACTGCCGGAATCACCGGTTCAAGGGTTTTCACGGGTAAGGCAGTATGTTTTGACGGTCAACCGGAAGCAATCGCAGGTATCCTTATGGGGAAAGTAAAGGCCGGTGATGTGGTGGTTATTCGTTACGAAGGCCCTAAGGGAGGTCCAGGCATGCAAGAGATGCTAACACCAACCAGTCTTATCATGGGAATGGGGCTGGGAAGCTCTGTTGCCCTGATTACCGATGGCCGCTTCAGTGGCGCAACCAGAGGTGCTTCGATTGGTCACGTATCCCCAGAGGCTGCAGAAGGTGGCATGATCGGCTTGCTTAAGGATGGAGATGAAATTCATATAGACGTTGATAATTATATCCTGTCGGTAAACCTGAGCGAGGATGAGATAGCAAAAAGGAAAGCTGAATTTGTGCCTGTTAAGAAGCCATTAAAATCCAGATGGCTAGGACAATACAGGGCATTAGTTACGAATGCCAGTAATGGAGCTGTTTTAAAGACAGATTTATAGCCGTTCGGCTGCTAATAAAATATAAAAGAATCCCGGCAGGTATCGGGATTCTTTGCTTTCACGCCAGCTAAATTTGCTTAAGTATACTTGTCAAGGCTTTTAATTGCTATTATTGCTTACTGATTTATTCCTAAGTATCATGAAACGTGAGGGTTTATTTTTTTTATTAGTCTTGTTTCTCCAAGTATCATTTGCCCAGCAAAGACAGGAGATTGAACTTGGCGAGGGCTGGAAATTCTATAAAGGGCAGGTTGCCTCAGCATCCTTGAAAGAATTCAATGATAAGAAATGGCAGTCCGTCCAGGTCCCTCATGACTGGGCTATTTACGGTCCTTTCGATAAGGAAGTCGACAAACAGGTAGTTGCAATTATGCAAAATGGAGAGAAGGTACCTACAGAAAAAACAGGCCGTACCGGATCTCTTCCTCACATTGGCGACGCCTGGTACCGCAATTACTTTACTGTGCCTGGTTTTCAAAAAGGCAAAAGAGTATTGATCCTGTTTGAAGGGGCAATGAGTGAACCTAAGATTTTTGTGAACGGCACTAAAGTGGGCGAGTGGAATTATGGCTACAATTACTTCTATTTCGATATCACCGATCACATCCAGAGCGGTAAGAATACACTTGCAGTAAGTTTATCTAACAAACCCCTTGCATCCAGATGGTACCCCGGCGCAGGTCTTTTTCGCAAGGTGAAACTAATTGTAAAGAACGAGGAAAGTATCGACCAGTGGGGAACCTTTATTACTACCCCGTATATTTCAGATACTCAGGCAAAAGTGAATGTTAAAACACGGGCAACAGGAAGTAACCTTCGTATAGAGACCACTATCCTTGATGCCCAGGGTAAAACGGTAGCAAGCAGTAAAACAGAAGAAACATTCGGGAAGGAATTTGATCAGAATATCGCTGTTGCAAACCCCAAACTATGGAGCCCTGAAAGTCCTTATCTCTACACTGCGGTTTCCCGTTTATATTCAGGTAACACCTTAAAAGATGAACTATCTACCCGTTTCGGTATCCGTCACATCAACTACGATCCCAAAACGGGCTTCAGTTTGAATGGAAAAGTAAGAAAATTTAAAGGTGTTTGCCTTCATCACGATCTTGGTCCACTGGGCTCAGCCATCAATATTTCGGCCCTGCGCCGCCAACTTAGAATATTAAAAGATATGGGATGTGATGCCGTGCGTAGTTCCCATAATATGCCTTCATTGGAGCAGCTTCAGCTTTGTGATGAAATGGGCCTCATGTTCCTTGCCGAAACTTTCGACGAATGGGCTAAGCCAAAAGTAAAAAATGGGTATAACCGCTTCTTTAATACCGATGCAGAAAAAGACGTGGTGAACCTTATCCAGGCTACCCGTAATCATCCCAGCATCGTGATGTGGAGTTCAGGTAACGAAGTGCCAGATCAATTTGGATCAGAAGGAGTGAAGCGTGCGAAATGGTTACAGGATATCTTCCACAGAGAAGACCCAACACGTCCGGTGACCGTTGGAATGGATCAGGTAAAGGCTACTATGGCTTCAGGTTTTGGTGCTTTGTTGGATATTCCCGGATTAAACTACCGAACCCACCTGTATGAAGATGCTTTTAAAGCATTTCCACAGGGATTGATCCTGGGATCAGAGACAGCCTCTACGGTTAGCTCTCGTGGAGTATATAAATTTCCTGTTGTAAAAGCGGCAGAAAAGCAATACCCGGACCATCAATGCTCCTCGTACGACATGGAATATTGCAGCTGGTCAAATCTTCCCGAAGATGATTTCATTCTGCAGGACACAAAACCATGGGTGATCGGGCAATTTGTTTGGACAGGATTTGACTACTTAGGCGAACCTACCCCTTACGATAACTTCTGGCCGGCACGCAGTTCTTACTTTGGTATTAATGACCTTGCAGGCTTGCCAAAAGACAGGTTCTACCTTTATAGAAGTCAGTGGAATACCAAGGAAAACACCTTACATATCCTTCCTCATTGGAACTGGGAAGGCAGGGAAGGACAGGTAACTCCTGTATTTGTTTATACGAACTACGACAGCGCCGAACTATTTTTAAACGGAAAAAGCCTCGGTGTTCAGAAAAAGAACGATTCATCTCCTCAATCCCGTTACCGTTTGATGTGGATGGATGTTAAGTATGAACCCGGTACTTTGAAAGTAGTTGCGTATGACAAGACCGGAAGGGCGGCTGCAGAAAAAAGTATCGTCACTGCAGGAAAACCATCCAAAATTGTATTGGAAGCAGACAGGAATGTAATTAACGCAGATGGAAATGATATCTCATTCGTAACCGTCTCAGTGGTCGATAAAGATGGAAACCCGTGCCCAACAGCCAATCAGCAGTTAAATTTCAAAGTAAGCGGAAATGCTACTTACCGGGCAGCTTGCAATGGCGATGCCACCTCCTTAGAGCAATTCCATCTCCCTACCATGAAGCTTTTCAGTGGAAAACTGGTTGTGCTGGTGCAGTCCACCAGGAAAGCGGGCGATATCGAACTGCTGGTAGAAGGGAAAGGGTTGCAGAGCGGCCTTGCCCGTCTCAAATCCAAATAGCAAATTATATGAAGGCGGCTAACAACCGCCTTTTTCATTTCCTCTTCTGCCTGTACTTACAATCCTTTTCCTCTTTCGGACGTTAATGTCAATCAAAACCTTAATTTTGAGAACTGATGAAATTCCTTTTTCCAGGATTCCTTTTTGCATTGTCAGCGGTATTGATCCCGGTGATCATACATTTCTTCAATTTCAGAAGATACAAAAAGGTCTATTTCAGTAATGTAAGGTTCTTAAAAGACATTCAGCAGCAAACCACCTCCTTCAGAAAGCTTAAAAATTACCTTTTGCTGGCGCTGAGGATATTAGCCATAGTTTTCCTGGTACTGGCCTTTGCAAAGCCCTACATCCCTGCCAGACAGGACGAGGTGGCGGGACAGCAGGACGTTGCCAGTATTTTCATCGATAACTCCTATAGCATGGAAGCTGTAAGCAGCGAGGGCAGGTTACTGGATGAAGCCAAAAGAAGGGCTAAGGAAATAGTATCATCTTATGATTTAAATACCCGCTTTCAACTGCTGACTAATGATTTTCTGGGCAAGCATCAGCGACTGTTGTACCGCGAGGAATTCCTCGAGGCACTGGAAGAAGTGGAAATAAGTTCAATCAATCGCAATCTTGCTGAGGTGATCAACCGGCAGGAAGAAATGCTAGGCACCGAGCCCAATTCAATAAAGACAGCCTATATAATTTCCGATTTTCAGAAAAATGTAGATAACGGACAAAAATTAAAACCAGCATCTGGCACAGCGCTTCGCCTGGTTCAATTAAAGGCCAATCCTCAGCCTAATATTTCGGTTGATTCGGTTTGGTTCAGTTCTCCGGCCCATAAAGTGGGCGAGACAGAGCAGCTCATTATCAGTCTTCGAAATAATTCAGACCAGGCCGTTTCAAATGCTTCTTACCGGATGTTGATCGATGACCAGCAAAAGGCTATCGGCAGCATGTCAATTCCGGCACGCGGAACCGCAAAAGACACTGTTTCATTTAGTGGTATGTCTGCCGGTTGGAAGAAAGGGGAGATATCCCTAAAAGATTATCCAATCGTTTTCGATGATAAATCATATTTCAGCTTCTACGTCGAAAACCAAATGAGCATACTGGAAATAGACGAACAGGGAGCAAACAAATACCTGGAGGCGCTCTACCAGTCAGATCCATTCTTTAACCTGACTCATACCTCATCGGGTAATATCAACTATTCCTCGCTGGGTACTTATCCTCTTATTATCTTAAATAACCTGAAGACGATTACTCCGGGCCTGGCACAGCAGTTAAGCGCCTATGTGAAGGAGGGTGGAACCCTGATAGTATTCCCCTCCGTGTCGGGAGATGTTTCGGGTTTGCAAACCCTGACAGCAAGCCTGGGTACAGATCGACCCTTAGAAATAGTTAGCCAGGAACAGAAAGTTGTCTCACTAAATGCCCAGCATAAGGTTTTTAAGGGAGTGTTTGAAAAGGTTCCCCGCAATATTAATCTGCCGGTTGCTAAAAAATACATTCGCTACTCGCAAGGTAGCCGTACTTCGCGTCAGGAGATCCTGAACTTCGCGGGTCGCCGCAATTTCCTTAGTGAATACAAAATAGGGAAGGGGAGTGCATATCTTTCTGCCGTATCATTAGAAGAAGAGAGCAGCAATCTGCCGCGCCACTCGCTTTTCGTGCCGGTGATGTTTCAGTCGGCATTCCTTAGTGTTCGCGACAGTCGCCTGTCTTATACCATCGGGAAAGACCAATTCCTGGAATCTTCCCCTATAACATTATCTCGAAATCAAACCCTGGTGCTGAAAAAAGGAAATTTTGAAGCTATTCCTGATCTTCGTCAAACAGAAAGTCTTACACGTATCTTCGTTTCAGATCAGGTGAAAGAGCCGGGCATATATGACCTCATGAAGGGAGACATCCTGCTGGCCCGTTATGCTTTCAATGATAACCGTTCAGAATCAGATCTTAGTTACCTTTCGGAAAAACAGCTGGAAGGGATATTTACAGATACGAAAGTGAAAATATTTACACCCGGAAAAGAGTCTGTAAGCGATGCAATAAAAGCAGTAAATAAAGGTGTGCAGTTGTGGAAACTTTGCCTAATTTTGGCACTGATTTTTCTGGCGCTTGAAATTCTTCTGCTAAGATTTTACAAGCCAGCAAAAACAGCGATACAAGTTTAATGAACTTATTCATTTTCAGAGATACCGTAATCAGAAGTTGTATGTCACCTGACAGGTTTCAGATGCCGAAACCATTAAATCTCGTCAACCTGTTATTGTTCTCAAATCTAATATCTCAAATTTCAGATTCCATTTAATGAAACCAATACTCTTTCGCTCAGCAACTATTGTACACCCTCAGTCTGAATTCGACGGTATAAAAGCCGATGTCTTAATTAAGGATGGAAAGATCTCTGCAATTTCGGAGAAGATCGAAGCTGATGAAGATGTGGTGTTGATCGATGCAGAGGGCAAATACTTATCACCAGGTTTCTTTGATCTGAACGTGAATTTCGGTGAGCCCGGTTTTGAAACAAAAGAGGGACTGATCAATGGAACCCTTGTTGCAGCAGCAGGGGGATTTACAGGCGTAGCAGTACAACCTTCTACCGAACCTCCGGTACACACTAAAGCTGGAGTTTCCTATATTATCAATACCACAAAGAACTCCCTTGTAAATGTTTATCCTGTAGGCTGTATCAGTCAGGATAGAGCAGGAGTAGACCTTGCAGAGTTATTTGATATGCGTTCAGCAGGAGCTGTAGCTTTCTCAGACGGGATGAAACCAGTGTCTGATTCTGGTTTAATGAGCCGTGCATTGATGTATGCAAAAGGGTTCGACGGCTTGATCTTCTCTTATCCTGAAGACAAGTCGATTGCCGGTAAAGGGAAAATGAATGAAGGTATAGTAAGTACCTATCTGGGAATGAAAGGAATTCCGGCTCTTGCAGAAGAAGTACATATTTCGCGCGACCTTTACCTTGCAGAGTACAACGATTCACCGGTCCATTTCAGTACCATATCTACTGCCGGCAGTGTTGAATTGATCCGCAAGGCAAAAAGCAGGGGACTAAAAGTCACTTGTGATGTAGCTGCGCACCATCTGGTATTAACGGACGAAGAGTTGAAAGGCTTCGACAGTAACTATAAGGTGAAGCCACCATTGCGTTTACAAAGCGATGTTGATGCATTGATCGCAGGTTTAAAAGACGGAACTATCGATGCCATCGTTTCACAACATACCCCCCATGAAATTGAGTTTAAGGATGTAGAGTTTGAGATCGCCTCTTATGGAATTATTGGCTTGCAAACTGTACTGCCTTTAGCCATAAAAGCAGGCCTCAGCGCTTCGCAGATCGTAGAAAAGCTGGCAATAAGACCTCGCCAGGTGTTAAACTTGCCTGTTCCTGTTTTCGAAGAGGGCGAGGAGGCAAACTTTGTTTTATTTGACACCGGGCAGGAGTGGAGCTTCAATGAAGAAAGCAACCGCTCAAAATCTGCCAATTCACCTTTCATAAACAGCACACTTAAAGGCAAAGTAATTGTTACAGGGAATAACAATCAGTTATTCAGCAATACATATTAGCTATGGACAAACAAGTAGAAAATGCAATTGCCGCGGCGTTGCAGCAATTTGAAGGCAACTCATCATCCGAATTTAAAAGTGTAATAGCCGGAGTGTTTGATGGAGAAAATGACTTTATGTCTAAAGTGGAAGCTTTAGATAAAGCCTTTGATGATGCCCCTAAATACGAGCCACTTCGTGAAGTGTTCTTCGATCTTCTAATGGTTAACTTCTTTGCTCAGGACGTAGATAAGCTTGAAGAGGATTACCTTGAATCTAAAGAGTGGGAAGAGATTGAAGATGAAACGATAGACAGAGGAACCGAGCTGCTGAATGTGCTGTTATACATCCGTGAGTGCAAAGACGAAGATATCAAACCAGAATTGGAAGATTTCCTGAAAGAGTTTTTATTGGTGGATGAAGATGAGTTCCAGGATGAGCACCGGATCTATGAAGACATCATTGCCCACCAGATCCTTATGGAAAGCAATTATTCAGAAATCGGCCGGGTGGCTAAAAATTTAGATGAGTCTTCAGAGATCAAGGATCTTTTCTATCCTATCATGGGCTTTTTCTATCAAAACAACCCTTCCGCAGACGATATCACCGAATATCTGAAGCACAGCTCCGATCCTGAATTTGAGGGTGCCGTGTACAAACTTGTAGCTGCTTTTAATCAATAACAGATGCAGGATAAGAGATCAATGCAAAAACAGGCGGCGGTTTACGGACTGCTTTTCGGCGTTATTATTCTGATAATCGGCATTATTGCCCTTTATTGGATCGCTTCCACAACGGCAATGCCCGTAATCATAGCTTCACCTGTTTTGCTTTCTTTTGCTATTCCTGTTGCCCTGGCTATATTTTTTACCTTAAAACTTCGTAAATATGTAGGCGGATACTGGTCTATGCGGGAGGCTGCCAGCGGAATATTCATTATGTTCTTTGCCGCCTACTTTGTGTATTCCCTGGGCAACTATATTTATTCTCACTCAGTTGATAAGGGAATAACTGAAAGGGTGCAGCAAAACATTGTAAAGGTAACAACAGATTTTGCCGGTAAGCAGAATGTTCCTACTGAAGAGCTGGACGAGAAGATCGACGAAATAAAAGCAAGTATAGAGGCAGGCAAAAATCCCACTATCGGACATGTGATACAGGGAATTATTTTCTCTATCATTATCACGTTTATAGCTGCGTTAATTTTTGCCGCTATCTTTAAAAAGGAACCTCCTGTTTTTGCAAAGAGTGTTTCCGAATAATAATAATATTAAGGTTTTTCAGAACGAATGGATATATCGGTAGTTGTACCTCTCTATAATGAATATGAATCTCTTCCTGAGCTTGTTGAATGGAACAAAAGGGTTTTGGAAGAAAATGGTTTTTCCTACGAGATCATACTGGTCGACGATGGAAGTAACGATAGTTCATGGGAGGTAATAGAACAACTGCAACAAGAGAACTATAATATCCGCGGTATTAAATTTCGTCGTAACTATGGAAAATCCGCTGCTCTCAATGTAGGTTTTGAAGCAGCGCAGGGCGATGTTGTGATCACTATGGATGCCGATCTGCAAGACAGCCCTGATGAAATCCCTGAGCTTTACAGGCGCATCAAAGAAGAAAAGTACGACCTGATCTCAGGGTGGAAAAAGAAGCGCCATGATCCTTTGAGTAAGACCATCCCTACAAAGCTCTTCAACTCAGCTACCCGCAAGATGTCGGGCATTCATAACCTGCACGATTTTAACTGCGGACTTAAGGCATACCGTAAAGACGTAGTTAAAAGCATAGAGGTATATGGTGAGATGCACCGCTATATCCCTGTTCTTGCAAAATGGGCAGGCTTCAGAAAGATAGGCGAGCAGGTAGTAGAACACAGGCCCCGAAAATATGGAACAACAAAATTCGGCCTAAGCCGCTTTGTAAATGGTTTCCTTGATCTGCTTTCTATCTTTTTCGTAGGTAAGTTTGGAAAGCGCCCCATGCACTTCTTTGGAACGATGGGCGTATTAAGCTTTTTTACAGGCTTGATCATTACCATCTGGTTAATCGCAGATAAACTGATCCAGATCGCCCAGCATCAGAAATACCGTAACGTTACCGACCAGCCGCTGTTCTATATAGCCCTGGTTGCAATAGTTGTGGGTTTCCAGTTATTTCTAACGGGCTTTGTTGCAGAGCTGGTATCAAGGAATTCTGCGGAAAGGAATAATTATCAGATAGAGAAGATAACTCCTCAACCAATACATGTCTGACCTCTTTTTTTCAATCATCATTCCTCTGTACAACCGGCCGCAGGAAATTGATGAGTTGCTGCAAACCCTAACCCGGCAAACGTATAAGAACTTTGAAGTCCTGGTGATCGAAGATGGATCCAAGCTTCCTGCAAAAGAAATTGTAGAAAGTTACTCCTCTGTTCTTAGTATTGCCTATTATGTTAAACAGAACGAGGGGCAGGGTTTTACCCGGAATTATGCTTTCGCAAGAGCACGCGGAGAATACTTCATCGTTTTTGATTCAGACTGTCTGATCCCTGAAGATTATTTACAGAACGTAAGTGAGCATTTGAAGAGGGAGTGGTTGGACGCTTTTGGCGGGCCTGATGGAGCGCACAGCTCTTTTACTCCTGTTCAGAAAGCGATCAGTTACTCTATGACCTCACCCTTTACAACAGGAGGGATACGTGGTAGTAAAAAGAACATGGGCGGGCAATTCCATCCCAGAAGCTTTAACATGGGCATATCCAGAAAGGTATGGGAAGCCACCGGAGGTTTTTTAATCACAAGGCTGGGCGAGGATATCGAGTTCAGTATCCGGATCCATTCTATGGGCTTCAAGATAGGTCTTATCCCCGATGCCGTAGTTTTCCATAAGCGCCGTACGAATTTCAGGCAGTTCTACAAACAGCTGCATTTCTTCGGCAGGGCAAGGATCAATATCTATAAGTTTTTTCCCGCGCAACTGAAGCTGGTTCATTTTTTTCCAGCAATGTTTACTTTGTTTCTAATTTTTACACTTATTCTTAATATTTTTAGGCTCCCTTTTGCAAACGTGTGTAACCTCCTATTAGCTGTATTTACATTGTTAATATTTTTTCACTCCTTAACAGTAAACAAATCTTTAAAAGTTGCTTTTCTAAGTATAGTTGCAGCGTTTGTTCAATTATCTGCGTATGGGTTAGGTTTTATGCAAGACTTTGGGAAAAGAATTATTCTTAGACAATCATGATCGAATTTTTAAAGGAAAGTACTTTTGCTGTTAATGACGTACTTCAGGTAGCCTGGAAGGTCCTTAAAAAGGAATACTTCAAGATCCTGGGGCTGTGCCTTCTGATGTTCTTTATTTTCAACCTCTCGGGGATGCTCGCCTACTTTTTCGACGGCTTCAACTTCGGCATCAAGATCATTTTGTTCCTTTTCTTTACCCTGGCTTACTTTGGTTTTCAACTAACACTGTTCCGTTTTATTCTAAGGGTATTGGATGAAGACCGGGATGACGTTTTTGTTAAACACTCTTTTCCAACAACAAAGCAGATCGTTAAATTCCTGCTGGCCACCGCTTATTTCGCCCTGTGTATCTTTATCGTATTTATGCTGGTAATGGTGATCTTTTTCCCGCTGTACATAGTAGTAGGGGCAAATGCACGTGAACTGGTGTTGCAGGTTGGCTATTCGATAGCAGTATTGTTTATCATCTTTACATGGATACGGATCTCTTTCTTCCCATTCTTCATTATCGATAAAGACGTTTCGCCATTCAAATCTATCCGTTTTAGTTTGGCCATAACCAGAGGTAATTTCACCAAGATCCTTCTGCTATTATCTTTTCTGGCTATATTTCAAATACTTTCTATTTTCTTTGCTAACTCCGACGGAGACTTTATTATTGCAGGCGCAATTAACCTGTTAAATTCTCTGCTGATCATCCCCTTGTCGAGTGTTACTCTCGCAGTAGCTTACCGTAGGATGATGAATGAGTATGAGGGCGATCAGGATCCTGAGATTTTGGACAATATTATCTAAGAAAGATTTATGGGATTAAAATCGGCTTTAAGCAAGCCATTTGCCTATTTTGCAGTACGGGCGGTAGAGAAATGGAAATATAATGCGGTAAATGTACAGCAAGAGGTTCTTCACAAATTATTAGAAAGTGCAAAAAATACAGCCTTCGGAAGAGATCATAAGTTCCAGGAGATCCGGTCTTATGACGACTTCAAGCGCCGCGTCCCTGTAAGGGATTATGAAGATCTGAAGCATTATGTAGAACGGGTGGTGAAGGGTGAAGAGAATGTTCTCTGGCCCGGGCTTCCCGCTTATTTTGCAAAGACTTCCGGAACCACCTCAGGGGTAAAATACATCCCCATCTCCAAAGAATCAATGCCAGAGCATATCAAAGCAGCCCGCAATGCTCTTTTAACCTATATCCACGAAACCGGTAAGGCAGATTTTGTTAACGGGAAAATGATCTTCCTTCAGGGAAGTCCTGTTCTCGATACCAAGTACAAAGTCCCCACGGGCCGGCTTTCCGGTATCACCGCTCATCATGTCCCTCAATACCTTCAAAAAAACCGACTTCCATCGTATGAGACAAACTGTATTGAGGACTGGGAGCAGAAGGTGGATGCGATAGTTGACGAGACGATACACGAAGACATGCGTTTGATCTCTGGTATTCCACCATGGGTTCAAATGTACTTCGACCGCTTGTCCCAAAGATCCGAGGGAAAGAAGATCAAAGACATTTTCAAAAACTTCAGCCTATTCGTCTACGGCGGGGTGAACTTTGAACCCTACAGGGCCAAGATGGAGGAGTCTATCGGAAAGAAGATCGATTCTATAGAAACTTATCCGGCATCTGAAGGTTTCATTGCCTACCAGGATTCGCAAACCGAAAAAGGCTTGCTGTTACTTGTCAATTCGGGGATCTTCTACGAGTTTATCCCCTCCGAAGAATATTTCAATGAAAATCCAACCAGGCTCAGTTTGAAGGATGTGGAGATCGGGAAGAACTATGCGATCATCCTGAATACAAATGCCGGTCTTTGGGGATATAGCATTGGCGATACGGTAAAGTTCGTATCCAAGAACCCATATAAAATTATTGTATCAGGGAGGATAAAACATTATATCTCGGCATTCGGAGAGCATGTGATAGGAGAGGAAGTAGAACATGCCTTACTTTCAGTAGCTAAAAGCGAAGGAGTAGAGATCACGGAATTTACCGTAGCACCTCAGGTAACAGATCCCCAGGGAGGATTACCTTACCACGAGTGGTTCGTGGAATTTGCCAAGGCTCCTGCTGATATTGATTCGTTCAGGTTGAAAGTAGATGAAGTGCTCCAGAAAAAGAATGTCTATTATTTCGATTTAATCGAAGGTAAGATCCTGCAGCCGCTGATCATTCGCTCATTAAAGCCCGATTCGTTCATCAACTATATGAAGTCGGAAGGGAAATTGGGCGGACAGAATAAGGTTCCCCGCTTGTCAAACGACAGAAAGATTGCCGACAGTTTAAAACAGTATGTCGTATCTTAATAGCGGGATTACATTTTAAAGCATATCATTATTGAAAAATATAGCAATACTTGGTTCCAGTGGTAGTATAGGAACCCAGGCTTTAGAGGTTGTCAGAGAAAATCCTCAGCTATTTAAGGTTTCTGTATTAACAGTAAATAAAAGCGCTGAACTACTGATCCAGCAAGCTTTGGAGTTCCTTCCGGAGTATGCCGTCATTGTGGATGATGCTCAATACAATACCGTAAAAGAAGCGCTTGCCACTACCCCGGTAAAGGTGTTAAGCGGGGAAGAGGCACTTTGCGAAGTGGTTCAATCTCCTGCCATTGATATCGTACTAACCGCATTGGTAGGCTTTTGCGGATTAAGGCCAACCATAGCAGCCATAAAATCCGGGAAAGATATCGCACTGGCGAACAAAGAGACCCTCGTTGTTGCCGGTGATATTGTTACAGCCCTGGCGAAGGAATACAAGGTGAACATCCTTCCGGTTGATTCTGAACACTCGGCAATCTTCCAGTGCCTGGTGGGAGAAAGCACTAATCCAATAGAAAAGATCTACCTAACAGCCTCTGGCGGTCCCTTCAGGGGAAGAGATACTGAGTTTTTAGCTACGGTGACTAAAGCTCAAGCATTGAAGCATCCTAACTGGGTAATGGGCGCCAAGATTACGATCGATTCTGCCAGTCTTATGAATAAGGGTCTGGAGGTGATCGAAGCAAAATGGTTGTTTGATCTCGAGGCAGATCAGATCGACGTTATTGTTCATCCGCAATCCATCATTCATTCTATCGTTCAGTTTAACGATGGTTCTATGAAAGCACAGATGGGCTTGCCCGATATGAAGCTGCCTATTCAGTATGCTTTGGCTTACCCTTCGAGAATAAATAGCAGTTTTGAGCGTTTTGACTTTCTGAAGTATCCACAGCTTACTTTCGAGCAGCCGGACAAAAAGACCTTCCGGAACCTGGCCATAGCATTCGAAGCCCTGAGAAAAGGCGGAAATACAGCTTGCGTGATCAATGCAGCAAATGAGGTAGCAGTGGCAGAGTTCCTGGCTGATAATGTTGGCTTCTTAGAGATGAGCGAGGTGATTGAATCGTGTATGAATAAAATCGCTTATATTAGTCAGCCTACTTTAGAAGATTATCTGGAGACTGATAAGGAAACCAGGATCTACGCTAAAGAATTGGTACAAAAATCAAAGGTTAAATTTTAAATAAACACGTTGCCTCCGGCTAAGGCGGGATGTAACAAAACAGTCGGATAAAAATCCAAAAACGAAAAGATATTAAATGGACGGTCTAGTTATGGCAGGCCAGCTTTTGCTGGGTTTATCAATATTAATTATTTTACATGAGGGAGGGCATTTCCTTGCCGCCCGTGCTTTCGGTATTAAAGTAGAGAAGTTTTACTTGTTCTTCGATGCCTGGGGCTTTAAATTATTTAGCTTCAAACATAAAGATGTTGAGTACGGTATCGGGTGGCTTCCTTTAGGTGGCTACGTGAAGATCGCCGGTATGATCGACGAATCCATGGATACAGATCAGATGGCTGGACCTCCTCAACCATGGGAGTTCCGCTCTAAACCAGCCTGGCAGCGCCTCATCGTAATGCTTGGAGGTATTGCGGTAAATATTGTATTGGGTATTTTTATCTTCTGGATGCTTGTGTTCAGGGCTGGAGAAACCTATATCCCCAATGATAAACTGGTAAACGGAGTGGTACCGGGTAAAATTGGTAAAGAGATCGGTTTACAGGCCGGAGACAGGATCATCGCCGTAAATGGCAGCCCTATCACACGTTTTGACGAAGTAACCAGCTCTAAAGTTCTCTTAGGTAATAGTCAGCTTACAGTGGCACGTAATAACGGTACGCAAACAATAGCAGTACCGGGTGATGTGCTGGAGAAAGTGGCCGACTATGGCGTTGGCGAATTCGTGTCGCCAAGGATGCATGCCTGGGTAGGCGATGTAGTTGCAGGTGGAAACGCTCAGAAAGCGGGATTAAAAGTAGGGGATAAGATCGTTGCTGCGAATAACAAGCCTGTTCAATTCCTTGACGAATTGAAAACTGAGCTTGCTGCAGCAAAAAACGGAACGATAACCCTTAAAGCACTACGTGGTGCTGATACCGTAAGTTTGAATACGGCAGTTGATGCAGATGGTCAGATCGGTTTTGCGGCTGATGTAACAGATCTTCCTCAAGAAACTCAGAAATACGGCTTGTTTGCATCCTTACCGATAGGAGCTTCAAAAGCATGGGGAGCATTTATGGACAACGCCCGTGGTATTGGTAAGGTAGTAACGGGACAAGTAAAGGCTCAGAAAGCATTTACAGGTCCTGTAGGCATCGCAAACATGTTCGGTGGTCAATTTGATGTGCTGAAGTTCTGGAGCCTTGTAGGCTTGCTTTCTATGGCTTTGGCATTAATGAACCTGCTTCCTATCCCAGCACTGGATGGTGGTCACGCTACCTTCCTGATCATCGAGATGATCAAAGGGAAACCACTTGGCGATAAGTTCATGGAGAAAGCACAGATCGTAGGTTTCTTTATCCTTATTGCATTAATGGTATTTGTTTTAGGTAACGATATTCTAAAGCACGTAATTAAATAATGAATTACTTTGAGTTTTATGAGTTGCCCGAGGCATTTAATGTAGATGAGGCCCAGGTAAAACGGAAATTCTATTCCTTGAGTAAAGAGTTCCATCCCGACTTTTACGTGAACGATACGCCGGAGAAGCAGCAGGAGATCCTGGAGCTTTCTACGCAGAACAATAAAGCATTCCAGGTACTCTCTAAGCCAGAGAAGCGCCTGGAATACATCCTTCAGTTGCATAAGCAAATAGCAGAAGGGGATAAATACCAGTTGCCGCAGGATTTCCTGATGGAAATGATGGAAGTGAACGAAGAGCTGATGGAGCTCGAGTTTGATCCCAATGCAGAAGCGCTGGATAAGCTGCAGAAACAAGTATTAGGCATAGAAGAAGAGCTCCTGTTAGAGCTGAATATGTACACTTCGAAGTACGATAAAGAAGAAAAACAGAGCGAAAAGGAATTATTCCTGCTGAAAATCAAAGACCTATACTACAGACAAAAATATTTGTTGCGAATTAAGGAGAGTTTAAATACCTTTGCACACCGCTAAAGCAAATAGCAATGCCCAGATGGCGGAATTGGTAGACGCGCTGGTCTCAAACACCTGTGGGAAACCGTGCCGGTTCGACTCCGGCTCTGGGTACGAAAGCCTGATACGAAAGTGTCAGGCTTTCTTTGTTATTGGGGCTTGAAGCTTCTCTCTATGGGGGGCGTCATGCCGGATTCATTTCGGCATCTCTTGAGTTGGTCAATGTACTAGTTTGTCCTGGTCTGAGCGTCCCGCTCAGACCCACACCCGCTCCGCTACCACTTTCTCAAGCAGAAACTAAAACTACTTAAGTTAGTACTAAAACTATTAGCGCATTTTAAGCACTTCGGATTTTTTGAATATTTATAATTTATAATAAATTGCTGCACCAATAGGAAATATAGACGCAGGTGGTGTATCTATATTTTAGTTAGGCGCAATTTTACAAGTCCACACAACTTTTATGATTATATTGACCTTTACTGAATTTTTCTCAGCTCTTAAGAAGTCATATCTTTTAATTACAATCCTTATCCTTGCTTTAGTAATAATTTTGGTGACAAATACTCCAGAAGGCAGCGATTCCGACCTTAGTATTTTAATCTTGTTTTTGGCTGGCCTCTTGATTTATTTCTATTGGTGGTTGTATAACGACTATAGACGAAAACAACAACTATTACTAGATAGCAATATTATTGACTTCTTTCAATCAAAAGACTGGATAGTAAAGGAAGAATTTAATGGATGGGAACATTCAGTTAAAATTTTAGGCATTCACAATAACTTTCCCTTTCAAATCGACCTTCCTCATGACAAGGGATTGGTATTTAACAAGTATTACTTTTCAATTTCTGCTTTTGTCGAGTTTTCAAATGAAAAGATTCTGAAGGAAGAGGGGAAGAGGATGCGGAACAGATTAAGGAGCCAAAATATTGACCTATCTGGCGAATTAGCTATGTGCAGCAGTGAAATTCCATTGACTAATGACCTTGGTTTGAAAAATGAAATAAAAATGGTTTTAGACAGCTTAACAGGAACATTAAAGGAAAATGGACTTTCTCCATTGACAATAAAAACTGCGCCTAACATTAGCTAAAAGTTATGCCGGCTGAAGTGTGCGCACCAAGTGAAGTGCTTTTTAGTTACTTTAGTGCTGGCAACGTCGGAAGTGCTCCCAATCCGGCACAACTTCTAGCCTAATCGTTACACGTAAGCGCAAAAGACGAGCAATCGCATAAAATCAACTTGTCGAAGACTTGCAAATAACAGCAGGACCACCGACCTAATTACCCCATCCGTAACTCCAAGGACTTTAAAAACTTACGGCATGAATAGAGCATCTAGAGCTCGTAACCGACATTGACCTGCTGCCTTGAAGTTCTTGCTTTTTGAATTATTTAGTGATAGCATCCGTAGTAGTGCTACTTATTCGTTCGACTTTGAGTTTAATCAATACATGTAAGCGCAAGAAGTTTTTACTTGACCTTTATACTTGAATGCAAGAAAGTCGAATAAAAAAGCTCTCCCATTTAAGTATTTCAGCTCCGGCCATAGTGTGTGCTATTAGTGTCCTTCACCCTTTATAATTATCTTAGAAGCTTCAATAATATATTATGAGTATTTCCATTTATATAGAGCCGATCACTAACGGAGAAGAATTAGTTAAAAAATTATTGCAAGATGAATTCGGCATTAGTGATGTTACCTCAGGGATACTATTTACAAGGCTGGTAAAGCCGTATTTTGATAATTTTAAGGATAGTACTTTTATATTAGCTGAAAGTAATTATGTTGATAAAGTTTATCGTGACAGCTATTATCACTATTATTCCTCCAAATTGCCTAAATATAAAAGAGACTGCGTTAGATTATCTTTTTTTGAAGATCAAATCTCAGACACTGATTTTTTTAACGGAGCTCAACATCCAATACTTCAGAAAAAATATCGTGGATTTATTGTTCTAAGACCGACTGACCCTTTCATCATAGGAAGAAGTATTGTTTCTCCTTACTTATTAAAAAATAATAGTAATTTCATCTCTTGTATAAGTAAATTCCATACAACGGTCAATGGAGTTAAATTTACTGTAAAAGGCTTTCCCCACTCATCACAAGACACAGAAACTATTAGTTGTGCGGAAACAAGTTTATGGGCGATTATGGAGTACTTTAGTAACAAGTATTCAAATTACCAGCCTGTACTGCCTTCTAAAATAATTAAGACGCTTAATCAAGTTTCATCTGAAAGGCAGGTTCCTTCAAAAGGATTGAATATTGCGCAAATGTCTTATGCATTAAAAGAGTTTGGATTTGGCACAAGAATCTATAGCAAACAACAATATGCTGCAGAATTTGAAGGATTGCTAAGTTGCTACATTGAAAGCGGGATACCTGTTATTATGGCGATTGATAATAGACACAGAGGAGGAAGTATTGGTCACGCTTTATTAGCTATCGGTCACAATAAAATCGAAGATAATCAGATTAACTCCTTGGTGTCATATAAAACCTCGAATACCACTTTAGCTGCAGGCTTGGCGGCGAAAAGTATTGTTTTATATGATTATGACTCAATAACAAAAGACTTTGTTTTTATTGATGACAATCATCCTCCATATCAAAAAGCTCCCTTAAGTTAACCAGCAAGACATTATGGTGCAGAATGGAGTACTTGTGAAGTGACGTATTTCATTGCTCCTTTATATCCAAAAATATATTTAGAAGCTTATGAAGCGAAAAACTATGTTAGGAACTTCCTTATCACTGGCCCCGAACCCTTGAAGGATAGTAGTGAGGTGTTACTTCGATTTTATCTCGCTTCTAGCCGATCTTTCAAAGATGGTATAGCTAAAAATGATACATTTCAAGAAGATCTCAAGAGTATATTAATTGAAACCTCCATGCCGAAATTCATATGGGTTGCCGAGGTAAGCTCAAAAGATTTAATGAGAGAAAAGAAAGCCAATGGTATTATTATTGTAGATGCTACAGAGGCAAATATTTACTTTAATAAGCCTTTGATTTTTGCAGCATTTCAAGATAAGCTAATTCTTTTTGACGAAATTAGTGGCAATTTAGAAACCAATGTCTTAGCTTTGCAAGACTTTCGAATATTCGAACACAACCTTAATGATTTCGAAGTATGATAACAAAAATAAGTAGAACAGAAGCTATTAGAGCTAAGATAAAACAAGAAGGAAAAGTTACTCCTCTTGACAAAGCCTCTCATATTTCTGCTATCACAACAATGAATCAGCAATTGGAAGCTGTGAGAAGAGAGTATCAGGTAAAAGATAGAAATTCTCAAATCACTGCCGCTACAGTAATTTTGACAGCCTAATTTTTCTGATATTTAAAGGAGCTTTTCAGCTCCTTTAAATATCAGAACGTCGTTAAGTTCAAATATCCTAGTTTCTTTTCAAAAACTACAAGACAATATTAAAAGCATATTCCTTAGATACCGAGATTAAAAAGCTTTATTTGCATATTTCAGTAATGCTGGCGGGTTAAAAATGGGAATAAATGTTTGAGACTAGAGACGCGTTCAACTCCTCTCAAACTGGCTTAACTTAAAAATTAATTCACTAGCGAGTGCCTAGAAAGCGCCTACGTGTAACACTACCTAAAAGTTATGCCGGCGGAAAGTGCAGGGGCGAAGTTTTTTGCTTTTTATTTATTTTAGTGCTGGCAACGGCGGAAGTGCTATTAATCCCGCACAACTCTTAGCCTAACTGTTATGTTTCAGCTTAAAAGGAGGACCCTTTGAACAATCGAATATACTTTCTAATTCTGTTATGGACTGCTTTTTCTAGTTGCCAACATTTCGACTCTGGCAAGCCCGATACTGACAGCAATAGGAAACGGCTTGAAGAATATTTAGAAATCGGATTAACGCGAGATGTAAATCATATCTATTGTGATGGAGATTTAGGCCCTGACTATAGTGTTTTATTTTCGTTTAATTGTGATTCTTCGACTGTTGGAAGGATTATTAAGAAAAAGAACTTAAGAATTTCGAGGGAATATGATGATGGCTTGTTTTTCTCAGAAGAGTTTTCGTGGTGGAATAAAGAAAAGATCGCAGAAATCAAACCATATGTAAATATAAAGAGAGGAAAACTTTCACAATACTTATGGTATGACAAAAAAGCAAACAAAGCGTATTATCAGGAGTTGGGCTTCTAACAAAAGCCGAAAACATAACATCGGGTTTAAATAATGCGGGTTGACGTGGTAGTACCCAGTGAAGTGCTTTCTATTGCTTTGGTCCTCAAAGTGAAGTGCTATTTATCCCGCACAATATAAACCCTTAACCGTTAGCGGCAACTTATAAGGACAGACATCAATATAAAAAACAGTGAACAGACAAGTTAACTTTTTCCTTCATCCACACGATCAACAAGAATTTGACGCGTTCTTAAAGACATTTGACGACATTGTTTTCATTCCATATTATCATCACTCGGACAAAATAACTTTAATTCAAGACACAATCGTAAGAGACTTTATTAAAGAAGGGGCTCGGGTATACTTGGCAAGGCGGAGTGACTTGGCGAAAATTCGTTTAGACTATATTGCACCGCAAAAATATTGGTTGGTTAATTCCAATACACCGACATTGGACTTTGACCGAAGTATATTTCGTGAAAACTCAATTCATAGCGGACGGCTTTATTTTCAACCAAAGTTTGTAGAAAATATGCAATGGGTTGACAAGTCCGAGGACTTCGTAAAGTGGTCAGACAATATTATCAAGGCGACAAGAAGAAAACTAAAAAAATATAAACACGAGTTAGGTGCGTATACTTACACAGCACTTTTAGGTAATAAAGCTCTTGACTGGATGAAAGCTAATAATGCGGACATTCAGGGCGGCGGACATATACTTACACCATGCGTGACACAATAAGCAGCCGCTAATCGAGTAGACGGCCTCACCGCTTGTAAGCGATGAGGTGCGCCTCTCACACCACCGTACGTACGGGTCTCGTATACGGCGGTTCGATAGCTGATGGGGAAACGTTCTGATAATAATCAAGCATTGATTGGTATCCTCTTTTGATTAACCTTTTCAGGGTAATGGTGGTCACCATAATGGGGCTTTGAGCTACCGCCCAGCCACCCATACGAGTTCGGCTCCAGGAGTAGGACTGATCGGGGTTTACGCCCAGACGGATCAGGTTTTTCCTTTTCCGTTCAGGCTTTTTCCAGTCAGTCCAGATACAGTACCGAAGACGGTTTCGGACCCAGCTGTCCAGTTCCTTTAGCTTTCCTGTCAGACTTGCCATCCGAAAGTAATTGATCCAGCCCTGCTGTATTTCTTTGAGCTTTTGAATGCGCTCATCGAAACTCATCGGACTGGTCTTCCTTGTGGCTGCTTTCAGTTTTTCTTTTAGGTTCTTCCAGTTTTTGTCGCTTGCCACCAGTTGGTATTTGCCTTTGTCGCCCTTTTTGTAGGTAGGTACAAACTTATAGCCCAGCAACCCGAACTGTACCGGCTTTCGGATGCCGCTCTTCCCCCGATTAATGGGTAACTTTAGTTTATCCTGCAAAAACAGGAAAATCTGATTTCCCACCTTTCGGGCTGTCTGATTGCTTTTAGTATAAATACTAAAGTCGTCGGCATAGCGGACATACCTGAGCTTCCGTTTTTCCAGTTCTTTATCTAGTTCATGCAGCATGATGTTGGACAGCAGCGGGCTTAAAGGACTTCCCTGGGGTACGCCTTTTCTGCGTTTGGTCAGCCTTCCCTTGATTAAGATGGGAGCGCATAGCCATTTGCGGATCAGACGCAGGGTGAGCGGGCATTTAACCTTGCGGTAGAGCAGTTGCAACAGGACACAGTGATCTACTTCGTCGAAGAAGCTTTTCAGGTCGATATCCACGATATGCTGATGGCCTTCGTGGATATACTTCTGCGATTGCAGTACTGCCTGATGGGCATTTCGGTCGGGCCGAAAACCGTAGCTGTGGTCTTTGAATTCCTGTTCAAACTTGATGGTGATCACCTGAGCTACCGCTTGCTGCAACAGCCGGTCGGTTACCGTGGGAATACCCAGTAAACGGGTCTTTCCATTGCTTTTGGGGATTTCTACCCCTAAGATGGGTGAAGGGAGGTATTTGCCCGTGCATACTTCATGAGCTATCCGTTCTCTGTTTTTATCCAGATGTGCCGATAGCTCTTTTACAGACATACCATCCACACCTGCTGAACCCTTGTTCAACAGCACCTGGCGGTATGCCCTGAGCATGTTTTTACGGTTGATTACCTTCTCAATCATCTTGTTTGTTTCCCTGTTCCGCTTATTGTAAGGCTGGCAAACTTGAATTTGAACCTCCTTGCAACATTTGGAACCAGTATCGTTCGGTCCTTCGTGAGTTTGTGAGACCTCCGGCTTTACCCACCGGCTCGTGTTCCTTCCACTACTATGACCTCTGCTGACTCCTCTTTGTGGTTACCCGTAACCTAAGAGGCCTCCCTCGGTAAGGTAAATAGCTTCCTGTCTATCCTCGCCGGATCTACATACATGCGCTTTGGTATTCACTGGACTTCACAATGATGTGCTTGCTCATCCACGCATGCATGCCTCTTATCCGATTCCTGTTCGTCGGTACAGACATTTGTAGTCCCGCTTACTTTAGTGCATACCTCACGGTAAACCACCTTGCGGCTTACTAATGCTTCCGGGCGTTACCCCGGCACATAAGGGACTTGAATCCTCTAGCTCTTACGATTTTCTCCTATATTTACCATTCAAGGCGCACACATCAGGTTTGAGTTATGCCCGGCTGACGTGGTTTTCGAAATTTTCTGCTATTTAATTACATTAGTGCTGGGCGACAGTGAAGTGCTATTAAGCGGGCACAACTCAAACCCTTAATCGTTATTCTGTCTCAAATAACGATTAATTAAGCTATGTAAAATGATAATGATGGGGGGAGTTTCTAGCGGCAGTAATACACAAATTTTTTGTAGAAAAGATACCCTTTATTAAGCTGGGGCCCTAAGAGAAAAGCAGGTAGTAACGGGGTTTGAATTATTCGGGATGAATGGATTATTAAACAACGAGCAATATGAAAATGAAATTATGGATAGTAGTATTCATCTCTATAATTATGACCTTCTCAAGTTACAGTTCTTCTTTGGCGCAAGTGGGAATCTTTATTGATAAAGATCAGCGAATCGCGAATTCTCAAGATAGTATTTTTAAATATCTTATAGCCGAAAAGCAGTTTTCTGATACAAGAAAAGAGCTCAAATTGAGAAATTATGAAGACAGGTTCTTCATTCGAAAGTGTCTTGAAATCTACCTCCATAATTCACAAACAAGTCTCTTACTAATTAGTTTTGGAGCTAATTCTGACCATGCAGATCATTTCTGGGGACTTTTAGGAAAGGATAAAAATTATTTATTTTATAGCTTAAATGATCCGGACTTCATGCTTCTAGAAAAAGAATTTGCTCCCTCTACAGTCGACATAATTAAATTCTACTGTAGAAACACAGCAAAGTAAGTGCTATTAGTTTTCTTGTTTTTCGAAAGGTAGAAAAATATTCAGCGTTAATAACGGTAGCAATTACTAGGAAGGAACAATTAAACGGAAGGCTGAAAAACAAGAAAATCATAGTCTCAAAAAACGATTACATTCTGGAACAGTAGGTCGGCGTACATCTGATTCTTGGTTTACAATAACCATAGAAAGATAAGGCTCTTGAACTCTAGATAAAACTTCGTATATATGGGAAATAAACGCAATTGTGTTTAGCCAAATGTTACAGACAACCTCAAAAATCACGACCTTAATGACACTTAGGAAGGTTGAACTTCTACTAATAATACTGACTATGTTAATAGGTTGCAATGAAGGCAACCGAGGAACGACCGACCTAACAAAATCTCAAAATAGATTTAACAATATTAGCGAGGTGGTTTACGACCCAAAATCTACGCCTTGGCTTAAGGACTCTTCTTCAGTAATTTTACATTTTAACATCTTCAAGGACACACTAGCAGTAGAAGTCACTCCAGAATGCTGGATAATGTTTCCAATAAAAGTATCTAAAGGTAAAGGCTACGTGAATTGGACTCCCTTGGTAGACTCTAAATATGACTTTAATATTGTTAAAGCAATAAGCGGTTTGAAATCAGACTTTAATGGAGAGCTATTTATGATTTTGGAATTAAGAGAAAAAGATTCACTTGAAGTAACGTACCCGAACAAAGAGCTAACAAAAAGGCTGAACGACTCAGAAACCGACAGGATTTTATTTGTAAAAACTTTTGGTGCAATGACCGAGGAAAAAAGAGGCAGTTAGTAACACAATGTTTAAATTATGCCCTGTTGACCTGGTTCTCGAAGTTTTCTGCTTTTTAATTACATTAGTGCTGCCCGACACGGAAGTGCTTTTAAATGATCACAATATAAACACTTGAAGTTATTCTGTCTTAAAAAAGGATAGGAAATCCTGCAATTATTGGGTAAACTCCCAGAGACGTAAACTCATATATGCATAATGAAAATCTATAGCTTAAGTTAAATAGATGGAAAAAGAAGTAAAAGGATACGAGAAACTGCTTTCGAACATTGAAGAGTATGGACTACACGTTGTTCATGTCTTAGAAGATGATAAAGGACCAGGGTTTACGTATTCAATAGGCCTCTTTCATAATTATCAGCATCCCGAAATCATAATGATTGGACTAAAGAAGGACTTAGCTCACATTCTAATAAATAATATCGGCTTCGATCTAAAGGAAGGTCGAATTTATAAAGGCGGAACATTTTATAGCGACATCTTAGATGATTATGAATGTTTAATGATAGATGTAGATGCAAAGTATTACGATGAATATGTAGGTCAAGCTATTAGATTTTATAAGAATAATAATTTCCCTTTACTTCAGTGTGTTTACCCAACTGTAAAAGGAGTATATCCTTGGGAAGATAGTTGGCCAGAAGACATTAGGCACCTTCAGCCTATTTTGGGCGACATCGATAAAGAAAACAGAAATATTAGCTAACCAAAACTAAGGCGTTATCAATTGTCTCAAGAAACGATGGAAAACACAGTCATGCATTGCGTAAATATGCTCTATCCGATGGCTTTACAATATATGCGAAAAGCCGCTTGTTAGCACCACTTGAAGAATGAAAATCTATAGGCTTAATAATAAACAATGTCCTTGGGGTGATTATGGTAGTATTCTGGTTAAGGGAATGACTAGTCATTTGGATAGAGACGAAGAGGGATATTTACAGCTGGAAAGAACGGGGCCTTATGTTCCTCCTTTAATTATTTCTGGATTATGGGATTTAACTGTAACAGATAAGATTAAAAACAAGATTGAGCAATCACAATTAAAAGGGTTCAATTTTCAAAGGATAATTAAAAAACATATAGTGGAATTGAATTGGACCGAATGGGATTTAAATTCCGATGACCCTGAATTTTATCCTGAATCAGGAGAGCCGGAGGACTACATACTTGCATTTCCACATTCGGATATTATTTCTAACCGAATTGGAGAAATTTGGGAGGTTAAAATACCTGTGGTTGGAAGCTTAAATTCAGCTGGAGTATATGTATTGGAAAGATTTGATGCTGATATTATGATGGCAGAAAATAAGGGATACATTCTAGCAACAGAACCAGCAAAAATTTGGATCGAAAAAAATGTAGGAGATTGGATAGAGTTTGGAGAAGTAAAGACAACTGGTGCTAACACTATATAAAACAGAGCAGCAGCTGATGTTGTAATTGAAACTTGTTCCCATTAAGGAACAGGATTATGATATGATAGTAAATCTCTTTATAACGCCGCCCTGTTTTATACTTAACGTTAGTCTCAAAAAACGATACCTTTTACTTTGAAGAGATAACAAAATACCTATTAAACAGCGCCTGGAGTTCGAAGATCGATAATCTATCTTTGTTCCCTGGGCAATGCTCCTCGAAAAACGCTGGCTCATAGAAACTTAATACCTTGATGTCACCAGCAGTAATTGAAAAAAGCTTTATAGTAGTTCCGTCCGTAAGCGTCATACTACAAGCTTTTTTAAAGTTGTGATCATCTAAAAGGGACCAGGGCTTACGCCTATTCAGTTCCTTCCAAAAGAACCGCAAGCTATCCGCGTTTACCAAATATGGCTGAAATGATGTATTTACTTCTACTTCTTTTGGGACTGCCTTAATCGCTAGATCCAGTAAAGCTCTTCTTATTTTTACTGGTAGTTGGCCGTTGTAAAAATTGTAGCTATATCTATAGGTGTAACAGGTGATTGTGTCTTGCTTCTTACTAATGAGAAGATAAGAAGGATATTATCACACTGACAAGTAAATACTAGATGCAAGATGACGGAAAGAAAAGCGGCTCGTAATATAGCCTCTGAAAAAATGGAGGGTGCAGTGGTTTTAAAAATTTTCTAAATTTAACCATACTTTGCACGTAGTGAAATGACCAGTACATTTACAACGAGCCTCCGAAATCATTATGAAAATTATTTCGGGATTGAAGGAATACCTAGGCTCTTAAAAAAAGGGCCTACTGAGAAATTGCACCCCGATTTCTATGTTTTAGAGTTCAGGCCAAATGCTCGCCACCATTACTGGACTTATTGTACCGTAGGCATGTCAGTAGGCCGCATCGATGACAACTTAATTGAGCTTTTTGTTTTTTCGCCTCAACAAGATGAAGCTATAGTTGAACTTGTAACAGTTTGTGCCTCCTATCATAGAAACGGTTTGCCTTTAAACATTCATCACACTATCAATATCGGTCGACCTTGGCTTCCAAATTCCAAGTGCGACCATGGCTTTATTTCTTTGCCCTATATGGATGGTGAAGATCTTGAACTTTTTGAATTTAACGGCCAGATGTTTCACTGCTTTTGGCTCATACCCATCACCGAAAGAGAACGTGATTATAAAATGGAGAACGGCTGTGAAGCATTGGAACAATTATTCGAGGACAAGCAACTGGATTATTTGAATCCTTTGAGAGAATGTTTGGTAACCTGATTTCCATCTGGCGGACTCTCTTGAAAAAGCCCCGCGCTTACAGTAATTCGGACCGCAAGCCTAGCCCAATTCTCTCCTTTGTTTCTGCGGCCGTTAAAGGATAACGGTTCTTTAATCTACACTTAACAGCTATGTGCTTCATTTGAGGCGGATTCAGCATCTGCCGGTACGTCCGCAGCTGTTCTCGTAATCATCCACAAAATGTTAGAAGAATATCCTGATTATCACGACGATTCCTTTCTGCTGTCGGAGATCCGCAAAGATAATGCTGATGCCTTTGATTGCCTGTATGAACGGTATTGGGAGTTGGTTTTCTCGGTAGTCTCAAGGCGCACGGGAGATACTGAAAGTGCTAGTGATATTACACAAGATATCTTCTTGAAAATCTGGGCAGGCCGAAATAGCTACAAAATAAATAATTTGAAGGCTTACCTGCTTGCGTCGGCAAGAAATTCGGTTCTTAACTGGATGGAGAAAGAAGGGCGCTACCGACCGGTGGATGACCTTCTGCTGAATTTGCAGGAGGAAGATGAACAGGCCGACGCTTCGATTCTCCGGAAGGAATTCCTTTCCGCTTATAATGCGCTCGTTTCAAAACTTAGCCCATCTCAGCAGGAGATATTCAAGATGCGGTACGATCAGGGACATTCTACTGCCGAAATTGCCCTTCGCCTCAATATCTCCCGTAAAACAGTCCAGAACCAGCTGGGAAAGAGCGTTTCTCAACTTCAGGAGCATATCTCGCTCCTTTCGGTGCTTGTATTTCTCCTCTTCTTTTAAAGGGATCCTACTCATTTTTAAAAAAAGATAAAGTTTACGTGGGAGTTTTTCCATGTTGGCTGTCTTGGATATAAAAGCTGTAATGAATATTCAGAAAGAAGAGTTTATGCTGATCCTGGAGAAGTACAGGACGGGCAAGGCTTCCAGAGAAGAGGAGGACTTTCTGCTTGCCTATTATAAACTTTTCGATCTGGAAGAGGACCTCCTGGAACGATTGTCAAATGAGGAGAAACAAAGATTGAAGAACACTATCCGGGCGAAGATTAAAGCAGCGATGTCGTCGGAAGAAACTCCTCGAATCAGGAGATTGCCTGCTTACCTCAAACAGATGGCCGCTGCTGCGGCAGTGATCATTCTTTGTTTGTCATCCTACTTTATCTATCAATCGAAATTTGAAATTTCAAAAAGCAGTGAAGCACAATCAGTTAAAATAGTTCCGGGTGGGAATAGGGCTGTATTGACACTTGCAGATGGCTCCACTATCCTTCTGGAGGATGAAAAGGACGGAGAGCTGGCACAAAGAGGGGGTATTTCCATCAGAAAAACCGGAGAGGGGCAAGTTGTTTTTGACGCGAGCAGAAATACGGCCCAGGGCGGTAATGCTCCTGCTGGATTAAATACGATTAGTACTCCCCGGGGTGGACACTACCGTTTGACACTGCCTGATGGTTCGAAAGTTTGGTTAAATGCAGCTTCTTCTATCCGCTTCCCAACAATGTTCAGCGCCACTGAGAGGAAGGTGCTTGTAGAGGGTGAAGCGTATTTCGAAATAGAAAAGCTGAGCTTACCCGGAGGAAAAGGTAGAGTGCCTTTTCTTGTTGTTTCGGGGGCGCAGACTGTGGAAGTGCTCGGCACGAAATTCAACCTGAATTCCTATGCTGATGAAAATGCCATTGTCACAACCTTGATCGAAGGCGCAGTCAAAGTGAGATCAGCGAAAGCTCCTGCCGCTGCAACCGTCTTACGGCCGGGACAGCAGTCTGTTTTACCTCAGGGTAGTCACGTGATAGCTGTAAGCGATGCAGACACTGAAATTGCTGTAGCATGGAAAGAGGGTTATTTCCGCTTCGATAAAAAGGACCTCCGTGCGATCATGCGGCAACTATCCCGCTGGTACGATGTGGAGGTAGAATATGCAGCGCCGGTTACAAACGAACAATATGTAGGAAAAATTAAACGGAGCGAGGAGGTCTCAGGAGTGCTTCGTGTGCTCGAACTGGGAGATGTTCGCTTTACTATAAATGGCAGAAAAATAAAAGTGGAGAACAACTAAAATAAAAATGTTATGAAAACATAGTGTAGTCACTCTGATCCTATAAAAAAACCGGGTAGTGCTCGAACACGCCCGGCTTTAGCTCTCGAGAGAGCAGGATCCTTAAAACTCTTGCGGAATTTTTTTTAAACCCTTATTGACAAAAGTATGCATTTTATCGCTATTGGTAAAACGGTGCCGATGCGCCCGTTTTTATCAAAAAAACTGTTTCTTCTGATGAAACTCACAGCTATTCTATTAACAGTTTTTTGCCTGCAACTGAGCGCCGCAGGCTTCTCTCAAAATATTTCGCTTTCGGGGCGAAATATGAGCCTCAGTACAATACTTTCCCAGATAGAAAAGCAAAGCGGATACTCGCTTTTTTACAAGTACGACGACTTGAAACTGGGGAAACCTGTTTCGCTTAATTTGAAAAATGTAAGTGTGCAACAGGCGCTTAACGAAAGTTTTAAGGAGCAACCATTTGAGTATATCCTTGATAATAAAACTATAATTATCAAGAAAAAAGCTAAGGAGACGAAAGCATTCCAATCATTGTCTCTTGAAGTAAGGGGTAAGGTTTCGGATTCCGGAGGATTGCCGCTTCCCGGAGCAACTGTGAAAGTAAAAGGTACTGCAATATCAGCAGTTACGGATGCTAAGGGAGAATTTATAATCAGAGATCTTGCCCCCAACAGTACCCTGGTCGTCTCTTTTCTCGGCTTTGCTACTCAGGAAGTATTAGTAAGCGGATCCCCGCTTAGTATAGTTTTGAAGGAAGACAATCAGGATCTCAACCAGGTGGTAGTGATCGGGTACGGAGCGGTGAAAAAGCAGGATCTTTCGGCAGCTGTTTCCACTGTTCCCGACATCGCGCAGGCTAAAAACCGGCCTGTGCTTAATGTTCCTGCAATGATACAGGGGAAAGTGCCCGGTGTCACGATTGTGAATAACGGAGGACATCCCAATGCCAGCCCTTCTCTCACCATCCGCGGGATGGGCTCGCGATCTGGTGAGAGTGCCCTGTTTGTGGTAGACGGAGTTCCTAATGCACCTTTCAATCCTGCGGATGTGGAATCAGTAACGGTGTTGAAAGATGCTGCCTCTGCATCAATTTACGGGGCCTTTGCCGGCGCAGCCGGGGTGGTATTAATAACGACGAGACAGGCAGCAGCAGGAAAGCCCTCCCTGGAGTACACCCAGTTTACTGGCTTGAAAAATGCCTGGCGCCTGCCGCAATCTCTAACAGCAGCCGATGAGGCAAGGGTATCGAACCTGGCTTACATCAACGCGGGAATGACTCCGCTCGATGGCTGGGATGCGGCGAAGAATCCTTACGCACAGGAAACCCGTACCGACTGGGTAGGTGAGATTTTCCGGACAGGACTTATTCAAAGACATAACCTAAGCTTAAACGCGGGGACGGAGCAGTTCAAAACGCTCATCCAGGGCCGGTATGAAAAAGAAGAAGGGACCTTGGAAAATACTTATAGTCAGAACCTCTCCCTGAGGTTCAATACCAGTTACCAGTTTAATAAGTTCCTCCAGCTAAGTGAGAATGTATTCTGGAACAACAACGATAACCGGGGAACTTCTACTTCGGGTGGTTATAGCGGTACGATCCTTTCGGCGATCTATATGCCACGTTCAGCAACGGCGTACTATGAAGACGGCAGTTTCGGTGGAGTAGGCCCGCGTGAGTCGCCTTATCTGGGGATCCACGGTGATGCTATTAATCCTCTCGCTACGTTGCTGCGTAACAAGCCGGTAAACAAGACTAGCGACCTCCAGTCTGTGACGGAACTAAACCTGACTGACATGGTGAAAGGCCTGGAGTTTGTAACGCGGTTCTCCTATCGTCAGAATAACAACTTGTTCAAAAACTTTGAACCAAAACGTACAGAGCCTGGTAAGCCGGTCAACCAGAATTACTTGTCTTATTCTACTAATCGAGGGTATCATTGGATATGGGAGAATACCCTGAACTACAGCAAACAGCTGAACAGGCATACGCTCGGTGCCATGGTCTCGACGACCAGCCAGGAAGAGGCCGCCCGCTCGTTCAATGTTAGGGCCCAAGGCTTCGAAAATGAAGCCGACTGGGCCCGCTACTTCGACAATGCAGCAGTGTATGGGGCTGACAGGCCAGGGGATGACGACTGGAAAGACCGGAATGCCTCATATGTGGGCCGCTTATCCTACAGTTGGGCCAACCGGTATTTTCTAACAGGAAGTTACCGAGTAGACATTGCAGGGCGCCTTCCTGAAGGGAATCGGTCTAAAGGCCTTCCCGGACTTACAGCTGCCTGGAAAATAAGTTCAGAGCCTTTCTTTCATGTACCGGCCCTTAATCTGGTAAAACTTCGCGCCAGCTGGGGTAAGATTGGCAATTTGGGTTCGATCTATCGCTATTATGGTTATTCCACCTTAAGCACCAATCAAACCTATCAGATAGGTTCCGGGGCTCCTCAGACTCCGGCGCTCTACCTGAATAGTAGAATGAACCGGGACCTGAGTTGGGAAACATCGCGGCAGACAGACCTTGGGCTCGACCTGAGCATGTTCAATCAACGCTTAAGCTTCAGCGCTGATTACTTCGACAAGCTTACTTACGACCTGATTAAGGAGCAGGATAACCTGTGGCCTAATACCTTTGGTTTGGGAAGACCTCTTATCAATCAGGGTGAGATAAGAAATAAAGGACTGGAGTTCAGTGCGGGTTGGAATGGTAAAGCAGGAGCGCTTAAATATAGCCTGAATGGAAACATCGCAACCCTTAAAAACAGGATCCAATATATTGACGATAACCCTACTTCCTCCTGGAACGACGGGGATTCCTGGCGGGGAGTACTTCGTCCGTATCACTCTGTTGTAGGGCAACCTCTATATTCCTACTGGCTGATAAAAACCAACGGCTTGTTTCAGTCGGATCAGGAAGCTGCCTCCTACATGAAGGATGGTAAACGAATTCAGCCGGAAGCGAAGGCGGGCGATCTGAAATTCGTTGATCTTAACAATGACGGCATCATTAACGATGGAGACAGAAGCTATATGGGGAGCGCTTTCCCAAAGCTTAGCTATGGTTTTACCACAAACTTCGAGTGGAAGAACTTTGATCTGAGTATGTTCTTGCAGGGTGTGGGTGGAGTTAAGCTGTTTCACGCCTTTAAGGAGTCTACATTGAACGGAGCTGAGCAGGGCTATAACCGTTGGGATAAAATACTCGGAGCCTGGTCTCCGGAAAATCCGGGTTCTGATATTCCGCGGATCCGGGCGAACGATCCCAATAAAAATTTTCAGCAGCCCTCTGATTGGTTTTTGGAGAACGGAAATTACCTGCGTCTGAAAAATGTGCTTATTGGCTATACCTTCCGGAAAATGCCACACAACTCGACCCTGAGAGTGTATTTCAGCGGCGACAACCTGCTTACGTTCACCAAATACTCGGGTATGGATCCTGAAGTAGGTGGGATAGGCTTTGACGGGGGCCAGTTCCCTTTATCAAGAATCTATTCATTTGGCTTAAGTGCGAAATTCTGATCCTGTTTATATCATCAACAAAGACATTAAAATGAAATTCAAAATCAACTATATCCCGGCATTGGTTCTTGCGATTGTTTTGGGAACAAGCTCCTGCAACGACGCATGGGTAGATACAAAACCAAATGGTTCTCCCACCACTGCCTATTTCTGGCAAAGCGAGGAAGATGTGCAAAAGGCCGTCGCTTCCATGTATGTGCCGATGCGGTACGAGTCAACCTGGGGAAGAGACCTTTTCTGGGTACAAAACGCTAGTGATGACCTTATTGTGGGCAGGGTAAAGGCGGATGGGGAGAATATTAAGAACTTCATACCTACTGGTCGCGAAGGCTATCTCACCGGAGGATGGAATGACCTTTACTGGATGATGAACAAAGCCAACCAGGTGATTGCGAATGTGCCTGCCGCCACAAATACTTCTGAGGCGCTGAAGAACCGCGCTCTTGGCGAGGCTTATTTCGTCCGTGGATTTGCCCACTTCTGGCTTGCTTATATCTGGGGGCACAAAGACCAGGGCGTCCCTTTTGATGGTCCTGAAAATCCAGAGTTTGAGAAGCGCGTTGCACCACAATTACCTTCGGTGACGGATAATTACGAGCAGATCATAAAAGACCTTCAAAAGGCTGCGGATCTGTTGCCCTTTTTTGAGTCGTATGGTCCTGCCGACCGCGGTCGTGCGCATAAGGTAGCAGCCTGGGGATATCTGGTAAAAACCTATGCCTACCTTGCCCAGTACGATCCTTCAAAATGGGCCTTAATTCCTCCCATATGTGATAAGATCAAATCAGAAGGAAACAGAGCTCTTATCACCGGAAAAGGAAGTGGAAAAGCGAATTACCAGGCTGTGTTCACTATTGCAAATAACTGGAGTTCGGAATATATCTGGTCGGTAACTTCAGGAATTCAGGGCGGCTCTGAGTTTCCAGGAGTCATTCTTGAAAACAAGGGATGGGGTATTTACAATGGCTGGGGCTATTTCCAGCCCACGGAAGAACTTTATGATGAGTACGAAACAAATGACCCCCGTCGCGAGGTAACTATCCTGAAGTTTGGTGATAAGTTCAGGTATTTTGGCGAGGAGCGTTCCTATTTCTCGACCAATAGTCTTTCTGGTTTCCAGATCAATAAATACATGGAGCCATACTCCTACGGTTCTAATGCTAATGCCGGGACGAATAATCAGATCAATCCCAGTGGTGATTATCCGACTACTACTCTTAATCTTCCTCTGATGCGTTACGCCGAAATTCTTCTCTTTAAAGCGGAAGCCTTGATCAAAATGGGGCGGAATGGCGATGCAGCGAGCCCGCTGAACGAGGTACGGGCACGGGTTGGTTTGCCAGAGATAAGTAATCCGACCATGGACGATCTGAAGCACGAGCGCCGGACAGAACTCGCCTGCGAGTGGACCGACCGCTTTTATGATCTAAAAAGATGGGGCGACTTTGCAAAGATTAATGCACCCTTGCATGGACGTATTCACGCAGTAAAAACGGATCCAAATTCTTCTTATACTATTCAGGAAGTATGGCCTGCAAGGCGGTTTGATCCCAACAAGCATATGGCCTGGCCAATTAGTCCCGACGAAATATCCAGAAGTAACAATAAATACAAGCAGACCCCGGGTTGGTAGCCCAGTCAATTAGATCTATACCTGCCGGTGAATTCCGGCAGTATTTTCCCTTACTATGAACAGAAAAATCTTTTTTCCGCTGCTCTCGTTCTTGCTGGTCGCAGGAGCTTCTTCTTATAGCCAAACATCTTACAACATCAATCGCGGGCATAGTCACAACGATTATGAGCAGGATCTTCCCTTTCTCAGGGCCTATCACGCTGGCATCGGATCGATAGAAGCCGATGTGTTTGTAAGGAATGGGAAGCTGCTTGTAGCACATGAAGAAAAATCTATTGATCCCTCGAGAACGCTTGATAGCTTGTATTTGAAGCCGATTTCCCGGTACTTCCGAACTAATAAGGGAAGGATCTATGCCGATACCAGCCGTAGCCTGCAACTGGTGATAGACCTTAAGGATAACTACAAGAAGGTAATGCCTGTTCTGATACAATCCTTAAAGGCATATCGAGATGTGTTTGACCCAGAACAAGCACAGCATCCGGTTCGCATTGTCCTTAGTGGCGATATTCCTCCTCCAGCAGTGTTTTCCGATTTCCCGGACTATATCTTCTTTGACGGACGTCCGGCAATTACTTATAGTGGTGACCAATTGAAGCGAGTCGGAATGATCAGCGATGCACTTGGCTCTTATTCCTCCTGGAATGGAAAAGGCACTCCCACACCCCAGGACCTGGAGAAGTTACGGGCAGTGGTTACTAAAGCACATCAACTGGGAAAACCTTTCAGGTTTTGGGCTACCAAAGATAACCCGACCAGCTGGATGCAGTTGGAGAACCTCGGAGCGGATTGGATTGGTACGGATCATCCTGACAAGTTGGGCGAATTCTATGCACAACGAGATAAAACAATGTACCAAAGTCCTAAGACTTACTCCTTATACCAGCCCAGCTATAAAAGAGACGGTACGGGAAAATCACCCAAAAATATAATCTTGTTGATAGGCGACGGCATGGGCTTTAATCAGATACAGGCAGCACTCGCGGCGAATGGAGGGGCTCTAAATCTTTCCTCATTCCGGAATATCGGATTTTCTGGTACTTCGGCCCTCAACTCGGATATCACGGACTCTGCTGCAGGGGCCACTGCTATGGCCACTGGTCAAAAGACAAATAACCGGTATATCGGTGTGGATTCTGCGGGAAAAGATTTAACCTCCTTAACCGATCGCCTGGCGGCTGAGGGAATGAGCAGTGGAATTATCAGCAATGCCGATATAACTGATGCCACCCCGGCAGCTTTTTATGCGCACCGTCCCGAGCGTTCCATGTCCTTTGATATTGCCCGCGACTTTCTGAACAGCAAGGTAGACATCCTGATCGGCTCCAACAGGAAAAGCTTTACGGACAATCCAGATAAAACTCTAGTACCCTCCTTGAAGAAAAAAGGATACTCTTTGCTTACTAGTCTGGATGCATTGAAAGCGGCGGAAAGCGGCCGGCACTTGGTATTATTGGATGATTCAGTTTGCAGGCCCGTAAAAGACGGAAGGGGAGATATGCTCAGTACTGCGCTGACTGAATCTGTACGTCTACTTTCCAAAGGCAAAGGAGGCTTTTTTATCATGGCGGAGGGTGCGCAAATAGATTATGGTGGCCATGCGAATGATCTTCCTTACGTAATCACAGAACTTCACGATTTCGACCGGATGGTAGGCGAAGCGCTGAGCTTTGCAGACAAGGACGGCGAGACGCTGGTTGTCGTAACAGCAGATCATGAGACAGGTGGATTATCTTTATTAGATGCCTCTGCTGCCAATCGCTCGGTAAGGGGAACCTTCAGTACTGACGACCATACTGGTGTGATGGTCCCGGTGTTTGCTTACGGTCCGGGCGCCCGCGAGTTCACTGGAGTCTATCCTAACTCCGACATCTATCACAAGATCCTAAAAGTGCTGAAGAAGAAAGGTGGTTAGTTCGCTAAAATATGCGGCGACGTTCATTTTCAATCAGGTTGAATAGGTAGACTCAGAACTAAATATAAAAAACGATATTGGAAAAAAACTCAAGCCCCTTGCTATGAACTAATTTATCAATTTCTTCTAATAATTTAGTATTTGATACCGTGGCGGTAAGAATTATTAGTTAACGTTAGCGATAATAGGATGAATGTAAGGGCATATACGAAGAGACAAGTCGCTCTGGTACTGCTGAAACTCCATAGGGGTAACGACAAAGAAACTTTCAATCTCATTGATTTCATTCAATATGTCGTATAACCAAACTTTAACTTCAACGTCCATAGATCAGTTGTCTTTGTTGATCTATAGTTTTTCTAAAATATGGGTTTTTTATCGCCTTGTCTTCCAAAAGGTCGACGGGCCGATTTAATGCATCCTGTAATGCAAATTTCAGATCAAAGTAGTTGTCGGCATAATCTAATACGTCAAGAGGTTCGAAGTCGACAATTAAATCGATATCACTCTGCGAATTGAATTTGTCTGTGAGAACTGAACCGAAGGCGTACAAGCTCTTGACTTTATGGCTCTCACAGAGTTTTGATATCAATGAAGAATGTCGTTCAATCATGTTCATAACTCAAATTTACAAAAAAATTGGTCGACACTCGGAAATTACCGATTTATCATTTAATCACCTCAACCCTAACCCTTCTCCTCAAAGGAGAAGGGAACCAAGTGCTACCTTTGATCATACGATGCACCGAAATGCCCTGCCAACAAAAGGGTACTAGCATAGTCAATTACACATAATTGCTATCACCTTAATCAAATGTTACATCGGATCTAACCGTGCCGCTCTACTTTTGAAGCTTATTAATAATTAACCCGGTAAACCAGTCGAGTTTTATGAGAGGCAGGAGTGATTTTTCGTATTCATTCTTCTTGTAAATATTTTAATACCACACGAAAGGATCCTCTTAACGTCGAAGTACCGACGGGTTTAGACCGTGCTTTATCTTTAAACACACATGCGGAAATTAAAATTTTTACTTGTGGCGCTCCTGCCGCTTGCATTTGTTTATTATGCTTCAGGGCAGGATTTGAAGCTGAATGACCTTGAGTATTTCGAAAGACAGGGCGTAAATGTCCTTGTGTACAATAACCTTTTTACGGGTGGTTTCAATGACGAGAAGAACGCCGGTATCGAACTGATCCACCATGGAGTAAGGACAGGGCAGGGTGGGGCGGTAAGGCTTTCAAGCACGCCAGAGCAATGGGATTTGGTTCCTGAGATCACAGGGCGTAAAGTAAACAGGGCCACAAATTCGATAGAGGCAACCTTACGGTACAATGAATATAATTTTGATTCGCGAGTCGTTGTATCTGCCAAAGGTCAGGGAGTTGAGATTTCCGTTTACCTCGATAAGCCAATTCCAAAGGCCCTTGAAGGAAGTGCGGGCTTCAATCTCGAGTTTCTACCTTCACAGTATTGGAGTAAGGCATATTTGATGGACGGACGGTATAATCGCTTCCCGCGGTATGTAGTAGGTAATACCGTAACCAGACCTAACGCCGAGAAAGCAAAGCAGTATAAAGGCTATAAAACCTCTGATGACCGTGGTACGGGCAGGTTTATTGATCCGTTGCCACTGGAAAAAGGACGTACCTTTCTTCTTGCTCCCGATGAACCATCCCGCCTGATAAAGATCACTTCACCAGACGCTGACCTTATGCTGTTTGACGGGCGAGTGTTGGCACAAAATGGATGGTTCGTGGTGCGTAGTCTCCTTCCTGCCGGGAAAACTGGGAAGGTACTAACCTGGACGGTTGAACCGAACGCTATTAAGGGCTGGGTAAGGGAGCCTAATATTGGATTTTCCCAGGTAGGCTATGTTCCATCTCAACAGAAAGTCTCTGTCATTGAGCTTGATAAGAAAGACAAAGCACTCGCAACAGCTTCCTTATATAAAGTTGGGACTGACGGTACTGCTTCCGAAGTTTTCAAGGGGAAGATCCAGCCCTGGGGCAACTATTTCAAATACAACTATGTGAAATTTGATTTCTCTCCCGTTAAGGTACCTGGCATCTATTATATCAAGTATGGTAATATCAAGACCAACAACTTTCTGATAGAAAGCAATGTTTACGACAAGATCACGGATGCTACCAGTGATATCTGGATCCCGATACATATGAACCATATGTTTGTGAACGAGGCTTACCGGGTTTGGCATGGTGAGCCATTTAAGGAAGGATACCTGCAGGCTCCGCCTAATACAGACCACTTCGATCTTCATAGTCAGGGACCAACAACCGACACGAAGTACAAACCAATGGAATTAATTCCGGGCTTAAATGTCGGCGGCTTTTTCGACGCAGGCGACTTCGACATTGAAACCGGATCGAATATCAGCGTGGTGCAGAACTTCGTCCACACCTGGGAATACTTTAAGCCTTTACGCGATCAGACTTTCGTGAGTCAGAAGCAGCGTTATGTAGATCTTCACCGGCCCGACGGAACGCCGGACGTTTTGCAATTTATTGAACATGGAACGTTGAACCTGGTAGCTCAGGCAGAGATCATTGGTCATATGTCTCAAACACTTTCCAACTCCGTTCTTGATAATTATCATCACCTGGGCGATGCAGCTTCTCTAACGGACGGTTTGCCTTACAATCCAAAGCTGGGTCCCTACGAAGTAGCCAAAGACGGACGCTCCAGCGGCGTGAAGGACGATCTATGGGCATTCACTAGTCGTAATCCCAATCTCGACCTTAATGCAGCAACGATGTTTGCAGCAGCAAGCCGGGCCTTGAAAGGATATAATGATGATCTTTCAGCAAGAGCCCTGCAGCAGTCGAAGAGACTTTTGAAGGAGGCAACAGAATTATTAGCTAACGCTAAGCAAGACACTGCAAGCAGGGGAGGAGGCAGAGCTGGGGATATTTCCACAAACCTCCAGCTTTATATTGCTACAGGCGAGAAACAATACATGGACAAATTTGAACAGCTTTTATGGCCCTCACTTGATCGCAACCTCAACTTTGTACTGCTTATCGCCCTGAATGCTATTCCTCATATGGATGCTTCGTACCAAGAAAGGCTCCGTCCCTATGTTGTAAAATACAATGATTACATCAAGGGTCTTGAAAAGGATAATCCTTACGGTGTACCGATCGGTCTTGGAAATTGGGCCGGTAATGGTGGAGTAACAAATTTTGGTACCACAGTTTGTTTTGCCAACAAATACTTCCCAGACGTAATAGGTGCCGGGCATGCTTACAAGGTTACCAACTGGTTGTTTGGTTGCCACCCATATCACAATTATTCCTTTGTGGCCACAGTGGGAGCTACCCGTCCAAAAGCTGTTTTCTACGGAAATAACAGGGCCGATTTTTCGGCCATTCCGGGGAATGTAGCTCCCGGAGTATTATTCAGAAAGCCCGACCATTTTGAGAATTACGATGACTGGCCATTCTTTTGGGGACAGAATGAGGGCACAATTGCGGGGAATACGAGCTATCTGATCTTTGGATCAGCTTTTAAGAATCTGGTTAAGTAAATAGGTTCTGTTAAGCAGCCTGTAAAGATTGAGAATGAACGTTAGCTTAAAATACTAATTTATATACTACTAGCCCTATGACTTTAAAATCAAAAATAATTGCCAAAAGCTCTGCGCTGGCAATTTTGATCACTCTTACTGTATCGGCCAAAGCCCAGGACGGTACTATTTATGCGTTGGATGCACCTGCAGAGCCAAATGCTATTCCTTTGAATACCGGCGGTGTCGACAATCAGCCCGCCCAGGAAACATGGTTTCGCCAATGGGGCGATCCAATGGCAAGAAATATCACGAAGGCCACCTTAACTCCTTTTTTTCCGAAAGCAGGCAAGGCAAATGGTACAGCAGTGATCGTAGCACCAGGGGGAGGTTTCAGATGGTTGTCATTAGATAATGAAGGTTGGGAAGTTGCAAAAGCGCTTGCCGACAAAGGAATTATCGCTTTTGTACTTAAATACAGGCTTCAACCCACTCCTGTATCGCTTGATGATTTTAAAAAATATATGAGTGGTCCCAGTCCTGCGCCTCCCACTTCAAATACTACCTCAGGTGCGGCTCCGGCAAGGCCAGCACAACCCGACCTTTCTAACCAGCTTGAGGACGCTGAAGCTGCCTACTCGATGATTGTCAAGCGTGCTAAAGAGTGGGGCGTTGATACCGGGAGGATCGGGATGATTGGGTTCTCTGCAGGGGCAGGCCTTACTATGCACTCCACCCTGAACTCTAAAACTATGAAGCTAGCTTTCATCGGTCCAATCTACGGGGGTATGGGACCCGTGCAGGTACCAAAAAATGCTCCTCCTATGTTCAATGTAATTGCTACGGATGATTTTCTTTTCCGCGGACAGTTCGGTGTGGTCGACTCCTGGTATAAAGCTGGTATTCCTGTAGAATTTCACCTCTACCAAAACGGTGGTCATGGTTTCGGATTAGGCAATCCCGACAAAACCAGTAACCGTTGGTTTGATGCCTTTATGTATTGGTTGGAAGTGAATCGCTTTTTGAAGGGAAAAACTGTTAAGTAATATCTGAGCAACTCGTTACTTTAAATGGAAACTTAGCTATTAGTTCTGGGGCTAAGTTTTCGTTTAACCTGCTCAATTTTAAGTTCATTGAAGTTCAAATATTGATCCTGTCGGCAGATTATATGCTAATGTTTGTTTTTATTTGCTTCTATGTCCATTTAGTTGTCCCAATTTCTAATAAATGGCTATTGTTTTAAGTTGAATTCATTGAAATGCTGATAAAAAAGAATAAATGTAATATTTTATTTAAAAAATTTCTAGATTAGGGTCGATATAATGATCTATGGGTGCTTTTAAAGAGGTCTTTTCAAAGAGTACATGCAAAAAGGGTATACTATTAGCCCTATTTGTTGGCAGTATATTAAACTTAATTAACCAGGGGAATTTTCTCGTGAACCATCAATGGCAACAGATTAACCTGGGAAAAGTCCTATTAACATATTTGACACCCTTTTTTGTCTGCGTTTATAGTACGGCAACAGCTAGAAAGAGGCAAAGCTGAAATTCATTTTGCCCGTACTTGTATTTATTCCTAAATCATCCTAATTATATAACTTTTCTGGCGGTATCCTTTTGGTGCTTACTGCTCAGCCTCCTACCATAGCCGCACTGGTTATACAACCACAACAATTATTCCTGCAAACTGTTCAATTAGTTCATTCTGAATTATGAGATATCTGCTTATGATTATTTTTATTTCCTCGCTATTTTCCTGTAGAACAGGAAAAGCCCGGGAATTTATAGTTCTACTTGATTCGACGGAACAGAAGGTTTTTAGGGTTCTAGTCGCAGATAGTACAGAAGGCAGCAGATTGCAAGCGTTACCGACAAAAAACCAGATAGAGCGCTTGTTATTGGGAAAAAACAAGAAGCTAGTCTAATAGCAGTCATCAATAGTTTAGGTCAAACAGACGTCAGCGGAATAAAGAATGCAGATGTGCTTAGGGAAAGCACTATCAAGTACTATCAGGGTTTGCTACGCCTGAAAAAAATCGACATCCTTGAGGCTCAAATGGAAGCCTTAAGATTGGAAGTGAATTCGGGGAGTCGCGAAAAGACAATAAATGATATCGCAAATCTGGCAAGAAAGCGTTTAGAACTACATCGCAATATTGGGAAGTTTGACGAGGAAAGGTGGAATGCAAGAAAGAACTTTGAGAAAGTTAATGATCTTGATTAGAGCTCTTATTTAGTCAATTGGCCCATGTTAGAATGAAATTAATTTAAGGTGTACCGTAACCCTAACTGTATAATATAAGTTGAATTGAGGCTCACATCATTTCTGAAAGTATCTGATAAGAGCTTTCCTCCGGGCGTGGCCATTTGAAATACTGGCTGAACATCTCCTCCTGGTTTAACTGCATTTAGATTAACCGGAACCAATATTGCGCTTGCATTGACCAGTTTTTTGTTTCCCCATGCGGGGTTAAATAAATTACCAGCATTTAATAAATCAGCAGTGAATTGCAGGCTGTGCTGGTTGTGCCGCCTTGTTAGAGTAATGTCGGCTGTTAATTTTAAATCTACCTGATTTCGCCAAGGCAGTTGTGCCCCATTACGTTCTGCATATCGCCCCTTGCGTGTCCGCAGGTAGTTATCCTGCTCCACATAATCAAAAAATGCACGTTGCTGCTGCTCCGCCGTAAACATTACCTTTCCGGTATTATTGTCGACAATGGGGGCAAAACGTATTTCCGACTTGTCTCGTGGAACGTAAATCAAAGATTTGTTGGTGCCATCGTTGACCAGATCACGAGCATACGTGTAAGAAAAACGGCCGTCAATAGAGCCTTGATAGAACAGATATGCGCTTAGCTGCAGATGTTTACTTACGGGTGTGCGGTAGCTAAAGATGCCCCTCAGCTGGCTGGGGCTCACAAATCCTGAATAGCTTAGCTGCGGATGATTGATACCATTTACAGTAGGGGTAGCGGTAAGCGCTGAAAGCGTCTGATCGCCATCTCCATCGTTCAAACTTTTAGCAAAGCTCTTTACGTAGCTAGCTGAAAAGTTTAACGAACGATTCAATTGCCTTTCGACCGACATGGTGACTGACCAGTAGTAACCACGGGACGAATTTCCTACCAATACTGCGTTAAATGCCGAGTTGCCGTTTGCATCAGGTACCCCTGAAGCATTCAAAGGATGAATGAAACGTTGATTGATCGCCGCAGGATAAACCAGCCGGTGATCAGGATAATCGGGAATATTGAGCGGTTGAGGGGTGACAAGATTAATATCCTTGAATACAATGGCGTGTATATCCTTATTATATAATACATCTAATGTGCCCTTTATGCCGGCGGGAAGCAGCGCGTCTATGCCTAAACTGGTTTTCCAGGTTTGCGGCATCTTAAAATCGGGTGATAATACGCTCATCACAGCAGGCAGAAAAGAACCTGCCTCAGGGGTTTCAGCTGGAATGTATGCTTTAGGATTTGCGCCAAACGGTCCTGGTGTGTTTTCCTGCCCTTGCCAGGTTTGGGTGGCCTGGTACATTCCAGAATACCTGGCCTGACTAATGATCCAGACAAAGGGTATCCGCCCGGTAAAGATGCCCGAACCGCCCCGTAGTCGCATATTTTTTGACTGATCAATATCCCAGTGAAAACTCAGCCTCGGGGAAAATAAAAAGGCCGGCCGTGGTAAGCGCGATGTGATTAGATCTTGCCCTCCCGAAAACTTAAGGCTCCCAGCCAGTGTGTTTTCGGCCAAGGGGTCTGGAAACACTGGCAGGTCCGTTCGGAGGGCTGCCGTAACCCCTATTCGCTTGTTCAATGCAAAGTGATCTTGCCCGAACAGTGCAGTATTTGTGTAGACAAAGCTGTAAGATGGTTTTTCGACACCGGGCACCACTGAATAGGTCACCGCGTAATCCACCGGCTTCTGCCCTGTTAAAAAATCGTCCCATGACGCGAAGGTAAAATACCCTGTCCCAAATGGCATGTAGGTGTTTTTGGTGCGGCTGTAGTCAGCTTGTACTCCGATCTGCCACTGATGTTTTCCGCTACTGCCATGTAAGAAATCAGCAACTGACAGCAGGTTTACCTGCCGGGAATTGCCATAAGTAAACGGTTCCATACCGAACGAGGTAAATGGGGTACCACCTTTAAGGATATCCACGAAAGGAAATATACTGCTGTTGGATTCCCGTGGTTCGTCCTGTTGTGTGAACGCTAACCGAACTGTATTGAACATTCGCTTATTAACGGAGAAATTCCATTCACCAGCTAATGAATAAAAATTTGACTGCGTACTAAAGTTACTATTACTGAATGGAACCGCGTTAATGTTCCGTCTGCCTGCACCTACCGGGAAAGCAGACAGTGGGCTGCGTGAGCCATTCACCAACTCAGGCCTGACGCTGTTCAGTTGATTATAACGCAGGCTAAGGGTATGATTGGTTGCGATATTCCAGTCTAAGCGGACAAGGAATCGTGAACTGTTGTTCCTAAAATTATAGCTATTTGGTTCGCCTGCATAGTAACCATACCGCGAAGTCAATGTATCTCTTATCGCACTTAGTGCTTCAGCAGACGGCCGGGCAGTGTTAGGACCGCTGCCATAAGGGTTCCCGGCGGTGGAGGGTTGAAATGGCTGAGGGCTATTTGTTTCGCGTTCTGTCTCAAAGCTTAAAAAATAGAAAAGCTTGTCTTTGATCAGGGGACCACCCACTCTTAAACCATTCATTTGATACGACAAGGGGCGTTTTGCAGCCTGCCCGTCGCCCACGCGGTAGCCATACATATCCTCATTTCGAAAATAGCTGTAAGCAGATCCCCTGGTTTGGTTATCCCCGGAGCGGGTAATAATATTAATTGCGCCTCCAATAAATCCCGATTCCCAAATACTATTATAGGGAGCTATACTTACTGATAGTTGATCAATAGCATCCATGGAAATAGGCTGAGCTCCGTTTCCGGGCAGATTTTCACCCACTCCAAAGATGTTATTGAACTCAGAGCCGTCAACGGTTATGAAGTTTTGCCGGTAATTACCCCCTGCTATGGCGTTGCCGAAAGCCTGGGGCACGCGCCGCAGTTGTTCGCTAATACTTCTCCTCACCCCAGGCATACTGTTTAATGAGGCGCTGTTCAAATGCAGCCTGGGGCCGGTCTGGATAGGAAGATTGTTGTTCTTATAGGCAGTTGCGCTGATAACCACTTCGGACAGGACAGCCGTTCGCTTATTCATTTTAATATCCAAACTTTTGGTTTCACCAAGCCGCAAGTAAATGTCCTTTAATTGAAATTTATCGAAACCAATGTGCGCTACCTCGATCTGATAAGGTCCTCCTGGTTTCAATTCCGGCAGGTAAAAACGTCCTTGTTCATCTGTTCCGGCTCCATACTGCGTACCAGTAGGCAGGTAAATCATCCTTATGGAAGCACTCTCGACCGGAATGCCATCTGCATTGTTTATCCGGCCCTCAATGCTGCTTTTAGTTGTCTGAGCATAAAGCGCACCACCACCGGCAAGCATTAAGCTGGCCAATAGGGCTATATAGATTAAGCACTTCATTTTCATAACCAATAAATCAAATTGCTGCGTAGGTGTTAATTCAAATTATAATTGCTTTAAACCAATAAAACGGGCAGTTTGCAGCTGCCCGTTTAGTGCGGTCTTGTTACCGTTTAATTATTTTGTGTTCTTTTTTTCTGTCGCCAACATACCTGGATATAGTACGCCATCAGGTGCGTTAAAGGTTATACCCAATAGCTTTGCCGCAAAGGGTGCAATATCCTCCAAGCCGATTAGTGGCATGGTTACACCTTTCTTTACGCCTGCACCGCTGGCTAAAAAGCCGGTTTGAATGTGCTGAAAATCGGGATAAAACCCGTGAGTTCCGCCTGATGCAGGCTTAACTGCATCACCACTAGGCGAACCGCTCATCGCAATTCCTTCAAGTGGCGCAAGGGCTAGGGCCGCATTTGGATCAGCCCCTATTTTATCCAGCTCGGCGCGTTCAACCACCCGGAACAGTTTTTTTGTAGATTCAGGCAATGCCGCTATTACGCCACGTATCTGAGAAAGGGTTTTTTTGTCTTTCGGGTCTTTCAGCATTAAGAATGCGGAAGCTCCCGAGGTATGAAACTGCGCTTTCCAGGTGGTTTTTCCATCAGTCTTTGTTAGAAGACCGGCCTGGCTCAACCACACGTTAGGGGCGATAGCGGTATGGATATTGGAAAAACCATGATCTCCCGTCACAATAACTGTCGTATTCTCCTTTATTCCGGCCTGCTCTATGGCTTCCATGATGTTATTCACTGCATGGTCGGCACCCGCAATGGCTTGACGAACATGTGGCCCATCGCGGCCTTCGGCATGCTCGGCATGATCAACCGCAAATATGTGGAACGTTAACAGGTTCGGCTTATACTTTTTAATTATGTAAGCAGCCATGCGGCTGCCATTTTCATCTGCTGAGGCATAATCACTGCTTAACTTTTCGGCATCCAGTTTACCCGTGGCGTTCGTCTCGATCTCCTCGAACAAGCCTTTCGGTGTAGCATGCTCACGCTGAGGAGCTGTCCGCTCCACATTTTTATCCAAAGACCAATACTCGGGAATATTATAATCAACTTTAGCCCCAACAGATACCGGCCACATTACTGAGGCTGTTTTAAGTCCCGCATTAGATGCCGCTTCCCAAAGGGTTGGTACTTTAATCAGATTGGTTTCCCAATACCATTTGCCAGTAGCTCCATCAGGCTCAAAGGGTGAGTTGTAGAAAATACCGTGCTTAAGCGGTTTGGCGCCGGTAATGATGGTTGTATGCGATGGATAGGTGACGCTTGGAAAAACTCCCCTGACACCGTCTGCTGATATACCTTCAGCGACCATCCGGTGCAAGGTAGGTGTGGCCCAATGATCTTCCCGGTAAAAATCCGGGCGAAGGCCATCAATACTGATGATCACCACGTGTTTTGCCTGTTGAGCTTTTACCAGATACGCCGGAAAGGTTAGTAATAGTGCAAGAAGTATTTTTTTCATATCTCTTATCATTAAAATGAATATCTGGCTCCCAACTGTATCTGGTATGGAGTACCATTGGCGGTAGTAACACCGACGTTCTCGTTAACACGGTAGTTGTATTGCTGAGTAGCCTGGTTAAAGCCTGTAACGGTATACAGCGTTTGCTGGCCCAGGTTGTAGTTTACGCCTTTGTTTTTATTAAGCAGGTTAGCAAAGTTGAAAACGTCGGCAGATATCGTCAGAGCTTGTTTTTTATACACCTTTACTACCTTTGATAACCTAAGGTCGATAGTGCCGGAGAATGGATTGCTGCCACCATTCCGGTTAGCAATTTTACCTATGCTTTCGCTGATATATTCTTTAGCACGGTTATCTGGGTTATTTAATACTTTATCCATTGAGGCTTTGATATTTGCCGGCGTATTAGGATTATTAGGATCAAACACAAAAGCGAGATCATTATCCGTACCCGGGCCACCTACAAAGTCGCCGTTAATATCAGAGTCGACTGTTAGTGAATAACGGGTACCGCCTATACCCGTAAAGCGACCGCTAAGTGAAAAACCCCAGAAGGTTGGAGTAGAACCAAATAGGACAACTTTTTGCCTGAACTGATTATCCGAGTAGTTCATCTCGCTCAGATCGCGTGGGTCGGATTTTATCGGACGGAAGGTTGATGTATTTGCTACGTTTCCATTGTAGGAGGTATTGTCTTTCGTGTCATTCCAGGTATAGCTGAATGAAAGGTATCCATCCTTATAATAACGAAGGTCGCCATCGAAAATAACAGCTTTTTGCGTGATCTTCGCTCCGTTGGTCAGCTCTAGTGTGCGGCCTACCAGTTGTGTTTTACGTCCCTGTACATTATCCGTTACGCCTGCAGTACTAATAGTGTTGGCAGGTACGAACACGCCGCGGTTTGCCTCATTAGTTAATCTGAAATAAGGCTGATCAACCAGGTTGCGGTCCAGATAAACGTAGTTATCTTTTGTATGGCTGTATAACAAGTTAACACCCACACGAAGCCATGCACCAAATATTTTATTGTAGGATAAGTTTACCTTATAAATATTGGGCACCTGCAAATTAGGGTCGTTCAGATTGATGGTTGATACTTTCGGTGCGCCTGCGATTAATCCGGGAGCTGTATTCGGGTCATTACGGTAAGACGGAAAGTCAGGCACAGGCACCAGATTCGTTCCGGTGGCAGGACGTGTTACGTCAACCGACGCCACTTTAGTACCGCTGTTCTGAATATTATTTACCTGAGAATAGTTAACCGGGTTAGCCGAGAATATACCGCCGCCTAAACGAAGTATGTCGGTCTTTTTACCCTGAACGTCCCAGGATAGCTGGAAGCGCGGCTGGAAATTATTCCAATCGGTTGGGTTGTTATCGGTTCTTAAACCGAGAGTTTGCTCTACTACCGGATTGTATTCTCCACCTGTAAGGTAGCTGGTCATATCCCAACGCAAACCAAATGTCGCGCTAAGATTTTTTACCGGCTCAAACTGTACCTGGCCAAAGGCAGATACATTCAGCACATATTGTTGTACAGACGGTATACCATTAAGTGGAACTTCCCTTGCATAACGAGTAGGATTAAGGTTTTCGAACTCCTGGAAGTTATTGAAAATAAAACGCCCGTTCTGTTCGCTTGAAATGTACGTGTCCAGATAGGTCAGCGTATTGTCCGTTCCAAAGGTGAAGTTATACTTACCTTTTGTCAGGTAACTGGTGTTGAGTAACTGAAACTGGTTCTCCAGGTTATTTTCAGGGGTGAAGCGCTGACCTCCCAATTGTACATTTGTGTTTCCTATGGTACCGTTCGGTAAGGTAGAGCGTACCGAAACGATGGCGCGTGGGATATTGGCTCCAGGCAATTCGCCGTTAGGCACATAATCGCGCTTGGCTGTCTGGTACTGCAACTTCAGCTCATTCATGAAATTGGGGCTAAACTGCGTCCGTAATGAGGCTAAAGTTGTATTCTCGCGCGATTTGAAACTGCCGTATACCTCAAACAGGTTGATATTTGTATTATCGTCAACGCTGGATGGGTTATTCCAATCGCTGTAGTTGTTGCGTATGGTTAAACGGTTCTTATCATTGATCTGCCAATCAAGCCGTGCAAAAAAAGTATTTGCCAGGGTTTTGCGGGGGAATTCTCCTACTTGCGGCCCATTAGATAGACCATATTTAAGTCGGCCAATATTGATTACGCTATCAAGCATACCCTTACTTATGCGCAAGGCGTTAGCATCAGCATCCGCACGAATATCGGCAATAGTGAATGGTGTAGACTGATCCTGACGGTCTAAAGCCGTAAAAAAGAAAACTTTATCTTTAACAATTGGACCGCCTAAGCTAAAGCCATATTGATTGGTACTGAAGTTCTGCTTACGCTTGTTGCCGCGAATATCATAAGGGCTTGCCAATGCATCTGAACGATAGTAATCAAACGCAGAGCCTGTGAACTCATTAGTGCCCGATTTGGTTACTGCGCTGATCGTAGCTCCACCGGCACGTCCCTGCGAAACATCATAAATGTTGGTTGATACCTCGAACTCACGAATAGCTTCGATCGATAGGGAGTAGGGACCGCTTCCTACAGCGCCGGACGTAAGGTTATTACGTGCACTGGCTCCATCGATCACATAGTTGGTAGATGAAGGTAGTTGTCCGCCTACTGAACCTCCGTTAGAGGTAGGAGCTAAGGAAATAAGATTGGTAAAGTTCCTGTTAAGCGCTGGTATTTGTTGTATTGTGCGAGCATTGATAGAGGTACTGCCACCCAAACGATCATTGCGGCTGCTTAGTGTATTGCTTTTTACCGTTACCTCACTCAGCTGGGTACTGGCATCAGTTAATTTGAAATCAACTGTCAGGCGATCGCCTTGGTTAAGCGTCAGGTTTCTCTGGACCTGAGAGCCTGTACCAATGAATGAGGCCTTTACCATATATTGTTTGCCTAAGGGCAACTGCCTGAAGGTGTAGCGGCCGTCCTGACCGGTAACCGTAGCCGCTTTGAAACCGTTGGTTTCATTTTGGATCACGATGCTTACACCGGGAATAGTTTTTCCATTACCGTCACGGACGATACCGGATATGGTAGCATCCGTTGATTGAGCGAGAGTGTGGAAAGAAACTAATGATAATAGAATAAGGAAGCTTAAGAATTTAGGACGATTGTCCGTGTTAATATATTTCAATAAATGAATAAAAAGGTGCATATTTAGTGCTTAATTAATATTTGAAAGTGTTAATTAACAAGGCTTTGGCTGCTACAGCCCTTGCCGAAAGCCGGAAGTGTTGGTAGCACTTTCGGCTTTTGTATTTCCGGTTATTTGTTATTTCATTAGTGGTAATTTTGAGGGTAAATAATTAATTGTTTATCATTCAGGCGATAAGTGATCCCTGTTGTTACCACCAGCTGCCTAAGCTGCTCATCCAATGATGCTTGTTTAAGCCTGATGGTATAAGTCGACTTATCCAATTCAGCCCGTTCAACTGCAACCTGCAGGTCATGCTTTCGGCCTATTTCAGCCGCTAAATCGCTCAGCGTAACACCTTTAAGATAACTAAGCTGCCCTTGGCGCCAGGCGCTCATCAACTCTGTATCCTGGTCCCTGGCATGAGTGGCTATATTTTGACTGGTGACATGGAACACCTCACCCTTGGTCATCTGCTTAACCATAGGGGCAAAAGCACCTGTTGCATCGATCTTATCAACTGCAACGCTGCCACTCACCACTGCCACCTGGTAAGTTTTCTTAGGCTGGTAGGCGCGAATATTGAACTGGGTGCCTAAAACACGCGTCCGTAGCGGACCGGTAACGACATAAAATGGGTGAGAGACGTCTCGCTTTACTTTAAAATAAGCTTCGCCCTCATCAAGGTAAACGCTTCGGCTTCCTGCCGCTACGAATGGCTGAGTAATACGAATTTTGCTTTTTGCGTTAAGCCATACTTCCGTACTGTCGGGCAATATTAATTTTCTGAGCTGCTTGTTGGCCGTGGTCACCGTTTCATAGGATACTTGGTTCGCTGACGTTTGCGCCCTGTATAAATGCTGGTAACCTATAATACCTAAAAGCGTAGTGCCTATCCCCAGGCAAGCAGCTATTCTAATCCAAAAAGATATGGACCGGACTTTTCTTTCTGGGGCGATGGTCCGCATGATCCGCTGATGCAACTCGTCATGGATACGTTGTGCCGATTCCTCATTTTTCAGTATTTCAGGTTCATCCCGCGTCTTGAATTGTTCAAACCAACGATCGATTATCTCCCTTTGTGCGGGCTTGGATGAATCGTCCTGATAAGCTTTGAAATGCTCTTTAATTTTGTCTCGGTCTTTTTGTTCCATTCAACCTTAAAGCGCTTTGATGGCCCAAAAGTACTTTACCGAGCAGTTAAGCTTTCGTTAATATTAGGTAATGGCTCCGGCAATGATAAGGGTCAGATATAGAATAGATCTCTCTGCAACGCTTACGCGTAAACGCTTTAAAGCCTCTGAAATGTTGTTTTTTACAGTTTGTTCTGACAGGCCAAGCTTTGCTGCTATTTCGCGTATAGATAGATCTTCGAAACGGCTAAGTTGAAAACAGCTGCGCATATTAGCAGGCATTTTTGATAGTTCTGTTTCGATACCTTCGCGCATTTCGTTCAACAGCAGTTGCTCATCACTCCGGACATCCTGCTGGAGATCAGCTATTAGCAGTTCGGCGCCATTCAATCGTACTTTATTCTTGCGGAAGGATGACATGACAGCATTTTTAGCGATCGTATTGAGGTAAGGAAGAATTGAATTTTCGGCAAACACTTGTTCGCGATGGTTCCACATATACACGAACACATCCTGTACAATGTCTTTCGTGTCTTCCTCGTTTTTACAAAGTTGATAAACAAATGAGAACAGTGGCTTCCAATAGCGGCTGAATAAAATGTTAAAAGCGGCCTTGTTTCCGGCTGAAATATCTTGCAGCAGCTCCTTATCTGTTAAAACATTCATTTGCCAGCAAAGCTAAATGATGAATGTTAAGATAGAATTAAACCTTATTCAGATTAGAGTACGTAAAGCTTAAACCCCCTAGCGAATTTTAGTAGCGTTCTTATCTCATCTGGTATTTTGTTCCCGGGAAGTCTCTTTTCTAGTTCATCTATTTGCGAGTCTGTTAAGCCTGCTTTGAGCTCAACCTGATATTCATCTCCGTCTTCTGATATATATCGATCAGCTAAAATAGATTGTAATTGTTCAACAGGGTTCATTCTTTAATGGGATTGTAAGCCGAATCACTTTGATGAGTGTAATTTAATATTAATATGCCTTAAAATCCGTCATTTAGGTTTTCAGGTAACAAATAAGGTTTTTTGTTACGGTCATACAGCCATTGTTTTTAAGATTTTTCTACATTCTGCAATTATTGCCAGTAATGGCTCGGTTTTAAAACCGTAAGTCCGGCTAGCTGAAGTTGCCGTCCGGCTTACGGTTCTATCGCTGTTGAAATTGCTTCAACGTTAGATAAAGGTATATCCAGAGTTTTTATAGGGTACCTCTAAGCATTGCGAATACGAGGTGCTTCAAATATTCGTGAAACTCTTATTTACTATCTGCCAGCGGCCATCTAACTTAACCAAAGACAAAAAGTCACGGTAATCATAATTTAGCATCCGCAGACTGGCTTTTGCTATAGCCAGGCTTCCTAAAATCTCAATGGCATAAGCCTCCATGTTAAACTCTTCCCTCAGTTCTGCGGGACTTTCACGATTTTTAATTATATCCAGGTATTCTTCCAGCGTTTTAAAATAGGGGCTTTGATTCACCTCGCCGAACAACAGAGCTTTGGGATGAAACGCCTGCTTAAGCCTTTCAATATCCCCACGGTATACACCTTCAAAATAGAGATCCAGCACGTGCTGAATCTCTAAGAAATTTTGATTTTCCATATTAAATTAATGGCCGGCTACGTGCCCGCCGTCTACGTTTAAAGTTATACCAGTTACAAAATTGCTGTTGGCCAGATAAAGACAAGCATTGGCAATATCTTCTACTTCCCCGATTCGGTTTAGCAGGTGCAAGCCGGCTAATGAGTCGGCATCTTCTACTCCAATTTTTGATTGTAGAGGAGACCGGATTATACCCGGAGCAATAGTATTTACCCGGATGTTATTTTTTCCAAATTCTGCAGCGAGCTGTTTAGTTAGGGCGTGAACTCCGCCTTTGCTAATGAGCGGGGCGGTGGCAGGAAATCCCGCTATGGCATGATCTACCAGAACAGTACCGATATTGATAATGAGCCCCTCATTTTTCGGCAGCATAGCTTTTATTGCAGCCTGCGAGGTAAAGTAGGTTCCTTTCACATTCGTTTTGAAGAACTTATCCAGGTCATTTTCTTCGACATCCAAAAAGGGTTTTGGCTCAAAGATACCTGCATTGTTCACAAGCACATCTACAGTTCCAAAGTGTTGAAGTGCAGCCTCAACCAGCTTTTCTCCAGTACTTTTTTCGCCAATGTCGCCAGCTACCAAAATAGTATTAGCAGGCGATCCAAATTCTTCAAATGCTCTTTTCAATTTTTCCTCCGATGAGGAGTTTAGAAGCACGTTCCAGTTTTGGGCTATAAACAGCCTGGCTATCCCTTTTCCAATTCCGCTCGAAGCGCCGGTGATAATTATCGTTTTCATGTGTTTAGCCTTATAGTTCCGAAACTTGCTTGTGTCCGATTCCCCAGTTGTCGGTATTGATTTCATCGATTATCACAAAAGTGGTTTCCGGCTTCTTGTTAAGCACTTTGACAAGTAATTCTGTAGCTCCCGCAATGAGTTGAGCCTTTTGTTCAGGGGTAACACCTGTATCCGTGACCTTGATGTTGATATATGGCATAATTTCTATGTTTTGTATGAAGCAAAGGTCGCTTGCAAAACATAGCGGGTAAAGGTGAAAACTTTACAAGGAATGGTAATTTTTACTTTGTTGCCGAAATTCTGATGGGGTAATGCCAGTAAACTTTTTGAAGTACTTCACCATGTTTGTGGGTTCATCGAAGCCCAGGTGATAGGAAATTTCTTTGATTGGAGTTTTAGTTCCGGCAAGAAGACGTTTAATCTCTAACACCAAACGTTCGGTAATGATCTCCTTAGGAGTTTTGTTGCAATAATTACTTGTATAGCGGGCAAGTGAATTGTACGTAAGATTTAAAGTATCAGTATAGAAGTTTACTTTTTGTGTATTTCGAAAATTCGACTCAAGCAAAGTAGTAAAATCTCCGACTACTTGGGTATAACCTTGGACCAAGTCGGCAGATTGCCTGGAGTAAAGATTTGCACAATAGATAAGGATGAGCTGGAGAAAATGAAAACATGAGGCAGTTTTAATTTCCTCAGGTAAATTGACGTTTATGTCGTATAGCTGTTCGCTCAGCTTTTCGAGATATTTAAAATCTGCGTCGCCAATTTTCAGCACTTGTTTTCCTTCGTAATGCTCCCGTATGCAAAAAGAAAGCATTTTTAAAACCTTCTCATCCGAGTTCTTTACTAAGTCGGCCATAAAAGTAAGGGCAATAAACTGCTGATCATCTCCCTCGAAGTGGAACTGAGCGTTTTGATTTTTCGAAATTATGATGATGCTATTCGGCTGAAAACTGTATTGTATGAAGTCAATCGAGTAGGAACCTGATACCTGTTTAACCATTAAAATCAAGTAGTAATCAGGCTTCTCAATCTCTCTTATAGAAAAAGAAGGATCAATTTTATTGAACGATAAGCTCAGGTTGGGCACCGATTTTTCCAGATTGTCCATGCTTTAAAAATGGTAAAAATTAAACAGTTACTTGCTACGCAATGTGATTTAGTACCAAGAACAAGGAGTGTCTGATTTTTATCGGAATTTGAATTTTACATAATGCATTTTCATCCATTTTTTAGACACCTAAAACGCCCTCAGGTTAAAGATCGAATTTCTTCGCATATGCTTTTTTAATTTCGATCAGTATTGCTCCATTTGCAGCTTTAGAGCCATAAATAGCAGTTGCCTTAGCATCCTTTAATACCTCTAGTTTTTCTATCCATTCAGGCGGTATCTCATTGAATTTGGCTGCGTCTATAACACAACTTTTTTTATTAACGTAAACTAAGTACAAAGGCTCCTGATTTACAGATATAGTTGATATTCCACCTAACATAAAGGTTCGTTCAACTGGCAGTTTAATCACTATACCATCGTTTAGGTGAGCCTCGAACAGGAAATATCCGCTCAACTCGAAGGTATATGCAGTTGCCACAGTTCCTTCCTTTGTGCTTAACTTAAATTTACCGTTACTGTCAGTTAAGGCCAGCACATTTTCGAAACCCTTCTGTCTTATCTTCACCTGTTTCAAGGGTTTACCTGTTCGTTCATCGACCACTATCCCGCTAATGGTATCCAACGGTATGGGAGCTTTAATAGCAGACTCGACATAAGCCGGAGGTAAAGGAGATGCGTGATCGTGATTTACTATTACTGGTCTCAATTCGTTTGCCAGGGTTGGAGTAGACGCAATTGCGCCCACAGCAAGAGGAAGTAACCAGTGCCAACTCGCTTTTGGAGGCATTAGCACTAAATCACGATTAAGCTGACTGGCCGACACACGTCCACATACATTTTCCTTTTTTCTTTTAAAAAATTGAATAATCTCTTCATCTGACTTGGAAGTGAGGTCTACAATGTGTTTTTCACAGCTTTCACAAAAGCGCCCTTTGTTAGTTTGCAGCATGGTATCCCAGCTCTCTGAACAAGGATCTTTCAATATCAGCTTTAGTTTTTTCAATTTCCAGGTTTTAGTCGTAGATGCACCAATTTACATAATTCCATAATCAGATTGCAACGAATATCTCATGGAATAACATTAGAAGACTGTATCCCAAATCTATCATAGAATAGTGTTTTCAAAAACATCTCATGACATTCGCTAAATCCGCGATATTTCGTATCTATGCAAGTAAAACAAGCTCCATTTTTAGTAACCTATAATTTTTCTACCCCAAGATCACAAGTAAATGAACGACAATAGCATTATCTTACCAGAAAATTACCTATCAATACAAAGAGAATCAACCAACATTAATTTTTCAATGCCTTCCGACTTACAGACGGGCAGCTTGTTACGGACTTTAGTGACTAGTAAGCCGAAGGGGCGATTTTTAGAACTTGGTACAGGGACTGGGCTTTCTCTTTCCTGGATAGTGGAGGCAATGGATCAAGATTCTTATGTTATATCAATTGACAATAGCGAAGTTTATCTGGCGATAGCAAAAAAGCATTTTCACCAAGATTTAAGAGTAAGTATTGTTTGCGAGGATGGAAACGTTTGGATTAAAAGTAATCAGGATAAGAAGTTTGATCTAATATTTGCTGATGCTTGGCCGGGGAAATATGAAACGCTAGACGAGACTTTGAATTTACTCAAGACGGGTGGATTTTACATTATTGACGACATGCTTCCCCAGGCAAACTGGCCGGAAGGACATCAAAGTAATGTTGACCGTTTAATATCTTACCTGGCAGATCGAAACGATATAAGATTAACAAGGATGAATTGGTCAACAGGACTAATTATTGTTGCCAAGATATAAGTGAAGTAATCTTATTGATGAAATTGACTTAAATTGAAAGCCGCTTTTTGTCCTTATTTCCCAAATCTTAAAAAACAAAAAAGTCGGCTGATCAGCATAAGATACCGCATTGATCAATATATATATTACCTTTGTTCTCAATAGGTTTGTTCGAAAAACCAGGTCACAACTACATCTTAAATGAAATCTTACGCGAGTTACCTACTAAAAGCCTTATTCCTTTCTCTTTTTTGTCTGGTTGCATGTAAAAAAAACGAAATACCAGAAGAGCCGGAAAAGCCCAATCCTACCATTCGAGTAATGTTGGACAGTGTAATTATGGAAAACATTCCCTATGTCGGCACTCGTCTCGAGGTCATTGTCGAGAATATTCCGGAAGGAACGCCGGATAGTGTAGAATGGCGTGTAGAAAACCCGCGTATTGCTGAAGTAACCACTAAAGGAATTGTATGGCCAAAAGGAGCTGGAACTACTTATGTTTATGCAAAACTGGTTAATGAAAAGATTGAAGCAAAATGCAAGATCATCGTAACAGATGGGAATGATTATAAATTCAGGCTTATCTTAACCGATAAGGGTAAATCGGATTTTTCGGTAGGCAATCCTGGTGCGTTCCTTTCCGATAAAGCCATTGAAAGGCGCCGTAGGAGAGGGATTCCCATTGATGAAACTGACTTACCTATATCTAAACAGTATTTAAAGGCGATAACCGAACTTGGAGGTACCATCGTTGCCCAAAGTAAGTGGCTGAATACCGTGACCATAAACGTTCAGGATCAATTTCTTATAGACAAGTACAAAACTTTGCCCTTTGTGAAGGATGTCAAATTGGTATATGTGGGCAAAAGGAAAAAGGTTTCAAATGTCTCCAAATATGTAGATAGTCCGCAGGCAGGAAGTTCAAGCAATTTAGGTACATCAATTGACTACGGATCGGCAGCGCTAAATATAAACTTAGTAAAGGGAGAAGCACTTCATCAGGAAGGCTTCAAAGGTGCGGGAATAGACATTGCTGTTATTGATGCGGGTTTCTTAAACCTGAAAAATAATCCAGCCTTTAGCAACATCCATATTAAGGGCGCAAAATCTTTTGTATATGAAAATGACGATCCCTATAGTATAGACTCCCATGGGATTTGGGTTACCTCATGTATGGCTGTAAATAAACCTGGAAGATATGTAGGTACTGCTCCAGAGGCGAATTATTGGTTACTTCGTACAGAGGATAGTGATACTGAATATCCAATAGAAGAGGATTACTGGACCAGCGCAATAGAATTTGCAGACAGTGCGGGCGTAGATTTGGTTAACTCTTCCCTATATTATAGCGACGGCTTTAATTCGTATTACACCAAGGGATATACTGCTGATGATATGGATGGTAAAACTGCTTTCTCTACCAAGGCGGCAAATATGGCCTTTAAAAAGGGAATCTTTATTGTAAACTGTGCAGGGAACGAAAATAAATGGGTAGGTGCACCTGCCGATTCCCCTGGTGTACTAACGCTTGGGTCTGTTAATGACAAAAGTAGCAAGGACAGCTTTACTTCATGGGGAATGACCGTTGATGGCCGTATCAAACCGGATGTGATGGCTTTAGGTGGAGGTGCAAGTGTAATCAATACATCTGGCACTGCCGAAAATAGAAGCGGTACATCCTATGCCAGTCCGATCGTCTGTGGATTAGTAGCTTGCCTATGGCAAGCCTATCCCGAACTCACTAATAATGATCTATTGGAGATAATACGTAAGTCGGCCGATAGGGCAAGTAACCCTGCGTTACCTTACGGTTATGGCATTGTAGATATGAAAAAGGCAATGGAGCTGGCGAAAATCAAAGTAGGTTCAAAGTAAAAGGAATATTGTTAGTGTTGGTTCTGGAGGGGTGTAAAGCGGCACTCACACTGGTATAGGTATTTTATTCGATGCATACTCAGAAGAAGGCACTAATAATCCTGAAGCCGCTCTATAGTGCTTGAAAAACTAAGTGTTGACTTGCATTCACTCACTCTACCTGATATAGGCGCGGCATCTGATGGGTTGGAACTAACAGCGAGAGGAATATGCCCCGGGCCTGCGAATAGACCAGTCGTAGGATCTAAACCAATCCACCCTGCTCCCGGAAGGAAAACTTCTGTCCAGGCGTGAAGAGAGATACGGTCAGTTATCCCTTCTCCGGATTCAAGAAGGTAGCCGGAAACAAACCGTGCAGCAATGTTTAAGTGCCGGAATACCTGAACCAGCAGCCAGGCAACATCCCGGCAGCTTCCGGTTTTACCAGACAAAGAATCCTCACACGTCTGAACTCCGGCTTCCTCTCTTTCAGTGTAGGCGATGTTTTGAAAAACACTCTTGTTAGTCTGCACCAAAAAGTTAACCGTGGAGATATCCTTTAAATTCAGTCCCTCCAAAAAGAGTTTTAAAAATGGTCCGGAGTCAGCGATTTCGAAGTAGGCGCATAAGGCCTTTCGGGTTTCCGGCTCGTAGTTGAAAGGGAAGGTCATTGCGTAATCTTCGAGATAAAAATCGAAAGGATCGAAGTCTTTAGGTTCAATATTAAAAGAAATATTAATAGTTAAAGAGTTAAGGCTACCTGGAAAGATTATACGGGCAAGGCTGTTTCCAAAAGCGTCCTGAAGCCAATGAATACTTTTAGGCTGTGGTTGACAGCTCAGTTTATAGTCTTTAATAACAGCGTGAATATGGCTGGTAGGTTTCAACCGGAGAGTCTGCGGCGACAGGAATACATCATTACTGTAAGAATATGATGTAGTGTGAATGATGTGAAATTTCAATTGTAGAGCTCTTGATTAAAATTTTAACCTCTAATATTCTAGAATTGTTTCCCCCAAGAGGCTACCGTTGACAACTGTGAACAGTTTACCCTTCAATAGGGAGTGAAAACCAGAAGGTAGAACCTTCTCCCTTTTTGGATTCTACGCCAATTTCTCCGCCATGCAGTCGTATTATTTCGGATGAAATATAAAGCCCTAAACCCATTCCAGAGTACTGCCCTGACAGGTCAGCTCTGTAAAACCGCTTGAATAGACGCGGCAGTTTCTCCTCCTCAATACCTATGCCCTGGTCTGTAACGGAAATTTTTACCTTATTGTCCAGCGTCTCTACCAACAGTTGTATTTCGGATGACCTGGGAGAGAACTTAACTGCATTGCTGATGAAATTAACAATGATCTGCTCGATTCGATTTTCATCGGCAAATACATTTAGTGTTGAATCGCCATTAACAACAAAGGTATGAGTTCCTGCTATGGTTATATGTTGTGAGCAGTCCTCAATTAATTTGGAGATCTTAAACCATTTTTTATTCAAGCTTAGTTGTCCGGCCTGGATTGCCGAAACACTTAAAAGCTCCCTTACCAATCCCCCTAACTTGCCGGCGCTCCTATTGGAACTGGTAATTAGGCCCGCGATGGCGTTTGAGAGGGGCTCTTTCTCATAAATACGCATCAACATCTGTAGAGATGCAGTGAGGGTGGTTAATGGAGTTTTAAGTTCATGCGAGGCTATTGACAAGAACTCGTCCCGACTACGGATTGCATCCTTTAACTGTGTAACATCAAGGCAAATTACAACAGCTGCCGTAATCTCCCCTGAATTATCCTTAATGGGAGCAGAGCTCATTCGTAATATAGCCGACTTACCGTCTCCTCTAACAATTTCTACGTCTTCATCAGTAACAAATTCTCCTCTTAAGATAGAGCGCATTGCCGGCCAATCTTGTTTTTGATATGGTTTCCCGTCGGGATGGAATCCTACCCGTTTATCATACTGTTCAATGTTTCCTGATTCTTGCGGAGGGAATCCCCATACTTCGTTTAACTTCTCATTAGCAAAAACTATTTTTCCCAATGGAGCTTCAGCTATGACTACTGCTCCGGGCATCTGCTTTATGACAGCTTCGAACCTGTTTCGTTCAAATTCTACTTCTCTTAGTAAACGCTTGTTGTCTTTAAGGGCCTGCTGTTGTTCTTCATGCAATCTGGCATTTTCAAGAGTTAGTGCTATTCTTGTAGCAAAGTCTTTGGCAAACTGTAGATCCTCCTCATTAAAATATCGCCCATCTGTTGTTGAAAGGAGGTTAATGCAGCCAGTAATTTGATCTCTAACATAAAAAGGTACAAGTATGGAAGAACGTAAATTAAGGGTTTTAAGAAGTTCTACTTGTTCCTTATCAGGTATAACTGCCTCTAAAATCTCGTTAGTTATAACAGAGATCAAGGATGACTTACCGCTTCTGATGGTAGTAGCTGTATAGCTGTTACCATTTATGGTAATAGGTTTCTTCTTCCTTAAATCATAAGAGAGCTTAACATATTCAGGATCCTGGTGGGCTACATACAACAGTTCAATAGTCTCCTCTTTGATTATATTGATAGTAAAGAAATCTGCAAACTTCGGGACGATAAGCCGGGATATTTTTTCTAAGGCGGATTTGGTGTCTAAAGAAAGCGCGAGTTCGTTGCCTGCCTTATTTAAGTACTCTAACAAAGCGCCTCTATCCTGAGCCTTTTTTCTTTCAAGCACAAGGTCGGTAACATCATATCCAATTGCAATAATTGAAGTTACTGCTCCATTTTCAAACACCGGTTGGTAAACGAAATTCGAGTATATAGTCCTAAGCCGCCCTTCCTCTGCTATTTCGAAAGGAACCTCACTGCCAAAGAAAGGCTCGGCAGTTGTAAAAACTGTAGTTAAGATATTAACAATTCCCTGCCCGACATATTCAGGGAAGACCTCTGCTATTGGTTTGCCTAAGACAGATGAGCCTCTCTGCCACATTTCCAAACTTTTGTCGTTAGCCGTTTCAATAACGAAATTAGGGCCATTTAAAATTGCCATTGCAACGGGTGCCTGTAGCACTACATTCCTGAACTTTCGCTCAACATCTTCAAATCTTTTCTTTGCAATAACACCCTCGGTTACATCTTTGTAAATGCCCAGGATACCAACAACCATCCCTGCGTTATCATTGATCGGGCTATAGGTGTAGTCAAAGAACGCCTCTTGAGTTACCCCATCTTTGGTAAGGAGCGTCAATGCCTCCTTCTGTGTAAGGGTAACGCCTGTATCGAGAACTTTGTTCAGCAATGTGGGAAGAGCTTGCTCTGCAAGTTCGGGTAAAGCTTCTAAAAGACATTTTCCTATAACCTCTCTGCTTTTACCCCATATTTGGAGCAAAGCATCGTTGATGTAGGAGATTCGCAGTGCAACTCCCTCTAAAACCACAATAGGATACGGGGCGTTTAAAAGGGCATTCTGGAGAATCAGTGATGTGCCCCCTTTTTCTATAGTACTATCCATCTTTGTTTAACCCTTAACCTCTTAAATTTTCTATTAGAATTGTCAAACCTACCATTTGTTATGAAGCTTCCTTATTTTAATTACCTGTGCAATTTGCTCTACTACCATATCTTCGCCCTTCCACTTGCGGTCGACAGGCTGCTCGTTTTTTGATATCTAACATATGTTATCCCGAGGTGTACAAATTAACGTTTGTTTTGCAATTTAAAGTAAAGATGCGATGTTACCGTCGAAGTAGACATAAGGAATACCAAATTGCAGGAAGAATATGCTTCTATTACTAGCATTGATTTTCTTGCTCTTTTCTAGCAGCTATAAAATTGGAGGGAAGTTCCAGTAAGGCGGAAGTGAATGGAATTTCGGCAGTCTTTTAATTAGGTGTTGTATATAAAAGAACAGGCCTCAACCTGGTTGAAGCCTGTTCTTTCTTATTTCAAAAGCATTCTTAGAATCTTAAAATTCCCTGGTAACAAGTACAGCACCCATATTTGGACGATCAATAGTTGCTCGTTCTTCTGCAGTGATAAAAACGCGGGTCGGCTTGTAAGGAGTTACGGTAGTTAATTCACCGCTAAGAGCGCTGGTGAAAAAGCCCGAAGAACTTTTAAGCTGTCCTATGTTTTTTGTCCCATTATTTTCTGTATCTATCCAGGCTACATATACGTTTCTTGGTGGCTGTAACTTGTCCGGACTTGCCAGATTCTCAATACTTATAGATATAGAGTAGTTCTTATTTTCATCCTTTTTGATTTTCGCATAGCCTTGTGCCGCCGGGACAATGGAAGAAGGATTAAATGTCACCTTTTTCGAACAAGCAGATAATACCAGGGAACAATACAGTATTACCGCCATTAAGGAAGTAAAAGATAGAGTTTTGTTTTTCATAAATTCAATTAAGCGAGATGTAATGGGTTGGCGTTTATTTTTGCCAACCACTATTTCCTAACGGGAACTCGTGGCTTTGGTTTAAACAAAATCAAAACCATGGGTAGTATGAAAAAGACAACCTGGCTGGCTAAACCTAATTACGATACCTGATGCTTAAGGTGTGCTGCCTTTTTCTTATAGTCCCAATACACTACGATAGGGTAGAGCAGAAGGGCCAGGATACCCCAGATAACTTTACAATCCTATCTCTTCCCGTTTCCGCTTTTGAAACTCACTTGGTGTAATACCAAACTGACGGGTAAAACTCCTTCCAAAGCTTGTTTGAGAACCAAACCCTACCATGAAGGCTATCTCAAAAATTTTGTATTCGTCCTCAGCCAGCAATTCGGCAGCTTTCTTAAGCCTTGTAAGGTTAATAAATTCTACAGGAGTAAGACCCGAAAGGGCTTTTATTTTTCTAAAGAAAGTGGTTCGACTCATATTGAATGTTGCTGCCAGATGTTCTATTTCTAGATCCTCATTGCCTAACCTGGAAAAGATCTCGGTCTTCAATTGTTCCAGAAAACGTTCATCCGATTTTGAATGAGCAATACTTTTAATGTGGGTTAGGGGTGATTGAGTGAAATAGTTACGAAGCTTACTTCTGTTTGCGAGCAAATTGGCGACCTGGACCAGTAGATATTCTATATCAAAGGGCTTTTCAATGTAAGCATCCGCCCCTTGTTCCAGTCCCTGTATTTTAGATTTTAAAGTGTTCTTAGCAGTTAACAGGATTACTGGAATGTGACTGTAGTTGAAGTTGGACTTGATTTGACGGCATAGTTCATACCCGTCCATCACTGGCATCATAATGTCACTGATTACCAGCTGAACCGCTTCCTGTGATAGGATTTCTAGTCCCTCCTTACCATCGACGGCAGTCAATATTTTGTAAAGATCCGATAACTCTGCAGACACGGTCTCCAATATTTCCTCATTGTCGTCAATTAGAAGAATAGTTGCTTTATTGTCCATTTGTTAAACTGTGCTTTTGTTACTTTTTACTTCTTTAACCTCCGTTAATTGTAATGGGAGGGTAAGCGTAAATTGGTTTAGTCCAGAGACAATTCCATAGGTCAATTCTCCTCCAAGAAGCTCTGCAAGAGAGCGTGCCAGGGAAAGGCCTATTCCTGTTCCATTGTATGTTTCATGTTCCTTCAAGCGAAAAAACGGTTCAAATATTTTTTCGTGTAGAACTTCCGGTATTAGCATTCCATCATTTATTACAGAAATAGAAAACTCATTTCTTAGATTGCTTACGTTCAATTGTACTTCTACCTTGCTTTCAGCGTATTTGACTGCATTGCTCAGAAGGTTTGATAAGATCTTGTTAAGTGAGTCGAGGTCAGTCAAACAGGAAACTGGTGATTGAGGTAAGATAAGCGAAAATATAATATTTTCTTGTTCCGCGAGACTGGAGAAATTGCCACACGCAGTTTTAAGGATTTTATCGATCCTATCTATCTTTAGGTTTAGCTTAAATTTAGAAATTTCGGTTTGCCTAAGATCAAGGAGCTGGTTGGTCAGTTCAATCAGGCGCTCGGTGTTTCTACTTATTGTTTCTACGCTTTTTGCAATTTCCGGAATATCACGCGTAACTCGTAAAAGGCGAGGTAAAGGAACCTTTATCAGCGTTAAAGGAGTTCGGATTTCATGAGCAACGTTAATGAAGAACTCCATTTTTGACTCTAACATTTCTTTTTCCTTGGTTACTGCCAGCTTTTCTAATTTGCGCCGATTTTTTAGCCCTACTTGTCTGTGATAAATTTTTAACCCGAGCATAATAAGTAAAATAATGCAGATAAAATAAAGCACTAAGGCAACCTTACTTTTCCACCATGGTGGTAAAACCTGGATAGTGAGTAATTTTTGCTCGCTACTCCAAAGCCCTGAGCTATTACAAACCTTTGCTTTAAAAACATAAGTTCCGGGCGGAACGTTGGTAAAAAACACCTTTCTTGTCCGATCTAAAAAAGTCCATTGTTTCGAAAGTCCCTCTAGTTTAAAAGCATATTTTTGAATTTGGGGACTTGCAAAACTCAGCCCCGCCAGTTCAACATTAAAGTCTGATTGCTTGTAATTCAATTGCACCCTGTCAATAAAGCTTACCGATTTTTTCAGAAATTCGATTGTTCCCTCTACCTGAACATTTGAAGTATTTACTTCAAATGCTGTGATAAAAAGGGGAGGGATTCGGGTGTCCTGCCGAAATTCATTTGGATCAAATGCTACAAGGCCTTTTAAACATCCGAAAAATAGCCTTCCATCCAGGGCTTTCAGAGAGGAACCGAAATTAAACTGATCAGAAATAAGGCCTTTTGATTTATTGAACACCTCCACATTGCCGTTATGTGGAAGGAACCGCACCATTCCTTTGGTAGTCCCTATCCAAAGAGCGCCCCGGTCATCTTCCTGAATACTCACTATGTAATTACTCGGAAACTGCTGTTTGATACCATACCTAACCATTTTACCGCCCGGGGCCTCCAGTCGACATAGGCCGTTATTTGTGCCAAACCAGCAATTTCCTTTTCTATCCTTAAAGCATACATTTACCCAGTTATTACTTAAGGTGCCCCGGTTATTCCTTGTGTGTTTATAATGCTTTCGCTCCCCGGTCTGTTTGTTGTAATAAAACAGCCCTTTGCCGAATGTTCCTGCATAGATCCCTCCCTTACCATCTTCCATAATAGAGGAATACCAGGCCTTAGCAGGCACCTCATTTATTAACTCGAACTGATCAGTTTTTTTATTATAGTAATATAGCCCTTCAGCTGTACCTGCTAACTTTTCTCCGGTAGCTGTTTCGTACAAATTATAAATGAAATCCGATTTTAGGCCACTCTTAGGCCCCATCTTGTATTTTTTAATAACTCTGCCGGTAGAAATATCTATTATATCCAGACCGTTGCGAAGCGTACTTACCCATAATTTATCCTCGGAAATAAGCATAGCCTGAACATTGTTATGTGAAATAGCTTCTTCAGAGGTCCCAGCGCGAAAATGTGTAAACAAACCGGTTTTGGGGTTGAACTTGTTCAGTCCCGCATCTTCTGTCCCGATCCAGATGTTGCCAAACCTATCTTCTTTTAACCCCCTCACCACGTTACCGCTTAAGGAATTTTCACCAATCCGAGGGCTGTACCTTTTGAACCATCTATATAGCCCTGGATAATAATCTAATCCTCCAAAATAAGTACCAACCCAAACACCGCCCTCCTTGTCTTTGTATAGGGTATGCACGGCGTTATCACTAAGAGAGTATCTATCATCCTGTCTCTTCTGAAAGTTACGGAACTCGCCTGTTGAAGGGTTGTATATAAAGATCCCAAACTCGCTCGCAATCCAAATTTCCTCTTCTGAGACTTTAAGGAAGCTTCTCAAAAATAGGTTTTGGCCTTTGGAATATGGAATACGGACTTTTTTACTCGTGCCTGTTCTGGTTTCGAACAGAAAAAGGTGCCTGTCACTATTTAATACAAGGATCTTGTTGTTGGTCACCTCCTGAATGCCGGCCAGCCATCGATCGCCCGCATGATGAGAAGGGATCAATGTATGTATTGAGAACGACTTATGTCGCTGATCGAACTTTCTGATACTGCCATCCCCCGCCGAAAGCCACAGATCACCATTTGATAGAAAGCAAATATCTGTAACGCGGACAGAATCAGGTTGGCCATATTTAGTGATTTTACCCGTTTTTCTAGTATATTTTTGTAGAGTGTAATTACTGATATACCAAAGATTACCTTCTTTATCCTCATTTATTGCTCGTATCCAAATTCCTTCAGTTCCTGGTGTAACCTTAAATTTTTCATTAGCGGGATTATAGCTATACAATCCTTCCACAGTTCCAACCCAAAGGGTCCCATTTTTATCCTCTTTTAAACTGTAAATTGAATTATTTCCGATACTTCCCTGTAGGTCCTCGTTTGTTCTGAATATTTTGAAACGATACCCGTCAAAGCGATTGAGCCCGTCTTTTGTACCAAACCACATAAAGCCACTTCTATCTTGAATCATCGATAGAACGGCGTTATTTGACAACCCCTGTTCTACCTGGTAGTGGTTTAAAAAGTAGCTCTGACTTATGGCTGGTAAACTTTTGGTAAGGAAAAACAGGATTACAACAAGCTGGTAGACTACTAATTGGTTATTGCGCATTTGCCGAGAAAAAAGGACTTGGTATCTATCATTTAAAAGTATATAATTAATCATTTTATTTCATTCTTTTTTCAACACGGTTGGAGGACTTCGGAAAGCAAAAAAGCCAGCCCTATGAGAGGGCCGACTTTAACCAATTAAAAGATATTATGATGAATAATTTTAATGTAGCCCTTTAAATTCATGATAGGTATGGTCTTGCGGGAAATCTTCCCCTTCCCAGGCTTTTTTCGAAGTCCAGGACTGTGCTGGACTTGTCCAGAAAGGATGGGTAACTGGAAGCCCTAAAGGCAGAAAAGCTGCAGCCGCGAGATACAGACTACCATTGTTCGTGTACGAATTTGAGACGTTCGGTTGCTTACCATTGAAGCCAAGGGTAAGATAACCGTTCTCATTATAATTTTGCTTGTCTCTGAACATCCGCTGGATAACAGCGGTCATGGCTGCGCGTACCTGCCCATTAGATAGCTCTTTAGGAAGGGCTTCCTTCCAAGCGAGTAAGGCCAAGGGCTGTAATACAGCTGTACGATAGGTAATTGACCGTCCAAATACCGGGAAGGCGCCTTCAGGTGAGACAAGACGTTCGAGAATCACCCCATACCTTTGCATTCGTGTCGTTGCAACCTCATAACTGCAGCCTGCCCATTGCTTTCTAGTTTTGCCTTTATCTGTTAACTCTTCCAGTGTTTCAAAGTACATGGGTTGAATAACAAAACTGTTGTAATAGTCGAATGCAAAGTCTGGCCCATCAGAATACCAGCCATCTCCAATGTACCACTCATTTACTTTCCTCAAGGCCGAGCTGATACGGTATTCATCGGCATTTGCGTTGGCCTTGCGGAGAAAGACCTCAATGGTGGCTGAAAATAGTAGCCAGTTGCTATACGGTGGATTTATCTTGCGTAAATTAGTAAACTCTTTGATATAAAGCTGTTTGGTTGCTGGATCTAGCGGCATCCAAAGTGCATCATAGCCACGTAGAAAGCTTTCGGCAAGAAAGGCTGCATCTACAAGAGTTTGAGCACTTCCTTCCCATTGAAGTCGGTCTTTGCTCCCTGGATCCACCGCGTTAGCATAACTTTTTAACGCCCAATCTTTAAGTTGCTTACGTTGTTTTCCTTCCCGTGTATCGTCCTCAGGAAGGGCAATCCATGGGGCAATACCAGCCATTAACCGGCCGAACGCTTCCATATAAGAAACCCGCTTGTTCCTGCCATCCCAGGTTGGGCTAAGCTCAAGGGCCATTTTTTCTTGCAGTTTGCCTTCGCTCATATTTCGAAGCACAGGTTCGGCCATACGGTAAGTTATATCTGTCCAGATCTGCCTGTCATTCTTTGATTCCTGTTGTTTCCGCTGTGCCCAGGCAATGCTGCTTTGTGATATCAAATAGATGCAGGCAAGTACGAATGTTTTTTTAATTAGGTTCATTTGCTCATCTAATTATTGTTCTCCAAATAGCGCGCTTGCTCACAGGCCGCTAAAAGAAATGCACCTACTCCAAAATCATGAGTTGAATTAGCATCAACGATTTGTCCCGGGATTGCTTTCTCTCCGATAGGCTGTATGTACCCAACTTTGCCACCAGGTTGTAAAGCCGTTTTGCTGAGATATTGCCATGACTTTTTTACAACTGGCTCAAACGTTGCTTTGTCCAGAACACCGTTGTTTATTCCCCATAACAAGCCATAGGTGAAAAACGCTGTGCCGCTTGTTTCAGGTCCAGGGGCCTGGGCTGGGTCTAAAAGACTCCTTGTCCAGTACCCTTGGGGTTGTTGACTAGCAGCGAGTGACTGAGCAATGGTTTGGAAGCGTTTTATATAGTCAGCGCGATACTTGTTTCCTTCAGGCAGGTCCTTTAGCACTTTTGCATAGGCAGCAAATGCCCATCCGTTTCCCCGTGCCCAGAAATCCTTTTTACCGCTGGCTGTTTTATGCTTTGGATACAAATACTTCATATCCCGAAAATAGAAGCCTGCTTCTTTGTCGTACATCATGCTATCGCACGCGCTAAGATATTCGTGTAGCTTTTCAAGATATTGTTCGTTTTTGGTCACTTTGTACATCTTGGTCATCACCGGCATCACCATATAAAGCGCATCAACCCAATGCCAATAGTCTTTTTTAGGGGTGTTCATCTGATATTCCATCACTTCACGGGCACGCGCTACCTTGTATTTTTTCTTTTCTAAAAAGTAAAGGTCCGCATATGTTTGAAAGCAGGTTTGCCAGTCTCCAAAAAGTACATAATCATCAGTCTCTCCGTAGGTAGTCTTCCAATTGGCCTTATTGTCAGACTTAGCACCTTTCCATTCATTATGCTCCGCCCAAGCGGTTGAATATTGGAGGTAATTTTTGTCTTTGGTAAGGAAATAAGCCTCCATGTTGCCGGTATGATAAGCACCAACATCCCAAAATGCCCGTTGCTGCGGGGAATGCTCTGTTTGCCAGTACCGGTTAACACTATGGATGATTTGAATAACACTGTCACGAGGTGTTGTTTGAGCATAACCATAGGTTAAGCAAGCTATAGTCAAAAGAGTAAAAATAAAAGTTGTTCTTTTCATCTTATGGTAAGTATGTGTGTTGAAATTGTTGCTGGGGCTAAGCAAGATAAACTAAGGCAAATGGGAAATTTAGCCTATTTTACGTTAGAAAAAGGGAGGCTGACTCGCCTCCCTTTAGGTATTTACTTACTTAGTAATGTCTTCATCAGCTAAAGCGTCCTGCCATTTCTCCCAAATTGGAGCAGCTGTATTTCCGCCAGAATAACCCGGATTTTGACGGAGTTCAGCTCCGCCATTTGCCTGGATATCATCATTAGGAATAGGCCAGTTTATATTATGAGGAGCCATGGTATAAGAACGTCCTCTTACCGATACTTTCCCCTTATTATAAAAATCATTGTAACGTTGGATGCGTTGATACCAATAGCTGTTCTGGTGCAGATTGGCGACCGTATACGTGTTTCCCCATTCGTCAGCCTTGCCGCTAAGAGCAAGACAATAGGAAACACGGCTCAACTCTGTAAACCGCCATTCTTCCATATGTAGTTCCCTGGCTCTTTCATTCATAATGTCGCCAATTGTTACAGTAGAATATAGTTGGGTACATCCCGCACGTTGCCTGATGATGTTAACATCATTTACTGCAGTTGGATCACCTTTATAAAACTTAGCTTCAGCACGGAGCAGATAGGTTTCGGCAAGGCGGTATAGATACAGGTCACCCGCTCCACCACGATGATTTATTTCCGCTGGATTGCCTGTTTCAAGTGGATTTTCAATGTAATATTTGTAATGCGGCCAGTCAAACCAGTTACGGATGGTATCAGTAGATAGAAGAGTCCCGGCAGCATTACGCAGACGAAGATTTTGACCAAAAAAGGTACTCGTTGGATCATTGTATTTTAATGACTCCATGGTAACCCAGTTACCAACAGCAGTATTGTGCCTGAGGTCAGTTTCGTCATTAACGCCATTTACATACCAAAGCGATTTTTGAGCGAAATAAGTAGGGCGGATATGGGCAATGCCGCGACCGTGAGCACGTACATAGTCATACTGAGCACGGAAATTTGCATTGGCAGACCCATTGGCGTTCTGCCTTGAAAAAAACCTTACTGCCTGCTTTCCGTCCGGAGTTGAATTACCTGGATTGTCAAGTAGTGGAAGCCAGTTACGCATCGAATTCATTGCATATCCAGCATCAGTAGAAAGGCGATTAGACATCACCATGATCGCTTCTGTATTTGCGTTTATGCCTTTATTTTCCGGCCGGTGAAGATCCCATATCACGTTCCGGGTAATTGGCCAGGTAGCAGGGTAGGGGTTAATAAATGAACCAAAGTTATTCGTCATCAATGAGTAACCAGAACTATTGATTAAGATGTCAGCCTGTTCAATTGCTTTATCCCATTGTCCTGTCGCCAGGTAACACTTAATCAGCAATTGACGGCAAGCGCCCTTATTTACTAGTCCCTTAAGGGTCATAGCACTTTGGTTTGGCACCCACTGCACCGCGTTTTCCATATCAGCGGTTATTTTCTCAAGGATCGCTTCACGCTTCGTACTTCTGTAATTCAATTTTGGCTCACTTAAGATCTTAGTGATCAGCGGTACATCTTTAAACTCAAAACACAAAGCCATGTACCGGAATGAGCGATGAAAATACGCCCTTCCACGGTATTCGTTTTTAGTGGCCTCGTCCATGTTAGGCACATTATCAATATAGGTAAGTACAGTATTGGCATACTTAATCCCGTTAAATGTCTCGCGCCAAAAATGGTCCCGTAATCTTTCAGGCATATCTGTAGGCACTAGACGGGTGGCAATGTCTGCCAGTATATTTCCGTCGTCTGTCTTCGCAGCTACGGCCATGTCAGAAAACATATATTCTGTGCTTATTGGAAGGCCAAGATCCTGGATTGTAGGATTGGTCCAATAGCTCCTTAAATGGCGGTCGGCTGTAGCAATTGCAGCGTCGAGGCCACCCTTGGTGGTGAAAGTTGGTCCTGGTTCGAAAAATGATATCGGGTCGGGTTCCAAAAAGTCCTCTTTACATCCTGTGATAGTTATTGCAGCGCCTGCTAAAATCAAAAGGGCTTTTAATGATCTTGAGACTAATCTATTTTGATTATATTTTCTTTTCATTACGTGCTGGATTAAAAAATTACATTCAGACCAAAAGTATAGGTTCTAGGAGCCAGACCGGCTCTCTGCATCCGCTGACGCTGGGCGGCATCATCGCGATTTGTTGCGTTATCAAAGGTTTCGATATCACCGTATTCAAATTTCTCCTTTGTCCATACTGCCACATTGCGTACAGTTCCGAATACTTTTAACCTTTCTATTCCTGGTATTGGAAGTACTTTCACCGGAAGGGTATACCCCAGAGTAACATTCTCAAGCCTGATGAAAGAGCGATCATAAATCCTTGGAGGAGCTGTTGCGCCAGAAGGTCCCCTTGCATCTAAGCGGCCGTATTCGTTCGTAGGGTTGTCCAGGCTCCAGTATTTTTTTTCCCAGGTATTAGCAAGATTTGTTACAAGGGAAGTAGCGTTGTCCTGATTTAAATATATGCCGATAGGTGTTTTATGACCCCAGTAGGAGTACATATTAAACGAGAAGTTTAAATTTTTATAATTGAAATCATTGCGTAATGACCACATCACAGGAGGATTGCTCTGACCTAAAATCTGCCTGTCCTTATCATTATAGATGGGGGTTACGGTTCCATTTGCATTCTTAACATCGTCCTCAGTAAACTTATTTTCAACTTTTGGATCACCAGGACGCTGACCATAAACTGCTGCTTCGGCAGCTTCGTTAGCCTGCCAGATACCAGTAACTTTAAAGTCCCAAATAGCACCAATAGGTTTGCCAATGAACCATCTGTTGCCCTGGTCATCACGTTCAACACCGTTATCATAGATATAATAAAGGTGTTTTATGGTGTTTTTATATTTTGAAAAACCAAAAGTAGAACTCCATGTGAAATCCTGCTTTTTAATATTAACGGTATTTAATGAAAGTTCAACACCTTTGTTTTCTACTTTACCAAGGTTCATGTTGATGTTTGGAAAACCAGTGAACGTTTGGAGTTGCCTTCTCATAATCATATCCACCGTTGGCGTGATGAAATAATCAACAGCTCCGGAGATGCGGCCATTAAGGAAGTCAAAGTCCAAACCTGCGTTAAAGGCCTCAGTTTTTTCCCATGTTAAGTTCGGGTTGGCCATGCGATCCATATACAAATACTTCGCCTGTACCAGGCTATTACTATTATCCAAATAACCCATTGTGGCCCCGTTTGCACCCAACGAAAGATTTGCAAGAGCAAGATAAGGGTCTCCCAACTGCCTGTTTCCGTTCTGTCCCCATGAGATCCTTAATTTACCATTACTCATTGGTGCCCATTTAAAGAATTTCTCGTTAGTAAATGTCCAGGCAAAGGCTGCAGCGAAAAAAGTTGCCCGTCTGTTGGCGGCTCCGAATGCTGAATATCCGTCGCGACGAATTGATGTAGTGATAGCGTAACGATCGTTGTAGGAATAGAACAAGCGGCCTAGTAAACCGTCAGCGGTTTCTTTTGAGTCGTCTGTATTGAATGTACTTCTGTCCTTATTTCCTAGACTGGTTTCATGGTAGCCAAGAGCATCGGTGGGAGTAATATCACGGGCATTAATTACGTCACGCCAAAATTGTCGTTGTTCAGCCTCCTGTACAAATGTAAGGTCTAAACGATGTTTCTTTGCAAATTCGTGCTGCCAGTTGAAGGTATTATTAAAAGACCAATCAAAGCGCTCGGACTGCTCGCGGTTTATCAGACCATTCGTTGACCTCCAGGCAGGGTGATTAGCCGACTCCCAGTAACGGTCGTGAAAATACTGATAGCGTGGAGATCCATTGAAGGAATAATTGATTTTGAAGGGCAATTTTACCTTTGCGGTAAGAATAGGATTTAACACTGTAAAGCCCCTGTCAAGGTCCATAAATTGACGATCATAGTCATAATTATAACCTCTATTGTTAGCCTGAGCATCGCCCATTGGAAAAACAACAGGGTTGCCATCAGCGTCTGCATAATCTGCAAAAGGAGAGTTTAGCGTTACCTGTCTCTGCCACTCAGCAGAAAGGTCAGCATCTGTTCTGTGCTGGAAATTAACATTTGCACCTAGGTCAAGCCACTTATTTATCTTTCCGTTAATTTTCATGTTAGAACGGATGGTGCTAAATTCGTTACCCTTAGTCAAACCTTCGTTCGAAAGATACCCCAGAGACAAATAATAGTTCATTTGGTCCGACCCGCCCGATGCACTAATGTTATAATCCTGATTAACTCCCGTTTGGAAAGTGTGATCGTACCAGTCGAACGTTTTTCCGTTGAGGTAGTTACTTAGAACTACCGGCGCATTGTTAAGTAACAATCGTCTCGCATATCGCTCCTGATCAGGAATAGTTGTGGGTTCTGTTGTGTATGCCCTCCATTGAGCAAGCGTAATACCATATTTCGCTAAGTTCTCATCCGTTGGCATTTCATAAAATCCTGGCCTGTTCTGATTGCCTGTAGCTTGAACAGGGGTACGGTAAGCTTCATATTGGCCGGTGGCAGTGTTCAAGCCATAGGTTGGAGCAGTGTACCAGTCCTGACGATACTTGATGTATTCTTCCGGACTAAATACTTGGCGGGTAGATCCTGGGGTAAATAAGCCAAAGTTGCTGGTAAAATTAATCTTCGGCTTTCCTACCTTACCCTTTTTTGTGGTAATTAGGAGCACACCATTAGCAGATTTAGCACCATAAACAGCTGCGGCGGAAGCATCTTTTAAAACGTCTATTTGTTCGATATCATCCGGATTAATTTCGGATAGTTCACCATAGAATATAGTTCCGTCGAGAATAAGTAATGGGTCATTATGACCACCATCTGTGTAAACAGAGCGTTGTCCACGAATTTGAATAGAACCTCCACCTTTAGCTGTTGGGTCCATTCCCACGCTTAAACCAGGTGTTCCCCTGATTATGTCCTGTACAGTATTTGGATTCTGATCGGCGATCTTATCAGGCTTTATTTGCGTAACAGCACCGGTAAGATCCTTTTTTCTTACGGTATTGTATCCAACTACTACTACTTCTTCAAGGCTTTTACTGTCTGCTGTAAGCTTTATTTCAAAAGTAGAAGAGGTTCCAGTGTTGACTGTTTTTGGGGTATAGCCTAAATAGGATACAATTAAAACTGCGTTTGCAGGAACATTTAACCTGAATTTACCCTGGGCGTCTGTAGATGTTCCGGTATTACTATTTTGTACTTTAATGGCAACTCCGACCAGGGTTTCTCCGGTTTTAGCGTCTGTAACGGTACCTGTTATAGGCCGGTTCTGTGCGATTACTCCAATAGGCATTAACAAGGGGAGCATAGTAAGGAGCAGGAATTGGACCCAGGCCAAACTCCATTTCTTGTAATTGGTTAAGTAAATTTTATTCATTGTGAGATACTATAATGGTTGTTAATAATTAACTTGGATTTGTTGATGGCCTTATTTATTCTAGCCATCGGAATAAAAACAGCGGTTTTTCATACGGGTTAAAAAATTGTAAATAGAGCTACCTGAAATAGGACATTCCCTAGTTTGCGAGGTTTGTTCGTTAATAATTGGTCATTTCAGCTAAAGTGGATAAACTTTAGAGTAGTTTACCGGGGATAATCCGACACCTTTTCATATGTATTTCGATTAATTGGTTATAAAATCAAATTTTGAGAAAAGGGGAAAAAGAAATTCGGCCTAGCGTGCCAAAAGTTCAACCAAATTTGACATGTGGACTTTTAAGTATTTGTTGCCGATTAATAAAAGGCCGGTGCTGTTTATGAGTTGACAGATTGTGCCGTTTCGATCCAGAGTAGTTTTGCAAGATGTGATGCGGTTGTCGTTTTATTTTTGCCACCACTATTTAATCTCGGTTCTGGTTGCTTTGGTGTAAACCAAGCGAAACCAATTTTGGGAAGAAGTAATTTTAAATAAGCTTTCTACTGATTTGAATTTTATACTTTCAAATAGCAGAAAGCCTGCAACTTAGGGGAATTGCTTAATGGAAATTATCATTCCTTAACGCTGTACCATTTATAGCCGTATGCTTCAAGGTTTACATCCAGCTTAGGGTCTGAAACCTTCAGGCTTGACTTGGTAAACAGATCCTCCAGGCTTCCTGATTTTACTTCTGTATCGACTCTTGTTTTCTCTGGTTCCTCGCTGAAGTTATGGATCATAATCAGGGATTTACCTTTGTAATCGTACCTGATAGCCAACACACTTTCTGATTTTGTTTCCAGGATCTTCCAGGTTCCCAGTCCTATCTCCGGATGCTGTTTCCGTATGTCGATAAGCTTCTTGGTGAAGTTTAGGAGAGAGCCAGGGGTCTTTTTCTGGGCTTCTACATTCACCTTTTTGTAATTGAACTCACCAAGACTTATCAGCGGCCGGAAAGTAGTTTTAGCCGTCGAGAAGCCTGCGTTCGGCCCGGGGTTCCACTGCATGGGGGTGCGTACCGCCAACCGTTCCTTCAGGCTCTGATCATCGCCCATACCAATCTCCTCGCCGTAGCGTATAACAGGCGTGCCGGGAAGTGAAAACAAAAGGCTGTAGGCCATTTCCAATTGCTTTTTATTGTTGGAGAACATAGGAGCAAGACGTCTTCGTATTCCGCGATCGTACAAACGCATGCTGGTATCGGGAGCAAATTTCGAATATACTAAGCCCAGCTTATTTTTAGGTAGGCGACCCAAGTCTATTTCGTCATGATTGCGAAGGAAATAGGCCCATTGAGCCGAAACCGGTTTCTCCTTGGTATCTTCCAGTGCTTTCACAAAGTCTTTTACATTTCCCGAAGCAAATGCATAGAACAGGTACTGATTGCCAAAGAAGTTGAACATCATTTGTAAGCGGTCGCCCTGTTCTCCAAAATATTCAATGTTCTTATCGATCTCTACGTTTGCTTCACCAAGCAGCAAAGCGTCGGGTTTTATCTCTTGAACAGTTTTTCTAATTTCGGTAAGGAATTCAATTTTGTTTTCAGGGTTATCAGCACCGGTTTTAGGAAGGTCAATGATAAAAGGAACAGCGTCCAGCCGGTAGCCGTCGAGCCCTTGTTTTAACCAGTACTGCAGTGCTTTTTTCATCTCAAGCTGAACATCCTTATTTTCGACATTGAGATCGGGCTGAAAGGTGTAGAAGCGGTGGAAGTAATACTGCTTTGCAAGGCTGTCGAAAGTCCAGGTTTCCTTCTCAACTTTCGGAAAGCCCATACCCTTGTTCCAGTCCTCAGGCCGTTCTTTTGACCAAACGTAGTATGAGAAATATTTAGAGGTAGTGTCCTTTCGGGCCTGCTGAAACCAGGGATGTTCAACGGAGGTGTGATTTAGCACCAAGTCCATCACCACCTTAATGTTCCTTTTCTTTGCCTCCGAGATGAAAGAATCGAAGTCGGCTTTTGTTCCCAGTCGCTTGTCTATCGTGTAATAATCAGAAACATCGTAGCCATCGTCCTGATCCGGAGTAGGCTGAAATGGAGAGAGCCAGATGACATTTACACCCAACCATTTCAGGTAATCAAGCTCTTGGGTAAGACCTTTAAAATCACCTGTTCCGCTGCCATCGCTGTCTTTAAAAGCATCGATATCTACATTGTAGATCACACTTGTTTTATACCAAGGTATTTCCCCGGTTTGAACCTGTTGCTTCGTTTTTTCCTTGCAAGAGAATAGTAGAACCAGAAAGGTATAAAGGTAAATTGCAGGAAATAATTTCATAGGGTTGTTCATGCACTGCAATAACCCTCTGAAAAACAAAAAAGTTTATCTGAATTCTTATCTTACACCAAACCTTTTCAAAAAATCAAACAGAGGAATCTTCACTTCTTCTTTAATTTGTTTCGACAAGGCATGCCCCCCATTTTTCACTTCTTTAAATTCTGTAGGCACTCCAACTCGCTGTAGTTTAAGATTCAAAAGTTTTGATTGTTCAAAGGGTACCGTTCTATCCTTATTTCCATGCACGATAAAGACAGGAGGGGAGCTTTTACGAATATATGAGATAGGAGACAGACCGTGTAGAAATGATATGTCAGCTTCTCTTCCATCTAACCAATCTCTTGAAGCAGATCCTGTTTTTTTCAACGCGTCCCATTGATTAAGGTCCGATATACCTGAAACATCAATAATTGCTGCTACTTTGGACTTTTTATCTGGAGTAGCAGTGCATCCATCATTGAAAATGGCATCTTTGGCCGTTAATCCGGTCATTAAAGCCAGATGTCCCCCAGCAGAAATACCCATTATCACTATTTTTTTTCTGTCGATCTTGTAAGTATCTGCATTCGCAATTAGGTATTGTAGGGCACATTTGCTGTCTTCAATAGCTGCAGGGGCAACAGCTTGTCTGGCAACCCGGTATTCTATATTGGCAACTACAAAGTTCTTCTCGAAGAACATAGCAAAATCAGTTTCCTGTTCCTTTTTTCCATGTACCCAACCGCCTCCGTGGATGAAGATAATAAGCGGTCTTTTTCTGCCGCTTTGCCTGGGAACATAAATATCCATGCTGCCATTCCACTCGCCAACCGACTTATAAACCATGTTTTGGCTTAGCGAATAATTCGAAGGAGGTAACACTTGGGCGACTGTAATGTTACCTACCAAAACTTGTAAAGCAAACGCCAGGATAAGAACCCATTTATAATTCATCCGGCAAAGGAAGTAATTATCAAGCTAAGCCATCAAGTTTCGTTAACTTTAAAAGGAGGATAATGATTTTCTCATCATTAATTGACCTTTCTGTAAACGGTTTCGGTCGCCTTAAACTCCTGACCCTCGGGAGAGATATTAAAAGCTGTAATTATTATTTCATCATCGCTACTGAAAGCGATATCTGTTCGCCATCCCCAGTGCTGTTCCGTCTCGGGTGTCACATAAGTGTAGCCGCCTAAAACAGAGATTTCTCTTTCATCTTTTTTGCCTTCTGAAAACATCATTGCAGTTCCATTATGAAAAGAGTCGATCCATGCGCACTGAAATTTCCTTAGTTCCAAATGGTACCCATAAATAGCCATACCTGTAATTGGTTTATCACCAAAGCTTGATTCGTACTCATGCATGATGAATCTCCCATCCAGGATGAGCTTCATCGTTCCACTTATAGCCGATTCATCCTCTAGCTTGCTGGGATCAAACCAGGTTTTTGTAGTGCCTTTCCATTTTCCCACCAACCTGCTTAGTTGAAAATGGGCGCCTGTTGTTCTGGAAGTTTCAAATTTTTCACTCATAGGAATAGGATTAGATGGTTTGCGGGTCAAATTCTATGATCCATTCGATACCGTATTTATCTCTAAAACAGCCACCGTATGAACCCCAGGGACTATCTTCAATTGGCGCTTCTATTTGTCCGCCTACTGAAAGCCCGTTAAATATTGTGTCTGCTTCTTCTTTACTTTCTGTAGTGACTACAATTTTACTTCTGTTCTCATTTTCGTTTGTTTTGCCCAATATCTCTGGAACATCATTTGCCATCAGCATGGGACCTTTTCCAATTGGCAGAGCGATATGCATAATTTTATTTTCTTCATGTTCTGCTACAGGGAATTCAGCACTTGCAATGTCTTTGAAACGAATAACTTTTGTAAACTCTCCGCCAAATACTGATTTGTAAAAGGTAAATGCTTCTTCGGCATTTCCGTTGAAATTAATGTGAGGATTGATTAATGCCATACCTGTAAAATGGATTTCTTTTTTTCAAACGTACTACTAAGCTACTATTTAAATTAGGTATAATCGCGACAAAAAAGAGGTTGATTGCGCCAGCTTAATAAGAAAGGGTGAGGTTGTACAGGTAAGATTCATTACGGGCGAAGTAGGCGTAGTGCAGGTTGCAAAGAAGGCTTAACCGCACTACGCTGTAATGTATGGGCGTAACTATTATTTATTTATGCTTGTGTTTGGGTTCCCAGATCAGCCTTATAAAAGAGCTTAGTCTTTCATTTTCTCTGCTCACAGGAATTCCTGCCACAATTCCAATCATCAGATCATCGGCAATTCCCAAACGCATTTGGGGTCTGATGGTCATGTCGAGCCTTCGGTCGTCCACGGTCTTATTAAATTCAGTTCCAATAAAGTTTCTTGTGCCTGAGATCATATAATGGAAACTTGTATTAATGTCAAAAGTGGTGTGGAATTTCTTTGTGTTAAAATTCTGTTCAATCATCGGGCCGGTATAGATCAGTGAATGAAAATTGTTTCCCCAGCGTTTTGCAACAACAAAGAACGGATTATAAACATTTCCCTTGATTAAGGGGTTGCCAAATCCTCTGAAGTCCGAAAGTTCAAACTCGTTGATATACCCCAATGCCATAGACGTGGCTGATTTTTCATTCACAAAAAACGACCACTGAGCGGCCAGCTTCAGGCTATTCAGTTTATTTGAGGGGATAGAGTCTTTTGGCGTCCCCTTCATGCCGGAATGAAAGGTAAAAGGTAATTCCACTTCAAGTCCCAGGCGGTTTATAGGAGCCCATTCATATTCTACCAGGGCTTCGTATGTATCGAAACTCAGCTTATCTGTTAATCCTAAACCAACATTCCATTCCCTTTCACCTTTTCTTGCACCCAAGTCGCGGATTAAGTCAATATAGAGCGGCTCCGCATGTAAAACCTTGTGTGGTTCCTTATGTTCTTCCACTTGTTGAATGTAAAGGCTGTCTTTTTCAGGATTGGTTTTTTGTGCAAAGCTGTATGTAGTAGATGCTAGTATTGCTATTAGCATCATGATTGTTCTGATGTTCATTTGATTGATATGTATTTTTGAGCATAGTAAAATTTTCCACCATTATTTCAATGGTAGTAGTTTGTCTAGTGGTAAATCAAATCAAATCTTGGGCGGAGGAATGTCGAGCTTTTGAAATCCTGTTGTTAGGTTAGCGGTATAATTTGGGAATTTTTGTATTATGGTTTCAGTAAACGGCTGATCTAGGTTGCTTTCAATAATGTATTGAGCTGTTAAATCAACTTTAATATTTGATTTTTTAGTCGTGTGGTCTTCCGTGTCATGATCGTCGTATTCTTTGATGGCATTTTCATAGCCAAAAATCTTCTCAAGCACAATTTCCACGATACTTTCCTGGTCGTTGATGGAAAGATCTTCAGGAACATGATTAGGAGTAGAGTCGGCGGGGTCTACGCTAATATTAAGTAAATAGAACCCCATTAAACCCCAAAGGATTGTAATGAATACACTATTTCTTATTTGACTGATCACAGTGCAAAGTTAACTCTCTTTTACCGATTTCCCTATATGTTTCTGAGTACTGATAGATTTTAAGGCCGATAGAAGGGTATGGCTGCGTAGTCTGACCTTGCAGATCTACCCATTAGCCGGCTTAAGTTTCCATTTTCTTAATCCTCCTATCAGGAATGTCATTCCTATGAAGACAGCTATAAGGGAATACGTTATTTCCAGAAATTGATTCGCCTGCTGTTTTTCCAGATCGAACATTAGTTCTCCGATTCCTCTTAATAAATAAATGCCCGCAATGACAAAGATCAAGGGTTTTACCAATGGTAATCGCCTAAACCGGTTGTCGGCAGAAAGTCCGTACAGTCCGAAAATAAGAAATACGATCGCAACAAAAATCGTAACCAGATAGGGCAATGAAGAGTGTGTTTGAGCGAGTTCCGCCATTTCCTTTCCAATTCCTGTAACTTCAAACATTTTCTCTGCCCAAAGTAGTCCTACAATATGTGCGATCGCAATTATGATATTAATGTATCCACCAAGTTTTAGCATGATTTAATTTGTTTAGCAAGGGTAAATGGTTTTTGTTATTAAAATTCTGTCGCCGTTTATCTTTTCTTTATTCCTAAGCTATTCAGTATACTTACCTGTGCTTCAATTATAGCTATAAAGATATTGGTAAAAAATATTAACTTGGATTTATTATTCCTAAAGTCTTAATGAAAGCAATTTATATTTTAACTTTTTTTCTAACTCTTTTTAACTTCCAGTCCTTTGCTCAAACTGAAAATCTCTACGATAAATACTTGAAGCAGGGAGAACAATACGCTAAAGATAGAGAGTTTGTGAAAGCGGCTGAAAGTTATACAAAGGCCTTTCTTTCTAATCATGACAAAGGCCGCATTGATCACCGTTATCAGGCTGCACGTTATTGGGCAATGGCCTCAGTTCCCGATTCTGCATTGTATCAACTCGAACGTATCGCCAATAGTGGTTCCTATTGGAATTACTCTCAGATAAGTACCGACACCGTATTTGTACAACTACACAATAATAAAAGATGGGATCCGCTTCTGGAAAAAGTATATCTAAACCAAAAAAAGTGGGACGGAACTCAGAAAGAGAGGAGGGAGATAGCCGACAAAAAACTAAATAAACCTCTCGTCCGGTTATTAGATACTGTGTATTTCGATGACCAGAACTTAAGGAAACAACTAGATAAGGTAATTAAGGAGCACGGGGAGAGATCTGTTGAGGTGACAAGTCTTATGGAATCTATACGGCAAAACGATTCTGTTAATTTAGTTAAAGTCCGTTCAATATTGGATCGCTATGGCTGGCCAGGCAAAGAAGAAGTTGGGGATGAGGGGAGCCGTGCCTTATTTCTGGTTATTCAGCATGCAGATTTGAAAACTCAAACCAAGTACCTGCCGATGTTACAAAAAGCGGTAAAAGAAGGAAAGGCAGCGGCTAGCCAACTAGCATTTCTCGAAGATCGAATTGCCATAGGAAATGGCAAAAGACAATTATATGGTAGTCAATTAAGGCTAGTGGATGGTGTTTATTATGTTTTACCAGTCGAAGATCCGGATAATTTAGATAAACGAAGAACAGCTATGGGTATGCAATCGATGGCTGAGTATTTGAAGCATTTTAACCTGAAGTGGGATGTAGAACGGTATAAATTGGAATTGCCTGAAATAGAGAAAAAAGTTAATGAGGTTAAGAAGTCACGGCAGAGGCTTTAAACAACGTTTACTTAAGGGTAAAAGGTAGTCTTACTCATCGTTTTTTTACCAGAGTCTCATGTAGTAATAAAATTTATCCGATCAATTATTAAAATTATTAATTTCAGGCGTTCTAATTCTTAAACCTGTATGCTCCGCCAAACTTTATCACTCCTTGTATTTACAATAACCTTATCCTTCAATTTAATTGCTCAGGATCTGGATTCAATAAGTTCAGAAATCAAGCTTGACTTTCCCATCGTTGATGCTCCCTACCTTAACTATGCATCTCAAACGGTTAACGGGGGGGAACGGAAACCCGGTTCTTTTCTTAAAAGTTATGCTAACCCATCTATGCATCAGTCCCTTGCCATAACCACTGATGTGTACACTGCTGTTCACTATGGAATTAAAAATGGCCTTAATAAATTGCCAAATACCTCCCGGCTAAAGAAAAGACTGTCCTGGAGTGCTCACTACCTGGCAGATTTTATCCTGATGTACAGCCCTTTGGGTGGTGGATGGCTGCATGAGGAATTTCACAGAAGTGTGATGACGGTTGGGCGGGTAAATAGCTTTAACGATATGAACAAGTTCCCCATTGGCGCCACAACTGTAGCGGTAAGTCATGTTGAAGATGGAGACCTTGTCCGCTTTAAAGCAGCCGATCCTAGATCTTTTATTCGCATGCAAGTAGCAGGGATTGAAGGTGAATATCTAATGATTGATAGATTACAACGGAGCAATTTCTTCAGCCAACAAAAGCTACCCTTCGAAGCGCAGTATATTCTTACAACTCTTAATTCAGCCCTTTACGTACTTGCCTGTTCCAATTCAAAAATAGCCGATGCAGAAACCGCCGCTATGAATAAGAGGGAAGGAGATGTAGAGGTAAGAGATTTCACCGGCTTAGACTTCAACGGTTGGGCTTACGACCTATTTCGGCCTGAAGAGCCATATACAGCAAGAGGAGTTCATCCCTCTGGTGTGGGTATTGATAGATATCGAACTACGAATGATTTGGAACCTCAGCAGTTAGACTATCTCAAAACGCAGGGTAAATTGCAATTTCTTAACTTCCTCTCACCAATGATGTTTGGTGTAAGATCAATAACCCTTGGTAAAACAGGTTTGAAGGGTAATTTTGCTGTTCGACACCTACTTACATCCTTTGGAAATGATATTTCCCTCAATGTTTATTTAATGAACCAATGGCACCGGGCAAGCTTTAGCTATCATCGATACCAAAACTACAATAAGGGATTTTCTTCAATTGAAGGCTTGTTAAAAGACGAACCTGTTGATTTAACCAATCGGACTAAATTGCTATTTACACCCCGGGTAATTTTAGGAATGCAACCTTTAGGCCAAGACTTTATGACCAGGAAAAGCAGCTTTCTCGGTTTCGCCAGCCTTCGAACAGTACTCGACTATCTCTCAACAAAGTGGAGCCCATACCTTGAGTTGGATGCAAAAACTCCAGGATGGGTAGCCGGGAACGAATTCCTTGGACAAAAACTCACAGCCCGACTCGGATTAGAAGTACAACTTAAATAATACTTTACCCGAGTTTGTCGTCCTCCATTACTTATTCAACTTGTGATCGCGAAGCTCCCTGTATTTTTCTTTTTATGCGTTAAAAGGGTTGTTTCCAGAAATTGTTAAAATTCCCGATAGTATACGGCTGACATCATCGTTGTTAAAGCGGCAGTCAAAACGAACAAGGCGAGAAATTAGAAGTGAAGTACAAGTTTTATGTTAAATAGGAAACGGTAAGGCGTATTTCTGGAGAGGTGCTTGCTGCTTCCTACTACTTTACTGATTTTTCCTTCGAGTTTTCAAAGATTGCATTGCTGAACTTTCCCATGATGCTAAAAATTAAAGGTTAAACAATTATTTAATTGCCCCCAATCACAAATGAGGCTGGGACAAAAGTATGGAGACTTTTGGTAGTTCCTATCACTTCAAAGGGGGGCACGGCGTTTTGCGGATATCTGCGGGCTTTTGCGGAGAATTGCGGAAGGATTTGTACTTTCTTCGGGGATTGTTCGGGAGAAGGGGGTACTTTGTTCGGAAATTTGGGGGGCCTTCCCGAACCTGCCTCGAAGCCGTTCCGAAGCAGACCCAGCTTGTGTAAGTGAACTCAGTTCCTTTTGTTAGTTTGTGACAGCAGTTTTAGTATATTTGTTCCTCCTCATTCCGGTGTCACAATGCTCAAGAATTGGCTAAGAATTGTTTCAAATTTAGCGGGGAAGTCAGGCTTGCCATTTCATTTTGCTTCGGTAATTGGAGATGTGAATTCAGGCAGCGACACGGCAGACTTCGGTTATGACAATAACGCTGATTTCTATTATAGCAATTTGATCAATACCCTCATCTTATTTTCCTTAACGAGAAGCGAGCTGGAAAAACTTTCATCACCTACTTTTGATCCTATTTTTGAGCTCGAAACAGAGCTAGATTACGCCTTTACTCCCTTACTCTTTGAAACTTTGTTTCGAAACAAGCTTGTTTCGCCTTCTTTAAGGCAAGAATTACTTCTATTCAAACAGGAAGTTGACGCAATTCCGGACAGTGCCTGGGATTTGAACTTTTTAGAGAAAGACAATAGGTGGATAAGCAGCAGGCAAAAGGCGTCGCGCTTATTGGATAAATTGGATATTGATTCAGACCGAAGATCATTATAACAGAGGGGATATGACGTTAGTAAAAGCTTATGTATATAATTGGAATAAAGAAGACTAAATTCATAAAAGATAAATTCTTTGAAGTTGCGGAGACCAAAAAAATCATTGTCCTCCTGGCGAAAATAGCCAAATAGCGACATAACTTTTTGTGTGGTTTTTAGAAAAGAGCGACCTTTGGATAACCCGCAATAAATTGAAACCAGCGGAAATGGAAACGATGGGCAGAGTGGTATTAAACTTTATCGATCAAAACACCAGCATTCATGAAAATACTTCATACAGCCGACTGGCACCTTGGCAAACGCCTTGAAAAGTTCTCCCGTTTAGAAGAACAAAAAGAGGTATTAGCCGAGATTATAGATATCGCAGATGCTCATGACGTTGATGCGGTTTTGGTCGCGGGTGATCTGTTCGACAGTTTTAACCCTTCTACAGAGGCGATTGAGCTACTATATAAAACCTTAAAGCGCTTAACAAATAATGGGCGAAGAGCAGTGGTGGCTATTGCGGGAAATCATGATTCTCCGGATAGGATAGAGGCGCCGGATCCTCTGGCCCGCGAATGCGGGATCATTTTCGCTGGGTATCCTGATTCGCACGTTTCTATGTGTGAACTGGAATCGGGAGTTGGCATTCTTCAAAGTGAGCCAGGTTTCATAGAACTAAAACTTCCCCGCCATGATGCTCCTTTGCGTTTGTTGTTAACACCCTATGCAAACGAGTATCGTTTAAAAACTTTCCTGGGACTAGAGAATTCTGAGGAGGAGTTGCGGCAAGTGTTGCAGAGACGCTGGAAGGAGCTGGCTGATAAGTATTGCGATGATAAGGGTGTAAATATGCTGGTTACCCATCTCTTTATGATGAAAAAAGGGGAGGAACCGCCGGAAGAGCCGGAAGATGAGAAGCCGATCCTACATGTAGGCGGCGCACAGGCTGTTTACTCTGAAAATATTCCTTTACAAATTCAATACGCTGCTCTGGGGCATTTGCATGGGTTCCGTATAATGGACAATAGCCCATGCCCGGTTGTTTACAGTAGTAGTCCTTTAAGTTATAGCTTCGGAGAGGCAGGACATAAAAAATATGTGGTACTGATTGATGCGGAACCAGGAAAGCAGGTTAAGTATGAGGGCATAAAGTTAAGCAAGGGGCGACCATTAGCTCGTAAACGGTTTACCGGTGTGGATGATGCTTTACAATGGCTTTCGGAAAATCAGGAAGCTTTAGTTGAACTAACCTTGGTTACGGATAACTATTTGACGGCCGACGAACGTAAACGACTGACGCAAGCTCATGAGGGGATTGTTACCATTATACCTGAGGTGAGAAATCCCGACATGCTCCATTCAAAAGGAACTTCCATCGATTTGAGTCAGGATATTGAAGATCTGTTCGGTCAGTTCTTCCAGCATCGTCATGGTCAGCTACCCAATACCGAACTAATTAATCTATTTAAGGAAATAAGAGCAGAACAGCACGAGGAATGATACCTGTTTCATTAACGATTAAAGGACTTTACTCTTATCAAACTGAGCAAACTATAGAGTTCGACCGCTTACTTGAGGGACAGTTGTTCGGTATATTCGGGTCGGTAGGTTCAGGGAAATCTTCTATTCTGGAGGCAATGACCTTTGCGCTGTATGGGCAGTCTGAGCGCCTTGACAGGAATGATAACCGGAACTATAATATGATGAACTTGAAGTCGGACGAGCTATTGATCGATTTCGTTTTCAGGAATTTTGACGAGCAGGAATACCGTTTCACCGTACGCGGTAAACGAAATGGGAAGGATTTTGATAAGGTGAACACCTTCGAAAGGATTGCTTACCGCAAAACCGATGGGAATTGGATCCCGCTCGAGCAAAGCAATGCCGACTCGATCCTTGGATTGGGCTATGACAACTTCCGCCGGACAGTGATCATCCCGCAAGGAAAATTTCAGGAGTTCCTGCAGTTGGGAGATAAGGATCGTACAAACATGTTGAAGGAGATATTTCAGCTGGATAAGTATGAGTTCTTTTACCAAACCACTGCTTTAGAAAAGAAGAATAACGAGGCTTTGCAGAACCTTGAAGGGCGACTGGCGCATTATGCACAGGTAAGTCAGGATGGAATTGAGCAACAGGAGAAAGCCGTAGCAGAACTTTTGCTGCAATTGGAAGGGGCGAGAGCTAAGCTGCTTGAAGCCGAAGAGCAGTTGCAGATCCAACAAGCATTGAAGAAACTCTTTGAAGATCTGGAAAACCAGAAACTGAAATTGGCGAGGCTTTTACAGGACGAAGAATACTATGGGGGGCTGGCGAAAAAGATCAAAGATTACGACTTCTGCCTGGGCAATTTTAGGGATGGTCTAAAGCGAAAGAAAGAGTTACAAGCGGATATTTCTCATCGTGCTGCATTAATCGTGCAGAACCAGGAAAGATTAGACAAATCAAGCAAGGAACTGGCCTCGCTGGAGCAGCGCTTTGATCTCGTTAAATTAGAGTATCAGAAGCAGGAGGAGAGGACTCAGTTAGTTGGTGATTACCGTCTCCTAAAATCTATTAAAGCTCTTGGTGCTGAGATTGAGAAACAAGCTCAGCGCCTTATTGACGGGAAGCCTCATATAGAACTAGCACTCTTTAACAAAACACTGAATGAAAACCGCATAGACGATCTAAAGATCCTGATAAAGGATCAAAGATCTGCGTTGCCCGACGTAGCAAAACTTTCGCTCGTAAGAGCTTGGCATGGAGACCGGAAGAACATTGAACTTAGGATGAAGGAACTTCAAGGCGACCTGCAGGTGATAGAGCATCAACTAAAGGCTCTTGCAGAAAGCCTTAAGTCCCATTTGGTTCCGCCAGTGTTTCCTGCAGTCGTAGACGGGCAGCCTTTTACGTTTTATCAGGAACAGGTTCTGCAGTTCCGCCAGGAGAACAGCCTTAAAAAGGAGGCCTTACTTTCACAAATTGCACATTATAATCTTCAGCTGAAACTGGGAGAGTTTGTGGAGCAGCTAAGCAATGGCGGTCCTTGCCTGCTTTGTGGTTCTGAACATCATCCCAACCTTCTGGCCGTCGACAATGTGAATGACCATTTGTTGAAGGCAAAGAATGAAGAGGAGGAGATCCGTAAGTATGACAAGTCATGCGAAGATACCCTGCAAGTCTTGCATGGTCTGCAGCAGAACGAGCTTGGATTATTGCAACAGCTTGAATCGGCTAAACAGCGCTTAGCAGCGCAGGAGCAGCTCCTGATTGCCCATTTAGAGAACTTTACATGGACTGAATTCGATAGATCGGATGAGTCTCAGGTAGAACAAGCTTTTGGTCTATATGACCAGGAGAAGCAGAAATTAGACTCATTGGAAAAGGATCTGGAGGAGACCGAGAAGAAGTGTCGTGAAGCTTCTGAAAGCTACGAGAAATTCCGAAAGGCGATGGAAGCGATCCAGTCGGTAATAACGGCGAAGGAAGCTGAGCGTTCTGCTTTGTGTGGCCAGTTAAGGCTGTTGAAGGATAAGGAATATTTAGGGCATACCGAACAAGATCTTCAAGGTAAGGCCGATGAATTAGAGCAGAAGATCCTGAGTGTGAGAAAGGAGCATGAAGATTTGCTGCAGCAGATCGAAGCTCACCGGTCAGAAAAAATAACCTTGCTGGAGCGGATCAACTCAAACCTTGAGGTATTGAAGAAGGATGAGGCCATGATCGAGCAGATTAATGCTTCGCTACAGCAATGTTTGGAAAAATCGGATTTTAGCAGTTGGGAGGAAGTCGACAGGATATTGAAGGAGGAGCTTGACCTGAACAAACTAAAGTCGGAATTACAGGGCTATGAGCAGGAGCTATACAGCTGCCGGCAGATATTGCAGGATCTGGAAAAGAACACTTCAGGAATGACTTTCGATCCTCAGGGATTTACTGATCTCCTGCTCGCTATATCTCAATTAAAAGAACAGCTGCAGGTGATGAATGACGAGTATGTTAAGGCAAGAGCTGAACTGGAGAAACAACAGAGCGATCTTAAGAGTAAATTGATGCTTGAAGATCAGTTGGACAAGTTGAAGAAGCGTGCGTCGAACCTGAATATTTTGAAGCAATTATTCAAGGGGAGTGGGTTTGTAAACTACGTTTCGTCTGTTTACCTACATAGCTTGTGCGAGGCAGCTAACGAACGCTTTTACAAGCTCACCCGCCAGTCGCTACGATTAGAGGTGACAGAAAAAAATGAGTTCCAGGTAAGAGATTTCTTAAATAACGGAAAGGTGAGGAGTGTGAAAACCTTGTCGGGCGGCCAAACCTTTCAGGCTTCGCTTTCGCTTGCGTTGGCACTTGCCGAAAGTGTTCAGCAGCAGAACAAGGCAAAGCAGAACTTCTTCTTCCTGGATGAAGGCTTCGGGTCCCTTGATAAGGAATCCCTGCAAGTGGCCTTTGAAACCCTTAAATCCCTACGGAAGGAAAACCGAAAGGTCGGCGTAATCTCGCACGTTGAAGATCTACAACAGGAGATCGATGTGTTTTTACGTGTTACTAACGATTCACTGTCAGGGAGCAGAGTAAAGGCTAGCTGGGAATGAAGGGAGTTTTAAGTGAAAGCATTTAATGTGTCCTGAATGGTTTTACGCCATTAATGTAATGATTTTCACAGTATATATTAAGCTTTTTTTGCTCATATTTTTAGTATTTAAACTCCTTTGACTCTAAATTTCTTCGCATTTCATTTAACAATACTAAAACTTTTAGCATACATTTGTCTTGTTAATCAGGGGAGACAGCCGCTGTACCGGGACAATTATTAAGCAAAAAGTATGGAAAAAGTAAATAGATCAATAGTGCATTTCGACCTTGACACTTTTTTCGTTTCCGTTGAGGTTTTGAAAGATTCTGCGTTGAAAGGAAAGCCAGTAGCCGTGGGTGGTGAGGGCGACCGGGGAGTGGTGGCTTCCTGTTCGTATGAAGCCAGGAAGTTTGGCGTGCGAAGTGGAATGTCTATGAAACTCGCCCGTGCGCTTTGTCCTCAAATGATCACCCGTCGCGGAGATTTTGATTCTTATGCCCGTAAATCGGAGGAAGTAACGGCAATTATCCGCGAAAAGGTTCCGGTAGTAGAGAAAGCATCCATCGACGAGCATTACCTCGACCTTACTGGTTTCGACAAGTTCTTCGGCTGTTATAAGTATACCATGGAATTACGGAACAGTATTTTGAAAGAATCGGGACTCCCAATCTCTTTTGGCCTTTCTATAAATAAGTTAGTGAGTAAGGTGGCCACCGGGGTCGGAAAGCCTTTAGGAAAGATCCAGGTTGAAACCGGGATGGAACGGAGTTTCTTCTCGCCTCTGCCCGTTAAAAAGATCCCAGGTGTAGGTCAGGAAACGTCGCGACAGTTGGCTGTGATGGGTATCAGCAAGATCAAAGATGTTTACCTGCTTAACCCTGATCTATTGCAGGCTACTTTCGGGAAGAATGGTTTGGTGCTGTGGAACCGGGCAAATGCTATTGATGACAGTCCCGTAGTAGAATACAGCGAACAGAAATCAATGAGTCACGAGGAGACTTTCTCTGTTGATACAACCAGCATGGAAGACCTTCGCACTTCGATCCTCAATATGGTTACTCGTCTTGCTTTTGATCTGCGGGACCAGGGGAAACTCACTACTTGCGTAACTGTTAAGATCCGTTACTCAGACTTTGAGACCTTCACCAAACAGGGAAGGATTAAAGCAACTGCGCTGGACGATGAGCTGGCAGAAAAAGCCTGGGACTTGTTTACCTCCCTTTATGAACGCCGAATGCTGGTGCGTCTGATTGGAGTAAAGTTCAGTTACCTGGTTTCATCAGGTTATCAGATCGACCTCTTCTCTGATAACAACACGCAGATTGATCTGTACGCTACGCTCGATACCATTCGCAAACGCTTTGGATCTAATGCTGTTTTAAAAGCCCGCGCACTGCCGGCTCCGGTTCGTTTTTTTGCTCGTTGAACAGGTAGGAGGATTAGAAAATGCTGCTGAATGTTCATAGTAATTACAGCCTTCAATATGGCACTATTGGAATTGCTGAACTGGTTAATCACCTTATAGTAAACGGATATGAAAGTGCTGTATTAACCGATATTAACAATACCAGTGCTGCCCTCGACTTTATTCGCGAATGCCAGGCGAAGAGCTTCCATGGCATGGTAGGGGCGGAGTTCAGGAACGAGGACGACCTGCTCTTTATTGCCATCGCAAAAAACAATGCAGGCTTCAAGGAGATCAATGAATATCTAACCAAATACAATGTTTCTAAGGAATCTTTTCCACCTAAGGCTCCTGAATGGAAAGACGTATTTGTTGTTTACCCCTTTCGTGCCGAGAGCAAGGATCTGAGAGAGAACGAGTACATAGGGATCAGGCCCCGTGAACTGAATAAGCTATACTCCAGGAGCAAAGCCTTTATTGACAGGCTCGTTATCCTTAGTCCCGTTACCTTTCTAAAGTCTGAAGATTTTGAATTGCACTGCCAGCTAAGTGCTATCAAGCACAATGCCTTACTATCGCAACTGAAGGACACGCAGAAGGCCAGACCCGACGAAGTGCTTCAGCCGATCGATAATATTATCACCCAGTATAAAGCGTACCCGAAAATCATCATCAATACCTTCGGACTGCTGGAGCGATGCCGCTTTGACTTCGATTTCGAGAACTGTAAGAACAAACGGACCTTCACCCAAAGCCGCTATACTGATCGCTTACTTTTGGAAAAGTATGCCGTAGAAGGCTGTTATCAGCGTTACGGGAAAGGGAATAAGTTGGCGATGGAGCGCATAAGGAAAGAGCTGGACGTGATCGATAAGCTCGGCTTTTCTTCCTATTTCCTGATCACTCACGATGTGGTAAGTTATTCGCTTCGCCGCGGATTCTATCATGTAGGGCGAGGCTCGGGAGCAAACAGTATTGTGGCTTATTGCTTGAGGATCACAGATGTTTGTCCCATTGAGCTGGACCTGTATTTCGAGCGGTTCCTCAATCCAAAACGGAAAGCTCCACCTGATTTCGACCTCGATTTCTCCTGGCGCGACCGGGATGAGATCTTCGATTATATCTTTAAACGTTATGATCCGGCTAATACTGCTCTGATCGGTGCTATGACCACTTTTCAGGATCGAAGTATTATCCGCGAGCTGGGAAAGATTTATGGTTTGCCCAAGAGGGAGATCGATCTGATGATCGAAGCTCCCGCTACTATTGCAAGTGATAATGCCATTGCTCGGAAAATTCTTGGAACCTTCGAGCGTATTAGCGACTTCCCACATAACCGGACCATCCATGCGGGAGGGATACTAATATCAGAACTTCCATTGGCGGAGTACTGCGCTATGGATCTTCCTCCCAAAGGATTGCTCACTACCCAGTTTGATATGTACACAGCAGAAGCGATCGGCTTTGAGAAGCTGGATGTATTATCGCAAAGAGGAATAGGGCACATCGGGGAAGCGGTAGAGATCATTAAACAGAACACGGGCAGGGTGCTGGATATCCATAACATTCAGGCGATTAAGAAAGATGAGAAGGTTGCTGAACAATTGAAGAGCGGAGATAGTATCGGTTGCTTTTACATCGAGTCGCCTGCAATGCGCGGCATTTTGAAGAAGCTGCATTGCAGCGATTATCTCACGCTGGTTGCCGCCTCCAGTATTATTCGTCCTGGCGTCGGCTCAAGTGGGATGATGGACGAGTATATTCGTCGGTTTCATAAACCGGAGGACGTAAAATACCTGCATCCTATTTTGAAGGAGCAGCTGAGCGAGACCTACGGCGTGATGATCTACCAGGAAGACGTGCTGAAGGTGGCTCATCATTACGCCGGTCTGGATTTAGCAGAAGCTGACGTGCTGAGGCGTTTAATGTCGGGCAAGAACAGGGGCGCTCATCACCTGAAAGACATACAGGATAAGTTCTTTTCCAAAAGTAAGGAGTTGGGGCGGTCGGAAGATATAACAAATGAGCTGTGGCGCCAGATTTCAAGCTTTGCCGGTTATTCTTTCTCTAAGGCCCACTCTGCAAGTTATGCTGTTGAAAGTTATCAGAGCCTTTACCTGAAAGCCTGGTTTCCTAATGAGTTTATGGTAGCGGTGCTGAATAATGAAGGAGGCTTCTATTCTCGCTGGCTCTATGTAGCAGAGGCACGGAAGTCAGGAGCAAGGGTGCAATTGCCCTGCGTAAATAACAGTCAGCTGCTTACCTCTATCAGAGGCGCCGATATTTTCCTGGGACTAAATATGGTCCAAAAGCTGGAAAGCCGGGTGATTGAGGCCATCCTTGCCGACCGGCAGGAGCGCGGCCTTTACGAAACGCTGGACGAATTGGTGGAACGCACAGGTGTGAGTTTGGAACAAGTTGTTATTCTTATCCGCTCGGGGGCCCTTCGCTATACAGGGAAGAACAAAAAGACCCTGATGTGGCTCGCCAATGTGCTCTTTGAAAAGCGGAACCGGCTCAAGAATAAGATCCAGAACGAGCGTCCCCTATTAAGGCAAGCCTCAATGGAAATCACTATCCCGGCCTTCCCCGTGTTTGATGAGGAGGATTTTTTCGACGAAATGGAATTCCTGCATTTCTCGGTATCGTTGTCACCTTTTCATATGCTTAAGACCAGCTTTCGGGGAGATGTGGAAGCGCGGGATCTGCTCAGGTATGTGGGGCAGACGGTAAAGCTGGTTGGGCTCTACGTGACCATGAAACCAACCCGCACCAAAAAGAACGAAACGATGGCTTTCGGAACCTTCCTTGACGCTAACGGATCTTTTTTTGACACCGTTCACTTTCCCAATTGTTTGAAGCAATATCCCTTTGAGAAGTCGGGTTTGTACCTGATCCTGGGGAAGGTGACCGAGAGCTTTGGCTTCCCAACAATAACGGTTGAGAAAATGGCAAAACTTCCGATCAGGCCGGATCCACGCTTTAGCGATTGAGCTTGCAGGAACACAAAGAAATTGGTTAATTAGAAAAGCTGAAATGAGCATTCTTTTTTATAATCCTTTTTTGCCCCTTACAGAGGGCTTGTTGCAGCATATGTTACGCAAGGGCAAGCCTTATTGGGTGGTGCAACGTTTTTCATGGCCTGGGATCGAAACCGGAAAGGCTTTTATGGCTAGTGAATATGCCGATAAGCTGGAGGCCGAAGCTCATGCAATGAAGTTGGAACATGGCGAAGGCAAGTTGCTGGATTTAACAATTGAAGAGGCTCTTTCGAAGCTGCTCGAGCTGATAAAGACGGGATCGGGCTACAAGGTGTTTTATAACAGTACGTTAGACAAGAAGAACGAGAAAAAGCTGCATAAAACCTACGTGAAAAAAGTCCATAATTACATCAGGTCTATCGCTATGAAAAATGACGGAGGCTATGATGTCTTTATTCGTGTTGTAAATGGCAGGGTGGTGGGAATTATCACCTCCGGTGACAGGAGCCATGAGGCCCCGTTTTATAAAATGATCAGTTGATTTATTATGTGCAGAGACATATCCTTCCACTCAGAAATACAGGTTATTACCGAGACTTTTCCGGAGATCAAATTGTCGGGAATTGATCAGGCTTCAAAGGATGCCTGGGCTCATGTGACCTGCGAAATCTTACCGGAGTATCCAATTGTTGCCCCGAAGAATGAGGAGCTTTATCTGACCCCAATGAGCTGGGGAGTGATCCCGGCTTACGAGAAGGATCCAAAGATGCGGGAAATCAGGAGAAGGAATATGGTTAATGCCCAGAGCGAACGTATTCTGGAAGACAAGAAATCGTACTGGTATCGCTTACGAAAGAACCGCTGTTTGATTCCCGCTACCGGAGTTTACGAGCATCGAAAAGTAGCGGGCTTTAAAAACAAGATCCCATACCTGGTAAAGCCAGAGGGACGTAATGGATTCTACCTGCCTGCTTTATATCAAATAAGCGAAGAAGTAAATCAAAGTACAGGCGAGATCTTCAATGTTGCTTCCTTTACCATGATCACCCGTAAAGCCAATGAGTTGATGGAATGGATCCACAACGACGGCGACAACAAGCATCGGATGCCGCTCTTTCTTGCACCTGAATTGGAAAAGACCTGGCTAGATCCTGCTTTGTCTGATGATGATATCCGGGCTATTTTCCAATACCGGATAGCGTCTGACGAGCTCTATCATCATCCTGTATTTACTATTCGTGGCGCAAAAGCTATCCGTGATGATGAAAAGACCAAGGATGAGTTTTATGACTGGGGGGAGAAGCTGCCGGTTTACGGGAAGGGAAGCGGAGGAGGTGCAGGTGTTGGGCAGCAGGGGAGTTTGTTTTAGGAGGCTTGATAATCAGCGAGCGGTAGACAAATCCAGAAGGTGCTTCCTTCTCCCACATAACTTGTCACCCCAAGATCACCATCGTGCCCGTTAACGATCTGCTTGCAAATAAACAGACCCAAACCCAAACCTTGAATTACGGTCTCATTCTCGTAAACCCGGTAAAATTTCTGGAAAAGGATAGGAATCTTTTCTTTTGGAATGCCGACACCAAAATCGCGAATGAATACCCGCACCTCTTGATTTTCAACTTCCATCCATAGGTGGACCTCGGTTGCCTTGGGAGAATACTTTGCCGCATTCGAAAGTAGATTTATTAATACCTGCAGCATTCTCTGGGGATCTGCCATTACCGCAGTCTCCTCGAGAGGTTTTGTGTAGATAATATCATGATTGAATAACGATGAAGCCTCTGCAACAGCTTCGTTTATTAGTTCAGCTAGATTTGTCTTTTTCTTTGAGATGGTTAGCTTTCCTTGTTCGATCCGCGTAACATCCAATAACTCGTTGACCAAGTTTATGAGACGATTTACTTGCTTGTTAGAATTAAAAACGAATGGCTGAACTTTGTGAGCCTGTGGATTGCTACGCGTAAATTTATCAAGAACTTGCAGGCCAGCCTTCATTGAAGTGAGCGGCGTTTTTAATTCATGAGCAGCAATGCTCATAAACTCTTCCTTTACATAGTTCTGCCGCGCAAGTTCTTCTTTCGTAGACTGCAGCTTGTTAATCAGTTCATAGCAAAAGCTGCCACCGATAGCAACGATCAGGATAACAAAGAAGAAATTGACATAATACAGCGCTTGCGTAATAACCCTGCTTGCCTCACCAAGAATGCTGGAGAAGCCTTGTTGATGGTAGGTGAGACTTTTATTAATGGCATTTATTCTGGCAAGAAGCTCAGTGGTGTCCTGGATTTCGACTTGCCCGTGTTTTATTTTGTAGGCAATCCTGTCAAGTTCTCCAACGAATACGTCGGCTCTTTTCCATTCATAAATTGCCTCCTTAAAGTAGGGGAAGTTTTGGAAGGTTACAAACAACCATATCATGTTTGGCACGTCGTCCGAATGGTTGCGTGCCAGGACCAAAGCTTTTTTAATGCGTTCGTAGGGTTTTGATTCCTGCATTCCTATCCGCGCCAAGCTGTCAGCAATAGGAACAGAGAGCTCTTTCTTGAAAAGTTTATAAGATAATTCGTTTCTGGTATAGATATAGTCTATGAGATGGGCAGTGGCGTTTTTCTGCGCTCTGGAGTACTGGGATTCCCCGTTTACATAGCCTCGGATAGAGGAAAGGATTTTGATCGTATAATAATTGGTAGCTGTGATAGCGAAGGAAACAAGCAGGATAATTAGAATTGCCCTGATACTGTATCTTTTTTGCTTTAAAAAAGAATAGACTTCCAAAATGCCTCCTTTTAATCGTTTATCATAGCAACATTTGTGCTAGTTGTAATTACGATATTACGAAAGCGATCAAATAATAATTTTGTACCGTCCGGAGGGCTTTAACTTTTTGTTTAATATTAAAAGAGGCTGCTTCCACAGCAGCCTCCGTCCCATTATCTTATCACTAATATTCCTGCATCTACCCTTAGTTCTGTTCCATGGATGTAGGAAGCTTGGTCTGAGGCCAGAAATAGAACGGCTTCGGCGATTTCTGCAGGTTCGCCAAATCTTTTAAATGGGATCAGGGGAACAATGCTTTGTATGGCTCCTTCAATTTGTTCCGGGTTTAGACCTGTGTTATTGAAGATGTTAGTTTTGATGTGGCCCGGGCTGACCCCGTTTACGCGGATACCTTTTTCGGTGAACTCTGCTGCAAATGATTTAATGAACGACTGTACTGCTGATTTTGCAGCTGAATACACAGAGAAATTCTGCAGTACCATTTCGGTTACAAAAGAAGTGTTCAATATAATCGAACTTCCCTTTTTTAGTAAGGGTAACACTTGCTGCACGGTAAAAAATGTTCCTTTCACCAAAGTATTGAAGAGCTCGTCAAAATGCTTCTCGTCTGCCGAGGCAACACCGGCGAACTTTCCGTACCCTGCATTGGCGAATAGCAAGTCAATCTCTTCTGTATATTGCTTTATCTGCTCCTTCAAACGGAATATATCAGCCATGCTACCGGCATTTGACACTATTCCAAAAGCCTTTGTTCCCAGGTTCTCAATTGCCCTGTTTACCGTTTCATCGCTTCGGCCGGTTATAATCACTTTACCGCCTTCGTTGATAAATTGCTCTGCTGTCGCGAATCCCATTCCGCTCGTTCCGCCCGTAATAAGAGCTACTTTGTCTTTAAATCTTTGCATTTTATTAGTTTTTATTGCTTAGCAAAGATTGATGTATGTGGCCGCGTCGGCAATCCGAAACTTGCTATGTTTGGTTATGATTGGTATTAGGCGAGCAAGGCTTATTCCCTTTCTTTAGAGTACTGGTAAATCACCTTTCCCTTGTGATTAATCGCCTGTACCTGGGCCGTTTTCTCGTCCATAGAGAAAACGAAGAAGCCGTATTCCGAGGCAGCAAACTTTGCCTCAGGGATCTTATGTACCGGCGTTATCTCGGAAGCTGCACCGGAGATAAAGTATTCGGTTTTTCCAGTACTAACTAAATGCTGCAGACTATGTTCGTGACCTGCCAGGTAGAAATCGACCTTGTGTTTTTCGAGTAAGGTCAGCAGCGAGCTTCGCACGGCCTTTGTATCGTAAGCATTCGTCCTGCCGCCCGCAGTAAAAGGGGGATGATGGCCGACAACGATCTTGTAGAGAATATTGGGACTTTTATCACTAAGCACGCGCTCCATCCACTGCTTTTGAGCCGTGCTGTCCTGGCTGCGGACATTCGGCCCGTACTCAGAATTCTTGTAAAATTCAGGAATTAGGGGATTGGTATCGATGAATACGAACAGCACTTGTTTAGTGGTATCACCATTAATCGGGACTTTCTTGGAATAGTAACGGGCGGGCATCTTCCAGCGCCTGCTAATTTTCGAATAGGCAACTTGAGCGTCGGGGTTCGACTTATAGTCGTGGTTCCCTAACACGGGGTACCAATCCCACTGCAAAGAAAAGTCGGTGTAAATATCTTCATACGATACTTTCCATAGAGGATCATGTTCGCTGATAACACCGCTGGGGTAGAAGTTATCGCCCGTAGAGATAATGAAATTTGCACGGAGGCTAGTAGCCGTTTTCCCCATTTGTGCCGCTACTTGTTTCTGATGATCTGCTCCATTGCGTCCCCAATCGCCCATAACAATAAAATTAAGGGTCGGCTTGCTCTGCTGATGCTGTGAAAAACTTATTGGGACTTTAAAAAGGACTAAGGAAATGAAAATGATCAGGCGTTTCATGTTATAAAGAGAATGGAATTGCATCAAGGCAAAACTTTAAACGTATGTTAAAAGGAAAAAGGCAGGCTACCGCTTCGGGTCCCTGCCTTTTTATTAGCTATTTAGTATAACCTTCGTTTTGTTCCAGTTTCGGATTTAAAGCTCTTTCGCTGGTAGGAATAGGGTAGATCCTTCTGAATGTTTCGGTATTGGTTTTGAAACCCCAGGCTGATTCGAACTTTCCGAAGCGGATAAGGTCGTTCCTTCTCCAGCCTTCCCAGGCGAACTCGCGAGCCCTTTCTTCTAATAAGCCATCTAGTGTGATGCCACTTACCAAAGGTGCTTTTGCTCTGGAGCGAATCTTATTTACCAGAACATCTGCTGTTTGCAATTCGCCGTTCACTGTAGTTGGATTTGCTCCTCTTAGGATCGCTTCAGCTTTCATCATTAGTACATCTGCCAGTCGCAACACTGGCATGTCGTTATTTGAATGGCGTGTATTGGAATTGGCGTTCTTGTCCGGATAGTACTTGATAGAACGAACACCACGTGCCTTACCTAGTTCGTCATTTCCTACATCCATTGTAGCTGGTTTCACCAGTGGCATTTCTGGAGTGAATTCCAGGTGATAGTTTACAGATGCTGCACCATCAGTACCGGCGTATGAGGCATCTAATCCTTTTTTAGTAGTTTTTATAATAATAGGACTTCCATTTAGCTCATACTGCTTGCCAGCCAGCCAGGTGTTGTTCCTCACGTCGCCCTGTAAATTGAACTTTTCATAGAACTCTTTGATGGTGCTCAGAGCGATACTCGGACGGAAAGGAATGCTGTATTTATTCTGTATAGCAGTATGCAAGCCAAAGCGCGCAAATTGCATGCCTTCCGCTACGTTCGCATCGTAAGGAACAGCAAAGATAGTTTCCTTAATGTGCGGACCGTTTTCAGGAGCAAACAAGGTCATATAATCTGCGTCGAGCGAATAAACATTTTTCGCACCGATCAAGACACTGTCGGCCATTGCTACCGCTTCATTAAACTTTGGCTGGCCGGTATAGTATTGGGAATTCAGATACAGCTTCTCCAGCAGGGCAAATGCCATCCATTTGGTCGGGCGCCCGTAGGTTGAGGTTCCAGCTGTCATGCTTAATGCCGGGTAAACTTCCTTCAGCTCTTTTTCGATAAAGCTAAATACCTCAGCTCTTTTTGCGGTTTGGGGGAGTTCTGTGCCGCCAAAGCTGGAAATAATAGGAACGTTTCCATAAAGGTCCATCATAAAGAAATAGAATAAGGCTCGCATTGCACGGATCTCCGCCACTGTTTGTGTTTTTGTTTTACTCTCGGTCACTGGTTCAAAAAGCTTCAATAATCGATTGCAGGTATTTATGCCGCCGAATCCCCATTCCCAGTTATCCTTTACATTGGGGTGATCGGGAGTCCAGGTGTGCAGATGAAGGAACCTGTACTGACCTCCGTCATCGTAGTTTCCATCACGGGCAGGAATGATCGCTTCGTCTGTAGATAACTCCTGCATTCTCCAGTATTGTACAGCATAAATGGAGCGTAACTGCGTGTAGATGGGGCCAGTAGCGGCAATGAAGCTTTCCGGATTGTTGGGGAAATTTTCAGGAGTAAGCTCTGATTCTACCTCCACGTCAAGTTTGGAGCAAGCGGTAAAAACTGCAGCAACAAGTAGGATTGCAAGTGCTTTTATCTTATACATGGTCTGTTTCTTTAGAATGTTACATTAAGGCCCAATAAAAATGAGCGTGTTTTAGGATAGTAGTTGTTATTGTCAATTCCTGGCTCCAAGCCACCCATATTAACCTCAGGATCTATCCCACGATACTTAGTGATGACGAAAAGATTATTAGCTGTGGTGTAGATGCGCATTTTGCTTAGCGACTTTAAGGGGCTAGTAAATGTATAGCCCAGAGTAGCATTGTCCATGCGAAGGTATGAACCGTTCTCCAGGAACCTGTCGGAGATTAGATAAGCATTATTATCTGCTGCCGACTCATTAAGAGTAAACCTCGGGATGTTCACCGTGGTAGCATCCCCGGGATTGTTTAAACCTGCCAGGGTGGCGTTAAGCACCTTATTGCCATACACACCCCGAAGGAAGAAATTGAGGTCAAAGTTTCTGTAGCTGAAGCTATTGTTCCAGCCGTACATAAATTTTGGTTGGGCATTTCCTGCGTAAGAAAAGTCGGCCGAAGTTGGGGCGGTTGTCAGGGTGCCATCTGTCTTAAACATTTGCGTAACACCCTTTTCATCTTTACCAGCATACCTATAAATATTAAAGGAACCGATCGGCAAACCCTCTGTTACAATTTGCGACGAGTTAGTTGATTGCCCTTTACCTCCCAGGTAGGCGGTAGGAATACTTGAGAGGGTGAACTTATCATTTGAAAGTGATTCAACTTTATTAGTGTTATGGGAGAAGTTCATACTGGAATTCCATTTGAACTGCTTTGAAGAAAAAGGACTCACACGAAGCATAACCTCTATTCCCCGATTACTTACTTCTCCGGCATTTGCAGTAAGGTTGTTTACAAAGTACTGGGTGGTTGAAACTCGATAGTTCCAGATAAGATCGGATGTTCGTTTGTCGTATAGGTCAACAGAAGCATTTACCTTGCCTTTAAGGATAGAGATATCTAATCCGACGTCTGCCATCGCTGTTTTTTCCCATTTCAAGTCGGGGTTGTCATTTTGATAAGGTCCTATCGAGTTGATAAAGCGGCCGTCATAGTAAAACTTTATTGGCTCACCGTTATCCTTCTTTTGAGGAGCATAAAGGAAAACCTTGGTGAATGCGTTAAATCCTAAAGAGTTTCCAGAGACACCATATCCTCCCCGTAGTTTCAACTCGTCAAAGATGTTTTGGTTCTGCATAAACTTCTCCTTCGTAATTCTCCAGCCAGCGGAAAAAGCGGGAAAGTATCCCCAACTATTGTTCTTTCCAAAAGCAGAGGACCCGTCCCTTCTTAAAGAAGCCTGTAACAAGTATTTATTATCGTAATTATAGTTCAATCTTCCATAATATGAAATCAGTCGTACCGTCATGATACGGAAATCCCCGTATTGAATGGATGCATTTCTATAGTTATCCCCTAAAGCGAGATTATTATAAGTCAAGGCATCTGTTACGAAACCGGTGTTGGAAATTTGAAATCCATCGCCAGGCTTATCTTGTTGCCAGGAGTATCCCGCAAGTAACTTTAACCCGTGACGGTTAAACGTTTTGTCATAATTGAAATAGGATTCCAATACTCTTTTAGTGATGGCCTCTGTGCCTCTTATACCTTGTCCGTTTAACCCTTGTGCAAGGCCCGAAAAGCGATTATTGTAAACATTCATCGTGTTCTGCTCATCCTGCATCGACCCTGAGAAGGTGTACCTCAATCCCGGAAGGAGTTTCACCTCGGCAAGGATATTCCCAAGAAAAGTTCGTGTCTTCGAATTGATGTCATTATTCTCGATCAGGGAGACCGGGTTCAAATAGTTCCTGGTTCTTGAGAAATCCTCTCTGTAGGTACCATCGGCATTCTTAATATCTACCGTTGGCAAATAGTTCAGCATATTTTGATACACCAATGCTGGAATATCTGTTCTATTTGTGATGCTGTTGGTGGCTGTTAAGTTTAACCGTAGGTTTTCCTTAAATGCTTTTTGCTCCACGTTCGCCCGAATGATCATCCTGTCCATCGAGCTGCCTTTCATGATACCATTATTGTCTAAATAGTTCATACTGGCAGAATAGGCGGTTCCACCAGAATTCCCATTGAAGGAAACATTATGGTTCTGAGAAATCCCTGTCCTGCTTACTTCATCCTGCCAATTAGTGTTTGCGCCCGTATTATCGTTTGGAGTTTGCGATTTATTATTAGCAGCCAGATAGGCCCGCAACTCGTCGCCAGTCAGCATTTCAATTCTGTTGGAGACATTCTCGCTGGCCGCATAACCGCTATAGTAGAGCCTTGACTGACCGTTCTTTGCTCTTCGTGTAGTAATCTGGATCACACCATTTGCTGCCCTTGACCCGTAGATTGCTGTTGAAGCTGCGTCTTTAAGCACGTCAATACTCATGATATCATCAGGAGCGATAAGGTCTATGGATGCACCAGGTACTCCATCGATCACATAGAAAGGCTCCTGAGCATCCGCTAAAAGGGTAGAAGGGCCACGAAGAATAACAGAACCTTTGGAGTTCGGGTCGCCGCTCCTGGTGATGTTTAAGCCAGCTACTTTTCCCTGAAGTAGTTGTGCGGGACTGCTTACTACACCCTGATTGAATTCTTCCGGCTTGATTGTTGTGACAGCTCCTGTAATATCCGCCTTACTTGAAGTACCGTACCCGGTAACTACCACTTGCGATAATACAGAGTTGGATTCTTTAAGACTTACGGCAAGCGAAATCTGGCTTCGCTGATCCACGTTATAACCCGTTAGGGTCATTGGCTCAAAGCCAATGAAGGAAAAGGAGAAGTTATAGGGCCCGCCATTTGGAAGGTTCGAGAACGCAAAATTCCCCGAAACGTCTGTACTGGTGGTGTACGTTTTGCCGTTGGAGGTGTTGATTGCCTTTACGTTTACTCCGGGTAGCTTTTCGTCATTCTGACTTCTGACGATCCCCGTGACTGCCGCTTTCGATTGAGCGTAAAGCGATTGTAGGTGGAGCACACTTAGTAGTGCTGCGACGTACAATACTTTCATAAAACCTGTAAATGTTTGCATCATGTATGAAAATTTAGATAAAGCATTCCCGTTACGCCTTTTCAGGCGTTCAAAAACTCTGATATATTGATGATTATTCTGTTATGATAAAGCCATCCTCCTGTTTGTTCAAAACCAGATGATTTAACTCCGCAATGGTGGTCAGAATCTCTTCAAGGCTATCGCTTGACTTACTGAACCTACCCGTAAACGTATTCCTCGATTTCTTTTTTGCCGTGAACACGATCTGAAGATTATACTCCCTGCTTAGCACTTCCAGTACCTCCGGTAACTTCTGGTCTTTGAAGGCAATACTGTCTGCCGTTACTAAAGTACTACCCACTTTGATGGCGGTAGCTGTTTTCAGGTGTTCGCTAAAGGGATGCACCTTCATACCTTTGCCGATGCTGTATTGTAACTCTTCTCCCGGAACAAGGTATTTTTCTTCCAGCTTGTCGGCCTTGTCCTCTTGTCGCTTTACCACTACCTTACCTTCCAGCAAGTGTACCTTGATATGCTTTTCACTATGTGCTGATACCTGGAACACAGTACCGAGGGCAGTGGTAGCAAGCGCTCCCGAGAAAACAGTGAATGGGCGTGTTTTATCTTTTGCCACCCGGAACACTGCTTCACCTTTCAGCTTCAGGTCACGGCGATGCTTCCCAAGCGGCTTTGAATATTCCAGCCGGCTTTTGTCTTTCAGTTCCACCACCGAACCATCCTCGAGGTTGATCATCATCGTCTTGCCGGTATAATTTGCAACGGTATGAGTGTATGGTAGCACAACAGCCTCTTTGACCGGCGTACTTGCTACTGATGCCTGCTCTTTTTTTACCGGGAATTGATAAAGCAGCGCCGCACACAGTATCAGCAGGGTAATGGATGCTGCTATTGCCATTCGCGGCATCACGACTGTTTTTCTTGCCGGAACTTGAATGGATAATTCAATCTTCGACAACATGCGGTCCGTTAGCTCGCCCGGCAGTTTCTTAACATCCCCCTGTTCGAGCCACTCGTCCTCGCTCAAATACTGTTCGAGTTCCTCTGGGTGCGACTTTAAAAACTTCCAGACCTTCTGCGAATCTTCTTCACTTGTCTCTCGCTTGAAAAATTTATCGATGTCCTCTTTTCCGGGCTGCATATACTGGTAATACGTGCATCATGGCTGCAGCCCCCAACTGTTAACATAAACTTAATAGAGCTAGGGGAAAATTTGCATGAACAGTAGGATGCCAAGGCAGGCTTTTAATTGCTTGAGGGCATTGTAGATGTGGTTTTCTACGGTTTTTGGGGAAAGATCAAGCATTTCTGCAATCTCCTTATTGCTTAGTCCGTTAAATCTGCTAAGCTTAAAAATATTTTTTCTGATAGGAGGCAGTTGCTCGATGGCCAGATACACATGTCTAAGTACATCTTTTTCTGCTACCGGATCTGCACTGGTAAAGGCAGGACTCGTTTCGGCTACAAGGTTAAGGTGGTTAAAGCGTACCGACTCCTTTCTTAGTTCGTCAATTAAAATTGTTCGTGCCATTCGGAATAGCTGCACATTTACGGGCACATCCTCTGGCAGGATCTCCCTGTTTTCCCATAATCGAATAAAACTCTTCTGAACCACTTCTTCAGCAAGGTAGGCCGAAGAGGTTTTCTTTAGAATGTAGGAGTATAATTTCTCATGATAACGGTAGTAGATCAGTTTGAAACTAACTAGACAACTTTCCTTAAGACTGGCTGCGGTCTCCATGCAACAAAGATTGATGCAATGCTTTACATGAGGGAGAATTTTTGATTAAGAAAATGTTAAGATTTTGAGGTTTCGGGAGGAAAAAAACAAGGCCGGCTTTTCAGCCAGCCTCATTTCATTTTCAAAATTAAAATTGTAAGGGGTCTAATTGCCCTGGTTATATTGGAGCTTCTTAATCAATTTCTTCTGATTTTCCGCCCCAATGCTTTTTATTCCCTGGATAACCCCAGGTAATTTCTCGTAGTTCTGGTTAAACTTCCGCATCAACTCTGCAAATTGATCGGGATGGTATTCCAGCATGCGGTTCGTTTCTTCTGTTTCGCCAAGGATTTCCGGAAGATAGATTCCATTATCGAGGTTTTTAATCTCCGATGTGATTTCAGATAACCTCTTAAATTTCTCCACTGTACCATTCTGGATATTAAGATCCTGCTCCTTGTCGTAAACAACCGTTACCTGCATAGTTTTTTTGCTGTTTACTTCTGGAAGGAAAATATTAAGACTAAGATCTTTACCTTGGTAGGTCCAGTTTCCGGATGTTGCATTCGGGTTGAATTCTACAGCTTTTCCATTTATAAGCACTTTCTGAGGAGCTTCTGATCCGTATAACTTCAAATGATAGTTACGTTTAGCCGGCATATCCTTGTACGTTCCCGTTGCTCCACTGATGTTGATTATAGTCTGGTTGCCGTTCACCTTCGACGTAATGCTAGTGATCGCATGTTCCTTTTCGAACTGCTTGTCGTTTCCATTATCCTCATACAGATTGAAACTGCCCGAGCCTCCTGGATAAATTCCCAGAATAATATCTTCAGGATTTTTATCAAGGTTATCAACCTTATCGGTGTACATAGGGATGACAGAGCCTGCTTTAATATATATAGGGTACTCATCTATACTGAATGAACGTTCGTAAACCTTGCCTCCTTTAAGCAATGTCCCGGTGTGCCACTCGTACCAGTCATTCCCCGCAGGTAGCCATACTTTAACCTTCGAGTAGCCTTCCTTTGAAGGGCTGCCAATAGGGGAGATGAGCATATTCTCGCCAAACATGTATTGCCTGCTGAATGAATACGCCTCATTATTTCCGGGATAATCGTAATACATAGGACGACAAAGTGCAATAGCGTCGTTGTAAGTCTGGCGAGACATGGTATAGATGTAGGGTACGAGGGTATACCTCAGGCGGATGGCTTCTACCTGGGCATTTAGATAGGTTTGACTGTAGTTCCAAAGCTCTTTCTTAATATCACCGTTCTTGGTAGAGTGAGTGCGTAGAATAGGACTGAAAACGCCGTATTGCACCCAGCGTGTATAAAGCTCGGGATCCATAGTGCGTTCTCCTGAACGGAATTGGTGTCCTCCTATATCGTGGCTCCAGTAACTATACAATACGTTCGATGCCGTATTGGTAAAGTAAGGTTGATATTCAAGTGAGCTCCAGGAGATGAAGGTATCGCCGGAGAAGCCGATCTGATAACGGTGGTTTCCGAGTCCGCCCCAACGGTGGTAAAGCATCGGTCTGGTGTTCCTGTTCTTTTCCATTTCCGTATAGAACACATAGTTTAACCACCAGGTATTGCTCAGATTGGTGATCTTTCTATCGTTAGGCCACTGCTGCCAGTCGAGCCACCAGAAATCAACTCCCTTGTTTTCCATTGGCCGCAGGATCTTGTTGAAGAGTGAACTCATGTATTTCTTGTCAGAAACAATGAAGGGTACCGTTTTGCGTCCGGTGGTATCCAGGCCCATTGCTGAAGCAAAGGAGATATAATCGTCTTCATATCCTGCAACTCCGTCTGCAGGGTGCAGGTTCAGTGTAGTTTTTAGGTTGGATTTATTGGTCCAGTCGAGGAAGGCCCCAGGATCAGGAAATAAGCTTTTATTCCAGGACCATCCGGTCCAGCCCTGGCGATGCCAGTCCATATCCACCACCAGCACATCCAGAGGGATCTGCATCTTTTTCATATAACCTACCAAAGTGCGGAGTTCGTTGTCTGAATAGCTCCAGTACCTTGACCACCAATAGCCGAAGGCATAGCGTGGGATCATCGGCACCTTGCCGGCAATTAATGAGAAGTCGCGCAATGCTGATTTAAAATCATTCCCATAAGCCATAAAGTACCAGTCCTGACCTTTCCTTTCTTTTCTGAACACCCATGGCCAGTCGCTGTTATCCAACCTCAAGGATGAAGAATCGTTCAAGAAATACCAGCCATCCCTGGAAAGCAGGCCGTCTTCTAGTTCTAGTTTATGGTTTGCATGCCTGCTAAAGTCGCCATCCACACCATCCAGAGTACGGGTGGTTCCTCCAAGATTATATCTCTGCTTTTTACCCGGAATCCAGTTCACCGAGTCGGCTTTGAGATACCTGATCCTGAGGTTTTGGGCATTGAACTCTCCCGAACCCATTTTGTAGGAGAGTTCCAGCTCACTGGTATTGATCACCAGCCAGCCGTTCTCACGTTTCTGAGAGAAGTTTGGTACAGGAAGCCGGCGGTTTACCACTACAAAAGAGGCATGATCATCAAAGTTTTTTCCGGGCTCCCATTCCATCCGCACCAATCGTGGCGTGAGAACTGTGAAACGTGCATCGTCTGCAGAGACGATAGCTTTTGCATCAGCTTGTAAGTTTTTCTTATCCTGCGCATGTAGTTCGCCTTGCAAGAGGAAGATAGAGGCAAAAGCACTGGTTAATACGATCTTCAGACGTGCCTTTTTTAATAGAAAAGAATTCATTATCTGGTTATTTGTGTGTTAGTATTCGCTTAGGAAACTGGTTGTTCGCTAATATAATAAATATTGTTAAAACGTTTTAGCACCGGTGTTAGGATAGAAACATTTTAAGAGTTCTAATCCTGCTACAGCTTATACTATAACAGGATTAGAAAGATAAAAATGACTTATAGACAGCTACCAACCATAATTTTGGACAAGCCCCGGATCCTTGTCGATCTCCGATTGAGGGATCGGCATCAGGTAATGCTTAGCTTCAAAAACTCTGTTTTGGATAACCACCGGTTTGTAAAACACGGCCACCCCTGCTTCTTCGCTGTTGATGTCGGTGATGCCGGTAGCAGTAAGTTCTGCTGCTGAAGGTTTTGCATTCAGTACGTGTGCCGGTTTATTGTCTACCGTTGTGCCTATCATCCATCTTCTTACATCCCAGAAGCGATGAGCTTCGAAAGCAAACTCAATACGGTTCTCGTTTTGAATCCTGCTTCTCATGCCATCTTTAGTCCTGTCGCCAGCAAGGATAGGTAATGCTGGCATATTTACTCTTGCCCTCACGCGGTTGATATATTCGTACACCCGGGCATCTGGAGCGTCGAGGTATTCGTTCATTGCTTCCGAATAGATCAGGTACATTTCGGCCAGCCGGAATACCGGCCAGTTCCTTTTAGCGGTTCCTGTATTGGCATTACGATCATATTCTGGTGAAAGGAATTTCCGGATGTTATATCCCCATGGATTTGTTCCGGCTTTTCCGTTTGCCCATCCATCGGTTCTCCCGTTGCCATTACCCCAGAAGGCAAATTTCATTCCGCGTTTGGTTGCATCGAAGCGCCATACATCATATTGGAAGAAGATACTGGCGTAGAACCTAGGATCCCTGTCTTTGTACATATTCGAGATGTTCGATACATTCTGCCATTTTAGTCCGTCCCATAACTGGCCGCTCCAGAATCCAGAACTCTGATAGTTGGATCCGGGTTCGTTGATGGGGTAACCATTGCTCATCTCGTATGCATCTACTAATTCCTGAAGCGGGGTGAACTGTCCGTTACCTTTAAAGGGAGGTCCGTTAGGCAGCCAGTTTCCATCCAGTCCCGTATCATTTCCTTTTATTCTCTGGAAGATAGATTCGGTATAATCTCGTGTGTGGAATTGCGCTGCATAGTTTTGAACCGGGTTGTTTGGGAAAGGAGAATACAGTGAGTAGGTTCCCAAATTAATTACATCCATTGCGGCGTCAGCAGCTCTTTTCCATTTTTCCTTGTCGTACGATTGGGAGAAAAGAGGCTTGCCGTCTTTATTGGTAATGTTCTTGTAAAGTTGATTTCCGTTGAATAAGGGACTAGCAGCATATACCAATGTTCTTGCTTTCAAGGCTAAGGCAGCACCATTTGTAGCACGGCCAACCTGTGATGGCTCCTGTGTTTGTGGCAGGGATGGAGCTATTGCATCGCATTCTGATACGATGAAATTAACTATTTCATCCGTAGAATTACGTTCGACATTCGTGCTGGCGGCTTGATTTAAATCGATACTTGCAGCAGAGGTAAGAAGGGGAACAGCTCCGTACCTTTTAAATAATTCGAAATAGTACATCGCACGCAGGAACCTTGCTTCCGCTTTGTAACGGGGAGCCCAGGTCTGGTAATATTCGCTGCGGTCGAGCGGGATTGGCACACTTTCAATCCTTTCGATGAAGATATTGGCCCGGCGGATATCCTGGTAACGGCCACTCCAATTGCCCATAGGATTATCTACTGTACTCCAGGTTCCCAGATTAAATTTGTAGGCATCTAAAGCGCCGCCGTTATCTGTCCAATGATGGTAACTCTCGTCGGTATAGGCGGTTATTGTACTACCTGTTTCGTCAGGGAAAGCATTGTATAAACGAGCTAAGGCCTGTTCAGCAAGATTTATATTTTTAAATACATCGTCGTCTGTTACGTACTCGTCAGGGACTACATCAAGGTATTTATTGCAAGACGTCGTTGCCAACAAGAAAATGGACAACAGAAACAGTGATATCTTTTTCATTTCCTTTTTATTATAGGGTAACATTAAAACCGAGGTTCACTACTTTTTGCTGCGGGTAGCTGCCGAATCCATCAGGGATCTCTGGGTCATAGATCTTGAATTTATCCCAGGTGTATAGGTTCACACCAGTGGCGAAAACTCTTACGTTTTTGAGGCTGATCTTTCTAAGTATAGATTTAGGAATTGTATAGCCTATTTCCACATTCTTCAGGCGCAGGTAATCAGATGAACGCAGCCAGAATGTTGAGTTTTGGTTATTATTTACATTATCTGCTGAAGAGATCCTTGGATAAGTAGCATCCAGGTTTTCGGGTGTCCAGTGATTATCCTTGTAATCGGCCAGTATCGCACTGTTTCTGGAGAATGCCCAGGCGGAGGTGCCGGTTAGCCAGTTGTATCCTCCAAGAGCTCCTTGGAAAAGCACATTTACATCGAACCATTTGTATCCATATCCCAGGGTAAAGCCAAGCATTGATTTTGGTCTTAAAGTTTCCCCGATATAGCCCCGGTCCTGAGAGTTAATAATTCCATCCTGGTTGCGGTCAAAGTACTTGATATCTCCCGGCTGGATCTTGCCGTACCCAGCTTGTGATGGGCTATTGTTGATATCCGCTTGATCTTTAAACAATCCCAGTGCGATCAAACCTTGTGCTTCATAGATCTGTGTTCCTTTAAGTGCCTGGTAAGTGTAAGCGTATTCGGGCTCTGCCGCATATTTGATCTCATTTTTAGCAAAGGAGTAGTTTGCTCTTAAGAACATAGAGTGTTGCCCGATCAATTTGCGCCAGCCCAGTTCTAACTCAAAACCTCTGTTGTCTACTACTCCGGCATTCACTTTTGGAAGTGTTTCAATACCTAATACATCAGGAATAGTGCGGGCATCTGTAAGGATCTTTGTACGATGTTCCTGGAACACATCTCCGGTTAAGGTTAGTGAGCCTTTGAAGAAGCCCAGGTCAACCCCGATATTAGTCTTTCTGGCGCGTTCCCATGTAAGGAACTGGTTTCCAACAATTCTTTCCTGAGCTCCGCTATAGCCATTTCCATCAGCGTCAATACCAAATCTGTAACCGTTATTGGCGCCTGTATTCCATGTGCTGATATATGGAAAACGGCTCGAGCTGTTATCCACACCAACGGTACCAAAAGAGCCCCTAAATTTGAGGAGACTTAAGGTACGGGAGTTTTTTAGGAACTTTTCGTTGGATACTACCCAAGCCAAAGATCCGGCAGGGAAGAAGCCCATCCGTCTTCCGGTCCTGAAGTTCTCTGACCCGTTGTAGCCGGCATCAAACTCGGCAACGTAACGTCTGTCGTACGTGTAATTAATCCTGCCCACTATTCCCATTTGCTTATAGGCTAAGGCCGAAACTCCGCCTTCGTCCCTGCTGGTACCTCGAAAGTCTTGCGACTGGTTATACCGGATCATTCCTTGTAAGGAATGTTTTCCCGCGAAAGTCCGGTCGTAGTTCAGGTAACCTTCGAAGGTAGATTTACGGCTCCCGTTAGCAGCCAGGTCAAATTCCAGTTGCTGATCTCCAGTGCTCATCTCTTCATAAACACCCTTGCTCAGGTCGGTTTGATTCTCGTCGATAGTGTAGCGGTAAGTGGAGTAATTCCTTTTTCTCGTAATATCACGGTAATTCTGTGAGTCAAACGCTAAGCGAGCCCTGGTACTTAAGCCTTTGGCAATAAAAGGTAATTTAAGATTGAAGCCTACAATGGCACCCATTGTATTTTCAAACAGCCTTTTATATCCATATTGCGTTAAACGGCCGTAAGGGTTAACAGGTGCATCACGTTTTTGCGGAATGGACCCATCGGGATTAGTAACAGGGTATAACCATGGTGGTGTAACCCGTAACTGGTTCCAGAAGTCGCTTGCGCTCTCATTAGGATAATTGCGGTCTCTTACCACGTTTGCCAGGTTTAACTCAAGGGCCAGGTGTTTAGTGACGTCTATATCCACGTTACTTCTAAAGTTGTATTTGTTCAGCTTTGCCTGGATATTATAATCGCTCAGGTCTTCAAACTTATATAGGCCGTCCTGGTTGAGGTAGGTCATGGAGACAAAGTACCTAGTATTGGGTGTACCTCCGCTAATGTTTAGATTAGTCTGGTACATAAGTGAGTTAGGCTTTAACAGTTCATCCTGCCAGTTTGTATTTGGGTACAAATACTGGTAGGTAGGATTGCTTCGGTCGCGGAATTTATTCAGGTACTCGTCGGTATAAAGGTTTGCATTTAATCCGTCATTGATCAAACCTTCTCGATAAAGACTTAATGCATTGTAGGAATCAAGATATTCCGGGATCCGCGTCGGTTGTTGTACAGATAGCTGCGATGTAAGTGAAACAGCCGGCTTGCTTACTTTACCACGTTTGGTAGTTACCAGGATAACACCATTTGCTCCTTTCATACCGTATACGGCAGTGGCTGCTGCGTCTTTCAGCACAGTTACTGTTTCAACTTCATTTGCGTCGATCCTGTCGATAGCATTTTCTATCCCATCAACCAGTACCAGTGGACTTTGCCCATTATACGAGCCAAAACCCCGAATATATAGTGCTGATCCGTCAGCACCAGGTTCGCCACTTCCCTGGATGGATACGAGTCCCGGAAGGCGGCCGGCAAGTGTATTGGTAAGACTGGCAGTTGGTGTACGTACCAGCTCGGCAGTTGATACGGAGTTAAGGGCTCCTGTAATGTTGGTTTTCTTTTGCGTTCCATAGCCAACAACCACCACTTCTTTCAGGGCTGCAACATCTTCTCTAAGTCGCAAGGTAAAAAAAGAGCGCTCGTCAACAGCTACTTCCTGTGTAATAAAACCAACCATTCTTAATACCAGGATGGCTTTATCATCCACCCTGATCCGGAAGTTTCCATTTTGGTCTGTAGCTACTCCATTGCCTGGTTTTCCCTTAACCATGATAGAAACGCCAGGAAGGCCAACGCCACTACTGTCAGTTACTATTCCGCGTATCTCACGTTCGGCAGCAAGTTCTTTAAGCATCAGGTCATTATTGATCTCACTCAGTTTTACAATAACCACCACATCTTCAACTACAGAATATGAAAGACCGGCAGGAGTAAGTAGCTTGGTGAGCACCTCACCTAAACTCTCATTCTTTAATTCTTTGTTTACGATAGCAGTTTTCTTCAGAACCTGGTTGCTGTAAGCAATTTTTACTCCGGCAGATGAGGATATCGTTTCGAGAGCATTTTCAAGAGTTACATTATGCAGGTCAGCCGTTACTTTATGGGTTAGTACTCTTTGGCTGAAGGAAGAATTAGCAAAGGCAAACGTACAGAAGCAAAAAATAATACAACCTAGAATAACGCTGTATCTCATAATTATCCATAAATAATCACTAGCTCTATCAGAAAGTAATAGAGATTTTTTCATAATTTTAATTCGTTAAAGTGTACGGATAGGAAATGCACCTGTGATTTCTCAGGTCGGCGGGTACATCTCTGATTTCTGGTCACATCTTAAAAACCCGTTCCAGTCAAATGGACCGGGTTTATTTGTTTAAGTATCTGCTTTCTTCATGTTTGGAGGTTTGTTTAATTGGTTAATGAATTGTTTAGTTTATTCAATGCTGCTAGTCGCAGCCTTTTCCTTCCAGGTGATAGACGCCATTGTGGTAAGAAACGGCTCCGTTAACCATTGTTGCCATAACTTTAAGCACCTTATCCAGACCCTCATTGTTCAGGTCAGCAGTTGTAGTGACAGTGCAATCTTTGATCTTGTCACTGCAGTTTAGCTGTATATTATATTTTCGTTCTACTTCTGCCACTGCCTCTAGAAGCGGGGTATTGTGGAATACCATTTTTCCCTCTTTCCAACTTATAGTTTCTTTTGCTTTTACAGAACTGGTTTGTAGTTCAATCTCATCCCCTACATAAGAAGCTTTTTGATTGGAGGTGACGAAGACTGTTTTTAAGGTTTCTTTTTCGCCTGAAGGTGTAACTACGGCAACCTTTCCGGTAAGCACGGTAACCTCCACTTTTTCATTGTTAGGGTAGGCCTTGATATTGAAAGTGGTACCTAAAACTACCGTCTTGACATCGCCAGAGCGTATGATAAAGGGCTGTTTTTCTAGGTGGACTACCTCAAAGTAAGCTTCGCCGACAAGTTGCAGTTCCCTCTTTTTTCCGTCGAAGTGTTCAGGATACGTTAATTTACTATCTGCGTTAAGCCATACACGACTTCCATCTTGGAGTCTCACCAGCACAGTTTGTCCTTTGGAAGATTTCGTTTCCACCATTTTTACCGGATTCACCCAGCCGCTGATATCATCGTTTTTTATATACAAGACGGTAGCCAGACTGAAAATAAGCAGCACGGATGCCGCAATTCGCAATAAATGGATCAGCAGCCGGGACTTTCTTTCCTTTTCGCCAATACCGCTTAACACTTTGTTGTAAACTTCACTTTTATTGAATGATGGATCTTCAATGTGATAGTCAGAATCTTTTTCGCTCTGGTGCTTGAAATATTTGGTGATAAGGCTTTCCAAAAAGGCCATTCCTTTTTTGTCTGATGATTTTCCGGATGTTGGTTTTGATTGGTTCCTTTCCATTGTTATATGTATGATGCAGGAAACTGACATACCCCCTAAAAGATGGTGGTTTTTTTTGAAATTATTTTGATGGGTGACCCCGGGCCTTAGGAATTATCTATACCAGGATAGGTGAAGGCTGTCGCAGGGATGCTTAAACGCAAGGTCTTTGCGTCTAATGCGTCTTTGCAGGTTACGAGGAATATATTACAAAAATAGTGGCAACATCGAGATGACCAGCAGTAGGAAATCAGCCATTGAGGCCCTAAGACGCCTTAGTGCAATGGTAAGGTGATTTTCAACTGTTTTTACCGATATATTAAGGAGGTTTGCTATTTCCTTGTGACTTAACTGCTGTTTACGGCTAAGAACAAATACCTCCCTGCATTTCTCGGGGAGCTCAGATATACCTTTTTCAAGGTTTTCCTGTAGTTCTTTTTGAAGAACGCCATTGTCTGCATCATACTCGCTCACCAACATTTCAACTACCTCAAGATCTAAGACAACCTTACCCGAGCGGATGGTCATAAGAACCTTATTTCTTACAGCAGTGTAGAGGTAGGATTTTAGGTTTTGAATTTGCAGTTTTTCTCTTTTCACCCAAAGTTCAATGAACAACTCCTGGACGATATCCTCACAAACCTGCTTATTCCGTAGGATATTATAAGCGGAAGTGTACAATCTGGAGGAGTACTTCGCGTAAATTTTCTCGAAGTAAAGAACCTCTCCATTTTGCAGTCCCTTTATCAGATCCCCTTCAGCTACTTCGGATAAATTTCCCCACTGCATAAAATTAGAATCGGCTTTAGTGTTGGTTAGTTAAGCTAATATAGAATAAAAACAATGACAATTATTCTCTTTTTTTGGTGATTACTGATCAATAAATTTTATATCCATTAATTTTTTATCAAATTCTTCACCTTTTATAATTGATTTGCCCTTAATACGCATCTTATAAGTATAAATAGTACTCACGGAATAATCTAATATACCTGCGATGGTCTCGTCATCTTTGATACCTAGTCGTATCAAGGCAAAAATGCGCAGCAGAGGATTCAAAGATTCTTCTTTTTGTGGCCAGATCTGATCTTCGGGTTTCAGTAATTTATTGAAAGCAGGAATAAAATCAGGAAGCAACTTCAGGAAGATCTGGTCAAGGTTATTGTACAGTTCTTCGCGCTCCCGGGTAATTTGCAGAGATGATATGGTTTCAAGGGCATCATCGAATTTTTGCATCTTGATCTTTCGCTCCACGGTCCTTTTTAATTTCTCCAGCAAGCTTATGTAGGAGAATGATTTCTTGAAGAAAAACCCAATGTATTCTTCGTTTATGCGGGTATGCTCCATCAATCTCGAATTGATAGAAGCAAGCTGCTCATTCTGTTCCTGGATTAGTCGCTCGTTAACCTTTATTTTTTTAAGCTGGATAAAGACGATGATGATGATCCCTACTGCAATTATCCCGATCATCGCAAACACTAAAGAATAGATAATGGATCTGTTGCGCTGGCGCTCTGTTTCCATTATCGTTTTTCCCGCAATTAGTGGTAAGATGTTCTGAATGTCGATCTTATGACTGCGGGCATTATAGAAAGCAGCGTCAGAAACAGCTTTATTGATACATATATAGGCCATTTTCAGGTCCCCTGCTTTATACAGTTCTTCTCCTAATCTCAGAATTGCCTGTGTATGTTTAGTAGAAGCTCTTATGTCATTAATAGCAGACAGGGCCAGGAAAGCTATCCTGTCATCTCCTGAATAGTAATGACTTAGGCGCATAGCTGCCATAGCAATGCCGTGCTTGGTAAGTCCGCTATGTGTGATAAAGTGAAGATAATAACCTGCAGAAGGGCGGTTGTTATTATTGCCAGGCACCGCCTTATTAAGAGCCTGTTCGAAGGTATTCGGAGGAGCAGCTTTCGACATCTTGTTGAAGTTTATTTCAGCTTCCTGACGGTACCTGGCTGCGTAGTAGGCATCGTTATTGTAATTGGCGAGGGTTTCGAAGAATCGTGCTTTATTTTCGTAATAGGCGCCTTTAAGTTTCGGTAGGACGTCCTCTTCTCTCAATCCGGATAAAAGCTCCCGGGCTTCGGTAAATAGGCCTGCTGTAGTGAGGACATGAAGTAACTTCAGCTTGCTCTCCTGTAAATGAACTTGATCTCCGCTTTTCTCGCTTTCCTCGATCATCTTCACTGCGTAAACATAGGATGAGTCAAATTGATAGGGCAGATACTCTTGAAGGATAGTGTTAAAAAGCTGATAGCGACGAGCAAAGCTGAGGTTTGACGACCTGGTAACCGACAACCGGATCTTATCGAGTCGTGCTTCCTTTTGCCGGTCATAGTTTTTGTTTTGCAGTTCGTTTTCCAGGATGCGGAGCAAGCTGTCTTTACTTGATAAACAAAAAGCACTATTACCAATACCCGCAGTAAGTAATAGTAATAGTGTAAAAAGAAGTTTGCTATAGAACATATGTGATACCTTGAAGCTCCCTAAATCCTGTAAATCTTATTTCAATCTCAAAGTTATCATTCGGTTTGTGGTTACAAAATACTCTCGTAAGGACCAAGGATAGGAACTTTGGCAAAAATGCAAAGACGCAGATTTTTTGGGCTGCGTCTTTGAATGGCTGCAGGAAAGATAGATCTAGCAAGAACCGCTTGCTAAATCTATTTCGCCAGAGAAACCTGAATCCCGCTCTTCAAACTACCACTCCCTCTGTATACCTTGCCGTTTATCAATACCTCTGCATTGATCTTTTGGATCTCTTTATAGGCATCTCGCTTTCCGGCTTTACTTGCTAACTTGATATTTACGGTATTACCGACCCTTTTTGCATTAAAACTTAAAAGTGAGTAGTCTCCTGTTTTAAATCCCCAGCCGTCTCCGGCATCAATATAGAGCTGCCCTTCTGCACTTCCTTTCTTGTTCGGGCAAACAAGCAGTGTTAACGGATCAAAAGATCTCTCGGTAGTGTTTTGGATTATTTTTCCTGCCGGGATGATCGATCCTCCCTTAATTTTGAGTTTTGCCTGATATTTATCTGTCATGTCGCCTTCTACCAGACTCAGGTCCTCCCAAATACCTGCGGGAAGGGCGGGATTCTTAGCAAAGGCAGGAATAACCAGAACGTTTTCGCCCATTAAGAATGCCTGTTCTTCATTCCGAAGCTTTAGATCCTTTGCATCTGCAAAGAATACCGGAGCCATTACCGGTAATCCTGTTTTCGACGTATTATAGAATTGGGTGTATAGGTAGGGCAGGAGGCGATAGCGACGCTCAAGGGCTATTCGGGAACTCCTTTCAATTTCCTCTCCGTAAGCCCATGGTTCCTTATCATTAGTGCCGGCGCAGGCATGTCCCCGTGCAAAGGGCATGAATACCCCAAATCCCAGCCAATTTGCCCACAGCTCTCCTGAAGTGTTTTCAAGGAATCCTCCTATATCTGGTCCGTTAAACGGTTGTCCCGAAAGGCCAAGGGTTATCGACATAGGGACGGAGAGCTTTAGATGATCCCAACTGGCAAGGTTATCGCCCGTCCAGGTAGCTGCATACCGTTGACCTCCTAGTAAATTAGATCGTGTTAAAAGGAATGGACGTTTATTAGGATTTGCATCAATTATCCCCTTACGGCTAGCTTCAACCATTAGGCGGCCATAAGCATTATGATACAAAAGATGCGGACCTGCCGGTAGATCTCCTCCTCCTTTATGGATAATCGAGGTTGGCATTGTGCCTGTTCTTTGACTTTCAGGAAGATGATTATCATTAATGGCAGGCTCGTTCACATCATTCCATACTCCGTCAATTCCTTTAGCCAAAAAGTCTTTATAAAGACCCGACCACCAGTTTCGTGCCTGAGGATTTGTAAAGTCGGGAAAGGTACAGTCGCCCGGCCAAGCCTTGCCAGTGTAATCTGAACCATCATTATTTTTAACCCACACATTACTTGCCGATCCTGAATTGTAGATTCCGTAGTTTTTATCTACCATAACTCCCGGATCAATCATATAAACGGTTTTAAACCCTTTTTGATGCAGGTCTTTATTCAGGGCTGTAGGATTAGGATAGTTTTTAGGGTGGAATGTAAAGACCCGGTAACCATCCATATAGTCAATGTCCATCCATATTACATCGCAAGGGATCTTTTTTGAACGGAAAGTATCAGCTACTTCTCGAACTCGTTGTTCTGTTAGGTAGGAAAAACGGCATTGGTGATATCCTAAGGACCATAGGGGTGGCATTTCAATAGTACCAATTAGTTCTGCCAAGCCCTTCAACACCGCCTGCGGAGACTCCCTGTCAATTATATAGGTGCGAAAAAGCGCTCCTTCTGTTCTGAACTGGATCTGGTTCGATTCAGTTTGAAGCTCGGCCTTCCAGCTACTATCGAAGATAATTCCGAAGGCTGTACCGTCCTGTCTTACGCCCATAACCCAGGGATGGCTTTGATATAGCCTTTTCCCCTCCTCTACGCTGTAAGCTCCGCTATCGGTATTCCAAAGTTTAATTGTCTTTCCATTTCGTAGGAGTGGACCTGTAACCTCACCACCACCGTAAAGGCTGATGCCTGCCGGAAGATTGATGTAGGCAGCTGCTTTGTTATCATTAATTGTGAAGGTTGGCCGCAGTTTCCAATTGCGAGGAACACTTCCTTTTGCCAGCGGTTCTTCCTTCAGGATTAGTGACGGGGTCTTACTTTTATCAAAACCTGCAGGGATAAATTCCACTATCCGGTCGCCAACTAAAGCTGCTTTCTGAATAGGAATATTCTTGGCAAAAAGAGTAGAGGAAAACAGCAGAGCTGTAAAAAAGGTTAGTTTCTTTAAGTTCATATTCTTATCAGGGATAGAGGAATTTAAGGTTCTATCCCGGTGTTTCGCGAAGGTAATTACAAAGCCGCTCGCTGCTTCTGAATTTTCAGGTCATCTCACAAAAATCTAAACTGTATTATTTTTAATATTCTGTTAATTAGTGGGTTGTGAATTATTCATAGGGTTTTTTAGAGCAAAAATCTAGGGTGGTCTGAGCTTATTACGGTTAAATAAGCTAAAGTATTTCCAGAAAATCATACTTAAGTATGAGATGGAGAGGGAGAAGATTTGGACTTTGAGCTAAGGTGGTAGATTTTTGATGAGGAAATTTTTGAAAAAGGTGTAACATTCCAATCTATTGTCTCGTCAATAGTAAGATGAGTATGAAAATGAAAAGATTTCTATTGGTGTTTTTTGTGGTTGCGTCTTTAACTGCTTGTAAGAAGGATAAGGAAGAGGAGGTTGATGTTGTAGTTCCGCCACCGGTTGTTAGTTTAACAAGGAATTTTATTTATCCTGCCGATAATTCGACCGCGATCATAACTTATGCAGGCAGTTCAGTTTCCGGAAAAGCCACAATCGCTGATGATAAAAGCCTGGTAATTTCAATTGACACACCATTTCCGCAGGGGAACGATAATGTTTCTTTTGTGATTCCACAAGGGAAGATTAAAGCAGGATATACAGGAGAGTATGTTTCACAACCAACTTCGCCTGAAACGTTGATAAACTATCAATACCAGCTTACCGCAACGTCTGCTAATAAGTTACTTCCAGGAGCGGCCGTAGGTACTCTTAAAATAGAAAAGTTCGACGCAACACTTAAAACACTTACAGGTCAATTCTCTTTCAATATTAATGCTCAAAGCGATCCTACTTCGGCTGCAGCCAATTCCAGAACAACCACTATTGTTGTAATTGGAAACTTTGAAAACCTGGTAATAAAATAGAGATTCTTAAACAACAAAATAGAATATTTTCAGACCTCTTAAGATTGCTTAAGGGGTCTTTTTTTGTGGATGTTTTTATATTGAACTTCCGGATTATGTTTTGAAGCTGCTACATTTCGCTATCAGGTGATAAAATATCCCTGTACATCCTGAAAAAATCCGTGTTGGGGACACTTTACTAGTTGAAGTTATTCTGATAATATATATTTAATTGTTGAAGGGGTCTTAGATCCTGATTTCGAAAGTCAAACACTTTTATAGATAATTAAACGAGATGAAAAAATCCTATCAATTTTTCACTAAAAGCTTGCTATTGCTTGCATTTCTGGGAACAGGCCTAAACGCTAGTGCTCAGAATAGCAATGCAACGGCAAGTCAGCCTGAACCCGGACAAATTCCACCACATCCACCAAGATTGCCGGAAGGGGCAATTCCAGCCTTCCCCGGCGCATGGGGTGCAGGTATGTTCACCACCGGAGGAAGAGGAGGTAAAGTTATTGCGGTAACAAATCTAAACGATAATGGTCTGGGTAGCTTCCGTGCCGCCTTGGAAGCAAAAGGACCGCGGATCGTTGTATTCAGAGTGGCAGGTACACTAAAAGTTGCGGGTGACCTGAATATCGACAACCCTGATATAACCATTGCGGGGCAGTCTGCTCCCGGTGATGGGATCTGTATTGCCGGTACACTAAATATCAACACATACAATGTGATCATACGACACCTTCGTGTGCGTCGCGGCGTTCCTGTTGGAGGCCAGGGTGATGATAATATCGGCGGAAATCCACATCATCATATCATTATTGACCATTGTTCTGCAAGCTGGGGTATGGACGAAAACTTGTCTCTTTACCGGCATATGAGACCATCATTAGATGGTAAAACCCAGGTAAAGGATCCTGCTGAGCATATAACTGTACAATGGAGTATTTCAAGTGAGGCACTTGATGCAAAAGGACATGCATTTGGTGGTACCTGGGGTGGAAATCCTTCTACCTTCCATCACAATCTTTTTGCTTGTAATACAGCAAGAAATCCATCTATTGGAATGTCCGGTCCTTTCGACTTTAGGTATAACGTGGTTTTCAACTGGAAACACAGGTCTATTGACGGGGGAGATGAAACTTCTACAGTGAACCTGATCAATAACTATTTCAAGCCGGGACCAGCAACTAATGAAAACATGCGTGCCGTTTTTGCCCGTATAGAACAACGCAGTCAGTATTCTCCCGGCAGTGCCTGGGCTGAAGGAGGTTGGTATCCTAAAGCTGCAGTTCGCCCGGGTAAATGGTACGTTGCGGGGAACGTTATGGATAGCAATAAAGAGCTGATCAATAATAACTGGGCAGGAATGCGGGGCCCAGAGAACCTTGCCCGTGTAAATACACCTTTTGAAGGATGGCCAGTAATGCCACATCAACCCGCTGAAGCAGTTTTTGAAACTGTACTTTCGAAAGTAGGAGCAACGCTGCCAAAGCGTGATGCTGTCGATACCCGTGTTGCCAGTATGGTTCGTTCAGGGAAACCAATGACTAAAACAGGTATTATCAGAGATGTGGCTGAGGTAGGTGGTTATCCAAATCTGACCTTCAAGCCTTCTGACGTACCGGTAGATTCGGATGGTGATGGAATGCCAGACAAGTGGGAGGTACAGAACAAGCTTAATCCTAAAGATCCTAAAGATGGTGCTATTGATTCAGATGGTGATGGTTATACAAACGTGGAGGAGTTCCTTAACGGCACTAACCCTAACGAGAAACTTAACTACCGTAACTTAGCTAATAACGTAGATACGATAAGTTAAGGGTATGGATGGAAGACTTTCTTAAATAACAATTGTTTTTGATAAGCCCGGTCCCGTTAAGAGTCCGGGCTTTTTATTTAACGATTGTTATTTTAGTAACGGTCTTTAGTTCGATGGCGGATACCTGTACGTCCCCTTCTAACTATGCTTATTCCTAATATAGATATGCTTTACGGCCCTGTTTCCTGTATCCCTTTCGTCAATTTCGATAGAGGGAATGGAGCGGATTAGGGGCGTCAATTTGGAAAAACCAAAATTGCGGGGATCAAAGTCGGGCTGCTTTTTCATGATTAAGCTGCCTACATCTGCCAGGTAGGCCCAGCCGCTTTCATCGGCAACATCGTTAATAGTGCTTGATATAAGTTTAATAGTAGCCTTATTAAGCTTTGGTTCTCGGGGTGTTACCTTTCTTTTTGTATCCTTTTTGGCTGCGGGTTCATTGGCTTTAACTTCCTCAGGTTCTTTTTCAGTATTGTTTCCTAATATTTCAATATAGATAAACCGGTCGCATGCAACAATGAAGGGGTTAAGTGTTTTTTTCTCGCCTATTCCAATGACCATCATTCCCGCTTCCCTCAAGCGGGTCGCAAGCCGCGTAAAATCGCTGTCACTTGAAACGATGCAAAAGCCATCAACCTTTCCGGAATAAAGAATATCCATCGCATCGATGATCATAGCAGAATCGGTGGCGTTCTTGCCAGTGGAGTAGCTATATTGTTGGATGGGGGTAATTGCATTTTCCAATAAGACGTTTTTCCAACCAGAAACTGTTGGTTTCGTCCAATCGGCATAGATCCTCTTGGTGGTAGGGATGCCATATTTTGCTATTTCTTCCATAATACCTTTTATATTGGCGTATGGTACATTGTCTGCATCAATTAAGACAGCTAACCGGAGATCCTGTGAAAGTCGCATAAAATGGCTAAATGTTTTTGGTAAATATAGTTTTTACCAAGACAATAATAGCAAAGCTCTCGTCTTACGGTTAAACATCTACCGAAATAGATGGTTTAGTCGCCTCCACCGCCACAACCTCCGCAACTGCTCGAACAGCTGCTTCCACCGTCAGAACTATCCGAAGAATCAGATGTTGAACAACCTCCGTTATCCTCTCCCCATTTCCGCTTATTCTCTTTTTCTATGAGTGTTACGAGTGTTAGGGGAAGAACTGCTGCCCCTGCATTAATCATGGACATTTCAGATTCTTCTATAGCTTGGCCGGAACGGGTTTCCTTTGGATACTGTTTTTGTGCTGTAGATCCAGCAAGAGTTTTAAGGCGGTTCAAATAGTAGATTGATAAGGAACAAAAAACGGCAATTGCCAAAAAGATAATTACGACTGGTTTATCCCGGGAAATCCCCGTCAGATAGCGAAGAAACCGAGGATAATAGATATTTTATTAAGGGAAATAGTAATTGTTTATGGGCTTTTTTTAGGCGTTTTCCTGATTGGTATTAGCACTCTTTAACAAAAAACCGACAAACCATTGTTAATTGAAATGGTTCAATGGGCAATGAGTTTCTATACATTAAACTTCACTCTGTTGAAGAACTTCCTGGATAGAGGGGTTTTTCTATACGTTTTGTTTTGTTTTTTGTGGTTAGTTCCGTTAACGCAAGCGGCTGCCCAGGTTGAATTACTACCGAAGGATAGCAGTGCGTCGAGTGCGGGCAAAGAACCTGTGTATTTACCCGACTCACTAGGTCGACGTACGCCTCGAGGAGCGGTGGAAGGCTTTATTTCCGCTGTAGCATCAGAGAATTATGCGAGGGCGGGTATGTACCTTCGTCTGGATCCTGCCCTGAAGAAGAAACAAAGTAAGGAAGAATTGGCACGTTCCCTGCAACAATTGCTTGATAGTAAGGGGCATATCATACCCTACTCCATGCTTAGTGATAAACCAACAGGAGCTTTGAATGATAATCTTGGGCCTAATCTGGAAAAAATCGGTACAGCTTCTACTAATAATGAAGAGTTCGATCTGCTTCTCGAAAGCACGCTTGATGGGGACGGAGCACCAGTATGGCTGTTTTCTTCCGAGACAATTCAGCGGATTCCGCTGCTAGTTGCTGAAGCACCGATAGCACCTTTAATAGACCGTGTTTCTCCTGCTGTTTTTGAACGAACAAAATGGGGAGGTATTCCTGTTGCCCACTGGCTCGGAGCGTTTGTACTTCTGGTGATTGTTTACATTTTGGCATGGGGGATCACTCATTTCATACTGTTTCTAATTCCCTTCTTTTATAAAAACGCGAAAGTTGATCCGACCGCTAGTATCCTTAAAGCCTTCGCGCTTCCTATTCGATTATATATTACCATTTGGCTGTTTTCTTTCGCTATGCAAGAAGCAGGAATCTCGATTATCCTCCGCCAAAGTGCTAGTAATTTAATGATCATTGTTGCCATCGTTGCAGTGATGCTTCTGCTTTGGCAACTGCTGGTTGTAACAACGGAGTTCTTTGAAAAGCGATTGATAAATCATCGAAATCAGGCAGGTGTTTCAGCAATACTATTTTTACGTAGAACGGCCAAAGTTGGCTTAGTAGTTCTAGGCGTAATTTTAATATTGGATACATTAGGTTTTGATGTAACTACCGGCTTGGCGGCTCTTGGTATCGGTGGTATCGCCCTTGCCTTAGGTGCTCAAAAAACGGTGGAGAACTTTGTGGGAAGTGTAACGCTTATTGCAGATCAGCCAATAAGGGTGGGTGATTATTGTAAGGTTGGCGAAATTGCTGGTACGGTGGAACAAATCGGAATGCGTTCAACCCGCATTCGCACAATTAATCGCACAATAGTAACCATTCCTAATGGTGATTTCTCTTCTGAAAAAATTGAGACTTTTGCTACCAGGGATCGATTTCTGTACAATCCAAATTTTAGACTGCGCTTTGAAACTACTCCTGAGCAAATTCGATATTTGCTGGTAGAGCTGCGAACGATTCTATACGCTCATCCCAAAGTAGATCCTTCACCTGCAAGGATAAGATTTACGGAAATTGGCACCGAGGCTTTTAAATTAGAAGTATTTGCCTACGTAAAAACCCTTGATTTTGACGAGTTTCTTGAAATTCAGGAGGACCTACTTTTACGTATGATGGATGTAGTCAACGCTAGTGGAACAAGCCTGGCTGTTCCCACACAGCGGATACTTGTTAATCGGGAACCAGAACTATCTGAAGAAAAAAAGATAAAAGCTGAAGCTACAGTTCAGAATTGGCGTGCTAAAGGCGAGATACAGATCCCTAAATTCGACCCTGATCGGATTGAGGAATTAAAAGATACTCTTGACTATCCTCCCGAAGGTTCTGCACAGGGGAAGGGTAAACAGACTTATATTGAGTGATAGAGCTAGTGGATATATAAGTAGTAAATTGAGCGGGTGTTATACAATTGCAAGTAGCTATTGTTTTATATTTTGAATTTTTTTTGTCTATGTTGGTTATTTGTTTACCTTCGCATGACTTAAATTATACTAATTGAAAACTCTTATCATGATGGCGGCTTTTGCACTAGGTGCAACTGCTGTTAAAGCTCAATCAGAAACCTTTAAACCGTTCAGAGTTGGATTTGATTTCGGATACGCTGTTCCTTCTGGCGAAGGAGCAAAAGGAGGTGTAGCCCTGTCCCTTGAACCTAAATACGCAATCAGCGACAAATTAGCCTTAGGTTTACGTATGGAAGCAGCTGTTACAGTAAGAGGTAATATCGATGACGAAGGTTTTGCTTCCGACGGAGAAGCTAAAGCATCAGGCTCTTATTTATTAACTACTGACTATTACTTTAACACTAACAGTTTCAGGCCATTTGTTGGAATTGGTGCCGGTATTCACACATTGGCTTCAGCTTCCTTTGATAATACGGACCTGACTTCAGATGACGATGTTGAAGCTTTAGAGGCAATTGAAGGTGGTACTAAATTAGGTGTTACGCCGCGTATTGGTTTCGACTATGGTCACTTCCGTATGGCAGTAGATTACAATTTAGTTGGAAAAACAGGAGAGGTTAAAAACAATTATTTAAACTTAAAAATAGGATTCTTTCTAGGGGGAGGCAGACGATAATAAAATTTTTACTTATTTAAACAAGAAAGGCCGTTCAAAACGGCCTTTCTTGTTTAAATATTTATTCTCCTAACGTCTCCTTGGCATCCTCATAGATCTTTTCCGGGCTTTCATTGGTTACCGAATAACATTCCAAGGTCTTTGCAAGATTTTCTTTAATACGATTTACCAGATTCCTCGGACCTAGTACTTTTATTTTGCATCCAAATCCTAAAAGTTCACGTTCAAGCTCGTAGTTGAGAATAACACGGATTCTGAAGATCTTTCCCTCAGCGGTTTCTGTCAGTAGTTTTTGTGTTGCGTGTAGTGGTTTGGTTATTATATAAGGTGCGTTTTCGTGATCTATTCTAAACACAACTTCACAATCTTTCTGCCCTGGATGTTTCGTCACTCCAATAACATCTGAATAATAAGAACTCAAGTCTATATTTTCATTTTCTCTGAATGGCTCATCATGTGCGTTTTCTGCACTGATTATCCTATCAAGGGCAAGTGTTAAAATAGGGGAGCTTTTCTTATGAGCAAGACATAAGACGAACCATCGGTTACGATATTCTTTTAGCAAGTAGGGACTGATACAAAAAGTGCTTTCATCTCTCGCGCGGAAAGAGCGATATGTAAAACACAGCGCTGTTTTTGAAATTATTGCTTTGCGTATTATTTCGATAAACTCGAGTCCCTTCAAGTTATCATTCTTCTCAAAATCAATTACCGAAGAAGCAGAGCTTTTCTGAACATAGATCTTATCTTCCAATTTGCTCACCATCTCATTGACGTCTGAAAAGTGACTGAACCCTTTAAATTGTTTCAATAGGTCCGCTACTTCCGTAAGTACCTGCAGATCCTGGTTCGTAAGCGGGATATTGGTGATACTGTAATTTTTGTCTGAGTAGGTGTAATACTTTTTATCCACCACTACAATCGGAGCCTCGTATCCTAATTTATTGCTTCGCATCATCTCAATGTCCGCTTGTACTGTACGCCGGCTTACCCCTTTGTCTATCCCTTGCAACTCGTACAGTGCATCAGAGCAGGCTTCGATAAGGTCCTCCAGGCTCCATTTTTTGTATTTGTGTCGAAGACAATTGTCTATAGTGCGATAACGGATAAGGGCATTGCGATTAACAGGCATGGTAAAAATTTTCAGAAAATTATTAAAAAATTTTTTGCTGCGCAAAAACACTGCGCAGAAGTCTTTCAACTTTGAGGCATAATAATAGAAGGAGGTTTTATGATCTTTAACATACTCAATAGGAAAAGAAAGGCGCCAGTGGTTAGAAACCATGAGGGTGAAAAGGCTTACGCCGTTACACCTCAAATGGAACTTTATACATTAATAGTTACCTGGTCTTTAAATGATTCGTTCTATGAGAAAAATGAAGAAAGACTATTTCGTTTAAGAGATCTGATTGCTAAAAACGATCCTCTCTTCGTTGCAAAGCTTGCTATTTATGCCCGACACAAGATGTATATGCGATCCGTGCCTCTTTTACTGGTAACCGAGTTAACTAAAATTCATTCCGGAGATAATCTGATTTCCCGATTAGTTCCAAGAGTGGTGTCCAGGGCTGACGAAATAACAGAATTGCTTGCTTGCTATCAAGTGATAAACCTCCGGATTGGGACCAAAAAGTTGAACCGTTTGTCCAAGCAGTTACAAAAGGGTTTATCTGCGGCGTTCAATAGCTTTGACGAGTATCAGTTCGCAAAATATAATCGCAGAACAGCAGTAACTCTTCGAGATGCATTATTTCTGGTCCATCCTAAGGCTAAAGATGAGACACAACAATCTATTTTTAATAAAATAGCGGAAGAAACTCTGAATACCCCTTATACATGGGAAACAGAATTGTCGGCACTCGGTCAGCAGGCTTTTGAAACCGAAGCTGTGAAAATAGAAGCTTTTAAGGCGAAGTGGGAAGAGTTGATAGAGAGTGGCAAATTGGGATATATGGCCTTGCTGCGTAACTTGAGAAATGTATTGGAGGCTGGTGTTTCATATAATTATATTCTTAAAGCCTGTGAAGTCTTATCATCAGACAACCAAGTTACGAATGCAAAGCAGTTTCCGTTTCGATATTTATCGGCCTATAGAGAGTTGATGTTTACACAGACAGGGTATACAGGAGAGGTATTGGGTGCTTTAGAGAAGGCTGTACAAGCGAGTGCTATGAACATAAAGGGATTCGGAGCCGAAACCAGAGTGCTGTTAGGTTGTGATGTTTCTGGATCTATGCAAACACCTGTTTCTGCAAGGTCGAAAGTTATGTTGTATGATGTGGGCTTGATGCTGGCAATGCTACTTCAGAATCGATGCAAGAATGTTGTAACCGGAATGTTTGGTGATACCTGGAAGGTTATTCCTGTGCCAAAAAATAACATCCTAGGCAACGTACAAGAGTTCTATAGAAGGGAAGGGGAAGTGGGATATTCAACGAACGGTTATCTCGTAATCCAGGACATTTTAGACAGAAAGGTAAGGATGGATAAGATTATGTTGTTCACCGACTGCCAGCTATGGAATAGTTACGGTAGTGTCCATATCGAGAACTTGTGGAAACGGTACAAGGCAGAGGTTGCGCCTGAGGCTAAACTATACCTGTTCGATTTAAAGGGCTATGGAACCACACCTATAAAATTGGAGAAGAACTCTGTTTACATGATATCGGGTTGGAGTGATAAAGTCTTTGAGGTGTTGGATGCCTTGGATAAAGGAGGTTCTGCAGTGCTCGAAATCGAGAAAATGGAACTATAAAAGAATAGGATGCCGTTGAAACTGGGGTACTTCGCTCAAAATGAAACTCCACCCCGTTCAGTTATCGCTCCTTTGAAAGAAGGTGTCGTTCATAAGTGTTACTTCGTTCAGGGACGACAGGGTCGCCGGTTCGAGTCCGGCCTCGAAAGGGTAGCTCAGTTGGTAGAGCATGTAAATGCACTTATGGTTCATTACCCTTCTTTTTATGAATTTTTAGAACATTTGAAAGTGCCGTAAAACGACAGATACTTCGCTGTTCACGAAGGTTTAAAAAACCTGTCTGTTGTTGATTGTTGCCTTTCAAATTGAAGGTGTCGTTAATAAATGTTACTTCGAATTCCAAAACCAGGATACCGGTTCGATTCCGGTTTCCGTAATACGGAATAGTTTAATGGTAAAACATGGAGAAACCAAACATTTATTACTTGTTACCCTTCATTATTTTAATGTTCACCTAAACCTAATCGCAATTGTTTTTTAAATAGATGCCGTTCGCATAAGATACTTCGCTGGTAAATAGGTGTTTTTTCGCAGGTACCAGCAATATCAGATTCTGGCACGCAAGAATGTTAACATGTAGCATCTAACAAGTATCTCCTTACCTTCTAATGAAAGAAGCTGGGCTACATTAAATTCGCTTAATTTTTTAAGACTGGAAGCACTTATAAAGACTTATTTCTTAACTAGCAGTTAAGTAGTGCAAGGCCGGCACCGCCCGCGCAATTATCGCGGAATTTACCGCAGTATGTCCGGGTTATTTCCGTGTTAAATCCCTGTTATAAGCTGGTAATAACAATACACGGTAATTACTCTTTCAGAAATATTTTCTTTATGGTTAATTAGTGAACTAGTCTTATCCTTGAGAATCAATGTTCTTAATGCTTTTAACTATAGGTTCACCTGCTCTGCTAACTTTTATTGCAAATACTAATTAAACTATAGTTTTTTGTATTATTTCTGAACAGCCTGATAGAATAAACAACGTGGTCATTCGTATTTTTAGTTTATTGATAGTTATCCGGGCGAGGTTAAGGACGGGCAGATATAAAGTTTAGATGGTCGAAGGTAGTTTGAGAAGTAGGATCAAGAACTTCTAACAAGGTGTAGAAAGCGGAACTTTACAACTTTCGATTAGCCCGCAGTGGAAGTTGCACAGCGACTTCTTCTAGGTTTAAAGGTACATAGAAAATGAAAAAGCCCGGATAACCGGGCTCAGAAATTTAAAGAGAACTGAAATAAGTAACAATTCCTATTTAGAATTTATAGGACATAGAAGCAAGTAGGCTTCGTGGTTGCTGGCGTTCAACAGTTGTCCACCCTTTATAATATACTTCACCTGACAGGTTATCGACTTTCAAACTCCATCTGTAAGACTTAGTCGTATAAAAAGCTGTTGCGTTTAAAACCGTATAAGCCGGAAGAGTAAAAGTCCCTGTAGCAACAGTATTTGTCACCATATTTTTGCTGGCATAGTTGCCACCGAAACCAATTCCGAAGTTCTTGATCTTTCCGCTTGTAAAGGTATAATTGACCCAACCATTCACTAGGTTTTCCGGGCCCGCAGTTACTGGTCTTCTTCCAAGAACAGATGCATCAGATTTTGTCATCTTGCTTTCGTTATGGCTAAATCCAGCAAAAATATCCATCCCTTTCATAGGGTTGGCTACAATATCCAGCTCAAATCCTTTGCTTTTTTGGGTACCATCCTGAACAGTATAATTCTGAGGAGTACCATCTATCGTGATTGTTTCTGATCTTGTAAGGTTAGAAACAGAAATGTCGTAGTAGCTAGCTGTGACACTCAGACGATTCCGAAAAACATCAAGCTTTACGCCACCTTCTATCTGATTTGCCTGTTGTGGTTTTAAATTGCCAGAAATTCCAGCTGGTTGTACTACCGGCGCAACATTTCTGAAGCCATTCATATAATTACCGAATACAGAGACTTGATCTTTGACGACCTGGTACACCAATCCGAATTTCGGAGAAACTGCTGTTTGCGCGTATTTACTATTTAGAGCAAGAGTGTCAGTAGATTGATTATATGTACCGCGATTATCAAAGCGGTCTACACGAAGACTAGCCATTGCCATGAGTTTGTCTGTGATGTTTAAAACGTCAGAGGCATAAGCACTGTAAACATTATTTACAGAGCTGTTTCTAGCGTAAGCACCTGTACTTGCATTAATCTTGGATTCCACGGATATCCTATTGATCTTAGTATAATTTGCGTCTTTATTATTGCTTGTGCTTACTGCATCGAACGTGATGTAAGGAGAATTGTTATTGTTGTTTTCTAATCTTAATACATCTACTCCTGCAACGATCCGGTTTCTAAGTCCAGCTATTTTAAAGTCTCCTATAAGGTTCTCCTGGATGTCGGTAGAGGTGCTTATTGAATTCTGACGGCTAACCATCCTCGACAATACGTCATCTGTAGTTCCAAGGAACATCACGTACTGATAAAACCCGTCAGATTTTCTGTAGCTTCTTGAAAGGTTTGTCTGTAATGTCCAGGCGCTGGATAGCTTATAATTAGCTTGAGCAAAAAGGTTATTAGCAGGGGTTTGAATCGTCAGGTCATTACTAGTGAAAGACCTGTTAAAGTTAAGGTTCAGATCCGCCGGAGTACGTGCAATCAAAGATCTAGACCGGTTTAAGAATACCGATAAAGGATTAGTTCCCTCATAGTTGTAAAACTGCAGGTCAAGATTAAGCTTAAACCTTTCATTAACGTTATATTCAAAACTTGGTGCAATGAAAAGAGATTTCCTGAAACCTGCATCCTGAAAGCTATTTTGATAATGATATGCCCCATTAAGTCTTGCTATCAATCTTTTATCTTTAGAAACAGGGGTGTTTACATCTGCGGTAATCCTATTTAATCCAAAACTGCCTGTGGTATAAGCTAATGCACCGGTTAGGGAATCTACCGGTCTTTTAGTAACAATGTTTATTAATCCCCCAAAGCTGGTCAGCGCACCTCCAAACAGTGTTCCAGAGGGTCCTTTGATTACTTCAATCTTTTCGATATTTGCAGGGTCAAGGTCTCCATTAGTTAATCCTGCAATTCCGTTAACAAGATTAGGCTGTACCGAAAATCCTCTTAAGCTGTAATATCCTGCACCGTCTCCAGCTCTTCCTGTTGAGCTCCATAGTTTATCTAGTCCGGGAGAATTTTTAAGAGCGTCGTTGAAGTTAGTAACCACCTGTAATTCCAGTAGCTCTTTCGGAATACTCACATACACCTGAGGATTTTCAAGATTTTGAAGGGGCATGCGAGCTACGGTCTCACTCTTCTTTGCGTTGAGAGAATTGGTTTTCCTTGAATTGATTTCAACAGCTTTAAGCTGGACTTCACTTAATGATACCGTGAAATTAAGTTCTTTAATTTCTCCTGCTTGCACAATAACTTGCTGTTCCTGTGCATTAAGTTCCATCGAACTTATCCTAACCGCATATGTTCCAGGTTGGAGACCGCTTAACCTATATTTACCGGCAGCATCTGTAACCGTATTTTTTGATTTACCCTTAAGTGTTACCCAAACGTGTTCAATTGGTTGGTTATCCGGAGTTTTCACAGTTCCGCTTATTGCAGCAGTCTTTTGAGCAAATAAATTGCTAAGATTTAAAAGAGCGAGAAAAGATAATAATAGTATACGAAAGATCATGTTATTTGGATTAAATCTAAACTGCCGCAAAGAAATAATCTTTTTGTGATAGAATCAAGCTTTGTTTAGATTTATTCTAATTAACAACGGGAGTAATACATTCGGTTGCTATTATCTTTACCTCGTTTATTAAACTTTCAATAAATTTTGAAAGTTTAATATGTTTATTTATGTTTGTTTCATGGAACTGGCAGAAGCAAAACAAAAGTTTATTGAGGCATGGGGTAAGTTGGGATCGGAGTGGGGGATAAATCGTACAATGGCTCAGGTTCACGCTTTGCTTTTAATATCTCCTGAGGCTCTAACAACTGAGGAAATTATGGAGGCTTTAAGTATCTCGAGAGGTAACGCTAACATGACGCTAAGAGACCTGATAGGTTGGGGCCTTGTTGAGAAACAGCACAAAGCGGGGGAAAGGAAGGAGTATTTCTTTGCTGACAAAGATACCTGGAACATTGCACGCCAGGTTGCAAAGGAACGTAAGAAAAGAGAGTTAGATCCTGTATTAAAAGTATTGGATGAATTATCAACAGTTAAAGGGGATGCAAATGATGCGGATTACAGAACCTTTAATAAATCAGTTACAGATATTAATAAGTTGGCTAAGAATGTAGATAAAACATTGGATACTATGCTTAAAGCCGAGGAGAACTGGTTTTGGGGATCAATTTTCAAAATATTCAAATAGAATATTTTTTTAGCCCATATTTTCAAGTTTTTCTGAAAGTTCAATAATAAAAGAAGCTAAAACGATGTGTTTATGAAAACGCTAAAAAATCATCTCATCCTTTTCGATGCAGAGTGCCCGATGTGCAGAGTTTATACTAAGGCATTTGTAAAAGGAGGATTGTTAGATCCGGAGGGAAGGGCTGCTTATCAGGAACTTCCGCAAGAAGCTTGTCCGATGGTCGACCGCCAAAGGGCAGCAAATGAGATAGCTCTTGTGAACCAGGAAACCGGCGAAGTAACCTACGGAATCCAAAGTCTTTTCAAAGTATTTGCGGCTTCTTTCCCTGTTTTGAAACCCTTATTCCTTTTTCAGCCATTTATTTGGCTAATGAGTAAGGTTTATGCCTTTATTGCCTTCAACCGCAGGGTTATCGTACCTCCGTCAAACGTAGTTCGTGAACATGAGCTACAACCATCATTCAGGCTGGAGTATAGGATTGCCTATCTGTTATTCACATGGGCAGTAACTGCTGGTATTCTCTCAGCTTATGCTCCCTTATTGCAGGGATTAATCCCGACAGGCAGCAGGTTTAGGGAGTACTTGATATGTGGAGGTCAAATAGTTTTTCAGGGAGTTATTGTTGGTTTTATTAATAGGAGCAAGCGCTGGGATTACCTGGGCAACATGATGACCATCTCCTTCGCGGGGGCCCTTCTACTATTACCCGTTCTATTGTTGCATCAGTGGTTTAGCTTTTCTTCCACTTATTACGCCGGTTGGTTTCTGATTGTAGCCGGACTAATGTTTCTCGAGCATATCCGGAGAACAAAACTGCTGCAGATTGGCTGGCTCCTAACCATTACCTGGGTCTTATACAGACTCCTGATTCTCTTACTTATCCTTTAATCAAATATATGAGGTACGGAAAAATAATTCTGGCCGGAGGTAATGGTTACCTCGGCGGAGTGCTAGCGCATTATTATCAAAGTCGAGCTGACGAGGTAATCATTTTAAGTCGCACTCAGAAGTCAGACTCTGGAAATATAAAAATATTGGTTTGGGACGGGAGAACGGAAGGGGAATGGATGAACTGCCTTGAAAATGCCGATGTGCTAGTAAACCTTTGCGGGAAGAATGTTAATTGCAGATATACGTCTGAAAATAAAGCAGAAATTATTAGCTCGAGAGTGGTACCAACATCGCTTTTAGGGAAGGCAGTTGCAGGAATGGAAAATCCCCCAGCACTTTGGATCAATGTCACTTCAGCCACTATTTACCGGCATGCGGAAGATTGTCTGCAAGACGAAGAAAGCGGGGAGATTGGTTCTGGATTTTCAGTAGAGGTTTGCCGGGAATGGGAAGATACCTTTTTCTCTATCAATACTCCATCTACCCGTAAAATAGCTTTGCGCATGGGTATCGTGTTGGGGCAACAGGATGGGGTGTTCCCGAGACTTTTAAATATGGTGAAACTCGGTATGGGTGGTAAACAGGGAGATGGCCAGCAATACGTTTCCTGGATCCATGAACTGGATGTGGCCAGAAGTATCGACTGGGTTGTTAATCATAAGGATTTAGAGGGAACGATCAACTGTACTGCTCCCCACCCTTTGAAGAACAAGGATTTGATGAAATTGCTCCGAAAGGCATATGATGTGCCATTTGGCTTACCTACCCCAACCTGGTTGCTTGAAGTGGGGGCAAGGCTTATCGGGACGGAAACAGAGTTGATACTGAAAAGCCGTTGGGTATTACCAAAGCGATTGCTTGATAGCGGATTCAGTTTCACTTTTCCTGATGCGGCTTCTGCCGTACGTGATATCATAACTAGAAAAAATTAATATGCCTCGATTTATCTTGACAACTAGAATTACAGCTCCCATAGAACACTGCTTTAATCTAGCCCGAAGCATTGATCTTCATTTGGAAACCATGGAGCATACAGGTGAAAAAGCCATTGCAGGAATTACAAGTGGTCTTATAGGATTAGGAGAAACGGTCACCTGGAAAGCAAGACACTTCGGGGTCTTAATGACACTTACAAGTGAGATAACAGAATGTAGTTTTCCTGTGCTCTTTTCCGACGAGATGGTCCAGGGGCCATTTAAAAGTATGAAGCACTACCATGTTTTTGAGCAGAAGGAGGGGTTCACAATGATGACCGACGAGTTTTTTTACGAAGCACCTCTCGGCTTACTAGGCCGCTTAGCAGACTATCTCTTTCTTGAAAAATACATGCTAAGGCTCATCATGCATAGAAATAGCATTATTAAGCAAAAAGCAGAATCAACAACCTAAAGCATAATAATATGAATACAACCGTGACACAATTGAGAAAGAAGATCAGGATCTGGATTATTTTTTTCATCACAGCTTTGATTTTAAGCGGAATTACCGCTTTCCCTATCGAAAGTCAACTAGCCGTTCTGATAGACTGCAAAAGCATTTTTCCTTTAACCCTGCAGCAATGGCTTGGCACAATTTATCAGGCAGTTAAAGCTACTAATGATAATTACCCCTACCTGGCTTATGGAACTGATTGGCTTGCCTTTGCCCATATCGTGATAGCTACTGCTTTTATAGGTCCTCTTCGCGACCCTGTCAGAAATATTTGGGTGATACAGTTTGGAATGATAGCCTGTCTAATGGTTATTCCTCTGGCTTTCATTGCAGGAGCTATTCGCAGTATTCCGCTGTTCTGGCAACTTATTGACTGCTCTTTCGGAGTCCTGGGCATCATACCTCTCTATATCTGCTACATATATATCAAGCAGCTGGAAGGAATCAATTTACCCTAATCTAAGAAAATATGAACAATAGGAATTACAAACCCGAAGAAATTAAAGGCCTGGTCTATTCAAATCTCTTTGCCTTTTCTGTAATAGGAATGACAAGATTATTGTCATTGCATCCGGGTGTTTTTATCTATGCTGAATTTGTTATCATTCCGTTTGTGATGGGCATAATATGTTCCTGGTTTTGGAGAAGCCTGGAATTGAAAGGTGCCAGGATTACGGCTCTTTCTGTATTAAACTGCACTCTGGCTATTCTTTTAAGTGCTATTTTCTTGGGAGAAGGAGTGATTTGCCTCATTATTGTTTCTCCTTTGATCTTTGGCTTTGTTATTACCGGTACCTTCGTTGGAAGGGCGATGTTTAAAAAGGATAACAGGAATTTAAATATAAGTGTCCTTTCTTTATTGCTTTTCCTATTTGTTGCAGATTCTCTTTCTAAGCATCATCATGAGAGAGAGGTTTCTGATGTAGTTGTTATAAATGCCCCAGTAAAAGAGGTTTGGAAGCATGTAGTTTCCTTCGAAAGGATAGAAGAGAAAAATAAATTTTGGTTATTCAAAGTAGGAATGCCAAGTCCGGTAGCCGCGACGGTAGATGGTTATTACGAAGGTGCCGGACGAAAGTGTGTCTTCAGCAACGGTTATATTTTCGATGAGAAAATTGTGCAATACAAGCCAGGTGAAAACTTGACATTCGATATTGTAAAGCAACCGAGAGACCCTGAGATCATGGGACATATAGATATTTCGCGGGGACAGTTTATACTGAAAGATAATGGTAATGGGACCACCACGCTGACAGGTAATAGCTGGTATCGCTTGTACGTGTTCCCGCTTTGGTATTACGATATATGGGCGGAAAGCATTACAAGGAATGTCCATTTACGTGTAATGGATCATATTAAATCATTAAGCGAGAAAAGATAAAATGTTTGCATTTGTTGTTAACCGGCTTGGCTTTCTTAAAGTTATGCCCGGATTGCCTTTGTTCTTTGATGCCCTGTTGAGGCTCTGGCTTTTTGTTACCAAGCCTCAGATGTTAGAATGGTTGGACGACATCGAATCTGAGGTAGGAAGTTGGGAGGACGTAAGTCTGAGCTTGCATAAATATGGAGGCTTGCAGTTTAATTATAAGGGTAAGGAGATCGGTCATCTACACAGTAACGGCCTATTGGATGTACTATTCAGCAGAAAGATGAAAGCTGAGCTACTGGCAGATATGAGGGTAGGGGATCATCATTTACTTAAAAGATCAGGCTGGATAAGTTTCTATTTAAAGTCAGAAGAAGATGTGAATTACGCTATTCAATTACTTAGGTTAAGGACGTTGCAGCATAAAATGTGCTGAAAGGAGCCCTGAAAACAAACGGTTTTCTTAGGCTCCCAGTCTAATTATCCTTTAAACATTTGATGCAACTGTCTTTAAAGTATCCTCGCTGCGTATTTAATTGATTGTTTACTTAATAGCAATTCGGGTAAATTTATAGAAGCCTTTATATCGCTAACAGCCTGATTTTTTAAACTTGTAAGATCGGCCTTCTTCTGGTTTATAAGTGAGGGGTCGGCAATTCTGTTTGCGGCAGCGATATCCATAGCCTGAAGAACCCGGGTATTGTAAACTTCATAAACATTGAAATATTGATTGTGCTGATATTCAAATTGATTTACCAAACCTATCAGCTCCTCCAAACGATTGTTCGCTTCCTTAAGATTTCCATTATTACTTGCAAGGATAGCTTCATAATTTATTCTATTATTTGAGCTATTCTGTCTTTCAAGGTCGCTAAACAACTTACTTACATACGCTTTATCAAAGCCCAGGAAAATTGTATTGAGGTATGCGCTCAATGTTTCGTTTTGGTTCTGTTTTGGAAGCTTGTAATTTAATGTCTTGGCGAAAAAAGATACTTGTTCAAATAATTTCTGCTGCAGCACGCCTAAGTCTTGCGCCTGGCTGGCGAGGTTGTAGGTGAATGCTGCGTTACCATCATTCAAAGCAACATAATACTGAACATAACTATTGAGCTGATTCTCAATTTGGTTAATACTGTTTTGATTCAGGTCATCGCTCACTATACTCGCACTTCGCAACAAACTCATTACCGAATTTGCTACAGTTATAGCAGGTGAGACGTTAGCGATAGTGGAGACAATTTGTCCCTTAGTAATACCGGAAACATTTTGTATGATCTTATCGCGCGTATTCTTTTTGCCTACTTTCAAATTCTCGTTAACGAGTTTAATAATTGTTTCGTCCAGCTTGAAGCCCAGGGTATTGCTTTGGGGGTTATTAAGATCCTTAATAAATAGATCCAGCTTGTCTGCAGAAGTTTTAGATTTTAGAATATTGATCTTGTTATTTAGCAACTGGAAAGTAGAGGCTGCGTTTGTTAGATTTTGCTTGATAATAGTGTATTTATTGGCAGCATCAATGTCTTTCCCGGTAAGCAGAGCGTTGATGTTAGAGGAATGATTCTCATTTTGTTTTTGCAGCTCATCAATTTGTTTAAGCAGGCGCTTAATTATAGTGGAGTCAGCAGACTGTAGTTGAGGCGCATTCTGACCAAGTACCTGTAGTTTAAAAATTGATAACAGTAAAAGCAATAATGTAATTTTTTTCATTCAGTTAGTGTTTATAATATAGTTATCACCTATAACAGTGAATACTTCTTGTTCAATAATGTTTTTGAATGGCCAAGAAAATAGGGCTTGCGGCAATTATCTTCCGGTAAAATTTTAAATCGTCAGCAGCGCGAGGCATCACAATATAAAGTAGGATAATATTATGAAAAGGTTTAGCGCCTGCTCTTATGTACTCAAGAGTAAGCGCTTTTCCCTATTTTATGCCCTGGCTTAACTTTTTTATATAATCAAAGGCATTCGCAAGTACAAGGATAATACGGGCAATAACCTCATTCATCTCAAATACTATTATTGCCATAACAAACATCGAAAGGATAATTAACAACGTGCTCATAACAACTATTTTAATTGGTACTCATTTTAACTTAAATTTTCAGACAGGCAAGTTAGCTTGTCTGAAACAAGCTCCTGAACTTTTCGAGGGCTCTTTCAAAAAACCACTCATTACTTCGTTCAATGTGCTTCTTTTTATAATATGGTGTAGTGATTTTCTTATTTTTTATATCAGCAGGAAAGAAACCATACAACAAGGGTTTTTCCCACTCGAATTCTACCCATGTTCTACCGGAGGGACTTAGCGAAGGCTTAATAACCTCGAAGTGGAGATGTGGACCTGTAGAATATCCTGTATTTCCTGAATAACCGATCACCTCTCCCCGTTCAACAATATCCCCCTCTTTAACATTTACACCATTAGGATTTAGATGGAGATAGTTAGCAATAGTACCATCTGAATGAAGAATGGATATAAAGTTAGCGTCGGGCAGGTACTGTTCATCGGGGCCACCAATTGAAGAATTGAATTTCAAAGCTGCAACAATTCCCTCTCTGCTAGCTGTAACGGCCGTCCCCTTGGGCATTGCAAAATCATAGGCAAAACTGTGTTTGTGACTAAAAGATCCTCCGGGTCCCTGAGAGATTCTATATGAAAGTCCCCGAAGGTAGGGGTATCCATAAACATAATTATGGTTTACAATTTTCGTTGTATCTCCCAACACAACCCTATACCTGTATTCGCACTTGTATGGCTCACTGCCTATAAGTTTTTTATATGTCGCCAGTTTGAATCCTGCTGCTTTGGGCGGAATAATGGCAGAAATTGAATCAAACGTGAGATTCAGATTGCTTAGTGAAACATTTATCTGAATACTTATTGGAACATAGAAATCATTATCAATGGAAAGGGTAACATTTTCCAGAGTATCCCTTACCGCATAGATTTTGGTTCTTTGATTAATACCATACGTCTGTGCATACGATTGATAGGCGGAAATCAAAAACAGAATTCCAAACAAGATTGCGGATCTTATCCCTTTAGTTAAAAAAGCTCCCCTCATATCTAAACTCTTATATCCCTTAAACGAAAGGGCCATGAATAAGATATACTAAAAGGTATTTTTAAGGTAATTTTAAGCAGGGAACCTCCGCCACTAACGAGATTAAAATTCGTGCAATGTTAGGTCTTCGCACACTACATAATAGAAGGCGAGATCCCCTTATACCTCCTTCGGATTTCACTATTCTATCCAAATGGCTAACAATCAGGCTTATTCCTTATTTAATTTCCACGATAATAACTTTTTGTTAAGGAAAGAAAAAAAGGAAACCTGGGAGCCCCATTTCCGTATACACCGGCACATCTTATTTTAACGCTCTCTCGAAAAACTTAGAACTACCTACGTGCATAGGAATTTTTTTATCTGTTATAGCGTTCGTCGCATTGTCATTCTAGTCTCGGTTCTGTTTTCACTGATCGGGGGAAGGGTATTTGGGGAAGGTAGTAAGGACCTATTAACAAATTTGGGAAACAGGGCCTTTTTTTCAAGCACAACTGTTGCTACTTCAAATAATCCCTTTCCAACCATTGGAACGGTGAAAGTCTATGTAAGGGCTGGAGAAACGCTTTTTTTAGGGTCAAGTGCTCAGGGGATCAAAAAAGGTAAGATCATTGCTCGTACACCTAACGGAATTGTTTATAATTCCGGGAATTCTACAACTATTGGATTAATAGCTAATCTAACTCAGGAAAAAGCCGGCCCCTTGCCAAACTCCAATGGTTATAACCCTTATAAGTTGACTGTTAAAAGTGGAGAAGAGGGTGTTTGGGAGATTAATTTCGTTTCACCGGATTCTACTGCAAACCCAACATCAAATATGCCTGGTCCGCTGGGGGTAAATGATGAATGGATACAAAGAGATAATAATTGCTACGTAAACGCCTTTGATGTAACCGTGAAAGACGACAATGGCTTGGTGAAAAGAGGCCGGGCCTACATGAATATCTTCGGGGGTTGTCTTGGTGCCTATGAAAAGGGGTTTAATGGCGTATTCAACGTGTTAACAAAAGATGGATATATATATGAGGTAAATAATAATGGGCAGGCTGGTTATGTGTTCGGCTTTTTTGTTAATAATAAAGGGTTCCTTGATCAGAATAATAACGCGCTCTATAAAAGCATACCGAGAACATCTGGTAAAGTGCACGATCCGAGAGCAGCAGATACTCCCACCGATATTACTCATAAGATCTTTTTCTCAGAACCGAATTCTGATTTGCCAAGTTCAGCTCCGATTGCAAGAGGTGGCACTACATGGCTTTTGCAGCAGCCTAAAAGCCCGAGTGCTAGTAACTTCTTGTTTAAGGGGCAAGAAGGAACTCTTTATAAAGGAGGAACTTACCCCCTTGGTGGAACTATAAGTTTTGACGCCGATCAGGTTGTCGGATACGCTATCGGCTTGGATCTTGACAAAAATGGCTCTTTTAATGATGCTGTTGATACCATCCTAACTGGTATTACAAAAATTGGTACCAACACAATCAGGTGGGATGGTCTAAATGGAAATGATGTTCCTGCGATCGGGAATTTCAGCTTTGCTCCTCAGAATATGAAAGTGGTACTAAGAGGAGGAGAGGTGCACTTCCCGTTCACAGACGTAGAGAAAAATTATGGGGGTATCATTCTTACCAGAAAAAATGGTCCTAATAATAATAATGATATTGTTTATTGGAATGATATCGATATTAAGAAGCAAACTGCTTACAAGGTTACTGAAATTAATGGTGCCAGTAGTACCACAGACGGACATAAATGGGGGAACAGTACATCCGATGCAAACGGCTTTGGTAATGAGGTAGGAATCGATACCTGGACTTATATTGAAAGTACTCCTATCGGCCCCTTAATGAATATTGAGCTTCGAAAGGCGGATCTTCAGGTTGTAAGTATAGTAACTGCAAAAAGTACTTATTGTATTGGTGAGGATATTACCTATACTGTTCGAATTAAGAATAACGGGCCTAATTCTGTTACTGGTGCAAAATTTACATTGGATTATCCTTCAGGTTTCCAATTCACGGGGGTAACGACGGATCAAACTACAGGTGCATCAAGCAATTCTGGAAACACAGCGACAGCAACCCAGTTTGCTACGATGGTAGACCTGGAAAACTTAGCAGAGATGACCCTGCATATTAAGGGAAAAGCGACCGTTGCCGGGGCGATGGGCCTTATTACTGCCATTATCCTTAGACCTGCAGACGTAACCGATCCGGATGCGACAAATCCTGATGATGCAATTCCGGTCAATGCAGCTGCTGAATGTAGCGCAGGCTGTAATAATATTAAGACTGCAAGTAGTATTAATATAACAACCGTTGGGATTAATATCTCTAATGCAACTGTTTCCGAAAAAACAGATGTTACCAGCGAGATTGCCTTTCCTGTTACATTAACCTCAACTTCTCAATGCCCTGTGACGGTTAGTTATACCATAACCCATGGAAGGCCAAATAATCCAACTAATGCGACTAATGACGCAGATTTTGATTCTTCAGTTTCAAAAACAGGAACTGTAACTATTCCTGCCGGACAAACAACTGCTTCTATTCGTATCCGGTTAAATGCAGACCGCATTATTGAAGGTAATGAAGTATTTACTATTACACTTTCCAATCCGGTTGGAGGAAGTTTAAATAGCCAGATTGCAACGGGAACGATTACTAATGATGATTCGGCAGACTTGTCAATAACCGCCACACCAGGTAGTGAAACAGGAGAAGTAGCCGGGAAATTTATTTTTACTATTTCTAATGTTGCAGATGTAGCTACCGAAATAGATTATGCACTTTCGGGAGATGCTACCCCGGGAATAGATTTCACTGGTCCGCAAAAGGGAACTATCATAATTCCCGCCGGCCAAAACAGTTATATTTTATCCCTGCCTGTTTCTGATGATGACATTGTTGAAGGTGATGAAATTGCGAGTCTTAATATAACACGTCTGGCTCCCGGGCATGAGTTTACAATAAAGAATATCACTACAGTTCCTCCAACTGTTACTATTTCTGACAATGATAATGCCCGTCTGGAATTAAGTAGCGACGTGATTCTAAGTGAAGGTGCAGATCAGACAATTGATGCTACTTATACGCTTACTTTAAGTAATCCTACCTCTAAAAAGTTTACATTAAACTATCGCACAGAAGATATGTCTGCTAAGGTTGCAGACAACGATTATAAATCCACCGGAACAGTATCCCTTGAGTTTGCCGGTTTGAAAAACGAGTTTAAAACCATTACCATTCCGGTTGTTGGTGACAAAAAAATTGAGAAAGACGAGCTAATAAAGTTGCTAATTTTCAACTTGTCTGATTCCTTTGGAAATCGTCTGACTATTCCTAAAGATGTGGCTCAAACTACGATCAAAAATGATGATGCAGGCCAGATTTCCATCATAAGCGAGGACGGTGAAGAGGGTGTCAAAAGCGGTAAGTTTATTTTTAAGCTTCCCGACGGAGTCTCAACTGATACAACGATAACTATCAGCTATACTTTGTCTGGAGAGGCAAATGTTGGTGGTATTGATTATACCACCCCAGTTGTAGGTACTCTGGAGATAAAGCCAGGGGAAAATAGCGCCACTCTTATTCTGCCTGTTAATGATGACGCTATAGCTGAAGGGCCGGAGACAGTTTTGATTAATGCAACGGTAGGGACAAACAACTACTATATCGGCTTAACTAATACTAGTCATTCGCTAAAAATAAATGATAATGATAAAGCTCTTATCACTATAGCACCAGTATCTGTTCAGGAAGGTAGTAATCTTGGCACTACCAATGCAGAGCTCGAAGTAGTTTTAAACGTTTCAACAGCCGGGCCTTTTTCACTTTCCTATAAGGTCCAGGATGGCTCCGCTAAAGCTGCTCAAGGGGATTATTCTGCAGATATTATTCCTTTACAATTTAATGGTACCGCAGGGGAAAAAAGAAAAATTCCTGTTAAGGTAAGTGCCGACAAGAAGGTGGAGGGAGACGAGACTTTCAGTGTAATCCTTGATAAACTTAGTACTAACTTCGGGGGATCTCTTAGTATCGGCGATCCTACTGCTATTGGAACTATAATCGATGATGATAATGCGATTATAAATATCACTGCAATAAATGGATCAGAGAACGGACCTCAAAACGGAAGTTATCTTTTCAGTTTTCCTGCCGGGGTTACATCGGATGAAGTAACGAGAATTAATTTTGATTTTGAGACAGATGCAGAAACTGGCGTAGATTTTACCCCGTCTGCTTCATCTTTCGTCGAAATTCCTGCTGGGCAATCCTCTGCAATCCTTACACTAGCGGTGAAGGACGACATTATTGTTGAAGGAGAGGAAAAAGCCAAACTTAAAAATCTGGCGGTGGTAAGTCCCTACAGCCGGATCTCTCTTAGTAATGCAGTGCCTCAGGTTGCTATTGAAGATAATGATGCTGCTACACTTACACTTAGCGGCCCAATTGATGGCTTGGAAACGAGTGATGGTCCCACGGTAATTAACTTTAATATTAAGCTTGATAAGTCGGTAAGTAAGCCATTTAGCGTTTCGTATAATACAGAGGATGGAACTGCTACTATTGCAGATAACGATTATGTTTCAGCTTCAAGTACCCAGGCATTTAACGGAACTGCTGGTGAAAATTATTTTATCCCGGTTACCATAAACGGTGATAAAAAAGTTGAAAGCTCTGAAAGCTTTCTTCTAAAGCTCTCAGGCTTGACGAATAATTTTGGAGGCAAATTAGTTATTTCACCCACGCAGTTAAACTATACTATTAAGAATGACGACACTTCGGAATTGTCGCTTTCCACTGTATCTGGCGCGGAAGGTATGTATGATGGTGCTGTTACTTTTACTTTAAGTAATCCGGTTAGTGAACCTGTAACTGTCGACTATTCCCTTTCAGGAACAGCCATCTCCGGCTTAGATTATAACCTTCCATTATCAGGTACTATTGTTATTCCGGCAGGAGCGGATAACTACCCAGTTAATATCCCAGTTCTCGACGACAATATTCTTGAAGAGACAGAAAGTATTAAAATTTCAGCAACAGCACATTCTGCAAGTTATAATATTCCAGTAAAGAATAGTCAGGTTTCGCTTGATATTGTAGACAATGATGAAGCAACTATCACCGTTACAAATCCTGTATCTATCCCTGAAGGCGACACTGGGAGCTCAATAATGAAGTTCGAGGCCGCGTTAAGTAAAGACATAAGTAAACCGGTAACACTAAAATTTAAAACGGTAAATGGAACGGCGCTCGCCGGCCAAGATTACGTTAGCAAGACCGGGCAGTTGAGCTTTTTACCTCTTGGGTGGAAAACACTGCAACCCATAGAAATATTCGTAACAGGCGATTTTTCCATAGAGCCAGATGAAAGCTTTGATGTTAATCTTTTTGACCTTAGTGATAATTATGGTGGTCGCCTCAAGATCGTAGACCAAACTGTTAAAGGTTGGATCAGTAATGATGACGGAGGGGATATTAAGATTACGCATAAGGACGGGGCTGAAGGTGGGCAAGTAGCCGAGTTTATTTTTAGCTTTCCGGGTATTTATACATCCGCTCAACCAACAACAATAGAATACACTCTCGGTGGCAGTGCATCATCCGGTATTGATTATACAGGAGCTTCTTCCAAAATCGTTATTCCTGCAGGTTCAAGCAGTATAAGTTTGCCCCTTAGTGTTAATGATGATGCCATTGTTGAAGGCGATGAGGAAATAGAGTTGACTGTTACTTCTGTCGACAACAATTTCAAGATGTCGAACACTTTTGATAAGCTAAACATCGAAGATAACGACTACGCAACTTTAACACTTCATGGTCCGGTAAACGTAAAAGAGACAGATGGTGGCTCAACTGCTACTGCTGTATTTTCCGTAAGCCTTGACAAAGAAACGTCTAAATCCTTTGATGTTAACTACTCAACAACAGATGGTACTGCAAAGGCAAGCGATAATGATTACCTACCATCAAACGGTAAAATTAATTTTAGTGCCGGTTCTAAAGATCTGCGGACAATTAGTGTCTCAGTGAATGGAGATAACAGGGTAGAGAAAAATGAAACGTTCACAGTCGACCTTAGCAATATAAGTAATGTCTTCAAAGATAGAAAAGGCAACGAACACCTGCGTTTTTCTGTAAATAATGCAGTTGGCAGTATTGAAAATGATGACAAACTTGTAGTTGAGATTGAAGGAGAAAATGGAGTGGAGGGTTCTAAGCCTGCAAACTTCTTGTTCAGATTAGTTGGTGGTGTTGCAGACGAGGACATTAAAATTTCTTACGATTTGACGGGGAATGCTCTTGCTAACGGTAAGGATTATACTGGGGCTACGACCGGGGAACTTATTATCCCTGCTGGTGCTACTTCCTGGCCGCTTACTATTCCCGTTGCCGACGACGCTATAGTGGAAGACTCAGAAAATATTCTTTTAACCGCTGGCTTAGTAGGCGGCTCTTACAGTGCATCGGGAGGCGTATATCCTATTACGCTTTCAAACCCCACAAAGGGCGTCTTCATTATCGATAATGATAAGGCTGCCATTTCAGTGGGCGATGTAAAAATAACTGAGGGTGATGATAACGAGAACAAAACACTTAGTTTCACTTTAACTCTTAACAACGAAACAAGCGCAGGATTTGATGTGAGTTATGCTACTTCTGATGGTTCTGCCACTGTTGCCGATGGAGATTATGTGCCAAAATCAGGAACTCGTCACTTTGATGGAAAAGCAGGAGAGCAACGGACAATAGATATCATCATTAATGGCGACCGTAAGGTAGAGGATAATGAGGTATTTAATCTTTTGCTTAATGGTCTGTCTTATAATTATAATAGTAACCTGTCTATTTCAGCACCCGCCTCAGCCAAGGGCGAGATTACAAATAACGATTTCGCCCAAATTGGAATTACAGCTGTTAATGCCAAAGAAGAAGGCGCTAAACCAGGGGTTTTTCAGTTCGGTTACCTGAACGGTTATTCTTCTGACAAAGACGTAACGGTTACCTACACTTTGAGTGGACTTGCCAGTACTGGTAAGGATTATACTCCTGAAATAACATCAAGTGTTACGATTCCTGCAGGTCAGGTATCGGCTCCTGTAACGCTGAGTGTGATCGACGATCAGATAGTAGAAGACAATGAAGACATTACGATTACGGTAAGCGCGGTATCAAGTGTAAACCCAGTGACGCTTAGGGATCAACAGAAATCACTTATCATAGAAGATAATGATATAGCTACCATCACCATCAGTAACGACATTAGTACCGATGAAGGTAATGCTGGTCAGCAAACAGCCGATTTTACTATAAGCGTTGACAAGGAAACCTCTTTTGGTTTTAGTGTAGATTATGCTACTGCTGATCAAACTGCTACCTCAGCAGATAATGATTACAATTCGCGAGCGGGTGCGCTAACATTCGCGGCAAATGACATTACTCCGAAAACTATTAATATTCCAATTAACGGAGATACGAAACTGGAAGGGGACGAAACATTTACTTTTAGTCTGGGAAACCTGATAAGCCGCTTTAATAATCGCATCAAGATAGCCGATGCCAGAACCAGAACAGTTACTCTTAGAAACGATGACTTTGGTGATCTTAAACTTACCAAAGTTGACGGAAGGGAAGGTGGGAACGATCCTTCATTCACCATTGGTTTTGACAGCGATATTACCTTCAAAGACAATCTTACTATAGATTATTTCATTTCAGGAACAGCTAAACCTGTCGAAGATTTCACTGGAAGCAACGGTTCCATTACAATTTTGGCTGGGGAGAAGAGTAAAACTATAACACTTCCGCTAGTTGATGATAATCGTTTAGAGGACCCTGAAACTATTCAGATCACCGCAACGCTTCGTCCTAATAACAATGGGATAGTGCTAAAAGGCTCGCCTCAAATAATTACTATCGAAGATAATGATAAGGCAGAGATCAGCATAAGCCCCGTAAGCATATCAGAGGGAGATATTGGTATTCAAAAAGCCGTTTTTGCGGTTAAACTGAAGGGTGCTACGGATAAGGGTTTCGATCTTGTTTATAAAACTGCCGATGGTACTGCAACATCGGGGGATGGTGACTATGTTCCAACACCAATAACTGGAAGAACTCTTCATTTCAACGGTACTACTGATGAATCCCGTGTCATTGAAATAGATATAAATTCAGACCGAAAAATAGAAGGGGATGAATTTTTTACAGTTTTTCTTGAACAGCCCGCAACGAACTATGCGAATGCGTTAACTCTTGAAAACTCTGCTGATAAAGCCGTAGGAACGATCTTTAATGATGATTCAGGACTTATAGAAGTTACTGCGACCAACTTTTCGGAAAATAATCCTGCAGACGCAGCTATTAAATTTAGCTTCCCGGCCGGAGTTACTTCATCTAAACCTACCCGGATCAATTTCTCAATTGGAGGAAGTGCTGAAGCTGTTAAAGATTATACTTATACAGGTTCTGGATGGATTGAAATCCCGGCAGGCGACGAAAGTTACACGCTCCCACTTCCGGTGGTCGACGATGCTATAGTTGAAGAGGAGGAGAAACTGCAATTGTTAAATATTGCACTTGAAGATCCAACCAACCCTAACGTTACTTTGAAGAATACTCTTCTGGAAGTTCCGGTGATTGATAATGATGTTGCAAACTTAAGCATAAGCGGTCCTGTAGAGATTATAGAGGGTGCTAATGGGGCATCATCAAAGGTCAATTTTACGGTAACGTTAAATAAAGCGGTACAAGGACCATTCAGTATTAACTATTCTACCAGAGACGGCCTGGCAAAAACTACAGATAATGATTACGTTGCTACTTCCGGCACTTTAGTTTTCAATGGTACGGCTGGAGAGAAATATCCCGTCAGCGTAACGGTTAATGGTGACGGAAAGCTGGAGCGTGATGAGAATTTCTTTGTAAAACTATCGCAACTAAGTAATACCTATGAAAACCGCCTTTCTATTCACACTCCGGACGAAGTGAGTACGATCATTAGAAACGACGATGTACCAGAAATAGAAGTTGCTAAATCAGATGGTAAGGAAGGCAGCACAGATGGTTCAATAACCTTCACTCTAAGTAATAATGCTACTTCTGATAATGACATTGTAATCAATTATTCCCTTTCGGGAACTGCTGAATTAGCTAAAGATTTTACTTTACCAGTAACTGGCTCTGCAACTATAAAGGCGGGCCAGCGAAGTAGCCTTCCTCTTGTTTTGGGTGTTGTTGACGATGACATTGTGGAAAACATGGAGATAGTTACAGCTTCTCTTACCGCAAGTGATTTTTACGGAACCCGGCTTAAGACTAATTCGGTAAACGTTAATATTGAGGATAATGACAAAGCGCTTGTCAATATTATTGGTCCTGTTATGCTCAAGGAGGGTCAATCTGGAACCTCCACCAGGTTTGAGTTCTATGTTACGGTCGATAAGGAATTGAGCAAGACGATAACCCTGCAGTATAGAACTGCTGATGGAACGGCTATTGCCAGCTCTGATTATACTGCCGCTGCCGGAACGATAAGTTTAAAGTCACCGAGCCAGCGCGCCTTAATCGCTGTAATTGTAACAGGTGACGGAGTAATAGAGAAAGACGAAACCTTTACCGCCAATATCTTCGATCTTAGCGAGAACTTTGGCGGGCAATTAACAATAAGCGATGCTACTGCTCTTGGCCGTATTCTCAATGATGATGGAGGGGACATCACCATCACACACAAAGATGGAAAAGAAGGGGGAGATGTACCTGAATTTACCTTTAGTTTTCCTGCCGGAGTTAAAGCTGATAAAGACACCAAAATAGAATTCAATCTTGCAGGAACAGCTGTTGCCGGTGCGGATTATACAGGAGCTGCAACGTCTGTTACTATTTTGGCAGGTGACGAGTTCGTTAAACTACAGCTGCCTGCGGTTGACGACTCAAAAGTCGAACGCGATGAGGTGGTTGAGCTGGAGGTGACTTCAATTGACAATGGATTGCAAATGTCCAATTCATTCCAAAGCCTCAGCATCGAGGATAATGATGTCGCAACTCTTAGTTTGAGTGTTGCTCAACGCGTTACTGAAACTGACAATGGAACTACCTCCGCTACATTTAACGTAACCCTTGATAAGGAAACAGAGGGTAAATTTTCAGTCGACCTGAATAGTGCCGATGGTACTGCCAAAGTTAGTGACAATGATTATGAACCTATAGCAACTACCCTGGCATTTGAAGGAAAAGAAGCGGAGACCAAACCGTTCTCAGTTATAATTAACGGCGACACCAAATTGGAAAAAGATGAGGTGCTGAATCTGTTATTAAGCAATTTGACCGAAACGTACAAGGATAAATTTGGCAATGACCGTCTCACAATTGATGTAGCCAGCACCATAGCTACTATAGAAAATGATGATAAACCAAAAATTAAAATCGATGGTCAAGACGGAGAAGAGGGTGTAAAAGGCGCAGGTTTTGTCCTTCGCTTAAGCCAGGGAACCGCGGATGAAGATATATCAATTTCTTATAGCTTATCAGGCAACGCGGCTGGAGATGGTAATGACAAAGACTATGATGATGTTAGCAAGGGACAAGCAATTATTAAGGCAGGTGAAACGTTTGTTCCTGTTGCGCTTCCCGTGATTGACGACGCTCAACTGGAAGATACGGAAGTTGTTACGCTCAATATTACAGCTGTAAACAGTCCTTATATAGTAACACCAGAAGATCAATCAAAGACGGCTTCCATTACGGACAATGATGCAGCCAAAATAAGCGTCAGCGATGTAAGTGTACTTGAGGGGGAAGATGGGACTAAGATAGCAACCTTCAGCCTTGTCTTAAATAATGCAACCAGTCGGGCGTTCGATGTTGACTTTAACACAGCTGACGGAACTGCCCTGGCTGCTGATGCAGATTACAAAGCAAAAGCCGGGCAGGTACACTTCAACGGAACAGCCGGCGAAGAGCAGACAGTTGAAGTTGTGGTGAATGGTGACAGAAAAATTGAAAGTGACGAAGCATTTAATCTTTTACTAAGCAATCTCTCTTACAACTTTGCTAACCGTCTAAGTCTTCAAACATCGGCTAAAGGCACAATCAAAAATGATGATGAAAGTCCTATCTTCATTACCGCAATTAATGGCAAGGAGAAGAACCAGGAACCGGCCGCATTTGAGTTTAGTTATAAGCCGGGCTACTCTTCTGATAAAGATGCGACGATCAGTTATTCGTTAAGCGGAAAGGCTGAAAGTGTAAAAGATTATTCTACCAGTACTCCTACAAGTATCACTATTCCTGCAGGGCAATTAAAAAGAAGTATTGTTCTTGATGTAGTTGATGACCAAATTGTGGAAGGTGCGGAAGACATCATTCTCTCGATTACTTCTGTAACAAGTGCTAATAAAACGAATGCCACGGAACAGATTAAAGGCCTTACTATTGAAGATGATGACAGGCTAACCTTAACCCTGAGTCCTGATGTTAGTATTCTTGAAGGTGATCAGGGCCAGACATCAGCCAATTTCTTCCTAACTGCCGACAAGGAGGTGTCATCAGGGTATAAGATCTCTTATACAACCGTTGATCAATCAGCCAAAACTTCCGATCAGGATTATATAGCTACTCAGGGTAGTTTATCTTTTGAAGGTAAACCGAATGAAAATCAGCCTATTTCTGTATCTATCAAGGGCGATAAAAAGATCGAGGGTGATGAAGTGTTCATTGTGCAGCTAGGAGCAATAACCAGCTCTTTAAGTAATCTAATGAGCATTCCACAAATGACGGGTAAAGCAACTATTACTAATGATGATAAAGGTAACCTTGTAATCAGCAAAACGGATGGAGAAGAAGGGTTGAAAGACGCCTCATTTACCATAGGTTTCGAAAAGGACCTTAGGGCCGACCGTACTTTAAAAATTAACTACTCACTTAATGGAGAAGCCAAAACCGGGAAAGACTATATCGGATCAAGCTCAGTTATTGAACTTCCTGCAGGTGAAAATAGTATTAAGGTAACTTTGCCTGTTATCGATGATGGGGTGGTTGAAGACACTGAAATCATAGAGCTTGAGGCATCAGTAGAGTTGAACGATTATAACATTACTATTCCTTCAGGTATAACCCCTATCAATATCGCTGACAACGATAAGGGATTACTTTCGATAAGTCCTGCTGACATAAATGAGAAGGATGCTGCAACGAAAACCCTTGATTTTAAGGTGACGTTGGATAAGGAAACGACGAAGCCGTTCACAGTCCAGTTCTCAACACTTGACGGCTCCGCAACTAGCGCAACCGGGGATTACAACGCTTTAAGCAGTAACTTAAGTTTCTCTGGCCTTCCCGGAGAATCTCAAACTATTAAGGTGGTAGTTAAAGATGATAAGGTTGTTGAAGCAGCAGAAACAATTACAGCAAGGCTTAATAGTATCAGCAATACTTTTAATAATCGTTTGACCTTCGAACATAATAGCGCCACGGGTACAATAAATGATGATGATATCGCACAGATCTCAGTCAGCAAAGTGGACGGAAAAGAAGCCAACAGTATTGCTGGTAAATATATCTTTAGTTTTAAGGATAACGCAACGTCTGATAAAGCAACCACTATTACTTATAGATTGGGTGGCCTGGCAGAAGCGAACGGCGTCGATTTCGGCGGTCCTGTTTCTGGTTCGGTAGTAATACAACCTGGTGCTCAATCCGCAGAACTTACTTTGCCTGTTATTGATGATATTAAAGTGGAAGGAGATGAAGCCGTAAAGATTGTCAATGCAAACTGCGAAAGTCCTTACAATACTGCAATTTCACTTGAAGGTGTTTATCCAGACCTTATTATTGAGGACAATGACAAAGGAACTTTGGTATTAAGTGCGGATGTAAAAATCCCTGAAGGAGATGAGGGGGTTCAAAACGCGACTTATACGCTAACGCTTGATCGTGCAACTAACTCAGGATTCCAGGTGGCTTATCAAACTATGGACGGTACAGCATTAGCTGCCGATGGAGATTATATTCCAGCAATAGCTACTCTTAACTTCGCAGGTACTGCAGGTGAAAGTAAATCTATTTCAATTGCAGTTAAAGGCGATAAAAAGATTGAACCTCACCAGTTGTTCACTTTGCAGGTTGACGATCCAACAAACACTTTTGGAGGTGCCTTGACTGTTACCGCTAAAAGCAGAACGACAACAATAGAAAACGATGATTTTGGATCTGTTGCTATTACGAAGGTAGATGGTGTTGAAGCAGGGCAGGCAGCCGCCTTTAATTTCAGCTATCCTGTTGGATTGACTTCAGACAGTCCCTTGAAGATTAATTATAGTCTTGCGGGAACAGCTAAAGGAAATGGAGAAGATTACACCGGGACGTCACCTGGAAATATTATTATTCCTGCAGGGCAAAACAATATTACCCTCACTCTTCCGGTATATGACGATGCTATCATTGAAGATAAAGAAACTGTAAGTATTGCAGCATCTGTTTCAGGATCTGCAACAGACAACCCTTATAACATTCAATTAGCAAACGCCGCAGCAAGTCTCGATATTCTGGACAACGATAATACCACTATCTCCATTACACCTGCAAGTGTAGCCGAAGGAGACAATGGCACTGCTACTCTTGATTTTAAATTGACTTTGAAAAAGGCAACAGGCAAGCCTTTCACACTTCCTTATCAAACAGCAGACGATGCTGCAAGAGTAGCAGATAATGATTATACAAGTGCCTCTGCAAATGCTGCGGTTTCTTTTGCTGGAACAGCAGGGGAAATTCAGACCATCAGCATTCAGGTAAAAGGGGATAAGAAGATCGAGGCGAATGAAGCTCTTACTCTTGTTCTGAAAGATCTGTCTGATAATTTCAATGGACGCTTGGTTTTAGAGAGCACCAGTGTTACTGGTACTATCCTTAACGACGATCAGGGAGCAGTTACGATCACTAAGACTGATGGAGTTGAAACAGGAGCTGTAGCCGGTACCTTTACGTTTAGTCTTCCGGCGGATATGACCTCTGATCAGCCTATTGTTATCAATTACTCCCTTGATGGAACAGCGGGAGGTAACGGTGTAGACTATACTGGCGTAACTTCTGCGGCTATTACCATTCCGGCTAATCAAAATAAGGTAACCTTATCTCTTCCAGTTATAAATGATGCTATAGTTGAAGAGGATGAGACTGTAGTGTTGGTGGTGAACTCACTAAGCTCTTTACACACTTCCGCAGTAACTGTAAATCCTGTAATACCTGTAATGAAAATTATGGATGATGATTTTGGGGATATTGCTCTTGGTGGGACGATAGTTAAGCAAGAAGGTAATAGCGGCACAACTTCATTTGATTTCCCTGTGACCCTCAGTAAGGCAACCGGTTTGCCATTTACTCTGAAGTATTCAACTTCAAACGGATCGGCAACTGTGGAAGATAATGATTACATACCTGCTATTGATCAGTTAGTGAATTTTGCAGGTCAGGCTGGAGAGGTGCAAACGATAAAGGTTCAAGTTAAGGGAGATCTGAAACTTGAGGCCGATGAGGTGTTCAATCTTGCTATACATGCTTTGTCTAATACCTTTGGCAATAAGCTGCAGATAACGAATGCGAACTCGGCAGGAACGATAAAAAATGATGATGCGGGTCAGATCATAGTAACAAAAACAGATGGTACGGAAGGTCTGCAGGATGCTGCTTTCACCTTTAGTTTCCCTCAAAATGTTACTTCCGAAGCGCCGACCACTATCACCTACCGTTTGTCGGGTTCTGCAACCAGTTCTGATTATATTATTTCTGGGGTAAGCTCTGTCACTATTCCTGCAGGCACCAACAGCATTACCCTTCCAATAAAAGTGACTGATGACAACGAACTTGAAGATGTAGAAACTATCGCTATTGCAGTAGAAACCATTAGTAATTCGAATAGTCTGCTTGCCTGGGCTACACCGCTTCCTGTGGTTAACATTAATGATAATGATAAGGCTGAAATAATTATAACGGGACCGCAGCCAGTGATTGAACAACACAATGGCAAAACAACTGTAACCTTCACTGTAAAACTAGACAATCTTACCAGCAAAGGTTTTGATGTAGATTACAGAACTACGAATGGCAGTGCATCTACTGACGACAATGATTATGTCGCTAAAGCGGGCACCTTGTCATTCTCCGGCTTTGCAGGTGAAACTAAGCAGATCACTGTGGATGTTAATGGTGACTTGAAGGTCGAAGGCGACGAATTGTTTAATATGGTTTTAAGCAATATCAGTCCTAACTATGGCGGAAGGTTAACTGCAAAGGGAAGCCCGGCGATCGCAAGAATTATCAATGACGATTTTGCTCCGGTAGCTAATCCTGATTTTGTTACTACAGCCGAAGATGCATCAGTGACTTTCTCCGTGACTGCGAATGATACTGATGTGGACGGTATCGATGCGAAAACCATAAGGATTCAAACACCTCCTGTTAAGGGAACTCTGTCTATTAATGCTGATGGGACATTGAAGTACACCCCAGTTCCAAACGACTATGGGACCTATACATTCATTTATACTGTTAAGGATAACCTCGGACTTGAATCAAATGCAGCTATTGGTACAATCAATGTTACTCCTGTGAATGATCCCCCGGTAGCAATTAATGACGAATTCTATATTGCGAAAGATGCTGCTTTTAGAGGAACAGTAGCAGCCAATGACTCAGACGTGGATGGTGATGTGTTGAAGTTTCGATTAATCAATGCATTCGCAGGAGCGCAACTGGAAAACTTTAATGTAGCAGACGGAACCTTCTTATATATCCCGAAAAAAGGATTTACAGGAATAGAAGAGTTTGCCTACGAAGTAATCGACCCTGCCGGACTAAAAGATACCGCTACGGTTAGATTGAAGGTCCAGGGAAATGTAACTGTTTCATTAATTCCTGAAGTTTCTACTATAACCGAAGGTGACTCGATTATAGTGAAAGCAGTATTGGATGACGTGCTGTTGCAGGATGTACAGGTGAGCTTGCAATATGGGGGAACCGCTTCACAGGGTAAAGACTATGTGCTACAGCCTCAATATGTTAGGCTTACTATTCCTGCCGGAACTAAGGAGAGCGAGCAGAAGATACATATTCAAAGTTTGAAAGATTATCTGAAAGAAGGAGAGGAAAACATCTCTATCAGGATAACTAATGCAACTCCAACTGCATTTGTGAAACTTGGAAGCAACGCGAACGTAATCATCAATGATTTTTATCCGGAAGGTAAGCCTGTAGGGCCTGGGGAAAATGCAGATATCGGTCCTGATCCATTACTGTCTCCAAATAATGATGGCGCTGGAAATGAACAGTTCGTAATTCGAAACATCGAGAGATACCCTGAAAACGAGGTGGTGATCTTTAACCGATGGGGAAATGAAGTCTACAGGACTAAGGGATATAATAACAGCGATAAGGCATTCAGAGGAGTGGCTAATAGTGGAATCGGTACAAATTCGAATGCTCAATTAACAGACGGCGTTTACTATTACATCATTCACACCAAAGTGGCTGATGGATCTCAGAAAAGCAATAAAGGATACGTAATATTAAAAAGATAAAGGGATGAAAGCTATAGTAATTTTATTGTTAACAGTTGTGCTTTCAATAACGGTTCGTGCACAGCAGCAAGCTATGTACACCCAATACATGTTCAATAACCAGGCAATTAATCCTGCCTATTCCGCAATGGAAGAGTCGTTAAGGGTCACTGCTCTTTCTCGAATGCAATGGACTGGTTTCAAAGGAGCTCCAAGGACCCAGGCACTTTCAATTCATTCACCAATAGGAGAGACGGACACTTTTATTGGTGGGATCCTGACTGACGACAGGGCTGGAGAAGTGCTTAAGGAAACCGGAGGCTATTTTACATTGGCCCAGAGAGTAGAAGTTGGCGAAGAAGGGTATTTGGCAGTTGGGTTCAACGGAGGGCTAAGCAATTTTCGGGGAGATTATTCACAATTATATGCGCAAAGTCCTGAATCCGTAAACGACCCGGTTTTTCAGAATACAAGTGTTATTCGCGGAAATTTTGGGGCAGGTGTAATGTATTTTACCCCTAAGTTTTATATGGGTATTTCTTCTCCTTATTTTTATCAAAGATCCATTGCTTCTGCCGACAAAGCGGAGGGGAGTTTGAGGAACAAGCCCCACTATTATTTCCAGGCTGGTACGCTTTGGGATGTTAGCTATGATTTTAAATATAAACCAGGCATCCTGGTTAAATACGTTAATGGAAGTCCGGTTCAGTTTGATGTAAGTTCGAGCATATTATTGATGGAGAAGTTCTGGCTAGGCGCTTCCTACCGGTCTATGGATTCATTCAATTTTATGGCTTCATTTTTCGTAACTCCTGATGTCCAGTTTGGTTACAGTTACGACATGGCTCATACAGAACTTCGCGGGTATCAAAGAGGATCCCACGAAGTAATGCTTAAATTCCGGTTTGCTGTGAGAGGACGGAATCACCTCGCATGCTATTTTTAAGGTAGAAAGCTTTTACAAGCTTTCTACCTCATGAAATTGGACAACACCAGTAGTAATATCGTGTATACCGCCAACAATCTGGATCTCACCCGCCTTGATCATATCACGAAGGATAGGGCTGCGTTCTACTATTGATCTAACTGTGCGCTTAACATTTATCTCAGATACCTTTTCTACAAATTCAGGGTTTGAAGAATTGCGGTTTTCTGTAATAGTAAGCTCCTCGTCCACCGCTGGTCTGATCTTGGTAAGTAATGCGGTAAGGTTTCCCATTTCAACGTGATCACAGGCTCCTTTAATGGCTCCACATTTTGTATGGCCGAGTACCACAATGATTTTCGAGCCTGCTACTTTACAACCAAACTCCATGCTCCCCAGGATATCTTCATTAATAATGTTTCCGGCAACGCGAACACTAAAAATATCCCCCAGACCCTGGTCAAAAATCAATTCTGCAGAGGTTCTGCTATCGATGCAGCTAAGAATGACTGCAAAGGGATGTTGTCCATCTGAAGTCTCGTTTGCTTGTTGTAACAAGTTCCGGTTGATCTTAAGATTATTGACAAATCTCGCATTGCCTTGTTTCAGCAAATCCAGCGCCATGTCTGGAGTGATTGCAGCTTGCATTTCTTTCGTAAGCGTCTTCATTTAAATAGAATTAGTCGTTTTCTGTTGTGTGATTTAAGGGTCAAAAATATGATATTTTATTTTTTTCGTACGGCCCAGGCAAATATGTGCGGCACTTTGATGTAACAATGTTATTGCGGCAAACTTATCTACGAAATTATAGGCAGTGAAAAGCAAAATGTACTACCTTCGCCAACTTTGCTATCTACCCAAAGCTTGCCCTGTTGATTTCTAATTATCTCAGAGGATATGTAAAGCCCTAATCCCATTCCAGCTTCATTATTACTTTGAGCCTCCTTTACCTTATAAAACCGGTTGAAAATACTTTCTATCTCCTCTGGTGAAATTCCTCTGCCATGATCTTGTATACAAACCACAATACTACCATCTTTTCTTACTGAGCTAATGCTTATGGGACTACCCCTGTCTGAAAACTTAGTGGCATTTGTTATCAGGTTTTCTATTACCTGTCCAATCTTAAGCCTGTCTCCCATGGTGATCACTGATTCATTCTTATCTATTATAAAAATCCTCCCTGGATGAGTTTTTTTATAATCATCAACTATCGAGTTAATCAAATCGTCCATAGCGTACCGTTCACTTTTAGTCCGAAGCTTCCCACTTTCAATTTTGGAGGCCATTACTAAATCTGCTATTAAGGAGGTGAGATCGTTTATTTTTGCGTTCATCCTCCTGATTTTATCAAGACCCTCCGCTTTTTTATCCTTCAAAAGATCTCTTTCAACCAGCTGGCAGTAGGATTTGATGGAGGTTATAGGAGTTTTTAATTCGTGACTTACCGTGCTTATAAACTCGTCTTTGTGCCTTTCCAAAAGCTTTCTGTTTGTTATATCCACAAGGCTGGTATATCCCATCGTTTGTCCCCTATCTTTAAAGCTGACAGTATTAACAAGAACCCACACTTCTGTCTGATCTTTTTTAATGAGGCAGGCTTCAAGTTGAAATGCCGGGAGTTCCTTTTTCCAAAGAGCCTCATGAAGATCATACCAGAGGTCTATAAAGTCAGGACGGGTAAAATCTAGTATCGTTGAGCCTAATATTTCTTCTCTCGAATACCCCAGCATATCACATAGAGCCTGGTTTATCTGGACCATCTTCAGGTCGATATTAATGATCTTATTAGCTACAATACTAGCCTCAAAAACAGTTTTAAATCGTTGCTGACTTTCAAGTAGATCTTGTTCAACCTTTAATTGGCGTTCCAAATGTTCTACCGTATCGTTATGATTCTGTTTCAACTCCTCGATGTTCTTCTTGAGGTTTTTATTCTGTTGTTCAAGGTTATTGCCGTTTGTCACGATGAAAAATTTTAGTTTAAGAAGAAAATTAGGAGGGTTTTTGTTTGGATACACCTAATATCTAAAGGTTTATAGGATTGCTTGCAGTTGAATGGTATCTAAATTCTGCTCTGCATTGGTCATAAAAAAATCACGTTTGAATCTTTCTGAACTAGTATCTTGTCGTATCACCTAGCTAATGTTAACTTTGCTAACACCGTTAGGTAAAGCAATGGGAATAGCAGAAAGAAGATTAAGAGAGAAAGAAGAGCTGAAGTCAAAGATTATTTGCACTGCCTGGGATCTTGTTAAAACAGAGGGATGGAGCGCCTTATCTATCCGTAAAATAGCCGACAAGATAGATTATAGTGTTCCGGTGATATATGATCACTTCAAGAATAAGGAAGCGATTCTGCTTGAATTCAGTAAAAAAGGGTTTCGCTTACTAACAGAAACCATTTTGGGGATTATTGATAAGAAAGACGTACCGGAAAATAAGATCAGAGCAATTGCTGACGCTTATTGGAATTTTGCAGCTGAAAATAAAGAGCTTTATCAGATAATGTTTAGCATTGGAACAATGGGATGCGATATAACAGAAGCATTACCAGAGAGAGATAAATTTCGATCACTAGCTGCAGGTGTTATTGAAGAGCTGATCGCTAAAAGTGGCCGTGATGATTTGAATGCCTGCTTGAAATACCATACCCTTTTTTCGGTAATGCATGGTTTGATCTCAATAAAATTGGTAAATACCTGTACAACCACAGACTCTGAGCTAAATAAAATGGTTTTAGATGATGCAGTGGATGGTTATATCAGAAGTTTTGAAATAAGGAACGGTTAGTCCGTTTTTTTTGCCTGGTAGGTTAACGGTGTTAGGAAATATACCTATGTTACTTAATAGGCCTGCGACTGTTTTACTAGTTGGTAGAATTAAAAAACAAATTTTTTTTACCCAATAGGTTAACACTGTTAGGTTTTCTAGTTAGGTTAACCTCAGCAGGGATTGAGCACGCAGAGATATTGGAAATGTGAATTAGAGGGAAATAGCCCCTACAGAATAAAAAAGAGAATTATTAGCAAACAGACAACAGATTATGGAAGCGTTACTAAAAACAAGAACCCTATCAACCTTTATTTTTACAATTACTACACTGATTTTATTGGATAGTTGCAGCTCTTCTTCTGCCGAAGGCGTAGCTGCAGCTCCTCCGCCACCGGAGCTGCCAGTTTTGGCAGTTAAATCAAAGCCTGTAACTACTTACTCTGAGTTTAACTCAGCCATTGAGGGTAAGAGGGATATAGAGATTCGTCCTAAAGTAGACGGATATTTAGAGGCTATTCACGTGGACGAGGGCTCCTTTGTAAAAAGGGGACAAGTATTATTCAGAATTGATCCGCGCCAGTATAATGCCCAGTTAAATACAGCGTTGGCTCAGCTTGCCTCAGCGAAAGCTGCTTTGGAAAGTGCATCCATCAATGTTTCAAAGCTTAGTCCCTTAGTAAAGAATGGTGTGGTTTCTGATGTTCAGCTTCGTACTGCAAACGCCGCTTACAACATGGCAAAAGCAAACGTACTACAGGCTCAAGCTCAGGTACAAGCGGCAAAGATCAACCTTAGCTACACTACTATCACTGCACCGGCCGCTGGATACATAGGCAGCATCCCTTTTAAAACGGGAAGTCTGGTAACTTCCGCTGGACCAGAGGCATTAACTGTCTTATCTGAGACGAAGGAGGTTCATGCATACTTTAGCATGAGTGAAGTAGATTTTATTGATTTTGGAAAGGGATTGCAAGGCGGAAGTTTAGCAGAGAAAATAAAATCATTGCCACAAATTGAGCTGGTATTGCCAGACGAAACCATTTACCCGATAAAAGGCAGGGTAGAGTTAGTTGAAGGTCAATTTGGAAAAACCACTGGAACTATCAATTTCAGAGCTTCATTCCCTAATCCGGAGGGTTTACTGAGATCAGGAAGCACGGGTAAAGTTCGCATTCCTAAAGTTCAGGCTAACACTATCCTTGTACCGCAGGAAGCAACTTTTGAACTGCAAGACAAAGTGTTTGTCTATACAGTGAACGACAGCAGTAAGGTTGTGGGTAAACCTCTTTCCATAGCTGGTTCCAACGGAAAGTTCTATCTGGTATCAAAAGGTTTAGCCGAAGGGGAAAAGATCGTATTTAGTGGAATCGACAGGCTGCAGGAAGGGGCCGTCATTAAGCCCAAAGCCGTAAATTCAGAAGACATCTACAAAGAACTGAAGTAATAGTCAACATCTATTTAATTAGATAAATACCAGAAATTATGTTTAGAAAGTTTATAGAGAGACCCGTTCTCTCTACAGTGGTCTCTATTATCCTTACTTTGCTGGGATTACTGTCGCTATACTCGTTACCAATTACCTTATTTCCGGATATAGCGCCACCCACAGTACAGGTAACCGCGGTTTACCCGGGAGCAAATGCGGAAGTTGTTGCACGGGCAGTAGCCACCCCAATAGAAGAAGCCGTGAACGGTGTTGAGAACATGACTTACATGACCTCCACGGCAAGTAACGATGGAACTCTTACTCTTAATGTGTTTTTTAGTCTGGGGACTAACCCTGATCAGGCTGCGGTGAACGTTCAGAACCGTGTTGCAAAAGCAATGAGTCAGCTACCACAGGAAGTTGTTCAGGCGGGAATCTCAACGCAGAAACAGCAGAACAGTATGATCTATGTGCCTTTGATGTACAGTACTGATACTACTTACGATGAGACGTTTTTACAGAACTATGCAAAGATCAACATCATCCCCGAAATACAACGTGTTCCGGGAGTAGGTCAGGCTACCATCTTCGGTGCAAAAGATTATTCGATGCGTATCTGGTTGAAGCCAGACAGGCTGAAAGCAGCAAATCTTTCTGCCCAGGATGTGATCAATGCCATTCGCGAGCAGAATATCGAGGCAGCACCCGGCCGTTTCGGCCAGGGCAGCAGTCAGGCCTTTGAATATGTATTGAAGTACAAGGGAAAATACTCCCAGAATAAGGAGTACGAGGAAATTGTATTGAAAGCGAATGCTGATGGATCGGTGATCCAGCTTAAAGATGTAGCCAGGGTTGAACTAGGCTCGTTCACCTACAGTGCCGACACTAAAATTGCCGGAGAAAACGGAACTGGACTAGCTGTTTTTCAAACTGCAGGGTCGAATGCGAACGAAATATTGACTGCGGTAGACAAGGTGATGAAAAAGGCATCTCAGAAGTTTCCGAAGGGGATTCATTACTTTACCATGTACAGCTCTAAGGAGTTCCTTGACGCATCAATATCACAGGTGCAGCATACCCTGATAGAAGCCTTTATCCTGGTTTTTATAGTGGTGTACATTTTCCTTCAGGATTTTCGCTCTACCCTGATCCCTGCAATAGCGGTCCCGGTGGCTATTATTGGTACATTCTTTTTCATGAAGTTGTTCGGCTTCTCTATCAACCTTCTTACACTCTTTGCCATGGTGCTGGCCATAGGGATTGTTGTGGATGATGCGATCGTAGTAGTGGAGGCTGTCCATGCCAAAATGGAGAGCACGCGACTTTCAGCTAAAAAGGCAACTATTCAATCCCTGAACGAGATTTCAGGAGCTATCATTTCCATCACTCTTGTAATGGTTGCAGTGTTTGTTCCGGTGGGTTTTATGCAGGGACCGGTAGGTGTATTTTACAAGCAATTTGCATTCACTTTAGGTATTGCCATCTTAATTTCTGCTGTGAACGCTTTAACGCTTAGTCCCGTTCTATGTGTTATATTCTTAAAAAGAGAACATCACGCAACCGCGGAAGGTGAAAAAGGAAACTTTAAGACACGTTTCTTCAATGCATTTAATGCGGGCTTTAACGCTACGACAAATAAATACGTAGGGAGTTTGCGTTTTCTAACCCGTCGAAAATGGGTAGCACTGGGCGGTCTCGCAGTGGTCACTATAGCTACGGTTATCCTAATGAAAAGGACACCTTCAGGCTTTATCCCAACAGAGGACCAGGGCTTCGTGGTTTACTCGGTGAACCTTCCTCCGGGATCATCTTTAGACCGCACGCGCAAGGTAATGGATAAGATTAACGCTATTCTTCGTAAAGAACCTGCAGTTGAAAGGGTAGGGGCAGTAACGGGTTTGAATATCGTTGCTAATGCCAACAGTTCTAATTATGCGGTAGGTTTCATTCGTATGAAACCTTATGGTGAGCGTGGAGATGTGAATAATCTGGATCAGATCATAGGTGTATTGAACCAGCGCTTTGCAACTATCAAAGAGGCCAGCGTGTTCATGTTCGTCTATCCTACTGTGCAGGGATTTGGAAATACAACCGGGTTCGAGTTAATCCTTCAAGACCGTTCTGCAGGCGCGCTTGACAAGATGAATGCTACAGCTAATGGATTTATAGGAGAACTGATGAAGAGAAAGGAAATTATGTATGCCTTTACCACATTCAGTACTAACAATCCTCAATACATGCTCAATATAGATCAGAAGAAAGCAAAACAACTAGGTGTTTCCATATCTGATCTTGTACAAACCCTTCAAGTATTTTATGGTAGCAGTTTCGCTTCTGACTTTAACCGGTTTGGAAAATTCTACAGGGTAATTGTCCAGGCAGACGCTGCTTACCGTGCTGATCCCACTTCCTTAAATAGCGTGTATGTGAAAAACAACTTAGGGGAGATGGTGCCTGCAAACCTTCTTGTAAAATTAAAAAGGGTTTATGGACCTGAGACGGTAACAAGGAATAACCTGTTCAATGCTGTTGCAATTAACGGCTTACCAAAACCTGGTTATACCTCCGGGGATGCTATTAAAGCTGTTCACGAAGTTGCAGAGCAATACCTTCCAAAGAACTACTCCTATGAGTGGACAGGCATGACGCGTGAGGAGCAAAGCTCCGGTTCTCAGCTAACCTGGATATTCGTGATGAGCTTGTTATTTGTGTATTTCTTGCTTGCAGCTCAATATGAAAGCTATATCCTCCCATTTGCCGTGATCCTTTCTGTCCCAACAGGAATCTTCGGTGTATTCGCTTTCATAGGTCTAACAGGTATTGAGAACAATATTTATGTACAGGTAGGACTTATCATGCTGGTAGGATTACTTGCTAAGAATGCAATCCTGATCATCGAATATGCTGTACAACGACGAAAAGACGGAATGGAGATAGTTTCTGCCGCTTTGGAGGCTTCTAAGCTTCGTTTACGGCCTATCCTTATGACCTCGTTTGCCTTTATCGTTGGTTTGCTTCCTTTAGTTACAGCTAATGGAGCATCAGCTTTGGGTAACCGTTCGATAGGTACAGGTGCCGTAGGGGGGATGCTTACAGGTGTCCTTCTTGGGATATTTATTATCCCTGTTCTTTTTGTGATCTTCCAAAACCTTCACGAGAAAGTTTCGAGGAAAGCTCAGAGAGAGGAAATTGATGAGTTGGAAGAACAATTATTTAACGCTTAAGATCATGAACTCAAATAAATTTCTAAGTTACAGTGCCCTGCTGATTGCTCTTGTAATAAGTTCCTGCAAAATAGGGAAGGACTACAGTCGCCCTTCAGTAGCGGTCCCCCAAAACTTTGAAGAACAATCATTTTCCGATACTAGTAGTATTGCAGATATCAAATGGAGTACATTCTTTAAAGACAGGTTCCTTCAATCCCTTATTGATAGTGCTTTACGGTATAACAATAATCTGGGGATAGCTGTCAAACGAGTCGAAGCGGCCGAGCAGCAGCTGAAGCAGTCCAAACTTCTATTATTACCCCAGCTAAATGCCCAAATAACAGGCTCTTATAACCGTTTTTCTGATAATAGCTTAACGGGACTAAATGCTTCTCAGTTCGGAATAAATGCAATAGAAAACTATAATGCATCCTTGAACCTTTCCTGGGAAATCATTGCCTGGGGTAAGCTGAGAAGACAAAAGGAGGCAATTGCTGCAGATTACTTCCAAACTTATGAAGCAACAAAAGCCGTTCAAACCCGGCTGGTTGCTGATGTTGCACAGGGCTATTATAATCTGCTGATGCTAGATCAACAGTTAGCAATAGCAAAGCGAAATCTTCAGCTGAACGATAGCACTCTTACGCTTACCACTTTGCTTCAGCAGTCGGGAGATGTAACAAGTTTGGCTGTAGAACAGGCACAAGCACGCCGTCAGTCCACTGCCTTGCTTATCCCTCAGCTAGAGCAAAGCATAGCTTTGCAGGAAAACGCTCTGAAGCTTTTAACCGGGCGCCTACCAGGTTCCGTTGAAAGGACTACTTCAGGGAGTGTAGATGGAGTAGCAACAGTGGTTCAGGTAGGATTGCCAGCTGCTGTAGTGAGTAGACGGCCAGATATTCGTTCTTCTGAATTAGCTTTAAAAGCTGCCAATGCGCGGGTAGGAGCTGCTCAGGCTAATATGTACCCTTCGCTGTCTATCTCAAGCGTTGGAGGAGTAGAAAGTTTCCAGGTGGATAACTGGTTTAAAACTCCTGCGTCGTTGTTCGGCATAGCCTCAGGATCTGTTCTGCAACCTATTTTTAGAAACAGGGCTTTGAGGACCCAATTTGAGGTAGCAAAGATCGAACGGGAGCAAGCCGTATTGCGATTCAGAGAATCAGTTCTCACCGCAATGACAGAAGTTTCCAATGCACTGGTGCAAAACAACAAGCTCGCATTACAAGCAGAGATCGCAGGGCAGCAAGTCCAAACGCTTAAGAGATCTATTAGTAATGCTAATCTTCTGTTCAAAAGTGATATGGCTAATTATCTTGAGGTAATAACGGCTCAGACAAATGCTTTACAGGCCGAGTTAAATCTTGTTGCTGTTCAACGTCAGCAAAATGGAGCCTTAGTTGAACTTTATAGAGCGCTGGGTGGCGGCTGGAAGTAGAGTTATAGATAGCCTATTCGCATAATAACAAAGCCATTTGGAGATACTATGAGTATTTCCAAATGGCTTTGTTATTGTTTATTTCCTAATAGCAGGGAAAAAGTAGAAAATATTTATTTTGCTGATCAAAAATAATATCATGCTATGAAAGAGTTTTTTATACAGCTTTTTGAATATAATCATCATACGAATCAACAACTGGCAAATGAGATTATGGTTCACCAACAAGAGGTTTCGCAAAAGGCCATTCAGCTTTATAGTCACATTCTAAATGCTCATCGAAACTGGAACCGCCGCATATTACCTAATCAGGATCGGATAGGGCCCTGGGAGTTACACCCAGTACATGACTTCGCAGAAATTGACAAAGTTAATTTTGAAAACAGTCTGACGATTGTGAATTCGAATGACCTGGAAGACACGATTCAGTACGCATTCTCACCTGAGCAGACTTATCAGAATACTATAGGTAATTTGCTCTTTAACGTAGTCAATCATTCCTCCTACCATCGGGCTCAAATAGCAACAGAATTCCGGGCTTCCGGTATTACACCCTTAGCTACAGATTTTTTTCTCTACAGTCAGAACCTGAAATAAGGCTGTAGCGCTTTTTATGCTATAATAAAAAAAATTCTTCAGGTTTCAAAACCAATTGAAGTTTGAGTAGGTTATATTCTGACACTAACGACGAGTAAAGATGAAGGACCTAATCGCCTCAACAGAAGCTGTATTCATTAGAAGTTTGCCAGACCCTATGACTTGCAGCAGCTCAACTATTACGCTTGAAAAAAATATTGGGATAAGGAGAGTAACGTTTATTGCACAGAAGGTGAAAAATGCATCCGGGTACTCTTGGAATGTTTACTGTAACTCTGTTATTTCCCCTATTAAGACCGCGATGCACTATTATCACAACTTCAATTAAAGAAGACTAGTCTTCCTTTTCTTCTTTTTTAGGCGGCGGCGGGGTAGATGATATTTCACCGTACTCGTTTACGTAGGCTATCATGCTATCAAGATCTCCGCCGGTAGCATTCTTCTTACGTTCCTCTTTACGGTACTTCTTGTCTTCCCTTTTTTTCAATCTTTTTTTCTCTAATTCTTTTTTCATGAAGGTTGCCTGGGATTTCGCCATATGTAGTTCTATTTGTGTTTATAAAATTTGTTGGAAAAAAAAAGCATTTCCCGCAGAGCGGGAAATGCTAAACGATCAATATTATTTAGTGCTTAAGCTACTTTTACATTTACCGCATTAGGCCCTTTACGGCCTTGTTCTACTTCAAACTCAACCGTATCGTTTTCACGAATTTTGTCGATCAGGCCAGAAGAATGAACAAAGATTTCTTTACCACCATTACTAGGTGTGATAAAACCGAAACCTTTAGTTTCATTGAAAAATTTAACTGTTCCTTTTTGCATTGTATTTGGTATTATTATTTATAAAGATACTGATAATATCTAGTATTATGCTTATTTATTTGAAAATGTGAGAATTATATACTAACTAGTAACGGATTTTTTTACTAAGCCATGCTTTATCTCACACAGTTTTAAACTTTCTTTAAGCGTATAACACGCGCAAAGTGAAGTAGTTTTAGAACTGGGAAAACAGGATCGACCTCGAACCAGCGCTGTGCAAAATTAGCGCTGTTAGGAAAGCGATGGTGGTTGTTTTGAAACAGTTCACCCAGCATTAGAAAGTCAAATGGACTTGTATTTTTTGAGTGGTCTTTATTGTCGTAGTTTGCGTAGCCATATTTGTGTCCGCACCAGTTCACAATAGCTCCGTGTAAGGGACCCATCAGAAAGTGTATAGGCAACAGCAGGAACATCCACCAGTAAGTAGCGAAGTTTATATAGAAGCAAGTATAAGCAACGCCAAACAGAATTCGTGATGGGATACTTGACCCGATCCGATCCAGTAGTCTCCATTGGGGATACCTTCCTCCGCAACCATCTTCTGATCTTTTAACATGATCTCTGAAGGTAAGAACAGTAGCCCAGGTCATCTGGAACACATCTGTAAAAAAATGAGGAGAATGAGGATCTTTCTCTGTGTCACTGAATGCATGGTGGTCCCGGTGCATAGTAGCATAAGCGCATGGGTTTAAAAAGGAAGACCCCTGGCAAACATAAGTAACCAAGTAAAAGAATCGTTCCCATAACTTGCTCATGCTAAATACCTTATGCGATGCATAGCGGTGAAGAAAGAAGGTCTGACAAAAAAGTGAAAGAAACCAGTGAAGTACGAAGAAAAGAAGGATATACATATTGTAATGATAATGTTATTATAATCTACTTAATAAGAATAGCTTGTTAAGCAGCTGCTACACTACGTTTTTCTCTTCTTTTAAAAACTTTTTTACGCGAAGGCGCCTGACTTTTTTTGTTTTCCGGCTGCGTTGCAAGAGGTCTGGCACTTTTATCCATTGGATAAGGATGTCCCGTTACAAATGGAATTTTTTGTGCAGTAACTTTATTAATATCTTTTAATAGATCCTGCTCCTCTGCACTACAAAAAGATATTGCTATACCTTCATTTCCAGCCCTGCCGGTTCTGCCAATTCTATGAACATACGTTTCTGCTTGTTCTGGCAGGTCGTAATTCACTACGTGTTTCAAATCATCAATATCAATACCACGTGAAGCAATGTCTGTAGCTACTAGAACACGTATTCTGCCTTCTTTGAAGTTAGATAATGCTTTCTGACGAGCGTTTTGTGCTTTATTGCCATGGATTGCATCACTTTTAATATTAGCTCTGGTAAGGATCTTTACAAGCTTATCTGCCCCATGTTTAGTTCTGGTAAATACTAGTACACTTTGCATGGCCTTGTCTTGCAATAGATGGATCAGTAAAGATGCTTTATCTTTTTTATCAACCTCATAAATCGCCTGCGTAACTTTTTCGGCCGTAGACGAAACAGGGGCTACTTCAATTTTTGTTGGGTTGTTAAGAATGGAATTAGCTAGTGACGCTATTTCAGGAGGCATGGTAGCAGAAAAGAATAAAGTTTGCCTGTTGGTTGGTATAACTTCAATTACTTTCTTAATGTCTCTTATAAAGCCCATGTCAAGCATTCTGTCTGCTTCGTCTAGAATGAAATGGCGAACCTTTTTCAGACTGATCACTCTTTGATTAAGCAAGTCTACAAGCCTTCCAGGCGTAGCAATAAGAATATCTGCGCCAATTTTTAAAGCATTGATCTGGGCATTGATAGAGACTCCTCCAAAAACTACCTGATGTCTTAAACCTGTATGTTTTCCGTAAGCAGTAAAGCTATCGTTGATTTGAATAGCAAGCTCGCGTGTTGGACATAGTATTAATGCTCTGATATCTCTTTTCTTGCCTTTCTCAGCCGGTTGCTGCTCCAGTTGGTGCAGTACGGGAAGAGCAAATGCAGCAGTTTTTCCTGTGCCTGTTTGTGCACATCCTAAGATATCTTTTCGGTTTAATATTACTGGAATTGCTTGTTGTTGTATTGGGGTAGGATTAGTATATCCTTCAGTTTCTAGCGCTTTTATAATAGAAGCACTAAGATTTAATTGTTCGAATGACAAATGATTGATTTTATATGTAATTAATGTAACTACCGAATGTTTTACAAGGGAAGTTATTATTTCTAGTAGTACAATAGGATAGGAGAAGCGTGTCTGCTAAACGATTATATAACAAATATACGGTTTTATCCTGCGAATGTTGTGCGCAGCCCTAAAATAATTTACAGTTGGCTTTATTAATGGGAGAGGTTAATTGCCGGTTCTGTTCAGAATTTTAAACATTTTCTGCTTTTATCCCTTTGTAGAGAAACAATTCAAATCATTATGCTTAAGAAATTAAATGTTTTTGCAGTAGTAGTAATAGTAGCGCTGATGTCGGCTTGTTCGAGTGCGGCAAATAAGGATACAACCTCTGGAGATGCAGGTGATTCTTCTACCATTGGTGCGGGAACAGACACAGCTGGAAGTAGGGTAGATACGGGTGCGGCAGGTGATAATGACACAGCAACAACAGAGTAAAGGTAGGATTACACAGATTATTTAGGTTTACACAGATTGAAGGATGATTACACTGATAAGTGGGATTACACCGGTTTAAGAATTATTACACCGATAGTGGTGAAAATTATAGATTGTTTGATGGAGACTTTGAAAGCTAAACGCGGTTAAATCTATAAATCTCAAACTCCCGTAGTACCTTTTTCTATCGGTGTAATCATCTCTAATCTGTGTAATCCTACTAGCTTTTCTGCAGTTGAATATTTGCAATAAGTTTGATGTTTTCGCCGATGGCCAAACCTCCGGTTTCAGTAAGAGCATTATAGGTTAAACCGAATTCTTTACGATTGATAGTACCTGTAACTTCGAAGCCAATCTTCTGGTTGCCATAAGCATCTTTTTCAGTACCGCCATATTCTGCATTGATCTCCACTTTTCTGGTTACGCCTCTTATGGTTAAATCACCAACCAATGTATAGTTATCATCGTCTTTTTGAGTGAAGGAAGTGGATTGAAAATCGATAGTAGGATAGTTTTCAGCATCAAAGAAGTCCCCTGATTTTAAGTGTCCATCTCTCTGGCTTTGATTAGTGTCAATGCTGTTCACATCAATACTAAAGTTAATATCCGCTCCTTCAAGATTTCCTTCGATAAAGCTTGCAGATCCTGTAAAAGATTTAAAAGAACCTGTTACTGTAGAGATCACAAGGTGTTTTACCTTAAATAGCACTTCAGAGTGCATTGTATCAATTGTCCATTTTACAAGTTGAGCTGTGTTTTGTGTAGTTTCCATGATATAAATTTTTTATGTTTCTTTTCTGTTTGTTGATATCACAAAGTTGCACCATCAGCAGAACCTGTACATTGATGTAGGTTAAAAAAGAGTCTTAACATAGATCAAGAAAATGAAGCAGATTTTTTATATTGCCTGGGATTTTAACCTTCAACTTATTACTTAAATACAATGAAAAAAGCTGCAACCTTATCTTTAATGATTACCCTATGCTCAATTGGAGCTTCCGCTCAGAAAACTAAACTGCTAAGAGAATTATCGGATCAGGCATGTAAATGTGTCGATTCGATCTATACAGGAGATCTTGAAAAAGAACAAATTACAAAGAAGATAAGTGATTGCATTAGTAAGCAGGTGTTAGCCTACCAACTCGGTTCAACCTTGAGCGCTCTCACTGCAAATCTGGATAATGTAAAGGGAAAAAAGGTGAACATTGTTGTTTCAGAAAATCAGCAATCGAGTGAATATAAAAAGAATTACTATGAGATTGAACGCTACTTAATGGACAGCTGCGAGGCAATCAAAGTTAAGGTGGCGACTTTAGATAAGGGTTCTAATTCGTCTTATTCATCTAACGAGGAAGCGATGCGGTATTACTATGAAGGCGTAGATCAGCTCAAAAGCTCAAAATTTGTTAATGGAGCTGCTAGTTTTGAAAAAGCAGTAGCTCTTGATCCCGTTTTTGCCTTTGCCTGGGATAACCTGGGTATCTGCTATCGTAATCTGAAAAAATATGATCAGGCGCTTAATGCCTATCAACGTTCTTTAAAAATCGATCCCAACGGTAGTGTTCCCCTTCAAAATATACCTGTTGTTTACCAGTACATGGGAGAGTATGACAAAGCAATAATGGCATATAAGGATCTCGAAAGGGTTGATAAGGATAATCCCGAGATCTTTTACGGAGTAGGTTTAATATATACACTTAATTTAAAGCGTTATAAAGAGGGACTGGATAATATGTGCGTTGCTTATAACTTGTATGTCGCACAGAAATCTCCCTACCGGACTGACTGCGAAAAGGTTATTCAGCAAATATATAACGAGATGAAAAAAGAGAATAATGAGGCTTTGTTCTTCGAAACACTAAAACAGAACAATATTTCAACAGGGAAGAAGAACGCAGAATAGGGAGCAGCAATAGAGCTTCCTGGTTTAAGAAAGACAGACAAACGGCTTCTTTCTTAAACCAGGTGTCGTTACCTTACAAAAGTTAATCTCTAAACCTTTTTAAAATAACCTGTCTTTTCACATACATAATATTGGCTGGGGCTCTTTTATGCTTTAGTTCATTAGCCATAAATTTCATGTAAGGCTGAACATAGCCGAAAAAGTGCTTATACCCCTCACACAAGTAGTTTAAGCCCAGGTCGCCTTTTCTGGTAGTACTGATGCGGTTCTTCGGACACTCTCCGTGGCAGTAGTGGTAAACCCTGCAGTTCTTGCATTGCGCTGGTAAGTCTTCTGATTTCTTTTTGTGAAAGTCCAACTGATCCGGATTTTGCAGCAAAGAACTCACATTCTCAGTATTTACATTACCAATCTTGTAGTCGGGATAAACATAATGATCACAGGAAAAGACATCGCCATTATGCTCTATCGCCAGGGCATTATTGCAATCCTTGCCATACAAACATACTCCCGCAGGTTGCCCTGCTTCATTAGCCAGGGTTGCATCAAAAACCTGAATAAAATAAGTACCCACATCTCTTTTCAGCCACTCATTAAAAATATCAACAAGGAACCTGCCGAACTTTAGGGAGGGAACAGACCATGAAGCAATGCGGCTCTCTGATTTGCATTCCGGTAGCACCAGTTTCAACTGCTCAGGCGCCTCGTTTTCGACTATGCGTTCAACTAGTGGAATGAACTGGATGTATGTGCTTCCAATATCTTTAAGAAAATTATACATCCGTAAAGGATGCTCTACGTTTACATTATTAACTACGGTAAGGGTATTAAATTCAACCTTATGCTTTTTAAGTAGCTCAATAGCATTTAGAACTTTCTGAAAAGTTCCTTTTTGGCCTTTATCCACTCTAAACTGATCGTGAAGATCTTCCGGTCCATCTATTGAGATTCCTATAAGGAAATTGTTTTTGCTGAAAAAGGAACACCATTCATCATTAAGAAGAATTCCATTCGTTTGGAAAGAATTGTTGACGATCTTGCCATGTGCGTATTTCTTTTGAAGATCTAATGCTTTTTTGTAAAAATCAATTCCCGCTAGGCAGGGCTCGCCACCCTGCCACACAAACGTTATCTCGTTCCCTGGCTGCTCCTGGATATATTGCCGCGTAAAGTTTTCCAGTGTAAGGTCGCTCATAAAGGTGCTCGCAGATGGAAACAACTTTTCTTTTTCAAGATAATAACAATAGGCGCAATCGAGGTTACAGGTAGGACCTGCAGGCTTTGCAATGAAGTTAAAAGGATAAGGATTCATTTTACAATCACTAAAATAGCAAGGTAGGATATGTGGCTGGATTAGAAGATGATGAAGATCACAGAAGCTACTTTTATTAAAGGTAACTTTAAAACTATGGGAGGTAGATAATCGCTAAAAGCAAAAAAGGCCTTTTTCCTAAGAAAAATGCCTTTTTATTTTGTGGTATCAGCTGGAATCGAACCAGCGACACAAGGATTTTCAGTCCTTTGCTCTACCAACTGAGCTATGATACCGTCCCTTTTGGTGATGCAAATGTAAAGTCTTTTTTCTGATATGCAAACTTTATAAAACGTTTTTTTCGTGCTTTTAAGGCTATGGCGAGCGGCTTTTACTAGAACAGCCTAAGGATCAGAAGTAAAAGAGTTATCAGCTGGGTAAAAAATCTGTTAATTTTTTTTTAAGATTTAGGTCAATAGGGGAGTGTTCGAAGTTTCTGACGATTTTTACAGGAATATAAGTAAACAAAAAAGTCCCTGCCGGTAGGGCTGGGACTTTCACAATCGTAAATTGTAAGACTACAAAGTACCGATCAATTGAACTAAGTCAATGATCTTGTTTGAATATCCCCATTCGTTATCGTACCAAGATACAACTTTAACGAAGTTTTCATTCAGAGCGATACCAGCTTTAGCATCAAAGATTGAAGTACGAGCATCACTTAAGAAATCCGTAGAAACTACTTCGTCTTCAGTATAACCTAAGATACCTGCCAATTCGCCTTCAGAAGCTTCTTTCATTGCAGCTTTGATTTCTTCATAAGAAGCAGGTTTGTCTAATTTAACTGTTAAGTCAACTACAGAAACGTCTGCAGTAGGAACGCGAAACGCCATACCAGTTAATTTACCTTTTAATTCAGGGATAACCAATGCAACCGCTTTTGCAGCACCTGTAGAAGAAGGGATGATGTTTTGGTAAGCACCACGTCCACCTCTCCAGTCTTTCGCTGAAGGACCGTCAACAGTTTTTTGAGTAGCAGTAACCGCGTGGATAGTACTCATTAAACCTTCAACGATTCCGAACTTGTCGTTTAACACCTTAGCGATTGGAGCTAGACAGTTAGTAGTACAAGATGCGTTAGAAACAATATTTTGATCTGCTTTTAGTGACTTGTGGTTTACACCCATTACGAAAGTAGGAGTGTCGTCTTTTGCCGGAGCAGACATAACTACCTTTTTAGCACCAGCCTGGATATGCTTTCCAGCTGTTTCCTGGGTTAAGAATAAACCAGTTGATTCGATTACTACTTCAGCACCAACTTCATCCCATTTAAGGTTTGCAGGGTCTTTTTCAGCAGTAACACGGATAGTTTTTCCATTAACAACAAGGTTGCCATCTTTAACCTCGATTGTTCCTTTGAACTGTCCATGAGTTGAATCATATTTTAGCATATAGGCCATGTAATCTGGTTCAACAAGGTCGTTGATACCTACAATTTCAATGTCAGCACGCTCTACAGCAGCTCTAAATGCTAAACGGCCAATACGACCGAATCCGTTAATTCCAACTTTCATTTCTATTAATTTTTATTCGTGTAATAATTTAAAATACTATAAATAGGCTTCCTGATGATCATAGCAATCTCTAATCCATAATGTGTAGCGGTCTCTTTCAAAATGTCCTGGAAAACATCAGCAACGGCACCAGTAAAATACAGAGATGAATTGGGGTGTTTCTCTGCTAAGGGAAGGATATATGTCTCAAAGTATAATTTCATGCCCCTTCTGACCAGGCTGCTTACATAATCTTCATCACTATATTCTGCCAGGAACTCGGTGAATGAAGTAAGATAGAGTACTGGTTGTGAATGCCGGTACACTTTATCCAGAATTTGCTTGCGCTCAGGATGGTATTTCTGTACAAATATATGCTCAAATTTCTTTGGCATTGTACCTGTGAGGTAATCTTTTAATAAATTTCTTCCAAGCCAGTTTGCTGAGCCCTCATCTGCAAGGATATACCCTAGACCAAAATTATTTTCTTTGATCTTGCGACCGTTGTAATAAGCCGCATTACCTCCGCTTCCGAGAACACAAATGATCCCGGGTTTATTACCTGCAGTTGCAAGCGCTGAAGCAGAAAGGTCATGATCAACTATTACTTTTGCGTACCTGAAGAATTCAGTAAAAGCTTCAGAAATAATCTCTTTTCGGTCTTTTGAGGAAGCTCCGGCTCCAAAGAAATAGATTTTTTTTATCTCTTCGGCGTAATTGATCAGCTCGTTGTTTTTGTTCAACAGCGAGCTGATGGATTTTTTTCCTGTAAGATAGGGGTTGATGCCGGGAGTTCTGAATTCAGAGATAATTTGCCCCTTATCCGATAATTTCCAGTCAGCATTTCTTGAACCACTATATATTACAGCAATCATTCTTTTCTATATCGACAAAATATTAGCCATTTCCAACAAATCCTCTTCCAATTTAAAAGTATGATTGTGGATTGCTTCATGCAGGTCGGTTAGTTCGACTTTATTATTCCTTAAGCCAACCATCTTACGATTCTCACCTGCCAGAAGTGATTTAACGGCTGCATAACCTAAACGCCCACCTAAAACACGGTCAAAACTGCTTGGAGAACCACCGCGCTGCAAATGTCCTAAAATCGTAACTTTTATGTCGTAAAAATTGAATTTTTCTTTTACTCTTTTTGCAACATTGTATGCACCGCCGTTCTTATCTCCCTCAGCGATGATCACAATGCTCGACGTTTTTTTCTCAGCACTCTGCTCTAGCTTCTCTATAAGTTCATCAATCGCAGTTTCCTTTTCGGGGAGCAGGATTGCTTCTGCACCACCGGCAATACCAGCATGCAGTGCAATACAACCCGAATCACGGCCCATCACCTCTACAAAAAATAACCTGTCGTGAGATGCTGCAGTGTCGCGGATCTTGTCGATCGCATCGATAACCGTGTTTGTAGCGGTATCGTATCCTAAAGTATAATCAGAACCGTAGAGATCATTGTCTATTGTGCCGGGAACGCAAACAACTGGTATGTCGAATTCCCTCGATAAGAACTCAGCACCTGTAAATGTACCGTCGCCTCCAATGGGAACTAAGGCGTCAATTCCTTCTTCTTTTAAGTTTTTATAAGCAAAAGCACGTCCTTCGGGAGTTCTGAAATCCATACACCGGGCTGTTTTTAAAACGGTACCGCCCATTTGGATTATATTACGTACCGAACGTGCGTCCATCGGTACGAACTTCTTATCAATCATGCCCTGATAGCCTTGTTGAATACCAACAACTTCTTTGCCCATATATATGGCAGTCCTTACAACTGCTCTGATACAGGCATTCATTCCTGGGGCATCACCTCCTGAAGTAAATACACCAATTTTTTTTATTTCTGCCACGACTGAAAAAATTAATTGCCGAATATAGGTGTATTTCCTACACTAAGTTAAAAAATATAGAAATATTTTTCCACTTTTGTGCGGGATATAACCACCAATAAAGATAAGGCTTAATTTTAATAATAATCATTTTGCAAACCGCACTGCCAAAATTTGATTCTGTATTCTCTGTCGACTGTGTCATCTTCGGCTTTGAAGAAGGTGTCCTGAAAATTCTTCTGATAGAACGTAACGAAGAGCCTTTTAAAGACTGGTGGGCTCTACCCGGCTTATTCGTTGCCCCAGATGAGAGTATTGATGAAGGTGCAGAACGAATACTTCATGAGTTGACCGGTTTGAGCAATATCTATATGGAGCAGCTTTATACTTTCGGGGATGTAAATCGCCACCCGGAAGGACGGGTTATAACCGTTGCTTATTACGCTCTAATCCGCCTAAGCGGGAAGAATGAATTGCATCCTCACTCACAGTATGCCAGAAAAGCCTTCTGGCACCCGGTGAACGACCTGCCAAAGCTAGCGTTTGACCACTCTCTTATCTTTGAGAAAAGTTTGGAAAAGATCAGACGCAGAATAAGCTACCAACCAATCGCTTTCGAGCTATTACCGGAAAAATTTACCCTTACGCAGTTGCAGAATGTTTACGAGGCGATCTTAAGTAAGAAGCTTGATAAACGTAATTTCCGCAAGAAGATGCTGAATTATGGTATTTTGAAGGAACTTGATGAGAAGCAACGCGGTGTGTCTTATCGTGCTGCCACCCTGTATAAATTTGATCGCCGGAAGTATGCTAAACTATTTCAAAAGGAATTGTCATTCATGAAGGAATAGCAACCATTAAATATCACCATGAATCCGAAGAGCCTCAAAATGTGAACGAGAATGAGAAGGTGAAGCAGGTGACGGTCTTTTCGATCGTGGAAAGTCGCAAAAAAAGGGTTTAGTATTTGATTTACTAAACCCTTTTTAATTGTGGATTGCTTCCCACCCTAGCTCTTATGCTCTACATGGTATTCCACCAGATTGTCTATTGGCGACCGGACTAATTCGCCCAATTGCATTCCATGTTCTCCCGCAACTTCCTCCAAAATATCCCTGAAACTATATGCAACTGAACCAATGCAGTTGAATGAGTAGTTCTGATAATCAGGGTAGTGGGTAACGAGATTTTTAAAGAAATCGGTAAAAGATTGCTTTACAATTCCTCGCGTATATGTCCTGTCGGAAGTTTCCTCATACACGAATTTGCTAAAACTAGCACAAAACCTGTTTGCTAAAGGTTTCGAATAAACGTTTTCCTGAATGTCGTCAGGAGTAAGTTTAAAGGCGTTCCAAAAGCTTTCTCTAACGCTTTCCGGCATATAACCACGCAAATAGTCGATCAATAGCTTTTTCCCAATATGGCATCCACTTCCTTCATCTCCCAAAATATAAGCTCCTGAATCAATCTGACTTACAATCTCTTTTCCGTCATAGATACAGGTATTGGTACCGGTTCCAAGGATAGCAGCAAATCCCGGCTTATCACCTAACAGCGCTCTTGCAGCAGCCAGAAGGTCATGACCTACAAATATCTTACTATGAGTGAAAACCTGAGCAAAGGCATCTCTTATTTCACCTGCTTTTTCCTCATTATGTACTCCCGCTCCATAAAAGTTCACTTCTGTAATTGCAGGGAGATCAAGATCTGCAGGCAAATTTTTTTTTAAAGATTCTACGATGTATTCCTTCGTTACAAAATAGGGATTGTATCCTTCAGTATTAAAATATACTTTTTTGTTCTCGTTATTTAGGAGACACCAGTTTGTTTTAGTTGATCCTCCGTCTGCAATAATGATCATTTCTTATAATTTAGGTAGCTAATGTAAAAAAAACCTGAAAACTTTAAATGCCATATCGCCTTTATTGTTTTAAGAAATCAGCTAAGCCTGTAATAAAAGTAATTTGTCATAGAGATGCTGCTTCTATCCCTTTAAATACGTTAATTTGAATTATGACTATTGATCTTCGCAGCGATACTGTAACTCAGCCAACAAAAGAAATGCTTGAAGTAATGTTTGAAGCAAGGGTAGGTGACGACGTATATGAAGAAGATGAAACAGTAAATGCATTAGAAGAAAAGCTGGCCCAGATGTTTGGAAAACCAGCAGGTCTGTTCTGCCCTTCGGGAACCATGACCAATCAAATAGCTATTAAGATCCAGACAAACCCGCTTGACGAAGTAATATGTGATAGGACATCACACGTATATCTCTACGAAGGAGGAGGAATGGCTTTTAATTCAGGAGTCTCAATCAGGACTATCAAAGGTGATCGTGGACGCTTGTCTGCCGAACAGATCGAGGCTAATATCAACCCTCATAATATTCACCATGCTATCAGCAGGTTGATCGTTCTTGAAAATACGGCAAACAGAGGCGGAGGTAGTTATTATACTTTAGATGAAATTGAGCCTATTTATCATTTGGCAAAACTGAAAAAGCTTTCCCTGCATTTGGATGGAGCCAGGATTTTTAATGCATTGGTAGAAACAGGCGAGCAGGCAAAAGATTACGGACATTTCTTCGACACGATCTCTATTTGCTTGTCCAAAGGACTTGGAGCCCCGGTAGGCTCAGTTTTACTGGGAGATATTGATGTGATTAGACGAGCCAGAAGGATACGAAAAGTTTTAGGAGGAGGAATGAGACAAGCTGGATATTTAGCAGCTGCTGGAATTTATGCTTTGGATCATAACATAAGCCGATTAAAGGATGATCACTTGCATGCCAAAGTCATAGGAAGAGAGCTTGAGACACTTTCAGTTGTGGAAAGAGTTCTTCCTGTAGATACTAACATCATTATAGCCGAACTCGGCGGCAACACATCGGCAGATAGTTTCGTCAGTCACTTGGAGAAACACGGCGTCAGAACCTCCTCGTTTGGTCCTCATCACGTTCGTTTAGTTACACATTTAGGCGTAAAAGCCTCAGATGTAGACTATGTACTCGCCAGTCTTAAAAAAGAATTTCATTAATTCTATCTTCCCGTCTGTCATAAACTGTTTTAACACTTCTCAATCCAGTGTAAGTAGTCAACTTAACTTTAACGATAAGGTGCTAGTATGCCTTTGTACTAACAAATGACTTCTCCGTTCCGATTGAAATACCATTCAAGTACGTTTCAAGTACGTATAAAATACCGTCTCCAAAAATATTTGAAACGAAGTTTTCTCGTGTTTAATTCCTACTCCTAAAGGCTCAGTGTTTAACTCTGGGTTAATCTTCTCATTGAGCATCCAGCTGGCATACAATAAAAAACAATTTGGGGTAGTTTGGAGTAGGTTTATCAAATGAATACAGGTATAGATTTTTACACAGAAACAAGATTCTTTTTCCTAAAATTGCAAATGCCTTTTTTGAGGAGATTAGGCTTGCTGGTATGAACGAGGATTTCTACAAATACATCTTTGATAAGCATCAACACATTGAAGCTGTCCCATCTAATGAGGAAATTGCAACCTGGGCACTGAGAGTGATCAGACTGCTTTATCCCGAACAAGCGAAAACGATCTTTGCTTCTGTAAATGAAATAGAGCTGCAGTTAAGAGGACTGGAAGAAGAACTGAAGAAGATTATGGATGCTACCACCGCTTGTCGCGATTGTGATAACGTACGTAGAGCAAGTTTATTTTTTCAAAATCTTCCTGAGTTATATCGCGTTCTAAATACAGACGTACGAGCTATCCTTGATGGAGATCCCGCAGCTAAAAGCGAATTTGAAGTGATCCGAACTTACCCCGGTTTTTATGCAATTTCATTCTACAGATTGGCTAATGCATTATATAAACTGGAGATACCATTATTGCCTCGTATACTTACTGAATTCGCTCATTCTAAAACCGGTATTGATATTCATCCAGGTGCTGAAATAGGAGAATTTCTTCATATCGACCACGGGACAGGTATTGTGATCGGGGAGACTACAGTGATCGGCAAAAATGTAAAGCTTTACCAGGGAGTAACTTTAGGTGCGCTGAGTGTCGAAAAGCAAATGGCCTCAACAAAGAGACATCCTACAGTGGAAGACAATGTGGTGATTTACTCAGGAGCAACGATTCTGGGTGGCGAGACTATTGTTGGGCACCACAGCATTATTGGAGGAAATGTATGGGTAACGAAATCAGTTCCTCCTCATTCCATCGTTTACCACGAAGCCAGAATAAAGGTGGTAGAAAGACAAGTTAAACATTAGAACTTACAATGGCGGGACTTATAGATTTAGTGGGTAAGACTCCACTGGTTGAAATAAACAGACTTAATAACAACCCTAACGTTAAGGTATACGCGAAGCTGGAGGGCAATAATCCCGGAGGAAGTGTTAAAGATCGACCAGCTTTGAACATGATAAAGAGTGCCCTGGAAAGGGGCGATATTAAAGCTGGTACAAAGTTAATTGAGGCCACCAGCGGAAATACCGGTATTGCGCTGGCAATGATTGCGCGATTGTTCGATCTTGAAATTGAGTTGGTCATGCCAAGCAATTCTACCAAGGAGAGAACTTTAACGATGGAAGCATTTGGGGCGAAAGTAACTTTGCTGGAAGGGATTGAAGCTTGCCGCGATTATGCAGAAGAGAAGGGAGCGAGCGGAGATTATTTTCTCTTAAATCAATTTGCCAATGCGGATAACTACATGGCCCACTACAAGACTACTGGTCCTGAAATCTGGAACGACACTAACGGAGAAATAACTCATTTTGTGAGTGCCATGGGAACCACGGGAACAATTATGGGCAATTCTATGTATCTCAAGGAAAAAAATCCCGATATTCAAATTGTGGGATGTCAGCCTACAGAAGAGTCGTCAATTCCTGGAATAAGACGCTGGCCTGTTGAGTATTTACCTAAAATCTTTGACCCTAAACGTGTTGACAGGGTCATTGATATTTCACAGGCCGATGCAACTGAAATGACCAGGCAACTGGCAAGAGTTGAAGGGATATTTGCAGGTATGAGTAGTGGAGGAGCGGCTGTGGCAGCATTGAAGGTTGCATCAGAACTTGAAAGAGGCGTTGTGGTATTTATAGTCTGCGATAGGGGCGACAGGTACCTGAGCAGTGATTTATTCGGTTAATTCTAAACAATCCTTCAAATATTCTCTTTTTATTTTTAATATGAGGATATTGTCAGCTATTGGAGGAGGATTAGCGGGAGCTACTGCCCTCAATTTATTACATGAGGTGACGAGGCGATTGGATAAAGATGCGCCAAGGATGGACTTGATGGGAATGGATGCTTTGTCTAAAGGCTTAACTAAAGCTGGTCAGCCCGTTCCTAAAGATGATAATTTGTATAAGTTAACCCTTGCGGGTGATATTATAAGTAATACCTTTTATTACAGCCTCGCTGCCGCAGGGAGGAAAAAATACGTATTACCGAAGGGGACAGCATTGGGATTGCTTGCTGGACTAGGGGCATTGTTTTTACCTCAGCAGCTCGGACTTAACCCTGTTCACAGTAATAAAACCCTGAAGACTCAGTTGCTTACTACTAGTTTCTACCTTTTCGGAGGGATCCTAGCGTCTTATGTAGCCAAGAAAATAGAGGAACGTTTAAATAAGCAAACCGACAGTCACCCCTATTTATGGGTATAAAACAAAAAAGCCGCTTTAATATAAGGCGGCTTTTTTGTTTGAAGCGGTTGACCATTAGTTTTTTCCTTTACCTCCTCCATTTCCATTTCCTTTACCACCGCCATTCCCTTTACCACCGCCGTTTCCATGTCCACCGCCATTTCCTCCTTTACCGGCATTTCCATTCCCGCCTGCTTTAAAATTTGCAGATCCGCCAGTTTTTATTTTTGAACCTCCTCCTTTAGAATTGTTCGCAGCAACTCTATTACCAGCGTTCTTTTGTCTAATCGTAACTTGAGCCCCTTTTTTGTTTTTATAACCTACATACTTTACTCTATCGTCCTCAAATTGAAGGTAAGGCGTTGGCCTATTAATAACTACTTTATAACCATTAAATAAATTGTAGCCCTGATAATGGGAAGGTAAAGCATTAGCGAACACCCATTGGCCATTATTCAGATAGATGAACTGTTTCTTATGAACATAGTAATAACTCTCAATATCCGGCAGATAATAATAGTCGACGTGGTTGTAGCCGGCTGGCCCCCAAGAGGGTTGAGACCCGAGATTGATATTAACATTGACCTGTCCTTTTGAGTCAATATTTACTGCAAGTGTAAGCAGCAAACAAAAAAATAACTTTCTCATAATATATCTAAGTTTTGTGTGTTTAATGTGTATTAACAAGTCGGATAAACAATTGTTAAATCAATTCTTTTAGTGCATTAGATCAATTTTATAAGTTCGTTTCGTAGTAACTTTGTTACACAGCAAACGTACAAGTGCTGTTGGATATGCTGGGTTGGAATGATCGAGAGTGTGAATTTTCCCTCCTTTATGCAAAATCTTATTAAAATGATGGTTACACTTAATTAAGTGGATGGAAGGATATGGACATAAATTAACAGGATGAGTCATGGTGCGATCAGGGGTTTAGCTCGCAACAGAAGGTGAAATCGTTCCCGGCAACGATTGCACAAATTTTTATCTAGCAAACGATTTTTTTTGAATTGAAACTCGTTAACATTGTTCCTGATTCAACCAATTAAGAGCTTTAGCCCTTAAAAAAACGGAACATTAAACAAAAAAACTACAAAATGTGGGGTGGGAAGACTATGTCTTTTTACCTAAAGAAAAGGAAAGTTTATAATTAAATTCTAAATAAACCTAATAGTTAATTAATATTTTATGAGGAAAGCAATACTATTGTTGTGTGGTCTGTTCGCCGTCATGGTAACAGCATTTGCACAGACCCGGCAGGTAACGGGAACAGTTGTAGATAAGAGTGGCGAGGCTCTTATTGGAGTTAGTGTGGGTGTGAAAGGTACGAGCACAGGAGTTAGTACTGATGTAAAGGGTAATTTCAAAATTAATGTGCCTGCTTCTGGTAGTCAAATTTTAGTATTTAGATACGTTGGCTTTAAGACGAAAGAAGTAGCAGTAGGAGATCAATCTCAAATCAAGGTTACTCTGCAAGACGATGTCACTACTCTACAAGAAGTTCAAGTAACTGTAAATGTTGGTTACGGAATGACTTCTTCTAAAGAAGCATTAGCCGGAGCTGTATCGTCGGTAGGGTCAAAAGAGTTGAAAGATAATCCTCAAAATTCATTGGGGGAAGCACTTGCAGGTAAACTAGCAGGGGTTCAAATTGCGGTTGCAGAGGGTGTCCCTGGCGCTGATGTGGAGATTAATGTTCGTGGAAGGAATTCAATTACTCAGAACGGATCTCCTTTATTCATTGTAGACGGAGTACAGGTAGAAAATGCTTTAAACACCCTTTCTCCCCAGGATATCCAGAGCATTGACGTATTAAAAGACGCAGCCTCGACTGCAATTTATGGTGCCAGAGGTTCTAATGGTGTAATGATCATCACTACTAAAGGTGGACGGAATACGAATGGTAAAACAACAGTAAGTTATAATGGGTTCGTAGGATTGCAGAAACTAAGCAATCAGTTGGATATGATGAATCCCTATGATTTCGTTCAATTCCAGTATGAGCGTTTTAAGATCACTAATGACTCTACTCTAATAACCAGATATATAGGGAACACTAACAACTATGCTGGGGTGTCAAATTATGTTAATACACCAGCTTTTAACTGGCAGGACCAAATGTTTGGAAGAAATGCTTTTCAAACCACACATAATGCTAGTATAAATGGTGGTACCGACAAAACTCAGTATAATTTAAGTTTGACTCACAATGGTGAGGAAGGTCTCTTGATGAATTCTGACTATAACAGGAACATTGTGAACTTCAGATTTGATCAAAAGGCTTCAGACAAATTTAAAGTAGGATTCAACGTAAGGTACAGCAATCAGGAGGTAAATGGTGCTGGAACATCTGATCAAGGAGGTGCTGGATCTAATAATCTTAGGCAAATCGTGAGGTTCAAACCATTTTTCCAGCCTGGCGAAGGGGTTGATTTTTATGATGCTGAGCTGGCTCTCGAAACTAATGGCGCTGGTTTGTCACTTATTAATCCGGTGCAACTCTCCAATGCTCAATACAGGAAAAGAACCACTAATGTGTTGAATATTAATGGATATGGTAATTACAGTTTAACTAAAAAATTGTCTCTTCGTTCTACTGTTGGTTACGATATTAATAATCAGGATACGAAAGCTTTCGATGATACCATAACCAATGTTGCTAAAACCTACGGTACCTTACCTGTATTAGGACGGAATGTTAGGAAAATTGCAACTTTCAATAACTCCAACGTACTTAGTTATTCTAACAGAGAGTTCTTGAAAAATAAGAAAAGCTCTTTGGATGCGATATTAGGACAAGAGTTCTACTTGACTAATACAACCAATAACTTTTTAGAGCTACGGTACTTCCCAGCTGGAACAACAGCAGAAACGGCTTTTGCGAACAATGTTCTAGCCGCTGCACCTACAGGGTATGTTCAGCCGACGCCAACATCATCTTCTGTAGATATTCATAATCTTTCTTTCTTTTCAAAGGTAAACTATTCTTATAGCGGGAAGTACATCGCTTCCCTAACCTTCCGGGCTGATGGAAGTTCGATCTTTGCTCCTGGAAAGCAGTGGGGATATTTTCCTTCAGCTCAAGTTGCGTGGAGATTCTCTGAAGAAAGCTTTATGAAGAATCAACAGGTATTATCAAGTGGAAAGATACGGTTAACTTATGGTACTGCGGGTAATAATAGAATTGACCCATATCAGTGGACTTCTGTTTACGGTGTAGGTAATAATTATTCGTACTATTTAAATGGTGCTGCTTCCCCGGGCTTAGTGGTTCCTAGCTTACAAAACCCAGATTTGAAGTGGGAAACTATTGTATCTCGAAATCTCGGTTTTGACTTGGAATTTTTTAGAGGTCGCGTGAATTTAACAGCAGACTTTTATAACAACATAACTAAGGATTTGCTTGTACACAATGCTATACCTGCTCAAAATGGTTATGATAGACAGTTCCAAAATGTCGGTTCAACTCGTAATAAGGGTATGGAATTCCAACTAGGAGCGTCTGTATTGAAAAAAAGGGATTTCAATTGGAACTCTAACTTCAATATCTCTTTCAATAAAAATACAATCAGGAGCCTCGGTAATCAGCAGTTAATTACATGGAATTCTGGCTGGTACAGCACTAACAACGCTCCTTCGGATTTTGTAACCCAAGTTGGTGGACAAGTTGGAACTATGTATGGTTTGGTAAACGATGGCTTTTATACAATTGATGATTTCGATTCAAAATCGTTCAGCAGTACAAATAATCCATGGGCTTCTACCGAGTATACACTTAAAGCAGATGTTGCCAAAGCTGCAATTCAGTCATCTATTGTTCCTGGAACCCAGAAGTTTAAAGATATCAATGGAGATGGCATAATTAATACTGCTGACTACCAGGTTATTGGCCGGGCTTTGCCCAAATTCACCGGAGGTTTCAGCAATACGCTCAACTATAAGAACTTTGACATGAGTGTATTCTTAAATTTTTCTGTTGGGAACGATGTGTACAATTTTAATAAATTGGAATACAGCAGTACTTATTCAAATGGTGCCAACCTGACATCACTTATGAATAATAGGTGGAGGACGGTTGATCCTTCAACAGGAGAGTTTTTGCAAAGAACAGTCACAGAGGGTGGAGCTTCTAGATTAATAGGAGTATCTCCGGATCAAATTAGAGCGGTCAATGCGAATGCGCAATATTGGACTCCTATGACGGATGTTTCCTGGAACTATGCTCAATCTTTTGCGGTCGAAGACGGTTCATTCCTTCGTGTAAACAACATCACCTTAGGTTACACTTTGCCTAAATCTATAACAAGCAAAGGCAAAATTTCAAGTCTAAGGTTATATGTAACTGGTAATAACCTTGCTACAATTACAGGTTACTCTGGTTATGATCCTGAGGTAAATAGCAGACGTAATAGTCCACTTACGCCAAGTGTAGATTACTCGGCTTATCCTCGTGCACGTAAATATGTTTTTGGTGTTAACATGACCTTTTAATTAAAGTAACAATGAGAAATTCATTTTTAAATAATACAAGAAATTTGCTTACAGCTGCTCTGATAGCTGCTGTAGGTCTCACATCATGCGAGAAATATCTATCGCCGGAAAGTTCTTCTGTTTTAACGGTTGAAACAACCTATGAAAACGTGCCGATGGCGAAGACTGCTCTTGCTGGTATATATAATACACTTTCTGGTGATTTTGGGTACGGTATTAGATTAAGCATGTACTATCCCTATGATAACGATGAAATGATGGGGCAAACGGGAAATACTGTGGATGGAGAGAGAAGAGATATCTCGAGGTATGCCGCAAATTCCTCCAATACTCAATTGGCTCCTGTATATAATAAATTATACGCAGGGATTGAAAGAGCAAACATTTTTATTTATAATCTACCCAAAACCCCCTTGTTTCAAAATTCAACAGGGAACCAATCACTGCAGGTTAAAAGAATGTTAGGGGAAGCCCTAACTCTTCGCGCTCAGTTTTATTTTGAACTAGTTAGAAACTGGGGTGATGTACCTGCACAATGGCAGCCGTCAGCCTTTGAATCTGATCTTTATAAATCAAAGACTGATAGAGACTCTATATACGATCATATTTTAGCTGACTTATTGGTAGCTCAAGACTTGGTGCCCTGGAGAACGGAAATTAGTACAATTGGAGAGCCTACTGATCAGAGAATAACCAAAGGCGCTGTTAAAGCTTTAAGAGCAAGAATTGCCCTGTTTAGAGGAGGCTATTCTTTAAGGAATGATTCTCACTTGATGGAGCGTAGAAGTGATTATAAGAAATACTATCAAATTGCTTATGACGAAACGAAAGCTATTATTGATGCAGGTAAACATAGTTTAATCTCAAGCTATAGGTCTTTGTGGAAAGATTATTTATGTGCACATAATACTAATGATCCTAATGGAGAATTTATGTTCGTTGCAGCTATGGGTGGAGCAACAAGTGCTACCGATAGTAAGTTGGGTATTTATAACGGAACCTCCTTCCTTGGGCAGGGAGGCGGAGCGTTGAGGGTTCTTCCAAATTATTTTTATCTTTTTGATTCTCTAGATGTAAGACGTGATGTTACAGCCGTTCCTTACAGGACGATAGCCGGTAACGTAAAAGAAGGTTTAGCTATCACTTCTATTACCGATGGAAAGTTCAGAAAGGAATGGCTTACAAATCCGGCTTATAATTCTGCTAATACTACGCAGTTCCTTGGCTTAAACTGGCCAATCATTCGCTATTCGGATGTTTTATTGATGTTTGCTGAAGCTGACAACGAATTAAATAATGGACCATCTGCTGCAGCAATTGCAGCTGTAAATGCTGTAAGCCTTAGAGGCCACGATAATGTTCAAGCGAACGTTCTTCCAATCCCTACAGATTATTCTGGGTTTTTTAAATATTTGGTTCGCGAACGTGCATTGGAGTTTGGTGGAGAAGGTATTAGGAAGTATGATTTAATCAGGTGGAATCTTTTATCCAAAGCGATTTCTGAAACCAGAGCGAATTTAACGTTATTACATACCTGGAACTCTGCGAGTACAGCAACATCGATGCTAACTACTCCAATGGTTGCTCCAACCTATATGGCTGGTCCTCCTAGTTATGCTTTAACAAACACTCTTCCAAGATATATGTACTATGTATCGGGAACAACCAACGAAGGTTCCAATCCTTACAACAGGCCGTCTAATCCTGGTATTTGGGCTAGTTCCCTTTACAAAGCATCTACAAGATCTGTTACACCGATAAATGTTGGAACAGGAGTTAATAACGGTATAAGAGTAAACTGGATAGGACCTACCAGTGCTACAAACACGTCGGGTATAAAGACAACATTTAGCGATGTGTTTGCTAGAGGTTTTGTTGAAAATAAAAGTGAGTTGTTGCCGTTTGCAAACGCGACATTACAGGCAAATCCTAATTTGACTCAGAACTACGGCTATTAATAGCCAGAATATTGTGAAACAAGAGGGGCGGTTTAATAACTAGCCCCTTTTGTTTTTATAATGATTTCCATAGAAGGAGACCGCACCACAAATATTAGGCCTCCTCTCTACTGCACAACCTTATTCGCACATGCCGAACTCGCAAATGCTTCCGGTTTGGCTTTGAATACAAATCCCATACTCAAGATATATCCCATAGCCTCGTGCAAGGCCTGGTTCGATTTGAACATTGGATTGGTATTGATATCGGCGTGCACTTCCAGGTCTACGTCGTACAAGTCAAGTAAATCACATAATGCATAAGCGGTTTCAATTGATTTTTGAACTTCCCAAAGCATTCGTTCTTTAATGCTCATTTTTTTGGTGCTCTTCTCCTGATTGATGAACATAAAAGCACCTTTTTTTTCTCTTAAGAATACGATCACTGTGGCGAAGTCGGTGATAGCTCCTTTTACTTGCGAATCTGTACCAATACAGACTTTTAGTTTGTTCCCTAAATTAGACTCTCTTTCAATTGCCCTTTCTACTTCATCTAAAATTGGATTTTGAATAATTTCTCCGCTAAATTTTTTCCAGGTCATATGAGTTGCGATTTTAATGCGTTAAAGACCTATTTAAGCTGCTTTCCTGGCAGATGAGATGGGTCTAATAAAGATATACTTAATGTCTTTAAAGAAATGTGTATTTTTTGTTAACATATTAACAATCAGTACGTAGAAGGTTTAACTACTAATGGAAAAAAGATTTATGATTAGAAAAAAAATGATGTCAGCTGTGTTAATGCTGGCTGTGTTGATGTTGGGCGCATGTAAGAAAAATGAAGAGACGGAGACTAAACCACTTCCGTCTGAAGACATGCTTAATGTCTCCTATGGAGCTAGTACCAGTAATACAATGGATGTGTATCTGCCCGAGAACAGAAGTGCAAATACAAAAGTCCTTGTTTTTATTCATGGCGGGGCTTGGGCAACCGGAGACAAAAGTGAATTTAATTCTTATGCAACTGCGATGAGAGCTAAAGGCTACGCTGTAGTAAATATGAACTATCGTTTGATTGATGTAGGTGGTACCGTTAAATTGCAACAGCAGCTGGATGACGTAAAAGCGGCTATCGATTATGTTTCTTCAAAGACCGCTTCATGGAATGTTTCTGCGAATGTTGCCCTGATTGGAGCAAGCTCGGGAGCTCATCTTGCTATGCTCCATACTTATGCATATAATGTTGACAATAAAGTTAAAACAGTTGTTTCTCTATCTGGTCCAACTAATTTAACTGACACAAGGAACGTCAATATTCAAATGTTGGGTGTTGTCCAATTACTACTTGGAGCTTCTCCAACTGCGAATCCTCAGGCTTATCTGAATGCAAGTCCTCTCTACAAGGTGATTGCTACTTCAAAGCCAACTTTGATTGTTCATGGCCGTCAGGATGTGGTGGTTCCAGTACAACAAGCGATAGATTTGAAGGCGAAATTGGATCAAACAGGAGTAAAAAATAGCCTGGTAATTTATGAAAACATGGGGCACGAAGTCGTTACTTCGACTAATTATGTTCAGTTTATGGCAACATTAGATGCCTGGCTTGCAGCAAATCTTTAACAGGTTTTTATAAGTAGAAAAGGACCGTTTGTATTTGCAAACGGTCCTTTTCTACTTATTGGCATTAACTCTTTATTATCTTAGGCTTCAAGCTGGTTAGTCCTTCGATTTTCACAGGCTTACCACTATCAATACTTTTTCTCGCAGCAATACCAACGAGGATAGACATAGCACCATCTCTGGTGCCGGCAGCTTGCTTGTATTTATCTTCTCCGGGTGTAAAGATCTGCTTTCTTAACCTTATATCACCGCCTCCATGACCCACTTCTGTATTGTCAATCCGGATATACTCTGTTTTTCCAAAGTTCTTGGTTAACTGAAGTTCATCGTATTTCTCCATTTCCCATGGTTGCTTTTCATGGATCCAGGCATCTAATTTACCTTTTCTTCCATTAAAGGAAATACGATAGCCTTCATATGGTGAGTAGGTAGTTAGGGAATAACTAACCTGTACCTTATTTGCATATTTGATCTGAACGGCCATTTTATCAAAAATGTCGATATCTTCCTTCCACACACAGCCATCCCTTAAATAGCCATCATGTTTTTCATTCTCCACATATAATTTCATCAAACGCTCGTCTTTCGTTATGTCGAAGTAGAAGTTGCATTTGTCTTTGTGTGGACAAGGACGGCAATGCGAATACCGGAAAGAATTGTTTTTACCGTAATGCTCCAGTGAGCCATAAGCAAATACCTCTTCTGGTTCTGAGTTTAGCCACCAGTTGAGCAGATCAAAGTGATGGGTTGATTTGTGCACTAGGAGAGTTCCACTGTTTTCTCTCTTTCTATGCCATCTTCTGAAATAGTCGGCCCCATGAGATGTATCAAGATACCAATGAAAATCCACCGATGTAACTTCACCAATTGCTCCACTATTCAATAGTTCATAGATCTTCTGGCGGTGGGGGGAATACCGGTAGTTGAAAGTAACATGTACTTTTTTACCTGTTCTTGCTTCTGCGTCTATAATTGCCTGACACTTTGTTTCATCAGTGGTCATGGGTTTTTCTGTCACAATATCACAGCCAGCCTCAAGGCCTTTAATGATCATCTCGTCGTGCGTATTGTCTACGGTAGTAACAATTAAAATTTCAGGCTTTTGTTCCTTCAGCATTTTGTCCAGATCCGTGTACGTTTTGCAATTAACGTTCATAAGCTTTTTAGCTGTTTGTACACGCCCCGGATTCTTATCGCAAAGACCAACGAATTCTATAACATTGCTATGTTCTTTTAATACTTCGCTTCCCCACATTCCTGTACCCCTATGGCCGGTACCAACCATAGCCACTTTTTTCTTCTTTAATTCGAGGGTATCGGCTAATAAATTATTTGTAAGAAGTGTTCCCGCCAAGACCGTTCCGGTCTGCTGTAAAAATTTCCTTCGTTCCATAATTGGTTTTAGTTCAGCACTAATTTAATAGAATTACGGCAAGAATAAAGCACTTCATTAAGCAGGAGAAATCCGAAATCGATCCCGTAATGAAAAAGTTACTGAACTATTTAAATTATTAATTACAGGCGGGGTAGCATAATGATTTACCCAAGGAAATGATCCAACGGTAGGATTTTATTTATTGAATTTTAAGGGGGTTGGTAGTGTGATAAAAGGGAGTAGCGGAGGACAAGGCAAGGAAACTTATTATACAAAGCTTAGCAGAGAAGCAACTTATAGATTGCCTCTACTAAGCTTTGCAACAGAGTTTTTATGTTAACGTTTCGTCGTATCAGCAGGACCTTTGTAGTCTCTTCTAACACGAGTGTATTTGTTACTAAAACCAATTACTGCAGCGGCAACCAGGAATGCTACGCAGACAAAGAACCAGAATGAGTTAAGCCAGTTCTTATTTGTTCCGGCGCTATTGCTTAAATCGCTGTCGGCAATGTTTACAGCGAATGCAGATGCATGAGTAAACAGAACAATAAGGCAGCTAAACAATACTTTACCGGCGGAATGATATAAATTTTTTACAGTCTTCATCTTGTGCTTTGTTTAAAACGGGAACAAGATAAGGCTTTTAAATGTTCTTACATAGATTTTATGCAATTTCACGAAGCTTCTCAGACAGTTCGGCCGGCTCAATTTCCTTGTCCAAAGTTCCATTATATCCCGCCTGCAACAATTCATCTTTTAAATGCACAGTTGCTTCATCGATCAGGGCGATTAATAAAGACTTATCATCAATTTTATCAACAAATTGCTTATACAAACTTACAGCTTCTGCGCTAACATCTTTGATATCTACCAGTACTGCCCTATACGAGTTACGGTGGATAAATTCCAAAGCTTGCTTATCTGTTTCGGCTATATGTACTCTTCCATTCCATTTTTCAATAGACCTGCCGAAAACAAAGCTAGTAAAAGGATCATCTGACACAATTAGAAATTGTGATTTATTCAAATCGACAGACGTCTTTGGTTCGGTAGCATAAAATTTTGATGTAGAGCGTGGAATCAAATAGTTCTTAACAAACTCTTTGAAACTTAAAGGAAAATTATAACCTGGTAAACTTATCATTCTCGTACTGTTGTATTACATAACAAAAATACGTTTTTGATGATATTGTTTCAAGGAATCCTGTGTTAAATTTTTATTATTTCAATAAAAATAAAAAAACGTTGTCTTTTTGATAAATATTAGAGTTGGCTAAAGAAATTTTCCGTTATTGTTGCAAGTTTCACAATAATAGATTTATGACTTAGAAAATAAGATTAAATTGAACCCCCTCAAACACATCTCCTAACATTACTGTATTAAAGCCAGCAGATAATTACTATGGCAGTACTTGGCGAATTCATTAAAAAAGCGATAGATGTTTATGGGTTTATCAGTGGCACTCCTGATCCGGCGAAAGCTCAGCATGAAACCTTGAGAGCGTTGTTAACAAAAGCAAGGTTAACAGCTTTTGGAAAGAAGTATAATTTTACCCAGCTGCTTTCCTCCGGGAATATTGTTCAGGCTTTTCAGGATAGTGTCCCCGTACATGATTACGATAAGATGTATACAGATTGGTGGCATTACTTGTTAGAGGGACATCAAAACGTTACCTGGCCCGGCGGACAAAAGTATTTTGCTTTAAGCAGCGGAACTACCAGTCATAGTAAATACATTCCTGTAACAGATGATATGGTAGAATCTATCCGTAAGGCAGCAGTGCAGCAGGTACTGAGTTTAAAGAATTTTGATCTTCCGGCTGATTTTTTTGGAAAACAGATTTTGATGCTTGGTAGCTCTACCGATCTTATAGAAAAAGACGATCATTCGGAAGGAGAAATAAGTGGGATTAGTGCTAGTAATATTCCGGTTTGGTTTAGGGGATATTATAAACCTGGCGCGGAGATAGCTGCACTACGTGATTGGGACGAAAAGGTGAAGAGAATTGCAGAGGAGGCTCCTAATTGGGATATTGGTGGCCTAAGTGGTATTCCATCATGGATTGAAATGATGCTTAAAGAGGTGATTTCTCATAACAAACTCAATACTATTCATGATATCTGGCCGAACCTGCAAGTGTATACGCCAGGGGGAGTAGCTTATGAACCGTATAAGAAAAGCTTTGAAAAGCTTCTTGCCAGACCCCTTATTTTCATAGATACCTATCTTGCTTCTGAAGGATATATTGCAACGCAGAAAAGACCTGAGACTACTGCCATGGCATTGATAACCGATAATGGTATATTTTTCGAATTTGTTCCATTCACTCCTGAAAATCTGGATGAAGAGGGAAGGGTGAAAACAGAGGCGAAGGTGCTAACGATTGGTGAAGTTGAAGAGGGGCAAGAGTATGTACTACTAATTTCGACGGTGTCAGGAGCATGGCGCTATATGATCGGGGATACAGTTTTGATCACTGATAAGCAAAGGGCCGAGATAAAGATCAGCGGCCGGACGAAGCACTACCTTAATGTGGTAGGTGAACAATTGTCCGTTCATCAAATGAATGCTGCAATAGAACAATTAGAAAGTGAATTTGACCTTGAAGTACAGGAGTATGTAGTGGCGACTGTACTCAGAGATGAAGATTATGTTACACAGTGGATCATCGGTGCTGATAAAGTTGTTGACCCAACTTCAGTTGCACAGTTCCTTGACAATTATTTAAGTGAGAATAATAAGAATTATAAGGTGGCAAGGACCAAAGCTTTGAAAAAAGTCGAGGCCGAGGTTGTTCACTTCGACAAGATCTACCGCTGGAGCCAGGAGTTTAAAAAGCTAGGAGGCCAGGCAAAAATACCGAGAGTGATGAAGGAAGAGGATTTTCTGGAATTCGAGAAATATATCAGGTCACTGGTGTAAGGCTTTTTTCTGTTCTGTAACTTTTTTCTCTTCCAGTTTCCTTACCTGTTCTACAATATCGTCAGGGGAGAGGTAAAGCCTGGCGATTTTCTCTTTATATTCTTTTGGTAATTCCGCATGCTCGAGTATAAAGCGTTTAGTAGCAATGATATAATCGGCAAGTCCATGATTTACAGCATAAGTATCTGCATTTGTTTCTCCCTGTCTACGATAGCCGGAAGAGAGCAAGTATCCTATCCCGAATTTTATCAATCCAAACTTACTTCTCTGTTCATAGTCCATAATATGTCCCAGTTCATGGCCAATCCAACCAATCATTATATTATCGGGAAGCTGATGGATAGGTGTAGCTGAAGAGACAAGCTTCAACATCGAACTTATATTAATTTGGTATTCCCTGTTTTCCCTTCTCTTTATAATAGAAATGGGAAGTGGTTGAGCTTGCATTACCGATCCATTAATGCGTTTTTTGAAAACAAACTTGATATGTGTGTCCTCCAATTCAGGATAATAAGAGAGTGCTATTAAAACCGGTCTTTCGATAACCTTCGGAATACATTTGTTTTTACCAAATTTCGTCAGGTTCGGCGGTAATTCTGATGCCCTGACAGTTAAGTTTGCTGTAGCCATAAGTACAAATAGATATTTAATCAGCATAACAAAGGCTTAACGTAATATTTCTATTTTGGTTGGGTTTATTAAAACCTCATTTATAGACTTGATAACGCTTTATTGATAAAGATTCATTGAAAACGTTTACTACAAACCTGAAAGAAGTAATATTTCTATTCCTAAGACTGGGGTTTACAGCTTTTGGTGGTCCTGCTGCTCATATTGCGATGATGGAGTGGGAGGTGGTTAAGAAGAAGGCCTGGATGACGGAAGAGCATTTTCTCGACCTGCTTGGAGCAACAAATCTAATTCCGGGTCCCAATTCGACTGAGATGACTATGCATATCGGTAATGCCAGGGCGGGTTGGAAAGGTCTGGTAGCGGCGGGACTTTGTTTTATTCTGCCTGCCGTATTCATAACAGGTATTCTTGCACATCTCTACAAAGAGTATGGCACTTTGCCTCAGGTAGCTGGATTTGTTTACGGGATTAAGCCTGCTGTCCTTGCTGTTATCGTTTCATTGATGTTTTCGCTAAGTAGGAAAGCTATAAAAACAGTAGAAGCGGGGGTTATAGGAGTTTTAGCAGCTTGCCTTGCTCTAGCGGGACTAAATGAAATATATGTGTTATTCGGCGCAGGAGCCTTGGGTATATTGCTAAATCTGTATAAAGAAAAGAAGGCAATTTCCTTCGTTCCTCTTCTATGGCTGCCTGCCATAAAGCCGGTTTCCTCTGACACCTTCAGTAACTATAAACTCCTCCTGATATTTCTGAAAATAGGAGCTATCCTTTATGGTAGTGGTTATGTACTTTTTGCTTTCCTTGATGCCGAGTTGGTGAAGAGAGGACTGATAAGTCACCAAACCCTGGTCGATGCAATAGCTGTGGGACAGTTTACTCCCGGACCTGTGTTCTCTTCTGCTACATTCATTGGATGGCAAGTAGGAGGTATTGGGGGAGCTGTTGCGGCGACTATAGGTATTTTTCTTCCTTCTTTTTTCTTTGTGAGCTTATTAAATCCTCTAATACCTAAATTGCGACGTTCTAAACTAATGTCCGGATTTTTAGATGCGGTGAACGTGGCTTCCATAGGATTAATTCTTGCTGTCTGCATAGAGATGGGCAAAGCGTCTCTGGTAGATTGGCGAACGATAGTCATTGTTTTCCTTAGCTTTGTAGTGAACCTTCTTTTTCCTAAGCTAAATACTGCTTTTATAGTGATGGGAGGTTCGATAATAGGAAGACTACTGCTTTTTTTTAATTAACTAAGGGTAAACCGTTAAAACTTCCATGAGCAAAAGCTCACAAACGTAGGATGAAAGTTTTATGGAGGTTCTTTCTGTCCTCTTAAAAACAAGCAAACTGTCAGTTAAAATCTGTTAAAGATCAAATGACTATGAAATCAATTATTAAGTTTATTTAATGAAAGAAGTTAAGAAACAGTTCTGTGTCTTGTGGTGCTTTTTGTTGCTTGCATCGGCTACAGTTGCCCAAGTATCAAAACCTGTAATCGGAGTGGTGTTTCGAAAAGGAACCTCTACCCGGGTTTATAATGCAACTGTTTATAATGAAAATAAGCGCATATCTGTTTCTTCTGATCATTTCGGCCTTTTTTCAATTATGGCCTCTGTTGGTGATACATTAATCATTGAGGCAGAAGGATATACCGGACAGAAAGTGCCGGTTCGAAATTTCAAAGATATTCTTGTATACCTTACCGGAACAAACCTTCTGGCCGAGGTTAAGGTAACAGCGACCACACCGAGACAAAATTTAAAAGAGGTAGAAGAGGAATTTAGAAAGAAGGGGATCTATTACGGGGGAAAGCCTCCCCTTGGATTATTATTACCTTTCGGAGGAAGTCCTCTAACATTTTTCCACGAGCTGTTGAGCAAAGACGGCAAACGCGCGCGACGGTTTAACAAGTATGCGAAGGCTGAACTTGAGTACTATGACATTTCGGCGAGGTTTAATGATGCCAATATAAGGAAGACTGTAAATATAAAGGATGAAGAGCTCGAGGAATTTAAAAAGCGTTATTGGCCTTCTGCCGAACTCGTAAGGGGCTGGAACGACTTCGACCTTTTCGATTATATCAAAAGAAGTTATAAGGAATTCACAGCGAATAGATCTACGACTGCTCCCTAATTAATGTATTTCAACACAATAGGCTTCATGCAGAAATATAACTAAGTGGTTGGCTTGATCTCTATCCCGGTATTTACCAGTCTTTCATGAATTAATTTAGCAAACTCAACAGCTTTAGGCCCGTCTCCGTGGATACAAATGGTATCAGCCTTTAATTTAACAACTTTTCCCTCGGCAGATTCAACTTCCTGCTGATTTATCATCCTTAATACCTGATTGATGGATTGTTCCTGGTTGTGAATGAGAGCGTTTTTGTGACTGCGAGGAGTAAGTGTTCCATCGTTTTGGTAAGTACGATCGGCAAATACTTCTGATGCGGTTTTTAATCCCAGTCTTGAAGCTGCTGTTATCATTTCGCTGCCCGAAAGGGCATAAAAAGTAAGGTGGGGGTCGAAATCGTAAACAGCTTGAGCAAGTGCTTCAGCCAATTGTTTATCATTGGCCGCCATGTTATATAATGCTCCGTGTGGCTTAACATGACTAAGTTTTGCCCCTGCAGCCTTTACAAATCCGTATAAAGCACCAATCTGATAAATTGTAATCTGGTAGGCCTCTTTAGCACTGATCCTCATTTCACGTCTTCCGAATCCCTGCAAATCCGCTAATCCCGGATGTGCGCCTATTGCTACTCCTTTTTCATGCGCCAGTCTTACTGATCGCTCCATTACTGCTGGGTCTCCCGCATGGAAACCGCAAGCAATATTAGCAGAGCTGATATAGTCGAAAAGGATGGTGTCGTTAGGCATCGGATAGTTCCCGAATCCTTCACCTAAATCGCAATTAATGTCAATGATCATAAGAAGCAGCTACGAATTAAATACTCAATACGAAATTACGAATTACAGCAATATTTCGACTGCTGGTATCATCATGCAAACTTATTGGCAATAGAAGCTTTAAGTTCCTTGAAGTTTTGTTCCTGTTTAAGATATAGTTTTTCTGCTTCCTTACGGCTAATATCTTCAAAGAAAACTTCATCCCCTGGTTTGAGTTGGGCGCAAATAGCCAGATCAACTGATGCAACCTGAGCAATTCTGGGGTAACCGCCTGTTGTCTGACAATCGGCCATTAATAGCATCAGTTTCCCATCTCCGGTCACCTGGATAGTTCCAGGAGCTACAGCTGTTGAAATAAGTTCCTCGGGTTTATTCCGCGTGATAGGAGAGCCTTCCAGCTGATAGGCCATACGGTCACTGCGAACATTAACTGTAAACGGTTCGGAGAGGAAGCCAAGGAGCGATTCTGCACTAAACCACGTAAACTCTTTGCCTGGAATTACCCTCACTGCCTTTCTCCATGTGGGAAGGAAACTATTTTTGGAAGCACTCCAATTAAGATAGTTGATTTTATCAGCAATATATCTATTCAAGATATTCCTGTTTATAGGGGTAAAGAGCTCTGAGCTGACAATAAGATCATTCTCCTTCAAATTCCGCCCATGCAGACCTCCAAATTCTGCTGTTAAGTAAGTACTGGCACTGCCTAAAACGGTAGGAACGTTCCATCCTCCAATTACTGCGAGGTAGCTACGGCAGCCCTGACCAGGGGCTAACGAAAAACGGGTGGTGGCGGGTAAAAATATCGGGCGATCAGAAGGGAGGTTTATTCCTTCTGCGTGTAAAACCGCTCCCTCTCCTGAAAAGGAAATTAACAGATCTGTCTCTGCATATAGCTCGGCTCCATGGTAGGTAAATTCAATAACCGGGGCATTTTCGTCATTTCCTAAAACTATGTTGGCAATTCGACAAGACAATTGGTCCATAGCGCCAGATACAGGCACAGCTTCTGCCAGGTGTTGCAACCGCCCGAGATCCTGTATAGTGCTTAATAAGCCAGGTTTAAGTATTTTTAATTGCATTTAGCTTTGCTTTAGGTGGTTAAATTCCTCTAAACTAACGGCACTGAATTTTACAGTGTCACCGGCTTTTACCAATGTTGGATTTGACCGGTTTGCGTCAAAAAGTTTTAAAGGTGTTTGTCCTATGATCTGCCAGCCCCCCGGACTAGTTAAGGGGTAGATGCCCGTTTGTACGCCTGCAATACCAACCGATCCCGCAGACACCGCTCTTGCGGGAGTTGTTTTACGAGGTGTGGCTAGTTGTTCTGGCATGCCGCCCAAATAGGCAAACCCAGGAGTAAATCCAATCATATATACCCTGTACGCTGCAGAACTATGAAGGCTTATAATTTCCTCAGGAGATAATTTTGTATGTTCCGCAACCGCCTGAAGGTCGGGTCCTTGCTCACCTCCATAGTAAACGGGGATCGAAATCATTTCTCCCTCTCGAGTTTCAATTTCCTGATCCTTGCTTTCAATCTCTACCAGATAATCAGAAATACGTTCAAAGCAGTCTAAACCGGAAAGGCTTTTGCTGCCTATAACTGTTACAGGATCATAAAATATACTTAAAGTTGTATAAGCCGGCACAACAGCGAGCAGACCTTCAAATGGAAAAATTTTGAGAATGGAATGAAAGCGGTTTATTTTGAGAGAAGTGCCTTCATTGATCTCGTTGCCAAACTCGAGCGTTAATGCTTTTTCCGAGAGATAGTAGATTTTGAATGACTTGCTTCTTAAGGGCGTCAACTGCATGGTTCAGCGAATAGATGTCCTAATTTAAGTTAAAAATCCGGTAATTGTTTAGGTAGACTATAAGTATGTATTTATTGCAAGAATCTCCAATATTTTTTTTGGTTTGAAGTTATAGTTATAGCTTTATGCCCCCTTTAGTACCAATTATGAGGATATTTTTAGTTTTCCTTTTTCTTCTATTAACACGCGGTCTTTCTTATGCATTCGACCAAAGAGATAGCCTTATAAGCGAGCTTAATTTAGAGCTTGGTCAAAAGCAGGTTTATGATGCTAAAAGGGAAGCCGCACTTCAAGAATTAAAAGCGCAACTGAAAAGAACAGCTCCCGGGAACGCGCTAAGGCAGTACAAGTTATGCGCAATGATCTTTGAGGCTTATAAATCGTATCAGTTCGACTCTGCTTATACCTACGTAAACCGGATGGGAAAGCTAAGTTCAGTTTTAAAAGACCGGGCAAAGCAGTACGATACGAAAGTTAAGCTTGGTTTTATCCTTTTGTCTTCCGGTATGTTTAAGGAAACGTTCGACAGTGTGAAGGAGGTGAGGGTAGGATATTTAACGGATAGCACCAAAATAGATTACTACTCCATGCTCACCCGTGCTTACTACGACCTGGCAAGCTATGTTAACGACAGGTATTACTCTCCTCAATACAATAAACTAGCAAACCAGTACATTGATTCGGCAATAACCATTAGTGAAACCGGATCTTTCAATAAACTTTATTGGACAGCATATAAGAGTTTTAAGAATAAGGATTACAACAAGGCAGAAACAGAGCTGAATCAACTGTTGAAAAAGCAAGGCCTTTCAGAGCACGAATTTGCTATTGCTTCTTCGACTTTAAGCAATCTATATACAAGCACTAGAAAAGGAGACCGTGCAATTGATCTTCTAATCCAGGCAGCGATTGCCGATATTCGCTCTTCTACAAAGGAGACGGTGGCCCTTTTTTGGCTGTCGGAGATATTATATAAGGAAGGGGATATAGTTAACGCTTATAATTACATCCGACATGCAATGGCTGACGCCGAGTTCTATGGAGCACGACAGCGGCAATTGCAGATCAGTACTGTGCTTCCAATTGTAGCTGCCGAGAAACTGAACAATTCAGAGCGGGAAAAGACGCAATTCCTGATTTATCTTTTTTCGATTTCTTTACTCGCCATTATTATTATACTATTCTCGATCATGCTCTATAAACAACTTAAGAAGTTGCAGACTAAGGAACGCATTATTGAGGATACCAACAAGGAACTTGAAAGGATAAATGAGAAGTTACTGGAAGGCACACGGATTAAGGAAGAATATATCGGTTATTTCTTCAACGTAATTTCAGGGTACATCTCGAAGCTGGAGAAGCTCAAGCGATCTGTAGATATGAAGCTGTCTGTGAAAAAATATGAAGATATTAAGATAACTATAGATGGCATAAATATCAAAAAAGAGCGGGAGACGCTGTTCTATACCTTTGATCATGTGTTCCTGAAGATATTTCCCAATTTTGTGAAGGAATTTAATGCCTTGTTCAAGCCAGAAGATCAGATCTGGCCGAAGGAGAATGAAGTTCTAACTACCGATCTACGAATATTTGCCCTTATCCGTATGGGGATTGAGGATAATGCTGCCATAGCTAATATCCTCGAGTACTCAGAAAAAACCATCTATGTTTATAAAATGCGCTTGAAGGCAAAAGCGCTTATCCACGGAGAGGAGTTCGAGAAACGGATAATGTCGATCCGGGCGGAGACGCAGGCATCTGCTTAAAAAAAATCTTTACATCCATAAATATTGCATCAAATTAACCTCATCCTTTAATTGTGTTTACAACACTTGTGTTGGTGTTCGGGTTCAACCTCTATTTCTTATTCTTTATGACCGGACAGGTGCATCAATTACCTCTATTTACGCTGAGTTTTCAGCTAAAATGCCCTTAAATTTTTCGGCCTGGTTTGTTTTTCAGTGAAGTGATAATCAGGCGTTTATGTTTTAAAAAAGCGATATTTCTTTAAATAATTATTAAAGAAATAGTAATTAAGAATAAAGCCCTCCACATTTGTGTTATTCAATCAAGAATGATGATATGACTTTGAAAATCATCATCAAGAAACCAATTAAATCTATTTTATAGTACCAATTATGCAGAAGCAAAAATTCAAGCAAAACGTAAGAAATTCTTAGCAGGGCAGGAGATTAAGGAGGAGAGAGAAAATTAAATGGAGTACCAAAAATTAAAGCAATTGCGCAAGAAGCTTTAACCAATCAAAGAACCAAAAATTCAACCAATTTAAAATGAGAAGAATCTATACTAAAGGATATGTTTTTCTGTATGCAATGTTATTATTCCCTTTAATAGCATTAGCACAAACAGGAAGCCTTACAGGTAAAGTATCCGATGAAAAAAATGAACCGCTGCCTGGAGCATCAGTGGTGATAAAAAGTTTAAGTAAGGGAACTTCAACAGATCCTAACGGTAATTTCAAAATAACAGGCTTAAATAATGGGAGTGTTTCGGTCCAGGTAACCTTTATTGGTTATCAGCCTCTTACTAAAACTGTTAATATCAGCGGTGCTACTACACTAAATATCCAATTGCAGCCGAGTGCACAATCCTTGAACGAGGTTGTGGTGATTGGTTATGGCTCTCAACAGAAAAACGATGTAACCGGCTCTATTACCACGGTGACATCCAAAGATTTTCAAAAGGGAAACGTAACGTCTCCCGAACAGTTGATCACTGGTAAAGTTGCCGGGGTTCAGATCACTAGCAGCGGTGGACAGCCTGGCGGTAGTTCTACCATACGTATCAGAGGTGGTGCATCGCTCAATGCCAGTAATGATCCTTTAATTGTGGTAGATGGTGTTCCCTTGAGCAGTAGTAGCATTTCAGGGGTGGGTAATGCTTTAAGCCTGATCAACCCTAATGACATTGAATCGATGAACGTGTTAAAAGACGCAAATGCAACTGCTATATATGGTTCAAGGGCGTCGAACGGGGTTATTCTGATCACTACTAAAAAGGGGCAAAGCGGTCGATTGACTTTCAACTTCAACAGTCAGGCTGCATTGGCCAACGCGTCCAGGACACTAAATGTACTCTCTGCAGATCAGGTTCGTGAATATGTAAATGCAAACGGAACAGATGTTCAAAAAGCTTTGTTAGGAACTGCAAATACAAACTGGTACGACCAGATCTACCGGGAAGCCTTCACTTCTGATAATAACCTGAGTGTAACTGGTAGTTATAAGAAAGTTCCGTTTCGCGTGTCCCTGGGATATTTAGATAATGACGGTATCCTTCAAAGGGACAACATGAAGAGAACATCAGGCGCTCTTAGTGTCTCTCCTTCATTATTCAACAAGCATCTTAAAATCGATTTGAACATTAAAGGATCTCTTTCTGAATCTTTTTTCGGAAACCAGAGTGCTATTACTTCAGCTGCGCAGTTTGATCCAACTCAGTCTGTTTATGCCGATAACTCTTTCGGCGGCTATTATGAATGGCAAACAGATCCTTCTACGCCAAATCCGAATGCACCTCGTAACCCTGTAGGTCTGCTGAATACCAAAAGTGATTCAAGTAAGGTTGCACGCAGTTTCGGTAATATTAAATTCGACTATTCATTCCATTTCCTTCCCGAGCTTCATGCTAATTTAAATTTAGGATATGATGTTGCAAAAGGTAAAGGTGGAACTTTTATTCCTGCTTTTGCTGCCTCTAATATCGGTACTAAAGGCAATATCACCCGGTACGATAATAATTATTCGAATAAGGTAGCCGAGTTCTATTTGAACTACGCTAAAGATTTGAAATCCATTAATAGCAATATTAACGCTACTGCGGGTTACGGGTATTACGCTTACAGAACAAGGAATAATAATTTCCCAACCTACCAGGCCGATGCAACTACTGTGATCAGTCAGCCGGTTTATCCTTACGATATTCCTGAAAACAGATTATTATCTTATTACGGAAGGGTAATTTACACTTTAGCCAACAAGTATATTGTTTCCGGTACCGTACGTACAGATGGATCTTCAAGGTTCAGCGAAGAAAACCGCTGGGGTGTTTTTCCCTCAGCAGCATTTACCTGGAAAGTAAAACAGGAAGACTTCCTGGCAAGCAATAACAATATATCCGATCTTAAACTTCGCTTGAGTTACGGTGTAACTGGGCAGCAGGAAGGAATTGACAATTACTACTACTTGCCGACTTATTATAGTAGTAGTAATGAATCACGTTACCAGATTGGAAATGAATTTTATTATATGTCAACTCCGGTTCCTTACAACTCTGATTTAAAATGGGAGACCACCACCACTTCAAACGCTGGTATTGATTATGGGTTCCTCAATGGCAGAATTTCTGGTAGCATCGATGTATACTATAAAAAAACTAAAGATCTGATCAGTAGAGTGCCCGTATCAGTTGGCTCCAACTTTAGCAATTTCCTTACTATCAATTTGGGTAATATGGAAAATAAAGGGGTGGAGTTTTCTTTGTCGGCAAACCCGGTACGGAAGAAAAACATGAACTGGGACCTTAGCTTCAACGCTACACATAATAAAAGTAAGATCACTCGTCTGAATAGTGATGTTATATTAACAGGAGGTATCACCGGTGCGACTGGTAACTTTATTCAGGCTCATGCTATCAATAACACGCCCTATGCTTTTTACACATACAAGCAGATCTATGATGGTAATGGCAGACCGATTCAGGGGGCTTATCAGGATTTGAATAATGATGGTTCTATTAATAACGCCGACAGATATTTGTATAATTCTCCGGTTCCAAAATGGATCCTCGGATTCTCAAGCTCGTTCAACTATCAAAAATGGACCTTAAGCACTGTGCTTAGATCGAGCCTCGGAAATTACCTGTACGACAACATATCAGCAAACTTCGCTACAGCGTCAAATATCATCAGTCCTGCTGGTTTGATCAATAACGCTACATCCGATTTCCTGAACACAGGTTTTACGAATAACGAGTTTTACAGCGACTATTACATTAAAAATGCTTCATTCCTGAAAATGGATAATCTGGGACTGAGTTACGATTTCGGTAGAGTGGTAAAGGGTATTTCGAGCTTCAATATTTCCGCAAACGTGCGCAATGTATTTACGGTAACCAAGTATAAAGGTGTAGATCCGGAAGTGCAAAATGGCATTGATTACAACCTATACCCTCGTCCCAGAACTTTTGTACTAGGGATAAATGTTGGATTCTAATTTTTAAGGATAACCAGTTATGAAAAGACTATTCAAAATATTCACAGCAATAATTATTGCTATTACAGCTAGTTCCTGCAACAAGGATCTCGACCTAACTCCAACAAATAACGTAGCTGGAGATGAGGCCTTTAATTCTGCAGCAGGCTATAAAAATGTTCTTGCCAAAGTATACGGAGCTTATGCACTAACAGGTAGTACAGGTTCTGGAAGCAGCGACCTGGGTGGAATTGATGCAGGAACTTCTGACTTCCTTCGCCTTTACTGGAACGCACAGGAACTGACTTCCGACGAGGCATTGTGTGCTTGGGTTAACGATGCAGCAGGCGGGGTAGGAGAACTTGATCAATTAACCTGGAATGCTAACAATGTCTTATTACAAGGCCTGTATACAAGAAGTTTGTACCAAATTACTGTTGCAAACGCATTTTTAAAGGAGAGTACTGATGCTAAACTCAGCGGCAGAGGTATAAGCGGTACTGATCTAACTGCCGTCCAACAATATCGTGCCGAAGCGCGGTTCTTAAGAGCTTTCCAATACTGGGTGCTTATGGACCTTTTTGGTAATCCTCCTTTTATAACAGAGGAATCTGAATTTGGAGCTGAGGCAGCGAAACAAATTACAAGGGCTGAATTGTTCAAGTATGTCGAGTCTGAATTGCTGGCTATCGAACCAGAGTTAGTTGCGGCAAAACAGAATGAATATGGAAGGGCAGATAAGGCGGCAGCCTGGGCTTTATTGGCTCGTTTGTATCTGAACGCCGCTGTTTATACCGGAACTCCAAAATATACCGAGGCGATCACTTACTCTAAAAAAGTGATTGATGCCGGTTATTCACTGCATGCTAGATATGCTAATTTATTTCTTGCAGATAATAACCTGAATAACCCTGAAACGATCCTTTCCATCAACTATGATGGTGTATATACTCAAAACTTCGGCGGAACTACTTATTTAATTAACGCTGCCATTAGTGGTGCTATGGGGCCTTCGTCCTACGGTATTCCAAATGGGGGCTGGGGTGGAAATCGCAGTCGCCAGACCCTACCGGAGATATTCGGCGATTATAGCGGCAATTCTGATAAAAGGGCGATGTTTTTTGGCTCAAAGACAGCAAATACAGATATAACAACCTTTAATGATGGTTTAGCTGTAACTAAATTTAAGAACATCACTTCAACGGGTGCAACTGCTCCTTCTGTGGGAGGTATTTACACCTCAACAGATTTTCCGCTTTTCCGTCTGGCTGAGATGTATCTCATTTATGCAGAAGCGGTTTTACGTGGAGGAACCGGAGGTACGGTTGCACAGGCTTTGCAATATGTTAATCTTCTTCGTCAAAGGGCTTATGGTAATAATTCAGGAAACTTAACTTTTTTAAGTCTCAACAGCATTTTGGATGAGAGGGCAAGAGAACTGTACTGGGAAGCGTTCAGAAGGACAGACCTGATCCGCTTTGGTAAATTCACTGATGCCTCTTATGTATGGCCATGGAAGGGTGGATCGCTTTCGGGTAAGGGCGTAGAATCTTTCAGGACTTTATTCCCGATTCCTTCTACTGATCTCATTGCCAATCCAAATTTGAAACAGAACACAGGTTACTAACCATCGAAGAATTACAATATGAAATCGTTGTTAAATAGAATATTTACCTTGAGCATGCTTGCACTATTTTTTGCTGCATGTTCAAAAGAAGGGGATATGATCGTTGCCACGTCAGGAACTCCTTCTACAGTATCGGCCAGTGCGAGTACCATTGTACTTACAAAAGCAGCCGAAAATAATAAAGCCCTTACCATCACCATCACCAAGCCTGATTTTGGTTACGATGCCGTCATAACGAACACGCTAGAGATAGCCGTAAAGGGAACAAACTTTACAGATACAGAAGAAGCGACATTTGATGCCAACGCTTTAACGAAAGAATTCACTGGTGCCGAATTGAATAGCTTGGTGCTTAAGTTAGGGATCCCAACAGAGAAGGCTACAGACATTGAGGTAAGGATTAAATCATCTATTTCGGAGCAATATACACCTGTATATTCGAATACTTTGCAGATGAAGGTTACTCCTTACGCTTCTACAAGTTGGCTGTATGTTCCTGGTGCTTATCAGGGTTGGACCCCTGCAACTGCAGACAGCATAGTTTCTCCTACAAGTAATGGTATCTACGAAGGCTTAATCACCTTTACAACAGGAAACTTAAGCTTTAAAGTGCTAACCAAAAAATCATGGGGACCTCCCGAATATGGTAAAGGATCAACGGCAGGTTCTATTTCCGTTGGAGGAGGCGATTTAGTAGCTCCATCGGCAGGTACATTTAAAGTTACTGTTGATTTGAATAGCAATACTATCACCTTTACTCCTTATTCATGGGGTGTTATTGGTAGTGCAACACTTGGGGGTTGGAACACTGATACCGACATGACCTACAACAGGGAGACAAAGCTTTGGAGTGTGACTACTACATTAATCCCGGGTGCCATCAAATTCAGGTTGAACGATGATTGGGGTACCAACTTCGGCGGGTCAAGCGGGGTGCTTGCTTCTGGCGGAAGCGATATAAATGTAACTGCTGCCGGTACCTATAGGATTGATATGAATCTGGTAACAGGTACTTATACCCTAACTAAACTGTAAATTCCTTTAATTTCTGTCCTGCAGGTCTTTTGATCAGCCTGCGGGACTATTTATCCTAATTATAAACACACATGAAAAGAATTTTATCTTATCTGGTCTTCGCTGCATCGGTGCTTTCCCTTCTGTCAGCTCAGGCACAGAGTCCGGTAAAAGGTGTTGGAAAAGTCACTGCTGTTGAGATTAAAGATCAGAAAGTTTCCATCACCACAGAAAATGCCTTTGGAGAAATTAGTGTTTTTGCCCCCAACGTGATCCGTGTACGGTTAGATAAGAAGGCCCTTGGTCGCGATTTTTCTTATGCCGTAATTGCTAAACCACAAACTACAAAGGTAAATATCAGTCAGACTGCAGAGGATATAACTATCGCAACTGATTCACTTCAGGCGAAGATTATTAAGTCGCCCTATTCAATTACCTTCTACACCAAAGATGGGAAGGTGATCAATCAGGATGAAAATGGTCTCACTACTTCCTGGATTGGAGAGGAGGTGACCACCTATAAAAAGATGCAGCAAGGTGAGCGGTTCATTGGATTAGGTGAAAAGACCGGTAATCTGGATCGTTTTGGCAGTGGCTATACTAATTGGAATACAGATGCATTTGGATACGGAGCCAACCAAGATCCGATTTATTCTACCATTCCTTTTTATGTAGGGATACATGCTGGTCTTAATTACGGCATTTTTATGGATAATACCTACCAAAGTGATTTCAACTTTGGCGCCAGTAATAATCGTTTTTCGTCCTTTAGTGCCCAGGGCGGAGAGATGAACTATTACTTTATTTACAATACACGTCTTGCTGATATTATTACCTCATACACAGCTCTTACCGGTCGAATGAACCTTCCTCCGCTTTGGAGCCTTGGATATCAGCAGAACCGGTATAGCTACTATCCTGATGTAGAAGTGCTCCGGATCGCCCAAACACTGCGTGAAAAGAAGATCCCTGCTGATGGAATTACATTAGACATTCATTACATGGATAACTACAAGTTATTCACCTGGAATAAGTCCCGCTTCTTAGACCCTCAAAAAATGAACTCAAAGCTAAATAGCATGGGATTCAAAACGACTGTGATCGTTGATCCGGGGATAAAGGTAGAAGAAGGGTATGGAGCCTACGAGCGGGGTCTGAAAGACAACATATTTATTAAATATGTTGACGGCCAGAACTATACAGGTCAGGTGTGGCCTGGCTGGTGTCACTTCCCCGACTTTACAAGTCCGAAAGGTCGCGACTGGTGGGGTAACGAAGTGAAGTTCTTTGCTAAAACAGGCGTTAGCGGTCTATGGAATGACATGAACGAGATTGCCACTTGGGGACAGAAAATGCCTAATAATGTAATCTTTGATTACGATGGAAAAATGACTACTCATAAAGAAGCACACAATGTATACGGTCTGCAAATGGCCCGGGCAAGTTTTGAGTCGGCGCGTAATGAGATGGGAAAACGCCCTTTTATTCTTACAAGAGCTGGCTATGCGGGACTTCAACGATATACAGCTATCTGGACCGGAGATAACCGCTCGGAGGATGACCATATGTTAGCAGGCGTGCGGTTACTGAATAGTTTAGGCGTGAGTGGCGTTCCTTTTTCAGGCATGGATATCGGCGGATTCACAGGCAACCCATCTGTTGCATTGTTTACCCGCTGGATGCAGTTAGGTGCATTCACTCCATATTTCCGTAATCATACAGCAGTAAATACTAAGTCGTCCGAGCCATGGTCTTACGGAGAGGAAGCTCTTGAGATCTCCAGGAATTATGTCAATCTCCGTTATAAATTGATGCCTTACCTGTACTCTTCCTTCTTTGAGGCTACGCAAAATGGACTACCGGTAATGCGGACCCTTGCAATTGATCATACACATGATCCGAAGGTGTACGATACCCAATTTCAGAATCAGTACTTTTTCGGAAAGGCGTTCATGGTTGCTCCATTTGCAAGTACTCAGGCTTTTGCAAAAATCTACTTCCCAAAAGGTAAGTTCTACGACTTGTATACAGATGCACTCGAAAATGGTAATCAGGAGAAAATCGCTCAGATTGCATCTCATAAACTTCCTGTATATGTAAAGGAAAGTAGTATTATTCCAATGCAGTCGCTGGTTCAATCTACATCCGAAAAGCCAACAGATACATTAGTTGTTCATATCTATAAGGGTAGTGTAAACAATAATTTTGTTTATTATGAGGATGACGGCGAGAGCTATAATTATGAAAAAGGTGCTTTTTACAAAAGGAACATAAATTATGATGCAGCCACCAATACTATCGAATTTGGAAAAGCAGAGGGTTCCTTCAAATCTAAATTCAATAATCTTAAGGTGGTTTTACATGGCTTTGGTGATCTAAGCTCTTTAAAGCTTAATGATAGATCAGTAGCGCTTAAAGACGATTTTGTGAACTTTATAGATCCTGTATCGAAATTCGATCCGCAGGGTGTAGCGAATGCGGTAGAAGGAGTTAAGGTTAAGAGCCTGGTGATTAAAAATAATTCCGGAGCTTTTAAATTGAGCTACTAAATCACTTTCTTACGCTGTCGGGTCTACAACCCGGCAGCCTTTCTCAACCCTATATCTACCTTTAAAATCTAACTGAAACTCTTTAATGAAAAGGTCTTTATTAATGAAAGGTATTTACGCAAATGCAGTGACGAGGATTCTGCTTGTCCTATTCCTTCTAACCGGACTATCCGCCACAACTTTTGCTCAAATTCCTGAATTGGAACGTGTGGAGCCAATGTTTTGGTGGGTGGGAATGAAGAATCCCAAGCTTCAGCTATTGATCCATGGAGAAAGGATCGCTGAGCGGAATGTGAGTTTAAGTTACCCTGGCGTAAAACTAACTCGTGTCAATAAAGTTGAAAATCCCAATTATTTATTCCTTGATCTTGAAATTTTAGCGAACGCTAAACCTGGAGCATTTAGGATCAGCTTTAGCAAAGGAAACGCAAAAACACTAAGCTATACTTATGAGCTAAAGAGCAAGGATAGATCTCAAACCAGGATAAACGGGGTAACTAGTGCCGATCTGATCTACCTGCTGATGCCTGATCGTTTTGCTAATGGTGATAAAAGTAATGACATCGTGAACGGCATGAGGGAAACAACCTTTAACCGGGATTCCATGTACTACCGCCATGGAGGAGATATCCAGGGAGTAATGGACCATCTGGATTACCTTAAAGATCTGGGAATTACAGCGGTTTGGATGACTCCGGAAATTGAAAATGATATGGCTTCATCTTCCTACCACGGATATGCTGCTACTGATCATTATAAGATCGATCCCCGGTATGGAAATAACGAATTATACAAAAAGTATGTTGAGCTGTGTCACACTAAGGGATTGAAGGTGATTAAAGACATCGTACACAACCATACAGGGACGGAGCACTGGTTCATAAAGGACCTTCCTATGAAAAACTGGGTTCACCAATGGGATCAGTTCACCCAGACAACCTATAAGGATCAAACGGTGATGGATCCTTATGCTTCAGTGGCTGATAAGAAGCGTATGCTAGACGGTTGGTTCGTTTCTTCCATGCCTGATCTGAATCAGTCTAATCCGTACGTTCAAAATTATCTGAATCAAAACCATATCTGGTGGATCGAGTATGCTGGAATTGATGGGTTGAGGTTAGATACTTATCCCTATAATGATCCGGTGTACATGGCCGATTGGGCAAAAAAGCTTAAAGCAGAATTTCCACGTTTATCCATTTTCGGAGAAACATTAGTGAATGGTGTAGTGAATCAAGCCTTTTTTACTCAGGGTAGTACATTAAATAAAAACATAAACACTAACCTTCCTGGTATTACAGACGTGGCGGTGAAAGACGCTATTTATGAAGCTTTGAATGGAAAGTTTGACTGGACAAGTGGAGTAAACCGCCTATATTCTGTTCTGGCTAACGACTTTATTTATGAAGATCCTTACCGAAATGTGGTCTTTATGGATAACCATGATATGAGCCGGTATTATTCAGTAATAGGGGAGGATTTTGAGAAGTACAAGTCTGGACTTGCGCTCTTGCTAACCACCCGCGGTATCCCTCAAGTTTATTATGGTACAGAATTGTTGATGAAGAATTTTTCTAACCCTGACGGACTGGTGCGTGAAGATTTCAAAGGTGGTTGGGCAGAGGATAAGAAGAATAAATTTACTGGCGAAGGTCGTGATAAGAAGGAGAACCAGGCATTTAATTATTTCAGGAAATTAGCTACTTACCGTAAGAATACAACTGCATTGCAAACTGGAAAACTGATGCAGTACGTGCCAGAGAACGGGGTATACGTGTTTTTTCGCTACGATGCAGCCAAAACGGTCATGGTTGTTTGCAACAGTAATGATAAAGCTATTGAGCTTGAAACTGGACGGTTCAAAGAAAGGACACAATGGTTTAGCCGGGCAAAGAATATAGTTACAGAAGAGAGCATACCAGATCTTGCAAAGCTTAGTGTACCCGCCAAGACAACCTGGGTGCTGGAGCTGCAGAAGTAGATGTTTCTTGCGTATCCCTTATTCTTATTCCTACGTAATGAAAAAAGTATTTCATACACTTGTAGTAGTGATCGCCCTGTTAGATACTTCCTGCAGAAAGAAAGAGGTAAAAGATGTTGAAACAGAGTCAGCATCTGAAATTTCATCGAACGCTTCGGACGGTGTAACCTACTACAATAACGGAAGCTCAGCGATCTTTAATCTATATGCTCCTGGTAAAAGTACCATTGCAGTTATCGGGGATTTCAACAATTGGAAGGCTGATAGCAGATACCAGATGAAGAAGACGGCCGACGGAAAGCGCTGGTGGTTGCAGGTAGACGGATTAGACCCTGATAAGGAATATGGATACCAGTACCTGATCGATAATAGCTTAAGAATAGCTGATCCCTATACCGAGAAAGTATTAGATCAGGACAATGACAAGTTTATTTCCTCTGCTATTTATCCCAATTTGAAAGCTTATCCCAAAGAGTATACCTCGGGAGTTGTCAGTGTAATGCAGGGCAATAGATCCATTTATAATTGGAAAACTGTTTCATTCACCCGGCCTGAGCGGAAAAACCTGGTGATCTATGAATTGCATATAAGGGACTTTGTCAGCAGTCATGATTTCAACGCTTTAAAAGATACGCTAAGCTACATAAAGCGACTTGGGGTGAACGCAATTGAGTTGATGCCAGTGAACGAGTTCGAAGGTAACTTGTCCTGGGGGTATAATCCCTCTTTCTACTTTGCTCCCGACAAATATTATGGAACAAAGGATGCTTTAAAAGCATTTATAGACGAATGCCATTCGCTTGGTATCGCCGTTATCCTCGATATGGTGCTGAACCACTCCTTCGGCCAATCGCCACTTGTTCAAATGTATTTCAATAAGAGTACTGGCAAGGTAACTGCTGATAACCCCTGGTTTAATACGGATCCTACGCATCCTTTTAATGTTGGTCATGATTTCAATCATGAGAGTGAGGCCACGAAGTATTTTTCAAAGAAAGTGATGGAATTTTGGATGAAGGAATACCGGATAGATGGTTTTCGATTTGATCTGTCAAAAGGATTCACTCAAAAGAAATCTGGTACGGATGTAAATGTCTGGACGGCCTACGATGCTAGCAGGGTAGCAATTTGGAAGAACTATAATAATTATATAAAGAGTATTGATCCAAACTTCTTCGTAATACTGGAACACTTCGGTAGTAATCAAGAGGAAAGGGAGCTGGCCGATGAAGGAATGATGTTTTGGAATAACGGTAACCATAATTTTAATGAGGCTACTATGGGATGGTTAAACGACTCTAATTTTGCTGGTCAGTTTTACCCAACCCATACCTTTACCCAGCCGGGCTATCTGGTAAGTTTCATGGAGAGTCATGATGAAGAGAGGCTGATGTATAAGAATCTTCAGTATGGAAATAGCTCCGGTTCATACTCGGTAAAAGATTTACCAACAGCATTAAAGAGGAATGAAATGGCTGCGGCCTTCTTTTTTTCTATCCCCGGGCCAAAAATGATCTGGCAGTTTGGCGAGTTGGGTTACGATGTAAGTATCGACTATAACGGCAGGACAGGGGAAAAGCCTATCCGATGGGAATACTATTCTGATCCTAAACGTAAGGCATTATATAATGCTTATGCCAAATTTATCAGAATGAAGCTTAATAATCCGGTGTTTGGTTCAGGTACTTTTGAATACAGCCTTATTGGAGCTATTAAATCATTGAGAATTTGGGACCGGGAAATGCAAGTTCTGGTGGTAGGGAATTTTGATGTTGTTCCCCTTACAGCGAACCTGGCTTTCCCTTCAACCGGAGCTTGGTTTGATTATGTCAGCGGTAAAACAATTAATATCACCTCAACAACTCTTTCAATAAGTTATGCCCCTGGGGAGTATCACATGTATAGTAATGTTCCATTGAAGGAATGAATTTCCTGTTTGGATAGAAAACAAAAGCACCAGAGGCTGGTGCTTTTGTTTTTTTATATTATGATTCTGCGAGCTATAGATTAAAGCAGAAAGCTTATAGCTTATTAGGCTGGTAGAACTTAATCATTCCATCCCCTTCACTTGCTACAACAAGGATACTGCGTCCGTTAGGGCTGTCCTTAGGTTTGATAAAGTGTACTCCTTCAGGAGCATCGCCAGTTTCAAATAATTGAACAAATAATGGTGAAGCAGGATTACTAACGTCATATATAGCAATCATGTCAGCGCGTTCCATTCCGATAAATGCCAGCGTTCTTCCGTTAACTGAACCAATAGTAACAGCTTCAACTTCAACTCCCTTGTTATCTGAGCGGGTATCGTCATATTTTCCGGCTTGAATAACCCTTGATTCCAGATCCTTGCCTATCTCAGCAACCAGTTGTCCGTTAGATGCATTTAAAATTGTAACACTTCTTCCACCGGTTGAGTAGATCTCATCGAAATCACCGTCACCGTCGGTATCACCTTGAATTTTTGTTACTGTTAGCCGGCCCAGGTTTGCAGGAAGTTTCAATGTAGCGGCATTTGGGAAACGTGTAGGGTCAAGATTAAGCTCCTCTACTCTTGCTTCTTCTTTAAAACCTTTGTAATCTCTTGTATCTCCTTCATTTGCCAAAGCCAGGTAATTACTTCCTCCTGCACTAAAAGCTGCAATTGCGTCAGGAAGGTAAAAAGCTTTGATCGGCCAGGTCTTTAGTTCTATTTTGTTGTCTTTATCGCTTACATCAAAAGCGTTTTCCGACAAATTGATGTCCTTTACTCCTAAAGGGACAATACGAAGGATCGTTCCGCTTACAATATCAACTTCAGCTATTCCGTTATTCTCCTGTAAGGTTACCCAGGCTTTTTTAGAATCAGGAGTAACTGCAATATATTCCGGCTCTACGTCCTGTGCAAGGCTTGCATTTTTTCCGTAAACCCGAAAGCCTTTAGATATCAGGTCGTTTTTGGAATTTTCAAAAGCTGTAAAATCTAGAGTAACTGCAGAATAATTGTTCTTTGTATTGATGATTGAAACTGATCCTTTCGGGTCAATGGTGTATTCGGCATTTGGTTCGCCTTCATTTGCTGATAAAATATAGTTTCCATCAGGACTAAAGGTAACCATGTCAGGAAGCGCTCCAACAGTTACTCGTTTAATTTCTTGTAAATTCGCTGCATCAATAATTGCAATGCTGCCGTCGTCTGTTTTTGTTTTTGCTTCCAGTGCAACTGCAAGCTTTCCATCATACACTGAAACACTGTTTGCGCCACCACTACTTGTGGAAAAGTCAATTGGTTGAAGTTTGCTAACAGTTGGAAAATTAGAGAGGTCAAGTACTTCAACTTTTGTTGCACCTTCATTATTCACCACAAATAGTCTTTTGCTTTTTGCATCGTAAGCAGAGATCTCAGAAGCCGCTTCTCCGCCAAGTTTCTGTGATGCTACTTCTTTAAACGTTGCGGCGTCTTCTGGTACTACCGGATCTGTTGTTACTGTTTCTTCACTTTCAGAATCCTTTTTACATGAGGTTGCGACAACTGTAGATAAAAGAATTCCAAAAAATAATTTTTTGTACATGATAGGTATTTTATTTCGGGCGAAAATAGAAGCCTCGAGTGTCAGAAAACTTGGGGTGTTTCAAAATTAATGGAATAATAACGGTGAGTTAAAGTACTGCGAGTAAACATGAAATTTATGTTAAGGTTCCATTATAAAAAACCTAATTTGCCACCCTCACGTTCATCGCATATGGCTATTGATGCTTTCTCTTCACGCAGGTCTGTCTTCACAGAAATTATAGCTGGAATATCTTCTTTTCTTGCTACGTCCTACATCATAGTGGTAAACCCGGCTATTTTAAGTCAAACCGGAATGGCTTTTTCGGGTGTTCTCACCGCCACCGTCTTAGTTTGTTTCTTTAGCAGCCTGATGATGGGTTGGTATGCAAAAAATCCAGTCTTGGTAGCTCCCGGCATGGGCTTAAATGCCTTCTTTACCTATTCAGTAGTTTTGGGAATGAAAGTACCTTACACTGTTGCACTTGGAGCTGTATTCTGGTCTGGAATCGTTTTTTTTCTTCTTTCTTTTTTCAATATCCGCACCCACATTGTGAAGGCTATTCCTAAGCCTCTCAGATATTCAATTGCTGCGGGCATCGGTTTGTTTATCACCCTTATCGGCCTAGCGAACGCCAAGTTTGTTATTGCTAATCCTGCCACTATTGTGGGAGGTGCTGTATTGGGAAGCAATGTGCTGACTTTTGTTTTCGGCCTTTTGTTTACTGCTGCCCTTTTGGTACGCAGGGTAAAGGGGGCAATCTTATTCGGGATACTCTTTACCACTCTGGCTGCTTATCCGCTAGGGCGTTACTGGGGCTTGGAGGAGAATGTTAAACCTTTAATTCAATTTAACGGCTTGTTCGCGCCTCCTGATTTTTCTTTGTTCTTCAAGCTTGACCTTGTTAACTCACTTCAGCTTTCTATACTACCCGTGATATTCGCATTTGTATTTACCGACATGTTCGATAGCCTTTCTACTTTTGTGGGGATTGCAGAAGCCGCAAACCTGCTCGATGAGCATGGCGAACCAAAAAATATAAAACGGTCTTTGCTCACTGATGCTTTTGCCACAACTTTCGCAGGTATTGCCGGTTCAAGTCCGGGTACCGCATATATAGAGTCAGCGGTTGGTATAGAAGCCGGGGGACGAACAGGTTTAACGGCAGTAGTTGCCGCCTTCCTTTTTCTTCCATTTCTGTTCTTGTCCCCTCTCTTATCCGTAATCCCCTCTATAGCCACCGCCCCTGCGCTTGTTCTGGTTGGTGTTTTTATGATCAGTCCTGTAGTAAAGATTAACTGGAATCAATTAGACGAAGCTATACCTGCTTTTCTTGCCATGGTGCTTATTCCTTTTACCTACTCAATAACCCATGGTATTATCTGGGGCTTCTTAAGTTATACCATCATAAAAGTGGTGGCAGGCAAGACCAGGGAAATTACTCCTTCACTTTGGTTCGTTGATGCCTTTGTGATCCTTGCTCTAATCATGGAATAGTTAGAGGTCCTTGCCGGTTCTCATGCTTTTACTATCTTGGCTTGCTCTTATTTAAGACAGGTGACTGCAACTACACTTAAAGATTTGGATACAGACATATGCAATCAGTAAAAGGAAATATAGTTGATATAGAAAACGGCCGGATATACCCGGGCGAGGTTCAGTTTGAATATGGAAGAATTGTATCGATAATAGAATTAAAGGGCGAAGTGTTGGATGCCTACATTCTCCCTGGATTTATTGACGCCCACGTCCACATTGAAAGCTCTATGCTAATACCTTCGCAGTTCGCCCGGTTAGCGGTTGTGCATGGAACCGTAGCAACCGTTAGTGATCCTCATGAAATTGCTAATGTGACCGGAATGGAAGGGGTTGAGTTTATGATTGAAAACGGAAAGAAGGTTCCATTCAAGTTTAATTTTGGTGCGCCGAGCTGTGTTCCTGCAACTAGTTTCGAAACGGCCGGTGCTGAACTAACTGCTGCTGATGTTGATGCCCTGCTTCAAAATCCCGAAGTGCTCTATCTCAGTGAGATGATGAACTTTCCTGGAGTACTACATGAGGATGCAGATGTACTGGAGAAGATTGCTGCGGCAAAGCGATGGGGAAAACCCGTGGACGGGCACGCACCGGGATTAAGAGGGGAGGATCTGATGAAATATGTTTCAGCAGGAATTAGTACAGACCACGAATGTTTTACCGAAGAGGAGGCCCTGGAAAAGCTTCAGCTTGGTATGAAAGTATTAATCAGAGAGGGAAGTGCTGCCAGGAACTTTGAGGCTCTTATCGGTCTTCTAGATGATTATGAAGACATGATGATGTTTTGCAGCGATGACAAGCATCTCGACAGCCTTGTAGAAGGACATATCGATCAACTTTGCGCAAGAGCTATTGGAAAAGGTATTGATGTATTCAAGGTATTAAAAGCTGCTTGCATAAATCCTGTGAAGCATTATGGTTTAAATGTTGGTTTACTGAATGAGGGGGATCCTGCTGATTTTATTGTAGTTAATGATTTAGAATCATTCAGAACGCTTCAAACTTTTATTAATGGAAAATTGGTCGCGGAAAATGGCCAAACCTTGATCTTACTTGAAGAAGTTAGGGAGGATCGTGAAGTAAATCAGTTTAACTGCCAGGAGAAAAGCGAGGCGGATTTTAGAGTTATGTTGAGCAACTATCCCGCTATAAATGGCACAATTCCCATTATCGAGGTGCTTGATGGGCAATTGATAACGAACAGACTGATGCTTGAGCCAAAGTTACTTGCTGAGGAAATTGTAGTAGATATTGAACGCGACATACTTAAAATAGTAGTTGTTAACCGCTACATAGAAGCTCCGGTTGCTAAAGCATTCATAAAAAACTTTGGATTAAAGAATGGTGCAATAGCTTCAAGTGTTGCTCATGATAGTCATAACATAGTAGCAGTAGGGGTAGATGATGAAAGCATCTCTAGAGCCGTAAATTCCTTAATTAAGGTTAGAGGTGGAGTATCGTGTGTATCTGATTCAGAAGATATTGTCCTTCCTCTTCCTGTTGCTGGTTTGATGTCCTTAGAGGATGGATATAAGGTAGCAGAAGACTATAAGAGGATCGATAAGGCAGCGAAGTCATTAGGCTCAACATTAGGTTCTCCGTTCATGTCCCTTTCGTTTATGGCCTTGCTGGTGATACCCGAATTAAAGCTGAGCGACAAGGGTTTGTTTGATGGTGGGGATTTTAAATTTTTATAACAATGGAATGGATTTCAATAAAAGACAGATTACCTGAAAAAGATAAAGATTTACTGGTATGTACTAATACTTTCTACATGGGTATTGGTTGGTACTACCATGATTTGCAAAAATGGGATTTTGAGATACAGAAGCATACTGAGGCCGACCTTGGAGAGGTGACTCATTGGATGTATGTTCCCGAGCCACCCCCAGTCGAGTTTTAATCAGCTTTCAAATAATTCTGTTGTAAATATTGCAGTTTATGTTAAGTAGACTTCCTAGGAAGAATCTATTAATAACAGCGGGAGGGATTGAACTGATGGTTGCATTTGTTAGTAGATAAGTTTTTCTGCCAGATTTCTAGCCACTGTTGCTGCAGCATCTGTTCCATTATTTCCTAAAATCACCAGAGCCAGATTATTGGACGGAACGAGGTAAATAAAGCTGCGGAAGCCGCCGGTACCTCCGTCGTGTACCAAACATTCTTTCCCATTAACGTCTATAAGAAACCATGCTTTAGTGACCTTGACCTCCGAGTCTGAAAAAGTAACCTCCTTAAGATCCTTGAGCAAAGAAGAAATAGTTGATTTTTCAGGATTCATAATCGCTCGTGCATATCTCAACAAGTCATCCGTACTCGAGTAAATTGTCCCAGCTCCTGCATAGCCGGTTAATTTCCAGTAAGGTGTTTCCCTGCCTTTATCAGTATATCCCTTAGCAAGGTTTTCATCGAAATTGTTACCGGCTTTAGTCCTGTGTAGATCAAGCGGTTTGCAAATGTTCCCCGCCAAATAATCAGCATAGGATCGGCCTGAAGTCCTTTCGATGATTAATCCTGCTACAGCCATCCCGAAGTTGGAGTATTCAAATTTCTCACCAGGTTGACTTTTTAACTTAACGTTCTTCAAAGCCTCATAGACGGAAGTGCTGTCGTAGTTTACGTAAGGATTGGAAGGATCCGAGTCTTTCTCAAATCCCTCAGGAAGCCTTGGCAATCCCGAAGTATGATTTAGAAGGTGCTTGATGGTAACCTTCCGCCCATTTTTCATTAATAAAGGAATATTTGAAGGAAGGAGATTATTTACTGGCTCGTCCAGCTCCACTTTAACCTTATACAACAGATCCATTAGCATAAGTGCCGTAAAAGTTTTGGTTATGGAGCCAATTTCGAAAACAGTATTTCCATTTGGAATTGTTTTAAGACCCTTAATTATTTCACCGTATCCATATTGCCATATCTGATCATCCTTAATGATACCGATGCTTAACCCCGCTGTTGATTTTTTTTCCGCATAGCTTTTGACTATCGAATGAACGATTAGGTCTTGTTCGCTTTTCAAGGGGTTGTTAGTTACTACTGGTTGCGTTTTATCTTTCTCGCAAGAGAACAATACTGGTAGAAGAAGGATAAAAATTAGAATTAAAGATTTCTGGTTCATAGCGATTTTTTTAGGCAATGATCGCTCAAGAAAGAAGTCCTATCGTCCTAAAGTCTAACTTTAGACGTCTTATCTCCCTTTTCAGACTGTTTTTTATACTCAGAAGGAGTTAAACCCGTTGCTTTTTTAAAAACAGCATTGAACGAGGCTTTCGAATTGAATCCACACTCGAGCGCAATGCCGAGTAATGAAAGATGTTCATTGGAGGGGTTTACAACCTGCTTTTTAAATTCGCTAACCCTATAGCTATTAACGAATTCAAAAAAGTTCTGATTCAGCCGGCCATTAATAATTTGAGATAGTTGATTAACAGGTATGCGAACCTCTGCCGAAAGATCCTGGATGCTTAAGTCTCCTTTCAGAAATGGCTTTGACAATTCCATATACTTCAACAACATCTCCAGCTTTTCTTCGATTTGCTCGTGAGTGATAGAAGATCCAGGGTACTTTAATTTTTCCTGGGGTTCAATAAGTGCTTTGCTTGATCCAAAATCATTATCCTTATAGACAATTTTCTGACCTATTCCCCAATAGCCCATCATATACACCAGAACTGGAAAACCTATAGCGTCAAGATTTTTGAAAAGTGAAACATTTAGGAATACTGAAAGTCCCCAAACTGCCCATAATGAAATTACACCAATAACAAGTCTTAGTAACCATCGCAGGTTTATCCTCTCGTCGTAGGAGAAAATCTTTTGAATGTTTTTTTTGTGCCTGATCAGCCTAAAAAGTGATGCGAATATGTAAGCAAGGTTTTGAAAAATAGCGGTAGCGCTAAATAGGTCAGGTTGGGTATCATTAAAACTCTCTTTTATCCACTTGATCTTCACATCGCCGCTATTAAAATAAATGGTAGCGGCTAATAAAGCTAGTAGTACAAGGTAAGGTGCAAAATGGAGGATATGAGCTAGCTTCAACCTGAAAGATGGTTGGGTTAGGCTCTCGACATACAGGAAGAAAAGTGGTCCTAAGGTGAAAATAAAGGGATAGAAGGCTGCAAAGAAGTGAGGGAATTTTAAAATGAGATTACTTGTCATTAAAAAGTCTTCGAACGTAACAAGCGAGAACATCAGGCAAAACAGAGCAAGCAAATTGTTCGAAATGCCAGCCTTGATAGGACTCCGAAAAAGGGCAATACTTAAAATAACCCCTTGAATTACACCAACTGCAACTATAATGGAAGTAAAGTTCATGTGGCGTGAAGATAAAGTTTTAATGAGTGATTTTCTATAAACCTAAATCAGAACTCCATAAAATAAGAAATATTCATAAATATACTATAAGTAAGTGATCGTTCACTTATATTTGCCTTAGAAACTATGCGGACCAGGAACACAGAGAAAGAAGAGCTGGTAAAACAGAAGGCTATTGAGCTCATTGTTAAAGAGGGTTTAGAGAATTTCAGCGTAAACAAGCTAGCAAAAGCTTGCGGAATTTCTGTAGCCACGCTTTATATCTATTACAAAGACAAAGACGATCTAATTGTGAAGATAGCAGTAGAGGGGGCTAAGCAAATGAGCGAAGAAGTTTTGAAAGGCTTCGACCCGGATGCTTCTTTCGAAGATGGTTTACGTCAGCAATGGAAAAATCGCTCAAAACACATGATCGACAATCCTTTGGCAGCTCAGTTGTTTGAAATGCTTAGAGGATCAACCTATCATGAAGAGGTTTATAAAGTAATAGTTGGAGATTTTGCCAAATCAATGGGCATATTCATGAAAAATGCTATCGAAAGAGGAGAAATCGACCCACTGCCTTTAGAGGTTTACTGGTCTGTAGCTTTTGCTCCAATGTATAATTTAGTTCGCTTTCATAACGAGGGTAAAAGTATCGGGGGCAGAAAATTCACCCTTACAGAAGAACTGTTGTGGCAAACTTTTGATCTTGTTCTAAAAGCATTGAAAAAATAGCAAGGCGTTTAGATATCTGGCATTGACTATAAAACCCCTCGTGATGAATAATATCCTTGTTTTCAAAACCAATATACAGTCGGATGAAGACTTACTTACACTCGAAAGCCTACTGAATAGGCTTGATGTGAAGGATTGGAATGTAGACCGGAAAGATATTGACTGCGTTTTGCGCGTAGTAAGTCGCACTATCACAGAAGGTGAGATTGCTTCATTATTAACAGAAGCAGGCTTTTTTTGTGAGGAATTGATGTGAGTCATGCGGCCCACAACACTGTACCTATGAATAATAAATAATCAACCAAACAATGAAACAGACAGACAACAACAACCTGATCAGTTTTTCACCTTATCAAAAACTGGTCATTGCCATACTCGCCCTGCTACAGTTCACTGTAGTACTCGACTTTATGGTTCTATCCCCATTAGGGGATATCTTGATGAAATCTCTACGAATAACACCATCTGGTTTTGGACTTATAGTATCCTCGTATGCTTTTAGTGCTGGGATTAGCGGACTTCTTGCTGCTGGTTTCGCAGACAAATTCGACCGCAAAAAGTTGCTAATGTTTTTCTATGCGGGATTTATTCTGGGTACACTTTTCTGTGGACTGGCTAATTCCTATAAACTTTTGATGGCGGCCCGTATTATAACCGGTCTCTTTGGTGGTGTGATAGGCTCTATCTCACTTGCAATTGTAACTGATCTTTTTGAAATTAATCAGCGTGGTCGAGTTATGGGATTTGTTCAGATGGCCTTTGCTGCCAGCCAGGTACTTGGTATTCCAATCGGAATCTATATCGCTAACTTATGGAACTGGCAGGCCACGTTTCTTATGATCGTTGCCCTTGCAATTCTTATCTACGCTGTGATCTGGCTGAGAGTTAAACCTGTTGATGCACACCTTAAAATGCAATCGAATAAAAGTCCTTTTGTGCATCTGTTACACACAGTAAGTAATAAATCTTATCTGGTAGCCTTTGGGGCTACAGCTTTGCTATCGGTAGGCGGTTTTATGTTGATGCCTTTCGGTAGTGCTTACCTGGTTAATAACATTCATATTTCTCACGAGCAGCTGCCATTGGTATTTATGTTTACGGGTATCGCATCAATTATAGTTATGCCTATTATCGGCAAGATCAGTGATCGTGTCGATAAATTCACTCTGTTTTGTGCAGGCTCAGCTCTCGCTATAGTAATGATCCTCATCTATACAAACCTTAGTCCTGTTCCTTTATGGCAGATCATAGTTATTAATATGATTTTATTCATGGGAATCATGAGCAGAATGATACCGGCAACAGCTTTGACAACGAGTATTCCTGAAATGAAAGACAGGGGAGCTTTTATGAGTGTAAACTCTTCATTACAGCAGATGGCAGGAGGGTTGGCTGCGGTATCTGCCGGACTTATCGTAACTCAGAAAGATGCTAACAGTCCCCTCGAGCATTACGGAACATTGGGTATAGTGGTCTCTCTGGTAATTGTAGTTTGTGCTTTTCTCGTTTACTATGTGAGCAAATTGGTAAAGGCTAAACTTGCAGCTCCTAAAGCGGAAGCAATAGTGCCTGCTATGGAATAAATAAAAAAGAGGCTTTGTCTATAGATACTTAACAAATATAGATAAAGCCTCTTCTAACTTCTGAGGTTAGTCCCTCTTCATTTCCTTCCATTGGGTAAGTAATCCTCCAATAAGCAACCCTGAAATGCCAAGAAATAAAAATGTATTTCTTGCTCTTTTATCCTCTGAGAATCTGCCGATCCAAGGTGCCATGACTGATGCTAAACTGATGGCCACGTCACCTGCAAGGTGAGCTTTAAATGGCAAGACTTTAAACACTCCCCATTCAGATTTAGTTAAAACTGCCGAGCTAAGCATCAGACCACTTAGTACTCTGGCAAACGTTGTTGCTTTTGGATCGTCTTTGAAACGCATAATTTCAGGAGAAAGGGCTGTCAATGGAATATAACTCCATTCGGCTAACCCATGTCCTTTTCTTGAAATAGGTCTGTTCATAGTATATGTTTTTAAGTTGCATTTGACCTGCAATTTCTATTCCGCTTATAGTGCTTCCTGCAGCAATAAATCGAATAATAAGTCTTATACAATTGCTTCAGACTAATATGCTTTTCTTAACCTGTCTGCAAACTCATTAGGTAGGGGACTTTCTTCCACCGCTTTTGCTGCTTTTTCTACATCGTATTCAACTCGGCAAAACTCTACTGTTATGCTATCAGGGTTATCAAGAGAGCTATTTTCGTCTATCGTTAGCATAACATAACAACCCCGCACATCGCCATCTTTTGGCTTTCCTAGGGCTCCTATATTAATGACATGAAGGTGTTGACCTTCAGATTCAATAACGCGGTGGTATGGCTTATGGGTATGTCCACAACAAAAGATGTGAGCACCGCTCTCCTGCATAAGCTCCAATACATATGTCTCATCCAGATCCTCCAACACATACTCGCTAACGCTTCTATTGCTGCCATGTACCAGCATTAAATTGAGCGGTAGATCGTTCTGCTTAAACTCAACCTTGATATGACAGGGCAAGTTCTTAAGATATTGTCTGGAAGTTTCAGTCCCAAGATGATAAGCATAGTTCACTAGTGCTTCCTCATCATTCAAATGCTGATCTACCCGTAGCTTTTTAACCTTTATATCATGATTACCAGCAATTGTTGGAATCTTTCTTCTTCTAATTTCGGCAATGACTTCATTCGGCCAGACATTATAACCTACCAGATCTCCGAGACAATAAATAGCATCGTATTCTTTGGTATCGATATCTTTAAAAAAAGCGTCAAGTGCAGGGAGATTTGCGTGCACGTCGGAGAACAGGACAATCTTCATTAATTATAGGGATTAAAAAAGGCCCACCATTATTAAGTGGCACCAGAAAAATCTTTTGCAAAGAAACTTTTTAAAAATGTATTAGCAAAACCCCTTTTGCAGTTTCTTGACATATGTTAAGAGCACTTCTTGATACATGTCAACGGCCAGGAAGCAGCTCCGGGCTAAATTTGTCTTATTCAAAAACACAGAAAATAACATAAAATGAAAAAGACATTCTTATTAGCTGCAGCATTATTTGTAAATACAGCTCTATTTGCTCAAACTAAGTGGGGCGTTGACGCAGTTCACTCATCGGTGAAGTTTTCAGTAGAACACCTTGTAATTTCAGAAGTTGAAGGTCAATTCAAAAAATTTGACGGAAACATTTTATCCAAGTCCCCCGACTTTAGCAATGCGGAAATTAATTTCACAGTTGATGTTAATAGTATTGATACAGATAACGATTCGAGGGACAAACATCTTAAAAGCGCTGATTTTTTTGACGTTGAAAAGTATCCGAACATGTCTTTTAAAAGTACTTCCTTTAAGAAGGTATCAGGGAACAAGTATTTGCTCGTTGGAAACCTCACCCTTCATGGCGTAACTAAGCCCGTTAAGTTTAACGTAACTTACGGAGGTACAGCAAAAGACGGCTATGGAAACACAAAAGCAGGGTTCAAAGCAGCAGCCGTGATTAATAGATTTGATTATGGATTGAAGTGGAATAGTCTTACAGAAGCCGGCGGAGCAACAGTTGGCAAGGACATCACAATTGATTTGAAATTGCAATTTGCTCAGCAGAAATAAGTGAGGTAAGTATAAATAACCATTCATTAAGAGAACTCTGTCAACAATACACATACTAGTCGCATCCGCGCAGGATGTTGCCGACCTGGATCAAGAAATGCTAGTGTCGTAGATTGGGCATAGTTCTCCCATGATTGGTTTTAATATACCTGGCAAACTTACCTCAGCTTTTTCCCGCCCAGGTTATACACCGCTCCAATTGTAAAAACAGAATTCCCAGCCGTAAGGTATTTTCTATTCTTTAAGCCGAAATTACTTCCAGTTGTATACTGTAGTTGAAAGTTTTCATTCAGACGCATACGTGTGAAAAATATCGGTTCCAGGAAAATGTTGTCTTCCTTAAGTGGGTTTACTCCTGTCATTTCCACCTTATCCATCGTAACATAGCTCATTCTTAAAGCAGTTCCATAGTTCAAAGGAAACTTCTCTCCAAAAAGATTCAGTTTTCTTTTCCTGGTAGAGCTGTAATTCACTTGGACAAAAAACTTGTCGAAAGTAATGTCCTGACTTTCGTAAGGAACTGCACCGTCGTAGGTCAGCTCGCTTAAAACCCTTTTGCTATTTCCTGTTCCCAATCCACCGTAAACCTCGAAGATCCTGTTATTTTCCTTCCCGAATGTTGTGAAATACCCTATGCCTGCTTCCGCCATTTTCTGAGAGAAATCCTTCTTCTCTTTATCTTGACTGATAGCAGATCCATTAAGCATTAGAGCGAAGTTGTCGGTGAAAGCTAAAGCGGTATTAACACTTATGTTGCCTCTTACTGACACATGCCCACTGGCATGCAATTCGCCCCCCTGAGTAAACATAGGAGTATTGGGAACATTAGGCATGTATAGGGAAGAACAGGACGCAATAAAGAGCGTAGAAAGTAGTGGAATTGAAAGAAGAAATTTTCTCATCAGGATAGTTTTAACTACGTCTGTGCAGCTATTAATCAATTGCTAAGCTGTAACATAGTTTTTCGTGTCAAAATTATAGAATGTTTTTTAGTTTGAAATTTCAAATTGAGTTGAAGTAATGCGCGCTTGCTCAAATAAGCTTTTGCTTTCTGAATAAACTAGTTCGAAATCAGGATTATAGATCCATTCAATTGTCTTATGTAGGTCCTTATTCAATGGTTCCCAACGTTTAGGTTCTGTATTAAGGCTGATAACAATACTTGGCACCTTCAAAGCTGCAGCAATATGAGCAACCCCGGTACAGTTTGACACCAGGCTGTGCGACTGTTTTATAAGTGCTGCTACTGCGCCAAGACTTGTTTTTCCTGCCGCAACTACGGCTTCAGATTTCATTCTGGAAATTACATTATTTACTATAGCTAGTTCGTCTTTGGTTCCGGTTACTACCGGAGTTAATCCTTGTTCCGCGGCCAGGTCTGCCAACGTTGCAAAATACTCAGCAGGCCATTGTCTTGCCGTTTCTCTTGAGCCGGGGTGAATACATACGTACTTTCCCACTTCCACCGGTAAGTTGGCGGTTTTCAACTCGTCGAAATCCTGGTTATAAAGAGGAAATTCGAGATCTCTTCCTTTATCCTGAATTCCAAGAGAATTCATTAAAGCAATATGGCGGTCTATTTCGTGAACTTTTTCTGGATAATCTATAAAGTATCCCTTTGATGGAACATATACCCCCTCCTTACAAAAGCCGGCAAGTTGTTTAGCTCCCAATAGCTCTACCATCGGATTAACCAAACTGCCGTTTCCCTGCATTTGTAAAACAAGGTCAAAATCTTCCTGCACCATCCTATTTAAGAATTGTGCAAAACCTGGTGCTGAGAATTCTCTTTCAGGTAAACCTGGATATCCAGGGAATTCCACGAACTTATCAAAGTAATCAGGGAATCTTTCGGGCAAGCTATTAGCCCATGGTAATCCTATTATCGCGATCTCCGAATGAGGATAAGCGGCTCTAAGAGCTCTTATAGCCGGGATGGAGCAGAGTAGGTCGCCTAATTGGAGCGCACGAAAAATTGCAATTTTTTTAACATGGGCAACTGGTAAGATCATGGAGTAAACTTTACACCCGTTAACAATAAAACGGGCAAATAGTTGTGAAATGAGTAATAGTTTTTCACTGCGAATACCCGTTAGTAGGTGTCAAAAATTTAGCTAGCTCTCTACTTTGGCAATAATTCGGAAGTGAAATGATATCAGTATTGAAAATTAACTAAAAGTTATTATAAGAGGTGTTGTGGAACAATTCTTGCGTACATAAGAGATCACATAATGCTAAAACCTGATATGTTACGTAAACCTGCATTTGCAACTACAGTGGTAAATCTTTATATTATCGTATTTTTGATTGTCCTCGAAATAAATATTTCCCACGCTCTAAAGGTAGGTATGCTTTATTTCTCCCCGGTAGTGAGTCTTTGGATGTTCTACACCTTGATTAGTGGATCGAGCTTTCGTGAACCGCATAAACCCATTCTGTAATTAACTTCTCGGATGATACTGGATTATTGTTTGTCGAAGATAATCACTGTCCAGGTGTGTATATATTTCAGTGGTAGTAATACTTTCATGTCCAAGCATTTCCTGAACAGCTCTCAGATCAGCTCCTCCTTCTATTAAATGGGTTGCAAACGAATGCCGGAAGGTATGAGGACTGATGTTTTTATTAAGAGATATTTTTTCGGCTAATTGCTTAATGATCAAAAAAACCATCACCCGGCTCAATGGAGCTCCTCTTCTGTTGAGAAATACAAAGTCTTGGTGATTAGGCTTTATTTTCAAATGAACCCTAATTTCGTCCATATAGATCCTTAAAAGTTTAATTGCTTCTGTTCCTATAGGCACCAATCGTTCTTTGTTCCCCTTCCCTGTAACCTTAATGAACTCTATGTCAAGGTAGAGATTGGATATTTTCAGATCAGTGAGTTCTGATACTCGTAATCCGCACCCGTAAAGAACTTCCAGCATAGCTTTATTTCGCATGCCTTCGGGTGAAGAAAGATCAATGGCAGCAATAAGCTTGTTAATATCATCAATGCTTAATGTATCTGGTAATTTTCGGGTCAGTCGGGGACTTTCAATCAGGGCTGTAGGATCGGTTTTACTAAGATTTTCGATTATTAAGTATTTATAAAAGCCCTTCAAACCCGACAGTACCCGGGCTTGGGAAGGTGGCAGCATACCAAGTTCATTGATCCAACCAAGAAAAAGCTGTATATCCTCGCTTGTTATCTCGTTAGGAGCCTTTCCATTGGTGCTTTCTGCAAACTGGTGAAGCTTTTCCACATCTCGCATATATGCTTCGACACTGTTTGCAGATAAGGAGCGTTCCAACTTTAAATAGTTCTCAAAACCTTTTTTCGTACTTCTCCAATCCATCCCACAAAGAAAATTAAAAAGCATGTTAATCTCAGAATTTTCTTTTATCGGCTGAAGAAGATGCAGGCCTCTTGTTTTCTCATTAGTACTTTAGATTGTTATGCTATTTAAAAAGTTTGTGATTGCCTGGGAAGGGAGCTTACAACACCTATAAATATATATTCTGGTTTTTTCAAAATTTGCTAAGTTTGAACTTATGAAGATACAGATCCTTAATGGTCCTAACTTGAACTTGCTGGGAACAAGAGAGAAGTCAATTTATGGAGAAAAAAGCTTCGATTCTTATTTCGAGGAGTTGAAGTCCAAATACTTGGATATTGAACTGGAGTATTTCCAGAGTAACATTGAAGGTGAATTAATCAATAAAATACATGAAACGGGCTTTAGTTATGATGGGATTATTTTCAACGCAGGCGCGTATACCCACACTTCGTTAGCAATTGCCGACGCCATTGCTGCAATTAAAACCCCCGTAATTGAGGTTCATATTTCGAATGTTTACTCACGGGAAGAGTTCCGGCATAAGTCTATGATGGCAAGAAACTGCAAGGGAGTGATTACCGGCTTTGGTTTAGACAGCTACAGACTAGCTATAGAAAGTTTCCTATGATCAGCGGTTAAACCAACGGATAACCTTGTTAATCATTAGGTAGTTAAATAAGATATTCGTAATTTTCATCGTATGTCTGCCTTTCACGTTATTAATAATATCTGAAATAAGAAACTGGATATCATTCAAATTAGTATAATTCACCTTGCTTTTTTTATTAACATTGGTGAATTATTTTCTCATTCCCTGCAGAGTTCACAACTCTTTTCCTTGCAATTTAATTCACCCTCCTGAATTTTTACCTTTCGCGAGCACCTAGAGTTTACTATTTTTGGAAGCCCAAAAAGGCGGGGCATTCCATATGAGTATTTCTAAAACATACAATCCGAAAGAAACAGAAGATAAATGGTACCAGTATTGGCTTGAGAAAAAATTCTTCAAATCAGTTCCCGACGAGCGCGAACCTTATACTATCGTAATACCGCCACCTAATGTCACCGGCGTATTACACATGGGACACATGCTCAACAACACCATTCAGGATGTTCTTATTCGAAGGGCTCGTATGTTGGGGAAAAATGCTTGCTGGGTTCCTGGAACTGACCATGCTTCGATAGCTACGGAAGCAAAAGTTGTGGCTATGCTCAAAGAGAAGGGGATCGAGAAAAAAGATCTTAGCCGCCAGGAATTCCTTAAGTATGCCTGGGAATGGAAAGAAAAATACGGTGGTATCATCTTAAAACAACTTGAGAAGTTGGGTGCTTCCTGCGACTGGGACCGCACCTCTTTTACTATGGATGAACCACTCTCTGAAGCTGTGGTTGATACCTTCATTCACCTTTATAAAAAAGGTTTGGTTTATCGAGGTGTTCGTATGGTGAACTGGGATCCGAAAGGAAAAACAGCAGTTTCAGACGAAGAGGTTATCCGTAAAGAAGTTAATCAGAAGCTTTATTATATCAAATACAAGGTAGCAGGCGAAGACGACAAATTCATAGTAATTGCCACTACTCGTCCTGAAACCATTATGGCTGATACGGCTATCTGTATCAATCCTGGTGATGAAAGATATACCTGGTTAAAAGGTAAAAAAGTTCTTGTACCATTAATCGATAGAGAAATTCCTGTTATTGAGGATGAGTATGTTGATGTTGAGTTCGGTACAGGATGCTTGAAAGTTACTCCTGCTCACGACTTGAATGACTATGAGCTTGGAGTAAAACATAACCTTCCGGTGATCGATATCCTGAGCGACGACGGAACGTTGAACTCAAAGGCAGAGATCCTGGTTGGGGAAGATCGCTTTGCCGCACGTAAGAAAATTGGAGGTCTGTTAGAAGAGGCCGGACAGCTTGAAAAGGTTGAAGAATATAAATCTCAGGTAGGATTCTCTGAACGTACGGATGCTGTTATCGAACCAAAGCTTTCGTTGCAATGGTTCTGCAAAATGGGAGAGATGGCAAAACCTGCCCTTGACTATGTCTTAGATGGTGAGATCAAGCTGATCCCAGAGAAATTCATCAACACCTACCGCCACTGGATGGAAAATGTGAAGGACTGGTGTATAAGTCGGCAGCTGTGGTGGGGGCAACGCATCCCGGCTTGGTATTTCCAGCATGAGGTGGTTGTTGCCAAAACCAAAGAAGAAGCTATTGATGAACTTCTGAAGGCAGAGGCACGCACCCAAATGTCTGAGCAGCAAAAAACTGATTTCAGATCTGAGGCTTTGAATTCAATTGCACAAGATGAAGACGTGGTAGACACCTGGTTCTCTTCCTGGTTATGGCCTATTTCTGTATTTGATCCTTCTGTATGTGGACATCCTGAAAAAGAAGGAAATGCCGACCTTAATTACTACTATCCAACTAATGACCTCGTAACTGCTCCTGAAATCTTATTTTTCTGGGTAGCAAGAATGATTATGGCTGGACATGAGTTCCGCGGAGAAGTTCCTTTTAAAAACGTTTATCTGACGGGAATTGTGCGGGATAAAATTGGCAGAAAAATGTCGAAGTCCCTAGGTAATTCTCCTGATCCAATTGATCTGATCGAGCAATACGGAGCTGACGGTGTGCGCGTAGGCATGTTACTATGCTCCCCTGCAGGGAATGATCTAATGTTTGATGAGTCGTACTGCGAGCAGGGGCGTAACTTTGCAAATAAGATCTGGAATGCCTTCCGTTTGGTTAAAGGCTGGGAAATAAACGAGGACCTCGAAGCTGTGAATGGCCAAGCGATAGAATGGTTCAGCAATCGCTTCAGTGAAGCTCTTACAGAAATTGAGAGTCACTTTTCTCAATATCGATTGTCTGAAGCTTTAATGGCATGTTACAAATTGGTATGGGACGACTTCTGTTCCTGGTACCTTGAGATGGTTAAACCCGCCTACCAGCAGCCAATAGATAAAGTTACGTATGATGCGACCAAAGGCTTCTTTGAGCATATATTGAAATTGATCCATCCTTTTATGCCATTCTTGACAGAAGAACTGTGGCATGATGAAGAGGTGTTTGGACCAAGAACTGAAAAGGATTGCTGTATTGTTGCAGAATATCCTAAAACTGCTGCAATCAGCGATATAATACTGAAAGATTTCGAAATCGTAAAGCAGGTTATATCAGAGATAAGGAACATCAGAAACAGCAAGCAGATCTCCCCTAAAGAGTCTTTACCATTATCAATAAAGGCAAATTCGGATGTGAGTTTTCCGGATTATCTTCCGGTAATCAGTAAGCTTGCTAATCTTAGCGAAGTTTCATTCGTTGAAGATAAAATTTCAGGAGCAGCGGGATTCATGGCGGGAAGAGATGAATTCTTTGTAGTGCTGGCCGGTAACGTTGATGCGGAAGCAGAACGTGAACGTATCACTAAAGAGCTGGATTACCTTAGAGGATTCTTGAAATCAGTAGATGCAAAGCTTTCAAATGAGCGCTTTGTACAAAATGCTAAACCCGAAATCGTGGATAACGAACGCAAAAAGAAAGCGGATGCGGAAGCTAAGATCACGATCCTCGAAGAGGGCCTGGCAGCTTTGAATGCATAGAGAGAACGAAGGCCAGCTTAGATAATAATCTTAAGCTGGCTTTTATTTTTTATATAACGCAAATTATTAATCTTATCAAATTGAAAAAGAGTTACCTACTTTTCCTGGCCTTATCCTTGGTTGCCTGTCAGGAAGCTAAAAAAACTAAGTCAGAAGTTAAAAAGAAAATTGATCCAAAGGTCCTGGTCTCATGTGAGGGAATAGGTGAGGTGAAACTTTCAGATACTCATAAGTCGCTTGAGGAAAAGTTTGGAAAAGATGCATTAGCAGATCATGAAAATACTATTTACGGAGCGTTCACTACCGTTTGGGAAAATGATCCAAGGCAAGTAAATATTTATTGGAAGGAGAAATCTGCACCGTTTAAAACGATTGAATTTATCGAGGCAGGAACTCCCGGTGCTCCTTACATGACTGCAGATAGTATAACCGTTGGAATGGGGCTTAGAGATCTTGTCAAAAAGAACGGTTCAGTGTCTATCAAATTCTTTAATCTAACTCAGAGCAAGCCAGGCTTAATTACTGGTTTTAATGGCGGTAATATTGAAAAGTATACTCCATGTTTTACTGGTGTCCTTGAGCAAACGAAACTTCAGGTGATCCATAAAGACGAGCTAAAGGAATTTCATAAACAAAAAGAAGTAAATTCTTTCGACCCAATCTTGAACAGGATAGAATATGAACTAGCCGCCATGAGGGTGTTGCGCAAACAATAAGCCGAAAAAAATCTTTAAAAGGAAACTAAATATCAAAGTTTCCCTTTTTTATTTGAAGGTTTAACTACTTTCTTAAGTTATATGGCCAGAAAAAATATTCCAATCACTTTAAAATCGGTTTGCAAACTCCTTCTCCTGAATGTTTCGTTTATCGTTCTTTTGACAGCTTGTAATCAAAGCACTAAGGATCAAACCAAAGGTTCGTCAAAGCAGAAGACTTCCGTAGAGGAAATTAGTCAGGACGAAAATTACATCACTTGTTGGGGAATAGGCCCTCTTGAATTTGGAGATGACCCTGCATCCATCCAGGAGAAAGTTGGAAAAGAGAACGTAAGCATGGATTCCCTTTTTCTTGAGGGGGATTTCGAGCGCTTGATCACTAAAGTTTGGAAAGGCTCTCCAAAAGAAATCTCTATTGTATGGGAAGAGGTTAAAGCGCCCTTTAAAACGATAAAATTGTTCGAAGTTTCCCATCAGAATTCACCCTATAAATTCCATAATGGTATCGGAATCGGAAGCACACTGAAAGAAATTGTAGCATTAAATGGGGAGGAACCGATTAATCTTTATGGCTTTGGCTGGGACTATGGAGGAACTTTCATCGATTTCGGAAAGGGAAAGTTGAAAGGCGACCTGCCCTGCTTCGGAGGTGTTTTTGAACTGCAGACGGAAGTCGGCGATGCTGAGGTTCAACAGGCAATGGGGAATCAGGCAATTACCTCAAACCTCCCTGCTCTTAAAAAATATCCAACGGTGCTCAAGGTGATAAGAGTATCTGAAAAGGGAACAAAATAACCTATTTCCCCGCGTAGCTTGGCAGCTCCTTTATAAACTGATAACTCTTCTGTTCGAAGTCTATCCTACAGTAATAATGATGTAATCCGTTACTAACAAAAAGTAAGGGGACACGGTGAACGATGTTGTACCGCGCGATCTGGTCGAACACATCCTGGGTGATCTTTACTGAGGGAGCTTTACATTCAATCATCAAAATTTTCCCACCACGGTTATCAAACACCACGACGTCTGTACGCTTTTGTAAAGTATTCAAACGAAGACCGCCTTCCAATTTAATTAATGATTTAGGATAGTTCTTTTCACGAATGATATACTGAACAAGATGCTGCCTTACCCACTCTTCGGGGGTCAATACCAGGTATTTCTTTCTGATCTCATCAAATATGAAGTGACAGGAAGATTCCTGTTTTATCTTAAATGGGTATGGAGGAAGATTTAACTGTACCGGCTCAAATATCACTGTTCAAAGTTCCGAATTTTAATGATATTATCCCCGACATTGCACATTATTTAGTTTTTTTTCCTCAAATGCTAAAAAGCTACACATACCTTTCAACAATTTTTCCGAGAAAAATTTGTTACTATTATATTAAAACAGAACAAGTATTTACACTTGAAATAAGAACTGTAAAGGGATTTTTATTGAGTTGGTAAAACTCATTTTAGATTCTAATGTTCCTGTTAAATTATTGTTAAGGGGCTTTTATAGTTGCTCCAGGAAAATAAAGGAAAAGGGCATAGAAATGCTAATTGTTTTATAAACTTAAATTATTTTAATTATGAAATATACTTTGCAGAAGAGTGGTTTCAGGTCCATCATTAGCTCGTATAGCTGTAATTTTTGTGCTAATGTGGTTGCAGGTGTAAAATCAAATTCAATAAACATTAATTATTCTACTGTATATGAAGAAGCGGATCTTGGTGATTGATGATGATAATAGTATTCTGGATGTAGTGAAAGAATCGCTCGAGTACTTAGACTACGAGGTAGAAACAAATTCAACAGGTGAGAACGTTTTCCGATTGATAGAGGAGTATAAGCCGGATTTGATCTTACTGGATTACTTGCTAAATGGGATAAATGGGGGAGAGTTCTGCCATCAGATTAAAACCAATCCTACAACTGCTCATATTCCAGTGATAATGATGTCGGGATTTCCAAAGGTTTTCCTTTCTCTGGGCGATTATAAGAGCGACTATTTTATAACAAAGCCCTTTGATCTAACAGAGCTTTCAGATAAGATAAGCGCTTGCCTTGGTAAAACCACTTTGACTTTGCCATAATCTCAACCTTCGAATGTCGGCCGTTTTATTGAATCAAATGTTAGTCTGTGGTAAGACAAGAAGATGACGGCGAAAGAGTAGAAAAGAAAAAAGGGTCAGACAATTAGTCTAACCCTACATCTACCTATGAAAAACAAATCCTTTTTGGGAAAGGATGCTGTGTATACGGTAAGAAATGTGGGATAGTTACAGGAAAATTAAAATATTTTTAAATAATGCTTTTTTGAGTGGGTAAGTGAATGTGTAAGGGTTTAAAAAGCAAAAAGACAAGAGCCCTTTCGCATAGCAAAAGGGCTCTTGTCTTTTTGTCTGTGGTTAACTTATTTACTTGTTTTATTTTTTCTTTCCATGCTTTGGAGAATCATCTCCTTTTACATCGCTCTTGCCGCTCTTTTCTGATTGGTAAGCTGATTGCCCCTTAGCCGTTTTATCCACTTGCATTTTCGGCTTTTTTACATCTTGCTTCTTACTCATAACTCTTGCTGTTTAAATTCCTGAATAGATGATTTTATCACTTGGGTTTTATTTAAAAGCGAGGGACGAGAGGATTGTTTTGTTAAAGATCAAATTGCATTCATCGAAAGGCGAGGCTTCTATTAATGAAACCAAGGGCCCTATTTAATTGTCAGAATATATTTCACCATCTCTTCGGCATCCCCTTTCGATAAACCTGGATGAGGTGTCATCGGGATATCTCCCCAATTTCCTGCTCCCCCCTGGATTATTTTGTTTGCAAGCATTTCTATATTGGCGGAGGTATTCTCGTATTTCTTAGCCACCTCGGCGTAAGAAGGGCCTACAAGCCTTTCGTGTTCTTTGTGGCAAGAAAGACAATCGGATTTAGCAATTAACTGCGAGCCTTTGGATGATGAGCTGGAAGATGTACTTTCATCAGATGCAGAGGTTTCAGCCGTTGTTGATGAGGTACTTTCGTTTGCAGTGGTACCACTTGAGTTGTTACTGCTTGAATCGGAGCCTCCACAGGCTGCTAGAAAAATAGAAAGAGATAGAACTAAGATGTTGTGTTTCATTTTGGGTTATAATTATGGAGTTTAACCTCCGCTCAAATTTATAATATTTTCATATACAACAATCTTATTCTGTTTTGAAAACAGATGGTCACAAACATAATTTCTCTCACGTATTTTTTTGAAAGTCTAATTGTTCTTATTGCATAGAAAGAACCTTCAGGCTATTTTCATCCTCATTTGTGAGCTTCTGCTTATGAAGGTTTTTCTATTTCCCGTATTTTTCTACCTATAAGCTTTGCATCCTCCTCAGAGTAGCTGCCTGTGGTGAACTGCCATTCTCCCTCTTTTTGCTTTAGTATAGCAACAATACTTCCGGATTCCATTAATGTAAAGACATCGTTTTCTGGAATGATAGTGAACGATTTCTTACCTGCGGATATTTCAATTTCCAAATCAAATGTTTCGGCCATAATTTGTTTTTTTGTAAAAACAGATATAGCTTAAAAAGTTCTGAGCTTGTAGAAATTATAGGCCTTCTTCAACGGTCATTCAAATCAAATCGAGTTTGCTCCTTCCTTCTTCTTATTGGCTTTTCGATCACGTTTTTCCTGCTTCATTCTTGCTTTAACACCATCAGCTACTCCTTTCCCTGCTTTATCAGGACTATGAAGAGAGCCTGAAGTCGGTGGAGCAGGAGGTGCTGTTTTCATTTGGTACCGATGAATGATATTAGCAGCAATTCTCTCAGTGGTGTGCGGAAATAAATGATGCGACCGCCTTGTAGCCCGCGCTTTCCAGCCTACCGGCAGCTCTTTCCTTGGCCGTACTGACACTCTTATAACAGCATTAACAACTTTATCAGGGGAATCCATTGCAGCCATTCTTGGAGTTCCTCCACTATAGTTTGCAGCATGGCGCCAAAAAGGAGTATCTACCGCCCATGGTTCAACGGTAACCACCTTGATTTTTTTCTGGCCATCTAACCTTAACTCCTGATTAATGGCTTGACCAAGATTCAAGATCCCACCCTTGCTGGCTGCATAACTGGCATGATAGGCCAGCGGATTTTCACTCTCTATTGAACCCATGTTAATTAAGGTACCATAACCTTGTTTTCTGAACTGGTTTATTGCGGCATGGCTACCATAAATAAACCCTTTCAAATTAATATCGATTAACTTATCCTGGTCGGCCAAAGGAATTTCCCAGAATTTTCCTATAGCTCCTACTCCAGCCATATTTATCCATACGTCTATTTTACCGTATTGCTTAAGGCTTGTTTCGGTTAAGCGTTGAACATCTTCCGCCTTACTTATATCAGTGCTAACAACTAAAGCTGTTCCCCCTGCAGCTCTGATGCGGCTTGCTATTTCTTCAAGCAGATCTGTCCTTCTTGCCGCAAGGACAACATTTGCCTTATAGGCCCCTAGTTGTTCTGCAACCCCTCTTCCAAAACCACTTGATGCTCCAACTATAACAAAGGTTTTTCCCTGCACTTTCCGTTGAACTGCTGACCCTGGTTTCCAGGTAGCACAGCCACTCAAGATAATTAAGGCTAGAGACCAAAGGATTATGGCTCTGATATTCAGTGAAGAATGTGTTAAATTCTTACGAGTTCGATAAATGCCCATATTTTTTTTCAAGTTAACTGTGACAGATATCCTTGGTTTCCTTGAATATAAAATCGGGTAATTTCCACAGATGTTGATCAGGGTAGAGCGGTTTTTTAAATCTCATCTATATCTCATATTTCCTTTAATTCTACGTAGTTGCAGATCCGGGAGCTCAAAAACTCCGATATTTATTGTAGTTGAAGCAACGTTTTACGTTACTAACTTAAAGGCTATACAAAAGATGGAAATCAAAGAAAAACTTCAGGACGCTTATATAAGCCATGTTTTAATTAATGGGGAGCATCCCAAAAGCGTCTTTGTGTTCGCTAAAGAGAATGAGCTTGCTGAAGAGGAGTTTTATAAATACTATGCCTCTTTCGAAGCAATTGATCAGGATATATGGAAGGGTCTATTAAGGCTTACCATTGACGAAGTAAAAGCACAGGAAGTCTGGCCCCAATATACCTCCCGGGAAAAGGCCTTATCCTTATTCTATAGTTTTTTCGAGCTGTTAAAGTCAAAGCGCAGCTTCGTTGTTTTTAGTCTTAAGAGCTCATCTAAAGGTTTGGGAAGTCCCAGTGTATTAGATAAACTAAAGCTTGAATTTGAAGAATTTAGTGCAGATATATTGCTTGAAGGCATCGAAAGTGGAGAGTTGATGGACAGAGCCTTCATTTCTAAAAAGTATAAGGATGCTCTTTGGATGCAATTTGGCTTTGTTTTAAACTTCTGGATTAAAGATACTTCCTCAGGTTTTGAAAAAACAGACGAAGCAATTGAGAAAGGTTTGAATGTGACTTTTGATCTTTTTCAAAGATCTCCTCTTGACAATTTATTCGAATACGGAAAGTTTTTAGCTAAGAACTCTGGCATAAAAATGCCATTTTAAATATGAGCGAAAATACACCTAAAGAGCAAGATAGTATTCCCACCAGTAAGATCGAAAGGTCTTCTAAGTTTGTAAAAACTGGCTTCAAGATCGGTGGGAATTTTGTAAAGCATTATTCCAAAAAACTATTCAATCCCAGCTTAAGCAAGGATGAGCTGAACGAGAATAATGCCGCTGATATTTACGAATCGCTAAGCCAGTTGAAGGGAAGTGCTTTGAAGGTCGCGCAGATGCTCAGTATGGATAAAAATATCCTCCCTAAAGCTTATGTAAATCAATTTTCCCAGTCGCAGTATAACGCGCCTCCTTTATCGGGACCACTAATCGTTCAAACATTCAGGAAGTATTATGGGAAAACTCCGGACAAAGTTTTCGATAGTTTTGAACTAAAATCATCCAATGCAGCTTCAATTGGGCAGGTGCATCAGGCTTTTTTGAATGGTAAGAAGCTCGCTGTTAAAATTCAGTATCCAGGTGTAGGCGATTCTATCTCATCTGATCTAAAACTCGTTAAGCCCTTTGCTTTTCGGCTGCTGGGGATGAGCGAAAAAGAGCTCGATGTTTACATGAAAGAGGTTGAGGAGCGATTGTTAGAAGAAACAGATTATGAGCTGGAAGTGCAACGCTCGCTAAAGTTTTCACAAGCCTGTTCGGTACTTGAAAATGTGGTGTTTCCGGAATATTATCCCGAGCTATCCAGCAAAAGAACGATAACTATGGGTTGGCTGGAGGGGCTTCATTTGAAGGAATATTTACAAACCAACCCTTCGCAGGAGGAGAGGAATAAGATAGGACAAGCCTTGTGGGATTTTTACAATTTCCAGGAACACGAGTTACGGGCAGTCCATGCTGATCCCCACCCTGGAAACTTTCTGATAACTCCGGAAGGGAAACTTGGCATAATTGACTTTGGGTGTATAAAGGAACTTCCCGATGATTTTTACTATCCCTTTTTCTCTTTGGCTCTAAAGGGAGCTTTGAATGATAAAGAATCTGCTCTTAAAGCATTTCGGGAGCTGGAAATGATCTTACCTAAAGACTCGCCCCAACAGGTAGAGTTTTATTATGAGAACTTTTCAGAAATGATCGCGTTATTCACCCGTCCTTACACCAGTGGTACCTTTGATTTTAGTGAGAGTAGTTTTTTTGAGCAGATCTACGCTTATGGTGACCGTATGGCACGAATGCCTGAGTTCAAACAGGCGAGGGGAGTAAAGCATTTTATTTACATCAACCGGACCAATTTTGGCTTGTACAATATATTACATGAGTTAAAAGCCACTGTTAAAACAGATACTTATCCGCCACACATCAAACGAGATTAACTATGTCCCTGGGATTTCCTTACAACGATGGCTTCTTATCGGCTATGCGCCAGGCAGGAGATCCCCGGGCTGATACCTTTATTTCCAATTGCTTTAGTGATAGCGTGCTTAAGCAGGAGCTGTACAATTGGATGAAAAGTGCAGATCAAAACTCTGATTTGACCCGTGTACCCTTACCTTTTGTATCGGAGGATATTTTTACCAGGGCCCAGGATCTTCCTGTTTGGGCAAACGAGAAGTTAATGCAGCGGGGTTGCCAGTTCTTTGGTCGGTATCAGAATTCCATCATGCAACTTCTTGGTCTATTATCCTTGCCTTATTGCTATGCTGCTGCTAACGGAGCAATGGTGCTTTACCTTTCAGAGCGGTTGAGGAATGATACCTCGAAGCGATTAACCGATACCGGAGAATTTGTAACTGACGTTCAAACACCGGGTGCTTTTGCAGAACACGGCAGAGGCTTCGCCGGAATTTTGAAAACGCGCCTTACTCATGCTATAGCACGTTTCTATACCTTGCGATCGGGTCAGTGGCAAAATAGCTGGGGATTTCCCATCAACCAGGAAGATATGGCAGGAACAAGCCTGGCCTTTTCACTAATTGTGATAAGAGGCCTTCGGAAAACCGGGGTAACGATCGCTGACAAAGATCAGCAAGCTTTCTTGCACCTGTGGGCAGTAATATCCTATCTGCTAGGCGTTGACGAAAGATTAATTGCCCTTAATGGAAAAGCAGCTAACCTATTGGAAAAGGCAATTCGCAACCGACAATTTAGTGAATCGGAACAGGGGAAAGAGCTGACACAGTCCTTAGTTAAAACCTTCGCTGACTTGGATACAGAGTCAAAACTTACAAGGAAGGATGTGGAACAGCTCATTAGTTATTTACTTGGTCCTGAGATCTCGAAATTGCTGGGTCTTTCCGAAAAGCCAGCCTTCCATACAAAATACCTCCTGAAGATTTTCTCAACTTTTTCCACCTGGAATCCCTACTTCGCTTCGTAGAAGGTTATTTAGGGCTTTGTGATGAGCTGTTGTGTAATGACGAACAGTTTCTTAAAAACTTAAATAAGAATTAACATAATATTCTTAGTTTCGATAGGAACAGCACTCTAATTAACTCTAATCAACAAACAGAAATGCCAACAGTAAACGTTTATTTGAATTTTAATGGAAATTGCGAAGAAGCCTTCAATTTCTACAAAGGCGCATTTGGCGGAGAATTTAACTATCTCGGTCGCTTTAAAGATATGCCTGCTCAAGATGGAATGCCTCCCTTGTCTGCGGAACAGGGGGAACTGATCATGCATGTTTCACTTCCTATAAGCAATGAAACAATGATAATGGGCAGTGACACAGGTGGAGAATGGGCCACTTCATTCAAGCAGGGAAACAACTTTTCGATATCTATCAATGCAGATGATAAGGAGAATGCAGATCAGCTTTTTGCTAAACTTTCAGAAGGAGGCCAAATTACAATGCCATTGGGAGACACGTTTTGGGGAGATTATTTCGGAATGCTAACAGATAGATTCGGCGTAAACTGGATGGTTAGCTTTAATCAGAATCAGCAAGCATCAATGTAAAAAGACAACGGCCATCAATTTTCGTTTGACGGCCGTTGTTTTATCCGGATTTAATCAGGCTTAATGTTATTTTATTTCGAATTCAACCTCGGTGTCTCCCCATTCGATAGATACTTCACCTGATTTGGAGATCTCGAAAATCAATTTTTCTTGAAATTTCTCTGATTTCTCAGGTTTTACACTAACTCTCAATTGATCTTCAGCCTCTGAATATTTAGTACCCCATTGATTCCAGGTTTTATTAAATATTACCACCCATTCGTTTTCTCCGGGAATTGTATACAGGCCATATTTTCCTGCAGGTAGAGTTTGTCCTTTGATCTTTACATCCTTATCAGTTTCGAAAACTGTGGCCTCGTTTGCTCCTGTTCTCCATACCTTACCATAAGGTACGAAGTCTGTACCTATCTTACGGCCTTTTAATGCAGGCTGGCCATAAGTGATGGTAATTGTTGCGCCCTTTTTTGTAGTTTCTGTTACCGTAATGGGAGGACTAACACGTTTTGATTTGTCTTGCTGAGCAGAAGCAGAAAATGCTGTCACCATTGTGAATACAATTGCTGCAAATAGTGTTTTTTTCATGTGGATTATTTATTATTATTCTTCAGTTGGTAAGCAATTACAGTTTTATTGTTAAATGTAGGAATATAAACAATGTTCTTATCTCTATCCAGGCCTATATCCGCTGTATTTATTTTTGACTCCTGAGTATCCAGGAGAAGTTCGATTTGCCCGTTACTTGAAACGTAGTAAACCAATCCACTCCAGCAACTTACAATGAAATCCCCATTTTTTAATGGCTCTAGTCCATCCCCATTTTTAGCGAAGCCCTGGGCTATAGTTGTAATAACTTTTTCTTGGTTAACCCTTATCATCTTTGTTCCTGAAAGAATATAAAGATCATTGCCGATCATTTTTAGCCCGTTAGCATCACTAATGTTTTCCATCCAAATTTCCGCCTTATCGTTTTTTATACGGTAAATTTTCCCTGTGCGTGTATCGGAAACGTACACTACGCCTTTATTATCTATTGCAACGTCATTAAGGAAAACAGAACCCTCGGCCGGAATTCTTGTTTCAACTTTTCCTGAGCTCGCGTTAACAACAACAACTTCTGTCAGATCAGCTACATATAGTTTGTTCCCATGTTTTCCCATACCTTTCGGTGCATTTAAGCCGGTAACCCAACTCGCGTTAGTGATCTTGCCATCCATGCCAACTTTAGCAATTCCTCCTTTACCATCCGCCGCATTTGGAACGCCGTCGATAAGGGAAACGTATAACATCTTTTCGTTGAAGTTTGGTAAAACTGATTCTGGAATTGCCAGTGAATCTGTTTCCCATAACTTAACCAATTGATGTTGAGCCTGGGCACTGCTAACAACAGCAAGTATTAGAAGTGGAAAAAGTTTTTTCATAAATGTTATTCTTATTCAACTTAAGTTCGACTACCAAATAAAGTAAAAGTTCAATGTTTCCTGCCAAAAATATAGACTTTTCTAATTTTTAGTAAAACGAAGTAAAGGTAAAGAAATGAAAGGGCGCGAAGGCAGGTATACAGTCAAAAGCAAGGTAACAACTTAAAGACTTTTTAGCATTTGTTCAAGCTCATCCAGAACAGGAATCTGAGATGAATTTAATTTTTTTCTCGCTTCTTCAAAACTATACCATTCTGCCTTATCTGTTTCAGGAAATTCTTTCTTAATTCCTGATTTTGGTGGCCACTCCATTTCAAATAAGTTAGAGGAGATAAAAGGTGTTTCGAAATCTGCTTCTGTAGCCCATATTTGTAGGTTCTTGCCGCCTTTAGTTTTTACAGGAGTCATAGCTATGAAATTTTCAGATAAAATGGAATTTCCTGTTTCTTCATTAAATTCTCTTTTAGCCACCTCTAAATCTGTTTCTGTGAGTGGGTCAAATTCCCCTTTTGGTATAGACCATACCCCATCGTCTTTTTTTGCATAATAAGGCCCTCCGGGGTGAACAAGCAGCACCTGTGCACTCCCTTCAGTTATTCTGTAAACCAATATTCCTGCTGTGTATTTCATACACTATGTGTCTTGTTAAATATTTTGAATATTCTTTTAACGACCAGCGTATTGATTAGTTCTTTGATCACCGGTGAAATTTAATTCTGTAAAATAGATAAAACGTCTACAAAAAACAACATCTGTATCTGTTTTAGGTCTACATTTTACTACACTATTCGACCGCCTTTGTAACTTAATTGTAACTTTGATAACGAAGAGTAATTATTTTTTGAATAATTTTATCAGATTCAATAATTTTATAGAACATTTTTAGGAAGTAGCGGATATGGCTTAGTATTTGTTAATTATTCTTTGACTTTACGGGGCCGAAATGGCGCACTACCTAAAAGAGTTTACAGGTCTTATTTCTCAAAATTTTAAGGAGGTTATATGAAATTAAAGGAATTATTATTAAATGGTTTCAGCTTTAACGAAATTCTAAGGCAGTTCTCAATCGAAAAATCCGATTTTACTATTCAGGATGAGGACTTGATATTGTCGAGAAAAGATCTGGCGAACAAAGAGATTTTAAAAGAGAGGGTATTAATTCAGGGCAAAACAAATAGTGGTATCATTAACTTTTTTGGCACCCTTCATTGTAACTTTCTTAATCAACTGGCAGTATTTGAATTAGACTCTGTAGAGCAACAGGGTGTTAGTACAGCTGCGTAGTTATCAAAAAATAAACACCTCTTATGATTTAAAGAAAACAGGCTGCCTAGAGTAGGCGGCCTGTTTTTTTATATAAAACACAACAAGTGCTGCAATCTTTTTCAAAATAAGTATCTTTACCTGAGCACCTCATGCTCTTTTATCTATTAGTCCCTTTCCTTAATATTTCCCTTACTTATACCGAGGTTATAGCGACCTTACAGCGACCATATAGCGACCTTATAGCGATATTTGTCCGTAAATGGTTCGTACATCCTTCTCACCTGATTCGGGCATATGGCTTGGATTATGTCAGGTTGATTTGGAAACTAATTTGCGGGAAGGGCCCGGGAACCGAACAAGTACCGAACATGACCTGAAGCTTGTACCGGTTTATTAAAGCTTTAACTTGTTTTGATCCATAACATCAGGTTAAAAGATGTAGACACCTTGATGAATTAGTTAGCAACTTTTTTGACAGGTACTAAACATTGCCTCTATCCGATGTGTTATTAAAAAAAACTTTTCTATGTCTACACTAAAGCGTTTTAAAATAAATTTCCCTGTAAATGGCGAGGACCAGGAACTCTATGCAGAACCTATGGACTTGAACCATCGTATGTATTCTCTGGAAAGGAAGTTAATGGATCCCCATCCTCTTTTGATTGAACATACAGAGGGAGGTTGGAAGGTTACTTCTCAAGATGATTGGAATTTGAGCCCTCAGGATGTGAACGAGCTAGGTAATTTTCTTGAGCGGGAATACCATGTGCGGCCTCAGGAGTAGGGGTTAAAAACTTTAATAGCTTATTTTAATTGTAACAGGCAGTGTATTTGGAATATTTACACTGGCTGTTTTTAAATATTCTATAAAGTTTTTTAATTTGCCGGACTTAGAATTGCACCTTATCATGCGCCCCAAACCAAGCCAGTTTTTAGTCCTGATTGCCTTTTTATTCCTTACCACAGTTGTAAAATCACAACAGAACCTTCCTGTTCCTTTAGACCCTATGGTCAGGTTCGGTAAACTGAAAAATGGCTTTACCTATTATATCAGAAAGAATTCGACTCCCGAAAAACGTGCTTATTTTTATTTAGCTACTAAGGCAGGTTCTATCCTTGAGCAGGATGATCAACAAGGTTTAGCTCATTTTATTGAGCATATGGGTTTTAATGGCACCGCCCACTTCCCTAAAAATGAACTTATAAACTATTTGCAAAAGTCGGGAGTGAGGCTAGGGCCGGACTTGAACGCTTTTACAAATTATGACGAAACTGTATATAAGCTTCCGGTTCCAACCGATGATAAAGAAGTATATGATAATGCTTTTCAAATAATCAGGGACTGGGCTCAGGAAGCTACGATGGATTCACTGGAAATTGAAAAAGAGCGCGGAATTGTACTGGAAGAATTGAGGTTGCGTAAAACTGCACTAGAAAGAAATCGCGAAAAATATTCTAAAGTACTTTTTAGGAACTCACTATATCCACAAAGAAGTCCGATAGGTAAAGAGGACATAATAAGCAGCTTTAGCATTGGCGCTTTAAAGAGATTTTATGCTGACTGGTACCGGCCTAACCTCCAGGCATTGATCGTTGTTGGCGATATTGACGTCGTAGAAGCGGAAGCTAAGATTAAGAAATTATTTCGTGATCTTAAAAATCCTGAAAAGGAGCGTGAGCGAATTAAATCTTCCATTTCTTTAAATGGCACCAATAGTTTCCTCGCTATAAATGATAAAGAGAATACGGCTACTACTGCTTTGATCTACATAAAACATCTTGTTATGCCCCAGGAGACTGAGGCCGATTATATTAATCTTATGGCAAGGAATATTATTAACCAAATGTTGTCTGAGAGATTCAGGTTATTGAGTCGCGAAGCAGACCCTGGTTTCAAAGCTGCTGGCTCAAGTATAAATTTCCTTACCGCTAACCTCGATGCTTTTTATCTTGCTATTACTCCCAAGGAAGGCCAGCTGGAGAAAGGCTTTAAATCAGGATGGCGGGAAATAGTCAAGATTAAAAGGTTTGGTTTTACAGAAGAGGAGTTCCTCTTACAAAAAAATAAGTATCGTGGATCCAGGGCATATTTGTTAAGGGAGCGGGACAAAACATCTTCTCAAAATTACGTCGAGGCCTATACGCAACATTTTCTTAAGCAGAGAGCTGCGCCAGGAATTGAACAAGAAATGAGATACATTGCCCGGTATCTAAACCATATAAAACTATCGGATATAAATAATTTCTACAATCAGTACGTCAGCAATTTTAACAGAGATATTTTCCTTACCGCTCCAGAACATGTTGTACTCCCATCACGCGAAGTCGTAGAAAAATGGATGGAAGAGGTGGAGGCTGAAGAATTGAAGCCCACTGAGGGAGTTACGATAGAAAAAGATTTACTTGCAAAGAAACCTGTAAAGGGAAAGATCGTGTCTGAAAAAGAGATTAAGGAGGCGGGTGTGACAGAACTCGTTTTGGGGAATGGTTTGAAAGTTGTTTTAAAGCCAACCAATTTCAAAAATGACATCATTTTTTCGGGCGTAAGTAGTGGAGGTACTTCTGTTTATTCTGATTCTGATTATCCCTCTGCTTACCTGGCAGAATCCATATTATTAGCCTCTGGTGTGGGAAGTTTCTCTGCCGTAGACTTAAGAAATTATCTATTAAAAAATCCCGTAAATGTAGTGCCCTTCGTTCGAGAAAAGACACAGGGTTTTACTGGTGGTTGCCTCGAAGCCAGGATTGAAACAGCACTTCAGCTTATCCATCTTTATTTTACAGATCCAAGAAAAGATTCGCTCATTTTCAAGTCCCAGGTAGAAAAGTATTCCGAGTTTCTCAGAACGAGGGGTAATAGTCCTGCGCGGGTATTTAGTGATTCCGTTAACGCTGTAATGACTAACTACAGTAACCGATTTCGGTCTTTAACAGAACAGGAATTGTCGACAGTAGAATTGGATAAAGTACAGAAAATTATTAAAGAAAGGTTTTCTGATGCATCTGCTTTTACTTTCACTTTTGTCGGCGACTTTTCTGTAAACAGATTGAAACCCCTCATTGAGCAGTATCTGGGTTCTTTACCTGCAACTCATAAAGATGAAAAGTCTAGGAGTAGGTATAAACAACCTTTAGGTATTATCAAAAAAACTATAGCGCGCGGACAGGATTCACGCGCTAGTGTACAGCTTGTTTTTTCAGGTGAATTGGAGAAGTCCGAATACGAAGAGTTAAAGCTTGATGCTTTAGTATCCATATTAAAAATCAGACTAATGGAAAAACTAAGAGAAGAGGATGCGGGTGTCTATACAGTTAATACTCGTTCTAGTACATCTCAGGGGTTAGGCCGTTTTACGATAGATTTTACTTGTGCACCTGCGAATGTTGGGAAAATGATTTCGGAGGCAAATGATGTAGTTCGGGAATTAACAATGGCTGGGCCGGGGGCCCTTAACATTAACAAATATCAGGCAGAATTCAGACGGCAAACGGAGTTGAAGCTTAAAACTAATCAGTTTTGGGTAAGCTACCTCGAATCGCAATGTCGAAAGAATAAGCCTTATGATGAGGTTTTCTCCCACACCTCTATTGTAGACAGCATGACAAGTGAAGACCTCAAAATTAGCGCTCAGCGTTATTTGAGCGGGAGGAATTATTTAGAGTTTATTTTGTTACCTGAGAAGTAGCATTACATTACTTGATCCTGGGATTTCAACTGCTGGAACTTTATTCAAACAGCTGGTTTAAATCTTTGACTATTAGTTCGTTTTATGTAATTCATTCTATTGCCTTATATTCGCAGCGTAATTTGTTTTTCCTTTAAATGAAAAAGAAGAGTTTAGCATTCGGAGCTTTAGCTTTGCTCCTTACTTCATGTAGTACATCAAAAAAAGTCGAGGCACTTAAACCAGAAGCCAGCTACAGTAAAGAGGTTGTATATGATAAGCAGCTTTCTTACGTACAGTTGCCAGTTGAAATTAGCGTTGCTGATATTCAGAACCAGACAAATAAATTTTTGAACGGACTTATTTTTGAGGATAATAAGTTGGAAGATGACAACCTGCAGTTAAAAGTATGGAAGCAGGGGCCAATAGTGGTCACCGAGAATGGTGGAAAGCTGCATATTGAGCTACCGATGAAGGTTTGGACTAAGATTCGGTATGGCGTTGATAAGTTTGGCCTCTCTGCTTATGATACACGTGATGTAAACCTCAATGGTGTTATTAAAATTAATGCAGCAGTTAGTCTTAACAACTGGAAGCTCTCTACTCAAACTCAAGTTGCAGGAATAGAATGGAAGGAAAGTCCAACTATCTCTATAATGGGTAAGAACATGCCTATTACGTACCTCATAAATCCGGCAATAGCAGCTTTCAAGGGTAGGATGGGGCAAATGGTTGATCAGTCTATAGAGAAAGCCATTGATGTAAAACCTTACGTAATTGATGCAATCCAATCGATAGCCCAACCAATGCAAGTTAATCAGGAGTATAACACCTGGTTTGGAATTCAGCCCCTGGAGCTTTATGCAACGAAGGCTGTTGTGGCAAATAAAAAGATTACGATGAACTTGGGCATGAAGGCTTACCTTGAAACTGTGGTAGGCAACAAACCGGGTTTAGCCTTTGATAAGAACAAGCTTGCTTTAACTGCTGTTGAAAAAATGCCTTCAGAGTTTAATGCAAATATTGCCAGTATAGTTACCTATCAGAACGCTGCTGCCCTGATGCAGAAGAATTTTAATGGGCAGAAATTCGAGTCGGGTAAACGCTCGGTAACTGTTTCTAGCATTAACCTGTGGGGTAAAGATGGAAAGATGATTGTTGAGGTAGGAATGAAGGGAACTGTAAATGGCATGTTTTATCTATCGGGTATTCCTAAATACGATGCTGCAAAACGCGAAGTGTACATGGATGAGGTCGACTTTGTACTTGATTCAAAGAACAAGCTGTTGAAAACGGGTGATTGGTTGGTTCATGGTTTAATTGCAAAGAAGATCCAGGAAAATTGCCGCTTTTCTATCAGTGATCAGTTGAAGGAAGGCGAAAAGACAATGGCCGGATTCCTGACTAACTACGAGCCCATGAAAGGGGTTAAGGTAAATGGTGCTATGACCCAACTTGCCCCTAATCGTATATTCCTTACACCTAATGCACTTGTTGCAATGGTAGTTGCGAAAGGAAAAGTAGGTATAAGTATTAATGGAATATAAGAATCGAACCTGATTTTTAAGGTTGAAAAAGGGAACTTCCGTTCCCTTTTTTTATTTACCGTATTTAATTTTCTGATTTCTTTTAAGCTAAAATTATTAGTAATTCTTAGCTTTGTATAAATGTACGCCATTGTAGATATTGAAACCACGGGAGGGCATGCTAGTGCTAATGGGATTACAGAGATTGCAATTGTAATTCACGACGGCAAAGAAGTGGTGCAGCACTATCAAACCCTGATAAATCCCGGTATATCAATACCTATTTATATTTCAGCTCTTACTGGCATTGATGACGATATGGTGCGGCAGGCACCTCCTTTTAAAAACGTGGCGGCAGAAATTTATGATCTGTTGCAAGGAAAGGTTTTTGTCGCTCACAACGTAAACTTCGACTATTCATTCGTTCGTCATCACCTTTCTCAATCTGGTTTTGACCTTCAACTAAAAAAACTTTGTACTGTTCGCTTAGGAAGAAAAATTTTGCCTGGCTATGCTTCTTATAGTCTGGGTAAGCTTTGTAAGTGTTTGAACATTGAAATAGAAGGCCGGCACAGGGCTGGGGGGGATGCGCACGCTACAGCAAAATTATTTACAATGTTGCTGGAGAATGATAAAGAGGGCCTGATACAAAAATCCTTAAACAGGAATTCTAAGGAGCAGCAGCTTCCTCCTTATTTGAACAGGGAAGAGCTGGATAAATTGCCCTCTTGTCCGGGGGTTTACTATTTCAAGGACAGGAAAGCTAAAGTAATCTACGTTGGAAAAGCAATAAACATCAAGAAGCGTGTTTATTCTCATTTTTCCGGAAATAATTCGGGTCGTCAAAGACAGGAATTTCTCCGGAATATACATACTATCGACTTCAAGGAGTGTGGAACTGAACTCATGGCTCTTATACTTGAAGCATCTGAAATAAAACGTCTTTGGCCCGAGAATAACAGGGCATTGAAGCGTTTTGATCTCGCATATGGTTTGTATGTTTATGAAGATCAAAAAGGCTATAACCGATTAATGATCGATAAGAAGAAGAAATTTTCTACCCCGGTTTATAGTTTCAGTCAGTTGTCTGAAGGTCACAACCTCATTAAAGTTCTGATGAAGGAATTCGAACTCTGCCCTAAACTTTGCTTTATCCAAAGGAATTCGGAGCCTTGCATAGGAGTTGAGGAGGAACATTGTCATGGTGCATGTGAGGGTAAGGAGCATCAATGGAGCTATAATCAGAGGGTAAAAGCAGCACTTGCGGGATTAAAGGCTGGTCTACCCTCTTTCGCTTTTATTGACGAGGGCCGGACAGGGGAGGAGCACAGTGTTGTGTTAATGGAGAGCGGTCAGCTTAAAGGTATGGGATACTTACCTAAAGACCAGGATTTGGAGGATGTTTTAGCAGTTAAGTCTTTTTTAGAGCCTTACCCTTCCAATGATTATATACGCACTGTGGTTCAAACTTTCGCTTCTAAATATCCTGAGAAAGTCGTGAGAATTTAGCTTAACTGATTCCGTTAAGCAGGGCCAATCTTTGCTCAATATCAAGATCATTTCCGATCCAGCTGGCAATTTGATCTCTTCTTAAAAAATAGGGCACTCTGCCAAACTGGGAGCCTTGATGTTCAACGGTCAAAAAAGTACAGCTATACAAACTCGCAGCCATTAGCGGGTCTTCTGTAACGTCCCAAACTCCCGCGATAAATGATATAGCACCGTCGTAAGGATTGTAAGAAAAAATTTGACCTGCCTCTTCTTCGATCCTATCATAAGAATTACAGATTATAACGCAAAATCTCTTATTGCTCATCTTCTCTATAAAGGCAGTCTCATCCAGATTCTCTTGCAATGCAAGGAAGGAATTGCGACTTAAAGGGTAGTAACTAAGCCGGCCTGGACATTCATCGGTTACCAGGGGAACAGAAAAACCAAAGGTCGCATGGGGGTTGGCTTTTTCAGCCTCAGCTTCAAATGACAAGTTCAGTACTTCCAGTATGTCTCCGGAGGAAGGAATATTTAATACATCTTTAAAGTTTTGCATCGGCATAGTTTGTAGGGAAATAACTTTTAAATGCTGAAAAGGTTCGCCGAAACACCTTTAAAGTATCTTTTTTGATAAGTAGTTCCCTGTATCGCAAAATTCTTACATCGGCTTTACAAGACTCATGCTATATACAATAAAACTTGTTTAGGAAGATGTGCCTCCATTGAAAACATTGAAGTAGTTAATATAGAGGCATCAGGAATGGCGGCCGCTTTCTGCATTTCGATAACTTAGACAGGATCCCCTGGATCAGTTTCCTGTTTGCAGGATTTGTTAAAGCCTGTGATGGAACGATAATGCAAACACTAAGCTTAACTGGTTGTTAAGAGCATAATCGAATAAATCACGTACTATGAAAAAATTAATTTATACCATCATTTTGGTTTTTACAGTTGGATTGTTTGCTACTCCAACCTTCGCGGCTTCGAACGCAGACAAAAAGGAGTTGACTACCGAGCAACAAGTACAACTTCAGCAAATCCGGCAACGTGTAGAAGAGATCCGTCAAATGGATAAATCTGAGCTGAACCGTACGGAGAAAAAGGAGTTAAAGAAAGAATTGCGCTCTATGGAGAAGCAGGCAAGGGCAATTACGGGCGGAGGTGTTTACCTGTCTGCTGGTGCTATCATCATCATCATCCTTGTGTTGATACTTATCCTATAATTTCTGGCATTGTTTTTAATAACTCTGACTAAAAAACTATCTGACTATGAGTTCATCAGAAAAAACACACGACCATAAGAAAATTCAGAAATGGGCGGAAGAGCGTGGCGGGGTGCCCGCTAAAATTAAGAACACGGGTAAGGACGATGACGATGGTGTTTTGAGGATACATTTTCCTAAACATAGCGACGCGGATGACCGTTTCGAAGAGATTTCCTGGGAAGACTTTTTTCAGAATTTCGACGAAAACAAGCTTGATCTTTTGTATCAGGACAAAAAGGCTGACGGAGAAACAAGTACATTCCACAAGTTCGTAAATAGAGAAGACTAATAATTAAAAACAAGGCCAGGCTATCTTAGAAGCTGAATTCGATAAGAACCAGTTTTTGAGATAGCCTTTCCTTTTTTTCAGCATCGACCGAAAAAATTAAGAGTACAAGATTACTATAGATCCTATTCTTTAGGGTATTGGTTAGGAAATTAAATATTTTTGGAAACTGGTTAAACTGAGATAAACTATTGGGATTAACACATTTTATGGTTTCTTTCGTTATAGTTCAAACCTATTGAAAAGAACTGAGGGAAAGACAGTATGCAATTTATGAAGGGTAAGGTTATCATCGCTTTTTTGACAGGGTGTATAGCCTTATTTTTTGCCTGGGAAGCTTCGAGACAGGTGTCTGTTGAGATATTTAAGAACGTTGATAGCTTATCAACGCCTGTAGAAAGGCTTCACCGGGTTAACTTTTTATTCAGGGAGATCAACCATCTTGAGCAACTGCAACGCAGTCAGGCTATTCTTGGAAGGAAACAGGATACAAGTATTTTAATTAAGAAGTCGGCACGGCTTCGGGCCTCTTTAGACACTCTTCAGGGGCTGTATGCTAAAGACTCAACCCAATCGGCCAGGATCGGTTCAATGAAGAAGATCCTTGAAGAAAGGGATAGCCTTTTTAGCAATTACATGAAAGTACGTGAGGGTTTGGTTAGCAGCAAAGAACTAACCGGACAGCTTAAAACCCTGACTAATATTTATTCTAATAGCCCGGTACTTATAGAGAAAGTAATTACTACTGAAAGAACGTCTACAGTAGCTGTTAATAATGATGAGGAGGAAATAAAGAAGCAGCAGGAAAAAGAGAAGAAGACGTTTCTTGGACGCTTATTCGGCAAAAAGAAGCGTGCAAAAGATACTGCTCAAGTCCAGGTCGCTTCAACTCATTTACCGCACGAAGAGCTGGAAAGTGAGACTGTTGCCGTAAAGATTGATACCCTTAAAACTAAAGTTGCCAGTACCGATAGCATTAAAAGGGAGCTGGATAAAGCCAGCAGAACTATTGTAAGTACCCAAAAGCTTAAAAGTACGAGCTTCGTTAATCGAGAAGCTGCTTTAATGAATACAGGTAACCTGCTGATCAATCAGATGCTAAATATCCTGCAGGAGGTTGAGAAAGATGCGGTACGGCAGGTAGATAGAAATAACAGCGATACGAAAAAAGTAATAGAATCAGGAGCCAATCGTATCATAAACATTATCTTGTTGTTTGTTCTTGCGACGGCTATTTTACTCTACCTTATCCTTACTGATATCTCAAAAAGTGCACGCTACAGAAAACAGCTGGAGTTGGCAAAAGACGAGGCGGAGCGACACAGTGCAGTCCGGCAGCGCTTTCTTGCCAATATGAGTCATGAAATACGGACGCCTCTTCAATCTATCATTGGCTATTCAGAACAATTACTTAATCAAGCGGAACCCAGAAAAGAGGATATTGAAGCTATTCACTATTCTTCGGAACATTTACTACAGATTGTGAACGAGATCCTGGACTACAGCCGCCTCGCTTCAGGTAAGTTCTCCCTCAACTATACTGTCTTCAATTTACATGAACTCCTTGGTGAAATTATCGCGGTAATGCGTCCACAAGCCGAAAAGAAGAAAGTAGCACTTGTTTTGCAAAATTCGTCTTCTTATGAATATGTAAAGGGTGATTCTTTCCGGCTTAAACAGATCCTATACAATCTCTTAAGCAATGCCATTAAATTTACCAATGAAGGTAGTGTAATTTTATCTGTAAAATCATCAGACGTAGGTAAGCGTTACATTTACCACTTTTCGGTGCAGGATACAGGAGCGGGAATTCCAAAAGACAGCTTGACTAATATTTTCAATCAGTTCGAACAGGTGAATACTTCTTCTGTAGCAGCTACAAGTGGTACCGGGCTTGGCCTTAGTATTGTTAAGGAACTTGTAGAACTTCAGGGGGGAGAGATTTATGTGGAATCTGAGATTGGAAAAGGCTCATGTTTTACAATAGAACTCGGTTTTGCTAAGCCAAAACAGAATCCGGTAGCTGAAGTAGAGGTAAAGGAGGCTAGAGGAGCAGTTTCTGATTCACGGGTTTTTGTGGTTGATGATGACGAACTTATTCTACAACTATGTTCTTCGATCCTGGAAAAAAATAATGTAGTCCATAGTTGTTTCAATTCTCCACTTGATCTGCTCGCTAGTATCGATGCCCCCGAGGAAGTTATTGTATTCGCGGACATCCGGATGCCGCAAATGAACGGCCTAGACCTTTGTATTGAGCTTAGGAAACTTAGTGCAACAATGAAAATATTTGCCTTGACTGCCCAGGCTTTACCTGAAGAAAGGCAAGTAATTCTCGAGTCGGGATTTGATGGAATACTGATGAAGCCTTTCCGGGAGGCGGATCTAATGTCGCTTTTAAGAGGAGGTGAACATTCAGAAGTCACCCCGATTGTAACTGAGGTTAAAAATGAACTAGATCTGAGTAGTATACGGATGATGACTTTTGGAGACAATGATCGTCTTCTTAAAATCCTTCAGAAATATGTAGATGATAGCACTGATGATATAGAACAATTGGGTAAGTTAAGAGCAGATGATCCGGAAGTTGCATTTCTGTTTCATCGTTTGGCGGGAAGGAGTGCCCAATTGGGTGCGGCCCGGCTGGCTTCTTTATTGCGCGAGCTGGAGATACTGGCATTAAATAGCAATACAGACGAAAAATCCCCGGCTATTACAGTCGAGGATATCAAATGGGTTACTGAGGAAGTTCAGGATGTAATACGATTAGTTAAAGAAGAGATCAACCATCTATCTGATACTTCTCCATCTTATAGTAAAGAGTTTTCCGATCAATATTAAGAAGCTTAGCTGCCTGCGACTTGTTATACTTCACTTTTAAAAGGGTTTGTGCTATCAGTTCTTTTTCATTCGCTTCGTTCACGGCTTTAATATCAGACGTATTCGGCCTTAATCCTTGCTTAATGGTAAGAAACATTTCAGAAGGTAAGGCTTCTTTTTGAGCCACCTCTCCCGGCGTAAGTAATACCATTCGCTTTATAACATTCTTTAGCTCTCGCAGATTTCCTGGCCAATCGTAATTAAGCAATAAGTCTTTAACATCCGCCGACACCTTCCTCACATTTCTATCCAGCTCCTGATTGGATTGCTTAATGAAATGATCAATAAAGATCTCAATGTCTTTGTCTCTATCCCTCAAAGCAGGAACTCCTATCTTAAACTCATTTAAACGGTGGTAAAGATCTTCCCGGAATTCTCCTTTACTTACACTATTATATAGATCATCATTGGTTGCAACAATTATCCTGACGTCTACTTTAATTTGCTTGTTACTACCTATGGGTTGAACAACCCTCTCTTGTAATACTCTCAGGAGTTGAACCTGCACCTCATAATCAAGGTTGCCTATTTCATCTAAAAATAACGTTCCGCCATTTGCGGCTTCGAACCTTCCTTTTTTATCAAGAACAGCACCGGTGAAAGCACCTTTAGTATGTCCAAATAGTTCACTTCCCGCAAGATGTTTAGACAGGGCGCCGCAATCTATAGAAACAAAAGGCATATTTGCTCTTTTACTATTTCTATGAATAGATTTTGCAGCGTACTCTTTTCCTGTTCCACTCTCCCCCTGAATGATGATAGACATATCAGTAGGAGCAACAAGTTTAATATAATTATGTAATTGAACAGAGGCAGCACTAGTACCTTCTATAAATTCAACAGGACTTATCTCTTCAACTACCTGATCCTTGTTGTTTTTCTTTCCAAGGGCCTCGTTTAGGGCCATCAGCAATTCATCGGGATTAACGGGCTTTGTAATGTAATCCAAAGCGCCAAAACGCATTGCTCTTACAGCTGTCCTTACATCATTGAAGCTGGTCATGATGATTCCCGGAATAGTTAAACCATTTGACTTTGCTGAGCTTAGAACGTCTAAGCCTGTGCCGTCTGGTAGTCGGTAATCAAGTAATAGTAAGTTATAAGTATTTTGCTCGAGCAATTTTACCGCATTTTTAACTTTAGATGCGGTGTCTACTGTGTGCCCTTTTTTCTGTAAAAATCCCTGCAGTAGTTCTGAAAATGTAGCGTCGTCTTCGACCAGTAGCAAATTAGCCATAGGGTATCAAAAAATAAATCAGATATCCAAAAATACAAAAGCCGAAGAGTACTCCGGCTATTGTAAAGGATTAACTGTAATTAACTGTAAAAAGATCTTTATGTTTTACCCAGAGCTAAGAATTACTTGCTTTTAGGCTTTTTCGTTTTTATGGTATCTGTAGGGGTCGTTTTTGAACCGTTTTTAGTTGTATCTCTTTTTGTCGTATCTTGTAAAGAATAATACGATCTATTTGTTGATTTAGCATTAACATCTGCAAGATTAATCCCTGAACAAACAGTAAGTAGCAGGGCTCCAAAAAGAAAGTTTTTCATCTTTTTTTGTGTCAGTACTCCTACTATTACGTTATAATTGTGCCAAAAGGTGTGTAAGTTTAGATTGTGCTAGTAATCAGCTAGTTTAGTTGTTTCTTTTGTTGAATCAATATTTTAATCTGTAGAAAAAGTCATCAGTCTGTTGGAAATAGTAACGTTTAAAAGTGCCTCAAAAAGGCTGTAAATAAACATCATACTGACAGTTCTATCTTGCCACCGCTAGGATAAACTCGTAATTTAGCAGCAAATATTTATTATGTTGGAAGCAGAACACGTACAATGTCTAATTATAGGATCGGGACCGGCTGGATATACGGCTGCAATTTATGCGGCACGTGCAGATCTTAAGCCAGTTTTATATACAGGTATCGTTCCTGGTGGGCAGCTAACACAAACTACAGAAGTAGAAAATTTTCCTGGTTACTCAAATGGGATCTTAGGGCCGGAAATGATGGAAGACTTCAGGAAACAAGCTGAACGTTTCGGAACAGATATTCGCTTTGGGTATGTTACATCAGTTGATTTTTCCGGATCACCTCATAAAGTTGTTATCGATGAACACAAAACTATAACTGCTGACAGTGTAATTATTGCGACGGGAGCATCTGCTAAATGGTTGGGTTTGGAGAGCGAGCAAAAATACAATGGCTTTGGGGTTTCTGCTTGTGCTGTTTGTGACGGCTTTTTCTTCAAGAATCAGGACGTGGCAATCGTTGGAGCTGGCGATACAGCTGCAGAAGAAGCAACGTATCTTGCAAAGCTATGTAACAAGGTTCATATGATTGTGCGGAGAGATGAGTTCCGTGCCTCTAAAGCAATGGTAAATCGTGTTTTGAATACAGCTAATATTCAAATACATTACAACTCTGAAACTCAGGAGATTTTAGGCGACGGCCAGAACGTTACAGGTATAAGGATTAAGAACAATCAGACATCCGAAGAAACAACAGTGGATGTTACGGGCTTCTTTGTAGCTATTGGGCATAAACCCAATACTGACATTTTCAAAGGCTGGTTGGATATGGATGAGACAGGGTATCTTATTACCAAACCCGGAACTCCACTAACCAATATTGAAGGGGTGTTTGCTTGTGGCGACGTTCAGGATAAGCATTACAGGCAGGCTGTTACAGCTGCCGGAAGTGGTTGTATGGCAGCCCTGGAAGCTGAAAGGTACCTGGCCGCAAAAGAACACGCTGAGGTAGATTAGTTATTTGCGATTTATTTTTCCAGAACAATCATCCTGGCTCGTTGTTGAAACTGTTAACATTTAACATTTCATTCTATGGGAAGAGGCGATAAAAAAAGTAAAAAAGGAAAAATATCAATGGGCTCTTTTGGAAAGAAAAGACCAAAACAAACAAAAAAGAATAGAGCGGCTAAAAAAGTAAAAGCTGAATTAAGTGCCTCCTAAAAGAGGCATTTTTTTTGCCTTCACATTTAAAGAATAGTTGAATAAAATAAAAAAGGATAGCTGCTTGTACAACTATCCTTTTGGTGTTTTAAGGATAACTAAGTTATCGAAATTATGCTTTGGCTTATACTTTTTCTTTTTGCAGTAATGCAGGGAAGGTTCCTATTATGATCTTTAAATCAAGCCAGAATGAATAGTTAGCTGCATAATAATTATCCAGCTTCTTTCTTTCCCTCTCAGACATTTCTTCTTTCCCGCGTTTGCTGATTTGCCATAGACCGGTGAGTCCGGCAGGTCCTAGGAAACGTGTTGTCCATTCGTTTGAAGTAAGCATTTCTGCTTCGTATAATGGAAGAGGCCTGTTTCCAACCAAAGACATATCTCCCTTTAACACATTAAAAAGTTGAGGTAACTCATCTATACTTGTATTACGTATAAAGTGTCCAACTTTTGTTATTCGTGGATCATCTTTAATCTTCACAAAAGCAGATTTTCCGGTTTCTGTATCTGAGTATTGATTAAGTGAAGATAAAGTTGCTATTTCTTTGTCCGCACCTGTTCTCATAGATCGGAACTTATAGAAATCAAAGATCTTGTAACCAGTTCCCACTCGCTTGCTCTTGTAAATTATTGGTCCCTTAGATTCTAAGCGAACTAAAGCAGCGATTACGAGGAAAAGGGGAGATAGTATCAATAAGGCCACCGAGCAAACGATAATATCAAACGTACGTTTGTACAACGGCATTTTATACCTCACATCTACTTGTTCTGCCAATTCAGCCAACTTAGGCTTAATAAGCTTAAACTTCACCAGAAAGCCAAGTCTTTCACATATATCCTCAAGAGGGAACGGATACGTATAGAAATCGTGAACTTTTAAAGACATCGCCTTTTTTTTCCATGCTTTATTAGTAAAAGCAGAAACAACAACGATGATGATACCTTGTAGTAAGGGATTCTTCCTTATCCGGCTTATCAAGGCTAACCAGTTCTCTTTTTTGTCGGCCTCCAGAAGTATAATGTCGGGAAGAGTTAATAGTGATTGATCGTTCAAATATTGTTCAATATTATCCAAATCAAGGCCATCGTATTCCACCTCAAACTGAGCCAGTAGCTCAGGTAGTATCATCTCCTTCAATTCAGAACCAGCATAGGCCACTTTTGCGTGGACTCCCGTTTGATGCGATAGATTATTAATTGGAGAGCTCAAGATCATTCTTACTGGCGATTAATTCACTAATTACTCTTTTTAATGTAGTAGGGTTAAATGGTTTTTGCATATAACTCTCTACCTTAAAAGACATTTTACTTACCCTGTCGTCAAGATCATCTGCTCCTGACAATAAAATAACAGGGGTGTCTCTGTAGTAACCGCTAATTTTCAAATTTCTGATAAAGGAGCTACCATCGAAATAAGGCATTTGAAGGTCTGATATAATTAGCTCAGGATCATTGCCCTGTTCCAACCAGCTAATTGCCTCAACTCCACTGTTTTTTATTATCAAATCGTATTCCTTTGATAATACAAAATTCAGAAGTTTAAGAATACTAACTTCATCATCAACAATTAGTATTTGTTTCTTCATGCAAGTTCCCCTATCTAAAAAGCGTTACTAAGATATCCTCGTTCTACGACAAACCCGAGATTGGGTTACAAATATCTTGTTTAAATAATGAGCTAAGATACTAAAAAAGTAATAATGAAAAGGGCTATGCATTAAATCTTTCTTAATAGAATTAAGATTTTTAGAGCAATTTGGAAATACAATAGATAAACTTATTCAAAGCAGGATACTGTTTTACCGGCCCTTGAGAAAAAACTTCCCCCGAAATCCTCAATTTCCTACTCTATCCAATATGCACCTTATGATTAATAATGATTTAGGCCAGCATGGCACATTGAATGAGGGTGGCTGAACTATTTTGGAAAAATTTTGTTCTAAAAGCAAAAACACATCAAAAATTGATAATGCCTATGAAAATGATCAATACAAAATTTATTGGTAGAGCTATCTTTGCTCTTTTCCTTCTAACCACATCTATTGCTAGTGCTCAACCTGCAGACTCGCGTGCGATCCGTGTAAGTTTGGGTTTTAGTACTGGTATTCCAAATCGACACGGATTCAATGTAGTTTATGGAGGAGACGTAAGAGCTCAAAAGGATTTCTCAAGAAGTGTTTCGGGGCTTCTTACTTTGGGCTATACCGAGTTTCAACACGATCATAAGAATAATCTGGCCGACTTTGGATTTGTACCTTTTAAGTTAGGAACGAAAGTTTTCCCTTTAGAGAAATTGTATTTGACTGCAGAGGTGGGAACAGCTATAAAGCAGCATAAAGCACAGGAATCCAGCTTCCTTTGGTCGCCAGGACTGGGGTGGGCTTTTAATAATGGGTTGGACCTTGGTTTAAGATATGAAGAATCACGCCGGCGGGGAATAGGAACTGGCCAGTTTGCATTTCGAATAGCCTATGGGATCGACTTAACGAGTCTGATACAAAGAAATTAATTTTCATCCTGAGTATCAATTCGTAAAGCTTAAACTGAAAAGAGTTTGAAATAAAAAGGACAACCATTTCCAGATTTAATTGTTCCAACCGGTAAAAGTACACACACACACACACACAAAACTTATATTAACATGAAAACAATTAGTCTTAAATTTATAGCTGCGATAATCGCTGTTGTTACTTCTTATGGCACAGTTAGTGCTCAAAGCGCCGGACACGATTCAAGGGATACTCGTTTAGGAATTGGCTTGAGTTTGGGAATACCTACCCATGATGCATATAATTTTGCTGTAGGTGGAGATCTTCGTCTTCAGAAAGATTTCTATAGCAATGTTTCCGGATTATTATCGCTGGGTTATACTAACTTCTCTCTTAAAGGTGAGGATGCTGGAAGTGCTGGCTTTGTGCCATTGAAAGCAGGATTAAAAGTTTTTCCAATGGAGCGCTTCTATATAAGCGGCGAAGTAGGAGCTGGATTTGGAACAAAAGAAAATCAAAAAACAGCATTTGTCTGGGCTCCTGGTATCGGACTTGGATTCAATAATGGCCTTGATCTTGGTCTTCGTTACGAGGAATTCAGGAACCAAGGTAATGGTCTCGGCCAGGTAGCATTAAGAATCGCGTACGGTTTCAACTTGAGCAAATAAGAATTTATTAAAAAATCATTAGAAGCTCTGCTTTTTTAGCAGAGCTTCTTTGTTTTATGGCTTCATTTGATCGCATAGCTCCTTAAATAAGTCTCATTGGGGGGCTGAAAAAGCAATTGAAGACCTCTTTATGTAATTTTTTTATCAAAAAGTATGACGTAACTCATAAATCATAGCCTCAATTGAAAATAAAATTTCAGAAGAGGCAGATTTGATTATTTTTGCGTCAACATCCAATATATATGTCAGATAAAGCCTCTTTAACCCTAGACGACAAAACGTATGACTTGTCGGTGATTACCGGCACCGAGAATGAGAAAGCAATTGATATTTCAAAGCTTCGCGATTTAACTGGTTATATCACACTTGACAGCGGATATAAAAATACCGGATGTACTAAAAGTGCGATTACTTATTTAGACGGCGAGCAGGGTATTTTAAAATACAGAGGTTATCCAATTGAGCAATTAGCTGAAAAAACTTCTTTTCTTGAGGTAGCTTACCTTTTAATCTACGGTGAATTGCCATCTCAGGCCCAATTAGATGATTTTCAGGCACAGTTGAGTAAACACGCACTACTGCACGAAGATTATAAGAAGTTTTACGACGGGTTTCCTCCAAAGGCTCACCCTATGGGGCAGTTGGTTTCCCTTGTAAGTTCCCTATCTGCCTTTGATCCGGAAAGTCTAAATACTCATCCAACTAAGGACGATATAAATCTAACGATCATCAAGTTACTGGCTAAAATGCCAACTATTGTATCTTGGATCTACAAAGGTTCTCTTGGCGAACCGTTTATCTATCCACAACACAAATTAGACTATATCTCAAACTTCATGAATATGACCTTTGGTCAGGTTACTCATGAAATTGAAATCGATCCTGTAGTTGTTGATGCAATGAACAAGCTTCTGATCCTTCACGCTGATCACGAGCAAAATTGTTCAACATCTACTGTTCGTATTGTAGGTTCTTCTGAGGCTAATTTATATGCATCTATTTCTGCAGGTGTTTCGGCACTATGGGGCCCTTTACATGGAGGTGCAAACCAGGCCGTAATTGAAATGCTTGAGAAAATTAAGGAAGACGGTGGGGATACAGATAAGTGGATTGCTAAAGCTAAAGATAAGAACGACAACTTCCGTCTTATGGGCTTTGGTCACAGGGTATATAAAAACTTCGATCCAAGAGCTAAAATTATTAAGAAGGCTTGTGATGATATATTAGATAAACTAGGTATCAACGATCCTGTGCTAGAGATTGCGAAGAAACTAGAGGAAGCTGCTCTTAACGACTCTTACTTTGTGGAACGTAAATTATACCCTAACGTTGATTTTTATTCTGGTATTATTTATCGTGCCTTAGGATTCCCTACAGATATGTTCACTGTTTTATTTGCGTTAGGTCGTCTACCTGGATGGATTGCACAGTGGAAAGAATTGCGTGAGAATAAAGAGCCTATCGGCCGTCCTCGCCAGGTTTACGTTGGGCATGTAGAGAGAGAGTTTGTTGAGCGATCAAAACGTTAATTGTCGATAACAATATAGAAACCCGGGCAACTGTCCGGGTTTTTTTGTTACCTTTTAGGCAGTTTGTGAGAAAGCCTTTGTTGGAGCAGGGGTTTTTTAAGCTTACACCTTGGCTTTTCTTATTCTTTTTATATCAAATCTACAATTAGATAGAGTATTGCTAAACAAAACACAAAATTCAATGTTATACGCAAGTCGACTTTAAAATAAAATGTTCAACTGGTAAATAAATTTTCAATACTTTTTTTGATAATTAAAATTTATTTCTAGTTTTACTATGAAAATATTTATTATTTCTTCGAATTGGTATTAAATTATTAATGTAACAAAAATTATGCTTCAAAAAACATATTTGAAAACCAAGGATCTTTGCAAGGTTAAATTTATAGTAAAACCAGAAAGTGCAGAAAAGGTAGAAGTGTTGGGATTGAATAGCGATTGGGAGAATTCTATTTTACTGAATAAAAAGAAAGACGGCTCTTTCAGTGCCGAGGTAACTTTACCGAAAAATACTGAACATGAATTTAAGTATAGAATAGACGGAACTGAGTGGTTAGAAGAACCAGATGCTGACAAGCAAAGCCCAAATGCGTTCGGAAGCACTAATAGTGTTCTAGTTGTTTAAATAAAGCTTTAATGGAAAGTAGTACATGATTGTATTACTTTCCATATTTCTTTTTAACCATTTTTATCAGGAGGTCTTTTCGCCAACGAACTGATCTTCTTTGTACTTGAACAGGATATTGAAGGTGGTCAAGCTTCCATAGATCCTTGTGATGTATTGCTGAAGGTTTACCTTTTCTTCGTTGCTTAATTCGCTGCTGTTCACTCTTTGCTCCATCACTCTAAGCCTGTCCCTTACCATTACAATCTTATTAAAAAATTGATCAATTGGAATCTCTTTAGGTGCAAGTCCGGCGTTACCGGGATGTAGTACCATTTTTCCATTCTTCCATTTATCTCCAAGTGGGACTACCTCTGACACATCCGACCACTTTTGCAAGATTTTCTTTAATGTCTGCTCCACCTCCCAGGCGCTTACCATGTCAGTGTCTGGTACCATATCGTCCAGTACCTCAAGATCATCAGAAATAGGTATCTCTTTATAACCACTGTCTATAAAAGTAATTAAGTAAGCATTTGATCTAACGTTTATTACAACGCCCTTTCCAAAGGCAGGGTGAGCAACCCGTGAGCCGATTCCGATATTAAGTTCCATTATCTTATATAAATAATTATCCTGTGTTAGTCATTTATTATTATTCGAGTTCATCTAATCCCCTTGATCCCATCTGTATTGCCGATTTAAATAAACCCAAAATTACAGAGCAGTTCCAAGTTTTTTTGCTGTTTGTTTTACTTGGATTGCTTACCGTAGTTTTCGGCTTTTGACAATCCTTAAGATATAAAAAGTTTCGAAATTAAACTGTCTGCTTGTAAGATTAGCCGGTGGTGATTAACCCTAAGGGTGTTAATGGATGTTTTTATATATAAGTGTCATTTATATAACACGATAAAACTCTTTTTTAAAATAAGAAATCTTTTTGTAAGTCTCTGCCGTAAAAGCTCTTTGGATTAGCAATTGAATTATAATGATCATATGTAAGGTTGTTATAATTTTTAGTTACCAGAAAAAAAATCATTTACTTAATGGGGAACGCTTTAAATAAGGAAAATCCGGAGGTCCGATTGAGAGCCTTTCGCGCAGTTGATGATCCTGAGGCTTGCCAGCTCTTCGTCCAGGGACACGAGCACGTTTTAACGAGTATCGGAATAACCAAAGTTACGTCTTCGAAGAACGAGTGGACAAAAAATCCTGCAGCCTTTGTGTTAATTGTTGAGTCGTTAGATGGTGAGCGTGTATATGGCGGAGCCAGGGTACATGTTTCAGGAGGAACTGAGTTGCTGCCCTTAGAGCAAGCTACTGGCGCCTTCGACCCAAACGTCTTTGGCCTGGTATGGTCTTACGCCCAAAACGGTACGGGCGAGCTTTGCGGTTTATGGAACTCAAGGGAAATTGCGGGGTACGGCATAGGGAGTATTTTTTTAATAAGGGCTGCGGTAGCTGTAGCCTATCAGATAGGCCTGAAGTCACTTTTTGCCTTATGTGCACCATATACGGTTAAGCCCGTAGAAGGGGTTGGGATGCAATTAGAACCAAGGGTGGGGAAAGATGGAACATTCTATTACCCTAAGGAGGATTTGATCGCTACTACGATGGTAGTTACAGATTTAGAGGGACTATCTACTGCTCAAGAGGAGGATAAACAAGCAATTTTAAGTATACGGAATAACTTTAATACGGTGAGGGTTGAAACGCTGAGAGGGAAAAATATCACTATTCATTATCAAACTCAAATTCCAAACTTGGATAAGTGGAGCTTGACCGAAACTATTTCCGAAGCTCACCGGAACTATCTGAATGCCAGTCCGGAGGAAGAAAAAAAGAACTTTCCATTTCACTAAAATTAAACTCTGCAATACTAAGCAGGCTTATTTATGCAAGATATTTATTTACCAAAAATATTCCGTATTTCCAATTCATCAGATAAAGCATTATTTGACGCTTTACGTGATGCAGATCCATACATAAGTGTTCATGATGAAATGATTGGGCAGTTAAGGGAGCTGGTAAAAATAATGAATCCCTCTTTAAAGCTTACCGAGGAGGATTATCAGCGCCTTATTTCACAGCAAGTGGGCAGTACGCCAATAGGTGACTACGGTGTCTGGGTGTATTACCCCTGGAGTAGAACTCTTGTACACCTTTTGGATGAAGAAGAATTTGTAGAAGTCAGGACCAATCGGAATAGAAATAAGATTACCAAAGAGGAGCAAAACTTGCTTCGCACTAAATGTATAGGAGTAGCCGGATTATCGGTGGGACAATCTATTGCTCTAACGCTTGCAATGGAAAGGGTGTGCGGAGAGATAAGGCTGGCTGATTTCGACACTGCCGAACTAAGCAATCTTAACCGGATAAGAACGGGCGTTCATAATCTTGGTCTAAAGAAAACAATTATTGCAGCACGTGAAATTGCTGAGATCGATCCATTTATTAAGGTTCAAATATTTAATGAAGGACTTCAGGAGCAAAACCTGGACGCTTTTTTGGGCTCAGACAGGAAGCTGGATCTTTACATAGAAGTATGCGATGGGATTGAAATGAAACTGCGCAGCCGGTTCAAAGCAAAGGAGCTGATGATCCCGGTAGTAATGGATACCAATGACAGGGGAATGCTTGACGTCGAACGCTTCGATCTGGAGCCAGAAAGGCCAATACTTCATGGTCGCCTTCAGTCTTTTATTAATGGCAAGACTATACAAGTAACAGGGGAGAACCGTATGGAAATTATTAATGCTATTCTGAATTTTGACACCCTATCTGAACGGATGAGACTATCAATGATGGAAATTAATAAGAGTATTAACACATGGCCACAACTGGCATCTTCTGTAGTATTAGGGGGCGCTATAACAACAGATATTTGTCGTCGAATATTATTGGGTGAACATCGGGTATCTGGAAGGTACTATGTGGATCTTGATGAGATTTTTAGTGGTAAGTGATAAGTTGGATCAATTAAGACATGTTTAAAAAATATTGTATGAGAGGAAGGTTCCTGATGTTGCTTGCCTTTATTCTTTTAGCAGCATCAAACAGTGGGAAGGCACAGGAAGTTATTGCCGTAAGCAATGCTATCAATGAAAATTTTATTGGAAAGGATCTCTTTGTCTATCAAGACTCCAGCGAAAATCTCTCCTTTAGTGAGATAAAAACTTCCCCGGGTATCTTTAAAAGAAGTAGTTCAGATGTCCTGAACCTGGGAGTGAGCAGAGCCAACAACTGGGTGAAATTTTTCATCAGAAATGATACAGATCTGGATAAAGTCACCTTAAATATTTCGAACCCCATTATAGATATTGTTGATCTATACATCGTAAGAACAAATAAGGTAGATAGTATTAGAATTAGCAACTCAGATTATTTCACCAAACGTCCCTATAAGCACCAATTTTACCTCTTTGATATTGACCTGGAAAAGAATGAGCAAGTTGAATGCTTCGTTAAAGTGAAAAGTAATCAGCAAATCCTTTTGCCAATAGGTCTGGCAACAGAAAAGAAAGTATTTCAAGACATTAGTGAATCGGATAGTCGCACAAGCTTCTATCTGGGAATTATGCTGGTTATGCTTCTGTATAATCTTTTTATATATTTTACTACTCGTGATAGAGACTACCTGGTATATTGTCATTATAATTTTTGGGTAACGCTTACTCAAGCTACCCTTTTAGGTTTTTCTCATCGTTTTCTTTGGCCTGAGAACAAATGGTTGGCCGAAAATATGGTAATTATATGTGGGGCCATGTCGGGAATCGGAACCATTATGTTTTCCATTTCGTTTCTCAGAACTCGCTTATATTCCCCGCGTTTAAGTCTGCTACTTTTTGCTACCATAGGTGTTTATATAACATCTATAATTGTGCTTTTGATTGGTTATAAGCCAGTTGCCTTTCAAATTGTAAATGTAAACGCTGCTTTCGTATCTATTTTGATCATGATCGTTGCATGGGTTGTTTACAGAAGGAATTTTGCACCGGCACGTTACTTCTTGCTCAGCTGGACTATCTTTTTTGCTAGTATTCTGGTCTTTGTAGCCAAGGATTATGGTATTGTTCCGTATAATGCATTTACATTGCACTCGGTTGAAATCGGATCTGCTTTTGAAGCAGTGTTCCTATCTTTTGCTTTGGCGGGTAAAATTAACACTCTTAAAAAGGAAAAGGAATTATCTCAACTTCAGGCATTAAAAGTTGCCCAGGAAAATGAGCGAATTATCCGTGAGCAAAATGTTGTTTTAGAGCAAAGGGTAGCAGAAAGGACTGTTGAATTGAAGGAATCAAACGAGGAATTAAATACGACTCTTGAGCACTTGAAACAAACTCAGAGTCAGTTGGTAGACTCTGAAAAGATGGCTTCACTGGGGCAGTTGACGGCGGGAATAGCACATGAGATTAATAACCCGATCAACTTTGTTACCTCAAACGTAGCTCCTTTAAAACGTGACGTAAAAATGCTTTTAGAGGTAATCGATACAATAGAAGAAGTTGGTTTGTCGGGAGCCGCCCAAGAGGAAAAAGTCAGAAAGATAGAAGAATATAAAGAGGAGATGGATTTTGACTACCTCAAAATCGAAATCGACCATTTACTAAAAGGAATTCATGAAGGTGCGTCTCGAACAGCTGAAATTGTTAAAGGTCTGCGGATCTTTTCACGGGTTGATGAAGACGATTTAAAACGTGCGGATATTAATGAAGGATTAGACTCCACTTTGATCATTATTAACAACCTGCTGAATAATCGTATAGTTGTAACGAGGGAGTACGGAAACTTACCACTGATTGAATGTTACCCAGGAAAATTAAATCAGGTGTTCTTAAATATAATTTCTAATGGAATTCATGCTATCAACAAGAAATTTGGAGACGCACCAGGCGGTGAGGTCAAAATTATTACCAGTCACGATGAAGAGCATGTTTTCATAAAGATCACTGATAATGGAACAGGAATGGATGAAAAGACAATGAGGAAGATCTTTGAACCGTTCTTTACAACTAAGGAGGTTGGAGAGGGTACAGGTTTAGGTATGTCGATTGCTTATAATACCATAAAGAAACATAATGGTAAGATAAGTATGAATTCAACGCTTGGAGAGGGAACAGAATTTATTATTGATCTACCGGTAATACATAAAATAGAGGCAACTATACATTCGTAAAACTTGTATAAGTGAGTGAATTAAATTTTTAGCTTTACAAATACTTACAGTTGTAAGACAACCTTCCTTTCACTTCAAATCATTAAATTACAGGCATAATGCCAGAAAAAGTTAAGATACTATATATTGATGATGAGCCCAACAATCTTGTGGGTTTTAAGGCATCATTTAGGTTAGATTACAGTGTTTTTACGGCAAGTAATACCGACGAAGCTTACGTAATACTCAACAAACATCCCGATACAAGAATCATCTTTTGTGATCAGAGGATGCCTAATAAAACAGGGGTCGAGTTTTTTGAAGAGGTTAGGGAGCAGCATCCTCACCCAATCCGGATCCTTATAACCGGCTATACAGATATTGAAGCAGTAATAGATGCAATTAACCGGGGGCATATATTCAGGTATGTGAAGAAGCCCTGGGTGGATGCTGATATAATTTCTGCCATAGAAGAGGCAAATAAGTTTTATATTTCCAACTCCCTTTTGGCTATGAAAAACCAGGAGTTGCAAATTGCCTATAATGAACTTGACAAGTTTGCTTACAGCGTTAGTCATGATATAAGAGGTCCACTTTCTGGTATTCTTGGAGCAATAAGGGTTGTGAAGCATCTTGAATCAATTGAAGATATGAAGGAGATGCTCTACTTGATGGAGAATTCAGTTAAAAAGTTGGATACCTTTATTCTAAGCGTTCATGATTACTATAACCTTCAACGCGGTGAGCTAAAGATAAAGGAGATTAGTCTAGAGAGCGTGGTTAAAGACCTTACAGATATTTATAGTATTTATAGTAATGCCAACGGTATCGCCTTTAGCACGAGTGTCTCACAAAATGAAGCTTTTCGCTGTGACGAAACTTCATTGAAATTGATTCTAAATAACTTGTTGTCTAATGCCTTCAAATATCAGAGAAGAGACAATCAGGATAAACAGGTTGAGCTTACTGCCGAAGTTATTAAAAATACGGCTTATTTCACTGTAAAAGATAATGGAATTGGTATTCCTGCGAATCATTTGGGAGAGATCTTCAACTTATTTTATCGTGCTACTACTACTGAAGCAGGTTCTGGTTTTGGCCTCTATAATGTAAAGGATGCACTGTTGAAGCTTAATGGGGAGATAAAGGTAAAATCGGAACTAGGGGAAGGGGCAACCTTCAATGTAACTATTCCAAGTAAATGATCAGCTAGATGGAAAAGTATAAGTTTATTATTATTGATGATAGTGCGCTGGACTGCTATATAGCAGAAAAGATGATAAGATATACAGGGAAGTGTGAGGATGTGCATTGCTTTTTAGGAGCAACGGAAGCACTCGAATTTATAAAAACGTCAGCTGTTAGTGCTGATGATCCGCTTACAATTATCATACTTGATGTTTTAATGCCAATAATGAGCGGCTTTGTGTTTGTGGAAGAGTTCGAGAAACTACCAGAAAATATCAAAGATAGATATAGGATTATTGCCCTTACTTCGTCTATGAATAAGAATGATATTGATAAGATTTGTAGTTACGATACTGTGAATGATATCATGGATAAGCCTATCACTGCAGAAACTTTATCTCCGTTATTATTCTAATAGTTTGAAGGGTATAAAGTATTTTGAATCTGATAAAAAGTAAAAGGGCCTTTCGGCCCTTTTACTTTTTATATCAACTAGACATTATGTTAGTCTAATAATTTCTGCCTCAACAAAAATTCAAGCTGATCGTTCGATACCAGTAATTTGCTGTTCATATCAACAATCTCTTTTTGCTGGGTATAAACCTCATAAGCTCTTTCTATAGACATAGTAAGTTCTTCTTCATTCCATGGCTTAGTCAAGTAATGGAAGATCTTTCCTTTATTTACTGCGTCAATTACTGCATTCATATCTGCATAACCCGTTAACAAAAGTCTGATCGGTTCCGGGTTTATCTCCAAGACCTTTTCCAGGAACTCCACCCCAGTCATATTGGGCATGCGCTGGTCCGTTATAATAATTTCAACAGGCGTGTTCTTTAGGATTTCCATAGCCTCATCACCACTCATTGCAGTGATTATATTGTACTTTAATCTGAACGTAGCCTTAAAAGAAAATAAATTGTTCGGTTCGTCGTCTACGTAAAGTACTGTTATCTTTTTATCAGGCATAAAGTTGATGCTGGTTATAATAAATACCTATCTCGCGATTTCATCGCTTTTTTATCCCTTCCTTCTACGATAAGGCATTGCAGAAAGTTCCTTGAGAATTAAAAAGGCGAAAGATCCTGATTTTGGTATGATAATAGCTCTATAGGCCAATATAGTGATTTGCTAACTTTTGTACAATTAAAAGCTAAAAAACAACAATGGCAGAATTACACGTTCAACGTAAGCGCAGAAGCACTGGATGGCTTTGGCTTATTGTATTACTTATACTGGCTGTGGCTTTATACTTTTTATACATGTATTATCAGTCGGGACAGTTGCACTTTTAATATAACCTGACAGGATCAATAAATAAAGTTTTGAATGAAGGGTATCGTAAGACCTTTCATTCAACCTTTTCTTGTAAAACCTAATAAGAAAATTATGGCTGACAATAATCATATTGCGCACTTCAGAGAACTGGGCAGTAGTAAATATGAAATGGCTCCCGGTGAACCAGACATAAGAGGCTGGATAGTAAAAAACGATTTTGGTAGGATACTTGGTAAAGTGAACGATCTTATCCTTGATACAAAGGCCCAAAAAGTGAAGTATTTTATACTCGACACTGATGGAAACGAATTGTATATGATGGGAAGGAGAATACTTCTGCCTTTAGAATATGCCGAATTAGACGAAGTTTACAAAAACGTAGTATATCCAGGTCTTTCAGCTAATGAACTCAGTTCTTTACCAAATTACGACCGTAGCAGTCTTACTGTTAAAACTGAGGAAATTATCATTAATACCTTTCGTAATTTCAACTCAGGGAAAAAATCATCTGCAAATTTAATAACAGATAATCGGGACCATTCTGCCCCATCATTAAGAGAGCACGGAGTGACAGATGAAAGGCCCCTTGTTTCCACTCATAATACAGGTAGCTATGAAAGTGACGAGGTTAGGCGGCAATCTGTAGCAGGTGTTTTTCAGTCAAGAAGAGAAGCTGAGCTTGCAGAAAACCATTTAATAGAAAACGGCTTTAATAGGAGAGAAGTACAAATCGTTTTCCGTGATCAGGAAGATATTGCCAAAGGCAATTTGAATGAGAAAGAAGGAATCAGCGGTTTCTTTTCAAACCTTTTCAGTTCTGATGAATCCAGTTGGCTCAACTCCAACGATGGCCGGAAATATCCAGTTGTGCTTGTTAGTAAGTTATCCATCGCAGAAGCCGAAAGGGCAGCAGAAATTCTTGATAGAACTGGAGCTATTAATATAGACGAAACAGTTAAAGCTTATCGAAGCAGAATTTCCTCGAATCCCCCAAGTTCAACCAGGCGTTTTAGGAGCAGGATCATAGAACGATAGTTTTCAAATTCATTAAAAGTATAAATACATCCCTATGATAGATAAAGATGATTATTTGGAAGATGAAGGTTACGGAGCCGATCAGCCGGAGCAACCGACATCACTCGACGAGCAGGAGCAATTGAATAGCAATGATCTGGTGACGAGAATTGAAGACGAAAACAGCCCGGATTTTGACGACCAGGATGAAGTTCTTAATAACGTGCCTGCTCAGGAGGAAGGAGTAAGTAACTTTCTCGAAAAAAGCATTCCTGATAACAATCCTGATCCCTTAAACGAAGGCGATGCTCCTGTTACTAAAAATTTACTTGGGGATAATTTTCCAGGAAGCGAGCAAATTGCTTTTGACGCGGGAATTAAAGGAGATATGGGAAGAGATCAGGTTCAGTATAATGCAGAAAATATCAAAGAGAATTTTCGTGAGAACCTGGATAAAACAAATTCAGAGATAGATCTGGATAAAAGGTTGAAAGACCAGCAATAACTTGTTTTAAAATCATATGATATAAAAAGGACCAGATAAATGCTCTGGTCCTTTTAAAATATAATTAATAGATAGCTGATCTTTTCATTCTTTCAATGTCTATTGGCATGGTCCCTACGATCATATAGTTTTCTATTCCGGTAATTTTTAATTCATCAAGGACATCTACCAGATTTTTATAGTTCGATCTGTCAGTAGGCTTTATTAAAGCAATTACACCTTTTTCCCTACTGCCGGTTAATCCTTGAACGCTCTGGTTCTGGCTCTTCAAAACTTCACGTAATCCCTCGGTAGAAAGACTAGTAACCTCCGGAGCGGTTAATGGATTTTCCGCTTTTCCCATGTACCACTGAATTCTATTATCTTTTCCAATGCATAGATTCATGGTTCTGCTGTCAGCTATTTCCATTCCTGGGCTAGCTTTCACTGGCATAGCTAGAGGCATCATAAAGGGTTTGGCTAACGATGTCGTAAGCATAAAAAAGGTAATTAACAGGAACATAAGATCTACCATTGGGGTCATGTCCACTTTTGGGGATAAAGTTGAAGTACGGCCTTTGCCTCTGAGGCTTCCAGCTGAAGAATTTAATTCTGCCATTGCTTTAGGTTTTATAATAATGAGATGCGGAATTAGGGTCTTCTCCATAAGTTCCTGAAACTTTTATTACATCAAAATAAAATGCAACTTACCTTATACAGTAAAGCAATAAGTGAGTGCACACACGACCAATAAGTAATTGAGGGGATATCGCGGATAATAGTGAACTATTAAGCTTTAGAACATACTAATAATTTCCTTCAAGAATACCTGCCCTTACCTGATCTTTGAGAAATTAAATTAATTGGGTGCTTACCGCTTTTTCGGAATGTGGATTTTCTATTTCACCATTAACTTTTTGGATAATCTTCAAAAGATCTGACGAGGCTTTGCTGATAAAATTCAGTTGTTCAGTAATTAAGTTGGAATCAGGGCTTTCTTCAATAATTTTCAACCCAGCATCCGGCACCTTCAAATCAACTTCTTTTAAGGCGCTTTGATTATCATCAGACTGCATCCGAACGATGCCCTCACTTAAATGAAACAAAGCTTTTCTTAAAGTTTTCACATGCACCGGGTTGATCAATTGTCTTTCATCAGCTTTAATGTAGGTAGCTAAGGTTGCAATATAAGATGAAAGGCTGTGGTTTAACACTATGAAATTATTCACCTCGCTTACGTGCATCTGTTTGTCTTTTGGCTCTGATAGCATACGTTGAAGCACAGAACCCATGTTAGCCGATTGTACATAAACCTCTTTCCTGGCAAGTTTATAATCTACTACATTAAGTTCCTTCCCCATAAAAGTTAAAGCGATCTCGGCAAGGTAATGATAGTTAGCAACAAGAAGTTTTCGCATATGCGAACGGAGATGAAAATACTCCCACGCAGGAAAAACAAAGTAGCTGGCAATTAACGCAATAAAAGAACCGATAAAGGTATCTATTATTCGCTCCTCAACTACCTTAAGGCTACCATAACCTATAAAGCTTAGCATTATAAGAATAAAAGGAGTCATGAACAGAACAGTGACCACATAATTTAATCGTTGAAAACTGTAAGCTCCAATCATGAAGACCAGCATAATTAAAAAGCGGTGCGTATGGTCTTTCACGTAGTAGATGACGAGCGCTCCTACTATTCCTCCAATAAAAGTTCCGATTAAGCGCTGGTAATTACGTTCTTTAGTTAAACTGAAGGCAGGTTTAAGAATCACTACGATAGTAAGCAAAACCCAATAACTATGACTACCGCCAATCAAAGTAGAAATAATATAACCCACCACGCAAACTATCGAAACCCGTAACGCATGTCTGAAATTATTTGACTTGAGGCTTAGATTATCAACAAAGGATTTAGGATCTATGGCCTGACGAGATACAAACCTGTCCAGGTCTTTCTCGGTTCCCTTTTTAATATTACCTACCGATTTTTCTCTAAAGTATCCATAGATAGCCTGAGTTCGGTTAACTATATTTCTGACGTTAATGAGTATCTTTTTTAAGATGAGATTATTGTCTACCATATCAATATGGTACTTCAATTGCTCCAGTTGATTTTGAAAGTTGTGGAGCTGTTTCGGGCGTTCATTGGCCGTAACTGCATGTCCAAGGTTTTCTAACTCATCTCCAATATTTTGAATAATGGTTTGAAACTCACGTAAGACCGATGTACCTTCAAATCTTTCTCTTACTGCTTTATAATCATAATGCGTAGCCATGCTCTGTTCAAAGAGATCTACAATATCAGAAAATAGCAGGACCAGGAGGCGTGCGGTGTCTGATGGGTTTTTGGTTATGAATTTGTTTTTAAAAAGGATTTCGCGTACTACATCTTGCTGTTGATGAGCGTCGATCTGCTTTTCAACCAGCTTTTTGTAATTCAGGTCAAGATCGGTAGAGGGATTATAAAAACGGGCCTTCAGCCTTAGGTAGTCAGCAACTTTTTCAATGCATTCTCCTAATGCCTGCTGTGCCACCCTATATGGTTGAATCATTGAAATCGCTATACTAAGCCCCATATACCATACCCCACCCAATAGTAAAAAACCACAATATTGGAAAAGTTCTACTACCTGAAATTCTCTTTCAAGATTTAATATCATGACAATCAAAACCCCTGTTCCCACAGAAGAAGCTCTGTTGCCATATACATTGAACATGGAATAAAAAAACGATAAAAAGAGGATCTCAATGGCAACGAGTACAGGAGAATGGTTAATAAGCCCTGTAAGCAAACCGGTAAGCAGCATAAATGCTATGCTTGCCATCATTCCATTTCTTTTATGAACAACCGGGCCAGGAGTATCAGGAATACTGGTTGTAATTGCTCCCAAAGAAACGGTAATTCCTTCATCTAAATGTCCTGACTGAGAAAAGATCAATGGAGGCAAAAGCACGCCGAATGTAATTCGGAGGCCGTCTGTAAAATATTGACTGTATATGAAATTCTTTATCTCCCTGGTTTGCTTCATGTTAAATACTTCGGGGTAAAAAGGCCAGGAAACTGCGCCAACTGTTCTGGCAAGTTAAAAAAATATTGCCTTTTCCCTCATTTAAATAAACAAAATGAAGACAGGTTTTGATTTCTTCTTTGCTAATTAATTTAGTATTTTTGATCTATGTCGGAGAGGATAAGAGAGAAATTGCAAATACTAGCAGATGCGGCTAAATACGATGTTTCCTGCTCTTCTAGCGGAAGCAATCGAAAAAATCATAACAAAGGTCTAGGAGACACGGGCAATGGAATTTGTCATACCTATACAGAGGACGGCCGGTGTGTATCACTTCTAAAAATACTTCTCACAAATTTCTGTATTTATGATTGCGCCTACTGTGTGACGAGGAAAAGTAACGACATAAAGCGAACAGCTTTCACTGTTGAGGAAGTCGTTGACCTAACCATTAGTTTTTATCGTAGAAATTATATTGAAGGACTATTTTTAAGCTCGGGCATTTTCAAGAATGCCGACTATACGATGGAGAGGTTGGTCCGGGTAGCCAAAAAACTTCGTACCGAGCACAAATTCAATGGTTATATTCACCTTAAGTCAATTCCGGGGGCAAGCGACGAGTTAATGCACGAGGCTGGTTTATATGCCGACCGCCTCAGCGTGAATATTGAGATCCCAACCGAGCAGGGATTGAAACTCCTTGCTCCTGATAAGGACAGAAAGGATATGATCCAACCAATGAACTACCTAAAAGAGGAGATCATACAGAACCGGGAGGAGAAAAAGCTGTTCAAAAAGGCTCCGATATTTGCTCCTGCAGGGCAAAGTACTCAAATGATCATTGGTGCCTCCAAAGAATCAGATAAGGATATCATGTTTACCGCTAACAACTTCTATCGGAACTTCAATCTTAAGCGTGTTTATTATTCCGGTTATGTCCCAATAAGTAATGATAGCCGTTTACCTGGCCTAAGTTCGGCTGTTCCAACTATTCGTGAAAACAGGCTTTATCAAACTGATTGGTTATTGCGTTTTTATGGGTTCAAAGTACAGGAGATCTTAACCAATGAACATCCAAATCTTGATCTTGATATTGATCCCAAGCTAGGGTGGGCTCTACGAAATCTTCAACACTTTCCTATAGATATCAATAAAGCAGACCTTCAGCTGATTCTTCGCGTTCCTGGAATAGGGCTACAATCTGCCAATAGGATTGTGGAGGCCAGAAAATTCCAAAGGCTGAACTGGGAGCATCTAAAGAAAATAGGAGTAGCCTTGAACCGGGCACGGTACTTCATTACATGTAATAGTTCTCAATTTGAACGGAAGACCTATTCAGAGAGTCAGATAAAGCAATTTATACTTGCCTCTTCTCAAAGTAAGTATTTAAAATCGGTTACTCCACAACTAAGTCTTTTTTAATGGTTAATCTTACTTATGATGGTTCCTGGTACGGCTTCCTATCCGCTGTTTTTGATGTGTATGAAAGAAAACTCAAACAGGTTTCCATATTAAAGGAAACCTTGTACATGCCAGAAGCATTTGCTGGGAGATTCGAAGTATTTACCGATAATAAAAAGGCTGAACGGGTATGGAACGGTTTATTGAAGCAATTGCCGGTCGCATCCTGTAAAAACATCTATTGCTGCTATCTATCAGAGATTCCGGGAATAGAGAATAGCCTATTAAGGTTTATTCAACTCGCTTTTTCTACTAAACAGGCTGATAAGGCATTTGCAAATCCAGACGTTTTAAGAGTGAGTCAGGTAGCGAAAATGGTATATAGGGAGAGGCATCGGATGGAGGCTTTTGTCCGTTTTAAATTAACTAAGGATAATATCTACTTTGCAGAAATTGATCCGGATTTCAATGTTTTACCCCTGCTCGTAGACCATTTTCAAAAGAGGTATGCCGACCAGGTTTGGATAATCTATGACTTAAGACGGAAATACGGGATATACTACAATCTGGAAAACGTTGAAGAGATCACTTTTGCTACCTCCGAGATCAAGGAAGCTAAAGGAGATAGTTCAGTCTTTGAAGAATCGGAGGAGCTTTATCAAACACTCTGGAAGGATTACTTTCAACATGTTAATATTGAGGAAAGGAAGAATACAAAGCTGCATTTGCGTCATGTTCCAAAAAGATATTGGAAGTATCTGGTCGAAAAAGGTCTTTGATTATGGCTCAGATCTTTTTAAAGTTATTACCGTTATTTCCGGCCAGATCCCTACTCTTCCTGAAAAACCTAAAAAACCAAAGCCCCGGTTAATGTAGAGGTAACGCTTATTATGTTCTGCTAATCCAGCCCAGTGAGGGTACCGATATTTAACAGGGCTCCATTTTATCCCAAGGGCTTCTATTCCAAACTGCATTCCATGCGTATGTCCTGAAAGTGTTAGATGAATTTTTACAGGAAGGTCCTTGATGATACTTTGCCAATGGGTAGGATCATGAGATAAAAGGATTTTAAAGTCATTTGGATCAACTCCTGATAGAGCTTTTTTAATATCTCCCCTCTGCCCAAATCCTAATCCCCAGTTTTCTACTCCTAGTAAAGCAATTTCCTGGCCGTCTTTCTTAATTAGAGCGTGTTGGTCCAGAAGTAATTCAAATCCCATATCCGCATGGTATTTTTTTAGATGCTCAAGGTTTATAGCCTTCTCGTGGTGATTATTCCATTGGATATAATCACCATAATCATGATTGCCCAGAACAGAATATTTCCCATACTTTGCCGTTATACGACCAAACTTGCCTATCCATGGTAATATCTCTTCAGATTGATTATTAACCAGGTCTCCAGTAAAAACGAAAAGATCAGGCTCCTGACTGTTTATTAACTTGATCCCTTTTTCTACAGCCGAAGCATTATCAAAACTTCCGGCATGAACATCGGAGATCTGTACGAGCTTAAAATCCTGAAAAGCTTCGGGAAGATCATCAAAATACAGATCTAGTTTATGCACTTTGTAATTGTACTTACCCAGCGTTACGCCGTGTAGAAAGGCAAGAAAAATAAGTAAAGCCAGGGCAAGGCCAATAAAAATCACCGTCTCATTTCTTGCCGGCATAATTCCTCCCCGGAATACACTGGCAACAAGTCGGAATATATCTTGGAAAAAAAGCAAAAGGACAAAAACCAGTTTGGTTACAAAGTTGACCAGTAAGGCATTTATCCAGTTCTTTAAAGCTGTAGTAAGTTTGGCAATTTTCAGAGCCCTTCGTAAAGTGAAGAGAAATGAAATTAAAATCAGGCCAGTGGTGCCCCAATAAATGCCAAAGATTGCGTCTTTAGTGGTTCTACCTGTTTTTATTAACAGTGGTTCGAGACCTTGAAAAGCGTAAAAGTCTACTAGTAAAATAAAGACAAGTAGTAGAGCTATAGGAAATAATCGTACAGACCTCATGAATCTTACCGATTTTCTGCAGTCTTTATCCGTTCATCAACAACTGTAATTAGTTGCCTCACAGCATCTTTGAGTTTTGGCTTTCCTGCATAATCAACGTCAAAGTCTATATGTTTAGTTTTCCTTTGGTATTTGAACTCGAGATAGTAGTGGGGTTGAACTGTTCCGGTTGCTTCAGAGTTTCCTTCCATTTTCTCAGGAAAGTTCCAAAAACCAAGATCCGCAGCTTTCCTGTGCAAATAGAGGAGATCATCTTTGGTTAACTTAACCTTTTTCCTCACTATAGAATCGCTTTCGTTAAGATATTGATACTCCATCGTCCTGGAGTTATAGCTGTTCGCTAAACTATCCCCCAAGCCATATTTTAATGTTAGTTCTTCAAACTCTGCAAACTTATACGGTGCATTTTTAACCATCATACCATAATAATAAAGGGCATAGATCAGGAAGGGAACTACTATACTAAGTCCAAGAAATATTCTTTTAAATCTGTCACTCATGTTGAAAAATAAGAGAATGGAAAAACTCCAAACGGCGGCAAAAATAGATATTAGATATGAGATGTGTACGATTTTGGTCTGAGATTACATAGGGATGAACAATCTATAGCAAATTCCTTTTGTACATTTGTTGCTACGAGCTATTATGGTCATGAAGAAAAATCTTGTAATATTAACAGGGGCTGGAATTTCTGCAGAAAGCGGTCTTCAAACCTTTCGGGATGCTGATGGATTATGGGAAGGTTATAACGTATATGATGTAGCAACACCGGAAGCCTGGAGAAGAAATCCAGAGATGGTTCAGGAGTTTTATAACCTGCGGAGAAAGGCGGTCCTGGAGGCCGAGCCCAATCCAGCTCATTATGCTTTAGCAAAGCTTGAGGAAAAGTACGCTGTTACTATAATAACTCAAAATATAGATAATCTTCATGAACGAGCAGGGTCAAGTAATGTCGTTCATCTTCATGGTATCATTACTAAAGCCCAATCTTCCAAAAACCCTAATTTACTTTATGATATAGAAGGATGGGAATTAAAGATGGGAGAGAAGTGTGCTTTAAATTCCCAATTACGCCCACACGTTGTTTGGTTTGGAGAACCTGTGCCGATGATTGAACCTGCTGCTAAAATTTGTTCCCGGGCTGATATCTTTATCATCTTAGGCACTTCTTTAAATGTATATCCGGCTGCCGGTCTATCCGATTTTGTACCGGCTGACGCAGAAAAAATTCTTATTGATCCTAAAGTTCCTGATGTCTATCTACCTAAGCTCCGTACAGTTGCAGAGAAAGCAAGCGTTGGTGTTCCTTCAGTGGTGGAGGAGTTGTTGAAAAGATCTTAAGATCTGCTTCGGTCACTATTTACAATTAGGTACCTCTGTTGAGTGTTCCTGGTGTATAAACGGGAGCGCTAGGTTGCTCCCTCTAATCACCAACCAACAACCTATCAGGATGAATAGAAACGGAGTTATCGCACTGAATCTAATTTTCTTTCTAAAGATGAGGGGGGCAATTGCTGTTAAAATCATTAAAGGGGTGGTACCAAGTCCAAAAAAGAACATAAAGTTAGCACCTTGTTCGGCAGAGCCTGTATTTAAAGATGCGGCAACAGCCATATATACCATTCCGCAGGGAAGTAGTCCATTTAAAGCGCCGGCAATTAATCCTCCATATGGTTTATTTAAAAATTTGTTTAGTAGCAAGGCAAGAGGCTGGCTAAACTTTAGTTTAAGCTGTGTTTTAAATCTTATTTTTTCGGGGAAAAAATACGGAAGGGCAAGCAGGATTAAGATCAAACCGGAAAAGACGCTTAATCCTTTTTGCCATCCTAATAGGTCGAATTGCTTACCAATCAATCCGGCTATAAGTCCAATACTTGTATAAACCATCACCCTTCCGGCCTGGTAAGAAAGACGCTGAATCAGTACTGAGAATAAAGACATTCCCTGAAAAGGGATAGCCATTAATAGTGGGCCGCACATAGCCACACAGTGCAAACTCCCAAATAACCCGGTAAAGAAAGCTAGCGCCTGGTAACTCATGGCATTATTATTTCTTTTTTAATCTGGTAGTCTTTTCCTGCTGCTGAGTACTGGAAGTTTAAGATCCATTCCCCTTGCTTAAGGTCAGCGGCAGGGATTAATAAAGCTTTGCCACTCGTAGTTCCTTTGTACAAACGATCCTTCCCTGCATTGGCCATGCATTTACTGTTTATTTTATACTCCACTTCGCAAGGAAAGCTAACGTGAATACCATCCGTTCTAATATCAAGCTCCGGAATCACGGAGTCTTTTAATGCACGTTTATGAGCGTTATATTCTTTGTCGTAATTAAGTCCATCTTCGTAATAGTTTTTTTCAATTAGATCGTCGTTGTCACTTAAAATCATTCTTGCACTCAGAAATACAATGAACGACATAAACAAAACCATCACGAATATTAATTTCTTTCCCCAGTTCATAAGCTTAAATGTTTGGTGGTGCAATAAATGTAGTTTCAACTTTGTCCAGGACTTTTCCGTCGGATATTACTTTAAGTGAAACTGTTGATTTATATTCTTTTATATCCTTTTTCGGTTTAATAACAAAGAAGGTTATTTTAACACTTTCTCCTTTTCCTATTTTGTTCTCTTTGTTTATAATCTGAATCTGGCAATTTGCCTGGTTAGGCTCAAGGGAGAATTGAAGCGCCTTTGAAGTCTTATTTACCAGTTCTGCGTTGTAGAGGTTACTTACAGTACCATTATCCCTTTCCTGATACAAAGTACCTCCTGCTCTCAGAACTGTTGTTTCTATGTCAGTCCGGCGAATAATCAAAGTTGCCGTTGCTGTCACCATAACCAAGAGGATAGCAGCGTAACCATAGATCCTTTTTCCGAACCTGAACTCCTGCTGGGCTTTGATGTTCTCTTCCGATTTAAACCCGATGAGATCCTCCGCCAGATTTAGCTTACGCATAACAGAATTGCAGGCATCAATACAAGCGGTGCAGTTTATGCATTCCAGCTGGGTACCGTTGCGAATGTCAATACCAGTGGGGCATACCTGCACACAAAGATCACAGTCAACACAATCTCCTTTGTCTGGTGTAGGGTTATTTCTTTTTCTTTTTCCCCTTGGCTCGCCTCTTATATAGTCGTATGCTACAACAAGACTTTTACTATCGAGTAATACGCCTTGTAGCCGACCGTAAGGACAGATTACTACACATACCAATTCCCTTAATTTCGAGAAAACAAGATAGAAAAGGATAGTAAAAATGACTATAGAAATGAAGCCGGCAATGTGCTGAGTAATAGGTTCGTTAATGATTTTTAAGACTTCAGCGGAGCCTATAATATAAGCCAGAAATATGTTGGCGATGAGAAAAGAAAGAACAATAAAGATGCTGTGTTTCAGGCTTTTCTTAAATAGCTTTTCGCCGGTTAAAGGGGATGCGTTCAGCTTCTTTTGCTTTGAAGCATCTCCTTCTATCCAAATTTCGATCTTACGAAAGAGCATTTCCATGAAGATAGTTTGAGGACAGGCCCAGCCACACCAGACCCGCCCAAAAACCAATGTAAAAAGCAAAACAAATACAAGGAATGTAAGACTGGCTAAAACAAAGATGTAAAAGTCCTGGGGTAGAAATACGACTCCAAAGAATACGAATTTTCTTTCGATAATATTCAGCAGGATCAACTGTTCTTCGTTAAGCTTAATAAATGGCCCTGTAAATAACAAGGTTAATAATACGTAGCTTAACCAGGTACGGTAACGATAGAATGCGCCCTTAATGATCTTTGGATAGATCCACCGTCTATTTTTACCATCCTCAGTAACTGTTGATGTTCTGTCTCTGAATGTTACTTCCATATCGCCCCCTAATCTTCTAAATGAGAGTTCTTGTCACACTTACAGTTCTTGTTTTTCCTTATTTTAGGCCGCGTCATAAACTCAGCGGGAGGGATGCTTAGCCCTCTTTTTCTCCCTGAGGAGCCTTAGGATTGGCTGGGTTTGATCCTTTTAATGACTTGATGTAGTTGGATACGTCAGAAATCTGCTTCGGACTTAAAGATTTACCCCAGGAAACCATCCCTTTATCAGGAACACCATATTTAATTGTTTTGAATACGCTGTTAATAGTTCCACCATGCAACCAATATTCGTCAGTTAGATTAGGACCAACTACGCCCTGTCCTTTATCTCCGTGACAAGCTACACAGTTTGCGTTGTAAACCACAGCACCAGATGAAAGAGCCGCCTTGTCAACAGTTTCTTTCACAGTGTTTTCATCTATATTATTAGCAGACCCCTTTAGAAGTGCATCTTTAGCCGCTTTGGCTTCGTCCATTTCAATCACATACTCTTCTTCCTGAAGCTTGCCCCAACCGGAGAAATGGTAGGTGAAAAGATATCCTGCTCCTATTGCGATAGTAGCATAGAATAACCACATGAACCATGCAGGGGTAGGATTGTCTAATTCGGAGATTCCGTCGAATTCATGATCCAACAATAAGTCTTTTTCTTCTTCCAAAGGCTTCAATCCTAATAACTTACTCCATATTCCTGGCTTGCTTTTTTGTAAAGCTTCCCATTCGTAAAATTCAAGCATCCGTTGCGGTTCATTGTCTACTGGAGTCGGATTAGCTAGCTCTTTAGAAAGCTTTTTGAAGGTGTTTAACAGGACTACAGAAACCAGCAAAAGTATTAGTACCAGTAATGCTACGGCCACGCAGAGAAAGTCCAGGGCAACGTCACCTGTACCAAGAAATCCAGGGGTGTCTTTCACAGTAGTAACCGGATCGGCAGCGACCGCCTGATCCTGGGCAAAAATCGCTGTGCTTAGTGTAAGTAGGCTAAGGGTGTAAAAAAAGTTTCTCATTGTTCTTCCTCCGTATCGTTTAAAGGGAGCTCACTCATATAGTTTATATGGTCTTTTTTCATCTTAAATAGCATTACGGCCACCAGGATGAAGAATATCAGGAATATCCAAAGGGAGGTGATAAGGTACACATCGCTTCCACCTACTTTATCTATAAATTGTCGGAACATTGTTCTATTTATTTTTTACTTCTGATGTCGGAAGTTTAAGGCTCGAGAAATATAGGCTTGAGCCCCAAGCTTCCTACGTCTGATTTAGTTACTTGCTGTTGCTGCAGCATCTGCTTTAATATCTACTCCAAGTCTTTGCAGGTAAGCAATAATTGCAACGATTTCGCTGTCACTTCTCACTTTGATATTATCAGCTGCAAGGTTATCGGCTATCATTTTTGCTTGCTCTGCCAATTTTTTATTTGCTTTCTGTTCAAAGCCTTCTTCATATGGCACCCCCAATTGACGCATTGCATTGATCTTATCGACAGTATTAGTTGTGTCTAACTGCTGATCGATAAGCCATGGATATGGAGGCATGATACTTCCGGGAGACATAGTTGTTGGATCAAGCAAGTGGTTAAAATGCCATGCATTAGAATATTTACCTCCTTCGCGGTGCAAGTCTGGACCGGTACGTTTGGAGCCCCAAAGGAACGGATGGTCGTAAACAAATTCTCCGGCTTTGCTATATTCTCCATAACGTTCTGTTTCTGACCTGAATGGACGAACCATTTGCGAGTGACAGTTAACACAACCCTCGCGGATATAAATATCCCGGCCCTGCAGTTCAAGAGGAGAGTAAGGTTTTACACTTGCAATGGTTGGAACGTTAGAAGATACAAGGAAGGTCGGCATCATTTCGATCATACCACCTATCAGGATAACGATCAATGAAAGTACCATGAATTGCATTGGACGACGCTCAAGAACTCTATGCCATGTTCTTTCAGACTTGTGTGGAATAAACTCAGCTGGTAGAGGCATTGCTTCCGCTGGTTCATTTGCCAGAAGTTTGCCCTGCACCATTGTTTTGGTTAAGTTATACGCCATTAAAATAACACCGGCAAGATAAAATGCTCCTCCAATTGCCCTAAATACATGCATTGGTATTATCTGCAAGGTCGTTTCAAGGAATCCCGGATGCTTCAACATTCCTTCAGGGGTGAACTCTTTCAGCATCAGACCTTGAGTGAAGCCCGACCAGTACATAGGAACCGCATAAAAGATGATTCCGAATGTTCCTAACCAGAAGTGAGTATTGATTAATTTCTTTGAGAAGACCTCAGTTTGATAGATCTTTGGAACTAACCAGTATAAGATAGCAAACGTAAGGAAACCATTCCATCCCAAAGCACCAACATGTACGTGAGCTACGATCCAGTCAGTGAAGTGGGCAATAGCATTAATCTGTTTGAAAGACAACATCGGCCCTTCAAATGTTGCCATACCATAACAGGTAAGGCCAACTACCATGAATTTTAAAATAGCATCATCCCGCACTTTATCCCAGGCACCACGAAGGGTAAGAAGACCGTTGATCATACCTCCCCAACTAGGTGCAATAAGCATTACAGAAAATACAACTCCTAATGATTGTGCCCATCCAGGTAATGATGTGTACAACAAATGGTGGGGACCAGCCCAGATATAAATGAATATCAAAGACCAGAAGTGAAGGATACTCAGTTTATAGGAATATACAGGGCGGTTGGCCATTTTAGGAAGGTAGTAATACATCATTCCCAAATAAGGTGTAGTAAGGAAGAATGCGACCGCATTGTGCCCGTACCACCACTGAACCAAAGCATCCTGAACACCTGCAAAAAGGTAATAACTTTTAAAAGCAGAAATTGGAAGCTGAAATGAATTCACGATGTGTAATACGGCAACAGTAACGAAGGTTGCTATGTAGAACCAGATCGCCACGTACATATGCTGTTCGCGCCTTTTAATAATAGTGCCAAACATGTTGATACCAAAAACAACCCAGATCAAAGTAATGGCAATATCTATTGGCCACTCCAGTTCGGCGTATTCATGAGAGGTTGTAATACCTAATGGAAGTGTAATAGCTGCAGCAACAATGATCAATTGCCATCCCCAAAAATGGATTTTACTAAGGGCATCGCTGAACATCCTTGCTTTAAGTAAGCGTTGAAGTGAGTAGTAAACACCCATAAATATAGCATTACCAACAAAAGCAAAGATTACTGCATTGGTATGCAACGGACGGATACGTCCGAATGTAGTGTACTGGTTCCCCAGGTTCATCGACGGTTTGAATAATTGCATGGCAACCAGTAAGCCAACCGTCATTCCCACAATGCCCCAAATAATGGTCGCAATGCCGAAATTTCTTACTGTCTTGTTGTCGTAGTTGAATTTTTCGAGCTGCATAATAGAAGTATTTCCTTCTCCAAAATTAGCTGCGACGGTCAGGGTAGCGAATGATATAGGTGGCTGAGAAGTGTGACATTCGTCACATTTCACTCTTTATGCACTGACATTGGTTCTGTTCAAGTAGCAATGGTTAAGGAGGATAGGAAGGTTTTAATTGATGTAAGGGTTTGTGTGTTAGCTTGGTATAGGCTATTGGTGGTGTAATTAGTTGATGTTTTAGAATTGATAATACTTACTCAAAAGTTGGTTAAAACATTATTAAGAGGGGGGGGAAGGTTTAATAGGTGCATTTTGATTGGGTAACAGAGCAGAGGGCTTATCTATGGGAGAACAGCCTCTCTGTTACCTCTAACTAACCATCAATCAAGTACTGGTTCCTAGCCTTCAAATCTACCGCTTCATGTCAAGCGGGAATTGAAGGGGAGTATTTTTATTTCATTCTGATTAATTTGGGCAACGAGTAAGAGGTGCCATGGGGGCTTCCTCTTATTGTTACCTCTAACTAACCATCAATCAAGTGTCTTATTCATTCTATATCCGGTAATGCTCATTTCTTTTCATCTGAGCTCTTCGGAGCATCGTCTTCGAATAAAATGCGCATTGCCGGCGTATGCATATCATCGTTCTGTCCTGTTCGCATCGCCCAAAAGAAGGCTGAAAGGAAAATCAGGGCAATTGCTATACTACAGCCAATTAGAAAATATATGATACCCATCTTTTTAAATTTAAATTTGCAACTACGCTTTCCTTAATTTTAGTTGTCCGGAAAAGTACCTTGTACACACACTTGTAAATGCGATGATCGTAATGGTACTTAAAGGCATTAGTACGGCTGCAGTGAGTGGAGATAGCGTGCCCTGCACAGCAAAGTATACTCCAACAAGATTATAAGAGGCTGAGATTACAAAGCTTAGCTTTATCGTCATCATCGCTTTTTTGGCAAGTCTGATAAATCTTGGAAGTTTCACCATTGCTTCTCCCTGAATAATAGCGTCACATGCCGGACTGAAATTATTGATATTATCCGTCACCGCTATTCCGAGGTCACTTTGTTTCAGTGCTCCTGCATCGTTCAAGCCATCACCTAGCATCATCACATGCTTATTTTGGCTTTGAAGATCTTTGATATACTCCAGTTTCTCGTGCGGAGATTGCTGAAAATGCATTTGATCAGGATAAGGGAAAATATGATAAAGAGTGTGTTTGTCCTGATCTGTATCTCCAGAAAGCAAATGGAGATCGGTGAGCTTTCTTAATCCATAAAATAGCCCATATAGCCCTTCTCTCCATTGCTGACCAACAGTAAAATATCCTTTATATGTTCCGTCGATTTCTACATAGACAACTGAAGAATCCACAGAGTAATCTCCTGAAGTATTAACGAATGCATGACTGCCTAAACGAATCTCTGTATTATTCACAAAACCCGCGATACCGTTTCCTGGTTTTTCTTCAAATTCCCTTACAGGTAGAAAGGAGTCTGGGTTGAGAAATTTAACAATTTCACGACTCAGGGGATGAAGGGAGTTGTGTGCCACTGATGCCACATAAATTTTATCCAGATCGTTCAATTCTCCAGTCAAACTAATCCCATTAGTTCCTGTAATTGTTCCTGTTTTATCAAAAACAGTTGTGTCAATTTTGGCAAGTTTCTCAACCACATCGGTGTTTTTCAAATAGAACTGGTTTTTGTCAAACACGCCGAGTAAGGCAGAAAGAGTAAATGGAGTGCTTAATGACAGTACGCAGGGGCAAGCAACGATCAACACAGCGGTAAAAGCTGCCCAAGCCTTGCTGCTATCATTGGCATAAAGCCAATAACCAGCAGCTGCAAAGGCAATTACGAAACTTACTAAGCTAAAATATTTGGCAATAGTATCATTGAAGTTCTCTTCTATTGTACTTTTAGAGAATGTTTCATTATTCCATAAGCTGGTGAGATAACTCTGTGAAACAGGTTTAATCACCTCAAGTTCCGCTGCTGCACCTATCAGTCGTCCTCCGGCGTAAACAACCTCTCCAGCTACTTTTTTAACTGGTTCAGATTCTCCTGTTACGAAGCTGAAATCAAAGAAAGCTTCGGTTTTCATCAGAATCGCGTCCGCTGGCGTTATCTCATTATTGTGAATCAGCATCCTGTCGGTAACAACCAGGTCAGCCACTGCCTGAACCTTTTCTTTCCCATTCTTTATTACACTAACCGCTACCGGGAAGTATGAACGGTAGTCACGTTCGAAGGATAAATGATAATAACTCCTTTGTTTCACCCAACGGCCCATCAATAACAGGAAGATCAATCCTGTCAGTGTATCAGAAAAACCGGCTCCTGTGTGTGTAAGTATTTCAAATACGGTACGAATAAATAGAACTGCTATAATCAGAGCTAACGGTGCATCAAGATTAACGAGTTTGTTCTTTAGTCCGCTCCAGGCCGATTCAAAGAACTCACGGCTGCAGTATAAAGTTGCCGGCACTGCAAAAGCGAGATTTAAATAACCGAACAGGGTTTTGTATTGCTCCTCAAATGCTGAAAGTCCGAAGTATTCGGGAAAGCTGAAAAGCATAACGTTACCCATGCATAAGCCTGCGACAGCAATTCTCTTGATAAGATCACGGTTAACAGAGCTTTGTTTTTCTTTTACTACATCTTGTAGACTGATCAGAGGTTCGTAGCCAACTGAAACCATTAGTTCCACTACCTGTCGAAGGCTAACTTCACCGTGCTTGAAAGTCACTGCCACTTGTTTCTTTAGGAAGTCAATCCTTGAGTGCAGGATTCCCTGATTCAATTTGTACAAATGCTCGAGCAACCAGATGCAGGAACTACAATGAATGGAAGGAATGTAGAGGGTTATTTTGGTTATTGTATCGTCCCTATAATCAACAAGGTCCTTTATGATGAACTCTTCATCCAAAAAAGCATATTGTTGCTGGTTAACTTTTTGAGTCTTACCAGGTGTACTATTATAGGCATAATAATCACAAAGATTTCCGGCCGAAAGAACCTGATAAACGCTCTCGCAACCCGCACAACAAAATACTTTTTCGTCAAACTTATAAGTCGTTTGTTTTATCTCAGCACCGCAATGGTAGCACTTGGTATCTTTAAGAGTAGCCTCCGTAATCATAACGATACAAAGATTCCGATAAAATACACCCTGGGGAATGATGCGAGTTAAGATAGAAAGTGATAGAGATCACAAGTCTCAAACTTTCAACACCTATCCCGCAAATGAGATAAAAGTTACACCTTTGCTGGCTCTATTATAATAAAATACAAAAGCTAAGGCAAAGATGAAGGTAGTGATAGCAGAAAAGCCCTCGGTAGCCCGCGAACTTGCAAAGGTTTTTGGCGCTACGGGGAAAAAGGACGGATATATAGAAGGAAAAAATTATTCCTTCACCTGGGCCTTTGGTCACCTGCTGCAATTAGCTCCGCCACAGGAATATGGTTACTATGGATGGCGGGTTCAAAATCTTCCGATGTTACCCGAACGCTTTAAGCTTTCGATCCGTAAGGTTAAAACGAAAGATGGGATAGTAGATGATCCCTCTGTAAAAAAACAACTCGATATTATTAACAAGCTTTTTGAAGAAGCCGACGAGATTATAGTAGCAACGGATGCCGGGAGGGAAGGGGAGCTGATCTTCCGTTACATCTACCATTACCTTAAATGTAAAAAGCCATTCAAACGTCTCTGGATATCGTCTCAAACAGATGCAGCTATAAAGGATGGATTTCGAAACCTTAAACCAGGGACAGAATATGATACCTTATTCAGCTCGGCACATTGTCGATCGGTTTCCGATTGGTTAGTCGGGATGAACGCTACACAGGCATTAAGTATTTCTGCTGGAAATAAATCGGTATTGTCTTTGGGCAGGGTGCAGACTCCAACCCTGGCGATGATCTGTTCCCGTTACCTCGAGATTAAAAACTTTGTTCCCCAAACCTATTTTCAGGTTGCTATTATGCTTAACAAAGATGGGCAGACTTTTAAAGCGGTCTCCATTCAGAACTTTAAGGATAAGGAACAGGCAAAGGAGGTCTTTGACAAAGTTCTGGACGTTTCATCAGGCCACCCTGCTGGTGGTCACATTTTAAATGTGGAAGCAAAGTCAAAGAAAGAGCCTCCTCCGCTATTGCACGATCTGAGTAGTATTCAGCAGGAAGCCAATAAGAAGAAAGGCTACACTGCAGATCAGACGCTTGGCCTCCTACAGAATTTATACGAAAGCAAACTTGTTACTTATCCGCGTACAGGAAGCCGGTATATTGGCGACGATATTTTCGCCACTATTCCTTCTCTGATCGAAAAACAAACCAATCATCCTGATTTTGGCAAGCAGGCTCAGTTTTTATTGACCACTACGCTCAACAAAAGAAGTGTTAACGCAAAAAAAGTCACCGACCACCATGCAATCTTGCCTACTGGGGAGAATCCGGGGTATTTGCGGGAGGATTTGAAAGCTGTGTATGAGATGGTAGTTGGCAGGATGTTGGAAGCATTTCATAAGGAATGTTTGAAAGATCTGACCAAAATAACTGTAGAATCCGGATCTAAATTCACGGCATCAGGAACTGTTATCAAATCTGCAGGATGGCGATCGGTGTATAATGAGCCGGATGACGAAAAAAAGGATGAAGAGAATGCTTCACTACCTAAGGTAGTAGCAGGCGAGAACCTGCCCATCGAAAATAAAGCGCTGGTTGAAAAGCAGACCAAACCGAAATCGCTTTATACAGAAGCTACCTTGCTAAAAGCTCTTGAAACAGCTGGTAAAGAAATTGAGGATGAGGAATTGCGTTATGCGATGAAAGATAGCGGTTTAGGAACACCTGCAACCCGTGCCTCTATAATTGAAACCCTTATAACCCGCGAATATGTGGTCCGGGAGAAAAAAAACTTGGTTCCTACGCAGAAAGGCTTGGCAGTTTATGATGTGGTAAAAGAAAAGAAAATTGCGCAGGCTGAATTGACGGGTCAATGGGAAAAGCGACTGGAGGAAATAAGATCGGGAGCTTCTGTTGAAGAGTTCAAAGAGGAAATAAAGGCCTATACCCGCAGTATCACAGCAGAACTTCTACAAGCAGGAAAAACACTGGCAGCTGCTGTATAAAAATGCAAAGTAAGGATCTGACTAATCAGGTAAGGCAAAATTTGCAAATATTATCATGGAGCCAGTGAGAGCAGACGACGGACGGAGGACCGACGAACAACGGACGAAGGACCGACGAAGAGCCGGTTTGACGTCAGAGTGGAAAAAACGGTCATAAAGAGAAAAACCGGCAATTGGAGAATGTTAATATTCTACAATCAGGTGTAGCTTTTATTATTGAGGAATTAAAAAAATCCTTGTCTGCTAAAGATGCAAACAATTTGTTTTATATGCCGTTTACCATTGGAGAACTGTCAGGGGGAGAAGTATTTTATATTGATGTTCCTCCTTTACACTATTTCCCGAGTTGTAGAGTTATTTTAAAATTAAGCTGATCTAAGAACCAAATCATTTAATAGATAATTTATGATTTTAATTGTGGATGATGTACCTGAAAATGTATATTCATTACAAAAAGTATTGGAATTCCATGGATTCCAGGTAGATGCTGCTTTTTCAGGAGAAGAAGCATTAAGAAAAATATTATCGAAACAGTATGTTCTGATCTTGTTAGATGTTCAAATGCCGGGAATAGACGGCTTTGAGGTAGCCGAAAATATCAGGGGATTTAAAAAAGCTAAAGATACCGCGGTTGTATTTTTATCGGCCAATTACACTGATATTAACATGATAATTAAAGGCTACAACCAGGGAGCAGTTGATTACATTACTAAACCTGTAGATACCGACCTTTTACTGCTCAAAGTGAAGACGATTTACAAATTATACGAAGCTAAACAAGATAACTCACGGCAGAATCAGGAAATCCTGGTGCTGTATGAGCATGCTAAAGAGTATAATCAGACCCTGTTGAATAAGATTGATAAGTTTAAGCAGGTTTTTGATCTCGCTGGAGTAGCCCAATGGGAATATTATACCGAAAATGAAAGATTTGTTCCTTCTGCTCAACTTAACAAACTATTCAACGGAGATGAGGATATTTCTGTAAGTAAAAACGATTTTTTTGGCACCCTGGGAATTTCAGAAGATTCCTTACTTGGACAAGCCAGTAATGCAAAGGAAATAGTACGTATGAACTGCCAGCTTGAAAGAAATTTGGAAAGTAAAGGTTTGAAAGTGCTTTTGCAGCCCGAGTATGAGGATGAGAAATTGAAAAGGGTTTTGGGAGTGGTTCAGGAAATAGATAACAGCCCGATATAATTCCCTGAACCACATAGCTAGTTTTCGTTCTCAAAAATAGAAACAGCGCCATTCTTGTTCAATATTTCCGAAGCTTTCAAAGCCTCGTTCGTGCTGTTAATTCTAATACTGATAAGGGAACCTCCATTTGCAACAGTTGGTGTCTCTATCTCATCAGCACCAGTACTTGTTCCAGCCGCAGTGGATGATAATTCAACATCATCCGCATTAAATCCAACTGCCAGTAGTTCAGTTATTGCCGACTCGGCTTCAAGACCATCATCAAACACTGCCTGCACTTTTTTTACAGAATCAGATGAGCTTATGAAATTAAAAAGGTGACTAGTGCTGAAGAGTTTGTTGCTGTAGAAACTCTCGGGATCGATGGTTTCCGGATGGCCTGTTATCGGAGTGTTTTCCTCTTCTTTTTGCTCTTCAAGATAAGCAAGACGTACCATATTTTCCACTCCCGGATTCACCTGGCCCTTAATATAATCTGGAAGGTGCTCTATAAAAGACGTATTTAAAGAGGAAATCAATACATACTCAGGATTGTCAATTCCAATTACTCCAATGGGTGCCAGAATTTGTCTATCAATTTCTCGGTTACTGGAGGTAACATTTATAATTACATACCTTACCTTTTTTGATTGCACGTCGTACAGGAGGTCGGTTATTTTTCCAATTTCCTCACCGTTTCCATTTCTAACGCTGCGGTTACGAATATCGGTCGGAAAGTCGACGGTGGAAAGGGCTGCCCCATCCAATTGTTCAAGCCGACTGTTGTAATTCAGGTTATCTAACATGTTGTAAGTTCTAAGTAATGAACCTCTAACAAGTCGTTTTGCTAATTGTTGTAACTTCTTTCTTATCCTAGAGGAGTAAGGAATCTACCCGGTGAGCATGGACCATTCCCTCACATGGAGACCATGCAAAAATGGTAAAGCGACCATCCTGAGAAGCAACCAGAGCCAAAGAACCTTTTTGATCGTGCACAAATTGGGCTGCGGAAAGATGTCGTGTTCCCCCTGTAAGTGAAGGATGTACTACCATTGCTTTGTTTCCAACTACAGGCTCTGTCAGGATGATCTTTTCAATTTGTTCACTTCCAGATGCCCGGTGTATTTTTGCTCCAAAAGCCATCAGTTCACAGTCCTGTGTAATAATGGTGGCTCCATCTACGGCTGACAAGCCTGCAATATGATCAACTTCCCTGTTTAATGCAGTTTGCCATGACACGTCAAGTTTTTCCTGTTTGCTTTGTTGAAGTAAATAGGCAAGGCCGTTAAAAGAAGGAGCAACCGGGTAGGTGATAGGTTGAACAATAGATTTCTTCCAATCATCTGTATTCTTGGGAACAACTAGCAGTGCTCCACCACGACCGTGAGCTCTCATAGAGGCCGCCATTTGCACCAGAACGTTAATAGAGGTGTTCCAGGATGAAGTAGAATTTAAGCCCATCATATTGGTAAGTAAATCTGGGCAGTCAGGTATTGTGGATGTTTCATCCAACACGATCTTTACCTGGTCTCCATCCAATATAGCCACATTCACAAATTTTCCAAATCCCTGGGTCCGTCTATGTTTTACTACCAATAAGCCCGGCTCTACGACTTCAAGGATAAAGCAAAATGGCGGAACAGACTTGGTTGTACCCCAAATATACAGCTCCTCTGAGTCGCGCCAAACTCCAAGATGAATTCCGCTTCTCTCAACGCCCGGAGCAATTTTTGTAAGGATCTTCGGACTTAAGGGTAGTCTTCTTCCGAAAAGTAAAGGATTTTCACATTCAGCCGGAGGTAAAAATGCAAGGGAGATTTTAGGTGAACGTCCTTCTTCCCGGCGAAGGCTCGACCAAAAACCAGCATTGATAATCGCCTCGATAGTTTTAATATCTGGCTGTTGTAAGAAAGCGTCAATTTCATTTCCTGCAATCGCAGCAAAGTGATTTTCAAAATGGGAAGCAACTGCTGACGCTACTACTTTAGCTGAATGAATGGATGACTCGGACATATTGTTTAATCGTCACTAAAATAAAGAATATTGTTTAGCACCTTCCAATGTTTGGATCATTCCTGCGTAATAAATATTTGCAGGGTAATTGGCACCGGGCTTATAAGTGCATAAGAAGATGTACATTTAACCCCTATTATAAAGGATTCTGATGGAATTGACCCTTACAACCCCTGCTCTTCTTTTTCCCGCTATTTCTCTTTTGCTGCTTGCCTACACAAATCGATTTCTCGCTCTTGCTGGTCTGGTGCGAAATTTAAAGAGCCAATACAAAGAAAGTTTAAATCCTAACTTGCTTGGTCAAATCTCTAATCTGCGAACAAGGATCCTTCAGATCCGGAACATGCAGGCTTGTGCCATCCTTAGTTTTTTTATGTGCGTTTTAACGATGTGGCTATTATACAACGGAGAGCAATTGATCGCCAAGTATATTTTTGGTACAAGTTTGCTTCTTTTAATGATCTCCCTTTTTATTTCCCTTAGGGAAATTCAAATCTCAGTGAGAGCTTTGGAAATTGAACTAAGTGACCTTGAGGAGCTGATGATGGAGTCGAAAGAAAAACAAAACTAGAATGACCTTTACAGTCACTACCCCTGCTATTCTTTTTCCGGCAACGTCATTAATTCTTTTGGCTTATACAGTTAAGTTGCTCCATCTAGGGGGCCTTGTTAGAGCCTTAAAGAATAAATTCCAGGAGGAGCAGCAGCCAGACTTATTGAAGGAAATGGAAAACCTTAGGCAGCGTATTTTTTTAATCAGGAATATGCAGGCTTTCGGTGTTTGCTGCCTTTTATTTTGTTCTATTTGTATGTTATGCTTGTTTGCCGACTGGTTCCTGGCTGCAAAAATAAGTTTCAGCATAAGCTTACTTATGCTGTTATTAGCGCTTGCTTATTGCTTTCGGGAAATTCAGATCTCAGCAACCGCACTGCAAATAGCTTTAGAGGAATTAGGGGAAAATGAAAAAGAATCCCGATAAGGGCTCAACTCTTACTTGTTTCTAGTTTTCTCTTACCAATAATTCTTCTGCAAAGGTTTTAAGTTGGTCCTTTTTCTCGCTGCTTGCCTCTACACAGGCCAGGGCAGAAAGCGCTTTTTCTGCAAAATCATTCATTTGCTCCTCAGCCAGCTGGCGAACTCCCAATTGATTATAAATATCAGTCACTGCCCTTACTTTTGTGTCTGCGTCAAAATCTTCAGCGTTCAACCAGTAATTCAACTCCTCTTCTTCAAGATTTTCAGCCAGTTCAAGAGCTTTGATCAAGAGAAACGTTTTCTTGTTGGAAAGGATATCGCCGCCGACTTGTTTACCAAATTTGTGAGGATCCCCGTAAACGTCGAGGATGTCATCTTGTAATTGAAAAGCTAATCCCAAGTTCTCTCCGAATTGATATAAAAGCTGGGCTTGATCTTTAGGTGCGTTGCCTATTAAGGCACCGATTTCTAAGCTACCGGCAAGTAATACAGCTGTTTTTAAACGGATCATTTCGAGGTATTCAGCGATAGTAACGCCGTCCAAAGCCTCAAAATTCATGTCTATTTGTTGGCCTTCGCATACACCTGTAGCCGTTTCATTAAAAACGCGAAGAACATCACGTAGGACAGAATCATTAACACTCATAATCAATTCATAGGCCTTAACCAGCATTACATCCCCAGACAGGATTGCAATACTCTCGTTCCATTTTGCGTGAACAGTAGGTTTTCCGCGTCTTAATGGTGCTTTGTCCATAATATCATCATGCATGAGAGTGAAATTATGAAACACTTCTATAGCCAGGGCGGGGTCTAGCGCCTTTAATACACTGCCATCAAAAAGATTGCATGCCATCAATAAAAGTGCTGGTCTTAGTCGCTTTCCTCCTAATGACATTATGTACCTGATAGGTTCATAGAGTTCAGAAGGGTTGTTTGGATATTCTTTTTCAGCAATATGTTTATTGACCAGGTCTTGAAGTTGAGAGATTGAATACATAATTATTGTTGCGCTGTATTGCCCTGTAGACTTTATAAATGTGCCGCGAATTTATAACAATATTCGCTTAATGTTTTGTTTAATTAAAAAGCTGAAAATTGGTAAAATAGTATTGCTCTCGAAAATAGGGCTTAATATTTGATAATAATAAGTGGAAGTAGGTGGGATGTGTTTATAACGGGTTTGATGTTGAAAAGTCAAAGGGTTATTTCAGATATAGCTAAAAACCACTTGGGTATTAATACGTTTAAATTTTACACGAACAAAGAACATGAAACGCGTTTTGGTATGCGATGACGATATAACTGTCTCAGAAATAGTTGCATTAGTACTAACTGATGCCGATTGGGAAGTTTATACTCTTCCCGATTGCAATAATATTATAGAAAAAGTTTCTTCAATAAATCCCTCGGTTATATTTATGGATAATAAAATTCCGGATGAGGGAGGAATTGTGGCAACTCAGCAGATAAAAAACGATCCTGCATATAGGGAGATCCCAGTTATATATTTTACAGCCAATAGCGATATAGATGAATTGGCAAAAGAGGCTGGAGCTGATTTTATTTTGCAAAAGCCATTCAATATATCCCAACTTGAAGAAACCGTTAGTAAGGCATTTAAAGCTTATACAAAAAAGCACTCGGACGTGGAATAGAAAATCAGTTACGTCCGATGGCTTTTACTTTTTTTTATTAAGAGTTATTATCCCATTATCCAACTCATGAATTTCCTGGAAGAAATCAACCAGATCAGGGTATTGCTCCGGGGGATAAATTCCATCATTCAACTGCATAGTCCGTTTGTAAATAATTTTATTTCCGGAATAAGTAATTTCGCAGGTATATTTACCGAAAGGTTTGTCAACAGTTCTCTTTTCCGAAGGAAGATTTGTTGTATAGTCTTCAGGTAAGTTAAAGGTGATTAAATCTTCGTCATACCAGCTCCGGTTAATATATACTGGGTTTGTACGATTTCTTATCTCCTTTGGGACACGTTCGAAAACATTTAGCTTATTAATTGGAAGTAGGAGCTTTCCATCAACAGTTGAGCAGTAATTATTGGAAACAAAGGAGAGAGTTTCCGATGTGAATGGTTTGGGGTCGGCAAACTTCTTATACTTAAGCTGGGTGGTTTGAAATGTTAGCTTGGGATACAAATCTCCTGTTTTTTTTACCTGTTCTTCATAGGGTTCATTAAACAACTCGTCGTGGTTGTCATATTGAGCCCCCGAAAACCGCGTAGTGATCTGTCCTGTTGCTGCCCCATCCGCTGAAATAGATATCTCTGCCTTTCTTATTTGCGCACTTTCATTTGATTGGAATTTTGGTGTTCGCAGCAGTTTTCCGCCTTCTGGTGTACACGCCAGCACTGTCCGGTCATCAGTAAAATCACCAAGGAAGCCAAATGGAGAACGCTGACTTGTACACTCAAGCCAGGTGGTGTCGCTTTTAAAGGGCAAGCACAGGATAACATGGTTGCCTTGGTTTATGCTGGTAAACGAATCCTCGATGTTCCGCCTGAAAGAACCAGCGTACACAACACAATAATAAGATTCGATTCCCACAATATTTAATAAAGCTTTTGTGTAATTCACAAGACCCTTACAGTCACCATATCCGAGCCTGTCTACATCCGCAGCGGGATAGGGCTGGTATCCACCGATTCCTATCTGAACACTTATATACCGGGTTTTCTTCTGCATGTATTCATAGATCAGCTTTGCTTTTTCTTTCGGCGATGCAGTACTTTTAGTCAATTCTAAAATTTCCTGACGTGTTTGATCTGTCAAAACATCTCTTCCTTTCAACAAGGTTTCACTCATCCATTTTCCGTAATCGCTCCAATTACTAAAGCTTCCTTTAATGCCTTTGTAAGCAAAGCTTTCTGGCGCCAGCTTCACCATCGGTAGAAACTTGTCGTAACCGGGACTGTAGGGTTCATCTCTTAATGCTGGAAGGTTGTTGATTTCCCAGTTAAATATTTTATTGCTGCCCTCTGTAGTTTCAGCACGTTTTCCTGAGAAGGAGTATTCTTTGAAGCGCAGCCTGAAATTGTTGGGGCAGATGAACTTAAGACTGCTTTTTTCTACAGATACTGCAGTAGAGTTAACAGGAATCCAACTTGGAAAATATAAGCTTTGTTTAGTCTTGATTTCGACCTCGTATTCAATGGTATAGGGGTAGGTGGTCATTGCAGGATTATAGTATTTTACTCTGTCGTCCATGTAAAGTGAATAATCCGTAATGCTCTGATCCTGAAAGTTCTTCTCCCCAAACTTTGCAATTGTTAATCCGAATTCGTTGTAAATTACTCCCTTGATAGATTTTATCTGACTTACTTTATCATAATAAAATCTCATTCGTCCCTGGCTGTTCCCAGACTCATTTAAAATAGTAACTGCAAACCTGGTGTGATAAATTACATCCGTCAAATCGTTCACTCTGATTTCCTCTTCGTAAGTTCTCACTACCGCACCTGCTTTTACCAACAGGTTCTTGGGTATAGAACTAACAGCATAGTTGGATTGCGAAAAGGATTTTAAGGCAAGAAGTAAAAGGGCGAGTAAAGTAGTCTCCAGTTTCATTATTTCTTCTTGAATACCAGGTCAATTTGCTGTGATTGAATAATTTTATTGTATAGCTCCTTAAGATAAGGGTATTCCTCTGGACTATAAATAGCCTTGGTTAACAAGTTGTGGTTCATAAAAGTAAGGGTATTACCTTCTACTGCGATGCTTGATATAAATTTACCCCCGTTATTGGGCAAAGCCAAACCGACATTCGAGGGCTTGTTAATGATCTCGAAGTTATCAGGATAGTTGATTTCGACAACAATTCTCGTTTCTGAAGGTGCCCCCTGGTCAATAGGGTAGTTCCGTTCTTCAAGTTTAAATGGATTTTCAGACACCCGGTCAAGGAAACAAGGATTAAGGATCAAGCGATCTTTAGATACTTTGTCGGCGATATCAACTTCGATATCATAAGATTCAGATAAGGATTGATCAATGGTGTCGAGGTTCTTGATATCCTGTTTTAATATCTTGATTTTCTGAAGGCTCTCATCAAGGTTTTCTACGTAATCATCTGTCGAGTTGTATTTTTTGATCTTTCTACGCTTATCGTAAGCTTCATAACCGGCAGAAAAAATTGAAAGAGTTCCCTTTGCTTTTCCATTTTCATTTAGATCTAACCTTAGGCTAACTGTTTTGCTTTGTTTTTGCGAGGCTTTTAAATCAATCCAGTACGACGGCTTATTAAGTGGCATAACTCTGCCTCTGTCATTGATGCACCGCAGCGGAAGTAAGCCGAATGGCAGAAGCTGATCCGTCGCGTCGAGCAAATAATGGGTTCCGGCAATGTTGAATTTACAGATCACATAATCAAAATCGCTTTCAACAGGAAAAAGATTATTTACCAGGCCGTTCTCACGAGTAGACAACATCACAGCTTCAGCATTAAGTCCTGCACAGTTCATAGCAGCCACCAACGAGAGATTAATATCTCCAACATTACCGGCATGTCCTTCAAATGCCTTCTTTAGTCCCTCATCTGTATACTTCCCCTTAAATCCATTCCAGCGAAACCAGCTCTGCATGAAGTGATAGATTCCCTTTGCTTTTTCAAGCGAATCTGTCATAGTTAGAAGGGTAGTTGGTAACTTATCTTTGAAAAACTCTTTCTTTTTTAACTGCAACCCAAATCTCTCATAGATCTTTAGCTCATGGTCAATATCCTTCCAATCCTTGGTATAATTCGTTTTAACGCCATGGAAATTTGTATAATCTGAGAGCTCATAATACATTGCTGCTTTAAAATTATTTGGAGAGGTCATAAAGGCCTCCTCCTTAAATGCCGGAATATTTTCCATGGCATAGATCATTTTTGAGCAATCGACCTTAAATCCTCCCCCGGGCGAATAACATTCTTTTTCAACCTCCCCCTTGTTTTTACTCAACTTAAAAGGCCCGCGTAAGGACACATTGTAGTTGTAGTTGCCGGGTATCCTTGGAGAAAATTCAGAATAGATCTTTGGAATATCGTCCTGAAACTCCCAGGTCCGGAAGTTATGAATAAAGGGAGACTCTATCTGGTAAGAATACTCAATGATGCTTCCGGGCCGGATATTTGGCAATGCGAATTTTACCAGGTCACTAAATTTTGTAGCTTTTGTTTGTTTAAAAATTTGTTTGGCATCAAGCTCACTCTGTCGCATCAGTCCATTTTCATCAGGATAAAAAGTAACCCCTTTTATGTCTCTCATGGTCTCAAAAGCATCACCTCCCTGATTCCTTATCATTACAGCTATCTGGCCCTTATCGAAGGCCTTGCTGTTAAAGATCTTCATGCGTACATGGTAATTGAAAATAAGGTTCGAGTTACTACTACTAATGTATGCCGTTCCAAATTCTCTTAGAACTACTGCATTTGCCGTAGTGTCTTGAGCATACTTTTTCAACTCAAATTCTGCTGAAGAGGGTTTACCAAATTGGAAATCTTCTTGGGCTTTTAGGTGAAAAGAAGAAAGGGCTAGCAGGCCCAGAATTATTGTCTTTTTCATGTGATAAGGTTTTTGCCTAAACTCAATACAATAATATAATTTTATAAAAGCTTATAGAAATTTTAATTCTTTTCTAAAATGATTTTGCGACCTTTGAAATTACATGAAGCTCAATTTAAAACGACCTCTTGCCTTCTTTGATCTTGAGGCTACAGGTACTAATCTTGGTGTGGATCGCATTGTGGAGATTGCAGTCCTGAAAGTTCTTCCTGACGGATCTCAGGAAATGAAAGTATCAAGGATCAATCCGGAAATGCCTATTCCCTTTGAAACATCTTTAATTCATGGTATCTACGATGAAGACGTTAAAGATGAGCCTACCTTTAAACAAATCGGACAGGAATTTGCGGACTTTCTGATTGACTGCGATCTTGCCGGGTATAATTCGAATAAGTTTGATATTCCAATGTTGATGGAAGAATTCCTGAGAGCTGGAGTAGCTTTTGAACTGGAAGATCGCAAGTTCGTTGACGTTCAAAATATTTTCCATCAAATGGAGCAGCGTACATTAAAAGCTGCTTATAAATTTTACTGCGGAAAGCAGATCGAGAATGCGCACTCTGCTGAGGCTGATATCCGTGCCACTTATGAAGTATTACTGGCTCAATTAGAGAAATATCAGGATACTGAATGGGAAGATAAAAAAGGTAATAGATCAAAGCCGGTGCAGAATGATATTGATGCCCTTCATGAATTCACTAATTTAAGTCGCCCTGTAGATTTTGCAGGAAGGATGGTTTTTGATGAAAATGGAATTGAGGTTTTCAACTTTGGTAAACACAAAGGCAAGTGCGTAGAGGAGGTGTTTACCTTGGAACCCAGTTACTATTCCTGGATGCAACAGGGAGATTTCCCCTTGTATACAAAAAGGTGCCTGGAGAAGATTTGGGTTCGTTGGAATAGTAAAAAAGTGCTTGTAAAGCAGGAAACAACCCGTACTGTTTCTGTAGAGAAAGTGCAGCAGAATAAGCCCCAGTATCAGGGGCAGAAGCCGAGTTTCCAGAAAAAGGAGTATAACGCAAATAATAGGAAACCGGAGAAATCCGAGCCTATTACTAATGATATGCTCGATCTGCTGAAGCAGAAATTTGGGAAGTAAATTAAATTAAAAATATATGTGGCCCGTAAGAAGTGTTAGAACGTTCTTACGGGTTTTTTATTCTACCAAAACCTCCTTCAAGGGAAGTTGGCAGCTAGCCAATGGTAAAGATTATTCTGGTGGTGATGTTGCCGATGCTATACAGAACCTGCGAGCAGAGATCATTGAAAAAGCACAGTTCGTCAATGATTATGGCGATCAGGCAGCAAGGACTGGTATAAAGGATGGTGAGCCTCAAAAGGTGCTAAACCTTACTACTAAAGCCAATCGGTCTGTTGGAAACATGGCTAGGATCAATGGGGGGATTGGAAGTAATGAACGATTGGAAACTGGTTTATGGGGACAACGAATGAGCGGTAACAGGTTGCTTACAGCAAGTACAGGAGTTAGTAATACAGTAATAGGAGTTGCTGGAACAAGTGGCGCAGGAGTTACCGGAGGTGGAAATAATAGCGCAGGCGGCTTTTCGGCGGGTGGAATCCAGGGAAATTCCGGTGCTGGAAACAGAGGCGATAGATCTGGGACTCCGGGAAATGCAAACATGGGCAAGTTTTCCGGGCGGTGGATCAGGAACCAGTAATGGACGACAAATGATGCGCAGGGGAGACGGTAGTTTTTATAAAAGCTTTTCTCCTGTGGGGTTGGCGGGCGCTTCTTGCAAGAAACTAATATTTCTTTTTAGCCCGGAAAACTTGGTTCTCTTTACAGCTGAATTTTTAAATACTCTGGCAAACACTTCCTCTGTAATTTCTTCCCAGTCCCGCTTGCTCATATCGGGCAGCTCGGGATGGGGATTGAATGCAGGTTCATTGTGAAGGATTGAAAATCTGTTCCAGGGGCACACGTCCTGACAAATATCGCAGCCGAACATCCAGTTGTCCATCTTGCCCTTAAACTCGGAGGGAATCTCATCTTTCAATTCTATAGTCAGATAGGAAATGCAACGGCTACCGTTTACAATGTATGGTGAAACGATCGCATCAGTGGGGCAGGCGTCAATGCATCGCGTACAAGTACCGCAATAATCCTTAGTTGAAGGGATATCATAGGCCAGCTCGATATCAATAATCAACTCTGCCAGGAAAAAGAAAGAACCTCTGTTTTTATTGATCAGGTTTGAGTTTTTTCCTGTCCAGCCAAGTCCGCTTTTTTTAGCCCAGGCTTTATCAAGAACCGGTGCAGAATCAACAAAAGCTCGTCCCCCAACTCCACCTATTTTCTCATTGATGGTGAATAAAAGCTCTTTAAGCTTCTCCCTTATTACGAAGTGATAATCGGTGCCATAGGCGTATTTTGATATTTTAGGAGCATCAGCATCTTTCTGAAGGCTAGGGGTGAAATAGTTATATCCCAGGGAAATAACAGACTTAGCTCCTTCAACTAATTTAGTAGGATCAAGCCTTTTATCAAAATGGTTTTCCATATACCCCATTTTGCCATGGTGGTCATTCTTGAGCCATGTTTCAAGACGGGGCGCTTCCTCTTCCAGAAACTCTGCCTTTGAGATGCCGCAGAACATAAATCCAAGCCTTTTTGCTTCGTCTTTAATCAGTTCGCTATATCTCCCGGCATTCGAATTCATCTTCACAAAGTTAAGGAATTGTACATGGCATGATTGCTTGTTTAAGGTAAAAAGCAATTTTATCAAAACCTCTCATTTTTTAATCAGTTAAACCTTTACATCAATAGAAATAGCTATGAAAAGACAATTGTTAAAGAGAGTAAGTGCATTTCTATGCGTTTTGGCTCTTGTAGTGCCGGCCAGTGCCCAAACTAAACAGCAAGAGAAAATTCAGAAGTCGACTGAGATTCTGAATGAATTTAAGAACATGAAAGAAACTATTCCCGAGCAGTTGCTACAGCAAGCACAGGGGATTGTAATCATCCCGAGTATGATTAATGCCGGCCTGGGAATTGGTGGCAAAAGAGGAAAAGGTGTGGCGATGGTTAAAAACGCCGATGGCAACTGGAGCGATCCTTTATTTGTTACCTTAACAGGTGGAAGCATAGGGTTCCAGGCTGGAGTTCAGGCTGTTGATTTAGTACTTGTTTTCAAGAACAGATCTACCCTTGCTAACATCGGGCAAAGAAAATTTAGTCTTGGAGGAGATGCTTCAGTAGCGGCAGGACCGGTTGGGCGTAATGCCACAGCTAGCACCGATGCAAAGCTTGATGCGGAGGTTTACTCTTATTCACGCAGTAAAGGTTTGTTTGCAGGTATAACCTTAAATGGTACTGTGCTCGACGTAGACAAAGAGTTTAACAGCGCTTTCTATGGAAAGAACGTTAAAGCTTCATCTGTCTTATCCACTTCTTCATCTACTAGTCAATCATCTGTTAAAGACCTGAAAGAGTCTTTGAACTCCTTTTAAAAAAAGAAGGAAGCCCCGGGGGCTTCCTTCTTTTTTTACATTAACCTTTAATAGTTTCGAGCCATGCCGAAGCCATTAACCGTGCCCCTGCAATACTAGGGTGAACACCATCAGGTGCCCAATATTCTCCGGGAGCCAACTTCAAAGCTTGATCAAAGATGCGTTGATATGGAATAAATGCCGCGTTATAGGTATTAGCTATCTCCCTTGCCGCTTCCTGGTATTCTTCAAATGCAGGAAACCAACTGGCGTCAACAGCAGAACCGATAATAGCAAAGGGTTCTCCAATGATCAGTTTCAACTCAGGAAACTTCTGCTTAGTTTTATCCAACAAACTTATATAGTCCTTCTTGTAAGTTTCAATAGTTCCCGCATAGCCATGCTTCTTCATGTGCCAGAAATCATTAACTCCTATTAAAATACTTAGTACAGTTGGTTCTAGCTTAAGGGTATCATTATCCCATCGCTCAGAAAGTTGATATACTTTATTACCGCTGATTCCCCTGTTGTATATCTTTAACTGCTTTTGAGGATTATCATTCAGAAGATCGGCAGTGGCCAAGTAAGCGTAACCGTTACCAAGTGCTCTTGGGTCATTTATCTTTGAGTTTTCTTTTGATCTTCCTGCATCAGTAATAGAATCGCCCTGAAACAAAATTACCTCGTTTTTTGCTAGTGGTATTTTCTTGTTTTTTGCGTCATCTTCCGCAAATGCGGTAAGTATTAGCTGAGGGATACTTAAAGCCATCAAAGTACCCATTGATGCTTTTTGAATAAAACTTCTTCTGCCAGGAACTTTCATATCGAATTTAGATTTCCACTTAGGTGTGGGTAAGATTTATAATTCAAATAGAACTATTTTAATCCTAATTTAAAAGTCAAAGCCTTTAAAAATATTAGTTTTTTTAATTTAAGGAAGTTTCTAACTTAACTTTACGCCATACCTTCTTAAAGAAAATAAAGGATTATGCTATATCTAAAAATATTGGTAGGAGTACTGGTGTTTATTCTGTTGATTTTACTGCGCATGCGGAAAGTCGATAAGTTGTAATTAATTAGCCTTTATCTTGTTATGATCTTCGATTTCCGACTCAAAGTTTTTTACACGGTAGCAACCAAGCTGAGTTTTACAAAAGCAGCATCAGAACTTTTTATTACACAGCCTGCTGTCACTAAACACATTCGCGAGCTGGAACATCAAACAGGGCAAAGACTCTTTAAGAGGAATGGAAATTCTGTTAGTCTTACAAATGCCGGGGAGCTCTTATTGAGGTATGCAGAGAAGGTTTTTGATATTTATGCTGCCCTCGACACCGAACTAGCTCAACTTAATAATGTGGTTGGCGGCACCCTGAGAATAGGAGCAAGTACCACTATTGCCCAAGCCATTCTACCTCAGCTATTGGCGTTGTTTAAAAAATCATATCCTGCAGTCTCTTTTACCTTTACTGAAGGGAATACAGATGCTATTTCTCATAAGATCATTGATGAGAAGTTAGATATAGCACTTGTTGAAGGTAGCTCCCATTTTCCTCAATTGGCTTATTCTAATTTTATCAAAGATGAGATAGTTCTCGTTGTCAGAAGTGGAAGTAAGCTTGCGAAACTTACAGAGATCATTCCCCGGCAGCTTTTGGAAATTCCTTTAATTAAGCGGGAACAGGGCTCTGGAACATTGGAAGTAATTAATAATGCATTAATTGCTATTGGATTGAATCCCAGAGACCTTGATGTTGAAGTGAGGATTGAGAACTCTACCTCCATCAAGCAATATCTTCTGCATTCGGATGCGGCAGCTTTTTTGTCTATTCAAACCATTGCAAAAGAGCTTAAGTATAACGAATTAACCATAATAGATGTTAAGGGACTGGAGATTTCAAGAGATTTTCAATTTATTCATTCCCAGGGAAATGTTAGTTCTCTCGTAGAGCTTTTTAAACGATTTTGTCTAACTCATTATAACTTAAAGTAATTCTGCATAAATTTTAATCATTTGCTTTAGGGCCTCATTGTTCCAACATTTGCTTCATCAAAAAGCAAATAATTATGGGACATATCATTACAGACATTTGCATTATAGGCGCTGGACCGGTAGGGCTATTCGCGGTATTCGAAGCCGGATTATTAAAAATGCGGTGCCATCTTATAGATGTGCTACCCCAGGTAGGTGGTCAATTGTCCGAGATCTATCCACAAAAACCAATTTATGATATCCCTGGCTATCCTGTTGTAAATGCACAGGAATTGGTTGACAACCTGATGGAGCAGGTCGCGCCCTTTAATCCTGGCTTTACATTGGGGGAGAGGGTCGATGAACTGCAAAGATTGCCCGATGGGACTTTTATTATAAGAACATCAGATAATACTGTAGTAGAGGCAAAGGCAGTAGTGATTGCCGGCGGATTGGGATGTTTTGAACCGAGAAAGCCAGTGATCGATAATCTTGAGTTGTTTGAGGGACGCGGCGTTGCATACATGGTGAAGAACCCTGAACTATTCAGGAATAAGAAAATAGTGATTTCTGGCGGAGGAGATTCTGCGTTAGATTGGACGAACTTCCTGGCGGATGTGGCAGAAGAAGTAACGTTGGTTCACCGGGGTGATACTTTTCGGGGTGCTCCAGATTCTGCTGAAAAAGTATTTGAACTAGCAAAATTGGGGCGTATAAATCTAATTCTTCGGGCTCAGGTGAGCTCCCTGGTGGGCGACGAAACCTTAAAAGGGGTAATAATTACAGATAAAAATGATGAAAAGCTTATCACTGATGCTGATTACTTCATACCCTTATTCGGTCTTACTCCTAAGCTTGGACCCATTGCCGAATGGGGTCTCCGCATCGATAAATCAGCTATCGAGGTAAACACTTTCGACTATTCCACTAACGTAGATGGGATCTACGCTATTGGAGATATTAATACTTATCCAGGTAAGCTAAAGTTGATCCTCTGTGGGTTTCATGAGGCCGCATTGATGGCCCAAAGCGCCTTTAAATACATCTATCCCGACCAGAAACTAAGTTTCAAGTATACCACTGTTTATGGAGTTAATGCTTTTTAATTATGATAAAAATAACAGTCGAAGACCGGGAAGGAGCTGTTCGGCTGCTGGAGATCACAGCAGCAACAGAACAGAATTTAATGGAAACACTTAAAACTTTTGAATATGATATGCGTGCTACTTGTGGCGGTATGGCACTATGCGCCGATTGCCACTGTAAGATTGTTAATGGCGGCGATAATTTACCGGAGCCTGAAGAAGCTGAACTGATAACATTAGACACGAGGCCTGATGCAAATGCATCAAGTCGCCTCGCATGCCAACTAAAAGTGAACTCTCAAATTGATGGCCTCCACATTAAACTAATGGGTTATCAGTAGTTTTAAATGGACGGCGCAACCGGGAAGCTACCCGGGTGACCAGTAATTTTGGCCTGGCTCCTTCTGCAATACTTGCCTGTTTTCTCTTTACAAGATAGCGGTCGTAAATAAAAATGTTAAGCTTTTTCTCTCCAAACTGATAAAAGAACAGACTTCCTGTAAGTACAAAGACCAGACTGAAAAAAATGTAAACATCTCCATTTCCAAACCCAGTTAATTTGAAAATTTTCATAGCTACAGGAATTAGAATGGTAGTGTGAAGTAAATAACACGAGTAGGAGGCATCGCCCAGCTTAACAAATATTCCAGGACACTTTATATTGAAGAGATTTTCTATTAGAACAACACCCGTAAGAAATATGGCAGAGGGTAATCCCCAGATCAAAGTACGTAGAAAAGCCTTTTCTATATTTTCTGATACAACACTCGCATCAGCAACGTTAGAGTACCCGGTGAACAGGGTTGTGATCATAAGAGCTAAGCCGAGTGCCGTTCCTGTAGCCGCCCACCATCGAAGCCTCCGGTTGTTGCTTGAACTAGCTGTTGAACTGATGTGGCGAAAGATCAGTCCACTTACAATCCCTAGCGCAAACTCGAGTAGGAGAGGAGAGAATAAAAACTTATAGAAGGCTTGCTCTGGTTTAATAAAAAAGCCAATAACCGGCAAGGTGAATAGAATGACGAGAAGATTTCTATATATTTTTTTATTGGCAAATACGAGAAGCCCGGCAATTACAAAGTAAAAATACATTTCAAGTGAAAGAGACCAGCCAACTGGGATAATGGGAAATACGAATTCAGAGGTGTCGAAAACCGGTAAGAAAAGTAAAGTTTTAATAATCTTCTCGAATGTAAATGAGGAACCGCGGACTGTTGAGACTACATAGGAGAAGATAGATAGAAGCCAATAGATAGGAATGATCCTTAAAGCTCTTTTTAATAAAAAATCCTTCCAATTCCTGGTTTTGACGTAGTTTGGTGTAATTACAGTCATGATAAAACCGCTAATTACAAAAAAGAGATCAAGGCCAATTGCTCCCCAATTTTCGAGATAAAAGAAATTCTTCTGTTGAGGATTTGTGAAAGTGGAAGAATCTACAATATGTACGTAGACAACCAAGACTACGGCCATCGCCCGTAAAGCCTGGATGGACTCCACCCTTAAAGATGATTTCATATAGATGATTTACAGTAATTACAGTGTTTTCAACAAGCAAGTCCTACCTCGCTTATATATTTTGTTTTGTTAATTCAATTTCCTTACGGTTAAAATAAAATAATATGTCATTTTGTTTTAGAACCACTCTTGTTTTTGACCGAAAATCTCATTACGTGAATCAATAATTCCTGTCAAATCGTAGGAATCTTTCCCGACCAATTTCCTCATAGGATAATTTATGAGAAATCACTTTTCCAGGTGGGTTAAAACAAAAAAACGCTTTAATACTTTACCAGAGTAAAGTTAACGTAAATTTATGGCTAAAGATAAGAAAGAAGAAACAAGCGGTATCACTGCGTATTCGGTGAAAACAAAAACTAAAAATGTTCCTATGATTGATCCTGTGATAAACGTAAAGTCGGGAAAATATATCGCAATAGGAAAAGACAGTGAAGGTAATAATATGTCTGCCATCCTGAGTAAGGCCAAAGCTGAAGACTTTATTAAAGCAGGAAAGGCAAAACAAGGAGAAGGCTGGTCATAAGATGGAATGAATGTTACCTAAATCGGTTTTACCTAGTGGCAGGAGCAATATTATATTTACCCCTCCTGCCATTTCAGGCTTAAACCTTATTTATGTGGGTCTTTGAAATCCTTATACCCGCCAAATTGGTGGCAGTGCTTTAGGTCTGCTTGTTCGTTTCTTTTTAGTATTAAAAAAATACCCAAACTGGTTACTAATAACGGAAATACCAATTCATGAAATTCAAACCCAGGTAGCAGTTTGTCTATCAGGAATACGGTGCCGGTTAGAATAAGGACCAATGCACCAGGTTTCTTGAACTGATGTTTTATTCCGGCAACAATCCCTGTTAAAATTAATAATACCGGCCAGCTGGTAAGCCAGGAAGGCACTGCCAAACCGAAGTTATCTCCAAACATTAAAGCCCCGAAGACGACAAGAACTATTCCCATTGTAACTTTTACTCTTGAGCCCTTTGCTTTATTTGAAATATTATTTTCCATCGTTTTTTTCTCAAAATTAATCCGCATGCTGTCTTACCGGTACTAGAATTAGGTTAGAACTTGGTCATTCTCGGTGAATAGCAGAAATGAACAGGTAAGCGAAGATTCTATCATCTTTTACCGCCTATTAATTTAAAAAGCTAACTTTGTCACCAATGGATTTTATAGTAAAAGGCACTCTCGAAGCTGTAAAAGCTTTATATAACGCAGATCTTAAAGAATCAGATATTAATCTGCAGGAAACCCGAAAGGAGTTTCAGGGCGAGGTAACTGTAGTGACGTTCCCATTAACCAGAGTATCAAAAAAGTCACCCGAACAAACAGGAACAGAAATAGGTGAATATTTAGTAGGTAATTTAAGCCAAGTATCCGGTTTCAATGTTATTAAAGGATTTTTGAATATTTCATTAACTGATGCCTTCTTGTTGAATGCCTTTACTACCAAGATATCTAAAGATGATTTTGGTCAAATCTCATCGAATGGAAAGAAGGTGATGGTGGAGTATTCTTCTCCAAACACTAATAAACCTCTCCACCTTGGTCACATCCGCAACAATCTTTTAGGTTATTCCGTTTCTGAGATCCTTGCAGCTTCCGGCTACGAGGTTGTGAAAGCAAATCTGGTAAATGATCGTGGTATACATATCTGTAAATCCATGCTTGCCTGGCAAAAGTTTGGGAACGGCGAAACGCCGGAAAGCAGTGGTTTGAAGGGAGATAAGCTGGTTGGAAACTACTACGTTATTTTCGATAAAGAATACAAAAAACAAATAGATGAGCTAAAAGCTCAAGGGCAAACAGAAGATGAGGCAAAGAAAAACGCCCCTTTAATAAAAGAAGCCCAATCTATGTTGCAGAAGTGGGAGGCTGGTGATGAGGAGATTATCTCATTATGGAAAACCATGAACTCTTGGGTGTATGCTGGTTTTGATGTAACGTACAACAAGTTGGGAGTTAGCTTTGACAAGTATTATTACGAGTCGGATACCTACCTTCTGGGCAAGGATATTATAGACGAAGGTCTTGAAAAAGGAGTTTTCTTTAAGAAGGAGGATAACTCGGTCTGGATAGATTTAACTGCCGATGGGTTGGATGAGAAGCTGGTGCTTAGAGGAGATGGGACCTCCGTGTATATAACCCAAGATTTGGGTACCGCAGAGCTAAAATACAAAGACTTCGGGGTGGATGAATCAATATATGTAGTAGGGAACGAGCAGGATTACCATTTCAAAGTATTGTTCCTTATTCTTCAAAAACTAGGAAAATCTTGGGCGAAAGGACTTTATCATTTATCATATGGCATGGTTGACCTGCCTTCTGGTAAGATGAAGTCAAGGGAAGGTACAGTGGTTGATGCTGACGACCTAATTCAGGAGATGATCGATACCGCAAAACAGCGTACAGAAGAGTTAGGGAAGGTTGAGGATTTTTCGGAGGAAGAGAAGGAAAAATTATACAGGATGATTGGACTGGGCGCTTTGAAATATTTCTTGTTGAAAGTGGAGCCTAAAAAACGTCTATTGTTTGATCCTAATGAATCCATTGATTTTCAGGGGCACACAGGTCCTTTCATTCAATATACCCACGCCCGTATTTGTTCGGTAATAAGTAAAGCGAATAGTGAAGGGTTTACATTTTCAGGAATAGAGACCCTTACACAAACAGAACGGGAATTAATACTCGCTTTGGACAAATTTATGGAAACTTTGGAAATTGCTGCTAAAGAACATAGTCCGGCCCAAATCGCGAATTATGCGTTTGACTTAGCAAAGCTTTATAACAAGTTCTACCATGAAGAGTCTATATTGAAGGTTGAGGATCAACAATTGAAGAACTTCCGTTTATCGCTTTCTTCGGCTACTGCCGCGGTGATCAGAAAGGCAATGAACCTATTAGGGATAGAGGTTCCGGTAAAGATGTAAAAACAGTTTGTGTGATAACTAGATGATATAAACAAAGAAGGGCGCTATTTAGGCGCCCTTCTTTGTTTATACTGTAACTTCTTCTTGTTTTGTCAACTTCAGCGTTTCTGCTGTTTTGTTCCTTATCTGATAACAAAGTTCAGCGTTTGTGCTTAGTGGAATTCCATGTGAAGGTACCATTTCTTTTATTTTTGCCTGCCACTCTGCAGTCTTCATTTTTTCTTTAAAGCAGCGACCAAGAAGGTTAAGCATAATAGAAACTGTAGTAGAAGCCCCAGGAGATGCACCCAGTAGTGCGGCAATTGAACCATCAGCAGCACTTACCACTTCTGTACCGAACTCCAGGACTCCGCCCTTTTTTTCATCTTTCTTGATCACCTGTACACGTTGTCCCGCAATTTCAAGTTCCCAATCTTCCATTCTTGCATTTGGAAAGTATTCTTTCAATGCTTCCAGTCTTTCTTCGGGACTTTGTTTTACCTGGTCGATCAAATACTTTGTCAATGGAATATTGTCAATGCCAGCAGCCAACATTGGCTTGATATTACTGATCTTTACCGATTTGAAAAGGTCAAGTATGGAACCGTTTTTTAGGAATTTTGTGGTAAAGCCAGCGTAAGGGCCGAAAAGAAGAGCTTTCTTTCCGCCTATCATTCTTGAATCGAGATGCGGTACAGACATAGGAGGCGAACCCACCGCTGCTTTTCCGTAAACTTTTGCTTCGTGTTTCGCAATGATTTCAGGATTAGTACACTTTAACCATTGACCACTTACCGGGAATCCTCCGTATCCTTTTCCTTCAGGAATTCCTGATTTAATTAAAAGTGGTAATGAGCCTCCTCCCGCGCCAATAAAAACAAACTTTGAAGACACTTTCTTCTTGCCGCCAGTTTTAAGATTTTTCATCGTTATATTCCAGCGACCGCTTTTGTCTTGCTTAAGACTATCAACTTCTTCAGCAAAATACATTTTTACCCCTGGCATTTGCTTCAACTGACCAAACATACATCGTGTAAGGGCACCGAAATTTACGTCAGTCCCAATATCCATCTTCGTTCCAGCCACCTTCTGAGAAGTGTCGCGACCTTCCATCACCAGAGGCATCCAATTTTGTAAGGTTTCTTTGTCTTCCGCGAACTCCATGCCTTTGAATAAAGGGTTCTGTGTAAGCGCCTGATGTCTTTTTCTGAGGAAGTTAACATTATTATCTCCCCAAACGAAGCTGATATGAGGAATTGATTTAATAAATGATTCGGGTTTGTCGAGGAACCCTTTTTCAACAAGGTATGACCAGAATTGTCTGGACTCTTCAAATGATTCAGCAACCTTAACGGCCTTTGAAATATTTACGCTACCATTTTCTAGCTCAGGAGTGTAATTTAATTCACAAAAAGCTGCGTGTCCAGTTCCTGCGTTATTCCAGGCATCTGAACTTTCAGCCGCCGCTACATCCAGCCTTTCATAAATTTCAATAGTAATATTAGGCTCGAGTTCTTTAAGCATTACACCAAGTGTAGCACTCATAATACCAGCCCCGATCAAAACTACATCAGGACCTTTTGAAGAATTATCACTTTTTGTTGTCATTATCTTATTTTAGCTCTCGCTGTTAAAGCATTTATAGGTAAAAAAAAGACCATAGCAAGCCTCTTCTTTTTAATTGTTTACTGCAAAATCAAGTCCAAAACGTTGGCGTTATTACACACATTTCTCATTATTGTTCTTTTAATCTTAATTTTTTTAAGAGAAAAAGCCTTTATACTGGTTTTGGAGGGGGAAAATAAATTGCACAAAGATAAAAAAGTATTTTTATAAGTATTATTGTTATTTATTTAAGTGGTTAGATTGGAGAATTATATACAAACAGATGATAAAAGATAAACTTGAAATTGCACTTGAACTCTTCGATTCATATAACAAGCAAGATCCTACCCGGGTTACATGGGATGGAGAAATCATTCCGGCGGAATACTTCTACGCAGTGAAGCTTTACGAATGGGTTTTGAAACTTGAACCTGAAGCTAGTGAGGTTTTGAAATTAGCGTCAAGGAGCCAGCATATTGGTCGTTGGGAGATTCCGAGAGACTCTTACCCAATGAACAAAGCCGGATACTTGAACTGGCGTTCGAACTTAGGTAAGTATCACGCCCAAAAGGCCGGAGAGTTAATGGAACAGGCGGGTTACATTCAGGAAGATATCGAACGGGTTAGAAAGATTATCACAAAGCAACAAATTAAATTGGATCCGGAAGTTCAGACAATTGAGAACGGATTATGCCTGGTATTTCTCCAATATCAATTTGCCGACTTTATACTTAAGCACGACGAGGCTAAGCTGATCAGAATTATTCAGAAAACATGGAATAAAATGAGTGAACCGGGTAGGCAGGAGGCTTTACAGCTTCAGTATTCCGAACTTGGGCTTCAGTTGATACAAAAAGCGCTTGCTGGTTAAAAAATTAAGAAAAAAAAATTGAAAGGCTTGAAAATAGGAAGATTAGGTCGTTTTTTCTGCTTATTTAAATAGTACGAGGGTTGGTCTTAGGCTCTCTAATATACCTTAAAATAAGGTTTAAAGAATAAAAATTTCTTCTTTTTTAAATGGATGGCCGCTACAAATATTTCTTTTATTTGTTTGATTAAATTAAAAAAATGTTGATTAGTTAACATTATATTCTTATCTTGAATTGCCCGGAGTAGGGGTCTGATGAGTTAAGAATGAAAAAGGATTTACGTAACACAAAGCATTATATCGTTTTCAGGATAGGGGCTGATACCGATATTAGTAACGGAAGGATAGAATTAGTTGAAAAAACACTTAAGGTTTTGGAGGCAAAGGAAGATTATGTGGCTTGCCAGGCGCTTTATGATGCACTTCAATATCATCGAAGTGGTTGTATGGATCTGGTCGAAGCTTAAAAATAAAACGGCGGAACTTAATGGTCCCGCCGTTTTATTTTTAGATAGTTCTGTTATCATCCCTGTTATAGGATGTGTCGTTGTATGAGGAAGAATCGCGGCGACGGCGGATTTCGTCGTCACTTAAGTTCTCTACATCTATTTCGGTTTTTCTTACGGTATCTCTGATTGTTTCTTCGGTCTCTTCAATTTGTTTGTTTAGCGAAACTTCTTCAACAACACGAGCTTCCTTATTAACTATCGGTACTTCTTGACGTTCAGTAAGTTCGATGGTGCCTTCTTTGAAGGTATCAAAATCTGCTGATGTAGCTTCACGGTTAACAGGAGTACGTTCTACATTTACTCTTTCAGAGCGTAAACGAATGTGTTCTTCAACCGGTCTTTCAACTATCCTGCTATGCAAACGTGCACCGCCACTTTGTACTTCCCGTTTACCTACTTCCAGATTTTCTTCAATTACTGGAATAGAGCGGTTAGTGATATCCAAGTCCCGGTCACGGTCAGTGATATTAATATCTCTATCGCCTACTAGGTTGCTATGATGCGAAGTGTTATAATCAGAAGTACTATTATAGTGTCCACTGCTTATTTGGGTAGCTCTTTCATCTACATCAATAGCTCCTGTATTATCAAGGATCTCTGCTGCTCTATCTGCTTCATCAGTAGTATTAGCGTGAACAGTTATAGTATAACCACGCTTTGCTACTTCTGAATACTTCTTGGCATCGTCATCATCTCCGAACAAGTTGCTGAAGAAGCTACTGATGCTATCTCCGAAGCTAGTGTCATTGTCATCATTTCTGTCAACGCTCGTGCTTGTGTCGGCCCGATTTGCAACATCAACTCTATCACGATCAATTCCTGCCGAACTTAAACGGCTTACTGCTTCTTGCGCATCCCTTGCGCTGTCGAAGATTCCAATTACTGTTTTTGACATGTTTTTCAAATTTTTGGTAAATGTTAATTTGATTTATTATGATCCGGTTCAGTTTCTGTTCGACTGATCACCATTTCTTCCTTCTTCAGGGTTTCCTGACGGGTGGTGGAGGTTTTTACTTGCTTTCTTGTAATGTGTACCTCTTCAACAAGTAATAGTTTTTTCTCTACAACTAAGACCTCTTTCAGTATAGGAATTATAGTTTTGTTGCCTTCCTGTCTTACTGCAGGAGGCGCTTCATTTACATATTGATTGATTTCAATTCTGTTTACGTCAACTTCTTCGTTCGTTACAGGTATATCAATACTTTCCGTGTATTCGTTTACTTTTTTACTGACAGTAACTTTCCCTGTTTCTATCACCTGTTTTTCTATCCTGAGTTGCTCTTCAACTACTGGAATGACTATTTTCTCTTTGCTCCCTTCCTGAAAATTGGGGATACCGTTTGAATCAAGGTTTTGATTATTCGTTGGAGAATTTAAATATTGTCCTTCCATCTTACTGATTTTATCAATTTGACCTCTTCTTACAATCACGGGACCAAAAATGCCAAACCGCGGAAAATACTTGAAATTATGATGTCTTCTACCCGTATTTTCCCAGACACTATGGGACCTTTTTAAATCTTCAAAAAGTTTATGTTAAATCTATTGTATTGGTAGGGAATGGACAAGGAGCGGGATTTTTAATAAAGAACCGAAAATCAAAATTGTATAAATATTAAGGCAATTCATGTCCCAATTTTTATAATGTTTTCTTATAGGAAAGAGATTAAATGGAGTACGAATTTGAAGGGACTCGCGTGAAGGTGATGCAAACAGTCTTTTACCAGATAGTGAACGGTTAAAAGCCCGTTCAAACGGGTGCAATACCGGTGCTAATCCTGTCGCAAACCCGTGGCAATAGCTAATAGGACAGAAATAGGTCGCATTGCGACCACTGTCGTAGTTAATCCACTTGTAAAACCTTTTAGAAATCGCGCGGTCCGAAGGGACAGGTGTTTCTATCTCTTAGGGATCCTTTATAGGATTAGAATGGTCCGTTTGCGATTACCTACTGCTTTACAAAAAGTTTTGAATTTCTTCCTTCCAAGTTCGTAAGTACCACGAAATAAGTTCCTGAAGCTAGTTTAGCAACATGGATGGTGGCCTTGCTAGCGCCAGCTTCCAAAGATTGAGATAGTACCTTGGATCCTTTCAGATCGGTGATGGTTATTGTCGAAGCACTACTTGTTTCTGTAAAGCTAAGCACTAACTCTTTGTGGACTGGTCCTGAAACTACCTCGAGCATAACCTTTTTGGTTTCAGAAGTCTTTTCAGCTGGAAGATTATAGGAGGGGGGGAATGCTTTTAAGTTACCCAAAAATGCTATAAAAGCTGCTAACAACACACGTCTTTTTCTCATAAAATATTGCAGATGAGGATTTGTACGGAGAGTTTAATATATAGGTTCTGGAATAATAATTTTTATTAGGTACTGAGATATGTAGCCGAAATAATTGTTCAATTTTTTTAAACAATATGCCGATCAGTAGGTTAATTACATTTATACGTGCTGATAACTAACCGTCAACAGCTTAACTAACCGGAAACAAATTATTAACCAAATCTACCTTTTCTTATGCTAAAACTAATCCAGCGCTCGCTTTATTCCTTAGGCTTGAGTGTAAAATTGGCAAAACCAGAAAATTTTAAATGGCTTCAGGAACGGGACATTGAAACTGTACTTGACATCGGTGCTAATGTTGGGCAATTCGCAACTAAAATTAATGCCATCCTTCCCAAAGCCCGTATCATCTCTTTTGAGCCTCTTTCTAATTGCTACCAGGTATTAGCCACAAAAACGGCAACAAAAAATGTTTCAGCCTACAATTTTGCTTTAGGAGAAGAGGATTGTCATGTTGAAATTAATGTTAGCAAGCATACTCCAAGTTCATCTTTGCTGGATATGGCTCAGCTACATAAAGATGTATTTGCAGGTACCGACTATTCAGGGAAAGAAACAATCAAGGTAAGGCGTCTTGATGATGTTGTTTCAGAACTTGGCGATCTTGGAAAGTTCTTGGTTAAGATAGATGTTCAGGGTTTCGAAGATAGGGTAATAAAAGGCGGTATGAATACGATTCAACAAGCCGAGTTGATCATCATAGAAACTTCCTTTAAAGAACTGTACAAGGGCCAGCTGTTGTTTAATGGTATTTATAATCTGTTAAATGGAATGGGATTTGAATTTCAGGGAAATATGACTCAATGTTTTAATAAAGCCGATGGAAGTATCCTTTACGCTGAATCTATTTTCTCTAATAACCGGGGCAAGCATTGTTAAGTGAAAGACTATGGGAAATATCTTGGTGGATCTTTTATCCCGGGATATTTTTCCTTGTATTTTAATAATCTATAAACTTTTCATAAAATTCTATAAAACCTTCTTCTTATTTTTGCTCATCTTCGTTGAACTTCAATCGAAAAGATTTCGTTTACAATAGGACATTGAAAAAAGTATTAGTTACCATATTAGCAATCTTTTATCTGGGAGTATCCTCAGGTGCAACTATGCAGTTCCACTACTGCATGGGGAGATTGGTTGAATGGGAGCTAGCTTCTGAGAAATCCGAAAAATGTGATAAGTGCGGCATGAACGTCGGGGCAACTGAGGATTGTTGCAAAACATCTGAGAAGCAATTCAAAATTGAGAGTTCTTACAAAGCTTCTGATCACCATTTTTTGCTAAAGGCTTCATCCATTGATTTATTATTTTCAGGCTTTTTGGTAGACCGCCAGCCTGTTGCTCTGAGTATAATTCCCGAGCATCCTTTTTCAAATGCACCTCCGGGGACAGGCAATGTACCTGTCTTTATCCGCAATTGTAACTTTCGTATTTAACCCATCTATAAAAAGTCCTCATCAGGCTTTCTCATGCTACTTTCCCTTTCCCGTGGAATAGCAGTACTTATTTAACATAAGAAAGAATATTAGGAAAAGCACGGCTCCAATACTGGCTAGGTTATTCTTGTCGTATATCTCAAATAAAATGAAATCAATTACATTATTTCTCGTGGCTTTTTTGACCACGATCTTTACTTCTGGTTATGCTCAGCTGAAAACTGAAACATTTAAAGTGTCTGGCGTTTGTTCAATGTGTAAGAAGAAAATTGAAACTGCATCTAAGATGGCAGGAGTAAAGTCTCTGGTTTGGAATGAAGAGACGAAGATGGCTAAGGTGGCGTACGATAACAAAATTACTTCTCTTGAATCCATTCAAAAGAACATTGCAGCCGCTGGTTATGATACAGAAAAGTTTAAGGCCGAGAACAAGGTGTTTAAGAATCTTCCTGAGTGCTGTCAGTACGAAAGATCACATGAAGGCAAGAAATAAGAGCTCGTTTTTGCAACATCAATAATTATCAATCATAAAAACTCAAACAATGAAAAAGTCAATTCTAATCTTAGCATCAGCAGTCACGTTATTTTTTGCTGCATGTAATTCTGCCGGAACGTCTTCAGAGAAAGCCACTGCAGACAGTGCAACCGAAACAGTGGCAGATACTACGGGTGCTCAAACAGCAGGAACATATACTTGTCCGATGCACCCTGAAGTAGTCAGCGACAAGCCAGGCAGTACATGTCCTAAGTGCAAAATGGATCTTGTTGCCAAAGAGAACAGTACTGAGACCCATAAATAAAGTCAACATGGTAGAAAAACTGATTTCCTTCTCATTGAGGAACAGGTTTCTTGTACTGCTATTTGCTGCCGGAGTATTTGCCTATGGCATTTATTCCGTCAAAAGCAGCAAGATAGATGCAATACCTGACCTCTCAGAAAATCAGGTAATTGTATTTACCGAATGGATGGGTAGAAGTCCTCAGATTATTGAGGACCAGATTACCTATCCATTGGTAACTAATCTGCAGGGAATTCCTAAGGTTAAATATGTAAGAGCTAATTCTATGTTTGGAATGAGCTTTATCTATATCATTTTTGAGGATAATGTTGATGTTTATTGGGCACGGTCGCGCGTGCTGGAGCGACTGAGCACGGTCGGTAATTCGCTTCCTGAAGGTGTTACTCCTACAATGGGCCCGGATGGAACAGGGGTAGGCCATGTGCTTTGGTATACTCTGGAGGCCCAGGGAATGGATCTGGGAGAACAACGGGCTATTCAGGATTGGTATATTAAGTTCGCGCTTCAAAATGTACCAGGAGTAAGTGAAATAGCTTCGTTTGGAGGTTTTCAGAAACAGTACCAGATCAATGTAGATCCTAACAAACTTCTGTACTATAAAGTATCCCTTGCGGAGGTTATGCAAAGTATCAAATCAAATAACAATGAGGCTGGCGGACGGAAATTTGAAATGAGTGGTATCGGGTACATCATCAAGACCACCGGCTATCTTAAATCAATTCAGGAAATGGAGAACCTTGCAGTTCGTACTCAGGCTTCCATACCTGTAAGGATTAAAGATGTGGCTACAGTTCAGATGTCAGGTGAAAGCCGGCTGGGAATTTTTGACTATAACGGAGAAGGGGAGACGGTTGGAGGAATAGTAGTACTTCGATACGGAGAAAATGCAGATGAAGTGATCCGGAAGGTGAAAGCAAAAATGAGTGAGGTAAGTAAGGGATTACCCGAGGGAATGAAGTTCAATATTGTTTACGATAGGGGAGAATTAATAGAGGAATCTATCTCCTCAATCAAACACACTTTAATAGAAGAGATGATAGTGGTGTCTCTCATTGTGATCGTGTTTCTTTTTCACTGGAGAAGCGCAGTGAGTATTATTATTCAAATCCCAATTACCATTGCTGCAAGTTTTATCGTATTAAATGCCTTCGACATATCCTCTAATATTATGTCTCTTACTGGTATCGCGCTTGCAATAGGGGTAATAGTAGATAACGGAATCATTATGGCTGAGAATGCTTATAAGAATTTGGCGATCAGGCAAGCAGAGCTTACTGCTTTAAGGAAGAAAGGAACTGAAAATGCTTAAGAAATTCAGCAAATACTTTGGGAGGAAAAGACAAGACGATAGTTACGTAAAGCTTTCGAATGAGGAGCGTTTAAGTATTATTGAGAAGGCTTGTCAACAGGTTTCGCGGGGAGTGTTCTATTCAACTGTTATTATTATTACATCATTTCTCCCTGTCTTCCTACTTACGGGACAAGAAGGAAAGCTTTTTCACCCTTTGGCTTACACCAAAACGTTCATTCTTGTGATAGATGCCTTGTTGGTTGTTACGCTGGCCCCTGTACTTATTTCCTTCTTTATGAAGGGAAGGTTCAGGTCTGAACATGAGCACCCCATAAACAGATGGCTTGAAAGGATCTACGAACCGGTGATCAAGGCTTGTATACGCCATCGGAAAACTACCTTGGGTGTAAACATTCTGGCCTTGCTGGTTAGTATCCCTCTGATGTTAAGTCTAGGACGGGAATTTATGCCGCCTCTGGATGAACAGTCAGTTTTGTTTATGCCTGTTACTCTTCCAGATGTTTCAAACTCTGAAATTAAGAGGATCCTACAGGTGCAGGATAAGATAATAAAGTCTGTCCCTGAAGTTGATAAAGTTCTTGGCAAAGCGGGACGGGCTAACACAGCAACAGATAACTCACCGGTAAGCATGATCGAAACGATCATTGCCCTTAAACCGAAATCTGAATGGAGGGCGGGTATCACTAAGAAAGATATTATTAACGAGTTAGATCAGAAGCTTCAGATTCCCGGCGTGGTCAATGGCTGGACCCAACCGATTATTAACCGTATTAATATGTTGTCTACAGGAATCCGGACCGACGTGGGAGTTAAAGTCTACGGTCAGGATTTGAATATGATCGATTCCGTTTCTCAGCAGGTTCAGTCATTGTTGAAGGGAGTAAACGGAGTTAAAGATCTTTATGTTGAGCCTGTCACCGGCGGCAAATATTTGGAGGTCAATATTAAAAGAGATCAGCTGGAGCGGTATGGTTTGTCTGTAGATGATGTAAATGCTTTGGTTGAAACTGCTATTGGTGGAACTCCTTTTGCAAATACCATAGAGGGCAGGCAGCGCTTTAATATTCATTTGCGCCTTGGTCAGGAATTCAGGAACAGCCTGGAGAGGCTTAAGCGCATTCCTCTGACTTCTCCGGATGCAGGAACCATTCCTCTTTCGGCTGTTGCCGATATTGCTTTTGTTAATGGTCCTCCTATGATCAGCTCGGAAAATGCTATTCTTCGCGGGGCCGTTATGTTTAATGTGCGTGAGCGGGATCTGGGAACTACTGTTCAGGAAGCTATCAGTACTATAAATAGACAGTTGAAGTTACCGAATGGTTATTTTGTGGAATGGAGCGGGCAGTATGAAAACATGATCCGCGGACAAAAGACCCTTCTGTACATCCTGCCGGTTGTTGTGATCATTATTTTCCTTTCCCTTTACCTGGCCTTTAAGTCGGTTCGCGAAGCCTTTCTAAGTTTGATTACCATACCTTTTGCTTTAATTGGAGGAGCATACCTGGTTTATTTCTGGGGAGTTAATCTTTCTGTTGCAGTAGCAGTAGGCTTTATCGCTCTCTTTGGAATTGCTGTGGAAACCGGTGTGGTGATGGTGATCTACCTTAATGATGCAATGCGTCAGCTGGTTGAGTTGAAGGGCAATTCAGCAGAAACAATTACTAAAGAAGACTTGAAAGAATATGTAATAAACGGTGCTGCAAAAAGACTGAGACCCAAAATCATGACTGTTTGCGTAGCTCTGTTTGGATTGATCCCCGTGTTATGGTCTACAGGGGTAGGAAGCGATGTGATGCAACCTATCGTGTTGCCTATGATCGGCGGGGTGCTAACATCTTCCACACATATATTGCTGGTAACACCATTGATTTTTCTGATGACTAAAGAGTACGAGCTGAAAAAGTTCGGCAGATTGGAGGTGTATGATGTTAAGCATTAATATTAGTATGCAGCCTTCGAAAAAATTGCTCACCGCCGCTTTAGTGTTATTGCTAGGCTCTGTTTCCTTTGCTCAAAAGCCCTTAACGTTACAGGAGATACTAAGGGAGATTGAGCTTAATAATCCTTCTTTGAAATCCTACGATAACCTTATTAAGAGTCAGGAAGCAAAAGTGGAAGGTGCAGGCGCCTGGATGGCACCGATGGTTGGAGCGGGAACATTTATGTCCCCTTATCCGGGACAAGGAATGATAGAAGAAGGAGATAAGGGTGCCTTCATGATTTCTGCCGAACAGGACATTCCTTACCCCGCTAAAACAAAGGCGAAGAAAGAATATCAGAAGACCCTCTCTCAAACATACTTCTTTGAGAAAAATATCAGGTTTAACGAGCTGCGAACAACTGCTCGCCGGACATTTTTTGAACTTTTGATCGCTACAAAGAAGTACAGATTTCAAAAGGAAAATCAGCAGATCATGCAAAATATGAAGAAGCTTGCTGAGATCCGGTACCCTTTTAATCAAGGTAGCTTGAATCAAATCTTCAAAGCAGAAGGAAGGACTTATGAAGCTGAGAATATGTTGATTATGACCGAAGGGGAGATCAGATCTAAAAGGATAACCTTGAATACTTTGATGAACAGGAATCCTAATGCACACTTACCTGTAGATTCTAACCAGACAGTTGCCTTTAACCCTGTGGCTAATCTGGATACAACTTATTTTTCTGAGACAAGAAGTGATGTTCTTCATATGCAACATGATATCCACTCCATGCAAGCTAATATCAAAGCGATGAAACAGGAGGCGAAACCTGACTTTAGGTTAAGGTTTGATCATATGGACAATTATGCTGCTATGATGCCTACTCAGTTCACGGCTATGGCAATGATTTCTATACCTATTGCTCCCTGGTCGTCAAAGATGTATAAGTCGGAAGTGAAATCCATGAGCTATCAAAAGACAGCGATGCAGCAGCAAAAGCATGCAATGCTTATCGAAATGCTAGGAATGGCCAGAGGCATGGAAAATGAACTCCTCACCATGCAGAAACAACTGGGTAACTACGAAAATAAAATCCTTCCAACGCTAAATAAAGCTTTAAAAACGGCAATGCTTTCTTACCAGGAGAATAAGGGTGATTTGAATATGGTGATTGATAATTGGGAGGCGCAGAATATGGCGCAGATGAATTATTTGGATCAGTTGCAGAAGTTTTATCAGATGATAGCAGAATATGAAAAGATTATTGAAAGATAAGGCTTCCCTGATTTTCCTTTTTCTTGCTATGATAGTTGTTGGGTGTCGACAAGCGGAGAAAAAAGCAGAAGGAGCGCAGACCTACACCTGCCCCATGCACCCCGACATAGTTAAGGACGCCCCTGGTTCTTGTCCAATCTGTAAAATGGATTTGGTTCCTGTTCAGAGATCGCAGCAGCACAGTGATACTCTTGGAGCTATCTTGAAGGATACTTCCAATCTGACTTCCGGTAGTATCAAGGCAGTAAAGGCTGAAAGAACATCGAAATTCGCAGAGCTTAAATTAAACGGGGTGATTAACTATAACACAAATAGTTTCAGGGCAATTTCCTCAAGAGTTAGTGGCAGAATTGAGCGATTATATTTAAAATACAATTTTCAGCCGGTGAAAAAAGGGCAGAAGATCCTGGAAATATACAGTCCCGACCTGGCTGCTGCAGAACAAGAACTCCTTTTTCTGAAAGGCAACGGGGAGGCCGAGTTGCTGGAAGCAGCAAAAAGAAAACTTCGTCTTCTAGGAGTGAGTGAACAGCAGATCACTAGAGTTCTAAGAACAGGAAAGGTTGATTATACAATCCCTGTTTTTAGTCCCTTCTCAGGATACCTTGCAGAAATTCCAGGCTCAACATCAAGTTCGGTTTCTACAAGCACAGGAGGAACAAGCATATCGTCGGAAACTTCCGGATCTACCATGGGAGGAATGGGGGGTAGCCCTGCGGCTTCCGGAGCGGTACCATCGGTCGCCAGTACAACGTCTCTAACAGCGATCACAATTAAAGAAGGTCAGTATGTAACTGTGGGGCAAAAGCTTTTTACATTGGTAAGTGCAGAAAACCTTTGGGCAGAATTTTTTATAAGCCCTGATCACTTAAAGGGGGTAAAACGAGGGGCGGCGATAAGAGTTGAGTCAAGGGATCAAAAAGCAAGGTCACAACGTACCACCGTTAAGCTTATTCAGCCTTTTTATCAGGAGGGAACAAAGTATATTCTCGCCCGGGCTACGATTGATAATTCCAGCAAAGCCTGGAGGGTTGGAGAGTTGATTGATGTAACTGTTGAAAATACCAGGCAGATTGGAACCTGGCTGCCAAGAACTGCGGTTATTAGTTTAGGAACCCGGCATGTAGCATTTGCCAGAAAAGGAGGGCAATTTGTGCCAGTATATGTTAACGTAAAATCGGTGACTGAAGATGCAGTAGATATCGGGGATAGCCATGATCCTCAAACTGAATTCGCAGAAAACGCCTGGTTCCTGGTTGATCCTGAAAGTTTTATTAAACCAGAAAAATTATAATGAGACCTCTTTTTCTATTCATATTTATTCTCGGAACAGTCCTTTCGACGTTCATGCTGGAGTCTTGCCAGGATCATAAGGATGAGAAGAATACCGGGCACTCTAAATATACCTGTCCTATGCACCCACAGATAATTAAAGACGAGCCGGGAAGCTGTCCTATTTGTGGTATGGATCTGGTGCCTATGTCAACTACTGCGGTTAAAACACAACTTGTGCTGAGCGAAAGTCAGATACAGTTAGCAAATGTGAAAACCATAGCTGTGAATGCTGGCAATTTCACTACTTCCAAACTGCTCAATGGAAGGGTGGTATCGAATCCAGAAGCAACGGAAATTGTGACAAGTCGATTTCCCGGAAGGATTGAAAAATTGTTTGTTAAAGAAACCGGTTTATCTGTAGCTGAGGGCCAGCCCCTTTTTCAGATCTACAGTGAAGAACTTCAGACTCTACAGCAAGATTATCTTCTACAAATCAGGCAAATAAAAGCCTTTCCTAATGAAAAGATTTATGCAACGTTGAAGGAGGCCGCGAAAAATAAACTACGTCTTTTTGGCTATAGTCAGGCTCAGATTAACCGTCTTGAAGCCAATGCCAAGCTACCACCTCTCGTAACAGTTTATGCTAAGGCCTCAGGAGTAGTACAGGAAATATCTCTTACAGAAGGTCAATACGTAGCGGAGGGTTCTTCGGTATTACGACTTGAAAATCTGAATTCATTGTGGGTAGAAGCTGATGTATACCCGGAAGAGGCAGCCGGGCTAAAGGAAGGTACAGCTGTAAAAGTTTCTATAGAAGGCCAACCAGAACAGGCTGCGCGTATAAATTTTATATCACCTGCGCTGGAATCTTCTAGTCAGCTATTGAAAGTTCGTATTAATATTAGAAACTCGGGAGGTTTTCAACCAGGTATGAGGGCTACTGTTTCACTTCCAACTTCGCATATTACCAATGCAATCGCACTTCCGGTAGACGCGGTAGTGCGAGATGAAAAAGGAGCTACAGTTTGGGTAAAAACAGGAAAAGAAACATTCGAAGCTAAAAAGGTGACAACCGGACAGGAGGATGAAAATCAAATTATCATCACATCCGGCCTTGAAGGGGCAAAGGAAGTTGTTATAAGCGGAGCATATTTGTTAAGTAGTCAGTTGGAACTGGCACCCTAAGTTCAGAACGGGCAGGTTGACGCAAATTTACAAAAGCACTAATCGTTAGTTTTCCCTGAAAGAGCCTGTCTGAAATAGTTGATTGTTACAACTTAATGATCAATAAAGTGACCCTAATTTGTATTTTTGCGATGATGGATGCAGAACACAATTTAAGCACTCTTCTTTCAGACACAGATTTAGGTGAGGATTTGAGAAATATTGCTCAAAAAGTAGCCGCGGGAGAGCGTATCAGTTTTGATGAAGGAGTTTTACTTTATGAAAAAGCGGAACTTGGATATTTAGGTGTGTTAGCGAATTTCATAAGGGAAAAACGACATGGAGATAAAACTTACTTTAATCGTAACTTCCATATTGAACCGACGAACCTTTGTGTATACGACTGTAAATTCTGTTCTTACTCACGCTTAATTAAGCAGCGAGAGGAGGGTTGGGAGTTCACCATGGAGGAGATGCTCGATGTTGTGAAAAAGTACGACGGTCAGCCAGTTACAGAGGTGCATATTGTTGGAGGGGTCCTTCCTCAATATGATGTTCCTTTTTACTCTGAGCTATATAGAAGAATTCGTGAGCATCGCCCTGAACTTCATATTAAAGCCCTTACTCCCGTGGAATATCACTACATCTTCAAAAAAGCTAAGATTGATTATGCTACAGGAATGAGGTTGATGAAGGAAGCTGGATTAGATTCAATTCCGGGAGGAGGTGCAGAGATATTCCATCCTGAGATAAGAGAGCAGATAGCTAAAGATAAATGTACAGGAGAGCAATGGTTGGCTATTCATGAGGAATGGCATAAACTGGGAATGCGTTCTAATGCGACAATGCTTTATGGACATATCGAACAGTTCTGGCATCGGGTAGACCATATGGAGCAACTGCGTCAGCTTCAGGACAGGACAGGAGGTTTCCAAACTTTTATTCCATTGAAATTCCGACATGAGAACAATCAAATGTCACATGTGCCGGAAGTTTCAGTTATAGAGGATCTTCGTAATTATGCTATTGCCCGTATCTATATGGACAATTTTGACCATATAAAGGCATATTGGGCAATGATAAGCAGAAGTACAGCCCAACTTTCCTTGAATTTTGGTGTTGATGATATCGATGGTACTTTAGACGATACCACTAAGATTTACTCTATGGCTGGAGCAGAAGAACAAACTCCGGCAATGAGTACAAAAGAACTGGTGGATCTGATAAAGCAAGTTGGACGCCTTCCAATTGAAAGGGATACTTTGTATAACGTAATTACCGATTACAAAGATTTCCAGTTTGATGAGGAGCCAAAAGCTCGTTTCTACAAGTTACCAGTGGTCAACTAGTAGCTCTACTATATATTAATTAGTCAGATTTAAATTCAAATATGAAAGGTCATGATTCCCGCTGTGGGATAAGGGAAATACAAGCTCTCGTCATGACAGGAGACAATAATGGAGAAATACATATATATCATCCGTCACGGTGAGACGGACCTGAACAAGCTAGGTGTGATGCAGGGACGGGGAGTTGACACGGATTTAAACGATACTGGTCGCAGACAAGCAGAAGCTTTTTACGAAAAATATAAAGACGTACCATTTGATAAACTTTATACTTCTACGCTAAAACGGACTCATCAAACTGTTAAGAAATTTATTGATGCAGGGATTCCCTGGACTCAGTATGAGGGACTAGATGAGCTTGCATGGGGTATTTATGAAGGTCAGGAAGCTACCGAGGATATAAAAGCGATTTTCGACAATATGGTAAAGGGCTGGAATGCCGGCGAACTGCATTTGAAAATTGACAAGGGGGAGAGCCCTATGGAAGTTCATAAGCGTCAACTTAAAGTTTTCGAGAAGCTGATCGAAAGGGAAGATGATGTAAAGAATATCCTTGTTTGCATGCATGGAAGGGCTATGAGGCTTTTTCTTTGCCTGTTGATGAATCATCCTCTATATGAAATGGACCGTTTTCCACATCAAAACACCACCTTATATAAGTTGAAATATGATGGGGAGAAGTTTGAGATCCTTGAATTTAATAACACAGACCATTTAAAGTACATTGAGCAAGATTAGAGTTTCAGCGGTCTCTTATACAAATTCTAAACCTTTTATTTATGGCTTAAATCACTCCGGAATTATCAATGAGATTGATTTAAGTCTGGATATTCCTGCAGATTGTGCCCTTAAGTTAATTGAAAATAAAGCTGATATCGGCCTGGTGCCCGTAGCAGCGTTGTTAAAAATCCCATCCTATACTATTATTTCTGATTATTGTATTGGTGCAATAGCTGCTGTAAATTCTGTTTTCATCTTCAGTGATAAACCGATAGAGGAAATACAAACGCTGAGGCTTGATAAGCAATCAAGAACCTCAAATGCATTAGCAAGAGTATTGCTAAAACACTACTGGAAATTTAGTCCTGAAATAGTAGAAGGAGAAGCGGATGCTTTTGTTGAAATAGGGGACCGTACTTTCGGAAGACAGGATCAATATCCTTTTGTCTATGATCTGGCCGAGGAGTGGATACGGTTTACAAGCCTCCCTTTTGCTTTTGCTGTTTGGGCGGCAAACAAGCCTGTTTCTCAAGAGTTTATCAAGAAGTTCAATGAGGCGCTGGCCTATGGACTAGATCATAGAAAGGAAGTTATCGCAGATCTTCCTGTGCTACCGGACTTTGATCTGGAGGACTATTTAATGCACCGTATCGATTATCCTCTAACTGAGCCAAAGAAAAAAGCCATAAATTTATTTCTATCTCTTGCAGCGAAGCTTGAGGCTGAAGCACCCTCGCTTAGGTAATAGTCGAGGTGCTCAAATTTCATTAAGAGTGAGCTTGCCTTTCTGCAATATCTAATGCGCTAGGAGGGTCTTGACGTTCGCTGGGAACCACAGGCTTTTTATTTTCATTATCAGTCGTCTCAGCCAGTGGAATTGGTTGGGGCGAGCTGAACTCTGGGGTATTATTCTCTTTCGCTGGCTCCTTAACCTCTAGCGCTCTTTTGGCTTTATCATCAACGCCGGCTACGGTTTTTTCATTATCCCCTATAATGTCAGCAAGCTTTTTAGCCAGTTGTTTCGCATTTTTATCTATTGCTTTAGTAAGCTTTTTGGAATCATAACCTAGCTGACTTATTATACCCTTAACCTGTTCGTTAACTTTATTTTCTATTTCTCCTCGCAGAGTCCGTTTAGCTTTTTTAAGCAGGCCCTTTTTATTGTCTTTTTTCATAATTATTAAGTTTATATACCTGTAAATCCTGCAGGTATTAATACTTGTTTAACATCAAGTTAATCAATCGGTTTTAAATAAGGTGTTTGAACATATTTCCCCATTCTCTTACAATATTTTCAACAAAAGAGATTTTAAAGAAGTTATTCAGAGGATTCAGAAACAACATTATGCCAAATAGACTATTCAGTGAAACCTCACCCTACTTGCTACAACATGCTAATAATCCTGTGGACTGGTATCCCTGGGGAATGGAAGCTCTTCAAAAGGCCAGACGGGAGAATAAGTTAATTATAGTGAGCGTGGGCTATTCGGCATGTCATTGGTGCCACGTTATGGAGCACGAAAGCTTTGAAGACCCTGAAGTGGCGGCAATAATGAACGAACATTTTGTTTCTATCAAAGTGGACCGGGAGGAGCGACCCGACATTGATCAGATATACATGACTGCAGTTCAATTGATTTCCGGCAGAGGAGGATGGCCTATGAACGTGGTATGCCTTCCTGATCAGCGTCCAATTTATGGAGGTACTTACTACCCTAAAGATAATTGGAAAAGCGTATTGCTTAATTTGGTGGAATTTTGGAAGGAGAAACCTGGGGAAGCTTTTAAATATGCAGAACAATTAACGTCAGGGATCAAGGAGGCAGAAATCTTAAATCTTTCAGATGATGAAATTACCTACACTCCTGAAGATCTTGATGAACTATTCAAGGTGCTGAAACCCTCATTTGACTTCGAAGATGGGGGGTATAACCGATATCCTAAGTTCCCGATGCCGAATAATTGGCAGTTTCTGATTCGTTATGCTTACTTCACCCAAGAGCCGATAGCGATACAGGCTTTGGAGAAAACTCTGGATAAGATGGCTTTAGGAGGAATCTTTGACCAGATAGGCGGTGGGTTCTCACGCTATTCAGTAGATCGCTACTGGCATATTCCCCATTTCGAAAAGATGCTCTATGACAACGGTCAGCTGCTGAGTCTTTATTCAGAAGCTTATCAGTTTTTTAAACGGGACTTATATAAGACGACCGTGTATGAAATTGTCAGTTGGTTACAGAGAGAAATGGTTGCTCCCAACGGTGGCTTTTACTCTGCCCTTGATGCAGATAGTGAAGGCGTAGAAGGTAAATATTATTCTTTTACCCTATCAGAGATTGAAGGAATATTAGGCGAAGAATCTCCACTTATCTGCGAATATTTTGATATCACTCAAAAGGGTAATTGGGAGGAGGAGAAAACGAATGTACTAAGAAGAAAAGTAAGTGACAGTGAATTTGCTCAGTCTAAGGGACTGCCTCTTACGGAGCTTCAATCCTGGGTTGAGAAGGCTAGGAATCAGTTGTTTGAGTACAGGGGAAAGAGAGTCCGACCGGGGCTCGACAATAAGATCATGGCAAGCTGGAATGGATTAATGCTCAAAGGGCTTACAGACGCTTATAAAGCTTTTAGTGATCGACAATTTCTGGACCTGGCATTCAGGAACGCATCTTTTATTAAAAAAAACCTCATGGGAGAGAAAGGTCAGCTACAAAGGCTGTACACAGAGGAATTGAAAGGTACGCCTCCAATTGCTTTTCTGGACGACTATGCCTTTGTTGTCGACGCTTTCATCGGCTTGTACGAAGTGACCTTCGACGAGATTTGGCTAAAGGATGCTTTACGTTTGACTAACTATGTTCTGACTAATTTTTATGATCCTGGGACAGGAATGTTATACTACACGGCGCAAACCGGTGAGGAGTTAATAGCGCGTAAGCACGAAATAATGGACAACGTTATTCCTGCTTCTAATTCGGCGATGGCTTTAAACCTGTACAAACTGGGTCATTTCTTCGATCATCAGCCTTTTATCGACCAATCCTTACAGATGTTGGCGAGCGTCTTTCCTTCACTTAAGGCGTACCCGTCTGCCTATTCTAACTGGGCAATTTTATTGTTTAATGAAGCATACGAATTTTTCGAAATAGCTGTTACTGGAGAGGAATTCGAAAAAAAGAGAAAGGAAATAGAACAGCACTTTATTCCTAATAAAATTATTATGGGAGGCCTGGCAGGAGAACTTCCATTATTAGAGGATAAGTTCAATAAAGATACTAAGATCTATGTTTGCAGGAACAAAAGTTGTTTGTTACCGGTAAAGGATGTTGAAGAGGCATTGAAGCAATTGAAATAAATCATTCATAAGCAGTCTTGAAAAAGGGAGGATGCTTCCATTATAGGTTCAGTACGTGAAAAAGGGTGCTGAAAAGCTACCTCTGTGAGAGCAAATTAGCCTTGTTAACACCCTCCAAATTTAACCAGCCTCTAGCGAACGAATACTACTTCGAATACAGCGTACAATGCTATTGCTAATAAGGTTAACTCAGCGGCAACTGTTGCCTTTACAATCGAGTTTAAAATTGTTGGTTTCATTGTTGATTATCAATTAAGTACAATTCAAACATCAATGGATTTCCTTCAAATTAAAATGATTCATGTCATACATTTTTATAACGTCTTGCATTAGTCTTGTTATTCTTGCTTAATATTCTTAGCGTGCAGGTTTAAATTTTGAACTTTTTTACTCACCTTTACCGCGATTGCTATCCCCCCTGCGGGTAGACATTAATTTTTTGTAAAACAGAACCGCAATTTGCCCGTTACCCTTCAGTACAGGTAAAGGTTAATAAGTTAAAAGGCTGGAAGTTTTTAATAGGATTTCCGGCAACATTTATACAAATATAATATGAAAATTCAGCCAAATAGCGTAGTGGCGCTTACGTACGATTTGTACACTAATCAAGATGGTCAGGAGGTATTCGTTGAGAAGGCTACTGAAGAACAACCATTAGTATTTCTTTATGGCGTTGGTATGATGTTACCAAAGTTTGAAGAAAACTTAAATGGCCTTTCGTCAGGAGATTCCTATGATTTTCATCTTGCTGCTGGTGATGCCTACGGTGAAAGAGATGATAATGCAGTTGCAGAATTAGGAGTTGAGATGTTCCAGGGAATGGATTTGCCGCAGGTGGATTCAGTTTTACCTTTGCAAGATAATCAGGGGAACCATTTCCGTGCACGTGTAACAAACGTTTCTGATGCTGCTGTTACTGTTGACTTAAACCATCCAATGGCTGGTCAGGACCTTCACTTCAAGGGACAGATTTTAAATGTTCGTGAAGCTACTGAAGAAGAGTTATCTCATGGTCACGCACATGGCGTAGACGGGCACTCCGGACATTAATAAAAACATACTCAAATAGAGAAACGCTGTCTTTAATAGACGGCGTTTTTTATGAAGTATAATTTGCCTTTATGAGGCCTGGTGTTTTCAATACTTATTCAGGTACTTTTAGTTGCCCTGTTTTGTGTTACCTATATTTAGGCAATAATTTATTGTGTTAAAGATAGCTTACAATTCAAACTACGTTCTGCCCCTGCCGCCAGGACACCGATTTCCAATGCTCAAATATGAGCTTATTCCCGAACAACTTCTCTATGAGGGTGTCATCTCTCAGGATAACTTGTTTTCACCAGGGAGGGTTCAAGAAGACATAATCCTTTTAACTCACGAAAAGGATTACTGGGAGCGCCTCAGGGATTTAAAATTATTGCCCCAGGAGATAAGAAGATCTGGATTTCCTTTAACTGAGCAATTAGTGACCAGAGAGACGATAATTGCTCAAGGGACAATTGAAGGTTGCCATTATGCTATGAGAAATGGCGTAGCATTCAACGTTGCGGGTGGCACGCATCATGCTGGTTCGAATTGGTGTGAAGGTTTTTGTCTGCTAAATGATCAGGCCATTGCTGCAAATTATCTGCTGGAAAAAAAATTGGCTTCCAAAATTCTAATAATCGATCTCGACGTTCATCAGGGAAACGGAACAGCCGAAATATTTTATAATACTCCAGAAGTTTTTACCTTGTCTATCCACGCTGAGAAAAATTTCCCGTTCCGCAAAGAAAGGTCAGATTTGGATATCGGTCTTGAAAACGGAATTGGCGATGAAGCTTATTTAAGCCTTCTGGATAGAACCTTACAAGATTTATTTCGGGATTTCGCGCCCGACTTCGTATTTTACCTTTCGGGAGTAGATGTTTTAGCAACAGATAAGCTCGGACACCTAAGTTTAAGTAAGGAAGGTTGCAAATTAAGAGATAGAAAGGTTTTCGAACTTTGCAGGGCTAGTGATGTGCCTGTACAGGTAAGTATGGGAGGAGGTTATTCAAGCCGGATCCAGGACATTGTAGATGCCCATTGCAATACCTACAGAATTGCCGCCGACATGTACTTTTAATACAACTCAATCCAAATTAAAGGTCGTTTTAATTCGTCTGCAGATTTTAGGGTTTATATAATTATAAAATCAAAAAAATAGCCAGCAATGCTTTGCTGGCTATTTGTAGGTAGAACTATTAAAAACTAAATCTAAAACTAAAATCTTTTGCTTAATTTTTTGCTGAAGCAGCGCTTTCAACATTTTTGTAGAAAGATAATCCTGTTGATGAAGTGTAGTTCAAATAAACTTCTTTAGAATCCTTTGCAAGGTCAATCCAGTATGTACCAACATCATTGCTTTGATAGTCATTAGATGGTCTTGCTACTACTTTTAATGCTCCTGAAAAAGCAAATCCTTTATAATATTTTTCTATGCTCTTTTTAGCTTCAGCTGGAAGCTCTTCAAAAGCTACCACTTGGGTTGCTCCAAGATAGTTTCCCTGAATGTCAAACAGCGCAGTAATCTTTTTACCTTCAAAACTGAACGAAGCTTTTTGGTAATCTGTGTTTGCGGTCCACGTAACGTCTTTAGCTCCAGCGAATTCTGCTTCCAGCTGTCTTTTTGCGTTGTATGAAATATTTTTAGAATCGTCCTTTTTGTCAATGTTTTCGGCAGCAAAACCCGCTACCGAAAAGATAGTAAGTAGAGTTGCGTATAGTAAGTGTTTCATAATCTTGTGTATTAATTACATAACAAAAGTACAAGTAAAATGATAAATCGTTAAATAAAAAATAACTTTTATGAAAGTTTAATATTTTATACGTCTTTTTTTTGAATTCTTAAAAAAGAATGGCGCTCAAAGGGCTTTCATTAAAAGTTTAATAACGTTGTTTGTGTTTATATCAACAAGCTATGCGATGATTTATAATTTTAATATAAAATATCTCGAATTATTATTTTAATTTCAATTAACGTAGCCTTTTTTTAATTTATTCTCTTTGTTGCTATTGAATTTCTAGAGATTCAAGTACTTACAATTCAATACCTTTGGCTATTATTAATATATAAATTTTAATATTTATAAATGGGATATAAGAGTTTACAGGAATGTGTAGCAGATCTGGAGCGGAACAAACTTCTCGTACGAATTAAGGAAGAAGTGGACCCACATTTAGAAATGGCTGCCATTCATTTAAGGGTTTATGAAAAGCAGGGCCCAGCCCTATTTTTTGAGAATATAAAAGGATCCAGGTTTCCGGCTGTGTCTAATTTGTTCGGTACGCTCGATAGGTCGAAATTCCTGTTCCGAGATACATTGGAGAAGATTAAAGTTCTTGTAGACTTAAAATCCGATCCGGTAAAAGCAGCAAAAAATCCTTTCAAATATGTTAACGTCGGTTATACCGCATTTTCAGCGTTGCCAGCAAAGGTGCGAACAGCTCCTGTTACATATGGACAAACTAAAGTGTCCGAACTACCTCAAATTGTAAATTGGCCGATGGATGGAGGACCTTTCGTCACCATGCCACAGGTTTATACGGAGGATATCGAGAAGCCTGGGATAATGAACGCTAATCTAGGCATGTATCGGATCCAGCTGGGTGGCAATGATTATGTACAAGATAGTGAAATAGGGCTGCACTATCAGCTTCACAGGGGAATAGGGGTTCACCAGACCAAAGCCAACGCTAAAGGTCAACCACTTAAAGTGAGCATTTTTGTAGGCGGTCCTCCAGCCCATCCTCTCGCAGCGGTTATGCCTCTTCCGGAAGGCTTGTCTGAAATGACATTCGCAGGAGCCTTAGGTAACAGAAGGTTCAGATATTTTTACGATGATGAGGGTTTTTGTATTTCAGCTGATGCTGATTTTGTAATTACCGGAACTGTCTATCCGCAAGAGAATAAGCCCGAAGGTCCTTTCGGAGATCATCTGGGTTATTATAGTCTTGTTCATCCGTTTCCCCTAATGAAAGTGCATAAGGTTTACCATCGGAAGGATCCTATCTGGTCATTTACCGTAGTTGGCAGGCCACCCCAGGAAGACACCAGCTTTGGCGCTTTAATCCACGAAATATCCGGATCTGCACTTCCTAAAGAAATTCACGGCCTGCATGAAGTGAACGCGGTTGATGCTGCTGGGGTACATCCGTTATTATTTGCAATAGGGAGCGAACGTTACACACCATATCTTAAAGAGAGAAAGCCGCAGGAGATCCTGACGATATCGAATCACATCTTGGGAAAGAATCAGTTAAGCCTTGCTAAGTACCTGTTTATATCTGCAAAAGAGGATAATCCTGATTTACATACTCACGATATTGCAAAGTTCATGATGCACATGCTCGAGCGGATGGATTTTACACGGGATCTTCATTTTCATACTAAAACCACCATCGATACGCTCGATTATAGCGGTGGAGATCTGAATAGCGGCTCTAAAGTTGTTTTCGCTGCTGCAGGAGAAAAGAAAAGAAATCTCTGGCAGGAATTGCCTCCGGGTTTTTCGAGTCCCCGTCCTTTTACTAATTGTAAACTTGCTATTCCGGGAGTTCTGGCAGTTGAGTCTCCTGTCTATGTTGGTGAGAGAGAAACAGCAGAACAAGTATCTATACTTAATGAGGGCTTCAGGGGACAGGATTTGGGAGGAATAGCTCTTATTGTTCTATGTGATGATGCTGGTTTTACAGCAGACAACATTAATAATCTCGTATGGATTACATTCACAAGAAGTAATCCATCTCATGATATTTTTGGCATCGATAGCTTCATTGAGCATAAACACTGGGGATGCAGAGGACCAGTAATTATTGATGCACGGAAAAAGCCTCATCATGCTCCTGAACTAATACCAGATCCAGCAATTGAAAGACGCGTGGACCGGCTTGGTTTAAAAGGTGCTTCCCTTCATGGAATAATATAGAGTTTATATGAGCTAGAGGTTTCTTCTGCCTTTTAGCTCATATTCCTTTTAATAGTTTAAGTTTAACTTAGCAAAGAAGTCCCACAGTACAATCCCTGCTGAAACAACGATGTTAAAGGAATGCTTTGTGCCAAACTGAGGAATTTCTATACAAGCATCTATTAGTTTCATCGCTTCATCAGAAACACCATTCACTTCATTTCCAAAGATCAACGCATATCTCTCTTTATCTGACGGCTTGAAGGTATTTAAGTTTGTACTGTTTTCAGCCTGTTCAATAGCCACTATTTTATAGCCGTTCTCTTTTAGTTCTTTTATCGCTTCAGTTATATCTTCATAGTAATACCAGTCGATGGATTGTGTTGCACCTAGAGCCGTCTTTTCGATTTCTCGGTGTGGTGGCTGCCCTGTGATCCCACAAAGAATAATTCTCTCTACAGCAAAGCCATCGGAAGTTCTGAAAATCGAACCAACATTATGGAGACTTCTGACACTGTCAAGAATAACTGTAACCGGCAGCTTTTCCTGTTTTTTAAAGTCTTCAACGCTTACCCGGTTTAATTCATCAAGTTTTAACTTCCGCATGGGGAGAATATTCAATTAAGAGAAAAAGAAAAGAGGTTATCTTAAATATAAGCGTTACGCTATGGCTTAAGATAACCTCAGTAAATATTATGACATTTATTACAGCTCGCTCACCCCTGTACCGATTTCAGAGCTGTAGACAGAGGGCGCATAACCAATCTTTTCAGTATAATAGCTGGCTATTTTTTCACTGAAGTCTTCAAAGGCATTCTTCTTTACAAGAGCAATTGCACATCCGCCGAAACCGGCACCGGTCATGCGGGCTCCAGTAACTTCCGGATAGTTTAAGCAGAATTCAACGATAGTATCTAATTCAATACCTGAAACCTCGTAAAGGTTCTTCAAGGAATCGTGAGATGCGTACATCAATTGTCCGAAGTCGTCCAGACGATTTTCAGCCAATGCTTTTGCCGCCAGGTAAACCCGCTCATTCTCTTCAACCACATGTTGTGCTCTTCTAAGCACAACTCCGTCAGTGATCAGCGCTTTATTTGCATGGAAAGTTTCAGAGTCAATATCACACAGGTTATTCACTACCAGTTTCTGTTGTAAGGCTTTTAATGCAGTAGCACATTCACCAACACGCTCATTATATTTCGATTCGGCAAGCTTACGGGGCTTATTAGTATTAATAATAGCCAAGTAATGATCACCAAGGTTACAGTCAACGATCTGATAATCCAGGGTTTCACAATTTAGCTTAATTGCTTTTCCTTTTTCTCCAAAAGTAACTGCAAATTGGTCCATGATGCCCGAATTTACACCAATGAATTCGTTCTCAACCTTTTTAGTAAGTTTTACGATATCTAATCTTGAAAGTCCTCCGTTAAACAACTCATTTAAAGCATAAGCCATAACAACTTCGACAGATGCTGAAGACGATAAACCTGATCCGATAGGAAGATTTCCAAAAAATAGAAGATCAAGTCCCTCAACCTTTTTACCCTCCTTTAATAGGTGATGGATTACTCCGAGGGGATAATAAAACCATTCTTTGCCATCTTTTTTGTAGGCTTCCTGAACAGGAATATCCAGTTGCTCAGGGAAATTGGTACTTCTGAAACGGAAAAGGCCATCTTTGTTAGGGGCAGTTAGTAAATAAGTTCCGAAAGTTACGGCGCTGGGAAGAACCAGACCTCCGTTATAATCAATATGTTCGCCGATCAGGTTAACTCTTCCCGGAGCAAAAAAAATGTTTTGATTCTCTTGTCCGAAAAGTTCAGCAAATTGTTTTTTCAGGTTGTCTAACATGTCGTTTGAAATGAGCCCAAAGGTAATAATCCTAAGTTTTTTTCGATATTTTTTATGGTGTATTTTTTACACTTTGCTACGTTTTTTTAAATTCTCTGTCTGATGAAGACCGGATAAGTAAAACCGGGTCTAAAACTATTTTCTTACGGATGTTCTCAGTGTTGTTTTTATCTTTCTTATTCAGTTCCAGGAAAAGTTTAGCAGCTTCTTCTCCCATTCTTACTGTCTGCTGGTCAATTGTGGAAAGCCGTGGGGTTACCAGGCTCCCAAAAGCTTCATTAGCAAAGCCTATCACACCGACCTCTTCGGGTACCCGAACTTTATATTCCATTAATTGCTGGATTACGCCCGCTGCGGTATAATCTTCCAAAGCGAAAACAGCATCGTATTCAACATGTTTTTGTTTCATGTCTTTCACTACGTCCTTGCCAAAATCCAGCGAGAAATTACCTTTAATGATTAGGTCTTCGTTTACGGGTAGGTTATAATACTCCAAAGCATCAATATAGCCGCGCAAACGTTCCTTAAAGATGGAGATATTCTGCTCAGCTGTAATATGTAGGATCTTTTTATAGCCTTGTTTGATCAAATGCTCAGTAGCAATGAATCCTCCTTTATAATCGTCAATAGTTACTGAAGAGACATTCAGATCTTCGAAAGACCTGTCAAAGAATATTAAAGGAATGTTCCTCTTAATAATTTCCTGAAAAGAAGAATCATCTTGGGTATCGAGCGAAATGGAAGCGATAATTCCATCAACACGGGATTGCAGAAAGGTATCAATACCTTTAGCTTGCTGTTTTTCTGATTCATTTGTTTGGTAAAGTAGGATCGCATATCCGTTTGCATTCATCACTTTTTCAATACCATGAACAACAGAGCTGAAAAAGCTGACATGAAGACTGGGTACGATAACTCCTATAACATTACTCCGCCCAGATCGCAGGGATGAGGCGATCTTATTCTGTCTATAATTTAGCCGTTCAGCCGTTTCTCGCACAGCCTTTTTTGTAGCATCGCTGATAGCGGGGTGGTCATTTAAGGCCCTTGCAACTGTCGAGAATGTAATGTTCAGCTCTTTGGCTATATCAAGTATGGTTACCCTTTTCAAATTCCTCTGGTTTATTTTTCAAAAATGCGAATTATTTATAAAAATATTTTGCGTTTGAATTATTAACATATACCTTTATGCCAACGTTGGCAATTAAGCAACCAGTTATAAAATGTATCTTTTAGGCATAGATGTAGGTACGTCCTCCATCAAGGTATCAATAGTTAAGTCGGCAACACAGGAAATCATCACTTCTGCCCAATTTCCTGAGACAGAATCGGAGATAAAATCGGTTCACCCAGGTTGGGCCGAGCAATCGCCTGATATGTGGTGGGAGCATGTCCGGCAAGCAATTACAAAAGCAAATTCTTCCGGACTATATAATCCTCAGGAGATCGAAGCAATTGGAATCGCTTATCAGATGCATGGTTTAGTTATTGTTGATAATGACCAAAACGTTCTAAGGGATTCAATAATCTGGTGCGATAGCCGGGCTGTTGAAATAGGCAAGAAAGCTTTTGATGCAATAGGCGAGGAGAAAAGTCTATCTCATCTTTTAAATTCCCCCGGTAACTTTACGGCATCCAAACTAGCCTGGGTTAAAACTAACGAGCCGGAGGTTTTCTCAAAGATCGACAAAGTGATGCTTCCCGGTGATTTTATCGCAATGAAACTAACCGGGAAGGTAACTACAAGCGAATCTGCCTTATCTGAAGGTATTTTCTGGGATTTTAAGAACGAAGAGATATCCAAGGATGTTATCTCTTATTTCGGTTTTGCTGATAGTATTATTCCCGAAGTAAAAAACGTATTCGCGAACCACGGAGAAGTTTCTGATGAGGTAGCGAAAGCACTTTCGCTTAGGCCGGGAATTCCTGTGGCTTACAAAGCAGGCGATCAGCCCAATAATGCCTTATCATTAAATGTATTAAAGCCTGGTGAAGTAGCTGCAACAGCGGGCACTTCAGGAGTGATCTACGGTGTAAGTGATACTTTGGCTTACGATCCGCAGTCACGCGTAAATACCTTCGCACATGTTAATCATACAACTAAGGAACGCCACCTCGGCATTCTCTTATGTATAAACGGGACAGGTATCTTGAATCGGTGGATCAAAGACCTGATTGGCAGCGGCATTTCATATAGTGAAATGAATACCAAAGCCTCAGGTATTGAAATAGGAAGCAAAGGATTAAGAGTATTGCCTTTTGGAAATGGAGCTGAGCGTATGCTAAATAATAGGATCGTAGGAGCCCATTTTAGTAATATAGACCTGAATATCCATACAAATGCCCATATCTTCCGCGCAGTGCAGGAGGGGATTGCATTCGCCTTTCGTTATGGTCTTGATATCATGCGTGAGAATGGAATGGATCCAAAAGTGATCAGGGTTGGAAAAGCTAACCTTTTCTTAAGTTCAGTATTCACAGAGGCATTCGTTAATGCTACAAACGTTCCTGTTGAATTTTATGCCAACGATGGTAGCGCAGGAGCAGCCCTTGGTGCAGGAATAGGTGCGGGCATTTTTAGCTCTGAAGAAGAAGCTTTTAGCAACATGAAACCTCTTGATCTTATTCAACCGACAAAAGCGGAGGAATACAACCAGGTATATCAGGATTGGAAAAAACAGTTAGAGAACCAGTTAGGGACTACAGTTTCAATAGCTGAAGAGGTAGCTCTGTAATTATAAATCGTTAAATAATAAAAAATTTTAATACCATGTCAATTAGTTCATCTGTAGGAACAGAGTATTTTAAAGGAATTGGCCAGATCAAATTTGAAGGCCTTGAGTCTGATAACCCATTAGCTTTTCGTTGGTACGACGAGAACAGGGTTGTTGCAGGGAAAACATTAAAAGAGCATTTTAAATTCGCAGGTGCTTACTGGCATTCATTCTGCGGAAATGGTTCTGATCCGTTTGGAGGTCCTACACATATTTTTCCATGGGATCAAAAGTCTGACGCAGTTGAGCGTGCAAAAGATAAGATGGATGCAGCCTTCGAATTCCTTACTAAGTTGAACCTTCCTTATTACTGTTTCCATGATGTAGATCTTGTAGATTACGGTAATGACATCGCGGAAAATGAAAGACGTTTACAAGCTATCGTCGATTATGCAAAAGAGAAGCAGGCAGAGACAGGAATTAAACTTTTATGGGGAACTGCTAACCTTTTCTCTCATAAAAGATACATGAACGGTGCTTCTACTAATCCTGATTTTCATGTATTGACACATGGCGCAGCACAGGTAAAAGCAGCCTTGGATGCAACTATCGCTTTAGGTGGTGAGAATTATGTGTTCTGGGGTGGTCGTGAAGGCTATATGAGTCTATTGAATACCGATATGAAACGCGAGAAAGAACACTTTGCACGTTTCTTACATACAGCTAAAGATTATGCTCGTAAAAACGGTTTCACTGGTAATTTCTTTATCGAACCAAAACCTGCTGAACCGTCTAAACACCAATATGATTTCGACTGCGAAACTGTAATCGGTTTCTTACGCGAGCACGACTTATTGAACGACTTTAAGATCAATATCGAGGTGAACCATGCAACTCTTGCAGGCCATACATTCCAACATGAATTACAGGTAGCAGCAGATGCAGGAGTATTAGGCTCTGTTGATGCAAACCGTGGTGATTATCAAAATGGCTGGGACACAGATCAGTTCCCGAACAATATCAATGAATTAACAGAAGCAATGCTAATCTTCCTTGAAGCTGGTGGTTTACAAGGAGGTGGTGTTAACTTTGACGCGAAGATCAGAAGAAACTCTACAGATACAGATGATTTGTTCATCGCTCATATCGGTGGTATGGACACTTTCGCCCGCGCTTTAATCACTGCTGATAACATTCTTCAAAAATCTGATTACAAGAAATTCCGCCAGGAGCGCTACGCGTCTTTTGATTCTGGAAAAGGTAAGGAGTTTGAAGAAGGTAAACTGACGCTGGAAGATTTAAGAGCTTATGCTGTTGAAAATGGCGAGCCTGAAACCAGAAGTGGAAAACAGGAGTACCTTGAAAATATCATCAATAGATTTATATAATTTCTAGGGCCGGGCTTTAACACTTGTCTTAGTAAAGTATTTACCTTGAAATATTAATATGTCGAGTACGTCCGGGAGAAATCCTGGGCGTTTTTTTTTGCCTAAAGCTTATGTCTAATCTTTCGCGCTATTCTTTCCAAAGCTTTCAACGATCCCTTTAAATTTTGATTGAATCCAATATATTTAAATTTCGGACGTTTGTAACTTCAAAAGAGTCTGTTCGTAAAAGAGTTAACATCTGTTTAGGGTAACGTGAAAAGGAATTTCTTATTTAAAAAAACAGGTTTAAGCAATGCCTTGAAAATTGCTTTTCTTTTATCGATAGTACTTATCGGCGGGTTTGGTCATTCGGTTCCTACTAAAGAAATATTCAAAGCTTTGGAAAATAGCAGAGAACTTCTTCAAAGCCCGGTTCTACTTAATAATCAAATCTCCGCAATTCCACTCAAAAATCTTGCCGGAAAAAGGATTGCATCTATTAATATTGGAAATACTAGCGGATATGCTTTCGATGAAATGCTAAGCAATTATGCAGAAGTAAAAATCTTTGACTACCCGGCAAACATAAATAACGAGATAAATACGTATACAACTATAATCGTTAATGTTTCTTCTGCTGCACTTTTATCATCTGATGTTATCAGTTTCATTACCGAGCTATCTAAGAAAAAAGAGTTAATCATTGCGGGTTTTGGTCCTTCGGCTGCCCTTCAGAAATTTGATAGTTTCACCATCCCAATTGTCTGGAATCCTGAACAAACTCCAATTGCTGCACAACATTCTGCTCAAATCATTTTCGGGGGAGAAGCTGTTTCTGCCAAATTACCTGCAAATATCAGTGCTAATTTTGTTGCCGGTTCAGGCTTTAGTACTCAGAAGATAAGACTTAGTTACCTTAACCCCGGCTACTTCGGTATAAATATTTCAAAGCTTAAAAAGATCGACAACATAATGAATGAGGCCATTACTGAGCATGCAACTCCTGGTGCGGTCGTTATGGTTGTGAAAGACGGTAATGTGGTTTTTGAGAAGGCCTATGGTCACCATACATATGGAGATGATCTGCCAACGCGTAGCAGGGATATTTTTGACCTTGCCTCGGTAACTAAAATAGCTTCCACCACAGTTGCAACTATGAAGCTGTTTGATGAAGAGAAGATAAACTTGAATGCCGGACTAGGTACTTACCTTCAGGATCTAAGAGGAACAAATAAGGATTTTATTCCTGTTCGCGATGTTTTGCTACATCAGGCAGGTCTGGTTAATCTTGATTTTTTAAGCTATGTAAAGCCAAGTGATCACAGTACAGACTCATCTTTCTTTTTTCCCGTAAAGATCACCGACAATTACTTCTTGCGGAGAGACTTTTACAAGGATGTAATGTGGCCAAAGATGATCCGTACATCACTTCCTACGAGAGGACAGTACGTTTATAGTGACCTGAGTATGTTCATGATGAAAGAGGTTATAGAGCATCAATCAGGCACTTCTCTTGATAAATTTGTTGAGTATAGCTTTTATAAGCCACTGGGGATGAAAACTGCTGGCTATTTACCCCTTAGGAGATTTAGCAAAGATCTAATAGTTCCAACAGAAAGAGATACGTACTTCCGAAGAACCTTATTACAGGGGCATGTCCATGATTCAGGTGCTTCTTTGGCAAATGGTGTATCAGGGCACGCTGGGCTATTTGCCAGTGCAAATGACCTTGCTATATTGAATCAAATGCTATTGAATGGCGGAACCTATGGCGGGGAACAGTTTCTGAAACCAGAGACAATTCGTCTTTTCACCTCAAGTCAGTCTAACGTAAGCAGAAGAGGATTAGGATTTGACCGGTCGAGCGGAGGAAGTTACCCTTGTCATTACGCTTCCAACCAAACCTATGGGCACACGGGCTATACAGGCACCTGTGTTTGGGTTGACCCGAAAGAGAACTTAATTTATATTTTCTTGTCTAACAGGGTTTACCCAAGCGCAAGCAATAAACTAAACAGTCTGAGAATTCGTCCGAGAATTCAGGACGTAATATACGAGGCAATAGAAAGTGGGAAAACGGACCTTGCCGGGGTGGCAAGTTCCAGATAAGAAAATATAAAAACAACAATGGCCGCTTTTAATAAGCAGCCATTGTTGTATATTTCTAATACTAGGAAAAAACCTCTTCTCTTGGCGAATATTTGAACTTAAGGAAAAGCCCTATTCCATTAAGAACTACTGAAAAGAGGTTAGTTGCAATGATCGGAATGTCATTCTTTAAAACTCCGTAATACGCCCAAAGGCCTGTCCCAACAATCAACATGATGAAAATATACGCCGATAGATCAGACGCCTCCTTCTTTTTTATTGTTTTTATCAATTGAGGCAGCATTGATGCAGACGTTAGAACCCCGGCAATAATGCCAATAACTTCGTTACTCATAATTTCTAATCCCGGCAGTTCTTCAGGTCATTGCCGGCATTAGAAACATTGTAAAAGCCTTGCTTGTTTCCAAAAGAATTAGTTATATAGGTAACAATTTGAGCTACATCAATGTCGCTAAGCTCGTGATTCCCCGGCATTTGCTCATGAAAGACAGTATTATTAACCGTAATTGAATCGTTTAGCCCATGTTTGATAATGCATGCTAAAAGCGACTTATTATTCTTCAGAAAAACCGTATCAGTTAGTGGAGGAATAAGTTTACCCAGCCCAGTTCCATTAGCGTTATGACAGTTCTGACAATGCTGGTCGTAAAGCATTTTCCCGTTTGTGTAATACCGCGCATAGCTTAATTGGTCCTGACTCTGGCACGCGTCAAGAACGATAAAAGAAGAGATGGTTAATACAATCAGTAAAATTTTTAATCGCATTATTTATATTCCTCAAGCAGGATGTGCATGTCTCTGATCATTTGCTCTACCTGGTCTGGCTTTGTGCCATCATAAGCTCCACGCAAGCGCTTTTCCTTATCTACAAGGATAAACCAGCCCTGGTGAACATAACCTCCCGGAGCGTTTTTGTCCTGGTTCACTGCTACGAGGTAATTCTTCTCAGCAAGGGGATACAGAAGGTCGCGTTCTGCCCAGGCAAACTGCCATTGCTTGCCATAAATGCCAAGTTTTTCCGCATATGCCCTAAGCTTTGATGGTGTATCATATTTGTAGTCAATGGTGTGCGACAACAGGCCCACTTCATTGTTGCCTTTGAACTCCTCATATACTTTCAGCATATTGCGATGCATAACCGGGCAAATAGAAGGGCAGGAGGTGAAAAAGAAATCTGCAACATAGATCTTTCCGTCAAAATCTTTATCTGTTAGGGCAACACTGTCCTGATTAAGGAAACTGAAATGTGGTATTGTTTGATAAACTGTGTCAACAATCGTTTTACCATCAACTGTTTTTTCAACAGCTTCACGGTTTCCAAGAATAGGAAGCTTTCTATCTGATCCTTTTTGGCAGGCAACTAGTAGGATTATAAAGGGTATAATAAGAAGTGAGTTTCGCATTAAAGACAATTTTTTGATCTGCAAAGGTACTTGTTGCATCGTCCCTTCACAAGAAAAGCTCAAATTACAAATTTCATTTCCTTCTAATTGATTAGCTATTTTAGCTATACTTGTATTAACCAATTTTCCTTCTGCAATTCATGTATATCTTCCGCATCGCCTCGTTATTGTCTCTGTTTCTGATGTTTGTACAGTTTTCTTTGCGGGGACAAGGAAAGCTGTATTCGTTTTCGCACCTTAATAACAGTAACGGCCTGTCACATAATCAGGTGAATACGATTTATAAAGACAGCCAGGGGTTCCTGTGGGTAGGAACATTGGCCGGACTTAACCGCTATGATGGCTACCGCTTTAAGGTCTTCCGGCACGACGAAAGTAACAAAACTAGTTTAAGTGATGAATATGTTACAGCCATATACGAGGCACCTGAAGGGCGAATGCTTATTGAAACAGGTTCTGGCTTCAATATCTATAATTCAGAGACCGAATCGTTTGACAGAGCAGCAGACCGTTACTTTCAGAAACTCCGGCTACCGGTTACACTAACCTATGTCTACAAAGATTCAAAGCAAACCTTTTGGTTTATCGCTGGTGACCAGCTTTATCGTTTATTTCCAGGTGAACAGGTTGCTTCAAAGATCCCTGGTACAAAAAATGTTAATTTTATCAATAGCGACAGCAAAGGTAATTTATGGCTCTCTTATGCAGATGGATCTATAGAGAAAAGAGATACTTACTGCGGTAGAATTATTGATAAGCGTAAAACAGAAGCCAGAGGAAGAAACAGGTTCTTTATTGATAAACAGGGTGGCATCTGGCTATATTTAACGGACAATCCTCAAGGGGTATTTTATCTTGATCCGCAGGGTTACAAAACTTCGCATTTCTATAAAGGTTCCCCCAAGTGTCCTTTAAATAGCAATATTATTAATGGGATTCTCCAGGATGGGAGAGGGGACATTTGGCTGGGAACCGACCATGGTGGGATTAATATAATAAGCAAAAAGGACTTTTCCATCAGGTATCTTGAAAACAGGGAGGGAGATGAAAAGAGTATTGCCCAGAATAGCTTAGTGACCATTTACAAAGATGACGCCGGCTTTATCTGGGCCGGAACCTACAAGAGGGGGATCAGCTTTTACAACGAAAATTCGTTAAGGTTTCCACTTTATCAGCATCAGCCATTCAGTAATACTAACCTTCCTTACGATGATGTAAACCGATTCGCTGAAGACAAAAAGGGTAATTTATGGATTGGTACCAATGGTGGAGGACTGATCTATTTCGACAGATCAAATAATACCTTCCGTCAATTCAGGCATCAGGCTAATAATTCCAATAGTCTCAGTAACGACGTAATTGTTAGTCTCTGGATCGACAGATCTGATAACCTCTGGATCGGAACCTACTTCGGGGGGCTTGATCGTTTTGATGGGAAAACTTTCGAGCATTACAGGCACGATAGCAAAAATCCGGAAAGCTTGTCGGATGATAAGGTATGGGAGATAATTGAAGACAGAAAAGGTAATTTATGGATAGGCACTCTTTCTTCAGGCCTGGATCTCCTGGATAGAAAATCAGGGAAGTTTAAGCATTTTATACCCAATAGAAGAAATTCAGTAAATTCTACTTATATCTCTGCTTTCGCTGAAGATAAAGCTGGGAACCTGTGGATAGGAACAGCAAACGGCGTGAACGTTCTGAACAGCAAAACTGGAAAGTTCAGCTATCTTACCCGGTCTGAGAGTAACCCCCATTCTCTTAGCAATAACTTTGTTTATTCCCTGCTACGCGATTCCAGAGGGATAATGTGGGTTGGTACCAGAAACGGATTAAACTATTATGACCCTGCTCTAGGTTATTTCAGGAATTTGAGCACAGTTGATGGCCTTCCCGATAACACTATCTTAAACATTCTGGAAGACGCCCATAGTAACCTTTGGTTAAGCACACCTAATGGATTATCAAAAGTAACTATACGGAATGAGAAGAGTTACCATTTCTCTTTTAAAAATTACGACGAAGGGGATGGCTTACAGGGAAGATCTTTTAATGAAAACGCAGCTTTACGAACTTCCCGAAATGAATTGATATTCGGCGGGCCGAATGGTTTTAATATTTTTCTTCCTGAAAAATTGCATTCGGCTCGTAAACCTCAGAAGCTGGCCTTTACAGACTTTTCACTCTTTAATAAAAGTGTGGGAATCAACGAGAGGGTGGATGGCGACATTATTCTTCAGAAGTCCATCAACGCAATCCATTCACTCGTTCTAAAGCATGATCAGAATGTATTTGCAATAGAATTTGCTGCACTTGGTGCAAATAATCCTGAGAAGGTTAATTACGCCTATATGCTGGAGGGCTTTGACAAAAAATGGTTCATAACTGATGGGAAGGTAAGAAAGGCAACTTATACTAACCTTGATCCCGGAAGCTATATATTCAAGGTGAAAGCAAGTAACGACGATGGTTCCTGGGGAAAGGGGATCCAGACGTTGAATGTAGTCATCAAACCGCCTTTCTGGCAAACCCCTCTGGCGTACCTCCTCTATCTTGTTTTTTCTGTAGGAACTCTTCTAATGATCCGGCAAAGGGGCATTGAAAAGTTGAGGCGGAAGTTTGCGCTTGAGCATGAGCGACAGGAAGCAAGGCGCATGCATGAGCTGGACATGCTAAAGATAAAATTCTTTACTAATGTTAGTCACGAGTTCCGTACTCCTTTATCTCTAATTCTGGCACCGGTTGAAAGGATACTTGCAGAGGTTCAGGAACCCGAAAGAAAACATCAGTTGCAAATGATCCACCGCAATGCCCGGCGTTTATTGAACCTGGTAAACCAGCTTCTGGATTTTCGGAAAATGGAGGAACGCGAATTAAGGTTATACCTCCGGATGGGAGACTTGATCGATTTTATTAAGGATACCTTTTTTTCCTTTACCGATATAGCCGATAAGAAGCATATCCGCTTCACGTTTAAGTCTGATATAGATAGTCTAAACTCCGAGTTTGATCACGATAAGATTGAGCGAATATTATTTAACCTTTTATCTAATGCATTTAAATTCACTCAAAATGAAGGTGAGATCAGCCTGGAAATTCACAGTAAGCAAGAGGCCGACCAGGTGTTGTTGGAAATCCGTGTAATAGATACAGGGATTGGAATTCAGCCGGAGAAGAAGGATAAGATATTCGATCGATTCTTTCAAAATGAAACTCCCGGTTCAATTGTTAATCAAGGAAGTGGTATTGGCCTTGCTATTACACGTGAATTCGTACACCTTCATGGAGGAACAATCAGGGTAGAAAGTGAAGAAAATATTGGGAGCTGCTTCATTATAAACTTCTCATTTAAAGCTATCGAGAGAGGCCAAATTGAAAAGGTGAGTGTTGAGGAAATAGCAGAGAATAAACCTGAGCCAGGGCAACAGCATGAATTGAACCATAAAAGGAAAACAGTGCTCTTAGTTGAAGATAACGATGACTTCCGGTTCTATCTTAAAGATAATTTGAGGCAGTTTTTTAATATTGTCGAGGCCTCTAACGGCAAAGAGGGCTGGCAAAAGTCGCTTGCCTCTCACCCTGACCTTATCGTATCTGATATTAGTATGCCAGAGATGACTGGCATAGAACTATGTATGAAGCTAAAAGCTGATAAGCGTACCATGCATATCCCTGTCATTTTACTAACAGCATTGGCTGGGGAAGAGCAACAGTTGAAGGGCTTGGAAACCGGAGCAACTGATTATATGACAAAGCCATTCAACTTCGAAATACTGCTTTCCAAGATCCGCAACCTTGTTCAACAGCAGGATACGATGAAGAAGACGTATGTTAAACAGGTACAGGCATCTCCGGTTAAGATTGAAATTGAAAGCTCGGATCAACGATTTATTAATGGGGCGCTGGCCGAACTCGAAAAGAACATCGCTAATGCGGATTACTCTGTTGAGGATCTAAGTTCAGCCATGAATTTAAGCAGGGTAGCCCTTTATAAAAAGATGCTTGCGTTAACAGGTAAGGCTCCTGCTGAATTCATTAGAAGTTTCCGCTTGAAGAGAGCAGCTCAATTACTGGAAGAATCACAGCTAACGGTTGCAGAGGTAGCTTTTCAAACCGGTTTTAATAACCCCAAATATTTTGCTAAGTACTTCAAAGCCGAATTTGGAACAGTACCTTCTGCTTATGGTGACCATAAAAGCAAAGAGGCAAAGGAAGTTTAATTCGGGTAGTATGCAAAAAAATAAGGCCATTCCGGTTCGGAATGGCCTTTTACGTTTATCTCAGTGCTTTTATGCTAACGCATATAATTCTTCTCTCTGTTTCTTAACGGCGTCGCTGGATATATATTCGTCATAGCTCATTAGCTTATCGATAATACCATTTGGGGTGATCTCGATGATGCGGTTGGCTACTGTCTGAGTAAGCTCATGGTCACGGGAAGTAAACAAAATTGTTCCTTTGAAATCTTTCATCCCGTTGTTGAGTGCGGTAATCGATTCAAGGTCCAGGTGATTGGTCGGCTCGTCAAACAAAAGGACGTTTCCTTGTTGAAGCATCATTTTTGAGAACATACAACGCATTTTTTCACCTCCTGAAAGGACCGAACATTTCTTAAGTACTTCCTCTCCTGAAAATAACATTCTTCCAAGGAAGCCGCGGATAAACTGCTCATCCTTCTCTCCCTCAGAATACTCACGTAACCAGTCGATCAGGTTTAGATCTTTTCCTTCAAAGTACTCAGAGTTGTCGGCCGGGATGTCAGCCGGGTTAATCGTCACTCCCCACTTAAACTCACCTTCAAAGTCAGTATCTCTTCCAGTCAATACTTCGTAAAAAGCACTGGTAGCTAAACTATTTTGTGAGATTAGAGCAATCTTATCTCCTTTATTTACCATAAAAGATACATCTCCAAATAGCAGATCGCCAAAAGATACTTTTCTAAGTTTCTCAACCTGTAAGATCTGATCGCCTGCTTCACGGGCAACATTATTAAATATAATTCCAGGGTACTTCCTGTTGGATGGCTTAATCTCTTCCAGGTTGATCTTATCCAGGGCCTTTTTACGGCTGGTAGCTTGTTTAGACTTTGAAGCATTGGCACTGAAACGACGAATGAACTCCTGTAATTCCTTTACCTTATCTTCAAGCTTCTTATTCTGATCAGAACGCTGACGTAGAGCTAACTGGCTTGACTCGTACCAGAACGAGTAGTTACCGGTATAGATGGTCATTTTACCAAAGTCAATATCAACGATATGCGTACAAACAGTATCCAGGAAGTGACGGTCGTGGGAAACTACTAGTACAATATTCTCGTATCCTGCCAGGAAATCCTCCAACCATCCGATAGTTTCAATGTCCAAATCGTTGGTAGGCTCATCCAGTAATAAGATATCAGGGTTTCCAAATAAAGCTTGTGCCAACAACACCCGCACTTTTTGATTACCGTCTAATTCCTTAATTAATTTATAATGAAGCTCTTCTTTAATTCCAAGGTTGCTTAAAAGTGTAGCTGCATTGCTTTCAGCATTCCAGCCATCCATCTCAGCAAAAATATTTTCCAGCTCTCCGGCGCGTTCACCATCTTTATCTGTAAAGTCTTCCTTAGCGTACAAAGCGTCTTTTTCCTTCATCACATTATACAGCTCTTTATGACCCATCAAAACAGTTTCAATCACCGGAAATTCGTCGAACTCATAGTGATTCTGTTTTAAAACGGCCATACGCTCTCCTGGAGTAATGGCAACAGAACCTGTACTTGGATCTACATCACCAGATAAAATCTTCATGAAAGTAGATTTACCAGCGCCGTTCGCTCCAATGACTCCGTAGCAGTTACCGTGTGAGAACTTTAGGTTAACATCCTCAAAAAGAGTGCGTTTTCCGTAACGTAGAGATAGATTAGAAACCGATATCATGCATTGTAATTTGAGGTGCAAAGGTAGTCAATATGAATAAGATATGCCAGTTAGCATAAAAGATTTATTTTAGTTCCACTATGACGAAAGACGAGCTTCTTGAGGAAATAAAACAAACTCTTGAAAAGGTTAAAGTAGAAAAGTTAGCTGCTATAGCCGGGGCAGGTGGGCTGCACTTTAATGATTTGATAGATCTTAGTTTTCATCAGGATAAGGCTATAGCGTTTCGAGCCAGCTGGATTCTTGAAAATGCAACTTGTCTACAACCCGAAGAATTCTGGAAAAACGCACCCTATTTTTTAAACAGTTATAATGCTCAAACAAATAATAGTTGTCGCAGGCATTTCACAAAGATCTTGATGTGGGTGGTTAAAAAAAAGGCAAACCGAAAGGAGCTGCGAGGATTTGACTGGACAGCGATCATTGAATCAACTTTCGAGTGGTTATCCAACCCGGAATGCCCTGTGGCTGTAAAGGTTAATTGCCTTGATATTTTACTGGGTTTGAAAGATCAACAAGATTGGATCGCAGAGGAGCTGAGGGCCGAAACAGAATTTTTATTAAGGAACGGGTCGGCTGCAATGCAGTCAAGGGGAAAAAAAGTTCTTAAGAAATTACGTTCTTGAAATAGCGCATGATTTTAAATAAAAATTATTAATATTTTTTTAGATGTTTATTTTGTGTAGGAAATAATTGTAAATCAAGTACATGGGTCTTTTTTGTTGTTTTTTCATGCTGGGGAAAGGGGATATAATTGCCCAATGTGTAAAAAAAGATCCCATAAAGTTTGTTTTGCTACAATAAATTTTCTTTAATTTACCCCTAAGGAATTGATTGTATGAGTTTAGTAGACATCGTGGGTGTTGAAAATAAATCTGCTAACGAACATTTAAGAGTAGCATCAACAAGAAGGTATTTAGAACAGGATCTTCAAAATTTGAAGAACCTGGAAGACCTAATAGGAATGATAGCTAAAATATGTGACGTTCCAGTGGCTTATATATCTCTTATAGATGATATAAATCAAACTTTGATTGCAAGAAAAGGTGTAGATATTGAGAGTGTCCCAATTGGGCAAACCTTCTGTTTTGACACCATACAACAGGATGATCTGGTGATTATCTCAGACGCGAGCAAACATTCTAAGTACCGGAACAGTCCATACGTTACTGGTTCACCTCATATTAAATTTTACGCAGGAATGCCGGTAAAGACCCATTCTGGTCACAATATCGGAACCTTGTGTGTCATCGATTCCAATCCCAAAGAATTAACTACTTATCAAATTGAGAGTCTTAAAATGCTTTCAACTCATGTCATTTACCTACTTGAACTAAGATTAGCATTAAACACGGTGAATGATCAGAAAAAAATCATGCAAAGCTCTGAAGATATGTTGAAAGAGAAATATAACGCTCAAAACAAGCAGTTACAATCGCTTGCTACTGTAATGTCACATCAAATAAGTGGTCCGGTAGCCACAATGAAAGGCCTGATGTACCTAATAAACACTCTCCCGAGCGAGGAAAGTAAAGAATTTCTTCCCCTTATGGAACTGGTACTTGACCAAATGGATGAAGCGGTTAAGCTAGTAACCGCTGATGCATTTGCTGCTGTTGATAATGATTAATTCCGCCTGCCTATTTGAGTTTTTACTTGAGAAAGTCTTCACGAACAGGAGAAAAGCTGTCAACTAGCCGGGCAGTTTTTGTTAGCAACTGTATACAGTGTTTTTTATTAGAAGGTACATAAAACATGTCGCCCGGCTTTAAATGCTGGGTTTCTTCTCCTTCCATGAAGAATAATACTTCACCTTCTGCAATATAACTTGTTTGTTCATGTGGATGCGCGTGCATAGGATCTGGTTCTGTTTGAGGTCCATTGCTAAAGTCCAGCACAGCAGTCAGCATTTTTTCTAGATGTACTAACCTACGCTCGATTCCTTCAGCAGGGTGCTGCACCTCTGCTTCTTTATATTTTAATACTGCCATTGTTTATTTATGATCTAATTATGCTTGGTTTACAAATATTTCTAAAGCATCAGTTCCTACCTTTGTTTTATCAATTCGCCGCCCTTTAATTTCCGGGGCTTTTATACCTTTTCCCCAAAATTCCTCACTCGTAAATACTCGCGCTTCATCCCACAATCCGGCTTTTATAAACAAATCCAGCGTCTTTGCTCCCCCCTCAATAATTAACGACTGAATATCCATCAGGTAAAGTTGGTAGGAGATAAGCTGAGGTAGGTAATGGTCAAAATCCTCTACTTCAAGATATTTTATCTGATCATGGATTTCCGTCTTCTTGCTGTTAAAGACAATAGTTCCCTGAGATTGATCGAAAAAATGAAGGTTTTCTGGCAGTTCAAGGTTACGATCGATAACTATCCTTCTAGGATTTCTTCCTGGCCATTCTCTTACGTTAAGCTGTGGATTATCAATTAGTGCCGTTTTTTTTCCGACTAAGATTGCATCTTCCTCTGATCGCCACTTATGGGATAATACTTTTGCAAGGGGAGAGCTTATCCATTTTTGTTTGTTGCCTTCCGGAGCAAAGTAATGATCTCTTGTTTGTGCCCATTTTAAAATGATATAAGGGCGTTGTTTTTTTACACGTGTAAAAAATCTCCTGTTAAGGAATTCACATTCTTCTCTTAATACATTTTCAAAGACTTCTATTCCTGCTGCCCGTAACTTTTCAATTCCCCTTCCATTTACGTGTTCAAAGGGGTCGGGACAACCAATAACAACCTTAGGAATTCCATGTCTGATAATTAAATCGGCACAAGGAGGAGTTTTTCCGAAATGAGCGCATGGCTCAAGACTTACAAAAATTGTCGACTCCTTCAGTATATGTTCGCCCTGCTCCCCAACCTTATTCAATACATCCCTAATAGCATTTACCTCAGCATGGTTTTGGCCATACTGCTTGTGGTATCCTTCGCCTATTATTTTATCATTGTGCACTACCACAGAGCCAACCATGGGGTTCGGACTTACGTGTCCTGCTCCAAGTTCAGCCAGCTCTATGCAGCGTTGCATGTATTTCTCTAAATTCACAAATTGTAATTCTTCTAAAACTTAATCGTCTAAAAACGCTTAACAAAAGTGATAAAAAATATAATAGCCTAAGGCTATTTCTGATTACTTTGCCAAACTATGACCATCGCCGAAATTGAAAGTATTTATGTGGATCAGCTTCCACCAATGTATGACAGAGAGGAAGCGAAGAGCATTGCTCAGTTAGCAGTGCAATTCGTATGTAACCAAAGTAAGAGTTACGTAATGCTTCATAAGGGGCATGATTTGACTTTGCAGGAGGAAACCTCTCTGATCCGTATTCTGGACGAGCTTCGATTCGGAAAACCATTGCAATACGTGTTGGGAGAAGCTGATTTCTACGGAATGCGATTCAAAGTGAATGCAAACGTACTGATTCCAAGACCTGAAACTGAAGAGCTGGTTTTCTGGGTATTGGATTGTGTGAAGGAAGGTAAACAGCGAGCCTTAAATATTATCGATCTTGGCACGGGAACTGGCTGTATCCCTATAGCAATAAAGAAAAATCTTCCGGGGGCTGAAGTTTGTGCTTGTGATATATCTCAGGAAGCAGTAGATATAGCTGTTCAAAATGCCGTGCTGAATCAGGCAGAAGTTCATTTTTTTCAGGCTGATATCCTAAAAGAATCATTTACACTGTTGCCTCTTACATTTGATTTTATCATCAGCAATCCTCCTTATATTGCTGAGAACGAGAAAGAGCAGATGCACCGGAATGTATTGGAACATGAACCTCATACCGCTCTGTTCGTTCCGAATGACAACCCCCTTCTTTTTTATAAGCGAATAGCCGACTTTGCTATAAAGCATTTGAACGATAAGGGTCTGTTATTTCTCGAGATCAATGAGGCTTTAGGAAAGGAAACTCAATCGATGCTAAAGGAAAAGGGATTTCATGCGGAAATCCGGACGGACCTGCAGGGAAAAGAGCGCATGATTAAAGCATGGCTAAACTAGTTAGCCGCCTCAACTTTTCTTTTATGTGCAAAGAATATCCGGGACATGGGTGTGATCATAAGGCCGGCTATTGCAAAGGCTATAAAGGCCTTTTGTAAACCAAAGGCATGTGCTATATAGCCGATTAGGGGAGGGCCTAACAACATTCCAACAATCACATAAGTGGTCACAATCGATATAGCCAATCCTGGTGAATATTTCTTAGAGGTCCCGGCCAGAGTGAACGTCATGGGTATAACAGAAGCTGTTCCAAAGCCAACCAGGGAAAAACCTATAAGAGCAGACCAAAAATAGGGAAAGATAATTGCAAGAAGAACTCCCGTGACAATTAGCCCCGAGCTTAATATATAAGTTCTTGGCATCCCTATATTTTCAACTATCCTGTCAGAAACGAACCGGGACAGGGCCATGAATGTCATGAAAATAAGGTATCCTGCAGTAAAAATATCTTCCCCAACAACTTCCTTAAAGTATATCCCGCTCCAGTCGAACATCCCTCCCTCACATACAGCGGAAAAGAAAACGATAACCCCAAGGTAAAGCACAAACGGGTCCGGCTTGCCTATGATTATTTTGTTGCCTTTTTCAGATCTGTCGCCTTTTAAAAGGTAATTTGAAAATATTAAGGTAGTAATAGCTGTAATTGCAGCAACAATGCTAAAATGAATATGCATAGGCACATTAAATTTTAATAGCACGGTAGAGAAAGTTATACCAACTATTCCCCCTGTGCTCCAGAGGGCGTGAAAGGATCCGTTGATCTTCCGGTTAAACATCTTCTGAATAGTAATAGCCTGTGTATTCATCGAGATGTTTAAAATTCTGGTACTGAACGAAAAAAGAGCAACCGAAGCAACAAGAACTACCATTGATGTGGCAAAACCGATAAGGGTAAGAGCGAGAGCATGACCCAGGAATGCTATGGTAAGAGGAACGCGGCTGTCGAACTTTGAAACAAGGTAGCCTGAAATAGGCAAGCCTATAAGGGAGCTAATAGGCATGGCCAATAGCAAAGTCCCTAACTCAGCGTCATTAAGGTGGAAACTCGCTTTAACCGTTGGTATCCTCGATGCCCAGGTTGAGAAGCATACCCCTGCTATAAAAAAAAATATCGTTAAAAATGCTCTGTACCTGCTCTTGTCCATCAAAACGGTTCCAAAAAGATTGGCCGCAAAAGTAGGGCTAATGACAGTGTTTTCAAATGATTTTTATTTCAAATGATATTGAATTTCTTTTTCAAGTGCTATTATTGTAAAAACAAGGCTAATTTATTTCCAATGTTTCAATTTTTGCTTCCGCTGGTGATCTTACTCTTGTTAATGTTCCTGGTTTACTTTGGGGGCAAACTAACCGGAGCTGGAACATTGGCCGGTGGTTTCGTGGCAGTAGGAGTATATACGGGAGCTGGCTATCCTGGCATAATTATGCTTGGAGCTTTCTTCTTACTGGCAACTCTGGCAACGTCGTGGAAAAAAGGGTTTAAAGAGAGGCATGGGTTACGCGAAGGCAATAACGGAAGAAGAGATGCTGGGCAGGTACTCGCAAATGGAGGCGTAGCTGCTTTAATAGGTTACTTCTCTTTGTTTTTTCCTCACCATAGTACCTTTGTGCCCGTTGCTATCGCCGGAGCTTTCTCTGCAGCAACAGCAGACACTCTATCGTCAGAATTAGGGAACGTTTTTGGGCGCAGGTTTATTAATATTCTAACGCTCCGGAAAGATCAGCGTGGATTAGATGGGGTAATAAGTTTCGAAGGTACAATGGCCGGGCTGGCCGGGGCCCTTTTAATCGCCTCTATTTTATATTGCCAAAACCGCCAGTGGTTAATGTTCCTGTCTGTGGCACTTGCGGGTTTAATTGGAAATCTGGCGGACTCTTATCTGGGAGCTACATTGGAAAGAAGGGGAAGTATTGGCAATAATGTTGTTAATCTAATTAATACCTTCATAGGGGCCATCGTTGCTCCGCTGTTCTTCAACTTCTTTTAAAAAGTATTAAACCTTACTACTATTTATATCGTCTTAACAGAAAGACGCACACACTTTATTTACAAATTACGTTATAGAAATCATGAACAAATTGATATTTTCCTGCGGCATTGTCTTGCTAATGGCCGCCTGCGGCATCAATAAACAAGTAGAGCAATTACGGGCTTTTGAAAAATGTAAATACGATCTTATATCTGCTGATAGTGTTTCGATCGCTAATGTTCCAGTAATGAACCTCGTTGGAGAGAAGGGGTTCGATTTCGCAAAAGCTCCGAGACTAGCTCTTGCTCTTCTCCGAAGGGATGTGCCTTTTTCGGCTAAACTTAATTTAAAAGTCACCAACCCTTCTGCAGACCTTGCTGCTATAAATCAATTCGAATATAAGATACTATTTAAAAACCATCAGCTTGCAGAAGGCTTAGTAAATCAGGCTATAGCAGTTGAACCAGGTGGTGGCCAAACCACAGTTCCGATCAAACTTAATTCTAATATCTATTCTTTACTTTCTGATACTAAAGCAGCTCAGGATATTGCTGATTTCGTATCAGCAGGCAAAAATGGAAAAGAGGAGAAAGGAATAATGACTATTAAGATAAAGCCAACCATTGGGTTGGGAGGTAAAAAGATCACCTATCCTGGCTATATCACAATCGACAAAGAGGTAAGTAGTAAAATTTTACTTTAGATGGGTAAAACTTCATTTGGAATTGTATGTTGAAGTTTTAATTTTAGCAACAAATAATTTCAATATGATTAGAAGATCATCTGCCGTTTGGAACGGCTCTGGTAAAGAAGGAAAAGGAACGCTGACTTCAACAAGTGGAGTTTTAAGCAGTACACCTTATTCATTTGCTGCCCGTTTTGAAAGTGAAGACGGTAAAGCAGGAACAAATCCTGAAGAATTAATTGCTGCGGCACATGCAGGATGTTTTACGATGGCTTTAAGCTTTCAACTGTCAGGAGCGGGTTTCGTTCCGGAGGAACTAAAAACCGAGGCTGCTGTGCGTGTTGATCCATCAGAGGGCGGTTTTAGTATCACTGCAATTACCTTAAAACTTGAAGCTAAAGTTCCAGGTATATCCGAAGAGCAGTTTCAGGAATTGGCAAATGCCGCTAAGGCGGGCTGTCCGGTAAGCAAGGCTTTAAGCTCAGTGCCTATTACTCTTGAGGCTACATTAGGTTAACACCAGGTCCAATAATATAAAGCACGGTTTCAAAAAGAAGCCGTGCTTTTTTTATGCCCTTTGCTAATAAGGGATGTCTGGATTTATAATCCATTTAAGCTTTATTCACCCCATAAGGTTATTACCAAATTTCTCTCTCCACCATAGTCCCTGTGTTCACATAAATAAATGCCTTGCCAGGTTCCTAACGCTAGCCTTCCATTAGTAACGGGGATCATCACAGAACAGCCAAGCATTGATGCTTTTAAATGAGCAGGCATATCGTCGGATCCCTCATAATCGTGCAGATAATCAGGATCATTCTCCTTAACCGTCTTGTTAAAAAACATTTCAAAATCTTGTCTTACAGTCGGATCTGCATTCTCATTTATGGTAAGGGAAGCCGAAGTATGTTGAATGAACACTTGGCACATTCCTGCTTTGATGGAATTTAGTCCCGCCAACGCCTGACCAACTTCTGCGGTAATGATATGAAATCCTCGTCGTCTGGCTTTTAATCTTAAAGATTGCTGAATTATTTTCATTCTTCCCTGAATTAAGACGGCTAAGTTAAGGAAGAATCCTGAAGGACCGACCCCCAGCTAGGCAGGCAAAAGATCTTTAAGTTGACGAAGATGTCTTTGAGTGTGAAATGTAATAAAGCTTATCCATTCAAACCTGGTAAATCCCAATACTAGGGATATATCTACTTTGCTTCTAATTTGGGTCGTTCCATGGTATGCTTTAGAGTTATAAAGTAAAATTACTGTAAGCAAGGAGAAGTTTAGGGGTGTTGAAACGATTATATAAAAGGGCGATTGCGACAGTTTTTACATGCTGTTCCCCGAGACAAAATTGGATTTTTGTTTATAGATTTGCGAAACAAAGAAATGATTCATTTAGAAGATATTTATCTGGAAGCCGAGGAGGCAATTCGTAATACTAATTATGTTCACGCTAAGCAGTTGCTAGAATCCATCATTAATGAAGAGCCGGACTATGTTCCTGCCCACAATTCCCTAGGTTGGATCTATCGAACGCAGCTTGACGACTACGAGCGGGCAAAGAATCATTTTTTTAAAGCGCTTAAAACTAACAAATACTATCCTCATCCTTACAGTAATTTAATCATACTGTACACAAACCTGGAAGAATGGTCTAAGATCAGGCCAATTGCAGATCAGGCCCTCCATATACCTCTTGTAGATAAATCTGTTATATACTACCGGCTTGGAATAGCGGAAGAATTTCAATTGAACTATGACGAAGCCATTATGTTCTACAAGAAAGCCATTCAGCGGTGTCTGAATTTCGATACCCTGGAAGATTATAAGAAGGCTATCGAGAGTTGTGAGTACAAACGGAACCTTCAACTATAACCTCCAGGTTCAGTTTTTTTGTTTAATTTTTGAATAGAAACCGGTCCACTGAATATCTGCCGCTTCCAAAAACAAAGACCACAATAGATAATAGCATTAATATAAAAGCCATTGCTTTAGCATCGAAAGGATCTCTTGCGTGGGCTATAAAAAAAGCGATAACCATCGTGATAAAAATTGGAATAACAGATAAGCGGGTGAGCAGACCAATAGCTACAAGAAATCCGCAGATCAGTTCTGCAAAAATGACCAGATTAAAGGAAAGCTTGGAACCAATTCCTATAATATCACCAAACATCGGAAGTATCTGATCATAATTAGAAAATTTCATAAAGCCATACCGGACAAACAAACCTCCGAAGATTAATCTTAGGAGTAGGATTCCGAGGTCAGTGCCAAGAGGATAGGGTTTTAAAAGTCTCATATAAGTATTTATTAGTTTCCTTTCAATAAGTTTTTTACTCCTTGATCTTTACCATGCAAACTACATCCTTACTATTACGATACCATTCTATACAGGGAAACTCCTCCAGTTGAGGATTATCAAGAAGTTTTCTAAAGGTTTCTCCAATAAGGGAAACGTTTTCCATAAAATTTTTGATAGTTTCCGTCCAATAGATTCCCGGTGGGATTGTAAAGCTTTCTAAGCCCCACTTTTCGAACTCATCGCCTTTTTTGTTTTCTACAGCTGCTTTATAAGTAATAGATCCGTTTGTTGCAGGATAAGAAATTCCGAAGAAAGTACGATTGCAATTTACAGGAAGCTGGCTTGTTAGTGAGTTAAAAGCTTGCTGGATTCCGTCAGGAAAGGATTTAGCAGTTACACATACCAATTCCACCGACTCGGTTAGTACTATTTTTTCCATATCATTTTATTGTATGCTGATATCAACACCTAACACCTTCCGCAAAAAAAAGTTCAATTACTCACAATCGCGCATCTGATTGAATGAGTAATTGATATATCTAAATTACTTTTCCGCAAGATCTTTTAACACTTTAAGAGCCTTGTCCCACGAGTCTCCCATCATTTGAACATATTCTTCATTCATCTCGCTTTCTACATAAAGTGTAGTCTCTCCATTTTTTTCTTCAAGCCAGTACGTTTCTCTGAATCCCTTAACGGCTACAGCTTCCTCGCTCTCAAAATCTTCCGTACCTTTATTGAGCACGCCATTATAGCTAAATTCGATTTTTTCATATGGCTTCAAAGTGCTGATTACACCAATTATTCCACTACCGCTCTTATCGAGGAAAGTGATTTTGTCGCCTTCCTTCCATTCGCTCATTGCATATGATCCTTCGCTAAATTCGCTATACCACTGTCTCGTGTATTCGTCTTTAGTTAATACTTCCCAAACTTTTTCTTTGGGAGCCTTAAGATCGAGTGTCTTTTTGATTGATTCTACTGTTTTCATGGCAAATGATAGTTTATATTAAATGTAAAATTCTACCTATTATTCCTCTATACAACTTACCATCCAATTTATACCAAACTTGTCAGTAAACATCCCGAAATATTCACCCCATGTCTCTTTCTGGAATGGAACAGCCATCTGGCCTCCATCTGATAATTCACTGAAGATCCTTTCGGCTTCCTGCTTATTATCAGGATTTATGGAAATGTGAAAATTATTACCGGTTTTCAGATGGTGTCCCATTTCCTGAAGAGCATCGGTGGCCATTAACACACTTTGGCCAATGGGTAATGCTATGTGCATAATTTTATCCAGATGTTCTGCAGATACTCGTGTAGCTTCCGCTGTGTCTCTAAAACGCATTATCATCGAGAATTCTCCTCCAAATACAGATTTGTAAAATTGAAATGCCTCCAGCGTGTTGCCAGGAAAGTTCAAGTAAGGATGGATATTAAGCATATTTTTAGTTAGTTGTTTTCTAAGTTTTTCTTCAATAATTGAAGGCTCTCCTCAATGTCTCCTCCAAGCATTTTGTCGTTAAAAAGATTCATAAAGTTCATTGGATATTTGCTTTCTCCGCTCATTCCCCATGTTACCTTAGTCTGATTTTCGTTGATAGCATCTGTTGTGATTGGAGCGAAGGCGGTTCCTTCAAACGGCTTCTCAAAACGGATTTCCACATTTACTTCTTTACCCTCCTGTATGCTTTTAATTTCCTGTTCTCCTTTACCTGCCTGATCATTGCCTTCCCAGGCGTAAACAAAGCCTACCTCTCCGTCGGTCCCTCTGAACTGCTTTTTCAAGTGCGGGTCAAGCATTACCCATTTGCTGTAGTGATCCTGGTTTTTTAGATGCTTTACATAATTAAAAACCTCGTTGGCCGGCTTGTTTATGGTGATTTCTCTTCTGATGCTAAACTGTTTCCTGATAAAGACTGCTGCGATTAAGGGAAGGGCGATAAGAACAGCCAATGCGATTAGTGCGATTTTAATAACTTTCATGGTTTCTATTGTGAGATGATTGTTTCAATTAAACCGGGAATAGCAAAGTACTACATTTCCAGAAGCTTTCGGAATAGCTTGCAGTAATTTCAGATTCCTCTGTTCTGATCCTTCTGCAAATAGGCGTTTACCGCTCCCCAGCACTACCGGATTAACTATTAACCTGTATTCGTCGATGAGATCATGATGAATAAACTCCTGAATTATACTCCCACCACCAAAAATAACTATGTCTTTTTCGCCCTGATCTTTAATTTTCAGCACTTCTTCTTTTACCAGTTCTCTAACGATCTGGGAGTTGCGCCACTTCGCCGATTCTAGAGATTTTGTGAATACCAGCTTGTTCAGCTTGTTCATCTTATGGGCAATTAAAGGGTTTTCAGACTCGGCAGCAGAAGTTGGCCAATAATCAGCCATCATTTCATAAGCAATTCTTCCCAAAATTATTCTATCAATTCCCTTAAAAAAATCACTCATATAGTTATCCATATCATTATCCCACACATGCCAGTCGATGTTCTTGTTAGGGCCCTCAATAAAACCATCAAGGGAAACCATAACCGATAAAAAAATTTTTCTCATGATGCTACTTTTAATTTAGCCGCTATTCGAGGCACTTACATTCAAATCCGTTTTGCAATACTAATCTCTCAATCTCACACGCAATAACTGTTTCACCTGCAACCCTTAAAATCTTATCGCAATCGTCCAAATCGAAATTGATACTGCAACCAGGAAGGATTTTCGAAAGTGAGGCAACTATTGCCTGTGCCTGGCCATCCTCCTGTACATCTGTTTTGAAAACTTCTACCATCAGCATTTGATATGGGAGCATTAATTGAAGTAAAGATAGTCGGAGATCACAGTCAGGAGTGAGGTGCATCTACGTCTATTTGAGGGGTTGATTGCGACATTGAAAGGCCGTAAATTTGAGATTATGAAGCACATATCTATCCTTGCTTTAGAGGGCGAGACCAGCTTAAGCAATCTCGAGGCTACCTATAAAATGTTTAATATGGTGAACAGTTTTCTCTCGAGTGCAGGGAAACTTCCCTTATTTAAGGTACAATTGGTAGGACTTTCCAAAGAGACCCGGCTAACTAATGGTTTGTTCACTGTTATACCTGAACTCACCATTAAAGATCTTATAAAAACAGATCTTGTCATTATTCCCGCGGTTCACGGTCCCATCAAGCATATACTTAAATTGAATCAGGACTATGTTCCCTGGATCATAAGGCAGTATAAGCAGGGCGCCGAGGTAGCCAGTCTTTGTATCGGTGCTTTTATTCTTGCATCTACTGGCTTACTGGATGGCAAAGAATGTTCAACACATTGGCTTTCCGCTTCAGAGTTCAGGGCCATGTTCCCAGACGTGAAGATGGTTCCGGACAAGATTATTACAGACGAATTTGGACTGTACTCTAGCGGCGGTGCATTCTCATCCATGAACCTGGTGCTTTATCTGATTGAGAAGTATGCTGGACGGGATATGGCTATTATGTGCTCAAAGGTTTTTGAAATTGAAATGGACAGGCATAGCCAATCGCCTTTCATTATATTTAAGGGACAAAAAGAGCATGGGGATGATCTCGTAAGGAAGGCGCAGGAATATATTGAGAAGAATTATCAGGAGCGGATTTCGGTAGATCAAATAGCCGATATGCTAGCCCTTAACCGCCGTAGTCTTGAAAGAAGGTTTAAAAAAGCAACTACTAATACGATTGTAGAATATATGCAATGTGTTAAGATTGAAGCTGCAAAGAAGAGCCTGGAAAGTTCCAGAAGCAATATTAATGAGGTAATGTACCAGGTAGGCTATACCGATACAAAGGCTTTTAGAACAACGTTTAAAAAGACAACCGGACTTTCACCAATAGAATACCGGAACAGGTATAATAGAGGTACGTTCCTTTAGTTTTCATAATATCGTTACAATGCCAGGCTTTGTAATGCATCTATTTCAAAATAGATTAGCCAAATATTCCTGCTTGATCATGAAAAAATTATTTGGTTCCTTAATTCTCCTTTTAGTATCTCTCATAGCTCAAACTCAAACTAAAGATGACAAAACTCGTATCGCGATAGATTACTCTCTTGTTGGCTATAAAGAAAGCTTGGTTCCTGTACCGCTGGTACCAGTGACCATTGTAGTTAAAAGCTCAGGAAATGATGATACTCAACTGTTGCAGGCAGCTATAGATAAAGTGGCTTCTTTGCCTCTTGCGAGTAATGGTTTTCGCGGATGTATTGCTCTTTCGCCAGGCAGATTTTCTATAGCTGGTGCCTTAAATATTTCTGCTGATGGAATAGTGATCAGAGGAGGAAGTCCTGCTAATACAGTTTTGGTTGCCACTGGGATAGGTCGCCGGTCATTAATTAATGTGGCAGGTAAGGTGATGCCAGCAGTCGAAGGACCTCGGGTTAAAATTGATGGAGAAGTGAACGCTGGTGCTGTATCTTTTAAGGTGGAAAATGTAGGTTCGCTTAAAGTTGGTGACCTGGTGCAGATAACGCGGCCCTCTACAAAAGAATGGATTTCAACTCTTGGAATGGATACCCTTAAAGGGGTTTTTCCTGATTTACGTTATAGATGGACACCTGGCTCTAGAGACTTGAAGTGGTACAGGGTTATAAGCGCTGTAAATACAGCCACAGGTGTGATTACCGTTGACGCTCCCATCACTACAGCAATTGAACAAAGGTTTGGTGGAGCTACAGTTGAAAAGGTCTATCCAGGGTCGTTTCTGGAGAATGTTGGTCTGGAAAATTTCACCATAGAAAGTAGTTTTAATAAGCTTAATTTAAAAGATGAGGAACATGCATGGTACGGAATAACCTTGGATAATGTGAGTAACGGCTGGGTTCGGGATATTAAAGGAAAATATCTGGTTTCTTCTCTGGTACATGTCACCGATAAAGGAAGAAAGATCACGATCGAAAATTGTTCAAATCAAAATCCTGTCTCTGAAATTGGAGGGTATAGAAGGAATGCCTTTTGGATAGAGGGGCAGCAGGTGTTAGTGCGAAACTGTAATTCGGATTCTGGTGTCAATGATTTTGCGATAGGTTTTTGTGCTGCTGGTCCCAATGTTTTTTATAATTGCACAGCTACCAATGCACTAGGGGCTAGCGGGTCATTTGAAAGCTGGTCCTCCGGCGTGCTGTATGAGAATGTTGAAATATCTGGTAATGCTTTAAAGGTCTCCTACGACACGAAAAGAGCACAAGAATCAGGTTGGACAGCAGCAAATTCAATTCTATATAATTGTAAAGCTTCAACTCTCGAGGCCGGGGGACATGCAAGTGCTCCAAATTACATCATCAATGCTAAATATCCTCTTTTTGAAGCTCAGTTAACTGCAAGGTTAGGAAAGCAAGCCACTGCTGACTTTTTCAAACCTCAAGCACCAGGGTATAGTGAAGCTTCAGGCGCTGCTCAGGCTTTTAACTATAGTCCCGCTGAGTTAGCAACACCGAAAGGTGTAGTGGAAGCGAACAAGGTGTCGATTATGAATGGCCGATTTGTGATTAGTGATCAAACCTTATGGGGAGGTTCAGTGAATGATGCATGGTGGCTAGGTAAAACGATACCTGCAAGTGCATTGGATGCGGGAGTTAGCATATCACGTTTTGTACCTGGAAAGATTGGAGCTGGGTTAACAGAAGATCTTCCTGTTCTGGCTGAGCGACTAAAGCAGCAAGATATAGATTTCTATCAAAGTGGACCAGCTATTTGGTACGACCGCAGGAGGGACGAGCATTCCATTACTGAACGATTAGATGGGAATGTTTGGGCAGCCTTTTATGAGTTACCCTGGGCACGGAGCGGAGAGGGGAAAGCCTGGGATGGTCTGAGTAAGTTTGATCTTGCCAAGTACAATCCCTGGTACTTTAATCGTATGAAGGAATTTGCCGCTCAGGCAAATCAAAAAGGATTTTTAATGTACCATCACTTCTATAACAATCACAACCTACAGGAGACTGCATCTCATTGGGCAGATTTCCCATGGCGTCCGGCTAATAATATTAATAATACTGGTCTGCCAGAACCTCCTCCTTTAGAGCCTCGTGATAGAGTGCATGTTACGAATAAGTTTTATGACGCATCTAATCCTTTACTAGCAGAGCTTCATCGCAATTATATATTTCATGTTTTGGATGAACTAGGGAGTTCTCCAAATGTCATTTTTGGCTTAAGTTTTCAATATTCTGGTCCTTTATCTTTTCAGAAGTTTTTTCAGCAGACAGTTTTAAAGTGGGAAAAGACGACAGGGAAAAGGGTCCCGCTTGTAATTGCCACTGGCAAGGAAGTGACTGATTCCATACTTTCAGATCCTGAACTATCTAAGCAAATAGCAGTAGTTGACATGCGCTACTGGCACTATTTACCTGACGGTAGCTTGTGGGCGCCTAAAGCCGGGCAGAACCTTGCCTTCCGCGAACTTCATCCTCGTGAATTTGGTGATCCAACCACTCCTCAGCAGATTTACAGGCAAGTGCGGGAATATCACGACAAGTTTCCCGACAAAGCTATAGTAGCCTGGCATGCTGGTGCTGACCAGGTGGCAGCATTAATGGGCGGAGCAGCACAGGTACTTACTCAGAATCCAACCGCAGGACATGGTCAGGGACGAGTGCTTGACAAAACAAGCTTTGATATTTTTGTAAACAAGCATATTAGCTTGGTTTTAATGAAACTGCAGCCCCTTGATCATTTTGTGAGCGATAGTGAGACAACATGGGTACTGAGCGATAGTGATGAAAAAAATCTGATAATTTATTCGTTAACAGGTACTGATATAAACTTTGTTAAGTCCTTAAAACTGTCTAACTACAAAGCTTTATGGTACAATCCCTCAAATGATACTGAGAAAGAAGCTAAGTTCGATAAAGGGAATTTGAAGTCAATTGCTAAGCCTGATGACAAAGACTGGCTTCTGGTTTTGCAGAAGCAGAGGTAGAAGAAGGGAAACATTCCTTTACCCCTGAATGTTCTTATAACGAAACAGCGTTACTATGGAACAAAAAAATCAAGGGAAAATAAGCATTCAGCAGGAGGAAAAACAGGGTGATCAACTTGTTTACGGTCCAATACTCGGAGAACGAGAGTATTTATACTTCAGTGAAGCCAAAGAGTCGTTAGAGAGCCTAACCTGGGAAGATGCGGAACAAATTTGTAATAGAAAACTTCTTCCAGACCCTTCAATACTTACAAAAGCCTGGAGAAGGGATGAAAGTGGCGATTGGCAACCTCACGACGAGCGGGTATTGCTGCTTTTTGACGATAAATAATTAAAATAATATTATGGGAGGCTGGGTTTTTCTATGCCCGGCCTACTACCTCCACCTTCTTGTTCTTTAAGATTAACGTCTCCTAAGCTTCCTGTCACTGTCTACTTATCTATCGAAGTTGCTAAATCACTACAGGTTGTTATTATTAGAAATCTTTCAACATGCCCAGCTTTTAAACCCTTCTCTCTTTATGCATTCAATCATATTTGTACTTTTACTGTCTTAATATGGCCCTACAGAGACCAGCAAAAACTACGGGTACAAAAAAGCCCGTAAAGAGACCCGTTAAGAGCAGAGCGAAGAAAGCTGAGAAGGCGAGCTTTAATTGGAAAATTCCAGTTGCAGCCTTGCTCTTGATTTTACTTTCGCCCTTTTACTACGGCTACATTCTAAAAATATTTACCTCTTCCTTTCGCTGGTTTAAAGACATTGGCGTAAAATCAGGTTACCATTCATACGACGATTTCGGCATACCTATACCCGAGAGTTATAGTATTCACGGCATTGATGTCTCTTATTACCAGGGAAAAATTGACTGGGACAAGGTGAAGGCAATGGAGGAAGATGGAGTTAAGATAAGATTTGCATTCATTAAGGCAACAGAAGGTTTGTTGACTGTCGATCCATACTTCCAGAGAAATTGGCGTGAAGCTCCTAAAGCAGGAATTGTAGTAGGTGCGTATCACTTCTTCCGTCCGTTTAAAGATGGGAAATGGCAGGCTAGGTTCTTTTTGCAGAATGCAAGGGCCGAAAGGGGAGATTTACCTTTGGTTGTAGATGTGGAAACACTAGATGGGCAAACCTCTGAGAAAATGCGAAAGGAGTTAAAGGCATTTATCGATTATGTAGAGACCAAAACTCATACAAAGCCCATCATATACACCAATTTGTCTTTTTACGAGGATTATTTGAAAGAACACTTCGATGGGTATTTCTTTTGGATAGCCAATTATTATCAGAGCAAATTAAGGCTGGGTAAAGGCTCCAACTGGCAGTTCTGGCAGCATTCTGATCGTGCTACCATTAATGGTATTAATCATGATGTTGACATGAATGTGTTTAAAGGTGATAGCCTGGATTTTGAGAAGATCAGGTTAAAGTAGTTTAAATCGTCCTTAGGCACAGTTTCTAAGGTGGTAACTACGCTTTAATCCTGATTTTTCAACCCATTCAAACTCAGGTAGATTTACTTTGTTACAAGGCAAAACGATCTAACTATGCAAAAATCAAATGAACCTCAGAATGTAAATCCTGCTCAGCACCAGGAGAAGCAACCGGGACTGGAGTCTGAGATGACACCAAGACCTGCTTATGAAGGAGAACAGACAGATGTTTTTTCAAAGCTTGCAGGTAAAGTTGCTATTATTACAGGCGGTGACAGTGGAATTGGGAGGGCAGTAGCTGTAGCTTTTGCGCGTCAGGGAGCAAATGTGACAATAGTATACCTGGATGAACATGAAGATGCCAAAGAAACTAAGTGGCAGGTTGAACAGGAAGGGCAGAAATGCCTTCTCATTCCTGGCGATGTTGGTGATGAGCAACATTGTATAAAAATAGTAGAAGATACTGTAGCGGAGTTTGGTCAATTGGATATCCTGGTTAACAATGCCGCTGTTCAATACCCTCAGGACAGTTTGGAGCAGATAAGCGCCGAGCAGCTTGAGAAAACGTTCCGTACCAACATTTTTGCTTACTTCTACATGGCAAAAGCTGCGTTGAAATATTTGCCAAAAGGAGGCGCTATTATTAATACCACTTCGGTAACGGCCTACCGTGGAAGTGCTAACCTGATAGATTATGCTTCTACCAAAGGTGCAATTGTTGGCTTTACGCGCTCTTTAGCGCAATCCCTTGCAGATAAATATATTAGGGTTAATGGCGTGGCACCGGGACCGATCTGGACACCTTTGATCCCATCAACTTTCCCAGAAGATAAGGTAGCACAATTTGGTAGTGAAGTACCTTTGAAAAGACCGGGACAACCAGAGGAAGTTGCACCTTGCTATGTATTCCTGGCATCGAACGACTCCAGTTATATGACGGGGCAAGTGTTGCACCCTAACGGAGGCGAAATAGTAAACGGATAGATAACTTTATAATGGCAGGCTTTAATAGTCTGCCATTTTATAATTATAATTCCCAAACTTCACCTTTTTCCGGAATAACTACATCGTAGCTTTCGGCTTCAAGATCCTTTTTTAGAGCTTCCATGCTTTGGGGCTCTCCGTGTACAAGAAAAACCTTCTTTAATTTTCCCTTATCCTGAGTTTTGACCACATTTAATAGGTCATTATGATCTCCATGGCCACTTAAAACGTCCGTTTGCTTAATCGTTGCATATACTGAAAGCTCCCGGTCTCTTATCGTTACAATAGGATCTCCTCTTAACAGACGATGCCCAAGGGTTCCTTTCGCGCTATAACCGATGAAAAGAATGGTACAATAATAGTTTTGGATGTTATAAAATAAATGGTCCTGTATTCTACCACCTTCCAGCATTCCAGCTGATGAAACGATTATGCACGGTTCATAGTAATTTGATATCTCCCGGCTTTCTTTCAGGTTCTGGATATAGAACAGGTTCTCAAATTCGAACTCATCGCCTTTGTTCTGATAAAACTCTTTTGCATCTTCACTAACATACTGATGATGCTTACGATAAACATCTGTTGCAAAGTTTGCAAGTGGACTGTCAACAAAAGTTTTCACTGGAGGAAGTTTTCCAGACGAAAAGATCTTGTTCAGAGAGAACACCAGGGATTGCGTTCTGCCAATACTAAATGCAGGGATAATGAGACGACCCGGAGTCTTAATACAGGTCTCGTAGATCACTTCCGTCAAAACCTCCTCTACACTCTTGCCCTTTGTATGAAACCTTCCGCCATAGGTCGATTCGCACACGAGAAAGTCGATCGGAGGCAGAGTTTGAGGTTCAACAAGAACAGGGTAGTCCTTCCTTCCGATATCCCCTGTAAAAGCAATTTTCTTTTCGATACCCTGCTCATTAATAGTCAGTATAACTATAGCTGCACCCAGTAAGTGCCCGGCCGGGATAAATTCCAGGGATATATCTCCATTTAAACGAAAAGGTTTATGAAAGCCAATGGTAACAAAACGTTCCATTGTATCCATCACGTGTTTTTGGAGGTACAGCGCTTTGGGTCCCGACGAACGCTTTTTCTTTTTTCGGGCATGTCTCTGTTCCTTACCGATGAACAGGTTCACCGAATCTAACAAAAGTATTTCGGCAAGGTCTGCAGTGGGAGGGGTGCTTAAGATCTGGCCGTCAAAGCCGTTTCTTATAAGCGTAGGTATATTTCCCGAATGATCAATGTGCGCATGGGTCAGGATTACTACATCGATGGACGCAGGGTTAAAGGGGAAAAGTTCGTTTTCTTCCAGCCAGGTGCCCTTCTCGTAATCAAGGCCACAATCAATAAGTATCTTATAGTTATTTATTTCGAGAAGGTGCATGCTTCCAGTCACCTGTTGTGCTGCACCCCATATAGTTAACTTCATTAAATGCTTTTTAAGGTAATAATCTACGCTCTAGAATAACAATCAGTTATGAACGCTTTGTTCTGCTAATTGTAAATCTAAAAATGTAATTCTTAAATCAGCTATGCTTCGAACTGAAGCTGACTCAAATAGCGATATAAACCTTCTTCGTTCTGAATAAGTTCTTCATGTGTTCCACTTTCGGCAACAACACCCTTTTCAAGCACCACTATTTTATCGGCTTCACGAATTGTTGAAAGGCGATGAGCGATGATGATTGAAGTTCGATTTTTCATTAGTACTTCCAACGCTTCCTGAACCAATCTCTCTGATTCAGAATCAAGGGACGAGGTTGCTTCATCAAGTATCAAAATCGCCGGGTCTTTCAGCAAGGCCCTTGCAATAGCAACTCGTTGCCGCTGACCACCTGAGAGCTTAATTCCCCGCTCTCCAACAATTGTATCATACCCCTCGGGAAGACTCTGGATAAAGTTGTGGGCATTTGCTTGTTTTGCCGCTGCTAGGATCTCCTCATCACTTGCATTTAATTTTCCATAAGCAATGTTTTCACGAATTGTCCCGCCAAATAGGAGGACATCTTGGGGAACAATTGCAACCTGATTCCGAATATCGGTTAATGCGTAGCTTTCAGATGTTAGACCATCAAAAAGGATTTCCCCTTTCTGTGGATTGTAAAAGCGAAGGATAAGGGATGCAATGGTTGATTTTCCTGCACCACTTGGTCCAACAATGGCAACCTTTTCCCCTGCATTAGCTTTGAACGACAAGCCCTTTAGTACAGCAACTTCCTTCCGGGATGGGTAGGAGAAGAAGACGTCTTTAAACTCCAGGCAGCCCTTGATAACCTGCTTTGTTTTGTTTTCTTCAGCATTAGTAGATATAGGCTCGCTTTTCTCCTGCAAGATTTCTATCACTCTTTCAGTTGAACCTATCGCCTTTTGAAGATTTGCGAATAAATCAGGGAAAGTTCCCATTGCTGCCCCAACTACAGCAGAATATAGGATATAAGTGCTAAGAAGGCCTACCGTTAGTTCCTTATTGGCAACTAGAATAGCACCATACCATACTACTCCAACAACAGTTCCGAAAAGGCAAAATACAATAAACGAAGCAAAGCCTCCCCTTAAGGTTGCGCCTCTTAATGCAATAAGAACCACATCCCTTAAGCTGCTATCATATCTTTTGGTTTCATATGCTTCATTAGCAAAAGCTTTAACGTTTGAGATCCCTTGAAGTGTTTCTTGAACAATAGTATTGGATTCGGCTAATTTATCTTGCGCTTCACGAGATACAGCCCTGATTTTCTTTCCAAACAATACTGCACATATAACCACAAGTGGTAGGATTGCTAAACTGAAAAGAGTTAGGTGTCGCGATACAAAAATCAATATAGAAACGCCTCCTATGAGCATCACTGTTTGTCGGATGATTTCAGCTAAAGAAGTGGTAAGGGTATCCTGGATCTGAGAAAGATCCGCCGATAAGCGGCTATTCAATTCCCCAACTCTTCTATTTGCGAAAAAATCCATCGGAAGAGTTATAAGTTTGAAATAAGTATCTTTTCTTATATCTGCGATTGTCTTTTCTGCCACTTCAACAAAAAAGCGGACCCTTACAAATGAAACGATCGATTGGATGAATAGGATACCAAAAGCCGCAAATCCTAAAGCATTTATACTAGGGTTTATAAAAGGTAATTTATGCTTGCCTTGAGCGGCGTCAACTAAGGCTCCTAAAATTGCAGGGAATGCTAGAAATGTTAAACTTGAAACAAATAGGCAAAACAGTCCTATGAAGAATTTCCAGCGATACGGCTTCATGTATTGAAGTAATCCTTCCGCTCTCTTAATGCTCTCTTTATTTAATTTAGCCTTTGGAAGTTCTTCTTCTGGTTTAGTTCCACTATTAAATCTGTTACGGGCCATCTCGTCTCCTGATATAAAAAAAGCGCTTTCTCGAGCGCGGACAAAAATAGGTTTTATTTATAGCATTAAATGTTCGGTAAAATCAGGAAAGAGTAATATTATTTGAACTCTACGCGTACAATATCGCCTAAATGAAGGCCAAGCAAACCACTTGCATTTCCCTTGTTGATGGCGATTTCAAGATGATTGCTGATACCAAACAGGCAAAGCTTTTCGCCCTCCGGTACCTCGTTATAGTGCCAGCTCAATTGAGAAATAGTTTCGTTCTTCCTGAAATAGAGAGTGAAAGCCCGGTTCTGCTGTACTTTATTAAAAAGCTCTTTAGAGATGTTGGTTATAACGTTCTGGAAAGAGTCTATATAGATAACGCTACCGCGGATAGTGTCTTTCTCAATAACCGGATGGAGGGTCATTTTTTCCTCAAGACCAGACACAGGAATGCCGATATCCTTAAGCTCGCCACCAGCAGCTATATGACACGATGCTTTAGTGAAAATATCTGTTAGCGGAAAGTGCAGGAACTTTAGATCCTGCATAATGTTCAGCTCTACAATTTCTTCTGGTTGATTGCCCTCAAACATCAGAGAAAAAATGCCGTTATCAGATCCTACAAAGAAGTGATCTTTGTATTTTACGGCAAGATATCGGGTGTTTTCATTATACACTGAATCAATGCCGATAAGGTGCACTGTTCCTTTCGGGAAATATGGAAAAGCGTTTTTTAAAACGAAAGCTGCCTGAAGGATGTTAAATGCAGAAATGCTGTGAGTAACGTCAATAATATTCGCTTGCGGCATCAGGCTTAAGATACTTCCTTTAAGGGCAGCCTGATAAAAATCTTTGTAACCGAGGTCGGTTGTTAAAGTAATTATTGCCATTAAAATGTGAATATTAATTGTTAATCTTGCTTATAGATTGAAGCTGCAAATATTGAATTTTAATCGCACAAATAAATCAAAAACTAAAAAAAGGATAACTTGAACGAATTAAAGATTGATCTTGAGAACGTTAACCCCGTAGTTCTTTGGGGCCCAAATAACGAGTATTTCGAAGTAATTAAAAGACAGTTCCCGAAGATAAAAATTGTTGCTCGTGGGACAGAGGTGAAAGTGCTGGGAGATGATGCTGAGTTGACCGCTTTTAACAATCGTTTTAAAGAAATCTTAAAACATGTTGAACGTTATAACAGTCTTGAAAGTAATGATCTTGAGCGTTTCCTTGGTGCTTCTGTAAACATCCAGACAGATGCTGAAGGCGGGGATAAGCCGCAAGGTGGAGGAGGTGAGCCTATAGTTTTTGGGCCTAACGGAATTGTGGTTAAAGCAAGGACTGCCAATCAACGTCGCATGGTAGAGGGGATTAATAAAAGCGATATCCTTTTTGCTATTGGCCCTGCTGGTACAGGTAAAACATATACCGCTGTAGCGCTTGCCGTAAGAGCTCTGAAAAACAAAGAAATAAAACGTATCATCCTTACACGTCCTGCTGTAGAAGCTGGCGAAAATCTTGGTTTTCTTCCCGGGGATTTAAAGGAGAAGATAGATCCATATCTACGCCCTCTATATGATGCGCTGGACGATATGATCCCCCCTGAAAAACTCAAGTTGTATCTGGAAAATAGAACGATTGAAGTAGCCCCTCTTGCCTTTATGCGTGGTCGTACACTGGATAATTGCTTTGTTATATTAGACGAAGCCCAGAACGCAACCGACATGCAGCTAAAGATGTTTTTGACACGGATGGGACCTTCTGCTAAGTTTATCGTAACTGGCGATATAACTCAGATCGACTTACCAAAGAAACAACATTCGGGATTACATACTGCCCTTAGAATACTTGACAACATAAAGGGAATCGATATCATTTACTTAAGCGGAGAAGATGTCGTAAGGCATAAGCTGGTTAAACAAATACTTAAAGCTTACGGGGATATACAGTAATTGAAGGATAGAGGGATAGGATGAGAGAATGATAGAAGGATAGAATGAGAGAATGAGGGAAGGATGGAATAGGGAAGGATTGAATGAGGGAAGGATAGAAGGATAGAATGAGGGAAGGATAGAAGGATAGAATATGAGAGGATTGTAGTCCCGGATGAGGGGAGGATGAAATGTTAGAAGGAATGAGGAATAAGCTGCAATTTTGAGCTTTTTGAAATCATTAAGGAACCAAAATCAATAAAAAAACTATTTTTGCGACAATATTGAACCATTTATTCATAGATTAAATTAATCATTCATTCATTCATTCAGTCAGTCAGTCATTCAGTCATTCATTCATTCAGTCATTCATTCATTCAGTCATTCATTCATTCAGTCATTCATTCATTCACTCACTCACTCATTCACTCATTTTTTACACCACTCATGTCTGCAATAAAAGAAACCAACTTTAAATTTCCTGGTCAAACCAATTATTACAAAGGAAAAGTTAGAGACGTATACACGATCTCTGATAAGTATCTTGTGATGGTAGTAAGCGACAGGATCTCGGCTTTCGATGTAATACTGCCTGAACCTATTCCTTATAAAGGTCAGGTGTTGAACCAGATAGCTGCTAAGTTTCTTAATGCTACGCAAGACATTGTACCTAATTGGGTAATTGATGTTCCGGATCCTTCTGTAACGATTGGTAAAATTTGCCAACCTTTTAAGGTTGAAATGGTTATTAGAGGATACCTGGCTGGGCATGCCTGGAGAGAATATGCAGCTGGAAGGAGACAGGTTTGCGGAGTAAGTCTTCCCGAAGGATTAAAGGAAAATGATAAGCTTCCGGAGCCTATTATAACACCTACAACGAAGGCGGCTGTTGGGCATGACGAAGATATCTCCCGCGAAGAGATCCTTAGTCAGGGAATTGTTTCTGAGGAAGATTATCTTAAACTGGAAGAGTATACCAGAGAGTTGTTTCAAAGAGGGACTGAAATTGCAGCCGAAAGAGGTTTGATCCTTGTTGATACCAAATATGAATTTGGTAAAGCGGAAGGAAGGATCTATCTAATCGATGAGATACACACACCAGACTCTTCACGCTATTTTTATAAGGATGGTTACGAAGAGTTGCAGGCAAAAGGAGAACCTCAGAGGCAACTATCGAAAGAATTTGTAAGGAAGTGGCTTATAGAGAATGGTTTCCAGGGTAAGGAAGGACAAACTGTTCCAGAAATGACTCCTGAACTAATTAAATCTATTTCAGATCGCTATATTGAGCTATATGAGCACATCACTGGCGACGTTTTTAGAAAAGCTGAAGCCTCTGAAGTTCTGAAAAGAGTAGAAAACAATATACTTGAAAGTCTAAATCGTTTGAAGTAAGAAATTCCGGTGGATTGGAGCCGGTGATTTTATTGTAATATTATTAAGGAAATCATCTACAAGAGGGCAATTGCAACTAAAAACAATTGTGCCGTTAGAAATAATTTTTTAATATTGTAAAAGCATATTGCAGAAGGTAACTATGAAATTTACGGTAGACAAACACGAGAAGTACGTATTAATTAAGTTGAATGAAGCAAAGCTGAACAGCTTGATCTCTCCTCAGCTTAAATCCGAGTTGATTCTAATTAATACAGAGGGGATTCGCAATATCATTCTTGACCTTTCAGGAGTAAAATACTCTGATTCATCAGGTTTAAGTAGCTTATTGGTTGGTCACCGCCTCTGTAAAAATGCTGATGGTAGTTTTATAATTACTGGCGTTAACGAAAATATTGATCGCCTTATTACCATTTCACAATTGGAAAGCGTTTTAACAATAGTGCCTACTGTTGAAGAAGCGATCGATCTGATTTTTATGGAGGAGATCGAACGTGAATTGAAAAAAGAGGCGAGATAATTGCTTCGTAAAGTTCATGAGGTTTGATGTAACTATTTTAGGAAGCAGTTCAGCTACCCCAATTTTTAACAGATATCCAAGCGCACAGCTTTTAAATATTAATGAAAGATATTTTCTCATCGACTGTGGAGAAGGTACCCAGCTGCAGTTATTGCGGAACGGTATCAAGGCCCAGCGTATTGAGCATATCTTCATAAGCCACCTTCATGGCGATCATTATCTTGGTCTTGTAGGGCTTCTTTCTTCCATGCATTTGAATGGAAGAAAGAAGCCTCTTTTTATTTACGCTCCTGCAGAATTAAAAGAGATACTTGAAGTTCAATTCAAGTATTCCCAAACAGACATCCGTTATCCTATTGAATATTACTTCACTAATTCAGAAGTACCTGAAAAGATATTTGAAAATCAGGATGTGGTGGTGGAAACGATAATTCTTGAGCATAGGATACCTTGTACCGGGTTCAAGTTCACCCAAAAGAAGCGACTCCGCAAGTTGCTGAAAGAAAAGGTTGAAGCCTTAGACTTGCCCCTTCCCGCTATTCATCTTCTTAAAAGAGGGATGGACTTTACAGATATGGATGGTAAGGTGTATCGTTCTGAAGATTTTACTACAGATCCTGATGAACCCCGGGCGTACGCCTATTGCTCGGATACTATTTGTAACTGGAAATATCTTGATTCTATTCAGGGAGTGGATACGCTTTATCATGAATCGACATTTATGCACGACATGATCGAGCGGGCGCAGGAAACATTTCACACAACAGCTTTACAAGCCGCAGAAATAGCTGTAAAGGCTAACGCGAAGCAATTGCTCCTTGGTCACTTTTCTGCACGATATAGGGAATTGGAACCGCTTCTGCTAGAAGCGCAGACGGTATTTCCAAACTCAAAATTAGCTATTGAAGGCACAGTTTTTCAGTTATAGACTATGTGATATTTTCATTAAAACAAGAAAGCCCGTTTAGTTGCATACCAAACGGGCTTTCTTGTTTTAATGTATTTCCTATTATACCTAATCTTTCCTCCCCCCGAATACGGAGAAGCTAACATATCTTTTTGGGTTTGCCTTAAGATCTATCATCAACTTATTCAAGTTTTCTGCGGAGCTATTAAGGTTATTGTATAGTTGTTTGTCATTAAGCAATTGGCCGAGGGAGCCTTCTCCAGTGTTTACTTTATTAACGGCTGTCTGGAGATCCGCTATCGCTTTATCTGCATTTTTAATAGTAGTTTCAAAATTAGCTCTGGCGAATTGATCGGATACCGACTCGATGTTAGACATGATAGTAGTGATCTTTTTGTTGTTTTGAGCGAAGTTTGTAGAGATAGACTCCAAATTTGAAAAGATGGCATGGAGTCGGCTGCTCTCTGCTCCAACCATATGATCTACTTTCATAGTTGTAGATTCAAGGGTTTTAAGTGACTTGGCGATACTTGCAAAACTGCTGTTGAAGTTGCGTTGGAATTCGGGACTAATAGTATTGTCAACCGAAGTTAGTATAGAGTCAAGACGGGCGATTATTTGTTCCGCTTTCTTTTGCACGGGCTGAACCTGCTCTAACAAGTCCTTTGATTTATTAGCCTTTAAAGTATCTCCACTTTTGGCATAAACACCACCTTCTCCAAGGTCGAATACAATTGCTTTACTACCAAGTAGGTCTGTACTTTCTATTTTTGCGATTGTGTTTTTGGGGATTTCGTATTCGGGTTTAATTTTAAACTCCGCCAGTATTGTGCCATTGGGTTGCAAGGTAAGATTAGATACCCGGCCTATCTGATATCCGTTAACAAGAACTGGTTTTGAGATGGCAACTCCTTCCACATTTTCGTAGATAGCGTAGTATTCATTTTCTCCCGAAAAAACGTCGTTTCCTTTTAAAAAGCTATATCCTAAAATTAAAATAGTGATGGCAACAGCCGCTAAGATTCCTACTTTAGTTTCGTTTGTTATTTTCAAAGCGTAAATATTTTTTTCAAATATAGTATACCTTTCAGGTTTTTAAAGCTCCAACTGCTTCTTATACCCCTGAATTGCTTTTAACAAACAATTTACAATTTCGTTTTGACCATATTCCGATACCATATACTCTTCTTCCTCTTTATTACAAACAAAGCCGATCTCTGTGAGCACAGCAGGCATACCTGCACGGGCTAATACTGCTAGTCCTTTTTCTTTAACCCCACGGTCTATACGCCCTACTTTTACATACTCGTTTTGAATAAATGATGCAAGTTTGATGCTTTGCTCACGAAAGGCATTCTTCATCAGGGAAAAGATGATCATACTTTCAGGGTCATTCGGATCGTAACCGTCATAATTATCTTTATAATCTTTTTCTAATAATATGGATTCGTTCTCCCGGGTAGCAATGTCTTTAATAGCTTTATTTTGCTCATCTAAACGATGAAAACCAGATACAAACGTTTCAACTCCTTTTGTTGAACTTCTGCCTTTATAATTCTTAGGCATATCATTACAGTGTATTGATATAAACAGATCCGCTTTAACCCGGTTAGCTAATCCCACGCGTTCATACAAGGGGACGAACACATCCGTGGTACGTGTATACACTACTTTAACATCCGGCATTGAGTCTTCTATGGCTTTTCCCAATTTAAGTGCAACTTGCAATGCCAATTCTTTTTCCTTAGCGATTGCACCCCTAGTTGCCCCGTCTTCTCCACCGTGTCCTGCATCAATTACGATCGTCTTTATACGATATGGTGGTATATTGGAGTTATTAGGAAAAGAAGAAAAGGGAAGAAGCAGCATTGCGGCTGCAAAGGCAATAATGAATCGTTTTAATGGTTTTAATTTCATTAAATTTGAACTGTAATTTTTAATTGAAAAATTAATATACAACATCACACTTGGAATCTATCAATTTTATATTCTCGAGATACGTGTTTTTGGTTTTAATGGTTGCATTTAGTATGAAACTTGATGCCCAACAGACACAAAATACCTCTAAACCCCCTAATCGAAAGACTGATACAGTATCTGCAAATTTAACGGATACTTTGACAAAAAAGTCTAATTCTGGCTTAAATTCTACGATAGAGTATCACGCTGAAGATTCTATTAAATTCAGCATTGATAGAACTATTGTTTATCTCTATGGAAAGGCTCGTGTTTCGTATGAGGAAATGGAATTGTCTGCAGATTATATCAGGCTTGATCAGAAGAACAAAGCAATGTTTGCTAGTGGATTAAACGATAAATATGGTAGATATCGCGGCCGGCCTATTTTTAAGCAAGGCCAGGAGCCGCCTGTAAGCACCGACTCTCTCATTTATAATATGGAAAGTAAAAAGGGCTTGGTTTATAGCTCTTTCACTGAAGTAGAAGGAGGATACATATCAGCCCAAACATCAAAAAAAAATCCCTATGATGAGGTTTCTTTCAAAAATGGTGTTTATAGTACCTGTAACCTGCCTCATCCCCATTTCGGTATCCATATTTCGAGAGGAATTATTACAAAGAAGAGAATTGTTAGCGGGCCTGCATATCTGGAGATAGAAGATATTCCTTTTCCTGCAGTACTACCATTTGGCTTCTTCCCCAAAACAAATAAAAGAGCTTCCGGATTCCACTTCCCGAGTGTGGGAGAGGACGGCGCCCTCGGGTTTTTTCTAAGAAACACCGGCTGGTATTTTGGTATAAACGATTATTGGGACGCTGATATATTAGCTACGGTATGGAGCAAGGGATCTTATATGGGAAATCTGGCAGTCCGTTACCGTAAGAACTATAAATTTAATGGGGGCTTAAACTTCGCTTACAGTTCCACCTTACCGACAAGAGGAGTAGAGGGTACCGAAGCCTACAATCCTGCTAAGAACTTCAGTATCACCTGGAACCATCAGCAGAATGCCGCAGCACACCCGGGAGTTAATTTTGGAGCCAACGTCTCTATACAAACGGCAAAATTCTTCGTAGATAGCCGGGCTGGCGCTACTTCAGATGTGAACCGTCTCACCCAGTCGCAGTCTACTTCGAGTATAAACTATGGAAGAACATTTGCTAATAATCTTTTCAGCTTCAGTGCCAGTGCCAATGCAAGTCAGGATTTCAGCACTCAAATAGTCAATCTGCAGCTGCCTACATTTAACTTAGGTATGACTACTATTAACCCCTTTGAAAGAAAAAATGGAACGGGTGAGCCCAAATGGTATGAAAAGATCTCCGTGGGGTACAATATGTCGGGTAGTAATAGTATCACCGAAAAGGAGTACGACCTTTTTGATAAAGGCTTAAAAAATGCACAGAACGGAATTACGCAGGTTATTCCTATAAGTATTAATTTCAACCCGCTTAAATATTTTCAATTCAGTACAGGAACAACCTATAACGAGCGTTGGACTTTTAGAACGGTTCGTTACGAGTATAAACCGAAGGAAAATAAAGTTGATACGAGTTTTGTCAGAGGGTTCGCAAGGAACTTTGATTATGGTTTAAACGGGAGTTTATCAACGAAATTTTACGGGATGGTCCCGTTTAAAAAAGGGAAGCTAATGGCGATCCGCCACATTGTTACTCCATCTACAAGCTTCAACTATACCCCGGATTTTAGTTCTGACAATTTCGGTTTTTTTAGTTCTTACAAGGATTCTACCGGGCAGGATGTGCGATACTCCATATTTAATGGAACTGGAATATCCGCTCCTGGCATGGGGAGACAGGCTTCCATGTCTTTCTCATTAGAAAACACAATTGAGGCTAAAGTTAAAACAACTGGTGATACTGCTAATGCCTTCAAAAAAATTCCTATCCTCCAGGGACTAAGCTTTAATGGTGGCTATAATTTCCTTGCCGAATCTTTCAAGTTGTCGGACATAAACTTTTCAGGTCGGACCTCACTGTTTGATCAAAAATTAGCCCTCAATTTTGGAGGAAACTTAAGTCCTTACATGCAGGATGAAAACGGAAATAGAATTGACGTTTATACTTTTCGTAAAGGTAAGTTGCCTCGCTTAACGTCCTTCACTTTTGGCACCGGATATAATTTCAACTCCGCCGCACTTAAGAAAAGGCAGGAGAATCTTGAGCAACAGCAAGAGAATCCGCAGATAAGTCAGCAGCAAAGGCAGGATATTTCAACCATATTGAATAATCCAAACCAATTCGTAGACTTTTCTATCCCCTGGTCGTTCAACTTTACGTATAGTTTAACTTATACCAATCAGGGCTTGCAGAAGAATCTCGCCAACTCCCTGAATTTTAATGGTGATTTGAGCGTTACTCCCAAATGGAAGGTGATGTATACTTCGGGCTGGGATTTTAAACAGAAAACATTTACGATGACATCATTTTCTATCGCAAGGGATCTCCATTGCTGGGACATGTCTTTCAATTGGTTGCCCTTTGGTCGCTTTAAAAGTTATAGCTTTGACTTGAGAGTTAGGGCCTCTATTTTGCAGGATTTAAAACTTAGCAGAAGAAATACAAACCCAGTTAGCTTTTAATGCAAGCAGAAATAATAACAATAGGCGATGAGATCCTGATTGGACAGATCGTCGACACAAACTCCGCATGGATTGCTCAGCAATTAAATGCTATTGGTGTAAGGGTAAAGCAGATCAGCTCTATTTCGGATGACCGGCAACATATTATCCAGGGCTTAAAAGAGGCTGAGGAAAGAGCAGATATTATTATCATTACTGGAGGGCTTGGTCCTACAAAAGATGATATCACTAAAAAAACGCTTGCAGAGTATTTCAACGTAGGCTTTAAAAGAGATGCAGCAACGCTTGAAGTTGTTGAAGGAATTTTTAAACGTCATAATAGGCCTCTGCTAGAGATCAATATCCGCCAGGCTGACGTACCGGAAAATTGTACCGTGCTTCTGAATAAAAATGGAACTGCCCCTGGTATGTGGTTCGAACACAATGGAAAGGTATACGTTTCCATGCCTGGTGTTCCTTTTGAAATGATGTATCTGGTAGAAGAGGAAGTTCTTCCAAGGATTAAAACACATTTTAAACTGGAAGCTATAGTGCACCATACTATTCTCACCGCTGGTATAGGTGAATCTTTCTTAGCAGAAGCCATTGCTTCGGTTGAGGATGCTCTACCCTCTCATATAAAGCTGGCATATCTTCCTAAACTGGGGCAGGTAAGATTGCGGTTAAGCGCTTATGGACAGAACGAGCAAATCCTGCGTGACCAGATCAACATTTATGTAGATCAGATTACAAGCCTTGTTGGCGATTTCGTTGTCACTTCTGAAGATAAACCATTAGAGAAAGCCATAATGGATTTCATGAAGGAGAGGAAATTGACAGTGGCTGTTGCAGAGAGTTGCACAGGAGGATTTCTATCTCATCTGTTCACGCAGCACTCTGGTTCTAGTGAGGTATTTCTTGGAGGCGCTGTTACCTATTCAAATCATCTAAAACAATCTTTACTAGGTGTTGCGCAAAATACGTTGGAGCAATTTGGCGCAGTAAGCGAACAAACTGTCAGGGAAATGGCACTCGGGGCTTTCAATAAATTCGGTCCGGATTATAGTATAGCAATTTCGGGTATTGCAGGGCCGGGGGGCGGAACCGTTGAAAAACCTGTTGGAACAGTTTGGGTAGCAATAGCGAGCAAAAGCAAAGTAACTGCCAATAAGTTTCAATTTGGTAGCCGAAGGCAACAGAATATCGAAAGATCTGCAATCAATGCCTTAATAATGCTATTTAAATTACTTAAGGAAGAGCATGTGTAAGTGTTAAAAAGATTTATTTTTGCACCGTACTTTATTCAATAATATGGCTCAATTCGAATTATTGCTTCCAAAAATGGGAGAGAGCGTAGCTGAAGCTACCATCGTTAAATGGCTTAAACAGCCAGGAGACACCATAAAGGAAGACGAAGCTGTGGTTGAAATTGCGACTGATAAAGTCGATTCTGAAGTGCCATCACCAGTAGCCGGAGTTTTAATTAGTCAGCTATACCAGCATAATGAAGTGGCTCAAATTAATTCTGTTATAGCAATCATTAAAACAGAAGGTGAGGAAAAGGAAGAGAAAAGAGTAGAACAGGTTTTTGAACAGCCTACTGCTATTAAAGACCTTCCTGGAGCTGACGTAATAATTCCTCCTCATTCGGAGAGCCCTAAGATTGCGCCACCATCAGCTCCTGCCATAAAACAAGGATTTCGTTTTTATTCCCCGCTCGTAAGAAGTATAGCTACAGAAGAAGGGCTGTCTCAGCAAGAGTTAGACTCGATTGAAGGAACTGGAGCAGAGGGCAGGGTAACCAAGCAAGACGTCCTGGAATATGTTAGGTCTAAAAACGCAGGACAAGGTTCTTCAGCAAAAGAATTGGATGTCGATCAAAACAATACTAGCAAGCAAGAGGCGACAACTCAGGAATATCAATACCCAATTGAAAGAAGATTGTCGAAAGAGCATCAACCAGTAATAAACATCGGACTGGGTGATGAGATAATAGAGATGGACCGGATGCGCAGATTAATAGCTGAACATATGGTTATGAGCAAGGAAGTTTCTGTTCACGTTACTTCTTTTGTTGAAGCTGATGTCACTAATCTTGTTAAATGGCGAGATAAAATAAAATCTGCATTTGAGAAAAGGGAAGGCCAAAAGATCACTTTTACCCCGGTTTTTATCCAGGCAGTAGCTAAGGCTATCAAAGATTTTCCGCTTATCAATGTATCTGTTGACGGTACCAGGATTATAAAGAAAAGAGATATCAATATCGGAATGGCGGCCGCTCTACCAAGTGGTAACCTCATAGTTCCAGTAATAAAAAATGCAGATCAACTCAACCTGGTTGGTCTTAGTAGAGCTGTTAACGACCTGGCAAAACGTGCCCGTGGTAATAAGCTACAGCCAGATGAAGTAAAAGACGGTACTTTTACCATTACTAATATTGGTCCTTTCGGAAATATCATGGGTACACCTATGATCAATCAGCCTCAGGTGGCTATCCTTGCTGTAGGTTCAATCCAAAAGAAACCTGCAGTTCTAGAAACGGAACATGGGGATGTTATAGCTATCAGGCATAAGATGTATTTATCCATGTCCTATGACCATAGGGTGGTAGACGGCGCGCTGGGCGGAATGTTCCTCAAACGTGTTGCCGATTATCTCGAAAGCTGGGACCTTAACCAAGAGATTTAATTATAATAGAAAAGGGAGAGCTTTCTTCCTTTTCTTATTCCATTTCTTCTGCCTTTTTTTCCTCTATTTTTGCCACAATCCGATTTTTCTTCAGATCTATTCTTATCATCGCATATAAGCTCATGTAAATATTTGCTATCCATACCAGGGAAAAGCCTCCGATCAGGTACCCTCTCCAATCATTGTATAAGAGCTGGTAATCAGTCATTATCAGGAAAAGAGCAGTCACATAGTGACTAAAGCAATACTCACAGGTAAAGAGATAAAAGAATTTCCTTTTCAATAGATGCTTGCTCTTTTGCGATTTATCCACACAGTACTCACGGGGTTCTCTGAAAACTTCCTCATGAGTTACTGTCCAGGCAATACATGCGATTGGTATTGCCAGTAGAAATAATCTGATAATTGATTCTGACTCGTCCATCTCATCTAGTACAAAAGAATAAGTCAATTGTTTAAACCCTGTTAGTCTAATAAAAAACATTTGCCACTTGTCGAACATCTTGAGGAGAATCCTGTTTGAATGCAAATCATCCTTTGTTAAATGCTAATACTATCCCTCTCTGTATGAACCGTTTCGTTAAAGTCAGCCTTATCGTTATCGGGGTTTTTACAGTATTGATCTTGATTATGTGGCTGGGCGTCGCAGCTTATGTCACTATAAATAAGAGGGAGATCCTTGAAAAAGTGACGCTCGAGATAAATAAGGATATCCGGGGTCATCTAACTATCGAAAGCATGGAACCTTCTTTAATTCAAGGTTTTCCGGGTGTTGCTGTATCCTTGAAGAACGTTCTGCTTCGTGATAGTTTGTATAAGGAGCACAAACACGATCTGTTAAGAGCCAGGCAAATCTATGTAGCAGTAAATTCGTTCTCGCTGATTAGTGGAAAGCCAACTTTCCAATGGATGAGTGTTGAGGACGCTGAAATTTATCTTTATACTGATAGCCTTGGATATAAGAATACAGAAATTTTTAAGCCCTCCGCAAAAGGAGGAGGTGGGAAGCCAAAAAATAAGTTCAATAGAATTGAGCTTAGGAACGTCAAATTTGTCTATGACAACAGGTCGAAAGACAAGTTCTTTGATTTCTCAATAAGGGATTTCAAAGGGAAGATAAAATATTATCCAAATGATTGGAAAGCAAAGGTGAAGATAAACACCATGGTACGTTCGCTAACCTTCAAAACGAGTAAAGGTAGCTTTATTAAAGAACAGCTGTTACAGGCGGAACTGGACTTGAATTATAATCACGTTAACCATATTTTGAGTATCCCTTCGAAACGGGTTCATATAGGAGGACAAGCTATCGACCTGGGTGGAGATTTTTCTTTTGCTCCCAACAACTCAGATTTTTCACTTAATATTAAGGCACAAAGCATTACCTATGAGAAGGTTCTATTATTAGTAACTCCTCAGATTGCCAATGCCTTGAAACGATATAAAATAGAGAAGCCTTTCTTGGCAGCAGCATCAATCAGGGGAAAGTCAAAGGGGGCAGATACACCTTTGGTAAATGTTTCTTGGGCTGTTAAGAATAGTCGGATAACGCTGACAGGAGAACCTTTAGAAAATTGTACTTTCACCGGAAGTTATTCTAATGAGGTGATAAAGGGCAAGCCCCGCTTAGATCCTAACTCCATAATCGTCCTGCGTAATTTTGTAGCCAACTGGCGAGGTATTCCTTTCAGGTCAGATTCCCTGAAGATCATTAACCTGAAATTTCCTGTTCTTCAGGGTCGTTTTGTATCCAACTTCAAATTAAGGCAACTAAACGAAGCTTCTGGTTCAGAAACATTCCTTGCAAAAGGGGGATCAGCTAGTATCAATTTATTCTATAAAGCACCTTTAAACTCTAATAGTGTCATTGAACCTTTTATTGCAGGAACGGTAACTATTAAAAATGGAGAGTTGAATTATGTTCCGAGAGCATTATTATTTAAAAATGTAAACGGACAATTGAATTTTCAGGGACAAGATCTATACCTCAAAGACTTCGTTGTTCAAACTGCTTTCAGCAAACTTTATATGCGTGGCGCAGTTAAAAATTTCGTTAATTTTTATTATACAGATCCTCAACGAATTATACTTGATTGGAATATTTCCAGTCCCCAGATAGATTTGAAGGAATTCCTTGCTTTCCTTGCTGCCAGACGGCAGGTTAAAGGAAACTATAGGAAAAATAAAATAGGTAGGTTATTCCGTCAATTGAACAATGTTTTAGACGAAGCCAGCGTACATCTGGAGTTGAAATCGGATAAGTTGCGTTACAAACGGTTTGCGGCAACAAACACCCATGCTAACCTAAACCTTAATCAAGATGGAATAACTATAAAAGATGTTAGTTTACGGCACGCTGGCGGTGAATTGAATATAAGTGGAGATATTGCTCAGAAGGCCACAAGTACCAATCCCTTTAGGGTGATTTCACGTCTTCGTAATGTAGATATTCAACATCTCTTTTATGCTTTCGAGGATTTCGGACAACAAAGTATCACTAGTAAAAACATAAAAGGCAAATTTTCAGCCTTGGTGAACGTTAAGGGTCTCATGAACCAATCAGGCACAATTGTTCCCCGGTCTTTTACAGGTAAAGTAGATTTTAAGCTAAAAAATGGAGCTCTAATTGGGTATGCTCCAATGAAAAAGGTTGGAAAGATCGCCTTTCCGAATAGGGACTTCTCTAACATCACCATAAATGATCTGTCTAACACTCTTATTGTAAAAGGCGATAAAATCGAGATCCCTAAAATGACGGTGATGACCAGTGTTTTAAATATGATCGTGGAGGGGACTTATGGAATAGGAAAGGGGACAAACATTGGACTGCAAATTCCTATTAGAAATCCCGAAAGAGACAAAGATCTCCCGGATAGCTTAAAACAGAAGAGGATAACAAGGGGGATTGTACTAAATCTTACTGCCACAGACGATGAGAACGGAAACCTGCGGGTTAAACTGGGAAAGAAAGACGATGATGAGAAGGAAAAAGAAAGCGAGAAAGCAAAGAACAAAGCGGAGGCACGAGAAAGCCGGAGGGAGAAAAAGGCAGCACAGGACAGTCTGAAAAGATAGTTTCTGTAACGAAAATTGAACTCTTTTTATTGGGAGAAAATTTAAAATAGAACCGTTTTAAATTAAGAATACGACAAAATCGTAATTGTAACAACCTTGATAATTATTTAAAGCACCGTACTTTTACATCAATTGTAGGATCACCAGAATCAAGACAAATGGATGTAGAAATTCTTTCAAGAATACAATTTGCGTTTACCATCTCCTTTCATTATATCTATCCACCGTTAAGTATCGGACTCGGTTTAGTCATGGTTGCTATGGAAGGTCTTTACCTGAAAACCGGAAATAAGCTGTACGAGAACATGACGAAGTTTTACACCAAGATTTTTGCGCTCATCTTTGGGATAGGTGTTGCTACAGGCATCGTTATGGAGTTTGAGTTTGGAACAAATTGGGCAACATATTCTAAATATGTGGGCGATGTATTTGGATCAGCTCTTGCAGCCGAGGGCATATTCGCTTTTGCACTTGAATCAGGATTTTTAGGAGTACTACTGTTTGGTTGGAACAAAGTGAGCCCGCGCGTTCATTTCTTCTCTACGGTAATGGTAACACTCGGTTCTATGTTTTCTGCTATATGGATCGTTGTTGCTAACTCCTGGCAGCAAACACCAACAGGCTATAAAATAGAAGGTGAAGGATTAGCCGCCCGGGCAGTTATTACTGATTTCTGGGAAATGGTTTTTAATCCGTCTTCTATACAACGTGTGTCACATGTTTGGATTGGTTCATTCATCGCTGGCGCTTTCCTGGTACTTAGTATCAGTGCCTACTATATCCTTCGGAAAAAACATCTCCCATTTGCTAAATCTTCTTTTAAAATAGCGCTGTGTATAGCTACAGTATCATCTCTTCTACAACTTGTTGCTGGTCACGCATCTGCAGATGTTGTGGCAGAGCATCAACCTGTTAAGCTTGCCGCCTTAGAGGGGCACTTCGAAAGGGATGCAGCAGCGGACATGTATTTGTTAGGCTATATCGACACAAAGAATAATAAGACAGTTGGATTGAAGATCCCGGGGGGGCTTAGCTTTTTAACTCATGGAGATTTCAACGCCCCGGTTAAAGGGTTGAATAATTTTAGTAAGCAAGATCAGCCACAAGCGCTTAATGTTGTTTTTCAAACTTACCACATCATGATAGCAATTGGAATGTTTATGATTGCGCTCACTCTCTTCGCCTGCTGGCACTGGTATAAAAAGTCGCTATTCGAAAAAAAATGGCTCATGCATATTTTTATGTGGTCGGTATTTCTTCCTCAGCTTGCCAATCAGGCCGGCTGGTTTGCTGCTGAGACAGGAAGACAGCCCTGGGTTGTATACGGGCTTTTAAGAACGTCTGATGCTCTTTCTCAAGCAGTAAAGGCAGAACAAGTGATCTTTTCTCTGATCTTGTTCTCAGTTGTTTATACACTTCTTTTTATATTGTTCATTTATCTTTTGAACAAGAAGATAAAACACGGACCGAGTCAACCCGGTGAGGATATTGACCACAGTCCACAGTTGAAAAGTATGGCAAACGAATTAGGTTATACAAAATAATGGCTACAATTTTTGGACTTGATTATCAAACTCTCTGGTTTCTCGTTATCGGAGGAGTTTTTACTGGCTACGCAATTCTCGATGGCTTCGATCTTGGAGCGGGAGCCCTGCATCTATTTTTCAATAAGGAAACCAGTAGGCGAATTGCTTTAAACGCTATAGGACCAGTGTGGGACGGTAATGAAGTTTGGCTGGTAATAGGAGGGGGAGCCTTATTTGCAGGTTTCCCCGGCGTCTATGCTGCTGTTTTTTCTGCCTTTTACATGCCTTTTATGCTTTTCCTTACCGTACTTATTTTTCGTGCGATTTCTATAGAATTTAGGAGTAAGGAATCAATGCCTTGGTGGCGTAAGATGTGGGACGTGTGTTATTGTCTGTCTAGCACTACCATTGCCTTCTTGCTCGGGGTTGTATTAGGCAACCTTTTGTTAGGGATCCCTATCGATGATAAAGGGAACTTCACTGGTACGCTTGCTTATTTTCTCAATCCATACTCGGTAATGGTTGGTATCACTACCCTTGCTTTATTTATGATGCACGGTGCCATATATTTAGTCATGAAAACAGAAGACAGGCTGTATACTAAACTCACAGTAATGGTTAGGAATACAACTATTTTTTTCTCCATTTCGATACTCTTGTTAAGCTTCTATACACTTTTATATATTCCTCACCTCTCTAACGCCATAAGGAACAATAGTTGGATGTTCTTTATACCGGTAGCTATGGTCTTCGCTATTGCAAACATTACACGGATGGTTGCAAAAAGACAATATCGCTTTGCATTTGTATCCTCAAGTATAACTGTAAGTTTATTATTAATTATAGTTGCGGTAGAGTTATATCCCAATATGGTGATATCAACTGCTAACCCTGCCTATAATTTAACCGTTTATAACTCAGCTTCCTCGGAAAAGTCTCTTGGGATTATGCTTCTTGTTGCTGCCATCGGTGTTCCTTTGGTAATTGCATACACAACCTTTGTATTTTGGACCTTCAAAGGCAAAGTTAAGTTGGATGAGATGAGTTATTAGAATGTAATAAAGTAAAAAAGGTATCGGATTAATTCCGATACCTTTTAAAGTCAACTTGTTTGCCTGCAGCACCAGTGTATTTTACTTTACAAGAGCTGGAACCTACTACTATAGTAAGCACCAGGAGAACGTACATTAATTTCATGGTCGATCTCCCAAAAATACTAAACCGATACTTAATTAAGTAATATTTTAGATTTTTAATGAAATTGGAAGAATTCGGCTAGAAGTATAAAGTGAATTTCCCTGATAGATATATATTCAACTGCTCCTCCACCAGTTCCCCCATAGAACCACATTTTTTAAATAAATCCTGCTTGTGGAATTCTGCAAGGTCAATTCCAAGCTGTTTTACTTTTTGAACCGGTGCAATTTCGTCTTGTTTCATTGCTTTTAAGATATCCGCAAGCCGGTAATGGACCAACTTAGCTCTGTTCTTGATCAAGCTTCGCTCTTCTTCCTGGTATTGTCTCATCGTTTTTTTATCCATGTGTTGAATACCAAGAGTCACTAATGAATTATTTTCTTTAAAGAAGTGAGGAAGATAAAATTGCCTCCTGCCTTCGTACGATTGCTGGTCAAAATCTATTGCTCTGATCCTGTATTGATTGCCTTCTATATCAGGGGTTATATGAACCACGTAATTGTAAGAGCGCATATCACCCAGTAACCTGATAAAACATCTTTCATTGAACTTTACAAATTCCTTGCAGATCCTGATCTGATTGAACTTCGAAGTATTTATTCTTTGGCGGATAAACAAGTCGCCCGGGAGACCAGAAATGTGCTCTTCAATCAGGGTATGATTATCTGTTAGATAAGTAAGACGGTTAGGTGAAAGGATATGCTCAAGTTCTAAACCATATACACGTGAGGCATCAGCTACTTTCACGTAAAAATAGTCATAGTTATCGTTGAACTTGTTGATTACTCTTATTCTAAAGGGCTTAGAATTACCAAACGTACAATAGTCGATCTGAGCTATCTGGAGATGATCCATTACTTCCATATCCCCGGCCGCATTCATCAAAGCATAAATATAGGTGAGATTTGGAAATAGCTCGTTCATCTCGCTTTGATCATAGTAAACCGTTTGCCACAGGGTATCGTTCCCGTTCTTATCTAAAAGCGGCACACTCATCTGAAAACGCAATAGGTCAGTGTACTGTACCGGGAGTTTGACTTCTCGATTATATTTAAGAAGGTAATCCCGCAATACGTCTTTAACCGGGTAGAAAAACTTTTTTCTAGAGGGGATATCAACCCTTGATTCGTAATCCGACATACTGTTTAATTTCTTTAACAAAAGACGTCTCTGACCCGTCGATTATAAATGATGAAAGTTATTTATTAAAATGATTAATGGAACCAAGGAAACTATTCCTGGTTTTGTTCACCATCTTCATCAATTTCTTCTTCCTTGTATTCAAGGATCTCTTTGCCCAGCAATTGGGCTTCTTCATTCTCCTCAAAGATAGGCGTATCGGTGTCGGGGTCTATTGTTATCCAGTGATTTTCTGTATCTTTTTGAATCTTCAAATATTCCTGGCCTTCAAGAAAAATAGTATAGATGTCGTCTTCTTCAGGGAAAACAGCATACGTGAAGCCTTGTAGTTCAATGTCGAATGGTTCTTTCATTTTCTTGCGATATTATTTTCTATCGATTGTTATATAATTTATTGAAGGGCGTAAAGTTTGCAAAATTTGTTTAGTAAATTGAATGGTATGACAAAAGGATTTTTCAAAGTACCCATTCCCAGGAACGAACCGGTCCTTAGTTACGAACCCGGTAGCGTTGAGCGGAAAAACATAAAAGACGCATTGAATAGGGCGTATCAAAACGAAGTCGACCTTCCCATGTATATAGGAGAAGAAGAGGTTAGGACTGAAGAGCGTATTGCTATAGCTCCACCCCATAATCATGCTCATGTTCTGGGCTACTACCACAGGGGAAACCGCCGGCATGTTGAGAAAGCAATTGATGCAGCAATCAGAGCAAAGGATGAGTGGGAAAACCTGCCATGGGAACAACGTGCTGCTATTTTCCTAAAGGCAGCTGATTTAATAGCGGGACCATACAGATTTGAGATAAATGCCGCTACAATGCTTGGCCAGTCAAAGAACGTTTATCAGGCTGAGATTGATTCGGCTTGCGAGCTAGTCGATTTCCTCCGCTTTAACGTGCAATATATGGCAGAGATTTATGCCCAGCAGCCGCCCGTATCGCCGGGCGGGGCGTGGAACAGGGTAGAGCAGAGGCCCCTGGAAGGCTTCGTTTTTGCACTTACTCCCTTTAATTTCACGGCTATTGCAGGAAATCTTCCATCCTCTGCGGCCTTGATGGGTAATGTAGTTGTATGGAAACCTGCCGATACTCAGATTTATTCTGCGGCAGTAATTATGAAAGTACTTAAAGAAGCAGGCTTGCCTCCGGGTGTCATAAATCTTATTTATGTTGATGGACCAGAAGCCGGTGATGTCATCTTCAAACATAGAGATTTTGCAGGTATTCATTTTACGGGATCAACTAAAGTTTTCCAAACAATCTGGAAGACAATAGGCGAAAATATCCACTTGTATAAAAGCTATCCAAGAATAGTAGGAGAGACCGGAGGAAAGGATTTTATTCTCGTTCATTCGTCTGCTAACGCAAAAGTTGCCTCAACTGCTTTGATCCGTGGAGCCTTCGAGTATCAGGGTCAGAAATGTTCTGCTGCTTCAAGAGCATACATCTCCGAGTCGCTCTGGCCCGAAATTAAAGACTATCTGCTGGAAGATCTGAAGAGCATCAAAATAGGTCCGGTAGAAGATTTTACAAATTTTGTAAATGCAGTTATCGACGAAAGATCTTTCGATAAGATAGTTGGGTATATTGAAAAAGCGAAATCTGATCCTGCAGTTGAAGTTTTAGCAGGAGGAAAATACGACAAGGCACAGGGATATTTTATCCAACCTACTCTGATCCTTGTGAATGACCCAGGGTATACAACAATGTGCGAGGAGATTTTTGGTCCCGTTCTGACTATCTACGTTTTCCCCGATGAGGAATTTACTTCTATCCTGAAGGTTATTGATTCTACTTCCCCTTACGCACTGACAGGAGCGGTGATCGCAACAGATCGATATGCAATACAGGAGGCAACTCATGCCTTAAGGAACTCAGCCGGTAATTTTTATATCAACGATAAATGTACCGGGGCTGTGGTTGGACAGCAACCTTTTGGCGGGGCAAGAGGCTCGGGAACTAATGATAAAGCAGGAGCAATGCTCAATCTGCTGAGGTGGGTTTCACCACGGACAATAAAGGAAACATTTGATCCACCGAAGGACTTTCGATATCCATTTCTTAAATCGGACGGATAGAAGCTACTACTACATGTATAAAAAAGGGGAACATTATCAATTTAAGCTCCCCTTTTTTTATTTCTATTTATCCATTACGATTTATCCGCGGTCTCTTTGGTTTTCCTGGCCCTGATCCAGATCCTGAATCATTATTATTACGGTTTGACCTGTAATCATTGTTATTATTGTATCCTGAACCCTGGCTGTTATATCCGTTGCCGTCTCCGCGGTTACCATACCCACTGTTCTGATTACCGTAGCCACTGTTTTGGTTACCATAACCATTATTTTGGTTACCATATCCATTACCATTGTTCCGGTTACCATAACCGCCTCCATTGCCGTTATTCTGGTTACCATAACTTCTGTTCTGGTTTCCATAGCCACCACCGCTATTGTTAGACCTGTTTGAACCGTAGTTTGATTTTCCGTAACCGTTGTTTGGTTTGCCCTTATTATAACCCCCTGTTTTAGGTTTCCATTGCACTTTTTGTGCTCTGTCTCTTTGGGGCTGGACTTCTGGTTTCGGTTTAGGCTCTTCAACAACAGCGTGTTTAACGCTGATCACATCTTCATCGATGGATCCTTCATGCAGGTTCACTATAGCAAGGTCGGCTGTTTCTTTACTGTCCATGTCAACAAAACCAAATCTCCTGCTTATTCCTGTTCGTTTGTCTCTGACAATTTTAACGGCTTCAACTTGTCCGAATGCCTGAAATATTTCTTTTAATTCTTCTTCTTCTAGATCGCGGGGAAAACCTCCTACAAAAACTCTTGACATAATTTAATAACAATGGTGGTAGATTATGTAAATATTAAGTTGCTACCTACTTTTTTACGATAAACCCTGGATTTGAGATACAAGGTTCGAGATATAAATGCAAAGATCTTAAAAAAGACGTACTAGTCTTAATTTTTTTTAAAAAATTATTCTAAAAACCGGTTTTAAGTGTTGACTAATGTGTTTTAGCAAGACGCTCAGATATTTAATAAACTCTAAACAAATATATCTAAAATTTATTGCTGAAACAGCAACATTTTTATAAAAAAGTATTAAGCCTGCAAACCTGATTATTCGTGCTAAAAATGACCTGTTTGATGCTACACAATTAGAAGATGAAATAATACAAAAGGTTTTATTACTTCAAGTGTTTTTTTGAACACTCTCTCACATTATTCTTCAGGGAAGAACAATGCCTTTAGCTCCGTTGCATCATCTGGTTTCATCTTTCCGGCCAGCATTAGCCTTAATTGTCTTCTTCGCAGAGCACCATCATACAGCTGCATTTCCTCTTCTGTTTCTGGAACCACTTCAGGGATTCGAAGTACCTTGCCATTTGTATCCTGTGATACGAAGGTATAGAAAGCTTCATTGCTTTTGGTTTTAACCCCCGAGATGTTCTCTGTCCAAACAACAAGTCTAACCTCCAGAGAACTGTGGAAAGCGCGTGTTACCTTAGCTTTTATAGTTACAACATCCCCTAATTTGATAGGCTGCTTAAAAGATACATTATCAACAGAAACAGTAGCGGCAATGCTGTTACAATGTTTTTGTGCAGAAATAGAGGCAGCGATATCCATCCATTGCAATAAACGCCCCCCCATTAAATTATTTAGTGCGTTAGTGTCGTTTGGCATAACAAGCTCATTCATTATGGTTAACGATTCTTCAGCAGTCTTTGAAATTATACTCATTTAAAAACAAAGGTAGGTTAAATGTGAATCCTTACAATACATCTCCCGACAAATTTAAAACTTGTGTGATAATTGTAAAGGCAATAAAGTAAAAGATGGGTGCCTATTTAATTATGAAAAACCAAATTAGCGGTTGAAAGGTAATGTGTAATAGGTTTAACCTATACTGATATGAATGAAACTACAATTGATTCCAACGAGGCTATAGAAGCTGCTTGGAGAAAAATAGAACTAGATCTTCTGAAAGAAGATGTTTTAGATTATGAAGCAGTTATTCCTGCAAGAGGCCGGGAGGTGGTACTTGATATAGATGTGGACCTCGGGGGAGGTTTTGAGGGGGGCTACGCAAGTACCTCTTTCAGCGCTATACTTTCTGACAGTACGACTTTCCGCTTTGCAATCCATAGGGAAGACTTTATTGATGAAATAGGGAAATTTTTTGGAATGCAGGATGTGAAAATAGGAGAGGAGAATTTTGATAAAAGTATGCTGGTGCGAACCAACGATGAAGAAATGGTGAGATCTGTATTTAGTGATGAGTCAGTTCGTCAACGTCTTCTTACTTTGCATAACTTCTCACTGGGTATTCATACTCATAATGTTTCGGGTGCAGAGAAACCGTTCTTAGAATTGTTTATTGAAGATGAAGCTATAACAGAAATCCAGACCTTGAAAAACCTATTTGAAATTTTTGAGCTCGTGTTACAGAAAGTAGAAAAGAACTGAATTTCTATTCCAAAAGGGGTCTCAGCTGAAAAGTACAAAGCCTCTGCACTAAAAAATGCAAAGGCTTTACGAGGCAAAATATCTTTTTCTTTAGGTTTAACTAAACTGGGCATTTGCTTAGGAACAAAAGTAAGCATTTCTTTTAATAACTATATAGACTGGAATTCATTTAATGCTAATTTTTTGTAGTAGTATGTCCATAAAATATTGAAGAAGCATTTATTAATACCTGTACCTCTTAACTGGCTAAAATCACTACTTTTGCCCCGTGAAAATTCCGGCATTAATAGATATTACACTTTTTGAAAACGATGATTTAGTCGTGGTAAATAAACCTCCGTTTATTAGTTCCCTTCACGAAAGGGAAGGAGGGGATATAAATATGCTGAACATCGCCCGGAAGACCATTCCTGATGCCCAGGTTTGTCATAGGTTAGACAAAGAAACTTCAGGTTGTCTTATAATCGCAAAGAATCCTGAAACATATCGTTTCATTTCGATGCAATTTGAACACAGGCAGATCAAAAAAGTATATCACGCTGTTGTTAACGGTACTCATGTTTTTAATGACCTGGAAATAGACCTTCCAATCCTTAACCTAGGTAATAAAAATGTTTCTATCAATAAACTTGAGGGAAAACCTGCACAAACGATTTTCAATTCCATTAAATACTTCAAGCACTACACTCTTATTGAGTGTCAGCCTATTACCGGAAGGATGCACCAGATCAGGATTCACCTTGCTACTCAGCGAGCTTCAATAGCTGGAGATGAGATGTATGGTGGTAAACCTGTTTTTTTATCTCATCTGAAACGCGGATATCATTTGGGAAAAGACCAGGAAGAACTACCGATAATGAAGCGATTTGCTCTTCACGCTAAGGAACTGAATTTTAAAATAAATGAAACAGAGGTTGTAAAAATTGAAGCACCTTACCCAAAAGATTTTGCTACTTTGGTGAAGTTGCTTGAAAAGCATGACGCGTAAAGGATAATTTACCTTTTACTGCTTTTCATAATATTCTCGTTAAAAGCTACAATCAGACGGAACAAGTCATCAAACTCTGTGAGGGGCAGGGTTTTTGGTATATCGTAAACATCATGGTACGCTTTTATTCCTCCATTTGTATATATAAAAAATGAGGGTATTCCTTTTTCACTGAACCAGTAATGGTCGCTATTGGCTGCTTTTCCCCTTGCTGTTATTTTGCTCAGGTAGTTTTTGTCTCGGTTGATATTATCGAGGATTTCAAATTCGCTCTTAAATACAGATGCATTCACAACTGTTGCACCCTCTTCACCTGTACCGGTTAAATCCAGATTAATAAGAAACCTCACCTTCTTAAGGTCCACGAGTGGATTTTCTGAAAAATGCCTCGATCCCAATAGTCCAGCTTCTTCCCCTGCAAAGCAGATAAATCCTATTGAATAATCCGGGGCGTTCAATGAATAGTGTTTGGCAAGATTTAAAAGAAGACTTATCCCACTACCATTGTCGTTAGCACCAGGGAAGTAGACTTTACTACCCATACCTCCTAAATGGTCGTAATGGGCAGTTATAAGAATAAGTGAATCGGGCTTTTTGCGACCCTTAATGACACCACAGATGTTACTTGCTTTAAAGTTATCAATAAATTTGTTTTCAACGGTAACCCTATAGTTTTCCGCCTTGTTGCTCAAAAGATTTTGGTCGACTAAAATCGCGGTATAATCCGACTCCTGCACTGCCACAGACCAGGTCAACTTCTTCAGATAAGAAATTTGAAGGCGGTTGGCAGCATCAACATAATGAGAACTGTCTTTCATGGTTAGCACACCCGATGCTTTTAATCCGGTACTTTCAGGACTAACTATGAAATCTATTCCTGGTCGTAATTTTGCTCCGTCCAGCTCCAGGCTCATTTCGCCCGGAAAAGTGTTGACAGGAAAGGAAAATTGTTGCAAAAAGCCGGATGATGACATAGGAGATACCTTCCATCTTTTCAGCTCTTGAAGGATAAAATCCCGCGATTTATCCAGTCCGCCCTTTACGTACCCGCGACCGAAATATTTTTGAGAACATAGTTCTTCAATGGTCTTTATTGCATAAGTCCTGTCTTGAGCAATTAGCTGAAGAGCGGAGATCATCAATAGAAGAATGGATGAGAATACCTTCATAGCAAAGCGAAGATATTGTATTTTAGTAATACGAGAAATACGAAGACTTTCAATGGGCTTCAATTAAAGCAGGCCTCAACTTCGGCCAGCTTCTGTGCAATCGAAAAATCTAGCTGTTTAGGCCTCTAAAAGTTCAACAGCTTCTACATTTCCTTGCTGCACTGCAAGGTCTAGGGCCGTCATACCTCTGTTTTCACGAATGTCTTTGTTGCCTCCATGTTCCAGTATCAATTTCACCAGATTATTTCTTCCAAACATAGTGGCAAACATCAATGCTGTGCCTCCATTACCGTGTGTCGCATTTACATCCGCGCCATGTGCAATTAACAATTCTGCAATATCAGCATAGCCTTTAAAACAAACTCCCATCAGGGCAGTATTACCTCCGTCATCCTGTGCATTTACATCTGCTCCTGCCTCCAATAGGAACCTGGTGGCATCAAGATTACCGTTATAGCTGGCTATGATTAAAGGGGTAAATCCGCGAGGATCACGAACATTGATTTCTTTTATTTCCGGAAGTAATTGTTCTAGCAAAATTATATCTCCTGTCCTTGCTGCATCAAAGAAAGTACTGGTTATACTCATAGATTATTGTTTTAAAGGAAAGGGCTATCTCCTTTGAGACGGCCCTTCAATTGAAATTAATATGGTTTTGATTCTGAAGAATCTTGTTCCGCTTGCTTAACAGCATCCTCAGCTTGCGCTTTGAAAGTCTCTTGACTGTCTGCACTTACTTTTTGAAGACCTTCGGCAACTCTTCTTCCATAATCTTCATCGCAGGCTGTAAATAATTCTATCATCTTCTCCTGAATATGTTTTTTAACAGGAGCAAGGGTACTTACAAGATTAGAGATCAACTCATCTTTTTCCCAATCTTCGAAGTTCCTATACGTTTCCCCAGCTTGTTTAAAATTGTTTTGCCGGTCGATCTTTTGCCTTACTAATGCGGCATTATACATAGGGCTATGTTCCTGTCCACTTCTTGGTGCTTCTTTTAAGCCACCTAGTGTTGAAGGTTCATAATTTACGTGAGGATTAATGCCCTCAACTATATCCTGGTGGTAAGCCATCTGGCCATCACGTTGATTTGTGGCTACGTGTTTTCGAGGGCGGTTAATTGGCAGCTGAAGATAATTGGTTCCTACCCTGTAGCGTTGTGTATCCGAATAAGCAAAGGTTCTTCCCTGAAGCATCTTGTCATCAGAAAAGTCCAGTCCATCAACCAATACACCAGTACCGAATGCAACTTGTTCTACTTCCGCAAAATAATTAACAGGATTGCGATCCAAAGTCATCTTACCTACTGGTAGCCATGGAAATTGTTCTTTTGGCCAAAGCTTAGTATCATCAAGAGGGTCAAAGTCAAGTTCCGGATGTTCATCATCGCTCATGATCTGAACAAATAACTCCCATTGTGGATATTCTCCTCTCTCAATAGATTCGTATAGATCCTGAGTTGCATGGTTGAAGTTCTTTGCCTGGATCTCCATCGCCTGGTCGCTGGTAAGGTTTTTAATGCCTTGCAGAGGTTCCCAATGGTACTTTACTAAAACTCCTTCGCCCTCTGCATTTACCCATTTATATGTATTAACACCAGAGCCCTGCATATGTCTGTAATTTGCCGGTATTCCCCATGGAGAGAATAAAAAGGTGATCATATGCATAGCCTCAGGGGTGTTGCTTATAAAGTCGAAGATCCTTTGACCATCCTGGATGTTGGTAACAGGATCAGGTTTAAAGGCATGTACCAGATCTGGAAACTTCATAGCATCTCTGATAAAAAAGATTTTCAGGTTGTTGCCTACCAAATCCCAGTTCCCATCCTCTGTGTACATTTTAACGGCAAACCCTCTCGGATCTCGCAAAGTTTCGGGGGAATGGCCGCCGTGGATTACTGTAGAAAAACGAACAAACAAAGGCGTTTTCTTCCCTTTTTCCTGAAAAACCTTTGCCCTGGTATACTTAGAGGCGGGTTGGTCCCCAACAGTGCCGTAAGCCTCAAAATAACCGTGGGCACCTGCTCCTCTGGCGTGTACTACCCGCTCAGGAACACGTTCCCTGTCAAAGTGCGACATCTTCTCAAGGAAATGATAGTTTTCCATTGTCACCGGGCCACGATTACCGACAGTTCGAACGTTTTGGTTGTCGTAAACAGGATGGCCTTGTCTTGTCGTTAACAGGTCTGAGCTTTCTTGTCCGCTACTTTTAATTTCTGTTTGTCGGTCGTCCGCATGTCCGTTTGAAGATGGATTTGCAGAATTTGGATTTTGGTTCATTTTGGATGTTTTGAAGGTAAATCAATCCTCTAGATAACAGCCCTGTTAATCCTAAGTTTTTAAAAGCTTCAGGGTATCACATAGATTTTATTTATCAGCTATAGAGCCAATAAATATAGCTGTAGAAAGTTATTTTACTTTGTAAAACAAAATCTGGTTAAAAAACTGTTTCTTGTAAACCTTAATATAAATACTTAGAAAAAACAGTATGAGTACATCATCAAAAAAAACAAGGATTGTTGTAATAGGAGTTGGCGCAGTAGGCTCAACTACTGCCTATACATTATTACTACGTCATAGGATGGATGAGCTGGTTTTGCTAGATGCAAATATGGATAAGGCCAGGGGAGATGCTCAGGATATGAACCATGGATTGCCTTTTGTAGGAAACGTAAAAGTATGGGCAGGAACCTACGAAGACTGTCGGGAAGCGGATATTGTAATAATTACTGCGGGCGCAGCTCAGAAGCCCGGAGAGTCACGAATTGATCTATTGAAACGAAATGTGGCGATATACGAAAGCATAACTACTGAAGTGTTGAAGTATAACGATCACGGTATATTATTGATTGCATCAAACCCTGTTGATGTAATGAGCTATTTTACCCTTAAAAAGTCTAACTGGCCTGTAAACAGGGTAATAGGCTCTGGTACTTTGCTTGATAGTGCTCGTTTCAGGTATCTAATAGGCGAAAAATTAAATGTAGATCCAAGAAGTGTTCACGCGCACATTGTTGGAGAACACGGAGATTCTGAACTCCCATTATGGAGCCTTTCAAATATTGCCGGTAGTCAACTATCACTATCAGAAGAAGACAAAACAGAGATCTTTGAAAATACAAAGAATGCTGCTTATCAGATCATAAGTTCAAAAGGTGCCACTTATTATGCTATTGCACTTGCTCTCGACCGGATTTGCGTAGCAATCCTAAGAAATGAGGGAGCAGTATTGAATGTTTCTACTTTATTGCAGGATTATCACGGAGTGTCGGATGTATTTCTTGGTGTGCCATGCATTGTTGACAGAACAGGGGTGCGAGAGGTGCTACACGTTACCCTAAATGAGCAAGAAAAACAACAACTTACTGCCTCGGCAAATAAACTGAAAGAAATAATTGAGTCAGTAGAAATGTAATCGTTCTGATTCGCTACTAAAATTCGATAAAAAGAAGCCTGTGAACTATGGTTGTGGAGCCTTGCTTCACAGGCTTTTCTTTAATTTCTAAATGTGCAAGCTGGCGCAACCTTTTTCGTTAAGCAAAGGTAAAAAGGAAAAATCAGCGCTTTGGTCGCATATTTGCTTTTAGTTAGATAGAAATGTGAGGAAAGGGGACAAGCTAAATACCAAAGAGCTTGGCATTTCTAAATTAATTTTAAAAGCTCTCATTCTAAATATGCAGCGTTTATCCGGTTTGGATTATCTTAGGGGGATCAGTGCGCTTGGGATTATGATGTTCCACTTTAAATTGTGGAACTATGGAATTGAACCGTCAGAAAGTGTCTTCACAAGAATAGGCATGTATGGTGTTTCAATTTTTTATGTCCTCAGTGGCTTAACTTTGTATCACGTTTATAATGAGAAGCTTAATAGTAGTATAGACTCTATCATGAGTTTCTACGGAAAGCGGATTTTAAGAATTTTTCCACTTATGTGGCTCTCTTCGATCCTTACCATCCTAATAGAAAAGCGCGTTCCTGATACATCACTCTTGTTCTCGAATCTAAGTGGCTTGTTTGCCTTTTACAACTGGGCTAATACTATTACTTATGGTGCATGGTCTGTTGGGAATGAGCTTTCATTCTACCTGGCATTTCCATTTTTAATCCTTTTTTTAAAGCGTTGGAACAAGCTATATTATACTTTCCTTGTTCTGTCCTTTGTAATTATGGTGTACTTTGGATTCAACGTAATTGACCCAAATGTGGAATTTATTCAACAGTGGGACTTGTACACTAATCCGTTAAATCAGTTCTTCCTTTTTATTTCTGGAGTTGGTTTAGGAGCATTACTTAAAAAGATGGATATCCTGAGTGTTCAGGCAAAAGTTATCCTGGTGATTTCATTGCTAGTTTTTTGTTTGTATCCAACTTCAGGTGACAGGGTGCAGCTAGTGGTTGGAGTAAACAGACTGGTGTTCGCTATAGCTTCTGTAGGGATTTGCGCGGGGATCTACAAAAGTAATTTCAGACTTCCCTCCCTTATTAACAGGTTCTTAGTTATGTTGGGTCATGCCAGTTATTCTATTTATCTGTTGCATCCTTTGGTTTACAGGGTGATCAGTAAGGTATGTTCTATCATTAATCAGAGGTTTTTCGAGGTGCCCGTTCCTGCTGTGATCTTCGTTGCTTCGGCAGCCACTATTAGCTTTAGTTACTTCGTATATCTGAACTTCGAAACCTTCTTTACGGGGCTTGGACGAAAGTTTCCAGAAAAGGCGCGAGTAAAGGTGGCAAATAAGGTTGCTGTTGCAGATTATGCAGATAAATAGCCAGCTTCTTATGGCTTAAGGTAGCGTATTCGTCGAACTATTTGTTTTTTTCGCCGTTGTAATGCTAAACACTTAATCGTTCAACCTATGAATAAGTTATTTAGAGCATTAATTGCCGGATACGGCGCGAAAAAACTAGGAGGGGGGTGTTTCTCTACAATCCTGATATTTGTTCTTCTTTATTGGCTGTTAGGTCAATGTAACGGGCAATCTTTCGGGCAAACCCGTGCTCGCCAGCACTATTATCTTTTTCAGGATAAATAGTCTTTCAATTCCTAATTACATTTATTTTAGCCACAGTTTTCGGAATCATTGAGGTGGTTCCGGAAACTGTTATGTACTATGTCTTATACTCAACCAAAATTAAGAACAGTAAATGTCACTCGTTACGTCACACCTTTAAGGGAGGGCGGATCTCTGCCGGCGATAGCAGAGGCCGACGATGATTTTCTGTATGTTTTAAAATTCCGTGGTGCAGGGCAGGGGCCAAGGGCTCTGATCGCAGAGCTTATCGGTGGAGAGATTGCCAGGGGATTAGGCTTTAAGATTCCGGAACTGGTATTTGCAAATCTCGACGAGGCCTTCGGACGCACGGAACCCGACGAGGAGATCCAGGATCTGCTGAAGTTCAGTGAGGGACTAAATCTTGCTTTACATTATCTTTCAGGTGCGATTACTTTTGATGCCACGGTAACCCAGGTTGATCCTGTTCTTGCCTCAAAAATAGTTTGGCTCGACTGCCTTTTAATGAATGTCGATCGTACCGCCCGAAACACTAATATGTTGATGTGGCATAAAGAATTATGGCTCATTGACCACGGCGCGTCTTTATACTTTCATCATTCGTGGGATAATTGGCGAGAAGCAGCTAAACGACCATTTGCATTTGTGAAGGACCATGTACTACTTTCAAAGGCTGCCGAAATTGAAGCAATAGACAAAGAATTTGCGCCAGTTTTAAGCGAGCAGGTGATCAGAGGAATTGTAGACCTTATACCCGACGAATGGCTCGAGGGAGATTTCTTTCCAACGAAAGAAGAGCACCGCGAAGCTTACGTTGAATTTTTGCTTATACGTATTGAGAACTCTATAAACTTTGTTAACGAAGTACAAAATGCAAGAAAGAAGTTTATTTGAGTACGCAGTAGTTCGTGTAGTTCCCAGGGTTGAACGCGAAGAATTCATTAACGTGGGTGTTGTGATATACTGTAAAAAAGAGAAGTATCTCCAGGTGAAGTATACTCTGAATGAGGATAGGTTGATACAGTTGTATCCCGGAGTGGATGTGGAAGCTGTAAAGCAAAATCTATCTTCCTTCGAAAGAATTTGCAAAGGAAGCCGTGATGGAGGTTCGATAGCAGAGCTTGATGCACCTTCCCGTTTTCGCTGGCTTACAGCAACACGAAGTACTGTTATTCAAACATCAAAAGTGCACCCTGGCTTGTGTTGTAGTGCTTCCGAAACGCTGGAAAAGTTATTCAAGGAACAAGTTCTTTAGTGTTATTTGATATACACAGTTTTGATATTAACAAATTCCTTTATTCCATAGCTGCTCAACTCGCGACCATATCCAGATTGATTTACTCCACCAAAGGGGAGCCGGGGATCTGATTTGACATTGTCGTTCACAAAGCTATTACCTGCATTTAAATGATTGGCAGCAATATCTTCGGCCCTTTTAATATCCCTGCTAAATACGGCGGAACCTAGTCCGAATACACTGTCATTAGCTATGTTTATTGCATCTTGTTCGTCTTCTGCAGTAATTACAGCAGCCACAGGCCCAAAAAGCTCCTCCTCATAAGCAGGCATTCCTTTTTTAACCTCTGTTAAGATAGTAGGAGGGTAGAATGCATTATTTCCCGAAGGTATTGTACCTCCCAAAATACATTTAGCTCCTTTTGCAATGCTTTTTTCTACCTGTTGATGAAGCTCATCTCTAAGGTCTACCCGTGCTTGGGGCCCAACTTCCACTTGGGGATCTAATGGGTCTCCCATTACTTTGGCAGCCATCTTTTCTTTGAACAGCTGGGTAAACTCCTCAGCTACTTCCTTCACCACGATGAAACGTTTTGCAGCAATGCAGCTTTGTCCGCTATTGATCAATCGACTTTCTGTGCATACCCTTGCTGCGAGTTCCAGATCTGCATCTTTAAGGATCAAATAAGGGTCACTTCCTCCGAGTTCAAGTACTGTTTTCTTAAGCAGGGATCCGGCTTTGGTAGCTACCTTTATACCGGCACCTGTACTTCCAGTTAATGTTACAGCTTTCACTAATGGGTTTTCAATTACCCTTTCTACCGCGCCGCTCCCAATTAATAAAGTCTGGAAAAGGTTTTTAGGAAAACCAGACTCTCTAATTATCTCCTCAATGGCCAGCGCACAGCCGCCCACGTTGGAAGAATGTTTAAGGACACCAGCATTCCCTGCCATCAATGCAGGTGCAACAAATCTAAATACCTGCCAGAAAGGGAAGTTCCAGGGCATAATGGCCAGCACAATACCAATGGGTTTGAAGGTTGCGTAGCTTTTTTGTGCTTCTGTTTCTATAAGCTCTGGCTGAAGGATCTTTTCCGCATTCTCTGCATAATATTCGCAGCAAACGGCGCACTTTTCAATTTCTCCTTCCCCTGCTTTCTGAGGTTTCCCCATTTCAAGAGCCATTAAATGGCCTAGCTCTGATTTTTTAGCTCTCAGAACGGCTGCCATATTCTTCATAAGCCCTGATCTTTCAGCGAAAGAAGTTTCCTTCCATTTCAGCCAGGTTTCCTGCGTTTGCTGTATTTTTGAATTCACCTGCTCGTCAGAATCAGGAGTATAGGTTTTTATCAGTTCTCCATTTGCAGGATTTATGGATTCAATGGCCATCGATTACTTGGTTTTAGTACTGTCTTTGTCGAGTTTGTCCTCTACTTTGTCCGCAGCATTTTCAATTTTATCGCCAATATTACCAAATCCTTTCTTTACTTTTTCATTGGTTTTACCCACCCATGAAGCCATAGAATCTAGTCTCGCTTGCGGTGAGGTCATGATGGCATAAACTGTATCAGCTCTAAAAACAACGGTCCGGCTTGAATCTGTGAAGTTCCAAACTTCTGTTTTATTGATCACATCTTTTTTTTCAGGTTCACCAACAATCGCCTGTACCTGAGATTTAGACATGCCAATTTCAACGCTTGCAAGGTCCTTCGCTGGTCTTGAACAAGCGAAGAGAGCAGATATGGCCATTAATGTAATTAAATGTGCTTTCATAAGTGTTAAATGTTTCAGGCTTAACACAACTAAAAAAGCTTTTGTTTATTCGGTAGTTAGAACTCCATACCCTGTTTTTTCCTAATGCAAAGGCGGGGAGGCTTCGATGCTCAAACCTTGAACCACGGGCATCTGGCTAATAAATGAAAATTTGTTTCAATTAATGACTTTAATATCTATCTTTGCGGCTCATAAAAATTTTCTAACAATGTACGCAATAGTAAATATAGCCGGACAACAGTTCAAGGTTGCAAAAGACCAACAAATCTTTGTACACAGGCTACAAGGAGAAGAAGGCGCTAGTATTGAATTTGACAATGTATTGTTAGCTGCAAACGGAAGTGATATTAAAGTAGGCGTTCCTGCTCTTCAAGGTGCTAAAGTTTCGGCTAAGATCGTGTCTCATTTAAAAGGTGACAAAGTATTAGTTTTCAAGAAAAAACGTCGTAAAGGATACAAAAAGAAAAACGGACACCGTCAATTCTTTACTAAAATCCAAATTACAGATATCACTTTATAATATTTCGATATCGGGGACGTTAGTCCTTACATTAATTAATTGTTGAACTTTATTATTGGGCTAAAATCCAGTTAAAAATATAAAAGAAAATGGCACACAAAAAAGGAGCCGGTAGTTCCAAGAACGGTCGCGAATCGCATAGCAAGCGCTTAGGTATTAAAATTTTTGGTGGACAAGATGCTATCGCAGGAAATATCATCGTTCGCCAACGTGGTACTAAACACCATGCAGATAAAAACGTAGGTATCGGTAGAGACCATACTTTATTTGCTCTAGTAGACGGAAAAGTAGTTTTCAAAAAGAAAGCTGATAACAAATCTTACGTTTCTGTACTTCCAGTAGTAGCTGAATAAGAAACTAAGAATAAGATAATGGAAGCCTCACTATTAGTGGGGCTTTTTTTATGGCCTTTTCTGTGTCACGTACTTGATAAGTCCATAGTAAGTCCATAATGAGTCTATAGTGAGGCCATACCTATTTAAAAAACTATGGACTTACTATAGCCTTGTTATGGTGGCATTCTTGGTTGGAGCAAAAGCTGCCCCCCTTGACCAATGCCTGCTGAATTGAAAATTTTTAATTCTGGGAACTCCAGATATACGATTTCCGTTTTTCTTACATTTGCAATTATGAAAACGCTCCCAGGTATCATACTAGCATCTAAATCACCAAGAAGGCAGGAATTACTTTCGAAAACCGGAATCGAATTCGATGTAGTCTTGAAAGATGTAGACGAGTCCTACCCAGAAGGATTATCGCCCAAGGAAGTTGCGATCTATATTGCAGAGAAGAAAGCAAAGGCATTTGATGAAACATTAGAGGAGAATGCTATCGTCTTAACTGCAGATACTATAGTGTCTATTGATAACAAAATTCTCGGCAAGCCAGAGAATGAGGATGAGGCAATGGAGATGTTATCGCTATTGTCTGGCAGAAAGCATGATGTAATAACGGGTGTCGCTTTGCTCCAAAACCACCAGATTTTTTCCTTCGCAGAAACTACTGAGGTTTATTTTTTGCCACTGAGTCCTGATGAAATTAAATACTACATCCAAACCTATCAACCCTTTGACAAGGCTGGAGCCTATGGCATACAGGAATGGATTGGTTTGGCTGGAATAGAGAGAATTAACGGCTCGTATTCAAATGTTGTTGGCTTGCCCACACACCGGGTTTACGAAGAACTTCAGAAGTTGGTGAAAAACTAATTAGATTGGGCTGCTTCTATAAGCAAGCCTTCTTTTAAGCTAAAATCTGACATTTCTACCTTAGAGATTTTCAGTTTTTCTAAAATGAACTGTGTTAGGGTAGAAGCGACTACGATCATATCAGTTCTTACGGGAATTATCAGAGAGTTACCGGCTCTGTTATCGTGTGTAGAGATAATTAAATCGCGGATAACAGCGTTTAATTGACCTAGTTCAAACCTGTAAGATCCTTTGCGGCGAAAGTTCTCCTCGGCTGTACCAAATCTGTCTGATTCTAAAGCGGCGAAAGTTTCGAAAGCTCCAGCTGACCCAACCAGCTTTGATGGTTGAAAAATACTAGCCACTTCTTTTAACTCCTGCAATTGCTCTTCCAGGTGCAGCAGTAATTTTTGTAAGTCTTTTTCTGCGATCGGATCTGAATGATGAAATGCATCCATCAACTTGGCTGCCCCTACAGGATAACTTTTCTTCCAAAAGATCTCGGCCTTACTACAGAAAATGAATTCTACACTACCTCCTCCAATATCCATGATCAATGAAGAATCCTCCAGATCAACAGCTGCTCCAACTCCTTTATAGATAAGTTCAGCCTCGCGATCTCCTGCAATAACCTGAATCTCAATTCCGGTTTCTTTTTTCACCTCAGCAATGAATTCAGCACCATTGCTGGCTGTTCTTAGTGCTGCAGTTCCATTAGCCCGGATAATATCAATGGCATGTTGGTCTATAATCGACTTAAATTCTCTTAAAGCTTCAATTCCTCTTTTGTAAGCCGGTTCGGCAATCATACCTTTGTTAATCCCGCCTTCTCCTAATTTCACATGGCGTTGTTCCTCTACCACCTTTTGGATCTTTCCATTTTCCACCGAAGCGATCAGCAAATGGAAAGTATTGGTGCCAAGGTCGAGCGCTGCTATCGATTTGCTCATTTTGCAATTACTCTTTGTAGCTGAACCACTTTATCAATTCTTTATAACTTGCCTTTTTCCCATACATCAAAATCCCTACACGATAAATCCTTGCCGCTACAAGGGTGATCAATAGGAAGCCACCAACAAGTAATACCATGGATAGAATTAACTCCCATGCCGGCACACCAAATGGGATCCTGATCATCATGGCAATAGGAGAGGTGAATGGGATTATCGACAACCAGAAAGCTAAAGGACTATCCGGACTATTAATTACAAAGTTGATGGATATGATAAATGTGAAGATCAGTGGCATTGTAATCGGAAGCATGAACTGCTGGGTTTCTGTTTCGCTGTCTACAGCCGATCCGACAGCTGCAAATATTGAACTATAAAGGAGAAACCCAAAGAGAAAGTAAAACAAGAAGGTGCCAATGGTATAAACCAGGGGGATTGAGTCTAAGGCAGTAATGATTGCTGCGCCTTCATCGGCAGGTGAGTCGTTTTGTATTCCTTTAGCTATAATTTGCTCCTTGTTCTGATCATTAAGATGAAGATCTTTAGCAAAATAAGTTCCAGCAAACCCCGCAATAGTTAAACAAAGAACAATCCACAAAAGGAACTGAGTGAGCCCTACAAGACCTACACCAACGATTTTTCCGAGCATGAGCTGAAAGGGTTTTACGGAGGAAATGATCACTTCGATAATCCGATTGGTTTTTTCTTCTATAACTCCACGCATTACCTGCACACCATAAATAAAAAGGGACATGTAGATCAGAAAAGCTCCAACGAAGCCGATTCCGTATGCCAACCATGAGCTGGCATCTTCTTCTCCTTTTTCTGTGATCTGCCTGGTATTTAATCGCAGTTGAGTTTGTTTAGCATTAAGAACTGCTGTATCTATACCGGCGTCGACGAGTTGCCGCGTACGAGCTATTTCATTAACCTGTGTTTCGATATCGCCAATAACAGCTATGCCCGGCTTTTTCTGCCCCAAAAGCTGCAGGTCTTTTTTATCCTTAGGGATCAAAAGTAAATAGTCATCAGAAGAGCGATTAAATTCTCCACGCGCCGCTTCCAGGCCCTGATCTGAATAGCGAAACTCTAGTAGAGCGGTGTTTTTGAATTTATTGACAAAGTCTTTTGAATCGTCTATAACCAATACTTTCTGAGCATCTGTCAAGTCATCCTTTTTGTAAAACATGTAGCCTATAACAGCATACATACCAATAAAGAGGAGCGGTACAACAAAGGTCATCACGATGAACGATTTCTTTTTTACCCTGCTCAGGTATTCGCGCTGTATAATGAGTAAGATTTTATTCATACTATTCTATCCCTTTTACCTTTTCTACAAATATTTCATGAATGGTTGGTATCACTTCATTCAGGCTTTGAACTTCCACCTTTGATATCAGATAACTTAAAGCCTCATTTATCTTCGCTCCATCCTTCAGCTGAACCGTAATCTCGTTATGGTCTTCTTTGAAATTTTGCTTTACTATCTGAAAGGCCGGGTTTAGGAATTGTACAGGTTCTACCGAGGTATAGCAGATCTTATAGGTATTGTTCCTGTAGGAATTCCGGATGTCTTTTACGCTTCCTTCCAGGATTTTCTTTGACTTGTTCAGTAGTGCTATACTGTCGCAAAGCTCCTCTACAGATTCCATGCGGTGGGTTGAAAAAATAATGGTTGCACCTTTATCGTTCAGCTCAAGGATTTCATTCTTAATCAGGTCGGCGTTGACAGGGTCAAAGCCAGAGAAGGGTTCGTCAAGAATGACGAGATCAGGTTGATGGATAACTGTTGCAATAAATTGCACCTTCTGCTGCATTCCCTTGCTTAGATCTTCGACCTTCTTGTTCCACCAGGTTTGAATCTCTAATTTCTCAAACCAATATTTAGCTCGTTTTAAGGCTTCATCGCGACTTAAACCTTTCAACCTTGAAAGATAGATCACCTGTTCGCCAATATCCATCTTTTTATAAAGGCCCCGTTCTTCCGGTAGATAACCAATTCTTCCGATATGAGAGGCATTCAGCTTCTCCTGGTTAAAAAACACGTTACCCTCGTCGGGAGCTGTAATTTGATTAATTATTCGGATCAGCGACGTTTTTCCTGCACCATTTGGTCCTAGTAAACCAAAAATACTTCCTTTAGGAATTTCTATACTTACATCGTCAAGCGCCCGGTGACCTTCATATTGCTTAACTATATTTTGAACGCTTAGCATGATAGGTGATTTTGTTTCTGAAGGTAATTGCATATACTAGCAGGTAAACATAAGCAAAATCTAAGATTATTGTTTTGTACCGTTTGTTTCATCGGCTTTTCTTTTTAGATGAAATTTGATAAGGATTGTTAAGGAAGAAAAAATAAAAAATATTAGAAAATCTTTCAGGAAACAATTGGCTGTTTGTGAGGAGGATAAAAAAGGAGGATTGCTTTTTAGGTGCTCTTATTCTATTTTTTTCATCAATTACCCCAAAAAACTATTGCGTAGTATATAATGCTTTTCTATATTTGCAGCCACAAAGGGCACCCATAGCTCAGCTGGATAGAGCATCGGTTTTCTAAACCGCAGGTCTCAGGTTCGAATCCTGATGGGTGTACAAACAAACACGGACCGTCAGTAGAAATACTGACGGTTTTTTATTTATTAAATCATAGTTGTAGATGATTAATATTACACTCCCCGATGGTTCCGTTCGTCAGTATGAAAAAGGAACTACTGCCTATCAGATCGCCCTGTCTATTTCAGAGGGTTTAGCAAGAAATGTTTTAGCTGCGGAAGTAAATGGTGAAGTTTGGGATGCAAGTCGTCCTATAGAAGCAGATGCCTCAGTTAAGTTATTGACCTGGAATGATAATGCAGGTAAATCAACTTTCTGGCACTCTTCAGCTCACCTTATGGCTGAAGCTTTAGAAGCTTTATATCCGGGTACTAAATTCGGTATCGGTCCTGCTATAGAAACAGGCTTTTATTACGACGTAGATTTTGGTGATCGTGAATTTTCTTCTGATGATTTTAAACAGATAGAAGATAAGATCATTGAACTGGCGAAGGCCAAATCTGAATATGTTCGTAAACCTGTGAGTAAGGCTGAAGCTGTAGAATACTTTACAGAAAAAGGCGACGAATATAAATTGGATCTGATCAAGGACCTTCCTGACGGTTCTATCACTTTCTATACACAAGGGAACTTTACCGACCTTTGCCGCGGGCCTCACATTCCTAATACTGGTTTTGTAAAAGCTGTAAAGCTGATGAACGTTGCCGGTGCTTATTGGAGAGGAGATGAGAGCAGGAAACAATTAACACGTATTTATGGTGTAACTTTCCCTAAAGCGAGCGAGCTTTCTGATTACCTGAAGATGATCGAAGAAGCTAAGAAACGCGATCACCGTAAATTGGGTAAAGAGCTGGAATTGTTTGCGTTCTCCGAAAAGGTTGGAATGGGCTTACCATTATGGTTACCAAAGGGAACTGCTTTACGCGAGAAGCTTGTTAATTTCTTGCAAAGAGCACAGGTTAAGGCGGGTTATGAGCAAGTAATTACTCCTCATATTGGCCATAAAAATTTATATGTAACTTCTGGTCATTACGATAAATATGGCGCTGATTCATTTCAGCCGATAAAAACTCCACAGGAAGGGGAGGAGTTCTTCTTAAAGCCGATGAACTGCCCCCATCACTGTGAGATCTATAAAACAAAACCAAGGTCTTACAAAGATCTGCCGGTACGTTTTGCAGAGTTCGGTACTGTTTATCGTTACGAGCAAAGTGGTGAATTACACGGACTAACCCGTGTTCGGGGATTTACTCAAGATGACGCTCACTTATTCTGCCGTCCTGATCAGGTTAAAGATGAGTTCAAAAAGGTAATCGATCTAGTACTGTACGTTTTTGGAGCTTTAGGTTTTGAGAATTTTACAGCTCAGGTTTCCCTTCGTGATCCTGAAAATAAAACTAAGTACATTGGTACGGATGAGAATTGGCAGTTAGCTGAAAGCGCTATCATTGAAGCTGCTGCTGAAAAAGGCCTGCCGACGGTTGTTGAATTAGGAGAAGCTGCTTTCTATGGTCCAAAGCTTGACTTCATGGTTAAGGATGCATTAGGCAGAAAATGGCAGTTGGGTACTATTCAGGTGGATTACAATTTGCCAGAGCGTTTTGAACTGGAATATACAGGTAGCGATAACCAAAAGCATCGTCCTGTAATGATCCACAGAGCACCTTTTGGATCACTTGAGCGTTTTGTTGCAGTTCTAATTGAGCACTGTGCTGGTAACTTCCCGTTATGGTTAGCACCTGAACAGTTTATTATCCTTCCTATTTCTGAAAAATATGAAGATTATGCGAAAAAAGTTTTAGAATCACTGAATAATTCCGATATTCGCGGGCTGATCGACTTACGAGATGAAAAGATCGGAAGAAAAATCAGGGACGCTGAAGTGAAGAAAATTCCTTACATGCTGATCATAGGTGAAAAAGAAGAGGCTGAAGGTAAAGTTTCTTTAAGAAAACATGGTCAGGGAGATTTAGGAAGCATGACAGCGGAAGAATTTAGAAATCAATTAATTAAAGAAATAACAGTTTAACTAATTTAATAATTTGGCGTTAGGAAGACCAGGCGGTTCAAGGCCTCCAATGAAGAAAAAGGAGGCTGAGCATAACATAAACCAATTCATCAGAGCACAACAAGTTCGTCTTGTAGGTGATAATGTTGAAACAGGGATTTACTCTTTGCAGGATGCTTTGAAAATTGCAGACGAGCAGGAGTTAGATCTGGTAGAAATTTCACCGAATGCTAGTCCTCCGGTTTGTAAAGTAATCGACTACAATAAATTTATCTACGAGCAGAAGAAAAAGCTTAAGGAGATAAAGTCGAATGCGAAGCAAACTGTAATCAAAGAGATTCGTTTCGGACCGAATACGAACGACCACGATTTTCAGTTTAAACTAAAACACGCTATCAGTTTCCTTGAAGCTGGAGAAAAGGTAAGGGCCTACGTACACTTCAAAGGTCGTGCAATTGTGTACAAGGAGCAGGGAGAGATCCTTCTTTTGAAGTTTGCACAGGCGTTGGAAGAAGTAGGTAAAGTAGAGCAATTACCAAAGTTAGAGGGTAAACGTATGTTTTTAATCGTTGGCTCAAAAGGAACTAAAAAATAATTAACAGGTTAATATATATAGTTTATGCCAAAAATGAAGACCAATTCCAGTGCTAAAAAGCGCTTCAAGCTTACTGGAACAGGTAAAATCAAGAGGAACAATGCGTTCATGAGTCACATCTTAACAAAGATGTCAACTAAGCGTAAACGTAATTTAGGTCAGTCAAGCCTTGTAGCTGATGCTGATTTAGGTAACGTAAAACGTATGCTTTGCATTGGTAAGTAGTAGTTTAATTAAGTTTTAACCCGGCCTTCGGTAGTAAGTTTGCTGTAAAACGCAACGCCGTCCGCCAAAACAAGTAAAAAATGCCACGTTCGGTAAACGCAGTAGCGTCAAGAAGAAGAAGAAAAAAGATCTTAAAATTAGCTAAAGGCTATTGGGGATCAAGAAGCAAGGTTTATACTATTGCTAAAAACACGGTAGAAAAAGGTTTGCAATATGCTTACCGTGACCGTAAAACCAAAAAGAGAGAATTCAGAGCACTATGGATTCAGCGTATCAACGCTGCAGCTCGTCACAACGGTTTATCTTACTCTCAATTGATCGGTAAATTATCTGCAAAAGGAATCACTTTAAACCGTAAGGTTTTAGCTGACTTAGCACTTAACGAGCCAGATGCTTTCAAAGCAATCGTTGATTCAGTAAAATAGATCAAGATAAATTATTAAAAAAGGGAACGCTGAAAAGTTGTTCCCTTTTTTTATGGCCAAAATTTTTGTCCGTGAAAGTTTTTCTGAAAAATTCATGTTTTCTTCATCTTCGGGTTCTAATATTGTAACTAATTGTGATAAGGTTTAGGTTAAGCCTGTAGCTCTCATAGCTGCAGGCTTTTTATTTTTTAAACATCTGCGATGCACTAAGTCGGACAGTCTTTTTGGTATTTTACTATATAGAACCTTAACTGCCTCTAGATTATGCGGCATTTTATCATAGTAGTGGTCTACATAATCTGCTATTTACTGAATGCTATTTTAATTCCAATACCTCCTAAAGATAGACGTAAAAAAAATACCACTTCTGATTTAGCAGAAGTGGCAAAGGAACCCGTTGGGTTGACCACTTGTTTTTTTAACTTGACCCTGGAAAAGGATAAATTAAAATCTCATTCTTAATGAGAATCCAAATCTTCCGGCTTCTGAACCTGTTTCAGGGGACAAGAAAAGACTTGGCCTCCAATCGAAACTAAGATTTAGGGGAGTAGTAGGGATATTATACTCTATACCGCCAACGGGAACTAAAGCTATAGCTGTATCATCGGGTCCGAATAGAATTTGCGGGCCTCCGCCAACGTAGAGACTAAGACCCGGGTCGGAAGGAATCGGGAAATGTTTCTCAATTTGTCCTCCAAGACTTGCAACCTTTCCTTTAAAAAAAATAAGGGAAGCATCCAGTGCCAGATTATTACTGAAATAATGTTTATAATTAGGACCTACCCCAGTTGCGCCAGTGCCGAAATCAACTCGTAGTCCAAGCGCATCTCTTGAAGATGTACGTGGGTAGGCTGAACTTTGTTTTTTTGCAGCGTATGATCTTGCACTTGCGGGTCGACTTGTACTTTTAGGTGTTGTTCTGGCGGTAGTTGGTTTTTTTCCTACCGGCACCCGCTTTGCAGGTTGGCTTGTTGTTCTTGTTGGAGCTTTTGCTACGGTAGCCTCTTTTTGAGTTTTTGTTTCCGTTTTAGGCGGAGAAGATTTTTGCGGCACAAGTGTCGTTGCAGTCTCAACGCGTGTTGTCACTGGTGGACCTGTTCTGCTTGTTTGGGTTACCGGCTGATCATCTTCAAATCCACGTGCTTTTGCACGGTCCGCCTGTGCGTTAAGGAGGTCTATTGTTTTTATCTTAGTGGTAATACCTCCTGAGGCATCATGCATATATTTCACCTTCATATTCACTACAGAGGTTGATTTTATGCTGCCGCCCATAAATGATACTGCTCTGGTCTTTGGCTTTAGAGCTACCCAACGGTTGCCATCGAGGTAATAAAATAAATTATCACTTTTATTACTGATATTTACGTAATGGCCCTGACAGGAGATATTGCCCGATTTGTCGCTAACATAAGCAATGACTCCTGCATCCATATAAAGTTCTGCGTTAACATAGCAAGTTACAGAAATGCTCTTTTCTTTATGCTGTGCTATAACAATATGCGAGGTAAATAGTAATGCCAGGAAAATGTATCTCATCAGTGTGGTTTTGATGTGTGTGTCGAATTTTTACTACAAATAATTTCTAAAATTGTTTGGAATCTCGCGGCGTGCTAATTCTATTAATATGTTGATAGGGAAACGGCATTTCTGCTTATTATTCAGTAATAATGGACAAAATCTTACTGCCTTAATAGTTTATTAAGTCTTTCTTAATAAGCAAAACATTAATATTATTGCACCTTAAAGCATCATGACTGAAGAAAGTGCAATAATAGATTACCTTAGAAGATTTGTTGATATAAACGAAGATGAAGCTTCTGTCTTTGCTGCTGCCTTTAAAAAAGTATTCATCAAAAAACGCCAGTTTATTGTTCAACCAGATTTTCCGGTTCTGAATAGATTTTACGTATTGAAGGGTGCCTTTAGGGCCTATGTTGTAACAGGTGAGGGGCAGGACCACACCATTTCTTTTGCCATAGACGATTGGTGGATAACAGATTATAACGCCTACCTGTATCAACAGAATGCCACCATGTTCGTCGTCGCGTTGGAAGACAGTGCCGCCTTATCTCTGGATTTTGAGAAGGAGCAATCCCTAAAAAAGATGAACCCAAAGTTCGAAACCTTCTTTCGCAAGATCGCGGAGCGGGGATTAGCCTACCAGCAGCGGAGAGTGATCAGCAATCTTACCTTAACGGCGGAGCAGCGATATCAGGCATTTCTGAGCAATTATCCGGTTCTTGCCCAACGAGTACCTCAGTATGCACTTGCTTCTTTTTTAGGTATGACCACCGAATACCTTTCCCGGTTGCGCAAAAGAAGGCTTGCAAAGAATAAGTGATCTTCCCAAAAAGTTGAACCAGATCAACTTCATTTCTTAATCCAGATCATGAGTAATTCAATCTCTCATATGCAATTTTGTGTTGTAGCTACGATAATTTAAAACATTACAAACAGAGCAGGCTTCATTATAAGTCTGCATAAAATTGGCAATCATGGATCAACATAAAAAAACGTTAACGCCGGCTGTACTATGGCTGATGGCTATTTCTTCAGGCCTGGTAGTTGCTAATAACTATTATAATCAGCCCTTACTTTCTTTGATGGCAAAGGACTTCAATGTGTCTGATGCAAGCGTAAGTAAAATTCCAATGTTTACTCAAATGGGCTATGCGCTTGGCCTGCTGATCATAGTACCTCTTGGTGATTTGGTTAAACGCAAAAGGCTCATCGTGATCGACTTTGCTCTTATACTCGCAGCCGTACTAGGAATGGCCTTGAGTCCATCCCTATCGCTATTATACGTATTCTGTTTCCTGACGGGCTTAACTTCGGTGGTACCCCAATTATTCATTCCCATGGCAGCAAGTCTTTCTCATCCTGAAAAACGCACCCACTCCATTGGTTTAGTAATGAGCGGACTCTTAGTAGGAATTCTTGGTTCCAGGATTTTGAGTGGCTATGTTGGTAATATCTGGGGTTGGAGAAGTATGTTCTTTATAGCTGCAGGAATAATGGTGCTGCTATGGATTTTCATCTCATGGAAGTTACCTGAAGTGCTTCCTCAATACAAAGGTACGTACAAAGAGCTTATGAAATCTGTATGGCACTATGCTAAAACAGAGCCGGCGCTTCAGGCGGCTTCATTCAGGGGAGCATTTTTATTTGCTTCCTTTAGTGCATTCTGGACTTCTTTGGTATTTCATCTCGAATTGCCTCCTTTCAATGCAGGTAGTGCAGTAGCCGGATCTTTTGGCTTTCTCGGAATCCTGGGTGCCCTGATGGCTGCTTTTACTGGTAAGCTGGCCAAAACTATTCCTTATAATAAACTCACCTGGATACTATTAGCTGTTTTTCTGGGTTCCTGGGGAGCTCTTTGGGCGGGAGGTAGCACTTATCTAGGATTGATCATTGGCGTAGTGGTACTGGATGTTGCCATGCAAGCCCTTCATATTATGAACCAGTCCTCGATTTTCTCCTTGCATCCCCACGCAAATAACCGTTTAAATACGGTTTACATGACTACTTATTTTATAGGAGGATCCACAGGAACTTATCTAGCCGGACTAGCCTGGCAGCAATGGCAATGGAACGGCGTTTTATTAGTAGGAATAGGATTTAGCATTGCAGCTGCTCTGGTTCATTTTCTATATCGAAAACTATATACAGGCCAAGCTCCAAAAGAATTGGAAGAAGAAGCCTTGATGGCCTGACAATATTTTATAGGAACTTTTTCTTCCAGATTAAAGGTGTTGTTCCTTCCAGGTTAGCAAACCAACGACTAATATGACTGGCGTCTTCGAATCCCAGTTCAAACGCAATTTCCTTAATGGTCTTTTTTGATTCCAGCATGCGTTTGAACTGGTTAAGTTTCCTTAGCTGTATTTCCTGATGAACTGAATATCCTGTTAGATCCCTGAATTTTTTGTTTAATATCCTTGATGGCACTTTGCAATGAGAAGCAACGTCGGAGACAGTCAAAGGGGAACGAAGGTTTTCTAAGATGAAGTTAATAGCCTGAGAAACGTCAGGATCTTGAGAGGCAATTGTATCACTCGAACTACGTTCAAAAACATCAAGGGCTTCTGCTGGAATTATTCTATCGGAACAGTCCTTGCCTTCCATCATCTCTTCAAGTAAGTTGCATATGTCAAAAGCTATTTTATGATGATTACGGATAATACTGGAAAGATTAGGATAAGTGATGTTACAGAGCAGCTCATCATTATCAATTCCCAGAACTGCTACTTCATGCGGGACTTTCAAGTCGGCAATAGAGCTGGAGTTGATTAAGATTTGGCCAAAATTATCATTACAACATAAGATCCCTACTGGCTTTGGGAGTTCTTTTAGCCATAAAGCCAGCCTTTCAAAATTGTTTGATAATACATCCACTTCGTTGCCCTCCAGTAAATAGGTATGTAATGTTTCCTCAGCTAGCCCGATATGTTTTTTAAAGCTTTCCAAACGCGTTTCAGACCAGCGTAAGTTCCTTAATCCAAAGAATGCTAAATGTCTGAATCCCTTTCTTCTAAAATATTCTGCTGCTAGTTTCCCGTCTGATTCGTAATTGCCTGAAACGTAAGGAACACCAGGAACATGATTAACCGAGGTAACCTGGATAACGGGTATTCCCATTTTTATCAATTCAGGAATGTTGTCCGAAAATTCAAGGATACATGCATCCGGTTTGATCGTGTTGATAATACTAAGGTTGTTCCTCTTGCTATCGCTCCTGAGAAAATAAGCTGGTTCAAATACGATGTCCCAATGACTTAGCTGGTTATTATAATCATAAATTCCTTTTAAGATATCACGACTATAACCTCTGCCTGAATCAAGATGCACAAAAACCTTTTTTCTTTGCCTCATTGCTAGCGGTAATAATTGGCGATAAATTAGCCAAAAAAGGCTAAAGAGAAAGTTAGAGCGGCAATTATTTTTGGAGTATGACTTCTTCAATAAATATTAAAGATTTTAAACTATATAAAGCAACCGCCGAGTTAAAGAAACCAATTGCTGATGCAACCCATACACTTAGCGAAATATCCTTTCTTGTTTTACGACTGCAATTAGAGAACGGGATAGTAGGAGAGTCTTATCTGTTATCTTTCCAATATTCACCCGCTGCTATAACAGGGGCATTTAAAGATCTGTTACCACATGTAAAAGGCTACGCTGCAAATGAAACAGGAAAGGTTTTGAAAAAGCTGGACGACCTCTCCGAATACTTTGGGAACTCGGGCGTAAGTAAATGGGCCAGAGCAGCTATTAATATCGCAATGTGGGATGCCTGGGGCAAATATTTGAACCAGCCAGTCGGGAAACTTCTGGGTACTTATAAAGATAAGTGTAATATTTATGGTAGTGGGGGCTGGATCTCATATACCATTGACGAGTTAATAAAAGAGGTTACTGATTACGCCTCACGCGGATTCAAAGCGGTAAAAATTAAGGTAGGATCGCCCGACTGGAAAACGGATCTAGAACGTCTTAGAGCAGTGCGTAGTGCTGTTGGTACTGAGATAAATATCATGATGGATGCCAATCAGGGAATGACGGTTCCGGCTGCGGTTCAGCTTGCCAGGGCTGCGCAGGAATTGGAGATTTTCTGGTTTGAGGAGCCCATACATCATCAGGATTTTGAAGGGTATCGTATGCTGAAACAACAAACTGGAATTTCCCTTGCCATGGGAGAGCGGGAATACGATACAGTGCCCTTACTTCAATTATTGCAAAGGAATGCCTTAGATATATGGCAACCCGACCTATTGAGGATTGGAAGCGTTGAAGAATGGCGGGAAAGCGCTGCCCTTGCCAATTCTTATCATATTCCCGTGCTTCCTCACTATTATAAGGATTATGATGTTCCGTTGGTTTGTTCTATTCCTAATGGAGTGGGAGTGGAATCTTTCGACTGGATAGATCCACTTATCGATAAGCCAATGCTAGTTAAGGACGGTTTTGCATATCCACACCAAGGACCAGGTTGGGGATTTAATTTCGTGGACGAATTTCTAAATGAGATAAAGTTATAGGAATGGCAGACGACGCATTTTCATTAGCTGGAAAGCTAGCCCTGGTCACCGGTGGGGGAACGGGGATCGGACTTGGTATAAGTAAAGCTCTGATTGAAGCAGGAGCGAGGGTTGTGATCACAGGAAGGAGGGAAGCTGTACTGCAGGAAGCCGTTGGAGAGTTAGGACAACACGCAGGCTACCTTGTTTTTGATGTTACCAATACAACAGCTATTCCTGAGCTGATAGGGGAAATTAATCAAAAATATGGAGAAGTTGATATCCTGGTAAACAATGCGGGGATCCACTTGAAGAAGTTCTCGAAGGATACTACTGATGAGGAGTTTGCCGGGATCCTACAGACAAACTTGTTATCGGTATTTTCTTTAACTAGGGAGTGTGCCCGTAAGATGATGGATCGTAAAGATGGATCTATTATTTTTATTGGGTCTATGGCTGGTATTTTCGGTATCGATAGGGTAGCAGCCTACGGGACCTCTAAGGCTGCATTAACAGGTCTGATGAATAATTTAGTTACGGAGTATTCACCCTTTAATGTTCGGGTGAACACCATTGCCCCGGGTTGGATTGAATCTCCAATGTTCTTGAATGCTATTAATGCGGACCCTGCAAGGAAGGAAAAGATAATAAATCGTATTTCAATGCCTGGTTTTGGTACTCCTGAAGATATAGGTAACGCAACGGTTTTCTTATGCTCTAAAGCAGCCCGGTACATAACGGGAGTGGTACTTCCGGTTGACGGAGGAGCGGTGGTGAATTTTTAATCCTGCAACATTTCATTATACAAATCCATGTAGGTCTTCGCTGATGACATGGATTTTTGTTTTCCTAAAATAAACCTTATTGAACAAAATCATTGGGCGGTTTTAAAACTTAAAGCAGGTAAATTAGGTTTCTTAGTAGCAAGGTGAGGAAATTGTGTTAAGCCTTGCTGATTAAGCCCTCCCTAATGAAAAGAATCCGGTCGTACGCAGGCCCTTTTTTATTTCTAACACTGTTCCTGGTTGGGTTCTTTATCCTTCCTAATATATTCAATAGCCGGGAGAGAAAGAGCTTTTCAAACGAAGAGCGGTTGATAGAGGCGAGAAAACATTTTGAGCTTGGGTCAATTCCCGACTCTGTTGAAGTTGTCCCAGGAGACTTTTATCGTCGTGGCAGTTTAATTCAAGGACTTCTTGGATCGGCTTATCGTGATTTATGGCAACTCAAACTTAAAGTTCCGGTTTTAAAGCTTCAGCAACTAAAAGGAGGCTTAAAACCCATCGACTTTACGGGTAGACATCAGACAATAGGAATCAAGGTAATAGATAGCTCGGGGCAAACATGGTCTATTCGATCAGTAAATAAAGACCAATCAGCAGCCCTGCCATCTTTCCTTAGATCGAGTATTCTTCGTCCGATGTTTCGCGACCAGGCCTGCTCGATGAACCCCTTTGGAGGTCTCGTTGTTGCGAGACTGGCGCCGGCCTTGAAAATTCATTGTGATACCCCCCGCTTTTATTTTTTTCCTTACGACAGCAAATTGGGAAAATATAACGACAGGATGGCTGGCAGGTTAGTAACACTGGTTAAGCGTTGGGAAGATAAACCAAAGAGCGTAGCCAGCAATTTCAAAATTCTAAAAACAGAAGAAATGCTGTTAGCTTCCAGAACTCAGCATATCCCCATCGATACTATCGGGTATCTGCGTAACAGGCTATTTGATATGCTTATTTCTGATTGGGACAGGCATGAGGGGAACTGGAAATGGATGCAAAAAATGGAGGGAGGGAAAGTGATGCTGCATCCTCTTGCTGTAGACCGGGATATGGCTTTTTATAAGTTTGGCGAGGGTGTTATTAATAAAATTTCAAACCTTTTCGTTAACATGTTCCAGTCTTTTACACCCGAATTAAAAAGTGTAGAGGGGCTGATGGAGCAATCGGATTCTCTTGATGCGGCTCTCCTTAAAGGTGTTTCAAGAGAAGAGTTTACTCGACAGGCAATTCTAATTCAGAAACAGCTGAATGAGGAATTGATTGCCAGTTCATTCAGGGCTTATCCTCCCGAAGTGTATGCTCTGGTAGGTAAAGAGCATGAGCAAATCTTTAAGGAAAGGTTGAAGGAGCTACCAGCGGCATCAAGTACCTTTCACAAATTGATACAGGAAGAAGTAAATTAAAGGACCATATATTAGCCTAGCTAAGAGATTAAAGGAAAAATTATTAATAATACTTATTGTTCCATAATCCCTTGGTCTATCAATAATTCCATTATCACAAAGTCGTAGCCATCCTTGAAAAAGGTTGTGTTGGTTTCTTTGAATCCAAAGCGCTGATAGAATAAAGATGCGTTCTTCCTGGCGTTGCACCATAGTCTGGTGCACTTTTCCTTCTGTGCGTAATCGATAACGTGGCGGAGTAAGGAGGAGCCATACCCTTTTCCCTGATAAGCCTCAAGAGTAGCAAACTTTCTAAATTGTAAATCTTCACCATTCTTAAATAAAGAGACTACGCTTATTACATTTTCATCTTCAATAAGCGCAAGGTGCAAGCCTTCCTGATCAGATTCTAATTTAATATCTTCAAGTTTCATATCGGGGTACATCACCTGATGGCGGATAGGCCATACAACTTCTGCGGGAACAGCAATTATTTTTGTCATTTATGCCAAAGATAGGATTTAGTGGAGTGTATTATTTTATTACGGTGCTATTGTTTCTTCAAATTGTAGGAAGCGATACTTTTGTATTTCAGTTTTTTATAGTTGAGAGGGTGATGATGTTGAAAACTTTTTAACTTAAAGATCAAAAAAAATTCTTCTTTTGTTTTTCTGAAACCCTGTACTCGTATTCTCGTAGTAAACAGCAATCTACTATTTGAAACATGGCAATTAAATTGGACTCGCAGCCTTCAAAAAAAATTTCTCATTCAATTCTTGCATACTCCCGTGGTGCGGTTTCTGCATTTCGCTTTTTTAGTGAAGAGGATTTCTTACATATGATGTTTGACATGTCCTTGGAGGATATAAACGCTGATATGAAGCGCTTTGAGGAGCTAGAGGAGTTTGAGATTTGTCGCAAACTTAAATTTGTAATCCGTGAGAAGCAGAGAATTGAAGCTTTAAGTCTGCGTGTTCTTATTTAAGAGTACTATTAGGGTAGCCCAGATTTCTGCGAGGGCGCTCTTTGTGTTTGAAACATCTACCATCAACTTCTTTTCTACTGCATTGTATTTTTTGATAGCTGCCATGCCGGCACTAAGAATAATTTCGAAATAAACTAATCTTCCTATTCCGACTGATTCTGCTATTTCTTGAAGAACTTCCACTATTGTTAATTTCTTACCGAATCAATCGGAGTTAGATCTGTGCCTTGCTTAATCAACTATTTTCGGCCTTCTTTCCTTTCTCAGTTCATCATGAGCCCCGGTATCTTACTTATTTTAAATCGATTTATATTTGTACAGATGAATATCACACCGAAAGTTCCTCATCGTAAAATTATTCATATTGATATGGATGCATTTTATGCTTCGGTAGAACAGAGGGACAATCCGGAATACCGTGGTAAACCGATTGCTGTAGGCGGATCTCCGGAAGGCAGAGGAGGTGTAGTAGCCACAGCAAGCTATGAAGCACGGAGGTTTGGGATACGATCAGCAATGTCATCTAAACAAGCTGTGCGACTTTGTCCGCATGTGATCTTTGTGCGACCTCGTTTTGAGGTGTATAAGGCCGTTTCTCAAAAAATACGTGAGATTTTCTATCGTTACACCGATCTTATCGAGCCTCTTTCTCTGGATGAAGCCTATTTAGATGTAACAGAGGATAAACTGGGAATAGGGTCGGCCCTGGACATTGCTAAACAAATTAAGGATGCTATAAAAGAGGAACTGCAATTGTCTGCTTCTGCAGGTGTTTCTATCAACAAGTTTGTAGCTAAGATCGCTTCTGATATTAACAAACCTGACGGGTTAACTTTTATAGGCCCATCCTCTATAGAGGCTTTTATGGAAAAGCTTCCGGTTGAGAAGTTTTATGGTGTTGGAAAAGTGACCGCTGCTAAAATGATGAAGTTAGGACTGTTCTACGGCAGTGATCTGAAGGCTTTGTCTGAAACAGACTTGCAAAAACATTTTGGGAAGCAGGGAAAGTTTTATTATGATATTGTTAGAGGAATTGATAACCGGGAAGTTCAAACACACCGGGAAACCAAATCACTGGCCGCCGAAGATACTTTTCCTTATGATCTTACAACTTTAGAGGAAATGGAGGAGCAATTGGAAAGGATAGCTCAACTGGTCTGTGAACGCTTAAGGAAAAAGGGACTAAAGGGCAGGACTGTTACTGTTAAAATCAAATACAGCGACTTTAAACAGATCACAAGGAACAGATCCTTAATTTCACCGATCGACGATCTCTCAACGATAGCCTCCACTGCGAAGGAGCTTTTATCCTCTACATTCAGTGAAGATCAGAAAGTACGACTCCTAGGTATTTCAATTTCTGGTTTTCCTAACCCCGATGGTGGAGAAAAGGATGCTTTAACCGGACAATTAAGGTTGTTTCCCTGAATATACAAGGGGGTAAAACTTAGTGGTCATTATTTCTGTATTTTGAATATGTCTGATTCACCTTACAAAGCTATTGTCCCTGAAACCCTCTCGAACGCAGATCTACTTGCAATCGGCCGGAATAAAATGGCAAATGAGAGAACTTTGCTTGCTTATGTTCGCACTTTTCTATCTTTTATAGTTGCAGGTGTTTCCCTTATCCAATTCTTTAATGTTACGAGCTTTGTACTACTGGGTTATTTGCTTATTCCGGTCGCCGTAATTATAATGATCATAGGAATATTTCGATTCATAAAGGCAAAACGGGAGTTAGACAATCTGCACAAATGATCTTATTTGTAGGTCGAAAATTTTATTTGCACTGGCCTGCTTAAGTAAAATAAGCTTTACACTTCTAATATCTGCTAGGAAAGCCCAAGGTTTCTTCGAATTTTGTTTAAGTACGATAGGATATTCCTATACTTACTACTATCCAAAAATTAAACTAGTTTTTATTGCTGTTCCCTCTCGTGGAGAGAAGAGCAGCAAGCATCAATAATCATGGTATTTAAACGTCTTTCATTGATTGTCGCTATTGCTTTATCAGGCAATTTCGCTCTTACCCAAACTACCCAAAAGCCCTGGCATGGCGTGCAAAGAGAAATCCATTATCGTCCCGATGGTGAGGATTTTGTTTTGGTAAAAGGTAAAAAAAGATTCAATAGAGCCTTGTATGGAACAAATACAGCGTTTCGTGTTGAAACAGGAGATTTACCAGAGTTTGCGTTGTATATGCCTGGGATGGGAGGGAATTTGAAGTTCGGCATTATCTCAGGCGATCAAAGCAAATGGATCATCGATGCGGCGAACATTGAAACAAGGTACAGGCCAGGTAGCATGCTGTACATCATTAAGGATCCTTTGCTCGGTACTGGAGAGTTAAGACTTTCTGTAATGGCAAGAGCAGATGCGGAAGGTATCATTATCAAAGCAACAACAACAACCATAGGTAAGGACCTAAAACTTATAACCGTTTTTGGAGGCGCTACAGGGAAGAAGTTCTCCAGGGATGGAGACATTGGTGCAGATCCTGAATCCTCTTTTTACCTGAAACCAGAGTACTGCCAGGATAATATCATCAATATTTCCAAGAATAGCTTTGATCTGTTCTACGGTAAGGGGAAGGTATTATCGGAAGCAGAACGATATGAGATTGACCATTTCCCTGATAAAGCGAAAGAAAAAGGAACACTGCAAGAGAAGAAGCTTCTTGCAGGCTTGTTCCCGGAAGGTGTGATCCTTAAAGTTGGGGATGCTGAACGTTTAACGACTCCTTCCGAAGTTGTAAACTCTTCATCTCAAAAAAGTCCTGTTATGGTAGCGAGTTTGAAGCTTTCCGCCAGCAGAGATTACTATTTCTCTGTCCAAAATCCCGGTACCAATAAGTTGAATCAATATAATGCCCTTGCTACTGCATATGATAAAGCCGAGAAGAGAAGGAAAGAAATAGCCGGCCGTGTAAACCTCAATACTCCCGATCCATACCTGAATACTTTAGGTGCAGCTCTTTCAATGGCCGAGGATGGAATATGGGAACATCCAACATACCTGCATGGGGCAATAGCGTGGAGAATGCGGCTTAATGCCTGGAGAGGCCCATATGTAGCAGATGTGTTGGGTTTATCTGATCGGGCCAGAGCTCACTTCAGTAGTTATGCAAAGTCGCAGGTGATAGAACCTGCAACCGGACCGGTTGTGATGGATACTGTTCTGCATCTTGCTCGCCATCAGGAAAAAATGGGTACTTCTGTTTTTAGCAGCGGTTATATTTCCCGTAATCCTAACGATAATACAAAGCCTCATCATTACGATATGAACCTCGTATTCTTTGATCAGCTGTTAACTCATTTTAACTATACTGGTGATATAGAATTCATTAAAGAAATGTGGCCTGCTATAAAACGTCATCTGGCATGGGAGAAGAGGAACTTTGATAACGATGGGGATGGATTATATGATGCTTATGCAGCAATATGGGCGAGTGATGCGTTACAGTATAGCGGAGGGGGAGTAACACACTCTTCGTCATACAACTACCGTGCAAATAAACTAGCAGCACAACTGGCTTCCATGGTTGGAGATGATCCGCAACCATATACAGCGGAAGCAGATAAAATATTAGCGGCTATCAATATGAACCTTTGGTTACCTTATAAAGGAACTTATGCAGAGTATAAAGATCTGTTAGGATTAAAATTAACGCACCCTTCTCCTGGTTTATGGACTATCTACCATGCGCTAGACTCTGATGTTCCAAATCCGTTTCAAGCCTATCAATCCCTGCGCTATATTGATACTGAAATTCCACATATCCCAATCCTGGCAAATGGTTTTGAAGACAGGTCTCTTTATACACTTTCTACAACGAATTGGCAGCCGTATGATTGGTCACTGAATAACGTAGCTCTGGCCGAAGTTCTGCATACTGCTTTAGCCTATTGGCAAGGTGGGAGACCCGATGAAGCCTATCATTTGTGGAAGAGCAATATTTTAGAAAGCATGTATCTGAGCTCTAGTCCCGGCGGTTTCGAGCAGCTTTCCTTTTATGATGCGATTAGGGGGGAATTGTACCGTGATTTTGGAGACCCCGTGGGTATGGCTGCAAGATCTTTAACTGAGGGACTGTTCGGAATAAAACCTAATGCTCTTTCAGATACATTGCTTATAAAACCTGGTTTCCCTTCCGACTGGAAGTACGCGTCATTTAACATATCTACCCTTGGTTTCGATTTTAAAAGAACCGGTAATACAGATACCTACGTCCTACGCCAGGCATATCCGAAAAGGATGAATTTGAAGTTACAAATAAGGGCCTGGAAGGATAAGATAAAGTCAGTGACAGTTAATGGGGTCAAAGCAAATTGGAAGGCAATAGAAGGGGCAGTTGGCTACCCAGCATTTGATATCGTGGCGGCAAAAGCTCCAAAATTCGAGATAATTATAGAATGGGATGGAGCAGAGATTGCTAAGCCGGTGTTTGCCGAGGCCTTGGTAGGCAATGCGTTTGAAACAGTAATAGGGAATGGTCAAGATATCTCCTTAGAGGACCCGCAGAAAGCTTTGAAGCAGGAGGGGAGAAGTAGCACATCTATTTTCAGTTCCGCAGGTAATAAAACAGTGTTCTTAAAGGCAAGACAGGGGGATTTCTCCTGGTACAGACCTATTAATGTAAAAGTTAAAGAGCAGGTGGAAGTTCTTGCTGAGCCAGAACAGCGCGAGCAGGGTTTAGCAGTATCGTTTAAAAATAACGGTGAGGCTGTAAAGGGTAGAATGATCATAAATCATGGGAAGAAGGCTTTTCAAAAAGAATTGAGTTTGCGTGCCGGAGACTCTACTTCGGTATCGGTAGATCCAGCTTTTCTTAGCTCTGGCACAAATACAATCCGTTTCGAGTATGGTGAAAAGGCAAGCGAGACTAAAGTAATAAATTGGACTGTAAGGCCGCGATTAGCTAAAGTGGTAAACGTTGATTTGATCCGAGCGTTCAATGATCAGGTCTCTAATATATTCAAAAATTTATATTTGAGTCCCCGACCGAAAGGCCCTACTTTACAGCTACCATGGCAAGGCATAGGCAATTGGTGTTATCCTTTGATTACTGCAAATATTGATGATTCTGGGTTAAAAGCGGCAGCAGGTAATAAGAACCTGGTTAGTCTGCCTAACGGTGTTTCATTTGCTACACCTTCTCTCTCCAATGCAAAAAATATTGTTTTCACATCTAAATGGGACAATTACCCAGATTCAGTGAATATTCCTCTGAAAGGAAAATTTTCTCATGCTTACTTCTTGACGGCCGGTTCTACAAATCCTATGCAGACGCAAATGGACAACGGGGAGTTGGTAGTCGTCTACAAGGATGGAACTTCAGAAGCCCTGGCACTAAGGAACCCAGAGACCTGGTGGCCCATTGAGCAGGATTATTTTACTGATAATTTTGCATTTAAAACTGGCGCTCCAAAACCCTACCGCGTCTATTTCAAAACCGGGGAAATAACAAGGGATTTTAAAAATTTCAGCAGCATAAAAGGTTATTCCAACTATGCAATAGATGGAGGAGCGGGAACAATTCTTGACCTGCCGCTAAATCCAGACAAAGAGTTGAAGGAGCTGCGATTGAAGACGCTGACAAACGACGTTGTGATCGGTTTAATGGCAGTAACGCTGGTTGAATAGCATAAAAGACGAAGGCCTGAAATTAAATTCAGGCCTTCGTCTTTTATGCTAACTGAACGTCATCCTCTACCTATTATCCCTATTTCAACTGCTTGGAATTTGCTTTAGGACTTGAGATTTTAGTACCGTTCACTTTAACCTTTTTAAACTTTAGTCCGGTAACATTGCCAACCTCGAAATCATTTGTTTTTAATTTTACATCTACATTTTTAACGGTGATGTTCTCGATAGTTGCTCTTTCGTGACCTATAACTTGTCCGAAGGAATTTCCTGTGCCTCGCACATTGGAAATGCTTACATTCCTTACTAAAGCTTTTGGCGGTTCTTGCCCCTTCAGATCAAAATACTGGGTCCAGGGAGAAACCTTAAATATTACCCCTCCATTTTCCATCGTAATATTACTGATGCTGACATTCTCGTACTGCTGTGGTGTGTCAGGACGAAGTTTAAGTCGCAGCACTGTCGGACCCTTAGTAGTACAGTTTTTTACAACTACATCACGAACTACAGTGGCCTCACTTCCAAAAGTTACAATACCCCCACCTGCAGCATAAATACAATCTGAGATATTAACGCGTTCAACTGCGGGGCTATCCTTATCTTGCATTGCAAATGGCCCTTTTGAACCTTTAAGTGCAATACAGTCGTCCCCTACAGAGAAGTAGCAGCCTTTTATGCTAATATCCTGAGAGCTGTCTACATCAATACCATCAGAGCTGGGACCGCGGTTTGGGGTAGGGCCAGAAGGAGCTATGAAGCTGCAGTTCTCTACCAAGGCATCCTTACACCGGTAAATATGGAGGTTCCAAAAGCCGGAGTTCAAATACTTGACTCCGCTGATCTTTATATCTTTTGAGTTTTGGATAAACATCAATCTGGGTCTTTCCACACTAAGGTTGGTTGTCTTTTTATCCCTTTCCCTTCTACCATAAAACTCTTTGTAAAAAGGTTCTCCACTGCCGTCCAGGGTGCCTGGTCCACTAATGCGAAGGTGATCTACCTGGTCACCGTTAATAAGGGCTGCGCGCCATGGCTCAAAATGCCCTTCAATCCTCGTATTTAGTTTCACATAGTCGTTAATATCGGTTGAGCCTTTTAAAACTCCACCTTCCTTCAATTCTAGGTTAACCCCCGGCTTCAGGAATAGAGAGCCGCTAAGAAAAACTCCCTGGGGCACCACAAGCGTACCGCCGCCATTTTCCGAACACTTATCGATAATGCTTTGAATGCTTTTCGTATTTAAGGTTTTGCCATCTCCGATAGCTCCATGTTCGGCTATGTTATAAATTTTATCTGCCTTTCTGATTTCAAGTAATGGTGCTGGAGGTACTTTTGAAAAGTTACCTGCGTTAGCGCTTGCAATCAGAATAAATGAAAGACCCAGGAGGCCTACAGGTTTATTGATATTCATTGTGTTGCTTTTTTTGATCCGACATTATCAGCTACAAATATGATCGGCATTTTCATGGTTGCATAATCTTATCAGAAAAGTTGGAGTAACAATTTAGTCGCAATTATTATTTGAAAGGTTTAAGCTTGAATATCAGCATATTTTGATTTTTCTTAGTAATGGAGGTAACCCTTTATTTCTTTTGTTCGTAATGTGGTTAGAATTTAGATAGGGACATGGGAAAATGTATTTACGCTATCGATCAGGATAGAGACACTTTAGATTTCCTTGAATTGGTATTAGTTGCAGAGGGGTATGAAGTTATAACCAACTCTTCAGGAAATAACCTTTTAGAAGAGATAAAGAAATATGATCCTCAACTAATACTGCTTGGGAATAAAGTGGGTAGGCGTACCGGTACAAGTATCAGTAAGGAATTGAAGATGGACGATATGGCAATAAATATTCCTGTTATCCTATTACTAGAAACGTCAACTTCCTACTCAAGTGTCCATCTTATCGGCGCTGATGATTTTCTGGTTAAACCTCTTAACATTAACGTTCTACTTCAAACCGTTGAAGAGTATCTGCTCGCGAAGGTGATCCATTTTGTTCCCGCTCATGGTGTATATTTCGATCAGGACTAGCAGGATTCCAGAACCATGGTTATAATTGTTTAGAAGCTTATTTTGACATACACTTGTTGAGGTAGCTTTATGGCCGCTTCTAGTGCTCCGTTTCCTGATTATACATTCTATGTCATAATTCTATTCCTACCTAAACCCCCTGCTCTAAAGATCTTACTTTTGTCGCTTAGTTGGTGTAAGAAGTACAATAAGTGAGAAAGAAGTTATTACCTCTTGCTCTGGGTGGATTGGGAATTGGTTCCACAGAGTTTGTTATGATGGGAATATTACCCGATGTAGCTAAAGAATTTAGTATTAGTATTCCGCAAGCAGGACATATGATCTCTGCTTACGCACTCGGGGTGGTAATAGGAGCACCCACCCTCGTAGCACTCAGTAGTAAAATTGCTCCTAAAAAGATCCTCTTTGGCCTGATGGCCTTGTTTACTGTATTCAATACACTGTCAGCGTTCGCGCCTAATAATACGATCTTATTTTTCTCAAGGCTTTTATCCGGCTTACCACATGGTGCCTTTTTCGGAGTAGGATCAGTGGTTGCAAGTCAGTTGGCCGATAAAGGAAAGCAGGCTCGTGCTATTGCTATAATGTTTAGTGGACTAACAGTGGCTAATCTTGTAACCGTGCCTATTGGCACCTATATTGGTCATGAATATTCGTGGCGGTATACTTTTGCCAGCATCGGTATAATAGGCCTCATTACACTGGCTTCTATTTACTTTATACTTCCTTCATTACCAGCCAGAAAGGAAAGTAATATCAGATCAGAATTGAAAGTTTTCAGTAGGTTGGACCCTTGGTTGATATTCCTGATTACGGCTATTGGTACCGGTGGCTTATTTTGCTGGATAAGTTACATAGCGCCACTAATGACAGAAGTCGCCAGATTCAAATCATCTTCGGTTCCTTATATTTTAATTGTCGCCGGGTTTGGAATGGTTGTTGGGAACTTTATAGGAGGAAAGCTTGCAGACTCGCTGAAACCAGCCTCCGCAACCATTGTACTTCTTTTTGCGATGGCGGTTACCCTGGTATTGATCTATTTCTTTTCGGAAAGCCAAATTGCGTCTATAATACTGACGTTTATAGCAGGTAGTTGCTCTTTGGCATTAGCTGCTCCTATTCAATTATTAATGATAGATAGTTCCAAGGGTGCAGAGATGCTCGGAGCTTCTATAACACAAGCTGCATTTAATCTTGGTAATGCCCTGGGTGCATATTTAGGAGGACTTCCTGTTGCGGCAGGATTAGGATACACATCTCCTGCAATGGTTGGTGTACTTATGGCTCTTGGAGGGGCTGGTTTTGCATGGATACTGATTGCCAAACGAAAAAAAACAGCTGCTATTCCTGAACATGAAGAAAGTTTAGGGAGTCCTGCTTATGTTCCCTGAACAACTAAATAAACACTAGCGTCCCTGATCTAGAACATGACAGAAAGCGTTTTGCATACTTATGCAAAACGCTTTTTTATTTTTATGTCTGCATACTAATCTGTTATGTTTTTTAGCGGTTAAATTTCACTTTCTGGCACATTTTTTCTATCCATAAAGTACATCCACACACGTACAACAAAATATACACTAATATCTATGACAAGAAAATTTACCTTACTCATTGTGTTGGTTATTCCATTACTAACCAATGCACAAAAGCTGTATCGCAAATTTAGTGTAGGTGTCGGCACAGGGTTAGCCTATAGCCATGGTGACTTAAGAGGTAGGGAGGGAAAAAACGTTTACATAGGCAACTTGGAGTACTTTTTCACACCTTATATAGTTGGAAATGGCGAGCTGCAGGTAGGAAATATGGCTGGTTACGGTCTTGAAACCAATCGCTACTTTCGCTCAGAATTCAGGTCTGTTACAGGCAATCTCAAGCTATACATGGGGCGTTTAACCGATAGGTTCCGAGGACCTTACGCTTATAAAACTAAACTTTCCCAGTTGTTTGAGGGGTTATATGCAGGTGCCGGAGCGGGAATGATTAAAAGCGCCCAGCAAGAAATCTACAGACAAGAAGATAATGATCTATACCGGGGTTGGGATACAGACCGTGATTTGATTTTTCCTGTGAGTGTAGGACTTGATAATTCCAGTTTCAATTCCCGTATTGTGGCTGGAGTACGTTATCAGTACGCCTTCGGACTTGGGGATAATATGGACGGCTATGCTATCAAAGGATCAACCAGGGATATGTATAGCACAATTAGCGTTAGTTTGAAATATAGATTCGGTTCCGAACACCGTTATTTCCAGTAATAGCAATAGCGGATAAGAGTTGAAACAAATTGCTGATTCTGCAGAGATTTGTTTAATTTCCGGTTTCAATATCTTCGGCTCCTGCTTCCATAAGCAGGAGTATTAATTTTTAAATTGTACTTCTGAATGAATTATAGAATATTAATCTGCTCTGTTAATCTCTTCCTCCTTTCTTCATTTTGCGTTTTTGCACAGGAAGTATCAAGGGTATCAATTATTCCCGAACCAGTGCAATTAATACGGAACGAAGGTTATCTGGTATTACCTGAAGAGATTTTTATAAAGGTCCCGATTTCAACAGAAGTTAGCCAAACAACTAATTTACTGAGAAAGAAGCTTGGGGACGTTACAGGCTACCGGATTTCGACCACTCAAAGGGATGAGCAGGCTAACGTAAGATTAACGCTCAATACACAACCAGACACTTTATTGAAAAATGAAGGTTATCAGTTAATCGTAACACCGAAGAGCATTTCTATCAGAGCAAATACTCCCGCCGGCCTCTTCTATGGCGTACAGTCCCTCTGGCAATTATTTCCCAAAGAAATAGAGAGTGATAAACTTGTGAAAAATGTAAAATGGCAGATTCCTTGTGTTTCTGTTACCGATTATCCTAGGTTTGGATGGAGAGGATTGATGTTTGATGTATCACGGCATTTTTTCACTAAGGAGGAGGTAAAGCGGTACATCGACAATATGGTTAAGTTTAAGTATAATCTACTGCATCTTCATCTTACCGATGATGAGGGGTGGAGGATACAGATAAAAAGCTTCCCTAAATTAACAGAGGTAGGAGCATGGCGGGTGAACAAAGTTGGCTACTTCGGAACCTTTTCCGCACCTGCAGCAAATGAGCCTAAAGACTACGGAGGTTTTTATACACAAGACGATATAAAAGAATTGATTAAGTACGCGGCAGACAGGTATGTCAATATTATGCCTGAGATAGATGTGCCTGGCCATAGTTTAGCTGCTGTTGTTTCTTATCCCGAACTTTCATGTACCCCTGGTGTTGAAAAGTACAATGTGCGTTCTGGAGAGCCAATTATGGACTGGTCGCGTGGGGCACCACCGATAGCCCTTATTGATAACACCCTCTGTCCTGCTAATGAAAAGGTATACGAGTTCCTGGATAAGGTGATCTCAGAGGTTGCTGCACTTTTCCCCTTTGAATATATTCACATGGGAGGCGATGAAGCCCCTCATAATTTCTGGGAAAAAACTCCTGAGATCAAACAGTTGATGCAACAACAAGGACTTAAAACAATGCAAGAGGTGCAGGGATACTTCACGAAAAGGGTAGAGGCGATAGTTCAATCTAAAGGGAAAAAATTTATAGGGTGGGATGAGATATTAGATGGTTCACCCTCCAAATCGACAGCGGTAATGAGTTGGCGTGGAGTGGAAGGTGGCATTAAAGCTGCCAGCGCAGGTCACGAGGTGGTAATGAGTCCAAGTACTTATGCCTATCTGGATTATATGCAGGGTGATGTTTCGATTGAACCGAGAGTTTACGCTTCTTTAAGACTGAATAAGGCCTATCAGTTTGACCCGGCAGCAAACATATCTAATCCTTCTTTTATTAAAGGCGGTCAGGCAAACCTATGGACAGAACAAGTTTACAACACGCGTCACCTTGAATATATGTTATGGCCAAGAGCTCTTGCTATCGCTGAATCAGTTTGGTCGCCCTTAAACAGAAAGAACTGGACAAATTTCTATACTAAAGTTGAAGAGCACTTCAAGCGCTTTGATATTGCCGAAGTTAAGTATGCCCCTAGTATGTATGATCCAATATTTACTGTTTCTGGTGGGGCTAATAATACTGTTGTTATGGAACTAACAACGGAAATTCCTGGATTAGATATCTATTATTCATTTGATAACTCCTTCCCCGACTCATTTTATCCTAAATATAAAGCACCACTTACCATACCTAAAGACGCTGTTAACTTACGTGTTATTACATATAGGGATAAAAAGCCGGTAGGCCGGATGATCACGGCTTCGGTCGCAGATTTGAGGGCCAGGGTAAGAAGGAAATAGGATAGTACAAGGTGTATTAAAAGTCTTTACTTTCATTAGGTTCTGTTTTAGGACTAAAAAAGTTTGAGACGACTTTAAAGAAAGGTGGGCAGAGTGCCCAACCTGTTCCATCCTTCTTAATTCGGAAATTGTGGCTGCTTACTTGGGCCTGAAAGTTTGAGAATCAGTGATTTGAGGTGATAAGGCTCCGTTGTACCTAATTTTGGGCCTAATAGGTGGAAAAATTTGTAACATTCTTGTGGGTTTTTCTGGATGAAAAATTTTGAGGCTGCGCATTTCTTTTTATATTAGCACTGTAACCAATAAGTAGTAATTACTTTACCATTTTGTAACTGTACGGATGTTTTATGCGATTGCTAGAACACCTATTTTAAAATTTATAGTCTTTTTAGTCACGTTAAAATTTTAGAATGTAGAGACATTAGGAGATGAAAGCGTCGGTGTGCCTTAAGTAAGAAAGTCTGACCTTCGATATTCATGATTGCTAATCTTTCATTTTTTACGCCAACGTTGGAAATTAGGGCTTTACTGCACACCATCTTTAACTTAAAATATCAATTATGAATTAGAAACAGACACTAGCCACTTAATTAAACCATTTTTGTAATAAGGGCAGTCCTTATTCACCATTTATTCTATAACCAATTTAATAATCTTAAAATGAGAAAAGCTCTATTTCTGCTGAGCATGCTCGTTGGTATCCTACAACATGCATACTCTCAAGGACAAACGGTAACAGGTAAAGTGACCGATCAAACTGGCGAAGCTCTTATTGGAGTAAGCGTAATTATTAAAGGAAAAACTGCAGGAACCTCTACTGATGTAAAAGGTAATTACAAAGTAAGTGTCCCTCCGAACACAGTTCTAGTGTTTAAATACATTGGCTTCAAGACCAAAGAAGTTTCTGTTGGAAGCCAATCTTCAGTAAATGTAACTCTTGAAGAGGAAGGGAAAACATTAAATGAGGTAGTAATTATCGGATATGGTACTGTAAAAAGGCGAGATTTAACCGGTTCAGTTGCGTCTGTCAGCGGACAAGATATTGCAGCGACACCCGTACCGAATGCAGCTCAAGCGATGCAAGGTAAGTTGCCCGGTGTGAAAATCACAGCACAAGACGGACGTCCCGGTGCTGATATTGCCATTCGTGTTCGAGGGGGTGGTTCTATATCTCAGAGCAATCAACCCTTAATCCTTGTTGATGGAATACCGGGTAATCTGGCTGATATTGCCGGTGATCAGATTGAAAGTATTGATGTTTTAAAGGATGCTTCTTCTACCGCTATTTATGGTGCACGGGGAGCAAATGGAGTGGTACTTGTTACGACGAAAGCAGCAAAAGCCGGAAAAACAACAGTAACTTATAGCGGCTATGTGAAAAATAACCAGCCAACTAAGTATTTGGAAGCTTTAAATCCCTACGACTATTTAAGATATGTTTGGGCTAATGCTGCGGCTAATGGAGTTGCCTATCAGACACCTTTCGAGAAATTCTACGGACTCGGAGCCAATGCCGGTACTAATACGGGAGGAATCGAAAGCTATAGGAATCTTGCTTCTGATGATATTCAAAGAGATGTTTATAATCAATCTACTTCATGGAACCATGCTTTGACGTTAACAGGAGGAACAGATAAGACAAAGGTTCTCTTCTCGGTGAACTATACCGATGATCAGGGAATGAAGATCAACTCGTATTATAAACGCGCAAATGCTGCATTTAAACTAACGCAAAAGATCCGGGAAAACTTAACATTTGATTTAAACACCCGCTATACACGTACTCCTACACTTGGAGATGAGGGGACATCAAGCGGCGGAGGGTCACTGTTATCTACTTCTTATCGTTTCCGCCCAATTGCAACCGGCAATGTTTTAGGAGATGTAAATGCAGTTAGGACTGGTAATATAGAACAGTACGGAAAAAATTCCATGTGGGACACTTACAGTCCCTCTGCCAGAATCAGGGATTACGAACCTTATAACAAGAACCAAAACGCTGTTGCAATAACATCTTTAAATTGGGGAATTGTTAAAGGCTTGACTTATCACACAGATTTTAGTTTAAATACTGCCTGGAACCAGAGGAAATATTGGTCAGGGGCAGTTTTTAGAGGGTACATAGAGGATGCTACTGGTACAAAGCTGAATGCGGGAGATGCTGACTTCAGGAAAAGCGATAGTTGGAATACCCGCTGGACTAATACCCTGACTTATGATGTTAATATTAACAAATCAAACAAATTAACAATATTGGCTGGGCAGGAAGTAGCTAACTCTGGAGGAAATATTCTTTCCGTGCAAGCTACCCGCTTCCCGGCTAACTTTGATAAAGAAACAGCCTTTGCCCAGATCAACCAGTATGACCAAACTAACGGCTCAGCTATATTTTCTTCAAATGTTGATTTCCCTAATAGAATGTCATCCTTTTTCGGAAGGGCAAATTATTCACTTTTAGACAGGTATTTGGTGACTTTAACGTTTCGTGCGGATGGCTCATCTACCTTCGGTCCTAACAATAAGTGGGGATATTTTCCGGCTGCAGCCTTTGCGTGGAGAGTATCAGACGAACCTTTTATGAAAGGTATAAACTGGCTAGATAATCTAAAGTTCCGGGCATCTTATGGTGAAGCTGGTAACGATAGAATCAATCCGAGCTTATTTATTCAAAATTGGGGATCTGTAACGGATCAAAGGAATCAGTATGCTATCAATCATGTACGTCAGGCAGCTTATCAGGTTGGTGGTACTCAAGCAAATCCTGATTTGAAATGGGAAACTACAATTACTCGTAATGTTGGTACTGATTTCGGATTGTTTAGAAGTAGATTGTCTGGTACAATCGACTTGTATTGGAACTCTACGAAGGATTTGTTGACAGGGATTTCTATTCCAGGAATTACAGGCTTTAGTAATACTACTAAAAATGTTGGCCAAACGAGTAACAAGGGGATAGAATTATCTCTTACAGGAACTATTTTCAAGAGCAAAGATTGGAGAGTAACGGCTGGTGGTAATATTAACTTTAACAAGAGTAATATTGATAGGTTAGCTCCTGGTGTTACTGGCCTTTATGGAACGAATTGGAATAGCGCGGGGACTTACCCTACTTTTGATTATATCTTAACGGAAGGAAAACCAGTTGGACAGGTTAGAGGATTAACATATGATGGCTTTTACACGCCCGATGATTTCACATATAATAATGGCATGTATACTTTAAAGAATGGTATTGCCGATTTAACTAACCCAATATTACAAATTGTGCACGGCCTTAGTGCCTCAAACCGTCCAACTGGACAAATTGCATATCCAGGACTTCCTAAATTCAAGGATTTGGACAACAGTGGTAAGATTGATGACAAAGACCTGGGAGTGATTGGCAAGATGAATCCACTCCATACCGGCGGCTTTAACTTCGATTTAGGTTATAAAAACTTCGATTTAGGTTTGAACTTCAACTGGAGCTATGGCAACGATATTTATAACGTAACAAAATTAGCTACGTTGTATGGGCCTAAAGAAGCCGGCGTATATGAGAATAAACTGGCTATCATGAATAATTCCTATAAAATCTATGATGTAGTAAATGGCCAGCTTGTGAGGTTAAATACTCCGGAACAATTAAACGCGGCAAATGCTAACGCCACATTACCCCTCGCTTATAGCGAAGGTGGCCCAACTTCAACATTAGGAATAGAGGATGGGTCTTTCCTACGCTTAAACACATTGACTTTAGGATATAGACTTCCAAAAGCTTTCATTTCTAAAGCTGGAATAGGGAGCTTATACCTATATGGCAGTGTTTATAATTTACTTACCCTAACAGGGTACAGTGGCCTTGATCCTGAGGTTAGTGCAAATGAGGGTTTCAATAATCAGCAATATCCTACCATCGGCTTAGATTATGGTGCTTATCCTCGTGCAAGGTCTTTCGTATTCGGTTTAAATGTTAATTTCTAAAATTTAAAGTAATGAGAAGATTAAAATATATATTAGGAATTGCAGTCTGTCTGACTTTCACCAAGTGTAAGGAAGACTTCCTTGATGCAAAATCTCCATCAAGCGTTGACGATGAATTTGTTACTTCAACTCCTGCAGAAACCTTTAAAATTCTTTCCTGGGGCTACGCAAATTACCGGCAAAATAGTATTATGGGTACCTACAGATGGAATGATCCAATAGGATCTGACGCTGAAATTTATCCCGAGGATAACTCCAGCAATAATTTAAATGCTATTTTAAAGCCAGAGCTTCTTACTATTGACGCAGTATCAGGAGGATTTAACGGACTTTATGCAACCATTGCTCGAGCGGCAAAAGCAGCTTCACTTATCGCTGAGAAAGCTGAATACAAAGAGGACATCGCCGCTGGGAGAACCTCTGCCTGGACTCAATTGTATGGCGAGGCAATTACTATGAGAGCCTTTTGCTATTATGACTTGATAAAACACTTCGGAGATGTTCCCTACGGGTACGAAAATACAATTATTGAAGACTATACTTTAACGTCACGTTTCGTAATTTATGACAATCTTATTGAAGACTTGAAGCGAGTGGAACCTTTCATGTATAGAATAGGCGAGGGAGGAATCAATGCAGAACGCTTTTCCAGAACACTATGCAATGCATTAATTGGTCAGATCGCACTTTCTTCAGGAGGTTACCAAACTATCAGAACAGATATCGGTGATTTGTACGGAAACGTAACTTTCACAAAGAAGGGCAACGAGGTTAATAAATCCGTATATGCAAGGCGTTCTGATTACTTGAACTATTATCAAATTGCAAAGACTTATTTTCAGAAAGCGCTGGATAACAAAGGATCAGCTGGGTTGATCACCGCAGATACAAGAACGGTTGCTAAGAATCCATTTCAACGGCATTTTCAATATGCACATGATCTGCAGGTGAGTCCGGAATCATTATTTGAAATCGGTAATTACCAGGTGGGCCAAACTTTAACCAATGGTGAATATCCCTATGCTTTTGGCCGACCATCTGATGGAGGTAGTGCCAATGCAGCACCTACAAAGGTTTTTGGTGCCCTTCGTATTGTCCCCACAGTTTACTATGGTGAATACAGGAACGATGATAAAAGGAGAGATGTAAGTGTTGCTGTGACGGGCAGTAAGGGAGATGGCAACGAAATGATGCTATCATTTGTGCCGGGAAATAAGAATACAGGTGGAATTTCAACGAATAAGTGGGATGATAATCGTATGAATCCCCCTTACGTTGCAGCTCAAAGAGCTTCGGGAATGAACTGGCCGGTGTTACGGATGGCAGATGTAATTTTGATGCTTGCGGAAGCAAAGGCGGAGCTCGGCGAGAATGATGCGATCGATCTGGTGAATCAGGTCCGCCAAAGAGCATTTGGTAATTCAACTAATAATCTTCCGGCTTTATCTGGGCAGGCATTGAAGGAAGCTATTTTACAAGAGCGCAAGCTAGAGTTACTAGGAGAGGGCACCCGTCGCTGGGATCTAATTCGCTCCGGTACTTTTCCTGAAAGAGCAATAGCAGTTCAGCAGGAGATGGCAACCATGATTAATAATATCAGAACACAAGGTTACCATCGCTTTTCGAACGGAAATGAAATACCCGCCTACATTTGGACTAAAATGGTTAATTTACCGAATCCTTTAACCTTCGATCCGGATGTTTCTAACCCGGCTCTTTACCCGGGATGGAGAGGACAGTACGATTATACAAAAATACCGGCAGTAGCAAGTAAGGTTGTTGGAGTTAATCACAATGTTGCTATACAAGGGCTGTTCCGCTATATTGCTCCAGGAAGTGCAGAGGCTATCGCTTTGCAGGCTCAAGGGTATGTTAGAACTAATTGGGGGATTGATATTGCTACCCATGAGTCTGTTTATAAAAGGAATCTTTTGTCAGGAATTACTTCTGCAGGTGATCCGCCAAGATATTATTGGCCAATTCCTTCAGAGACGATCCGTCAGTCTAAAGGAAAAGTTACCAATGGTTATGGATTGCCTCAACCATAAGTACTAAAAAGGATATAAATAGCAATGGGATAAATCTTCTGCATGAAGTTTTATCCCATTGCTATTTTAGGGGGATGAGAATATTATTTTTTAAAAGATTGGCATCACCTTTGTTTTAATTAGGCTTTAACAGATAACTATGGGATTATTAAGATTATTAGTCACAGGAGCTGCAGTGGCAGCGGGTGCACACTATATTACTAAAAAGCGTCCTGATGGAACTTCAATTGCAGATGATTTAAAAGCAAAGGCTCCCGAATGGATGGAAAAGGCTAAGCCTTACACTGATAAAGTAAAGCCCTATATTGATCAGGTTAAAGGTCAGTTTGCGAAGGTTAGCTCACAGCAGGGATCTACTCAGCAAGGAAACTATCCGAATAAGTATGATAACTTTTCTGCAGATCCAGATCCTTCTTATAGTTCGTAGAAGGGTTGGTTGAATGATTGTTATAGTAATACAAGAGGCTATCCAAGTAATTTATTTGGATAGCCTTTGCGTTAATTAGTCAAAGTTGCTACCGGTGACAATTTTGGCCTCAAATTTACCTTCGGTCATTGGTTTAGTTTGATCTAAGGCATTTTCCAGGGTGCCAGAGAAGGTTCCTTTAACCTCTCCATTAGTAGAAGATGTAATTTTAATTACTCCATCTTTAGCAGCAAAAAGGGCGGCAGGATTACTTATTCCGGCTGCAGTAACGTAGTGGATACTGTTTTCCTCATCATCAACGTTATAGTCTCCTGTGCCATGAAACTCACTGATATATAAGGTCAATGTTTCCGTTTCATTAATGCCCCCAATAACTGTTAAGTCTCCTTCGTCTTTATGAGCAAATAAGGTAGTACTTGTTTTAGCTGTTCCATCAAATTTCCAGCTCATTTTGGTTGATTTGATATCCTCCAGGTCATCAACTTTTTCTGCGTCATCTTTTTTACAAGAAGAAAAACCTAAAGCTACAAGAGAGATTGTTAAAAGAATAGATGTAATTTTTTTCATAAAATAAAACGTGTTAATTATTAATTCTGTAACCGATACGGGACTTCAAACTGGAACATTACACACGAATTAAAAAAAATCAAAAAAAGGCCTGTCACTTGTCAAGATATATATTTGGGGAACCTTCCAAAGTCTTAAAATTTCAGATCTGTTTTCACTTTGTCAATCGTGTAATATTTTTGATAAGCTGGCGAATTTACCTTCGTTTATAAATTTTGTTTTTTAATTAGGCCTCACAATATTTTAATACCATGAAACGTATAGCCTCATTACTAATTTGCTTTTTACTTTTTGAAGGAGTTTCAGCTCAAACCAATGAAGAAGTTGTTCGAAAAATTGCCGATCAGGTAATCAAAGAAACCGTCCTTGGATTTGAGGATACCGAAACAAAGAAGTTCTATCAATCCTCTACAGACATCCCCGAAAATGTAAAAGTAAAATATGCAAGTCCCTATACTGGTTGGCATTATGCCCATGGAGTTTTAAACCTGGCAATGATCAATTTGGGAAATTACTTGAATGATCCGAAATATTTTAACTACGCCACTCGTCATGTGGCCTTTGGTTTTGACAATTACCGAACATTCCAACAGCGTTTTAAAAATGATGTAAAGCATTACACCTATCCATATGGTGAGTTCTTCACAATGGAGGAGCTTGACGATTTCGGAGCTATGAGTGCAAGTGTTATTGAGGTTTATGCAAAAGATCCGAGACCTGAATACAAGACTTATGTAGAAAAGGCTGCCAACCACTTAATTAAGGAAAGACCTAGAATGCAGGACGGAACTTTTGTGAGAGCATTTCCCCATAAGATGACCCTATGGGCTGACGACCTTTACATGAGTGTTCCTTTTCTTGCTAATATGGGAGCGTTAACGGGGGATAAGAAATATTTGGATGATGCGGTTAAGCAAGTGAAAAACTTTCATAACTATCTATGGGATAAAGAAAAAGGTATTTATTGGCATACCTATTATACTGATTTAAAGAGGAATGGTGTAGCGCATTGGGGAAGATGTAATGGATGGATGTTATTGTCTAAAGTACGTTTACTGGATAAATTGAGTGATAATGATTCAAGGAAGAAGGACATCAAAAAGTTATTGGAAGAGCAGATCCTGGGATTGGCCCACTATCAGAATGGAGATGGATTATGGCATCAAATCCTGGATAAGGAAGATTCTTATTTGGAGTCTTCTTGTACAGCCATGTTCGTTTATGGTATCGCACACGCTATTAACGAAGGCTGGATTGATAAGCGATATGCTTCTATTGCAAAAACAGGTTGGGAAGGTTTGAAGAAACATAAACTCAACGAACAATACCAGCTAAAGGATATTTGTGTAGGTACTGGAATCCAGGACAACTTGCCGTTCTACTACAATCGACCGGTAGGACTAAATGAAAAGCATGGAACTGGTCCGCTTATCGATGCGGGTGTAGAGATCTTAAAGCTTGAAAAGCTGACAAAAAAGTAAGGTCAGGGGACCTAAAACAAAAGACGGAATTTAGAGAGGTTTCTATTGCAAAACCAAGTCTCTAAATTCCGTCATTTAAATTTGTATGTCGGTCTTAAGACAACGTCTCTTATTTGTAGATCTCTTTTTTAGCTGAAGCCAAAGTGTTTTTTAATAAGCCAACAATGGTCATTAATCCAACACCTCCAGGAACAGGGGTGATCCAGCTTGCTTTAGGAGCAACGTTTTCAAAATCCACATCTCCGTAAAGTTTATATCCGGACTTAGTAGTTTCAGAAACTTCCCGGTTAATTCCCACATCAATTACAACAGCTCCTTCCTTTACCATATCAGCAGTTACGAAGTTCTTTTTACCTATGGCAGCTACAATAATATCGGCAGAACGTATAACCTCCTCAAGATTTTGAGTACGGCTGTGGGTAAGGGTTACTGTACAGTTTCCCGGGGCAGCGTTCCTTGCCATAAGGATGCTCATTGGGCTTCCTACAATATTGCTTCTTCCGATCACTACGCAGTGCTTTCCTGATGTTTCAATCTTGTATTCTTCAAGCATAAGCATTATACCGTAAGGCGTAGCTGGAATAAAACAAGGAAGATTACGCATCATTCTTCCAAGGTTGATAGGGTGGAAGCCATCCACGTCTTTTCTGTGATCTATTTTCTCTGTTACTTTCTCCGGATCAATATGTTTGGGCAGAGGCAGCTGAACAATTAGTCCATCTACTTCCGGATCCTGGTTGATCTCCTCCACCTTAGCAAGAAGTTCGGCCTCAGAAACGGAATCATCGTATCGGATCAGGGAAGATTTGAATCCTACCTTCTCACAGTTCTTCATTTTGCTGGCAACGTAAGTTTCACTCCCTCCGTCATTTCCAACCAAAATGGCAACGAGGTGCGGTTTACGTCCGGTAGTTGCTAATACTTCTGCAGCCTCGACTGCTATTTCTTGTTTCAGTTTTTCTGAAACGTATTTTCCATCTAGTAAATTCATGTAGCTCTAATTCCCTAAGCCTCTTAATCCCCTAAAGGGGGATCAGGTTGATAGGTTAAAAGTTAATTTTATTCTATGTGTCATCCACACCCTATGTAAAGGGGTAGAGGGGACTAATCCAGCTTCAATACTGCCATAAACGCCGATTGAGGAATTTCTACGTTTCCAACTTGGCGCATCCGTTTCTTACCTTGTTTTTGTTTCTCCAATAGCTTCCTCTTCCGGGAAATGTCACCACCGTAACATTTAGCAGTTACGTCTTTACGAAGGGCGCTAATGGTTTCTCTTGCTATTACTTTAGCACCGATTGACGCCTGAATTTTAATCTCGAACTGTTGACGAGGAAGAAGCTCCTTTAATTTTTCACAGATCCTCTTACCGAAGTCGTAAGCATTGCTTCTGTGAATTAAAGAGGAAAGAGCATCCACAGGTTCATCATTTAATCGAATATCTAATCTTACGAGGTCAGATTGACGGTAACCGATCTGATGGTAGTCAAACGATGCATAACCCTTTGATATGGTTTTTAGCCGGTCGTAGAAATCAAATACGATTTCTCCCATCGGCATTTCAAAAACCAACTCGACACGGTCTGAAGTAAGGTATGATTGATTAACAATAATTCCTCTCTTTTGAATACATAGAGACATTACCGGCCCAACAAATTCTGCCTTCGTAATAATATTCGCCTTGATATAAGGTTCTTCGATCTTATCAATCCTACTTGGGTCAGGAAGATCTGATGGATTGTTTACCTGTACCTCATCGCCCTTAGTAGTATATGCTATATAGGATACGTTCGGTACAGTGGTGATAACGGTCATGTTGAACTCCCGTTCAAGGCGTTCCTGGATGATCTCCATGTGAAGCATTCCAAGGAAACCACAACGGAAACCGAATCCTAATGCCGCAGACGATTCTGGCTCAAATACGATAGAGGCATCATTCAACTGCAGTTTATGCATGCTTTCGCGGAGCTCTTCATAATCCTCGGTATCAACAGGATAAATACCTGCAAATACCATTGGTTTAACTTCCTCAAAACCTTGAATAGCATCTTTCGAAGGGCGGTCAACCGTTGTTATGGTATCACCCACCTTAACTTCACGTGCTTCCTTTATTCCTGAGATAATGTAGCCTACATCACCTGTTTTAATCACATCTTTTGGCTGTTGCTGAAGTTTTAGCGTTCCAACCTCATCTGCAAAGTATTCTTTTCCGGTAGCAATAAATTTTACTTTATCTCCCTTTCTGATCTCACCATTCACTACCTTGAAGTAGGCGATGATACCGCGGAAGGAATTAAACACCGAGTCAAAGATCAAAGCTTGCAATTCTCCCTCCGGATTACCTACCGGAGCAGGAACGCGCTCTACAATTGCTCTTAAAATATCATAAACTCCCATTCCCGTTTTACCGGAAGCTGGAATAATATCTTCACGTTTACACCCGATCAAATCGATGATCTGGTCTTTTACCTCCTCAGGCATTGCGCCCGGAAGGTCCATTTTATTCAGGATCGGAATGATCTCCAGATCGTGCTCCAGTGCGAGGTATAAGTTGGAGATAGTTTGAGCTTGAATACCCTGAGCTGCATCTACAATTAATAATGCCCCTTCGCAGGCAGCAATAGACCGGGAAACCTCGTATGAAAAGTCAACGTGTCCAGGAGTATCGATAAGGTTAAGCACATAGTCTTCACCATCTTGTTTATAATTCATCTGGATGGCGTGACTCTTAATGGTTATTCCACGTTCACGCTCAAGATCCATATCGTCAAGCAATTGTGCCTGAGCTTCACGTTGAGTGATTGTATTGGTATATTCCAGTAATCGATCAGCTAATGTACTCTTTCCGTGATCGATGTGTGCAATAATGCAAAAGTTACGAATATGCTTCATTTGAACAACAAAGATAGACTTTTCATTAGAATAATTGTTGGGTCTTTGTTTACTTTTAGATTGCTGCAAAAGAGGGTGCAAGAAGGGTTTTTTGTTCTGGGAAGCTTCAATAATAAAAAAATAACTTTTTATGTTAAGTATGAATCTTAAAGATGGATTAAATATAGCACTGGCAGACCGTCTTGGAATAAGAGGAGAGGTAAATGTTATTCAGCCTGTCTCGGGTGGTTCTATCAATAATTGCTATTTGGTAAATTATTGTTCAAATCGGTTTTTTCTCAAAGTAAATAATGCGACAGAATACCAGGGAATGTTTATTGCTGAAGCTGCTGGTTTAAGGGCTATAGCTGAAACATGTAAAATAGCATCACCTGAAGTGATTGCATTTGGAGAAGTGGCTAATGAGCAATATTTGATCCTTCAGTTTATAGAAAGAGGAGTTAACTCACCTAAGGCCCAATCTACTTTAGGTACTCAACTCGCCGAAGTGCACAAGTGTTCAAATTCATACTATGGCCTGGACCATAATAATTACATGGGATCCATAAGTCAACAAAACGGAAAATTTGATTCGATAGCAGAATTCTTTACAGAGCAAAGACTGAAGGTTCAGGTTGAACTGGCATCAGCTCAAAGATTAATTGACAAAGAATTAAAAGGGAAGTTTGAGATTCTATTTAACAAAACTCAAGAAATTATTCCAGATCAGCCTCCCGCGCTAGTTCACGGCGATTTGTGGTCAGGTAATTATTTGATCGATTCTGCAAATAGCCCTTATTTAATTGATCCGGCGGTTGCATTTTCTCACCGTGAAGTGGACATCGCCATGACGCAGCTTTTCGGAGGTTTTGGCCCTGATTTTTATGCTTCTTACCAGGAAAGCTTCCCATTGGAAAGCGGATGGGAGAGGAGAGTTAGTTTTTGGAACTTGTACCCGCTGTTAATTCATCTAAACATCTTTGGACGAGGGTATCTGAACGATATACAACGCTGTCTTAAGCAATGGATATAAAAAACTACTATACCTCATGTCTTTGATAAGCATCGTGGAAATCATGGTTCATACCTTTAAACCGCTCAACAACACTGGCAATAAATTCTTCGTCAAGTAATTGAAATACTCCATCCAATCCACCTGTGACGTCCATTTCGGATAACTTGTAAGTTTGTTCTAATACTCCCTGTTCAAATTTAATCACAAACTTCATATTCATTGAGAAGATCGTAATCTTGCAATCCGGGCGTGGTAATTCCGCAACAACTCTCATAATTATATTATTCCAGCTAGTGGATCTTTTCCGTTTAAGGTGCCAAAGGTAGCAAGAGGTTTAAATCTTGCAAACAGTTCTTCGCTGTACCAGTTCTCATCCCTTGTCTTTTGAATTACCTCCCTGTGTTCAGTAGAACGATAAGCAAATGCTTTTACATCATCAAGACTTTCCCAAACAGAAAAAGTGGCCTGGCGAAAAAATGGAGTCTCACCAATGCCGAATGAGGTGATATATCCCTTTGCATCGGTCATAATACCTGCTACTTTATCTACATTTTGCCAGAAATTCTTTAAACGGTTAAACCTGATGGTAGCCCTTGTAAGAACAGCTACAGGTCCGTCAAATTGAATATTCTCAGAAGTCTTGAATGGATTTTGCTTATCCCAACTCCCATGACTTGCTATAGGGGTACTTAAAATGGTGTAAGTTTCCGTGCAGAAAGTCTTCCACCAGGAGGAGATGAATGAGGAATTCTTGAATGATTCAAATGCTTGTTGATCCTTCCAGACGGCGATTAGAGCCCATTGTTTATAGTCCGGCTTCAAATCAAAAGTGCCATTTTTTCCACTTCCCATTAACTTCCAGAAGCTGCAATTTCTGTTAAGCATAAGTGGGAGCCGGTGAAGGGCCATGGACATGAAGGCAAGGGGTACAAATAGGGGTTTGTATCTGACAATTGTTAAGGAAACCAGCATAAGGCTATACTAGAGAAATTATTCGAAATACTCGAATTATTGAAGGAAATAAGACAATTGGATGAATATAAAAAGAAAGCCGCCCCAGGAAGGAGGCGGCTTTGATGGGAATTAAGAATTCCTAGTATAAAGTTAACTCTACACGTCTGTTTTTTGCACGACCTTCAGGCGTGTCATTTGGTGCGATAGGTTGATATTCACCATAACCAGTCGCTTCAATTTTTGATGCATTCGCACCTTTTCTCACCAGGTATGATTTTACAGCTTCAGCCCTGTCTTTAGATAATTTAAAGTTGAACTTATCCGAACCAATAGCGTCTGTATGTCCTGAAATTTTCAAAGTATATCCATGGTCAACAAGTAGTTGAGCAAGTTTGTCCAATGATGGATATGAACTGTTACGAATGTTTGCCTTTCCAAACTCAAATTCCAGATTGTTAAAGGCATCTCTAAGTATGTCGGCAGCAAATTTAGGTAGCGGACAACCTGATCCATCAACGCGAACTGAATCTGGTGTATTTGGACATTTGTCGAATTTGTTAGCTACACCATCATTGTCGGCATCTCCAAGTTCGCGATCATATCTTGCACGATCTTCTTTCTGTAAACTGTCCAGTCTCGCAATTGCTCTCTTAAGGGCAGTGTCATCATATGGGTTACCAACTCTTGCCGAAGGATTGTACCATGACATTTGGTGTTTGCTTTTCTTTCCTAGAGCGATTTCCAGACCAATATGACTAAATGACCACTTATCATAAGTATTGCCATAATCATAGCTGTCAAAGCGGTCTGTCTTCATAAAGTTAATAGTGTAACCCATATCCAGATTAACACCTTTCCATAATCCAATTTTTAAACCTAGTCCCGCAGGAATAATGAAAGCCTCCCTGTACCCAGGTTCTGTGTTGCCTGAATTTACAGCCTCCGGTTTAAAATTGGAGTAGCCAATACCTGATTTAATATAAGGGCCGATCAAGCCAAATTCATCATGCATTTTGAAGTTGACGAATGTATAGTGGGCAGTAAGATTTGCCGCATATCCAAATTTCGTCGTATAAGATGAATTTTGGGTTATACCAAGAGGGGTTTGTGCTCTAATTCCTTTAACTTCTCCTCTCATCCAGTCAACCTGAAATCCAAATGCAGGGATGATCTGCTTTTTAACAAAAATTCCGTAACCGAATGTCTCAGTTGGGGTGCGGTAATCATTATTTTTGTTAGACCAGAACAAGGTATGAGGAGTTAATAGTCCTGCGAACGCACCTACTGACCATGTTCTTAAATGTTCTGCCCTGTAACGACCTGTACTGTCAGGTCCATTGTTTTGAGCAAATGTGCTGGTAGTTAGCGCGCCAAGAAGAAAGGAAAGTAATATAGTTTTTCTCAGTCTTGATCTTTTTCGATTTGAATTAGTACTTAGCGGGTCCGCTTTGTCGTCTTGTAAAAATTGTTTCATAGGGTGTACAGCCTCCTTACAGTTTTGAATTATTATTTATTTAATTATTGCTTAAATTTTTGTGTTTGTTCTTCCATAACACTTTTTCATGGAAATTTGTTTTTTTCACTATCAGTCGCCTTTAGCCGGAGATGTAGAACAACTATTTGATAGGATGGTATATTGCGTATTTAACCCATAGGTAAAATGATGGTGAAGCAGATACATAAGTTTAGTCCCCTGTTTTTTCAAGGAAAATTGTATTTCTATAAGTTGGCATTGTTACAACTTATTTGATCATAGATAGATATGTAATTTATAGACCCCTTTCTAACAAATTACTCACGTGCTGCCAAAGATAAGTTTTTATCCTGAAAGCGGCACATGAGTTTTTAAAAAATCAAGATTTTAAATCGTCACAAAAATAGATTTTCGCTCTATTGCCTGCGTATTTCGCGTTCGATGACCTTTTCCTTCAACATCTTCGACCAATAAAACATCTCCTGCACCAAAAATTCTTTTTTCACCAAGGGATGTTTCTATTTCGATCTCCCCATCTAGAAGGATAATATATTGCCGGGCAGGAGCGGTATGGAATTCGTAATCGTAACCTGGCGGAACTTTGCGGAAAATCAGGTTCTCTACTTTAAACTTGTCCGATAAATAGCCAATAGCTCCACCTGAATTCAAAGGCAATTTTAGCTCCTCAAAATGGCTATCGCCATTACCGTCTGAATATATTCTTGTTATCTTAAATTCTTCCATCTAGATTAGGATAAGATTATTAGCAAGCTTTATCTCTTCTGACTGGATAGTATGAGGGCGGCCTTTATAAACTTTTGAAGTCACTATGGCATTCAATCCTTCGATAATCCTAATACTTTCCTCTACTCTTGAAACGGGAACATGAGGATCCGGGTCGCCGGTAGTGATCAGGACAGGAGTTTCTTTGAAATCGCCTTTGTAGTTATTCATATTCAACTCCTGACCAATCAAGCCCCCCGTAAGGGCTATCACACCTCCAAATCTTGCCGCATTTCTGGTAACATATTCAAGACTTAAACAGGCTCCCTGGGAAAATCCCAGGAAGTAGATCTTGTCTAGTGGGATACCATCACTAATTATCTCTTTCACTGTCTCAGCTATAAGCTCTAAAGCTGAATCAAGGGCCGGTTGGTTTTCCTTTACTGGCGCCATGAAACTGTAGGGGTACCAGCTGTGATTTGTAGCCTGAGGAGCATATATTGCTGCATCGCCGAGTTGGAGATGATTTGCAAGGGAAATGATGCTTTCAGCAGAAGCACCTCTGCCATGTATCATGATTATCGCCTTTTTTGCTTCAGATGCAGGTAAGCCTGCTTTTATTATTTTTTTATCGTGTGTATACATGTTAATCGAGTTTTGCTAGTTTACTTGAAATATCTTCCCGGTACGCTTCATACTGTGCCGGCAGTTTTAGTCCGGTACCTAATTCCTCGACACTTTCATCTACTGCAAAGCCAGGATTATCGGTAGCGATTTCAAATAATACACCTCCTGGTTCGCGGAAGTAAAGGGAATAGAAGTAGTTCCTGTCAATTTTTTCTGTGATACCTAATCCATAATTCAGGATCTTTTCTCTAAAACGTAGTAACACTTCGTCATTCTCTACTCGAAACGCTACATGATGTACTGAACCACCCGCTACCTGGCCTATGACTTCTCCCGGAGCCTCTACCACATCAACAATTGCTGCGTCCTGAACATTGTCGGTAATAAAACGATACCGATTCACGTGCTCCTCTAATAATCGATAGCCGAAAAGTTTGGTCAGCACATCTGCTGTAGGCTGAAGCTTGTTAGTGGTGATTGTAATATTATGAAAGCCACGGGTTGCATTTTCAGCACTAACCTCAGTTGTTTCCCACGGTTGCCGTTTATCTGCAGTTTTTGGAACAACCAGTTCGAACTGTAAACCATCTGGATCTGTAAAGCCGAGATATTGTTCTCCAAATTTCTCTGACACCTTATTGTATTTGATATTGTTTGCTTCGAAGCGTTTCAACCAGAAATCAAGACTGTTCTCAGGAACAGAATAACCTATTTCAGTAACCTGTTGTGTTCCCCGGCGTCCTTTTTGAATACCTTCCCACGGGAAAAACGTTAATATAGATCCTGGTGTTCCTACTTTATCACCATAGTAAAAGTGGTAGGTATAGGGATCGTCAAAGTTTACCGTTTTCTTAACCAGACGTAAGCCTAATACACGAGTATAAAAGTCGAAGTTCCGTTTTGCTTCACCAGCGATTGCAGTGATGTGGTGAAGTCCTAAAATTTTATCTTCCATAGCGTTTATTTTTAATTTGAATCTCAGGCTTTGTATTTCCTGATTTGATGATTCAAATTTACAGCGCTATCAGAAGCCTTACATTGATGTAGGATAAGAATTGGGAGCTAGCTCTTTTTTATAAGGTTCGACTTGATGCGACTTAAAGATTCAGGTGTAATGCCGAGGTAGGAAGCAATCTGCTGCTGCGGTACCCGTTGCGGTATGGTAGGGTAACGCTTGATAAAATCAAGGTAACGTTCTTCCGCAGAGTTGGCAACCGTAGAATATAAGCGATTCTCTAGAACAGCGTAAGACCTTTGTAGCATCAGTCGAAAAACGCGTTCTAAATGTGGGATCTCCTTATACAATTGCTCTTTGCTTTCAAAGTCGATCATCAGAAGCTCTGAATCTTCAAGAGTTTCTATAAATAAATTGGAGGGTTTTTGTTCCGCAAAACTTGCAATATCACTTATCCACCAGTCTTCTACAGCAAATTGAAGAATTACCTCATCTCCATTATTGTCTATAAAATATTTCTTCACACAGCCTTTTACAATATAAGCCTCGAAGCGGCACACCTCTCCTTCAGATAACAGGAATGTTCTTTTCCTGACTTTTCGTGGTTTTAACTTTGAATGAAATAACTCAAGTTCTGCCTGGCTAAAAGGGGAGCAACGGGTAATATGCTTGTCAACTTCCTGGAACATCTTCAAAGATAGCTTCCCACCTTACATTTTCAAAACCTGCATAATATCCGTAGCTTGTAGGCCGTTTCCTTTTATCCAAATTACAAGGCTTTGTCGAATACATATTTCCAGAATCAGCTATCTCTCCTTAAAATAGAATACAACGAAGATTTACGTCAGTATCTTGAGCAAACTCAGTCGGCTACTATCTCAGACAGGCGGGCATTAGGACTAATCTGGTATCCAATAGCAATCAGAGGTACCGAAATTGGTCGGGGAGATTATATAACCGTGGAAGTAGAAAGGGCAAGTAATCAAGACATTTCCCATCAATTCCGCTCCGGCTCATCAGTCGCCTTGTTTTCTAATAACGATCCTCAGAAATGTCGTGTGGAAGGAACTATCGGCTATTTGAATAACAACCGGCTTAAGATTACTCTTCGAACAGATGATCTGCCCGATTGGGCTTCAGATGGAAAGCTAGGGGTAGAGTTATTATTCGATAACAATAGTTATGAGGAGATGGAACAGGCCTTAAAGCAAGCTGCGAAATTATCTGAGTCATCACCAAAGCCTCGCTTATTAGAAATTCTGACAGGCGGGGAGAAGCCTTCATTTCAGGAAAATATTCGATACGAATCACCCACTCTAAACCAGCAGCAGCAGGAGGCGGTAAGGAAAATTATGGCGGCTAATGATCTGGCCATCATTCACGGTCCCCCAGGCACGGGAAAAACAACAACCCTGGTGCAGGGAATAAAGGAGCTCTCACATCGCGAAAAGAACCAGATACTGGTAGTTGCGCCAAGTAATACTGCAGTTGATCTATTAAGCGAAAAATTGGCAGCTGAAGGGCTCAACGTGTTAAGGATCGGGAATCCCGTTCGTGTTTCAGAGAAATTGGTATCGTTAACCCTGGATGCTAAAATAGCAGAACATCCTTCGATGAAGGACGCAAAGAAGCTGAAGAAGCAGGCCTCGGAATATGTTAACATGGCTCATAAATACAAAAGGAACTTCGGAAAAGCGGAAAGGGAACAGAGGAAAGCGCTGTTCGATGAAGCCTATAAGATCCAGAAAGAAGTAAATCAAATTGAACAATTTATTGCCGATGATCTAATCAGCAAAGCTCAGATTATCACTGCGACCCTTGTAGGAGCAAATCATTACAGTGTAAGGGGATTGAAATACGAGACTGTTGTGATCGATGAAGCCGGACAGGCACTTGAACCAGGAAGCTGGATACCTATACTAAAGGCTAAGAAGATTGTCTTGGCAGGTGATCATTGCCAGTTACCGCCAACTATAAAATCAGAAGAAGCTGCAAAAAAGGGATTGAATACTACTCTGCTGGAGAAGCTAGTTAAATACCATCCCGAAGCAGTGACCCTGCTGGAAGAGCAATACCGGATGAATTCCCTGATCATGGCTTACTCATCTAGGGTGTTTTACGATAATAAGCTTGTCGCTCACCCTTCCGTTGCGAACCGAGTGATCTCTCCGGATGAACAGGCCCTTTCTTATATTGATACTGCCGGCTGTGGGTTCAATGAAGTTAAAGAAGGGGCGAGCTTAAACAATCCCGATGAAGCCGCTTTTTTGGTGAACCACCTTGCTGGTATTTCTGCTAAGTTTTCTGAGGAAACCAGTGTAGCCATTATCTCTCCTTATAGAGAACAGGTTTTGTTGCTGAAAAATCTAATTTTAGAAAATCCTGATCTAGAGCCTTTCCACAAAAATATATCTATCAATACGATTGATAGTTTCCAGGGACAGGAACGAGACATCGTTTACATCAGCATGACCAGAAGTAACGAAGATTCTTCGATCGGTTTCCTTTCAGATATCAGGCGCATGAATGTTGCCATGACCCGCGCCAGGAAGAAACTGGTCGTCATCGGTGATAGCGTTACTCTTTCACGTCATCCTTTTTACTCAAATTTTATAGAGCACACCGAAAAGGAAAACTCCTATCAAAGTGCGTGGGAATTTATTAATTGAGATTCCGGAAGCCTGAAGTTTATCAGTTATTTGATCGTAAGATGAGATAAATTACGCAGCCTTTAAAACCTGAAGTAGATCATCATCAATTGTTGAATACCACCAGCAACATGTAACATCTTGGCTTTGACTTTGGAAATGTTTTTCATAGGTAATTTACTATTAGTAAAAACTTTGCCAGACTTATATTTCTCTCTAAAAAGCTTAAAATGAATTATATAAGAGCCTGTTTTAAGCCATATGGCTGCTTTTATTGCTGCTTATTTAACAGAACAGGACGAGAGGTAGAATGGGTGTAGGTTTTCAGCTACATCGACTGTACTAAAAGACCATAAGTACTGCAGCAAAAATAGTCATGACTATTATGAACCAGCGGTACTTTTCTTCTGATAAACGTTTAACGATGGCAATGCCAATTGCTGCTCCTAAAACAATGGCCGGAGTAGTTGATAAAGCAAGCAGGGCCGTGTTAATATTAATAGTGTGCCATGCAAAAACATGCGAGGGGACTTTCGCCCAATTAATAATTAAAAAAAACCAGGCAGTTGTTCCTATATAAATGTTTTTTGGCAGTTGAACAGCGAGAAGATAAACAGCCATAACACTGCCAGCCAGGTTACCCACCATTGAAGTAAATCCTCCCAGAATACCCATTGTACCAGCGAAAACTTTATTATGAGGTATTTCCTTTTTATGCTGCTCCTGTTTTAACCATACCATTATTACAATACTTCCTAGTATGGTTACAGCCATAATAGCCCTGAAGGTCTGGTCATCGATCATTTTCCCTATAATAGTTCCCGCAACTATGCCAGCTATTGCATAGGGAATAAGCATTTGAAGATGCCTTACTGAAGCGTGTCTGTGGTAATACCACACCCCAATGACATCAGCAATGAGAAGGATGGGAAGCATGACGCCGCTGGAATTTTGTCCTCCAAACACCACAGCTAATAATGGCACAGAAAGCATTCCGGCGCCATGAACACCCGTCTTTGACATGCCACTTAACAGGGCTACCAGAAGTATAATGAGTATATCGGATATTTCAAGATGGTATGAGAAAAGATTGAATAGCAGCATGGACTGGGTTTTGAGCGGCGACCGCGAAGATAGCTCTAAGAAAGTACCTGAACAAATATCTATACTGTAGCGTTAGATGTTCTTTCTTCGTAATCTACTTATCCATTCATTAAACCTTCGAAAATGAAAAGATTGGTTTTTATAGCAGGAATTACTGCTTTGTTTACCTCCTGTGAAACTTTAGAAAAATCGCAGGCCACCGATTGCCCGCCTCGCATGTGTACAGAAGAGTTTCGGGCGGTGTCTGTGAAATTTATAGATTCAAATGGAAGTCCAGTTAAAGTTAAAAACTATACCTCCATCAATAAGCGTACTAATGCTTCGATGCTTAAAGGCTATGTTCCCGATACTGTTACTTCGGAAGGAATAGCATTAGTAGCGTCGGATGCAAATCTGGCCGATATTTCAGAAGCAGGGGATTCTGTTATTGTTACCGGTAAACATCCCGTCTCAAATAAAACTGTACGCGGCTCCTTCTTCATTACGGGAGGAAAATGTTCTTGCCATATAAGCAAAGTTTCAGGGCCATCAGAGTTAGCATTCAACTAGTTATGTAAATTATTTCCACAGGAGTGGGGAGTATTGGCCAATACTTTCTACGTTCCTGTGGCGAACTATACATTGCTTTTAGCATAAAACACTTCTTAATCTACTTTAAACGCATTTTTCTGGTTGAACCACTCTTCGGCTTTTATTTTGAAAAAGGCGATAACATATTAAGTACGAACAGCGTACAAAAGTTGAGTTTAAAGAAAAGGGAAAGAGTTTTATGAGTTTTAAGCCGTCTGAGAACCTCAGTAAAGAGGACGTGCAATCGGGATTAAAGTTGGTAATAGCAGACGGCTTGTTTGCTGAATCTATGGTTTCATTTACAGGAGGAGCATTCCTTGTAGCCATGGCTATTCATATGGGTGCATCAAATTTCCAATTAGGAGTTTTAGCCGCCCTGCCCACCTTCAGTAGTATTTTTCAATTAGTATCCGTTTGGTTAGTCAGGAAGTATAAAAACAGGAAAGCAATAGCGGTCATAGCTAATATTTTTGCCCGCTTTCCATTGATAATTATAGCGCTTCTGCCATATATATTCAGTACTTCTACCAGTGTGTCTGTATTGATTTTCTTCTTGTTCTTTCATTACTATTTCGGCTCAGTTGCAGGAGCTAGCTGGAATTCATGGATGAGGGATTTGGTTCCTACAGAACAGCTTGGTACATATTTTTCGCATAGAAGCAGATTAACACAAAGTTTAAACGTGGTGTTAAGCTTATCCATAGCGTTTTCACTCGATTATATTAAAGCACACTACCCCTCTTACGAATTTCAAGCCTATTCGGTGATGTTTTTAATAGGTGGAGGATTTGGGATGCTTGGGGTGCTAATGCTGGCCAAGACGCCCGAGCCCAAGTCGATGATGGTGAACGACAACCTGTTCCTACTACTTAAGAAGCCATTGAAGGATAAGAATTTCCGCAAGCTGCTTGCCTTCAATTCATCATGGGCGTTTTCTTTAAATCTTGCAACTCCATTTTTCTCAGTTTATATGATGAAAACTCTTGGAATTGAGCTTTCTTACATCATAGCCTTTGGAATTATCGCGCAGTTAAGCAGCATCTTTTCAATCAAAGTATGGGGAAGATATTCAGACCGCTTTAGCAACAAAACAATTATCAATATCTGTGCTCCCATCTACGTGCTTTGTATCCTTGCATGGGCCTTCACCGCGATGCCAGGATCACATATCGGTACTGTGATCATGTTGGTGGTAATTAATATATTCAGTGGTATCTCTACCGCTGGAATTAACTTGGGAATAGGTAATATCGGGATGAAACTAGCTCCTAAAGAAGAAGCCATCGTTTATCTTTCAGTAAAAAACATGACAGTAGCGTTTTTCTCTACTATCGCACCTTTGGTTGGTGGTTTGTTGGCTGATTTCTTCGCCAGTCATCAATTAGTATGGAGCTTTGAATGGAAAGGCGATGGAACAAGTTCTGTACTGCCGTTGGTGGATTTAAAAGGCTGGAGCTTTTTCTTCATCATAGGAGGAGTGATGGCATTATATTCATTAAGGATCTTAGGTGGAATAAGAGAACAAGGTGAGGTTCAGAAAGATAAAGTGGTTACCTACATGCGTACCAGGATTAGAAGGAGTGTGGTGAGAGAAGCTAAGGCTAGAAATCCTATAGCTTCCTTAAGAAGGGCAATGATGTTTTTCTTTTAGGGGTTTCATTTTAATTTCTATCTTTGCCCATGCAAGAAAAAATCATCATTCTTGACTTCGGCTCACAATATACCCAACTAATAGCCAGAAGAGTAAGAGAACTAAGCGTATACTGCGAAATTCATCCGTACAACAAGCTTCCTGAATTTGATGAAACTGTAAAAGGAGTTATTTTCTCCGGAAGCCCTTTTTCTGTAAGACAAGAGGATGCTCCTCAAATCGTTGTTGAAGAATTCCATAATAAATACCCTCTTTTAGGTGTTTGTTACGGAGCTCAGTATCTTGCTCATTCTTCAGGTGGTGAAGTTATTCCTTCAACTATTCGTGAATATGGAAGAGCGAATCTTCATTTCATTGAAGAAAGCCATCCTTTGATGAAAAATATTCCGAAAGATTCTCAGGTGTGGATGTCCCATGGTGATACCATTAAAGAAATCCCTGCAGAATTTGAAGTAATTGCAAGTACAGACTCAGTACATGTTGCCGCTTACCATATAAAAGGCACAAAAACTTACGGGATTCAATTCCATCCAGAGGTAACCCACAGTACTGATGGTAAACAACTTCTTGAAAACTTCTTGGTAGATATTTGCGGTTGTAAACAAGATTGGACCCCAGATTCATTTGTTGAAACTACCATTGCTTCATTGCGTGAGAAGATCGGAAATGATAAAGTCGTTTTAGGTTTATCAGGAGGTGTTGACTCGTCTGTAGCTGCTATCCTTTTACACAAAGCTATTGGTGCAAATCTTCACTGTATATTCGTTGATAACGGTTTGCTTCGTAAAGATGAGTACGAGCAGGTGCTTGAATCATACAAACACATGGGACTAAACGTTCGTGGTATTGATTCTAAAGATCGGTTCTTAAGTCAGCTGAACGGTGTAAAAGATCCTGAGCAAAAACGTAAGATAATAGGTCGTGTATTTATCGAAGTATTCGATGATGCTGCTCACGAAGTGCAGGACGTTAAATGGTTAGGACAGGGAACTATCTATCCGGATGTGATCGAGTCCATCTCTGTTAAAGGACCTTCTGCGACGATCAAATCTCACCATAATGTTGGTGGTCTTCCTGACTTTATGAAGCTTAAAGTTGTTGAGCCTTTAAATACTTTGTTCAAAGATGAGGTTCGTAAAGTAGGTAAAACTTTAGGTATTGATGATATCATCCTTCAACGTCACCCATTCCCAGGCCCAGGTTTAGCGATACGTATTCTCGGGGAGATCACTCCTGAGAAAGTCGCGATCCTCCAGGAAGCTGATGCTATTTATATTAATAATCTGAAAGCTTCCGGCTGGTACGATAAAGTTTGGCAGGCTGGTGCTATTTTCCTTCCGGTTCAGTCAGTAGGGGTAATGGGAGATGAGCGTACTTACGAAAACGTAATTTGTTTACGTGCTGTAGGTTCAGTAGATGGAATGACTGCAGATTGGAGTCATCTTCCATACGAACTTCTTGCAAAGATCTCTAACGAAATTATCAATAATGTAAAAGGCATTAATCGCGTTGTTTACGACATTAGCTCTAAACCTCCGGCTACTATTGAGTGGGAGTAAGATTTTGCCCCACCGGCTCAAGATGTAAAGTCGGGCCCTCTTGAGAAGGAGGATTAAGTTTCGATTTTACTTTTGCATAAAAATTCATGGTCCGTGTTTTGCACGGACCTTTTTTTTAACTATAATCATACGCCTTGCCGGTTCCCCCTTTAGGGAGCAATGGGGCTAGCTAAATATGGCTTTTAAATACGAAAATCAACTTAAGACATTTCTTCGCATAGTGGATGAATATCCTGGGGATGTGCCATTAACAAAGTTCCTCCCGGCCTTTTTTCGCGAGAATAAACAAATGGGTAGCACCGACCGGCGTGTGGCAAGTGGCTTGTTGTACAATTACTTTCGCCTGGGGAAAGCCTCTCCTAACCTTATTCCAAGCGAGCGTTTATTTCTTGCAGAATTTCTATGCAGCTCTTCTTCCTCTGCTTTTTTGGAGCATTTTAAGCCGGAGCTGAACTTAAAAATAGAGCAGCCGCTTGAAGAGAAGCTGAATTTTCTTGAATTGTCAGAACTGGGTTTTAAGTTAGAAGATGTCTACCCTTTTTATCAGCATTTATCAGAAGGGGTAGACAAAAGAGAATTTCTTAAATCAATCTTCATTCAGCCTGACCTCTTTATTCGAATTCACCGCGGGAAGGAACGGCTCGTAAAATCAAGATTGTCTGATGCGGGGATTTCATTTGTTGAAGAATCAGAAACAAGCCTGCGTTTGCCGAATGGAACAAAGTTGGACCAGATCTTTGCGGGGCAATCAGCATTTGAAATACAAGACCTTTCTTCACAGCAGGCAGGGGAGTTCTTTCAACCGAACAAGTGGGATTACTGGTGGGATTGCTGTGCAGCCTCTGGCGGGAAGTCATTACTTATTCATGATCAGGAACCTACAATTAAGCTCTTGGTTTCAGATGTAAGAGAAAGCATTCTGGAAAATCTCGACGAACGTTTTAGAAATGCAGGTATTCTGAAATATCAGAAGAAGGTTATCGATCTCCTACAGAATCCTGATCCTGTCCTTCATGATTTCTCTTTTGATGGGATCATACTTGACGCGCCATGCAGCGGTGGAGGTACTTGGGGAAGAAGTCCCGAAATGATCAGCCAATTCAGAGAGGGAAGGATCAATTCTTTTCAGAACTTACAGCGTTCCATCATTAAAAATGTAGTTAAATATCTTAAACCAGGAAAGCCGCTGGTTTTTATTACATGCTCTGCCTTTAAAGAAGAAAACGAAGAGAACGTAGTTTATCTTCAGCAGGAGTTAGGCCTTGAACTGGAAGAGCAAAAAATACTAAAAGGATATGAGCATAAAGCGGACACAATGTTTGTTGCGAGACTGGTAAAGCCGTAATAAAACTAAATCCCGGTATTGGACCTAAAAAGCTTGATGGCTATAGCCAGCAGGATTATTCCGAAAGCTTTCCGTAATACATGCAACCCGGACTGACCCAGCAAGTGTTCAATCCGGGTCGTATTTTTTAGTACCAGAAACACGAAACACATATTGATGATGATCCCTACGAGGATATTTTGAGTGTCGTACTCTGATTTCAGGGATAGCAAAGTTGTCATCGTACCTGCGCCGGCAATTAGCGGAAAGGCGAGAGGTACAATGGACACTGTGTCAGTATGCTCTTCCTTAAAAAACGTTACTCCCAGGATCATCTCCATGGCTATTACAAAGATCACAAGGGAACCCGCAATTGCAAAGGAAGCATTATCCAGACCTATGAGCTTAAGTAATTCATCCCCAAGATAAAGGAAAACAACCATCAAGCCCCCCGATACCAACGTCGCTTTTCCTGATTGAATACGACCTGCTTTCTGCCTTAAGGCTATTACAACAGGTATCGAGCCAATGATGTCTATAATAGCAAAGAGAATCATTGTAACGGTGAGTATCTGCTTTCCGTCCAGAGATAAAAAGTTAATCATACTAAATAAGGTACTTATGAGAGAGCAAATACAAAATGAAATAGATTCAAAAGAGTTTTGCTCGGTGGTAAATTTAGTGAACTAGGAGTTGCGTCGCAGAAAAATTTGGTATAAATCGTAGGCGAGTTTGGATAGTTTTGCAACTAGATTTTTGGTAAACGAAAAGAGGGAGACCTTTTGGACCTCCCTCTTGAATTACTATACGTTTTGCTATTTCTTATACATCTACTTCTTCGAGCTTATCCTTATTTAAGAATACGAATTTTTTATCGAACACATCCAGCAGGATTCGGCTTTCTTTGTCTACTTTTCCAGCAAGGATCTCTTTAGACAATTCATTCAGTATACGTTTTTGAATAACCCTTTTCAAGGGCCTTGCACCAAATTGAGGGTCGTAGCCGAGTTGGGCCAGCCAGTCGAGCGCTTCCTCGGATGCATCGATCTCTATTCCCATATCCTCAAGTGTTTGCTGAACCTGTTTGAACTGCAGTGCAACAATGTCACGAATTTCACTTCTATTTAACGGAGTGAACATGATCAGCTCGTCAATGCGGTTCAGGAACTCAGGACGAATGGTCTGTTTCAGCAATTCGAACAGTTGGTTCTTTGTTCGTGCAACCACTTCTTCGCGGTTGTCTTCATCCAGCGAACTGAAGTTTTCCTGTATCAAATGAGAACCAATGTTGGAAGTCATGATGATGATCGTATTTTTAAAGTTCACCACTCGACCTTTATTGTCAGTTAAGCGGCCATCATCCAGTACCTGCAACAAGATGTTGAATACATCGGGATGTGCTTTTTCAATTTCATCCAATAGTATAACACTGTAGGGCCGGCGACGAACAGCTTCTGTTAACTGACCACCTTCATCATATCCCACGTATCCCGGAGGAGCACCGATCAATCTTGAAACGGCATGACGTTCCTGATATTCACTCATATCGATACGCACCATGCTTTGTTCATCATTGAAAAGGAACTCTGCCAATGCTTTAGCCAGCTCGGTTTTACCAACTCCTGTAGTTCCAAGGAAGATAAATGAACCGATTGGTTTACGTTTATCATGTAAGCCCGCACGAGAGCGGCGAATTGCGTCGGAAATAGCTTCGATAGCTTCTTCCTGACCAGCAACACGTTTGTGCAGTTCTTCTTCCAGATGCAGCAGTTTTTCACGTTCGCTCTGGATCATTTTAGTCACAGGAATACCAGTCCAGCGGGAAACTACGCCTGCTATATCTTCAGAAGTAACTTCCTCTTTAAGCATGCGATTGCCGTCAGATTGTTTTTCCTGAAGTTCTTTCTTCAGGCGCTCCACCTTATCCTGCGATTCCTTGATCTTTCCGTAGCGAAGCTCTGCCACCCGTCCGTAGTCACCCGCACGTTCTGCCTGTTCAGCCTCAAGTTTGTAATTTTCAATCTGTTCAACTTCGTGGTTAATGGCATCAACCAAGTCCTTTTCAGACTGCCATGCAGCCCTTAGCGAATCACGATCTGCAGAGAGATTGGCAATTTCCTCACTCAATTCTGCAACCTTTTTCTCGTCGTTTTCACGTTTGATCGCCTCACGCTCGATCTCCAGTTGCATGATCTTTCTTTCCAATTCATCTACAGCCTCAGGAACGGAGTCCATTTCCAGTCGCAATTTCGAAGCAGCCTCGTCCATAAGGTCAATGGCTTTATCTGGTAAGAAACGATCGGAGATGTAGCGCTGAGATAGTTCCACTGCCGCAATGATCGCTTCGTCCTTGATCCTCACCTTATGGTGGGTTTCATAGCGTTCTTTCAACCCACGAAGGATAGAAATAGCGTCCTGGGTGTCGGGCTCGTCTACCATTACCTTTTGGAAGCGACGTTCAAGCGCTTTATCTTTTTCTAAGTACTTCTGATACTCGTTAAGCGTTGTAGCTCCGATTGCACGAAGTTCTCCGCGGGCTAAGGCTGGTTTCAGAATGTTTGCAGCATCCATTGCGCCTTCGCCACCACCTCCCGCACCTACCAGGGTATGGATTTCGTCGATGAACAGGACGATCTCGCCATCGCTTTGAGTAACCTCTTTCACTACGGCCTTCAAGCGTTCTTCAAACTCTCCTTTATATTTAGCACCTGCAATCAGGGCTCCCATATCAAGTGAGTAAACGGTTTTAGTTTTGAGATTCTCAGGAACGTCACCTTTGATAATACGGAAGGCAATACCTTCAGCAATAGCGGTTTTACCAACTCCCGGTTCACCGATCAGGATCGGGTTGTTTTTGGTACGCCGTGAAAGGATCTGAATAACTCTTCTGATCTCATCATCCCGCCCAATCACCGGATCGAGTTTTCCTGATTCAGCATACTCGTTCAAGTTACGGGCATACTTGTTTAAGGCGTTATAAGTTGCCTCTGCATTTTGGTCGGTAACCTTATTATCGCCTCGTAACTCTGTAATGGCTTTCTTCAGGTCTTTTTCTGTAACGCCTGCATCTTTAAGCATATTACTGGATTTATCACCTGCGTTCAGAATACCAAGGAGAATGTGTTCTACCGAAACAAACTCGTCTTTGAATTCTTTCAGATAGCTCTGTGCTTTAACTAAAGCAGCGTTTGCAGAAGAAGAGAGGTAGATATTACTACCAGATACTTTTGGAAAACTTTGTATTTCTGCGTCAAGAACCGTATTTATCCGGTTAACGTTGACGTTTAATTTCTTTAATAGGTAGTTGATCACGTTCTCGTCAACCAAAAGCAATCCCTTCAGCAAATGAGCGTTTTCAATAGCCTGTTGTTGATTGCCAACTGCTATTTCGGAAGCCTTTTGTACTGCTTCCTGTGCCTTGATTGTAAAGTTGTTGAAATTCATGCTTTACCTTAAGCAAAAGATTTGCCAGCAACATGGAACATTTATTTCCTGAAAATTTGTCTTTTAGTTTTTATGAGGTACGACTAAAAGTCTGCCCGTTAATGATTTATACTGTAAAAATGTCGGGTAAGGGAGCAATATCCCTAATTTTCTCCTAATAGATAATGGAATACAGGTTATTTATTTTGCAATAGGCGATAGTAGAGACAAGCTCCTTAAATCTTCGTGATCCTAAACTCCGTTCTCCTGTTCTGCTTTCTTCCAACTTCGGTTGCATTATCAGCTACGGGTTTTGTTTTTCCATAGCCTTTATAACTTAAACGAATTGGCGATATCTTGTTGGAGATCAAATATTGGTATACTGCTTTTGCTCTGTTTTCTGATAGTAGTAGATTGGATTTTTCATCACCCACATTATCTGTATGGCCACTGATTTCAATAGAAACTTTAGGGTTAACTGTAAGAAAGCTGATCAGCTGATCTAGTTCAGCTTTTGATTCCTGCAGTAAAGTAAATTTATTAGTGTCGAAGAAAATATTATTCAAGACTACAAAGCCACCTTCTTTTATTTTATTCAGTGCCGCCTTTATTAAAAATGGTTGATCTGATTCACTGGTCCCTTTCAAAGAAAAATTATGCGAATAGAATAAATATCCTTCTTTCTCGATCTCCAAAGCATAATTTTTTCCACTTGGCATAGTTGCTATAAAAGACCCCTCTTCTGCATTATCTTCATATACCGGGTTGTTAGCGCTTAACTCCATCACTTTAACTCCTGCTGCCAGTGCTTCTCCTGTTTCAGCATCCGTGATACTACCTTTAACATAAGTAACCGGCTCGGGTCTGAGGGATTTAGCTAATTCAAATGAATAGAGGTCCATTCCTCCCATTCCTCCTTCTTTGTCAGAGGAAAAATAGGCCGTTCTTCCGTTGGTGCTGACCGTTAAGCCACCCTCATCTTTATAAGTATTAATTGGATAGCCAAGATTTACAGGCTTCTGCCACCTGCCGTTATTATCCAGCTTGCTAAAAAACAAGTCCCTTCCTCCCAGGCCTGGCCAGCCCTTTGAAGAAAAGTAAATTGTTTTTCCATCAGGATGAATGAAAGCAGATTCTTCATCATAAGGGGAATTAATTTCGGGACCAAGGTTCTCAGGAGTCGACCAACTGCCATCCTTCAGCAAATTAGTTTTCCAGATATCAAAACCTCCTAATCCTCCGGGTCTGCTGCTGACAAAATACAGTGTGCGGCCATCTGCGCTGATGGAGGGTTGTGATTCCCATGTATTACCGTTTACTGGTGCTCCCAAATTGAAAGGCTTGCTCCATTCATTGCCCTCCCTATGGCAAACATATATATCGCACCTTCCTAAACCATCGGGTCTGTTACATCCCGTAAAAAAAAGATATTTCCCATCAGGGGAGATACATTGAGAGCCTTCATTGAAAAGAGTAGTGTTAATATTTGAGCTTAAATAGCTTGCCTTCTGCCAACTGGAATTACCAGAGCGCGTGCTGTGATAGAAATCTTCATTGTTGTTATTCTTCCTGGTGAAGATCAGATTGTTCTCGTCTGCTGTAACAACCGGCAGGTATTCATCTGCTGAAGAGTTCACCCTAGGGCCAATATTTTGCGGATTGAAACCAACCGGTCTTTTCAGCGCTTCAACAGAGAATTCGGCATCTGCCAGATATTTCAAAAGCAGCTTTTTCCTGATTTCACTGAGGTTTGGGGTAGAACTATATTCCTTTAAATGAGTCAATGCAGAGGCATAGGCGCCCGTGCGTAATTCACTTTCTCCCAAATTGAAGTATAAAGACGGATCTATTTTAGGATTAAGTTCAGCAACCTTTTTATAATTCTCTTTTGCTTCCTCAAACCTTTGTAGGCGGCGTAAAATATCACCAGAGAGAAAATAGGCCTCAACAAATCGATTGTCCTCAGACACGGCCGACTTTAACTCATCCAAAGCTTTTGTATACTGATTAGTAGACAAAAGCTGGTTTGCCAGCTCGTACGATTTTAAAGCCTTCTTATTTTGCGAAGATAAAGACTGTGCGAAAACGCCAGAGAAACAAAAAGAAAGGACTAAAGCCAAAAAAGTTTTCATGGTACTCATGAAACGGATTTTATGGCAGCAAGTTACGGGATATTGAGATATTTATGCGTTTGCAAAGAGATCTCCCATTTGGGGTTCTCCATTACGTAATTAATAATTAAAGGAGTGATCTCTTTTGATTTAGACCATTCTGGCTGCAGGTATAATTTACAATCAGTTCCTACTAATGCCGCATGCTGTTCGGCCCAAGCAAAATCGCTTTTATTAAATACAATTACTTTTAGCTCGTGAGCTGCACCTGCAATACTTGGAACGGGTCCTTTGAATTTTTTTGGGGAAAGACAGATCCAATCCCAGGAACCCGATAGGGGGTAGGCCCCCGAGGTTTCAATGAAGGTCTTTATCCCTTTTTCCTGAAGCCTTGCGGTAAGATAATCAAGGTTATAGATCAAGGGTTCTCCACCTGTAACAACAACTGCTTTTCCTGGATATTTCTCCGCATTTGCTACGATAATATCGGCAGGAGTTAACGGATGAAGTTCGGCATCCCAGCTCTCTTTCACATCGCACCAATGGCAGCCTACATCACATCCTCCCAGACGGATGAAATATGCAGCCTTACCCGTGTTAAATCCTTCTCCCTGTATCGTATAAAATTCTTCCATTAAAGGAAGTAGCGTTCCGTCTTCTGGTACCTGATGTGACATCTTGAAAATTAGCGCGCAAATATACCTAATTAGAGGTCTGCTTTAAAAGGTATAACCTTAAATGCTTTTCACCTGACATTTTTAGGCTCCCTTTAAATTACTTTTGCCGCCGGCGACTTATCCTAATACTTAAGACTATTTATGAAACAAAAAGGATCCGGACTGATCATTTTTATACTCGGTACATTAACGGCTTTAGGGCCTTTTTCAATAGATATGTACCTTCCCGGTTTTCCAGCAATTGCTAAGGACCTGGATACTACTGTTGCTCAGGTTTCATTATCTCTTTCAAGTTTCTTTATCGGAATATCTTTCGGTCAGCTTCTTTATGGCCCTTTGCTTGACCGGTATGGACGGAAGAATCCCTTGTATTTTGGACTTTCATTATACGTTATAGCCTCATTAGCATGTGCTTTTTCTACCTCTATTGAAGCTTTAATATATCTTCGGTTTGTTCAGGCGATAGGAAGTTGTGCTGCTGGTGTTGCTTCTGTAGCAATGGTAAGAGATCTCTTTCCGGTGGAGGATAGTGCCAGGGTTTTCTCTATGTTAATGCTGGTTGTAGGGGTATCTCCAATGGTTGCTCCAACTGTTGGAGGCTATGTCACAGCTGCATTCGGCTGGGAGTGGGTATTTATAATCCTCACCATCATTTCGGCTTTCATCCTTGCTGCGGTTTATTTTAAATTACCTGAAAGTGTTAAGCCTGATCCGGATTTTTCGCTTAAACCAAAACCGATCCTTAAAAACTTCCTGACGGTTTTGAAGGAGCCTCAGTTTGTTACCTATGCACTAACAGGAGCTATTGGTTTTGCAGGTTTGTTCGCCTATGTTTCAGGCTCCCCGATAGTGTTTATGGAGATATTTCAGGTGAATGAAAAAGTTTACGGATGGATATTTGCCTTATTATCAGTAGGATTTATAGGGGCAAGTCAAGTAAATAATCTGGTATTAAAGCGACTTCGAAGTGATGAAGTTGTATTAATTGCATTGATCGTTCAAACTATTATAGGGTTGATTTTCTTAGTGGGAACAGCGGCAGGGTGGTTCGGTTTAACTGCCACTATTGTTATGCTATTTCTGTTCCTGTGTTGCATGGGATTCTCCTTTCCAAATGCCTCGGCACTTTCTCTTGCACCCTTTTCTAAAAACGCAGGAAGTGCTTCGGCCCTAATGGGTGCTTTACAAATGGCTATAGGCTCTTTATCTTCTATTGCAATAAGCATCCTAAATAACCACACTGCAGTACCAATGGTAGGTGTTATGGCAACTTCAGCAATGCTGGCTTTATGTGTTCTAACTATTGGAAGAAAGAAAATAGCGCGGAGCGGAGCGGCCAAAGAGCAAGGTTTGGAGGGAGCAAGTCCAATGATGATTCATTAAAGTGCTTTAAACAACAATGCCCTTGTGCATTTTTGAACTTGAAAGGACTTTCTCCTTTATTCACTTTTTAAACTTCTTTTTATTAACTCCTCTTTTTGTGCTGGGGTAAGCTGATAATTGAATTTATATAAGGAGCCTTCCCAATCACCATAAATCGCATTTGGTAAAACGATGAACTTGTTTCCAAAGCTGCCTGAAAGTTGGTCTGTTGTGCTACGGCGGTTTGCCTCAGGTTGTTTATCAAAAAGATTAGTGAAATCAGACAGGTTATCGCCCACAAGAAGTATTACTTCGTAATTTTTAAGCACTTCCATTCTGCGTGCTTCTTTGCCTGATGTGCTCTGCTTAAGCAGGAGGTGAGCATTATCCGCATTTGGAAGATCGAAGCGCTTCAGATTTTGAAGTGTTACCTCTCTTTCCCTTTCTTCGCGATTGGTTATATAAAAGATCGTTACAGGTTTAGATGCGGCATACTTGAGGAAGGCAGCTGCCCCAGGTACAGTATCTGCAGCAGTCTTTGCCGTCCATTTATACCAGGACTCAGGCTCGTAATCTTTTCCTTGTAAACCCTGACTTACAGTATTGGGACTGTTGTCTAATACAGTTTCATCGATATCAGTTATAATAGCTAGGGGTTTCGGATAGTTTTTTTGCAAGCTTGCATCAAGCCGAAGCTTTGCCGTATTATAAGCCTGGAAACATAAAGCACGGTATTCCGCCGACCGCTGCTGCCAAAGCGCTGCCCAAAGCTTTCCATCAATGGTTAAATTATTGGTAGAACCAGTTTGTTGATTTTTAGTAACAGAACAAGCTCCTGTAACTAAACCTAAAGCGAGTAACCCAATCTTTGATATTTTCATGACGAGCCGAATATATTTGTAAAGATAAGGAAGGCGGGAAATGTTTTAATAGAGGCTTGAGCAGAAATTCGAGCCTAACTTGTGAAAGCCTTTTCCTCACAACTGTACCTTTCAAAACTTTTCCACATCCAATCTGTTTTCGCATATTTTCTTATCTTCGCAGGTCGCATTAAAGCGCACAGAATAATTCAAAAAGGAGCGATCAAACAATGGCCGAAGAAACAGAAAACGGTAATTTAGAACCAACCAACGACCGCATTATACCAATAAATATTGAAGAGGAAATGAAAGCCGCTTACATCGATTATTCGATGTCGGTTATTGTTTCCAGAGCACTACCTGATGTACGCGATGGTTTGAAACCAGTTCACCGCCGTGTGCTTTATGGCATGCTGGATCTAGGGGTAACCAGTGGTAAACCATATAAAAAATCAGCACGTATTGTAGGAGATGTGCTCGGAAAATATCACCCACATGGTGACTCGTCTGTTTATGATACAATGGTACGTATGGCTCAAGACTGGAGTTTACGCTATCCGTTGGTGGATGGACAGGGAAATTTTGGGTCGATTGATGGTGATAGCCCAGCGGCAATGCGTTATACAGAGGCAAGACTTAAAAAGATTGCTGAAGAAATGCTTGCTGACATTAACAAGGACACGATCGACTATCAGTTAAACTTTGACGATTCGATTGAAGAGCCTACAGTTCTCCCTTCTAAGATCCCTAACCTGCTTGTAAATGGAGCTTCTGGTATTGCCGTAGGTATGGCAACCAATATGGCACCGCATAACCTTAATGAGGTAATTGATGCAACGGTAGCCTTTATTGAAGACAGGGATATAGATGTCGCGGGGCTGATGCAACACGTTAAAGCACCCGATTTTCCTACTGGCGGTATCATTTATGGGTATAACGGAGTAAAAGAGGCCTACGAGACTGGCCGTGGCCGCGTGGTTATGCGCGCAAAAGCCGAAATTGAATCTTTCGGTAATGATCGTGAGCGTATCATTGTTAATGAAATCCCTTACCAGGTGAACAAAGCAATGATGATCGAGCGTACTGCCGAACTGGTTAATGAGAAGAAGCTGGAAGGCATCTCGGAGATCAGGGACGAATCGGACAGGGACGGAATGCGAATCGTTTACGAGATCAAACGTGATGCAAACGCTTCTATTGTACTGAATAACCTTTATAAATATACAGCACTTCAAACATCTTTCAGTATAAATAACATTGCTCTTGTACACGGGCGACCGATGTTATTAAATCTTAAGGACCTGATCAAACACTTTGTTGATCACCGTCATGAAGTTGTTATACGCCGTACCCGTTTCGAATTAGCTGAAGCAGAAAAGCGTGCACATATCCTTGAGGGATTGTTAATAGCTCTAGACCATCTTGATGAGGTTATTCGCCTGATAAGAAGTTCAGCTACTCCTGAAGATGCCAGAACAGGCTTGATTGAAACCTTCGGTTTGTCAGACATCCAGGCTCGTGCTATCCTTGATATGACGCTTCGTCGCTTAACAGGACTAGAGCGTGATAAAATTAAAGACGAGTATGCTGAGTTAATGAAAACTATCGATTACTTAAAATCTGTACTTGCAGATGAAAGTCTTCGTATGAAGATCATCAAAGATGAACTTCTTGAAATAAAAGATAAATACGGTGATGGTCGTAAGACTTCTATTACGCATTCTGCAGAGGATATGCGTATGGAAGACTTTATTGTAGACGAGGACGTTGTTATCACGATATCTCATGAGGGGTATGTGAAACGTACTCCGCTAACCGAGTACCGTACTCAGGCTCGGGGTGGAAAAGGAGCGATAGGATCCAACTCCCGTGACAAAGATTTCATCGAAAATATCATTGTCGCATCCAACCATAATTTCCTATTACTATTTACTGAGAATGGGCATTGTTACTGGTTAAGGGTTTTCGAGATCCCTGAAGGAACCCGGACAAGTAAAGGAAGGGCAATCCAGAATATTGTTAATATCTCTAAAGAGGAGAAGATTAAAGCATACATCAAGGTTAAAGATCTCCGGGATCAGGAATACCTTGAAAATAACTTTATTGTGATGTGTACCCGTAAAGGTACGATCAAGAAAACTTCCCTACAGGCATATTCGCGTCCAAGAGCCAATGGTATCAATGCTATTAATATCAACGATGGAGATCAGCTCCTTGAGGCGAACCTGACGGATGGTAATAGTGAGATTATTATTGCTTTACGCTCAGGAAGGGCTATCCGTTTTAACGAAGGTAAAGTAAGACCAATGGGACGGACAGCTACCGGAGTTCGCGGAGTTTCACTTGCTCACGATAAAGATGAAGCAATTGGTATGATTGCCGTTAATAATCCAGAGTCGACCATCCTGGTTGTATCAGAAAAAGGCTACGGAAAACGTACGCTGCTTGAGGACTATAGGATTACAAACCGGGGCGGTAAAGGGGTTAAGACCCTTAACGTGACTGATAAAACCGGCGAGTTGGTTGCTTTGAAAGATGTAACTGATAAAGATGACTTAATGATCATTAACCGTTCGGGAATTGTGATCCGGATTGCAGTAAGTCAGCTGAGAGTTATGGGTAGAGCAACACAGGGTGTTCGCCTGATCACCTTCAAAGGCGAGGATGAGATTGCGTCAGTTGCGAAAGTTGAACATGATGATGAGGAGGCAATAGATACAGATGCAGTAGCAGAGTTAACTGATGAGGAATTAGCAGCTGCAGAAGCCTCAGCAGAAGTCGAAGAGCTCGAAGATGATTCTGAGCCTGAAGACAACAATGACGACGAGGATGCGTTAGAAGAGGAATAAAACGAGAAAAATAAGGTCGGGGATAAGTATCTTATCCCTGCTATTATACAAATTTAACTATTATTGATGCTAAGGGCAGGATTATTTATAGCTGCAATACTTTGTACTTTTAGCTTATCGGGGCAAACATTGACAAAGGAAGCTATGAATAATTTTGCCCTTTATACTTCTACAAAAGATATTAATAATCTGGAAAAGGCGAGGAAGAATATCGACGATGCCTATAAAACGAGGAAGGATTCTTTTGCATACCGTAACAACTTAATCCGGGCCCTTGTATACTCTTCCTTAGCTTATGAAGATTCTCAAAGGAAGTTCAGGTATAATAATGATCCAATATTTGAGGCTAAATTCTCTCTTAGCCGTTTGAAAAATCCTCGTCTAAATTACGATCACGAACCTGAAATATCCTTTGCTAAAAAGCAATTGGCAAAAGCTTATATTTTGAAAGCTAACAAGGCTGTTTCTATAATGAACTATCAGGAAGCCTATGTTAATCTTCTTGCAGTCGATTCATTGGATACCGATAATTATCAGGTAAAATATAACCTGGCAATTGTGTGTGAAAAACTTGGACATATTAACCAGGCTGTCCATTATTACGAGCGTTTGATCAAAGACAAAGATAAATCTCAACCGGATTACTATCTTTCTTTCTCAAACCTTTACGAGACTAGCAGGAATAGTAACAAGTCTTTAGAAGTGCTATTGGAAGGAAGAAAAGTATTTCCCGGAAACAAGGACATCCTTTTTAAGGTTATTAACATTTACTCGGATAACGGGGATTATCAAACCGTGCAAAAGTTAGTGGAGGATGCTCTGCAATTGGACCCGGATAATGTTAATCTCATTTACCTGGCGGGTTTTTCAGCAGAGAGTTTAGGAAAGACGGAGAAAGCCGAGGAGTTTTATAAAAAAGTGATAGAAGTAGAGCAAAATAGTTACCAGGGTCATTATTCATTGGGTTTATTATATCTTAATTTATACCTGGAAGGGGGGAAGGATAAAGACGATAAAGTTATCCAGGCGAAAAAGCATTTATTACTAGCCGGAGATATTAATCCGAATTCAATAAATGTATTGAAGGCCTTGTCTGTCTTATATACCAAAACAGGGAATATGATGGAACTCCAACGTGTAAATAACAAACTAAAACAATTTATATTTAATTAAGAACGTATGAAAAAAAAGTCATTGATTTTGGCTTTAGCAGTATCATGTATCTCAATTACTGCATCTGCACAGAAATCGGCTATCGCTACAGCCAAAGAAGAATACGATAAGTATACTGCAATGAAAGCTCAGCCGAAACTAGCTGAGCCTGCAATGAAAGCTGCGCAGGAGGCTATCGATAAGGCTGTTGTTCATGAGAAAACTAAAGAGGATGTAAATGCATGGACTTACAAAGCATTAATTTACTCTGAATTGGCTTACGATAAGAAGACAGACGACTTGGCGAATCAGGCGGCAGAGGCGATTAAAAAAGCTACAGCCCTTGACGTTAAAGGTGAGAATAAAGATAAATTAAAGAACGCCAATACATTACTATACTACTATCAGGTACAAAAAGGTAAAGGCCATTTCGACAACAAAGATTATGCTAATGCATATAATGAGTTTAATAAAGCTTTAGTTTATAATCCTGGTGACACTACAGCAAACTATGCTTCTGGTTTGGCTGCTATGTACAGCAAAGATTATCCTAAAGCTATTGAGCGTTATAATGAACTTCTGAAAACGAACTATTCACAGTTAGAAAGTATCTATTCTAACTTGTCAATTATGTATGCTGCTCAGAAGGATACTGCTTCAGCTATTAGGATCTTATCAGAAGGGGCATCTAAATTTCCAAATAGTACAGATCTTGCTACCAGAGAAATTGAGTTCAATTTGATGAGTGGCAAACAAAAACAAGTTATCGACAAGATCTCCTCGCAGGTAGAAAAGAATCCAACAAACAGACTTTATCCTTTCTATTTAGGTATTGCTTATGCATCTGCGGGTGATACGAAAAAGGCAGAAGAGGCATACAAAAAAGCTATAGCTGTTGATCCTAATTATGCTGATGCTTATGTTAACCTTGGTGGTTTAATCATGAACAATGGTATTGATATTTATAACAAGGCTAACAAGCTTCCTACTAGCAAGGTAACAGAATACAATGCTTTGAAAAAACAGTCTGCTGCTGAATTTGACAGAGCTCTTCCTTATTTGGAAAAATCGGCTCAGTTGAACCCAAATTCGGAATTAGCTCTAAGAAATTTAAGAACGTATTACAGTATCAAAAACAACACAGCAAAAGTGGCTGAGATCGATGCTAAAATTAAAGCCTTGAAGTAATTCTGACATTACAAGATAAAAAAGGGCTGCCGTTTAGTACAATGGCAGCCCTTTTTCTTTGAACGTTTTTTTGTGATTAGTCGTTCATTATTGACCGAAGGAGACGGTCAAGGGTTTCCTTGTCTATTTCGTTCACCCCATGGTATTTGTCATAATACATTGCTTCAACAAGAGCGTTCGGATGGGGATGAATCAAACCCTTGGGCTTGACCATTAGATCCATCTCAACAAAACTTATCCCGTCTACTGGTGGTTGAACATATCTGCTAGAAAGTAGTGAACCACCATTTTTTTCAAAAAAAGCTCTCCGTAAATCACTCTCATTACTATGATTATCTAAAGCAAATTCTGATTTCTGAACCTCCCATACCATGCCCAAAGGTTCTAATCCAAGATTTTCCAGCTTTTTTGTCGCGCTTTTTTCTATAAAGCGGAAGAATCTACTTCCAATACCTTTTCCTCTTTCCGAAGGTAATATAGCTAGGTAAACCAGGAAAATAGTTCCAATCTCCTTTAAAAGATGAACAGTTGCAATTCCCTTGGTTAAATTTCCGTCTTTTGCTGCAAATGCCATTCCCGTTCCTGTAGCCACGGACTTTAATATAACCAACTCACTTTCTCTCTCTTCAGCAGCAAAGGAATAGTAATAGATCATCCACCAATCATGATCTTCCCTCAAATTTTGATAATCCAGTATTTCAAAATGCGAAGACATACGAATAGGTGTTACAATTATTATTTTAAATTCAACTTTTTGGTCCTTTTTTCAATTCGCTCTCAGATTTCAAAATTTCATTTCCATTTTTTTGTTCGATCAGATAGGCAGGTTCTTCTTTACTTGCATTGCGTTTAACCGTCGAACCTTTGATCACCTTCTCGGTCGGCTTCTCGAATTTCTCTTTTATCTGGCCTTCCGCTTCTCCCTTACCATATTTCCAGTGTACTTTTTCTCCTTTTTTCATAACTGCTTTATTTGAGAGGTTTCAAGAACTGTTCCAGATCAATAAAAGCCTGATTGAAAATGACAGGGATTATATCTTCATAATCTTCATTTTTAGTACTTTTGGCCACTTTATGTCCTTATCTTATAAAAGAATAGTTATAAAAATAGGTTCCAATGTTTTAACGCAGGACAACGGACTTCCTGATCTGGGTAGAATAGCCCATCTGGTTGATCAAATTTCTGCTATTAAAAAGCAAGGGAAAGAGGTGATCGTGGTTTCTTCCGGAGCTGTAGCATCAGGACGGAGTGTGCTTACTGTTCCCAACAGATTTGACGCCGTTGCCACGCGGCAATTGTTTGCAGCAATAGGGCAGGTTAGGCTTATCAACACATACTCGGAACTTTTCGACAAGCATGGCTTGGTTTGCGCCCAGGTATTGGTAACTAAAGAGGATTTCAGAGACAGGCTGCATTATCTAAACATGAAAAACTGTTTCAGTATCCTTTTTCAAAACAATGTTATTCCAATAGTGAATGAGAATGACGTTATTTCGGTAACCGAACTTATGTTTACTGATAATGACGAGCTTGCCGGACTTATTGCTTCAATGCTTAACGCTGATGCCCTTATAATACTTTCTAATGTTAATGGAATTTATAACGGAGATCCAAAGGACAGCTCGTCGAAAGTTATAGAAGAAATAGGTGATTCTGTTACCGGATTTTCATCTTTTATTACCACCCAGAAGTCTCAGTTTGGAAGAGGGGGAATGATGACAAAATCTCATATGGCACAAAAGGTGGCTCGTTTAGGTATCGCTGTGCATATTGCTAATGGGAAAACAGAAGACGTCCTCCTTAAACTGCTGAAAAAAGAAGTGATCAATACTCGCTTTGTGCCTCAAAAAAATGCATCTAATAAAAAGCGTTGGATTGCACACTCTGAGAACTACGCAAAAGGGATAGTTAAAATAAATGAAGGAGCTAAGCTGGCTTTGGCCTCGTCTAAAGCTACCAGTCTTCTGCCCGTAGGGGTAGTACAGGTATTACAAGATTTCCAAAAGGGAGATGTGATCAAACTGGTGGATGAAAACGACAAACTGGTAGGGTTAGGTATTGCCGAATATAGTTCGGAAAAAGCCCTGGAGCGCCTCGGTCAAAAGAAACAAAAGCCGATCGTTCATTACGACTATTTATTTTTAAATCCTGAAATTGCTTAAAATGGAACTCGAACAAGTTTTTAAAAGTGCTCAAAAAGCTGCCCGAACTTTAGCTTTATTGAGTACAGAACAAATAAATTCAATTTTGCTAGACGTTGCAGAAGCTGCAGTTGAAAATACCCATTATCTTTTAGAGGAGAACAAGAAGGATCTGGACCGGATGAGTTCGGATGATCCAAAGTTCGATAGGCTAAGACTGACTGAAAAACGCATCATGGATATTGCCGGCGATATAAAAAATGTTGCAGGTCTTGACTCTCCTCTCAATAAATTATTGTCTGAAAAGGAGCTTCCAAATGGCTTGCAACTTAAAAAGGTCAGTGTTCCTTTAGGGGTGGTTGGGGTAATTTATGAAGCACGGCCTAATGTAACCCTGGATGTGTTCTCTCTATGTATAAAAACGGGGAATGTTGCTATACTTAAAGGTGGGAGCGACGCGTCTTTTTCCAATGAAGCGGTTATTTCTGTTATTCATAGTGTCCTTAAGAAGCATGGCATAGATGAAGCCGTTGCTACTCTATTGCCATCAGATAGGAAAGCCACAGAAGCTTTGCTAAATGCCATTGAATATGTAGATGTGATCATTCCAAGAGGAAGCCAGCAATTAATCAATTTTGTGAGGCAAAATGCGAAAGTTCCGGTGATTGAAACTGGGGCAGGTATAGTACATGTTTATTTTGACGAAAGCGGTGACCTGGAGAAGGGCAGGGTTATTGTTAACAATTCTAAAACCCGGAGAGTGAGTGTTTGCAATGCTTTAGATTGCCTTTTGATTAATAAAAAGCGTCTTGCTGACCTTCCTGAAATAGTTAAACCTTTGATTGATTCGAATGTGGAAATTTTCGCCGACGAAGAGTCCTTTATAGCATTGAAGGGCGGCTATCCAGAGGGGATATTACAGCATGCACATGAAGAACATTTCGGTACAGAGTTTTTAGACTACAAAATGGCTATTAAAACTGTTGCAAGCTTCGATGATGCCCTAGATTATATAGCAGTCCATAGTTCAAAACACAGTGAGGCAATCATTTCAGAAGACGAACAAAATATCGAAAAGTTCCTTATCGCTGTTGACGCGGCTGCAGTTTACGCTAACGCCTCTACCGCATTTACGGATGGTGCACAGTTTGGTTTAGGAGCAGAAATAGGTATAAGTACACAAAAACTTCATGCCAGGGGACCAATGGCTCTGGAAGAACTTACGAGCTATAAATGGCTTGTTAAAGGAAACGGGCAGGTAAGGCCGGCTTAACACTTGGCTATTGTTATACAGAAAAAGCTGCTTAGTTTCTGGGCAGCTTTTTTTGTATTTAGGCGTGAATGCTTTTAGCGCTTTTCTAAAGGCAATGAGGGTGGAAAATAAAAGATGAAATCCCCGTTATATTTATGGAGAATAACGATAGGTTTGAAATTTCAATTGATTGTAACTATTTCTCCCAAATATCGTACAATCTCTCAATCAACATGTGAAAGATATCTAATTTAAAACGTTGATATAAAAAGTAAATAAAAGGTGATGCATTTTGGTAAGATAGTTAAAGAAGTAGCTCACGCACAAGGTTTGTCAGCAGCAGAATTCTCGGAAGTTTATGGATGTAAAGAGCAAGAGATGTTGCTTATGTATGAGCAGGAAGACTGGAAGTCTGGTGATATAAAAAGAGCATCCCTTGCGCTCGAACACAATTTTGGAAAATATTTAGATAACGCACTTCCATTTGATTTTCTTAATACACCGTTGAAAGGCGATAAGAGTGAGTATTTGTTTACAATCAAGTATCCAAAGGGAAAAGAGCAACTGCTTAAAACCTGGCTGAGTAAGATGGCAATGATTGCAAAAGCAATTGGTCTAGAGATTGGTCGCTAATTACAATATTATATTTACCACAAGCCGTAGCGGAAAATCTGTTGCGGCTTTTTTATTTCCACTCCCTATAGTTTTCTTTACTAGGGTTGTGAACTAACAAATCTCTCGGTTGCAACGATCCAAATTCTCTCTTAAGGGAGTGTTAACCAAGTGGAACCGGTTTTCAGTGGTAAACCTAGGAAAGTAGAATTCCTAGGCAGCACTGTGATGCTTCATTTGTATTGCTGCTAAAAAAGTAAAATATTCAGTGCTAATATCATCAAGCAATTCTTTTGCTTCATTAAGTAACCTTTCTTTATGAAAGAGTTCGGCCTTAAGAGCTTTCTCAATCCTCAGTTGAAGATATACAATCTCTACTTTTAATTTTTCCTCTCCCAGCGCACGTAAGTGTCCTATAAAATCCATATATCGCGTTTTTAGTACTGTAGGGGCAATTTCTATGCCATCTCTACCTAAGTGGTTGATTGTCTTGTATGTAATACATTAACTATTGAAAAAAAACGACAACAATTTTTTTTAAAGTCGGTAGTTATATGAAATCATTAGTCAGAATCATGAAGAGGTTAAGAACATTAAGTTTAGTGTTTTCGATTATGGGATTAACTGCTGTTTCAGCGAATGCCCAAAGCAAGAAAGAAGTAATTGAGAAAATGACTGTGCAAATTGATAGTTTGCAGAAGGATCTCGTTAAGAAGACGGCAAACATTCACGCCTTGGAAGTAAAGCTTGCAAAGTTGGAAGGATCAATGGAGGTAAGCACAGATCTCGTGAAGCGATTAGAAGCGAAATCAGACAGTCTAACTCTGAAACTCGTTACTAAAACAAACTCTGTTGACAGCCTGAATTCTGAAATCAAAAAACTAAATACTACTATTATTGAGCTGAAATCTTCAGGAGATACCTTATTGGCAAAAAATGAAGCATTACAAAAGGAGATTGATTTATCAAAAGAAAAGGCCGCTTTAAAGGCTCCATTGAATGAAAACAAACCGGTAGCATCAGACGCGTCAAAACAATTGTCTGCAGAGGCTTCGAAGGCTACAACAGCAGACGTTCCAAAGGCCGAGGTTGCGGTTAAGAAAGATTGATATTTAGAGGGTTGGGAGTTAAAATATCATTGAACTCCTGTTATTCAAAAAAAAGAAATACCCTTAATAAGCTATATTTTGGTAGCGTAGCCACCCTGTGAGGTTCACCGAGGATTTTGAAATTATGGACAGTACTTCAGGAATTTCAAAATTAAGGTGTGTAATAGGGTGGCTTGACTAAAGGCATTTTCAAAAAAGATGTCTAAATATTAAGAAAATATCAAAATGTGTTCGCTTATGTTTAAAAAAATAAGCTTTTTTCCTACGTATTAATTTTGGTATCGCGTTAAAGCTCTTATTTTTGTTAGCTATTAGCTCATATCAATTACTAAATGAAATTAAGTCAGAAAGAAGCGCTTTTTGCGAGCGAAGTTGTAACACGGTTTGAACTGTATAACAGTTTGTTCCTTACTCTTCCTTTTTACAGAGTAAAGCACACAGGAACTTTACTTCCATTTTTTACTTCACATTGCGAGGAAGGTGTGAAGCAAAATCTTGCCCCTTCAGATATCATTGAAAGTTTTTTTGGGCAATATGAGCAATATGTACAAAGTTCAGATCGGATAGACCTTCTTTTTAGATTTATTCAATACATTGAAAGACAGGTTGTACTATTTGATGCAATTGAAGACTCGGCCTTTAGCAAAACAAATAGTGCAGAGGAGAATGCACTGGCCTTCCTACTTCAGCAAGCCGCTTCAAATCCTGAGATGAAGGCTGAAATCAAAAAGAAACTTGAAGAGTTTTCGTTAAGGCTGGTATTAACAGCGCATCCGACCCAGTTTTACCCAGGTCGTGTTTTAGCTATTATTACAGATCTAACCGAAGCTTTAAAGACTAACGATATTAATACTATCAACCTCCTATTACAACAACTTGGTAAAACTCCATTTTTTAATAAGAGCAAGCCTACGCCTGTTGATGAAGCGGCAAGCTTAGTTTGGTTTTTAGAAAACGTATTTTATAAAGTTATTTCAGCCCTACAAAAAGAGGTTGAAAATGAGGTTGAAGGAGTTACATTTAACCAGAACCAGTTGATTGAGCTAGGCTTCTGGCCAGGAGGCGACAGGGATGGAAATCCTAATGTGACCTGTCAAATAACAAAAGAAGTTTCAGAACTGCTAAGAGAGATCATCTTTAGATGTTATTACAGGGATTTTCGCGACCTTAAACGTAGAATAACATTTAGGGGAGTAGAGACTCCTATGGCTCGTCTTCAGGAGTTGTTTTACCAGAACAGCTTCACGAGGGTAGAGAATCCCGTAGACCTGCAAGGGGAAATTATTGAAAATCTTGAGGCGATTAAAGGTGTTCTTCAACGTGCTCACGATAATTTATTCGTTGATAATGTGGATGACCTTATACGGAAAGTAAAGATCTTCGGATGTTATTTTGCTTCATTGGACATCCGTCAGGATAGCCGTGTACTTCGTAAAGCTCATCAGGCAGCCCGTGCCTTCCTTAAAAACCCTGTTGTTGATGGATATGATGAACTTTCGGAGGATGAGAAAGTTAAACATATAACATTTAACGAAGAGGATGTACCGTCTGAGGGTTATGATAGTCTTGGAGAGGATACTTTCCAGACAATTCGCTTAATGAAACGCATGCAGTATTCAGGTGGTGAAAAAGCCTCTCACCGCTTTATCATAAGTAACTGTCAGAGAGCTTCTGATATCCTTCAGTTAATAAATCTCTTCTTATGGAGCGGGTGGAAAAAGGATGAGTTAAATATCGACTTTGTACCTTTATTCGAGACGGTTCAGGATCTTTCTTCCGCTTCAGCGGTGATGGAAACTTTATACACCAATCCGTTTTATAAAGAACATTTATTGAAAAGAGGAAATAAGCAGATCATTATGCTTGGATTCTCAGATAGCACAAAAGACGGAGGCTACTTAATGGCCAACTGGTCTATCTACAAAGCAAAAGCGGAACTTACTTCACTGGCAAGAAGATATGGAATTCAACTGGCGTTCTTTGATGGCCGTGGTGGACCTCCGGCTCGTGGTGGTGGTAAAACACATCGTTTCTATGCTACAATGGGTAAGGAAATCGCAAATGATAACATCCAGTTGACAATCCAAGGCCAAACTATCAGCAGTCAGTATGGATCATTTGATACAGCTCATCACAACATCGAACAAATGATCAATGCAGGATTAGTTAATGCGTTGGATAAGAGCGATAAAAACACTTTCTCGCAGCAGCAAAAGGATTTGATTCAATCAATGGCCTCTGCCAGTCATAATGCATTTGTTACCTTGCGTGAGGATCCACTATTCTTGAAATACCTTGAGAAACTAAGTCCTTTAAAACACCTTTCACACATCAATATTAGTAGCCGGCCGGTTAAGAGAAATTCTGGCGGAGAACTTAAGCTGGAGGACCTCCGTGCTATTAGTTTCGTTACAGCCTGGAGCCAGTTAAAGCAGAATATTCCTGGTTTCTACGGAGTGGGAACAGCTTTGAAAACAGCTAAAGAGAATGGGGTTTGGGATGAAGTAAAGAACCTTTACAATACATCAGGACAATTCAAAACCATGATGGATAATTGTATGATGTCTATGAGTAAGGCTGATTTCAGGATTACTACACATCTTTCTAAAGATAAAGACTTCGGGGCATTTTGGTTCCGGTTGAAAGAGGAGTATGATTTAACAAAGTCTCTCCTTCTTGAATTAACCGGAACGTCGGAGCTATTGGAACAGTACCCGGTGGAGAAACGTTCTATCGCATTACGTGAAAAGATCATCCTTCCATTAGTACTTATTCAGCATTATGCTTTGCAGCAATTGAACGAGGGTAAAGTATCCGAAGAACAAACTTCTGTTTTAAGCAAATTGGTTATCCGCACAGTTTACGGAATTGTTAATGCAGGTAGGAACTTAGCCTAATATATGCGAATTCTCTTAATACTGTCTCTTATAATAATTCAGAATATTGCTTTTGCCGGCAATTCAAAAAAGCCGGCAAGAGTTTTGATTTTTTCGAAAACTGCAGGTTTCAGGCATAAAAGTATTCCCGCCGGAATTGCAGCAATTATAAGACTTTCGAAGGAGAATAATTTTTTAGTCGACAGTACTGAAAGCGGAGAGGTTTTTACGACCAGGAATCTTAAAAAATACAGTGCGATCATTTTCCTTAGTCCTACTGGAGAAGACTTGTTGAACGATCCCCAAAAGCAGGCCTTCCAGCGGTATATTCATAAAGGCGGAGGTTTTGTTGGAATTCATGCTGCAACCGACTGCTTTTTCAAATGGCCCTGGTACGGAAAATTGGTTGGGGCTTACTTCACCAATCACCCCAAAGTACAGCAGGCTAGTCTTCAAATAGCTGATATGGATCATCCATCTACAGAAGGATTGCCTAACCCTTGGAATCGTAAAGATGAATGGTATAATTTTAGAGATATCAATCCAGATATTAAGGTGTTAATTAATCTTGATGAGAAGTCTTACGAAGGGGGAAAGAACGGAGATAGTCATCCTATTGCCTGGCATCATGAATTTGAAGGAGGAAGGGTTTTTTATACCGCGCTGGGCCATACAGAAGAGTCATTTACTGAACCGGAGTTTCTGAAGCATCTGTTGGGCGGTATCAGGTATGCAGCTAAATTATAATTATCGCGAAAACAGGATTTAATCATATTCGTTACATGAGCAAAGGGATACTTCTGTGTCCCTTTGTTTTTAAACAGCATTTTAATGGAAAGACCAATTGTTACCGGAATTCTATCTTATGGTATGTCAGGAAGAGTGTTTCATGCTCCTTTTATTCATACCAGCGATCGTTTCGAATTAAGGGCCGTAGCGGAAAGATCAAAGAAGAAAGCGGCAGAAAGATATGCGGATATTAAGAGTTATAACTCAGTGGAGGAGTTGCTTGCCGATCCCGAGATTGAGATGGTTATTGTAAATACGCCGAATCATCTGCATTTTGATCATGCGAGGCTAGCTTTAAACGCAGGAAAGCATGTACTGGTTGAAAAACCCTTTACTGCAACTTCAGACCAGGCGAAAGAGCTGTTCGAACTTGCCAGGGTTAAGGATTGCAAGGTAATGGTTTACCAGAACCGCCGCTGGGATTCCGATTTTCAATCGGTAAAAACCGTAATAGAACAAGGGAAGCTGGGAAACCTGATAGAAGTTCATTTCCGCTTCGACCGCTATAGAAAAGAAATTAGCCCCAAGTATTTTAAGGAAGAACCTCTTCCTGCAAGTGGGTTAAGTTATGATCTCGGTCCTCACTTACTGGATCAGGTGATCAGCTTGTTTGGTAAACCGGAATCTTTTGTTAAAAACACAGGTGTTTACCGCCCTGAATCTCGGGTTGATGATTTCTTTCATTTCCATTTAAAGTACCCCGCCGGGTTGAATGTTTTTGTTACAGGAAATCTTCAGGTAGTGAGTCCACTACCGTCTTTTGTACTTCATGGTTCTAAAGGGTCTTTTGTGAAAAAAAGGACGGATGTTCAGGAAGCCCAGTTGGAGAGATCGATACTTCCTACAGATCCGAACTATGGCTTTGAACCCAACGGCTCGGAAGGTATTCTTACCACCCTAAAACCAGATGGTACTCCAGCAACACAATATAATACAGCCTTAAAAGGAAACTATGTTAGACTGTTTGAGGCTGTTTACAATTATGTGAGATTAGACGTTCCTTATCCTATAAAGGAGAATGAAATAATCTGGCAACTGGAGTTGCTGGAGAGTAAATAAAGCTTTAAGAAGAGCCTTCCAACTTTACCGGGAGGCTCTTTCTTTATCGTGCGTTTTCTACATGATTCATCTTATAAGTCAGAATTTAAAAACTGGCCCGCATTGTGCTTGTTGTTTATAAACAAGGCAAAAGTCATGAGGGCTAGCTATATAAACCTATTGATCCTTTATATTCTTCTAACTCCGGCCGGATATAGCATGGGCTTTACCGGAATTGATGCTGCCTTTCTGAATAGCGGTTCACCAGCTGACTCTTCACGATCTGAATATTTAGACGAACTCGCCGCAATAAACAAAATGGGAATACAACTTGCCTTACTTGCCCGGGGAAGACCAGTAAGACAGGAAGTTAAAATGCTTGCAAACAAATCGCTTCAGTATCATAGAAAGATTGGTCAGGAACTAAGACAATTAGCACAAAGCAAACGACTGGCGTACCAGGAGAAAATGCTCGACGATGACAAAGATGCTATCGGAAAGCTCTTCAGGCTAAAGGGAGCATTGTTTGAACGGACTTTCCTTAACCTCGCATCCGAAAATCAGCGAAAACTCCTTGTGCTTTACAAGAAGGCTGCTGAGAAGACTGACGACCAGGAATTGATGAAGTTTGTTACAACGGTTTCGCCAGAACTGGAGGCACACAATGCCGCCGTGAAAATGTTAAGAACAACAATAAAATAAGAACATCTAAACTATAATATATGCAAATGACAGAAAAACAGTCTTTTAAAAAAATAAAACATGATGGTTTAGAATACTTTAAAGTCGCCCCAGGAGTATGGGGGATGAAAATAGTATTCGTAAATATCTATATTATTTGTGAGGAAGTGGAGGGCGACTATGTTTGGTACCTGGTTGATGCCGGGTTGAAAGGTTCAGGAGAAAAAATCAGGAAACTGGCTGAGCATCTTTTTGAACCAGGAACGAAGCCTGCAGCTATACTTTTAACTCATGGTCATTTTGATCACGTAGGAGCGCTTGAGGAACTTTTAGGATTCTGGGATGTGCCTGTATACGCGCATAGCCTGGAAATGCCATATCTTAAGGGTATTTCCTGTTATCCGCCGCCAGATCCAATGGTAGGAGGCGGGTTAATGAGCCTTATGTCATGGATGTATCCAAAAGAGCCTAAAAATTTAGATGGGCGGGTTAAAGTACTGGCGGATGAGGAGGTTCCCGGACTTACTGAATGGAAATACATACATGTACCGGGTCATTCGCCGGGACAAGTTGCTTTTTACAGAGAAAACGATAAGTTGTTGATTGCGGCAGATGCTTTTGTTACAACCAAGCAGGAATCGGCTTTCTCAGTACTTACCCAAAAGCAAGTTCTATCAGGCCCTCCCCAATATTTCACCATAGATTGGTTGGCTTCAGAGCAATCCGTAATGTTGCTTGCGGCTATGAAACCTGAAATAGCAGCAACAGGACATGGTTACCCCATGTATGGGGAAGAGTTACAACTGGCGCTTGATAATTTAAGTATGCATTTTAAGGAAGAGGCAGTACCAAGCTATGGAAGATACGTGAGAGAACCTGCACGGGCGAATAAGAATGGAGTGCAATATATTCCAAAGCGTGTAAACAATCCTTTTATTGTTACTGGTGCTCTTGTGGTAGGCGCAATTGCTACTTTGGGAATGTTCTGGGGATATAAAAAAAGATTTACATCCTAGGAATTGCGAACAGTGCCCCGACCTTCAGGGTTCCTTAAATTAGTAAAGAAAGGATTAGCTTATGATCAAAAGATTCAAGGCTAATCTTTTCTCTTTCTAACGCTTATGATATTGAGATAAATACTGGCTATAACTGCAAATCCAAACCCGAGACCTGTAAGCCAATCAACTAAAACATTATCTATATTTTTCTGCAATAGGCGATCCAGCAGATATTTAATAAACGAAGCCGGAAGATCTCTTTCGCCTAATTTTTCTTTTATTTGCCATTGCCAATCGGTAATAGGACAATAGCCTATGCCATACCAAATTCCCAGTACAAACCAGCAACCCAATGTAACCAAGGCAAACAGGAGGTGGTATTTCAGAAGTTTGGGAAATAGCCACCCAAATAAATTAAACAAAATAATAACAAGGTGTAGTAGCGTGAAAAATACATCCAGAATCTGTAGCATTTGATTATCGTAGGGTGTTAGGGATAGTAGAGCTCACTAAACTCATAAGATCTTCTCTGGTTAACGATTTGAAGAACGATGCTTCTGAATTGATCAATCTAGATGCTAACTCGTTTTTCCCCTCCTGTAGCTTAAGGATCTTTTCCTCGACAGTATTGGGACAGATTAAACGCACTGCCACCACATTCCTTTTCTGCCCTATACGATACGCACGATCTATTGCCTGGTTTTCCGTTGCAGGGTTCCACCACGGATCAAGTAGATAAACATAGTCAGCCTTGGTAAGATTCAATCCTGTTCCTCCAGCCTTCAAGCTGATCAGAAATATTCGCAGGTCTTCTTTCTCCTGAAACTTCTTAACCTCTTTTTCTCTGTCTTTAGTTGCTCCACTTAAATAGGCAAATCCAATATTCCTTCTTTCAAGTTCTTTGCCTACCAAATCAAGCATTCCTACAAACTGTGAGAATACAAGTATTTTGTGCTTCCGTGATTTTCCCTCGATTTGCTCCAGAAGAGCATCAATTTTTGAAGAATTTATCTCTGTAAAAGTAGGTTCACGAAGTAATAGTGGAGAATCACAGATCTGTCTTAAGCGAGTAAGTCCGCGAAGAACATGTATCGAGCTTTTAGATACATCATCGTTTTCAATGCCCGACAAATAATCTCTTATTTCCTGCTCATAAATGTCGTAGACTTTGCGTTGGGCTTCTTTCATCTCGCAGTATAGGATCATCTCTGTCTTCTCAGGAAGTTCTGATGCGACTTGCTTTTTTGTCCGTCGTAATATGAAGGGCTTGATCAGATTCTGAAGTTCCACAGATCTTCTGGCATCTTTAAATTTGTCAATCGGTGTGGAGTACACGTCACGGAAATAGTGCTTGCTACCTAACAACCCGGGACAAGTAAAAGACAGCTGCGCATAGAGATCGAACGTATTGTTTTCAAACGGAGTTCCCGTTAATACGATTCGATTCCTTGATTTTATTAGCCTTACCGCTTTGTAGCGTTGAGAATCAGGATTCTTTATGTTTTGCGACTCGTCCAGAATGGCGTAGTTAAATTCAAAATCCTTTATATATCGGATGTCCGAAAGTAAAGTGCCATAGGTGGTAAGAATAATATCGTTCTTTAAAAATTCGTCGAAATTATACGTTCTGTTGCTACCGTAGAGGGTATAAACACTTAATGAGGAAGCAAATTTTTCAATCTCTGCCTGCCAGTTAAAAAGGAGAGAGGTGGGAACCACAACTATGTTCACATTCCGGTTCCGTTTATGCCTTTGAAGAAGCAGTAGTGCGAGTACTTGAACGGTTTTACCCAGTCCCATATCGTCGGCCAGGCAAGCTCCAAAATTCAGGTCGTCAAGGAAATTAAGCCAATTCAGGCCTTGTCTTTGGTAGTCCCTAAGTTCGGTTCTCAATTCGGCAGGAGGTTCTACTTCTTTGATCGAGTCGAAATCAGCAAATGAAGCCTGAAGGAATTCGACTTCAGCCTTAACATCACTTGAAAGAATTTCTTTGTCAAACAAATGGTTGATAACTGCAAAATTGGTACGCGGTATTCGGAATTCATCATCAACAATTTCACCGGCTTCAAAATAAGTTTTAAATTTTTCGAGCCATTCTGCAGGTATAATCCCTAAGCTACCATCATCAAGTTCAATATATCGACTTTTATTTTTGACTGCCTTTTTTATCTTTTTTAAGGAAGCCTTTTTCTTACCGTAACGCACCTCCATGTCCACGTTAAACCAGTTTAAGCCGCTTAAGATCTGCACCTGGATCTTAGCTTTATTTGGATCTAAGTTTTTTTCATTAAGCTTGTTAAATCCGAATATTTGAATTCCCTGTTCCGTCCAGGATTCAAAAGCGTCAAGGAACCAGTTCTCATCCAGGAAGCGTTCTTTATGCAGATATAAATAGGAAAGCCCATCCTGAAGTTGCTCGGTGAAGAAAGGATGTTGTTTAGCAATATTGGCGATAAAATCAAGTTCGGCCTCCGTATCCCTTTGCACCGAAAATACATCTCCTTTAATGCCTGTACTGTAAATAAAACGTCTGCTAAGCACTGCCACTTCCTCTTTTCCATATTTCATCACGGGTTCTATCTCTATGTATGGGTTAGAATCGGTAAGGTAAATTATCCTCTCTGGCGGCTCAGTAAAAGAGTTCTCTTCAAGTTGAACCGGAGTTGCAGGCTTTAAATAGGAATAATTTATTTCCATTTCGTCTTCAAGATTCGCAAGGAAACTTTTTCGGAATTCCTGATACTTGCTTTCGGCTATAGTGATAGAGAAATCGTACTGTTTAAAAAGTGAAATGAGTTGAATAATCTTATAGCTGACTGGTAAGTAAAGCTTGCCGCAATAATTTAAGAAGTAGTTGTACTTAATACTAAAGTTATCCGCGGGGTACAGTACTTCATCTATACCAATCCTGGCCGTTACTTTATAAAAGGGCCCCTCTTTAAAAACCGACAATCTGCAATCTGATACACCAGGTATTCGTTCTATCGGATTAAGTGATCTTGAGCTAATATTTTCAGAAATAGCAGAATCATGTTCGTATAAAGTTAAATCAAGAGGGTTCTTCAAAATAATCCTTAGCGCATCTATAGAGGCCTGGTTAACCTCATGGTAACCATCCTCAAATAACTGAACGGCTGAAAAGAATTTCAGTTCGAGCGCGTCCTCGCTCTGCCAGAGATAATCAACCGCCTTAACTATCTTAATAGGATTTTTAATTTTCCCATTAGAGGTATAGCTAGCTTGGGCCAACTGGATGATCAGGTGTTTATAGTATTTATGGTTTCTGAGAATAAGCAAGAGACTTTCATCTTTTTCTACAGGGGCTTTTCTTTTTGCAGCAGGAGCTCCCTTGAAATGCTGCTGCAATCTTTCTGTCGTCTCCTGATTAACGGCAATTAATCCTTTGATTTTCGATCTAACCTGTGTCTTACCTTGTTCAAATGAAAGGTCAAAGTAACTTTCTAGGTCCTTTTCGTTCTCCATACCAAATTGTTCTGCATACTTTTTGATACGTTCACGTCTTGCCAGATCGTCAAAAAAAAGCCTGATATCATCCCGTTTGTGAATATTGTAGATCACCTGCGATTGGTGACGGCAAAGTTTGCTTGTCTTTAAATTGCAGGAACAAGAGGTCGTGAGCACGTTTTGAAGTAATAATACTGAAACAACCACCGGCTGATCTCTCTCCTCGTTAAGAATAAAAGTGGCATTATTAAGGCCGATCTCTTCTGGTGTAATACCGAGAGTATCTTTAGAGGAAGGGAAGCTTTCAGAGCTATGTATCTGAATATAAACCTCGTTAAGGGATAGAATATCAAAATTTTGAATAGTGTAGGTATGATATAGCGATTCTTCTTTGTCCCGATTCATAAGAGCTTACTCAAAGATGCAATCAAAATAAGATTTAATCATGCTTTTATCGGGCAAATTTTCTAACATAAAATTCAAAAATTACGAATACCATCTGGAATAGTGTTTGAAAGGTCTCACCAATAAATATAATTGACTTTAAAAAAACACCTTATGGATTTTATAATCGAATTACTTGTAAATGGCGCAGTGTTGTTTCTGCTCGCCTCCGTCATGTCTACTGTCGACATTAGAAATTATACTACTGCAATTCTGGTGGCGCTAATTATTGGAATTCTGAATGCAACTGTAGGATTTCTTCTAAGACTACCACTAAACATCGTCACCCTGGGGCTACTATCGTTCATTGTAAGACTTGTTGTGACGGCCATCATGATTAAAATTGCTGATAAGATCTTTTCTGGTTTTTATGTAAAAGGCTTTACACCGGCATTAATTATCGCTGTAGTTCTTGCGATTGTTGGAAGTATTTTATCAGGAATACTTCATCCAGAACTCACCTAGCCGGTAATAAGAAAAGGTCCTGAGGTTTCAGGATCCTTTCTTCCAGTCAATTCTTCTCCTATTGGTGACCCTTACAAACCGATCATATTTCTGATGTAGACTAATTTCATCACCATTAGTGACAAAAAATATTCCTTGTAATAAGGTAATTACACATACTTTTTGTAACAAGTACATTACCCCTTTCAGTGAAATCGTGGAATAACACAATTCAAATGACTTTTTAGTATACTGCCTATGGTATTCTCAGGATAGGGCAGGATGGGAAATAGGGCTTATAGGAAGTATTTTTATGACACCAATTAGAAATCATGAAGTCCTTTTTTTCTAGCAAATTATTACTATTGGCCCTTCTGCCTCTTGCTTCTGACCGGGCGTGGGCTCAACGACAAATGGAAAGCCTTGGACGCGGTGTTGTTGCCGTTAAACAGGGCGTAGAAACTTATGTAGGTTGGCGACTGCTGGCAACTGATCCCACTAATCTTGGGTTTAATGTTTACAGGAGCTTGAATAACGGAAGACCAGAGAAGCTAAATAAGGCTCCTCTAGTATTAACCACGGATTTTGTTGATAAAAATGTTGACACAACGAAGTCTGTTTCATACCTGGTTAAGGCCGTTTTAAACGGAAAAGAAATCGAGACTAGTAAAGCTTTCACATTAAAGGCTGGAGGTACAGCCTCGCCTTATCTCTCTGTGCCCTTGAAAACCCTTGAAGGTTACCGGCCCAATGACGCCTCTGTAGGTGACCTTGACGGGGATGGTGAATATGAGATCGTTCTGCACCAGGCTGGTCGTGGCCGTGATAATTCTCACGCAGGACTAACAGATCCTCCAATTTTAGAAGCATATAAGCTGGATGGGCGTATGCTCTGGAGGATAAATTTAGGTAAGAATATCAGAGAGGGTGCTCATTATACTCAGTTTATGGTTTATGATCTTGATGGAGATGGAAGGGCTGAAGTAGCTTGTAAAACAGCTGATGGAACGATAGATGGGAAAGGTGTAGTGATTGGTGATTCAAGCAAGAACTATGTAAATGAACAAGGCTATATCCTAAAGGGCCCAGAGTACCTTACAGTGTTTGATGGTTTAACTGGCGCAGCACTTAATACCGTTGGTTATACTCCTGCAAGGCATCCGTCTAAACTTGATCCAACAACCGAGGAGATGAAGGAGATCTGGGGTGACGGGCGAGGCAACCGCGGAGATCGATTCCTTGCTGCGGTGGCTTACCTTGATGGAGTGCATCCAAGCCTAATTATGTGCCGTGGATATTATACCCGTACTGTTTTAGCGGCATGGGATTTTAAAAATGGGAAGCTAACCCAACGCTGGATTTTTGATAGTGATGCAAGTGAGGAAAACAGACGTTTCAGGGGCCAGGGGAACCATAATCTAACAGTTACAGATGTTGATGGCGATGGTAAAGATGAAATAATCTATGGTCAGATGACGGTGGATGATAATGGCAAAGGTTTATATTCTACAGGAATTGGTCATGCAGATGCTCTTCATGTTTCTGATCTTGATCCGTCCAGGCCAGGACTTGAAGTTTTTGGAACGCAAGAACGTTTTGGCGATGCAGGGGCAAATTTCAGAGATGCAAGAACCGGGGAGATAATTTGGAAGATTCCTTCGGTTGCAGCAGGTGAGGATGGGGAAGGGCCAGGTAGGGCACTTTCATTGGATGTTGATCCAAGGTATGCTGGTTTTGAGTCTTGGGTAGCAGGTGCCGGAATTACAGGTATGTATGACACTAAAGGAAGAAAAATAGCCGAAAATACACCTCCTGCCAATTTCGGTATTTATTGGGATAGCGACTTCTTGAGCGAAATACTCAATTCCACTACCATCAGCAAATGGGATTATCAAAATCAGAAAAGCGATGTGTTATTGGACGCAGCCCAATACAATTGTTTAAGTAATAACGGAACGAAGGCCACACCTGTATTGAGCGGTGATATTCTCGGGGATTGGCGTGAGGAAGTCATATACCGGACACCAGATTCAAAAGAACTACGCATATTTACAACTACTGTTCCCGCAAAGAACAGGTTTTATACGTTTATGCATGATCCTCAATACCGTTTAAGTATCGCCTGGCAGAACGTTGCGTATAACCAGCCTCCACATGCGAGTTTTTACATAGGACCAGGGATGGCCGCACCCCCAAAACCGAAGATTGTTCTGACCAAACCAAATACTCCTTAGATGAATGTTTCAGGAGTCCCGACAAGTGGGGCTTCTGAAACTTAAGTTACTGCCAAGGATCAACTGATCCTTTTACCGCGTGTATCCCGGCAATCAAAGAAAGAGGAATTGAAAGGATAACCTGTTTGGAATGGGAAGAAGGATAGTATGCCTAGACCAGCAGATGCCTGTGGCAGCAGTTACAACCAAACCAGTCCCAGGCTGGAATTGGGAAATGATCTGAAAGTTCCTACCACCTACAGGATGAGTCTGCTATATCTTTATTGTCTCCAGCTATAGCCCTTTTACTCTTAGAAGCGATTACGGTTCCACTTATTTCAAAATAAATTTATCCCGGATGAGTAATTTCCAGAATTGAAGACGAAAGAGGAGCGGCAAGAGTTGGGTGACCGTAAATAAAAAAAGGAGCCTTTCCGCTCCTTTAAAATATGATCAAACTGTACTTGTGAGAGTTTTATATATTAATATTCCTCCAATTAAGCTATCCTTTGCCGAAATCGTTAATTATTTAACTGTATAGCGATAAACCGCTCTTCCCAGCCTTCCATCCTTATCCAGCCCCTCAACCACAGCTTTAAAAGTGCCTTTATTATCTGAATTGAAAAATTCGAAGACGGCGTTTCCTGCTTTATCAGTAGTTACTGCCGGATTCCAGTAAATGGTTGTCCGTAAATCAGCTTTATTTAAACTTGAAGGATTGACACTGTATTTAGGAGTATAAAATTGTTTCACTTTGGCGTATCCCTGTGGTTTATAGGTCAAAGTATTTCTATCCGGAAAGAGTTCCTTAAGTTGCGAAATAGACATGGACGTTTTCTTGATCTCCTTCATATTAACGACAACTACACCATTAGTCTGCGTTCTTCTGTTTATGCCGCTAACACCATCATTGTAAAAGATCTCTACTGATTCAACCTCCGGCGGGTTAATCGAGTTAAGGAAATTAACATCAACCGGCATATCCCTTACGTAGATCTGAACCGGAACCTGTCTGCCAGCATTATAATCACGCGTAATATAAAACTCATTGTTCATGAACGTTAAACCCATAGCCGATCCTTGTAAACATTGCAAAAAATTATTACAACCTTTAAATCTCTCTCCTGAAACTTGTGAATTAGGCATCATACTTAAGCCAGCAAGAGCTGTATAATCCATGTGGCTGCTCTTTTTTTCATAGGCCTTTGCCTTAATAACAACCTCCTGCAAAAGACGGCCATCAAAATGTTCTCTTTTGCTATGTTGTAGATAAGTATTTAATGCGCTATCTATATTCATAATGAGCTCGGGAGAATTAACATTAGCCGCGATTGAAGGATAGGGGATACCATCCATTGTGATCACCATGTTTTTTGAATTCACATTATTTACGGCGCTGATGGTAATCTTTGAAGAATCGGCAAAGGCTACATTGTCAAACCTAAACCGTCCATCTGCTGTAGTCACCGCACTTACTCCAAAGCTCTTGTCAGGAATGATCAGGCGGATGTTACCTTTAGATACAGGCATCCCATTATTGTATCTTAGGGTCCCGCTCAATGATATACCCTGCTCTGGCGGGAAACTTGCCCTAGGAACACTATTGCTTATAATCTCTTTATAGGAATATCCTCGATATCCCTGAGTTAATAGCAAGGCGTCGAGATCTGCAATTTTGCTTTCGTTAATATTTGTAAAATAATAGTTAGGTTTTTCAATATAGCCCTTAAGGTCAGAACTAAGCAATAAACTGCTCAGTATAGTTGTTTCTGCATTTTCATCTACTGGCACTCGTGTTTCGTCGATTACAGATATCGAAAAATGTCCCTCAGCTGGTTTGTTGTCAGCTAAAGAACTTATTGCAGCACTTACTTTCTGCCTGGCCGCATAAACTTGCTTATCAGTTTTTACTTTTATTGACAGCTCCTCTTTACGGTAAACAAATGCGAGGCGTTCGGTTAATGGTTCTCCGGCTGCCGACAAAATAGAAAGCTGGATAATACCAGAAGGGAATTTACTGGTTGAGATGGCAACCGAAGTCACTTGGTTCACCAGGCGTAACTTCGCTGCATACATAACAATGCCACTACTTTGGGCGATCACATAGAATGTTTTATTCCTGTTTGTTTCAAGGAAATTATTACTTGAATATATCCTGAAATTTAAGGTAGTATCAAGTTTAGGGCTATGTTTTATAGTAATGCCAGAGCCAACAACGGCTGGTAAGGGGTATGATGATTTAGAGCCATCAGCAAAAGTTACATTAGCCGTATAGGTTTTTCCAGCTTCAGGTGTAATGATCAAACTACCCATGCCTAGGTGCTGGGAATTAAATTCACTCACCGAACTACCCGAATTATCAGTAACGTTACCTTTTACATCAATACCAAGCCCTGTTGCTTTAATAGCTTTAAATGCTACTTTGGTCGGTATACCTTCTAAAAGCTGTCCTCCTTCAGGAAAAAACTGAATATCATTTTTAGGGTAAGCAGGATTGAGTTTGAATGAACTGCTTATCTGTCTCGCATTGTTCACCTCAATTGAAGTAATTAATGAACCTTCGCGGAGAGAGCCTTTTTTGTATTCAGGAATTGAAATTGTTGCAAATCCGCTCGCGTCAGTCTCAACTTTTCCTTTGCTTACTGTTTCATATCCCAGATTGACCTTCCAGTTTACCTTCTTATTCGCATAAGGCTTGCCGTCGTCATCCCTGAAACTTATCCGCGCATTTGTTTTTCCCCCCCTGTCGGTACCATCAGAAAAAGTAATGTTTGTGGCGAGTTGCTTTTGTATTGCATCTCCCACGAGAATACTCTTATGAAAAAAATAGTCGTCTTTGAAATTAAACATCCAGGTAGTATAGGCCCTGATGCGATAGTTACCCTGTTTATAGGTAGGTGGAGATAAGACAATGCTGCCTGAAGCCACACTATTATTAACCGCAAGCTTCAAGCTATTTGCAACTGAATCTGTCTCAGTAAGGAAGTCGACATTTACAACTTTGCTTAGCGTAGAAGGTACGTGCTGATCCATTGTTAAATATGCTTTAAACCAAATTGTATCGCCAACAGCGTAATATGGCTTATCAAAATGCATATAGATCTTTTCAACAGGCCTTTCTGTCGAAAGCTTTACTTTCTTATCAATGATACTATTCAAATCAATACTATCACTTTGTGCGTAACCCAAAATAGACGAGGAAATTAACAGGAGTGTGGATAGAATTTTTTTATATTCGTACAACATGAAGCAAGGTTAAATGAGGATAAAGATATTGATTAGAATTTTATCCAAATCATGAACGCGTTAATCTTAACAAAATTTCACATTTTTTTGAGAGGGGTTACCAGATAATTTTAAATACAAAAAAAACTTCTGAGAAAAATGTGTGTTTAAACAGCCAAGATCTGTAATATTGTAAAAGTCCCGAAATCAATTGGTTATAGATCTTAAATAAGAGGGGGAAGGGATTTAATATTTTAGGCTTATGAGTTTAGAAGGATTAGGGGATATTCTTTTCTAAAAGCCTGCTCTATTTTGTATTAGTACTTAAAGGATTATTCATATAACTGTAACTGTAGCGCTTTCCTATGGAATTATTTACTTTAATTCATGTGTCTCGCAATGAGCAAAGTATTCATAACAACTTTGTAACTAGCCTGAAATCACAGATCTTACTTTACCTTTCTTGTGCAAGACAATTGGCGGAAGGGCTTAAAAATCAGGGTGTAAATCTTCATGTTATAACTAATGAGGAGGAGTATTTGCGAAATCTGATGCCAGATTATCCCTATCCCATTATCCAACTTCAATTTAAATCAGTTGTACCTTCGGGTGTTAAATTCTTTTCGGCCCATTTTAAGTTAGAGGTGATCACATATCTAGCTACCTTGGATAATAACTATGTTGGCTTGATTGATTCGGATGTTGTTTGTGTTAATGAAATTCCTTATAGCTTAAGAACTGCTATTGATAAAAAAATACCTTTATATTACGACATCACTAATCAGGTAGGGCCGGCATATGGCCTGAAGAATATTATTGAGAATAAAGAAAAACTTCTTCTAGAGCGATCACTGGGTTTATGGGCCGGAGGGGAATTCATAGCAGGTCCACCTGCTTTTTTCAAAAAACTTGATACAGAAATTTCTTCTATTAGAGAAGCTTATTTTGAAAATATTCAGGGTTTCCATCATCAGGGTGATGAAATGATCACGTCAATAGCGATAGAGAAGCTCAAACGGACCGAATCCATATTAGATGCAGGTTCATTGATGATCATAGGAAGATTTTGGAGTGTTAAACCAAAACATTATCAAAACTCGATAGATGCCTATCACAACCATTTCCTCCTGCATCTCCCTTCGGATAAACGTTTCCTGGTTAATAATAGACCCACTACTAATAGTGCGTTTTTTAGGCACTATAAGAGGTACCTGATCAGGAAAAAAGTTTTCAGGTCTGTTTTTAGCGGTATGTTCCCCCTGTTAAAGTATGCCCTGACCAAAGTTACTGCGGTATCTGAGAAAAAGTTGGCTTTAAAGTAGTGATGGAATGTGGTAGAATGCCACAATATGTTACTTTCAAGGGTAGAAGGTTGTTTGCGATTTTAGGCCCCGGGCTACCAATTTTTAAGTAATTTTGCCACACGAAAAATTTCAATATATGGCAAAAGCAAAAGGCAGGGCTCAGATTGTAATCACATCAATAAAACAGAAAATTAAAGCAAAAAGAGACGATATTCAGAAATTGGAAGAAGAAGTTAAGACCCTGGAAAGTCAACTTCAAATCCTAGAGGAACGTCCGGATTTTCTTGCGACTATATTGGAAGCTCTTCCTGAAAGTAGCGACAATGCTTAATGTTTTATTTCAGGACGAGTATTTGGTTGCTATTAATAAACCGCACGGGCTTCTCGTCCATCGTTCATCTATAGCAAGAGATGTTGAAGAATTTGCTTTACAATTTTTACGGGATCAAATAGGGAGATGGGTTAATCCTGTTCACAGGATAGACAGAAAGACCGGAGGTGTTCTACTTTTTGCATTGAGTAAGGAAGTTGAAGCCCTTATGCAAAGGCAGTTTGCTGAGAATAAAGTGGAGAAAAAATACCTTGCCATAGTTCGCGGCTTTACACCTGATCAGGAAGATATAGATTATCCTCTAAAAAAAGAGAACGGAACATTACAGGAGGCCTATACCTCTTATATCACATTAAAAAGAGCCGAAATAGATGTTGCATTTGGTAAACATTCTTCTTCAAGGTATTCACTCGTAGAAGCTAGTCCCCGTACCGGTAGAATGCACCAGCTGAGAAAACACTTCAGCCACATTTTTCATCCAATTATTGGGGACAGAACTCATGGCTGTAATAAACAAAATAAGTTTTTTAAGGAGACTTGGGATATGACGACCATGTTACTACATGCTTCGTCTCAAAACTTTATTCATCCCGTTACTAAGGAAAGAATAAGCATCACAGCTCCGCTTCATGCTGAATTTGAAAGTGTAATGAAGGTGATGGGTTGGAACTAAAAAAGAGACTGGCTTATTGAGAGTAGGAGCCCTCTACTTACCAGTCTCTTTCCATTATTTATTGTGCATCATAAATAACCACACGTTCAAATAATACTCTGAATTCATCTAAGAAAGCCTTGTGAACAGGGTGGACCTGATAAACATCATGCGCCGCCAGGTCATCAAATACAATAACTAATGAAAACGTATAAGTAGTGTCAACAACAGGCCTGTCAATAGGGGCAGGAGTTCCGATGTAAATTGATTTGATTGTTTCTACCTTTGATAAAGACTCCAATCCTGCACGAAATGCAGTTTTTTGTTCTTCTGTAGTATCTGATTTAAGCCAAAATAAAACGTGGTGAGTTAACATAATCTCTAATTTTAAGAGCGCAAATATAGAAATATATCATGTTTACCCCCTCTTCTCGAGTCATTCAGATTAAGCTCCTATTATAAATTTTTTAAAAATTCGGCTTAATTTCAAAAAACCGTTAAACCCTTAACTGGCGCAGGAGTCTTAATTAAGAAAGTATTAAGAAATAGAAAATTTGGCATTATTTTTTCTACTGATTAATATCCAACCCTAACCGGTTGAAGTTTTTTGAAAACACACAAAACACAATACACTTATGAGAAGATTAGCAGTAGCTTTTGCATTCGCTACAACAGTATTTGCAGCATGCAGTAACAACACGAACACGACGGCCGACGCAAACAGGAAGGCTGATTCGATTAAGGCATTAGAGTATACGATCAAAGCGATGCGCGATAGTTTGAAAATTGACAGTCTTCAAAAAATAACTGCTCAACAAGCGCAGATCGCTACTCAACAGGCTCAGCTTGCTTCTTTAGCAGCTGACAGGGCCGAACGCAGTACTCGCCGTACATCTTCTTCATCTTATTCTGCGCCTAGACGTACTTACGTTAAAGGAGTGTCTGAATCCTATTATTCAACAACTCCGCCAGCAGCACAGAAAAAAGGATGGAGTGCAGCAGCTAAAGGTGCCGCGATTGGGGCAGGTGCCGGAGCTTTAACTGGTGTTATCGTTGATAAGAAAGACGCTAGAGGCGGTATTATTGGTGGTCTTGTTGGTGCAGGTGCCGGTTATGTAATTGGTAGATCTCAAGACAGGAAATCTGGAAGAGTACAATAAAAGGTTTTTATTTGTTTTCCTCTGAGGGTCGTTTGCAATGCAGGCGACCCTTTTTTATTTCTTTACTTTTTTCCCCTCCGAAGGATGAAAATCAATAAAAGCTAAAACATTTTTCTGTTTCATAATTTCTATTGCAAACATACATCTATGAGTAAAGCTACTTTTGGTATTATCGGATTAGGAAAAATGGGTGGCAATCTTGCCCTTCAGGCAATTGATAAAGGATACAGGGTAATAGGCCTTGACAAAAATCCCGACAAAGAGCTTCTGGAACATGAAGGTCTGGTGGTGAGCGATTCTCTGGAGGATTTTGTAGGCCAACTTCCAAGTCCCCGTATAGTTTTTGTTTATGTTCCGGCGGGAGAAGTAGTTGATCTGTTACTTGATCAGCTTGCTGCGGTGGTTACAGAAGGAGACATCCTTATTGACGGGGGTAACTCTTACTGGGGCGATTCAATCAACCGATATACACGATTAAAGGAAAAAGGGATCCATTTTATAGACTGTGGTACCAGTGGTGGAATGGATGGAGCAAGACATGGAGCTTGTTTTATGATAGGCGGCGAGCAGGAACCAGCAAAGATCGTGACGCCCATATTAAAAGATCTGGCGGTTGAGGGGGGATTTGTTTATGCAGGTGCTCCCGGTTCAGGTCACTACGTCAAACTGGTCCATAATGGAATTGAATTCGGGATGCTGCAAGCTATTGGGGAGGGAATGCAATTGCTTGATCATTACAAAGACGAGTTAAATGTGCTAGAGATCCTTGAAGCCTGGAACCATGGATCGGTAATAAGATCATGGCTTATCGAACTAATGGCAACCGTTATGAAAAGGGAAGGGGGCTACGAAAATATCCCAGCTTATATTGAAGATACTGGTGAAGTGAATTGGCTGGTTAATGATGCAATGAGAATGGAAGTACCTGTGCCCGTAATAGCTCAGTCGGTTATGCAACTCTTTGCCTCAAGAGACAAAGAGCCTCTATGGTCAAAAGCAATTGCGATGATGCGAAATGGATTTGGTGGCCATCCATTCGGTCCCCACGAGGGAATAAAGCACGAACGGCAATTTGGAAAGATAGAGAACGCTCATTCTGCTGCAATGTATAAAAAGGCTGTGGACCATAGTGGCCCTTCAGATACCCTTGGGTAGGCGGGAGATGTTTTTCTTCCCCCTGGCGAAGTCTTAACGCTCTTTTTCTTTCTGTAATCTCATTTTGAATTCTCACTTTATAGCCTCAACTTCGCAATCTTTTAGAAAACAGACGAGAAGGACATGATCTCACATTTCAAGAAAATTGCTGAAGAGTTTTCAATTGCTGAAAAACAGGTAAGCACCACTGTTGAATTACTTGATGAAGGTGCAACAGTTCCTTTCATCTCCCGTTACCGGAAAGAATTGACCGGAAGTTTAGATGAGGTACAGGTAGCAGGGATCCGCGATAGGATAGAGCAATTACGCGAGCTGGACAAACGTCGAGAAGCTATATTAAAATCCCTTACAGAGCTTGGTAAGCTAAGCCCGGAACTGGAACAACAGGTTAAGGACGCTGAAACGATGACTGCTTTAGAGGATATTTATCTTCCTTATCGTCCTAAGCGTAAAACACGTGCGACTGCAGCAAGGGAGAAAGGTTTACAACCTCTGGCCGACCTGGTGTTGGAGCAAAATAAAATTGAACTTCAGGTAGAGGCTGCTAAGTTTATTGATGCTGACAAAGGTGTCAATTCAGAAGAAGAGGCTTTAGCAGGAGCTCGTGATATTATTGCCGAATTCATTACGGAAAATGCAGAATGTCGGGGAGCTATCCGCGAACTGTTCCTGGAGAAAGGAAAATTTGAATCGAAGGTGATTGAGGGAAAAGAAGAGGAAGGCATTAAATACAAAGACTATTTCGAATGGTCGGAGCCTATTAAAACTGCCCCATCGCATCGCATCCTCGCAATGCGTCGTGCAGAAAAGGAGCTAATTTTATCTCTTGATGTTTGCCCTCCGGAAGATGAGGCGAAAGCTATAATCGACAGGCTTTTTGTTAAAGGAAACAATTCATCTGCAGATCAGGTACGTTTGGCTATCGCTGATGCCTATAAGCGTTTGCTTAAGCCTTCGATCGAAACGGAAGTACGCCTGCTGACGAAAAGAAAAGCAGACGACGAGGCAATCAAGGTATTTGCTGAGAATGCAAGACAATTGTTGCTGGCCGCACCTATGGGGCAGAAGCGAGTAATGGCGATAGATCCCGGTTTCAGAACCGGATGCAAAGTAGTTTGTCTTGATGAGCAGGGACAGCTTTTAGAGAATACCAATATCTATCCTCATAATGGTGCCGGTGGGGCGGCAGAAGCCAACAAGACTTTGAGACACCTGGTAGATAAATACCATGTGGAAGCAATAGCTATTGGAAATGGAACTGCAGGCCGTGAGACGGAGACATTTGTTAGAGGATTAAATTTAGATGGGGTTATGGTAGTAATGGTGAACGAAAGTGGAGCCTCTATCTACTCCGCTTCAGACGTTGCCCGTGAAGAATTTCCAGATAAAGATATCACTGTTAGGGGCGCTGTGTCTATCGGCCGCCGTTTAATGGATCCCCTTGCTGAATTAGTGAAAATAGACCCTAAATCAATTGGTGTAGGTCAGTATCAGCATGATGTAGATCAAAACAAATTACAGACCTCTCTGGATGATACGGTTATCAGCGCAGTGAATGCTGTAGGTGTAGAGCTTAACACAGCGTCTAAACAGATCTTGTCTTACATCTCCGGACTGGGGCCCCAACTGGCTCAAAATATCGTTGAGTACAGAAATAAGAACGGAGCCTTCCGTAGTCGCCATGATCTTAAAAAGGTTACGAGGTTGGGCGAGAAAGCTTTTGAGCAGGCTGCCGGTTTTTTAAGGATACGAAATGCTGAACATCCTTTGGATTCGAGTGCCGTCCATCCGGAGCGCTATCCATTAGTAGAACAAATGGCAAAAGATCTTAACTGTAAGGTCGAAGATCTGATCAAAGATGAAAGTCTTAGAAAGAAAATACAGCTACAGAAGTATGTAAGTGATACAGTAGGCTTGCCGACGCTCACGGATATAATCCAGGAGCTCGCGAAGCCTGGCCGTGATCCCCGTGAGCAATTCGAAGCCTTTTCGTTTACGGAAGGTGTGAATGAAGTTTCGGATCTGCGGGTGGGAATGAAGCTGCCTGGTATCGTTACGAATATTACTAATTTTGGCGTATTTGTAGACATTGGCGTTCACCAGGATGGGTTGGTTCACTTAAGTCAGCTTGCAAACCGGTTTGTGAAAGATGCCAATGAAGTAGTTAAGGTTCACCAGAAAGTTGAAGTTACTGTAACTGAGGTCGATGTAAATCGGAAGAGGATTTCTTTGTCGATGAAGAGAGATGAAGAGAAACCGGCATCAAGACCTAAACAAGGTGACCGCCGTAATCAGCAGCAGAAAGGAAAAGCTGCGCCAGAAACAGACATGGCAAGCAAGTTAGCTGCTTTAAAAAGCAAGTTTTCCTGATTAAAGAATTATTAAATAATTGTGTAGTTTTTTTGTGGGTTGCTGAACAAATTTATGCCGCTTTGTGTTAAATAATTATGATCAGCCAGACAGTTAAGACCAATCAGTCATCAGACCAAAATTCTTTCAATATCTATGTTGACCTGTTTGATAAGGGCGAGTTTTACGAAATGAACGTTACCCGCCATTTAGATACATATCGCGTTGATTTAGATAGCATGTATCTCGGAACATTATCCAGAACTTCTGATAATAACTGGGAGGTAGTAAGTGGAACTATACCACCGACTATTCTTTCTGATATTACAAGAAATATTGTTAGCAGGTTCGATATTAATTAAGTCCGGGAGCAATAAAAAAAGCCACTACTACTGTTCAGTAGTAGTGGCTTTTTTTATTGTACACTAGCTGCCTGTGCTATAGTTACAGTTTAATAATATTTTTTAAAGCGAAAGTTATCGAGGCCATTATCACTTTTTGTGGCTTTGCACTGAAACTCCCCTTTTTCCTATTAGCAAGGATCGCATTAACGGATAACGCCTTATGTCCTAACACTTTTGCTAATGCATAGATCCCGGCAGTCTCCATCTCAAAATTTGTAATCTTCTTATCGTCAAAACTAAACTTCTGTAATCTTTCCAGAAGAAATGGAATTGCTTGTTTTGCTCTTAAGGCTCTGCCTTGTGGTGCATAAAATCCGGGAGCAGTTATTGTTATTCCTTTAGCTGCACCGTCTCCCACGTTTGTCAAAAGGCCGAGGTCTGGTTCTACTGCATAAGGGGATATACCTTTAATATCATTCAGGTGTCTTTCAATTGCATCCTCCAGTCGCTTTTCTTGCGGTGTGTAATCCCTGGAGTAATAGGGCATCAAAGAATCAAGTCCGATAGCGAATTCTGAAACAAGAATAGTGTCTACGGGAATGTCATCCTGCAAAGTTCCAGATGTACCAATCCTTATTATTTCCAGACTTTTCTTTTTTGCTTTTTCCTTTCGGGTTTTCAGATCGATATTGACAAGGGCATCTAGCTCATTAATTACAATATCTATATTATCTGTACCTATACCGGTTGAGACAACAGAGAGTCTTTTTTTGCCTATATAACCAGTATGGGTGATGAATTCCCGTTTGCCTTTTTTTAGTTCAAGTTTATCGAAAAAGGCAGAGACCTCAGAAACGCGGTCGGGATCCCCGACAGTTATGATGGTATCAGCAATATCTTCAGGTAACAAATTTAAATGGTAAACGCTTCCATCAGGATTTAAAATCAAATCAGCATCAGAATACTGGATCATACGGTTTGTAAGTAAGTGTAATTTAAGAGGTCTATTTTGTCTAGTTTGAGGAGAGCGTCGTTTAATTTAGATTTTGGTATTTCGATTTCTAAAATACAATTATTATCATAATCCTGTTTCAGGATTACAATATTGATGTCTTTTAAAACTCGCATAACTTCGTTCATCTGCAAATATTCAAAGTTCAGGCGGTAAATATCGTTTACCGTTTTTTCTATGATCTCCGCGTTCTGAAGAGCTTCGACAGTTGCAGTTTTATACGCGTTAATTAGTCCCGGCACGCCAAGTAATGTTCCCCCGAAATATCTTACAACCACCACGAACACATTAGTAAGATCATTAGAAAGCAGAACATTAAGAATAGGCCTTCCGGCAGTCCCTGAAGGTTCACCGTCATCATTTATACGAAATATGCTACGGTCGGGACTTAATCTTAAAGCCCAGCAGTGATGGCGGGCCTTTGGATGTTCGGCTTTTAAATGGGCAAGGATAACTTTACTTTCCCCCTCGGTTTTTACCGGATAGCAATAGGCAATAAACTTACTCCCCTTGTCCCTGAAAATTCCCTCACTGGTTGTTTTTACCGTCTTGTATCTATCATCAAAAAGCATGATGCAATGATAGGGCTTAGGTTTGAAAAAATGTTTCTAAATAGAATACTTGTCGATCATTTCCTGAGTGATTTTCATCCCTCTGCCAGTTTTTATATCTATAAGCACATAATCAAACCAACCATCGCTGCATACCTTACCTGTTTTAGAACTTACAATTTCGAAAGAAACCTTGCTGCTCTTTTCGTTCATTGTAATGATGCCTGTGGTAACCTTGAAACTCTCACCGAGCGTTAACGGGCGTTTAAATTCAACGTGTGCTGTCTTGACCACCCATCCATAGCCCAGTTCCATAAACTGTTCCATAGACATCCCGTAGCAAGTTTCCATTTGTTCATACCGGGCAGCCAGTACGTAGTCGAAATACTTGCTGTTATGTACATGGTTGAACATGTCTATATCATCTGGTCTTACCTTTAGCTCACTGGTAAATCTACTGAACGTTTTTCCTTGATCCATTAAATGCGATGCCTTGTTGTGGTGTGCGAAGTTAATTATTAAATCTTTTATAAACTGTTGATCAATAGTTTGGTTTTAGGTGAATTAATTCTATCTTTGCGCCTCAATTAACAAAATTTTTAAGCTTTAATATTATTTCCGTAATGTATTTAAGTAAAGAGTACAAGGCAGATATTTTTGCCAAACATGGTAAAGGCGCTACAGATACAGGTTCTACAGAAGGACAGGTAGCTTTATTTACATCTCGTATTGCTCATTTAACCGGGCATTTGAAGAAGAACAAGAAAGATTTTTCTACTCAGTTAGCTCTTCAAAAACTAGTTGGTAAACGTCGTGCTTTATTAGCATATCTTTATAAAAAGGATATCAATAGATACCGTGCTATCATCAAAGCATTAGAATTAAGAGATATCATCAAATAATTCAAAAAGCTTCAACGAAAAAGCCGCTCCCAAAAAGAGCGGCTTTTTCGTTTATACGGTGTCCATATTTCCTCTATAAACTCAATTAAAAATTAAATTCATTCTATAGCAAGTATGGCTTTTTTTATTTTAAATTAGCCCGCAAAATTTAGTATAAATTTCGGCATGCTATTTAAAGAGGTAAAGCATGCTACAATGAACAAAAAATGAGTTATAACGCAATTAAAAAGAGTTTCGACATTGGCGATGGGCGTATTGTCGAAATCGAAACAGGGAAGTTAGCCAAACAGGCTGATGGATCTGTAGTGGTAAAACAGGGTAACACGATGTTACTTGCAACGATTGTTTCTTCCAAAGAGGCAAAAGAAGGAATCGATTTCTTACCACTTTCGGTGGATTACCAGGAAAAATATGCAGCTACAGGACGTATCCCAGGAGGGTTCCTTCGTCGTGAAGCTCGCTTATCAGATTATGAAATTTTAATTTCCCGTTTGGTTGACAGGGCACTTCGTCCTTTGTTCCCAGAAGATTATCATGCAGATACGCAAGTTTTGATCTCATTGATCTCTGCTGATAAGAATATCATGCCTGATTCATTAGCAGGTCTTGCTGCTTCTGCAGCTATCGCTGTTTCTGATATCCCTTTTAACGGTCCGATTTCAGAGGTTCGCGTAGCTAAGATCGATGGAAAGCTGGTAATTAATCCTTACCGTGATGAATTAGAGAAAGCTAGCCTTGAGTTTATAGTTGCCGGTTCTGAGAACGACATCGTGATGGTAGAAGGAGAGTGTCATGAAATTTCAGAAGATGAAATGGTAGAGGCGATCGAGTTTGCACACAAGGCTATCAAAATTCAGGTACAGGCTCAAAAAGAATTGGCAGAGGCGGCTGGTAAAACAGTTAAGCGTACTTATTCTCACGAGCATAGCAATCCTGAGTTAAGAGAGAAGATCTTTGCAGATACTTACCAAAGGGTGTATGATATTGCCAAGTCAGGATCAGCTAAACACGAGCGTTCAGATAGGTTTAAGGAAATAGAAACAGAGGTTCTTGTTTCTTTAGGTGAGGATGCGGATGATACAACAAAGTTCCTGGCGAAAAAATACTTCCATGATGTTCAGTACGATGCAGTTCGTAATCTGATCCTTAATGAAGGAATTCGTTTAGATGGACGTGATGTTCGTACTGTTCGTCCTATCTGGAGCGAAGTAGGATATCTTCCTGCAGCTCACGGTTCTGCTGTATTCACTCGTGGTGAAACCCAATCATTAACTACGGTAACATTAGGAACTAAATTAGATGAGCAAATGATTGATGGAGCGTTCATCAATGGTTACGAGAAGTTCATCTTACATTATAACTTCCCTGCATTTTCAACAGGTGAGGTTCGTCCTAATCGTGGTCCTGGTCGTCGTGAAGTTGGTCACGGTAACCTTGCTCAACGGTCTTTGAAACAAGTATTACCTCCAGAGGAAGAGAACCCATACACTTTACGTATCGTTTCTGATATCCTTGAGTCAAATGGTTCGTCTTCAATGGCAACTGTTTGTGCGGGTACTTTAGCATTAATGGACGCTGGGGTTAAAATCAAGGCTCCTGTATCAGGTATCGCAATGGGATTGATCACAGATGAGAAAACTGGCAAATATGCCGTTCTTTCTGATATCCTTGGAGATGAAGATCACCTAGGTGATATGGACTTTAAAGTAACAGGTACCGAGAATGGTATCGTTGGTTGTCAGATGGACCTAAAGATCAACGGTCTTCGTTGGGAAGTACTTCGTGCTGCATTAGAGCAGGCGAAAGAAGGACGCCTTCACATCTTAAACGAGATGAAGAAAACAATGGCAGAGCCTGCTTCTGAACTTAAATCTCATGCTCCACGTATTGAGGTGATCAAGATCGATAAAGAATTCATTGGTGCAGTTATCGGGCCAGGTGGAAAGATCATTCAGGAAATGCAGCGTGAAACTGGTGCTACCATCACTATTGAAGAAAAAGATAATCAAGGTATCGTAAGTATCTTCGCTCCAGATGGAGAGGCGATCAGCAAAGCCAGAGGTCGTATCCGTGCTATCGTTGCAAAACCAGAAGTAGGAGAGATCTATGAAGGAAAAGTGAAATCAATTATGCCTTTCGGTGCATTTGTTGAAATCCTGCCTGGTAAAGATGGTCTTCTTCACATCTCAGAAATCGATTGGAAACGCTACGAGACTATGGAAGGTATCTTCAAAGTAGGCGACGAAGTAAGAGTTAAATTACTGGATGTTGATAAACAAGGTAAATTGAAGTTATCACGTAAGGCACTTCTTCCACGCCCTCCGAAACCAGAGGGTAAAGAAAAAGCTCCTGCTGAAAATAATACTCCATCAGCTCCTTCTGCTGAACAGTAACAAAAAAGGAAAGCCCCGTAAAGGGGCTTTTTTATTTTTAAGCTCTATCTCAGGCTATACCCAATAAGCTAACCCTTCAAATCCCCCTGCCTTCACAAGTTCAAAAGCCTGCTTGCTTCTTTTTCCTGTATTGCAATAGAAAACTAAAGTTTTGTCTGTTGGGAGAGAAGAAAGCTCGTCTGTTACTTCAGAAAGAGGGATATTGATACCACCTAAATTATCCGCTTCAAATTCGTTAGGTTCTCTGACATCTACTAGAAACAAGGATCCTTCGTTCTGCTCCAACAGATCTTCCAATTGTTCCCTGGTCATATTGAAGTCCGACTTTAAATTTTTATCACCCTCAGTGGTGATAGTTTGAGAATTCGCGCGTAATGGAGCAACCCTTGATACCTTAAATGTATGGAAGCTATTCTCCAGCACGTTCATCACCAGTAGCCTACCCGAAAGGAGCTCTCCAATTCCAAGTATCACTTTTAATGCTTCATTAGCCATGTAAGTCCCGATGATACCCGGTAATACTCCGAGTACTCCATTTACAGCGCAATTCGGGGCATCTCCAGGTTCCGGAAATACACAACGGTAGGTTGGGCCATTTTGGTAATTAAAGACCGACAGTTGGCCCTCAAATCCGAAAATAGAACCGAAGACCAATGGTTTGTTCAATTCTACACAGGTATCATTTACAAGGTAACGGGTTTCAAAGTTATCAGAGCCATCTATGATAATATCAAAAGCCACAAGGGTAGCTCTGGCATTACTAGGGTCGAGTCTTACAGGAAAAGTTATAAACCTAACTTCCGGATTTAATACTTTCAGCTTTTCTGCTGCACATTCTGCCTTATTTCTTCCAGTGTCTGCCGCAGAATAAAGAATTTGCCGGTGCAAATTACTTACGTCTACCTTATCATCGTCAATGATACCTAAGGTACCTACTCCACCAGCTACAAGGTATTGGAGAACCGGGCAACCCAGTCCCCCTGCTCCGATAACAAGCACTTTAGCAGCCTTTAACTTCTGCTGACCTTCGATGCCAATCTCTGATAGAATAATCTGACGATTATACCGCTTCAGTTCATCTGTGCCAAGATTCGAATTCGTGAAAGTCATATTCAAAGATAATTACTTGTGCAAGCGTTTATATCCTAGCTCTGTCAATAAAGCACCCGGTCCCAATCTTTCCATACGGCTTCATAACCCTGCTGTTTTATTACCTCTGCAATTTGCTCAGGGCTCCTATCGTCCGATATTTCAAACTGCTCCAGAGATTCTGGTTCCACCACGTATCCTCCAGGATTAGTTTTAGAGCCAGCACTGATAGACGTTATCCCCAATTTGATAACATTGTTTCTGAATTTCTCAGATTCTCTTGTTGAAAGCGAGATTTCTACTTCTTCATCAAATATCCTGTACGCGCAGATCAGCTGCACCAATTCCCTGTCACTCATTTCAACTTTAGGCTCTAAGCCTCCTGAAAAAGGTCTTAAACGTGGAAATGATAAACTGTACTTGGATTTCCAATAGGTTTTTTCAAGGTAATTCAGATGCAAGGCAGTAAAAAAGGAGTCAGTTCTCCAGTCTTCTAGTCCGATCAATACTCCTAAACCCATCTTGTGGATTCCCGCTCTTCCTAAACGGTCGGGAGTTTCTATCCGGTAATTGAAATTTGATTTCTTTCCTTTCGGATGGTGTTTCCTATAGTCGTCTTTGTGGTAGGTTTCCTGATAAACGAGTACTGTATTTAATCCATAAGGAATCAGCTCCCGGTAATCCTCTTCATCCATCGGCTGAACCTCCATTGAAATATGAGAAAAGTGAGGCTTAAGCAGCTCAAGAGCCTTTTTAAAATAGTCGACATGGACCGTTTGGTTTGCCTCTCCAGTTACCAGGAGTACGTGATCATATCCCATTTCTTTTATTGCTGCCGCTTCCTGCATGATTTCCATAGGCGTTAAAGTCCTTCGCTTTACTTTATTATCCAGACTGAAACCGCAGTAGGTGCAGATGTTATTGCATTCATTGGATAAATAAAGCGGGATATACATCTGTACCACTTTTCCAAAACGCTTTTGAGTGATCTGCTGACTCAATTGAGCCATCGGCTCGAGGTAAGCAGCAGCAGCAGGGGAGACCAGGGCCATAAAATCCTCAACTGTTCTTTTGGAGGCATTAAGTGCCCGTTCTACATCCTCATTTGTTTTGCTGTAGATCCTGGCTTTCACTTCATCCCAATTGTATTGCTCGAAAATTTCTATGAAGTTATTCATCTAAAAATGCAGTTAGTGGACTACTTGCAATTGCATGGCTAACAGGTTTTGCCAGCTTTGCTTCATACGCAATTCTTCCAGCCTCACATGCCATCTTGAAAGCCTGGGCCATTTGAACTGGATTATCAGAAACTGCGATAGCGGTATTTACAAGCACGGCATCGGCTCCAAGTTCGAAAGCTTTCGCAGCATCCGAAGGTGCTCCAATGCCAGCATCAATCACTACCGGTACTTTACTTTGCTCAATAATAATTTCCAGGAAATCTATTGTTTTTAAGCCTTTGTTGCTCCCGATAGGAGAGCCAAGAGGCATTACTGCCGAGGCGCCAACTTCCTCTAATCGTTTACATAAAACCGGATCTGCATGGATGTAGGGAAGCACTATAAAGCCTTGCTTTGCCAGCTCTTCTGTAGCCAATAATGTCTCTATAGGATCTGGCATAAGATACTTTGGATCGGGATGGATTTCCAGTTTCACCCAATTCGTTTCGAGAGCCTCACGGGCAAGTTGAGCTGCGAAAATAGCTTCTTTCGCAGTTCTTACACCTGATGTATTTGGTAAAAGATTGATATGTGGATGTCTCAGGTGATTAAGGATATCGTCTTTGCGATTACTGATATCTACCCGTTTCAACGCAACAGTAACCAGCTCGCTTCCAGATGCGAGTAATGCTTCTTCCATCAGATCTGATGAGCTGAATTTTCCTGTTCCTGTAAACAGTCGGGAAGAGAATGTTTTGTCTGCTATCTTTAACATAGTATGAAGCTCATTTGTTTATTTTATGAGTAGGGGAGAGGGTTAGATTTGATGGCTAAATATTAACTTTGAGTAGAGCTCTTCGACTACTATTCTATGATCATTTGCAAAAGTAATAGCCCCTGAAATAGCCACTCCAAATACGCCGGTATCCATGATAGAACTTATATCTTCCAATTCTATTCCTCCAATGGCAATAATGGGAATGTTGAGATTATTCTCACGCATCTTTGTTAAGATATTTCTATATCCTTCGGTGCCTAGTATGGGACTTAATTTATCTTTAGTTTTTGTAAATCTGAAGGGGCCTAATCCTACATAATTCGCACCTTCATTAACTCTTTGAACTACATCTTCAAACGTATTTGCTGTTCCTCCAATGATCATTTCCGAACCCAATATTTCCCTTGCATTTGACACTGGCATATCCAATAAACCGAGGTGGACACCCGCAGCTTTAACTTCTTTAGCGATGTTAGGAAAATCGTTAATAATAAGCTTTGCATTGTAATGATCACAAAGCTCTTTTGCATCTTTAGCATAGCTTTTTACAACATCTTCTGGTTGATTTTTAACACGTAGTTGAATCCACTTACATCCGCCGTCCAATGCTTTCTTAATGGCTTCTAAATGTGTTATGCTCTCTTGTTGCTGGGATATATAATGTAGTCTGCTAATCATAAATTATGGTAACCTAATAGGGTTGAATTACTGTTTAAAAAAGTCTCTGTGTAGGCCTTGGCAAGTCTGCATGCCTCGAGTAGGGAATAGCCTTGTGCTAGGCGTGCTGTAATTGCAGAGGATAAAACACAGCCTGACCCGTGCTTCTGATGAATTTCCCTTACCCCCGATGGTATCTCCTGGGCGAGTTGGTGCTCATAAATTACATCTATTCCCGGTAGTTCAGGGTTGTGGCCTCCTTTTAGCAAAACATTCGCGTATTTTATCAAGTCCTCTTCAAGTACTCTATTTAGATTTCCTAACTCATTGAAATTAGGGGTAATAAGAAATATATGATCAAGTATATCTTTAAGTAATTTACTATCCCATTGCTCATGAAAGCTAAAGCCTGCCGAAGCCTTTAAAACAGGGTCCCAAACGAGTTTTACGTCTGAATTTGCTCTTTTTATATAAATAATTACTTCGCTCAGGAGCGGTAAATCCCTGATAATCCCTATTTTAACTGTTGAAATTGTGAATTTGTTAAAAAGAGGAGCCAATTGCGTGATTACACCTTTTGCATCTACCCACTCAATGCTTAGAAACTCACTGTCATTTTGGCAAGTCAGAGCCGAGCAAGCACCAAAACCAACAACCTTATGTTGCTCAAAAGTTTTAATATCAGCCAAAAGTCCTGCCCCTCCGCTCGGGTCCAGGCCTGCTATACTTAATACAACCGGGCGCTTATTCTGCATATTTTTTTAATTTGAGGAAATTTTTGACAGCATCTTCCGGCTTTTTCCATACGTATCCTAGTACAGCTGCACCATCAAAATTCATGTCTTTTAATTGACTAATATTTGATTCTTCGATTCCTCCCAGACCTATTACTTTTGTTCGCTTCCACTCATCCTTAATTTTGAAATTCGCACTGGAGAACCCGTGATAATTACTCTTGGATATGCTGTCAAAAACCGGACTTAAAAAAGCGTATTCAATTTGAGTTGCTATGACTTTTAATTCCTCAACAGAATGTACTGAAGTGCTATATTTATAGGCACTGTTTGAAATTACACCTACTAAGTCAACGCCTAGATCAACTCGTAATTTCTCTTTAAGGTGAAGTCTGTAAATGCCAAGATCAGGAGCTAAATGATGGTGGTCATGAAGCGATATTTTGCTTCTGAAATCTGGGTGAATCTGATTAATAAAGCGTTCCAAATCTTCCGCTGAAGATTTGGGTTTCCTCAGGTGAAAACGTTGTAGTCCTTCCTCAAAAAGTTGGTTTACGATCTTGCTTTCACCCTCGAAAAAATGCTCGCTGCTGACCACCATCAATTTCATACTTTAAAAGTAGATTTCGCTGCCTTTCTGAACAAACTCCTTCGCCTTCTCTTCCATCCCTTTTTGCAATACGTCCTCTTCATTTGCGCCCGTTTCATCCGCGTATTTTCGAACATCCTGAGTGATCTTCATGGAGCAGAAGTTCGGGCCACACATAGAACAGAAATGCGCAACTTTAGCACCTTCTGCTGGAAGTGTTTCATCATGGAATTCGCGTGCTGTATCTGGGTCTAGTGACAAATTAAACTGGTCTTCCCAACGGAATTCAAACCGTGCTTTACTTAGAGCATTATCACGATACTGAGCACCAGGATGGCCTTTTGCAAGGTCTGCAGCATGAGCAGCAATTTTATAAGCGATTACCCCATCTTTAACATCCTTTTTATTTGGAAGACCCAGATGTTCTTTAGGTGTTACATAGCATAACATTGACGTTCCAAACCAGCCTATCATTGCTGCGCCGATGGCAGAAGTTATATGATCGTAACCTGGAGCAATATCTGTTGTAAGGGGACCTAAGGTGTAGAATGGAGCTTCGCTACAATGCTGCAATTGCTTGTCCATATTCTCCTTGATCAGATGCATTGGAATGTGTCCGGGACCTTCAATTATAGTTTGCACGTCGTGTTTCCAGGCTATCTTTGTTAGCTCGCCTAAGGTCTCCAATTCGCCAAACTGAGCAGCGTCATTTGCGTCTGCAATACTTCCCGGACGTAACCCATCGCCTAGTGAAAAAGCAACATCATAAGCTTTCATGATTTCGCAGATCTCTTCAAAATGAGTATACAGGAAATTCTCCTTATGGTGAGCCAAACACCACTTCGCCATGATAGATCCGCCTCTCGAAACGATACCCGTTAAGCGTTTAGCTGTTAGCGGAACATAACGTAGTAATACTCCGGCATGGATAGTAAAATAGTCTACGCCCTGCTCGGCTTGTTCGATAAGTGTATCCCTGAAAAGCTCCCAGGTTAAGTCTTCGGCTTTACCATTTACCTTTTCCAAAGCCTGGTAAATAGGAACTGTTCCAATAGGCACTGGCGAGTTACGAATGATCCATTCGCGGGTTTCATGAATGTTTTTTCCTGTTGAAAGGTCCATTATCGTATCGGCTCCCCAACGGCAAGCCCAAACTGCTTTTTCGACTTCTTCCTCAATGGTTGAGGTTACTGCAGAGTTACCAATATTAGCGTTGATCTTAACGAGGAAATTTCGGCCTATTATCATCGGCTCCAATTCCGGGTGATTGATATTTGAAGGAATTACAGCTCTCCCTAATGCTACTTCCTGCCTTACAAATTCGGGGGTAATATATTTTAAAGGAGTGTTTGCTCCGAAGCTCTGACCTGCGTGTTGTTTGGCAAGACTATCATAAGAACCATTCAACTGTTCTTTAAGTAAATCAATGCGCTGGTTCTCGCGGATCGCGATGTATTCCATCTCCGGAGTAATGATACCTTTCTTTGCATAATGCATCTGGGAAACATTCGCTCCGCTTTTTGCTCTCAAAGGTTTACTGTTATGTTCAAACCTTAAAGAGTCAAGACTTGAATCGTCTAAACGCTGTTTGCCGTAGGCAGATGAAATAGAGGGCAACTGTTCTACATCGTTCCTGTCAAGGATCCATTGCTGGCGAAGTTTCGGTAGTCCCTTTCTAACGTCAATTTCCATGTTAGGATCTGTATAAGGTCCGCTGGTGTCATAAACCGTAACTGGCGCATTGGCTTCCGTTTCACCTAGCTTTCCATACAGCTTGGTATCAGTTAAACTGATTTCACGCATTGCTACGGTAATGTCATGTAGCTCCCCTTTTACGTAAATCTTCCTTGAACCTGGAAAGGGTTCGCGGGTGATGGTTTGTTGAGAAGGAATTTTTTCTGTTTTCATAATCTGTGGTTGTTTAAACCTGGTTGGGATTTATAGAAATTTGTAGTTTTTCTGGTGTTATAGAGTTTCCTTGAGGGAATAGAACTATCCTCCCTGTGTTGCCCGGATAAGCATCACCTTGTCATTAGAATGAAGTTTATGATTAGCCCATGCAGATCTAGGAATGATCTGCTGATTGATTGCAACTGCAATTCCTTTATCTGCCTCAGGCATCAGGAAAGCAAGTAATTCTTTAACAGAGTAATTATCAGGGATACTTTGAGGTTGTTGATTGATAATGATTTCCATTCCTGTTTTTGTTGGGGCGCTCAGGAATGTCCTACAGAATAGGTCATAGCATGGCCATCGTGATGGCCTCACTTTTCCCTTCGGCAGTACTAACTGCATCAGGTTCAAAGGGTATAATCTCAGTCCTTTTTCGGACACCCCTAAAGCACGATACAAACTTAGGGAAAATTTTTCCGTATATGCAAATGAAATTTGGAGAGAGTATGAAGTAATGAAATTCAGGAGTTAAAGTTTCTGTTGAAAGAAAAATTTTATCGTTTTACCACAAACATCTACCACAATTTGTGGAATTTTTCCATACTTCAATTTCGGCCATGTTGTTAAATCTTAAGTCTTTACCTATAAATTGTATAAAAAACATTTATCCCTAAGTTCTGGCATTGTTTTGTTGTAAATGATGCCGAGTGTTTATATAGTGTTTAAATTTTTCTGCGCCTTGCAGAACCAAAGTGTAAGTGACCTATGAGAAAATTCTATTGGACGGCATTGTTATATGCTTTTGTCTTTACTACCTCCTGCAAAAAAGAAGAGCAGGAAGAGCTTATTGTTGAGGAAAAACTAAGCATCAGGGATAAGCTAAGTGCCTCAACAGCAAGTGGTGGCAACTCCTCTTTACCAGCTATAGGCCTGGTAGGCGATGGTAAAACTGATAACAGATCAACATTACAAAATCTGATCAATGATGCTGCCTCAAAACAAAAAACTTTAGTACTTCCAGCTGGAAAATTCCTAGTGACAGATGAGATCATTCTACCTTCAAATACCTCTTTACAAGGTCAGGGTATCCAAACTGAAATTATCCTTTCTGCCGGTTCAGTCTCAGGTAGAAATGTGTTACGGGTACCTACACGTACATCCAATGTAAGTATAAAGAATCTGAAAATAGATGCAAATCAGGACGCTAATACGGGAAGCCGTCTTGTTGCATTTTTTGTTACTGATAATACCACTAATGTTTCAGCGGAAGAGGTAAGCTTTGCTGGTGGCAAAGATGGCGGTTCTGTTCAGGTAAAGGGTTTAAACGATTATCCCGTTAAAGACCTTAGATTTGTTAAATGTACATTCCTGCATGCAGGCCGCACACTACTTGAGCTTAGGGGTACCAGAAATACAACGATCTCCAACTGCGTTTTCCAGAACTGGGGATCGCAATCTAGTGCAAGTCCCGCATTACAGCTGCAAAGTCAGGACAATACTGAAACAACTATTACCAATAATGTATTTAGTAATAGTATGGGAACCCAGTATGCTATCGAATCTACTGCATCAACTACCAAGAATACAAAAATAGAAAACAACATCTTTAATGATGCCAAGCATATTGGAGGAAACGGAATCGGTGGAACATTTAGTTTTACTACCATCGTTCGCAATAAATTTGGCGGCGGTGACGGAAAGAAGTTTTCAGGCTTGGATATTAAAGGAAATAACAACAATACCAATCCAAATGATTTTTCAAGTAATGCTTTCCCTGTATCAGATGTTATTTCTGCACCGGTAGAAACTCCTGCTAAACCAAGCCCATCTACTCCGGTGGTTACTACACCTATTCCTTCACTCCCTACTGGACCAACAGCGCCATCAACATCTGCACCTAATGCAAGTGGCCTTAAAGGAGATGGAGTAACAGATAACAGAAATCAGCTTCAAAGTCTTGTTAATTCTTACGCCTCCCGGAATCAGGCACTTGTGCTTCCTGCCGGAAGATTTGTGATTTCCAATGAGATTATTCTTCCATCTAACCTTACTATCGAAGGAGCGGGAGGTGCTACAGAAATTATTCTTAGTGCAGGAGGCGGTTCAAATCGCAAAGTGTTTAGAATTCCTACAAGAATGAGTAACATTAAGATTAAGAACCTTACATTGAACGCTAATTTTGCGGCAAACACGGGTGCCCACCTGGTCTCATTCTATGTAACCGACAACACAAGAAACGTTTCAGCTGAAAATGTAACTTTCTCTGGCGGACGTGATGGAGGAGTGGTTCAGGCAAAGGGCCTTAATGCCTACCCAATAGTTAATTTAAGTTTTGTTAATTGTCGCTTTACCGACGGTGGTCGCACCTCATTGGAGCTTAGAGGAACAAAGGACGCAGTGGTATCGAACTGTGACTTTACCCGCTGGGGACTTGTAAATCCTAACTCTCCATCCCTGCAATTACAAAGCCAGGAAAATTTCAATACCCGCATTATCGGTAATACCTTTGAAAACACGCATGGTAAGCAATTTGCAATTGAATGTGCAGCTGCATATGTAACTAACTCTAAAATTGCAGATAATAAGCTTAACGATCCGAAAGGATTAGGAGGAAACGGAATCTCCGGATATTATAAAGGAACAGTATTCAGCGGGAACGTTATGAATGGAGGAAACGGAAACCATCGTAGCGGGTATGAAGTTTTCGGTTCAAATAATACAATAACCGGCAATACTATCCATGCAGGTTGCATCGCAATATCTCCTGGCTTCACAGAAGACGGTACTGGTGTTGTAATTAGCAATAATGTAATCAAAACTAAGAATCCGAATGTTGGAGGAGTACAACTTGGAGGGGGTAAATACAACCTGAATAATATCAGGATAGTGAAAAACACTATTGATACAAGAGCTTCTTCAGGTAACTCTTCAGCCATCGTTCTGGGTACATACAATGCCACTCGTGCGGTTTCTGATATCACTATCGAAGAGAATACCATATATACGAATGCTCATTGTATCCGTGTACAAGCTTCCCCAGGTAGCAGAAATGTTTATGTATACCGTAATCACTTTAAAGCTGGATATACATGGCTAGGTGTGATTACAAATACGGTTAGCAATATTGTATCAGAGGGGAACATTAACGAACTAAAGAATAAGTCGGCTTCTTATAGTTCAAGATAGTCAAATCAGATATAGTTAAATAAAACGCCGGTGGAGGGAAATCTTCATCGGCGTTTCTATTTGGGATACTCAATGTTTTACTCACAGTACTTGCGTTCTCGTTGAAATAACCAATCTTTGCTACATGAATGCCCAATCATTACAGGAGTTGGTTACCACTAAAATGCCATATGGCAAATACAAAGGAATAATTCTTTGCAATTTACCTGAGCCATATCTCGTTTGGTACCATTCGAAAGGCTTTCCCGATGGTAAGCTGGGAATGCTGCTCCATACCATGTACGAAATCAAGTTGAATGGTCTGGAGTATTTACTAACTCCTTTGAAGAAGGCATAGATATTAAGCCTTACTTTTTCTTCCCCGAATTCACTGGTTTCTTCTGATCCGGGGCTACTGGTTTAGCTGGAGTAGCCGGCGCTGCTGGTTGAATTTTTTCCATTTCTGCCTTAATCCTTGTTTGCATTTCAGGCATATACTTCTGCATCATCAGTGTCATTATTTCCTTCTGAATATCAGGTAATAACTTAATCATCTTCTGTCCTGCAGGAGTTTTGTAAAAGGCTGTAAATTCCTGGATCTCCTGATCGGTAAAATTACGATCATAAATGTCTACCATATCCTCATTGATCATTCTTTTGCAAATGTCTTTAGCTATGGTCATCACGGCTGCAAACCCTTTAGCTGAATTTTCTCTGATCACAGGATCAGTGGTTTGTGCTTCCATGCGTTGTCTTATGGTCGGTAGGATAGCATTAAACGTTTTCTCCATTAGTGAATCGGTTTGCATCAAATGGAAAAGTTCTTTGATGGATTCTTTTTTATTTTGCGCGAAACTGTTGGAAAATGAAATTGCGATAAAGGCAATGGATAAAATTGTTCTTTTTAACATGATCAGGTTTTTATTTACTCAAAGGTAATTATAGATTAACAATTTGTATGAGTTTTCCTCAACTGCTCCATAATTTTCTGAATTCTTAGTTTTTCTATACTTTCGGGGATGCAGTCTATAAAAAACGACAAGAAAGTGGTCCGTTCCTGGGCGATGTTCGACTGGGCTAACTCGGCCTATAACCTAGTGATCACTTCAACAATTTTTCCAGCTTACTATACTATCATTACAACAACAAAAGAGAATGGGGATAAAGTAGATTTTTTTGGGTTTAAGTTTGTGAATACTGCGCTTGCAAGCTATTCTCTTGCTGTTGCTTATCTGATCATGGCGGCCTTACTGCCTCTGCTATCATCTACTGCCGATTACCGGGGGAATAAAAAGTCGTTTATGAAAGCCTTTACATACCTTGGCTCATTAGCTTGTATGGGGCTGTTTTTCTTTCGCACTAACCCCATTACGCGTAATTTTGATCCTGGTGTTTTAGAACTTGGTATCATTTGTTCGGCTGTAGCCGCCATGGGTTATATTGGCGGTGTAATGTTCAGTAACTCCTACCTGCCCGAAATTGCATCGGTTGATCAGCAAGACAAAGTGAGTGCCCAAGGTTTCGCCTACGGTTATATCGGAAGTGTGCTTCTCCAGATAATTTGTTTTGTATTTGTGCTAAAACCTGAACTGTTTGGCATCACCGATGGATCTTTTCCAGCGCGACTATCTTTCCTGTTAGTTGGTTTATGGTGGATAGGCTTTGCGCAGATCCCATTCAATGTTCTGCCAAAAGGAAATTCTAAAGCCAGGGAAAATCATAAGCGATCTGTTGGCAGTGGTTACCAGGAGCTTCAGAATGTCTGGAGGCAGTTGAAGCAGATAGAAGTTTTAAAGCAATTCCTGTATGCCTTCTTTTTCTATTCAATAGGGGTGCAGACGATCATGTTGGTAGCTGCTAGCTTTGGTGAGAAAGTTCTGCATCTGGGCACCTCCAAGCTCATCGCAACGATCCTTATCATTCAATTAGTTGCCATCCTTGGAGCGTTTGTAATGTCACGTTTATCAAAGATAGTAGGAAATACAAAGGTGTTGATGCTGGTTGTTTTTGTATGGATTGGAGTATGCTTCGCTGCTTATTTCATCGCTAATGAGTATCAGTTCTATATCCTGGCAGCAATAGTGGGATTGATTATGGGAGGTATCCAGTCCCTGTCCAGATCAACCTATTCAAAATTTCTTCCTGAGAACACTACAGACACAGCTTCTTTCTTCAGCTTCTACGATGTTACGGAAAAGGTAGCTATAGTAATAGGATTGGCGACTTTTGCCTTTATAGAAGAGCAATCGGATAATATCAGATATTCAGCATTAGGACTAAGTATTTTCTTTTTCATAGGCCTGATCCTGTTGTTTGTATTGCAGAAATACGAAACAAAAGAAATTAAATAAGATTATGCTCTTTTAGCATATGCTTATACCTTTGGAACTTGTATGACAGTTGAATTATTCGTCCCTTGTTTTGTAGATCAGATATATCCGGAAACTGCTTTTAATACTGTAAAGATCCTTGAAAAGGCAGGCTGCAAAGTAAAGTATAATGGGCAACAAACCTGTTGCGGTCAGCCTGCGTTCAATGCCGGATTCTGGGACGAAGCCAAAGCTGTTGGTAATAAGTTCCTTGATGACTTCTCGGAGAATAACTATATCGTAGCTCCTTCGGCTTCATGCACCGGTATGGTCAAAAATTACTATAATGATCTGTTCACAAATACCGCCGTGCACAATAAGTGCAGGAATATTCAAAGCAATATCTATGAGCTCTCTGATTTCCTTGTTAATGTGCTGAAAAAAGACTACTTCGGTGCTGAACTTGAAGGCCGGGCAGTTTACCACGACTCTTGTTCGGGACTGCGGGAGTGTAAGATCAAAGAAGAGCCGAGGCAGCTATTGTCCAAAGTGCACGGGCTGGATCTGGTAGAAATGAAGGACACTGACACTTGCTGTGGCTTCGGAGGAACTTTCGCTGTCAAGTTCAACGCTATCTCCAGTGCAATGGCCCAGCAAAAAGTAGATCATGCACTTGCCATGGATGCAGAATATATTATTTCAACTGATGCCTCATGTTTACTTCACCTTAAAGGGTATATCGATAAGAATAATATTCCCTTAAAGACATTGCATATTGCCGATGTGCTGGCGATGGGTTGGGGTAATGTGTAGCTTTAATTTCTAACCCTGTTACCTTCTTACGCTTTTTTACGTATAGTCGTTATCAAGTAAACAGGTATGAAACTACTCCATAGAAATTTCCTTTTATTAATCTTTTTAGCGCTGCTTACGACTTCTTTTTCCTGTAAGGTGGAAGGGATAGGATCCGATAAAATGGATACAATGCGTGAGAACAGATGGAAATGGATCAAAAGTGCCATCTTTGATTATGAGGTTGACGAAAGCCTGAATTGTTTTTGTGTGATTGCAGGAAAGCATCATTTGGTGGTTGTGGATGATCATGTCGTTTCTGCTACAAACAGCCAGGGAGAGGCAGTAGCAAATCCTGCCCAGCATTTCAAGACAATCGATCAGTTGTTCAAATTTATTGAAGAGTCGCTCAAGAAAAATCCTGCAAGGGCTGATATCACCTACGACAGCACCTATGGATATCCAAAATCTATATATATAGATTTCGACGAGCGCATGGCTGATGAAGAGATGGGATACGAACTTTCAAACTTCGAAAAGAAATAGTCTTTCGAAAGGCAGCTAAATAAGGAAGGAGGACAGAGCCTCTTTCCTTATTATAGAAATCCTAGTTCCAGCTTCGCTTCCTCACTCATCATTTCCCGGTCCCAGGGCGGGTCAAATGTTATTTCTACTCTTACCTCATTAACTCCGGATATTTCCGACACTTTCGCCTGAACATCTCTTAGTATCTGATCTGCCGCTGGGCATCCAGGCGCCGTTAAGGTCATTACCACTTTAACAATGCCCGGGGTATCAGTGTACAGCTCATAAGCAAGGCCGAGTTCGTATATATCAACAGGAATTTCAGGATCAAACACTTCCTTTAGTTTGTCAATTACCTGGTCTTTAATGCCTAATTTATCACTTATTATCATTGCTGTAACTTATTTGCTGAGCTTAACGCCAGAGCGTATAATTTAATCTGTTTTACCATGGCAAGCAAGCCGTTTGAGCGGGTGGGAGAGAGGTGTTCTTTAAGTCCTATTTTATCAATGAAGTAGAGTTCTGCTTTTTGAATTTCTTCTGGCGTATATCCCGAAAGTACCCTCACAATAAGGCTTACCAGCCCTTTGGAAATGATCGCATCGCTATCGGCTTGAAAATACAGTTTTGCGTCTTTGTATTCAGGGTATAGCCAAACCTTCGACTGGCAACCTTTGATAATATATTTATCCTGTTTGAGTTCCTCTGGCATTTCCGGCAAATCTTTCGCCTCCCCTATGATGTGTTCGTATTTATCCATCCAGTCGCTTAGAAACTCAAATTCCTCAATTAATTCGTCCTGTTTTTCGTTGATCGTCATTGTTTGTTTTTAATACCTCTGCTTGTTAAATTAGCATGTTCACTACCCTTTTAAGCCCATCTACAAACCTGTCAATATCTGATGTTGAATTGTAAAGTGCAAAGGAGGCTCGTACAGTGCCTGGTATGCAGAAGAAATCCATGACTGGTTGTGTACAGTGGTGACCTGTGCGAACTGCTATTCCCATTTTGTCTAGCAGTACTCCAATATCGTAAGGGTGAGCCCCTGTAACCGAAAGCGACAACGATCCTGTTTTAGCTTTCGCCTGTCCGACAATATTCACTCCCGTGATCCCCTGAACGGCGGAGGTAGCATAAGTCATCAAGCCCTGTTCGAAAGCCGCAATTTCATCAAGTCCTACTTCATTGATGAAATCGATCGCCGATTTTAGATTAATAGCTCCTTCTATATGCGGTGTCCCGGCTTCATACTTAAATGGTAGCTCATTGTATTCTGTTTTTACAAAGGTAACCGTCTTGATCATGTCACCACCTCCCTGATAAGGAGGAAGCTTTTCCAACCATTCTTCTTTCCCATACAGTATCCCTATCCCAGTTGGCCCGTACATCTTATGTCCGGAGAAAACCAGGAAGTCGCAATCCAGGTCCTGGACATTAATGCTCAGATGCTGAACAGCTTGTGCTGCATCAATTAAAACGACACTTCCGTTTTGATGAGCCAATTCGATGATCTCTTTTACAGGATTTATAGTACCTAAGGTGTTTGACACATAGCTCACGGCAACAATTTTTACAGTGTCGTCTAACAGGGCTTTATAATCATCCATCAGAAGCTCACCGTCCTCATTCATCGGTATAACTTTCAATCTCGCCCCAGTCTTATCACAAAGCATCTGCCAAGGGACAATGTTGGAATGATGCTCGAAGGATGAAATAATGATAGAATCCTTATCACTAATGCCATAGCGACTAAAGCAGTCGGCCACCAGGTTTATACCCTCTGTGGTACCTTTGGTAAAGATCACTTCACGGGAGCTTTTTGCGTTAATGAAAGCAGCTACAGTATTGCGGCTTGTCTCATAGGCATCAGTAGCTTTTTGACTAAGGTAGTGGACACCACGGTGGATATTACTATTGATCGTAGTGTAATAATCCTGAACAGCATTAATCACCCTCCAGGGTTTCTGAGTAGTAGCTGCATTATCCAGGTAGATAAGCGGTTTCCCATAAACCATCTGGTTCAACGACGGAAACTGCTCCCTCACCGGATTGCCCTGGTAACTCAGATATTCTTGTATGTCTTCCGATTTCAATTCCATTTCCTTCTTTTAGGTATCAGGCTGTAATTAAGTTGTCTGTCTCCAGCTTGTTCTGAAGAAGTTGTGATACATAGTCCCGAAAAGCAGGGAGGTTGATCTTTGAATGCACTTCAGAAACAAAAGCTTGGATCAGCATCCTTTTTGCAGCTTCCTCGCCAATTCCCCTGGTCCTTAGGTAAAACATTGCATCTTCATCAAACTGCCCCACAGTAGAGCCATGAGAACACTTAACATCATCAGCAAATATTTCCAGCTGCGGCTTGCTGTTGATCGTTGCCTGGTCACTCATGAGGATGTTATTGTTCTTTTGGAAAGCGTTGGTCTTTTGTGCATCTATCTGCACGAAGATCTTTCCATTAAATACACCGTGAGACCTGTCTAGCATGATCCCCTTGTAGAGCTCCATGCTGTTGGAGTTCGGCTTTTGATGGTCTACGATCGTATGGTTATCTACATGTTGATGCCCATTAATAACATAAGAACCCAGTAAATTAGTCTCAGTCCCCGAGTCCCTCAATCTGCAGTTTAAATCATTCCTAATAAAGGCTGCATTTCCAAGGGAAAGATTAGAATTATTGAAAATACTGTTCCTGAACTGTTCCACTTCCCTGTGGTGAACGAGGTGCAGGCTTTCTGAAGCAGAGTTTGCCAAATGTGTATGAAGTACAGCAGAAGGCGCTACAGAAAATTCGCTTACATAACTCACAAAAACAGGCAATTGTGGATCACTATGGAAAGTTTCAATTAAAGTAGATTCAGATAGTTCTTCAGTAAGTACCAGCAGCCGGTAGGCAATAAAAGCCGGACCTGAATTTCCTGTAAAATGGTGACTAATATGAATGGGAGTTTCGATCAGCGTCTTCGCCCGTACGTGCAGCACGTAAACATCCTTAAAAAAGGCAGTGTTTAAGCCCAGCATTGCATTATCATGCTGAACAGCTATTTCTCCAATTTTATTTGTATAAGTTTCGTCGGCAAGGGCGGCTTCAGTACTCAAAAAGCTTACACCTTCAGGAAGCGGATCAGATAATTCTGCGACAATCTTACCATTTATCAGAATTATCTTACAAGCTTCTAGTCCCGGTATCGGTTCATTCACCAAGGGAAAAGTAGCTTGCTGCTCCCGGAACTGATAATCCTCTTTGAAGACCTTATTCAGATTGGTGAATCTCCAGTCCTCATTTTTTATAGATGGAAATCCTTTTAGGTTAAACAATTGGAACGCTTCAGCACGCCTTGCTAACAGGCTTTGCGGCTCGAATGCTCTTTCCTTCAAGTGTTCCCTTTCAAAACTCTCCGCTAGATAATTATATGTATTATTAAAAATTCCTTGCTCCATTTCATTAAATCAAATAGTCAATCAGAAAAGGATAGGGCTTATCCTGTAGTTTCTACTTCACGAAGCCAGTCATACCCTTTTTCTTCCAGTTCCAGGGCAAGTTCTTTTGGCCCTGATTTGATAATTCTACCTTCAAATAGAATATGGACAACATCCGGAACAATATAATCCAATAGGCGTTGATAGTGGGTAATAACCAAAAAGGCATTATCCGGCGACCTTAATTTGTTCACACCTCCTGCAACAATCCTTAAAGCATCAATATCTAAGCCTGAATCTGTTTCGTCAAGAATGGCCAGCTTCGGATTTAACATTGCCAGTTGCAAAATTTCATTACGCTTTTTCTCTCCTCCTGAAAAACCCTCATTCACGGAGCGGTTTACCAATGAAGTATTAAACTCCACCAGTTCCTGTTTTTCTTTGAGCAGCTTCATAAACTCTTTGGCTGTTAAAGCAGGTAGTCCCTTATAAGCCCTTATTTCTTCAAGGGCAGTTTTCAGGAAAGTCATATTAGAAACTCCTGGAATTTCCACAGGGTATTGGAAAGCAAGGAAGAGTCCTTCTCTTGCACGATCTTCAGGATCAAGGTCAAGTAGGTCTTGCCCATCAAACAAAACTTGTCCCCCTGTAACTTCGAAGCCTGGGTTACCAGCCAGGACTGAGGCAAGTGTACTTTTACCAGACCCGTTCGGGCCCATAATTGCATGGACTTCTCCTGGTTTAATTTCCAGGTTTATTCCCTTTAATATTTCTTTATCTTCAACTCTTGCTTGCAGATCTTTGATTTGTAGCATGTATGTCGTTTTAATTATTGTTAACCGTTAACTTTCAAACTTATGTCCTTAACCCACACTTCCATCCAGGGAAATTGCAAGCAACTTCCTGGCTTCAACGGCAAATTCCATTGGTAATTTATTTAGTACTTCGCTCGCATAGCCATTAACGATCAGTGCTACCGCCTTTTCTGTATCGATGCCTCTTTGGTTAAGATAAAATATCTGGTCTTCAGCTATTTTAGATGTAGTTGCCTCATGTTCTACTATAGATGAGCTATTGCGATTTTCAATGTAAGGAAAGGTATGGGCCCCGCAGCGATCACCAATAAGCAGTGAATCGCACTGGGTAAAGTTTCTCGAACCTGAAGAGTTGCCGTGAATACTTACCTGTCCCCGGTAGCTATTCTGGCTGTTCCCAGCTGAAATTCCCTTGGAGATGATCTTGCTTTTAGTGTTTTTTCCAAGGTGGATCATCTTAGTGCCGGTGTCGGCAATCTGTTTATTCCGTGTAAGGGCCACCGAGTAGAACTCGCCAACCGAATTATCCCCCTTAAGTATCACACTAGGGTATTTCCACGTTATGGCCGATCCTGTTTCAACCTGTGTCCATGATATTTTGGCACCTTTACCTTTACAAATACCTCTCTTAGTAACAAAGTTGTACACGCCGCCTTTTCCATCTTTATCCCCAGGGTACCAGTTTTGAACGGTCGAGTATTTTATCTCTGCATTATCCAGTGCAACCAGTTCCACTACCGCTGCGTGTAATTGATTTTCATCCCGCATAGGAGCAGTACACCCTTCAAGGTAGCTTACGTAACTTCCTTCATCAGCTACCAATAAGGTACGTTCAAACTGCCCGGTGTTCTTCGCATTAATACGGAAGTAAGTAGAAAGTTCCATAGGGCATCTTACTCCTTTAGGGATATAAGCGAAAGAACCGTCAGAAAAAACAGCTGCGTTCAGGGCCGCGAAAATGTTATCTCCGGGAGGGACAACGGTTCCAAGGTACTTCCTTACAAGCTCCGGGTGTTCCTGCACGGCTTCACCGAAAGAACAGAAAATAACGCCTTGTTCTGCCAGTTTTTCACGGAAGGTAGTTGCTACAGATACGCTATCAAATACAGCGTCGACAGCAACCCCCGAAAGCAGTTTCTGCTCGTCGAGAGGAATTCCTAGCTTATTGAAAGTATCCAGTAGCTCTGGATCAACCTCATCAAGGCTCTTCAACATTTTCTTTTTGGGAGCCGCATAATAGGAGATTCCCTGGAAGTCAAACTCTGGCATTTCAAAGTTCTGCCATTGAGGCATCTTCATTTGCAGGAAGTGCCGGAACGCTTTAAGTCGCCATTCCAGCAACCATTCTGGCTCATTTTTCTTCGCTGATATGAAGCGGACAGTATCTTCATTCAAGCCTTTCGGGGCTACGTCCATTTCTATTTCAGTAGTAAACCCATATTCGTACTCGTTATCAGCGAGGCTTTCTAACAAGTTATCATCTTTGCTCATGTCGTTCCCTTTTTTAATTAAAGTGTTTGATTCGCAAATTGTTGCATATAAAACGAATGTTTACTCTGCTGCAATCTTTTTAAGCAAATCCCTTCTTTCTAGAATAACTCCAATTTACACAGAATGAACCGCAATAGACGTTCCTTAATTCACGGCAAAGTCTCTTTATTGCAAGGGGAATGTCAAGAGATTAATTCGCCCTATTCCTTTCTTGTTAGGAGAGGGGAATACGGGAGCTTATTTTTGCCCAAGTTAGTTTGTTGCGAGAATGTCAAGAGATATAGGAGTGTGGAAACCTTCCTATTATATCTTTGTCCCATTAACAAAAGGAAGACAACATATGAAACTGTTTACATTTTTGATTTTAACGCTCCTTACGGGCTCTGCCTTTGCGCAGGGGTCTGATTTGCCATACGTTGAGGGATCAGCGAAACTTAAAGGTTACTTGGTTAAGCCAAAGGCAGCGAAAGGTAAGGTGCCGGGAGTAGTTGTATTGCATGCGTGGATGGGATTAACCAATCATGAGAAAGAATCGGCGAACAAGTTGGCGAGCCTGGGGTACATAGCTCTCGCTGCTGACGTTTATGGCAAGAATGAATCTCCTAAGAGCGTTCAGGATGCTGGCAAACTATCAGGCTATTACAAATCAAACAGGGAGGTATACCGTGCACGGGTCAAGGCCGCAATAGATCAGCTAGTCAAAGCGGGAGCGGATCCTGAGAGAATAGCGGTAATAGGATATTGTTTTGGCGGAACAGGGGCATTGGAAGCAGCAAGAGCAAATTTTCCGGTTAAAGGAGTGGTTTCCTTTCACGGTGGTCTGGATAAAGGACCTGGAGAAACACCAGGTATAAAACCTAAAATATTAGTGTTGCATGGAGCTGATGATCCGTATGTCCCAAAAGAACAAATAGACGCTTTCCAAAATGAGATGCGTGCGGCAAAGGCTGATTGGCAAATGGTTTATTACGCTGATGCGGTTCATGCCTTTACTGAACCAGGGGCGGGAACAGATAAGTCTAAAGGAGCTGCTTACAATGAGGCTGCAGCAAGAAGGTCTTGGGAACACATGAAATTATTCTTCGCAGAACTTTTTGCAAAGTAATTACCCATCGCAAAAAACAAAAAATGCTATGCTGAAATCAGGGTTTAAACCTTTTTTTCAGATAGCATTTTTAAATACCAACCAATAATTCTATTAGTCATAGAACTCAGGAATATCTTCTTCTCTTAAATATTTGCTCTCGATTCTCTTACCACAATTCTCGCATTCAAAAAAGTCTTCTTGTATACGTATATTATCATTTAGCACTTGAATGTAGTTCAAAGGACCATTACAGATATTGCATTTAAAATCTGATACGTTTACTCTCTTGCAGCTATGTCCGTTATTCATAATATTTGTTTTTGCTTATACAAATGTAGAGTGAATAGCCCGGCTAAAAATTGATTCAAGTCATAACCCGGCTTGATTGATAGCACTAAGCCAAAAAAAGAGCATAGACGCCTGTGGTAATTTGAAAAAAAGATCATTTAAACTTACGGGATAATCGTAATATCGGCCCATAAAATTTTAATGCATGCTGGTTATAAGAAATTATAAAGAGTTCGAAGAATTTGCGGGAAAAGAATTGGGTGTATCAGAGTGGCATACCATTACACAGGAGCAGATCAATAAGTTCGCTGATGCGACACTTGATCATCAATGGATCCATATTGATGCGGAGAAAGCAAGTGTTGATAGTCCTTTTAAGACTACCATTGCCCATGGATATCTCACAATATCATTGATCCCATACCTTTGGAAACAGATCGCGGATATTCAGAATTTGAAGATGGAGATTAATTATGGGATCGAGGAATTCAGGTTCGGACAAGCCGTGGTTGTGAATAGTGAAGTGAGATTGAGAGCAAAATTAGCACAAATAGTAGACCTTCGGGGAGTTACAAAAGCAACCATAAGGGTAGAGCTGGAGATCAAAGACCAAAAGAAGACGGCCTATACCGGTAATACCGTATTCCTATACCATTTCAATAAGGATTAGTTAACCATAAAAAAGGTCAGACCTGCCTTGTGGCGGGTCTGACCTTTTTTATATTTCTTCAACTAAAGTTCTTTCCTTAGACGGGCAACCGGAATATTCATCGCTTCACGGTATTTGGCAACCGTCCTGCGGGCGATATTGTAACCCTTTTCTTTCAAGATCTCCGCAAGTTTCTCATCCGCTAAAGGATGTCTTTTATCTTCATTGCCAATACATTCCTCAAGGATCTTCTTAACCTCCTTGTTAGACACCTCTTCGCCACTTTCCGTTTGTATTGCTTCTGAGAAGAAAGATTTCAAAAGGAAGGTACCGAACTCTGTTTGAACATACTTAGAGTTGGCCACACGGGAAACTGTAGATATATCCATACCGATCTTATCAGCGATATCTTTTAGGATCATTGGCCTCAGATTACGCTCATCCCCGGTTAGGAAGTAATCGTACTGATAATGCATAATTGCATTCATGGTTTTTAATAGCGTCTGCTGTCGCTGCTTAATCGCATCTATAAACCATTTGGCCGAATCCAGTTTCTGTTTTACAAACTGGACAGCTTCCTTTAGCTTTTTATCTTTTTGAGAAGCCTTGTCGTAGTGCTCGAACATTTCCTGGTAGGAGCGGCTCACCCGAAGTTCCGGCGCGTTTTGTGCATTCAAGGTAAGTACAAGCGTGCCCGAATTATTGCTGATATGGAAATCTGGAATGATCTGAAGATGCTTTGTGCTCACCTCATTCGAGTCGCCTGGCTTCGGATTAAGCTTCAGGATCTCGTTAACAATCTCCTTCAACTCCTCTGGGCTTACATTCAGCACCTTCTCCAGTTTATCGTAATGCTTGCGCGTAAACTCGTCAAGGTAATTCTCTACAATGCGTATCGCTTTTACGATAAGAGGATTATTGATATCTTTTTTACGCAACTGGATCAGTAAACACTCTTTAAGGTCGCGAGCACCAATTCCGGCAGGTTCAAAGCTCTGGATCAACTTGAGCATTTCCTCTACCTCCGGCTCTTCAGCAAAAACGTTTTGAGAGAAGGCAAGATCATCGATCAGGGAAGTAATAGGTCTTCTTAAATAACCATCTTCATCAATGCTGCCGATGATTTGCTGACCGATATGGAAGTCTTTATCTGATAGGGGAACTAGATCAAGCTGCTGTTGCAAACTCTCATAGAAAGTGCTTTGAACGGCAATAGGGATCTCTTTCCGGTCTTCCTCATCATCTCCATTCTGGTCGTATTTAGAACCGTAATCATTAAGGTTGTCGTCCTGCAGGTAATCGTCGATATTGAACTCGTCCATATCGTCCCCCGAGCTTTCTTCATTCTCGTAGTTTGAATCGTCAGGATCTTTGTCTGGATATTGCTCTACAGGCTCGTTCAGGTTGGCCAAACTAAGGTCCTCCAACGCCGGGTTTTCCTCTAATTCTTCTTTTATCCGGGTATCTAATGCAACAGTGGGCACTTGCAGCAGCTTTATAAATTGAATCTGCTGCGGCGATAATTTCTGAAGTAGCTTCTGTTGTAAATTTTGTTTAAGCATATATAGTGCTCCAAAAGTACATATTATCAATTAAAAATAGGGGAAACAGACCTTTACACTGTTAATTGGTAAACTGTTAACATAAAATGCAAAAAAAAGATTTTGTCAATCTTTAATAAAACTGATTTGTTACCCTATCTCTTTTATATTGAAGTATTTAATTTCGATTAGAAAAAGCAATGTTCAAAATATAAGGATCGTACCTTCGCATTTTTCGGTTGTTCCAAAACTTTACAAACTCTAATATGAGGAAAATAAAAAATATATACCCGGCATCTTACTCTCCAATAGCAGATCTGATCACTTATTCTCCGCTTCCAAACAGGAAGATATCTCAGGTTGATCCTTTTCTTTTTCTTAATCATCATGGCCCTCAGGTTTATTCATCAAATAATAACGGCTTACCATTCGGGCCTCACCCGCATAGGGGGATGGAAACAGTAACATTTATTATAGACGGAGATATCATGCATAAAGATAGCAGTGGCCATGAAAGCGTGATTACAGCAGGAGGGGTGCAATGGATGACAGCCGGGTGGGGACTAATCCACGCAGAAGTATCATCAGATCAATTCAAAAGAAATGGAGGAAAGCTTGAGATCATGCAATTATGGATTAATCTTCCTTCATCCCTGAAGATGACCGATCCTTTTTACATGGGTCTGCAAAAGGAAGATATACCGCATCTTAGTCTTGATAATGGTAAGGTGACTATTAAAGCGGTTGCCGGAAACTGGGAAGGTGTACAAGGTGCTTTTAAACCAAAAACAGATATCCAACTCAGTCTTATCTCTTTCGAAGCAGCTGGTGAGCTTACCAATTCAATTCCTGAGAATCATAATATCTTCTTTTATGTTATCAGCGGCAGCCTGAGGGTAAATGGTACAGAGGTTAAGCAATTGCACTTGGTCGAATTTGAAACAGGAGAGACCGGGCTTACAATTGAGGCAGTAGAAGAAAGCATGCTTCTTTTTGGGCACGCTGCTCCATTCAATGAACCTCTTGTTGCCCAGGGTCCCTTTGTTATGAATACCCAGGAAGAGATCATGCAGGCCTATGATGATTATCGTCAGGGAAAGTTCGGCCATTGGCAATTCTAAGAAAATTGTTAAGATATTTAGCTGAAGAGTTCCGGTACTGTTTCTTAAAGCGATCTTTCGTACATTCGAGCCATGTTTACAGGTATTATTGAAACTCTCGGGAATGTGGTTTCCGCGAATTATGATAAAGGGAATTTGCAATTGACTATTGCGTCGTCAATTTCATCTGAATTGAAGATCGATCAGTCTGTTGCTCATAATGGCATTTGCCTTACCGTGGTAGAACTGGGAGAAGGTACCCATACCGTTACTGCGGTAGAAGAAACGCTTGCCAAGACTAACCTCGGTACTATTTCTGAAGGTGATCTGGTTAACCTTGAAAGATGTATGCAAATGAACGGCAGGCTCGACGGCCATATTGTGCAGGGTCATGTAGATCAAACAGCAGAATGTATTGCTCTTAACGAATTGGAAGGAAGTTGGGAGTATACCTTCAAATATGATACATCCAAAGGTAATGTAACAGTTGAAAAAGGATCTATCTGCGTAAACGGTATAAGTTTAACGGTGGTGAACTCTCAGGATGACCGTTTTTCGGTAGCTATCATTCCATATACTTACGAGCACACCAACCTGCAGAAGGTAAAACCTGGAAGCATAGTAAACCTCGAATTTGATATTATTGGCAAGTATGTGGCTAAAATGATGAGACACTAATTAATAATCCTGGCAGAAAAACGATATTTAAATCAGCTACGTTATAGAAGCATGATAAGTACTCTCTTGAGAAGGAGAACAGCCGTATTGCTGATTCTGGTTACCGTAATTCTTGCATTCCTCGTTTTTTTGTTTTTTTTCGTTAAAAAGGAGTTTCTGAAAACGAGAACGGAAGTAACAGAAGACGTTATTATTGAGAAAATAGCAAATATTGGAAAGCTTGAACTGGTAAAGTATACGATGAAGGATGTGATCGAGAAGAAGATCAGCCGGCCAATTTTGCCAGATAAAAGGATACTGTTCGTAGCAGCCGGAGAAGTGACCGGGTGTATTGACCTGACAAAAGTAGTAAAAGAAGACATTACAACTTCCGGAGATTCAGTAACTATTGTCCTCCCAAAACCCGAGATCTGCTATGTTAAGTTAGACCACCAGCGTTCTAAGGTTTATGATCTGAGTGGTGTTTTTATGCCCCAAGACAGGCAGGAGATGATTGAAGATATATATAAGCTGGCAGAGCAACGCATACAGCACAATGCCCGCGAGCAGAATATCCTGGGCAAAACACAAGAGAATGCGCAGTTGATATTTAAACCTCTATTGGAGAACATAGCTGGTAAAAAAGTGATCATCAAGTTTAAATAGGCATTCTTGTAGAAGTCAGGGAACACACATTGTGCTGGTAGTAATTGTTAGAAAGGTCGCTTAGAGCTCCTATTTGCTTTTCGGGGATTTATTGATAATTTGCAGACGGAACAGACACACAATTCTCCTAAGGCTCTTTCTTAGATCAGCAAAACAATGATGAAGATTTTTTATTCAATAGCAGTACTTTCAATGGCTCTGGCAGCAAGCTCATGTAGCTCGGAGGATGCTCCGAAGCAAGCAGCAGCCCCGGCTGTCAATCCAAATAAACTCACAGAACCCTTTCGTTTTCATAAGGCTATAGAGGTTAAGCCAGGATTAACTTTCGATGTGCTTAGCTGGGGAAGAGGTGCAGAGTATGTAGGTGCCTATATGATCCTTCGTTCTGATTCTTCTCGTGCAGAATACAAATCTATTCACGGAGAGCTCGAGGGCGAGATCACCGATGTATGGAATATGGATATGGATTCAGACGGAAATCCCGAGCTGTTTATCCAGGCTAAAGGGCAGGATAAGGACAGTTATCTCAAAATGTATATTTACGAGTTTACGGAAAGTGGCTCCCAGCAACAACTTCGTTTCCCCGATATCACTCCATCTACCAAGAGATCTTACCGTGGTAAAGACTCTGTTTTCGTGAAGGATGGCGAACTGTTCAGGGAGTTCCCGCTATTTGAAGAGGCAGATACTGCGGGCGTTAATCCAACAGGCAAGAAATTATTGCAGTATTCGCTCAGAGGAAATAATTTCAATGTGAAGGAAATTAAGGAAGAGGATAAGAAGGAAGAGAAAAAAGACGATAAGAAAAAGTAATTACTTTCCTTACATAATAACCATTTGTCTCTCGCAAAGACGCGTAGCCGCAAAGAATGCGGAATTGTTTTGCTGTTTTGCGAGAGACAATCTTAATGAGCTTAAACTTTGCGGGTATTACTATCGCCCTCTAGCCATTTTGCTGCAGCCTCCATCTCGTCGAAAAAATGAATATTAATCTCGCCGCTTTTCATTTCAACGCTTTTCAACGCTGATAATTGACTAAAAAGGTCCTTGGATTGTATCCATGCAAAAAACTCAATGCCGGCTTCCTCCATTAAAGGAAACCATACTGTACTTCCCCAATCGGCAGCTTCAGACCAATTGCCCTTTACTTTCGCGTTGTTGTTCAATACCTTCGTTACTCCTGTTGATTTAACAAGGTCGAGCAGGTGCATGCAGCCCTCCTGTACGGTTTGTTTTGTCTGGTACCCAATCCAGTCAGCTTCTAACCAGTTTTTCTCTTTGTTATAGAGTATCTCAAGGTACTCCGTGCGCAAATAAGTTTTATTATCTGTAAAAGTGTTGGTCTTTACTTCCATTTCGTAAGGAAGTAGGAATGAAAATGTTGAACCTTCACCCAATCTGCTATCGAGCCAGAAACTGCCATTGTGTTTCTTGAGTATCTCAGAAGCAATAAATAACCCGAGGCCCAGTCCCTGATATTTGGTTGAGGTATTATCTACCCTGTAAAATCTGTTGAAGATCTTCGAGATATGCTCTTCTGAGATACCAATTCCAAAATCCTTGATGGAGACTATCAAATAGCTATTAGAGATTTCGGCAGAAACCAGCACTTTGTCTGCTTCCGGAGAGTATTTTACCGCGTTCTCTAATAAATTAATCAGCACCTGCTCTAACCTGAAACGATCCCCATTCACCATTACCTGCTCCGGTGCCGAAAGTAAAAACTCATGCTTCTTATGATGCATCTTCAGACTCTTAACTGTGTCTTTTAAAAGGTCCGAAAAGTTAAAAACCTCCAGATTATAAGGGAGCTGACCCGTGTTAATCTTCGAGATATCCAGTAAGTCGTTCACCAGCCTTTGTAGCCTTGTGATATTGTGTTGGGCTTTACTAAGAAACGGTATAACGTTCTCCGGCTTGTCTTTCGCTGTTTTCTCAGCGAGACTAACAAAGCCTTTTATATTGGCCAGAGGGGTTTTTAGCTCGTGACTGGCAATTCCTATAAAATCATCCTTCTGCCGCTCCAGGTTAACCCTGTCAGTAATATCCTTTATGTAAGAAACGATAGCGTTTATTCCAGGCTGATTGAGGAAATTATAGACCTCGCCCTCCATCCATCTTAATTCGCCATCCTTGCGATATGCCTGTATCCTTACAATCCGGTGAGCATTTGGTAATTCCTTTATCTCCTTGAAATTTTGTAAAAAGTATTGCAGATACTCAGGCGTTACCATTTTTTCTATTGGCATGTTCGCGTACTCCTCCTGAGTATAACCGTAAACAGTTTCGACCTTTGGACTTACATAAATGGCCCTATTGTTCGCATCTCGTAATACAAGCAGATCGGCAGCTTTTTCAGTAAGCACTTTAAACCTGTTTTCCACTAAAGAGCTTTTATGTTTTTCCTTCTGAAGAGCATAACTCATCGCAATCACGATTCCATCCTGCAGCAGGAAAACCGCCAGTTGACTATAGTGGTGCGGTAATAAGTTAAAGGAGTATTCGGGAGGCAGAAAATAAAAAACAATCGGGAATAACGAGAGCAGACTAATTAAAATACCCATCATCCAGCCTGAGTAAACTGTAGCAAAAACAATCACAGCCGTATACATCAGAAAAGGGGTAGACTGCCCCAATACTTCAGGGAACTGAAGTTTTACCCAGGTTATGGCCAGCAATAATATTAAAGGAAGAATGATTTTGAAAGTTTTCTGCACGTGCTTCTTATGGATGCGCGGTAAATGTAATCTTTATTCACGTACGATTAAAGCCGGGGACAGAAATTGTGTCACAGCTCTTCCTTTCCAGCAACCTCCCCAGTATCCATGTCCTTATCCTGTTTAATATCCGGAAGCTCCTCCACAAGAATCAATCCTAGTTTAGCCGCATGGTCCGCCGCCTCTTTTGCCGTATCGACCACCAACATATCCACACCTGCATTGCTTATTTCATCAGCTATCTGTGCGGCAGCTTTTTCTTTCCGCTGGTGTTGAACATCGCGTATATAAATAGCAAGAACACGGTCTGGAAAGCGTTTGACAACTTCTTTATAGATCACCGGATCATCTTGTCCGCTATCGCCAATTAACACGAACTTCAACAGAGGATAGGTGGTAAGGATATTTGTTATCTGTTTTAGCTTATGATCCTGATGGTTCCCGCTACCGCTAAACTTTAAGCCGTTAAAACCAAAGTCTCTCAAAAGCAGAGGGCCCTTTGGGATATCGTTCAGGTCCATGTATTCTGTAAGCAAATCGTACATATTCCAGGGACTGCTCGATACATAGAAGAAGGGATTATTCCTTTTGCCATTCCTGCCGAGTTGAAGGGCGCGGTAAAAAGCAGAAACGCCGGGAAAAGGAAGCCGGGTATGGGCGTTGCGAAGGAAAACCGTACTTGCCATCGCCAAAACATTGGTAGCAGAGGTTTGGACGATGGTATCATCAATATCACTTATAATACCGAATTCGGAATCGAAGGGAGGGATCAGGATCTCAGCACTAGCTTTGCTTTTACCTTCAACCGGAAAAGGAGCCCTGTGGAGCTCCAGCTCTGCGCTATGCCATATATCATCCAAGTTGATGATATCATCGGGGGAAATGTTTAATTCGAAATATCCTTCTTCATCCGTGGTAATAAAATGTTCTTCATGGAGATGCTTGATACGGATCACTGCATGTGGCACCTCGTCGCTCTCAAATCGCTTGTACATATTCACCAGGTTGGTAAGAATACTGTCCCTCGAGGTTGACGCCTTCAGCAGTTTGTCCTGCAGTACCCGGCCTTTAATAAAAAGCCGGTTAGTTGTACCATAGCTCCGATAGGGAACAATCTGTATTGGATCGTTCAAGTTAAGCTTCGTTTTTAAAGCAGAAAAGAAATTATCGAAGTTATCTTCCAGCCTTAGCAAATGCTTATTCAAAAACTCCTTCAATACCATATCAGGAGAAACGTGTGCTTTGATTTTCGATTGCATTACCTAAAGCTTTCAAATCCTCGCTGTTCAGATCGAAAGTTCCTTCATCCAGAAGGGCCCAGCCGTTTTTAGTCTTTTGCACTAACAAGTTTGGCGCATTTCTGCTTGCCACCGTTTCGCTTCTCGGATTAGTATCCTCATCAAAGGCATCGGTACTTTCAAGAGCTATAGAAAATATATTGTCTTCGAGAGGAGTAACAGTAACATCTGTTCTTACTCCTTTGATCGGAAAATGCGTTTTAAATCCAGGCATACTGCTTTTTGAAGTCTAAATTGTTGTTAAAAGCTAAAAAGAACCTACATATAAACTCAAACGTGATGATCATCGTTAGTCCTGCAGGTTTTTAAAGAAGACAATTATGTAGACATATAGTTTGATAGCAGGGAAATTAGCGCCAGGTCAAAAAATATTCCCTTGTTAATCAGAGTTATGCAACTACTATTTCGAAAAAGCTCAATTTTCTTTGTTTAAGATTTTTGACAAAGCCTTTAAAACTCTATATTTGCATCACCAAAAACAAAAGGTGATACCGCCAATCGGGGTGTAGCGTAGCCCGGTATCGCGCCACATTTGGGATGTGGAGGTCGTAGGTTCGAATCCTGCCACCCCGACTAAAAGAGAGAATATCTCATAAAAGGCCCTTAATCGAAAGATCAAGGGCCTTTTTCATTCCATATATGCCACCTTACACTTCCCATCCCCGATCATCTAAAATGGTAGCGAATACTTTTAACAATAATATAACCTAACTTAACAACTATCACCAGAGCTCAAATTTATATTTGAAGCGGGAGATTATGATGTTAACCAGAGATACAGCGGTAACTGAAGAAAGGGCTTTAATTGAACAGCTTAGGGAAGGAGAGATACTTGCTTTTGAAGACTTATACAACAAGTACAAACGGCCCCTTTCTATGCACATACTCCGCTTGGTAAAGTCTCAGGACATAGCAGAAGATATTCTTCATGATCTTTTTATCAAAGTCTGGCATCACAGGTCCCGCTTAAATCCAGACCGTTCATTCAAATCCTATCTTTACAGAATTGCAGAAAACCTGGTGGTGGATCTATTCCGGCGTGCAGCTCTCGATCAAAAGTTCAGGAACAATATGATCGGAAGCATGGATCTTAATTACTCGCACATTGAGGAAAGCCTGGATATTAAGGAAAAAAAGCAATTACTGGATCAAGCCCTGCACTTGCTTCCCCCACAGTGCCGATTAGTTTTCACGCTTTGTAAGATCGAAGGGAAAACATCAGAAGAAGTGGCTAATCAACTAAACGTTTCTCAACACACTATCAGTAACCATTTGGCAAAAGCAAGTAAGGTTTTGCGGCGCTTCCTTATTCTAAATATGAAAGATACTGCGCCATATTCTCTTATCTTCTTAATTTCAAGGCTTCTCAACTAGTAAGAACCCTCCCAATGTTAAGTTTAGGTTAAATCGCATTTTTGGAGTAGTTATATTTTAACGCCTGCCCGTATTGGAGATGTTTTTATTTATAAAGCATTGAAAAGCGACAATAGAATACAGATCCTGTTCAGGAATTATTTGAATAACACTTGTACTGAAAGTGAAATCAATGAGCTATTTGATCATTTTGGACTAACAGATGATCAAACCCTATTGAGGCGACTAGTCAGGGCTGAGCTGGAGAAGGAGGAAATTGAAAATAATGGTGTTGATGAACTAGTAGATCGGGTAGATCTAAGAATAAAAAACTTTGTCAGCAACATACACGCGCCGGTGCAAGAACCTGCGCCAGTCAGAGCAGTAACCCCTCTTTGGAAATGGCTTATTACTTCAGCTGCTGTACTTACTATTATCTCAATATCAGGGCTATTACTACGCCACACTCCATGGAATAGAGTTAAAAACGTCTATTCTGAAATACCTGCTGGAAAACCTGAACCAGCTACAGAACGAGCATTTTTCACCAGTGCTGACGGGAAGAAAATGATTTTAGATAGCACCTCTTCAAACCAACTTCCCAACACCCCTCAGGTTTCTGGCATTAATACACTTAACACGCCTAAGGGCGGAACTTATAAGGTGACACTTGCTGATGGCAGTATAGTGTGGTTAAACGCGTCTTCTGAATTGAAATATCCAGGAAGTTTTTCAGCCAATGAAAGAAAAGTATTTCTTAAGGGAGAAGCCTTCTTCCAAATAAGTAAGGATGCAAGCAAGCCTTTCAGGGTGGTAGTCGAGGGGAGGGTTATTGAAGTTCTAGGAACCACTTTCAATGTTAACGCTTACCAGGATAAGGTTCAAGCCACCCTGGTAGAAGGAAGTATCAGGATCTTAAATCAAAGCAAAGCATCGCTTTTGCGTCCCGGAGAACAAGCAATTATATCAGAAAATGGAACTGCTGTCAGTCCTGTTAATATCGAACCTAGTATCGCGTGGAAGAAAGGAGATTTCTATTTCCAAAACGACGATTTTATAGAGATCATGAACGAGATTGAAAGGTGGTATGATATCAGGGTAATCTATACAGGTTCTATTCCCCCTCGCAAATTTGTTGGTTCAATCAGCCGGAAGGTTGAGCTTTCAGAAGTGCTTGAAATGTTGAAGGAGGTTACCGGGGCTTCCTTCAAGCTAAAAGGCAGGACCTTGCAGGTCAAGTTTAATTAACTATTTGAAATAAGTATGAAAAAAAGGAGAAATTGAAATTTAGACAAGGAAAAAAGCAATAAGAAAGGGAGCGTTTGCGGCACTCCCCGGTATTAAGGCCAGTATGCATTAAGACAAAACGAATAATCACCTTAACATTCAAAGATATGAATTATTTCTATCCTGGGCATGGTATGTCCGGAGGGCAATACACATTAATACAAAAAATTCTTCTCATTATGAAGATGACGATCTTTTTGATAGTCGCTTTTAGCTTCGGGGTAAGAGCCAGCGGTTACTCCCAATCGGTAAGGCTTTCAGCAAAGTCTATAAGTTTGGAAGAGGCAATTTCAGAAATCAGCAAGCAAACTAACTACCGGTTTTTCTATGATCCTCAATTGTTGGCGCGGGCCACAAAACTATCGGTTGAGCTACACGAGGATAATGCTGAAGCTGCGTTAAAAAAGCTTCTAAGAGGCCAGAACCTCACATACCGGATCATTGCTGGTACCATCACTATTGTTGAACGTAAAAGAACAGACCTGGAAATAACGGGTACTGTTAGAGATTCTACAGGGGTACTACCCGGAGCCTCGGTGTTTGTAGAGGGAGTCAACGGCAAGGCGGTAGTAACCGACCAGAATGGACGCTACCGTATCCGGATTCCAGATAACAGCACCCTTGTGTTCAGGTTTATCGGGTATGAAGATCAGAAAGTTAAGGCAAATGGACAGACGGTGATCGATGTGGTTATGGTTCCTGCAGCTTCCTCCCTTGAAGAAGTTATTGTAGTGGGCTATGGATCGCAGAAGAAGAAAAACGTTACCGGAGCAATATCATCGGTTCAGGCAGATGTTATCACCCAATCTCCTGTTGCTTCCGTATCAAGTGCCCTCGCCGGTCGTTTACCAGGCTTAATTGCTGTTCAGCCAAACGGGATGCCGGGAAATGATCAATCTGTATTAAACATACGCGGGTTTGGAGAACCTCTGGTTCTTGTAGATGGCGCAGAGGCTAATCTTAATTCGGTAGATGCTACCGAGATAGAATCTATTTCGGTATTAAAAGATGCATCGGCTGCAGTGTACGGATCCAGGGCCGGGAATGGTGTAGTATTAATCACTACTAAGCGAGGTAAGATTGGAAAGCCGGTGATCACGCTCAACTCGAGTTTTACAGCGCAGGGCGTAACAGCTATGCCCGTTGCAGGAAATGCGGGAATGTATGCCCAAATTTTAAGGGAAGGACATATTCAGGGAGGGCAACCGGTAGCTACTGCACCTTATACCGAAGAAGAGGTTCAGAAATTTTTCGACGGTACAGACCAGCAATACCCCAACACCAATTGGTTTGATGTGCTTTTAAGGGACTGGGCTCCACAGCAGGATCAGAACCTTTCTGTAAGGGGAGGAAGTGATAAGATCAAATATTACGGATTCCTGGGTTATTTAAAACAGGAAACTGTTTGGAAAAGAAGTGGAGCAAGCTTTGAGAGGATCAACCTCCGATCAAATATAGATGCAACAATTACTCGCGGACTTACTTCCAGGCTTGACTTCTCAACTAATCTTAAAAACGGAAAGTACCCCAACCGGAATATGGATATCAACAATACTATTTGGGCGGATCTATGGAACACTCGTCCGGTATTTCCGGCAGAATTTCCTGATCCTACAAAAATTCCCTTTGCAGAGGGAGGCGGTACTGGCGGAGCACACATTACAGGAAACAGGGAACTTTCAGGTTATTCAGATTACCGGAACCAGGACTTGAGATTTGTTTTTGACTTAAACTACGACGCGCCTTTTGCTAAGGGATTAAGTGCAAAGGCACTTGTTAGTTATATCCAGGGTTACGGCTCTACAAAGAACTTCCAGAAACCTGTATCTTTCTATAAATACGATTACGCAGCCGATATCTATACATTGGCTGGTACTTTCGGTTCTACTGCTAGCCTTAACATGGGCAGGAACAGCAACCGGCAGATACTGACACAGGGTTTCTTAACTTATGATCATACGTTCGCAAAGAAACACGACCTGGGCATGCAACTTATCTATGAAGCTATCGATTACTTTAACGATGATGTACAGGCTACACGTTCTAACTTTCTTACTCCTTCTATTGACGAGATGCTGGCCGGTAGTACCAATGGTATGACCAATAGCGCCTTAACCAATGAAATGGGGCGGAAAAGTTATATCGGCCGACTGAATTATACGTTCTCGAACCGCTACATTTTTGAAGCAAGTTTAAGGGCCGACGCCTCAGCTAAATTTCCATCATCCTCCCGTTGGGGATATTTCCCAGGCGCCTCATTCGGATGGCGGATTGAACAGGAACCCTTTATGAAACGCTTTTCTGCAGTAGAATCTCTTAAACTTCGCTTAAGTTATGGAAGTGCAGGAAACGATAATACGGGAAATTTCCAATATATGACCGGCTACTCAATAACAGATAAAAACAATGGCGGTACCTATATCTTCGGCAGTACCCGTTACCCGGGTATCGTTTCCAGAGGTCTTGCCAATCCAGATCTTACCTGGGAAAAGTTAGATATCTATAATGTGGGTACCGATGTATCTTTATGGAAGGGGGCACTTTACGGTAGTTTTGATGCCTTTTATCGTGAGCGTTCAGGTATCCTTGCAAACCGCCTGATGACGGTACCTTCTTCTTTCGGTTCAACACTTCCTCCTGAAAATATTAATAAGACAAATACAAGAGGCTTTGAATTGTTGTTAGGCACTTCAAGAAAGAACAGGGATTTTACCTGGGATGTAAGTGCAAATATTTCCTGGTCACGCTCTAAATGGCAGTATTACGAAGAACCTGTATATACCGATGCAGATCAGCAAAGACAGAATCAAAGGACCGGAAACTGGACCGACAGAACCTTTGGCTATGTATCTGATGGTTTATTTACCAGCCAGGAGGAGATCAGCAACCTCCCATACGACCAGGATCAGCGGAAGAATACAACCCTGCGCCCGGGTGATGTAAAATACCTGGACACAAATAGCGATGGTGTTATTGACTGGAAAGATCAGGTGGAGATCGGGAAGGGCACCACACCCAATTGGATGGCGGGCTTTAATGCTGGGTTCGGCTTCAAAGGCTTCGATCTTTCGTTCCTGTTCCAGGGCGCCATAGGCCACTACGTCAGAGCTTCGCTTCCTCAATACTCAACGGCGTTTTTCGAAAACCGCTGGACCGAGGCTACCAACAACAAGAATGCCTTGATTCCCCGTCTTGGTGGTGCATCTTCAAACGGCTGGCTGTCTGACTATAACTTAATTAATGGTAGTTACATGCGGTTAAAAACACTTAATGTGGGATATACCATTAAAGGAAGGTTCCTTAATTCTATCAAAGTGCAACGGCTTCGGGTTTATGGAGCAGGCGCTAATCTTCTTACTTTCAGTAAGCTGAACAAGTATGATCTGGATCCTGAAAGCCCTTCAGGTGTGGGAGGGATGTATTATCCTCAGCAACGAAATCTTACGGTCGGTCTTGATCTAACTCTATAATCAAATTAGAAACCATGAACAGAAAAATATTCTATATACTAATGCTGGCGGGTTTGGTAGTATCCGCATGCCAGAAAGATGTACTGGACAAGGCACCCCTTGATATTATTCCTGATAATATGATCTGGAATGATCAAAGCCTTGTTAACTCTTACCTTACGGGCGCCTATGTAAATACGTCTGTGCTTACTAACGATTCGGAGGATGTGCAGAACACCTCCAAACCTTTCTTCACCATGTTCTTTGTAAATAATGTGAGTGATGAGTCTAAAAGTACATCTAACTTTTCAGGTAACGCTTACCGTTTTAAAACAGAGGGACTAAAAATTTCCGGGGGAATGATGGAATGGTGGGAAAAGCCTTACGTGATCATCAGATCTCTGAATGAGCTGATTGAAAAGCTACCTTCGTCAACCCTTAGCGACGACTTTAAAAAAGAAAAAATTGCCGAGGCTCGATTCTTGAGAGCCTTCAATTACTTCAACATGGTGAAAAGGTATGGCGGGGTTCCCTTGATCACCAAAGTTCAGAGTATTAGCGAACCTGAAGCTGAACTTTTTAAACCTAGAAATAGCGAGAAAGAACTATACGATTATGTGATTAAAGAATCGCTCGAAATAAGTGAAATACTGCCGCCTGTTCAGGAAGACGCAGATTGGGGTAGACCAACACGGTACGCGGCACTGGCTCTGGCTTCAAGAGCAGCGCTTTATGCCGGTAGTATTGCAAAATATGGAACTGTCCAACTGAACGGGCTACTAGGTATACCTGCATCAGAATCAGCTGCCTATTTTGAGCAGTCTTCCCAAGCTTCAAAAAAGATCATAGACGAGGGGAAATTCAGGCTCTACAACGAGGTTCCCGACAAGGTGATGAACTTCCGGAACCTCTTTTTAACAAAAAAGAACTCAGAAGTGATCTTTGCCAAACAACATGACGGCAGTGATAAGGATTTTGCAGGTGCAGGCTGGTCGTATGATTATTTCCAATGCCCTTATCCTAATGGATGGGCAAATGGCATCCATGACGCCCCTTATCTGGAATTTGTTGAATCATTTGAAAATGTCGATGGATCGCCTTCAAAGCTCGACCCTGCAACACTTTCATCAAAACTTTGGACTATACAGGAGCTTTGGGGTAAGAAAGATCCCAGATTTCATGCTACTGTTTATACACAGGAAACTTCCTGGCAGGGTAGGAAATTGCAATTCTATAATGGAGTGAGAACTTCAGAGGGCACTATCACCACAACGGGATCTTACAAGGGAATTTTGGCTAATGGAGATCAGAAAAGTACCCAAACTGGCTTCGGTGTACTGAAATATCTTGATGAATCAAAAGATAACGGCAATAGCTCAACGGCCGGCATATTTGGCTCCAAGCAGGATTATATTGTGTTTCGTTATGCTGAGATCTTACTGAACTATGCTGAAGCCTCTTTCGAGTTACAAAAGGAGGATCAGGCTTTGTGGGCCCTGAATGAGATACGCGACCGCGCAGGGATCCCCGATCTCACTGCAGTTACCATGGAAAAGATCAGGAACGAACGTAAGGTAGAGCTTTCCTTTGAAGGTCACCGTTATTGGGATCTGAGGAGATGGAGGCTGGCAGAGGAAATCCTCTCGAAAGATATGCGTGGCTTGCGGTATGTACTGGACTATGCAACGGGCAAATATATCTTATCCATCAGAGAGAAGGTTGACGGCACAGTTCGCTCTCCAATATTCCTCAAAATGAATTATTATTTCCCTATTACCCTTGCTCGTACGGCTAACAATAAGGCATTGGTAGAAAATCCCGGATACAATTAAAGCACTGTAAATGAGAAAGAATATTGCATATACAATCCTGCTGACAGCAGGATTGCTGATCGGGCAAATTGCCACTGCTCAAAAGTTTACCATCCCCATTTTTCCAGATACACAGGGAGAAGTAGGTTCACGAAATGACATGTTTTTAAGTCAGATCAACTGGATCGTGAAACAAAAGGAAAAGCTAAATATTCCAATGGCACTACATGTGGGCGACCTGGTTAACTTTGATAATTTCAATCATTTCGAAGTTGCGAGTAAGGGACTGGAGATACTGGATCAGCAGCGCATTCCCTATGCTATTGCTGTTGGAAATCATGATACTGAGGCCGTGGGGGAGTTCAGCGGCAGTGCTGCTCCTGGAAATGTAAATCAGAACCTGAGAAAAACTTTCAAGCTAAACTCTTACTTCCCCTATACCCGCTTTACAAATCAACGGGGCCGGTATGAGAACGACAAGATAGACAATTCGTATTATACATTTAAAGTAGGTGATACCAATTGGCTGGTTATAAGTATGGAGTTTTGCCCAAGATTGGGGGTGATCAATTGGGCAGGCGATATAGCCAAGGCCTACTATAATTACAATGTTATCCTACTTACTCACTATTACCTCACTGGCAAAGGAGAAATTGCAAAGAACAACGCCGGGTACGGCGATTTTAGTCCTCAGGATATGTTCGATAAGCTCGTAAAGAAGCATCCAAATATATTGATGGTACTGAGCGGACATGTAATGAGTACGGCTCTGAAAGTTGATAAGGGAGACGCCGGAAATTCAATTTACCAGATCCTGCAAAATTACCAGAATGAGGATAATGGAGGCGGTTACCTTCGGCTGCTAACAGTCGATATCGACAAAGGCCGTATAGACGCCGAGATGTATTCTCCGTTCTATAACAAGGCAAAAAAAGACTCTTCGGCTTTTACTATTGACAACGTAAAGTTTTTGAAGATGTCTGATTATAAGAAGTAGGGTTATTTTAAGGACGAAAATATAAAGCCCCGGATGATCTCCGGGGCTTTATGCTAAATTACCTATGTATTCTTTAGAAAATAATCGGGTCTGTAGGAGGCAACCACTGAGGATTTACCGATATAGAAAAGTTTGCAGAGGGACTTCCCGCCGGGGTGAAAAGACGACCGCGCAATAAAGTAACCTTATTTTTGTGACAGCTAACATTGCTTACTACCTTTTCAGCAGTCATTGTCTCCCCAGAATAAGCTCTGATGGTAACAGTCACCGGAGCAGCTGTATTTCCCACGTACATAAATAGCTTCTTGTTGGGCTTGTTCTCATCGTTACGGCTCAAAAAGAAGGTTCTGGTCTTAGTGGTTTCCGCATGATATACCGGTTCATCACGCTCCATACTATAACTGTCTGCTTCATTTTTAACCGAGACCGTGATCTTTCCCGTATTTAAAGGGATCGGATCGGTTAGCGTTATCTCCAATGCCGATACAATTCTGTCTAATCTCACCTGTTGCTGTATGTCCTGCTGGCCTACAGTTAAAGATATCTTTTTCGTAAACGTGTCATACCAATCCCCACGAGGCATAAAGTAGACAAGATGAGGGGTAACATAACCATTCCCTCTGAAAGCCGCGAAATAGATCGTGTATTTTCCCGGAGCAAGAACATCATTGATCTGCCCAAAGTTGCTCATGGTCGAATCCTGAATGATCGATTTAACAAACATACCTACGGAGTCATACACATGGTACTCCAGCTTGCTTGAATAATTAAGGAGGGTGTCGCCGAGGGCCGAAGTTTGAGCTCCCTTTTTGTAATCCACGACTTGTTGGTCGAATTCCGAAACAGTAAACCGAACGTTTACCTTTTGGTCATTTTGTTCCGCTTCCAACTCGTTTTTTTTGCAGGAGACTAACAGAATAGTAGCCGCCATGATCGAAAATAAAAGATGTTTCATAAAGGTTAGAATTTATTATGTGATTAATTTAATTAGTTACAGTTCAGGACTAAATTAAAAGCACATAATAAAAACAATTGTTTTCCCTAAATTCACTGATTTTCCAATAGTTGCGTATTCGCCCAGTGGTACAAACCTATTTCAATTGCATGGAAGGGAATAGCGCCATTTTTTAAAAGCTCATGGTGAAAGTCTGATAACTTGAATCGCTCGCCCAAAAGTTTTTGGTATTTGTTTCTGAGTTCAAAAATCTTCATTTCACCGAGCTTATAAGTAACAGCCTGACCAGGTAATACCATGTACCTGTTAACTTCTAGTTCTGCTAATTCAGCAGACAGAGCCTGATTGTCGCTAACCAGCTTAATTGCATCTTCCCGGGTCATTTTACCCGTGTGTAAGCCAACGTCCACAAGTAAACGAATCGCGCGATGAAGCTCAAAGGCCTTCGCCCCAATCCTCTGCCAGATATCCTTGTAGCATCCCAAGCTATCTCCAAGTGATTCGGAATATAGTCCCCATCCTTCCACGAATATGGGCAACATGGCGTTTCGGCGAAAGGAGGGAAGCTCTTTACTGGATTTTTGCAGCGAAATTTGCAAATGATGACCGGGAATCCCCTCATGTAAGAAAAGAGCTTCCATAGGCCAACCGGTCAAATTCACTTCCTCTGCCTTTTCTATAGGAATAAAAAAAGTGTTGTTAGCATAATAAGGTGGAGCTGAATTTACCCTATAGGAGGGAACGGTTCTGATCTTCAAATCGTTTATTGCCTCATATCCTTTGAAGTAAGCAGGCAACCTGGAAATTACTCTATCAGAAATAGCTTTGTAAGAAAGTAATACCTCTTCCGCCGTTTTGTAAGGCTTAAATTCCGGGTTACTCTTCATATAATTGAACAGCTCTATATTAGTCCCCTTGAACCCTGCCTTTGCTTTTAGCGATGAAATTTCTTCGGAAATCCGCTTAAATTCGTTAGACCCTATGTTATAGATCTCTTGAGGGGTTATTTGCAAACCTGTATAATAGTAGATGTAATTTGCATACATGTCCGCTCCGTTTCTCATACCCGAAATTCCGGGACTCTCACTAGCTGCAGGAAGATATTCTTCAGCCAGGAATACTCTCAGCTTTTTATACGCAGGCAGAACCGATTTTCGTATAACGTTATCATAATCCTGCCTCATTTGTAGCTTAGTATCCCCAGAAAAGCTTGGCGGAAAACGTAGAAGAGGAGAATAAAACACGCTTGTCTCAGACATGCTGATGGTATCAATCTGCCCAATTACTTTTAAAACAATCACCCTTGGAAGTACAACACCCTGTTTTATGCCTTCTCGCATGTTTTTAATTGCTGTCCCAGTCCATGTCTCGAAAGCCAGCATCTTATTTAAAAAGGACTTATAATCAAGAAGCGATCTGAAGGATTGTCCATTACCCTGCGCCATTTCTGGTAATCTCAAATGCCAGGAATAATATTGGTTTATGGGGTATAGTTCCGGTCTGCACTCCTTATAGCCAATTTCCCGGGCTATGATGTCCTGCAAGGTAATCAGCGACAGTCGGTCATCCAGGGTCAATGAGTTCGCTTGGTAGAGTGACAAACGGCGCTGCCAGCGTGAGTAGAAATTTTGCTCCTCATTTACAAAATCTTTGGTTCCTTCCCTGAGCAACAATTGGGAGTCGTATAAACTACCTGAAAAATAGAGCCGGTTCTTTTCTTTTTGATAATCCTCAAAGTCCTGATGGAGAGGAACGTTCGGAATTGCTTGTGCAAAGCCAAGATTATGAACAAGCAGCAAAAATAAAAGGAGTGCAGCAAAAGATTTAGGAATAGGGCACATTGATATAAAGACTTGAGCTACGAGAAATAAGGTTCTTAATGAAAACTTAACTTATTTAGTGACCTTTGTTTTTGAGAGAATATTAACTAAAATATACCTAATGCTTGAGCCATCTGCCGGAGGGTTTTTCACCTGTTCCTTGTGCACTTGTAATCGATAAATGTAACCTTCCTCATATTGGAAACCTTCGATCCCTCCATAGAAATATTCCCACTCATCTTTTCCTATATCACCATCCATTTGAACCAACATGCAATTCATTTCATCTACTCCGTAGCATTTCTGAGTATAGGAGTTAACTTGCATAATCGTAATGGAAGGGTCTTTCTTGCAACCCAGTAACGATGTAGATAAAAGGGAAATAAACAGTAATAACTTTTTCATGATATAATTTTTTCAATTGTAGTGCTCCTGATGCCGCTTCTTTAATCGCATGTTAAGCAAATCTTAGCTTCTTTATTTACGTTTGAAGGTTCTCGCAACTTTCTTCAAAGTTACTAAATAAGAATTCAAACCCTCTTTGGCTTGTCCTACCATCATGTAAAAATCACCCATCTCATTAAAGAGCATCTAGCCTTTCCAATGTGAAAATATGCAGTAAGGTGCCTAAAGGTTACGCCGCATCGCCTTAATTAAATGAGGTTCTGAATTGCAAGGGAGATTGCCGTGTCATGTTTTTGAATAGCCTGCTGAAGGACTGTGAATGCTCGAACCCCAACTCATAAGCTATTTCGCTAACCGTCAATGTGGTAGTTGACAGTAGTTCTTTAGATTTTTCAATCAACTTCTCATGGATATGCTGTTGCGCCGTTAGTCCCGTAAGCGAACGCAGCATATCGCTCAAATAATTGGATGTATAGTTTAATTGCTCCGCCAGATATTGCACTGTCGGTAGACCTTGATGAACAGGATTTCCGCTTTCAAAGTAATCACCAAGTACTTCTTCCAATCTCTGAAGCAGATCGTTATTCGCGGACTGTCGCGTTAAAAACTGTCGCTTGTAAAAGCGCTTTGCATAACTCAACAGCAATTCAATTTGTGCGATAACCACCTCCTGACTGAAATCGTCTATCCGGCTGTTGAGCTCATCCTGAATAATGCCAAAGATAGAACTCACAGTCGCTCTTTCCTGCTCAGAAAGATGTAGAGCTTCGTTTGAGGCGTAGGAAAAGAAGCCGTATTGCTTGATCTTCGCTGCGAGCGGGAAACCATGGAGGAAATCCTGATGAAAGATCAGTGAGTAGCCCTCGTTTCCCTTGTAGATCTCTGTACTGCCAACTATTTGATTGGGAGCAGTAAATACCATGCTTCCCTCATCGAAATCGTAAAAGCCCTGACCATATCTGAATTTACCCCCTAACTTGTGAATGAAAGAAATCTTGTAAAGAGTAGTTACATAACTAACTGGCAGCCGGCTGAGGTTGGTCTTCTCTTTCCGCGTATCCAAAAAAGTGATCAGAGGATGAGACGGTCCGGGAATATCGAGAATTCGATGAATCTCATTTATAGATTCCAATTTGACAACTTTCGCTGTTGAGCTTTTCATAATTAAAGATAATAAGGATAACCGGAGACTGCCAGTCCCCGGTTATAAATTATGGATAAACTATTTTATAGTAGCAGAGAAGCTTACCAGGGTAGAGGACCTTCAGGACCAGTAAAGCCTCCTGTAGGGCCATCCGTCTCCAGGGCAACACGCACTGGTTCACGAGATCCTACCTCAAGACTATCGGTACCGTGGAAGTTGTTTAAAGCAGTGGCTGTATAACCAGGGCTGGTAGCATTCACCTTAATGTTTTCTTTTTCCAGCTCCAAAGCGAAAGCCAGGGTAACGGCATTAAGTGCTGTCTTAGAGGCAGCATACACAATACCGAAGTGTTCCCTTGCCCAGCAATCCGGGTCGGATATCCAGGTTAAGGATCCTAGGCCGCTGGAAACATTAACGATGCGGGCAGCAGAGGATTTGCGTAATAAGGGTAGTGCCGCTTGAGTTACCGCAATAACTCCGAATACGTTAGTTTCCCAAACCGTACGAACTTCATCCAGTGATACATTTACTGCCCGTCCTGTAGCCATTAATTCCTCCGGGCCTTTTGGAGATGTTCCTCCATGTGATATACCAGCGTTATTAACCAGTAGATCCAGGCGACCATATTCGTTTCCGATGCGTTCTACTGCTGCGCTGATGCTTTCTTGTTGCGTAACATCAATCTGAATTGCTTTAGCATTTTCACCGATCGCTGCGGCAGCCTTCTCCCCGTTTTCTATTTTCCGGGACCCTACATAAACAACGTATCCATTCGCTGCTAGGGCCTTCGCAATTTCATTGCCCACACCCTGGTTTGCACCCGTTACCAATGCAATTGGCTGTGTTGAAGATATTGTTTGATTTTCCATTTGAAGTTTGATTAACTATTATAAGCCAAAGGTCCTTAATGTTCCTTAGGCCTATGTAACCAAATCAAGGAGAGTTGTAACCGAAACAATCCTTCAATATGACTTTAAAGTTTCGGTCTAGCATATAGGTGTCATTTGATTGATAGGTGTTAAAGGTTTAGTATCCATGTTCTCTTTATTAGCATGTAAAACTAACTGTTTTTGTAGCATTATAAATACTTGTTACGTAATTTCAACTCGGAATATAATCCTTGAATTATGACAAATACTTTTCGCAATAAATGCTTCTTAGTCCTACCTGTAATAACTATTCTCGGCACCTTTTCTTGCCAGAAAAATGACCAAGTGGCCGCAGATTGTTATCAAGGTGTGATAATTGGCAAAATCAGGACTAACGGTGGAGGGGTAGCAGTGTCAGTGAATTCCCCCATTTTCGGCACTCATGAATGGAGAGACTACAAAAATGTTGTTGAAGCCCTTAATTTAAAATCGGGTTATAACGCCGGGACAAAGATTTACTTTAAGGCTAGGGCGGCAACAGATCAGGAAAAAATATATCCAATTACAGCCGATGGAGATGAATCAGCAAAGCCAATAATATATATCACATCGGCTTCCTCTGAGACATGTCCTGATTAAAGCGTCCTCTAAAATATCCTTGCGTGATATATTTGTTGCTATTCTTCTGGCTATTTTTATCATAAGATTCCTGCTCACTTAATTGCCTTACATCTTTTTATATCATAGCAGAAGTATTTTGCCCGGGACTAATTTTCTACTTCTTTTGTAGCTTCTAGCTCTTGCCCATTTTGAAATAAAACTAGTTTATTAACCACACCCCCGTCGTTCTTAAAAAATTTAATTCTTGCTGCCACTACTGTGTAAAAGGTCTCCAACTCAGACTCGGGGTAGATTTCCACTTTGGGCTGCCCGGTTAATTGAGCAAAGAGTTGTCCCTGCTCTGAAGTAATATTAAACTTTACATTGGGAGAAATCTTCAAGGAATACAGACCTTCAAGCATTTTTATTTGTTGAGGGCTCAGTACAATACTTTTTTTAAAAGGCATGACTTTGGGAATAGTAAAAGGCTGGTCAAATAAGATACCTTCAATCGCCTGAGCCAGAGGATAAATACTAAACACATTATACACATTTGCAAGGAGGATTATTGTTTTCTTCTTCTCTGGGTACCTGACTATAATACTCATATAACCCGGGTAGCCCCCGGTATGCATGTACCACTTCCCGGAAAACTTCCGTTCAGGCATTAAAAGCCAGCCAAAGCCATAGGGAAGCCCCATTAATTTTGCTGGTTTACCGTTATTAAGTAATGGAGGTTGATATGCGCTATCCTGGCCAGCTTTACTAATTAACTTGTCCGTGTATAATGCCTGATCCCATTTTAATAGGTCGCGGGCGGTACTACTAATACCATAAGGGCCAGCAACTCCATCAAAGTAGTACTGGTACCTATTGGCGGCAATTAAATCATTTATAACAAATTTCCCTTTTGCCGGATCATAAAGGTGGCCGTATGCATAATCTTTTATCTTAGGATTGGCAGCCCTTTGACCATATACTCTGGTATTTGACATTCCTATCGGGTTGAATATTTTACTTTTCAAATAATCTCCAAACCCGATTCCCGAGACCTTTTCTATAATTAGGGCTAATAATACATAGTTTGTATTTGAATAAGATAGTTGTTCGCCAGGCCTGAAGCTTAAAGGTTGAGGATCTTTAAGTATGGCGGTAAGAATATCGCTATTATAATTTATCCGATCAGTATTAACCCTCTTACTGTCCCAACCCAAGAATTCCGGGATACCGGAGGTGTGATTTAAAAGGTGGCGGATAGTGATACCGTGGTAGGGCAAGTCCGGGAAATATTTATTTAAGCTATCACTGTAAGAAAGTTGATTCTTTTCCTGCAATTGCATTATTGCCATTGCAGTAAACTGTTTAGAAACGGAGGCTAACTCAAACATGGTGTTTTTGGTGATAGGCTCCCTGGTTTCAAAGTTGGCATAGCCAATAGTCCTTTCATACACAGGGACCCCATTTTCCGCAATTAGAACAGAACCACTAAAAGCATGGTCTGAATTTATTGCATTAAACAACGAATCAAGCTTTTTTGGAGTCTGTGCACTTACTGGTAGGCCGTGTAAAAGTATTAAGAGGTAAAAAAGATTTTGAAAAATGCGAAAAGGTCTGATATCCATAATTTTTAATTCCTGTTAAAAGGTTTACCAATTTTACTGATTGCAAGCTGTGAGTTTCGTTATAGAAGGTCCGTAGGTAAAAAATAGTCTCCAATAAACCAGGTTATTAAAAAGACGATAAGGTTAAAAAGTCCCTGGTAGATTCTAGCTTTAATTCTTGTGTTCATATGGGTTGGCCTTGTTAAATGTAAAATATTTTCGAATAGATTCACAGACATTTTTAGCAAAGCTTATGGAACATCAACAATATTCCTATTTGGTATGTTATTCTAAATTGCTCTCTGACTTCAGGAAGATCAAAAGATTGTTATCCTGATAAATACATAAATATCGTCTCAAATTGGTAACACTGATTAATTAGGAGAACTTTCAATTAGTATAACATTAAAAAAATGACTAACAGAGAAATATTAGAAAAAGCAAATCAGGCTTTTAGCAAAGGAGATTACGAAGAATTCTTAACCTATTGTACGGAAGATACAACATGGACATACGTAGGGGAGCGTACCCTGACAGGAAAAGATAAAGTACGCGAATATCTTTCAGCGGCATACGAGGAATCGACATTCGAGATCGAAAGGTATATTGAGGAAGGGGATTCTCTGGTTGCCATGGGCTGGATTAAACTAAAGGATAATGAGGGGAAGATTCTCAACTATTCGGTATGTGATGTTTGGAGGTTCCGGGACGGCAAAATGGCGGAGTTAAAGGCTTTTGTTATTAGGGACTAAGTAACGCCAGGAGCTTTTTGTAGGCCGGCAGGAGTTAAGGAAAGGGGATTTGGCACTTTTGAGAAAGAACAGCCTTAACTTGCAGCACTTAATAGGAAGATGTAATTTAAAACTTCCATTTATACTCTATTAATTCCCATTGATGTAAAAATTTATAGATTTAAGGGTAATTATTAGAGATGCCACAACCTACACCAAACCCCTGGAATAAAATAGAAAGAGTTAGCTTCCGGTTTTCTTTTATCTTCTTATGCTCCTTCGTATTTATACATAATCCGGTATTGCCATTAGCCGGTTTTATGGGTAAGGTGTTAGATAGAGCAGTGATATGGTTATCTAACTCTGTGTTAGAGTTAAATTATATCATTCCGACAATCCGGCGTGGTGGTAGTGGGGATACCCTATACCATTATATAACACTGTTACTAATTTTAATAATTTCAATACTGGGAGCAACGTTTTGGAGCTGGCTAGACAGAAAGAAGAAACAATACTTCAACTTACATTACTGGCTTCTAGCCATTGTAAGGTATTATTTGGCTCTCACTTTCATTCATTATGGTCTAGTAAAAGTTATCAAACTGCAATTTTCGTCACCAGATTTGACACGACTTTTAACTCCTTATGGAGATTCTTCACCGATGGGATTAGCCTGGACCTTTTTTGGGTTCTCAGATGGCTACAACATTTTCATCGGAATCTGTGAGCTATTTGCGGCTTTATTGTTCTTTCGAAGAACAGCAACTCTTGGTGCTTTAATATGTATAGCTGTTTCTGCTAATATAATGGCAATCAATTATTTCTTCGATGTGCCAGTAAAAATATTATCGACCATGCTCTTCGTAATGAGTCTCTTCCTGTTGGTACCTAATTTTAAACAACTTTTTAAATTCTTTTTAAGTAATGAAGCTGTTCAGCTGAAAGAGATAGAAAGGCCATTATTAAGCAAAAAATGGGTGAATACCTCCATTGCTATATTTAAATATTTGATAATAATTGCTCCTATCACATTTTTGATTTTTTCCAATATTAATCAAAGAAAGCATTATGGTGACGGTGCCCCGAAGTTGCCTTTATACGGAGTCTATAAAGTAGAGTCTTTTGAATCAGAGCGTCCGGTAACTAAATGGGAAGAGCTGGCCATACAGCGTAGCGAGCATTCAATTATCAGGATGTTGGGTGAAAAGCTCGAATTCTGTAATATGACAGTTGATACCTCCAAACATGAACTAACCATTGCATTCAAAGATGATCCCGTCACCTTCCATCGCTTTAAATATACCTTAAGAGACCCGGATAATTTGGATTTGCATGGTATTTACTTTGACCAAAGCTTGAAAGTAAAGTTGGTGAAACAACATTTTCAATTGGTGGAAAGATCATTTAATTGGGTGAGTGAAGAGCCTTATAACCGGTAATAGGAAATTGCAACTTAATGTATTATTGCTAAATTAGATCATCCATTTACGTTTAACCTAAATGATAAACTACTAACCTTAATTATGATATATAACACTTGTCCTGTTTCGAAAAAAGCACCAGTTTAGTTTCTTCAAATTGAGCTCTACTTACTGCCATTGAAGTCTGGGAAATGATTATTTGCCGAAGAAATACCAGTCAACAAAAGCAGGCTTTAAAAATGCGTCCGTTCTTAACCAATTAAATCAACTTATGAAACTTACATTAACGTCAATAATACTATTATTTGTTTCCCTGGCCAATGGGCAAAAATTGCCTAAAGTACAGGAAAAAGGACTTTGGGTTCCCAATAACATAAAAATAGATGGGAAGGCAGCTGAGTGGAAAACATTTCAAGCATTCAATCCGAGCACTCAGATTTACTACACGCTAGCAAATGATCAGGAGAACCTTTATTTCGTTGTCAAATCCACTAACCTTGGAATAACAAGCAAGATTTTAAGAGGAGGAATAACTTTAAATCTTAAATCCTTACCTAATAACCCGAGTGTATCATTTCCTAAGCAAGATAACGAGGGACTGAAATTTCTTCTAGCTATGACTTCTGAAGTTAAAGATGACAAAACCGGATTACAGCATGATGAAAAGAAGAAGGACTCGGTTATGTTTACTTTAAATAGGAAAGGGATTGATAGGTTGAAGGAAATACAGGTAGCGGGTTTAAAGGATATGCCGGATACGGTAATTTCTGTTTATAATGATTTGGGAATTCTGTGTCGAAGTTTATTTGATGAAAATTCAAACTATGTGTATGAGATGTCTGTCCCGTTGCAACTATTAAATATCCCACCTTCTGGGCATCCAAAGTTTTCGTATGATATTAAGTTAAACGGGGTAATCTCTAAAACTTTACGAAGTATGCCTAATCCTGATGCCATAATCGGAGGGAAAGGTGCAGGGGGAATTGATTTAAAGTCGGCCTCTAGTACTACATCTTGCTCCGGAAGCTACACACTTCTGCGTAATAAAGACGGCAATAAGTAATACCTGATGAAATTTGCAGAGCACATTTTTCTCCAATTGATGCGATTTGCCATGTTCGCTTTATTGCTGAATTGTGTAAAAACGGTTAATGGTCAACCCAGTCCATCCTATCAAAGAGAGGTAAGTGGCATTGTAAAGGATTCTGTAGATGATGCTGTGGTTGGAGCAATTGTGGTTTTGAAAACAGAGAGGGACTCGTTGAAACTTTCAACGAACAATCAGGGTGTTTTTATTTTCAGGGGTGTTTCTGCAGGCCAATTCATACTTTCAGTTAGAAGTATAGGTTATAGGACTTTTAATAAAAGATATCTTTATAATGACAATACCAAACAGATAATTCTGAATCCTATAATTCTTCGCAACTCCACAACAATGCTTTCTGAAGTGCAAATAAAGAGTTCTGCACTTGTTCTTTATAAAGGTGATACAACCGAGTACCGGGCATCCGATTATAAGGTGAAACCAAATGCTTACATAGAGGATCTGCTAAAAAAAATGGACGGTATAGAGGTATCCAAAAATGGATCGGTTTCACATCAGGGAGTGCCAGTGCAAAAGGCCAGGCTAAACGGGCAAAATTATGCAGGAGGAAATATAGCAAATGCCATTAGAACCTTGCCAGCCGAAATTGTTGAAAAAATCCAAATGATCGACGAGTATGGAGAACAAGCGGAGCAAACGGGAATAAAGGACAAGGAGCCTGAACGGGTGTTAAACATTGTTACCAGGAGGGATAAGTCGGTCGGAAATAGGCTGCAAACAGATGTAGCTGGTGGAAATAAAGAAAGATATGATGGACAACTTAATTTCACACGCCTAAATCTTAATGAACAAATTGTGTCCTCAGCCGGTCTAAACAAGTCTATTTCTGGAATAACAGCAAGTGCTGGTGATATTTCTGCAATCAATCAGCACCAATTTCCGGGAAGCGGTACCAGTAATGCTTTTAAAGGTTCTTTAGGATATTCGGATCGACCTAATCAAAGGTTAAGATATAGTTTTACGTATACAGCAGACAATAGGAGAGTTGATCAGTTGAGTAGCAGCTTCACTAACGAGTACAACCAAAGATTTGGGCAAGTACTGATTGAAAATAATACTATTGCAAAAACAGAAAACGCAATTCATGCTTTAAATACGGAGTTGAAGTGGAATATAGACAGCGCTAATTATATCTCATTTTCACCATTCTTCAGTTATACTGATAATAATTCCTTTAATTCAGTAAGTGCTATTCAAATGGGGGGAATCAGACAAAATGCAGAGACGGGTTATTCTGGTGATGGTTCTACCCCGAATTATGGATTTTCTTCAGTGTATGCTCATAGCTTCCACAAACGAGGAAGAGCAATTTCAGCAAGCTTATCATTTAGAAGTGTAGATGCAGACAGACAAAGAGATACTGATAATGAATATATTTTCTACGACGCTTTGTCGGGTAATTTTTTAAAGGATTCTGTTGCCAGCTTCCTAAGTAATTTCACAAACTCAACTACAACATACAACGCAGGTTTTACCTTTTCGGAACCCCTGACCACTTATTCTAAAATCGAGTTTAACTCTCAGATTAATGCGAGGATCTATTCGAATAGACAGCTGATAGATCAGGAAGTTGATGGAGTAACGGTACGGTCGGACTCCTTAAGCAGGATTTTTAATTATTCCTTTTTGGAGCAACGTTACTCTCTAAATTATCGTTATATAAAAGGCAAGTACAACCTTTCTTTAGGAGTTACAGGCTTACCCACCTTACTACAAGGACGGTCTGAATCACTCGCTACCAAGACCAGAAGAACTACAATGAACTTCGTCCCTTTGTTCAGGTCCGAATATCAATGGTCTAAGCTTAAGGTATTAAGTGTTAATTATTACGGAACATTGAGGGAACCAGGATTTGAACAAATTCAAAGTGTGCCCGATGTAAGTAACCCTCAAAATATCATTATCGGAAATCCTCGCCTGAAGCCGGAGTTCCGGCACTCTGTTAATACGAGGTTTAGCACTTATCTTGCTAATTCCAGGATAAATATTACCCTTGACGGTCGAGTCAATATTGTTAATGACAAGATTGTCCGCGATATTATTGAAGTGGATCAAAGCAGAGGGAGGCGGCGTACCTATTTTGAGAATAGAGGAAGAGATCTTTATTCGTCACTATATTACGATATATCAAAACAGTTTAGAAATACTAATTATAAAATTAAGTTAAGTGGGAGAGGAGATTATTCAAAGAGCCCCTCACTGCTTAACAACAATTTGAATTTTACAGAGGTAACAGGACTAACGCAAAACATTGGATGCGAATTAAATCCGGTAGACTGGCTGGAATTGTTCCCCGGCTTCAGGTATAGTTCTCAACGGATAGATTTAAGTGCAGGAAATGATGATTATAGAACCCGTATATTAGGTCTTACAACCTCTGGTAGAGTTGACTTTGCTTCTGGTTTTTTTCTGAAGTTCGATGCAAGTAAGAGTTATATTAAGGGCTTGCAAACCAATGCTAATAAGAATCCATTTATTATCAATTCTTCTATATCGAAAGAGTTTTTTAATAGAAGGGGAACAGTTAAAATAGAAACTTACGACCTGCTAAATCAGAATAATTTCGTCCTTCGTAGAGTGAATATTAACTCAATTACGGATTACAGGAGCAATATTTCAAGCCGGTACTTTATGTTTGGTTTAACCTATCGTTTGCAAAAGTGGACTCCTGCTCCAACTAAGAATGGTAAGGAATTAAACAGAAGGGGCGACGGAAGTTTTATAAACTAGGAACAGGTTAATATATGCGATCCCTTCAAAAGCTGTTCAAAAATGTAGACATTTATTCCTAAGTTAGTGGTGCAATGACTCTTTCCAAACTTTTTAGACTTAAAGCCTTAATCTGTAAAAGAATTTGAAAGTCCACTTTAACGGTGGTTAAAGTGAACTCCTTAAAATAGGAGATAATAAGGAACTGTTCTCATTGTAACTCGATTTGGGTTAATGTTATATGTTTGATAGTAACTCCCGATGGATTCATGGAAGGTTGACACAGAGATCTAACTTTTCCAGAAAATTTTACTTTTAATGTTGTTTCTCCGGTGCTACTTTTTAAGTTTCTCATCTCCGAAGTTAAAAGAGATTCATTACAAATGATATAGGAAAAGCTGATTCCTTGGGCTGGAATCTCACCCACCCAATATTGATCATTATAAAAAGTGTCAGCTGGGTCCAATTGCTTTTTGTAAGACAATTTACCCGTTACTTGACCAATTTCTGCGGTAACTTCAGTATCACATCCGCAAGCTACATTCTCCTTCTTTTCACAGGCTGAATTAGTGAAAGTAATTAGTAAGAGGAGAATCCAAAAGGAGACAGGCGGACTCACAAAATTTCTGTAAGAGATCATGAAAGTAACAATGTGATAGTAAAGGCAACTAGTAATTTTCCTCATATATTTTGGTTTAATTTTCAGACACTTCGTAAACAATCACCTGCTCCGGCGCTATGATATTGGTGGTACAAATCATAAAGTCGTCGCTAGTGCCAACCTCCCTAATCTTGAATTTTATAGCCTTTCCGATTGACTTGTATTTGCTTGGAAGAGTAAGTGTGGCTACGGAGTCCAATTTCTCATCATCAAGCACATCAATTACGTATGGAATCCCAGTTGGTCCAGTACAGCTTACTAGTTCCGCCCTTACTGTTCCAAAGTATGTTTTCGAATTAGCCTCTTTTTTACAAGCAGTTGTTGAAATAGCAAGTAGAGGTAATGACAGTGAAAAGGTTAAATATTTTTTCATTTTTTGATGATAAGTAAAAGTTAAAATATCCGGTACGTCCTAACAGATGCAAAGAATTTGCAGAACAAGGATAATTACCGTTTAAGTATTTAATTTAAAATTCAGGTTAAAAAACTGTGATAATAAACGTACGTTAAACTTCCATTTTAACGTTCGTTTTCTGCTCTCCATTTCAAGGCCAGGGATACAAACTGCCTAACTACCCATATAACTATTTATAGAAATATAAATAGCGACCGAGGCTCTCGGAACATTAGCAGTCTGGTAAAGTGTTGTACTCCTACATAGGAATTTGTGTGAACATCAGCATTCAATACAGGATGTTTAATTCACGCTGATTTTTAACCTACTAGAGTTTAACCGTTGTGATTTAACTTTTAAAGATACATTTCCTTTTTCATACCCAGATTTGAGTATAACCATCGCCCGGCCATTAAATAATTTTGGTTGTAAAGAATTGAAACTTTCCATGTCATTTGGTGCGGCGTTACCAGAAGCAACGATCTTCCCTGACTTTCCGGTTAATGAGATGTTAACTTTTCTACCCGACTCCAATACAACGTTACCGTTCTGATCTACAAGTTCAATGAGCACATAAGAAAGCGACTGCCCATCCGGCAACAGGTTTTTTCGATCGGCTGATAATCTTAATATTCTTTTCGCTCCTGGTGTAGCCAGTATAATGGAATCGCCTGCTACACCATTAATATCTTCAACTGCTTTGAGTGTTCCCGGATAATAAGGAATGTTGAAGGTTGCTTTATAGATGCTGTCTGTTTTCTGTTCAGCCAAAAACTTATCATTAAGGAACAACTTGATTTTTGGCGCTCTGGAATATACATTTACAGAGACCTTTTTGTCGATATATTCTGGAAAATTCCACGCCAAGGTTTCTTCTGGCCAGCCCCAAAAGCTAACTTTTCTAATCTTTCCTGGTTGGGCAGGCAATTCTACTCCCATCGTAATATTTCGCCGTTTCCAAACTACATCCCGATAGTAGGACTGAGGCTTTTTAATACCTAGCAAATCAATATCACCGCACCAGGCATTGTACCATGGCCAATCCTGAAAAAAGTGCAGGTTTTCCGAAGGATCGACTTCGATCGAGCTACCCAAACCGGATTCGCCCAAGTAGTCCATTGCCGTCCAAATGAAATCACCTATTACATAAGGTAATTTTTCTACTTTATTCCAGTTAGATACCGCTTCGGTAGCTACACTTTCAGTGCCCATCATAACCCTGTTAGGAAATCTGGCGTGATCACGCTCATACAAAGGCCACATGTAATTGTAGCCCGCCACATCGAGGGAAAGAAACGCATTGTCGATCGGAACTCTGTTTTTACGTTCTTTATCCCACTGGTTGTTTACGCCAGCAGTGATGGCCCTCGTTGTATCGTATTTCAGCACTTCTTTTCTGAGGTAAGCTGCAATTTCCACACCTCTGTCAGTAAGCCTTTCATATATTTCATTACCAATACTCCACATAATGACGGAAGGTTTATTGCGATCCCTTAGCACCAGCGATCTGATGTCTCTCGCACTCCATTCTTTAAAGTACTGATGGTAGTCGTCGGGATTTTTCTTCTTCTCCCATTGATCAAAAGCTTCATTTACTACTAGCATTCCCAAACGATCACAGGCTTGCATAAAACTTTCTGACATAGGGTTATGAGATCGCACAGCTATGAATCCATTGGCTTTTAGAAGCTGGATCTTCCTTTCTTCAGCCCGGTCATAAGCTGCAGCACCTAGTATGCCGTTGTCGTGATGGATGCATCCCCCTTTCAAATCCAGAGACTGACCATTAATTTGAAACCCTTTGTCGACGGAATAAGCAATTGTACGAATACCAAAAGGTAAGGTAACGATATCCTGAACGCCGTTTTTATTGGTTAACGTCAACTTCAAGGTATAAAGGGATGGAGTTGTCACATTCCACAGTAGGGGACTAGTTACCGTGAAATCAAAAGCCATTGCTGTAGTATCGTTGGCGGCGTAAGGAACAGGTCTGTGTTCCTTACCAACAACTTTCCCTCCGGGACTGATGAGCTCTGCATCAACCATTAGATCTTTATCAGACTTGGCTTGGATAACCGTTGTGTTTATATTCAGCCTTGCTTTGTCATTAAGTAGGGAGGTAGTCTGAACAGAACTAAGCCAGTCATCTATATACGAGTGACCAGTCTTGATCAGATATACGTGCCTGTAAATGCCCGATCCTGCATACCATCTGGAGTTTTTTCCTTTATTAACTACTTTTATTGCAATTACATTTTTTTCTCCGGCCGCATTACAATATGGCGTAATGTCAAAGCGGAAGGTACTGTAACCATACATGTTCTCCCAAGCTTTTTTTCCGTTTATCCATATTTCTGATTGGTTGTATATACCTTCAAAATACAACTCATGCCTTTTCCCAGCGTCAGTTGGAGCTATCGTGAATGTTTTTCGATACCATCCTTCACCTCCCAGTGTCTGGCCAGTTGCAGCACCACCTGGGCTCTCTTTGCTGAATGGACCTATCGTTTTACCAGGAACCTGATTTTTGATTGGCTCGATGCTCCAATCGTGAGGAAGATCCACGGAGCGCCAGTCTCGGTCATCAAATTCAAACGTTTTTGCCTGTTCTGAAACACCGAGATAAAACCTCCACCCGCTGTCAAAAAGTTGTTTCCTGTCATCGGCACGCGTAACTGCGGAGAATAACAGTATCATGATGAATAGAGATAGCTTAAGAATACGAGATGTGTAAACTGAATAATCGAAGGAAAAAGACTTAAACATTAAGGTTTCTGTAAAACGAAAAAATAAAAGTAGGACTTAGCTATTAACATTTCAGTAAAAGAGCCGTTACAATAGAGATACAAAAGTCTGGATTACGGACGAAAAAAGCAATTTGATGTCAGCTGCATTAAGTAACTGTAACTCTAATACTACGCTTACGCTAAAAGTCTTTCTTATCTCGCTTACTTTTAAACCTCACCTTTGACCTTGAAGTTAATTCGATCGCTGCTTCATGGACATACTCTTTAAGACTTGAATAATAATGACCTTCCAATTGCATTAAAGAGACATACTCAGGCCTTAGCCCACTTGATTTTGCTGCCAAGAGGGTATTTGGGGGTATTGCATCAAAACCTATAGCATTGAACCCTTGAATATAATCAGGCCAAATATCAAGCGCCTTCATCTTAACTAAAATTTGGGGTGGAATAAATTGATAGCCAAGAGGTTTGAAACCATTGCCGTAACCAGGTCTGGCGCCCACAGCTTTTAATGCAATTACATTTTGAAAGGATAAAGAGTCATATCCATAGCTGCTCCAGGATCTTATATACGAGACTGTTATGCTATGTGAAGCCAGGGCCAGAAGCTCATGCTTTGTATGCACGTAACCCAGCTTGAAAAGTTCTCGGGCCTCAACAAGTTGCAGGTTGAATAGATAGAACATTAAATAATCCTGTAATTCAAGAGAAGTATAACCCAGAGACCAGAGAAAAGACTCTAAATCCCTGGAAGGATTGAATTGGAAAAAACCGGCGCCCTCGTTGCCGTCAAATCTACCGTTAAACGTCATCGTTCCGGCATCTTTAGCTATCCCAACATCTCGGCCCAAAGAGAGCAGATCAGAAAAATCCTGTCTCTTGAAAGTATAATAAGAGCTGAAAATCCCGTTGCTATAGAGTACCTTCACTTGAAGGGAATCCCCTTTGAGAGAGCCTATCCACCTGCCATCTGGCTGTATCTTAATGGCGAACGACGTCTTTATCAGTAATAGTAAAAATAGTGTGGTTAGAAATTGTTTTATCATGGTTTGGAGGTTAAACAATACTATAAAGGGTATGATGAAAGAAGGGTGATTCTTGCGATTCTGTCTTTTAATTTCCGTCTGATGAAGACTCTTTTTTTACATCATCATTATTTACTCCCCGCTTAGACTTTCTAATGCTTTCTTTAAGCTTGCCAAATCGGTAGATGTAATAAAACAGGAATCCGCGAGTGTAGTTCCGGTTATCATTGCGCTGAGTGAATAATGGGGAACTTACTTCATTAACTACATTCCGATATTTAAGAAACGGGTTCTTGAAATTTAGTCCGAGTGTCCCCTTTTTATTAAACATCTCCTTGCTAAGGTTTAGCGAATGAGAAATATAGCCACTTGTTTCTCCTTGTACTTTGATAAAGGGACTGGCAAAATTGAGGGATGAGCTTGCTCTCCAGTCCTTCTTGAAGTTATAGGAGTAATTGGAACCTAAAAAGCCTTGAATACCGTCATGTTTAAAGCTTGTGCTAGCGGAGTTACCTTCGAAACTGAGGTATTTAACATTGCCGCTGACACTAACATTGAACTTTTTGGTGACCGGATATTTATAGTTGAAGTTAATCCCGAAATTATCATACTTGCCAATATTATTAAATGTTGTAACGGAAATAGAATCAGGCCGGAGGAAAACTACATTTTGAATGGTGTTATTAGCAAAAGCATAGCTTAAGGACAACAAGGCATTCGCCTTTTTAAAGCGGTTATAACTAATCTCAAAACTGTGGCTCAGAGCTGCTTTCAGATCTGGATTTCCATAGTTGTAATTTAAGGGATTGTTTTTATTGATGAAAGGGTTTAATTGGCCAATGCCGGGACGTTCGATCCGTTGCGTATAACCCCAGGTAATACTGCTGATATTAAACTTACGTTGGAAAGAAAAGGAGGGGATAATATTTGTGTAATTTGATGCAAAGTCCCCTGTTGCTATGAAGTTTGCATCAACGTCAGTACGTTCCACTCGCACTCCAGCTTTAATTCCCCAATTTTTGAGTTTCAATTGGTAGGAATTATAAAAACCGAGCACGTTCTGGATATACCTGAAATTGTTGTTCTGGCTTTGACCCGAAGCTTCCAGATTGCTGTAATTATTCCTGGTAATATATTTCAGGCCTCCTTCTACAGTTAATTTCTTAAAAGGATGAAAGTAGTCAAGTTGTAGGGTTTGCTCCCTGGTTCCCGACTCATTTCGTTGGAGCATATCTGAAAGATTTCCTCCTGTAAACCTGTTGTCTACAGTACCATCAAACACTGTTTCAACATATTTATAGGAAGCAGTGAGCAGCCTGTCCTTATTGTTCTTAAATCCCTTCTGATAATTAGCTCCCCAATCGAGCGCATTGAAATCATTAGTGCTGTTATTTTGTAGAAGGTAAGTTGTTCCTTCGATTCCCTGTGCGTTGAAAAATTGAAAGTTCTGCTCCCCACTCTGTCTGCTATCTTCCGAGTTATAACCAATGGAAGCTGTTAACAAGTTTAACGAGTCAACTTCATAGGTAAACTCGGTGTTGTAGAAGAAAACATTTCCAGTTTTGTCTGAAGCCCCTCTTTGTATTTGTTGGAACGGCTGAGGTTCTGTACTGGTACGACTGTTGGCAAAGCTGGTAGCCGGACTATTGGTAATGTACCTATCAGCATAACCGAACATCCCGAACTTGCCTTGCTTTAGCCCAAGGTTAATCCAGGCACCATCCGCATAAAGGTTATTATGAAATATTCCGACAAGACCGTTGTAGCCGTTAGCCGGTTTCTTTGTAATAATATTGATGATGCCTCCTACACCCTCACTTTCATATTTAGCAGACGGCATGGTAATTACTTCTACTTTTAACACATTTGAGGCTTGAATGCTTCTTAAAGCATCTTTTGGGCTTCTCGCAGTGAGGCCGGATGGTTTACCATTAATCAAGATCTTAAAGTTAGTATTCCCTTTCAATTGCACATTATCGTCAGCATCAACAGAAAGTAAAGGGATTTTGCTAACCATATCCAACATATTTTGGCCCTTGCTGTCGGGGTCGGACTCCATATCGTAGGTGATCTTGTCAATATCCTGCGTGATCAGGTTTTTCTTACCTGTAACAATTACGTCTTTTAGTGCCCTGCTAACAGGACTTATTTTAAGAAATCCTAGATTAATGAGAGCGGCTGCGTATCGGTTATCTCAAATGACAATAATTTAGATCGATACCCGACAAATCCAGCAATAAGAAGGAATTTTCCTGCAGGTATTCCCGAAAGTTCCACAACACCAAGTTCATTTGCAGTTGTGGTTTTGACAACTTCTGAACCTGACTTTAAGGATATTGACGCATAACCAACAGGTTTGGAGTCTACCGAGTCAATAATAGTAGCGCGGATTGAACGAGTTTTTGTCTGTATCTGTGCTGAGAGCGGATTAAGAAAAAAAGTGAATAAGAATAGGATTAGATGATGCTTTTTCATTCATGATAAAATTTGGTATTACAAATATAGGACGTCTTCGATTAAGGAAAGAGCATGATTGCTTAGGTTGAAATTTAGTCCCAGCAGACAAGCTCTTCCGATATTTTTAAATGTCTTTCTTATGCTATCAGTATATCTAAGGTTATCAGCGAAAGCGCCAATCAATTTTTGACTTTTCTCTAACGTGTCCACCCATAAATATAAATTTAAGAACAAGGCCTTTTCTAACATTCTCCTCGAATTCTATATGAATGTTTTCATCCCACACGAAAGACTTGTTGTTTATTGGAATGAGTTTATTAATATCACCATCCATTTCGCCATTCTTTAAATGCAATGCTCCATCGATCAAAAACACTTCTGAACCACCTTCATATTTTCCACAGTATTTTTTCAGTAGACTAATTTCTGGTTGATTTACATGGGAGGCTTTTAGGTGGTCTATTTGCCATAGTATTGTTGCTTTTTCTCTGTCACTTAAAGTCTTAGAAAGTTCTGCTTGATAAATAAGTTCTTGTGCTTTTATCAAAGCGTCTCCGCCCAAACTCGCTACATCCGGGATTACTCCTGTTAGCTCCCAGTTTTTTCCAGAATAAGGATTGACTGAATCGGCATAAGGAATTTCAGCAACGAAGCCTTCTTTTAAAGCGAAAGCACGTGTTAAGTGACCTCCGCCTGCAGTGGTGTCACCCACAACCTTGGCACGGTTAAGCTGTTGGAGGTCATAGCTCATAGCCTCCGCTCCAGAAAAGGTGCGTTTACCCGTTAAAATGAAAAGCGGCATGGAAAGAGTAAGACCTCCGGTAATAGCGGGATTGGTAAATATTTTCTTTATTTTATTAGAGCTCCCGTCCTGAAAATTATTGATATGAGTAGAGTCCTTAAAAAAATAGCTTTCTACTAAATTAACCATCTTCGGATTTCCTCCTCCATTAGATCTAAGGTCCAAAATGAGCGCTTTAGTATTTTCTATAAATCTAAAGGCTGCATTAACAGTAGGCCTGGCATCTTCGATCCGATTGACAAAAAAGCCATTAATGCGGACATAACCTATATTTCTTGGCAGGATACGCACATCTGTAAACATGAAGTTCTGCTCCTTAAGAGAAACTAGCTCTCTATTTCGATTTTCGGCTTTTTCTGCTTCTGTTTTTTCTTTACCTGGCTGAAAAAAATCAGGATCGTAAGAAACGTAAAGATGCTTATCAGGATAAACACTCTTTAAATCTTTTTCTAGTTCTGCTGCAAGTTTGGTATGACTTGTTATTGTATCATAAGTTGATAGTTGAGACTTAAGCTTCCTGGCCATTTTAGTGCCTACTTCCGGTATGACATAGTGCTGCTGAAGCTCTAGAATTAACGAAGATACTACAGCTTCTACAGGAAGCTTTTTCTGGGCCGGCTTTACAGGTTTCTGTCCTAAGACTTCATAAGTTGTTTGAGCCTTAGCTACATTGGTCACCAAGAGGGACGAGAAGACTAATAATAAGACTTTCATATCAAAAATTTGAGCATGAGGTTAGTATGGAGATTGGTTTTCAGCCCCTTAATATTGTGAAGATGTTATATTAAAGATTAAAAGTTATGGGTTTGGGATATACCGTCTCACTTTTTGCCAGGGATCTACTGGGTAAGCGCTAACATGGAGCACGCCATCAGCTCCCATCTTCAGAGCCATTCCTTCTGTGTACCTCTTTTCTACCGGCTTAATTTTATTCACTTTGGTCCAATGGTCTTTTCCAAAAGCCACGAACTCGGTAATCTTGCCCTCGAAATTTTTTTTGAAGCTTATTTGAATATCTTTCTTTTCATTTGTAAAATTCCCTTCGTCCTGCTTTTCGAAGTAGATCTTCTCGTTGTTCCACAGAGTCTTCATTACAAGCTGTTCGTCTTTCATTAGTATCTCAATAAAACTACCTCTGTCCTCGACAAATTCATAATAGCCCAGATATTCGCCTAGCTCATGATTATGGATCAGGTTCCTTTTGTATAACTTTTGGAAGGCTGCTAATTCAAAAGGCATCGCTTGTAAGTATATAAAGAGAATAGCTGGCAGGAAAATGACGTACTTAAAGAGCTTCAATTTAGGTCCCGGCTTTTCATTGATTTTTTCGATTCGCATGCCCGGTTTAGATTTGAAAAGATTTGCAAGTGGATAGCTGGTCTGATTTATGTAAGGCATCAAAATACACCATTGGTATTTTTTTTTGTCGAACCCGCGTTCGAGTACTTCTCTATCTGCCAGAAATTCCAGGTTAAGCCGTGCAGTGTCTTTGAGCACTTTCAGTATTGGATTACACCATAAGATTGTGGCTGCAAGTTCAATAAAAATTACGTCGAGACTGTGCCATTGATTAACGTGCGCCTTCTCGTGCGCTAGAATCAGCTTAAAGTGTTCTTTATTATGTTTGGCGCGACTGATTACTATATGGCTGAAGAAGGAGAATGCAGCGGTATCATCTAAGGGATCATGATACTTGACCCCATACTCAACCTTTGAGTCGCTATTTTTTATTAAGTATAAAACACTCCATATCTGGTCTAAAAACCTTTTCAGCAATAACCAGCATGGCAATAAGTAAAGGATCACCAGAGTGTTAACGAAGAAGGAAAGCATGTCAATACTCGTGTCATCCGGCAGCTTTGCTATCTCTTTTCCCTTTAACTGCTCAGCTAACGCCTTCGTACTAAGCGTGCTATCAAACAGACCTTGAACGTGATGCGAAAGCGGCAGCTTCTCTGTAGAGATCTCCGGTAAGAGCGGGAGAGAAAATCCCAGAACCAATACTGCCAGCAGTATCAGTCGGTTGAGACCCAGGAATTGTTCCTTTCTAACCGTGAAATGAAAAATGGTATAGAATAATGTGATGCAGAGGTGCACCTTCAAGATATAGATTGCTAACGCTTCCATACGCTTACTTTTCTTTTCCTTCTATCATTCGGATAACCTCCTTCAGCTCATCTACCGAGATCTCATCTTCTTCAGCGAAGAATGTAACTACTTCTTTGATAGAGCCACCAAACAACCCTGAAAGCAGGGGGCGGATATATGTTTGTGTATAGTCCTTCTTTGTGATAGTTGCATAATACCTGTAAGTACTACCAAAATCCTCATACTTGAGAAAGCCTTTATCCACTAAGCGCTTTAACATAGTAGAGATAGTGTTTATATGTGGTTTGGGGTCTGGCATTTCCTCCCGAACATCTTTAGCAAAGGCCTTGTCAAGTTTCCAAACAGCTTGCATAACGCCTTCTTCCTTATCGCTAAGTCTCTTCATAATACAGAGGTACAACTAATTTTGTAATTATACAACTACAATTGTAGTTTTTTCTTTACTACCAATTTTTTTCTTGAAGGATCTCTTATTCTCACCAAGGAGTCTATTTTTCTTACATGGCCATCAATTTTTGGTATTTTTATCTCTCCAGCCGCTCTTAAATTGACATATTTTCCTTATATTTAATGTAAATTATTCATTGTAATTAATTAGAATATAAAGAGTTATGAGTCTGTGATATCCTGCAATTGTATGTGATGTTTCCCTTCTTTTGCGATCCCCCGGTCGGTTAATTTCAATTTCTTTTATTTATTAAACCTATTTAAACCCACAAAATCTTCATGAAAAGAAAGAAGTCTAGACAGAGTCCTGCGTTAAGCATAAGGACTAAGAAACGAATTATCAGAGTTTGCAAGGCCTTAGACGCCCTGGAAGAGAATTCAGCAGATATTGTTGAAGGCCTCGTTGCGATCTTTGGTACGCTGAAACAGCAGAAAGAGCAAGGTGAGCAATTAGATAGCGAAGTACGGACAGTTATGTTAAATAAGAAGAAGCAACAGGAGTTTCGTGAGAGCTGGTTGGACAGGCAGGAGGTGATGCAACTGATGCCTATAAGTGATCGTAGTCTTTACGACCTCACTAAAACGGGAGGGTTGCCTTCTTATACCTTTAAAGGAAAATTGTTCTTTAAACTCTCGGATGTTGAAGCGCTAATGAAAAGGAGAGGTGGCGATGAAGGGGATGGTAGAATAGCGGTTTGATTTTGTAAATTTAGATAAGACAAAAATGTCCGGGGTGAATCTCCCGGACATTTTTGCTTTTGAGACATTATTGGAGATTGTCTCCTTGCGGCTCAGTGACCTCTTCTTTTTCTACCGCAGTACTGGAAACCGCCGTAGCTACCAAGCCTGCTGTTACCAGGTAACCTGCTGCCGTAGTAATGGCTGCAGGTAGCGAGATAGGAGCGGAGAGCAGTGCTGTACCGATGGCTCCCAGGAGTATTCCTATTTTGCGAATCTTTTTAAAGAAGGGTGGTGTTGGGGACTTTATGCGGGTTGTAAGGGATTTAAATGTTTTCATGTTTTTTGGGGTGTAAGTGGTGGATGGATGGCCTGTTCCTCAAAATGCTTCAATAAATATACTTCCAGTTGCTCCAGGCGCTTTTCGTGGAAGTTGATGCGCTCGAATATTCTTACGCTTTCGGCGTTCATGTTGGCCTTGATCACTTCGGTGCTGGTGATGATCTCGCTGAGGTTTTGTTCTACCTTGCGGAAATCGCTATGCAGCTGCCGCACAAAAAAGGCGATGACTGAAAATAGCAGCGACAGTATGGCCCCTAAAATCAGATTGCTGTTGACTATACTTTCCATTTTTTTTAAATGAGTGAGTGAGTGAATGAAGGAATGAATGAGTGAATGAATGAATGAGAGAATGATGGATTGAATGAATGAGTGAATGAGTGAATGAGAGAATGATGGATTGAATGAATAAATAAAATTTTTACTTAACCTGTTACTTTAGGTAAACTACTATATTCTGTTTTCTACTAATACCTCATTAAATCCTGCTTTAACCTCTTTTGCCAATACTTCATACACTTGCTGGTAGGCGAATGTCGACTGCATCACCTGGTAATTACCTTTAACTAGATTCCAGTAATGTCCTGTTAAGGGACAGCCGGCTGTATCAGCAGTGTAATTACCTATGTGAAGGAAAACCAGGGAGAAGTTGGGTATTCCTTGTATCTCCAACATTCCCTGATGTATTGCGGGGAAGGAGAGTTTGTATCTGGCATTCATTCCGGCGGTCTTGTTAAAACCCAGCTTGTACTTGCCTTCGGGAATACAGGTTTTGCCTGGTATCTTCTCTTCGCGGATGCTGTCTTCCAGCAGGTAACAGAGAAAGAGGTCGTTTAAATAGAGGTGACTTAAGGTACTGTTCTTCCCCTTAGCCATTCGAATGATCCTTATTGCCATTAGCTTTGATCATTTGGTGATTTAAGGATGGGCTCCCTGTTCCCAGGAAGCCCAATTCCTTAGGCAGTTACTGTTATTCGGCCTCCGTAGTACGTACGGGTCACTTCTTTACCATTGGCTGAAGCCATGAATAAATAGGTTTCTACCTCCTTGCCATCCCATTCCGCAGGAAGGGTCATGCTCAAGGATTCATTCTCACGAGTGGCCTCGCTAAGAGTATACTCTGCTTCATCTAACTCAGGGCAGAAGGCCAGGGTGAATACATTATCCGTTTTCAAGGATTTCCCTTTGCCTGAATTGTCCGTCCAGCTAAAATCTACCTTCAACTCTGCTGCAGCTGCTACAGCCAGGTTAGTTGGCAAGAGTAATACACCACTGCTCAAGCTCAGGGCAGGGAAATCGACCAAAAACTGGGGATAGTTTCCCGTGATCGCATTCTTGATGTTTTCAGACAAAGCTACGTTGTAGGCAGTTGCCTTTTTGGCCTGATTCTTATAACCTACATCCAGTAATGGGCGCAGAGGAGCCAGGAAGTCGGTCATCAGCGCAAAGCGATGCTGTTGTTCTACCTGGGCCTGGGTAGGCACCCTGTTCTTGTTGATCTTTGGCAGGCTCTTCAGGTAGTCAATCCCGCGCCAGCTGCTTCCTACTACATTACCGATCTTTCCGTAAAAGTTTCCAAAAATTCCATTGCTAAATTTTCCCATGATGTTAAAAAATTAAACGTTAAACAATCTGCTAATTGGCCTCAATTACCGGTAATCTTCGAAAGCCTGAGACAAAAGTAGGGAGGGTTTTTGGTGTTTTTAGCACTCCTGGAGGCCTTTGCGGCGTTTTGCGGGGATATGCGGGTTTTTGCGGAGAATTGCGGAAGGATTGGTACTTTCTTCGGGAAGTGTTCGGGAAAAGGGGGTACTTTGTTCGGAAAATTGGGGGGCCTTTCCGAACCTGTCTCGAACCTGTCCCGAAGCAGACCCTACTTTGGTTCGGCTGAAAACATCTGCACAGTGACGACATGATCTTTTTTATCGATACGCCCGTTCAAGAGCAGGATTAAGACTAACGAAAGTCATTTTTTTGTAGGCCGGTAAAAATTATGTTTGGGGATAGAATTATTTAACAATTTAAACCTAAGCGCAACTGTATGCGAAATGTTCTTTCAGAATTAGATGCTAAAGTAACTGTCCTTTGCCAGTGTTTACCTACCACACCAGAAATTAATACAGCTGTCCCCGAACTACTTTCCGAGATCGGTCGTCAGCAAAATGAGTTAGCAAATGTATTGAATGGAGCCTTATCCGAGGAAGCATTAGAAAAATTTACCAGGGAGTATCATTTGGGACTAATACGAATGTTATCTGAGCTTTATCAGATCACCGGTAAGGAGCCTGGCAAAACCAAGCGCCGTTTCGATCTTAAAAATGCTTCCAAAACTGAAAGTATTGAGAAGGTTTATGAGGGGCTCCACCAACTTTGGAACTTCCTGAATTGTCATTTTGATAAGTACATTCCAAAAGAAAAACCGATTCCTTCCTATTGTTATAAACCGCTAATGAAGGAGATCAAAGAAAGTCAGAGGTATATCACCAAACGGCTGAAGAACCTCGATCAGGAACTTTTCGAAATAGTAATAGAGCCCTTTGTCCATTTTGCAAAATATCCCCTGAAACAAACCTGGCACAATTTCTACTATTGCACTTTTCTGGCTAATGAGTTTAAAGTTTTAGCGGATTGCAGCAACGAGATTACAACGGCTGACTTGATCCAGTTCTTGATCTTCATTAATTACAATTCAATAGAATTCTTCAACTACTACGTTGAACGGCTTCGCGAGAAGGGCTCTAATCTTGAAGAGCTTTATCTGTTGAAAAAAGAGTTAGCCCTTGCGCCGGTAAAACCAAAGGTTGCTTATGATAATGAAAGGAAGGGGCTTGCAGATCACCTGAAAATATATGTTAATGAAGAGATCGATTACCTCGAACATACTGGAAAAAAGGTAATGGATGATCCAGCTAGAAAGTCAGGAGTAACCCTTGTTCCTAACCGGCTTGTCTGGAACCTTTCACAGCAAAGATTAGCATTCAAGCACAAGGTATATGCACACTTAGAATTAATAGAAAAGGGAAAGCACGAAGACTTGTACAAAGTGGTCGCTAACAACAGCAGCACAATAGGTGCAAAATATCCCTCTCCTAAAACTTTTAAAAATGATTACCTGAAACCTACTCTTCAAACGATGGAAGCTGAACTGGCCTATCACTTAGAAGCTATCAAATATATAGAAAGTGAAATTTTAAGTGCTGGTAATCAGGAGGTGGCATCGTTTTAGGGGTAAATGCCATGGAAATAATTATTTAAAAATTTCATGTATTTGTGCCTTCAAATGTACAAATACATGAAAAAACAAAAGAACAACCGCCTATCGCGAATTTTCCCTGAGTTTAATCGTAAACCTCACAATCAGGGAAAGAAACAACTAACAATTAACCGGAACCTGTTCCTAATGGGACTCAGAATCAAAACTCTTCGTCATTTATGAACTACATTCTGCACTTAAACGGCTTCTACAGGAAAGCCAATTCTGATGAAAAATTAACGCCGTATCATCTTAGTTTGTACCTGGCTATTTTCCAACAATGGAATGCTTATTTCTTCAGAAAATCTTTTCCCGTCACCAGGCGGGAATTGATGAGGTTGTCGAAAATTGGGTCAAGCCATACGTATTACCGCTGCCTCAAACAGCTTCATGAATGGGGATACATCAATTATATTCCATCCCCCAATAGGGCAATAGCAAGTACCATTAGCTGTGTAGTTTTTCATGAAACCAGTGTCACTTTTGCTACTAATACAGGTAGCACATCTGCTACTACAACTGGTAGCACATCTGCTACTACAACTGGTAGCACATCTGACACTCCTCTGGTAGCAGAACTGCACCCATTTATAAAACTTAATAAAACATTTAAAAACACTCTCACAATAAAAAATATAAAAAAGTTTTTTGAGGAGAACTATTCAGACGGAACCGAAGCCGTCAAATTCTACAATCACTACCAGGCTAACGGCTGGATGATGGGGCGGGTGGAAATTGTAGACTGGGAAGCAGCAGCAAGAAAATGGATAGCCGGAGCAGATAACTTCTCCAAGCCTGCGAAACGCAAAACTTCACGATCAGCAAAGATCATTTCAATTACAAACCCTACAACGAGGAAAAGATATGACGAACCCCTGTAACCCAAGCCAAAACTTAAAAAAGAAAGTCGATCATTCACCAGATGCCATTCCTAACCAATTCGTAAAGGATCCAAGATATCTTGAATTTGATCAGTTGCTTGATTATCTCAACAAAAAGGGAAGCGAGCTATTGGGAAAAGTTTTTAAGATTGATCAGAAGGACTACGATACAGTTTACAAACTTTTGGTATAACAGTCCGTCTATTTTAGGTTACTGTTGCTTGTTCTATACGGCTTTTTCTTTACATTAGTTCCTGGGACCACGAAGTACCTTACAGCCAGGCGCAATATAATCCGTTAAACCAAGATGGTCAAAGTTAAAACACAGCCGCCTTACGACAATGAATCTGAAAATTATCATACTCTTACTTTTAGTGTTTTCTTTAACAGCTAATGCACAGAAGAAAATGGAACACACGTTTTTTACGTGGACTGCCTTTACCGCAAATTTTGGGAAGGAAATGGCTTCAGCAGAAGACGTTTTTAACAACATGGTCAAAAGTGGCCTGAAAGACAATTGCTTAACTCAACTTGATTTCACTTTCATATCCGACAAAAAAAAAAATCTAATCTTGCTTGGTGACTTTATTAAAGTGCATTATCCCTACAAGGTAAAAGAAGTTAAAAAATATGGCCACCTGTGGGAGCTGGACGGAGAAACTAATGAGATTCCAATCACAGCTGATAACCTTCTTTATTGGGCTCTTGATTTGTATAAAAGAGGGTATGAATTCGACTCGAGGCTTGATGCATATGGTGGCCCTTTCGACCCCAAAGAGCAGAAGTTTCCAGAATTGGATAAGTCGAAAGAGGAAATTTATTTCGACAAAGCTGTGGAGTGCTATAATAAAGGAGACATAAGTGGAGCTTTGATCCATTGGAACTTAGCTTTAGCAATCAATCCCTCTAACCCAGATTCCTATTATTCCCGGGCCATTGTAAAAGAAAACCTTTATACATGGAAATCAGCATTAAAGGATTATGACCGGGCGATTGAGATAGCGCCTGACTTTGCAAGTGCTTTAATTAACAGAGGGGGCTTGAAAGACGAGAATCAAGACTACAAAGGAGCTATCGAAGATTATGATAAGGTCCTGGCCCTGGATAAGGTTAACCTCGAAATCAAGCAAATGGCGATTTTTAATAGAGGCAATACGAAGCTTAATCTTAAAGACAAAAATGGTGCTTGCGAGGACTGGAAAAAAGCATACGACTTGGGAGCAAAACATGCTAAAGAACGAATTGATCAACATTGCCGATAAAGGACACCAGCGATCCTACCAAGTAATTTATTTGTGATGAGTTTTAGGACCGCGTTAGTTTTGCACCATAAATTAAATACGAATAGAAGATGCAATAGAAGCATTAGCCGAGTGGGTAAAGAATTATATTACAAATAATTACATCAATAATACTTTGAGTTACGACCTATACTTTTATAAGAAAAGAGGCGCAAGCCTCACTGAGTCTGATATTTCTGAATATCTAAACGAAAATCTCGTTTCTACAAGCGAAAGCTATAAGCAATGGTTTGTAGAAGATGAAGACACGGAAGTATATTTTTCTTTTGATCTAAATGAACCCAATACAGAAACGGAAGATGTTGCTTTCTTTGATAGCTTTCAAGATTTTAGCAATACGAACTTCACATTTAACCTCAACTATTTTAGGCCAGATTTCTTTGGTAAACTTTCGTTCGAATTTGTTGAAAGGTTCGTGAAAGAGCTTGACCTTTTTGTCTTGAATCCTCAATCCACAGAAGATGATGAACATCCAGTTAAGCCCAGGGAAAACGAGTTATATGAAAATTGGTCAGCAATCAACGCAAGGAATTCGCTGGATTATTTCGAAGAATATGATCTAGAATACTATCCTTTGGAAAAATCCAATGATTTTTACGATTACAATTATAATCGGGTCCGACTTCAGGAACAGTTGGGGGAGGCTTATTACGTTCCAAAGTTGTATATTTTGAAGACGAAATCTGATGGCAAGATAGTTACCGTTAGCTTTTGGTCAGAACATCTACCAGTTGTATTTCCACCTGCAGAGTATTTTCTTATTACTAAAAAGTATAGGCGGCTGTTTCGCAAGGTAGAAGAAAGCGGACTGATCAGTGCAGCGACATTTTACCAAAGGTTTGGAAGCTTTATTAGCGACTTTAATTTTAAAGGCTGCAAAATCATACATCCGGATCAGGCAGAAAGAGCCATGGACGTTTTTAATTCAACAAAAATTGAAATTCCAACTGATGCTGTAGAAAGAGTTCAAATTGACAGATTAGTAAATATAAAGCCAGGTTTATAAGATGAGCTGGGATATTCTTGTAATAAATTCTAAAACGCCGGTTCCCTTTGATGAAATGGAACACGTATCCTTGGAAGATTTTGGAACCGTCGATTCTGTAGTTGAGAAAATTCAAAGGATCGTATCTGAGGTTGATTGCAGAGACAAAACCTATCTGAACGTTGATACCGAGGAGTTCAGCGGACATATTGGCGTAGCGCAAAAAGGAGAGACTCGGTGCAGATCCATCATGTTTCATGTCTACGGCGGAAGTGATCCGGAAAGAATGATCACCAGGATTTGCACAGCTAACGACTGGTCTGCTATTGATATTTCTTCCGGTGACTACCTGGACGAGGAGGGAGAGAATGGAGATAGTTGGGAGGAGTTTCTGGAGTATAAGACGCATCTATTGAATAGCAGTGGGGAAAAGAAGAAACCTTGGTGGAAATTCTGGTGAGTTGCTTAAGTTTTAAATTCACTAGCAAGGATTTTCTTATCTTTTCTGATGGCGATCGTAATGAGTTTATTGCAATATTAGGATCACCGAACTAAGGTCGTTTGTTTATATAATTGTAATAAAGAAGACTAAGCCCCATTATTAAAAGAAGAACCGTTACATTTATTTTATCCGGCAAATGAACTATGCTATAATTGAAGACTGGAAAAAGGAAGGAATATTATTAAATGGGCCCGCAACCATCGATGAGATGGCGGATTGTGAGCGGTTCCTTGCCTTTATCTTTTCAGAGGACTTCAAGCAGTTTTACCTCGTTTGTAATGGATTTGCCGAGCTAGTTATGGATTCAAAAATGTTGACCCTCTCTTCAATTCTAAATATTAAATGGCAGAACTGGGGACAGGATTTTATTTCGGTAGCTGACTATAATATAGGAAGTACCAGTATAGGTTATATAAAAGGCAAAAAGGGTATTTACAGAGATTATGATGAGAAGAAGATCTGTGATAATTTTAATGAGTTTCTAAAGCACTGGCAAAAGGAAACGTTCGTGTATATTTAAGTTGAACGTTTTGCATTTAGAATTGAGTTCAAATGAAGAAAGGGATAATCAATAAATGAGATTCTTGAATATATTTAGGAAAATTTAGAATAATCACAGCGCGTGAAACCTGTCACAATCAAATATCACAAAACAATTACAGATCCTGCTGTAAGTAAAAGGCATATCCTGGAAAGTATAAAAGAGCTGTTAGAAAGCAAAAAACTTCAGATTGTTCATATTAGCGAAAATGAAATAATCTACGAAGGAACCACACGTAGATTTGTATCGAACTGGGATATTTCAAGAGGCGTAGATAAAGGAATATTTTATTTGAATGAAACAGTATCCGGGATAGTTTTGGAATACCACATACAAATTAACAGCCTCATTTACTTCGCTATTACAGTAGGTGTTCTTATAGGTCTGGTGGCATCAGCAGGCACGCCAGATATATTGGTTTTCATTTTACTTCCGGCACTGAACTTGGCGATAACTTATTCCAGACATGAAGATTTCTTCCATGAGCTTCTCGAGCGATTAATATTGACAAGAGACGAAGTATGCAGGGCAGAGGAGTTTAAAGCTGGTTCAGTAAGGGTAAAGAAGGATGCTGGCAAAATAACCTTAATAACACTTCTTTTCCTATTAGCTATAATACTGGTAATCGTTCTACTGCCTTTTTAGTTGCTCATGACTGTAAAAATTAGGCTTTGAGCTTAGCGGTAATCTGCGCTACTGCCACTGGCTGTAACTAACTTATCGCAGCAACAACAGGAATTGACCCTTGAAATATTTAAAACGAGCAGAATCAAAAACGTAAGGAATTAATGCGGGAGTAGATCGTCATATTCATAGCATTCTAATTGATATATTACAATTTTGCCTTATTCTAAATATTTCAATGGCGCGCAATGATTTCTATTCAGTTTGTGTAAATCGATTTTATACAATAAGGACAACTAGAAACTAATAAAATTGTAAGTCAGTTGACAACCTTTTTCAAACTTCCCTCTTTTCAGGATAAAGCGTATAATATTAGCAAGCAACATCACAAGGGCAGCAATTAGATAATTAAGTACCTGATGAGAGTAATTCCAGGCTATAAAGTCCACGGCATTTACGGTGATAAAAGGATGAAAACAAGCTGGCACCAAGCCTGATAAAAACCACAGTTTAGGCAAGGGTAATTTTAACGTCAATAGTAAGTTTGGAACGGTAATAACCACCGTAGCAAGCCAATAATAAAAGTTTTGCACTTGCCCTTGGTATACATTATTAATATTAATCGCCTCGTAGAGACAAGCTTTGGCACCATGCCCGGTTGTTAGCAAAATCAGGCATAGGAATAATACCGCTTTTAAACTAATTTGCATAGTAGGGATTTCCATCATGAAATTAACTTTTTTAGAAACCCTATACAACTTTAGCGACGACTTTTTTAGGCATTTCTGCGATCAGGGATAGGATTATATTGGGGAAACTGGTTTGCTCTATTTGTGGAAACCCCAAGCACTTAACAAATATTTGCCAGTTCGCCGAGACCCTTTACTAAAAAAACTATGAGAATAAAATGGATCGTCCCCGTCTTTTTTCATTGACTTTTTTTAAGCCTTGCGCTTGTATTACTTGAAAGTATTAAGCCAAATAATCTGATCCTCCAATTTCCAAAATTTTTCTTAAGTTTAGTTCTGTTTCATTCTTTTACGAGAACTCCTATAACCAACATAAACCGATAGTCCACATGAAATTTAGCACCGTATGTTCACGAAGATCTTTTCTTTCTATCCTGATGTTTTCCTTCTTTTCGTTCCACTCTTCCTGTGACTGGACCTCTGTTGAACCGCCATCTGAAACCATAATAATAGAAGGTACAATCAAAGACGAATTGACAAATGAGCCCCTACCGGGGGTAGAAATTAGGACTGATGCTATAAAATCTTCATCAGGCATGGGCATTATAACAAATGGGAGAAGAAAGCGTGTGGGGGAAACCAGCACTGACAATAATGGCAATTACAGTCTTAAACTAAAGGTCTTTAAAGATGCGGATCGATTAGAATTTTATTTGAATCCAGGGATAAAGAAAGAGGGGTATGTTGAATTGAAGATTGATAAAAATTATTCAGAGTTCAGGAAGAAGGGTATTAACAGCGTAGGGTTCAGCTTGTGGCCTATAGCTTTGTTAAAGATTAAGTTCAAGAATTCAAATCCAGTTTCCGGGGATGATTTCTTTTACTTTGGCTGGTACACAAATAATGTCAGAGGCTGGCCTAAGGGAATTGTACAAAATGAAAATTGCGGTTCGGTTATTCCTTCTTCAGCTTTGACTTGGACGGGAGTAGATGTTTGTGGAAGTGTAACGGCAGAAACATTCGCCGACAGGACCGCGCATATTAACTGGAATGTCAGAAAGAACGGTATTATGAAGCAATATAAAGATTCTGTTTATGTAAAAAGGGGAATAATAAATGAGTTAACCTGAATTACTGATTAATTGAGGTAACTCTGAAGGCCATTCGGTAAGTTATACTCTGCATTGCTTGTGGTTTCTTTTAACATTTCCAGGTGAAGTCCAGCTTTGGTTATCGCGACTTTGATGGCAGAGTCACTTTTACCATTCAACTTGTACCATTCGGGTGTCCAAGCTTTTGGGGGGAGTTATTTCGATGAAGTTATTTTCAGTAAGTGATTGCCCGCAGCCTTGCAAAATGGGAATGAGCAGAAATAGAAGTGTCGTGAGGTTTGTCGGCATGATTTATTAAAGTATGAACTGTTTTATGGAGGCACTATCAAAAATGTTCCGATTTTGTGGTGTGGGTTCTATTTGTCGAGCGATTTTTGATTCCATTTATTGCTTAGCGCTGTGCTTTTAAAATTTCATTTATTTGCGCAATGAAGTAAAAGAAAACGGTGCAAACGCTACCACCAAACTTGAATATTAAGTTCTTATAAAGAAGCCTGCATATATTTCCTTAACTTCTTACTAGCTCTGTAAGTAAGTCCTAAATCAATGAAGCCTTTTCCCCCATACTGGTCAACACCCCGCGCACTCAGTAAAACCTTCTCCTCATCGATCAAAATACTCAGGTCTACTTTATTGAAAAATGCATTTCTGTAACGGCATGTAATAAACCCCTGGTCTTCGGTAATTGTCTCGACTTTCAAGGTAGAAAGATAGCTGTCAACGATAGCCCGTTTATTATCAATTGATTTTTCCGATTTGATGGTGAAGACTTCATAGTCTTTAGGTATTCTCCAGAAGCCATAGAGGCCGGGTACGAGACACATTAGTGGAATAAATAGTACTCTGTATCCAGTTGGTGCTGTTATACCGTTTTTATATATATTATAGGAGAACACCAAGCCGAAAGCAACTATAAAAACACAAAATATATAGTTAAGGCCGTCGTCCCATCGGCTGCCTTTTCTTATTTTCTTTTTAAACTCTGATTCCGTCATATGTTTTTTCTATTAAGCTGAACCTTTATTCGTGCGCTTTTTTCAAATCCGATTTACTTAATTGCGGGGCTCCGCCTATAGATAGGGGGGTAAAAAAAAACTCAGCTATTCGTATTTTATGTTCCAAAAATATCCCGACATTCTCTTTGCAATTATAGCTAGTAGCCCAGAGCATGAGAACAAAAATACTTAATAACAATGTATTAAACAGTGCGGTGAATATCATTCTTCCTGTCCGAGTCCCGACAATTCTTACCAGGAGGGATTATTATTATTTTCATCGGTATTGAATTTGCACCCGTGGTACTTGCAGATTTTTAATACCATTCTAAAGTGGAATCTCCATACTACTTCAGCAATTGGCATAGCAAATGCTTAGACAGAATGTATGGAAGATAAGGATATACCCCTATATGTTATTGTGGAACTGCTTATACGCGTTTCAAAGTATGCAGAAGGAATAGGGAATTACAGAAATCATTTCATTTCAGAAGGAGTTGCAACAGTTTTCACTGAAAGTGGTGTAATTCATCTGCCGGTGGAACTATTAATACGACAATTCCATCATCCGCAAAACGTGAGCGTGGATGAACTCAAATTACTGGTAAAGGATTATGTTCCCTTGTAGTCAATTTCAAATTTGTATTCATCCTATTATTGAGGGAAAAGGCTTGCAGTTATTTGGTCAAATAAGTGAGACCATTATGCTCAATATAATTATGATTAAAACCTTGAAGTCGGGGGCGACAGTGTTTTAGTATCAACCAGCGAAAAAATAAACAATGAACCGGGGAAGTTTAAAGGTTTGACAAATCAAACATGAAATTTCCCATGCACAGCAAACCCCTGATCCTTTTTCCTGTTGCCACTAAAAGCACGAATATGGATAATAAAAATTGGACAGGGAACCCCGACAGGGATAGGATCAGTTTGCATGAAGATTATGAAGTTCGCTACTGGACCCACAAATGGAATGTGACTAAGGAGCAATTAACAGAGGCTCAACATAAGGCTCAGAGCAGTGTTGTGAAGCGTATTCATGATGCGCTTTGCGAACTGGGATATATTCAGCCGCAGTTGTAGTTTGGAAAGCCCTGCAAACAGTGGGGTTATTTTTTTAATTTTTAATCCTATATGCGGTAGATCCCTAATTGTAGCAATTTATTCCTCATCAACCTTCCACATAGGTATAACCTTAGCCGAAAGAAATTCGTCTATCACTTCAATTAGGGTAACAATATCAAAGGGCTTATGAATAATTGCATCAGCTCCATATTCTGGAATTGCATCTTTTAGGCTTGCTAATCCAGAAACCATAACAATCGGAATATTACGTGCAATAGAGCTCTCTTTCATAGCTTTACACAGCTCCAGGCCATTATAATTCCCCATTCTGATATCTAAAAGGATCAAAGCAGGAGCAAAATCAACTATAGTCCCGGCGAGATTATCAGGAGAAAATAAAGTTTTCACTTCATAGCCTTCCTCTGTCAATATCATCGAGTAGATATCTAAAATATCAGGATCATCATCTAATGCGAGTATTCGCTTACCCATCAAGAATACAAATAAAATTAATGATACAAAGATAGGGTTTGGATTGCGTCATTGTATACTCTTTTCTGCATCTCTTATCTGACATAGTGGTATATTGAAAATAATGTAATCCTTTACTTACTTCGCTTTCTACCCGATTTTCGCCCGGAACGTGTAAATAGAATAGAGAGGTGCCTAAGAGGGAACCGGAGCAGGGACTTAATTGCCTATGAAGCTAATGCGTCCGGTGGCCTGCATTGCTACCTAACTGATTTAAAGCTGCACGGAAAGCTGTGGCCAGTTGAGCTGCATTCCCTTTTCCAAGATAATGCAGGAATATCATTCTGGGATTATCTCCCAGCATGTGATTATGTAGGGCCACCACCTCTATATTGTTTGAACGTAGTGACCGCACCACTGGGTTTACTTCGCCCTCCAGCATTGCAATATCACCGGCAATAAAGGCATTTTCACGGGTTCCGGTAAATGAAGCCCAGGAGTTAAGACCTATAGACGGAGTCATTTCTGCTCCCATCGCAGTAATTTTGAGATCATCCCGGCCTATTGTATATTTAATAGTGGGACCGTTAATTACTGCCTCATACTTAACTATAGCGTTAAGTTGTGAAATGTCAAAAATTTCCTTTCCTGTTTTTGTTGAAACAGCGGCGGCTGGCGTTTGGTTCTTAGGTGAAAGTTTACTTGCGCTAATGGCTGCGGAGTACTTTTTTGCTAATTCTTCAGGGCTACCCATCCCATGGATGTGCATATAGAAAATGCGTGGAGATTCATAAAAGAAATGATTGTGAATAGCACTGATCTCTAACCCGTTTGAATGAACGGCAGAGATAAGTGGATTAACCTCTTCTTCCAATAACACAGCATCGCTCATTAATACAGCCGTCTTTCCATCCATTGTCCTTTTTATGGAAACCCATCCACCAAATCCAAATGGAATTGGAACAGGTTCACCCTTAACAGTAACTTTCAAATCATTCCGGGGCAAAGGTGTTGTATGAACTGCTTCAGCCTCTTTATAAGCACCTTTTTTACCCATGGCTATTTCTATTGCAGCAATTTCTTCAGCTGTAAGTGCAGGAGTTTTCTTGTCTTTCTGCAGGAAAGATGCATTTGCAGAACTGATGTCAACAACCGAGGCGCCAAATAATAAAGCACTTGCTTTTAACCAGGTTCTTCTGGAAAGAGCGCTTAGAGAAGATTTATTCATTTATGATTATTTTTTTGCTAGCCTTACTTATAACGCATAAAGGCAGGGATGTTTCTCCAAATATGGAAATTTCGCCCTGCCCTAAGTGATTTTATAGTTGATTGTTTATAAGCTTTTGATAACCAGACCAACAATAGCTGCTATCAGGATGATGTGGGGTTCTTGTAGTTTCTTTATGTAGATTAGACCTATTACCGTTAAGGTCGCAATTATAGCGGTCGGAACATCGATGATAGAACGGGTAGCAATGATGATCACCGACCCGACTAGTGCCCCGATAACTACGGCAGTGATTCCATCAACAAAGGCTTTGATGCTGTTATTTTTTGCTATTTTTTTGAAAGAGGGAGCAAGTACAACAGTGAACAAGAAACAAGGCAGGAACGTTGCCAGCGCCGCTACAGATGCTCCGGGAAAGCCGGAGACCAGGTAACCGATAAAGCCAACGGTTATTACTACAGGTCCCGGTGTAATCATCGCAACCGCTACAGAATCTACGAACTCTGCTTCTGTTAACCAGCCGTACTCTTGTACAACTCCTGCATGAAGGAAGGGAACAATAGCTAAACCACTACCAAAAACAAAGGCTCCGGCTTTGGCAAAGAAGGCTCCGATCTTCCATAAAGAATCGCTGGTGTATTCCCAGAAACCGATCCCTGCTAAAATAATGGATGGCACGGTCTGTTTCTTTCTCAACCATGCAGGTGGTGATTTTACCATCATATAGATCAATCCGCAAGCGATAAAAAGCAACACTTCTTCTCTTTGGGTAATAACGGTAACTACTATTCCGATAGCGTAGAAGACCCAGAGCAACCAGTTGGTTTTGATTGCAGTGGCATTCAGCTTGCTAATGGACTTAACAGTGAGTTTATAAGCACTCATTCCAATAATCCCTATCACGGCTGCACCCACTCCGTAAAAAACTGCCTGCATCCAGGGAAGGCCGCTATATAGTTTGTAAGCCATTCCGAGCAGGACAACCATAACAAACGAGGGCAATACAAATGCTAAACCTACAAGTGTAGCCCCTAGCAAGCGATAGTGAACAAAGCCAATATAAATACCCAATTGCGCAGCCAAAGGGCCTGGTGCTAATTGTGCGAGAGCTAAGCCTTCTTTATATTCCTCTTCTGTGAGCCATTTTTTATTTTCCACCAAATCACGGTGCATGTAGCCAACCAGTGCTACCGGACCACCAAAACCCCATGTTCCAAGTTTAAGGAAGTAAAGTATAATATCCTTAAGGGAGTACGAGACCGGGGTGGGAGCAGTTGTTTGAACGGGTTCTGTTTCTATAATTTGCATGATAACAGATGTTTAATTGAGCTTACCTTATTACGAAGGTCACATTATGTTTACTTCGCTACGTTTTTAATGTCTAATGTACCTTCGCCAAAAAAACTATTTTACAGGTGAAGTTTCGGAAGCCCGACTTTGCCCGTATGCACTGGGATTTAGTTAGAACCCTAGTCCGAATTGAAAGGCTAAGGTTGCCGATGCTGGCTTGTCGTTGCCAAGTCGGACAGGTACCGGAATGGCAACAAAATAGTTGCTGTGTTTATTTTTCTTTACCACCTTGTTGATGATGGGGGTGAAGCCATATCTTCCACCAGTTTCAAAAGCTGCTCTTCCCACAAAGGTAAAGCCCTTACCCAATGCAGCTAAAACTCCGGGATGGAACAGAAAATTGCTCATTTTGCTCATTCCGTTTTCTGCTCTTACGAATGGTACTACTTCAAATGAAAATCCAACTTTGGGAGTTTTCCAAATGTTAATTCCTGTTGGCATACCTACTGTATAAAAACCATCAAAATTGGTATGTGTTCCGCTTTTATCGACAGTTACAAGGGGATGAATGATTCCAACATAACCAGCGATCCGAGGATAGGTAACTGTTGGAGGGGTAGTTGCAGCCGGAGCTGGAGTTTGTGCAGATGCGGTGATCGATGCAAATAGAAATAGAATAAGAAAGTAGAAATTTGATTTCATTATGTTAGAGTCCTGATTTATGTGCAAGTTTAGGCTCTAAATTCTATTTATAATAGAACGTTTTTTACCCTCTGGTATAAATTTTACGTTTCCTATTGATTTGGTAGATAAAATTGATTGTGATCCCAAGCTAAGAGCAATTAATCCTCATATTTTCTGAACAGAGACACACATTTCGAAAATATGCAATCCTTCCGGATGTGTTCCTGAGTCATTTAAATGGTTTAGAAATACACCTCTGCTATCTGCACTGAACCCGCTAGCAGGGAGCCAGGAGTTATATAGATAGTCCCAGGCAGAAAAGCATTCATCCAATGTTCCTTCCTTATAAATAACGGCGTATGTACCACCTGGAATTATTGTCGTTCCAATTTCGCCTTCACCTAGTACACCCTCAGGGACCGTTAAACATACATCCGCTTGAAGCATGCCATTTTCATCCGGCATACTTCTGTAAACTGTAAGCGCTTTAGTCGCTGGAAAATTCAGGAGGCCTCGGGAGCCGGCCCACTCAAATAACCTTTCAAACATCTGCTTAAAACCCTCCGAATCGTGAACGTGAATAGAAAAGTTGCGAATGTATATAACCTTTTGATCCCTTAGTTCCTTAACCTGACATTTAAATTGATGTTGTTTTTCCATATTATTATATTTTAAGTTGAATATGGAGCGAAAGTATTCGTCTTTGTTTTTTTCAAAGTGTCCAGAATTGCTATGTTTACGCAAGTAATGTGCCCGCCATTCTAAAGGGCTAGTCTTCTTGGTTTTTTTAAAGCTCTTGCAAAGGGCAGATACACTTGAAAAACCAAGCTGATACGCAATTTGGGTGACTGAGATCTCTGAGTGTGAAATCAATTGGAACTGAGTCCTCTGCATACGCAGCTGCTTGTGGTATTCGCCAGGAGAAACTCCTGTAACTGCATGAAAGACCCTGAGGAAGTGAAATTTCGAAAGATTTACGCGTTCGGCTAATTCATCAAGAGAAATATTCGTGTCCAGATTTAGCCTTATGAAATCAATTGCCTTATTCACTCGTGAACAATAGTCATTAAGGGATTCTTTTTTCATATTAGTGGTAAGCAAAGTGCGGTATTCTGTAAAACAAGTTGCAATCATAATTGACAGCAGCAATAGTTGCAAGCTTTCTGGTAATTATGTTTTTTTAGAAACGATGGTTTTAATTCTAGAGTAACCAAATTATGATTATAGTTCAAATGGCTGGTTTTAAGTTAATAGGCTTGAAACTTTTAGAAAAGACAACTAATGAAAATGGTCAGTCAGGTATTGATTGTGGTAACTTATGGCAGGAATTCGAAAGCCATAGCGTGATAGACCGTATACCTGACAAGTTAGAACACAAGGTGTATGCGGTTTATTTTGATTATGAAGGAGATGAGCATAAACCCTTTTCTTATTTCATTGGCTGCAAAGTAGATAGGGAAACAAGTACACCAGAAGGTTTGGATGATTTGGTCATTCCCGAACAAAATTATATGATTATCAATGCGAAGGGGGTAATGCCGGGCTGCATAGCTGATGCTTGGAGGGATATATGGAAATCTAAGGTTCAACGAGCATTTGGCTATGACTTTGAGATTTACGATGAAAGAAGCAAGGATTGGTCTGATGCTGAGGTGGATATCTATGTTTCTAGTAATTCGAGTCAAGTTTAGTGGTATTTAAATGAGCCTTACTAATATTCTTAAATCTACCGCACATCGTCCATGGCCGCTGCCTCAAGGGGAGTGGACCTATTACCAGGAATGGAACAAAGCTCTGTTCTTGCATTATGCAGTCCCTGCCGATATCTTAATTTCTTTAATTCCGCAAGGTTTAGAACTTGATGTTTTTGAAAATAAAGCCTGGGTGTCGGTAGTGGTTTTTGAAATGGAGAAAATTAGGCCTCGAGGATTTCCAGCACTTTCGTTTCTATCCGACTTTTATGAGATCAATGTACGGACCTATGTTAAAAAGGGTGACAAGAGCGGGGTCTATTTCTTGAATATCGAAGCGCAAAAAGCTTTGTCGGCTTTTATTTCACAAAAGCTTTCTGGCCTGCCTTATGAAAAATCAACTATTTCCGCTTCTTTTATCGCAGATGCAACATCAATTAAATCCCTTAATATCCGGAAAGGATTTGAACTGGAGACTGAATTTCAAATAGGGAAAAGGCTTAATGCGAAAACCGCTTTAGAATTTTGGCTTACTGAGCGTTACTGCTTGTACCTCGAGAAAGGAGGGAGGTTATTTCGGTATGAAATTCACCATGAGGAATGGGAACTATCGGAAGTTATAATGAAATGCCTGAAGGTTAAGTACAAAATTCAGCAATTGGAAATTGGATCAAAGGAACCTGATTTGATTCACTATTCGAAGGGTATACGAGTGTTGGCCTGGAAACGAAGTTGTTGTTAGAAGTATTTTCGAAATATTTAATCGTATAGGTTATGGCAATGGTAGTAGTTTCTCCAGATTAAGCAATATTATATTTAAAAAGCGATGTCAACACAAAATGAAGTAACAGGCGAACTGAAATTGGTTAAGGAGATGGTGTATGATAAATGCGGCTTTCTAATAACTAATATAGCTTCGAGTGCTGAAAGTTTAGAATACCAGGCTTGTTCATTCTCTCTTAATGAAAGGAAAATTATTCACCGGGTATCTAAGATCACACCTACTAAATTGGGACAATTTGTTACCATCTGGAAAAGGAATAGCGATGGAAAGACGGAGCCCTTTAACGTTACCGACAACTTTGATTTTATCGCTATCACGTGCAGAAAAGAGGATCTACTGGGGCAATTTATTTTTTCTAAAGCTACTTTATCGAATGAAGGAATTATATCAACACCTGAAAGAGAGGGTAAACGGGGGATAAGGGTCTATCCTCCCTGGGAAACAGTGACAAATAAACAGGCGAAGAAAACTCAAAGCTGGCAGATAAAGTCCTTCTTGAAGTTAGAATACGATGGGTATTTTGATTTACAGTTGGTCAAAAGTCTCCTCTCAGAATCATAGCTATTACTGAATGAAAGCTTTTAAGCTATGAAACTTTAATTTTTAGCCATATTCTTAAGCTCTTTTTTTGATAACTCCTTTTTGATAATGTCTGAACTGGAGGCTGCTGTGTATGATGCACGGTTTTCTAGAATTATATTTTCGCCTTCTTTTGTATAAAAGTGAGGGGTGATCGAAGAGTACAAAGATTTGCTGGTTTTTAAAGTTTGATCCCTCATCGATTCAATGTCATCGGAACTTAAGTAATACAAATGGACCATAATATTATATTGTCTGGAGGTTGAATGAAAAAGGCTATTCATCCCTAGAGGAGTGCCAGGAAGAACTGTTTGTCCCACTGTAACAAAAGCTCCTTTCTTCAGTCCTCGGTACTTGCAAAAAGTGCCATCCGTATGCTCAATCAATATTTCATTCATCGCACTTTTGAAAGCTTCATCGCCCGGCTTGCTTGTCTCATATAGATCCTTAACCTGCACAACAACACCTTTTCTGGTAGCCAAAACTGTGTCCTCTTCTGACGTATAAAAATTATAGCACTTCCAATCGGAAGGCATTTCACTGCCGAAATACATAGCGGGTACATAGCCGGCTTCAATTGCCCTTACTTTTGTACCTGCTTTATATGGTAATAGATACTGCACGTCTGAATTGTATTTTCGTAATACTTTTCCCCTGAGCGAATAATATTTATAGGAATATCCAATACCGAGATTTGGTGTAGAGGGGTTAAGGGAAAAAAGTTTTCCGGAATTACTGGAGGCTTGCGTTACTTGTCGTTCAGAAGCAGTGGTATTACGCAGAGATCCGAAATTTACTATAACTGTATAAGATGCAGGATCGGTTTTCGTGTAATTGAAATCAACACTGTTATTGGAGTTAACTCGAGTTTCAACAACTAAGGGTTTTTCCTGAGCCAGGGTTAGAGATGTAGCAAATAGGAGCGCTGTGAATAAGGGTGTTTTTAGGGTTTTATACATTTTCCAAGAATATTTACGGAGCAATTATATTGATTGCTTCTCAAAGGTAATTGATTGATTTTAAATTTCAATAAGTATTCCTTTAAGATAAAATTAACAGAATGTGTAGGGGGAAGAGGAATAACTGTGGGAATATTCTTCATTTGCTATTTTGTTTTTGTTGCAATATGCCCAGCAGATAGTCGGATTTGACCCTATCTTTTTTTGAAAAATCGTCTCATCGGGGGCTGTTTACCTGTTTTTGCTGTTTTAGCTTTTATTTCTCAAATACTGAAAACTGCTTGTGGTTTAGGCTGTTAAGAATGATCAATGTGTGGTAATGCACCTCTGTACTTTGCCACCATACGACTCTTCCTGCAAAATATTTTTTTAAGATTTAAGCCACGAACAATTATCGGTAAATGGATAACCAGAATAATTACCACAACAATCACATTTCAAGTAAACAGGAGCTACCTATTGATCTGCATTCGTTATTCGGCGAAGTAGAAGATGTTGCGAAAATGGGAGTTTATAAGGCAGAATTGCCGAGCTTGAAACTCTACTTTTCTGATGGTCTGTACAAGCTTTTTGGAGAAGAACCTCAATCTTTTGAGCCGTCTTTAGATTGGATCAATTCTCGATCAACAACCACCGATGCCGAAGCTGTTGATAAAATACTTAACCAGGCAATTATAGACAAAAAGCCCTACACGTATACCCGCAGGATCCGGAAGAAAGATGGAGAGTGGAGGACGCTACTATCAAATGGAAAGGTGGTTTGTGATGATAGTGGTAAGCCTGTTCGATTTATAGCGATTGTTCTGGATATTACAGAGCAGAAAAAGGCAGAAAAAAGAATTCAGGGTAATCGTGAGCTCCTTCAATCTGTATTTGATACTTCACTTATTGGTATGTCGGTGTTCAAAGCTGTTAGGAATGAAAGCAATGATATCATTGATTTCAAAATCCTGATCGTTAACCGCCTGATAGAGAAAAATACTGGACGGAAAGACTTGGTAGGGAAATTATATCTGCAGGAATTCCCAGGGATAAAGCAAGCTGGTATCTTTGACAAGATGTGCGAGGTGATGAGTACCGGGGTACCCAGTCAAATGGAATATAAGTATGACGTGGAAGGCTTCAATAATTGGTTTTTGACCATGTTTGTGAAGCAGAATGATAATCTGGTTGCTACCACCCTCGAAATAACAGATAAAAAGCGGGATGAAGAGGAGAAGGATAGGAGCTTTACCCTCCTTAAGCAAACCGAACAGATTTCCTCGATGGGAAGCTGGAGTTATGATACTAAAAAACAAAAAATGAGCTGGTCTGAAGGGATGTATAATTTATTTCATCTACAGCCCGGTGTTGAAATCTCACCAGAAACCTACCTTGATTTTATTGTACCAGAGGATCGTGCAAAGCTTGAGGAACAGGTAATAAACAAGATAAAGGACGAGCTGAAAGAGTTTGACGAGCAAATTACTTTTCTGATTCAGGGAGAGCGAAAACTAATTCAGATAAAAGCTACTCCCATTACAGATTCCGATGGTAATAAAGTTCAGATGCTGGGAATTGATATGGATATCACCGAGAAGAGCAGTGCCGAGGAAAAGTTGAGAGAAAATGAGTTCATGAAAATGCTGCTGGAAAAGAAAGATGAATTTATGAGTGTGGCGAGTCATGAACTGAAAACTCCCATTACTACTCTAAAAGCTTCCTTACAGATCCTGTGCAGATTGATCGAGCAACATAAAGATGAAAATGTGCTCCTGGTATTTGCTATGAAAGCTAACCAGCAAGTGAACAAGGTGATCCGGTTGATCAGTGATCTGATGGATAATGCAAAAATTCAGGCCGGTAAAATAAACCTCAATATTGATCCTTTTTTATTAAGTGAAGTAATTGATGATTGTATTGCATTTCAAACTGGGGGACATGAAATAATAGTACATAATAATGTGAACGAACCAATTGAAGGTGATAAGCACCGGATAGAACAGGTACTCACGAATTTTCTTAGTAATGCGATAAAGTATTCTCCATCCGGGAAGGAGATAATTATTACAGCTAACAGGGAGGATGAGGAGGTAAAGGTAAAGGTAAGGGATTTTGGGATCGGAATACCTCCATCAAAAATTGACCATGTATTCGACCGCTTTTTCAGAGTGGATGATAAATCCCAGGAGTTTTCAGGCCTGGGATTGGGATTATATATTTCAGCGGAAATAATTAAGAAGCACGGTGGCACCTATGGTGTTGTTAGTGAGCCTGGTAAGGGAAGCACTTTTTGGTTTAGTATTCCTCTTAAACACCACTCAGCTTCGCCTTTGCAAGGGTAAAAGACCTGCTGTTGCTTTTATTTCATCTCCTCAATCACCCCACAGCCGATTCGGCTTCCCGAGTTGCCTGTTGGTTGCGTGGTATAATCATCCACTCCCGAATGAACTATAATTGCCCTTTTTAGGATATTGGTCTTTTCGTCGCCTCCGATAGTCCAACGGTCAGAGCTTACTGTAAATTGGGCTTTTCCCTGAGCATCCAGTTTTATGTTACCAATGTCTCCGGAATGATATGCTCCTTCACCCCACTTACCGTGTTTTTCTTTCGTAGGATTCCAATGTCCATGGGCTCCTTCGCCATTGTTTCCACAATCTCCGTGTTCATGGAAGTGTACAGCTACACTCTGGTTCGCTTTCTTAGGGCATTCAATGTTGAGCGTCAACTCGACTTTATCACCTGATGTTGTGAAGTCTGCAGAACCTTTAACTACCGTGTCTGCTTTGGTACCGCTTAATTCGGCACGTGCCTTCCTGGCGTCGAGGGTATCGGTTCCTGTTTCTACTTGCACAACCGAATCGGCATTCGAGTTGGTTGCACTGCCTTTGTTATTCGAGCATGAAGCGAATACCAGAAGCGATAAGGAAAGGTAGATAGTGACAGCGTTTTTCATAGCCTAAATATTAAATGTTTATATTGTCTATAAGTACAAATACCTGGTAGTTGTTGTTTATTCTTATTTATAGTAACAAACAACACTACCAGGTATTTAACCAAAATCTACGGGCTGCTTACATTACTCCGCTTCGTCTTCGTCAGGAACGAGAGCTGTATCATCTTCCTCTCTTTCTACCTGTTCTGAATCGGGATCATTTGATTTTCCGGGTTTGGAGGGCGCAACGGCCGGAATCGTAATACCGGATTCTTCTTTGGTTGGTTGATTCATGATATTTTGGTTTTTACTTATTTCTCGTAGTTTTCGAAAGACCTGCTCCGGCTGCAACCACTAAAGCATCCTCTGCTAGTCCCAGTATAAAATCAGGGAGTTTAGTTCTTTTTGCTATGCGGGTTCGCAAATAGTACATACCGTAAGTAGCCAGAACTGCTGCGGCTCCTCCTAAAACTGCTCCCACATAAGTATTATGTTTCGTTTTTTTTGCAACAGCAGCAGACGAAATTGCTCCCGACATTGCTCTCATTCCAAGAGACAGGGGTTGAATTCGAGCTGGTGCGGCTGGCATTTTGTCTCCTAAAAACTCTGTGGCAGCCAGAGCTTTAAGCCCCATAGAAACAGCCGGACTTTGTAAGAATCGCAGGCGGCTGGAATGAAGCTGATTGCCTGCTATGTTCAAGAAGAGCTTCCGGGCAACTACCGGAGCGGAAAGGCTACGCATTCCGGCAATGAAACCAGTAGCCAGGATTTCGCGAACGTAGTTTTTGTCCTGGCGGTTTTGTTGCTGGTTCTGCAGATAGTTGTCTATAGCAGGACTGCCGTCATTCCTTATTTCTATGGCAACCTTTCCTGTCAGGCTCTCGTTTTCCATGAAGCGGTGAGCCTCTCTGATCTCTTCAAGAGGGAAGGTGTGTGCCACATAAGGTTTAAGTTGCCCTAATTCAACCAGATCCTTAATGATCATAAGGTCAGCTGTATTCGGTCTTTCTTTCACTATCTTCATGCGCCGCTCCAAAAGTACACTTATGGCTGCTTTTGCAGCTCCGGTAGTATCCTTGGCTCCGCCTCGTGTGGATACAAACAGGGCGTCAGGTGAAAGATTTGTTTCATAGTCGGCTATGGTATAATTGCCACTGCAATCGAATATAAGATCAAATACTTCGTTTGAGGAAACACGTTCCTTTTCATAGTTGATCACTTTATCACATCCTAAACTTTTAGCAAATTCAACATGGGCCTCGCTACATGTTCCTGTAACCTGGGCATCGAAGCTTTTTGCGATTTGCACAGCTGCCGTTCCAACTCCTCCGGTGCATCCCAAAATAAGGACTTTAGCTCCTTGTCTTATTTTACCATCATAAACTATTCCCTGGAATGCAGTAAGAGCAACCAATGGTAAAGAAGCAGCTTCAGTGAAACTGATATTTGAAGGTTTAAGAGCGGCGCAATCTTCATCAGCAACCAAAAGTTCCGAATAGGCGCCGCCTTTTGTTGCGTCGAGCTGGCCGAACACTTCATCGCCTGGTTTAAAGCGAGTGCTTTTGGATGCAATCACTGTTCCGCTAAAATCACTTCCGATAACTTGCCCGGAAGTAAAACCGGAAAGCATTTTTAATTTCCCCTGCCGCACCAAGGTGTCTACAGGATTAATGGATGAGGCCCTGTTCCTTACCAGGATCTCACCTTCTTTTATTTGCGGAACGGCAATCTCTTTTAGTTCGAATTGTTCCGCGTCTCCGTAATTTTCTAAAACTGCTGCTTTCATAGATTTTTTATTAGTGTGAACCGGCTAGATTGCCCGTAGTTCGCAATTATGGTTGCCCTCCGCCTCCTGCAGCACCATAGATCTGTCCGGTCGAATAGCTGGCATCGTTTGCTGCGAGCTGAACATAAATGGAACCTAATTCGGCGGGCTGACCTGGTCTTCCCAAAGGAGTATCTCCTCCGAAAGTTTTCAGTTTTTCTGCTGTGGCTCCACCGCTTACCTGCAAGGGGGTCCAGATAGGGCCTGGTGCAACACCATTTACGCGGATGCCTTTTTTACCCAATTGTTTTGCTAATGAACGGACGAAATTTGTTGTAGCTGCTTTCGTTATTGCATAATCATACAGTTCTCCCGGAGGGTTTTCGGCTACAACAGAGGTAGTAGCGATGATAGAGGAACCAGGCTTCAAATGCGGTATTGCTGCTTTGATGATCCAAAAGGGCGCATAAATATTGGTTTTCATCGTCCAGTCGAATTGCTCGGTTGAGATGTCCATGATGGACTCGTGAGTTTGTTGCCTGGCTGCGTTACTTACTACAATGTCCAGCCCACCCAATCCATTAACAGCGTCTGTTACCAGTTTTTTGCAGAAAGTTTCATCGCGCAGGTCTCCTGGGATTGCTACAGCTTTTCTGCCCTCCGCCTTAATCAGGGCAATCACTTCCTTCGCATCCGGCTCTTCGGCTGGAAGGTAATTTATAGCCACATCAGCTCCTTCGCGAGCATAGGCTATAGCAGCTGCCCGGCCAATTCCAGAGTCACCACCAGTGATCAGCGCTTTCCTGCCGGCAAGCCTTCCGGAACCTTTGTAGCTTTTCTCTCCATGATCCGGACGCGGGTTCATCTTGCCAGAGAGGCCGGGCCAGGGTTGAAACTCGGGATTGAACGGAGGTTTTGGATATTTGGTTGTTGGATCACTTAGATCTGGGGCCGCTGTGGGGCTAAAAAAAGTTGTTCCTGATGATCCAAAGGCCGGGGTAACAGCTGCTGCTGCTAAACCGGCGCCAAGGCCGCCAATAACCTGGCGACGGGTCATTTTTTTATCTTCATTCATAGGTAGTTGAACGTATTAGTGTTCGATCTATTAACTGAAGTTTGCTGGCTTGGTTTATGAAAAAGAATATTTAGTGCCTGGTTATTAATAAGTAGTGAAAAACAAATTGTTGCCTCCGGTGTCAATTTTAAAAAAGAAATTATGAAACTTACAGACCCGGATGACAAAGATTCCCTTATTGGAGGGGATGCCCTAAGCGATGAAAATAGTTCTATTCCAAAAGCGGACGAATCATTGATCGACGACTCGCCCTTAAATAATGAGGGCGGCGAGGAACAGGGAGATACGACTCAAACTATTCCTCCTCCGGCAGATTAATAAAATACCCTTTTTCCATTTAATTGAAACTTTTCAAGGATTTCACCCTTGAAAGTCCAATAGATTATCAACCAGAACGAATTATGAATGTCAGCGATTTTATGATGCAACGCCTCGAGGAATGGGGTGTGAAGCGCATCTTCGGTTATCCTGGAGACGGAATTAACGGGATCCTTGGCGCTTTAAATAGGGCAGAAGATAAGATCAGGTTTATCCAGACAAGGCATGAGGAGATGGCTGCATTTATGGCCTGCGCTCATTCTAAATTCACCGATGAGGTTGGGGTATGCCTGGCCACTTCTGGTCCGGGGGCAATCCATTTACTTAACGGTCTTTACGATGCAAAATTAGATCATCAATCGGTCGTTGCTATTATCGGGCAGCAAAAGCGTACCTCGATGGGCAGTAATTACCAGCAGGAGGTTGACCTGCTTACCCTATTTAAAGATGTTGCCTCGGAATATGTGCAGATGATCACCGATCCGGCACAGGCAAGGCAAGTGATCGACAGGGCTTTTCGGATAGCTAAGGCTGAACGAACGGTTACTGCCGTAATTATTCCTAATGATGTTCAGGAGGAAAAGGCTGTTGAAGAGCCACCAAGAAAACACGGAAATGTATTTACCGGTGTCGGGCATTCAAAAGCTCACCTTATTCCATCTGAGAAGGAATTGAAACAGGCTGCTGCCATATTAAATGAGGGGCAGAAAGTGGCTATCCTTGTAGGAGCAGGAGCTTTTAGTGCTGTAGATGAAGTAAAACAAATTGCAGAGATACTTGGGGCTGGTGTAGCTAAAGCACTGCTGGGCAAAGCGGTATTGCCTGATGATCTTCCTTATGTAACGGGAGCTATCGGACTTTTAGGAACGAAACCAAGCTGGGAAATGATGGAAGGCTGCGATACCCTGCTGATGATCGGAAGTAGCTTTCCTTATTCTGAATACTTACCCGAGCCTGGTAAAGCGCGCGGGGTGCAGATAGATATAGACGGGAGGATGTTAAGTTTGCGGTACCCTATGGAAGTTAATCTTTTAGGTGACAGCAAAAGCACTTTACAGGCCTTGATCCCTCTGTTGAAGCAAAAAGAGGACCGGGCATGGAGGGAAAGCCTTGAACAGCACATAAAGGAATGGTGGAAGACGGTAGATGACCGCGCCATGCAAACTGCCGACCCTATCAATCCTCAAAGGGTGTTGCAGGAATTGTCACCCCGACTTCCTGATCAATGTATCATTACAGCTGATTCAGGTACCTCTGCCTTTTGGTATGCCCGGAACCTTAAAATAAGGGAAGGAATGCTTGCCTCACTTTCTGGAACGCTTGCAACGATGTGCCCTGCTGTTCCCTATGCTCTTGCGGCAAAATTTGCTTATCCATCACGTATTCCCATTGCTATAGTGGGAGATGGAGCCATGCAGATGCTTGGAATGAACGAGTTGATCACCATATCAAAATATTGGAAGGAGTGGGCGGATCCCCGAATGTTGATCATTGTATTGAACAACCGGGACTTGAACATGGTTACCTGGGAGCAGCGGATGCTGGCAGGCGAGCCTAAGTTTGAAGCTTCACAGGATATACCTGATGTGCCTTATGGGGAATTTGCGAAGTTACTTGGGTTGAAAGGACTACGCGTATCCAATCCAGATGAGATTGGTCCTGCTTTGGATGAGCTACTGGCTGCTGATCGTCCAGCCGTCCTGGATGTTATTGTTGATCCTAATGTACCGATCGTTCCCGCTCACGTAGATATGAGTCAGCTGGCAATGTTCAACAAAGCCTTATTGAAAGGAGATCCGGATAGTGCTGCTATTATCAGGCAAACGATCAAGGAAGTGATGCAGGGAGGCGTGGCGAAATAGGATATGAGGGGATCTTCTTTCGTAAAATAAGATAAACTGCTGAAGGGTTTGCTTGTTGATGGAGGAATGGATATTGACAAGGCCTATGAACTAATAAATGCGAAACTCCTCCTCTGGCTTCGGGAGTTTGTTCGTCTCCTGCCGAATTTGGCTATTGCAGCTTTGGTATTGGTATTGGGAATTTACCTTGCGCGCATTGCAAGAAATATTACTACTGTAGTATCTAAACGAATAATCCATCACCAGGTACTTAACTCTCTTTTTGCCAATTTTGTACACGTCCTTGGAATTGGTATTACTATATTTATTGTCCTAAGCATCCTTAATCTTGATAAGGCCGTTACATCACTTCTGGCTGGGGCTGGAATTGTTGGCCTTGCTCTTGCATTTGCTTTCCAGGACATTGCTGCCAACTTTGTAGCCGGTATTGTGATGTCTTTTACCCGGCCCATTGAAATAGGGGATTTGGTGAAGGTAAAAGACTATATGGGAACAGTAGAGTCAATACGTTTAAGAGATAGTATAATAAGGACTTTTCAGGGGCAGACCGTCTACATTCCCAATAAGGAAATTTTTCAAAACCCTATTGAGAACTTCACGAAGTTTAAGAAGAGGAGACTTGATCTGCTTGTTGGTGTGTCTTATGGAGATGACTTAGAAAAGGTAAAAAAAGTTGCTTTAGCTGCCGTTCAAAGTGTTTCCCATCGCTCTGAAAAAGATCCGGTTGAGCTTTTTTATGAAGAGTTCTCAGATAGTTCAATAAATTTTAGCTTACGGATCTGGCTGAATTCAACCCAGCAACCAGTTTATCTTGAAGCCAGGAGCCAGGCCGTGATGTTCATCAAAACTGCTTTTGACGCTAATAACATCACAATTCCTTTCCCGATACGGACTTTAGATTTCGGTATCAAGGGAGGGGAAAAACTTTCTGATACTTTCTTAAATATAAAGAGCGATACTAACGACTAATCAGGGGTGCCATCCTTAACTTCCACCTGATCTTGTTCAACACTATCTGCTCTTTCGCTCGGGGCTTCTTTACTGGCCTCAGCCCGATTGCTGTTATTACATGATTGATGGCCTAATAGGATTAGAAGAGAATAAATAATAATCCATCTTTTATTCATAACCTATCTCTAATATTTTTGCTTTTTAAAGGCCTATTCCCACTAACCATTGTCTACAAAACCCGGATACAAGGTCATTCCGCCGTCTACATAAATGGTGGTGCCGGTAATATAATCGCTTTCCGGAGATGCTAACCATACTGCAACCTTAGCAATGTCTTCGGGCAAACCAATGCGTTTATAAGGGATCAGTTTCATCAGCTCTTTCATTTTCTCTTCATCCTTCCACACTTCGTCGTTTATGTCTGTTGCAATTGCTCCAGGAGAGATGCCATTTATCCTGATCTTTTTTGGTGCAACCTCCAAGGCCAATGATTTCATGAGCATTAAGATACCGCCTTTAGAGGAGGCATAGTTAACGTGCCCGGCCCAGGGAATAATATCGTGCACAGAACTGATAAAAATGATATTTCCGATGGCTTTATCATCAGGACTTGCTTGTTTTTTTGCTTCGAAAAGCTGTATTGCTTCCCGTGCGCAAAGGAACTGTCCGGTGAGGTTCGTATTGATCACCTTATTCCATTGATCAAGTGTCATACTTGAAAAGTCACTGTCTTTTTGTATTCCGGCATTATTTATCAAAACATCAAGAGTGCCGTATTCACTGGTAGCTTTCTCGAACATGCTAATCACCTCATCCTCTTTTCCAACATCTGCCTTGTGAATAAAGCCTTTGCCACCACCTTCAATGATCTTCTCTAAAGTACTTGTTGCACCTTCTTCATCACTATGGTAATTTACCACAACGTTAGCGCCTTGCTTGCCGAATGCTATGGCAATTCCCTGACCAATGCCAGAACTGGCTCCCGTTACTATTACAGTTTGATTATTTGTTTTCATAGACCTAACTTGAGGTATGTGTTATTATAGTTGTTAACAGTTAACTATTGGCAATAGGTTTTGTTCTTGTCAAGATTATCCTCTAATCTCCGTTAAAAGCGGGATGAATCGAAAAAGTGATATTCAGAAAGGCTAAACAAAATTTGACAGGGGTAGTTTCCATTCTATGGATCGTTTTGAAGTTACTACTGATATTGAAGGAAATGGTGAAGCTGTTCGTTTAAGTATTGAGCATCCTGATGAGAGCTTCACCGTGAGCTCTGAAGGAGAGATGCTGGCCTCCATTTTAAATAATGGAGATAATACATGGCAATTAGTTGAGGGCAATCTTTCTCAGGAGGCTGTTAACGTAATTGGCAGCGAAATCGAAAAGTATTATAACAACTTAAATCCGCTCGCCTAAAACTCTTGGGGGCATAATTAGAAAAGTCTATGTATACACCTGAAGAAAAATCATTTATAACTAAAGGGGAACCGATTGATCCAGAACCTATCCCTGGAGAACCAAATGTTCCGGAATCTGAGGAGGTAGAAAGCCCGGATAACAATAAGGAGCTGCTGCCAGAGGATGATGATTTTGATGCAGATTACGGAGATCTGGATGGCGCTCAGGAAAATGACATTTTGCCGCATTTGGGTCAGCAGAAAGAAAATCTGGAATAATCAAATTCTCGCCTGGAAACACTGGCATCTGTTAATTGTTGAGAAGTAATGGAAAACAATTATTACAATTCGGAAGATCTGAAAAAATTCCCTAATGTGGGCGAGTTTCAAAAAGAGCTGGCGGACAAGTTCTTTAGTTATTATGGAGAGGTTTTTAAAGACTCTGCTTTAAGCGCGCGAGAAAAGTCCCTGATCGCTTTAGCTGTTGCCCATACTGTGCAATGCCCTTATTGTATTGATGCTTATAGCAGCGACGCTTACGAAAAAGGCTGGAGCGAGGCGCAGATGATGGAGGCCGTCCATGTTGCAACTGCGATCAGGGGAGGTTCATCATTGGTACATAGCGTGCAAATGATGAATAAAGTGAAAGAAATTGCCATGTAATGATATGAAATCCCTTAAAGCACAGGGTAATACTTTGGCTGAACCATATGCTCAGCTCGAATTTCTTGAGGAATCTGGTATTTGCACTCCTTTCCAACAGAAACTGGAGGAGATGAATATGCTGCCCTTGAACCCCAAAGAGCTGGAGATTTTCCAGGTGAATATAGGTAAGATGTGCAACCAGGTTTGCAAACACTGTCATGTTGATGCTGGTCCCGACAGGAAAGAGATCATGACTGAAGACACTATGCTGCAGTGTCTTGATGCAATCAAGTTAAATCCATCCATTGGAATTGTGGATATTACTGGCGGAGCACCTGAAATGAATCCTTCTTTCAGATGGTTCGTTAAGGAATTGAACAAGCTAGGAAAGCATATTATCGTACGATGCAACCTCACTATCATTGTGGCTAATAAGAAATACAATGATCTCCCTGAATTCTTCAAAGAACATGGTGTTGAAATTGTTTCTTCCCTGCCTTTTTACACCCAGGAGCGCACCGATAGGCAGAGGGGAAATGGGGTATTTGAGGATAGTATAAGGGCTTTGAAAATGCTTAATGCTGTTGGTTATGGAATGGAGGGTAGTAGTCTAATCCTTAACCTTGTATATAATCCAGCTGGAGCATTTCTTCCTCCTTCTCAGAATGCACTGGAGAATGAATACAAGCAAGCTCTAAGGGAACAATTTGCTATTGAATTTAATAATCTTTTTGTGATCACTAATATTCCTGTCAGCCGGTATCTGGATTACCTTATTAGCAGTGGCAATTACGAGAAGTACATGGAGAGGTTGCGCGCTGCTTTTAATCCTTCCGCTGTTTATAATGTGATGTGCCGTAATACCATCTCGGTTAGCTGGGACGGTTTTTTGTACGATTGCGACTTCAACCAAATGCTTGATCTGAGGATAAGATCAGCAGCCCAGCATATTAGTGAGTTTAATACGGAAGTTTTGAACAATAGGGAGATTGTGATCGGTCAGCATTGTTATGGTTGTACTGCAGGTGCAGGATCGAGTTGCGGAGGAGCAACTGTATGATGGATAAGGCAGTAATTGTTTTTGTGAAGAACCTGCAGATGGGGAAGGTTAAAACCCGGTTAGCTGCAACATTGGGTAATGATGAAGCCCTTCGCATTTATAAGTTCCTGATTGATCATACCTACAAGACAGTCAGTAGAGTAAGTGCTAATACTTTTGTTTTTTATTCAACATTGATTGAGGAAAAAGACACACATTTGTTCGAGAAGCGCCTGCAGTCGGGGCCCGACCTAGGAGTCAAGATGAAGAATGCTTTCCGGCATATGTTTGACTCGGGATACGAGCGCGTTGTAATTATCGGTAGTGATTGTCCTGAAATCACTCCTGATATAATAGAACAGGCGTTTGATGCACTTAAAGGTAGCGATGTAGTCGTTGGACCAGCCGTGGATGGAGGATACTATTTGCTGGGGATGGGTGCACTGCATGAGGAGCTTTTTGAGCAGGTAGAATGGAGCACGAATTCTGTCTTTGAAACCACTATTAAGATCATCAGGCAGCAAGGGCTTTCCTATAGCTTGTTACCTGAACTGAGGGATATTGATGAGGAGCAGGACTGGCAGATGTATCAATCGGGCTTTATAATATGATCAGTATTATCATTCCTGCTTATAATGAAGAGGAATGCCTGGGAGAGAACATAAGTTCCCTGCTTAGTGACGCCAGGAAGGTAACTGCTGTGGAGGTGATTGTAAGCGATGGCGGAAGCACTGACCGTACAGTTGAATTGGCGGAACAAGCTGGTGCTACGGTAGTTATAAGTCCTAAAAAGGGGCGGTCTGCCCAAATGAACTTTGGGGCGAGTTTCGCGAAGGGTAAGATCCTGTATTTTCTTCATGCCGATACCCGCGCCCCAGCCGGTTTCTCAAAAGATATTCTTCATGCTTTTTGCAAGGGACATACATCAGGGTGTTTTATGCTCCAATTCGATCACTCACACTGGTTCCTGAGGCTCAATTGCTGGTTTACACGCTTCGATTTCAATTACTTCCGGTTCGGCGACCAGAGCCTCTTTGTGTCGAGAGGGTTATTTGAAAAGAGCGGTGGGTTTCGGGAGGATCATATAGTAATGGAAGATCAGGAAATTATCAAACGTATCCGCAAACTTTCAGCTTTCACTATTATAAAAAAGCCTGTCTTAACCTCTGCCCGGAAGTATCTTGAAAATGGTATCTACAAAACCCAGGGCATTTTCTTTTTGATATTCCTGATGTATCAAATAGGGTTCTCTCAGCAAACGCTGGTGAGGACCTACCGACGGTTGATCAGGCAGGATAAGGTTTAAGATTATAAACTTTAGTTCGATAATTAAAGGGATAGTGGAAGCCGCCCGGTCTTTTTAAAAAACAATTCATGACCCTCTAAGTTAGAATTGAAATTATCTGACGTAGATGGAAACTCAAGATCCGGGAGACCATAAGCAGAATAAATATTTTTGACATGAGTAATACTATTGGAAAGCGATACTGGGCTATTGCAGAAGGTTATATCCCTGATGGTAGTAACGGACCTGCGCCGGAGATGACAAGCCATGAAACGGCATGTATATTAAATGCTAGCGATCAGGACGCCAGTATTTCTATCACGTTATATTTTTCTGACCGGGAACCCGTTGGGCCTTACCAGGTCACTGTACCTGCCAGAAGAACAAAACATATCCGTTTTAATGATCTTACAGACCCTGAACCTGTGCCCAGAGCTACAGAATATTCAAGTGTTTTTTCATCAGATGTTCCTGTCGTGATCCAACACAGTCGACTGGACAGCCGGCAAAGTGAAAATGCGCTAATGACCACAATTGCATATTCTGGTAACCAGTAAGTATATGAAAACCTATGAAGCCGGATGATAAAAATGCTGCTCTTCCAAAAGAAGAAAGACCTTTTCGTGTACTGATCATTAGTGGCTCCCAGCGGAGGCAATACAACTGCCCTGGGGTGGATAGCAAATCTCGAATGTTAATGATGCGTATGGCTGAAATGCTGCCTCAGGAATGGGAGATCGACTATGAGGATCTGGGGAATGTTTACAACCGCGAGCGCATTCAAAGCTGTAATGCCTGTGTTTCTACTTCGATGGCTTTATGCGTTTGGCCCTGTAACTGCTACCGGAAGGACGATAAAAAGGAACCCGACCTGATGTGGAACCTCGACCTTTATTCACGGCTTGATATGGCTGATGCCTGGGCAATTATTGGCCCTATAAACTGGTACGCTCCTACGAGTAATCTTAAGCTAATGTTCGATCGACTGGTATGTATGAATGGAGGAAATCCGGACGAGCAAACCATCGATCATAAGGACGCAGAAAAGGCTATGCTCTTAGAACATTCAATTGAATGGCAAGAAATGAGTGTAAATCACCTGGAGGGACGCTCGGCGGCTTTTTTCTGTTATGGAGACCTGGGAGGAGATGAAATTGCAGAAGACGGTCGTCCTGAAATCTTACAGCATAAGCACTATTTTAATCCCGAAGCAGAGCCTTTTGAAAATGAGAGGGAGGCTTACGCTCCGCTGGTTTGGCAATGCCGCTATGGAGGAATTGAAGTCCCTGATCATCTATGGCAGTATGCCCTATTTGGTAAAGGAAAGAAGTACAGTGAAACCCAGGCCGAGAACATGGTTTATAATGACCAGGTGATGCAACAGTTTGATAGCTGGGTAAAGGAGTTTGCTGCCTTCGTGCAATTAAAAGGGAAGGTGCAACCTGGTAAATACAGGGCTTATGGGTATAACCCGCCTTCTCATTTCTGGAAAGAGGTCAAGTTAGGTTGGAAATACTTTAGAATGATGATCGGTAAGCCGGTACGCAATTCATCACCCTGGTACCAGGAAAAGTATAAACTGAACAAAGACGCTACACTTCATCCCAAGAAAGGAGAAGGAAAAAAAATTAGGGAATAATGGGTGTTATCAGGAGGAATTTCGATTACATCGGAAGCCCGGTACTGGCTGGCTTGTTTGCTGTTTTATTTGTTCTTGAGAGTAAATTTCAGTTGCGCCGACGGGTACAGAACAGATGGAAGCGTGTGAAGGTTAACGCACAGGTGGCAGTTCCCTCATTTGCTCTCCTGCGTTTTATTTTCCTACCCTTAATGGTTAAACTGGCGAGCCGGAACCAGCACATATGTACCAGGCTTGGTTATTTTCTTCCATCGCATTTGCTCAGACAAATACTCGCCTTCTTTTTTTTGGATTATACCAACTATCTATGGCATATACTTAACCATAAAATACCTCTGTTATGGCGTTTTCATTTGGTGCACCATATTGATAAGGATCTTGATCTAACTACTGCTTTCCGTTTTCATTTCGGCGAGTTGATCGGTTCGATATTCTACCGGGGTGCTTTCACCTACCTTTCAGGTGCTACACCACTTACGGTTATTATTTATGAAATTGCTTTTGAAGCAGCAACCGAATTCCATCACAGCAATACCCGTTTGCCTCTGCAATTGGAACAAACGCTAAACAAGGTGATGGTGACACCAAGGATGCATGGTATTCATCACTCGGTTAACAAATGCGAAACCAACTCTAATTTCTCGGTTATTTTTTCTTTTTGGGACAGGCTTCATGGCACCTTAAATTTGAACGTTAATCAGGATGATCTGATTATTGGTGTGGCTGAATATCCAGGTGCAGACAAATTCAAAGCTTCTGAACTGTTGATGATGCCGTTGATGAAAGGGTAGGAACAATTAAAATTGATCGATATCAGCTTTCTTACTATTCAAATTTCGGTATTTTGGAATGGCAAAGTAGGAAACTTATATAGGGATCGTAAACCAGAACGTTGTTCCTTGTCCGATCTTGCTCTCTACGCCTATTTCGCCATCATGCTGTTTTACAATTTCTGAGGATATAAATAGACCCAGTCCCATCCCAGATTCGTGGCTTCCCGGATCTGCTCTGTAATAACGATCGAATATTTTGGCAATTCTTTCTTTTGGGATACCTTTCCCTTTATCAGAAACAGAAACTTTGGCCTTATCTTCGATTCGTTCTATTTTTACAATAATTTCGTCTGATTCGGGGGCGTATTTAACAGCATTGGTTACAAAATTAACCAAGACCTGTTCAATCCTTACAGCATCGCCGTAGACCTCAAGTTCAAGGTCCCCTTCAATTCTTAAGGCTTGCTGACCTATATTATTGATATGATGACAACAATTATCGATAACATCGGAAAACTTAAAAACTGATTTCTTAATGGCTAGTTGGCCTTTTTCGATCCTGGAAACATCCAACAAGTCTCTGATCAGGTTCGATAGTTTACTTACGCTTCCAATGGACTTCGAAATTAGCTTTTCAATAGTTGCAGATTGAGGGTTGGCCTTATAAAGACGCTCAATTAGTTGTAATGATGCCTGAATACTGGTTATAGGAGTTTTTAGTTCGTGACTGGCAACATTAAAAAATACGTCTTTCTTGGTGTTCAGCCCAGTAACTTCCTCAAATAATTTAGCATGATCTAAGGCGATGGCAGCTTGGGAGGCCACCCCTGATACCAGATCTTCGCTTTCTTTGCTGAATACTCCTTTTCTTTTATGCCCAAACAGTAAACATCCGTGTATTTCCGCTGATTGCGAAACAATAGGTACCGACATATAACTAGCTACTGGCAAATGACCTTTAGGCATCCCATAATGTGGAGCGGACTTTCCATATCTTGGGTCTTGAGTAACATCTTCTATGCGAAGTATTTTTGCCTCAACCATGGAGGGATGAAAAATTGATGTATGTTTTGGCATCCCCAGGTTTTCAAAGAAGCTTTTGTCGGCACCTGAAAGGGTGTAAAGCATCATTGCTTCTCCCTGTTCATTAACGGTGTTATAGAAAAAGGCTCCAAACTCAGCTCCTGACAACTCTGTTGTTACATCTGTAACTCTTTGCAATATAACCTGTAGATCGAGGTTTTCAGCTACAAATTGGTTGGTAGCAAGTATAAGCTCTAAATTTTTTGCTTGTCTGACTTTGTCTGATATATCGTGTATCTGGGCTAGTCTTGCTTCGTTTCCTAAATATCCGATTGGAAAAGACACTACCTGAACATTTCTAATATCCCCATTTTTTGTTCTATGAATAGTTTCTACCTGGATATTTTCCTGGTTATGGATCTTCGGTAATAAATCCTTGAACTTGTCATGCTCCTGTTCAATTCGGATACTGGAAACGGTTTGTTTTTTCATTTCCTCCAGGGAGTATCCATAGAAGTTTAAGGCTGCAGAATTAGCTTCTATTATTTGTAATCCGGCCGATCTGTAAATTATCATGGGCAAAGGATTGCTGTAAAATAGAACTTCGAAATTGGTTCCCTGTATGTCTATTGCTTTTCCGTGTTTCAATTTACCTGGGACTATTCAATAATAAGTAAAAGTGATTTTGGACCTGGCCCTAACTAGTTAGCTTGATGTAATTGTAACATCCATTACAATGAATTGTTTACCCAATGAGGGAAAGCTCGTCATGCGGCAAGCCAAAAAAGATGGATTTTCTTTGTAATCTTTGAAAAATACCATTAGTCCGGTAAAACATACCATAGCTTTCCTCCATTTCCAAGTACCTTTGCTGTATGAGAAATGAGATTCCTATTTACGATATAAGCAGCCTCGCAGGTTTTCGTAAGGAAGATATCATGGTCAGCAAATTTGGTCCTTATTCAAAGACGCACCAGCATTTACATTATCCTCATCGTCACAGCTTTTACCATGTAGTACTATTTACGGAGGGAGCAGGGGCCCACTCTATAGATTTTGAAAGCTTTGAAGTGAGACCATGGCAGATCTATTTCATGATACCCGGACAGGTCCATAGCTGGAGTTTTGCCGGACCGGTAGACGGTTATGTGGTAAATTTTTCGAGTACTTATTTCCAGTCTTTTCTATTACTAACGGAGTACCTGCAGAGGTTCAGCTTCTTCAATGGGGTTGTAAAAGATTCAGTATTGCAGGTGCCCGAAGATTGTCAAAGTGCGATAAAAGGAATATTTGAGGAATTACTTATAACAGGAACCCAAAATAAGCGCTTTAGCGATGATTATATAAAAGTCCTTTTGCTGAAGCTTTTCATCATGCTTTCAGATCTGCTGGTGGAGAAATCAGAAGAGTATGTATCATCATACAACTACACCTTACTTAGAAACTTCCAGCAGTTGATTGAACGAAACTATACTTTGATAAGGTTACCGAAGGAATATGCAGAGCTCCTTTACATCACACCTAATCATCTTAATGCGCTGTGTAATGATCTTTTGGGAATGGCGGCAGGTGAGGTGATTCGAAACAGGGTGATTTTGGAAGCAAAACGTCTGCTCGTGAACCTCGAACTTTCTATAACTGAAATTTCGACGCAGTTGAACTTCAACGACAACTCCTATTTTACCAAGTTCTTCAAAAAGTACGTGGGAGTGACGCCAGAGGAATTCAGAAAGAAAACTTTGAAGTGAGCTTTGTAAAGCAAAGATTACGAGTTGAAATTGGATTATAAAAATTGGAACATGAGAACATTAGAGATTAACAAGAATGAACTTAACGATATGAACAAAGTGGAATATAAAGTGCCTGGTGTGTTTGCTGCTGCAGTACAGGCCAAGTGCCCAAGGTGCAGAAGAGGAGATATGTTTGCCGGACCAATGTACGGGTTGAAGCTACAGAAGATGCATATAAGCTGCCCTCATTGTGACCTGAGGTTTGAGCGGGAGCCCGGATACTTCTATGTTTCGATGTTCGTAAGTTATGCAATGAACGTAGCCGAGATGATTTCAATTGCTGTTGCAACGTACGTAATTACTGGTAACCTGGAGAACATGTGGCTTTATTTCGCAACAATATTTCCTGCAGTATTTATTTTATCTCCCTTCAATTACCGTTACTCAAGGGTTGCTCTGTTGTACTGGCTTACTCCGGGACTTCATTATAATCCGGAAATGAGTAAGGATGATCCAAATGGAAGGACTTAATAACTACTACTTGATTCTGAATAGAGTATTTCTCATATTTTAAGGTCTGTCCACAATCCCGCCTAAAGGAGCGTTTCCAGTGCTATGTAATATTTCTTTTTTCGCTTATGGTGCGTACGTTTAAAAAATTTTGCTCTGCAACTCTTACAGACGGGTTGTGATTATAATTGGCTAGCACAATTCTTTCAGCATTTGTATGATGATAAGAGATTATTCTTCAATTTTGGCCAGGAATTAGCAGTCTTGGTGATGAAGCAAGAAAATATAGTCCTCGTGATCGATGACGAGAAAAAATTGAATGACCTGCTTTCGAGGATCATTCGCTACGAAGGTTATACCGTTTTCCAGGCTTTTACTGCAAAAGAAGGTTTAAAGATCCTTGGCCAGGAGGAAGTGAACGTGGTGATCAGTGATGTGAAGCTCCCCGATATTAATGGTGTAGATCTGGTGAAACAAATCAAGGAAAAATGGCCTTACACGGAAGTCATCAGTCTTACGGCCTATGGAACTATCCCAGACAGTGTTACGGCAATGAAGAATGGAGCCTTCGATTATATCACCAAAGGCGATGATAACAAAAAAATTATCCCCTTACTACATAAGGCCATAGAGAAGTCTAAACTACAGAAAAGGGTATTCGACCTTGAAAAAGAAGTTCACAAGAAGTACAGCTTTGATAGTATTATTGGCAATTCACCCCAGATAAAAGATACGATCGTACTTGCGAAAAAGGTAGCAGATACAGATACAACCGTGCTGCTGTTGGGTGAAACGGGTACAGGAAAAGAAGTGTTCGCACAAGCGATCCATCATGAAAGTCCCCGTAAAATGAACCGCTTCGTGGCGTTGAATTGCAGTGGTTTTAGTTCTGAACTGCTGGAAAGCGAATTGTTTGGCTATAAATCCGGAGCCTTTACTGGCGCTTCTAAAGACAAAAAGGGTTTACTGGAAGAAGCATCGGGCGGGACTTTGTTCCTGGATGAAATAGGGGAGATGAACCTCGACCTCCAGGCAAAATTGCTTCGCGTACTGGAAACCCAGACCTTTATAAAATTAGGCGATACGCAAACCTCTAAAGTGGATGTGCGATTAATTGCAGCCACCAACCGTAACCTCGAACTGGAGTCGCACCAGGGTAAGTTCAGATTGGATCTTTACTACAGGCTTTCTGTGTTTTCTATTTCCCTGCCTTCGCTATCTGGTAGGAAAGGAGATATTGAACTACTGGCAAATCATTACCTTAAAGAGTTTTGCTTAAAAATGAATAAACCTCAGCTGGAATTGGCTCAGGATTTTATTGAAGCCCTTAAGCGACATTCCTGGAAGGGGAATATCAGAGAACTGCGAAACGTGATTGAGCGGGTGGTGATCCTTGCCGACAACCCTGTTCTGAATGCCTCCCTGCTACCATACGAGTTTCATCAGGAAATTACGGAAGGGGATAGTATGAATATGCAGGTAATGGAGAAACAGCATATCCGCAAGGTGCTGAATTACACTCATGGAAACAAAACGGAAGCTTCCCGGCTACTGGGTATTGGTTTGTCTACCCTTTATCGCAAATTGGAGGAGTACGGAATGGCCCTTTAAAGCCTGATATTATTACTTACCATATCATTTCAATAAAAAACCTTCCCATTTTGGGAGGGTTTTTTATTGCCCTAAATCTTTAGAATAAATTATTCGTCTGTTATTCAGCTTCTTGTAGGTAGTTTCCTGTCAGGGGCATGCCTATAGCTAAGGACATATCAAAAATAACTTTTGATATGTTAACAGTAATCCTATTACTCTCCATTCTGCTACTCTGCAGGATATGTTTTAAATCAATTGACTGGCTAGAAAGAATCTGAAACTTATGATCGCACTATTCATCATTTCAATCGCGGTACTTATTTATATGATCTATGTACTGCTTAAACCCGAAAAATTCTAATTGCTATGAACACTGAGATTAACGGAATAATAGCTACTTACCTCCTTACGGTGATCATTGCCTTTCCTCTGGGAAGGTACCTGGCAAAAGTCTTTGCCGGTGAAAAAGTATGGACAGATTTTCTGTGTCCTCTTGAATCTGTCATTTATAAATTGTCGGGCATCAACCCTAAACAACAGATGAACTGGAAGCAGCATTTGAAAGCTTTGCTTACCATTAATTCTGTATGGCTTATTTATGGTTTCTTCATATTGCTTTATCAGGATAAACTCCCGCTTAATCCGGATGGAAATCCTGGTATGACACCCGACCTTTCTTTTAATACCATTATCAGCTTTGTGGTGAACTGTAATTTGCAGCACTATTCGGGCGAGACGGGAGTAAGCTATCTAACGCAGCATTTTGTCTTGATGTTCCTGCAGTTTACAAGTGCTGCAACGGGAATTGCCTCTGCTTTGGTACTTTTCAAAGCCTTCAGAGAAAAGAGCACAACGCAGCTAGGAAACTTCTGGGAATTCTTTCTGAAATCTATTACCCGCCTATTACTTCCTTTATCGCTTACCGTCGCTTTAATCCTTGCTTTTAATGGTACGCCGGCAAGTTATGAAAGTAAAGATCGGATTGTTTCTATTGAAGGTGATACGGTAGATGTTTCGCGGGGACCGGCAGCGCAGTTTGTGGCCGTAAAACACCTTGGAACCAATGGGGGAGGTTTTTTCGGGGCTAATTCAACTCATCCTCTAGAGAATCCCAATTACCTAACCAATATGGTGGAAGCTATTTCCCAAATGATCATTCCGATGGCCATGATCATCGCTTTTGGTTACTTCATTAGGAAGAAAAAACTTGCCTATACTATATATGCTGTAATGACACTGGGAATGTTAATGCTACTTATTCCTTCGATCGTAAGTGAAACTGCTGGTAATCCCGCTATAGCGGCATTGGGTGTTGATCAGGACCATGGAGCCATGGAAGGAAAGGAAGTGCGTTTTGGCGCGGTGGCAACAGCTTACTGGAGCACTATCACTACAATTGTTTCTACAGGCTCTGTAAATGGTATGCATGATAGTACTATGCCTTTAACCGGACTATGGCAATTACTGGGTATGATGATCAACGCGTTCTTTGGGGGCTGCGGCGTTGGTATCTTAAATTATTTTATTTACCTCATCATCGCCGTTTTCATCTCCGGCTTAATGGTAGGGAGGACGCCTGAATTCCTTGGCCATAAGGTAGAAGCGAGGGAGATGAAGATCGCTGCGTTGGTTACATTACTAAGTCCCTTCCTTATTATGGCAGGAACTGCTCTGGCGAGCTTTGTTTTTGTTTCCTACCCTGACGCAGACTGGGCAGTTAAACCGGCTAACTGGCTCAACAATCCCGGATTTCATGGTTTTTCGGAGATGCTCTATGAGGTTACTTCAGCTAATGCGAATAACGGATCGGGCTTTGAAGGATTAGGCGATAACAACATATTTTGGAATGTTGTAACAGGAGTGATCCTTTTCTTAGGTCGCTTTCTGCCAATCATTGGTCCCGTTGCTATTGCTGGCTTACTAGGTCAGAAGAAATATATTCCCGAATCGGCCGGCACGCTCAAGGTTGATACGATCACTTTCAGCATAATGACCCTTGCCGTTATTCTGGTCTTAAATGCCCTTTCTTATTTCCCTGCCTTAGCACTTGGTCCTATTGCAGAATACTTTACCCTGATTAAATAATATGAGAACTCAATCTAATAAATTATTCGAGCCTGTACTTGTTACTGCAGCGCTGAAACAATCCTTCATAAAGCTTGATCCCCGCGTGATGATAAAGAACCCGGTGATGTTCACCGTAGAGATCGGTACTTTAATCATGGCTTTTGTTTCGGCTTATTCCATCAACCATAAGGATCAGGGCTCATTTAGCTATAATCTTATCATCTTCCTTATCCTGTTAGTTACCTTGCTTTTTGCAAATTTTGCGGAAGCTATAGCCGAAGCAAGGGGAAAAGCTCAGGCAGACAGTCTTCGCAAAACACGTGAGGAAACGCCGGCTAAGGTAATCTCGGCAAGCGGAATGATCGAGACTTGTTCCTCTAATTCTTTAAAGAAAGACGATGTTTTTGTATGTGAAGCTGGAGACATCATACCAACCGACGGCGAGATCATTGAAGGTATTGCTACTATTGATGAATCGGCCATTACAGGGGAATCAGCTCCGGTGATCAGGGAGTCGGGTGGTGATAAATCATCTGTAACAGGCGGAACCAAGGTTCTTTCAGACCAGATAAAAGTACGCGTAACTACGCAAGCGGGAGAAAGCTTTCTGGATAAAATGATTGCTTTGGTTGAAGGAGCAAGCAGGCAGAAGACCCCAAATGAAATTGCTTTGACCATCCTTTTAGCCAGCTTTACCATTATCTTTATCATTGTATGCGTAACGCTGAAACCCTTTGCGGATTACGCCAATACTCCGATCACGATCGCTGCGCTGATCTCTCTCTTTGTTTGTCTTATCCCTACTACCATCGGAGGCCTACTGTCTGCTATTGGTATCGCAGGCATGGACAGGGCTTTGCGTGCAAATGTGATCACAAAATCTGGAAAAGCAGTAGAAACAGCAGGTGACGTGGACACTCTCTTACTAGACAAAACCGGTACTATTACTATCGGGAACCGGAAGGCAACCAATTTCTATCCGGCAGAGGGAATAGCGAAAGATCATTTCATCCGTTGTAGTCTCCTTGCCTCTATATCCGATGAAACGCCCGAGGGAAAATCCATTGTTGACCTGGCAAAAACTGAAATCCCATCTATTGCTTCCGGAATAATCACCAATGTCACAATTGCAGAGTTCGTGAACTTTACTGCGGAAACCCGTTCGAGCGGGGTGAACCTGAAAGACGGCACGCAATTACGTAAGGGAGCATTTGATTCAATAAAGATTATTGCCGTTAAGGCAGGACATAATTTTCCAGCGGATACTGAAGAGCGTGTGCGTGCTATCTCATCGAACGGAGGAACGCCGCTGGTAGTGGCAGAAAATGGGAAAGTATTAGGAGTAATCGAACTACAGGACATCATTAAGCCGGGCATTAGCGAGCGGTTTGAACGACTACGCAAGATGGGCGTAAAAACGGTAATGGTAACGGGAGATAATCCTTTGACCGCAAAATACATTGCCGAAAAAGCAGGAGTAGATGATTTTATCGCTGAGGCTAAGCCTGAAGACAAGATGAATTACATCCGGCAGGAGCAGTCGAACGGAAAACTGGTTGCAATGATGGGTGACGGCACCAATGATGCACCTGCACTTGCCCAGGCAGATGTTGGTGTTGCGATGAACAGTGGCACTCAGGCTGCAAAAGAAGCAGGAAATATGGTCGACCTGGACAATGATCCGACGAAGCTGATCGAGATCGTGGAGATAGGTAAACAGCTGCTGATCACGAGAGGAACACTCACTACTTTTTCTATAGCAAATGACGTTGCGAAGTACTTTGCTATTGTTCCGGCTCTTTTTATCGCTTCCATTCCTGCATTACAGGGATTAAATATTATGCGGCTTCATAGTCCCGAAAGTGCAATCCTTTCAGCCGTGATCTTTAACGCCATCATCATCCCAATACTGATCCCGCTTGCACTGAAAGGGGTTGCGTACAAGCCTATAGGTGCAAGTGCTTTGCTTAGACGAAACCTGCTTATATATGGTTTAGGAGGTGTTATAGCACCGTTTATAGGGATCAAATTTATTGATTTATTAGTTGGTATTTTCTTCTAAACACATCTTATAATTATCAGCTATCAGCCACGAGCCATCACATCTCATAACTCATATCTCACATGAAATCGTATATTTTTCAATCCATACGCCTCACATTAGTACTCCTTGTACTATTATGTGTTATTTATCCTGTATCTGTTGCCTTTGTTGCTAAATTTTCAAAAGGGGCCGGCAAGGGCGAGCAGTCTTTTTTAAATGGTAAAGTTGTTGGATACAACGCTGTCGGCCAAAGTTTCTCAGACCCGCGTTATTTCTGGGGACGACCTTCAGCTATATCTTATAATGCAGCTGGCTCTGCAGGATCAAATAGGGGTCCCTCTAATCCTGATTATTTAAAGGAGGTGAAATCAAGGTTGGATACGCTGCTCAAATATCATCCTTATGCCGAACGAAAAGATATTCCTGCCGACCTGGTTACAGCTTCTGGAAGTGGCCTTGATCCTAATATTTCTGTTGAAGCAGCAGACCTGCAGGTAAGACGTGTAGCAGAGCTGCGGGGATTTTCACAGAGCCAGATCCAGGAGCTGGTAATTGAAAACACTGAAACTCCGCTTCTAGGCTTTTTAGGTCCCAGGAAGGTCAATGTCCTTCAGCTGAATATTGCTCTTGATCAAATTAGCATATCCCATGAAAATTAGCTTTAAAATCAGGAAACGGAACATGAAATATATCATTACCTCAGCATTTGCATTGCTCAGCATTTTTGCATATGCGCAGGAAGAAAATCCATTTAAAGTATCCGGTTATGTAGAAAGCTATTATTCTTATGATTTTAACCAGCCGGCAGATAATAACAAACCGGGCTTTGTATACTCTCATAACCGTCACAACGAGGTTAATCTTAATCTGGGTTTCATCAAAGCTGCTTATGAGGATGTCAGGGTGCGAGCAAACCTTGCGCTTATGACGGGAACTTATGCTAACGCGAACTTGGCTGCAGAGCCGGGCGTTCTTAGGAGTATTTTTGAGGCAAATGCTGGTATAAAACTGTTAAACCAGTCAAACCTCTGGCTGGAAGCAGGAACATTTGCCTCTCATATAGGCTTTGAAAGTGCAGTTTCTAAAGATTGCTGGGCCTTAACCCGTAATATAAGTTCTGAAAATACCCCTTACTACGAGGCTGGTGCAAAGCTTACTTATGTTACTGATAATAATCAGTTGTCTATTAGTGTCTTATATCTTAATGGCTGGCAACGAATATTAAGAGCGGAAGGTAATAGCAGGCCTGCGGTTGGTGTTCAAGTTACAGTTAAGGCCAACGATCGTATTGCTTTAAATTACAGCAATTACCTTGGTCAGGAAGGAGTGGACAGTATTGGTGTGACGAGGTTTTACAATAACATTTATGGGGTGTGGCAAGTGCATCCTAAAGTTGGTTTAACTGCCGGATTTGATCTTGGATTTCAGCAAAAGGAAAAGAACAGTAAATCGTATGCCGAGGTGATCTCACCCGTAGTTATTGTCCGGGGTCAACTTCATCCTAAACTATTTATGGCAGGACGATATGAATATTACCGTGACAAATCAAATGTATTTATACAAACCATTAATGCTGTCCCCTTTAAAACATCAGGATATTCCCTGAACATTGATTATGTTCCAGTTAACCGTGCAATTCTCCGGCTGGAGGGTAAGTTTTACCGGAGTAAAGAGGGGATCTTCGCTCGTGATGCAGTGTTAAGCAGGAATAACGTAAGCATGACTACCAGCATCGCGGTTTCTTTTTAAATGTAGAGGAAGTAGATAGATGAGCGAAGATAAACAAGGTTCAGTTAAAAATTTTTTGGAGCTGGTTAAAAGGTCCAGACGGGGAAAGCTGAAAGTCTACATCGGGATGAGTGCAGGTGTAGGGAAGACTTACCGTATGCTTCAGGAAGCACATGCCTTGTTGGCAAATGGTATTAATGTAAAGATAGGCTATATTGAAACACACAACCGGAAAGAAACCCATGCCTTGCTTGAAGGCTTGCAGATCATTCCCCGTTACCGCTCCTTTTATCGAGGAAAGGAAGTGGAAGAGATGGATCTGCAAGCTCTGCTAAGTGTTCATCCGGAGGTTGTGATTGTTGACGAGCTGGCGCATTCCAATATTGAAGGAAGCAAAAATACAAAGCGGTGGCAGGACGTGGTTGATATTCTTGATGCTGGTATCAGCGTGATATCGGCGGTAAACATTCAGCATTTGGAAAGTCTGAATGAAGAAGCGGAGCAGATTTCCGGCGTCCAAATCCGCGAAAGGATCCCGGATAGGATACTGGAAATGGCTGATGAAATTGTAAATATCGACCTGACAGCCGACGAGTTGATACAGCGGTTACGGGAGGGTAAGATCTACGATAAGAGCAAGATTGACCTGGCTTTGCAGAACTTTTTCAGAGGCGAGAAGATACTGCAGTTACGGGAGCTTGCCTTGCGGGAAGTTGCACATCACCTGGAAAGGAAGATTGATATGGAGGTTCCAAAACAGATCAAGCTACGTTCTGAACGTTTCCTGGCTTGTATATCCTCAAATGCTGAAACTGCTACAGTGGTGATAAGGAAAACAGCCCGGTTAGCTTCGTACTATCGTTCGCCCTGGATTGTGTTGTATGTACAAAGCAGTACAGAAGAGTTGGATAAGATCAAGCTGGACAAACAGCGGCATCTGATCAACAATTTTAGGCTGGCTACCCAATTAGGTGCCGAAGTAATTAAAGTAAAAAGTGATCATATTACCCAAACTATTATGGAAATTGCGCAGGAAAAAGAAATAACGACGATTTGTTTAGGTAAGCCACATTGCAACTTCTTCCAGCTGATTTTGAAAACAAATGTATTCAGGCAATTATTACAAAAGATTTCAGCAGTAGAAATAGATTTGGTTATCCTTTCTTAAAGTTGCTCAACCTTTGTTCACACATATGAAAAAATGTCATTCTTTTACATGCCTTGCAGTCTGGAAACATCCAGGTTCTCACCTATGTAAATCAGTATTATGAAAATCCGGACTAAATTGAATGTTGGCTTCGGAGTTCTTTTTGCGGTAGTGCTCTTCTTTGGCGGCATGTGCCTGTATCATATTAAAAGAATTTCTGAGAGTGCCGAGGTTATCCTTGAAGATAATTATGAAAGCTTGAATTATTCACGGAGCATGCGAGGCTTGCTGGATAAAAGCGATAAGCTCAGTGCGGGAGACGCCTTGCTATTTGAGGAGGCCTTGCAATCTGAAGAGAATAATGTCACAGAAAAAGGGGAGCGGGAACGGGTAGTTTTGGTAAGGCAATTATTTGAACGCTTTAAAACTACCTCAACGAACAAAGGGGATCTGGAGCGTCAGATAAGGGCGAATTTGCAGGGGATTGACGACATCAATATGGCTGCTATAGTAAGAAAAAACGATGTAGCTAAGTCATCTATTGAGGAAACAGTAATGCTTTTGCAGTTTGTTGGGGCATTCACTTTTTTGGTACTGTTTTCCTTCTCGGTGAATTTTCCTGGATATGTGGCTAATCCGTTAAGGCAACTAATGGTGGGTATCCGCGAGATCAGTAATAAGAATTATGGACAGCGGCTGAGGTTTGATTCGAACGATGAGTTTGCAGAACTGGGCTCTGCCTTCAATGATATGGCGAGTAAGCTAAGTCAATGGGAAAATAGTAACCTCGCGACAATTAGGTCAGAGAAAATGCGGATAGAGGCGATCATCGAAAAGATGCAGGATGCCATTATTGGTTTGGATGAGAAGGATAATATACTTTTTATTAATGCTGTGGCTGAGCAATTGCTTAATTTGAAATCAGATGAGATTTCGTCTAAAAATGCGGCCGAAGTTTCTGGCACGAACGACCTGTTTAATTACGTCTTAAAGAACAAGAAAAGTGATAAAACGCTCAAGATCTTTGCAAATGGAAAAGAGTCGTTCTTTCAGTTAGACACCATAGATATCAGCGTACCTTATCTGGACAATATGGAGGATAAAGGAATAGTAACCACTGGTCGCTCAGCGGGAAGTGTTTTTATTTTGCGCAATATCACTCAATTTAAGGAACTGGACCAAGCCAAAACTCATTTTATTGCTACTGTTTCCCACGAACTTAAAACACCTATCAGCTCCATTTTAATGAGCCTTGATATTCTCGCAGCGGGTCATGTGGGGCAGCTTAATGAAGATCAGATGGAATTGGTGAAGAATGTAGAGGAAGATAGCAACCGTTTGTTGAAGATCACAGGCGAGCTGCTCGATCTTTCGCAGGCAGAATCGGGAAATATTCAATTGAAATTAGCTCCTGCTAACCCGAATGAAATTGTACAATATGCTATTGAAGCAGTTAAATTTCAGGCAGAACAAAAAGGCATAAGGCTGGAAGTGATCAGCAGGCAAAAAAATCCCTTGGTGAATGCGGATATAGAGAAGTCGGCCTGGGTGCTTATTAATTTCCTTTCAAATGCACTAAGGTACAGTGCTGAAAAATCGAGGGTGGTGGTTCAGGTGATGCCTGCGGGAGATTTTGTTGAGTTCACTGTCCGGGATTTCGGCAAGGGGATTGAGCTGCAATATCAGAAGAAGCTGTTCGACCGGTATTTTCAGGTACCTACTGATGGTTCCGGGAAATCAGGCACCGGATTGGGTCTGGCAATTTCGAAGGACTTCATAGAGGCACAAAAGGGAGAAATTTTTGTAGAGAGCGAGCTTGGAGCGGGAAGTAAGTTCGGTTTCAGGTTGCGAGTACAAGATGCTTTGCTTTAAAAAGTCCGTCATGAAATTTATAGAAAAAATTTCCTTAAGAAGCTGATGCGTCAGTTGCATCTCCTGAAGTTATTTTGCGGAATTTAAAGGAAGTGTGAACCAAAAAGTGCTTCCTTTTTCCAATTCACTTTCAACTCCCATCGTACCGCCATGCCTCTTTACTATTTCATTGGAGATGTAAAGGCCTAATCCAAGACCGGAGTACTGGTGTCCACCTGTATCAACCCGATAGTAGCGATCGAATAAATGAGGGAGTTTCTCTGGCGGAACCCCACGGCCTCTATCAATGATCATAATTTTTGCAAAGGAACCTTCCCTGGCTACCCGGATCCGGATTTGTTTAGATTCTGGTGCGTATTTTACGGCATTGTTGACAAGATTCACCAGAACCTGTTCTAGTTTATTTATATCTGCATTTACTTCCAGATCAAGATCTCCTTCCTCTATTAATTCAAAGGAACCTTCGTGACGTATATGAGGGCAACAGTCATTAATCAATGCTTTTAAAGTAATCTGAGTGGCCTGTAATTGCAGGTGACCTTCTGTGAGTTTGGTAGCGTTTAGTAGTTCGTCTACTAATAGGCTAACCTTCATTAAACTTTTATTGGACTGATCAATTAATTTAGGAAGTATAACTGGGTCAGGTTTTTCCTTCATCCTGCTTAGCAATTGCAGACTTGCCTTCAGACTTGTTAACGGCGTCTTTAGTTCGTGACTAGCAACGCTAATGAATTCATCCTTCTGCTGAATTGCCTTCCTGCGGTTGGTTACGTCCATGAACGTTCCCACACCTCCGGTGATATTTCCGTTTTCATCTCGCAGGGGGGCCGCATTAATGGAGATGTAGAAGCGTTCCCGGCCCGGAGGCTGAACGGCAATTTCAAAATCGTGTACTGGCTTACCTGTGCGCAGGGTAATAGACATAGGATGCATTTCGTGAGGGAGGGGAGACCCATCAATTTGAAGGTTTTCCCACTTGGGATCGTGATAGGTGCGCTCTTGAATCGCACTTTGACTTAGCCCCAATATTTGCTGAGCCATCGGGTTTGCATACGTTAGCTTACCGGAGAGGTCAATGATGCCTACTCCTTCTGCCATCGTTTCAAGGATACGGCTAAGCCGTTCCTGATTATTGTATAACTCCCTCGTTCTTTCGTTGACAAGGTTCTCCAGATTACTGTTCAGTTCATAAGCGACTTGCCGCGCCTGTTCTAAAGCTTTATTTTTTTCCTCTAAGAGCTGCTGATACTGTTTTTGTTCAGTAAGATCAGTGATGATCACACTCATAGAGGGGCCCTCATCCAGATTTAAGGCTTGAAGGGAAAGTAACACTGGGACTTCATCATCACCTGTTCTAAGTTTCAATTCGCTTTTTACCTCTGATTCCCATCCTGCATGTATCAAATCAGAGCAATGGCTTCTGTAGGTATCGGGAACGAAGGTGCCGAAGGATTTGCCTATCACTTTTTCAAGCGGCAATTTTAGCAGTTCAGCGAAACGCGAGTTGCAGTATAAGATGTTGCCTTCGCCATTCAAAGTTACGGCAGATGTAGTCATCTGTTCGATGAAGATGCGGTAAGTTTGATCTGAGCTTTTTAAGGTATACAACTGGTGACCGTCTGCAGCCCTTATAACCAATGCATCGACTTCGCCGCTACGAATAGCCTCTATTGTATCGTTCGCCTCTTCGAGCCGATAGCGGGTCTCTTCGAGTTCTTCTGTTTTTTCCTTCAAAGATAATTTTAGGGCGTTCAATTCCGCCTTTAAATCCTCCTTATTCATTAATTCATTCCCTATCATGAAACCACTATTCCTAGTCCCCGTAAAACCTTCCCTTTGTCAGACATATCACCAACCAGTAAACGTTTCGGAACTGGTGACGTTTTAACAAGTACGGGTAGGGCACTTATATTATCTTGTTGCGCGAGTTCCGGTTGTTGATGAATGTCTACAATTTCAAGTTCATACTGGCCTTTTAAATAACTCTCCAATATTTCTTGCAAATTCGTAATGGCTCTCATGGAAATCAATGAAGAACCTGCAATGTAAAGTCTTAATTCAAGAACCGGGCTACTGCTCGCGTTTTCGCTACTTGAGTTCATTTCCTTCACGTATGGTGGCAGCTTTAACCTCTGGTACGAATATCGAGGCCTACAAGCACCTTTTCTTTATTAGAAAGATCTCCTATAATTTTGCGTACAGGTTCTGGAACTTTTTTAACCAGGGTGGGGATGGCCAGGATCTGGTCTCCTTCTGCAAGCTGTGGATTTTCAAGAAGGTCAATCACTTCTAATGTGTACTTGCCCAGCAAATGCTCCTCGCAGTACTTTTGCAAGTTATTCAAAGCCGTAATAGACTTTTGGGTTTTCCCCGCAACGTATAATCTTAGTTCGTAATACTCTTGATCCACTATTTATCTTTGTTTTGCGACTTGTCAGTTTGATCATCCGGGCCAGTCTTACCCGAACGAATATCCGTCATCTTTTGACGAGTCTCATTAAGAACGTTTTTCTTAATTTCTTCCTCTATATATATTTTATTTAGCTCTTCCTCTGTTGATTCAAATTCTGAATTCAGGCTTTCAATCTTTGCTTCCAGTATTTTTCTCTTTCTAAGAAGTTCCCGGTCCTTACGGGTAATAGCATGGCTATGTAATACATGCCCGGTTTCTTCCAGCAGCATTTGAGCCTCACGTGCTGAACCTGTAAGTATTCCCTCAGGTCCTAAATAAACATCAATCAGATCAAGTCCGTCTTCGGTTATTACAAATTCCCTCACCTGGTTTGAGTGTTGCATTCCCCGGGATTTCATAATATACATTCCACGGTTTCTCTCACCATTTATTTCAATATCCTTAATCTGCAACCAGGCATCAACCAGCGAAGATATCCCTTCGTCAGTTTGTTCGTTTAGCACTGTATTCATCGTTAGAGCTGTAAACATTACAGTGATCTGTTCCTCCTGAAGAAAGTCAATCAGTCTCACCAGCATAGATTTAACCTCGCTCATATTACCCACTGTGATCAGGTTGGTAATTGGATCAAGCACTACGACCGCAGGTTTGAATTTGCGAATAGCTTTATGGATCGCCACAAGGTGCATCTCCAATCCATAAAGGGTTGGTCTGGATGCATGAAATTTGAGATATCCTTTGTCAAGGTGAGCCTGGAGGTCCATTCCTATGGATCTCATATTCCGTATGATCTGCTGTGGAGACTCTTCAAAGGCAAAAAATAAGCAACGCTCTTGCCGGATGCAGGCACTGTTTATAAAAGTTGCTGCGATACTTGTTTTACCTGTACCAGCTGTGCCAGACACCAAAATACTACTGCCCTTGTAATATCCTCCAAGACTTAGCATTCCGTCCAAAGAGGGAATACCCGAGGACAGTTGTTCTAAAGAAACAGGTTTATCAAGCTGAAGGGAAGTTACCGGCAATACAGATATCCCTTCATCATCAATTAAGAAAGGATATTCATTAGTACCATGCACTGAACCACGATATTTTACTACTCTTAACCGCCGCGTAGAAATTTGATTGATAATGCGATGGTCAAGTAGGATCACACAGTCAGAGACATACTCTTCCAAACCCTGCCTTGTGAGGCTGCTTTCTCCCCGTTCACCTGTAATTATAGCCGTAACACCCTTATTTTTGAGGAATTGAAATAGCCGCCGTAGTTCGGCTCTCAAGATTGCCTGATTTTCCAAACCTGCAAAAAGGTTTTCAATAGTATCCAGGACAACACGCTTGGCACCAATACTATCTATTGCATAACCTAAACGTATAAAAAGTCCTTCAAGATCGTATTCACCTGTTTCTTCAATCTCTGTTTTGTCCACATGAATATGATCGATCTTGATCTTCTTCTCCTGTTGCAGCTTGTGCAGGTCGAACCCGAGGGACGCTACATTGGTAGCCAATTCTTCAGCCTTTTCTTCAAAGGCTATAAATACTCCGGGTTCGTCAAACTCCTCTGCTCCTCGTACAATAAACTCCAGGGAAAATAATGTTTTTCCGCAACCGGCACTTCCGCAAATAAGGGTGGGACGGCCTTTAGGTAATCCACCTAAAGTTATTTCATCTAATCCGAGAATTCCTGTAGGTGTTTTCTGCAACTGCCCCGCCTCGTGCTTCTGTTTCCGATCGCTGATCTCCATTAAGTAGAATTAATGATAGCAAGGTAGGTATAATTTTCCGGATACAAATTTTTAAGCTGTTTGACTCCTGTAGCCGTATCTCTTTTTATCTTTAATTTCGAATGAACAGATCAGATAAATAAAATGATCTTTTAGATAAGTATTTCTCGTTGTTTTTCCAGTCTTTTGTGACAATAACCAAATTATACCCCTTATGAATAAACCTATTCTATTTAATGCGTTCCTTGCTTTCCTTTTGTTAGGCATACCAAAATTGTCTTTTTCGCAGGAAGAAAAAGGTTCTGATAATCCAACAGCTGCAAGGGTTGTTGAGGATGGCGGAACCGGGCCCTATAGTGCCATAATGATTTCAGAAAACTCACTTCAAAGTCACACTGTTTTCCGTCCTAAGAATTTAAGCGCTTTCGGCGGCAAGAACAAACTACCAATCATTGCCTGGGGAAACGGAGCCTGTGCTAATTCGCCATGGGAACATGTTAATTTTTTATCAGAAGTATCATCCCACGGATTTCTGGTAATAGCAATTGGGCCTATGCCAAAAGAAGGAGAGAAGGGAAGCGGAAAATCAACATCATCACAACTTACTGATGCAATCGACTGGGCAATTTCGCAAAACAGCGACAGGAAGAGCCCTTATTTTAATAAGATCGATATTAATAAGGTGGCTGTTAGTGGAATGTCCTGTGGAGGTCTACAAACACTTGAAGTAGCTTCTGATCCGCGGGTTTCTACTGTAGTTGTTTGCAATAGTGGTATCTTTAAAACTCCGGGTAATGGTAAAAGCGCGATGCCTAACCTTACAAAAGAAAATCTTAAGAAGATACATACGCCTACTTTGTACATTTTAGGTGGAGAGAAAGATATTGCTTATGAGAATGGCATGGATGATTATCATCAAATTAACCATGTTCCAGTCTTTATGGCAAATATGGATGTAGGACATGGAGGTACTTACAGCCAGCCGCACGGCGGAGAGTTTGCCAAAGTAGCCACTTCCTGGTATAAATGGCAATTAAAGGGCGATAAAAAATCATCTGAAATATTTAGAGGTGAACCAGCTGGTCTGGCCAAGAATCCCGTTTGGAAGGTTGCCAAAAAAAATATGCCTTGAGCCTAAATTCCTATTCATGTTTTTATAACACTTAATGTAGCTAAACTTATTATGCGCCTAAAAAACATTCTGGGGCTATTGCTCTTTTTGCCAACACTTGCGTTTTGCCAAAAGGTAAACATTCCTGACGGTTGGTCTGATGCCTATGCTTTTGCCAATGGTATTAGGATCCACTACTATCGTGCTATTCCACAACCAGGAAAGCCTGTTATGGTAATGGTTCATGGGGTAACTGATAATGGTCTTTGTTGGGCCACTCTCGCGGAAAAACTTCAGGAGAGGTTTGATATTTACATGTTAGATGCGAGGGGACATGGTCTTTCTGATCCTTTTACCAATACTGACAACGGGGAAACTTTAGTAAAAGATGTGGTTGAATTCGTGAAGGGTATGAAATTGCAAAATCCTATTCTGGTAGGACATTCAATGGGGGCTGCAACTGTAATGAGGGTTGGTGCAGAGTATCCCACAATTGGCAGCGCGATTATAATGCTGGATCCTTTATTGAGAGCACGGTCGGGCGGGCCGTCAATAGCAGCAAGAGGAGTACCTGATCGCAATCCTCAAGCACAAAAGGCTGCTCCTGCGGGTACACCTAATAATCGCCTTTCTGTTAGTATGTTTGGAAATCCAGAAACCCTTGTTTCTCAAAATAACTATAGCTTTGAGGATCTTGTGGCCACAGGACACCGGCAAAATCCTTTATGGGGTACGACGGATGTACAGTATTGGGCCCTTTCGAAGAAACAGTATCATGGGCCATACACTGCTGAAGCGTCGCAAGCAATGACTGGTACCATGAATATTGGAAATTCACTAACTAAAATAAATGTTCCTGCAATTATCCTTAAGGCTGACGCATCGCCAGAGGTACGAAAGAGCAACGATGAAGCAGCAGCTGTGATGCCTAAAGGTAAGCTTATACATATGGACGGGGCTGGACATAATTTGCATCATGATAAATTACAGCAGACCACCGACATTTTATTAGAATTCCTTTCATCTTTGAAGAACTCAATCCATTAGCCAATTAAATTCAATTCCATATTTATTATTGCATGTATAATCGCTTACGAATCAACTTGTTTTCCTACTGCAAGATGTCTTTTTATGTAGTAATTTATTCCTCCATATTTATTTCTACGCTTTGTAGCGCCCAGAAACTGAATATTAAGAACGACGTTTTCTGGGACACTAAAGAGGGTGTTCCCATCTACAGTCAGGGTGGCGGAGTATTTAAATTTAGAGATCCAAAATCGGGAGTTGAAAAATATTACTGGTACGGTGTGCATTACAAGGAGGCTGAAACTTACAGAAGTTCTCCTAACAAGACCTTGCCAAGAAGTAGTTTCGAATCGGTTACCTGTTATACCTCTACTGACCTTGTAAACTGGACATTTGAATCAGATGCTATGACCAAGGCTGAAGCATTGCCCAATGGAAGATGGACCTGGGTTGGGCGTCTGGGTGTGGCATATGTTAAGGAGATTAATCAGTATGCTATGTTTGTTCAGCATGGAGCTGAAGTATTGATTGCGGTATCTGATCAGCCAGCGGGGCCATTTAAATGGCACCAGAAGATAAGTATGCTCGAAAGGATTGGGACAAGTAATACAGGCGACCAGACCGTTTTTACGGATGAAGATACTGGTAAGTCTTACCTGGTCTATTCTTATGGAAGAGGGAGAAATAAGATCTACCTTTCAGAAATAGGTATGAAAAATGGAAAGGTTGACCTGCTGGATTGTACAAAGATTTTTGAAGGAGCTGGCCGTGAGGGTAATTGTATGTTTAAGTATAAGGGAAAGTATTATATGGCGGCGTCTAATCTTTACGGTTGGGATTCTTCTCTTGCCTATTACTTAGTGTCGGATAATATTTTAGGACCATACGAACCAATTAATAACATGCTTGTAATGGACGGTAGTGGAGAAGATTATGCCCATATTACCCAGACTGGATTTTTTGTAACAGTAAGGGGCAGTAAGCAGGAAACAGTTATCTATTGTGGAGATAGGTGGGCTGATTTTGCAGGTAATGGCCTGGGTTACAACCAGTGGGTTCCTCTGTCTTTCGATGGAACAAAACCGTATTTTAATTCGCTAAGCTCATGGAACTTCAATGCCGGAACAGGTGAATGGGAAGTGGCGCCGGATAATAATTATGTAAAGAATGGGAGCTTCGAAGCAGATCGAAAAAGGATCCCAAGTGTAGTTAAACCGGTGCAAACTCACCTTCTTGGTTGGGAAACAACTATTAAAAAGGGTAACGTAGTATCGCTGGATACGGTTGTTTCTCCTGCTTTAAACTATTTCAACTCTGAGGAAGACAGGAAAATAGTTATAGGTGAAAAAAGTCTTAATATCACAGATAATGTTCCCTTCGAAAGGCAAGTTTCTCAATTAATTAAGTCATCACCCTATGTAAAGCTGAAAGATGGGTCTTATACATTAAGAGCTTACCTTAGAAATAAGGGTAGTTTTCCGAAGCTCCAAATGTTCGCTCTAAGTGGGGGTAAGGAAACAGTTTCTAACATTAAGAAAGATAATCCTGAATGGAGGATTATTGAATTAAAGCACATTCCTGTGAAGAATGGCGAAGTGGAAATAGGGTTTAGAGCAATCGGCAAAGCCGGGTCCTCCTGTCAGGTTGACGACCTTTCCCTGATTCTTGAAAAATAGTTTATTAAGCAATCCTCCGCATTACCATTAACTGCGGAGGGTTGCCTTTCTTCAAATTATTTCAAGTACTTGTCGGCGATAGCTGGATATACGTCAAGCAATTCATTGGATTTTCCTGTGCGATCAAATATAGCCTCCCAGGTATTAAGAGGTTCCCAAATAAAAGAACCAATTCCTTTACCCCCGGGGACATTAAAGGCTATATCATTTACCTCCCGTTTCATGTGGGTATATTCGGCGACCATTATCTGCTTATTGTATTTTTTTGATAGACGTTGGATATTTCCTTCGAGGTCTTCGAGAGTACCATGCCATTTTGGGTAGTAGGAAAGGCCAATAATGTCGTAGGGAACATTCCGTTTTCGCATCGCCTCATAAAAAAAATCTGATTCTTCAGCCTGGCCGCCCAAAGCAACGTGTAACATTATCAGAGATTTCGGGCTTACTGCTTTCACCCCCTGAAAGCCAGCATAGATTAGTTGAGCAAGACTGTCGAGATTGTTAACATGACCTTCAGGCCAAATCATTCCGTGATTTATTTCATTGCCAATTTGTACCATATCTGGTTCGGTGCCCTGGTCTTTTAGCTGTTTCATCACATAGGTGGTGTATGCTTTTACAGAGTCTTTCAACGTGTTAAAGTCTTTTCCCATCCAGGCAATTGGCTTATATTGTTGCTGAGGATCTGCCCAGTAGTCGCTGTAGTGAAAGTCGAGAAGAAGCTTCATCCCTGCCGCTTTCACCCTTTTGGCCATTTGCTTGGTATAATTAAGATCACAGAAGCCTTTTTGAGGAGAATAACCTTTCGGCTGGGCTGGATTATTAAAAATCCTTAACCGGATGTAATTAAATCCATGTTCTTTCAGAAGTAGCAATGCGTCCTTTTCTACTCCATTGTCTGTAAATTTAATTCCCCTTGATTCTAATTGAGGTAGAAAGGAAATATCTGCTCCCAATATTTTATCAGTGGTAGTTACCGGCTTGTATTTATCGCTGGTTACCGAATGAGCTTTCCCCGGTTGAATGGTATGGATTTCGGTAGCACCGGTAGTGAGGCTGTCGGACAAGGCTTCAAATTTAATAGGTGCGCGCAGTACCCCAGCCCTTAAAATAATCCGGGCTGCTCCTTTTAAAGAGCTCTGCCATGTGCTGTCAGTTTTACGGATACTAGTTGCGTCTACTCCGTCAATGCTAATAATAGCCGCGTCTCCTCTGATTTTGTAGGTTACAGGCCTTACAACTCCTTGTACTTGTTTTCCCTTACTATCGATGATTTTGGCCGTTATTAAAACCTGGTCTTTACCATTTGCCAGCATAGTAGTTTTGTATGCTGTTACCTGAACTTCTGTCGGTTTTAGTTCCTGTGCCTTCAATTCAAAGGACGTTGTGCTTAGAGCGACCGCGGCGCCCAGCAGGGATTTAAATAGTTTTCTGGTTAACATAAATTGGTTGTTTTCTATCAGGTGGTGGTTACACTTTAATAATGGGCAGCACCATCTTCTAAACAAACATATAAGGTTTTTTTATTCATTCATACCGCAGATCCCCTTCTGGAGTAGATAAAACCAACAGGATAAAAAAAATAACAAATAGGATAAATTGAAGGGAAGCCTTACTAAGTTCTTTTGGAATTGAAATGCAAGCATGATTTCAATCATGCTACGACCATTATTTACCAACCATCAATGAAACCAATTTACCAGTTAGCGGGCACTTTAAGTTGTGCCACTATTTTTTCTTAAATCAATTTTAACCAGTTATGAAGTATTTAAACTTACACGTTCCTATTCGCTTCAAGCTTCTATTATGGATGCTGTTGCTATCAAATTTTAATGTAAAGGGCCAGGATATTACCGTGACCGGTACAGTTACAGCCAGAGGTGATGGAGAGACCTTGGTTGGGGTAACCGTCACTAATACTGTTGGAAAACAATCTACTACCACTGACGTGAATGGCAGATACACTATTAAGGCCAGCCCGGGCGCTGTATTAACCTTTAGCTATATTGGTTTCGTTACTCAGCAGCAAACTGTAAAGGGGGCCAGTTTAAATGTTTTACTTGATGCTAAGACCAATGACCTTAACGAAGTGGTAGTGGTAGGTTATGGCACAAGCTCAAGGAGAAATCTTCCCACTTCCATCGCTAAGATCGATCCAAAGGATGTTCCACAGGCTGCCAATAGCTCAATTGCTCAGCTTGTTTTCGGTCGGGCGCCGGGAGTACAAGCTGTGCAGCGAAGTGCAGAGCCTGGAGGGAATATTAATATCTCTATCCGGGGAAGAGGGGCTCCGCTGATCGTAATAGATGGAGTGGTTATGCCATATGATGGTCTGGAACCAGGTAATGGGGGAGTGGCTAATGAATTGAATGGAGTAAGACGGGGCGGTTTTGCCGGACTGAATCCTGATGATATAGAGTCGATGGAATTTCTTAAGGACGCAAGTGCTGGGATCTATGGTGTGAATGCGGCTAATGGAGTAGTGCTTATTACTACGAAGAAAGGAAAGTCGGGCAGGACTTCTGTAAATTACGACGGGTCGCGTTCTTATGTTACCAATCAGAAATATCTGAAGCCTTTAACTGCAAGTGCTTATATGGAACAGTTCAATCGACTGTCTTACGATAAATATTTGTTCGACAATAATATGGCGCCCTATGGCACAGCGACTCCCGGCACCTTCACTCCAAGATTCTCAGCATCAGAAATTCAAAATGCCGGAGAAGGCACAGACTGGTTAGACCTGGTATTAAGAAATGGGTCGATAGATAATCATAACCTTAGCATTTCTGGTGGTACAGATAAGCTCTCCTACTATGTTTCGGGCGGGTATTTTGGACAGGATGGTACCGTCAGAAATTCTGGTATGAACAGATACACCGGCCGAACAAATTTAAACTTCCGCTTCACTAAATGGCTTGGGTTAAACACAATCGTTTCTGGAAGCAGAAGTAGCTTTTTAAATTCTACAGCCGGTTGGCAAAGCGGCAACGGAGGAACTCAGGCATTTGGATCTTTGCAGGCAGCAATAGCCTATCCCCGTAGTGTTCCCGTTTACGATGACGCCGGTAATTATAGCTTGTTCCAGGTAACGGGCAATCCAGTTTCTCTTTTAGATATAAAAGATAAGACCTCGTTGAATAATCTCAATACAACGCTTTCGGCCGATATTAAAATTATGGGAGACGAACTCAAGGGAAAGCTGTTATACGGAAACAACTTTGAGTCGAGTAACCGTGACTTCTTTGTTCCTTCCACCACCTTCTATTATCAGCTGTTTAGGGCGAGAGGGTCCAGGAATCAGGCAGAACGCATGCTTCAAACAATGGAAGCTACTTTAAATTACCAGAAGAATTTTTTCAATAGCGATTTGAAAGTTGATCTGTTGGGAGGCATTGGTCAGTATACTACCAATAGTCTTGGTTTCGGAGCGGCAAGCGCCGACATGAAAGATGGGATCAATACAGACAATCTTGCTTCGGGAACGGGCGCAATATCGGTTTTGTCTAACAGATATGTAGATAAGAAAAGGTCTTACTTTGCAAAAGCCAATTTCGATATATTTGATCGTTACGTTCTGCAATTAACAGCACGATATGACGGGTTTAGTCAATTCTTCCCAAGTAATAAATATGCCTTATTTCCTACGGCCTCTGTTGCCTGGAAGTTAAGCAACGAATCGTTCCTTAAAGATCTTAGGTTCCTTAACCTCTTAAAATTAAGAGGAAGTATTGGAGTAACGGGAGAAGCGTCAGGATTTGCGTATGCTTCTTATGGGCCTGATAATTCTCTTATCAGTTTTAATAGTGGAGCAACTCAGCTCTTCCCGTATGCCTTGTACCAGTTAGACAGGCCTGACCTGCAGTGGCCAAAGACCATCAATAAGAACATAGGACTTGACTTTGCAGTGTTTAATAACAGGGTTAGCGGTTCCGTCGACGTGTTTAGGGATGATATAACGCGCCTTCTAAATAACGATGCTCCAACAGCGGCGTTAAGCTTTTTTGGAACCCAACCTGTAAATGGAGCTCACCGTGTTAGAAAGGGTTGGGAGGGAAGTGTAAGTTCATCGAATATATCTTCAAAGAACTTTAAGTGGAACACTACCTTAAACCTTACTCATATCCGGTTTGAGCATAAGGAGCGTTTTCCGTTTGAGGTTCTTGCTCAAGGAGCTCAAATCACAGATCCTGTAAATTCTATTTATGTATTTAAGACAAACGGTATTATTCAACCTGGAGAAACTTTATCTGATGCTCAGAAAACGCTACCGGCAAGAGGAAGATTACCGGGAAGTCCAAGAATCATCGATTTGGATAATGATGGCAAACTGACTGCATCAGACATTGTGAGATATGATTCAAATCCTGATCTGATCCTTGGTTTTGGAAATACTTTCAGTTATAAGAAATTTGATCTGAATGTATTCTTTTATGGAAGCACTGGCGGATGGGGATTCAACACCTTGCGTGGTTGGGCAAACCCGCTGAACATCCTGGCTGGTACTCAAAGTGGAATAGCAGAGGTTGCTAACGTATGGTCTACCACCAATCCGGGAGGTACTATTCCAGGAATAGCTTTTGATCAGGGAGCATTAGGTTTACCTGCAGGCCTCGACGTCGATCTCCAAAAAACCAATTTCATCCGCTGCCGTAACATTGGACTCGGCTATACGCTCAACCAATCCTACATCAGTAAGTATATCAGAAATTTAAGATTATTCATAGACGTTCAAAATCCATTTATCATTACTAACTACAAAATCGCGGATCCTGAAGTTCAGGCGGAAGCTCGAAAAGGAGGACCGGCTCCTTATCCAATGGCTACAACCTATTCTCTTGGATTTAAAGCAGGATTCTAAAAATATAACTAACATGAAGAAGATATTATTAATTACAAGCTTAAGTCTGGCTATCCTGTCAGGCTGTAAGGACGGACTAGATGCAGAATTGCCGGGATCTTTAAATCCAAAAACCTTTCCAAAAACAGAGGCAGACTTTGCCGCACTTACTACAGGGGTTTATGAGCTTTTTACGTCGAAGTGGTCTTATAATGACGGGGGCATCACTGGTGATCTATTTTTCGGAGTAGAGTTCTCTAATATATTCGTGAACGACTATCCGAGCGACCAGATCGCTTATTTTCCGGAATGGGGCGGCTTTTTCGACTCATTCAGTAAAGCGGATTTTAATTTTATGAGGACTTTGGCTAGCAGGAGGAATCATCTTGAGAAAGTGCGTTTTATAACCAAAATAACTAAGATCATAGAGGACATTAACGCTTCCAGCGCTGTAAGTGCTGCTAACAAGGTTAAGTACGAGGCCGAAGCCCGGTCTGCCAGGGGAATCACGATGTATTACCTTCTTACCATGTATGGCCCAGTTCCATACATTGATGATCCTGAAAAGATTGGGACGGCAGCTGAGGAAAATATGAAACGGCCTGAACGTTCGACATACGTGGCGCGAGTTGAAAGCGACCTTCGTTTCGCTGCTGATAACTTACCCTTGACGGCTACGGACTATGGCAGATTTAATAAGGGAGCCGCACTTACGTTTTTGATGCGCCTTTATCTTCATGAAAAAGAGTGGGCGAAGGCAGAGCAGGTGGGTAAAGAGATCACGGGACTTGGTTATGACCTTGTTGATGATTACGCCAGCTTATTTAAAGTTGCTACCGAAAAAAATAAGGAGACGATATGGGCTATCTCTTGTGACCCGGCAGCCAATGGAAATAATAACCTTGGAAATATGAATGCCTGGTCGTTTTATACCTATCCGGCTGATTATCCTGGCAACATTTCGGCTCCAGGAGCTAAAAGATTAGGAGGGTGGGCCGGAGCAGGTATTGGTGCATTCATGGCCACCTGGAATTTTTACGATAGTTTTAATCCTGTTGATAAACGCCGGGATCTTTTGGTTCCATCTTATGCTGCAATAAATTCGAGTGGTAACCCTACAGGTGTAGTTAGAGACCGGAATAGTGGTCTGAGAGGTCCTATAATTAATAAGTATCCTGATGATGACCCTACAGCTTTCGCCGGAAACGACATCCCCGTTTGCCGTTATGCTGATGTTTTATTAATGCTTGCTGAGGCTGTTAATGAACTGCGAGGCCCTACATCTGAAGCCCAGGGATTTATCAATAAAGTTCGGAAAAGAGCCGGACTTTCGGATCTATCTGGTGCTGATATTTCGTCGAAAGAGAGTTTCAGAACTGCACTTTTACGGGAGCGTGGATGGGAGCTATTCTTTGAAGGCCAGCGCAGGGTTGATTTGGTGAGGATGGGGAAATTTAGTGAAGCGCTTACAGCCGCTGGAAAAGCTCCTCAGCCTGGTACCGGATTATTCCCAGTTCCTCAATACATGCTTGATAGAGGAATGGAACAAACTGCAGGATATTAAAGGGCACTTGCTTGAAATATTAAAAGAACGTTCAGTATTCTATTGGTTTAATTGGTTGATTGAACTCGTGTTGCCTCCCCGGCAGCACGAGATTCCTTTAAATACAACCTATACTACAACAACTACACCCTTTGATCTTTATGACAAAAAAAGTCCTTCTTTTTATAAGCATGATACTACCTATAACCGTTTCTGCTCAGCAACGTTCAATAATAGAGCTTGACAACGGTTGGAAATTTTTTAAAGGAAAACAGGATGGAGCATACCAAACCGTATATAATGATAGTAAATGGGAGAGAGTGTCTGTTCCGCACGATTGGGCCATTTACGGTCCTTTTGACAAGGATGTTGACAAACAGACTGTGGCCATTACTCAAAATGGTGAGAAGGTTGCCAGTGAAAAGACAGGGAGAACGGGAGCCTTACCTTACATTGGAGAGGGATGGTACCGCAATTATTTTGAACTGCCAAGTTACAAAGCAGGCCAGAAAGTACTGATCTTATTTGAAGGCGCAATGAGTGAGCCAAAGGTTTTTGTGAACGGTAAAAAAGTAGGAGAATGGAATTACGGCTATAATTATTTCTATTTCGATATTACAAAGGAGATTAAGGAAAGCAAAAAGAATACACTTGCCGTTCACCTTTCAAACCAGGGGCAATCGTCTCGGTGGTACCCCGGGGCCGGACTTTATCGTAAAGTAAGCCTGATTATAAAGAACCAGGAAAGTATAGATCAATGGGGAACGTATATTACCACGCCGTATATCTCTGAAAGTGTGGCCAAGGTAAATATCAAGACAAAGGTATCTGGAGCGGATATACGTCTGCAAACATTGATAGTTAACCCTAAGGGAGATACAGTAGCCCGGGATCAAACGAGTGCTATTTTCGGAAAGGAGGCTGAACAAAATATTGCAGTTCCCTCACCACTATTGTGGAGCCCTGAAACCCCATACCTATACCATGCAATAACCCGGGTATATCAAGGAAAAATGCTTAAAGATGAGACATCCACGGTATTTGGAATCCGAACTATAAGTTATCAACCCGGGGCAGGCTTTAGTTTGAACGGAAAAACGAGGAAGTTTAAAGGGGTATGCCTCCATCATGACCTTGGGCCCCTGGGCTCAGCTATCAATATAGCTGCTTTAAGACGTCAGCTTAAAATTTTAAAAGATATGGGCTGCGACGCGATCAGAAGTTCACATAACATGCCATCCTTAGAACAACTTCAGCTATGTGACGAGATGGGTTTCATGTTTTTGGCAGAAACTTTTGATGAATGGGCGAAGCCAAAAGTTAAAAATGGTTACAATCGCTTTTTTAATACTGATGCTGAAAAAGACGTTGTAAATCTAATTCACGCGACAAGAAATCATCCTTGCATTGTTATGTGGAGTTCGGGAAACGAAGTTCCAGACCAGCATGGTTCTGAAGGTGTGAAAAGAGCTAAATGGCTCCAGGATCTTTTTCACCGGGAAGATCCAACTCGTCCGGTAACTGTTGGTATGGATCAAGTGAAAGCTACTATGGCGTCGGGATTTGGAGCCATACTGGATGTGCCTGGTTTAAACTATAGGACGCATTTATACGAAGATGCTTATAAGCAGTTTCCCCAAGGGTTTATTCTAGGTTCTGAAACTGCCTCTACAGTAAGTTCAAGAGGGGTGTATAAATTTCCTGTGGTAAAAGCAATTAATAAAACCTACACCGATAACCAGTGCTCCTCCTATGATATGGAATACTGTAGCTGGTCTAATCTGCCTGAAGATGATTTTATTCTTCAGGATACCAAGCCATGGGTAATTGGTGAATTTGTGTGGACTGGTTTTGATTATCTGGGAGAGCCCACTCCTTATGACGGTTCCTGGCCTGCACGAAGCTCCTATTTTGGAATTAATGACCTGGCGGGTTTGCCTAAAGACCGGTATTACCTGTACCGGAGCAGATGGAATACCAGCGATAAGACCCTTCATATATTGCCACACTGGAACTGGGCTGGAAGGGAGGGGCAGAAGACACCTATATTTGTTTATACGAATTTTGAGAGCGCCGAGCTCTTTATCAACGGCAAGAGTATGGGTATTCAAAAGAAGAACGATTCTACTCCCCAAAGTCGTTACAGATTAATGTGGATGGATGTCAATTATGAACCAGGGACTGTAAAGGTGGTAGCTTATGATAAAGACGGAAAACCTGCAATTGAAAAGAGCATAGTCACTGCCGGAAAACCCTCCAAACTAGTACTGGAGGCTGACCGGTCTAAGTTGGCTGCTGATGGAAAAGATATTGCCTTTGTTACCGTTTCTGTTGTTGATAAAGATGGAAACCCTTGTCCCACTGTAAATGAACAGCTAAAGTTTAAGGTAACAGGAATGGGTAAATACCGGGCAGCATGTAATGGTGATCCAACATCCCAAGAACAATTTCACCTTCCTACGATGCGACTCTTTAATGGTAAGTTGGTTGTTTTAGTACAATCTGACGTTAAACCGGGTGATATAGAGCTAAATGTGGAAGGGAGTGGATTAGAGACTGGCAGGCTAACCCTTTCTTCAGAGTAAAAAAATCAGGGTTATAATTTTGAGGGATTGCTATTCCTGACTAATAATACAAAAAGCTACAGTGATGCTCAACAACGTCACTGTAGCATAATTTTTAGTTCTCATTTCATACCCTATCTTTCTGCTTGAGTTCCTGCAGGAACTGGCTTGGGGTTAAGTTAAACTCATTTTTGAACACTCTGGTGAAATAGGATTGTGTTTGAATTCCAACTCTAAACATTACTTCATTAATAAGTACATCTTCATTTACCATTATTTCTTTAGCCTTATTTAAACGAACGGAACGAATAAAATCACTGATAGACCTTCCTGTTATTCCTTTTAATTTATGATAGAGGTTCGTTTTGCTCATTGCCATTTCCCTGCATAAGAACTCAGTGTCAAAATCGGGGTTTTCGATATTCTTTTCAATAATTTCAAGGATCTTATCCATAAAGTTCTTCTCTTTCGCCGAATGGACCAGCTCCCGTATCTCCACCTGATGTCCCCTGGTATAATGATCTTTAAGCTTTTGCCTTTGCTTGAAAATATTATTAACGGTTTGAAGCAAAAGCTGAGCGCTGACAGGTTTGGTTAAGTAGTAATCGGCGCCATTTTCTATTCCACTGATCTGTGCTTCGAGTGAGGTTTTTGCAGTGAGCATTATAAATGGAATATGCGAGATATTCTCATTCTCGCGAACCAGCTTGCAAAATTCTATACCATCCATACCTTCCATCATCACATCGCTAATAATTAGATCAGGAAAATGTTCCTTTACTATTTCGTAAGCTTCCAGCCCGTCAGAGGCCTCAGAGATATTGAAGTAAGGAGTCAGAGAGTCTCTTAAAAGACTCCTTATTTCAGGATTATCTTCAACAAGGAGGATATGCTTGTTGATGGAAGAGTCATCGATCTCTTGTATAATTCCAGGTTCTATCTGGTCAAATAATTCTGATTTTGATCCGCCTGATATACTTTCGAGATTAGTATTGAACACCTGTTTTTCGGAATTTCTTTTTTCTTTGTCAGAGTAGTCATCCGAGGAACAAGGAATGGTAACTATAAACTCTGTTCCTATATTTTTTTCACTGGATACCATAACATTGCCCTTATGTAACATTACCAGGCTTTTAACCAGGGCTAGTCCTACCCCTGACCCAAGATGAGCATCAGTAATGCGGTAGTACCTTTCAAATAATACCTTTAAGGAATCTGCTGTGATTCCTATACCGGAATCCTTTACACGGATAGCGACTGATCTTAAAGGATGATAATCACTGTTGAATGATAGCCGGTTTTGAAAACTTAATTCAACAGAAGGAGAGGTTATGATTTCAATTATAAGTACCCCGCCCGGGGATGTATATTTTATTGAATTATGGATAAGGTTAGTAAGAACCCTCTCCATTACTTGTCGGTCAAACCATGTTTCAGTTAATTCAGGTGCCTTTTTTACTATAAGTTCAATTTTCTTTTCTTGTGCCAGTATCGTAAACTCTTCGGTTAGTTCGTTCAGAAAGGAATTTAAATTGCTTTTTGATACATGCAATTGTAAAGCTCCAGTCTCTACCTTTCTAAAATCCATCAGTTCGTTCACGAGATCTAGAAGGTGAGTTGCATTCTTGAACAGAGAACGGATATGAGGAAGCAGCAAGTTATTGTCGTTTTCTTTGAAAAGTCTTTCCAAACGACTTGTGATCAAAGCTAGTGGTGTCCGGAATTCGTGCGAAATATTGGTAAAGAATTCTAATTGCATCTGGTGTATTTCATCCTTTTTCTTTTCCTCCAACTTTTCCAACTCCAATTTCCTCCTTAAACTAAGCATGTAGTATATTATGCTGAATATTAACGCTCCCATCAGTAGTTGAAACCATAGCCTTTGCCAGAAGGGAGGACTTATTGTAATAGTAAGAGTTGCCATTCTGGGGCTCCATAGTCCGTCGTTATTGGCGGCTTTAACTTTTAGTGTGTACACCCCTGGATTAAGGTTAGTGTAAGAAGCCCTGGTAGAATTACCCACATAATTCCAATCTTTGTCAAACCCCTCGAGTTTATATGCGTATTGGTTGTTATTCGGAGATGTAAAGTTTAGAGCTGCATAGTTAACAGAAATTGAAGATTGCTCATGGTCAAGAGTGATTTCTGACACAAAGGGAAGATCATCTTTCAATGGCGAATCATCTTGGTTAGGCGTGATTTTTTTATTGAAAATAAATAGTTCAGTAAAATAAACAGGTGCAATGACTTTGTTGGTTGGGATCTTACCTGGTTCGAAGTAGTTGTACCCATTAATTCCTCCGAAATACATCTCCCCATTACGCGTTTTTAGCACTGCATTTGCTTCAAATTCCAGGCTTTGTAAGCCATCAGAGGTATTAAATCGCCTGCTAGTTCCTTTATCAGGATCCAAACATACGAGGCCATTCAGAGTCGAGACCAAGAATAAGCCCTGATTGTCCTCTAAAATTCCTTTGATAAAGTCGTCGTTAAGTGCCGATCCTTTGTTGAAATGCTCAAATTTGTCGTGCTTTCTATTGTACAAATACAGTCCTTTTGCTCCTACCCAGATCCTGTTCTTGCTGTCTTTGAAAATAATGCGTACTTCCCTTGGTCGGGATTCATTTACGAAATAATGATTGAAGGTTCCGGTGGTCTTATCAAAATAATTAAGTCCTGCATCATCGGTGCCAATCCAAAGATTGCCTTTCCTCACATCTTCGCAGATAGAAATCACATTATTACCCCACATGGCCTGGGTTTGATTTCTATTGGATATGAAACGGGTAAAGGTACCTGTGGCCGTATTTAGATAATTCAAGCCGCCAAAATATGTGCCTACCCAAAAGTTTCCCTTTTCATCCGGCACCATTTTATGTACGTAGTTAGAGCTGATGGAGGATGGGTTTTTTGGGTCGTTTAAGTACCGGGTAAATTTATTGTCTTTTTCACTGAATAAACTAATACCTCCGGCCCAGGAAGAAATCCAAAGGTTCGAATGGGTATCGCTTACTATGTCAAGAACAAAATCACTACTAATAGATCCAGGGTTGTTCGGATTATGACGGAAAATCCTGGCAGTTTTTTTTTCTGGATTATATTTGGTTAACCCTCCACCATCAGTACCAATCCAAATATTTCCTTTTTGGTCCTCAAAAAAAGCTTTGACATTATTATTTGCAAGGATATAAGGAGCATTTTGTATATCAACAGTATTAAATTTATTGGAATTCGGTGCGTATAAAAATAATCCTCCGCGGTGAGTACCTACCCACAAGTTCCCTTGGTTATCCTGAAACAGTGCCGAGACAGTGCGGTCAGAGATATAACGGTAGAAGGAATCAGTTTTTTCATCAAAAAGATTTAGTCCCCCGGTTACGCATCCCGTCCAAATTTTACCTTGCTTGTCTATTAGGAGTGTTCTTACCAAATTGCTTCCAAGGCTAGATGGCTGATTTTCCTTATTGTAATAATGATAAAATTTCCCTGACCCAGCAGAAAGTTTAAAAATTCCATCTCCCTCTGTTGCGATCCATTTATTCCCTTTGCGATCCTCCCTTACTGTTCGAACATCTGTGACTATCTTTCCTGGTATGGCTACTTTTTTGAATTTTTTTCTTTTTAAATCAAGAATTATGATTCCCTTATTTGTGGAGATCCAGAGGTTTTTGTTCCGGTCTTCATATAAATGATTTATATGACTGGTGTTAATTAGGGAAGAGTTTTTGTACTGTTTACTTACGGTAGTTAGCCTGTTTGTTTTTTTGTTAATGCTAGCCAATCCCATTCCATGTGTACCTAGCCATAAGGTATGAAAGGAATCTTCGAGAATTGAGCTAAAATCATTTCCTGAAGTTTTCGCCTCATTCCCTTGGTTGAAAAAAAACCTTTTGAATATGCCCGACTTTCTATCGTATAAATTGAGACCGCTTGTTGTACCTACCCAAAGGTTTTTTCTGGTGTCTTCATAAATATATCTTACATAATTATCGCTAATTGTATTTGCCTTTTTCGGGTCGTTTTTATAAACCTGTATCTGCACTCCGTCGTATCTGTTAAGTCCATCTCCCGTTCCTACCCAAATAAAGCCGTAAGAATCCTGATAGATACAAAACACAGTACTGTTTGATAATCCTTGTTCCCGTGAGATGTTTGAAAGTTTTAAATCCGGAGGATTGGCAAAAGCCGTTTCGGATATAAAGACCTTTAAAAACAGTATTAGAAAGTAGATTTTATAATTGGAAAAGTACATTTGCTGATTAACCTGAAGGCAGGTTTAAAACTAAGAAAATCACCGGAGATTGAACGAAAAGGGGTACTTTAATTTGCTAGATTTTTATGATCTATTGTTTTCTTCTTTTTTGAACAACTTCTATCCCTTTCTATTATCCTTTATCGCTATTCTTCTCAAGAAGATTTAAAAATAGCAATACAGGTTTAACTGGAAGGAATAGAAGTGTTGTTTGGAGTACTAGGCTCCACCTAAATTAAGTTGGGGTTCAGGCTTCGGAGAATTAGGAAGAAGACGATTTAACAGCTTTTCAATGGCAGTTATAAAGGGAAGGAAAAGAACTACGCCAGCTCCGTTAAATAACATGTGTGCATTTGCTATTTTTTGTTCAAGTGAGGCTCCGGTAGAGATCTGTTCAATGAACTTAGTATAGATAGGGAAAAGCAGTAAGCCAACTGCTATAGAGATCACATTGAAAAGAAGATGGAAGGCACCCGTTTTAATTGCTTGCTTATCCGACCTGATGGTGGCGAGTAAAGTATCTGAACAGGTACCGAGTTCAGAGCCCAGCATTACAGCAATCCCACCGCTTAAATTAATAAGGCCTTTTTTCGCAAGGGTGATTACCATACCAACAGTTGCCGAAGATGATTGAATAACGAGTGTAACAAGAGCACCTATTGCTGTTCCTCTCAAAGGATCATCGAGCCTTGCCATCCAACTTAAAAAGTTCTCATGGCCTTTTAAAGGTTCAACAGCTCTTTCCATGGTATAAAGACCAAAGAACAGAATTCCAAAATAAAGGACCACTCTCGCTGCTCCTGATATTTTTTTGCTTTTAGCCGTTATGCTTAATATCAAACCGATCAGAATTGGAATAGGTGAATACTGGCCAATATCAAGGGCAATTAATTGGCTGGAAAAAGTGGTGCCTATATTAGCTCCCATAACTATCCCCATAGATTGACGAAAAGTAAGGGCTCCTGCATTGACCAGGACAATAGTTAAAATTATTACAGCCGAAGAAGAATCGAGGATGATTGTAATGATCGTTCCTGTAAGAATGGCTGTAAGAACATTCTTTGTAAATATACCAAGGAGCTTTTTTGCTTTGTCGCCCAATAGAGCCTTAAGCGAATCGGATAAATTATTAAGTGCGAAAAGGAATAAACCCAATCCTCCCAGCACCATTAATATTATTTCAAGCATATTCCTCTATTTTTATTTCCAATACAACGTTAGCTCTTTGAGTCGGTTTGTCGTGGAATGTTAAGCTTGTATTAACCTTAAGGTGTTGCTATTCATTAAGTTATCCTGTTAATAGGTTTGTTAAGAATGCTTTGTTAGCCTCTCCATTATAGAAGCCTTTCTCCGCTTAATCAAGGTACTCCAATGATGCTAGGGGGACGACTGTTCAAATGATTTGATTTATTATGTTTGAGGCGCTCCTCATGCCAAGAAAGTCGTTAATGATAAACGAGCTAAGATTGAACCACTGATGACATCCGTTTAGCACCCAGGCATCGGAGCTTGCTATTAATCGGCCTTCGGCGATTAAGTACTTATCGGGAGAATTATCCAGGTAAACTTCCCATGGAAATCCATGTTGTGCTGCTATTTCATAACATAAAGTTTTTAGACGTCCACTGTTAGATACAGGAGCATCAAATATCCAGACGACCTGTTCAGTATCAAGAACTTCTAAAGCCTTGCCAATGGCGATTAATACATTTTCTGTCTGTTGCACCCGCTTATACGTTCCATGGACAGAGGATATATCGCGATAACATCCGTCTAGACCCCGGAAAACGTAGCCACCAGAAAGTAGAGTTTCCAATATGATGACAACATTAAAGCCATCTAAGTAAATTTTTCTTCGACGGACAGCGTCGGGGGAAATTTCTCGAAGTTTACGACTTTCTAAATCTCTTGCCGAGCAAGCCATTCCTTGCAATGCGAGGATCTGGCGTTGCCTTAACTGGTACCTGTTTGAAACTAAAGAAAGGGTAGCCTTTGGAGGATAATCTTTACTTAACAGGAAATACATATCATCCAGGGCAGTTAAGAGCTTTTCGCGCTGGCTGGCAAAGCCAAATAGCTCTTCATCCCGAGGATCCTTTCCTCTGCTTCTGCGCGTTTCTGGTTGATCGTTGATCATGCTATTGCTTTAAGATTTCAATTTAATGTTATCAGCAACTATCGTACGAACTTGTGTTCCTGTATTGTAATTTATAAAAGTAATTATTGATTTGGTGTAACACATTTTTCCCGGTTGATGTGATAATTAGGGTAATAATTTCGTATCTATGAGCAGTAAATACTGGGCAGTCGGCACAGTATTGTGAGTTAGAATGAAAGATTTCCAATTATCCCTCAAACAACTGCAAGAGGAAGGATTTACCCTACTTGATAACATTTATTCTCCTGCCGATGTGGAAGGAATATTGGAGGCAATAGACCGGGTTGACACCTCCAGACCCACATTTCGTAAAACATCTGACCTGTTTGCAATCAGGCAGTTTCTTAAAGAGTGTCCTGGTTTAAAAGACCTTATTTTTAATTACAAGTTGAGGAGTATGATCCAGGCTTTATTTGGAAATGGCTTCTTCGTGGTAAAGTCCATCTATTTCGACAAGCCCGAACAGTCTAATTGGTTTGTTGCCTATCATCAGGACTTGACAATTTCGGTTGACAAAAGAGTGGAAATGGAGGGGTTTGGACCCTGGACGGTTAAGCACCAACAGTTTGCAGTTCAACCGCCAGTGGAAGTATTAAACTCGATATTTACTGTGCGAATTCATCTAGACGATACAGATGAAAATAATGGGGCTCTTAAAGTAGTACCAGGTTCACATTCAAAAGGAATTTTCAGGCCGGAGACGATCGACTGGTCTGTAGAGAGAGAAAAGATCTGTGCCGTGAAAAAAGGAGGGGTTATGATCATGAAACCACTTTTGCTACATGCTTCTAATCGAACTACGAATAACAGAAAAAGGAGAGTGATTCATATCGAGCTTTCAAATATTGAATTGCCTGACAAACTTCTGTGGGCAGAAAGAGATTTTGAAAACGAAATTAACAATCCATAACTGTTGCCGCCAGTCATGGATTGTTATGTATTTAATGTACTCCTGAAGGCATTTTTTGTGGCTCGGTAGTTGGACCGTGAACCGTAATCTTACCGTTTTCAACTTCCATCCTGTCGATAAAAACTACTCGTTCTTCACCTGTTTTTGTTGTTCTTCCATGGTATACGCAAAACATTTCCTTACCGTCAGGTGAGTAGGTAATACTGTTATGACCTGTTCCGGAAACAGCACCTCCTTTATGGGTGTTTTTTTGTAGGACAGGGTTATTCGCTGCTTTCTTAAATGGCCCTAGTGGACTTGAAGATGTTCCGTAACCAACTGCATAGTGCCCTCCGCCAAAATGGTTGGCAGAATACATAATGTAATAGATATTGTCTTTTTTAAAGGTTACAGAACCTTCAGTCCAACGGCGGTTAACTTCGCCGCTGGTTACCGACAAGCTTTCCCATTCTGCTTGCTTATCATTCAACTTAACCGGAGGGCGAAGCAACAATACGGGTTTTCCTATAATGCCTGAGAAATCTGGTTCTAGCTCAACACCGTAAACCCAACTTTCTTCGATTTCTTTATATTTTCCATTTTTACGGGAGAAGTTTGCTATTTCGCTTTCAACAGGGTGCTTATAGGCACACCTGGAATAATATAAATAGCACTTTCCATTGGTATCAAAAAATACGTTAGCATCTATAACAGGGTAGCCTGGATCGAAAAGAGGTTTGGGAGCCAGGTCGACAAAGGGACCTGTAGGTTTTTCAGAAACAGCAACCCCGATCTTGAAGTTCTCTTCCTCATTTTTGGGGTTTACTTTCCATTGAGCACTATAAAAAAGGTAAAATTTGCCTTTTACTTCGTAAACTTCTGGAGCCCAGTATGCGCCGTCCCACGCCGCATTTGGGTCACTCCATCCATTTTTATTATTATGAAAATATACTTGTCCTTCCGGCTTCCAATTCACCAGATCTTTTGAAGAATAGGCTGCGAAGCCTTTGTCTGCTCCTCCCGTACCATACATGTAATAAGTGCCTTTTGTATATAAAACATATGGGTCGCCAAACTTAACATTGAGCGGATTAGAATAGACAGTTTGCTGATTAGTTGAATTTACCTGAGCTATTGTAGTATTGATGAATACTTTGGTTAGCATTAAGAGCAGGAATATTTTTTTCATAAATAATATAGGTTCAAATGGTTTTACGAGCCCAAATCTAAAACAATTAATAAGTTTTGTTAAATTATGAGCCTATGAAAGGATAAAATTTCGAGGGATTGAAATATTATGAGAATAATTTATAGAAGTGACATAAGTCCGGATATTGATAGCGTTATCGATGTTTATAATAGTTCCGGCATAAGCAGGCCGACTTGGGACAGGGAAAGAATTGAGAAGATGTATGTAAACTCGAACCTTGTTCTAACTGCATGGGATGACGGCAAGTTAGTTGGAGTTGCCCGTTCTCTGACCGACTATTGCTACTGCTGTTATTTATCTGATCTGGCAATAAGAAAAGAATATCAAAAGAGCGGATTAGGAAGAAAGCTTATTGAATTGACAAAGGAGGAAATAGGGGAGGAAACGGCGCTTATTCTACTTTCAGCCCCCGGAGCCATGGAATATTACCCGAAGGTAAGATTCGAAAAAATTGAGAATGGCTTTTTGATCCGACGCAAGCGATAGATAGGATGTATTAAAATAGATGGTCTATTTGTAACTATTTAGTTTTCAGGAAGTATAAAGCTGTACTAGTAAATACAAATAAATCTGAATCACAATGCATCCAGTTTATCGTCAGTTTTTTCTCGCTGTATTAAGCCTCATATCCATTATCATCACCTGCAATAAGTGTCAGAAAAGAGAGGCCGCGAGGCATGGATGGAACCCTCAATTGGAGAATCAGATGAGAGAGGTGTTCTATAGCCAGGCATCTCGTCTTACAGAGAACGAAAAAGCTAAAAATGAATATGCTGATTGTTTACTGGAGAAGGTAAAAGTGATGTTTCCGGGCGGTATTGCTGCTTTGGAATCTGAAATGAGTGATAGCGTAAAAGTTGCTATTATGAAAATAGGAGTAGACTGCGGGGAGGTCTTAAGTCGGAGCATGAACATTTGGACAGAGGACCTTGAAAAAACACTTTCACTTCAATTGTACTCTCTTGATGAAACAAAGATGCTTCCCAAGAATATGAGAAAAGAATATGTTGAATGCCTTGTATCCAGACTAAAATTGGAATTTCCGAGCGGATTGAACGATGGTAATCAAAAGGACTATCAGTCAAAAGTGGCAGAATATCGTAAAGAGTGTCTCAAACATTTAACGGATAAATATACCACAGGTAAAAACATGGCTTCGAGGTAAATATACCTTTTCAGGTTTTCGGTTCATTTTTTATAACAACATCAGGCATGAATTTTTTTAAGAAGCTTTTCGGTAAGAAAACTGGAAGCAGTAATGGAGCTAACCAGGGTAGGGCAAACTTTAGTGGTGTTTATTCTACAGAGCACTTCAACGAGCGCTACAATGAATTCTCTCTTGAGAAGGACATGCTGGATGGTTGTTTGAAAATGATTGAGGGATATTTTATTGATAATCAAATAGAAAGAATTATAGAAGGGCCGGTTAATCATCCTGCTAATCTCGACCAGGTTGATCAATCAGGTTTTGGCTTTGTGTTGTACTGCCAGGCTTTTGAGCTAAGTGAAGGAGAAGCGACGATGTTTCTAGCCTTTGCTTTTAGTGATTATCTTATAACAAAATATGGCTTCAAATTATACAAAGATCAAAAGCCAGACCACCCACTTAGGGGAATGACTTTGAAGTACGATAAAGACGGTGTTGTACTTTCTCTCTATCCATTTGAGTATACTGTAAAAGTGTTAAAAGGAAACGAGACATTTAGTGCTCTTGAAGAGAAGTTAAAAGCGAATTTGAAAGAGCTTCCTAAAGTGGACGAGTTATTGAAGAACTTCGGTATTGGCGGGGATAAGTAGGACAACCCTATGGTTAAGTTATAAGATTTTCTATTTTTTTGAATTATCCTATACTTGCAGCACTAAAAATGTTTGCTTCCAACGAATTGAGCTTATTTTAAGTAAATTATCCGTAGAGAATAAACTCTACGGATAAGAACATTAAAGCCTCTCACTAGCTTTCTGTTACCGTTTTTCCGGTTGTTGTATTGGTGTTTTGGGTGGTTATGGTACTTACAAATCGAAATTCTGCTTTGGCATCAGTATTTGTGAAGGATACTAACAGGTATCCTCTCTGGGAAGCGTTAAGGTAATTCAAGTCTTCTATTAATAGTTGATTTGCTTGTTCAAACGCTGTTACTGTAGCAGGGTTAGATCCAAAAATACCTTCAAATCCCGGTGATGAAACCGAGGCGGTTGCAAACTCGGTGCCTACCTTGCTTCCGTTATTATTCTTTAAATCCGAGTACCATGCATTGTGTGTATCTCCTGCCAGGGATACCAGTTTTTTTCCGTTAGCTGCAGCGAAAATCATTTCCCGCTCTACAGGATATCCGTCCCACGAATCGAGATTATAGGGAAGAACAGTTTGAATCCTTGCTTTTTCTGCTGCAGTTAAGGTAGGGTCATTCTGCTGCATACGGGTCTTTATGGCAACAAGTTGACTAACAGAAGTATTGTATTGAGTTAGAAGGGTAGGGTCTGGACTTCCGGCAGCAATTTGGGCAGTGATCAATAATAATTCAGCAGGCATAAACATTTTGCCCATCAAGACCTGATTCCCCAATACCTGCCACTTGAGGTTGCTACTGCTTATTTTGCCCGTTAACCAGTTCCGCTGCTCTTGTCCCAGAATAGTACGTTGTGGGTTTGTCCAAGCTGTTAGAAATGCATTAGTGTTTAAGCCGGTTTGAGTGAAATAATCGCCATAACTCAGCTGTTTATCCCGTCCAACAATACGAGTATCAAGCATCATAAGATTTACAAGACCGGCAATCTCGAAGTTACGGTAGATCTTGGCGTTATCGGTAACTCTTGCCGGAAGGTACTCATGCCAAACCTGTATGGCACTTAGTTTCCTGGTTTCAAAACTACCTTCGTTAGGCTGATGATTTTCCGCGCCATCTTTCCAGGTGTTGTTCGTTACCTCGTGGTCGTCCCAGACGCAGATGAATGGTTTCATCTGATGTGCTTTTTGAAGCTGTTCATCGCTGCGGTACTGGCGGTACCTTTCTCGGTAGTTTTCCAAGGTAATGATTTCACCAGCAGGTTTATGCGTTCTGTTCAAACCAGCCGTATTACCATTTGTACCGTAGCCGCCTGCTCCATATTCATAAATATAGTCGCCAAGATGTACCACTACGTCCGCGTCTGAATTTGCTACAGCACCATAAACATTGAAAAGACCTGCCTGGAAGTTTGCACATGATACAACCGCTAACTTAACCTCACTCGCTTGTCCGGCTGCAGGAAGTGTTTTTGTTTCTCCAGTGACAGAAACCGCTCCTGTAGTTTCGCTTCTGAAGCGGTAGTAGTATTTTGTATTTGAACTTAAACCGCTGACGTCAACGTGGATAGTGTAATCACTTCCAGTATCAACCTTTACCTTGCGACTAACAACTACATTGCTGAAGTTGGCATCTTTAGCTACGTCAAGTAAAATTTCAGGTTGAGTGCTCTCTTCCATTGCAGGAGTATAGCGCGTCCATAATATTACTTTGTCTGTACTAGGGTCAAAACTTGCAACTCCCTCATAAAACCCCTGTCCGTTATAATTAATATCATCGTCATCATTATCTTTCTTACAACTTGTTAATGCTGAGGGTATAAGGATAGTGCCAGCTGTGGCAATAACAGTATTTCGGATAAAAGTTCTCCGACTTAGTTTTTTAAGTATTTTTTCGTTGCTCATAGACTTTTTCCCAAACCTAAGAGCCTAACATTTCCGTAATGTGAAATTTACATCATAAAAAGAATTATAAACAAGTAAAGACTGTTTCCGGTTAAATCTATTAGTTGTTAAAAAAGCGTATAGATCTAGAAAATGAAAAAAGAGAAAGCTAAATCACGTTTAAAGAAGATTGGAGAAGAGATGTCCAAAGCCTTGAACTCATTTTTGTTAATTGCAGATCAGGTACAACTTCATGCGTTCCGGGTGCAGGTGAAAAAGATGAAGTCACTTCTGGTACTGCTAAGTAGTAACGAGAAAAACAAGTCGCTATTTAACTATTTCAAGCCGATAAAGCAGATCTTTAGGCATGCAGGCAGAATAAGGGATCCCTACTTGCATTTGAAACTCGCATCCGAATTTAAAATAAAGGACCAGGAGTTTTTTGAGCAACAGAAGCGCATGATGGAGGAGGAATTGTCTCTTTTCCTTAAACACGGTAAGAAATATCTCCAAATGCTTAATAAGGCTATTGGAAAGCTTGTAAAGAAGCTTAAAAAGACAAATGATGCAGCTATCACTGATTTTTTCAATACAGAGCTCGATCAAGTTGTTCTTGCATTTGCAAAGAGGGAGTTCGACGAAAGTATGCACGATTGTCGAAAGATGATCAAGAACATCTTATATAACTACAAGTTCATGAAGAAAAGCCTGGGCGACCGAATTTCGCTTAATATTCCTTACCTGAGTGGTGTTCAGGAAACTATTGGAAGCTGGCATGACAGTGTTTTGGTAGCAGGGCTTATTGAAAACAGGATTGGAAAAAGTCCCCGGGCCTTAACTCGTTTAAATGACCGTATCAGGAAAGAAGAAAGGGCGGTTACCTCCATTTCAACTGATTTCTGGCAAAAAGTAACCTCGCCTGTTACTGAACATCCTGAGGAGCAGAAGTCTTTAATGCCACATACTGAATTGGTCTAGACATTCTCTTTCCTTGGGAGGAATAATTTTTATTAATTTCAGGTTAAAATAATAAGGAATGGAAGCTTTTCTAGATGTAGTCTTCGGGATTTTCTCTGGTGGAAATTGGTTTAAGAAAAGAGGAACGTACAAGCCTGTTCACATCGCTTTCGGTATTGTTTATTTGCTTTTTATAGTTTGGATCGCTCTCGATGTTTAGGCAAATATTAATTAGGGATTGGTGGGAATATAACCATAAAAGGCAAGATCACTTTCATCTTTGATTGAGTATATTGATTTGTTGCAAAGAAGTAAAACACGATCGCTTATGGGAAGCAATGCCTTGTAAAGATGATCTGTCAGGATTACACACTTTTCTTTGCCGGAATGCCTTATTAATTTCTGAAGTATTTCGACCATCACTGGAGCGACACCAGAAAATGGCTCATCCAGTAGGATATATTCTGCTGGTTGTTGCAATATCCATAGTAGCTCAACGATCCTTAATTCTCCTCCAGACAATTCAGCTACCTTTTTATCCCGTAGTACTTCCAGAAGTTTAACTATTTCCTCAGGAATATCTTCAAGACCGGTTTGGAAAAGAGTGTTTATATGAAGAAATGGAGGTAGAAAGGGATCTTGAGGGAGATAGGTTACCTTCCGGGAGCGGTACGCCGAGGTGATAATTTTATCATCTATTCTAAGATGACTATAGTCAGCCTTTAAGCTTCCGAAAATAATCTTCAGCAATGAAGACTTTCCTGAACCGTTCCTACCGAGTAATCCAACAACCTCTCCCTTATTAGCAGAAAGATAACAACCAGCGAGGATATCAGTATTTCCAAATCTTAGGGTAACACTATCAATCGCCAGCACTACAATATAAGCTTTATTAGAGATCGTAAAACTGCAAGGACCACTATTTCTGCTACTGTTATTGTAATATAAATCCTTTTGACCGATAATCCCAGGTTATAGAAGTAGTAAGAGTATTTAGAAGTGAACAGTTTCGACAGAATTAAGCAACAAGCATTTCCAAAGATCTTAAAGGCTACTAAGGCAATGATTGGCAATCCAACAAGGGCAAGACATCCAATGTTAACCAGCAAGAAGAAGACGAGATTAAGTCTGTAGAACTGAAGGTGAGTAGTGATAATGCTTTTGTTTAACGAAACTTTCATGCCCAGGCTTGAGTGTTGCTAAGCAAGGTAGTGAATAGCAATCTAAATCGCAAAGGCCTTAGAGGACCTGTTCTTACATCTTTTTCTTCACAAATGCATGCTATATTTGTTGTTATTAGCTCAATATCAAAATTATAAAAATAGACTGGTTATGCCTGAAGGTCCTCAAATGGTTTTTCTTAAAATATTGGCTGAAGAGTTTGTTGGTCAAACTGTAGTAGCTGCCAGCGGAACAGCGAAGGGAATTCCTTTTGAGAAAATTACTGGTAGTATCTTAGTTGACATTAAAACTTATGGGAAGGAGCTCCTCTTTTGTTTTCCGGAATTTACTATCCGTGTCCACTTAATGCTCTTTGGGAAGTTTGCAATTAATTCTACTCTACAAAGGGTGTTAAAGATTGGTTTTGAGTTCGGTAATGGCGAAATTAACTTCTATTCTTCTGATTGTCGTTTCATTGACAAGCCGCTGGACGAAGTTTATAACTGGAAAGCGGATGTAATGAATGAGGCTTTCGACAAGGATGAAGCCTGTAGAAAGCTTGCAAAGAAGCGAAAGGATTTGATCTGTGAAGCGCTGATGGATCAAAATATTCTTGCGGGAGTAGGGAATAAGATAAAAAACGAATCGCTGTTTGCAAGTCAAGTTCATCCTCAAAGTATTGTTTCTGCGATTCCAGAGAAAAAACTGGGCGCAATAATAGAGGCTTGCGTAAGATTGTCGGGCAACTACCTACAGTGGCAACAAGAGGGAGAGGTGGAACCTAATTGGAAGGTATATAAAAAATCAGACTGTCCCCGTGATCATATTCCCTTGATGAAGGAGAAGATTGGAAAGACGGGAAGGACTTCCTACTTTTGCGAGAAATGTCAGGAGCTTTACATTTGACGCTTCAATTTTTCACTCTGATTAAGAGGACTTTTTATCTTTTTTAAAAATTAAAGTTATCAACAATTCTTAATAACCTTATTCTGTCGTATATTTGCACAGGCAATTTTCCCAACACAATTGGGCGACCCCGTTGATTTTTTCAGCGGGGTTTTTTATTGATCATATTTCTAAAAACAAGGTTTGTGGGATTCTTTACCTTGTAAATTCTATTCTTAAAAAGTCGTCAGGTTAATTAGAAATGATCAATTGTTAATAAAAAGAATTAATTTGTCTATTAATAGGAATACAGATATCAACAAGTCTAATTAAAATACAAAGTTTAGAGGATGATGAAGAGTGTGTTACGAATGTCTTTCCCTTCTTTAAGTACTCTTTTACTTATTGGATTTGCCTCACTTATGCTGTTTAGTCCCGAGGCTAAAAGCTGGACTATAAGGGGACTAATGTCCATTGGTTTTTTTCAACCAAATGTGCAGGTAAATGAAAAATCACCTGCAAAGCAAGGGTCGGAAGTTTCCTTTAGAAATGGAGATAATCAAGTTGTGAAGTTGACTGACCTTAAAGGGAAAGTGGTAGTTATTAACTTTTGGGCTACTTGGTGCCCTCCGTGTATTGCAGAAATGCCAAGCTTCAACCGGCTTTCTAGCACTTTAAAGTCTAACAAAAACATCGTTTTCCTGATGGTTGATGTAGATGGTAACTATAAAAAAGCTAAGAAGTTTATGGAGAGGAAGAGGTTCAACTTACCTGTTTACACAGCAGATAGTTCCATTCCTGAGAGCTTGTTAGATGGTTCTATTCCTACAACGGTTATCTTTGATAAATTTGGTAACCTTGTTTTTAGACATATTGGAGCAGGTGATTTTTCGAGTAAAAAAGTAGAAGAGTATTTAGTAAAGTTGAGTGAGGTTGAAGGACGTTAAAAGCCCGGTTATTTGCCTTATACTATAGATCTATTTCTTGAAGAGCTCTTCAATCTTTAATCCAATTAATCTAACAAGATCTACATTTGGTTTAAGCTGCTTAGCTATTGCTTCTTCGTCTAAAATTGCCCGGTAATTCCTTTCCTCATCGGGCTCAAAATATATTCCCACTCCGTCGATATCTACATGAAATTTATGGGTGTATCCTGTAGTGATTAATGTTGCTGCAAAGTCTCTTTCCTGGCCCTTGTATAGTATTGGCAATGTAAATCCTTCTTCCATTCTTTTGTAATTAAATCAGCTTAAAAAGCGTCGCGAACTTAATTCTAATTTGTTAGGAATAGAAATTATTGGTCGGATCAGAAAGGTGAAGTTCTGGCTGCACAAGCTGTCCGGGCGGTTTATCTATAAGCATAAGATTGAGCTGGTGAGAACAAAAGGCTACAGATTTTTATAATAGCAGCCCGTTGTCAAACAAAATTGGGATTTACTTATTTTCCTATTGCCATTAGTGGCAAGGGCTGGCTGGGTATTTAAGAACAGCTTTGCTTATTGCTTACTTAAGAAAGAAAAAAAGGAATTATGCAAAACAACCTATCTATAGAAGAGGTGTTTAATACACCTCAAAAAAAATTAGCGTTCTTTCAGAACCTGATACTTGTAGCTGCCGCGGATAAAGTTCTGGACAATGATGAGGGAACTTTATTATTGCTAATTGGTGATAAATTAGGACTTACCCCTGCAGATTTGATGCCCTTGGTGGATAATCTTTCCGTATTAAGTTTTATTATTCCTGAAGACGGATTACAGAAGACCTTGGAGTTGCAAACCCTGGTGCAAATGACAATGGAGGACGGGGATGTTCATGACCGTGAGTATGCGCTGTGTTTGGAGTATGCAGAGCGGATTGGCTACGGTAAGGCTGTATTAGATGATATGATAAAACAGTTTCAAACGAACGGGTCTTAAAAATAATTTGGTAAGGTTTTATATCGGGAGGTGCCAAAGGTACCTCCCAATTCTGAGTATACGAAAAATGATCTAGCTTCCACTAAATCTACCTAATAGCTCTAAGGTAGATATAGCTGGTAAAAAAGAATACTCATCTAATCTTTTGTTGCAGAAAGAGTTGTTGGATTATCTGAAGATATGGTTGAGCCAGCAAGAAAACGTGAATTATATAATTGCACAATGCTTACTAAACCTTTATTCTGATACTCTTTATTCACCCAAGCATTGTACAGCTCTTTATCATCCTTAATCATTTCTCCGAGACATTGATTCACATTTTGAGGAAGGATTTTGGTCATTTTACCCGTGTCGCTGTAAGAGAAGAAATTTGGAACAGGAGAGTGATCGTAGGGATGCGCAGTATAATAAGCATATAAATCTATTTTACCCTCAGTCCATACCTGGTAAAAATGCTGATTATCGCCTTCCAGGCTTCTAAACTCTACAGGACTGTTTTCTAAGCCAGTGATCCTAAAAGCTTTAATTTCATTTGGTTTGAAATTTTGATTTTTACCACCGGGTAGTTCTATCCGTAGACTTCTTGTAACAGATAGGGGATTGAGCGCCTGCTTTTTCAACAATAGCCCGTTAACCTTAATCTTACACTTGACTGTATCGCCAGTATTACTTATGTAAAATCCATCATATTTATTGTTAGCAAGCCCTGTTGAAAAACTTATCATAAGGGAAATAACAGAAAGTAGCAGTAGTTTCATTCTTATACTTAATTGGTGGTGTAAGTTTAGGCCTTATTTTGGGGGTAATCTCCCCATCGGCCATCACTTATTATATGCTAATATTATGCCACTCTTAAAAGGACGTAAGGTTTGTGTTAACAAGACTGCCTCGTTTGCTTTCTGGAGGTATAATTTTTCTTCGTAAAGGTGTTGTATGAAAATAGGCCAGAAAACTCGCGTAATTGCCGACGCAATTATTGAACAAAATGTAGGATTGAGAAGAGGAGATTCTGGAAAAACGGAATAATAGTTAGGTAGTTGTTTAACAGGAGCGTAAAGGTATTAACTTATACACTCCTGTAAATTATCGATTACTTCACGTGGGAAGGTTCTTTTACTTCTTTCCCGATAATAACATCATTAAATATTATATTTTCTGCGTTTCTCATGCTGAGACCTGTAGAAGCAGAATCTACTGTAACATTTGAAAAATAAATGTCTCTTACTTTTTTTGTAGGATATCCCTGGATCACCACTGCAGCATTTGTTGCTCTGCTGCATTTAACGTTGTTTACAAACACGTTCCGGATATCGGTTTCGAAACCTTTTCCTTCTCCATGGTAGAAAGAAGTGATGAAAAAGCAATCTTCTACGTCTCCAAATTCAACATTGTTTACATAAATGTCGCGTATAAATCCACCACGATCCGGGTTGGATTTTAAATAGATGCCACGCTTGCAATAACCCGAAGCCTTGCAATTTTCAACAAATACGTTCTGCACACCGGCAGACATTTCACTGCCAATAACCACACCATGTAATCCTTTAAACCTACAGTTTCGAATGATGATGTTTTCTGAGCTGATAGCAGTCCTTCTACCTTCGTAGTCTCTCCCAGCTTTTATCGCAACGTTGTCGTCGCCATTGTTAAAATCAATGTCTTCGATCAAAATATTTTTTGAGTATTCTGGGTCAAAACCGTCATTGTTTTTATTGAAGGCTTCAAACTTTACTTTTCTCGCCGTTATATTTTCCGACTTAAGCAAATGCACGCACCAGAAAGGTGAGTTTTTAATGGTGACACCTTCAATCAAAATATTTTTACACTCGAAGAACTGAATTAATTGGGGACGAAGGAAATGGCCTTTCCCAAACATACGTTGTGCCAGGGGCGTATTTTCCTTATTCATTTTTCGTGTAAGTTGCTGACTTGTGCTTTGCTTCTCAGTCCACTTACTGAAGGAATCGCGGGCATTTCCATCAATTTCCCCTTCGCCGATGATCGCTACATTTTCTAATTGGTAGGCGTAGATAAAGGGACTGTAATTATAAACAAATGTGCCTTCCCAACTTGTTAGAACAGCAGGTAAATAATCTGATGGGTTGGTTCCGAAAACAAGTTTTGCACCCTTTTGTAACTCAATGCAAAGATTGTTGGTCATATGTATAGGGCCATTGATCAGGTAAGTGCCGGGAGGAACAACAATTTTTCCACCCTTTTTTTCTTTTGCTGCTTTTACCGCCTTATCAAATGCCGGTTTACAATTTGTTTTAGAGTCGCCAACTGCCCCAAATTTTGTAATCAGCAGAATGTTCTTAGAGATTTTTGGAGGAGTGATATTTTTTAAAATCTGATCTCGTTTTTCACTTGGACTTGGTTCGGTTTGTATTGTTCGAGTCCATGAAATGCAATTGATAGAAATAAACAGAAGGATAATAAGCTTTTTCATACCGGCCCACTAATTCGATAAAGTATAATTTGAAATTGGTCTACGAAGATAGAAATAGATTTCTTGTTGATTATTATTTTTTGAACAGCAATCTCAGTTCTATGTCTTTCAGCTCACATAGTAGCTGGAAAGTGTTGACTACTGACTGTTTAAATTAACACCGGTGACCGAAACCCGGTCGTCATAAAAAAGTTTCACCACTGGTTGGGATTCCTCGGGAAAACTAAGTGCATCTTCAGCCATTACTACAATTGAGTCTTCATAGTTGAAGAATATTGGCAAGCCAAAATAATACGACGTCCCATTTTCAGGAGGTTCCTGTATAGAAGTTGAAGGAGGGTCTAGTTGCGTCTCCTGAAGTCCTTTTAAAATAAATGGGATCATGTACTTGGGAATGAATAAAAAGCATTTTTCTGGTTGCTGATCTGGGAAATGAGTGAAAAAAAGTTTTACTGTTTCATTTACAGCAATCAGTAGCCCTGCGAAATCTCCCGGAGGAATTATCTTTTGATAAACTTTACTCATGCTTCAAAGGTAGTAAAGTGACTTTGAAATCCTGATCTTTCTACTAGTCCTGCTTGATAACAGCTGCCGTTTCTCCTGCTGATATATCGTAAAGGGACTGGTTGTAAATACATTTTCCATTTTTTATCAAAAGCACCTGTGGCGATTCATGACGTACCTCAAATCTTTCGGCGATAGCATTGGAAAGATCTCTAAAACTTAGCAGGTCCAGAAAATAGATAGGTGTTCCTTCGGGCAGTAGATTAGCTTCACGTTCAAATTCAATTCTTGTTGCCTTGCTGATCGGGCAAGTTGTGTTGTGTTTAAATATTACACAATGTCCGTTATTGTTTTGTATTGAAGTTAATTCATCTTCTGTTTCCAGCTTTCTAAATTCCATAGCTTAATTTCTGTTTCCTGAATAACTGTCGAACCTTCCAGATCGTTTTTTCTAATTATCTTTTGTAATGAAGATCCCGAGATACAGATGCCAGACCTTGAAAACCTGGTGTTTCTTTTTCGACGGTAAGGGTAGGTTTACTTTTAGCAGAAAATAATAAGCGGAGCAGGCCCTAAGCGTTAATTATGAGAACGCCAATATTACGTTGGAAGCTTTGAAAATACTTTAAGGGGCGAAAACTGCAGGCCAAGACTTGTGTTATAGTTTTGCATGATAGGGAAAATGTTGACTTGCTGTCTCTTAAGTTGCTCTATGGCTATCAATAGCTTTTCACAGACAAACGTAGGAGAAGGAAATATAAAGTTTAAAAAGAGGGTTTTGTTATCTAATTTACAAGACCCCTGGGACATAGTTTATGGACCGGACAATAATTTATGGATAACGGAGGCGAAGGGATATACGGTAAGTAGGATCGACATCGCTAGTGGAAAGAAGAAAATTGTTCTTGATCTCAATTCCGAACGTAGTTTTAGTGGTAAACCCTGGCCCCAGGGAGGATTGATGGGAATGGCTCTTCATCCACAAATTCTAACGGGGAAGCCCTTTGTATACCTGGCTTATGTGTATCGGTTTGTCGAGGCTCGACCTAATTTTGCTGGTAATTACTTCCAGACAAAGATTGTTAGGTATACCTGGGAAAAAGAAAAGCAATCACTTAGCAATCCGAAAGTCATTTGCGACACGATTCCTGGTAGTAATGATCACAACGGGGGGCGACTTCACATAGCCAACATCGAAGGTAAAGAGTATTTGTTTTATGCTGTTGGAGATATGGGAGCTGGTCAATTTGATAACGGGAATAGGCCCAACCATTCCCAGGATGCTAATTATTATGAAGGGAAGGTCCTTCGGTTTAACACCGAAGAGGATATTGATAATGTTCCTCTAGATAAATGGGTACCTAACTCTAATCCTTTTAAAAATGCTGTTTGGTCCCTTGGACACCGTAACCCCCAGGGTCTCGCTTCTGCCACTATAACTGGCAAAAAAATGTTGTACTCTACAGAACACGGTCCTTATTCTGATGATGAAATCAATTTGGTGGAGAAGGGAGCAAACTATGGGCACCCCTTGGTGATCGGGTATAATGACGGGAATTATGATGGTCTCGCTGCGAGCGTCAGCGATCGTGACAGCTTGCCGGGCAAATGGAACACTACTTATCCTTTAATCGTTAGGGAAGCTGATAATGCTGCCCGGATTGGCAATAGCTATAGAGACCCGATCAAGGCCTTTAATCCGAATGATCATGGTTTCCTTGAAGGTCTGTTTAACGCAGTTGCGAAAAATACTGGTAAACCTGAATGGTCTTCGGAGGCTCCTTCAAGTTTGGAAGTCTACACCTCTGATGCAATACCCGGCTGGAAGAATTCTCTTTTGGTACCCACTTTGAAAAGTGGCAGGCTGATCCGTTTGAAGTTAAACAACTCCGGGAAGGGATTTGGGGGAGCAGAGGAGTCATATTTTCAAGCCGGTAATCGCTTAAGAGATGTAGCGATATCTCCGGATGGCAAGAAGATCTACCTTATAACCGACAGGAGCTCTGTAACTTCAGGACCAACAAAAGAAGACCCACAAGGTAGTAGTGAGAAGGGTGCGGTGATCGAGTACACCTATATCGGACAATAGCAAGGTTGATTATTAATTTCCGAAAAAACAAGAGGTAAATAATACCTTATCTGCCTCTTGTAATCTGTTAAGGTAGGATTTAGTATTTCTTCATAACCTTCACTAACATCTTCGCTATAATTTCCATTCCCTTGTCGGAGGGATGTAGGCCGTCGTAGGTGAGGTCGATTGCTTCAACGGGATAGGGATATTCATCAGTAACTGGGTTAAAGGGAATATCAATATAGTTGGGGTATTTATAGTCGCGATACTGGCCGGTTTCAGGATCCTTCAATCGTTTAAACTTAACCATTTCCTTCACTTTCATGCCGCTTTTGTAGTAAAGATCAACTACAACAAACTTTTCTGCCTTAGCAATTGATTTTATAGCATCAGCGTACTGCGACAAGTAGAGCCCTTTCCGGTCTGCATACGATCCTTTCGCGTTGTTTTTTGGGTCTTTCAAATAAACAAAGTCACCTCGCTGCATGGGGGTGATTAAAATAACTTTTGCTTTAGGGTTCAGGCTGCGTATCTTATCAATAATTGTTCGATAAGAGCCGTAAAGGGTGGTATTACCAGTGCTATTTTGATAATCATTTAAATTGCCAATAGGAAAGCCAGCATTCCAGTCGTTGGTTCCATAATAGATAGAATAAACATCTGCCTTTTTTAAATCTTCTTTTTCTATTTGGCCAGCCATTCTTGATGCCGTCCAGCCGCTGTGGCCGTGGTTTTCAAATTGAATGTACGGCAGCTTTTCTGCAACCCTCGACATATAACCTCTTGTTATTCGATTGGCAGTTTGTTCCGGTCGATTGTCGAGGTAAGTAATAGAATCACCAATAGCCATCCATGTTAATTTTTCTTTTGGAGCAAAGGATGCCAGAAATATAAATGCTATAAAAGCAAAAAGAGCTCTTTTCATACCGTAATTTGATGTGAGCCCAAATGTAAAAAAAGCGGGAAAACTAATCTCGAAAGCTGATAATTTAAAAAAGAAATTGTCAGCTAAAAGATGATTACCATACCAGAAAGTGTTGCCCATCTGATATAGTAATCAGATTAATTCATGTTATAGGATAGAGAGACGGTGTCAGAGCAGTTGCCATTTCCGAAGGACAGATAGAACGTTTTGCCCCCGAGTTTTTCAATTTTCAATTTTCCTTTTTTTGGGAGGAAAGATGACTGAGTACAAGAAGAACTTAAAGTAGCCGTTTGACCAGGTTTAACTTCAATAAAACTGGTAGGGTTTTTTTGAATAGTTAATGAGTAGCTCTGGTCACTAAGTTCGAAAACGTCGTCGTTTGTATCGCCTGTGCTACTCCCTGAAATCCATTTGCTTTTTCGAACGGAAGAAAATCTGATCTGAGTTGCATCAGGTTTAATAATAAAGCTTTGAGCGTTCAGATGATTAATGGTTGCTGCATTTGAAGCTTTCGCAGCTTCTATATTCGAGAAAACCGATGAACCTTTAAATTTAACCCCGTCTATTGAAAATAAGTTTGCCTCCTCGTCTGACCTTACGTGCAAATGTTTTCCAACAACTACGTTGCCGTTTTCTACCGCGTCTTCATATACTACGGTAAGTAGTCCATTTCTTTTCTTATTGTCTGGTCCGTTCAGATTATTAAATACAATATCATATTTTTTCTTTCCTTCGCTAGTCTTGCCTTCTGTAATTGTGGTTCCTGCTAAAATTCCGGGCTGATTAGGGTAGGCGGTTTTTATGCTTCTTGCAACAAATTCAAGTTCATTGACCAACCTTTCGGTTTCTATAACTTCGTTTGCCGACTGAACCTCTGGAATAGGCAAGGTATCTACATTCTCAGGCTCGGCATCTTCATTGTTCTTACATGCTGCAAGACAAAGCATAAAAGCAATCAGGTAAGTATTATGTTTTTTCATATTGCATAATACGCGAAATTTCTCCTGATCGCTACACCTGTTGTTTCTCTGAAAGTTGACTTTTCGGCTTCCCATAACATACTCCGATAGTAAATCAATGTTTTTTTGTCATTTCAATTTCTTCCTATTTTAATTAGACTGTCAGAACTTTTTGCTCAATAGGTATATCGGGAAAAGTCGATATATATTTGTACATGGAACCAGTGGAAATATTTAAAGCGCTTTCAAATAAAACCCGGTTACAGATCCTTCAATGGCTTAAGGACCCAGAGTTAAACTTTCCGGAACAAGCGGAATTTGGGTACGGGCAAGGTGTTTGTGTAGGCCAAATCCAAAAAAAAGCAGGTCTATCACAGTCCACAGTATCCGAGTATTTGTCCTTGCTGCAGAAAGCTGGTCTGGTAAAGGCTCAGCGGGTGGGGCAGTGGACCTACTATCACCGGAATGAAGAAGCCTTTGCGGTCCTTAGTGAGTTGATGAAAACCCACATTTAAATCATTATTATGAGTACAGAAAGTTTGTTCAGGCCATTTAGCCTAAAATCGTTAAATATTAAGAACCGTATCGTGATGGCGCCGATGACTCGTTCCTTTTCTCCCGGAGGCGTCCCTACGGACCAGGTAGCTGCTTATTATCAAAAAAGAGCAGAGGGAGAAGTTGGATTGATCCTGTCGGAAGGAACAGTTATCGATAGGCCTTCATCCTCAAATGATCCTAATATTCCTCATTTCCATGGGGAGCAGTCTCTGGCTGGATGGAAAAAAGTAATCGATGGCGTGCATTATGCCGGAGGAGCAATGGCGCCACAGATTTGGCACATGGGGATAATGGATAATCATCATTCTGGTTGGGTTCCTCCGGTACCTTTTGAAGGTCCATCAGGGTTAAACCGGCCAGGCTTTGTAAATGGAAGAGTGATGACAGAAGAAGATATCGCAGATACCATCGCTGCATTCGGTCGTGCTGCTGCTGATGCAAAACGCCTTGGCTTCGACACGGTTGAAATCCATGGTGCTCACGGATACCTCATTGATCAATTTTTTTGGAACGAAACGAATAAAAGAACGGATATCTGGGGCGGAAAAACATTGGGAGAACGCACACGCTTTGCTGTAGAAGTGATCAAGGAGGTTCGGCAACAGGTTGGAGAAGAATTGCCTTTAATTATTCGCCTTTCTCAATTTAAGCCATCTGCATATACCAATAAGTTAGCAGCCAGTCCTCAGGAACTTGAGGAATGGGTAAGTCCCCTTGTCGATGCGGGCGTAGATATTTTCCATTGCTCTCAGCGTCGTTTCTGGGAACCCGAGTTTGAAGGTTCGGATTTAAACTTTGCCGGATGGGTTAAAAAGGTTAGCGGAAAAGCAACAATAACAGTTGGCTCTGTTGGGTTAACAGGTGAATTCCTTGCAGCCTTTGCTGGTGAGGCGTCACAACCAAGCTCTTTGGATGAGTTATTGCGTCGTATGGATCGAGGGGACTTTGATCTTGTGGCAGTAGGAAGGCCACTGCTGGCGGATCCAAATTGGGTGAAAAAAGTGAGAGAAGGTAGAAAAGAGGAATTAAAAGGATTTACTAAGGATGCTTTAGCCGAATTGGTAATGGGCTAGTACTTTTATGGGATTTGGAATTGGGTCATCTCCTTCGGGAGGTGACTCTTCTATTTAAAAAGAGGGCAATTATTTTAAATTATTCACTTTATTTTTGTCTTACATAAAATCTAATTACGAATGCAATTTCATTTTAGAAAAGCTGTAGTTTCTGAAATACCTCAAATCTGGGAAATCTTACAACAAGCTATCGATCGCCGTAAAAAAGATGGCAGTGATCAATGGCAGGACGGTTATCCTAATCAGGGTGTAATTCAGAAAGATATAGAAAGCGGAGCAGGTTATGTTTTAACAGAAGGAGACTCAATTGCAGGATATTCTGCTGTCATGTTAAATAATGAACCGGCTTATGCAGACATAGATGGAAAGTGGCTCACAAATAAGGATTTTGTTGTAATTCATAGGGTGGCTATATCTGAGAATTATTTAGGAAAAGGTTTAGCTCAAAAACTTCTGAAATTCGTAGAGGAGTTTGCAGTAGAACGCGGCATTTACAGTATTAAAGCAGATACTAACTTCGATAATCTAGCTATGATGCGAATATTCGAGAAGTTGGGTTATGTGTATTGCGGGGAGGTGTCCTTTCGGGGAAGTGCAAGAAGAGCCTATGAAAAGGTGCTTGAAAGACAGGTGCCAGAGGAGGCTATCGACGCCGAAAAAGTCTTACAATAAGAAATATAACGACTACCGCAATTAATGGTAGAAAGCTTATGCTCCAGCCACTTCTTCCTGACCAGCTCCCACCAATCACAATACAACCAGGAAGGAACATAGACATTGCTAAAGAAAGAACGTAAAAAAAATTCTTCATTGCCTGATTTAAAAGATAACAGGTCGTCTTATTGAAAAACGACCTGTAAACCTACCCTCGCAGGTTATTATTTGTTTAATGAATCAACAACTGTTGGAGCATCTGCGAGGCTATCGTTGTCCATTACAACAGCAGTATCTCCCATGTTTGTTTCACCAGAAGCTTCTGATTCTCCGCCTTCTGATTGTTTGTTAGAGCTACATGCTGCAATTGTTAACGATACAGCCATTGCGCAAAACAAGGTTTTGAAAATGTTTTTCATAATTTTTTCAATAGATTTTTATCTCTTGTCTAAAGCAAAGTTTTATCGCTTTGTTTTAATTTTAAAAAGAAAAATAAAAAACATCTTGGTGCTTACTTAGTTGAATAGGGACAATAGTAATCTACTTTTAAGACTATGGAAAACAACACTAATGGTTCTTACGGACTAAGAACAAACCTTTACAGAGATCGTGAAAGCGCGGAACAAGCTTTTCAATCATTGAGAGACAGAGGTTATAGCCAGGAGGAGATTAACCTGATTATGTCTGATGAAACAAGAAAAAAACATTTCGAGAATTCAGACCATGATTCAGAATTAGGAAATAAAGCATTAGAAGGTGCTGGTACAGGTTCTGCGATCGGTGGTACTGCTGGTGCAATTATCGGTGCTATCGCTGCTATCGGAACATCAGTGGCCTTACCAGGCTTAGGTTTACTGGTAGCTGGTCCATTGGTTGCTGGATTAGCAGGTGCAGGTGCTGGTGGTTTAACTGGCGGTTTAGTTGGAGCTTTGATCGGATCAGGTATTCCTGAAGATCGTGCTAAAGAATACGAATCAGGAATTAAAGATGGTGGAATCGTAATGGGAGTAACTCCTAGAAGCCAGGAAGACGCTGACTACTTCGACAGAGAGTGGAGTAGTGATAGAACGCGCGTATAGTTAAATACATCTTATTAATTATAGCATTAAAAGGCTGTGTTAGGCGATTGCTTAATACAGCCTTTTTTTCTTGAGGGGAGCCTTCTTCCCTGGGAATGAGAACCGCCTTTTAGCCTGTACAAATATTTTTGCCCGAAGCTTTTCCAATAAGCATAAAGCCAGTATTTTTAACCCGTGGAATACGTGAAGACGAAGCTGGCAGCCTTTCATCCTTTTATACAAGACATTTCAACGCTGCCGTCACCCAGGAAGTTTAATTATCCGTTCTGTTATGAGGCTCATCCTCTTGCCAAAATTGCTGCAGGCCAGGTTCAGGAATTTCTAAATCAATCGTACGATAACGAGCATAACTTTGGTATTGATCCTGAACACCAGGGAATGGTTATTGGAAAAATGTTCGGAGTATTGGTAGTTAGAACACCTGAAAACGAATTGGGATTTCTGGCAGCCTATTCTGGAAAGCTGGCTCAGGGAAAGCAGCATCCTTATTTTGTTCCGCCAGTTTACGAAGTGTTTCAAGAAAACGGGATGTACCTTACTGAGGTAAAGGGAGTGACAGCTTTAAATGAGGCCCTTGAGGCGTTGGAGCGGAATGAGAGCTACCTGAGTTTGAAAGCACAGCTCGAGCAAACAAAAGGCCTCGCTGAACTGGAAATAGGAGAGCTCAAGACCCAACATAGAATTCTAAAAAAGGAGCGTCATAAACGAAGGAAAGAGGCTCAGCTGAATTTGTCACCGGAGGCCCTGGAACCGTTTCTGGAGCAGCTGAAGAATGAAAGTTTGAAACAGCAATATGATCTAAGAGTGATAAGCAGATCATGGGAGGCTAAACTTAAGGATCTTGAAATTGCTTTGAGTGCTCACCTGGAGAAGATTGAGCAGTTGAAGGAGGATCGGAAACAGGCCTCGGCACAATTACAAAGGCAGCTTTTTGAGAGTTACAAGTTCGTGAACGCTAAGAAAGACTGGAAAAGCTTATTATCTATCTTCACGGAAGACCTTGGGCTTGTGCCTCCCGCCGGGGCAGGAGAGTGTGCTGCTCCTAAACTTTTACAGTATGCTTATCTTCATAATCTGCAGCCCGTTACTATGGCTGAGTTTTGGTGGGGACAATCGCCTAAGTCAGAGGTTCGTAAACATGGCGAATTTTATCCTGCCTGCAGGTCCAAATGTCTTCCTATTCTAGGCTTTATGCTTGAGGGATTAGAGGTAGACGATAATCCCTTAGAGAATAATCCTGCAGAGGGGAAAGAAATGACCATTGTGTTTGAGGACGACGATCTTATAGTAGTTAACAAGCCTGCTGAGTTTTTGTCCGTCCCTGGTCGTTACGTAAAAGATTCTGTACAAACCCGGATTAAAGCAAGATATCCGGAAGCGATTTTGGTACACCGTTTAGATCAGAGTACTTCGGGCATTATACTTATCGGAAAGAACCATGAAAGCTACGTTCATCTTCAGAAGCAATTTCTCCAAAAAACTGTTTTAAAACGATATCACGCTGTTCTTAATGGTGTAGTAGATAAGGATAGCGGTATAATAGACCTTCCTTTGCGTGTTGATCTCGATAATCGCCCTCAGCAAATGGTCTGTTATGAATATGGCAAGCCTGCGCAAACGAAGTTTGAGGTACAGAAGATAGTTGATGGCAAAACCTTTATTCATTTCTACCCAATAACAGGCAGAACCCATCAGTTAAGAATGCACGCAGCTCATCCATCGGGACTAAATGTTCCCATTTTAGGGGATGATCTATATGGAACAAAAGCTGAACGACTTTTTCTTCACGCCGAGTATCTCGAGTTCGATCATCCCAGGACCAGGGAAAGGCTACGCTTCGAAGTTGATGCGGAGTTTGAAATTTAAATATTGTTATGTTAAAAGTTATTTAATTTTCAACCTTTTAAAAGTTTTCCGTACATTGCTTTTCGATTTTTTACCTTTATTGCCTGCTAAAATAAATATCAAAGTTGCGATAACTATTACAACAAAAATACCTACTTATGAAAGCATTAATGTTTGTATTACTTTTTTTTACATCTCTTCCTTCCACCGTTCTTAACGCCTCTGACTCCCCTGACTTTAATGATCTTTATCAAGTTTATTACAGTCAAGGATTTAATACAGGAGCTAGTAGAGGCTATGCTGCTGGGTATAATGGATTAACTTACAACAGCACGCCTATAAACTCTTTTGAAACTGGAATTTATAAGGAAGCTTACGATAATGGCTACAGAACAGGGTATGAGCAATATTATTACAGCGGTATACAAGGTAGAGAGACAGGGTCTGGTAGTAACAGACCTCCAAATAAGCCATTCCCGTTTGAAGGTAATTAGTTTGCATGATTGTAAAAACAACTGTTTTCCAGTACTAGTATTTTGATAATAAAAATAGTACTGATATCATTTCGTACTGAAATCTTCATCATATTTTCATTGTAAAGAAAGGCCGAGATTTCGGCTTTAATTTTTTACAATGAAAGAAGAAAAAGAAATCGTTCTAAGTACTAAGTATGCTAATCCTGCTCCGCTTGGTTTGTTCGCCTTTGGTATGACCACCATTTTACTGAACCTTCACAATGCAGGTTTTTTTGCGCTTGATTCAATGATTATTGCCATGGGTATTTTTTATGGGGGAATAGCTCAGGTGATAGCTGGAATTATTGAAAGTAAGAAGAACAATACCTTTGGATTTACCGCTTTCACTTCTTATGGTTTCTTCTGGCTTTCTTTTGCAGGACTATTGATCTTGCCGAAACTCGGACTAGCTACCGCGGTATCTGAAACCGGACTAGTAGCTTATTTAACAATATGGGGAATATTCACTCTTTTGTTGTTTATCGGTACCCTAAAGCTGAATCGAGCTCTTCAGCTGGTATTTGCTACTTTGGCTGCTCTTTTTTTCCTATTGGCACTGGGAGATGCTACAGGAAATACGTCTATTAAAACGTTTGCAGGTTATGAAGGGGTTATTTGCGGAGGACTTGCAATCTATGCTGCAATTGCCCAGGTACTAAATGAGCTTCACGGAAAGACTCTGTTACCAACGGGCTAGAAACAGCTTTAGTCACCAGAAGCCCACAAACCAAGGATGAAATATAACCTGCACTATTTATACTATTGCAGGTTAAAATATATTTAAATAGGAGCTCGAACGCATGTCTTAAGTGGCGGGAAGACTTAAGGCTTTACATAAGACCTGAAATAACCGCACTCTTTCAAAATCTCCTGATAATATTTTGTGTTTAAAAACCTCTGTTTTAGTTCTGCGAAATATTTGCCTCCTGGAAAATAGGAATAATCATCGCTGTAAGATTTATTGTTCACCTGATTATAATACTGGTTACGCTCACATTTGCTAGCCATGAAAGTACAGCGCGCCCGCTGTTCATCTGTCTGTGCAAACTGCCTTGCCCGGAGGTAATACTTAAGACAGACATCCTGGTTGGTGAACGTTTTCCGGAATTCTGCTGCAGTGGCTTCTTCATTATAATCACTATATCCTGTTATATCCGTCTGGTAAAAAAGCCTCGCATTTCCATAATACGTCATATTATAATAGGCATTAGCAAGCAAAAAGGAGTTCCTAAAACTATTGTTACCTGAGTTTAATTCGTCTTTAGCTGCTTTTATAGCTTTTAAGAAGCTTAATGGGGTGAATTTTAATTTTTGCGGTGCCTCGTGGTCGCAGTCATGGCAGTCGTTCAGGCGACTGTTAAATGGATTACCTGCTAACTCAAATTTGGCTCCTTTTTCTCCTGATTTTTCCATCAGTGCAATCGCTTCATCGATCTTCTCCTGATAAGTAAGCATGCATGCCTGGTGATAATAAAGATCTTCCAGCTTATGTGGATAATACCTCAGCATCACATTTTCAAATGCCGTCCTGTTTTTCTTGAGGAATATAGATTCTAAGGCATTGATGTTCGAATTGTTGGTATAGAAGGCCTTTACATCCTCAAAGCAAACCGCCTTCACAACATCTTTCTGTGATTTATACAAGTTGGCTATAGAACTTGTCACCGGGAGCATGGCGTCGGCATATCTCAGATCTTTAAACTGCCTCTTTTGGTCTCGAAGATCTGCTAACCAATTAAGTGGTTCAACCAAAGCAGCTTCTGTTGTTGCGTCTATTTTTTTCAATTGAGATACGAATAGAAGAGTTTTTAGGAGCTTATATTGGGCATTTACCAGGGTATCCTTTACTGGTATCACTTTTTCTGCCCGGTCGTAAAATGCAGAGGCATTTCTATAATCTTTTTTGAGAAAATGGAGGTACCCGGAAGCAAGGTTCCAGAACCATGGCTTATTTGTAGAGGCCGAGCGGGTAATAGAATCTATACTATGTAAGTCATTGTCTACTGTCTTCTTATTTATAATACCAGAGGAATAAGAGCTGTCTAACCCATTATATTCAGTTATATTAACCACCCTGCTTAATAGAAGGTCCATTTTTTCTGATTTGGGATCTCTTTTGGCAATCTCTTTAATTGCTCTTACCGGGTCATGTTCCATACCCAAGAGGTGCCAAAGTGTAACCTCTTCCTCCTTGTTTTTTGCCAAAGCCAATGTTTGTTTCCAGTCCTGCTCCTCCTGAGGATGGAAACTCCATGCAGAAGGGATTTTCATCTTGAAAGAATGGTCATAACACAAGCTGTACAGATAGTTGGCCTCAGCATACTTTTTCTGATGGTAGTAATGGCCTGCCAAATAGGAGAGCGACCGATAGTAGAGACTGTTTTTTGTCGAATTTATATAACTGTTAAACGCTGCTTCTACCGGGTAGGCAGAGCTTTCGGATGCCATGTCTGCATAAAAGTAATAACGTACCAATTGAAACCAATAGCGTTGTTTCAGAAAAGGATCTTTCGCCGTTTGAAATGCTGTTTTTATCCTTGATTCTATTTTACCATCTACAGGTTTCTTTGGCGCCGGCTCATACCAGTAGTCGGCTTCGTTCACAGCATAGCTCTCAGCCTCCTTCGCAAGTCTCAAATATTCAAAAAACTGGTCGATCTTCTTTTTTCTAAACTTGGGACCTGGCAGGTTGGGATAATTAGAAGGAAGATTTCGTAGCTTACCTAATCGAAGCTGATCGACCGAGTCAACCCCAGCTGATGAGAGTGTAAAAAGTAAAGTTTCAAGATCACCCCTGGCTATGGAGTTACCTAAATAACTATGCCAGTCGCTTGTAGTTTCCTCATTGAAACGCCTATTGTTATCTTCAGCGTTGTTTTCATACAAATTGTCCGAACTGTAGAACCTATGCGATGATTCAAAGAAGAAGGGACTAAATTGGGGATCAACAAAATATTCCGGTGCGAAAACAGAAGGATCCTCCTCGTATCCTCCTCCACAAGCCCAGGCTACTCCAGCCGCAATTAGCAAAGATGCACTAGAACTGAGAAGATATTTCATTAAGCGTTTTCGCCTTGAATGTAGAATGGTTGAGGTTACCGAGTTCATAAAAAATTATTGTTCGTTTATTGTTTTGGGGAAGAGCTGAAGAAAGTTGTTCTGCTGCTTGTTGCAATATCTCTCCATTTGTCTCTTCAAGTTTAAAAATATCCTTTTCTTTTACATATATGCCTTTGAAAAAGAACGATTTCTTCGCGACCAGGAAATTGGGGTGGACGCTGAACCCTCCCGTGTTTATAAGTTCATCAGAAGTTAACTGACTATACAACCCCAAAATCTTACTATCCCGAACCTGAATCAGCCAGGAGAAAAGCGGAAGGGCCACATCAAGTTGCAAAGGATAACTGCTGATGAAGGAAGTATATTTTGACGCATCGTCCTTATTATAAATAGAATTAGGAGTGTTTAAGTCGCCATTTAGTTTGCCCATATTATAAAACATCAGTACTCCCTTTTCTACAGGAGGTACACCAGTTCTCTCTTTGTATTTCACCTGATGTAAGCGAATGGTGGCTTCCAGTTGCTTCTTGCTGATCAGTTTCAGTCGTTTTAAATATCTGAAATATTTCTCCCGCGTTCCCTCAGTCCAATCGCAATCAATTTGAATGAACTCATAACTGATCCTGTGATTTGTCATTATATTATGTAACAGCCGGAATGTGTTAGTCGCGAGTGAATCAACACCCTTGGTACCTAAACGGGAAAGGCTTTTGTTCGTAATATATACCACGGGGACAACAGCCAAATTAGGAAGCTTTTGCTTGAATTTAATAACTCCCGCGGGTAAGGCTAATCCTTTAACTTCGTTCCACCTTATATCGAAAAGTCGAAGGTAGATCTTCCCAGCTGAAGTCTCCTTAAGTAGGGTCTCATCTTTTTGCTGAAGATCGAGAGATGTTTTCCAGTAATAGAAGGCAATGCTTGTATCTTTTTTTTTTTGGCAGGCCAAGGAAGAAAGAAGCAGGCAAAAGCAACAGAATGTTTTGAGGATTACTGGATTCACGGCGACGTAAGGTAGCTTTTCAACGGGGCGAATTTAGAGAAATCCACTCGAATCCCTGCGCGAGTTCCTGATTAATTTTATTAACTCTGTTACACTTTGTTTTCGTAGCCCGTATGGCTTAGGATAAAACCTTTCTGTAATACGTAATGAAAACAAAGTTTTTAAGCCTGATTTTATTCACACTATTTCTTGCAGTTTCTTGTAAGAAAAAGGATAATCCTGAACCGGAAAAAGAGCCCGAAAAAGAAACTCCATTAGAAAAGATAACCATTGGCAATAAAGCTTATGATGTTGTGAAAATAGGAGATCAATTGTGGACAAACACAAATTACTCTGGTGAAGGTGGCATTTGGAATGATGCAACTACCAGTAAACCGGAATATGGTAAATTTTACACCTATGAGGAAGTGCAGCAGTTCGCGCTACCTTCTGGCTGGAGGGTGCCAACTGAAGCGGACTACCGTAAACTTCTTGCATCTGTTGGGGTTACTTTTAAAGATGGCCAATGGACAAATAAAGAGAAGTTGAAGTCTTTAACATCAAAAACTAATTGGAATAACATTGCCGGCACCAACGCTTCAGGCTTCGATGCTCATCCAGGCGGATATAGTATTAATAATACATACCCAACTGGGGGAAGTAACGCGGAGTTTTGGACTACAAGTGATAAAACCTTCTCCATTATGGAGGGTGGGAACCTCACAAGTTATAATGCCACCTTTTATGCTAAGTCAAATCAGCCCGACCGTTTTAATGTCCGTTTTGTAAAGGACGTGCAGTAGTATAAATAGCTTTAGTATATCTGCCATTTTCGAGCTTGCTTTAGGAGCGTTCACTAGGAACTGCTCCTTTTTTTGTTAAAGTCTATTTGTTTTATTGAGGTAAATGATGGGTTTTTTGCAGCCTCAATGAGATGGCTTCGCTAAGTTTTGTAGGTCAAGAAGAACTTTCAAAAAATCTATCCTCTGTTTTGAGCATCTGGTTATAAAGGTTTTATTTCTGTACCCGATCAGGATTCCTTCAACTTTTACTTTCATTGTTTAAGTAGTGATAGTTTGCTTTACTTTGCGACGTAAATTTTTGCGCATGAATAAGCACCTGCTCATGTTCCTAACGCTTTTAAGTTTTTCATTAAATTGTTTCGCCAGTGTTGGCAGATGGGTAAGCAAAGCTACCGGTACCGAAATCTCTTATAAATCAACTGAGGCCCCTGTGCCTGTAAAGGATTTCAGTGGAAACTATGCAACCGTTATATATTTGGAGAATTTAAGCTTTACGAAGATCGGTAGGAATAGTAATTCAAGGGATGTAAGGTGGCTGCTTTCACAAGGATACCGTGTAATTGAGTTCAATTACAAAAAGGATCCGGCTGCCGTTTCCCCGTTGATTAATAATGACATAATTGCTATTAATGATTCAATAGCTTCAGGTTCATTTTGTGGTTACAAGGATTGCTCAACTTCAAAATCATACGTATTGTTCGAGGGATATCGTATCCTGCGAAACGTACCTTATTTTAAGGATGATCCCTCAGTTTATAATACCCCTGCTGAATATACAGAGGGAGATAATTTACACATGGACATCATATATCCCGCCAATGCTTCTAAGAAGGTGCCCATAATTTTATCTTTTTCTTACAGTAATAGTTATCCTACTTATGACCCTGTTAAGAAAGTGCTTACGGATGCTACCAGAGATCAAAGAGCTAATCTTGGCTATTCATTTGCCGGGTTTAATGATACATTTCTAGAAGGTGCACCCGCTAACGGTATCGCCTGGGCAATTGCTGACCATCCCAAGTATTGCCAGTGGGGTAAGGGAAAGCCTCTGAACGGGCCAAACGATGCCTATAAATCTTTTCAAACCAATCCCGATGCCGCACAAAAGGTTAAATCCGCTATAAGAACCTTAAGGGCAATGGGGGGCAAACTGCATTTATCAGGCAGGATTGGAATTTATGGGTTCTCCCGCGGGGCTACTGCCGGATCTCTTGCTATTGGAGATAAGAAAGTTCCTGATATTGAAAATGCTGGTTTTAATAAAGGTATTTCTGATGATGTTCAGGCGGCAGCTTTAGGTTCCGGAGTATTTGATTATACGCAGATCTACAATGTAAAAGGCGACGGTGACGGTAATCTGGAAACACGTTGCCCCTGGGTATGGGGCCCGCTCGACAAAAATTATGAGCTATGGCAATCCATGGGGGCTGCAGGGCTTGTTCAATCTTCGGCAACAGCCCCTGTTCTTTTCTTCTATAATACGGATGATGAGGCATATTATCAGGATCAAATCGCGCATTTCAAATCGAAATTAGAATCATTGAAGGTTCCTGTCTCTACCCTTGTTAATTATGGAAAGGGACATGCAGTGCCGCAAACGGCCGATCCTTTGAACCAGCTTTATGCTTTCTTTAAACAGTACCTTAAACCTCCAATTGTAGAAAAGAAAAAAGTTAAGTAGCAGAATTTTACGCTTTCAACATATCTTTTGCCAGTATGCCGAGGATTTTAATTGCGTGTTCTACTTCAGCCGTAATGGGCATACCAAAGGAAATACGAATACAATTTTTAAATCTGGCATCAGTACTGAAAATATGCCCGGGAGATATACTTATATTATGTTTCATGCCTGCCTGAAACAACTTAAAGGCATCAATCTTCTGATCCAGTTCAATCCATAATACGCAGCCACCCTTAGGTTGACTGATCTTTGTTGACTCGGGAAAGTGCTCCGCAATGCTGCGGGTGTAAAGAAGGCATTGTTTGTATAATTCCCTCCGAAGGTTACGCATGTGCAGGTCGAACCTTCCGGTTTCTATAAACAGTCCGACTGCCGCTTGGGTTGGGTTGGCAGAAGAAACGGTATGCATACGTTTGAGGCTGATAACCTTCTCTGTAAATTTTCCAGGAATGCACCAGCCAACCCTGTAGCCTGGCGCCAGTGACTTTGACACAGAAGAGCAAAGCAGGACTAATCCTTTCTTATCAAAACTTTTGCAAGTTCGTGGCCTAGCCTTTCCAAAATATAGTTCACCATAAATATCGTCTTCAATTAGGGGAATATCTTTTGAAGCGAGAAGTTCGACCAACTGCTTTTTCCTGTCATCCGGCAGTATACACCCCATAGGATTTGTGAAATTGGTAACAAATAGACAAGCTTTAACGTCGACCTTGTTTATTGCGCCAGCCAGATATTCTATACTAATCCCTGTTTCGGGATGAGTAGGTATTTCAAGTACTTTTAGTCCTAAACTTTGAAGTACACTGAAAATACCAAAATAGGTAGGTGTTTCGATCGCCACGGTATCACCAGGCTCTGTAACTGCTTTAAGACAAAATACCAAAGCTTCCATACAGCCCTGAGTTGTTACTACATCCTTTTCTGTAATGTTACCGCCCCAGTTGAAAGCATATCGCGCAATCTGTTTTCTCAATCGTAAATTTCCCTGGGTTGCCTCATAGGAGAGGCAGCTATCGTTACTTTCCCGGATAGCTTCCGCCATAGTCTTACTCAGCTTGCTTACGGGAAGTAATTCATTGGAAGGAACAGCAATGGAAAGGCGAATAAGACCTTCTGCGTTCAAACTTTGGTATACCATGGAAACAATATCATCTACGCTGGCTTCTTCAGGTACTTTTTCAAACTGGACACTATTATCCGGCGCTTGGAAATTCCTTTTTCTGAAAGACACGTAGTAACCTGATTTCGGTCTCGCTTCAACCAATCCTTTTATTTCCAATTGAGTGTAGGCCTTAAAGGCAGTAGATAAACTCACGCCTTGTTCTTTGCTTAATGCTCTTACTGATAAAAGTTTATCTCCAGTTTTTAGAACACCATCAAGTATGTTTTTTTCCAGCTTTTCAGCAAGTTGATTGTATAAAAAGTCTTCTTCCAAAGGTAAAACAGCTGTATCCATAAGAATCTGTTATGTCCAAAATTAAAAATTCTGAATCTGTTTTCCCTCTTTATTTTCCATCATTTTTGAAATAAAAATTAGAGGTTCAGATGAAGAAAGATCCCAAGGCATATTTATCCCTTATTTTTATTTGCATAGTATGGGGAACTACCTATCTGGCTGCACGGGTTGGGGTAAAAGATTTTCCTCCTTTTCTTTTTATGGGTATGAGGCAATTAGCAGCAAGCCTCATCCTATTTCTACTTGTATTTTTGATGGGAAAAAAGCCCCTGTTGCAATGGTCCCTGTTGAAGCAGCAGATAGTCCCCGGCCTTTGCATGATCACCTTTGGTAACGGAATAGTAGCCTGGTCAGTCCAGTATATTCCCAGCGGCATAGCTGCGCTGATCTGTTCAATGATTCCCCTTTATGTTATCCTGCTTAATCTTACACTTAAGCGGAAGGAGAAACTTAACTGGCAAATTTTGCTCGGCACCTGCTTCGGACTTTTGGGAATACTTGTCATCTTTAAGAATCACCTTGCCGAGTTGCGTAACAAAGAGTACCTCGCCGGAATGCTGATCACGATCGCATCCTGTATTTCCTGGGCTCTGGGCACTATTTATACCCAGAGAAATAAGAGTAAGAGCGAACCTTTAGTTAATGCTTCCCTTCAGTTGTTTATCGGAGGCTCAGGCCTTTTGTTACTGAGCTTAATGTTTGAACGCAATGCTGAGCTACCACCTTTATCCACTCAGGCATTCTTTGCCTGGGTCTACCTGGTCCTGATCGGATCGGTAGCCGCCTTTGGGGCATATTTATACGCCCTTTCAAAACTTCCAGTCGGTCTGGTGACGATATACGCCTATGTGAATCCTATAGTAGCCGTATTACTGGGATTTTTTATACTACAGGAGGCAATCACCCTTTACACCATAGTAGCTGCGGGCGTTATTGTTTCAGGTGTATACCTTGTTAATAAAGGCTACCGGGTTCAAAGCAAAAACTAAAATCAAAAAAGATGAGAAAAATCGGACTAATTGCCGGAATGTCTTGGGAGAGTTCCGCAATTTATTACAAGCACATCAATAAGATGGTTGGTGCTAGTTTAGGAGGAGTACATTCCGCCGAAATAATTATGTATAGCGTGGATTACGATCCTTATATAAGCCTTGGTGCTAAAGGTAATTGGGAGGAAGTTGGCAGGAGGGTTACAGAGATAGCAAGGAAACTTGAACGGGCAGGAGCGGAGTGCATATTGGTATGCTGTAATACAGTTCATATGATTGCTGATGTAGTAGAGACTAGTGTTAATGTTCCATTTCTTCATATAGTTGATCCCTGTGGAGAAGCAATTTTGGAAAAAGGTCTGCAAAAGGTTGGGTTGATTGGTACAAATGCTACCATGGAAAGAGAGTTTTTTAAAGGACGTTTGTTAGAGAAGTTTTGTATCGAAACGGTGGTGCCTAGCGTAGAGGATAGAGCATATATTGATCAGGCTATTAAAAAAGAGTTTTGCCGGGGACACTTTTACCCTGAAACGAAAAAGCGATTTTTAACGATCATTGAGAAATTGGAAGCTGCAGGCGCCGAAGGAGTGATCCTTGGCTGTACTGAAATTCCAATACTCCTTAGTGAAAATGATTTCTCGATACCAGGCTTCGATACTACTTTTTTGCATTCAAAAGCAGCTGTGTCTTTTGCTCTGGAGACAAACCTGCAATTGATCAATCATGCATCTTAATTTGAATAATTTAATCTGAAACAAATATGAAGAGTAGATCTATGATGATACTTATAGCTGGACCTTATCGCTCAGGAACAAACGACGATCCTACGTTGATAGCTGCAAATGTTAAGGCAATGACTGATACTGCCTTGGAAATTTATGAAATGGGGCACCTGCCAGTTTTAGGTGAATGGTTTGCCTTGCCTTTAATAGAAGCAGCAGGATCAAAGGAACCAGGAGATGAAGTTTTCAATCGTATTTTCCACCCTGTAGCCATTCAGTTAATAGACCATTGTGATGCGGTATTGAGAATAGGCGGAGCATCTTCGGGCGCTGATGAAATGGTAAGAATAGGGAAGGAGAAGGGAAAGGTGATACTGATGAATAAAGAAGAGATTGCCGGGGTTTATAGCCCGAAGGCGGAGCTTAGCTAGCGCAGTCGAAGAAAACCCTTCATGTGAAGAACTCTCGAAGGGGGGATGAAGTCAAATGAAGATTCTATGAGGCTGGATGAAGAAAAACGGCGATTAAGTCCATTAATTGGTAGACTTGGTCGCCGTTTGGTACCTGCTTTATACAGGGCTGGTTACAATTTAAGGCTTATTAAGACCTTGTTCTTTCCTGGTATTTATAAAAGAGCAACTAATGAATGACAACAGCCTTTGAGCTGCTGAATTTGTTTAAGGAAGCTTTAACATAATAAACCCCTGATGGGAGATTATTTAGTTCAATTTCCTTCTCAAATGATCCTTTCTTTGTTTCTGATAGAGACCGGATAATTGATCCTGATGTATTTACGATGATAATAGAGACTTTTCCATCTTCATTTGAGTTGATACTTAACTTAAATTTTCCCTGAGAAGGATTAGGATAGATGTTTAGTGCATCTGTAAATAGAATACCAGAGAAGTCCTCAGAATTTACTGCGGCAAGAGCATTGTCTTTATCTCCCGCATGCCCGTTCTGAACGCGAACTTCGTTACTACTTGAAGATAGATTTCCGGCATTGTCTATCGCTTTTACTGTAAAAACGTAGACATTTTTTCCAATAGGCCGCTCTGCTATGTAACTGTTAATTGTAATAAGTTCTGCATTTAACAGAATTCCATTTCTGTAAATATTGTAACCAATTACACCAACATTGTCATCCGCCGGATTCCAGTTCAGTTGAACCTGATGTTTATTGGTCTTATCGAAGGTAAGCGCAGAAGGTGCTGTTGGAGCCTGAGTATCTGGTGTGGTAAGGATTACTGGTGCTTTATCTGATTCATTTGCGGCTTCATCATATGCCGAAATAGCGAAAGTATAAGTGGTGGCAGCATTTAATCCGGAGACATGATAGTTCGTTGCTTCACCTGAAAAAATCCTGGTTCCATTTTGATAGATATGATACCCTTTTACTCCAATTAAATCAGTTGATGGAGTCCAGTTTAAAGTTGCAGTTGAATCAGTAATTGATGTCGATGTAATGACAGGTACTGAAGGAGCAATGCTGTCTCTTACAACAAGAAGAACTTGTTTAGCTGTGGTATCAATATAGATATCACTTCCTGTTTGTCTTGCCGTTATAATAGCCGAACCAATGCCTGTTATCTGAACTGTATTTCCGTATATTCTCGCTACAGTGCTGTCAGAACTATTGAATTCAACCGGAAGACCTGAACTTGCACTGGCTGTCAAAGTAAAATCGGGTTCTCCATAAACTTTTTGAGGCAGAGCGGCGAAATCAATAGTCTGCGCTTTTTTGTTAATTGTTAGCATCCTTGATATGGCTGGAGCTGGATTATAATCATCATTTCCCGCTTGACCCGCTTTAATATGCGTGTATCCCACTTTTAGAACATGAACCTTACCATTTTCAATCCTTGCAACTGTGGTATCTGAGCTTGAATATTCGATAGGGAGTCCTGAACTTGAAGTAGCGTTCAAAGCAAAAGCCTCGTCACCAATTTCTTTTGCTGGAAGTTCGGCAAACGTAATTATTTGATTGTTTTTTGCTGCTGCCAGGCCTTTAATCTCTATATCAGAAAGAACTTTATTGTACAACCTCACTTCATCAAGCATTCCTTTATAAGGCGCAGGTTTATTGGTGGTAGTTAAGAATTCAAGTTCGCCTATGTTGCCTAATATTAAGGCACTAGGTTCACCAATGCCAGAATTAGACCTGGAGATATTACTTGTAGCGTACAAAGCACCGTTCATGTAAATTCTAAGACGCTTACTTTCTACATCTCTAATAGCAACAACATGAACCCATTTATCGGTAAAGAAAGGGGTGCCATTCGCCTGAAGTTCGTCTTTTCCGCCACCTGCGGCATCGTTATCGTCATCTAAAGCAAAGCGGATCTGTTTGTTCTTAAATTCGATATCGAAGCGTTTCCCTGTTGCACCGGTTGTCGCATTTCTGGTAATGGAACCTTTACACAAAAGGTAAGAGCTAGTATTGTTATCCGGAGGGAGAAGCGAGGGTTTCGCTTTCATCCAAAACGCCAGTGAGAAAGAGTTTCTGTCGAGGTGGTTCTGATCTTCGTTGGGAATTCTCACAACGTACATTTCAGTAGCCGCAGAGCTGAAATCCAAAGCACCTTTAAGTTTTCCTGTGATGCGAATACTCTCTTTTTCAGGATCCAGACCCAGTAGTCCGTTGTTTTGATAAGAGGATGAGTCAATAACACTTGTTCCTTCTGCTGTAGCTTCATCGAAAGCGTAATGACCCACTAGTCCCACAGGAATAACCGGAGGAGTTCTGAATGACCATACCGGCCCCTGTATGGTACCTTTTGCGTTTGTTGCATCAACCCTCCAGAAATAAGTAGTGCTATCTGCGACTGAAGCAGTGTAAGAAGGACTAGCAGAATAGGCAAGCTCGGATTGCTGAATAAGTGCAGCAGTATCGGTACCAAGATAAAGGGTGTATTTTAGTGTATTGTTGCTGCCGCTCCATTTCAAAGTAACTTTGCCGGTTGTTGGCGTGGCATACTGGTTTCCATTGCTGGGAACAGGGGAGGTTGGAGCTACAGGAGCTGAAGCTATTGGTGGTGTTAAAACAGATACAGGATTACTGTAGGCGGAAGATTCTGTTCCGGAAACAGACTTAATCCTGTAGTAGTATGTCCTATTAGGAATCAGTCCGGTATTATCTGTATAGGTAACTGCATTTGCTGTAGGATGAGCTATATCTGAATAGGTAACACCATCGCTTGACCGCTCTAGTACAAAAAATTCCTCTTCTGTTGAATTATCATTCCATTTTATAACAACAGAGCTGGTGGGAGAAGGGCTTTCCTGAGATGTGGCAGCCAGTGTAACATTCGAAGGTGGCTTAACGAAAGCCGGAGGAGGGGTGTTAACAAGAGAATTTATATACACCTCGATATTTAAATACTCTGGCTGGGCAGTGCTAAAGGCAACAGCATCTGCTTTATTATTCTTATCGAGTCCGTTTTGGTCTTCCCAGGTATCGGGCAACCCATCTTTATCAGAATCTTGAGGGGCAGGAGCACCATGAACATCTCCCAGACCTCCGTTCGAGAATGGAATGTCTTTTTCAGTGTATACATATAATCCTTTGGTTCCCCTTGAATTTACTTCATCTACAAGTAAGGCATCTACCTGATCCCGTCGAGGGTAGTTAGCACCAACATTACTTAAAATATACTCATAGGCCTGTGCCGCCGACATGGCAGGAGCAGCGTTAGGATAATTGAATGGTTGCGACTTAAATGCTTCACCTGTTATCCCTGGGTACCCAGTTGAATCGAAAGGAACTTCAGCGCCGTCTAGTACTCCATTTTTATTATTATCAAAATAGTTACCTGAGCCATGTATGTTAAATGTACCGGTGCCTCTGGAGAAAGGAGTAGTTCTGGAAGGAGGGGTAAGTGGTCCGCCTACAAAATAATTATTAATTACATTCACTTCTGACACTCCAGACGAGCCCCCCATAATATAAGCGTCGCCCTGCCATCCGTAGTTTAAGTTTTCTCCTAAACGGTTTCCATTTCCCCAATTGTAAACCACGTTATTTACAAATTCATTAACCCCCTTTACCTTAGGATTTCTTGTTTTATTGCTTATGTAAAGGTTTTGAACAAGGCTTACTTTACCACCATCCGGGGTTTGGATAAGTCCGCCTGCAGAATGGTTCTCACGATGGAGACCTTGCCCGATTATTGAATTTTGAATGGTTATGTTATCCGGCGATGTACCTTTGCCATCCCAATTAATGGAAAATACCTCGTCCATTGCCCAGGTGAAGGACATGTGATCGAAAAGCATGTTCGCTCCATTTGCTAACCCCGAAGCATCTTTACCTGAGTTGGAGGTAGCTCCGAGCCGGATACGGAGGTAGCGACAAATAACATCGTTTGCTCCGGTAAACGTAATACGCTTGTTGAAGAACACAATACCATCACCAGGTGCTGTCTGCCCTGCAATTGTTGTATTTGCTGATACTACCACATCTGTTAAAAGATTAACAATACCGCCAACAGCGAACAATACTATTCGCCCGGGTTTGCTTACAGCATCTCTGAAAGAGCCTGTACCGCTGTCGTTAAGGTTTGTAACAATGTAGACTTCTCTGTTTGCAGCAGCTCTTGCCCCTTTAGCAAATCGACCAAAGCCGAGAGCTCCAGGAAATGCAGGTGTTTGTGATGCTGCGTGATGAATAGTTCCCAGCGTAAACGCTGCCACTACCGCACATTTTTTTAAAAAATTGGACGTAGAAATTTCCATATAGTGAAATGTTTGTTAGCTAATTAGGTATTGGTAGAACGTGGTTAGTTTCTTTCGCTAACCTAGAAGTTCCTGAATAAGTCGGCAACCCGTGGTGTCATGGTTAAGAGCGTTTGATGGGTCTTTGCATGTAAAAGTGCTGTTACAAAACCGAGCTTAGGTCAAATTGCAAGTGATAAGGTTTTGGTCTTCAAACAATGCAGGTAATATTTTATAAATAATCCTTATTGCCTACAACTGCCTTTTGCGAAACGAAACCGGCCTTTATCAAAATTAATGGGGGAACCTGGTTTAAAATACGGCCTTCCGGCAAGTGTTTCAATTTCTCCTATTCCAAGAAAAAGACTATCGTTCCGTCTTAGAAAGGCCAGAGGATTTCTTAAGATTCTTTCCTTATAGGTACCAACAGTGTAGGTATAGTCGGCGATGAGCGTATCGCCCCTGAAAGTTCCTTTAAACTCGCCGTCATTTTTAGGATTATTCCCGTAGTTGATCAAGAGCCTGCCCAATACGTTCTTTTTGTCGGTGGCATTGAAATTTAAATAGGCTGTGTCCTGATCAAAAACAGCAACATAACATTCTTGTCCGGCCGTATCCACAGTGTTCGACTGTTGCCTGGCCGAGTTATTAGTTCTTTTTTCACCACAAGCGATAATTGCAAACATTGGAATTGCACAAAGGAAGAATAGAGACAATTTCATTTTACTAGTGTTTAAGTTCGTATTGTTAAAAGTACCGAAAAATACGGGGATATGTTTTCTTCATTTTTCTCTGCTGTTTAAAGCCATTTCTTTCAACTGGAGCATGAGTCAGGTGCATAAAGAGGTAGTATAAGGAGCGGGTCTCAGGAAAATGTAAGGATTACGAAAACTGTTGGAGCGATACACTTCTTCGCATACTTTTGGAAAAAAGTCTATGGCTAAGATTGATGCGCCTGAATTTTGGCAAAGGGGACCTGTTCCGGAAATACCAGCCTTATTACAGCCCGTGGCCCATGCACTTCTACAGGCAAGGGAGGAAGTAAAATCAATAATGGGAGGGTTTCCTGATGTATTATTATGGGAGAAGCCGGCCGGAATGGCTTCCTGTGCATTTCATCTTCAACATCTTTCCGGAGTAATTGACAGGCTCTTTACCTACGCGAGACACGAGTCATTAAGCGAACAACAGTTTGAGGATTTGGCGGCTGAAAAAATAGAGAGGGGGCCAGATCTGACAGTAGATATCCTTGTCAAAAGATTTGAGGTTCAGATTGACAAAGCCTTGGATCAGCTAAGATTAACAGATGAATCAAGTTTAACAGATTTCAGACCTGTTGGTAGGGCAGGTTTGCCTTCTAATGTGCTAGGCTTACTCTTTCATTCTGCTGAACATACCATGCGCCATGTAGGACAGTTGTTGGTAACAGCCACTTTTGTCCAGCATAAAAACTGACTATCTTAAGAGCTTTCATTCAAATTTCCAAAAATTGTTAGCTGTTTTCAGGTGCTCAAGTATAATTCCTTTTCTATTTTTGCCGGATGGAACCTCCTGCAATTTCTAACGATTTTTCTATTCCGGTAAAAGAATTCGATTATCCTCTTCCTCAGGATAGAATAGCTACCTTTCCTAAAGAGCAGCGCGATTCTTCTAAGCTCCTGGTTTACCGTGACGGAAGTATTGAAGATAGTATTTATCACCGCATTGACGAGTTTCTGGTACCAGGTTCTCTACTAGTGTTTAATAACACCCGGGTGGTTCAGGCCCGTCTTCACTTCAAAACCAGTACCGGAGCAACAATTGAGATCTTCTGCCTTGAGCCCCACGATAAACATGTAGAGGTTAATCAGGCAATGCAAGTTACGGGTTCCTTGAAATGGAAGTGTCTGGTGGGAGAGCTCAGGAAATGGAAGGAAGAATGGATCAGCTTAGAGATGCCTGGATCGGAAGGCAATATTGTTCTGTCTGCTAAGCTTTTATCAAGAGAGTCGGATGCTTTTGTTATCGAATTTGCTTGGACACCCGCAGCATTAACATTCGCTGAAATCCTGGAGAGGGCCGGTAAAATACCTTTGCCACCTTATATCAAACGTGAGTTAAGTGAAGAGGATAAAACCCGGTACCAAACAATCTACGCAGAGCACGAAGGTTCTGTGGCTGCCCCAACAGCTGGCCTGCATTATACTCCTGAGATTTTTGCTCGTTTTCGTGAGAAAAGTATTGAAGTAGACTACGTTACATTGCATATTGGAGCAGGAACTTTTAAACCAATTAAAACAGAAACGGTTGCCGAACACGAAATGCATTCCGAACAATTGGTGGTCGAAAAAGCGTTTATCGAAAAGTTAATTGCGTCTATAGACCGGGAAATTGTAGCGGTAGGGACTACCTCTTTAAGGACAATCGAATCGCTATACTGGTTGGGGCTGAGAATTCATCAAGGGCTATTCAGAGCTGAAGATGAAGTAGGGGTAAGACAATGGGATCCATATCAGTTAGATTCATCAATTTCTGCAAAAGCAGCCTTAGAGGCTATCGTGTTATTTTTGAAAAATTCAGGACAGGAGACCATGCTGTGCCGGACCCAGTTGCTTATAGTGCCGGGGTATGAATGGAAGATCGTTAATGTCCTCGCCACAAATTTTCACCAGCCAAAAAGCACTTTGATCATGTTAGTTGCAGCTTTTATTGGCGACGATTGGAGGATGGTGTACAATCACGCCCTCGAAAGAAACTACCGCTTTTTAAGCTACGGTGACGGATCGCTGTTATTTCGGAAGTAGATATAGGGGTGAGACTAGTCAAAAAGTTTCACTACCTCATCTGCATATATTAAAATGTCGGTAGAGAACTCTCCCTGCTTCTCGCGATTCCTCTTTTTGCCCAGTCTAACTATAATGATATTCCTGGAAGGAATTACCATAAGGTATTGGCCAGCTAGTCCTCTCGCGCAATAGATCACCTGGCCGTTCCGGTTTAGCAACCACCACTGATAACCGTAGAAATTGGTCTTGGAACCATTAGTACCAGGAAGGTTATTCGGAGTCAGGGAGGCCTTTAGATAGTCAGAGCTAATAAGTTGTTCTCCATTAAATTTTCCATTCTGTAATATTAATTTGCCGATTTTAGCAAGATCGGGTGCATTTGTGTAATAACAGCAGTATGCCTTTTCGACCCCGTTCACTTTATCCAGGCTCCATAAGGCAGACCGTGCCACACCTAGTTTTTGCCAGAGCTTTTGTGAGGCGTATTCACTTATTGTCATTCCCGTAGCCTTTGCAAGTATAAGTCCCAAAACCTGTGTATCTCCGCTTTTATAGCGATAAACACTACCAGGAGCCTCTATTACCTTCAGTTTTGAAACCAGCTTTTTTAAATCATCGCCGTAATACGATTCGGTAGTATAATTGAATGGAGTATTATAACTTTCCATAAAATCAAGGCCCGATGCCATCTGAAGAAGGTGTTTTATTGTAATCTCAGCTTTTCTTCCCTCTTTAAACTCTGGAAGAAAATCCGAAACATGCTGTTCAACCGAATTAATTTTTCCTTCATCAATAGCTATCCCAACAAGAAGTCCTACAATGCTCTTGGTAACTGAAAATGGATTAGACAAGGAGGTATCAGAATATCCATCCCAATATTTCTCGTAATGTATAGAATCGTTTTTAATCACCAGAAAGGCGACAGACTCAGTTTCTTCTAGTGTTTTTCTTAAAGTATCTGAAAGCTTCTTTTTATTGTATTGCTTAGACTGGGCCCATTTTTGCCCCGCTAAACCTTTTTTCACTTCCCGGGAAGAGAATAAATTTAAATCATCGATCCCAACTTGTTGATAGATAAGCGCCTTGTAAATATAAGTGGTATCAGTGGCGTAAATAAGAATATTTGCAAGCGACAGGATTATCAGGAAGGCATAAAATACTTTAGCGGGTCTTAATTTTCTTTTCATGGGAGAGCTGCTTATTGTCCACTTATTACTTTTCCAAGTTTCTGTAGAAGCACAAATATCAGAAATTTATAATGATCCTTTTTAGGCCGATTTAGAAGCAAGATTTCTATAAGGATTCTTAACGCCTCAGGATATTCTTACATTAATAATATAATTTTGCGCTAATGACTATAACTACACAACTTCGGGAAAGAAGTAATCAGAGTTGCGAGCTTTGCGGAAATCAGGACGAAAACTTAAAAGCGTATACAGTGCCTCCAAAACAAGATGATATCCCAGAAAATCAGGTCGTGATCTGCGAAAACTGTGATATTCAGATAGCCGAGGGACACTACGAGAACACCAATCATTGGCGCTGTCTTGAGGGTAGTATCTGGAGCGAGGTGCCAGCAGTGCAAGTTTTATCCTATAAAATACTATCGAAGCTTTCTGATCAGGAATGGGCAAGGGATGCGGCAGCTTCAGTATATCTGGATGAAGCTCTTGTTGAATGGGCCGAAGCTGAAGACGCGTTGGATGCTGCCAAAATAATTCATAAAGATAGCTACGGTACTGTGCTTGAAGGCGGAGATACTGTTGTTCTTACTCAAAACCTCAATGTAAAGGGCACCAATTACATCGCGCCAAAAGGAACAATTGTGCGGAAGATAAAATTGGTAAATGAGGAGGCGGGGCAAATTGAAGGGAAGATCAATGGCGACACTATTGTTATTCTCACCAAATACGTAAAGAAATCAGTGTAACCAAGGCCTCATATCTCCGTCCTATTGTAGAGATACAAAGCTTTATTAAACAAACAGTTCTATTTGCCAGGCTGTTTGACATAATTGGAGAGCCATAGAAGAGTTTTTGAATTCAACTCGCTTTTATTGGCTTTACATTAGGCGGGTACTAGAAAAGATTTACTATGAAGATTGCTACTTATAATGTTAATGGAATAAATGGCCGGTTACCTGTTTTGTTGCGATGGTTATCTGAAACATCACCTGATATAGTCTGTCTGCAGGAGTTGAAAGCTCCACAGGAGAAATTTCCCGAGCAAGCAATTTTAGATGCAGGTTATGAAGCTTTGTGGCACGGGCAAAAAAGTTGGAATGGGGTAGCCATCTTGTCAAAAGTGGGACCTATAGAGGAGGTTAGGAGAGGTCTTCCTTCGGATCCGGATGATGCACAGAGCCGTTTTTTAGAGGCGAATGTTGCAGGTATCAGGATTGCTTGCCTTTACCTTCCTAACGGCAATCCAATTCCGGGACCGAAATTCGAGTACAAGCTCGCTTGGTTCAGCAGTTTTTCTGCCCATGCAAAGGAATTGATCAGTCTTGGCATTCCTGTTGTTTTAGCAGGTGATTATAATGTGATGCCGGAGGAGATGGACGTGTATAAGCCCGAGCGATGGGTTGACGATGCCCTCTTCCGACCAGAGATAAGAGAGGCATTCAGGGAATTAAAAAGGCAGGGCTGGATAGATGCAATAAGGAAGTTGTATCCAGAAGAGAAGATCTATACTTTTTGGGATTACTTCAGAAATGCTTATGGTCGTGATGCTGGATTGCGTATTGATCATTTTCTGCTAAGTCCGCAACTTGAAAGCTGCCTAATTGCGGCGGGAGTAAACAAGAATGTTCGTGGTTGGGAAAAGTCAAGTGACCACGCACCTGTTTGGATAGAACTGAGCGGTAGCTGATCAATCAGCTACCCTTTATCTTCTTAACCATCCCTGAGGGTTGGTTGGCTTGTTGCCATTCCAAATTTCAAAGTGGAGTTGGGCAACACCATCGTCTACGCTGGTCTTTACCGAACCTACAGATTGTCCGGCCGATACGCTTTGTCCCGCAGAAACATTTACTGATTGCAGGTTTGAATATACAGAGAAGTAGTTGCCATGCTTGATGAGTAAGATATGACCACTGATATCTGATAGTACGCGCCTTACTTCTCCAGAAAACACCGCACGGACAGTGGCACCGGCAGAAGAGCGAATGTCGATCCCGTTATTTTGTACTACCACCGAACCATATCTGTTTATTCCGAACCTTGAAACAATTGATCCTTCAACAGGCCAGGGCAAGCGGCCATGGTTACTGCTAAAGTCAGCCGATAATTTTACGTTCTCGGCGCTGGGTGCCGGGCTGCTTGCGATTGCGTCGTCTTCAGTTGCTTTAGCCTTCGCCGGGCTGTACGTTTTACTACTTGATGAGGAAGGCTTTCCAGCGGCAGTCCGTGCTTTTTCCGCCAGTCTTTCTTTTTCGGCTTTTGCTCTGGCAGCAGCTGCTCGCCTTGCAGCTTCGGCCATCATACGTTTGCGTTCGGCAGCTATTTCCCGGTTAATGGCGTTCGATATTGCCCGGGTTAAACGAGACAATTCTTTCTTGCGGGCATCAACCAGTTGTTTTACCTGTTTCTCCTCCTTTTGGAATTTTTCTAACTGTTGTGCTTCGCTTTCCTTTTCCTTGCTTAAGGTAGTTTTTTCTACCTCCTCACTTCGCAGCAAGCTGCTCTTGGAACGCTTATTCTGATCAAGCTCGTTAATTTTAATTCCCAAAACTTTTTGGGTTCCGGCAATTTTTACCGCCTGCTTTTTATGGTGCTCGCTAAATTCCTGTAAGTATTTTAATCGCTTGTAAGCCTGATTGAAACTCTCGGATGCGAAAATGAACATCAATTTATTGTAGGCATTTTGATTCTTCTGGGCGAAGCGGATCATAGCGGCATATTCGTTCTTCAGCTTTCGAAGCTGATCTTTAAGTGAAAGAACAGTACTTGTCTTTTCCTTTATTTCACTGTCTAATACCCTGATCTCGTTATTAATCGTGCTGATTTTCTCTTCCCTAAGGCGTATTTGAGTATTTAGACCTTCTATTTGTTTAACCGTTAGCTTCTTATTGCCCGCAATCTTATTCTGTTGTTTTTTTAAAGCTTCTATTTCCCTTGTCAGGGCTGCTTTTCTTTTTTTTAGTTCCGAGCTGCTTTGAGCGTAGCCTCTCGCCGAAAGACTTAGGAACAATATAATGAGTAGTATATGTTGTAGACGCATTAATGTCTTTTGCAAGAATTGAAGGGATACCGTTATGATAACGGCCGCAAAGGTAAGGCATTTTGACGATCGTCTGAAGAATAATGCTAAAAAGAATCGCAGGGGTACTGGTAACTATAAGCAGGGTAAGAGAAGCTATCTTCTCTAATTTTTAAGAGAAGATAGCTTTAGAGTTAAATACTGTTTTGTTGTTTTTTGGTTGTGTTGTCAGGCTCTGTTGCTTCTACTGCCGCTTTTCCAGAGTGATCTTTGTAATGTTTTCCAGAGCCTTTTTTACTTACACTTGGTGCTCCTTTTTGCTGGCTCTGTTTAATTTCTCCCTTATGATTGGGCTTAGAGTTATCAACTCCTTCATTCCCAACGTGGTTCTTTTTGCTCATAGATCTAAAGTTTATTTTTCAATAAGCTTTAAATACCATGCCAATCAACTCTAAAAGTGGCAACAAAAATTAGATCATTAAGGGAAATTATTATATTAGAAGAAAATTTACTTATCACAATGGTGGTTTTCAGACCTAATCTCATCTCTGATGGATTAATGCGTAAACTTTTGAAGTTCAAGATTGCATTCGTATTTGTTGCTATAACCTTTTTTACGAGTAGTTGTAATCACTACTACTACGCTCCAAATTCAAATTTCACTCCCTTGATGACTGAGAAAAATGAAGTAAGTCTTAATGTTCATGGAAGCTTGGGTTGGGAACATGGAGGGGGCGAATTCCAGGGCGCCTACGCATTAGGAGAACATTTGGGGGTAATGGCTAGCATTTTCTCCGCATCGGGGGAGGAGGGAACTACAGATTCTGAGGATAGTAGATATTATAAGGAAGAAAAGGATTCGGGAGAAGGCACTTATTATGAAGCTGGCCTAGGTTACTTTACTGCCCTGAATAAAGGCAATAAGTTTAGAAAGGGAGTGTTTGAAGTTTATGGTGGAATAGGCAGAGGAAACGTGTTTAATAGCTTTGGTGAGTATAGATCTGTAGAAAATTCGTTTACAAAAGTATTTGTTCAACCAAGCCTGGGATACAAAAGCAGAGCTTTTGATATAGCATTTTCAGGAAAGTTAAGCATGGTTAATGTAAACCTGAACAGGAATTCTACTGATCAAAAGATTGATAAAAGCGACCTTGACAATATTTCTTTTGTGGAGGGTCATCCAGGAAGTTTAGTTTGGGAACCAGGTTTTATGGCACAGCTGGGCTGGTCGCCCATAAAACTTAAGATGCAACTTACCCGTTCGTTTAACCTTACCTATCCTGAATATCCTCAGGATAATTTTGTCTTCGCCATTGGCGTTAACGCAAGGTTTAACGTAAAGAAACAAAAGCCAGCAGGAGGAAAGTAGTTTACTTAATCCTCCTTGTCCAGTCCTCTTCCTGTTTTGTGTTGTAGTTCATCTATTTTTTTAGATGCCTCAGCCTTTGTGAGGTTTTCATCAAGCTCTTCACCAGCCTCTGCTGCTAGTGTTTTCAAATAGGATTCCTGCGCTCCTGTCAAAGGTTCGTCACCCGTTGTCCATTCGTCGGGATTTTTAATAGCATTCGAGTTTTTCTGATTTTTATTCTCTTCCATCTTCAAATATGTTTTTCAGAAATAACTACCTCAATGATCAATTGTTTGCCTCTTCATATTTCAATCAGGTGTAGGATACCAAAAGTTTTAGGTTATCTGCACACTTCCTTGATGCAAATCTCCGCTAAGTGTGATGTATGTCAAAGTTCGAAAGGGGGGTGATCGGTAATTTAGTATTATCAAAAAAGGAGTTGTTATGAAAACCAAGACAAACTTTTCAGGAGCTTTATTAATTCTGTATTTTCTTTTTGCAATTTGCTTTGTAATCCATTTTATTAAAACCGGTAGAGCTTACTAGGTTTACTGAGCCTTCGCCTCCTCATTAACCCGGTGCAATAATCATTAAAACTATTCCCTGGGAACAACGGTTCTATAATGAAAAAGGAGGTAAAGATGTTACGTAGTATTCTTAGCTTACGAAATTTCTCCATAAGGGCTACAGACGGCGAAATTGGTAAAGTTAAAGACTTTTATTTCGATGATCAGACCTGGACACTACGATATTTAGTAGTAGAAACCGGAAATTGGTTGATGGGGAGAAAGGTTCTTATATCAACTTCTGCTCTACATGCCCCGGATTGGAATAATCAAACTTTTCCCGTTGATCTTACTCAGGATCAGGTGAAACATAGTCCTGATATAGATACGGAAAAACCAGTTACCAGGGAGCAGGAGGCCGACTTGCATAGTCATTATCGATGGCCATGGGACCGTGGAGGTATAAGTTTCCTTACAACCGGGATGGTAGGAGGTGTAATTGCCCCCGACATTCCTTTCGAGGAGAGAATAGCCATGGAAACAAATAATGATGAAACTCCGGAGGCAAGTCCTAGGCATCTTAGAAGCTTCCGGCAATTGGTTGACTTCAGAATAAGGACATCAGAGGATCAGATTGGTGAGCTTCATGATTTCTTGTTAAATGATAGTGATTGGAGTATCCCATATATGATCGTAGAGGCAGGCAGTTGGTATTCCGGAGATAAGCTTCTTGCTCCTACTAAATTTGTCGACAGGATAGAATGGGAGAGCATGTCTGTTAACTATTTAAAGACAACGTCCTCTCTTAAGAATGCACCGGTCTTTGACTATGATCAACTTGATAAGGAGGATTTTATCACACGATATGAAACTTCATACACCGGCAACAGCCTGGGCGGCAACTTACATTAAGAACCATGGGGCATCAGTCAAAGCTTGCCCCTTTTTTATACCACAGTTCATTTAGTATTTTTTAAGCTTAACAGAAGCACTCCTACAACAACCAGGGTAGTTCCAATTGCTTGTTCGGTCAAAAACTTTTCTCCCAAAAAGAAGTGTGCCTGTACTATAGTAGAAACCGGTCCGATGCTGGAAATGATGGCTACATTGTTAGAACCGATCCTGTTAATGGCGGCCGAAAGCATAAAAGAGGGAATAACTGTAGCAATAAGTCCCAAACCTAAACCATACCATAAAATGCTACTAAATTCTTGTGGCATGGCGAAGTTACCCCGTAATAGATAATGGATGAAAATTCCCGCAGTTGCTGCTATCATCGCGTAGGCTGTAAATTTGGGTGCTCCTATTTGAGGGATGATACGGCCACTTCCTACAATATAAATTGAATAAGTAACAGAGCAAAGGAAAATCAAAAAGCTTCCCCAAAGAAAGTTTGGATTACCCGTATCCACTTTTAATTCAGCAACATAAGCAAAGCATACTCCTATATAGGTGAGCAAAAGGGCCAGTTTTTGATTCTGATTTATCTTCTGTTTGAAGAAAAGGCTATTTATAAGAACGATAAAGGTAGGATAGAGGAATAGAATAAGGCGTTCAAGTCCTGCCGAAATATATTGCAGTCCCACAAAATCAAGGAGACTGCTAAGGTAATAACCAAAAATTCCAAGGATCACCAGTAAGCACCATTGTTTACTGCTCATTTTTACATTAGATTCCTGCTTATTAATGAGAAATGCTGCCACCGCATAAAATGGTAGTGAAAATACCATTCTCAATGTAAGGAGTGATAAGGGATCCACTTTTAGATTAAAGGCAAGTTTTACCATGATCGCTTTCGTTGAAAATAAAACAGCTCCAACAAAAGCGATCAGAAATCCTGTAAGTGTTAAAGGTTGCTTGTTGTTCATTTAAGATTACCCATATCATTAACCGGACAACCGATTTAAGGCAAAGGTAATATTACAAACAAAGTTAATGAGAGGAAAGAGGATTTCAGCGTTTTATCAGCCTTCAACAAAACCTTGTTTGGCTAACTGCACGTGGATTTTGTCAAGGATCTTCTTCTCATCAAAAGGTGTTACAATCAGATGATTCAGAACGCGCTCCTTGTTAGAATCCATATCAGAAACAAGAATTATAGGTACCGATTTTTGATAAGTACTTAGTTTTAAATGTTCTAACGTTTCCCGGTTACGTAATCTCCAATTGGAAATGTGTAGCAGAATTAGGTTAGGTGTAAAATTATGTATGAAATTGTGGATATCTGAATATCTTGTACAGGTAAAGGTTTCGTAACCTTCGAAGGTCAGGAATAGATCCAGCGACTCCCTCATCGCCAAATCTTCGGCTACAATTAAAATTCTCGCGCTCATGTTTTTCAGTAGATAAGATAAAGCAATTTACATGCCTGTACTGAACAATCCTAATAGTTGGGAAGGTTTTGGTTGTGTTTTAACCCAGTATTACAATTTTTTCAGATGGCTTAGTGGCAGATTTTCACCTGGGTCTGGCATGGTAAACCTGATCCAGGTGATATAGGTAGGAAGTTAAAGGCGTCTACCCATGCATATGCTGCCTTTTACTCCGATGTAGGGTCCAAAATTATTTATTTTTTCAAAGCCGTACTTTTTAAATAGTTGAAGAGCCTGATGCTGCAACTCCCCGGTTTCCAAGACCAGCTCCTTAAAGTGCAGTTCCTTTGCCCAATCAATTATTTCTTGCATAATTCCCGAACCAACGTTTAGACCCCGGAAATAGGGACTTACGAACACCCGCTTAACTTCTGCCGTTTTTTGATCAATCACCTTAAAGCAACCTCCTCCAATGGTTATTCCTCCAATTGCAGCTAATACAACTGTGTCAAGTCCTGTTACTGATAAATCTATATCGAATTTGTATCCCTCGTTGCTATAAATAGCCTGAAGGTTCTCATCGAGTTCGTTTATCAGATCTTTAAATTTTGTGTCTTCTCCGTTTGTTCGATAGAATTCAGTTGTTGTTTCTAGTTCGGTCTGGGTGTTTTTTTTAAAATTCACCTTTTCTTCAATCATCTTAGTTTTTTTTGTTCTTGTTTGTACTAAAGTACATAAAAAAAACTATAAAATGCACGTTAATTCTAAGTAAAATGTTGTTTTCTTGATAGTTTTATATTAAAACCATGTCTTTGTTCAGTGTTTTTGAATCTTTTCCTGGTTTTTACAAGTCATATCCGCCGTTGCAATCAAGACAAGCATTTGCAAAAGCATCATAAGCAGTGTAGGCAGCTCCTGGCTTACCAAATAAGGTTATAATGCGATCTACCCTGACTTGTGCTCCTGAATTCATCGTAATAAAAAGTCCCTTAGGCGCGTCTTCAAGTTTTTCTATATAACCATTTTCTGAGCAAACGGAACTGTCATCGCAGAAATAGAAGATTTTGCCGGATGTTTGTTTGGTTATCTCTTCCTCAATTACTTCCCTATAGACCCATTCAACCGGTGTGTAGCTTAATTCCATGACTAAACGTTTTGCTATTAATATAAAGCGTTAAGTATCAAAATGTTTAAAAAAATTGTTTTGATATTTTGCAATTGCCTACGATGTTAAGAAAACATACAATGCAATATTACTTTAATCAGTAAGAGCGGACGCAACTGAAGCAGAACAGTGTAGATTTACAGAAGGTTCAGGATGCGGGTGAATGGAAGTAGTTAAATAGTCAGAAATGTAACATCATGATTACTGGCTAATTAAAATAAAAGCATAATTGTAGTTTTGCCTCAGAGTGAAATTATCTTGTGCTAAACACACACACAATAGACGCAAAACTTAAGTCTTGCTCACGAGATATCTTTCAACGCCTCATAACTAGCTTTCAATGAAAAAGACTGTACTAAAATTTCAGTTTTCGGTATTTCTATTGCTTTTTCTTTCGGCCTCAACCTTTGCACAGTCCAGTTACTCTGTTAAAGGTGTTGTACAGGATACGGCAGGAAACTCTTTACCGGGAGCAATTATTCGCCTTATTAATGGAAAAGACAGCTTGTCGACCTCTACCGACCTTAACGGCGGTTTTTTATTGAACAATGTAAAATTCGCTAGCTTCCAGTTAAAGGCAGCTTACATTGGTTTTAAAAATACTATCAGGTCATATAGCAATACCAAAGGTGAAAAGGTAATGATTATCCCAACTATTAAGTTGAAAGAAAATTCAAATACCCTTCGTGAAGTTGTTATATCCGGAACTCCTCCAGTAAGGATCAAAGAAGATACTGTTCAATTTGACGCAAAAGCGTATAAGGTTAGGGATGGAGATGCTGTTGAAGAAGTAATTAAGAAACTTCCTGGACTTACTGTCGATAAAGACGGAAAAGTAACAGCACAAGGAAAACCAATTACCAAAATAAGGGTAAATGGAAAAGACTTTTTTGGGTCAGACGTTGCTACTGCTATTCAAAACCTTCCTGCCGATATTGTTCAAAGCCTGCAGGTAATTGATGACTATGGAGACCAGGCTAAAGTTACGGGGATTAAAGCAGATGAACCTGAGAAGATCTTAAATATCAATATTCAGCCTGATAAAAAGAAAGGATACTTCGCCAGAGGTACCGGCGGAATGGGTAATGAGGGAAGGTACATCGCAAGTGTCCGGGGAAATGCGTTTAAAGGGGAGAGACAGATCTCTTATGATCTTTCATTGAACAATACCAATATCAGAGGCGGAAACGGAAATGGGATAACGAATAACAGGAGCCTCGGATTAAACTATAAGAATGAATGGGGCAAGAAGATTAATGCTGATTGGAGTTACCGTTTTAATAACAGCGACAATAACACTATTTCTTCGAGTTACCAGCAAACTTTTTATAGTGGATTCACCAGAATTGTAGATGCAAGTAACAATAATAACACTATCAATAGAAATCATGACTTCTCAGGTAACATCGAATTGAAGTTTGATACACTAAACTATCTTAAAGTTTCTCCATTTATCAGTTTTAATAATGGTGACAATTCGAGTGGAGGAGATAATAATACGATCAATAATAAGGACACTATTAGTATTAGAAGAACATTTAATCAGGCCGCTAACTCGTTCTCAAGGAACTTCGGATCGAACTTCTTTTTTAATCATAAGTTTCTTAAACCCGGACGCAATATTAGTATTTGGGCAAGCGCTGCATATAACAAAGGCGATAATGACAGGGATTCGAGAAATGATGATGTGAAGGATTCCTTAGGAATAGTGAGTTTTGCAAAGCAGTATCAATTTATTGAAAATTTCAATGATAATTTCAGGATCAATGCGAACCTAACCTATTCAGAACCTCTTTCTAAAGCTACCTTTTTGGATTTCAGGTATTTTTATAATTATTCCAACACAAAGAACGGACGGGATTTGAGCGATATTAATCCGGCAACGGATGAAAAAGTCTTCAACACTGACCAAAGTAATAACTACAATTATCAGTTTATTACCAACAGGGCAGGGTTAAACCTGCGGCATGTGCAACAGAAATACAATTACTCTATTGGAGTAAATGCCCAACCTGTATCTTTAAAAGGGAATGACTTGACCCGTAAAATCAGAACATCCAAAGAGACATTTAACTGGATCCCTTCTGGCCGCTTTGTCTATAAGTTCACTAAACAAAAATCATTAACAGCGAACTACTTCGGCCGCAGCAGTCAGCCTAGCTTCAATCAATTGCAGCCCATTGTTGACAGTACTAACCGAAATAATATAGTTGTCGGTAATAAAGACCTGGATCCGGAATTTAACCATTCTGTGAACGTTGAGTACAATCAGTCGGATTGGAAAAAGGGAAACATGTTCTTTGCAAATTTTAATTACAACCAGGTAGACAACAAGATTGTAAATACGCGTACTTTCAATCCAATTACCTTAAGACAAAATACCACCTATGTAAATACTGATGGATTTTACTCTCTACGCGGACATTACTCTTATGCAATTCCATTCGCCGAGAGAAAGTATACAGTCACATTTTACGGTGGAGGGAATTTTAGTAATAATGTGGGCTTCAATAACGGGCTAAAGAATATTGCAAAAAATTATGTAGCCGATCAGGGTATTAAGTTCAGGCTTGATTTGAAAGATATAATGGATACTGAGTTCAATACTAATTATTCCTTTAACACTACCGAGTATTCTTTACCAAACCTAGATGATAGGACAACAAACCGCTATAACTTCAGCATAGAGGGAAGAAATTATTTCTTCAAAGACCTAACGTTGGGATATTCGGTCAATAAAACGATAAACAAAGGATTCAGTTCCGGCAATCCAAATCCATCCATTCTTAACTTGTATACAGAATACCGTTTTCTGAAGGGAAATGCCGGAGCATTAAGATTCTATGCTTTTGATTTATTCAATGAAAATACTGGTATTAGCAGGGATGTGTTTGGTGATGAGATTATTGACAGTCGTAGTAACAGGCTGGGAAGATATTTTTTAATGTCTTTCATATTAAGGGTTAGGAAGTTCGGCTAGGATCCTAAAGTTTAGTTTTTTTAAAAATCAAAGGCTGCCCTGATTACTATGGCAGCCTTTGTTGTTAAATGACCTATGCGATCAGACGATCTCCTTAAGAATCAAATGTATACTCCATACTTGCCAGGTTTCCTGGAATATCGTATACTCTTACTCTAATAATCGAGCTTAATAGATCTGGATTTTCAGCGCTGGTGGTGTACGCCCAGTCCAGATTATTTTCTGAAAGAATTGCTTCTCCTTCTTCAATTTGATCCTGATTGGCGTTTAAAATCTCCACGCGCACGGTTTTCACCATAAAGTCATCTATTGCGCGAATGACTATTTGTTCTCCTGTATTTCCACTATACCTTGACAGATCTGTTTTTTTGATCTCTGGTGCTTTGCAATAATCAGATAAAGCAAGATTATATGCCGAGACTCCGGGACGGGTTTTAGCCTGGTAAACAGCTTTTCTGTCGGCGTCTTTTATTACTCCTAATGCATATTGGACAGCTTCAGAGAAGCGTTCGTTGATTACTATTTGCCCCTCAGAAGGAGGTGTCTGTCTTTTTTTCGGACGTTTCGCAATAATCGTTTTTCCTGCTTGCTGTTTAAATACCAGCATATCACCAATACGGCCGCTTGAGCCCCATACTAAATCATTGTTTTCTACTTTCATGTTTGTAAATTTTAAATGTTAATCTTCTATGTCGCATCTAAGAATACCGGTATCGCAATGCTTGAAACAAACATACAGTCGATATCCAAGCTTTCATAATTGCTTGTCCGGCAATGTCTTTGATTGGTTTTAGTTATCATGTTTATATCCATATTTTTGAATTTTTGCCGTTTAAACCTCTTTTTTACCTAAAATGGTCATATGTATTCTTCGTCGGAGAACCGTCGGTCCTTCGTCGGTTCTCCGTCCAAAAGAAAGGGGAGTCTTGAGGTGATTGCCAAGGATGAGAAGTTCGTTGGAAAAAAGGTTAAGAAGGGGGGATGGGGCGAGATCAAGGGATCTCAGATCTGATAATAAGAAAAGGGACTATTGAGAACACATAGATCACAATAGTCCCTTAGGGATACGTCCAGTAAAATAAGCTTTGAAAGCGGGTTAACACTGCTGTTGGTTTTACCAGGCTTGCAGTTTGAGCTTCCATGCCTTCAAGCTAACACTTCAAATAGGGTGCAATGTGTTCGACAGGAATCCTCAGGAATTCGCTTACCTGATACATCGTAAGTTCCTGGTAGCTTTCAAGCTTAAAGAAATCACGCATCTTTTTCATAGTCCTTCTACAAGACCGTTCACACTTACCACTAAGTCGCATTAGATCTGAAGTGTAAAAGAATAATCTGTTGTCAATCTTCTGCATATATTTTTTTTCTTTAAAATTAATTACGGGTAACAGATGTGTCAATACACTGGAAAAGTTTTGCTAACTTCTCAATGTCTGCCGAAGCATCTCTTCCAAATTTGCAAGGTGAGTAAAACAGTAATTTCCTTTTTGACAACACTTCTCGCAGGAGATTTTATAGATTGCTAATTGAGAAAAAGAGGATTTCTAAATACAAAGCGAGTAAAAAGCGTAAAAATCTGCCTGAAAGGTTGTGAAACTCTTATTTTTCTCAAGCTTTAATGAGTTACATCTTTATCTAAAAAGAGTTGAAGGATCACTAATTTTCTTTATTAACTTCGATAAAACTTATCGGAAAAGTTTTTATTATTTCAATACTAACTGAATCATTAAACCTGTTCCATGTCTTACGATAGCAACATCTGCGTGAATCGAGGTTCGACGCGAACTAGAGTTTCCGTAATAATACTGTTTAACCTTCTACAGTTTATTTGCTTAGCGGTAACCGTTAAGGCTCAGCAGGCAGACACTGTCAATTTAAGACAAATGGTGGCAAAAGTTAATCGATTTGCAGAAGAGCAAGCTGCGGAAAAGCTCTACCTACATACCGATAAAGCAAGTTATAATAGCGGAGACACCTTGTGGTTTAAGGCTTATGTTTTCAACGGCGCCTATCTTTCCTCAACAAGTAAAAGCGGAATTATGTATGTTGAAGTAGCCAATGACAGTAACAGGGTGGTAAAACGATTAATGTTGCCTGTTTATCTTGGACTTTCTGTTGGCCAATTAGCTCTGGAGGAAAATGAGTTACCCCAAGGCTGGTACACGTTAAGAGCTTACACTAACTGGATGAGGAATTTTAATGAGAGTGCCGTTTACTCTAAGCCGTTTTACATAAGCACCATTGCTACAAAAAGCTGGATCGTAAACTTAAGAACATCCATGCTGGAAGGCACCCCTAAAGATAGACTAGAAGTTCAGTTGAAAATAGATCATCTAGACAAGGTGCCTGTAGGATTACGCGAATTACAACTAAGTGTGATAAATAGGGACAAGACAATAACCAGGCGAAAAGTGCAAACCGATGTAGATGGGCAGGTCGCACTCGCTTTTGATTTAGGTACAAAAACAGATGGGAAAGCGCTTGCAGTAAATATAGAGGACTTGCGTAAAGGCGAAGGAAACCGCAAGATAAAAATTCCCTTAACTGTTAAAAAAACAACTGATATTGATCTGCAATTCCTTCCAGAAGGAGGTAAGCTGGTTGCTGGAGTAACTTCAAAAGTTGCTTTCAAGGCTTTATCTGAAGAAGGTTTGGGTATTGCTGTAAGAGGAAAAATATATGATAGTAGATCCCGCGAGCTCGCAGTTTTTGAAGCATCAGCAAGGGGAATGGGGGCATTTCGCATAACTCCCGAGGCTGGAGAAACATATTGGGCCAGGATTGAAAAACCTGAAGGCCTTTCCCAGAAGTTTCTTCTCCCTGCCGTTGAGGCAAAAGGAGTTACTCTTAGTGTAAGTAATCCCTTTCAAAACGACAGCTGCACGGTAGTCGTGTCTGCCAGTCAGGACTTGATAGGGGCAAGCCAGCGGTACTACCTGATGGGAGAGGCCCGTGGCATTCTATGTTATGCCAGCTCTTTCATTCTCAATAAACCCAGGGCTACCTTTCAAATAGATAAGAAGAATTTTCCATCAGGGATTGTCCGGTTTACTTTGGCTGGATCTGATAAAGTTGTTTTAAGTCAAAGGCTTCTTTTTGCAGATCATCATGATGATCTGGCTTTAAGTATGGAGACAAGTAAGACTGTCTACAAACAAAGGGACAGTGTGAGCTTGAAAGTAAAAGCTCAAGATAAAACAGGCGCACCTGTTGTAGGTAGTTTTTCCCTTTCTGTAACAGATGACGGCTTATCCAGGCCGGAAAGCGGAAAGTCATCCATTATCTCGCATTTGCTTCTAACCTCCGACTTAAAAGGTTATATAGAAGACCCGGGATATTATTTCGAGGGAAAAAAGGATCCTGAGAAATGGAAAAACCTGGATCTGTTATTACTTACTCATGGCTGGGCCTCCTTCGACTGGACGAAGGCTTTTCAGCCGACAACCTTATCTAAGTACCCGGCAGAACCCGAGTTTACGGTAAAAGGGAGGATAACAAATTTGGTAAACAAACCTGTTCAAGGGGCAAATGTATTACTGGTCTCGAAAAAGCCCTTCATTTATAAAGACACGATGACTAATACCTCGGGTAACTTTACCTTCAGAGGAATAAATCCTGGCGACTCTGCAGCGTACTTTATTCAGGTGAAAAACAAGAAAGGAAAGAACTCTGCTGCAGAAATTGAAGTAGAAACCTTTGTACCCCCCGTATTCGCTTCAAGCGGTCCTGTAAGAATGCCCTGGTTTGTTAACGTAGATACTATTGTGATGGAGCGTGCCAGAAGGCAGGTCCAATTCCAAGCCAATGTGTTAAGAACGGGAAAAAATGTACTGAGGGAAGTGGTTGTTACGGCGAAGAAGGTAGTTAGAGATTCAAAGAACCTTAACGGACCGGGCGAAGCTGATGTTATTATTGGTGAAAAAGATCTGGAGAACCAGGGACGAACTACCCTACTGCAATTGCTTGAAAAAAATGTAAAGGGCTTTGGGGTGAGAACTACAAAGACCGGGGACAGGTACTTTGCAATCAATGGCAATTTCCTTCACCTTATCATTGACGGCGTGAACACTGAGTTTTTTTATTCTGGCGCTGAACCTATCTATGAATTCTTCAAGCAATATTTTGATTACTACGACGCTTCGGAAATTAAGGGAATTGAGGTGATGAACAGCGGAGGTTATCAAATGAGGTATTCCAGTGCTTTTCTGGATCCAATGGTAAATCCTTTTACTCAATCGTTCCTGGAAATAACAACCAGGGGAGGTGTTGGTCCTTTTTTAAAAAAGACAACAGGAACGTTCTTATATAAACCAATCGCCTTCACTTTACCAAAAAAGTTTTACTCCCCGAAGTACCCGCCCAACTCTGTTTCTGATATGACAGATTATCGACATACTGTCTACTGGGCTCCCAATATAATTACCAACCAGCAGGGTGAGGCTGAAATATCTTTCTACACCTCAGATAATCCGGGTCGTTATTCAATTATCATTGAGGGCTCTGATATGAACGGAAAAATTGGAACTGGCCGAAGCTCGATTACTATAGAGAAGTAACGGAACGGCCAGATAAAACTTGCTCGACTATTCTTCGATTTCTTTCAGCAACAATACCGGTTTACTTGAATTCTGCGTCAAGGCCTGTGTTATACTGCTATGAGTTAATCGATAAAAAAAGCTGTGTTTCCCTGGCAATGCGATCACAACTTGTACAGGGTTGTTATCAGCAAACTCAAGGATGCCATCCACAATATTGTCGTTGGACGAATAATTGAGATGGTAATTTTGGTCTTTCAATAATTCCTGAATTCTTGCCTCGACCTCCTCTTTGTTGCCATTAGGATTTGGTTTGGAGCTTACATTAAGTAGTTCTAGCTTTACCTCTTCCTGGCTTTCAATTGCTTTTAAAACGCTTAGCAATGGAAGGTTGGAGAGATCTTTAAAGTTGCAGGGTACCAGAACGCTCTTAATGGTTTGATACTTGCAGGCCGATGGGATTACAAGTACGGGCACAGGACTAGATTTTGCGATAGAAATAACCTCATCTCCGATTAAAGTTTCTTCGTCTTGACTATCGCTGCCTGCAATAATTACGTCTGGTTGAACAGTTACGATAGCCTCGTGAATGGCCCTTAATAGGGAAAAATTACTGGTTGCATATTTTACAATAGTACCAGGCCCTGCAAAGCTTTGTAATTTTTCGGCGATTTCTTGAAGTTCCAGTTCAACATTATGTTGTTGCTCCACTGGTTCATCGGGGCTGGATTGCGAAAAAGAGTCGAATATACTAAGTTCTAATGCCTGTAATATAAAGACCTTTTCCGTCTTCATCTGTTTCAATAAATGACAGGCATAATCTATTGTGTTTCTTGAAGTTGAGGAGGAGTCAAAAGGAATGAGAATGGTTTTCATTTAATAAGAAATATCTAATTAAAAGCGCAGTACGCTTTGTTCCGCAAGTGGTACTATAAATAGTACACTAGTTTCATTGCAAATATGTGATAATTACTTTAATGAATAATACATGGCCAGTTATTATTCCTTTAAATCTTTGCTGCGAGTTTTGAGGTATATGGCTTGCTATTTGAGATGTTAGGGCATGGCTGATACTACAGGACTAATAGAACTACCGGAAATTGAAGCCCAAAAACAAGAAAAGGTTTTTAAGCTTTGGAAGCCGAAAAGAGTTGTGTTCAATGCGGAGACTTTGGAATTACCCTACGGGAAACAACTCTTGCAGCGGATTGATGATCTTCGATTGAAGATTGACATAAGTAAAAACAATCGTGTAACTGGCTTGAAGGGAAAAACTGAAAAAGAGACCTATCAAATAGCCAAGTCTACCATGGCTATTGTTGTTGCCCCTCCGAGCGCTTTTAGGCTGCGTCCCATTCCACCCTCTGCCGATTGGCAATTCCATCTTGCCGAAGGTTGTCCTGCCCATTGTCAATACTGTTATCTTGCTGGCAGCCTCTCTGGTCCGCCTGCAATAAGGGTATTTGCAAATCTTCCTGATATCCTCGAAAACGTTAAGAACTATATTGACCCCACAAGATTCACAACTTTCGAAGCAAGTTGCTACACAGACCCCTTAAGTCTTGAGCATTTAACAGGAGGTCTTGCTCAAACCATTAGTTTTTTTGGTGGATTAGGCAACGTTCAGCTACGGTTTGTAACTAAATTTGATGCGGTAGACTCTCTGTTACCGCTCGATCATAATGGAAATACCCGCGCCAGAATAAGTCTTAATGCCAGTTCTGTTGCAAGAAAGCTCGAAAGCGGAACCCCTAATATCGCTTCCAGGATAAAGGCCCTGAGAAAATTGGCTCTGCCAAAAGCAGAAGGTGGTGGTGGATACCCGGTAGGAGTGGTATTGGCGCCTATTATGCCCATTCCTAATTGGAAGGAGGAATATACTGATTTGTTAAATCAGCTTGAGACGTCAATTAATTTTTCTTGTGATCTGACTTTTGAGCTTATTACCCACCGGTTTACTCCCGGCTCTAAAGATATTCTCCTAAAGTGGTATCCTAATACTACCCTTGAAATGGATGAGAGCCTTCGGATTGTAAAGAAAAATAAATTTGGAGGAACAAAATATGTATACCCTAAAGAAATGATGAAAGAACTGAAGGAGTTCTTTTACCAGGAAATTTCTCGAAGGTTTCCTAAGGCAGATATACTATACTGGACCTAGACATTTTCGAGTGGAAAACTTCCTGTCATCTAAAATACCTTAAAGTATATATTTGCTTCTGCTATGACAGATTTTAAGGTAGAGTTCGAGAATCGTTTTTACACAACATATTTAGAAAGCAGTGAGGTATCTGCAGATCGCGTTGAAGTAAAAATCATTATGTATAGTACTGTTTATGCAATTTGGAAAGATAAAAATACCGGTCAGTGGCATAACCATATAAGTAAATTTGAGTTAAGCCACGGGCTGCTCAAAGCGGTGGGCGAGAAGCTGGATGAGTTTTTGAAGTTATAATGTTAGCTTTGCGAGAAACGTAGCTGAAGAAAATGCAAATAGGTTTATATAACAATCTAACTATACTGGGAAAAAACGCCGAAGGTCTTGTTTTAACAGACGGAACTGAAACAGCCTTGCTGCCTTACCATCAGGTAAGCGATGATATCGCCATTGGAGAATCCCTTTTTGTTTTTGTTTATCACAATAAGGAAGGCAATTTGGTTGCAACGTTAGACCGCCCCCTGGCATGTGTTGGAGATTTCGCCTATTTAAAAGTGGTAGGAGAAAATGAAAAGGGTGTTTTTCTTGATATCGGGATAGATAAAGACGTTTTCGTGCCCAAGCGCGAGCAGAGAAAGCCAATGCATGGGGGAGAGAGTTATGTTGTTCATGTATTTTTAGATGAAAGGGATGAACGCATCACTGCCAGCTCTTACCTGGAAGAATTCGTCGAAATAGATCCCTCAGAATTAGAGGAGGGTGAAGAGGTTAGCTTATTGATAGCCGAAAGCAGCGATTTAGGGTACACCTGCATCATAAACAATAAATATATTGGCTTACTGTACCGGAACGAAGTGTACGAGGATGTGGAAATAGGAGAGTCGCGGGTTGGTTTTATCCGGAAGATAAGGGAGAATAAGAAGATAGATCTCAGTTTACGACCCATTGGTTTCGATTTTATTCTTGAATCACGAGACACATTGCTTGATATATTGAAGGCGAACGGAGGCGTGCTGCAGCTAGGAGATAAAAGTGCCCCGGAAGATATCAGGCATCATTTGAAAATGAGTAAGAAGGCCTTTAAGCAAGCGGTGGGTGGGTTATATAAACAGAGGCTCATTACTATTTCTGATTACGAGATACGTTTGAATGAAAACAGCGAAGAAGAAGAGCAGGGAGATTAGTCTCCTGTCTTTCTCATCTCTATCACATTTTCATTACCCAGATAGCACTTTTTCAAATGTGTTTTTAACTTTGAGGAAATCACCAAACACAAATAAAACATGAATTTAAAAAGAGGATTAGCATCTACTTTTTTAGCTGTTGCATTAACAGTAAGCAGTTACGCCCAGGACCTGAAACTTCCTGCTCCTAGTCCCACCCAAACTATTAATCAAGATTTCGCCCTATCAAACATCTCTATCAATTATTCTCGTCCCGGCATGAAGGGAAGAACTATTTTCGGAGATCTGGTTCCTTACGGACAGGTATGGAGAACAGGTGCAAATTCTCCAACAAAGATTAAGTTCGGAGAGGACGTTAGTATTGAGGGGAAAGCAGTGCCGGCCGGAGAATACGCTTTGTATACTATTCCTGGTCAGTCTGAATGGACTTTTATTCTAAGTAAGAATCTGAAATTATGGGGATCTATGGGCTATAACCAGGCAGACGATTTACTTCGTTTTACTGCAAAACCACAAACTTTACCTTTTTCAGTGGAGAACTTCACTATATTATTTGGTAGTCAGACTGCTAACACGGTTGATGTTCAGTTGTTATGGGCTAATGTAGCCGTAGGATTCAATGTAAAAGCAGACATTGATAATAAGATCCGTGCTAATATAGACGCAGCAATGCAGGGTGAGAAAAAACCATACTTCCAAGCTGCCAGCTATTATTACGAGAAAGGTCTAGATATAAATAAAGCCTTAACATGGGCAAATGAAGCTGTGAAAGCTCAACCTGATGCATACTGGGTTGAACATTTAAAAGCGAAGATCCAATTGAAAAAAGGCGATAAAAAAGCAGCCATTGCAAGTGCTGAAAGCTCTATGAAAAAGGCAGAAGCCCAGAAAAATCCTGACTATGTAGCTTTGAATAAAAAGCTGATAGCCGAAGCAAATAGATAATTTTCAAATAGGAAAATGAAAGCCGGGTCTCTAAGGACCCGGCTTTTGCATTTTCTGAATCAGTAATCCAAAGCCAATTACCAAAGCACAGCCTAATACGTTTAGCCACAAATAAGCCATTACCTCGTAGTAGTATGCCAGGCAAACAAGTATTTCTGTGATTATAGCAGCGTAGAAGACTGCCTTTCCCATTATATTTTTGAAATAGAAGGCCACAACGAATATACCGAGGATGGTCCCGTAAAATAAGGAGCCAAGGATATTTACAGCCTCAATAAGGTTTCCCATCTTCCCTGCGTACAATGCCATTCCAATACTCACCAGCCCCCATACCACTGTACTAGCCCGGGAGAATCGATAGTACTGCAACTCCTGCGCGTTTGGGTTAATTAGTCTTTTGTATATGTCTATTGAAGTTGTAGAGGCCAGTGAATTAAAGGCGCTTGCTATTGAGCCCATAGAGGCAAGAAAGATAATTGCTATCAGGAGACCAACCAAGCCTTTGGGCAAATATTGAGTAACGAAGGTTAGAAATACATAGTTGGTGTCGTTCGTATTGGCCAACGAGCTGTTTTTTTCCATTAATTCAAGCGCTTGATCTCTTACCGACTTCATTTGGAGATCTGCAGCCTTTACTTGAGCATTTAATGAAGTATTCGTAATATCTTTATCAAAGGCAGTTACCAATTTCCTTCTCTCTTCGAATGCCTTTGAATACTTCATTTCCAGGGCTTTGAATTGATTAGAGTACGGAGAATCATAAATCCTGTTCACCTCGTAACTATTAAAGAAGATCGGAGGGCGGTTGTATTGGTAAAAGGTGAACACGAGAACACCTATCAGAAGGATCAGGAATTGCATGGGAATTTTGATCAATGCATTCATGATGAGGCCCAAACGACTTTGGTTTACGGAACTTGCAGTTAAGTATCTGCCAACCTGGGACTGATCGGTGCCGAAATAGGAGAGTTGTAAGAAGAAGCCGCCAATAATACCACTCCAAACATTATAGCGGTTCTCCCAGTCGAACTTCCAGTCTATTACATTCATCCTGCCCATGCTACCAGCGATATGCAGCGATTTACCAAGGCCAACATTCTCTGGAAGTAGATGAACTACAACAACACCTGCAATAAATAAGCCGCTAAATATTACACTCATTTGCAATAACTGGGTATACGAGACTGCTTTAGTTCCTCCATAAACCGTATAGACAATCACAAGTCCCCCCATAAACAGCGTTGTATACATAGGGTTCAAATGCAAAATTTCCGACAGGATCATTGCAGGAGCATATATCGAGATACCTGTTGACAAGCCCCGCTGTATGAGGAATAAAAAAGCAGTGAAGACCCGAGTCTTAAGGTCGAAGCGTTGCTCAAGGAATTCATAAGCTGTAAAAACCCGGAGCTTATGGAATATCGGCACGAACGTAATACAGAGGACGATCATCGCCAAGGGAAGTCCGAAATAAAATTGAACGAACCGCATTCCATCAGAATATGCTTGTCCCGGTGCTGAAAGAAAAGTAATAGCACTAGCCTGGGTTGCCATAACAGAGAGGCCTACGTGATACCAGGGAAGGGACTGGCCTCCGAGAAAGTAGGAGTCGAGGCTCTTACCACCGCGACTCTTATAAATGCCATAGATGACAATAAGCAAAAGCGTGGCACCAAGAACCAGCCAGTCAAGTACACTCATGAATAGATTTCAGTTATTATTGAAAAGCCAAATATCAGGAATATCAACCATAGGATAATAAGCCAGTAGAACTGTTTCCAGGATTTTATAAATGGAGGTAAACCTTCTCTGTTTTCCATATTATTTGGTTATCAGGTTCACGAACAAGCGGTAGGCCCCTGATACACCAGCAGGAAGTTGCCGGAAAAATGCTAGTCCGGTATACACGAACCTACCTTTACCATAATCTGCCACAATCAATGATCCAGTCTGCTCTTTTTCTCCTGTGTCTTTCATCGACAGTAATGCTTGATACTTTTCATTTAAGTTTGTAGTGTAGTAAATGCCCCTTTCCTGGATCCAATTTTGAAAGTCAGCCTCAGTTATCTTGTTTGGATAGTTGAAGATCCGGTTGGCAGGTTGTAATATCGTTACCTTTGCATCCTCCTCTGTTACCCTATCCCTCGAAATTCCAAAAGGGAATGGCCCTATATTATTCAGCACTAGAGGCTGACTTACGTTATATTGAACAAGGAGTATTCCACCGTTTTCTACATATTTAAGAAGCTTAGCATTAAGTTGCTTCATCTGAGGCTCAATGTTATACAAGCGTACTCCCGTTATAATCGCATCAAATTTGCTCAAGTCCATGGCAGAAGCCTGAGCAGCTGTTAAGGAAGTAACAGAATATCCAATTTGCCTAAGTGCATCAGGAACAAGATCTCCCGCTCCCGGAATATAAGCAATATTTCTACCTTCTGTTTTGATATCAAGCTTGATCACATTTGCTTCCGACTCTGGAAACCAGGTAATTGCTGGTATATGGTTATATTGAATGGTATGGAGTGCTTTACTGAAAGAGCCTTCAGCCATCTTAATCTCTGCTTTTAGTTTTCCTGATTCTGCCTTTGCTTCGGGGCTTAGCGTGAAAGTAAATGTTTCTTCATCTCCCTTGTTGGCTAGTTGGAAAGCAGCAGAAGATGGTTGTATTTTCCATCCCCTAGGAAGAGAAACATTTAAGACGCCGCTGGCTTTGTCTTTAAATGCTTTTAGTTTTATCGCAACCTCCTTGGGTTTATTGTCTGAAAACAAGTATTGGGAGCTTTGTATTTCTGATATTACCGGGGGAGTTACCTCTAAATTCCGATAAACCTCGCCCCGTATTGGATCTGTAAATTTATAGACAACTGGTCTTCGGAATGAAACGTCCTTTCCAGCTATGTTTAAAGTAAAACTTAAAGTTAGGGGATTAGGGTTCTCTGGGTTTCCAATCAGGTCGTTGTCTTTAATAGTATATTCTCCGATGCTGTGCTTTTCAGCTAACCAGTATGGCTGACTAAGTTGATTTGCCTTTACTGATCCCTCAATCGTTTCTAGCTTGTTAGAAGTTAAGGTAACGTTTTGGCCAAGCTGCTTTCCATCATGAAATATAGTTAAAGCAGGGTTTAAGTTATAACGGGAAATGGCTTGAATGCGTAAAGGAACACCTTCACCTATTGATACGAACGGCTGAGTAGAGTAAGCTTCAACCCAAATACCTGCAGCTGCAAGAATAAGGTTAGCTACCTCCTTTAGTTTCCTATCTTTAAATTGATTATCATTCGTCAAGGAAAGTAAGGAGTGAAGTTGTATTAAGTCTGGTACGGATTGTTGCGGAGCCTTAATATCATAATTCTGGTTAATTTTATTGATCAGAGTCCTGATCTCGGTTCCATTCTTAATTCTACCCCAGCTTAAGTCAATGTCATCAAGAATATCGTTCTTAGCCCCGGGTCCGTTCAATAATGCAAAATATTCATAGGCTTCTCCTCTTTGTTTAGCAACACCGAAGCCCTGTGATTTATGTTGAGAACGGCTTTCTGATGCTATCTCGCCGTACGATTTCCCCAGAAGAGCATTATAACCTCCTACATCTATCTTCATCTGATCTTCGCTCGTTGTATTATTCCCGCCAAAATTAAAGGTGTTCCAATAGATCCTCTTTGTTTTCCAGGGTTGCACCTTTTTCAATTGCTCTGGGAAACGACCAGGGTCTGCGGCGGCAACAAAGGCTTCCTGTGCTAACAGTGAAGAGGCTGCATGATGACCATGTCCTGCTCTGGCATCTCCGGGAAACCTGGTGATGATAACATCTGGTTTGAACTTTCTGATCACCCAAACGACATCAGCCAGGATTTGCTCTTTATTCCAGATCCTGAATGTTTCTTCTGAGGTTTTTGAGAAACCAAAGTCATTAGCTCTGGTAAAGAATTGTTCTGCTCCGTCAATTCTCCTGGCTGCCAATAATTCTTGTGTACGGATCAAACCTAATTGCTCTGCCTGTTCAGACCCTATAAGGTTTTGTCCTCCATCTCCGCGAGTGAGGGATAAATAACCCGTTCTTACCTTTCTTTCCGAAGATAAATAGGATAAGAGGCGAGTGTTTTCATCATCCGGATGAGCAGCAATATAAAGCACGCTACCCGTCACATTCAGTTTTTCCAATTGTAACTTAATCTCTGAAGAAGAAAGCTGAATAGAGGTTTGAGCGTTTATAGAAGAGGAAAGCAGAAGCAGAGCAAATAACGAGAGTTTGACGTTCATTCTTGACGGTGAGTTTAAGGGGCTAAATTTAGACAGTGTTTTGGAAATATAGTTCTAATCCTGTAAGTGAATTGTAAATTGTTTTCAGGCAAATTACCACGATTTTTGCAAACTATTTTGCTGCGCTGTTATTAAGTTGTTATGGAAAATTTCACAACGCAATTCTATTTAAGCGGTGCCACAACCACCGTCACGGTACGGATAGCTTCAGAAAAGGAATTCGACTTTGTGCTACATTTTGCCGACGAATTCGATGGGGGAGATTTAACACCTTCTGAAAAGGAAATCGATGGAACTTTACTAAAAAAAGAAGATGGTAGCTGGGTACAGGAAGAAGGTGGAAAAATCCATCTTGCCGAGCATGACGTGAAAAGCCTTGGAGAGGCAATTGATAATGATTATTTAAACGCACAACCTAAGAATGACGGTAATTAAGGGTATAGATAAATTACAGGGAATTATAGCAGATCAGGAAATATCTCAACTGAACAAGGCTGCAACAACACATAAAAAATTTTCCAATATTGTATTTGAGATAGAAGATGTTGGTGAGAATGAGCTTACCATTCTGGTAGAACAGGAACAAAACTCTTCCGGAAATTATGCAAATCAGCGAACTCTGATTAAAAGAGTACATGAGGTTTTCGATAAGGTCGTTCCTTCTTCAATTCAGTTGAATGTGAAGGCTCAGGAATATTTCGAGTCACCTACAACAAAAGTAACACCTCAATGGATTGAGCAGCAGATGTTGGATAAGGAAATAAGAATTAAGCAGATAGCCTTTGATACTGGAATTAATAAGTCGGATATATCAGCATGGTTGAACGGGATAAAACCAATGTCTCAAATTGTAAAGGCTCTGTTTTACTATTACTTCAATAGTAAATAGAAGAGTACAAAAAAATAAGGTCGACCTGGAGCCGGCCTTATTTTTTCAGATAGTCTAATCGCAGCTTCCATCTACATCACAACTGTTGCCAGTTATTACCTCCTTAAGCTGAGTTTCTTCCTGTGCAACTTTTGCCAAAACATCTGCAAACACCTCACTTGGCTGAGCCCCGGAGACAGCGTATTGCCGGTTAAATACAAAGAAAGGGACTCCTCTAACTCCCAAAAGCTGAGCTTCCTCTATGTCTTTTTGCACCTCAGCAGCATAAATGCTGTCATGGAGGGCTTTTCTTGCTTCATCTTCATTCAAGCCCAGATCTGATGCTATATTTACTAAAGTTTCTATATCGCCTATATCCTTTCCTTCTGTAAAATACGCCTTAAATAGAGCTTCTTCGGTAGCGTCCTGCAAGCCATGCTTTGAAGCAAAATGAGTAAGTTTATGTGCAGTTAAAGTGTTAGCCACTTTGGCCTTATCGAAATTATATTCAAGTCCTACTTCAGATGCTGCCTGTGTTACACTTTCATGCATTCTCTCCGAATGTTCAATGCTGATGCCCTTTTTCTCTGCAAGGTTTTCTATTACAGAAACTCCGGGAGCAGGCTGAGTAGAAGGATCAAGCTGAAAGCTTTTCCATACAATCTCTACGCTTTCTTTTCCGGCAAATTTGTCAAGCGCCTGTTCAAACTTTCGTTTACCAATGTAGCAGAACGGGCATACTACATCCGACCATATTTCTACTTTCATGATTTCGTTTTATGTAATAATACTGCTCTAGTAGGCAGCTGTAAATCTTTGGCGGATATGATTCCCTTGCTCTAATTCATCAATGATCGCCAGGGCTAGATCTTCAACGGAAAGAACACTTCTGCCTTCCTCGTCAAAAACAGGGTTATCCAATCCCTTTCTGTAAGTTCCTCTTTTAATGCCTGAAGTTCCCTGGTGCATTTCAAATGCCGGGCAAAATAAAGTCCACTCGAGATCCTGCTCATTTTTCAAATGAAGCATATAGTCCCTTGCTGCTGTTGCTCCTGGTTTAATCGCTTCCGGAAAGCCTGGCGCATCCACAGCCTGTAATCCGGGTGCTACATCCAGACTTCCGCCACCACCGATAGCAATGTAGCGTTTAACACCAGATTGTCTTACCGCTTCTTGTATGGCCTTTGATCCGTTAAGGTGGTCTTCATAGATATTAGGATTCGTCCAGCCAGGATTATAGGCACTGATTACAGCATCATGGTCCTTTAAAATATCGGCCAATTCCTCGGTCTTAAAAATATCTGCTTTAGTTAGTGTCAGTTTCTCATCCTCTACCTGAAGGTCACCCGGATTACGACTTATTGCCGTTACTTTATGACCTCTTTCTAATGCTTCCTTCAAAATGGCTGAGCCTACAAATCCAGTGGCTCCAATTAATGCTACGTTCATTTTTTGATTTCTGTTATAAAACTTGTTACAGTTATGGTTAAAAAAATATTAATCGAATTGTTTACAGAAGCTTGCCAGTGAAATCCCTTTCAATTTTTGGATCAGTCCTTCTTCTGCCTCATTGTAAATAGTATCCAAATGTTTATTGATCTGATTTCCAACCGGGCATTTTTGATTGGTATCATTAAACTTACCAAGCAGGGAAGGTTGCCTCACTGCATTGTAGATATCTGAAAGTAAAATTTCTTTTTCAGACTTCGCTAGGGTGCAGCCACCATTTTTTCCTTCCTTACTAGCCACCAATCCCATTGCTTTAAGGTTGCTTAGCTCTTTTCTAATTATGGCAGGATTGATATTGATGCTCCCTGATATATACTCGGAAGACACTAGTTCACCCTTCTGTAGTGCCAGAAGAACCATAATATGCATGGAAGTAGCGAAGCGGGTATTGTTCATACTGTAATTATAAATATTACAGTACAAAAATATAGATTGAGGTCTGGGAAAAGATCATTAAAAAGTAAGATTCATAAAAATAAAAGCCGGATAGAGGTCTATACTCATCCGGCTTTAGCTATCCAGGGTTATCCTTTTTAATTCTATTTTGCCTGTGCTTCGAGCTCTTTGGCAGTTTCCTCAATTTTCTTCTTCAACGACTCTTTATAATCTTTTAAACGCTGCGCAAGGGCATCGTCAGAAGTTCCGAGGATTTGAGCCGCTAACAAACCTGCATTCTTTGCTGCGTTTAGGGCAACAGTAGCAACTGGTATTCCGTTCGGCATTTGAAGGATAGAAAGAATTGAGTCCCAGCCATCAATTGAATTAGATGATTTAACAGGAACCCCAATAACAGGTAGATGAGTTATAGATGCAACCATTCCTGGCAAATGAGCTGCACCTCCTGCACCTGCAATGATCACCTTTAAGCCTCTGTCGGCCGCTGTTTTTGCATATTCAAACATTCGTTCAGGTGTGCGATGTGCTGATACGACTGTAATTTCGTAATCGACACCTAACTCTTTTAATGCATCAGCAGCATCCTGCATTACAGGTAAATCTGATTTGCTGCCCATTATTATGCCTACTTTCATGTATTCTATTAAATTTCTTGCTATACTTTCACTTTCAAGGTCTGTTGAACGAAACGTGCTTTTGAAATAGCCTCTTCTCGATTTTCGGCTACTACCGTTACGTGACCCATTTTCCGGAAAGGTTTTGTGAATTTCTTACCATAGAGGTGAACATAAACACCGTCGTGTTTAAGTATGTCACCCATGCCTTCATAATCTGCTAAGCCTTCATAACCTTTCTCCCCAAGCAGATTAATCATTACCGCATTTCCAATAGGAGAGGTATCACCTAATGGAAGATTGAAAATAGCCCGAAGATGCTGCTCAAACTGAGAAACGCGATTTCCCTCGATAGTTTGATGCCCGCTATTGTGCGGCCTGGGAGCTAGCTCGTTTACTAATAGCTGTCCATCCTTGGTCAGGAACATTTCAACAGCCAAAAGACCGCATATCTTAAAAGTTTCCGCTACTTGAAGTGCAAGTTGTTCAGCTTGCTTTTGGATTTCTAAGGGAAGGCTTGATGGAGATATAAGGAATTCAACCAGGTTGGCTTCGGGATTAAATTCCATTTCAACAAGAGGGAAGGTTTTAGTGTTGCCCTTTTCATTCCGTGCAACGATCACCGACACTTCTTTTTCGAAATCAATCCATTCTTCAATAAGACTTGGAGCCTCAAATGCATTTTCGAAATCCGCTTCCGACCTTACTTTATAGACGCCCTTTCCATCGTACCCATCTTTACGTAATTTCTGAATATAAGGGAAATTTAAGTTGGCGTTTTTGAGTCCCTCCTTGTTTGACACCAACTGAAAAGGAGCTGTTGGAATATTATTCTGCTTGAAGAATTCTTTCTGCAGGCCTTTGTCCTGGATCAATCGCAGGATACGAGGCTGAGGGTAAACCGTAATGCCCTCATCTTCCAGTTTTTGCAATGCATCAACATTAACCTTTTCAATTTCAATTGTGACAAGGTCGCACTGTTTACCAAAATTATAAACTGTCTCAAAATCAGTTAAAGATCCCTGAACGAACTTCTCGCACATCTTTTTACAAGGTGCTTCAGGGTCGGGATCCAGGACGCGAATATCCACGTTATAGTTGATGGCTTGCTGAATAAGCATACGACCCAATTGGCCTCCACCCAGAACACCTACACGTAAATCGCCATAAAAAGCTTTCATAGCTGCAAGTTTAGCCTAAATCTGTGAAAAATACGAATCGAATAAGAGAATGGAAACCTACTTTGAAGTCAAAATACTTTCTTCCTGAATTTTTTTCTGAAGTTCAAGGATACTTCCAATAAGGGCTTCAGGACGTGGAGGGCATCCCTGAACATATACGTCTACCGGGATTATCCGGTCAACACCCTTTACCACATGATACCCATGCTGCCAGTAAGGTCCACCACAATTTGAACATGAACCCATAGATATGACATACTTCGGCTCGGGCATTTGCTCATATAATCTTTTAATCCTTTCCGCCATCTTGAAGGTAACAGTACCTGCAATAATTATCACATCTGACTGCCTTGGGGAAGGACGGGGAAAAACACCAAAACGATCCAGATCGTAAGTAGAAGCCATCGATCCCATCATCTCAATAGCACAACAGGCGATACCAAAACTCACCGGCCAGAGGGAAGACAGACGAGCCCAATTCAACAGGTCATCAAGCTTGGTGACTATCACACCGCCATCTTGTTGCATATTATCCAGACTCATATTCTTATCCTTTTCTGAAAGTTGGTTTAAAACCTGGTTTCGGACTGGTTGTAGCTACTGCTGCAGTGTCTTCTTCAGGTTGTGGTTTTACGCCCTCAAGGCTAAATTCTTTTACTTTATATGTTTCGTTATTAATACGATCGTAAACGGATTTTGGTATAGCTACATCAACATGAGGGAGCTTTTGTTCCGGCTTGATCCAGTCCAGATCTCCTCTCTTCCAAACATAAACCAGGCCAATAATTAGTATTCCTACAAAGATGAACATTTCGATAAGTGTTAACCATCCCCACATAGGTTCTGCCGCTAGTAATGATTTTTGCCCGAAAACCGTTGTCCAGGGAAAGATGAATACCATTTCAACGTCGAAAAGCAGAAATATAAGGGCGATTACATAGAACCGGGAGTTAAACTGTACCCAGGAGTTACCTGTTGGTTCTTCCCCACATTCGTAAGATGTAAGCTTAAGGGGCGTTGGTTTATTTGGTGCTAATACCTTCGATAAAAATAGTGTACCGCATACCAAAAGTATCCCTATTATTAAAAAGATTAAAATCTTACCAAACTCAGTGAGCTGAGACGTTTGATCCATGCAGCAAAATTAATAAATATGTTTGGAGTTGCGTGTTTGGAGTTGTTGGGAAGTCAGAATATAGTTTGACCGGAAGTCGAAAGCTGGATTTGACACAGCTATGCAACCGTAAATCGTAAATTTTAAAGCTCTGCAATCGTAAATCGTAATTCTTAAATCGTAAATTCCAGAGCGCTGCATTCGTAAATCGTAAATCTTAAATCGTAAATTCCAGTATCTTTGGCCTTATGAAGAAAACAATAGCTCTTGTAACAGGCGGACTTACCAACGAGTCGGTGATCTCTTTAAAAAGTGCAGCTGTTATTGACAAAAATTTGGATAGGGATAAGTTCAATGTTTATAAAATTATAGTCGACAAAGATGGCTGGTATCATGAAGATGAATCAGCAAGGCGAATAGCAATTGATAAGAACGATTTCTCCCTTACGATAAACGGAAGTAAGATTACTTTCGACGGCGTATTTATTGGGCTGCACGGTTCTCCGGGAGAAGACGGTAAACTTCAGGGCTACTTCGATCTTTTGAATATCCCTTATAATACATGTGATGCCCTAACCTCTGCTATCACAATGAATAAAGGTTATACTAAAGCTGTGGTGAATGGTGTACCCGAATTAAATATCGCGAAATCTGTGCAGCTGTTATCAAATACTGCAAATGCTGCTGACGAAGTTCTCTCTACCTTGAAACTACCCGTATTTGTAAAGCCGAACAATGGTGGAAGCAGTATCGGTATGAGCAAGGTTAAGACCGCTGAAGAGTTACCTGAAGCATTAGATAAAGCTTTTGCTGAAGATTCTCAAGTGCTTGTAGAAGAGTTTATTAAAGGAAGAGAATTTACTATTGGCATATATAAAGGTAAGGATGGAATAAAAGTACTTCCTGCAACCGAGATTATAAGTACTAAAGAATTTTTTGACTTTGAAGCGAAGTATACAACGGGAGTTACTGAAGAAATAACTCCAGGACGGATGACCGAAGAGGAGAAGGCACGTGTTGAACGGATCGTTGAAGGTGCCTATAAAAAGCTGAATTGCAATGGGGTTGTTCGTATTGATTATATTTTGCAGGAAGGAACAAACGACTTCTATTTCATCGAAGTAAACACTGTTCCCGGTCAAACTGAAAATAGTATTATTCCTCAGCAGGTACGTGCGGTAGGAAGAACTATCAAAGATTTTTATTCTGAATTGCTTGAAGTTAGTTTAGGTTAATTTCGTTTATTTCGCTTCAATACTTCATTTAAAAAAGGCTCGATTTCTTTCGAGCCTTTCTTATACAGCTAACCTTGTAACATTTGTTCCTTTTTTCCGTATGTATTTGTCTCCTTACCGGTCCTGTTTGAACACAGGGCTGATCAACAAATATATGGTAGAAGTTCTAAGAGAAAACTGGGAATTCATACTTTACGAACGCAGAGGATCTTTCTACTTGTTCATCGTAAATGGGCAAGGGACCTTATCAGAGGTTACCTATATGCTTAATGTTGATGAAGTGGAGATCTTTAAGGAAAGGGGAACTCTATTTTTGATCGAAAAGGTCAATTCAATCAGGGCCTCACTTCGCCAGGCTCCGCGCTTGTATTTACCTTCATTTTAGTATTTTACCCGCAATCCGTCAATATAATTATCCTATTTTAATACAACTTCCGTTGCTCCATATCCGAATTTTTCCTTATGAGCATCCATAAATGTTTTTACCTGCTGATGTTTACTTACAACTTTTTGAATTTCATGTCTCAGCGTACCATTACCTACGCCATGTATAAAGATAATGGAAGGAAGCTTATGAACAATCGCAGCGTCGAGGGCCTTTTTAAAATGATCCATCTGGATCTTTAGCATCTCACGATTACTTAAAAACTGGTGATCATCCCTTAACTTCTCAATGTGAAGATCCACTTCTTTCGCCGGCTTTGCTATTTCCTTTTTTTCTTCTTTAGGTTTAAAAAAGCTCTCTTTAAGTTTCTCTACATCTACTACTAATTCGTCTTCATCGAGTCTTAATAGCCAGCCCTGTTGGTGTTTAAGTAGAGGTACTTGCTTTTTGGCCCCTGAAAAGTCTTTTGCTTTAAATTTCTCCTTAAATACCAGCGGTTCAGGCAACACTGTTTCCTGTGTGCTGTAATAGCTGATCTGGAATTGGAAGTCGGGCCAGTTGTTCAATTCGGGCAAGCTGGCTGTGTAAACCTTAACAGTAGAATGCCCTCCTAAAATTCCCGCGTAAAAGCCTTTATATTTACCATTCTTCTCCGTGTTCAGCGATAGTAGAAGTTGAAATGAGGTTTCATTTACTATATGGAAATGCACCACAGAACCTTTATTTGGATCTGTGATCACTGCCAGGTGAATGCCTTTTAAAATGAAGTCTTCGGGCTTGATCGGTTTTTCTGCAACTACCTGACTTTCTACGCCTTCTTCCATCCGGCCGTATACACGGGTAACTTTACTGGCTAAAACAGGAATTTCAAAATCGTCATCCCCGGTTACGCCGATCATTTCATCGTTAATTATACGCGTAATATAGCCCTCGCGTTTCTCCTCAACAAACCGTACAAACTCTCCTAATCTATAATCCATATATTAATTTCATCTGATAGCCCAATTTCTGGGGATGATAATCAGCGAAGGTAAACAGTTGCTAAATATTCAGGGTAGATTTTCTGTAATAAATTAGACATTTGTAGCAGCAGGAACTCAGAAAGCAACATGAACCAGAAGGATTCTATTAATTTTTACACCGATCAAATTAAACAGGCCAAACGGTCTGTCTCGCATTTTGAAAAGCTCATTAATACGTATTCCTTTCTCCGGCTTTTTGTGATAGCAGCAGTTCTTGCAGCAATCTATAAATCTGTACAGGCTGAAAGTGTAATACTTACAGAAGTTTCTATACTTGGAGGCGTAATCGCTTTTGCTTTTTTAGTAAGTAAGCAAGCTGGGTTTGAAAAGAAAAAAGCTTTTCATTTGAATCTGAAGATAGTTAATGAGAATGAGGTAGAGAGTGTACTGAATCAAAAGAATATTTACAACCAGGGACTAGAGTTTATCGACGACACTCACGTGTATACGTCAGACCTTGATATTTTCGGAAATGCCTCTCTTTATAATCTTCTAAACCGTTGTGCTACTGTTGCTGGTAATAAAAAATTATCTAGCTGGCTTAAAGAGAGAACTTCCACCAGCGAGATCCTTTTAAGACAGGATAGCGTGAAGGAGTTGGCCTCAAAGAAGGAATGGATGCAAGACTTCAAGGCGAAGTTGATCTTCGCGAAAGAGGATAAGATGAATGAAGTCTCCAAGCTCCTTAATTATTTAGGAACTCCCTTAGAAACTTTTAACCCCGCATTAAAAAGGTATATTTCCATAACACCTTTTGCTACTACAGCCCTTGTCGTGGGAGCTTATTTTTACCCGTTGCTTACCACCCCCGCAATTTTGTTGGGCCTAATCAATATGGCTCTTGTTTTTTTTAACGCTGCGAAAGTAAATCGTGCAGACCAATTTGTAGGCAAGGCTGGAAAGGTGCTATATCACTATGCTGAAGCTTTCCAAAAAATTGAAGAAGAGGACTTTCATTCCGGTTATATAAAGTCATTAAGTTTAAAGGCTAACGAAGAGAAAGTATTCCATAAGCGTTTTAAAGAACTATCCATACTGGCCGGAAAGCTGGAATATCGTTTAAACATCTTCATAGGTCCAGTTTTAAATTTTCTACTTGCATGGGATTTGCGCCAAATGATTGCCTTGGAAAGGTGGAAGCAGGAGAACCGTGAAAGCGTTGAAAACGTTTTTGATGATCTCGCAACGGTTGAGAGCCTTGTCTCTCTTGCAAGTCTGCATCTTAATTATCCGGCTTGGAGTTTTCCGTCAATAGACGCTGAAGATGGTTATACTTTTTCAGCTAGGGATCTTGGACATCCGTTGCTAGATGAAAGCAAAAGGGTTCTAAATGATTTCCAGCTAACAGATGAATTTAAAATAGATATCATTACAGGTTCTAATATGGCTGGTAAAAGTACCTTTCTAAGAACCTTAGGTATTAATGGAGTTTTGGCATTAGCAGGGGCACCTGTTTGTGCAAGGGAAATGTCAGTTAGCAATATGCTGATATTTACCTATATGAGGATAAAAGATTCCCTCAACGAAAGTACTTCCACTTTTAAAGCCGAGCTTGATAGATTGAAGCTGCTCTTAGAGACTTTGAACAATGACTCTAAAGTCTATTTTTTGATAGACGAGATGTTAAGGGGAACAAATTCTGTCGATAAATACCTTGGATCAAAAGCTATAATAGAACGCCTGATTTCAGAAAAAGCCGTAGGGATTGTTGCCACTCATGATCTTCAGATCGCACGCCTCGAGGACAAATATCCTAACTATATCAGAAATTTTTATTTTGATATTCAAGTCAGGGGAAAGGAAATGCTCTTCGATTATAAGATTAAACCAGGAGAATGCAAAACGTTTAACGCCTCAATCCTATTGAAACAGTTGGGGATAAGATTTGAGGAAGAGGAAATTTGATAGATCTTTTCTTTCATTACCCTTTATTTTTTTAATTATAAACGACTTTTTATTCATTTTTTCACCCGTATTTATACGCTTTTTTGTTGGTAAATTTTGCATTGTGAATAAAAATTGCTTCATTTTTTAAACTCTTAAAGCCACAGTAGTGTTATGTGTGTATTATCTAGAGATACATATGCAAAACACACTGGTCAATAATGCTAAAGAAAAACGCCCTAAAATATTTACCTGGCACATACATGGAACCTATTTATATTACTTATCACAAGGGAACTACGATCTATATATTCCAACCAAAGAAGATAATTCAGAAGGGTATTACGGTAAAGGAACAACTTTTCCTTTTGGGGAAAATGTTCATGAAGTTCCTGTAGAAGAAGTTAAAAACCTTCAATTTGATTGTATCCTATTTCAATCTCATAAAAACTACCTGAAAGATCAGTTTGAAATCCTAACTGCAGAACAAAGGGAATTACCAAAAATATACCTTGAACATGATCCTCCGCGTGAAGTTCCGACTGACACTAAGCATCCTGTTGATGATCCGGAAATGCTTATTGTTCACGTAACTCACTTTAATAATTTAATGTGGGAAAACAATCGTACACCTACAAGAGTTATAGACCACGGTGTAGTTGCTCCGAAAGCTACTTATACAGGTGAGTTGGAGAAAGGGATAGTAGTAATCAACAATATACAAAAACGAGGCCGCCGCTTAGGTTTAGACGTGTTTCTAGAGCTTAAAAAGAGAGTTCCGCTTGATTTAGTGGGGATGGGTGCAGAGGAACTGGGTCTTGGAGAAGTTAAACATCAGCAACTACCTGAATTTATCAGTAAATACCGTTTTTTCTTTAACCCAATACGTTACACCAGTCTTGGTCTATCAATTTGCGAAGCCATGACGATCGGAATTCCTGTAGTAGGGTTAGCAACAACAGAATTGGTTACTGTAATTCAAAATGGTGTTTCGGGATACATTCATACAGACATAAACTATTTAGCTGATAAAATGAATGAACTGTTGAAGAAACCCGAGCTGGCAAAACAACTAGGTGCAGAAGGACAGAAGATAGCGCTTGATCGTTTTAACATTAGCCGCTTCGCCCGCGACTGGGAAGAAACTTTTGATCAGGTTATTAGCCGCACAGCTTCACAAAAAAGACCTGTATACATCGAATCCGAAGCCTAGAGGATTTCAGATGTTGATCTAAATATTGAAAAACATGAAGAAGAAAATTGCTTTTATTAGTGAGCATGCATCTCCTTTGGCGACGCTGGGGGGAGTGGATAGCGGAGGACAAAATGTATATGTGGCCGAATTAGCTAAATTCCTTGCAAAAACAGATCATCTCGTTGATATTTTCACCCGCTGGGATAATGCGGAATTACCGGAAGTAGTAAACTGGCTGCCTGGAATCAGGGTGATCCATGTTAAAGCTGGTCCCGTTGCTTTCGTAGCAAAAGAGGAATTACTACAGTACATGCCTGAATTCAGAAACAGCATGCTCGAATTTATGGTTGCTGAGAGAAATACTTACGACCTGATTCACGCTAACTTTTTCATGTCGGCAAAGGTGGCCATGGAGCTTAAGGAAATCCTTGAAATTCCATTTGTAGTAACCTTCCATGCACTTGGACAAGTTAGGCGGATACATCAAAAAGATCAGGATAAGTTTCCGATCGAACGTCTGTTTATTGAAGAAGAGGCAATACAAAAAGCTGATAAGATCATAGCAGAATGTCCTCAGGATAGGGAAGACCTGATTAATCTTTACGGCGCATCTGCCGAGAAAATTACCGTTATACCTTGTGGCTTTAGTCCCCAGGAGTTTTACCCTGTAGATAAGATAGCAGCACGCAAGTTCCTTAATCTGGATGTGAACGAAAAGATCCTGCTTCAGCTTGGACGTATGGTTCCAAGAAAAGGAGTGGATAATGTTATCAGATCGCTGAAATACCTTTGTAAGAGCACTGAAAATGTAAGGCTTGTTATTGTAGGAGGTGAAACAGACGCTCCGGATCCTTTAGCATGTCCTGAAATAGCGCGGCTGCAAGCTTTGGCAGAGAAAATGGGCGTAGCAGCAAACATTACTTTCGTAGGCCGCAAAAACAGGAACGTGCTCAAATACTATTATGCTGCAGCTGATATTTTTATAACTACTCCATGGTACGAGCCTTTCGGAATCACACCATTAGAATCAATGGCTTGTGGCACACCGGTTATAGGTTCTGAGGTGGGTGGAATAAAATACAGTGTAATTGATGGAAAAACGGGCTTTTTAGTAGCGCCAAATGATCCTGCATCTCTTGCTAAAAAAGCCGAGAAGATACTCTCTAGCCGAGCACTCTTGCAATCCATGAAGGTTAATTCCTTGAAACGCGTAAATTCTATGTTTACATGGGAGAACGTAGCAAGAATGACCAGCAATCTTTATGAGCGTGTATTGCTGGCTACTTACCAGTCGACCTACGACTCTCAACCTAAAATTAAGATCAGTAAGAAGAGCCAGGCAGCTTGATTATTATCAAACATGTTGAATTGAACCTTTTAGTAACATAATATATTAACAACGCTATACAATAAAATAAAACAGCGTAAGCGGGAGGCTTTCGCAACTACTAAAGAACTATGAACAACACATTAGAAGGAAAAACTGTATTAGTAACTGGAGGTGCCCAAGGCCTCGGAAAAGAAATAACAGCAACCCTGGCAGAAGCAGGTGCAACTGTGGTAATCGGAGATATTCAGGCCGAAAAGGCAGAATCACTCGTTGCCGAGCTTACACAAGCAGGACAGAAGGTTGCCTTTAAACACCTGGATCTAAGCGACGAAAATAGCGTGGAGCAGGTAATTAATGAGATAAAACAAGAATATGGCTCTTTCGATGTGCTGATCAATAACGCTGGTATTGACTTTACAAAAGCAATTACAGAGCTTTCTGTATCTGAGTGGGATGCTGCTATGAAGGTGAATCTTCGCGGACCGTTTTTAACATCGAAGTTTGGTTTGGCAGTAATGGGAGAGCAAAAGAGTGGGTATATTATCAATATTATCTCCACTGCGGCTTTAAGAGCATGGACAGAAGCTTCTGTTTACCATGCAAGTAAATGGGGATTAAGAGGCTTTACCCAAGCACTGTTCACCGAAGCCCGTAAGGTAGGTGTTAGAGTTACAGGTTTGATTGCAGGCGGAATGCGTACGCCATTCCTTTTGGATCGTTTTCCTGATATCAACCCGGAGGTGTTACAGGACCCAAAAAATGTTGCTGTCCAGATCAAACAGTTATTGCAAAATAACACAGATAGTGTTGTACCTGAGCTGATGGTGATTCCTGCTTTGGAAACATCCTGGCCATAATCTCTAAAATGAACTCTGCGGTTTTTTTAGATAAAGACGGTACTTTAATTCCGGATGTACCCTACAATGTAGATCCGGAATTGATTGTTTTACAAGATAATACAATTGAAGGTCTTAAGAAATTAAAAGCAAAAGGCTATTTGCTGATTGTAATATCCAATCAGGCGGGAGTTGCCAGAGGCCTGTTTAAAGAAGAAGCTTTACACTTTGTAAAAGAGAAACTTCAGCAATTGTTGCAATCAGAAGGAGTTGAACTAGATGGCTTTTACTTCTGCCCACACCACCCTGAGGGTACAGTAAGGGAATACTCAATGGACTGTAATTGCCGCAAACCAAAGGCGGGTATGTTCCTTAAAGCAGCAAAAGATTTCAATATCGATCTTAGCAGATCATGGATGATCGGTGATATCCTTCATGATGTAGAAGCTGGAAATAGCGCCGGATGTAAGAGCATACTGATTGACAATGGTAATGAAACAGAATGGTATATGAATGAATTTCGCAAGCCGGACTATTTGGCCAATAATATAAATGAGGCGGCAAATCACATTCTATATATTGCTAAAAATCTATCCTGAAAAATTATGAAATCTTCCTATCAACATATAATCAATAACTTCAATAACAGTAAGGTGCTGGTTATTGGCGACGTTATTTTAGATGCCTACCTAAAAGGTGATAGCACCAGACTGTCGCCTGAGGCACCTGTACCGGTAGTTAATGTTCTAACTAAGGAGGAGGCTGTTGGTGGCGCAGCTAATATTGCTCTTAACCTTTGTGCATTAGGAGCTGATGTCACTTTTTTGTCGGCGGTAGGTTCTGATGAAGAGGGACAAAGGGCAATAGATATTCTTAGTGGAAAAGGTATAGGTACTGATTATATTGTTAAAGAGGAAGGAAGACGTACTACGGTTAAAACGAGGGTAATGGCAAAAGCACAGATCCTCGCTCGTTTTGATCAAGGAACCCAGCATCCCATTTTGTTGGATACGCAAATGAAACTTGAAAAAGTATTGCTTGAAAGGTACGACGATTTTGATGCAGTTGTTATCGGCGACTATTACCAAGGTATTTTAACACCCTATATTGTTTCAGTTCTTCAGAAGTTACAGGAAGTTAGCCAGAAGCTTCTTTCGGTCGATTCTAAAGAGCTAACAGCATTCGCAAAGCTCCGGCCTACTTTAGTAAAGCCGAACTATTTCGAAGCAATGAAGCTTGCGGGACTTGATTTCATTCCATCAAACAGGGTAAGGCAGGCAGAAACCACTGGAAAGATTTTGCATGAGAAAACGGGAGCTGAAATAATCGCACTAAGTCTCGATGCTGAAGGAGCACTTATTTTTGAAGATGGAGATCTTTCATACCGTGCAGATGCATATAATGTCCCTGCTCCAAACGTTGTAGGTGCCGGAGATACTTTTATCAGTGCGTTTACCCTCTCATTAATAAATAGCGCTGATATTGGTTCAGCAACCGAGCTCGCTATTGCAGCTGCAACTGTTGCCATCCAGAAAGAGGATACAGCTCCTTGTTATAACTCCGAGCTTAAGGCTTTCTTCACTTCAAATAGCAAACTAGTTTCAGATGCTGCAGAGCTTCAACAAATTACCGAAGTTTACCGTTCACAAGGTAAAAAGGTCGTCTTTACTAACGGTTGCTTTGATATACTTCACAGTGGACATGTTAGTTATCTTAACAGATCTAAAGAGCTTGGTGATGTTTTGATCGTTGCTCTTAACTGTGATGAAAGCGTTCAGCGTTTAAAAGGTCCTGATCGTCCTATTAATCCTCTTGATGATCGTATCGAAGTTTTGTCTGGCTTAAGTGCAATTGATCATGTTGTTTCTTTCGGGCATCAAAACGAGGATTCTCCTGTAGAATTGATAAAAGCTGCTCGTCCTGATATTTATGCAAAAGGAGGAGATTATACGAAAGAAACTTTACCTGAAGCTAGTCTTGTTGAAGAGTTAGGGGGTAAAATTGAGTTTGTTTCTTTTGTTCCCGATCATTCTACAACCCGGATCATCCACCGAATAAACAATGGCGGACAACTAAAACAGCCAGCATAGAGGTTATGGTTGCAAGCGACTGGAATTCATGCCGGAACATTTTGGTGATTCGCCCTGATAATATGGGCGATTTATTGATGTCTTCGCCCGCGATCAGAGCATTAAAAGATAGTTTTGGAGCCAGGATAACAGTTCTTACCTCTTCAATGGCAGCAGGAATTGCAGGGATGATACCTGAAATTGATGAGGTTATGGTATATGATGTTCCCTGGGTGAAATCTAATGAGGCTGCTAATGCAGAGTCTTTCTCAGAAATTATCTCCCTCATAAAAGCTAAAAATTTTGATGCTGCCATAATTTTCACCGTTTACAGTCAAAATCCCTTGCCAACCGCAATGCTAGCTTTCCTGGCTGGGATCCCCAGACGCCTCGCATATTGCCGGGAGAACCCATACGGATTGCTTACAGACTGGTTTCCCGACCCAGAGCCTTTCACTATCATCAAACATCAGGTAAGAAGGGATTTAGATTTGGTTGCTTCTATAGGTGCAACTACCGAAAATGATCATCTTTCGTTACAAGTAGACACCCGCGTATCTTCAACTCTTGAAGCCAAGCTAGAGCAAGAAGGGGTAGATGTCTCAAAACCCTATTTAATTCTGCATCCTGGTGTAAGTGAAAAGAAAAGGGAGTATCCTCCGCAGGATTGGATAGAAACAGGAAAATTACTGGCGCAAGGTCATCAATTACTAATAACAGGAGGGCCATCAGAACGAGAACTAACTGAGGGAATACGATCTGGCATTGGACCTAATGCATTTTCCCTTGCCGGGAAAATCAGTTTGAAAGAGTTTATTTTCTTAATTGATAAGGCGAGTTTGGTGATATCAGTAAATACCGGTACCATTCATATCGCTGCGGCTACGTGTACGCCTTTAGTTGTTCTCTATGCATTTTCCAATCCTCAGCACTTTCCATGGAAGTCGTCAGGATGTGTATTACTGTATGACATTCCACAGGAAATAAGAAGTAAAAATGAAATTATAAGATACGTGAATGAATTGTACATTCCCGCAAAGGAACGGTCAGTTTCTCCTGATGACATTGTCAGGGAAACGCAACAGATCTTAGCAGGAAAAGGGAAGGCGATAGTAGAAATGCCACAAGCACTTGAAGAGTTACCTCATCCTACACTATAGCGTGCCTATACATCATTATTGATTATTTACATTGATTTAGGTTTGTTCTTCAATTTAGGATTAACCAGCACGAACCTTTTAGTTGAACATTTTGCGCAAAAAAACACTCTAATTGGAATAAAACCTAGAAATTTTTTAAACCAGTTCCATCTGTGAATTTGGTAATGATATATGGTATTACATTTTCTGCACCTTAAATCCTCTAAATACATCCAGGTAGGGTTAGTGTGGCTATAAAAATAATAACTTTATTGTGAACAACTGAAAAACTCGAACTAGAGCAGGCCACAACCACCATAGCGAGTGTTGAAAATCCTTCTTCAGGACTGTAACGGGATTTTGTTGAAAAAGTTTGTAGTGGGGTATTTGAAGCTTTTTTTGTGATAGAGGAAAGTTTAAATACTACCATTCATTAAGATTATTTTACCCTCATTAAGTCTCATAAAAGTACCACTATCGTAAGTTTTTGTGCCACCAATATACGTCTGTTCTACCAGGCCTGAAAGTTCCTTTAGAAAATACGGAGTAGTTTTATGTTTATGGTGGATCATTGCCTCTCTAACCTTGAAAACTTTTTTTTCGTCCCAAATCACAAGGTCTGCATCAAACCCGGATGAAATTTTACCTTTTTTGTTTTCCAACCCAGCCAACTTAGCGGGATTCTCGCAAAGCCATTTTGCAATGTCTAACACATTGAAAGATCTTTTCTTCGCTGCTGTCCATAAGGCAGGAAGCGAAAATTGAAGAGATGTGATACCCGCCCAGGCTTTTACAAAATCTCCGCTTTCCAATCGTTTAAATTCTGGCGGAGCAGGGGAATGACCCGAAGCAACGAAGTCTATGGTTCCTGTTGAGAGTGCTTCCCACAACTGGTCGTTATTCTCTTTTCCACGAATAGGCGGGGTACATTTAAACTGAGTCTGACCGTCCTTAATGTCTTCAGCATTAAATGATAAATAGTGCTGAGCTGTTTCAGCACTTAAAGGTATCCCCTGGCTTTTTGCAGTGGCTATCCGCTCGAGAGAGTTAGCTGAAGACAAGGTAACAATATGGGTTTTGCAGTTAAATTCTTCGCAGAGTCTGATGACTAATGCGATCGCTTCGTCTTCCCACTTCTGGGGTCGGGATAGGAGGTAATCGGCATAGGATTGGGGTTTTCGTTTTTTCAAAAGCACAGTATCATCTTCGAGCTCACAGTTTACGAGTAGGGGAACGCGGTGTTTTGCCAGAATTGGCATTACTTTTCGTAAGTCCCGTTCCGTTACATTGGGAAATTCTTTTATGCCTGAGGGTGACAAAAAGGCTTTAAACCCCAGCACACCTTGTTCTATTAATGGTTCGATTTCTTCGATATTGGCAGGAATTACGCCTCCCCAAAAACCGCAATTTGCATGTATCTGCTGGTGGGCTTTTGCAACTTTCTTTTGTAAAGCAGGCACTGTAGTTGTTATTGGAGAGGAATTAAGTGGCATATCAACAAGTGAGGTGATTCCTCCGGCGATAGCAGCTTTTGTTGCTGTATTAAATCCTTCCCAGCTGGTTCTTCCAGGTTCGTTAATATGTACATGTGTGTCAATTACTCCCGGCATTACCAATTTATTGCCTACATCATTTACCGGGCAGTCTACTTCAACATCATAAGGCAGTACCTCTTTTATTATAGAGCCATGAATAAAGATTGTAGCCCCTTTTACTCCTTCAGGTGTTATTACCCTTTTGCTTCTTACTGCTAGATGCGCCATTCTCTTGAGAGATTGTTTATTTTATGGGAAATATGGGTATATTATTTCATTTTTTAAATAAAATGCGTGTATTTTTATTAAATATTTATTCTGTTTCACAGAAAACTATTAAAAGTTTAAGTTTTACCTTGAAAAAAGGATTGATTTTTTTAATTATGAGTGTTTTTTAAGCGCATTTTCTCTTGATATAAGTTAATAGAGTAGGTATTTGAATTCCCGGAAATTTAAATTAGGATTCGTCTTGATTTCTTCTCGTGCTATCTTTGCTACATTTGAGGCTCTACTTTTTCCGGTATTTTCAAAAAATATTACCTAGTGTTTTTATTTTTAAAGTTAATCACTATATTTGCGCCTCTCAAAAAGGATTGAAACAATGAAGGCTGATTTGCACCCAAAAAGTTATAGATTGGTAGTTTTTAAAGACATGTCTAACGACTATGCTTTCTTAACCCAGTCTTGTATCGAAACTAAGGAAACAATTAAATGGGAAGACGGAAATGAATACCCATTAATTAAATTAGAGATTTCTCATACTTCTCACCCGTTCTATACAGGTAAAATGAAGTTAGTAGATACTGCAGGACGTATCGATAAATTCCGTAGCCGTTACGCTAAAAAATAATTTATATTATTTAAAATATATTAAAGTCCCGGTTAAACAGCCGGGACTTTTTTTATTTTTGCCCCCGATATGAATATCGTTTTCTTTGATGATTCAACGCGTGAAAGTCTTTTACCCTTAACTTTCACTCGTCCCGTAGCTTCCCTGCGAATAGGCATATTAACAATTGCTGAAAAATGGGAGAAATACCTAAATGCAGAAGCTTCTTATTTAACAGCCGATTATCTTTCTGTAAAATTTCCCTACATAGCTTCCGACGATAGCATTTTTATAAATGGATCGGTATGCCCTAATGAGCAATTGCTAGAATCTGTTACCGGACTAGCAAAGGGCGAAGCCCTTGTTCAAAAGGATGTGCTAATTGCTGTAAGGGGAGTTAGTAAGGAATATTTTACACGTAAGGAGCATGTAGATCAAAAAGAGTATGCCGGCTCTTTTACACGTATCGTTTATCCTGAAAATATATTTTCTTTTAATCACAACGAAATAGTCCAAGATTTCAAACTCTTAACTCATGGTCGTACCTCGGCTAAGCTAAGCAGTACTAATACTGTTCTTGGAGACAATATCTTCGTTGAGGAGGGTGTTTCCGCAGAGTGCTCTATATTTAACACTACAACCGGACCTATTTATCTTGGTAAAAACTCTACGATTTTAGAGGGTTCTGTAATTCGAGGCTCCTTTTCTTTAGGTGAACATGCACTGGTTAAGCTTGCTGCCAAGATCTACGGAAAAACTACGGTGGGACCTTACTGTAAAGTGGGAGGAGAGATCAATAACGCAGTGCTATACGAGAATTCCAGTAAAGGACATGACGGATTCCTCGGGAATTCTGTGTTGGGCGAATGGTGTAATATTGGAGCAGACAGCAATAACTCTAATCTGAAAAATAACTATGCGGAAGTAAAGTTATGGGATTATAACAAAGGCAGGTTCAGAAAAACGGGTTTGCAGTTCTGTGGTTTAATAATGGGAGACCATTCCAAGTGCGGAATCAACACCATGTTTAACACAGGTACTGTTGTTGGTGTTAGTGCAAATATTTTTGGCGCTGGTTTTCCCAGGAATTACGTTCCTGATTTCTCCTGGGGGGGAGCACAAGGGTATGAAGTATATGCGTTAAACAAAGTGTTCGAGACTGCCGAGCGCGTTTACGAGCGACGGAATTCCACATTCGATTCCACCGAAAAAGATATCCTCCAAAATGTATTTGAACTAACTAAGCAGTATAGAAATTTTTAAATCTTAATAAATTATGAGAAAAAAGATTGTTGCAGGTAACTGGAAAATGAACCTTGATTATACGTCAGGAATGAGTTTGATATCAGAAGTATTAAACATGGTTAATGATGAGGTCAGAGGTGATCAGGAGGTTATTGTATGCCCACCATCAGTTCTTGTTTATAGCGTTGCACAGCTTGCTAAAGCAAATCCAAAAGTTAGTGTTGGAGCTCAAAACTGTCATGAGGCTGATTCTGGCGCCTTCACTGGTGAGATTTCAGCTTCCCAGGTTAAGTCTGTAGGGGCAGAGTACGTAATTCTCGGCCATTCGGAGCGCCGTCAGTACTTCGGTGAGACAAATGAGCTTCTTGCAAAAAAAACTGATGCAGTCCTTAAAAATGGTCTGAAACCAATTTTCTGTATTGGGGAGACTTTGGAAGAGCGTAATCAGAATATTCACTTTCAATTGATAAAAGATCAATTAACAGAAGGAGTATTTCACCTTTCAGCAGAAGATTTTGCTAAAGTTGTTCTGGCCTATGAACCTGTTTGGGCTATCGGTACAGGAGTTACAGCAAGTCCTGAGCAAGCACAGGAAGTTCACGAATTTATTCGTAAAGAAGTAGCTGCGAAATATGGAGAAGAGGTTGCAGAGGATACTACTATCCTTTATGGAGGAAGCTGCAATCCTAAAAATGCTGCAGAATTATTCGCACAAAAAGATATCGATGGTGGTTTAATTGGTGGAGCTTCTCTTAAATCAAGAGACTTTACAGACATCATTACAAAATTTAATAAATAACATTGAATTACTACGAGTTCAGCTTTTCTGTTAATACAGAAGAAGAATTTTATCAAGACCTGCTTATTAACGCTTTGGCGGAAGCAGGTTTTGATACTTTTGAGGAAACCCCTAACGGATTTAATGCCTATATCTCCGCTCAGGAGTTCGACCAGGATCTTTTCGATAGTGTACTAAGTCCTTACCTAGACATGTTTGAGTTTTCCTTTGAGAAGGAGCTTATTCCGCAAAAGAACTGGAATGAGGTTTGGGAAAGCAATTTTGAACCTCTGGTCATTAAAGACCAATGTTATGTGAGGGCCACATTTCATCAGCCCCAACCCCAATACCCTTACGAGATAATTATCGATCCTAAGATGGCCTTCGGTACCGGACATCATCAAACAACAACCATGATGATGGAGTACATATTGGAAGAGGAGATGAATAATGCATCAGTATTAGATATGGGGTGCGGAACCGGAATTCTGGCTATACTTGCGGAGAAACGAGGAGCAGGCGAATTACTAGCTATAGATTACGACCCTGTATGTTATGAAAGTACTATAGAAAACTCAAAGCTTAACCAATGCTCAAGTATCTCTGCTCTTTGTGGGTCTAAAGAGGTTATACCTGACAAAGAAATTAATATTATCTTCGCAAATATTAACCGAAACATACTTTTAGACCAGATACACCGTTATACAGAGGTATTGAAGCCGGGAGGGATTTTGTTAATGAGTGGATTTTATCAGGAAGATATTTCCCTAATATCTGAAGAGTGTGAACGTCACAATCTGAGCTTTTCAAATTTTAAGTCGCTGAATAACTGGGTGTCTGTAAAATTTGTAAAACAAAAATTAAATTAACTTCTTTTTATCTTTGTCTTTGTTAACTCCAAAGAATTAATTCTTAATGCGTATACACTTAATTGCAGTAGGTGGGGCTGCTATGCATAATTTAGCCATAGCGTTAACCAAGAATGGTCACCAGGTGTCAGGATCAGATGATGCTATCTATGAGCCATCTCGTTCTCGTTTGGAAAAATATGGGATACTACCTGCTGAAATGGGTTGGTTTCCGGAAAATATCACATCGGATATTGAGGTAGTTATTCTTGGCATGCATGCCCGTGAGGATAATCCAGAGTTAAAGAAGGCTCAGGAGTTAGGGCTGAAAGTATATTCATACCCCGAGTATGTTTATGAGCAGTCGAAGGATAAATTAAGGGTGGTGGTAGGCGGTAGCCATGGAAAAACAACAATTACTTCCATGATCCTCCATGTACTAAATACGTGTGGTAAGAAGTTCGACTACCTTGTTGGTGCACAACTGGAAGGTTTTGATACCATGGTCCAACTAAGTGATGCACCTATCATTATAATTGAGGGCGATGAGTATCTTGCATCTCCTATAGATCGCAGACCCAAATTCCATTTATATAAGGCCAATATTGGTATTATCAGTGGGATTGCATGGGATCACATAAACGTTTTTCCTACGTTTGAGAATTATCTTGAACAGTTCAGGGTCTTTCTTGATACCATCGATCCACAAGGAGCAATTATTTATAATTCAGAAGACGCGGTTGTAAAAGAACTCGTTGAAGGGGCAGAGGTTAGCCTTGCCAAAATAGGCTACAAAACTGCAGAGAATTATACCAGCGAAGGTGTAACTTCTTTGAGAGTAAATGGTAAAGAATATCCTCTTGAAGTTTTTGGAAGGCATAATCTTCAAAATATAGAGGCTGCCCACAATGCCTGTACTAAAATTGGGATAAGCGATGAAGATTTCTATTCAGCCATTAGTACATTTAAGGGCGCAGCTAAAAGACTAGAGCTTCTGGGAAAAAATATTTCTACAGCTGTTTATAAAGATTTTGCACACTCTCCCTCAAAATTAACAGCTACGATCGATGCTGTTAAGGAACAATATCCGGATCGTGAACTAGTGGCAGTAATAGAACTGCACACTTTCAGCAGTTTAAATAAGGACTTTTTGAATGAATACAAGGGTAGTATGGATAAAGCTGATATCCCCGTGGTATTTATCAACAAATTGACTTTTGAACAGAAAAAGTTGAAACCTTACGATGATGTTTTAGTAAAACAAGCATTTGGTAACGGAAAGTTAATTTTTTTCAACGATCCTGAAATAATGGTAGAATTTTTGAGTTCTATTAATTATAAAGGTAAAAACTTGCTTCTCATGAGTTCTGGAAACTTTGGAGGAACTAACCTAAACCTTCTTTCGGATAAGGCTTTAATCAGCAAGAGTATATATTAAATTGTAAAGGAAAATGAAAACATTAGGAAAAAAGATAAGGCTGCTTAGGCACCAGAAGGGATGGAGCCAGGAGGATGTTGCAAAGCGATTAGATATTTCAATTCCTGCATTCTCTAAGATAGAAACTGGTATTACAGATATTAATCTTTCTCGTTTAGAGCAGATTGCTAAGTTATTTGACATGACAGTAGTACAATTACTTACATTCAATGATAGCGAACAGCAAGAGAAGTACGTATCAGAACTGGAAACTATCACTAAGCGTTTACAGGAAAGGGAAACAGAGGTGATTGAACTTCAAAAGAAAATTATCGACTTATTTGAAGAAATAAGAAGAAACAAGGTACTGGCTTAATCAGTCATAACAAAAATGCCCCGGATATCCGGGGCATCATTGTTAAAATATCTTCCTCATGGTAACATGCTTTTTGCCGAATGTTGCACCTGTAGCTTCGTGTATCGAGAGCATCTTATCGTTAAAGTCTCCAACCCACGATAATTCTAATTCTTCGTATTGATTAAGGGGTAGAACATACTCTTTCAGCTTAATAAACATAGCCGATTCAAGACCATGTTTTTGAAATGCTTCTTTAGTACCCATTACTACTGCCCGCATTCTTGTAACTCCTTTCCATCGATAGTAAGCAAATTTGAGTTTCTCAAGTATTCCCAATTTTCCTTTTAATGGCTTTATCATTTGATTAGCATCCGGAAGGATTATTATGAATGAAGCAGGTTCATTATTGACATAAGAAAACCAAATTAAATTTTCATCCATGATCGCCTTCATCTTCTCAAAGCTTTCGAGGATTGTTGCTTTAGTGATTGGAACAAAGTTCTCGAAGTTCTTCCATGCATCATTATAGATCTCCATAAAGTCAGCGGCAAATTTGTCAATCTCTTTAACCCTAAGGTGTTCGAACCTGTAACCCGGCTTTTTAGCTACCCATTCTGCAATTTTCGTAAATCTTTCTGGAAAGGGTTTATGCACACTTAAGTGATTTGTGATTTGCTCGTATAATGACTTGAAGCCATAGGTTTCAAAAAGATTTTTATAGTAGGGATGATTATAATTCATTCCGTAGGAGGGATGGGTGAAACCATCTACAAGGAGTCCCCAGAACGTATCATTTTCACCGAAATTTATCGGCCCATCCATTGCTTTCATTTCCTTTTGAACTAACCATGCTTTAGCAGTATCAAAAAGCTGATTAGCAACTGCCTGATCGTTTATACATTCAAAAAAACCAATTCCACCGGTAGGTTGCTCATAATGATAAGCTTTCTTATAATTAATAAAGGCAGCGATCCGGCCTATTAATTCACCTTTTTCGTTTTTCGCTATCCAGCGCGTGATAGTACCATGTTGGTGAAAGTTATTCTGAGCAGGATCGAAAACTTTTTCGATATCAACATCGAGAGGGCAAACCCAAACGGGATCATTCTCATATAATACTCGTGCTACATCTAGAAACTCTTTCTGTGTTTTCCTATCCCTAACTTCCGTAATATTCATAAGGCAATATATAAAAAAAGCATTCAGAGTGCTGAATGCTTCCTTTGTATCTTAAATAATATCGTTAATAATCATCATCATCGTCGAAGTTGCCAAGTTCTTCAAAACCTAGGTCGTCGATGTCATTAAAATCATCATCCTCATCATCGTCAAACCTCTTAGTCCCCTTGGTTTCAGCAGGCTTAGTATTTGACTTTAGGACGTCATTTGTCTTGTTGCCACCAATAGTGACATTCTTCTTCGGCGTTTTCATACTAATGATTGGGTAAGCGTTTTGTCAAATAATACTGTTAAGTAAGTACTAATTTATCGAAATTTATTGATTTCTGTCTGTGGCAAAAATAAAATAAAAACGATTTCACCAAAACCCGCACGAAGAATTATTCAGGTTTTTCTCCTATCTCATTTTGCTCTGCTGCAATGTCTTTTAATTGAGGTAATTGCGATTTGCTGCTTATACCGAAATAATCCATAAACAGGGTGCTGGTGCTATACAAGAGCGGTTTTCCTATCGTTTCCGCCTTTCCAGAAATCGTAATCAACTCTTTTTCCAGCAATTTTTGAATAGAATAATCGCAGTTTACACCTCTGATTTGTTCTACCTCCAACTTTGTTATTGGTTGTTTATAAGCAATGATTGCCAGGGTTTCTAAGGCTGACTGGCTTAGGCGCTTTTTGGAGCGCTGTATCTGAAGTTGATTAACAAGTTGGTAGTGTTCTTTCTTCGTAAGAAACTGGTATCCCTTATTAATTTCTACCAAAGCAATAGCGAAGTTTGCATCGTCATACTTTTGCTTTATAGATTCGATGTGCTCTTTCACACTGTCTTCAGTTACATTTTCTTCTCCTGCAGCTTGTAGAACCTGCATTATTTCAAAGATCGTTACACTCTGTTCGGAAGAAAATATCAGTGCTTCAATATTTAAGGTTGTTGAATTCAAAGTCAAATTTTTATGTAGTTCTGTTTTGTTGTTAACGTGGATAATGGAACCTCAAAATACGTTCAAACATATTCGCAATTATTGCTATGCTTGTCTTTGTGCAAATCTAAAAAGAAGATCGTTTAATAAGCTAAGCTTGTAAAAACAAAATGGCTATAAAACAAAAAAGCGGTGAAACTTTGGGGAGTTCCAGCCGCTAAACACACACTTAGATAAAATTATATTTAATAGCTCTTACAAGCTTTTAACATCGATTTTCTGATACAATAATAGAAAGAAACTAAAAATGTTTTATCTACTATTGAGTAAGCGGTATCTTTGATTGAGTAAACGGTTAAAAAGGTATTTGAAGTCTTACACAAGTGCCTTCTGGGTGGAGTTGTTTTACTTCAACACTGATCGATCTGTTCTTAAATTTGTTTAAAAGGTTTATTCTTTCCTTCGTCAGCTGCATACCGCGACTGATGTGTCCTTCTGGTTTATCATTCAGTGAATTTTCTATCCCAATACCATCATCAATTATCTCGATCTGAAGATTGGAAGGAGCATAAAGTGAAATATTAATTAGCAAATTTCCATCTGCATCCTTCGGCATTAGTCCATGCCAGATAGCATTCTCAACGTACGGCTGAAGAAGCATGGATGGAATTAAAGTACTTTCCTTATTTATCCCGGGATCAATATTTATCTTGTAATTCATTCTCTCTCCAAACCGCATTTTTTCAAGCGAGAGATATAATGTCAGATAGCTCACTTCTTCTTCAAGCGTTATATAACTTTTATTACAATTTTCGAGATTCTTTCTCAATAGCCTTGCAAAGCCGGTAAGGGCCTGATTAGCCATAGCGTTATCCTTTGTATTGATGAAGTATTGAATAGAGTTCATCACGTTAAATACAAAGTGCGGATTCATCATGGCCTGTAAGGCTTGCTGTTCCAAGGATATGATCCGGGTTTGGGTCAGGAGACGTTCATGTTCCTTTTTCCTCTTGAATTTGTAATACCGGCTTATTGCGAAGAATAGTAGAAGTGCAAGACTAGAAAGTAAAAGGACAATGAACCACCAGGTTCTCCAGAAGGGAGGTTCAATTTTAAATCGAACCTGGATAGGTTCGCTCCATTTGCTATTTAAACACTTGGATCTGATCTGAAGGTCGTAGCTACCTGGCTGTAACGAGGCAAATTCAAGGGTATTGGCACTGGTTTCGCTCCACTTAAGGTCCCGATTTAGCCTGTAGCTGTATTTAACCGACTGTGGGTGCTCAAAATCAAGTGCAATGTAATTAACTGTTATATTGTTACCCTTATAGGGAATCCTAAGATCCTTATTAACCTTTTGCGCTTTCTTATTAGAAAGAAATTGGGTTAAGTAAAGTGGAGGAAGATCTTTGTCGTAGGGAAAGGTATTTACGTTAATAATAGAAAGTCCGCTATTTGTTGCAGCATAAATAGAATCTCCTTCTACATACAGATCATTGATTTCGGTCGTGATCAGTCCGTTTTCTGTACTATAATTCTTTATTGAAATGCCGTTGTTCAGGTTTATCCTACTAATTCCTTTTCCAGTGACCACCCATGCTTCACGGTCCTTAATGAGGATCTTCTTACAGATATTACTAGGCAATCCGTCCCGCTTTGTAATAGTAATTTGTTTCTTAAGGTCCTTTATAATTAATACGCCAAATCCAACAGTTGTACATGCTATGCTTTTATCAGGTAGTTCTGTAATATCAGTAATTCTTTGACTGCGTATTTCTCTGTTTTGGTAGAGGATCTTATTTTCATAGTAACAAAACAAACCATTGATGTTGGCAATCCACAAGCGATTGAAAGAGTCGTAATATACAGTGAAGGAACGTGTTCCAAATTGAGGATTGTTGTACAAAGCCTTCTTGGAATCGAATACTAAAGGCTTTTGTTTGTTAATTTCATAAACACCTGAGGCGAGTGCTAATGCTACCTTGTTCTGGTTATTGATACTAAAACTCTTTAATGCGTACGAACCGCCGCAGATCTCTTGAAGGGTAGAGGTTTTTCTTGTCTTTATATCAAGTTCGCCTAACTCATTGTCAGAAGCAAACCAGATCGAATTGTTTTTTTTGTCGTGAAAAAGTTTTTTTATAGGATTATATTCCTTTTCTTCAAGATATGAAGTTATTTTCGAATTTGAAACAACGTCAATTTTTCCAGATCGAAGGCCTAGTAAAATCTTGTTGTTCATTTTAATCACGCTTTGAACAGAATTTGAACTTAGGCCATCAGCAGTAGTATAATTCGTAGAAAACTGAGAGTAAAAAGGGAGCATGTAGACTCCATTTCCAATCGTAGATATCCAAATATTACCTTGCTGGTCTTGCTTAATGTCGCTAATAAGATTATCCTTCAGGTAATGTTCTGCAGAGCTACCATTTGACTTGAAAAAGTAAAGCCCGTCACCCATGGTGGTAAGCCAAAGGTTGTTTTGATTATCATAGATAAATTTACCTATAGAACCAGGATTGATATTTTCAGGAAAGTACCTAAGAACATTGGTATAGCGGTTCTTTAAACCGATCAGGCCGGTCTCTGAAATATACTTCAAAGATCTAGTTGTTTTGTTATAGGATAGAGCCTTTGCAGAAAGGGGAATTTCGGCTATTGGAACCTTTATAAACTTTTCATTTACCAGTTTTAATAATTGTCCTTTAGTTATTCCAAATAAAGTTCCTTCCGGATCTTCAAATAGTGAAATACCCGAGAACGAGTATTGCGAGGAATAAAATTTTGCATTCTCCCCATCTATAAGCAATACTTTTTTTTGATTGGTAGAAAACCATAGGCGATGGTGTGAGTCTTCGTAGAACGACGTGAAACTAGCCGTACTGATGGTTTTCCTTAGTAGGGGATCAGTAACCGTATTGTAGAACCTTTTATTCAGGTAGTAGGAGAGTTTGCCGTTTAAAGTAAGGAACCAAATTCGACCTTTCGAGTCCTCACTAATTTGAAGAACTTCATTATCTGATAAACCGTTGTCTATTGTAAAAAGCTCAAAGTTCTTTCCGTCAAAACGATTAACTCCGTTTTCGGTGGCAAACCAAATAAAGCCTTTAGAGTCCTGAAGGATAGAATAAACGGTAGAGGATGCAAGGCCATGATTAACAGAGAAGTTTTTGAAGATCAGCGTTTGCCCATGCGCAACCGAGAAAAAAAATATTAGGCAGATATGTATGAGTTTTCTAAGCAAGATTTCTATCTGTTGAAATACTGTTTTGCCCGGTCGAGAAAATCACTGGAGCGCCGTCTGGAAACAGGGAGATTAACATCATTTGTAAGGAAAACCTGAAGGCCGTTTTTGTTTGAATATCCCTGCACGTATCTAAAGTTTACAATTACAGATTTGTGGATGCGGATGAAATTAACATCGGTCAAGCTATCTTCAAATTCTTTAAGGGGCTTGGATATAGTAACCTTCTCGCCGTTCTTTAAATGAAAATTAGTGTAATTGCTGTCTGCTTCTAAATAAATTATCTCATCGGTGTCGATAACATTAAAACCATGAGTGCTCGGAATACTTATTTTTCTACTTGTTTTATCATCTTTCTTTGCAACTTCGTCTCTTTCTGGTTCCGGATCTTTTTGAGCGATAAGCCTTGCCCAGTCGACCGCTTTAGAAACAGCTGTTTTTAGTTCTACTATATCAATTGGCTTCAATAAGTAATCGACGGCCTCGGCTTTAAGGGCTTTCAACGCATACTGATCATAGGCCGTTGTAAAGATCACCATAATATTGTTTCGCTGAAGGGTGGGGAGTAGTTCAAAGCCGTTTTCTTTAGGCATAGCTATATCCAGGAACACTAAATGAAATTGTTGCTCTCCAACCAGGCTTCTGGCTTCTGCTACCGATTTAGCAATAGCTCCAACTGTAACTTCCGGGCAGTTTTCCTGTAGTAAAAAATACAGCGATTTACGGCTATACTCTTCGTCGTCGACTATAAGTGCGTTAAGTACCATCTATAATTGGCGCTCAATTTACCGAAAAACTTGCATGATGAAAAGAGGCGCAATATGCAACCCTGTCTAATAATTGATTGTTTGCTGTTCCATCTGTGCTGGCATTTCCCTGAATTCATATTTCTGGTTGCGCAACTGGGGCTCAAACCCAGCTTCACGGATAGACTTTTGGATAGCATCTGATGTAAAGCGGTGAGGTGCACCAGCCGCACTTACCACATTCTCTTCAAGCATAATAGAGCCAAAATCATTAGCCCCGGCATGTAAGCATATCTGTGCTACTTGCTTTCCTACAGTTAACCATGAAGCTTGAATGTTTTTAATATTGGGAAGCATTATCCGGCTTAACGCAATCATCCGTATATATTCATCTGCAGTTACCTGATTACTAATGCCTCGCACCTTTTTTAATAGAGTTCCGTCGTCCTGAAATGGCCATGGAATAAAGGCAGTGAAACCGTAGGCTCCTTCAGGCTTTTCAGACTGAACCTGTCTGATCCAAACCAAATGCTCAAAGCGTTCTTCAAGCGTCTCAACATGACCGAACATCATCGTTGCTGAAGTAGGAAGATTTAATTGATGAGCAGCCCGCATTACATCCAACCATTCCTGTCCGCCACATTTTCCTTTCGAGATTAAACGTCTTACACGGTCATTTAGGATTTCTGCACCTGCACCTGGCAATGAATCTAATCCGGCTTCCTTTAAAGTCTTCAATACCTCATAATGAGATAGCCCGTCTAATTTTGAGATATGTGCAATCTCTGGGGGACCTAAAGAATGTAATTTAAGAGTAGGATAAAGCTCCTTTAGTTGCTTAAATAGATTCGCGTAAAATTCAAGACCTAGATCAGGATGGTGCCCGCCTTGTAGCAGAAGCTGATCTCCTCCGAAACGGAAAGTTTCCTCTATCTTCTTTTTATAGGTTTCAATATCCGTGATATAGCTATCGGCGTGACCGGGCCTTCTGAAGAAGTTGCAGAACTTACAATTTGCAATACAAACGTTAGTGGTGTTGACATTGCGATCAATTTGCCAGGTTACCTTACCGTGCGGCACTTGTTTCTTTCGCAGTTCGTTTGCTACATATATCAAATCGGATGTACTAGCATTTTTGAATAAATAAACGCCTTCTTCCTGAGATAGAAAATCAAATGTAAGAGCCCTTTGCAATAAGTCCTGCGTGTTCATCTTTGCAAAGATAAGCAGTCCGCTCCAGTGATTTTATTTAAAAAAACAATATGAGGGTTATTTTTTTCAAGCAATCCTATGAGTTTTTCAGCAGGAGCGAGTTTTATAATTGAGAGGTTACGGGTGGATTTTGTTTGAAAGGGCGCTTGTAACTGTATAATGAATTTCCTTAAAATGGTGAAAACTAAACTTCTATCTTAGGGTTTATTTCGAACCGAAACTATGGAAGAACCAATAATTATTACGGCCGAAAATCAAAATAATGTTTGGCTTGAAATTGAGAAGGAATTTAAGAACCAGGGGCCAATAGCAGTTTTCCACTTTGAATTTGAAAAAAATGATCGACGTATTTTATTAGATATTGATGGGAATAAGCAATCTACCACATTCAGCTCCATTATTTATAATCGTAGCGACTTTCGTTTTGCTATTCATCCTCAAGGTGTAATTGGTGAATTAGGAAAGTTTTTCGGCATGCAAGATGTGGTTCTGGGTTATAAAGAATTTGATGACAGATTTATCATAAAAACCAATCAGGAAAGTAGAGTTGAGTCGCTGTTTGCTGATGAGAAAGTAAGGAATCTGCTCATATCAGTTCCTGAACTATGTCTTGGAATTGTCGAATATCTTACAGAGAACGAAGAAGGCAAAGTTCCCTTTCTGGAATTAAAGGTTGATGGTTATATCAATGAAACTCAAATATTAAAAGAGTTATTACAAGTATTTTATAACCTTTTAACAAAAGTAGATTCGTAGAGAATTTGTAGGGAAAAGTAAATACTGTGCTATAGGATCTTTTATAATGATCCTATAGCAATTTTAATATGTGAAAGATGGTGCTTGAGGTGCCAGTTAGATATAGCTATCGCCTGGGCCTGATTAAACTTAACCTTTCTAACCGGGTGGAAGTATTCTATATCCAATTCCCTATCAGTTAAAGATCGCATTAGGAAAACGTACCTTTTTGTTAAACCTTCAAGGGCTTGGATAGAGTCCTCGATTGGTTCAGCCAAGCTATCTGTAGTTTGAGCCCAGGCATCCATATTTATTAATGTTACATCGGAATAATCAGTTTCTGTAATAGCTTTTTTCATCCTGAAGTAATGCAGTAATTGGATGTCGGCTACATGGTGTACTAACTGCCTGATATTCCATCCACCTGGCCTATAACTTCTGATTAGATCGTCTTCTGCTAATCCCTCGAGTGTTTTCTTGTATAGTGAAGGTATTTCTTCTATTTCAGCAATTAAAGAAGCTATCTCGTCTGAGGTGTATTTTTCTTTCTTTTCGAAAGGCCCGATGGGAAATTTCAGGCTATTAATGTCCGCAACGTTTTCCATTATTATCTTGATGTGAATTTATGCTATTAAAAGTATATCATTTAGTCTTATTCGATCACTTTTTAGACATGATATCCTCAATTATCCTAATGGCATGGATCCTTGAGTTCTCTATGAATAGAGTATGTGTATTCATGCCTCCGCAAACTACCCCTGCCAAATATAAGTTCTTAATATTAGTTTCCATACTGTCGGAATAGACAGGTATCCTATTCTCATCTACTGAACATTCAATACCTATCTTATTGAGGAAATTAAAATTAGGAAGGTATCCGGTCATAGCCAGAACAAAATCATTTTCCAGGGTTACAGGACCATCCGGAGTTATAATATCTATTTCACGTTCTCTGATCTCTGTTATTTCAGAGCTAAAATAAGCTTTTATACTTCCTTCTTTTATGCGATTTTCAATATCAGGCCTAACCCAATACTTTACGCTTTTACCGATCGTATCGCCCCTCACAATCATAGTTACCTCGGCCCCTTTCCTGAATGTTTCCAGTGCAACATCAACTGAGCTGTTGCTGGCGCCTATCACGACAACCTTCTGCATTGTGAAATAGTGCGGATCTTTATAGTAGTGATATACCTTTGGAAGATCCTCCCCGGGAATATTTATGAGGTTAGGTACATCATAAAAACCGGTTGCAACGATCACATATTTAGAGGTGTAACTTGCCTTGTAACTTTTTACTATAAAGGTTTCCTCTTCTTTGGCAACTGTTTCAACCTGTTCAAAAAGTTTGATATTTAATTCATATTGAACAGTAGCGCGGCGGTAATATTCCAAAGCCTCGGCACGTGTAGGCTTGGGATTAATGGAGGGAAAGGGGAGGCCTCCAATTTCCAGACGCTCCGAAGTGGAGAAGAAGGTCATATTGACCGGATAATTATATAAGGAGTTTACCAAGGTACCTTTTTCGAGAATAAGGTACGATAACCCCGCTTTCTTTGCTTCAATAGCACAGGCAAGACCAATTGGTCCGCCTCCAATAATTATTAGATCAAAAATTGCGCTCACGTTTCCTTTAACCATTTGCAGCAATAATAGGATTTTCTTTAATTCTATTTTTTAAAAACAGTCGGGAAGAACCCTCAAAAAAAAATCATCCTCAGCTTTAGATTTCTGCTCATTAAGGTTTTTTTAAAAATAAAAAAAGGCCGCCTTATAAAAAGCGGCCTTCAAAAAAAAATTATAATGCTCTTATTTACCTGCAGCCTTCGCGTGGTCTGCAAGGAATTGAGCTAATCCATTATCTGTTAACGGGTGTTTTAATAATGCTAATATTGGAGCTAGAGGAGCTGTAACTACATCGGCACCAAGTTTAGCACAATTAATAATATGCATCGGATGACGAGCAGACGCTGCTAATATTTGTGTAGTATAACCGTAGTTATCAAATATAGTGCGAATGTCTTCGATTAAAGTCAAGCCGTCAGTAGAGATATCATCTAAACGACCAATGAAAGGAGAAACATAGGTTGCACCTGCTTTAGCAGCTAACAGAGCCTGACCAGCAGAAAATATTAGTGTACAATTAGTTTTAATACCTTTTTCAGTGAAATACTTAATTGCTTTTACACCGTCTTTTATCATTGGGACCTTTACAACAATGCGCTCATTAAGTTTAGCTAATGCTTCACCTTCAGCAATCATTTCTTCAAAAGTTGTAGAAATTACTTCAGCACTTACATCTCCATCTGTAATCTCGCAGATTGCTTTGTAGTGATTGATCACATTTTCTTCACCAGTGATTCCTTCTTTAGCCATCAAGCTAGGGTTAGTAGTAACGCCATCTAAAACACCTAGATCATGTGCTTCCTTGATTTGAGCTAAATTTGCAGTATCAATAAAAAATTTCATGTGGTAATAAAAGTTAAATTTTAATTCAGTGGAGTTTTTGTGATCTGTGTCTTTAGATTTTAATGGCAGAAGAAAAAAAAAGTGGGCTAGCACCTTCTATCGCACCGCTACAACCCTCTACCCTTGCTTTGTTCCCAACCTGGGGGAGTTCAAGAGGAGCTGGTCGTAGAAGACTAACCCGCCGCAAAAGTAAGAACTTTTTGATATCTCTATAATTTTTTTGAAAATATTTATTGAAAACGGAAAGGAATGTGATCGGTTTTGCAGCTAATCGGATTGACTTGTAGTGCGTTACAGGCTGTATTAAAAGGTAATTATTTCTAAACTATTTGTATCTTTACCATCACTTCATCAGATATGAGCGAGTACAAGTGGGGTATCTGAACTATTTAAGTTCAATTATTTGCAAGAAGTAGGTTTGCCCGAACGGTTACTTGGTACATAATTTCGATAAAGAGCAGTATGCTATCCAACTTCGTCCAACCTTTGAAAAATAGGTACACTAAGTCTTTAATTTTCTACCGCTACTAAAAATTTTCCGAACACTTCCCGAATAAACCCAAAAAGTCAAAAAGTCAGTTTTCTCTTTTTATCTCTGTTTTTTAGGATTTGAGATTTTGTAGTTTTATTTCAAAACTTCGTTTGCTGCCCATTAGAGCACTTTCGGTATATCTGGTTGGGGTACTTAGTGTACCTGGTTCGGGACGCCTTCGGAATTTTGGAGAACCTTCCCGAAGCTGCCTCGAACCTGTCTCGAAGAAGGTACCTTCCTGTTCACCCTAAATTGAGCTAATAATTACCGCAAAAAGCATTAAAAAAGGGGGGGCTGAAAAGTTAAGAATGATAAAAAGGAGGGGACGCTCTTAAGGTCTTTCATCCCTCAAGATCTTTATTGAATTTGCCTAGGCTTGTAAGGAAGCTGTTAAGATACCGTTAAGGTAAGTAGCGGTTATTCAAAGCCGCTAGACCTAAATTTTGTGGGCTTTTGTTAGAAAAATAATATGACCAGGATCATATAAATAACATTATATAACTACAAATGTCATCAAATTGTTTTCAAAAAAAGCTGAATTAATGCTGTTTTGTTGATATGTTCACAAAGGCTATTGTTAATATTTCAATAAATCGACGTTAAATTTAATGAATCGTTAAACAAGAGTGATTTTGTTCTTTTTGTTTTAAAGAAAACGCAAAAGTTATTGCCAGATAGTGAAATTTCGGCCAAAAAGCGTATTTTCGTGGATTACCATTATAATTCTGATGAAGCAAACCGGAAATGACCAACAGGGATTATATCGCCCTGAATTTGAACACGACTCATGTGGAGTGGGTTTTATTACGAACATTAATGGCCATAAATCGCACCAAACTGTTTCAGATGCTTTAACAATTCTGGAGAGTATGGAGCATAGAGGTGCGTGTGGCTGTGATCCTGAAACAGGAGATGGTGCCGGTATTCTGATGCAATTACCTCATGAATTCCTTATGGAAGAGTGTATTGCTTTGGATATCCACCTTGCAGAGCCTGGCCATTATGGTGCAGGTAACTTTTTCTTCCCTAAAGAAATAGCTGCTAAAGAGGCTTGCCGATCAGTAATTATTAATTCTGCTGAAAAGCTCGGCCTTCCTTTTTTAGGATTCCGTAAAGTTCCTGTAAACCCTAGTGTGGTTGGCCCAACAGCTCTTGCCGTTGAGCCAGATGTTGAACAAGTGTTTATTGGCCGTCCTGCCAACATTGTAAGCGTAGAAGATTTCGAAAGAAAGCTTTATGTGTTAAGACGCTTAATTACCAAGTCTGTTAATGAAACAGTGAAGAACGGAAGTGATTTTTATATCACATCACTTTCTGCCCGTGTTATGGGTTACAAGGGACAGCTTACTACTTACCAATTACGTCAATATTATCTTGATCTTCAGGATGAGCGTTTGACTTCTGCTTTTGGTATGGTACACAGCCGTTTCTCTACCAATACTTTCCCTTCATGGAAGTTGGCTCAGCCATTCCGTTTTATGGCTCACAATGGTGAGATTAACACGTTAACTGGTAACTTGAACTGGTTCTATGCTGGTTTAAGATCTTATGCGTCTTCTTATTTTACAGCCGAAGAACTTGAGATCGTTCTTCCTGTGATCGATAAAAATCAATCAGATTCAGCTTGTTTAGATAACGTAGTCGAAGTTCTGGTACATACTGGCCGTTCTTTACCTCATGTAATGATGATGCTTGTTCCTGAAGCCTGGGATGGAAACGAGCATATGGATCCGTTGAAGAAAGCATTCTATGAATTCCATGCTACAATGATGGAACCATGGGATGGACCTGCTGCACTTACCTTTACAGATGGTAAGCAAATTGGTGCTTTATTAGATAGAAATGGTCTTCGCCCGTTACGTTATGCAACTACAAATGATGGACGCGTAATAGTAGCTTCAGAGGCTGGAGCACTTCCAGTTGATGAGAAGTTGATCACTCAAAAAGGCCGTTTGCAACCTGGTAAAATGTTGTTAATGGACATTGTTGAGGGTAAGATCATCACAGACGAGGAAATTAAAACAAAAATTGCAAGCAGTCAGCCTTATGCTGAATGGCTTGAGAATTATAAAATTAAAATCGAAGAACTACCTGAGCCGAGGGTTGCATTTACAAATCTTTCTAAAGATGCAGTTCACAAATATCATCAGGTATTCGGTTATACCCGTGAAGATATCGAAACTATCATTAAGCCAATGGCTGTTGATGGTAAAGAGCCTATCGGGTCAATGGGTACTGACGTTCCTTTGGCTGTATTGTCAGATCGTCCACAGCACCTTTCAAGTTATTTCAAACAGTTCTTTGCTCAGGTAACTAACCCACCGATCGACCCGATCCGTGAGCGTATGGTAATGAGCCTTGCTACATTTATTGGCAGCAATGGTAACTTGTTTGATGAAGATAAAATGCATTGTCATTGTGTTGCCTTGCAACAGCCGATCCTAACTAATACTGAGCTTGAGAAATTAAGAAGTATTGATACAGGAATGTTCAATGCTAAAACTCTTCAAACGTATTTCAAAGCTGATGGTCAGGCAGGTTCTCTTCAAAAGGGACTAGAAAGGCTTTGCCGTTACGCAGAGGATGCGGTAAATGATGGGTTCGAAGTTATCATTTTATCAGACAGAGCTGTTGATTCTCAGCATGCTCCAATTCCTTCACTTTTAGCTGTATCTGCAGTTCACCACCATTTGATCAGAAAAGGTTACCGTGGTCAGGTAGGTATCGTGGTTGAGGCTGGAGATGTTTGGGAAGTTCATCACTTTGCTTGTTTATTAGGTTTCGGTGCTACTGCAGTTAACCCTTACCTTGCTCTTGAGACTATTCATGCTTTAAAAGAAGAAGGCAACCTTGAAACTTCTTTAGAGTTCAAGTATCTTTCTAAAAACTATATCAAATCCGTTTGTGATGGTTTGTTAAAGATCTTCTCTAAGATGGGAATCTCTACCCTTCAATCATATCAAGGTGCTCAAATCTTTGAAATCCTTGGTATTAACAGAGCAGTAGTTGATAAATACTTCACTGGTGCTGTTACTAGGATCGAAGGTCTTGGTTTAGACGAGATCGCTAAGGAAACTTTATTCAAACATAAAAACGGATTCATCAGTAAAGCACCTGCATTGCTTGCAGAGGGTGGTATTTACCAATGGAAGCGCCGCGGTGAAGCTCACTTATTTAATCCACAAACTGTTCACTTGTTGCAACAGGCCACTAAGACAGGCGACTATAACGTTTACAAAAGCTACGCCCGTTTAGTAAATGAGCAGGACGAAAGAAAATACACTTTACGTGGTTTGTTTGATTTCGCTCATCATCGCGAGCCAATTTCTATTTCTGAGGTAGAGCCAGCTTCTGCCATCATGAAGCGTTTCGCAACTGGTGCAATGTCTTTTGGTTCTATTTCTCACGAGGCTCACAGTACACTTGCTATCGCCATGAACCGTATCGGTGGTAGAAGTAATACAGGTGAAGGCGGTGAGGATGAGATGCGTTATGAATTACTTCCTAACGGAGATTCAATGCGTTCATCTATCAAACAGGTAGCTTCTGGACGTTTCGGTGTAACTTCTTATTACCTTACCAATGCAGATGAGCTTCAGATCAAAATGGCTCAGGGTGCTAAACCAGGTGAAGGTGGTCAGTTGCCAGGTCATAAGGTTGATCCATGGATTGCGAAAGTACGTCACTCAACTCCTGGAGTAGGTTTAATTTCTCCTCCTCCACACCACGATATTTACTCAATTGAAGACTTAGCTCAGTTGATCTTCGATTTGAAAAATGCTAACCGTGCTGCCCGTATCAATGTTAAGTTGGTATCTAAAGCTGGTGTTGGTACTATCGCAGCAGGTGTTGCTAAAGCTCATGCCGACGTAATCCTGATTGCAGGTTACGATGGTGGAACCGGAGCTTCTCCAATCAGTTCAATTAAACACGCAGGTTTACCTTGGGAGCTGGGTCTTGCTGAGGCACATCAAACGCTTGTGCGTAACCAATTGAGAAGCCGCGTTGTATTACAAACAGACGGTCAGTTGAAAACCGGCCGCGATATTGCAATCGCTACTTTACTTGGTGCAGAAGAATGGGGTGTTGCAACTGCTGCTCTTGTTGCTGGTGGTTGTATCATGATGCGTAAGTGTCACTTAAATACTTGTCCGGTAGGTGTTGCTACTCAGGATCCTGAATTACGCAAGTTGTTCAGTGGTAAACCAGACCATATCGTTAACCTTTTCAACTTCTTAGCAGAAGAGCTTCGTGAAATTATGGCTGATCTTGGTTTCAGAACAATTAACGAAATGGTTGGTAAGGCTCAGTTCCTGAAAGTAAGAGAAAATAATCTCCACTGGAAAACCAGAACTTTAGATCTGTCTGCAGTTCTTTATCCTGTGACTAATCCTAACAAGAACCAAACGCTATACAACAGCGAGTCGCAAGATCATGGAATGTCTAATATCCTTGACTGGCAGCTATTAGAACACGCTAAACAGGCATTAGAAAGCAAAACTCCTGTATTCGGTTCATTTAACGTTAAAAATACTGACCGTACAATCGGTACCGTATTGTCTAACGAAGTAACCAAGATCTATAAAGCTGCTGGTTTACCAGATAATACTATCAATTACAAATTTGTGGGTTCTGCTGGACAAAGCTTTGGAGCTTTCGCGACAAAAGGTCTTTCTTTTGAGTTAGAAGGTGAAGGTAATGACTATGTAGGAAAAGGTTTATCAGGAGCTAGATTAGCTGTTTATCCTTCAGCTGATAGTTCTTTAGTTCCTGAAGATAATATCATCATTGGTAACGTGGCACTTTACGGTGCAACTTCAGGTGAGCTATTCGTAAGAGGACAAGCAGGTGAGCGTTTTGCAGTACGTAACTCTGGTGCAACTGCAGTTGTAGAAGGAGTGGGAGATCACGGTTGTGAATATATGACTGGTGGTAGAGCGTTAATACTTGGTAAAACAGGAAGAAACTTTGCCGCTGGTATGAGCGGTGGTATTGCCTGGATCTATGATGCAGACGGTACATTTGCTGAGCATTGTAATCTTGAAATGGTGGATCTAGATCCGCTAACAGGAGAAGATGAAGAGCAAATCACTGCACTACTTCGTCAGCACATGCAATTGACTCAAAGTCATCTAGCGTTATTCTTACTAAGTAACTGGAATCAGGAATCTGGTAAGTTTATTAAAGTGTTCCCTAAAGAGTATAAAAAAGTATTACAACACGCACAATTTCAACCAGCTAATTAAAAATGGGAAAAATAACAGGATTTAAAGAATACGCGAGAGAGCTGCCCGGTAAAAGGCCAGTTGAAGAGCGTGTTAACGATTATAAAGAATTCGTAGGGTTATTTACAGAGGAGAAGTTAAACGAGCAGGCGGCTAGATGTATGAACTGTGGTATTCCTTTCTGCCACAATGGTTGTCCGCTTGGTAACATTATCCCTGAGTTTAACGACGCGGTATATAAAGAAAATTGGGAAGAAGCTTATCGCATTCTTTCTTCAACAAATAACTTCCCTGAATTTACAGGGAGGATTTGCCCTGCTCCATGTGAATCATCATGTGTATTAGGTATTAACAAGCCTGCGGTAACTATCGAGGAAATTGAAAAGCACATCATCGAGATTGCTTATCAAAAAGGTTTGGTAGTTGAAAAAGCACCTTTGATCCGTACAGGTAAAACTGTTGCGGTAGTAGGTGGCGGTCCTGCCGGATTAGCTGCAGCTGCTCAGCTTAACAAAGCTGGTCATACGGTAACAGTATTTGAGCGTGATGAAAAAGTAGGCGGACTACTTCGTTTCGGTATCCCTGATTTTAAATTGGAAAAATGGGTGGTTGAACGTCGCGTTAAATTGATGGAAGAAGCAGGTATCATCTTCAAAACAGGAGTAGAAGTTGGTAAAGATATCCTTGCCGATGAGTTGATGAAGTCATTCGACGCGGTTGTTTTAGCTGGTGGTTCCACTATTCCTCGTGATTTGAACATTCCGGGCCGCGAGCTTAAAGGGGTTTACTTTGCTATGGAGTTCTTAAAACAGAACAACAAACGCGTTAGTGGTATCCCTTATTCTGAAGAAGATATCCTTTCAACCGATAAAGATGTAATTGTAATCGGTGGTGGTGATACTGGTTCTGACTGTGTTGGTACTTCAAACCGTCATAAGGCAAATTCTATCACTCAGTTCGAATTGATGCCTCAGCCTCCGAAAGATCGTACAGAGGCGATGCCTTGGCCTACTTATCCAATGTTGTTAAAAACTACAACATCTCATGAAGAAGGTTGTACCCGCATGTGGGGGGTAAATACTAAAGAATTCTTAGGTGATGCTAACGGCGAGCTAAGAGCTTTAAAAGTAGTTGACGTAGAATGGGAAACTGATGTATTTGGCCGTCCGGTTAAATTCAAAGAGGTTGAAGGTTCTGAGCGTGAACTACCTGCTCAGCGTGCTTATCTTGCAATGGGATTCTTACATCCTCAGAAACAAGGTTTGTTGGAGCAGTTAGGTGTAGAGTTCGACGAGCGTGGTAATGTTAAGGCTAAAGAAGGCCAGTACCAGACCAGCGTGGATAAAGTATTTGCTGCAGGTGATATGAGAAGAGGTCAGTCTTTGGTTGTTTGGGCTATATCAGAAGGCCGCGAAGCTGCAAGACGTGTAGACTTATTCTTAATGGGAACTACAGCTCTTGAAAGTAAGGATGCTGAAAGCATGTACGCTTTCTAAGAAGTAATCAGATATGGTAATAAAAAATCCCGCCAACCGGCGGGATTTTTTTGTTTTCAAAAGCCTAAGCCTTCCAGTTTAATCAGCTAAGTAGTTAAGCATTAATCGATGATCCTGAGGTATAAGTTTTGTATTCATCACCCTCTACATAGTGTTTGAAGTTCTTTATGTCTTCTCTCACCATGTTCTCAAATACTCCGTTCATTAGTTTTGCAATACTATGTCCAATAGCACCGGCAGGAGGGAAGTAGTTGATTTCAACATTAAGTTCAGTTCCCACTCCGCTTATTGCGTCGCGAAACTCCACTTTTCCAGCGTTATCTACATTAGCACCTTCGATAGACTGCCATCCAATATACCGGTTTTCTTCCTCTTTTGTAATTTGAGCGGTCCAGTCGATAGTTACCAGTTCCCCTGGTACGTTTGCTTTCCAATGAGAGTAAGTCTGATCAATCTCTGTTACAGATTTCAAATGCTTCATAAATTTCGGAAGGTTCTCCAAATTTCTCCAGAACCTGTACACTTCCTCTCTCGGGCTGTTTACAATGAAAGTTTCCGTGATCCTTATTGCAGGTAGGTCTGTGGTGTCTTTACCTAATTTATTATAAAGGGGACAGTAGCCTGTAGCTCCGCGGTAAAGTAGGTAACCACCAAGTGCAGTTTCCTGCAGGCCGAGAATCGGGTTACGGAAAAGCTGCGTAATTCCCTTAAACAGCATGTAACTTCCAGCTGCCGCGGATATCACCCTTTCAGTTGGATTGACATTTTCCATTTCTCCTGGTTCTAAAACAGTTCCTTTTACGGATTTATTTACCCTGTTAGTTAATTCTTCGAGCATGTTTTTCTTAGTTTAAATGATTAATTATTCTCAATAAGAATATCTTGTATTAGCAGACAAAAACTATCTGTTAATTTCTATAAAGTACGTTTGACGGTCCCGATTGTTTTTACCTGACTTATTAATGTTAACTAATTAGCCTCTACCTTAATCACTTATCTTCAAATTGCAGTAACGTAGAAATTCTTTGGTTTCTCACCGAGGTATTAACAAGGAGTACAAGAAAAATGTTATGATTAGGGTAAGCAATGGAAATTAAATGGATGGCAAATGAATATTTATAAGGGTTGGCATTTCAATTGATATAATAGAAGTAAGAAATTATTAGAACGTAGATGAAGCAATTATTTTTCATATCACACGATACACAAACTGCTGTTAAAGCGGGAAGATCTGTAAACGGAATTCCCCAGATAGAAACAGAGCAGGTTCCCGCTATAAATGCTTTTTTAACACTTAATCACCTGAAGAACATATTGTCTGTATGGGACGACGATGATGATTTTGAGGAAGTATTGGATACTTATACTTTTATAACCATTAGGGATGCAGAAAATAGCATCTACAGTAAAGATAAATTAGCTTGATTTTGCCATTTATGCTAATAAACAAAAGCCTGTCCTTTAAAAAAGACAGGCTTTTATGTTATTGAAAAGTCTTAAAGCTCTGATAAAAGCTGCTATCTGCTGTGAGATCCTCTGTTATTACCATAAGAACCACCGCCACGATTAAAGCCACCGCCGCCATTTCCACGACCGCCGCCACCTCCCTGAGGAGCTCCGTCTTCTTTCGCTTCAGTAACAAATATTTTGTGTCCGTAGTAATCACCTCCGTTCATGCTTTTGATAGCCTCTTTTGCTTCGGCTTCATTTGGCATTTCCACGAAACCGAAACCTCTGCTTTTTCCGGTTTCTCTGTCTTTTATAATTCTAAGAGAGTTAACTTTTCCAAAGTCACCAAAGACTTCTCTTAATTCAGATTCCCCAACTTGTAAGGGTAATCCTTTAATAAAAATTTTCATTTATTGTATAGTATAATATTTATAAGTGAGCAATAAGTAGATGTGATAAGTGTATCACCATATACATAAGCATTCAACAGCCCGTAGTGTTCTGTTAAATTTCTCTTTTTCAAGAATGATTAAAACGGCCGAAAGGAGATGAAGGCCAAATAAAGATTAAATGAATTAAGAAAGAACTTAACTATTACAGCTGCTTCTTTTACAAAGCTACGCATAACAATTAAGAAATCAGCTTAAAATAAAAAAATTGCGTTGCAATTATATACCAGCAGATGCTGAAAAAGGAGTGATGGATTTAAATTTTCCGTCAACGTAAATAACATTTATAGGGTTTACTCTATAATATCTGTTATTTTCAAGACCAACGAAAAACTCACCAAAACGCACTTTATCCCGCTTAATTTCTTCTATTTCAACTTCAGATAAACTTTCAATTACACTCTGAGCCTCTGCTTCTGATAAAATCTTTTCCATAATACTATTTTAAATCACCGCCGCCCAACAATCTCCGTATCCCAATAGCAATTTTTCTGCCAATATCCTTTCTTTTTCAATTGGATATTATTTTGAGTGTTATCAATGTTTTGAAAACGAATTATTTAGGTCGTTAGTCTAAGTTGTATACGTTTAATATATATAGAATAGTTTCTTGTTTTGACATTTTGTAACAAATTATTTTATCTTCAGTCTTAAACACATAAAAATATATGATCAGAAATCACGAAATAGACTATCGCATCTACGGCGAAGAGATGCAATACGTAGAAGTAGAGCTGGATCCAAATGAGACAGCAGTGGCGGAGGCTGGAGCTTTTATGATGATGGATGATGGTATTCAAATGGATACTATCTTCGGCGATGGAAGTCAGCAGCAAAGCGGAATTTTAGGAAAACTATTTAGCGCTGGTAAAAGGCTTTTAACGGGCGAAAGCCTTTTTATGACGGCTTATACCAATATAGGCTATGGCAAAAAGAAAGTAAGCTTTGCTTCTCCTTATCCCGGGAAAATTATTCCTCTTGATCTTGGCGAGTTAGGCGGACGAGTAACATGTCAAAAGGACGCTTTTCTATGTGCGGCGAAAGGTGTTAGCGTTAGCATTGAATTTCAGAGAAAGTTAGGAACCGGCTTGTTTGGTGGCGAAGGATTTATAATGCAAAAGCTTGAGGGCGATGGCTTGGCCTTTGTTCATGCCGGTGGACATGTAGCCGAGAGGGTTTTACAACCAGGAGAAGTGCTTAAAGTGGATACCGGTTGTATTGTTGGTTTCACACAGGGAGTAAGTTATGACATCCAATTTGTGGGAGGAATTAAAAATACACTTTTTGGAGGTGAAGGGGTGTTTTTTGCTACCTTGAGGGGACCTGGTAAAGTTTGGATCCAGACCTTGCCTATAAGTCGCTTAGCTAGCAGGGTTCTTTCTTATGCTGGTCCTGGGAACAGAAAAGAAGAAGGAAGTATTCTAGGAGGATTAGGCAATTTCCTTGACGGGGACGGAAGATAGTACATATTATCAGGGGTTTGAAGCAGCTTTCTTCAAACCTCTTATGCTATCTGTCCGGACATTTTTTACACCTCTTACCTTTTTGGTATTTCTTACAGCACTTTTTAAAATCGCAGCAGGAAAAGATGCAACCCAAGCCTTTTGAAAACTCAGGGTCTGTAGGGATTATTGATCTTTGTTCTTGTTGCACCACTTTCACAAATTCTTCCATGGAGGCAAATATAGTTATTAAGACTAGATCTAAATAGAAAAAGAAAAATTAATCTGGTATTATTTCAAGAGCAGTTTCTCTCTTAGCTCCTTTGACAACTCGTTTGAAACTGCGATAATATCGTCGGCAACATGAGAGTTGTTGAGGATAATCTTGTCAGCGGTGTCCTTATAAGGAAGGAGGTAGTTTCTATAGGCAGGAAGAACATGGTTCTCCCATTGATACATGATCATATCCCTGGTGTATCCTCGTTCTGCAGTATCCCTCTTAATTCTTCTATTTAAAGTGATCTCTTCTTCTGCATCAAGAAATATCCTCATGTCGAATAGATCCGAGATCTGTTTATAGTGGAATACAAAGAGGCCCTCAACAATAATAATCGGAGCGGATTTTAAGGTAAGTAATTTCGCTTGTTCTTCTGCTACATTAAAAGTGTACTCTTTTTTTGTAACAGACCCGCCTTGTAAAAGAGTATTGAGGTCAGCTAATAGCTGAGATTCCTCGATACAGATAGGAAGATCGAAGTTTATCCAGCCATTTTCATCCAACGGTTGTACTTCCATTGGCTTATAATAATCGTCCTGGGATACAAGAGTAATTTCGTGCTCCTGGAAATGATTTAAAAAACAGTTTAGAAAGAAGGTTTTGCCAGAACCACTGCCGCCGGCAATACCAATAACATAAGGCTTATTCATTCGGCATTCCATAATCGATGCTAACTAAAAAACGTTTATCCAAAGCGCCAAGCAAATCTGCCGTAGCTTTGGTTAATACGATAATTGCATCTCTTGTGGTTTCATTCTCTGTAAATTTTCCAACTACTTTGACAAAAGTCGTCCTGTCCGTCATTGGATTGGTGATCTTAATAATGGTACCAACAGGGGCTGAATGATGTAATGCAAGCATTTTAGTACTATCGAGAGCCTCGTCTTCAAACCATACAGCAACCCCACGCTCATTTCGTTCTGTTACACCTAGCCGGCCGGTTTTACCCCTCGTTTTTTCAGGCTTTGCGGTGGCTTCGGGTATTTCCATGTCTGATTCTGTTTCTTCAGTGGTATGCCTTGTACCAGGCTTTGCAGAAGGTGATGTCTCGGAATTTGCAGTAGTAGCTACAGTTTGGTCGGTAGTACTACTTTGCTTTATTTTGAGCACTTGTCCCACACTTAGGCTATATCCTGAAAGATTATTTAATTGCTTGATTTCTCCAATGGTAGTTCCAAACTTTCTAGCTATAGCAAATAAGGTTTCTTTTGGCCCAACTTTGTACTCAATAATTTCAGATGAGGCTGCAGCAGGAACACTTGTTGCAAGGGGGGCTTTCGCAGGTTCAATTTTAGCTTGTTTCTTTTCTACAGGTTTAGCAGCTTTCGTGGTGGTTGCACCAAATGCTCGTTGAGTAGGTACTTTCAATACTGTTCCTATTCCCAAGCTGACGTTGTTATTATAGCTAATAATCTCTTTGGGGGGCACGTTGTACAACCTGCCTATTGAATAGTAAGTTTCTTTTGCTGCTACTTTATGTATTATAACCTGTTGTCCGTTATTGTTTTCAACTCCTATCGAATCTACAGTTACAGCATTTGCCTGAACTGAAAAAAAAGTACAAAGAGCTGCTATTAAAGAACGCATTGATTTATCTCCATTTTTTTAATTTGCAATTATACTAAATAGGAAACAATTTCCCTTTTCTCATCACGAATGCAGAACAAATGATTGTGACTGATAAAAAACGCCTCTGGGTTTCTTTTTAGTATATTAAGGGCCAGATTGTCTTCCAGAAGCACTTCTTGTGGACCTGCAATACGTAACGTTTGTGTGAATGTGTTTTCATTAGCAGTATGATAGCAGGCGATCATTTTATTATTATGTTCTTTGAAAGCTATTTCACCAACGGTATTGTCAGGCAGTGATATAGGAACAAGCATTCTATCATAGATGAAAGTAGGGACAATAATATCGCGCAATACAGGTTTATAGTCTGCTGCAAATGATTTGATAGTTGCTCCGTTTTCCGGGTCAAGGATCTCAATCCATTTACCTTGGATTTTAGAGTCAGTAACAATAAGTCCTTCTTCTGCTATATCCTGCAGGGCTTTATTGTGTTGCTGCCAGGCGATTGTCCCCTTATGGGTAAAGGCAATTATTCCCTGATGTTCAGGCGTCTCTTCTGCAAGGTAACTGTGGATGAAAATTCGTCCATTACTTACCCGGTCCAGGCTCCATTTCCAACTATCTTCTACAGTTATTTCCCTGAACAGGCATTCTCCTGTTGCGAAGTTGAAGGCTGAGAAACTAGCGGTATGCGTTTCAGCATGTCGACTTTCAATAGCTACAACCGGAAATTTGTCGTCTATTTCGATCTTCCAAATAATTCCCTTGAACTTTTCATTCAAAGATGGTTTTATATATTTACTACCAGAAAGCATTCACAAAGTAAATTAAATACTCATGCAATACCTAAAACAATTATTACTTATAATCCTGCTGTCGCAGTCGCTGCAAATACTCGCTCAAAAGCAAACGGTCTATCTATTTGAGATGAAAGCTGAGATAGGGCCTGCAGCATGGCGTTTAACCCAGAAAGCTTTTGATAAAGCTAAAGAATCTGGGGCGCAGACTATTATAATTGATATGAACACCTATGGTGGTATGGTGGAGTACGCCGACTCGATTCGCACTAAAATCCTTAATTCGCCCATCCGAACCATTGTTTTCATTGAAAATAATGCGGCATCTGCCGGGGCTTTGATTGCAATTGCTTGCGATAAGATCTATATGTCTAGATCTGCTAACATTGGCGCCGCAAGTGTGGTGAATGAGAAAGGGGAGGTATTGCCTGAGAAGTATCAATCGTACATGCGGGGAAGGATGCGGGCCACTGCCGAAGCCAAGAAAAGGAATCCTATAATTGCAGAAGGGTTTGTTGATCCTGATGTGGAGATACCAGGACTAAAACCTAAAGGAAAGGTGTTAACCCTTACTGCATCGGAAGCTGCCAAAGTTGGATATTGCGATGCGGAAGTTGAAGATGTTGATGCCGTGGTTGCTGCAGAAGGGTTAAATGGCCCAACTATCGTAAAGCATCAGGAAAGCGCCCTTGATAAAGTCTTGGCATTTCTTATTAGTCCGGCCATCAGCGGTCTTTTGATTCTTCTGATAATAGGGGGGATCTATTTCGAAATGCAGGCCCCCGGGATCGGATTTGCACTATTGGTTTCTGTAGTAGCTTCCCTGCTTTATTTTGCTCCGCTTTACCTTGAAGGTTTGGCCGAACATTGGGAGATAGGCCTGTTTCTGTTAGGTATTATTTTGTTGCTTTTGGAGGTTTTTGTGATACCGGGATTTGGAGTAGCAGGAATTCTTGGAATAATCTGCCTGATTGCAGGTTTGGCTCTCAGTATGGTGTTGAATAACTGGTTTGATTTTACGGTAACAGGTCCAGAAAAATTGACTACTGCTGTATTAACTGTTATAGGTGCGATGGTAGCAGCCATAATAGTGTCGGTGATCTTTGGTAAGTCGCTAATGCGCTCGCCGGTATTCCAACGCCTCGTGCTGCAGGACGAACAACGCTCCCAGCAAGGTTATGTATCAGGCAAACAAGTGGGAGCGCTGGTGGATAAAACAGGTGTAGCTAAAACAGACCTAAGGCCGTCGGGTAAAGTAGTGATCGACGAAAAATGGTATGATGCTGTATCGCTAGACGGCTTTATCAATCAGGGTAGCCAGGTTTTGGTTATTAAACAGGAAAATTATAATGTATTTGTTAGAAAAATAAACTCTTAAAACCTTTGCTTATTTTGCAGGTTTCAATTGCAAAAAATTACATCATTTTATGGACGCAGAAAAAATCGGACTTGAAGAAGTTAAAGTTAAACCTATCGTAGATCACTTGAATGATTTATTAGCTAATTACCATATTCATTATCAAAAGCTTAGAGGCTGCCACTGGAATGTTAAAGGAAAAAGCTTCTTTACACTTCATGCAAAGTTTGAAGAGTTATATACTAATGCAATCGCTACTATAGACGAGCTGGCTGAACGTATCCTTACTCTTGGTAAAGCTCCTTTAAGCACATACCAGGATTATCTTTCTGTTTCCAGAATTAAAGAGATCCCTACTGAAGGTGTGGAAGACGTACAATTGGTGTCATCTATTCTTGACGACTTTTCTGCCTTGATCGAAATGGAAAGAGAGATTATGGAGCTTACTGCTGATTCGGGCGATGACGGTACTAACGACATGATCAATCGCTTCATGCAGTTCAAAGAAAAGAACACTTGGATGCTTCGCGCTTATTGCGGTAAAAACTAGAATTGAAAGGGAAGGCGTTGTATTGAGAGCCTTCCCTTTTTTCATTACTATGTTATCTGAAAGTCTGCTCCAAGTAATCTTAATATTAAATTAGCTGTTATTCTGCAATCTAGCTTGATTTACCAAAGCATATAGTTGTAGTTAGAGAAAAAATATTATCTTTGCCCGGCAAATAATAAATTTTATTTGCATGCATCTCGATCCTGAAAAGTTCGTCGCTGAAGGTTTAACTTATGACGACGTATTATTAATCCCCGCATATTCTGAAGTTCTTCCTCGTGATGTTGATACCCGTACGTATCTAACAAAGAAAATTCGTTTGAATGTTCCTATTGTATCTGCAGCGATGGATACTGTTACTGAAGCCGAGCTTGCTATTGCAATTGCTCAGGCAGGTGGTATTGGTATTCTTCACAAGAATATGACCATACAGCAGCAAGCTGATGAGGTAAGAAAGGTAAAACGTTCTGAAAGCGGAATGATCATGGATCCGGTTACGTTGCATAAGGATGCTTTGGTGGGTGCAGCTTTTCAGATGATGAAGGAAAACCGTATCGGGGGTATTCCTGTAGTAGATTCTGATAATACACTGGTAGGTATTATTACCAATCGCGACTTACGTTTTCAGAAAGACGTAAATCGTCCGATATCTGAAGTAATGACTAAAGACAATTTAGTTACTGCGCCAAAAGGTACCGATCTGGTTAAGGCAGAGGAGATACTTCAGGATTATAAAATTGAGAAGCTTCCGGTTGTTGACGATAGTGGTAAATTGATCGGATTAATTACCTTCAAGGATATTCAGAAATTCAAGAATTTCCCTACCGCCTGTAAAGACGAGCATGGACGTTTGCGTGTAGGTGCTGCAGTGGGTGTTGCCGGAGATAATTTAGAAAGGGTTGCGGCTTTGGTTGCGGCAGGGGTAGATGTAATTACTATTGATACTGCTCACGGTCATTCAAAAGGAGTAGTGGATATGGTGAAAAGTGTTAAAGCTGAGTACCCAGATCTACAGGTTATTGCTGGAAATATTGCCACAGCTGATGCCGCTATAGCTTTAGCTGATGCCGGTGCAGATGCTGTTAAAGTTGGTATTGGTCCTGGTTCGATTTGTACTACACGTATCATTGCAGGTGTTGGAGTTCCGCAGCTATATGCAGTATATGAGTGTGCCAAAGCGCTGAGAGATAGAAATGTTCCAGTTATTGCCGACGGTGGAATTAAGCAAACCGGCGATATTGTTAAGGCAATAGCTGCAGGTGCAAGTTCTATTATGGCAGGATCTCTATTCGCGGGGGTTGAAGAGTCGCCAGGTGAAACTATTATTTACGAAGGAAGGAAATTTAAATCTTATCGTGGTATGGGTTCGGTTGAGGCGATGTCTAAGGGTTCTAAAGACCGTTATTTTCAAAGTGAGGCCGATTCTGTTACCAAGCTCGTTCCTGAAGGTATTGTAGGTCGTGTTCCTTATAAAGGTACTCTTGCTGAAATTATCTTCCAGTACATAGGAGGTTTAAGGGCGGGAATGCACTATTGTGGAGCTGCAACTATCGAAGATCTTCAAAAAGCAAAGTTTGTAAGGATCACTGCAGCAGGTATGCGTGAAAGTCATCCTCATGATGTGACAATTACTAAAGAAGCTCCTAATTATACAAGATAGTTAATATGATATCGGCTAATTGGCCGATAATTTAGTATATCGGCTATTTAGCCGATAATTTGAATTATCGGCTGTTTTGCCGATCATTGTAAAATGATAGCTATACTAACAGGCGATATAATAAATTCACGGAAAGCCACTTCTACAGAGGAGTGGCTTTCTGTATTAAAAGAGGCACTTGGTAGTAAAGAAAGCTGGGAAATATTCCGGGGAGACAGCTTTCAATTGAAAACAGAAGTGGAAGAGGCTCTTCTTAAAGCGATCTACATTAAAGCTTGTGTTAAAACCATTAAGAATATTGACGTCCGCATAGCTATAGGCATTGGAAGGGAAGGATATACTGCCGAAAAATTAAGTGAATCAAACGGAGAGGCTTTCATATTTTCGGGGGAAAAGTTTGAGTTGCTGAAAAAAGAAAAGGTAAGCTTGTCTGTCAGATCAGCTTCGGCAGATTTTGATTTCGAGTTTAATATTGCCCTGAAACTAGCTCTAATCGCGGTAGATAAATGGACGCCTGCGGTGGCAGAAATGGTTAAAATAGCATTAGAAAACCAAGGAGCGTCTCAGTCGGAATTAGCCGAGCTTACTAATAAAACTCAATCATCTGTAAGTGAGGCCTTGTCTCGTGCCAATTTTTTTGAGATATTGGAACTCAATTCCCTTTATAAGAAAAAAATAAAAAATCTATCTTCTATCGATGAACCTGCTTCTAATTAAACTCCTTGTTGCCCACCTTATTGGCGATTTCTTTTTACAGCCAGACAGATGGGTAATTGAGAAGGAGGCCAGGAAGCTGAAATCCCCTAAACTTTACTATCACATTTTAATCCATGGGATCCTTACAATTTTATTCACATGGAATGCGGGTTTTCTTGTACCCGCTTTACTGATCATGCTTTTTCACGGCATTATCGATGGCATTAAATTAAGTTTTCAAAGGCCCGACACTAAAAGAAGATGGTTCTTTGCCGATCAGTTGTTTCATATACTTACCATTGTTATAGTATGGTACACCTATGAGCACCCAAGCATTGATTTCAGCTATTTCAAATCTGATACTTTTTGGATCCTAACACTCGCGCTTCTTTTCCTTACTTATCCTACCTCCATCATAATAAAAACTCTTATTGCAAAATGGACACCCAATGTGCCACTTCCTGCAAGTAACTTAACCGGAATTGGATCTCTTGAAAGTGCAGGAAAATATATAGGTATCCTGGAACGACTACTTACTTTTCTATTTATCACAACAGGTCATTACGAAGCTGTGGGCTTTCTTATTGCAGCAAAATCAATCTTTCGTTTCGGAGACTTAAAGGAGGGAAACGATTTGAAGTTTACTGAATATGTCCTTATAGGAACCTTATTAAGTTTTGGTATCGCTATTCTCGTAGGACAAGCAATTACCGTCATGCTTAAATAATTTTAAGTGAGGTGAGATATTTTCTAAAAAAATTATACTTTTGCAATAATTCCTTTAAACTCAAATATCAGGAATCATGACCGAGCTTATTTACATATCGCCCCTTTCGATGTACGCTTAACAGCGTGGCTCTGTATTCTATTTTAATTTCAGATTGAACATCTTGTAGTGCCAGGCATTGCCGAAAGGGTATATCCCAACCCGGGACGAATCACCTATTCAAATTTCAGAAATAATTTATTACCTGCTCTGGCAAAAGCCGGATCAGAAAAACTGAACATGCTAAATGGGCCATTCATTAAGAACAAAAGATCTAAGTAAAATAGGTTATACTAACGACAAGGCGAGAAGCCTTGCAATAAACATTTTTAATAAACATTTCAAGTATCATACAAAATCAGAACAATTAGAAACGCTAAGCTCTCTAAGAGAAAGGCCTGAAGATTTTCTGGAAGATGATGTATTAGGAAAATTGGCAGAAGTGCTGACTGGCAAGACAAAGGAAATTCAATTCAAGGTTCATTCTCTTATGGAAGAGCCTGCTCCACTTAAAATGTATGGTGGGAAGGAGATCGAGGCTATTGCGAAAAGACAAATCGAGTTAGCTTCGTTGTTGCCCGTAAGTGTAGCTGCCGCGCTGATGCCCGACGCTCACATGGGATATGGTTTACCAATCGGTGGTGTTCTGGCTACAAAAAATGCCGTTATTCCTTACGCGGTAGGAATGGATATAGGCTGCAGGATGTCTCTCTCGATAATTAATGCAAGTGATACTTATTTAAAGCGATATAGCTTTCAGATAAAAGAAGCCATAAAAAAGTGCACTCATTTTGGCATGGAGGGAGGACTAGACTTCAGGCAGGAACATGAAGTATTAGATGATCCACTTTTCAGGGCTATGCCTTTATTGAAGCAATTACATGGAAAGGCGGTAAGGCAGCTCGGATCCTCAGGAAGTGGAAACCATTTTGTTGAGTTTGGCGAGATCGAGTTGTTTGATAATAACACCTTAGGGCTTGTGGCAGGAAAATACTCGGCCATTCTTTCTCATTCCGGAAGTCGAGGTTTAGGGGCAAATATTGCTAAGCATTACACCAATATAGCTATGAACACCTGTAAGCTCCCACGTCAGGCACAACAACTGGCTTGGTTAGACATGGATTCTGAAGCGGGACAAGAGTACTGGAATTGTATGAACCTGGCAGGCGATTATGCGAAAGCTTGCCACGATCAGATCCATTCTAACCTGGTTAAAGAGCTGGGACTTGAGGTGCTATTCAAAGTAGAAAATCACCACAACTTTGCATGGAAAGATCAATGGAATAACAACGATGTTATTATTCACCGTAAAGGCGCTACTCCTGCACATAAGGGAGAGCTAGGGATTATTCCAGGAAGCATGACTGCTCCCGCTTATCTGGTAAGAGGACTAGGAAGTGGAAGTTCTATATTCTCAGCTTCGCATGGAGCAGGGAGGGCAATGAGCAGACAATCTGCAAAAGATAACATGACCGTGTCTGCAATGAAGAAAGTCCTTTCAGCAGCCGGGGTTAGCTTAATTGGTGGGAGCGTGGAAGAAAATCCTACAGCCTATAAAGACATTGAAAAGGTTATGACAGCCCAGAAGGAGCTCGTTGATATAGAGGGGAAGTTTAAACCCATGATTGTTAGAATGAATAAGGAGTAATGATGATGGAAGAAAAGATTATTCAAATAACGTCTGGAAGAGGGCCTGTAGAATGTTCCAGGGTGGTGGCGAGGGTCTTAGACCTATTGCTGGATCAGGTAAGGAAAACAGGGGTTAAGGCTGAGATCATTGAGCAGGAGCATGGTAGCATAAAGGGGACTTTATTGTCAGCTTCTATTTTAGTTAAAGGAAGCCTTTTAGCTCCATTGATTGAGGAATGGCAAGGTACAATTCAATGGGTAGGGCTGAGTCCCTACCGGCCTGCCCATAAGCGTAAAAATTGGTTCGTGGGAGTAGAGGTATTCGAAATAAGAAAGCATATCGTTTGGGATCCGACTGAAGTAGCGTTCGATACCGCAAGATCTTCCGGGCCCGGAGGACAGAATGTAAACAAGGTAGAGACGGCAGTTAGGGGTATACATATCCCAACCGGAATACAGGTTTTGGCTATGGATACTAATTCGCAGCTTCAGAATAAAAAGCTCTGTCTCGAAAGATTGGAACGGAAAATCAAAGGCCTTGAACAAGAAGAGATCATGCGATTGCAAAAGAGCAAATGGGACGAACATAATTGTTTAAAACGGGGCGACCCGGTGAAGGTAATTAGAATGAAGTTGTAAGTAAATAACTTTATCTAAAACCGTTTAAGTTCTGTTAGCAAAGATTTCCTAATTTCGCGCAATGTCTGAGAAGAATGGTCCTATTGGGGTATTTGATTCTGGTTATGGAGGTTTAACTGTTTTTAAAGAGATAGTGAAGCAACTGCCGGAGTATGATTATTTGTACTTAGGAGATAACGCTAGAGTTCCGTACGGTACCCGGAGTTTCGAAACTGTTTACAAATATACATGGGAGTGCGTGCAGCACCTTTTCGAAAAAGGATGCAAATTGGTAATTCTAGCTTGCAATACTGCATCGGCCAAAGCACTAAGAAGTATTCAGCAGAACAATATTCCCAACCTGCCCGACTTCCGCAGGGTGTTGGGGGTAATTAGGCCAACAGCTGAAATCGTTGGAGAACTTACGAAAACCCGAAAGGTTGGAATACTTGCCACCCAGGGAACAATAAGTTCTGAATCATATGTGCTTGAAATCGGGAAGTTTTTTCCAGATATAGATGTTGTACAGGAAGCATGCCCCATGTGGGTTCCACTGGTTGAGAACAATGAATTCAACTCGAATGGAGCGGATTATTTCATTCAAAAAAACCTTAACAATATCCTGGAAAAGGTTTCCGATATAGATACTCTGATCCTTGCATGTACACACTACCCATTATTGCTGGGCAAAATTAAACAGTACCTGCCGGGGAACGTCCAGGTGGTTTCTCAGGGAGGATTGGTAGCGGCAAGCTTAAAAGATTATATGGTAAGACATCCGGAAATTGAACGCTTATGTTCAAAAGGCGGTATAAGTGAATTTTACACAACGGAGTCGACCGAGAGCTTCAACGAGAAGGCCGCAATTTTTCTGGGACACCAAGTGTTTTCGAAGCATTTAGCCCTACATTAAGAACTAACAGAATTTTAAAATAAAACAAAGAGTATTTCCAGAACGTATTTCGAACTTATGAAACAATTAGCAAAAGGATTTTTATCAATAGCTCTTCCGGTAACTATTTTACTGGCATCTTGTGGTGAAAGCAAAAAGACAAGTGAAGGTACAACAGCAGCAGCAACTGAAAGTGCTTCTCCTACAACAGGTTCAGCTTCTACAGAGAATACAAATGCAGAACAACAGCAAGCCAGCGCTACAAAGACGAGGGTTGCAGCTGATGCCAAGACAATTTTAGCCCGGAAACAGGTTCCTATTCTTTGCTATCATCAAATTCGTGATTGGAGAAGTTCTGACTCGCAGACGGCGAAGGATTATATAACACCAGTAGCTACTTTTAAATCTCATATAAAGATGCTTGCAGACAGTGGATACCATACCGTTTTGCCGGAGCAGCTATATAACTACCTGGTCTATGGAGATCCGCTTCCTTCCAAGCCGGTGATGATCACTTTTGATGATACAGACCTTGACCAGTTCACCGTCGGTAATGAGGAGCTTAAGAAGTATAATTTCAAAGGCGTATACTTCATTATGACTGTTTCTATCGGTCGCCGAGGAAGATTTAAGTATATGGATAGCGATCAGATCAAACAGCTTTCCGACCAGGGGAATACTATCGGAAGTCATACGTATGATCATAAGAATGTGAAAAAATATCAGGCGGAAGACTGGGTGCAGCAAATAGAAAAGCCTACAAAGCGCTTAGAAGAGATCACCGGTAAAAAGATGGATTACTTTGCATATCCTTTTGGCCTATGGAATAAGGAAGCAATTCCTGAATTGAAAAAAAGAGGTTTCAAGGCGGCATTTATCCTCTCGACAAAAAGGGATGAAAATGACCCATTATTCACGATCAGAAGAATTATTGCAAGTGGTTTCTGGAGCGCAAAAACGCTAAATAATAGTATGAAGAACAGCTTCTAGGTTATTATTCGTAGAACAAGAAAGCCCGGCGATATTCGCCGGGCTTTCTTGTTTTATGCTGATTCAAGGTTTTAATCTTTTTCCTCCTGAAGTCGTTTTTTACTCTCAGCAAGCCTGATATAATCACTTTCAGGCAATATTGGATATTTTAAATCCATTGCTCTGAGGGTATCAACTATTATTTGACAGATAGCTATCCGTGCAAACCACTTTTTGTCTGAAGGAATAATATACCAGGGGCATGTTTCTGTACTTGTCTCTCTAAATACATCCTTATAAGCCTTCATGTAATGATCCCACATTTCCCGCTCATCAATATCTGACGCGGAAAACTTCCAATTTTTTGAAGGGTCATCAATACGCTTTAAAAAACGCTCTTTTTGCTCCTCTTTAGAAATATGAAGATAGAACTTTATTACAGTTGTGCCACTGTCTGTTAAATGTTCCTCAAAGTTTCTGATACTTCGATACCGGTTATTCCAAAACTTCTCATTAATGTACATTAAAGGAAGTTTACTTTCATTTGCAGCGAATTTAGGGTGCACCTTACATACAAGAACGTTCTCATAATGAGAGCGGTTATGAATACCAATGCGTCCCCGTTCAGGAAGGGCTTTATAATGTCTCCATAAGAAGTCATGGTCCAATTCTTCTGAATTCGGCTGTTTGAAACTATAAACCTGGCACCCCTGTGGGTTAACACCACTCATTACATGCTTTATGGCACTGTCTTTCCCTGCAGCATCCATCGCCTGGAAAATGATCAGTAAAGATTTGCTGTTATCGGCATAAAGCATGTCCTGCAGCTCGGCTAACTGCTCCTTAAGGCTAAGCAGGATGTCCCTGGAGTTTTCCTTCGCAAGGCCACCATCTTGTTTGGTGTCAAATTTTCCCAAGTCTATTTCGGCCCTTTCGGTAACTTTAAATGCCGATGTGTCGATCCCCATATCCTTTATAATTTCAATAACCGGTTTTTTGTTTGAATCAAGATTTGAGATTTTGTTACTGCTTGAGATTTTTATTCCCTTGATTACGTTATCTTAACCTGCTTCAACCTCGTCCAGATACATTTTATCAATTATATCAGCATATTTCTTTTCTATTACCTTACGTTTGGCCTTAAGCGATGGAGTCATTTCTCCCTCCTCCAATGAGAAAGGATTCCTCTTAACGATAAAGTTCTTTATTCTTTCGAACTTAGCCAGCTCGTTTGAAAGTCTTTTCACATCTTCACCAATCCATTTTGTAATTTCTGGATCATCGATAAACCGTTCTTCTTTTTCGAAAAAGTCCTCTTTAAGATTAAACGTCTCCATCAATGTATCCTTCGGTGGAATTATGATAGCAGTTATGTACTCGCGCTTGTCGCCCACAAGGAAGATCTGCTCAATCCTCGGGCTTTTTAAATAAATGTTTTCAACTGGGGTAGGGTAAACATTCTTCCCAAAAGAATTTACAAGCATATTCTTCAAACGATCTGTAATTTTAAGATTTCCTTTGTGGAATCTGCCAATATCGCCTGTGTGTAACCAGCCTTCACTATCGATAATCTGGCTGGTGTCTTCCGGCTTATCCCAGTAACCTTTCATCACGCAATGTCCTCTTGCTAGGATTTCACCTTCCTCACATTCAAAATCGGGATTAAAGGTATCGTGGGTTTGTACAGTAATAATCCTTTTCGTTTCAACATCCTGAATCCCTACTTCAATTCCTGGAATAATACGACCAACTGTACCATATATTTGTCGATGATATTCTGTTACTGCCATAACAGGCGAAGTTTCTGTTAATCCATACCCCTCCAGGATCTTGATTCCCAGATTCCCAAAGAACTCACCAACATTCTGGGGTAAAGCGGCTCCTCCAGATAGCATAAATTTTAGCTGCCCACCTGTTTTTTCCTTAATTTTTGAGAAAACAAGTTTGTTGGCCAACCTCTGCTGCCAGGAAAGGATAGTATTCGGGGTTCGGCCAGCCTCCAGCACTTCCCGGTACTTTTTACCGGTAGCCAAAGCCCAAAGGAATATTTTAGATTTAATACCTCCAGCTTGTGTACCATTTTTCATTGCACGGTCATGTATCCTTTCCAGCAATCGCGGCACACAGCTCATGATTGTTGGTTTTACTTCTTCCATATTCCGGGCCAGCAGTTCCAGGCTTTGAGAAAATGCAATACGGCATCCGGCAGTACAACTAACATAGTATGTTGCTGTACGCTCAAATACATGTGATAATGGGAGGAAGGAAAGGAATTTGTCATCCTTGGTAACAACTGGTATTTGTTCCAAACTACACCGTGCATTCATCACAAAATTATTGTGAGTCAGCATTACCCCTTTTGGTATTCCTGTAGTTCCTGACGTGTATATCAGGGAGGAAATATCAGAGGGTAATATAGCATCCCGGATCCCATCTATTTGTTTCGAGTATTCGTCCAGCCGTTTTTTACCCTCCAAAAGCAGGTCATCGAATCCAATTAATTCAGCTTTAGGGCTGAAGCTTTCTGCATGTTTAGAGAAGTTTTCAAAAGCCGGAATAATACGGATTAAGGAAGGACAATGATTGGCGATCTTTAGAATTTTTTTTAAAAGAAAAGGAGTACCAACTAAAATAGTTTTAACACCTGCATCCTTAACAATGTATTCTATCTCCTGCTCAGAGAGGGTAGGATAGATACTTACATTAACTGCTCCTATCTGTTGCAGGCCCTGATCATAAAAGATATACTGAGGGGAATTCTCAATGATAAAACCAAGGCGGTCGCCCTTGGTAATCCCTACGGATAGGAGGTAAGCCGAAATGGCATCTGCAGCATCGAGTGTTTGCTTATAACTTATCTCTTCCCATTCATTTTTGTTTTTATGCAGCAGGAATGTGGTTTGTGGTGCGTGGATGTTGCTTACAACATTCCGTAGCAATTTAGGAATTGTATCGACCTTCGCTTTCAAAATAATCTCGGTTTACCAGCTAAAATTACAACAACTTTATGCTATTATACAACAAAAGGGGCATAAAGCCCCTTTTGTTGTAGTTTTGTGTAAAATTTTTATACTGAGAAACTCTCTCCGCAACCACATGTGCGGCTTGCATTTGGATTATGGAAATTAAAACCCTTTCCGTTTAATCCGTCGGAGAAATCAAGTTCGGTTCCGGCAAGATAAAGGAATGACTTCATGTCTAAGGCCAATCTAACTCCTTTATCTTCAAAAAACTGATCGCCGGGTTGTTCTTCGTTGTCGAAATCAAGATTGTACGATAAACCAGAACAGCCACCACCTTTAACCGAAACTCTTAAAAAATAAGAAGCATCTAATCCAGAATCCTGAATTAAATTTTCTATTTTCTCTTTCGCTTTATCTGTTACAGTTACCATTATTTTGAAATTTAAGATTTGATATTACTAGTTGAGACAATGCTCTAAATCAGAACTCAAATCATTAATGTAAATCCTTATTACAAGTGCTTGGTAAAAGATTTGCTGAATTACTACCCGCCATCTTAAACCCTACAACTTATTAATGGTGTGACTTCTCGCTCTCGATCGGCTCTAAACCGTTCTTTGTACGATAGTCGTTTATAGCAGCTTTAATAGCATCTTCTGCAAGAACAGAACAATGGATTTTTACTGGCGGTAAAGCAAGTTCTTCAACAATATCCATATTGTCGATGCTCATTGCCTCATCAATAGTTTTACCTTTTAACCATTCTGTAGCTAAAGAGGACGAAGCAATTGCTGAGCCACAGCCAAAAGTTTTGAACTTAGCATCTGTAATAACATTTTCTTCGTTCACTTCAATTTGCAAACGCATAACGTCACCACACTCCGGAGCTCCAACTAAACCAGTACCAACTTTAGTGCTGCTTTTATCTAATGTACCAACGTTACGAGGGTTGGTGTAATGATCAATAACTTTATCTGAATAAGCCATAGCTTGTTTATTTACGATTTTTAGATTTACGATTTACGTTTTGTCGCTCATACTATTTTGTCTAGGGCGACAACAAATTCCTCCTTAAGGAGGACGCGAGCTTAATGCTCAACCCACTCAACCTTGCTAAGGTCGATCCCTTCTTTGAACATTTCCCAAAGAGGAGAAAGGTCGCGAAGGTGATTAACAGCTTTTTTAGTTTGCTCAATAGCAAAATCTACTTCTTCTTCAGTTGTAAATCTTCCAAGACCAAAACGTATCGAAGAGTGTGCCAAATCATCGGATAACCCTAAGGCTTTTAATACGTAAGATGGCTCTAATGAAGCAGAAGTACAAGCCGAACCTGAAGAAACAGCCATATCTTTCATAGCCATCATTAATCCTTCACCTTCAACATATTTGAAGGAAATATTAGCCACATGAGGAAGTCTGTTCTCAACGTTTCCGTTTACATAGCTTTCTTCAAGTGTTTTCAAAGACGACTCAAGCTTGTCGCGTAAAGCCGACAGGCGTACTGCTTCATCAGCCATTTCCAGGCGAGCCAATTCGCAAGCTTTACCAAAACCAACAATTCCCGGAACGTTAAGAGTACCAGAACGCATGCCGCGCTCATGACCTCCACCGTCCATTTGAGCTGTTACTTTCACCCTTGGATTTTTACGACGAACATACAAAGCACCTACACCTTTTGGTCCGTACATTTTGTGTGCTGAAAAAGCTAAAAGATCGATTCCATCAGCATTTACGTCTACAGGGATCTTGCCACAAGCTTGGGTCGCATCTGTAAAGAACAAAGCACCGTGTTTATGGGTAATAGCAGAAATTTCTTTTATAGGTTGAATAACACCTATCTCGTTATTACCATACATGATAGCAACAAGGATGGTCTTATCCGTAAATGCTTTTTCTAATTCTTCAAGGTCAACTAGTCCATCTTCTTTTACCGGAAGATAAGTAATAGAAGCTCCTAGTTTTTCGAGGTGTTTACAAGTATCTAAAACAGCTTTATGCTCGGTAACACAAGTAATAATGTGATTACCTTTATCTTTGTACATCTCGAATACACCTTTGATAGCAAGGTTATCAGCTTCAGTAGCTCCTGATGTGAAGATGATCTCTTTCTCATTCGCTCCAATCAGTTTAGCCACTTGCTCACGGCCATAATCAATTGCCTCTTCTGCAGCCCATCCAAAAGCGTGATTACGGCTTGCTGCGTTTCCAAATTTTTGAGTAAAATAAGGAATCATAGCCTCCAGAACCCTCGGATCCATTGGAGTAGTTGCGTTGTTGTCTAAGTATATTGGGAGATTCATATCTTATTTAAAATTATTACAAATATAATAAAACTTTCGCCGAGGCAACATCAATAATGTCTATATGCCATAGAATACAATGTAATCTGTAAGATAATGACAAAAGTGTGATTTCAATCATTTTTTATTCGAAGTAAATATTGAAGGAGTGAAGGAGGGAATGAATGAATGAATGAAGGAAGGAATGAAGGAAGGAAGGAAGGAAGGAAGGAAGGATGAAGTGAATGAATAGAAAATTTAAAGCATTAAAAAAGCGCATCGCGGATGCGCTTGGGGACCTAGTGCAGTGAGAAAGCTTTTTTCCGGAGCTTAAACAGATTCCGCGATTCTTACTTTATACTTACCCGGTACCGGTCCAAAGGACTTCACCAGCCTGTTCCATGAGTTGATTTGAGCTACTGCAAGGGTTAGTATAGCGATATCGTCTTTGCTGAAGTACTTATTCAATTCATCGTGGATATCATCATTGTGCTCTCCATCTGGCATTTTCGTTAGCCGTTCTGCGAAAGCCAAAACTGCTTGTTCAGTAGGCGAATAATACGGGGTTTCTCTCCAGGCTGAAATTGACATTAGTCGTAATGGTTCCTCCCCGGCATGTATAGCCTCTTTGTAATGCATGTCTAAACAGTAAGCGCAACCGTTAATTTGAGAGACCCTCATTCGCATTAACTCAAGAAGTTTGAAGTCTAATCCATAGTTATCAATCACGTTTTGTACATGAGTCATCGACTCGTATACACCTGCAGGTAATTTGCTAAAAGATATACGTTCCATAATTTGTAAGTTTTGCCCTAATGACAAAACGAATTATCAAAACGTGACAGGTGTTCCAATTTTTTCGAGGTTCTTTAACTTATCAGGGTTTCTGACAATGTAAACGTTTTCCAGCATTTCATCTACAAGTGAAAATATCATACAAGATGTAAGTGATCCTTCATCGTAATAGAAAAGGGCAGGCTGGTGATTCATTAGCCTTAGCTCAACCAGCTTATCTGAATAGAATTTCCGGTAAATCCCATGAAGCATCGCCAACGAATTTTCTTTTCCCTGAATAGGATTGATGCTAGCGCTCACTTTTCCTCCTCCATCTGAGACTATTCTTATTTCTTCCCTTAACAAGGCTTTTAATCCTTCTGTATCTGCTCGTTGTAGTACTTGCAGGTATCTCGGTAAGAAATTATTGGGAGTGGTTGTTTGACGTAAGGGGCCTTCGCTTTTCACCTGTTTTTTTGCGCGGCTTAAAAGTTGTCTGCAGTTTTCCTCAGTAATTCCGATAAGTTCACTTATTTCTGAATGATCGAAATCGAATGCCTCCTTTAATATAAAAACAGCTCGTTGCTTGGGACTAAGTTTTTCCATTAAAACCATCATGGAATAGGAAATTACCTCCTTTCTTAAGATAGAAGTGTCCGAGCCTTCATTTGAAACTGGCTCAGGTAACCATTCCCCCGGATGATTTCTGACCAATTTATTCAACCGTTTTTTGTGATTGATAGCTTTATTAATAACCATTCTTTTGAGGTAGGCTTCACGATTTTCAATGTGGGATGGATCAAGCTCAATGAATTTGAGATAAGAGTCTTGCACCACATCTTTTGCGTCATCAAAAGAGCCAAGTATATTATAAGCGTAGGTAGTTAGTAAAGGTCTTAAAGTTTCCATCAATTTCGATTGACAACTGGCGGTTAAAATACGTGACAGGATAAGTCTTGAATTAAAAACAATTAAATCTAATAAAAAAGGCCCGCTGATGAACGGGCCTTACACAAATTAACATATTTTCTATTCAAACCATTGAGTCACTTCTTCCTTGGTAGGAACAGCGATATCAAGCTTTAATTTCTTTCTCATTCCTCCAAGGTCATTGAATACCTTATTCGGATTAGCTGCCTTTAATTCCTCAATAGTGTTGAAGCCCATTTTAATTAATACTGGAACCCACTCCTGAGGAACTCCAATCGCTTTAAAATCGTCGATAGAAGCAACCTTCAATTTTTTCTCCGGACGCATTTGCGGGAAGAACAATACTTCCTGAATAGTGCTTTGGTTGGTCATCAACATTACCAAACGGTCAATTCCGATTCCCAAACCAGCAGTAGGAGGCATTCCGTATTCAAGAGAACGAAGGAAATCTTCATCCATCGCCATCGCTTCTTCGTCACCACGATTAGCCAAAGTTAGTTGATCCTCAAATCTCTCCCGCTGATCAATAGGGTCGTTAAGCTCTGAATAGGCATTAGCAATCTCTTTTCCGTTAACGAACAGTTCGAAACGCTCCACCAGACCTTCTTTGCTTCTGTGTTTCTTAGCAAGAGGGGTCATTTCTACAGGATAATCTGTAATGAACGTCGGCTGTATAAGATTGGCTTCAACTTTTGCACCAAATATCTCGTCGATCAGTTTCCCTTTACCCATGGTTGGATCTACGTTAATGTCCAGGTCGGCACAAACTTTCCTCAAACCTTCTTCATTCAATTCGGAAACGTCAATACCTGTATATTTTTGGATAGATTCGAACATTGAAAGGCGTTCATAAGGACCAGCAAAATCTATCTGATGTTGGCCAACGGGAACAATTGTGTTTCCGTGAATAGCCGTAGCAACTTTCTCCAGACATTCCTCAACCATCTCCATCATCCATACATAGTCTTTATATGCTACGTAGATCTCCATTGAAGTAAACTCCGGATTGTGAGTTCTGTCCATTCCTTCATTACGGAACATCTTACCAAACTCATAGACACCGTCAAATCCGGCTACTATCAGACGCTTTAAGTAAAGCTCGTTAGCAATACGAAGATATAAAGGCATATCTAATGTATTGTGATGAGTTTTAAACGGACGGGCAGCAGCGCCACCATGTACCGGTTGAAGGATTGGCGTTTCAACTTCCATCCATCCCTGGTTGTCGAAGTAGCTGCGCATTGTATTGATAACCCTTGAGCGATTGATGAAGATCTGCTTTAATTGAGGATTAACCGTTAAGTCGACATAACGCTGACGGTAGCGTAACTCAGGATCAGTGAAACCGTCGTATACATGGCCTTCCTCATCCCTTTTAACAATTGGAAGAGGTTTTAAAGATTTGGCAAGGACGATAAATTCAGAAGCATGGATTGAGATCTCACCGGTTTGAGTGGTAAATACATACCCTTTTATACCAACAAAATCACCAATGTCTAAAAGCTTTTTGAATACGGTGTTATATAGTGTTTTATCTTCACCCGGACAAAGGTCGTCGCGTTTTAGGTAAGCCTGAATACGACCTGTAGAATCCTGAAGCTCCACGAAGGAAGCACTTCCCATGATCCGGCGACTCATGATCCGGCCGGCGAAACTTACGTTCTTGTAATTAGTCTTATCACGCTCGTAGTTTTCCTTTATGTCTTGTGCTGTAACGTTTACCTCAAATGCTTCAGCAGGATAGGGCTCAATTCCCAGATCTCGCAGTTGTTTTAATGCCTCACGGCGTAAAATTTCCTGTTCCGACAGTCCGATACTCATGATCTTGATTTAATAATTTATTTAGCGGTATGTCTGAGTGACATAATTTCTGCAAAAGTACTATTTAACATAGAAGAAACAAGGCATGAATTTATAGGAGGATGGCAAAAGAAGTCTCCGGATGGCGAAGACTTCTTTTATAGCAGTTGATTATACTGTGGCTTTTACTTTAAATGGTGCTTCATCAATAAAAGGCTGATTCCTGATACGCTTACCAGTTGCCTTATAGATAGCATTTGCCACAGCTCCTGAAGTAGGAGGTAAGGAAGGTTCTCCAAGACCGGTAGGATCCAGTCCGTTATCGACAAAATGAGCTTCAACTTCCGGAATTTCTCTCATCCGGATTAGCCGGTATTTATGATAGTTATTTTGCTCGGGTGTCCCATTCTTAAAAGAAAGTTTTCCGTACATGGCGTGACCAAAACCATCTACAATTCCTCCAATAACTTGTTGACGCGCTCCCATTGGACTCACTACTTCGCCGCAATCAGTCGCTGCATAAATTTTGCTTATCTGAGGCTTGTTGTTTTTTATGCTGGCCTCAGCAACTATAGCCACGTAGGAGGCATGTGAGAAATAGACGCTAAAGCCCTGAGATACTTCTTTCTTTGTTCCCCAGCCGGATTTTTCTGCTGCCAGCTTAATTACTCCAATCATGCGATCAACATCGTACCGCACAGGACCAACAGGGGCTGTTTTAGCTTTATTTAGCAGATCAAGTCTGAATTGGACCGGATCCTTTCCTGTCGCCAGCGCTACTTCATCTAAAAAGCTTTGTTCAGCGAAGGCCAGAAAGTTAGTAATAGGTGCTCTCCATGGAGCAGTACTTATAGGTGATTTATGCTCTATTGATTCAATAAGTAGATTTTCTACCGCTCCGGAAGGGAAGTTGTTTTCGCGGGTTGGATTACCGGCATTTATGCCAGCACCCCGTAAACGGTAACCAATAAGGTCATTTTTAGCATCCAATGCCGCTTCAAAGCGATAGCGCACCGCCGGACGATAGTAACCGCCCATCATGTCGTCTTCCCTTGACCAGACCACTTTTACTGGTGCTTTTAAAATGCTTGACAGTTCTGCTGCCTCCAGAACGAAGTCATCCATTAATCTTCTTCCAAAACCACCACCAATACGAGTTATCTCCAGTGAAATTTTATTTTCCGGAATTCCCAGCAATTTAGAAACTGAACTTCTTGCTGAGCCTGGATTTTGTGTTGGTCCCACAAGTTCAACACTATCCGTTTTTACATCGGCAAAGAAGTTCATGGGTTCCATCGGATTGTGAGGAAGGAAGGGGCACTGATATTCGCTTTTGATTATTTTAGCAGCACTTGCAAAGGCCGCGTCGGGATCACCATTTTTTCGTCTTACTGTAGCTTCCGGCTTTGCCATTAGCTCTGAAAAGATCCTGTTATGATCATCTGTCGATTCCAGCTTTTCCGTATTCTCATACGTTACCTTTAATGCTTTACGAGCTTTAAGAAGTTGCCAGGTTGATTTGCCGATGATTGCAACATTGTTTTTAAAGGTTATTACATCAATAATCCCAGGCATCGCTTTTGCTGCAGCCGACTCTACTGCCTTTAGCTTCATGCCAAAACCTTCCGGACGCTGGACCATAGCATAAAGCATTCCTTCGCGGTAAAAATCCATTCCATACAAAGCTTTGCCTGTTGCAATATTCTTGTTTTCTACATTTTTTACCCTTTTGCCAATGAGCTTGAAATCTTTTCTGTCTTTAAGTTTTACATCCTGAGGAACACTTAACTTAGAAGCTTCTATGGAAAGCTCTCCATAACTTGATCTTTTACCTGAAGAGTGGATTACAAAACCATTTTCAGTGCTGCATTCTGCTACCGGAACATTCCATTGTTTAGAAGCAGCTTCAAGCAGCATTTGTCTGGCTGTAGCACCAACCCTTCTCAATTTTTTGTAGGAGTGCGGTGTAGCTCCGCTTCCACCTGTTACCTGTCTTTCAAAACGGCTGTTATCAAAAGGAGCTTGAACAACTTTGACCTTTGTCCAGTCCGCATCTAATTCCTCCGCTATGATAGTGGGGAAAGAGGTTTTTATGTTCTGACCAACCTCGGGATTGGGGGAAAAGATAGTGATTGTGTTATCCTGTGCTATATAGAGATAGCTGTTTAAGCTTGTGCCCTCTGCCAATTCTGCTTTAGAAAGTGCATTTACTGCTATTTCAGCGTTCGCACTAAACCAGTCAAATCCCAGAACAAGCCCGCCACCAATAGTTGCTGCTATCTTCAAAAAATTACGTCTGCCTGTTGTACTTGTCATAAACTTAAACTTTAGTGCTGGCCAGTTTAACCGCCTCATGGATACGATGGTATGCTCCGCAACGACAGATATTTCCATTCATAGCTATTGCTATTTGATCATCTGTGGGTTTCGAACTATTCTTCAGGAAGGCTGCAGCAGTCATAATTTGACCCGCCTGGCAATAGCCACATTGGGCTACGTCCACTTCGTCCCAAGCTAGTTGCACTGGATGATCACCTTTTTCTGAAAGTCCTTCTATGGTGATGATTTTAGCGGTTCCGATTGATGAAACGGGGAGTGTGCAAGAACGGATTGCCTGACCATCCATATGAACAGTACAAGCACCGCAAGCTGAAATTCCACATCCATATTTGGTTCCCACTAGGCCCAGATGATCACGCAGTACCCATAGCAGGGGCGTGTCAGGATCAACGTTCACCTGTTTTGTTTGGCCATTGATCTGTAGTTTGTAAGTAGCCATTTTATTAATTCTTTGCTTGGTTGGGTGTTTTTAAGTTTATATAATCAGTTTTTGTATCAATGTCTATGGCTCCTTCAGGAAATTGGAGAACTTCTATATCTTCTTTAAATGCTTTAAGTAATACTTTAGCTCCTTGGTCTTCTTTAAGTTCCTTTAATTTAATAAAGTAGCTGTGTTTAAATAAAGCGGGAGTTCCTATTGTTCCAGCGTACGTACTGGCAATAATTCCTTTCGCTGACGAAGCAGCTTTCTTTATCAAATCATCAATTATGGATGAACTAATGTAAGGCTGATCGCATACCATCAGCACTACGCCTTTTACTGAAGGATGCTGCTTTTCTAATTCCAGAAGCCCCTCAACTATCGACGTCCCTATACCTCTTTCCCAATTGGGATTATAAGCGATGAGTACAGGAAGATCTCTTAATTCGTATCTATGTTCATCACATCTGGCTCCTAATACTACCACCACCGGTGAAGCCTTAGATTGTACTGCCTGTCCGGCTGCGTGCCCTAATAACGTACTAGACTTGTAGGGAAGCAACTGTTTGCTTTCTCCAAGCCTGGAAGCATTTCCAGCCGCAAGTAAAATCAATCCTATATTTTCTCGCATGACTGGTAGGGAAGCATTATTTTTTCTTTTGAATGCGCAGTTGAACCTATATCATGAATGGGACCTTGTTTATCTCGCAGAAATGTTCCTTTCTTTTTCGATAGTACAGCCTTGATCTCTGCAACAATCGAAAGCGCGATTTCTTCAGACGTCTCAGCCCCAAGATCTAAACCAGCAGGTCCATAAAGCTTCGCTAAATCATCAGCTGTATATTCGAATCCTTCATCTTCAAGCTCTTGCAAGATTCTGTTCAGCTTTTTTTTCGGCCCTAAGATTCCGATATATGGGATATTCAATGGTAAAATGGATTTCAAAACGTTGAGATCATAAATATAATTATGAGAGAGGAGCGCAAAGACCGTATGCTGGTCTACTTTAAGATGGGAAAGGACTTGGTCTGATTTGGATGTAATTAAACGAGTTGCTTTGGGAAAGCGTTCCTTGGTTAGAAGGTTTGTTCGTCCGTCTATAACATCAACTTCCCAACCAAGCAGAGTGCTCATTTTTACAAGTGGGATAACATCGTTTCCTGCTCCGATAATGTTTAATACAACAGCTGGCGGTATCACCTCAATTAATGCGGTAAGGCTGCCTGGAGAATTCGATAATGAATAATTATTTATTTGAGACTGCTGGGTGTACAGCGCATTTTTTGAATCTGCAATTATATCTTCTTTTATGTTCTCCGGAACCTCTGCCAGTTGAATGACCTTGTCTTTCAAGAAGAATAGGCAGCTACCTGTTTGAGAGTGATTTCTTTCCTCTTCCTTGAAAAGGGTAACAAAAACGGTGTGTTCGCGGCTCTGCAAACATTGTTCAAGACAAGTGATTGGATTTTCTAAGTCAGAATTGATAGGCTCAATAAGGATATGGATTATTCCATTACAACCAAGACCAACACCTAATTTGGCATCATCATCATCGCTGGTATCATACTTAACCAGCATTGCCTTTTTCTGATGCATCACTAGCAGAGCCTTTTTTAAAGCATCTCCTTCGAGGCACCCTCCACTAATAGCACCAGTGAGCAGCCCGTCTTCTGTTACAAGCATTCGTGCTCCAGGTCGCCGATAAGCCGATCCCTCCACCTTTACAACGGTAGCTAATGCAGTTAGTTTGTTTTCCAGACGGGCCTGGTTGAAAGCCCTTACAATTTCGCCAAATTCTCTCATATAGGAAGCGCGGGTAGCGAAACTAAAAATAGATATTTAAGTGTATATGAGCTGTAAAATTTTTGTGGGGTTGTTTGGGGGACTTTAATGAAGGTGAGGATGGTCTTAATTTCTGTATCGAAATGAAAAAGGCCCGGAATTCTCCGAGCCTTAATAAGTGTGTGTGTTCTTCTATTTCTGTTTGATCAATTCTTTCAACTCATCGATCTGCTTCTGTTGCGAATCAATTTTTTGTTGCTGTTCTTTGATTGCGTTGATTAAAACCGGGATGAGTTCTGTGTAGTTGATGCTAAGTTTACCTTTATCTTCGTCACCTTGAACGATTTCGGGAATAATAGATTTTACATCCTGGGCAATGAGTCCTATTTGTTTTTTTGCTGACAATTTAGGATCCAGCCAGTTGTAACTAACAGGTTGTAGTTGTGTAATCGAACTTAATCCGTATTCAAGATTCTCGATATCTTTCTTTAGCCGCCTGTCCGACGGACTTAAATAGTTCGGAGCTTCAATTGGCCCGTTGACCAACAGTTGGGCATCTGAATCTTCAAAGTAAGCTCCTTGTTCAAATCCTATTCCCACCTTACCATTCGTGGAGGTTATTTTCATCCTTTCTGCGCCCGAGGTAATAAAACTTAAAGAAAAAGGCGTGTTTGTTCCTAGCTTTAGTTCTTTTGTTGTTTGATTTCCAGATGTAGACCAGCTTCCGCTTGTTAGAGTTGCCTTATCGACTTTTTTAACTATTTCGTCTTCAAGGACCAAAACGAAGTCAGAAGTTCCTACTTGCACTCCTCCCAGCCTCAAAGGGTCCTGAGTATCGTAAATCTCTAATTTACTTCTTGGCGTTTTAGTTCCGATACCTACAAATCCGGCGCCTGTTATTCTCATTCGCTCATTAGCCGTTTCGCTTTGTCCACCTGTAAGAAATTGCAGGTTTTTATTTGCTCCAGTGCCAATCAAAAAGTCTCCTCCTAAATTGTACAGATAAGAATCATTGATACCACCAAACTTTTTTTGATCATTTTTCGAACTATTGATGCCGAGATCTACATAGTAATTCTCTTCTGTGCCGTTATCAGCAGTTGCTATTATGTCAGTACTTGCTGCATTCCCTGCAAACTTGTTTTGAATGTTAAACTGGAGATAGTTGTTAACATATCCTTTAATGTTTAGACCAGTATAACTAGTAACAGGTAGTGGTTCACTTGTAGATCCCCCTAAATCTATAAGTACTTTTTCTTTGTCGGTTGCAAATACAGGATTTGATCCGATTCCAACACTTCCATCGCTATCAATGATCATCCTATGTAAGTTATTAGTACGGAACTTTAGAGCATCATTATTGGTTGTACCTAAAAAGTGATTGTCACTAGAGACACTGTTTCCGCTGAGCCCCCAGCTTGAAGATGTCAAACCTGTTGTGCTAGTCGTTGAAAGTTTTTGCCAGGCTCGCCCATCATAGAAGTAGTAACCCGGAGTGACGTCGCTAATTTCTTCAGTGTTATAAACTAATAATGAAATTTCGGGAGAGGGGATAGTTGTAATATCAGCGCTTGATTTCAGTTTCACCCTAGGTATGAGCAAACCTTTATCGGTAAAGCTAACGTCCAGTCCTGCAGATGGATGTGGTGCTGTCCCTGTTCCATTTATTCCAACATTCTGCGAAAAAGCAGTTGCGGAGCAGAGTAGAAGTCCAAAAAATGTGAAGGTTCGCCTGTTAAGGACACGGCTTTTAATAAGAGCGTAAAATTTGATCATACTTTATTAACTGTAATCGTTTAGAAATTTTTAATTAATATCCCATGCGCTGGTTGCCTGGAAAAAACTCATCATCACAAAGAGCTCTAAAATTAATAAAAAAAATAAAACTGCCGCGTTTAAAGGAAAATTTCTAAACTTATAGTGTAGATCTTGTTGTGGTTCCCCCTGAAATGGAAAAATGTTTCTCGCCCTCGAAAATAAAGAAGGGATAAGCTATTATCCCTGAAAAAACTAAACTAAAACTAATAAGCTCTTATATATCGGGTGAATACTCCATTGGTACAACAAATCGATCATGAAAAATAGCCCATCCATGCGTCATCATAGCTCTCCACATTTCAATCTTAATACATTTATCCTTTGCACTAAATACTGCGTGGAATGAACTTTTATAGGTTCCACTAACCTTGCAGATTGGGGAGTTGTTAAAGGTGAAATTTATTCCATCTAAAGAATATCCAAGGAATAATCTTCCTCCGCTTCCATAGCCACCGTGATTGGTGGTAGTTACCAGCATGATCCAGACATTATGAAATTTTTTTACTTCCATATGCCACGGGTCCTGATCCTGCCCCCACGGACGGCTATTTATTTTAACAACATCGTACCCTTTGTTCCTGTCTGGTTCAAATCCTTTAATGGGATCACTTGAGACCATTCTTCTTATGCAAATAGAGTTGTAATAGTTACCAGGGGTTGTTTCGTAATTACTGATCCCATAACAGTAGTAGAGGTCATTGTCTTTGATGAAGGAGGGAGAGATTACGTCTATTGCCGTTGCCGGCCACTCACAAACTTTTTCTTTTTTATTCCAGGTTATTCCATCCGTACTCTTAGTAACCCAAAGGGATCTTATCCCCTTGAGATTAGTTCTCCAATAGCAATACAAAACTCCCTTATCCAACATTAAATTCACATCCGAATGGTACCCAATACCTTCTGGCGCATGTTCGATCGGATTGGAGATTCCTTTGGGCTCCAACCAAAGTATACCATCCTCCGAGCAGAAAATGTGCGGGTTTTCATATTGACTATCGGTATTGGGATAAGGAGTAACGGCCGCCCAATACTTGTATCCGTTCCACTTTTTGTCGAACCGCAACATGCTTGGATGGGTCCATCCCGAATACGAAAGTGTGATTTTACTTTCTGTCCCATTCGCGTCTTTTCTCCCCACAGCCACAGAGTTAAAAATCAACGCGGAATTAGAGGGGGAGAAATTAACTGCTCCTATATTCAGACTGGAGATCTTGATGCCACTAAAAAGGTTCACTACATCTTCATCATCGTTTAAAACCTCTTGCTTTTGTTCAATAACTTCCGATCTTTTTTCTTCTACATGATCTTTTTTACAAGCCCCAAGAGCCACAATTAGCATTGCGGCAAAAACTTTCCTCATACTTAATCCCCGAAATTGGTTAGTTTAATTCCCCTTTATGGCATGTTGCCAATTACCTTTTTACGACTGAAAGACAGAAAGTTTCAGCCAAGGTCCTATAATGAAAATACGTTTTAAGAAAATTGGCGATATGAAGTGGCTGCAATAATAAATTGGCAAGAAAAAATTAACAAACTTGTTATTAAGGTAAAGAATATAAAGAAAAAATGCCTGATAAGATTTTCAGCTTGTGGTTTTGAAACGATGTTGCCAGCAACGCCCACCTTCGGAAGCATTATTTTTGCAATTGTTGCCAGCGCGGGTAACTCCAGAACAGGGGATGTAACTTTTTCTTTTATTAGGCTGTATCTGTTGCCTCCTACCATTTTTCCTGAATTCCCATGGTGCAACCGGCTTCGTAGAACTCCAGATACCAACTCTTTTCCCTCTGGCTTTTAATTCCAATTCTGCGTATTCTCGTGATTTATCGTATTGCTTATAATGCCAGGCCATTCCTGCAATAAGAAGTTCTTTATTCAGAATTTTCCCATCAGGCAAATTTACAATTGCAATTTTCCGCCCGTAGCGATCATTATTCTTGACTTGGACAATAACTGTTTTTCCGAAGCATAGTTTAGAAGTAAACTGTTGTGCCTTCGTGCCAAAGTCTTGTTTCTTTTCGGGGCAATCCACCCCATATAATCTTATTTTGACCTGCTTTTTATTATTTGTTAAGATAGTAAACGTATCACCGTCTGCTATTGAAACTACTCTGCCCGTTATAGATACTGGGGGATCAACGGTTAGAGAAATAAGAGAAAAAATAAAAGCAATCAGAAATTTCATCATACCAAGTGCAGAAATTAGAAGAATTAGAGATCGTAATCATCTCAACGTAGTTATTGCCAAAGTTAATAAGTATGCAGAAATGCTGAAAGAAGCTGGATGTTTTTTCATTGGAAAGTCGAACAGGGGTTTGTCTAGCGTTTTCCCGCAGCAATCCCACAGGAAATCCCTATCACATCCACATCAGATCTGCACCACATCTGGACCAGTACGCACGAGTAACGAAGTTGCCCTTCACCTGCCTGTTTAAAGGGCTTTATCAAGGGTAATCATATAAAAGAAATAGATGTAAGAAGTTATTTTCGCTTCATAATTACATCACTGAACCTCTTTCTTGTGTCAAACAAATGTTTTTCGATTAAAAAACCAGTTTTTTTAGCCATCAGATCTATTTCCCGCAAAGAATACTTTTGAGAAATCTCCATAAAGATACACTCGTTTTCCTCAAACCTTACTACATCAGAACCTATACTTACATCCTGGTCTGCCAAGCTTATCAAATAGCTTTTACATGCACCGCTACAAGGGTCATAGCTTTCATAATGTTCGAATAAATTTGGATTAAAATCTCCTTCCAGTTCCCGATTGATCCTTTTCAGCAGGTTCAGATTAAATTCCTTGGTAACCCCCTGAGAATCGTTATACGCATTAAAAATAGACCAAGGGTTTTTTTTAAGGTCAAAGCCAATCATCAATAGGTCGGAAGGGGAAAGTAAATTATACAGTTTCAATAGAAAATCCTCTGCTTCTCCTGGAAACATGTTTCCAATATTTGCTCCCAAAAATAACACTAGCTTGGGGCGGGTTGAAATCTCTACCACCTCTTGGAGAGCCTTCAGATATTCACCCTGAATAGCTTGGATTTCTATTGTAGGTATTGTTTCTGGAAGAGTTCTGTTGATCAAATCAAGGACGTCGCCGGAAATATCAATAGGGTAGTAGGTATAGTTTATATTATTATCAGAGAGACACTTAAATAGTTGAGAGGACTTGAGCGCATCTCCAGATCCCAGCTCAATAAGGTCAAATCCTTGCTCGAAATTGCTCACCAACTGCATCATTTCATCACATCGCGTTTTGAATATTTCCATTTCCGCGTCTGTCAAATAATATTCGGGCAAAGACATTATTTGCTGAAAAAGTTTATCGCCATACCCATCATAAAAATATTTTGGCAGAAGGAACTTTGGAGACGATTTTAATCCCCTTAAAACGTCTTCTTTAAACTGCTTTTGCTGTTCTTCTTGTTCTGTAAAAGTTACCATTTTGCTATTATTCGGCTAGTCGTATTCCTGTAAACTGCCATTTAAGATCGGGGTGAAAAAAGTTACGGTAGGTTTTTCTGCTATGATTCTTAGGTGTTGCTACCGAGGCTCCTCTCAGTACCATCTGATTTACCATAAACTTGCCATTATATTCGCCGATTGCACCATCGGCTTTCTTGTACCCAGGGTAGGGTAGATATGCGCTTTCTGTCCATTCCCATCGTTCTCCCCATTGCAATTGATCCGCGGCCACTTCCCATTCAAATTCCGTTGGAAGCCGTTTTCCCCGCCACTCTGCAAATGCATGGGCTTCGTAAAAATTGATATGGCAAAGAGTCTCTTCTAAATCCAAAGGTTTCAAGCCTGTCAGGGTATAATTAAACCATTCGCCATCTATTTTATGCCAATAAAGAGGAGCAGGGTTATACTGGTTTTTTGCCCATTCCCAGCCCTCCGAATGCCAGAATTTAAAATTTGAATACCCTCCTGCATTTATAAACTCCAAATACTCGCCATTTGAAATAAGCCCTCGGGATATGGAAAAATCCTTAAGGAAAACAAAGTGATTATTTAGCTCATTGTCAAAACAAAATTCTTTACCCTTGTAACCGATTTCGTACAACCCTTCTGATATAGTTAATACTCCGGCTTGATCGCCTTTAGGTTCTGGTTTTTTTAAAGGAATTTGTGCTTCATAAGGAGGAAATAGGGGATTATGACCAAGAATATATTTAATATCAGTAAGAAGTAATTCCTGGTGTTGCTGTTCGTGATTCAATCCAATAAGTAGCAGATCGCAGATTTCACCGGCAAGGTCTGCGTCTTTGAAAATTTCTTCCATTGCTAAGTCGACATACTGCCGGTATTGATAAACCTCCTGTACTGTAGGCCTGCTTAAATTTCCCCGGTTGGTCCTGATAACCCTTGCTCCAACGCTTTCATAATAGCTGTTGAAAACGTAATTGAAGTTTTCGTTGAAAACTTGGTAGCCATCAAGATGATCTTTAAGAATAAATGTTTCGAAGAACCAGGTAGTATGTCCAAGGTGCCACTTTGGAGGACTTACATCTACAATGGGTTGAACAACATAGTCTTCTGTTTGAAGGGGGCGACAAAGGTCTTCTGTATATTTTCTTATGTCCCGGTAGCTACTTGAAAGCATGATAGTAAAATTGTAGTGTAAAGGCTCCGAAAGCCAAAATTGTTTGCATTGGGAAATTTGTTAACACCCATCCTACTTATAAATAGACAATTCCTAAATTTACCTTATGAAGTTTGCAACAAAAGTGATCCATGCAGGGCAGGAACCTGATCCTACAACAGGGGCAGTAATGACGCCTATTTACCAGACCTCTACCTATTGGCAGAAGAGCCCTGGAGAGCACAAGGGTTTCGAATATTCTAGGGGTACTAATCCTACCCGGCAAGCATTAGAAGGCTGTCTTGCTACTTTGGAGAATGCTAATTTTGCGCTCGCTTTTTCCAGTGGTATGGCTGCGACAGATGCTGTTATGAAGTTGTTGAAGCCTGGTGATGAGATAATAGCAAGTAATGATCTCTATGGCGGTTCTTATCGAATGTTTACCCGCATCTTTGCCAATTATGGGATCATATTCCATTTTATAGATCTATCTTCTCCCGATAATATTATTCCTTATATCAACGCTAAAACCCGTTTGATCTGGCTGGAAACGCCCACCAATCCAACAATGCAGATAGTTGATATTTCGGGCATTGCAAGGATTGCAAACGCTAAAAATATCCTCCTAACTGTCGATAACACTTTTGCATCTCCCTTTCTTCAAAATCCAATAGATATGGGAGCTGATATTGTTCTGCATTCTGCAACGAAATACTTAGGGGGACACTCTGACGTGGTAATGGGCGCCCTCATGTTGAACGACAAGGATCTGTATGAAAAGCTTTGGTTTATTTATAATGCCTGCGGTGCTACTCCTGGTCCCATGGACAGTTTTTTAGTTTTAAGGGGAATAAAAACACTTCATCTTCGGATGAAGGCGCATTGTGAAAATGGACGACGCGTAGCAGAGTTCCTCAAGTCGAATCCGAAGGTGGCTAAAGTTTACTGGCCCGGCTTTGAAGATCATCCTAATTATAAAATTGCGAAACGCCAAATGAGAGATTTTGGAGGAATGATCTCTTTTACACTTAAAGATGCCGCACTTACAGAAACATTTGCAATTGCCTCAAAATTTAAGGTATTTACACTTGCAGAATCATTAGGAGGGGTAGAATCACTTGTAAATCATCCAGTAACCATGACCCATGCCTCGATACCAAAGGAGGCCAGAGAAGCTGTAGGAGTAGTGGACAACCTTTTGCGCCTTAGCGTAGGAGTGGAAGATATTGAGGATCTTTTAGAAGATTTGGAACAAGCGCTGCGTTAAGATTAGAAAATGGCTGATCTTAATTTTCAAAACAACAGGGAAGGACTGAAAGGTTTCCTGGATGCAAAAGCTGAGCAGTATAATTGTCTGGATTTTATCCCTAATGATCCTATTGTGATTCCTCATCAGTTTACACTTAAGCAGGACATTGAGATCATGGGATTTCTCGCCTCCATACTTGCATGGGGACAAAGGAAAACAATTATTAATAAATGCAGGGACTTGATTAATAGGATGGACGGGCAACCTTTCGAGTTTATAAAAAATCACCAGGAGGATGATTTGAAAGCTCTTTTGGGATTTAAGCACCGCACTTTCAATGATACCGACCTCCTCTATTTCGTTCATTTTTTTAAACACCACTACACCAGATATAATTCCTTGGAAGATGCATTCTTACCTGCTGTTACAGGTAGAGGAACGAGCAATCCTTTTCGAGAGGAGTTTCTGGATGATAATCAAGGAGCAGAGGTTGAATTAAACTCCCCCGCGTGTTATCTGCCCGGTATAAAAAGAAACGGGGAGGAAATTGAGGCTGCACTGAATCACTTTAGAAAGTATTTTTTTAGCTTACCTGATTCCCCTGGTAGGACAGTGAAACATGTTAGTGCTCCATCTCAAAAATCGACCTGCAAGCGGCTGAACATGTTCCTGAGATGGATGGTGAGACAGGATAAAAAAGGCGTCGATTTTGGGATATGGAAGCGAATGAAGCCATCTAATTTGATATGCCCCTGTGATCTTCATGTAGAAAGGGTTGCCAGGAAACTAGGGTTAATTTCGAGAAAACAAGTCGATTGGAGTACCGCTGTTGAACTAACACAACATCTTAGAGACCTTGATCCAACCGACCCTGTTAAGTATGATTTCGCCTTATTTGGTCTGGGAATAGAAGAGAAGTTTGGCTTTTAAGCTTTGTTCTTCAGGCTGTCCCGTATCTCGGTTAGTAAAATTTGATCTTTAGTAAGAACGTCCGGGGCTGGCGAAACTGGCTGCTCTTGTTCTTTTTTTCTAATCGTGTTCATTAGTTTTACTACGGAAAATACAGCTAGTGCGATAATTAGGAAGTCGATAACATCCTGAATAAATTGTCCATATTTCAGAATTACCGCTGGCACTTCTTTCCCATTCTCTGTTGTGGCAGCTCTAAGTGGAATGGAAAGGTCGGAAAAATCTACACCTCCAATAAGTACACCAAGCGGCGGCATAATAATATTGTCGACCAAGGAGCTTACTACTTTACCAAAGGCAGCCCCAATGATTAGACCAATTGCGATGTCTACCAGATTACCTTTAATCGCAAATTCTTTGAATTCTTTAATAATTCCCATAATAAAAAGTATCTAAATACGCCCAACAAGATATATTTAGCAAAGTTTCGTCAGGGTTGAAGAATTTATAGATTAAAACTTTGCACTTTTAGTATCCCTGATAATATCAGAACAAAGTCTGCGCACCTCCAGGTTTTAATCTCCCTAGATGCTTGTAAGCCGTATCTGTTACCTCCCGGCCTCGTGAGGTTCTCATCATAAAGCCTTCCTGGATAAGAAAAGGCTCGTAAACTTCTTCAATCGTACCCTCATCTTCTCCAACCGCTGTTGCTATAGTCTTTAAACCGACAGGCCCACCTTTAAATTTGTCGATGATAGTTGTTAGGATCTTGTTGTCCATTTCATCAAGACCGTGACTGTCAACATTCAATGCGTTCAAGGCATATTTTGCTATGTCGGTATCTATTGTTCCATTTCCTTTTATTTGAGCAAAATCCCGTGTACGCCTAAGCAGGGCATTGGCAATACGTGGTGTTCCGCGGCTCCTACGGGCTATCTCAAATGCTCCTTCGTCTGAAATGGGTGTATTAAGTATGGATGCAGAACGTAATACAATAGTAGTAAGAAGTTTAGCATCGTAATACTCAAGCCTTGCATTAATTCCAAAACGAGCCCTTAATGGAGCTGTAAGCAAGCCAGAGCGAGTGGTTGCGCCAACCAGTGTAAAAGGATTTAAGGAGATTTGAACGGAGCGAGCGTTCGGCCCGCTTTCTAACATGATATCTATTTTAAAGTCTTCCATGGCAGAGTACAAATACTCTTCTACCAAAGGACTCAATCGATGGATTTCATCTATAAAGAGAATATCTCCTGCTTCCAAGTTTGTGAGCAGGCCTGCTAAATCCCCCGGTTTATCTAGTACAGGGCCCGATGTGATCTTGATACCCACGCCCATTTCATTCGCAATTATATGGGAGAGGGTAGTTTTGCCTAAGCCCGGAGGGCCATGGAGTAAAACATGATCAAGAGCTTCGCCACGGAGCTTAGCGGCCTGAACAAATATTCTTAAGTTTTCAAGGATTTTATATTGACCAGTAAAGTCTTCAAATGCTTGAGGGCGAAGAACTTTTTCTATATCACGTTCTGTAGAAGACAGTCTTTCAGCACTCGGGTCAAGATTCTCATTCAGCATTGCGCTAAAATAGAGATTTTTTAAGGAATTGTCAGGAGTGAAGGTTATTGAATGAATGAATGAATGAAGGAATGAATGAATGAAGGAAGGAATGAATGAATTAATTAATGAATGAATGAATGAAGGAAGGAAGGAAGGAAGGAATGAAGGAAGGAAGGAAGGAAGGAAGGAAGGAAGGAAGGAAGGAAGGAAGGAAGGAAGGAAGGAAGGAAGGAAGGAAGGAAGGAAGGAAGGAAGGAAGGAAGGAAGGAAGGAAGGAAGGAAGGAAGGTCCGTTACTTGTTGAATTACCTCAATTAATAACGGACCTTTCAGCTTTGGTCTCACGACCTAAACAAACATTATTAAACTTCCAGATCGCTCATTATAGCATTAACTTTTTGCTCTAGTTCCTGATCTGCTGTTTTGTAGGCACTTACATTTGGCAAAGATCCCTTTACACTGCAGTAGAACTTGATTTTGGGCTCTGTACCTGACGGACGCGCAGAAATAATGCTTCCATCCTCGGTAACAAATTGAAGTACATCCGACTTTGGAAGGTCAATTTCTGAAACTGCTCCTGAGGCGATATCGGTCTCTTTTCTTAGTTCGTAATCTTTAAGTTTTGCGACTTTAGATCCACCTAAGCTTGCTGGAGGGTTACTTCTGAAACGCTCCATCATTGCTTTAATCTCCTCAGCACCTGATTTACCTTTTTTAGTTACAGAAACCAGCTTCTCTTTATAGAATCCGTATTTCTCATACATTTCTAATAAAGCTTCAAATAAGCTACTTCCTTTGTCTTTGTAGAAGGCAGTCATCTCTGCGATAAAAGCAGCCGAAACAACAGCGTCTTTATCCCTTACAAATTCACCTATCAGATAACCGTAACTTTCTTCTCCTCCTCCAATAAAAGTCTTTTTACCTTCAAACTTGGTCATCAACTCCCCAATATACTTAAATCCGGTTAGCGTGTTGTAGCATTCAACATTCTTTGAAGCTGCAATAGCATCTATTATGTAAGAAGTTACTATCGTTTTCACGATATACTCATTACCGGTTAGTTTACCTTTTTCCTCCCAAGCTGTTAATAGGTAGTTAATTAATAAACTTCCAGTTTGATTGCCATTCAGCAAAATAAACTCACCTTCATTATTTTTAACGGCAATTCCAACACGGTCAGCATCAGGATCTGTTGCTAAAATAAGGTCAGCATCAATTTCTTTTCCTTTTTGAAGAGCTAAAGTAAGCGCTTCTTTTTCTTCCGGATTAGGATAAACTACGGTAGGGAAATTGCCATCAGGTTTAATTTGCTCTTCTACTAAAGTAACATTTGTAAATCCAAATCTCTCCAACGCTTTAGGCACAAGTGTGATTCCTGTACCATGAATAGGGGAAAAGACAATTTTAAGGTCCTTTTGACGCTGGATTGCATCAGGAGAAACCGAAAGCTGGGTTATACAATTTAAATATTTCTCATCTATCTCTTCGCCCAGGTATTCAATATTAGCCTCAACAGCTGTAAACTTTACATCGTCTACTGAAGTTATCTTAGCAACTTCTTCCATAACTTTTTTGTCATCAGGAGAAACAAATTGTCCTCCATCAGCGCCGTATGCTTTATAACCGTTATATTCTTTAGGATTATGAGAAGCCGTTAGCATTACCCCGCTTTTACAACCTAGTTGGCGCACTGCAAAAGATAATTCAGGAGTAGGACGAAGTTCACTAAAAAAGTAAACGTGAATATCATTTGCAGAAAAAACTTCTGCTGTAATTTTAGCAAAGTAGTCAGAATTATTACGGCTATCATGAGCTATAGCCACCTTAATTTTTTCTCCCGGGTAGGTATTCTTAAGAAAATTTGCCAATCCCTGAGTTGCAGCGCCTATAGTATATTTATTAATGCGGTTAGATCCCGGGCCCATTATTCCTCTTAAACCGCCAGTCCCGAACTCAAGATCTTTGTAAAATGAATCAGTTAATTCTGTAAATGATTGCTCATCTACCAGCTTTTGAATTTGTTGTTTGGTTTCAGGATCGTAGTTTCCCTGAAGCCACGTGTTAACGCGTTCTAAAACAGAAGGTTCTAATTGTTGCATGGGCGAATTAAATTATTTTTAGAGTTAATTATTGCAAGTATAATAAAGTAAAAAGAAATAATGGAAATTTTAAATTCAGCCAAAGAACAAAAAGAATAGGAAATTGTTAGAGAAAAATATTTTTTATTACCGACTTGGAAGAAAAAATAGGAAGGAATTGAAAAATTTGTATTTTTGTAGCACCTTAGAAACGGGACTTTATTATGTTATTTACCTTTATTCAGAAAAATCCTCGACTTTTTAACTTAATAATTTTAAGTATAAGCGCACTTCTTTATATGGCTATAGTACAAGTGTTAGTATTTCATTAGTCTGAATTTTCACAAACTCTGTATTTGCAAAAGCTAACTTATACAGCTTTTGCAATTTCAGTAACGTTAAACTCATTCCAATTTAAAACAAGCCAATCGGCTATTTCCAACTGTTTTTCCACAGTCTTAGGCAACTTCTGTTTTATTAGATATTCGATCTTCCAGCAGTCTTCCACCGTAAAATCGCACCAAAGCATTTGTAGTGAATTTATAAATAGAACCATTTCATAACGATTGCTTCGGTCAAGTTTTTCATTATTCGGCATACTCTTGAATACAGGTTCTCTAAAAGAAAAATTGTAGGAAGAACTGTAATCGAACTTTAAATCCCGTAATTGAAAAGGAGTAGCCTGTGTTAACATCCTGGAAATATTAAAATAATATTAGTTCTCTCTCCTCGCAATTTTTAAGCCACATTATTTTATCTTCTTCAAAATGTTCTAATCAAATAATTTCTCTTATTCCTGACCAAAATTGAATACATCTCATTGTACCTTTAAATTGTCTATTGGTAATCCTATCCGGGCCAGTATTGTAAATTTTTGAATTTTAGGCCTTTCCCCTTAATAAGCCTTTAAAATTTAGTCTTCGATTTTTTAAATCTTCAAACTAAAACCCCTATTATTTTGAAAATGGCACCATTCTTGAAAGTATCATGACATTCTATCTTATTTACCTAACAGTATATCTATGAGATCTATTTATAGCTTTACCCACACCTGGAAAAAAAATTGTTTAAGAAAATCATTTGCAGCCGGAGCTTCTCTGGCTATAGTCGCAGCGTTAAGTTCCTGCGCAGCTCAAAACAGTAATGAAGCACCTACAGTGTACGGATTTAAAGGAAGAGGAATAATTCCACCTCCGGGAATGGTTTATGTCCCTTCAGGTACCATCATGTACAAAAGTTCTACAGAAGATGATGGATTAACTAAAAGAGTAAGTTTAAGTCCATTTTTTGTGGATGCAACAGAAGTTACGAATCGTCAATACAGGGAGTTCGTAAATTGGGTCGCTGATTCTATCATCATTACTGATTATTTGAAAGAGGAAAGTTACTTCAAGAAGAATCAGAAGAACAAGGGAGAATATGTAGCCCGACAAATAGATTGGAGCAAAGTTAATCATGATAAGTTCGCTTTATGGCAGAGCGCTGATCCGGAGATTTCGTCAAAAATAGTGGGAACAATAGTATTGGAGCAGAATGGAAAACGTTTACTTAATGGAGAGCTTGTAAAATATGCGTTCACCTATCAGAAAAGTGGAGGTAGTAATGCTAATGAATTCATCACTGAAAATATACCAGTGATACCTAAAACGAATGTGTGGAGTGCAGATTTCCCTAACTCGCAAATGGGATTCATGTCTGCAAATTATTATGATCATAAATCTTATGATAATTATCCCGTTGTAGGAGTTACCTGGAAGCAGGCAAGGTCGTTTGCCGATTGGAGAGGTAAATCAGCGGCCAATTCTTTGAACAAAAATGCTTATTTAAAAGCGTATCAGCTAACGTTCAATCTTCCTACAGAGGCACAATGGCAATATGCATCTTCTGGTCTTCGTAATCCTGAGGAAGGAGCAGGATCCCAGGCTTTAGCAACAACTAACAGCAAAAAAGGAAAAGATGGAAAAGAAAAGCTTTTTGTGAACTTTAAGCAGGATGAAGGCAACTACACGATGGATGGTTCAACGTTTACTCTTCCTGTAAAATCATACAGTCCTAATGCTTTCGGATTATTTAATACCTCTGGAAATGTAGCGGAATGGACGCTTGATGCCTTTAGCCCATCTGCTGTTGAATTTGTTCACGACTTGAATCCGGTATTGCTTTATGACGCTTCAGATAATGATGCTGACGTAATGAAACGTAAAGTGGTAAGAGGCGGATCTTGGAAAGATAACGGTGAGTTGCTTAATAAAGATACTCGCAGTTATGAAATGCAGGACGTTGCCCACTCTTACATCGGTTTCAGATGCGTAATGCCAGCACCTGAATTGCTAAGCGACCAGGTTCGTACCCGTAAAGCAACTCTTGTAAAGCAATCTGATGGAAGGGCCACTCGTAATACCCGCTCAGAAGCACCTATGAGTACACAAAAAGCAGAAAAATAAACACACACACATCTTTAAAATTTACCATGAAAAATTTATTAGTAGCTATTTTGCTAACGGCAAGTGGACTGGAAGTAGTCGCTCAGGCGCAGGTTAAAGGCGATCTAACTGCGTCTGCTATTTCAACAAAACAAGATTCAGCTTTAATCCAGCCAGCACTAGCAACAGGTTCAGCCATGTCAAGCGGTACAGTTGCAATAGCAAAAAAGGATTCCACAGCACCAGTAGATGGTTTCTATAACTATACTATTCTAGGTAATGCAACGCCCTTTAACTACCCTTATATAAATCCTGTAAATGTTCGTTTTTACAAAAGATTATGGAGGGATATTGACGTAGCAGAACCTAAAAATCAAGTTCTTGCAATCCCTGGTAATACCTTGATTGAAACTATATTAGATGGAGTAAAGAAAGGGCAAATTACGGCTTACGATCCAGTTGACGATTCGTTCAAGTTTCGTTTAACGCCTCAACAAGCAATGGCTAAACTTGTTGACAGTGTTTTGGTTCCTGTTTTCGATGACAAAGGCAATCAGATCGATGCCAAAATGCAGCTGAATGAATTCAACCCTGAGAAGATTACAAAATTCAGGATTAAGGAGGATATCTTTTTTGATAAGCAAAGAGCAAAAGTGGAAACACGTATAATTGGAATTGCACCGCTAGTTAAGCTTTCAACAGGAGATACTACAATAGCGGCCGAAACGCCTGTCTTCTGGTTACACTTTCCAGAGTGTAGAAATGTATTCGTTAAAAAAGACGTCTCCAATCCTGAAAAAAGGATGTTCGATATGAGTATGGACGACATCTTCCTTCAAAGGAGATTTACGAGCAAGATCATCCGCGAATCCAACACTACCGGGCAGCGAATTGTCGACTATACTAAAGATCTAACAGAACAAGAGAAGGAAGCCCTAAGAATAGAATCTGGTATTGAGGAATACAAGAAGAAGGTTTGGGGATACAATAATACCACCAACGCAAAACAGTAATAAGCGTTACATTAATAAGTCGAAAGACCGGACGAACAGTCCGGTTTTTTTATTTTAAGCCATTATCAATTTCATAATTTTATTCATTTATCAGCTTCATATAACCGAAATACTTCCTATTTATCGATCACCAGAAAACAAACTTAGGGAATAAGAAAGTTTCATCAACCTATACTTTTGCCTCCAACATTCTTTTTATATCTTATTCTCGATTTCTCGTTGAAATCACTATTTTTAAACTTCACACTTTTGTGTAGCCCGCTAACCAAAGTATACCTGGTAATGAAGTACCTGCTTAAGTCAATATTTGTCCTCTCGATGCTAAATCCAACTATCAGCGCATTTAGTCAAGCACCGATTCCATTGTATCGTGATATTCCAAACAGTAAACCAATACCTTCTGATTATGTTGAAAATGCGGGTGCAAACGGTTGGATAACAAAAGTTTCGAAACCTACAATTACACCTTTTTTTCCAGAGCCAGGTAAAGCCAACGGTGCTGCTGTTATCGTTATTCCGGGAGGAGCCTACTCTGGAATAGCAAATAATCACGAAGGAATTGACGTAGCTAAAAAATTTGTCGAATCGGGAGTTACTGCTTTTTTGCTTAAGTACAGATTGCCGGATGACCGGATAATGAAAGACCGGGCCATCGGGCCGATCCAGGATGCACAAAGAGCAATACAAATAATACGGGAACGTGCGTCTGAGTGGCAATTAGACACAGGAAGAATTGGAGTGATCGGTTTTTCAGCAGGAGGACATCTTGCCTCTACTTTAGGTACTCACTATGATCATTCCTATATCGACAACAAGAAGCAGGTAAACTTGAGGCCTGATTTTATGATCCTTATATATCCCGTTATTAATATGGGGGAGTATACACATATGGGTTCAAAGACAAATTTGATAGGGAAGGACGCCGACGTTAAACAGGTGGAACGGTTTTCAAATGAGAAGCAAGTACGGAATACAACACCTCCTGTCTTTCTAATACATGCTCAAGATGATGCAGCTGTTCCTGTTCAGAATAGTTTATCGTTCTACGAGCATACTCTCAAAAATAAAGTTAAGGCTGAGATGTACCTGTATCAACAGGGAGGCCATGGTTTCGGGATGTATAATAAAGCTGAGAAAGAGCAATGGTTTGAACGTTTATTGAACTGGCTGGAGCTTAATAAGTTTTTGATACCTAAATAACTAACTGAAGGGATAAGCACTTAGGTAAAGTCTTAGAAATGTAAATTCTCCTTTGTCAACTTCTTATATTTAACTATTTTCAACAACCCTTTGCGGAAAACACCGTAAAAGTGAATTCAACACCGGAAGAAACCTCTTTGATGGAATATATGAAATACGTGGGAAAAGCATTTCTCTTGTTGGTTATGCTTGTGGCAAACCAGGCTTGTAATAATAAAGAACAGGTAATTCCCGAGAGTGAACTGCTAAATCTTCAGGCGTTGATGATGGAAAAAATTCGAGCTGCCGTATTAACTGCCGATCCCGATAGTGATTTTGCTACTATTATGCAATTGTCTAATGAGATCTCGATCACAATTGCAAATAAAGAATTACAATCAGGCCGGAGTGCCCGGATGCAAGCAGTGGCTCGGGAGGTAATTTCTGGTCTCAAAGCAGAGAACGAAGAAATTGAAAAGCTTCTAAAAACTCACCAGGGAACACTGGCTATTCCTGAATTCAGGGAAAAAATTCTACTTAATATCGAGCGTGCCGAAAAAAGTGTGCAACTGCAAACTGGGAAAGGAAATATAGATAAAGACTTTGCAACCATAATGATATTGCAAAATCAGGGGGCAATTGAGAACGTCCATTTGCAAACTGTCTATGGCACTCATCTTCCCCTTAAAACCTATGGAAGAGCTGTTACAGAAAAGAGGGACTTGCAAAACCGGTACCTTCAGAGTTGGTTGCTCGGAATCGAAAACCCAGATTAAAATTCTCCCATTTATTTTTTTTAACTGCTATTAGGATTAATTCAAATTGAGCGATTGTTGAGAAAAGGCAATCTGTTAAGAATTAAGTTTCTTTTAGGGCTAGCTTAAGCATATCTTTACGGCCAATTAATTCAATAACTATTTAGGTTCATCTGTAGTTGACAGATGATTAAAAGGGAACCGTGTTCTATTCACGGGCTGACGTGCAACTGTGATCCGCATTAGCGGTAAGCCAGATACCTGCCGGGTAGTTCTTGTCAAAACTTTCACGAATAAGGTTTTGACGAAAGTCTCCCTACCCAGTGCCATGGGTTAGCTGCCTTTTGTCAATTCCTGTTTGTATCAAGAACAAAAAAATTATGCAACAGGAAGAAGTATTATTAAAAGAAAACAAAGATCGATTTGTAATCCTCCCGATCAATTATCCCCGAATCTGGGAGATGTACAAGAAACACGAAGCAAGCTTTTGGACCGCGGAAGAAATAGATCTTAGCGGGGACTTAAAGGATTGGGAACTCCTGAATCCGGGAGAAAGACATTTTATTTCTCACGTACTTGCCTTTTTTGCAGCAAGTGATGGGATTGTTAATGAAAACCTTGCGGTGAATTTCATGAGTGAAGTACAGGTTCCGGAAGCCCGCTGCTTTTATGGTTTTCAAATAATGATGGAAAACATACATTCCGAAACCTATGCTCTTTTAATTGATACTTATATCAAGGACCCTCGCGAAAAGGACCATTTATTCCATGCTGTGGATACGGTTCCAGCTGTAAAAAAGAAAGCCGAATGGGCATTACGATGGATTGAGAACGGCAGTTTTGCCGAGAGGTTGGTAGCTTTTGCTGCAGTGGAAGGTATTTTTTTCAGTGGAAGTTTCTGTTCTATATTCTGGTTAAAGAAAAGGGGACTGATGCCAGGGCTTACCTTTAGTAATGAGTTGATCAGTCGTGATGAGGGTTTGCATTGCGAGTTTGCTTGTTTGCTTTACGGTATGCTGAATAAAAAACTTTCTCAGGAACAAGTTCATGCAATTATTAATGAGGCAGTTTTGATTGAGAAGGAATTTATCACTGAAGCTCTTCCGGTTGACCTTATTGGAATGAATGCCAAACTAATGAAGCAATACATCGAGTTTGTTGCAGATCGTTGGCTGAATGAACTAGGCTATGAAAAGATCTTTAACTCTCAGAATCCCTTTGATTTTATGGAGATGATCTCCCTGCAGGGGAAAACGAACTTTTTTGAGAAGCGAGTTGGTGATTATCAAAAAGCGGGAGTTTTATCGGGTAATGATACCCAAAGCTTTTCACTAGACGAGGATTTCTAATATTCAGCAACTTCTCATTCATTCATTCATTCACCTTAAAACAAAAAATAATGTTAGTAATAAAACGAAACGGCAGGAAAGAAAGCGTAAAGTTTGATAAAATAACAGCCCGTATTCAAAAATTATCCTACAGTTTAAGTCCCCTGGTAGATCCTATTGATGTTGCTAAGAAAGTAATAGAAGGGATCTTTGACGGTGTCACTACTACAGAACTGGACAACCTCGCTGCTGAAACAGCTGCCTCACTTACTACTAAACACCCTGATTATGCACTTTTGGCTAGCAGAATAGCAGTAAGCAATCTTCATAAGAATACTGCTAAGTCCTTTACTGATACCATGGTTAAGCTATATAATTATACTGATGCTTTATCCGGTAGAAGAATGCCTTTGATTGCAGACGATGTTATAGAGATCATTAAACGAAATGCAGAACTTCTGGACAGCTCCATTATATATGACCGCGATTTTGGATTCGATTACTTTGGGTTCAAAACCCTGGAGAAGTCTTATCTGCTGCGAATAGACGGAGTGGTGGCCGAACGACCGCAGCACATGTATATGCGGGTAGCGATAGGGATCCATAAAGAGGATATTGAAAGTGCATTAAAAACCTATCACCTGATGAGCGAGCGTTGGTTTACTCATGCAACGCCTACCTTATTTAATGCAGGTACGCCAAAGCCTCAGATGTCTTCTTGTTTTCTTCTTTCTATGAAGGATGACAGTATTGATGGGATATATGATACTCTTAAACAAACAGCCAAAATTTCTCAAAGCGCTGGTGGGATTGGCTTAGCAATTCATAACGTACGTGCAACAGGAACCTATATTGGCGGAACAAACGGTACTAGTAACGGTATAATTCCAATGCTAAGAGTTTTTAATGACACTGCCCGTTATGTTGACCAGGGGGGAGGTAAACGTAAAGGTGCTTTTGCCATTTACCTGGAACCTTGGCATGCTGATGTATTTGAGTTTCTCGACTTGCGTAAGAACCACGGTAAGGAGGAACTAAGGGCGCGTGATCTTTTCTATGCCTTATGGATACCAGACTTATTTATGAAAAGGGTAGAGGCAAATGAAGACTGGAGTCTGTTTTGTCCACACGAGGCTCCCGGCTTGCACGAATGCTTTGGGCAGAAATTTGAAGATCTATATCAACAGTATGAAAATGAGGGCCGCGCGAGAAAAACGATTAAAGCACAAGAGCTATGGTTTGCCATACTGCAAGCTCAAATTGAAACAGGTACCCCTTATCTGCTTTATAAAGATGCTGCTAACAGTAAAAGTAATCAACAGAACCTTGGGACAATAAAAAGCAGTAACCTTTGTACCGAGATCATGGAGTATACTAGCCCAGAGGAAGTTGCTGTTTGTAACCTGGCTTCTATTGCCCTGCCTCGTTTTGTGGTTAACGGTAAGTTCGATTTCGACAAGTTATATGAGATAACTTATCATGCAACTAAAAATCTTAACCGTATTATCGACCACAATTATTACCCGGTTGAGGAGGCCCGAACTTCTAATATGCGACATAGGCCAATAGGACTTGGGGTGCAGGGTTTAGCAGATACCTTTATACTTTTACGTCTTCCTTTTGAGAGCGAATTAGCACGAGCATTAAATAGGGATATTTTTGAAACTATTTACTTTGCTGCAATGACTGCAAGTAAAGACCTGGCAAAAGATAATGGGCCTTACGAAACATTCAGCGGTTCTCCGCTTTCCAAAGGTATGTTCCAGTTCGATCTATGGGGAGTAGAAGCTTCAGATCGTTATGATTGGGAGGCATTACGCCAAGAAGTAAAAAAACATGGTGTAAGAAATTCCCTGCTGGTTGCTCCAATGCCTACTGCTTCCACATCTCAGGTACTAGGTAATAACGAGTGCTTTGAACCCTATACCTCTAATATTTACACTCGCCGGGTGTTGAGTGGGGAGTTTATCATTGTTAACAAGCATTTACTAAAAGACCTTGTGCGACTGGGTCTTTGGAACAATACAATGAAGAACACTATTATAGCAGCAAATGGATCAATCCAGCATATCCAGGAGATTCCTTCAGAAATTAAGGAGTTATATAAGACGGTATGGGAAATAAAACAGCGCAGTCTTATTGACATGGCTGCAGACAGAGGTGCCTTCATCTGCCAATCTCAATCTTTAAATCTTTTTGTAGATCAACCATCTGCAGCAAAATTAACCTCAATGCACTTTTACGCCTGGAAAAAAGGTTTAAAAACAGGAATGTATTACCTCAGAACGCAAGCTGCTAGTCAGGCCGTGCAATTTACGGTAGAAAAGCAGGGAGGAAAAAATATGGACCCGGTTATTCCGCCGATTACTGAAGTACAGAAAAGTGAGGTTAGTGGTATTGAGGAGATAACTGAAGCAGGCGCTAGTTGCAGCATGGAAGAAGGTTGTATTTCGTGCGGCTCGTGATTGCGATTTAAAAGACATTAATAATAAAATAAAAGATCTGGCCTAAATCTTAAAAAAGAACTGCCCCTACTGAGGGGCAGTTAAAATAAACCATTTTTTATAACCAATAAAATTTGAGGAGGGACTTGATAAGGAATCAACATCTCTGTTGATCTTTTTTTGATATTTCAAATATCCCTTTCCTAAAGTATTTGCAATGGCAGAATTGTGCCAATAAATGTCAATTATGTTTAAACTGGCGTCTGCTTGTTATTAGCAATTATTAAATTTTTCCTTCCCAAAAAGCAGTTTCCAGGCAATTTAATACCTATTAGTTTCCTATCAATTTATAGGATTGGTATGAATAATGAGTAAATTGAAGGTCTTATGGATTAATTTAAACATTCGAATAAGAAGTTTTAACAATTGTACCATATCATCCGCTCTCCCCATCTTAATTTTACTTCCAGATTAACCGTTAAAACTGACCTCTGGACTCAGGTGATCGGATCTCTCGAAAAGCAGCAGTGCCTGCTTTAATTATCCATTCATTTGGATATAAGACAAAAGATTAACTGGATCTATAATCTTCCTGTTTTACATAGGATGAGTTGAACATTTTGCCACTATAAAACTTAATTAGAAGAAGGACTATATGAAATTAGAAACCCTTGTGTTATCCGCTGTTATTTTATTTGCTTCCTCATGTGCCCAACAAAAGAAAGGCGTGCAAAGCAACGATACTGTAAGCCAGGAAGGGGCAGCCGAAACCAATTCTTTCAGCAACTCAATATCCAAACCACTGGTTAACCAACGCTATAGCGCTGATCCCTCTGCGCATGTTTTTGAGGGGAAGATCTATGTATATCCTTCTCATGATTACGATGCTGGTATTCCTGAAAATGATAATGGGGATCATTTTGCCATGAAGGATTTCTACATCTACTCAATGGATAGTGTTGGAGGTAAGGTTACAGACCACGGAGTTGCCCTTAAAGTGAGTGACATCCCTTGGGCTAGTAAGCAGCTTTGGGCTCCCGACGCCGCATACAAAAATGGAAAGTATTATCTGTACTTCCCTGTAAGGGATAAAGAAGGTGTATTCAGGATAGGAGTAGGGGTAAGCGATAAACCTCAAGGCCCTTTCAAGGCACAACCAGCGCCTATGAAAAATGCTTTTAGCATTGATCCTGCTGTTTTCACTGATAACGATGGCCAAAGCTATATGTATTTTGGTGGTATCTGGGGTGGACAACTTCAAAAATGGGCGACAGGCAAATTTGATCCGAATGGTTCAGCTACAGATCTGAATCAGGACGATAAACCTGCCCTAACGGCTAAAGTTGCAAAACTTAACGGGGATATGCTCGAATTTTCAGAAAACCCAAGGGATGTTGTAATCATTGATGAAAACGGAAAGCCAATTTTAGGAGGAGATCACAACCGCCGTTTCTTTGAAGCATCGTGGATGCATAAATATAATGGCAAATACTATTTCTCATATTCTACGGGAGATACACATTTACTTTGCTATGCAACGGGAGATAATCCGTACGGTCCTTTCACCTATCAGGGTGTAATTATGAAACCAGTTATTGGTTGGACCACTCATCATTCTATTCTTGAATTTAAAGGCAAATGGTACCTATTTTATCATGACACAGAATTATCAAAAGGTAAAACCCATCTTAGAAATGTGAAAGTTACTGAATTGAAGTACACACCGGATGGAAAAATAGAAACTATCGAGCCTTACACTACTGCAGCTAAATAATTTATAGCTTTAAACTTCTGAATTTGATCTATTTATTTATGAGGATATTTCGTCTGCTATTTGTTCCGATATTCATTTTCACTTCCGCCTTGGCGCAAAAGAAATATCCGTTTAACGATTATAACTTATCTTTCGAAAAACGCGTGGATGACCTGGTTTCACGGCTAACACTGGAGGAAAAGGTGTCTCAGATGCTTAATTCATCTCCGGCAATTCCTCGATTGGGGATACCAGCGTATGATTGGTGGAATGAAACATTGCATGGAGTGGCCAGAACACCGTTTAAGGTGACTGTTTACCCTCAGGCTATTGGAATGGCTGCCACTTTTAATTCGAATTCGCTTTTCAAGATGGCCGGGTACAGTGCGTTGGAAGGAAGGGCAATTTACAACAAGGCAGTTGAGACAGGTCGTACAAATGAACGCTACCTGGGATTGACCTACTGGACTCCAAACATCAATATTTTCAGGGATCCAAGATGGGGCCGGGGACAGGAGACGTATGGTGAGGATCCTTTTTTAACTGCTTCTCTGGGCGATGCCTTTGTTCGGGGCCTTCAAGGTAACGACTCTAAATACCTTTTGGCCGCAGCCTGTGCAAAGCATTACGCCGTTCATAGTGGCCCGGAACCGCTTAGGCACGTGTTCAATGTTGATGTTAGTGCCTATGACCTTTGGGATACTTACTTGCCTGCGTTTCGCAAGCTGGTAGTGGATTCGAAAGTAGCGGGAGTAATGTGTGCCTACAACGCTTTCAGAACCCAACCCTGCTGTGCTAGTGATCTGTTAATGACTGATATTTTAAGGAAACAATGGAAGTTCGACGGTTATGTTACTTCAGATTGCTGGGCAATAGACGATTTCTTTAAAAATCATAAAACCCATCCCGATGCCGCATCCGCTTCTGCTGATGCTGTTTTTCATGGAACTGATATCGACTGTGGAACAGATGCTTATAAAGCGTTAGTTCAAGCAGTAAAACAAGGTAAGATCACCGAAAAACAGATCGATATTTCTGTAAAGCGTTTATACATGATTCGTTTCAGACTAGGAATGTTTGATCCGGTATCCATTGTAAAATATGCCCAAACACCAGCATCTGTTTTGGAGCGTGCCGAGCACAAAGAACATGCTTTGAATATGGCACGTCAATCTATTGTTCTACTTCGTAACCAAGATCAAACGCTTCCACTTAAGAAGGACCTTAAGAAGATAGTGGTTCTGGGCCCTAACGCCGACAATTCAATATCTATTTTAGGTAATTACAATGGTATTCCATCTCAATTGTCTACTGTACTTCAGGGAATTAAAGAGAAAGTAGGGCAAAAAACGGAAGTGGTTTATGAAAAAGCTGTTAACTTCACAAATGATACCTTGCTCGTATATGAAGACCTGAGTTCGCAATATTCTAATGAAGGATCTCAGGGATTTAAAGCGGAATATTTTAACAACAAGGAGCTTAGTGGCAACCCTTTGTTTGTGAAAAAAGAGGCTCAGGTGAATCACTTCTGGCAAGAGGGCGAAATGATCTCCAACGGCCTTCGTGCCAATAATTTCTCGGCCCGTTATACCAGCAATTTCAAGGCCTCCGCTACAGGATCGCTTATGTTTGAAGTTGAAGCAGATGATGGATATCGTTTTCTGGTTAATGGGAAAGAAGTAATTAATGCATGGACACGCAATCGCTGGGGAGCAAGGACCTACAAGCTGGATACAAAGAAAGATTCGGTGTACCGTCTTGTACTTGAATACTGGCAGGGAGATGGAAAAGGAAACGTAAAACTTAGCACCGGTAATTACCAAAGGACCGATTTTGCTGCACTCGTGAACAAGTTTAAAGATGCAGATGCTTTTGTATTTGCAGGTGGAATTTCACCGCAGCTTGAAGGAGAGGAAATGAAGGTTAATTATCCGGGTTTTGATGGTGGGGACAGAACCTCTATTATGCTTCCGGCAGTTCAGACTGATTTAATGAAAGCACTAAAATCGACAGGAAAACCCGTTGTTTTTGTTATGATGACCGGTAGTGCAATTGCTACTCCATGGGAATCTGATAACGTACCGGCCATTCTTAATGCATGGTATGGAGGGCAGGCAGCAGGTACGGCAATTGCCGACGTGATTTTTGGTGATTATAATCCAGCAGGCAGGCTTCCTGTCACTTTTTACCGAAGTGATGCAGATCTGGCTTCTTTTACTGACTATGACATGACTAACCGTACCTACCGGTATTTTACCGGGAAACCATTATACGGTTTTGGCTATGGCCTTAGTTATACCACCTTCCGTTATGACCACTTGGTAATGCCGAAATCTGTTGCAAAAGGAAAAAACGTTGTTCTTTCAGTGCGAGTTACAAATACAGGTAAAATAGCAGGTGATGAGGTTGCTCAGTTATATTTAGTAAATCAGGATCCCAAAGTAAAAACATCTTTGAAATCTTTAAAGGGCTTCCAACGTGTCCATTTACGACCGGGAGAGAGCAAATTAGTTCGTTTCACTTTAACGCCGCAAGATCTGTCTTACATCGATGGTTCTAAAGATGGAGCCAGCGTTCAATTTAAAGGAAAAGTGTCCCTAAGCATTGGAGGCTGTCAACCTGATGAAGCTAATACAAGAACTAGTAATAATATATTTGGTAATTTGCTTATTCAATAATGTTAAAAATAAAACCCCTGCTAGCTAAAGCTGCAATCTGTTTTTCCATTTTCCTTACTTCGGGTAATATTGCCTTTGCTGATAACGGCCAAGAGCTATGGCTTCGAAAGGTCCAAAGCAACTCCGTTGAGGTAATTTGTAAGAAAAAATCACCAATTCTTTCCAATGCAATCGAAGAGTTGCAACGTGGATGGCAGGGAAAGAAAGGAGCGAAAATCACTCTTACAATTTCTGAAGATAAATCTATAAAAGGAGATGGTTTTAAACTTGGCAAGGACGGTATTTATGCCAACACTGAACGAGGTATTCTTTATGGAGTTTTTGAACTTCTTCGCCGTCAGACACTTCATCAGCCTGTCGGTAATATCGTTTCTAATCCGTCTTATGACAGGAGGGTTTTGAACCATTGGGATAACCTTAACGGTTCTATTGAGCGAGGATATGCAGGGAGATCAATCTTCTGGAGAGGAGAGAAAGACCTCGTTGTAACGCCGAAGGACCTGGAATTGTGGAGTCAGTACGCTCGTGCTAATGCGTCTATTGGCATAAACGGAAGCGTTCTTAATAATGTTAACTCATCCCCGCGGATGCTTGCTTCGGAGAATTTAAAACGCGTAAAAGCCATTGCCGACGCCTTGCGGCCATTCGGCGTTCGAACCTATCTTTCCGTTAATTTTTCGTCTCCTGCTATTTTGGGTGGGCTAAAAACTTCCGACCCATTAAATCCTGAAGTGGTAAAGTGGTGGAAAAACAAAGCCGGTGAAATCTACAAGCTCGTACCCGACTTCGGTGGGTTTCTTGTAAAGGCAAATAGCGAGGGCCAACCCGGACCGCAAGATTTTGGTCGTACCCATGCCGAGGGAGCAAACATGTTAGCCGATGTGCTTCAGCCTCATCAAGGTATAGTAATGTGGCGGGCTTTTGTTTATAGCTCAACAGATAAGGATCGGGCGCGACAAGCGTACAATGAATTTAAACCTTTGGATGGTCAATTCAGGGACAATGTTATTATACAAGTAAAAAATGGTCCTATAGATTTTCAACCGAGAGAACCATTTAGCGCCTTATTTGGTGCAATGGAGAAAACTTCTGTAATGCCAGAGTTTCAGGTTACCCAAGAATATCTCGGTCATTCTAACCATCTGGTTTTCCTATCCACTATGTGGGAGGAATGTTTGAAAAGTGATACTTACCAAAAAGGTAAAGGAAGTACGGTAGCACGTTGTACAGACGGTAGTATCTTTAACCAGAAGCATACAGCTATAGCTGGTGTATCAAATGTCGGGCTGGATTCAAATTGGACTGGCCATCATTTTGCCCAGGCTAATTGGTATGCCTTTGGTCGTTTGGCCTGGGATAATAGCTTGGAAAGCGAAAAGGTTGCCAATGAATGGCTGCGTCTTACATTTCAACCTCTTATCAGAGACAATAACTGGGAAGATAAGTTTGTGGATCCAATAAAGAAGATGATGCTCGAAAGCAGGGAAGCAGCCGTAAATTATTCTATGCCCCTTGGATTACATCACATTTTTTCTGCAAATCACCATTATGGACCTGGTCCCTGGTGGGCTCCTGCAAACGTCAGGGTAGACTGGACTCCCCCTTACTACCACCAGGCAAGTAGTAGCGGCATTGGGTTTAACAGGACCAAAAGTGGAAGTGATGCTGTATCCCAATATGCTGAACCTTTAGCATCTCAATTAAATGACATAAAGACTTGTCCAGAAATATATCTGCTTTGGTTTCACCATGTGTCTTGGGACTACAAGATGAAGAACGGCAGGACGCTATGGGATGAATTATGCTATCATTATGACCGCGGAGTGCAACAGGTTCGTGATTTTCAAAAAACCTGGGACAAAGTGGAGGCATTCGTTGATCCTGAAAGATTTCATCACGTTCAAAGCCGGTTAAAGGTTCAGGCTCGTGATGCAGAGGTCTGGAAGGATGGCTGTTTGTTATATTTCCAGCAGTTTAGTAAACGCCCGGTTCCCTACGAGCTCGAACGCCCTGTTTACGAATTGAAGTTCCTACAAACGGTTAATCCAATGCAACTTACAGGTAAGCCTTCCAGTGAAGAATGGATGAAATAAGTTTTTATATTTAATAATTTAAGTGTTTAAGATAGACTTGGCGGTATAAACCTCCAGGTCTTTTTTTTATGTTTCCTTTAGCTCAGCAAACGCTTTTTGTTCAATTTTCTCCTATAAATGTATTTTAAACATTTGTGCTATGATTTAGAACAATCAGAATACCTGCCAGAACACTTCCAGAACTACTTTTACAGCTGATTCAAGCCAAAAACTAAGCATTATAGACAACCGGTAGGTTTGACTAGCCATTGAAAATTAACACACACCGTACAGATGTACAGAAACAAAATTTCATTAGTGTTTTCTATTGCTGCATTGATTGCTACAAGCTGTGCAAGCAAAAAGAGCAGTTCTACAAGTTCCCATAAGGGCTTAAAGGATTATTATAGGTCATATTTCCCAATTGGAGTAGCTGTCGGTCCGAAAGACCTCTCGGGGGAAACAGCAGACTTTATCAAAAAGCATTTTAACAGCCTTACGGCAGAGAATGCAATGAAGATGGGCGTAATTCATCCTGCAGAAAACAGGTACGCCTGGAGGGACGCAGATTCTATTGTCAATTTCGCTCATAATAATGGACTAAAAGTGAGGGGACACAATTTATGCTGGCATGAACAGACCGCAGCATGGATGTTTAAAGATGCGGATGGGAAGACTGCCAGCAGGGAATTGCTACTAAAGCGACTAAAGGAGCATATCTTCAGCGTGGTAAAACGCTATGAAGGAAAGATTTATGTGTGGGATGTTGTAAATGAGGCTATAGATGATGATAGCACCAAGTTCCTGAGAAATTCTCAGTGGTATCAGATATGCGGTGAAGACTTTATAGCAAAAGCGTTTGAATATGCCCATGAAGCCGATCCGAAAGCGAGGTTATTCTATAATGACTACAATACGGAGCGGCCGGAAAAAATGGAGCGGGTGTACCGGCTGATGAAAAAACTGGTAGACGCAAAAGTGCCGGTGCATGGTGTGGGACTACAAGCCCATTGGTCTATTTATGAACCATCAGAGACCGAGTTGAGAAACACCATTGAGAAGTTTTCTTCACTGGGATTAGAGGTGCAAATAACTGAATTAGACATGTCTGTTTATCCATGGGAAAAAGAACGAAGAGAAAGAAAACCGGGTGAGTCAGATGTTCTTACTCCTGAGCTGGAAGATAAACAGGTTGAGCAATATTCAAAGGTCTTCAATATTTTCAGGGAGAATAAGGAAAAGATCACCAGTGTAACATTTTGGAATCTTTCCGACAGGTATACCTGGCTGGATACTTATCCTGTACAGGGGAGGAAAAATTATCCACTGTTGTTTGATACGAATTTGAAACCCAAAAAGGCTTATTGGGAAGTGGTGAATTTTAAGAAGAAGTAATGTTGAGGTTAAGAAAGACAATCCTTGTTGGGCTGCTGATGATAGCAGGAAGTGTAAAAGCTGTAGAAACAGATGTCTACATCTCTTTTAGCAAAGTTGCAGGGGGATTTCCTCTAAGCTCGGATGGAAAGGTACCAGCGCTTGTTTGCAGTACAAATGAGTGGCCGGGGGTTATGAGAGCGTTTAAAAGTTTTGCCCAGGATCTTCAAAAGGTTACGGGAACAGAGCCATCTTGGGCAAACGCTCCCGAAAAGAGCTCTAAAACTATTATAATTGCTGGCACCATAGGCCATAATGCGCTTATTGATCAGCTAGTTAAAAGTAAAAGACTAAACGTTGCCGGCGTTGTTGGTAAATGGGAGTCGTCAACAACACAGATCATAAATAATCCCTTTCCTGGAGTAGAGCGGGCACTGGTAATAGCTGGTAGCGATAAAAGGGGGACTATCTATGGTATTTATACAGTCTCGGCTCAAATCGGCGTTTCCCCATGGTACTGGTGGGCTGATGTACCGGTTGCAAAACGGAAAGACATCTATTTGACGGGTGCCCGGCATATACTTAAAGAACCGGCAGTCAAATACCGGGGAATATTTTTGAACGACGAGGCGCCAGCTCTAACAGGATGGGCCAGGGAGAAGTTTGGTGGTTTAAATCATAAGTTCTACGAGCATGTTTTTGAACTTATTCTCAGGTTAAAGGGTAATTATCTCTGGCCAGCAATGTGGGGAAATGCTTTCAACGATGATGATAAATTAAATCCTGTACTTGCCGATGAGTATGGAGTAGTTATGGGAACCTCTCACCACGAGCCCATGGTGCGATCACAACAGGAATGGAAACGCTTCGGCAAAGGTGATTGGAATTATCAAACTAATGCTCCGGTACTAAAAGAGTTCTGGGGTGATGGTATTAAAAATATGGGTTCAAAGGAAAGCATTGTTACAATTGCAATGAGGGGGGACGGCGACGAACCAATGACCGAGGGTAGTAATATAGCACTTCTAGAAAAAATAGTAAAGGACCAGCGTCAGATCATCGCTGACGTTACCGGCAAAAACCCCTCGGACGTTCCGCAACTATGGGCGCTTTATAAAGAGGTGCAAGACTACTACGATAAAGGCATGCGTGTACCTGATGATGTAACATTACTATTATGCGACGATAATTGGGGAAACATTAGAAAGCTGCCTTCACTAAAGGATAAGCCGAGGAGCGGTGGATACGGGATCTATTACCACTTTGATTATGTGGGTGGACCGAGAAACTACAAGTGGCTAAATACTAATCCTATCTCAAAAGTTTGGGAGCAGATGCATCTGGCGCACCAGTACGGGGCAGATCGGATATGGATTGTAAATGTAGGCGATCTCAAGCCGATGGAGTTCCCAATCGAGTTCTTTCTGGATTATGCAAGGGAGCCAGAAAAGTGGCCGGCTAAGAGTTTACAATTATATACGGAGAAATGGGCTGCTGCTCAGTTCGGCGCTAAGCATGCTGTAGAGATAGCTGATATTATTTCAGAGTATACGAAATACAATGGAAGAAGAAAGCCCGAGTTGCTTTCACCTAATACTTATAGTCTTGTAAACTATCAGGAATTTGAACGCGTAGTACAAGATTATAATACTTTGGCCAGACGGGCAGAAAAGATAGAGAAGGACCTCCCTGAAGACTACCGGGACGCTTTTTTTCAACTGGTCTTACACCCGGTTCTAGCCTGCGCAAACTTGAATGAGCTGTACTATACGGTAGGGAAAAATCGTCTGTACGCGAATCAAGGCCGTTCTGCAACAAATAGCCTCGCAGAAAAAGCAAAGCAGCTGTTTGAAAGGGATAAGGTAATATCTCATCGCTATAACAAAGAGCTTGCTGGGGGAAAGTGGAACCATATGATGGATCAGACACATATTAGTTACGTTTCATGGAGGGATCCAGAGGTGGATGTTTTGCCTGAGGTTAAAACGCTTGTACCAGATGGAAGAGCAGAGATGGGGGTAGCCGTTGAAGGTTCGTTAAAGCTCGCTGGCAGCGAGGAGGTAACGTTAAGTTTTGATGTGAACAACAGGCGTCGTTATATCGAGGTATTTAATAAAGGTACAGCAGGCTTTGACTTTACAGTAAAAACAAGTGAAGAGTGGCTTAAAGCCGATGTCTTATCAGGAAAGCTCGGAGACGAACGAAGGATATGGCTGGAGGCTGATTGGAACAAGGTACCTACAGGATCAAAAAAAGTGGGTGTGACCATAAATGGAGCTGGTCGAGACGTAACAGTCTATGCACTGGTAAATAAGGCTTCTGCAGCTGAAGAAGGCAAGCCTAATTTTCTTGCTAAAGCCTCGTATTTAGCTCTGGAAGCAGACCAGTTTTCAAGGGCTATTCCCTCTGCTTCCTGGCAGGTGCTACCAGGATATGGAAGAACAAAATCAGGTATCATGTCTGTCCCGGTTACCCAACCATCAGTCAGCTTATCTTCAAGTTCAGCCCATCTGCAGTACGAAATTAATTTGCAGGACACCGGAACGGTTAAGATGAAGATACTCGTGTCCCCCTCGCTTGATTTTATTAATAAAGGAGGTTTAACCTATGCTATTTCGGTAGATAATAGTAAACCTGAAATAATTAATATTCACGCCAATGAGGGAATGGGCAGTTGGGAAAGATCAGTTGCTGATAATATTCGGCCGCAAACCTTCAAACATAAATTCACCTCTCCAGGCAAGCATATAATTAAATTTTGGAGGATTGATCCTGGGGTGGTTTTACAAAGGATCATCCTGGATAGTGGAGGGTTAAAAGAAAGTTACCTTGGTCCTCCTGCAAGTTCAAAAGTAAGTGAGTTATTGAGTAATACTAATAGATAAAGGGCCTTTCAAATTTCGGATATGTACAAAGTTCTCGCTCAATTCTTTCTTTTTTTTTCCTGCTTGTCGATCGTTCAGTCGAATGCCCAGATACGGTTACCGCGACTAGTTGCAGATAGTATGGTTCTGCAGCGTGACATGCCTCTTAAAATTTGGGGTTGGGCTTCCCCTGGAGAGAAGGTTAGTGTTAACTTTAACAAAAGAAGCATTTCCACAGTGGCCGGGGCGGAAGGGAAATGGTTGGTAAAGCTACCTGCGATGAAGGCAGGAGGTCCATATGAAATGCGATTGCAGGGAAAGAACACAATAATACTGAAGGGAATATTGTTAGGTGATGTCTGGCTGTGTGCGGGCCAGTCAAACATGGTTCATCAAATGGGAATACATAATGTGAGGTATGCTGAAGATATCGAAAAGGCCAATTTTCCTGAAATCCGGCAGTTTTTGGTTCCTACCATGGCAAGTCTTTCGGGAACGAAGGATGATTTCCAAAAAGGCTCATGGAAGTGGGCAAATTCACAAAGTGTAAATGATTTCTCGGCTGTTGCCTATTTCTTTGCCCGCAATATTTATAACAAGCATCGTGTTCCTATTGGAATAATTAATTCAAGTTATGGAGGAACGCCTATCGAGGCCTGGACAAGCGAAGAGGGTTTAAAACAATTTGGTGCTCTGGCAGCGACTATAGCGCGTAATAAAGACACTTCTTATATTCAAGACAGGCAGAGGGCAGCAGTTTCAGCAAGCCAGAAACCTGATCCAGAACCGGATAAAGGGATGGCCGAAGCTGTTAAATGGTTTGAAAGCTCTTATGTGCCAAAGAACTGGCAAAATATCAATATTCCAGGATATTGGGAAGATCAGGGTGTAAGAGATCTGAACGGGGTAGTTTGGTATCGGAAAGAGATAGAAGTTCCCGCATCCATGGCAGGGAAGGAGGCCAAATTGTTTATGGGGAGGATTGTAGATGCTGATATTGCCTATATTAACGGGAAACAAGTAGGTTCAACATCCTACATGTACCCGCAACGTAGGTACTTAGTACCTGCTGGAGTTCTTAAGCCGGGTAGAAATATACTGGTTATCAGGGTTCAAAATAATGCGGGTAAAGGAGGCTTTGTTCCCGATAAGCCTTATTCTTTAATGGTAGGAAATTGGCAAATTGATTTGAAAGGTGATTGGCTGTATAAGGTTGGTAAAGTATTTCGGCCACAGAGGGGAGGAGTTGGTCCGGGACCTATTGCTGAACAGAACCAGCCTACAGCTCTGTACAATGCTATGATTGCCCCTTTTACTAATTATGCTCTAAAAGGTGTGCTCTGGTACCAGGGCGAAAGCAATACAGGGAAGCCGGAGGAGTACGAAAAGCTACTCCCTGCTCTGATAAGTGACTGGAGACAGAAGTTCTCCAGTCCTAAATTGCCATTTTACTATGTTCAACTTCCCAATTTTAGCGACGCCAGTTATCTACCAACTGAGAGTAGCTGGGCCATCGTAAGAGAAGCTTCTTTAAAAACCCTAAGTATTCCCAATACGGGAATGGCAGTTACTATCGACCTGGGAGAGTGGAACGATATTCATCCCGACAATAAGAAAGATGTTGGCGAAAGGCTTGCTTTGATTGCAAGGCGACTGAATTACGGAGAGAAGAATCTGGTGCATAGCGGGCCTCTTTACGAGTCCTCAAGGGTTGAAGGAAACAAGATGATTATTAGTTTTCGCAATGTAGGGAGCGGACTAATCAGTATTGACGGGGAGGAGTTATCACAATTTGCAATTGCTGGGGAAGATAAAAAATTCGTTTGGGCTAAGGCAAAGATTGTAGGAACTACTGTGCATGTATGGTCTGAAGAAGTCCCAGAACCTAAATTCGTAAGGTATGCCTGGGCAGATAATCCGGTTTTTCCTAATTTGTATAATATTGAAAAATTACCCGCTTCGCCTTTCAGGACAACTGAATAAAAGTATCAATTGATGATTTGTTAATATCGAATTGCTATTTTTGTTAATGATCATCGAAAACCCTGAAAAATATACCAGTCCTGCAATAAAATTAAACCAGCCTGATGATAGTTATAAATACCAGCCATTACCCACGCCGTCTGGTACTTATCCTTTTCATCTGCCTATAGAGACGATAAGAAATGTAAGCAAGGACCAAATGATATTCCATATGGTGGGCGATACAGGAAGTATCAGGGGACTAGAATTTCAGGAAAAGGTAGTGGGGGCCATGCTTCATCAGTTTGGAAATGAGGAAGATCAGCCGGATTTCCTTTTCCATCTAGGCGATGTAGTTTACAATCATGGAGAGGCTTCCCGCTACTACGAGCAATTCTTTTCACCTTATAGTAAATATCCTCGTCCTATTTTCGCTATTGCCGGTAACCATGATTGTGATGTAAATCCACAAAGTTCCGTTGCCTACAATAGCCTTGAGCCTTTTATGGCCGTTTTCTGCGACACCGAGCGTAGGATAGTCAGTTTTAGTGGAGACACAAATTGGATGAGTATGCCCCAGCCCAACGTTTATTGGACATTGGAAACACCGCTAGCCAATATTATAGGATTACAAAGCAATGTTCCCAAATTTGGCATAGTTACAGAGGAACAAAGGTTATGGTTTGTTGACGAACTAAGATCCGCTGCTACTCAGAGACCTCAAAAAGCCATCATCGTGTGTATTCACCACGCTCCATATTCTGCAGATATTAATCACGGTTCAAGTTTAACAATGATCGAAGTTCTTGAGCGTTCATTTCAGGAGGCGCAAGTAAGGCCAGACGTAGTGTTTAGCGGTCATGTGCATAACTATCAGAGGTTTGAGAAGAATTATCCTGACGGAGAGAAAACCACATTTATTGTTGCTGGGGGCGGGGGGTATGACCAGTTGCACGCCATTGCAAACAAGGACGATGTAAATTTTACTCCGGAACATCCTTTATTCGAAGGCGTTCGCCTGGTAAGTTACTGCGACTCGCAACACGGCTTCTTAAAGATTAAACTTGAGCGGACACAAGTTGGTATAGAAATAAAAGGGGAATACCATGCTATTTTGCCAAAAGTTGAAGATGATGGCTTTCAAACTGGGGTAGCTGATTCCTTCAAACTCCAGGCAAAATAGGAAGTTAGGGACTACTTAACGGCCACATCCCACTGATTTGCCCAACGGGCTTTTCCATCTGGTCCTTCGATTTCCAGTACCACAAGGTATTTCCCTGCTTCTTTGTAACGATGGACCGGATTTGGTTCTGCCGAGCTTGTTCCATCTCCGAAATCCCAATGCCATTTCTCGATCTTGCCCCGGCTTTGATCTTTAAATGTCACTTCTCTCTTTGCCATATCAGTAACAATGAAAGACCAACGGGCGTCCAGAGGTTTCAGATATTTTTCTTCAAGCGGCAGTAAGGTGAAGACGGTTCCAAGGCTGGAATTACCGTACATCTTATGGTTTTTGGATAAGTTCCAAAATCCTTTTACTTTTTCATCATTCACGTCGTCATAGTCAATTATCGCCCAAGTAAGTCCAATCTTCTTGTTATCATACAATATTGATTCCACCGCCCTTACAGGACCTTCAGCTCCAGCATAGTCAAAGGGTGTTATCCAAAACTCTGCAATTAACCTTCCCCGTTCTCCTGGTTTGAAATTATAGTTATAGGCGATGTTGGAATAGGGAAGGTTCTTTATCCATGGTTGTGAACCCCACGCAAGGGCCCAGTCTTTCCCCACAGCTGGGGTGAAAATATGATAGTTTTGAGCATGGACGCCGTGATACGAAAAGTAGGTTTCCATTTTATCGAGGGTTTGATTTGGATGCTGTTCCTGAATCAGAGGCCCACCCGAAAGGTCGCCATCGACAACGATCTCAAAGGTGTCATTATGCAATCCTGCAAGACTAAAATCCCAATAATTATCGTATGCCTCATACAGAAAATAAAGCCTGTTGAGTCCTTTTACCCAAGCTACTTTCACCTTTACATCCAAATTTTTAGGGTCAACTTTTGGATAGCGTCCCGAGTCATCCCACAACTGGTCAGTCCCTACGATATACTCTTTAGGGAAGGAATCCCAATCATCGGTCTTACCGTCAATTTTAGGGATCATGTTGGCTGGGAACTGGTAAATTTTATAACCCCGGTCTTCCTGAGCAAAGGTGTTGAAACTGATGAAACTTATGAGGCAGGCGCCCAGAAAAATTTCTAATCGCATTAGTGTTGTAATTGGTTTCCGCCAATTTAGAAATATGGATGAAAATCTCTGTCCTGTAGTGTCGGGTTAATGTTCAATTTTAACCAATCTTACCAGTAGTATTTTTAGTTTTGCCAGTGTGAAAAAGATATTGATAGGCTTAATATTTTCTATTCTTTGGGCATCAGCTTCTGTTGCTACTAAGGTTGGTGTGTTGTCAGCGCCCCCTTTGATCTTAGCTAACTCGCGTTTTTTTATAGCTGGATCCATTCTACTTGGCTTAACCTATGCGTTTAGCAGAGATAAGGAATACCGTATACCTAATCGCCAAGAGTTTAAGCAGCTCACTCTGTTTGGTTTTCTAAATACGACTATGTACCTGGGTTTGTATGTTTTTGCAATGAAATACACAGCAGCGGGTATTGGAAGTCTAGCTGTCTCTACAAATCCATTATTAATAGTGGTTTTTTCTGCTTTATGGCTGAGGCGGAAACCTTCTGCGACAGAAATTCTCTGTGTATTTTTAGGAATGGCTGGAATAGGAGTAGCTTGTTATCCTTTACTTCAAGATAGCCACACTACTTTAGGTGGCTTAATTTTGCTTATTGCAAGTATGATTACAGTTTCCATTGCCAGTGTATATTATGCTAGTGTGAAGTGGAAACTCCCTAACTTATTGATAAACGGGTGGCAGGTTTTTATTGCCGGAATTTTGCTTCTCCCTTTTACAATTGTTATGAGCGATTTCACGACTGTTCGCCTTGATTCTAATTTCTGGCTATCCGTTCTCTGGCTGAGTATTGCCGTATCCATTGTAGGGTTGATATGCTGGTTTCATCTACTTCGTATTGATACGGTGGAAGCTTCTTTATGGCTGTTCCTTTGCCCTGTCTTTGGCTTCTTTTACGCATGGTGGCTAATGGATGAGCCCATAACTGCCTACACTATCGCAGGTACAGTGCTCGTTATTTTAAGCCTTTACCTCGGTCAGAGAAGCAGTAGGAAAAAGGGGCCGGCTAAATAAACATATAGTAATCGTCTGAAACGTTATGGAGATTAAACCTCATATGTATAGGGTTTGACTCAAAAGTATTGTTTTTAACGCCTGTTTTCTTAAATGGAAGTGTAAATCCAAATATTTTATTTAAAATCCTCATATCGCTTTGTTTAATATCTCAAATATGAACTTTAAACGAACAAAGGTCAAATCGTAAATATTTATCCCGCATTACTTTTTGTTATATTCTTAGCGCTATCTCCAATCCCCTTATCATCGAATTCTTTCTAATTTATTAGTTTTGTCCCTCAATGATTAAATTTTAAAGAGGAGATGTTTTAATCTTCTAATTATAAAAAACACACATGAACTACTTTTTGGTTAAGTCAGAGCCATTCAAATACAGCTGGGAAAAATTTAATGAAGATGGTCGTACCTTCTGGGATGGAGTGAGAAACTACCAGGCGAGAAACAATTTAAAGGCAATGAAAGAAGGCGATCTGGTGCTTTTTTATCATTCTAACGAAGGAAAGGCCGTAGTGGGTGTGGCGAAAGTAGTAAAGGAATTTTATCAGGATCCAACTACAGAGGATCCAAACTGGGTAGTTGTAGACCTTTCGCCTGTAGAAACACTGAAAAGGCCTGTTACACTTGAAGAGATAAAGGCAGATGAAATGCTTGCTAATATCGGTCTCGTAAAGCAAGGTAGGCTTTCTGTAATGACTATGAAGAAAGAAGAGTTCGACCGTATTCTGGAACTTTCCAGTAGATAGAATAAGATGAGGGGAAAACCCTCACTACTTGTTATACTATTCCGTTTTCCGCTTATTTAGAAAGGGATAAAATTGTGTTTTCTACGAACAATAAGTATAAAAACAGCTTTTATATTTATATAAACCAGTATTTATGAAAACACACACAACACAATCTTCAGCTTTATTATTAATGTTATTCATCCTTTTGGCCCTGGCATCTTGTAAGAAAGATGAGCAGCTGGAAGTGCTTAATCCTGGGATGAGTTTTATTGTAAACGGTACTGCAAAATCTGCAACCGGCTCTGAAAATGTTTATGCCACTAAAGGTGATGGAAACACGATAACCATTACCGCCAAACTTACTGCAACCAATGAGCTAATTACTTTTGTGATACCTGGAATAAGAGGGAAAGGTGAATTTCCAATTACGAAAAGCGCGGAAGCTACTTACGTTAACGGGCCTGTTCCTGCTGCAAACCGGCATCTCGCTAACTCCGGAACTATTAGAATTACTACATTTCAAAGTAACGGTGTAAAGGGAACATTTGAATTCGATAGCTCGAGTTTGACAGGTTCATTAAAAAAGATTACGGAGGGCTCCTTTGAGGCGGAAATTCAGAAGTAGAAATGTAATTGAAAGGATTTCCTGACCGTCATTACAACAAGATGACAGGGATGAAATGGCTCACATGTATTTTTGCTTTATCAGCAGAAACAGATGGAGCTTTATATAAAGAATATGGTTTGCAGGCGATGCGTTCTGACAGTTGACCAAGTATTGTCAGAACTCGACCTGCATTCCTTGTCAACGGAGTTGGGGATAGTTAAGCTAAAAGAGCAGGAACTAACTATGGACAAGCAGGAACAGCTGTCAAAGAAGCTGGAGGGGCTTGGATTTGAGTTGTTGGAGCCTGGTAAATCACGATTAATTGAAAGAATTAAGAATATAATTATCTCGAAAGTTCATCATTCAGAAACGTTAGACCTTAAAGTTAATTGGTCTCAGATAATCTCCTCCGATTTACATCACGACTATAACTATCTAAGTGCCCTGTTTTCCTCTGTGGAAGGGATTACTATCGAGCAGTTTATTATCCGTCAGCGTATCGAAAAAGCAAAAGAGTTGATTTTATACAAGGAGCTCAATTTAAGTGAAATAGCATTTAAGCTTGGGTATAGTAGTGTACAATATCTTTCAACTCAGTTCAAACAAGTGACAGGTCAAACTCCCTCTCAATTTAAGTCTTCAGTAACCGCCAACTTGCAACGAAAACCCCTTGACTCGGTAGGAGATTAAATTAGTAAAAAAGCCCTGGCCAATATGAGATTGAACAGGGCGTACATCAAATCTAAATTACAAATACACTTTAAACATAGATTCTTTCTTGTTTCCAAGTTTCTATACTCATCTTACCTGGATACCTACCTAGAAAACTAATGCCATAATTGTGTTTTTGTAGAAATTGATATAATTCCTGTATACGGTTCATTATAACTAAGACACATACCCTCTTTTCTATGTGGAAAATTTCGGCAGTATGTACCATTATTATTTCTTTTCTTCAGCTTCCCTGGCTTTCCGTTTGAAATATCCCCGGAACAAGAAATTGCTCTGCAGAGCTTTCAGATCTTCGTTTAAATTATAGCTACTGCTCTCAAGGTTTTGAATTATTCTTCTCAGTTGCTCTGTAGTTTGCTGATCGTTCAACAATAATCCTGCAGGGGCATTTGGGTCATTTAATTTTGCCGACGCCGTATTTAAATTAGATGTAATTGCATTGGCAGATTGAGCTGCCTGCTGGAACTCGTAAGATGAATTTCTTAAGCGATTAAATATTACTGTATCACTTACAAGGTTGTTCACTAATCCCTGCTTATTATTAAGAGAATGGCTAAAAGTTCTAAGTTCTGCAGCCATTTTGTTAGTCGCAATAGTTGTTCTTTGAAGATTAGCTACTATGCTTTTTAAATTCTTTGCCATTTCTTCATCAGATAGCAGCGCTCCAGCTGTTCCTTTACCTGAAGCCAGGTTTGAAGAGATGGTTTTGAAGTCGGAGGTGATATCTACCAAGTTGCGGTTGTTCACCTGTAAAGTTTTCATCATCTCGTCAGTAGAAAGCGTTTTATTGACACGTATCCTATCACCATCCTCTATAGCTGGAACTCTTGGGTTTCCTCCATCTATTACGATAATCTTATTTCCGATAAGTCCGTCGGATCCAATACTTGCAGCAGCATCTTTCCGTATATATTGGTGTGCGTTCTCTTCAATGTTCATTGTTACTTCCACCTGGGAAGTACCGTAGAACTGGATCTTTTTGATCGTTCCTATTTTTACCCCGGAAAACCAAACATTATCGCCAGCCTTTAATCCCTGAATATCGTCAAAAACTACCTTCACTAAAAAGCTTTTTACAAAGGCCTTTTTTTGACTGCCCAACGTAAAAACCCCAAGAATAAAAATAAGTAACCCTATAAATATAAATATGCCGACCGTTATTTTTCGTCGCGTCTCTGTTGCTTCCATTGCCTAATGAATAAAATTATAATCGTAAAAAGGTCTTACCCGATTATCTGTTGTGTTAAAAACTTCATCAAATGTTCCCTGTCTTTCGAACCGTCCGTCGAGCAAAATAGTTACCCTGTTACTTACCGTTTTTGCGCACGTTAGGTCATGAGTGATCACAATTGAACTGGTGCGATATTTCTCCTGTACTTCGTTAATTAAATTATTAATGTCCTCTGAGGTGATTGGATCTAACCCGGCGGTGGGCTCGTCATAAAGCATGATTTCAGGTTGAAGAATAAGTGTTCGGGCAATACCAATCCGTTTCCGTTGGCCTCCTGAAAGTTCTGAGGGCATTTGATCTATCGTTTGCATCAGTCCCACTGCGTCTAGTACTTCTTCAACCGCCCTATTTATTTCTACTTTAGACAAGTTCCTCTGATTTCTTACAAGTGGGAATTCAAGGTTCTGACGTACGGTCATACTGTCGTAGAGGGCGCTGTTTTGGAAAGAGAAGCCAACCTTCAACCGAAGGTCTAATAATTCTTTATAAGTTATTTTATCTACTTCTTTTCCGAGTACCTGCACAGAGCCTGAATCTGGTTTCAATAGTCCGACAATTATTTTGATTAGTACAGATTTTCCTGAACCTGACTTTCCCAAAACTACAAGGTTCTCTCCTTTGTGGAGGGTAAGGTCTGCGTTTTTAAGCACCTCCAGATTTCCAAAGAACTTATTTAATCCCTTGATTTGGATGACCTTTTCTTTTGATACAATGTTTTGTGAAAGTTCCATTATCCAGCCCTAAAAATTGAGAAGAATTGAACGGTGATGACTTCTTCAAGGAATACAAGGAACATACCGATAACTACCGCTGAATTAGCGGCTTGACCTACGCCTTCGGTTCCTTTCGAAGAATTATAACCTTGATAACAACCTACGATCCCAATGGTAAAGCCATAAAGAACTGAACGAATGGTTGAAGCTGTGATGTCTAAAAAGGTAATAGACTCAAGAGCTGTTTGAAAAAAGGCTCGTGCACTAGTACCTTCGCTCAGGGAAACATTAAGTAATGCTCCAAGCATACCTACTAAAGCAGTATAGAAAGAGAGTATTGGAATAGTTATCGTTGTTGCCATTACCCGGGTAGCTACTAAAAACTTGAAGGGGTTAGTGGCAGACACTTCCATTGCATCTATTTGTTCGGTTACGCGCATAGAACCAAGTTCTGCTCCAATGCTTGAACCTACCTTACCCGCGGCAATCAGTGCAGTAAGTAGGGGAGCCAGAGTTCGCAACAAGGCAATGGCTACCAAGGATGGGAGCCAGGATGTAGCTCCAAATTCTGCAAGGGAGGGCCGCGATTGCTTTGTGAAAACGATACCAGTTATGAAACCAGTGGTGGAAATCAAAATCAGAGATTGATAACCAATATTATAACACTGATTGATAAGCTCTTTAAATTCATATGGTGGGAGGAAGGCCTCTTTAAAGAACCGGGCAACAAAGGCTCCTACATCTTGTAGTGTTAGGAACATCCTGCTTATCTTTCCCGGACCACTATTCTTTTTCGAAATATTATTCTCCATTAAAAGCTTTTTGACGGAACCTGGTGTGTATTTCCCGGGCTCAGTTGAAATACTCCACATTAAACCAGATATGCCTGTAAATGTTGATTAGGATTTTGAAACCCATTTAAATCCTTTAAGTCCCGCAAAAATGATAAAAAAACAGCCGGAATTATAATTCCGGCTGAGTCTAAAACAGAAAACAAGTGATTATCTGGTCAATCTGTTACTTATTTGCTTCGCATCATATAAATGAGCTCTAAGCTTTGGAAGATTTTTCATAGCAAATGCTCTCACTTCCGCGTCACTTGACTGAGAAGCTGTGGTGAATAGGCTTACCGCCTGCTCATGATCCTGAACCATCATCTGCATGTATTTTCTGTCAAACTCACTTCCTGATAAGTTTTGAAGACTGCTTACATCATTTGAAATAGCACTGCTGCTGGTTGGGCTCATAGAACTCATATCGTGTGCACCTGTAGTTCCCATGTTTTGTTGCAGCGAGGTATTACCCTGAGTTCCTATAGATTGATCTGTAGCACCGGCAGAAGTAGCTGTTCCGGAGTTACTGGTATTTGAGCTTACATTTCCCAAATTTTGATTGCTACTTAGGTTGGTTCCAGAAGTGGTGTTTGTGTTAATTCCCGAACCCTGATTGCCAATGTTCCCTGAAATACTGCCATTTGTGCCACTATTTGTGTTTATACTAGGTGTACTGCTTCCAGAATTTTGATTACCAATTGTTCCGGTTCCTGACATACTTCCCATTGTGCCTGAGCCAGCTCCGACTGCTGTCGTACCTTCTGGGACTGTTACACCTTTGCTTCTGGCCAATGTCGCTAATTTTTGGTGTTGCATAGAATGATCCTTAACCATCATACTTGCAAATGATCTTACCTCAGGGTTACTTGCTTTGGTCTGGGCAAGGCGGCTTAGCTCCATTTCTTTCATACCTGATTGGGCAGCGGTTGAAATAAAGCTAGCAGCTGAAGTTGAGCCTGCTGCTGTGGAGTTCCATGGACCTGGGCTGGTAGAGCTTGAAGGTTTGTTTGTTCCATTAGTGGAAAGATTTCTATCACCCATTGTGCTACCATTAGTCGGAATAGAAGCATTGTTACGGTTATTTAATGACTTGTCTGTAGAAGTTCCAGTACCACTGATAGAATTACTGCCGCCAGCTGCAAGGGTGCTTGTATTGCCCGCTCCAGCCCCTTGAGAACCGGAAATCCCGGTTGCACCATCCATAGTTCCATTTGCGCTACCTGTTGTAGTGACTGAACCGGTTGCGTTGACTGTTGAGTTTGTGGTACTACCCGTTACTTCGGTAGAGCCTGCATAGTTTCCCGTTGAGCTGCCTGTATTCATGGAGCCAGAAACGTTGCCGCCCACGCCTGTTGTACCTGTGTTACTAGTTAATGAGTCCCTCGTAGTACCTGTTGTACCAGTAGTACCTGATGTACCAGTTGATGCAGTATCTGTTCCGGTACCAGAAGTTCCCGTCGAACTTCCTGAGCCAGTCCCGGTCCTTGTTGTCGAACAAGCCGCCATTGCTCCAGCGGCTAAGATAGCCAACGTTAAATTTTTCAAAGTTTTCATAGGTTTCAATGTTAGATGTTAAGTTTTCAAGTTTTATGTCTTCATTACATGTAAGTTAGCAAATAATGTTCCAGTACTTTCGATCTAATTGAATCCCTGTAAACAAAGCGATCTTCCACTGTAGGTGAAGGGATTATCGCACAATTTCGAGTTTGAGAAAATGTAAAAAAACGTATCTTTCGCTTCTTCTTTACGTTTAATTACCAAGTGAGTTTTAGAGTGAGAAAAGATGAACATTCCAATGAGGGGAAGTCATTTAGAAAATTTAGGGGAGGGGTGAAAGCATTTATTTGTCTTTTATTCCCGTTATTTTATATAACCGTTATTCAAGCATCTCCATATAAAATAAAGGAACGCACCAAAATTTATATTAAGGAGACTGGAAGTGATTCTTTGTTATTGAAATTTGACAACGATTTTAATGTCCCGGTTACAATTAAATTGTCAGTTGAACTAGAGAATCTTCAGGCTCCGGTAAAACGAGAAATATCAGCGGTAGTGCCAGCAAAAGCAATTGGTTTTAATTTAAGTGTACTCAAACGCCTGGATCCTACTAAAGATTATCAATGTTTTTATAAGTGGAAAGTGGTATTAGGTGATGTAACTAAAATACCCGACTTTAATTTTGGATACGCTTTACCCTATGCCAAGGGAAGTTCATTCAAGGTATCCCAAGGCCCCGGTGGAGATTTTAGTCATCACGACATGTTTGCCTATGATTTCGTTATGCCTATTGGTACGCCCATTACAGCTGCCAGAGATGGTATTGTTGCCTCGGTTAAATCAGATTCAGGAACTGGCGGTCCATCCCGGGCATTTATAGACGATGCAAATTTTATTTCTATCTATCACTCCGATGGAACTATTGCTAACTATATTCATTTAAATAAAAATGGCTCGCTTGTGAAGGAAGGGCAAATGGTTAAAAAAGGGCAGGTGATAGGGTATTCGGGAAATACAGGGTTCTCAAATGGCCCTCATTTACATTTTGAAATTATTCAACCAACCATCGATACTGAAAAGAATAAATCAATCAGTTTCAACTGGGAACAGAAGCAAAATTCATTGTTGAGCGTAATAAGTAGAAAGCTTTAATGATATTGTTTAAAGTTCATCGCTCGTAATAATTTTTGCACCCCGAACAACAAGGTCCTTCCTGGCTTCTTGAACCCCCTTTGCGTCAATTGCTCTTGTTGCGTCCTCAATAAAAAATGTATCAAATCCAGCAGAGATAGCATCCAGAGCGGTAAAGTAAACGCAATAATCCGCAGCTAAGCCAGCTACATAAATAGATTTAATCTTTCGGTCTTTCAGTAAGCCGGCCAGACCGGTAGATTTCAAATGGCCATTATCATAAAAACCGCTATAGCTGTCAATTTCAGGATCAGTTCCTTTTCGAATGACTACCTCTGATCTTTTCCAATCTATTTCAGATGAGAGTTCAGCTCCATAGCTTCCTTGCACACAGTGGTCTGGCCATAACACCTGGTTCAGGCCCTTAAGTTCAACAGTTTCAAAGGCGACTCTTCCATCATGATTTGAGGCGAAACTTTTGTGACTTGATGGATGCCAGTCTTGAGTTGCCAACACCAGATCAAACTTTTCCTGTATCTTGTTTATAACAGGGATGATCTCATTTCCTGAAGGAACAGCAAGTGAGCCTCCTGGAAGAAAATCATTTTGTACGTCGATAATCAAGAGAGCTTTCATGCATTTAAAATTATCTTCTTAGTATTACCCGCTTAAGGCGCTTCAAAGTACCTTTCCAAAGTCCTCCATCAATTTGAATGCGCCTGTCTGTGGTCCATACTAATGCCTTAATGTTATTTACGTAATAAAGTTTTCCAAAGCCTTTATTTCGCAGCTTTAAGGCCATCCACCCATCTTCATTTGTTCCCGGAGGATGGTTGAAGCTGTCTACTTCCAAGCCTTGAAGCCTTCTGAATCCCGAATTAAAACCATAAACATTTACAGCCTCATCTTTAATATACTTATTCAATTTTCTAGTAAAGTCAGCAAAGTACTCATAGAAGAAGTAGGTTCCACGACCAGTGCTCCCAACTGGAATAAACGAGAAGCGCCCGTACACTGCAGCTACATCATTATTATCGAGAGGCTTAACCATTTCCTCTATCCAGTCTTTTGGATATATAGTGTCGGCATCTGCATTTAATATATATTTTCCTTTCGCTACCGAAAGGCCCATGTTTCTTGCAGGCGTGATTCCCTGAATTGTTTGAAGTACGCAATTTACACCGCAGCTCTTAACCAATGCCTCGGTATCGTCCTTGGAATTATTATTTACTACAATAATTTCTACTGCCCTGGAAGTTTCATTATTACATAATGATGCAAGTGTCTGCACAATATTCTCCTGTTCATTATACGCAGGCATTACGATGGAAACCTCAGGCTGAATACCTTTAGTTAACCTGATATAAGCATTTCTAGTTTCTTCAAAGAAAGCTGGGGAATTTTTATCTGCGTTCCAGAACTTCTGAACGTAAGGGGGGATGGAAACAGGCCTCATTAAAATTTATTGTTCTCGATTAAATGGTGGTCGCAATTATTTTCTAAACTCTTATCGAATAAGGTCTGCTAATATAGTTTAAACTTTATCTTCCATTATAATTCTATAAAGAGAATTATGGTTTTTGAAGCATTTCTATTTTGATTCGCAATTAATACCTTAGCCGAAAGAATTATCCTGTTTACGAAAAGAAACCAATAAGTTTAAAAGAAATGAAAAAATTTTTTTATTCCGTCTTAGTGTTAAGCTTTCTTGTGTTTAAAGCAGATGCACAAACAAAAGCAGAAAAGCAGGTGGCTTCTGCTGTTGAGCAGCTGAAAAAGGCAATGATTGATGGAAAGAAGGAGGATTTGGAAGCGATAGCCTCAGAAGACCTTAGTTATGGACATTCAGGAGGTAAGATCGAAGATAAAACAGCATTTGTAGAAGCAATTGCTAGTGGAAAATCTGATTTCGTGACCATTAACCTTACAGACCAAACTATTAAAGTTTCGGGTAAGACAGCTATTGTGCGTCATAAGCTTGCTGCGCAGACTAATGACGGGGGAAAGCCTGGTAATGTAAATCTTTTTATCCTGCTTGTTTTCTCCAAAGAGCATGGCAAGTGGAAATTGTTAGCGAGGCAAGCTGTCAGACCTCCCGCAACATCTTAAATAGCTAGAAGAGGCCAAGCGAGTATCCAATTGGTATTCCGTTGAGATTTCGTTGGCTTTCTTCCCTTTGACTGCTTTTGTAGTTGAGTTTTATTCCTATTTCAGCAGAAACGACTTCACCAGCCCTCGAAATTTTAGCTTTACAACCATCATAATTTGAAGTTGAAGAAAGATTAATAGCTTTGCTGCAATTCCTATACATTATGAACATTGTTGCAACCGATGGCTTTGCTCTTAATCCTGGTGACTTAAACTGGGATGAGATAAATAAACTTGGAGAAGTTACGATCTATGACAGGACCTCTCCTGATGAGATAGTTCCCCGTTGTTCTTCTGCCGAGATAGTGCTTACTAATAAAGTTGCCTTCTCTCGCGAAACAATAGACCATTTACCAAAGCTCCGGCTTATTTGTGTTCTGGCTACCGGATATAACATCATCGATACAATAGCTGCTGCCGAGAAAGGAATAATTGTTTGCAATGTTCCTGACTATAGCTCATCTGCTGTGGCACAACACACATTTGCCTTTATCCTTGAATTTGCGACTCAGGTGGGTTTGCATTCAACCTCGGTTCATAATGGCGACTGGAGTAGGTGTGCCGACTTTAGTTATTCCTTGTCGCCACTATTTGAGATAAGTGGTAAAACTTTGGGACTGGTCGGATTTGGGAACATAGCCCGTAAGGTTGCAGAAGTTGCGCAAGCCTTTGGTATGAATGTGCTTTACCATACCCCGAGTCCTAAAAATATTACTACTGCTCGATATGTATCTATAGAAGAGCTCTTTTCCGAAAGCGATTTTGTTTCTCTTCACTTACCTTTAAAGCCCGATAACAAGGAGTTTGTTAATATGAACCTTATTTCCAGAATGAAGAAAACAGCGTTTTTTATAAACACAGCCAGAGGGCCCTTGGTAAACGAGCAGGACCTGGCAGATGCTCTTAATTCTGGCATAATTGCCGGTGCAGGGATAGACGTACTTTCGGTTGAGCCGCCTCCGCCACACAACCCTCTTTTAAGTGCAAAGAATTGTTTTATTACCCCTCATAACGCCTGGATGAGTAAAGAGGCCCGGGAGCGGATAATGGAAACAACTTATAAAAACATAAACTCCTTTATCAAAAATTCTCCTATTAACGTTGTAAGTTAATTTCCTAATTTTAAATTGATGACTCCTCTCACAGATTTTCTTCCTGTTAAATATTCAGAAACTGTTTTGGCTGAACTAATGATTCCATCATATGCCAACTTCGGCGGAAAAATTCATGGCGGCCTGATCTTGTCGCTGATGGACAAGGTTGCCTATGTATGCGCAACTAAACACGCCTCCGCTTATTGTGTCACTGCATCGATTGATACTGTAGATTTCAGACAACCTGTTGAAGTTGGAGAATTGGTTACGTTGTTGGCTTCAGTAAATTATGTTGGTTCCAGCTCTATGGTAGTAGGGATAAGAGTTATTTCTGAGAACGTTAAAAATCATACAGTTAAGCATACTAATACAAGCTACTTTACTATGGTTGCTATCGATGAAGATCATAAACCATTAAAGGTACCTGGATTAATACTCGAGAATGAAGAACAATTAAGGCGGTTTGTTGAAGGAAAACGGCGCAAGGAGTTAAAGATCCAACACAAGGAGATTGTAAAGCAGGAGTTGACTTCTGTTCAATGCGAAACAGATAAAATCCTTCTGACAAATGAACGGTGTAAGATCACATTTTAGCGCCGACGAAATAATGCTGGAAAAAAGTTTCTAATAATTATAGAAGATATAGTAGGAGACAAGCACATTTTTATAGTTTTGCGTAAGTTTTAACCTTATGTTTTTTAAATATCACAATTAAGGGGGTAGGGCAATAGTAAGATTGTTTTTCTAGGTATGTCAATTTGAAAAAACGCTAGATTACTCTTCGTTTTTTTTCAAATTAATATTTATTGATCTTATTATTGCCATTTCATTAATAATTACAGATATATTTTTAGTTTGTAATAAATTAAATACTTTTACGGAGCAGATTCTCTGCAAGAAAAGGGTTTGGGAAATTTTCAGTAAAGTTTGGTATATTTTAAAGTATGAATGAGTTCAATCTATCGTTGAAGTCGAAGAGGAACGGGGTGTCGAGAACGAAATTAATTTCAAAGATTTCAGTTTTAGCGGCATTATTAATCGCAGAGACGATTACTTCCTGTAAGTCTGTTGATTTTTATGAGGCTAAACCGGTTTACAGTTCAAGAGGGAAAACAGTATTTCCTCCTCCGGGAATGGTGTATGTGCCTGCTGGTACAGTTATCTACAAGAGTTCCGCTGAGGGGGATAGAAGAGTAAGTTTAAGTCCGTTTTTTATGGACGAAACCGAAGTGACCAATTACCAGTATCGGGATTTTGTAAATTGGGTAGCAGATTCAATTGCAGTTGTTGACATCCTTAAGGATGATAAGTATTTTATCAACGCCAAAAAATCTAAACCTTCAAAGAAAGGCAAAGGAGCCTCTACATCTGCTTCTTCTGCACCAGTATCCAAAGCAATTAATTGGGACAAAGTTAGACCCCATGGAAAAAAGAGTCCACTTTGGCAAAGTCGTGATTCAGAAGTTCAATCGAAGTTACAGGAAGCTAAGCTTGTAATTGAAATAAACGGAAAAAACAGTTTAAATAAAGACATGGTGAAATATGGTTATTATTTCCGCCATGCAGCTGGGCCTAACGCTGATAAATATGTAAAAGAAAGTATCAGTGTTGTACCGGAAACTGATGTTTGGATTAATGATTTTCCTAACTCACAGGTTGAGCTTATGACTGAGAATTACTATCAGACCAAAGCTTTTGACCATTATCCTGTAGTAGGAGTTAGCTGGATGCAAGCAAGAGCGTATTCAAACTGGAGAACAAAAACATCAGCGCTGCTAGTAGCTAAGACAAACAATTCTTTACGTAATTCAGCTTTGAATTTCAGCTTGCCAACAGAAGCTCAATGGCAATATGCAGCATCAGGTGGTGTTGATCCAACAGATAAGGAAGCAATTAGAAAAAATAGCCTCTTAACTTACAAAGACAAGAAATCTAAAAAAGAAAAATTGCTTGTGAACTATAAACAAGGCGAAGGTAACTACACGGATGACGGTTCAACGTTCACATTGCCTGTTAAGTCATATGCTCCTAACAATTTTGGTTTATATAATATGAACGGAAATGTGGCGGAATGGACATTGGATGCTTTCAGTCCTTCAGCTATTGAATTTGTTCACGACTTAAACCCGGTTCTTCAATATGATGCCGATGACAAAGCTCCCGCAGCAATGAAAAGAAAGGTTGTAAGAGGTGGTTCATGGAAAGACAGCGGACAAACTTTGGACGTTGAGTCTAGGAATTATGAGTTACAAGATCGCTCTCACTCATACATTGGCTTCAGATGTGTTATGCCAGCAGTTGAGGTAATTACCGATCAGGTAAGAACTCGTAAAACCAAAGAACTGGTAGAGAAGAGTAAGAAAGGTTCTAAAGGATCGAAATCTTCTGAACCAAAAAAGTCTAAAAAAGGAACTTCAGATAAAAAATCTGCCTAATAAGGCCTAACACAGATAAAGAAATTACTATGATAAAGAAATTTTTACCACTGCTTTTTATTGTTCTAGGAGCGGCTTCTGTGAAAGCGCAAGAGCCACTGGATTCTTTACCTCCGGTAGTAGATGGCTTTCAGGGTATTAGTATACTAGAGAAAGCAGTTCCTTTTGATTATGCAAAAGTGGATCCTGCTAATGTTAAGTTCTACAAAAGGATATGGAGAGATATCGACTTGAGATTGCCAGAAAATAAGGTACTTGCAACACCCGGCTCCGAGTTGATCAATATGCTGCTTACGGGCATTAAGGCTCGTAAAATTGGTGTATATGATCCGTCTGATGATGCTTTCAAAAAAAGGTTAACTACCGAAGAGGCAGAAAGAAGACTTAAGGGAGATAGCGTAACGGTCCCAACTAAATTCGATGATCAGGGAAATGCTATTGAATGGTCTAAAATGGTTAATGATTTTAATCCTGAAAAGATCATTAAGTTTAGAATTAAAGAGGATGTGTTCTACGATAAGCAACGCTCAAAGGTTGAAACAAGGATAGTTGGAATAGCTCCCCTAATGCGTCTTGATGTAGCTGGTTTGGATTCTAATCAAACTGTCCCTGCATTTTGGCTTTATTTTCCACATTGCCGCTACCTGATTGCCTCGAAGGATATCTCTGATCCGGATAATGGAATCCAGGAAATGAGTTTGGATGACTATTTCGTTCAAAGAAAGTTCGCAAGTGTTATTATCAGAGATTCTAACCCTGCAGGCCTTCGGATTGCTGACTACGCAAAAGATGCCGAAGCGCAGCAGAAAGAGGCTCAAAGAATAGAACAAGGTATTCAGGACTACAAAAAGAAAATTTGGTCTGTTACTCCTCCCGAAGCAGCCAAAACAACTGCCAAGGCTAAAGAATAACTATTACTCCTGATAATATTATAGAGGGCAATCTTAAAAGATTGCCCTTTTTTGTTTCCATATAAAATTAACGTTCATGACCTTATTTTCTAAGTTCTTCACACACAGTAGTAATATAATTATTACTTAGAAAATAATTGTCATTTTAAGAATTTAAGCTTTAATTTGGCCAACAAACAATTAAAACCTAGGTTACCAACCAGACATTATGAGCAATCAGATCGTATCCGTTGATATTAATATCCCGGGCATTAGAGCGGCAATTGTGGACAACGACACCAAGACAGTATTACCTGAAACTGAATTTTTTGAAGAAATAAGTGCCGATGAAACTCTAGAAAACTTCTTAGAAAAGTGGACAACTGTCATCACTCGGGTTCACGCTTTAAGGGAAACACCCATTTCTAAATTTGCAATAACTATTCCTGGCCCTTTCGATTACGAGAACGGAGTTTCTTTGATGCATAACCAGAAGAAGTTTGAATCTCTGTATCAACAAAATGTAAAGACCTTACTTGCCGACAGACTGGGTATTTCTCCTATAAACATCAGAATGGATAATCCGGCTCCGCGGGTAGTTAAGGCGGAACAGATGGCCGGGGCAGTGAAAGGATATAACAATATCTTGGGATTTACCTTAAATTATGGATTGGGGTCAGCAAGAGTAGTAGATGGGGTGTCTGAAGATGCAAATATGTGGAATAAGCCTTTTAAAGATGGAATAGCAGAGGATTATATAGGGATTGGATGGCTGATGCAGCGTTACGAGGATTTTACAGGAGTACGCCCTGCCGACATCGCAGATCTTACTAATATGGCTTCTAATGATGATGGAATTGGGCAGCTGGTTTTTAATGAGTATGGAGAGAACTTCGTGAAATTTTTGCTCCAATATATTAGTTCGTTCAATCCTGATGCTTTATTAATTGGCGGGCATAATAATGCCTGGGAATTATTTATAGACCATGTAAGGGACCGTTTGGGAGACAAGGATATAAAAATTCCTATTGTCTCAGCAACTTTAGGTACTGCAGGAACATTGATAGGTGCGGCGGACCTTTGGAGTTAGATAAAAAAGAAAAGCGCTTTTAAAGGCGCTTTTTTTATGCATTCCCGATATCTGCTTCTTCAATTTCTTTTCCAATTGATTCGATAACAGATGGAGAAAGATCAGAAATCTCAACAGATTTCCATCTTCCATCAGCATCTTTATAAATCCTCGCGATAAATTTGAGTTCCTGAGTAATTACAAAATTGCCTGGTGCTTTATCCTTCTGCACCTGCAAAGTTTGCTCTATATTGTTTATAAATAGTTTTATTTCCGAAGCCTGCATAAGTTAATATTTGTAGATATATCAAATAAACCAGGCTTTTGTTTGAACAAGGAGTGGGGGTACTACAACCGAAAAAAAAAACGGCCCGTTAAGGCCGTTTTAATTAACATCATTCTAATGCTTATTTTTTGTTTTGTTTCGACTGTTGCTGGCGCATGTATTCTTCCATACGACGCTGGAAACTAGACTGTTTCTTCTCGCCTTCAGGTTTCTTCTTATTCTCCTGAATCTGCGCGTGGATCTTTTCGTCGTTAACAAACTGCCTGATCAAAAATTGCTGGCCGAACGTCAACATGTTTGCAAGGAAGTAATAATAATTTAATCCGGCTGGGTAACTGTTCAATACACCAAGGAAGATAATAGGAGTAATGTAACCTATATACTTCATCTGTCCTGTAGCTCCCGATGTTTGGTTATTGAAGTAAGTGTATATTAACGTTGAAATGGTCATTAAAATACACATCAAGCTCAAGTGATCTCCCATAAAAGGAATCTCGAATCCGAAGTTTACGAAAGAGTCATAGGTCGACAGATCTGTCATCCATAAAAACTTCTCCCCCCTTAACTCGAAAAGGTTCGGAAAGAAGAAGAAGAAAGCCATTACGATCGGCATTTGAAGTAGCATTGGAATACAACCGCCTAATGGATTTACGCCGGCCTTTTTATACAACTTCAGATATTCTTGTTGAAGTAAAGTAGGATTATCTTCTCCAACTTTAGCTTTAATTTCGTCCATCTCTGGTTTCAATACACGCATCTTAGCCATTGACAGGTAAGATTTATAAGTAAGCGGAGAAAGAACTAGTTTAAGGATGAGGGTAAGAACTAAAATTATTAAGCCATAACCCCAGTTAAACTTTTCTAAAGCGTTAAAGATAGGCAGTACAGCAAAACGGTTCACCCATTTCAGAGGTCCCCAACCCAGGTCAATGATTCCTTCAAGATTATTTCCTTGTGCTTTTAATGTATTGTACCTGTTCGGCCCGAAGTAAAACTCCATGGCATATGAATTCATTTTAGCGGGCAGCGTGAGGCTCGCTGAGAAGCCTTTAACAACACCAGGCTCCGCTGAAGTACTTACAGCAAGGTTTGCTTTATCGAAACCTTCTTTAGAAATAAGGACATTGGAGAAAAAGTGCTGTTTGAATGATACCCATTGGATTTTGCCATCTTCTCCAATATCTTTTTTCTCATCCTCGGTAGTGCCAATATGTTCAACCGGCTCGTCTCCTTGCTGGTAGTATGCTCCCGAGTATCTATGTTCACTCTTGATATCTTTTTCCTTCTGTCTCAACAATGCATCCCAATGAATTGTAGGAGCAGCGGTCATAATATTTTCCAAACCTTTTGTTACAATGTTGAAACCTAGCTTGAATCCTTCGCCTTTTAAGGTATAAACATATTGTAAGGATTGGTTAGGACCGTAATTGGCGGTGAATGTAACTGCTGCAGAGTCTTTTTGAGATACCTTTAACCCTGGAGCTGAGGGACTAAAGAACAGATCTTTAGTGTTTATATTAGAACCATTTGCTTTAAGAGCAAGATTGAAACTGCTTTCTTCTGCCGTAAACAGAATCAAAGGTTTTTGATCGTAAGTCTTGAATTTTTTTAATTCTACACTTTCTACTCGACCGCCTTTAGTATTAATATTTACTTTTAAATCTTCGTTTTCAAGAACTACAACTTGTGCATTTCCAACTCTCGCCCTTCCGAAAGGACCTTTTAATAAGTTAGAATCAACTGCGGTGGGGGCAGTTGCTGCGGCTGGGGCAGGCTTTGATTTAGTAAGTTTTCCCGACTGCGCTTGTTTTATTGAGTCCTGAACGATTCTTTCTCTTTTTAGTTCTTCTTCTGACGGCTTCATAAAGTATGTAGCCCCGAAGAGGATAACTAAAATCAGAAAAAATCCCGTGAATGTATTTCTATCCATTATGTGGTATTTCCTTATCTTTTTTCTTTATTGTTGTTCTTATTTCTTCCTTTTACCTGCTAATGCAGCTGCGACAAAGCTAACAAAAAGAGGGTGTGGATTAGCAACAGTTGACTTTAATTCAGGGTGAAATTGGCCACCGACAAAGAATGGATGGTTTTTCAATTCTACTATTTCAACAAGATTGTTATCCGGATTCATTCCTGAGGCAAGCATACCTGCTTCTTCATATTGAGCAAGGTACTCGTTATTGAACTCATAACGGTGCCTGTGTCGCTCTGTAATGCGTGTTTTTCCATAAATTGCAGCAGCTTTGCTTCCTTTTCTCAAGTCGCACACATACGATCCAAGACGCATAGTTCCACCCTTGTTCTTAATCTTCTTCTGCTCTTCCATCATGGAGATAACTGCATTGTGCGTATCTTCATTCATTTCTGTACTATGAGCATCCTGAAGGCCCAATACATTCCGTCCAAACTCAATCACTGCACACTGCATTCCTAAACAGATACCAAAGAACGGAATATGTTTCTCGCGAACGTATTTTATTGCGGAGATCTTACCTTCAATACCCCGGCTTCCAAATCCTGGAGCAACTAGTACACCATCAAGGCCGGCAAGTTTTTCTGCTACGTTTTCCTCTGTAACACTTTCAGAATGAATGGAGTGTATCTGCACTTTACATTCGTTTCTTGCACCGGCGTGAATAAATGACTCGATGATGGATTTATAGGCATCCTGTAATTCTACATACTTCCCAATTAATCCGATATTAACTTCAGCTGTTGGGTTTTTTAATCTTCCCAAAAAGTCCTTCCAACTTTCAAGGTTAGGTTCGTGTTTTAGGGGAAGCTTTAATTTAGTTAAAACGGTTTTGTCTAACTGCTCCTTAAGCATTAATAATGGAACGTCGTAAATTGTTGAGGCATCTATTGACTCAATTACTGCATTGATGTTCACGTTACAGAATTGAGCAATCTTACGACGAATGTCTTGAGTAATATGGTGTTCAGTGCGGCAAACTAGTACATCAGGTTGAATTCCATACTCTAAAAGCATCTTAACAGAGTGCTGAGTTGGTTTTGTTTTAAGTTCTTTTGCAGCTGCCAGGAAAGGAATTAGCGTTAAGTGGATCACAAGAGAATTACTGTATCCAACTTCCCACCGGAATTGACGCACCGCCTCAATAAATGGGAGGGACTCGATATCACCTACTGTTCCCCCTAATTCTGTAATTACGATATCATATTCACCACTTTCTCCCAGTATCCGGATATTTCTTTTTATTTCATCAGTGATGTGAGGTACAACTTGTACAGTTTTACCTAGATATGCACCCTCACGCTCCTTATTAATAACATTCTGGTAAATGCGTCCGGTTGTAACGTTATTTGATTGGGATGTCGGTACATTTAGAAAACGCTCGTAATGACCAAGGTCAAGATCTGTTTCAGCACCATCTTCAGTAACGAAACACTCTCCATGCTCATAGGGATTTAAAGTTCCTGGATCAATGTTGATATAAGGGTCAAACTTTTGAATAGTTACGCGATAATCGCGGGCCTGAAGAAGCTTAGCTAAAGATGCGGAAATAATACCTTTTCCTAAAGAGGAGGTAACGCCACCCGTAACAAAAATATATTTGGTCATTTAAAAAGATTTTTTAATTGACTACCTCTTTGGGGTAAAATCAATTGTTTTTGTACGGGATGCAAAGTTACGAAAATTATCGACTCCTGCCAGTTTGTGGAAAACAGAATTATGTTGATAAGAGTTTAAGTGAAATTGTGATTAGAGGATTTATCCCTGCCAATTAAAAAACGTTTACATTTGACCTTCATAAAAGCTGAAATTAGCTCCAGAGTAAAGGAAGATCACGTCATTATTTTGGTTTTTCACTTTGAATTTATACTTTGAAAAAATGGTAGATTTCAATCGATTTGTTTTAAGCAACGGACTAAAGGTATTGGTACACGAAGACTTTACTAATCCAATGGCTGTTGTTAATGTATTATACGATGTGGGTGCCAGAGATGAAGATCCGGATAAAACAGGCTTCGCACATCTTTTCGAGCATTTAATGTTTGGAGGATCTATTAATATTCCTTCATATGATGAACCTCTTCAGCGCGTCGGGGGAGAGAATAATGCATTCACGAGCAACGACATTACTAATTATTATATTACTCTTCCAGCTGCAAACCTCGAAACGGCCTTTTGGCTGGAGAGTGACAGGATGCTGAGTTTGGCCTTTTCTGAGAAAAGTTTGGAAGTCCAGAAAAACGTTGTCTGTGAGGAATTTAAGCAAAGATACCTGAATCAGCCATACGGAGATGTCTGGTTGAAATTGAGACCGCTAGCTTATAAAGAACACCCATACCGCTGGGCTACTATAGGAAAAGAATTATCTCATATAGAAGACGCGACCATAGAAGATGTGAGAGGTTTTTTTGCCAGACATTACAATCCTTCCAATGCTATTTTAGTGGTAGGTGGATCTGTTTACACTGCCGAGGTAAAAGAATTGGCTGAAAAATGGTTCGGTTCAATTCCAAGAGGAGAGAAGCCTCTCCGTGATTTACCTAAAGAGCCAGTACAACTAGAAGCCAGAAGGGAAATTGTAAAGGCGGATGTACCATTAAATGCTATTTACATGGCTTTTCATATGCCTGGCAGACAGGAAAATGGCTATTACGAATGCGACCTGATCTCAGATATACTATCCAGAGGAAATGCGTCTAGGTTATACATGAGCCTGGTTAAGGAGCAAAAGCTTTTTTCTGAGATTAGTGCTTATATTACCTCAAGCTCTGATCCCGGTTTGTTTATTATCGAAGGAAAGTTGACAGAGGGAATAGACCCTCAATTAGCAGAAGCAGCGATCTGGAACGAATTAGATATTTTGAAAAGAGAACTGATCCCTGAACGGGAACTAACTAAAGTAAAGAATAAGGTGGAGTCTACAATGGTCTTTGCCGAAATGAGTTTATTGGATAAAGCGATGAACCTTGCATTCTTTGAACTAATGGGAAATGCAGCAGAACTAAACAACGAAACTCAAAAATACCTTTTGGTTAGTCAGCAGGATCTGCAAAATCAGGCGGTAAAAGTATTCACCAAACAAAATTCTTCAACCCTTCTATATCTGGCTAATTAATGATAGAAAGAACACTGGCGCCTGCATTCAGACAGGTTGAAAACATAGATCTTATAAAAGCAGAGGAATATAGTCTTGATAATGGCATAAATTTATTCTCAATCAATGCTGGTTCTCAGGACCTCGTACGCATAGAACTTATATTTAATAACGTAAACTGGGAACCATCTAAGCCCCTTCAGGCATATGTAGTAAATTCCATGCTTGTTGAGGGAACAAGCACACTCAGGTCACACGAAATAGCAGAAGAAATAGATTATTACGGTGCTTTTCTTCAAACTGATTATAATTACGACCAGTCTGTTGTTACCCTTTATACTTTAACCAAGCACCTTGAATCTACCCTTCCGGTAGTTAAGCAGGTCATTACTGACTCAGTTTTCCCAGAGGAGGAGCTTTCAACATTTATAAGGAATCAAAAGCAAAAGCTTAGTATAAACCTTGAGAAGAATGACTTTTTAAGTCGCCGGATCTTTAATAGGGCTCTATTTGGCAACACTATTTATGGCTTTAGTTCTTCATCTGAGGATTATGATAAATTGACCCGGGATCAACTTGTCGAATATTTTAATCTTGCTTATCGTCCGGATAACTGTACTATAGTTGTATCTGGACAAGTAAACGACTCTACCATAGCTTCAATTAACAATCATTTTGGAAGAGGTTGGGATAAGGGTGTAAGCTTAACACAGAATTCCTTTAGTTTCCCGGTCAGAAATGGATCAGAGCATTATTATGAGAGGGAAGGTGCTTTGCAGTCGGCAATAAGGATTGGTAATCTGTGTGTTAACAGAAACCACCCTGATTTTGCTGCTCTGCAAGTTTTAAATACTGTTCTTGGCGGATATTTCGGATCTCGTTTAATGGCTAATATTCGTGAGGATAAAGGCTACACCTATGGAATTGGATCGGCACTCGTATCCTTTAAAAATTCTGGGTACTTCTTCATTGCCTCAGAAGTAGGAGCCAACGTATGTACTTCAGCAGTGGACGAAATTAAAAAGGAGGTAGACTTGCTTCGAACTGAACGTATACCTGAAGAAGAGTTAGCATTAGTTAAAAACTATATGTTAGGTTCTTTTCTGGGAGGTCTGGAAAATGCGTTTTCACATGCAGATAAGTTCAAAAATATCTATTTCTCAGGCCTCGACTATGACTATTATTCCAATTACATACAAACAGTAAAATCAATCAACTCAGACAAGCTTCTTGAGTTGGCAAACTTCTATCTCAATTTCGATTCCTTCGAGAAAGTGATAGTTGGTAAGAAATAAACCTGGCAAAAGGCAGGCATTGAAGAAACATCTTCTTTGCCTGTTTTATTGTTTTATTCATTCAGACTTTCCAGTGCTGCTTTAAGATCCGTCGATTCTTTCGTTATATCCTGCCATAGGTCTCCTTTCTCCTTGATTCTATCCAGGGTATTGAAGATAGTAAATGATTTTATATTAAGGTTCTCATTTACTTCATCCCATGACAATGGAGTAGAAACTGTAGCTCCGGGTTTTGGCCTTACAGAATACGGAGCAGCGATAGTCTGTCCGCGTCTGTTCTGTAAAAAATCGAGGTAAATTTTCTTTTTGCGCTTAGACGGACTCCTTTCAAGGCTCGTTGTATCAGGGTGTTGCTCCAATATCATCTTGCCCAGGTACTGAACGAAGTTCTTAATTATATCGTAGTCATATTTAGCTCCTACATGAATAAATATGTGTAAACCTCTCGATCCGGAAGTTTTGATGAAGGATCGTACTTTCATCTGATCCAGTATTTCTTTAGTAGTCAGGGCAACGCGTACCACTTCAGCAAAGTCATCGACATCATTAGGATCCAGGTCCATAACTGCAAATACAGGATGTTCAGGCTTTTTAAAAGTGCTAAGCCAAGGATTAATTTCTATGCAGCCCAAGTTTGCCATCCATAATAGGGTAGGAAGATCATTACAGATCAGGTAGTCAATATCCTTATCATTACTTTCAGAATGAATGGGTTGGGATTTTATCCAGGAAGGAATTTGATCTGTATCCAGGTCCTTCTGGAAAAAGCTGCTTCCATTAATGCCATTGGGATGTCTGTTTAATGATAAGGGGCGATCTTTTAAATAGGGAAGTATATAGTCATTGATATCTCTATAATACTCTATCAAATCGCCTTTGGTAATGCCTTCCTCAGGCCAGTAAATTTTGTTGAGGTTAGTTAGTTTAACCACCTTCTTTCCAAACGTATCTTCCTTCTCATTTACAGTTTTTGTTTCCATAACTTTAGCAGTTTTTTCCTCTGCAGAAGGAGGGGTGCTTAATTCACTTTTACCCTCTGGTTCGGGAACAACCTCCGTAGGGTTTTTATCCTCCCTTAATCCCTTAAAAACAGGATGCCTTAGCACATTATCGTCAGTCCATTCGGAGAAAGTCACTTCGCAAATCATATCCGGCTTAATCCAGGTTACGCTTTTCTCTTGTTTAACTTTCACCCGTACCGGCTTATCTTCAACTTTAAGCGGTAGCATTTTGCTGTGTAAAGACTTTAAACTTTCTTCATTGAATCCAGTACCCACGTTTCCAATATACCTTAACTCTCCATTATCAATCATTCCCAAAACAAGTGATCCAAAATACATTCTGCTACCCTGTGGTTTGGTGAAACCGATTATTAGGGCTTCCTGTGAGTTCTGAACCTTAAACTTTAGCCATTTGCCCGATCGCTTATCGCTTTCATAATTACTTGAGCCATCTTTGGCAATGATCCCTTCCCAGCTGTTTTCCACTGCTTCTGCAAATAGTTTCTTGCCTTTACCCGAAACGTGCTCACTGAAGGTCACAGAGCTTTTTGGTCCTTTTTTTAATAAAGCCGCAAGTAGTTCCTTTCGCTTGATAAGGTCCAATTGCCTTATATCGTGTCCGTTTAATGCAAGCAGGTCAAAAGCGTAAAACTTCAGTTGGGTGCCTTTGTCATTCGGATCGTAATTCTGCAACTTTTGAAATAATGCTTTTCCACTTTTATCCTCAACTACAAGCTCCCCATCTATAATAGCTTCGTCCTTAATATTCGCAAGGGCTTTTGAAATAAGCTTATATTTCGTGGTATAGTCAAGTCCGTTTCTTGAAAGTAATCTTACTGTTTTACCTGTTGAAGCAATGATCCTATAGCCATCCAGTTTCTTTTCGTATATCCAGTTTTTGTCATCAAAAACATCTCCTTCAAGTTTAGCTAACATTGGTTTGAAGCTTTCTATATCAAGTTTTTCTTCAGATGTTTCTTTTTCGGTTTCTGCCTTAGGTCGGGTCTTTGTTTTCGCAACTTTGGCGAGCTTCTTCCGGTCCTCACCACGTTTTTTCTCCCGCTCTGAAATCAAATCTTCAGCATCGAACTTTTCGGCCACTGCAAACTCATCTTTATGCTTAATCAAGAGCCAGGAATTTTCTTCACTACTTTTAAGCTTTACCAGGGCGAACTCGCCTTTGAGGATTTTCCCATGAAGCCTGAATTTTAAATTTCCACTATAAAGGCCTTTTTTTAGTTCGGCTTCCCCTGGTCCATCCAAGCCTTCGTATGTTCCTTCGTCAAAAATACTTACTACTCCAGCACCGTAATTTCCTTCAGGAATTACACCTTCAAATGTCCGGTAATCGTAGGGGTGATCCTCAACCATCATTGCAAGACGTTTGTCTTTTGGGTTAAGGGATGGGCCTTTTGGAACAGCCCAGCTTTTAAGAACGCCTTCTAATTCAAGCCTGAAGTCGTAATGAAGGCGTGAGGCATGATGTCTTTGGACTACAAATTTAAGTGCGTCTGTCGACGATTTTTCGCCACTGTCTGGCTCTGCTGTTTCATTAAAATTCCTTTTCTTTTTATATTCTTTTAATCCCATTTAAGCTCCTTTCCGGGATGTGTCAAGGCTTTGCATCAGCATTTCATATAAATTATCATCAGATGCTTTTTTAGGTTTTAGTTTCTTAATTGTAGGTTGTTTTCCTTTTGCTTTCAATTCTATAATTCGAAGCAGCTCATGGTGATATTCGTCCTTGAACTTTTCGATTTCCAACTTAGCACTGTATTGGTTGATCAGAGCTAGTCCCATATCTAATTCCTTTTTGCTAACCTCTACGTTATCAGGTGTTAATATCTCTTCAGATGAACGAACTTCTTCTGCAAAGCGGATCTTGGAAATGACAATAACTTTTTCAAGAGGGTGGAGGATACACAGGTTTTCACTGGTGCGAAGAACGAAACGCCCAAGGCCAGCTTTTTTTGATTTTTGTAATGCTTTGTGTAACAATGCATAGGCCTTTCTCCCTTGAGTTTCTGGCTCTGCATAGTAGGCTGTTTCGTAGTATATAGGATTGACCTCGTCCATATTAACAAAATTTTCGATCTCGATCATTTTGCTTTTCTCTGGCGCAGCCTCATCAAAGTCCTTATCTTCCAAAATCACATATCCTTCGTTGTAAGGATATCCTTTAACAATTTGATCGTAAGGAACTTCTTTTCTTGTTTTCTCATTGATTCGCTGGTAGCGGATTCTCGAATGATCCCGGCTATCTAGCATATCAAGGCCTAATGAGCTGCTTTGAACAGCCGAATATAATTTAATTGGGATATTAACTAACCCAAAGCCGATAGAACCTTTCCATATTGATCTCATAGGCCGTCCATTGTGTTATCAGATCGAAACATGTTGAAGTACATCTGGTCAAGTTCGAGAAAAGATTGATTGATCGTGAAGCGCTGCGAGGTGATAAAATACTTCAGTTCTTCGTCTTCAAGAATACTTCCTTGTAAAACGTCGTCATAACCGTCCAATACAGTCTGTTCTGCGTTCCGGCAGCTTTCTATTATTTCCTGATCACCGCTTCCGGATGCTTTAGCCTTAATAATTTGCCAGGAACGTTCCAGGCTCGACAAGAAACCTAAACTATTTTCATCCGGATTTCCTCCCAATCTTATAATACGATTTTTAAGTTCAATTTGTAAAGCTTCTCGTTCAACTAATAACTGATTGAGGAAATTCTTGAATTCAGTATTTTTAACTTTTTCTATAGCTTCCTGAAAATGCTTACGACTGTCTGAAACTAACCCTAACAAACGCTGCAGCTGTTTAGTATGGTTCTCGGGATATGTTGTAGTTTTCATAGGTTTAAATTCAAGCTTGATATTACTTTGAAACGCCCCTGAATAAAAATGGTTTTTAATTAAGCATAACTACCAAAGCACTTTCATTCCATTTTGGGTCATAATTGATATTATGTTAATTAGACTTTTTCTTATACCTCCTTTCAATTGTTCTTCAGCTATTTCCCGCTATATTGTACCTTGAATGGTTACCTATTTAGGTATTAGAAATAGCTCTTCTTTTTTAGGTTCATTCGAGGACTAGTCGTTTAGATTTCGGGCTTAAGAAAGAATCGTTTTATTGTTTTGAAATAATATTTAGGAACTCAATTGAGATTAAGGCCTTAAACACAACAAGCATCCTAAGATTAAGATGCTTGTTGTATCTTTATTTTTTGTTTAGTTATTTGCTTAGATCAGCAAAGTGTTTGAAAAATAATGGTATCGTTTCAATTCCCTTGTAATAATTAGCGAGATCGTATTTCTCGTTTGGCGAATGCAGATTGTCACTATCTAGTCCAAAGCCTAGCAATACTGTTTTAATCTCCAATTCTTTCTCAAATAATGCAACTATCGGAATGCTTCCACCACCTCTGGTTATAACGGGTTTTTTACCAAATGATTCTTCAATTGCTTTTTGGGCCGCCTGGAATGCAATACTATCTGTTGGAGTAACCACAGGTTCGCCCCCGTGATGTGGTGTTACTTTAACCTTTACTGATTTTGGTGCAATGCTCTCAAAATGGTTCTTGAATAGCTCTGTGATTTTCTCCGATTTCTGATTAGGAACAAGACGCATAGATATTTTAGCGCTAGCTTTAGATGGCAATACCGTTTTTGCTCCTTCTCCAATGTATCCACCCCAAATTCCATTAAGTTCCAATGTCGGTCTGATTCCAGTTCTTTCAATGGTTGTATAGCCTTGCTCTCCCCAAACTTCATTAACCTGAAGATCATTTTTGTATTCCTCTTCATCAAATGGTGCAGAGTTCAATAATAATCTTTCCTCTTCCGTTAAACTTTGTACATCATCATAAAAGCCAGGAATAAGTATGTGATTATTTTGATCATGCAGGGATGCGATCATCTGACAAAGAATCGTTGCTGGATTAGCTACGGCTCCTCCGTAAACACCCGAATGCAGGTCGCGGTTTGGCCCGGTTACCTCCACCTCCAGATAAGATAGGCCTCTTAATCCTGTTTCCAGTGATGGGGTGTCCAGACTAATCATAGCAGTATCTGATATTAATACCACATCTGCCTTAAGTCTTTCCTTATTCGCTACAACAAAGCTTCCTAAGTTGTCTGAACCAACTTCCTCCTCTCCTTCTATCATAAATTTAATATTACAAGGAAGAGATTCAGTACGAAGCATTATTTCAAAAGCCTTAACATGCATGTAAAACTGACCTTTATCGTCGCAAGCTCCACGAGCAAAGATCTTCTCGCCACGAATAGTGGGTTCAAATGGAGGTGTTTCCCATAATTCAAGAGGATCAGGAGGTTGAACATCATAATGTCCATACACAAGGACAGTTGGTTTAGAAGGATCAATGATCTTTTCGCCGTAAACTATTGGGTAGCCTGCAGTGGCAGCCACTTCCACATTGTCTGCACCTGCTTCCCTTAGCTTCTCTGCTACAAAGTCAGCAGTTTTGAGAACATCCCCTTTGTATTTAGGGTCGGCACTTATGGATGGAAAACGAAGCAGCACAAACAATTCGTCTAAAAAACGTTGTTTGTGCTGCTCTACGTAGGTTTTAATGTCTTGCATGAATCCGGTTTTTTACAAATATATAACCGGAACGGATTAGGAGTAATTAATTGTAAAAATTAATTATCCGCCCCATCCGCCGCCATTGCCTTCAGATCCGCTCTTGCTATCATCTCCACCTTCTTCACCATCCATAGTTTTCTTCTCAATCTTTACTTTTTCTGGTTGAGCTTCGTTGTCTTTTTTACATGCCGCAAAACCAATGCTAATAATAACGGCTGCTAATAAAATTTTTTTCATGTTGTTTAGATTTGATGTACAATATAAAGTATAAAAATAGATAAAATAACTTATTAACGTAACGATTTATAAATAATGTGGTATAAATTAATTTTCGTAATTTGTCCCTGTTTAAGAGATGAAATTAAAATTACTCCTTTTTCTTTATTTTATTAATCTTTCAGTTTCTTTTGCTAACCAACAAGATTTCAAGACAGATAGTTTGAAAGTTGTTGAATTAAATAAGTATGCAGAAAAAGTTAGACAAATCGATCCAAAGAAAACTATTTATACTGCAAATCAAGCTCTCAGGTTAGCAGAAAAAATAAATTTTGAATTAGGTCAAGCTGAAGCTTATCGTGTTATGGGAACTGGGTATTCCATTCTTGTGGAGGACGATACTGCTATTTCTAAGTTTTTGCTAGCCTTGAACCTATTTAAAAAGCACAAAGATTTTTATGGCGAAGCAATGGTGTATAATAACATCGGCAATCGGTATAAAAACTATGATAGAAGAAAGGCGCTTTCATACTACCTTAAATGTATCAGTATTGCTAAAAAGATAAAAAATGACGAGTTAGTAGCCGGATGTTCCATTAACGTTGCAAATATTTATACTAAATCCAATAAGTACGAAGCAGCATTAAGTTACTTGAATAAGAGCTTTGAATACTTTAAAGAGAAGAAAGATACATTAAGTATTTCAATTATTCTCCTTAGTAAGGGATTCCTTTATGGGAAGACAAAAAGATACAATGCCGCGGTAGAGGTCTTAGAAGAATGCGAAGAAATTTGCCTCAAAAATCAATATTATCCCCGACTATCGACTGTCTACATGTATTTGGCTGATATTTATATGGCTCAAAAGAAGTATAACAAGACTGAAGATTTTATAAAAAAAGGACTGGCGATATCCGAAAGAGTTGGCGAGGTTAAACTTAAACAAGACTTCACGAAGCAATTATATTACTTAGCTAAATCAAAAAATAATTCTGTAGACGCATTGAAATACTTGGAGAATGTTTACAAAGAAGACAGCATTTCTATTCGTGATTTAGTCAGTAAAAAATATTCTCTTCATCAAGAACAGTTTGACTTTATTGAAAAGCAAAAGCAAACGGAAATCCTTCTTGAAAAGCAAAAAACAAACAGGGTCAAATATATTGCAGCTGTTATAGTTTTAGCTTTGTCTTTTGTGGTTATAGCCCTTCTGGTTATTCAATCCCGTAAGAAGGCTAAAACGTTGCATAAGATGCGAGAGCTTAACGAGGAGATTTCTGTTCAGAAAGAAAATTTGGATAAGATAAATCAAAACCTTGAAAGCATCATAGAGGAGCGTACTGAAGACATAAAGGCCAAGAACTTAAAGCTTTCACAGTATTCGTCTCACCTTTCGCACGAGATCAGAAGCCCGGTTTCTACTATCAAAGGGCTCCTGCTGCTTGACGATGAGGATTTGATAGATGATCAGGAACTAATTGCTGAAGTAAAGCGCTGTGTGGATGATATTGATAATAAGCTTTTGAATATTAATCATATGTTGCATAATCCTCAGTATAAGGCCTTTGTTTTGCCAGAAAACAGCGCAAATATAATCCCCCCTCCTGCTGATAATTCTGAAGAGCATTAATAGGAGGTCCCACACGATATTTGATAACAAGAAAGGGTTCCAATGGGAACCCTTTCTTGTTATTTCTTGGCCACTTCAATTACGCCACAGCCAATTCTTGATCCGGCGTTTCCGGTTGGTTGGGTTACATAATCGTCTGTTCCATCATGGACAATCAATCCCCTACCGGCTACATCATTAGAATTTCCGGTACCAACAGACCATTTATCGGTCTTAATCGATAACGATCCCTTTCCAGCTGCATCCAGCTGCACATTCCCGATATCTCCCAAATGATACTCACCACTTCCCCACTTTCCATGTTTGCTATTCGTTGGGTTCCAGTGACCGTGTGCATCGTTCCCTTGATTTCCGCAGTCGCCATGTTCGTGAATATGAACCGCAACTGTTTTATTCGCTTTTGCAGGGAAATTAATTTCTAACTTCATCTCAACCTCATTCTGTTTTTGAACGAAGGTTATTGATCCACTTCCTGGTACCTCTTGCTTCGTTGAATTTATTGTAGCTCTTGCCTCTCTTGTGCTTCCACCTTTTAAACTGGAACAAGAAAAGGCTAATAATGACGACCCAATAATCGCCATTGCGGTCATTTTTCTAGTAAACGCTGCTTCTGACATTTCTATCTTTTTTGAATTACAACAATTAAGTAAATAAAAGTCCAAAGGTTTGAAAATTATTTAAAAGCAACAAAAGGGTTTTATGGTAAATGTAGACTTGAAGATGTAATTTGAGTAAGGATCTTGTGATAAAGGGATTCTAAGTGAGCACTACGTATGGGTGGCCGGGTAGCTTAACCTGTATATGTCCTGCCCTGATGTTACTAAGGAGTAAAGCCATCATCATTTCCAGTCTTCTCCTTATTTTATAAGGGTTTAAATAAATATTCATCCAAAAGATTAAAAGAACTGAAATCAAAAAAAAACCCGCATGAGGCGGGTTTAATAAAAAGAACGATTTACCATTATAATTCTTCGTCGTGCTGACTGATGTCAAGACCGATTTCTTCTTCTTCTGATGTTACCCGGAGAGGGCTGATCGCATTGGTAATCAACAATAAAAGATAAGAACCAACAAATGCAAAAATTGAAACTCCAACAAGCGCCATTAAGTGAACCATAAATAGTTTAGTTTCACCATAGAATAAGCCGTTACCTGTGGTGTTTGCGGCGTTAACTGTTTGATTGGCAAAAATACCAGTCATTAGCATACCTACCATACCTCCAACACCGTGACAAGGAAATACATCAAGAGTGTCGTCTATTTTGGTGCGAGAGCGCCAGATTACTACCAGGTTACTTATAACCGCTGCAACTATACCAATTACTAAAGAATGTGATACCGTTACGAATCCTGCAGCAGGTGTAATTGCTACTAAACCAACAACTGCCCCGATACATGCACCCATAGCAGATGGCTTTTTGCCCCTGAACATATCAAAAAATACCCAGGCCATAGCAGCAGCTGCAGAAGCTGTGGTTGTGGTTGCCAGAGCTGTAGCAGCCAAAGTACCGGCGCCTACAGCAGAGCCCGCATTGAAACCGAACCAACCGAACCATAACAAGCCAGTACCCAGGATTACATAACTTACCCTTGCAGGCGTGTGCTCTGCTTTTGTCCGGCCCTTAAGGAATAATGCTGAAGCAAGTGCAGCCCATCCTGCAGACATATGCACTACTGTACCACCAGCAAAGTCAAGAACTCCAAGGTTGAACAGTAGTCCGTTAGGATGCCAGGTTGCATGAGCTAAAGGTGCATAAATAAGGATCATAAACAAGGTTATGAAAATAAGATAAGAATTGAATTTGATACGCTCTGCAAATGCACCTGTAATTAATGCTGGCGTAATAACCGCAAACTTTAATTGGAACATTGCGAACAAAACCAAAGGGATAGTTGGAGCCAGAGACCAAACTGCATTTCCTATCATACCTTTCATCATGAAAAACGTACCTGGATTACCAATTATTCCGCCTATGTCATCTCCAAAGGCTAAGCTAAATCCGAAAACAACCCATAGGACTGTTATCAGACCCATACATACCAAGCTCTGGAGCATTGTCGAAATAACATTCTTTTTGCGAACCATTCCACCATAAAAGTACGCGAGGCCTGGAGTCATTAATAAAACCAGAGCTGTTGACACCAGTAACCATGCCGTGTCTCCGGTGTCGATTTTGCTATCGGCAACATTTGCGGCTTCGACCGAAGGAAATGCTAACCCAAGCGCTACAACAACGAGTAATAATAGAAAAGGTAATACTTTTTTCATCTTAACTTTGTTAATGTTTAATGTAATTAGAAATAAAAGTGGTAATTTATTTTATAATTACAAACAAAAACGGGTTAAAATTGATTAAAGCATTAAAAAAAATGCTTCTTTTAAGTCAATTTTTACTTAAAAGTTTTCCTTTTGTGTTTTAAAAGGTGAATTTGTGTATAGATTTTAGTTATTCATGTCTCAATCGGCGCGAGAAAAGGAAGATGTTCCTATGTTCTATAAGTTTCAACCAAGATATGACTTGTAAACATCGTCATATGGTTCATTTGTGAAGTATATTATAGGTTCTTCTTCGGTATGTGAGGCTTCAAATATGATTTTTGTCCCAAATTCGTAAGGCTCTATAGCTATTACTCTTTGTTTCTCAAATCTTGTTGGTTTATTGTCTATTAATACTGTAAAAAAAGTGGAAGTCATGTTTCTTTTTGTTTCTAAATAGGAATAATACTTATCGTACCGTCTTTTTCAAGAACAGCATATTTTATTTTATCGAGGGAATCTATACCCTGCATTTTTCTTGCCGCCTCAAGGATGTCCTCAACTTGCAATCTTGATTTCTTTATTCGCTCTAATAAAGGTTTGCCATCCTTTAATATAATCAGCGGAACTCCGTTCAAAATTTTATCGACCTTAGAAAAGCGGTTCGAAATCAAGGATACCATAATATCAATAAAAACAAGTGTGGTTATGGCAAGGAGGCCACCAGTAATAGAATTATCATCATCTATCAGAGATTGTTGAATAGCCTCACTTATTATCAATAACAAGACAAGATCAAAAGTGGTCATTTCTCCCACTGTTCTTTTGCCGCCTAGTCTCAGGATTAGGAAAACAGCGACATATATAAATGCAGATCTAAATACTATGGATTCCATCAGAAAAAAATAAATTGGTGAATGTCAAGTTTGAAGCCGTTAAACTCCAATAACAATCGTTGCTCTCCGCGTCCTATGGGTTTTAAGTAAAAAACTATATTGTCGCTTCTTCGGGAGTGAAACTTGTATCTGATCTTTTGACCCTCTAGTTTTACTGATTCAGGCTCCGGTGTCACCTCTTCTATTTTAATCTTTTTTGTGTAATCAGAATTTACCAAGATCGAAGAGTCTTTACTGAGCTTGTTGGCTTCAATAATTATTTTGGAACTTAGTGAATACCGTAACAATTTGTCGTATTGTATTGATAGACCTGCGTGGCTTACTCTTGTGTGACTTAAAAAGCCCCCTCCAAATAGACCCATGGCGCCTCCTGCTACTATCAATCCCATAAATATCCATCCCGCTCTTAGTATTGGCCATTCTTTCTTTTCGATGGCAAGGTCTTTCTCTAGTGCTAAAGTGTCTTTCTGCATTTGCTAATATGGGTGATGTTAAGACTAAACCCTCTTTTTTTTAAGATTGTTTCAGAACGGCACTTCTGAAAAAAAACTCAACAAAGCTCAGGGCGGCTTGTTGAAGCAGAAAAGTGATATGTATGAAAAAGCAAGATGGAGAGCAGTATAATATTCCAGGGCAACCTGATAAAGGCAAACCAGATCCTCATTTGCCTACCGATGACGAAAAGAATGCGATAAGGAGTGGTGCTAAGAATGAAGACCAGCTAGAGCAGTTAAAGCCTCAAGGCGGGGATGATAAAGCGGCCGGAGAGGTAGGCTCACCACCTGTGACTCGCACCGATCAAGGAGATAAAGAGGATAATTCTTAAAGTATCAATCAGGTATATAGGACTTTGCGCTCGTATATGCCTGGTTTTTTCCGGAAACTGCAATAACCTCACTATGGCAGAATCTTTGGCACAAACCCCGTAATGAATTCTTTATCCAACTTCTTTTCCAGGAAACTTTTTTTCCACTATTTTGATTTAATATTCTGCACTTTTCCACAATTTATCCGTCTGGCTGCTTTTGTATTATTATCAATAGAGGCTCATTTTCAGTTATTTAAAACTTTAGTTCTTAAATTCGTTCACTTATCCACATTCAGGGCGCACTTATCCACGCTTTTTAACACCTTATTCACACTCTTCAGTATGTAACCTAAAATTAAATATACAGTAACAAATGCTGAATTTTATAAAATATGATGTAGTACTTAAACCGCAATGAAAAAAACTCTCTCACTTCTGTGTATTCCCTTTGCTGTGCATGCTCAGAAAAATGTTTTTCTTAAGGGTAGGCTTCCTGAATTTGCAGGAAAAACTGTACTCCTTGAAAACAGCAAGCAATTGAAAGCGCCTTTGTATTTTGATGCTAAAGGTAACTTTGTGTTTAGCGGAGAGTTGGACAGTGCTTATTACACGATAGATAAGGACATTCAACTGTATTTGGGCCCGGGAATGAATCTTGTTTTAGAGGGAAAATTGAACGAACTTCATCTGCAGGGGCCGGGAGAATTGGAAAATAATGCTCAGGCGAACATCAATTATCTTATTCAAAAAATTTTCCCTGTTAGCAACGGACATCTTCAAAAAGAATTCAATCTTATTGAACCCGAAGATTTTATACAGCTTACCAAGCAATTTAAAGATCAGGCTTTTTCTCTGTTGTCAAAGCAAGGATTCGGCAGCAAATTTTTCAAATCCCAACAAGACCATGTCGACTATACTATTAAATACTTCATACACGATTATCTAAAAAGATACGGAATCGACCCAGTCAGAGAAGACGAGTATTATAAGCTTGCTCAATCTTTGAAGCCGGGAAGCGATTTGCCAGAAATCTTACTTCCAGCTGCTAAAGCCATTTATGTGCGGCGTCTCCCTCTAGAAAAAATTGCAGAACTTCAGGCCATGGTTTGGGAGGATTTTGACTTGAATAATGGGGAATTGTATTCATTCTCTCCCTATTATAAATCCCTCATTTCAGTTCGGCTCGATGCCCTGCGCACTGCAGAGTTAGTAAAATCGCCCTATTTCAAAAGTAAAAGTTCATTTGAGTTAAAAAGGGACATTGTTCAACGCGATTTTGCCGATGGTCCGATTAAGGAAGAGTTATTGTTTCAAAATACTTTACAATTGATCTGTGGAAGTATTAACGACGATAAGTATTTGAAGGATTATTTAAGTGTAGCAAAAGATCCTGGATACAGGGAGCTGGTCCAGTTGAGATACGATAAATTGAAACTTGTTAGTCCCGGTTCGGAAGCTCCTTTATTTAGTTATAAAGATCAAACCAACCATACTGTATCCTTAAGTAACTTTAGGGGAAGTTATGTATTCCTCGATGTATGGGCAACTTGGTGCAGCCCTTGTAAGCAAGAACTGCCTTATTTAAAAGAAATTGAGCAGCGCTACCAGCATCAAAACATAAGGTTTGTTAGTGTGTCAGTAGACATGCAGGCGCACCGCGAACGTTGGTTGCAATTCGTTAAGGAACAGAACCTCCCTGGTACGCAACTAATAGCAGACCGGGACTTTAGATCAGACTTTATTCAGGCCTTTGGTATTAACACCATACCTCGTTTTGTTTTGATTGATCCGGATGGTAGAATTGTAGACAGTAACGCGCCTCGTCCTTCTAATCCAAAGCTTCAGCAAATACTTGATAAGTTGCTATTGAACAACCTTTCATCTTGTGCAACTTGTTCTTCAAAATGAGGTTTTGATGTAGTATATCGTACTCTCCTATTTAAATCATTACATCTGCAATGTGATGCGATTCAATCAAGTAACGATTAAAGTCGGCTAGCAGTTTCTTCCGTCCTGATACTTCAAAAACAAGATGGATCTTATTATTGCATTTGGTAAGTTGAATCTGCCTGAACTGCAATCCTCTCTGTACGGCCTCCTTGTCCAGCGACTCAAGATGAGACATGCTCTCATCGATAAAAATCACTTTGAATTTCCTTTGGTGATGGAGGAAATCTATTAGCATTTCAATCTTATTGAAAAGAGAAAGGATAACCAGCACAATTAGGGTTAGTATGATAGATAGGGAATAATGGAAAGTTCCTATTACCATTCCAAGGGCAGCAACGACCCAGATTACCGCTGCAGTTGTCAAACCTTTAACCGATAGCCCATCCTTGAATATTACGCCCGCGCCGATAAAACCTATCCCTGTAATAATATTAGCAGCAATCCGGTCATCGCTCGTATTGGAACTCCTTTGGGAAACTATGGTGAAAATGGTGGAGCCCAAACATATTAAAATCAAAGTTCTGAACCCGGCATTTTTATTTTTATACTCTCTCTCAAAGCCAATAATGCTTCCGCATGCTATAGAGATCAGTATCCTTAGTAGATCATGATATTCAAATTGAAATTCCATTTCGTTAGATTATAATTGGTATAAACAGAATAAGCTAATATCCGCCCCTTTTCCCCGATTATGTATACGGCTTCACGTCATCCATAGTTATTCATAAACCTACATTTCCCCTGAAGAAAGAAGGATCTGAATAAAAGGATTGCACCTATACAGGAAGATTAAGATTATTTGCTGTATGATAGTTGGATCAAAGAGTTCTTGATTTCAGCGCCCATGGGTAAACACATCTTCCGGATTGAGACTTCCGCTTTAGTAACAAAGGGAAACTCAACGATAACCTGCCTTAGTATTCCATGTGCTACCGTTTCAAGAAGCTTCCGGGTTTGCTTCATTTCAGATTTGGCTATTTCAAATAACCGCTCATAGTTAACTGTATTCTTAAGATCATCCCCTCCATCATCAGTGACCTCCATCTCTGTAATAAGATCTAAGATGAACTCATTTCCTATCAACTGCTCTTCGGGATAAAAACCATGAAATGCAAAAAAACGAACGCCTTCAAGGGCTACTCTCTGGGTAATTGGCATAAGCCATCAAAAATAGAAAAGGAATGGCTGTATTGAAACTATTTTTGCCTCCTGTGCATAAATAGCAAGGCTCGTATGCTTTGAAATCTATACGAGCCCTAAAGTTAGAAACTTAATGATCAACCTATACGCCGCTGTTCACTATAAAGCCTCCATCCACGTTGACAACTGTACCTGTTACAAATTTAGAAGCATCGCTTAACAGCCAAATTAATGCTCCAATTAATTCGTCAGGATGACCGAAACGTTTAAATGGTGTTTGGTTTAAAACAAGTTGTCCTCTTTGAGTATAACCTCCATCCTCTTTAGTCAATAAAGCGCGGTTTTGATCGGTAAGGAAGAAACCAGGGGCAATAGCGTTCATCCTGACTTTGTCCTGATATCGGTTAGCAAGCTCAACCGCGAACCAGCGGGTGTATGCATCAACAGCCGCCTTTGCAAGGCTGTAACCCATTACCTTACTTAAAGCACGCTGGGCAGACATTGAAGAAATATTAACAATGCTACCACCATTTTCAGTAAGCGATTCTCCAAAAACCTGCGTAGGAAGTAAGGTACCCCAAAGATTCAGGTCCATTACTTCTTTCATACCGTCAACGTTCAACTTAAAAATATTTTCATCAGGCTGGAGGATACCATCTGGACGATTCCCACCTGCGCCATTTACAAGACCGTCTATTCTACCGTAGGTTTTTAATACCAGATCTCTCGCAGCCAATAACTGCGCTTCATTCTGTACGTCAGCGATAAGTGCAATTGCTTTACCACCTTTTTTAAGAATCTCTTCTGCCCGTTCATTAGCAACTGCCTCATTACGCCCCAGTACCCCTACTATAGCGCCAGCTTCTGCTAGTCCGTTAACAAACGAGTGACCTAATACCCCTGTGGCCCCGGTTACAATTATTACTTTGTCCTCTAATGAAAAACTTGAATGCATTCTGTTTTTTCTTATGTGTGATTTTTCTGTTTGTGATCATTCTTTTCATCCCACGGCCAATGCAATAGGTAGACAGATGCAAAAAATTAAAAGTCATAACTTCCCTTGCTTGAGAATAAATTGCTGGTTACTTTTGTCCGTAGTATGATTCGCAAACTTACGGCCTTCATTTTAATATTAACCCTGCTAAGCGCAAATTTTAGCCGGTTTTTTATTTATGCAGGTTTCGCTGCGAATAAACATTTAATCGCTTCTGCACTTTGTGAAAACCGGGACAAGCCGCAGCTTCATTGTAACGGTAAGTGTTACCTGATGAAAAAGATCAAGTTAGCGGAAGAGAAAGAAAAGAACCAGGAAAGACGAGCGCAAAGCAATACTTTTCATGAAGTATCAAGCTTTCCCGAATATACCATCTCTGTTCCTGTTTCATTTGTCTCTATAAGTTCATTCTTCGAACCAGAAAGCAAGCCTTTTAACTCCAGCAGAGCTATCTTTCAGCCGCCCCGCGCATAATTCCTTTACAGAATTTTATTAGAGTTATTCGATGGATCTTTTCATCGAGGAAAGTTTACATGTTAAAGGATTATAAATGAGAACTATCATTTTTGCATGTCTCATGCACCTTACCTGTTTTCTTTATGCGCAAAAGCAGAACGTTATGGTTCGAATTGTCGATTCACGTTCACAAACAGCATTACAAGGCGCAGACATAAGAAGCATAGGTAATGGATCAATAATATCACAAAGTAATGCACAGGGGCGTTCAACTGTTAGTCTGAACGATTCAATAGAAGTTTCAAAACCAGGCTATAATACAATAAGAGTATTGGCTGTAGAGGGATTAGTGGTATCTCTTGAAGCAACTTCCAACTTCCTTTCTGAAGTTGTAGTTTCTGGTAGTCGCGAGCAGCAATCCCGTAAGGAAATTCCAGCCGCCATAAGTAAAATCAATTCTGCTACGCTCACTGAAACCAGAGCCACAGCACTTTATCAGTTACTAAATAAGTCGGCTGGAGTTTATATGGTAAACCTTGGTAACGAACAGCATACCATGGCCATACGTCAACCTATAACCTATAATGCCCTTTACCTTTATTTAGAGGATGGGCTCCCTATAAGACCAACAGGTATTTTCAACCATAATGCCCTCTACGAGATCAATATGAATGGACTTAAAGGTATCGAAGTGATCAAAGGGCCCGCATCCTCACTTTACGGTAGTAATGCCATTGGTGGTTCTATCAATTTCATTACTGCAAATCCTCCTATTGGACAGCAGGCTCAGCTCTCAGTGCAGGGAGACGGGTACAACTATTATAGGACCGATATCAGTACAGGCCTTACTCGCGGAAAGCTTGGCGTTTATGTTGGAGCATACACGGCCAGGCAAAAAAATAGCTGGCAGGATTATACAGATTTCGATAAATATTCAGCGAGTTTAAAAACCACTTACGATTTCAATTCAGCCAGTCGCTTAACTGTAGCTGGAAGCTTCAGCTATCTTGATACACAAACCCCTGGTAGTTTGGATAGTGCCCGTTTCTATAGCAGAAGGTATAGTAGTAATCAGCGTTTTACCTACCGCAAAGTAAATGCTTTACGCCTCAGTGCGAGGATTGATCATCGCTGGAACTCAAGCAATAGTACATTCCTGACCGCGTTTTTCAGAGATAACTCGACTGGCCAGTTACCCAGCTATTTTATAGGTGATAGTATTGCAAAAGACACTAAGAAGTATGTCCTTTCGAGGGGGCAGGAAAATAACCTCAGCTTTAAGAGTTTTGGACTGCTCACACAGCACAGCTCTCAAATAAAGTTCCTGAATTCGAAGTTCCAGATCGGAGCCTATCTTGATTATAGCCCAAGTACCTTCTATGCAAATTACCTTTCTATAAATAAGGATGTGCCGAGTAATTTTTATACAGGTTTTAACAAGACGGACTCGGTGATCGATAACTATAAAACAAATCTCGTTAACGCGGCTACCTTTGCCCAGTTACAAGTTAATCCGATTAAGGCATTACGTGTAGTTGCAGGTTTGAGGTATGATAACCTGATCTATAATTTTGAAAACAAGCTGCCTCTGGGTAAAACGAAATATAAACAAAACGAGAAAAACGTTTATTCGGTGCTTGCTCCCAAGCTTGGTTTAACTTACGATTTCGGTAAAGGCTTTGGTGTATATAGCAATTGGAGTGTTGGATTTCAACCGCCAGAAACCAGCTTCTTGTATAGTGCAAGACAAACGAATATTCTAGAGCAAGCTACCTTTCAAAATTACGAGTTGGGTGCCTGGCTACCAGTTCATGAGAAGCTGAACATTGAGTTAGCAGCTTTTGCCATGAATGGCAAAAATGAAATCATTACCGTTATGATGCCAGATAATACTACACAAAATGATAACGCTGGTGCTACCCGCCATCGCGGTATTGAGTACACATTGGTATACACGCCAACAAAGCAACTTGGTCTTCGCTTCGGTGGAACCTATGCTGAACACAAATACCAGGAATATAGCGAGCTTTTATTTGGAAAGACAGTGTTTTACAATGGTAATAGCATGGCTAATGCCCCTGCTTCGATTATTAATTCAGAAGTTACCTGGAAGCCGGGTTTTGTAGCGGGACTTAGGATGGCGGCAGAGTGGCAGTCTATCAGTAAATATTATGTAAATAGCGCCAACACCAGATCCTATAGAGGCTACGATATCTTTAATCTGAGGTTCGGGTATGACATCAAAGCAAAAGTGGCAAAAGGCGCGGGCCTTTGGCTTAATATTATGAACGTCACGGATCAACTGTACGCCAATAACGTGACGGGGAATCAATATGGAGTTACTTATAATGCCGCCGCTCCCCGCACTGTTACCATCGGTTTAACTTATTCCTTTACCCATTTAAAGTAATATGAATTTAAAATTTAGATTAATAATCCTAATATCCTTTCAAACAGTGCTTTTATCTCTTTTTATTTCTTGTAAAAATGCAAGTAAAATACCTGAGATAAAGGAGCATGCAATCGACGAAGAAATGGAAGCTTTGGGTCCCTATCTAACCCAGGCACCAGATAAAAGAGCTGTCCTTTGCTGGACAGCAAAGGATCCTTCTGATTCATTATATCGTGTTCAATTCGCTGCTTACAATCCCGCTACTAGTAGGTTCGGTGCACCTGTCACAGTCACCCCTTCTATAGGATGTTCTCATTCGCCTGAAAGTATGGCTAAAGTGGCATTTAAGAAAGACGGCACTATCATCGCTGTTTTCGCCCGGAAGTTTGAAAATGAAAAGAACCCCTATGCTGGAGGCATCTATTATACCTCATCCAAAGATTCGGGAAAGAACTGGTCTACCCCACTTTTTCTTCACTCCGATACCTCTCATCACTACGGAAGGAACTTCTTTGATTTGGCAACTTTGAAAGACGGAGAAATAGCTGCAATCTGGTTAGACGGCAGGTTTGGGAAAACTCAAAAGGGCTCGGCTTTATTTTTTGCTAAAACCGAAAAGGGTAAAGGGTTCGCGCCCGATTCCTGCTTGAATAAAAGCACCTGTGAATGCTGTCGTACCGACCTTTTAGTTGACGATCATGGTAATTTGCATATTGCTTACCGTAGCATTCAGTTTCCTGTAACCACTGCAGGTGCGCAAGTGCGCGATATGGTTTATATCAGTTCCAGGGACAATGGAAAAACATTCACAAAGGAACAAGCTATCAGTAATGATTATTGGAAAATAGATGGCTGTCCCCATTCAGGGCCTTCGCTTTCAGTAAGCGCTGATAAAGTGAATGCTGTTTGGTTTAGTGCAGCAGAAGGTAAGCCTGGGCTTTATTTCAGCACTTCACTTAATAATGCTCCCTTTGCCAAACGAACCTCTTTAAGTACTAAAGGACGGCATCCTCAGCTAACTACCGTTGGACAAAAGCTTGTAATGGTATGTGAAGAATCAGGAACAGGCACAAATCAATCTGGGCATCACAGCGAAGGAATGCCGGCACATCATCAAAGTGCAGCAAGCGCAAAGGTTCTATTAAGTTTTATTGAGAAGGGAAATACTTCGCGAACAATCTCAATTACAGATGGTACATTCGCAGATCACCACGCGGTAATCACACCTCAAAGTGATAAGGCATTAATAGCTTGGGTGAGAGAAAGTAAAGGAATTCCAACGATTTATTATACTACAAATGAACTGGCAAATGATTAAAAAAGCAGGCGTATTTTTGATTTCCGCCTTTGCAACTGCGGTTGTCTCGTGCAAGCAGGGTCCGGATTACAAAACCATAAGAGATGAGGTTGTATCAATACACGATAGCGTAATGATAAATACAGAAAAGGCATATCTAAATAAAAGAAAGCTTGATACCCTGGTAACTCGCCTGGATAGTATTAAGAAAGGGCGACCTGCTCTCGATACTATTACAGAAAAGCAAACCATGAACAAGTTGCGATCCCAATTGGAGGATGCGGATGACCAAATGTCGGATTGGATGCACAAGTTCAACGCCGATGTTAGCGGGAAGAATGAGGATGAAGCGGTGGCTTATTTCAATAAGGAAAAAGCAAAGATCAAGGCGATAGATTCCGTTTATGTCAACCTGCTAAAAGAATCAGATCAGTACCTGCTACAGTTCAGGAAGAAATAGGATCTGAACTTCTCCCTTTAATCAAAGGGAGAAGTTTGCAAGTCAAACACTTGGGCCTTTCCCTCTGTTTAAATGTTCTAACCCAATGTAGAATAATATGCAAACAGGAGTTAAAAGTTCAATAGTAGCAATAGCAATGGCGGTTTCTATCTCTGCATGCAATCAGGCACCGAAAGGAGATAACGCGAAAATAGCCGAAGAACAACAGGCTGCAACATCAACTGGTGAGACTTTCAGGATCGACACTACTACTTCAAGGATTCGGTTTACGGGTCACGGGATAGGTAAAAGCCATCCTGGTATCTTCAAACTGAACTATGGAAATGTATCGGTAGCAGACCAACAGATCACAGGTGGAGAGTTTGAAATAAATGTTAAGTCGCTTGAAGTGGAGGAAAAGGGCGATATGTTTCAGAGCAAGCTTAAGCCACACCTTTTAAGCGGAGATTTCTTTGACGCAGATAATTTCGGAACAGCGAAATTTCAAATCTCAAAGGTGGAACCTTACAAACCGGATGGAAAAGATACCTCTTTGGTGAAGGGAGCTAATTTCAATATTAGTGGAAACCTGACATTGAAGAACGTTACTAAAAATATTACTTTTCCAGCTAATGTAGAACTGGTGGGAAACACAATGAAGGCTAAAGCCGACTTTGACATAGACAGAAGGCAGTGGCAAATGAACTATGGAAACGATAAAACGCTCGGTGATAAGTTCATTTCAGAAAAGGTAAATATTGAGCTCGACCTAAAAGCGATAAGATAGAGCAGAATTTGATCAATTTGGAGGATACGATTGCTTAAAGGCGATAAGTACCTCCAAAAAGATCTCTCTATCAAGATCAAATGCTGGTTTATCTAAACCAACCGGCCTCCCCTTTTTAAAGTTCACGGGAAATAATTCCTTAAATTCTATAAATGAAAGCTGATCTTGTAACCAGCTGTACTTCTCAAAAATAACCTTTAACTTCATTTCAAAAAGCTTATCTGCCATCGGATCACTACTCATCTCTTTTGTTATTTACTGCAAAATAAGTCAAATCCCCGGCAAAAAGGAAAGGGCGAAAAAGGAAAATTTTAGACTCGAATATATTTAATGATAATTAACTGAGGGGAAAATTCATTTAAGGAACGTCCTACCACTAACTTGCCATACCCAAGACTTAACAGGGACAAAACCCGTACTTAGCCCGGACATAGCCCGGTAAATTGCACGCGTTTCCCCTGTTAGATACTGGCTACTATTCTGTCAGTAACAAGTTAACCTTAAGTTTATCTCCATAGCTTTTTATTTCCTTTGAAAATGTTTCTTCGATTCTTTCTGCTGCGCACTGTACTATCCCCCTAGAGTAATCTCGCCAAGCTGCTAGAAGATTGAAAAAAATCATAACCCAAATAAAAAAACTTGCGTATACAGTAGCAGTAAACTACCCTTCAGTATGAGTAAAAAACAAGAAAAGGCAGAAGTAAGACACCCTGAACCAACTATTACAGCACAGAAACATTGGATCGTTTATTCAGCACCTGCGGGCTTAATCGCAGCTGGATTAATATTATTCCTTCAGGAGGATATGACATTCAAAGTTTTTGGAGGAGTTTTAGCTGCAGCGGGATTGATTTGGGCAATCAGTAAAGCAAACGAAAAATGGCATCTTACAGATCAGCACCTGGTAATGGAAAAAGGTCTGTTCTCAAAGAAAAAACATGAAATATCTGTTCATGATATCTACAAAGCTTCGGCAGAGCATCATAAATTAAGTAAGTATTTCAGAATGGGTCATATCAGAACCCGTAGAAGAGCCGATGAATGTTCTGGTTTCAGCCACTCTTTCATTACTAATCACGAGGAGTTCTCGAAAGCTATTGAGCACCGGGTTAAAAAGCATTCTTCAGCTCACAGCTTGAATCAGGTTTATGAATTGAAAGAAAAAGGTGCTATATCGCCTAAAGAGTATGAGCTTATTAAGCTAGGTCACGTAACTCAACAATTCTTATCTAAACTGTAAAAGAAAAAAAAATTTGTATAAAGGCTCCTTCTAGGGGCCTTTTTTTGTGAACGTCTATTTTTCTATTCTAGCAGCACTCCCAAAGACGATCATCCCTCGTTTGTAGGTTTCTATGAGCGGGAGTTTTTTGTTCCGCTGATCCCTTTTTCTTCTAATCCCTTTTATTAATGTTTTTGTTCTTTAAAACAAGCTAAGTCTATTTTCATTAAGTCTTAAATCTTATTATTGCAGAATAAGCAGAATATGAAAATAGAAACTATTGCAATTCATGCCGGTAATACTACCGATTCAAATACTAAGGCGGTTGTTCAACCTATAACATTATCTACTACTTTCGAACGGGCAGAAGATGGTTCCTATCCTGCAGGATATATATATACACGTGCTGCTAACCCAAATAGATTATCCCTGGAAAATGTGCTAGCCAAGCTAGACGGAGGAGTTGAGGCTTGTGCTTTTTCCTCGGGAAATGCAGCGGGATCTGCTGTTTTCCAATCCCTCGAACCAGGAAGTCATGTCATTGCTCCTGAAGACATGTATCATGGTTTGAAGGCATTGATGAATGAAGTGTATTCAAGAACACTCGACATCACCTATATAGACATGTCTGATCTTGCCGCCGTGGAAAAATCAATTAAACCGCATACCACAAGACTTATTTGGATAGAAACACCTTCTAATCCTTTGCTTAAAATTTCAGATATTAAGGCTATTTGCGGTCTTGCCCACCAGCATGAGATCTCCGTTTGCTGCGATAATACTTTTGCAACTCCAGTTTTTCAAAAGCCTTTGGATTTAGGAGCTGATCTGGTAATGTACTCTTCCACCAAATACTTCGGAGGCCACAGTGATGTGCTCGGAGGGGCTTTAGTGACTAAAACAACCAACACCCAATGGGAGAAGATTAAAAGCATACAGACCTTGTCGGGCGCTGTTCCCTCTCCTTTCGATTGCTATATGACTGTTCGGGGATTAAAAACATTGCCTTACCGGATGCGGGGGCACGAAGCAAATGCGCTTAAAATAGCACATTTCCTGGAGCAGCATCCTGCTATTGAGAAGGTGTTTTATCCTGGCTTAGAAAGCCATACTTCACATAATATCGCAAAATCTCAAATGTCTGGTTTCAGTGGAATGCTAAGTTTTACTATAAAAGGTGGAGAAGAGGCAGCCGGAAAAGTAGCTAATTCCCTGAAATGGATCACACAGGCTACAAGTTTGGGGGGAGTTGAAAGTTTGATAGAACATAGGGCTTCAGTTGAAGGACCACTTACTAAAACACCTTTTAATCTTCTACGACTTTCTGTTGGTCTTGAGAATATCGAGGATCTTATAGCTGATCTTAGAAGTGCCTTGGAGTAATAGTATTCGGAATTTTTTGTACGATTAAACTAAAAGCTATTATATTTGCTTGTCCGATTGAAATATCGGTTGTCAAATACCCCTCAAAAGGTTTTGATTTATAAAGAAGCGGTGAGAGATCAGGCTCTGCGACCCGCTGACAACCTACCGGGAGAGAACGGAAAAGGTGCCAAATCCTGTTCCCGATTAATTGGGAAAGATATAAATTGTTAAAACCATGAAGAAAAATCTTAAAGAACCAGGTTCCCTATTGGGAGCATCTTCGCTTGTACCTGAAAATGGGTTAAGTTCCTCAATGCAGCTTATAAAACTTTTGGATCTTTTGATGCAATAGGTTTTTCAGACACTTCCAAAGGCATCTGTTTTTCTGCTGTAGCAGTAAATCATAAATTTCTTAAATTTTTTTAAGTAGAGTAAATCGATCATTACCACGCATGAGCATTTCTACATATAAACATAATTTGCCTTTTACCTGTGAAAATGGTGAAATAATAGGGGAACTTGAGATTGCTTACGAAACATGGGGACGACTAAATAGCCAGGGTGATAATGTAGTTTGGGTTATTCACGCTCTCACTGCTAATTCTGATGTCTTCGACTGGTGGGGCGGTTTGTTTGGTGAGAATAAACTGTTCGATCCGCAGGATCAGTTCATCGTTTGTGCTAACGTTCTTGGGTCTCATTATGGTACCACCTGCCCTCTCAGTGCAAATCCGGAAACAGGAGAACCATACTTCTTATCCTTCCCAAATTTTAGCATCAGAGATATGGCGAGGGCGCAAATTATTCTTGCTGATCATCTTGGAATTAAAGAAATAGCAATCCTAATAGGTGGCTCCCTGGGAGGACAGCAAGCGGTTGAATGGGCAATTCAGGAGCCATCTAGGATTAAGGACTTGATTTTAATGGCTACTAATGCCAGGCACTCGGCTTGGGGTATTGCGTTCAATGAAAGTCAAAGACTAGCAATTAGTGCTGATCCTACCTTTTATACTAATTCACCTGAGGGTGGAAAGAATGGGCTAAAGGTGGCGAGGAGCATTGCGCTTCTCTCCTATCGTAACTATGAAACTTATGTCAGTACCCAACAGGAAGTTAGCGATGAAAAAAGGGAAGGCTTTAAAGCTTGCTCCTATCAGAATTACCAGGGAGAAAAATTAGTAAAACGCTTCAATGCTTATAGTTACTGGTACTTAACTAAAGCGATGGATAGTCATAACGTGGCAAGAGGGCGTGGTTCAGCAAAAGACGCCTTGAAAGCTATTACAGCAAATACCCTTGTTATCGGTATCACTTCGGATCAATTATTTCCAATATCAGAGCAGAAATATCTTGCAGAAAATATTGAAGGGGCCTTTTACTCAGAAATTAATTCTTTTTACGGGCATGATGGCTTTTTAATAGAGACAGATGCCCTTACTAATGTGATAGCTGAATTCCGGCAGAAGGTGCAACCAGAATACGAGATTTTAAACATAAATTTTTAAATGAGTAAGAAACTTACACTTGGTTTATTTGGCTTTGGCGTGGTGGGTCAGGGCTTATACGATATTATCAGGACAAAGGACCTGAATCTTGAAATTAAAAAGATTGCTATAAAAAATCCTGAAAAGGAAAGAACGCTTCCTGAAGAATTGTTCACTACAGACGGAGAATTAATATTGAACGATCCTGAAATAAATACAGTAGTAGAGTTAATCAACGACGCCGCTGCCGCCTATTACATTGTAACTACAGCCTTGAAAAATGGTAAGAACGTAGTGTCTGCTAATAAAAAGCTTATTGCTAACCACCTTGAAGAGCTGGTTGAACTACAACAAAAGCATAACGTTTCTTTTTTGTATGAGGGCGCAGTATGCGGTAGTATTCCAATCATCCGCAACCTGGAAGAGTATTATGATAATGAGTTGTTGTACTCTTTAAGGGGTATTTTCAATGGTTCATCAAATTTTATCCTTTCTAAGATCTTCAATGAGAATTTAAGTTACGGAACAGCTTTGAAGCAGGCTCAGGATCTCGGTTTTGCTGAAACCGACCCAATTCTTGATGTGGGTGGCTTTGACCCTAAATATAAGCTGGTTATTGCCTCTGCCCACGCATATGGATTACTTGCTGATCCCGAGAATGTGTTAAACATTGGCATTCAAAACTTAGGCGACCAGGACATCCAATTTGCAAGAGAAAAAAATTTTAAGATAAAACTTGTACCTACAGCCTTAGAATTTGGAGAGAAGAAGATCGTTCTTTATGTACTACCTAAATTAGTGAGGCAGGATGACTTTCTTTATAACGTTGAAAACGAGTACAACGGAGTGATCGTGCAGGCTGCCTTTGCTGATCAGCAATTTTTTTTCGGTAAAGGAGCTGGAGGCCACCCAACAGGTTCTGCAGTTCTTTCAGATATCGCTGCTCTGCGCTATGACTACCGTTACGAGTATAAAAAGTATCATCAGAAAAAAGGCCTGGTGCTTTCATCTGACTATTCACTAAACGTTTATTTAAGGTATTCCGATGAGCAACTAATTGAAAAGCTGGGATTCGAAGAAGTTACTGAGCGTTATTTTTCGCCTAACTTCAAATATGTAGTTGGTAAAATCTCTTTAAGCGCGTTAGCCCTGCAGAAAGAACTATTGACTCAACCCAGTGTGTTCATTGCTGAAATAGGAAATGTAAGTCCGGTAACACATGAAACAGGGGTTTCCAAAGAGCACCTGGAGCTCGAGAATTCGAAGACCCTGACTCATTTGGCGATTTAAGGGCAATAGAACCTTCATGAGCAGATGCTCGCAAATGGAGGGTGAAAGTTTTTGAAGGTTCTTTTTGGCCTGAAATAAACAAATAGAGTTTTACAAAAAAAGGAGAGTTAAAAAGCTCTCCTTTTTTCGGTCTTTATTCCCTTTAAGGCCAAATCCCCATGTTCATATAGGATATAGCAACCTTATTTATTGAACCAACAAAAGCTGCGGTTCTCAGGTCTTCTATCTTAGGGTTTTGAACTTTAATCTCTCTGATATCATGATAGGCACGCACCATACTCTCTTCAAGACCAGAATTAACCAATTCAAGTTCACTTGGCCCTTTAACTACCAGTTTTTTCTGATCCCAGGTTAGAGAAGCGCCGGTCATCTTCTCGATAAGATTAACCAACTCGAGATTTGCCTTCTCCTCATATCGTTTGTCCATTCTTCCAAATGCAACGTGATATAGGTTCTTTAGCCATTCGAAGTAAGAAACAGTAACACCTCCTGCATTACAGTACATATCTGGAATAATTATGCCGCCTCTTTCAGTGAAAATTTTTCCGGCTTCAGGGGATGTTGGACCATTAGCGCCCTCTGCGATAACTTTTGCCTTAATGTTGTGAATGTTATTAATGGTGATCTGGTTTTCCAATGCTGCAGGAACAAGTACATCACATTCCTGTTCTAAACCCTCAGCAGAGTTTGCAAATTCTTTTGTTGCACCGGCGAATCCCAGCACTGTTCCGGTCTCTTTTCGATGGGCAACTACTGCATCTACATCCAGTCCATCAGGATTGTAAATAGCTCCCTCATATTCACATAAGCCTACTATGATTGCTCCAAATTCTGCGAGGAATTTGGCAGAATGGTATCCCACGTTCCCTAATCCTTGTACGATGATTCGTTTTCCTTCCAGTCCCGGAGTTAATCCAAGGGCCGCCATATCTTCAGCAAAACTCATGCATTCCCGGGTTGCGATAGCAACACCTCTTCCCGTAGCTTCTCTCCTTCCATTAATACCATGCAGGGCTAGTGGCTTTCCGGTAACGCAGCCCATAGCGTCAAGCTGACCCGGATTCATAGTGTAATAAGTGTCTGCTATCCAGCTCATTTCCCGTTCGCCAGAACCATAATCAGGTGCAGGAACGTCAATAGCTGGACCGATAAAATTCTTCTTTATAAGTTCAACGGTATAGCGGCGAGTGATATTTTCCAGTTCGGCGAGTGAATAGTTCTTCGGATTTATTTTAATTCCGCCTTTTGCTCCACCGAAGGGAACATTCACAATAGCGCATTTATAAGTCATAAGTGCGGCTAGTGCCATTACCTCGTCTTCATTTACCATTTCACTGTAACGAATACCTCCTTTGGTTGGAGACATGTGGTGAGAGTGTTCAACGCGCCATGCGTCTATTACCTCCACACTGTTCCCTTTCCTAATGGGGAAACGGAACCTGTAAACGCTGTTACAAGCTTTAATCTGGTCAAGTAATCCTTTAGGGTGATCTGTAAATTGCGCTGCACGATCAAAAAAAGCACAAACATCATCGAAGAAACCCGTTTGACCATAGGGGGCTACTTTGTTGTCAGTCATAAATTCTACTTTAGGTTTATAAATGTTGACCTAAATCATCAACTTAAAGTATGAAAGATAACAAAGTGTTTGAGTATATCGTGATATCTTTTCACGAAATTTCTTTAGGCTTAAATGTTTTAATCCTGGTTTTCCAGTTTCTTCAGGCGTCGGTCAATAGAAAATAGATAAATTACCAGTCCTATAAATATAACAGCTACAACGGCAACAACAACATAGATCTTTCCTGAGCTTCTTAAATCTGTTGCCATTTCTACGTCGCTGGCTTGCGCAAAAATTTGAATAGTAGTTATGAGGATTAAAGAGAGAGTCAAAAAGAAACTTTTCATCTTAAGAGATTTATGAGCTTATATTAATTAGTGTTTTTCTTGTTTTCGAGCAGACGGATCCGATATCGGATGGTCATAATCCAAATGCCCATCAATATCCAGCCAATAAAGGTTGGTCTTAAGACCCACTTCATGTTGTAATCCAGATCTAAATTACTAAATCCCGGGTTTCCGCCGTTGCCTGGATGAAGAGAGTCGGTTAAACGCGGGAGGATAAACAACAGGGCTATCATTACCGGAAAGGCAAAGATGTTATATATCGCCGAGATCTTAGCTCGCTTTTGTTCTTCGTCAAGCGAGTTCCGCAGTACCAAATAAGCCAGGTACATCAGTGTTGAAATTGCCGAGCTATTTAATTTAGGATCATTAGGCCATGGAGCACCCCAGGTTATATTAGCCCACAACATTCCTGTTGCAAGTCCACAAAAGCAAAAGAAAACACCGGTATTTACGCTTTCTACCGCTATCAGATCATCGTTTTCGTTGCCTGTGTTAAGATATTTAATACTGTAAATGACAGATATTAAATAAAGTGCCAGCATGGCGAACCACATGGGTACATGAAAGAATAAGTTTCTGATGCTTTCATGAAGAATTGGTAATGCAGGAACTGGAATTAGAAATCCCCCGATAATGGAATATAAAACTAAAATAGAAGCTAGTAGCTTCCACCAGTTTTGTCTCATAATACTTTATTTGGTGGCGCAAAGGTATGAAAGAAAGGACAAAGGTTAAAGTGGAAAGGTTAAAGAGGGAAGATCAAGGGGGAACGTTTGAACCTAGTTGTTAGATAATTTGCCGAAAGCTTTCCAAAAACTGTAAATTCACACCCGTTTGCTGCCTGAGTGCAGGTAGCACCATTTTTTACGTTGATTTGTAGATGGCATGGTTTTAAATTATATCTGGATATCTTTTTTTATTATCTCTTTTATCGTTGCATTAATTAAGCTTATCTTCTTTGGAGATACGGAGATTTTTCAGAAACTGGTTGAAGGCCTTTTCGATACCACCAAATCATCCGTAATGGATATTGCACTTCCTCTGATCGGAACAATGGGACTGTGGCTGGGGATCATGCGAATTGGGGAAAAGGCAGGTGCTATTAACTTTCTTAGCCGTATTGTTGGACCATTTTTTAATCGACTTTTTCCTGAGGTGCCAAAAGATCATCCTGCAACCGGACAAATGATGATGAACTTTTCTGCGAATCTTCTAGGACTTGACAATGCTGCAACGCCCTTGGGTCTTAAAGCGATGGGAAGCCTTCAGGAGCTAAATCCAAGTAAAGATTCGGCCTCGAACGCCCAGATCATGTTCCTGGTGCTTCATACCTCGGGTTTAACCATATTGCCTATTTCCATTATTGCCCAAAGAGCAATACTCGGAGCAGCCGATCCAACAGATATTTTTATCCCTTGTATTATAGCTACCTATGTTGCTACAGTTGTCGGAATGATCGTTGTGGCCATATGGCAAAGGATTAATCTTTTTCAGCCGGTTGTAATGGCGTGGCTTATCGGTTTAACTTCTTTTATAGCTTTCATTGTTTGGTATTTCACTGCTTACCTTGATAAAGATCAGATCAGTATCGTTTCCAGGGTTGCTAGTAACCTGCTTCTGCTTAGTATTCCAGTTATTTTTATTTTAGGTGCCATCCGTAAGAAGGTTGACGTTTTTCAAACCTTTATTGAGGGAGCTGTGGGTGGCTTTGAAACTTCAGTTAAAATTATTCCTTATCTGATCGCCATGCTAGCTGCAATAAGCTTGTTTAGAAACTGCGGAGCCCTGGGGTATATTGTAGATGGATTTAAATTTGCTTTCAGTCAGTTTAATATTGATACGCGTTTTACTGATGCTTTACCTGTAGCTTTCTTAAAACCGCTAAGTGGTTCGGGTGCAAAGGCCATGATGATCGAAACTATGAAAACCTTTCAACCCGACTCCTTTGTAGGACGTCTTGCCTGCGTTTTTAACGGCTCAGCAGACACAACCTTTTATATTGTCGCTCTTTATTTCGGTTCTGTCGGAATTAAAAATAGCCGCTATGCAATCACTGCGGGTTTAATAGCCGACCTGGCCGGGGTTATTGCAGCTATCCTTATATCTTATTTATTTTTTGGATAATTATGTCGAAAGAAACAATTGCCCTAATTGCACATGATGGCCGGAAGCCTGAGATGGTTGAGTTTGTTAAGGAGTATCACGAGATACTTAAAAACTACAATTTGATTGCTACGGGCACAACAGGTTCCAGGATCCAGGAAACGGGTTTGGAAGTTACACGTAAACTAAGTGGACCTCAAGGAGGAGACGCTCAAATTGCAGCTATGGCCGCCGAAAAAAATCTGAAAGGAATTATCTTCTTTAGGGACCCTCTCGGAAAGCATCCTCATGAACCAGATGTTCAAATGCTATTAAGAGTGTGCGATGTCCATAATGTTCCTCTGGCCACTAATCCTGCCTCTGCTAAATATCTGCTTCTGGGTATGGTTGAAGAAGGACAACAAGTCTGACAAAAAAGGCATAATTGTTGATTTTGTCTTCAAACTGCTACATTAAGTAAAACAGGTATTTCACTTTGCAAACTACCTGTTTTACTCGTTGATAGTACTCCTATCTCGCTATAGATCAAACTTTAACGCTACCTGAACCTAATCTTAATACTCCCTGCCGACCTTTGGCATAGAAACTGAATTAATCCTGTTACCAGACGAGAAACAAAACAAATTGGTCATATGTTAAATACAGGACTAACCAAAAACGATTCTTCTATGAATTTACACCCTCATACTATTGAGAGGTTTTGTAATCAACACAAAACACTGAAAAGTTATATTGACGATCTTCCACCGGAAGCAATCTATAACAGAATTACACAAGACAAATTTTCTATCCACGAAACAATCGCGTATCTGACAAGATATCACCATATTTTCCTGGATCGTTTAAATCGAATTGTTAGCGAAATAAACCCTCATTTTGACATTTACAAGCCCGATCAGGATCCTGAGTTTTCTTTTACAAATGCAAAAACAACCGGTTCCCTGATGCATGAAATGTATAGACTGCGGAATGAACTTTGGTTGAAAATAGAGCAGATGCCTTCAGAGAATTTTGCCCGGGTTGGAACACATGCGGTTTTGGGAAGAATGAATGTAAATCAATGGCTTGAATTTTTCCTTCTGCATGAATCCAGTCAGCTATTCAAGATCTTTAAAATGGCTGGAAGTTTCTGGTCAATGGAGCTAGGTAAAAATAACAACGTGATTTACCTGCCACGTTTATCTGAATATATTGATGAGCTTGCAGTGTGAGGCAATGAATGAATGAATGAATGATTGAATGAATGATTGAACGAGGATATACGGCTATAAAATAGCTTAACATCTATCTATGAGATAAAGGGATTAACAGGTATAGCTTGCTAATCCCTTTTTATTTTTATATGTATAGTTATGATAATGATTCTTGCACCAAGTCTTCTATTAATCCTTATTTTTTGTTTGTATGTATCTTATTAAACTTATTTTCGCAGGTTAGTAAGTATTAATAATTCAAACCTGCAAAAGATGTCGTCAATCCTAATTAAAGCTGCAACCCTGGTAAACGAAGGAAAACAAACAGTCTCCGATGTACTCATTAAAGATGGATATATCGAGCAAATAGCTTCCTCATTGAATGTGTCTGCTGATAGAGAAATAAATGCTGAAGGGAAATTTCTGCTACCCGGTTGTATAGACGATCAAGTACATTTTCGTGAACCTGGACTGACACATAAGGCAGAGATCTTTACAGAAAGCCGGGCTGCGGTAGCCGGTGGTATTACCTCCTATATGGAAATGCCGAACACCGTTCCAAATACTATTACACAGGAGCTACTTGAAGAAAAATATACTATAGCCTCACAAAGGTCTCTGGCGAATTATTCTTTCTTCATGGGTGCTACAAACGATAATATTGACGAGGTATTAAAAACCAATGCGCAAAATGTATGTGGCATAAAGGTTTTTATGGGTTCCTCTACGGGAAATATGTTGGTTGATAATGGAGCTGTTCTGGAAAAGATCTTCTCTTCCGCTCCGATCCTCATTGCTACCCATTGCGAGGATGAGCAGACCATCAGAACTAATTTTGCAGCTTTTCAGGAGAAGTATGGCGAAAACATTACGCCAGAAATGCATCCATTAATAAGGAATACAGAAGCATGTTATAAATCATCATCTTTAGCGGTCGAACTAGCGAAAAAACATGGAGCGAGATTACATATCCTGCATATCTCCACCGAAAAAGAGCTGGCGCTATTTGAAAATACTACCCCACTGGCAGAGAAGAAGATAACAGCTGAAGCTTGTATCCATCATCTTTGGTTTTCTGATAAAGATTATGCTGAGAAAGGAAACTGGATAAAATGGAATCCTGCTGTAAAGGCAGAAAGCGACCGTGATGCAATATTGCAAGCAGTTCTTGACGGACGAATTGATGTTATTGCTACTGACCATGCTCCCCATACCATTGAGGAAAAACAAAAAAGCTATCTGCAGGCGCCGTCAGGCGGACCTTTAGTGCAGCACTCACTTCTAGCTATGCTTGAATTTTATAAGCAGGGTAAGATCAGTCTTGAAGCAATTGTAGAGAAAATGGCCCATAATCCTGCCATCTGCTTTAACATTAGTAAACGGGGCTATATTAGGGAAGGTTACTGGGCAGATCTGGTACTTACGGATTTGCAGGCGCACACAGCTGTTAAACGGGAAACAGACCTATCGAAGTGTGGTTGGAGTCCTTTCGATGGTTATACTTTCAGTTCCGCCATCACACATACAATTGTGTCTGGAAACCTGGTGTATGAAAATGGGCGATTCAACGAATTGGGTAGCGGGAAGCGATTGAGCTTCGTCAGGTAATTCGTATATATAAAATAAAAAAAGTCCCGTCAAGCGAGAGCTTGGACGGGACTTTTTATTACCTGTCCTAATCTTTTATTTCAGTTCCAAGGCAACTACAGAGTGTGCCGGCAGTTTCACTTTAAGGACGTCTCCTTTAATGTCGGCGCCTTTAAAGGTAACTGGAATGATTTTGTTCGGGTTTTCGAACGAGTTAAAGTCCTGAAGTTTAGCAGAGGTTAAGATACGACCACTAACTGTTTTAAACTTAGCTCCTTTTATATTGATTGAGATCTCTTGTGCTGCTTTAGCATCAATATTGGTAAGCGTTACATGAGTAAGTCCATTCTTGCGGGAAGCAGATCCACTTACTGCAGGTAATTTATCGTTTCCTAAAGTATAATTGTTTGTTTTGACCGTAAGCGGTAACCACTCTGCGTCCTGGTGAACGTTGTACATTTCCATAACATGATATGTAGGGGTCAGGATCATTTTCTCTTCATTAGTTAGTACTACAGCTTGTAATACGTTTACCGCTTGAGCAAGATTGGCCATCTTGATCCTGTCTGTATGGTTATTAAATATATTAAGGGTCAAACCAGCGATCATTGCATCACGAATAGTGTTTTGCTGATATAAGAAGCCTGGATTAGTTCCTGGTTCTACATCGTACCATCCACCCCACTCGTCAACTACCAGGGCAATTTTCTTGTTAGGGTCGTATTTATCCATGATCGCAATGTGTTTGTTAACCAACTCCTCCATAAAAGCAGCGCTTTTCATGGTGGCAAAATATTGCTCTTCTGAGAAATCTGTAGACGGACCTTTTTTATTCCAATTAATAACTGAATAGTGGTGGAGCGCGATACCCTCAACCAGGTTTGAAGGAATATTTTTCATTAGCGTTTCGGTCCAGTTGTAATCAGCAGAATTTGCTCCGGAGGCAATTCTGAATAGCTTAGTGGAGTTATCCCAGTTGGTCATGAATGTAGAATACTTGCGGAACTCGTTTGCATAGTAGTCTGGCTTCATGTTTCCACCGCAACCCCAGGCTTCATTGCCCACTCCCCAAAAAGATACTTTCCAAGGCTGGTTTCTACCATTCTGTCTTCTAAGTTTAGACATAGGGCTTTCGCCTGCAAAATTCACATATTGAACCCAATCCGCCAGTTCCTGAACCGTTCCGGTAGCAAGGTTCCCGGCAAGGTAAGGTTCTGTGTTTAACAACTCACACATATTAAGGAAATCATGTGTTCCGAAGCTGTTGTTTTCGGTAGTTCCACCCCACCAGGTATTTACAATTGAGGGCCTTTGGTTCTTAGGTCCAATACCATCTTTCCAGTGATAGGTGTCTGCGAAACATCCTCCCGGCCAGCGTAGGTTGGGGATTTTGAGCTTTTTTAATGCGTCAACCACATCTGTTCGTATTCCATCTTTGTTAGGGATCTTTGTATTGTTTTCACCAACATAAAATCCACCATAAATACACCTGCCAAGATGCTCTGCGAAATGGCCGTAAACGTGTTTGCTGATCGTTCTGCCGCTGGGACTTGTACTCAGCTCAGCTGTGTTTTGTGCGGAGGCACTCAATGCCATTGAAGAAGATAGCAACAATAAAAGGAGCTTTCTCATTTGAAATAATAATTGGTTTTAGTAAATAAGTGTTTGTTTGACAGTTATAATTGTTAGCGCTAAGTTATGCCTTTTTTTATCAAAAGCAAGAGGGCTTTTAATTTTTTTATTTGCCCTTATTTGCCCATATTTTCCTATTATTTCAGGTAATAGACGATGTAGCCAATTAATTCCTTGATGTACTTTTCCCACTTTGATAAGGTTTCTGCATTTGGCAAGAAGCTGTCTATCGACAGCCGTTCGTGACCTGCAATGTAGTTACATGAATAAGGTATTACTTCTACCCCAGCCTTTTCAAAAGTTAGTAATGACCTGCGCATATGGAAGGCGGAAGTGACGAGCAAATATGGAGGCGGAACATTATTTGCTTTCAGTAAACGCTGCGTGAACAGTGCGTTCTCCAGAGTGTTTCTTGATTCCTTTTCGATCAATACATCTTTTGGTTCTACCTTGAAGTCTTTCAATACCTCAGCTGTCCAGCTGCTTTCGATGAAAGATTTCGGTAGCAGTACATTAGCATTTCCTCCACTAAAAACCAGATATTTAACTTTTCCGGAGATTTTTAACCGGGTTCCTTGAATAAACCTGTCTGACGCCCCATTAAAATATCCACCTCCGTTTCTATCCTCACTGCCGTAGCCTCCAAGTACAATTGCTGCGCCGTATTGTTTGTTATCAGGTTTGGTAGTAATATCCCAGAGACGGGCATAAGAGTTTTGAAAGAAAGGTAAACTGAAGAAGAGTAACAGAAAGAATCCGGTTAGTAGAAATCGCCTTTGTAATTTCTTATTCTTACAATATATGGCTAGCAAAAACGCAAAGACAATCCAGGTAATCGGATAAATAAATATTACCAGTAGCTTAGATAATAGAAAAAACATAGTAATTCGATTTCCTTGCAAGGATAAGAAATATTCGAATTACTATGGCCGGGCTTTAATCTGCAAAACCTGTTTTTATTGCTTTGCTTTCCCAGTGACTAATATCTTCGGCAACCGACTTAAGCTTGTTCTTTATAGCCTCATGTGCCTCAGGCCCAAGAGGAAGGCGTAGCGGCGGATTTTCACTATTCACTACTTCCACGATTACTTTTGCTCCTTTTTCAGGATCGTTTGGTTGATCGCCAGAATAGCTGTTTATTGTTGTAATAAGTTTACCAGCTACGTCTGAGTAATCTTCGATTACTTCGGCTGCACGTTTAGATGAATCTCCGGCCCAGCTAGTCCTGAAGGGACCCGGTTCCACAATCGTTACTTTAATATTCAGGTTTGCTGCTTCCAAAGCCAGCGCTTCGCTAAAGCCTTCAAGAGCGAATTTGCTTGCATTATAAATTCCTAGTCCTGGCGCTGAGCGAAAGCCAGCCTGCGAGGAGATTTGTACAATATGCCCTCCCTGCTGCTTTCTCATGAGAGGTAAAACAGCTTGAGTCACAGCCAGAGCGCCAAAAAAATTTGTTTCCATTTGCTGTCTTGCCTCCTCCATGCTAACTTCTTCAACAGCTCCAAAGAGACCATAACCTGCATTATTAACGAGAACATCAATTCGTCCAAAGTTTAAGACTGCAGTATCGATAACGCCTTTAATATCGGCATGTTCATTTACATCCAGTAAAACTCCATAGGTTTTACCGGGAACTAGTTGCGAAAAATCGTCAATTTGTTCTTTTTTTCTCAGTGTCCCGATAACAGTTGCCCCGGTTAGAGCCGCATGTTTTGCGATACTTCTTCCTAAGCCTCCTGAAACTCCTGTTATAAACCAAATTTTTTCCTGACTCATTGTTTTTTCCTTCTATTGTTATATTAAATATTAAAGATCGTTTGAATTAATATACTTATTGAGAGTAGCCAAATTACCAATAGCATCTCCCATGGTATTGTTGAAATAAATATACACCGTTTTACCCTCCTCCTGCCAATCTCTGATATAATAAGAAAACTCGTTCAGGAATTCGTCGGAATAACTGCCACGATAGTTGCCACCGGGACCGTGAAAGCGCAGATATATAAATTCGGCAGGGTTGTCAGTAAGAAGGTTTGAAGATTCTAGTTTATCATGTATTACCAGACTTGCCCCTGACTGCTCCATTAATTCGAATAACTCATCGTTATACCAGGAGGCATTGCTAAGCTCCAGTGCTATTTTCCAGTCAGCCGCTCCTTGTTGCTCTTGAATCAATTGTAGTAAAGTTTCTAGTTTCCCGAAAGCCGCATTAGTGAGGCTTGGTGGAAATTGCACCAAGACGCATCCTTTCTTTATTCCCACATTCGAGATCACATCAATAAATCTAACTACGTCATTGTTGTTGAATGTGAGACCCTTATTATGTGTTATATCCCTCCACATTTTAAAAGTGAATCTGAAATCATCAGGCACAGAATCTGCCCATTTAGCAACGGTCTTTGCCATGGGGAGTTTATAGAATGAACTGTTGATCTCTATGCTGTTCATCAGTGAAGCGTAAAAACATAAGCGAGGCTTGTCTTGAAATTCCAAGGGGTAAGATAACTTGTTTTTGACCGGTAAAACAAGGCCGCTTGTTCCTGAATATATATTTTGAGATCGATTGAAACCCATTCCGGAGTGCTATTACTTTATTAGTTTAGAATAGGGAACTTAAGCGATAAACATATTGTTTGCTACTTGGTTATTAAAGTAAAAATCTTACCTCATGCGAAAAATAGGCTCTATTGCTGCAATTGTAATTGCACTTATTATAATCGGAATAGTTTACTACCGTTATTATTACGTTTTCGGCGAAGGGGTAAAATCTGGAGAACTAAATTACCTAGTTAAAAAGGGCAATGTTTTTAAAACTTACGAGGGTAAATTGATTCAAAGCGGCCTTCGTGGAGGAGCCGCAGGAAGTATCCAGTCTTACGAGTTTCAATTCTCGGTAACAGATGAGCGTATCGCCGAAGAGCTTATGAAGAATTCTGGTAAAACCTTTGATCTTCATTATAAAGAATATCATAACACTCTTCCCTGGAGAGGATTCACCCGATATATTGTAGATTCTATCTACGCAATGAAAGATCCTGTTAATACAAATCTCCTGCGGTAGTCATTTGACATGTTTCGTTATACTGGAATATGGGACCACGGGCCTAATTTAATACTTTTGCAGTATGAACTTTTCTTCGCGTTTATTAGAGAACGCAGTTAATGAATTCTCACGACTGCCCGGGGTTGGACAAAAGACTGCTTTAAGGTTAGTGCTTCATTTATTAAACCAGCCAACAGCTGATGTTGAACGTTTTAGCCAGGCGTTGACGAAGATGAAGCATGATATCAGATTTTGTGATACCTGTAAGAATATTTCCGATTCTGCTATTTGTGATATATGCAGCAATATTAAGAGAGATAAAAGTATAGCCTGTGTTGTAGAAGATACCCGCGATGTGATGGCGATAGAGAATACCAATCAATATAATGGTGTTTATCATGTTCTTGGTGGATTAATATCCCCAATGGATGGAATAGGTCCGTCTGAGCTTGATATTGAATCCTTGGTTCAGCGCGTGAGGGGGGGCGAAATACAGGAGGTGATCCTGGCCCTGAGTGCAACAATGGAGGGTGATACTACAATCTTTTATATCTATAAGAAACTAAAAGATCTGCCGGTGAAGGTAACTACAATTGCCAGAGGAATTGCTTTTGGAGGGGAAATTGAATATGTGGATGAAATTACCTTAGGGAGGTCAATAGCAACCAGAGTTCCTTATGAAAACTCATTCCTGAAATAAGGATTTAAGGTTTTTTATAGAAAATTCCTTTGTTTTTTTTAAAAAATTCCTATTTTTTTCTCAAATAAACTGATTTATCTAGTTGTTGTGTTTGAAGTGTGTTTAATTTCTATTTTATTTTCAATAATTTTTTATTGAAGTGTTTATTTTGTTGTATATTTCAGAAAAAACAAACAAAAAGATAGAATAAATGACAAGAAAAGATTGCACACAACTTATTTTAGAGACAATAGCATTAAAAAAGTTAACATATCAGGAGATTTCTGAGAAAATAAACAGACATATAGTATGGACAACACTTGCTTTGCACGGGCAAGCAACAATGAGTCAAGAAGAGGCGGAAAATGCTGTGGAAGTTCTTGGCCTTGGATCCGATGTAGTCTTTGCTTTGCAACAATTCCCTGAGCGAGGTTCTCTTCCTGATATGCCTCCAACCGATCCAACACATTACAGGTTCTACGAATTGATCATGGTTTATGGAACTACGCTTAAGGCACTTATAAATGAAAAATTTGGAGATGGGATAATGAGTGCGATCGACTTTACTATGGATATTGATAAAGTGGAGAATCCGAATGGAGACCGCGTAAAAATTACCATGGAAGGGAAATTTCTTCCATATAAAAAGTGGTAGTCGTTTCACATATTTAACCCATCGATATAATAAAATTAGCCTTGCTTTTCAGCAGGGCTTTTTAGTCAATTTACCTACTTCTAGCGCTTTATGCACTTATTTATGTTGATTTCATAAGTAGTAAATTACTCCTGTAGTTATCGATTTCACTGCAGCAAATGGATTATTTTTTTTGTCATCAAAACTCATGATCTGAAAGAGAGCATGGAAATGAAAAATCTTTTATCTGGAATAGTATTGCGTAGGTAAGGGAATTTTAGGTTTTTAAGCGGGGGAAGCTGTTGAAACGTATTATTTATACTATTATCTCTTCCCTTTTTATTCTCAAATCGTTTGTCTGCTACTTCATTTATTAAGCCTTTTTCTATAATTTGCACTAGTTTCAATTTAGTTGTTTAACACCTGACCAGGAAATAAACGCTTTTAGAACTGCACTTACAAGCACACGATCATTAGTTTAGATTTTTTAATGAAAAGTTACTTAGGTATCCTGTTACTTATTTTTTCGACTTCTTTCGCCCAAACTCCCAAGGATATTTCGCTGGAAGACATTTTTAGAAAAGGAACGTTCCGACAAAATTATGTATTCGGTCAGCAGCCTTTAAAGGATGGAAAAACTTATGCATCAATAATAAGAGATGCTAAGACTGGTCTTATTTCCGTAGTAAGCAATAATTATTCTGACGGTAAGATATCCCGGATTATGTACACAGAAGCCGATGTTATTGCCGGGAAGGACAGTTTTGAGGTTAGTACAGTTTTTAGTCCTGATGAGAAGAAGGTTTTATTGGCAAAGGACGAGGAAGAAATTTACAGACATTCTAGTAAGGCCTGGTACTATATCTTTGATTTAGCCATCAAGAAAATGAAGCCACTTTCGGCCAAAGGTAAGCAGCAATTTCCTACCTTTTCCCCTGATGGAAGCAAAGTCTGCTATGTTATAAACAATAATATCTACCTCCATGATCTTGTTACAGGTAAAGAAATCCAGGTTACAAAAGATGGACTTAAGAATAGCATTATTAATGGATGGGCTGATTGGGTTTATGAGGAGGAATTTTCTTTCGCTAGAGCATTCTTCTGGAGTCCCGATGGTAATAAGATAGCTTATTATAAGTTTAATGAGACCTCTGTTCCTGAATATTCGATGTCTATTTACGAAGGGTTATACCCCCGGGAGTACAGATATAAATATCCCAAAGCTGGTGAAAAGAACTCTAAGGTAAGTATCCATATCTATGATTATAGTTCTGGTAAGACAACGACTGCAGACGTGGGAAATGAGGCAGACCAGTATATCCCCAGAGTTAAGTGGACTAATACAGCTAATTCATTATGTATCTTAAGGTTGAACCGTCATCAAAACAAGCTGGATTACCTTTTTACAAATGCAGAGACAGGAACCTCGAAAATTATCATGTCTGAACAGGATAAGGCGTATATCGATATTGAAAAAGAACAGTTGACTTTTTTAAATGACGGAAAGCGATTCGTGAATGTGAGTGAACGCGATGGGTATAATCACATTTATCTTTACAGTAATGAAGGAAAAGTGCTTAAGCAGTTAACTAAGGGTAATTGGGAAGTAACACAGATTTATGGTATAGATGAGGAAAAGGGCGTGGTTTTTTATCAGAGTACTGAAGTTTCGCCTCTTCAGAAGGACGTCTATTCTATAGGTCTTAACGGTGCTGGAAAAAACAAGCTGAGTTTGAGCAATGGTACAAATTCAGCAGAATTCAGTAAGGACTTTAGTTATTATACGCTCTCTCATTCCACTATTAATCAGCCTCTTTATATTACTTTGCATGAACAATCAGGAAAGCTGGTTAGGGTTTTGGAGGATAACAGCGCGCTTAAACAAAGGTTAAAACAATTTGTAATTCCAGGAGCTCAGTTCTTTAAATTCACCACTACGCAGGGAATTGAACTTAATGGTTACATGATTAAACCTGCAAACTTCGATACCAGAAAAAAATATCCGGTACTACTGTATGTTTATGGCGGTCCGGGCAGTCAAAATGTTGATGATAACTTTGGTGGTGCCCGGGATATGTGGTTCAGTATGTTAGCTCAGAAAGGGTATATTGTAGCTTGTGTGGATAACAGAGGAACTGGGTTTAGAGGTGCAGAGTTCAAGAAGGCGACTTACAAACAATTGGGAAAGCTCGAACTCATCGATCAGATTGAAACGGCGAAATGGTTTGGTTCACAGTCGTATGTAGATAGTGGACGTATTGGAATTTGGGGCTGGAGTTTTGGAGGATACCTTTCTTCATTGTGTGCCACAAAGGGAAATGGGATCTTTAAAATGGTAATGGCCGTTGCTCCGGTTACCACATGGCGTTTTTATGATTCAATCTACACCGAGCGCTTTCTTCAAACACCACAAGAGAATCCGGAGGGCTATGATGCCAATTCTCCTATTGAATTCGCGAAAGATTTAAAGGGTAAGTTTCTGCTTGTACACGGAACAGCCGACGACAATGTTCATTTTCAGAACAGTATTATGTTTTCTGAAGCCCTTATTCAAGCTGGAAAGCCATTTGAACAGGCTTACTACCCAAATAAAAATCATGGGATATACGGAGGTAATACTACTTTCCATCTTTATTCTAAATTAACCGACTTTGTTTTTAATAACCTATAATGCCCGAGATTAAAAAAGAATTGACCCTGGAGGAAATACAAAACTTTAAAGGGTCCTACCCTCCTCAGCTTTGGTACTTGTTTTTCTCCGAGATGTGGGAACGTTTCTGTTTCTACGGTATGAGAGGAATGCTCACTTATTTTATGGCTCACGAGCTTCTAATGAATGAAGAGAAAGCGAATCTACAGTATGGTGCCACCCAAGCATTTGTGTACGCTTTTACTTTTATCGGGGGCTTATTTGCCGACAAGATCCTGGGTTTTAGGAGATCTTTATTTTGGGGTGGGCTTTTGATGATTGTTGGAAGCGGGATACTAGCCTTTGATCCCCATCAATTTTTCTTTTTGGGAATTAGCTTCACGGTAGTTGGTACTGGTTTTTTTAAACCTAATATCTCTACTATGGTTGGATCCCTTTATAAACCGGGTGATAGCAGGCGGGACGCAGGGTTTTCCCTTTTCTATGCAGGCATCAATATAGGTGCTTTAATAGGGGGATATGCTTGTATCGCTATTGGAAAAGAATATTCATGGAATCTGGCTTTTGGTCTTGCTGGAATTGTAATGACTATAAGTTTGCTAACATTCTTATACACGCAGAAAACCTTGGGGCCTATTGGCCTCCCTCCTTCAGCAGAGGAAACGCTGAAGCCAATGATTGCAGAGAGCATAGGAGGCAATGTGTCAACCACCCCTTCGGCAGTTGGTCAAAAGGCAAAACCCTGGCTTACATACCTTGTCTATCTTGGTTCTCTAGCTGTTATACCACTCATCATGGTAATGGTGGCCCAAACCCAATACACTGACTGGTTTATGTATACCATTGGTCCGGCAACGCTGCTTTACTTGGTTTATGAGATGACCAAGTATGGAAAAGCCGAGCGGAATAAGCTTTTGGCTGCACTCTTTTTCATCTTGTTTTCAATATTTTTCTGGGCATTCTTTGAGCAAAGTGGAGGCTCTTTAAGTCTTTTTGCTGCCAATAATCTAAGTAATAAATTGCTTGGTGTTTTCACCCTTGATCCTAATGGTGTAAACAACGCAGCTAATTCACTTTTTGTAATCATTTTCGCCGGAGTGCTTGGAATGATTTGGGTTAAACTAGCCAGGAAAAATAAGGAGCCTAATACTGTCGTTAAATTTGGTTTAGGTTTTATTTTTCTTGCTGGAGCATTTTTTATGTTTTATGCAACACGTTTCTTTGCTAATGCTGAAGGCGTGGCTTCATTAGACGTTTTTACTCTCGCCTATTTTATTATTTCAATAGGTGAGCTTTGCCTCTCGCCTATTGGTCTTTCTGCTATGACTAAGCTTTCTCCACCTAAGCTTCAGGGTGTTATGATGGGTATGTGGTTTTTGGCAAGTGCATACGGACAATATGTGGCAGGCATAATCGGCGCTGGTATTGCGCAGGGAAATCAGAATGACTCCCTGGTGCAAAAACTCTTTACCTATACAGAAGGTTACAAACAATTAGGGCTTTATGCACTTGTGGCGGGTATAGTGATGATTGCGGTATCGCCGGCAATCAAAAAATTAATGGGCGAAGTGAAATAAGGTAGAATTATTTATGACAAATACAGCAAACGATCATTTATTTGATAGAAAGGTTATTGGGCATCCCGAAGGACTTTTCGTTCTATTTTTTACAGAGATGTGGGAACGCTTTTCCTACTATGGCATGCGAGCCCTTCTTGTCTTGTTTTTAACGTCAGCAATAACAGGAGTAAATCCTGGATGGGGATGGGAACGGGAAAGTGCGCTCGCTATTTATGGTTCTTACACTTCTCTGGCTTATCTCACACCAATATTAGGTGGATATGTTGCCGACAGGATCATTGGGTATCGCTGGGCAGTTGTGCTTGGTGCCCTACTTATGACTCTTGGTCACCTTTCAATGGCCATGGAGTTCCATTCCTTTTTTATGTACCTCGGGCTTGGCTTGCTTGTGATCGGGAACGGTTTTTTCAAGCCTAACATGACTTCTATCCTTTCTCATATGTATAAAAAGCATCCTGAAAAGAAAGATGGTGCTTATACTATTTTCTATATGGGAGTTAATTCTGGTGCGTTTTTGGGCATTCTTCTCTGTGGTTATATTGGAGAAAGCCCAGATTGGGGCTGGAGTTATGGTTTTGGATTGGCCGGAATTTTTATGTTCATTGGAATGCTTCAGTTTTACTTCACCCGAAACATCTTTGGAAGTATAGGATTAAAACCTGAGACTGGCGAAGATTCAGCAGATGCTAATGAAGATCCAAGAGTTGCCACAAGAAACCCTTTTTCATCCTTTGATCTGCTTATTATTGGTTTGATCTCGATTCTTGGGTTGGTTTGGACAATAAATGATCCTGTTTCTAAAATAACCAAATCTAACCTTTTTGATTTCTCTCTTGGAAACCTGTCTGGTGATAATGCCGTTATTCTTTTTGCTCTTGTCCTTTTTATATTCATTTTAATAAAAAGGATTGCACAATATACTCCTGTTCTTAGGGACCGGATGATAGCTGTGATATGCCTTGCTTTTATAACTATATTCTTCTGGGCTGCCTTTGAACAGGCAGGCGGTTCCATGACCATTTTTGCAAAGGATTACACCGCACGTGTTCTTGAGGGAAATTCCAAGCTTATTTTTAACGTAGTCAATACAGCTATCACCGTTATTCCATTGCTTATTATCTCCTATGTGCTATTCAAATTGTTTAAGTCGACCTTTGACAGGTACGCTTTGGGCAATGTTATTTTGGCGACAAGTTTTGTAATAATTTGGGGTATCGTGATTTACATGTTGAAGAATCAATATAATGATGTCCAGGCTGAAGTTCCGGCATCTTGGTTTAACGTTCTTAACTCTCTGTTCATCATTACCTTTGCGCCTCTTGTTTCTAAAATATGGGAAAGTAAATACAACCCCTTTGCTACTTTAAAGTATGGCTTTGGAATGATCCTTTTAGGCATAGGTTTCGCAGCCCTTGCATACGGAGCAAGTGATATACCTCAGGGGGCAAAAGTCGCTTCCGTTAGTATGATCTGGCTTGTATTTGCTTATTTCTTTCACACCATGGGTGAGCTTTTCATTTCCCCGGTTGGCTTGTCGTACGTTAGTAAGCTAGTTCCTGGCAGGATGATTGCCATTATGTTTGGTATCTGGTATTTAGCAATAGCCATTGGAAATAAGGTTGCAGGTACAACTGGCGGAATGATCGACAAAATTACTTCTCAATACTCCATGTCAACTTTCTTTCTCATCTTTACTCTGATACCAATTGGTGTAGGGATTTTTATAATGTTGCTTACTCCATTAGTAAAGAGACTGATGCACGGAGTTCATTAATTAACATATTTTAACCCCTGTTTACTGGGCAGGGGTTTCTTTTATCTTTTTTTAAAATTACTTTTGCTGCTTTAATACCAATCCGTGCTTTCAGACAGTCTAGTAATAATTCCAACATATAATGAAAAGGAAAACATTGAGAAGATTCTTCGAAAGGTCTTTTCCTTAACACATGTATTCCATGTCCTGGTTGTGGATGATGGCTCGCCTGACGGGACTGCCGATATTGTTAAACACCTACAAGGTGAATTTTCAGGTAAGCTGTTCATTGAAGAACGTAAGGGAAAGCTAGGACTAGGAACAGCATATATTCACGGTTTTGAATGGGCTTTAAAACATACCTACGAATATATTTTTGAGATGGATGCAGATTTTTCTCACAATCCTGATGATCTGATAAAGTTAAGAGAGGCCTGTGTACAGGGAGCAGATGTAGCCATCGGATCCAGGTATATTAAGGGGGTTAATGTTGTGAATTGGCCCATGAGTAGAGTATTAATGTCATTCTTTGCCTCTGTTTATGTGAGACTTGTAACGGGTATAGATATACAAGATGCTACTGCGGGGTTCAAATGTTTTAAAAGAAAAGTATTACAGACTATAGCACTTGACAGGATTAAATTTGTGGGATATGCATTTCAGATAGAAATGAAGTTCACTGCCATTCAGCATGGATTTAAGGTAGTTGAAGTTCCTATTATCTTTACTGACCGTACAGAAGGTGAATCTAAAATGAGCACTAGAATTTTCAGGGAGGCATTTTTTGGTGTAATCCAAATGAAAGTAGGGAGCTGGTTTAAAGATTACGAAAAAGGAAAAGCTTAATTATCGTTGTTAATTGATTAATTAGTATTACAGCGGGTGATTTCTGTTACAGGTAATACTTCTCTCCGTCGGTTTTTAGTTTACCTGCATCTAGAAGGTTTCGAAAGGCCTCAATCTTCTCGGCCTCGGTACCTGTTGGAACTCTGGAAATCAATTCGTCGATAGTAAGATGTGACGTAGCAAGAACTTCGAGGATTTCGTAAGTGATTTGAGCAAAAACTGTCTGTCTATCTTCGATTCGCTTCTCCGCTATACAAACATCACAGACCCCGCATTTTTCGTCAGTTATTTCGTCAAAGTATTTCAATAGCATACTGCTCCGGCATTTTTTTGCTTCTGCATATTCTATAACTGCCTGAATCTGTTGTTGCATAATCTCCTTACGTTGCCTGATATATTTAGTGTCTATATGTAGATTTTGTGTATCCACTCTTGCTCGACTAAAGTAAACCTGAGGCTTGTCGGTTTGCTTCAGGTAGGAAATGATTTCAAGTTGTTCCAATTTATCCAAAACCTTAACCACATCATCAAACCTCATTCCTACCCTTTTAGCAAGATCAGTTTCTCTGATCATTGCATACTGGTCGAACATACCTCCGTGCGATCGAAGGAGCATTTTAATGAACGAGTCATAGCTTGCATATTCGATCTGAAACCGATATAACTCCTCATTGCTTACTACAATTTTTACCCTTGAGGGCAGATAAACACTTTCTGTTAATGATATATACCCATCATGCTCCAGAAACTTGAATATGTTCAAAGTTTTTATGGGTTCCAGCTTGTACCTTGAACAAAAATCGGCGATGTCAAATTCGAAAGTAAGGCCCTCTCCTGCCTCGTACGCTAATTGGAAGTAGTTCCCGAGAAAATGGTATGCTTGTTTAATCTCCTCTGCGGATGGAAAGCTCAATTCTAACTTGCGCTCGAGTTGCAATCGGTCTGAATGATTATACAATAGCACTCCGAAAGCCTTTTGTTCATCTCGGCCCGCCCGTCCGGCTTCCTGGTAATAAGCTTCAAGGCTCTCGGGGAGATCCAGGTGCACAACAAAGCGGACATCTGGTTTATCTATACCCATTCCGAAAGCATTAGTAGCTACAATAACCCTGATCTGATTGTTTTTCCATGCTTCCTGCTTCTCGCTTCGCTGAAGGGCCGGAACCCCCGCGTGATAATAATCTGCCCTTATACCTTGTGCATTCAGTTGTCTTGCTACTTCCTGTGTTTCCCTCCTGTTTCGTACGTATACAATGCCAGTACCCTGCACCTTTTTCGCTATCGCGAACAACTTCCTTAGCTTATTATCCTCATGGGAAACTATATATCCCAAGTTCTTACGCTCAAAGCTTTTGCGAAAGACATTCTTCTTTTTGAACGACAGCTTCAGTTGGATATCCTCAACTACAAATTCTGTAGCTGTAGCTGTGAGAGCAAGGACCGGAACATTGGGATGTAATTCTCTGAGATTTGACAGTTCAAGATAAGGTGGCCTGAAGTCATATCCCCACTGCGAAATACAATGCGCCTCGTCTACCGCGAATAGGTTTACCTTCATATATCTTATCCTTTCTCTTACCAAATCAGACATTAGTCTTTCTGGTGATAGATATAGAAATTTTATCGGACCATAAACGCAGTTATCAAGAAGGATATCCACCTCTCTCTTACCCATTCCAGAAACTATTGCAACAGCTTCAATTCCCCTTGCTTTAAGATTCTCAACCTGATCTTTCATTAAAGCAATGAGAGGCGAAACAACTATACATATTCCTGGCATCGTCATCGCGGGGACCTGAAAACAAACTGATTTACCTCCTCCGGTCGGTAATAATGCCAAAGTATCCTTCCCTTCCATCACTGAAAGAATAATATCTTCTTGTAGAGGGCGGAATGAGTCGTAGTTCCAATATTTTTTTAATACCTGGTAAATGGACATTTCTCAAAACTAACAAACACCGGACAATAATTGACCAAATTTTTAGTTTAACCCACAAAACAAGCGGTATATTTGCGCCTACACATTAGATATCTTTTTGACTTAACATTTTTCATTTACGTTAAGGTCAATTGTCTTTTAATCAGCAAGTGAAGCGAAACACGGCGCATAGTTGCAACATGTTATTTATGCCTTTTTGCTTAGCTTATGCTATTACTACAAAATTAATTTGAATGAAAAAACTTTCTGTCGTCTTCTTTAGCTTATTGACAAGTGCAGTATTTAGTCAGCAAAAATGGAATGTAGAGAGAACTGGGTCTCCTTCAAAATCGGTTTCCTTCACCGTTGATGAGGGAACGTGGATGAACCTTGATGTTAGTCCTGATGGGAAGGAAATCGTTTTCGATCTGCTTGGCGACATTTATAAGATGCCTATTGCCGGTGGTAGGGCTACTGTTTTGTCAGCTGGCTCAGCTTATGAAGTTCAACCTCGATTTAGTCCCAACGGGAAATTTATTTCCTACACAAGTGATAAAGAGGGTGGTGATAATATCTGGATTATGAACGCAGACGGGTCAGGAAAGAGATCTATAACGAAGGAATCTTTCAGACTTTTAAATAATGCAAGCTGGACACCAGATAACGAATATATTATCGCCAGAAAGCACTTCACAAGTACCAGATCTTTGGGTGCTGGCGAGATGTGGCTATATAGTATTAGAGGAGGCGATGGGATTCAACTTACCAAGCGTAAAAATGATCAGCAGGATGCAGGCGAACCAGAGGTGTCTCCGGATGGCAGATATGTTTATTTTAGTGAAGATGTAAGTCCGGGGCCTTATTTCGAATACAATAAAGATCCTAATGGCGAGATTTACAATATCAGGAGACTGGACCGTGAAACAGGAACTTTTGAAACCGTAGCCGGGGGACAAGGTGGAGCAGTAAGACCGGAAATTTCTCCGGACGGTAAGCTGATGGCTTTTGTTAAGCGGGTAAGACTTAAAACAACTCTTTATGTTCAGGATCTTTCGACAGGAGAAGAATGGCCTTTATATGATGACCTGTCTCGTGACCAGCAGGAAACGTGGGCTATCTTCGGCGTGTACCCTAACTTTGCCTGGACACCCGACAGTAAGAATATTATTTTCTATGCTAAGGGAAAAATAAGGAAGCTTGATGTGAACACTCAAATTGTTTCAATCATTCCTTTTGAATTAACTTCAAATCATTCAGTGGCTGAAGCCCTGCATTTCGATCAGAAAGTGTTTTCAGATGATTTTAAAGTGCGGATGATCCGCCAATTGACTACTTCGCCTGATGGGAAGAAAGTTGCATTTAATGCAGCGGGATATATTTATGTAAAAGATCTTCCTAATGGGAAGCCAACTCGTATTACCACCGGAACTGACTTTGAATTTGAACCTGAATTTAGTCCTGACGGGAAGTCTATCATTTATGTAAACTGGAGTGATGAAATGAAGGGTTCGATTAACAGAATAGAACTTGCAACAGGAAGAATCATTCAGCTTACTACTGAGAAGGGCTTTTATTATTCACCTAAGTTTTCAAATAAAGGCGATAAGATTGTTTTTAGAAAAGGCGGTGGTAATATGATGCTAGGTTTTACCTATGGTAAAAATGGGGGAATTTATGTAATGCCAGCAACTGGTGGGGCTCCTACTAAAGTATCGGATGCGGGTATAAGGCCGTTATTCAATTCCTCGGATACAAGGATCTATTTTCAATCAAATGAAAACGGAAAGAAAGCCTTCAAAAGCATGGATGTAAATGGTGCGAATATCCGTACTCACTATGTTTCCCAATATGCGACACAGTTTGTGCCTAGTCCTGACGGAAAGTGGATGGCCTTCAATGAACTCTTTAACGTTTATTTAACTCCTTTAGTTAATACAAATAATGCACTGGACTTGTCTTCTACGAACAAGTCACTTCCACTTACGAAAGTTACGAGGGATGCTGGAACTTTCATTCATTGGAGTAAAGACAGTAAAAAGCTTAACTGGACCTTGGGTTCGGGATATTTCTCGGAAGAAATAAAAGATTTGACTGATGTTGAGGATAAAAATTCAGATAGTTCTGGGATTGATATCGGCTTAAAGCTTAAAGCAGATCTTCCTTCTGGTTCTATTGCATTGACCAATGCTAGAATCATTACAATGAAGGGAGACCAGGTGATTGAAAATGGTACAGTAGTAATTAAAGAAAATAAAATTGTGTCTGTAGGTCCGTCCGACCAAGTGAAGGTGCCGGAAGATGCGAAGGTGATTAACGCAGAAAACAAGACCATTATGCCTGGAATTGTTGATGTCCATGCTCACTTACCTACCAGTCCAGATGGAGTTTCCTCTCAGGCTGATTGGAGCTACCTTGCGAACCTGGCCTTCGGAGTAACAACTGCTCATGATCCTTCAAGTAATTCCGAAATGGTATTCAGTCAGTCGGAAATGCAAAGGGCGGGAATACTTACAGGTCCAAGGATTTTCTCCACAGGGACAATTTTGTACGGAGCCGAAGGTGATTTTAAAGCTGTTATAAATAGTCTTGATGATGCCCGTTCAAGCTTGCGTAGATTAAAGGCGTTGGGCGCATTTTCTGTCAAGTCCTACAATCAGCCAAGAAGAGAACAACGCCAGCAGATTATTCAAGCAGCAAGAGAATTGAAAATGGAAGTTGTTCCGGAAGGTGGTTCTACATATTCACATAATATGTCGATGATCCTTGATGGTCATACTGGAATTGAACACAATATCCCGGTAGTACCATTATACAAAGACGTAAAGGCATTATGGAATGCCAGCAAAACAGCTTACACTCCAACGCTGATTGTAGCCTATGGAGCCCAGTCGGGAGAGAACTTTTGGTATGACAGGACAAATGTTTGGGAAAATGAACGACTGCTTAATTTTGTACCGAGGCCCGTTGTGGATAGCCGCTCCAGAAGAAGGAATACCTCAGAATTTGCGGATTATGGACATATAGAAATTTCAAAAGCAGTTAAACAGCTGGCAGATGGAGGCACTAAAGTTAATTTAGGCTCCCACGGGCAGTTACAGGGACTGGGTGCTCACTGGGAAATGTGGATGCTTGCTCAGGGAGGAATGTCACCACTACAAGTACTAAAATCGGCCACTATTAATGGTGCGGATTATTTGGGTATGTCTAAGGAAATTGGTTCAATCGAGGCTGGAAAATTGGCAGATTTGATAGTATTGGAGGAGAATCCTCTGGAAGACATCAGAAATACAGAACGCATAAAGTTTGTGATGCTAAATGGTCACCTGTATGATGAAAACCTCAATGAAGTAGGAAATATTGAGAAATTAAGAAATAAAATGTGGTGGCAAACAGGTCGCGGAGAAAGTTTCGGTAACTTCTCTGGTGATTCGGAGACATTTATTTATACCCACCCGGAGTGTGATTAGTTAAGTATTGCTTCCTTTATTCAGTAGTATAAAGGAAGCAATACTTAAAATAGATTAAGTTGCAGTTGAACCGGCCTTTGCTTGCTCGAGTTGCTTTCCAAATAATAAACTCCCGTTTCCTCATATCTTGAAGCAACTATTATTTCTGTTTTTTTCGCTTTAGCATTAAAGGTTTTGTAAACCAGGTCAGGGCAGTTGTTATCTTTAGAAAGATGAGATAAAAATAAGTGACTCAACTTGTCTGAGCGGTATTCCATAAAAAGGTTCAAGGCCTGCGTGTTCGATAAGTGCCCCTGCCCTCCTCTAATCCTGTTCTTTAAGAAATAAGGATATCTTCCCTGATTAAGCATTTCCTCATCATAATTCGCTTCCAAGAAAATTGCGTGGCATTGCTGGAAGTTTTCGATTACATGCTCGCAAACATTTCCTATATCTGTAAAGACCCCAATTTTTTTGTCTCCGTAACTGATGACAAAACTATGTGGATCAGCAGCGTCGTGAAATTTTGGAAAGGCGGTAATGGAAAGAGAACCTACGGTTACGGATTCATAGGCCTTAAAAGGTAGGATTAAGTCGGCATCGAGCTGTAAACCTGAGTTTCGGTAAGTTTTTGAAGTTACATAAACAGGAAGTCTGTGTTTCTTAGCAAGTCCTGGAATACCTTTAATATGATCGGTGTGCTCATGACTAATAAATATGGCTTTAACCTTATCCATACTCAAGCCGAGTCGCTTCATTCGTTTTTCTGTTTCTCGGCAGGATAATCCAGCATCTATTAGTACTGCTTCGTCCCTCCCTGCTATATAATAACAATTCCCATTACTCCCGGAATTTAATGAACACATTGCAAATGCCATTCCCCTGTCAATCCTTGTTAATCAAAGATAGTTTTTTAGTATTTAAAAACTGTACATTAAATAAATCAGATAAGACTCGATTAGGTCCGAGGTGTTTTTTATTCGCTCGCTTCAAATAAATATTAATCTTATATATTAGGCCCCATGAATGAGAATTTAATACTGATTGAATGCAAGGACAAAGTTGGTTTAGTAGCAATCATTTCAGAATTAATGGCAAGGCATCACCTCAATATTACTGCGATGCGGGAATTCGTGGATCAGGATAACAACACCTTTTTTGCTAGGATAGAATGTTCTGGAGTCGTGGTAAATGAAGCGATGCTTCTAAGTGAATTACAGAACGCTTTGCCTGAAAGTGCTAAAGTTACCATAAACCCAAAGAAGGAAAAGAAAATTGCCGTACTGGTTACTAAGGAATATCATTGCCTGGGAGACATTCTTATACGACATCATTTCAATACCCTGGGCGCTAATGTGTGCATGGTTGCAGGCAATTACGATATACTTAAGTCTTTTACGAATCGTTTCGATATCCCTTTTTTTAATATATCTCACGAGAATAAATCCAAACCTGATTTTGAAAAGGAGCTAATAAAAGTGATCGAAGAATATGAGCCGGATTATATTGTTCTTGCTAAGTTTATGAGGATCCTCTCTCCTGACTTTGTTGCGCGTTTTGGAAATAAAATTATAAACATCCATCATTCGTTCCTTCCTGCCTTTATAGGAGCAAGTCCTTACAGGCAGGCACATGAAAGAGGCGTTAAAGTAATTGGGGCCACTGCCCATTTCGTAACTAATGACCTGGATGAAGGACCTATTATAGTTCAGGAAACGATCCCGGTAAATCATACATTCAAGGTTAGTGATATGGTGACGGCAGGGAAAGAAGTAGAAAAATCTGTGTTAAACAGAGCATTGCAACTGGTTTTTCAGGACCGTGTGTTTATAACAGGTAACAAAACGATTATTTTTGAATAACTTGTTTCTATAACAGGTTCAAACATTCTATGATTAGGATGTTTTATAGTAAAATCTAACTATGAAACATCCAGATCATTTAGTGCCAGACAATATAAAGGGCGCGAAGACCGATACAATTTCGACTGAATCATTTTCAAGTACGCAGCTTGCAAGGAACCATTACCTTGAGGCTCGTCAACGTCTGCTATCGATCTCGAGGTGGCATGAATACGCAGGACTTGCATCTGCAGATTTTTCTCTGACGGATAATTTGGGAAAAGAAAAAAAAGATTTCGTTACTGAGGGTGATCGTTTTAAGATTGATATTCCCGCACCGGGAACAGAATCAGGGGCGGGATTTGACTGGGTGGAAGTTGAAAAAGTAGAGGAAGGCAGGAATGATGAAGAAGACTGGGAATATACGCTCATTAGGGTAAGGCCGGCCGACAATCCGCAATCTGATGATAACAATACTGCTCATTTTTTTTCTGACGAGGCTAATAGTTATTTCATAGTAAAACGAGTGGGAAACGATGTGAGTGCAGAAGTTCATGGTAGAAATGAGCAACCGAATACTGAAACAGACAAAATACAAGATAAAATAAGGAATGCAATTGTTGCTGTTGGCGCAATTTTAGGCGTTTCAAAGGCGCAGTGGAAGAGCCTTACTCATGGAATAGTTAAAATCTAAAATATTTGGTTAAATGAATGCCTAAAAGGCAGGAGAAACGGGTGTTAGGTAATAAAGTTTTAAATAATCTTAAATTTTTATGGTATTTGAAATATCTTTGCGCCCACAACACAACCAAAAATTAAAATATGGCAAATAAATTGTCGCGTATTCCTTTTCTTTTTATCCTAATTTTTACGCTTCTCTGTTTTTTATTTCCTTCGGTACCGGACAATTCTGATAAAAATGTTTACAATACCACAGACATCGCCTGGATGCTTACTGCAACTGGAATGGTTTTAATAATGACTCCAGGTTTGGCGTTTTTCTATGGTGGTATGGTTAATAAAAAGAATGTTATCTCCACTATGTTACAAAGTTTTATTTGTATGTCGGTAGTAACAGTAATCTGGTTTATTTTCGGTTTCGGACTTGTTTTTGGAAGAAGCTTAGGGGGAATAATAGGAGATCCTTCTCAGTTTTTTATGATGCAAACCGTGCTGGATAGTAAACCCTGGGAGCTTGCTCCTACTATTCCATTGGCATTATTTGCCATGTACCAACTAAAGTTTGCCATTATAACTCCTGCCCTTATTACAGGTGCATTTGCGGAGAGGATACGTTTCATTTCATACGTATTGTTTATTTGCCTTTTTTTCATATTTATTTATGCTCCCCTGGCTCATGCAACCTGGCACCCCGAAGGTATTCTCTTTAAGTTAGGGGTTTTAGACTTTGCTGGAGGAACCGTTGTGCATATGTCGGCGGGGTGGGCAGCATTTGCATCAGCCATCTTTTTAAAGCGTCGTAACGAGCCTAATCATAATCCTGCGCGAATCACTTATGTGATGTTGGGCACAGGGCTTCTTTGGTTTGGCTGGTTTGGCTTTAATGCGGGATCTGCTTTCGGGGTGGGTCGGCTATCTGTTATTGCTCTTTGTACTACAATGGCTGCGTCTGCGGCTGCTGCTATTGCCTGGGTGTTTTTTGATGCCTTCAAAGGTCGTAAACCTTCGGCTATGGGAACTTGCATAGGTGCTGTTGTTGGCCTTGTTGCTATCACACCGGCCGCAGGATTTGTTACCATTCCGCATTCTTTACTTATAGGAATTATTTCTTCAATAATTAGCAATCTTGTTGTTGAATGGCGTACAAGAACTTCTATTGATGACACCTTAGATGTTTTTCCCTGCCATGGAGTTGGAGGAATGGTTGGGATGGTTTTAACGGGCGTCTTTGCAAGCCAATCCATTAATCCTGCTAATACTACTGGTAATGGACTGATCTTCGGAGAAACTCATCTTTTCGGGGTTCAAATGATTGCATTGGTAGGTGCTTCAATATTTGCTTTTGCCGGCTCAATGGTACTTTTAAAGATTACTGACCTGATCAGTCCTTTGAGAGTTTCGGATGAAGAGGAACGTTTGGGACTCGATATAAGTCAGCATGACGAAAGCCTTTAAATTATAATTAATAATAGAGAAGCCGGGCAAGAACCCGGCTTTTTTTTGAAAGTTTAATTTTTTCTCTAGGTGCAAGAAGGACTTTCAAGCTACTTTAAACCTCCATTTAGGAGCTTCCGCTCATTATGGTTTTTCTTAACTGGCGAGTTATTCTTAAATTTGTGGTTTGAAATATCATACCCCGTGAATTATTTGTAGGAATATTGTTTATCTTACATATACTGACGTCTTGTGAATTCCATCGTGTCAACAACCTGCTTAGATGAAAACAGAGAAAGAACTAAAAACCTATCTTCCCGCGGTACTCGTATTTGTTGCGGTACTTTCTTTTTCATTGTTTTCTTTTTATCAGTTAGGAAAGTCAGCAAAGCTACGGCGTGCTAAACTTTTTGAACTTTACACAGAACAGGCAGCTGAAAGGCTTGATAAACGAATAATAGATTACACCCAAATATTAAAGGGCTGCCAGTCTTTATTCTACTCTTCAGGGTCGGTAACTACAGTTGAGTGGAAAGCATATACTAAAAATTTAAGCCTTTCTGATAATTATCCTGGAATTCAAGGAATTGGATATGCGAAGTATATCACTATAGATCAGATTAAAGATGTTGAATTGGAGATGCGAAAGCAATATCCGAAGTTCGAGATTAAAACCAAACCAGACCAACAGCGGCTCACCCCTATTATTTATATTGAGCCAAGTGATAAACGTAATCTAAGGGCGCTTGGATTTGACATGTTCAGCGAAGTTAAACGTCGACAGGCCATACAACGGGCCATGAAAACTGGAGAGGCTTCAATAACAAGGAAAGTTACCCTAATACAAGAGACTAACGTAGGAGTTCAACCTGGATTTCTTCTTTATTTACCAGTATATAAAAACCCTGAACTTAAGGCTACTAAAGAAAGGCATAACAATGTTGAAGGTTTCGTTTACATCCCGTTCCGGGCCTACGATCTTATGGATGCTGTATTTGATGGATTCGCAGATCTGGATATCAGAGTTTATGATCAAACTCACCTTAACGCAGACAATTTACTATATAAAACGGAAGAGATTAGTGAATCACTAAGAGAACAACAGCGGTCAGAAATAGAATTTAAGACTAGCAGAACATTAAATATTGCTGGGAACAAATGGACTCTTGTTTTCTCTACAGATAATAAGTTTGGTTCCCAAGTGGAACGTGCCCAGCCACAAATTGTTTTAGTGTTTGGAATAGCTATTTCTATACTTCTTTATATTGTAACTCTCAATTATATTCATAAACGTCAGACGGCCCTGGAAGAGTTGAATTTGACAAAGGAAATTGAGCGCAAGAAGGATGAGTTTTTGGGGATAGCAAGTCACGAGTTAAAGACTCCACTTACCAGCATAAAAGCTTACTTGCAAATGCTCGAGAGATCTCAGCTTGGCGAAAAGCAGAGCAATTTCGTTAAGAAGGCTAATATTCAAGCAAATAAGTTAAACAGTTTGATCGCTGACCTTTTAGATGTTTCTAAAATCCAGGCAGGTAGTATTAAGATCAATAGTGTGCCATTTCCCCTATCAGAACTTATAAATGAAAGTATTGAAAGTGTATTGCATCTGCATTCCTCCCATCAAATCCTGGGACCAGAGGCTATCCCTGAGATCACTCTTCTCGGTGATAAGTTAAGGCTTGAACAAGCACTCGTGAATCTTTTGGTTAATGCAATCAAGTACTCTCCTGGGGCTGGCTCCATTGGAATTTCTTTACTTGAAAATAATAATCAGGTAACTATTTGTGTTGAGGATCAGGGAATAGGAATTTCAAAAGAGCATCAAGCCAGGATTTTTGAAAAGTTCTATCGTTCCGATGACTTATCTCCGTTTATTTCTGGCCTCGGTATGGGCTTGTTTATTGCTAGTGAAATAGTGAGTAAACATAATGGCTATATAACCGTGGATAGTAATTTAGGGGAAGGTTCCCGCTTCTGTATCCACTTGCCCATAAACTGGTGATGCTTTCATAGGGAATTTCTCAATGAACCATCTTGTTGCAGGATGTTGATTTCCAGGCTTCAGCGCTAATACAACTTCTGTAGTAATTGGCAAATGATTTAGATTTATGAAGCTTAAGTTCAGATGATCAAAGCTGTTTTTAAGGGACGAGGGAACAATAGAAACACCCAGTCCTTTCTCTACCAGTTGCATTATTGAATGAACATTGTTCACTTCGTGCGTTACCTCTGGATAAAAGCCTAGTCGTTGACAGATCTCCTCCAACTTATGAAAGTATTCGGGTGCATAATCTTTATTGAAAAAAACGAACGGGCGACCGGTCATGTATTTTTGAATACTCTCAATATTCAAATGATCAATCTCTCCTTGAGGAAAAACAAAAACAAAAGGCTCGTTGAAAAGGGTTTTCACTTCAAGCCTTTCTGATTTTATCGGTGCTCTCATAATTCCAACATCCAACTTGTCTTCCTCCAACGCTTTTACTTGTTTTATGGTTGGCAACTCGTAAAGGCGAGTTTTAACGTAGGGAAACCTTATTTTTATATCCTTTAGAACAGCTATGAGTTGCTGCTGATTTACGGAACTGATGAATCCAATCCGTAACTGACCAGTTACCGAGCCTTCAATTTCCTTTAGTCGATGCCTGCTGGCTGCTATTTTTGCAAAGATCTCATCCACTTCTGTTTTAAAGTACTTTCCTGCTTCGGTAAGCACTACCCGTTTGTTATTCCTTTTAAATAAAGAAACTTCTAATTCCTCTTCCAGCTCTCTTATCTGCCGACTTAGCGGCGGTTGGGAAATGAATAGTTTTTCAGCAGCTTTCCTAAAATGCAGTTCTTCTGCTACTGTTTGAAAATATAAGAGGTGACGAAGCTCCATGATACCTTTAAGGAATGAATTATTGATAAAATTGATATTTTACAAATATTAATAATCCAGATAGTTTTGCGAAGGACAAACCAGAGAACATGGAAAAAGAAAGATCAAAATCCACAGTAGATGAAATCCGAGAAAGATTTGACCATGATGTTGAACGATTTTCAAATCTCGGCACTGGCCAGCAGACTACAATTGATGCTCCTTTAAGTCTGGAGCTGATCACAGAGGCTGCAAGTATGGTTAATCCAGAAGCAGAGAACTTGCTTGATATAGGTTGCGGAGCTGGAAACTACACGTTAAAAATGCTCGAAAAACTTCCTATACTGAACTGTACGCTTATCGATCTTAGCATACCAATGCTTGATAAGGCGAAACAAAGAGTGGCAGACAAGACAGACTGCCCTGTTAATACCATACAGGGAGATATCAGGGAGGTTCAGTTGGAGACGTCGCGTTATGACATTGTTTTGGCTGGAGCGGTATTGCACCACTTAAGGGAGGTAGAAGAGTGGGAACAGGTTTTTAGCAAAATCTATAAAGCACTAAAACCTGGAGGAAGTTTTTGGGTGAGCGACCTGGTAGTTCATGATTGCAAAGCTATAACCGAACTCTTCTGGAAACGATACGGGAATTATCTGAAAGAACTAGGAGGAAACGATTTCCAACAAAAAGTCTTTGATTATATCGATAAGGAAGACAGTCCAAGGTCACTCACTTTCCAACTCGAGATGATGAAGAATGTTGGGTTCCGTTATGTTGAAATACTACATAAAAATGGCTCTTTCGCTACTTTTGGTGCAATTAAATGAGGATGATTTGTCATTTATAAAATTTAAGCGTCAGCAAGTAAATGCTGAGAGATAGTCATACCTTTGAAGGCTAAAATGAAATCCCATGTTTAAAAAGACAATAAAGCTTGTTGCTTTGGTTACCATAAGTGTATCCTTACTAACCGGATGTACAACGTATACTGCGGGAAGAAGCGGTAATGTTCCTCCTGGTAAAGCAAAGAAAATTACAGGATCCAAATCTGCTAAACCCCACGCTCCAGGTCAGCGTAAGAAGAGATAACTTATTCCCTGCACGAGTTACTTTGTGCGGGCTTAATTAAAAAGTTGTTCCTATTGCCTGAATAATGTTCAACCTTATATTTGCGAAAAATTAAAATATGATCAACGTTAACGAATATTTCGACGGAAGTGTCAAGTCTTTAGGATACCAGTCAGAAGATGGAAAATCAACAATTGGTGTAATTGAAGCGGGAGAATATGAATTCGGCACCTCTCAGCATGAAACTATGGTGGTAATTGAAGGAAAACTGGTTGCTCTACTTCCTGAAGCCTCTGAATGGACTTCTTATACTAACGGTCAGTCTTTTGAAGTTCCTGCTAATTCATCTTTCAAAGTTAAATCTGAAGGACAAACCTCCTATTTATGTAAGTATAAATAATTGAAATTTTCAATTCGTCGCCCCGCCGTCTGTATACCTATAAAACTGTGAGTCTACATTGCTTCTCATCAGGAAGGTAACAATTTTCTGGGGCGACTTATACTATTGCTATTCCTGCCTTACTTATAAGCAATGGTGCTTAATAATTTTCATGAGTTTGCCGGAAAAGATAGAATTCTAAATTATTTTTTTGTCACAAAATAATCCTAGTTCCCAGCACTATATTGTACATTTGCACTATATTCCTCCCAACAATAATTTCTTTTTTTACGTGTTTTTACTCAGGAACATTAAGTTTGCTTTTGAATGAGCATAGATAAATTAAATCTTCTACATGCCATTATAAGTACTGCTATTGACGGCATTATTACAATCGACTCCAAGGGCTTGATTGAAAGTATGAACCCAGCAGCATTACGTTTATTTGGGTATGAAAAAGAAGAAGAACTGGTAGGTAGGAATATATCAGTATTGATGCCAGAACCGGACAAAAGTTCTCACGACGGCTATATCAATAGATACCAGTCAACAGGTGAAAAGCGTATTATTGGAATCGGCCGGGAGGTTAGAGGTCTTAGGAAAGACAAGAGCACTTTTCCATTTCGCCTTGCAGTTAGTGAGGTTGAATACGAAAGCAGAAAGATTTTTACTGGATTTATACACGACCTTTCTAAAGAGAAAGCAGCCGAAGAGAACCTCCGAAAATACACTGAGAAACTTGAGGAAACTATAAAAGAACGTACTCACGATTTAAGAGAACTGATCACTGAGCTTGAAATAGCCAGAGACGAGGCAAGTCACTCTCTTGAAAAGGAAAAGGAACTTAATCAGTTAAAAACGCGTTTTGTATCGATGGCTTCTCACGAATTCCGTACTCCTTTGAGTTCGGTACAACTCTCGGCTTCATTAATTGAGAAGTATCTTCAGAAACAAGATGAGAATAATATTCTGAAGCACACTTCAAAGATCAAGAATTCTGTGGGACACCTTACGGGGATACTGAATGACTTCTTATCTTTAGAAAAGTTGGAAGCAGGTAGAACGGAAGTCCAGTTTCAACATTTTGATCTGGTGAAGTTCTCTGAAGGGATTATAGAAGAAATGCAATTGATAGCCAAGCAAAATCAGCATATCTTTTACCAGCATACAGGGGAAAGAGCTGACGTATTTCTTGATCCTTCTTTGCTGCGGAATTCGATAATAAATCTCGTCTCTAATGCTATAAAATATTCTGGGGAAAATACCTTTATTGAATTCAATACAGAAGTTTCAGATTCTGAAGTTTGCATTTCGGTAAAGGACAATGGAATTGGAATTCCTGAAGAGGAACAGAAGAACTTATTTGAACCTTTTTTTAGGGCTCACAATACCGGAAATATCCCAGGAACAGGGTTAGGATTAAATATAGTTAAACGATACGCAGAATTAATGGGTGGCGATGTAATTTGCCAGAGTGCACAAAATGAAGGTACCACCATTGCTTTAATCTTTAAAAAAGGATGAATCAACAGAAAAGAACTGTTCTAATTATAGAGGATAATCAAGACATCCGCGAAAGCACCGCCGAAATTCTTGAGCTTGCTAATTTTAGTGTTTACACTGCGGAGAATGGTAAAAAGGGAGTTGAACTTGCGCAAGCTCATTTACCCGATATTATTCTTTGTGATATTATGATGCCTGAATTAGATGGCTATGGGGTACTCTACCTTTTAAGTAAGAACGAAAACACAGCTAATATCCCCTTCATATTTTTGACCGCTAAAGCAGAACGCGCTGATATGCGAAAAGGTATGGAGATGGGTGCGGATGACTATTTAACCAAACCCTTTGACGATATGGAGCTTATTAATGCTGTGGAAAGCAGGTTGTCAAAAAGGGAACGGGTACTAAAAAGTTCTGCAGCATCGGCATCACTGGAAAACTTGTTGGACGAGGCCCGTTCGGCGAAATTGCTTACGGAGCTTTCAGAAAGTGGAAGGTTGAGGACCTTTAAGAAGAAACAAAATATTTATATGGATGGAGATACTCCCCAAAATATCTATTTTGTCAAAAAAGGAAAAATCAGAACTTACCTTATCTATGAGGACGGCCGGGAAATTATTACCGGAATGCATTCGGAAGGTGATTTTTTTGGTTATGAGGCAGTGCTGTTGAATAAATCGTATAGTGATAATGCAGAGAGCATGGACGACTCGGAACTTCACCTGATACGGAAGAATGAGTTCAACACCTTGTTATTTAAGGATATAGGAATTGCGAAAAGATTTATTGAGCTGCTCTCGGATAATATCGTCGAAAAACAAGAGCAATTGCTCAAACTGGCTTACAATTCCGTACGTAAGCGGGTCGCGGATGCATTGATAATCCTGTCAGATAAGTTCATGAAAGAGCCGGCAGATTCATACGAGATTAAAATATCACGGGATGACCTTGCGGCTATGGTTGGAACTGCTACTGAAACAATAAGTCGCACATTATCAGACTTTAAGGAAGAACGTTTGATTGTGAAAGAAGGAAATACAATCAAAGTTCTTTCAATCGAAAAATTGAAACGTGTCAAACAATAAGTGAAAGAAAGTGATAAGTATCACTTTTTAGTTTGACTAGCCTCACGCGATAAAGCGGACTGTCTGGATACCTTTGTTTCTAAACAGAAACGGAATGAAAGCGGTCGCATACAGCATAAAAAACTGTGAAAAAGAGCTTTTAATTAAGGCTAATCAGAAAAAGCACGATATAACTTTAATATCCAATCGGTTAACAACTGATACAGCAGCTTACGCAGACGGGAAAGATGCTGTATTAGTGTTTCCCGGTGATAGCTTACCTGCTTCTATCCTTCAGGAACTAAAAAGAAGAGGTGTCAAGTATATAGCAACCCGCTCAACGGGTACTGATCATATTGATTTGACAGAAGCCGTTCGACTAGGCTTGAAAATAGCTAACGTCCCCTCCTATTCACCCGAGTCGGTTGCAGAACATGCAATCACTTTGATTCTCGCACTTTCCCGAAATATCATTGTATCTCAAAACCAGATGCACGATCATGATTTTAGTCTCAATAACCTTGTAGGAAATACGATCAAGGGAAAAGTTGTGGGTATCGTAGGTTTTGGGGGCACGGGAAAAGCTCTGGGGAAAATTTTAAGTGGCTTTGGAGCTAAGGTCCTTGTAAATGATATTCTGGAACAAGTAGATTGTGGTTCTGTAGGTGCTACCCAAGTGTCGCTAAACGAGCTTTACGATAAATGTGATATCATCTCCTATCATATTCCCTTGAACGAGTATACTCACCATCTTGTTGACTCTGATAGTATAAAGAAAATGAAGGATGGTGTTATGCTAATAAATGTTAGTCGCGGCGCAGTTTTTAATACCCAGGATGTGTATGAAGCTCTGCTGAGAGGTAAGGTTAGTAAGTTAGGTATGGATGTTTATGAATTTGAACAAAATGTTTTCTTTTTCAACCATAGAAAAAAACCTATACAAGATTCATTACTGCAATCTCTAATACAGAACCAGCGGATTCTCTTAACACCTCATCAGGCTTTTCTAACTGAGGAGGCTTTGAAGATAATTGCTGAAAAGACCATTTCAAGTATGGATTTATGGGAGGCTGGCAAGTGCGCCGGTAATGCATGTTGCTGTGGAGATGCTTGTATTGAAAATAATCTGGCTATTGCATAATGAATACATTAATATCAAAATATAACGTAGCAGCACCTAGATACACCAGTTATCCCACTGTTCCTTTATGGGAGGAGGAGCAGTGGAGTATAGCTGGCTGGATTGACACGGTCAGGAAAGCGATGAACGAGAGTTCTGCTGCGGGTATAAGCTTATACATTCATCTTCCCTACTGTGAGAGTTTGTGTACGTACTGTGGTTGTAATACTCGGATCACGAGGAACCATACTGTTGAAAAGCCTTATATCGAGTCTGTCCTAAAAGAGTGGCAGATGTATAAAGAAGTAATAGGAACAAAACCCCGGATCAGAGAAATTCATCTTGGCGGTGGTACTCCAACGTTTTTTAGTCCGGAGAATCTGAAATTCCTGATGGAAGGCCTTTTAGAAGGCACTACGCTTGCCTCAGAAACGAGTTTCTCTTTTGAGGGGCATCCTGCTAATACTAGTTATGATCATTTAAAAGCTCTTTATCAGGCAGGTTTCAGAAGAGTAAGTCTTGGAATCCAAGATTTTGATCCTGTTGTTCAAGAGATCATTAATAGAAAGCAGAGTTATGAACAGGTTAGGAAGGTAACAATTGATGCCCGGACCCTAGGTTATACCTCAATCAATTATGATTTAATCTACGGACTGCCTTTGCAGAAGCTAAGCAGTATAGAGGATACAGTTGAAAAAGTGATCTCGCTTATGCCAGACCGTATTGCTTTTTACAGTTATGCACATGTTCCCTGGGTGAAACCAGGTCAAAGAAGATTTACAGAGGCTGATCTTCCACAAGATGAAGAGAAACGAGCTCTTTACGAAAAAGGTAGGGAGATGCTCCTGAATAAAGGTTATTATGATATTGGGATGGACCATTTTTCTCTTGATTCTGATAATTTGTACATCGCATCAAAGAATCAAAAGCTGCATCGGAACTTTATGGGCTACACCGATCAGTACACTCAATTGTCAATTGGACTTGGTGTTTCCTCTATCAGTGATAGTTGGTACGGCTTTTCGCAAAACGTAAAGCAGGTAGAGCAATACCATGAGTTAATCAGCAAAGGTTCTTTCCCTTTAATTAAAGGGCATATCCTCACAGAGGAGGATCTGGTTTTCAGGAAGCATATTCTTGACCTTATGTGCATGGGTTATACAGATTGTGAATGGCTTTCTCCTGAATTTGCGCCAGTAAGGGAACGCCTTGTACCCCTTGAAAGTGATGGATTGGTTGTGGTAAAAGAAGGGCGGGTTCAAATAACTGTAGTGGGAAAAGCCTTTCTTAGGAACATATGTATGGCTTTTGATATTAGGTTATGGCAAAAGAAACCAGAATCACAATTATTTAGTAAGGCCATTTAGGATTATACAACTAGCAAAAATATTTAATACAAACACTTAACGACTTTGTTATGGGTCATAGCTTTCATATTCCCGTTTTAGGATTAGGATTTTCCGTAGACACACCACTTAAGGTGGCAAGGTATGGGATTTCTTCAGTAGCGTCAATCGTTGATGATGACATGATTGAACGAATGAGAGAATTTCATTCGAAACAAAATAATATCGAGTATCATCCGATAAGAAAAATAGAGTCAGACCATCGGGCAAAACGAATAAAAGCCTATTTGAACCTTATCAACTTCCTCATTGATGAGCAACACTCTGAGATAAAACAGGAGGCTTTTGCAGAGGGTGCCGACATTTGCCGTTATTTCGAACTTCTTCCTGAATCTTCTCAAGAGCAGCAAATTTACAGGCAGATGCTGGGTGAAAGAAATCCGCAGAAGAAAGCTGAACTTCAGGAAACCCTGAGGACTTTCATTAAAAAGGGAGATGCTGAGGTGAACATTATGGTTAAAGTAGATAAGGTGAACCTCGGTAAAGATGGTTTTCCATTGGGAGATAAATTTACTGATGCCCTCGCTGCTTTACGTGGTTTTGCCGAGAGTGAATTGAATACCTCGGTAGTTCTGTCTGCTGGTATGAATCCTAAGTTATACACTTATTTAAGTGAATTTGATGATTTCTTTCCTAATGGCGACGAGCCGGCGAGGAAGAAAGTGATCCTAAAGGTAAGCGATTTCCGATCAGCGTTAATACAAGCAAAGTTTCTGGCGAAAAAAGGATTATGGGTGCACGAGTTCAGGATTGAATCTGGCTTAAACTGTGGTGGTCACGCTTTTGCAACAGAAGGCTATCTCCTTGGTCCAATACTAGAGGAGTTTAAGGCAAAAAGGACGTCGATGCTGGAGGATCTATATGGAATTTTTAAAAACGCTATTACCACAAAAACCGGTAATGTGCCATCGCAGCCTTTAACGAGATTTACGGTTCAAGGGGGCATTGGAACAAAATCAGAAGACCAGTTTTTGATAAACTACTATAATCTTGATGGCACAGGTTGGGGAAGCCCATTCCTGTTGGTTCCTGAGGTAACTAATGTCGACAGGGATACACTAAATCTTTTGAAAGATGCAGGGGAAAAGGATTTTTACATTAGTGCAGCCTCTCCCCTTGGTGTACCTTTTAATAACTTCAGTAAAAGTACAGCGGAGGCACTTCGGCTGGAGCGTATAGCTAAAGGGAGGCCAGGCAGTCCTTGTACAAAAAAATTTCTTGTTTCAAATACCGAATTCACAAGTGATCCTATTTGTACCGCATCAAGGGAATATCAGAAATTAAAGTTGGAGGAGCTTGAAAGACTTGACTTACCCGAAGCTGAATATAAGCGGAAATTCAATAACATTACAGAAAAGCTATGTCTGTGCGTCGGTCTATGTACCTCTGCTATTTTAAAAAATGATATGCTTAAGCCCCGAGAGAACCGGGCGGTAGCAATTTGTCCTGGGCCGAATACCGCTTATTTTAATGATATATATACTCTTAACGAATTAGTTGGACATATTTATGGCAAAACAGATCTTTTAGATGGTGTTGAAAGGCCTAATCTATTCATAAAGGAACTGCAACTGTATATTGATTATTTTAAAAGGGACATAGAAAATAATGAGGGGAACCTGAATGATAAAAAGCTTAAACAACTTGAAAATTTTAAAGCTGAACTACTAAGAGGTATAGATTATTATCAACAACTGCTACCAGAAATCACTTTTTCGGAGCAAAAGCAGATGGAATTAGAATTAAGTAATTACCGAAATCAGCTAGAGGCATTAAGTGTAAGTCAGATCGCGGAATTGTAATTATATAATGGTAATACTGGTAGAATGGACTGCCAGTATTATCTTTTTTAAGCCTCCACCTTTTCTACAACCTTGTTCAGTTCCTTTTTACTAAAAAGTTCAATTTTTCTTAATATCGAGATAGAGATCATTAGCCAAATAGTTCCTGCGAAGAAACCTGCAATCACATCACTTGCGTAATGTACTCTCAAATAAACTCTGCTAAGGCCTATAGTTAAGATTATCAGGATCAAAATAGATATTAGAACGATCTTTAATGCAGTATTTTTAACATTTCGATAAATATAATAGATAATAAGCCCAAAAAAGGTAACGCTGCTCATGGCATGACCACTAGGAAAGCTTAAGCCCCTTGCCGGTTCTAGCAAAGGCGTTAACGGCCTTGATCTGTTAAACCACAATTTGAGTAAGGACATAACAGTTACACTACTTAAGGCAATACTCGCTATTTTAATTGAATACCACTTGTGCCTTCGGATAAGCAAAAAGTATAGCGTTAATAATACGTTTGCTATCACCAAGCTTTGATAATTTCCAAGAGTGGTAAAGAAAAGCATTATGCGAGTGGTTGAATCACTAATATAGGTGTCTAAAAATTGAAAGGCTGCGGTATCAAAATCGTTTTTGTTGTTAGAAAGCACATAATAAGCAATAGCAAGGAATGTTAATACGAGGCATACAAAAATCAAAGCTGCCAGAAGGGCTTCTGCTGTAAATAGCATCACTGCGGCTAATATCCTGCGATAAACTTTCTTCAATGTAATATTCAAGTCTCTATAATGTTGTAACTATATAACCAATTACAGGCTCATCGTCATTGATCATTCGAAATATCGCCATTGTAAATGGGCACACAGACCTTCCAACTCCGGGAAAATAGTGAATGCATTAATACCCAGAGTGTTGAGATCCTCTTTGATTTCCTTGGAATTGGATATAGGAATTTTTAGTTTAAGTAACTTATTAGAAAAGATATCTGTTTTATCTAATTCACATTTATTCTCAACTTCATGTGAAGGCTGTATTGAAAATACGCCGGATTGATTGTTTATCCTTTGCTTTATTATCCTAGGTCTGAAGATTCTTGTTTTTTCAATTAGAAAGGGATGATGTCCTTCAACCTTAAATTCGTAATCATCAGACAGTGGCATAAGAACCCAGACAATTGAATATCCAGTAGAATTCCTGTGTACAGGGTTTTCATTGGTAGCGAACCATAGAGCTGTCAACGCATTATGTGACCAGTCAAGTAACCGGGTTGGGAGGCCGAAGTGCTGTCCTAATGTCAAATAGTCCCAATCGTCGTAGGGTCTGTGCGCTTCAATCAGTAATGGATTAGTGCGTTTAAATTCTTCTAATAATAACCTTTCAATGGTAAGGAGATCACCAAGAGGCCTTAACCTCCCTATTTTAGGGATCAGTGGTAAATCTCCCGTCTGACCCCTAAATACAAAGTCTTCTACATTCCCGTTTGCATTTGCCTTCCTTTTATACGCTTTAATGACATTCAGGTATTCCGTCACATTTTCTATTTCTTCTTCACCTATCATTTCTCAATAAGGAAAGTCTTTTTAAGATGTTTGTGTTATAAATACCTGTTTACGCTTTAGAGTTTGCTGAAATACATAGAAGAAAGTTTCTGATCGTGCTGATAAATATCGTCGTAAAAGCTAACTCGTCCTTTTTCATCAGCTGCAGCTGTAAAGTATACCAGGTAAACTGGCAGTTTCTGCTTTAACGGTACAAACTTTTCTTTCCTTGTGCTAATGTGCTGCATAATTGACGACCGATCATAACCGACGTTCTTAAGCAGATAAGCGGCAAGGTCAAGTGGTCTTTCCACCCTAACGCATCCATGGCTAAATCCTCTTTTTGTCTGGCTGAACAATTCGTCGTGTGGAGTGTCATGCAAATACACATCGTTTTCATTTGGGAATATGAATTTAACGTCTCCCAGATCGTTTTTAGGTCCGGGGCGTCTTCTTACGATGTACTTAAATCCTGCTTGTCCAGCCATTGACCAGTCTACTGAAGATGGATCAACCCTTGCGCCTTTGGCTGTAACAACCTCCATGTCCATACGTTCAAGAAAGCCAGGGTCGGCCATTGCTTTAGGCGCAATTTCATTTTTAAGAATTCCTGAAGGGATGTTCCAGTATGGTGAAAGTACAACATACTCCATCTTATCACTAAATATAGGTGTCTCATGCATTGACTTACCTACTATCACTTTCATATCCATTACCTGTCTTGCTTTTTCAAACACACGGAGCTTGTATTCAGGGATATTTACGATGATGTAATCTTGCTCAAAGCTCTTTGGTATCCATCTCCAACGCTCCATGTTAATAATTATCTGCTTGATCTGATTTTGGACAGGGATATTAAGTTTAGCAATTGTTGCCGGACCAAGCCCTCCATCAGGCTTAAGACCATTATATTCCTGAAATCTCTTTAGAGCAGTAGACAAATTAGCGTCATATACATTACTATTAGAATTAACGGTGTCTGTATTATCATTAAACTCTGCAAGCCTTTTACGAAGCAAGGGGACAACAGGAGAAGCTTCCCCCAATTTAACTTTTGATCCTGTTGGAATATTTGGCCAACCTCCTTTTGCCTGTACTTCCCGGTATCGGGCGAGGGCTTTCTTCAAATTAGTATATTGAGGGTGCAGGGGACTAAAATCAGCATAAGGATATTTGCTCTCCCGTTCCCCTAGTATTGTCATCAATGCTTTATGAAGTTTGATCTTATTGCGTTTAACATCCCATTCCATCTCAGGGTTCCTTTTCGGAATGATTAAGCCCCTGTAGTAATCGGATGCCCAGTTGAAATAGGTTGCTGATAGTCCCAAATCAATTTCTTTTTCTAACTCTTTAAGTTTAGTGGAGTCTTTCTTAGCCTCTTTAAGTGCCTTGAACTTTTCGTCAAAATTAATAATTTGATAGTCTTTGGGATCGAGCCCTTCTTCCGCTGCTTTAGCGACTACCTGGAGCATTTTTTCTGCTTGGGGTACTATTTCATGGTCTTTAAACCATCCTAATTTGAATCCCCTCTCCCGATAGAAATTTTTAGCAAATACTAATTCATCTTTAAATGCAGGTTCTGATTGCATGAAATTAGTTATATATACACTGTCCACTAAGGGCTGTGCGCCTATTTTCGCGGTTTTGCCACATCCCGCCAGGGTTAAAGAAATAATACAGGATGATAAGAAGGTATAGTAAATAGCAGTAAATAAATGAGTATTTTTTCTCATGGTTTATATCATAAGTGTTAACTGTATAAATCAAAAATCAATCCACAGCCTAAACTGCCTTAAATAAGAGTTCCAACATGGTTTAAATGGGAGTAATGTATAGTAAAATGGACGGATTTTGAAATGGTTGAAAAACCAAAAGGTTTAGAAATTGTTTAACCAATAAAAGCATTCATGAAAGAACACCCGGAATTAGATAGTATTCGAAAAGGTATTCGAGATTCCTTTTTTGTTCTATTACTTGCAGCCCTGAGCCTTTATCTTATGTATAGTTTCTACTATGCTTAATTTTTAATCTTTCCAGAGATAGGGAAACAGTATCAGTGATGCGGTCCCTACCACAATGTTGATAGCTATGAGAACGGCGATCTCATCTAAACTAACTTCGCGCTGCAAACCATCCATTGCATTTTTTGATAATTTAATTAAAAGCATCAGTAATGGTATAATAACTGGAAAGCTTAAAATTGCCATTAAAGCACCACTATTGTTTGCTTTTGAAGCGATACCGGAGATCATGGTGAAAACAGAGGCAAAGCTTACACTCCCGATAAAAACAGACAAAAGATAGAAAAGCAAATCGCCGATCTGGTTCTCAAAAACAATTGAATAAAATCCAATGGCGAGAGCTGCCAACACTAACATCAGTAGTACATTGTATATTATTTTTGAAAGAATTACAGCCTTTGCGCTAGTAATACTGTAATAATATAACTGCCGGCCCTTACTCTCCTGTAGAAAACTCTTCGCAATTGCATTAACAGAAGCAAACAACATTATTATCCAAAACAAAGCATTCCATGTTATCGGATCGACCTTTTTAAAAGATAGAAAGCAAACAAATATTGTAGATACCAAGTAAAGCAGGATGCCGTTCAACGCGTATTTTGACCGCCACTCCAGAAGTATTTCTTTTCTCACTAAAAATTTAACTTGCGAAAATGTGTTCATGGAGTTGCAAAGATAGTTTTTAGGCTTGTTAAAAATTAAAGCCATTATAGTTGGGTAAAAAATTAAATAAAGGGTAAAATACCCTATTTTCCTTTTAGAAGAACTGCTTGATTTAGACCGTGTTTACCAGCCAGGTAACATTAAACTTTAATTTCTACACTATGAAAACATTCAGAATTATTGGACTAATTTTAATTGGAGCATGTACAATACAAGCTTGCGACAAAGACGACATTGATGAAGGGGATGAGACTGAATTTGTCTCCAAAGCTGCTAGCAGTAACATGTTTGAAATAGAGTCAGGCAAACTGGCTGCATCTGCGGCTAAGGGAGCGAGAGCTGAAGTAAAAAATTATGGCAATATGATGATTGCAGATCATACTGCCGCAACTATTGAGCTACAGGCTGTTGCTGAGCAAAACGGAATCGCAATGCCTACTAGCATGAATGAGGAGCACAGAGCGATGTATAATGATTTAAATGCGCGTTCTGGTGCGGACTTCGATCGTGTGTACGCACAAATGATGGTAGACTCCCATCAGAGAACTGTAAACCTTTTTGAAGAAGCCGCAGATGATCTGGATGATCCTGAAATTAAGAAATTCGCTCAAGACAAAATTCCTGTATTAAAAATGCATTTGGATCACGCCGTTACACTAAAGAACACCGTCAATCCTTAGCATATTGCTATTTTTTCGGAGAACGGGGATTCTACATCCCCGTTTTTATTTTTTAACTCTGCTGAGTGATCTCCATTTTTTCTGCAAAATGGGCGCAGTAATCACGTAAATCCTCTACTATATTCTTCTCTCCTGTTGCTCTTAAAAAGCTGTCGCCCATTGTTTGAAGAGTCTCGTAGAAAAATCTTTTCATCTCATCCACTGGCATGTCTTTCGTCCACAGGTCAATCCGTAAGGAGTTCTTATAGTTATGATCCCACAGAGCTAACATCATCGACTTAACTGGAAGAGCTTCTTTGTTTTCGCCGTCAGTAGATTCCCATGTTATGTTCTCAGGAACGTTATTATCATCCAGTTCTATCGTAAGTTTTATTTCTGCTTTCTTCATTATTTGAATTGATTACATTGATCTATTTTGGGTGGCTGCACCTACACTGATTCGGTCACAAAGATGTTAAAAGCTTTATCTACAATCAAAATGATTAATTGAATAATGATGTTCTTATGATTATAGAATAAAACCAACCAGTGCTGCAGAGACTACAACACATAATGATTCTATAAGCCAAAGTTTCTTTGTGTCGGCGATAATAGCTCTGAGAATTATATCAGCTACAACAATGAAAATTAATATTACAAGATGCCAATAGCTGAAGCCTGCGTTCAGGCTTTTTGCACTCGTTTTATTTATGCTCAGTAAGTTAACGCCAAAATGTCCCAGTAATACTGCGAATACGAGGTTGAAGGGTGTAACTTTCATGGAACCTTATCTTTTTCCCCGTTTGTTTCCCTGAAAGGATCCCTTACTGAGGGCTTTTTTTGCTGCCGCGGTCCTTTCTTTAAAGCTCTCTTTAGACTCCTTTTGCGACTTACCAGACTTATTGTTCTTATTGTCTTTAGTGTTTGATGCTTTTTTGTCGTGGAACGCACCTTTAAACTCTGGATTCTCTTTTCGTTTTTGAATATCAATTTCCTTGGCGATCTCCTGTCGCTCGTTGTAAGGAGTTTCTTCAACAAAAACAGCTTCGGGAATCTTTTCAACAGGAATATCCTGTCTGATTAGTTTCTCAATTTTCTTAACGTAATAAGTTTCCGCCGGATTGCAGAAAGTTATAGCCGTCCCAGTATTATATGCCCGCCCAGTTCTTCCAATACGGTGTACGTAATCCTCAATGACAATAGGAACATCAAAATTAATAACATGACTTACATTAGTAACGTCGAGGCCTCGAGCTGCAACATCGGTAGCTACAAGTATCCGAACCTCTCCTTCTTTAAAAGCATTGATAGAATTTATTCGTGTATTTTGGCCCTTATTAGCGTGAATAACCCTTACGTTGTTATCGCCATAACGGCGCTCCAAAAAACTGAATATATTATCTGCAACATTCTTCGTCTTACAAAAAATAATAAGCCGATGGAATTCTTCATCGTTTTTCAATAAGTGCTGAAGCAGGTTCAGTTTTGTCTTTAAATTAGGAACGTTGTATAGTATCTGAGTTACTGTCTGAGCTGGTGTGGCCTGTGGTGCAACTTCAATTACTGTTGGAAATTTTAAAAAGTCTCCAGCTATTTTGTGGACCAGCTCTCCCATTGTCGCAGAAAATAATAAGTTCTGTCGCTTCCTTGGTACTACCTCTAAAATACGGTGGATTGAACCAATGAAACCCATATCCATCATTTTATCAGCTTCATCCATTACCAGGAACTGGAGGTATTTGGTATTTATATTACCTGCAAGATAAAGGTCAAGGAAGCGTCCGGGTGTAGCTACTATAATATCACATCCTTTCTCTAACTCCGCTATTTGGGTTTTAGGTCCTAAACCTCCGTACAGCACGACGGTTCTCAGGTCAGTGTATTTCGCGAAGAGTTTAATATTCTCTTCTATCTGCATTGCAAGCTCTCTTGTTGGAGCAATGATTAAAGCTCTTGGATCAACTCCTTGAGCGTATTTCAGTTTCATTAACATTGGTAAAACGTAAGCAGCCGTTTTACCGGTCCCGGTTTGAGCAATTCCCATAATGTCTTGTCCGGACAAAATTGGGACTATAGCTTTTTCCTGAATTGGCGTTGGTTGTGTGTAGCCAGCATCCTCAATAGCATTAAGTATTTGCCGGTTTAATTTAAAATCTTCGAAAGTCTGCGCCATAGGGCAAAGATAGAGCTATTTATTTAAGGATAGATTTAAAGAATTATTCTGTGAGAAGATGCCCAGTGTACTGTTAAAGGTGCTTTTTTGAATTTTGGCTTTTTAATTTTGATTTTTCTATATATTTGCGGCTCCCTGTTAATCAGGATATCAACAAAATGAAACACGTTTTCACACATCACATGCACTTCCATCATCGCCAGTAGGCGATAGATTGAATTTGTATGTTTCTACGTGAAGCATGTTTACCCCGAATATATTGTTGAACTGATTATAAAATTTTAAACATTGAAAACACTCAAAATTGCTATCCAGAAGTCGGGTAGGTTAAACGAAAAATCTGTTGAGCTTCTTAAAAACTGCGGTTTAAATTTCGAAAACTACAAAAGCTCTTTAATTTCCCCGGTTTCCAATTTTCCTTTAGAGATCCTTTTCCTTCGTGATGACGATATTCCGGAGTATGTTCAGGACGGGATTGCTGATCTTGGTATTGTTGGTGAAAATGTAATTTGCGAAACCGAGGTTGACGTAGCCTACTTACAGCGACTTGGATTTGGGAAGTGCTCTTTGAAGCTTGCTGTTCCTAACCAGGCTAATTATCAAAGCCTGAGTGATTTAAATGGAAAAGCAATTGCTACCTCATACCCTTCTATTCTGAAGAAGTTCTTAGCAGATAATAATATTCAATCTGAAATACGTACCATTTCTGGTTCTGTTGAAATTTCCCCGGGTTTGGGTTTAAGTGATGCAATTTGTGATCTTGTTTCGACCGGAGGTACTTTAAAAAGTAATGGGTTAAAAGCTTTCGGTGACGTTTTACACTCCGAAGCTGTATTAATTGGACGAAAAGGGGAAGAAAATGATCCACTTATTATAGAATTAATCCAGCGGATTCAATCCGTTTTGAGAGCTAAGGAAACAAAGTATGTGGTACTTAATGTAGAGAAAGCTCATTTGGATGAGATCAAAGCTCTTCTTCCTGGTATCAAGAGCCCAACTGTTGTTCCTTTAGCTGAAGAAGGATGGGTGGCTGTACATACGGTGATTCCTGAAAAAGATTTTTGGGGAAAGATCAGTCAGTTAAAAGCGGCCGGAGCCCAGGGAATTGTGGTAATGCCAATTGAAAAGATAATAATTTAAAGGCTGCTGAGGTAGCTTATACGTTCAAAAGTTCCTCCTTTGGGGGATGAGGTATAAAGATGCTTAAGACTTATAAGTACAAAGAATTAGGTACAGCTGAGATAGAAGCACTCGTTTCAAGAAATGCGGATGAAAGCAATGTGATAGGCGAACGGGTCGAATCAATAATTTCAGAAGTAAAACTAAAGGGAGACACCGCACTTTTAAGCTTTGCAGAAGCTTTCGATAAAGTAAAACTTACATCTCTATTTTTAAATAAGGAGCAGATTAGAGAGATAGCTTCTACAATTGCGGAAGAGCAGAGGCTTGCAATAGAAACGGCGTTCCAGAATATCTACAAGTTTCACCAAACGCAGCTTAAGCAAGAAGACAAGGTAGAAACGATGCCTGGTGTAACCTGCTGGCGGGAATTGAGGCCAATCGAAAAAGTTGGTTTGTATATTCCCGGTGGTACAGCCGTTCTTCCAAGCACATTTCTAATGTTGGGAATTCCTGCAAAAATTGCCGGATGCAAGGAAATAGTAGTATGCTCACCTCCTCAAAAGGACGGCTCTATCAATTGCTATGTCGCCTATGTCGCGAAATTGCTTGAGATCGACAGGATTTATCTTGCAGGCGGAGCTCAGGCTGTTGCTGCCATGGCTTACGGAACAGAGAGTATCCCTAAAGTAGATAAGATCTTTGGTCCGGGAAATCAATATGTGACTAAAGCTAAAACTATCATTCAATCTACAACACAAACCGCTATTGATATGCCGGCCGGGCCATCAGAGGTGCTTGTGATAGCGGATGATACTTCTAACCCTGTTTATGTTGCGGCCGATCTTTTAGCTCAGGCTGAACATGGAGTAGATTCCCAATCCGTTCTTGTAGCAACTTCTCCCTTTATTATATCTGAAACAATTAAGGAATTAGGAGCTCAACTTCAGGTATTGCCAAGGAGAGAAATTGCAGCAAAGGCAATTGAAAATTCGTATGCAGTACTGGCAGAAAGCCTCGAAGTTGCCATGAGTTTTAGTAACGTCTATGCTCCTGAACACTTAATTCTTGCTACCGAAAACTGGTCATCTATAACCAACTTAATTAGTAACGCAGGTTCTGTATTTCTTGGAAACCTTACACCAGAGAGCGCGGGAGATTACGCTTCCGGTACAAACCATACGCTTCCCACAAGCGCTTATGCTCGGTCTTACTCCGGTGTCTCAGTCGATTCTTTTGTTAAGAAAGTCACCTTCCAGCATATTACCCCGCAGGGAATTCAAAACATAGGAACAGCTGTGGAAGTGCTTGCGGAATTAGAAGGGCTTCAGGCTCATAAGAATGCGGTAACAGTTAGAAAAGTTGGACTTAGCTAAATTTGACACAATGGAATTTAATCTTAACACTCTTTTAAGAGAGAATATAAAAAACTTAGTACCCTACTCTTCCGCAAGGGATGAGTTTAAGGGCGAAGCATCAGTTTTTCTTGATGCCAATGAAAACAGCTACGGCTCTCCTATCAAGGACCAATACAATCGTTACCCGGACCCGCTCCAGTGGAAGGTTAAAAAAAGAATTAGTGAGATTAAGGGTGTGCCTCCTCAAAATATTTTTTTAGGTAACGGTAGTGACGAAGCAATTGATATCCTGTTCAGGGCTTTTTGTCGTCCGGGAGTTGATAATGTTATCACCGTTCCTCCTACTTATGGAATGTATGAGGTGTCTGCTAATATCAACGATATTGCCATTAAGAAGGTGCCGTTAACGATTGATTACCAGCTTAATTTAGATGGGATAGCTGAAGCAATAGATGAGAATACTAAGCTGATCTTCATCTGCTCGCCTAACAATCCCACGGCTAATTCAATCAATCGAGAGGATATAGAAACTGTTCTTGCTAATTTTACTGGGATCGTGGTTATCGATGAGGCATACATCAATTATTCCCGTCAAAAAACTTTTATCCAGGAACTCACTGAATACAGTAATCTTGTGGTTCTTCAAACCCTCTCGAAAGCATGGGGACTTGCGGCCCTACGTGTAGGTATGGCTTTTGCAAGCGAGGAGATCATAGAGGTATTTAACAAGGTAAAGCCCCCATACAACATAAATGAAGCTTCACAGATTATAGCTCTCGAAGCTTTACAAAACATAGACCAGGTTAATGGCTGGATAAAGGATACAATTAAAGAACGGGAAGATCTTGTAAAAGAGTTACTCAAGCTTCCTTTCGTACTAAAGGTTTTCCCTTCAGATGCAAACTTTATTCTGGCTAAAACTACTGATGCTAAAAGTATTTACAACTTTCTTGTGAGTAAGGGTATTATTGTTCGTGATCGTTCTAAGGTAGAACTTTGTGAAGGAAGTTTAAGAATCACAGTTGGTACACCAGCTGAAAACCAAACTCTAATTGAAACTCTTAAAACATATCACTCCTAATATGAGCGCCCGTAAAGTACTTTTCATTGACCGTGACGGAACATTATGCCTTGAACCGGAAGACTACCAGGTAGATTCATTTGAGAAATTGAAATTCTATCCTGCAGCCTTCAAGTACATGACGAAAATTGCCGAAGAACTGGATTTTGATCTTGTAATGGTGACCAATCAGGATGGTCTCGGTACAGATTCGCATCCAGAGGAAAATTTTTGGCCCGTTCATAATTTTATAATTGAGTCGTTTGAAGCTGAAGGAGTTTCTTTTAAAGAGGTTATTATTGATAAAACATTCGCTCATGAGAATGCCCCTACCCGTAAACCCGGAACTGCTCTTTTAACTCATTATTTCGAATCTGAAAAATACGACGTCGCCAACTCTTTCGTGATTGGAGATAGAATTACAGATGTAGCTCTTGCAAAAAATTTAGGCTGTAAAGCGATTTGGCTCAAGCAAAATCCCGACTTAGGTTCTGATGAGATCAGGGAGCAGGCAACCGAATTGAAACCTTACATTGCTTTGGATACCACACTATGGAAAGACGTTTATGAGTTTTTGAAAGTTGGAAAAAGAGAAATTGAACATCGTAGAACGACTAAAGAGACTGATATCTTTATTAAATTAAACTTAGACGGTAAGGGTAATGCAAAGATTTCTACAGGTTTGCATTTCTTTGACCATATGCTAGATCAAATAGCCCGTCATGGCAGTATAGATCTGGAAATTGAAGCAAAGGGCGACTTGCACATAGACGAGCACCATACGATCGAGGATACTGGAATAGCTCTTGGTGAGGCTCTGGCTCAAGCTTTAGGCGATAAAAGGGGAATCGAACGCTATGGCTTCTGTCTGCCAATGGATGACTGCTTAGCACAGGTGGCAATTGATTTCGGAGGACGTAATTGGATCGTATGGGACGCAGAATTTAAAAGAGAGAAAATTGGGGAAATGCCTACAGAGATGTTTTTTCATTTTTTCAAGTCCTTTAGCGATGCCTCAAGAAGCAATTTGAATATTAAGGCTGAAGGTCAGAATGAACATCATAAAATAGAAGCTATATTTAAAGCCTTTGCAAAGGCAATTAAAGTTGCGGTTAAACGTGATGTGAACAATATGCAACTGCCAAGTACAAAGGGTCTTTTGTAGTTAAGGGGACGCATTCCTCAAGGAACGTAAGTTCTAATATTAATTGGGAAGAAAGTAGCTAGATGTATAGCTGTAAAGATTAAATCATGAGTGACGATATTAAAATTGATTCCGGAAATGCTCAAGTAGGTATCGTTAATTACGGGGCAGGCAATATTTTTTCACTTACTGCAGCTCTAGAGCGTCAAAACATCTCTTATGAGATGATTAACTCGGTAGATGAATTTGAAAGGTATGAACGGATCATAATTCCGGGGGTTGGTCATGCCGGAGCTGCCATGAAGAAGCTTCAGGAAAGTGGAATGGTCGAAAAGATAAAGAATACTAAAAAGCCTGTCCTAGGGATCTGTGTAGGAATGCAGCTATTGACTGATCATTCTGAGGAGGGCGATGCGCAACTATTAGGGATAGCCCCTTTAAAAACACGTCATTTTTTAGAAAACCTAAAACTAAAGGTTCCTCACATGGGTTGGAATAAGGTTAATGGGGAGCTTGATAATGAGTTGTTTAAGGATATTCCTAGTGGAACTTACTTTTATTATGTACATTCCTATTTTATTGAATTTAATCCTACTTTTACAATCGCATCTACGGAGTACGGGTTAAAGTACTCTGCAGCCTTAAAGAATGGAAATTTTTATGGAGTTCAATTTCATCCCGAAAAGTCGGGATTAGCTGGCGAGCAATTATTAAAAAACTTTGCCTCAATTAAAGTCCATTAGTATAAAAAGTATTTTTTCGGTCTGTACGACCATTTAAATAAAAAGCAAAACGTTAAACTATGTATATTATTCCGGCCATTGATATTTTGGACAAAAAAGTTGTCCGTTTGCGTGAAGGAAACTACAGTGAAGCTACATTTTACGATGTAACTTTAGAGGAGATGATAGAAAAGTACCAGTCGAACGGTACAGAATATGTGCACATTATTGATTTGAACGGCGCAAAAGGTGATTTTTCGAACCAGGAATATCTTTTCGATATCATCAAGAAAACTGAGATGAAAGTTCAGTATGGTGGTGGAGTAAGAAGTATAGAGAAAGTTAAGGAGTTGCTGGATGCTGGTATTCATCGCGTTATTGTTGGTACTCAGGCTATAACAAATCCTGATTTTCTTCCTCAATTAAGTGAGCAGGTATGTGGTAAAGAAAAGCTGTCAGACCAGATTGTGGTAGCTATTGACGTATTAGATGAGGTCATTAAGTATTCTGGTTGGATGGAAAGTTCTCCAATCAAACTAATGGATTACGTTGACCGTTGTTTAAACCTTGGATTTTTCCGTTTTCTTTGTACTGATATAAATAAAGATGGAAAGCTTGGCGGTGCAGGTGTTGAACTTTATACAAAATTGTTAGACCACTCTCCTTTTATCAAACTGATTGCTTCGGGTGGTATTAGCTCGATGGACGATATTAAAGGCCTGCAGGATATTAAAGTTGAGGCATGTGTGGTTGGTAAAGCAATTTATGAAGGCAGGATTACTGTAGAACAAGTTAAGGACTGGAATTTAAAAAGCCTGATTTCTTTTTAAAATTTTACGGGGCCTCATCTCCGTAAAGGTGGAATTCCTGACTATTGCTTTATTAAAAAAGCCAAAATTGTTTCAAGTAGCATCTGGGTTAATTTTTCAGATAGCTAACGAGTTAAGAGAGAGTTCGACTTATTCGGAAATGTTACTTCACGAAATTTGAAGGGGAATCAACCAATTAGGGTACAAGTTTAGAAGACAGCATTTAATAAGGCTTTATATTGAAAATTTTTTTACTGTCATTGTGTTCATTACAAGATATTGAAACCGAAAGTTCTTATTACCTGGAGCCAGAAGTTATAAATACTATAAAGGGCAACCAATTTTACTTGACTCTTTCAGAAGTAAGCTAATTCGTTCTATCAATGACCAACTATTTAGAAATTTAGATTCTGTTTTGACCACCATACATTCCGCTATGCATACTCCCTCTTTAGGGGGCCGCGGGGCCGGAAGCCTCGCTAAAAGAATTATCCCTTGTCTTGACGTAAAAGAAGGCCGGACTGTTAAGGGCGTTAATTTCGTTGATCTTCGCGACGCTGGTGATCCTGTTGAACTCGCGTATCAATATTCAAAACAAGGTGCTGATGAACTAGTGTTTCTGGATATTACTGCCACTCACGAGCGTCGGAAGACTATGGTTGAACTTGTGAAAGCTGTGGCACGGCAGGTTAATATTCCCTTTACCATTGGTGGCGGTATTAATGAGATATCTGACGCTGAAATTCTTCTGCATTCTGGTGCCGATAAAATCTCTATTAATTCTGCAGCAGTAAGAAATCCTGGACTTATTAACCAATTAGCCGCGGCATTCGGAAGGCAATTTGTGGTTGTGGCAATTGATACTAAATTTGTAGATGGCAGAAACCTTGTACACTTAAACGGTGGACGTATAGCTACCGAATTTCAGACTGAACAATGGATTAAAGAGGCTGAGGAACGCGGAGCAGGGGAAATACTTTTAACTTCTATGGACCATGATGGAACCAAGGGGGGATTTGATAATGGACTTTTGAAAAAGGTAAACGATACTCTATCTATTCCTCTTATAGCATCAGGAGGCGCAGGAAATGTTCAGCATTTTATTGATGTTTTTCAACATACTGATGTAGATGCAGCTCTTGCAGCATCAGTTTTCCATTACGGGGAAATCCTTATACCTTCGCTTAAAGAAGAATTAAAGAAACATCAAATTGAAGTAAGATTATAATGAATATAGATTTCTCAAAATCAGGCGGATTAGTTCCGGTAGTAATTCAGGATGAGAATACACTGGAAGTGTTGATGCTTGGTTATATGAATGAAGAGGCTTTTAAGAAAACTGAGGCCGAAGGAAAAGTGACCTTTTTCTCCCGAACGAAGAACCGCTTGTGGACAAAAGGCGAAGAGAGCGGGAATTTCCTTAATGTTAAATCAATTAGTATCGACTGTGATAACGATACGCTGCTGATCAAGGTGGAACCGGTTGGGCCCACCTGTCACACTGGCTCCCGTAGTTGCTTCAAAACTGACTATAATCAAAACTTCATCTTTCAGCTTGAAGGAATTATTAAAGACAGATTCGAAAACCCTGTAGAAAGTTCTTATATTAATAAACTTAGACACAAGGGTTTGAACAAGATTGCACAGAAGGTTGGAGAAGAAGGAGTTGAAACAGTTATCGCTGCCTTGGCCCAAACTGAGGAGGATTTGATTAACGAAGCCTCGGACCTTGTTTTTCATCTTCTAGTTTTATTAAAGGAGAAGAACCTTACTCTCGAAACAATCGCCAAAAATCTGGAGAGCAGACATAAATAATTGTCCTAGGGAGGACAGCAGAAAGCTGTTTTTTTATGGGTATTACCAAATTTTAGCCCGAATACGGGCTTTTGTTTTATTAATGCAATTTATGGAAGCGACCTAATGCTATCCAGTTAAATTGAATTTTTAATTCTAATTTTGAAGCTCTATGATTGAAGTAAATAGATTAGCGTTATTAACCGGTCATCAAAATCCAATTTACGCCCTTGAGCCCTCTTTGAAACCTGGCCTTTTTTTTACCGCAGGTAACGATAAAGGGATTGTTGAATGGAGCTCGAAAAAGCAAGAGTTCCTTAAAGTTTTGATGCCAGTGAACAGTTCCGTTTATTCACTTCATGCGCTTTCTTTCGCCCCAATTTTGGCATCAGGTGAAAGAAGTGGACGAATAAACCTATTTGACTTCGTTGACCAAAGGGTTAAAGCAAGTTTAAATCACCATAACAAACCTGTTTTTGCTCTATCCTCAGTTGAGCGAAAAAGAGAGTTGCTTGCAACTTCCGAAGATGGTACAGTTTCGATTATAGATCCCGCAAATGCTGACCTGATTTACAAATTTGAGGTTTCAAAAGAAACAGTTAGATGTTTGGCTATTAGTCCTGATGAAAAGTTAGTTGCATTCGGATCGAAAGATAATGTCATTAGGATATTTGATGTTGAAGATTATTCATTAGTCGCTGAGTTGCGCGATCATACTATGCCTGTGACATCCTTACAATTTTCGCCGGATGGTCTTAAACTCCTTTCTGGAAGCCGGGATGCGCAGCTGAAGATCTGGAACGTTAATGATTTCTCCATCCTTGAAACTATCCCTGCGCATTTATTTGCAATCTACGATATAAAGTATCATCCAAACCTTCCCTATTTTGCTACTGCCAGCCAAGACAAAAGTATTAAGATATGGGATTCAGAAACCTATAAGTTAAAAAAGATCATTAGTAGGGAAAAAGGTTTTGAAAGTCACTCCCATTCTGTAAATAAAATATTTTGGGAACGAGAAACTTTCAATTTGATCTCTGTCGGAGATGACAAAAATGTAATAATTTGGGGTGTAGAATTTTAATTACCTGCTATTAGCTCTGTTGGGGAAGTAATAAAAGTATTCCTGCACATAATAATTTACATCAACCCCGTGGCTCTCCAGATATTTGATTCTATTTAAAAATGATTGTAGATTTATTGTTGGTAGTTTCATTGCGAGAAAACCCTGTCTTGCGCTTTCCAGTTGATACTCAATATTTTCAATAAACTCAGCCTTTCTTCTGCTAACTTTATCTGTAGTGTCTTGTAATTTCTCTAAAGTTGGCTTTGGCGTACGAAGTACAAAAATAGATTCCTTATTAGGGTCGAGCGGTTCAAGTTTGCCATACTGTGCAAAAGCGCAATTAACAAAAAAAAGCAGAAAAGATAATAGGGTTAGCTGTTTCATACGAATTACTTACACAAAAGTATAGAATAATCGTCAAAAAGTTATCCCCTAACTAAATTTGATCAAATTGTATATCTTTTTATAATGCGTAGTTTATGTGTGTGCTTTTTTAAGTCAAGACTATAAATTCCCTGGTCGTCAATCGGATCAATTTTTACCCTTCCAGATGCATGTATAATGTTGTTTTCATCTAGCATTATTCCTACATGAACAATCCTTCCCTCGTCATTGTCAAAAAAAGCAAGGTCGCCTGGTTTTACCTCTTGTAAAAAATTAACTACCAAACCTTGTTCTGCTTGTTGCCAGGCATCGCGACTTATCTGAATCCCTAACATCTTGTAAACTATTTGAGTGAATCCAGAACAATCAATGCCGAATAAGGTACGACCTCCCCATAAGTAAGGAGCATGAAGGAATAATGTTGCGAGAGGCCCTACGGCGCTAGGAAATTTAGTGGCACCACAGAACACTGGTTTTTCAATAAAGGAATAACGTTCTTCATTTATTGAAAATGTCCTGTCGAGGATATTATCCGGTATCGAACTCCCTGATGCAAGATAAATTACTTCACCAGTCGATAGTTTTTTTATACGATGTGCTATATCGAAGTTCAAGGTGAGAGATTCCTTATATTGCTTTAAATCATTCTCATCTATCCCCACATATTGTTTGCGATCTATCCAACCCTCATATTGGTCGTAACAAGTACGGATTCGAATCCATTTTTCTGTTTTTTCCAGAACTTCAAGGCAATCACCGAAAAGCAGCTGGGATAATATTTCGCTACGGTCTGTGGCTTCTGAGCGAATAGGTACAATGGATAAATTACAAATTCCAAATTCAGTCATATATACAAATCAACACAAAAATTAGCAAGATTATAAACTTTAAAAACTTAACTAAATCAATTAGTGTTTTTATGCTTATGAAAACTTTAAATGATGTACATAAAATACTGATAGCTGTCGAAGACAGCCTTTATTCTAGCCGAGCAGTCGATTACGGTTTTGATCTGGCTCAAAAATTAGGTGCGGAAGTTGGTCTTGTGCATGTGGATGAGCTTCCAGTAGCAACGCCGTATGTTGCTGATCCCTTAGTAACCGAACAACCCGTTATGATGCCCGAACTAATTAAGGTACAAGAGGAAACTAGCAAGAGGCTTCTTGACAGAATTGCTGACGAGAAAATGGGAAAAGCCCCCATATATACCTTCCCAAGGATCGGCAATACTCGAGATGAAATTCTAAGTGCTGCTGAAGAATGGAATGCTGATATGATAATTCTGGGAACGCACGGAAGAACCGGTTTTGATCATTTCATTTCGGGAAGTGTGGCTGAGAGTGTAGTTAGAAAGGCAAAATGTCCTGTTCTAGTGATTCCTAATAAAGAGTATGGCATTTGATACTATATTTTATAGTACACTTAATTACCCTGGGTAAATCGTATTGGATTTAGGATTGGGGCGTCCAAATACGTTTTGAAGATGTCTCAAAACCTTAAAAAGAGTTCTCCCCAAATCTTTTATATAAAGTGCCAGTAGGTGCAATTACCAAATACCTTAACCCATTCTATCTTAACTTTCACGAATATGCAGACATTACCAGAGATGTTTTAAAAGTACGGGGAGTAAATAGATATTTTAATTTTTTTATGAAATCCGGCAAAGATTGCTCAGGAGAAGAAGAAACAATTGCCTAAGCGACGATAAGTTAAAAAGCATTTTGTTTATACTTGCTTTATGTTAAAACCTGATAGTTTAATCTTTGATATGGATGGCACCTTATGGGATGCTCTCGATTTATATGTTGAATCCTGGAATAGCGGTTTAAAAGCTGAAGGAGTTAATACTCTGGTATCCCCAGAATTATTAAGCTCATTAATGGGCAAAGACTCAAGTGTAGTTCTAGACGCAATTCTGCCGGAATATTCAAAAGACGAGCAGCTTAGAATTTATAAAACGATCAATAAACACCGTGCTAACCTGGTTTCCACAAAAGGAGGCAGCTTATACGAGGGTGTTGTAGATGGTATAAAACAACTTGCTCAAAAGTATAAGCTCTTCATCGTTAGCAATTGTCCTGAAGGTATGATCCTTCTGTTTATGGAATGGGCAAAAATAAGTGAATACATAACTGATGAAATGGCATATGGCGTAAATAACAAGCCAAAACATCATAATATTAAGCTCCTGATAGAAAAGTACGATTTGAAAGCACCGGTATATATCGGTGATACTGAAGGGGACCAGCAAGAAAGTGAGTTAGCCGGTATTCCTTTTGTATTCTTTAGTTTTGGCTTCGGCAAGGTACAGAAACACGATCTTAAGTTCGATGATTTTAAAAGCTTTACAGACCACTTTATGAGTTTGGAGACTTCTTCGGTTTATTAGCCTCTTAATATAGTTTCGTTTTATTCATACTCGTAAACCCTTAAACCTTATTAATAATTTTTTTATTTTGCTATTTTTAATACACGATCATTAATATGAAGTTAAACTCTCTGGTACTATCAACCTTACTGTTTAGCAGTTTAGGTTATAGCTCTACGGTGTTGGGGCAAGCTCCAGGAAAGCACCCCACATTCGATGTGAATGCTGAGGCTTTTGCTGACCTCCAAATTTTGCGATATCAAGTTCCTGGTTTCGAAACATTATCCTTACAGCAGAAAAAATTGGCCTACTATCTTTACGAGGCAGGCCTCTCAGGTAGAGATATTATTTACGACCAAAAAGGTAAATACAATCTTCTGGTAAGGAAAACTATTGAGAATATTTACGGCACGTATAAAGGAGACAAGAAAACTGCCGATTGGCAAAAGTTTAAGACATATGCCGGAAGAGTATGGTTCAGTAACGGAATTTACCATCATTATGGGAATGAAAAGTTTTTGCCTGAGCATGACTTCTCTTATTTTACAAGACTGGTAAAAAATTCTGATCTAAAAAACTTTCCATTAAAGAAAGGCGAAAGTATCGACTCTTTTTTAAGCAGGATTAAACCTATCATATTTGATCCTAAATTTCAACCTAAAATGGTTGATCTCTCTCCTAATATTGATAATATTGTCGCCTCATCGAATAATTTTTATGAAGGCGTAACACAAAAAGAAGTAGAAGATTTCTACTCCAAGTTCGACAACAAGGGCAATGCTCCTTCATGGGGACTTAACTCAAAAACCCTGAAAGTTAATGGCAAGGTAACTGAGAAAGTTTGGAAAGTTGGAGGCATGTATAGTGCTGCGATTGAGAAAATTGTTGTCTGGTTGGAAAAGGCGGTTGCTGTTGCGGAGAATGCGCAACAAAAGGATGCCTTGCAAAAACTTATTAAATACTATAAAACTGGTGATCTGAAAGATTTTGATGATTACAACATTGCTTGGGTAAGAGACACGGCATCGAGATTAGATGTAGTGAACGGGTTTATTGAGGTATATAATGACGCCATTGGAAAAAAAGGAAGTTTTGAAAGTGTCGTTTCATTAAAAGACCTTGAAGCTACAAAAAGGATCAAAGCAATTGCAAACCAGGCGCAGTGGTTTGAGGATAACTCGCCGCTTATGCCTGAGCATAAAAAGAAAAAGGTAACAGGTATCACAGCAAAAGCAATTACAGTTATTGTTGAGAGTGGAGATGCTGCTCCCTCTACTCCTATTGGAATAAACCTTCCCAACGCCGATTGGCTAAGAAAGGAACATGGTTCTAAATCTGTTTCTCTAAGTAATATTATACATTCTTACAATGTAGCTTCCAGTAAAGGTGGTGGTACACTGGACGAGTTTGCTTATGGGGCCGAAGTGAAAGAAAGAATTAAAAAATACGGAGCTCTGTCGTCTGATCTTCATACTGATATGCACGAATGTATCGGCCATGCTTCCGGCCAAATAAATCAGGGAGTTGAAACGCCGGATAAAACACTTCGTAACTATTCATCTGCTCTGGAAGAGGCTCGTGCGGATCTTGTTGCTCTATATTACGTTATGGATCCAAAGCTTATCGAGATTGGCGTAATGCCCTCTTTAGATGTTGGGAAGGCTGAATATGATAGCTATATTATGAACGGTCTCATCACTCAGCTTACAAGATTAAAACCCGGAGATGACCTTCAGGAAGCACATATGCGCAACAGACAACTAAACGCGAATTGGGCTTACCAAATGGGTAAAAAAGATAACGTTATTGAATTTGTAAAGGAGAATGGAAAAACCTACACAAAAATCAATGATTATAGTAAGCTTAGAACACTCTTCGGTCAGTTGCTTAGAGAAATTCAGCGTATTAAGTCTGAAGGTGACTATGAAGGGGGAAAGAACCTTGTAGAAAACTACGGTGTTAAGGTAGATCAGGAACTCCTTAAAGAAGTTCTGGCCAGATATGCCAAACTTGATGCTAAACCATACAAAGGTTTTGTACAGGCCAAGCTAGTTCCTGTAGTAAAAAACAATACAATAACGGATGTTAAGGTGGTATACCCAACTTCATTTTATGATCAGATGATGGAGTATGCCAAGAAATATTCTTTTCTACCTGTAGAAAACTAATTTTTAATCAGGAGACTGGCCCTCTACACTATGAGGGGCAGTTCTCCGGATTTTCCTTTACTTTTCCCTAAACCTAAATCCTATTTTCGATTTTACAAGTTCCTGACTTCCTCTTTTCACGCAACATTTTTAAAACACTTATCTTTGCACACTTATATTATGAGTAAGCACGGAAGAATTTTAGTTGCGATGAGTGGCGGAGTAGATAGCTCGGTTGCCTCAGTAATGTTACATGAGCAGGGGTATGAGGTTATCGGGTTAACCATGAAGACATGGGACTATGCATCTTCCGGGAGCTCTTCTAAAGAAACTGGATGTTGTAGTCTCGATTCCATAAACGACGCCAGATCCCTCGCTGTCTCTTATGGCTTTCCTCATTATATCCTTGATATCCGTAATGAATTCGGTGATTTCGTAATTGATAATTTCGTTGACGAGTATCTGGCAGGCAGAACGCCTAACCCTTGCGTGCTGTGTAATACTTATATCAAGTGGGAAGCCCTTTTAAAGCGTGCAGATAAACTTGATTGCGAATTTATCGCTACTGGTCACTACGCAAATATCCGTTTACAAGACAGCGGTCGCTATGTGATTTCAAAAGGTAAAGACGAAAATAAAGATCAATCTTATGTATTATGGGGCGTTTCCCAAAAAAACCTTGCCCGTACCAAATTTCCATTAGGAAGCTTTACTAAAGCTGAGATTCGGCAGATGGCATTGGATATGGGACAGGAGGAATTAGCTAAAAAAAGTGAAAGCTACGAGATCTGCTTTGTTCCCGACAATGACTATCGTTCCTTTCTCCGTCACCAGGTTCCTGATCTTGATATGAAGATAGGAAAAGGAAATTTCATACTATCTAACGGTTCTGTAGTCGGCGAGCATCAGGGATATCCGTACTATACAATTGGTCAGCGAAAAGGCCTTGGAATTGCCTTAGGACAGCCAATGTTCGTTACGAGGATCTTGCCTGAAAGTAATACGGTGATGCTTGGAACTCAGGATGAACTTAAGCAAACCACAGCTTTAGTAAGAGATGTGAATCTTATTAAATATGAAAGCATTGCTGAGTCTATTGAAGCAGTTACAAAAATTCGTTATAAAGATTCCGGTACTTTAAGCTCTATTGTTCAGGAAGGCGACGTGATGAAGGTAGATTTCCATCACGAGGTAGCTGGTATAGCACCAGGGCAATCAGCTGTATTTTATGAGGGAAATGACCTTCTTGGTGGTGGGTTTCTTTTATAGTTAAGCGGTTTTAATTATCTAGTAGTATGAACAGAATTATGGATATAACTTTTAAGCTGACTTTTTTTGGCTTTGCTATGTTCCTGATAGGCTGTTCTAAAACCGAAAATGCCGACCTTCCCGATCTGAAAAAGGAGTACTTTCCCCTCTCGCCTGGACGTAGCATTACCTACCAAGTTGATTCAGTCGCCTTTAATAAGTTTGATAATTCAGAGATGAAGTTTTCATTTCAGATTAAAGATACCCTTATAACGGAAATTGAGTCAGGAATACGGACTCATACAGTTTATATTGAACGGTATAAAAGGGAAAACCCGGCGTCGGGTTGGACTTTCCAAAAGGTAATATCACGAAATATTACAGAACTTCGAGCTGAAGAATTTGTTGATAACCAAAGGTTTGTGAGAATGGTGTTTCCTCCGTTCAAGAGCTCTATATGGAATGGAAATACATATAATAATCTTGAGAAGCAGGATTATTTCTATAAATCTGTTGATAAAAAAGACACTATTAATTCCTTGGCCTTTGACTCTGTGGCAGTAGTTGTTCAAGTAGATGAGAGTAACTTACTGAATGAACACTTTGCAGAAGAGCATTATGCAAAGCATGTTGGACTAGTTAAAAAACAGGTAAAAAGCATAGAAAAAGACTTTTATACACAGAAAACCACTCACGGCTATATTTATACTATGCAAATCTTATCTTTCAAATAATCAAGCTGTTCACTCTCCCATTTTCCGCTATCTGAACTTTTTTAAAGCAATTCAATTTTGCATTAGTTCTATTAATGACTTTATTTGCAAAAAAATGAGGGTTCTTAATGGCTAAAAATTTACTAATAGTTGAGTCTCCCGCTAAGGCAAAGACAATAGAGGGATATCTTGGAAAAGACTTCCTGGTAAAGTCAAGTTATGGCCATATACGAGATCTGGTTAAAACAGACGACGCAATAGACGTGAACAATAACTTTAATCAGAAGTATGAGGTGCCGGCTGATAAGAAATCGCTAGTAAGTGAACTTAAGAAACTGGCAAAGGAAGCAGAGACTGTTTGGCTAGCATCCGATGAGGACCGTGAGGGAGAAGCTATTTCATGGCATTTGTTCGAAACACTTGGCTTGAAAGAAGACAAGACAAAGCGCATTGTTTTCCATGAGATAACCAAACCGGCTATTTTAAAAGCTATCGAGAACCCGCGTCAAATAAATTACAATCTTGTTAATGCTCAGCAGGCAAGGCGTGTATTAGACAGATTGGTCGGTTTTGAGCTTTCTCCTGTTCTTTGGAGGAAGGTAAAGCCTTCGTTGTCAGCTGGAAGAGTTCAGTCAGTTGCAGTCAGACTTATCGTAGAAAGAGAAAGGGAAATCAATAAGTTTAAAGCAACCGCAGCCTATAAGGTTACCGCTATATTTTCAACAGGTAAACAAAAGGAGCTTTTCAGAGCCGAATTACCTGAACGTTTTGAGGAAGAAGCAGCTGCTACCAAATTCCTTGAGGACTGCAAAAAAGCAGTTTATCAAATAGCCAGTCTCGAAACAAGACCGACAAAGAGAAGTCCAGCCCCTCCTTTCACAACATCAACTTTACAGCAGGAGGCAAGCAGAAAGTTAGGTTATTCGGTATCGAGGACGATGTCTATTGCTCAGAAGCTTTATGAACACGGGCATATCACTTATATGCGTACAGATTCAGTGAATTTATCTGATACGGCGCTAAACGCTGCTTCTGCCGAAATTAATTCGGCTTACGGCAGTAAGTATCATCAATTAAGAAAATTCAAGACTAAGGCTGCCGGAGCGCAAGAAGCTCACGAGGCCATTCGTCCAACCTATTTCGAGCAGCATACCATCGAGGGGGACGCTTCAGAAAAACGTCTTTACGACCTTATCTGGAAACGCGCTATTGCCTCTCAGATGAGCGAAGCGCAATTTGAAAAAACAACGGCGAAGATTACGATCACAGGTCGTACCGAGAATTTTGTCGCAAACGGTGAGGTGATGAAATTCGATGGGTTCCTTAAGGTCTATATGGAATCAACAGATGAGGAAACTGAAGCTAGTGTCGATGAGGATAATGCTAATGCTATCCTTCCACCTCTTGCACAAGGACAAACTTTAACTGCACAGGAAATTAAAGCTACTGAGCGCTTTTCCCGTCCCCCTGCAAGGTATACTGAAGCTAGTCTTGTGAAAAAACTAGAAGAGTTAGGCATCGGCCGTCCTTCAACATACGCCCCAACTATTTCTACTGTTCAAAACCGCGGCTACGTAGTAAAGGAAGAACGGGAAGGTAAACAGAGACAGTTTAACCAGCTTACCCTAGTGAGTGGGGAATTGAAAAAAGAGGTGAAAACTGAAACGACAGGAGCTGAAAAAGGCAAGCTCTTTCCTACAGATATTGGTGCAGTTGTGAATGATTTTTTAGTTCAATATTTTAAAGGTATTGTAGATTATCATTTCACCGCCTCTGTTGAGAAACAATTCGACGAGATTGCTCATGGCCTGAAAGAATGGACTGAAATGCTTAAGTCTTTTTACAGTCCTTTCCACCAGGAGGTAGAAACAACTATTCAAACTGCGGAGAAGGCTCGTGGAGAACGTGATCTTGGTGTTGATCCTGAATCCGGAAAAAGAGTGTCGGTACGTATTGGTCGGTTCGGTCCTTTTGTTCAGATTGGAGACACTCCAGAGAACGAGGGAGAAGAGAAACCAAGGTTTGCGAGCCTGAGGTCAGGTCAGATGATCGAAACCATCAGCTTAGAAGAAGCTCTTGAACTATTCAAGCTACCAAAGAAGGTTGGTTCTTACGAAGATAAAGATATGACGGTGGCAATTGGTCGCTTTGGGCCCTACATACGCCATAACAGTGCTTTTTATTCGTTACCCAAAGGGCTTGATCCTCATGACGTAACGGAAGAGCAAGCTATAGAAATCATAGAAGATAAACGTAAGAAGGATTCTGAAAAATTGATTAAAGTATTTGAGGAAAATCCAGAGGTAAAAATATTAAATGGCAGATGGGGTCCCTATATTGAATTCGGAAAACAGAATGTCAAAATTCCTAAAGGCAAGGAACCAAAGGACCTGACATTCGAAGAAGTTAAGGCCTTAGCAGAAGCAGCAGAAAAAGAGCCTAAGAAAGGTGGTAAGAAGTTTGCTGCTAAGAAGAAGTAGTTGATAAATATAGAGCCGGGAGCTGTTGTCTTGCGGTAATGCCCGGCTCAAATGATATAAAAATGAAAAAAGACATTCCTGTAAAGATAGTAGAAGACGTAGCGATCGCAGTTGTTCTTGAACGAGAAACCCCGGAAGCAAAAGTGTGGAATGTCTATCTGGTAAATCTTAAAAATGAACCTATTGAAACCGTCCTGGTAAGCTCTAAAGGGTATGGGGTTAAAAATGGAGAGGACGTCAAAACCTCCATACTTCGGCACTCCATCGGAACTGTAGGAGGTCAGGATTTTGCGAAGATAGAGGCTATCGACGAGCAGGTTTTTGGTTTAACTAATGAATATTGGCTTAGCTTTTATATCAATGGCCACATCTACGACAAGAAATTTATCTTTCTCCCCGAAAGCATTGTTGAATCAAATTTAATACGGATTCCGGTTGTAAATAAACCAGGAGTTATGATCGGCTAAGATTTGTAAAAATATTTTTTGTAGCTGTAATTTATTGCTTAAATAATTATTACTTTCCGTGGATAAACCTTACATATGGTTCCCGGAAATACTTCATTTTTCAGAAACAGGCAGAATTTTCTTATCCTAATCCTGTTCATCCTGGCAGCGGTAGCTATCCTAAGTCGCCAGAAACATTCAAGAAAGCTTAGCGAAAGTAATTACGAATTATTCACGGGTTTTGTGGACAGTTACACAACCGGAATTATCTCAAGGCAAAGTCCTATAACCATTCATCTTGCTTCAGATCTTCAAACCTTTCATGGTCAGAATGAGGAGATAAAAGAAGAATTGTTCCATTTCTCACCGAAGATAAAGGGCAAAGCTTACTGGAAGGACTCCCGGACTATTGAGTTCAGACCAGAGGGAGCTTTAGAACCGGATAAAGAGTATTCTGCTTCATTCAAGCTTTCAAACATTATGGAAGTTTCGGAAAAAGTTGGGGAGTTCAATTTCGATTTTCAAACCATCAAGCCTGATTTTGCTATTGAAATAGATGGGCTCCGCTCCTCCTCAAGTAACTCTTCAGAGAAGATGAAGTTGAAGGGAACAATCACTACCGCTGATGTTGAAGAAAGCACTGCTGTTGAAAAGATCATCGAGGTCAGTTACGATAAGGATATTAATATTACCTGGGAACATAATCAGGAAAGTAAGCTTCACACCTTCACCATTAACAACCTAAAACGTTATAAAACTGAGAAAGAATTAAGCATCAATTATAGTGGAGCCGCGATTCAGGTTGAGGGAAAAGGAACAGAATCGGCAACTGTACCAGCTTACAACGATTTTAAGGTACTGGATGTAAAAACTGTTCAGGACAAGGAGCAATATATATCAGTACGCTTTTCAGATCCTATACGCATTGGTCAGGAACTAACAGGCTTATTGGGATTGAGCAATATGTCCATGCCAGCTTATACAATCAATGGCAGTGAGGTTAAGTTATACCCTGTAGAAAAACTCGACGGGAATTATACGGTTTTTGTTAACGAAGGTATTGAGAATTTCCAGGGAAGAAAGCTGCCGAGATCGTTCTCAGGGAACATTGTCTTTCAGAATGTTGAACCTTCTGTAAGTATCCCGGGGAAAGGTGTTATCCTGCCTCATTCGGGAAAACTAATGATGCCATTTGAAGCAGTTAACCTTAACGCTGTAGATGTTACCATTATTAAGATCTACGGGAACAATATTCCTCAATATCTCCAGAATAATGATTTCAATGGCGAGAGTCAGCTTAGGCAAGTCGCCAGGCCTGTTAAGCAAACCACTATTCGTTTAGACCAGGATAAAAGTGTCAACCTTCATAAGAAAACAAGATTTATGCTGGATATAGACAAACTGGTAAGGACAGAGCCAGGGGCCATATATCGCATTATGATAGGTTATCGCCCCGATTACAGCATTTATACTTGCAAGGCCGGAAGTGAGCAGTCGTCTGGTGAAGAATCTGAGGACGAAGAATACGGCGAAGACGAAGAGTATAGTGCCAGCGGACAGGGAATTGATGAGGATGACGAATTCTGGAGTAGGTACGATAATTATTATCCTTATGGATATAACTGGGATGAAAGGAACAACCCCTGCAATAAATCTTATTACAATAAAGAGCGTTGGGCTTCAAGAAATGTCCTTGCTTCCAATATCGGCTTGATTGCCAAGCAGGGTGGCAATAACCAGATATCCATAGCTGTCACAAATATTCTTTCTGCTGAGCCAATGGCTGATGTTGAGCTCGAGTTGATGGATTATCAGCACCAGATTATCGGCAAGGCTACATCCGGGAACGACGGTCTTGTAGATATACAGCTAAAAAGAAAGCCTTATTTGCTTGTTGCAAAAAAGGGAGAAGAACGCGCCTATCTGAAACTTGACGATGGCAGCTCCCTTCCCCTTAGTCGTTTTAATATAGGAGGAGAACAAGTACAGAAAGGTCTGAAAGGGTTTCTTTATGGTGAACGCGGCGTTTGGCGACCTGGAGATTCTTTGTATCTCACATTTATTCTGGATGATAAAGAGAACAAACTTCCTGCAGGCTACCCTGTCGAACTGGAGCTCTATACACCTCAAGGACAATTATATAAGAAACAAAGTCAAAATAAGTCCGTGAACGGCTTTTACACCTTCAAAACTGCAACTGAAACGTCCTCTCCCACCGGAAATTGGACCGCAAAAGTTAAAGCCGGAGGGGCGCTCTTTGAGAAACGGTTAAGAATTGAAACGATCATGCCGAATCGTCTTAAGATCAATCTTTCCTTTGATCAGAAGAACTCCCTTACTAAAGGTGAAGACGTCAGCGGGCAATTGAAGGCGGAATGGCTCTTTGGCGGTGCTGGCCGAAATCTAAGTGCAAAAGTAGACGCATTTGTTTCAGCAGCACATACCCAATTCAGCGCGTTTGAAGGATTTATCTTTGATGATCCAATCCGAACATTCAGCTCTCAGACGCAGTCTGTATTTGACGGAAAACTTGATGAAAACGGAGTAGCACTGCTAAATGCAGACATAAATATTGAAGAGCAGGCTCCGGGAAGGTTAGATGCCAGCTTCCTTGTTAAAGTGTTTGAACCTGGTGGTAATTTCAGCATCAACCAGGTAACCTTACCCTACAACGTTTATAATAGCTACGTCGGCATTAAATTGCCTGAAGGTACAGGTTACAACGGAATGTTAACTACAGACAAAAACCATCTCGTTGATATTGTAAGTGTCGATACGAAAGGGCGCCTTCAATCCGGTGTGCAGGAAGTTGAGGTCGAGCTTTATAAGATGAAATGGGCCTGGTGGTGGGACGAGGATGAGAGCTCCGTTAGCAATTTCACCCAGGATGAGTATAATAAATTAGTTTCCACAAGCACTGTAACGTTGAATAATGGCCGGGGAAGTTGGAATCTCAGAATTAATCAGCCTGATTGGGGTCGCTTCCTTGTAAGGGTAAGAGATGCCAGAACAGGTCATACCACTGGTAAGATTGTTTATATTGATTGGCCTAACTGGACAGAAAGGATGCAGAACGACAATCCTACAGAAGCTTCAATGTTATCCTTCACATCAAACAAATCAAAATATAAGGCCGGAGAACAAGTTAAACTCACCATTCCATCAGGAAATGCAGGCAGAGGACTGGTTAGTATAGAGAACGGTAGCCGCGTCATCAGGCGCTTTTGGTTCGAAGCTAAAAAGGGACAAACCCAGGTAAGATTCAAAGCTGAAGCAGAAATGACTCCCAATGTCTTTGTGAACGTCACTCTGCTTCAACCGCATTCCCAAACTTTAAACGATCTTCCGATAAGGATGTATGGAGTAATTCCCATTGAGGTTGAGGATCCCAATACTATCCTTAAACCTACAATCAGAATGCCTGAGGAAATAAGACCTGAGTCAAATGCCTCAGTTACCGTGTCTGAAGCTTCCGGTAAGCCCATGACTTACACTATTGCCATTGTAGATGAAGGCCTCCTGGATATTACCAACTTCCCTACCCCCAACCCTCATGCTAGTTTTTACGCCCGCGAAGGTTTAGGCGTCAAAACCTGGGATCTTTTCGATTATGTGATAGGTGCTTATGGAGGCGAACTTCAACGCATCCTAAGTATTGGAGGAGACCGGCAGTCAGGGAAAGGTGGTAAGAACCCTTCAGCAAATCGGTTCAAACCTGTAGTCAAGTTTCTAGGGCCCTTTCAGTCTGATGGCGGGTCAAAAACGCATTCGTTCAAACTCCCACAGTACGTTGGCTCAGTAAGGGTAATGGTTATTGCCGGTAATAAGGGAGCTTACGGTTTTGCAGAAAAAGCCGTAAAGGTGAAGAAACCTTTGATGGTGCTTGCTACACTTCCAAGGGTATTATCTCCTGGTGAGCAGTTCAAATTACCAATCTCGGTCTTCTCTATGAGTAACGCTGTAAAGCAAGTTTCGGTAGAGGTACAATCGAAGGCTTTCAATTTCCTCACAGGGAACAAAAGGGTAATAAGTTTTCAAAAACAGGGTGATCAGCTTCTGTACATGGATCTCGGAACAAAGAACGTAGCGGGTATAGCAAAGATCAAGGTTGTAGCCAGAAGCGGAAAAGAAACCGCATCTTATGATGTAGAGATAGATGTACGAAATCCAAATCCTGTAATCACAAGGGTAATTGAGAAAACACTGGAGCCTGGCAGTTCGATAAGTATCCCTTTTGCTCCTTTTGGTACAGCTGGCACTAATAAGGCAACCTTGGAAGTCTCTTCCATTGCGCCGATGAACTTAGACAAGAGACTGAGCTACCTGATCCAATATCCTCATGGTTGCGCAGAACAGGTAACTTCTGAAGCTTTTCCTCAATTGCACTTATCGAAGTTATTGAAGTTGTCAGACAAGAAGAAAGCACAAACTGAGTATAATATTAAGGCTGCAATAGGAAGATTAAATGGCTTCCAAACCTCAGACGGCGGAATTGCCTACTGGCCGGGATCAGAGGAGGCTGACGAATGGTGTTCCAATTATGCAGGGCATTTTTTAATTGAAGCTGAAGCGAATGGGTATATTTTGCCTTCCGGATTTATGAATCAATGGAAAAAATTCCAGAAAAACAAAGCCGTATCATGGACGCCGTCTACATTGAACTTCTATGGTGGGGATTTGGTTCAGGCTTACCGTCTCTACCTTCTTGCTCTTTCAAAATCTGCCGAGTTGGGAGCAATGAACCGCTTGAAAGAATTTAAATATTTATCTGTGCAAGCAAAATGGCAATTGGCTGCTGCCTACCGCCTGGCTGGTCACACAGAAGTTGCAACTCAATTGATAAGAGGTTTGACAATGTCAGTAAAACCCTATCGGCAGTCCTTTGGCACCTTCGGCTCCGATATAAGAGATCAGGCCATGATATTAGAAACCCTGGTTCTAATGGGAAGAAATAAGGAAGCCTATTCCCTTGCCAGAACCATTGCTTTTCGCTTGTCTCAGCAAGAGTGGTATAGCACCCAATCAACGGCTTATGCTCTCATCTCCCTTGCCCGGTACTGTGGGGCGAATGCTGCTGGAAATAAATTACAATTTGCCTATTCTATAAATAATACAAAAGGTGTCGTAAATGAAACTTCATATGTATGGTCTCAGCCAACAGTTATTACCTCTGGCAACAAAGCGAGCATCTCAAACAAAGGAAAAGGACGACTCTTCATCCGTATTATTCAACAGGGTAAGCCTGCTATAGGGCAAGAGCAGTTTGCACAGAACGATGATGATGTTCTTTCTATGAGGGTGAACTACTTCACGATGAATGGCCAGTTGCTGGATCCCGCCACGCTTACTCAGGGCACCGATTTTATGGCTCAGGTCAATATTACAAATCCAGGTAAACTAGGCCGCTACGATAACCTGGCATTAACTCAACTGTTCCCTTCAGGATGGGAGATCATCAATACCAGGTTATTAAATACTGAAGAAAGTTTTAAAGCAGCTAATTATGACTACAAGGATATCCGGGATGATAGGGTCAATACGTATTTTAGCTTGCAGGAAGGAAAAGAGGCTACGTTCTTTGTTTTATTAAATGCGTCGTATATAGGCAGATTCTATCTTCCTGCCACCTACTGCGAGGCCATGTATAACTCTTCTGTTTCGGCTGTAAGTCCTGGCCGTTGGGTACAGGTAGTTAATAATCAGCTGAAATGAAAAAAGGAATAGGCTGACGCCTATTCCTTCTGAAAGCCCTGGGGTTAACAGGGCTTTCTCGCATAAGAGACTGGTTTAGTTTAGCCCGCTTTTTATCCTTTATGATGCCTTGTTAGTGTTTTGGAAATTCCAATCCCTACCATCCAGGTATCAGCTGTATTAAATTTGTGATCGTATACTATCTCTGCCCCTAGTTGCCATGAACCTTTCAGGTGAAATTCATATTCAGCCCCTGCTGAGGTGATGAAGAAGTTTTCGTGATGAGCAATTTCATCTCCAAACCCGAATAATAAACCTAGATGTTTGTGGGTATGGTAGGTGCCTATAATTTTTGAAGCTACGGGTCTCTCTGTTTCAGCGCTTTTGCTTTCTCCAGCTTGTTCCTCTAACTCAATATCGTGCATTGGAATGTCGTTGTGCATTCCCAACGACCAGCGAGAGTTAAACATGTAATCGTAATTCAAGGCGTAAGCTGGAACAAAAGTACTATGTATCTCATTACTCTTCCCTTCATTAAAATATAGCTCAGCTAGAGAAAATGTAAACCGGTGCATGCCCTTTTCTCCCGATTCGTGAACTTTGAACTCAGACTGACTTTTTCCTGCAAATGCAAAAAATACAAGACCGGCTACCAATAAACTCTTTTTGTTGAATAAACGTTTAATATTCATTTAACCAGATTTAACATCGGGCAAATTAAAAGTTGTGTGATTTTTAAAAGATGATCCTCGTCAACTTTAAACGGATTCTTATCATTATAATAATTGACCGTAGTCGAGTTTCAAACTCAGTTACATGATCTGCTGAATACCTAAAGGTTAATTCATTTAGGAATACTATATTTAGTCCTTCCATATCAACACTTGGGCATGTTTACTCGCAAGTCGTTTAAATTGCATTTGAAATTTAAGGAATTCTTATTAAGGAAAAGCTTTCTGGCCGGCCTGTTTATTGCGCTCCTTGTTAGTTTCTGGTTTTCTGTTCCCGATCCACTTTTTAAAACTCCCACTTCCTTTGTTATTGAAAGTGCAGAGGGCGAATTACTTAATGCATCCATTGCTGCTGATGGACAGTGGAGGTTTCCTGCATCTTATAAAGTGCCAGAGAAGTTTCAAAAATGCATCGTCGCCTTTGAAGATAAAAGCTTTTATCAACATATTGGCATCAATCCTCTTTCCATTGCAAGGGCACTAAAACAGAATTTTAAAAGAAAAAAAATTGTCAGCGGTGCAAGTACGCTCGATATGCAGCTAATTAGGCTTGCTACAAGATATAAGAGAAATTTTTTTAACAAATTACTGGAAGCCATAAAAGCGGTTAGACTTAATATTAGGTATAGCAAGGATGAAATTCTCAGTCTTTACGCCGCAAATGCTCCTTTTGGGTCAAATGTAGTAGGATTGGAAGCAGCCTCTTGGAGATATTTTGGAAGAGAACCGTCAAAGCTATCCTGGGGAGAAATGGCATCTTTAGCTGTATTACCTAATGCTCCTTCGCTAGTTCACCCAGGAAAGAACAGAAGCAGACTCCTGAACAAAAGGAACAGATTAATTGATATCCTCGTTTCGGAGAAGGTTCTAAGCCAGATTGAGGGAAATCTAGCCAAATCTGAGCCCTTACCAAATAAACCTTTTGCACTGCCCGCATTAAGTCCTCATCTGATCAATTTGGCAAAAAGTGATTATAAACGAGGCAAAGTAAGCACAACACGGATAAGAACATCTGTAAAGAGTACTTTACAAAGACAGGTGGCCGGTATTCTCGATATGCATCATAAAAGGTTGATGGCGAACCAAGTAAATAATTGTGCAGCCTTAGTAATTGATGTGGAGAGTGGATCAGTCCTTGCCTATATTGGAAATATTTATCAACCTAAGGAAGCTGAAATTGAAAGTCATGTAGATGTTATCCAAGCTCGAAGAAGTCCTGGCAGTACACTGAAACCCTTTCTGTATGCTGCCATGCTCAATGAAGGTATGATCCTGCCTAATAGTCTGGTACCGGATATTCCTACCCAGATTGCTGGCTACCAACCCAATAACTATGATTTGGGTTATGATGGTGCAGTACCGGCATCTAGGGCGCTCGCCCGCTCCTTGAATGTTCCTGCAGTACGCATGTTACAGCAGTACAGATACGAGCGTTTTCACAATTTTTTAAAAAATTTAGGGATAACCTCGCTACATCAACCGCCTGATTTTTACGGATTATCTCTTATTCTTGGTGGCTGTGAAGTTTCCATGTGGGAGCTTTGCGGGATTTATGCAAGTATGGCCCGGGTGCTAAATCATTACAATTATAACGGTAAGTATAATAGCTCCGACTGGCGTTCACCCTCCTACCATGGTTTAAAAAAAACATTGCAAGATGAAAGTAGCACTATGTTGAATGCAGCATCAATTTATTATACCTTCCAGGCTATGAATGAAGTAATGCGCCCAGGCGAAGAGCTTTTATGGAAGCAATTCGCAGGATCGCAGCAAATTGCATGGAAAACGGGAACGAGCTTTGGCTTCAGGGATGCATGGGCTGTGGGGGTAACACCTAAGTATGTAGTAACAGTATGGGCAGGAAATACAGATGGAGAAGGCAGGCCCGGTTTAACAGGTATTGACGCAGCAGGCCCCGTTCTCTTTGATATTTTCCGATTATTGCCAGCTCCTCAAAATGGTTGGTTCGCCTCTCCCTCTCATGATATGAAGACATTTCAGGTATGCGAAGAAAGTGGGTTTAAAGCGTCGACGTTATGTACAAATACTCAACTTATCCGATTACCGCCAGCCGCCATGCGTGCTCCTGTTTGTAACTTCCACCAAACCGTTCATCTTGACCTTACGGGGCATTATCAGGTAAATTCGGAGTGCGAGTCGCCTTCTAACATGATTCATCGCTCCTGGTTTGTTCTTCCTCCAGTCATGGAGTATTATTATAAAACTAAGAATTACACGTACAAAGCCTTACCACCATTTAGAGAGGGCTGCAATGCAACAGAGATAGCAAATATGGAGTTGATCTATCCGAAGAACAACGCGAGAGTATATATCCCCAAGGGAATTGATGGAAAGCAGCAACAGGTGATCTTCCAGGTTGCCCACCGTAAATCAGGAAAAAAAGTATATTGGCATCTCGATAATACTTTTCTTGGGCTTACGCGGGACCTTCATCAGATGGCTTTGCTGCCGGCACCAGGGAAACACATTATAACATTGGTTGACGAGGAAGGCCTTCGTTTGCAGCAAACATTTACGGTACTAGCTAAGGAAGAACTTTAAAACAATTACTATATTGCCGGATGCTCGAAAACTTAGATCTTCAGCAAGTCATGGTCCTCGACATTGAAACTGTGCCACAATATGCTTCATTTGAGGAAGTTCCTAGCGTATTTAAAGAATTATGGGAGCTGAAAACAAGGTCAGCGCGCAAAGATGGAGAAACGCCTGATGAATATTATCCACGCGCGGGCATCATGGCTGAATTCGGCAAGATCGTATGTATTTCCGTAGGGATTTTTACTAAACACAATGAACAGGTAGGTTTACGCGTTAAATCATTTGCTGGGGACAATGAGTGCAACCTACTTTCTGAATTTATCTCCCTGTTAGACAAGCAGCCCGCTAATTTTACCCTATGCGCCCATAATGGCAAAGAGTTCGATTTTCCGTATTTATGCCGGCGCACATTGATCAACCAACTTTGTATTCCGTCTCAACTTAGAATTAGTGGTAAAAAGCCATGGGAGATTAATCATCTGGATACTATGGATCTTTGGAAGTTTGGTGATTATAAGAATTATACCTCTTTAAATCTTCTAGCTGCAGTTTTTAATATACCAACCCCTAAAGACGATATTAATGGCAGTGATGTCCATTGGGTATACTGGAAGGAAAAAGACATAGAGCGTATTAAAACCTATTGCCAAAAAGATGTGATCACTACCGCTCAACTATTACTAAGATTTAAAAGCCTTTCCTTAATGAATGATAATAATATAGTGATAGTTTGAAGTTTAAGGTTGCAAATCAATTATCAAGACGGAAAAAAGAACGATTTTATTCGAATCTTGTTATTCCAAAAGGTGAAGCAATTCACGCATAAATATTATAAAAGTAGGCACGGCCCCAATTCGATACAATGGCAAAAAAGAAAACAGCACATATTATACAAGTTTTTTCTCAGCTTATAAGCTCTATATTTGAGAAAAACGGCAATAAGCCTTTAAACTACAAACAAGTAGCATCAAAGTTAAACCTTAATGACTCCGAGTCCCGGGAAATCATTAAAGATGTTTTGAAAGACGAGAGCAAACACGGCTTATTTAAGGAAGTAGAGCTTGGTAAATACCAACTGAAGGAGTTGAAGACTTTCCTTACCGGAATTGTTTCCATGACAAGCGATGGATCGGCCTTTATCGTGCCTGAAGATGAATTCGAAAACGACATTTACATAGCCCCTCGTAAAGTAAAGACGGCATTAAATGGAGACCGTGTAAAGATCTACGTTTTTGCAAAGAGCAACGGAAAGCGTAAAGAGGGTGAAGTTGTTGAGATTCTGGAACGGGCAAAGATGGAGTTCACAGGGATAGTTAAAGTATCAGAGAACTTCGCTTTCTTTATCCCTGACGATAAGAAAATGCTAAGGGATATCTTTATTCCTCTTGAGGAGCTTAATGGCGCAAAGCATGGTGAAAAAGCTATAGCAAAAATCACAGATTGGCCCGAAGAAGCAAAAAATCCTATTGGCACCATTACCCGCATTCTCGGAGTTCAAGGTGAGAATAATACCGAGATGAATGCAATTCTTGCTGAATACGGTTTCCCGCTTCAGTTCCCTGATGAAGTGGAAGATGAAGCAAATCAAATCCCGGATGAAATTACGGCTGAAGAGATTGCTAAACGGAAAGACTTCCGTGAGATATTAACCTTTACAATCGATCCGGTTGATGCTAAGGATTTTGATGATGCTATTTCCTTCCAATATTTGGATAACGGAAACTACGAGATCGGAGTGCATATTGCGGATGTGTCGCATTATGTATTACCTGATTCTCCATTGGATAAGGAAGCATTCGAACGTGGTACATCTGTTTACCTGGTGGACAGAGTGATTCCAATGCTTCCTGAAAGGCTTTCAAATGGGGTTTGTTCTTTACGACCCAAGGAAGATAAGCTTTGTTTCTCTGCTGTCTTTGAGCTGGATAAAGATGCTAATATCATTTCAGAGTGGTTTGGAAAGACGATTATTCATTCTGACAGGCGTTTCAGTTATGAAGAAGCGCAGGAAGTGATTGAAGGTAACTCAAAGGAGTATTCAGAAGAAATTCTGATCTTGAATGACCTGGCTTATAAGCTAAGAGACAGGAAGTTTAAACATGGCGCCATTAGTTTTGAAACTTCTGAAGTTAAGTTTAAACTTGATGAAAATGGCAAGCCTGTTGGAGTTTACGTTAAAGAGCGCAAAGACGCGCATAAGCTAATCGAAGACTTTATGCTGCTGGCCAACAGAAAAGTGGCAGAGTTCATTGCGAAAAAAGGAAAAGGTAAAAATAAATTAACCTATGTTTATCGTTCTCACGACGCTCCAAATGAACAAACCCTTCTTAGTTTTGCAGCTTTTGCTTCTAAGTTCGGCTACAAGATCAACACAAAATCAGATAAAGAGATTGCACGTTCGCTGAACCACTTGATGGAAGATGTGGAAGGAAAGAAGGAACAGAATGTTCTTACATCGCTTGCTATCCGTTCCATGGCTAAAGCCATTTATACAACTAAAAAGTCAAGTCACTACGGTCTGGCCTTTGATTTCTATACCCACTTTACTTCTCCTATAAGGCGTTATCCGGATGTAATGTCTCATCGACTTTTAGAACATTATTTGGCGGGAGGACAAAACGTGAATGCTGAGCACTACGAAAAGCTCTGCCTTCATGCTTCCCAAATGGAGAAGAAAGCTGCCGATGCTGAAAGGGCATCGGTGAAGTACAAGCAGGCCGAATACCTGGAAGAGAATATCGGACGAGAGTACAATGGAATTATTTCGGGAGTAACCGAATGGGGTATGTATGTAGAGATCATCGAAAATAAGTGCGAGGGAATGATTCGACTCCGGGACATTTCAGATGACTTTTATGTACTGGACGAGAAGAATTATTGTATCATTGGCCAGCGTAAAAAGAAGAAATACCAATTAGGCGACGAGGTAAAGATCCTGGTTAAAAAGGTAGATCTGGCTAAAAGACAGATTGACTTCACGCTAATCCAGGACAAACTTAAAAACGAATGGGATTTTAAATCGGAGGACGCCTAGTATTTAAAAGCTAAAATTTAGAGGGTCATGCTAAGATAGCAGGGCCTTTTTCCTTTTAGGCCCTTTCCTCCTACTTGGATGCTATAGAAACTTTAATGCTATAGAAACTTTAATGAGACGACGTCTAAATTAAGGAATGAAGGTAGCCCAGCTTTTAGCGATCAGAAATTAAATGAACTTTCAAAAAAAAATAGCCTGCTGTATGGGACAGCAGACTTAACCTAAACCTTATCACAATTATTTGTTCAGCAAATATAGAGTTTTTTTAATAATCATATCATTTGTTATTACTTTAAATGTTTTTTGAGTTTTTGTTACCTGTGGAAGGTTCTGGTAGTACTTTTTGCATCAACCCTAGCCTTTCTTAAGCAAGCTGGCAATTCAATCCTTGGTCCTACCACTATCGGCTTTTCCACTACCCGATGTTCTAACTGATAATTCCGAGCCCACGAACTACTCCTATTCGGTTTCACAAGTATGCTCATTGCAGTTATTTTACTACATTTTATCATCTCTAAAATATTTTTCTCTGAAATAGAACGCAACATTTACCAAAGCTATCAGTGCGGGTACTTCCACTAATGGTCCAATTACTCCGGCAAAGGCCTGGCCTGAGTTGATTCCAAAAACTCCAATAGCCACAGCAATTGCCAGTTCAAAGTTATTTCCCGTAGCAGTAAATGCAATCGAAGTACTTCTGGAATAGTCTGCCCCGAAGTGCTTACCTATAAAGAAACTGGCAACGAACATCAGTACAAAGTAAACCACCAAGGGAATGGCTATCCTTATTACGTCCATAGGGATTTGTACGATCAGTTCTCCTTTTAAACTAAACATGATAACAATCGTAAATAAGAGCGCTATAAGGGTGATAGGAGAAATTAAGGGAACGTACTTTCTCTGAAACCACTCTTCCCCTTTCATTCTGATCAGAGAATAACGACTGATAATTCCCAATGCAAAAGGTATTCCCAGATAAATCCCGACGCTTTCAGCAATCTGAGCAATAGTGATATCAATCTGTAGCGACTTTAAACCAAAGAATGGTGGTAATACAGTGATAAAAATGTAGGCATACACACTATATAACAGCACCTGAAAAATACTGTTAAGGGCAATCAAACCAGCGCCGTATTCCCGGTTTCCTTCCGCCAGCTCATTCCAGACCACTACCATTGCGATACACCTGGCCAAGCCAATTAATATTAATCCGACCATATACTCCGGATAGTCTGCAAGAAATAAAATAGCCAGAAAAAACATAATAACGGGGCCAACTATCCAATTCAAAAACAAGGATGCTCCCAGTACTTTAGTGTCCTTAAATACTTCGCCCATATTCTCGTATTTAACTTTAGCGAGAGGCGGATACATCATCAGGATCAGGCCAATTGCCAGGGGGATATTCGTAGTTCCAGAAGAAAAAGAATTGATGAAGTTAGCTGAAGATGGAAAGGCGTAACCAACCACAACCCCTATTGCCATTGCCAGGAAGATCCATAAAGTAAGGAAGCGGTCTAGGAAACTTAACCGCTTCCGTTCTGCCGCTGGGGTACAATTAGTTGCACTCATTAATTTAAGTGTTGACTTACAAAGTCTTGTGAATAAACCTTAATCATGTCTCTAACCCTTCTAAACTCTTCCAGAATTTCCTCTTCGGTTCCAATCGCCTTCGCGGGATCAGGAAAGTTATAATGGAATTTCTGCGCATTGCTTGGGAAATAAGGGCAACGTTCTTTGGCATTGTCACAAACGGTAATTATATAATCGAAGGGAATATTAAAATACTCGTCAACGTTATTAGAGGTGTTACCAGAAATGTCAATATTATCCTCTGCCATAATTTTAATTGCCCTTGGATTTACTCCGTGGGTTTCTACACCCGCACTGTATATTTTTGCCTTTTCTCCCGCAAAATGTTGTAGATATCCATCGGCAATTTGACTGCGGCAACTGTTGCCCGTACATAATACTAGTATATTCTTCATTTTTAATTTGGTCTTTTTTATAATCTAGCAGCAGCCTGCTCCAGGTGTGCAACACCTTTCGGCTACCAGGTTCTTAAGTTCAATCTTAGGTTTTTCAACTACCTGGGGCGAGCAGCATACTTCTTCACCATTGGGAGTTCCGCAAGTTTGATTTCTTCCTAAAGCTTTACATTGCACGCTATCTGCTTGTAGATTTACGATTAGATTTTCTCCCTCTGCAGCAATACTAAAAGGAAACATTTGACGGGTATCAAACCTTGAATTTCCAAATTCTACTTTCAGCTCCGCTAAAGGATCAAGCACTATCGCTTTTTCTACAAGATCAATAATAGACATTGCTTTACTTGCCGTCATCGCTCTTTCCTGTTGTTTTTCTTCAGGTTCCCATAGCTGAACGATCACTTCTGTCCAGGTATTAACTTTCCCTCCGCAATCAACTGAAGTTATAGGAGCCAGTTTAATTTCAGTAATATGATAGGAAGGTTTTACCCATTCACCGTCCGCATACTGAAACTGTAGACTTAGATGGGGATAATTGGTAAGCTCTGCTTTGAAAGCCTCCCAGCTCATTGCGTTTGGATTGTTCATATGCTATAATTTAATTATCGTAATTTTACGATAAATTGGTTTAAAAATTTTTAACAGCAGTTTTGAGGTCCTTTGTAGGAGGCAAAGAAGCCACCTATCTGTCTTTCAAGGATTCTCCAATTTTCGGCATGAATGCAATAACATACGCTTACACCTTCAATGGTTCCCTGAATTAGGCCGGCATTCTTTAGTTCCTTCAAATGTTGTGAGATAGTCGCTTGTGCAAGTCCCAGTTCATTTACCAGGTCTCCACAAATACAAGCATTAGCTTTAATAATCTCCTGAAGAATGGCAATCCGGGCAGGATGAGCAATAGCCTTTAGCATTACGGCCAGCTTATTCTGTTCTTCGGAAAATATTTCAGTTTTAGTTATTCCCATTGATATCGCAATATTACGATTAATCTTATTATTTCACAAGGGTGTGTGACGTTTTATTAGAAAACACCTATTTTGGATATCTACCCTTCATTTATGAATAGAAAAATAAATTAAACTGCTGTTAAGCTCAGAAGACGGGTCATTAATTCGACAAGGGCGTCAACATCTACAGGCTTTGAAATATACTCATCTGCACCCACTGCCAAACATTTATCTCGGTCGTCTTTCATGGCTTTCGCTGTTATCGCTATAACAGGTAGATCCAAAAATCTGCTATCCTTTCTTATTGCCTCAATAGCTTCGTACCCGTTCATTACCGGCATCATAATATCCATCAGTACTAGATCTACATCAGGATTTGCATCCAACTTCTCTAATGCCTCTTTACCATTATATGCAATCTCGAACTTGAAATTCGCACCCTGGAGGGCACTGGTTAATGAAAATACGTTCCGGATATCATCATCTACTAGCAAAATAGTTTTCTCTTCAGTAATAGCCTCAAGTAACGATTCACTTGTTTCTTTTTTCTTTTCCTTTACCGGGCTTGTTTTCAACTTATCGATAAAAAGGTTCACTTCTTCAACTAGTCTCGTATTGGAGTGCTGCGTTTTAAATACCATCGAATTAGTATACCTGTTTACCCGCTCTAAAGTATTACGATCAAGCTCCATAGCAGTATTTATTACAACAGGAATTTCTTCGTTGCGACCATTTGATTTAATTTGATCTAAAAGATCCAGACCCGATATATCAGGTAGATTGATGTCAAGGATTATACAATCGAAGTCACTTTGATTTGTGAGATGGTCGATTGCCTCTTTTCCTGTAAAGGCCTGAATAACTTCAATGCCGATGCCGGATAATTGAGAAGTAAGAACGTCACTTTGAACCTGATGATCTTCAATCAGTAGTACCTTTTTCAAATGCATAACCTTTAGTCCAAACAGTGAATCGAGAGCATTTTCAAGCTGTTCTTTTTCAATTGGTTTTTTTAGAAATCCAAGCGCCCCTTCAGTGATTGCCTTAGATGAATTCTCTTCTTTTGCCGACATTAAATGTACAGGGATATGATGCGTTTGAGGATCTGTTTTTAATTGTTTAAGCACAGACCATCCATCAACAACCGGTAACATGATGTCCAACAGAACAGCGTCGGGTTTCGTTTGCCGGGCCATCTCTAGACCTGCATCACCACTTTCTGCAATTGTTGGAATTAATCCTCTTTCAATACAGATCTTTTCAACGATCATTGCAAAGTTCCGATCGTCTTCAATAATCAGTACGGTTTTACTTGTATCTGCTGATGAATTTCCTTCAGCAGGAGCTATATCTAATTGCTGCTGGGTTGGGACAGGATGCAGATCTTGAGTAAAGGAAATAATGGATGGTAATACCAAGCTAAAAGTACTACCTTCTCCCGGTCTGCTTTCAAGTGTTATTTCACCTCCAAGTAGCTGTGCAAGTTCGCGACTGATAGACAAACCAAGACCAGTTCCCCCGTAAATCCTGCTTGTTGATCCGTCGGCTTGTTTAAAAGCTTCAAAAATTGTTTGATGCTTATCTTCAGGAATTCCGATTCCTGTATCTTGAATAGCAAATCTTACTTTCCAATCCTCACCCTCATTATAAGTATCTATCTTCACCGTTACAGACCCGCGATCTGGTGTAAATTTAAAGGCGTTAGAAAGAAGGTTTTTCAATACCTGTTCTAATCTTCGTTCGTCGGTTACTATTGCGGCAGGTACAGCAGGCTCTGTTAAAATATTAAATGATATTCCTTTTGATTTCGCTGTTTGTGAAAAGAACATTTCCATTCGTTGCTTCACCTCCTTAATAGCTACCTCCCTAACGTCAAGCTCAACCTGGCCTGCTTCAACCTTCGCAAGGTCGAGTATGTCATTGATCAAGGCAAGCAAATCGCCACCCGCAGTGTGTATTACCTTGGCATACTTTACTTCTTCCTCATCCAAGTGGGTTTTTTTATTCTCAGAAAGGATCTTAGCAAGTATGAGTATACTATTAAGAGGAGTCCTTAATTCGTGACTCATGTTAGCAAGGAACTCTGATTTATATTTATCAGCCTGTTCTAGTTCTGCCATTTTTATGGAGATGGCTTCTCTGGCCAATTCAATAGCATTGTTCTTTTCTTCCAGCAAGCGGGCTTTGTCAAGCAATTCGGAATTTGCCTGTGATAATTCTTCTTGTTGTACCCTTAGTTCTTCTTCCGAAGATTGTAATGCTACAGTTTTCTCAAGAAGTTCTTCGTTGGTCATACGTAACTCCTCATGCTGATTTTCTAACTCACTTGCTTGTCTTTGGGCTTCAGCATATAATTCTTCTATTTTCTGCCTTGACTGTACTGCATGAATAGCAATACCAACGCCATCCCCAACTCTTTCTATAAAAAGGAGATCAAGAGCAGTCGGTTTGTTTACAAAACCCAACTCAATTACTGCAATCAATTTCTCGTGGTAAATAATTGGTTGCATCAACACGTGTTTCGAGTTTATTATGGAAAAGCCTCCCTCAACACTGCGTAGTTCTTCATTCAATTCTTCAATCAATACACGCTTTTTATCAATTGCTGCCTGCCCTATTAGACCTTCTCCAACCTCTATAGCTGGCTTTAGCGCTTTGGCGTAGCCGTACTTCCCTTTAAGTACAAGTAGATTTGTTTCTTTGTCAAAAATGTAAACCGATCCAATACGTGCTGAACTAAATTCGCATATTCCCGAAAGAATGGTGTCCGATAATTCTTCAACGCTCAACTCTCCACGCATAGACCTTTCTAACGACGAAGTGCCCTTTAGAAGCAAGTTCTGTTCAGTGTTCTCCCTCGAAACTTTCTCTAATTGCATGTTGGATTGCATCAAGCTCTCCTCAACTTTCTTTTGAGTAGAGAAACTTCGTGTGATAAATAAGAATAATAGCGATATTAGGAGAATTATGAAAAAGCTACCTATGTAGAAAAATCGGATAGTTTTTGATGAATTATGGTCACTTTCATTCCTCCGTTGATTAAGCAATAGGGATTGATTAAGTTTAATTTTTTCAACCAGGCTTTCGAGGCGGTCTAATGTAGTGTCTTCAGCTAACAATTCTTTGGCTTTTTCCGTTCCATCAAGGTTCGCAACCCACAGCACCCTGCTTAAAGCAAAAAGCTTTTCGTCTACATTGGCTTTTAGAGAATCAGCAGTAGCTTCGTCCCTCCTGTCTTCATTTAATAAAAATACAACACGATCCACAGAAGGATTAATCTTGCTTAGTGCGTTATTGTACTTATCCAGGTAGCTTTTTTTACCTGTTGCAATGTAGCCTCTTATATTGCTTTCTGCTTCAACAACATTAAATACTGCCTGGTTAGTAAATTTTAATATCTCTTGGGTATGATCTACAGCAGCACCGTCCTTTTGGAAATCTCCAATACGACTATAAGCGATGTAAACTCCAATGAGAACAGCAATAATTGTTAAAATGAAGCCTACTAAAATTTTTTGGTGGAAAGAGAACCTGATCATACTTGGAATAAATGGACTAAGAGTATCCTATCTTCAAAAATCTTAAGTTTATTCCTATTTTTCTATCATTTCGGCGGATTTAATAAAAACTTAATACATAATGTTGAAATATTATGTAAAATCAATTGTTTCTCTTTTAATCTTTTTGATTAATTGCTTTATATAGTTTTAATGATAATTTTATACAGCCTCCCTTGCTTTGTCTGAAATTCAATCAACGTTTTCAATGAACAAACAAGTACTAAGTTTTACTGCGGCTTTAACTATAGCCTTAACCTCTTGTAAAAAGGACAATAATGAAACTAAAGCTATCGAGTACCCTACAATGGCCGAAGCTGTGGATCCAGCAGTTCTATTTACAGCGAGTAATGGTGTAAAAGTGTACAATGGCGGCTATGGCTCAGCTGTAGCAGTAGACCCTGCATCTCCTGACGTATTTTATATGCTAACAGACCGGGGATCGAATGTAGCCGGTCAGGCAGCTAACTCAATTATCATCGGGAAGCCCGATTTCGCTCCTCAAATCGGTAAATTTAGATTGAAGGATGGCAAGCTAATGCTCGAGCAGGTTATTGAGTTAAAAAACTCAAGTGGAGCTAAACTTAATGGGCTTCCTAACCCTGCAGGTATGGGGGCCTCCGGTGAAACAGCCTACGATTTAAGTGGAACGGTACTTACGCCAAGTCCAGACGGAATTGATTCAGAGGGCCTTGTTCGAATGGCTGATGGATCGTTTTGGGTTAGCGACGAATACGGGCCACACTTGGCACATTTTGATGCGAATGGTAAAGCGCTGGAGCGAATTAATCCATTCGGTAACGGACAAGGAGGTCGCCGTATCCCCGCTGTTTTTGCAACTCGAAGGGCTAATCGTGGGATGGAGGGTTTGACAATCACTCCTGATGGTAAAACTTTGGTTGGAATTATGCAATCACCCATGTATAATCCATCAAGAACGGCTGTTTCCAACTCTGTTGTAATCCGTATCCTTACTTACGATATTTCCAGTGGTGCCACCAAACAGTATGCCTATTTGATGGAAAGCACTAGTCTTACAGGCGTAAGTGAAATTGTTGCAGTGAACAGCACCACATTTTTAACTTTAGAAAGGGACGGACTTTTTGGAGGAGCGCCAACTAATCCTGCTGCATTCAAAAAAGTGTTCAAAATAGATCTATCATCAGCCACAGACATTTCTGATCCTACAAATGGTGCAAATGGAAAGCTATTTGGCGGAAAAACAGTAGAAGAATTAAATAATGCTGCTGGATTGACTGCAGCAGGTATCACTCCTGTAAGTAAGGTGCTTGTACTTGATCTTCTTAGAGATCTGCCATCTGTTTATCCGCATGATAAAGCGGAGGGACTTGCTCTTCTTCCTGGAAATATTCTTGTTATTTCCAACGATGACGATTTTGGTGTAGTAGATAATGGTGCCAGCGGATTTGCACAAAAGATGTTACCTATTACAAATAAAGTAGATGGAAACAGATTATACTTTGTTAAGATCAATTTGTAATAATTCATCTGCAATTTCTAGAAAATATTGAAACTTCAGGCGCTATAAATGGCGCCTGTTTTATTTAACCCCTTAGTATTCTCTCTATTAGGTGATATATGCAAATCTCTTGCTGTTATGTTAACCTCTATCAGACTTAGCAATTCAACAGCCTAATGACCATTAATGTCGTACTATTCATTTAGGTAATATTTGGCGTTTAGCAACAAGATGGGATCTATGGCTTGTACTAAATTTGTGTTTTACCATTAGGATAATTAGCTGTGGGAAAATGACAATACTCATTTAATAATATTCTCTTTATACGTAAATTTAGGAGTACCTCCAGGCATACGCCGGCATCGGGAATCAAATCTTAAGAATGATGGAAAGCTTTTTAGACCTTAATCTCGAAAATATCTCGAATGAACATATTTGTTGTGCCATTTCGGACAAGAAATGTACGGAAAGCTACGAAGCAAAGAAAGAATGGCTACGTGGAGAGTTTAAAACCGGATACGTCTTTCGCCGGTTAAACGCAAGAGCAAAAGTGTTCATAGAGTATGGACCTTCTGAACTAGCTTGGGTGCCCGTTGAGGCACCAAACTACTTTTTAATCAATTGTTTTTGGGTTTCCGGTCAGTACAAGGGCAAAGGCTACGGGAAGGCGCTCCTCCAATCCGCTATGGATCATGCCAGGAATAATGGAAAAAACGGGCTGGCAACTGTTGCAGGTAAAAAAAAGTTTCATTTTATGAGTGATACCAAATGGCTGATCCAACAGGGGTTTGAGGTTTGTGATTCGCTTGAAATGGGATTCGTTCTTTTAGTGAAAAAAATTAATCCTTGTGCAGAAAACCCAAAATTTAAGACCAAGCTAGATTATCAGAGCATCCAGACGAACGGCTTGGTTGCCATTTATTCAAACCGTTGTCCCTTTGCGGAATTTCATGTTAAGACTTCATTGGTTAAAACAGCAGCGAAGCGACATCTTCCGTTAACAGTGATTAAGCTAGAAACAATGGAACAAGCACAATGCGCCCCCAGCCCTGCAACTATTTTCAGCTTATTTTACAAAGGGAAATTCGTTACAACCGATATAAGTGCTTGTATGGATAACAGATTCGACAGAGTGTTGTCCGACTTCCTTAAATACTAATTCTTCAATCATTTAAATGCCTTCGGCATCTCATCAAAGATGTTATGGGTACAACAATGGGAATTCAATCATCAAACGCTCTTACGACACTTTATGAGATAAAAAGGATAGTTCTCCTCTACCTTGCTGACTTCAAACAGGCCTGCATCTCCAAATTCTTCTTGTATGGTTCCTTCGTCATAGAAGAACATTTTTACCCCACCAAACATTTCAAACCTATCTTCACTAATTTGCCTCCCCCGCCCATAGGTTGTTGCCTGTTTCGTTATAGTGGTAAAAGCCATCCATCCGCCGCCCTCAAGTTGATTATAGCAGGCTTGGATCAGTCCTTTTCGTTCTTCCTGATCCAATAAGTGAATTAGGGCATAGCAATATATTCCATCATATTTTTTATCATCAAAGGGCATTTCCGTTACAGAGCCATGGTAAATAGAAAGATAATTCCCGAAATGTTTTTTCGCAATATTTATTGCCGTTTCTGAAATTTCAATTCCTGTTACCGACATCCCATGGTTAAGAAATATTTTAGCATTACGACCATATCCGATTCCTGGAATCAAAACTTGCTTTACTCCGTTATTAACAAAAAGATCCTTAATCAGCAAAGTAGATTTAGAAGGTTCAGGTCCCCACATTTCTTGCTTCTCCTTAAATGCTTCTTCCCAAAATTCTGTCATCTTGGTATTGTTAAATTTTCATAGTATGTGATTCCCCTAAGCACACTCTCCTGCCATTTAGAATCATTTTCTGCAATTATAATAGTTGCAAAGTTAAATTTATACCCTTCATTTTCTACACCTTTCGAGTCATCAACATGAATATCAATTCCAAAGGCGGGCGGTATTTTGAATAATTTTTTCTGTGTTCTCTCATTTCTTTATCATGAACTCGTTGGTTTATCACCCTTTTTATTCGAATTCCATGGGAGAAGAACATCAGCTTGATTTTCACTATAGAACGGAAAGATGTTGTGTAAATATAAATAGAGTGTCCGTCTTGTCCGAGCTTTTTGAAAAGATCAATTGTTCCCTTCCTGATTTGCTCAATTCCTAGAACCTTTTGATATAAAGATTGCTTTTCTGTTTCAAATGTCTTTACTCCCGGAATAAGGAGATCATCGAGGTCAAAAGAGAGGGTCATTGTCTTTTTTTTCATCAATATATTTACCATTATTGTCTGGTCATAAGTTATCCTAGCTACCCTAAAATACAAAAAATACTCATAACTGGTTAGGTCAGCGTGTCTGGTTTATTTGAATTCGAACTCCCACAGGTCAATGCCTGGCAAGGTAGGCAAGAACAAAGGCCCATTTTACATTCGGGCTGCTTATCCGTTATTAAAATCGGTCAATAATATGAAGAATATGATCAATAGCTTTTTCTCATTGTCTCGAACTAAAGGGGTAAATTATTCCTGGACCAGAATTTGGGTAGAAAGTGAAGTTGTAAAGGGGCGGCTTTTCCTTTTTTTATACCCCGATTAAAGAAATGAGGATAACGCCCCATTACTTATATTATAAAATCGTTAATTCAAAAGATCTAACATTTAATAGGTAAAGACTTGTGTTTCTTGGGTGGTTCTCCCCGTCAGTTTGAAAAAAATGCTCTTAAAAAGTAGGTTTTATCAATCTACTTATCTGCTTCATGCTTTTCAAAAGACATTAATTAGAACTAATTCCCCTAGTTTTGCAACAATGAAGTTGAAACAGATCCTTGCTGCTTTTAAGTACCTGGCGCTATTTGCGTTCTGGGTGCTTTCGTTGGGGTATGTTTTCAAATTAAAACAGGATGTTAGAGGGAAGGTTTTTGATTATAAACAGGAGTATTCTTCTTTTAAGGACCAGTCGAAGCACCATGGAAAGCTTTTACTTAACCATCTACCGCGATTACAAATCAATCTTAAGGATCAAAACTTAAAATCCTTCATTCCTGTATTTAATTTAAATGCAAATTCGGGATCCTTCTTAGCCTCGTTCTACGCGCCCGATTCTGGCTATTTCAAGATCATTCACCTGTTTTTTTTAAAACATCAAATCCTACTATACCCCTTCCATTCTTTATGGTAGATGGAGAATTCAAAGGTTATTTAATCCCCTCTTACCAGGGAACTTGAGTTTTTTATCACACTGAAAAACATTGAATCTGTTTCACTAAATGTAGCAATTGCCTGTGGGCCACTGTTTGATTGATTATACCCTTATTACTAACTAACACTTTGTGCCTTTCTTTATTTTAACTGGAAAGGCATTCATAAAATATTTCGCTGATGGTACATTTACCTCAATTAATAACTGACCTCGGACTTATTCTTGGCGCTGCCGCTATTACTACCCTAATATTCAAAAGGATTAAACAACCGCTTGTACTGGGCTATATCCTAGCCGGATTTCTAGTTGGTCCTCATTTTTCTTTTATTCCTACAGTTTCAGAGGAAAAAAGTATAGCTATCTGGGCAGAAATTGGGGTGATCTTCCTGCTCTTCAACCTTGGGCTCGAATTCAGCTTTAAGAAATTGTTGAAAGTTGGTGGTGCGGCTTCTATAACCGCTATTGTGGAAGTTGTTTTCATGCTCCTTTTTGGTTTCCTATCTGGAAAGGCCCTTGGATGGAATACTATGGATAGTATTTTCCTCGGTGGTATCCTTTCTGTTTCATCTACTACAATTATAATAAGAGCTTTTGACGAGTTAGGTGTAAAACATAAGCAATTTGCGCGTCTGGTATTTGGAATCCTTATTGTAGAGGATCTGGTTGCAATCTTGCTCCTCGTATTGTTAACCACTATTGCAGTTAGCCAAAACTTCGCTGGCTTGGAAATGCTAGAATCTATCCTTAAGCTGGGCTTTTTTCTGGTTCTGTGGTTTGTCTCAGGGATATTTCTTATACCTAGTTTGCTCAAAAAGGTTAGTCGTTTCATGACAGATGAAACAATGTTGATCCTTTCGCTTGCCCTTTGCCTGGCCATGGTTATTTTCGCAACAAAGGCTGGCTTCTCTCCTGCTCTAGGTGCATTTATTATGGGTTCTATTCTCGCAGAAACTGTGTATGCTGAAAAGATTGAACATCTTACGCTTTCAGTAAAGGACCTTTTTGCAGCGGTTTTCTTTGTTTCTGTTGGAATGCTTATCAATCCTCAGGTTCTGGTTGATTATGCTGTACCTATTTTGGTTATAACAGTTGTTACAGTCGGCGGAAAGTTCTTAAGTTCCTCACTGGGTGCCCTACTATCCGGACAGCCCTTAAAAACCTCGGTGCAAGCAGGAATGAGTCTCGCTCAAATCGGAGAGTTTTCCTTTATAATAGCTACCCTTGGCCTAACCCTTAAAGTTACCAGCGATTTCCTTTATCCTATTGCCGTGGCTGTTTCTGCTCTTACCACTTTTACTACGCCTTACCTGATCAAGGCTTCAAATTCCTTCTATGGCGCCTTGGAGCGTAACCTGCCTAACCGTTGGATTGCTGCAATTAATAATTACAGTACAAGCACCCAAGGTATTACTACTACAAGTGATTGGGAGATCTTACTTAAAGCATATGTGGGGAATTTCTTTATTCAGTCAGTTATCCTTATTGGGATAATCGTGCTTGTTTCTCGGGTTGCCATGCCCTTCGTTCTTCGACATATTGAACAGGATTTGCTGGCAAAAAGTATTGTCTTTACACTGTCAATGATCCTTATGGCACCATTTCTCTGGAGTCTTGCAGCGAAAAGAATTGAGAAACGTGCTTATTCGCACCTTTGGTTAAATACTCAATATTCTCGTGGTCCTTTGGTTGCATTAGAACTTCTAAGACTAGTGTTCGCTATCACCTTTGTTGCATTTTTAGTTACTAGTATTTTTGAAACTACTATAGCAGTAATTATTTTAACCGGCTTGGTCGTTGCTGTCTTAGCTATCTTCTCATCAAGGTTGAACAGCTTTTACAACCGGCTGGAGAACAGGTTCGTTTTAAATTTTAATGCCCGGGAGGTTGAACAGTCTCAGAATAAAATTATTCCCTGGGATTCGCACTTAGCTACAATGCAGGTTTCTGCAAACTCTTCTTTCATCGGTCGCACCCTTATTGAGCTTGCTATTCGCGAAAAATATGGCGTTAATGTTGCTATGATTGAGCGTGGTAAAAGGGTAATTACAACGCCAGGAAAAGACGAACGTCTATTTCCGTACGATAAATTGACTGTAATTGGAACAGACGAGGAACTTGCTACTTTAAAGCATCTCCTGGAAACCGAGGAGGATGAAGATCCGAAATACGATTACCGAAATAATATTCAACTTCATAAAGTGCCAATATCCTCCCGATCTCCTCTGTGTAACAAAAGTATAAGAGATTCCTCCGTCCGAGAACAAGCACAGGGACTGCTGGTAGCAGTTGAACGGGAAGGTAAAAGGATATTGAATCCAGAAAGTTCTTTTATACTTAGAGAAGGCGATATGATTTGGATGGTGGGCAACCGTGCTAAAATAGAAAGCCTTTTTTTCTGAAAGTTTAATTGTTTTTAAGAGGACAGAAAGTACCTCTCTAAAACTTTCATCCTTCGTTTGTGAGTTTCTGCTCATGGAGGTTTCTCTTGAATATCAAGGTTTGGAGCTGGAATTAAATATATTCCAGCTCCATTTCATCGAACAATCTGTCCTTTCCGTGATCTATGGAAACCACAATTTTCTCGCCTTTTTGGTAGGGGAAAGCTACAATGCCTGTTTGTCCAGTTGCAATTACTCTTACTTTTGATAATACTTTGAAAAACATAGCAACTCCTTACTAATACTAATAAGACAAAGTTATAAATGATCTCTTTAAATGCTAAAAAAATTAGTATTATTGTTTCGGTTGACCTTCATCTAGAGTAATGCAGGAATTATCTATTTCTGTTCATATATCACAAGCAAAGGTTTAATAGTAATGAGGAGATCTTGATAGCCAGGGTTGTATGATTAGATGTATTAGCATTAATAATGGTTAAGAAATAAAAAAGCCTACCGTATGGGACAGCAGGCTAACCTAAACCTAAAAACTTCACAAAAAACCCGTGAAGTGCTTGTCTTTCAAGAGCAAGCATTCAAATATTGTAAAATTATTTAAAAAATAATAACATCGATTTAATTTGAAATGCGTTTCTGTATTTATAAATTACTCGATTATAGGCGAAGTTTCAACCCTCCATTCACCACAAAGCCATCTAAAGGTGCATAAATGTCTTTGAAAACGGGATTAGAAATACTTCCTGTATAAATACTGTCAAAGCGTGTTTGTCTGGTGTCAGTGAAGTTCTCAAAGTTGATATAAAGCGAGAACTTGTCCCATAATTTTTCGGCCATAAAGCCAAAAATCCAGTACGGATTTCCATTGGTTCCGTCATTCAACTTCTGTTTGCTATAATAATAAGCTTCTGCGCCAAATTTCCATTTATCTTCCACTTCATACATCAGGACATTATTTAAGCGATGCTTCGCTGTAAGAGGGTTTTCGCGTAAAACGTTTCCTATATGTATTTGAGCATCTGTAAAACTATACCCTAAAAATAATTTTAGGTCCTGATATGTTAATTTCAAGTTTGTTTCCATCCCGCGGGTATCCATATGACCAACAAGGTTGTTAAATTTATACTGGTGGTTACCATGCTGCTCAAGCGTCAATGGGGCATTTAGGAAAGTATAAAAGAAAAGTTGATTGATACCAAGGCTAACCCTCTCGTTAAATAAAGTGGTACGATAATTAACATCCCAATTAAATCCGTAACTTTTTTCAAGTTTATTAGTGTTACTGGAAACAGGCAGCACATTTTGATACTGAATTCGCTCACTTTCTTCGGTAAAGATAGTTGGAGATTTATAGCCTAAGCCGCCGCCAATTCTTGAATTAAATTGCTCAGTTATTTTGATTAAACCTGATGCTCTAGGCAACAACACAAATCCGTAATCAGCTACATAGTCAGTTCTTATGCCGCTTTCCAACTCTAACCATTCCGTAATATGAATATTATTTTGAACAAATGCACCAACTGTAGTTTGTGAATAATCACGTAAAGGAAATGAATTTCGCGATTTCTCTTTAAATTGGTCTGTCCAAAGGTTTAAACCTGCTATCCATTCCGATCGTTTGCCACTAAGTGAAATGTTTGCCTCTGTAAATGATCCATATTGTATACCATTAAAGGCATAGCCCGGAACACTTATACTCCTGTTAAAATAACTAACGCTATTACGAAAATTGAATGCGGTGTGACCGTTCATTTTGTGATTTAGAGAAAGTTGGCTGGATATCCGCTCCGTAATATTTTTCTCAAAAAAACTGTGAGCCGGATCATTACTTCCATTTATGTAATGCAGATCTCCACCAATCCTTTTTTCGAAAGTTGAATTAAGCCCGATATTTAGTGAAGTCTTTTCATTTAGAAAAAGAAAGAGTTTTGGATTAAATGTATACCTCGAAAACTCGGGAATGGCTGTCAGGTCAACGTTACCAGGAGCATAAGGGCGATTGCTATTTCTTGCGGCAAATATTGTTAGTCCAGCTTTACCGTAACTCTCCGCATAAAAACCATTCAAATCCAGTCCTCCTGCTGTGGTACCATTTAAATGAAAATTCAATTCACGTTCTTCTCTCGGTGATTTACTGACTAGATTTACCAATCCTGCTATTGCACCTCCTCCATATAGCGTAGAAGCCGATCCTTTGATCACTTCCACCTGTTTTAGGTCTAATGGAGGCGTCTGTAATAAACCCAGTCCACTTGCTGCTCCTGAAAACAAAGGAAAGCCGTCTTTGAGTATTTGAGTATATCGCCCATCCAGACCCTGAATTCTAATAGAAGCATTTGCACTGGTTGCAGACGTTTGTTGAGTTTGAATACCCGTGCTTTCATTCAAAATCATACGAATGTCCCCCGGCTTCATGTTCCCCTTTTCATCCAGCTCCTCTCCGGCGATAACCTCGATCCTTGTGGGGATATTAGCAATGGTCCGGCTGCTACGCGTTGTAGAAACCACAACTTCCTCCAGCTCCTCTCCCTCTGCTTTTTCTAATAGAACCAATAGATCAACAGGTTTTGTTTCAAAGAGTGAGACTCTATCCTCTTTTGTTTTATAGCCGATATAACTGTACCGTATTTCGTATACTCCGTTAGGGATATTTAAGAAAACCGCTTCACCCTTGGTATCAGTTATTGCTACTTTATTAATTTTTGGAATAGTAACCGTTACACCGATAAGTGGCTCAGCTGATTCTATGTCTTTTATCAATATTTTAATAGTGTTTTGTGCAAAGGCAGATAAAACAAATGCCATCGCAACAAAAAGCATGATAATTCTTTTCATTGAAAGTTGTATAATCCCTTCTGGGAGTTGGTAAGATTAAATTGATAATAATTAGTGAAGGTTTAAGCTGCTTTTGGGGGTTGCCAAATAGAAACGGCAAATTGAATGCTATAGGTAACTGAATAAGCCTCGTACTTCTCTGATTTGATAAATGAGATATTTAGCACATTTAATATCGAGGGAAGTATAACGGAAAAAGGGCAGCGGGCACAGTGACAGAACGGAGAGCAAGGTTTCTCATCAGGATGCTTACCGTTGTCCGCCTGTCCAACTTCTTTTCTTACATTTCTTTCATAACTATCCAGATCATTACAAAGATCTACTCCCGTAATGAGCATTAAAATCGTCATGAAAATTGCAAGTACTTTCATCAGCGCAAAGATAATAAGTGAATTTTTATTAACTATTGATTTGACGAGAGATTAATGGGTCTCCATTATTCGTGGAACGAATCCTAATTACAAATAGTTTAAACAAAGAGGTTGCTACTGTAATTAGTAATTCGTAATACCCTCAATATTAATCCAGCATTTGAACTTAATAGCATGGACAGATCAAATCCAAAGAACCAGAAAGGCGGTGAATTAAAGAATGAGAGCCGGCGGGATTTTCTGAAACAGTCGGCAGTATTGACTGGAGTTGCGTTAACTCCCTCAGTAGCAATAAAAGCAGCAGACAAACAGTGGGACGAGAAACTTGCGGAAGCACTTGAAAAGATTCCCTTGAAATTAAATATAAATGGTGAGAGTAAAAGTCTAATGGTAGAGCCAAGAGTTACTCTTTTAGATCTTTTAAGGGAACAGCTGAACCTCACAGGTACTAAAAAGGGTTGCGATTACGGTCAGTGTGGAGCTTGTACTGTACACGTAAATGGAAAACGCGTTTTGTCTTGTCTTACTCTGGCTGTAATGCAGGATGGTCAGAAAGTTACAACTATTGAAGGCCTTGCCCAAGGAGATAAACTGCATCCAATGCAGGAAGCTTTTCTAAAACATGACGGCTTTCAATGCGGATATTGTACACCTGGTCAGATCATGTCTGCTGTGGCTTGCATCAGGGAAGGCCACGCCGGTTCTGAAGACGAGATAAGAGAATTTATGAGTGGTAATATTTGTAGATGCGGAGCCTACCCTAATATAGTTAATGCAATAGTAGAAGTAAAGAACGGAGGAAGGAAGGTATGATCCAGTTTCAATATACCCGTGCTACTGAAACCAAGGCGGCCATAGATGCAATTTCTAAAGATAGATCATCGATGTTTATTGCAGGAGGAACGAACCTTGTAGATTTGATGAAGCGAGGTATCATGATGCCTGAAAGAATTGTTGATATCTCACGGCTTCCTTTAAACCAAATTTCTTCAGATGATAAATTACTAAAAATCGGCTCTTTGGCTTTAAATAGCGCTGTGGCCGAAAATAAGCTGGTGCAGCAGAAACAGCCATTACTAGCGCAAGCTCTTAATGCAGGAGCATCTGCGCAGATAAGGAATATGGCAACTGTTGGAGGGAATATGTTACAACGGACTCGCTGCCACTATTTTTACGACACTTCACTCCCCTGCAATAAAAGAGAGCCTGGAAGCGGATGCGGAGCTCTGGAAGGATTTAACAGGATGCATGCCATTTTTGGATTCAGTGACAAGTGTATAGCCGTCCATCCCAGCGATATGAGCGTAGCCTTAGTTGCTTTGGATGCATCGGTATTGGTAGACGGACCAAGAGGCCAGCGCCGGATTCCTTTTATAGACCTTCACCGTCTTCCGGGAGATAAACCTGAAATAGACACCAATTTGATGGCGGGTGAATTGATTTTGGGTGTAGAAATACCTGAGAACACTTTTGCAAAAAATGTATACTACCTAAAGGTTCGCGACCGGGCTTCTTATGCTTTTGCACTCGTTTCAGTGGCCGTAGCTTTACAAATTGAAAAAAAGGTGATCAAAGATGCCCGGCTTGCATTGGGCGGAGTAGCTCATAAGCCCTGGCGTTTAACCGAAGCAGAGCGTTCCTTAATAGGAAAGCCTGTGTCTGAATTCAGTTTCCAGCAAGCGGCACAGATTGCAATGAAAGGCGCAAAAGGATTTAAATATAATGAATTTAAGTTGAAGCTAGCTCCTAATTCTATTGTACAGGCATTAAAGGTTGCATCAAAATTGGTTTAAAAATCAGACATTCCATGAGCAGGTTTTTCGATAAAGTTATAGGAGATCCCCTGAACCGTGTAGACGGTAAACTAAAGGTAACAGGTGCAGCCAGATATTCTGCCGAGTACCAGTTACCAAATATAAGCTACGGTGTTATCGTATCCAGTACTATAGCTAAGGGAAAAATTCGCTCTATTGATTCTAGGGCAGCACTTCGAGCTCCAGGGGTAATTGCGGTGATTTCCCATGAAAACGCTATAAAGGTTCCGGGATGGGCAGATAATGAACACCCAACAGAACCTCCAACTGGTGGACGGCCATTAAGGGCCTTCTACAATAACCGTGTCTACTCCAACGGCCAGCCAATAGCCATTGTCGTTGCCGATACCTTTGAACGAGCAAGGTATGCTGCAATGCTGGTTAAAGCAGAGTACGACACGGACAAGCATGAGACAAACTTTGAAGAGAACAAGGGAAAGGCTGTAGTTCCTGCTGTGGTAAAGAAAAATTCTAAGTCGGGACTTGCAGATTATGAACGCGGAAAAGCTGATGGTTATAAAAATGCGGCTGTTAAACTGGAAGCAGAGTACGTCCATCCTACCGAAGTACATAATCCAATGGAATTGCAGGCAATTACAGCATATTGGGAGGCAGATGACAAGCTGGTCGTTTATGATAAAGTGCAGGGGACAAAGCCTACTCAGCAGGCTTTTGCCAACGAATGGAAGATCCCCGTGCAAAATGTAAGGGTGATCTCTGAGTTTGTTGGTGGCGCTTTTGGAAATGGCTTACATAACTGGCCCCATGAAACCGCTGCTATTATTGCTGCAAAGATGGTGAAACGGCCGGTAAAAGTTATGCTAACGCGCGAACAGATGTTCTTTATGGTTGGTTACAGACCTTATACCTGGCAAAAAATAGGGATTGGTGCAGATAGGGATGGTAAGATCACCGGTATTTATCATGAAGCCATCGGCCAGACTTCATCTTATGAGGAATTTACGGAGTCTACCCTGCAGCAAACGAAAATGATGTATACGAGTCCAAACCTTGGTACGAAATACCGGCTTCTGCCGTTGGATGTAAGTACACCTATATGGATGCGGGGTCCTGGAGAGGCTACCGGAGCTTTTGCTTTAGAATCAGCAATGGATGAACTTGCCTTCGCGCTAAATATTGACCCTGTACAATTCCGTTTAATGAATCATACGGATACCGACCCTGACAAAAACCTACCATGGTCTACAAAATATCTAAAGGAATGTATACACGCAGGAGCTGAAAAGATCGGATGGAGTAAACGTTCCTTAAAGCCGGGAGGTGTTAAGTCTGGAGAATGGCTGGTTGGCTATGGCATGGGAGTAGGTACTTTTGGAGCACACAGGGGGGCGGCAGCTGTAAGGGCTAAACTGTTAGCTAATGGAAATGTGGTATTTCAAAGCGCAGTAACTGATATTGGTCCTGGAACAGGAACAGCTATGGTGCAGATCGCGTCAGAGCATTTGGGTTTGAGCCCCGATAAAATTACATTTCAACTTGGTAATTCTGATTTTCCTCAGGCACCTAATCAGGGTGGATCAGCTACAGTGGCCACTGTAGGCTCTGCAGTAGTAGCTACCTGTAAGGCAATGAAGGAAAAGCTTCTCGCAATGGCCCCCGCCTCCGATAAACGTTTTGCTAATTTGAAACTCGAAGATATTACTTTCGACAAAGGCTTTATATCACTTTCCAAATCTCCTTCAGTAAAAGTGTCGTATACTGAGGTCCTTAAGAAACAGAATCTCTCAGAGTTAGATGTGCTTCAAGATTCGAAGCCTGATCAGGAAGCTTCTAAATACTCAAGATATTCTTTTTCTGTCCACTTTGCCGAAGTACATGTTCACCCATTAACTGGGCAAGTAAGAGTTAAAAAAGTAGTAAGTTGTGCGGATGCAGGAACAATAGTAAATAAGAAAACCGCGGCCAATCAGTTGATAGGGGGCGTTACCGGGGGAATTGGAATGGCTCTTCAGGAAGACGCAGTGATGGATCACCGCTACGGTAGATACGTTACAAAAGATCTGGGGGATTATCACGTCCCTGTTCACGCTGACGTGCCTCCTATTGAGGTGTATTTCGTAAACAAGCCCGACTATATCGTGGATCCTATGGGAACTAAAGGCCTTGGTGAAATTGCTATTATTGGCGTTGCCCCGGCTATTACAAATGCTATTTTCAATGCCACAGGTAAACGGATAAGGGAGTTACCTGTTACACCTGATAAATTAATTTAATAATTAAAAGATAGTTTCCATTCCTCTTTGTTTACCCCCAAAATGATTTGATTATTAATTAGTAGTAAATTAAGTATTTGTAAATCAGTTTTTTGAAAGATTTTCAATCGGTCAAAAGATCCGTATTTATACTGAAACCGTATTTATACTTATAATTGTATAATCGTTAATTCTAAGTTTAAGTATGGGTAAGGATACGGAGGAGCTGGGATTTAAAATACTTGCTAACACAAAAGCTTTACTAGGTTATTGGGATAAGAATATGGTCTGCCGCTTTGCAAATCGAGCATATGAGGAATGGCTCGGAATAAAGCCGGAAGATATTGTAAATAAATCCACGTTAAGAGAATTTCTAGGTCCCATTTATGATAAACACCTGCCGATGATACGGAAGGTCTTCCAAGGTGAGCCGCAAGCTTTCGAACGGGAATTTGTAATTCCAGGAGGCGGAATTCGCAGGGCTATTGTTAGTTACACACCAGACATAATTGGAGATAAGGTCGAAGGCTTTTATGTGCATGCTGCCGATATCGTTGCGCCCGTCGCGCCAATGCATTCTGGTGTTCAAGGGGTAAAGTATAGAGATCATGCAATTGAAATTATTAAAACTCTTCAGTTAAATGTCCTTTCCAGGTTTCCTGGCATTGAGCAAATGGCCAAAGATGAGGGTATCTCTCAATCGAAATTAAAACGTGACTTTCGTAATAAAACTGGATTAAATCCATTCGCCTATTATCGACGGCTGCAAATGGAGTTTGCTCATTCTTACCTTAAAGAAAATCGATGCAGTCGGAAACAAATGTCAGCTCTATTAAATTTTGCTAATCCATCCAACTTCTCAACTTGTTACAATAACTATCTTCGGGAAAGGAGTTTAGAGGAGGGTAATGCAAATTTAGCTGATAATCGATACAAGATTTTTATCGAACAACTCCCCTTCCCTATTGCCATGGTGGATAATGATTTAAGAGTTCTTGCAGTTTCTGATAGATGGCTATCCTTCGATTCCAGAAGGAGACAAGATATATTCGGCAAGACGGTTTTTAATTTGTATCCGGACATTCACCCAAAGTGGAAATATCTAGCAATTGAGGCTTTGAAAGGCCGGCGTTTCTCTTCAAATCATAATTACTTAAATAGTAGTAACAGTATTCGTCTTGTAAAATGGGAACTGAAACCCTGGTATAACCATTTAGAGGAAGTAGGTGGTTTAATTGTATATTTTGAAGATACGAGAACCTGAACTGTTAGTATCCTGCCTCCAGCAGGTATTATTTAAACTTTAGCAGGTAGGAAATTTTTTTTACCTGTTTTACCTTGGCACCCTACTTACTCAATGAAAAAAGTACTTATTATCGAAGAAGATTTAAATATCGGTGAAATTTTTTCACTGGTTTTAAGCGAGCACTTTTTTGTTAAAATACTTTATACGATCAATAATGCTTATTTCGAAATAGAAAAGTTTCAACCCGATCTTCTATTGCTTGACCACTGGTTGGGAATAGCTAAGCTTTCATCTCTCATAGTTAAGCTTAAAAATGAAAAGCAATTGGCTAATATCCCAATTATTATATCATCCACAGACGACCGAATAAAAGAGGTTGCAGAACAATTGGAAGCAGATTCATGTTTGTCTAAACCTTTTGATCTTGATCATTTGCTCGAACTGGTCAGGGAGCATTTGGAGCTAAGATGATACCAAACTAATTTGAAGATTTAAGGGTTAACAAATTAAACACAACTACAAATTGAAAGAAGAGTTACATACAGATCCTTCTTCTCCTGGAAATGACAACGAGCTTGATTTGATGCGAAAGGCGCTTGATGCTAGCATTACAGGTGTCATCATTACCGATAATTTACTAGAGGATAATCCTATTATCTATTGTAATGCTGCTTTTGAACGCATGACAGGATATGTCAGACATGAGGTTATTGGAAGGAATTGCCGTTTTTTACAAAAGGAGGACAGACAGCAGGATGCGAGGTTGAAGATAAAGGAAGCCGTTCAAAAAGGATTGCCCTGCACGGTTGAAATTAGGAATTATAAGAAGAACGGTAATTTTTTTTGGAATGAGCTATACGTTACTCCAATTAAAGATCCTACGGGTTTAGTTACTCATTTTGTGGGGATACAAAATGATATCTCGGCTAGAAGAAGGGCTAAGGAAGACCTGGAGCGGATTCAGAGAGACACTGAAAGACTTGTACAAGAACGCACCCGTGAATTGAGGGAGAGTGAAGAATACCTTCTTAGTATAATTCAAACTGTTAGGGAATGCCTGGTGGTACTGGATGATCAAATGAATGTTCTCACTGTTAATGATCAATTTATAAGGGTATTTAAAGTGTCAAGAGCTGAAACAGAAGGTACAAACCTATTTAATCTTGGCAATGGACAATGGGCTATAGAAACGCTGCGCAACCTGCTTGAAGATGTTCTTCCCACTAATAATCCTGTTTTAGATTTCGAAGTAGAGCATGACTTCCCTCATATTGGTAAGAAGCTTATGCTTTTAAATGCCCACCGCGTTGAATTGGAAGGGCAGTATAAGAATCATGTTTTGTTGGCTATTGAAGATATAACAGATCGTCGTGAAATTGAACGTCGGAAGGATGACTTCCTGTCTATAGCGAGTCACGAACTTAAAACTCCACTAACAACTGTTCGAGGCTTCATTCAAATCCTGCAAAAAACCCCTTCCTCACAGCTTCCGGAACAATTTACATCGGCCCTTGAGAAAGCAAATACCCATATTCAACGCCTGGGAAATTTGATTAACGAATTGCTGAACGTTTCGAAGATCCAGTCAGGAAATATTGAGATTTACCGCGACTACTTCGATATTAATTCTGCCGTTTCGGATGCTATAAATGCTTTCCAGGAAGGCTTTAAAACCCATTCAATAATGCGGAAGGGTAATGGTCCGCAAAAATATTACGGTGACGAGTCGCAAATAGTTCAGGTGATTAAAAATCTTATCTCTAATGCTATCAAATATTCTCCGGAGGGAAAAGAGGTAATTGTTACTATTTTTGTTGTAAGCGATTTTATAAAGATATCAGTAACTGATTTTGGAGTAGGGATCCGGCCTGAAGAACAAAGCAGAATATTTCAGAGATTTTACCGGGTTACAGAAACGCAGAAAGCGTTTCCTGGAATGGGGATGGGTCTTTATGTTTGCGAGCAGATAGTTAAAAATCATGGCGGTACGTTATGGGTCGACAGCGAACCCGGGAAAGGTTCCACTTTTAGTTTTACCCTCCCCTTAGTTATTCCTGCCGATGAAAAATAAGACTATTCTAATATGCGATGACGATGAGGGAATTTTAGATTTGGTTTCTATTATTCTCGAAGAAAGCGGCTTTCAAACGGTTTGTGTTCAAAATAGCCTGGAGATATTTAAAAGGATTTCTGAGAAAGATCCCGATTTGATCTTTCTCGATCTGTGGATGCCTCAACTGTCAGGAGACCAGGTTCTTAAGGCAATAAGGGAAGACGCATCGTCTTCAGAAATTCCGGTGATAGTTATGTCTGCAAGCCGGGATGGGGCATATATTGCCCAGCAGGCCGGGGCTAATGATTTTCTTGCAAAGCCCTTCGATATTGATGAATTAGTACATAAAGCAATAGCGCTCATGCGCTAGCTATTTGAATTTTATAATAATGCCTAAGTTTAAAGTCGACCTAAGTAATTGCGACCGCGAGCCAATTCATATTCCAGGTCAGGTTCAGTCCTGGGGGTTTATAGTGGTTGTAAATGCTACCAGTAATATTATTAATTATGTGAGTTCTAATATCCTGGATCATCTCAATGTAACTGCAGGATCCATTTTAGGACAAAGTCTTGCGACTTTTGAACAAAAAATTTCCAGTAAAGAGAATCCTAATCCCCTTGCCGCTTTTGTAGAATCAGCAAAAAGGAAACAAGAAAGTGAGTCGTACCAAATTTACTTCGAGGAGCAGCGGTTTGATCTAATAATTCACTGCCATAGCCAGCAAATTTATTTGGAATTTGAATTAAGGATAGAAAGTGAAGTTCCTGATATTCACAACCAAATCGGCCGGCATGTTTCTGCAATCCTTGCTACCAGTAATCTTCCTGATATACTTAGCCGGGCAGCCTCTATTGTTAAGCAATTGATCGGTTACGATCGGGTGATGATCTATAAATTTATGGAGGACGCCCATGGCAAAGTGGTTGCTGAAGCAAGAAATGAGGATTTGGAACCTTTTTTGGACCTCCATTATCCAGCATCCGACATTCCTGCCCAAGCTCGTCTTTTGTATAAAGCGAATAAAGTGCGCCTGATAGCTGATGTATATTCATCCACTTCAGCTATTTTAGCTTTAACTGACAACCCTGTTGACCTTACCCATTCCGTTCTTCGGGCTGTTTCCCCAATACACATCCAGTATCTTAAAAATATGGGAGTTGCTTCAAGCTTCAGCATTTCCCTTATGTGCAAGGGTGAGTTGTGGGGGCTTATTGCCTGCCATAATTATACCCCTAAATTTATAAGTCACCGTGTACGCGAGGGAGCCAGACTACTTGGACAGATCATCTCATCTTCCGTTGAGTTTAAGGAAGAAGAAATTGTAAATGCTGACCAAAAAAAGCATAAAGCAGTATTTGAGAAAATAATTTCAGAGCTGCGACTTGGAGTTGATATTAAGGACGCGGTATTAAACCCTTCTGTTTCCTTTCTGCATATTGTAAAGGCAACCGGAGTGTTTATGCGTTATGAAGGGAAAGTGATTAAAGACGGCATTATCCCTTCTGCTGATCAAATCGAGAAGATTATAGAGTGGGTCTCCGAAAAACAGGACGAATCGCTGTTTCATACAAATAAGTTGGTTGATATAATGCCCTCGGCAAGCGAATTTGCAAATATTGCGAGTGGAATACTAGTCTGTACGATATCAAGGGAGCTGAAGGAATATATTATCTGGTTTCGGCCTGAGTACGCCGAAAGCATTACATGGGCAGGTAACCCGGATAAACCAGTAGAGGTGGACGAAAATGGAGAACAAAAGATTTCACCGCGCAAATCTTTCGAAAGCTTCAAAACAATAGTTCAACATACAACGGAACGTTGGAAGGTTTACGAACAAAATTTGGCAGAGCGTTTTAAAGAAGAATTGCTATATATTATTAATAAAAAGGCAAGTGAAATAAGAGTTTTAAACGAGAAGCTGAAAGAAGCTTACGATGAGTTAGAAACTTTCAGTAGTACAATATCACATGATTTAAAAACTCCATTAACAGTAATCAAGAGTTATGCGCAACTCCTGGAGCGAAATAAGTCATTAGATGATGATGGGAAGAACTTTGCTGCCCGGATCAGTTTTGGTATTACCCGGATGAATACACTAATTGCCGAAGTTCTGGACTACTCCAAGGTTGGTCGATCGGAAATAAATTTTCAGCCAATAGATATGAGTAGTTTGCTTCACACAATAAAGAATGAGGTGGCTACAGCTTTCAATAATCCTAATATGGTCTTTAATGTTGGAGGTACTCCCGTTGTTTATGGTGACCAAACCATGATCTACCAAGTATTTCTTAATTTAATAAGCAACGCCGTAAAATATTCAAGGCTTTCTAATCCATCGATCATTACTATCGAGGGTTCGGAAAATGAATATGAAGTGGTTTACAAGGTGCAGGATAATGGAATAGGAATCGATCCAAAACATTATAATAAAGTATTTGAATTGTTTAAGAGGGTTAATGTAAAAACTGATTACGAAGGCACAGGCGTCGGATTGGCAATCGTAAAACGGATCCTGGAAAAGCATAAAGCTAATATCTGGATTGATGGAAGGCCGGGAGTTGGTTCTATCTTCTGGATTAAATTTAGGAAGCCACAATAATTGAGTAGGACGGTCTGGAAACATAAAAACAGCGGTACCGTGGGATGGTACGCTGTTTTAATCGCTCAACTAAAATTTCTTCTTAGCCTAATTCCCGAGGAAGTACATCACTCGCAATAGACGTTTCTACATTAACGGGTGGTTAAAAGAAATAGTATGCTGAGTATGAATTTTTTTTAAATAGGTCTTACAATTGCTCTTTCGTCAATTGCGCCTCCAGCTTAAATGCGATTGAAAAAGCGTCGGTTAGACTCATTTTACTTACACTTGAAGCTTTCCAGATATCATCCTTTTGAATAGTGACAAGCATTTCGCCCTTCAACCAAATTTGAAAAACCATGTGAAGTGTGTCCCACTGAACAATTTTATAGGTAGTATTATTATAGGCGACAGAATACTCTCGCTTGCCCAGGTAGACCATTTGGCTAAAGGTAACAACAAAGTTCGAATTGTTGTTACGACAAGTAAATTTATTATTATGAGGTTCAAGGGCACAAAATTAATCCAATAATGCGGCCGTCGTCCATAATACAGGCGCTTGTCCATGCATATCACCTATCAGTCGCCTCCTGTCTAAATAAAATTGCCGGTCGTTCTTTTTGTTTGTTCCTTCGCACACCTCTGTTACGTCACCATTTTCGTTGATACTATCCACAAGAGCCAGCCATGCTTTTCTTGCAGCCGGCGCATAGATACTTTTTTTCAGCCATCCTTTTTTTATTCCAGTTACCATAGCATAGGCGAACATCGCGCTTCCCGAGGTTTCTGTCCATGAACCTTTATCATCTATTAATTGTCGCCACATACCGCTTTCTGTCTGGTACTTAAGAAGCGATGCCATCATCTTTTTATACCCCTTTAATATATACTGTCTATGGGGGTTACTTTCAGGTATTGATTTTAGTATTTCAGTCATTCCCGCAGCCATCCAACCATTTCCCCTAGCCCAATAAAACGGTACGTCAGGGGCATGAAAAAACAAGCCATTAGGTTTTTGTAGTGAATCCAAATAAAGCACCATTTCTTTTGCTGCTCTATTGATATATTTCTCATCCCCGGTTGCTTTATATGCCTGCACCTGTACTGCATTAATCATATACATGTCGTCTATCCATAAGCGCGTTTGCCAGCTGAAGCCTTTATCCAGATAGTTTTGTTCCTCTGTAGTAAGGTCTCGGTTTACAGGCCTTTCCCATTGCGAGTCTGCATAGTACTTGCCAAGTTTCAGGTAACTCTCGTTGCCTCCCATCGAGTACAACTGTAGGGGAAGCGTGCCAAAGACGGTGAAATCTACGTGATTCGGAATTGGAAGCAAAGATTTTTCTTCTTCAACTAGTTTTAAATATCTCTCTTCAAGTAATTTCTGCAAATCCGACCGTCTGCTTGTTTCACTTAATTTAAGCGCTCCGAACCAAGTGCATACCTCGGGATAGGTAATAAATCTTGGAGGGTCGGGCCGCCCATAATTTGTGTGGGGACTTTCAAGAAAACGTTTAGTTAGTTTTTGTCCTACCTCTGCCGGATCGTAGCCTTTTTTCCAATCGGTAAAAATCGTGGCATTTCTCTGCCCAAAAGTGGCAGATGAAAGGAATACCGGTAATACCAAACTTAAAATTTTCCTTAGCATGGATTATATATTTAATTGTTTAAACAGAAAATATTTTCCATTAGCACCCATTTTTCACCAGGTTTAGAGCCTGGCAATGCTTGTTGATACTTCCACATCAATTCCTCCCACTCCTGCACGCGAAGATTTTCTGCGTCCATTGCTGCTTTTTTTTCAAAACTAAATGAATCGTCAGCAATGATGATCATGCAGAGGCGGTTATTGTACCTGTAAATTTCCAGGTCAATTATTCCAGAGCTCCGAATACTTTCCTTTATTTCGTCCCAAACCTTCTTATGCCAGGTGACATATTCGTTAATCAGGTTTTCATCATCTTTTAGATCAAGTGTTAAACAATATTTCTTCATGTATCTTAGTATAAGTGAATTAAGTTTCCTTAAGTATGGATTCGACCACAATCTATTCTAAGTAAGGCCTGATGGCTTCAGCCCATAATTTGTAGCCCTCCATGTCCATGTGAACCCCGTCTGGTACAAAGATCTCTTCCTTAGGATTTCCATCCTCTTTTAATAACGGATTAAAAACATCAATGAATTGGTACCTTTTGCCTGAAGCCATGAAAATTTGCATCTGTTTATTCACCTCTTTAATTTGTGTCAGGTACTTTTGCCTGGCGGGACTGGGTTTTATAGAAAGAATGCTTATGGTCGCCCTGGGATAATTGTATCTGTAATGTTTTACGATTTTCTTCAGATCGTCAACTACCCTCTCAACCGTTTTTCCTGCAGCAAGGTCATTATCACCTTCATAAATAAGGATCTGTTTAATTTTGTTATCCCCTGTAATCCTGTCTGCGAAGTATAAAAGATCACTCGCGTGCGATCCTCCAAAGCCCCTGTTTAATATCAACTTACCTGGGAAATAAGTATTGATGTCAGACCAGCGACGGATGGTTGAACTTCCTGTGAATATTATTACCTTTTGCCGCCCAGTTTTTTCAGCATCTTGCTTTTCAAATGCGGATATCTCCTTTTCCCATCGTGAAACCGACTGAGACCTCGCTACAGAGAAAAAGCTTAAGAGTAAGCAAAAAACATATATTAATCTCATACCTTTAGTTTAATATAAGTTCGATAACGGGAATTTCGATATTGGGGCTGTATACCGGGAGTTCTAGCATCACATCGTTTTCTCCAGTAGTTTCAGTGGTATGGCTTCCCGGCTTGATATCAGACTTGAACTTAATCTCTGAACCATCATTCAACAGCTGTGCATACCTGAATTTGCCTTTGTAATTTTTTAGGTGCAGCGATTTAAAGGGCCAGGATAAAACATGAATATATAGTCTTTTTGTTTCAGGATTGTAAGTAAGTAAGCAATTGTCGGGCTTTTCGAAAACTGCAGGAGCCTGAGTACAATTATAAATTGAGCGATTGTTAAATCTCATCCAATTGCCAATAGCCTTAAGTCTTTCGTCCGCCTTTTCTTCAAAGGCACCTCTGGCTGTCGGACCTACATTTAAAAGTAAATTTCCCCCTTTGCTAACAGTCTCAATTAACATGGTGATAAGCTGCCGCTCTGATTTCCAGGAGTACTCATCGCGGTTATATCCCCAGGAACCGGAAAAGGTCTGGCAGGTCTCCCATGGAATGTTCACACCATTTAAACTTGGCCATTTAAAAGGCATAAATTGCTCCGGAGTTTTATAATCCCAGCCCCAGCTTGTTTCTCCAAGATCAAGACGGTCGTTCACAATTATATCCGGCTGAAGTTTCCGCACCAGCTTTAAAAGGCCTTCTGAGTCCCAGTCGTCCCTCCCCTTCCCATTAGGTCCTGGGTAAGAATAATCAAAGAAAAGTTCGTCGATCTTTCCATATTGTGTCAACAGTTCTGTTATCTGGTCTTTCAAGTACTTTTGGTATTTTTTAATATCCCTATTCTGGTTTATGGAAGCAATATTGCTTGCTTCTCGAAGCGGATGATTTCTGTCAATTGGAAAGTGCGGATGATTCCAGTCAATAAGCGAATAGTAAAATCCTACTCTTATGCCTTCAGCTCTTAATGCTGCAACCAGTGGTTTTAGCAGGTCTTTTCCCGCCGGTGTATTAGGAGCCTTATATTCGGTGAACTTCGAATCCCATAGACAGAATCCCTCGTGGTGTTTAGTGGTAATCACCACATATTTCATTCCTGCCTGTTTTGCTTTTTTTGTCCACTCTTCCGGGTTGTAGAGGTCGGGGTTGAATGTTTGAAAGTATTTATGGTATTCCTCTCGTGTCATTTTTTCGCGGTTTTGTACCCACTCGTGTCTAGCTGCTGCAGAATACAGTCCCCAATGAATGAACATGCCAAATCTTGCCTGCCGCCACCATTCCATCCGCTCCGATTTTTGAGCGACAGTTTCTTTAACCCAGGAAGGCTTGTTTAAATCTATATCTTGTTGGGCTTCAGCCGTTGATAACAAGGATCCAAAAGCTATAGCGAGAATTATGTTTTTTACTATCTGTTTATTTGGCATAATCAATTTTCGGCTAATGTATCTTTTCTTTCAAGTTTAACAGGTGATATCCCTTCGGCTTTCAGTTCGCCGGTTAGTACTTTAACTACTGCGTTATGCATCTCAGGGCCATTTGAGTATGCGTTGATGCAAGTATTCACCCGCTCAAAATACTCGTTTAAAATATAAGGACTACCAAAGGAAACTACAATAACTTTGTCTTTAGGCATTGCATTAACTCCCCAGGCTGTCTGTGCTTCATCGTCATATAACTGCAGCGGGCCGAATGGGGTATGAGTTTGCCTTACTACAGCAACAATAATTTTATCATATTTCTTCGTTACGTCCTCGTTCCAGCCCTGAGTTTCGTAAAGTAAATTGCGCTGAAAGTCTACAGAAAATCCTTTTTTCTCCAGCGCACCTGCAAAATTTTTCAAAACATGTAATCCTCCGTCACCTCCTTTTCGGCTTTCTGTAGTAACAGCTATTACAAGTATCTTCTTTGTCGTACCAGGATTGATTGGAATTACGGAATTCCGGTCACGCACTAGAGTAACTGCCTTTTCAGCGATGCTACGAGCAGTAGAAAAAGATACCTCCCGTTCTTCCGGAGACATTTGCCTTATCAGTTGATTGTTTTTACTCAACAACCCATACTTCAACTTCATCGCCCAGATTCGGCTTACAGCATCGTCAAGCCTCGCTATCGGTATTTCTCCTCGTTTAATGCGTGCTTCTACAGTATCCATAAATTGGTAAGAGGGCCACAAAAGCACGTCGACTCCAGCCAGAAAGCTCTGGATCTCCCCTTCCAACTGATCAGGGTACCAACCACGAAAGCCGCCCATGGTCATAGCATCTGAAACAATTACCCCCTTAAATCTCATTTCTTTCTTAAGGAGATCTGTTAGCAGTTCTTTTGATAAAGTAGCAGGGGGGAAAAAGCCGTTCAGCTTTTGTTTCTGGCATGCTGGAAGAGTAATATGGCCGGGCATTATCGCCGCAACCCCGCTATCAATTAAAGCTTGGAACACTTTTCCGTGATATTGTTTCCATTGATCCATACCTAAACTGTTAACTGTTGTTGTAAGATGCTGGTCGCGGTTGTCCATTCCATCCCCGGGAAAATGCTTTATTGTAGCTGCTACACCAGTATTCTGAAGACCTTTTATTTGTTGGCTTAAAAGTCTGATTGCTTTGTCTGGATCATCCGAGATAGCCCTGGTATTAACAATGGGGTTAAGTGGATTAATGCTTAGGTCGGCTACAGGATGCAAGACCCATTTAACTCCCAGCGACTTTGCTTCTTTTGCCAAGCTCATCCCGTAATTGTAGCTAAGCCCGGTAGAGTTGGCTGCCCCTAATGCCATTTCCCGGGGCAGGGAGGTCATCCCAGGAAGAGAGATCCCATTCTCGTAATCCTGTTGAAATATTAAAGGAAGGTTACTAGCATCCTGGTATTCGAGCACTGACTTTTTTAAATGTTCAACCCTTTGTTCTTCAGGTATATTTACAAAAAGCTTCCAGCCCATAAAGAAGCCAGTAACAGGATACCGTTTAAAGAAATCCTGAAGCCTGCCATTCCCCAAACGTAGCTCCGACTCTTTGTCTGGCAGCATCAACATCGTCTGACCTATTTTTTCCCGTAAGCTTAGTTTCTTCCAGTCGTCTATTGAAAGATCCTTCTTTTTTTGGGCAAAACAGGTACAAGCCAATACCATAAGGTATGTGGTAAGTTTAAATCTCATGTAGTGTATTATTTAGAAGGTTATTTTATCAGCTGGTCCTCATCCCATTCATTGCCTGCTTTTCCGCGATTTTCTAGTCCTCCCGTATCACCTTTTGTCGGTAAGTATTTTCGAAAGCTATCTTTTTGAAGACCAATGATCGGAAGGATTGTATTGAGATTTGGGAATTTTTCAAGGATATTTGGGTTAGTGGTACTGAAATCTAGTTGTTCAACATTAGTAAAACCTGCATCTTTAATTGAGGGTAACTCGAGATTACCACTTATTTCAATACGACCATGCTTAGGCCTGAGGTAAGGACCGCACTGAACCGAAATGTTGTCTAATAGAGCACAACCATTTGGGTATTCAGGGTGCCAGTCTGGATTTAATATATCCGTCCAAAGCTTCGATCCCAGCCCAAAGTCTAACATTAGTTTTTTACCGTAAGATTTCCAGGGTTCCTGTAAGGGTTTCATCTCAAGCAACCGTTCTTCATAATGACTTCCCAATCTGTAATTACGTGCAATACCACGGTCATCAATCCCCTGGTCTTTACAACGGATAAACAGGTTATTCCTGGCAATATTATTATGTCCACCTCCAAACTTTACTGCATCAATTGCATCATATACTACATTATTATAAAAGAGATCTCCGCTATCTCCATCATCACAATAAAAACCATTAGAGCGATTGATGTGATGTACAAGATTGTACCTGAAGATATTTCCGTAGGTACTCCATCCACCGTAGTTATAGAACGCTCCGTTATCACTTTCGCCAAGAGCTATATTGTGAATCTCATTATATTCGAAAATACAATTGTTGACCATATCTGTCCTTACGCCACTTTTAGGCATGTCATGCATCAGGTTATGTCTTAAAGTAAGCCCTACGCAGTTTGATAGCTGAACAGCCTCCCGGAATGATAATTTTCCAACATGATAAATGTGGTTATTCTCAATAGTAGCGTCCCCCGACTTCAGTAATTTCCTGTTGCCAGAATTAGCAGCCACTATTCCTGCACCTCCTGTCTCATAAATTGTGTTGCTTCGAATAAGGTTTTTATTGCCACCCCTCATTGTGATTCCATTGTTTCCAACATTATAGATAGTACACCCCGCAATTGTAGTACGACTACTTGTGACTATTTCAATACCGTTCGAACGTGTACCAGAGATATGTAAGCCAGTGAACTTTAAATCTGATGCTGTATTCACAGAAATAACGGGATGGTCTGAATCGGCGATCATTAATTGCAAATTTGCAACAGGCATAGGGGCATAGAAATAAAGTTTTTGATCCTTAATATCGAGTGCCCATTCACCCGGGTAGTCAATTTCTTCCAGCAAATTAACCGCTCTCCATTTCTCCTTTCCATTTCCGGTTCTCCATAGGGGATCCTTACTCGCAATACTGCTGTACTTTGATCCCATCCCCCCTTCAGGCTCCTCTGTAAGCTTTATTGTTTGCTCTTCAGCCGAAATGTTCTCAACCTTAATCGTAAATGGTTCCCACGGTACCCGCCAAAAACCTTTTAGCCAAATTTCATGTCCCTCTTTAATAGCTGCAGCCCAACGTGTCGACCGCCTGGATTTATCTAGATCAACTTCATTTAAGGTTTCTTTATCCTCCGGCTTCCCCCCCTTTCCAAAGAAAAAAGTTCTACTGTCCTTTGATCCATTACATGTAACCCAACCCGGATCGTTAGTGTTATTAATATTCTCCGCAGGGTTAGGCCATTGAGAAAGTGGCTGCCTTCTACCATTCATGAAAAGATCAATGATGTGCCAACTGTCGGAGAAACAGTTCGACGGGGCAAAACGAGATGCATTCTTTAGTTTTAAGAACCTTAGATCAACTTCGAATACCTTCGAGGGATCTGTCTTGGGATGGAGGCGTTTATAAGTGCTGGTATTGATCGGCCTAACCATAGTATCCGGAATTACCTTCGCCCCAATGAGTTCTACCTTGGCTCCCTCCTCTGCATTATAAGATATTGGTGAGCCGGGTGTTCCGGAATCCCTTTCATCAAATTTAATTCCTTCGGGTAAAAAGTACGTTCCCGCTTTTATTATTACTGTAAATCGAGCTGAATTAAGCTTTTTTGTTTGCTTCAATTTCCTTATCAGGTTTCTTGCCATCTCTATAGATCTCAGAGGAGCAGTTGCACTGCCGGGGTTATTGTCGTTGCCAGAAGAGGAAACATAAAGGGTTACAAGTTTACCTTGCTGTGCAGATGAACTATAATTGAAAGTCAAAACCAAAAAGAGGGTGCAGATCGCACTATTGATTAAAAACTTTAGCATGTGCCTACTTTCTGAAACTAGAATCATTGGTTAGTTGAATTAGAACAATAGGAGCAAATGTATTTTTCATTGAGCTCTCTGGCTGTTGGAAATGTTGCAGGAACTGTTTTCAGATGACCAAAGTGCATTTATTCCGCTTGTTGCTCTTTAATTACATCACCTAAGTATTCCTTCGGTGATTTCCCGTATTGTTTCTTAAAAGATGAGGTGAATGAAGACGGATTTTTGAAGCCTACTTCATAGGCTATTTCTGATATGGATAATTTTCTCTGCAATAGCAAATCCATGGAATGCTTGATCCTCACCTGATAAATTAATTCTATGGGCGTTTGACCTGTTATTGCCTTTAGTTTTCTAAACAAATGACTGCGGCTCATAAATACTGCAGCTCCAAGGTCTTCTACAGAAAACTCATCATTGGCCAGGTTAGCGTTAATTGTGTCAAGAACCTTTTGAAGGAATTGTTCGTCAAGGGGATTCTTTGCTATATCTTTAGGAATTATTACTCCATCTCCCCTATATTTTTCAATCAGACGGCGCTTAGATTCTATAAGATTTTCCGCCTTAACCTTTAAAATTTCTGGATGGAAGGGCTTTGCGATATAGTCGTCTGCACCAGTTTGTAAACCTTGTAACTTGTCATCATCAGTCGTTTTCGCGGTAAGGAGAATAAATGGAATATGACTAGTGTTAAGATCTGATTTTATTTGTTTGCAAAGTTCTTTTCCATCCATTAGCGGCATCATCATATCGCTAATAATCAGTTCAGGTTCATTCTCCTTAATTATTTCCAAAGCCTCCAATCCATTCATTGCCCGGGCCACGGAATATTGTGATTCAAAGAGCATCTCCAGATAATCTAAAATCTCCTTATTATCCTCTACGATCAAAAGCTTAGTTTTCTTCTGATTTTCAGACTTCGCAATAAACATTACCTCCTTACTATCTATTGTCATAGGCGCAAATTCCTGAAGAATACTTCCCGGACAAGAACTCTGCTGGTTATCGTTTTTGCAAGGAAGTACGATTTTAAAGCTTGTGCCTTTTCCCGGAATACTGTCAACTTTAATCGTACCGTTATGCAACTCTACAAGGTTTCTCGTTAGTGCTAATCCCACACCCGTTCCCTGTTTATTGTGCTCAGAATAAAAACGTTCGAAAATATAAGGTAAGTCGCTGCCAGGAATTCCTTTTCCATTGTCCTCCACCGTTATTGACAATTGTGGAACTTCAGTCAACTCATCCTGGTCCAAAGCAACAATTATGGAGATCTCTCCTCCTTCTGGTGTGAATTTAAATGCATTAGAGATCAAGTTATTTAATACCATTTCAAGCTTTCCTGGATCAAATGCCATTATTTTTTTCCCAACAACATTCTCCAGTTTCAAATTGATCTTGTTCCGTTCCGCCAGAGGTTGAAAATTTACGAAGATTGCATGAAGGAATCCGGTGATGTCCATAGGAACGGCCTTGAGTTTAAGCATTCCTTGCTCTGCCTTCTGAAAGGTCATCAATTCATCGAGCAACAAAAGTAATTTCTTGCAGTTTCTATAAATAAAGCTCACCTTTTGTTTTTCCTCCTTACCTAGACTCGCGTTACCCATCAGTTCCTCTACCGGTGCCGAGATCAAGGTTAGCGGGGTCCTGAATTCATGAGAAATGTTTGTGAAGAAGTTAACTTTCATTTCGTTCAATCGCTTCAATTGTTCCTTTTCGATTTTTTGGTACTCGATCTCCTGACGCTGCCGGGATTGAATCAAAACATATTTGATCAGAATGTAAAGCAGTATATTAAAAAGAGTAATATAAAGCACAATAGCCCACCAGGTTTTCCAAGGCGGTGGAAGAACAGTTACCTTCAGTACTGCCGCACTTCTACTCCAATTATTCATGTAGTTTGAGGCTCTTACTTTAAAATAGTATGTTCCAGCATCGAGGTTTGTGTAAGTTGCATTGCGCGACGCTGCATCTGCTTCGATCCAGTTCTTGTCAAATCCCTCCATTTTATAAGAGTATTTGTTTTTATCAGGATTTGAAAAATGTAATGCTGTAAAGCCTATGGTGAACACGTTGTTATGGTAGTTCAGCTTAATTTCTTGGGTAGATGAGATACTTTGTTTAAGGATGATATCTTTATTGAACTCCTGACCAATCTCAACAGGTTGATTGAAGAGTTTTAATTCAGATAGTGCAACCGTCGGTGGATTTTGTGCCTTTGGAATCAGACTGGGGTTAAATGAAATAAAGCCATTGCTTGTACCGAAAAGCAATTTGTCAGGTGAAACTTTATAACAACTTCCGATACTAAAATTTACATTTGACAAATAGGTTTGAAACGTTTCCTTAAGAATGTCAAATCTGCTCAGGCCCTTGATCGTTGATATCCACAAAAGACCATCTCCAGAATTCAAGATGCCGATAATAGATTTATCAGGTAACCCCTCGGCATCAGTATACCTTTTAACTGTATAATCAGAAATCCTGTTGCTTTTTAAAGTGATTCTGTTGAGTCCTGATTCAGTTCCAACCCAAAAAACATTTGCGGGGGCTTCCGCAATTGCTAAGACATTAGAGCCAAGCAATTCATGCTCCGGTGTCCTGGCATTGAAATGGAAATACGATCCAGATTGCGGGTCGAGTACTATTAAACCTCCATTCTCAAAGCCCAGCCACAAATTCCCCTTCTTATCTTCGTAGATCTGCCTCACAAAACCATTTTTTATAAGCGTCGGAATATTGTGTCTTCCCTTCAATTCTACTTTGTTTCCTTGGGCGTCGTATTTAAGTAATCCCTTATTGGTTCCAATCCATAAATTGCCTCTGGAATCCGTTAGGGTAGCAAAACTCGCCTGTGCATTAAGGTTTTTTATACTGCTGGTTGTATTAATAGCAGTAATTTTCATGGTTCCCCCTAGAGTTCCCGCCCAAAGATTTCCGTTATTAAAATTTAGTGAGCGATAAGCATTATAGGAAAGGTGTTCATCACCAAGTTTAAGAAGCGATGTTTGGCCAGAACTTGTATTGTATTTATAAAGCCCTGAACTAGCCGTACCGAGGTAAATATTTATTCCATCTTCAGATGCAATAGCCCTTACCTGATCAGCAATGCCTATTCCCTTGAACGCATAATACTGAAATGCGAGGAGATTTAGATCTGATTTATTTAACCCGAGTTCTGTGCCACACCAAAGTACACCTGTACGGTCAATTAGCAGCCTGTAAATTATATTATTGCTGATGCTATTCTTGTCAAGTGGGTTATTTCTGAAAAATTCTAAACTCGTTTTTTTATTCAAGCTCCTTATCCTGGCCAGTCCATCTTCAGTAGCAAGCCAAAGTTCTCCATTACGCCATTTAACAATATCGAAAACCTGAAGGTTCCTAAGCTCCGAACCGTTTGTTAAAAGCTGCTCAAAACGATTAAAATCGGTGTATTTATTTTGCTCGGCATCGAACTCCAGTTTAATAATTCCATCTCCACCGGTTCCAATATATAGCGACCTCTGATCCTCGTACAAAGACCAGATCCTGTCTCCATAAGGGTTTGGTTTGATATCTATGTCAAATAGTTGGAAGGCAAGCGTTTTGGTATTGAAACGAACTACGCCCTGGTCGCACGCTAACCATAGGCAGTCGCCCCAGGACTGTATTATTTTTTTCACTCCATTTTTGAATGGAAAAGAGCTTAAAGTTTTAGTTTTCCTTGTGTTAGGATCATACAGGGACAGGCCTTTTGAGGTTCCAATCCATAGCTTTCTATCATGAAAAAGGAGAGCAGAAACAACGTCTGTGCTTGATCCCGGCACATTTATCTCAAAAAATTGTTCTGTGTTCCTTACAAACTTGCTTAATCCGTACCTCGAACCAATATACAAATCACTGTTATCATCCTCAGTAATAGAATAAGCCCAACTTGTGGTAATAGCTTTTGGCGCCTTGTTTTTGTAAAATTTCCTAAACGAATAACCATCAAAACGGCAAAGCCCATTCATTGTTCCAACCCACAAATATCCTCTGCTGTCCTGGAAAAGATTGCGCACCCGGTTGTCTGGCAGTCCCTCGTTACTGAAATAATGATCGAAGCGTACGCCAGGACTTATTATTGCTTTTTCTTCCTGAGCGCCAGCCTCCTTAAAGGTAAGAACGGCTACGTACAAGAAGATAAATAAAAATCCTTTAACTGACATCCTAAACTGGTTGGTTATTAATATACTTTCTTCCTATTAAATAACGGGTTTGGCTTCTTTAATTCAAGTTATCCGTTTCTGTGCTAAAAGTATCTTTTTTGTCAGATAAATGTGTACAGCATAAATAACAACAGGATGGTCAGGAATAGATAAGTTACTGTTAGGACTGTATAGTTCTTCAATTTCTGTTTTCTATGTTCCATTTATTGCTTATCTGCTATAATTTTCCTGTAGTAATTTACTGAAGCACCCATTCCCTTTTCAGCATGATAGGTCGGGGCTATGTACTCAAATGAGTAAGGTTTGTAAAGTGTTGCAGACGATGGGTTTGTCTCCTTGAAATTCTTGTAAAGTTTCCAGTATTTATCATAATTCAATAATGCCTGGTGCATTTCTTTTATGTCGTATTTGCCGGTTTTATCTCCTTCAAAACCTAAAGCCATGATTTTCCAGCCTTCAGCTATGATCTGATGTAACAGCATTCCATAGGTTGATGAAACCCTTACATAAGATTCGTCTTCCTTGTCCTTCATTTTGATGCCACGACTAAGCTTTTCTATATTTTTCCAGAGCTCTACCGCCTCATACTTCTCCTGGACGGCTCCATGAAGTATACCATCTTTATAGTACTGTGTAAATGCCTTATAAAGTAGCCCTTCCGAGGAGAATTGCCGCGGGTTATAATTGGGGTCCGTTCCAGATAGGAATTCATCGCGCATCCACCACGTCCAGCTGTTCTGAAAAGGGTACTTTACACTCGAATGGCCTCTGATGACAGCTTTTGCCGATAGTAAAGCAAGTTCACGAAACCTTTCACGCGACTTCCCTTGAATTCCCATTTCTGTGATCACCTTATTGAATACTTCTTCTTCTGACTGCTTAGGATCTAATGCCCATTTGCTAATCACTAGAGCATTAAGCCTGCACCAAAATTCGTTGGTGATGTAGGGTCCGACCCAGCCTCCGCCTCGAGACCATGACCAAACGCCCCGGAAATTGGGGCTGGACTTAATTTCTTTAAGGCTCTTGTATCCCGGTTGTGGTTTGTTCATAGAATATTCTTCAAATCCATTTATCACCCCCTCCATCACGTAGTCGGGATAAGCGCCCTTTCCTTCATATTCTCTCTGGCATTGAACCTCAATAATTTGTGGGTGTTTACCTAAAGTGAGAGTTGGATTAAAATCGAAGGTTCTCTGGTAATCCCCCTTCGTATGTTTAATAGCAAACACAAGATTGGGATGAGGCTGTATTTGGTCTGTAACTTTAAGGTAATAGTCTGGCTGCTCGTGCATTCCGCCAAACGACCACGTGCGATAAAAAAGCATTTTGTTGCGTTTAACACAAACTTCATCACGTAGAAGATTGATTAGTTTTACATGACTTGCAGGTCCGTTTGTAATAGGTCCGTTGCCAGTGTGATGGGGTACGTTGTTTAGGTATGTTTCACCTGTTCTGATTACAAGGCCATCAAGGTCAGGAAAGGTATCAAAAAGCTCATTCAACATCATTCTGTGAATTTCTACTGTCTTAGGCCGCTCAAAGGAGATTTTTCCATCCTTATCCGTGATCTCATCCTTATAGATGTCTACTAGCCTTTTTGGAAGAACTATAATGTCTGTGAAGTAATATATCTTTATTCCTGCTGCGTGAGCCTCTGCGATATTTTCTTTTACCTTCTTAGCAGCTTGCTCAACCCATTTCCTTTCTTCCGAGCCGTCAGGGAATATTTCTTTACTAAGCTTGTCAAAGGTAAGAGCGGCATGGGCAAAAGTAAAGTCGTTAACTACTTGTCCGTTATAACCCTTCTCCTTTAGGAAAGATGGATCTGTGAAAGCACTTTTTGTTGACGGTTCACCCGGATTGTGGTGGACCATGTCAAGGACGTAGTAGTTATTATTCTGTCCATTTGCTAGTGCGGGAAGAAACAGAATTAAGATCAGAACTAAGCGTTTATATAAGTGTGTTTTCATTTTATATCATTTATTGAGCTCCGTCGAGCGATGATTTATTTACTTTGGAAGAAGGCTGTTTCCTGAAATGGGCGCCAGAGATTTTAAACACAAGCGGATTTGGCCATTTGTTATTGGTATAGAATCGCTGCCCATTCACTGCGCTTACAATAAGGCCAAGGGGGCCCGTTTGTATCTTGATCGAGGCATCAAAGTTTTGCCGGTATTCTACAAAATTGCTTTCGTATCCCAAAATACTAACTGTGGTATTTTCATTACCAGTAATTGAGGGGAAAACAATTTCCTTTCTTTCCCCATATTGCCAAATATTTTTGGTAATGTAGGCGTAAATAGTTTTACCGTTTGGAGAGCAGCTATACCAAATATTACCATCTTTCAATGTAGGAGCAGAAGTTACACCATGAATAGCCTCGCTATTAGCAAAGTTCCATAGCGCTAGCTCCCTTAACCTAGATTCCTCCTCCTCTCTGATCGTACCATTTGGTTTTGGTCCTATATTCAATAAAAGGTTACCCCCTTTTGCGCGTGTTTCTATTAATGTATTTATTAATTCGGTACCTGACTTAAACAGATCGTTTGTGGGCTTGTATTGCCAGTCTGTGCCCATAGTCAGGCAGCTCTCCCAGGGGGATGGAATCGAAGTATCAGGCACTTTTTGCTCGGGAGTTGTTATATGACCTCTCGTTACAACAATATCCGGTTGCAGTTCCCAGCAATATTCTTTTAAACCTTCTGCCGGACCATCTAAAAAAATGATGTCGATCTTCCCATAATTACTTAACAACTCCTTTAGTTGGATTTTGTCATATTTCATTAATCCAACATTTTGCGCTGGATAATGTAAAGGGTTTTGAAGACGTCCGATCGGAACATCTGTTTGATGTAGATAATAAAAGTCTTCGGGTGAGAAATATAATCCAATTGCTATCCCTTGTTTCCTGAAGGCTGTAATAACCTCCTTTGTAATATCATGCGAATAAGGAGTATTTGCGATATTAAAGGTTGTTGAATTAGTTTTAAACATGCAAAAACCTGAATGATGCTTTGCCGTAAATACAACGTATCGCATTCCTGCCAACTTAGCCAATGAGGCCCATTCATCAGGATTAAATCGTAAGGGATTGAAAGTCTTCGGTAGTTCGTTGAAAAAACGTTTTCGGAAATCAGGACTTGCCCCAGCTAGCGAGTGACTGATCACAGCTCCAATTTGTGAATCGATACTCCAATGTATGAACAACCCAAAGCCCAAGCTACTAAACCATTTTTCCCTTTCCGGCTTATTTCCCCGCTGTTGGCTGTAAAGCTGAATTGAAAAAAGCAGATAGAAACATGTAAGGAGAATCTTTCTCATCATATCCTGCCTTGTTTCATTACTTTTTAATTTCTCCAATAAGCATAATGTATCCAGCATAACATGCATTTTCACTATATCTCGATTCCACATCCATCGTCTGGTTGTTTCTCTGTTTCAGAATACTCTTCTTGTCTAGTTGGTTGCTTGAAACAGTGAACGTCATGGTATGAAGGCGTTTATCTAAATCTTGTTTAAGGAAGTATTGAGGTCGGTAATAGGTTGAATAGCTATCAAACCTGGGGACTGCTGCCAAATCTTTGTCATCTAATTTAACTTCATATTGCCCGCAGCCCGGCCCTACAACATCATAAAGACCTGCCACTTGTCCTTTAAATTTGAATGATATTGTTGATCCGGCTTCATTTGACTTAATGAATTCCGTAAAGGGTTTTTTAAATACTCTTTGCAACTCCGGATCATTTGACATAACCTTCACCCAATTTCCAGTCCTATTCGCCTCGGCAACAGAGATCATTTTAGCTGCTTCCCAATTATCCCTTATAAAAGGTTTCACAAGCCTATTTGCAGTTAGTTTCTCAGAATGGATAAATATACTGTCTAGGGCAGTTGCTAATGCTTCTGCATAAAGCCTCTGCCCTGTTTCCGGAAATGGATGAACATTGTCGGCCGAAAAGACTATTTTGTCAGGATAGTCTTTTTTGCTGCCCTTGTAAACAAGTTTGCCTTCTGTAGCAAGCTGAACAACCTTTAAGCCCATGCTTACAGTAGGGATTCCATAATGCTCTGCTATTTGTTCCATTGCCGCTGTTGACTGCGGTATTTTCCCGTTTTCAATATCCGCGGCCATATCGCCGGTGATGGTGTACACAAAGCAGATATCTGTTTTAGAATCGGCTTTCCATATCTGTCTCACGATGCCCTCCATCGCTTTATGGATCAAGTTAGCCGGCTTGGAAATATCGTTCACTGCAAATTCAACAAACACTAAATCAGGTCTTTCCTTAATCACTTGTGCTTCCAGGCGGAAAACCCCCAGGTCTGAGCCTGTGCCACCAATTCCTGCGTTAACGGTAGTTATCTTTGGATCCGGAAATTTTTGCTGGAGAATATGCGCAGACTGATCCCTCCAACCATTGGCCGCTTCTGTAATACTTCCTCCTAAATAGGCCACAGTTACTGGTTTACCTTCTAATAATTTTTTATAAAAATTTGGCAGACCTTTTCTAATTGTAAAATCCGGCATGGCTTTGTTACCCAAGGTTTGCGCAACCGAACATGTTGCTCCTAAGAGCACCAGAAGCGTTATAAATTTAAGTCTCATCTTATTAGTTGTATCCTAAATTCTGGTTTACCTTATTGCTCGACCGGTCTATCTCGCTTTGTGGGATCGGTCGTAGTAAATGATAATCTTTTATGCCGGCAGCCGCATCTGGATTGTATTTCTTAACCCTTTCCAATAATGTACCTGTTCTTTTCAGATCAAACCATCTTTGCATTTCTCCGTAAAGCTCTCTGCCTCTTTCATCCAGTATGAAATCCAGGTTCATTTGCGACGACGCTATACTAAGGTCAAAACCTGGCATAGACCTTTTTTTACGAAGTACATTTATCGTTGTGGTGGCATCGCCAGGCTTGTTCTGCATTAGCTGGGCCTCTGCCAAGTTGAGGTAAGCTTCTGCTATCCTGAAAACAATGAAATCTTTAGAACCTTCCACCGCGGTTACACTAGTTCTTTTAGGATCAAGGAATTTTATATTAGTTAGGAATTTTGTTCTGACGGTTTGTGAGTTGATATCATTAAGGTCGTAGATCGCGTATTTTTTTGCTGCTCTCACATTGGCCGGAATCACGTCGGTAGTGATAAATACTGCCGTATCACCTTGATTCATACCTGCCGGAGCGGTAGTTCTGTTATTGGAGTAATACACACGCTGGAAACCTTCGATATAACGTTTATCAGCCTTATTATCAAAAAGGGAATTACCGTATGGAGTTAGCTTAAAACGATTAAAAGGGCGACCGTTTAGAATATCCCTCTGCATGCCTTTTTCACCATCGTAAACCATTATAAAATACAGGTGACTCTGATTCCCGGTTCCATTCAATAATGCAGTGGAGTTGTAGTTCACCGCCCAGATCACCTCAGGGTTTTTCTGATTATTTATATCGAAGATCGATCCATAAGAATCAAGTAAAGAGAAATTGTAGTCTTTGATAACGCTATCAGATAATTTTTCGACTTCAGCCCAATTTTTTCTAACCATATGTACCCGTGCTAGGAGCATTTTGGCAGCTGCTTGTGTTGCGCGTCCATAATCACTTTGCGTACGAGGAAGATTAGTTACGGCAAATTCCAGATCTGGAAGGATTGCATCAGTATATATTTTTTCCGCGCTTGTCCTGGTTGTTTCTGTCTGAACTTCTTTCACTTCGGTGAGGGTTAATGGTATATCACCAAAGGTTTGAACAAGTACAAAGTAGTAAAGTGCTCGCAGATAGCGCGCTTCTGCTATTCTCTGAGCTCTGATTTGCTCCGAAATATTGCCAATAGTTGGGGCCAGGTCAATTGCTGTATTACAGGTACCTATCCCTTTGTAAAAATTGGTCCAGAGTGTACTTAGAATTGATAAACTTGGGGATAAACCAGGGTTATATTGATTAACATCTATGAACGAGCCATCACGACCGTGAGTATAAGTATCAACACCAAATTCAGTAAGAACAAATCCTAATTCTTGTCCATAATAGGTTCTCAAAGGTGCATAAGCCGCGTTTACAACTCCGGTTAATCCATTGGCATCAACGATATATGACCCGGAGGTAGCTCCGCTGACTATTTCTTCGTCCAGGTAATTATTACAGGAAACGCCTGTAACAGCTGTTATCGCCAGTGCTATAATGATTTTTGAAAATTTCATAATTAATTCCTTTAACTGGTTAAAAAGTAAGGTTTAAACCAAGCATGATAAGCCGTGTAGATAAAACATTGTCAAGTGTTATTTCTCCAGTGGACGTTTCTGGATCGAGATCGTATCCAGGGATTTTCTTATTCATTATTGTCCAAAGGTTATTACCGGTTACATAGATCCGCGCGTTGCTAATGGAGGATTTACCGATTATGGATTTTGGTAAACTGTATCCCAAGGAAACATTTTGAAGGCGAATAAAAGAACCATCGAAATAATACAGTGGAGGTTTTATGCCTGTAGTTCCAGAAACTGTTGGTCTAGGAAATTCATTCGAATTGTTCTGAGGAGTCCAATAGTTTACATTCAAGTTGTTATACATATAGAAACCGGTATTCAGCCTTTCATGAATTTGACTGTAAATGGTTTGCCCCTGACGGATATAGACAAAAAAGGAAAGGTCTGCACCTCGATAGCTAAACCTGTTGGTTACACCTCCACCCCATTTTGGCCGAGGGTTTCCTACAATTTTTCGGTCAAAATCAGCATTTATCTTTTCATCATTATTGAGGTCAACAAGTTTTACATCTCCTGGAACAGCATTATATTTTTTTGCCGTTTCTACTTCTGAACTTTGCCAAATTCCGTTCTTTTGGTAGTCGTACCATACTTTAATAGGCTTACCAGTAAACCATCCGTTACCAATGTCATTTGTAATACCACTGTTAAGGGCAATGATAGACTCGCGGTTTGCATAGGCGTTTGCATCAATGCTCCATCTGAAATATTTTCCCGACACCGGAGTTCCTGAAACACTTAGCTCTATCCCCCGGTTCCTGGTCTTACCAACATTTTCTAGAACACTGCTGAATCCGGTCCATGCCGGAATCGCACGATTTAGTAAAAGGTCGGATGTGTTTTGCTCATAAACCTCTACACTACCGCTAATGCGGTTCTTTAGAAAGCCAAAATCAAGGCCTATATTTGAACTTGCTGTTTTTTCCCAGCTTAAACTTCCATTAGCCAGGGCTGATGGAGAGTAACCATAGCCGGCATTCTCATCCCAGGCATAAACTGTTTTTGACAGGGAACCTTGTGTTGAATACGGGTTGATCCCTGTATTCCCACTAACACCATAGCTTCCACGAAGCTTTAGTTCTGATATCAATGTAATATCTTTCAAAAATGGTTCCTCAATAAGTCTCCAACCCAATGCTACGGAAGGAAAATATCCCCATTTTCTTCCGGGAGCTAATCTCGAGGAGCCATCCGCCCTCATTGTGAGAGTTGCGAGGTAGCGACTTTTATAACTATAATTAAGACGGCCCATATAAGACATCAAAGAGGTTTTTGAGTAGTCACTAGCTACCGCTGAAATTTCCGTTGCAGTACCTATATTATGATACAACTGGCTGTCGTAAGGTATTCCTCTGCCCGATGTGCTTGATGTTTCGTTGAAATCGCTTTGAATAGAAAACAGGCCTGTAGCGCTTATTGAATGCCCATTTAAATCCCTTTTGAAATTCAGAAGATTTTCAACGGTGTATGCCAGAGCTGATCCATTACTGATTCCTGCCGTTGCAAGCCCATTGTTATTGCTTAAGACGCTATTATATGTACCATTTTTGTTGTTGGTATTATCCACACCTGCATTAAGTCGATAACTAAGCCCTTTGGCGATCTGGTACTCACCGTAAGCACTGGCAAATACCCGGTAGCTTTTTCTCCGGTCGGCCGTAACGCTGTTAAGGTCTGTATAGGGGTTCTTTTTAATTGTTTGGTTATCAGGTGCAACGTTAACAGTACCGTCAACATTAAAAGGGTTACTTAATGGATCTAGGATAAGTACATTTTGGAGATATACATTATTAGGAATGATACCGTAATTTTGAACGGCATAAGAAAGGAATGAAGATACGCCTAGTTTTACTTTTTTCCCAACTTCCTGATCCAGGTTAGCGCGAAACCCGTACCTTGTATAATCAGATTTCTTTACCACACCCTTCTCGTTGAAATACTCCCCGGAAACAAGATATTTCGTTTTTCCTGATGCACCCCTTACACTAACTGGATGGTTCTGTCGATAACCCTGCTGAAATAATGGACTTTGCCAATCGGTTGAAAAGTTCTCATTAAGAGCAGTTTGTTGATAGGGCTCCAGGCTCGCACCCGTTGATTGACGGTAAGAGGCATATTCATTGGCGCTCAGCATATTGATCGATCCGATCCTGTCGGTAAAACCATAATATGGGTCATAGCTGATAACGGGGCGGTCTCCCGTACCTCTTTTTGTAGTGATCAATATTACGCCATTGGCTCCTCTTGAACCATAGATAGCAGTTGCTGATGCGTCTTTAAGAATTTCCATAGATTCGATATCCGCAGGGTTTACAGTATTTATACTCCCCGACATTGGAATACCATCAATCACGTAGAGAGGATTATTGCCCGCTGTTATAGACCGGTTCCCACGAATCCTAATGGTGGCTGCATCTCCCGGGCGTCCACTGTTATTAGTTACGTCTACCCCTGCAACCCTTCCCTGGATAGCTTGTGCCGCCGACGCCACAGGAGTTTCTGAGATAGTTTTTGAGGTAACAGATGAAACCGCACCCGTAAAATCGCTCTTTTTCTGAGTTCCGTATCCTACCACAACTACCTCGTCGAGGGATTTAGAATCCTCATCTAGAATAATACTTAGCGTTGTGCGGCTATTTAACGGATATTCAAGAGTTTTATAGCCTATATAAGAGATCACCAGTATACTGCTTGCAGAAGATACTTGCAATTTGAAGTTGCCGTTTACATCTGTACTTGCACCGGTTTTGCTTCCTTTTTCTTTTATAGTAACCCCTATCAGAGGCTCACCTTTTTTGTCTGTTATTTTGCCCGTAATTCCAATTTGTTTTGTGTTCACAGAGCCAATAGGAACACTGTTAGGCATTGCTATTGCAGCCGTTATTCCGGATAGTGTACATAAGACGGATAACGCTATCACACTTATTTTACCTGACATAATTCGTTAGTTTACTTGGTTAATGTAAAGACCCAGCTGAGATCTATGGTGTAAAATTAAGCTCTCCTGCAGTGTTTTTCCTTATGCGAATGTTGCAAATACCTTTCTTATTGATGCAGAAAGCGATATTTAAAACTTTCTAGTGGGTCTTGCTGAGTTTGCAGGTCAAAATTGAACTTAATGCTTTATAAACGATGTAGAGAGACCGGAACTCCCAGGCTGCTGAACGAAGAATACATAATGACCTGTTTGTAATGTTGAAGTATCCAGATTAAAAAAATTGGTGCCCTTTGTCAGGTTTATTTCCTTAGCTACCAAAACCTGGCCAGCTGAGTTCAGGATCTTATAAAGTACTTTGGAACCAACAGGAGGTGGAATCACAGCAACAGCTTCTGACTTAACGGGATTAGGATAAATTGTTAGTCCTTGTCTTTTACAAACTGTCTGGATGTTAATAACCTCACTGAAGCGACTAGTTCCGTCTGAATCAATTATCTTTAATCTGTAGTAAGATCTGTTGTCTACCTGATTCAACAGTATATCATATGTTCCCGTCTTGTTCGCATTGATAAAGCTCAATCTACGAAAATCCTTCCCATTGTTACTGCTCTCCACCTCAAACCCTTCAACTCTTTGCACATTTTCCGTAGTCCAGTTAAGATTCGCATCACATCCGTTGGCCGAGCCGTAAAACTTGGTCATCCTGAGAGGAAGAACAGTATTTGATTTTATTAGTACTATTGATGAATATGGCGGAAGAGAAATAGTTCCAGTATATCCGTTTCCTTTTGCATCCTGATACGCGGTAGCTCCAAGATTTATAAGTTTAGAATTAGCTTCATCGTTTACATGAAATACCAAATGATCATCAGGATCAGTGTTGATTGTGGTTAAAGGTTTAAACATGACATTATCAATCCATATCTGGTTGCCTGGATCATTAAGGGTTAATTGCAGTGTGACATTATTAATACTGGCTACAGGAGTGAAAGTAAGTGTCACCTCCTTCCGTTGTATACTTGTTTTCACGTAACGGTACTTTGCAACCGGTTGCCCTGCAAAAAGTGTAACCTTTAACCTCGAGGTATCAGTAGTTCCCTTTATTGAAAATGTAACCTGGTAGAATTTGCCATATTCCACATTCCCAATAGCCGTTGCTACTCTGGATGTATTTGGGCCGGTGGCTCCTACTGTTGTCAGTTTCAGGCTGCCGCCGTCTAAAACATTATTATTGTCATAAACGGGAGTAAAGTTACCGCTTGAGGGAGTTAAAGTCCAACCGGTAATTCCGGTTCCGAAAGCACTATTTGTAATCGTATTCGAGCCTGAGCTTGTGATCGAGTAAGGCGCAATCTTATAAACCGAAAGATATGAATTTATATCATAACCTAGCTTCCTCCAATCTTGTAACGAGTAAACCTTATTGATCCTGGTCGAATAATTTTCATTAGTTTGAATTAGTGTACTGTCTGGCTCAAAAGGTTGAGCATAATAATTGCTGTCTATATTGCCAAAGTTTTTCATATAATCCAGGTTTGTAGCCTGCGACATCCCGGGAATTTGCGAGGGGTGCTTACTGAACCATATATTATTTTTCACTGTTAAATTCTTTGCGCTGGTGGAAGTAGGGAAATATGCAAAGCCAAACATGTTATTATAGAATACATTGTCGCGGACTACATGATTGTTAGCCCCTTCGTTTATCATAAAACCGGCACTGTTACAGTTATATACAGTATTGCTTGCCACTGTATTGTTCAATGTGCTTTGATCCAGATAAATACCGACAGCATAATTTGTATTTACAGGTATGGCCCTTGTTCCATAGAGATTAGGTTTGCCATTGCTTATAATGTTCCCTGTAATAACATTATTGCCATATCCGTAACCTACTGGTGCAAAACCTTTGAACGAATATATCCCACCCACGTCTGCTTTGGTTAGTGCAAACTCATTAATAACATTGTTTTGTAAAGTTAATCGGCTTCCCTCAAATCTGATCCCACAATAGCCAACTTTATCGATGCGATTACCTTTTACCAAAGCATCCGTTCCGACCATATTAATAGCATTGTACTGGTTATTATTTGGATCTCCCATACCTGGACGAAGCGCTGTATTTAGAATAGTATTGTAGTTACAGTTGTAAAAGCTGCCTGCTATCCATATAGCGTTATTATTGGTATTCCTGATAGTATTATGATCTACCTCCGAGTTTTGAATAGTATTCAAATAGATTGCATTATGCGAGTTGAAGAATTCGCAATTTGAAATTTTAACCCCGTTGGAGTTCTCAATCTTAATTCCATACGAGTTGGCGTTAATAAACTTAAGATCGGTTATACTGACGTTGCTGATGTTGTTTCCACTTAAAGTATTGTTTTTAAAGGGTATCTCAGTTTTAATAGTATTTGGATCGGTGGTTGAATAGATGTAAATTTTTTTGGTAGCAGGATCGAAGCACCACTCTCCCTGCTGATCCAGGGTAGAGATATGGTTTTGAATGAAGTAACCATCCCCAGCTGTCATGGTATAGTTAGTACCAACACCTGAAAATGTAAGTGTAGAACCTGATTGGGATATTATGGATGCCTTATTAAGGATGAATAGACGCACTCTAACAACCGCGGTAGCGCCAGAAAAATTCTGACCAGCTAAGGCCGCGTCAGTTAACTGCGTATTCCCTACAAATGCATCTACAGAGTTATAACCCGTGTTAGTTGCATTCGGATTAGGCCATCGTCCTATTTGCTGACTAACATCGGCAGCCAGTAAATTATTTAAAGTTGTAAGTGAACCTGAGTAAGTAGTTGCCCAAATATTTCCAGGCATCTCCGACCAGGTAGTAAGAGGTATAGCACCATTTATTATAGCCTTATTGCCATTACCATAACTTCCGAAATTTATTCTAGCACCCGAAGTTCCTGACTTAGTGATCACCAGTTCCCCTTTGAATTCTTCATTCCGTTTAAATAGCACCGAGTCTCCCGGGTTAAAACTGCCCATCATCTCATTAACTTTTTCAATAGTTTGCCAGGGGGAATCTGGCGTTTTACCATCGTTAGATTGGTCATTTCCTGTTAAAGAGACATAGTACTTAGTTTGGGCTTTGGAGGAGAGTACAAATAGAAGTGAAATGAGTAAAAGTAAGTTTTTCATATAATTTATTATTAGAGTATTGGGTAGTAAAGAGATTGATATTGTCAGGATGTCTTATATCTGCTTTTGGATCCAGAAACTTATAAAGTAGAGCATGGCAGGGCCGCTTAGAGGAAAGTGAAGGTCCTTTTTCATATTCTCAGTCTGTTTAAATGGTTAGTATTGTTTTGGGACCTATGGAGCCCGCAACAAAAATGTATAAATGCAGCTTTGCAAGCTATTGTGAAGGTTGCAGAAACTTGAGCAGATGTTGCTGATTTCTTGAAAATGAGACTATAACCTCATTTTAAAAAATCAGTTCATTTATTTCATCAAATTTTATAAGGGTATCTTAAAACAGGCAGAAAAGAACCTTGTTAGACATGATAACTTCCCCTTGGGAAATTCAATAGCTTTCAATCGACTAACCATCATGTACTATCTCATTTATAGGAGTCAGGCAAAAGGAAACATGGATCATGCTTCTCTTAAATCTATTCTGACAAGTTCACAAAGACACAATCAAGAAACTAACATTACAGGTATGTTGGTATATTTTGATAATAAATTCCTTCAATTGGTGGAAGGAGATGAAATATTAATAAAAGCGGTATTCGAAAAAATAAAGCAGGATAAACGGCATCATAATTTGTCAATTTTAAAAGAGGGACACATAGAAAGGCGGTTGTTTCCTGGCTGGTCAATGAGCTTCAGAACACCATCCCCAGAAGAAATAGCTAAGGAACCGGGATATAAAGATATCTACAAACCGGGAAGCCCCGGTGCTTTTGATCTTGTCAGCCTTTTTAATCTTCTAAGGGGAAAGAAAGATGAAAAGGCCGAGTTTAATCTATTGCGTTAAATTCTAAAACAAAAAAGCCACTTCGAAAAGTGGCTTTGGATCAACAATATATTAATTAAAAAAAGGCTCTTTTAATCTGTTATCGTTAGCTCAAGTTCCTTTACTACCTCTTTTTGCTTGTCAGGTGTCATGTTTGATGCTACAAAAGCCAGCTTATATACCCCGGGGGTTGCGAAGGAATATGAATAGGATTCTACTTTAGTATCCACACCTTTTACAGGTATTGCTGGATCTGGTTTAATCGCATTCGGATATAGAACTTTGGTTATCACCCAATCCTCATTAGCAGCTGTATTAATATTCCCACCTCCAATGCTTAGTGCTGGTGATGTTGCGGTTAGGTTTATAGCCCATCGGTATGTAGAATTAAGAACATCTACTGCAGTCCAGCCAGCATTTGTCAAATCCGTTAAAGGATAAGAAAAGTTATCTTGTTCATTAAGGAGGTTTAATTGAAAGGACCTAATAGTCCATGCTCTGGGTTTTTGAGTTGCACTTTGCTCGTCTCTTTTCCTGAATGCAAAATACACGGGACCAGTTGCAGGTACTATATTAGTTAGATCAATTTGACCGGAAGGTACATTGTCGGTACCGTTTGAAAGTATTGCTTTTGACGTTACATCATTCCATGTTGCCGCCTGAACCCCCGCTATGTTATAGGCGCCCTTAAAATCTGTGGAATAAAGTATTTTAAGAGAATTCTCTTGCGATCCTGAATTTTGAGCAAAGGTGGAGAATTGTAGTAGTAGCTTTCCCTTCAGACTGTCACGGCGGCTGAATTCGTATTTCTTACCTTGCTCACCTGAATAGAAGCGGATCACGTCAGGGTTTCCTGAAATGTTAAACGTTATCAGTTCTCCTTTTTTGAAAGTAGTTGATCTTGTTGACACCTCGAACTCCGGGGTAGACAGATCTTTATCACAAGAAGAAAGTATCAAGCTGGCAATGGAGCCAACAAGTATTATTTTAATGTTTTTTAGCATCATTTTAATTTAGGGTTACCAATTGCTGTTCTGTTCTATAGCCTTATTCAACGATATTTCCCTACTGGGAATCGGATAGTAGAAATGTCTTGGCTGAACATTATCACCAACTATTGATGAGAATTTTCGATTTGCAGGTGCATTTTGCTTTATGTCTGCGGCAAATTCTTTTAGCGTACTAACTAGCAGTCCCCATCGCTTGAGATCGTGAGTTCGCAAACATTCAAATGCCAGCTCCCGCATCCGTTCATCCACAATAGCCTTAAAAAATGCCTCATCACTTAAACCAGATAGGTCAGCTTCTGATAAATTAGATGCCCCAGGTTTCAGCTTGCCGTAAGCACGTCTTCTTACCTGGTTAATTGCGTTATATGCATCGGCAGTGGCACCATTAACTCTAAACTCAGATTCTGCATACATTAAAAGAACGTCGGCGTATCTAAGCAGTGGAAAATTAACACCACTGTAGTTCTTGTTCCTGGGCAAATTAGTTTCAAGATCCCTGCGCCATTTTCCCGGGTAACGATTGTAGGGACTCGTAGCGTTATAAGGCATCATTACCTTCGTTTTGGTATTGTCGTTCCATGTATAAGGAGCAATAGCCCAGTCCCTCCTCTCGTCCGGTGAAGATTCATTAGCTCCGGTTCCTCTTGACTCATATTTATTGAAAAGTTTTGCCGTGGCAAATAAGAAGGCATATCCATAGCCCGGAAAGTCTATGTTGTTCGACGCAATACCGTTCCTGTTGCCATTATAACCCACCTCACCATAGATGTCCGATTTTGTTCCGTAAAACTCCACCTCCCACATTGATTCACGGTAGATATTGTCGTATTTATCCTGGCAATGATTGATGAACACCTGTGAATAATCTGGATTTAATGAGCTTTCCCTTGAATCAATCACCCTCTTCGACCACTTAAGGGCATCCTGATATTTACCCGTGTCTTTCAGGTGTTCCCCTGCCATGGTAAGATAAACCCGCGCAAGAATTCCCCTTGCAGTATTTTTTGAGATCCTGCCAGCCGAATTATCTCCCCACTCCGATGCTGTAGGTAATAGAGCTTCCGCAGCTTCTATGTCTGAAACTGCCCTTGCGAAAACCTCACTTACGGGTGACGAGGGAATGTTCACATCGTTTGCAGACTGTGTAGAACTGAGTTTAATTGGAACCGCACCCCAGTTGTCAGCTAGCATGAAATAGTAATATCCACGGAGGAACAATGCCTGGGCTCTGATGATCTCCTTTGCTCTGTCGCTTGCATTAGCTTTTTCAATGTTCTCGATCAGTACATTAGCCCGGTTAATACAATAATATAAGGCAGTCCACAGGTTATCAATATTAGCTTCAGAAGGATCGTAATTATACACCATAGGGCCGGTGGTTTGGCCCGAGGCTCTCCATATCGCCTCATCATTTCCGTAAGAAAGATAAGTTAATAAGCCGTTGCCGTACATAGCCTCCTGCCCTAAAGGATCATAAACACCATTTAATGCAGCATTTAGTTGAGCCTCTGTTTCATAATAATTAACCGGGCTTAAAAAATCAGAGGGTTTTGTTTCTAGCTTTTCATTGCAAGATGAAAAAGCGAACAAAGTTAGAAACAGGATATTTGTTGTATTCAATTTCATTTCTTAAAGATTTAAAGTGCTACATTCAGGCCAAACACAATAGTTTTTGCTCTTGGGTAGGCGGCGTAGTCAAAACCTGGAGTAAGTGCAGCCCGTTTTGTTGATACCTCCGGGTCTAGGCCTGAATAATTTGTCCATGTTACCAGATTTTGTGCGGAAGCATATACTCTTAGAGAGCTGACGTTTATTGATTTTAACAGCCTCGCGGGAATCCTGTATCCAAGAGACACTGTTTTTAGTCGCAGGTAAGACCCGTCCTCAATTATCCTGGACGAATAAGCCGTAGGTCCAAATCCTTTCGTTCTGAAATAGGTGTTGTTCTGATTCTCCGGAGTCCAACGATCTGCATAGCTTGCATATTGGTTAAGACTAAGTCTTGAACTGCCTTCAAACACTAAACGATTGGCATTCAAAAGTTCATTTCCATACGACCATTGAAAGAACACATTGAGGTCAAATCCCTTATAATTGAAGTTATTTGAAAGTCCGCCGATAAAGTCAGGGTTGGGATTTCCTAGAATCATTCTGTCGGATGCGTTAACTGTTCCGTCACCATTGATGTCTGCGTATTTAATATCTCCGGGTTGAACTTTGTCTCTTCCAGTTCCATTGTCTGGGACTGAAGGTTTCAAGGTATATGAACCATCGGGGTTTTGATTGAAATCGTTGAATTGATAGTTACCCAACCATTTGAAGCCATAAAACTGTGCAATGGGTTGACCAACTTTAGCAATGTATGGCGGGATGTTGCTATATCCAGTCTCCCAACCAATACTGGTTAGCATACTTTCCTGATTTTGGGTAAGCTCAACAACTTTATTCCGGTTAAAGGATATGTTAAAGGAGGTGTTCCACTTAAAATCCTTTTTATTAAAGTTCGTTGTGCTCAATTCAAATTCCCATCCGGCATTCTTAACCTCACCGATGTTTTTAAATGCATTCTGATAACCTGTTGTTGATGGTAGCTGAGCATTAAGTAGTAGATCATAGGTTCGCTTGTTATAATAATCGACGGTTATGTTTAACTTTGATTTAAAAAGAGATAGATCAATACCAGCATCCGTTTGTAAGGTTGTTTCCCAGCGTAAGTCTTTATTTCCGAGTGTTGTTGGTATTGCTCCAATAAAGTAAGCATTATTGAAGGTATAATATCTGGAAATAGGGAAAGTAACTGTCGACAGATAAGCAAAGTCTGACACGCGATTATTTCCTGTAACTCCTATACTGGTACGTAATTTTGCATTATTGATGAAGTTGAAGCCTTTCATAAACTTTTCATTACTCAAACGCCAGGCAAAAGCTCCTGAAGGAAAATAGCTCCATTTATTTGCCGGGGAAAATTTAGATGAACCATCAGCTCGAAAAGAAGCGGTAAATAAATATTTAGATTTATAATCGTAAGTTAATCTTCCAAGATACGACATGAGGAAGTTTTCTGTACGAGACGAATTAAGTGTTTGTGCAGTTCCCTCCTCAAGTCCGCTTAATCCAAGGCTTTCATTGGGCAGGCCTGAGGCCTGGTACCCAAAGCTAAGGTTCTTTTGTTCCTGCATGGTGAAACCTCCTAATACAGTAAGGTTATGAAACCTATTGAATTTCCTTTTGTAGGTTAGGATGTTCTCGTTGAGGAAGTCGTTCTTTTCAAGACTAGTCAACCTTCCATTTGCCCCTCTGCTTCCCTGGGCACTATTTATATCACCATACTTTGTTTGACTATTATAGAACGTTTCCAAACGTGTTGTTTGCCTAGTAATTCCGCCTGTTACTCTTAGCGTCAAGTTTTTAAAAACAGGAAACTGCGCGTATCCGTTAACAATAAGAGAGTTATCGAAATTGTTATTTAGCTCATTTCTGGCCGAGAGGATTGGATTGTACCGGTAATCAGCAGTTTCATCTACTTCCGGATCCATTGGCGAGTCAATCAGGTCCTCCAGGGGTACATCACTCGCACTAATCGGTCTATATCCCCAAACACTGTAAAGAAGACTTAAAGAATTACTGTTTCCATTGTAAGTTGAGGGTGTTGTTCCGTTAATCCTTGTATTTGCATAGTTGGCATTTATCCCCACTCTGAAGTCTTTTCTAATGTTCTGATCCAATGCAATCCTCCCTTGATATCGTTTGAACCCGGAATTAATAATTATCCCGTCCTGACCCATAACGGAGCCTGAGATGGAATATTTAGTTTGTTCATTTCCTCCCCTGACAGAAAGATTGTGATTGTTCATACCTGCGCCCCTGAATACCTGCTCCTGCCAATCAACACCCTGTACCCCTCGATAAGATTCTAGCGTTTTTCCCGGCGGTGTATATGCTTCTCCCTTTCCAACCGGGTCTAGTTCCAATTGGTAGCGCACAAACTCGTAAGGGTCCATCAATTGTGCTCTCTTTATCTCTTGTTGAGAGCCATAATAACCGTCGTAACTTATGACGGGTTTACCAGCTTTGCCCTTTTTTGTCGTAATAATGATCACCCCATTAGCTCCCCGCGCTCCATAAATTGCCGAGGCTGATGCGTCCTTTAATACCTCTATAGATTCAATTTCTGAGGGGTTCAATGTATTGTTGTGGGGACTCTCAAGCGGAAAGCCATCAACAACGTATAAAGGAGAATTATCCTGTGTTATGGAACTGGCGCCACGGATCACAATATCACTAGACATGCCCGGTTGTCCTTCTGGTGAACTAACTTGTACACCGGCAATTCTTCCAGCTAATGCTTCCTCAAATGACCTAACAGGTGCCTTCTGTAGTTCCTCAACCTTAACTTGTCCTACCGCACCAGTTAAATCCTTCCTGGCAACTTCTCCATATCCAATTATTACTACCTGGTTTAATTCGTTAGCATGTTCTTTCATAACGACGTTAATATTCCTGTCATTGCCAATCCTTCGTTCAACCTTATCGAAACCCAGAAAAGTGAAAACAAGAATATTATCAGGTGAGGAAGCTTTAATTGTAAAGGTCCCCTGAGAGTTAGTTACAACACCTTTAGTTGTTCCTTTAACGGTCACACTCACACCCGGAAGGCTTTCTCCCCTTCCATCTTTTACCAATCCTTTAACTACTATTTCAGCACTCTGACCAAAGGTTACCTGTGCAACGAAAAAAAGCAAAAAAGGGATTATTGCGTTTTTAAATAAAAGTCCTTTCATACAATGAAAATTTAAAGATTGCCCTATAATTACTTGTCGTAAACTTTCTGCTGAAAGCTGGAACAATCTTTTGAATCCTGGTTTAATATTGAATTTAATTGAAGGTTTTCCTCTGCTTGAAAGAGGTTTGATTTAACCTTGATTTTGTGTTTTTTACGAGATTAAGAGGTGCCAATAAAGTTTGCGGCAAAAGTAGTGTTAGCATAAATTTACTTGGTTAGTTTATAATAGAAAAGATCCTTCTTTTCGTTATGCTAAAGTCGTTGATTTATGCACCGTTAGGTTATGTTACTGTTGCATAAGTAGCGGGAGATGTTACAAAAAAAGGGGTTTTAAGGGGATTGTACCAGCTATTTGAATAAATAGAGGAATTTGTTAACGAAGGGATGGGCTTAAAATAAAAAGTCCGCCAGAAAACAGAAATACTGTTTAAGTGGCGGACCTGTTGATAATAGTTTTATTAATAAATCTTCTTTTTATTAACCACTACATTCTTGAGTTTGAAGTTCTCTATTAACGAAGTATCGATTTCAGTGAACTTTTTTGCTGTTACTTCCAGGTTTTCAAACTTAAAATCTGAAAGCTTGTATCCAAAACCCTTTGCCGGTGCCACTTCTTTCGGCACACCAACGTTAAAAAAGTTCTCACAATCCAACTTAATGTTTCGCATTGTGATATTGCGACTGTTCGAGGTTCCTGCCACCTGCTCACCTTTCAGATCAAAGAATTGAGTCCAGGGACGCACAAATAAAAAGTTTCCAATATCATGGCCTTCGATGTCCTCTACCAATACATATTCATAGTTCTGCGGAGTGTCAGGACGCATTTTCAGCCAAAGCAGGCGCTCTGCGTGACTTATTTTAATTCTGCGTAATATAATGTTCCTGTCGTGAATGGATTCACTTCCGAAGGTTAAAGCACCATGGCAAAATCCATAGGTACAATCTTCGATAATGATATTTTGATTACTCCCATTGTTCGGATTCTTATCGGCAGTAGGTCCCTTCCCTCCTTTTAAGGCTACAGCATCGTCATTAACAGACATGTAGCAGTTTTTGATAAGCACATTTTTGCAGCCATCAATATCTACAGCGTCAGTACTTGGAGCCTTCACGGGCTCTTTAGGTGAGTAGATATAGAGGTCGAGCAACTTTATATTCTCGCATTTATAAAGGTGGGTTGTCCAGAATGGCGAGTTCATTAATTTAACTCCTGAAAGCTGAACATTTTTACTGTTAGAAATATAAACTAGTCTCGGTCTCATTTCATCCATGTTAGTACAGCTGGGATTGAATTCACGTCTAAGCCAAAAGGATTTCCAATAACGTAAGCCGTTTCCATCAATAGTTCCATTGCCTGATATTGTAAAGCCATCTAGGCCATCGGCATTGACAAGTGCAGCAAAATATTTTAATGTTTGCCCTTCCATCCGTGTCATAACCAGCGGAAAATTTGTAATGTCGTCGCTACCTTTCAATTTCGCTCCATCCTCAAGATGTAAGTGAGTTCCTTTTTTAAAAAATAATGAACCGCTAAGGAAAGTTCCTTTAGGAATGACAATAACGCCACCACCATCGGCACTGGCTTTATCAATGACAGACTGGATTAATTTGGTTTGAATGATAGAGCTGTCGTTCACTACATCGAAATCGGAAATGCGATAGTGCTTTCCTAGTTTGCTAATATCAGTAGGTTTATTTTGCCTGAACCATTCAGGAATTGGGGTTCCGTCAGGAAAAATCTCTTTCGCGTAACTTTTAAAGTTCAGTGTTAGGCCAACCAAGAGCAATAATGCAAGCCTGAAGTTTCTTGTAGTCATTAAATTTCTAATTCTAGAGGATAAATTGGTCTGGAAGTATTTGAACTTCCTTTTAATTGTGGGTAAAATTACAAATTCAAAGAGCATCCTGCCACAACGATATGTAATAACCTTGTGGCAACCAAAGCTGCCAGCATCTGAAGAATGGTCCTGAAGCTTTTATCTATTTTTATCTCCCACTCATCTTAATATCATTAGCACCGGCCCACTGGTTTATATCTTGTTTACTTAATGCAGCAGCCATCAAGTCGGGAAAAAGATCAGGTGTACAAGCAAAAACAGGCACACCAATAGAGGCCAGGAAATCAGCATTGCCATGATCATGGAAGGAAGAACCGTCATCATTAAGGGCAAGTAATGTGATCACCTGTACTCCATTGTCAACAAGCTGGGCTGCCTTCTTTCGCATCTCTTGTTGATTTCCACCCTCATAGAGATCTGTTATCAGCACCAGGACTGTATCTAAGGGACGGGTTATGATTTGAGAACAATAAGTCAGGGCCTTATGAATGTCTGTCCCACCCCCAAGTTGAACACCAAAAAGCAATTCTACCGGATCCTGTAATTCTTCCGTGAGATCTGCTACCTCGGTATCGAAGACTACCATCTTTGTGTTTACCGCTGGAATAGAAGCCATTACTGCTCCAAATATTCCTGAGTATACTACCGATGTTCCCATAGAGCCACTTTGGTCAATGCATAACACAACGTCTTTCAGCGCCTTTCTTTTTCTGCCAAAGCCAATCCTGGTTTCTGGGATTACGGTTTTATAATCTGGCTGATAATGCTTAAGGTTCCTTCGGATCGTTTCTGACCAATTAATTTCGTTATGCCTGGGCCGTCTGTTCCTCGCTGAGCGATTTAGACTTCCGGAAATAGCCTGTTGTGTAGGTGCTGTAAGTTTTTGCAATAATTCATCTACAACCTTCTTAACAACCATTCGGGCGGTTGATTTGGTTTTCTCCGGTATAGCACGGCCCAAGGTAAGCAGGTTGGCTACGAGATGTACATCGGGAATTACCGTTTCGAGCATCTCTGGTTCGGTCAACATGGAGGTAAGGTTAAGCCGTTTAAGGGCGTCCTGCTGCATCACCTTAACCACGGTATTAGGGAAGTATTCCCGGATATCCCCCAACCACCGGGAAACGTTTGGGGATGAGGGACCAAGTCCTCCCTTCCGGTCCGAATTATACAAGGCCTGAAGGGTGTTGTCAATGCCCGTTTCTTGTCTACTTAAATCTACTGAAAGCTCGTCTCTGGTTTCAGAACCTAATACTAATCTCCAGCGTTTCTCCAGTTCTTCCTGCATAGTTCCTTATTTTATTCCCAGGATAGTACCTAGTATTGGCAGTACCCTGGATGCTCTTTCTTTATTAATGGTTACTGCGGCTTCTCGCTTTTCCCCACCCTCTTTGCTGTATTTCACCCTTTGCGCTATCCTGCTTTTTTCAACAGAATTGTACACCGCGAATGTCCGGCGGAGTAAAGGCACAACCTGCAGGAATACCTCCTGATCAAGGCTCGCCAGCCAATTATTGGTAATATTCCAGATATCATCGTCAAGTATCAAAATAGTGGCAGAATCTTTTAGGAAGCCCTCTGCCCAGGCAGCTGAATAAGAAGGATCATGGCCTGGTGACAATGCTTTACTAAACTCTGCAGCTGTCTGCTCACTGTCAATATACTTAAGATCATAAAGGATCTTTGAACTCATCCCATGTACCAGCGGCGACACTTGCTTTACGGTTGTGATCTTCAGCAATGTTTCCAGCCATGTGTTCTTAAGTTCTTCCTCGTCAAGGAAAAGGATTGCATTATTTACAGCTTTGATCTTTTCTGCCATATCCGCCGATTGTTCTTCGTCTATCCCAGTGCAGCTTATTGGTAAACCTGCAACCATACGGTAGAATATTGATCTTAGAATTACCTGAACAGTCTCCTGGTCTGTTTGGCGGACGTTACCGTACCGGCTCACCTGTACAAGTGGATTAAAGGCGTCCATGAGCATGGCGGTATCAGTTGTGCCCGAAGCCAGTTCATCCATTCTTTTCATCACCACCTCTATACCTGCATGCAGATCCGCGGGAAGTGCTTTACTTACCAGTTCTGTTATTTCCGAAAGTTGTTTACTATTTAATGCTTTATTCTGTAGATAATGGTTACAAGCTGCTTCAATAGTATTTCCCCATGGTGCTTTTTCCAGAAGTTGGATGGTAAGTTCCGGAGTCCATCTCATGCGCCATTCCTCTTTAAATGTCCCCTTACCAGAAGTATTTTGTTGTTTAGCCCAAGGGATGTCTAAGACCAGGAGGCGATGAAAAAGGATACTTTTCTGCAAACCGCTACTCTCTCTCAGATCGAGACTAATAACCTTGTCTTCGATGGCGAGTTTTAATCGCATACCCTTTACCTGCTGCTCCAAGTCACGTTGGATAGGTACCTGTGGTGCTCCTTCCGGCACTTCACCTTGTTCCTTTCCGACGATCAAATCGCGCCGAACCAATTGCATGGGAATATCGTCTCCCATACACATCACGGTCTGTGTTGCCTCGTTGAGCTCTTTTAATCCCGGGCGATTTAGGTCCCTGATAGCCGCGAGCGTATTTGCAAGGCGTACGGCTTCTATGATGTGAGCTGATGAAATATCAACCTTGTTTTCCCTGAACACTCTTGCTGCGTAGGAAAGCCAAACTGTCCCATCATCTTCAGGCTTGTTCCAGATGTGAGCATAATAGCCCGGAGAATTTACTCCCGCTCCGTATCCACTTTCAAAGCTCAAACGGTCATTAGTCCATGGAATCCAGGTGGTCTCTACTTTTGTTTTAGGAAGATTTTTAAGCAAGGCATCATCGTCCTTTTGCTTCGGCATGTTCTGCAGTGCAGGTACATGCCACCCTCCGCATATTACGGCAATTTCAGTATACATTTCTCTTTCTGCCGTCCGTATTCCGCGCCGCATAAACGCTTCTCTAATTTCTTCCCGCTGATCCTTCCGCTGAGGAAGTAATTCCCGTAGAGCTCCCATTGCCTCAGCGATAGCCAAGAATACCTCCCGTGGTTGTTGGTTTAATTCAAACTGGTGCTCCCACCATTCCTCTTCATCTTCAAAGCCTGCAATAGAAGCCAAGTAAGAAAGAGGATTTCTCCTTATAGTTTCAACATCCCCGATTTCCTGTCTTGCTTCAAGGCTTTCTTCGTTAAGATCCGAAGGAATAGTATCTTCTTTTTTTGAAGGCGAAATGGCGAGTTTGTGTACCAGAGGCATATCAATAAACCTTACCGGTCTCTTATGCTCTACACCATATCTGATCGCTTGCCACTCAGGTGAAAATTCCGCAAATGGGTAGAATACTGCACGTTGAGGGTCGTCAGGTACATAAGCAAGTAAGGCAACAGGAGGTTTCATTTCCTCGTGGAGAACCCAGGGAAGCATATGCTCTCCCTCCGGAGGTCCTTCAATAAGGATAATATCCGGTTTGATTTGCTTTAGCGCTTCCAGTACATGCCGTGCAGAACCCGGTCCATGATGCCTTATACCTAGTAAGTGAATGGCCATAGGTTAAATAATATCCCGGCAAGCACGATAAATATCTTTCCAGCCGTCACGTTGTTTAAGCACGGTCTCCATATATTCCTGCATCACGATCTTATCCTGAACCGGATCTTTTACTACAGCGCCTATCACACCACTTGCTATATCATCAGCCTTCACAAGGCCATCACCAAAATGATAAGCCAGGGCCAGGCCACTATTCATAACAGAAATAGCCTCGGCGGTACTTAATGTTCCAGACGGAGATTTAAGTTTTGTTTTTCCATCCAAAGAAACACCGTTCCTCAATTCCCTAAAGATGGTAACAATCCGTTTAATTTCTTCTGTTACTGGTTTTTGTATTGGTAGTTCTATAGCTCTGCTAAAGCTGGATACTCGTTGTTGAACGATATCAACTTCTTCTTCCATACTAGAAGGAACTGGTAGGATAACAGTATTAAAACGACGTTTCAAAGCACTGGATAATTCATTCACACCTTTATCCCTGTTATTAGCGGTTGCAATCACGTTAAAGCCGCGTACAGCTTGCACCTGAGTATTAAGTTCCGGGACTGGAAGCATTTTTTCGGAAAGGATGGTGATAAGGGAGTCCTGAACATCAGAGCCAATTCTTGTAAGTTCTTCTATACGAACGATCTTCCCTTGCTTCATTGCCCGCATTACCGGAGTTTCCACAATGGCTTCAGCTACTGGTCCCGCTGATAAAAGCATAGCATAGTTCCAACCATACCGAACAGCTTCTTCGCTAATACCTGCTGTACCCTGTATTACCAAATTAGAGTCGCCGGTAATAGCCGCAGCAAGATGCTCTGATACCCATGATTTCGCTGTTCCCGGTAGCCCGTAAAGTAAGAGCGCTCTGTCGGTAGTAAGAGTTGCAACTGCAATTTCCATCAGACGCCTGTTACCAATATATTTTGGAGTGATCTCAAAGCCATTATTCAGCGTTCCCCCCATAAGATAGGTAACCACAGCATTTGGTGACATTTGCCAACTGACAGGTTTCGCATGTTTATCCTGTAACTTTATTTCTTCAATTTCCTGCGCAAATTGCTGCTCAGCTGCTTGCCGCAAAATAGTTTGTGTCAAAATATCTTTATTTAAAATGTTAAACCTTCTCTTAATTCAATATAATGTAACATATTAGACGCCTGGCTACTAAAGTATCTTCTCTGATAGTCGTCAGCACCTTCCTCAATATATTTGCTCAAAAAGATCCTAATGCTGACTGGTAGCGATAGAGCCAGCCTCGTATAGATTGGCTGGGTTATCACGTATGGATTTACCGCCAGCCTTTTTACAATCCGTTCTGCCAGTTGTTGCGGAATTATCGAATACTGATCATTGAGCAACAGTCCTAATATAATGGGAAACCTCGACTCCAGGTATTTATCATACCACTCGTAGCGTTCATCCTCAGAAAGGACCAAGAGTAATTCCTCTCGAAAAGCTTCGACATGAGCGAGGAGGTTCTTAGCAAGAGGTGTGTTCCGGAAACGAATAGCAGCAGTGGCTAAGTAAGGAATAAAAACGGAGCTTTGTTTATGCTCAATTAATAGCTTAAACCACTCACCTTGGGTTATTTGATACCGTTCTTCTAAAGCAGAAGGATCTATAAAACTTAGGATCTGGCTAAGCCAGAATATCTGGTCGTCCACACCTTTAACAGAACTGACTTTCTCTATCCCATATCTGAACATGTCATCAGATGGAAGGACTGCTGGATCTATTTCGATGACCTTTTTTTTAAGAATAAGCAGACTACGTTCTTCTTTAATTGATACAGAATCCAGAAAATAGTTTATATAAAGGTTGTTAATTTCTGTTCCCTGTAAGGGTTGAAGTAATCTCAGGGCTACTTCCTTCACTTTCTTGCTTTTATCTTTTAATGCTTCCAGTAGAAAGGCTTCATCTTGTACCGATATACCAATTTCTAGTATCTCCAGAAATTCAGCTCTATTATTTGCATTTTCCTGCTCAAATACTGCCTGGAGAAGCTGCAAAGCTTTATCAGGATCTGTCGTCCTTAGTCGTGCCAGAAAGAGCTTACGGTCTTCGAGGCTCCCCGTTTCCCAATCGATTTGCTCCTCATTCCTCAGGGTTAGTCTCTGCCAGTTTGGGTTTAAAGAGCAAAGCCACTCTCCTGTTTTCCCGCAAACAGCGATCAGTTTTTCAGCTTTTCTTTTCTGTTCAATTGCTTTGTTTAGCAACAGCGGTACCAATTTAGAAGAAACGGTTTTATCGGCCTCGAGGGTTTTGGTTAACAGGTATTCGAAAAATACTTCGTCTTTTGATAGGAGCGCATCTTCTAAGTGCTGACTTGTACTTGCACTCAACTCTTCGCTGGTATCATCAGGACATTCAGGGATAGCATTTAATGCATTCTTAGCCTCCTGGCCGCTCTCCTCATAGAGAAAAGCTATTGCAGCCGATTTTAGGAAGGCATCTTCTTTATCCTCCTGCGTTGCGGTGATACCATCCCTAATATCCGACAACTCTTCTGGAAGTTGAAATTGTATTTTGTCAGTACCCAGCAGGGCTGTTTTTATAATATCGTTCTGGAGGCTCATTTTATCGAATAGTATCTATTGGAAGGCCATAAAGCCTGGATATTGAACGACTCATTTTCATAGATCCCGAAACAAGGAAACATTTTTCCTTTACTGATCGAAAGGACAGTCCAGCATTCCTCTTCATTATTAGAAAGTCGCAAACCACTCCCATCATCTCCTATAATGTACCAGTTTTTTCCATTAAGAGCTATCCGGCAAGAAGATAAAATAAAGGGTAATTCAGAAACAAACGGATTAAGTGAAAATTTACTTGTCACATCCTCCAAAAGTGTTGATATAGAACTTCTAATGCCAGGTTGTATGAACCTTCCATTTATTTCAAACGGTTCTTTCATTAATCCCCGTAGCGGGGTTGTTGACGGGTAGAACGCCAGTTCACCTTTTACTGTTCCCCCTTCCACAAAAGCGTGTCCACTAAGTTGTGCCCCAGCATAAAAATTTAGGATAAGTGCAAATTTTTGACACCCTAAACCATAAAGCCAGATCTTTTCGGTCCTTAAATTTCCCTCTTCTTCGTTCGAAATACTTAAGATCAGCCACTCGTCTTTTATACCTGTTGAATTAAACACATCCTCTTTCGGTGTGTTCCATCCTATTAAGGTTTTAATGTCTGATTGAAGTTCAGTGTTTAGGGCCTCAATATTTTCATATGCCTCTGTTAACAGATAGGTCTTGCTTAACTGCTTAATAAGTGCCTTCTGCCAGCCTTCCTGGTAATAGTTAATTTTGTTGATCCTCCTTAAATGATTCGCTAATCCAGCGGCCTGAGAATCAACCATCCGGGCAATGATATTTTGATTAAACTGATAAGGATCTTGTGGCACATTCATAATTCCAGTTCTTACCACATCCTTCATCCAAAGCCTTAATTCTTCAATGCCGCCCCTTACCTTTTTCTCTCTTGCTTCAATACGTTTTTGCTGTGCCTGTTCATCCGGTGCTGCTTTTTCAACCGGAATGGGTTTGCTTTCTGCCCTTTCGGCGCGCTTGCCAAGCCACTCACCTACATGTTCAGGCAGTTCCTTTTCTGCAGAAAACACATCAGGGTTGGCAGCGTAAAGGAAGAGTAAGCCAAGCCCATGTTTACAGGGGAATTTGCGACTGGGACAAGAGCATTTGAAAGCAAGATTAGTTAGATCTACAATCGTTCTGTAAGGATTTTTACCACTTCCCTGGCAGTCACCCCACAAGGCTTTCTCATGCACGCACCTTAATACCCACTTGGAATTACTGGCAAGAGCTTTACCTGCTTTGGCTGAAGCATCATCGGGAGCTAGCTTAGTAATCTGTTCCTGCGTAAACTGCATGTTAAATAGCAAGAGTATAAGAGTTTATAGAAATGTTTTTATTTGAGGTTTCCAGACAAGGTTTATTTCGCATTAGAAATGATTTAATTCTCTCAAACATAAAAATTTGTAAGAATTTAAAGAATGATGTGCGAAAAAAATATGTGTTATGCACTTACCTGGCCCCTCGTATTTCCATATATTCAAATAATATTTATTTTTGAATTCCTTATTGCAATATGGAATATAATCCCGGGTTACACATTTTAGCTGAATTTAAAACTGAGAGAGCTGATCTTCTCTACTCTTCGGTAGCTTCGAGAGAACTTTTTGAAAAACTCATCACGAGGTTTGAGCTATCTTCCGTTGGCGAAGTTTATCATGACTTCGATCAGGGAGGCTTCACATCTGTAATTTGTCTTACAGAATCCCATCTTTCTATACATACCTGGCCGGAGTTTCAGCTTGCCACTTTTGATATATTCCTTTCCAATTTCAGGAAGGACAATACGGAAAAGGTTAGAGCGATCTACACGGAAGTCTTAGCATTTTTTGAAGGCAGCGAATTGCAGAAAACCGAATTAAGGCGCTAATTATGGCAACAGTAAAACAGCTTTCTTTTCCGGAACCGGAAACCTTCAAGTGCCCGAAATGCCATGAAGCAATTACACTTTATGATCCTGATGGAAGTGATTATTGTATTTGCAGTTCGTGTAATTCCTTTATTCGTTTTGTTACTGCTTATACACCGAAAGTCCAAAAAAACGTTCCTCCTGTTAAAGCAAAACCCCTTATTCCACTTGGGGCCCTAGGAACCTTAAAGGACCATAAGTTCCGGGTGATAGCCTACCTCGAAAAGAAAGAGAAAGGTACAAGCTATGGCTGGAAAGAATATTTGCTATATAACTACGAGAAGGGATATGCAACATTGTCGGAGTTTAACGGTCATTGGAATTTTATTGTTGACCAGACATGGGAACCTTCCCTTGAAAAAGCGTATAGCGATTCAACAACTGCCACCCATAACAATATCGATTACCGGATTTTTAATAAGTATACGCCTGTAATTACTGGTGCAATTGGGGAATTCGATTCCGATGTTATGGATGACCGCCCCAGGGTGCACGAATTCATTGCCCCACCCTTTATTATTTTCAAGGAAGTTGGAAACTCCGGAAGTAACAAAGCACAGTATTTTTGGGGGGAATATACTGAGCTGGAAGAAATTGCTGAAGGTTTTGGATTGAACGCGGAGAGTTTTCCACCTAAAGTTGAGATTGGGGCAAATCAGCCGTCCCGACAGGGAGCTAGTTTTGACACCCTGGCCAAGGTCAGTATTCTAGCTGCTCTTGCTGTATTGCTGGTTGTATTCCTTTTTAGGACAATCAGGCCCGAGCGGGAATTGCTTAATAGTGATTTTAATATTTCATTTGAGCGAAACTCCTCAGATTCAACTAGTTATTTGGGTTCCAGTTCAGGCACTTACGAATACAAGCCATTCCTAAGCTCTTCTTTTGAGCAACCATATGGGAGAACAACACTCGAAATAGAAGTACGCGCAAATGTTGATAATAGCTGGATGGAAGCGACAGTTGTTTTGGTTAACGAAGGCACAAATGAAACCTGGGAAGTAACTAAAGGAATTGAATACTATCACGGCTATGAAAGTGGTGAATCATGGTCTGAGGGATCGAAGAGCCAATCTATAATCCTCTCGAAAATCCCTGAAGGTAAATATCATCTTAATATTTATCCAGCTTCAGGTGATCCCACTCAAACCTATCTCCATATTGCGGTGACTGCAAACGTATTGATGTGGCGTAACATCCTACTAGTCTGGCTTCTACTAAGTATTTACCCAATCATTAGTTACATCCGCTGGACAAGCTTCGAAAGGAAGCGTTGGATGAACAGTGACTATTCTCCTTACGAAACTGATAATTAAGATATGGATATCAAACCATTAAAATACTATATAGGATTTATGCTGGTTATTCTGTTTTATTTTGGATATGCTACCTGGAATGGAATCACATTTTGGGCAGATAAGGCAGAAAAAAACACCGAGTATACAAATACGAGCCGTGGACATTTTGGTTCAGGAGCAAGGTTTTACCACAAGTAGGTTAACCAGTCATCTCAAATAATAAGAAAACTTCAAAAAAATAAGAAAATGAGTTTACACGAACTGATCAATTACAAGTATTTAGTTGCATCCCTGGTTTATTCAGTACTTGGTATTGTAATCCTGGTTATTTCCTTCGTTATAATAGAAAAGATCACTCCGGAAAATCTCTGGAAAGAGATCGTTGATAAGAAGAATAACGCACTTGCTATTGTTTGTGCTGCATTTATTATTGCTATCGCTATAATTATTAGTTCTGCCATTCACGGATAGAAAATATGAATAACAAACTTCCTGCAGTGTTGCTGCTCTCTGTATTTGTAGTTGCAACATGCGGGTTAATTTATGAACTGATTGCCGGAACTCTTGCCAGTTACCTTCTTGGAGATTCCGTAACGCAGTTCTCTACCATTATTGGTGTTTATTTATTTTCAATGGGAATTGGCAGCTGGTTGTCCAAGTACTTTGAGAAAAATATCTTATCCTGGTTCATCCAAATAGAAATATTGGTTGGAATTGTTGGTGGAATAAGTTCTACTTTACTATTTCTTCTATTTGAAAGCATTGCCTCTTTCAGGGTACTGTTGTACGGTCTGGTATCCCTTACGGGGATATTGGTAGGTTTGGAAATCCCCTTGCTGATGCGTATCCTTCAGAACCGTTTTGAGTTTAAGGATCTCGTGTCGAAGGTGTTTACCTTCGACTATATTGGGGCCTTGCTTGCATCCCTTATCTTTCCGCTGGTATTGATCCCTTATTTAGGCTTGGTAAAAACAGCATATCTGTTTGGTATCCTCAATGTCTCTGTTGCTTTATTGGTCTGTGTAAATTTTAAAAAAGAGATACCAGCGGTTAATTACCTTCAATCTGCCTCTATAATAAGTATCCTTGGTCTGCTGCTGGGTTTTGTTTACGCCGAAAAGATCACCAATTTCTCTGAAAGTCTCAGTTATAATGACACCATTATTTATTCCAAGAGTACCTCTTACCAACGCATCATCCTAACTAAACGAGGAAAAGTATTGCGTTTATTCCTGAACGGAAATCTTCAGTTCAGTTCCGACGACGAGTACCGTTATCATGAGGCCCTGGTACATCCCGGACTTCAGGCTCTGCCGCGAGCACGTAAGGTTTTGATAATGGGAGGCGGCGACGGTTTGGCGGTTAGAGAAATACTTAAATATCCTAATGTAGAGCAAATTACCCTTGTTGACCTGGACAAAGGAATGACCTCTTTGTTTCAAAAGAATGAGATGTTATTGAGTTTGAACAAGAAATCATTACTGTCGAAGAAAGTGAAGGTGATTAATGCAGATGCTTTTACCTGGGCCCGTCAGCAAAAGGATACCTTTGATTTTATAGTTGTTGATTTCCCGGATCCTTCTAACTATTCTGTAGGAAAATTATATACAAATTCCTTTTATTCAATAATTAAGGAACTATTAAATCCTGACGGGATCATGGTCGTACAATCTACATCTCCTTTTGTAGCCCCTAAATCGTTCTGGACCGTCAATAAAACCCTTGAATCTGTAGGTTTGCACACTGTTCCCTATCATAACTATGTTCCATCTTTCGGCGAATGGGGATATATCATGGCGATGAAGAAGAGTTTCTATAAGAAGCCGAATTCCTTTATTTCCAACCTTAAGTTCGTAAGTAAGGAAAGCATGGATCAAATGCTGTATTTTCCAAAAGACATGGCCAAGAGAGAGACGGAAGTGAATAAATTGAACAATCAGGTGCTGGTGAAATATTTTGAGGATGAGTGGGCATCGGTTCTTTAGAAACTCAGTTACAAATAGTATCAGCAGAAGAGGATTTATGCTTCGTGCGGGACTTATTTGTTCTGGCATTGCGCTCAATGCCTGTATCCGAAAAATTAAGCCCGGGTCTTCTCCTTATTCAGGTATACCAGCGGAACTTAAAGGACCCGATGCAAGCGCTGGACATATTCTGAGGGACAAGGTATCACTGCCTAAACCCTCTTACTCCAGGGATGTTGGTGTTTTAGTTATTGGAGGAGGAATTTCCGGTCTTTCAGCTGCGCGTTGGCTGAAGAAAAATGGCTTAGAGAATTTTGAACTGCTGGAATTAGAGAACCAGCCAGGGGGAAACTCAAAGTTCGGGGAATCGAAGGTTTCAAAATACCCTTTGGGTGCACACTATGTTACCCCTGCCAATAATGAAAATAAAGATCTGATTGATTTTTATCAGGAATGTAACCTGATCACTCATTTCGAGAACGGTCTCCCTTTTTATAATGAATATTCACTCTGTTTCGACCCTGAGGAAAGATTACTCATCAACGGACAGTGGCAGGAAGGCCTTATTCCTGAATTTGGTATACCAGCAGAGGATAAAGACCAGATAAAAAGATTTCTGGCTTTAATGGAGGAACTGAGATATGTTAGAGGAAATGATGGAAAGTACGCCTTCGATATTCCCCTGGATCGAAGTTCGACAGATGCCGAATGGCGGAAACTCGATAAACTATTATTCAGCGATTACTTAAACAAAAACGGCTTCAACTCCCCTTACCTCCTATGGTATCTTGAATATTGTTGTAAGGACGATTATGGCCAGAAGCTTGATAAGATATCAGCATGGGCGGGTTTGCATTACTTTGCAGGTAGAAAGGGAAAAGCGGTGAACGCCGAGAGCTCAACAGTTCTAACCTGGCCGGAAGGAAACGGATTTTTGATGCAGGGTCTTACTGCCGGACTTAAACGGCACGTCCGTTCCTCTACACTTGTTTATGGAATTAAGGAAGATAAGTCTTTTATGCTGGTCGACGTGTATGATCTGAAGAAAAAGGAATCTTACCAGATAAGAACAGAAAAATTGATCATGGCAACACCTCAATATGTAACAAGGAAATTGCTTAGAAATTTTACCAGGACGGAGGTGGATTATGACGACTTTAACTATGCACCCTGGCTGGTTGCCAACATTACACTTAAAGGCCTAACAGGAGCACCGGGCGCGCCACTTTCCTGGGATAATGTAGCTTATAACACGCCTTCCGTTGGTTATGTCAATGCAAATCACCAGGATATTACAGCAGAGGGCGGTTCCAAGATCATTACATACTATCTTCCATTATGCGATCACGATACCCGTGTTGCCCGGCTAGCTGCATACGCTAGGAATCATGAACAATGGCTCGACATAGTAGTGCCCGAGCTTGAGTACCTGCATCCTAATATCACGGAACAGATTGAAAATGTAGAGTTCTGGGTTTGGGGACATGGAATGATAAGTCCTGCAAGAGGTTTTGTTTGGGGCGAAAGCAGAAGAAATGCTAACCAGCCTCTAAATGATCAGATATTTTTTGGACATAGTGATCTAAGTGGAGTTTCCATTTTCGAAGAAGCCTTTTACCAGGGAATAAAGGCAGCCAAACAAGTACTCAATTCGAATGGAAAAGTTTAAGGAGATCAAGCAACCCTGGCTAAATTCTGCCAGCTCTGACACTATTTTTATCCTGCTACCACCCTATCTGGCCTTGTTGATAGTCGGTTTTTTCCCGATGCAGTTTAAGGAATCAGAGGCAATGCCTGCTCTTTATTGGCTGATATTGATTGTATTTGTGGATGTGGCACATGTTTACAGCACTTTATACCGCACCTATTTTAACCCCAGGGAACTCAAATCAAAAAAATCCTTATTAGTGGCGGTTCCTTTGTTCTGCTACGTCATCAGTGTCGTTTTCTACAGCCTTGATCAACTATTGTTCTGGCGCGTATTAGCTTATCTGGCGGTATTTCACTTTATCCGGCAACAGTACGGGATCATGCGTTTATACTCACGACACGAGAAAAAAGATAAACTATCCGTAGTGATCGACTCTCTAACGATCTATTCAGCAACCATTTATCCGATCTGCTTCTGGCATCTTAACCCGAACCGGAACTTCAATTGGTTTATTGAAAACGATTTCCTTCGTTATCCTCTGCCCTTCCTATCACAGCTATTCGGCTGGGCATATGTTGCTGTACTTGTACTTTACATCCTTAAGGAGATAGCGTTGTTATACAAACGTAAGCAGTTTAATGTCCCCAAAAATATCTTGATCCTGGGCACAGTCTTATCCTGGTATTTTGGGATAGTTTACTATAATGGAGATATGGCCTTCACTACCCTCAACGTCTTATCGCATGGTATCCCCTACATGGCTTTAATCTGGTTTTTCGAAAAGAAAAGATATAGTAAAGAGATGTCTGAAGGAAGCAAGGTCTTAAAGTTTTCCTTTGGCAAGTATGGCGTTGTAGTCTTCATCCTTATCCTTGCTTCTTTGGCATACGCGGAAGAAGGACTTTGGGATGGCTTGATCTGGAAGGAACATAATGACCTTTTTCCCGCATTCTCAAATTTACCAAAGATTGAAGAACGTCAACTACTTTCGTTATTGGTTCCACTGCTTGCCCTTCCTCAATCCACCCATTACGTTCTTGATGGCTTCATTTGGAAAATTAGAAAGAAATTTTGATCGGATCACTGTTACTTGTCTTTATGCATACCAGGTATTAAACCACTCTGCTTATTAGTCTTCAACCTCCTTAAACTTGATCCTTAATCTCACTTTCTGTGTGCCTGCCTTTGGGCCCCGCCATTGCGGACCGTCTGATACCAGTTTGATTGCCTGTAGGTTCAGAGAAGGCCTGTCTGTTTTTATAATTTTAAAATCACTTAAGGAACCATTAGAAGAAACAGAAAAGCTTAGTACAACCGTACCTTTTTGCCCTTTTGATACTATTGCGTTTTCCTTTATGTACTTGTTATATTCCTCCCATCCATTAGCCGGTGCAACTTCCCTGTTTTGATTGTCCGCTAGATCGTCATTATCTTTTTTGCTTCCGTAGCGAACTACTGCAACTTCGTTTAAGGCCAAGCTTGCCGGGTTCATCGCAATAACCACGCTATCGTTACTATTAACCTTTACAGAAGCATGGTCAAAACCAACAAAAGACACTTCAAGGGTTTGTTGAGGGTCTGGAACGGCCAGCTTAAATTTTCCGTTGATATCTGTTACTGTTGCAATGTTTGTTCCTTTAACTTTTATGAATACACCCGGAAGCGCCTGATTGGATTGCTTGTCTCTAACTATGCCACTTATTTGTGCTCTATAATCCTTGTTTTCTGCTGGCAATGAAGAAGAACCTCTAATTCTGATCGATTTTGACATGGGTGGCTCAACTCCCACCCCAGGAACACGCCCTTGTAAGGCTATTTGTGGGCTTAATTCTTCTGCTTTTACACTTACTACAGCGCCTGTAAGTTCCATTCTTTTCTGTGTGGGATAACCTGTTATCACAACCTCATTCAATACTCCGGACTCTCCTGTTTTCCCTGGTTCAAGCATTGCTATTTGTTCCTTACTCTTCGATACTTCTAAATCCTTGTCCTTCCCATAAGTTTTCAACGGTTTTGACTTCCGTTTAACTTCTGCCACTTTCGTTTGATCTTGATGAACTTCAGGAAGATCCTCAACCCCCGGCTTTTCCAGGCTGTCCACTACAGTTACAGGTTTCTTGGATTCCGCCATTGAAATTCTTTCGGGTGAATCCTTCCTTAGGATAAGCAATGCAGCAATTCCAGACACGATAACTACAGAAGCTGCAATACTCCAACGAAGCAGAGGAATAATGCGGGTCTTTTCAGGTTTTGTCCTTTGATCGATAAGATCATTTACCTCAATTAAAGCTTTATCATGTTTCAACTGGTCTCCCAATTCCATTCCCATAATCAGATCCATCAAAAGCGGATCTTCCTGAGCCTGGCGTTCCAGTTGATACATAGTTCTTGCATCAAGCTCTCCGTTAAGATACTTCCGAATTAAGGATATGTCGTATTTGTTACTCTCCACCGTTCTTCTCCATACAAATTTTTAAATTCCTTTTTCCGTTCTGTATATAGCTTTTAACCTCATTCAAACTGAAGCCTGTTAAATCCACAATCTCTTTGTAGCACTTTTCATTTAAAAAGAACAGGTCGATACTTTGTTTTTGCCGTTCTGGAAGCTTCTCCACGCATTTCTCGAGTGCGGTAAGGGCTGCCTCCTTTTCTTTATGGTCTTCCTGATGCTGACTTACAGGAAATTCCACAAATTCATCGAACGAAACATATTGCATTTTCTTGTTTGAACGCAGCTGCATTAGGCAGTAGTTCTTGGTCAACACATAAAGCCAGCTGGCGAATTGCCTGATCTCCTGCTTATCTATCTTCCTGATAAGCTCTTCGAAGATCTGCATTACGGCATCCCTACTCCGTTCAGTATCCTGGAAGTAGCGATAGCAGACATAGTAAACCATTGAGGAATGGGTTTTATACAGTTTACCCAGGATTTCCAGATCGTGCGTAGCCAGATAACGGTCCAGGAGTTCCTGGTCGCTATACTGATCTGATTTCCCTGAATTACTAAACCAACTCATTTAAGTGTTTGAAAATAATTTTTATTTATCGCTTATGGAAATTTTCCTGATGATGCATCCTTCGCCAAAATTCAATAACATGAAAGGAAATCTATACCTCATTATCCTGCTCTTAAGTCTGGTTGGCTTTAAAAGCAGCTCAGTGCGCACTATTAGTGGAACGGTGCGCGAACAATTAGACGGCTCTCCTCTACCGGGTGTGTCTGTAAGAGTTGAAGGTACAACTATTGGAGCATCAACAGATACCGAAGGGCATTATTCTTTAAAGATTCCATCCAACGATGTGAATTTGGTCTTTTCATTTGTTGGATATGAAACTCTGAAAGTTAAGCCGGGGAAAACTGATCGCCTCAATGTTACTCTAAAGCAGTCGAAATCAGAACTGAAGGAAGTAGTGATAGTTGGATATGGAACCCAAAGAAAACAGGATGTCACTGGAGCAGTGGCAGCTGCTCCTACAGCTGCTATGCATGGTAAAATATCTGGGATTGCAATAAGAGGTCAAAACAATCAGGTATATACCCGACATATATTAATTCCCGACCACAACACAGAATCTTACAAGGAGATTACCGAAAACGGTTTCCAGAATCCCAAAGATCAAGCTTTATCGACCTTTGCAGTAGATGTGGATGGCGCTTCCTATACAAATCTGCGTCGCTTTATTAATAATGGGCAGCTTCCTCCTAAAGACGCAGTACGAGTTGAGGAAATGATCAATTACTTCAAATATGATCTGGAAGGACCAAAAGACGATAAACCAGTCGCAATTCATACAGAACTATCCTCAGCCCCATGGAATCCCCAGCACCAGCTATTACGGATAGGTTTAAAGGCAAAAGAGGTTAAGACAGAAAAGTTGCCAGCCTCTAATCTTGTTTTCCTGATCGACGTTTCAGGCTCAATGTCTCCAGAAAACAGACTTCCACTGGTTAAAACCTCTTTAAAAATGTTGGTAGATCAGTTACGGGATAAAGACCAGGTAGCTATAGTAACTTATGCAGGCTACGTAACACTAGCTTTGAAGAGTACCCCGGGTAGCCGTAAAGCAGAAATTAAGAACGCCATTGATGCTTTAGGCTCTGGCGGTTCTACGTCAGGCGGTGCTGGTTTAAGAATGGCCTACCAGGTTGCCCGTGAAAATTTCAAGAAAGAAGGTAATAACAGGATCATTATGGCGACGGATGGAGATTTCAATGTAGGTGCCTCGAGCGATAAGGAAATGGAAGATCTGATTGTTCAGGAAAGAGAAAGCGGAGTTAATATTTCTGTTTTAGGGTTTGGTATGGGAAATCTGAAAGACAGCAAAATGGAGACTATCGCAAATAAAGGGAGAGGGAACTATGCTTATATTGACAATATTACAGAAGCGCGGAAAGCAATGGTCACTGAATTTGGCGGAACCCTTTTCACAATTGCTAAAGATGTAAAGATTCAGGTTGAGTTCAATCCAGGCAAAGTTCAGGCGTACCGGCTAATAGGTTATGAAAACAGACTTATGGCAAAAGAAGACTTTAATAATGATAAAAAGATAGGCGGAGATATGGGTGTAGGGCACACTGTAACTGCCCTGTATGAAATAATACCGGTGGGCGTAAAAAGTGATTTTTCCTTAAGCGTTGATCCTCTAAAGTATCAAAAACAAGCAAGGAAAGAAGATCTTACGAATTCGGATGATGTTGCAACTATTAAATTCCGCTACAAGGATCCTCATTCTGATAAAAGTCGCTTAGTGCAAGTTATCCAGGAAGATAGAGCCCTTGCCTTTGAATCAGCCTCTGCAGATTTTCGTTTTGCTAGTGCAGTAGCCGAGTTCGGTATGCTACTAAGAAATTCTGAGTTTAAACAAGCTTCTTCTTTTGATAAGCTCATCTTAAGAGCAAAAGGCGCAAGAGGAAAAGATGATGATGGCTATCGTGCAGAATTTGTTCGTTTAGCTGAAAGCGCAGCCATGCTATCTAAAGGAATGGAACTTGCTAAAGACTCTTATTAATAACACCGGGCATCCTAAACCGTGCTAAACAGGGAGTTAGCCTCCCAGGCCGGCATAATAACTAATGCCGGCCTTTTACTTTCTGGGATACCAATGATGATCCTAATTATAGTCTGTTATGGTATCACAACCCTGCCTTCCCCACAGTAAAACCCTTAAGCTGCTTTCATCCTACGTTTGTGAGTTTCTGCTCATGGAAGTTTTTTTTGAAAGATCCCTCCTATTATAAAAGTAGTCTGTCTAAAAGAATTAATTTCAGGTTGCCTTATAGAAGAAGATCATACTGGTTCGGGACAGGTTCGGAATTTTGGGGGGCAGTAGAAAATAAGAGGAAGCGAACCTTAAGCCAATCCTTGGACGATAGTGAGATCAGTGCCGGAGCATTTACGAATCAGTATGGAATAAATATCGCTATAAGGTCGCTATAAGATCGCTGTAAGGTCGCTATAAGGTTGCTATAATGTTTATTGGATTTTGAATGGAGACCGAAATTGCCTCTGATAGGATAGTTCCAAATTTACAAAAATGAATTTCAATTAAATAGTAAAAAGTTTCTTATTCCATTAAGGCTTTACAATAATAGCAGCAGGCATAAACATTTAGCCTCTTTTAAATTTTGGTAAGCTTAATTTAAATTTCAGAGCCAGAATTCTTATGATAACGACTACAAGTATTGAAGCAAAGAAACTGCTGTTCCGCTCTACCCCAAAATTAATAAGTAACAGATATATACTTGCTCCCATCAAGCAAGCACTTGCGTAGATCTCCTTCTTAAAAATTACAGGCACCTCGTTTAGCAAAGTATCTCTTACTACTCCGCCCATCACTGCTGTAAACATTCCCATCATGGCAGCAACTTCAGAACTAATACCATACCTAAGTGCTTTTTCCGTTCCAAGGATGGTGAAAAGGGAAATACCCAAAGTATCAAAAAGCAAAAAGGTTCTGCGAAGCTTTAACAGGGTATTATAAAATAAACCGGCCAGTAGAATTCCCAGGAGGATGGCATACAGAAATCGTACATTGCCGACCCATATAAGTGGATAACTACCTAGCAAAATATCCCGCAAACTACCTCCTCCTATTGCGGTAACGAAGCCTATAAAGCCCGCGCCAAACCAGTCGTGCTCCTCATTATGTTCAGCAGCAGCCAGAGCTCCTGACATTGCAAAAAAGAATGTGCCAAACAATTCAGTAATGTAAATAGGATCCATTTGAAGCAAAGTACGGAATATTTCATAACAGCTAAATCTATAAACACCAGTTCTTATTTACTTACGGCTTTTCGCAGTCCAGAAAATCCTTCCTTGGATATAGTGCTGTAAAATGCATAAATAATATCTTTGCTACCCTGACTTGTTTGTCAGCTAATATGTCTTATGCCTGATAGCTCGTTTGATTCTGAATTTCGTTTTTTAGCTGATGCAGTTCCTGCCAAAGTTTGGAGGGCTGATGCAAATATGTCCGCGAATTATTATAACCAGGAATGGTTTGATTTTACGGGAACGACATGTGTTAGTGAATTAAAAAAGATTATTTGGACTTTGATACATCCAGCGGATCTACCGCTAGTGCAGAGAGAAGCGCAGAGAAATCTACAGAGTGCCACAAGTTATGAAATTGAGCAGCGTTTTAGAGATAAAAACGGAATTTATCGCTGGCACCTAAGTAAAACGAAGCCTGTGTTCGACAAAAATGGGGTCTTGACTTCCTGGTTAGGTATATGCGTGGATATTGAAGAACAAAAGCAATCGTCTGAAGCCTTACGAAAAAATGAACAATACTTCAGATTTCTTGCCGATAATACTCCTGTTATTATTTGGCGAACCGGGGTTGACGGAAGTTTGAATTATATTAGCAAGCAGTGGGAGAAATTTTCTGGCATGCCTGTCGCTGATGGATTTGATAGCGGCTGGACCAAGTTATTGCATGAGGATGATATTCCGGAGGTTCAAAAATACTACGATAAAGCTTTGCGGAATAGAGAGCATTATAGTGGCAGATTTCGACTTAAGAGTGCAAATAATGAATATAGATGGTTCCTCTCGGTAGGCTTACCCGTTTTTGATGGAGAAACTGGTTTTCTTGGTACATTGACAGACATCACCGAGCAGGAAAGAGAACATCAACACAGCAATTTGCAATTGAAGAAAATGGATGAGTTTGTAAGTATCGCGAGTCACGAACTCAAAACTCCGCTCACTAGTCTAAAGCTTTATCTGCAGCTTTTAGATAAAAACAAAACCGCAGAACAGACTACTTTTATCTCTCGTGGCCTTGATCAATTGAAACGTTTGGAGAGGCTTACTTCCGATTTACTTGATGTGTCTAAAATATCAGCTGGAAAGCTCGTATACAATATTGAAGAAATTGATTTTGCTGAACTAATAGACGATTTTGTTCATACGTTTAGGAGCTGGAATGTAAAGCATCAAGTTATTGTTAAAAATAAATCATCTGTAAAGCTTAAGGGAGATCGCTACCGATTAGAGCAGGTATTTGCGAATATACTTTCCAATGCTGTTAAATATTCGCCTGGAGCCGATCGTGTTGAAATAGATACTTACGTCCAAGCGAATTATGTAATTACTTCAATTAAAGATTTTGGCATCGGCATAGCAGATGAGGATCTGGCGAGGATTTTTCAGCGGTTCTATCGTGTAGATGCTACGGCCATGAAGTACGAAGGATTGGGTTTAGGCCTTTTTATAGTGTCTGAGATATTAATTAGACATAGTGGAGATTTTTGGATTGAAAGCGAACTGGGAAAAGGCTCCACGTTCTTTTTTAAACTTCCCATTAATGACCTTCGTCGTGAAATTATTGTTGAATCTTCAACTGAGTATAAAGATAATCAGATGGCTATAAGCTTCAACGTTGCAACTGGCATCCTTGAGGTAGATTGGATCGGCTTTCAGGACCTTGAGTCTGTGAAATATGGTTGTTTGAAGATGCATGAACTGTTGAAGGCGAATAATTGCCGACTCGTGTTGAATGATAATTCGAACATCACCGGCGTTTCTGACGCTTCCGAATGGGTAGGTGGTCAGTGGTTTCCTATGATGGAAGCTGCAGGACTGCGCCATTTTGCCTGGGTCTTCTCCTCGGTAATGTTTAACAATATCTCCGCTCAGAAAGCGGTCGATCTAAAGCAGGGAAATGTGATAACGCAGTTTTTTACGTCCACGACTGAAGCCCGGGAATGGTTACTATCACATGCATGATAGTGAGATTAAGGGAGATTCCTAAGTGCCTGTTGCATGTGTCTTTCATTATGAGCTATAAGAAAACGAAAGACATCGCCGGCTTTTAAACGTATTATTGGAGATATAGAAATTGGAATCCTGTGATTAAGATTAGCACTTGTTGCCCTCCTTAACAGCAACAGTAATTCTTCTTGTTGAGCAATGAAAGTGGCGGTAACCTTGTATACATCTAGATCTTTCCTCGGAGTATGCCCTTTAGCTGCTTTGTATTTCTTTGCTGAAGGCTCCATCATCTTACTAAAATAATCTCCCAACCAGCCGCTTTTGAACGTAACGGCATTATCGGAGGTTTCCACCTGTAATACCTTACTCAATCGAGGTAAGAAGTAATCCCCATAAGAGTTCAAGTGGTCAAGGCATTGGGCAATACTCCAGCCGCCGGTAGCAGACGGGCATAGCAACACTTTCTCAGACTCGTTCTGAAATGATGAAATTGCAATATGCAAATGGCTTTCTACTTGGTCGCCAAGCTTATTTAAGAGGTGGTTTTTATTGAGTTTCATAGATGCAAAGTTGGCAATCCTTGTTCACGTCAACCTTGGTAAATACCATGATTTAGATTTTCACTTTATTGATCAGCTTACTAAAATTAGTTGGATCTATTCCAATGTAGCTAGCCAGATACTTATGTGGAACTAGTTGTAGAATATGGGGACTTCGTTTTAAAAAGCTCGAAAACTTTTCTTCAGAAGTGAAGCATTGCAACTCTGTAAGTCGCTGTAATACTCCTGAAAGCACCGCCGAGAGGCCCTGAAGGATAAGGTGCTGTATTGACGGATGTGATTTCATCAGGGCGTTCACCTCAGCATATGGAGCACGCAGGAACCGTGAGGGAGTTAAGGTTTCGTAACAATAGCGAGATGGTTGCTGAAGCATGAAGGAATCTAACACACCGCCAAATGAAGGTGGGTACATAAAAACAATAGTGGCCTCTCGCCCCTCCCCGTCAAAATAGTAAACCCGTTGAACACCGTCTAAAACAAAATAAAGGTATTTCTCGGTTTCGCCAATGGCGGTAAGACTGATCTTTCTCTTTGCGGAGTAAGGCGACCATACTTTTGAAAATGCTTCCCAATCCTCACTCTGCAAAACTCCGATTGTTTCCAGTAAATTTCTAAGTTGCTGTAGATCTTCCTGCATGTTTAGCTATTCTATTTCAGAGAAGGTACAAATTAAGTCATTGTAGTTGGGTCTACCATTGTGTAAGTAATAATAATGCCCTTCCTTATTAAAGGACAAGAGGCTTTACAATGGATTTATAACTGGGAAAGAGGAAAACCTTTCCCAAAATTTCGCAGTCTATAGAACAGGATGAGGCATTTGGGACCTACAGTTTGAACCACCACCGCTTTAAAACGCATCTTAACAGCCATGGCATTAGAATTGCCCTTCCGTATGCATTAAGTATGACTATGAGTTACAAACATTTACTAACCTACTCCCTTATTATTGCGAGTGTTTTTCAGGCTTGCAAGAAAACCGATGATCAGTTATTGGCCAATGGCGATATTAACAAGTTGACGGACGTAATAGTTCCTGAAGGATTCTTATGGGAATCTTCACGCGATGTAACATTCAAGGTTGCAGTTACAGATACACGTTTTTCTGATGCTACTCACATTATTGCTATTTATACTCCTGACGGTAAATTACTTTCAAAAGGGTCAGCTTCAACGGATGCTAGTTTTGAAACGAAGGTTTATGTTCCAAGCAGCATTACAGAGGTATATGTAATTAAAACAGCGCCAGACAATTCAACCGTAAACAAAAAAGTAGAATTAAGCGGAGCTGAAGTAAATATTTCACTTGGAGCAATAAACACTACTGTCTCTTCCACTAAATCTGGTGCTAGTACATTTGCTACTAGTCCTGATTGCAATACCGGCTGTACTCAAAGCGTAAGCCTTACCTCTTCAGGTCAGTGGATCACTATTGATGGTGGTAAAACAGTTTGTATCAGCGGTTCTAATAAAATAGTTAACCTTACCTTTGGTAACGGTGGTGGTATTGCCCGTTTGTGTGGAACTGATCTTACGGTACAGAACATTAATAAAAATGCAGGAAGCAGTGCTATTGGTTTTGTGGTAACAAATGGTAGCAGGGTAAGCTTTCCTGGTTTAGAGTTTGACAGGGCTACTCATGTTTTCAGTAACTACGGAACAGCTAAGTTTACAGGAAACCTTGCTTCCTCAGGTACTGTAAATAACTATGGTGATCTAACGGTTACGAGCGACTTTAATCTTAACTCATCTAATATTACCGACACTAACGAAGGCACAATTTCGGTTGGTGGTACAATGAACGTGAACAGCACAACAACTTTTGAGAATAAAGGCTCTGCAACAGTTAACAACCTTCAAATTAATGGTGGCGGTATTGTAAATAACCGCTGTAAACTTCTGGTTTCTAATAGCCTGATGAATAATAATCTGTTAAATAACTACAGTTATGTTCAGGTTAGCGGTAATACACAAATTAATGGCAGCGCGCAGGTCAATTTGTATGATGCATCATATTTCAAGACGAAAGACCTTGATAAAATAACAGGAGGTTTTTCCGCAAGTGGATCAACATCTATGGTAAAAGTTACTGGAACAATTAACTCTAACCTGATACTTGATGCTCAACAAACTTCGAATGGTCAGAAGTTTAAAGGTAATTTAAGAGTGTGTTATGGTTCTACCTTACCTTCTGGGTTGTTCAAGGATGGTGCATCTCAAGGTTGTGATCTTTATATTCCTGCTACTGGATGTAATCCAGGAAACGGCATGGCAACAATTGTAGATTCAGACGGTGATGGTGTTGCCGATAATCTTGACGACTACCCTAATGATGCTTCAAAAGCTTTTAATAACTATTATCCAAATGCAGCTGCTGATGCTGGGGCAACAATTGCTTTCGAGGATATGTGGCCAGTTAAAGGAGATTACGACATGAATGATGTGGTATTCTCTTACAAATTAAAAGTGATCACTAATGCTGGAAACAAAGTAGTTCAGGTTGACGGTAACTATGAGCTTCAGGCAAGAGGTGGAATTTTCCAAAATGGTTTTGGTATAGAATTCCCGGTTAAACGAGAACTGATAGGTGATGTTACAGGTGGTTCTCTTGAAGCAGGACAGGAAAAGGCTGTTATAACACTTTTCGATAATACACATTCGGAAATGCTTTACTATAACACCCGCCTGGAAGAACCTAAGCAAACGGCAAAATCATATAATATCAGCTTTACAATTGCAAACGGGCCATCTTTGGCAAGCTTCGGCTTGGGTGAGTACAATCCTTTTATCTGGAATAAAAACGCAGGTAGAGGTTCAGAGATCCACCTACCAGGAAAAACTCCAACTACTTTAGCTGATAAAAGCTTATTTGGAACGGGAGACGATCGCAGCAATGTTGCTGCAGGAAAGTACTACCTCACAGCAGAAGGATATCCATGGGCAATCAGCGTTCCTGTGAAAAACTTTGTTTATCCATTAGAAGGAAAAGATATTAGCACAGCGTATTTAAAACTTCCGAACTGGATCTTATCAGGAGGAACACAATACACCGATTGGTACGCCAACACTGGTTCTGGGTATAGAAATTCTGTTAACTTGTTTAGTAAATAAAAATTAGATCAAGGTTCTTTTTTGCATCGAAATTCGTACCAGGTAGGGCCCTAAGCCTACCTGGTGAATTTCTGTCTAATCTCACTCATTCATCAGGTGTTCTTAATAAAAACTTTCAAGCAATTTGTCAGTTTATGAACTATTTTGAACTCTAAGAAAAAGATAAATGAGGTTCTTCCCTATTTTTCAGCTTTTACTTCTTGTAATTTGTCTCCCTCAAGCGTTTTCGCAAGGTTCGTTTAATTCTGGCAACAAGCAATATTCGTCAAAGCTTGAATTGGAAAAAAGTGATTCTGCTTTACACTTTATTGCTATTGGCGATTGGGGTAAAAGCGGAGGAGATTTTCAACGGCCGGTTGCCACTCAGATGGCTATAGCGGCGGAGAAGTTAGACGCAGATTTTATTGTAAGCACTGGAGATAACTTTTATCCAGCTGGAGTTAAAGATACCCTTGATCCACTCTTTCAAAATTCATTTGAAAAGATTTACAATCAAAAATCACTGCAGGTAAAGTGGTACCCGGTTCTTGGTAACCATGATTATATGGCAAACCCCGATGCTCAGATTGAATATTCTAATACCAACAGCAGATGGTCTATGCCTTCCAGGTACTATTCGAAGAAGTTTGCTATTGATGGAGACACAAGCCAACAAGTTCTAATACTTTTTTTGGATACTAATCCATTGGTTAAGCTGTACCATAAAAAGCAACACTACGGAAATAATATAAAAAGCCAAAAGCCAGCAGAACAGAAAGAATGGATAAGGAAAGAATTAGAAACCGCGTCGCCCAGTGTAAAGTGGAAAATAATTGTGGGTCACCATCCTATTCATACAGGTGGGCACCGTCGAATTGCTTATGATACAAGGGCGGTCCGGAGACAACTAAAGCCTTTATTTTCCAAGTACAAAGTGGACGCATACATTTCAGGGCATGAACATAACTTGCAGCATCTTAAAGTGAACAAGATAACTCAACAATTCATATCAGGTGCAGGTTCAGAAGTACTTTCATTGAAAACAATTCCAAAAAGTAAACTGGCCAAAGCTGTTCCCGGGTTCATGACTTTTTCGGTTAAAGAGAAGCAATTATTAATGCAAGCGGTAAGTATAGATGGTGAGGTTGTTTATAAAACAAGGCTTAGTAAACATTAGACGCCTGGCGGTTATAAATCAGAGTATTGGTATAATTCACAAAAATGAATTAAATACCCATTGGATGGATTATAGTGGAAACTTGAACTAGGGATAAAACGTATAAAATTAAGCCAGAAAAGCTTATGATAGATATAGTTAAGCGTAATAATGTCCGGATTTACGGAAACGGAAACCAATGTATGTTAATGGCCCATGGTTTTGGTTGCGACCAAAACGTTTGGAGGCATCTAATTAAAGCTTTTGAGTCAAGGTACAAAATTGTTGTTTTCGATTATGTAGGAGCAGGTCAGTCAGACATAGAGGCCTATGACCCTAATAGATACTCATCGCTGGATGGCTATGCCGAAGATGTAAATGAAGTAATACAGGCTCTTGAGCTTAGCAAGGTTATTTTTATTGGACATTCTGTTAGTAGCATGATCGGTTTGAGAGCAGCTATAAGACATCCAGAGCAATTTGAAAGGCTAATTATGGTAGCCCCCTCTCCTTCCTATATAAACAGTGAAGATTATGTAGGAGGAATGAACCGAGAAGACATTGAGTCTTTATTTGAAGTAATGGATGCTAATTACCTTGGCTGGTCGACCTCTATGGCTCCCCTGATCATGGGTAATCCTCAAGCACCCGAGTTAGGCGATGAGCTTGCGGCAAACTTCTGCGCTACAGACCCGGAGATAGCGAGAGAATTCGCGCGGGTAACTTTCTTTTCAGATAACCGTTCTGATCTTCAAAAACTAAAAGTAAAAAGTCTTAGCCTTCAATGTTCAGAGGATATACTTGCTCCACTGGAGGTGGGCTATTATATTGAAAGGAACACACCGCAAAATACTCTGGTAATCATGAAAGCAACTGGTCATTGTCCTCATCTCAGCGCACCGGAAGAGACTATTGCAGCGATTGAAAATTATCTCGATACTCATTAATGACTCACGCTCTCATTCCCGATTACAAAAGCCTTTTTAATAATTCGCCCTGCGGCTTATTAACGCTCAGACAAGGCAAGATTTCAAATGTGAATTCAACTCTCTTACAGTGGTTAGACCTGGATGAAACAGATATTCTTGGAAAAAACATTTCAGACTTGCTGGATAAGGGTGGTAAAGTTTATTATCAGCTTTTTGTGCAGCCGATTTTAAAAATGCACGGAACCGTTAAAGAAATTGATCTTACTATTCGAAGTAATAATGCTAGCTTTCCTTGTCTGTTCACTGCACAATCCGGCCCCAAATCAGATGACGAAGAGCTTTTTTATTGCGCTTTTTACAAGGTAGCCGACAGAAAAAAGTACGAAAGCGAATTGCTGAAAAAGAAGGTTCAGGCGGAAGAAGAAAAGAAGGATAAAGTTCAGGTTCTGAACGATATCGCATTCGATCAGGCCCATTTAGCAAGGGCGCCTCTTGCTAACATGCTGGCGCTTATTTCCCTCGTAAAAACAATGGACATCAGCGAGGATGTTCTAGGTATTGTAGAGATGCTTCAAACAAGTACAGAACAATTAGATGTCCGCATAAAGGAAATTGTAAGGAAAACAGGTGCATGACCTTATTCGCTAAATCTGTCGAGTATAAGCTGTCTACTAGCTGCCACCCCAGCCATGGTACCCATAAATACAGCATTGGCCACAGCTCTCATCCTTGTTACATTATCTCCGCAGGCAAAAATACCTTTAATGCTAGTTGCCTGAGTTGAATCAACCTTAATATAGCCTTCTTCTGTTAACTCGCAGCCTAATGCCTGTGGTATTTGACAGTGCTGAACAAAGGTGGGCCGATAATAAATTGCCTTCAGCGAGAGCTCTGATCCATCTTGAAAAGTAACACTGCTTAAGTAGCCATTATCGTGCTTTAACTTCGCAATTGTTCTTTCATCAATTTTAATATCATGTTTTTTCAGTTTAAGCTCTTCCTCCTCACTAAAAGTATGCTCTCCATTTGTTAAAATAGTAAGGTCCTTTGTCCAGTTGGAGATTAAACCCGCTATTTCAATAGCCTCTGGTCCGTTACTTAAAATACCGGTAGGTTCATTTCTTACTTCATACCCATGGCAGTAAGGACAGTGGATCACCGAAATACCCCAGCATTCTGCAAGTCCAGGAATTCCTGACAGATCATCTTTGATGCCTGTGGCGAATATTAACTGGCCTGCTCTGAATATTTCTCCTTTTGACACCTGTATTTCAAAAGTTCCATCATCCATTTTTCTCCCCGCGACCGCAACTCCTTCAAGGAATTCTACTGTATTGTACATCAATACTTGTTCTTTTCCTTGTTTGTGGATCTCTGCTGGCTTTTTCCCGTCTTGCGTAAGGAAATTATGGGAATGAGGCGTTTGCTTGTTGCACGGCTCTGCTCCATCAATAATTAAAACATTCATCAATGCTCTACCAAGGGCAAGTGCGGCTGCTAAACCTGAGTAGCTTCCTCCAATTATTATCACATCAAATGTTTTGTTCGGTGTTTCCATATCAGTTAAACTAGCAATAATTTATAGCTACAAAACTAGCTTAGGCTGAAAATGAGAAATAGAACAAAAATTTACTTGGATAGTACTTATCTAAAGTTTTTCCTGTAGGCGTCGGGAGAATAGCCAGTATGCTTTTTAAAGAAACGAATGAAGTAGGAGACGTCTTCATAACCAAGGCTCTCGCTGATCATTTTCACCTGTTCGTCTAAAGCCAGCAAATGCCTTTTTGCCTCAAGGACTATTTGTTCATTTATGACTTCCGATGCAGTTTTTCCAATTGTTGTCTTGGTAATTTCGTTCAATTGAAATGCCGATAGGTTCATCATTGTGGTGTATTGAGAAACTTGCTTCATAGATGAGAGATTGCATCTTAGTAAATCCAGAAACTCCTCAAGTCGGTCCTGTTTATAAGAATGCACCTGGTCTTCCACCTGGCCGCCATTGTTGCATCGACGAACAAGTTCAATAAAAAACATATCAAGAGAAGCCTTTATAACACTAGTATAACCCTCTTCCTTATCGCTAAATTCTTTGAAAATCCGTTCTGCTATGGCGTGTACTCTTTCGAAACGGTTATTGTCGAGTGGACAGAGGTTAGTGTGAGTTGCCTTCCTGAATTTCTGTAGGATTGACTTCTCGTTTGGCTGGTAAAAGTTGGTATTGAACCTCATCACATACCCGGTAACGTCGCTCTCTAACTTCAGGAGATGAATCTGACCTGGCCGTAAACAAAAGATCATATTGTCTGCTACATCATAGTTCACCAAATCAACTTCATGAATCCCTGTTCCCTTTTTTATAAGCAGAATGAAGAAGAAATTATGGCGGTGCTTTCCCCTTATCCTCTCCTTAGCTAATAAGGATGAATCTAGTTCGGAGATGCTAAAGCCATTCTCTTCAGAATTTCTTTCTGAAGCCGGAATTTCTGCTATTGGAATTTTGTTCATTCAATTATCTTTTCGACAATCTTGTATTACTGGAGATTGTAGCTAAACAGCCAATGTTTTGTAAAGCTAAAAAAGAATCCTTCTATTTGGTTGATTATGGTAACATTTGACTTATTCAGACAACTGGCTCTCTCATTGCCGGAAGTAACGGAAGAACCCCACTTTGAAAAAACGTCATTCAGGGTTAAGAAAAAGATTTTTGCCACTTACGTAGCCGAACTACAAATAGCCACAGTGAAGTTGTCTGAAATAGACCAGGATGTATTTTCCTCTAATGACAGAACAGTGATCTATCCCGTTAATAATAAATGGGGAAAACAAGGCTGGACAATGATAGAAATGAAGCGGGTAAATGAAGGGTTGTTTACAGATGCTTTGAGAACCGCCTATTGCGAAGTTGCTCCTAAAAACTTAAGGTTACAGCTGAAACAAAATGAGGGTGAATAAGTGGTTAACCTGGTGCCCGGAGAGAGACTCGAACTCTCAAGAGACAATTCTCAACGGCTTCTGAGACCGCAACGTTTACCAATTTCGCCATCCGGGCAGGCTGGGAACGACGTATTATGGCGCAAATATAGAAATAGTGATGATATCGGAAAATGTAATCTAGGGGGAATTCCCCTTCTAAATAAATATTTCGCCCTAATGCAATCATTTTCAGGGAATAAAAAAAGGGAGCATTCAACTCCCTTTGCAAGAAAATTTTTCCTATTGCATTGAGTGGAAACCAATCTGGTTACCCTCCGTATCCATGCAAATCCCGCAGAATCCATATTCACCAATAGGCATTTTACCTGCTATTACCTGCCCTCCAGCGGCTTCAACCCTTGAAATTTCCTCTGCGCAATCACTACATGAGAAGTAGACCATTGTTCCTCCTGATCCCGGTTTGAACATTTTTGATTTTACCAAAGAACCACTTACTCCCGGGGCTTCCATGTTACCTGGAAAAAATACCATTTCGAAGTAGTCGTCACTTCCTTCCTCAGCTTCCATTCCTTGAGGCACCGGAGCTGGTTGCATCGTAATTTGCAAAACATCTTCATAGAATTTTTGGGCGCGGACAAGATCTTCCACATAAATCTCTGTCCATCCAATGGGGTTTCTTTCGTCTTTCATATTTCTTTTATTTCGGTGATTTTTATCCAAATATCGAAGTTAATATGAAGTAAAAGGTGTGTACATTGCGACAAAAGCAGGGTAGAATACGACTAATTATTTTACGGTTATCACAAATTTTTGGACAGCCAAAGTATCATGTTCTCCAAGGCTTCTCAGGAAGTCTTCATTGAATTCATTATATAGAACACCTTCCTCCTCTGTAGACCCCGTAAGCTTTCCGTTTACATTATAGCTGTTCCTGGATAATTTATAGGCAAGGCATGAAAATTCCAGTGATTTTAATGTTCCCTTAGCAACCCTGATTTCTTTTGCCATTACTCCCTGGGCGGTATTAAAATGTGGTTCCTTATGTTTTACTAATGCCAATGAGCCAGCCGGAGCATCTCCAAGATCATATAAGTATGTAGAATAAAAGTAATACAAGCCGTTTTTTTTCTCATACGTATACTTGTTTTCAGGAAAATTGAAATAAGAGGAGTCGGCAGAAAAGACAGTCAACGAACCGAAACGATTATCTTGTAAATGCATGTTAAATAGCTGACTATTTTCAACAAACTTTGTGATCTTTCCTACGTCCTTCAATTCCTGATTACTAGTAAAGAGCTGTATCTCCGACTTTTTTTCTACGGTTGAATTTTCTAAAGTGAAAGGGTATTCAATTACAGGTTCTTCTTGCGTTTTCTTGCAGGAAGTGAATGCAAAAAGAGCGGTGATAAATGTACAAGTGATAAGCTTAAAGTTCATATTCCCAATTAAGTAGTATTTCTATAGTGCGGTGCAAAATTAAAGATTCCGCACAAAACTGCAAATCAATTGGAAGGTTTAGGATATCCTTTCTTTTATGACAAAACGATTTGTCAAGGTCGGTCCAATTCTCTTATTTTTACCGCCTGCCCATGAAGCATTTAATACAACTTTACCTTAATTCTTATCGTGGTCTGTCTAAACCCGCCTGGATGCTGGCATTGATAATGCTTATCAATCGCAGCGGAGCGATGGTTATTCCATTTCTCGGGGTTTACATGACTGATGCGCTTAAATTTAGCTTGAAAGATACCGGAAATACTTTAAGTTGTTTTGGTGCAGGTGCCGTAGTTGGGTCAGCTTTAGGAGGATGGTTAAGTGATAAGGTTGGTAATTTCAGGGTTCAGTTCCTTTGCCTTATGCTTTGTGTTCCGGTATACTGTATCCTTCCTGTTCTAAGTACTCCCGTTCAATTAAGTATTGGAGTCTTTATTCTAAGTGTTATCAGTGAAACTTTCCGGCCAGCGAATACCGTTTCTATTGCGTCGTATACGTCGCCTGAAAATATCACAAAAGCTTTTTCTCTTAACAGAATGGCTATGAACCTGGGCTTCTCTATTGGCCCGGCTCTGGGAGGTCTACTTGCGGCTATCTCTTACCATTGGTTGTTTTATGGAAATGCGATCAGTACGGGACTTGCTGGCCTCTTTTTCTACTTTTATTTCCGGAATCTGCAACCCGTTAAAGGTGTTCAAAAAGATCCTGAAAAGGGAACAACTGGTTTGTCTCCATGGAAGGATGCTCCGTTTTTAGTATTTAGTTTTTTCTGCCTGCTGTACAGTGTTTGTTTTTTCCAGCTTCTAAGCACTCTCCCACTGTTTTACAGGACGGTCCATCACCTTAGTGAATGGAGTATCGGAGTAATACTCGCCTACAGTGGATTCGTGGTCTTTTCACTCGAGATGATCCTCGTACATATTGCAGAAAGACGACTTGGAGCAAGTGGAACGATCATCATCGGGACTTTGTTAGGTGGTGCTGCCTTTCTCGTACTACTATTGCCCGGCAAATTCCTGCTTCTCTACTTCGGTATGTTCCTGCTATGTATATCCGAAATTCTAGCCATGCCTTTTATGGCAACATTGACTATGAAAAGGGCTTCAGGAAAAAAGCAGGGTTCTTATATGGGAGTAAATTCCCTGGCATTTTCTGCTGCACATATCATATCTCCATTTATAGGGACGCGTATTGCCGACCACTTTGGGTTTGATGTTCTATGGACACTTACCGGCTTGGTTTCTATCATCACCGCGGCAGGTTTCTATTGGATAATAAAGAAATTATAATCTTTAAACCATTTCCCTTAAAAAAATCTCTTTGACCATGGCAATTTCATTATTATAAGTAGTCTTTTTACGGGTGCCAAAATAAAGGGTGTTTTCAATTGGTTTATCACCTTCCCATACCAATTTAACGTGGCCCTGCTCGAATTCCTTTTTTGATAAAAAGTCAGGTATTACGGCAATGCCTTCGCCTCCGCCAAGACATCTTAGTATGGAGCTCATATTGGGCACTATGTAGTTTGGCTTGAAGTCGGGTCTTTTCCCAAAGTTGAAATGCCAGAACCTTCGAAGATGCTCCATATCTCCATTTGTCCCGTACCAGATCTGTTTCTTCAACCATTTTTGAATATCAACCTTGTTTCCATCCTTCAGCAGTTTTTTAAAGCCCTCTATATCAGTATTAGCCCCTCCTACTATTACAATACGTTCCTTAAAAAATGCCTCATATTCTAATCCCGTAAATTCCCCCTTCTGTGGAGTAATGATCAGGTCAAGAATACCAGCATCCAGATCGCTCAGCATCTCTGGATAATCCCCAAACTTGATGATCACATTAAAGGGTAATCTTGGCAAATAGGGCTCCAAAGTAAATTGAAAAGTTTCGAAGCACATACCTATACTAATAGTTGGCCGCTCTTTTTCTGTGCTTTTGTGAAAATGCTGTTCTGCCTTTTCAAGGTGGGTAAGTGCTTCTACAATATAGTTATATAAAACCTTACCTCTTTCTGTAGTGACCATTTTTCTTGAACTACGGTCGAATAATTTGTAGCCCACGTATGCCTCCAAAGAGCTAAGATGTAAACTTACCCCAGGTTGAGAAACATATAATGCTTCTGCCGCTCCCGTAAGACTTCCTGTCTCGTAAATAGCTTTAAAAGTTCTGAACCACTCTAAATTCACCATAGTAATATCTATTATAATTATAATACAAAGGTATGATTTGTATTATTTTAATAGAAGTATTTACCGTCCTACATTTGTGTCAAAAGCAATAAATATGAGTAATCAAAGTAAAAAGATTTTTGTAATAAATGGAGGTCAGGTATTTGGACATTCAGGCGGAAGATTCAATAGATCCGTTTTCGATGCAACCAAAGAATTTTTCAACACCAGAGAAGGTTTCGAAGTGAGATCTACAGATATAAATAAGGAATATGATGTTATTGAAGAGGTAGAGAACTTTGTTTGGGCTGATACTATCATTTATCACACTCCTATTTGGTGGTTTCAGTTGCCCCACGGCTTCAAGAAGTATATAGACGAAGTTTTCACCGCTGGGCACCGTAAGGGAATTTATCATAGTGATGGCCGGAAGGCGGAGAACCCTGACGTTAATTATGGGACTGGGGGCATGCTACACGGGCGTAATTATCTGCTAACTACTTCCTGGAATGCACCGGCAACTGCCTTTACGTTGCCTGGTGAGTTTTTTAACCAAAGAAGTGTTGACGACGGGCCTTTATTCGGTTTCCATCGCATGAATGCCTTCACTGGAATGCATCCATTGGAAAGCCTGCATTTTCACGACGTAGAGAAGAATGCAGATATTGAGAAAGATTTGAAGCGCTACCAGCAGCATCTGGACCAACTCTTTATAGCTAAGCAGTCAACGGTTTCCGTCTTATAGTTCAAACAATACAAGTATTTTTACGGTTGCTTGAGTGAAATTTTGAAAAAAGAGCATGAATAACAAATTTGTATTACCCGGGTTAGTTTTGGCACTTGGGTTGGCTTGGACAGGTTGTAATTCGAATAACAAGCAAACGAAAAATAGCGGTGCTGATACTATTTCCAGAACATCAACCGCGGCTGGAGAACTGGTTCTTCCTGAGCCAGATACTACCGCCTCAAAGACAAATTTTTCTGATATTATTGGCTGGCCGGAAGGAAAGACTCCTGTAGCACCTTCTGGTTTTCAGGTTACAAAGTACGCCGATGGTTTTCAAAACCCCAGGTGGATATATGAGGCTCCAAATGGAGATATTTTCATTGCTGAAGCTGCTACCGAAAAGAAACTAAAGGCAAAGATCAAAGATAATATTACCGGTAAAGCAAAGGCGAATCAGCAGGATGCAAGCGCCAACCGGATCACTATTCTTAGGGATAGTAACAAAGACGGTAAAGTAGACCTTAAACAGGTTTTTTTAACAGGTTTAGAGCAACCACTGGGTATGCTAGTTTTAAATAATTCATTCTATGTAGCCAACACAAGTGGTTTGATGCGTTTTCCATATACTCCTGGTACTACGAAGATCAGTGCTAAGGGGACTAAAATCGTTGAGCTTCCAGCAGGCGGGTATAACAATCATTGGACGCGTAATATTATTGCGAGTAAGGATGGTTCCAAGATCTATATTTCTGTAGGATCAGGATCTAATAACGGAGAGAATGGAATGGAGCATGAGGTTCGAAGGGCTGCTATACTGGTTGTAAATCCTGACGGTTCAGGGGAGAAGATCTATGCATCAGGACTGCGAAATCCAGTAGGAATGGATTGGGAGCCAGGAACCCAAACCTTGTGGACAGCAGTGAATGAACGCGATGAACTGGGTGATGAGTTAGTGCCCGATTATATCACCAGTGTTAAAGAAAATGGTTTTTATGGCTGGCCCTATGCTTACTTTGGTCCTAATGAAGATCCCAGAATGAAAAATGTACGGCCCGACCTCGTTAAAAAAACTATAGTTCCAGATGTTTCGCTTGGTTCTCATACGGCATCTTTAGGTTTAGCCTTTTATGATCAAAAAGCATTCCCAGGTGAATATCAGGGAGGAGCTTTCATCGGGCAACATGGATCATGGAACCATTCTCAGCTTGTAGGATATAAGGTAGTATTTGTGCCATTTAAGAACGGCAAACCTTCAGGTAAACCCCAGGATTTCTTAACCGGATTTATTGCAGATAAGGAAAAAAGTAAAGTATATGGAAGACCGGTGGGAGTTGCCGTAATTCGTGATGGTTCCCTTCTGGTAGCAGACGATGCTTCTAATACTATTTGGAGGGTTGCCCCCGCTAAATAATATTGTTTTTTTAGATTTTCCCGGTCATTGAACTAAAAGTTCTATCCTTTCGGTCTGATGTTAATTTTTGTTATCTGAGCGTTTCTGTTCGGTGCCACAGTTGCCGCAGAACCTTGCATTGGCCGGGAAAATCATATGATTACAATTTGGACAAGGCAACAGTCCCGAATTTGAAATCCTGGTAATTTCTGAAGATACAATTCCTGTGGGTACAGCAATGATACCGTAGCCTAAAATCATCAGTAGGGCTGCAAGGAACTGGCCGAGTGGAGTTGAAGGAGAAATGTCACCATAGCCAACGGTGGTAATTGTAACGATGGCCCAATAGATGGAAATAGGTATACTTGTGAAGCCATTTTTTTCTCCCTCGATCACATACATCATTGTACCTACTACAATTACCAGGGTAATTACAGTTGTAAGGAACACTACAATTTTATACATGCTCGCTCTTAATGCTACTGCAAGCACATTTCCTTCTTTCAAGAACCTTGTAAGCTTTAGTATCCGGAAGACCCTGAGTAATCTCAATGCCCTAATTACCAGCAAATATTGAAGGTTTGGAATGAACAAAGCCAGGTATGCGGGAAGAATGCTTAAAAGATCAATCATCCCATAAAAACTAAATATATACCGGTACCGGTTGGGTGAACTAAATACTCTGGCTACAAATTCTATGGTGAAGAGGATAGTGAAGCACCATTCGGCGGCTGTTATTAAAAGAGCATATTCCTTCCTTACAGAAGCAATGCTCTCCATAAAAACCACCCCAACACTTAATACTATAAGCCATAGTAAAGCAATGTCAAACCTACGTCCGCCGGGTGTATCTGAATGAAAAATTACAATGTAAAGCCTGTTACGAAATTCAGCTAGGGACATGCATGCTGAACAATGGCTAAAACATAAAGTTTGCGGACCTTTTTCCTAGCCTTTCTACAACCTGGTAATGATCGGGCTTATTAATCAATAGAAAATATTTGCTAATCGCAAAAATTGTATGACCCGCAGGCAAGTTCTGTTTGTATCTACTGTCAGTTCAATTACTGGTAAATCCTTATGATCTTCTAATATTCCATGATATTGTTGATATAATTGTAGTTGAATTATTAATAGCCACAAGTCCAGATATGCTCAGACCCTGGGATCTACAGATAACAATAAACGTGAACTGCGAACGGCCGATCTATATTCAGGTGGCCGATTCGATTATTGAGGCAATAAAGGGAGGAAAACTGCAAAGTGGCGATCCACTACCGGGCAGCAGGCAAATGGCACTGCAATTAAAGCTCAACCGTAATACAGTGATCGATGCATTAGATGTTCTCCTTGCAGAAGGTTGGCTGGTTTCGAAAGTGAGGAAAGGAACGTTCATTGCGGATAATTTACCGGACTTTTCAGCGGTAAAACATCCTAATTCAGTGGTTTCTGAGCAAGTGGTAAGCATCAAGCCAGAAATTATATTTGACGATGGAATCCCCGACACGCGAATAGCGCCAATAAATGAACTTGCAGCGGCCTATCGACAAATATTCAGTCGAAAAGGAAGATGGCAAATGATGGGTTATACCGAAGAGGCTGGTGATTGGGATTTCAGAAACGCTATTGCGCAAATGCTTAACTACAAGCGTTCCATGCGGTTATCTCCCGACGAGATTTTCATCACCAGGGGAAGCCAAATGGCGATGTACTTAACAGCACATGCCCTGCTCAAGCCAGGCGATAAAGTGATCGTAGAAAATCCTGGATATAAGCCAGCATGGCAAGCTTTCCAGAGTGCCGGAGCAGAACTGGTACCGCTGAGCGTTGATGAAAATGGTTTAAATATTGACGAACTTCGTACTATCCTTCAGACGCATAAATCAGTAAAGGCAATTTACACCACACCGCATCATCAATTCCCCACTACGGTTACTTTAAGTTTACAAAGGCGTTTGCAGCTTATTTCTTTATCAAACGCTTATGGATTTACAATCATTGAAGACGATTACGACAACGAGTTCCACTTTGGACAGCGGCCAATACTACCGGTAAGCAGCTCTGAGAACGTTGGCAACTTTGTCTATATCGGAACGATGAGTAAAATTGTTGCTCCTGCTCTGCGTATCGGCTATCTCGCCTCCTCAAAGCAAGTCATCACCAATGTTGCAAGTCTCCGGAAGATCATAGATGCTCAAGGGGATAACATGATGGAGCAGGCTGTTCTTCAACTTATTAATGAGGGGCATATTAAAAGACATCTTCGCAAAGCCACATTGACGTATAAAAATAAAAGAGACTTTTTTGAAAAGGTAATTAATGAACATCTAAGGGATAAAGTGCATTTTCATAAACCAGAAGGGGGACTTGCATTCTGGCTAACACCAAAAGGACAGGTAGATATCACGAAGCTGTCTGAGGTGCTGTTAAAAAAAGGAGTGCAAATCTTATCACCAGAGAGCTTTAGTTTTAGCTCCCCGGTGCAAGGTTTACGCTTAGGCTACGCCTCCCTGGACGAGGATCAGCTGGAGAAAGGTATTAGAATAATAGCGCAATTCTTGTAAAAGCTTTATTATTAATTGCAACCTTCCATCTCAATAATATAAAAGCCCTGCTTGTCAATAGCATCCACCATTTCTTCTGAAGCTATTTCCTGGTGGCAGTACTGACATTCCTTTGAGCTTAGGGCTTGCCCTTCCTGCCCCTTAGTAGTGAGGTACTGCTTACCCATCTCATAGATTAGAGCATCGTTGGTAATATCTGAGGGTACAAGAATGTCAAAGTGCATTGTTTGTCCATCTTTTTTTTGAACGTAGGTGTCCCAGACTGAAATTTTCATTTGATGATTTTAAATTTAAGCCAGCAGAAGGATACTGCTGGCGATTAGGTAAAACACTTAACCTTTTACGTCTTCTAAAGATGCTCCGTAATTGATGTGTAAAACATTCCCATTCGGAGTTACCAGAGCTGGTACAGATTTTATTCCAGCTTTTTCAGCCTCAGTGATACGAGTTTGATCGTCTCCAAGGTGAACCACTTCCACATTCGACTCACCTATCAGATTAATAATATCTTGCTCTGCGCTTACACATACCGGGCAACCAGCATGATAGAAAATTGATTTTGCCATTTTTTATTTGTTTGAGTTTTGACCTTATTGTCAATACAAACTTAGGCAGACAAATGAACAGCTGGGTGATCCAGTTTTATCGTTTTCCGGGGCAAACTGGTTAGGAAGGACTTCTTTGACAATGTCACCAGCAACAGGAACTCCGCCTATTTTCATAGGAAATAGGCGGTTTTATAAAAATTCAACTTAATGCTTTACTGTTTTTAATAAAGTCTCCATTTTGGCGAAAAGTTGATTCATTTCGAACGGCTTTGCAAGGAAATCATCCGCCCCTGCATTCCTTGCCGAGCCTTCAATATCACGGCTGGCTGAGATCATTAAGACAGGTAATTCTTTGGTTTTTTCATCTGCCTTTAAAGCTTTGCAGATATCTATCCCGTCCTGCCCAGACATCCAAATGTCAAGGAGTAGTAGATCTGGTAATTCTTGTTTAACCGCCTCGAGTGTATTTATTGAAGACAAGAGAACATCATAACCACGGTATTCCAACATGATCGAAACCGAATCCAGTATACCTGGATCATCATCCGCAATCATAATTCTTATATTACTATTATTCATTTCATTATTTATTTTCATTGGTATTGTGGGCAGGTATTGAAAAGCAAAAGGTAGAACCCTTTCCTTCCGCACTGGTTACCCAAATTTCTCCACCTTCGCGTTTTACGATCTCAGACGAAATAAAAAGACCTAAGCCCAAGCCTGGAAATGTGTGTTGTTCGTCGCCGCTAACACGGTAGAATTGTTCAAATACCCGGTCTTTTTTCTCTTTTGGTATTCCTATTCCGAAATCCTGAACACAAAGGCGAACCTTATTATTATCAAGTCTGCTATAGACCTCAATTCTATCAGCATTTGGTGAATACTTAATGGCATTGGTTATCAAATTAGTTACCACCTGCCCTATTCGTTCTTTATCGGCATATACTGCTCCAGTTTCTTCAAGGTGAGTAACGATCTGGTGCTTTGGACTAGTACGCGCTAAATCTTCCACTAGTTCCTCTACCATCTGGTTGAAGTCGAACTCCTGGTCATTAAACTGTAACTTGCCTGTCTGGATCTTGGTCACATCTAATAAGTCGCCAATAAGGTTTATTAAACGATTTACCTGTACATCCATCCTCTTTACCATATCAGCCTTCTTGAGATCTCCACTATCTCGTAACATGGATTCAAGTACCTGCGTGTATGCTTTGATACTTGTGACAGGAGTTTTTAGTTCGTGACTTGCAATCCCCAGAAATTGGTCCTTTTGTTCCTGAAGCTGTTTCAATTCCGTAATATCCACACAAGCACCAACATAACCCAAAAACTCTCCCTTTGCTGAATAGTGGGGATTTCCTGTTCTTATAATCCAGCGTGTAGTGGAGCCATTCGAGATACGAAACTGGCTTTGATGAAAGCTACGCCTTTCAAAATCCTCCCTGAATTTGGACTCAGCTGAGGCTCTGTCTGATAAAATAACCGTATCGCAAACCAATTCCCCTACTTGCTGATCAAAAGTTTTACCTGTCCATTCTTCCCAGATCCTATTTACATAGGTAAGTTTTTGTTCTGTATCGCACATCCACAAACCAGCAGGTGCAGCTGTGGTAATTTCGCGGAAAAGCCTTTCACTATCAGCAAGGGCCTGTTGGGCCGCTAGTTCAGGACGCATATCCCGCATTAGTGCTCCTACGGCAAGCATTTTACCTGTTTTAGGATCATCAATTCTGATAGATTTATTGAATACGGGGAACTCCTCTCCCGTTTGCAAGTGCCGGACAATCATCTGTCCCTCCCAGCGACCAAAATTTTCAAGGGCTGGTAACACTTTCTGACTTACTTCAAGAAAATGTTCAGCGCTGTGGAGGTTTGAGATTGGTGTAGACACAACTTGCTCGTCGGACTCAAAACCCAACATTTCCCGTCCGGCTTTATTTAGATACGAATTATACCCCGTAGGTTCCAGGACCGACATCAAATCGCCACTATTCTCAACCAGAGTTAGCAATTTCTGCTGCTCCTTCCTTGCGGCCAAAGTAGGCCTTAGATCCCGGGTAACAGAAGCCATTCCGATTGCTTCTCCGCTTACCGGGTCGACTATTACAAAAGCGTTAAGATCACAAAGGATTGCCTCTCCGGTTTTAAAATGCTTGTAGTTTATCTCTCCTCGCCACATCCCCCTCGATTTCATTGAGGCTTGCATTTCCAAACGCAACTTTGAATGTTCCTCTTCCAGGAGATATTCACCTGCTGGGCGGTAACACTCCTCGGGGCTTGATGCGCCCATAAGCATTTGTCCTGCCTTGTTTAGATAGATAACATTTCCCTCCATATCAGTGATCCCAATGAGGTCGCTACTATTTTCAACCAAGGCAATCAGCCGGCGATGATCATTCATTGCAGGATTGTATTCTTGTTTAGGCTGGCTGGCCTTACTCAGCACCTGCAAAACACCATACACTGTTCCATCTTCAAGCTTTAATGGCCTATTTTGTACATTGAGGTAAAGGTGACGTGTACTATCACCTTCCTTAATCTCTAATGCTATTGCTTCTTGTTTAAGTTCTTTACCCGTTTCCATTGCTGCATGTAAAGAACTTTCTACCTGGTCGCTGCTGCTTCCAGCAAAGAGGTCAATAAAATTTGAGCCCTCCCATGAATACTTAAGGTCTAATAGGTCTTTTGCCTCACCACTTATTAACTCTATTTTTAAGTCGGTGCCAGTATAAACAATAAAAGGAAGTGGTAACTGGTTGATAATTGAATTAAAGCTTTCGATGTCCAAAGTCTAAAAATAAGTGCCTCCTAATTTACGTGTTTTAACATGATTCGAGAAATCTTGGATAAAGAGTCAAATCAGAACAAACTTTTAACTAATGGTAAGCTATGTACCCTATTCTTGACATCGATAACCCTGATTTGTCCGGCACGGTCAGCTTTCCATTCTTCCAGTAAACCCCAAAGTCATTAGCAAGCCCACTTAAATAAATATCCCCGTCATATTTATACACTTTCGTGGGAGTATAGGTAGTATTTGATTCAGGTGCTTCTAATGTCGATTTAACCACTGTGGGTACAGCCGGTCTTACATCAATAGTTAGGCAAGCAACATCTCTTGCACTCTTCTTGGCAGCCACATAAAACCTGCCATCCTCGTAAAGGCCACTTGCCGAACTTATACTTGCTGTTTCAGCACCGAAGGCAGGTGTATAATTATCAGTTTGAAAAGACCGCTGCACTATTGGATCATTCTTGCTTAGCTTCAAATAATAGTAGTCTAGCGACTGATCCGCGGCTGCCAGCAAGTGGCATACATTATTTTCAATATATGCTGAACCCACTATAAGATTGTTCCAAAAATACTCTTCTTCATTAAGAGGAATATCGTAGGTCGCATAAACTACATCATTCTTTAAATGCTTGATTGTTGTTTTCCCTTCAGTAACCTGATCACTATATACCTGAGTAATTGTAAGGACATTTATGTCGGTGCCATTAGCTTGAATATACACTGGAATTCCATGAGCCCCAGCATTGACAGAACTTTTAATGATTTCATTCCCTCCATCAGTAATTCGATAGTAATAATAGTTGTTTAGATTAGAGGCAAGAATAAAGATGCCATTACTTTGAGGATCAACAGATATACCTAAAATTCTTTCCTGTTGTACCGGAGAAAGGATTATTTCAGAAAGGATCATTTTAGAGGATCCTTTCCACATTACTATTTTTGATGATGCAGGAGAATGGATATCCTCAATTCCCACGTAGATTAATTTTCCGTTCATCTTATGGCTGAAGTACATCTTATAATGGGCATTATTTAGAATAGGCAGAAAGTCAAGCTGCCGGCTTTCAGTCCAGAGGGAGGGTATAGAATTGCTGTTGTTAGTGGTTTGGGCCCAGCCCAATACTTTAAGTTCTTTAACATCGTCATCTTTAACATTGTCTTTATCTTTTTTACAGGATGTGAAAGCTATCAGATAGATAAATAGAAGAAAATAGTATCTCATCAATTTTAATTTACTCTATGACGAGGGGAAATTCAATAACGATACAAGTAGTAGTTTTTGCCTCTATTATATTTACCCTGAAGCTGACATTATATATTCTAATTAATCCTTTCGTTACTCGACCGCGAACAATTGCAGCTTTCTGTTTGTTTAATTTTGCTGGTAATAAACCAACAAATATCTTTACGAACCTTTATAGTACTTATCAAGATAATGACAACGATCTATTGTTCCGGCAAACTAGCGGATTTCTTAGGAAAAGAAAAGCTCTCTACCCCTCCCGAGGTAAATGAAGCTCAATTTGGAAATTGGAACGGTCATCTCTTTTATTATCAAAGGAAGAAGTATTTAATGTTTGTCAATAGTAAAACTTATTATGCTGTACTTATTCCTCCCATTAAAAAAGCGGATTTAAAGAACCTGGAAAATATATTTCTTCAAAGACTTTTAGAGCAATTAGTTTTTGATAAAATTATTTATGAAGACTCTTCCCTTGTTATCTTAAGCCGACTACTTCCTTTAACTTTCTCCAAAACGAATAACGATAAAAAAGCAATTGGTACGCTGAACGAGTTTATATTCCAATTTAAAGGGCAATTGGAATATTCGGATGAAGATCAACCCGATCTACCAGTTTTAAATAGCAGACTTAATCAGATACCTGTTGGGGCGGGAAGATCAGGTAAACGAGCATATGGTTGGCCCATTGAAGATATGAAAGCCATGGTAAATCTATAGTGCTTTATATTCTAAAATCTAATTTTCCTGATTGCCGGCAGAATGCATCAATAAAATTCCATTATATTCAAGTGAAGGAAACTCCCGTCGAAACTTTTTATCCGGCCAGCAGACAGGAATGGCGAGAGTGGTTAAAAGAAAATCATAAATCAAAAGAGGCTGTATGGATATTGCAGTATAGAAAAAATACAAATAAGCCGAGCATTTCATGGAGTGAAGCGGTTGACGAAGCACTTTGCTTCGGCTGGATAGACAGTATTAGGAAATCAATCGATAAGGAAAGTTTTATTCAATTTTTCTGCCCTCGAAAGGCACGAAGTGCATGGTCTAAAATCAATAAAGCTAAGGTTGAGCAATTGATTAATGAAGGTTTAATGACCGAAGCTGGCTACAAAGCGATCGAAACTGCAAAAGAGAATGGATCCTGGACCATTCTGGACGAAGTTGAAGAATTGCTAATTCCCGCTGAATTAGAACGTCAATTTGAAAGTAACCCAGGATCAAAGGAGTATTTTATTACCTTGAGCAAGTCTGTCAGGAAAATGATCCTGCAATGGGTTGCAGTAGCCAAAAGGCCAGAAACCCGCGAAAAGCGAGTCAGAGAAGTAGCCGAGCTTGCTGCAAAGAAACAAAGACCGAAGCAGTTTTAGTTAAGGTATTTTAATGATTTCCTCTCTTCAGTCCTTGTAAGTCACCTCCAGACCTTCAAGCATTATCCTGCTGGCTCCTCCAGTACTGCCAGTATGTTGAACACCAAAGCCACCAAATTCATTCGGTTCAACCTTTGCTTCAAGACTTACGCTATGTGCAAGGCCTGCTTCTTTTTGACCCTGCTGCTGTGGACTGCTGGTGCTTACTCTTGCGCTAAGGATGTCGCCGCCAGTGCTAAGTTCCACCTTGCATCCGGGTAAAAAAACCGAGGAGTATTGACTGTCTGAGATGGCGGTACCTACCCCCTTACTGAACTTATATAGTGTAAACTGTACGCCGTTACCAAATTTTGGTGTACGTTCAATTCGTAGTCCGTATCCGCTCTGGCTTTTCGTGTCGTATTTAGTATAAATATCCAGGTACTGTCCGGTTGCGCTGCCAAATCCCTGTCCTGCAGCTTTATGTGGACTTAATTTCAAAATCAGGGTCATATCTTTAAGTCTTCCCGACTGCGTATAAAGTAGACGAGCTCCCCTGCCTACCGTCATCAAACCTTCCCGGCCGGCGGCGGCATCCATTCCTGGACCATACTCCCATCCGTTCCCTTCATCTGGTGTCCAGACAAATTCTTTACTTAAATCTGTTGGACGATATGTGTCTACAGTCCAAAAACCCTCCTTAATCACAGAGTTCCTCGAAGTAGGAAGATTTTTAAAGTCAGTAGTGATAGAAGAAGTCAGAATATCTTTTGCACTGATTTTTCGGCTTTGCACAAAAACAGGCTTCCCTGTTTTGCTGGTGTTATGTTTAGGATAAATCACAGCATTCAGGTAATAACCAATATCACCAGCAGAAAGGGAATAATTCTTCAAAGGAGCTGTAGATGTACTTACTCCAACCTTAATTGAATCAATAGCATTTTTGCCAGAGCTTCTATACCAGGTGATTAGGGAATTATCTCTACGGTTATTTAAATTTAAATCATAACTAAGAGAAAGTATCCCGGCTTCCGGACCTTTGATCTCCGGTTTCTTTTTGAAAGACGGCGCTTCCTGTGCAATTCCGCTTATATCAAAATAAACCAATGCTTGAATTCCCTGCTCGGTTTCCGCTTTTACGAAGGCCCGCCGGGTACTGTCGCTGCTGTTTGTTGCGGCCACGGTAATGGTACCGTTTATATTTTGCCGCAGCGATAACAGCTTTGAATCGCTAACTGTCCACTTCAAAGTGGTGTTCTTCCTTACTCGTTCCGGATAGATGTTGTAGGATAAGGTGGCTTGTTCTTTATCTGCACCTTTTAACTTAGCCTTATCTGTTGTTAGCTCCATACGGAATGGAATATCTTTGAAATCCGACAAACGATCCTTCTGACCGGCGGGATCCCAGTCGTCATTTCCTCTCAATAAATTGTAAATATTGTACTCCTCACCCACCTTAAAAGCAGCCAGACTACCTCCTTTTAATTGAACAGAAAGTTCGGGTTTAGAAGGACTTATTTGAACGATCTTCCCGTTAAGGGTATTATTGTAAACATAATGCCTTACGTGATCCTGAGTAACATCTGTCCACCCTAATGCAGTGGCATTCCCTTCAAACCTCGCATCAATTACTGCAAAAACATTATTATTCTTTGCAAAGTAGATAGTTGAGTTAGCCCCGGGATCGCGTAATACTGTTTCAAACCTACAGCCGAGATAGGCCTGAAGGACACGCGACCCTCCCCAGGAAGGATGATTTGCATAGAACCGGAAACTGCATCTGTCAAATACACTATAATCTCCTGAGCCAACCGCATCATCTGTACATTGTAAGAAGCAATTTTTATAGTAAGTGCGATGAGGTTGATTACCGGCCGCGAAAGTATTAAGATAGCTGATGAATCTGCAATTGTCAAATATCCATTTATCCATCTTACCGTTATGAGCCTTAGTTAATACCTGGGCCTGAGTAATAGTAGATTGACGCTTGGGAAGGTTCTTAGAAGGATCTAAAGGGTAAACCAGATCCTCATTACAGTAATTGCCGAAAGTAATGTTATAAGCCTTAAAGCCGTCTCCTACACCAAGGGTATTCCAATTTCCTATTGCCCCAGCCATTTGTCCCCTGTTGCCTGCGATAATTGTATGCTCAGGATTTTTCGATAAGCCAATCAAGGTAATATTAGACTGAGGAATAATAAGGCCTATCAATTTATTCTCCCTGTTGTCGCCCTTTGGGTCATCCGTCCAATACACGTCTGGCTCCATATAGATCACTGTAGGCCGCTCTTCGGTTCCGTCCTTCGCAAACTTGACAACATCCTGTAAGGTTCGAAAAGCAAAAAGACCTAACTGCGATTCATTAAGCTTTGGATTTAGATATAAAGCCCGCTCATTCAAGTGAATAGTTCTTCCCTGATATTTAATTGTTTTAATAACATCGTTAAATGAGGAATTACCCGGCCGGAAATTTGCTACTTGCCGGGATTTAGCGGCAGAACCGCTTATTGGGCCAGTCACTAAGGCAAATACTGTTATTGCAAGGGTATAGAAACTTAGGTTCATACTTGAAATTGGATTTATAAAGCTATGAACTAAACTACACAATATCCAAATGTAGTGTGAGTGTTACTTAATGCTATTGAATTTGGAATATCCATTCCAAGTTATACCTTTGTCGCAGTGGATAAGAAGGAACAAATCATTATAGCTGCAATGCGTTTACTTACAGAACGCGGGGTGCAGGCAACGCCAATGTCGGCTATCGCCAAAGCTGCCAATACTGGTATGGGTACTATTTACAACTATTTTGCAACTAAAGAGGATTTAATAAATGAGATCTACCTTTATATTAAGCGATCTAAAATCCATTTGATAGCTGAAACGGTGAATAACCAAACTTCATTAAAAGCACGGTTTTTCAACTTTTACGGAGGCTTGGTAAACTTTTATTTTAATTACCCGGATTGTTTTGCTTTTATGGATCAGTTCCATAGCTCCCCGCTAATAACAGAGAATACACGAAAAGCAGGTCAGCAAGATTTTATGGATGTGATTGATCTGTTACAACAAGGCCAAAAGGACGGAATAATCAAAGATATGGACCTGAATGCCTTACTTCATTTCCTTGCCGGTACTATCACTACTTATGTAAGATGGATGCAGAGCGAGGGAAAGAAAAATGACCCGACACATTTACAAAGACAATTGCGGTTGGTGTGGGATGCTATAAAAGAATAAAAATTTTTAGTAACAAATGGAATGAACATTCAGTCCAAAGGTTATAGTAGTAATAGATGAAACGATTTCTTAATATATTAAAATACGGTATGATCACCCTGATATCTCTGGCAGTTTTACTTGCACTTGCAACATTTATATTTCTTCAGCAACCTCAATTTGGAAAGGCAGCTTCAGGTAAACGTCTCGAGCGAATGAAACAGTCGAAACATTTTAGAGACGGAGTATTTCATAATTTTAGTCATACCCCGACGCTTACAGAAGGCTATTCAATGACGTCTGTAATGTTTGACTTTTTCTTCAAGTCGAATCCCCGCCAAAAACCTGCTAAACCTTTACCCTATGTAAAAACAGACCTTAAAAGTCTACCTGTTGATAGTAATGTAGTAGTTTGGTTTGGTCACTCTTCGTACTATATGCAATTAGATGGTTTAAAGATCCTCGTCGACCCGGTATTTAGCGGTAATGCCTCTCCTGTTCCCTCTACAACACGTGCATTTGACGGAGCAAATACTTACGGGGTTAATGATTTTCAAGAGATTGACGTACTTCTTATAAGTCACGATCACTATGATCATCTCGACTACCTAACCATCAAAGATCTTAAAGGCAAAGTAAAAAAGGTGATCTGTGGTTTAGGAGTTGGGGAGCATTTTGAACACTGGGGTTACGCTCCCGAAATTATTTCTGAGCACGACTGGAATGAAACCATCACACTAAACGATAAGTTCAAAGTTCATACCCTACCGGCCCGGCATTTTAGTGGTCGAACCTTCAAAAGGAACAATACTCTTTGGATGTCATATCTACTTGAAACCTCAAATACGAAAGTTTTTGTTGGAGGCGATAGTGGTTACGATACTCATTTTGCGGCTATCGGCAGACGTTTCGGCGACATTGATCTCGCCATACTGGAAAACGGACAATACAACCTGGCTTGGCATGCGATCCACTGCCTTCCGGAAGAAGTAGTGAAAGCAGGTAAAGACCTGAATGCGAAACGTATTATGCCGGTTCACTCCAGTAAGTTCTCGCTGGCCCTGCATAGTTGGGATGGGCCACTTATAGAGGTTTCGCGTATTGCTAAAGCTCAAGATATTCCTCTGGTAACTCCCTTAATTGGCGAAGTTGTGTGGATGGATAATGAAAAGCAGGTATTTAAGGAATGGTGGAAGGAGCTGAAATAAAACTGTGGAAACCAAGTAAGTTAAAAATAAAGCTATCTTTATCCGAATCCCAAATTAATGATCAAGCAAGCCCTCGAAAATCTTAAAATAAATGCACTGAATGAAATCCAACAAGCATCTCTTAGTGCAGCCAAAAAGAGCGATATAGTCCTGCTTGCTCCAACAGGATCCGGCAAAACCCTGGGCTTCCTGTTGCCATTACTTGGCTTGTTAGATAGCAATATAAAAACAGTTCAGTGCTTAATTCTGGTACCGTCACGCGAATTAGCTTTACAGATCGAGCAAGTTTTCAGAACCATTGGTAGTGGATTTAAAGTGAACTGCTGCTATGGTGGGCATTCCGTAAAAATTGAGCGGAACAATTTTACTGAGCCCCCAGCGGTATTGATTGGAACGCCTGGACGAATTGCTCATCACCTCCGCAGAAAGAGTTTTGATAGCACTGCAGTTCATACCTTAATTCTTGATGAATTCGATAAAGCTTTGGAATATGGTTTCCAGGAGGATATGGAGTTCATTATCCGGCAAATGCCTGCTGTTACTAAGCGTATGCTAACTTCGGCTACCCAAATGGACCAGATACCAGCCTTTACAGGGATAAAGGATCCTGCAGTTCTTGATTACCTTGGTAATGTCGCTGCAACGCCCGATTTATTGCAAAAGGTAGTGATATGCGAAGCTGAGGATAAACTTGAAGCGCTCTTCGGTTTAATATGCAAGATAGGCAACCATTCAACATTGGTTTTCTGTAACCACCGCGAGGCCGTAGAACGGATCAGCGAATTGCTCTGGAATATGGGCTTGCCTCATGGAATCTTCCATGGCGGGATGGAACAGGATGACCGGGAGCGTGCATTACTAAAATTTAGGAATGGAAGTCACAAGATACTCATAACTACCGATCTGGCATCCCGCGGATTAGATATTCCTGAGATCGAGAATGTGGTGCATTATCAATTACCGCATAACGAAGAGGCCTTCACCCACCGCAATGGACGTACAGCACGTATGCATGCAAAAGGAACTTCTTATCTCCTATTGACTAAGGACGAGAACCCGGTTTACCTCAACGAACTGCCCGAACCTGAACAATTACCTAAGCGGCCAATAGTGCCACAACCTTCCGAGTGGGCAACCCTATATATCGCTGCAGGAAAGAAAGATAAAATAAATAAGATCGATATTGTAGGTCTGCTGGCAAAGAAAGGTGGTCTTGAAAGAGATGAAATTGGGTTGATAGAGGTGCTCGATTATTCTTCCTATGTTGCCGTAAAACGCAGCTTAATTGAAAAGACCGCGCAGCTACTTAAGACTGAAAAGATCAAAAACAAGAAAGTTAAAATAGAGGTTTCCATCTAATTCAAGCATGTAAGCGATGACCAATAATGATATAATGAAGAAGCTTCGGGTAGCTATGAAATTTACGGATGATGATATTATCAACGTTTTAAAACTAGTAGACTTCCGGATCACCAAAACAGAACTTAGTGCTATTTTTCGCAGTGAAGATCACCCCAACTTTAAACCTTGTGGCGATCAGATTTTGCGAAATTTTTTAAATGGGCTTATAATTCATAACAGAGGACCGAAACCAGCGAAGGATTAAGGTATCCCTGCTGGTTCTCCAGGTCACTAACTCCAGATCTCATTTTTTTCCGTTAATATAATTGGCTTACCTTCTGTTACCATAATGGTATGCTCGTGCTGTGCCATATAGCCTCCTTTGTTTCCAACCATAGTCCAGCCGTCACTTAGAGTTTCGGCAATTGTTGACGTTGTCGATATGAAGGTTTCTATTGCCACCACGCTGTTCTTTTTGAACCTGGTCTGGTTAAAGCGGTCTTTATAATTAGCTATTTCATTTGGTTCTTCGTGAAGGCTTCTCCCTACTCCATGACCCGTTAAATTCTTAATAACTTTATAGCCGCGTTTCTTTGCTTCAGTTTCAATTAATAAGCCAACATCAGAAATTTTAACCCCTCCTCTAATACTGTTGATCGCTAATCGTAAAATTTGTTTTGAAGCTTCAACTAGTTTTTGATGTTGCTTTAGATCCTCACCAAGAATAAAAGAAGCTCCATTATCCGAGTAAAAGCCGTCAAGTTCAGCTGAAACATCGATGTTGATTAAATCCCCTTTCTGAAGTATCCTCTTTTCGGATGGGATACCATGGCAAAATTCGTTGTCGACACTAATGCATGTCCAGCCTGGAAATTTATAAGCCATGAATGGAGCAGAATTAGCGCCAAAATCTTTAAGAATACCCGCCCCAAAATCATCAAGCTGCTTTGTTGTGATACCCGGCTGCGCGTATTTTATCATTTCTTTTAAAGCGCAAGCCACTGCATCACTTGCCTTTTTCATACCCTCCATCTCTGTTTCATTCGTAATTAACATACCTGTTATATCTTTTAATGTTATCTTTTATTCTTTACCGACTACACGCATTTCCTCGTATTTAGAACGTTGTAGCTAACGTCAAAATCGCGCTAATGTAACAGAAAGCAGTGAAATATCGATATAGGATACAAAAAGTGTTCATGAGTTAAATGGTCGACAGACCGCCACAGAACAGCTTTATTTTATGTGTTACATTTAACTGTTACGTTCAAATTTCCTTAATCTGATTATTCTCAAGTGATTTCATTTTTTCACATTTGAATTATTCTTGAAGGAGATATAAGTAATAGACCAGCTTGTAAGTCTAAGCTCTGGTTCACTTTAAGAAAATATGTAGTAATTACCAATGATAGAAATAGTACCACACAAACCTCAATGGAAAGTTGAGTTTGAAAAACTAGGTAGCCGGCTTAAAGATACCCTAACCGGTTCGATTAAAGGAATTCATCACATAGGCTCTACCGCCGTTAGTGAACTTGGCGCGAAGGATGTCATCGATATTCAGGTGACACTGGCTAAATTTGATCCAAAGATCATAAAAGAACTGGAAATGCTTGGTTTCCACAATCTGGAGCATATCAATAGTGATCACCTGCCAGCGGGGGCCGCGCACCTTCCAGCATCAGAACTGCAGAAATGGTTCTTTCAAATGCTTGAGCCTGCAGTTAACCTACATGTAAGAATATCTGGAAGATACAATCAACGCTATGCCTTGCTTTGTCGCGATTACCTGCGAAATGATGATTTTGCAGCAAAGGCCTACGAGGCGGTAAAGATTAGTTTAGCAAGGTATTTCCCTCATGATATGAAAGCCTATTACGATATTAAGGATCCTGTTTTTGATGTTTTAATGGCAGGTGCAGAGCACTGGGCAGCTTCAGTGAATTGGAAGATCCCTCCTTCTGATATAATGATATAGATTCAACTTGACCCTTAAGCATTATTATAACTCATAGAAAACATGACCAAAGGTGGAATAAGCAAAGCTAGTGCTTGCGATTACAATGAATTAACTGAAGTTTGGGAAGCCTCGGTAAGAGCAACTCATGATTTCATTACAGAAAAAGATATTCTCTTTTTCAAGCCATTGATTCTTAACGAGTACTTAGTACAATTAAGGCTTTATTATGTAAAGAATTACGATAACGAAATACAAGGATTTATTGGTTTTTCAGAAGATAAAGTTGAGATGCTATTTGTGAAGCCTAAGTTTTTTGGGAAAGGAATTGGTAAAGCTTTACTAAGTTTCGCTATTGACTTTCATGGTGTGAAGAAAGTAGATGTAAATGAACAGAATCTTGGGGCTATTGCCTTTTACCATAAGATGGGTTTTCAAGTGTATGACCGGGTTGAAGTGGACGGACTTGGAAAACCCTACCCTCTTTTATTAATGGAGTTATCACTCAATTGATGTTTGAAAATTATAATCACCGCCTTTCATAATCCCCAGTAGAAAATGAAACTTTCGCAAACTAAAGAACTAAACTGAGGTTAAGAGAGCTGATATACAAAAACACCAAAGATTGGCTTTTTTGCCATTTTTTTAAGAAGGGATATATGGGTCAATCGTGGATATTGTTCGCTCTTTTAGCAGCTTTCTCAGCTGCAATTACAATTGTACTTACTAAGGCGGGTTTGAAGAATGTAGACTCAAGTCTTGCTTTTGCCATCCAGGCGGTGCTGATCCTGACTATTACCTGGGGAGTAGTAGCATTTCAGGGAAACATCGGAATGCTTAAGGACATTGACAAAAAAGCCTGGATGTTCCTGGTAGCCGCAGGAATAGCAACAACTTTGTCGACTTTGTTTTCCTATTATGCGCTCAAATCAGGTAAAGCTTCTTATGTAACTGCTCTTGAAAGGCTATCCCTGGTATTCGCAATCATTTTCTCAGTCATCTTTCTCCGCGAAAAATTGACCTGGCAACTGGTTACCGGTGTTGCATTAATGCTTGGCGGAGCCATTCTAGTTGCATTGGGTCAGCAATCTTCATAAATTCTACGATTACACGTTTTCCTATTAATTGTTCCAGCAGGATAAAGAATTACGAGCATGTCGGCTGTGTCCTTAGGACCAGCTATATAAGTAATTTAAATAGGCCTTGAAGCTGTTTGAAGGCTAAAAAAAGATATTTTGGATAGGCGAACACTGAGAAAAGGTCACCTCTTCTTGACTGGGATCTATTAATTATTTAGGTTTGGGTGATGAAACTCTTAAACCTTTGCCTAATCCTATTTGTTTTTTTGTCGGCCTGTAAGAAAGATAAACCTGAATTTGAAGGATGTGCGGCAGTTTCTATGCAAACAGATGTTCTAAGTGACACCAAGCTCGAAACTTATTATTATGATGAGCATAAAAAGCTTAAAAGAGTGCGGTTTTCTAATGGAGAAATAAGTATAAGTTATAATCAGAACTCTATTGAAACGAGACTTTCTACCAATATTGTTTTCACATCTAAACTTGATAATCGCGGTAGAATAATATCAGACGAGAGCAACACAGGGGCGCTCTATACATATGAATATAGTCCTGATAGTTATTTGGTAAAGGAAGTTATGAATGATGGAAAGAACTATCAAATCCTAAACTATACCTGGATTAATGGTAATATGATCGAAAAAAATCGTAATTATGGTTATGCTGTTGGTGTACCAGAACAAGTAATGTACTCCAACAAAGCTTACCAGCAATTACCAAATGGACTTGTATATAATCTATTGGAAGTTGTAAATCCTTATTTGCTTGATTATTATGGTAAAATGCCAGCAAACTTACCAACAGAAATTAAATATGGGGACTTCCCTGGAAATCATCCTTATGAGTTTCAAATGGACGACCAAGGCCGAATAGTTAGTGCGGAAAATGGGGGCTACAGTTTCGCTTTGAATTATGAATGCCACTGATCTATTGCCTTTTCCAAAATGCCTTCATGAAAAAAATATTATCATCCTTTTCTTTTACGAGCTTAGTATAACAAAAATAAATTAACTTTTTATGGGTTTCAAAATCACGTGCATCTCCTTTAAATACTGCCTCCTATTTTTATTTCTTCTTACCACTAAAATTGCCAGCTCGTGTAAATGCGTGGCTTTAGGTAAGATGGACGATAAACAATTCAGTCAGTACGATCTGATCATTAAAGGCAAGATCCTTAAGGTTGATACCGATGGCATGAAAAAGAAGATCACAGTTAAAGTCATTAATTACTTTAAAGGCAATAGGCAATCTGGGCCTGTTATAGTATCAACACCGGCAGAGTCGGCTGCTTGCGGCATCTCCCCAAAGGAAGGGGAAAAATGGTTGATCTTTGCTAATGGCACTGACGAAAATTACACTACCAGCATGTGTACCAGATCTAAGGCTATTAGTTCAAAGGCGGAAAACTATAACAAAGAAGAAGCTCGCGATGATGTTAAGTTTCTAAAGAAGAAAAAAAGTAAATGAGTAATTGAAGAATGATACTTGCCTTTGACAGCTATTACTATGAAAGTAAAGCCGGACTGTTTGTCTATGTTTTAATACCTGGGAAGATCAGGAACCGGTAGACACATTGATCGAGGTTCTAGATTGTGATCAAGAGTATATCCCCGGAGAGTTTTACAAACGCGAACTACCCGGCATCTTAAGCTTGCTTGACAAAATTAATTTTGAACTTATACAAGCCATCATCATTGATGGCTTCGTTATACTCAACGATGAGGGTAAGCCAGGATTAGGCGGCTATCTGTGACACTCCTAATCACTGATGCAAAATCAAATAGAGCCTATTTAGATGGTGCATCTTTATAGGCTCTATTTCATTATTAGTTTAATAATTACCAGTTGATCTGGTACATATGCACATCGTATTTAAACTTCGCACTAAAAGACATTTTAATATCTTTAACTGGAAGAATCAGATATTTATCAGTAATAACCATTTCGCTTAGCTCGGCAACATCACCTTTACCAGCCTTATCCGGCTCAATTAATTTAAGGTCTTCCACTTTCCCTGTGGTGGCGTTGATCTTAGCTACACTAAACTTCGCCCTCCAATCGTCAGAAGCGAACAAATACCAGGCATTATCCTTATAATATGAGGTAAACGAAGGTCTGGGAACATTTTCGTAAGATCTTGGAATTGCAGAAACAGACTTTTCTACTAAATTATCATCGAGATTATAGATAAGCATTCCATTTGCATTGTACGTTGCTGGCAAACGGCTTCCTGGGCTAGACGGCACATAGTGAACATCTCCAAGGGCAACCAAATACTTATCTTCCGAAAACATTACACCCAAAACTTCAACACCTGTAGCACTTCCAAGCTCCAGATCAGCAAATTGTTTATTTATAGGAGTGTAAGATTTTTCAAACGCCTTCAGATCAGCTTTTCTGAAACTTTTCTTAAAGCGGTTGTGCTGATTAGTTCCGAAGTCATATTTATTGAATATGCAGATAAACTCATCATCGTTTTTGAATGCTCCTGAAAGGTATACCCTATTATTGTGTAGAGTATCGGTAATAAGAGATAAATAGTCGTTCAATTTCGCTGTACCCAGAAAGCCAGCCGAATGGTTGAACGGCTCTACTACTGTGGCGGTTGCTTTATCTTTTCCTGCTTCGTACTTAGCGATAGTTACCCCTTTTTTATCCTCCGCAACAGCAACATACAGATCATTATTGTTGGTAGTTGCTGCACCTACAAAATCCCCTTTAGGCAATACCGGGAAAACCTTATCAGTAATTTCCAGATTACTGTTAAAAGTTGAAACACTAAAAGACCTTATGATATTTGCATTATTATCCATTTTCTTTGCCACAAGGATTGCTCCAATTGCTCCGGGAGCCACCTTTACGTTTCGCTTTACGCTGGTTTCGCGTGCAAACAAGGAAAACGTTTTTTTACCTTTGGAAACAGCAAAATCGGAGATGGTAACATAATCATTATTACCATTATAAATGACCTTTTCGGCTATAATCCTACCATCCTTTGGATTCAAGACAGCAGCCTTATATGTACTATTATTTCCACCTACCATTGCTGCAAAATCAGTGCTCACCACAATCAGGATCTTATCCTCTAAACTGGCACCGAACATCAAAGATCCATCTATTGTCTGTTCCCAGTTCTTTTTCATTCCGGGTGTGGAGTTAACGATTTTCACCTGCTTATCATTTTCGCTCGACAGAAGTATTACCTGTCCCCCGTGAATAAAGCTTTTTACATGTGTGCTTCCAGTGAAGAAATCAGGTGTTCTGGTTTGGGTTTGAGCCATTAGACCAGTAGTGGAGCACAATAGGAACCCAGAGAATAGTACTCTAAAAAATTGTCTTTTCATTTTTATGAATAAAGTATTTTGGTTTTATAATAAGGTAAAGACTGGCTACTTCCAGTCTGTATACAACACATCCCTGTTGTTAAAATCATCCCGGTTCGTACTTTTATCAATCAGATCAGCAAAATTCCTCGCGCTTAAAAGGAAAACATCAGAGCTGGAGGACTTATATCCGCAGACCATGAAGTTCAGTTTGCTGTTATACCTCGGGCTTGAGTATTTTGACGAAAACCTCATTTCGAAATCAGGATAGTTTTTTAAACCTGTAAAGATGCCCAACTTGCCAAAACTGCGGTCGCTCTCATTATCCTTGTATCCTACTACCAAATCGAAGTCGTTTGCGGAGAAAGCAGCATAACTAAGACGTTCATTATGTTCAGCGGTATAAACCACATCTGGTCTGCCATCTGCGCGTTTGATAACAAGTTTGTAAGGATCTGGGCTAAAAGGGTGATAAGCCGTAAACACGTAGGCAAAATCTCCTCTTGAAGAAACCGTCGCAGAAAGTACCTGAGGACTAGTGGCCCAATTTATGCCAGGATAGGTGATTGCAGGAAGGTTCATTGACGGACCGAAGTAGGAAATTGTATTGTTATTGAGAATATAGAGAGTGGCGTCATCTGCACTCCAGTCAAAACCTTTAACGTTTGAATATTGACTTAGTTCGGCAAGCTGAGCGCCTTTATCATCAACAATAACAATGGTGCTACCATTAAGAAATGCAAATTTTTTATGATTATGAGACATGCTTAACATTCGCTTGTTTACGTTCGGAGTTTGGGTGATGCGAATTGGCGATTGTTCAATAGAAGGGAAATAATAAATATCTTGGTTATAGATGACGGCGACATGGTTCATCATAGGATTTCGGGCAGAGATCAGCGAATCTATAGCCGATTTTGGCACCCAGGGATTTTCGCCCTTCTTGCAGGCCACGAAACAAGACAATAGAAAAATAATGCAAAGGTTGCGAAAGAGTTTCATTACAAAGATCAAAGGATTGGTTAACTAGATTTAGAATTTGTAAGCAATAGCAAGTCCACTAGACCAGGTACGGTTAAAAGTACCAATTCTGTTATCCTGAAATGCAGGAGTTCTTGCATCATTTTTACCTGTGGGCGCGAAAGCATTATACTTAGCCTGAAGGTTTAGCTGCAGATGATCAGACAGATCAAATGAAAAACCTGATTTTGCCGCGAGGTAAACGTTTGTATCACCGATATCAGAGCTTGATCCTCCCCCATTCGATTCCGTTGTGTAGTGAGAAAAATAGGCACCAAAATTGAAGCCAAGCCCTAGTTTTAGTCTTTCTGCCAAATTTAAATTTCTCATCCACCCCATGTATGCAGAAAATATCTTGTAATCTGAATACACAGTAGTCCCATAACCTTGATCCGAATTGGTGAGAAAATAAAAGATTTCTTCCTTTGGTGTAAAAGTGTTGGTTCCGATGGTGAAATTGATAGTGTTGTCCTTCTCATAGGAATACCAGAGCAGATCTAAGTGATAGGCTTTTGTCGGTTTAAAAGTATAGGCGAAATCGCCAACAGGTGTGTCGTAGTCTGCTCCAACCTGGAGGCCATACGATTGTGATTTTGCGTGGAATGCTGAAAATATCAGGCACGCAACCAAAAAGGGTTTAATCATAATAAGGTTAATAAATTACTCATCATTCTGCTACAGGGAGCAGTGCGCGCAAAACTAAAAATTCCCAGCGAAATCCAAAATGATATTTATTACAGATTTACCACTGTCTTTCCATCATTCCGCAACCTACCTTTAGTTAAATTAGGATAAGTTCAAGAAAGAACTTTGTAAATTAGTTATAAATAATCCCTCCTCCCCTATTGCAATTAAGCCTTATTCTACTTTACTTTGTATTTCAAAGTTCTTTAACGATTGGCGGAGGTCAATTTTTTTTACCCTTTAACTTTGAATAACAAAGTACTTTAAATAAAACACAAATTATAAAATGAAGAAATTAATAACCAACCTTCAGCAAGACCTAATCACAAGTACAGGTATTTGGATGATCATTTTCTCCAGTCTGATCTTGCTTGCAAGCACACTAATTGAGATGAAAAACCCGGAGGGCCACCATGGAATGTTTTTCCTTAGTTATGTTATCACCGTCATTTACACTATCATTGTTTTTGGTACCGCCCTAAACCGATATCGCTGGAAGCTTTCCAAAAGTAAAATAGAGTATACCGTCCTAATGCTTATTTTATGGTTTGTAAGTGCGTTCGTATTGAACAAGGTTATGAATGTATTTGATGACTCCGTTTTATGGCTGGTCGTCTTGCTTGTATTGAGCTGTATTGCGCTAATAGCTGCACTGTTCCTTGATCTCCAGCCCAGCCTGCTAAAACATCTTAACCATTTTGTGCTCGGGATAGCACTTATCCTCTTCTCCTATTTCGCATTCTCCCTTATACCATTATACTTAATAAGCGTTCCTGCATCTATCGGACTGGGGATTTCGCTTCACTCTTTTATTCCCCTGTGCCTTACCATTGTTACTCTCACCATCTGCTGCCGCAATGTTAAAAGGGATAGAAAAATAATCTATTCTATAGCAGCCGGGCTCATTTTTTCTATTTCGGTGATTGCCATCTTCACTTATAACTGGTTTTCTATTAATAACACCATCAGCAAGGTATCCAACCGGAATATACTTGCAGAAGGCAAACTGCCAAATTGGGTAGTGATAAGCCAAAGTATTCCAAAAGGGTTAATTACAGAACGTAACCTGAAGTCTGACCTTGTTTACCGCACAATTGATATGGATGGATCTTGGTTATGGGGTGGCTTTATGAACAAGACATTCGACGAGAAGCAGCAGCATGATCCTTTGGTTGTTTTGGCAAGTCTTTTCGCAGGAAAATCTCAGCTTGATCAAAAAGAACGTATCAAAATACTTGAATCGCTATATGACGCCAGACATCAGGCTCAGGAAAGATTATGGAGTGGCGACAAGCTTGAAACACGTAATGTAATTTCTAACGTAAGGCTTATTCCAGAATATCGAATAGCATATACCGAGAAGATCCTCACCATTACGAATAGATCTACTTCAATGTGGAACAGAAATCAGGAAGCAGTCTACACCTTTCATCTGCCAGAAGGAGCAGTTGTAAGTTCACTTTCCCTTTGGATTGCGGGTAAAGAAGAGAAAGGCTACCTTACAACTAAAGCTAAAGCTGATTCGGCCTACCGGCAAATTGTAGGGGTAGAACAACATGACCCTTCAGTAATTCACTGGCAGGAAGGAAACACTGTTAGTGTGCGGGTCTTTCCATGTTCCATCGAAGAAGACCGGAAGTTCAAGATTGGAGTTACAAGTCCGTTGAAAAAGGCCGGGTCAGAACTCGTTTATGAAAATATCTACTTTGACGGCCCATCTGCGTCAGATGCCACTGAAACCCTGCGAATAAGTTCTTCTAAACCCTTACCTGAACCACTTATTCCTGATGGCTCCGAGTTGGTTTCAAAAAATGCCTATCAGCTGGACAGAGATTATAAACCTGACTGGATCCTTCAATTCCCTGCATCTCCCTTATCTTCTCAAGGATTCTCATTTAACAACAAGGCATACCAGATATCTGAAGCAAAAGTGAATCAATATTCCTTTTCACCTAAGCATATTTATCTCGATATCAACGGTTCATGGAGTAAAAAAGAATATTTGGAATTATGGGAACATATCAAGATGAGAAAAGTATATGTATTCGATGAGAAACTATTGCAACTGGATGAAAGTAATGTAGACCTTGAGTTCCAGCGTTTATCAAAGCTTAACTTTAGTCTCTTTCCGCTGTACAAAATTGATGATCCTAAAACGTCATTACTGATATCAAAAGGTAACGGTCCTTCACCTAATTTAAGCGATCTTAAGGACTCTGAATTTGCACGTAAGATGGGAAAATATCTGTCATCGTCCGGGAAGATCCATCTTTACGCTCTTGAAGGGCAGATTTCTCCTTATTTAAAGACCTTAAAAGAGTTGAGAGTATTCGATTTTCATGCTGGGCAGCTTACCGATCTGTTGAACAACGTAAGCACCAACACATTTGAAAGCACTGCTGAAGATTCAACTTCAACTACCATTGACCCAGCGAAAATAAGCATTCGTCAAACTTCGGGCAATTTGAAGAGTAATGCACCCGATCACCTACTCCGCTTATATGCCTATAATCATATTATGAAAGAAGTAGCAGGAGGCTATTTTAAAAATGATTTTATTCAACCAGAAACTATTGCTGAAGCAGAGCAAGCTAATATCGTAACGCCTGTATCAAGCCTGATCGTGCTGGAGACCCAAAAAGACTATGAACGGTTTGGAATAGAAGAAAGTAAAAATAGTTTAAAAAATGCCTCTATGAAGTCTTCAGGAGCAGTACCCGAGCCTCATGAGTGGATGCTAATTTTAATTACAGGGGCAGTTGTAATTTACTTTCTCCGAAATAGACAGCAAACGAAATCTGTAGCTTAATGAGCGCTCAATCCATTGCACTTCGATCAAGGCCTTTTACATTCCCTGGCTTGGTGGTCTTTTGCTACCTCGCAATAAGCATTTTTGCACTTCGAAGGTACTTCATCTTTGATGCAATATCTGTTTGCGGCTTCTTATTACTGCCCTTAATTGCCAGACTAAATCAAGGCTCCTCATCCCTACGATTCCTTCCTATTTCGGTACTAACAGCCGCTTTGGCTATTTTCTTCCCTGTTAATACCTGCCTGTTTCTCGCGGCTTTGTTCGCGCTGATATTTTTTATAGAAACTTACCTGGGAAAGATCAATTTGGCAACTATCCTCACATTGCTTATCGTTTCCCCAGTCTTCAAGGTTGTCATGAACACCTTCGGTTTCCCTCTACGGTTATGGATAAGTGGCCTTGCGGCAAAGGTGATTAACGCCAGCGGTATACAAGCAATTGCAGAAGGTAATACTTTAATCGTTAATGGAAATAGTTTTATAGTCGAGCAGGCGTGTGCCGGACTGAGCATGCTAAATGTCTCACTGATAATCTGCCTTTTTCTTATTTCTCACTGGGAAAACACCATGTATCAGCGAATCAAGAACTGGCAAGTCTTCTCTCTGTTATTCGTCTGTATTTTACTGAATCTAATCGGTAATCTCATTCGTATCCTTTTCCTGGTTCTATTGAAAATAGAGCCAGAGAATTTTTTGCATGATTTAACCGGCATAGTCTGCTTAGTTGTTTATTCCGTCTTTCCATTAATGTTTATGGTAAAACGGCTTGTTGGAAGTACAGGGGTACCTGTTATTAATGCCATTCCTCAAAACAATCCCGTTCGTCTACTGCACCTCGTCCACTGCGTACTTTTTTCCGTTGTTTTATACGTATCACTGAATTTAAATAGCTTAGACAAGATGAATAACAGGGCGACAAATATTCAGCTCAGCGGATATAAAAGGGAAATTATGGATAACAAAATTGTAAAGTTCAGCAATAACAAGGCACTTCTCTATTTCAAACCTAGTGCTTTTTATGCACCAGATCATGATCCCAAAATATGTTGGAAAGGAAGTGGGTACAAGTTTAGCTCGGTTAAAGAAACGAATTTTCCCAACTACAAAGTTTATACAGGCACCTTAATCAAAGGCAAAGAGAAGTTATATACCGCCTGGTGGTATAGCAGTGATAAAACACAAACAGTAAATCAATTGGAGTGGCGATGGAAGGCCTGCGTTTCTAATGAGGGATTTTACCTTATTAACGCAACTGCAAATTCGGAAGAAGACTTAATGAAATTGGTAAAAGAGCTTATTAGAAGAGGCGTTGACGATTAGTGGTCTAAGAATTGTAATTCTAGTATCAGCAAATAACACGATCGAAACCTGCTGGAGCAAAACACGTAGAAGCAGGTATATTCATTAGAAATTAAAGATATCTCAAGGTTAGATTAGGTGGGGTTGATAATAAGGGAGCTAGAATACAGCTCCCTTATTTTTTTTAGCCGATGTAACCCGGCTACTTGTTTTCATTCATATCATCACAGATTAACTTTTCATGATACTGCTACCGCAGATTTACAATCTGTTCATAGAATTAAGTAGACCCTACATTAAGCCTTAATTGTCAAGGGAATATCACCTTAAAATTCAATAAACAAATCTTGTAACCTTAGAACTTATTGCCCCGTAGAAGCAAGTATATCCATTAGGAATAAAGATTTTCATAGTTAGGTTTATTGGTGAGGTTGATAGAGAGGGAGCGGTAATTTTACTACTCCCTTTCTTTATTTATACGGACGAAAATTAATTCCTTATCGATGTTAAGTATTAAAATAAACTCCATTTTCAACAGGTTTATATAAAATCCTTAGTTTTGATACCATAAGTTATCACAATTTTCCTTATGAACAGAATGCATCCTTTCCGTCAAGTTTCATTATTCCTTTTTCTTTCTGTTATCCTTTTATCCGCATGCAAAAAGGAACAGTCTATTGTTTCAGGGCCAGACATAGCAAGAACTGTCTATTGGACGGTTAATGAAGGTACCGATGGTGGTGCTATTATGAAAGGAACTACAGATGCAAGTGGAAAAAGCAAAGTAGAAGTTTTGTATAACACCCCGGATGGGGTGAGAATCCCTTGGGGAATTGCAGTAGATACTATTAGAAACTATGTTTACTGGATCAACGGTTATAACTCCTTGACAAACGATATGGATGTGGTAAGGGCGCCATTAAGTGGGAATGGACCTTTAGAAGTAATTTTTAGCAAAGATTATAAGACTAACTTTTTCATCGATTTGGTTCTTGATACTGAATCGAATTTACTATATCTTACGAATTCCGTAAGTGAAGACCGACCACTCAATCCAGCTGAGGGTCCACGTGTCAATAAGGCCGAAATCTATAAAATAAGCCTTAACCAGCCGCAAAGCTCGGCACCACTTTACACTATTAATACAGAAGCCTCAATTTCAGATGTCAAATTAGACAAAGCAAACGGAAAAATCTACTGGGCCATGGGGATTATAAAGGACACCGGAATTAATAATGGTTCGGCAAAAATCATGCAGGGAAGCATAAACGGTCAGCAAAGCCCGATTGTGCTTTTTGATCAAACGGATGGATTGCTTTACTGTTGGAACATTGCGGTTGACGGAAAAAATCAAAAAATCTATATTAATTCGTTTGACGGCGAACCCACTCCTTCCGGAATGCAAAAGGAAAGCGGTATGATCCTTCAGGGCAACTTAGATGGAACGGGTTCCTTAAGCAAGTTGTTCCAGGAAAACTCACTACCCTTTGGTAACATTTCACAACCAGTGCTTATCCTTGATCTAGAAATGGATGTCGAAAAAAACTGCTTATACTGGATGACGAGTAAAAATGATGGGGAAATTAAGAGAATGAAGCTGTCTGATAGATTAATAGAAACAAGCTATACGGGATTAAAAAATGGATTATATTTTGATGTTTTAGGACGTTAGGGGAATCAGCGGACTTTTTACCCAGTCTTTCGATCCAAACAAGTTGCTAAAACTTCTCGGCAGTAGTAATAATATCGCTGGATTCTGAACAGAACTTGCCATAGATGTAAAAATATTTCAAAATATAGCAAACATTAGCTTTTCTTTCGTGTTATGCCTCAAACTTATCTACACAACACAAAGAACATGAAAAAGTTACTACTTCTCTTCTCCCTGACAGCTTTGTTGTCTGTAACAGGTGCAAAAGCTCAGGACTACAAGACCGCAGTAGGTTTATCAATTGATTTTGGTACAGGAGCAACGCTAGTAGGTCCTTCCATTAAGCACTTCTTCAACCCAGCTGACGCTGTTAACGCCGAAATCATATTCGGAGGCAACTCTACATTGATCCAGGGATTTTATCAGCACCATTGGCCATTGAAAGACGCTCAAGGATTAAAGTTCTATTTAGGAGGCGGTCCCGGAGTAAATTTGTATGAAGGAGGTTCAACTTTCATTCTGCGCCCTATGGCTGGTTTGGAGTACAAGATTAAAGATGCTCCTATTGCATTAAACTTTGATTGGAGACCCGGACTATTCCTTTATGATGGTGGAAGCGAATTTGAAGCCGGAAGATTCGGTATCGGAATAAAATATACCCTTAAATAAAGAGGTTGGATAAAACCACTCTTAAAACATTAAAAATGGCTGATTAGACGATGTGCTAGTCAGTCATTTTTTTTTTCTAGCGGTAGAAGCTCAAGTGATAGCAATCCTGCCCGCACCTTAAAAACACATATTATTTGATATTCTGTAAACCGGGCTTTTCAGATTTCATCTTGATTAAATCCTGATAGGCTCCATCCCAAAGGTCAATTCGTTTTTGCAACGACTTTATAGTTGCAAGTTCGGCTTCCTGCCAGAATTTTTCGTTTGATCCACAGAGGTTAGAAGTCATTTGTAAGGCTAAATGGCTGTGGTGGTCACCGTCAACCTCTATATGTCTTTCCAGGTAATACTTAAATATAGAAATGCTTCCAGGAAATTTCTTATCAATGTCATTCACTATTGAAAAGAACATTCCGGGAATCAGATCTTCCCGACCAAATGTAAATATCGCCGAGTTTAGATATACCTTATTACTTCTGATAGTGTCAAATGTAAAGTCAACAAATGCACGTGCTTTTTCAGGAGTCTGGGCAGCAGCATATGCAGCTGCAAAATCTCCGGAACGTTTCAGCTCAGTAGTAAATGCTTCAATTTCAGAGATGTCAGCTCCGCATTGCTGCATAGCATCCAGGTATTGTTCATAATGACTTTTCCTTTCACCATTGATATCTACATCAGATTCTTCACCTAATACTATCTCATTAATTAGATGCCGTGTATCGCCGTCGCCGACCGGGTACCATGGAACTGAAACACAGGTTAAGCTGTTTTGCAATGATTTTAATAGCGACATAAAGTCCCATACTGCGTAAACATGATATTTCATAAAGATCTTCAGATCATCTATATCAGAAATAGCTTCATACAATTTATGGTGAAGGATCTGTTCTCTTAATGGTTCTGTTACCGTTTTGATTTTCTGTATGTATTCGTTCATGTTCTGTTCTTATCTGGATAATAAAATTGCAAATTTCTTCTGATCCCCAACTAGACTAATCCCCTATCCTGTTCATTAAATGTTCAGTTCTTAAAAAGTGTACGAATTTGTCTTTCTAACAAACTAAAAACTAGTCCGCCCATAATAAACAAAGAGGCGAAAATTTTCCATGAGGGCAAGTCTTCCCCTAAAAATAAGGCAGAGCTTAAAAATCCTACAACCGGGATCAAAAGAGTAAAGGGAACCACAGCAGAGGCTGAGTAGTTTTTCAAAAGAAATCCCCATGCACCATAACCAATATGTGTAGAAATGTAAACAATATAAAAAACAGCAGCTATTGTTGCCCAGGAAGAACTTTGTAATGAATTAACAATTAAAGTTGGCCCTTCTATGGCAAGCGAAAGAGCAAGCATAAAAGGAAAAGCAATCATGTTTCCCCAAACTACAAGCGATAGTGGCGATTGGGCGTTAACTTTTTTCGTAAACATATTTCCCGCTGCCCATGAAAAGGCAGCAAGCAAGGTTAGTAACAGGCCAATAAAAGTAGCACCCTCACCAACGTGTGAGGCGACAATTCCAATCCCTACAAATGATATCAATGATCCAAGAATTTTCATAACACTTGGTTTGTCCTTGAAAAACAGAAATGCCAGTGCCATTGAAAAGAAAACTGAAATCTGAAGGAGAAGAGATGCAAGTCCTGGGGATAAGCCCAAATGTATTCCGGTGAAAAGAAACCCGAATTGCATAGCAAAATTGAACACACCAAAGCCTAATACAAATTTGAATGGAGCGTCGGGTTTCGGCAGAATAAACACCCAAGGTAAAGCAGAAAGCGCAAACCGTATAGCACCTAACAAAAAAGGAGGATAGCTTTTTAATCCCACAAAAACAGCAATGAAATTAGTTCCCCAAATCAAAACAATAAAGAGAACCAGAAGAAGGTGCTTTAAGCTTAAATTAGCAGTATTGCCCATAGGTCGCAAAAATAAGCATAAATAAACTTTCGTGACTTATACTACTTTTTGGTCCAGAAACTATCACCAGGCTACAAAAAACTCTAAATTTACATAACAGCTTTTACATTATGCCTTACGATTCCCAACTAGCTGACAGAGTTCGCAATTACCTTTCCGAAATACCCCAATTACAAATAGAGGAAAAGGAGATGTTTAGTGGCCTTGCATTTTTAGTAAATGACAAAATGTGCATCAATGTGAGCGGCGATGAGCTGATGTGTCGTTTTGATCCTGACTTACTAGAACAAGTAGCTGAAAGACCTGGTTTTCGTACTATGATAATGAAGGGTAAAGAGCTGAAAGGTTATGGTTACGTTGATCCGGTAGGTTTTCAGTCAAAACAGGACTTTGAGTATTGGATCAATCTGTGCATTGACTATAATGACAGAGCAAAATCTTCTAAAAAGAAGAAGCGATAGTCTCTCCATTCTTTAAGCGATTTCAATCCCCTACCCATAATAACCATGCTCATATCAAATGCAGAAAGATAACCCTGCCTTTAGTACCTTTACAGTATAATAAAGAGGCTGCAGAATGCAGACTATAAACAACATCCATTTGGAAAATGAAATCAGAACGCGAAAAAATGTTGGCTCAGGAGCTGTACTATATCAATGATCCGGAACTTGTTGAAATAAGATATAAAACCAGAGAATTGGTAGACGAGTTTAATGCAACCGGACCAAGAGATGTTAAGGAAAAAGAGGCTTTGCAAAGAAGGATCTTTGGTAGTGTTGGAGAAAACGTGCATATCGAAAAACCTATTAGAATCGATTACGGCATCAATACAAGAATTGGAAGCAACGTCTTTATAAATTTCAATTTTGTAATGCTTGACTGTTGCCCCGTTACAATTGGAAATAATGTTTTTATAGCACCAAACGTACAAATCTATACAGCAAAACATCCTATTGATCCCGAAACCCGGAATAAACATATTGGTTCTGCCTTACCGATAACCATTGGAAATGATGTCTGGATCGGAGGCAATTGTGTAATACTTCCAGGAGTAACCATTGGAGATGGCTGTACCATCGGTGCCGGAAGTCTGGTTTCAAAAAGCATCCCTCCTAATTCAATCGCAGTAGGTTCTCCTTGCAGAGTGGTGAAGCATCTCTAAGCTCAAATAGATTAAAAATAGTTTGGAGCCCCTATTGTTCTTAGTAATATCTTTGGCCTTAGGCAAAACAGTAATTATAATCCCATTCGTCTTCACGAATGGGATTATAGAGTAGCTATTAGAATTGTAAAACCGACGGAAAGGGTTTAGCAACATTTGATTCTAAAAGACTTTTACCGCTTCCATCTAAATTAGATTTGAACAGATCAAACCTTTCATTTCCTTCTATCCAGTACAATTCATGCCTCTGGTGGTTCACTCCTATCGAATTTATGAAGTTTGTGTTTGCATTATAAATCTTAGTTGGAGTGCCAGGATTTGCGATACTTGTTTTGAATATGTCCGCTCCGTCTGCAATAAATACCTCGCTATTACTGCAAATTATCAGGGGATCGGTGGAGGAAATAGCCGTTATTTGTAAGGGTATACCATCAGCAATAGAATACCTGTACACTAATGATGTCGTGGAATTGGGATCACTTTCTGTATAGAATATCGTTGTTCCGGCAGGGTCTAGGGCCAATTTTGATACCCCGCCAATGCTGCTGGAGTATACAGTCTGCATATTAGTACCATCAAGGTCGCTGGTGTTTATGGTAGAGTAATTTTCAATCCAGAAAAGTTTATCACCTGCTAAAACTACATCATTCACGCTAGCTGTACTATAAATTTCAGTTGATATTCCGGTTAATAGATCCAGGTAGCCAATTGACCCTCCAGTGCGGTAGAACACCCGGTGATTAGACTTGTCTAATGCGATACTAAACATCTGCATGCCCGAGTTTACAGGGATAAAACCGAAGGTGTTATTTGCTTGCTCAATTGCAGCTGCCAAATTGTAGTTTCCGTTGATGTAAAAGAACGTTCCCTTGGTGTTGGAATTATCAACAGCTATACTTTTCGGATTTCCGGTGGCTATATTATCAATCTCTACTTCAAGTTTTCCTGATACAGCGAAGTAGGGCACCAACACCTTTATCTGTGTTGCCGACTGGCTACCAGGCTCCGTACTTAATACACCCTCAATGTTCAAACCATTTGCGTCTTCAAACAAGACTTTCCGGGTATAGAAATAGGTATTCGCAGGCCCTACTTCTCCGAAATGTCTACCAGTTATCGTAATTTCCTGTCCATGTGCTACGTTCATATGGCTAACACTGGTTATCTCTGGGGTCGGTAATGTCACTGTGAATACACCTGTTTGTAATAGGATAGGTTTTGATGGATCTGATGGGTTGTTCAATTCAAGAGTTAAGGGGCCAGTTACCGCATCGTCTGGTACTATCAGGTCCAGTTGTTTATTATTCTTACGACCCTTTAATACATCTGCGGTCATCCCGGAGGCGCTGGTAAAATAAATCTTATTGATACTATTTAAGCCACCCCCACTAATAAAGAGTCTGCTTCCTGCCGGGCCAGCCGTTTCCGATAAGGCTGCGTCAAATACGGTAAGCTTTTTCGTGCTCAACGTGTCTCCATCAAAACGTTTGATATGGAAGGTATATTCGCCAGCTCCAAGGTAAGTAGGTAAAGTGATATTGATAGCTTCAGGACTTAATTTGTCTATAGTGAGCGGAAAACCATTCGTCGTAATTTCCACGGTATTGAAGCCTGTCCCGGTCAGGGTAATGACCTGACCTTTTAACACTGTATCACCTGGAGAAAAGCCCTCAAAAGTTAAAGGTTGCCCATCACGTATAGGACCAACAAGATCAACATTCTTTTCACAAGATGTGATTAATGCCATTACTGTTAATAATAGCGCAGCCAAGTATATTTTCATGATAAGTTCTGTTAGAATTTGAAGTTTAAGCCCAACGAGTAGTATGAGCCGGGTTTAAAGCTTGTTTCAATATAATCCGAAGTAAGCATTGGATCGTCGCTCTCATTCAAGTTGATATTTTCATACTTCCCATTCCCGTCCCCATCTCTGGCGGTCCTGAAGGGTTGGTTCAGTAAATCCTGCACGCCCACTCTTAAGGTCATTCGCTTCGTTAAACGTTGTGTGAAAGATATATCCAACAAATGCCTCCCTAGTTCATAGAGATCAGCCGTAAAATAATTTCCTGCAAAAGCTAAGCGCTGTCCTGTTATGTTGTACAAGAGCGCAACTGATGTTCCCTTTGATGGTTTGTCGTAATACAGGCCGGCGTTGAAAACAAAGGGTGTGCTTCCTTGCAGTGGTCTCGTAGATTTAGTCGTAGGGTAAATGCCGCCACCTTCATACCTGCTTGTTTTGGTGTAGAGGTAACAAGCATTAACTATCGTAGACAAATTTCTCAGAAAACGAAGACCGGTAAAATCAAGACGGTTTCTTAGTTCAACCTCTACCCCATATGCGGTGGTTTTCGGTGCATTCCAGAAATAGTTATAGTCACCCGCGAAGCCTCTTGCAGTCCCCGAAACCTTCTCAACAGCGTTATCAATCTCCTTATAATAACCACCAATAGAAATTTGCTGGCCTCGTGTCGGGTAATATTCCAGTCGAAGATCGAAATTATCAATTGTTGCATAACGCAGCGTGTCATTCCCTGTAACAATTGTACTATTAACGAAATCAAGATACTGGAGACCAGAGGCCTCCCTAAACTCCGGGCGGTTAATTGATTTACTGTAAGATGCTCTCAATTGAGTTTTATCACTCGCATGCCACGTGATGTTTATACTCGGTAGCCAGTAAAGCTTTTTTGTATTCCGCTCAAAACCAAGGGTATCTAGGCCACTGGCACCATCGTTCCTTGTAATTGGAGCAGGCTGGCCATCTCCTTGAAGGTTAACAATTTTAAGTTGATTGTAATCTGCCCTGACTCCACCATGAATAGAAACCTTGTTTTTAAACATTGGTACAGTAGCTGTTATGTAGCCAGCATGTACCCGGGACAATCCCGTATAGCCATTTTTATTAAGGTTGAAATCCCAAAGCTGAAGTCCTTTACCGACGAGCGCCGGATTAAGCCAGTCAGACATCCTTTCCCAAGGTTTGTAAGGTGCGTAATAAGGGTTAGCAGCAAACGGATAATCCTTCCCTATTCGGTGGCCCAAAACCCTGAGGTTGCTAATCCGGTCGCGAACTTCGTTATAGGAACCAATATCAATTCCGATCTTTTCTCTATTGCCAAGATGGTAGTTGATAGAGCCTGTGTAAGCTTTTTCGTCAGTGCGGTAAAAGGTCCTTGAGTTCCATACGCCCCCTAATGGTGTATTACCATAGGGGCTGCTGCCTTCAATTAAATATAGATAATACCTTCCGTCTGGTGCAACAACTGGCTGTTCCCAGGGCTTTTTCGTACCGTCAGTTACATCTAGAGTTGCATTTACAAGACGAAAATCCTTTGTATCCGGCACGTCTTCATTTGTTGCCGAGTACCCGAGCACCAGGTTCATCCTCGAGTCTCTTTTTTCATTGAACAAAAAATTACCATTTAGTTGACTAGAGTAAAGCCTTTTCTGCATATAGCTTGTCACTACGCTACGGGTAGCACCAGGTTCCTGGAAATACTGGTAACCGTCTCTAATGAAGGTCTGGTCACTGCCGTTCTGGCTGAATAAGTTCTTCCATTCCAGAGATACTTTTGGACTAAAAGCATACATAAAGTTTTGCATACCATTAAGGCGCACCCTCTCTGTATGTGTTTGCTCTTCAAAATATCCGTTATCTCTTCCACTCGAAACATTAAAATAGGTTCTCGACAAGTCTCTTTGGTTACGGGTGCGTGTGTAGCTTAACATAGAAATACTGTTGAGATAACTGCGGCCGATCCTAAACTTATTCATGTAATCAGTCACAATGCGGATATCACTGTTATTATATTTCTGTAATAAGTTATAATTTGGTTTAATCACCTTCCTACCCCATTCGTCCGAAACGTAATTCCCTTCACCATCATTACTTTTAGCCACATTTGCCTGAGGAAAACCTTTAGGTAATTGCCTGTCTTTAGCACCGAAACCAAGCCAGTCCATATCGCTACCAGCATAGGAATAGAAATTTTGGAAAGAGGAACCGGGTCTATATTGAGTTGATACCTGAATGTCAAATTGCTTTTTTTCAACCGCATGCTTTGTAGAGAGATTAATTAGCCCGGCCGTAAGTTCGCCGTAAAGTTCAGGTGAGCCAGACTTATAAGCTACGATCCGGTCTAACATATTTGTGTTCATCAAATCGTATGAAAATGAACGGGAATCTGATTCAGAACTTGGAGCGATAGTGCCATTAAGTAAAGTGACCGAATAACGAGGATCAAGGGCTCGCATTTGTATAAAGCGATCGTTGATCAGTGTTACACCAGAAAGACGTGTCATTACTTCTGCAGCACTGCGGTCCAATGATTTAACTATCTGTTCGTTAGATATGGCAGATACTACGGTGGGTGCACTTCTGATCAGTTCAATTACCTGCCGTTCGTTGGTATGCAGGGTCGGGCTTATTGAAATATTTTCAGTTTTAACCTCCACTTCATTAAGTAGCCCTTCCTCAGCATCCATCGCTATATTCACTATAAGAGTTTTTCCTGCGTTCACTGTCAGGCTTTGGAGAGTTTTTACCTTGTAACCAATAAATGAAACACGTAGGGCGTACACCCCTGCCGGTACGCTTATTGAGTAGGTGCCGTTCGCTAGCGTGGCAGTACTTTTGTTTAATTCGCTGATATACACACTTGCACCAGGCAAAGGCAGACCCTTTTCATCAGTGACTTTACCAGCTATTTTTCCGGTTTCTTGCTTTCTTTCAAGGAGCTTACGAATGATAATAGTATTATTGGCAATTTGAAAGTTAAGTGCCTGATCTTTAAGTATTATTTTTAAAGCCTGTTCAAGTTCCAAATTCTTTACGGTCACAGTTACTGGCCGTGCAGAGTTTAATACTGATTCCGGACAAATAAAATCATAACCGGTCTGATTACGTAATTTATCAAATACCTCCTTCAATGTCGCGTTCTTTTCATTTAGCGTCACTTTGGGTGCAGTGGCAGCAATGCCAGTTTGAATAAAGCAGGTTAGTAATACCAGTATCGTAAGTAAAAAGGGCTTTGGAAGCATACCACCTTTTGTTCTGTTTGGTAGATATGGGATAAGATTTGTTTGAAAATAAATGACACAGCATGCCAGGCTGCATACAATTTGTTGGTAAATTTTATACATTTGAATAGTTCGGGTTTCAATAAATAATTTGTTCTAGCAAGTAATTTTATGATCCGGATCGTCGCCAAGTACCGGTCGCACCCGGTATTTGGCTTTAAAGGATCAATGTTTTGAGCGGGACTACATTACAATGATCCTCCTTCCTTCTATTTTAAATTCAAAAAATCCGGTTAATTGTAAGGTGTTTAAAACCTCTTGTATGCTTCTTTTTCTGGAAAAGGTGCCAGTAAACCTCTCCTGGGATATATTCCCCTCATAAACCACCTCCACATCGTACCATCTTGCAATTTCACGCATCAGGCTTTCTATATTATCATTATTAAAGCGCATATAGCCTTTATGCCAGGCAATCGCTTCCTCTGTATCAGCATTACTAATACTGATGTTTCCATTTTGCAGAACTGCATTTTGTCCAGGGGCTAATATTCTGGCTTTCCCCCCAGCCCCTGAGGCTTTTACCCTTACAACCCCTTCCAATAAAGTGGTCTTCACGGCAGCTTCGTCCTGGTAGGCATTAATATTAAAATGCGTTCCCAACACTTCTACCATCTGCCCCGCGGTAATCACTTTAAAAGGTTTTGCCTTATTCTTAGCCACTTCAAAATAGGCTTCTCCCCTAAGTTGCACTTGTCTTACATTACCAGTAAATGCCGTTGGAAAAGTTAATGAAGAAGCTGAATTCAGCCAGACTCTTGATCCATCTGGCAGATTTACCTGCCATTCCCCACCTTTTGGCGTAACAATCGTGTTGAATCCACTTGAAAGGCTGTTAGACAGCCCTTTCTTAACCGTATAAGTTAATTCACCAGTTTTTAATTTACTTATGGTTACAGCACCTTGCCTGGCCAACTCACCTGGTTTCATTTCGCTAAGCATTATTTTTTCACCATCCTGCAGCGTTAGAACGGCTTGATTGCTTCCCGGAACAATTGCTGCAGTTTTTTGATCCGCTTTTAGAATATCTTGCCGCCGATAAAAGAAAAGAGCAATGGAAATACATAGGATAATTGAAGCCGCTATCCCTAGATGCTTCATGGGATAAATTTTCTTGTCGGGTGCAGGCAAGCGCTCCAGATCTTCCCAGGTGGAACTTTTCAATGACTGGTAATCAGGCTCACCTGCTTTTTCGGTTTTAGCGTCTATTTCTTTAATATACCAGCTTTCTACCAGAGCTCTTTCCGCATCCGTACAGTTACCTTCAAGGTATTTTTTTAATAAGGCATTCGCTTTTAGATCTTCCATTCTTTACTTCCGCAACTTCGGCAATCATAGTTAAGACAGCTTGCTCTGGTACTTGTGTAATACGACTGCAAAATATTTTTCAGTTTTTTCACGTCCCAAATTTTATACCTAATAAAAAAAGGTTTCAGCATAAATTATCGGCCAATAGGCTTTTGTTGTGACTAAAGACTAAGAGCGTCTTCTTAATTTTCCAGAAGGGAATTCATAACAAAAAGATAATACGGAGGAGTGTAAAGCACTGGAAATATTAAGGAGATTTGTGAACGTCGCCTTATGTTGAAGTATAAGAACCTTTCAGATAAAGAAATATTTGAGCAGCTTAAAAAGGCAGACAGAACGGCATTTTCTGAAATTTACGAGAGATATTGGGGGATTCTGTTCAGGCACGCCAGGCGAATGTTGCAAGACGATAACGAAGCAAAAGATTTAGTTCAGGACGTTTTCGCAACACTCTGGGCAGGAGCTCCCGAAATAACCTTAACAAGTTCCCTTTCTGCATACCTATATGCTTCAGTTCGTAATAAAGTTTTCAATCTAATTGAGCGGGGAAAAGTGAAGCAGAATTATCAGGCGTCGCTAGAGAACTTCATTCTCGCTGGTGAGTACACCACAGACAACGCTATTCTGGAAAAAGAGCTTGCGCGTAGAATTGAAGCTGAAATTAAACTGCTGCCGCCTAAAATGAGGGAAGTATTTGAATTAAGCCGCAAGCATCACCTCTCTTACCGCGAAATAGCATGGGAGCTTAAGATCTCAGAAAATACTGTAAAGAAGCAGATCAATAAAGCTCTAACATCACTACGGTTAAAGATTTCTGTGATTATTACGGCAGTATTTTTCCTGTTTTAAGAACAGTTAGCAGAACTAAAGCTAGCAATGATGACATCATACTTCAATAAAGGTCCTTTGATCTGCTTTGCAGGGCTCGAATGAACTTCAATTAGCACTTACCTATTAACATTATTCTCATAGTAACGTGCACAGTGCTACAATTTAAATTAAAGGCCGTGATTACAAGTTTTTAACTTTAAAAGACTTGGTGCTACTACTTTCTTAGTTCATCCAAATTAACATCCCGCTTCATCACAAAATGTGAAGAATTAGATCCTTGTGGATCTACGATATGATAGGCATTCACCAATTTCCAACCTTTCTGACCAAGAAAATTCAGGGCATCAATGGCTGAGTTAAAATCAATTACCTTACCAGCTTCGTCCTTTAAACGCTGATCCTGAAGAGAAAAGAGTTTTTGCTCTTGCCCATAGTCCATTTTAATGTTAACCTTGGTGCTGAGCAATTTTCCAGTTGCTACCACCATGCAATACTCTTCGTATGCTTTCTTAGTAGTGTCTTGAGAAAAGGCAATAAAAGGAATTGTTAGAAGTATGGATAGGATTAGTTTTTTCATAAACTAAAGTTAAGGAAATCTACGAAATTTATTCACCATTGTGGCTAATTCTAACACCCCTTCCTTTTCCTGCTAGAATCTACATACCCGCCATAAACCCGTACACCCTGGGCTGTTCCAATCCAGATTCTACCCTCCTGATCTTCTGTAATCCCTAAAAAAGGTCCCGGATGTGGTATCCTAATTCTTGTTACAGCAGGCCTTTCTTTAGATAAGGATTGTTGATCAAAGCGATAGATTGCAGATACATCCCCTCCAAATTGCGGCTTGCCGTTATACCAGGAAACAGTCCATCTATCCGCGGCAGGCAGCATTGCCGTGGTCCAAATGTTTCCTTTCTTATCCTCGTAAATATAGCCTACAAACGTCCTTGTCATATTTGAAAAAAACTTGCCATCGTAGCGCCATAATCCACTAGCGGCACCCAGCCAGATATTGCCATTTTTATCCTCTACAATACTCCAAACATTTTTAAGGGGCTGATCATTATTAGTGATCGTAGTAAATTTATCCCCATCGAAAGTGCTCGTATTTCCGCTTGTACCAAACCAAATCTTTCCTGATTTGTCTTCAAAGATCCAATTCACAACATTATTCGGAAGCCCCTCCTTCACTGTATAGTTACGAAAGGATCTTCCGTCGTAGTGGCTCACCCCTTCTGTTGTCCCGAACCAGATGTTACCAATCTTATCTTCGTAAATAGAAGTAACCTCGTTTCCCGCCAGTCCCTCTTTGGAAGTATAATTCTTAAAGGAGCTTCCATCGTAGTAATATACCCCTGCCCCGATTGAACCAAACCAGAAATTTCCCCTCCTATCCTCCAATATAGAAAAGAAGCGTGCTGAACTTACTCTACTTGTAATGTTGAAAAACGATTTTCCATCGTGACAAAAAATGCCTTCCCAGGAGGCTATCCATATATTGCCCTTTTTATCTGTTTTTATGGAACGTACAATGTTTTTAGGTATGCTTGATTTAGCGAAAGCTTGGGATTCAGATGCCGCATTTTTAGGTTCATCGACTCTTTTATCGTACTTGATACATGTGACATTAATAATAAGAATTAAGAACAGGCCATAGACCGGGTGGAGTTTTTTCATGACGTTGAATTGTTTTTGCAAACCTAAGTAGCACTGTAATTACCTTTCTAGTAAAACATTGTAAAACCAATTGTAAAAAATGTAAAATCAGATACAACCTGGGATTTGACGAGTGTTAATTCATATTTTTACGTATGAAGTTAAGGCCCGGATTTTTGTTTATTACCGCATTCCTTCTTATTGTTTGCTCACTGACTTTGTGCTTCAGTCCCAACGATACAGACTATGTTTCCGCAAGGGAGATGATTGTTATGCGGACCATTGGCCATCAAATTTTACTCAGTTCGGGAGATAGTAGTTCGAGAGTGTTAACGGTTAATAATACGGGAAACACCCAATATGAGATCCGTTTTGAGAGCAGCTTGCACTTCAATCCAGATTCTATTATAAGAATTATCCGGCAGGCTGTAAAAACTAATAACTTACCTTCTAATTATGTAGTAAACGTTATAGAATGTACGGGAAATCAAGTAGTATTCGGATTTTCAATTGTTGAAACGGAAAAGACTGATCTGGTACCCTGCAAAGAGAGGAAACAACCTGAGGCATGTTATTCTATATCCATAACATTTCAGAATTCAGCTGTTAGTTCATTAAACAATCACTATGTTTTAGGAGCGGGTGGCAGTCTGAGTGCTCTGATGCTGATTCTTTCAGGGCTAAGGATGAGAAGTAGGCAGAGAAGAATTGCAAATTGCCCCGAGGAAATGGAACAACCTAAGTCTGAAATAATTACTATTGGTAACTTTAAATTCAAAACAAAAGAGCAGTATCTGGAAATTGGAAACCAGCAAATTGACCTCTCCGACAAGGAATCAAAAATCCTGTACATCCTTGCTAATAGGCAGAATGAGCTTGTGGAAAGAGCAGAATTGCAAAAGGTTTGGGAGGATGATGGTGTGATCGTCGGGCGTAGCCTAGATATGTTTCTTTCTAAGCTGAGAAAGAAACTCGGGAATGACCCGAGGGTTCGTATTGTTAATATTCATGGACGAGGATATAAGCTGGAGGTTTGAGAAAAGATAAGAAACGGTGTTTCACTTCACTCCCTTTTCATACCTTAGAGTTATGAAAGCCTCTGCCAATATCGAATCACATTTTTTCAATGAAATTACTCTGCCCTAACTGCAATAGACCTATAACCCGTGATAACGTAAACCTAAGAACATGTATTTGCTATTGTTCTTCTTGCGACGAATTCTTTAAAGTATCAGAATTCCTCTCTCCTTTTCAACAGCTTAGCGAGGCAGAGCAGCCACGCCAGACAAGATGGAGTGTACAGATTACCGATACTGATTATATTATTAGCAGAAAATCAGCGGGTTGGTCGAATGGGAACATTTTCCTTTTATGTGTTGCCATCTTTATTATTCTTTTCCTTGCTCTCGGCTATGGTGAGGCGACCCTTTTTTTGTTTATTTTATTTGCAATAGCACTGGTCCTTGTTTTTAACTTCAATTTAAAGCATCAATTAACTATTAATACGAAAGAGCTGGTATTTATAAAACAGGTACTAAAATTCAAGTGGATTCAAAGAAAAGCTTACGGGGATTGGGATCGAGTACGAGTAGAGACAGAAGAACGTGAAAACGAAAAAGCCTATTATGTGCGCCTTTATTTTGTTAGAAGCGAATCAGTCACCTTGCCCGAAGGTAAAGACTTAGAAGAACAGCAGTGGCTTGCAAAGGAATTGTATAGGATCAAGGATGACTGCGCTCTAAATAAAGCGAAAAGATATGGAATTATGAAACTATACAACGAGGAAACGCCACTGTAATTTATTCCTATGAAAAAGTAATTTATCAAAGTATTTGCTTAGTTGCCAGGCAATTCTTCCTGTTGTACTTCCGCCAGAATAACAAAAGCGAAATGCTTCTCAAGAGCTACCCAATCTTCACCCAACTCTACCAGTAACCCTACTTTCTCTTCCTCTCCCATTCGAATACTTTCTACTGATTTAATCTCCAATTTGACGGGTTTACTTTTTATCACCAGGTTAAGAACATCTCCGGCGCTCACTTCGCCGTCTAAAATTTCTCCGAAAATTATCTGACCTCTCCCAATCAGGGGGAAGCACCCTTCGATATTAAACGCTATTACAGGTGTACGCAAGCTATAAAATGATAAAATTGAATATTTTTGGAAAGACCATTCACCACTGCTACCTTCAAAAACTGAACTCTATTAATAGAAAATCCCGTTTACTCTGTGCGCAGTCCTTTCCCCCTTTTGGTTGAAAAATCTTTTTGCAAAGCTATATATTCCCGTCAATTTATTCTAGAAATTGTAGTAAGAGGGATAAGAGGCAAGAAATATTTATATCAATTTCTATCTTTGCACCTCAAAGTTTTTCCTATTCATGGCTAAGAGAATTCTTGCATTAGACGATGATCCTGATATTTTAGATATCTATTCTATGGCATTTGGGGCAGAGGGTTATGAAGTGAAAACGCTCCTTTCCCCTGATAATCTGGCAGGTGCTATCGTTGATTTTTCTCCTGATCTGATGCTATTGGATATTAAGATCGGGGCTTTCAATGGTTTAGAAATGTGCAAAGTACTTAAACAAAGTTCTATCACAAGGGATATTCCTATTGTTATTGTTTCTGGTTTGGATTGCATTAATAGAGCTGTTGAAGAATATGCTGCCGATGCCGTGATTTCCAAGCCATTTGATCTTATTACCTTAGTTAATACAGTAGATCGTTTCCTGCTGGCTAAAGTTGTTCCTTTGGGTAGAGTTGTATTGGAAGATTAGGGTATAAGCTTATTTTCAGGTTCAATCTTCTTCATTATTTATTAATTAGCAAAGTCGGTTTCTAACCTTGCGAGGCAAGGTTTTAAGGAATAAGCCAGGATGAAAACTTTGGTAACTTGAACGAAGTTACATTATTTATAAACAGCAAATTCCTCTACCTTTACATGTAACTCTCACTGTTAATTCCTCACCGAATGCAGTTGGGTAGCTTTACTTCAATGAAGCATAATTAAGGAAAACCAGACCGCCGGAACCATTAACTGTAAAGCTTTTATTTTCTGATTGCCCCTGTTTACCATTCAAGTTGATTTCCACCTTATTTTCACCCTTTTTTAAGGGTAAGCGAACATAATAGATTTCAGAAGGAAGTGTTTGCCAATTCCGGGTATCGGCTTTTTCCGACGCTGCCGCATAAATATCAATCAAAGAAGATAATCCTTCTCTCAGCTCCTTATTCTTTGCCCCTTCTTTTCCCTTTACCACATATTGCGCCGCTTTTTTCACAGCAAGGCGACTCAACGAAGCCGACATCTCCTTTGCAAACCGTTGTTTCTGTATGGCTTGTGCCAGACTGGTGATATCCTCTACTTTCTCAGCTTTTAAAGTATCTAGCCCACCTGAAATCCTTATGGAATGATAAACCAATGGCCGTGCAACAAATTTAGGAAATGCAACATGCAGCGTATTCAAACTACCCAAGTTGCTGTCCTCGCCAAAGCTCATCGAAGCATCGAAAGGAATTTCGTTGCCCCCCGAATCAACAAAGTAAAAACCAGAAAGACCTTTAGTAAGTGAAAAGAAAAAATCCTGCTGCTCTTTTACCGGAGCCATTCCATTTTCGAAGAATACCACCAACTCTCCACCATCAGCCGGCTTAGCATGCTTGTATTTCATCCCAAATAAGCGCTCAAAGCGCATAAGCTCGTCGGTAAAGCCATTCTGATAAGCTGTTCGCAACACGTCTTTTTTCAATTGCATCGGTAGCTCCACACCATAATATTTCTGACCACTTGTATCGCGCAAATACACCTCGGCAGAATTGCGATAGGCAATAAACGCATTGTTTACATCACCTGATGTTTCGTAGATAAGTCCCTGCAACATTAACGAAAAAGCATCCTTCGAGTAGCGTTTATCTTTATTACCCACATTATCCCCGATTTGCTGATTTTGTAAGGTTATTCTCCGGGCTTCCACGATGGCCTCATCCGGTTGGTTCAGGTACAAATAATTCAGCGCTTTAAAATAATGGATCATTATGCGCTCAAAAGGTTCAGGTTTGTATTGCTGCATCATCGGATTAACAAGTAAACCTACAGCTACATCAGCGGGGTTACGGCCCTGCTCTTCCATCATACGGTCGAATTCGTTGAAAAAATAGTTGCTGGTATCATAGGCGCCCTGCAAATGAGCCAAGCGACCTTTTTCCAACATATACAAGGGTTTATTTCTCCCCGCTTTTAATAGTTTATTCGCTTCAAGTTCTTTATCTGCCTTGTGATAATTGCCCTGCATAATGCTGGCATAATACGATTGAATTCGATTATTATAGGTAGCGCAGGAGCAAAGTGACAGCACCATCAGCCACAAAACAGATAAACCTTTTCTTCTTCTAAAGAGCATGATAATAAAGGAGCTCGAAGCTCCTTATGAATAGTTGAATTAGTTTTTTACGTATTTGGTAATCTTCTTATCTCCAATCCAAACCACCTCGTTGGTTTCAAGATTGGTTAGCTCCATATTTACCTGATAGGCAACCACCTTTTGTTTTTTGTGCGCATCAACGATAGAATTGATGGAACCCTGTAAAATATAATCAGCACCTTTTTCTAAACCGAACTTCTTCATTGTAGAAGCCGATGAATTGGTTTGCTGATCTGCCCTCTCGCCCCTGATCTCTTCACGCTTTTTACCGCCCTGCACTAAGCCAACTTTCTGAGTAGAAATAAAAGAACGTTCTACATCTTTGGTGAAAGTTTCTGCATCAATGTGTTCATGTGATTTGTTTTGAAACATGCCGACAATTACAACCGGTTTCTTTCCGCTTTTCTGTTGCAAATGATTGGCTATCCAATCCGCAGTTAAAATGCTTCCGGTCATTTCTTCGGCTACCAAACGGGAATCCGTATTGTTCCAGTTCCCGCTAATGTCCATAGGCGTATTGTTATCTATCCGGGTAACCTTACGCCCGCAAGAAACCATAAAGAACAAGGCCATAGCAATGGCACAAAAGCTGAATTTACTGAGCTTCATATTTATATAAAAGTTGAATGTGTGAATAAGCTGAAAAACTATTACCAGTTGTAATAACGGAACGAGCGGAAACGACCCGGAAGGTTGCGGTAATAAAAGCCTGAATTTCTCCAATATGGAGAGTAAAAAGAATCAGACCAATAGTTGTTGTATAAGAAAGGCCGGTTCATATTTTCCTGATGTCTCCATTCGCGACGCTGGGCACGACGGGCCAAACGAGCTTCATAAAAATCATAAGCCTTGTAGGTATGTTGAGTGGTTGTACCCAAGTTTCTAGTTAATGAATCAGCTAGTGGGGCATATTTCTGAAGGCTCTCCTTGTATCGTGGATTTTGATCCGAAACCAGATTTGTTGTACTCTGCGCCCGGCTATTTAAGGCCAGAACAACACATACTATAAAGGTATATACTGCCGCTTTCATTCTGATATAATTTAATACTATAAATATAAGACGATGGTTTGAGTTATTTTGTTACACACGACGTGTATTTTATATAAAATCACCACTGTTGGTGCAAATTTAGAGGAGGTATATGGGGTACAGCATTTTATCTAAATTTATACAACCTCATATTCATTTTAGCGCTTGCTTATTTTAGTCCACCAATCCCCTCGTTTATTCTTATATGCCATTAATCCTTCATTATCTGTCCAGTAAATAGTTTCCATACAACCCAAGTCGGATTTACTTTGAGGTTGATCACTTTCAATTTCATAGAAGTTAGTTATGTTTTTCCGATTGACAATTACTGTATCCTTCCTGATTGCGCCTAGTGTCCCGTTCTTACCATTAGAAGCTGAAAAATCTTTGAACGCTATAGAGTATGAAACTTCCTTCGTTTGCGGTCGTTTAGTTACAGTGATGAGGTTTTGGTAATATACTTTGGTATCAAAGGTACTTCCCTCTGTAACAGTATAGGTCCACAATATGTGATTCGGTAAGTGTTTGATTGCGACAAATAGGTGATTTTCGGCCGCCGGAGCCATGAATGCTCCCCAACTTCTCTTTTGGATACTGTCAATCTTATAAATCATGATTGTATCAAGATCGCCTGATGGACCTTCGAAGTAAATAGTATCACCTTCTTTGAAAGAAGAAACAGGGCGAAGATCTTTTGTATTGAAGTCAAAGTCTTTCTTGTCGTACGTGCATCCAGAAATACAAAATAGTATTACTAATTTATTCATCAATCGAACCAAACAATAAACACTGGGAGATATCTTGTTATTCATCAGTCACGTCTAAACTTTGTTTCGCTTTGGCGGTGGATCCCACCTCCATGCTGTCCGTTAGAAATTATATTTAAGTGGAAGAAACAGAATTTATGAAACTAATCTTAATAGCACAGCCATAGACTTCGGATATTAGTTTAAACCTAAGCCTAGGTCTCTATATTTGTGAAGCAATCAGATATAGAGCAGGCAAAAATATGGGTTGACGCAACACCAGCGAGAGTCAGCACCAGCTATTTAAGCTGCTACTGCCAGCTTAAAAGGCTATTATTCATAACTATTCAAATCTTATTTCTGCAAAGTGAACATATAAGATCTAGACAAACCGTCAACTCCAACAAGGTAAAGTCCGGCAGCTAGGTTACTATTTAAAGATAGATCGGCTATCCCATTCTCAAACTTAACGTAGCTACTTTGTACAACAGCACCATCGCTATTAAACAGCCTCACGTGGTAGAAACCAGAAAGTTTTCCGTTTTTAATATATATCCGGTTAGTAGTTGGATTGGGATACACAAAACTTTTGCCGCTGGAATTACCCGAACTTAAACTTTTTGTTTCCAACTCAGTAACCACTCCGTTTACATCAATTTCACTAAGTCGGTAATAACTAATTCCATCGATCGGACTAAGGTCTTCAAATGAAAAAGTCCCGATACGATTATTGCTAAAAATTCTGCCCACTTCTTCGAACTCTTTTAGGTCCCGACTTCTTTCTATTAAAAAGCTATGACTGTCACTCGAAGTTAGAACCCTCCAATCAAGTCGGACAGCCCCAGCGAGGGTTTCTTTAAGGTTTACACCTGCAATTTTTACCGCAAGCACGTCAAATCTCATACTTTTAACAAATATGCCGTCTGAGTCATAAGCAGCAATTATGTTCTTATCGTCGCTTGCAATTGTAGGCCTGCTTGCACTACCGACAGACATCCAACCTGAACCCAACCAAGAAGTGGCTGTTGACCTCTTCACCGCGGGCTTGTTACCGGCGCCGTTATCTGTATAAAGTGCCAGGACCTGATTATTGCCAAAGGCAAGTTCACAGTCGGCAGAAAGAATATCAGTGGTAAATCGTGCAGTACCTACATCTGCCCAACCGCTTCCACTAACTTTTTTTACAAGGAAATTTGGAGGAAATGCGTTGGATTTGAAGTGCAAGTACGGAACATTATTTCCAAAAACCAGCGATAGGTCATGATCTCCTGAATATATCGGTGTCAAGACCGCTCCCACAACCAGCCATTTAGTGCCGTCAAATTTCTTAACGGAAACCTTATTGCCATTGACCCCGTCGACATAAGCGAGGTAAGGTGCACCTCCATTAGCCGCCAGTTTATATTTACCTCCAGAAGTAAAGACCCCGGCCGTACCCTGTAAAACCCACGCACTACCATTCACCTTCTTTACCGTTAGCTTTTTATTGGCATCAGGATCATCATAAGCTACCCAGGCAGAACCACCATCAAAGGCAAAGCTTGCCGTCCAGCTAGGAAGCGAAGAACTATAAATAGTTCCAGAGCTTAAAAGCTGCCAGTTACTGCCATCATATTTTCTTGCAATTGCACTTTGGTGATCAACATACCCAAGGTATAAGGCATTACCGCTAGTACTTAAGGTCAGGCCAGCAATGGTTCTTGCATAAATTCCTGATTTAAGGATCGTTTCCCAGGAAGTTCCATTAAATTTCTTTACGGTTACCTTATAGGTATCATTGTCCAGATAAGCTAAATAGGGCGTATTATTGAGAATTGCTAGGGCGGGTTTAATCGTACTAGCGCCAACCCCGGTTCCAGCTCCAAGTGATTTCCAAGCGTCATTTTCAAATTTTTGAACTTCTAACAGTTTATCGGAAGAAAGAACGAAAGGTGTGCGATTATAAAAAGCAATCTGAATATTATTTCCATACATTGTGAAATAACCAACGGATTCCCAATCGTTATTAATAAGCCGTTTTATAAATGCCACCGCATAAGATGCGGCCCGATAAGCAATGTAGGGTTGATCACCATCAAAAGCGATACTGCAATATTGAATATTACTTTCACTTATCGAAGCCCCTACTGTCACCCACTCGTTTCCATCGAATTTGCGAACCACCACCTTCTTTGGTGACTCTGAGTCATCCATATAAAGCACATATGGTACAGCTTTGTTAATCGCAAATGCCAAACTTACCGCTCTCCCGGGGCTAGCACTTGTAGTTCCTACTGTTTCCCACTTATTACTGTTAAATTTTTTCACAACAGCCTTGTTTCCATCAGACCCATCGCGGTAACAAACATACAGGCTTGTGTTGTCAGTACAAATTGATATATCCGTAGATGCTCCGTTACTAAATCCTGCTGAACCTATTAGTTCCCAGGTCTCTCCATTGAATTTTTGTACAGAGATTTTATTACCTTGACTGGCGTCCTGGTAAGCTACGAAGAGGCTATTTTTAAAATTTATTATTCGGGTAAAGGCCGCAGCGCCTGCAGAAAAACCCTGGTTTCCCACCAACTGCCAAGCCTTCCCATTGTATTTCTTTACAGTAACTTTTGAGGAAGCGTTACCGTCAGTATAAACAATGTAAATTGCAGACTCATCGGCCGTTATATCAGAATAAGAAATAGATCCTTCTGAAATTGGACCATCGCCGATAAGCTGCCATGTCTCACTTTCATATTTTTTTACATAAGCTCTCCTGCTGTTATTATCCCTATAAGAAACGTAGGGAATTCCATTTCGAAGAAATAGTGATGGATAAGCATTGTCGAAATAAGTAGCAAAGGGAGTAATTCTGTTGTTATCATCTGGCCCTAAAGATTGCCAGGTTTGGGCGTGTGTAACGGTAAAAAAACAAAGCAGTGTAAGGAGGTGTAGAGCTTTCTTCATTAATGTGATAAAATTAGAAGGGCAAATATAGCCTTTTTTACCCCTCTTCTTAGTGTTTCATTTTCCGAGCGGGCCTGAAAATAGGCGAAAAAAAAATCAAACTGGGTGTTTTATTTTGCACCCTTCTTCCCCTGCTTCTTCACTTTATCGGGTTTTTCGAATTGTTGAAATCCTTCTCAAAGAACTCATAATTGTAAAAGGTATCACTAGATTTTATCTTCCCAAAAACCAGAATCTCGCAATAGCTGTTACTGGTAGCATTATTATTGCTAGTCACAGTTCATGCACCTTTCAAATGAGACTTACCAGTTTTTAGAAGCAGCGCCGCCTTGCCTAATATTAGAAGCAAACCCACCTGTCTATACCATTCTATTTGCCAATCAAGAATATTACAGGGCAACGAACACAACGGAATTAGATTTAATCGGAAAGCCAGTATTTACCGCCTTCCCTAAAAATCCAAATGATACGGAAAATGAGCCTGTTGAAGCCTTAAGGGGTAGTCTGGAAGAGTGCCTAAGTAGCAAAAAGAAAAGTCGTCTGCCAGCTCAGCGGTACGACATACCAATAAGAGGCACAGATGAGTTTCAATTAAAATACTGGGAAGCATCTAATACACCTATTCTGGACAGCAATGGAGATGTGAAGTTCATCAATCATACCGTTGTTGACATTACAGGGGCTTTCGAATTGGCTAAAAAAGAACGCATCAGTTTCGAAGTAGCAGAAAGCAGGCGTAAATCCCTATATCGTTTACTTATGGAAGCTCCCGCTGTTATTTGCGTTTATAGTGGCCCCAAATTTGTCTTCGACTTTATAAATCCCGGCTTTCAACAGCTTTTTCCCGGTAGAGAATTGCTCGGCAAAACCTTTGCTGAAGCTTTACCAGAACTCGTTGAACAAGGCTTCCTTGATGTAATGGATCAGGTCTACCAAACGGGTCAGAGCTTTGAAGGAAGAGAGTCCCTTGTTTCAATACCGCAAGACAATCAAACTGAATTTGTTCACTATTACCTCGATTTTGTTATTCAGGCAAGGTATTCAGATGATGGGCAAATTGACGGCATAAGGGTTTATGGCCATAACGTTACCGATCGGGTATTATCAAGGCGACTAGTAGAGGAAAGTGAGGAGCGACTCAAAAGTATGCTGAACAGCCTGGCCCAAATAACCTGGACCACCAATCAGAAAGGCGAAATCCAATTCCTGAATAAGAAATGGTTGGACTATACAGGGTCGAATCATTCAAATAACCAGGGAATTGGTTTGGCTGAGATTATCCATCCGGATGACTATAATAAAACACGTGAAGTTTTTAATAACCTGTTCTCTGAACAAAAGGCTGGGGAATTCAGATGCCGTTTGCGCCGTTACGATGGCTCCTACCGATGGCATCTAAATACCTTGAAGCCGCTAGATTTCGCGGGAGATGAGGAGCAGATCTGGATAGGAACTGCTACCGATATTGAGATGATCATGCAGATGCAGAAACAAAAAGATGAATTTGTGAGCACGGTTAGTCACGAACTTAAAACGCCCGTTACTTCCCTAAAGGCATATACACAACTTCTGCATCGCGAAATCCTTAAGAACGAAAACTGTGGCAATAGAAGTCACGTGCAGAGGATGGAAGCTCAAATAAGCAGACTGGAAGTCCTTATCCGGGATCTGCTCGACGTTTCGCGAATTGAATCCGGAAAGCTGGAATTTAAGGAAGAGGTGTTCGACATAAGTGAATTGATAAGCAATCTTGTGCGCGATCTGCAATTAGTTTCACCTTCACACAGGCTCGTGATCCTTCAAAACCCATCTTTGATCGTAAATGCCGACAAGAACCGGATAAGTCAAGTGTTAATTAACCTAATAACAAACGCTGTTCGGTACTCTCCCGGTGCTGATACTGTAAACATATCCGTATTACAAGAAGACGGTCAATTGGTGGTAAGCATTGAGGATTTTGGAATAGGGATCCCAGATGATCAGAAGCCCTTTATCTTTAACCGCTTCCATCAAGCAGAAAAAAGTAATCCCGGAGCAGGGTTAAACTTAGGTCTCGGTCTCTACATTTCTAAGGAGATCATCGACAGAGCCGGCGGAAGGATCTGGTTTAACTCAACCCCGGAAAAAGGCAGTACATTTTATTTCAGTCTGCCCCTATCAAAAGATACTATCCCATCCAATTAAAAGTTTAGTTTATACTATTCCGCACCTTCAACTCATAATCCGCCTACCGAAGTTGCTTTCTTCCTGTCTACTTATAAAAATTAAGGCTCAGGCAATACAGCTTCGTTGGAACTGACCGGGTGTAAAGCAGGTGTACTTCAAGAAGTAGTTTGAAAAATGGCTCTGGTCATAAAAGCCCGTCATATAAGCGGAAGCCACAAGGGAATGGCCCTCTGCTAAATACTTCTTCGCTGCTTCAATTCTTATAATGTTTAAGTATTCATTAGGAGTAACGCCTTTAGAGCGCTTAAAATCCCGGATTAGCTGGAACTTGTTAATCTTAAACCGAGCCGCTAGTTCATCCAAATTTAGCTTTGTCCGGTAATGCTGTTCCAGATAATTCTGTATATTCTCCACCTGCCCAACTAAAGAAGGTCTTTCCTCTTTTCCTTTCGTTATGCTCCAATTGTTAAATATTGCAGCAATGGTTTCGTTGAAGATTAAGGTGGTATGCGGGCAGGTGTTACCAGAAGCAAGCAATCTGTGGAAATTAAGGAAGTTATTATATATTTCTGGACTGGTTGCAATGGGAGCATCAAACCATAACTCCCCTTTTCTTGTGATTATTCCTTCTTTTTGTAACCAGAAGATGTACTCGGGACTGATGTAAACCATCTGGTGAGACCAAGGTGAATACGGTATTTGTTTGTGAGCATGTGTCTCGCGGGGGTTTAAGAACATCAAAGATCCTGGAGGGATAGTGTAATCACCTTTCTCCAACTGCATTGTCTGAAGTCCTTTTGTCGCAATTCCTATGGCAAAGCCTTCATGAAAATGTTTTGGCGCATCCATTTGTATTGCAGTAGATCTTACAAGTTCAAGGTTGTCGAATGCTTTCAGCTTCCAAGTTTCGAACATCTTCAGTTTTCTATTGTGCTAATTTAACAAGCCTTTACCTTATTTTAGTCTACTTTAAGAAGTTCTGTTAGCTCGGGTTCTCCAGCATTTAAATAGAATGCGATAAACTTCAGAGGTTGTTCTTTTGATGCATTATCAAACCGTAAGATCGCTGTTCCTGATGGCTCATAAAAGGAATCGCCTGTCTTTAAACGCTGTTCTGGCTTCCCTTTCACCTGGTAGATCAAATTTCCCTCCGCTATGTAGCCCACTACCGGACAGGGATGGTGGTGAAGCGGGGCCTTTTGGCCTGGCTGCATTACTATTTCTTTTGCATCCACTCGATTGAAACTTCTGGCTGCGAATTCAACGCTTAATAGGTCTTTGCGTTGAACTGTTGTCTGTGCTTGTGCTCCACATGCAATTAGTATTAGTACTATCAAATAAATAAGCTTTTTCATAACCTTAATTTTATTCAAAAGTAGCCAGGGTACTTTTTCTAGTCTTGGAAAATATTGCGTACTATTAAGAATTTGTGCTGCTGTCGGAAGGAGTACTATTTATCTAGATTTCTGTATCATCCAATTCTTGACGGGGCTTAAAAAACTGTTCAGGCTTACTAATAGAGAAATCAAAAGGATAATTTTGTGAAGTGTAATTTGTAGGATCTCCTTTACCCTATCGGGAAACCTTCATGTCATTATACTCTACTATTCTTCGTTTGGCCAATTCTAATTGTTCCTCGGATTGCCATACATCTACTCTGCTATCCTCTTTGTAGTACTGGTCTATAAAGTCGGAAGCATAATCCTCTATCGTGTATTCATATTTTTTCTTCTCAAATTTTATCCATAGGTCCCAGATAGCTATATCGATAGTCTCTGAAAGGTTAAGCACTTTGGCTATCACCACTTTCCAATCTGCTTCCGGCAAGCTAAACACCTCGTATAGTTTCATATTATTTAAGACTTCGTGTTTTTCTTTGGGTAACCCCCCGAGAGTATCTTTGATGTAGCATTTGAACAGTCCCCTCATATAATCTGGACTTTCTTCTTCCTTTGCTAGTTTTGGTGATGTCATTTTTCAGTATCGAGTTATTTCCTATTGGTGCCCTAATTTAATAGAATCTAGATTTCTAAATTTCAACTTTCTTAAAATGAATCATCCCAATCCGTCATATTTCTTTCATCAACTCACCTACCATTCTAATTGGCTAAAGTCCTTTTAATTGGCAATTAAATAATTCATAACAAATCCTGCATTTCTCCAACCGATAGAATAAAGCTACTCCTAATGTTCCTTGCTGGTTTTCTGTTAGATAAGATACCACTACAGCGGTATTACTATTTACACGAACTTTTATTGCCGAATCTCTATAGTTGTACCAATTGGGGTATGTTCATAAATTTCGTCTACTTCCTCATTAGTTAACGCAATACAACCCTGAGTCCAATCCTTCCAACGATGAAATCTTCCAATAAAGCCTCTTCCATTCTTCAAACCATGAATTTTTATTTCACCACCAGGGGATTTATTTAGAGGTTTTGCTTGTCTGCGATCTTCCAAGTTGGGATATGAAATGCCAAGGTTCTTATGCCAGCCACTGCGAGGGTTTTTTGCATATATCTTATAAATTCCTTCTGGAGTTTTATTGTCGCCCTCGAATTGCTTATCACCAATGGGACTCCTCCCTAATGCAATAGTATATGACTTTACCAAGGTTCCATTAGAATATACCAAAAGTTTCCTTTTTGCTTTAAGGACTAGTATTTTATCAATTATAACACCTCTCTTAATTTTTTCCTCGGGATATGAGTAGTAATAGGTTACAGCAAGGCCTAAAACCAATAGAAAAATCAAAAAAAAATTCGCACGTCTAGTTTTATTTATCATTTCAGAAATCTAAAATACTTCTCTCTGGATTGCTTACTAAATACCTCAGCTTGAACCTTCTGGCAGCTCTAAACAAATCTATATCTACAGTATCACTAATTTCCTGACATCTTGTATAATCTCTACCGTTAACCCGGTAACGGAAATTGATGGTTCTATCATAGGGCGAAACAGTTATGTAATTGGTGCTGGTAGTGTCAATTTTTTCCGCCTTTCCAAACAAAGGTTTGCAATGAATAATACGAGCTATCTGTGGCTCTTTTTTACTGTATTCGAAAAGAAACTTATCGCCAACGATAAAATCGCTACTGACAGGTCCGTATTGCAAAATTTATGGCTGTCCTTGGACATAATAGCTGTAGGTAGCTAAGTAGTTTCTGCCGTTCATTGTGCCTCCGTGGAAAGTACCTTCTGTATAACCTGGGTCCATAATTATTTTCGGTTTACTACAGGAAACGAAAACAATGATCAAGGTGAAAATTAAATATGAATTAAAAAAAGTACTTAGGTTCATTTACGCCTTCTCTAAACTCCCTGTATGATGGTCTTGGCCGAAAGAAAGAGATGCGCTTAACGCAGCAATAGCAAAGGAAAAGGTTGTTTTTATATTCATTCTATTTACGATTTTCATCGAACTAGTTCAAAGGTCTAGCTATTTTTACCCAAAAGTTTAGATCAAAAAGGCGGAGCAATTGATAAAACGGAAGATTAAAATATTTTTTCCTTAAACATACTTACTTGCAATATACATTGTTTCCTGCTTTCTCCTATCAAATATTCATAATTATCTACCAAGCAACCTTAGCGTTTGCGCATCCTTTTTCCCACCAAAGAATTTCAGAAGCACTTTATCAAAAATCTCATCAGCTCCTGTTACACAAGAAAATAAGGTCATTGAAGAATGCAGTTTCATATCATCCGGCGAACCAAAGATTTCTGTAGCATTCTGCTGGGACAACTCCAGCAATTCCTTGCTGATCTCCACAAGTCTTGCCCCCAGCACTGGGTGCTTAAGGTAAACTTCTGCTTCTTTTAGGTCTTTTATGCCGTATTTTATGGACATAGCAGAATAACCTAAGCCATTTAGTTGGGGAAAGATATACCACATCCAGTGACTACGTTTACGGCCCTGCTTAATTTCGCTAAGCGCGACGGCATAATCTTCCTGCTGCGCCTCCATAAATCGATTTAATTCACCTTTTTGCATGTTGCTTTAACCCGTCCTGACCGAAGGTTGTTTCGAACGATAAGCGCACCCTAATACCTTCACCCACCGCCAACCTCGCCCTAACGTCTATTAATCTTCTATTCATTTTAAATTTCAATGAAAATATGTAGCTTCATGACAAGTAAACGTTTTATGAGTAACCTTACTATTACAATTAAAGACGAAACCATTGGAGGCAACATCCTTAATGAGATAAAAATTCAAATAGCGTCTGAAAGAACTACGGTTAGGGAGATAATTGAGGCACGAGTAACGGCAGAAGTTCAAGATTATAATCAAAGATCACCACTGGTTTATTACGGGTTAGTGAAGCCTTCTGATTCTGAGTCCGAGTTGAACGGGTACAGATTAAGGAAGAGAGATATGAAAATTGATCCAGAGCAGCAGATCTACACTGCGCTAGATGCTTTTCAACAAAACGGCTTCTTTGTCTTGATAGATAATAATCAGGCTGAATACCTGGACCAAGAGGTGCTGGTAAACCAACGCACTGAAGTAAGCTTTATAAAACTAACACCTTTAGTTGGCGGATAAAATGGGAATATCTGATACTATCAAAAACCTATTTGTGAAAACAAACGAGGCTAAGGAAATACAAAATTTTGAAGAAATTTTTGATGGAATCTTAGATCGAGCAGTGGTTGAAGGCAATTTAAAAGATAGTTGGTGGAAATTAAAACATCATGATTTTGAAGTCTATGAAAGGGTTGTTGCTTGTTTTGACGATGCCCAGAAAATAGATTTCTACCTATATATGGCCAAATTCACGGCCTCTTTTTACAGTACAACAAGCTCTTATACAGGCGACGACAGACCTTATCGTAAATCTTGGGTCGCAAGACTTTTCATGGGGCAGATCATGAAGAGCCGCCCTCAAGCAGACGATGAGAGGTCGGAAGCATTAATAAGAGCTGCAATTAAGTATAATAATCGGAGTAAATATCCTGTGTTTGTTCCGCTTCAAGGTATTCTCAATCAAATATCAAAAAAATATAAAAACCCTGATCTCCCTGAGAATCTTAAACAGGTATTATCAGATCTTGATACCAAACTTACAAGCTCCACAGACTTTTGTTCAGATGTTGAACATCATAAAATAAAAGGACTTATCAGAGAAATTTTAGGTACGCATTCCAGTAAGAATGAAACAGACCTACTCCGGTTTCCTGGCGAAGATCCTTTTGTTGAATTTGCTAATTCATATCTCAACAACCTCACCAGCAGCGAAAAAAAGCTTTGGTTGAGTATAATTAACCTTAGCACTAAAGCTAGCGGCTCAAAGCCGGCACTAAAGTATTTACAGGAAGCTAAAAAATTAATAGGTATAGAGGCACTTCCTGAATTTAAGAAAGCATTTATTCACTTAGCCGAATTTTTAATCTCTTTTAAGGGAACAGAAACAACAGTACCAGATGAGGGCCCTTATTTTCAATACCAATTCATCTCTGCTCCGGCGGCAGAAACCATGAAAGGACTTGTTTGGGTTGCGGCTTGTTTTCCGGAAAGGGACGTTCTTGAAGTAATAGCTTCCTTAGCTGATAAATGTTATAAGAAAATACCATGGCATGGGCAGATCTGTACTGTAGTTGGAAATGCCTGTGTTGTTGCACTGGCAAAATCAGAGGGACTTGAAGGTATTGGTTTACTGTCGCGATTACGGGTAAAAATTAAACTTCCCAGTACGCTTCGCATTATTGAAAAGAATTTAGAAATGGCTGCAGCGGAACGTCGAATTCCGGTTTCGGATCTAGAAGACCTGTCGGTCGACGATTTCGGTCTAGTAGATGCTTCCAAAGCTATTGAAATAGGAGATTATACTGCAGTCCTTCGTGTAGAAAAATTGAAGGTAAATGTTCTATGGCGAAAGAAAGATAACAGCTATCAAAAAGCAGAGCCCTCTAGTTTGAAAGAACAATATTCTGGTGAGCTAAAGAAGGTTAAGATAATGGTTAAGCAAATAGAGCAAAGCTTGAGCGCCCAAAAGGAGCGCCTTGACAATAACTTCAAGATGCTTTCCAAATACTCTGCTGAGCACTTTTTCAACTGCTACTTCAACCACGGGCTACTTTCCCTCCTTACCAGGAAACTTATTTGGTCGTTTAGTACGGAAGACCAACAGGTAAATTTATTGTGGTTAGACTCAAATTGGATCAACAGCAGTGGAGAAGTGGTTCAATTTCCCAAAGGGTGTTCCATCAGCCTCTGGCATCCTGCCACAGCCTCAACGGAGGAAGTGAAAGCCTGGAGACAATTATTGATCAGAAAAGAAATTACCCAACCAATAAAGCAAGCCTTCCGGGAAGTGTATTTGTTAACGGATGCTGAGGTTAACACAAATGTTTACAGTAACCGGATGGCAGCCCATATCTTAAAACAGCATCAGTTCATGCCATTGGCAAAAGCTCGAAACTGGAGGTATATGATCCAAGGGCAGTTCGATAACGGCGCAGATGGTATTGCTTCTACCACTCTGCCTACCTCAGGCCTCATCGCGCAATATTGGACAATACCTGTAGATGGAGAACAAGCAACAGACGCAGGTATTTTCGGGTATATTACTACAGATCAGGTGCGCTTTTTAAATCAGAATACCAGGGAAACGGTACCATTAGCGGAGGTACCTGTTCATGTCTTTTCTGAAGTGATGAGAGATGTAGATCTTTTCGTTGCAGTGTCAAGTGTTGGAAATGATCCACTTTGGCGAGATAATGGAGGGCTCCCCGGGTACCATGAATATTGGAGCTCGTACTCTTTTGGAGAATTGTCTGAGGTTGCTAAAAACAGAAGGGAAACAGTTAAACGCTTATTACCCAGGTTAAAGATTTCTAAAGTAGCCGAGCTAAAAGACAAGTTCTTAATTGTAAAAGGTAAAAAGCGGACTTATAAGATACATTTGGGTAGTACCAACATCCTCATGGAGCCCAATGACCAATATTTGTGTATTGTTCCTGATCGTTCTAGGAAAGATCCAACTGAAAAACTATTTCTACCTTTTGAGGGAGATTCAGGACTTTCCGTGATTATCAGCAAAGCCATCATGCTGGCAGATGATGATAAAATCACTGATAGAACCATTACAACTCAAATAGAAAGAGCCTAAACATTCGTGAATATTTAATTAGTGTTACCGCTATTTAAAAGAAGAAGGGATCGGGGAAGAGAGTGTTTAGAAAATCCATTTGACAGGAGACACGGACGGTGTGGCTTTTTTTAAAATATTTTTGAAAAAAAGTCCTAATGAGAGTATTAGTAACAGGGTCGACAGGTAAGCTTGGTAAGGCCGTTGTGGAAAACCCTGAAGAGGCTATTTTAAAACTTTATCCCAAAGCCGAAACCATCTATGCGTCTAAAAACTGGTCCTTCCCAGATAGTATTGACCGGGTTTATGTTACTAAGAAAGCTAAACGCATTTTAGGGTTTGAACCAAAGTTTACGTTCGACTATCTGCTGAGGAAGGTATTCTAAATTTAGATCCTTGTATTTCGATGCATTATTCTACTTTTGCCCAAAACAGATAATGGCAACAACAAAACTTACAATTAACAATAACGGTTCTGTTAGAATCGAAGGAGATTTCGAGATAGTGGATAAGAATGGGAATTCTTATGGCTTGCAAGGCCGCACCGTAGTATCTATCTGTCGCTGCGGACTTTCTAAGAACAAACCATTTTGTGATGGAGCTCACAACGGTCATTTTGACCATGAAGCAATTGCATTTGATTTGCCACCCAAAAAGGTCTAGTCGCCAGTCATCTGATTTTAAATCAGATGGCTGTTTAGCCCTTCCCCCAAGTTCTTCCTAATAATGTCCCGAACCTTTGAACTACGAACCTTCCAGCCCTCCGTTTGTGAGCTTCGGCCCACTAAAGTTTTTCCTGTAAATCTCAAAATTTTCAATCATTTCTACCGTTTATTAATAATCAGAGGGATTGTTCTGGCTGCTTAGCCGTTTCGAAAGCAGTCCCCTTTTGAATTTATTTTTCTTTTCTATTTCGTCAGCACTGTCTGGCCTCAATATTGTTTAATTTATTATTATGAGAAGCGCGATTTTATCCCTTTTTACCTGCCTGTTGATGACGTTCACCTTACAGGCACAACAGAACAGGAACCAGCTGGATATACAACTGAACAAGAACGTATTACAGCCCGGGGATTCCTTAATTGTAAAAGTGGATTACAAAGATAACAGCGGTAAGATAATAGATCAGGGCCTGGCAACGCTGGAGCTGATTGTTGAAAACGAACAAGGACTGCGTACACATCTCCGCTGGCCTATGATTAAAGGACAGGCTTCCGGGGCTTTGTATTTACCTGAATCGCTGGCAAAAGGCAAATACACGCTTCTGGCAGGTTTGCAGCAACGCTTCTTCGAAGTGAGAGGTAAAATACAGGACGCAAAGAAATTAGGCAGTATCCAAGCGATGTTATTGACCAAAACTGGCGAGTGGGACTACCAGGAAGTTCCCGTGGCAACTAACGGTACGTTCTCCATCAATAACTGGCTATTTGAAGATAATGCACTGATGGCCTTTTCCGATGCCGGAAACACTAACCGGCAACTAGACATCCGCATAAGCACTCTACTCGATTCTACTTATCAACCTTTAGCAGTAGCGGGACGAGTATTTTATCTGGGCAATCCACCATCAGCAATACGTTCAAAACTCGATCAGCCCGTAAAAGCGCCACAGACTAGTTTCGCAGGCCCAAGGATTGAACTTCAGGCAGTGGTAGTAAAGGCTACCGCCAAAAGTCCCGCTCAGCAGTTCAATGAAGAATACGCCAGCGGCTTATTCCGATCCGGCAACGAACGGCTAATTAGTATTATGGATGACCCTAATGCATTAGGCTTTACGGATATTTTCGCCTACCTGCAGGGTAGAGTCGCCGGTTTGCAAATAGCACCAGGTGGTTTTAATGGGGGTACGGCCAGGTGGCGCGGTTCACCTGTAACGTTTTTTATAAATGAGATGAGGGTGTCGGCACAGGATATTGCAAATATACCCATAACAGATATAGCAATCGTAAAAGCATATCCCCCACCTTTCTTCGGCGCTCCCGGAGGTGGAGGTGGTGGCCTTGCAATTTATACCCGGCGTGGAGGCGAGGCTAATTACCTTCCTGCTAACAGGCAGGTGTTTCAAGTAAGGGGTTACACACCCTCTGAAACAACGTTAGACATGGGCAAACTGAACATGTAGGGAATTCATGGAGGTGTTTTTTCTCAAACTGTTATTTCGTAAAGATTACAGCGCAAATGATCTCCCGCATGCCGGGAGATCTACCATAACTTCGTACCTTTCGTTTGAAACGAGCGAATATTAATTTACAAAAAAGGTAATAATTCATGATCTTTTTTTAACAATTGAAAGACTCAAAATACCTCAACTGATCTCACCTCCGATACGGTAGCTTCTCCCCCAGCAAACATGGAGGCTATTAGGGCACTCTCCGCCTGAAGCTTTACTGCGATACGGCTGGGGGAAGGCTCCTTCATAAAGTATCCCTGAGCTATCCTGTACTCCTCTTTTTTCTTCCCATATTCATAAAGCCAAGCCGCTAATGGTCCAGCAGCCATACCAGTGGCAGCTTCCTCCTCTATCCCGTACGCCGGGGCAAACATCCTTGCAGAGGCATCGAAGTCGCCAAAACTCTTGAAAAATACATAGTACCCGATCAGATTATTTCGCTGGGTAATCTCTGTAATCTTTGTATAGTCCGGTTCCAATCCTCTGAGAGTAACTTCATCCCCCACGTCCAGAACCATGAAGCTGTTTCCGGTGTTTACGAAGCATGGAGGAACGTTAGGCACCATATGCAAGCCCAGGGAGTCCAAGATCATTTTTGTTTCCCTTTGATCGGGGTAAGTAAAGATGGGAGTTTTCTGTTCCATGTAAACTTCCCCATCTAAAAACCTTATCTCCCTGATCCCGTCAATCGTCTCCTTACTGGTCGCACTCTTGTTCCCTACTCTGCCCTTTTCCTTTAGAAAAGCAAAACTTGCAATGGTTGCGTGACCGCAATGAGCTATTTGGCGACTTGGGGTAAAAAACTCAAGCTTAAAATCAGCAAGGTCAGATCTACTTATAAAGGCTGTTTCTGAAAGGCCAATTTTCCGGGCTACCTCCTGCTTCTGTTCCTTGGATAGGTCGTCTGCGTCAAGCACCACACCAGCTTTATTTCCTCCCTCCTCATTATAGCTGAATGCGTTTACAATATTCACCTGTACATTCATTGTATTAGTCCTTTGTATTATAAATCAACCTATCTGCTGACCATAAACCTCCTCCTGACAAGAACAAGGAAATCGTTCCGGCCAGAAAAAGTATAAAGTATTCTATACCTTCTCCCTTTTGATTACCAAACCAGTTCATAAAAAAGCCATATTCCATGTGAGAGGTAAGCAGAATACCCAGCATAAGGACGGTTATTGCTCCACTAACCAGTCTAGTTGCCAGTCCTAACAGCAACAGCACCGGACCGAAAAACTCTAGAACGATTACCAGGAAACTAATTATCCAGGGAATACTCATTGTTTCGGTAAAGAAATTCATGGTACCACTAAATCCGAATCCTCCGAACCAGCCCAACAGTTTCTGCGCCCCGTGGGGAAAAAGAACTGCTGCTAAAAGAATTCTCAGAACTAAAGGGGCATAGGACTGGCCCGTCTTAAAAATCAACTCTCTCATTTTTTTAGGTTAAATAAATTGTTCACTAATGATTTTTCCGTTTTTCCATTCCTGAACGGAAGCTGGGTGCAGATTTTCTCACCCCATTCCTTGTACGTGTTTGATTTCATCTGTCTATTGTATTTTGGAGCTTTCCTCGAAGCATGCAAGGCTTCTGAAAATCTATTGTTACAAATTTCCGCAGACGATGAATTTTGGGCGAACGCCCAGGTTAAGAAATTTTGTTAACCTAGGTTAACTTTTTACCAGCACCTGCTTCCGTATCCGGCTTAGGCTTTGGGGAGCAATACCGAGATAAGAGGCTATCAAATGATTAGGTACACGTTGCTGAATATGAGGATACTTATTCAAAAACTCCAAATATCTTTCAAGGGCAGTGTTACATAGTGTTGCTGCAACCCTCCTGTTATACGCTATTACTGAATTGCGATAAAGTATCCTGAAATAAAGGTTCATTTTCGGAACCCTTGCAAATAAAAGCTCCATGTCCGGCTGCGAGATCTGCAGTACTTCCGTATCCTCCAGGCACTGCACATTATAACTGCTTGGGTTACCAGTTGTAAAGCTATACAAGTCGCCGGCCCACCAGTCTTCGGGACTAAACTTCATCGTATGCTCCTGCCCTATATCGTCCACCAGGTACGTCCTCAACATACCTTTGTTGACAAAGGTTTCGTACTTGGATACGTCACCCTGCTGTACTACATACTGGTTTTTCCGGTATTTCCTGTGCTTGAAAAATGACTGAATCAACTCCCTTTCAGCAGTGTCCAAGTCCAGTCCGTTTTTCTCGAAGTTATTAAATAGCAGTTCGTACATAAGGTTGCAGGTAAAAATAACAAAATGGACATAATCCGCCGCTTCGTTTTCTTACCATTCCTCCCCGGTAATGTTTCCGAATTTACATAAGTGCTACTTCTTCGCCTTTTTACCGTATCCCTTGTCAAAATAAAATATTCATTGGCTTCTTTGCTATTGAAAAAAGCCTTTATTTTGCAATGCTAAAAGAACTGCCTATTCGTTTTTTAGAATTTCAAACGCTTTATTTTTCAGTAGATTGGAAAACATGGAAGGTTATACTAGTTGCCGAATCTCGACTCTGCCAGACTTTAAAGATGTTTTTTCTCATTTTTATTGCGCCGAGAATAAGTCGGGTGAAGTAATCGAAAAAACATTATTGCCTTCGTACCAAACCATCATGATTTTCAATTTTGGACTTCCTGCATCCTTTATTTCCCAAACCGGAGAGCTCATTACGGTTGAAAGGTGCATAGTCCTGGGTCCTATAAAACAAGCATTTAACTATATATTGCCAATTGGTGCAGAGATATTAGTTTGCAATTTCAAAGACGATGCCTTTTTTAGATTTTTCGGAAATGCAGATCTTACCCAAGGGCTGTCCGTTCACCCCGACGAATTAATAAGCCAAGATTGCTTCACTACATTATGGTCTGAAATAAAAGATATTGATAGCAACACTGACCGGATTCAAAAGGTACTGGATTTCGCCAAACCTTATTTAAGAAACCGGAATGAGATTGCCGAACAGCTTGCCCAATTTGACCGTACCACCTTCAGTCCGATAAAAGAAATCTCCAGAAAGAATAAATTATCTGAGAGGTATATACAAGTCAATCATAAAAAGCATTTTGGATACAGTTCGAAAGAAATGTATCGTTACTCCCGGTTCTTAAAAGCGATACAAATGGTTCAGACCATTTCATGTGAAAACACTAAGGTTGATTGGTTTGAGATCATTGATCAATGTGGTTATTATGATCAAAGCCAGCTGATCAAAGATTTTAACCATTACTTGCGGATTAGTCCCTCAAAATATCTCAAATTCCAGGAAGCAATCTGTAATCCCAGGAGCTAACCTCTCACAGAATCGACACCATGCCCTCTACCCTTTAATTGCATTGCAATCACCCGAAGATATTTCTAGACATCTACAACACGAAACCTTGTTTTTATCTACCAAGGTAATCCCGCAATACCACCCCTCGCAATTTTAATTAGAGCTTGGCCAATTAGTTCCGGTCTGTTCCCATTTCGTTTTCTTACAATTCTGCCTCTTCAACTAAACCGAATTTTACAGTATCAAAAAACAAGATCATGGAACAAACAAATCTTTTAATTACAGGAGCAACAGGAAGCGTAGGAACGCAACTCGTAAAGAAATTAGTGAATTTGAAAGCTTCTTTCAAAGTACTTGTCCGGAATAAAGAACAAGGTGATTTAATGGCTCATTTACCTCAAGCCCAGATAATCGTTGGTGATCTAGCCGACAACGAGAGCTTGGAGAAAGAGTTGCAGGGCATTGACAATGCATTTCTATTAACTAACTCATCAGAAAACGCCGAGCAACTCCAGTTAAACTTTGTAAACGCAGCGCATAAGGTCGGCGTTAAACAAATTGTAAAGCTATCGCAGCTAGCCGCTGATGAAGCTTCACCGGTACGCTTTCTTCGATATCATGCGGTCGTCGAAAATAGGATCAAAGAGCTAGGCATGAATTACACCTTTCTGCGTCCAAATCTATTTATGCAGGGATTTACAGCATTCAGCCACTATATAAGAAAGGAACGGAAATTTTATGGCTCTTTAGGGAACGCCAGTGTAAGCGCAGTCGATATTAGGGATATAGCAGAGGTAGCTGCAAAAGCTTTAACTGAACCTGACCATGAAAATAAGATCTATAACATTACGGGACCAGAAGCACTTACCCATTTCCAAATGGCCGAAATCTTCTCACGTGTACTGGGAACCGAAATTACCTATGTAGATATAAGTCCCGAACAAATGCAAGGGGCATTAACTGCTGCCGGTTTTCCGGAATGGCAGGTAGGTGGTCTCATTGAGGATTACGCGCACTATGCAAGAGGAGAAGCCTCAGAAGTTTTTGATACAGTGCCTGAGATCACGGGACATCCTGCCGCCAGCTTCGAGCAGTTTGTAAACGATTATAAGAACTTCTTCAATTAACCCTAACCCGTAAAAAAGAAATGAAAAAGTTACTATACGTTTCGCTTGCAGCCATCGGTTTACTAGCAATTACCATCGTCGGTCTAGAAATCTTCAGTTCATATACTGTATCTGAATCCATTAACCCCGATGCACCGGTAAAGACCTACCAGCAAATAACAATAAATGCCTCGCCACAGAAGGTCTATAAAATTATGAGTGAAATAGATCATTGGGATGAATGGCACAATGACGTCCAAGAGCCTATATTAACAGGACCATTTGCAAAAGGCAGCAGCTTTGATTGGAAAAGTGGTGGATTAACTATTCATTCAACCTTACATACCGCAATACCCGCCCAGAAAATTGGCTGGTCAGGCAAAGCCTTAGGAGCCTTCGCCATTCACAATTGGCAATTTCTGCAGGACGGCGACAATACGGTCGTTCGTGTTGAGGAAAGCATGGAAGGATGGCTAGTTACATTAATGCAAGCTAAATTTCAAAACGGACTGGAACAATCATTACAAACATGGCTGAACAATCTGAAAGCCGAAGCTGAAAAACAATAATCTAATTAATCATCTAAATATCAATAAAATGGAACAAGCACCAAAAACAACTTTCGACAAATCAATGTACAACCCCTATTTGTTCGCAACCTACAAAGCCATCAAAAAAATCATCAAATACAGCTTTTACATAGCTATACTGTATTTTGCATATCAAGGATTTATGGCTTGGGATTAATTTATGCCACTGTTAATAGTGTGAAAACCTCTGCTGACCAGCAGAGGTTTTTATGCTTAAATTCTTTTTTGCAATTTTTTAAGTGAGGGCAAGGATCGCATTCCTTTAGGTATAGTTCTAAATTACAAACAAGCTCTAATAATCCCATACGCTATAATACACCATCTTCGTGGCAGGTTGAATAATTAGTAGACGACGATCATGAAACCTCAGGCCTTTATCATTGGAACAGCAATCCTCAACATAACTAAAATAGTTTGTAGTATCATTAAGAAGCTTAGATAAATCATCATCACCATAATACCACTTTTCACCCTTTTCAGTTTCTACCAGTCCAACCCTTTCTTTGAAATTAAACTGACAGGCCACCCCAATGTTGTGTGGGATACTTCCTTTATGCCAGCGCCCATTATTCCAAGGCGGCGCAGAAGCTAACCACTTTTTTATTTGGCTATTTGTAGTCCTAAATACAATACTATATTCGCCTGATAAAAAAGCATATCCATCAGTAACAACAAGATTGGATGTTGATTCACTAATTGTCAATCCTGTCCGTTCCGCGAAAGTACTCTTCGGATCATCAGAGAAACAAGCAGATAAAAAAAGAGTGCTAATGATTAGTATGTGGAGTTGCATTTTTTCATAGAATAAAACAATTCTTATTATTATAAGTGAAATTGAAAATAAAAGGATTTGGAGTATGCCTGCTCCTAAAAAAATACTCCTGCTGTCTAGTACTTTTCTTAATTCATCGTTTTCAACAACTCTGTAAATATAAATTCATTCGTTTCCATGGGAGAGTCTAGTCTAGGAACGATCAAATCAGATTTAATGGCTTTAACAACAATATTGTAGCCTACAAGGGCATCGTACTCATCATAGAAAAGAGCCGTCCAATCTTTACATTCCCCAAGAGGCTTCATCATAACCCCGTTAGAATAATATTTCAAAGGCAGGTTGAAAGTGGCTGTAGAAACCGACCTGCTTTTATACTTCATACCAAGCTTACACACAAGGGCAGAATAGCGAAGGGCACCTTTTACACGCTCTTTAATTTGATTGAAGTTTTCAGATGTCTTCGGTTTGATGCGCCACTGGTTGAACTGCGGCTTCGTATAAGACATTTCATCTTCATTTCCCTCCTGCGATCTCTTAAATACAAGGATTTGATCAAGACTGATCAATGAATATTTCTTCTGCGCTTTCTTAAAAGTACAGTATAGTTTATCATCTACAATATTTTCAATTTTAAAGAAAGCAACGTCCTTCCCCTCAATAGTTAAATATAAAGTAGAATCTTTAGGTTCTATATGCCAGTTACCTGAGAAATAATTTCCGGTCTCTGCTCCAAGTATACCCGTGCACTTCTTTTCATCCTCGAAGTACATATAGTTAGAGGCAAAAATACGCGAGGAAACACCATCAAATACTTTAATCGATAAGTGGTCGCTGTTTTCAAATTCGCGTTCGGCCCTGGACTCGACCTTGTAGAAATCCCACTTACCCTGCAACTGATTTTCAATAGAAGGCTTACAGCTAATAGAACATAGTGCTGCAATTGCAATAAAGGCTAGTCTCATACTCATCAAACTTTAATTCGATTAGAATTAAAGCCCTAAATTTATATAATTTACTTATTTCCAGCACCGGAAATATGAGTTTTTATAAAAAAAGCAACAGTAGATCGCTCGCAAAAACCGATACAACACCGTTTAAGTGAAATATCAAATGGAGAAAGTAGGTATATGCTTTTTCCCTAACTTAGCTACTGGGAAGCAGTTTTCAGAGCTCGCCAAATTTCGATAATCAAAACTTCGATCAGATTATTAAACAGGCATGAGACCGTAGAAACAGAACTTTGGCCGACCTTTGGTGATCTTGCAGTACATCAATTAATAAAAATGAAAATAAAACTATTAAATCTTATCATCGCGGCGCTATTCGCGCTACAATCTTTTGCCCAATCCAGTACATCCGAAAATGGTTTGCTCTGGGAAATAAGCGGTAAAGGCTTACAAGAAAAATCGTACCTGTACGGGACTTACCACCTTATGGGAAAAAGTTTCACTGACACCTTACCCGGCCTGATGAAGGTATTTCAGAACTCTAAGCTTGTTATTGGAGAGATTGTTATTGAGGACGAAATGACAATGGCTCAAAAAATGATGCCTTATATGACCTTACAGGGGAAAGGTTTGAATGAAGTACTTTCGCCTGCAGAGTTTTCAGAGGTGGATGCTGTAATGAAGGCAAAGACAGGCGCACCGCTATCTGTTTACAATGCCCTTAAGCCCGCAACCGTACAAATCATCCTGGTGGCAAAAATTGCTCCAGGGAATATAAGTCCGGAAAACCCCGGACTGGATATATTTTTCCAAAAAGAAGGCGCAAAGACTGGCAAACAGGTAGCCGGCCTCGAGACTATTGAAAAGCAGTCCGCATTATTGCTCAATACACCAATCGAGAAACAGAAGAAAGACCTTTTGAAAACGGTACGTAACAATGAGCGCTACGCAAATGAATCAAAAAAACTATTTGAAGCTTACAAATCAGAAAACCTTTCACAGATAGAAAAATTAATCCGCGAAAGCCCCGACTCCAGTGCAGAACAATTAAAAACATTATTAACCGACCGCAACAAGGAATGGGTAAAGCTTTTACCAGATTTTTTTAATAAAGGAAACGTGTTTCTGGCTGTTGGCGCAGGGCACTTACCAGGAAAAGAAGGTATAATTGAGTTATTAAAAAGTGCGGGGTATACCCTTAGGCCGGTAAGTTTAAAATAATTGACCTACCTGCAATGATCATGGATCGGGGGATCGTATTTATAAATCCCTCAATCTTTTAATCCTTATACCAGGAGAATAAATCTACCAGAACATCGGGTTCTTCCCTTTCCACAAAATCAGTCTGAATTCCTGGTAATGATTCCCCGTTCCTATTGTCTGATTATCCCTGTGGTCGCCGGAGTGGCCTCTTGAACGAGCTGCAACTAGTCCTGCTCTTGTTCCTTCTCCCTTAAAGAGTATCCACATACCTGTTCTTATACAATCCCCCCTTTATTACCCAAGTACCAAAATACCCTCCCGCTCCATCGCTGTTATTAGGAAAATAAATATAGGTAGTTCCTCTATTGTCGTGGTAGATATTCAGACTTTCCAGCCCAATTTCAAATAAATCTTTGTAGCAGCTGGGGGGAATGACAACAAGTTTTCCCTTAATTTTTAAAGAAATTCCTGATATTTCCATTTTGGGGAGATTTCCATCAATACCCCAGGGTATTCTTCCATCTATCTTTTGCACGTATCCTTCTTTTGTCCTTTCAATTTGGTGTGCTTTAATATTGAATGGTTTAAGTGAAATAGAAAACGACAGGGTATCGTTGGTAATGGAAAGTGAATTTCCATTTCGGTTTCGAAAAGCACTCGTTCCAGCTATCGATTCAAGCTGAGTAAGCTCAGTCAGCCTGCTTTTATTTATATAACCGTGTATGTCCCCGAACTTGGAGGTTTTGAAAACCTCCCGCCACAAAGTTCCCGGCTCGTAATATACCATAACAATGTCGTCATTGAACAGCTTGGCAATAACTTTTGCTTCAATACTTTTATCCTGCCGGACATTTACATAGCCATCCGGATCTTTAATTATTGCTAACTGGGCAAAGGATAGTTTGATGTTTATAATAACTAGCAATAGTAGAAGGGCCCTTGATTGAATCATTGTGAAAGACTTTCAATTTACCAATATCGGAAAAAGAAGGGGTCAAAAAAACTTAGGTAGACAAACAAAAACAATAATCCTGTCTACTTTAGCAAATCTTACAAGTACAAGACCTCGGTGCTTCCAAGCGCACGCCCCTGTACTTATTTGAAGTCTCATCCAAATTCTACACTCGGCCTTCCTGGTTAGGCACTTGTAGATTTGGATATTCGATTTGGCACCTTAGATACATAAATATGCCGATGTCTTCCGTGGAATTTTTATATTGAGCACCGCACAAAAATGGGTGACAATATCTTTTAAATTTCAACACTTTCTACTACATTAGTATAAACATAAAATTTCCGCAATCTTTCCTTGACATTACAATTTATATCAAACACAGAAAGACTCCTTAATAAGATAGTGAACGTCGCTATCATCAACTTCGCCATTTTTGGAGTCTTAACAGGGGTATTGGATCTAATTAAGATTGGTATTATAGAAGCACTGAGTGTCTTTACTTTATTGGTGGCGATCTTAACTCTTCCTGTCGGTGCAATTGCTGCATTTAGTAAGCTTTTCCTTGATAATCGTATCAGGTTTGAGCCAGAGGCTATTAGTCAATTGTCGCTTAATATTGGGGACCAGGATTTTGTAGACAGGAACTACGACAAGGCTAAGAATAGTGGTAATTGGATAATTATTGGAGGAACAAAGTTTGATCTTGGAGCACGGGATGCTTCATTTGCCGCTGAAGTATTAAAGGATAACCCCGCTATGATCCTTCGTAACGAATCCAAAGTCTTTTTACTTGACCAACCTTCTTATAGCCTATTTAAGGAGGTAGCGCAATCACTGTGGGGATTAGGATATTAAAATCCATAAAGAAGATACCAGAATTAAATATGCTTACAGAGTAGGTAACAAAACTTATCAAAGGAGCCTATTTTTCCCTGAGAAATTTTCGCTGAATAGCGGGAACGACCCGGCGTAGGAAGTTTCAATATCACCAGGAGTACGACAAAGTGGACGCTAAAACGATCTGAATGGATTTGGCCTTAATATTTAAATAGAAAAAGATATGACTGGAAAACCACAATGGTATTTAATCGAATCTGAAGACGACTATAACAATGCCGTTTCCAGGTATGAACAAATCAAACGCACATCGAGAGGCTCTGATGAACATAAAGAAAAGGTTTTACTAGCGCACCTCATTTCACAGTACAAAAAGTCGCAGGATGATCTTCCTGAAGTAGATCCAGTAGAGCTGATAAAGATCAGAATGGAAGATTTTGGATATAAATCTGCAAACCCGGCAAAGGAATATGGAGATAAGGGCACTATAAGTAAAGTTTTAAATTACAAGCAGGCTCTTTCTCTAACCATGATTAGGAAATTTAGCCGACTTTTACAAATTCCGGTGGAAGCATTAATTAAGGAATATAAAGTAGGTAATTGAACTAGCTGGCTTTTGAGCTTAAAAATCAAAGATTTCTTCTACACCCCTATTCATACTCACTTTTCCATTGTATTCTCTTTTTCACCTGTTCGTAAGTGAAGTTTCCAATCAGCTCTACTTTCCCTTCAGAGTTTATATAGCCTTGCTCCTTACATACTATATCATAGTGGTGACAAGCACTTTTCTCATCCGCGTGTTTATCCCAAGGCACCATCTTACACTTTTGTCCAATCAAAGCTTTCCCCTTATAAAAAGAGCTTGCGATTTCAAACTGAGGTTTGATCACAACTTTTCCGAGGTAGTTGGCAAAACCTATTTTTCCAGAAGCATCCACAATTCTGATTTTGCCTTCCCTTAACTCGTCGGGACTAGGTTCACCAAAACTCGTGTTGTAAACTTTAAACAAAATCTTTTCGTTAATGTCTATCGCTGACCAACCCTTTACTCCTTTAATACCAAAAACTGCAAAATAGCCGGGCTTAAATCCACTTAAACACATCGTGTATTTCGCCATATCCAGTTTTTTAACTGTTTTTCCCTTTTCATCAACCATATAGTACTGAGACTTCCATCCCTTTCCAACTACTTCTTTAACAGTAAATTTTCGTTGCGCCTGCAGAACTATTGGTACTGCTAGAAGAAGTAACCATATTATTCTAAGAAACCTCATACCATTAATAGTTTTTCCGATTGCCAATTTTGGAAAAAGAATATTTATCACTTCACTTCCCTCGCCGCCATCTTCTCCATAAAGTGAATCTGCCGAGGATCATAAACCTCCATTTGTGGCCGACCTTTATATTCCGTGATGTTGCCTTCAACTGCAATGTATTTACCCTTATATACCTCCTCCGGAGCTGCTGAAAAGTTCTTTCTTGCTTCGCCTTTAATCACTATGGTTAATTTCTGGTTAGGATAGTTACCGCCAAGGTTTAGGAAAGTGATGGGGGTATTACCAGCGATAAAACGGGTGCTGTATACCGAATCGGCAACCCTGACGGAATCACCAATATGCTCGCCTACCTTATCTGCGGTGATAAATTTTATCCTTTCGGTAGCTGCCTGCGTTGGTCGTGGATAAGATGGTGGTGCCTGGATCTGAGCCACAGCCCCTTTTGCACCTACCAATAGCAGAATAAAAATCAGTTTCTTCATCATTGTAAAAATAGCTTTCATTTCGTTTTGTTTCTAATTGATTGCAACTGTAAAATATATTGTTCCTAATAGAAATATTTGTATATTAGTACTGTCTTTCAGCTTATTCCTGCCATTCAGATAAAGTACCCTGGCACACTTGTGTTCCCTACTAATCTTCTTCTACTCATCTTCGTCTTTTATTCGACTCCGCTTTTACTCTTCTTCCAGACTGGTTCGGGAACGCTTCGGGAACGCTTTTACTTTTCTTTTACTGCGCTTCGTCTAAAGTCGGCCAAGACTCGGAGGAGAGTCGTCTGAGAGACGGAGGGACTCCGAATCAGTCTACAAGCATTCCCGAACACGGGTAAGAAAAAAGGCTACTCCCCTATATCCAACACTCTCATCTTTTCCTCAAACACTTTTGCCGCTTCCTCCAACAGGCCCTTTGTGCCCTGCATCAATATAGCAAGCTGTTTGTCACTTACTAAGAAATCAGAAGTATACCGCGAATCAAGGTAAGCACGCTCTAAAAGATCCAGGATTTCCTTGTCTTCCTCTGTCTCATCCGGAAAGTAATTCATAAGACTTGGAGCAATGCGGCGGATATGAGTCTTCAGTGCTCTTAGTGAATGCGTTTTCTGGTCTCTCCCGTAAAAGGAGCGGGTAAGCCAGCGGTAACAATGCTCAATAGTTTGTTGCAGCATAAAGGTTGCCATGGTATTTTCCCTTCCCGCAGCGTACATGCAGGCTCCCTGAAAAAACAGACCAGAAAGCTTTTTACCTGCTTCAAAAGTTGCTGAAGCTCTTTGCCTAGTAGCAAGCAGTGCAGCAAAAGAAACTTTGGGAAGTTTGGAAGCAGTTCTATTGTACACAAGGTTCTGATAACAACAATTGGTCAGGTAAAAGAACTCTCCCTTGTATAGCAGCTCCTTTAGCTGGCCCCAATTAAGCAGCGAACAGGAAATAGAAGCGCAGCAGGCAGTTGCAAAATCAAGCACAGGCTCAAGTTCGCGGAAGGACTGACCAGGAGTGCCTGCTAACACCAGCACGAAATCGTACCAATACGGAATACAGTCCGTTCGCTTCTCCACCCTAAATATCATATCAGGCTTTACTACACGAACCAGGAACTCCAGAACTGCTTGCTCCTGATCCAGCTCATTTGCGATTGGGAAAGTCTGCAAGTTTTCCAGCAGATGCAAGCTAGCCAAGTTAGCAGGTGGATTAGAGCGGTCTTCAGAAAGATAAACAGCTTCCATTCCCTTATTCCTCCTTTCTGTGCCAGGCCTGCTGAATCAATTGCACGGTGTCTAAAAATTCCCCCTCCCTTTTCATTATCTGCGCAGGTGCGGCCTCCAATAGATAGATTACATGTGATTCGATGGCTTTATTTAGCTTTTTATTACCTTCTCCAGAGACTTCTTCCTCTAGGCTCATGCCTCTAGGAGATTCAGTGTGATTAAGAGCAGTTTGCGATGTGGGTTCCATATGCAGGTTATTTATTGTTGATTTTAGATCTCCTTCCCTGTCATGGAATTAGTAATACTTAGAATTCCTATTGCATTTTCACCATCCCTGAGTATTTATTAATTCCTCCTTTTCCTTGCAATACTAATTTCGGCAGAGTGAAAGCGGTACCCCACCAATTATACTGGTGTTTTACTCATTTGCCTGGATATATTACTTACAAAGTCAAAAGGAGGATAAATTTCTTTCTAAATAGAAATAAAGGGACCTTGGAAACCTCATATAAAGAATGCTCTTTTAAAATAAATCTTCAGGAGCTAATACACATCCGATTAATAAGAACCGTCGTAGGTAAGATACTTGGTATGTGCATTCTCCGGCAGATGCCTTGCAAACAAAGAAAATATTAAAGGTCTTCAACTGAAATGAATCAGGGCACTTTTATTTGGAATAAGGAAACATTGTGATTTCTTCCTTCCCTTCTTTGTTCTTTTCTTTCAAGGTGACCATTAATTTGTCAGGGGCTTTTAATGTGTAACTTAGCTCAGTCCCATCTGCGCCTTTAAAAACCGCGTGGTTCTTCTTTAAACTAATGAGAGGATAAGGATTGGGAGCATCCTTTTCTTCCCAGCCAACACTTCCCGGGTTAAAGTGCCGGAGATACATTACCGGTACCTGCCCTTTCTGTTCGATCACTACAAATTCGTAAAAGACAATTTTGCCATCTTTAACACAACGGTAGCTGCTGAGCATATTATCACCCGTTGGAGCACCCTAGAATTCTTCCATGTCTCCCCATTGGTGTTTTAATTGCCATTTGCCTTGTATGAAGCTGAGGTCTTTTATCTCTGCCTTGAATTCCTGCGCTTTAGTATGCAGGGATAGAAAAAGAAAAAGGAGGGTTATGGTAGTAAGGCTTGTTGAATGTTGTTTCATAAGACATGAGGTTTATCAAATATACTTAATTCCGTTATCGAAAGACGAGTAATTTATTCACGTCGTAACTCCACCGACTCTCAAGGAATACATTGCAAGAATCCCAAAGGAACTAAACACAAATCCCATAACCCTCCGAAACCAACTCCAGGTTCCTTTACTCTTCAAAATACCGTGGTTGTCCTTTTTCAAAACCTAACTAATGAACCTAATCCTTTAATACTTTTTCGCAACTTTACATCTCCAGCTTGCGATTGGCACATAAGTTGTTTTTGTTATAGAATTTCATTTTAAACCGGCCTTGGGAAACCAGCTTTTTTTTAAATAGATCTACCAAAGCAGTCAGACCATGAGTACTAAAGCAGCAGAGCAACAAAAGAAGCAGCGACAAAAAGAATTTAAGGAAAAAAAAGAACATAAAGAGCGTGCTGAAGCCGAGGCAAAAAAAGCTAAAAGCAAACATGAAAGTGAAGATGAAGCGAGCGGCTAAGTCAACCACTCCTGTAGCGCATCTGCTGTAAATTTGTGACATCTAATGGTATCCGCAACCCAGAAGCCGACCAAGCTTCTTTATCCGGAGCTGGTGCCCATTAAATTCACTTTAACTAACCTTAGATGCTTTTCTGTTATTTATAAACCTACATCCCGAGTCACCATTTTTCAAAATACCTAAAATCCAGATAAACAGCGTTACCATGAATCACAGAAGGAATCACTCTTTTATAACCCGCTAAAGTTTTAGGAAGCCCTTTTCCAATATGTGGAGACAATTTGGGTTCAAATGTAAATTTATAGATCTAATTGCCGTCCGGTTTAAGAACGTAATTGGGATATTACAAGCAATAAAACGAGTACTAGAAACTGAATTAGCTAAGCTCCAAAGACCCCTTTTTGACCTCATTTGGACCCCAAAACGTTTTTTTGCCTCTTTTTTTCATGGCGGTTCTTCAGCTCTCCGCTAGTACTTGTTCAGTTTTTGTTCAGGTAAAACTGCGTTTCCGGTCTGTTTAACTGAACAAAGGGTTAACAAGGTATGAGCAAGAACTGAGCATAAGGTAAGTCGCAACATCTCTTTGTTGACGAAAGTTTCGTACCGGGATACGTCACCTTGCTGTATTACATATCGGTTTTTCCGGTATTTTCTGTGCTTTAAAAAATGACTGAATTAACTCCCTTTCAGCAGAGTTCAAATCCAGGCCGTTTTTCTCGAAGTTATTAAATAAAAGTTCGTAAATTCCACATTAACGTTCTTATCACAGATTTGCCCTTTCCACATGCTCCTCAACGAGCTTTGAAAAACTTGCTAAATGCTCGTCGTTTTCAAAGTAGCGCTTTGGAATAATATAGGCAGCGATAGTATCAACGAAGATAAATAGAGAACGATCATTTTCATCAACAGACTTTACAGACTTCCATTTATGAAAAGAGGTTGAGTTTTCAGACTCCTCCGTTATTCCCTCGTCAGTAATGCGAAAGACTCTTTTACCAAGGATCGATCCATTCTTTGCCGGTGTATGGCCCATTAATTTCATTAGGGGAGGCAGAAATACTTGAAGCATCAGAAGTTGGAAAACAAAAGTTCCTATTGTAATAAGTATAAAGGCTTCAAGGTCGAATGTGTAATCAGCACGTACTAATAGAGCAAGGAGTACAGAAAATATCCCTGTTCTAATGTACCGCTGCTTGGACTTTTTCTTTTGAAAATAAAATTTATTGAAGTTTAGGTAGTCTTCTTTTGTTATCTCTACGGATATTTCCATTATTCTTTATTCTTTATTTTAATATAATCGCCCCATACCCATCCTATTGTCTTATTAAATTTCACTCTCACCCATTTGTTAGTTAAAACTGTATCAGTAGAAAGAATAGATACTCGGGCATCTGGAGGGATGGTTACAATATCTTTAGAACTGACATTGGGTTCCACTCTAAGCTTAACGCCTCTCTTTGCATTTATGGTAGCAGATAGAGAAGAAGATTCATCTGAAGAAGACTTTGATGATGGTGCAAGAAACAAAATAGCAACTAAAACAATGTTTAACAAAAGAAGGAAGTTGGCCCGCCTCTTTATCCTCCTTATATAATTCCAATCTTTCATTACATTTTGTACTTAATAACAAGAACCACAAGAATAATGGTAATAATAATTTGGATAGTGAGCTTTTGAAGCGCAGCTTTCCGATCAATATTATACGCACAGTTTTCGCAAAGACTCCGTACTCCATGGTAAGTTCTACTGCTGCTTCCCGAATATCTGGATCCCCAATAGTTAGTTTTCGAAAAGCCTGTTTTGACATATCTTCTAAAAGAAGATTTAGGCGCGCCACAGTTATAACAAGATGCCATTGTGATCTAGATTCTTACTACAAAAATTATGAATTAAAGTAAAGGGAAATCAATTAACTACAAAACGGTTTAGATTCCTTAGCCTCACATAAATGCAATATACAAATGGTTTCTATCCATCCAAAAGCTCCTTACAATTTTTTGAAAAAACAATAAGGACAGAGCTGATGGCTTCAAGTCAATACCCCTACCAGAACATCGCATTTTCCCCTTTCGACAAAATCAATCTAAACTCCTCGTAATGATTTCCGTTCCCTATGGACCGCCTATTCATCCTAACTTTTCCATTTGATTCTTTTCTTGATCTGTTCGTAGGTAAAGTTTCCAATTAACACCACTTTTCCTTCAGAATTTATATAACCCTGCTCCTGACACACTATGGAATAATGGTGAAAAGCACTGCTCTCATCCTCGTGTTTATCCCAGGGTACATTCTTACACTTTTGTCCAATCATGGCTTTACCCTTGTAAAAAGAGCTTGCAATTTCAAACTGAGGCTTAATCACAACTTTTCCGAGAGAGTTTGCAAAACCTATTTTTCCAGAAGCATCAACAATTCTGATTTTGCCTTCCCTTAACTCGTCAGGACTAAGTTCGCCGGAACTCGTATTATAAACTTTAAATAATATCTTTTCGTTAATATCTATCGCAGACCAACCCTTAACGCCTTTAATACTAAAAACAGCAAAATAGCCTGGCCGAAATCCACTTAAAAACATCTTAAATCTTGCGGTATCCAGTTTTCTGACCGTTTTTCCCTTATCATCCACCAGATAATACTGACGAGTCCATCCCTTTGCCGCTACAGATTTGACGGTAAATTTTCTTTGCCCCTGTACACATAAAGGAAATACTAGAAGAAGTAACCATACTATTCTACGAAACCTCATACCATTAATAGACTTTCTATTAGCCAATATCGGAAAAAGAAGGATTTCTTCCACGCTACAATTTATTGCACGGGCCTCCAAACAGATGCCTCCGGTTTTGCCCCTGTCATAAGTTCCATCATATAGAACAGAAACTCATTTTGTGTTTTACCACTATCTTCCACTAATTTCTTAAACGACATATTTGCCAAGGGAAACAAAGAAGTAAGGTTGAATCGCCATTTCGAATCTTCTTTGTAGAAGTGGATGAAAAAAGGAACTGCTTTACCTTTTGATACAAGTTGTCCTTTTGCAAAATCTCCAGCGATCGTGACGTTTCCTATAGAGTTGTCTGAAACCGACGACTTTCCTACCATTCCAGATTCAATAGCATATAGAAATAAATCGGTGCCCTGCATTCTAAGGATTTCTTCTTTCGAAAGTTTATGCCGGATAACCAACACTGTAAACTTGTCAACTACAGGAAGCTTGTTCACGCCAACACTGTCGAGCATTTTAGTCTTTACCAGTAGCTCCTGATAGTATTTTTTGGTCCTCGAATCTACCTCTGCTAAGGCAGCTTTTGCATTGTCGGTTAAAATAGCCTTCTTGTAATTATCAAAGCTAGCTTTAACCAGCTGCTGAGGAGTTTGAGCAAACAATTGGACTGTGATAAGGAATAAAAAGGTAACTATAATACTCTTAAAAACTTTCATTTTTTGTTTTGTGTAACGCACCGAATAAGCTCTTGTCATTCCATGGACGAATCGAAGGCTATGAAATTCAGCAGAATGGGTAAAGATACCAATATGCGGCTATTCTGAAGAAGGAGCCCGAAATTTCAGACTCGTTGATTAACGCCTCATCAAACGCAAACTACTTTATTGATAAGACCATTCAGCCGTTTATAGCAGGGGTCATTTTACATCTCACGTCCTATCAACGAAAACACTGAGACATTCCACAGATGATAAGGGCAACAATTGCCAATATCCGCCAAAGCTCACTGAAGTCTCCGCCATTGTTCAACTCCCATCCCTGGTAGGAATATTCACGTTGAGGAGCAGATAAAACAGAAACCATTTTGTTCTGCACTTCAGAATACTTCTCGTGCCGAACCAAACTGCCCACATCACTGTAACTTTTTATTTCAATCAATTTCCCATTACTATACCAGCATTCGCTATCCAATTTTCCAGTATGCATATACCGGCTAAAGCAATAGCCCTCCTGCCGTCCGTTTACATAAGTTCCCTTTGCCCTTACAGATCCGTCTTCCATATAAGAAATATAGGGACCAGAATACTGGCCGTCGATAAATGAAAACTCAGCTTCTATACGACCATTCTTAAACCATTCTCGCCATAAGCCCACACTCTGACCCATTTCATATAGTTTCTCGGCCTTCTTATTTCCGTTGTCATAATACTCCGTTACCTTCCCATGAGGTTCATCCAGGACGAAATTCCCTTTCGACTTTATCTTGCCATTTGCATAATGATCTATAAATTCACCGTGACGAATATGTTGAATCAAGGAATTCCCAGGCTTATCAAGGAAATGCTTTAACACAGTCGATTTGTTATCCATATTATCCAAAATATGCCTGAACTGCCACGGGTACAATCGATCGGCAAGAGCCGGAAGATCAAACTCAGCTTCTTCCATACTATGAAAGTTTCGCACAAGAACTGCGCGTGGAGGATCGATCTTCAGACGCTGGTAAGCTTCCAATTTATGATGGCCATCAAGGATAAAAGATTCGGTATGTTCATATTCCGGCAGATAACTTGCAGATAATGTAAGAATAAAAGGCCGTTCACCCGCACTTATACGTTCCTCAAAATAGTCTACCCTCTTAGGATCCAATTCTTTTTCCGGACGTGTTGCGATAAAGATTTCGTTAGTCCAGGTATCATACAACCAGCTGCTACTGAAACTAACCATATCTTCCCTGTAATCACCAAGCACATAGTTCTTCCGGTGTTCCAAATACCTTTCTTTCTCCCTTTCAACATTGGTCGGATTTGCAACATTAGGATACGCAATATACCAACCCTGCTCATAGTTTCCGTTCGAACTATGCACAACAGGCCTAGCTGTACCATCACTATACCCAAGATAGTATTCTCCATTTTCCAATAGTCTCAGCAAAGGCTGCAACACCTCGAATAACTCGGCTTCCTTATCGTTGAAATTTCCGTAGAGATCAAGTTGAAACTGGTCATAAATAAGTTTTCTCTCTTCCGGGGTAAGCGGCATCATGGCAAGATATTGCCCTACCGAACCTTGGCAGTCGCTCCAGGTCATTGATACAGGCTTGCTGATTTTCACATAAGTTCCAAGATCATTATATCCAATGGTAATCTTGTTGAGCCCGTTTTCAATCTTAAAATTCATCCTTTAATTATTTTGACAGTTCAAAGGTTAATACTCAGTATGCAGTCTTTTTGCGCAGTAAAAATATATTTCGCACCAATTCTACCAGCCTTACTATTTGCCTGTTTATTTTATATGTTAGGCAAAAGGAGGTTTCATTACACTTCTGAAAAAAATCTATATTTGGGATATGGAAACCTCATTAAAGCCCGCACATATCGGAAGAAAAATTAGTCGTATTCGTGAATTGAAAAATATGAAGCAAGATACCTTCCGTTTGAATTAGGGGTAAGCCAGCAGACTGTTTCCAGAATGGAAGCTAGTGTATTGGCCAATACCCTAATAACTAGATAATTTTACAAATTTCACTCTATGATTGAAAAACCTAATACCGAAACAACATCCTCCTTACGGCCCTATTACACCGCCATCTATTATGGCCTAGCAATTCCTTTTCTTTTCTATGTTGAATCAAGCGTCCACTTTAAATCTGGCCCTTGCACTCCAAATCTAGACATCATGCTTCCTTTCTTCCTATGGATAGCAACACTGATAATGTTCCTCCGGGGATTGTATAAGTTCTTTAATCGAACAGTTAATTGGTTATCCTTTTCATTACACTTTTTTGCACTTATTGGTCCGCCGGTTCTGGTGTTTTTAGACCTACTATAAATCTGTTTTGTATCTTTCCTAATTCTTTAATGAGTAACTTCCAATTTCCCATGTCTAAGTCCTTAATCCCATTCATCTTAGCTTTAGTATTTATAGCAATTATATTTATTATATACTACCGGGTTAAGGACAGTAAAAAGCCTGAGTTAACAAAGAGGGTAATGGTTGAAAAAAAGGCACCAGGAAGTGAATATCAGGAACATTTATCCATGGTCGACTACAACCTACTACTAAACCATGATTCTTACAACTCCACCCCTCTTGAAATATTAAATCTAGGCGAACTTACACTTCCTACGGGATTAATAGTAGCCGGAGATCCCCTCGTTATGTTATCACCAGAACCTTTTACAAAACCAGTTAATCCTGGTAAATATCCTGTTAATGTTGTCGTTGCAAAAACTGATTCAAGCGGAAACCGGTATGCTCTGGCGCAACTGAAATTCTCAGAAAAGAAAGCATTAAAATGGGTTCTTGCTCTGAAGATGAATGATAACATCTCCGACTTAGCAAAGGATGAGTATTTAGGCTTTCCCGTAGACGCTGGCTTGGCCTGTTTTGCAGATAAGTCAACAGTTATTGAGTACCAGGAATTCGAAAACAAATTCATGAAGGAGCATCCAGGCAATAATATCTACGATGATCTTTTAGCAACAGAATTTAAGAAGAACGCTGAGGTTAAAGATGATCCAAACGATGCTGGTGATTGGGTAAACTTTAAAATTCCTAATTCAGCAAATAACATCATTATGTTCCAATCTGGCTTCGGTGATGGAGTTTATCCTAGCTATTGGGGGATTACAGAAGAAGGAGAAGTGGCGTCCTTAATTATTGATTTTCTTGTGTTTACTAAATAGAAGGTTGTTAATCCTGTATTAAAAGAACACGCGAGGTTAAATATTAAAACTCTTTTTACAATAGGTAATTAAGTGAGACCTTTAAACTTACACCTTCGTTTTCCTCGGTCTAACACTACTAGCAAATAATCGACTATTATTATATATTTGCTTTGAGTTTAGAAATCCCCAAAAAAGGGAAAAATTATTTCATTAGCAACCTTTACTGATGCGCATCTCTTTTCTTTTCAGGTTAAGCATTGTTCTGCTTTCAATTTTTTTTAATTCCTGCAAAAAGGCCGAAGGCCCAAATTCAAAGTCCCAGAAACTCGCTGATGCTAAGCCTCCAGAAGGGTTTAATTGGGAGTCCACTTCACCAGTCAAATTAAATGTAAATATTGCCGATACTCGTTTTGGCGATGCAGCTTTTATCATTTCTGTGTATGATGGAAAAGGAAATCTATATGTGCAGGGAGCTGCAAGTAAATCATCTTCATTCGCTGCTAGTTTCAAGGTTTCTGGAAATATAGATCGTATTTATGTCATCAAGACAGCCCCCGATAATTCAAATGATTCACAAGCATTAGACTTGCCACGACCTGAAGCTGATCTAACATTTACAACACCTATTGCTAATCCAACTTCTTACTCTAAAAGTTCAAGCAAAACTTTGTTTTATCCGGAAATGGTGGACCCTTATGATATACTGATAAAGCAGTATAATCGATATCCACCTAATTGCAATTCTGAATGCTCAAAGCCCATTATCTTAACTTCTGACAATCAAGTGGTAACCGTCGAAGATGGTAAGTCGATTTGTATTAATAGCAGTGATAAAACGTTTGATATAGAATTTGGACCGGGTGGCGGAAAAGTTAATATCTGCGGTTCTGGTCTTGTGGTTAAATCCGTTAAATTTGATTCGGGAAGCTCTCCCTGCTCCATAATTCTAAGCACTGAAACAGGAATTCATTTTCAAGATCTGCGATTAACCCAACTCAACCACATGTTAATCAACATGGGCTACGTGACTGCCTCGAAGCTCTATATCAGTACTGATTTTGTAAACAGTGGATCATTAGCTGTTGATGGTCCTATTACAATTGAAGGAGGACGGACTCTTGTGAATGAAGGAACCTTGGTTTCGGGATCTTTAGAAGTTGTTAATGGAACATTTTTTAATAAGAGATCGGCTAACGTCGGTGAACTGACAGTACTAGAGCGTGGCATAATTTCGAATACCTGTAAGCTTACGGCTAACAATTTGAACGTAAAAAAACTTTTAAGCAGTAACGGAGGAAGTATTTTGGTAAAAGCAAATACTCGTATCTATCCTAGTTCAAAAGTTGAACTTACAAATTCAGTTTTTTCGACCGCTAATATTGTTGACTTCTCCGGCGAGGTTACCGGTACTTATTCTGTTGTCAAAGTGCCTGGATATATAAGTCAAGATGCATTTGATGCTGGAATAAAAAAGATCACTGGAAATATTCAATTATGTTATTCCAAGTTGATCCCTCCCTCCTTCTTTGGTACCGGGGCTAGGCAGGGGTGCAATCTATTTATCCAACCAAACATCTGTACGGAAGGAAATGGTGAAGGAGGATATGAAGATCCTGATCGTGATGGAATTTGGGGTTCTTTTGATCAGTTTCCTAACGATCCAGAAAGGGCCTTTTACAGCTACTACCCCTATAATATCGCGGAAAGTTCTGGACATTATAATTCGCTGCTATTTGAAGATATGTGGCCTCAGAAAGGTGATTTTGATATGAATGATCTTGTATTTAGATATCAATTAAGGGTAATAACCAATGCCCAAAATCGAGTAGTTGAAGTCAAAGGGAAATATGTTCTTGAAGCCCGCGGAGGTATATTTCCTAACGGGTTTGGTATTGAGTTTCCAGTATCTACCAACGGTGTGGAAAGCGTGCAGGGTGCTACCTTAGAAAAAGGGCAAACAAGGGCAACTCTCATCTTTTTCAAAAACTCCTTGGAGGAAATGAACGGGATGAATACCATTAAAGGTGAGGCATATATTGCACCTAAGACATACGAATTTATACTAAAGCTTAAAAATGGACCACGTTTTATAGATTTTGGATTTGGAGAGTATAATCCTTTTATTTTCCGGATTAACCAAGGTCAACGATATGAGATACATTTGCCTGGCAGAACAGCTACAGATCTTGTAACTAAATCCCTTTTTGGAACTTTCGATGATGCTGGTATTGATTCACGAATTAATAGGCCAAGTTATGTTACGAAAGATGGACTTCCTTATGCCATATGTACACCTGGAGGCATCCGGTACCCTAGAGAGGGATACGATATCGGTTTACTTTACAACAATATTAGTTTATATCCAGGCTTCACCGGCTGGTTTTGGCATCCATGGGGAAATATGAATTCAGAATATAGCTATTGACATAAACCAAACGCAATGTATAGTGCATATAACAAAATTTTTTGATAAAATAAATCGAGGAAAAAAGAATGGACAAGTTACTTTTCCCAAGCAGTTGGATATTTACAGAAAAATAAAAATGCAAGTTTTGCCGTTCGAAAAGAAGATGAGAGGTGGTACATAGTCGGATCACGAAAAAGCGAACCAATTGAACTTGGAGCTCATTTAAAAGATGAAGTTGTAGTGCGGGGTATGCGTTTAATTTCGAACGGTATATTAGATTTCTTTGAGAACCACAATAAGTTTATTGATAACCTACCTTTATTTATTATTAGAAAACAGCTTCTAGTCTTTTATTAACTCATACTCTTTAGCCGAAAGATATTCCGTAAAATCAAGTGAGCCAGCGATAGATTGGATTCTTGCCATGTATTCGGACTTTTTGATAAACCTCCATTCGATACAATTTGGACTGGTTTCCCTTACTACTTCTATAGCGTTATTGATTATATGATTTTCAATATAATTCCTCTTTTTATCCATATCATTATCTCCACTGAAGTTCTCATATAGATCGTACCCCTTAATTTTTCCAGCTCCCACAACTTTTGCAGAAAATCCAGATAAAAGGTTGCTAACGTTAAAATGATCCACAACCCCGTAGGTCTTGTCTTCAACTTTAATAATAGCAGCAGCTCTTGCCCTTAGATATGCAGTTCCTGTTCCCCTATTGTAATCAACAACTATTGAATCTAAAAAATGATAGGTTCCAACTATCATTGCTCCAGGAGATAGAACTTTCCTAACTTCGGCAACTTTAAAAACTATCGGATCTACAATAATTTTATAGCCTAACCGGCGCATCCGGTCGGTACTTTCATCTTCCTTTTCCACTATCAAATTCATCATATATTTTGTAATTTAAGTTTAATTTGATTTTAAACCTGGAATATAAGCACTACTATTTGTAGACAATAGAACTTAGTTCAACTTTTAAATTCCCCTCAATAAACTTAACCAGCTTATTCGTCTCCGCAAGTGGATCTATCCACCAGTTCGTGGACCATATCCGGTATACTTTTATTCCTAGATCTTCAATAATTTTTTGCCGGTGCAAGTCATAACGGTACGCTTCAGCAGAACTGTGGTAGCTTTTACCATCGCATTCAATTGCTATAATTGGTTGATTTAAATTATCCAGCACCATCATATCGATCCTGAATCCCCCTAGCTTGTACTGTAGCTGTACATCGAGATCCGGCAAATATTGGTTCAGATAATTTAAAACCTCTTCTTCAAAAACTGATTCCGTATTTCCTAAAGATTCAGATTTGCTAGCTATTGCCCCACCATTGCTTTCACTATTCTGTTCAAGCAAACCAAGTATATTTTGCCTCACCTGTTCATTCTTCAGGCTACAAGCTTCAGCGTAAGCCAGATAAGCATAAAATACGCCTTTACCCTTATTTCCTGAAGTAACCAGTTCCTGCTGATATTTGGAATAGTATTTATTAGGAATAGAGGTCAGGACGTACAATTTAGATTTTGCACGAGTTACAATAACATTAAGAAGCTTATATCCTTTTTCCTGATTAATCGGACCGAAGCGCTGAGCAAAGTTGCCGGTAACGTCGTAACCGAAAGTTGTTGACATGATAATGATATCCCGCTCGTCTCCTTGAATATTCTCTAAATTTTTTACAAAAAGTCCAGACCTATTCAGCGCTGAAATCTTTTCGTAGGCTTCTTCAGACTGCTCAGCAGCCTGGAAAATAAGCTCATAAATAAGATTTCTCTGCATGATATTAAAGGTGGCAACACCCACAGAAGGCAATTCTCCTGTTTCGTCAGGCACAATCTCGTCTAGTAGTATCTCAACGACTTTTTTAGCCTCAGTTGGATTAGTATTATTTTCATAAACACCGTTAACGGAAATAAAAGAAATCGGACTATAGTTTTTACCTGCCGGCATAGGCACTAATCGGGAATCATAGAATGCAGCATTGGAAAAGTCGATCAAATAAGGATGCCTTGATCGATAGTGAAAATTAAGGTAACTAAACTTGTAGCCCTTATCATCAGCGAACTTTAATAAAGATTCTTTATCTGCTGCGTCAATATCATTTTCTATTTCTTCATCTTCAACGGAATCCACTGAATCTAACACACCTTTAGTGGCAAATGAATCCGAAGGCGGCATTTGGTGCATATCTCCGGAAACTATACGGTATTTCCCTCTTACAAGAGCAGCGAAGGTATCTTCAATTTTTAGCTGACTAGCTTCATCAAATATTATATAGTCGAAGAGGTTTTCTTTAAGCGGCAAAATAGAAGAAGCGGTTGACGGATTTACGAAAACAACAGGAAAAATATTCGTAAAGAAATTAAAGTTATGCTCAATCAACCGTCTTAAAGAATTCCTAACGTTGTACTTTTTATTCTTTGCCAGATTATACAGCTGCTTAATATCGTTTCTCGGCTGTTTATTGATACTACTAATTATAATCTCTCTCCATTTATGACAGATCGCTCCAATCTGGCTTTTACGCAATTCGCTATCCGCATCCCTCAACTGAATAATTTCCTGATCGTCCTTTATTACCTGCCCTACCGTCTGCTCGTTCATTAATAGCAAGCAATGGAAATACCAGCCTTTGAAAACTTGAAGCCAGTCCTGATCTTTAGCATTGGTAAGATCTTTTAGTAACTTATAATAACACTGTTTCTTAACCGACTGGGCATGATTCCTCCAGCTATAAAACTGCGTAAACGTTCCGAAATCTTTTAGAATATCGGAAAACAAACTACTAATAGAATCTAGATTTTCATTAAGTGTACTGTGAAAGCTATTTTTATCCGGAATGCTTAAATCCGCATCAAGGACCATCGAAATATCAATTGATAATTTCTTGTACAAAAGGTCAATTTCCTCTGTTTCCTTTATTGCCCCGGCTAGCTTCTTATTAAAAAGTGCTAATAACTTATTAAATATTCCAGGTTGAACGCTTTTCGCTATCGTGCTTGCTTCATATTTCCTTTTAGCAGCAAGTACTCTTTCAGTAAGCTCGTTGACCTGAAGCTGCTTACTAGTGATGAGTTCCCGTAATTCAAGCAATCTTTTTTGAGACACATTCTCCTGAAATAATTTTTGATTTAAAAAATCGTACTCAGGATTTATCGTCGCTATCTGACCATATAAACTTTGGGAATCCGAGATCAAACTGCATAAATATTCGAATTCATCGAAGCTTAATTCCAGCTCAAATTCACTAATGCCTGTAATTAACTCCTTCCCTTCAAACCCTTTATGATATAAGTACTCAGAAACTACTTCCTTCCAGGTATAGTCTGAGAAGAACTTTGTTCTGGTGTTGTTTAATTTGCTAACCACTCTGCTTCTAACCTCTACAAACCGGTTATGTAACAATTGGTGTTTGCTTATATTAATTGCACCAGGAACAGATTGTGGATCATCAATGAGCGATCTAACGTAAGTAACAAGTTTTTTCCTATCCTTATTTATATCGTCTACCGTTGCACTCAAATGGCCCAAGCCAAGCTTGCTTAAATTATTGTACAATACTTCTATTGCTGTCTTTTTCTCACACACCACAAGCACTTTTCTTCCGTGAGCAAGAGCATGAGTAATCAAAGCTGTCAGGGACTGGCTTTTACCGGTGCCCGGGGGACCTTGAATGATGATCTTTTGGTTGGTATTTAAATTATTAAGCAATTCTTCCTGACTTGGATCTACAGCATTGGCGCTTGTAATAAAACTATCTTTGAAGGCATTCTCAGGCGGCTCCAATGTGTATTTATCGTACCCTGAAATCAACTCTTCAATATCTTTTATAATTGATTCCTTTTGTGATCGAAATAAACCAAATACCCCGCTCCACTTAATCCAGGCAGTATTTCCTGTTCTTTTAACAAGTGTCGTCTTATCCTCGCATGCCGACACTTCCTCCAGTTGCTCAACTTCAGGGCTCTTCAGCTCCCGTAATGTCTGATTGATGACCTTCAGTAGTTCATCTTCTTGTAAAATGCCATCTTCCAAAAGCTCATCCGGAACTCCACTTACTTCAAGCTTCTCATCCGACTTTAAAAAGGCCTTAAGTTGGGGATTGAAAAAAATATCATCCTCTTCCGACCTGCTTATGGTATATAAGTTATTATTTCGTGGATCCATCTTTAGATCCAACCTCCAGATGATCAAAGGCGCAATAATCACCTTCTTCTGATCGTCTGTTGCGCGTTTGACTAAAAGAGGGTATCCGCATGCAAATGTCTTTACCCCGTGCTCCAACTCATCACTTATATTCTCGAGGTAAATATTTTCAAGTTTCTTGAAAACAGAATCAATGTAAACGAGTGTTTCCTGTTTAGCCTTGCTCAAATTAACATCCTTCGCACTTATCTTATGTGTAAAGCATTTCTTGTTCAAAAGTTCTGATAGAAACAGAGACGGTTGATCAACCTGCAAATACTTCAACAATGAAATGTCTAATCTCTTGTTGCTTTTGCCCGGAACAGCATTGAGATGAATAGATCTAATATTACCTACCTTAAGCTTTTGCTCTAAAAATTCTAAAAACTTCTTACTCGGTTTCAACTGTTTTTAATCTAAGGGTTATAAAAGCGTTATCCCTCCTGCAGGTCTTGTTCTAAAAAGTACGGAATATGTTTTTCCTGACAGTATTTTTGAACTTGCTCATCAGTCTTCAAGTAAGAATCGCAGAATTCGTCTAATTCCTTCTCAACTGCCTTATGATACTTTTCCTCCGCTACCAACACTGTTTCCGTGTGTTCAATAAACCTTTCAAAGTCCTTATTAATCTTGCAAAGCTTATCTATCGTTTTGAAATCCAAATCTCGGTACTGTGCTGGGAATAAAGTTTTAGTTTTGAATGGATTAGCGTCCAACTGTATAACACCTATACCGAAAGATTGGTTAAGTCGTTCTATCTCTTCATTTAAACCACTGCTAAATTCAAACGCTACTAAATACCCATAATTCGCCCAACTTGAGTTAGATACAGCCTGAAAATATGCCTTCTTAAGCTCAGCGTCAGTATTAATTTCCTTCTTAAGCTCATAAGAACTGAGTTTAAAACTATCTACTCGGTTGACAGATTTCAAGAAATTCCTACTTGCATTGGACTGCAAATTCAGAAATTTGATTCCAATCATATCCGGATGCGTCCAGATTTGATTACTGTCTTTGTTGTAAGTAGATTGTTCATGAAATATAGTTTTCGAATATATACCGGCATTTTTCAGATAGCTACTTAAAAGCAAATGCAAATCCCGCTCGTCGTATGTTTCGGTTTTTATTGGCTTCTGGTCCGATGAAGATTGGGATACTGTAGAGCCACTTAATACTTCTATCGATATATTCGACTCGTTTTTGGTAAGATAATAAGAATAGGTCCCACCTTCTTGACCTATTCGTTTTACCCTAGTATCACCAGCACGAACAAAGTCACCAAGGATAGCTGAAATTGTATTCCCAGGTGTTTTATTAGTTTTAAAGTCGTAATAGTTGTTCTCTACTACGTGTTTATAAACTGTTGAGTAGTTAGTAATTCCACCTATGTCTTCTAAACTTTTAAGTACTGCTTCTTTTAATGTCATTGTCTATTCGGCTTTAATTCCTGAATTAGATGCTTATGTAAATTAACTTGAATATCTATTCTATCATACAGCACAACTTCTCGGGTCAAAAATGCTTTTATAAAATCTACAATATCTGAAATCAATTTGTAACTGTCTGCTTGAGAGCTTTCTTTAAATTTCTGCATTTCCAGGAATGCAATAAAGTCTTTCGCAGAACCAAAAATTTGAGTATAAAATGGTTCAGGTACAATCTCTCTACCCTCACTCCACTCCCTCGATCCTCCGTACCACTTAAAGCGAATAAAACAGGATAAATAGGACATCAAAAATTCTCTGCTCAGATCTAAGTGACTTTTAAATTGCTTAGTTGCTTCAGAACTAAGAATGATTCTTGAGTCTTCTTTTAGAATATCAATCACACAGTTATATAACAATTGTGTTGCATCCACTGCATCTTTTGGGTTCTTTTCCAGGTTGCTTCGTAATAAATAGATATTAAAATTGGCTAGATAATCTTTATCGGGCCAACTCTTAATTATCTCGAAATCATCCTCCCTTTGATATATTATTGTTGCAATTAACCGCTTGACCATTTGCGACAGCCCTACATATGGAAAGATAGCGATCTCTCGCAAGATCTCAAAAGCCTCCATACTATTAGAAAGAAACCTGTACCTTTCAAGATTCTTTAATATCTTCCTTAAAAGCAAATTAGAGCCAGCTTCTCTAAAAAAGCTATTCTCTATAAAGCAAGTAATTATCGTAAGGTAATTTGCGAATTCTTCCTTATTGTTGATAACATATTCAAACTCCAGCTTTTGCAACAATTTATCTCCTTTGCCGCTATCTAAAATTCGACTCACCTCCTTTTGAATATTAAAATGCCGTTGCGACTTCATGGGTTAACGGAGATTAAAGATTGCACGAAGTTTGTACTAATCTCGTTATCTGTTACTACAAGCGTAAAATAGCTTTCATAATAATCTCGGTAATAAATACTAAACTCATTATTCTTCTCACTAGGAAGTGGTTCTGAGATTAAAGATTCTAGTAACGACATTATTACCGGTTGCCTAGTGGCGTCCGATTCTAATAGTTTAACCTTTTCATTAATCTCATAATATTCCCTTAAATCAAAAGGACTTTTATTATAGGCCGTTGAGTAGAACGTTAGACCGATCAAGCCGGTTCCATTAATGTTTTCATCCACCAGGAAGTTTCTACCAGTAGCGATCAAATTATAAATTTTGGGTGAAACAAACTTTAACAGTTCTACTATAAAAATATCAGGTAAATATAGTGCTTCAAACAAGACACTGTATTTGGTAATAAACGAGTTACAGAATCGGTTGATATCCCGCATATTGAAGAATATTTTTCCTAGGTGCTTGTAAACACCGTACTTAATAGTGCCAGAGTGCGTGGAATGTCCGAAAACTAAATTACTCAACTGCAATAATGCTTCGTCATAATAGATTTTCTGTGTTTGATTAAAATTAAATGCTAATCTATTTTCCAACTCTTTTATCAAAAGTGATGGCATGATTGTCTCCCTAATTCTTGGTAGCTCTACCTCTAATTGAATTATTTTTTCTAAATAACGATCACTGTGTGGTATCTTGAGTTCCGCCAAAGCTTCCTCTATATAAGATCGGTCATATGCTACAATAAATATCATATTGGGAAAGCTGGCAGAACTTCTTATTAACCTAAGAATATCAAATATCTCCTCTTTATTAAGCCTATCAATGTCATCAATAAATACATAGACTGGCTTATGAATTTTCTTTATCAGGGAAGTTATTTCTGCAAATCTTTCTTGTAAAACCTTTTCTTTGAAGAAAGAACCAAAAGGTTTTAAGGGATTTTTGTCAGAGTCAATTTTTGAAAGGCTTTCTCCGTATTTAATGAATATGTTTGAAGTCGAAATGTAACCGGACAGCGTTTTATCAAGGGTATTAAAAAAATCTTGTATTAAATTGTTGTTATTATTAGAAATCCATGGATTGAACTCAACCTTAACAGATTTAGAATCGAGGTACTCATACAATATCTTCAAAATTGAGCTTTTTCCAAAACCCCATTTGCCGTTAATTCCAATTACAAAGCTGTGATTATTGGCTGTTCTTAATTCATTTATTTTGTCCCCAATTTTTTTTACAAATTGTTTTCGTTCTAACAAGTCATCTGAAATATATTTGATTGGTTGATCTGTATTAACAAAAGAAGGCTGGTTTTTAAGGGGCTTAAGATTTATAGAGGCTTTTAGGTATTTAAAAAAAGCTATAAAGATAAATATGAAAATGGGGTCAAGAATGACTGGAAAACCCTCTAAATATTTGTGAGAAAAAATGGGAATAAAGTAGTATTTCTTGATAATTAATCTTTCAAACCAATAAAGTATACTTATCCAAAACAATAGAGATATAAAAAGGGAGGACGCCAAGTATTTTTGTGAAGAGAACTTTTTGTCTAATAACTTAAAACAAATAATTAAAACACTTATGTACCCTAATCCAACCCATGTTCCCATAGGCTCATCTGGAATCCACCCAAAAAGAGGATTGACGAAGAACTCTTCAAATATTTTTATGAAAGGCGTGTTTAACCAAGTTAATAATACTATTAATAAGAAAGAATAGGCAAATACATTTGGATTATAAGCGTGATAGTTCTCAACCAAATTTTTATTAACTACAAATGCTTTGTAAGATGCAAAGCGTATAATATTGCTTCTATTAATTTTGTTCTTAAGCTTAGTGCTCATTTACTTATGTTATAATTTTCCTACAAACTCAACATCCTCCTAATCGTATCCTGCATCGCCAACTTAAATCCTTCATCCTGCGAATACAATTTGTACAATTCCAGCTCACTTTTCCTCTGCTTATTAATCGCCTCATTAATCATCCGCATCAAAGCAAGTTCTCTGTTCTGAGTATCTGGGTTATTCACAAACTGAGATTGAAAATTCGGATTCTCCTGAACATGACGGGCAATGCTTACGAACTTCACTCGCTGCTCTTCAGGTGTTGCATCCCAGCCCTGGAACCATTTTTCGTTAAAGCTGCGTATGATTAAGTCAAGCGGATCTTTTTCTTCATCATCTCCCCCATGTGCACCTCTTGGGTTAGAATTCTGAGGGTTTAATTCAGACTCCGAATCGTCCAGCCCGATAGAATGAGAGAGCTTTGTGCGCTCCAGGCCGTAAGTAGAAAGATCTACAGAGTTGAGCAGTTCATCTAAAGCTTCAGCTTCTCTATCTCGCACAACTAATTTTGGAATCAGGAACTTAAGGAACCAGAACAACTTTTCCCAGCGGACAATTTCATATTGAATGATGCATGCCACTTGTCCATAGATTTTTACAAACTGTTTAGCTTTAATCTTAAAGTCAGCTTTCTCATCATCCGTTAATTCCAGTTCAGAATTGAAGCGGGCAGCAGCGGTATCAATGATAGGGCTTAGCTGCTGTGCATCTACATTATTAAAGTACTTTGTGACGAAATCCTCCACTTCCTTCCATTCATACACTCCTACCTGATCAAGCAAGTCCTTAAGCTCATGAAGTACGTTCACATCAGTAGCAGCACTGAGCGTAGTAGAAGTATAAAAAGGGTCGAAAGAAGCTTTAATTTCATCTACTGAGTTGAAGAAATCGAGAATAAAGAGGTCTTCTGTCTTTTTCCCCAATGAATTTGCCGAGCGGTTTAATCTGGAAAGCGCCTGTACAGCCAAAACGCTCTGCAGCTTCTTATCTATGTACATGGCGGTGAGCTTAGGCTGATCAAAGCCAGTAAGAAATTTATTGGCAACAACAAGCAAGCGGTATTCATCCGTGTCGAACTTTTCCTTAATGTCTTTCCCGGAAAAGCCGTTGATGGAATCTTCAGTATGTTCAATTCCCTTCACTATCTTCTTTCCGGAAAAGGCAATCATCGCTTTAAAAGGCGAACCTTTTTTAGTAAGTAATTCCCGTATGGCAAAGAAATAATGGATAGCAGATTCGATACTTTGTGTTACCACCATCCCCTTAGCTTTTCCCTTTAGCTTCTTGGTATTGACCACCTTGTTAATAAAATGATCAAGCATTATTTCAGCTTTAGTTCCGATTGTTTCAGGATGTTGTTCTACGAAAGCCCGTAGCTTCTTCTGCGCTTTGCTGGTCTCGAACTCCGGATTGTCCTCTACCGACTTCTCTATTTCGTAATAGCTTTTGTATGTGGTGTAGTTTGACAGGACATCTAAAATAAAACCCTCTCCAATTGCCTGCTTCATGGAGTATAAATGAAAAGGCTTGAAGGTCCCGTCTTCCTGTTTTACGCCGAACTTCTCAAGAGTGGTAGCTTTTGGAGTGGCTGTAAAAGCAAAGTAAGATGCATTCCCACGCATTTTACGGGTACGCATGATTTCCAAAATCTTATCCTGAACGTCAAGCTCCTCTTCATCCTCATCCGATACATTATTTCCCATAGCCTGGTTCATTTTATCATGAGCAGAACCGCTTTGAGAACTATGGGCTTCATCAATGATCACAGCAAAACGCTTATCACTTAAATCTGCAATGCCGTCTACAATAAAAGGAAATTTCTGGATGGTGGTGATAATGATCTTCTTGCCACTCTCAAGATTTGATCTTAACTCCTGAGCGCTGAATGCCGGAGCAATGATCTTTTTCACTTCCACAAAGTCCGTAATTGTTTCCCGCAACTGCTTATCCAGAATACGGCGATCAGTCACTACAATTACTGAATCAAACAAGGGAGTACCGGCACCTTTGCTTCCCGGAACATCTGGTGCAGCGGGATAGGTTTCAATCAACTGATAAGAGGTCCAGGTAATGGAATTTGATTTTCCTGAACCTGCAGAATGCTGAATCAGGTAAGTTTGCCCTACCCCTTTTGTGGCAGCATCTGATAAAAGCTTACGCACCACATCCAACTGGTGGTAGCGGGGAAATAATAGAGTTCGCTTTGATAAGGGATCCGTAGCCTTTCCTTCCAGCGTTACAAAATGCTGAATGATATTGCATAGGCTTTGACGGGTCAGTACCTCTTCCCATAAATAAGCGGTTTTATGACCAAATGGATTGGGTGGATTACCTGCTCCGTGGTTATGACCTTTGTTGAACGGCAAAAAGAAAGTATCCTTTCCGTTCAACTTGGTCGTCATATAGATTTCATCCGTATCAACGGCAAAGTGAACCAGGCAACGGGCGAATTGAAGTAAAGGTTGCGAAGGGTCCCGGTCATACTTATATTGCTTAATAGCGTTTACTCTGGCTGTTTGTCCCGTCCAGGCATTTTTCAATTCTATCGTCGCTAGCGGCAAGCCGTTTACAAATACCACCATATCAATTTCTTCCAAAGGCTTCGCTATGGAATATCGAATCTGGCGTGTAACACTAAACTCGTTCGACTCGAAATTATCTTTTACAGCCTGACTACTCGAAGCAAGAGGCGCCGGGTACATCAAGGTAAATGAGGCATCGTCTACATCCAGTCCTTTTCGCAGAACATGTAATACACCATGCTTTTTAATCATACGGTCGAGCCGCTGAATAATTCGCAATTGCCATTGCGGCTGCCCCTTTAACTTCTCCAGCTCTATGTTTTGAGTAGTTTCGAGAAAATGCCAGAAACGCTTTTCATCAATCGCATACTCTTTGTTAAAATCCTGAGCATTCCCAATCCAATACCCATTTCCGGAACGGTACTGTTCACTGGCTTCTGCAAAGGCATTGTTGATGCCAAAAGATTTTAACTCTTCAAGGCTGGTGCCCGTAAGCTTTTTCTCTATAGCTGATTCTAGGGCTTGTTCGTTAGTAAGGCTAGTCATTAGCTTGACGATTAAATTCGAATTTGAAGTTTCTTGGCTTCATCCTGTAATTCGAACCGTTGATAGACGTTATTTTATCTTCCAGAAGCTTTATTGGGTTTCCCATAAAAATTATCTCCTGCGGAGTTACGCGAACTATTTCATAGTTCTCTTCACTAATTGCTTCATTTACCTCCGCTATTGAAATGTAGAAACTATCATTATTCGAGCTATTGGTTGATTTCACCTCAACCATAGTCGGCTTTCCATTCTTGTAAACGATTAAATCAAAATAGGAGAATTTGTGGTGTAAAGCGATGTAGCAAAAGCTTATTAATGCCTTAATTAAAGCTTCATCTTCTGTTATGGCCAATAGGCATGCATCTCTGAAAACAGCATGCGAATCGTTCCCTAACTTTTGTTCAATGACATCGTACATTTCATTTATTGCTTTTGTACGGTCGACTGAAGATAGCGTTAAAAAGTTTTGTATGTAGTATCCCAAAACTTGCTCTTCGCCTTTTGCTCCAGTCTGTTCTAAAAACTCACCATTTTTTACACTTGCTTCATTATCCTGAAATATAAGTTTTTTACTGTTTATAGCTAAAGTGGATGATCTCGCAACCCCTATAGCAGTAAATAAACTGGTCTTAGCCGAACTCAATGAGGGTAATTTCGCGAAAATCTGATCTATAGTCCGATCCAAACTCAACTTCTTTTTTGACTGGTTACAGTTCGCGAATTCTTGTTGCTTAGGGTCAAATTGAAATTGTTCACGTAGTACCTGTTCTATTTCATCTAGTCTCTCCTCTTGACCTATGGTTTTAGATAACTGTTCCAATTCAGTCATGTATAAATCAGCACCCCCGTCATCTAAAGCTTTAAGAAATTCCAGCATAAGAGATATCCGGCTATCATTCATTTCATAATCTATGCGCAGATCAAGATCATCAAACAAGCCGTTGTATTTAGATTTTAATGCGCTTAACCGGGTTTCCAGTTCATATAGTTTGCCAGAGTTAAATATTTCAAGTATAATTTCACTCTTGTGAGACCGGCTATACTCCAGGCAATGTGGCTTTAATCTTGATAGATCGTCAATTAAGCCGTCGAACAGCTCAACCTGAAAATTTTGCAAATGTGTATCATAGTCTGTGATCCAGAACCTTTTTATTAGTTTCACATCCTCTTTAGGCAAATCAGATTCTAAATTTTCGACGCTCTTAAAAAAGACTATGAGTTCAAATTCACTTACGATACTTATGTTATTGAAAAGATATCTGGAAAACAGCTCGGCCTTTGTCTTAGTACCAGATCCCTTCTTTATGTAAACAATTCTCAAATCCTTGTCTACCAGCGCATCGGCACTGTTATTAAACTCAAGATTTGCTTCTTTGCATTTTATATTTTGCGACAACTCTTCGCATTCAAAAACTTGTGTTTTGGAAAGAAGTGACTGAATGTCTTTTACTCGGCTCGAATCGCTCTTCAAGTTTAATTCTGAAAGGCTGCTATTGCTGATAGAAGCCATTAAATACGGCATTCTCGAGTTTAGCAGCTTGGAGTATTCTTCAGTTACTTCCAGTAGCCCGGCTTTGCTTATTTGTCCCTCCTGGAGTGTTACTTGTTTAGCAACTAATTCACCAGGCAGCTCAGAGGCAAAATAACATAAAAGAGGAATAGCCTGTGCCTTTAACAAATTATACTCATGTCTATTCTTTGCAACATAAAAGTGTGTATCGCTTTTAACCCATTCATTAACACCTTTATTTGAAATGAGAACGAGCTTAAGTTCTTCAAAAAACCGATGAAATAGATTAGGATAAAGTCGTTCTACTCCAGCAGTTGGTCTGTTTAAATGCTGGTATAGGATCTCAAGATATTCCTTCGGAAATTTTTCATAGTCTGTTTTAAGAACTGCTAACTCATCCTTAATACTTTTACCACTTATACCCTGCAAAAATGAATAGTTGTTATTTATCAAGGCAGGGTGAGTTTGTTCTCCTTCTTCAGAAATCACCCTGATGTTATTTAACAATGCTTCTCCAAATAATTTGTCATCCGATTCGTGTCGGTTGATTAGTCTTGGAATATAGTCAAGGCCGTCATTCAGCTTATCAAAAATTCGCTTATCAGCGAAGATATAGTTGTCATCTAACGATACTCCGATGAAGCGCAGAAATTCGTTCAACTGATCTCCCAACTCTAACCGGCCCAAAAAAACATCATCCACATCGGACCTGCGGCATAGCTGAGAGGGCTTATAATTACCATCAACTGTCTTAAGAAAAACAGTCGATATACTGAAATACGCCTGGTTTATCGCCGAATTATTTCTTCTGGATTCTGAAGTAAATACTCTTGCGTAGCGATGGGTACTGGAATATATCGATTCGTTTTTGTTACTCATCATCTTAGCGATGCTTTTCAACATTTCGATTTGCTGTTCTTCTGATAAGGAATCGCTGCTGTATTCTCCAGTAAAGCTTACTTGTTTAAAATACTTTAATATTTCATTATAGTCGTTAAAGTCTTTAATCCGTAAACTCTTGCGTAAACTTTCGTCTTTTACCTCAAAATTCGTGACGCTTACATTGACGAAATCAGGTAAGTGTAATACCTTATCCGAAGCTTTACGAAAAAACACTTCATTATCATCAGAAAGCACAACTCCAGGAATAACGGCAACATTTCCTGCTATCAATGCAGATCCTAGGTCTTTCTTAAAATAATCCAGCCATTTATAATCCTGATTATGTTCTCTACCAAAATGATTTACAAATTCTGATGCTATTTCAAAGAATGCAGAGTGCTCATTTATCGCCCGATTTACTGAAAAATAAGGCTTTGCAAGCTGAACTAAAAACTCACTAGCGGGCTTATATGAAAAATTCCAGATTGACAATATATCTCGCACATGATGAAAAGCAAGTGAGCTATCTCCCAGCTTCAGGAGGCTCCAATCAAACTTCTCAAAGGATCCCTTCAGGCTTGACTCATCAATATATTTAAATTTCAGGCACATCTTATCACCCTCATCGTAAGATGACTTGAGACTATAAAAAAACAACTCAATACAAGCTTTGAGTAATGCGTTATTGTATGCGCCAACGTCGCTATTAAGATTGAAGTTTATAGAGGTCCTGTCTACCTTTGTCTGAAAATCGGCATGAAAATCAACATATTTAAAAGGCGACGTAACTCTTGTAGGTAAATAGTTAAATAAGCTACCCCGATTATTCTCATCTATAAAAAAAGCTACCCGCGGTGTATCTATTTTAACACCGGCTTTTTCTGCAAGCCGTTGGATTTCCTCTTTCCTCAACTCTCCCGAAATCAGCCCCTTTACATTCCGTTCTACTCTTTTTCTGACAATTTGTCCCTCCCAGTCAAAAGTAATTTCGAAATCTGTATCATACTTTAACCGAACAAACTGGAAATGAATTTTCTCAATTTCCTTAAAAAGCAGTTTTATGCTCTCTTCTCTATCTCTGGAAAATGGTATTTGAACTACAGTGACAAATCCTGCTGCAAAAAGCTCATCAATTACCTGTGCATTTACGGGAATTTGTATAGGAAAGTAATAACCCGGTACTCCACGGTCTTTTCGCTCTACCTGAACCTGCTCAATCTTTTGTTTCAGGTTCAGTTTCAGCTCTGTTTCAAAAAGAACATCAATGGAATTCGGATCTTTAAATGAGTCGTACACTCGAAAAGCTATGAGTCCCGGAAGGCCGCTACCGTCTTCATTGATAATATCGGCCTGGGTGAATATATTAACATAATTCTCAGCAGCAATGGAGAATGCGGATTTAAAACCGACTCCCTTATTCCCGATACTGCTAGCTATTTGTTTCGTTGAGGTAGATATTGAACAAAGCGATTGAAAATCGCCTCTTGGCGATGTTCCGTTCTTATAATCAAAATCGGTAACATAGGTAAAACTGCTGCCGTCATTAGCTACGTATAAAGAATTATCAGCTACCTTTACCAGAATATTCTTTTCGGCTTTATCAAAGGCGTTTTGTAATAATTCGAAAATAACCCGTCCCTGATAATCTGCACTCACTTGTTCAACCTGGCCCGACTGCTGCTTTATGGTTTCAATTCCTATATTCTTATAATACTCATAATGTTTGTTGAATATTGAGGCGGCGGCGGTTCCCTGAACCGTATCATATGATTTTTCTATATCTGATAGAACTTTATTGGTCATATAGTGAGTGATGTTTAGGCGCTTACTTTTATTTTCCCCGTTACCACAGCATTAATTAATGTTGCTTTGTATTCTTTGAGCTTATCGATTTCTTTTGTTTTGATAATAATGGCACTATCAGCTTTCAAATTACAAAACTCTATAAAGCTGATTATTTCTTCCTGTTCGCTTTTAGTTGGGATTGGAACTTTCAACTTGGAAATATATCCAGAACTAAGATTCATTTGGCTAGTTTCATTACCTGCATCTCTAACATGGGGATAGGCGGCGATGAAAAAGTAATATCCGAACTTGTGTTTGATTCTATGATCGAATTTAATTGCACAGCAAGCCTGATTATAAGCGGCATGAACTCCCAGAATTGCAACCCTACCTCTTGTTACTCCTTGACCATACATCGCCATCAGAATCGTTTCAGGTTCAGCGAGCCTTGTAGCTGAGTTTTTTAGACCTTGTTCAGTTATTTTTTCCTCTGTTGTCCTAATTGTAGTATAATTAACTTCTCCTGTTTTTACCCAAGGGATATCGCCACCCCAATAAGTCGGTCTGGTTCTATCCGGCGTAGAGCCCGTCTCTATTCTGGCGACATAACTCAACGCAGATACCTTCCAATGCTCCGGCACCTCCCCAATCCATTCCACCCCACTATCCTTCATCTTTACATCAGGATTAAGCCCGCGGGTAACGGCTTTATGAATAAGGATTTGTCTTCGTTCTTTTAAAAGTTCTATCAGCCTTTCCTTTTGTGCAATCGCCTGATCTATTTGTTCGGTTTTTTTGTTAAGGAAATTGGCAATAGCGGTTTGTTCGGGAAGAGGGGGAAGCGGCAATTCAAGCAATCCAAAATCTTTATATCTAAAATCGGTAGAACGTTCCCTTATTCCCTTTGCCAGAGATTCGATAAAACCAGTTTTTGCTAAATTTCTTAAAAGATAAGCGTAGTAATAAGCGTCAACAGTTTCCTTCTGCCTTGGAGTGCAAGCAGCATAAACCGGTGAAGACTTTCCATCGGAATCTGAAACTCCAATTGCTCCAGCAAATGCATCCATTGCATGGATAACTAGATCTCCCTTTTTAATCCTTTGGTAACCATGCTCTTGTATAGCATTAGTAAATCCATCTTCTCTTCTATTAGATCTTAGAGTTACTTGCCCATCACGAAAAGCAGTAACGATTCCATCCCCCTCGAGTGGAAGACGGTTTTCTTTCTGAAATAGCCATTTTCCTTTTTCCACTTTCCAATGAATGGGAATTTCACCAATCCATTCAAAACCCGAATTTTTATACTTGGAATAAGTTGCCATTTCTAAACTTAAAGTCTCCATAACTTATATGAGATTTAAGATTTCCTTAATTAATCCTTCACTCTCTTCTTCCAATTGAAGAATGTCCGCACTTACTTCTTCCAAGTTTCGTAAAGGTTCATGTTTATAGAAGTACTTATTGAAGCTGATCTCGTAACCAATCTTTGTTGCATCCAGATTGATCCAGGCTTCCTCCACGTGCGGTTTCACTTCTCGTAAGAAGTAGTCGTATACCTTTTCTTTCAAAGGAATATTCTCAAAGTCGCGGAGGTCACTTTCCGTTTCGTACACCAGGTACTCTCCTTTTTTATCGGAAGGGTAATAGCCATACTCAGGTAGCTGTTCCTCCCTGCATCCCAGGCGTTCCATCAAAGACTGCAGCTTATCATCCTTCAACTTCACAATACCTTTCAGCACTTTATCTGCTTCCGCATCGTACCAGCTCACCGCATCCAGAATGGCTTTCTTTTCTCCGGCTGATAGTTTTTCCTTTTGTGCTTTCAGTACTTCCTCCACCTTTTGCGAGAACACATTGAAGTTGTTATACTCCTCGTTACCCAGTGCATCCAGCAGAAAATTCGCCACACGCAATAGGTTCTGCTGTTTTTCCCAGGTGGCAGGCTTTAGCAAGGCTTCTTCCTGTTTCTTAGAAAGGTTCAACTCCTGCTTCTCACACCATTCTTTAATAGGCTTTTCCAGCGATTTCAAATCCTGGTACACCTGCTCGCCAAATTCCTGCCAGGCCCATTGCATAGGTTCTTTTAGGCTTCGGTCAAAGCGGAGATCCGCTATTCGTTCAGCAGTAAACTGAGCTTTTAATCGCTTAGGCCGTTCTATGGTTACTTTGTAATACCCAAAGTCGCTGTTATCAAAGATCTTACTCGTCAAATCCTGATCAGGGGCCCGCTCTCTGGCTTCTAGCTCTTTATAGGCCCTTACAATTTCGTCAATATGTTCAGGCGCGAACTCACAATTTTTGGCTCCAAGGTTTTTACGGAGCTTGCGATACATTTGTCCGGCATCGATCAACTGCACTTTGCCTTTGCGCTGGTCTGCCTTGTTATTGCTTAATATCCAGATATAGGTGGTGATACCCGTATTGTAGAAAAGGTTGTTCGGAAGCTGGATAATCGCTTCCAGCAAATCGTTCTCGATGATATAGCGACGGATATTACTTTCGCCACCTCCTGCATCTCCAGTAAACAAACTGGATCCGTTATGTACCGAAGCAATTCGGGAACCCCAGGGACTTATCGTTAAAGGCTTCATTTTGTTTACCATCTCCATTAGGAACAGCAATTGTCCGTCAGAAGAACGTGGCGTCGCATCGGCATCCTGCTCTATTCCCCAATAGTCCTTCAGCTTCACCTGGAAACGGGGATCTATCACGTCTGACCCATCCTTAATATACCTTACCTCTCCTGCCCATGATTTACCGTAAGGCGGATTGGAAAGCATAAAGTCGAAACTCATACCTGCAAATTCATCTGTAGAAAGCGTAGAGCCATTTTTAATATTTTCAGGGTTATTCCCCTTGATCATCATATCCGACTTACAAATGGCGTAGGTCTCGTCGTTGATCTCTTTACCGTACAGTTCTACGGCGCCTTCTGCTTTAATTAAGCCTTCCGGATCTTTGATAAAGTTCTGTGATTCTGTCAACATACCTCCGGATCCGCAAGCCGGGTCATAGATGGTCATTACCGGAGGAAGGTTGTCCATGATGGGTTCGAAGATAATATGCGTCATCAAGTCGATCACCTCACGAGGGGTAAAGTGTTCTCCAGCTTCTTCGTTGTTTTCTTCGTTAAACTTGCGGATCAGCTCCTCAAACACGTAACCCATGCCCAGGTTACTTAGCTCCGGAAGTTTCCTTCCGTCAGGATCTATTTTGGTAAACGGAGTTAGATTGATACGGGGAGAAGTAAATTTTTCTAAGACATCCAGCAGCACATCTTTACTGGCCATGTGCCTCACCTGAGCTTTCAGGTGAAACTTTTCGATGATCTCTTTAACGTTTTCGCTGAAACCGTCCAGATATTCACGGAAGTTTGCTTCCAATAACTGCTGGTTGTTGGAAGCTGTATCATGAAGTCGCTGTAGAGTCCAGGGACTTGTATTATAAAAAACATAACCGGAAGCCTCTCTTAAACCTTCAGGGTCCAGCTCTGTAAAGCCTGCATCTTCCCTTTGGAAACGCAATTCTTCCATTACGGCTTCTTTGGTAGGCTCTAGTAATGCATCCAAGCGGCGTAATACGACCATCGGAAGAATTACATCGCGGTACTTACCTCGAACGTATACATCGCGCAAACAATCGTCGGCGATAGACCAAATAAAGGAAACAAGTTTATTGTGAACTGCGTGATTCATTGTAATATATAATTCTATTTTGAATTCAAATCCAAAATATATTTGTATTATCGTTGTTAATATTTATCTAAATCATCATACCGGTTCGACTCCGGCTCTGGGTACAACTGTAAAAGGTTATCTAATTATCAAAACATCGGTCTCAGGTTCGAATCCTGATGGGTGTACAAATAATCAAAATTGCCGACAGACTTTTAAACTTCTTATTTACAAGCTGTTAACCAACTTCTATATCAGGAGTAACGTCTGTAATACTTAAAGATTTAATTTTTGAAAAATAAATAAGTGTTCTAACATGTGAAAGTTTATTTACAATTAACTGAAGGTTAAAAGAAGCACCTTCTATAGCTTAAATTCCAACCCTGAACTACGTGCACAAGGCATAAACAAAAATGACCTTACTTCCGCAAGGCCATAGAATATAAAACTAGAAATAAGCACTTATTTTTAATGACAGCTATTAGTCAATATCCGTTCTTCCATAAAGAAGACCGTTTGAGACAGTAAATCTTAAACATTATATCCAATTGGGACTTTTCCTACCCCTTCTCAAACCCCAGTTCCGGCAAAACCACCTTTACCTCCTTCTCCGCTCCTTCCTTGAGCCAGTAAATAATAAAATTCACCCTGGCACTTTTGAGAACGTAATTCTTCTCTTTCAATACCTCAATTTGCTCCAGGAACTTCTGAGAAAACCTCAAAACACATTCCCCCTTCGAATTCAAACACTCATTGCCTTTTACAGTCAACAATTCCCCACTGGTCAGATGAGAAACAAGGTGCTGTCTATTAATAAAGTAATCCAGCCAGATATCCTTAAAGCCGAGCTGCATGGTTAGTTCAACGGGTGGTAAATACCTTTCCCTATCATCTACCCTTTCCAGATTATTCGCAGTAAGGCTATCAAGGAAATGACCATTAAGGTGAATGCTAAGATTCTGCTTTGCACGGGTAATGGCAACGTAGAGCTGCCGTTTTGCGGCGTCAGTTGCTACGTCGAAGTTCTCGAGCATCAGGAACACCTGATCAAACTCTTTCCCCTTCGCTTTATGAATGGTTGAAACAAAGACCGTATCTCCCTTCTCATTAAAGAAATCTTCCAGCCTCGATTCCCGGATAAAAACCTCCAGGTCTGTTTTGTACTTTCTCTTCGGATTGGTGGCTTCAAAATCCTTGATGATGTTCTTGCAGACTTCCAGCTTGGAGCTCTTGTGGTATCGGTTCACTAGCTCCCGCTTCGCACGTTCCCAGTCCTCATCCGGGATAATATAAGTTTCGTCGTCAAGGTTCAAGGATTGCAGGAAGGATCGGACTTCCAGGAGATTGTATAAACTAAAGCTATCGTTCGACTGGATTAGTTTCGCAGGGATGTTATTTTTAAGGAGCAGTCCCGCAATTTGTAACGCCTCTTCGTTGGTCTTGGTAAGGACACAGGTTGTGCCTTTTAACTCGGCAGCTACCAAGTCTCGAACCAATGGTGTAATTAGGTTTCCGCCATGATGCTGCACCACTTTTATTGTCCCATTGTCCCTTTGTTTGGCAATTACCGGCGTCTCTTTTAGACGGTGCTGTATTCTGCTGACAAACTGATTGGTGAACTCAACCAGATTGCTCTTACTTCTGTAATTTTCAACAAGCTCGTATTTAACCGACTGCTTACTCTTGAGGAACAGTTCCAGAAACTGGGAACTTGCACCTCTGAATTCATAGATGTTCTGATCATCGTCCCCTACGGCAATTACCCTCATCTCTTCATTCTGCTCCATCAGCGCCTTCACAAGATGAAACTCATCCTCATCCATGTCCTGTGCTTCATCGATCACTAAAACCGTTTTTGTAATGCGGCTTGCTTCCACCTCTTTGTTTCTGATCATCTCAATCGTCTTTTTCAAGATCACATCCGACTTTTGCAGGCTGCCCACCTTACCCAACAGATCAAAGCAGTAGGAATGAAATGTTTTTATCTCGATGAAATTTGCCGCATTGCCGATGAGCTTCAGTAAGCGCTTCTTGAATTCGGTGACTGCCGCCCGGGAAAAGGTGAGCATCAGCAATTGTTCATGCTTTACATCTTCCATTAAAAGCAATGAGGCAAGCTTGTGCACTAGCACTCTTGTTTTTCCGCTCCCAGGCCCTGCTGCTACCACAATGTACCTGGAATTGTTATCGTTGATGATCTTTAATTGAGTGGGAGAAAGCTCACCGAAAAGCTGTTTGAATTTAGCGGGAGTAACATTGCGGCGGATTTCATCCTGGCGACTGCCTTTGAAGTATTTACTAAGGAAGGCCTGATAATTTAACTGGAAATAATCCTCCACAAACTGCAGCGCGTTTTTGTAGTCGCTGATCATCTGCTTGGCGTACTCCCCCACTATATGGATCTGCTGAACCTTGCTTTCGTAAAACTGGTTGAGCTTTTTATAATCCTCTACCTTGTAGCGTACCTTGTTGTCCTGTTCCAGTCGTTCGATGGTGAGACTGTTATAAACTACCAGAAAACCACCCTCAATTTTAAGGGCTTCAATTTTTGACAGGTAGAAAAGCGCATCTTCAATTTCCTCCACCGATACCTGCATTTCAAAAAGTCTCCACTCCCGTTCGAATGCTGCCTTTAATTCATGCACCAAGAACTCAACCAAAACCTCTTCCTTGTTTTTGTCTTCCTCTGATAAACCCAGGCGACTTTTCTCATAGAGATACCCCACCAGGAACGTAGCAAGCTCATGCCTTTTCTCCAGCTTTTTCTTCAGTGTTTCCTCTGGATGAAGGGAAAGTACAGCGATATGGTTTTTATGGTGTTCAAGGTTCCTTCGCTTAATCCAATTCTTTATTGCCCAGAAATTGAGGATGGTCTTTATCCTGTTTGTGCTTACCTCTCCAAAGCCTTTTGCCTCTGCTTCCTCATTCAATTCTTTAATATGGAGGACCTTTTCCTGATCATGAATATAGGGAAGCAGAAAGTTTTCGACCTTGACGAATGCCTCAAGGATGCTCAGGGACTTGTTTTTGTTTTCACCTCTCCTGATGAAAGCAGTAAGATCTTTTGCATCTGCTAAAATCTTCTCTTCACGAAGGAGATTTACAATTTTAATCACTTCTTCTTTTACGATTCCGAGGTGATCGCTGATATAATCGATCCTGGACTCGGCAGACTCCTCACTTGCTTGCTTCCTGCTTTTACTGGAAAAGAGCTTCTTGATAATTCTAATTGCTTTTTCCTTTTGCTTCTCGTCAAAGCGCTTCGAAGCGGTGATCTTATCAATTGCTTCCTGTGCGGTCTTCGATAAAATACTATTAGCAAAAACACGAGGCATGTTCTGGCCCCGCTTTAGATACCCTGCATCTTCCAAAGCAGCAATTGCCGTTTTTACTCTTGTCTCTATTTCTGCTACACTATCATCCCAACCGGCTTGTCGCGCTATCTCTAACGCCGAGTTGGATACTGTAGAGCGAAGCCTGGTAATGTCTTTGATTGCCTTCCAAACTTGCTGGATTTCCTTAAGGGAAAGCTTGGTTTGATTCAACAGAATGAAATGCTTGCTAAGGTCTTCCTCGTTGAACAACACAAAACAATCCGCCATCATCTTCTCATCACGTCCCGCCCTGCCTGCTTCCTGCACATAGTTCTCCAGCGAGTCGGAAATCTCGAAGTGAATCACAAGGCCAACATCCTTCTTGTCTACACCCATCCCGAAGGCCGACGTAGCCACAATAATGGGAACTTCGCCAGCTATAAAAGCATTCTGATTGGCTGTCTTTTCCTTAGCCTCCATTTTGCCGTGGTAAGGTCGGGCGTTGAAGCCGTCGCTGCTTAATCGTTCTGCAAGTGAGTAAGCCTTCCTCGTTCTGGATACATAAATGATGGTGGGGCAATTCTTTTCTTCTATCAGATCTCTTACAGCCTGATACTTTTCTTCTTCGTTGTCTTTCTCAAAAACGTTATAATGAAGGTTTGTCCGTGAAGCCTTGGATGTGAACAGTTCCAGTTCAAGGGAAAGCTTCTCCTTAAAATATTCACGGATATCTTCAATCACTTTTTGCTTGGCAGTTGCTGTAAAGCAGGACACAGGAATACCATCCTCCAGATTCTTCTTTTCCTGAAGCGATCTGATAAAGTCGCCTATATAGAGGTAGTCAACCCTGAAATCCTGTCCCCAGGATGAAAAGCAGTGCGCTTCATCTATCACAAATCGTACAATCTTTCTCCCGAGCAACAATCGTTCGATTGTCCCTGAGCGTAATGATTCGGGCGAGATGTAAAGAATACAAGCAGAGCCGTCTTCAACCCGCTCAATTGACTTAGCCCTTTCAATCGGGTCGAGCAAACCGTTGATAGTTACCGCTTCTGTAATTCCGGCCCTTTCCAGATTATCCACCTGATCCTTCATCAAGGATTGCAACGGAGAAATAACCACAGTTAATCCCCTGGAACTTTCGCCGCCTATCAAGGCAGGAACCTGAAAGGTGATCGACTTTCCTCCACCTGTGGGAAAAACTGCCAGAATGGACTTATTGTTAACGGCAGCTTTTACTGCCTTCTCCTGCAAAGGCTCTCCCCCGTAGCTTCTGTAAGCATCATAGCCGAAAAAACGTTTCAGTGCTTTATGTACGTCCAGCGCCTGATCACAGTACCAACATCCCGTCAGGCAAGGCTTATTCCGCAGTCGAAACATGATCCGTTCCACCTCTGGGTAATTCTTCAATACCCATGGAGGTGTGATGGAGTAGGTTTTCTGGTTTGTAATAAAAGAATTGAGAAGGGACAAGCAGTAGGATAACGCTACCGGATGATCTGAAATGATTTTCTTCAGGTCTACCTGCTCACAGATTTCGTTTCCAAACTTCAGCCGGATCAGAACTTCGGTGTCAATAGGTTCACTTACATAGCCCAGGAATGAAAAAAATGAGCGAAACTCTTTCTGGTCATTCAAGAGGGAATAATAGATATGTTTAAGTTTATCGTCTAATTGACGAAATGCCGCTACTTCATCATAGAACAAGTCCCTCGCTTTAATCGCATCGTTCAGGGGATTATTAGCATCCTCCGTCTGCAGTTTATCGTCCTTTAATAGGGCATGATAGGGTCTGGACGGAAATAACAGGGGTGAGAGATATAAAGTATCAATGGCGCTATAGTCAGAAATTTGGGCTTCATTAAGTGCCCGTCCTATATACTTAATATCATGCTTGATAATGTTATGCCCGCAAACGTACCTGGTTCCGTTAAGGAACTGAATGAACTCTGGAACCGATGCTTTATGAAAGGTACCGCCATCCGCCCTTAAACCTCCGATATCCAGTATCTTTGAAGTTTTCGGATCTATTTCAGTATCAATGAATGCTATGGAGTTCTGTTGTGCGTCTGGTTGGAGGTTGGTATGCATTGCCCGTGGATGTGACATAAAAAATCAAAAGCCAAGGCATTTTCCTCTCGGGATAGAGATAGTATTCATTTTTTTCAGTTATAAGGATCAGACTTGGTGCTCAGCATCATACATTTAGTTCAGGAAGGAAATTCAAATGTAATATTGTTGGAGAATATTTCCTAGACAAAAAGATAGGGCTCGGATTTGCTTTCCGGAACAAGCTATTATGTCTCCTTTTACTTTAGCACCAACTTCGAGGTCAACTTAATCCCGCTCATCGCTAATCTTCTGGCTTGCCTTGACCCAGAGGTGATGCTTTGCCCTTTGGTCATGATCCAGACCCAGGGATGCTCGGATGCTTTTAGTTTATTTACTTCTGGCGCATCCGATTTTAACCAATTTTTTAACCAGTCCAATTTTTTCAGAACGGTTTCCACCTCACTTGTACTTGCAGGATGGACCTCCACAAAATACACTTGCTCTCTATAAGAGAAGCAATAATCCCAGCGATTTGACCGTGAATATTTCTTTTCTACGGCTTTATCTATATCTACACTTCCCACGCATGTAGCAGCCAATTCAATTTTGTTGCTGTTATTTCCCAATGCCTTTAGTCCCGGCATGTAGCTGTTTTTTATATCAGGTGTAGCTTCTACAGCTATCTGAAACCTATTATTTTTCTTAGCCATTTGCTGCAACTAATCGAGAAACAATATCATTTGCCTTTGAGCTGAAATAGGAAAGTCCCCCCCATTCTGACACGGCCGGATCATCACTTCCTGCGTCAAGACTGGATATATCCTTTACCAATACTTTATCCTTATCCCGGTCAAAATAATAAGTGTTGATCCCCTTTTCCCCCAGTTGATCCTTGAACAATCGGTTCAGGGGTGCCGAACTTTCAAGATCAAATAATTCATAGAGAGCTTTCTTATCAGCATTAACATCTTTTAAGATATTAAATGCCCAGGCAAATTCCAGGAACATAGGAGAATGAGTAGAAACAATTACTTTATACCCTCTTGACATCAAGTCGAGCACCTGGAGAATAACTGACTTAATAGCTTGAGGATGCAAACCCATTTCAGGCTCCTCAATAATTACATATTTTATTCCATCCTTAGTGGTTGCTCTCGAAGCTGGGCATAACCAATAAAAGCTTAGAAGCAATGGCATAAACTCCTTTTGCCCGGCACTCCAGGCCATAAACGGAATGTTGCTATCACTAATATTCAACTTCAACTGCTTCTTGCTGCCCCTGTCTATTAACACCTTTGCATCATGAAACACACTATCGTTAAATGATTTACGCAATGGCTCTTTCAAGCGCTGCGACTTGGGAAATATATCATCATCATTTCTCCCCAATTCGTTCTCAAGGTATTGCCGTAATGATTCGCTAAAATCACGCAAAACAAATGGAACCGATCCTTCAAAGCTGGTGAAAAATTTAGGCCAGCCATTTTCAAAACACATTACCCGCTGCGCCGGCACATAGAAAAGCTTCTCTTCTGCATCTTTAATATTTTCTTTCCTTCTGGGAGTCAGAAAATCGAGAGTATAAGCTTTACTATTAAAGTTAATCGAAGTATTTGCATTCCATATTTCAGACATTCCTTCACCAAAGTATCTTTCATTGACATCTTTTGGACTATTCCCCCAAACAAAACCGTACTGTTCGAGCGTCCTTCGAATATGCTGTTTATCAATGAGTAATTTCAACAGTTGAAGCAGAATGCTTTTGCCGCTGGCATGTGGGCCAACAAACAGTGTTAAATCATTAAAATTGATAGAAGCCTCGCTTATGGGGCCAAGTGAACTTACTTTAAGTTTTTCCATCTTTACAAATGTAGCGGGAATTAGCTATGCATCGCCATTCAAGCCTTGATATTAATAGAATTATATCAATATTTTGAAAATTAGACAAGTGTTCAAATATGTGAAAATAAATTTTTATTTAACTTGTAATACCTTTTGCCTATCGATGCTGCCAACAATTGCCCTCAATTCGAACCGGTCTCTGGCAGGGCCCGCCAGTGGTTTTAGTAGGCGAACCGCAAATTGCAGAAGTTGTTGAAACCGTATTAATGTTACTTGTACGGCTTTGAGTATGCAAACCTGAAACCGAGACAGTGCAAGAAGAAATAGAACGTCCCCCAGATTTATTGTCATCATATCTGTGATCTACTACGAAACTCTCAAACTTGTATTTGCGTCTTAGGCTTTCAAGATCCAATTGGCAATCAAAGTAGACCCATTCCCAACAACCTACTGACCATGCCCTGCCCCAGTAGGTTTCAATAATTCCTCGATCTTTTAGATCTTTTTCCAGTTCAATTAGATGATCGCACATCCGGATTTAATAATGAGTTACAAATTAGAATTAACAGCACTACATGGGGTCAAAGGAAGTGAAATTGTAAGCCTGGCTATTAATCAATACCCAAATCGTTAGTAAAAGAGCTGTCCCAATACACTTCAAATGGATCCAGTCCGTTTTTTTCGATGGTAATGCCCATAACTGCTATCATTACCTCATACTGATTTTGAATGGAACCTTGGATCAATGCATTATAATTAACAGCACAAACTAGGTCAATGTACCGGTTTATCGTTACCGGCTCATAAGGAGCTTTTTTCGGCAACAGCTTATCATACCATTTTTCAACGCGATGGGAATTGGTAGGTATTGGTAATTCATAACCGGACAAGCCTGACATTTTCTTCCAAAGCGCTTTTTCATCAGGTGGAACACCAGTCCGTAAAAATTCTTCTAGCGAAACATGACTCTTGAGAGAGAAAATACCTTCAAGGTCGCTTAACATTGTAGCTTTTATATCAACACCGCGTTCCACAAATTCCACTTGAGAGGAAATGTAAGTTACCGCGTCCGCAATGGTTGCCATTTTTGCTGCTTCCAGATCCGGTATTTTTAGTTTGAAAAAATCCTCCCATTCCATTACCAGTTCTACGCTATCAAGTCCCATACATCAAATTAGCTGTGTTTATTCTGATTTTTCTGTCAATTCAGGCCAGAATTTAAGCATCTCTGAAATAGATCTTTTGTCTTTCTCTGTGTCCCCCAACCGTTTCCCGATTTCATCTTATTAAAAATGTAAATTGTAAACCTTCTGTAGGTTAAATTGATAACAGGTTTGCAGCGATATATATTATTCCAGACAGAAACTTCAATTCCTCTCATTCTGGCTAATCAGTTCCGCTATGAACTCATTATACTTCTCTCCCATTGGCAACTCAAAATCTATACAAAAAACCACGATTTACGAAAACCTCAGCGCTCTGTGGATCCTGAGCAGCAGCTTTATGTAGAATCATCATCTATTTCAATAAGCATCCAGGCTCCTTTGATCTTCTCAAACAGGTAGTCTACCATAATACCATTATCAATTCCACGAATCTCTATTCTTGCAGATGTGGCCTTGTCTACCATTCTTTTTTGTTCCCACTTATCATACTTCGTATCAGACTTCTTCTTGCGAAAGTCTATCATTTCAAAAGCTGATCTATCCTTGTAAATCAAAGAGTCCCTGTCATTCTCATTGTTGTACCATTTGACTTTTAGAGGAAATCTTGTTCTGCTTATTTGAAAGGCCGTATCGCTGCTAAATTTCTCAATAAAATCATTGAAATTACTATCAACAGCTTCCCTGGCACCACCAATAACAGAATAGTTTTCTTTTAAATTGTTGCTTATTCCGCTTGTTGGTCTATCAGCACAACAGCTTAGAAAACTAACCAGTATAAGCTTAGGTATGAAATATCTTGTGAACATAAATAAAACAAATTCAAACCACCAACCTCGCCGTCTCCTTCGCCACCCCAATAGTAGCAATCGCCCCAGAATTAAAACTCAAAAAATCAGTTTCCACCCCATCAGAGAAGATCACCCCATTAGTAGGCATAAAAGATTCGATAATGAGTTTATTCTGCTCTGTAACTATACCGGCTGTAAGCCCCGCCTGCGTTTTCTTACTTTCAAACGGCTCCCGGATCACGAACATTAATTGATGCTCCTTTAGCTTGGCGATCTTCTTTTTGGAATCGCTTTTTTGAATAAACTGCTGCATGCCGAAAGTCATATTGAAAATAGAACTCAGCCAGCCAGTTGATCCTGCTTGTGTAGACACGATGATGCCGGACGATGAGTGATTCTCTGTAACATCCCGATATGTAATTTTATAACGGGCGGAAACATGAGATGATGCTCCAATAAAAAGGTCATTAAAAGCAAGAAGCCGCTGTCCGTCGCTTAAATTTGCCTCTGCCATCCTAACCTCTCTGGCCTTGAAATCATTTTTGATCACCTTCTCTACAGCATTGATAAAGTTATTAGGCTGAAAAGGTAATAGCAGGCCGTCGTAACGATCTGTATCGGGATTCACAGCTATCATCGGAATTCCGTTAACGTACTTTGCAGTATTCGCGACCAGTCCATCTTGCCCAACTACAATAAGCAGGTGGGTTTCATTAAACAGAAACGACGGCAGGAAAGAACGGTCTACGATCTTGTTCTTTATTACCTTCGAGAGTTTCCTCTGAATAAACGATAGCGATTCCTGAAAGCGGTCATGCTCGATCTCATATTCTTTAAAGTTCCCTCCCGACCGCTCAATGTAAAACTCCGCCTGTGCCTTGGTATTAAATCTTTCTATAAGTACTTCCAGGCGGGTTTTATTTTTTACAAGAATGGCGTACTCATAACTCATCGTTTGTCGCTACTCTCTTTTAAAATAGAATCAAGCAATTCGGGACTGATATTCAGGTTTCCGATCTTATCTGCATTGTCTGCCATCTGCCGGAAGGCTAGTGCGATATTGAATTTAGGATCGGGATTATTATTAAGCGCAGTGATGGTCTTCCAATCCATTTCCTTATATGGCTTCAATGTCGTTTCAATCACGTAGCCTTGTGCGTCAGCTTCTTTCCGGTCGTTCTCTGTTTTCTGGTCTATCAGGAGTTTACGCTGGTTCTCCACCGCAATGTCTGCCTGAATTCTCATCTCGCGAAGTTTACGATCATTGTCGGCTTTCTGAACCTCAGCCTCCATCTTCTTTTCATCGATCTTCTTTCGTTTCTCTTCTACAGCTATTTCTGTGCTCAGCTCACTCTCTTTGATAATGCGCTCCTGCTCAACCGCGAAGTTCCTTCTTTGATAAACCGCCTGATCTGCTTCTTGTGAAAGCTTCTCCCGCGTTTCGGTTTCCAAGGCCCTGGCCATTTCAGGAGTAGCTTTGATGGCAAGGATAGTGACACTTAAGATTTCAATCCCCAATAGTGAAATAGCTTGTGAGGTCTTTAACCCTTCCGTAATTTTCTCCTCTATCATTTTTGCGGAACGAATGGCTTCCTTTAATCCCAGTTGATGGATAAAGGAGGAGGTTGCAGTCTGCGCTTCGTTGATCAAACGCTGATTAAGCTTCTCTGCATCATTCTTTTTATAGATTCCACTGCCGTTAACGGTAAAATCAAGCATTTCTGCCAGCTGTTTAGGATTACCGATCTTATAGGTGATCTGTCCCTGGATAGAGATACTCTGGTAATCGTGAGTGGTCTCGTTAAAGATAAAAGGAAGGTCATTACTTCCCAACGGAATTGCTGCGATTGAACTATTCGGAGTGAAATAGAAAAAAGACAAGCCCCTGCCCTCTTTTGCTATGCTTCCATTTTTGTAATGGATAACATAGGTCATAGAATCGAATTTTATATAGCTTATACCGAACATACGATGTAATAAGGTAATTGAAGGCTAAATATAGAAATTTTGGTTAAAGAACGTGATCCTCATAAAAGGCTCCGAAATAAGGTCAAGAGTGAGTTTATTCTCAGCTCCTCTTGCTTGAACTAGATTACAAAAAGCTCTACTGAGACTGTGCTGATAGAAAAGACCCTTGTCATCTAAATAGCCAGCAGGAATCCCATCTTGGTCAATATTTGTTGATATATCAATGTCCAAGCCCCTCCCTTACCCCTGCAACTTCAACACAACACTCCCCGAAACCATATCGTGCAATGCCCTCTTCTCATTATTTGAAAGAATAAATAAAAATGAAATAGCTCCCAGTGCGATTTTAAAAACATATCTCATAAAGGCCTGAAATAGATTGATCCGTTCGGTATGGTCTTCCCTGTTCCTAACCCTGATTCCCTTCATATAATTACCGATGGTACAACCAAAAGCAGTACACAGAGGCTCGTATAAAAACCAGATACTAATAAAAAGACTTACTCTTAACCAATCTGGCGGGTTGTTGAAAAAGTCAAGCACCTGGCTAAAAACAACCATCATCACAAGGATAAAAAAGGTGTCGATAAAAGTTGATTGAAATCGTTCGAGCAGCAAAGGATATTCTACTTCTTCTGTTTCAACAGTGATTAGGTTTTCTGATGTTTCCATGAATTGTGATATTCTAAACTCCTTTATAAAAGTGCGCAAGAGAATTTGTTTATGCAATAGCAGCTAAAAATTAAGCTTAATTTAAACTGCACATCAATTACTTCTCAATCTAATTGATCTTTGAAATCATCAATTAAACCACTCACGGTTTTCATTAAGCGATTTACTATATCAATTAAAAAATGTACGTTAAAATCTTCCGACTTAAGAGTGAGATTCCCATTCAAAAAATTTCTATTTAATTCTTCTATGATTTCAGGGTCCAGCGGTTTACCCGATAGATATACGATGTCGATAAATAAAGTGGGAATGACCTTACAAGCTACCGTTAAATAGTTAGGTTCTGAAATACATTCAGGTTTTGGCTCCTTGTTCAACTCCTCGTCTTCTGGTAATTCCAATTCATTCTGAACTTCCAGTTCTTCATCATAATCTTCGTCGTCTGAATCATCGTCATCTGTCGTTTCTACCCCATATAGCTCCTTCTCACTGAGATTGTTTGCAAACCTTACTTGTGCGTAACCTTCATCAACAATTCGAATCATTTTTACAACCATTTGAACTAACGGATTTTCCGCTGTTTGCAAGTATTCCATTCTATAAGAATGCTTCATTGGGGTTCCGTCATCATGTTTCAAATCCTTCCATTCGTATTTTATGGCAATTTGATACCCTGCACGATAAAGGTTTACCATCATTGAAAAGAGGCGATGGTAAATTGTCACTAGTTGCATTCGGTAATCCTCGGTGTTTGGCTCCATTGTTTGAATATTAAGGTTTATAGTAATACTTCATAATAATTCCCGCTAACAGAAAAAGAATTCAATACAAGGGTTCCACCTACCACACGAAATCTCTCCGGAACCCTTGTATAGACGGGATGTAGGGCGAGAGCGTTATCAGAATTGATAACAAGAGTTTTAAAAAGTGAATCGCTAACGTAACTAAGGATCTGAATAATTAGTTTATAATAGTTGCTTGCGTTTGGAAGCATATATGTTCAGGTTTATTGAATAAATTAAATCTCAACATTAGCAGCATAATCAACAATGATCTTCGTCACATATCGAAATATTTTTACCTTTCAATTAATTCTATTCCACTACCGCTAATACCGACTTTTTATTCACCTTTAAAACTTCATTTAGTGCTGCTATTAACGGCTGCACTATTTCATTTTCAGAGCTTATTTCAATAGAACCCTCGAAATACATCTTGCCAAACTGGTCGTAAACAGACATGGAAGGGCTGCAATCATGCTCCATAAACCAGCAGGCTTCAAAGATCGAAAGCAGATCAACGAACAGGTTTTGTTGCCACATGTCGATATTTTCTTCCTCGCTGTAATCTTCTGATAACCATCCGTCCTGAATGGGACCAACTTCGACGGAAATTTTCGCCTCTTCCTTGCTGACCCTATTATTTTCAGCAAGCTTTTCCCTGGCTTCCTCCAGAATTTCTATCATTTGGATGATTCCCGGCACTGCTGGATGTTCTATTACCTTTAGATGAGCCATATCTAATGGTAACCAACCCCGGTTTTTGATCTCGCTTTTAAGTTCCTGCCACTCCCACTGCAGCCCCACGCTAAAGGCCATGTAATAGAGGTTGTTGATCGTATTGTTTAGACGTGTGTGGAGTTTGATGAAGGGTTTTAAGTAATTGGAAGTTATTGTATTCATTGTGCATTGTTAGAAATAAGGTAATTATCGGATAAAGTTTTCTGCGGCGCTGCTACAACCTTCTTTTGTCATAGGAATCTGCCGGGAAGACGATCTGGTTGAACATCTCCCTCAACCGCGACCTGACCCGACTGCCATACATGCTTTCTAATTCCGATGCTGAAAGATTAGTGGTTACATGGGTCGGAACTCCTTTTTGCATAAACAGATCGTAGCGCGATAACAAGATCTCCTTCATCACATTGGTTTGGGCTCCAAAGAAGCGGGTATTGGGTTCACATCCGAGATCATCAAAACAGAAAATGGGAGCTTGCTTTTGCGCGGTTGCACCATATTCCCGTATTACAGAAAATCCCTTTTCAGTAAACTTCATGCATACGTCGCGTACCGAAACGATCTGATAGGGTTTGTCAATAATTTTCATGTGCTGCAAAATCTGCATCAATGAGGTTTTGCCACAACCCACTGGTCCCACCGTTAGCAAACCCTTTCGTAAATCTATTCCTAATTCTTCTGCATGCTGCTGATCACGGTAATGGTAAACCACTAGTTTGTAAACCGGATTGTAATCCTTCTTATCCACCTTATAGCGTTTCCGAAAAAGATCAGAACCATTTTGGTTTATATTTTCGATAACTTCATCAAAATCCAGGTATCGTGCATTAGATTCCGGTTTACCTGAGGGCACTTTAAATGGTTGTTGGCTAGACTGTTCTGTTTGAGGATTGGTGTTACAAAGGTTCGTCATATCGTTTATTTTTAGGAGTTAAATCAATGATTGAAGTTTTTTTCGTGGCAGGTTCTGATTTCCCCAATCGGCTCTTCCTGAATTCCTCCTCCTTGGCGATCCAGCTTCGTGCTGGTACTTCCCAATTGCTGACAGTCTCATTTTCAATCATCCAATCCCGCGCTTCGTAGTAGTCGATGAATTTCTTCGCCTGCCTGCTGGTGGAACCATTCTCCTCGAAAAACTTTTTGATGTTTTTTATTGAAATACTTTTTGTACTGTTTTCTAAAGTTTCTATATGTTTATTAGAAGGTACTAGTTGTAGAACATTGTTTGTATCAGCATTTGTATCATCGCTTGTAGCTTTGCTTGTGCGACTGCTTGTAGCAAATGTGATGCAACGAATGCGACTGCCAGAGGAGATATCCTTGGAGGGGAAATACTGGATGTAATTCCAGGCGTCCAGATCCTTCAGGTATTGGTGATAGGTAGTGGTTGATCCTATTTTCGCCAGTTCCATCAATTCCTGCCGGCTTACGTAAAAAGAGGTCCGGAAATGCGTTGCATTCCATAACTGGAAAATGCCCATGTACAAACTGATGTGATAAGCTTTCATTCGTGGATCGGCATTGGCCTTTTTGAAAAAGGCATTTAGGTGCAAGATGTAATTCATAAATGCTGTGATCTTTTAAGTTTTTGCTTCTGGGAAACCAGGTTGCGTAGAATTTGTAATTCTCGTTTAAATTGATTGTGAGGTTTTCGCTGCAACTCTGGAAAAACTCTCGATAGGCGGTCGCCTTTGAATTTTCTCATCATACGTTTATTTTTGATTAATAAGCATAGTTAAAAAATCAAAAGCTAACGGCCAAAGTACAAAGTGGACAAAAATTTCCTAATCCTCTGTATCACTGTTATTTGACACAAAGAAATTTGTTATGTTAAGGCATTTGCGTAGGTGTCGTCTATACTCCTTGGCAGTTTCGACATTGCGTTCGTAGTATCTTTTTCTGAAGCTTTCATAGGATATATGATCCCGGTTGATGCAATTGTAGGTCTCCAATGTTTTCTTGAGCACACCTTGAGGATGCCCTTTACCAAAAAGTAGGCCCGCCTCTATCTCAACTGATGTTTTAAAGGCCAAAACATGCTCAGTGAAACGCGTATTTATCTTACCTCCTGATACACCAGGTTTATCAGTGCTTGCAGCCTTTATCTCTTCCTCCATTTCTTTTATTAATTCCGATTCCTTCCAATATTGGATCTCTTCATTTATCCAACATTGAATTTGCTTTTTAATGCTTTTCATATCGCTTCTGTACTGCATTCCCTTGTTAACCTGGATCTGCCCAACTTCCTTCTTGAGGTGTTCCAGGCGTTTGATATTAGGATAAACTTCTTCCTTCTTGATAAGATCTATGCAAAACCGATAAAATTCTGGAGAATTGTAATTCATCTTTACCAAAAAGCGGAGAATCTTCTCTGTGTTTAAGGCAGTACCTTCAGCTTGAAGTTCCCCGAATGCCAGATGTAGGGAGCGGCAATAGTCAACTTGGTGCCAGGTGCGCAACTCTTTAAGTTGAACAAAGTTGTCGAATGGTTTTAAGGGCCATTGTGCTAATAGTGGGTCTGACTGAGTTAGCTTTCTGGTGATTTCTTCCTTATACCCCATTACTTCCTTTATAAATACTGGCTGACTTACCACTGGGATATGATGATTTTTCGGGAGGTATTTTCCAAAAATCTCATAAAAAAAGGCCATTAGTGCCCGGAGCTTATGGTAAACCACTAAAACATCAGCCATCTTTTCAGACGAAATTATCGTATGAGTTTCCCCTGATTTGGCGGCTACTCCACTAGCGATATCCCGGACTGTTCCTAAGAGTTCAGAAAGCTTTTCCAGATGGTATTCCGTGAATTTCCGAAACTCTGGTTTTGACCCTGCCTGGAAATAACGAACTTTTAGTTCTGTCTTCAATCGCTCCGTTTCGTTAATGATTTCCTTATAGGTAAAGTGATTGTTGATAGAGGGCTTAAGGTTTGTAGCGAAGACTTCTACATCCGCTGCTAATTGCAAAAAAAGGTTCATAAAAAATAACTTATTCGTTAAAAAAAATTGAAAATATTTAGGTGGCGAAACTAGAATATTCCTTATCAAAAAACAAAGCAAAAACTAATCTAAATAATTGAAATACAACACATACACGTATGCTATATATCATGTCAGTTTAGCTATGGTTTCCTTAAATTTCGCGCGTAGGCAGGACGGTTGATTAGTGCTTGTAGTAAGATTTTAGCAAACACTAAATGGCACCTTTTTTTACTTTGAATGGAAGTATTTTACAGGTAATAATTAGGGAGTGTCGGTTATGGTGAGGTTAGGGTCTGCTTCGGGACAGGTTCGAGACAGGTTCGGAAAGTCCCCCCAATTTTCCGAACAAAGTACCCCCTTTTTCCGAACACTTCCCGAAGAAAGTACCAATCCTTCCGCAATTCTCCGCAAAAGCCCGCATATCCCCGCAAAACGCCGCAAGGGCCTCCAGGAGTGCTAAAAACACCAAAAACCCTCGCTACTTTTGTCTCAGGCTTTCGAAGATTACCGGTAATTGAGGCCAATTAACAGATTTTTAACGTTTAATTTTTTAACATCATGGGAAAATTTAGCAATGGAATTTTTGGAAACTTTTACGGAAAGATCGGGAATGTAGTAGGAAGCAGCTGGCGCGGCATCGACTACCTGAAGAGCCTGCCAAAGATCAACAAGAACAGGGTGCCTACCCAGGCTCAGGTAGAACAACAACATCGCTTTGCGCTGATGACCGACTTCCTGGCTCCTCTGCGCCCTTTACTGGATGTAGGTTATAAGAATCAGGCCAAAAAGGCAACTGCCTACAACGTAGCTTTGTCTGAAAACATCAAGAATGCCATCACCGGAAACTATCCCCAGTTTTTGGTCGATTTCCCTGCCCTAAGCTTGAGCAGTGGTGTATTACTCTTGCCAACTAACCTGGCTGTAGCAGCTGCAGCAGAGTTGAAGGTAGATTTTAGCTGGACGGACAATTCAGGTAAAGGGAAATCTCTGAAAACGGATAATGTATTCACCCTGGCCTTCTGCCCAGAGTTAGATGAAGTAGAGTATACTCTTAGCGAGGCCACTCGTGAGAATGGATCCTTGAGCATGACGCTTCCAGCGGAATGGGATGGCAAGGAGGTAGAAACCTATTTGTTCATGGCTTCAGCGAATGGCAAAGAAGTGACCCGTACGTACTACGGAGGCCGAATAACAGTAACTGCCTAAGGAATTGGGCTTCCTGGAACCAGGGAGCCCATCCTTAAATCACCAAATGATCAAAGCTAATGGCAATAAAGATCATTCGAATGGCTAAGGGGAAGAACAGCAAGTGTATGAGATGTTAGCAAAAGAGGTTAAAGCAGGATTTAATGAGGTATTAGTAAGAAACAGATTAGAGAAGTCCACATAAAGTATCACGTAAGGTAAAAATCTTTATCTATTCAGTCTTTCAATCATTCATTCCTTCATTCTCTCATTCAATCCTTCATTCACTCATTCTCTCATCCATTCATTCTCTCATTCATTCCTTCAATCCATCATTCTCTCATTCTCTCATTCATTCATTCCTTCTCTCATTCATTCATTTCAAAAAAACATGGAAAGTATAGTCAACAGCAATCTGATTTTAGGGGCGATACTATCGCTGCTGTTTTCAGTCATCGCCTTTTTTGTGCGGCAGCTGCATAGCGATTTCCGCAAGGTAGAACAAAACCTCAGCGAGATCATCACCAGCACCGAAGTGATCAAGGCCAACATGAACGCCGAAAGCGTGAGAATATTCGAGCGCATCAACTTCCACGAAAAGCGCCTGGAGCAACTGGAAGTTTATTTATTGAAGCATTTTGAGGAAGAGTCGGGAGTAGCGTTGATGAGGAAAAAGAAGGTTGTGGCCGGTAGTGAGAAACCAGTCCTTCCTACCTCTACAAAAACTTCAACTAAAATTACTTAAAGCATTACTATAATGAAGAAAAGATCCTCCATAATAGCCCGTTTAAAATCCCCTACGCCGCCCTTTTTCAAAAAGGTCCGAAACGTTGGGTTAATCCTCAGTGCTCTCGGCTCAGCTCTCCTCTCCGCTCCTATTTCTTTGCCAGTAGCGATAACTACAGTTGCTGGTTACCTGGTAACAGCGGGACTGGTTGCCTCCGCTGTATCCAGTACAGCGGTAGGGAAAGATGAAGGCCAGGATCTGGAAGGCGATGGTCCTTGATTGGGGTTAAATAAAAAATGTCCAGGTGAATAGCCCGGACATTTTTGTTGTATGAGAGTTCACGAATTAAACCGCTATTCTATCTTCTCCTTCATCACCACCTCTCCTTTTCATAAGCGCTTCTACGTCGGCCAGCTTGAAGAAAAGCTTGCCTTTGAATGTATAAGAAGGTAATTCGCCTGTCCTGGTTAAGTCGTATAAGCTACGATCGCTAATGGGCATCAGTTGCATTACCTCCTGCCGATCCAGCCAGCTTTCGCGAAACACCTGCTGTCTCTTCTTATTTAACATAACTGTTTGTACCTCGCTATTTAATTGCTCCCCCTGTTCTTTCTGCTGGTTCAGGGTACCAAAGATCGCAACCAATCCTTCAACAATATCTGCTGAATTCTCTCCCAGGGCGTCTATGGCTTTGCAAACTCTGATAATACGTTTCTTAGTCCTTATGCTTAACGCAGGACTCTGTCTAGACTTCTTTCTTTTCATGAAGATTTTGTGGGTTTAAATAGGTTTAATAAATAAAAGAAATTGAAATTAACCGACCGGGGGATCGCAAAAGAAAGGAAATATCACAATACAATTGCTGAATATTACAGACTCATAAGTACTTGTATTTTTATCGTTTATTATTTATAACATATCTTAAATATAATAAAAAAGATGCCATCGAGACAAAGAATGGGATCGCACCAATAGCGTTACCGCCAGTTCTAATTATAGAAGCATCTTATCTGGTAACAACCTTTCCATTAGAGCTTCAATGTAGGGGGCTCGATTAATAATGGAAATCCGATCTTTTAGGTGTAATTGCTAATTGAGAGTTTATTTTTATTTACGTAATAGATTTTTCCTGATCCTGCTTAAGGTTTCAGCGGAAATGCCTAAATATGACGCTATCATTGTTTGGGGAAATCTTCGGATAAATTCAGGATAAGATTGAAGCATTTCATCATACCGTTCCTCAGCACCTAAGCTGATTGCCGTCTGGATCCTACGTTGAGTAGCAATTGCGCTGTTACGGTCAATCTCTTTTATCATCTTCGCCAAGGGCGGAACCTTAGCTATAAGCTCCTGCATACTCTGATCATTAATCAATAGAACGTCAGAGTCCTCTATCATTTCAATATTATACACGGAGGGCGAGTTTAAGGTGTAGCTTTCGAAATCGCCTAACCACCAGGATTCTATTGCTAAACGGATTACGTTTTCCTGTCCGCTTTTATTCACCATATACATTTTCCCTGCTCCTTTCACAATAAAGGCCATATACTTACAAACGTCCCCTTCCTGCAATAGATACTGCCGCTTTCTTAAGTGTTTAATTTTAAATGTATTCCTAATCAGCTTTTTATCTTCTTCACTTATGGGGAGATTGGATTTGTTTACTATATAATCAAAAAAAGGCTCGAAAATATCTTCGTGAAATTTCAGCATGGAAAATGAACAACTTAAGGTCAAAAATAAAAAATAAAATGCTGAATATTCTCAGTTACCCGACCACTACCCTTGATAAAAGTCAATGTCAATTTACTGCGAAAGTCAAGCTGAGCATCACGGCGAAATCTCAACTTTGAAATATCAAATCAGCAATAAAAATTAAAATATGAAAATAACAGAAGAAACTGGCGTAGTACAAATCAAGAAACAAGGCCCGCCATCCGTTTTAGAATATTCAAAACAAATTGTTGGAGAACCAGGTAACGGCGAAGTATTGATCAGACATAAGGCCATCGCTCTTAATTTTGTCGATGTTCTTTTTCGGAATGGAAGCTTCCCTGTAAATCAGCTTCCTGCTATCATAGGCGTAGAGGCAGCCGGAGTGGTTGAAGCTGTTGGAGAAAATGTTGTTCATTTAAAAGAAGGCGACAGGGTGGTTTATTTTTTCTCTATCGGTGCATATGCTGAAAGAAGATTGATTAATGCAAGTGACTTAATAAAGATACCTGACAATATCCACTTCGACGAGGCTGCCTCTCTGATGGCCAAAGGACTTACTGCCAGAATGTTGATTAAGCAGGCCTATGCTATAAAACCAGGGGATGTAGTTATCGTTCACGCAGCAGCTGGCGGAGTTGGATCGCTGGTGAGCAGATGGGCAAAAGCGCTTGGTGCTCAAGTAATTGGAACCGTTGGGAGCTCTTCGAAAAAAGAGAGGGTTTTACAAGCAGGTATAGATCATGTAATAGCCCTTGACAAAGAAGATTTAGGAGTGGCTGTCCATGCAATAATCCATGGTGAGGGTGTGCAGGCGGTATTTGATGGGGTTGGTAAAGCTACATTTGAAGAGTCGGTCAAATTAATAAAAATTGGGGGTACGGCTGTTCTTTATGGAAATGCCTCCGGTGCACCTTCTATCGATCAGAAACTACTTACCGCTAATCAAATTAAACTGGTTCGTCCGGCACTCGGCCAATATTTGCCTGATCGCGAAAGTGTAGACACTGCTTCAGCAGAGCTGTTTGAAGCCTTTAGTACTGGTATTCTTGGTAAAATTGAACCTACTATCTACCATTTATCAGACGTGGCGAAAGCCCATCAGGATCTCGAATCCAGTCAAACAACAGGGTCAGTAATATTCCATCCATAATACATCACAGAAGAACTAACAAAATTTAAATAAGCAAGATCATGTTAAAATTAGCAAATAAAACAGCGCTGGTTACTGGCGGAAGCCGTGGTATTGGGGCAGCAATTGTAAAAAGGCTCGCAGCCGAAGGAGCTAATGTAATTTTCACTTACGTGAATAGTGCAAATAAGGCAGAGGCTTTGGTAAAGGAAATAGAAAGCTACGGCGTTAAAGCGAAAGCCATAAAAGCCGATACTGGTAGTGCTGTTCAGATTGACGCTGCAATTGCTGCCGCAACAGAATCTGGAAACATCGATATTCTCATCAATAGCGCTGGCCTGTTTGTAACTGGCGGAGTTGAAGATGAGACAGTAGACAAAAATGCACTAAGACAGCAGTGGGACGTGAATGTTATAGGTGTAGCGCACACTGTAAGAACAATAGTTTCAAAAATGAACGATGGAGGCAGGATTATCACGATTGGCTCAACTGGCGCGGCTAGATCACCCTATCCCGGCATTAGCGATTACTCGGCGACAAAAGCAGCGCTTTCTGCCTATACCCGAAGCTGGGCCAGAGATCTTGGTACTAGGAACATCACTGCGAATATCATTCAACCGGGATTGATCAATACCGATATGAATCCTTCTGACGGGCCGTTTAGTGCTGCTATGGTACAGGCTGTAGCTCTCGGCCGCTATGGTGAGCCTGATGATATTAGTGCAGCTGTTGCTTTTCTGGCAAGTGATGATGCCCGGTATATTACCGGCGCAACCTTAAACGTTGACGGCGGTCAAAGCGCGTAATAATTAACTTCGATGCAACGCAGCTTCAGGCTCCATAACAGCCCAAAAGCCGATCAAGAATATTGTTCGGCTTTTTGACTTTTTGCCCCTACCCTTTAATTACTTATGACTATTCTTGAGATAGCTCTCATATTAATAGATAATCTGGAAAAAATTGTCGATATAAGAAGCTATGTGAACGGCTATAACGAATGTATGACATCGACAATCAACCTTATAACTGGTGAAACCGATGTTTCGAATGGACCTTGCTGGATAAATCTTTAGGCTTGTTTCAAGGTTCGTTGGATTATTAAAGCTGTTTAAATTACGAATTTTCAATCTCAGCAAACTTTCGCTTGTTGGTGGGAAGAATATCAATCAATTCATACTTATTTCTGTGAAGGAGGCTAAGGCCGCGTAAATCCAAATAACTCTCCAGAATCTTACGATCGACCATTATCTTCCCTTTGCCAGCTCTATGTCTGTCCTTCCCATTTTTCTTAATTCCTGAAATCCAGTAGATGTCACCTGTTTCTAAATCTGTGCAAGCTCCATGACCTTTACCTAAGAGAGCAAGACCATTAAAATATATCGTCCTGCCGGATCTTGAAAGTTCAACTTCAGCTATCCATGCTGGTCCATCATCGTTATGGCTGGTCTTTAATTCTATATATTTTATTTGTGGTTTCATTTCCGTCGTCAGCAAAATGCCCAACTTGCTAATGGCACTCAAAATCCGTGTATTCGTATTGTATATTATTGTACTTTTCTATTAACTTCCTGTCAATTCGCTTGACATTGTTTTCAATTGTTACCATTTCGCTAGAAGCTGGCTGCAATAAAACCGTCTCCCCAGTTGTAAGTACTAATGTAGGTAAAAAGCAGAAAATTTGATAAGGCTTGATGAGGCATTATTTGTGTGGTTTCCTTTCGCATTAAGCAAGGCTGCGTCTATAACACAACTTTTTCTACCCGCATATACTATTATATTTCCTAAATCAGATAGCCTTTGGAATGGAGGGCACTTTAGTGGCAAGCCATAATTATTTATAATATAGTTTAAGCCAATGACCAACATAGATGTAAGAAAAGAGAAAAATATAATCACCAGTTCAATCATTTTTGGTATTACCCTCTACCTATCTAAATTTTTAAGGGCCTCCTTTATTGATAATCATTCTGCATCTTTTATCCTGGGGTTTGTACCAAATTTCGGACTCGCATTCGCTTTACCATTTATCTATGTAAGTAATAGAATCAGACGGAACAAGCCCGTTAATCACTTTCCTATTGCATGTACCATTACTCTCTTACTTATGATTCTTAATGAAATCAGAGATAATTACCAGCGGGGTCGGGTCTTTGACTGGTATGATATTTATGCGTCCGTAGCTGCGATATTCTGCTCATTAACGGTATTTTATGTATTATTGAAACGTAGGTTACAAATACTTAACGACTGAAATGGGAGCGATTTTACTAATATCGGGTAAGGATCTTGATCCGGATTTTTTAATATTGGGCTGGGATTTGAGACCAGCGACAATTCATCGAAAAGGAGAACCATTTAGAAAGACTAAACCTGAAGGCGAAAAGAGAAATACCTCAACAATAATTTACGACATTAGCAATGCAGAATATTCTGACTTGCCTGCTCAGATAAAAGAAACGACTGCTTTTTTAAAAGATAACAAGCATTATTTGGAGAAGCTGGAAATGGATAAGACAATTGACAGTATCGCAATTGATTTTTCGTATAATTCTAGAATAGACGGATTAAAGATAGAGGTTCAACATGACAGTTTTCCTGCACAATTCATTAGAATTGCCGGGCACTTGAACATCGAGTTACGTTTAACCCAATGGGCTTACGATTCGACGGAGTAACATGTACATACATCGCTTTTGATTTGTTTACCTTGTTTACTCTGTTTTTATCAAGTTAAGTGCGGAAACGGAAGAAGGATATTCAACCCTCTCAATTTTTAGCCCTCATGCTTGTCAGTCGCAAAAAAGGATAGTACATTGTACGAAGCACAAAAATAGTAACTGATGATAACAGACATCAAATATATTAAAGGAGATGCAACGAGCCCAACAGCGAAGGGGAATAAAATTATCGTTCATATCTGCAATGACGTAGGTGGTTGGGGTAAAGGTTTTGTTATGGCCCTATCCCAGAAGTGGTCTGAACCGGAGAAGAAATATCGCGAGTGGTACAAATCGAAGGATAATTTCAAACTAGGAGAAGTGCAGTTTGTGCAGGTAGAGAAGGATACTTGGATAGCGAATGTAATCGGGCAACGGGATATAAGAAGAGACAAAGATGGTGTGCCCCCAATCCGTTATGATGCTGTTGCTTCGGGGCTCGACAAGGTGGGAAATTTCGCTAAAGACTTTAGTGCTTCTGTTCATATGCCTAGGATCGGCTGTGGTCTTGCTGGAGGATCATGGGATAAAATTGAACCACTCGTATTTACGCATATTGTTGATAAGCTGGTTGATGTTACTGTCTACGATTTTTAGGGACAGCGCCACCATTGAAGAAGACGTACCTATGTCTTACAAAACGATGATATCCTCAACACTTGAACTTTAGAGAAAACTTCGTATATATGGGAAATAAAGCTCTATTGCGTTTATCCTCACACGTTCCCAGAAATTATAAAACATGAAAATCGTACTATTATCCTTGTTCCTTTTCTTCACAACTTTGCAACTGGCAGCACAAAGCAGAATGAAAGATGGCTCTTACGTAACGACAAGTGGAGATACAATTATTTGCCAAATAGTAACGACCCCTACAATTACGGGAAAGATTAATTTTTCAGCTCTTGCAAAGCGCCTAACAGTAATTGAAAATAATGAAAAGAAAAAGTTTGGCCCGTCTGACATAAAATCTTTTGTTGTTAAAGACGAACAAGGTGTGTCCCACACTTTCGTTTCTCTCACTGGCGACAACAGCCGATTTTTTAATGAAGTTATAAAAGGAAAACTTTCACTTTACAATCTATACTCAACCCATCCTTATGACGGCTCCACTTCCATATTACCAATAATGGTTAAGGACGACAAGATTGTTTATTTAAATGTTATAAATCCTAGGCAGAGAATTGCAAGCCTGATTTCTGACTGCCCAGAATTATTTAAAGCATGGACTGAAACAGACAAATATTCTCCTAAAGACAGAGAAGCTGTCGTCAAAGCTTACAATGAGTGTGGAACTAAAAAATGACTTCTGGTCACCTAAAGGTTTGTACTTATAGGTGTCATAACTTACAGTACTGTCTCAAAAAAGGATAGGAAACCTTTGCAGGTTGCAATTACTATGCTAATTCTAGGAATAGCCATATTTGTTAAAGCCTTCGGATATTTGCCACAGAAAAAATTCACAGAGTGAACCAGACTAGATTATCAGAATTGATTGAATTATTCTTAAAGAATAAATACCCTGAGTTCCTGCCGACGCTAAAATATCAGGTGGACGGTTCATTTGATTGCGAACTTAGAAGCTTATCAAATGAATTTTCAATCTGGATTGCAACTTATAACTCTGAAATTACAATTGGCTTGGTAGATCCAGATGGAAGCACAGACATACATACACACATATCTTGCTACCATGAAGAAGATGTAAACGACGCTCTATATGACTTATCTACCAGAATAAATGAAATCAAGCATGACAAACTTATTCTATATTATAGTGAGCGTACTGGCTACGACTGGACCTGCGATATTAACTCGGTTTATGAAAAGCGAAAGCCTGAGGAAGATATCCGAGCATATTCTTGGAAAGATTCTCAAAATGGTTCTGGTCCCCAAAAGCCGTAAGATCTCAAAAAACGATAGTAATTGCAGATGATAGAACTAGAAACATTTGGATACGAAGATTTTGACCGACTTATTTCTTGGGTAAAAAGTGAAAAAGAAATGATTACATTCTGGAACAGTAGGCCTGTGTACATCTGTTTCTTGGTTCACCATTGCTATAAGAAGATAAGTTCTTGAACGCTAGATAAAATTTCGTATATATGGGAAGTAAGCGCAATTGCCTTTAGGCGATGTTAATTGCAAGCCTAAAAAAATCGACAACCTCCGTGGAATCAATAGGAACTTTACTTTTGCTGTTAGTCCCACCCTTGGGGGTTGGGCTCCTTTTGCAAGGAACTAAGAAATCGGCGACAAGAAGAATTTTAAAATGTGTTTTAGGTTTTTCTTTTTGTTATTTCCAATACTATATTTTCTTATCGGCAACAGTTCTCATAATACCTTAATAAAAGATTTAGTAGGAACTTATTTTTTATTTGGAAATAATGAAACGATATTAACCCTACTAGACGATAGTACATTTTCGCTGACACAAGAAACGCTCTCGCCTAGCACCGAAAAGGGAAAATGGCATTTAAGCTTGCATGATTTCGACCAAGTGGACTTAAACTTCGAAAATAAAAAAGATGAAAGCTTTGAGGTAATCCGCCAAGGTGACTCCGTAATACTTAGCGACGAGATTGCTACACACCAAGAAAATAAGAGGTTTATCAAAAAGACTGACTAAAAAGCCCAGCAGTCAATACAGTGTTTATGTTATGCCCGGGCGGCGTAAATCTCGTTCCTTTTCTTCTTTTTATTTACCTTAGTGCGGGGTGACAGTGAATTGCTTCTAATCGGGCACTACTTAAACCCTTAGCCGTTAGGGCAAGTAAGATAAAAACCAATGACCGATCCAATCCAAGAGTACATAAGACTAGCTTGTGAGCATGGGGAATGCATTTTGAATGGTGATTCAAAAAAAGGGAACAAGATTCACAAAGCTTTGATGAAGTCAATTAATCAGATTAGAAAAGGTACTAGTGAAACGCGGGAAGCATTTTATCAACTACTTAATCATAACAACGACTCCGTCAAAATTTGGACTTCCACGGCTTTATTAGCAACCTTAGAACGAGAAGCAGTTCTGGCTTTAGAAACTATCGCTCAAAACAATAAAGATATTTTTTCATTAACAGCAAGCGGAACATTAGATTGTTGGAATAAGGGAATCCTGACACATATTCTCGACTGGCGACAATCTGAAACAGCGGACTAAATTGCCTGCCCAATACTACCATGTATGAGTTATGGTCTAGAAGAGCCACAGAACAGATATTTAAATGTCTTTTGTTTTTTTGATGTAAATTAGCTTATGACAAAATTATACCTATTGCTACTTTTGATTGTAGTCTTGCAGGTAAGATGTAAAGAAGAAGAATCGGAAACGATTACAATTGTTACCGGTCGCATTTACGATCCAATTCTTGGGAAGCCAATAGGTGGAAAAGTAGCTTTATGGGCATACAAATCAAATGGCGATTGGTATAAAAGTAGTAGTTATCCGTATAAAAAGCTGGATTCTGTAAGAACAACTGTAGATTGAAGTTTTGCTCACACCCTGAAAGGTCTGATGGAGGGACAATATTTGGTTCAACTCTGGACTGTACACTTCATATTGGAATACGGAACACTTGATCAAGAGCTAACCAAAGTGTGTTTAGAAGAAATTGAAAAGTACTCAGAAATTGAACTATTGCCGGTGGTCGCTATTCAAGAAAAGGACTGGTTAAAACAATGTCAAAAAGCATTACGTCTACTATCTCATAAAAGGATAAATTACCCAGTTAATAGAGGTTTTATGTAAAAGCGATGAATCAAGAAAACGTTAAATTTTGGGTTAAAACACTAACTCTGGTGACAGTTATAATTGCATGTGCTGTTTACTTGACGTTTGTTTTCCTAATGAACTTCATGACAGGAGGTCCTCCGAAAACCTGCCTTTATAATATATTTTAGAGTTATATAAACAAATTGAGCGTCATTAATAAATGAAAAGAATCTTCTTAATCTACTTAATTCTCTCAGCAGCTTTAATCCTTAACCTTGTGCTTGACATTGTAAAAGGTATTAGCCTGCAAGGATATTGGGCCGACAGGATATTTTTCTGGATATGGCTAGTCTATACCCTTTACATACTTATAAAATTTTGGAGTAAAAGAGGAGTTAGATTTTACGGATGGACTTTAGCCACTCTTTTAGGATTAAGTATGCTGCCCATGTTTATTCCTTTCATAGCAATTATACTAACTGGATTCGGATTAGACAGAACGTATGGTAATGACTTCAACGACAATCTAAGAGTGCAGGTAACTGGAAAAAGTGTAATGGGACGCCCTAACGTAGAACTAATTAGAAAGTATGGACTTTACGAGGTGGTGTTAGGTGAAATGAGCGGATTTGACCTTGTGGATGAGCTAAATGATTTAGAAAATATCAAGAGAATAAAGATTTTAGAAGAGAATAAAAATAACTTGCTCGTGGTGTTTTATTTCCCAAATCGCGGAAATAGGCACTGGTTGAAAAAAAAATAACGTCGCTCAATCGAAGTACTGTCTCAAAAAACGATAGTATCCGCAATAATTAGACTTAAAATAAAAACCGGTATATGAGAGTTTTGCAAAGCTCCTATATAAAGATGTTAAAAGCAAAGGAATGAAAGACCGTCATAAATTAAACTTGTTCTATTCCAGGAAGGAAAAAGGTCCCGACATTTTGAATGTGCAGGAAATTACTGAGAAGGTTTTCTCTGCCACGGAACTAGGAATAAATACCTTGGCGATGGACTTTCCAGTTGGTACAAGCTTAAAGCACAGAAAAGAACTCGAGGACAAATGGATAGAGGTTCTTCCTACTCTTGACTCAGTTAAGGCCCTCTCTGTCCGACATAGAGTAAATCAAGAATTTTTTGAGGCAGTTTGCAAAATGAAAAATCTCGAACAGCTCCACTTTTGGACTTCAACAGTTGAAAACAGTTCTAGTATTTCAAAGCTTCAAAAGCTTAAACGATTAAACTTGAACAGTTTTAGCCGACTAATTGATATAAGCCCGCTTTTAGAACTGAAAAATTTACAATTACTCTCGATCGAGAATTCATTCAAGGTCGAGAATTATGAGCTAATTGGACAAATGACGCAGTTGAAAGGCTTGCGTTTGGGCGGGGACGCATTTGCTCCAAAAAAACTCCGACTGAGAAGTTTAAAGGCGTATAGTAATCTAAAAAATTTAAGACACCTAGATTTAACAACTTCATCTGTAGTTGACAATTCCTACGAGACCATTTTAGAATTGCAGAATTTGGAGCGGTTTGATATTACTGGAATTATTCCAAGGCTTACAAGAGAATTGATAAAAGCGAACCATGAAAAATTAACAGCAGGATTGTTTATGGATTGGGACTACGACAACAAGAGGTTATATCCTGGAAAGGAATGGTAAAAGTTGATTGCTGCTCCGATAAGCATATTTGCTATAGGTTTCATTTCTTAATACCTTAAGGAGGTAATGCAAGTCGAAGTTTTTTGTTCGGAATCCTTATCTTACTTTAAGACGTTCCAAACTTACATATCAATCATTACTCTTGTCTCAAAAAACGATGCTTTCAATTTCCATTAGACCGGTAGATTATTTATAATTTTAGGAACTTTCTAATAGTGCTATGATAACCTCTCAGATCGCAATTGTCCTGGTTCTTACCTTAGTGATTAATATTATTACTACCCTTTCCTACTCGGTAAGAATTGTAGGAATCCGGACAGGAAGGATTGCAATATCCTTTGCCTTGTTTAATATCTTGGTATTAATATCTCGCACAGCCAATGGGTTCCAGGCGCCGTTACTTGCAAAGGCTGTAGAAAATGATATTAAAAATGGTATAAGCAGTAACATAGAGCCCTTTCGGTGGGTAATTTTATCGTGTACCATTGGAACTATTCTGGGTGCTTTCCTGATCCCCACATTTCAACGGATACTCTCAAAAGCTGTTCTAAGCTTTAGTTTATATAAATCCGTCCCGCGTCTTTTACTGCACGGCTTCTCAAAAAATGGGATTTTATATTTTAAGGAAAGCCTAACAGTACCAGCAAAAGAGAATATTACACAGATACGTTTAGACAATGGTTTTCCCTGGAGAATTTTTATTCTAAACGTGGTTGCCGTTATGATTTTAACTATAGGTGTTTTATCTGCGGTATATGCATCTTACATTAATCCTGATTACAGAACTACGGCGAGTAATCTATCTGCTTTTATTAATGGCTTCGCTACTATCCTTATGTTTACATTTATTGATCCCCATTTATCAATAATGACAGACGATGTGGTATTGGGCAAATGCTCTGAATCCACCTTCAGAAAGTATATAATTTATATGGTAGTGGCCAGGGTTATCGGAACACTTTTAGCCCAAGTGGTTTTCTTCCCATGCTCGGAGTTACTAGCAGTAATCGCAGAGAAAATGTAGGCAAGTCCCTCAAAACGATGATAATTCGCACATGATTAAACTAGAAACATTTGGATACGAAGATTTTGACCGGCTTATTTCTTGGGTAAAAAGTGAAAAAGAAATGATCCAGTTTGCGGGACCCGTTTTTACATATCCGTTGACCCGTGAGCAGTTAATACAATATTCAACAAATAAAGTAAGACAAGTTTTTAAGGTTCGATTAATATCAACAGGAGAAGTTGTTGGGCACTGTGAGCTAAATTTTCAGAACCAGATTCCCAGACTCTCAAGAATATTGATTGGAGACAGTACATTAAGAAATCAAGGTATGGGTAAGGCTATTGTAAGGAGTTTATTAGATCGTGTATTTGAAAGTACTTGCCACGATTCCGTTGATTTGACTGTCTTCAACTAAAACCTCAATGCTATTGCAAGTTACCAACGCATTGGATTTGAAATTAGATTTGGTTTAGAAACTCACATGGAGGTGAGCGGAGAGACTTGGACAGCTTATAATATGGTGATTAATAAGGAAAAGTATTACAGTAATAGGTCTTCATTAGCCATTACCTGACGTCTCAGAAAACGATGGAAATGAAGAAGGACGCAAAATATCGGAAAGGATTAATCCTGCTTAATAGAAGAGTCTAAAAACAAAGGTTAATGTATAGATATGTTGTATATTATTGAAATAGATGTCGTTAGTAGTATAGAAGCTTCAAGAAATGCACATTCAATTGTGAGCCTTTACTTACGGCAACTAAAAAAAGTGGATACAGGGAAATACCGTAGAATAAATATTAATCTATGCGAGGAGAAGATTGAGCCTAGAATAGAATTTCTGCCAATAGAAGTGGCAACTTATTATTCCTCTTTTGATAGTAAACATTATCTCACTACAGATGAGTATTCAAAAAAAAAGTTACTGCTTAATGTGATACTAGAAGCGATAATCGCCTGCGCAGTGAAATTTAATTGGGATAAGGATTCTTTTCTTGATGCTTATAACCGTTGCCTAGAATTAGGAATTGTGAATGAGTGGTTTTTCAAAAATAAATTGTTTAGGTCTCCAAATAGAACTTATTATGGGGGAATAAAGCATATTTACGATTTTAAGGGGTTTCAGATCTATTTTGTTCTATATAATGCCAAGAAAGAAGAAATAGGGACCCGATTAGTGTTTAAAAATGACTTTGAGGCTTTCTCTTTGGAATGGGCTTCATGGCAGAAAAGTAATGAGGTTTTTTGGTTTAAGTTCAAACCACCGAAGAAAATTTTTGAAGTAATTATAACTGATGTCTTGATTAATTCACCCGTAAGAATTCCACATAGATTCTCTGACTGGTTTAAATAGCCCAATTAGCAGTAGGTGTTTTGATATGGATATCTGAGGTAATCATAGGATAGTTGAAATCTCAAAAAAGGATAGGAAGCCCTGGAGTAGTAACCCCGCGTACGTCCGCTTCTTGGTTCACAATAACCATTGTTAAGATACCCTATCTTTTTTTAAAGTGCGGTCCTTTTTATATTTGGATTACTGATATTTGAGTGTATTTTTAGGAATACAAAGCCACAACTATTATTACCAACCTTATTATGAGAAAATTCTACTTTTTCCTATCTCTCCTTTCTTTCGTTGTTTTTTTGGCGCTTTTTCATGTCGTAAAATAAGTGAAGGAGACGGTTCTCCCTTACCACCTGCTACTCATTCAGGCAATGGTACTATGGGATTTCTTTTAAATGGTAAGCGGTGGGTGGACCGTAGCGAGGATTTCAAAACATCTTCCACTCGTGCTGTACGGGGCAATAATACATTATACGTGAAAGGGTTGAACTCAACATCACAACTATTATTCTTATTTGAAGATCCTAAAACTGGAGAGTACCAGCTAAAAAATGAAGAAAGCGTACAATTAGCCTATTACAATTCAGATCCTGAGCCTGTTCTGCTTTTAAATGATTCAGGAAATAAACTCAAGATTACTTACTACGATGGAAAGATTATAGCAGGAACTTTTCAATTGGTCTTTAAACTGCATTCTGGAGAATTACTCACTATTACCTCCGGCAGATTTGATATTCTTATAAGATGATTTTCCATCCCGTCCCTTTTTAGCAATGAAATACTAAATAAGTACCAGTCTCACAAAACGATGAATTGACTTCTAACTCGCTTGGTTGTAAGCAAGAGTGACATCACGGCTTGGATATTTGATTACCACCGTGTCACTTAGTTTCAGTCCTTACAGAGAGTTGTTCAATCCCTAATTTAATTAACCTAAATCGTAAACCGACGGCAATTTATTCTGTTACTTACGAAGCTTTTATACATTTGTGCGTGAGCCAATCAAACAACGATTCATTTTATAGCAGTAAAGAATTTCATAATTTTTTCAAAAACTCGCCGCGTTCTTTGGTGCTCAAGGCCGACGCTCCCCGTTTTACCATTTTGGCGGTCAGTGATAATTACTTAAACCTCGTGCACAAACAACGCGGGGAAATATTGGGTAAAGGCCTTTTTGAGGCGTTCCCGGGAAGCGAGGGTGATCCGTCGGAGCAGAATAGCGTTCAAAGTTCATTTATGCGAGTCATCACAACAAGGGAGCCCGACGAGCTACCCATATTCAAATATGAAATAGTTGTCGACAATACCGGTAAGAAAGAAACACACTACTGGACAAACTTAAATGAACCGATTTTTGATGAGGAAGGTAACGTGGCCGACCTCATTAACACCACTACAAACATCACGGGCCGTATCAGATTGGAGCAGGCTGTCGAAGAGAGCGAAGCCCGCTTTCGTATCATGGCCGAGGGAACCAATATCTTTATAGCCATGGCCGACCAGGAAAGCAATGCTATTTATTTCAACCGGGCATGGAGCAGATTAACCGGCCGATCCGTTGAAGATTTAATGGCTTACGGTTGGGTAGACCTGCTACACCCTGAAGATAAAGAGCGGTACCTTAAAATTTACCTTGATGCATTCAAGGTAAAAGGTCCGTTTCATGGCGACTTTCGCATATTGAATAAAGATGGAGAGTACCGGTGGTTATTAGCTGATGGTTCAGCACGCTGGCATACCGACGGTTCATTTGCGGGATACGTCAGTGCATCTATTGATATTACCGAGCAAAAGCAAAGCGAGCAGCGCAAAAATGACTTTATCTCGATGGTTAGCCATGAGCTGAAAACCCCACTAACTTCTATTAAAAGCTTTGTTCAGGTATTACAGCGAAAAGCCCAAAAAGACGGGGATGAGCTAACTGTATCAATGCTCGATAAAGCTGATAAGCAAGTTAGCCGTATGACTACGCTGATCAACGGTTTCCTCAATGTATCACGGCTGGAATCAGCCCAGATCTTTATAGACTACAAGCACTTTGATCTCGCCGAATTGATAAAAGAAACGGAGGAAGATACTCTGGCTCATATCAGTAGCCATAAAGTAGTTTTTGCGCCTGTTGAACCCACTATCGTAAATGCTGATCGGGATAAGATTGCCCAGGTGATACAAAACCTAATCAGCAACGCGGCAAAATACTCTCCACAAAGTAGCACCATACAGGTCGCCTGCACGACACAGGATGGAAAGGCGGTAGTCAGTGTGAAGGATGAAGGTCGGGGTATCAGCGAGACAGATTTACCTAAATTGTTTGAGCGCTATTACAGGGTAGAAAGCGATGAAAACAGGCACATCGCGGGCTTCGGTATCGGCCTCTACCTGAGTGGTGAAATCATTAAGCGGCACGATGGCGAAATATGGGCGGAAAGTAAAGTAGACGAAGGGAGTACCTTTTATTTTACACTGCCGGTATAGTATATGGAGCGAGCAATATTAGAAATGCAAGTCTCAAAAAATGATAGTATGATTTAATCCTGCTACAGTATTCAATTTTATATTTGGTAACACTTCATATTCTTGGTCCTGTGTTATAGCCTTTCCATCTAAAATTAATACCGGCCCATTTACTACAAGCCCTGCTCCTTTTTCCGTACTTACGTCACGATATCTTTCTAATGCGCTTTTATAAAATTCCCGAAGAAATTTTCTTGACTGATTTCCCCCCGTTTGTAAGAATATAATTCCGCTGGCTGGACTACATAGTATAAGTTTTCTGCGGTTTTCCAATCTATGTGATTGATGAGAACTAAGTCTTGAAATCCTAAGATCTTATAGTATCATCATTGTTTTTTGCGACAATTCATTCATCCAGGAGGAGTTAGGAGTTAAGCAATAGATGATGCAGGAAACGGATCAATTAAACGACGCTCTAAACTCCAGGGGAGAAAGCTTGGTTTTAGTCTTAAATAACTTGCTGAAGGATTGTGAGTGCTCAAAGCCCAAGGCATAGGCAACCTCGCTAACTGATAATCTTGTGGTTGAGAGCTTTTCTTTTGCCGTCTCAATCAGCCTGTCATGAATATGCTGCTGAGCACTTTGGCCAGTAAGCGAGCGCAACATGTCACTCAGGTAGTTAGGAGAAAGGTTAAGATTTTGAGCCAAGTACGCTACGGTAGGTATACCCTTATTAACGCTCAGCCCATTTTTAAAATAATTATCCAGCAGCTCTTCCATGCGTTCTAGAATACTGTCATTGGAGGCTTTCCGGGTCAGGAACTGTCGCTTGTAAAAACGATTGGCATAACTCAGCAATAACTCCAGCTGAGAAATAATAACGTCCTGACTGAAATTATCGATCCGGCTATCAAGTTCCCTTTCTACAAAACCGAAGATAGCGAGAATCGTATTCTTTTCTTCTTCCGATAGATGCAGCGTTTCATTGGTGCTGTAGGAAAAGAAGCCATACTCTTTAACCTTTTTAGCAAGCGGGTAACCCAGGAAAAAATCAGGATGAACAAGGAGGGTGTATTGAGAACATACAGATCCCTCCAGATCATTACCCCCTATGATTTGTCCGGGAGCAGCGAATAATAAGCCCCCCTCGTCGAAATCATAATAACTCTGGCCATATTTCAACTTTCCGCCAAGTTTTGGCTTGTACGCAATTTTGTAATAAGCTAATACATGCGGTGTTGAAAGTTTTCCTTCAAGTACGCCATGAGCGCCATTAATCAGACTGATCAGCGGATGTTTAGGCTGAGGCAGGCCGAACATCCGGTGCGCTTCGGTAAGCGACTCCAATTTTAATGGCTGTTGATCATTCTTTTTCATAAAAGCTAAATTAAGGACACCTATCCATACTATATGCTGACAGGTGTCCAATTTTTGTCATTTCACTGGGCTGAACGGGAAATCTCGTCCCAAGCTTCCCAGGTAGCCAGTCGCTCTGCATACACCGCTTTTAGACCAGGCAGGTTATGACTGCCCAGGTTAAAGCGTAGCGGAGGGTTTTCTGCATCCACCACCTTAAATAAGGCCTGCGGTGTAGCGGCAGGGTTCCCCTTTTCCATGCCCCGCATCCCCTCCATAAATTTCGTTTTGAAATCATGGTAAACTTCATTCCCCGTGAAGAGCTTCCCAATCTGTTCACTACCAAATTCGGTTGCATACGCGCCAGGTTCAACGATCGTGACATTGATGCCGAATTGAGAAACTTCCATTGCAAGGCTTTCATAGATCGCCTCAAAAGCCCACTTAGAAGAACAATAATAACCCAGGATGGGCAAAGCCATGTGACCCAAATTACTGGAAGTACCCAGGATATGACCGTAACCCTGCTCCCTTAAAAGAGGCAATGCGGCCTGAATTACCGTCACCGGACCCAACACATTCGTTTCGTACAAGGCCCGGATATCTTCTGCGTTTCCATCTTCGATTGTACCAACAAGCGGGTAACCGGCATTATTCAACACGATGTCCAGTCGGCCAAAATAGCTATGGGCTCTGGTAACAACTTCCTTTACCTGTTCGGCATTAGTCACATCAAGTTGCAGAGTAAGAACTCTATCGCCATATTTGTCTTTAAGCTTACTCAAGTCTTCTGTTTTGCGTGCGGTTGCTGCCACCAAGTCACCTCTTTCCAATGCTGCTTCTGTCCAGATTCGTCCTAAACCACGTGAAGCGCCGGTAATGAACCATACTTTATTTTCTCTATGTTCCATAATATTTCGATCTTATAGCAACAAAGTTCGGCAAACACTAAATGGCTTTTGTAGCCTAATTACTGGTCCTTGTAGGCTAATCCCGGTTTAGTTACATGAAGAAAGGAAAGAAACTCTGGTAAAAGCAGGCATTAAGAAATTGTATTAAATCGTCTCTTCTTTGCAATACCATTGCACCTTCAGGGTAACTAGGTTTGTATCAAAATAAATATTAAAGGATCAGAAATAACAGGTTCGGTCCAGGTGTTAACCGTCTATTTATAAGATTATCATGCCTACTTTACCAAAATGGCTGGGAGATGTAGTTGAAACAGCTTTTAGCAGCAAAATTCATTATGTAAGGGTTGCGGATGTAGAGTATTTACACCCCAAGTTGAAGCAAGTAACGTTTACTGGCGATTTTTCAAGTATCAACTTCCAAGTTGGCTACGCCTTAGCCTTTCGTGTTACAGAAAGAGAATTCAGGAATTATACTCCTAGTTTTTTCGATCGAAGAACAGGCGTTTGTAGGGTTTTATTTCATCTTCACGGAAAGGGACCAGGTAGTAATTTTGCAGCGGAACTTAAGATCGGAGACGAAGTTCGGCTTATTGAACCAAGAGGAAAAACCTTCTATCAGGCTGAAAAAAGCCATCATTTCTTCTTTGGCGACGAAACATCACTAAGTATATATAGAAGTTTGGCCTCAGTGATTGATGGTAACAATCAAACCTATGACGGTATAATTGAGCTTAGTGATTTGGATACGATTCCCAGACAGTTAGGATTGAACGTGAAAACAGTTGAAAAAGGAACGACCCCAGGCCAGCGAACGCTCGAACTGTTTAATACCCTGGAATTAGAAAACAGAATTGGGTGGAATGAGGCGGTTTATTACCTTACTGGAAATGCAAAGGCAATCCAGCTAATTGTAAAGGAATTAAAGCAACGTGGAATAAAGCCCAGGCAAATAATAACCCAGGCTTTTTGGGCTACTGGAAAAGTGGGACTATAGCTTTATCTTATACAAGCTATGGCTGTTATTAGAATAAAGGTTGATTAAGAGATCTGTCCCACCCCATTTAAAGTCTGCATTTGTGTAATAAAAAGGTTGGCCGGAAGAATTAGTCAATTGCTTTAACCCTTTAGTAGTTGTATTATATAACCAAACTTCATCTTTGCCGGTCCAGTTGCTTACGAATGCAATATGAGCTCCATCAGGAGATTCAGCAAAGCTGCCACCATGCCCGCGGCCATTAATAAGTTGCTGCAGCTGCTTTGTTTCAAAGTTATATCTGTAAATACCACCCCGCTTTCTCCATGTTGGGGGGAGATTATAATCCCCATCTATTAAAACAGATTTACCATCTATACCAGCAGAAATCCTACCAGTTGGGTGAAAATTGAGTGCACCAAAATCAGCAATAGATGTTTTAACCTTTGTTGTAAGGTCTATCTTCCACATATTCATAAATGCCTTATCTGCTCTTTTCTCTAATGTGTTAATCAAAAGGGCTTTATCATCAGCCGAAAAAGCCATCCCGCTCACTGCGTACTCCTTGTGATCGACGTCCCATACAAGAACCTCAGTATTAGCATCAGCATCGTAAACCATTATCTTATCAGTAAATACGGTGTTGCCCTCCTTGATTGTTTTGTAAAAAGCCAACTTATTTACCAGATGAGCCCAATTAGGGGCAGAAGCATTGGATTCGTTTTTGACTTCACTATTGGTAGTGCGGTTTCTTACCTTAATGCCTGGGTTTATTTGAGAAGCTACAAATGTATTATTGAAGGAGAACTTGGATGGATCTTGAAGCATTTCTCCTGGAAATACCTCCGTAATTTCCAATGGAGCCGAGGGAACAGCACTTACTGTGTCGGAATTATAGAACTTTGTACCCTTGAAGGTTTTTACAAAGAAGTAATAAGGAACATTGTTGTTAAGCTTCGATAAGGTGATTCTATCCGTACCCACTTTAACATTTTTAAACAACTTCAGCGAGCTGCTATCTGTACCGAAATAGACTTCAAAATGATCGGGGGTGGCTGGTTCTGAAGAATAACTTGTATACGGGCGTGGATCTCTTAATACTAAATCCACCTTTTGATCTCCCCTATCTGCTATAAGGTCAGGAACCCAAAAAAATGACGAGTTAAGCGGTTCGACATTATTGTTAGAATCTTTAGTGCAGGAAATAACAGTCAATAATAGTAATAGGGCGCTCAGGTATCTCATGGTAATTAGTTTATTATAGTGACGAAGCAAGTTATGAAAACGCGACAGGAATAATATAAATATTTTTCCCCTTACTTTTACCGATATAGATTCGTTCACCTCTTTTACTTAACATAAAAAAATGTACTTCAGCTTTTAGTAAATGGAGAAGCTACAAATTAATTCCAGGAGAATCTTCTACCTCTCCATTAGCGATTCATCTTATTCAGTTTTCTGAACTAAACAATACAGGTCAAATGAACCTTCTACTTTGGTAGCTTCTGCTATCGTGGTTACATTATTTGCGTTTCTTTCTAATCTTGCCAGGGTTCCTTCAAATGATCCCTTAATTTTTTTAACCTTCCCAACTCCTTCCCAATAGGCATCTTCCACATTCGAAATAGTGAGCATTAGAGGCTTAAGTCCCAATTTTGGGGACTGGTAGGCCAGCTTCCCGCTTAATAGAGCCTCCTGGGATGAAGGAAAACGTCCGATAAGAGCACTTTGATAATCGTCCTCACACTCAGCTCCTGCCTCGTGGCATTTAAATACAGGGTATACGCCAGGTACTAAACTGGGAATCTGCCTGAGGTCTATACCAAATTGAAAGTCCTCTAATTTATGGGTGGCACTAATGGAAAGGCTATTTCTTTCAGATCCTTGAACAAAAGCACTAAGAACAACTGTACCATCCGTTGGCTTATCCGGCGCCATTTTTATCACTTTCCCATCAATTTTGATCTCAAAAGACTGGGTATGAAGTGTTGTAGTTTCTTCGTCCTTATTTGATTGGCAAGAGAAAAGGGTGCTTGTAACGAGTGCAATCGCTACTAAAGGTAGTTTCCAATAGGTCATAGATGTATTTTTCAGCGAAGATACTTTGCTTTTCCTACGCTGAAAATCTTTTTTTAAGTTTTACATTCTGTTAGGCGAGAGTTACTTACAAAGATAAGGATCCTCGGCACTGGTATATTCCACTTCGGCATTGTAGCAGAAATTAAGAGCTGTTGATTGGACAGCTACGATTTTCAGTTGTACGCTGGTTCCCCGGTTGCTATCCGGCGCGGGCATTGATGCTTTTCCATTTGCGGGGACGTTCTTAATCTTTACGTATTCTGTTTCAAAAACGTCACCATTTTCCTTTATGTACTTAACTTCTACCTTAACTTCATCCAGGGGATAAGCCATGCTATTGGTAACCCTAACTTCCAATAACGATATCCCGCCAAGCTTGTCAACTTCATACTCGTTCGGTTTGGCGCTAATGTGGCTGGACCAATCATTTCTCAAAACCATTTTGTCGTTCTCTAATGCTTGCTCCTCCTCCTGCTCAGGAGTTTTCGCTGGTGAATTTGTATCCTCTGGCGTTGCCTCCTGACTCATTGCAGGTAGCCTTGCGTCGTCTGTTACTGTTATGGTAAATAAGAAGAACGCTAAAGTAACCACCAAAACCCAGACATAGATTTTCATGTTACTCTTCTCTTCCTTATTGTCTTCCTCGGGATTATTCTTCGCGGGAGCCACCTTTTCCCTCTTCGAGACTGGTGTACTTACTTTTTGCTGTTTCGGAGCGGGTGTAGCAGCCTTTTGCTGTTGCTTAAAAGGCGGAGGTGTACTTTTGGGCGCCAGGAGTGTCTCTAGCTCTGGTATAAGAGCGGCAACAGTCCAATTACTTAAACCGTCAAACCATATTGGAGTGTCTGCTTTTATTCCCTTCGTACTTAATTCGGATAATGTGAAAGGGCCTTCTTCCTTTACGCCGTTATGGGTGAAATACTTCTTCATTGAATAATGCGAAGATACTACCTAATCTCTTTATCCAAGTGCGGAAGGTACTCATCCAGTAAAACTTCTTTTAGAGGGTCTCCACCGTCAATAAATAGCTTTCCATTTGGGGCGAGGGCTTGTGCTATTTTAATTAGCGCCTGTTTTTCTATTTCGGGATGCCGGCCGTCTAATGCACCAACCCGAACAGCTACTGCCATATCGTAGGGACCCTCTTCGGATTCAAGCTCGAAGTTCTCAATTGCGACATTTCTGAATGAAAGTCTTCCGGTCTCTATTTCAGGAGCTGAGCCAGAAACAGCTAGCTTAATGGCTTTAGCTGATCGATCAATGGCAGTCACCTGCCCCTTGGTAACTCTTCTGGATAGTTCTCTCGCCATGGCCCCGGATCCACACCCAATTTCAAGGATCCTTAATTCTTCTCTTAACGGTAGTGCATCAATGAAGTCCTTAAGTCGTTTTGATAAATTCCCTGCCATAGGTAGATCCGTTTATTTTAGTTTTCCATCTATACTGGCATTCTAACCTGATGTAGTTGCTTTATTCTTGCTTCTTTATCATCAATACCCCTTCAATCCTCCCTGTTGCTTTAGCATGAGACGAAATCCTGTAGTTAATTTCGTTGATATAAAACCTGATGTTGTACTTGCCTATTTTAAACTCTTCCGTCAGTGAGGCTCTTGGTACTACTAAGTTCCCCGTTGTTTCTATCCTGCTTGTTTTCCCGGATCCTTTTATTTCCGGACTAGGTTTCACCTTCTCCAGTCTGTTAATTATTGGTATCAAACTCCTACTAATACTGTCCTTTTCAATACCAATGGTCATTGAGGAATCTGATAACCGAAAGGTCAAGGAATCTTTGTCCAGAGCGGCAAGAGTGGTTGCCTGATAAAGATCGGAAGAGTTATCGATAAGCACTATAAAGTCGGCATTAACAGCCGGGAGAACATTACCGTTATCGGCTTTAATATGCCGGTAGCTTATACTGTAGTCGGTATATTCAACGGGGAGCTTATAGTTTTTTTCCAACCATTCTCTCTCGGCGTTCCTCAGATCCCAGGAGTGAGTTCTTCTGTTGCCTCCATACTTGTTTTCAGTTAGCTCAAGTTTTTCTTTAATTGAATCTGTTACTAGTTCCAGATCCTGGTTCAACAAAGGCTGAAGGCTTGACAATCCGTATTCCTCAACCATGTACCTGCTTAAATGGATCACTCTATCATTTGATGCAGAATCTAATTTTGAGGTAATGGGTTTTAATTTCCCTTTGTTCAGCAACTTATTCTTTTCAAGGACTTCTTTTAACTGGCCTAATTGCGAACGCTCGGCAATGTTGAAAGCACTTAAGGGACCGTAAGTTCCTGCAATGGTTACCAGCGACAAAGACAATGGGATGATCAGGATATTCTGTTTGCGGGATAACAGAAAATAGGCCGTGATACCAGCCAGCCATAAAGCAAGGATGATCAGGAAGTAACGTTCCTCTGTAATACCATACTTTTGAACCCTGGTATACACCGATACAAACAAGAGAGCTAATAATGGAATTAAGAGGTAGTAAAACGTTCTGTTGTAAGCAACTATCCACTTGTTTTCTTCCTGTTTGCGTAGTGGATATATTAATAGAAATGATAGAATACCAAATACAGCATAACCGAGGATGAGCGAGGAAACAAGACCTTTAGGAAGATTCCATTCTACGAGGATCTTCACTTCGTACGAGAGGAGGATGACCACATAAACGATGGCCAGGGGAATGAGAACGTATTGGGTGAAAAGCTTGAGACCTTTTGGGTACGCGTGGTCATCCTGCAACTTCTGCAGATCAACGGGAATTCCCGAAAGGAAAAAGAGGGTTTGGAAAAGGATGGCGATCCAGGCGAACAGGGTCATGAAACTCTTCCAGGTAATATCAATGTTAAACAGGAATTTAGTAGCTCCCATTGCTGCGCATAAACCTCCGTATAGAACAGCAGAATAAAGTACTCCTGCCAGAAAGCGCAGGAACATGGTCTTATTAAATTGCCAAAAGGCATTCGTGTCGCCTGCTTTTCCAATAAAGGCAACGAAAGCAACCATAAGGTGCAGCGAGAAGCTGATCAGGAAGAATCTGACAATGTCCCTCTCCTGCTCCATCGGATTAAGTATAAAGAGGAAGGTGACACTTATAGTGAGGCTGAGGAGGTACAGTATGGCAGTCCCTTTTTTATCCAGATTTCTGTAACGGGAATAAAGCGAAGAGGCAAAGCTGGTAAGCAGGCCAATATTACAGGCCATCATTACCCTCCAGCCCCAACTGCTTACCGAAAAGCTTTTATCCTCATTATGAATTAGGGTAGTTGCCGCAATACACGCAATAATGGCAAAAATAACTTCAACAGGGAAGCGCTTGCATGCCCTGCTTATTTCTGAGAGAAGGTTTTGTACGGATGTAAGTTTCATGTGATAATGATTCAAGAGGGTAAATTACAAATTTTCCCAGAATGAGGTAATTGCTGAGTGTTTAGATGTCTGATCTGCTGATGCCTAACTTTTCCATCCGAGATTCTAGCGTAGTAGGCTTCAAGTTCAATAACTCTGCGGCTCCATTTTTACCACGGATTCGGCCATTGGCTTTCTTCAGTATGGATAGGATATATTCCCTTTCTGTTTCCTGTTGTAATTGCTTCACCTCCGATAGGGTTTTTGGATGCTCAAAAGAAGGTAGCCCTCCAATACTGCTATTGGAAGTGATCTTGTTTACGAGAGGGCGGCCTAAATCCAGCGGACTCTGGCCATCATTTACAATAACCGCCTGTTCAATAATGTTCTGCAGTTCGCGGATATTTCCTGGCCACTGATAGTTTAGCAATTCCGTGATTACTTTGTCACTGATCCCCTGGAAGGGCCTGCCAATTTTTTTACAGAGCTTTTGGCCGAAAAAGTTAGCTAGCAAAGGAATGTCTTCACTTCGCTCCTTTAGGGCCGGAAGAACTATTGGAAATACGTTCAAGCGGTAGTATAGATCGAGTCTGAACCTGCCTTCTGCAACTTCCTTTTCCAGGTTTCGGTTTGTTGCCGCGATGATACGTACATCCGTTTTGATAGGGCCTTTCCCTCCCACTCTTTCTATTTCTTTTTCCTGCAAAACCCTCAGGAGCTTTACCTGAAGATCCAGCGGCATCTCTCCTATTTCATCAAGGAATAGGCTGCCTTCATTGGCTAACTCGAACTTCCCGATACGTTTGTCGATTGCACCTGTAAAGGCGCCCTTTTCGTGGCCAAACAACTCCGATTCGATCAGGTTGGGAGGCAACGCAGCACAGTTTATTTTTACCAGCAATTTATTCTTACGGGGAGAAAGATTATGGATGGACCGGGCAATGAGTTCTTTTCCGGTACCACTTTCTCCCAGGATCAATACGGAGGTATCAGTACCAGAGACTTGTCTTACCTGATCAAACACTACATGCAGGGATGGGCTTTCGCCAATAATTTCATTGAAATTCACGGTCGTTTTCACTTCCTCCTGTAGATATTGATTCTCCTGCTCCAGCTTTTGTCTCAGCTTCTCTATCTCTTCAAAAGCCAGGTAACGGTCGAGGGTAAGAGATAATGGGTTCTTCAATCGCTCTAGTAACGACAAATGTCTGCCAAGATAAATAGTTGATTGGCGACTATAAAATGAGATAACCAAAAGACCACCGTGGGTCAGTTCAATAACCTGATTGAGTGTCGACTCGAGGCGGAATGTTTTGGCAAGGAGCTGGGTAAATGGATCGCTTTTCTTCCTAATGGTAAAATCCTCTCCTTCGGATATTCCGGGTTCCCAAGAATATTCGGGCAGCATATCCTTAACTTTTTCAGGAGCAAGGCCGTTCATTTGAGAGAGCTCATGCATACCGATGTACTGGAATTCTTCAAAACCGATGCGAAAAAGACCCGTTAATGGAATGCTATCCTGGCTCCCTACCATCCCAGCAAGCAGAAAATCAAAAGGAATGAACGGTTGGAAGAGTTGGCCTATCTGATGTAATTTCTGTTTCCAGTCGCCACATGAGGAAAGCGTATCGGAAAGAGCGATTTGCAGCGCCTGCTCCTTTCGCAAATAGGCCTCTACACTATGCGCATGACGATAAAGTGCTAGCTGTAGGGTTATTAAAACATCTTTCTCGCGAAATGGCTTTACCAGAAACCCATAAGGCTGCGTGGTTTTAGCTGCCTCTACAATACTTTGATTAGAATTGGCCGATAGGTAAATGAAAGGGATGCACATCAGGCTTAACTGCCCCGCCAGGTCTATTCCTGTTTCCTGCCCTTGCAGGATAATATCAAGCAAAACAATATCGGGTTTCTGATGGGCAATTAAGTCTAGGGCCTCTTTTACCGAAGAGGCAATGCCGGTCACCTGGTATTCTGCCTTTTCCAGAATGATCTCCAGGTCATTAGCCACCACGAATTCATCTTCTACAATAAGAACATTTCCACCAATATGGTTAGCCAATAAGGAAAAATCTGCATTATTTTGTTTGGAGACCATCGGACTGCGTAATTAAAGTAGGAGTAAAAAGTACATTTATTTTTAAACCCTCTGTATTGTCAAGGGTAAGACTGCCACCTAACTGTTTGCTTAGGCCTTTCATCAATTTCATCCCCAAAGACCTTCCTGGTAATAGGTCGGAGGTATCCATCACTCCTATCCCGTTATCGGCAATGGTAAGCTGGTATTGGGTTCGACTCAATTCAATTAAGGATAGATAAACTACTCCTTCTTTATGCTCAGGGAAGGCATATTTGAGGCAGTTGGTAACGGCTTCATTAATGAGTAAGCCGAGGGGAACAGCAACCGCGACATCCATTTCTATAGGGGCAATATCTAATTGAAACCGGATACGATCATGCAAACTGTAAGAGTCGCTCAAATTATTTACAAGCTCCTTCAGGTATTCATCCATGGCTATGGTGCCCATTTTATCCGATTGATAAAGTTTGTGATGGATAAGGGACATGGCTTGAACTCTGTGCTGACTGTCGGAAATGGCTGTTAATGCTTTATCATCATCCAGATAGGCTGCCTGGGAGTTAAGTAGGCTCATGACTATCTGCAGGTTATTTTTTACCCGATGGTGAACTTCTTTAAGGAGCCATCTCTTTTCTTCCAGTAGTTCATCCTTATTGTGAAGAAGGCTCTCCTTTTCCTCCAGAAGTTGCCGAAGCGATTCGTTCTTCCGGTTGATCTCTTCCTGTTTGCCTTCAAGAAGTTTGGTACTTTTTTGTTTAAGGCGGTACCGGCTATACACCAGAATAAGTAATAGTAACAAAAGAACGGAGCCAATAAGGAAAACGGTTTGCTGGAAGTCCTTTTGTTTCAGCTTTGCCTGCTGCATTTCATTCCTTTTAGTCAACAATTCGATGCTTTGCACCTTCGCCTGTGTTTCATATTGTATTTGAAGGTTAGCGAATTGCTGGCTTTTAGCTTCATTAAAGATTGAATCTTTTAATACTAAGTAGCGTTGATGGTGTTGTAGAGCTTCCTTAAAATTGCCCTGGGCCGAATCTAATTTAAATAATAGATACTGATGCAGTACAGACTCGCTTAAATAGTTCACCTGTTCATTTACCTGCACCATCTTATTGAAATAGTATCTGGATTTAGAATATTCTTTGGTGGCCATATACAGTTCTCCAGCTACCTGGTAAACTCCCATCCGGTAAGAATCATTTAAAAAGGCAGGGTCATTACTTTTGTCTATTTCGTTCAAATATTCTTCGGAGCGTATAATAAATTTCCTGGCTAAGGGATATTGTTTCAGAGCAATATGGCACTGGGCTTTGAACAAGGTGACCATAGCAGCACTTTTCACAGAACCTGGAGGAGTATCTTTCGTTACCTTCCCAATATAATGAAGCGCTTCTTTTGCTTTTTTTTGCTCGAGCATAACATTCACCGCCAAAGAAAGCGTATTGTATACATCATCGTCCTTCCTTGACTCCTGAACATGCTGCATGGCATTTTCACAACTTTTTAAGGCCTCATCGGGCTGTTTGAGATCATGGAATAGATATCCAAGCTGCAGGTAATAGAAGGAAAGACTTGTGGTATCATGGATATCGAGGGAGTTTTTAATGGCCGCTTGACCATAACGTAAAGCTTCAGGATAGTTACCTAATGTTTTATATACCCTGGATAGCAGGGCGTAAGAATTATGAAAAGAGTTATGATGACTATAACGATAAAGGCTGATGGTTTGCTTCAACTCTTCGAGTGCCAGTTGTTGGTTTCCCTGCTGATGGTGCATCCGGGCTATGGCTTCTAAGGTGGAAGCTTGTTGTTTCGTATTACCTTCTTTTTTATAAAGATCAAACGCCTTCCTGTAGCATTCAATTTTCAAGTGGAGCTCATTACCTGAATTGGAATATTTGTTCCCTAATTGAATATAGTCTTCTGCTGTAAGATTGGATTGGGAAGCATCCCGATTGTTTACTTGTTTTGCCCGGGTTTGAGTAGTAGAACTACTTGCCGCACTTTGTTTTAAAGAAGGAGCCTGGAACAGAATGAGAGTCTGCGCCTGCATGGGGAAATTATACAGCATCCCTCTTAATAACAAATAAACGACCAGGCAATAAAACCTCATTGGTAAATAAACATTATATACAAGCAGAACCCCCATTTCTGGTTATTCTGCTTAAAACTCCGAAGATATCGGATTTTTTCTATCAAATTCTCTTAGCTGAAAACAGATTTACACTTCTTTCCCTCCGATTACTTCGGAGATAATGGAGATTTATCCGAAATTATCGGAGAAAGCTCCGGGGGCGACTAATCATTAATACTATAAAAACCTTCTGAAAGTCGTCCTGGAAGCCTCTATTAGCCCCTTTCTGAAATTTTGGATGCAAGCGTTGGCATTGGCATTATAATAGGATAAGTGCAGGTACAGATGAGCGGGCATACCTTTTAATTGATTAAATCAGCAACAAAAAATATGAATATGAATAACAGGGGTTGATCCGGAAAATTAAGGGTACGACCTGCCAGATCCTGTAAATTATTAACGCAAACAATATTATGAAAACACCATCAGTTCTTAAAAACACAGTAAAAACAATCCTTTTACTGGCAATTCCTCTTGTTGCCTACAAAGCCAGCGCTCAAGTAGCACGGGCTTCTGCAGGAAGAGCCGAATTTATTGAAGTCGAAAAAAATGTAAAACTCCATGTCACTGATCTGGGAGAAGGCAAACCTGTAGTATTGATCCACGGCTGGCCTTTAAGTGATGCTATGTACGAGTACCAGTATGCTGATTTGATCCAAAAAGGCTACCGGGTTATCGGTATTACGCTACGGGGATTCGGGCAGTCGGATAAACCGTTCGGGAAATACAATTACGATGTTTTTGCAGACGATATTAAAGTAGTTCTGGATAAATTAAAGATCGAAGGGGCTACCATTGGAGGATTCTCTATGGGAGGAGCAACAGTAATTCATTATGTGGCTAAACATAACGGTGCACATGTTTCTAAAATGGCTTTATTTGGTGCAGCTGCCCCGGTTTGGACAAAGAGAGAGGATTTTAACTACGGTCAATGGACTAAAGAGGATGTTAACGGCCTGATTGCTTTGAATAATACCGACAGACCACAACTACTTGAAAACTTCGGAAAGATATTTCCGGCAAACGAATCAAGTGTTACTCCGGGCCAAGGTGCATGGTTGGGAACTATACAAGCTCAAGCCTCTCCTTATGCTATGGGACAATGCTTGGCAACGCTTAGGGACGGCGACTTACGACCGGACTTGAAAAAGATTAAGATCCCTACTTTGATCCTGCACGGTTCTCATGATAAAATTTGTTCTTATGATCTGGCAGAGCAGATGCATAAACTTCTGACTAAATCGAAACTAGTGCCTCTGGAAAAAAGCGGACATGCCCTGTTTATCGAAGAGCGCGAGAAATTCAATGCCGAGCTGGTTAAGTTTATGGAAAGCAACACGCTGGCCTACAATAATTAATAGCATCCATTTTTGCAACAGGCAGACTTTCGTTTGCCTGTTGTTGTTTCTTGAATTTACAGTTATCCTATGAAACCAATTTTTCTCCTAGCCATACTATTATGGCTGACTGCTCGAACCTCCGCCCAGTCGCACGAACAGCGATTACAACAATTGCATCTCGAGTTGCCGCCTGTGCCAGAAGCTATAGGGAGTTATGTCGATGTTGTGCAGGTCGGTAAGTTACTTTATCTATCAGGAAAAGGCCCACGAAAAGCTAGTGGCGAATACATCAGCGGAAAACTAGGGAAAGACTTAAGCACCGAGCAAGGTTACGAAGCAGCCAGCTTAACCGCAATCAACCAGATAGCGGTATTAAAACAGAAATTAGGTGATCTGGATAAAGTAAAGCGAATTGTAAAAGTTAACGGCTATGTGAATTCGGATAATCAATTTTATGAGCAGCCTAAAGTAATCAATGGCTTTTCAGATCTACTGATCAAGGTCTTCGGTGAATCGGGCCAGCATGCTCGCACTGCTTTGGGAACCAATACCCTTCCCCTGAATATGGCTGTGGAGGTAGAAATGATCGTTGAGCTTAAATAATCTTTGAAAAAAATGCTACGTTCCCGGTTAACCCTTAATAAAAAGCTTCTCGTTATTGCAGCAATTGCCCTGGCTATTTTTTTAGGCCTCCAATTTAGCTCCCCAAAAATTGAAAATAAGCCTCCGGAGGGAGAAATTGATGTTCCTCTGGAAGTGAAGAATATATTGCAGCGCTCATGCTATGATTGCCATTCCAATCAGTCCAATCCCAAATGGTATGACCGGATTGCACCAGCATCGCATTTGGTTGCTCATGATGTGAATGAAGCCCGCTCAAGGTTTAATTTTTCGGAATGGAGTAAATTGCCTTCTCCACTGCAACAAGTGCTGCTTTGGGAAATGGTAAATGCTATAGAGCAAAAGAAAATGCCTTTAAACCGGTACCGGATGGTACATCCGGAAGCAGCTGGAAGTCCCTCTGAACTGGCGGTTTTGAAGCGTTATGTGAATACGCTGCCTGGAAGAACAAAGGTTGATACGGCAAAAATTATCAAAACGTTAGGTTCCTCAGCGGCTAATACTCCTGGCGGAAATAGACATCCCATTTCGCTGACGGGTATCCCCTATTCAGATGATTATAAAACATGGAAAGTTTTAAGTGTTACCGACAAGTTTGACGGGGGAAGCATGCGGGTGGTGTATGCAAACGACATTATGATGAAGGCTATACAAAGCAAGGAAATTCCGTTTCCTGATGGTGCGAGGATGGTTAAGGCTGTTTGGGGTAAACAGATTGAAGATAAGGAGGGAAATATTTTTCCAGGGAACTTTCAGAACGTTCAGTTTATGGTGAAGGACAGTAAAAAGTATGCATCGACAGAAGGCTGGGGATTTGCAAAATTCGACGGACTTGAGCTGAATCCTTTCGGAAAGTCCGCCTCCTTTGCTAAGACTTGCATTGCTTGTCACAAGCTATTAGTACCAGAGAATGATTTTGTCTTTAATATTCCTACAAAGTAAGTGATACCATGAGAACCTATGTGAATATAGCCTTATATCCCTTAGCTCTGACGCTGGTGTTATCGTCATGTAATAACGATAATGCTCCTGGATTGGCTCCAGAAGATTTATTTGATAATGATGAGCTAAAAGTGATCAGCTCTGTTATTAATGAGAAAAAAGGCACTATTTCTATTATTTATGGGAACGATCTAGCCTTCCAATCTGCAAAGGATGAAAGCAAGCAGCATTATGAAGGGGAACTATATAAAATGGTTACCTGGAAACAAAAACCGATGCCTCATTGGTATGGAACAGATATGAATGGCGCTATAGTTTCAGTTGAAACGGTTGAAGTTTCGAAAAAAGCGGACGGCGAACTGTCTTTCAATTACCATGTTGAACCTGGTCCCAATAAAGAGGCAATTCCCAAAGATCACGACAAGGAAAGAAGGTCGGCTTTTATTGTTAATCAACGGGCTGCTGTGTTTCCCTAGGTGATTCAGAGTGTTAGTGGTCCAGGTTTCAGGGTTTGAAAAATCAGCCCCACAATACTCCGTTATAGGACTTGAAGTTTAACTCTATTGAAAAATACTGTAATTTGCAGTTGAAGTTGAAACAGTAACGGCTTATTACATTTGCAGATGTCGAATATCATGGCCAAAACAATCAAACGGATACTTAATTCGAGAACACTATACTTTCATTTTACCATAGTTTTCCTGTTAAACCTCATTCTCTGCTCCTTACTTTATGTGCTAATCATCCCTATTGTCTATTGGTTGCTTTTCGGAGAGGGTGCAGAATCACAGAGAATTGAAAGCCTGCCACTAAATGTTTTTATTGAAAATTGGGGTGCTCTTTTGGCGGTATTAATGGTCTGTTTTGTATTGCTGTACTTTAATCTTATGAAGGGAAATTCCAGCCATGCAAAGTCATACCTGTTAGTTGCCTTTCTCATAACTAGTCTGTATCTCTTTAGAGTGGGAATTGCTAGCTTCTTATTTGAACTGTTTCGATAAGAGATTCAACTTTCAGGTTTACCTCTACCCTACTTATTGATTTCTCCCTTTCAAGCTTGGACTAAGTATTCGACTTTGCGCCACTCTTCTTAATTCCCCTGTAACGCAAAAATCCCTAACGTAATCCCTTCCCCTCATGACATTTTCAACAAAGTAAATTGACTGCCTGAACAAAACTGCCCCTTCCTGAACCGCCTACATTTGTTCTATATCATTTAACAAAAAACAAAATGGAAAAGAACAATTATCAAGGTGCGTTACAGACTCCAATTGCCTCAGGATTTAACGCTCAATCACCAGCTGCTGAAGTGATCCAAGGAATTGACCTGACTGGAAAAATAGCAATTGTAACTGGAGGTAATACAGGTATTGGACTGGAGACAACCAAGGTTCTGGCATCAGCAGGGGCAACGGTGGTCGTTCCAGCGAGAGACATTGAAAAAGCAAAGCGAAATTTAGAGGGCATTCCAAATGTAGAGATCGCTGCAATGGATTTAACCAAGCCAGAGACTATTGATGCATTTGCAGGTGAATTTCTTGCTTCGGGCAGACCTCTTCATTTGCTGATTAATAATGCCGGTATAATGTGGGTTCCTTTACAAAGGGATAGTCGGGGTATCGAATCTCAATTAGCAACAAACTACTTAGGACAGTATCAGCTGGTAGCCAGGTTATGGCCTGCGCTTAAAGCAGCCGGTGGTGCAAGGGTTGTAAATGTATCTTCTTATGGGCATCAAATGGCGCCTTTCGATTTCGAAGATCCTAATTTTGAGCACAGGGAATACCAAACGCTGCTGGGTTATGGGCAGTCGAAAACAGCTAGCAACCTGTTCGCTCTTGAACTGGATAATCGCGCCAAATCCTTTAATGTAAGAGCATATTCTTTACATCCTGGCTCTATCGCAGGTACAGAACTAGGTCGGCAAGCGGACATGGAACTTTTCAAACAGATGGGCTTCTTTGATGAAAATGGCAATATGCGTGAGGAGATCCTTGCAAGTCTTAAAAGCATTCCTCAAGGTGCAGCTACAACAATTTGGTGTGCCACTAGTCCCTTGCTAGCTGATATAGGTGGTGTTTATTGCGAAGATGGAGACATTGCGGAATTAGACCTCGGCCATTTTACAGCAGGTAACGGTCTCGGTGAACGAGGTGTACAACCCTACTCCCTGGATGAGACAAATGCTAAAAAACTCTGGAACCTCAGCGAACAGATGACAGGCATAAGGTTCGAAGTGAATTAGCTTGAATGCCCCTTCCCCGGTGGGCTTAATGAGCGGAGGCTTAAATGGTATCGCTATCTGATATAATGAAAAAATACAAACTATCATGATTAACATATTTAACAGAATTAAAGCAGTAACAAAGAGGGCTTACACAAATGGTCAGCCCGACCGGAAGGGCCTGGTATTTATACCAGATATCAGCGGATTCACAGAACTTGTGGGAAGCACAGACCAGATAACGGGAAGAAGCATAACCTATGAACTACTTTCATCAATCATCCAAAATAATAAATTGGATTTGGAGGTAGCCGAGATCGAGGGCGACGCAGTATTCTTTTTCAAATGGCAACAGCTACCAGATACCGATGAAATTATGGAACAGTTTAAAGCGATGAAAACTGCTTTTGATCAAACCAGGGCGACTTTAGAAATAAAATACAACCTGAAATTGAACCTGGAACTTAAGGCTGTAGCCCATTATGGACCAATGAGCGAGTATTACCTGGGTGGGTTTAGAAAGCTATACGGACAAGTGGTTGTGGAAGCTCACCGGCTGCTAAAAAATAAGGTTCCGCAAACCTCCTATCTTTTGATCACCGATGAACTTTCTGAAGCCTGTGCAGGCAAAGATCTGGAAATCTTACAAGACGATAATGATCAGTCATCAAGGTTGTGCGAGATCTATCAGGACTTGCGGAATATCTGTTACAGCTACACCTCGTTCGAGAAATCCTTCGCAACCAACTAGTTGAAAAAGGAACTCATATCATTGACTAAAATAAATAACTTTAAAAAATGGAACATATATCCCGGTACTTAAGCAAGGAGATTAAGCTATCGTCTTATGAGGACAAGCTGTTCAAGTCGGACCTGATGTTTGACGACCATATGCTAGTCTGGTTCATTTCAGGCGAAACAAAGATTATCCAGTGGGATACAACCTTTTACTTCAGAACAGGAGATATCTTTCTTATTCCTAGAAATCAATTGGCCACTATTATTAATTACCCCAAAAACGGATTGCCTCATAAAACCGTGGTGATGCATTTATCGACTGAACGCTAAAAGAAATATTACGAGAAGATTGATGTCAGGGTGAAAAGGCAACCGGAACAAAAGATATTCAGTTTCAGCGGTCATCCATTAATAGAAAGCTGCTTAGCATCCCTAATACCTTACTTTGATGTAAAGGGTGAATTTCCAGAGGATATCGCTTCTCTGAAAATAACAGAAGCTGTAAGTATCCTCCGTACGATCGATCCGGGTGTTGATAGTGTTCTGGCAAATTTCGACGCTCCGGGTAAGATCGATTTGGTTGATTTTATGCAGCGGAACTTCATGTTTAACATGTCGCTGGAAAAACTGGGATACCTGACTGGCCGGAGTTTATCTACATTCAACAGGGATTTCAAAAAGCTATTTAATACCACCCCTCAGAAGTGGTTAACCGACAAAAGACTCGAGTTTGCTTATTATCATTTAGCGGAGAAAAAGAAGAAGCCCACAGAGGTGTACCTTGAAGTTGGATTTGAAGACCTCTCCCATTTCTCTTATATCTTTAAAAAGAAATATGGGGTTTCACCTAATCAATTAGTAGTTGGTGTGGGCTGATTGTTAAGCTTTTACTTTAAATCATTTACAGTATAGGTATAATTGATATTAATGTGTAGTTCAAGGGATGCTGAAATGAATTCAGCATGACGGTGCAAGGTGGGGATGTTCTTGTTTTGGTGCTGGTGACAGCGAGGTTATAAAGACCAAGAGATATTTAAATGAATTCAGCATAACGGTGCGAGGTGTTTTACTAAAAAAGGGAATAGATTAGCACCGGCCACCTATTCCCTTTATTTTGGAAATTAAACTTCCTGTAATTGGAGAGCTTTATCCTTCTTATGATTTTGCGAATTTCTCAAGCTCTGTGTTAAACTTATCCATTTCTTCAAGGAACAATGCGTGACCACTGTTCTCGAACTTAACAATGTAAGAGTTCTTTAGGCCTTTATGCAGTTGGTTAGCGAATTCGAATTCACACAACTTATCTTTTGTTCCGTGGAAAATAGCAACCGGGATTTTGATCTTAGCTAGTTCCGGACGAAGGTCAAGATCTCTTAATGCAGTGATCGATTGTGTAGTGGCATAAGGTGAAGCATCTGAGTTGATGCTGGCCAACCAGTTGGACACTGGTGCCGACAAGCTGTTTTCAGTGGCACCAAAGCTGTTTCCAAAGTCTACAATAAGCTGTTGTCTGTTGGTTTCTGTTGTTTTGATCAAACCTGCGGCCGCTTCATCAGACGCACCGAAAGGAAAATCAGCCCGTTGTTTCCATGATGGTGCTGCAGCAGCGAACAGTGCCAGCTTACTGATATGCGCCCCATTATATTTAGCAGTATAATGAGTAACTACCGCTCCTCCCATTGAAAAGCCTCCGAGCACGGCTTTCTCTATATTCAGTTTCTCTAATACAACTTTAATATCGTCTGAGAAAACATCAAAGTTATACTTACCATAAGGCCTGTCTGATTTTCCAAATCCTCTTAATGAAATTCCGATCACTCTGAATCCTTTTTTAACAAGATATTGGTATTGGTACTCATACATAGCGTCGTTTAATGGCCAACCATGGATCAAAACAACTGGCTGTCCTTCACCTAAGTCTGTCACATGTAATTTGACATTCTTTTCTACCTCGATGTACTCTGCTCTGCCTGCTGAAGCGGGTGTTCTCTTTACCTGGGCACTAAGGTTTTTATTAAGGGTTAGTGCTGCTAGAAGACTGATGGTTAAGATAAGTGTTTTCATTGTTTTAGCTTTTAATTTATGTTTCTTTTTGTATTGTTATCAGTGAACAGTACAAAGGTGGGCAGAAACATGAGGCTGAGGAATGGACATATAGCTGAGTGTCTTGTAGATTTTTCCCTGGTACCATTAAAACTATTTTAATAGCCCTGAACCGGTGTAGTTTCAGATGGAAAAGGTAAATTATAGCGCTGCTTAGAGAGCTCGCTTTAACAGAAAGTTGTGAGGATGTATTTGAATTTAGTCCTTAAGCCTCCGATGCAAGATATGCAGGACCAGCATCCAGTTGACCTTGACCTAAATACTTCGACTTGAATCCTGAAGGCGATTCGCCGGTTTTTATTAAGAACAAACGGCTGAAGTAAGCCGGATCATCGTATCCTAACTCATACGCAATCTCTTTTGCAGTCAGAGTGGTATGTACTAGAAGTCTTTTAGCCTCGAGAATGATCCGGTTCTTGATCACATCATTTGGGGCAGGAAGATTCATCCGTTTGAATTTATGAGTAAGGGTTTTAGGCGCGACCAGCATCAAGTCGGCATAGTCTGCTACGGTATGTTTCTGCTTATAATGGGCCTCAACTAATTGGGTAAACTGTCTAAAAGCGTCAGGGTCATTGTTCTGATCGGTGAGCACCCCGTTTAGATGCTGCTTTTTCCAAAGCCTTGTGGATTTGATAAACAACTGCTTTAGATAGGTGCGAAGCATTTCCTCTTGTGAGGAATCTTTTAGCTCAAACTCGCTTTGGATTTGGGTGAAAAGATGATTGATGAACGCGGCGTCCTGCTCAGGTACCACTGTCATAGGCATATTATTAATGTTATTATACAGCAGGCCGTCGCAAGCTACTTCCTCATCATGGATCTGGATACAATAGAAATCACGATTATAAAATATAAAATAGCCCTGCTCCGTGCAGAGAGCTTCAATACTTAGAACCTGATTGGGACTTATAAAGAATAGCGAAGGCTCTCCAGTATGGTAAATAGTAAAGTCGACTTTGATACTGCATCCTTTAGGTAAGTACATGGCCTTGATGTACGATTTGTAAGCCTCAGAATTGATAAGTTTAAGACTATCCTCATTCACATGTAGTAAACCGATAGTTTTAAGGCTGGCTTCAAAAATGTTATTCGTCATTGTGTTGATGTAAGAAAGCGACTAGACAGCAAGGTAATGAATTATATTCACTCCATTTGCTTCATCGCGAACAAGCATTACTTTGTGATTTGTGCTAATTCGCCCTCATTCTATCCTGAAAAGTACTATTGACACTTGTTTACGCCAAAGTATTTTCACAATGATATTGCAACGATCAGTAAATTTGCGGCATGTCTAGTCCGGAAATTTCAAAAGCTGCGAAAATGTTGCAACAAGGGGAAGTTGTTGTTATCCCCACGGAAACAGTATACGGCTTAGCTGCAAATATTTATGATGCTACTGCGGTACGTTCAATTTTTGAGTTGAAAGGACGGCCATCAAACAATCCCCTTATCGTACACATCAAATCCTTCGAAGTGCTGAGTGAAGTGGCAAAGAACATTCCGGATACGGCATTAAAATTGGCCAGTCATTTCTGGCCGGGTCCTCTTACGCTCGTGTTGGAAAAGCAAGATACGATTTTAGACGTGATAACCGCCGGAGGTAACACGGTTGCCGTGCGAATGCCTAATCACCCTATAGCTCTCAACTTGTTGCAGGAAACAGGATTTCCGCTGGCTGCTCCAAGCGCCAATCCTTCGAACTATATAAGTCCGACAAGTGCAGAGAACGTTAGAAAAGCGTTTGGTGAAAGAGCTCCCTTTATTCTGGATGGGGGGCCATGCCAGAAAGGAATTGAATCTACCGTAGTGGGTTTTAAGTCGGACGGTGTTTACCTTTATCGCCATGGTGCAATAACGAAAGAAGCGCTGGAAGCAGCACTGGATGGTGTGGAGATAAAAACTATCACACATGAATCTGCCAGCCCTGCATCACCTGGCATGCTTCTAAAACATTACTCCCCAAGAGCAAAATTGATCCATACTGCTGATGTGAAACAACACCTGCTTAATGTGCAGGGAAAGCAAGTAGGCGTGCTTTCCTTCAACACTCATTACACCCATCCTGCTATTGCCCATCAGCTCATCTTATCGCCATCAGGTAATCTGGAAGAAGCCGCACAAGGCCTATTCAATGCTCTGTATGAGCTTGACTCTAAAGGACTGGACATTATCCTGGCTGAAGTATTTCCTGAAGAAGGCCTTGGCCTGGCAATAAATGACCGACTAGGAAGAGCTGCAGCAGAATAGGTTGAGCATCAGCTCGTATTTTTCGTTAACCATCCGCCATCAAGATTGATTCCATAAATCCTGTAACAAATTAAAATTTACCGCATCTTAGCGGTACATTTTTTACGACAAATAAAGGTTGATGAATCAATTTAAAAAGGTTGGCGTACTTATTCTGGCATTACTTTCATTTGCGGGATATGGATTCGCCCAAAATAACTTTACTATTTCGGGGGTCGTCAAAGATTCTACCTCCGGAGAAACTTTAATTGGTGCAACGATAAAGCTTAGGGGAGCTAAAGATAACGCTACAACCACTAATGCATACGGTTATTATTCATTGAGCGTACCAAAGGGAGACTATAGTCTGACAGTTAGCTATATCGGTTACCAAACTCTTACCCGGTCTTTAAACCTAAATAAGAATACTCGCTTCGACCTTTCCCTAAAAGCAAATAATGAGCTGGCAGAGGTGGTAATTACTTCAGAGCGAAAAGACATTAATGTTTCAAGTGCCCAGATGGGGCTTGCCAAACTGAACATGGCTGAAGTGGAGAATGTTCCGGTTTTATTTGGGGAACGTGATATTATCAAAACACTCCAGCTTCTTCCCGGGATAAAATCAGCAGGTGAAGGTAATAGCGGGTTTTACGTTCGAGGTGGATCAATTGACCATAACCTGATCCTGTTGGATGAAGCTCCTGTTTATAATGCCTCCCATCTCCTGGGTTTCTTTTCTACCTTCAACTCAGATGCGATAAAAGATGTAGCTGTTTATAAAGGCGGAATGCCTGCTCAATATGGTGGAAGATTGGCCTCTGTATTGGATATCCGCATGAATGACGGTAACCAGAACGACATCGGAGTAGAAGGTGGTTTGGGATTGATCTCATCCCGGTTAAAGGTGGAAGGCCCGTTGATCAAGGATAAAAGCTCGTTTATTATCAGCGGACGAAGAACTTATGCTGATGCATTTCTAAAATTGGCTCCAGACACCTCCATTAGAAATAACGTGTTGTATTTCTACGATCTAAATGCCAAAGTGAATTACCGCATAAACGAGAATAATACACTTTACCTCTCCGGGTATTTTGGAAGGGATGAACTAGGGCTGAACAAAACCTTCGGCTTCGATTGGGGTAACTCTACCGCTACTCTTCGCTGGAACCATTTGTTCAATAACCGTTTATTCTCAAACACATCGCTCATCTATAGCAATTACAATTACGTAATTCAGAGCTTTATTGAGCAGAGCGATTTTAAAGTAAAGTCGGCTATCCAGGATTATAATCTTAAACAGGATTTTCAATACTCTCTGAACCAGCATAATCTTCGCTTTGGTCTTGATGTGATACACCATACCATAAGACCTGGTAAGATCACGGCAAGTGAGGCCTCGTCGGTAAATGATGATCAGATTCAAAACCGCACAGGTCTGGAAACTGCAATCTATATTTCGGATGAGTGGAAGGTTAGCGACAAACTAAATATTACTTACGGCCTTCGCGGCAGTGCGTTTTCAGCTTTTGGTCCCGGTGATTTTAGGACCTATGACAGGGACGGAAATACAATTGGTACCGGCACTTATGCAGGAGGAGAAATTGTTAAAACGTATATAAACCCCGAACCACGTATTTCTGCAAGTTATCAGTTGAGAAAATCCAGTTCTCTAAAGGCCTCTTATACGAGGAACACGCAGAACTTGCACTTGATGTCAAATTCCACATCCACCTCTCCTACTGATCTGTATGTAATGAACAGTAACAACATCAAACCCGAAATTGCGGATCAGGTGGCCGTGGGATACTTCCGGAACTTTAACAATGACAGATACGAGTTTTCTGCAGAGGTCTATTATAAAAGCATGGCTAATCAGATAGAGTACCGCAGTGGTACCGATCTGCGAGGTAACAATAATGTGGAGGGTGATCTGTTGTATGGCGATGGCCGGGCATACGGACTAGAATTGTTCCTTAAAAAGCGATTCGGAAAATTGAATGGCTGGGTTGGTTATACCCTATCCCGTACGGAGCGTCAGTTTGACGATATTAATGGCGGCACCTGGTTCCCGTCAAAGCAGGATCGAACTCATGACCTTTCCCTGGTGGGCATTTACAAGGCAAGCAAGCGGTGGACACTTTCATCAACATTCGTTTATAATACAGGCAATGCCGTTACCTTCCCTAACGGGAAATATCAGTTGAAAGGCAAAACTGTATTTTATTATTCGGAGAGGAACGCCGACCGTCTGCCGGATTATCACCGGCTGGATCTGGCTGCTACATTGGAAGCGAAGCCTGGGAAAAAACTGCAGTCGAGCTGGTCGTTTGGGATTTACAATTTGTACAACAGGCAAAACACTTATACAATGGACTTCAGGGACGATCCGGATGACGCAACAAAGACTCAAGCTGTACGAACTACACTGTTCGGTATTATCCCATCTGTTACCTGGAACTTCAAGTTTTAAATTATGAAAGTATCTCAATTGATCGCATTGACATATAAGAAATCAGAAGCAAAGGTTTTTACGCTGCTTCTACTTGCAGGTATATTATTTGCAAGTTGTGAAAAAGTAGTAGACATTGATCTAAAGGATTCAGAACCTAAACTGGTTATTGAAGCCGAGGTAAATGATTTGGACACCAATCACGTGGTAAGGATTTCTAAAACCATTCCCTTTACTGAAACAAACAGGTTCAATAGTCTTTCAGGGGCCCAGGTGGTGCTAAGTACTCCCGGGGGACAGAAGATTACTTTCACCGAAACCGAAAAAGGCGTTTACAAAAGTCCAAAGTTTGCAGGAGTGCCCGGAACGAGATATGTGCTTGATGTAAACGTGGAAGGTAAAGTGTATACCGCAAGTTCTACCATGCCGTTAGCCGTAAAACTGGATTCACTGGGCTTTAGAAAACTGTCTTTTTTTGGCGAGGAAGTGATTGTTCCACTTGCTTATTACAAAGATCCCAAAGAAGCGAAAAATCAGTACTTGTTCAGGATAAAAGCCAAGGATGAAGAAGTACAGGAATCCCTTACCGAAGACCGGTTTACTAACGGGAATAATGTTACTGAAACGCTTTTTACCGATCTTGATGAGCTTGCAGAAGGTGATTCCCTGGAAGTTGAAATGCGTGGGCTGGATTTGCCTGTTTATAAATATTACTTCGCCATTGCGCAAATTTCCGGAGAAGGCGGTCCACCTGTAGCCCCCTCCAATCCCAATTCGAATTTCAATAACGGCGCGTTGGGGATTTTCAGTGCTCATACCATTTTTACCTTGAAGGCGGTGGTTAAGTTGAAGTAAATTACGTGAGTGATAGCGCTTAGAGGGCTGCGGAAAACAGGCGCATATGTATATTACAGTACTTTAGATCGGAGCCTAAAATAATCTTGACAACAAAAAACCTGTTGTGAAGGTTAAGGATAAAGTTCTATGGTTCAACGCAATTTAAAATCAACCCTCGACAGAGACATTACCGTTCCAGGCCTAACATTCATTATTGGCGTTTGCCTCCTTTCGGTCTTTTTCCCTCAGGGTACCGAGGAGGTTTTAAACCATATAAAACAATTCATCTTTGTTAATTTGAATTGGGTTTATGTTTGGTCTGTTACCATATTTGTGATCTTTTTGGTCTATTTGATGTTCAGTAAATACGGGGACATCAAATTAGGGTCTAACGACAGTAAGCCTGAGTATTCATTCTTTTCATGGATCTCTATGTTGTTTGCCGCGGGGATGGGAATTGGGCTTATGTACTTTGCTGTTGCCGAACCAATTTCTCATTACTCAACCGAAGCTTTTGGGAAATATTATATCAACAGAGCAAAGAACGCACAACTGTACACGTTCTTCCACTGGGGGATCCATGCTTGGGCTGTTTATGGTCTTGTTGGACTTTCGTTAGCTTATTTCGCATACAGGTACCGCTTGCCTCTATCACTTAGAAGTTGCCTTTATCCACTGTTGAAAGGAAAAGTAAATGGAAAATGGGGAACTGCTATTGATGTTTTTGCTTTGTGCAGCACTTTTTTCGGAATTACCACTACTCTCGGATTTGGGGTAGTACAGATTAATTCTGGTTTGAAAACCCTCGGGATCTTACCTGAAACGAGTTTTGGATACCAAGTTGGAATTGTAGCGGTATTAGTTTCATTTGCTATTTTTTCAGCAACGTCCGGGGTGAATAAAGGAATAAAAATACTTAGCAATATCAATATTGGAGCATCTATTGTGCTGCTTCTTTTTGTTTTAGCCGTGGGGCCGACCGTGTATTTGATCGGCAGCTTTACGGATGGCTTAGGTAATTACATTAACAATTTTTTTAATATCACCTTTAATACTCACGTGTACGAAGAGGAAACGCTCCCCTGGTTTTACAACTGGAGTATCCTCTACTGGGCTTGGTGGATCTCATGGGCACCATTCGTAGGCTTATTTATTGCCCGCATATCAAAGGGCCGTACCATTAAATCCTTCGTCTCCGCTGTACTGATCCTTCCCACCTTATTTAATTTTATATGGTTCTCTATTTTCGGGAATAGTGCCATCTGGCTCGACTTCAACATTACAGGTGGGGCATTAAGCGAATTGGTTAACGATCCTGACGCCCTGATGTTCCGATTTTTGGAGTTGCTGCCAATGCCGTTTATCTCCAGTTTTTTGGTGATCACCATCATCGTTATCTTTTTCATGACTTCGGCCGATTCGGGCATATTGGTAATGGATAGTATCGCAACGAGAAACTCGGGAAAGTCGCCAGTTTGGCAGAAGGTATTCTGGGGTGTTTTATTAGCCGTACTAGCATTGATGTTATTAAATGCAGGTGGATTACAAGCATTGCAAACGATGACCCTGATCACTGCTTTACCATTTTCACTGATCATGTTGCTGTTTACCGTTGCTTTGATGAAAGGCCTTGTGATCGACTATAAGTATTATCAACGCGGTTTTTCGGTATCAACTGTTCCCTGGTCGGGCGATTTGTGGAGGCAACGATTAAAGGAGATCATTTCGTTTAAAAACCGCCCATCTGTTGACGAGTTCATAAAGGTTAATGCCCTGGAAGCTTTTATGGAACTTAAAAAAGAGTTCGCTACTAATGGCATTGACGTGAAGATAAAGTCAAGTCAGAACCCTGAAAGGATTGAATTGGAGATCTCGCATGATGTTGTGAACAATTTCATTTATGGTGTAAAAAGCCAGGTAAGAATGGTTTCAGAGCACTTGATAGACGACCATAACCTTCCTGAATTGCAGGACAAGCAAATCTATTATCCCAAAACCTTTTTTGGGGATTCGAGGGAAGGTTATAATGTGCAGTATTTTACGAAAAATGAACTGATAAGCGACGTACTTAAGCATTACGAACGCTTTTTGGATATTGTGGCAGAAACGGCAAACGAAATGTTTATCAGCAGCGATGCTAATAAAAACAAGGAAACCTAGTTTCAAAAAAAGGCGCGAAGGAATTAAAGATGTTAACCTGTGTTAAATTTCTGGGTATTAAACAATAATCGGTTAATTTCAAAGCTTTAATCCTAAGCATTATGAAAAATCTCCTATCCTTAGTTCTTATTGTTTTACCCTTTACGGTTTTTCCTCAAGTGCCCGGACAGCAGAAGATCAACAATTTGGCGACCTTTGGCCGCTTGTATGGTTACGTTCGATATTTTCATCCTTCAGATGTGGCAGCAACAATAAATTGGGACCGCTTCCTGTATTATGGTGCAAAAACAGTGGAAACAGCAAAAAACAGGCAAGAACTAGAAAAGAAGCTTAATTTTCTTTTCAATCCTATTGCGCCTTCTGTAATTATATCAGCCCGCCCTGCTTTTCAGTTTCCCCAAAATGCACTAACACCACCTGCTGAAACTCAAGTGCAGGATATTTATTGGCAGCATTACGGCTTTGGCGGTTCTAATAACCAACTATATAAGAGTGTACGCGTTAACAGATCCTCCCCCGACAATATAAAATCTCATGGCTTTGGTACCGCAACCAGAGGCATAGATGCAGTTCCCTATAGAGGAAAACGCTTCAGGTTACGTTCTATGATTAAAACCGATGGATCCGGAGGTAGCGGACAAATGTGGGTAAGGGTAGATCGAGACGGTAATAAGATGGGCTTCTTTGACAATATGGATTCCCGTCCCGTTACTAAAACCCAATGGGGGCGTTACGAAACGACGGGAACTGTAGATAAGGACGCCATGGCAATAGCTTTTGGAGTATTTCTTAGCGGCAAAGGTAAAGTTTGGGCGGATAATTTCATTCTTGAATTTGAAGACCAGGGAAAATGGAAAGTGCATGAACTGAAAAACTCTTCTTTTGAAACTTCGGCTGCAAAAGCCGAGGATTGGAACACTGCTTCGCCCGGATATATTTACGAAGTAGTTGACGATGCTGCAACAGATGGAAAACGTTCCTTGCTAATTAGAAACAAGATAAACGAGACAATAGACACTGCTATATATAAGCAAAGACCGGCTTTTGGCGATTTTCTACAAAAGGATCTGGGATCCGGAATCTTGGTAATGATTCCACTTGTATTAAAAGGCTCAAGCACCCATACCTATCCTGTGGGCGATTCAACTGCGTTAAAAGCGATTCAAAGTGCTATGAATGCTTCATCTCCGCAGCAATTTAACCCTTCCGATCCTTATGTTCGGCTGGCAGGGGTAATTACTACATGGAATATCTTCAAGCATTTTTATCCCTACCATGATGAGATTGAAACGCGATGGGATGAACAATTACCGGCTTCCCTTACAACGGCCAGCACCATTAAGACCGGGAAAGAGTATCTTATATTGCTGCAGCAGCTTACTGAGAAACTGGCAGATGGCCATGTTTCCGTCAGTGGACCTGAAAGTCCCGAATGGTTTACAATTCCCGTAGCTCTTACCCTTGCTGAGGAGAAAATTGTTATAGATAAAGTTTATCATAACGATAAAACCATTCCGGAAGTACCTCTAAAACCAGGAGATGTCGTGCTTAAAGTAAATGGAAAGCCTGCATTGGACGCTTTGGATGAATTGAGGAGCAGGATCTCGGGTTCGAAGCAATGGAAAACTGATGTTGCCCTCAGACAGCTCTTCCTGGGGAAACAGGATTCGGAAATCCGCCTGGTTGTTCAACAAGTTGGCCAGGCAGAAAGAGAAGTCGTTCTTAAGAGAGCGCCGTTTAGTTCGACGAATGATAAGGAGGCGATCCGATATCTAGGAGACGATAATTATTACATCGATATCAGCACTGCCTCAATGGATAGTATCAGGGCCGCCTTACCTAACTTGTCGAAAGCAAAAGGGATCATCTGCGACCTTCGGGGCTATCCTAAAGGAAACCATGAACTGATCAATCACTTATTAACCGTGAAGGATACCAACAAATGGATGTTTGTGCCAAGAATTAGTTATCCCGACTATGAAAAAGTGAGCTTTGATTCGATGGGCTGGGATATGAAACCGAAGGAGCCGCACCTTTCAGGAAAGGTAGTTTTTCTTACTGGCGGCGGAGCAATCAGCTATGCAGAAAGCTATATGAGCTTTATCAAGCAGTATAAACTTGCTACAATAGTGGGACAGCCTACTGCCGGGGCTAACGGCAACGTGAATATGTTCAGGCTTCCCGGAAATTATATTGTGCGATTTACGGGAATGAAAGTTCGCCAACAGGATGGATCTCAACTACAGGCAAAAGGAATTCAACCGGATATACTGGTTGAACAAACTATAAAAGCAATTTCAGAAGGTCGGGACGAATACATGGAAAAAGCCCTTGAAATAATTAGCAGTTCCAAAACAGCGCCGGGCAATTCGATCCATTTTATGGACAGCCCTGTTAAGCAAAAGTTTTAGTGGGGTGAGAATCTTATACAGGCACAAAAATGTGTACTGAATTAGTTTTTCCATGCATGTGAATTTCATTATCTTGGGACTATGAGGTGAATTTTCTACTGGGGTACGAGTTTTTTGAAAAGTTTTCTGTCCTAATGAATACGCAAATAGGCTTAGCAAACCTACAGCCTAACCTAGGTGGCGAACAACGAGACGGAAGCCTGAGAAACAAGGCCTTTGGTTTTTCTATTGCTTATAGCTTTTAATAACCTATGACAATGCATAAATAGGAAACTAATCCCCTTACTCAACCCGGAATAATCATGCTTAATTCATGAATAAATTACTTTGTATGAAGTCTCTTTTTTATTTTGCTCAAGAACTCGGCAGACATCCCAAGGTATGCTGCTATTTCTTTTTGGGGCAATAGACGATCCAGTTGGGGATATTTTATTTGGAAGTTCAAATACCTTTCTTCAGCATTAGCAGATAGGTTTTGCAAAGTCCTCTCCTGAAAATTAGCGTAGGCGTTTTGGATAATGATTCTGAAATACCTCTCCAGTTGTGGTATTTCTTTCATTAAACTGGAGAGGTCGCCGTAAGATATTAGACCAACGGTTGTGTCTTCCATCGCTTGTGTGGTAAGTGTGGCTGGAACTTGCTTTATGAAGCTGTTAAAATCTCCAGCCCACCATCCTGGTACTCCAAATTGGATAATATGGCTTGCTCCCCGTATATCACTATAATAAGTCTTTATGGAACCCTTAAGAATAAAAATGTCATACCTGCAAACGTTACCCGGTGATACTAAAATTTCCCCGCGGCGATATTGCTTGGTCTTAAATCGCTCCAGGACCATTTGAGCCTCGTCTGCACTTAATTTTACATGTTTCCGAATGGATTCAAAAAGCAGTTCCACAAAGCAAACTTAACAAATATCTTTAGGGGATGTAGCCAGATTTCTTTTATGCTTTTTGAGCATATCTATTCCAGATCCACCGGTCTACAGAAAATCGTCCGGCTCCGTCCAACAGAAGAACAGAAGCAAGGCCGATTACCAGGAGATGGTACTCATACCCTTCTCCTCCTTGATGGCCAGTCCAATTCATAAAGAAACCATGGGAAAGGTGACTGGTAATTATCATGCCGATGAACATTACCATAGTAACAAAAGCACTAAACCTCACTAGAAAACCCGTGAGAAGAAGAATTGGCAACAATACTTCCAACACAATAACAGCAATACCGAGGACAGAAGGCAAGCCCATGCTTTCTGTAAAATAGGCCATGGTAGCGTTGAAACCATAACCACCAAAGTTCCCGAAGGCCATTTGTAAACCATGGGGTAAAATCACCAGAGCTAGTATTATGCGCGCTGCGAAACCTGATAACTGTGTAGTTGAGTTCAACATTTTCATTTTCTTGAAGATTAAATATTTTTGCAAATCTTCAATTTCCAGCCTTGAAAAAACTTGAACTGGTTCAAGTTTTTTGATAAGACTTTTTGAAAACTTTAGCCTCACATTGCTACCACTCTTCAAGGTCTAGAATACTTCATTATTAATACAAATACTATAAACATGAATACATTAATTGAAAATGCATCAGAAGCGCTAAGACAGATAGCGTTGAACCAGGAAGCTAAAAATTACATCCTAGAGAATAAAACTATTTACCATATTCTGAGAAAAGCTGCCGATCGGTATATAGGAGGAGAAACTCTTGACGAAGCTGCTTCGAAGCTGAAGCAGTACCTTTCAAGCGGATATAAAACATCTGTAGAGTATATGGGCGAAAATACCTCGACTAGTACCCTTGCAGAATTGGCAACAGAAGAATTTCTCAAAATAGCTGATCTTATAACAAGTCAGTCATTAAAAACATCGATAGCACTAGACCTATCCCACATAGGCTTAACTGTGTCGCGGGAACTTGCGCTCGAGAACTTGACCAAACTTTGTAATAGGGCTCAGATAAGTAATATAGAGGTAATGGCTAGCGCTGAAAATGTTAAATTGACAGATGATGTCCTTCGGGTTTACACGGAATTGGCCCCGAAATACAAAAACCTTGGAATCACGCTTCAGGCATATCTATATAGAACGAAAGATGATTTCCAGGAAATCCTAAAGTATCCCGGTCGGATACGGATTGTTAAAGGAGCCTTCGAAGCTCCGGAATCGATGATAATGCGCAGATCTCCTGAACTTAATACTGCTTTCCTAGGCTATATAGACCGTTTGCTATCAACACGCCACAAGTGTTCTATTGCAACCCATGATGATCTCATTCAGGATCAGTCTGAAAAACTTATCGAGCTGCATAGCCCACTGAACGAAGATTATGAGTTTGAAAGCCTCTATGGCATTCAGGCACAAAGACTGGCTAGATTGAAAAATAATGGACATCCCGCGAAGGTCTATTTTGTTTACGGCTCTGAATGGTTCCTTTATTTATTTAACAGACTTGCGGAAGAGCCCTCAAACGTTTATCAGGCCATTTCGGATCTTGTAAAATAAAAGTGATCTTCAATTTGTGCGTTCCTTTAATACAGCAACAATCTTTTTTAAATTTATCATACTAGTATACAACTGTGAATGTCGCGAAGTGCATGTGCTGCCGAATGCGAAAAGCATACATTCTTCTCACTTGCTAATATAAATAATTGGGATACTGGTCGTAGCAGTGCCTACGACCAGTATGAATTAAGATTAAATGCTTGTTGCAGCAATGCAAACGGCCTTGATAGTAGAAAACATCTACAGTTCCTGATCTTTAATAAGAGCCTTTTGCTATTTTTCTTCGTCAGTTAGTGTTCTTAAAAAATGAATGATGTCTTGTTTTTCTTTTTCGCTCAATGCCAGTTTGTCAAAGGGTAAGGTTTGATGCTCCAGGTTCATTCCGATCCCATTGCCTCCGCCTAGTTCATAAAACTTCAACACCTCTTCCAGGGTGTTATACACCCCGTTATGCATATATGGTGCTGTCAATGCTATATTCCTTACCGTTGGTGTTTTGAACGAAAATTTAAGCGGTTCTAATTGGTTCTGTTTATATCTGCCCACGTCAGAATCAATTTTCGCGTTACTCCAGGCAATACTCTCAGGCACACCAATTACTTCCGACTCGGTATTGTTATACCATGGCGGAACCGTTCCGCTATAAACAGGTATAAAATGGCAGGTAGCGCATTTGGCCTTTCCAGCAAAAAGGTTGAAACCATTTTTTTCGCTTTCGTTGAGACTGCCCGTACCTTTGAAATAATGATCAATTTTCGAATTAAAGGGCATCAGGCTTCTAACATAAGATGCAATGGCATTCCTGATCTCAAAAGGGGTAATTGCCTTTGAATCGGGGTATGCTTTTTTAAATAGTTCTAGTAGCTTGTCACTTGAAGAAACCCTTTCTTTGATTTCTTCCGGAGATAGATTGAATTCTTCCGGGTCCTTCATCACACTCTCAATCTGATTTTCTAAATCCTGTGAGCGCATGTCATAAAAGAATGACTTTTGAAATGCAGCGTACAGCAGAGTGGGAGAATTGCGCCTGATACTGTTGCTGTGGACGTTTGCATTGGAAGTGATTTTCCCATCTGTGAATGCCATTTTTGCATTATGGCAAGTGGCGCAACTCATGCTATTACTTCTTGACAACTGAACGTCGTTAAATAATATTTTACCCAACGCCGTTTTTTCAGCGCTTGATTTGGAGGCTGCAAAAGGCGAAAAGGCATCAGGATTTAATTTCTTTCCTTGCATTAAATCGGCAAGATGACCGGAAAATACTTTATTATCCCCAAAGTTTGGGACGTCTTTTAGAACGCTTTTAAATTCATCCTCAAAAGTGATGCTTAGAGGCATTAAGCTCGATTTGATAAATTCCAATCGGTTGAAACTATCAAAATCATTATTCTTTTCGATATACTGTTTTGCTCTCTTTATCGATTCAATAAGCTTTGTGCTAACCTCATGGTCGTTCACATCACAGTACATCCGGTAGAACGCTTCAATTCCATCAATACTATACTTAGCCTCGTCGATAGAGTTAAAAGCTACCGGAGAATCGAAGCCTGTAATTCCCAAAGTAGCAATTCTTATAATGTGATGCTGAATTGCCTCGTAAAAATGGTGGTTCTGGACAGGAAGGTCTTTAAAATTTTGACGTACGAAATTTAAATCTGTTCTTAAAATACGTACTTGTTTCTTTAATTCTTGCAGGTCTACGCTATCGCTATAAATTATTTCTTCGATTACCTGAAACCCGGCTGCCTCATTAATCATATTGTCATCCGTCTTGATTTCGGGTAAGGCTGGCCCATTAATCCTTCTGGAGAGCCCTTGAAAATAGTATTCAACAAAAGGCTCAATGTTCTTATACTGTTTTCTGCTTTGTTTGAAGTTTAAAAGGAGGGTTTCTTTGTTTCCGGCCTCCTCCAATTGTTCTAAAGTTAAATTTAAAGAATCAATTTTAGCTTCAATATTAGCCTGAATTCTATCTTCAAATGATTCAGGGCTTTTATTGGTACAAGAAAGAACGTATAGTAAAGTAAAAATTAAAAACAGTATTCTGGTCATACATCAAAACTGAACGTTATATAAGCAAAAAGACCTTTCGCTTATATAAACGAAAGGTCTTTTATCAGTAATTATATTTTACCTTGGAACACCCTTTAAGATAAGTGTTTGACCTCCGGATTTGTAAGACTGAACAGAAGTTGCCTTGCTTGGATTTAAGAATTTATTTCCCTCTTCCCAAGTATGTGCATGGATATTGATAGTAAATGTGCCGGGTACTCCAACTACATCAGAAATATCAACCATAGCTCCATGCTCCCAAATTCCTTTCTTTAATTGATTTGCGCCTGCAGGATTGTATTTTGTACCTAAAACACTTGCGTCGCCATGGGTCATATCCATAAATACTTTTTTGGTTCCATCGCTGATTTTATACTGCCAGATCAAGGAATTGTGTGTGGCTTCAGGCCAGAAAGAATCTCCATCCTCCTGAATATAAACGTAGTTTTCAGTTACACAAAGATTATCTGGATTAACAATATCCGAACCCTTTACGTTTGCACCGGTTGGAGAAACGTCGCCATCGGCAGCAATTTTCAATGTTCCTTTCAACGGATCATTAGCATCCAGCTTCAGTTGATACATCCTTCCCATATAGGTTTTTTCAGATGAACCAGCTACACCTGTTGATACAAAATAGATCTCTCTGTTGTTAGCAGCAGAACCTTTGCGATAATCCAAATCTTCAACACGGGCAAACTGAATTGATTTAAGAGTCGAATTTAAATTCTCAATTTCAGGTCCGGTTAAGTTTTTCGCATTCGGAACTTCAACAAATTCAACATTGTACGTATTGTTCCAGGTCATTGCTGTTTCAACCTGATTCAAGTCAGTTCTTCTTAAAACGTACAGCTTACCGTTGTCCAGATCGCCAACGGTATTCGAAACATACAGATAAACTTGTCCGTTAGAAGCGTCTTCACCAGTGATGATCACTGTTTTTCCAGGATAAGCATTTTTATGAAGAGGAACAGCATTCTCGCCACTGTATTTACCTAAAGCTGGTTTAGTTCTGTTGTTTCTTGAAGGGTCTGCAGCCGCAATAGGGTCGATGGCATGCGTCATGGCATTCACATTGGATTCTCCTGTTGTTAAAAACATAGGACCAAAACCATGCTCAGCAGGTGTAGCCATAGTGGCAGAACAAAGTCTAAATCCACCGCCGTCTGTATTTACAATATACTCCCCTTTGGTTATATTTAATTGTTTGTCTAGATAAAGTCTTGATACCGCCCATGTATTTTCATGATTGGTAACCATAATATATCCGCTACCGTCAGGATTCGCGATAAAACCCTGGCCGTCTGGAGCGCCTCCGTAAACCATATCGCCTGAATTTGGAATAGGGTCTTCGCTACTTACTAGTGTGTAAACTCCCACGTTTGAAAAGTCAGAGCCCATCTTAACAAAGGCAGGGGTAATTGAACGATTTTTAAACTCAACTGATGGTGCAGGTTTGTTCTCTTCGTCCTTAGTTTCATCCTGCTTACAAGAAACAAGAACATTGCTAACTAAGGCTGTAGCCAACAAGGTAATTGAATAAAAGTTTTTCATTTCTCTCAAGTTTTATTGGCCAAAAGTAAGGGTCGTTGTTTCATTGGAAGTTAAGGTAATGTTATGATAAATGTTGTTTACTTTAAACTTTGTATATTTTTTAATGTTGGGCTAGCCTGCCGGGCTGTACTGGAGGTAGCAGGTTTAAAACTTTCGGAACTTTATTGCATAGCTTTCAGCAGCTCGGAAACAAAACATTTTGCCGGAAAAAGAAAAGCCGCCCTACCACAGGCGGCTTTCTACTAAGCATCAAAAAAACGAATCTTAAAATCCTAATCCCATAGCAAAACCACGCACTGGTGAGTTAAAGCTTACGCCAGATTTAACTGTTGCCATGCCGGTAGTGGTGTTGATTGTATATAGTCTTGTTGCGCCGCCTACAGTAAGCACTGCGTAAGCCATTCCTGAGGTGCCGCCAATATCAAAGCCGTTTGCTGCTTGTGCATCAACTCCCAGACTGCCTACTTCAACTAAGCCGCCCGCATTTGGTGGGTCTTGTTTGTATAGTTTATCGTTTCCGGAATCTATATCGAACAATGTAGTTGTTGTTGTTCCGGGAAAGTTATTGGTATAGGCGCCAGCACTTACAGATGGTGAACCAGGATTTAATGAACCATCAACTGCGGCTATCAGTCCGGTATTTGGATCCAAACGCAGGTTTTGACCCGTATTACTGATCACACGAATTCGGTCTACAACAGGGTTAAAGTCGAAACCAAAAGAAGTTCCACTAAGCAAAGTAACCAAAGGGGACATACCAACCTGAGCTGCTGCTCCGCTTGACAGGTTAATTGTATAGATTCTACTGGTGCTACCTAAAGCATACAGCTGACCATTAACGGGGCGGAAGTCTATTCCGTGAATAGTTTCTCCTGCCTGCATACCAGTAATAGCTTTTGTTATTATATCGGCCTTTTCAGGATTAAAGATCATCAGGTTGTTACTCTCGTCAACAGCATAAGCAACCGGCTCGGTAGGTATTGCGATACCTACAATGGTATTAGGAAAGTTACCCAGACTGACAGTTGTTCCATTCTCTACATTTATCTGGTAAAGTGCAGAAGTACTGCCATTCCCTACGGAGGCAAGTGCTATTCCTGAAGGAGAAATATCGAAGGAAGACTCAGTGGCAGAACCTGTGAAGCTGAGAGAACCTACTTCCACAAGGGTTCCAGCATTTGGTGGGTCTTGTTTGTAGAGCTTTTTAGCAGTAACGTCAATATCAAAAAGTACGGTACTTGCTGCCCCAGCCTTACTGTTGGTGTAAGCAACACTTGAGATTGATGCGCCTGCTACACCATTGATATTTCCATCAACAACTGCAACAGCACCAGTTTCAGGATGCGCGCGTAAATTCTGACCACTGGTGGTTACGATCCGGATACGGTCTACCGTAGGATTGAAGTCGAACCCTGCTACGCTACCTGATAGTGCCGGCGTGAAAGGACCAGCGCCTATTGCTGTAGCTTTTCCGCTGGAACTAATAGTATAAATGCGGCTAGTGCTTCCCAAACCGTAAAGCTGACCGGTAGCGGGACGATAGTCAATGGCCAGTAATGTCTCGCCACTTTGCAAACCGGTAATGTTAATACTATTTGGCATCATTCCAAGGTTGTTTGCGTTGTAGGACTGAAGAGTGCCTGTAGATGTTAGTGCTGTAAACATCAGGTCGGGCTTATCAGCTAGAGGATCGCTGTTGTCTTTTTTGCAGCTGAATAAAGTTGTTGCGAGGAGCAGTACAAACAAAGCTGCTGTACGCGTAGTAAAGGTTGTTCTCATTTCGTATCTATTATTACCTGAGATACGAATATTTTAAAGGGATGGATTTTGGGAAATTATATATTTGTTAGGTCATCCCATCGAGAAGTTTTTTCTGCAACATCTTTAAGGATATGGTCAAGCTCATGAGCACTGTTCTTGAGCATATCCAGTAACTCATTATCTCCCTTCTCTGCGAGCAAATCAATAATTCCCAAAATATTGGCAAGCGGTTTACGTACCAGATGAGAGTTTGAATGAGCAATTTCCAGGATCTTTAAATTTCTGGCCTCTATTTCTTTCTGTTTCAACTTTAAAGGAGTAATATCGCGCATTGACCCAATCATTCGTACAACCTTTCCCTGCTTATCCTCCATGACGAAGGCTCGATCTGCAAAATACTTATAACTACCATCAGCGCATTTGAAGCGGTATTCTTTTTCCCACTTACCCAGCTTTTCAGTTGCTTTATAAACACTATCCTTAATATGTTCCCTATCATCAGGGTGAACATTTTCAAAAACCCAACTGCTACTCGTACGCCCTTCTGTTGTTTCATACCCCAAAAGAATTCCAAAGGCTTTGCTCCAATGAAAGTGATCCTTCTCAAGATCCCAATCCCACAAAATATCGTTTGTCGCACTAGCTAAAAGATCATACCTCTCTTTGCTTTCTTCTATTTGTTTTTGGGTATTTTTTCTTTCAGTAATGTCTCTGAAGAATACTGATAAACCATTTTGAGAGGGATAGGCGTAGACATCGATCCAGATCTGCAAGGGTGGAAAGTATTCTTCGAAATGAACCGAAACCTGATCATTCATAGCCCGGTGGAATTCGCAATAGAATTTCAAGGGTATTGCGTCTTGGTAAACGTCCCAAAGGTTGCGGTTTATTATTTTCTCTCTAGGCATGCCGAGAACTTTTTCCGCTTCGCAATTCCAGTAGGTCACATTCCAATCAGAATCTACTGCATAAAAGCTATCTGTAATACTCTCCAAAATTTCCTTTACCCGTTCAGACTGCTTTTTGATCTGATTTTCTGCCTCCACTTTTTCGGTTGCGTCTTTAGCTATGCAAAACAACATCCTATTTTTAGGGTCCCATCGCGCTGACCATACTACTGGAATAAGAGAGCCGTCCTTTTTTTTATACCTGTTTTGAAAATTTGTCAGATTCTTTCCACTAATCACCATTTTCCCAGCCTCAATGGTAGCTTCATGATCTTCCTCAGTTACAAGATCCATAAACAAGCGTCCAATTAGTTCTTCAGGCTTATATCCCCAGACTTGTATAGAAGCTTGGTTGCATTCTATAAATCGACCGTCTTTATCGAAAGCGCAGATAACGTCTACCGAGTTATCCATTACCTGCTGTAACTTGTAAGCTTTATCAGCAATTTCCTGCTTGAAATCTAGTGCCTCCTGCATATTTTGCACAATAGTGAGCCAGCAGGAAAGACCATTGTAGTCAAATGGTGAGGAGTAAACCTTGACATAAAATGCCTTGCCGTTCTTATCCAGGTGCCTGGTTTCCCAAACATTCTTTTTGCGAGGGTTAGAATTAGAGATACAATCGCTAAGGAATGGCAATTCTTCGGGAGGGCGAAGGTCTTTTAGTGTTAGGCCAACAAACTCCTCGCGACTGTAGCCATATTGTGAAATTGCGGCTTCGTTAACCTCAACTATTTGTAAAGTATTCGCCAGGAAAATCCACATGGGTTGAGGATTCTCATGAAAGAAAAGGCTGGCTCCATCATGGAAGTAGTTCACGTATACAATATCTGAAGTGGTGTATAGGCTTTTACGAGGATAACCGGTTTTTGTTACCTGTTATCTTTTGCCATTGAAAATAGCTACTGCAACTTTGAACTTAGAAAGAGCTTAATGAAGATCCAGGTAGCTTTATTTATCTTACCCTTATTACAAATTCCTGAATAGCAAGTGTATCGTATTTACCCAGGCTCTTTACAAATTCCTCGTTGAATTCATTGAACAATACTCCTTCCTCCCTTGAAGCCAGAGCTGCACCTCTTTCTGGAAAATATTCGTTTCGAGACAGTTTATAAGCAAAACATGAAAAACTTAGGGAGTTTAAGGAACCTCTCGCTACGCGGATCTCTCTTCTATAAATATAAGCACCGCCCTGAATTGAAGGATCGGCATACCTGGTCAAACTAGGGTGACGGTAATTGGAACTGTAGTCTGCGACATAAGGAGAGTAGAATAAATTGAGCCCATCCTTCCTTTCTACTCTATACCGGTAGTCGGGACTGGAAAAGTACGCTGTATCAATACTGCGAAAGGTAAGGTTCCCCAGCCGCTTTCCAATCAGGTTTGCATTAAACATCTCACTGTTGTTAACAAAAGCGGATATCTTAGCAGGCGCTTTCACCTCCAGTTGATTAGTGAATAATTGTACACCAGATTTCCTCTCAACCTTTTGACTTTTCATAGTTAAGGGAAATTCAAGAGGCCTTTCGTCTTTATTACAAGAAATAAAGATGACAGACATAAATAAATAGAAACAAGCGATAAGTTTAAGATTCATTTTAGTTTGTTGATAAATTAAACCGGTAACCAAAGATAAAACTCATAAGGAGTTTTCGTAGGCCAACCCTTAAAATGGTTTACCGGCTCCTTTGGTGCCGCCTGTTACCAGGGCAATTTTACCTTCTAACTCTTTTTTACTTTCGAACTCTAGTGCCATAGGACTTCTGTTTTATGAGATTTAATTTTTCATTTATGCCATACGAACCCTTCACTCCTAGCCTTTCTCCGTTTGCAACGGGCTTTGGATTGTGCTGGATTCTGGTCCAAATTTCGATAGTACATAAGGCTCTAACAAGTACGGACTTACGATTCAAATAGGGAGAATTTTATCCCTATTGCCCGAATGAAATGCCCGGGTTATATTTGTATTTATGTACGAAAGAAAGATTTTGCCATACCTGAATTGTGGGCTTGACTTGGTGGGAGAAGTACTTTATGGAAAGTGGAAAATTCGCATACTTTGGTTCATTCACGAGGGTAACAAACGCCCGAGTGAGCTGCAACGCAAAATTCCGGACGCTACAAGGCGTGTTCTAAATATGCAACTAAAAGAATTGGAAAACCATGAACTGATTACGCGCCAGATCTTTGCTGTGATGCCTCCAAAGGTGGAATACAATCTTACTGATTTTGGTAGATCATTGATACCTCTGATCCATGCCATTGGGCTTTGGGGAGATGAACATCAGGAGCAGCTGAAAAAGGTGATCCTGAAACAGTTTCCGCAGGTGCCTATGGAGCTTGAAGAATAGCAGGAGGATTAGGATAATTCCCTTTATGCGCTCTTCAGCGGACGCTACTCATTTCTTTAAGAACATCCTTCAAATCCTCCAATTTGAATGGCTTTGAAACAAAGGCGCTCATACCAGCATTCAAACACTTTTCTTTATCCTCGGGCATTACATTGGCAGTCATAGCAACGATTATAGGTTGCTGAATATCTTTATTCAGCCTGATTGTCATTGTTGCTTCAATACCATCCATCTCCGGCATCAGCATATCCATTAAGATAAGATCATAGGGGTGCTCGTTAAGCATATCTACGGCTTCTTTCCCATTCGCTGCAATCTTTGGATAGTAGCCTAATTTGTTAAGGACGCGAGTTGCTAACTTCTGGTTGATTAGGTTGTCTTCAGCAATAAGGATATCGAAAGGAAAAGCTGTAGCGAAATCATCGCTAAGTGTTACAATCATTCCGGCTTCAGGAAGGCTGTTTTCTGATTTTAGCTTCAGTTCCTGTTGCACGATAGATTTTAGCTGCGCTTGTTTAATAGGTTTGTTTACTACCGAGTTAAAAAGTTCTGGATATTTGGAACGTGATTCATCACCTACCGAACTAAGTAGAACAATGGGAGTTGCGGGATGTAAAACTTTCGCGGCCCTTGCAAAGCTTACTCCATCCATTTCGGGCATTTGCATATCCGAGATGATCAAGTCAAAATGCTGGTCTTTCAACAAGGCGAGAGCTTCGGCTCCGGAAAGTGCAGGCAAGGCCTTAATATTCCAAAGAGCTAACTGCTTTTGCAATATAGACAAGTTGGTTTGATTATCATCTAGGATCAACACCTTTTTCTTATCGAGGCCTGCAGTGCTTAGTGTTACATATTGCCTTTCCGAACTGTGCGCTACGCGGGTTTTTAAAGTGAACTTAAAGGTTGTCCCTACTCCTACTGTACTGGAAACGCTTACATCTCCCCCCATAAGTTTAATAAGACGTTCACTGATAGCCAAGCCAAGTCCCGATCCTCCATATTTGCGGGTAGTTGAAGAATCTACTTGCGAGAAGGCCTTAAATAGTCGGGATAACTTATCTTCCGGGATCCCAATACCTGTATCATGAATACTGAAACTTAGGTCAAGATCATCACCTACAGCATTAACTAGATTGACTTCTACAAATACTTCCCCCTGCTGAGTAAATTTTACTGCATTACCAACAAAGTTGATTAGAACCTGTCGCAAACGCATACTGTCTCCAACTATCATTACAGGTAGCAAATGATCCATTTGATACACCAGGTCTAAACCTTGTTGACCTGCTTTACTAGCAAAAACATCGAGTACAGCCTCTACACAGTGGCGAAGGTTAAAGTCATGTTTTTCAAGTTCAAGATTACCCGACTCGATCTTTGAAAAGTCCAGGATATCGTTTATGACGTGTAGCAGGGCATCCCCGCTGTTATTAATCACGTTTACATACTCTTCCTGTTCTGCATCCAGCCGGGTTTGAGCCAATAGTGATGCCATTCCGAGTACTCCATTCATTGGAGTGCGAATTTCATGACTCATGGTTGCCAGGAATACACTTTTTGCCTGATTGGCTATGTCTGCCCGTTCTCGCTCAGTTTGCAGCAATTCATTCATTGTGCAAAGATGTTCGGCCTGAGATTTTAGTTCTTCCGACTGGGTTTGCAGTTCTTCATTCAGCGCTTGGAGATTATCTGATTGCTGCTGCAATTCGAGAGATTGAATTTTTAGGTCGGCATTTAGTTGTTTAGTATTATTGGTCTCGGCAATTAGCGCATCTTCATGTTGTTTCGCAAACTTAACTCCCTGATAAACAAAACCTAATGCCATGCTTATTGTGGATAGGCCATTAGCGATAAAAAGGTAATGATAGTGTTCGTCTGAAATTTTTTCCCAGGTACTTATTTCAGGCACAAAGAACATACAAATAAGGAAGGACAAAGTAGTGATACCAAAATAAAGGAACATTTCCTCTTTAAATTTTTTCGTGGTGTCTATCATGTAGGGAATAGCAATGTAGAACGTCAGAAAAAACATATATCCACCAGCTTTTAGTCCCTGCAAATAGACTACCAGGATAATAAAGAGGCTCACTATAAAGGTGTTGTTGAGTGTAGGATTTTTTACGAATCCCTTTTTTAGCAGTAATAAGTGCAGCGACATGACCAAACAATAGATTACCATGGCACCACCTAAATAATTAAATCCCAGCAAGTAAAAGGCAGCTGCTAAAAGTACACCTACTACTATTGATGTTGATGATATTTGGGTTATCTTCTTTTTATCTTCTTCCTTTTTATCCACTTACCTAAATTGTAGTTCAGGCCACTTGTACGCAGTTTATTTAAGGAAGTTATTATAATTATCCCAGCCCTATCCTGCCTTTTGCTTTGGTTCGTGAGTTTTGGCCGGAATGGCAATTAAAGAGTAACTATTTTTGAATTCATACAGAGTTTATGGTAATGGATTGCTGCTTAGCGGATCTTCATTATTTACGCATACTTTGCTTAATCTTTTCCCGGTGCTGCATCCCCCAGTCCCTCAATTCAAACAGTATTTTAGACAAGGATTTACTATAGGGAGTGGCTTCATAAATAACCTTTGCCGGCGAACCTTTATAGACACGACGGACTATAAACTCATTTAACTCTAGCTCCTTAAGGTCTTTAGCAAGCATCTTTGGACCGATACCGTGTAATATCTTTTGCAATTCCCCGAAGCGTCGGGGAGACTCAGTAAGTGAGAAAATAATAACTAGCTTCCATTTGCCGCCCAAAACGTACAGCGCGTCGCTAATGTAGTTTACGCTTGTAATACATGTTTCCCCTGAATGTATGATTTGATCTTCAATCATTTCCATAAATGTAAAGGTACTCACTTCCTTTGATGGAAGCGCTTCCCTGGAGGGAAGTTAGGGTTTTTAACCATTCACCAGGGCTAACTTTGTCTAAAGTTATTACCGGCAAATGTCCGGTTTATTCGAAACTCTATAAAATATTAGTAATGAAAACTATTCTTCACTTAATTTCAAGTCCCCGCCAGGATGCTTCAGTAAGTATTCAATTAGGCAGAGCCATAGTAGAAAAATTACAGCAGAAATATCCAGGCAGTAAGGTAAACGAGGTGAACCTGCTCAACGAGAACATCCCACATCTTGACGCGCCCCATCTACAATCGTTTTTCACACCCGAAGAACAGCTCACTTCTGATGACCGCGACAACATTCTGTACTCTGATAAGTCTATTTCAGAATTGATGGAGGCTGATGTAATTGTTCTTGGAGCACCGATGTATAATTTTACTATACATTCGTCGCTTAAAGCCTGGATAGACCATGTTGCCCGGTCAGGTAAGACCTTCCGCTATAGTCAGGAAGGTCCAGAAGGTCTTGTAAAAAGCAAGAAGGTTTATATTGCGGTAGCTACTGGCGGTGTGTACTCATCTGGGCCTTATGCTCCTTATGACTTTGTAGTTCCTTATCTTAAAAGTGTTCTAGGCTTTCTAGGAATGACCGATGTAACTGTTTACCGAGCAGAAGGTTTAAACATTCCAGGTATACAGGAAAATGCTTTAGATAAAGCTATTGCTGATGTTGAGGTAGGTGTTTAAGTTAGTATTCAATAAGAATCAGGCCTGCTACGCGTTTCGGGTAGCGGCCTACTTCTATCAACTCTTCAATAACACCTATAGCTTCGCGGTAATAAAATGGTTGAACCCAACGAACTCATTCTAGTTCATGGTTAAGTTCCTAACTTTTGCTTTCGTTCGTGAATTTTAGCCGGACTGGCAAAAGCATAAAAAAGTTTTTCTTTAATGCCCTTTGCCTTCCTCACGTCTTTTGCCATATCTACAAATTCATGAAAGTTAAGGAATATTGGATCCAGTCTGTCGCCAATTTTACTCGTTAAGCCGTATTCAGGCTTTTCATTTTCATCATGGTAAGTGCCGAATATCCTGTCCCAAATGATAAACGTAGCAGCGAAGTTTTTATCAAGGTATTTCTCCTGCGAACCATGGTGCACCCTGTGATTGGATGGGGTAGCGAATATATATTCTATCACAGGATGAAGTTTGCCAATATACTCCGTATGTACCCAAAATTGGAAGAGTACAGCAATTTGACTCACTACGAAGAATATAACGGGGTGGAATGCCATCAAGGCAACGGGCACAAAGAATATGATCTTGAGGTTTTGGATCCAGCTAAGTCTGAATGACACCGTCAAGTTATACGTTTCGGCGGAGTGATGAACAACGTGGGTAGCCCAAAAGAACCGGTTGAAATGAGATATACGATGCGACCAGTAGCTAAAAAAGTCGAAAACGATATAACAAGGAATGATGGTCCACCAGTTGAACTCCATGCGCCACGGAACTAAATTGTAGATCCAAACTGCTGCGTAGAGGATTACTACCTTAAAAAAGACACCAATCCCTACACTTCCAAATCCAACCAGGGCAGAGCCTATTGATTCCTTTAGACGGTAGTTTTTGTTTTGGAGATACCACGAATAACCAATTTCGAGGAAAGTAAAAAAAGCCATCGCAGGAATGGCATAAATAATTAATTGCGGTGAATTTTTCTCAAGGTTGGTGATCTCCTCAAAAGGAATTTGCTTTGCTCCAAAAATACTTCCGTCTAATAAAATCATAACAGTTCCAGATATACAATTCCTTTAAAGGATAAACGCTTGATTTTGTTTAAAATTCTGAAGGTAAGAAATTAATGTTAGGTTTAGAATTTACGACGGGATAAGTTCTTGATTTGCGCGAGGTGGTTTTTACGATATGCGGATACATTGAAAGCAAATGCTATTTTTACCTCGTGCAATCCATCTCACTAACACAAAAACAAGCAAGGAGAATTATTCTTTCAGCGGCCGGCTTAGCAAGGAAAGGGCAGTTTGGAACAGGAAAAGACGCAGTTTTCAAGGTAATTGATCATTTGGGCTTTGTGCAGTTGGATACTAATTATGTTGTTGAGCGCGCCCATCATCATGTGCTTCAAGCTCGTGTCCCTGATTACCAAACCGAATGGCTAACGGAACTTGGAGAGGAAGGGCTGATCTTTGAGTATTTTTTCTCCGATGCTGGTTATTTACCAATGCGCGACTTCCGCTATTCTCTTAAAGTAAAAAATGCTTTTAGGACCCAGGGAAAACCTTTCACTAACCCTCAGGATAATTTAAGAAAGACAATTATGGACATGGTGGAGCGGAACGGTCCTGTAATGGTTGAAGATTTTGAAAATGACCGTATAGAAGCCAGCACTGGATGGTGGGATTGGAGACCTTCCAAAGTTGTACTCGAAAAGCTATATTTAATTGGAGACCTCATGATTAGCCGAAACAAGGCTTTTAAAAAGATCTATGATCTTCCCTTTAACTTAGTACCTCCAGAAACCGATCAGACTGTCCCGACTGATAATGAATTTGTTAGCTTTATTATTCTTCGCACATTAAAGGCAATGGGGATTGCTTCAGCCAAAGAAATGAACTGGTATGCGAGAAGAGTGAAAGGCAATCCGCTGAAAAATGTTCTCGCAGAGATGGTTGAGCAGGGTGAGATTAACATCGTTAATATTGAGCGGATTAAAGGTCCGCACTATATGCTCGCAAGCCAGGAGACCGAAGTTGAATTAGATAATGATGTGTTTATTCTTTCACCTTTTGATATAGTTAATGTGTTCCGTTCCCGCTTGGCGAATTTCTTCAATTTCGACTACCAGATTGAGTGCTTTGTCCCTGCCAATAAGAGAAAGTATGGCTATTTCTCACTTCCGATACTTGCAGGAGACACCTTTATAGCCCGGATGGACGCTAAGGCAGATCGAAAAGCTAAAGTATTGATTGTACACAATCTACATTTTGAGCCTGTTGTACTCGATCTAGTTACCATTGAAAAACTGATAACCTCATTAAAATCTTTTGTGTTATTCAACCAATGCCGGGATATAATTTTTAAGAGGTCGAATAATGAAGGGTATATGAAAGTGATCAGTAGGAGCTTTTAATGATAATCATTACTTTCGGATACCCAAGGGAACTTTTTGTCCTTTTGGTTACTCTATTTATTTTTACATTATCTCTTATTAATGCCAAGGATTTTGTTGAATTAGATCGACAGCATCCTTTTTTTAATTATTTTACAAAACCCATCTCTTTATCATGAAAAAAAAATGCCTTATCATAACTCTGCTTGTAATTGAATTTCTGAATAGCTATTCGCAGACTGCCGAATTAAAACCCTTTACTACTAAAGGTTCGAAGCTTATTGTGGAAGAATTGGTAGACCTCCATAATCCAATTGTAACGAAAAAGTGTATTTTTTCTGCTTTCCTTAAGTCATTTGAGCCTAATGATGAGCATGACTTCAGACTAGTTGATAAAGAGGCTGGTAAAATTTTATTAGCAACCACCATGCATAACACACCAGTAAGAAAGGACGACCTTTTTGTGATTGATTTAATAACTGATTTTAAGGCGCAGAGCGGGATGTATAAATTAACAGTGCTTGTTGATAACGCAAGGATTATTACCTCTAAATTGCCAGATTCGGCACATGTTAAGACAATAGTAAAAATCGATCTAGCAAGGATAAATAATGATTTTTTTTACGACAAGAAAATAACAAAGTACAAAAGAGAGCTGGCTGCACAATATCTTATCGAAGCAAATGAAATAATCTATAGATTCATTGGCTATATTAAAACTGAGGTAAACCGGCGAGCTTTAGTTACCCTCGAATTATAACCTCCTCATGAGGTAAGAAGAGAGCTAGACCATAAGTACTGGTAGAAATATGACTTGATTTATAAGGCGATCAAAATCTATTTTTAATAAATAACTTATTTTGATCATGTCTTTGTACATTAGCCAAATAAACCTAAAAACTATATGAACCTACTCACTAGTTGGTTTGAAGCTTAATGGATAAGGAAAAATTTTTATCGTCAGAACAGATGTCGCAGTTTCTCAAGTATGAGGATTTACCTGCTCAACATGTTCAATTTACTGAAACAGTGTCCCCGGAAAACTCTACCACATTGTATTCCTGCAGATTAAAGAAAACAGAATTCCTTTCCGCAGAATTTGCATGGTTTGCGATCTCCTCCGCATTGAATGACGACCCTTGCGAAATGTGTTACCGTGACTTTGAATTGATGCCGTACCAGGAATATTACGCTGAAGTAACTATGTGGGCCATTTTTTGCAACTTCGACATGGACAAGTTCTTCCCTGGGCCGGAAAAACCTCTTTCTATTTTAAGATTAGCTAAAGAACTCGATCGTAGTGAGTTTTTATTGGATTACGAGAATGAATACGCTTACATTCTTATCGAAATGAACCATCCCTAGCAACCTGATTCATCCTGGTGAATCTGTAAAACTTGTAACGCGTCCTGATATTTCGCAAATCTGTTTCTTTTCATGCTTCTAACGTTCTAATCACTGTGATTTTTAGAAATAATTAGCTATTGCAGGCGCGAGAATTTGGTGATGTTTGACTAATTTGAGATTGTAAGAAAGACTTTGAACTATCTGGTCTTTTCGTGCTCTGAGCATTTCGCTCAGAGCAGGACCGTTTATATGTTGAACCGGGAACCAACAGGGAATATCTTGATTTACCCAGTGAGAATATCCTGATACACCAACTTAATCAAACTACGTGCCACCGATCATAGATGAATAATTGGCAGTAAAAACGGTATCCTATTGCTGATTTGGCATTGTTTTCTAAACCTACTTATAATAATTGTCTTATTTACTGAATTGCTTGCAGAGATTTTAGTACTGATTTGGTTATATTCTTACGACAATCTGCAAAGTCCTTTCGATTTTTGGTCCGGTCCTGGAGCAGCCTTGTGGCAAAGAAAAACACGTTGCCATTGGTTTCGACGTAACCTACCCACCACCCATTGTTCTGGTGTTTATACCTTGCCCAGCCTGTTTTAGCCCGTATAGTATAAGAGGAACTTTGTTCGGTTAACATAACCCTTTTTACAATGTCTATGCTTCTTTTAGAGAATGGTAATTTCCCTTCATAAAGTCTTTTAAGAAAATCCACCTGATTTAAAGGGGTAATTCCCATTGGGCCAAAATTCCAGAAATCAATCTGCGGCTCTACGAGGTTTAAGTTCCTTTAACCGGATTCGGAGAGGTATTTCATATAAATGTTTCGATCAAGCTTCCTGGTAATTTCCAGGAAAACCCAAACAGCTGAAACTTGAAAAGCTTCTTTAACAGACATATCATGATATATTTCCGGCCTGTTGCCATACTTCACGGTGTCTGTCAATCCCTGCCATTTTATAACCTGGTTTTCGTCAGTAATAGTTTTTGTTTCGAGGGCGATTAGCAAATTGATGATTTTGAAGGTGGAGGCAGGCAAAGTTTCCAGGAATATACTACTCGTATCTGAGATATACCATTGCTTACGATTGTTATCGAGAATAACAACAGAACCTTCCACTTCGCACTCATCAAAATACTTTTTAAAATCCGGTCTTATTATGGCTCCTGATGGTATAATTCTATCATCAACAACTTGTCCTTGAGCATTTGATAGGGTTATAACCTGTAAGCAGAAATATGTCAGGAGATATACGAAGCAAGAGGGTTTTAACATTTTATGAGATCATTTAGCAGGTAAATTTAAGAATAGTATTTGCCAAGCCTTGAAGAAAAAAGGGTTTGAAATCTAGTAATTTGCCTGTAAAGTAGTAGAACTAATTTCTTTTGAGTTGCCAAGATACCTTATTTCTATTTGATATACTCCTTCAAATCACCTCCATAAGCCTCCTTTAGCAGGACAACAACTTCATTACCAGGAACGATAACCGGAAAATCGTTTATATGCCAAACTCGTTTCAAATTATTTTTGTGCCACCGAACTACGTTATCGAATAACTTATTCTCTGCCTTATACCTATTTGGCCAGCCTACTTTTAGCCTGGGTTTTAAGTTCGCATTAAACCATTCAGGAGAAAAACGGAGGTATATGTACATAAAGTTTTCGGTTGACTCTGGCCCCGGTACTAGAATTGCTTCCTGCACTCCAAAAATGTTCTTGCCTGTAAAAACAACGGCGTCATCCACAAACACGGAATCTTTGACCTTAAAATTCTGTACATGGTATACCTGTTGCTCGCTATGCTGGAGTTTAAACAATCTGTCGCCGAAGTATAAGCTACTAAGAATAGTACCCACAGTAATAATGTAAATATAAACTGGCTTCATCTGTTAGAATTTATCAATTGAAAGAACCGATCACGGTAACTAATACCAATATTGATCTGCTTTCCATCTAAATGAATAATATTTCTTTCGATACTTTTAACCTTATCAAGGGCTACGATATAGGATTTATGTACACGGATGAAGTTTGAATTCAACTTCTTTTCCATATTTGAAAAACTCTGGAGAGTTAATAGATGCCTTTTCTCGCAAACAATGTTGAGGTAATCCTTCATGCCTTCTATATAAATAATCTCTGAAAGATCAACTCTTTCCATCCTGTATTCCGTCTTTACAAAGATACCGGAGGTTTGTATTTCACTCCCCCTTAGTTCTTCCATTACTTTTTCAACCGCTTTCATAAAGCGACTGAAGGATATTGGCTTTAATAGATAATCGCTAACCCGGAACTCAAATCCCTGCAGGGCGTACTCGCTATAGGCCGAGGTTATTATAATTTTAGGAGGATGAGATATTGTTTGCATAAACTGAATTCCGTTGAGCTGCTCCATCTGAATGTCTAGAAATATCAGGTCAACAGGGTGTGACTTCAGAAACAGGAGTGCTTCAATCGGATCTTCAAAACATCCGGTAAGTTTAAACATAGGAACCTGGCTTACGTACTGCTTAATTTTTTCACGCGCCAGGGGCTCGTCGTCAATGATGATGCAGTTAATTTCCATTTTGGGTAAGGATTAGTCTTATATCAAAAACTCCATTCTCTTTCAGGATACAAAGTTCATGTTTATCAGGATAAAGAAGGTTCAGGCGTCGCTGTATATTCTGCAGACCTACTCCCGAACTCTTGTCCTTCGTGGCTTTACTATTCTCATCATATTTGTTAGCACAGGTAAAAATTAGATTACCCTGAGCTATTTCCAGCCCCACGCGGATGGCGAAAATGGATCTTTTGTCTGAACTGTGTTTGAACGCGTTTTCAACAAATGGAATCAGCAACATCGGAGCTACTTTAAACTCTCCTACATCGTCCCTTATATCAAGCTTTACTAGTTCCTTGTTAGACGATCGCAACATCTCAAGCTCGATGTAATTGTTTAGGTAAGCAATCTCATCAGCTAATAAAACCATGTCGTTTGAGCTTTCGTAGGTAGTATACCTCATCATTTCAGACATCCTTATCAACGATTCGGAGGCCCTTTGCTTTTCGTCTACCTGTATGAGTGTATCAATATTATTAAGCGTATTGAATAAAAAATGTGGGTTCAACTGAGCTTTTAATAATGCCAGTTCTGCTTCCGCGCTTTGTTTGAGTATTTGCTTGTTGAGTTCCTTTTGTACTCTTGATCGTTGTATGAGATAAACAATGGCACTTAAAATGGTAAATGGTACCCACATGGCAATGACTACCGGGAGGATAGAAATTACAAATGATGTCCAGAATGATCTGTGGTCAAATATCATTCGCGATACAAATAAAAGAAGAAATGAAACTGTGATAAAAGCAATTGTAATGGTAAGGTTCTTTCCTTTTAGTCTGAACAAGACACAGTAATTTAAATAAAAAATCAAGGAGCCGGGTATCATTATCCACATAATAATTGAGAAGGAAGCATAGACTGCCGTTATCTGGTCCCGAGGATCTTTATGTAATTGGGTCGAAATCAAAGCATAGACCGTAATCAATGAAATACATAAGCCAGTCCAGAAGTAAGAATGTAATTTTATCTCAGGATTGTTCATCTTATTCGCTTAGATATTCTAAAATGCCCCTTTACTAGTTACAATAAAAATGTAATCTACCATTGTGATAATTCCCTCTACCAATATATGTATTTAGGCTATATGAAAATTGTCGTTAAGTCAAGGGATGGTAGTTTGAAGGCTCTCAATTTCAAATTGAAACATCGCCGGGGAGGCGCTTACTTTACCTCAAGTAGAACGTTCTTAAATCCAATTGTCGTTTGAATAACTATATTTCCCTTGATAACCTTCAAGGATTTCAAACAGGAAAGACTTATTCTCGGCATGATAAAATCAAACTAAAACACGTTTCTACAGGATCAGAGCTTACCACAAGATTGCCACCATGGGCCTTTGCTATTTCGGATGCGATATATAATCCTAAGCCTAGCCCCTGCTGTCCTGGTTTTACTTCGCTCCGGGAGAAGGGCTTGAACAATCGCTCCATTGCAGCTGAAGGGATAGGATCGCCGGAATTTTTAACCTTTAAGATGTACCTACTTTCTTTGCTTTCGGATGTTACAAAAACAGGTTTATCAGCCGCGCCATGGATCAGTGCGTTTCCAAGGATATTAGAAAATAGTTGTCCGATGCGTTTACTATCACAAATAACAGGTAAATCAGCATTAAAACTTACTTCTATTTGGCGGTTTGGCCAGATTACTCTTAGCTCATCTATCACGTGGTGCAATACTACGTCAAGTTCCGGTTCTGATTGTAGATGGAGCGAGAATCCGTTGCCGAAGCGTCCACGGGCAAAATCAAGCATATTTTCTATCAGCGCCTGCATTCTAAAAGAGGAATTCTGAATAATGCCGAGTAATTTATCAGCCTTTTTTTCAAGCGGCATTTGTTTAAGCACCTGAATTCCGCTGGTGATTGCCCCCAGAGGATTACGCAGATCGTGTGCAAGGATAGCAATGAATTGCTCCCTGAATTCTGCGGTCTTTTGTTCCTCCTGAAGTTCAGATTTACTTACCTCGATTTGTTGCAATGTATGAAGGTGAAAGGAAATGAGCTCGGCAAACAGCTTAAACATCTCCATAATTTGAGGATTTTTAAGTTTGGCCGGCTTGGGATCAATAGCACATAAGGTTCCGAAAAACTCACCATTGTGGCGGAAGATGGGATAGGATATATAACTTTGAAAGCCATACATTGCTGGAGTATGATGATTGGCGAAAGTTTCATCCTCGCTAACATGATCGATAACAACGGGTTGTTTATGTTGACGAATCTCGTTACAAATAGTAGTTACCAAACGAAGTTGTTCTCCGGCTTGCAAGCCAAAAGCAATATCGTCTTTTACACTGCATGCTACCCAATGCAAATCAGTAACTCGGGCCACAGCTGCAAAACCCAATCCGGTAGCATGGCAAACTACCTTCAATATGCCAGGAATTGCCTCAATTTCGGTTATTGCACGAATATCTTCTTGAATGTTAATAGGCAGCTTGTTATCTGTAACCATAGATAGAATGGTGATGTTAACTGATAAATATTGAAACGAAAATAATATTTTTTCCTTCAGATTCAAGTGATACCAGGTTACATAGAATAAGTTCGGGCTAAGCGAAATGAAAAGCTTCACCCAAACTTAAATAACCGCTTTTTTTTAAGAACAGCTATATACGAATATTGACGTACTGCTGAACTTGCTTTTTACCCGTTCAATACCCTCTTTTAAATTGTCGGATTGCTCCTTTCCAAGGGCAAAATTAAATGCTTGCTCATAAGCATGAATTGCAGGTTTTAACTGCTGATTTCTTAAATTTTAAACTCCAATCTCTTCATCTTTTTTCTCCACCTCTTCTTGCACTTCAAAATATTCTTCAGGATAAGGAATTATAAATGTTTCTTTTACACGGGATGAGCGAGATAAATAAGCAATCCAAACAAAAGAACCTATTATCCCTCTTACTGTATTTGCGTCGGTAGTGTCTTTTATATTCAAAAATACGGAGGCCAAAAAGGTATCTGCTAGCGCAAAAATTAAAGAGAACCCTAGGACAGCGCCGGTAACTTTTGGAAATATATCTCTCTTCTTATACATTAGGAACAGGCAAAAGGCGGCTCCCAGAGATAAAAGAATATTACCTGCGACTTCAAATACAAGCAGAATTTTGAAAGCTGTAACCATCTGCCGGCCATCATATGCCGCCCACAAATTTGAACTAAAATATTCCTGACTAATAACAAAGTAAAGCGGTCTGATAACTGTTGCTAAAAGGGAAAAAGCCAGGAATATGAGCCAGCCTCCTATCCCTGCTGGTTCGTATTCAGGCATTTCGGTTGCAGTATGCATGGTAGCTATACGAATTATTGCATAAACTCCTGAAGCTAAAATAAATAGGGCAAAGAGAAGCATGGGGTAATTAGTTCCTCCTCCAGCCTTTGTCGCGTCAGGGTTATAAGTAAAGGAAAAGCCAAGGTAATTATTATCAATGTCTTCGACATCCTTTACCACCTGTTTTACATCTGATGTTGGAATATGGTCTGCAGTAAGGCTGTACTGGTAGTCCAGATTTAATGTATCTCCTACTGTAAATGTGCGGTAATAAAGTCTGTACTGACTTCGTGATATTTCTTTGTTCTCTGGCTCAATTCTCCAGCCACCGGGGAGTACAATGGAAGCCGTATAAGATATGGAGTACTGATAGTTTAGGTAGGCAGGACTTTTTCTCGTGGCAGCCACCTTAGGCAGAACGTTTTCTATCTGGTAGGCGTAGAACTCCCCCTTACACCCCGACTTATCTTTTTCTCTTTTAAGGAAGTTGTCGATTTTGTAGAACTCCTCGATCTCGAGTTCATTTTTGCCCCGGTTGTCATTAATCTTTACCGTATCAACTGCTTCAATCTCCTTATATAGTCGCGCATAATAGTCTAAATAGCTTTTCTCAGCTTCTGTAATGCTTTGATTTGCTAATGACGATCGCACACTTTCGGCCATATTACCTGTATATTTTGTCTTTACATATAGGGTTGCTCCCATCGTCGCGGAATCAACTGTAAATGTTTCCCGCATGGTAGAAAATCCGGCTGCCACCTCAGGTATTGTACTTAAGGTATTGCTACCAGGAGACACTATAAGAGCCATGCGGTAATTGGGGAACCATAGGTCCGTACCCTTGCCTCCCTGTCCGCTAATGGTAGGGTCTACCCAAATTTGCTTCCCACCGACATAGGCAATTACAACCGCATGGTTGAAATTTAAAGGTGAAGGCAAATAACTTGCCACTTTATCCTGGTAATAGGTATTAATCAAAGCCATATTTGCCTTGATACCTCCAAATTCGAGGATAGACATCAACAACAATGATTTATCCTTACAGTCGCCGTAACGTTGGTCAAAAACTTTTTGAGGATTGTGAGCTTTATGGGAATAAACTCCCATCTCCACTCCCATATATCTAACCTCATCTTGAACCAAGGTAACAGCATCACGAAAGTAACCAGAAAGGTTACCTACATTTTTCTTTTTCAGAGCCTGCACCCTTGATGCAAGTGCTCCTGAGAAACTCGTAATTGGCTTATTTAATTCATTAGCCCATATAGCTACTTCTTTCCAATTCTGGTAATCGCTGATTTGGACCCTCTTAAAATCATTATACCATGAAGGTTGATTTTCTTCCTGGATTGCTGCCTTAACCATTAAAGCCTCCCAGGTGTAACGTTTCATTCCATTAAAACTTTCAATTTTAGGACTGTGAACCTTGTTGAAGTACTTAAAGTTCAAATTTCGAGATGAAGAACAAACTACACTTAAATAAGCCTTATTAATAGCTGTATATCCCTGGAGATAGAGTTCCTTACTAAATTTCCCTTTGAAAATAGGATTACGTCCAGTAATGGAATATGAATATTCAATCTTATCTCCTTTTCGAATATCATCAAGGATAAGGTAAGCAGAGTAAGTGCCCTGGTAAATGAAACGGGAAAGGTCTTCCTCGTTTGCAATTACTTTAAAAGCTTTTAAATTCAACCTGTTGGAGGGCTTTCCATTTCTCCAAATAATGATTTTGTGGAATTCCAGTTTCTGAAAAGAGGGATCAAAATCAACTGAAATTTGAGATGCATTCTGTACTCCCGACTCACTGATGATCTGCTTGCAGTAATGTAGGTAGGAAACTTCCTTTTCTACATGCTCTTGCATATCCACAAGAGTGAAATAATACCCTTCACTTACCTCACGAGAATTTACTCTTTGAGCTGATTCGAGTATCGGGTTGATCCAGGTTGGATTAGCTGAGGAAAAGATCTTGGGAATTTGAGCTGCATTGGATGCAAATGCTGAAATGGCAATAATGCTAAAAGAAATTAAAAGTGCTTTTAAGGAGCGACTAGCGGAAGCTGGAGCTGAAAAAACAAAATTCATAAGGTTTGGCAATTACTAACAAGTGTGAACCAATAAATTGTTAGTGGTAAATATAAATAAGAAGGGGTTATAATCCAAAGGCATTAATCAAGAGAGAATCTGAAATGCCGTATCATGGTGCTTATACTGTCTCTCCTGTAAATTAGAGGGTCTCGCTGCCAGTAAATTCGAGATAAAATACCGGTGCTTTAACGAAGCGGAAAAAATCAAGGGGCTGAAATGCAGCCCCTCGACTTCTTTATTTTAATTGCTTTACAGTTACCAAAACAACCCTCGCCTGCTTGGTATCAAAAACATCAGACTGCTTTCCTAGAGTGGAAAAACGCTCGAGTGTTTTATTACGAAGGGAATAATTTTTCCAGTACCACTCTGGATGTCCATCATAATCGCCGATATCCACCCAGTAATCCTTTTCGTACACGATCCAAACCCGTTTGTATTTCTTCAAGTTATTAATATCCTTATTTAGGTTATTCAAGTAATCTTCCGCATTTTGAGAAACTTTTCTGTAATCGTTCCCCCGAATTCCATCATATCTAAGATCATACGAATCTTTATAGAAAAGATAACCGTAACGAATGTTCCAGTAAACATAGACTGCATCCCCAGGCTGAAACCTTTGGTTAACATATAGCCAGCAATCCCTTTGGTAGTTTCTTTTATATCCTCCAAAAAGATTAGTATCAGCTACCTGAGCGGCAGAAGTACCAAGCGGCCCGAGTAGTAGCAAAAATAGAAGAACTGGCTGAACATAGGTTGTTTTGGAAAAAGTATGCGAAATACGATCAAATCCTTTGGCAATGAAAATAATGATTAATGGACATAAGAAGAGGATAAGTCGCTCGTAAAAGGGATATTGCCGAATAGCCGAGGCAACCATGGCGAGCAGCACTGGCAGAAATAGTATCATGAAAACCTTAGGATTCTTTCTGATATAAAAGACCATACCGACAACCCACAATGTTAAGGATATTACACCCATCCTACCAATAATCCGAACCACTCCATTGTCTACATCCACAAACTCCCATAATAGTCCTAGGGGGTAAAACAACATCTTGTATGGCATTTGCAGTAGGAATGACAAATCAGCAAACGATTTAGGAGGAATAGGGAGGTATGCTTGCCTGATGTCAAACCAGTCGATTAACCACCCTGAATTTGTTTTTTGGTAGGTAAAGAGGAAGAAGTTCATGAGGAAACTTAGCATCCACATTGAGAATGGAATAGCCTGAAGAAAAGCTCTTTTCCATCTTCCACGAATAATATTATTAATGGTAATAGCTAACGCCATTCCAGTTAGGACAAAAATTGAAGAATAGGAGAACCAGATAAGAAGAGCTCCACCTATACCCCAACCTATTAGTTGAGGGATTTCCTTTTTATGCTGGTACCTGACGTAAAGATAAAGGGCAAGGATAGTAACAAGTACTTCGACGCCGTATTGTTTAATTTCTACCGAATGGTAAATAAAAGGTGGCGCCAAGGCGAGAATGCCAACAGCGGCAGCGACTGCAGCAGTACTTAGAAAACGCTCGGCAACTTTTTTAAAGAAGAAGAGTGAAGCTATCCCACTTAAGAGAGGAATAAGCCGGAGAGCCATTTCCTGTTTTCCAAATGCCATGACTGATAATTTCACCAACCACAAAAAGCCAATGGGTGCTTTTTGTTGGTACTCAAGAGGCTTTACCGCTAATTCCAGAAAATCCATCTTTAAAAAGCTAAGGCTTAAATACATTTCGTCTGTCCACAGTGACCGGTTGTAGATATAATGGAAGAGACGAAAAAATATACCAATGGCTATCAAAACATAACTTAATGTTCTATAAGCTGATTTCGAAAAGGTAAAAGCTTTAGTGCTTGTTTGGGTTTCACCACTTAATGCTCCAGTCCTTGTTGTTATTTGCATACGTTTTCAACAGGTAAATGTTTGCCCTAAAAAAATACGGGCAGTAGATGTAAAACGAAGGTAAAGACTTTAAAAAATAAAATTTCATAAAAAAAGGCCTTTTTATAGAGTATTTTTTATAAATTTCGCAATAATTAAATAGTACAAATAAAAAGCAAAACACTCACCGGAACAAGTTGTAGTATTTTCAATATTTAATTACAATGGAAGCGAACAAGCGGCTCAACATTGAAGACATCAAGGCTGTAATATTTGATGTAGACGGAACACTATACGAACAGTCGAGATTAAGAAAAAAAATGCTTTTCATTTTATTGAAGTACTATTCATTGCGTCCATGGCGATTCAAAGAACTTCAGGCTTTATACCATTTTCGCATTGAAAGGGAGAAAAGGCCTGGATATTCCTGTGAAGACCTGGAGAATGAGCAATACACCTGGTGTTCGGATAAGGTAAATCTTAAGCCAGAGCAAATAAAGCAATTGGTAGATCGGTGGATGTTTAATGTACCCAATCAATACCTTCCAGGATGTGTTTTTCCTGGCATAAAAGAACTGTTCGGTATATTGAAAGGAATGGGCTTGAAAGTTGCAATTTACTCTGATTACAAAGCAGAAGATAAACTTAAAGCAATGGACCTGGAAGCTGATCTCATTATTAGCTCGACAGACCCTTTTATAAGTCGTTTAAAGCCCGATCCTAAGGCCTTGCTCTATATCGCCAATAAATTTGGACTGCCGCCAAGCAGCTGTCTTTTTATCGGCGACCGGGAGGAACTGGATGGCCAGTGTGCAATGAACGCCGGAATGCCCTATCTCATTATCGACAAAAAACCTTTCAACACGTTTGATTTTTACACAAACCTGATTGCTGAAATTTCTCCCGCTTCCGCAGAAGTACAATAAAACATTCTTCGAACATCGAAGATAATAATACCACCTATGAAAATACACAGACCAGCACCTACAAGCCGGGAGCCACCAAATGCGCGCACCCCAAAGAATCAGAATCTACTATTAACTACCTAACTAAGAAAAATGAAAACAACTCCTCTAGCTGTTCCGCATCCTGGAATTGAATCCCCTACCCGACCTGCAGGGTTTAAAGAATACGTTACCATTGCACGTCCCGATCATTGGTTTAAAAACATCTTCATGCTGCCAGGCATGTTGTTTGCCTACATGGTTTACAATACACCAATAGATGGGGCATTTCTACTTAAAGCAATTACAGGAATTGCCTGTACTTGTTTGATTGCCTCTGCCAACTACGTGATCAACGAATATCTCGACGCAGAATTTGACCGTCATCATCCAATTAAGAAAAACAGGACAGCTGTACAAACAGTACTTAATCCTGTGTATGTAATGGCACAATGGCTTTTACTGGCGGGTGCAGGTTTAACACTTTCTTATTTTATCAACATTCCTTTCTTGCTTCTGGAAGCATTCCTTTTGTTTATGGGAATTATGTATAACGTGAGACCCTTCAGAACTAAGGAAAGAGTTTACCTCGACGTACTTTCAGAATCGGTAAACAATCCGATACGACTAGCCCTTGGTTGGTTCATTTTTATTCCTGCCACTTTACTTCCTCAACAATTTTCAGATCCGGCATGGCTTGTTATCCCTCCTAGCAGTATTATTCTTGCTTATTGGATGGGAGGAGCATTTTTGATGGCGACTAAACGTTTCGCTGAGTATCGCTTCATCAATGACCCGGAACAGGCAGGTTTGTACCGGAAGTCGTTTAAGTATTATACTGAGAATAGCTTGCTTATTTCGATGTTCTTTTATGCACTTACCGCTGCCTTCTTCCTGGGAGTATTCCTAATTAAACACCGTATTGAATTGCTGATAAGCTTTCCATTTATTGCCTTGCTCTTTGCCTGGTACCTTAAATTAGGTCTAAACCGTAATTCGGTGGTCCAAGGCCCTGAGAAGCTGCACAAGGAAAGAAAATTCATGCTGTACGTTGCGTTTGTAACCATCCTTGTGATGTTACTGATCTACGTAGATATGCCGGCCTTACACTGGTTCCTGAAGCAATCCTTTCAATACTAGAATTTGCCAAAGTATTCCCGGAGCAAATGCCGGGAATACTCTTTATATTCTATAAATATCAAAAAAAGAACAAAACGTGCTATGAATAAAACGAGCATTTTAAGTCTAAAAGAATTATCAAGACATGAAATCACACGCTTTTTAATAGTGGGTGTTTTCTCTTTTCTTATTGAATTCTGTATTTTCTCCCTATTAGTTGATGTTCTGGGAGTGCCCTATACCACAGCAAACTATCCAGCTATGGGCGTTGCCATCATTGCTAATTACTACCTTACCCGCAAGCATGTATTCGTTTCATCCCGGTATAGTCAGAACTATACTTTTATTCTTTTTTCAGTTTTCACACTAATGGGTGCCCTGCTCAACCAATTTCTTTTATGGTTCTTTGTAGAACAAATAATGGTAAACATAAAAGCAAGTAAGTTTCTTGCTGTGGGTTTGACAGCTGTATTCAACTTCCTCACCAAGAAGTATTTTGTATTTACAAAAGCAGATTAAGTACTATTACAAAAATGAGTTTAAGCTCAGATAGGCATCGGGCAACCTCTTTCCTTTCCTGGTTAACTATAGCGGAACCCTATTCTCGCCATTTTTATTTTTACGCTATACCTTCATGTATATATAGCACCTAACCTTGTCCTATAGCTATCCATAGGGTAGCTTAACATTTGAGTGTAATATCTAATAGAATTATAAACCTTTTTGAAATTAATACCGTACAAGAACCACTGATTAATTAAAACCTCTCCTGGTTTATTGTATTTCAAGCTTTAAAAAGACGCTTAAACAATAAAATTGGATTTACACTTAGAAAATATGCACCAGGTTATACTTATTGATGACGATCCAACCCATCACTACTTAGCAGAAGCGCTGATAAAACATCACAAAGTGTTGGAGGATTACCGTAGTTATATTGATCCTAAGGCCGCTTTAATTGACCTGGTTGATGCTTATTATACTACTGGTCAACTGCCCGATATTATTTTACTTGATTTAAATATGCCCGGTGTAAGTGGATGGGAATTTCTTGAGATGTTTGAAAACCTGAGAGCACTGATCAACAAGGATATTAAAGTTTTTATAGTTACTTCTTCTATTGATCCAAATGATAAGGCAAAGTCTCAGTTCTATTCGGCAGTAAAAGGTTTTTATTCGAAGCCGCTTTCTTCAGAAATACTAAAAGCTGTAGCTAGTAGCAGCAGCGAAAAATAGTAAGGTTTGGTCTTCTAAATCTCTTTATAGGGAATCGTTACAATTAGGCTGCACCCCTTACCTGGCTTTGAATCGAAAATTATTTCTCCCTTTAAAAGATGAACGCGGTTGTATATATAATTTAAACCAAAGCTTTTCCGTTTCGTGATGAGATCGGTTTCCTTTACTCCAATACCATTGTCTGATATCCTAAAAAATATATCTTCTTGCCGGCGTTCTATCATTGCATCAACCCGCGTTGCTTTGCTGTGTTTAACAATATTATTGACAATCTCCTGTATGATCCGGAATACAGCGATCTCTGTCATTTGGTTAATTCTCTTCTTGAGACCGGTGATATGCACATAATATTTAATGTTCGATTCGGGTAACTTAGAATCAAAAAGGTCTTTTAATGCTATCTCCAAGCCATAGTCCTGCAAAATTGGTGGCATAAGCTCGTGGGAGATAGAACGAACTAACTGAATCGCGCTATCAAGTAATTTTTCGGCTTCCCTGGCTTTTCCCCTGATTTGAAACTTTGTTGCCGTTAATAGCTGACCAAACTCATTGTGTAAGGTTTCTGCTATACGCCTCCTTTCCTCTTCCTGGGTTTCCATTACCGCATTTAGGATCGCGTTTTGCTTTTCTTCTTCGGCCTGCCGCAGCTTTGCTTCTGCTTCTTTCCGTTCTGAGATGTCAATATCAACTCCTAGCATTTTTATCTTTTCGCCAAACTCATTGCTGTAAGGCACCGCTTTGATATGAAGGCATTTCTTTCGCTCAGCAGTTTGAATTACAATATGCTCATCGATGGGAACAAATTTGTTCGTTATTTTGTCAATCAGGTTCTCGGCTTTGAGCTTATCCTTTTCTGTTACAAAATCAAGATATAGTTGGGGTGAAACCTCGGTTCCGGGAGTGATCCCAAAAAGAACATACATGCCTTTTGACCATAGGGTTGTTCTACTGCTCAGGTCGTATTCCCAGCTACCAATTGAGGCAACCTGCTCTGACTGCTCGAGAATAGCGAGATTCTTTGCATTCGCAGCTTCAGCTTCCTTACGTTCTAAAGTATCATCAATACCTTTTTCCTTCTCCGTAATATCCTTAACTACCCCAAAAAATTTAATTGCATTGCCTCCTTTGTCGGAGATTACCTTCCCGTGTGATTCAACGGTTCTCCAGGATCCATCTTTTCGCTTTATCCTGCGGGTGTAAAAATAAGGATCCTTATCAATCGCTGCTCTTTCCAGTATCCTCCTTATTATCATGGCATCATCAGGGTTAGAACGCCCATCTATCCAATCGAGGCTTGGAACAAAAGAATTATAGTCCTCCCCGAAAATCTTATACATACCTTCAGAGAAATAAATTGTATTAGTATGAAGATCCACCTCATAAATTCCGACCCCTGAAACCGCATCTATCAGATGCAGTAAGCTTTCGAGCTCGCGGCTTGACCGGGTTTGCGAATGAAAGTGAGTTTTATCGTTCATTTTAAGAAACTAGATACCCCTTAAACAAGGGAAAAAGAATTTGGTAAGCGAATCTTGAAAAAAACAAATGGGCAAGAGCAAGGCATTTTAATCTAACGGAATTACTACCCAAGGAGAATCTGCATTAGTCGCTGACTCCTTTCACCGTCCAAATTCACCGTATTCTTTGCTTGCTCAATGTTCAAATCAAGCTGATCATATCCCATTGCCCAATCTTGAAAATACCGCTCTTCAACATAGCCATCCTTCAATTTCTGAACAAACATATGACGTCTGTCCAATCTAATATTCATATATAATTGATCAATCGCGCCTTTAGATCCTTCAATCAGCTGAACATACATTTCATCCAACATCAACAAAGTTCCTGTTACATTGTGTCGCTTATTCGTTTTTACACTGCTGTCCAATAGTTTATTGGTCTCTTTAACATCCAAGGCACGGCTTGGTATGCTGGAATAGATTAGAAAATAGTAATTCATCTTTTTTGTGTGTGTGGGGGGGGGTATTAAAAAAACTTACGGTACTTTCTACTGAAGTCCTATACATATCGTATAAGTAGAAACTCTAACGCTGAAAAAACCAACTAATTTCAGAGGATTTAAACTATTATCAATTCGGGTAAAAACACCTTTTAAAACGGGTATTTCACGTCTTTAATATGGTTTTCAATTTGTTCACCTTTGCAATAGAATCTAGCAATATGAAAAACAATAACCGCCTTCTCCTGATTGAGGATGACAAAGATCTCCGTGAGATCTTACTGGAAACGTTAAGAGATGATAATTGGGAGGTAAAAGCAATAGAGGGCACCAGGGACGTGATTTCGGATGTTCAGGAATTTCAGCCCAGCCTTGTAGTGGTGGATTACATTTTGCCTACAATAAACGGGGGGGAGTTATGCCACCAGGTAAAACAAAATCCGTTAACAAGTGAAATCCCGGTTATTATGCTTTCAGCTTATCCGAGGGTCCTGAATTCATTGGGTAACTATGGTTGGGATATGTTCATAGAGAAACCATTTGATCTTTGGTTCCTGCTGGATAAGATAAATCAATATTCCGGAGCTAAAGCTTCATATTTCCAGGGGATGAAGGTTTAGTTCCACCCCCTGGAAATATGATTTATGAGGCTATTTAAGCTCTAGCTTTTGGATAAACTTTATATCGTCAGAAGAGGCACCAACCATCAACTTAAAGTTTCCGGGTTCGGCAGTCCATTGTAAAATGCTATTATAAAAGGCCAGCTTTTCTCTGTTGATATTAAAGTGGATCTCTTTTGATTCTCCGGGCTTTAACGCTACCTTGATGAAATCCTTCAGTTCTTTCAGAGGGCGGGCTACGGAAGCTATTTCGTCCTGAATGTATAGTTGCGCCACCTCTTCTCCAGCTACATTTCCAGTGTTGGATATGGTAAAGCTTAATTCTGCCGACTCTGTTGACCTAATAGTAGTTTTGCTGATCTTTGGATTGGAATAAGAGAACGTAGTATAGCTTAATCCAAAACCAAAACCGTACTGAGGACTATTGGGAGAATCAATATAAGCCGATTTGTATTTAATATCTTTAGGATTTTTTACCGGCCGCCCAGTATTATACATACTGTAACTGATTGGTATTTGTCCCACCGAACGGGGAAAGGAAATGGGCAGTTTTCCGGCAGGATTGTATTCTCCTGTGAGTACATTAGCCAAAGCGTTACCCGCCTCTGCTCCCAGCCACCAGGCGTACACGATGGCCGATGCCTTTTCTGTGATCTTTGGAAAGATCAACGGTCGGCCCGCCATTAATACCACAACTACTGGTTTACCCGTGGCCTGAACGGCTTCGAAAAGCTCCTCTTGTTTTCCGGGAAGATGTATATCAGTGCGCGATTTTGCTTCTCCACTCATATCATAGCTTTCTCCTAATGCCATTACCACTACATCAGCTTGCTTTGCGGCCGCTATCGCCTCTGCAAAACCGGCTTGGCCATTATCTGTAATATCGCAGCCTTTGGCATGGATGATCTGTGAGGATGGATTGATCTTACTCCGAAGTCCTTCGTAAACCGAGGTTACCAGACTGGTGTCTGAAAGAGGGATCCAACTGCCTTCAAGGTCTCTTTTTGATTTTCCGAGTGGGCCAATAAGGGCGATTGTTTTTACAGCTCCGGAAAGAGGCAATACTTGTTTTTCATTCTTCAGGAGCACAATTGATTTTTGAGCAACATCCCTTGCAACCAATTTATGTTGGGGGTCATTCAAAACCTTCTGCTCTCTGCCAGCGTTTGAAAAACGATAGGGATCATCGAATAGGCCCAGCTCGAACTTCTTGTAAAGGATCCTCCTTACGGCATCATCAATTAGTTTAATATCTACCTTCTTTTCTTTCACAAGAGTTGCAAGATTCTTCTTGTAGGCCTCTGCTTCCATATCCATATCACTCCCGGCAATGATGGCTTTAAAGGCAGCATCTTTCTCATCCTTTGCGTACCCCCAGGGTACCATCTCGCCGATAGAACCCCAATCGCTCACTACAAAACCCTTATACCCCCACTTTCCTTTGAGAATATCACGTTGAAGATAAGAATTACCTGTTGCCGGAATTCCATTCAATGTATTGAAAGAGTTCATAAAAGTGGCTACACCAGCATCTGCTGCTGCTTTAAAAGGCGGAAGATATGCCTCCCAAAGTAATTGATTACTCATGTCAACAGCATTATAGTCGCGACCGGCAATTGCCGCACCGTAGCCCGCAAAGTGTTTTGCACAAGCCATTACTGCATCTGTTCCGCCTAGTTTTTCACCCTGGAAGCCAAGCACACGGGCACGTGCTATGAGGCTACCGAGATAGGTGTCTTCGCCAGCTCCTTCCATCAATCTGCCCCACCTTGCATCGCGGCCAACGTCGACCATCGGTGCGAACGTCCAATGTAAGCCTACCGCAGCGGCTTCTTTTGCCGCAATATGGGCCGAAGTGCGAATCGCTTCCAGGTCCCATGACGCTGCCTCAGCCAAAGGAATTGGAAAGACAGTTTTATAGCCGTGGATCACATCCATGCTGAATAGCAAAGGAATCTTTAGTCGCGATTGCAGGGCAACGGCCTGGATCTCCCGGGTATCCTTCACTCCGTGCACATTGAGCATGGATCCTACCCTGCCGGCCTTAATATCGTTTAATAGGTAAGTTTGCCTGCTAGTGACAGGGCCTGTTACCTCCCTGCCAGAGTACTGATTCAACTGACCCACCTTTTCTTCGATGGTCATTAATTTTAAAAGGGAATCTACCCGTTGGTTAATCGTTTTTTTCTGTCCAAATGCAGGAAAGCAGGAGAAGCCTAGTGCTACCAGATATATAAGCAGCCTTCTTTGGTAAATACTCAATTTCATTCTAATTATGCTTATCAAACCATTCGGTCAATGGGTACATTTGTGTGTTCAGTTCTTTCGATTTCTGAATCAAGGGTGTGTATTCCTGATAATCATTATTCACAATTCCCTTGTTCGCGTTGGTATTGGAGGGCTCAGCGTTCTTTTGAGTGGGATCATTGTCAAGGTATTTAAACCAGTGCCAGCCAATGCAACTTTTCGATTCAATCAGGCCGAGGACAAAGTTTTGATAGAAGAGTCCGCGGTCTTCCTGAGTTTTTACAATCCAACCAGCTCCTGCAGTGTTCCCTAAACCAGAGTCCTCCCCTTTGACATACCACTCGGTGATAATGCAAGGTTTCCCTGACCACTCTTCCCATTTCTTCATCTCGGAAATATTGGGCGTCCAGTGATTATAGTAATTGACAGAAACCGCATCAGCATATCTTCCAACCGCTCGTTGCAGTCCTGCAATATTGCGTTGCCCACCATAGAAACGACATCCGAGGTAAAGGTGATTGGGGTCGTATTTGCGGATAGCCTTTGAAACTATAGAGAAATAACGGTCGGCGGCATATTCCAGAAATTCTGATCGAACCTCGTCATTGATCTGCTCTTTACGGATTCCCTTTTTTTCGAGCCAAGTGCTAGCGGCAAGGTATCCAGGATCAGTCTGATCTTTCAAAGTAAGATATCCCTCAAGGTTTTTCAGGCTTAAAGGCAGTTCGTTATCCGAAAAATATCCGAAAAGATTTTTGTCGTCTTTGTTCTGAATAAGGCGTTTTGCATATTCATTGCAAAAATCCTCAAATGCGGGATCGAATAAAAAGATCACGTTATTAGGGTAGCCTTTATGGCCTGGCACTTGAAATGTTCCTCCTCTTTTATCACCGTAAGCACTCATGAAATCGAGGTTAATGGTGTACGCCAAAGGCTTTTTGCTTTGGATGGCTGATTTTCTTATGGCCTCGACATTTGACCATGCACCAGCCCCGTTAAACCCGTTGCTTAGCAGAAGCCGAAGTGTCTCTTTCATCCAGTTTCCAGGCGTACCGAAATTATCTTTCAAGGCCTTCTGATTCCTCTCTGATTTTCCCATATTCACCGCATTTAGGGCATTGTGTAAATAATAATACCCTTCAGGATCGATAGCCCACCAACGGCCATCGATCTTTTTCACCTGAAAGAATCCGGTTGCTTTTGTTCTATGATCCAGCCACCCTCCGTACTTACTAAGACGCTGTGGTTTGAAGTTGTAGCCATTAAGCGTGCTTAAACTTCGTGTGGAGTACTGTTTGTAAGCCGTAAAATCATTACTGCCATCAGCATGGTTAATGCCCTTTCTTGCAGCTACCTTAAGCTTAAAATCAGTGCTATCTTGTGCTGAAGCCTGTAGTAACAGGGCTAGAACAGCTGCTGTTAAGATTGTCCTCATTGATTAAGGCTTATTTAACTGCGCTTAAACTTCTACTCTGACTACTATATTTTTCTGCCATTTGAGTATAGAAAGACTGTAAGACGAAGAATGCCTTCTTCTTCTCGCCGGTTTCGGAAAGAAGTCCTTTGCGATTCCAGAAATTTTGATAGACAGGGTGTTGTCTTCTCGGAGATTTGAAATCTGTAAGGATCCATGGTGTCATTCCTCGCAAACCATCAATGGTTTTAAGCATTGTGATTTGATTTTTGTATAAGGCTTCCTGATATTCTTCAGACCAACGTGTGTCTTCATCCGCGTGAAAACCAGCAAGCGCATCTCCTCCAAATTCCGTGATCACCACAGGCTTGTTGTACTTAATATTGAAGTGATATTTAGTGATCTCTTTTGGTGTGCCTCCCCAGTACCAGCCAGCGTACTCATTGAAGCTTACCAAATCAAGCTTCTCGCCCAGTACATCGTTTACAATTACCTCTGTACCATTACGGTGCACTTCAAGGGCAGCTGCTACCAAACGTGTATTATCCTGAGAACGGGCAAAAGCTGCCAGGTTACCCATAAATTGGTGGCGTGGTTCGCTCAATGGTGTTTCGTTTCCTATAGACCAGACAATAACGCTGGCGCGATTCTTATCCCGGTGGATCAGGTCGCCCATCTGCTTTTCAGCATTAGCGTAAGTATCGGAATTCTTCCATGAGATAGTCCAATAAACCGGAACCTCAGCCCAAACAAGCAGTCCCATTTCATCTGCCAAACGTACCATGTCTTCACTGTGAGGATAATGAGCTAAACGAACGTAATTGCAGTTCAATTCTTTTGCCCATTGCAGCATCATACGCATATCACCCTCAGAACGCAGACGACCCGACAAAAGAGGATTCTCATCGTGAATGGAAATGCCCCGAAGAAAGATTGATTTTCCGTTTAACAGGATGTCTTTTCCCCGTGTTTCAATAGTTCTGAAGCCAACCCGGTCTTTCAAATTCTCAGAGCCCGACGAGATAGTAATGTTATATAGTTTAGGGTTCTCGGGAGACCAATAACTTATTTTTTTCACAGGAATGCTGAGAGAAATCTTCCCTGCAGTGTCTGTTTTAGCTGAGGTGTTTATGCCAAGCTCAGGGATTTTAATGCTAACGGATTGTGACTTTGCAGCACCTGCCAGTATCACTGATGCTTCTATAATATCTTCGTTCTGCATTGCCAGCTGGACTTTATAATCAGCAATATAAGTTTGAGGCAACTCTGCAAGGAAAACATCACGTGTTATTCCTCCGTAATTCCACCAGTCGGTATTTATCGTCGGAATTTCATCCTGCCTGCGGGTATTGTCAGCCTTCACAACAAGCGAATTATTTCCTTCTTGCAGAAGTTTGGTAACTTCAAACTGAAAGGGTGTAAATCCCCCTTTATGAATACCCAGCTTTTTGCCGTTAAGGTAAACATGGGCTTCGTAGTTTACAGCACCAAAATAAATGAAATACTTTTTATCTTTTTTAGGTGAAGCTGAAAATTTTCGACGATACCAAACTGTGCCCTCGTACATTTCCAGTTTCTCCACCTGGGAATTCCAGTCGCCCGGAACATTCAGGGTCGGTGAAAAATCAAAATCGTATTCTACAAGTTCTGATTTATCTTTCGGCTTTTTGTCGTCGTAGAAACCACCCTTGCCAGATGATGTCTGATCAAATGCCTCTCTCCTGTAATCATAGAAGCCATTTTCGTACGGATCGACTATATAGTTCCAGCGGCCATTAAGGCTCTGGATCTGTCTGGCTTTAATATTCTGAATAAGCGAACCCTGAGCAAGTGCAAGGTGCCCGGTAAGTGTAAATGCAAGCAGCAATAAAAAAAAACTTTTAATTTTCATAATAAGAGTATTTCAGCGATATAAGTGTGTTGTTTATTGAATGTGCTTATAGTATTAATAGCCTTTATTTTGAATTAAGGCGGGCTGCCTGTTAATGTCTGTCAGGGAGAATGGGAAGCGATAATTCTTTTCTTCAAAGACACGTGTTTCAATTGGGAAACGTTGATAATTGAAGGTATTGTTAGCGTTCTTAGTAATGCGCATACCTGTAACTGGCTTATTCAGGTACTTTTCGCCCTCCTTCCACCTACGAACATCATAAAACCTGTGTCCTTCAAAACAAAGCTCCACCCGGCGTTCATTCTTTATCCGTTCACGCATTGCATCCTTCGACAGACCTATTGGTATGGGAGGCATCGCAATCCCTGTACGTGCCCGCACCTGATTAATTGCCGCACGGGCCGTAAGCGGAAAAGCTTTCGCATCGGAAGCTGTTGGTAAAGCATCTGGTCCTGCCAATTCGTTTACAGCTTCAGCATAATTTAAGAGAATTTCGGCGTAGCGAAACAAGATCCATGGGCGACGGGCATTACTTGCTGGAGTGACATTATAATTCACTGCCGATTGCATAAACTTACGCAGGTAGTAGCCAGACCTTGTGTAATTCACCCCACCATTCAAACCATCCTTCCCGCCAACAAAGGTTTCTACCAAAGGTGTTCCTTTCCAGCTAGACCCATTAATAATAACACTCAGAGCTAGTCGGGGATCGCGGTTCAAGGTGAGGTTTTGATCTGTATATCCTGAAGCAGGGTCTGAAATTGCGTAGCTGTTATTGCCAACTTTCACCTCGAATGCATCTACCATTTCCTGAGTGGGGTTGGTACGGCCTTTTCCTCCGTTGTAGCTTACGGGTGCATTATTAGCTTCGATGTCGTTACGGTTGTCGACCCTGGTACCAAAGATATATTCCGGATTGTAGACCTGGGTGAAGACCTGGCTATAGTTGCTATGGATCCTGTGCGAATTTGCTCCTGCCGCATCAAGGATAAAGTCGCGAGTAGCCTGCGCAGCAGCCTGCCACTTTTCCTGGGAATTATTCTCATTGTTTAGAGGACTTGCAGCATATAATAGTGTTCGGGACTTAAGGGCCTGAGCAGCAGCTTTGGTTGCCCGGCCGCGGAAAGCAGCATCCCAGGTACCGTGCCACAAAGGAAGACGTGTAGCTGCCGAATCGCAATCCATTACGATCTGTCGTACCACTTCATCATACTCGTTTTTAGGAACATTAGGATCCTCGGAGGCCTCAAAAGAACGGTTGAGTACAGGGACTCCACCGTAGCGTTTCAAGAGTTCAAAGTGATAGAATGCTCTTAAAAAATAAGCTTGTCCTTTGAGTCGCTCAATAGTACGGCCGTAACTGTTCTCGTTAAGTTCCTCGGTAGCCTCCTCCTTCACCGGAACGATGGCCTTTGCTCTTTCAATATTTTCCAAAAACACATTGGTTTTACGAATTCCTTCATACATATCAGCATACACATCGTTGAAGGTGCGCCCTGGTCCCCAAGAGCCGTTATTGATCCAATTAACCGAAGAGTTTGGATTCGAGTTAACGGCTTCATCAGATGCTGAAGCCAATAATGCTCCATCTCCATCAAGGTTATATTCATCCGGAAGGTGTGAATAAGCACTATTCAGGAAATTCCGCGGCCAGTCGCGATGATTCCAAAACTGCTCTTCGGTTACCTCATTGCCACCTGTGTCCTTTCCGTCGTTCAGGAAATCTGATTTCTCACAGCCTGCTATCAGGAATGGGAAAAGTAGTATGGCGAGTTTTAAATTTCTTGTTTTCATATTCCTTGGATTTAGAAAGTTAGGTTAAGGCCAGCTGAAAATGTCCGCACGTAAGGATAAGAGGCATTATACCCTGAAGTAGGCATTTCGGGATCTATGTTTAATTTATTCAAAGAGCTAAAGGTTAACAAATTGAATCCGGTAAGATAGAATCTTAGCGCACGGATGCGATTGTTTCGTAAAATACTTTCCGCTGGGAAACTATAACCAAGCTCTGCTACTTTCAGGCGCATATAATCACCCGAGCGAAGCCAGAAGTCGGACGCCTGAGTATTATTAGATCTGTTAGCGATAGAAAGCCTTGGGTAAATAGCAGTTTCTGCAGTTTCCGCCGTCCATCTCTGTGCGGAGAACTGGTTGATATAGCCATTATTATTAGTGCCGCTATTTACAATGTTAGCTATAGAAACGGTGCGTCCTTCAACGCCCTGGAAATTTGCAGAGAGATCAAATCCTTTGAACTTAAGGGAGAGTCCGAAACCGTAGTAAGAACGGGGCATATCGGCATAATCAGAAGCGACCATATCGTTGGCATCTATCCTGTTATCGCCGTTCATATCTTTATACCGGATATCTCCAATTCTTGCGCCTCCACCAAAAGTATGGGAAGGTGCGTTGTCGATCTCTTCCTGTGTGCGGAAAAGTCCGTCGGATACCAGGAACATACGCTGATAGTCTACATCATTTTCGCGATTGAACAGTGCTAAACGCCCTACATTACGACCAATTTCGCTCTGGTAAGCAGGTAATCCCGGAGCTTCGTTCAATGCAAGGATCTTGCTTTTCACCCTGGTAAAGTTTCCATTTAATGCAAACGTTACTTTATTAACAGTTCTGACATAGCTTGCTGCTGTTTCAAAACCTTTATAATTTGCTTCTCCCTTGTTTACCTGAATGCGACCAATTCCAAGGACCCGAGGTGATAAGTCGTTAGTCAGCAGGTCTTCTCTGTCTTCATTAAAGTAATCAAAAGAGATATTTAGGGTTTGTTTAAGAAGACGCGCATCTAAACCAATACTGGATTTCTTAGCCTTTTCCCAGGTAAGAAAAGGATTACTTAAACTGATCTCGGCGGCACCATTTGCATTACTATAGCCTGTTCCAAAATTATAGCCAGTACCTGTGCGATTATAGAAGTCATTGAAAGCTCCTCTCCTGACACCCATATCGTCGCTTCCCACAATACCATATGAGCCGCGAAACTTGAGGTAGTTCAGTACAGAAGAAACAGGTTTGAAGAAACTTTCATCTGAAACGATCCAGCCAGCTGAGACTGCAGGAAAGAAACCAAACCTCCGGCCTGGAGCGTATCTTTCAGATCCGGTATAAGCAGCAACGAAATCAGCAAAATAACGTGATTTGTAAACATACGACAAGCGATTGGATATGCCCTCATGACGTGTCTCAAGTACATTGGGAGCAGCCTGAACCGTGCGATGAAGTCTGGTCGAGAAATTAACGCCGTGCTTGCCAAAGGTGTTGTCATAGTCAAATCCAAACCAGAACTCGTTATTACGGAGATTACCTCCGAAGGTGTTATCCCGGTATTCTATCGGGCCATTCTCTGCGGTACCAATCCTCTGGTATGTACCATCTGTGGCCTGACTAAAGATCTCGTAGGTTTGTCTTATTCCATACTGGTAGGTTCCTATAATGTCGTAGCTGTAAAGAATATTAGCCGACAGGCCAGGCAGGAAGTTAAGTTTCTGCTTAGCGCTGATAGTAGCGAGCAGGGTTCTTGACTGGTCGTTAATATTACCACTGCTTTGGAGCATTGCCAGGGGGGTATTCCTGAATAGATCTGATCCACCGTAGGAACCATCGGCATTGGTTAATGGAAAGGCATTTGGAGGAAGGGTATTGATAGTCTCCATAAAGGTTTGAACACCTGAAGATGGATATCTTATCACTTCTGAGCGACCTCCAAAATCGATCGTAGCGTCGAGAGTTTTAGTGATGTGTAGATCCAGGTTGGTCCTAAAGTTATACTTCTGGTAATTTGCATTTGTTTTGTACTTATCTGTACGGGCATTATCAAACAAACCATTCTGATTCATGTGATTAAGCAATACGTAGTACCTGGCAAAAGCATTCCCTCCGCTTACTGTTGCAACGTATCGCTGCACACTGGACGCATCCTTCAGAAACATACTACTGTAATTGTTATTTGGATAGCGCAGAGGGTCTGAGCCGGTGGCATAGGCATCTAGTTGCGTACTTGTATATAAAGGTGCGTTTCCATCATTAGCCAGCGCCTGGTTATATAAGGACGCATAGGTATAAGAATCAAGTGTTTTTGATGTGTATACCGGCGTTTGCACACCTCCCTGCGCATCAAATGTGAAACGGGTTGCAGAAGGATTACCACGTTTGGTTGTTACATAAATAATACCATTAGCTCCGCGCATTCCGTACCAGGAAATGGAGGCAGCATCCTTTAATACGCTGATGCTTTCTACCTCGTTCACATCCATATTATCAAAACTCCGTTCAATCCCGTCAACCAGGATAAGAGGAGGCTGATTACTGTTATAAGATGAGCGACCGCGAATAGTGAAGGATGCATCATCAATACCAGGGCGAGAACCCATCTGCTGCACATACAGTCCCGGCAATCTTCCAGCCAAAGTATTTGGTAACGACGATAAAGGAAGCTTTGGAAGGTCGGAACCTGCAACTGTGCTTATAGAGGCGGAAACATATCTTTTTTTGCGAACCCCAAAAGGGATAAAGACATTGTCATCGTCGCCGGCATCTATTAAAGCTTGCTGTAGGGTAACACGTAGATCTTTACCATCCAGCACACGACGCTCTGCGGTGATGTATCCGGTTTTTTTAAGGATGATAACATCTGTATTAAGGGCGCTAATCTCAAAACTTCCGTCGGTCGACGTTACTGTGTTTGTTTTCTTTTCCTGGATAAGAATGTTTACTCCTTCCAATGGTTTTCCATCCGCATCTGCTACCTTACCTGACACACTGATAGGTTTGGCAGCATTCTGAGCTTTGCTGCTGAAGCTGTAAAAGAAGCTGCACAGCAGGATATAGATTATAACTTTGAATTTCATTGTACTGCGTTTAAGAATTCCTGATTACCATCCCGGATTCTGAATCAACTTCCCGTTACTTTTATAGACCTCATTTCGTGGGAAGGGATATAAGTCCATATAACTCTCGTGCCTTTTCTGGTAACTTTCAGGAAGCGTGATACATGTATAAGTAAATCTGCCGTTACTGTTCCTTGTTACCCTGACGGCTCGCATAGGTTGGGTAATTACATCGGCTGCTCTCCACCGGAGCAAATCATACCATCGAATGTCTTCGAAGGCCAACTCAACTGCCCGTTCGTTACGTATGCGCTGTCTCATCTCCTCTTTAGTGAGACTTGCAGGCAGTTCAGGCATTCCTGCACGATCTCTTATCTGCTTTATAGCCTGGTAAACGCTCGCGTCTGGAGCATCCAATGCTTCATTTTGCGCTTCCGCATAATTAAGCAGTACTTCACCATATCTGAAAAATATATAGTTGATAAAAGCCTGGTTAGTAGCGTTAGCCTTGTAAGCTTCAGGCCAGAACTTGCGGCAGTAATAGCCGGTAACAGTATGCTTTACGCTACCTTCTACAAAGTCAGACTCGGTTGGGTGCTGAGACCACATATCTATCCTCCATCCTTGCCATGGGCGGTCATTATACAAGATATTAGCATAGAACCTGGGATCGCGGCCAGCATATGGGTTTTGTGCTGAGTATCCTGATGCAGGATTTGAGATAGGTAAACCAGTTGCCTGCATCTCATACAGATCCACATGGTTTTGAGAAGGATTTAAGGTGCCTTGAGCTCCCCCTGAGCGGGGCGACATAACGAAATCTACTAACATTCCCTCACGGCTTCTCGCATTGCGCGGTTTGATCATGATATACTCGTCAGATCTTGCATAATTAAGCAACTGATTATAGTCTGTTCCTGTGAGTGTATAAGGAACAGTCCTTTCATTATTCAGATCAACCATCAAACGGCGCGCGGCAGCAGCAGCAGCAGACCATTTAGCCCGGTCATTCTCAGGGTTATGTAAAGGACTTGCGGCTAATAACAGTAATCGTGCGCGTAGTGCATAAGCAGCCCCTTTGGTTGCCCGTCCGTACTCAGAATCCTGATACTCAAGAGGAAGGTTTGCATCTGCAATATCAAGGTCTGAAAGAATAAAAGCTACACATTCATCGAAAGTACTTTTTGGCTTGCTAATATCAGCATTAGGGTCGGCCTCAGCTTTTGTTTCGAAGATCACACCTCCAAAGCGCTTCACTAGCTCAGAGTAATAAAATGCCCTTAGGAAATGCATTTGCCCACGGTACTCCTTTCTCAGATCCCGGCCGCTAGTAGGAAAAGGAATCTGATCTAAATGTTCCAGAACTTGATTTACTATCCGGATGCCCTTGTATGAATCAACATAGACAGTAAGGATGTCATTAGTGACACCACTATAGGCGTGAGCCTGATAGTCGCCAGAGTTAATGGTACGAACCGCCACATCATTATTTGCAGAGACAGCTTCATCTGAAAATTGACCGGAAATGCCTCTATGGACGTTAAGCCTGGCATAGTCGTCAATAAGAAAATTATAGGCATTATCTGCAAACTGTGCGGCAAGTGTAGGATTGGCAAAGACAGCACTTTCCGGAAGCGCTACTTCGGGTGCACGATCAAGGTAGTTATCGTTACAGGATGTTAAGGCAAGCGCAAGCGCGAAGGCTGCGTATGTATATAACCTTTTCATATAATCAAAATTGAAGGTTAACCCCTACGTTGTAAATTCGGGATGATGGATAAATTGATTGTCTGGAGAACTCGGTATTGTAGGTATTAATCTGCTCGGGATCAAGATACATTTTGAATTTAGTCCAGGTGTGCAGGTTTTGCCCGTTAACAAACAGTCTCGCAGAACTTAGTTTAACAGGTTGTATCCACCTCTTAGGCAGCGTCCAGGCAAACTCTACGTTCCTTAGTTTTAAATAGGAGGCGTTCTGAAGAATGAAATCATTTAGCTGGTAATTGTAATAGCCATTACCACGGAAATGTAATGCGGGCCATGTTGCTGTGGCTTTGGTAGCTTCCGTCCAACGGTTCAGCTGATGCTCATACATCTGAAAACCGTTATTCTGCTCAGTCAGAATTACATCTGAACTTACATTTGCAACGCCCTGGAACATTACCGACAGCGACAAACCTTTCCAGGATACATTTGGAGTTATGCTGTAATTATACTCAGGGACATTAGAATATCCGATAGGTACACGGTCTTCCTGATCGATTTTATTATCCGCATTCATATCGCGATATCTTAAATCTCCCGGAATCGGCCTTACTCCCCCGATAGGCGTTATTTTGGTCATATATTCATTCACCTCCTGAACACTATTGAAAAATCCCTCGGTGATGTAGCCACGATATTGGTTAATGCGCTGACCAGTGTTCTTAAGGTTGTCTGGAGTATTGGAAGGGTCATCAGCATACTCGTATCTATTTCTGGCGAAAGATAGCTGAGAGCTGATACCGTAACCCAAATTTCCAGAGCGATCATTAAAGCTTAGTTCAACTTCATATCCTTTGTTATAAACTTTATTGATATTGATAGCCGGATAATCTTCTCCGAATGTAAGGATACCGCTTCCTTGAGATGAGCTTCTCTGGAAAAGTATTCCGGACCTGGTTTCGTCGAAAATATCGGCTGTTAAGGAAACCCTGTTTCTCCAAAAACGCCCTTCAAAACCAAAGTTACGTTTAGTACCGGTCTCCCACTCTACCCCTGGATTTCCAAGTTGAGCCAGGTTAACAGTGCGGGTGGAGGTAATTTGACCAGGGTAGCCGAAACCAATACCACCTGCAGTAGTTTCATAACGGGTAAGAAACAGGAAGCGGTTATTGCCAATGTTATCATTCCCAACCTTACCGTAGGATCCTCTGAACTTTAGGTAATCAACCCATTTTTGATCTTTAAAGAAATCCTCCTTTGATATAGTCCAACCTGCAGAATAAGCCGGGAAGAAACCATATTTTTTGGAACCGGCGAACTGCTCTGAACCATTATAGCCAAGGTTAAACTCCAGATAATATTTCTCTGCATAATTATAGGTTGTCCTTGACACTATACCCTGCATCGCAAAGGGTGCTGCATCGGTAGCCCCATCGCGGTCGGTCCTGTTCAACTGCCTTACCCCCTGTAGCATACTACCGACATTGTGCCTGCCGAAGCTATGTGAGTAATTGAAACCCAGTTGGATATTAGTATTTACGTTACCACTGAAATCAGCAAGTAGTGAGCCAGGAGGCTCATCGTTTATACGAGTGCCATTAGAGTTAAGCGAGATCTGGCCGTTTTGCCGGTTATAGAGATATTCTGCCCAGGTAGCATTGCGTCGCGTTGTTCCGTTGAAATAAGAATCATAAGAAAATAACCCTTTGAACGCCAATCCGGGTAACAACTTATCCAGTTTGTAATTCAGGTTAAATACACTTTCGATAGCATTATTTTCGTCTTCACGATATCCCCAACGAGTTAATACCGCCAGCGGGTTCCACACATTTGTACCTACGTCGGTATTACCTGCAATAAGGCCTCCCGGCAATTCAGGAGCATAAGCAAATGACGGTGTTTGTAATATGCGGGAGATGATGCCCTGAAGGTGGTCGTAACTAAAGGTACCACTGGATGCCCGTTGCCCGGCAGGTTGATACCGCTTACCTAAGCGGCCTCCCAACCTTACTCCAACCGTAAGGTCTTTAGTGAAATTAAAGTCGACATTGGATCGAAAGTTATACCTGTTGTAAGAAGGAGCTGTTTTGTAACCGTAAGGCGATTTAAGATCGCGAAAAATACCATCTTCAAAAAGATATCCTACTGAAGCAAAATACTTTATAAGACTTGTACCTCCACTTACGTTCAGGTTATGCTGTGTCTGAGGATAATATTTCCTTGTAACATAATCAAACCAGTTAACATCAGGGTAGGCATAAGGATCTGAGCCATCCTGAAACTTGGCTAGTTCCACATCGGTCCAGCGTGGCGCTTGCCCATCATTGGCCATTGCCTCGTTCATCAAACGGGCATTATCATAGGAGTTAAGTTGCTTAGGTATAGCGGTATACGTTTGAATACTTACATTAGAACTATAAGAAATCTTTGGAGGGCCAGCCTTACCTGCTTTGGTGGTTACAATAACCACTCCATTTGCTCCTCTGATACCATAAAGCGCTGTAGCTGATGCGTCCTTTAGTGTAGATATCGACTCGATCTCATTGGGATCAATGTCGCCAAATGAAGACCTTTCTACCCCGTCGACAAAAATCAGTGCAGAGGAGTTAGACGGAGTGGCTACCCCTCTGATCCTGATATCTGCAGCATTTAATCCCGGCTGCCCATTCCGTTGAATAACGGTTACGCCCGGTAAGCGACCAGCAAGACTATTAGTGACGTTAGATGTTGGTGACTTTAGTATTTCCTCGCCTTTAACAGTAGAGATAGCAGCAGTTAAGCTGGATTTTTTCTGTGTACCGTAAGCCACAACTACAACCTCCTGAAGGTCTTTACTTGTAGTTTGAAGGGCAACATTAATAGTACTCTTTCCGGCTACTGGCATCTCGCGCGTTTCGAATCCAACGAAGCTAAATACAAGAACAGCATTTGCGTTGGGAACACTGATACTATACTTCCCATTAATATCACTTGCTGTGCTGGTGTTACTGCCTTTTACTTTAATGCTTACTGCAGGTAAAGTTTCACCCTTAGTGTCTGTTACAAGTCCGGTTACTCTGAGCGTTTGAGCAAAGGTAGTTCCGGCCACAGAACTGAAGATCAAAATGAGTAGAGTAATGGATCTCTTGTAAAAAAATTCCATGTTAATAATTGATTAGACCTTAAAAAAATTCAGTTTTTAATGCTTAGGAAATTTCTTAAGACGTGACCTGTGCGACATAGTGACGTCTGATTCCTTCTGGTGTGATCGGTTGAAATTTGTTCATACTTCGTTCATATTGGTTGGACAAATATGTACTGCAACCGGGGGAAACAGGGGTGCCTGGATTCCCAAAATAGGGGTAAAAACGTCCTGATGATTGTTCCGGGGCTTTTTTCATCTGAATACTGGTATAGTTCTATCCAAAAAGGCGTCTGTTTCAGACGCCTTCCTCAAACCATATCTTGTTATTTAATTCTTATTGAACAGTGTAGTTGAATTTTTCCCAGCCCCCAATACTGGAAGAAGTTGTAGTCATTACCGAGGTTCCATTTGCGGAAGTAACGAACTTCTGGTTGTTGCCCATCAAGGCCATCTGATTACCTCCAAGATAAACCACCCAGAATTCTTCCGTTGCACCTACTGAAGTACGGTTGCAATTCATCCCTGTAGTAGCGCCATTCTCCGAAGAGGTGTAGAAACCGGAGCTTTTAAGTGCTACTTTGCCGTTTCCCCGGTCTTCAATAAGGAACTCTTCAGAATTGCCTATTGTCGTTGAATTGCACCACATCGGTGCACTTCCACTTTTGCCGTCTACAAACTTTGAGTTATTTCCAAGCAGAATTACTGTTTTGCCAAGTAAAGATTCGGCCATCATATGCGGAACGATAAAATTCACGAAATTATAAGAGCTTCCTGATCCGGAAATAAGTGAGAACCACCCTCTGTCATCCCAAACAGTGGGAGCCATATCATGAGAAAGCATGGTTGTACGCATAGTGCGGTAATACTCCCTTACCTGCCATGAATCTCTCTGGGATACTGTTGCACTTACTCTCCCCGCACCAAATTCTCCATAATTTACCGGGATACCTAAAGCACCTGCATGGCTGGCGGTAGTATTAATGTCATTAATGAAAGCTTGTCTGCCTGGATAGTTGGAATTACTTCCCTCCTGCCCGCAAAAGTTCCATGGATCATAGGAATGAACGTGAGCAGCTAAATAGAGATCGTTACCTGCGCCTGGAAGACCGGCTTTGGCAGGATAAACATCGTCCAGCTGCCCATCATTTGCCTGTCCATTCGGCGAAATCATAATCACTCTTGTAGCATTATTCCCTCCGGTTGCCCGGATTGCATCGTAACCCACTTTATTGATCTGTCGTGTTAGATTTATAGCTGTACTATTGGTAGGTAAAGTTGATGTTCCCCATTGCCCGAACTTACCTTCAGGTTCATTGAGCACCTCAAACATCAACTTGTCTGACTTATTTTTGAAGTAATTCGCAATGCCCGTCCATAAAGTTGTAAACTTTGTATTATAATTTGAAGAGCCATCGTAACTGTCTTTAAGCCAATGTTCGTGATGAGCATTGATCACTACATACATCCCCTTGCCGAGTGCATAATCCACTACTGAATTTAATTGAGCCAACCGCGTGTGATTGGTATTAAGATTTCCGTTGGCATCAGCTAGCCTGCTGGTAAATTCATCCATCCAGGTTATAGGAATACGCATATGCCTCATGCCGGCATTATAATAAAGGTCGATTATAGGCTTAATGTTATTGGGATCAGTAGAATGGCTTGGTTTATCAAAAGTGTTCCCAAGATTAAACCCTGTTCCCATATTATCTATAGCAGTGAGCGCCGTTATAGCGGAGACTTTACTACCGCTTGAGTTCTTCGAAGAATCAGTTAAATCTTCTGGGATCGCTGTCTGTGGCTTTTTACAGGATAAGCTAACAGCCGCAAGAATAGCGGCAGCTACAACAGCTGCGAGGTTGTTTTTTCTCATGAAATTTAGTTTATATGGTTAATTATTTAGTTTGAGCAATGCTTTTGATCTTCTTCAAATCTTAGTACCTGCTGTTAGGCAGATACACAATCACAGATCTTCAGTTAAGAACAGTACAAAAAAGCATTTAACTAAAGCAGGAGGAAGGGTTCAGATTTCCGCTTTTAGGGGTAGAAAAATATTTTTGGGGTATTAACCTTCTTCGGGACTAAACTGCTGAATATACTCGGAGGGTGATAAGTTATATTGTTTCTTAAACTCCTTGCTGAAATACTTACGATCATTAAATCCTACAGAGTAGGCTACTTCTGCAATTCCAATTTTATTTTGCTGGAGGAGCATAGCTGCGCGCTTTAGCCGGATAGATTTGATAAAATCGCCTATGGAAATACCGGTAAGAGCTTGTACTTTTTTGTAGAGAACAGTTTTACTCATTCCTATTTCATCTACCAGGTCGGCGACTCCGAATTCTGCGCTTTCCATATTCTTCTCCACTATTTCCATCAATCTTTGAAGGAATTTTTCTTCAGGTGATTCTACTGTAAAATTTTGCGGCTGAAGTATAAGCTGTGAGGAGTATTTGAGACGTAAAGCATCCTTCGATGCCAGTATATTACGTACTTGTAATTGCAGGATCTGTACTGAAAATGGTTTGGTTATATAAGCGTCAGCACCCTTATCAAAGCCATGAACCTGATGAATATAAGCTGTACGCGCAGTAAGCAATAACACAGGAATGTGACTTGTACGTTCGTCATTTTTTACTCTGCGGCAAAAGTCAAGACCATCCATTTTCGGCATCATAACGTCACTAACAATAAGATCAGGAATATTCTCAAATGCAGCAGAAAGTCCCTCCACACCATCAGCACTTTCAAGGATATGATATTGTGAATTAAGTGCATCTTTGATAAACTGTCTTACATCTTCATTATCCTCTACTACCAGCACTGTATGCCGTTTTTCAACTGGTACTTTCACATCATCTTCAATCCATTCTGTTATCGCCGATTGTACCTGATACAAATCTGCATTATCACTATTCATATAGGCGGGAACAAGTACTTCGTTCTCAAGGTGTTCTTTCCCAATTAGAAGTGTAACAGTAAAGCTTGTTTCGCCGGGCTTATCATTTTGCTGAAGACGACTTTTAACCTTTATGGAGCCTTTATGAAGTTCCATTATACTTTTAGACAGGGCAAGTCCTATGCCTGTTCCAATGCTAAAGTCGCGGCCTTCTACCTGGAAAAAGTTTTCGAAAAGCTTCTCATGAAACTCTTCAGGAATACCCTTTCCATTATCAGAAATAATGATATTCACCCATTCCCTTTCAACTTCTTTATGAACCTCCAGCTTTACGGTAATTTTCCCATTATCTGGTGTAAATTTAAAGGCGTTTGACAAAATATTGAATAACACCTTTTCCAACTGATCTTTATCAAAATAAACCTTGATAGGCTTGTCGATTGGGATAAGCATATAATGAATATTACGGGTGGCCGCCAAGCCTTTGAAAGACAAGAATATTTCTGCAACAAATTTCTGAATATCACACTCACTGAACTGCAGTTTCATATTGCCCGACTCTGCTTTTCTAAAGTCAAGTAGCTCGTTCACCAGGCGCATCAGTCTCTCGGCATTATTTCTTACAATATTCAGCTGGTTAAAAATCGAAGGACTATTCCTTAAACTTCCTAATGCCTTTTCAAGTGGGCCAACGATAAGCGTTAAGGGAGTCCTGATTTCGTGAGAGATATTCGTAAAAAAATCGAGCTTCTGCTGGTATAGCTCCTTCTGACGCTCGTTTTCGCGATGTTCAAAATAAAGGTTCCGCTCCAGATCCGAGCGGATTTTAAGGAACCGCAGGATTACGGTGGCAACAATCGTAATTGTTATCAGGTAAAGTAGATAAGCCCACCATGTACGCCACAAAGGCGGCAATACTTTTATTTTCAGGACGGTGGGTTCATTATTCCAAATTCCGTCGTTATTGGCGGCCTTTACCTTGAAGGTATAGGTCCCTGGCTCCAGATTGGTGTAATTTGCAGTATTATTTGTACCCGAATAATTCCAGTCATCATTTCTTTTTAATCCTTCCAACTTATAGGCATAGCGATTATTAGCTGGATTTACATAATTCAAAGCAGCAAAGCGAAGGGTTATAAAGCCCTGGTCGTACTCTAATGTAATATCAGAAGTTTCGGATATTGAATGCTCAAGAACTTGATTCTCGTCACCGATGTTTACCTTCTTATTTTTAATTAGAAGATCAGTAAGGACCACTAAAGGTTTGTAATTATTTTTGAGGATCTTTTCGGGATGAAAGGATGTTAGTCCGTTAATACCCCCAAAAAACAGCTTCCCATCTTTTGTTTTAATTGCCGCGTTGGTCAGAAATTGATTACTTGCTAATCCATCATTTGCGGTATACTGAGTTACCTCAACATTCTTCCTGGAAAAGGGCACGACAAACTTATTGAAGTGTATTTTAAATAAGCCATCATCGGTACTCACCCAGATATTCTTTGAATTATCTTCTATAATTGAATGGACGACATTATCACTTAAACCAAGGCCTTGATTGATGGAATAAAAAGACTCTGAGGCTGGGTCGAAGTAATTTAATCCGCCGCCTTCCGTCCCAATCCATAAGCGTTGATTTCGATCACGAAATAGACAAAGGACAGTACTATGACTAAGAGAGCGCTCCTTCGCTTTCCGGTAACGGCGAGTGAACTTTTGCTGCCTCACATCAAAATAACTTAATCCACCTTGGGTACCAACCCATAAATTCCCTTTAGCGTCTTTTAATAGTGCAGTTACAAAGTTATCTGCGATGGAGTACCTGTCTTCGGATTTCTGAAAGGTTATTACAGTACCGTCGTGCGCTCTAAAACGTAAGCCCGAGCCGTTTGTACCGGCCCATACGCCCTCTCGGTCGGGCAAAACGAAATTAACAAGACTACCACTTAACTTAGCTCCCTCTACTGGAAATGAAAAATACTTCGTTTCCTTGCTTTCCTTATTGAATAAAGCCAATCCATCGAGAGTACCAACCCAAATGTTCCCTTTACCATCTTCTGCTAAAGTTTTGATATAATTGCTTGAGCGGTTCGGATACATTTTTATGGAATAGCTACGACTTTCTCCTTTCTTAGGATTAACATAGTTAAGGCCTCCGCTATGTGTTCCTGTCCAAAAACCTCCATCTCCTGACGGAATGATTGCATTAACTACACTATTGCTTAACCCGATACCTGGGCCTAATTTTTCTCCGATATTTTGAAAGTTTGCATTTAATGGATTGTAAATATTCAGCCCGCCGGCGAAAGTACCTACCCAGATACTTCCTGCATCATCGGCAAGAAAACTCCAGATAGTATTATCACTTAAACTCTTTGTGTTAAAAGGGCTATGATGGTGATTGCTGAATGTGTTCTTTAAAGGATCGAATATACTCAATCCTGCTCTGGTGCCTATCCAGATCTTATTATCCTGTAATGGAAGTAAACCTTTGATCCAGTTGGAGGCCAGGCCTACCCCCTGATCGCTTTGCTGGTATTGAATAAGAGATCTACCTTCTTTATCGTATTTAAAGAGCCCCGAGCTTTCCGTTCCGAACCACATATTTCCGCTCTTGTCTTGAGTGATGACGAGGACTTTCGCGTTAGACAACGCTTCATTTTTCCTTAGAACTTCTGGCAGCATAAGCACCTTCTTTGTTGCAGGATCAAACGTTTGTACCCCTTTTCTTGTACCTGCCCAAATTTGCTTTTGCTTACCCTTAAATAAGGTGAAAACGACCCCGGAATATAGATCCTTCTGAAAACGAAAAGATTCAACATCCGAAACGGTGAAACGAGTTGGGTCTGCTAGCTTTACTCCGCCAAAAGATCCTACCCAAATATTTCCCATTTCATCCCTTATAACCGAGGAAATGTAATTAGCGCCTCCTTTGACTTGCTTTTGGATTCCAACAGCTCTGAAAGTCTCGTTTCTTTTATCATAAATGTTTAAACCATGTGAGGTACCAACCCAAAGCCTTTCTTCATTGTCCTGGCAAATGGCGTTCACGCGGTTATTACTAAGACTGCTGCTGTCATTATCCTTGTGACTAAATGTTTTAAACTCATAGCCATCATAGCGGATCAATCCTTTCCAGTTACCAATCCAGATAAAACCTTTACTGTCTTTGAAAATAGTAGAAATAGGGCTTTGAGCGAGGCCCTCTCTAAAGGAGATATGTTTAAACTGAATGTCTTGTGAAAATCCTGCAAGGTTAGATAATAGTAGAAACAATACAGGACAAGCAAATAACTTAACAATCAGTCTCATCAAAATCGGCTCAACTTGGTCAGAAATGAAAGTCTAAATTAGTCGATTTCTTTGAATTAATATTAAGTAATTTCCAAATCAATTATGTGGGCAATTTTTAAAATTCACAACAATTAGGTTTCTTGTAAGAGCATTTCATTGAGACTTTACGTAAATGGAAGAAGCTCAAAATACCGGAGGACGCAATTGGCGTGGTAGTTTATTTTAATACTCCAGAGAAAGCAAGTTTACAAATTTCATAGCATTACCTTAATTTTGAGCTAATAATGACCATCCATATTTGCATTACATAATCGTTCTTTTTATTAATGATCAGAAAGGGCATTCAGCCCTTTTTCAGTTTGCTTATTTTGTATGCAAGCTAATTTTAGTTGCCATCGAGACAATATACATAGCCAAATGCGTGTAACGCAATTTATTTAAGTTCAGGAAATATCAAGTTTGATTTCCTGAACTTTCCTGAGGAGGAAGCGTAATAATCTACCCTCTCCTTCTTTCCAACAAAACCATCATCATAAGACCAAGAATTATGCGTTCACTTTGAGCGGGCTCTAGATCTTCCAATTTATCCAACCTGAATTTCCTTCCGAAAAATGAAGATTCTTTGGATAGGCGGGCAACTAACACTCCTTTTTCATTAGCAACCGTGTACTTAGGATGAAAGAAATATCCTGTGAACAGTCCCAAAAATGGAACCTCCGAAAGTAGGGCATCAAAAACTTTAGCCCAGGGATTTTCCTCACGTACATTAAACTCAGAAACCTTGCTGGCATCAAATATTTGGTAACTGGCTTTCCATAGGGATTTCATACCTTTTCTCCCAACACTTCCTAATGGAATGTCATTTCCATCCGAAAAGGAATAGCTTGCATTAAAGTCAATCCACTTATCCGCGTTAATTTGGTAAAGTAGCTCGGTTTTGCTTTCATCAGAATAGATCATTATCGCGTCTTTGAATTTGAACATCTTTTGACGGACAAATGCAATTGTGCGGCCTGAAGCATCTGTGGCTATAAAATCATTGGCAAAGGTTCCTATCTTAAACTGGAATGAAACAGGGTACTCAATCTTTGAAATATTGATACTTGCACTGAATGGCTTGTGTAAGATTTGGTTATCGTCTATCATACATTATATTTTTAGCTAAATATATAAAGATTTCGATAAGAAAAACCTCCGGCTCATATCATTTCAGAAACTTCATGTGAAAGTATCCTTGAATTGAGGCGGAGGCATAGGTAGCTGCAGGGCTGCACGTCATAAGACTTATTGTCTTGACCCTTTTGTTTTTTTTAATTTTATGTTGAATTAGTTTGAGCGCATCGCTTTCACGGTAGATGTAAGCTTGCTTAATTCATGGTAGATATTTATTATATTATTATAAGTTAAAAGCATTAATTATTTTAAGAGAGACAAGTCCATAACAGGCATTTTAGTAAATTGTTTTAGATAGATTGTTCCCCTTGGTCACTGAACAAAGATGAAACAAAGGCAGCTCATGGCTTAGTTAGATAAGACATTTAAGTAGTTAGAAAAGACTTTATTTAACTATTGCCCTGAAGATCAACCTTAAAGATTAGAAGGATTGTATCCGTAATGCTTCTTAAACGCAGCCCGAAAGTTGCTTTGGTTGTCATATCCCATCATCAGAGCTACTTCCTTTACAGTGCGTCCTTCATTAAGAAGTTCTGTGGCAGCCTTCATTTGTTTATCCTGATAATACTGAAACATAGTAACGCCGTACGTGGCTTTGAAGATCGTTTTTAACTTTGTCGGACTTATACTTACAGCAGCGGCAATGGTATCTATTCCTGGAAACCGTTGCGTAACCGAATCGGTAATTAGTTTCTCTGCCTTCGCTAACAACCTCCTGTCTGCCTCGGTTGTAGTCATAGCATTAGAATAATTGCTTTTTGAAACTTTTGCAAGGAAACTTGCAATAAGCTGAAGACACACAATACTTAGCTGAATATTGCCAAGGCTTTCATTTTCCGAGCGCAAATAATTCAACAAATTGTTTGTAAGATTATTTCCTTCCGGAATGATATCGGCCCAAGTCTTAAATGTATTATTCGAATCAATAAACTTTTTAAAGCTGCTGAACTCGCTGTCTTTATCCCAGCGGATATTTTTTTTCAGCCATTCCTCATTGAAAGCGATGTTAATAAAAACACCGCTGTCTCCTGGATTGAAATAGCTATTTACTTCCGTACCCGGCTTAGAAATTGACCAACCTTGTTTTGGAATAGTGAGGCCATTTATTGTAATTCCCCTGGTCCTGCTACTATATCTGAAGTGATTAAGAAAATAGTAATCGCATCCCCCCTTATCTTTTAATGCTTTGGTTGCAACGTGTTTTTTAAACGTGATTTCCGATACTAAAACCCAGAGGCCGTCGGAAATTTTACGATAGTAAAAGGTTCCCTCTGAGAAGATACTCTTAGTTTGAATGGTGTTGTTAGATGGGTCGTGTTTTGTGAAAGGAACCCGCTTAAGGGACTCGATCATGAGCTCGGGAGAATTGGACAAATATGGTAATTCAAAATATCCATCCCGATAAAACAACAGATATTTTCTAAATTTTTTGAACCAGTTATTAATTCGCGTTTGAAAACTCATTAAAAATTGGATTGGTGAAGGTGACGAATAAATTGATCAGCATTTTCTTACTACGGGCTGAAATTATAAAGAATAAACGATGTTTAAACATTTGTTTGAGAAGAAAGCAAAAAAAGCAAAAAATCAGAAAAGCATTATGGTTCCAGTTAAGTGTAATAAAAAAGTTTCAATGTGTAGCTGGCCCTTCCCCAACAGGCCTTCTATTACCAGTGATTGTGAGTGAGACGATCTCATTATTTTCTTAAATCCAATTATATTAAAGCACATAGGATTCTTAATAAGAAGCCATACAATACTACCCTGCAACAAAGACCACAGATTAAAATTAATCAGAACTACACTGACTATCACCTGTTAAAGCATTACATCTAAAAGAAAAAATTTACTATGAAAGCAGCAGTATTTCACAAACCTGGAGATATCAGGGTTGAAACAGTCGACGACCCTCGTATTGAAGATCCGGGAGATGTGATCCTGAAAGTAACTTCCACGGCTATTTGTGGGTCTGATCTCCATATTTATGATGGTGGTATTCCGCAGGTTAAAGATATGATCGTGGGCCATGAGTTTATGGGCATTGTTGAAGAGGTGGGGTCAGCAGTAACACGTCTTAAAAAAGGAGATCGAGTGGTTGTTCCCTTCCCTATTGCCTGTGGTCAGTGCTTTTTTTGTACTCATGGGGCCTCTCCGCATTGCGAGAACTCAAATTATGAATATTACGGTCCTGAAGGAGACCTAATGGACGGAAAAGGCGGTGCCCTTTTTGGGTATACAGATTTGTATGGGGGTTATTCAGGTGGACAAGCCGAATACGTAAGAGTGCCATATGCTGATATTAGTCCCAGGATTGTTCCTGATAACATGACCGACGATCAAGTACTTTTCCTAACCGATATATTTCCTACTGGATGGTCTGCAATTGACTGGGCGCAAATGAAAGGCGGCGAAGTTGTTGCTATTTTCGGTTCTGGCCCGGTAGGATTAATGGCTCAGAAAGCAGCCTGGATTAAAGGAGCCAGCCGTGTAATTGCCATCGATCCTCTAAACTACCGGTTGGAAAAAGCCCGTGCAGTAAACAATGTAGAAACAATAAACCCTCATGATGTGGATCCTATCCAGGCTATTCGCGAAATGACCGGAGGCCGGGGCGCGGATGTTTGTGTAGACGCGGTAGGCTTTGAAGCTGAGCGTACCATCTTCGAGAAATTCAAAGCGACCATAAACTTTGAAAAAGGAACCAGCAAAGTAATTGAGAACTGCTTTAAAGCAGTAAGACGCGGAGGCACAGTTACTATAGTTGGTGTTTATGGAACTCCTTTTGACAATTTCCCAGTTCATCGGATGTTCGACAAGGGAATTAGCATAAAGCAGGGACAAGCACCGGTTCTGAACTATATTGACGAACTAATTGAATTGGTTAAAGAAGGAAAAGTTGTGCTTGACGATATTATTACCCACAAGCTACCTCTTAGTGAAGCATCTCATGCATATGACATCTTTAAAAAGAAAGAAGACGATTGCGTTAAGGTAGTATTGAACCCCTGATTACACTTTTAAAAAATATCTAACATGAAAACAAATTTAATCCGTGCATTCGGAGTGATACTCCTGCTTACAAGCGCGGTTTACAGCTGTAAAAAAGATGGCGACAGCTTCTGGGATACTATTGTTCCTGAAACAGAAGAAGAAACAACTTCAGCCCAGATTAGCGGTTATGTATTTCGTCCGGCCCTTGTTAAGGCGACTGCCGAAAACGTTAGTCGGCTGAAAGTACCGGCAGGCTTCAAAGTAGCCAAATTTGCCGAACAATTAGGTAAACCACGAATCCTTGTGGTTAATAGCAATGGCACAGTCTATGCCTCCGACCGTGAAGCTGGGCTTGTATTAATGCTAAAAGACAATAATAATGATGGTATTGCGGAGGTGAAACAGATTGTAGCAACCATAAAACAAGCGCATGGACTAGCAATACGTAATAACAAAATGTATATAGCTGCTGTAAGAGAAGTTTATACTGCAAATATCAATGCTGACGGAACTTTAGGGCAACCTCAAATGATCATCAGCAACCTTCCCGACGGAGGACAACATCCGAACCGTACCTTAGGATTCGGTCCCGATGGGATGATGTACATTACAGTCGGAAGTACTTGTAATTCCTGTGATGAGCCTAATGAAATGAATGCTACGATTGTAAGAGCTAATGCTGATGGCAGTAATATGAGCATTTATGCCAAGGGACTGAGAAATACCATTGGGTTTGGCTGGCACCCGGAAACTAATGAATTCTGGGGTATGGATCATGGTATTGATTGGTTAGGCGACAATGAACAGAAAGAGGAAGTTAACCTTATCAAGCAGAACGCATTCTATGGTTGGCCTTACATCTATGATGAAGGAAAGTATAATCCTGGTACTCAACCTCCTCCGGGAGATGCTACATTCCAACAGTATTTAGCCATGACCACTTTACCATCGCTTAGTTATGATGCTCACGCAGCTCCTATGCAAATGGTATTTTATACTTCATCTGCGTTTCCAGCAGAATACAGAAATGATGCATTTGTTACTATGAGGGGCTCGTGGAACAGAAGTAAACCTGTTGGATATAAAGTGGTGAGACTTCATTTTGAAAATGGAAAGCCGGTAAGGTTTGACGACTTCCTAACGGGCTTTCTTGTAGATAACAATCGTGCTCATTTTGGTAGACTGGTAGGACTAGCTGTTCACACAGATGGATCCTTGCTAGTGGGTGATGATACCAATGGCGTTATTTATAGAGTAAGCCGGCAATAAATCCTTAAAAGTAACAAGCCCCCGGTGCCCGGGGGCTTTTAGTGATTTCCTCTCTTTATCTGTTGGAGTTTATTCATAAAGCTAATAGAGTCTCCTCCCTAACCCTTTCCTTTATACCTTAGCAGGAACAGAAACTAATGCTTCCTTTAATTTCCGGATAAATACCTATTTCAAGACTTTCTTAAACTACATGAGAATAAGCGAGTTATAAGGCAAACACTTTATCTATGAAAACTATACCAAAAGCAGGCTTGCTTGATTTAACTCATTCTTTATCGAAAGATGGTTATCCCTTTATGTTGAAGCAGTGTAAAAGCCGCAGCTGGATATATTTAAGGTAGAGTTATTCAATAAAAGAGTATTAGGTGGTGTATTGAACAAGGAGTTTTGACACTCGATAACTATGAAAACAAAAAGTGAAAAGCTGTGGATGGGCCTGGGAATTGGAGCAATACTTGCCGGGCTTCTTGCTGTAGCTCTATGGCTTTTCTTTTCTACTGATAATCAGGATGTCCCCATTGCAAAAAAAATAAAACAGAGACTTATCGAAAAAACTTCGCCGAGAATTAAGGAAGCTTTAGAAGATAAGATCAAGGATATGGTGGTAGAAGCAAGCGACAGTCTTTACAGGATTAGTTACACCACGTTCAAAATAAATATGGATTCTGGGTATGTCGACCTTAAGGATCTAAGACTCATCCCAGATCAAAAGGTGCTCAAGCGCCTTATTGCTCAAAAAAAAGCCCCTAATAATGTCTCAAGCGTGGTAGTACCTGAAATGCGACTAAAAGGAATTGGGTTTACTGAAACAGATAAAGGACGCCATTTTGCAGTAAACAGTATTTATGCCCGAAATCCATCGGTTATAATAAACAATAGGATTCGTTCCTATAATAATAAACCCTCCGATCCATCAGCTTTATACAAGGCCTTCCGCCTGATTTTTAATAGGATGGCTGTCAAAAACATGACGATCAGCAGCCTGGACTTTAAATACAATAATCGCAACAGAGGCACAACGGATTATTTGAGAAACATGGATATAGTGATAAATGGCATGAAGACCAGCCCGGCCAAAAACGATATTGGAAAAGGAAGGACGAATATAACAATGGACTATTTCCGTTTGACCACGCCCGACAAATTTTACAACATCATTTCACACAATGTATCCTTGCTTCCCGCAAATAAAACTCTACTCATTGGCCATGTTTCAGTTATGCCACGATACAGTAAGGCGAGCTTCCATAGAGTAGCAGGTTTTGCAAAAGATCGCTATCATTGGGAATTTGATAGAATTACATGGACCGGAATTGATGTAGATCAGTTCATCAAAACACAACAATTGTTTGTTGACAAGCAAACCATAGCAAAGTCATGGATGGAGATTTATTCCAATTATAACTACCCGCTGAAAGAAAAGAACAGACGAAACGCCTATCCTCAGGAGAAGTTCCAGACTATTGCATTTGATCTTACTTTCCGTAAAACGAAGATAATAAAGGGAGATATTTATTACAGGATCCTTGCCCGGGAAACAGACAGTGTTTCGACGCTGGCTTTAACTCAAGCAACTACAGAAATAGATAATCTAACCAACCACAGCCTGACTAAAGAACGAAAACCAACAATACAAGTACATTCTAAAATGAAAGTTATGAATGCGGGGGTGATGGAATCATGGTATACATTTAATTTAAAAGACCCTGCTGCGGGCTTCACATCCTATTCAATTCTTGGCCCAATGGATGCCAGGGCTTTTAACATCTTGTCTAGACCTCTAGGTAAAATAGAGGTACGAAAAGGTCGTATTGATAAACTGGAGACTTACCTTAAAATGAATGAGTACACAGGCACTGGGGTAGTTAACTTTTATTATTCGGATATGAAGATTGCTTTTTTAGAAAAGGACAGAGGTAAGGATACTCTTGATAAAAAAGGCTTTCTATCCTTTGTGTCTAATGCCGTACTACCTAACGATAATCCCCGAAAAAATGGAGAGTTTAAAAAAGGGATTGTTAACGTGAAGCGTGAAGCCTGGCAATCGTTCTTCAAAATTCAGTTTGATGCTACTGTTGATGGGTTGTCTTCGGCGATGATGGGCGTATACCAGAAAGATAAAGGTGCAGACAAAAACATACTGCTTAAGGCTGCAAAAGCAATAGCCGGGCCGGATCGTGAGGATAAGGAGACTCGCAGGAAAGAACGGAAGGAAAAACGAGAGGAACGCAAAAAAGAACGATTGAATAAGGAGGCAGATGAAAATTAGAAGGACCTTATTAACCAGTACAGTCGCAACATCTATAATGACTGCTTTTAGTTACCTTATTTCATCTCTGAAAAAGGAAAACTACCGGGAACCAGAGTTGCTGGCTGGAATTGTAGACCATTTGGTGGTGAAGGATAAGCGCCAGCAAAGGCTAACAGCAGATGGGTGGCTAATTCATTATACCATGGGAGCCGTGTGGTCGCCAATTCAGCTTTACGTTCTAAAACATAAGGACACAAAAGCAAATTACGTGCATGCTGCTGCCTTTGGTGTATTCGGCGGAATTACTGGTTCTATAATTTGGGAGTTATCTTTCCGTGCAGCATGTTATCGACCAAAAATTAACAAGAGGGCTTTCTACCTGCACCTTGTGCTGGCACATGTGGTTTACAGTATTTCTTTATGGAAACTACGAAGCAGAGAAGTTAAACCTCCGCCGGACCAGAAACCCATTCTTTTGCCTTATCAAATTCAGACAAAGGATAACTTTTAATAACTCCAGGAACAAGAAGGCTTAAAGTTTCATAAGCAGTCCTAAGCCATTTTTCGTCGCTAACAATTGCCATCCTCTTCCACTTACTAAAGTGTTGAAAGCTAATCTTAAGGTACTCTAGAAATGCACCAATACTGTAGTTGTCCATATCGGTTTCAAGAAGCACTATGAAATTTAACTTTCCATATTTTTCGGCCACCTCATTAACGCGTGACATCACTATGCTTTCGTACTCTTCTTTACTAACTGATCCTACTGCTCTGTAAGCAGCTACATGATCTGGAAAATCCATCAATAATTCAACCATAGTAGCGTTTTAAGTTACGTGATTATTTATCCCCACTGCCCTTCTTCTTAATACAGATTATAGAATCCCTTGTTTTGAATAAACACCAGCTAACACTAGCATAATCTTTATTTAACCTCCAGGCTATACTTTTGTGCTTCCATGATGAAGCATTCACAATGAGTTTAAGTCGCCTTAACAAATCCATTTTCTATCTTATTGCATTTTGCTTGCTGCCGGCATCCTTGGTCTTCGGGCAAGGACGGTATGACAAGAAACTTCAACAAACTCAGATGCTGATCAATCAGAGTCCTGATGTTGCATACCTTAAAATTAAAAGTCTGTTACAGGAGGCTTTGAACAAAGACGACACTTACACCGTCGGGGCGTGCTACAGGCAAATCGGCGAAATCTTTTACCATCAAGCCGCATTTTCCCAGGCGCTGGATAACTATTACAAAGCCGACGCTCTTTTTAGAAAGAAAAAATATGACCGGGAAACTGCAGAGAATCTCAATAAGATCGGTAACACCTATTATTACACCCACCAATACGATGTAGCATTAAAGATATTCAAAGAGGCTCTCGATATTTATAACCGGATCAGGGATAAGATAGGAATTGCTGAATCTATGGGTCTTATTGGACAAGCATATGAGAAAAGCGGGGATCATAATAGGGCATTTGATTTTCAAAACAAGGCCTTAGAACAATATAAGAAAGCACAGGCACAGGCTGGAATTGCCAAGATACACGAAAATATAGGGAGTCTCTACGAGGATAAAATGCGACTCGATTCGGCCCTGAAGCATTTTAAGCTCGCTTTGCTATATAACAGTAATCAAGGTGATAAAATGGCCCAGATAGAGGTTTTGAATAACCTGGGTGACGTTTACCGTAAAAGCGCCGATTACCGTCAGGCCTTACTTTACACCCACAAAGCTGCAGATCTAGCTACAAGGATGAAAGAACACTATCAGTTGGCAAGCGCTTATCGAGATCTTTCAAAAACCTACAACCTAATGGGTAGGAATGATAGCGCCTATTATTATAGTGACGCGGGAAGAGAGATATACCAAACGATTTTTTCAGAGGACAATAAAAATCAACAGATGGTTCTTCAGACCTTATTCGAAATAGAACAGAAGGACAATGCAATAGCACAATTCCAGAACGACAAGCAACTGAACCTCCTTATCATCTTTTCCACTATCCTGATCTCCATATTATTAGTTTGCCTTGGTATAAGTGTGATTAGCAGGCAGCGACTGAAGATTAAAAATGAACAACAACTTAATGAACAGAACCGGGTGTTATACGAAAGTCAGAAGAAGTCGCTTGAGTTTGATCTTCGAAGTAAGCACCTTAAGGAAGAAAGTCTTAAAGGCGAGTTGGAACTAAAGAGCAAAGAACTTACCAGTCACACGCTGCACCTTATTAAAAAGAACCAACTGCTTGATGAGTTAAAGGACAAACTTAACGCGATGATCAAGGATGACAAGAGGGATCAACGCAAAGAATTAAAACAGGTGATCAATCTGATTAACCAGAATAACAACCAGGATAAGAACTGGGAAGATTTCAGGATCGTTTTCGAGCGTGTACATGAGAACTTCTTCGATCGGCTAAAAAAACATTCCAACGCTCTTACATCCTCTGATTATCGTTTGGTGGCCCTTCTTAAAATGAATCTTAACTCTGCAGACATTGCAACAATGCTTGGAATATCGCAAGACAGCCTTAGAATTGCTCGTTACCGTTTGCGGAAAAAGTTAAACCTTGAGGAAGGAGAAAACCTAAGTGCCTTCCTTCAGAACCTCTAAACATTAAAGCTAACACATGGTTAACAAAAGGATAATGGCAAAAGAAAACACCATAACACTCTGTCTTTCAATAGAAAGAAAGACAAAAACACGTGTTTGTTGCCTTCCTGTTAACGCACTTCGAGGCCTTGTTTCCTTTTTGTAACGCCTGAAAATTGCCAGGAAAATAGAGCTACCTAATCTTTGCTGCACAATTAAAATCATATGTACTTCAAATCATTTTTAATTTCTGTTCCAATCTTAATGCTGGGTTCTTTGGCAATGGCCCAACGTGGCGTAGTTAAAGGAAGAATAACAGAACGCGAAAGTATGCATCCCCTTGCTGGTGCTACTGTTGTGCTTAGTGGCAGCAATCAGGGAACAACTAGTAACCTTCGTGGAGAATATGAACTGTTCACCACTTCCGGAACCGTTAGCTTATCTATTCGCTATCTTGGGTACCGTGACACGACTATCCAGGTTCAATTGAAGGATAAGGAAGTTAAGGTAGTTAATATCTCCCTGGCCAATCTACAGCATCAATTAAGAAACGTGGCTGTGAATGGGTACACACAAGGACAAGCAAAGGCCCTCAACCAACAAAAAAATGCCGACAACATTAAAAATATTGTAGCTGCAGATCAGATTGGGCGTTTCCCTGATCCTAATGCAGCTGAAGCTCTACAACGTGTTCCTGGAATAACACTCGAAAGAGATCAGGGGGAAGGCCGCTACGTTGCTGTTCGCGGTCTGGCACCTCAATTCACTAATACCAGTATCAACGGGGAACAAATTCCTTCTCCTGAGGCCGATGTTCGCTTCGTTGCTTTGGATGCGATCCCTTCAGACCAATTAGCTTCGGTAGAGGTATCAAAAGCCTTAACACCGGATATGGACGGAGATGCCATAGGAGGCTCAATCAACCTTATTACCCGCTCTGCACAAACAAGCAAACCAGAAATAGTAGGTTCGATAGGTAGTGGGTATAATAACCTGATGCAAAAAGGTAACCTGCAGGGGCAATTACAGTACGGGCAGCGTCTTGGAAAGAATCAGAAGTTCGGTGTAATGGTGAATGGTAATTATTATCATAACGACCTTGGTTCAGACAACGTAGAGAGGGCAATTGCAGATAACGAGGTGGAGCTAAGAGATTATGAATTGACGCGTACCCGGCTGGGTTTAAGCTCTACGCTCGACTATAAATTCAATAACAAACATGAAATATATTTCAAATCGCTTTATTCTCGCTTTACTGACAGGGAGTGGCGTAGAAGATATGTGTTCATTCCTGAAGATGAGGAAATTGAAAAGCTTACAAAAGATCGTTTTGAAGCTCAATCTGTTGCCTCACTAAATGCAGGTGCTAAGCATACTTTCAGCCGTTTCTTTTTGGACTATGAGGCACAATACAGCTATGGTGAACAACATACCCCTTACGACAACGAAGCATCTTTTGTGGCTGGTATCCCAAGCAACTTAAGCTTTACAAATCCCAGGTATCCCAGTATTGTTGCGGCAAACTATACAGATAATTCATCCTACGAATTTGACGAGATCGGCTTCGGAAATACCCTTGCAAAGGATAAAAATCTTACTGCAAAATTTAACTTCGGCCTCCCCTACAAGTTGAATGAAAGTACAGGACTAATTAAGTTTGGAGCCAAGATCAGGTCAAAATCAAAAAGTTATAGGATCAAACAAAATACCTTTGGCAATTTGGGGGGAGTTCCTAATCTTGATGCATTTACTGGAGATCCGGTTAAAGACGAGTTTCTTTCAGGAAAATACGATCTTGGACGTCCTCTTGCCATTAATTCCCTGATAAATTATTACAATGCTAATCCGGCAAATTTTGAACTTGAAATAGAAGACAAGGCAATTGATGAAGCTCTGGAAGCTTTCTCTGCAGAAGAAGATGTAACGGCGGCCTATTTTATGGCAAGGCAGCAGATCAAAAAGCTGATGGTACTTGCCGGTGTTCGTTACGAACAAACCAGGGTAAGATATAATTCAAGCGATGTATTGATTGATGAGGCAGGCGATCTTGAGGATATCGTACCAGTATCGGGAAAAAGCAATTATGACTTCTTGCTTCCGCAGTTTCACTTGAAATACGAGTTAAATAAGTTCAGTAACCTGCGTGCTGCCCTTACTTGGTCATATGCCCGACCTAATTTCTCTGAGATCATTCCTTCTCAGGAGATCAACCGCGAAGATAGGATTGCAAATGTTGGTAATGCCGCACTAAAACCAGTGGGTGCAGTTAATTATGATCTTATGGCTGAGCACTACTTTGGATCTGTAGGGATAGTATCAGCGGGGGTATTCCACAAGTCGTTAAACGATTTTATTTATCGCAAAGTATTGTTCAATTCTCCCTATCCACTAACAGGAACACCATCGATCTCTGCAATTGATATTATACAAGCGCAAAATGGTAACAAAGCCAAGCTTACCGGATTTGAATTGGCTTTCCAAAGGAGGCTTAATTTTGTTCCCGCATTAAAAGATTTCAGCGTATACCTGAACTATACCTATACTAACTCTAAAGCTACTATTCAGAGTCGCAGCGCTAATGCTGAATCGGCTAATGTTACAGAAGAAATACGCCTACCCGGTCAAGCCGAAAGTGTAGGGAATGGATCTTTAGCATACGAGCGAAAGAAGCTTAACCTACGTGCTTCTATTAACCTGAATGGTAGTAGGTTGTCGGAGGTTGGCGGAACAAAAAATGAAGATATCTATGTAAAAAGCAGGATACAAGTGGATGCTAGTGCGAGTTATGCGTTTACCAGACAAATACGCCTTTTTGGTGAATTCCTAAACCTTACCAATGCACCATTTGAAATGTATCAGGGGAATAAATCCCAACTAATTCAAAGAGAATACTACTCCTACTGGTCGCGTTTTGGCGTGAAGTTTAATTTCTAACCCTATCCTATTAATTTAAAATGAAAAAGATCAATTATCTGGCATGCGCCATGTTGTTGGCATGTTCAGCCTGTGATAAACAAAACGACAATCTTGTTAGTCCCCTTGTGGAAGGCGACTTTCCTCAGATCCTTTTACTTTCGGACGAGGGGGATGGAGGTCTTGAAGACGAAGATAAATTCAGCTTTAAAATAACCTTGGCTGACCGTGTAGACCCCGATCGCGAAGAGTTAGGCGGAAAAGTAATTCCGTTGAAAGAAGATGTAACTGTATCTTTCGAGGTTACCGACTTAAAGGGTTTTAATACCCTCTCCTCTTATATTAAGGATGCAAAAGCTTTTTATGAGATAGACGACTGTACAACCTCTGAAGATCAGGATATTGACCTTAAACTTGTTTTTGATAAGAACACGGGAAAAGGCAGTGTAACCTTCCCCGCCGGAGTAGAGGAAATAGAAGTTGAGTTTGAAACAGACGAGGAACTTTTCGACGACAAAGTTTTTAACACTAATTCACGAGGCTTAGAAATCAAATTAAGCGGTTTAAAGGCTGGAAATGAGAAAGTAGTGGTTAATACCTCTAATACTTTTGAATATAAAGTACTGGATGATGAAGGTATTTATGGTGGATATGAGCTGGACATTAAAGACCCGGCAGAGTTTCAAAAATTCCTAAGCCTTTTCGGGCTGGTTAACGAAGATATTCGCAAGCTATCAGTAAACGATGTTAAGGAAATTGAGATCGAATTTGAATACGGCGAGCTGAAAGCTGTTGTGGTACTAAAGGAAACTGAAGAAGTTGACGATTGCGGCGAGAAAGAAATTAAAAATAAAGAAATTGAAATAGAGGCCGACCTTGAGGAAATTGAAGATGATAAACTGGAGGGCGACCTTGAACTTGAGGGTGAAGTGGAACAGGAGAATGGCCAGGAAAAAGAGTTTAGCTACAAAGGCTCATTCAAATTGGTAGGGAAAGTCCTTACTCTTACCCTTAAGGGCGAATACGATGACATAGAAACCGAAGAAGTAAGCCTCAAACTTGAAAAGTAGCAAGGAATAATCCATTAAAGAATGTTCGATTTAAAACCATATAAAATATCAGCGGCTGCATTGACTCTTGCTTTTTTCACGTCCTGTTCAAACGGAAAGCTTGGACAGAGCCCTGTTAGCCCCCCTACATCATCCCAGGTAATAAAGCCATTATATATAACAGAACCAGTTGAGTTCGATACCGACGACCCGGCAATATGGGTAAATTCAAAAAAGCCTGGCGAATCGCTGGTAATAGGAACCGATAAAAATGAAAACGGTGGCCTGTATGTGTTTGATCTTAAGGGTAAAATTGTTCCGGAAAAAACGGTAAAAGGTTTAAAAAGACCTAACAACGTCGACATTGCTTACGGTTTAAAGCTTGGAAACAGGAAGGTAGATATAGCAGTCGCGACCGAAAGAATGACCCATAATCTTCGCATCTTCTCTCTGCCCGACATGCAGCCGGTGGATAACGGAGGCATACCAGTCTTTGTTAATGAAAGCGAACCAGAATACAGAGACCTTATGGGTATTGCCCTATATAAAAATGCCTTTGGTAAAATCTATGCGATTGTTGGTAGGAAGACGGGGCCAAAAGACGGCTATCTGTGGCAATACTTGCTGGAAGACGACGGCAAAGGACAGGTGAAAGCCATATTGGTACGAAAGTTTGGTAAATATAGTGGTAAAAAAGAAATAGAAGCTATTGCGGTAGATAATGAACTAGGCTATGTATACTATTCAGACGAGCAGTTCGGTATTAGAAAGTATTTTGCTGACCCCAACAAAGGTAATGAGGAACTTGCTCTTTTTGGTACTGAGGGATATCGGGAAGATAATGAAGGTATCAGTATTTATAAAACCTCGAAAAGAAAAGGCTATATACTGGTATCAGATCAAAGCGCTAATGAATTCAAGGTTTATAGCCGGGAAGGTAGTGGCGGTAAGCATACTCATACGTTATTAAAATCCATTAAGGTATCTACCCTTTCAAGCGACGGATCGGATGTTGTGGCCGTACGGCTTAATGAAGATTTCAAACACGGATTGTTTGTGGCTATGAGTGATGATAAAACGTTTCAATTTTACAGGTGGGAAGATTTTGGGCTGAAGTAACTTAGAGGACGCCATAGCGAATTATAACCCAACGAGCTGTCTTTATAACGGGCAGCTCGTTGGGTTATAAACATGTTTAAAGAATAATTGGAAAACAGTATTAGTACAGAGTATATTTAGTGTCTGAAATGTATTAAAGGAGAAAATACTATCACAATTGAGAATGAAATAATAAAATTCATTCTTCAAGGCCATTATATTACAATGAAGGGGTTTAAGAGGCACTATTTTCCGTTTCTGTTCATTGCGCTTATATTGAGTAATGTTGGGCTTTTCGCACAACTTCCTAATTTAAAATTTCAAAATATTAGTACGCAAGAAGGCCTGCCGCAAAACACAGTTTTTGGAATTGCGGAGGATAAATATGGCTTCGTCTGGTTTGGAACGCTTGATGGACTTTGTCGCTACGATGGCTATCAGTTTAAAATCTATCGTTTTAATCCTGCCGATATAAATAGTGTCAATAGCAACCAGATAGATAACGTAATTAAAGACACAAAAGGCAATATTTGGGTGGCTACGCAAGCAGGTTACGAGCTTTGCCGGTATAATTACGAGAAAGATAACTTCGACAGGATAAGTACCAAAAGACTGCCCGAGGCCTTTGTAAATAGCTTTTCCCGCAGAATTTATGGAAGAATGGTCAAATACAACCTGGGGCATTATATTCTAAGACTAGAGAAATACACAAATCTTGTTCAGATCGATACAAAGACTAATCAGAAAAAATACTATTTTACTAATGCTACGGATCCCTGGGCACTTCGAGACCTGAACATATCTTACCTTTATAAAGGAGGGAACAACATTCTTTGGCTTGGCACTTTCAATAAGGGTATAAGCAAAGCAAATATCAAGGCTAAACCTTTCGAGTATTACTATCACGATCCGCAAGATCCCAATTCCATTGCAGATAATGTTGTAACTGCAATAGGCAAAGATTCAAAGGGAAACCTTTGGGTAGGAACCTACGACAAAGGCATCACTATCATTGGTGCAAAAGGAACAAGGCAACTAAGCTTGGGTAAGCCTGACAAAATTGGACTAAGCTTTAACCAAGTAAGATCTATTTTATGTGATAGTAGAGGTGATGTGTGGATTGGAAGCAGAAAAGGTTTGTTAAAGTACGATGGAAGGTCGGGCAAAACTCGTGGGTTTGAAAGTATTAACAGATATACACATACGGTATTCGGTCTTATTGAAGACAAGGACCGTAACATCTGGATAGCAACGCGACGTGAGGGGATTTTCAAATTTATTGTTTCAAGGGATACTCTAATCAAATATCATCATAAAAAGACCTTGAATACAAGAGACGCGAAGTGCATCTTACAAGACAATAGTGGTTTAATATGGGTAGGAACAGAAACTGGTGGAATTAGTGTTTTAAAGCCTGTTGGAGATACGGTAAAACTGGTAAACCGTTTTTTGGCATCTCTTAGCAAAAATAATGATCTTATAGATAATCATATTTACTCCTTGTACGAGGACAAGGACGGTGAAATATGGATAGGAACCGGGGGTGGTTTACAACGCTATTCACCCTCTTCGAAAAAATTCACACGATATTTTGAAGGCTCGGAATTAGAGGGAATTCTGATAGCGGCAATTACCGAAGATAGTAGTGGACGCCTTTGGATTAGCCACAAGAAAGGGATTACAAGGCTGGAGAAGAAAACCGGGGTATTTCGGACCTATTCGATACAGGATGGTTTACAGAGCAATGATTTTTCTGAGCAAGCTGTCTTCAGAAACAGCTCTGAGGGAATTCTTTATTTTGGATCTAACAACGGTGTAAATTACTTCAATCCCGATAAAGTCAGCACTGATCGCACCTTGCCAAGAACAGTTCTTACAGAACTGCAAATATTGGGACATCCGATTGAAATAAACCAGGAAGTGAACGGGCGGGTGATTCTTAGAAAACCTTTATACCTTACTGCAGAATTGCAACTTGGCTATAAAGACAAAAGCTTTTCTATTGAATTCGCAGGCCTGCATTATGCCAATCCTAACGGTAACAAATACGCTTATAAGCTAGATGGTTTTGACAAGGATTGGACCTATACTGATGCCAAAAGGCGTGTCGCTACTTATTCAAATCTCGATCCGGGGTCGTATACCTTTCAGGTAAAGTCATCCAATAGTGACGGTATTTGGAATGAAAAGCCTGTTCAACTCTCAATCATTATACAACCACCTTTTTGGGCAAGCAACATCGCCTACCTCTTCTATATTCTTCTTGCCGGTGGACTGATTTATATCTATCATCTCTATTCTTCTCGCTTCAATGCCTTACAAAATCAGGTGTTGATGAAAAGCAAAGAGCAGGAACTGGAGAAGCAAAAATTGCAGTTCTTTACAAACGTCTCGCATGAAGTAAAAACGCCCTTAACACTTATTCTTGCCCCACTGGAAAAACTACCTACCCTGGTCCATGACCCAGCTGCCTTTTCTGAACAATTGCGGATATTGAGAAGCAATGCAGAGAGATTACTAAGAATGGTAAATCAACTTCTAGACTTCAGACGGTTGGAAACAGGGAATACGACTCTTGACCTGCAACAGCATAATCTGGAGGTCTTAATAAAGCAATTGATAATATCCTTTGAACCACTTTTGAAGGAAAACAATAAGACAATTAGGCTTAACTCACCTCAGAACCCTATTGTATTGATTTATGATGAGGATAAGATCGAAAAAATATTTTCCAATCTTCTTTCGAACGCAATTAAGTTCGGAGCATCAAATACCATAATTGAAGTAGATCTCCAATCAGAAATCAGGGATGCTACAGAATTCGTTATTATAGCTGTGTCAAATATAGGAAGAGAAATTCCAGAGAGTGATAAGGAAGTGATTTTTGAGCCATTTAAACAAGGTAAATCAAGTATTACAGGGGGTACGGGACTTGGTCTTGCCTATTCCCGGGGACTAGTTGAACAACATCGTGGATCAATCACAGTAAGCTCAAGATCAATAGATTCAACCAAAGAATATAAAGAGCTATTTAAGACGACATTTACTGTGGCTATTCCTATGAATCTTGCTGCAACCGCTAATGACGAACAGCTAAGGGAAGAAAATGTACAGGTAACTCAACAAACATATCCCAGCGACCTTACTACTTCCCTATTTGATCCTGGTAACTCAAATCCTGCTTTAATTAATGGTGCCCGGCCGTTACTCCTGATCGTTGATGATAGTCCCGACTTGCGACATTACCTTAGTCAGCATTTCGAGCCCTTTTACGATATACAGGAAGCATCGAATGGTAAACAAGGGCTCGAACTTGCAGAAAAAAATATTCCTGACCTTGTGATTTCAGACGTGATGATGCCTGAAATGGATGGAAAAGAGTTTTGCGCACGAATTAAAACAAATCCCAAAACAGCCCATGTTCCGGTAATCTTACTTACTGCCAAAACACCTATTGAAAGTGAGATTGAAGGTTATGAAACAGGAGCCGATGATTACATAACCAAGCCTTTTAACCTGGCACATCTAACGGCCCGCGTAAAGAACCTGTTGCTGTCGAGGCTACACTTAAAAGAGAAGTACAGGAAACAGATCTCCTTAGAACCAACAAATGATGCTCCTGTTTCCTCTGACGACAAGCTCCTCCAAAACTTTCTCAAGCTAGTTGAAGAACGTATTGCTGACCCCGAATTAAATGTTGAAACTATTTGTAACAGCATTGGAATAAGTCGCTCCCAGTTGTATAGAAAGATTAAAACCCTTAGTGGTTTGAATGTGGCTGATCTGATAAAAGAGATTAGACTGAAAAGAGCAAAGCAATTACTAAGTGATCGTAAATTTAATGTAAACGAGGTAGCCTTTTTAGTCGGCTTCGCCAATGCAGATCATTTCAGAAGGTGCTTTAAAATGGAATTTGGATTATCCCCTTCCGAATACCAAAAAGACCAGATACGCCAGTAAATATGCGTGTAAAAGCCTCCGGAACGCTTTTTTTTCCTAAAATGAAACGTTAAGGATGGAAATTCAGGACGTATAGTACGGGTTAAATTTCCCTATCCTTCATACCTTCGGACATAATCAATTATTAAATTATTCATCAAAGCTTATGTCAGGCCTGTCGCTAAAACTGGATTCGGTTTCATCAAAGCCGCTTTATCAACAATTGGCTGTTCAACTAAAAAAAGGTATTAAACAAGGGAAATTTGAGCCGCATTTGCCCCTTCCATCAATTGTAGAACTGAGTCGTAGCTTAAGCATTTCTAAAGCTACCCCTATGAGGGCTTATACTCATCTGGCAAAGGAGGGACTTGTTAAATGGGAAAAGGGTAAAGGCTTCTTTATTCATCTGTCTATGGTACCATCGAGATAAATTGTTGTAGCGTTTTCAACAATATTTTTAATTCGCAAAAACTTCAGCCACAAATACTGAGAGTAAAATACCTATATCAAAACCAATCTTAAACTTTTTTATTTAAGAGATAGTATAAGGTATTCGATAGAAAATCAAATATCAGAGGTATGATCCAGGCTGAAAAAGAGCAAAATAGAATAGAACAGGTAAAACGGTTTGTTGATAGGGAATTCGAAGTAGAGCGTGAGCTTAACACGATTGTTCAACTTGCAGCAGAAGTTTGTAAGACCCCTACAGCTCTTATCACCTTCATTGATACGGATATTCAATATATCCGGTTTAAACAAGGTTTCGATTCGGATACAACCTCAAGACAAGATTCATTTTGTACTCATGTGGTTGACAATGGAGCATTCATGGTTGTTAAAGATGCACAAATGGATGAGCGGTTTGCCTTGAATCCTTTGGTAACAGGTAATCCTCACATCCGTTTTTATGCAGGAAGCCCTTTAACCACCTCGGAGGGATACCATCTTGGAAGCCTTTGTGTAATTGACCAGGCACCGGGAGAATTAAGCGACCTTCAGAAACGGACTTTAGAGATGCTTTCTAAGCAGGTAGTTTACCTGCTTGAATTGGACGAGAGTTTGAAGCTGATCCGGGAACAATTGGATGATGCAAAGAAGAAGGAAAACGAACTTCGCTCCTTTTTCGAAAGCTCTATTGATAATCACTTACTCTTATCAAGGGACTTTGAGATTCTGGCATTTAATAAAACTTGGGCAAGATTTGTAAAGGAGCTTAATGGAGAAATACCAGAAAAGGGAAGATCGATTACCTATTATTTTCCTGTGGAAAGTTTCAGTAAATTCTATATGGATTGTAGAAAGGCCTTGGGAGGAACGGCGGTATTTGATGAAGTCAATTTAGAGGTTGGCGGCAGTTATTTTTGGTACTTGCTTAAAATCGAACCGGCATTTACTACAGAAGGGGAAATATTCGGATTATCAGTTAATTTTTCAGATATAACCTCAAAAGTAAAGCACGAACACCTTTCTCGCCAAAAAAGTGAATCGCTAAATACTATTGCTTTTATTCAAGCTCATGAGCTCCGACGTCCGGTATCCTCAATCCTTGGAATAGTGTCGCTAATGAAAGAATCTAACGCTCTTCGAAAAACTGATGAATTAGGATTACTTGAGGCCGCAACTAAAGAGTTAGATACAAAGATCCACGAAATTTTAAGCCGCACGGATATATAGTTACGTTAAAGAAATTGTGCTGATCGCGCGATTCCTATAACTACTGAGACGTCCACTACTTAATAAAAGTATTTTAAATGCATACGGAGATTAAACTTAATTACCTTTATTCTCTCCAATGAAAAGTAGGCAAAATCAAATCATGAGGAACTTCATTTACTTACTAGTTTTTGTAACAGCTTTACAAGCATGTTCATCTAAACAAGAGTTAGCATCAACATCTTACAAAAAATCAGAAACGCGCCTCGGTCAACGCAAACTTGGCGACATTGCGGAGGACGAGAAAAATGTAAGATTGAGAAAGTTAGCCATAGAAAGGCTGACCAATCAACGGGAGTTAGGTAAGGTAGCACAGCATGAGCAAAACAAGCAACTAAGGAAACTTGCTATCGAGCGACTTTCAAACCAGAGGGAATTAGGCAAAGTTGCTGAACATGAAAAAGACCGGCAATTAAGACAACTTGCTATCTCTAAACTTACAGACCAGCGTGAATTAGGAAATGTAGCCGAAAACGAGAAAAATACCCAATTAAGGAAAATGGCGATCAAAAAGCTCACTGATAAAAGAGAGCTTGCCAAAGTTGCCCAGAACGAGGAAAATAACCAGTTAAGGAAGATCGCTCTGAAGAAGTTGTAAGTCTCGATACTGGCTTTTTTGTTAACTTCATCCGAATTGCTCTTACAGAACTTTTTATCTCACCTTCGGTACCAGGCCAACCCAGGGTCCAACTGATGTTTATTGGTATACCTATTCTATTTCGTACTCAGAGATAACAGTTCGTTTAAACTCCATCACTTCTGGTGAGATTTTAAAACCGTTCCCTCCATATCCTTTAGCAAAGGTTTGAATCTCTTCATTAGAGCCGTAGTAGTTATCTCCGTTCGTATCCGATCCTCCTGCATTGCTCAAGAAGACAAGCTTACCTAAACTTACGTTTGCCCGGTCACTTAACTTCTTGGCCGACTGGAAAGCATCATCATACGCCAGGAGATCGGCCTCCCGGAACAAGCTGTCAGATTTCGAATGGTCAAACTGGATTCTCGAAATACTACTGATCTTTGTTTCCAAAAGTTTTCCGGTTAATACTGTGAACTTTTTTATGTCGTGAAGTACGAAGTCAATAGATTGTTCTGCCTGATAACCCGTAAATACATTGGCTCTTCCATTATACTCATAATGTTTATTAGCCGATATACTACTGGTTTTTATATCATTCTCATTGGTGCCAAATTTTTCAAGAATATTAAGAACCGAATCAACAGTATTCTGGGTCATCTTCACCGCGTCGGCCATTCTCAGTTGAGTAAATGCGACTTGAATTGTTAATATTACAAGGTCTGGTTTTGCTCGGATCTTTCCCTCTCCGGTAACCCGAATTGTTTCAGCCTTTCGATTTGGAGTTCCGGTACAAGCAGCGAGAAGCAAGCAAAAAAGTGACAAAGTATTTTTCATAAATGTTTATTGTGGATAATTTCAAAAGTCAATTTAGCAATTATAATTTAAGCTAGTAATGGATTCTTGAAAGTAATCGTTTAAATCTGAAGGTCTCTATTAAAGTCATTTTTTGTAACGAGAAATTCTTTTCCTTTTTCCACACATTTATTTTCTTACCTTTAAATAAAACTTTCCTGCTATGAAACCCATAATTACCCTAACCTTTATGTTGTTGTCAATGTTAGCAAAAGCTCAGAAACAGTATTGGATTGAAGGATTCGTGCAAGGGCTTGAAGATGGCACTCCTATAACACTAAACGAGGATGATGGAAACCTTCTAAAACCTATTGCTTCTGATACAGTAAGGGCTGGTGTTTTTAAATTTAGAGGAACGGTAGATCAAGTGACAAAGCTGATTCTTTTAGGACGAGGCCCTGGCTTCCCTTCACAATGGTTAGAACTATGGGCTGGCCCCGGTATTACCATAAAAATCAGCGGAAATAATAAACTACTTAGAACCTGGACGGTAGAGAGCCCTTTGAAGGAACAGAAAGAAGCAAGTCTTTTCACTAAAGCTTCCATGTTACAATTGGATCAACTACAGGAGCTTTCTATTAAAAGAAATATTCTTTACAACAAGGGAATACCTTCGGACGAGAATGAAAAACAGAAATTCAAACGCAGCGCAGATTCTATTATTCGTATGGAGGATTCTCTATCCAATCTTGTTTGTCTAAAAGATATTAAAATTTTGCAAACTCTTCCAGTTACAACTATTTGGATAGATAAATTACATGGTGTTGCAATGACTGCAAGGTACCAAAACAATGCTCTAAGAAGACCTGCTATTGAATTATATAAACGACTAAGCCCTAATCAAAAACAAACCGACAAGGGTTATGAGATAGAAGCATATTTGTTTCCTCCTAAGGTGGTTAAAAATGGGGAGCCCATGGCCGACACTATATTTTCAAATTTAGCTGGACAAAAGAGATCTTTAAGTGATTATAAAGGAAAATATTTGGTACTTGACTTTTGGAGCATGGGTTGTGGCCCGTGTATCGCAGCTATGCCAGAACTAAAGGAGGTGTCTGAAAAATACAAGGACAAACTAACTGTAGTAAGCTTATCTGTAGACGTTAAAAAGGCCAACTGGCAAAAGGCTTCTGAACAGCATAAAGTATCCTGGGAAAATTTGAATGACGGTAAAGGAATGGCAGGCATAGCCGCCAGATATGGTGTGAATGGAATCCCTCATTATGTGATGATTTCGCCAGAAGGAACAGTACTGGGATCATGGGTAGGTTACGGAGAGGGACAACTTGAAGAAAAAATAAAGACATATATAAAGTAAGGAGATAAACAAGAACGACAATGAAACAACTAATTGGAATTTTAAGAATAATCGGGATGATCACATATGTTGGTTTATCTATTACACATTCTTCATATTCCCAGATTGTACTGTGGTTAACACTAGCATGCTATACCGTGGTAATCCTCTTGCAGTTGTATCGCTTTTATATCAAAAACTACCTAAAAAGCGAGGAGCAGCGCTAAACAAAAATGTGGTACTATCAGCTTCGCTTGCCGGTAGTACCACACAAATTATTAGGAAAAAGTATTATTAGTTCCTGGTAGTAAATTATTCAAATTCAGCAGCAAATACTGCTTCACTAGCATTTTTGCCTAGAACCTTCTCTTTGATTTTCGGGATATCTGCCTCGTTGATAAAATCTATGATATTGCCATAAACAGAATGGAAACCGAAATCTCCTTTTGTCATTTCATCTATCGCTGCTTCTTTAGGCCAATTTTGAAAAACCATGCGATACATTGCCACAAGCATTCCAGTGCGATCGGCACCATGCCAGCAGTGAATCAACAGAGGTCCTTTTCTGTCTCTGATAACCTTCAAAGCTTTAACTACTTTGTGTTCAACAATATCTCCAGCCTTCATAGATATATGATGAGTTTTCAAGCCAGTATGTTTTGTTTTCCTATCATCGTTCCAAAAGCGACGAACGCTTAATACTTCAGTAAGCCCCATCTCTTCTAAAGCACTAAAATCATTTCTCCCAGGTTGTTCAGATCGAAAGATTCCTTCATCTATTTTGTAAACGTTCTTAAGGCGGCCGATGGTTTGACGTTCTGCTTTCGTGATTAAGGTTTTAGCACCCTCCATTTCAGTACTTTTCTTGGCAGAAACAGTAACATCTCCGGCTAATTTCACCTCCGCAGTTTCCTGCTTAGTTGTAACTAATTTGTCTAACGTTTTTTCCTGAGCAAGTGCTGTGCATCCAAAGAAAGTGAAGATCATCATTAACGCATTTCTCATAAGACCCGAATTTTGTGAACAAGTTAAGAGTATAAACCCCTAATTTCTGGATTTATTGTAGGGAAATGTATGCTGAATGTCAGGACTAAAGCATTCTACCTACGCTCGTATTCCAAGCTAGCTAAAATAAACGGACCGATAGCTTTTCCTTCATTCTGGGTAACAGTAACATCCTTTCCGCATAAATAGTAATTGATAGTTCCTGTTCTCGATTTGTCTTTGGCCGGGCCTAATCCTGCTGATGCGCAAGATTGAATGATGTCTAATTCGCCATTAACTCCTTCACGGATAAAATTGGTCAATAAGCCATTATAGGCCTTTTCTGCCACAGGCATAAATTCCGTTCTATCCAAAGCACCTAAGCGGATACCTTTCAGGTAAGCATACGTGAACATAGACGAAGCTGAAGACTCAAGATAGTTACTATTGTCACACTTGTTAACAACCTCGCCATTGATAAGATCACCTTTGTCATCGGCTCTTTTATGTTCATCATACTGCAGTAACTGATACCAGTTGCCGCTGCGTTTATCCTGATGACGGGCCAACCCTTTAGCAACCTGATTTGTTATTTGAACAAGGGCCTGATAATCTGGATGGTCTTTAGGCATAAGCTCCAGAACATCTACCAATGCAGCGAAGAACCACCCCATTCCTCTACCCCAAAATTCCGGAGAACATCCCTTGTATTCTCCTTCCTTTCTTGCCCAGAAAGAATTTTCGTCCCGAGGGTCTGCGCTCCATGCATGATAGTTCAACTGTTTTGATTTATCATAAGTCCGCTCGTTGAGGATTTTGAACTGCATTGCTATGTCAGACCAGGATTTGTAATTCTCCTCGCGACTTTCTTGTGTCCCAAAAGTCCCCTGCCATCCGGCGTACATAGCTGGACCCATATAAAGACCGTCTAACCACATTTGATTAGGATATTGCGCTTTATGAAAGAAACCTCCGGTACCAGGTTTGCCAGAACCAATGCGGCTATGCTGATATTTCAATTTATTCCTTAGAAAAGTAACACAGTTTTTATAACGCTCAGCATCAGCCTTATTTCCTTTTTTCATTTCCCTTTCATAAAGAGTGAAAAAAATCTTTCCTGCTGCCAGGTCGTCGATATTGCTTGCTCCTACCGCAATTGTGTCTTTCCCTTGAAGACAATGATCGGCATAAGCTTTTACCACCTTGTAATACTCCTCCTTTTGAGGATATTGCTCCCAAGCCTTCAAAACACTAAAGGCGACAAGACCTGGAACATAATCCCAATGTGCCTTTGCTAACTGTTGCTCCGAGCGATTAGAAAAGAAACTCTTTAATGCTCTTCTTTCCACCATTTCCTGAGAGTATTTTACCTTATTACTCCTTGGGTTGAGCGACTTGGCGCAAGAGAAAAATAAGCAGGAAAATAGAAGCAGCGAAACCTGCATCATGTATAGATAATATTGTCTTTTCATTGAATTTGGTTACTATTAAGGATTCATTTGGTTGAAGTATCCAGAAGGCGAATATGCAGAATAATATCTTTTCCTAATAGAATTGCCTCAAATTTGATAAGCAGAATCATGTAACATTCCTCTTATCTTTGCATCACAACATGCCCGCATCTTACATTTCACTAAAGCAACTGCTTACCCAGGTTCAGAATACCATCCGTGAGCGTTTCCCTTCCTCATACTGGGTAAAGGGAGAAGTTGCTGGTGTAAGGAAGATTGGGAGTCATATTTACTTCGATCTCATTGAACTAGACAAAGGTGCTAAAGTAGCACAAATCAGAGCCTGCGCTTTTATGGGAGAAGGTACTATGGCAATAGCCGGCTTTGAAAAAGTAACAGGCCAAAAGTTTACAGAGGGAATAAAAGTTGGAGCTAGGGTAACCATTAACTATCATCCAGTTTACGGTTTAAGTCTGGTGCTATGCGAGATCGATGCCGAGCTGACCTTGGGAGGCATAGAGCTGCAAAGGAAGGAAACTCTTAAGAAGCTTCTTGCGGATCATCCTCATGTTATCCAATTTCAAAACGGGAGTTTTATAACACCAAACAAACGACTGGGCTTACCAAGGGCGATACAACGAATCGCCTTAATTACTTCAGCTAGTTCTGACGCTTATTCTGACTTTAGTCACTGTTTGCAAAGCAATGAGTTTGGGTACAAATTTAGGGTCGACTTATATAACGTATTGGTACAGGGCTATGGGGCTCAGTCCTCCCTCTATGATGCCTTCAGTAAAATAAGAATTTCAAAAGTTAATTATGATGTGGTTGTACTAACCCGAGGTGGTGGTGCTCCTGCTGATTTTCTACCTTTTGATGATTATCATCTCAGTCTCGCCCTCGCCACTTTCCCTATCCCGGTTATCACCGGTATTGGTCACCATATGAATCAGGGTATTTGCGATTTCTTTGCAAGAGTCCATACGAAAACACCGAGTATTGCAGCACAATTTATCCTCGATCATAACAATAACTTTGAAAAGCAGGTGAATTTTTTGGCGGGAGGTATTCAGAATAAGGGACAGGATCTCCTAGCCCGGAATAACAGAAGTTTGCATTTATTGCAAGATGGTTTCCTAAGGTCGGTAAAGCAGGAACTAAACCGGCGGGAGCAGGAGCTGGACCGAAGAACAGAGAGGATTGTTGAAGGATCCCGGCAACTGCTTAGCGAATCTGGACAGGATTTGAAACAGCGGCAGTATAACTTAAATAATAAAGCGAGAAATATCCTTCATAAGCACGAGAAAAATGTGCAGGAGAAAGTGCTCCGAATGGGTTACCGGGTGCAGCAGGTTTTAAAGGAAGAAAAGCAAAAAAGCTCTCTACTGCAAACGCAATTAAGCTCTACCCTTCCTCGTTTGCTTATAGATCAAAAAAAAGCATTGGAGCGTTTGGGTGAAGGTATTGCGGCTGCAAGCCCTAATAAAATATTAAAGAGAGGCTTCGCTTTATTGAAGAAAAAGGGGAAGATCCTCTCCGATTCGGAAGAACTAAAACCAGGAGAAACAATCCAGGTAATAAGACATAACACACTAATAAACACAGAAGTTAAAAATATAGAAACATACAATGGAAGAGACTTTGAACTATGAGGCTGCCTACAAAGAATTGGAGCAGATCTATCAGGATATAAACAATGAGCAGGTATCTATTGACGAACTTGCAACGAAAGTAAAGCGGGCTTCAGTGTTGATCAACTTTTGTCAACAGAAACTGAGAAGCACCGAGGAAGAAATTAATGGAATTTTAGGGGGAATGTAAGGGAATCACCGGAGAACTCATCCTTTCTGAGGGATACCGCGATCAAATAACCTTACCACGGCATAAGCCAGCGGAAAAATCAGCGTTAGAAAAATTTCCCGTGGCTGAAAATTAAGTTCAAAAGTAAGAATTGACAGGGCCGAAAGGGTCCAGATAATGCCAGCAGCTAAAAAAAAGTTGTGAAAAAAGACTTTAGATTTCATGTTTTTTAATGTTGAATGGTACCTGCCTCGTATTGTTATTAACTAATTAATCCTGCACTCATTCCTTATACCCAATCAAATATATAAAAGAAAACATTTAAGCTACTTATATTTAATGTTTTATGTAAAGAATTTTCAAGGTAAACAAATATCAGATCTCTTTAACTCCAGTGAATTATCGTAACTCACTCCGGCGGTATCGACTAACAAATCTTTCCCTCCCTCCGACTTGGTATTTCCATAGCCCTCAATAAACCCTGTAGCTGTTTTTTTAAAGATAACCTGTCTTACAGAAGTAATTCCCTCCGATTGAAAAGTATAGTCTGCCAGTAATAATCCATTGGAAAACTGGCCCTGAATTGTTCCCTTCGCCTTATCTTTCTCGTAAAAGTCGTACAACAAACTTCCTTCAACGGTATTTCCATTAACAGCCGTTATAGCTAATTGGAATGTATCCCTCTTTAGTACTCCTATATAGCAACCTTTTAAAGGTTCTTGTTCCGTGGTTTTCTGATTTTCCTTAGTATCTTCTCCATTCTCGACTGTAGTTGGGGTTTTATTGGTGTTATTACCGCAACCAGTGATAATTCCCGCTAATAATAGTAGGAGTCCTATAGTTTGAAGTTTTTTCATAATGCTAATAAAGAACGTTTCTGTCCTAGAATTGTTCCAATCTGGATTGTTTGAATTTCGCAAGTCATTATGTGAATTATACAATTTCATTTAAATTTTTCGTCATAACTTTAACTTGTTGCTGAATGGGTAATTTTATTAAAGTTTACAAGGATGAATGTATCTATGAAAACAGAGACAATTGAGGACTTTTACAGGATCAAGTTCGATCGTCTACCGGGAAATCTAAACCAGGAGACCGGGCATTTCAATGTGTTCAGGCTGGAGGATTGCCACGGCCCTAATGCGCGTCCCGTAAACTACAGTCGCCGCGACTTTTATAAAATCAGCCTTATTAGAGGGAGAAACAGGTATCATTATGCAGATAAGAGCGTTGAAATTTCAGGTTCCACACTTATGTTTTTCAATCCGAACATTCCCTATACCTGGGAGTCTCTTTCTGAAGATAAAACAGGTTTCTTCTGTATTTTCTCAAAATCGTTTTTCACAGAAAAAATAAGAGGAGGACTTGGCGACCTTCCCATGTATGCTCCGGGCGGGAGCCCTGCCTATAAACTTGATGCTGATCAAGACAAACATGTAAGCTCAATATTTTTAAAGATGTTGGAGGAGATTAATTCAGACTATGCTTTTAAAATGGATTTGATAAGGAACTATGTTACCGAAATCACCCATTTCGCTTTAAAGTCACGCCCAACAGAAACCTTATATCATCACCCTGACGCCAAGTCGAGGATAACTGCAGTATTTACAGAACTACTTGAAAGACAGTTCCCTATTGAGCGTCCCGGACAGCGCCTGACTATGCGTTCTGCAAAAGATTACGCCGAGCAGCTGGCGGTTCACGTAAACCACCTGAACAGGGCCATTAAAGAATCAACAGGAAAAACAACTACCCTACTGATAGCAGAACGTTTAACATCTGAAGCAAAGGCTCTACTGAAACACACGAATTGGAATATATCAGAAATCGCATATTCCCTAGGCTTTGAAGACCCGGCTCACTTCAACAACTTCTTCAAAAAACACACTTTATTAACGCCAAGCAGATTCCGTAATAACCAGGCGGCGTAATTTTGACGTAATAGAATAACAATTCCTTCCTTCATTCATTCCCTCCTTCCCTCCTTCACTCATTCTATCACTCCTTCCTTCCTTCCTTCCTTCCTTCCTTCCTTCATTCATTCATTCATTCATTCATTCATTCATTCATTCATTCATTCATTCATTCCTTCCTTCCCTGCTCCCCTACCCTTGTTTGAATTTTGCAACTATCTCATTGAATCTCACAATCTGCCCCTCTAAAAGCGAGCTAACTTTGAATCATCAAAAGATCAGACATGGAAAGCAAAAAAATATGGTTTATAACAGGAGCTTCGAAAGGTTTCGGGCTGAGCCTTGTAAGGCAATTATTAGAAAAGGGACAGTCAGTTGCAGCCACATCAAGGAATTTGGAGCAACTTAAGACAGCTGTAGGGATAAATTCTCCTTCCTTTCTTCCACTACAGGTTGATCTTGCTAATGAAGGGAGTGTTAAAGATGCAATAGAAAAGACTGTTGAGACCTTTCGCAGGATTGATGTTGTCATTAATAATGCTGGATATGGCATTGGAGGTAGTATCGAGGAATTGAGTGATAAAGAAAGCAGGGATAGTTTTGAAATAAATGTCTTCGGCACTCTGAATGTAGTGAGACATGTAATGCCCTTTATGCGAAACCAAAGATCAGGTCACATCTTCAACGTGTCTTCAATTGCTGGATTTGCTGCAACAACTGGTTGGGCTATGTATGCCGCTACTAAATTCTCAGTGGTGGGACTTACGGAAGTATTAGCTGAAGATGTAAAAGAGTTTGGAGTGAAGGTGACAATAGTTGCACCAGGGGCATTCAGAACAAGTTTCCTGACTAAAGAATCTCTTGTTCTTCCCGAATGTCCGCTAAAGGAATATCAGGGTGTACGGGCATCTCATGAAAAATATCTCCAGATGAATGGACAACAAGCTGGAGATCCTGAAAAGGCAGCAGCGGCTATTATACAAACAGCCGAAGAACCCGAGCCTCCACTGTATCTCCTTCTAGGCGAAGATGCCTATACAAGAGCAATGCGAAAACTGGATTTTCTGACACAAGAATTCAAATTAGGTGAAGAGCTCGCTCGGTCAATGGCATATAATGGATAAATAATTAAATAAAAGACAGATAAAAATATCATGGAAACTAAAAAAGTATGGTTCGTAACAGGTGCTTCTAAGGGATTAGGACTAAGCCTGGTTAAACAATTATTAGATGCTGGCCATAAGGTAGCTGCAACATCGAGAAACTTAAGTGATCTACAAAAGGCTGTTAGTGCAGAATCTGAAAGCTTCCTGCCTCTCGCGGTTAACATTAAATCAGAAGAGAGTGTGGAGGAAGCAATTACCAGAACAGTAAGCAAATTTGAAAGATTAGATGTGGTGGTGAATAACGCAGGATATGGACTAGTAGGTAGTTTAGAAGAACTGAGCGACCGCGAGTCCCGGGAAAACTTTGATGTCAATGTGTTCGGTCTCCTTAATGTGATCCGGAAGGCATTACCGCAGTTGCGAGAGCAAAAGCAGGGACATATTATCAATATCGCATCTATTGCCGGATTTAGCGGCCTTTTCCCTGGCTTCGGCATTTACTGCGCTACCAAGTTCGCCGTCCACGGGCTTACAGAATCATTAGCTGCTGAAGTAAAACCATTTGGAATACATACCACTCTGGTTTCTCCTGGCTACTTCAGAACTGATTTCCTTACCAGCGGTTCCCTTGGTACACCCGAAAACCCACTGGAAGCTTACAAGGAAGTGCGACAAACTCAACAAATGCATCAGGAAGATATCAACGGCAATCAACCTGGCGACCCAGAAAAGGCTGTTGAAGTAATTATCAAAGCAAGTGAAAGCAAAAACCCTCCTCTTCATCTCTTCCTTGGCGAAGACTCCTACCAGTTGGCGCAGGATAAAATAAACTTGCTCAATAAGGATTTGGAAGATTGGAAAGAATTAGCAACAAAAACAGGTTTTGAGTATGCCAGCTAATAAAGGCTACACGGGAATGTGGGTAACTGCCGATGGGTACATACGACACCATCTTCTACCAAACGGCAGGTACGATGAAGCCAGAGGAAATAAAAAAAGTGCTTACCAGGGCAGCTATAAAATCTCAGAAGATCATATCGATTATAAAGATGACACAGGCTTCACTGCCGATGGTGATTTTATAGATGGCATTCTTTACCATGCTGGAATGGTATTGTATAGGGAGAAGTAAAGGAGACTAGATCCTCCTGCAATTTTTATTGGCGATTAGAAACAGAAAATGAGCACTTATTTAAGATAAGTGCTCATTTCTTATATTGAGATACCCGTTATAGTAACTCAGGCATAATATTCGGTTCCCCCATTTGTAAATAAAACCCTGTTTAATGCCTCGAGAAGAAATCGTACGTTCTCATCGTCACTTTCTATCTCCAAACCACCTTCATAATAATTTTCGGTAAACTGGTCGTAAATTTCCGACGGAGGCTCCGTACCGTGGGCCAGGATCCATATAGCTTCGAACAAATTAATTAAATCTCCAAATAGTCCTTGTATCCAAACATCCAGATAGTGCGCATGTGGACCCTCCTGCTCTTCAATAGCTTCTGTTTCATAAATTCCTTCTGGCAAAACAAGTTCTTCATCTGTAAGCTGATTAATGTTAGCCAACGAGTTACGTGTTTCTACCAGGATCTCTATCATTTCAATAATTCCTTTTAACGTGGGGTGCTCAATTGCCCGCAGGTACTCCAGATCAATAGGGATAGCATCGCCTTCTTTAATTGATTCCTTAAAATCCCGCCACTCCTCCTCCAGTCCAATATTGAAACCCATTTGAAACAGGTTAGAGATAGTATTATCAAGATCCCAGAAAATAGATATTAATTGTTCCCTGTAATTAAAAGTATCAGAACTCATCCTTAGCGTAGTTTAGGGGGTTTAAGACGAATGTAAATACAAAATGGGTAATTCGCAATAGCCTCCGAAAGTCCAGAACTGAATAAATTATGGATAAAGAAGATGAATTATTTAAAGAGGCGCAAACGGACTCTATTTTGTCGCATACTCACCTCCTGCTTCTCGGTTTATTCCTTCACATTTGTAAAAGATAATCAGATATAAACATTAATAATTTTATCATGAAAAGTAACTCAGTTTCGCTGCACAGAGTAATTAAAGCATCTCCAGAGAAAGTTTACAAGGCCTTCACTGATCCACTTGCGATAGCTTCATGGCTTCCACCATACGGCTTTCTTTGCACCGTTCATCAAATGGAGGTGAAGGAAGGCGGAAAATTTAGAATGTCCTTTGTCAATTTCAGCACAGGCGGCACTCATTCATTTGGCGGTGAATATCTTGAGGTTAGGCCGAATGAGTTTCTAAAGTACAGTGACAAATTTGATGATCCTAACTTACCGGGAGAAATCCTTAATACCATATCCTTTCAAAAAACTATGGTAGGCACAGAATTAAAAGTTTTACAGGAAGGTATTCCCGACGTTATACCCGCAGAAATGTGTTACTTGGGTTGGCAGGAGTCACTGGAAAAACTAATAAAACTGGTAGAGCCAGAAATACCGGATGCCTAAAGAAATATCTTTCGAGACGGCTGTCAACGGTTTATAACCTTTACAGCCGTTTTAATAATGTTAATTATACAACGCGATATTTGTTAAAAGCCTGCCAATATTTGTCTTTGTAGATAGAGTAATCCATTTCCAGCTGTCCCTGGTACTTGCGAATTAGGTATTCTGCAACCTTAGAAGGTTTTCTAAAATCTTTACAGGCAAAATAAACTTCCCTTTCCCCGTTACCGGTTTTTCTGCCGAGGTTAAGGTAGCCATCAAAATCAGGAAGATACTCTTCAGCTTCTAATTCGATATCTTCAAGCAATTGATAGAGCTCCTCTGTCGGCAAACCATCATTTGTCTTTCCGTCGTAATAAATTTCAAGAGTAAAAATCCAGGGATGCGAGGCTTTACGGTCCCAATCAAGCAGCGTTGAATTTATTGTAACCAACAATGGCTTGCCATCGGGAAACTCTGCCTTTAACTGAGTATACTCGTCGTCTTCGGTATTGTAGCGTAAGCCATCGTATTTTTCTACGAACTCATTTTCCCTCCATCGCAAATATTCGTTCAGCTTTTCAATAGGTATCCGTTCAGCTTTTGCCTGGTCAGGACCAACAATAGAATGATTGTCAATCACAGTTACAGAGCGAAGTTCACCAAGATAATTATCTAAAAAGATATAAACAGCAGTAGCAAGTTTATTGGCGTTTTCAGGGGTATAACCTTCACAGACAATAGTTATATCAATTTCATCAGGGAAATCAGGATGAAGGTTAGGGTAAAAGCTTAAATAATCCTGACTAACAGAAATATTATCCAGATTAATGGCCATACCTTTAACATCAACGGGAGGTTTTGAAGATGTAAACTTCCAACCAGGAATCACCGGAGCCTCATTAACTAATTCCTCAACAAAAACAATCCTTTCAATTATCCCATCAGCTGTTAGAACAAGTTCAACGGTCTCTTCATCAAGCATTCCCGTAAGAAAGTAATACCCCTCCCCCAATTCCCCAAGCTTTTGCGACAGGTGTTTAAAAAAACCGTTTTCTATATCCTTTCCTGATTTAACAACTTTGTAGAAAGACTTTTCATGCTGGAGGAACCAGCTCCAGAAATCCTGATAGTTACTGATCACTTATAAATTTTTAGTAAATGTTATTTTAATGGAGCTAATTTGAGTAATAAAAAGTACTTCGTTAACTTTTCTTCAAAGAAATATGGTAACGCGCATTCTCCTTAAACAGGGGGACCAGTAATTGTTTTTATTCGCTCAAAGATTCAGAACTTATTGTAACTAATCTTCAAACAAGTAGCCGCTATAAGCTAGTCCGTTTGCTACACTAATAAAGTTATCCCCTGAATTTATTTTGCTATTTGGGAACTTGGTAACGAAAAGGTCTCTCACAGCCTTTACCATAGAACTTCCACCTGTTAAAAACAAACTATCTATTGAAGCTGCTTCTATCCCATTCTCGTTTAAAAACCTGTCCAGATAATCCGAAATCTTTTGAACGTCTTTGCGGATAACCTCATTGTAGTCGTTAATAGATATCGCCTCATTTATTTCAATTCCCATGTTAGAATATTGGAATTGTGAAACATCTTCTACAGACAGACCGATCTTTGTCTTCTCAATAGATTGGAAGACGGAGTATCCCAAATTATTGTCTATAAGTGTAAGAAGGTTCCTGAACTTTGGATCATTGTTAGAATAATGGTAATATTCCTCCATGCTCCTTTTTATCCTAAGGCTATTGAAGAAATTCATCTTATCCCAGGTGCAGATGTTATCGAATAAAGAAATAGGCACTTTCAGTACCTTACCTGGCGTAGCTTCATATAAAGTGTCCTTACCAAAGTAAGGGGTACCCTTAATCCACATAAAGGATGAATCGAAAGAATCTCCGCCGATATAAATACCTCCGCTGGCTATCATATCATTTCGACGATCTTTTACCCTGGCTTGATCCGGATCTAGTTCCACAAAAGTAAAGTCGGTAGTTCCTCCACCTAAGTCGGCTACCAGTACGCTTTCCTTCTTTTCTATGGTGCGCTCATAAGCAAAAGCAGCACCTATAGGCTCGAATTGAAAACGAACATTACTAAAGCCCGCAATTTCAACCGCCTTGCTCAGTCGCGTTTGTGCCAGGGAATCTTTAGCAGTATTATCATCATCAAAAAAAACAGGGCGACCAATAACAGCCTTCCTGCAATCTTCTCCTGTTATTTGATCAGCCTTAGATTTTAGATCCTTAAGAATCAGAGAAACCAAATCAGAAGCATTATATCTTCTACCATTAATGCGTGTTTCAATAAAACTGGAACGGGAAAGTATTTGCTTGATTGATTTAATAAACCGTCCTTTCATTCCTTCTTCGAGATAGGCAACGATTGCTTCTTCCCCTATAACATAATTATCATCGGCAGATGCTAATTTCTCAGGAAAATAAATAAGCGAAGGAACCCTTATCGTTTCAATGATCTCTTTTTTATCTTCATCATAAATGGATAAAACAGAGTTAGTAGTTCCGAAATCTAAGCCATAAAGAAAATTACTCATAACAATGGGAGAAATGCCGTAGAAGACCGTTCACAAAAATGAAGGCGCAAATGTAGGCCTTTTTAGAACTCTTGCAGGACAAAAAATTAAAATTTGATAAGAGCCTGTATATGGCTTAGGACAAGATAATTTTTGAGATCATCGTACTGGATTATCTTCAAATCCTACCAGGAAGGCCAACATATAAAACTTTTAAAATTATAGGAGAAGATGTAAAAAATTGATAGAGAAATACAGGTTACCATGTAAATTCATTTTCCTGTATAAAGTAGCTCTAAATATGATCCATTTAATAGTATTGATACAAATCTTTGTTATAAAAAGGCATATCTATTGCATTACAGTACCTAACAAAATCTAAGACAATTATGAAACGAGTAACAAAGAGATTAGTTGGTGTTGCGATGGTATTTGCTCTTTTCGCAGGTACTAAAGCCTTCGCACAAAAAGGCGGAGCAAACTATACATGGAATGTAAATAAACCGGTACAATCAGGTTCTGTAATTAGGAGCGCAACCGGTGCTCATACAGCCAAAGGCACTGGAACTCACTTGGGAACAAATCATATACCTTCTACAAATTTCTCGAAGGTGATTTTGAATCGCTCTGCCGCTGGAACCAATTTCGCTAAAGGAACTGGAACACATCTAGGTACTACCTGGATAGCTTCTACAAACAGAGTACCTGGTAATGTTATCAGATCTGCGACTGGAATTCATACAGCTCAGGGGACAGGCACAACATTGGGTACAACTGCAATTCCTGCTGGATCAATTGTTAATCCACGTAGCTTTAATAGCGAGTATTCACTTGCTGCTAATAAATAGCATTTAATATTTACTATCCCGGCCTTTGTGTAAGAACCGGGATAGTTATATCACACAGTATCTGACCTTACCTCTCCCCCTGGTCTATGTAAAAGATTTACTTTAAAGCCTCAAAAAGTATTTCTACAGGATGTAAAGCCATTCGCCCGGTTCCATCCTTTATTTGATGTCTACAGCTAGTTCCAGGTGCTGCAATTATTGTGTCTTCGTCAGACTGCCTAACCGCTGGAAATAGTACCAGTTCTCCAATCTGCATTGAGACCTCATAATGTTCTGCCTCGTACCCGAAGGAACCTGCCATACCGCAGCAACCAGAAGGGATTTCTTCAACAGTATAATTCTCAGGGAAAGACAAGATTGTCTTGCTGGCACCAGTCGCTAACCAGGCCTTCTGCTGGCAATGCCCATGGAGCTTAACTTTTCGGACGTCGTCTTTAAATTGTTCCTTCCGTACATTCCCTTTTTGCATTTCAAGCTCCAAGAATTCTTCTATTAAAAATGCGTTAAGCGCTAACTTGCGAGCAGCAGGCACAAGATGCTCATCTACCAGGTCGGGATACTCGTCTCGGAAAGTTAAAATTGCAGAGGGCTCAATGCCAATAAGCGGGGTTTCTTCTGAAATAAGCGTAGATAGTAATTTAACATTATGATTAGCTGAAGTTTTAGCTTTATGCAGTAAGCCTTTGGAAATAGCCGCCCTTCCACTTTCCTTATGATAGGGAATATGCACCTCGTATCCTAGCCCTTGGAGCAATTCAACTGCTTTAATCCCAATTGTAACATCGTTATAATTACTGAACTCATCGCAGAATAAATAAACTAGGCGACCTGTTGGAGATGGATTCTTTTGAAGCCAGCTTCTTAACGTAAATGAGTGCAGCTTGGGCAATGACCTATAAGTAGAAAATCCCAGCAAGCTTTTAACCCAGGAAAGATTATTAAGAAAATTGAAGAGCTTTGAAAAAGGAGTTGCCAGCCTATTTATGGAAGCAATATTTCCGATAAGTCTGGAACGCAGGGAAAAACCGTGACTTTGGTGATATTGGTGCAAGAATTCAGCTTTCAATTTAGCCATATCCACACTTGATGGACATTCCGACTTGCATCCTTTACAACTTATACACAGCTCCATCACTTCCTTGATTTCCTCACTGTCGAAGCGGTTTATCTTCGTAGAGGAAGTAAGAATCTCCCTTAGGACATTTGCTCTTGCCCGTGTTGTATCCTTTTCATTACGAGTAGCCATATAAGAAGGACACATTGTCCCACCCGCTGAGGCTAATTTACGGCAATCGCCAGAGCCATTACACTGCTCGGCATGCTGCAGGATGTTCTGCCCCTGGAAACGAAAAACAGTTTTAATCTCAGGAACATGTTGACCAGGGGAATAGCGGAGATGCTTATCCATAGGAGGAGTCGCCGTGATCTTTCCTGGATTAAAAATGTTATCAGGATCCCAGGCTTTCTTTATCTCACACAATAAATTATAGTTCTCGCGACCGATCATGTAGGGAATAAACTCCCCCCTTAACCTACCATCTCCATGTTCTCCACTTAAAGAGCCTCTATACTTCTTGACTAGTTCCGCAACTTCTGTAGCAACAGTTCTGAAAAGCATTTGCCCCTCAGCAGTTTTCAAATTGATGATGGGACGGAGATGCAATTCGCCTGACCCGGCATGAGCATAGTGGACAGAATATAGATCGTATTTCTTTAGTACCTCATTAAACTCACGGATATAATCAGGTAAGTCCTCCACGGCCACAGCAGTATCTTCAATCACGGCTACTGCTTTCTCATCACCAGGGAGGTTACTCAGCAAACCAAGCCCAGCCTTACGCAACTCCCAAACCTTTTTACGATCCTCCCCAAAAAGTACAGGATAATGGTAACCAAGATTATGGGCACGTAATTCAGACTCGACTGTATCAGTAATGGCTAGTACTGATTCGTAGTTATCCGCGAGGTATTCAACAGCCAGTATTGCTTTAGGATTCCCCTTTACAAAGAACCGGTTTTTCGACTGCTCCAGATTTTCCAGAGTACAGTCCAGGATATAATGGTCAATTAATTCACTAACCTGAGGACGATGTTTTAAAGCAATAATATTTGCCTGAAGTGCATCGCTGATACTATTTAAATGGATGCAAAGCAAACCACTGACGCCCCTGGGTATGGGCTCAAGGTTAAGCTTAAGTTCGGTAAAGAAGGCTAAGGTACCCTCGCTCCCGGTAAGTAGTTCACAGAAATTAAAGTTTTTGGTTTCTGCCGTGAAAGGATTAGTATCAAGTAAAAGGTCAATAGCGTATCCGGTGTTTCGCCGGCTCACTTGCTGCTTGGGAAACTCTTCACGGATCCTAACCTGATTTTGGTAGTCTCCCAATAGAGAACGAATATTTCGATATATAGTAGCTTCAAGGGAATCCCCGTCACATTTATCAATAAATTCTGAAAAAGATAAGGATTGGAAAACGGCGTCCGATCCATCCGAAAGTATTGCTTTTGCTGATAGTAAATGCTCACGAGTACTTCCGTAAACTACAGAATTTGAACCACAGGAATTATTTCCTACCATCCCTCCAATCATGGCACGGTTAGCAGTAGAGGTTTCAGGGGCGAAAAATAATCCATACGCTTTCAAGTAACGGTTTAAGTCGTCCCGGATAACACCCGGTTGTACACGTACCCAACGTTCTTCAGCATTGACTTCCAATATCTTTGTAAAATATCTTGAAACGTCCACTACCACTCCATTCCCTACCACCTGCCCAGCAAGTGAGGTGCCGGCTGTTCTTGGAATCAGGCAAGTGTTATTTGCTTTAGCGTAAGCAATAAGCTTTTTTAGATCAGCCTCTGTTTTGGGAATAGCAACAGCCAGAGGTAGTTCGCGATACGCAGATGCATCTGTCGCATAAAGGATGCGGGAAGTTTTATCCGTGTACCATTCGCCATCAAGCTTCATCTTATTTAAATAAACCTGGAACCAAAGGTAAAGCATTTGCATAAATGCTTGTAGCCCTAATTATCCTGTCAATCATATTCGAGCCTTACTAGCCTTGCCATAGTTTATCACCCGGGAAAGGGCTTCTCTAGTATAAAGAACTACTTATTTGATTTGTGAAGTGTAAGTGCTCTCAAATATTTTATCCGCATTAGAGGTTTCAAAACCATCACGATAACGCTCGGTACCTGGAATAATGCTGCGTTCGGCGAACTCCACATAGCTACCTGCAATTTCCTTTTGTTCTCCGCCTGCGAACACAGCCTTCACCATATTCGCTACTGTGGCACTTTGCCTTAAAAGCCCATCGCCGCTTGTTTTAATCTTACCGCCCGCATCATTAAGTTTTATCCCAAGTCCCTCAACAAAAGCATTGAACTGCTCGAGTTTACTAAAGCCCGGTTTCAAGGTATGAACACTAATAGTGTAGTGGTTCAAATAGTAACGGTTGTAGATAACCCAGGCGGCATATTCACTTTCGCCAAGCAAGGTTTCATAGTCTTTCTTTGTCGGCAGGTCCCACAGCGGCCTGTGCAGATATTCGGCAATTTGTTCGCCTGAATTCAAATCGAGTTCATCAACGGGATCCTTTTGAATATGACTGGTGTATCCATTGATGATTTCCTGTGCGTTAGAAGATAATTCTCCTACAAGAAGTTCACTAAGAAATACGCGAGGATAAACGGGAGCTGGCGGAGCATACCACCAGGCGTTAAGCTTTTTCTCTTCAAAATGGTACTGCTCCATTTTTTTATAGCCATGGCGAAGGAAGATCTTTTCAAAAGAGCCAATGCCAAGATAAGGCAGCCCGAGCGTTCGGAAGGCCACATGATCATTAACGATCTCTTGCTGCGACCCAACTACTTGATGTTCTATTAGCGCATTAGTAATCGTGTCAACTGCAGGAACGGCTTTCCTGTAGCGTGAAAATAGCTCATTCAGGAAATAACTTAATGGATTTTGATCAGTGAACTTCATAACTATAAGGTTTAATATAAGAACCAGCCATACCATTACTGGTTTTGAATAATTGCCCTAAAGAAAGAAATGAATGCTTTAAAAAAGAAAGGCCGCATCATGGGGACGCAAGCCAACTAACCAATTATGATACAATAACGCAAGAGTTTATAGCATATTGTTTAGCGACTATTTTTTTTTTAAAAAAATCAATTGACCCTTAAAGGCAAAATCTCTATTCAAATTCCTATTGATCTGACCATACTGCCAGTTCATTTCCTGATGGGTCAAGAAAATGAAAGCGTCTGCCCCCAGGAAATGAGAAAATATCTTTTGATATTTCACCTTTTGCTTCGACAATGTCCGCTTTAATTTTGTCAAGGTCGTTGTGATAAAGAACCACTAATGCTCCATTAACAACATCTTCTGAGCATCTTTCAAAACCACCCTCTAATCCACTTTCATTAAAGGCAACATAATCTGGACCGTAATCAGTAAAATTCCAGCCAAAAGCTAGTGTATAAAATTTCTTTATTGCCTCAAGGTCTTTGGCTTTCAACTCTATGTAGTTGATATGGTTGTTATTCATAATTCAGATAGAAATAAAATTTTCACCGAACCGCTCTTTTCCCTTTATTGTCGTTTACTCTTTAGAGATTACTGCAGTGGCAACAGTCTGCCAATTGGCACTTACTTCATTGTATAAAGGTTCATCCTGACTTCCGCCTTTCCAAATAGAATACATTTTTTTGCCCCCAGAAAGGTGACTTCTGGCTTCCTCTTGTAGTTTTGTAGATGATATACCTGCTAATACTTTATCAAGATTATAGTTAAAAACAACTTTATAATTGTCAGACGCAGTAATTGTGAAATCGTTAACACCCAAGTTAGCCTCAAAAGGCATAGAACTAGCCAGCATAATACTATCAGTACCACCAGTCTTATTAACGAATGTGCCTTTTAAATTAAAGGCCAGTTCGGGAAAGCCCGCTTTCTTCAAAAACAACTTTACTTTCACATCTTTATAGGAGCCTGCAGGTAGATTAAAAACCCCTGTCAGAACATCTGAGTTAAGGATGTTTAAGTTTTTATTAACAGTTATTGTGGTATCAATCACACTGCCATTTTTACCCACGAAAGCTATTTTCTCAATAAAAATGGAGGCTGAGGACCACTTAACGTAAGAAGATGATGCAGGGGTTTCTAATGTCTTAACAATTCCGCTTGTTGCCGAACCTGATGCCTTTGCGAAATAGGATACTTTTCCCTTCCCGCTTAACGTCACTTCAGGTGGTTTCTGATCGGTTGATTCGTCTTTGCTACACGAAATGGAAAAAAGCATTATTGCTAACGCCGTGAGTGATTGTTTTAAGGCTGAAATTGTCATGTTAAATACTTTAGGTTATCTCTAATTTGATGATTTAAATATATAGAAATTTCTTTAATGGAAAAAAAGTTCAAATAAGAGGTAAGGCTTTGTTTCATAAAAAAGATATACTGAATCTAATTAACCTCTTCTCAACTATCAGTAAAGAGTATTTTCATTAATTTAACAGAAAATTTTTTTTTAAACTTGTATAATTATCGCTATAATTCTTATTATCCCTTATGCATCTACGCATTTAATAAGTAATTCGATTAAACATTAAATATCTACTTCATGAAAGCAAAACTAAAAACATTCTTTATTTCAGTAAGAAATAGATGGGGAGTAACAAATTCAATAAAAAAAAGCAAAGAAAGCTCGGTTGAGATACTTGGTAATATTTTGTATACATCCATAAGAATTAAAGGAAATTCAAAGGTAGTTATTGGTAAAGGGTGCCGTCTTAGAAATGCATCGATCAAGGTAAGAGGGAATAACAATAGAGTGGAGCTGGAAGAGGGTGTATTTTTTACAGGAAACATTGAGCTGTTCGGGGATGGGAATTCTATTAAAATCGGAAATAATACGCGTATTAACGGCGCGGATTTTATTGTGCACAATGGAACAAATGTAGAAGTTGGTGCAAGATGCCTGTTCTCAACGAAAATAGACGTTAGGACGACCGATAGTCATGGAATTTATAACGCAGATGGAGAACGAATTAACCTGGATAAGAATATATACATTGGCGAACACGTATGGATAGGCCGCATGGTTTCGATTTTGAAGGGTGCTCGTATTGGCAATGGTTCTGTTATAGGATCCATGTCACTTGTCTCTGGCACTATTCCAAACGAAGTTATTGCTGCAGGAGTTCCAGCTAAACCTATCAAGAATAACATCTCCTGGAAGGAATAAATTATCTTTAATAATAACAGGGAGGGGATGATCTACGCAAAAATATTACTACACCACTAAAAATTTAATTCAGCGTTAACTTTTGGTAAAAACGATAAGCCTAGCTTGCCGGCTCATCGGTATGCGACCAACAGATCACGCAGATAACAGAATAGCAAAGTACTTGAAAGAAGACGAAGGCAAAGCCTTCGACCTCCTTTTCAGGGAGTATTTTCATAAACTATTTCTTTTTGCCTGCAAGCATCTTAGAGATGAGCATAAGGCGGAAGATCTGATTATGGATGTAATGTTGAACTTTTGGGAAAGAAGAACACAATTCCTCGCCGTTGAGAATATTGAAGCTTTCTTGTACCAGAGCGTGCGGAATAAAATTGTAGATCATTACCGTAAGAAATCTTTACAAACCGAACCAATTGAGGAAGCTACGCACCTCAGCTCTAGCTTCAGTACCGATGCTCAGGCTCATTTTAAAGACACCAAAAAAATATATTGCGAAGCACTGGGGCAGTTAAGCGAACAACGACGAAAGGTATTTGAATTACGTCGTCATGAGTTTTTATCTGTTTCGGAAGTAGCCCAAAAATTAAATATTTCCTCTAAAACGGTCGAAAACCATATGACCGCAGCATTGAATTTCTTGAAGCAATATCTAAAAAAGACAGGTGTCGCGGGAATTCTTTTATTTCTTATTACTATCAAATAAATTTTAAAAATAGATTGGGGGGTAGATAGGGCTATCTCGTCATTATAAATGATCCGTCTTGAGATCGGATTGTTTTTATGACAGAAAATTCTAATAGAAAGTTACTTAAAAAGTATATAAACCAGCAATGCAATGCAAGCGAATTGCAGCAGGTTCGGCAACTCTTACAGCAAGCTGAGGGGCAAAAAGAACTAGAGCATTTGCTGGATGAGGATTGGAAACAATTTAGTGCCCCTGACCTTCCAGAAGTTGAACTCAGAAGGTGGAAAATGCGCTTTTATTCCCTGAAAGCGAGTAATAGTTCCACTGGAAATCCCACAATTTATCGCTTTTTCTATGCTGCTGCTGCCTGCCTATTGATGGCTATCCTAACCTGGTTCTGGAAATCTCAAAATCAATCAGATTCTGCTCCACTGGTAAAAAATGTTGAACAGCTAAACCCTGCAGGCCAACGTTCAAAAGTTGTATTGCCTGACAGTTCGGTAGTGTACCTCGGCCCGGCCAGCTGTTTGTCCTATCCCGAAAAGTTCGGAAAAGACAAACGACAGGTATGGCTGGAGGGAGAAGCATTTTTTGAAGTCAGAAGAGATGAGAAAAAGCCTTTTTTAGTTCGTACAGGTAGTATACAAACCAGGGTATTAGGCACCTCGTTTAAAATTGATTCCCGCGAAAGAAGAGTAGTGGTTGCTGTAGCAACAGGAAAGGTACGGGTAAGTGAAACTCACGATGGGAGAATGCAGGCTTTGGCTAATTTATCACCTGGCGGAAAAATTGCCTTTAATGAAATCAATGGAAATGTAAACAGAGGCCATTTGGATCCTTCTGAAATTAAAGGCTGGAAGGATGGCAAGCTCTTTTTTAATAACACTAGCCTTGAAGAAATTGCAATTATACTTAGTCGCTGGTATAATATCCAAATACATATAGTCAACAATGACCTGAAAGCCTACCGGCTAACCCTGTCTGCCGATGGAACTGAGCCCTTAAAGCACATCCTAGAAATCATTTCAAGTACCGCAAATATTAACTATAAAATACAAAACCAAACAGTTTTACTCGAAAAGAAGGAGGAGAATGAAATAAAGAAATAGTAGAAAAAACCGTCCGCAAATGCTGCGGACGGCGAATGCCCTGCTTAACCCACGGATTGACAGCCTCAGGGTTAATGCTGGCTATGAATAGAAGCCATGCTTCTGATATAACAGTATTAAACTATAATTCCGTTACATTTTCAAAAATATGCAAAAAGTACTACAACAGTACCATCGTGCTCGCTTTTGCGGGGTAAGGATTTTTTTTACCCTGCTACTTTTCCTTAACAATTACTCCATACTGTACGCCAATCCAGGAAAAGAGCAAAATATTGATAATCTTAAAATTGATTTCCATATCAGCAATGCCAGCCTGGCTGAAAGCCTCGTGGCTTTGGAAAGAAGAAGTGGTGTTAAGATTTCGTTCCTGAATCAAACCGTAAGCAAAGCAAAAAAAACGGTTAATATAAGTCAGAAAGATATCAGTGTATCCAATACGCTTAAACTGATCCTTTCTCAAACAAATCTTACTTACAAACTAGTAAAGGATTACATAGTAATTGAAGAGAAAAAATCGGTAGTTCCTCCTAAACACCTAAAGGGAAAGGTTACCGATGATAAAGGAAATAGCCTCCCGGGAGTTTCTGTAAAAGTTGAGGGTAAACTAAGGTCAGCAGTTACCGATGTAAACGGCACCTTTTCAATTCCCGTTGAACCTGGCGACAAAGTTGTTTTTCAATTCCTTGGTTTTGAAACCAAGACAGTGGTATACTCAGGAGAAGAGCAAATATCAGTTAAGCTAAAAGAGGTAAATCAAGGACTGAAAGTAGTGGTCATCCACGGGCGGCGGTCATCGGCCTCAGACGTAGCACTCTTATCGGATCGGAAGAAATCATCCTCTGTTCAGGATGGTATTAGTGCAGAGGGTATTACAAAGGCAGGCAGTATAAGTACTTCGGAGGCAATGCAACGAGTAGTGGGAGTATCTGTTTCAGACGGAAAATACGTTGCCATCAGAGGATTAAGCGACAGAAATATTGTAGCACAGCTTAATGGTGCTCGCTTATCAACAGCCAATGCGGATAGAAGCGCCGTGCCACTTGACCTGATACCCGCAATGTTACTCGACAACATCTCGGTAATTAAAACCCTTACTCCAGATAAACCCGCAGATGCAACCGCTGGGGTAGTAGAGCTTAAAACGAAATCCATTCCCGAACAACTTACGATAAATTTTACAGCCTCCTCGGGCTTTAATAACCGTATTGGTGCCGATGGTAACTTCACATCATTTCAGGGCAGCGACCTAGGCACATTTGGTCAGCTAATTAGCCGTAGAAATCTATCCGCAGAATTTAAGGACCTTCGGTACCAATACATGAACGTGGAAGGTGGCATTCAGTCTGTATTTAGAAACAGCGCCGGCAGCATGGCAAACTACCAGGAAGCCCTCAGGCTCAACAGGCTTATGGAGAGTTTTGATCCAGTACTTACCACCTCATTGAAAAAAGCCGATGCTAATCAGTTGTATTCCTTCACGATTGGAAACAATTACACTGTATTTAAAAGGAAACTTGGCGTAATTCTCGGTGCAAACTACTTTAGTCGGACAGACGCAAACCAGGGTGGAGAATTTAATACTTATTCCTTCTACGGAGGCGCTGCAACAGGAGGCTATAATACAGGAACCGAAATTCCCGACTTTATTACACCTAATAACATACGTTTGCTTCCGTATCAAAACTACCGGGAACACAGCGGGACTCAACAAGTAACATATGGAGGACTTGCAGCGGTTGCGTATAAGATCTCAAACGAGCATGAGGTAAGTGCGCATTATGTTGGCAGCAAGGGAGCCGAAGCTACCGGCATGAACCTTATTGGAGGATATCCATCTTCAAATCTAATTTCCCAGAAAAAGTTTAATATTGGAAACCAGATCTATAACCTGCGTACCACCGAGCGTGATTTTCATACCCTCCAATTTAAAGGTGAACATAAGCTTGGAAAAGCCGCATCAGCTTGGAGGTTTAACTGGAACGCCAGCGGCTCAAATGCTATTCAAAACGATCCCGACTTTAGAAGTGTAAACCTGGTAACTGATACCAACCAGGTATACGACGTGAACAGAGTGAGCTACCCTGAGTATAGCTTTCCAGATGGAGATGAACTAAGCGGACGGTATTTCAGAAACATGAAGGAGAGAAACCGAAACTATTTCGCCGACTTAACACGAGAGTTCAAAGTAAACGACGATATCAAACTGAATTTAAAGTTCGGCTATTTCTTTCTAAAGCGTTCGCGTAACTATAACGAACAAGTACTCGGTCTGCCCGATGCTGGCCAGTTAATGTATTTGAATGGAGACCTGAATGCGCTGGTTGCGCCAGGGAATATTGGAATACGCGAAGGTGCTTCAGGAGGAGAGGGAACTGGCTTCGAAACCGCTCACCTCTACAATGTAAGACCAACACGTAATAATTATACTGGAAGTCAGAAGGTTGACGCCATGTACCAGATGCTGGATATTCGCTTAAAGGAGAAATTTCAACTTGTTGGAGGGGTACGCTTCGAACAAACCCGTATGCACGGGGTGGTAGATACCATTGGAATAGGTATTGATCAAAGCAATTTTACTAAACTCCAGAAGGATTCGCTCTCCGGAAGCAGGTATAACACAGACTTTAAACCGTACTGGTCGGGAACCTTTATTTACAGGCACAGTCCAAAAATGAATTTCCGTGCCGCCTATTCCCGCACTCTTCAGCGGCCCGAAATTAGGGAGTTCGTTCCCACTACACAATTCGATGCCTTCGAGAATGCTTTTGTTAGAGGTAATCGCGACCTGATTAATTCTACTGCACAAAACTTCGATTTCAGATGGGAATGGTTTCCAGCATTGGCGGATGTATTGTCAGTATCCGTATTCCACAAAAAGATCAAGAACCAACTTGAGAAGGTGTTTAGCGGGCCTTCAGGAGTTGCAGCAGATGGCCCTGCATTTACCCCATCGGTATCCTATCAAAATAATTCAGAAACCGGTAGGGTGATAGGATTAGAGTTTGAGATACAGAAAAATCTGGGCGTATTGGGAAGAAGTTTTCGCAACTTCAACTTAAGTAGCTCACTCATGCTTGCAAACAGTTCTGTTAAACTTAATAAAGACAGACTTAGCTCAGCCCGCCTGATCGATCGTTATGCACCAGATGAAAGTCCGGTATTTGAACAACCTCCTTACGTTATCAATGCCAGCCTTTCTTACGATAACAAAAAGTCAGGTTCAATCTTCAACGTCCAGTTTAATCAGATCGGAGAGCGATTGGTGGAGATTCAGTTAAACGGAGGCCCCGACGTGTATGAGCAGCCTGCCGGTGTTCTTGACGCTATTTTCAAGCAAAGGATTTACAAAGGACTTCAATTAACCGGCTTTGCTAAGAATATTCTCGATCCTGACTTTAAAAGGGTGTACGCTAAACCTGGAAGAGGAGGAAAATATGGTACCTATAACGAAGAATATATCAGAAGAAAATACCGTAGAGGAACAGAGTTCATGCTTGGCTTAAACTATAATTTTTAACGATGAAAAGATTTCTTTCAATCAGAATAGTATTTATTACATTATTAGCACTGTTGGGCTCGTGTAAAGAAACAGACCATCTGTACGAAGTTCCTGTTAATGAACTTTCAGAGGTAACGCTATACAACGTGGCCAAAGGAGAAAACGAGGGGATTCACCGTATTAACTTCGAAGAAGATCCTATGACTGGAAGCCCGAAAATTTATCCTGGGTTTCAACTAGGGATTTGGAATGAGAGTACAGGTTTTATCAGCAGCAATTCAAGCTCCATAAAACCAGGAAACCCTGTAAACATTCCAACCTCTGCCTTCACTAACGATACCTTGCGACTTCATTTTTTTCAGACTGGCGTGCCTGTAGTAAACCAAGTAATATCTAATGGCAATAAGGATATCTATTATTATGCTTCGGGTAGCAGAGTTACCCATAATAATTCAAGATCGGCCTCCTATGCCTTGAAGGAATTTCCCAAGAACAATGAAGCCCCTTCCCCTGGGCATTTCAAAATAAGACTTTTAAACCTTGACTATGGGTCCATCTTTCCTGCAAGGGCTACCGCAGCACAATTTTGCTCTCTTCATTTAAGCCAGGGAAGAGAGTTGATAAAGGATGTTCCACTGGGACAAAGGTCGGCGTTTATCGAACTACCTTATGGCACCTATCGACTAGCCGTAAAGGATAACGATAATAACGTCAGATCTCAGATCTTGTCGAATTTCCTTACCCAAATTGCTGGCGGTAGAGAAGCTACAACACCCGTTTTTCTTAAACCAGGAGGAAATTACACTGTGGTCTGCCTTACTGCAAGTAGCTATTCTGAAGGATACCATATGTTTGATATTATAGAAGAAAAGGTGTATCAGCAGGAGCAATTTGGGAAGCTTATGTTCCTGAATGCCTTGCCCTCAGGAACTTCTGCCGAGCTTAATATAGGATCCTTAAAAACAGGGGCTCTTGCTTTCGGAGCTTTTTCAGGGTATTCATTAATACCTTCTGGAGATCACCCTGTATCTATCCGATCTGCAGGTCAGCAGATCATTGAAGACAAAATAGAGGTTAAGGGTAATGATAACCTTACTCTTATTCTATTTGAGAAAAACGGCAAACCAGCAGTGAAGGTTATTCAGAATAGATTAAAGACCAGTGGTGAACTCGCGGGTGTAAAAACGCAGTATTTCAATTTTTCGGATGCGGCCTTCGTTACTTTTCGAAAAAATAATGACGAGTCAATACCCAATAATCAGTGGGAGCCTGGGGATGAAAAGACCACCTACCTGCAACAGGGAAGAACCCTGCTGGAGCAGAAAAACATTCAGGAAGCTTTTATTGATTATTCGGCCTTTGACCTCGAGCCCTGGAGTGATTATTTCCCGGTTAAACTTAGTGCGTTTGTTAACGCATCGGCAACTGAAGCGCTGCCTGGGACTAAAATAGAAGGTCTGGAGCTCGATTTTCCGTTCACATACACACAAGGCGGGCCAGAAAAGGCAGATCCTGATTTGTACTCCGTTTTCCTGATTGGGCGCACAGCTTCTGATTCGCCTGCCGATAAAGCGAGGATTATAGTTATCCCCCACTCAAACAAGTAGACTTCACATTGTGGCAATCAATAAAATTACAACGAGTTTTATGAGACTTTTAAAGAATACAGTTTTTGGAGCTTTGATCATGGCTTTCCTTGTGGCCTGCGAAAAAAAAGAAGACATGAAGCCCATTTCCAATCCAGCTTATATTAGAGCATTTCAGGGACAAACAAATTTCGGTTTAGGTGAAGGCCCGATGGGGGCCACCGGAATTCCTACTGGCAACCCGAAGCTCTACTTTGTAATAGACGGCAACTTCGAAAAGGAAGATCAGCATCCCTTTGGAGCAAGTTCAGCTGAAGTATTATGGCCCAGGAGCAATTTCCAATTCGGCGTGTACAGATATTCCGGCACAGCTACAACTGAGTTTCCCGGAAATAAAACCTTCAATCCTGTAGGTCCAAATATAAATGAGGCCGACCTCAGCGCATGGATGCAAATTAGTTCTGGGAAACACAGGATTAGCTTTTTCAGATACAATGAAAATCAAAAGCCTTTCCGGTACAAGAAGGAATTTTTGCTGTTAGATACTGTAATGGAGCTCTCCTCCGGGCAGTATTATACTTTTCAGAGTATAAGCGCTGATTTAGATGATCCCGCGAAATTTAAACTTCAAGTTCTAAAAGAAGGTATCACGCATGATTTTAGGGATAGTACTAAGATTTATTTTAGTTTCTACAGCTCAATGGCAGATCCCTCCGTTTTCCCTGTTAGCGAGATTGACATCTATCATTCCTACTGGTATATCCAATACCTTGAACCGGGAGTTGTTAATAGCCGATCCAAAGAAATAGTTTCGCCAGAAGTGTTTGCTACATCACTTTCCACAAAAGTTTCTCAAGAGGATGATAACCAGTCGGATTGGATAGAGCTCGATTATCCGGCAACGTTTTATAATGTTTCGCCTGTGGGAGAGATAAGAAGAAAACCTTTCAGCGTGTTTAGTATTTACAAAAAAGGGGAAAGCAAAGCCAAGGGCGACGACCCTCTACTTGTCTGGAATAGTTTTTATAACGGTTCTCCATTTAATACCGGCCTGCCCGAGCTAGTTGGAGGAGACATCAGAAAAATTCAGCTTTGCAATTTCAAATACTACTCCTGGGGAATGCCCACTTCAGACATTCGTTTCTATGCTCATGCTATAAAACGTAAGACAAACAAATAGAAAAAGATCCGGTGTTAATGTGTAATGCTCTTCGGCCGGCTGCTGGTCGGAGAGTTTTTTGTTTCTTACCTTTCTAGTTCGGTAAATAGCCCTTTCACCTCAGCTCCGTGAGGATAATTTCTAGATTATTTACAAAATAGCGGAAGAGATAAAAACTTGTTATTGATTCTTATACGTATCCTGATAGTTCAAGCTCAGCGTATCCCCTCCATTCTTTTTAAAAACCCTAACAATAAGCTCATTTTGTAGTTTAACTAAGGAGTCCCCCACCTCTATAAATCTTTCCCAATTGGGCAAAATCTCGTAACGATAGCCACTTCTTAAAAGTGCAACTTTAATATTGTGATTCTGTTTCTCATGGAATAAGGTGTCCACTGTCCCTTTGAAGGCCTCCTTTAAGTCATCCTCGCTTTTTAATTCCTCTATAGACTTACCTGTGAACATGCACCATAAGAAATATCCGCACAAAACTACTGCAGGTATTCTAAAAAGTATATTCAGTATTATACTATCTACTTTATTCATGAATTCTTCTACTTCCCATTAATAGCAATTAAGCTTATCGTGCCATCCCATCAAGTCAAAATCTTCTTCTGTCCAGATTGCCTTTTCGGGCTTATATTCATCCATTTTACTTTTCGATATTACTATGGCTTTTGGAAATAGTAGTTACTATTACCAGACCATTAGCGGCATTTTCAGATCACCAAAACTGTTACTAATAAAACAGAGCTATTTGTCGATATCAGCTAGTTCCATTCCTGACAGATATCTTGCAAATTGGCCTTGGCCTGTTAACAATAACATCTGATAGTATCAGCATTGTGTTTTTTAATAACATTAAGCTAAAATTCCTCCTCCAGTTCAGTAATAACGTTTTCTGGACTTTTCACAGAATAGCGCAAGCTTATGGAATCCCCTTCACTTAATCTATTAGGATTGCTGTCCCAACCGTTTGTTGTCTCAAAGATCTCCTCTCCTATTTTATATCTTACTCTAATACTATGCCCTTTATGAGACTTGATACCTGTAATAATTCCTTTTGAATATAGAAAGCCGGCCTTCACTTCATCTAACCTTATCCGATCTTTTTTCTCGAATGCTTCAGCAACCAATATAATCCACCCACTACAATAATCAAAATAAAAAGGTTTGTCAGTATTTTTTGTAACAATTTATTCATCGGGTACGTGCTACGGGGTTTCTTTGGTTGACCTGTGAATTTGGCATAAATATGCCGGAATCAGTAGAAGTACATATACTAATATTTGAGATAACAGAAGCAAATAACTCCTTTAACATAACAGAAAGAAATTTAATTGTGCTTTCAGTCCAACTTAATTTTTCATTATTCTCCTTAATATCGAGAATGGCAGGTTCAAAAAGAACTCCGATTAAAAAAACTACTTTTACTAGTGCAGTTAAGCCTTTCTTCATTGTTACTAATCTATTCAAGTTTCCCTTCCTTTAATTAAGCCCAAATCATGTAAAAAAGTCAGTGAATCTTCTTCCATAGCTTTTCTTGTTATCCTCAAAGACAGGTAAGGAAACAAGATAAAAATACTCCAAATTAAAGACAGAAATGCAAGGGCTTTAACAGGGTAATACCAAAGAGAAGTAACTAGAATTACGCTTATTCCTACCATGAAAATGAAAGCCAGGCAGGACATCATTAAAATTGCATATTTGTTATAAGGGACAATGGTACAGGTAATTAGCGTCTTATCAGAGGTAGGTATAAAGTCAAAGGTAATAGAGCCTGAAGTTGAAAAAGGTCTTGCGCCAGTTATATCTCCTGTTACCTCTACCCTATTTTCATATATGCTAGCGTGCTTATAGTTAAAAAGGAAATATTCTTTGCCGCTCTTTTGTTTCCGTATGTTCTGCCTGATTTGGGCAAAAATAGCCTCCTTGGGCGTGTTAGTTTCTATTTGATACTGCTTATGCAAAAACTTAGTGCCCATCTTGATAAGTGATACTATTGGCTGAGATAGAGTTAATGTGAGATAATTAAACCGTTGTCAGGAGCTTTAGGATCAATCAAAACAGTTACCGAATCTCCTAGCCCTGGAGCCTGGGTGTCAAAGGATTGTCTTATAGCTAATCTTTTACCTTTAAACGGTCCTTCTTCTTGAATTAGTAAAATTAAATCTTTAACCTGCCTATCAGTACCTCCAGAATCTATACTAATCCCTGTATCATCAATTCGCAAAACTTCAGCAAGAACTGATATGCCTTTTTTATATAACCGGTTCCTATTATAATTAATTAGCCTTTTTACGCCTATATAAAATAACAAAACAATAATGCCTACCCCTATTTCTTCTAAAGTCACCGGTCTTTTCTTTTTTTAAGTATAATTAATCGACTTCCAAAACGCTCCACCACTTTTACCCTAATTCCCTTCTGTCAATAAGCGTTTTCTAAATATCGCCAGCAAGGCGATTATAAAGATGCAAACACCATTTAAATCTTTATAGGTCTGAATGGATTGGCAAAGATTCTGGCCGTTTACTTTTGAAATGCATTCTGTCGTTGCATCTGTTTCGTATTTCAAACTCACCATAGCATTTATGATTCCAAAGTTCAAAACAGGTATGCCACCCAAAGATACCCAGAAAATAATTTTATAGATTTTTAGTCGCATTATGGTATAAAAGGTTAATCTTTTATAAATCTCTATTACTTAAAATAAAGCCCCCCAATCATGAGCTTTTCTTTCTAGCCTGGTCCCTGTATTTTTCAACAAACTCTTTAGCTTCCCTCAAAGTCTCAGGATAAGTAATATAATTCTCATGAACATCCAGGTTCATATACCTTCTGTCTTTATATAAATGCTGATAATAAAACCCATTTTCTACCAGAAATTCAACAGTCTTCCATTTCTCGTCATCGTTTTTTTTAGGAGGCCGGAAGCGATGTGGAAACAGGATCATTTCCTTGCCACATTCAGGACATATTTTCTTCGTTCCGAAATTTGTGATTCTTTCGCGGTTGAAGCTTAGGCGACATTCTAAACAGATTTTCTTATGTGACATGTTATCAACTGCAATATAGTTTGATCCATGGAAATAATGAAAAGCAGGCCAGCCAAAAAGTGATTTGTAAATACTTTCCCCAGAGGGCCATCCTTAGCAACCATAGAAGACCAGCCAAAGGGTGAACCTTCATTTTTAGATACCACTTATCTCTATGACCGCTTTTAAACCTACAAATAACAGGTATTAAACTTTTTGATTTGAAAAAGGAAGCTAGAAAAGATGTTCTTGGGTTAAAAAAGTAATTGATGTATTATTACCGCATGAAAACCTTATACACTTTAATTCTTGCAATAGCTTTTGCTTCATGCACTTCTGGTCCTGAAAAAGCGAAAAGTGAATTAGCCGAAAACGAGCAAGATACTATCAAACAGAAAAAAACAGCTGCCGAAAAAACAAAAAAAATGATTCCAAATATTTATATAGATGCTATAGAATATTTCCCCGAGACCAATGAATTTTTCGTTTCCCTACCCTTTTTGAAAGAAGTTGATTTCAAAATGTTTGAGAAAATAGGAGAACAAGCTGATTCTATCATATTTCAATCGGATGAAACCACCCGCAGCCGATTACCGATAAAAGTAGCTCAACTATATTTTGATTTAACCTTATTAGATACTTTAAACATTTATGATTCCGCTCATAATTTTATTACCGGAGCGAAATTTGTGAGAGTAGAATATTACCAACCAACAATTGAAAGTAGCTTTATTGCTGTATTCAAGCCTGAAAATATCTCTTCAGAGGAAGGTAAAGAAAAGTTCTACTACTGTACTAGCTTGGTAAAAAAAACGGAGGAAAAGATAAGAGCAGTAGAGAAAACAAGTAGTTCTCTTACTAATAAAATTATTCAGGAACTTGGTTTAAAGGTTAAGTATCAATGGGCGTCTGAGCATATTAAGCTCATAGATGAAGGTTCTACCCTTTCCATTTTAGCAATTACCCCTGAAAACGAAAACAAAATAAGCTCTTACCTAACAGAACTTAAGAACGGGAAACTGAAAATACTTAATGAATATAAAGGAGAGGATGCGTTCTGGCAGATTTTACCACTTCCCTTGGAACACAATAAGCGTCCTGTTCTACTGATTACTTTGGCCGTACCCGACAGTGATGTTAGCCCTTTTTACTTACCTTTTATTTGGGAAAATTCTGGATATAGGATGGTGCAAAACAAATTTATTTGCAATAAAAGTGATAAGGAAATCTTTTAGTTGCAACTGGAAGCTGTTGCAAAAATAGATATGTGTCTTATAAGACACTATCCTGGCAAGTCTTCCAGGATTAATCCTACAATTGACCGTCCGACTGTAGCTTTTAATCACAACCGCACCTTGCTTGATCGTTAATGTTTCCTTTTCTTTAAGTGCAGAAATGGGTCAAGTTTTTGCGCTTCTGTCTCCTGATTACTGCAACCGGTTCAAACGCTCTTGATTTTTTTCCGTAAAAGGAGTCGTTCAAGCTCCAGGGTACTACGGCAGTGTATAATTCCATTTCTGGCCTTAGCTTAAAACCTTTTCCTCCTTCCTAGTTAATAGTCAGGTTTTTTAATTTGCTTAACAGGTTAAATTTCATTTTAAACCTCCTTCTTTGTTTTGTTGATGCAAAGATTGGGAGTCGGTGCGCAGGGTATTTGCGTAGTGAAAATGAATTATAAAAAGTTTTAATTTGGAAACTGAAATTGCGTTATGAGTATATATTCTATTCGAAGATGATGGATGATAACCATTCAATAGGTTAACCCTTTTTTAACTCTAAAACTGCCAAATCACTCTGATATACTATCGAGTACTACTTTAAATACCGGCCAGAGTCCTTAAATTTATAGCAGATTTTGGTGACTTGGCCAGAGGCTTAAACAGCAAGAACCATCGTATCGGGCTAGTCAAGCAAACCATAGCCTAATATTGCAATAGAATTATAGAAATGAATATCACATGCAGATTAAGAATTGGTAGATTAAAAATAACGACATACTGTTTTATCTTATTTTCAAGTATACTGATGTCTTGCAGTACTTATGAAAAATCAAGCATCGTGAATAGCTATTTTGTTAATAATATCGGAATTTATTCTCTTGATAACGATACTGTTAGTAAGGCAATATTGGAAAAATTGGCAAGAGAAAAACTTGTGGGCTTCAAACAGCTTGATAGTATTCCTCAATCATCAAATATCGATTCGTATTCCATTAGTTTACATCAACCATCGAAGGATTTTACACCTCCTGACCTTTCATCCCTAGCCTATTTTGCAAGAGATCTGTCAGACAAAGAGAAGTTAGCTCTTCAAAACTATAAAAATGTAATTTCATTTACATTTAAGGGAGAAACAAAAGATGTTTACAACAAGCAAAAAAGGATCAACAATTTTGTGAATGAATTAGTAAAAAATAAGAATGTAGTTGTAGCTGATATAAATTCATATGAATGGTTTAATTCTAAATCATGGAATGAAAAAAGAGTAGAGAATTTCATTGGGTCCGACAAGGATATTGTTCACCAGATCTCAATTCATTTTTATAGGGAGAGCGAATTCTGTCGCGGAGTAACCATGGGGATGGAGAAATTTGGTCTCCCTGACCTATCAATCAAAGCCTTCACATGTAGTGACCAGAATACATATAACAATCTGATAAATGCTGCAATTCAAACATTAGCCGAAAAGCCATTTATACTGGAAGATTCAACACTTGTTATCGATTTAAGGTTAATAAAAAATGATGTGGTCAGAAATGAACTAAGAGCAAATTTAAAGCAAAATGCAAAAGAGAAAGCGGTAATAAAACTTCAGTCTGTTGAACCAGAAGAAGGTGATAATATCAATAAACAGTTTATGATATCCTTTCGAGATCCAAATTATGCGAATCAACAGGAGGAACAAAACTTCTTAGTAGCAAATCTATTTGGCGCAAAGGATTCAATAACTCATATAACACATGATTCTTTAATTATAATAACAAGTGAAAAAGCACGTCAACGACTGCCGGAATTAAAAACCTTGTTTAATAAAGGCTTAGCTCCGGGATATTCAATCCTTGTAAAAGCACCTTTTAAAACTGATAATGATTCAAATGAATGGATGTGGGTAGAAATTACGAAATGGACTTCAAGATCACTATCCGGGGTGTTACAAAATAATCCTTTTGAGATTAAAAATCTTAAAGCTGGAGCACTTGTTGAAATTGATGAGGCAGATATATTTGACTATATTTTGAATAAACCAGATGGAAGTTCTGAAGGAAATGAAACGGGGAAAATAATAGGTAACAAAAGATAAAAGGATAACAACTAAGCAGGAAGCGCCCTGCCTAGTACGTTACTATTTCAATCCTCCGGCTTCTCCCTGGCATCTGCCATTCTCACAATCCTCGGTTCAAACTTAGCCAATACCTCCACTAAATTTTCCTGAGCAGCCATTACTGCATGTATATCCTTGTAAGCCATTGGGGCTTCATCCATATCGCTTCCCATTAAAGTTATGCGCTTATCCACCAAATTCGCCGCAATAACAGATCTGTCTAAAGTTTTAAAAGCTGCACTTCGGCTCATTAATCTGCCAGCCCCGTGACTTGCAGAATTAATACTTGCTGCATCGCCTTTACCACGAACTACAAAACCAGGTGTACTCATTGATCCTGGAATAATACCCAACACACCTTCCCCAGCTGGAGTTGCACCTTTACGATGCACCATTACTTCCGTACCATCGGCCAGTTTTTCCTTCCAGGCAAAGTTATGATGATTTTCAATTACCATTAATGGTTTATGATCTATAGCAAGGGCAATTTTATTATGAATTTCATGATGATTGGCACTTGCGTATTCGCCCGCCAGGTTCATGGCGATCCAATATTCCTGTCCCTCATCTTTATCTAAATCTAACCAGGCTAAGTGTTTAGCTTCGGCGGGAAGCTTGGTTTTAGTCATGGCGATTTTACTGTAATGATCAGCAACGCTACCCCCGAACCCACGAGATCCAGAGTGTGATAATAAGGCTAAATATCTCCCGGCAGGAATTCCATCTAAAGCTCCATCTGCAATAGTTAATTCACCCCACTCCACAAAGTGATTGCCAGTTCCGCTGGTTCCTAACTGCGCATAAGCTTTATCCTTTAAAGAGCGGATCACTTTAGTTTCATTCCATGTTTTGCTATCAAATAAGGAACTGTCAAAATACGATTTGGTGGTACATCCTACTCCAAAATAAGTGTTATTAACCAATATATTTTTAAGCTTCTCGTTTTCCTTGTCAATCGTTTCTGCCGGAAGGTCAAAGATGCTTAAACACATCCTGCAGGCAATATCTACTCCAACAGCAAAAGGAATAATGGTATTTGCCGTAGTAGCTAATACACCGCCAATAGGTAAACCATAACCCTGATGAGCATCAGGCATTAATGCACCTGCTACCGCGATAGGTAATTGGATAGCTGTCCGCATTTGCGCTAAGGCACCTACTTCAATATGCTCTAATCCCCAAACCGGGAAATCTGCAATCTCCTCTTTCAGCTTAAAGTTAGTTCGTTGTTGCTTTAAAAATTTACCTTCTTTACGCAAGGCAATAATGCTTTCGGCAAGGTTCTTAAACTTCCCGCCTTTCTTTAAGGCATAAGGCAGTGGGTCATCAATTAGGGCTTCAAAATTGGCCAGAATATCTTGTTTAGACATTACAGCATGCTTTAATAAACCATTTGCTACACGACTAAAGCTTACCAGGATCTCCACATCGTTGATTCCTAAAGCTTTTAATTCATTGTTGCTGACCTTTTCTTTTTCCATGATCGTTCTATATTTAATGTCACAAAGAAATCCTGCTGCTGCGCAATCTTTTTGCGCAGCAAAAAATATTTGTATATTCCTAAAAATTATTTCTGATGCCTGTTAAAACCGGTGTTGAAAAAAGGTGTATAACCCCGAAGGCGAGAATGTATGATTCCCAGAGGTAGATTAGATATAAATTACAAGGCTCTCTTTGCTGACCTAAATAATATAACAATTACTTACCATTATAAATTTACCCTAACCAATTTGCCTGGCGTAATTCCTTGTGCTGCCTTTCGGTTCGTAGCAGCTTTGATCTGGTTCTTGAGATATTAAAGTTACCTTCTGGAAGTGAAGTTTTGCTTGCTGATAGCAATAGTCCAGGAATTTATACTACACACCAAGTTTCTTTACTTGACATTCTATAACTTAATGAAAGTTAGTAGAAAATACCCACTGAAAACTACTCAGATGAACTTTAGCTCGAAAATATAATAATCTTCACATGTATCCAGAAATGAAGATAAAGGATCGTCTAAGGTTAATAGAGCAAATCACCTCAAATTTTTCAAGGTTTATAATTCCAAAGCCTTTCCTTTCATAAAATTTGGCTGCTTGTAAAATGCAGGAATACTTGTAACCTCCTCATAATAGTGCCTTTGATAAAATTCATCCAGAGGAATAAACTGGGTAATCTCTTTTCCTTCATCCTGCAACAGCGCCATAGCTATCTTTGTTCCGACGAGTTCTGATCCCTTAGCACCTAACGTTTCGAGGTGTTTTACAGCATCAAATTGTGTTTTTACTTTTTTATTGATAGCCGCCTCGGGAACATAATACCAGTTTTTAGGCTTATCATCTGGTTCTCCCCTTTTGTAGTGGGGAATAATTGTTTCCTCTTCAGTAACCGGAACATGTCCAACAAGAATCCAAGACCCTTCCCTTACCGCTGGAGATATTCCGGCAATTAAGAGAGGACATAGTATCAGATCTTTATAGATAAACTTCTCAAGGTTGGTCGTTAGGGTTGGGGTGCGGTAGTTATAAACTCTTATCAATATGGGGTAGCTGCAATCAGGATAAATTTCTAGTAGCTTAATACACTTGGCGTACGCGAAACCTAGATCACCGGGAAGGGTGATTGCATAGATATTGCCGTTTTTTATTCTTGTTCTTGCCATTACATTTATATGCGTTTAAGTTTAGGACTGACTTCTTTAAAATAGGAATCAAAATCAGGTCGACCTACAAGATGAGCAGTACGTCCGAAGCCACAATTCTCAAAAATAATCCTTAAATAATTTATAAAGGATGTACCGTTCTCTTCAAATAAAAATCTGCTGTCAACAGTTTTTATTGGGGTTATTTCTATTGAATATGCCTCCCCTCCGCTAATATTATCCTTATGAAGGTAGTCAGCGGATAGTTCAAGAAAGGGCACACCGTACTCCTCTTTATTCCCTCTAATCTCTTCACTCCAATACTCATCGGTCACCTGCTCAACAAGACTATCCAGAGAAGTAATTTGTATGGGATCGGCACCTTCCCAGGGGTTATCCTTGTTTGTTTTATAGTCCCATTCAAAACTACAGGAACCAACAACCTGGTAAAATAACTTCAGGGAAAGTGGAATCGAACCAAAAGGATCCACTACCTTTTCCAGTTCACAAAGAAGTTCAGTGGCGTTCTTTAGTGGCTCTATCAGAGGTTTTTCAAAATTATTTTGACTGTCTTTCTTAAAATTATAATTACGCTTTCTCAAAGCATTATGGATTATTCCTAGGTTAAAACCAGCGCGGTTCATAATTTCTGTGACAACTGCCTCAACATCCATATAATACTGCTCGCTAAAAGCTTGCTGGCCAAGGCTGAGAATCTCAGAGTATACACCTATTGTCTCCCCCTTATTGTAGCGATCTATAAAACTCATTTTTCTCTTCGCTTTAAACTAGTTTTTAAATCTCCAAAACCTGGTATCCTCATATTCGGAGCTTAATATCAAGGTATCTTTCCTGAACTTTATTTTTCCGGAGTAGAGGAAATCCGGGTAATAAATTTGGATCGAGTCCCCGGAAATCCGATATTTAAAGGATGTCAATTGATCGACATAAAATATGGAGTCCTTTCTGATGGCAAAAGTCGCATTCTCGCTTGTTCCATTTGTCCAAATTCCCTGAACTTTACTTTTTAAAGGACCTGCCTCTAATTCTGTATAAGAACCAGCATTAGAGGCGATTGAATCTTGGAAGGTTCTCCTATCACTTTCCGGATTGCTGGTGCAAGCTGAAAAGAGTAAAAAGGATAAGTAAAGGCATGCTCTATACATTGGTGTTGTAAAATTCCTGCCTCAATATAAATATTAAAAGGTGAATCTGTTGAAAGAAACACCACCGCGCTTTTCCATTGGAATCTTTTGAGTTGTTAAAAAAGCGGGTAAAGCTCTGATATATTGCTTGAAGCCCACTGATTTAAAAGCTATCTCCCCTTCCACCATTTCGATATTCCAATCAAACTCCAGCTCCCGGTTTATATACTGCCCGTTCCGTGGTTTACATGGATTAACTCTGGTAATTGTATCAATTGTAAGTCCAGGAGTTGATGGCCCGATATCAAAGTTGAGATCATATACATTTTCAAATAGTAGAGTGCAGGGAGCCACCCAGAAGTTGTAGATTCCTCCCTTTAGTTCCCATTCAAAGATGTAGTCGATATCAAAAAGGAGTTCAAAGTTATCACTAAAGGAAATAGCGTGAACAGGAGTATCGTGCCATCCCATCAAGTCAAAATCTTCTTCTGTCCAGATTGCCTTTTCCGGCTTATATTCATCCATTTTACTTTTCGATATTACTGTGGCTTTTGGAATTAGTAGTTACTATTACAAGACCATTAGCGGCATTTTCAGAGCTATAAAACGGTTATTAATAAAACAGAGCTATTTGTCGGTATCAGCTAGTTCCATTCCCGACAGATATCTTGCAAATTGGCCTTGGCCTTGTTAACAATAAGATCTGATAGTATCAGCATTGTGTTTTATAATAACCTTTAGCTAAAATTCCTCCTCCAGTTCAGTAATAATGTTTTCTGGATTTTTCACAGAATAGCGTAAGCTTATGGAATCCCCTACACTTAATCTATTAGGATTGCTGTCCCAACCGTTTGTTGTCTCAAAGATCTCCTCCCCTATTTTATATCTTACTCTAATACTATGCCCTTTATGAGACTTGATACCTGTAATAATTCCTTTTGAATATAGAAAGCCGGCCTTCACTTCATCTAACCTTATCCGATCTTTTTTCTCGAATGCTTCAGCAA
>NZ_JAFEWF010000022.1 GCF_017355835.1 Desertivirga brevis | reverse complement strand
GTATCCGCCCGAACAACTACATATTGTCAGTTTCAACTAGTTTCTTAAAGTTCTGCGGATAGAGATCTCTGATATTCTTATGGTTGATCGTCATGATATTCTCCAGGGCGTATTTTAACCATCGGTAAGGGTTCACCTCATGCTTCTTACAAATAGCAAAAAAGGAATAGAGCATTCCTGCACGAGTAGCAGCATCATGACTTCCTGCAAAAAGATAGTTCTTGCGGCCTAAAGCAATCGGACGGATGGCATTCTCAATGGCATTGTTATCGATATGAAGACTGCCGTCCTGAAGATACACGCTTAGTTTATCCCAGCGTTCCATTGCGTACCGCATAGCCTTTCCTATCTGGCTTTTAGGCAAAGTGTTTTTCACCTCAGCAAAGATCCATTTACCCAGTTCATTGAGTACCGGAAGCGATTCGTCCAGGCGTAGCCGTTTGATCTGGTTTGCCTCAAGCTGCTCTTCTTTTGCTTTACGTTCTACTGTATAGAGTTGCTGAATAAGGGACAGAGCTTTAGTAGCTCTGATCTTATCATTATCCAAAGCTCGTTCAAACTCCCTTCGGGCATGTGCCCAACACGCTACTGGCGTCACTTCTGTACGCTGACCTATTTTTTCGTACACCCCATACCCATCACTTTGCAAATAACCTTTGAAATGAGCTAGCATATCTTTGGTAGCTATAGCACCGCGAGTAGGATGATAATCCATCAGTACCAGCCCATCTAGTGGACTATGGTAAACCCAATAGTAACCCTGGTGGCAAGCATTTTTCTTTTCGCTTTCCAGTACTTTTATCCCCGTTTCATCTACCTGCAAATAACCTTTGGCTTTTATATCAAACCTGAGCTGCTGCCAGAGTGGTTCAATCTGCTCCAGACCTTGTTTCACCCAGCCTTCGATAGTAGAAGAGGCAATTGGGATGTTCTCCCTTGCAAACCGTTGTTTCTGCCGGTACAGTGGGAGATGATCCATGTATTTATCAGTAAGGATCATCGAGAGTAAACCTGCTCCCGGTATACCTTTGTCAATTACTCTTTCGGGAAGATCTCCGGTTTTGACAGACTCACCGTTTTTAGCTGCATACTTATAGCGGATATAACGACGGATAAAGAAACGGGCAGGCTCACACTCCAGTTCTTCGGTTACCTCTTTGCCGATACATACCATATCCGTCAGGTCTCCTTCTGGATAGATCACAACTTCTTCCACCGGAAGATGGGCAGGTAAAGCTGCACGACCTTTATGAGCGGATTGCTTTTTACGAGTATAGCTGATCTGTTCTTTGATTTCCTCCTGCTGCTGTACTTCTTCCTCTGCAGGAGTTTCAAACGGTAAAACGCCTTGGTTAGGATCACCTTCAAAGCGTTCGCGCTTCTGGCCGAACTGCAGGCGTTCTAAAAGATCTACACGGGATTTGAGGTAGCTGTTTTCTTCTTCACGGGCATGGATAATAGCAATTAATTGCTCTTTTGAGAGGTTTTCCAGTGCCGTATCCATGGCATGAAATTACTCAAAAAACCGCTTTTAAACAAGAAAAAAGGCACTTTTATATCTGATAACGGCGCAATTGTCTGCTCTTTTGTACCTGTATCCCTTCAATCATTAACACCAGATCTGCCCAGCTTAACTCCTGTCTTTTAGGTAA
>NZ_JAFEWF010000021.1 GCF_017355835.1 Desertivirga brevis | reverse complement strand
AAAAGTTCTTTGACATATTGGAAGAAGTAATTGTAAGAGAAGACAACAGTTAGGTGACGGTAGCAATACCAGAACTAACAAAAGCATACTTACCTGAGCAAAAGCAGGTAAAGTAGAAGAAAGTAAGAAAGGGCACACGGGGAATGCCTTGGCTCTCAGAGGCGATGAAAGACGTGATAAGCTGCGATAAGCTACGGGGATTGGCAAATACGAATTGATCCGTAGATTTCTGAATGGGGAAACCTAACTATTTGAAGAATAGTTGCAAATGCGCGAACGTGCTGAACTGAAACATCTAAGTAGGCATAGGAAGAGAAAATAATAATGATTTCCAGAGTAGTGGCGAGCGAAATGGAAAGAGCCCAAACCAGTTATGTTACGGCATACCTGGGGTTGTAGGACCACGATATCGATACTAAAGCTAAGAAGAACAGGGTGGGAAACCTGGCCATAGCGTGTGACAGCCACGTATTCGTAAACGATAGTATGGTAGTGGTATCCTGAGTACTGCGAGGTCGGAGACGCCTTGTGGGAATCTGCCGGCACCATCCGGTAAGGCTAAATACTCCTGAGAGACCGATAGTGAACCAGTACCGTGAGGGAAAGGTGAAAAGAACCCCGAACAGGGGAGTGAAATAGAACCTGAAACCGTGTGCTTACAAGCGGTCGGAGCACTGTAAAGTGTGACGGCGTGCCTTTTGCATAATGAGCCTACGAGTTACTCTTCTCTGGCAAGGTTAAGTAGTTCAGCTACGAAGCCGAAGCGAAAGCGAGTCTGAATAGGGCGTATAGTCAGAGGAGGTAGACGCGAAACCTTGTGATCTACCCTTGGGCAGGTTGAAGGTGCAGTAACATGTACTGGAGGACCGAACCGATAAACGTTGAAAAGTTTCCGGATGACCTGAGGGTAGGGGTGAAAGGCCAATCAAACTGGGAAATAGCTCGTACTCCCCGAAATGTTTTTAGGAACAGCGTGGACATAGAGTTTCATAGAGGTAGAGCTACTGATTGGGTGCGGGGGAGTCAAATCCTACCAAATCCAGACAAACTCCGAATGCTATGAAATATGGTCTGCAGTGAGGCGCGGGGTGCTAAGGTCACGCGCCGAGAGGGAAAGAACCCAGACCATCAGCTAAGGTCCCTAAATTACCTCTAAGTTGAACTAACGAGGTCCGACTGCACAGACAGCTAGGATGTTGGCTTGGAAGCAGCCATTCATTTAAAGAGTGCGTAACAGCTCACTAGTCGAGCGGTCGGGCATGGATAATAAACGGGCATCAAGAGGTATACCGAAGCTATGGATAGAATTTATTCTGTGGTAGGGGAGCATTCTATCGTCAGTGAAGCCGTATGGTAATGTATGGTGGAGATTATAGAAAAGCAAATGTAGGCATAAGTAACGATAAGGCAGGCGAGAAACCTGCCCACCGAAAGACTAAGGTTTCCTGATCAACGCTAATCGGATCAGGGTTAGTCGGGGCCTAAGGATAATCCGGGTGGAGATTCCGATGGACAACTGGTTAATATTCCAGTACTTTTTATAACTGCGATGTGGAGACGGAGTAGTGACACTGCCGCGATCTGACGGAATAGATCGTTAAAGGCCGTAGGTATAAGATTCATAGGCAAATCCGTGAGTCTTGCTGAAAGCTGATAGTATGGCAAACCTTCGGGGGCGCCAATAGTGCAGGTAATCAGACTTCCAAGAAAACCCGCTAAGCTTCAGGTTATAAAAACCCGTACCGTAAACCGACACAGGTAGTCGAGGAGAGAATCCTAAGGTGCTCGAGTGAATCATGGCTAAGGAACTCGGCAAAATGGCCCTGTAACTTCGGGAGAAGGGGCGCTCTAGCGATAGAGCCGCAGTGAAAAGGCCCAGGCGACTGTTTAACAAAAACACATGGCTTTGCAAAATCGAAAGATGAGGTATAAGGCCTGACACCTGCCCGGTGCTGGAAGGTTAAGAGGGGATGTTAGTCGCAAGGCGAAGCATTGAATCGAAGCCCCAGTAAACGGCGGCCGTAACTATAACGGTCCTAAGGTAGCGAAATTCCTTGTCGGGTAAGTTCCGACCTGCACGAATGGTGTAACGATCTGGGCGCTGTCTCAGCCATGAGCTCGGTGAAATTGTGGTATCGGTGAAGACGCCGGTTACCCGCAACGGGACGGAAAGACCCCATGCACCTTCACTACAACTTAACATTGATATTGGGTACAAGATGTGTAGGATAGGCCGGAGGCATTGAAGCAGTGGCGCCAGCCATTGTGGAGCCAACCTTGAAATACGGCCCTTTTTGTACTCGGTGTCTAACTCGTCTGAGACGAGGACATTGTTTGGTGGGTAGTTTGACTGGGGTGGTCGCCTCCAAAAAGGTAACGGAGGCTTTCAAAGGTAAGCTCAGTACGCTTGGTAACCGTACGTGGAGTGCAATAGCAAAAGCTTGCTTGACTGTGAGACAGACAAGTCGATCAGGGTCGAAAGACGGATATAGTGATCCGGTGGTTCTGCATGGAAGGGCCATCGCTCAAAGGATAAAAGGTACGCTGGGGATAACAGGCTGATCTCCCCCAAGAGCTCATATCGACGGGGAGGTTTGGCACCTCGATGTCGGCTCGTCACATCCTGGGGCTGGAGAAGGTCCCAAGGGTTCGGCTGTTCGCCGATTAAAGTGGCACGCGAGCTGGGTTCAGAACGTCGCGAGACAGTTCGGTCCCTATCTGTTGTGGGCGTAGGAAAATTGAGTGGGGCTGACCTTAGTACGAGAGGACCGGGTTGGACAAACCTCTAGTGAATCTGTTATGGCGCCAGCTGTACTGCAGAGTAGCTACGTTTGGAATAGATAAGCGCTGAAAGCATCTAAGTGCGAAACTAGCCACGAGATGAGTTTTCCATATAGGATCGTAGGAGACTACTACGTTGATAGGCTACAGATGTAAAGGTGGTGACACCATAGTCAAGTAGTACTAATCATCCGAAGCTTTCTTAGAGCAGATATACGGCTGTTGTTTTCTAAATTACTTCTTTCAATACATGTCTTAGTTGAGCTTAAAGCACCAAGGAGAAAGCAGAAAGCTTTCCCCTGCTTAAGTAAAACAAAAATGATATTAAGCGCTAGCAAGAAGCATTATGCTTTAAGCTTTCAGCTTACACCTTCTTCAGGTGCCTATATCGGCGGTGTCCACCTCTTCCCATTCCGAACAGAGAAGTTAAGCCCGCCAGAGCCAATGGTACTGCAGTAAAATGTGGGAGAGTAGGTCGGTGCCAACTTTTATTCAA
>NZ_JAFEWF010000020.1 GCF_017355835.1 Desertivirga brevis | reverse complement strand
AGCTTTTTGTGTTAGTCCACTCTCTTTCCATTGCTGCACCGCCTGGCGCATTTGTGCTACTTTCTTCATTGAGCAAAGAAACAGTAGATTTAGGTGCAAGTAAAGATGGGGTTAGCCGGGCGCTTACTCTGCTGTCAATAAGGCTTTCCAATATCTTTTCCACCTGTACCAACAAGAAGGTGGCTTTTAAAAGGCTGGCGATATGGTATAACGATGTAGAAGCATCTGGTATCTCATCATTTGATACTGTAGCTCGGTCTATCCAAAGTCACTATGAATATGTCCTGAACTACTTTGATAACAGAAGTACTAATGCTTCTGCCGAATCTTTCAACGCCAAAATCAAAGCGTTCAGAGCTACTTCAAGAGGTGTAAGGGATACTGCTTTCTTCTTATATAGGTTAACTAAGATCTATGCCTAGAGATTAATCCCCCAGATATTCTGCTTGATCCCACATAGCCCGGACTAATTACCATGTTAATTTTGCTTGGCTCTCTTTTGAATTTCAATACCCGCTGAAATATTTTTTAAAAAAGTTTTTTAAAATGAAAAAAGAACTTACATTTGCAGCCCCAACGGGATGGTATCATAGCTCAGTTGGTAGAGCAAAGGACTGAAAATCCTTGTGTCGCTGGTTCGATTCCAGCTGATACCACAAAATAAAAAGGTCTTTTTTTAGAGAAAAGGCCTTTTTTTATGCCGTTAAGGCAGCTTTCATCTCACCTTCATTTTGCTGACGAAATACTTCCCCGCTAAGCCTTACATGAAATTTTGTTGAACCCGACGTAGAAAGGTCTCGAATAGGCCACAGTTTTTTTGGCGTCACAAATTGCTTGTATGGCTACCATTGGCAATAACATGAACTCAATCGATCTTTATTTTTTAAAATATGAAAAATATCCGCGCGGTTTGAAATTTCTCATATCCGTCGGAAGGAGTCCATCCTTACAGCTCAACCAGTATCACAAGATTCATTGACGCGAATTGCTATTCCCAAATATATATTCCGGATAAAGGGCTCGATTAAACTTGCTATGGTAGAAGACAAGAAAGTTAATTTATTAACATCCAGCGATAATAACGCTTGTAAAACCATTTTTGCTGGAGCTGATTTCATTTCTTATATCCCCAGACTTGGTGCCTTTTGTGTGCCCATGGAGGAGGAATGCCTTCTAAGTTTACTAAGAATTAGTGCCCGCAGATTATTTATATCCCTGCATCAACACGTAAAACTGCAGAGCCTTTATTTACAGTCATGCCACTACTGTTCCTTTTTTACCTTTCTGTACTATTGTTCTGAAGTAGGATTAAAGTTTGAAGAAATTAGGGCAGAAGATATCAATAGCATAGTGGTGAAGATCTCCAGTCACAATTTTTATAGCACCAGCACCACCCAGATGATGATTAATGCTATCCTCTATTATTACAGGGACGTACTTGGTTTAAAAGGATACAAAGCTCAGATCAGGAGACCGCAAAAAGAAAAGGCTTTGCCAAAGGTAATGTCAAAAGAAGATGTCATTTTCTATAAAAATGGCTACAAGACCCAGTATATCGACCTTCAGAAGAAATACGATTATCAAACAGATAGTTTGACTATCAAAATGACTCCTTCAGCAACGACAGAAGAATTAGGGGAAGGGCTCTGGTCTACAACTTTACAGATCCTATTAATTTTAATTTCAATATTTAATGTTGCCACTCTTGTATATATCATTTCAACAAAGACACAGTATAAAGCACTTTGGATTGTTGCTATGGTTGCCTTTTCAATGACTATTGAATATAACTATTTTAATGGCGACTACGAAATAAGCTTGTTTAATTTCTTACTTCAATTCTCAAACAAATTTGGGTGGTAAAGATATTTTATTCCGACAACAACTCTGATATTCTGGACTAACTACTGACTGAAGGAAAAGCATGCAAACATTGACACATCGGACTAAAAATAGCTTCGCATAACAGTATGTTTAAATTATGCCCGGGCGACTTGCTTCTCGAAGTTTTCTGCTTTTTGATTAAATTAGTGCAGCCTGACACCGAAATGCTTTTAAGCGGGCACAATATAAACACTAAACGTTAGGCGCAAACAATAAAAATTGGAAAAGCAGTACTACATAATTGAGTTGCAACTGGACAACCAAATAAAATACCTTATTTGGGTTCTTGATGAAGTTGACGGCTTGGTTACCGACCCTGCAACAGAAGGATTGCGACTTTTGACTTTCAGTGAAAAAGACGACCTGCTTGGGTTTGCCCAAAAGAACGGATTAATCATAGAAGAGGACGAGCCTGCAAAGTACGACTTCGACATAATTGAAAATTGGTTAAAGAACCAGACTGGATTTACCGACTGCAAAGAATTCCTAAATGCCTGGAATCTGTTTACAGACGTGGTTACGACACTGGGAATTGAGTTTGAGGGAAATAAAAAAGAAAAAGTAAGAAATCGTATCTACGACAAGCTTTTCTTCGGCAACAATATTCCAGCTATTACGCCAGAAGGCCAAGAATACACTCCACAGTGGACTAAAATAGAAATAACAAGGCTTGCAGAGATTCTGAATGAAGGCTTAACAATTCTTAGAAAAAGCCTTTGGTAAAAGAAAAAATGTCAGCGCCTAACAACGTGTAAACGCCAGCTTCGGCCGACGACCTCGCCGCCGTTTACACTAACCGTTTGGGGCAATTTTAATAGGCACACCAAAATGCAATGAAAATCCTGTGCTTACTTCTCATATTACCTCTTTCTGTTGGACTCAGCGATTCATATGACTTCAAAAGGGACTTCGAACGAGACCTCAAGAATTTAAAGATAGAGCACAATTTTCATGATGCAAAGCAATTAAAGCAGTTCGAGCAATTTAAAACTATAAAGCTTGCCGACTTTGAGTTCGTTACTAAAACAAAAGGAAATACCTCGTTGAAAAGGTGGGTAAGAAAAACGGCGGGCGATGTTAAAGAAATCAATGTAGTTGAAGTTTCTATTCCTGCAGACATTACAGAAAAAATAACAGACGTAGAGACGGGAAATGTTTCCGAGACCATACCGATAAAAGGGACTTTTACCTTCAAAACTTATATTTTTAAAAAGATAAGTCAACCAAAGGTATTCTATTACATGACCGAACGTTCACAAGGGTTAATTGAAACCAAGATTGGTAAAATTAGAGATGCAGTTATGTACAAGAGTGTGGTGGTTGGAGTATACTCTGTGCTAGATAAAGCAAAGAAGGAAACTGAAAAAATTATGGCAGACAAATAAAAACTGCCCCTAACAAAGTATTTGAATTATGCGGGTTGAGGTGGTGATATCAATTGAGGTGCTTTTTACCTACTTTAGTGCTAGGACGAATTCGTTCTTTCAAGAAAACTTCCCTCGGAAAGCAAGTTTTTCACTTTCTGGTTGCGGTGTATCCGCCCGAACAACTACATATTGTCAGTTTCAACTAGTTTCTTAAAGTTCTGCGGATAGAGATCTCTGATATTCTTATGGTTGATCGTCATGATATTCTCCAGGGCGTATTTTAACCATCGGTA
>NZ_JAFEWF010000019.1 GCF_017355835.1 Desertivirga brevis | reverse complement strand
TCGGGCCACCCTGGAGGTTCACTAGGTTGTACCGATTATTTGGTAGCCCTGTACTTCCATATCATGAAACACGATCCCAAGTTTAATATGGATGGTAAAGGTGAAGACCTGTTCTTCCTTTCCAATGGCCATATTTCTCCGGTGTTCTATAGCGTACTTGCCCGTTCAGGATATTTTGATGTAGCAGAACTGGCTACTTTCCGTAAGCTGAACTCAAGGTTACAAGGTCACCCAACTACACACGAAGGTCTTCCTGGTATACGTATGGCTTCTGGATCTTTAGGTCAGGGCTTATCGGTAGCTATCGGTGCAGCACAAGCTAAAAGATTAAATGGTGATGATTCTTTCGTTTATACCCTTCACGGGGATGGTGAATTGCAGGAAGGACAGATCTGGGAAGCAGCGATGTATGCACCTCATAACAAGCTGGATAACATCATCGCTACGGTGGACTATAATGGACAGCAGATCGATGGCCCGACTGAAAAAGTACTTTCATTAGGTGATCTTCATGCTAAATGGGCAGCTTTTGGATGGGATGTAATGGATGCTGACGGCAATGATATGGAAAGCATCATCGCTGCTTTGGAAGAAGCTAAATCAAGAAGAGGAAGCGGTAAACCAGTAGTGATCCTAATGAAGACTAACATGGGACATGGTGTTGATTTTATGATGGGATCTCACAAATGGCATGGTGTTGCTCCTAATGATGAGCAGTTACAACAGGCTTTGGATCAGTTACAGTCGACATTACAGGATTATTAGACCCTCAGCTTTGAGAGGCCAGCTATGAGCTTCCTGCTCAAGCAAAATCTCGAAGGTTGATAGATGAACTTGAAACATTAGCATAGCTTACGCTAAAAGCTGGTGGTTCATATCTCACAACTTAAAAATGAAGAAATACACTTTTACAGAAAAGAAAGATACACGTTCAGGATTTGGAGCCGGCTTATTGGAAGCTGGTAAAAAGAACCCTGAGGTAGTGGCACTGTGTGCCGACTTAGTTGGCTCACTAAAGATGGAAGCTTTCATTAAGGAGTTTCCTGAACGATTTTTCCAGATCGGTATTGCAGAAGCAAACATGATGGGTATTGCTGCTGGTATGACTATCGGAGGTAAAGTTCCTTTCACAGGTACTTTTGCTAACTTCTCTACCGGTCGTGTTTACGATCAGATCCGTCAGTCTATCGCATATTCAGATAAGAACGTGAAGATCTGTGCTTCTCACGCAGGTTTAACCCTGGGAGAAGACGGAGCAACTCACCAGATCCTGGAAGATATCGGTATGATGAAAATGCTTCCCGGAATGACAGTGATCAACCCTTGTGATTACAACCAGACTAAAGCAGCTATTATGGCTATCGCTGAGCACCATGGTCCGGTTTACCTGCGTTTTGGTCGTCCGGTAGTTCCCATCTTCACTGATCCTGATCAGAAATTTGAGATTGGAAAAGCATGGATGGTAAACGAAGGCGCAGACGTAAGTATCTTCGCTACAGGTCACCTGGTATGGGAAGCCATTCAGGCAGGTGAAAAACTGGCAGAATTAGGTATCGATGCAGAGATCATCAACATCCACACCATAAAGCCATTAGACGCAGAGGCAGTGCTGAAATCAGTAGCTAAAACAGGCTGCGTGGTAACAGCAGAAGAGCATAACCGTTTAGGCGGATTGGGAGACAGCATCGCTCAGCTCCTTGCTCAGCATAATCCAACTCCACAAGAGTATGTAGCAGTAAACGACAGCTTTGGCGAAAGTGGTAAACCTGCAGAACTGATGACCAAATATGGTCTGGATGCAGAGCATATCGTAAAAGCAGTTCACAAGGTAATTGAAAGAAAATTGTTAAGCTAGGATCATGATTTGATTTATCCGGCTATTAAGACGACTTCCACAAATGAGAGAGTCAATTGTGGAAGCTGTTTGTAGGTCCAGATTGGAAAGCAGGCTTCGCCCTTGTTTAGAAGCAATGTTCGAAGATTTGTAAAGTTTGAAAATGGATATTTATTACTTGTTATAATTTAAAATAGTTTTAATATGAAAGGTCTGGAAACAACTAAAATTAATGGGCTTAAAAAGAACTCTGTTGAAAAGCCAGATGAGGGCTTTAAAAAGACGATCTGCAACTTCGTTCAGATCTTTCCCAAGCCTAAAAACAAAAGTCAGAAGCGAACGACGAAGAATAGTAGTGATGGAAAGTGAAGGACAGGAATACGATCACTAACCGAATCCTCAAGCCTGCATAATTATTACTTCTGTTCTCTCCGTCAATCAAGCTATTTATTCATTGACTTAATCTTACAGCCAGACCTTGCGTCAATGGAAAAAATCCCTTTCCATTGCAATACCCCCCTTCTTATAATAAGACAAACCTCGGGACCATATAAATATTAACAACTTGTTTACTTAATTTAATCCTGCTAATTAAACGGGCTGTTGTCTTGTCAAAAATGATAACTAACCTAGGAGTCAATTCAACTACAGCACACTTAACAGAAACTAATATTTTGAAGGATCTGCACAATATCGCAGAAATTGACCGTTCCCTGTGCTTTTTCAACAAGCATATTAAGCTTCTTTTGAACGTATAAGACTTCTAAAATTCCGGTGGAAGGAAAGTTTGCCGTTTGCCTTTTGTCGGGAAATGGCAGTAACATTATTTTTTTCCTTAGTCAGTCAACACAAATTGTAAAGGAGATTGTTTATCTAGAGTATCTGTATCTGTACTTTTAATGATCGGAACATATTAGTATGAGGCATGAAATTCTCTTGCATCTGGTATAAAACCGGACAAAAAAAATCGCCTCTACTGAGAGGCGATCTAACCAATTTATATAACCTATAGTGTTTCAGAGTCTTTAGGTGACTCTTAGAGCTGGGTGCTCCCTCAACTAACCTATTACAAAAATAAGGGCTACCTCCGGTTTCATCGGTTACATATGTTTCTAATTCAGTCACATTTGTTAAGTGTGATAAATCTTTTATTTTCTAAAAAAATCTGATTCTTAGGTCAACCTTCGATACCCCTTTGAGTTTCGGGCATCGCCGATTTAACATCTCTTACATTAAAAACGGCGATTCGTGATACTCGTTCGCTGTCAAAGGGGCTATAATTGGGTACTTCAATTATAGTATCACCTATCTGTATCAATGTAACCTGAATTAGTAGGTGAATGAACGAGTTTATATAAAGGATGAGTCATGGATAAATTAACATTTATAGGGGCAGCGGTAGAAGATCAATATATCTCTGCAGGAATTGTGGATTTTACTGAAAGGAAAGTAGCAACAAACACTTTAAGACGCAAGCGGGTAGATCCCAGAGCTACATCTGAAGAAATAATTAACAAATGGGCAGACTGTCTTTCTGAAGTACTCTCTTTAAATAAAGACGGAGAGGTGAGAATCGGGTTAGGAATTCCTAATCTCGTAGATTACCAATCAGGTGTTTATCTTGATACAGATCCAAACCGGTACGGGAGCCTGAAAGGTCAAAACATTAAGAAGCTTCTTGCCGGAAAGTTGGGATTGTCAGAGGAGGACATTCTGATAAGGAATGTGGATGCGAATTTTTTTCAGGGAGAGATTTTTGCTGGTACTGCCAGGGGGTATCAACGCTCATTTGGTATCACACTAGGTGCCGGTCTGGGTACTGCCAGATATCGTAATGGTATTGTTGAAGACGCTAATTATTGGAAAATGCCTTTTGAAGATTCTATAGCTGAAGACTATATCTCTTCAGGGTTTCTTTTGAAACGTTTTGCAAAATTATCAGGTATCGAAGTAGGGGATATTCCAGAGATGAAACGGTTCTATCCCGACCCATCTGTTGAACTTGCATTTCAGGAGTTCGCTTATTATCTTGGAAAATTTATTGTTCAGGTATCAACGCTGGAGAGTCCTGAGGCTATTCTGATCGGGGGGCAAATGGAAAGCTCCTATCGTTTCTTCTTTGATCACGCGGTAAACTTTGCAAGGAATGAGGGAGTGAAAATCCCTATCATTAAAGCAATACTGGGGGAACGGGCTTATGTTATAGGAGCAGCCTCTATCTGGAGTGAGGTCTTACTTCATTCCTAATCAAAAATCTAAGGCCATCTAAACTCTGTTTAGATGGCCTTAGATTTTTCTGAGGTAAGTGATTACTAAAGCGTCGGATATTTTTTAACTTGTATTTGATAAGAAGCCGGCTGTAACTCAAATCCAAACTTGCCGTCTTTTACTCCCAGATAACTCACTCCTGAATTCCTGGAAAGTCTTCTTTTTTGTATCCTAATATCCTTTTCCGACTTGGCAGACAAGTACATTGTTGCAGAAGTATTCGCAGGAATCACAAAATTGTATTCGTAATCATCTGCGTTTAAACTCCAGATTCTCTCAATTCTTCCATATAAGGCTGCAGACTTAATTGCCGTATTCCGGTAATTAAGAGATTAAGTCAGCAACAACCCGTCCTGACTCAGGTAGACTTCAGTTCGTAACTCAACAGTTCGTTTTTTCGTGGAGAACGTACTTAGAGCTGTGGAGGTGACTAGCTAATTTTTACTGAAACGGAACCCGGAAATATAATATACGTATAACATAATTTTAACATTCATCGCTTCCGACACAGGTAGCGTGTAACCAGTTTATTTATAGTGCTAAAAAGCAAAATTAAGATGTGGAAGTTGAGGTGTTTTTATTGCGTTGTTTTTTTTCTTTTGCATTCCATATCGGTTTTTTCCCAGGAGAGTGATCTTAATTTTACAAATCTTAGTAGTAGGCAGGGGTTGTCCTCGAATCACGTGAATGTTATTCTCAAAGATCACTATGGTTACATGTGGTTTGGCACAGATGACGGATTGAATAGGTTTGACGGTAAACAATTCTCTATCTATCGTCATAAGGATAAGGATACTACCAGTATTTCTTCCAGTGAAATACTGGATCTGTTTGAAGATGAAAAGGGAAATCTTTGGATAGGAACAGGAGACGGCCTTGTACGCTATAATCGTACGAAAGATTCCTTCATCAACTATAAGAATGTTAAAGGGTTCCCTGTTGTTTCTGTAACCAGTGGCACCAAAGATGATCTTTGGCTGGGTGTTTTCGGAGGTTTAGTTATTGTAAATTCTAAAACGAACAAAACTTTTTATCCGGATTTAAAAAAGCAACTGGGACTGAATGTATTGCCTGGCTCAGCCGGTAAAGTTTTCAGGGATAAAACCGGGAACGTCTGGTTGGGTACAAGTAGCGGTCTATATCAATATTCTCCTAAAAAAAATGTATTCAAGAGGTATCTGCATGACGATAATGTCAGCTCTAGTCTTGCTGGTAATTCTGTCAACTGTTTTGCTGAGGACGCAAAAGGCAACATATGGGTGGGTACTAACAGAGGCTTAAGTATGCTGGCACCGGGGAGTGACAGGTTTATAAATTACAGAAATGCACCTACCAATGCTAACAGTTTAAACAGTAACATTATTTATTCGATTGCTGTTGATCAGGATAACGCAGTATGGGTGGGAACCGAAGAAGGATTAAATATTTTAAATCCATTGAACGGAAGGGTCAGGCGGGTAGAGCCTGATCCGAAAAAACGTTATAGTCTTGTCTCCCGGGCAGTAAAATCCATCGTAATAGATAAAGATAATATATGCTGGGTGGCAACTTTCCGGGGTGGGATAAGTAAATACGACAAGAACCTGCCCTTCTTCAATTACCGGCAAAGTAATCCTTTTGATCCAACTGGTTTAAAAGCCCCCGTGGTAACTTCATTCGCCAAAATTGACAACTCGGGAATTTACGTGGGAACCGATGGTGGCGGTCTGAGCCTATTCAATCCTCATACCTCCCTTTTCCAGCATTTACCTCTCTCAAGTTCTGATAGGGGAAAAGCTGTACTGGCTATGGAAAGTATAGGCTCTTCACTTTGGATCGGAACTTACCTGGATGGCTTATTTATTTACGACCCCAAAACTCGTAAAAGCAGGCAGGTAACTGGCGGAAAGGGACCGGAAAGTATTAGTGGCAGTGATGTTTTTTGTATAAAAGAGGATAGCCGGGGAAATGTTTGGATTGGAACGAACGGTCAGGGGGTGAGCGTATTTGATGCTTCCAAAAAGACCTTTCATCAGTTCAGTGAAAGCGAAAAGGGCGTTCACACAAGTATGCTTAGTGGTTACATCAGGGCTATCGGGGAGGACCGGAGTGGGAATATCTGGATTGCTTCACGCGGTGGCGGGATTACCGTCTACAACCGGGTGGTACCTTCATCCTATGTCTTAAATAAGGCTAACAACGGCTTGCCACATAACAATGTGAGCTCCATTTGCCGGTCTTCGGACGGTTCCATGTGGGTAGGAACGGAAGGTGGCCTGGCCCGCTATGATGAGAGTCGTAGAAAGTTTGTTGCCTACCGGGAAGAAGATGGCCTGGCCAACGAGGTGATACAAAAGCTTCTGGAAGATAACCAGGGTAAGATCTGGGCGAGCACCAATAAGGGAGTAAGCTGTCTGGATCCGAAGTCGAAAAAGATCAGGAATTATTCATATTACAACGGCCTGCAACAAAGTCCTTTTGTATTAGGTGCCGGAATAAAGTTGGCGGATGGTACACTGTTTTTTGGGGGCAGTGACGGATTTAATTATGTAAATCCGGCCAGTCTGCGTAGTAACAGCAATAGTCCCAAGGTAGTATTAACGGATCTTAAAATCTCCAACAGAAGCATTCTTCCATCTGAGGATGCAGAAATAAAGGAGAATATCTCCATAGCCAGGGAGATTAGCCTGGACTATAAACAGAACTTTTCATTGACTTTTGCAGCCCTTAATTTCACATCTCCGCATGAAAACAAGTATTTGTACAAGCTGGAAAGGTTTGATAAGGACTGGAATGATGTCGGGCATTCTAATTCGGCTGTCTATACCAATCTTGATCCGGGAACTTATACCTTTTATGTAAAGGCAGTTAGCGAAAGCGGCAGTTGGGCTAGTCACACTTACTCTATTGTTATTCATGTACACCCTCCTTTTTACATGACCTGGTGGTTCAGAATTGCAGCAGCTTTAACTATTATTGGTGCGGTTGTAGCTTTCTATAAATTCAGGGTAAGGTCTATTAAGGCTCAAAAAGCTCTATTGGAGGAGGAAGTAAAAGTTCGTACGGCAAAGATTGCAATGCAAGCTAAGGATTTGCAGGTTCTTAACAACGAACTGCAGAATCACGCGGAAGAATTACAGACACAATCGGAAGAATTGCAGAATCAGGCAGTCGAACTTAGACTTATTTCGGAGTCAGAACAAGCTGCAAGATGTGAAGCAGAAAAAGCAAATCAGGCAAAAAGCGTGTTTCTGGCCACGATGAGTCACGAAATAAGGACACCGATGAACGGAGTAATCGGGATGGCCTCCCTGCTTGCCCAAACTCCTTTGGACAATGAAC
>NZ_JAFEWF010000018.1 GCF_017355835.1 Desertivirga brevis | reverse complement strand
AAAACGATCCGAAGTCTGGAAAAAATAGACCAGCCCGTTATTATCGCAATGACGGCCAATGTTCTACCTGAAGATAAGGAGAATTGTTATAAAGCAGGCATGAACAATTTTATCTCAAAGCCATTTAAGCTGGAGGAGCTGATGGAGGTTCTGAAGTTTGAAACAAGCATACCGGGTTCCTAAAGCTTTTAAACGAATTCCCTTTAGATAGCCTGTCTCCTGTCCTACACGTCGTAAGAGTAATTGAAAAACAAAGCAGGAGGCGCCAGATCCTTTACAAATGATCTGACACCTCCTGAGTTTTACCTGCCTCTAATTATTACTTCTTCTTCGGATTCTTCAACAATAGATTTAAAGATTTTTCACGAAAGTCGTTATGCTTTGTGCGGGCAGCGTAGCTGTGAATCTACCGTTATTCACGTTTATGCCAGGTAACTGTACTAAATTTTCAGTTGGAGAGGTGCGGAAAGGGGTAAATTGATTCACTGCCCCGGAGCTGACTGCGAATGACTGGCTTACTGACGTTGTTCCCTTATTTATTGCAACTACTACTATTTTACCATCACCCTGATAGGCGCTAACATACACATTAGTTTTAGGATTGTTAGTGGCATCTATACGGTTGTAACCGGGACGGATGAATTTTGAAAACTGACCGATCGTGTAACCTTTTTTATTAAGTATTCCATTATTTATTAACGCGCAATCCCATATTTTTAAAGTCCACCAAATATAGGCGTTATGGTCAGCAAGAGTCAGGCAATCGTGGATTTCTTTAGCTACAGTCATGCAGGTGCTAATGTCCGTACCATTATGATAGTGCTCGGTCATCCAAACCTTTTTGCCTTTATTTATAGCATTATCGTATCTCTGCGGTGTACTAACACCATAAATATGCCCTCCAATATAAGGAACGTTAGCAGACGCAGCAGGATCGTTAAGAACAGGATCGCTTAATGCATAGTTAAAACCCAGCGCTTCTGGCATCATTACAGGTTTTCCAATAGATGCAGCATTGTTTTTGGCGAAATTTAAAAAGTCATTTGCACTCCATCCACAGGATTCGTAATCAGGCAACCAATCCGGCTCATTTTGAATGGACATGACGTCTATAGTTCCAAAGTAATCACATGCTTCTTTCAGGTAATTCGCATAGTTTTGATACTGGTCAGGAAGCAGGGAGCCTTGAATAGTATTGTTATTCGTCTTCATAGAAGCCGGGGGAGTCCATGGGGTAGCAAGAACCATTGCACCGCGGGCTTTAGCTTTCAAGGAATTTGATTTTTCATCTGCCCAGTCTTTCCATGGATCAAGTCTTACACGTAATATGCTTAACCCTAACTGCTGGTTGTTGCCGTTGGAAAATAGCGCGTTCGCTTCATCTTCTGACATAGCACCACTCCAGGCGGTTGAACCGCCAAACCCGTCGATCACTTGCCTTATCCCATTTACATCCACAATTGCTTCACCTGAAATCGGTTTTTTTGAATTACTGACACTTAGAACTTCTTGTTCCGGTTCAGAAATTGTTTTGTCACTGCAGGATGCAAAGACCATCAGAATTAGTAGACAGAGGGTGTTTTTTAATGCTTTCATAAAGTCGTTTTTCTTTAGTAATTGATTATTTGTAGTCTTTCATATACTCAGCTGAATTTTCTTATATCTTCAGCTGAATACCGGCCTTGTCGATTATACATTGTTACTTCATGCATAATTTCGCCGTGGGTTAGTTTAAAATAAAATGCATTGCTACTCTAAATTTTCTAAGGCGGGATGTTGTCTGCCGTTATTTCCGCAAAAGAAGTGCAGGTAAGGTAAACAGATACATTAATATTTGAATTTGAAGGGAATGGTTGAACTGTTAGTTTATGTAGAATGAACGAAATAGAGAACCGCATCCTTATCCATATTCTTTCACAGAATGGCTTACAATTAACGATAGATGCCAGATTCAGAGGATCCATTTCTTTTGCAGGAATTTGGTTAGTTTAGACTTGACTTTGTATTTCTACGTCTTGGAATTCCTTTCAAAATCGGATGTCGACAGATAATACAATCAAGAGTATATAAAGCGACTAATATCTAGTGCTGAATTTAGTCAAGAGTGTATTATAGTTAAAATCTCGCGTCTATATGTTAAACCTTCTAATTGCTTAACCTCCATCTTTCAATGCCTACCTCCCCTGGCTCATCCGCTTTACGTGCAGATAGAAACAGTAACAATGGCCTAGCGACTTGTGTTGGTACTCAAAAGTTAAAGCCCCTCCTTGGTACCCCAGTCCTGTGTTTATAAAACTATTGATTTACTAAAATGCCAGACAAGGCACATCCTAGACCTACCTCAGCAATTTTTAACATTTGTCTTATCAAATTAAACATGTGAACATTACTCCAGCTGAGGCTTCCCATATTTTAGTCCCCTCGAAATCAATGATTTTTTAATACTGATTTATTACGTTGGAGAGTGAACCGGACAAATTCAAAGAACTACCCGAGGTAAACCTGAAATTACAAACACACAAATATTTAGATAACTTATGATGAATGTTAGAGAACGAAATCTGACAACAAAAAAAGGATGGTATTTTTTCACAGCACTACTATTCCTTTTCGTGGCACAGACACCCATGTCAACTGCCCAGAAAATATCTGCGGACAATGGTGACGGTACTTTTACCAATCCTGTAATTCCTGCTGACTTTCCTGATGTAGATGTAATCCGTGTAAAGGATACCTACTATATGCTGTCAACCACCATGTTTACATTCCCTGGTGTTCCGATCGTGAAGTCGAAAGATCTGGTGAACTGGGAGTACTGCAAGAATGTTGTAGAAAAGATGGATGGTGAATGCTATGACCTTCAGGGTTGTAACCGGTACGCGCTTGGTCAATGGGCAGGGAGCCTGAAATACCATAACGGAAAGTTCTACGTATTGTTCAATTCGCTTAAAGAAGGAGCTTTTTTATGCACAGCCGTAAATCCTGAAGGGAAATGGGACATTAAGCCACTTGGAAAAGGATACCACGACTGCGGGTTATTTTTTGATGAGGACGGAAAAATTTATGTTAGTTGGGGTTATGGCGAGATTTACATGACTGAACTTGACAAGGACTTCAGACCCGTTAGTAAAGATTCTCTGGTATTCACCGGGAAAATGAGAGCCGGACTAGAGGGATCTCATATATATAAAATAAACGGGTATTACTACCTGTATTGTACTTACGGCGGGGCAGATGGGTTGCAGATTGCCTTGCGTTCGAAGAATATATGGGGACCTTATGAGGAGAAAGTGGTGATTGATGAAAAAGACAAGAGCAATGTCAACTTTGGAATTCATCAGGGAGCACTGATCCAGACACAAACAGGAGAATGGTGGACGATGCTGTTTATCGATATTGGCCCCTTTGGACGTGTCCCTTCTTTACAGCCGGTAAAATGGGTGGACGGATGGCCTGTTGCAGGAGTAGACGGACATGCGGTGACCAGATACAGGAAGCCCGATGTCGGCAAAACCTATCCGATCAGATACCTTCCTACTTCAGATGAATTTACAGGCAAAGAATTAGGAATGCAGTGGGGCTGGAATCATAATCCTGACAACGCCAAATGGTCTTTGACGGCACGTAAGGGTTATTTAAGGCTCTCCACAGGAAAGCCGGTGAACGATTTCCTTCAGGCCCGAAATACACTTACACAGAAACCCTTTGTTAAGTACGATCAGCAAATCCCCACCACAGGAGTAACTAAGTTGGACGTAAGCCACATGAAAGACGGCGACATTGCAGGTCTTTCCGTTTTCCAGGATCCATACGGATATATAGCTGTAAAGCAAATCAAGGGAGCCAGGAAACTCATTATGGTAAATAATGGAATTGAAGTAGCCTCCGTCCCATTAGCTGCAAAGGTTGTTTACCTTAAAACCAGTGCTTCTAATGCTTCAAAAATTGCTCGTTTCGAATACAGCCTTGACAACAGGACTTTTAGAAAGCTTGGCAACGAACTATCTATGCAATTTAGTCTTAAAGTGTTTACAGGTAATAAATTCTGCCTGTTTAATTATGCAACTAAAAGCGCAGGCGGATACGTGGATTTCGACTACCTGAGAATGAATTGACAGGATTTATATCCTGATTTAGTTATTAAAATTATCAGGTCATCTTGATAAGGGGGAAATGAGCTGCACAGGTTCGATGATATAAAGTTTGTCCCCCTTATGCGCCGAAATTTAACATTTGTTTCAGAAATGATATCAAATGTACACCTGAATCATAAGCACGAGCTGCAATTTCGTGCTGGATTAAAGTGAATTCACTTTCCGGCAGTTTTGATTAACGATTCTTCCCGGTCCTGCTTAAATTTACTCTTGCCAGGCCCGGGATAAATTAAACACACAAATACTAACTAGATTATCAAAGCCTGGGAATAATTATGTATGGTCTATTAAGAGAGGACAGCTATCTAAATCCCATAGTTATCCTTTTGCTTTCATTATCTCAATTTGGGTTACAATGTACTTGTGGAATCTATCTCGATCTGCCGCGTATAATTCGTTTTTTTTCAAACTCATGTTCTTAAATACGTTCGTATTTTTTTTATTATGAAAATAAGCTTTTTAACTCTATCATTTTTATTTGCTTTCATGGGGCAATGTCTGAAGGCACAGACGGAGTATCCCTTCCGCAATCCAGATCTGCCTAATGAGCAGCGCATCAACAATCTTATCAGCCTGCTGAAGCCTGAGGAAAAAATTGGAATGATGATGCATGACTCCAGAGCGGTTCCCAGGCTGGGGATACCTGCCTATAACTGGTGGAGTGAAGCATTGCATGGTGTGGCACGGGCAGGTACAGCTACTGTATTTCCGCAGGCTATCGGGATGGGGGCAACCTGGAATGTGCCTGCCCAATACAGAACCTTTGATATCATCTCAACGGAAGCAAGAGCTAAATACAACGAAGCCGTCAGAAACAACAACAGGAGCATCTATTATGGTCTTTCATTCTGGACTCCAAATATTAATATCTTCCGGGATCCGCGATGGGGACGAGGGCAGGAAACGTACGGTGAGGATCCCTATCTGACCTCCCAGCTTGGTTTAGCAACGGTAAAGGGATTACAGGGAGACAACCCTAAATATTTTAAAACCCATGCCTGCGCTAAACACTACGCCGTGCACAGCGGGCCGGAGTGGAACAGGCATTCCTATAACGCAGTCGTCTCTGACAGGGACCTCTGGGAAACTTATTTACCAGCGTTCAAAGCCCTGGTGAAGGAAGGAAACGTAAGGGAAGTAATGTGTGCTTACAATGCACTTAACGGTGAACCCTGCTGTGGTAATAATCTGTTGCTTACCAATATTTTGAGGAAAAAATGGGGCTATAATGGAATGGTAGTTACCGATTGCTGGGCAATGAACGACTTTTTTGTAAAAGGTGCACATGCGACGAAGCCCGATGCTCCTTCTGCAGCCGCAGATGCAATTATACATTCAACTAATCTTGAGTGCGGTGATTCGTTTACCAGTCTAAACGCTGCCCTGAAATCCGGTCTTGTTTCAATAGAGCAGATAGATGCATCTCTGCGAAAAATACTTCAGGGATGGATAGAATTGGGTATGCTTGATCCTCAGGAAAGAGTGCCGTGGAGCAAATTACCATACAGTGTGGTGGACGCGCCTGAACACCGTCAACAAGCTTTAAAGGTAGCCCGCGAATCCATGACTTTGTTAAAAAATAATGCAAGTCTCCTTCCTTTAACGAAATCTGTAAAAAAGATTGCCGTAATAGGTCCAAACGCGGATGACAGTACGATGCTTTGGGGAAACTACAACGGCACCCCATCTTCTACCGTGACCATACTCGAAGGCATCAAAAAGAAATTGCCGCAGACAGAGATTGTTTACGAAAAAGGATGCGATCACGTGGATCCCTGGGTTAAAACTTCTTTATACGAGTATCTGTCAACCGGAGTAAATGGCCAAAAAGGGCTTAAGGTTGAATTTTACAACAATAATAAGCGAGAAGGCCAGCCGGCAGCAACATTAACCAACAGTATTGGCATTAGCTACAGCAACGGAGGAGGAACACCGCTGGCACCAGGAGTGAATGTAGAAAACACCTCATCTCGTATTTCGGGTATATTTACAGCACCTTATTCTGGTCCTGTTGCCTTCAGCGCAAGTGCATCAGATGAATATAAGCTGTTTGTCGACGACAAAGAGGTATTGACCCAAACCGGTTACTTTGCATCTGTTACCAGCGAGCATATAATGAATATGGAGAAGGGAAAGACTTACAGGATAAGACTGGAGCAATCGCAAAAAGGCCAGCATGCAAGTGTAAATTTTAATGTGTACAGAAAGGATCCTCAGGAATTCTCCGGACTTCTAAATAAAATCAGTGATGCTGATGTTGTAATATATGTCGGCGGGCTTTCTCCGGCCCTTGAGGGTGAGGAAATGTTCGTTAACGCCGAAGGATTTAAAGGGGGAGACAAAGTATCTATTGACCTTCCAACTGTACAGCGCAAATTGCTTGCTGAACTTAGGAAAGCCGGTAAACCGGTAGTGTTCGTCCTTTGTACGGGAAGCTCCCTGGCTCTCGAGCAGGATGAGAAAAATTACGATGCACTGCTATGTGCATGGTATGGAGGTCAGGCGGCGGGTACTGCAGTTGCAGACGTACTATTCGGAGATTATAATCCGGCAGGTCGCCTTCCTGTTACTTTTTATAAAACGCTGGCACAACTTGATAGCGGATTAAGCAAGCATAACGATCCGGCAAGACAGGGCTTTGAGAACTACGATATGGAAGGTAGAACTTACCGTTACCTTAGGTCGGAGCCCTTATATCCGTTCGGCCATGGTTTGAGCTACTCAGCCTTTAAGTACGGAGCTGCCACTTTAGATAAAAAAGTACTGAAGGCTGGTCAGAATGTCTCTATCACTATTCCTGTATCCAATAATTCGAAAAAGGGCGGCGATGAAGTAGTACAGGTCTATGTAAAAAGGGACAACGATCCTCAGGCACCGGTGAAATCTCTACGGGCATTTAAAAGGCTTTTCATAGAGCCGGGAAAAACACAGTACGTAAAGCTTACACTGGACAATAATTCTTTTAAGTACTTCGATAAGAAAGCTAACGATCTTGTGACCAAGGCAGGAAGCTACACCATTGAATACGGGGGTACTTCCGCCAGTACCACGCTTAATAAAATTAAAATAAAAGTTCAACCGAACTAAATCTAAAAGGCTACACACACACTGGCCCGGGAGACGTGCGAATACCGGGCATATACCTTCTAAAAACTTAGATAAAATACAAAACGACTTATGCATAGTGTAATTAAAACAGTATTTATTCCTACAATTGCAGCAGCGCTGCTGCTGTGCCAACCTGTATGGGGACAGAAACAAACAGAGGTTGCGCAATTTGACTACTTCAAATACGAAGGCAAAGACGAGCGGTTTAAAACGGGAATCGACCACAAGAAACAATACTACAACCCAATAGTGGCAGGGTATTATCCCGACCCGTCTGTCTGCCGGAAAGGCGACACTTATTATCTTGTAAATTCTTCGTTTGGTTTCTTCCCTGGTGTACCTATTTTCAAGAGTAAGGACCTGGTGAACTGGAAACAAATAGGCCATGTTCTGGACAGGCCTTCGCAACTTAGTCTGAATGAAAAACAAGGTATTTCTTCCGGAATATTTGCACCGGCCATCTCTTATAATCCCACCAACGATACCTTCTATATGATTACAACCGACATCGGTGGCATCGGTAATTTCTATGTAACATCAAAAGATCCGGAAAAAGGCTGGAGTGAGCCTGTCCTGCTCCCCGAGGTGAGGAACATCGACCCCTCCTTCCTCTTCGATGATGACGGGAAAGCATACATAGTGCATAATGATGAACCAGAAAATGGACCCGACTGGAACCAGCAGCGGAGTATCCGGATTCATGAATTTGATGTAGCAACAGGCAAGACTATTGGAAAAAGCAAGGAAATACTCAGGGGTGGAGCGCGCCCGGAAGATCGTCCGATTTGGATTGAAGGTCCGCACCTATACAAGATCAACGGTTATTACTATTTAATGTGTGCAGAAGGGGGAACAGACAGCGGTCATTCCGAGGTTGTTTTTCGCAGTAAAAGTCCCTGGGGACCTTACGTGGCAGCAAAAACAAACCCTATTTTAACGCAAAGAGACTTAGCTCCGAACCGGGAAAACATAGTAGCCTGCACTGGTCACGCAGATCTGATACAAACGCCCAAGGGCGACTGGTGGGCAGTATTTCTCGGAACCCGTCCATATACCAATAACTTCGTATTTAACACAGGTCGGGAAACTTTCTTATTGCCCGTTACATGGGAAAACGATTTTCCTGTTATCCTGAAAAAAGGAGAGCCGGTTCCTACAATCGTATCCAAGAAGGATCTTAAACCAGGGACTCAGCCTTTAACTGGTAATTTTACCTACAATGAAAACTTTGAAAAAGATAAGCTAGACCATTCCTGGATTTTTATTCGTACGCCAAAACAGGATTTCTATAAGGTGAATAATGGTAAGCTTGCTATTACTCCCCTGGCGATAAGTACGGAAGAAACACAATCACCATCGGCCATTCTAAGAAGACAGCAACACACTAATTTTTCAGCCGAAACTCAGGTAGAGTACACTGCTAAATCCGAAAATGATTTTGCCGGCTTGGTCTTGTTTCAGAATGAGAAATATCAGTTCCTTTTTGGTAAGACTATCATTGACGGAAAAGAGAGCATAGTACTATACCGGATAGAAGGCAAAAAGGAAGTACTGGCTAGCAAACCCCTAGATGGTATTAAGCCCAATACTCCGGTTAAGTTGAAGGTAGAAGGCAAAGGAGGAGCGGGTGATTTCCTCTATAGCTTAGATGGTAAAACTTGGCAAACTTTGGCTGGCGGTGCTGACATGACCAACCTTAGTACTCAAAAGGCACAAGGCTTTGTTGGTACCTGTATTGGCCTTTATGCCACAAAGAAGAATTAATTTATATTTTCTCTAAAGGTTGTTCCCTGTTGCTCCTTATGGTAACAGGGAATTTTTTTTTCCTCTAATCCGTAGAAAATGGAAGATCGGCTTTATTACAAATCGGAGGAGGAGTGTTAACTGAGTGGCATGACTTAAAATTAGTGTTTCTGATACGCTTTTATGGAGAAGTCAGTCAACTTGGATATATGATCCGGTAAACCCCACCTACTAATGAAAGACCTAATTCGTCATTCCCGCTGTATACCTTGAAGATTCGTTAATTTACTTAGGAAGTGCCCGCTCGAAAATAAAGGTGTTGCCAGATTTGATAACCTGGCTGATGACAATGTCAGGGTCAATTGGATTAGTTGTCCGGACAGCAGCATGCAACAATACGGCGTAAAAAACTTTTTCCGGTTTTCCCCGGATTATGTTCTTCAAGGAACACATGCAATCTTATAAAATTCATCAACGTTCAAATTCCTCATCGCGATAAAGACCTTTAATTGTCTCTATCGCAATGAAAAATAAACTATCTGCCCAAACAGCCAGGAAGTTACTCCTTGGACAGCTTGGTTGAAAACGAGTCATTTACTTTTAAAAGATATAAGCCCGAAGATAAATCCAGATTCAAAACTTCCACACCAGACATTCCCCTTACAATCTTTGTTTTATAGACTATTTTTCCAGTCAGATCACTCACCTTAATATCAATATCTTTTGTTTTTATAGCAGGAGGAACCTGAATTGAAAGAGTATTGTTTACTAAAGGATTGGGATAAACTACAAGCTTTTCTTCTTTACCCAGACCCAACGATACTAATCTTATACCTTCAACTTTTGTATCGCCATTTTTATCGACCTGAGACAACCTGTAATAATTAGGTCCATTTGCAGGACTCGCATCAGTCGCTGAGTAGAATCCACCTTTTTCACCCTTAGATTTCACACTGACAAATTTTTCAAAAGTTTCTCCGTCTGTACTTCTTTCTATAACAAAATAATCATTTCCGGATTCAGAAACAGTAGCCCACCTTAAATCAACATTACCGTTTGCGTTTAATTTTGCTTCATAAGAGGAAAGTTTAACCGGCAAAACTGTTGCATTTAAAGCCTGGATTTCTGCTGGAGACAAAACCTTATCATAAATTCTAAAATCGTCTATTACCTGCTTTGCAAGGCCATCCCATTCAAACTGTGATTTACCCAGATAATTATTTTTTGTTATTCCTAATGCCCTCACTCCCGCTTTAAACTCATTTGCATTTTCAGCGATCTGACTTCCATTGACATAGACTTTTGCCACACCACCTTCATCTACTGTACAGACCAGGTAAACCCACTTATTATCACCCAACAAATAGGGAGGCTGACCCCAGGGAATAGCTCCTTTTTCTCCTCCTGTGATACTGTTTTTCATGAAAAGCCCTGGAAGAAATGCACCACCCGGGTCTGCAGTCCAACCTATTAAGCTGTAAAAAGCAAAGAACGTTTCTGTGTCATTCCCAAAGTCAAAAACACGGCTATAGTTCTGATACTGCTCTATCTTTACCGCAGTAGCGATGGTTATATTAGGATGATTAATTATGCCTTCAGGCAAAGTTATATAGTTAGTACCATCAAATCTGAAAGCCTGGCCTTCGACACCCTCGACAAATAAAGAATTTCCGCTGACTACTGCAGCACTCCCTCCTTTTTCGTCATTTGTGTTGCCATTAAATTTATAATGAACCAGGGGTGAAGGCATTTGAGCAAAGGATTGGACCCTGATAAACAAGGACGAGGCAACAAATAGTGCAGTTGTTCCTCGTTTTAAAGAAGTGTAGAATTGTTTCATGTTAGTTTGAATTATCATTGGAAAAACCCCAACATTACTCCACTTGGCTTCTAGATCTACCTCACTTGCAACTGGGGAAATTAAGTTTATAATGGTTTTATTACTGGCTGCAATTTATAGGAGTGTAAGAACCTGCATTACCACACCTGTAAAAAACATTGCAAGAAATGTTAAATCGAAAAATAATCGGTGAGGGCTTCCGCAGATGCCGGAATAAAAAGGTCTCAGGGTTTAGCGTAATATCCTGAGCGCTTAATGGTGAAAAAAATGGCCCTTTAGGTAGTTAAGTATCAGCCCACGGAATAAATGTTAAAGATGGATATTTTACTGCTGGAATTTTAAGTTTCAATTACCTTCGGCTTTTAGTGCCGGTGAGCAAATTTATAAACGGTCATTCCTGCTTCTTTTACAAGTATCCCAACGAATCGCCTTAAAGATAATATCTCTCGAATAATAAGCCCGATTCCCTAACTTTTAACATTCGGTCGATAATCTTTACGAATAGTCCTAACTAAACTTACAAATCTTCAGGTACTTCGCAGTACAGAAATCAATTATATAAAAGGCAACGCCTTTACCAGGCTTGATTAAATGACAGCCTTCAAGCGAACCAACTGTTCAGGACTTTGCCAATGTATCTATGAAGACAAACAACAAAGAGCTGGAAACGACACAACCTGTTTCTTATGTGCCCGGAAAAATCAACACTAGCTGTGCAACCCTCAGCCAGAACCCCTTTTACTTACTTGGAAGAAGCGAAACGGATATGCGCTCTCCCTGACCAAAAGTAGCTACGGTAAGAGGACAGGATAACTAACCAATTGAACAGTTCTTCACCCCGTACATATTCACTTGCAGCTTTTGCTAACCAACAAACACATTAATCAGAGTAAAAGACTAACCCAAAAATACTGCGCACAAGCTACGGTTTCTCCCTTATAACCCAGTTGATCACGCAGTGCTATAAATTCTAACAACTAATTCAATAAACTATGTTAACGATGAAACATTTAAACTTAAACAGATGCATGCGTATTGCCGCGCTTGCATTGAATTTGGCAATTCTAAGCAGCTGCTCCAAAAATGAGTTACTGAAGGAAGAAGCACCGGTAACAATGAACAATAAGACTAAGATCTCCGGTGTACTTGCACAAAGGGGAAGGCCGGTAAAATCAAACGGAACTTTTTTAACAGACCAGGGGGAATTGCTACGGGGACTTGCTATTTCCAGCGACATTTTTACCACTGTACCTTCTCAGGCTGATATTGCAAAAATCAAAGACCTCGGTATGAATGCCATTCACCTATATGCAGAGTGCCCTAGTTGCGGTTCTCCTGGTGGTAAGGTTGCTCTGGTCGATTCAGTGGTTAATGCTACAGCCAACACAGGCTTATATCTAATACTTACCATCGGCAACGGCAGTGAAAATGGATCATTCAATTTAGATTTCATCAATTCCTTCTGGAACCTCTATGCACCGAGGTATAAGGATAAACCCCACGTTATTTACGAGATTCAGAACGAGCCATTTGCCTGGGGACCTCCGTACGATACAAACACTTTAAACATGGAGAAAAGCGCCTTTAATTTAATCCGTTCCAAGGCTCCGAATACCCCAATTCTGCTGATGAGTTACAGCGTTCCCGGCAACTATACTGCTGCAATTTCAGAAATTAACTCTCTGGGACTCGACCTCTCCAATGCAGGGGTTGCGATACATGGGTACGGAGTAACCAATACTGAGTTTTCAGCTTCTATATCAGCTTTGAAAAATGCCGGTTTTGCGGTCGTTGTAACAGAGCCAGAAACCAGCAGCGGGAATGTAAACATCAGTACAACCACAATCTTTGAAAACCAGGGTGTTTCCTATACCCATTTTCTCTCAGTAGCTGATGTACTTGCAAACAATGCTATGTTCAAAACACCAGTAGAAAGCAGCGTGCTTAGATGGAAACCAGACTATGGGACATGGCCTTTAGGAAACAATAAGATTGTACACATGACCAAAAGTAACTCCAACACTTTCGCGGTCGATGGAGGCAATGGCGGTGCAAATGGTCAGCAAATATACCTCTACACCAGGGACGTTAAGAATATAAATCAGAAGTGGCTGGAAATTGATGCAGGAGGAGGCTACTTTGTTTACCAAAAATTGAATACCAACTACTGCATCGATGGCGGGAATGGTGGTGCAAATGCACAATCCGTGTATTGTTGGACCTGTGATGTAAGCAACCAAAATCAGCAGTGGCAGAAAATCAGTTCCGGTAACGGCAATTTCAGGCTGCAGAAGCGGAACGCTCCGGGATTTTCCATTGATGGCGGCAATGGTGGTGCAAATGGGCAGCCTTTGTACTTATGGTCTTCCGACGCCTTTAATCAAAACCAGCAATGGACCTTCTTAACCTATTAAGTCCTTCAGCTTTCTGCATGTAAGGCACTTACTAATAAGGGAGATACCGTAAAATTCAAGACCCTGAGAAGGGTCTTGATAACTGAAAAGTTAACAGATAAAGTAGTGTAGTATTTATTATAAAACATCTTAAATCCTGTGCTTCGACATATCAACGTGATGCAGTGCTTTAAATCCAAAGATGCAAAGAACATTTCCGCGGCCAGGAACTCGCTCATATAACAACCAGTTTATTTATGAAGAAAAAACAGCTTTTTACATCTAAGACAATGTATAAAAATACTTGTCTCCTGGTAAGCATTTTAATGGCGTCCAGACTGGGCGCCGTTGCAAATGTAGGCCTGGTTAAACCTACCAGAACTCCGGTTTTGATTACCAATTCACTTGACAAAACGATTGGAGGCGTAGTGCTTGACGAGAAAAATCTTCCATTGCCTGGTGTTTCGGTTAAAGTTAAAGGAGCCTCAACAGGAACCGTAACCGATATCAACGGAAAATTTTCCTTATCCGTACCTGATAACAATGCAGTTTTAGTTTTCAGCTTTATTGGCTACACCACCAGGGAGGTACCTGTTGGCGGGAAAACGACCTTTAGAATAAACCTTTCGGCTGAGAACAGTGTGCTTAGCGATGTAGTAGTAGTAGCCTACGGTACCCAAAGGAAAACTTCTTCCACCGCTGCCGTTTCGCAAGTTAAAGGTGCCGAAGCCGCTAAATCTCCTACCCCCAATATTTCAGGTTCGATAGCGGGAAGAGTTTCCGGTGTGAGCATGCGGGGTAACGGAGGCCAGCCTGGCCAGGATAATCCAAGTATCTATATACGTGGAGTAGCATCTACCGGAAATACTAATCCACTGATTGTTGTGGATGGTATAATAAGGGACAATATAAACCAGGTAGATCCAAATACCATTGAATCAATCAGTGTATTGAAAGACGCAGCTGCTGTAGCACCATACGGGATGGGAGGAGCTAACGGGGTACTGCTAATAACAACCAAATCAGGTGTGAGCGGAGCACCCACAATATCTCTCAATGCCTATTACGGGACCCAGACTCCTACCGTTTACCCGGATATGGTCAATGCTACAGAGTATATGAAGATCAGGAACGAAGCTGCCCTGAACTCGGGTGCAACCACTCTTCCCTATGCTGAGGATTTAATTAACAACTATGACGAACTGCATGCTGCTGACCCTGATAAGTACCCGAACAGCAACTTTTTCAGAGATGTTGTGGATCTGCACGTTCCTCTTCAGAATTACAACTTCCAGCTTAACGGGGGAACAGACAAGGTCAAATACTTCACGGGCCTGGGCTTCTATGATCAGGGAGGAATGTTCGGCAATGTAGGCTATAAAAGGTATACCTACAGTTTAAAGACAGATGTAAATGCTACCTCAACCACTAAGATCACCGCTTCCCTGAATGGTTCAATAGAACGAACCTCCAGCACAAATGAATATATTGGAAATGTTATTTGGGCATCGGTAAAGATGCAACCAACAGGAGCTATCAGATATTCTAACGGTTTGCCAGGAGCGGTAACAGGAATTTCTCCACTTGGATTAGTTAACGGAGGATACGCAAACACAAGAAGGAATACTCTTTTAACTTCAATTGCGGTTGAACAACAACTGAGCTTTATTAAGGGACTGAGTGTTAAAGGAACCTTCAGCTTTGATCCCACACAGTCGACCAATAAGAACTGGCACCTTCCCATAACCTTTTATGATATAAACACCACCACCACCCCTTATACATTTACGAAAGCTATTGCCGGGGGACCACGGACAACCTTATACCAGGCCTACTCCCAAAATGAGAATTTCACCTATCAGGGAATAGTGAATTATAACAGGACTTTTGGAAAACACGGAGTATCGGGACTCTTTGTTGCAGAAAGCCGCAGAAACACCAATAACTATTTCAATGCCGCCCGGAACAACTTTGCGATCTCGGTTGACGAGCTTGATCTGGGGAGTGCCACCAAGGAAGATTTTGATAACGGAGGAGGATCGGGGACAGGAAGTCAGATTGGTTATGTTTTCAGATTAGGATACAATTATGATGGAAAATATCTGCTGGAAGCTTCCGGAAGGCAGGATGGGCATTATGCTTTCGGTCCCGGAAAAAGATTCGGGTTCTTTCCTGCGGTGTCAGCGGGATGGAGAATATCTGAGGAAACGTTCTTCAAAGAGCGCTTCGGTTTTATTGAAAATTTAAAACTAAGGGGTTCATGGGGCAGGTCAGGAAACCTTCCGTACCAGAACGGCAACCTGGCATTGTACCAATGGCTAAACGGATATACATTAGGATCGAACGCTTATGTTTTCGGAGCTTCCAATATAGTTCAGGGTGCCTATGTTCCGGTAGAAGCTAATCCAAACATCACCTGGGAAATAGCAGAAAAAACTGATATCGGCTTTGACCTGTCACTACGCCAGGGGCTGCTGAACTTCGAGTTCGATTACTTTGCCGAACAGAGAAAAAATATGCTAATTCCCCCGACTGTTACCGTGCCACTTGAATACGGGATTAGTCTACCTCTTGAAAACGCTGGTATAATGAAAAACCGCGGTGTAGAATTTTCAGTCGGCTCCACCAGACGGTTCAAAAATGGAATGCAGGCCGGACTTACCGGAAACTTCAGCTACGCAAGAAACAAGCTGGTTCAGACTTTTGAAAATGCCTCCACATACAATAATCCAAACAGGAGACAGACAGGCCGCCCACTTAACACTCCATTCGGGTATAAATCTCTTGGCCTGTTCAGTACTGATGATGATGTAAATAAGGATGGACTTATCAATGCAGCCGACGGATACATGGTAAATCAATTTAACGCCGAACTTCGTCCTGGGGACATCAGGTATGCAGATCTGAACGGGGACGGACAGATTGACCCGGAAGACCAGACGGTAGTTGGATATCCAACCTACCCTCAAATCACTTATGGCTTTACGCCAACGTTTGCATGGAAGGGACTGGATGTGAGTTTATTCTTTCAGGGAGCAGCGAGGTTAAGTCTGAATGTTTCCAACTTCCAGACTGTTCCGTTCGCTAATAATGCAAGTAACCTGAGCTACGAATACTATAACAATTACTGGACTCCGGAGAGACAGGACGCTAAATACCCAAGGGTAACCTCCGCCCCTACTCTTAATAACTCTCAATATTCTGATTTCTATATGATGAATACAAGTTACCTGAGACTGAAAAATTTAGTGGTTGGATACACCCTGCCGGGTTCTATTTCAAAAAAAGCAGGAATGAAAACTGCAAGGATTTATGTTTCGGGCCAGAATGTACTCACTTTCAGCAAACTGAAGTATATGGACCCTGAAGAGGCTGCAGTCAATACTAGCGGAACGTATTTCTACCCGAATCAAAAAATGTATACCCTGGGACTAAATGTTAATTTCTAAGACGATAAGAATGAACAACATAAAAAGTATTTTAAGGCTTGCAGTGCTGGCCTTCTCTATAACCGCTATATTTTCTTGCAAAAAGGATTTTCTGGAAAACGAATCGAAAACCAATCTGGATGATTTGAGCCTTTGGCAGACAGAGAACAATGCCGATATATTTTTAAATGATATGTATGGCAATCTTTTCAGGATCAATAACACTCCTGATCAGCTGGATAACTATACCGACGATAATGACGCGGGGCCGTACTGGCCTTGGTGGGGCTGGAGATCAGGAAGTGTAACCCCTACCAGCAATGCAATGAATTATAATGCCTTCGACTGGAATTCTGACACTTACGCCAACTGGCAGCGGGCTTATGAAAGGATTAGGAAAGCGAATCTTTTCATTCAGAAATTAAATGAGAACAAAGCCAACTTTTCTGAAGAATGGTACCAAAAGAGAATTGATGAGGCTCGTTTCCTGAGAGCTTTCACTTATAGCTATCTTCTTAAGCACTTTGGAGGAGTTCCTATCATTACCAACACTCAAAGTCGACAGACCGATAGTGAAGAAGAGATCAACAGGCCGCGTGCAACATTTGCAGAAACAGTAGATTTTATAACGGGACAGTTAGATTCGATTGTGACAAACAACAAACTGGCAGTCAAACACACAAGAGATCAGCAGGACGCCGGAAGGGCTACACTTGGAGCTGCATTAGCTTTAAAAGGATGGATAGAATTATTTGCAGCAAGTCCGGCCTTTAACACCAGTACGCCTGCTGCCGCGCAGGGGACCGGAGCATCCGATGCTCAGAAAAAACTTGTAGGCTACGGAGACTATGATATTCAGAGGTGGGTACGCGCTGCCGCCACCAATAGAAAGTTCATTGAAACTTATGAAGGAACATATGATCTTTTCCCAGATCTCTCGACCTTCTGGACAGAGCAGAACGAATACAACAAGGAGGTTATATTTGACAGGCAGCACGTCACAGCGACTACAAATAACCTTGGGAATAATCTTGAGGTTTACGGAGGCCCGACATTTGTATTAGGCCAGTACCGTTCCTGGGGGAACTATTGTCCTACCCAGGAACTTGTGGATCAGTTTGGAATGGCAAATGGAAAGGGCATAAACGAAGCTGGCTCCGGCTATAACCCTCAAAATCCATATGTTAACCGCGATAAACGTTTTTACGATTTCATCGTGTATGATGGAGCTCCATACAAGATGAACTGGATGCCTACAACTGATATCATTTACACAAGGATTGACAAGGTAAATCCCTCTCCAAACGAAATTGATTTTGCTACTGCAGATCCAACCAATACAGGATATTACTTTAAAAAGAGACTGAATCCTGATGCGAATCCGGGAACCTGGTGGATCAGCGGGCTAAATTATGTCTTCTTCCGCTATGCGGAAGTTCTGCTTAACTATGCAGAGGCTCAGAATGAAGCAATAAATCATCCTGATGCAAGTATTTACGCTGCTATAAACAAAATACGCCGACGTTCTAATGTTCCTACCCTGGAGGAAACTTACGGAGGTCAGGTACTTACCAAGGAGCAGATGAGGGAGGTGATAAGAAGAGAACGCCGGGTAGAACTCTGTTTCGAAAACAAGCGATTCTATGATATCATCAGATGGAAAATAGCAGAGGATGTACTCAATAAGGACCTGCACGGGATGAAGATCACGAACACATCACCAAACGATAATAGCGGCGTTTGGAAATATGAGAAGGTTGGATTGAATCACCCGCATGTGTTTCAAAACAAAATGTATCTCCTTCCTATACCGCAGAGTGCAATTGACCGGAATAATAATCTGATCCAAAATCCGGGATATTAAATTTTAATAATACCTACCCTAAGGCTGGCTCTTGAAATAAGGGCTAGCCTTTTTTTATACAGATCAGCAAAAGATCTTCAGAAATAATGAACTATCCCTGTGGTCATTAAAGGAAAAACGTAATTACAGGTCCTAAATCGCACAAAAAGCTTTAAATTTTAACATTAGGAAGATCATTTTGAAGAATACTCCTAAGCAAATTGAGCGGTATTCCTGTACTTAGCGGAATGATATTTTCCGGACTCAGCGGCCACGCAGAGTCAAGGGAAAACTTAAAGAGCTGATAGGGCTGAGACATTTCCTGCCCGGGCTTCTGAAACTAGCGTTATAAACTATAAGAATGATGAATACTTCTATTTCTCCTAAAATTAGCTTAATTGCTTTGCTTGCGATTAGCCTGACCATCCTCGGAAGTTGCAAAAAGAAAGAACAAAAGGAGGAGGCTACGGCGCCCCCCGTCAGCGGACCGAAAAAAACAGGCGTTGCTGAATTTGAGTATTTCAAGTACGAAGGCAAAGACGAGCGTTTCAAAACAAGCATTGACCCGAAGAATCAATTCTTCAATCCTATTGTGGCAGGGTATTACCCCGACCCCTCTATCTGCCGCAAAGGCGACACTTACTACCTGGTTAACTCTTCGTTTGGTTACTTCCCTGGAGTACCTATTTTCACAAGTAAAGACCTGGTGAACTGGAAACAAATAGGCCACGTTCTGGACAGGCCTTCACAATTGAACCTTCATGATAAACACGGTATCTCTTCAGGGATATTTGCGCCAGCTATTTCATATAATGAAGCAAATGATACCTTTTATATGATTACAACAGATGTATTTGGAATAGGCAACTTTTATGTAACAACAAAAGACCCTGAGAAGGGATGGAGCGATCCAATCTTACTGCCCGAGGTAGCGAACATTGACCCCTCATTTCACTTTGATGATGACGGAAAGGCATACATCGTACACAATGACGCCCCTGAAAATGGACCTGACTGGGATGGACAGCGTACCATTCGTATTCATGAATTCAATGTAGCAACAGGCAAGACTATAGGAAAGAGCAAGGAAATAATAAGGGGAGGAGCGAATCCTGCAGAGCGTCCGATCTGGATTGAAGGTCCGCATTTGTATAAAATAAATGGCTATTACTATTTAATGTGTGCAGAAGGGGGAACAGGCTGGTATCACTCAGAGGTAATTTTCCGAAGCAGAAGTCCGTGGGGTCCTTACGAGGCAGCCCCAACAAATCCTATTTTAACACAAAGAGATCTGCCAGCTAACAGGGAAAATATAGTAGCTGCAGCGGGGCACGCAGATATGATACAAACTCCGGAGGGTGACTGGTGGGCCGTATTCCTGGGAACCCGCCCCTATAACAACGATGCATTCAATACCGGAAGAGAAACATTCTTATTGCCCGTTACCTGGGAGAACGACTTTCCTATTATTTTGAAAAAAGGTTTGTCTGTACCAACAGTTGTGGCTAAAAATGGTCTTATGCCTGGGTCACAACATCTGACAGGTAACTTTATTTTCGACGAAAACTTTGAGAAAGATAAACTTGACCATTCATGGATCTTTATACGGACGCCAAAACAAACTTTCTATAAATTAGAAAATGGAAAACTTGCTATTACACCCTTAGCAATAAGTACAGAAGAATCACTATCACCATCGGCCGTTCTGAGAAGACAGCAACACACTAATTTTTCTGTAGAAACACAATTAGAGTATACCCCTCTGTCTAAAAATGATTTTGCCGGGCTGGTTCTATTTCAAAACGAGAAATACCAGTTCCTTTTTGGCAAGACATTCATCGATGGAAGAGAGAACATAGTAGTTTACCGGGTAGAGAATCAGAAAGTATTACTGGTAAGCAAAGCCCTGACCAGTGCTGAGATTAATTCACCACTGAAACTGAAGGTGGAAGGAAGAGGAGGTATGGCAGATCTGCTTTATAGTACAGATGGTAAAAGCTGGATAGCGCTGGTAAGCAATGCTGACATCACTAACCTTAGTACGAGCAAAGCTCAAGGGTTTGTGGGTACCTGTATTGGGCTATACGCAACAAAAAAGAATTAAATTTAGGTTGGTTTTTAAGGTTAACCCCTGTTACCATATTGGTAACAGGGGTTTTTTATCTTTTACTCTGCTTTATCCTCACCCATATAGGGACTCAAGAATAAAGGCTAATCCAGGAGAACTAGTTTTAGACAGTTGCAGAGAATTTTTCTTTGTACAGCTCTATGCTTTCCCGGATTATCTGGTAAGCAAATTCCCGTCCTTTCAGCTGCTCAACGTTAACCGTTTTATTCTCCAATGCCTTGTAATCCTTGAAGAACCTCACTATTTCTTTCATTGCATGGGGAGGCAGATCTTCAAGGTCTTCTATATAGTTAACCGACATGTCATTTTTGGCAACAGCAATAATTTTATCATCCTGCTCGCCATTATCAACCATATGCATTACCCCTACAACCTTCGCTTCGATGATTGACATAGGGTAAACATCGACAGAACATAATACCAGTATATCCAAGGGATCGTTGTCATCACAGTACGTCTGAGGAATAAATCCATAGTTAGCAGGGTACATTACTGAAGAAAAAAGGATTCTGTCTAACCGAAGGAGACTAAAATCCTTATCAACTTCGTACTTAGCTTTTGACCCTTTCGGGATCTCAATGATAGCGTTAACGTAGGCTGGCAAATTATCTCCGGGAGAGACAATTTCCCAAATCTGTTTTTTATCCATAGTTTCGAAAATTCTCTAGTTAATTTATTGATTAAAAATCCTGTTATTCATTCCCAAAGGTGAATAGCAGGATTTACTTTATAATTTTTCTAATTAAAGGGCACTCACTATTTACCAGAAAACAGTGTAAACAGCGGCCAGAATGCCAATGATCAATAATGATCCGACAGCAAAACTGGTTGTAGTTTTAAACATTCGGGTATCGACCTCCAGACCCATATTTCGAGCGTTATCTCTGTTTTCAATCATACTGATGACATACATTCCCAGAATACAAAAAACAAATACAAGCCCCATGCGGTCCAGGAATGGAATTTCGTATACGCCATTTACCGGTACTGCATAACCGATTGGAGCCAGGAAAGATAAGTCTACCATAGCTGGTAAGAACTTTAGCAATAATGAAAGGAGGAATCCACCAATGGTGGCAAACAGAGCGGCGCTTGACGTAGTTTTTTTCCAGAAGAAACCCAGAATAAACATCGCAAAAATACCGGGAGAAACGAAGCCGGTATACTCTTGTATGTACTGAAAACCTCCTTTTTTATCGATCCCCAAATGCGGAGCTATCAGAACACCCAGAATCATGGAAACTACTACCGTTATTTTACCAACGTTAACCAGTTTTTCCTCACTCGCTTCCGGGTTGATCACCTTCTTGTATATGTCCAGGGTAAAAATGGTTGCAATAGAATTCGCTTTCCCTGCGAGGGAGGCCACTACGGCAGCAGTCAGCGCTGCAAAGGACAGTCCTTTTAGACCAGCCGGAAGCAAGGCAAGAAGTACAGGATACGCCCGGTCAGGATTTACTTCGCCATCGTGGATCATATCGGTTTGAAAAGAGCCCGCATTTTCCCGCCATAGTACATACGCCGCAATACCTGGTAATACAACAATTACCGGCATTAATATTTTAAGAAAAGCAGCGAATAAAAGTCCGCCTCTTCCTGTATTTAAATCCGCGCCCAATGCCCTTTGTGTGATGTATTGATTACATCCCCAATAATTGAGGTTAACGATCCACATACCTCCAACAAGTACAGACAAGCCGGGAAGATCAATAAAATTAGGATTGCTTCTTTCAAGGATCATATCAAAATGTTCAGGAGCTTTCTGGATCATGAAATTAAATCCATTCAATACCCCTGCTGAACCGTAGTGTTCCGCAACAAGATTAAGGGCAAGATAGGTAGTGGCTAAGCCACCCAGAATCAAAAAGAAAACCTGGATTACATCTGTAAATCCAATCACCTTCATCCCGCCGAGTGTAATTAGAATGGCAAATATTGCCATAGCGTACATACATGCGTTAAGGTTAATTCCAGAGATGCTGTTTACAGCAATTGCACCCAGGTAAAGGATTGAAGTAAGATTAACAACTACATATAACAACAGCCAGAAAACAGCCATGATCATTGCAACTGTACCATTGTACCGCTGGTGCAAAAACTGAGGCATGGTGAAGATCTTATTCTTAAGATACAATGGAAGAAAAAATACGGCAACAATAATAAGGGTTAGCGCTGCCATAAGCTCGTATGTAGCAATCGCCAGTCCCATCTTAAAGCCGGATCCGCTCATACCCACAAACTGCTCTGCGGAAATATTTGAAGCAATCAAGGAGGAACCGATTGCCCACCAGGTTAGGGAGCCCTCTGCCAAAAAATAATCTTTTGATCCTGAACTTTCAGTGTTTTTACGACGGTAGATCCAAAATCCGTAAGTAGAGACAATAAGGAAGTAAACAAGAAAAACTACATAGTCTTTCGTTTCAAGTCTATTCATTAAAAAACGGGGTTATATTATTAAATAAAAAAACAATTACAATTTGGATAAAGGAGATGCATCATCAGTATTGCAGCAAACTCAGATTAGGAAGAGCTGCTTCAAAGACAGTAAAACGCGGTGTTAAAAACATACATTCAGAAGTGTCTTAAACTCGCGGTAAAGCTAAAGCATCTGAGGCCTACAGAATAGCCCTTATGTTTTCAAAGACTATCATAAATGTTCAATCACATGTCCAATTATATCCCCCGGCTCACTTTGCCTAAATAACCGCTGAGTTGTTGCATTCCCCGCACGGGAGCACAGCCTTTGGTATCCTCAGGTAATGGAACCTGTTGAATTATGTCGAAAAACACAGCCGCTTGATAATTACCAATGGAAGTATGAGTGATACGGTTACCAGGAGCAATAATACTTAGGATGAAGTTTAACATCCGTACAGTTATCGTTAACATATGTGCATGTTGACTACCTGTTGGAGTGGTACTTTTGAAGTATTAAAAAAATAAGCCTCCAAAGCTTATTCCTAGATCTTTCTTACTATTCAAGTATTTATTGGTTTATTAAATTGGTTACGCTCATCCCTCAGCAGGGATGAGTTTCGTTTTTTAGCCCCAGCCACACTTCCACCACGTTGGCAGCTTTAGAAGGGGCAAGCAGTATTTCCTGCCGTAAGACTATTCGGTTTAACCCACAACAAAAAACGGGAGATACCCTGAATGGATACCTCCCGTTCTTTACGAAACCTCGTTTTCTTATTTACCTCTTAGTCCTTCCGCTACGCCAACATAAGCCGGCTTACGAGTATAACCTTCGGTCCAAAGACCAATTGGCTCTCCAGCTCTCCAGAAAGAGTTTTCAGGCTGATCTGTCACACTCCAGATGGTAATTCCATACTGCTGGGCCTTAGGAACGATCTCGAAGTACTTATCGATCACGTATTTGTACATATCAGACTGCGCCTTGTAGTGCGCCTCTGTCGCGTCAGCCGTTTTGACACCTCCTAAACCCATATCCAGTTCCGACACTTTGATCATCTTCCCTGTTGCCGCAAGTAAAGTAAACATCTGGGCAATGTTTTCTTTGCTGGTGTTAATATCAATGTGCATCTGCGTGCCAATACCATCAACGTGCGCGCCTCTGCTTTCGATGTACTTAACATATTCAATTAAGCCTCTGCACTTATCCAGATTATACTCCAGATTATAGTCATTGATAAACAGCTTATCACCCTGGTTAGCATGCTGTCTGGTGATCCTAAACGCTTCTACAGCGTAATCTCTACCCATATAATCCTGCCAGTAAAACTCATCACTTCCTAGTTTATCTTTACCTATACCCGTTTTCAATTCAAAAGGGCGTCCATCATCCATAGGTTCGTTTACTACATCCCATGCTTTCACATAATACTTACAGGTATCCACCATACCAGAGATAAATTTATTAAGTGCGCCTGTGATTAGCTGTTTTTTCTCCGCTGGAGTTTTTTCAATCACCTGATCCAGTGCTCCACCGAATCCCTGTCCCTGAGCTGTGAGACCACGGGTTGATCCATCACCCCAGCCTACCCATTCTCCTGCGCCTGATTCAAAATCAGAAGCTGAGATCAGGTTATTAGTGTTCCCGGCTGCAGTTAATTTAACATTATCGATATACACGGTGCCTGCATAATCGCCGAAGCTTATTACAAACCTGTTACGGTTTGAGGCAGAAGTAGTAACCTTAAGCTCATACTCTTTCCATCCGAGGCCTAAACTAATGGAACCGAAAGAGTTTGATGAATAATCTGAACTCGATTGAAGCTCCGCACGGATATTTCCTTCCGCAGTCGCCTTTGCAGCAAACTTCAAAGTATACTCCTGATTATTTTGCAGAGTCGGCAGATCATGTGCGACTTGAACGGCCCAAAAATCTTTTACTGATTGATTAGTAAAGAAGTACGCGTGCCCTGCATTGCCACTTCCTTTTGCATTATACTTCTTTAAGGTGAAATTATCGAAATAATAACTGGTTGCCTTAGCTCCCAGGTTGAATGCAATAGCGCCACAGTCCGCCATTTCCTGAGTAATTGTTACCGTTTTAACGTATTTATTCCAGGTGCTTGTGGCTGGAATATTTCCGAAAAAATCCCAGTGTTTATATTGATACGGCGCCCTATGAGCCTGGGTAGGGAAACTAGCGTTTTCATCTGCCTTAACATCCATACTAAACTCATATTTTTCCCCAACTTTAACTACCGGACTAAATTTGAAAAAAAATTGCGCATCCCAATCATTAGCCCGCACCGCGTCATTGGTTATCTTAATAGCTCTTCCTGTGCCTCCAGCACCTTGTCCGACAGCGGTAAAAGATAACTTAGCATTAGGATTCGCTTCATAGTTTGAATTGCTGTTCGTCTCAAAGTCGGCTTCAGTAACTATATCCCAGGTTGGGGTACTTTGCCCGGGTATAACAATAGGCGCAATTAAGCTATTAAGGTACTTTGCATTCTGGTTAGAATGCCAGCAAAGGGTATGACCGTAAACCGCCAATCCGTTGCTTTTCGCTGCCTCCAGAAGATTCTTAACATCGTCAAGGTGTAAGGTTCCATCATCCCGAACTACAGCTCCATGCTTCATTTCATACCCTAATACAATTTCATTAAAATTGGAATTGGCCAACCTGTAGAACACACCTTTATTAAGGTAATCGCCGATCGATCCTGCGATTCCGAACTTGAAGGTTGAATTCGGGTCGGGTTTCAGATAGGTTTTCAAAGGCTGGTAAGAGTCTATGATTTCCTGATTGGCAAAACTAGCAGGCTTGGCTACCTGATAATCGAGCAATTCACTTTTTGTACAAGAAGTCATTATCGCAGAAGCGGCAAAACCAAGTACTACTTTATATAAATTCTTCATTTTACTATCTATTTAACCTTAAAAATTATCTGGCTACCGGAGTAAACATCTCCATTTTCACTCCCCGGTTGCGCATTACAAGAGTATCTGTTGAGGAAACGTGCATTGCTGGCAGATCTACTTCATAATTGAGGTAAAGGGCATCACGATCTTTAGTCCCCCAGCTGTTCTTTTCGCCTCTTTTTACAAATTTGCCACTTCCGGTTGCAGTGAATGTATTGTCACCACTGCTAACAGTACAGTTCCCATTGCTATCAAAGTTCAGCAGAAGCTTGCAGGTAATATTCTTATTTTCCTGGTCCTTAAATACCACAGGGAATTCAGCAACAGTCAGGGATTGCGTTTTAATTTCCGAAACCTCATCCTCCTCCACATATCGCTTATGTCTTACGATCGTTTTATTCAGGGAAGTATTCCCGTTTTTCCCTGTCACTACATCTTTCCCTCTGCGCAGGTAAAATCCATGCCAGGTATTAATATACTTTATGGCGTACAAAACAAAACTTTTACCTGCCAGGATAGAGTCTGCGTTATTTACGTTAGTCATTTTAAGAGGAATGACGTAAGTGTTCTTTAACGAAAGCGGATCAGCAAAGAAAGCGTCAGATAGCTGCACTTGTACCCCTCCGGTAATTTTGCCTTTCGGGATTACAATCTGGTTGGAAGCCAGACTGTAGTAGCTTGCTGGCATCGCAACGATATCCCCACCTGAATTAAAGGCCTTACCTTCGGCAAGAGAGTTGTCCACCTGAACGCCAATAGTAACGTCCTGTTTATTCGAATAGACTCCTCCCATGGTAGCCATAATTTCACACTTATGCTCATTGTCCAATGAGGTATCAAAAACATCCTCACCCAGAGTTATCGTTCTCACCGGCCCCTGATAGGCGAAATAGACTGACTGAAACTCATAATCATCAAACTCCCAGTCGCCGTTTTTACAGGAACTCAGGCAAACTGCCGCAGTCAGGATCATCAATAATATCTTCTTCATTCTTTTTAATTTAAATCGATTAGTATTTGCTTCATTATTACTGCCAGCCGGCGTTTTGAATCAGGTTACTGTATTTCAACGTCTCGGAATAAGGTATCGGCCCATAAATCATATAGGGCTGATATGACCTGTTCTCTACGTGAATAGTGGAGTGGTTTGTCCCTGATATACTTACTCCTTTTGCAGGTTCATTCAGATTCGAATTCCATCTGCGAAGGTCCCAGAATCTGAAACCTTCAAAACATAATTCAAGTCTTCGCTCATTTCTAATCAATGTCCTCATTGCATCTTTGCTGTTCTTTACAGACTCCAGGTAGGGGTCACCGTTGGATAAGCCTACTCCTGCCCTTCTGCGGATCGCTTTGATCACATCATAAGCAGAATAGGAACGGCCTCCTGTTGCTAATGGCCCCCATGCTTCATTGGCTGCCTCAGCATAAGACAGGAATATTTCGGTATATCTGATATGAGGGTTAAAGTGCTTTTGGGTGGTAGTTGAACTTGGATTAAGGTTAATATCCTGCCTTAACAGCTTTTTCAAATAATAACCAGTCCGGGTTGACCTTTCAATCTTGTTTAACCCGTCAATTGTTGGGCTGTTAGCTGAAGTATTTATTTTGGTGTTAGAAACGCCAGCTTCCTCCCCATTTACCAGAATAAAGATTTTTAATCTTGGATCCCTTCCCGTGTAAGGGTCGGACGGATTGTAACCACTGTTAGCCTGATCAGAAATAGGGTAACCGTTAGCCATAGGGAAAGCATCAACGAGATTTTGAGTTGGATTTACACGTCCGTTACCAAATAGAGTGGGAGGAAAATTGTTCCTTTCCAGATCATTGCCAGGTCCCACATTTGACCTCCATAAAATTTCGTCGGTATTATCTCCGGAACCAATGCCGTCAATACCTCCTGTAGCATTGTACCATTCAAGATCCTTATAACTCTCGTTTTTAGTTAAAATTCTTAACCCACCTTTCAAGTCAATAACTTCTGCCGCGTAATTGGCCGCAGCCTCCCATTTGGCTGTGCTTCCATCATTATTATAGGCTGGACTTGCTGCTAATAAAGCCGACTTGGCCTTTATACCCTTGGCAATACGCCCTGTCATGCGGCCCATGAAATTTCCACCGAAAACCCTAAGGTAATCATCTGAGCTAACACCACTGTATTTGGAAGGAACCGGATTGTTGTCGGCATAATCCGTGGGCAGCAGTTCTATTGCCTTGTCTAAGTCGGAGTATATTTGCTGCATGCAGGCTTCAAAAGTAGCTCGAGGCTGGTTAAAATCTGCAGTTATCGGTTCAGGCTGCAGTAACAGCGGAATACCCAGAAGTTCCCCGTTGGCGGCCTTTCCAGCATGATTTTGTAGCAGATGGAACATAAATAATGCTCTTAAGGCATGAGCCTCTCCTTTCATACGGTCATTAAACATTCTATTGATGACCGGATCTATCGCCCATTGAACACTGTCTGCCACAGCAAAAAACTGATTAATGTACTGGAGGGCAGAACGGCTGTTTTTCCATTGGTCCAATGGATTATTCATTGCGGTCCACTGGCCTGTAGCCATTTTCAGCAAACTGCTATTCCGATCATTCGTGACAGCATCGTCCGTTGCTACATCATTAAAAGACCAGGAATTGGTAGGAATTCGTGTATAACCATTAAGTAATAATCCCTGAGCATAAAGTGCATTATTATAGGCATTTTCAAGTTCCAGGTTGTTCTCTATCTCGGGTTCGAACATATCCTCGCAGCTGCTAAAGAGCAATGCAACAGATAAGCAGAATAATAATATCTTTTTCATCTAGTTTAATATTTTCTTTATGGAACATTCAATTAAAACATTGCTTTCACACCCAAATTGTAAAACCTGTTTTGCGGTGCGGATCCAATATTCATTTCCATAATATCCCTTTCCTTAGCTATTGTAAGCAGGTTAAATCCATTCACATAAGCTCCTAATTCTCGTACAAAACCTTTACCCAGCATCTTCGCCGGAACCTGATAAGATATCTGCACTTTAGCCAGATTAAATCTGTTTGTAGAATACAGCCAAAAGTCTGAACTGCGATAATTATTATCACTTGAGCCCGTGGTCAACCTTGGAAAAGTAGCTGTACTTTTCGTTTCTTCTGTCCATCGGTTTCTTACCGCTGCAGAATACTTATCCTCGCCATCGACCCAGAAATAGGAGTTGTTCTTCATCGCTTTTGCTCCGTGATAACCTGTACCTAAAGCAAAGAAGGTAAGGTTTTTCCATTTTGCAGTGAGGTTTACACCAATAGTTAAAGGAGATGCGGGTAAACCCGACCATGCTGCTCCTCTTCCCAGGTAAACTTCATCCCGGGTGTCCACTATTCCATCATTATTCTGGTCTTTGTATTTAATGTCCCCGGGCTGTACCCCTCCGGAAGTCAACGTAGACTGACTTGGAGAATTGGCAATATCAGCAGCATCCATAAAGAGACCATCGCTCTGTAAACCGAATATAGCATCGAGCGGCTTTCCAACCCGGCGTTGATAGTCATATTCGTACTCACTATCTGATGCTCTCAGGCTGGCTTCCGTTGTATAATAGGTACCGTTAAATCCGAGTGTCCAGGCAACTGATCCCAGCCTCTTATTGAGATTTAAATTGAAGTCCAGCCCTCTACGCTGATCGTTGTCGTAGTTAACATAGGGAATATCTGAATAGTTAGGCCACCAGGTTTGCAGGTAACTTGGATAAAGCGAATATGGCTGCACAATATTACCTTTGGTCTGACTGAAGAAAGCATTTCCATTGAATGAGATTAAATTCTTGAACAAGGAGCCCTCAATACCAAAATTGATCTCTCTTTTTTGTGGAAAATCCATATTAAAATTATTTCCCCTTCTTCTATCAAAGCTATGAACCAGCTGACCATCTTTCCAGCTATAGTACGCGCCATCATTAAACGTGTAATATCCCTGGTATAAGTAGTAGTTGTTAATATCAAGATCAGTGTTCAGAATTCCTGCAGAGGCGGTTAGCTTCAAATCATCCAGGATCGCATTGTCCTTTAAAAAACCCTCCTCGCTTAGTCTCCAGCCAAGGCTCAAAGTAGGAGAAAACGCTCCCCTGTTCTTCTTGGGAAGTCTGGCAGAATACACATATGCACTACTAAAATCAGCATAGTACTTATGATTAAAATTATAAGCAAGCTGGAAGCCCAGGTTTGCATTATTCGTTTTATGATAACTTCCTGACTCTCCTATATTAAAGCCATAACCTAATAAAGTACTGGATAGATTATGTTTCTTATTAAAAGTGCGGTTATAATCAAACTGGCCGGAAAAAGCAATATTCTGACGATAATAGCTGTTGTTCACATTCTGAGCACCTGTTTTTGAATCGTCACCATACTTTACTAAACTACTGATCTGATCAAAACCTGCATATCTGTTCCAGGCAGCCTCATAAGTTGCATAGTTATTATTATAAGACTGGGTAAAGGAAGTAAGATAATCAATGGCAAGGGTTGTCTTAAAAGCCAGACCCTGCAATAATCCATTCAAATCAAAATCCACTCCGGTGCTGAACTGAAACTGGCGGTTTACGTATTGATTACTTCCTCCCGCATAAATAGAGCCGAAAACGTTGGTTGGATCTGACTGGGTCCCTCCCAAAATATACTTCCCATCAATAATATAGTTACTACTATTCACGTAGCGCATAGAAGGATCGTCACCATTTTCAATCATGCTAATAGGGATCAGAGGGGAGAATCTGTTAGGACGAACATTTGCCGCACTTCCCCAGTAATCTGCATTTACACCTTTTCCCTTGTAAAAGGCGGCAGATGCATCTACGTTCAACTTAATGATCCGGTTTAGCCTCATATCTACATTTCCCCGTAAATTAAACCTATTGTCGCCACGGTTTTCAACTGCCTCACCAAAGTTTAACAACGAACCATTAGACCAGTACCCAAGATTGGTATAATACTGGGCTTTCTCATTTCCACCGGATATTTCAGTAGTTAAATCATACCGATTGTAACTGTCTTTCAGGTAATCAGAAGAGTAAAAATTGAGGTTAGGATAACGGTAAGGGTTCGATCCTATTGCACTATTATAAATTTCGTTTTCAGTGTACTGATTAGTCAAACCGTCATTCCTGCGAGCCTCATTATAAAGGGTCATGTATTCGGCGGAACTGAGGTATTCCGGATATGCTTTAGGAACGTTTACTCCAGCATTAGCTCTGACATTTACTTTTTGACCATAATTTCCTCCGCGCTTTGTGGTAATGAGAATTACTCCTTTAGCGCCACGACTTCCGTAAAGAGCTACAGCACCCACACCTTTCAATACTGTTACCTGATCAACTTCAGTAGGCATCACATTATTTGCATCTCGTGGAACACCGTCTACCAATACCAGGTAACCACTATTACCCCAAATAGTACCATTAAAGCCGGGAGTCAATGCGTCAAGGTTCTCCAGACTATAGGTGGCGTAATTCTTTTCCATTAATTCAGAAAAGTTAACCGCTGAAACCCCTCCAAGGAGATCGTTTTTCCTAACTTTCTTAAAAGCCACCTGAACAAGGGAGTCCTTGTCATTTTTGATGAGTATTGAATCTCCTTCCTTTATCGCCCTGGTTGAATAACTATCCTTCTTTTTATTGACTAAGTTGTTTTTTATATTGAAAGCAGCCTTTGCCGTATTTAATCCTGACAATCCCGTTGCGACGGTGAGGAATAACGCTATTCCTATTCTTATTTGCTTCATTTTCGTCTCTTTTAGATATTTAAAAGCTGTTACCATCCGGGATTTTGTTTAAACTCCGCATACAGGTTTACATCATTGGTTTTAAAAGGTAACCAGTAATGCTTTTCAGAAAACCTTCTTTCCAGCAGCACTACTTCACGTAGATTTACTACCTCGTTCTGGGTAGGATCGGTAGTATTAAAATCTCCGGCGCGGTCGAATTCAACTGATTTTTTTAAAGTATAAGGCTGTTCGGTTAATAGAAGCCATCTTCTTAAATCGTTAAAGCGGTGGCTTTCGAAAGAAAGCTCAACAGCTCTTTCCCTTCTCACCTCGTTAAGAAAAGCATTTGCTGAACCCAAAAACTTGGCATTAACCGGATCAACACCCGCTCTTGCCCGGATAACATTGATGGCTTCAACGGCGTTTTTACTATAGGAAGGATCTTTACCGGTTGCTGAATTAAAGCCCATCGCGGCAGATTCCGCATACATCAGGTAAACATCAGCCAGGCGCATGTAAGGAACATAGATATGAAGATTGTAACCCCAGTCCCATCCATTGTCATATTTATTAGCAGTAAGCGGAACAAATTTGCGAAGTACATATCCTGTACGGCTTCCTGTTCCTATATCCCGGTAGGTACCGCCAGTCATTAAATTTGCATAACGGTAATCTACAACCTTAATCAGCTTACCATCCTTATCTCTTTCTCCCTTGTTTTCCTTATCCTGAATGTCTGGCATAGCCCCCTGTACAAATTTTACACCGTCAAACACAATGTCATTGTAAAAGCGGGGATCCCTGTTCTTCCATGGAAAACGCGGATCGTATCCAGACTCTGGATCAGCCTTGGTAATGTCCGCAATTGGAAGGCCGTTCTTCATTCCATAGTAATCAACATAATTAGCAGTGGGTGTAAACTTAAGGTCACCGCCAGCAACCACAGCAGGTGAATATTGACCGGCAGTTCCGTATGTCGATTCGTGGGCAAAATTGTATGGCCCTCTAAAAATCGCCTCGTTTGCACCCGGCAGCGCCCAGCCTTCTCCCGTGGTATAAAAATTCTTATAATAGTTTGCCATCGTAACCAGGCTATATTGAGTTGTGCCACTTTCAACTAAAGTTAGAAGTTCTCCAAAAGCAGCGGCTGCCTTCTTACAATATTCAGTATTATAAGTTTTGCTCCCGGTCGACTCATAGTTCATCAGAGGACTTCCTGCCCATAGGTAGTTCTTACCCAAATAGCCTAAAGCCATAATTTTATTGATACGCAACTGGTTTTTGCCCAAAGTTCTCTTTCCGGGAACTGTGTTATCCCAGTTAACAGGCAGAAGGTCTGCAGCAGCTCTGAAATCGGCAGCAGCTTTATCAGCACACTGACTATAACTAAGGCGTGGTAATCGAATGTCTCCTACACTTGGCAATACTTGATCAATGTAGGGTATGCCGCCAAAATATTCCATTAAGCGGTGGTGAAACCATCCTCGGAAAAATAGTAACTGGCCTTGTATAAGCTTTCGTTCCTCTGGTGTCGCATCCGTCATCTGATCCATATTGGCCAGGCCAATATTTGCCTTTCTAATCCCGTACCAGGCAGCATTCCATAGGTCTTTATTATTTGGATTAAAGCGACCCGGATTTGTTGAGAAGTTTGACCTGTTCAACCATCCTGATCCCCAGCCGTCAAATTCAGACTGCCAACCCCAGAAATTACCCTCATCTATCCTGTGAATAAAGTGATAGTTGCCGGCGGTGGAAGTGATTTCATCCTCTCCCCAATTAAAGGAATTAGTCCAGTAATTATTACTAAAATTTACAATACAAGGGTAAAGCTCTTCAGTAAATCCCTGAAAATTTGTAAAATTTTTAAAAGCCTCTTTTTCGGAAATATTTGTTTCCGGGTCCTTGTCAAGATATTTCTCGCAGGATGAAAAAAACAAACATGACCAAACGATCAGGCAGGATATAATCGATTTTATATACGGTTTCATGACTATTTCTTAAAAAGTGATATTAGTACCTAAATTGAAACGCTTTACTGTAGGGTAGGCTCCCTGAGTAGCCCAGCCTGTCCCAGCGAAGTTCGACTCCCGGTCATCCGGCATCTTTGTCCACACGGCGAGGTTATTGCCATTTAAAAACACCCTCATGCTGGCTATACCAATTTTTTTAACAAAGCTGTCCTCTCTGCGAAAAGTATAAGCGATCTCGGCATTTTTTAAACGCAGATATGAGCCGTCAAACATATACTGGTTTCCGGAATTTCCATTGGTCGACAACCAGCGTGGTAATGCCACATCGGCATCGTAGTTTTCTTTCGACCAGTACGAACCTTCGTTAAATACAAGGTGACTCTGACCAGCTAAACTTGAAAACACTACCTGACGGGTTACGTTGTTAACCCCGTAAACCTGAACAAAAGCGCTGAAGCCCTTCCAATCAAATCCCACAGTAGCATTAAAAGTATGCTGAGGAGCTGACGAGAATGCATAAGGAACATTATCTTTCGCGTCAATCACTCCATCTGCGTTGTAGTCCAGGATATGATAGTTACCCGGTAACTTTTGCAAATCACCATTATCCATTGTACTTGCATAAAGCTCATCCCATGTATTATAATAACCTGCGCTTATATTAGAGTAGGTTTGATTGATCTGCATGTTCTGCCGTTTTTGATATTCAGGCAGAAGTATTGCATCATCTGCATTGAGAATCTTATTTTTTGCACTCGTGTAATTAATATTTCCCCAAAGACGCCAGTTCGGATTCAACTTTTTGTCGATCGCAAGTTCGAGTTCATACCCTTTATTCTCCACTACACCCAAATTTGCAGTAGGAGCTTTAGCACCGAAATAACTTGGGATAGCTCTCCTATCGCCGGTAAGTAGGATATCCGTACGTTTATCTCGGAAGAAATCAACCTTTCCAGAAAGAACGCCCTTGAAAAAGCCAAAATCAGCTCCTATATTCATTTTCTTCACTTTCTCCCAGTGAATTTCAGGGTTTCCCAACGCGCTTTGCCTATACCACTGGTATGGACTAAGCTCAGAGTCTACTCCAGTAACACCGAGTTTGGATTGGCCGCCATAACCCCACTGTGTTAAGTATAACCAACGGTCACCACTACTATCGTCTCCGATCTCGCCATATGAACCTCTCAGTTTTAGGTTACTGATAAATGTCAAAGGCTTCATAAACTTCTCTTCTGAAATATTCCAGGCAAGCCCACCTGATGAAAAGAAAGCAAAACGATAATCGGAACCAAACTTGGAAGAGCCATTATATGAGCCATTATACTCAACCATGTACTTGTTAGCATAATTATAAGTACCCCTGAACGCCCAGTCTTCGCGATTGAAAGGAATTTCACTGCCCTCGGCATGCTGATTTCGGTTAAATAAGCCCATCGCACCAAAGGTGTGCTTTGAAAAGCTCCTGGAGTAGTTCAACTGCGTCTGGTAAAAAAGCCGGCGATATGTTCTGGAGTTATTAACAAAGCCAGAACTTGGCGCCCAGTTAATCCCGTTCTGATAATCAAACCGGTTGGTCCCATCGTAAGCTATACCATAAGTTACTGTACCGGTCCTAGGATCTATGTATTTAGTCTGGACACCATTATTAGCATCATTTATCCCGCGGCCTGCTTCAATGAAAGTGTTGTCTAGAGAGACAGTCCCTTTGAAATTCAAGCCCTTTACTAATTTACTCAGATCCTGATCCAGAGCAAAATCTGTGGTAATCCGGTTAGTGGTAGTAAGTTCCACTCCGCTTATTGCCAGTCTCTGAGCCGAGTTATATCCGCGCTGCGCATTTGGCGCATGATATCCCCAGGTACCGTCAGAATAACGGGGGAGAAACACATCAGGTGCTGCCGAATAGGCAGCCACCCAATATTGCCAGTCACCAATCCCACCACTAGGAGGCCCTTTTTTAACGCCCCTTGAGCCTGATAGATTCGCACGAAGAGTGGTTGACTTAGACAACTGAAAATCCAGGTTGCTACGCATATTCAAGCGGTTGAATTCAAAACCGGAATCGTAGCCCCTATTATTATCGAAGTTCCTGAACAAGTCACCTTCAGACAAATAATCAGCACTTGCAAAATATTTCACCTTATTGGTTCCGCCTGCGACGTTAAGACTTGCATTATGAGACATCGCGTAATCTTTAAACAACACTTCATTCCAGTCGACATTTGGATAGCGTTCTGATTCAGCCAGGTCGGCCGGGAATCTGTATTTGTCAATAATTGCCTGAGGAAGGAAATCGTTCCAGCTTGAGGGGCTCAGTGAGAGTTCGTGCTCGATAGCCTGATTTTTAATGCGCAGTGCATCGTATGCGTCGTACTTTCCAGGCAACTTTGAAGCAACTTTAGCCACATTATTTACAGTTCCACGAATACTTGCCTGACCTTCCTTTCCCCGCTTGGTAGTAATAAGAATAACTCCATTTGCACCCCGGACACCGTAAACGGCTGTAGCGGAAGCGTCCTTCAGTACAGAAACTGTTTCAACAGAACCCATATCCACACTTGTCATTGGTCTTTCCACACCATCTACCAGAATCAGCGGGCTTGCGTTGTTCAGAGTACTTATTCCCCTGATCAGAATCTGGGGATCCTCTTCGCCCGGCATCCCCGTACTTGCAGTGGTTACAACTCCCGGAACATTTCCGGTTAGTGCAGCTCCAATACTCGATACCCCTCCTGCCCTTTCCAATATTTTCCCGGTAGTTTGAGCTATTGCTGCAACCACACTGGCTTTTTTCTGAGTACCATATCCTACTATAACTACTTCGTTCAATGTGGTTTGATCATCTTTCATGATCACTTTGATGTAGCTCTCACCGGCGATATTTACTTCCCGGGTCACCATTCCTATATAGGTAACCACCAAAGCTTTCGCATCTTCCGGAACACTAAATGAAAACTCTCCCTTGGCGTTTGTAGAAGTGCGGATAGTTGTCCCTTTTACAGCAACTATGGCTCCGATAACTGAATTTTGTTGCTGGTCAATAACAACACCCCTTACTGTGCGCTTTTGCTGAGCGAAACCGGCGGTGGATAAAAGACCGAGAATTATCGCTAACAGATAAAACTTCGTCAATGATCGCATCCTGTTGCAATATTTACAGAGTGCATCATTAAACAACTTTACATTTTTTTTCATTACTTAATTTCATTTAAAGAAATAGAATTGGTTATTACATTTTTCCATGCCGGAATCAATACGGCATGCACACCCTGCTATATGTGTGATAAGTGCTGATGTTCCCTTTTCATCTAGTTATATTTTATTTATTCAGCGGTTAGCGACTTAAGGCAATGAAAGCGCCAGTCAAGCCGCCGTTAGAAATAAGCAGACAAGGTCGATGAACCTTGAGGTGCCTAACGATGTTCCTGATGTCAAAAGCCCCCCTTAAAAAACAACAGGGTCGCCGACAATGGATAATAATTGATTTTAGTAAAAACTCTACCATTGGATTTAATTTTAATTTCAGATTTATACCAGCAATGATGACAGATCAAAAGGCAATTGCATTCCTCGAATGACTTTAAAAACCTTTGTCAAATTGAAGTTTGATTTCCCCTTCTGATGGTTGTCCTGCACTTACTGTTAGCTTATAATTAGTATTCCAAAGGTAGAGCAGCAACATTTTTTACCGTAGGACATTTGTTAAGATTGATAAATCGATTGTTAAATCCGGGTTAAAATGGCCTCAGAAGCATAAAAAAAAGCAAAACAAACTCATATTTTCCAGTCATTTATTTCAGCTGCGGTTGAATGCCTCGTTATTCTCCTACACAATCATTTCTACATTAAAAAACATTGATAAAATCCCGGGATCTGGGATGAGGGCCCGCATTGAAGTCGAAAAAATAGTATTCCTATTAAGGCAATAGAGCTCTGTCCAAAGGATGGAAAGAGCTCTATTTAAGAAAAAATCATTCACAATTCCCTGTTCTTATTCTTTATTCCCCTTCTTCACATTGATGTATTCCGTAGGGAGCATATTAAACCTTTTTCTAAAAGCACGGGCGAAATAACTTGGGGTTGCAAACCCCACAGAATAACCAACCTGAGCGACATTCATGCCGCTCTTTTCCAGCAGAATAGCGGCTTTATCCAACTTTACCGACCGGATGAACTCGACGGGTGTCTCTCCTGTATATTCAAGGATCTTTGAGTATAAAGATACCCGGCTCATTCCAAGCTCACGGCTAAGGTCCTCAACCGATAATTTGGGGTCCGTAAGATTATCTTCAATGTACTTAATAGCTTTACTGAGTAATTTTTCATTTTCAGAAACAATCTTAGTTTCGGCAGGCATTACCTTGATCTTCTTCGTATAGGTGCTTTTCAGTTTTTCATTCAGAGCAAGCAGGTTTCTAATCTTGACGTTAAGGATCTCAAAATTAAATGGCTTTGTCATATAGTCATTTGCACCTGTCTCCAATCCCAGGAGCTGATCATCCTCACCGGTCAGGGCTGTTAATAATAGTACAGGTATGTGACTTGTTCTTCGGTCTGATTTAATTTTCCGGCAAAGCTCTATCCCGCTTACGTAGGGCATACTTATATCACTAATTACCAGATCCGGATGAGAAGAAAGCACTTTCTGCCAGCCTTCCTTACCGTTCGAAGCTTCAATAATCCGGTAAAACGTTTTTAAATTCTCCCTCAGGTATAACCTGAAATCATCATTATCTTCAACGAGAAGCACCAGGGGTAATTGGGAAGAAGAATTAGTATCCGTTAGCGTTTCTTCAGCCGGTGTTTCTGCCGGAAGCTCAGAACTGTCATTCAGACCGCTATCTTCGTATTCCACCTCCCGACCACTTTCCAGGCATTCGAAAGGGAAATAGATGGTAAATATAGAACCTTCCCCGGCAATGCTTTCCACATCGATACTACCTCCGTGCATTTTGACAAATTCCCTGGCGATTGACAAGCCTATTCCACTTCCCTGATTTAGAATAGCCGAACCTGCTTCGGTCTGAAAAAAACGCTCAAATATCTTCTCTTTCGCCTCCTCTTCTATTCCAATACCGTTATCCAGTATGCTTATTTTAAGCCCCTCTCGGTTATCCCGCTCAATCCTAAGGGTAACTGTGCCGCCTTTGAGGGTAAATTTAAAGGCGTTCGACAAAAGGTTAAAAAGGACCCGCTCTACTTTATCGTGATCGAAAGATGTAAAATACGACCTAAGAGTACTCTGAAACACCAGACCTATCTGTTTCCTTTCGGAAAGATCTTTAAAAGATTCAGTCACATCCTTAGCAAAGGCAATAAAATCTCCCTCTGTAGGATTGAGTTTCAACTCCTTATCTTCGATATTCCGGAAGTCCAGCAACTGATTAACCAGGTTTAGAAGCCTTCTGGCATTTCTCCAGATCATACTTAACTGGTTTGATTTATTACTGTTGGTTTCCACATGCAAGAGCTGCTCCACCGGCCCGAGGATCAGAGAGATGGGTGTCCGGAATTCATGGCTCAAATTGGTCAGGAATTTAATTTTCAGCTCGTCGAACTGATGTAAACGTTCTGCCTCTTTGCGTTCCTGCTCAATCATTTGCTGCACTTGTATGCGCTCCTGCTGCAACGCAAACTTTTCTTCTAATTTTCGTATACCACGTCGTCGAATGAGCCATAGAAGGGAGCCTACCAGGACAATATAAATAATGTAAGCGTAGTAAGTTCTCCAGAAAGGGGGGTGTACATGAATAACAATAGAAGTAGCGGGACTAGCCCAACTGCCGCTTTCGCTAACTGCCTTGACATAAAAGGTATAAGTTCCCGGATCAAGATTGGTATAGACAGCCGTATTAGAATACCCAACATCATTCCAGTCCTTATCAAACCTTTCCAGCTTGTACAAATACTTGTTTTCGTGCGGAGAGGTGAAATTAAGGGCCGCAAAAGTCAGTGAAAAGTTCTGTTTATAGTCCAGGTTAATCTCCCTGGCAATGGAGATATTCTCCTTTATTTCCGCATCCTCAGATGGAAGAACGCTCCTGTTGGAGATTTTAAGATCCGTTAATACTACCTTGGGACTATTCCTGTTGTTACGCAGACTGGCCGGATTTACATAATTAAATCCATCAGTGCCGCCAAAAAACAGTGTACCATCTGCCAACCTTATTCCGGCACCTAATACAAAAGGACTTTGTTGCAGGCCGTTGTAAGATGAATAATTCCTGATCTTTTTCGACTTCGGATCCAGACAGCTTACTCCCTTATTGGTGCTGGCCCAGATCTTACCCTGGTTATCTTCCAGAATCTTGTGTATCACCTCGTTTGCCAGGCCATCTTCTTCGCGGTAGGCAACAAACTTTCTACGACTCTCATCATAGCGGGCCAGGCCTCCTTCCGTTCCTACCCACATGGAACCGTCCGAAGTGCGGCAGATGGAGCTTACATTATTATGTGGCAAGCCATTGTTAACCTTATTTAGAACATAGGATGAAGGTACCACCTGGTTGTAGACGGTAATCCCGCCACCGCGTGAAGCAATCCAGATATTACCACTCCCGTCCTCCCCGATATCCCTGATATAACCACTAAGCATACTTATGTGAACGCCCTTTTCGCTTTCACTGAATTGATGAAAGCTCTTTTTGGAAGCATTAAATTCACTTACCCCCTGACCGTTCGTTCCAATCCAGACATTTCCCCGGCTATCCTCTTTTATACAAAAAACATCACTGCCACTAATACTTTCCGGTCCCTTTCCGGCAGTTACCTGCCTGCTTTTACGAGTTTTAGGGTCGTAAATAAATAACCCATCCAGGTAAGTTCCGATCCAAAGTGAAGAGCCTATACTTTCCATAGCCAGTACAGCTTTTCCCTTATTAGAGCTTGAGAGAGGTAAATGCTGGAAAAGGGAGGTATGAGGATTAAAAAGGTTCAGACCGCCGCCATCGGTTCCCACGTAAATTCCCGAGTTGTCAATTTTGGCAAATGAAGTTACCACAGGGGCTTTTAACCCGGTCGGGTCCAAAGGATTACTTTGCCGGTAGTTGAAAAAGGGCAGGTTCTTGTCGTATTTACTTATCCCACCCCGGAAGGTTGCCACCCAGCATATATTCTCCTTATCTATTACGATCGATCTTACTGCCCTCGACACAAGGCTAAAACGCTTCTTTGGATCCGATTCAACCCGCCTAACCCTTCCATTCGATGGATTTAAAATATTTAATCCTTCTTCGGTTCCCACCCATACTATATTATCCTGATCAACAGCAATCGAATAAATAATGTTACTGTTTAAACTGTTAGCATTGGTAGATGCATTCCTGTAATTTATAAACTTGTCGCTGCCCGGTGCCAGCATACTTAAGCCTCTGTTAGTACCCACCCATATGTTGCCCTTTCTGTCCTCGGCAAAACAGCTTATTGAATTACCAGCAAGGCTTGAGCTGACATTATCGTAGTGCAGGTACCTCTTGAACATATTATTCTTAGGGGAATACCGAAACAAACCTCCGCTCGTACCCAACCAGATGTTCCCGGTTTTGTCCTTAAAAACTTTAGTCGCTGATCCCGGCAATACATTCAGGCCCAGCTGCTTTTTTAAATCGGGATAAAAAGTTTTGTTCGTTTTAGGATTTACAATAGCTAAACCTCCGAAAACACCCAGCCAAAGATCATCTTTGGTACCACTGGTTACAGAAACGACCGGTGTCCCATTAACTTTATTATAATTAATAAAGGAATCCATTTTACGATTGTAACTTACGATGCCTTCTCCTGTTCCTATCCACATGGTTCCTTTCTCATCCTCAAAAAGATCAAGAATCTCATTGGAGGGGATGCTCGTAGAATCTTTATCCCGATGACGGTAGATCGAAAACTGCTTGCCATCGAACTTATTCAAGCCATCGTCAGTGCCAAACCACATATAGCCGTAGCGGTCTCTAAGAATAACATTCACATTATTCGAGGACAACCCCTGCCGACTGCTCAGATTTGTGAAATTAAGATCACTCTCCTGGGAAAAAACTGTAATAGAATGCAAAAGAAAAAAAACAACAGAATAAAAATATCTCAGTTTCAACATCTTAACTTTGCTTTTTTAAGCTCGAATATTTAATTGGTTACATTAGCGGCCTTTTTAGGTCACTTTTTTGTGTTACAAATCTGGTTATACGTATAATATTTTCTCAGGTTCCTATGGCCAAAAGAGGTTCTGCTATCTACCCCCGATTCCCTTAGCATTGGTTAACCTGTCTGAAAACTCAATCCTTTATTGGTCCGGGTAAACAAATCTTTTACAGGAAATAAGGATTGAAAGGAAAGAGGCTGGTTAGACCATCTAATTATTTTACTACAAAACTAGCATGCCTAAGCAGGTATCAAGCTTACAAATGTTAAGACAAATAGACCAGATGTTAAATTTTCTGCTTTTCCAACTAGTATTGATCCCTTTCCAATCTTTGAAGTAAAGTGCAAAAACTTTACAATACCGAAGGCTGGTGGAATAACTACAAACGAGAATATCGATCCACTCACGATTCAATAATTTTATGTTCTGCCTTAACACCTTTCAGCACCTCCATCAGTTCCTCCAGTTTAAAAGGCTTTGAAATAAAATTGTTCATACCCGCTTTATAACAATTCTCCTTATCTTCAGGTAGAACATTGGCCGTCATTGCGATAATAACGGGC
>NZ_JAFEWF010000017.1 GCF_017355835.1 Desertivirga brevis | reverse complement strand
AGCTTTTTGTGTTAGTCCACTCTCTTTCCATTGCTGCACCGCCTGGCGCATTTGTGCTACTTTCTTCATTGAGCAAAGAAACAGTAGATTTAGGTGCAAGTAAAGATGGGGTTAGCCGGGCGCTTACTAGTTTACCAAAACCATAAATGCGGAGAGTGGGGAGGCGACATAGAAACAATCAAAATTTACCGAACTACATTAAAGGGTGATATTTATGCAGATTACCTTCTTGAAACTCTTGACTGTAAAGACATCGATTCCCGGATACGGAAAATAGAGAATAGAAAGAAAAAAATAAAACTATCAGAATCCGATAAGGCTAGAGTGATTGAATCATTAAGCCAGTTGGCAAAGGGAATACTTTCAAGAGAGGTCTACCCTGCACATTCTGGTTATTTTTCTAAAGCTATTTTAAGCGATTCCTCTATTGTTATTGAAGACTTTCCTTCAATAAAATGGACTCAATTTGAACAGCTAAGAGCAGCGATCTTAAAAAAATAACTTTGGCTAACATTGCGTAAACATCATACTTCGGCCGACGGCCTTGCACGTTGTTTACACGAGGCCGTTACCTGCAACCAAAATAAACCTACAACATGAAACAACTAATACTACTCCTTACTTTTCTTACAACTTTGGCTTATTCATCCGGACAGACCAAAGTTCAAAAGGAAACGTCAAAAATACTTGAAGAGGGCAAAATGCTTTATAAATCAGAGATGGCTTCTTGGTATGGAACAGATTTGTTTTTAGAAAAATTTAGTGACCAACGAGCAAATATTGGCGGCTATCTTTCATATACTGAAAAGGATATATCTAAATGTGTTTTTTTTTCTAAAAGTAAAAGTCCCAAGATTATTGGAACTGTATCTTTTGACAGTACATATAACGTTAAAACGGCGAAAGCTGAGGGTTTAGAACGAGAATTCACGGAGACTGAGTTAGCTTTATATTCGATTCGAAAGAAAGCTCTTTCGATAATCAACACAGATACTTTGTTCAAACAATATCAAAACACCAATCTTAATTTGATACCTATTATTTCAAATAAAGAGAGGAAAGTTTATGTATTGACCGGACCTAAGAACAATGGAGTGGTAATAATCGGGAATGACTATTTGTTAAAGTTCGACAAACAGAACAATATAATTGAAAAGAAGCAACTACATAAAAATATCATTCCTATCAATTACGGAAAAGGAAATGAAGTCGCAGCCGTCCATAGTCATTTACCAGAAACTGGCGACTTCATAACTCCAACCGATATATGTACTTTAATGCTTTATGAAAAATTTGCCAAATGGAAGCAGCACTATGTGATTTCCAAAAACTACGTTTCCATCTGGGATTGTGAAAAAGATATTCTCGCTATTATGACCAGAGCAGCATGGAACAATATGAACAAAGCGAAATAAAAATTGGCAGCAGGTAACAGTATCTTTAAATTATGCCCGGTGACGTGGTTCTCGAAGTTTTCTGCTCCTTAATTATATTGGTGCAGCCCGGCACAGAAGTGCTCTTAAGCGGGAACAATATAAACAATAAACGTTATGTGTAACCATAAGAACCCGACATTCGCAAAAACCTCGACATGAAGACCTATTTATTCTTACTATTGACTTTTCTTGCAACGACTACCATTGCACAAGACAAAAACAATTACGTTTGGTTCAACAAGCTATCCGACCTGGAAGGTACAGATTACGTAATCGCGACTCTTGATAACAGAAATAAAATAGCAACAAAAAACAGCCTTCTGTTATTTATCAATACCAAGACTGGAGAAAGCAAGAAGATTGACTTTCCAAAAAGTGGATATATTGACAAAATTGAACAAATAAAAATTGATAAATTCAATTTGAACAAGGTTATTATCGCTGCCAAAACAGTGAACCTAGACGGGAATAAGTCAATAGACTGGACCGACCCAATGCAAATTATAGTTCTATCAACAGACGGCACCGAGAAAGTTCTAATTACCGACGACAAATTCTTCGTGCGGACCTGGGTAATAAATAAGCAAACTGGAATAATCGTCATTACTGGACATTACGACACCAATAATAACGGCAAATACGACAAATCGGATAAGAATCAAATAATTTTATACGACTTAAACATCATGAAGACGACTGGGAGAATATAGAATGGCTACACATAACACAGGCTCTTGCAAAAATGGCAGGTGTTGTTATTCTCGAACTTTTTCTACATTTAATCAAGTTTTCTGCTGGGTGACAATGAAGTGCTTTCTATCCGCCATCTTCGCAATGCCCTAAACCTTAGGCGTAAATTTAAAATGACACACCTTTTTAAAATTATCCTTTTATGCGTTCTCTTTCTGACTCTTCAAAAAGCGGTGGGACAAGTTTACAACCAAAAGGTGTTCGAATTCAAATCGGTAACAGATACAGGCTATGTGAAAGCTGAATTATATTTTTTGCAAGACAAGAACTTTTGTATAATCCGGTTCACAAAGAAAGCAAATAAAGTAACCGGAGGAACCTATGTTTTAGCAAAGGATTCTCTGTATCTAACTTTTAAACCAAAAATTGTAACGCATGGCGTACGTGGAAGATTTAGATTCTACCTACGGGAAAGAAAAACTAAATTAACATCATTATCTTTTCGAGTAATTCCTATTAATCCAGAACAGATATATGCTAATCTTTACAAGGGAACATTCCCAGTAGCAATTCGGACAACTGATGGCTATGACGAACAAGACAAACTTAAAAGCTTGTTCGACTCTCCCGAATGGGTGGTTTTACAAGGAAAAAGAGTTAAGGACTTAAAGAGAGAATGGCGAGATGAAAATAACGAGAAGAAATAAAATCTACGCCTAACATTGTGTTTGAATTAAGCCTGGGTGACGTGGTTCTCAAAGTTTTCTGCTTTCTTTTGAACCTGTATCTCTTCAATCATCAGATATAGAAGGCAAAGGGTATTGGCTAGGGGTTTTCGTTATCATACATTCTGTAGGTGCGCCACTTTAGGTGCTCAATTTCTCCTCGACGGAATATGGCCTGACAATCGCTACAATCTGTCCGAACGGCATTTACTTTTATAAGCTTTCATCGCCTCTACCAATGAAATCAAATAAGGCCGGTGCGCTACTACAATCCTCTCTATAAGTACTACATCATTCCTACTCATCTTACTATAATTCTGTAGTAGTTTTGATTTTATTGAAACGTGTTATCTTTTCTTTATTGCCCTAGAAATTAGATAGTTGCAAGTCGGTTGTTCCCGTGTTTTCGTAAAGGTGATGTAGTAATGTTGTGGTGCGAATTCTCATTTCTGCAAAAGCATTTACTTCATATTTGTGTTAGACCAATAATTAATATAACCAACTCAGAACCGCTACATTTATGAAAACACTTATTACTATTCTATGGGCGTTCGGCATTTTTATCACTTCAAAAACGCTGGCCCAGGAGATCGCCATTAAAGGTGCTGTCACCGATGCTCAGGGGGAGACCTTACCTGGTGCAAGCGTTCAGATTGAAGGGGTAGTCCGGGGAGTCCAGACCGATTTAAACGGTAACTATTCTATTAATGCGCTGCCCAATGCTACTCTCGTATTTAGTTACATTGGGTTTCAATCACAGAAAATTCCAGTGAACAACCGGCAGGTAATTAATGTTGTCCTGCAATCTTCGGCTAATGAACTACAACAGGTTGTTGTTGTAGGCTATGGTACCCAAAGGAAAAGAGATTTAACCGGAGCGATAACAACCGTAAAAGGAGAAGATATCGAAAGGCAGCCGAATGTTAACCCCGTAGCTTCTTTGCAGGGCAGGGTGTCGGGATTAACTATTGTAAACAGCGGTTCGCCCGGAGCTTCTCCCACAGTTAGGATACGTGGTGTCAATAGTACCAATAGCGGCGATCCCCTCTATGTGGTGGATGGCGTTTTTCAATCCAATATCGATTATTTGAACGCTGCTGATATTGAAAGCATCGAAGTACTAAAGGATCCTTCTTCTATTGCCATCTTCGGTTTACGCGGAGGGAACGGTGTTATTGCAGTTACTACAAAACGAGCTGCTAAAGGGCAAACACGCATAACTTATCAGGGTTCTGTAGGGTTACAAAAAGTGAACAACTTTATTGACGTGGTCGATGCAGAGGGGTTTAAGCAACTATATTCCACCCAGCTTTCCAATATAAATGCAGCTCCCTTTGATTATACAAATTATACAGCCAATACCAATTGGCAGGATCTTATATTCAGGACTGCATCACAGACCAATAATAGTTTAAGTATTTCTAATAGTGGAGAAAAGTCAACTACGCTAATAAACCTTGGATACAATAGTCAGGAGGGGGTTTTAAGGAATGGGAACTTCCAGAGATATGTAGGCCGGATAAACCAGCAGATAAAGCTGAACAAGAACTTGACCGTAGGCGGAGAGATTACAGCGAGCCATTACAATACACGCGGCTCCGGGATAAACTTTAACAGTGCCATATGGGCTGCTCCTATCGTTCCTGTTCAATATGATGAAAACACATTTTACAGGATGCCCTCTTTTCAACGAGCGCAAGTAGGAAATCCGCTTGCCGCGCTTTACCAATCAGACAGAACATCCATCAATAAAGGATATCGTGGTGTTGGAAATATTTATGCATCGCTGAAAGTCATGAAACAGTTCACTCTGCGTTCTGCATTTTACACTGACCTTAGTTTTAATGGCAGTCGTGGATATACTCCTTTGCCTAACCGCTTTATAAACCTGGGTGAGGGAACCACAGCAACAGATACCACCGTTGATCAAAATGGCCGTACCAGCGTCAGACAAAACCAGGACGAGTATCGTAAGTTTCAACAAGATCATACCATAAGTTTCGACTCTCTATTTAATAAGAATCACAGGATAAATGCGGTGGTTGGCTTTACCACCCTTTACGAAGGTAGCACAAGGTTGTCGGGAAGTAGAACGGATACCACTTTAAACATTCCGAGAAATCCGGAGTTCTGGTACCTGGATATATCACAGGCTGCTAACCCTAATGCACTTGGTGGTGCCGGTGATGAAAATGCTCAGATAGGATATCTTGCAAGGGTTAGTTATGGGTTTAAGGATAAATACCTGCTAAATGCTTCAATCCGCCGCGACGGTTCTTCCCGGATTAGTCCGGCTAACAGATACGGTACCTTCGGAGCCCTTGGATTGGGATGGGTAGTTTCTGAAGAAGGCTTTTTTAAGGACGCAAAAATTGTCGATTTCCTGAAATTAAGAGTATCGTGGGGTACCGTAGCTAATGCTCAGGGGGTTGGACGGAATTATTTCGAACCAGTTTTAAGGACAAGTGGTGTGGGGGTATTTGGTGAAAATGTGTATGCCTCGGCAACACCTGACTATCTACCAGATCCTAATTTAAAATGGGAAGTTACCCGGGGTGTTGACTTTGGAGTAGACTTAAGAGCATTTAATAGCCGGTTGAGCGGCGAATTTAATGTATACGACAGGACAACTAAGGACATTATTTCGCGCATTACACTTCCTGGTGCTGCTGGTGGTATTGCCTATTTAACTAACCTGGGGTCTATAGCAAACAGGGGAGTAGAAGTTGCACTTGGCTGGAACGACAATGTTGGTGATGGGTTCAGGTATGGAATTTCATCGAATTTTAGTTATAACAAGAACAAGGTGGAATCGCTGGGAAATAATTTCAATTTCACCTTATTCGGAAATGATAATGCGAACAGAACCATCTCGGGGGAATCAATAGGGCACTTTTTCGGATACAGGCAGGTCGGCATTTACCAAACTACGGCCGACCTGGACAGGATGCCTGGTTTTCCGAATTCACTTCCAGGGGATATTGCATATGCCGACCTTAACGGAGATGGGGTGATTACACCCGCAGACAGAGAGAATCTGGGTTCGCCCTTTCCTGAATGGACTTATGGAATTAACTTAAACATGAGTTATAAAGGATTCGATTTTCTGGTTCAGGGACAAGGAGTAGCAGGAAATTATATATACACACAACGCCGCATCTCGAACTTTGCAGTTCTTAATTATGAAAGTAATCGTCTCAACGCATGGACAGGCCCGGGAAGTACAAATGTTGAGCCTATTTTAAACAATACCAGAGCTAATAACTATTTGTTTAGCTCACATTATCTAGAACCCGGCGATTACTTCAGGATAAGAACTTTGCAGATAGGCTACACGCTTGCAAATAAGCTTGTTGACAAAACTCCACTAAAGGCATTGAGAGTATACTTAAGCGGACAGAACATACATACATGGTCTAAAACTACCGGCTATTCTCCGGAGGCCCCCATTGGTAATATTTTAGGTGGAGGTGCTGACAATGGGGTCTATCCTGTTCCCGCAACATACACTTTCGGAGTAAACGCAACTTTTTAATTAACCTTTAGGTCTTGACAAACATGAAAACATATCATCAACAAATGAAAAGGAAAATAGGACTGGGATTACTGCTTCTTATTTTCATTTCAACTTTACTGGGCTGTAAAAAGGATTTTCTTGACCGAACAACCCAGGGACAATATACAGAAAGTACATATCCTTATCCGACAGGATCAGGACCTTATGATCCGACCATTTTTGAGGCATACAATGCACTAAGAGCATATGGCGTCTCTGCTGCTCCTTTTATTGCGGCAGTAAGTATAAGGAGTGATGATGCAGAAAAAGGTAGTACGCCGGCCGATGGACCATCAAGTTTGCAGTTTGATAACTTTACCCTGAACCCTTCAAATAACTTATTAAATATATTATGGGTAGATCATTTTAGTCTGATTAACAGGTGTAATATCATTTTGGATCAGGTAGCCAAGGATGAAAGTCCGCTCACTGCTCCCGAAGCAAAGACAGTAGCACAAGCTGAAGCAAGATTTATCAGAGGATATGCCTATTTCATGATGGTGCGCTATTTCGGCAGGGTACCTATTGTTGACTCTATATTTACGGATGCCGCAGCCCAGGCGAATTTGCCTCAAAGCAGTCCCGCCCAAATTTATGCGTTCATTGAATCTGATCTTCAGTTTGCTGCACAGAACCTTCCCCCAAGCTGGGAAGCTAAGTTTATAGGAAGAGCCACCAGTGGAGCTGCAAACGGAATTTTGGCAAAAGTTTATCTCACCCAGCAAAAATGGGCCTTAGCCAAAAGTACAGCGAATCTTGTGATGCAATCGGGGCTGTACGATTTAAGCACTTCTTACAATACTATTTTTGGAGAGAGCGGGGAAAATTCGAAAGAATCAGTGTTTGAAATTCAGGCAACCGCGACGCCTAACGAAAAAAGGTCCTTTGGAGTTCAGTATGCCAGCGATCAGGGAGTAAGAGGAACAGAAAGATGGAATTTAGGAAACGGGTTTAATACCCCCAGTACGCTTTTGGAAGGTACTTACGAGCCTGGGGACCCTCGAAGGGCGAGGACAATCTTGTATACAGGACAAACCTCTATCTATAATGAAGCGGTACCTTCTGGATTACCTAATCCTCGATACAATCATAAAGTGTTAAGTAATCCCTCTTACCGTGCAAGATACCTGGACAATTTCGGTTATTGGATGAACGTTCGTATCCTCCGCTATGCAGACGTAGTATTAATGTACGCAGAAGCGGCTAACGAAACGGGTGATGTCACTGGGGCCTTAGATAAGCTGGAGCTTGTGAGAGCTCGTGCAAGAGCGGGAAATAATGCTATTCTTCCCAGAGTTACGACCACCGATCCGGAATTATTACGCCAGGCGATACGTCATGAACGAAGAGTGGAGTTGGCAATGGAACACGATCGGTTTTTCGACCTGGTGAGATGGGGTATTGCCGGACCAGTATTACAGGAGGCCGGAAAAAACTTTGTTACAGGGAGAGATGAAATCTTACCGATCCCACAAACCCAAATCGACCTAAGTAAAGGTGTTTTGAAACAGAATCCAGGATTTTAAACCTTAAATCTATTGACATGATTACTTCCAAAAAAATATATTTTTTCTCAGGGCTGATCCTGGCTATATCGCTTTTCTCTGGCTGCAAAAAAGATGGCAACCCTAATAATTTACCGGATGTCGATCCCCGGGACTATGAAGGCAAGATCGATGGGTATACCAGTTCTGATGAAATATTTCCGAATAACCTTGTAGCATACTGGTCGTTCGATGATACTAAAAACGAGACGCTGAGTAATACCGCGCCTGCACAAACTGCTGGGGATAGTTTTATTGACGGCGGAGTCAGAGGTAAGGCACTAAAGCTGCAATCAGGCTATTTGTACTTCCCCACCCAGTTCGAGAAGTTTAAAACGGATGTATTTAAGAGTTTTACCATAAGCTCATGGATACAGATTCTGAATAATGGATCAAAACGTACTATGCTGTTTCAGTTGGCGAGGCCGGGGATTTTTAACGGTAGTATTAATTTCCATTTAAACACTCAGAGCTTCCCCGCTTCAAATACCAGCGAACTAAAAATACAGCCTACTTTTACAAGTGTGGGTGGAGGAATGCAGGATAATATCAATACCAGACGTGATAACCCCGGCGATCCAAATTATGTTCCCTATCTCACACCAACCATAGGTATGGAAAAGTGGACCCATGTTCTTATAACTTATGAAGGGACTACGGGAGTATTCAACATTTGGGCTGATGGACAAAAAATTGGTGCCTTTTCAAATCGGGGAACAGGAAACAATCTATTTAAGTCGTACGAACCGAGTGAAATCATCATCGGATCAAATTATAACGGTATCCCGGGCAAACAGGTGAACACTAATACAGATTTTGCCCCTATGACAGGCAATATTGATGAAATGCGCATATATAATGTTGCTCTTCCCGATGCTCATATTAAGTCCCTGTATAATCTGGGTAAGGTTAATAAGTAAATTCTGAATAGGGCATCCGGGGTTAAAACCACCGGATGCCCTTCCTTTTTCTGTATCAATCAGGGGGAATTTGATACGCATTCATACATCAATGCTAAGAAATGAAAAAAACACACATTTATCTCTTTACCTTACTGCTTGGAGCGCTTCTGGGCGCATGTAAGACATCAGTGAATGTTGCTCAGAAGAGTAATGATGAGATTAGTAAGGATACCTTATTTACATTGGTTCAAAAACAAACCTTCCAATACTTCTGGGATGGAGCTGAAGAAAATTCAGGATTAGCCAGGGAGCGTATCCACATGGATGGCCTGTATCCTCAAAATGATAAGAATATCGTTACCTCAGGCGGGGGAGGCTTCGGTGTAATGGCCATCCTGGTTGGCATAGAAAGGGGGTTTATTACACGTGATGAGGGACGGCAACGTCTGGAAAAGATAGTAGGATTTCTCGAGAAGGCAGACCGCTTTCATGGGGCCTGGCCTCATTGGCTGGATGGTGAAACTGGTAGAGTGAAGCCGTTTAGCTCCAAAGATGATGGCGGCGACCTGGTAGAAACCTCTTTTATGGCGCAGGGCCTGTTGTGTGTGAGACAATATTTCAACAAAGGAAACGCAGAGGAAAAAAAGCTGGCTTCAAGGGCCGACCAGTTATGGAAGGAAATTGATTTTAACTGGTACAGAAACGGGAAGAATGTTTTGTTATGGCATTGGAGCCCGAAGAATGAATGGGCAATGAACTTTGAAGTGACAGGGTATAACGAGTGCCTGATCATGTACGTGTTAGCCGCTTCCTCTCCAACCTATGGAGTTCCTGCTGAGGTATACCATCAGGGCTGGGCAGAAAACGGCAAGATGGTAGAACCAAAAGAGAGCTTGGGCTACAAGCTCCAGTTAAGACACCATGGCGCTCCAAATGGAGGGCCACTCTTCTGGGCTCATTATTCTTATTTAGGTTTAGATCCCCGGGGATTGAAAGACCGGTACGCTGATTACTGGCAGGAAAACATCAACCATGCATTAATTAACTATACCTGGTGTGTTACTAATCCGAAAGGATACAAAGGCTATGGTCCTGATAGCTGGGGACTTACTGCGAGCTACTCGGTAAAAGGGTATGCAGGGCATGCACCTTCAGAATCGGGTGATCTGGGGGTTATTGCTCCTACTGCTGCTTTATCTTCTTTTCCTTATATCCCCGAACAATCTGCCAGAGCTATGAGACACTGGTATAATAACATGAAAGATAAGGTGTGGGGAGAGTACGGCTTCTATGATGCTTTTAGTGAAACTGCAAACTGGTACCCGAAGCGTTATCTGGCTATTGATCAGGGCCCCGTTGTGGTAATGATGGAAAACCACCGGACTGGTCTTTTATGGAATCTCTTTATGAGCTCGCCTGAAATAAAGCAAGGATTAAAAAAATTGGGTTTTGAAAGCCCTCATTTAAAATAAATCTATGTATCAGGAAGTAAAGAAATTTTTAAGCAGCGCTGTAGTGGCGGCCTGCAGCTTGACTCATCTTTCCGCGCAATCTATGCAGGCCAGTACCTATTGTAATCCTCTGAACATAGATTATACTTATGCCATCTATAATGCCAACGAGGGTATTTCTTATCGTTCAGGCGCTGACCCGGCTGTAGTGAAATTCAGGAATGAGTATTACATGTTTGTAACCCGCTCTCTGGGATACTGGCATTCCACTGATCTTAACAACTGGACATTTATACAACCTGAGAAGTGGTATTTTCAGGGATCAAATGCTCCGGCGGCTCATAACTATAAAGATTCGGTATTATATGTTGCAGGAGATCCTTCGGGTTCAATGAGCGTTCTTTATACGGATAATCCGAAAAAGGGGGACTGGAAAGCTGTTCCTGCGATCCTAAATAATCTTCAGGATCCGGCTTTGTTTATTGACGATGACGGAAAGGGATATCTGTATTGGGGCTCTTCGAATACATTTCCTATCAAAGCCAAAACAGTAGATAAGGATCTGCGCTTCCGGCCCTCTGATAAGACTTACGAGCTATTTAATCTCGATGAGGCGAAGCATGGATGGGAAAGGTTTGGTGAAAACCATTCAGATACTTCCCTCGAAGGATACATGGAAGGTCCCTGGATGACTAAGCATAACAACAAATATTATCTGCAATATGCAGCTCCGGGTACCGAATTTAATGTGTATGGAGATGGGGCTTATATCAGTGATTCCCCCCTCGGGCCATTTAAATACATGCCCAACAATCCTTTTTCGTACAAGCCCGGAGGTTTTATGAATGGTGCCGGGCATGGTAGCACGGTGATTGGCCCTCAAAACACCTATTGGCATTTTGCCTCCATGGCTCTTTCTATGAATATGAACTGGGAAAGGCGTCTCTGTATGTTTCCAACCTTTTTTGATAAAGATGGGCTGATGTACTCGAACACTTCTTTCGGCGATTACCCTCATTATGCGCCTGCAACCCATGGCAAACAGGGACAGTTCACTGGTTGGATGCTTCTATCATATAAAAAGCCGGTGACCTCTTCATCCGCTCAGGGGGCGAATACTGCACAGAATACCACTGATGAAAGTGTGAAGACTTTTTGGCTTGCAGGGAGAAATGATGATACCCAGTGGCTCCAGATTGATCTTCAGAAACCAGCGAAGGTTTATGCGATCCAGGTAAACTATCACGATTATAAATCAGATCTCTATGGAAAGATCATGGAGCTGCGTCACCAGTACTTAATAGAAGGTTCGGAAGATGGAAAAAGCTGGCATGTTTTAGTCGACCGCTCCAACAATTACAAGGACGTTCCTAATGATTATGTTGAGCTTACAACTCCCGGAACTTTCCGGTTTATCCGGTATAAAAATATTCATGTTCCGACCCCAAACCTTGCAATTTCAGGAATTCGTGTATTTGGAAAGGGAGAAGGAAAAGCTCCCGCGGCAGTAAAGGAGTTTAGCGTAAACAGGAAAAAAGATCGCCGTGATGCTATGATAAGCTGGCGTAAAGAACCGGGTGCGCAAGGATATAATATCCTCTGGGGCATAGCACCTGATAAGTTGTATAACTCCTGGATGGTTTACGACAAAAACTCCCTGGAGCTTAAAAGTTTGACGGTGGATCAGCCGTATTACTTTTCCATAGAAGCCTTTAACGAAAATGGAATTTCAACAAGGACCAGGCCGGTGAAAGTGGAATGAAAAACAGCTGCGTATGATCAGGGATACGCGTGTATATCTAAAGAATAAAAATATAAGGTTTTTAAGATTGATTATATGAAGTTTATAAAAGTTTTTGCGGTTTTATTCATAATGACAGCAACGGGAGCAACGGCCCAAAGTCAGGATGCCAGAAAGATGAACCAGTTTATCTCCGGACTTATGAAGAAAATGACGCTGGATGAAAAGATAGGCCAGCTTAATTTACCCTCGGCCGGTGATATTACTACCGGACAAGCTTCAAGCGCAGGTATTGCACAAAAAATCAGGGAGGGGCAGGTTGGCGGTTTATTTAATATAAAGTCAGTAGAAAAGATCAGGGATGTACAAAAAATAGCAGTAGAAAGCAGTCGCTTAAAAATTCCTTTATTATTCGGAATGGACGTGATCCACGGCTACCAAACCGTATTCCCCATTCCACTGGGTTTATCAAGCACCTGGGACATGACCTTGATTGAAAGGAGCGCCAGAATTGCAGCAATTGAGGCAAGTGCCGACGGGATTAACTGGACCTTTTCTCCGATGGTAGATGTTTCCCGCGATCCGAGGTGGGGGCGAATGTCGGAAGGTTCAGGGGAAGATCCCTACATCGGAGCGCAGATTGCAAAAGCGATGGTAAGGGGTTATCAGCAGTCGGACCTTAGCAAAAACAATACGATCATGGCTTGTGTGAAGCACTTTGCTTTGTATGGAGCAATTGAAGCGGGAAGGGATTATAATACCACCGACATGAGCCGCCTGAGGATGTATAACGAGTACTTTTTACCCTATAAAGCCGCAATAGATGCCGGCGTAGGAAGTGTGATGACGTCATTTAATGAGGTACACGGCATCCCTGCAAGTGCGAATAAGTGGTTGATGACAGACGTGCTGCGCAAACAATGGGGCTTTGATGGCTTTGTGGTTACTGATTATACAGCCATCAATGAGATGGTAGATCATGGTTTGGGGAATTTAAAAGAGGTTTCTGCCTTATCCTTGAAAGCTGGTGTAGATATGGATATGGTAGGAGAGGGCTTTTTAACAACTTTGAAGCAATCCTTACAAGAGAAAAAGATTACACAGGAGCAGATAGATATTGCCTGCCGCAGAATTTTGGAGGCAAAATATAAACTTGGGCTGTTTGAAGATCCTTTTCGTTATTGTGATGTTCAGCGCAGCAAAACCGAGATTCTTACTGAGTCTAACCGCCGTGAAGCAAGAAATATCGCTGCTCAATCGTTCGTATTGCTTAAGAACCAAAACAATGTTCTGCCCTTAAAAAAGAGCGGCACTATCGCTCTGATTGGTCCGCTGGCAGACGCCAAAGAGAATATGCCGGGTACATGGAGTGTGGCTGCCGATTTTAAGCAATCAATATCTGTACAGGCAGGACTGCAAAATGTGCTGGGGAATAAGGCAAAAGTACTATACGCTAAAGGTTCTAATCTAACGGCTGATAGTGCGCTAGAAGAAAGGGCGACCATGTTCGGTAAAACGCTCAACAGGGATAAACGTCCGGCGGATGTTATATTAAAAGAAGCATTGGCCGTCGCCAGAAAATCCGACGTAATTGTTGCTGCTTTAGGCGAATCAGCCGAAATGAGTGGAGAAAGTTCCAGTCGCACCAACATAGAAATTCCTGATGTGCAAAAAGACCTGTTAAAAGCCTTACTGCAAACGGGCAAACCAGTAGTATTGGTATTGTTCACTGGCCGGCCCCTCGCTTTAAAGTGGGAGGATGAAAACGTGCCAGCTATTTTAAATGTATGGTTCGGCGGTACGGAAGCTGGAAATGCTGTTGCCGACGTATTATTCGGTGACGTTAACCCTTCGGGAAAGCTAACCGCCACTTTCCCGCAAAATGTCGGACAGGTTCCTCTTTTCTATAATCATAAAAATACAGGAAGACCTTTAGCTCAGGGAAAGTGGTTCGAAAAATTCAGATCCAATTATCTCGATGTTTCAAATGATCCTCTTTATCCATTTGGCTTCGGACTGAGTTATACGACATTCAACTATGGAGACATTAAGCTGGACAAATCGTCTTTTAAGCCCGGTGAAAAAATTACTGCAAGTATTTCGGTGAGTAATACCGGATCGAGAGAGGGACAGGAAGTTGTACAACTTTATATACGGGATCTGGTAGGGAGCGTAACGAGGCCCGTTAAGGAATTAAAAGGGTTCCAGAAAATCCATTTAAAGGCAGGCGAGTCGCGGACGGTGCAATTTGATATCACAGAAGAAGATCTTAAATTCTATAATTCCGACTTAAACTTTGTGGCCGAGCCGGGGGATTTTAAGTTATTCATCGGCACGAACAGCCGGGACGTAAAAGAAGCAGATTTTAGACTGAACAGGTGATCCGGCTGGAATCCTGAAGGTAAATCTTCTTAAATTAGGAAAGTTAATAAGTCAAGGGATTTTTAAGGATCCTCTGACTTATTGATTGCCTTAAAAATAATTTCCTTTGAAAAGTAGTGAGGAGTTGAAACTGAACTGTCAGCCGGCAGACTGGGGCTCCAAATACTGAATTAAAGAACTGTAAATGAAACGAATTTCTTTTTTGCCAGTCCTCTTCATTATACTTTGTGTGGCAGGCGCTAAGGCTCAAAACCTTGATCTATACCAAAAACGGCTGTTCATTTCAAAAGCCGATACACTTCCTTACCGGATACTTTACCCCGAGAATTTCGATCCCGGGAAAAAGTACCCGGTAATGTTATTTCTGCATGGGAGGGGAGAGAGCGGGAAAGACAATCAAAAACAATTAACTCATGGAGGGAAGATGTTCCTTCGGGATAGCATCCGTAGTCGTCATTCCGCTATTGTTATATTTCCTCAGTGTCCTGCCGACAGCTACTGGGCTAATGTAAATATTGTTACTGATAGTTCCGGCAAACGGCATTTTAACTTTATAGAGGGCGGAGAACCCACTCTGGCCATGCAGATGCTCCTGGATTTTACTAATGATTTTCTAAGGAATCCGTTTGTCGATAAAAGGAGGGTTTATGTTGGAGGTTTATCTATGGGGGGAATGGGTACCTTCGAAATCTTAAGAAGGAAAGATAAAACGTTTGCTGCTTCGTTTGCTATTTGCGGAGGAGACCATATTGCCAATGTCAAGAAGTACAGAAGAGTTCCTTTATGGGTGTTTCATGGAGGCAAAGACGACGTTGTCCCGCCGAAACATTCAGAAGTGGTGGTAAATGAAATGAAAAAACTGGGAGGTTCTGTTCGATATACTCACTATGCTAATGCCAATCACAATAGCTGGGATCCTGCTTTTGCTGAGCCAGGCTTGTTAAACTGGCTTTTTTCTCATGAGAAGAAAAGCTGGTTAAGGCGTCTGTTTAACTGATCGAAATTTAAAGTCATCTGAAAGGATTTATTACAGGTTTAAGCCTTCCTTTGTATACTATTAGTTCATTTTGCTACATTTATCCCCTACTAGAAATTCGAAACTGACCAGTCTGGAATGAAGAGACCATTTGAGCTTTTGTGTTTTATTGTTCTTTTTTGTTTGCCTTTCCTGACTTATGCTATTGAAATAAAAAATGTAGGGGCCCCCTACGTTCAGAACTACCCAAAGTCGGTTTATCAGGCCGGAAATCAAAACTGGTCCGTGACCAAAGATGAAAGAGGCGTCATGTATTTCGGCAATTCTGAAGGGGTACTGGCCTTTGATGGCAAACATTGGGAGTTATATCAAATGCCCAACCGCCTGATAGTAAGAGCAGTTGCATCTGATAAAAAAGGCAAGCTTTACGTCGGTGGTTTCGGCGAGTTTGGTTATTGGTCGTACAACAATAAGGGCCGGTTTACTTATACATCACTTGCCACAAAAATTGATAGTAAATCCGTTTCACAGGATGAGATCTGGAAGATTTTTGTTGACGGGGAGCGGGTGATTTTTCAGTCGTTTTCAACCATCTACATTTATGAAAATGAGGGGATAAGTATTGTTAAGCCCAAACAATCTTTTCTTTTCTTAAATAAAAGCGGCAAGCGGTTTTTCGCAGGAATAATATCTGAGGGTTTGTATGAGCTGGTTGGGAAAGATTTGAGATTTATTCCTGGTAGCGAGTTTTTAAAAGATGGAATCTTAACGATTTTACCTTTTAAAGGGAATAGTCATCTTATTGGTACTGCCAGAGAGGGACTTTTTATTTACGATGGCAAGACGATTAGTCCCTGGGAGATCCAGGCAAATGCGCTTCTCAAGAAAAATCAGCTTAACAATGGAGTGGCTTTACCGGGGGGGTATTTTGCTTTCGGTACCATACTGGACGGAATAGTCATTGTTGATGGATCTGGTAATGTTGTACAGCGGGTTAATAAATCGGCGGGACTGCAGAATAATACTGTATTAAGCTTGTTTACGGATGATAAACAAGACCTATGGGTGGGCCTGGATAATGGAATAGACCGTATTGACATAACTTCTCCTCTTTATTTTTACGTGGATAAAGCCGGGAAACTGGGGACGGTATATTCCAGTATAATTGTAAATGATAAGATCTATCTAGGGACGAATCAGGGCTTGTATTACAGCAACTGGTCCTCAAGTGATAAACTGTTCCACTCCTTTGATTTTAAACTGGTTGAAAAATCGCAGGGGCAGGTATGGAACCTTTCCGTAATTGATGGACAACTTCTCTGCGGACATAACGAGGGGACTTTCAGAGTAGACAACGGATCTTTCCAAAAAATCTCCGAGATAAAGGGTGGTTGGACAATAAAAGAGCTTACTAGTTCGCAAGGTGTTCTGGTCCAGGGCACCTATACAGGGCTTGTAATCTATAAAAAAGATGCTTCGGGAAACTGGTTTTTTTCGCATAAGGTTAGCGGATTTGGTTCCCCTTCGCGCTTTGTTGAGCAGGATACTAAAGGGAATATTTGGGTGAGTCATGCAAACAGAGGGGTTTATAAGCTGAAACTGGACGCAGAGATGAGGCGGGATGTTTCTATCAAAAGCTATGACAAGAGCTCAGGGCTCCCGACTGATTTTCATGTAAATGTTTTTAATCTGGATAATAGAATTGTTTTCTCCTCTAATTCAGGTTTTTATATTTATGATGATATTGCTGACAAGTTTTTTCCTTATACACAGCTGAATGATAAGTTGGGTTCTTTTTCCACTTCAAACGGTATCATTCAGGCATCTGAGAATAAGTATTGGTTGATAAATCACGGTAAAGTTGCATTAGTCGAAATTGACGCCGGAAAGCTGTTCGTCGACTATGCGACATTCAGCAGCTTGAATGGCCGGATGGTCCAGTATTACGAAAATATCAGCCGCATAAGCAAAGACATTTACCTGATAAGTGTGGATGAGGGTTTTGTGGTTTTTAAAGAAACCCGAACAAAACGACCGAAGGGTCCGCTCCCAAAAGTATTAATTAGAAAAATTGAAAATATTACCGACTCATTAAATGTCTTAACCGAAAACGGAGATACCGATGTTGAAATACCTTATAGCAGGAATAATATCCGCATAACCTATTCGCTTCCGGAGTATACCGTAACTGCGGTCGAATATCAATATTTTTTAGAAGGCTATTCCAATAAATGGTCAGAATGGAGCAATCTGGCGGTAAAGGATTTTACGAACCTGAAGTATGGTGAGTATGTTTTTAAGGTAAGGGCAAGAGTTGGGGGCAGGGATCCTTCGAAGATAACGGTGATGCGGTTTACTATCCTTCCCCCCTGGTATGCTACAAATTTTGCAGTGGCGTTTTACGTTGTCCTTGGTCTGGTTCTGCTCTTTGTTATCAAGTATTTCTATGATCTTAAACTTAAAAAGCATCAGGAATTTATACATCAGAAATTTCAGAAAGAGCAGGAAGAGCTTCTTCAAAGAGAGGCTATAACTAATGAGCAGAAGATCGTTTCCTTAAAAAATGAGCAGTTACAATTAGATCTGGAGGGGAAGAACCGCGAATTGGCCAATTCTGCGATGAATATTGTTTATAAGAATGAGCTGTTACAAAAAATAAGAGATGAGTTAGGTCGCCTGAAAGATTCCGGTGGGAAGAAACTAGCCTCAGATCAGTTAAGAAAAATCAATAAAGTAATAGAGGAGGGAATGAACGATGAGCGGGATTGGAATCTGTTTGAAAAGAGTTTTAACGAGGCCCACGAGAGCTTCTTTATAAAATTGAAGTCTACGTACCCTGATCTGGTTCCTAACGATATAAAGCTTTGCGCTTACCTGCGTATGAATATGAGCAGTAAAGAAATGGCGTCCTTATTAAATATTTCTGTTCGCGGAGTAGAAATAAGAAGGTATCGCCTTAGAAAAAAACTGAACCTGGATCATGATAAAAACCTTGCTGAGTTTTTTATGGAGTTATGATGTGATGTAGCTCTCGAGTAACTTGGTACCTGCTTCCGGAACCTCCGCTGACAAGATGTGTTCCCAAGGCCAGAGCCATAGAGGATGAGAAGTTTACTAGAAAAGATACGTAGCTGCAAAAGACATGAATAGTGCTTATGGATTTATCTTAGCAAATATTACTCCTGCTACTACTGCCTGTACAAATCCGTACAAGAACCAACTTGCAACCATTGTTATTGTAATATCCAAGGAGCTGAATGTGATCCACATAACCGGTAGTAAGGCAACCAATGCATATATAAGACCAAATTCCAGCCCCCTAAGTAGGAAATGTCCGCTGAATAAACTCTTAAACCGCTCCCAAAACCAGGAAAGCGCAAAGCTGATAATGAATGCGTGCAGATAGAAAAGAACATCTCTGCTACCATCTGAGTTGAAAAGTGGGTTGTTGTATAATAAAAAGAATTCAGGAAAGAATCTAATGGCCAGGTATAGTCCGCCGTAGCTGATAATAAATAAACTAACACCAGCTATAATGCCTGAGTACAGTATCTTTTTCATTTATTGGTAGCCTTTTTATAACAAAACAGGCATAGGCGAAAATAGTCATTTTAACCAGGTTGCCCATGATTAGTATTTTTATGAATTATGATGTCAGTCATTTTTAGATTAGAGTCTGTGAAGGTTCGCAATCGTTCCTCGTCTAGAATAATAATGCGGCCATCTTCAATGTCGATGAGCTTTTCGCTTTTGAATTCCTTTAACAGTCGAATTAGTGACTCCTGTGCAGAGCCAATAATGTGAGCGAGATCTTCCCTTGAAATTTCTATTGAGGCGTAGCCTCTTCGTTTATTGCTGAATTTCTCGGCTACTTCGATGATTCCATTTGCTATCCGTTTCCGTAAAGGGTCGTATGCCATCTTAATAAGCTTTTCCTCTTTAACAGTTAAATTATGTGACAGAATTTCAATAAACTGTTTGGCGGTTTGCGTATCATGGTTTAACAGCTCCAGGAACTCTGCCTTAGGAATAAGTATGAGTTCAGCTTCTTCAATCACCTGTGCATTCTCGGTATAAAGGATCTGTTCAAAAACCTGCCTGTATCCTAGAAAGTCACCCGCGCCATAGATGTTGGTTATTAGTTCTTTCCCTTCCTGGTTGAACCGGTATTCCTTTAATTTTCCCGACACCACATAATACACGTTTGAGGGCACTTGTCCGGCAGTATATAAAATATGTCTCTTTTTAAAGCGGTAGGGCTCTTTGTTCCTGTTTTTAAATTTAATGGTACCTTCGGGAGTTGCTGATTTTGGCATTTCCTCAGTAGTATTTAAATCTGACGAAAAGCTTCTACGGAGATCATCTGATTTCTTCAGTCGCAGATCTATGGTCTGCAAAAGTTCTATTTCTTGAAAAGGTTTCACCAGATAGTCATCTGCACCCATTCCCATACCTTTTCGTAGATCATCAGATTCTTTTTTCCCGCTAAGAAAAACAAACGGAGTAAGCTTTGTTAGAGGGTGCCGGCTTAGAATATTAAGGACGCCGTACCCATCGATCCCAGGCATCATGACATCACATAATATAAGGTCTGGTCTTTCAATAAGCGCTTTTTCAATTCCGCTTTTACCGTCGGCAGCTGTAATAGGAATAAATTCGCAAAGCGTAAGAACTTCTGCGATGGTATCTCTTAAAGATTCGTCGTCATCGATTAACAAAATCTTTTTCATATTCATATTGTGTAAATACAGATAACCTGAAGTTGCAAATTATGGGAGGAATGCCGTGTTATCTTAGTAATGATTTAACAAGACAAATTTGTAAGATTGGATGTCTTAATAAAATGAGAAGGGTCATAATTTGAAAATAAAATATATGGAGATCTTTCATCTAATTAGTGTAGCCCTGCATTTTGTCATTCTCCCTCTCTCAAGGCAATGTAATTAGTGTCAAACGTATTAGTGATGCATGTCATTGAGCTTCGACGGCTTTTAACGCATTTTTATAAAAAAATACAAGCCGGTATGAGAACTATCCTAGTGTTGACAGATTTTTCGGAGAAATCAAAGCACGCTGCAGAGGTGGCCTGGACAATAGCTAAACAAGCCCGGGCTAACTTGCTACTTTATAATGCCTGTTATATTCCAGATTCTAAAGCTGTATTAGCAGGGCCGAATAGGTTATATTATGATAATTATACGATATATAACGATGCGACGCGGATAAATCTGCAGGTAATGGCAGAAAAGTTGATGGCGAAGTTGTGTGTTCAGGGCGAGGAGTTTAATCCCACCATCAGATGTACCCATGATATCGGTACCTTAAAGGATAATATAAAGTCGATTCAGGAAAGGGAGGATATCTGGATGATCGTAATGGGAGATAAGAGTGATGAGGGAATTATTCATCAATTAGTATATAGCAGTGATAGTAATGAAGTAGTTAATAAGGCAAAGTGCCCAGTTCTGCTTGTTCCGGAAAAGTTTACATTTAAGAGTATTAGGAAGGTTGCCTTCACTACCGATGTTTTTTCCAACGTGGATTTTCGTGCTCTGAATTATGTAGCTGACCTGGCAAAACCGTTTAATGCTGAAATACTGGTTACTCATATTAACTTAAGTGAGCTAGGCGAGAAAGCCGGCTCTGCTCATTATAAGGCAGTGCAGAAGGCGAAAGGCGATATTGAGTATGATAGAATAACTTACAAGGAGATATTGGCCGATGAAGTGCCGAAAACCCTGGCGCAGTACGCGTACAATATACATGCTGATATTATTACCCTCATTCACAAACGCTATTCGTTCTTTGAAGATTTATTTCATATCAGTACAACCAAAAGGATTATGAACTATCACCTTCTGCCAATGTTGATCTTCCCTTCGGAATTCTAGGTCATAACAGTTGTTTTGCAACGCTGAGATTAACGCCAGTAAGCTAATTCTAAATGCTAACTTTGACCGAACAAAAATAAGTACTCCGGGTTCGGAGACTAAACAGAGCATAGCATTTAGAAGGATGAGAATTGCAATAAATGGTTTTGGAAGGATCGGCAGAACAGTTTTAAGAACTTTGCTTGCTGGCAAAACAGGTGAAGTGGTAGCAATAAATGATTTAACAGACGCTGCAACCTTAGCACATCTGGTAAAATACGATTCTGTACACAGAGGGTTTAATGGAACCATTGAAGGTGGCGAAAAGGAGATTGTAGTTAATGGAATGCGAATTCCTGTTTTTGCAGAGACTGATCCTGTAAACCTTCCGTGGAGGGAGTTGGAGATTGATGTTGTCATCGAGTCGACGGGAAAGTTTACTTCAGAAGAAAAAGCTTCACTGCATTTACATGCAGGGGCTAAGCAGGTTATAATTTCTGCACCGGCTGCGACTAAAGGCGTGCCGACAGTAGTACTTGGCGTAAATGATCATGAAATAGACTTTACTGCGCCTTTGCTTTCTAATGCATCTTGCACGACAAATAATATTGCTCCAATGATCAAGGTGTTAGAAGATAACTGGGGAATTGTGAATGGTTATATTACTACCGTGCATTCTATGACGGGAGATCAAAACCTTCATGACGCTCCACATAAAGATCTTCGACGGGCGAGGGCTGCCTCGTCTTCGATCATTCCGACTACGACAGGAGCGGCAAAGGCAATCACAAATATATTCCCCCACCTGGAAGGAAAGCTGGGAGGTGCAGGGATAAGGGTACCTGTTTTAAACGGTTCCCTAACTGATTTTACCTGTATTCTAAAGAAGCAACCCTCGGTGGAGGAGATCAATGATGCATTTCGGCAAGCTGCAGAAGGGTATTTGGAAGGAGTAATGTTTTATACCGAAGATCCGATCGTGTCGGTAGATATTTTAGATAATTCTCACTCGTGTGTTTTTGATTCCAAACTTACTTCTGTGGTAGGCGGCTTAACTAAGGTTGTTGGATGGTACGATAATGAATACGGGTATTCAAGTCGTTTAGCCGATCTTATCAGAAAGATTGAGAATGTAAAAAGGTAGAGTTTTGGATAGTGCTTAGTGTGTTAAATACACTTTTGTTTTTAATTAAATTCGTGTAGTTTTACCGCTCTTGGAAAGCGGTATTCAAAATAGATGAACTGAATTTCTAATAACCCCATAATAAACAAATTTAATTCTGATGAAGACAATCGATAATTTGAATTTTGCTGGTAAAAAGGCGTTAATACGAGTTGATTTTAACGTTCCTCTTGATAAAGAATTTAACATCACTGATGATAATCGTATTCAGGGAGCATTGCCAACTATCAAAAAGATATTGAATGATGGAGGTGCAGTGATCCTTATGTCGCATCTTGGAAGACCGAAAGAAGGTCCTACCGAAAAGTATTCTTTAAAACACCTGGTAAATCATTTATCATCAGTGTTGGGGAAAGATGTACAATTTGCAGATGATTGTATCGGTGAACAAGCAATAGAAAAAGCAGCGGCTCTTCAATCAGGAGGGGTATTGTTGCTGGAGAATCTCCGTTTCTATAAAGAGGAAGAAAAAGGAGATGAAGCCTTTGCTGAAAAATTAAGTAAGTTAGGCGATGTTTACGTGAACGATGCTTTCGGAACTGCTCACCGTGCGCATGCTTCAACAGCGATTATTGCAAAGTTCTTCCCTGATGCAAAGTATTTTGGCTACCTGATGGCTGGAGAATTAGCAAATGCAGAGAAAGTGCTAAATAATGCTGAAAGACCATTTACAGCTATTATGGGCGGTGCGAAGGTTTCTGATAAGATCTTGTTAATTGAGCGTTTATTGGAAAAAGTAGATAATCTTTTGATTGGCGGCGGCATGGCGTACACCTTTGCGAAAGCACAAGGTGGAAATATCGGTAAATCTTTGGTAGAGGATGATAAATTAGAGTTAGCTCTTAGTTTAATTGAAAAAGCAAAATCAAAAGGGGTAAACCTTGTATTGCCTACTGACTCTATCATTGCTGATAATTTTGCAGCTGATGCTAACAGTGATATTGCAAGTAATGATGATATCAAAGAGGGTTGGATGGGACTGGATATCGGTCCTGATTCTGTTAAAGTTTATAAAGACGTTGTAGCTAATTCAAAAACTATCCTTTGGAACGGACCAATGGGTGTATTTGAGATGGAGAAATTTGAAGCAGGAACCAAAGCTGTAGCTGAAGCGGTTGTAGAGGCGACCGAAAAAGGTGCATTCTCTTTAATTGGAGGTGGTGATTCTGCGGCTGCAGTAGCAAAGTTCGGCTTTGAAGAAAAAGTAAGTTATGTTTCTACCGGTGGTGGTGCTCTTCTTGAATACATGGAAGGAAAGGAGCTCCCAGGTGTTGCAGCCATTAATGCATAATTAATAGGATAAGGCCTGGCCCAGGTTTCTTATTTTTAGTTCCTAAAGTGGGAAAATGTGGATGAGTTCCTCCACATTCTCCCACTTTTTCTTTTTTATATCCCCTCTCTCCCAGTGGTCTGCCGAGGCCCTCTGTCGTGTTTTCTTTAGTTTTTTTTACTCCTCTCAGGGGTAAAGTGGTAAATAATTTCTTGTTGAAAACTTTTTGTGGAGTAAAGTGGTAAAAAGTGGTAAAAGCTTTTTACTTTTACTCTGTTAAATAGTCTAGAACCCTGATGTCTCACTTCTTAGGAGAATTTGAATGCAAACTTGACGCTAAAGGCAGAATGATGCTGCCTTCAGGTCTGCGCAGGCAAATGCCCGAAGCAGAGAAGGAAGGATTGGTGATTAACAGAGGGTTCGAGAAGCATCTGGTGGTGTATACCCGCAGTGAGTGGGATAAAATAATGGAGGATTTGAGTAAGCTTAATCAGTACGAAAAGAAAACGAGGGAATTCATTCGCTATTTTACTCGTGGCGCAACGGAGTTAACTCTGGATGCTGCTGGTAGAGTATTGCTACCTAAGTCATTGCTCGATTATGCTGAAATTGGATCAGATGTAGTATTGTCTTCGCAATTTAACAAGATAGAAGTTTGGGCTAAGGATGCTTATGATGCCCAAATGGATAACGAACCTGAAAACTTTGCGAATCTGGCAGAGGAAGTAATGGGTGGCCTGGGAAGGAGGGATGATGATTAACTATCACGTTCCTGTGATGCTGAAAGAGTGTATTGAGTCGCTGGATATAAAACCCGAAGGGACGTATGTCGATGTAACTTTTGGCGGTGGAGGCCATTCAAGAGAGATTTTGAAGAATCTTGGGGAGAAAGGCAGATTGCTTGCTTTTGACCAGGATGTGGATGCGCAAAGGAATATTCCGCAAGATGATCGGTTAACCTTTATAGATCAAAACTTCCGCTATCTAAAAAACTATTGCCGTCTGCATCAGGCACTGCCTGTAGATGGTATTCTGGCTGATCTCGGTGTTTCATCACATCAGTTTGATCAGCCGGAGCGGGGGTTTTCCACTCGCTTTGATGCTGAGTTGGATATGAGGATGGACCAAGGCGGGAGTTTAAATGCGAAGGAGGTTGTTAATGTTTACTCTGAGGAGGACCTGCACCGGATTTTTGGAATGTATGGAGAGATCCAAAATGCAAAATCGCTTGCAAGGGTGATCGTAACATCAAGACTAAACAGGCCTATAGAGACTATCGCTGAATTGAAAGAGGTTATAAAAAAGCTTATTCCAAAAGGGAAAGAACATAAGTATTTAGCGCAAGTATTTCAGGCCCTCAGAATAGAGGTGAACCAGGAGCTTGAAGCATTGCAGGAGTTTTTGAATCAATCTATAGATGTGTTGAAGCCTGGAGGAAGACTGGTAATTATGTCTTATCACTCTCTTGAAGATAGGTTGGTGAAAAATTTTATATCAAAGGGAAAGTTTAAGGGTGAGGTTGAGAAGGACTTCTTTGGTAATGAAATTAAGCCACTGGAGGCTGTGACAAGAAAGGCGATAGTGGCTTCGCAAGAGGAAATTTTAATAAATAACAGGGCACGAAGTGCAAAGTTGAGGGTAGCTGTTAAGCTTTAGATAAATGGCAGAATGGGTAGGCTCGGTAAGGTTTGACCCAATTTGACACGGAGAAGCTTTTTGCACTATTAAATTTGAATTTTTTATATGACAAACCGTTTCAGAGCTGAATCAGAAGAAGAGGAGTTTGAGCCAGAGGTGCAGCTTGAGGAGAAGGAGGTCAAGGCGGAACTACCGAAAAATTTTTTTACAACGCTCTTGATGGAGGGCGTGGTCTCAAAAGAGGCTGCTACGGAAACGCTTCCGTTTATTGTTTTTCTTGCCATGCTGGGAATGTTCTATATCGCAAACCGGCACTTCGCGGAAAGGAACATAAGGGCGATTGATAAGCTAAACAAAGAGGTGAAGGAGCTGAGCTGGGATTATAAGACTTTAAAGGCAGATTTGATGCTGAAGAGTACACAAACTGAGGTAGCCAAGCTAGTAGATACGCTGGGATTGCACGAGCCGGTAGAGCCTCCTAAAAAAGTAATTATAAAAGAAAACGAATATTAAAAAAAGCATTATTTAGCCGTTTTAGCAGACACTTATGAATATCAGGACCGACATATTGCTGCGTGTGTACATCGCCTTTGGGTTGATCGTACTTCTTGCGTTTGCTGTGTTGTTCAAGCTGTTCCATCTTCAACTAGTGGAGGGGAGTAAATGGAAAGCAATGGCTGATAGCCTCTCTACGAAATATGTTAATGTCGAAGCTGTTAGAGGAAACATCTATTCGGTAGACGGAAGCCTTTTGGCAACCTCTGTTCCGGAATATGAGTTGAGGATGGATTTGCTGGCAGCGGGTATTGAGAAGGACAAAGTGTTCTATGAGAAAGTAGACTCCCTTGCGGAAAAGCTTTCGGGATATTTTGGAGATAAAAGTCAGAGATATTACTCAAGAATGCTGCGTGAAGCACGCAGAGACAAGGCCAGGTATCTTTTGATCAGAAGGAGGGTAACCCATCAGGAATTGAATGTGATCCGCACCTTCCCTGTATTTAATCTTGGAAGATATAAAGGCGGGCTAATTACTATTCAGAAAAATAAAAGGATACTTCCATTTAAGACCCTTGCAGCGAGGACAATAGGTTATAAAAATGAAAACGTGCAGCCGGTAGGGCTAGAAGGCGCTTACTCGAGCTATATCGACGGTGAAAGTGGCAGACAACTGATGCAGCGTATTGCTGGTGGGGTTTGGATGCCGGTTAATAAAGAAGTGGAAATTGCACCAAAGGACGGTGCTGATATTATTTCAACCATTGATATTAACATGCAGGACGTAGCGCAGAATGCATTAAGAAAGCAATTGATAAAGAGCGATGCTGATCATGGTTGTGTGGTATTGATGGAAGTGGCCACTGGAGAGGTTAGAGCGATTGCAAACTTTACAAAGGTTTCCGAGGGTCAATACGAAGAGAAGTTTAATTACGCTATTGCGCAGAGTGCAGAGCCAGGATCTACCTTTAAGCTAGCTTCATATTTAGCCCTGCTGGAAGATCACAAAGTGGATACCAGTACTCGTGTTGATTGTGGTGGTGGTTTGTTTAAAGTTTATAATCACCGGAACAGATTGGTTAAAACGGTGAAGGACTCACATCTTGGTCTTAAAGTGGTTTCGGTGAAGAGGGCTTTTGAAGAATCCTCAAATGCTGCGATTGCAAAGCTTATCTATACCCATTATAAAAATGAACCTGAACGTTTTACTGACCGGTTGCGCGAGTTGCATTTGCATGAGAAGGCGGGATTGGAAATTCCAGGTGAGGGTATACCGTACATTAAGACTCCTGAGAGTAAAGCTTGGTATAAGGGCTTAAGTTTAGCCCAGATGGCGTATGGTTACGAGTCGAAAATGACTCCTTTGCAAATGCTTACCTTTTATAATGCGGTTGCAAATAACGGTAGAATGGTGGCTCCAAAGTTTGTTCGTGAGATCAAAAGATTGGGTAAACCTGTTGAGGTTTTTGAAACTAAGGTGATTGATGAAAAGATCTGTTCGGATGAAACTTTGTCGAAACTTAGAGGAATGCTTGAAGGGGTTGTTGAAGAGGGATCAGGAAAGACAACCGTGAAAAGTTCTTTATATAAGGCTGCCGGGAAAACCGGGACGGCACAAATTGCTGATGGGGCGAGAGGCTATCGGGGTAAACGTTCCTACCAGGCTTCATTTTGCGGTTATTTTCCCGCGGATAAGCCGAAATACGCTATGATCGTCGTTATCACGAACCCTCAGGGGGCCTACTATGGAGCTTTGGTTAGTGGTCCCGTATTTCGTGAGGTTGCTGATAAGATTTATTCCCAGGATGTAGAAATGTACAATCCTGTGAATAACCTGAAATATGTTGGTAATACTACTTCTCCGCCTACAAAAGCAGGGAGCAATGTTGCTGCTAAAAAGGTATACAAGGCCTTAGGTGTAAAATCTTACCTGGCTGCTAATAATGATATTGCAAGTGAGGTTGATACAAATAATGGTATTGATTTAAAAGAAATAAAGGTTAGGCCAAGAGTGGTGCCCGATGTGACTGGGATGGGATTGAAGGATGCTATGTTCCTTTTAACCAGTGCGGGCCTTAAGGCTGTGGTAAAAGGAAGCGGTAAAGTTGTTAAACAATCTATTGTGCCGGGTGTACGTACAGTTGCAGGATATCCTGTGACGATTGAACTACAATAATGAAAGAATTAAAAGAACTACTGGAAGGCGTTAAGGTATTGGAGCAAAAAGGCTCAGGTAACTCCGAAGTGCACTCTGTTTGCTTTGACTCAAGGCAGGCAGTAGCGGGTTCATTGTTTGTTGCTGTTCGAGGTACTGTAGCCGATGGTCACGATTATATTGACAAAGCAACAGCACTGGGTACTTCAATTATTGTTTGTGAGGAAATCCCTGCTGAAGCTAATAGTGAAGTGATTTTTATAAGAGTAGAGAACTCTGCTGTCGCCCTGGGGCGAATTGCAGCGAACTTTTATGATAACCCTTCTGCTGATCTTAAGCTGGTAGGAGTAACGGGGACCAATGGGAAAACCACTGTTGCGACCCTTTTATATAAATTGTTTGAGGAGCTAGGGTATAAGACAGGATTAATATCAACTGTTCAAAATCATATCCACACTACAGTTGTGCCATCAACTCATACTACGCCTGATCCAGTTGCTTTAAATAAGCTTCTGGCAGACATGGTTGCTACGGGTTGTGATTACTGTTTCATGGAAGTAAGCTCTCATGCAGTTGTTCAACATCGAATTGAGGGGCTGAATTTTACTGGTGGGGTGTTTACTAATATCAGTCATGATCACCTGGATTTCCATAAAACTTTTGATGCTTATATAAAGGCTAAAAAGGCCTTTTTTGATGGATTGGGAAAAACTGCCTTTGCTCTTACAAATGCCGACGACAAGAATGGTAAAGTGATGCTTCAAAATACGAAGGCCCATGAGAAGACTTACGGGTTAAGGGGACTGGCTGATTTCAAAGGTAAGATCATTGAAAATCAATTTTCAGGGTTGTTGTTGGAGGTTAACCACCAGGAGGTATGGTTTAAGCTTGTAGGGAGCTTCAATGCCTATAACTTATTAGCAGTGTATGGAACAGCGATGCTTCTGGAGCAGGACAGTACCAAAGTTCTGACAGTATTAAGTCGTTTATCGGGTGCTGAGGGAAGGTTCGACTATATCGTGTCTCCTAATGGAGTTATAGGAATTATAGATTACGCACATACTCCCGATGCAGTGCAAAATGTGCTTAGTACCATTCAAAATATTCGAAAGGGAACAGAGCAAGTAATTACCATCATTGGATGCGGTGGAGACCGGGATAGGGCGAAACGTCCGTTGATGGCCCAGGTAGCATCTGAGTGGAGCGATAAAGTGATCTTAACCTCTGATAATCCCCGTTCTGAGGAACCTGAATTCATTATTGAAGAAATGGAATCCGGGTTAACATTAACAAACAAGAAAAAGGTTTTGACTATAGTGGACCGCAAGGAAGCAATACGCACTGCCTGCCATTTGGCTAAAACTGGTGATATCATTCTTTTAGCGGGAAAAGGACACGAGAAATATCAGGAAATAAAAGGGGTGAAGTATCCTTTTGATGATAAAGCGATTTTAACAGAACAATTTAACTTATTAAGCTAATGCTGTATTACTTATTCACCTGGTTAGACAGAGAATATGACGTGCCCGGGGCTGGAGTTTTCTACTACATCTCCTTCCGTACAGCTATGTCTATTATCGTGTCTCTGTTATTTACAACCATTTACGGTAATAGGCTAATTAAGATACTCAGAGCGAAGCAAGTAGGGGAAACTGTTCGTAACCTTGGTTTGGAAGGCCAGATGCAGAAACAAGGCACTCCAACAATGGGTGGTATTATAATCTTGTTAGGTATTCTGATCCCTACATTGTTATTTGCTAAACTTGAAAATATCTATGTGATTTTAATGATTGTGACCACTGTTTGGATGGGAACAATTGGATTTATAGACGATTATATCAAAGTATTTAAGAAGGATAAGGAGGGACTGGCAGGCCGGTTTAAGATCATGGGCCAGGTTGGGCTTGCTTTGATTATTGGTTGGACTATGTATTTTCATCCTGATATTGTTGTAAGGCAGGCGGTTACTTTACCCACAACCAATACAGCTCCTCTTGAAGTGCATCAGCGAGGAAATGAGTACTATTTTACTCAAAACTTAAAATCAACAAAAACTAATATTCCTTTTTATAAAAACAACGAGTTTGATTATTCAAAAGTGCTCAAGTTTTTGGGTGAGGGATATGAGAAGTACGCTCTTGTAGTGTTCCTGTTTTTTGTAATTTTAATAATTACAGCAGTTTCAAACGGAGCAAATATTACGGACGGGATTGATGGGCTAGCTACTGGTACCTCTGCTGTAATTGGGGCTACCTTGGGCATTCTCGCTTATGTGTCTGGTAACACTATTATCTCAGAATATCTGAATATCATTTATATCCCCAACTCAGGCGAGCTGGTGATATTTGCAGGTGCCTTCGTCGGTGCTTGCGTAGGCTTCCTCTGGTATAACTCATTCCCTGCTCAAGTTTTTATGGGAGATACAGGAAGCTTGGCAATCGGTGGAATCATTGCAGCCTTTGCGATCATGATTCGTAAAGAAATGCTTATTCCAATCCTCTGCGGAATCTTCTTGGTAGAAAATATGTCAGTTATTATGCAGGTTTCCTATTTCAAATACACGAAGAAGAAGTTTGGAGAGGGGCGGCGCATATTCCTGATGTCTCCATTACATCATCATTATCAAAAGAAAGGTTATCACGAAGCGAAGATTGTAACTCGCTTCTGGATCATAGGAATTATCCTCGCTGTATTAACTATCGTAACGCTTAAACTACGCTAATGGCAGGGAAGGAAAATACAGATATGACGATGGGTGAGCTTCCTGCAGGAGAGGCGAAAGGCCTTATTGTAATCCTTGGAGCTGGTGAAAGCGGTACCGGGGCTGCAGTGTTAGCAAAGAAACAAGGCTTTGATGTTTTCGTATCCGATCTGGGTGAAATAGGAAACTCTTACAAAGCGGAATTATCAGAGCATGGAATAGCATTCGAAGAGAAACAGCATACAGAGGATAAGGTATTATCAGCAATTGAGGTAATTAAAAGTCCAGGAATCCCCGAAAAAGCTCCTCTGATCAAGAAGCTTAGGGAAAAAGGTGTCTCTGTAATATCTGAGATCGAATTTGCCGGAAGATATACTAATGCAAAAAAGATCTGCATTACTGGTTCGAACGGAAAATCAACCACTACCATGCTTTCTTATCACATTCTTAAGAATGCTGGATTAAATGTTGGTCTTGCGGGGAACATTGGTAAAAGCTTTGCCCGTCAGGTAGCAACAGAAAACTTCGACTACTATGTTCTGGAGATCAGCAGCTTCATGCTGGATGATATGTATGAGTTTAAAGCAGATATAGCTGTGTTGCTTAACATTACTCCTGATCATTTAGATCGATACGACTATAAGATGGACAATTACGTGGATTCCAAGTTTAGGATTCTGCAGAACCAGACAGAGAACGACATTTTTATATACTGTGCCGACGATGAGGAAACCGTGAAGGGCCTCGAACGACATACGGTTAACGCCGGAGTCTTTCCCTTTTCAATACTAAAGGAATTGTCATTAGGCGCATTTTTAGCGAACGAAAGTATTTATATAAACCTGGGAAACCAACAAACATTCAACATGTCAATTAACGATCTTGCTCTGCAAGGGAAACACAACATCTACAATTCTATGGCTTCAGGAATCCTTGCTAAGGCACTTGAACTGCGTAATGAAAGCATCCGTGAAAGCATGGGTAATTTCCAAAACATCGAGCACCGTTTGGAGCATGTTGCGCGAATTGCTGGTATTGATTTTATTAATGACTCAAAGGCAACTAACGTTAATTCAACATGGTATGCCCTGGAAAGCATGAATAGTGATGTTGTTCTGATCCTTGGAGGAGTGGATAAGGGTAATGACTATTCGATGCTTTTAGACCTGGTGAGATCTAAGGTAAAAGCTATTGTTTGTTTAGGGAAAGATAACAAAAGGATCCATGATGCTTTCGAGGATGAAGTGGAGGTGATTGTTAATACATTTTCTGCAGAAGAAGCGGTGCAGATTGCGTACCACCTTGCTAAGAAAGGGGACACCGTTCTGCTTTCTCCTGCATGTGCCAGTTTCGATTTGTTCAGGAATTACGAAGACCGCGGAAATCAATTCAAGGATGCAGTAAGAGAATTATAAGATAGAAGCCGAAGCTCAAAATATAATGTTTAACGCAATTTTAAATAAGACGAAAGGGGATCGCTGGATTTGGCTGATTGTGATTGTACTCTCAATCTGGTCGCTTCTGGCTGTGTATAGTGCTACGGGAACACTCGCTTATAAGAAAGGCGTAGGGACGGAGGCTTTCCTGATGAAACACCTGATTTTTATTGTAGGTGGGGTGGCCTTGATGTATTTTTCACATCTTCTTGATTACCGGTACTATGCCGGAATATCAAAGATCTTGATGATCATTACGATCCCCTTGTTGCTTTATACTCTACTATTTGGTGCTTCGGTCAATCAGGCAAGTCGCTGGGTGACCATTCCTGTTATTAATCAAACATTCCAAACATCCGATATGGCCAAGTTAGCGCTGATAACTTTCCTGGCCAGGATGCTTACAAGGAAGCAAGAGAATATAAAGGATGTAAAGGATGCTTTCCTCCCCATTATGGGCTCAGTTTGCTTGGTGTTCATTCTAATTGCATTGGCGAACCTTTCAACAGCAATAATGCTTTTTGGAGTAAGCATATTATTGCTCATAATAGGACGCATTAGCATAAAGCAGATTTTGATCGTTTGCCTTGGGGGACTTATTCTGTTGATGGGAGTTATTTTTCTGGGACCAAGAAGGGAGACCTATAAATCGCGTATCAACACTTATTTGCATCCAGAGCTGGCGGACAAAGACAAGGCATTCCAGGGGAATCAATCAAAGATAGCAATAGCAACAGGAGGAATTTTCGGCAAGGGGCCTGGTAATAGTACCCAACGCAATTTCTTGCCTCACCCGTATTCGGATTTCGTCTTTGCATTGATCATTGAAGAGTATGGTCTCGTTGGAGGAGTAGGTTTAATTGTAATTTACCTGGTCTTTCTCTACCGGTGCATATTGATTGTAACTGCTAGTCCCAAGGCTTTTGGTGCTTTGTTAGCAGCAGGGCTAAGTTTTAGCTTAACAATACAGGCTTTTGCAAACATGGCCGTAGCTGTTGGACTGGGGCCAGTAACAGGGGTTCCACTTCCTTTGGTAAGTATGGGAGGTACCTCAATTTTATTTACCAGCGTGGCCTTCGGAATTATTTTAAGTGTAAGTCGCGATGTGGAGGAAAAGAGGAAGGCAGGCACCGCTACTGACACAACAGAAGAAAAAACAAAAAATAAGAGAGACAATAAAGTAATAGTAGGAGAGATATAAATGAATGAAGGATAGAAGGATTGATTAATAGAATTAGTTATGGAATCATTTATTCTTTCATTCACTCATTCATTCATTCATTCACTCATTCTATCATTTTTAAAATATGACAAAGGTAATCATTAGCGGAGGTGGAACCGGAGGACATATCTTCCCGGCAGTTGCAATTGCAAATGCCTTGAAGCGTATTGATCCTGCGATTGAAATTCTTTTCGTTGGAGCTAACGGAAGAATGGAGATGGAGAAGGTGCCGGCAGCTGGTTACAAAATTATCGGTCTGGATATTCAGGGATTTCAACGAAAAGCCTTGTGGAAGAATTTTATGCTTCCAATAAAGATGTTGAAAAGCTTATTAAAAGCCAGATCTATTATAAAAGAATTCAAGCCCGACGTTGCGGTAGGTGTTGGAGGATATGCTTCAGGTCCTTTATTGTATGCAGCCGGTCAAATGGGCATTCCCTATTTGATACAGGAGCAAAACTCATATGCTGGTATCACTAATAAGAAACTTGGTGCAAAGGCAAAGAAAATATGTGTGGCATTTGAAGGGATGGATAAGTTTTTTCCGGCAGAGAGCCTTTTGTTAACAGGAAATCCGATAAGAAAGCAATCTGTGGATATAGAAGGGAAGAGAGAAGAGGCATTATCCTCATTTGGCTTGTCTGCTGATAAGAAAACGATCCTGGTAACCGGGGGAAGTCTTGGAGCTGGCACGTTGAATAAAGCTATGATTGCCGGACTCAAGAAACTGGTTGATCAGGATATTCAACTTATTTGGCAAACTGGCAGGTATTACTATGCGTCGATCATTAAGCAGGTTGGTGATAGGCCCGGTACAAATGTTATTGTGTTAGAGTTTCTGAACCGGATGGACTATGCCTACGCTGCCGCGGATGTAATTATTTCAAGGGCTGGGGCAGGTACTATCGCTGAATTATATGTGGTAAGGAAACCGGTAATTCTGGTGCCATCTCCGAATGTTGCAGAAGATCATCAGACTAAAAATGCAATGGCTCTGGTTGATAATAATGCAGCAATCCTTGTGAGAGATGCAGTTGCAGAGGAGGAGCTTGTTGAAAAAGCAATAGCGTTGATTGGGGATCCTGCAACGTGCACAGCACTAAGTAATAGTATAGGCAAGCTAGCCTTGCCGAATGCAGACGAAGTGATTGCAAGGGAAGTTTTGAAAATAGCTTCCAAAGGGTAGAGGTGAAAGTGTAAAGCAGAAAGGTGAAAGCTTTTTTGCTAAAAGAATAAAGAAGAAATGTAAGATTAGCAGAGCTGCTGTTCGCTCTGCTTGAGCTTTCATTTTAAAAAGGATAAAAGATAAGACGTTAGCAGAAGCTTTATGCTTTTTGCTTTCGGCTTTGAGCTTTCAGTAGGAGTTTTGTGCTCGCTGCTATAAGCTTTCAGCTTAAAACAAATGGAATTAGACAATATAAAACAAGTTTATCTGGTTGGTATCGGTGGAATCGGTATGAGTGGCCTTGCTCGTTATTTCCATAAGAGGGGGTGCGAAGTGGTAGGTTACGACCGCACTCAAACGACACTAACGGATAGTCTTGCCGAGGAGGGACTGGCAATTACATACGTAGATGCTGTAGATGAAATTCCTGCTAATTTCAGAACATCTTCGGATAATTTGCTCGTGATCTACACTCCGGCAATTCCTAAAGACTCTGCTATCCTTAACTATTTCCAGGAGAATAACTTTGATCTCAAAAAGCGTTCAGAGGTGCTGGGGATTATCAGTAAGGGGATGTTTACTGTTGCTGTTGCAGGAACGCATGGAAAGACAACTACGTCCACTATGGTTGCTCATATCTTAAAGCATTCTGGTTTTGATTGCACTGCTTTCCTTGGGGGGATTTCTTCTAATTATGATACCAATGTTCTTTTCGGAAGTAACAATGTAGTAGTTGTCGAAGCAGATGAATACGATAGATCATTTCTTCGTCTTCATCCCGATATCGCTATTATCACGTCTATGGATGCTGATCATCTGGATATTTATGGGGATGATTCTCATGTAAAGGAGTCATTCAGGCTATTCGCATCGCAACTAAAAGAAGGCGGGAAACTAATCCGAAAGAACGGATTGCCTCTTGAAGGTGGAGCAACTTATTCTGCTAAAGAGCCTTCAGAAATATTTGCCACTAACGTCAGAGTGGAATCTGGTACTTTCTTCTTTGATTTTAAAGCACAGGAAATAGAGATCAATAACATTGAACTAGGTTTACCGGGCTTGCATAATGTGGAGAACGCTACTGCTGCAATCCAGGCAGCTTTACTACTTAACATTGAAGCGGAAAAGATCAAAGAAGCATTAAAGGAATTCAAAGGGGTTAAAAGACGGTTTGAATATGTAATTAAGACCGATGATAAGATTTTTATAGATGATTATGCTCATCACCCTGAAGAGCTTAGGGCTTGTATTTCTGCAGTGAAACAACTTTATCCTGGTAGAAAGTTAACCGTAGTGTTTCAGCCTCACTTGTATTCGCGTACAAGGGATTTTGTTGATGGATTTGCAGAGGTGTTAGATATGGCCGATGAGCTGGTATTGCTAAACATTTATCCAGCCAGAGAACTTCCAATTCCGGGAGTCACTTCTGAGATCATTTATGATAGGATGAAATTGGAGAACAAGCAAATTGCTTCCAAAGAGAGTGCTGAAGCGATTATAGCAGGATTACAACCTAAGCTTCTTTTAACAGTAGGAGCCGGGGATATAGATACATTGGTATTGCCTTTTAAGGAAATTTTAGAAAATGCTTAAACGAATAAACTGGAAAGCTGTATTTATTGCCTTTACCTGGGTTCTAAGCCTGGGCGGGGTAGTTGCGCTTATGAGTTTTATTGAAGTTAAGAAGAACGAGGTAAAATGTAAGGACATAAAAGTAATTATTCCAGGGATTGAAAGTTTTATAGACCGTCATGAAGTCGATTTGATTATACAGCGTGCGACAGGAAATCTCGTTGGAAAACCATTGCATGAAATTGATATTCACAGAATTGAGGAGGCCTTAAAATCAAATCCCTACATCCAGGAGGCAAAGGTATACGCAGAAATGGACGGTGTTATCAATGTGGCTATAAATCAGCGGGAGCCGGTACTACGTATTATAAATATTGCCGGACAAGACTTTTACGTGGATAAAGAGGGCTATAAATTGCCCCTCTCTAATAGCTTCACCCCTAACGTAGTGGTAGCAAATGGGTTTATAGTGGAGCATTTTTCTGGTAAGGTGGATACATTGAAAACTGAAATAGCTATAGGCCTTTATAATGCTTCACTTTTTATCCGGAAAGATACTCTGTGGAACGACCAAATTGAGCAATTGTACGTGAACGAGAAAAGAGAGATAGAAATGATCCCGAGGGTTGGTGATCATAAGATAGTTCTTGGAGAGGCAGATTCTCTTGAAACGAAGTTCAGGAATCTTCTGATTTTTTATAAAAGAGCACTTCCCAATGTTGGCTGGGAAGCCTATAAGACTATAAATATTAAATATGCCAACCAGATTGTTTGTGTGAAGAGGGTCACAGACAGCACAAAGTTAATAACGAAATCTACGGTTGTTGCAAACGCACCAACTGACACGATAAAAACAATTCAGGATACTTTAATAACAGCAACGCATTAAATTTATGGAAAAAGGTACTTCTACATCATCGAAAAGCTCTCCTATAGTGGTAGGACTTGACATCGGTACAACAAAGATCTGTGTAATTGTTGGCCGTAGGAGCACGCATGGAAAAATAGAGATACTGGGCATTGGGAAAGCAGAATCGGCGGGGGTAACACGCGGTGTAGTATCAAACATTCAAAAAACTGTTCAGGGAATACTGCAGGCAGTTGACGAGGCTAGTGCACAATCAAATGTGGATGTAAAGATCGTTAATGTGGGTATTGCCGGCCAACATATAAAAAGCCTTCAGCACAGAGGGATTTTGACCCGTAAGGATCTGAATAATGAAATCCAGCGGAAGGACATCGAAAAGCTTATCGAGGATATGTATAAGCTGGTGATGCCTCCGGGAGAGGAGATCATTCATGTGTTGCCGCAGGAGTTTACTGTTGATAATGAGCCTGGAATTAAAGATCCTATCGGGATGGCCGGCGTTCGTTTAGAGGCAAATTTCCATATCATTTCAGGTCATGTAAGTGCTGTTAAAAATATCTTGAAATGCGTAACCAATGCAGGTTTGGAGACTCAGGAATTAATCCTTGAGCCACTTGCTTCATCTGAGTCTGTGTTGTCTGAAGAAGAAAAAGAAGCTGGGGTTGTTTTAGTTGATATTGGAGGTGGTACAACGGATATCGCCATCTTCCACGAAGGCATTATCCGTCACACAGCTGTTATACCTTTTGGAGGTAACAGTATCACTGAAGATATTCGGGAAGGTTGTGCAGTTATGCGTAATCAGGCGGAATTGTTGAAAACCCGCTTTGGATCTGCATTGGCTGACGAGAATAAGGAGAACGAAATTATTTGTGTTCCAGGTTTGAGAGGCCGGGAACCAAAAGAGATCTCAGTAAAGAACCTCGCTTATGTAATTCAGGCAAGAATGGAGGAAATACTGGAGCACGTTTACTATGAAATCAAGGCATCTGGATACGAGAAGCGATTAATCGCAGGGATCGTGATCACTGGTGGTGGTGCACAGCTAAAGCACTTGCCGCAGTTAGTGGAGTATGTAACAGGATTAGATTGCCGCGTTGGATATCCAAATGAGCATTTGGCAAAGAACGAGGTATTACCAAAGAACATCTATGATGATTTAAAAAGTCCGACGTTTGCTACGGGTATAGGTTTATTAATTAAGGGAATTCAAAAAGCAGAGGAAATGGTGGAGATAATTAAGCAACCAGGTGTATTTGTGGAAAAACCACAACCAGAAAAACCGAAAAAATCTTTCGGATTATTTGATAAGCTTCTGCAGACAGGAGCAAAATTTATTAAGGACGATATTAAAGACGAAGACTATATTAAATAGTTTTCCACAATCGCGAAGTTTTCCACATTGCTAACAGTTGTGGAAAACGTTTGTGTAAAAAATATTAATATTACGACTAGGTATAGGTAAAAGAAACGGAAATCTACTAAGCTGAGAATTAACGATATGCAGTTTGAAATGCTAAAAGAAAAATCATCAATTATCAAAGTAGTTGGTGTAGGTGGTGGCGGTGGCAATGCGGTCAACCACATGTTTAGACAGGGAATCACGGGTGTTGACTTCATTATCTGCAATACTGATGCGCAGGCGTTGGAGTTAAGTCCTATTCCTAATAAAGTACAGTTAGGTGCGAGCCTGACTGAGGGAATGGGAGCTGGATCGATACCTGAGGTGGGAAAAAACTCTGCTATCGAAAATATAGAAGATATTAAGCGCATGATCGGTGCCAATACCAAGATGTTGTTCATTACGGCAGGAATGGGTGGTGGTACAGGAACAGGTGCTAGTCCCATAATTGCCAAAGCTGCAAAAGAAATGGATATCCTTACAGTAGCGATCATCACTACTCCATTTTCTTTTGAAGGAAAGCGTCGTAAAATGCAGGCTGAGGAAGGCCTCGATGAGTTGAAGAAATATGTTGATTCATACCTCGTCATCTCAAACGACCGCTTGAGAGAGATTTTCGGAAACCTTACTTTAAGTGCTGCTTTCGCTCAGGCTGATAATATATTAACAACCGCCGCGAAAGGTATCGCTGAGATCATTACTATTCCGGGTTATATCAACGTGGATTTCAAAGACGTTCGTACTGTAATGAGTAACAGTGGTGTGGCTATCATGGGTAGTTATGCTGCTGAAGGTGAAAATCGTGCTCACCGGGCCGTTGAAGGAGCTCTTGCTTCTCCATTATTAAAGGACAGCGAAATCCAGGGTGCTCGTTACATCTTGTTAAATATCAGCTCAGGGTCAAGAGAAGTTTCTATGGACGAGGTAAGCGTAATTACCGATTATATCCAGGAGGAAGCTGGTTTAGCTGCAGATCTGATCTGGGGTAATTGTGTTGACGAATCTCTTGGAGAAAAAATCCTTGTGACTATTATTGCAACCGGCTTCCAGACAAAGGAAGAGCGTGAAGTAGAGAAAAGTCAGCAAAAAAAGGTTTCTTTATTGACTCCTGAGAATGCTCCTATGGTTAAGCCAGTAAATGCGGTGAATTCATTTATCGCGGTAGAACCAAAAGTTGCTGACTCACAAATAGAGGCTAAAGCAGAGGAAGATATGCAGTCTGATCTATTCGGCGGTGTTTTTTCTCAAAGAAATAATGTTGAAGAACGTGTCCCTGTAGTTCCTTCTGAACCGAGGATCGTTCGTCATACTTTACATGATGAAGAGCCTGCTGCAAAACCTGCCGAACCATCCCCATTTGAATTTGGAGTTAAGACAGTGGAGTCGGAATTTCAGTTTGGTGGACCTAAGGCAGACGATTTGAGAACACCGGAATCTTACGGAACACCAGAGCCGCAACCTGTGGCACCTCAACCAGTAGCTCTTAATCCAGACGATAGTAAGACCGATGAGTCTATTGAGGAACAATTACGTAAATCAAGAGAGCGGATCCTTCGCCTTAAGGATTTAAGTATGAAGCTACGTACAGCAAACGGTTTGCAGGAATTGGAAAACGAGCCTGCTTACAAACGTAAGCAAATGGCGCTTCAGCAAACACCTCACTCCTCAGAGTCTCAAGTTTCAAGATTTACTATTTCCAATGAGACTGGGGAAATTCGTCCGAATAACTCCTTTCTTCACGACAACGTAGATTAATAAATTGAAAAATAAAAAAAAGCCTTTATCTTAAAGATAAGGGCTTTTTGCTTTATGTATCCTTTACAATAGGTGTAAATTAATTGTTTATCAATCATTAAACTTTAACTTTGCGCCTATTATCCTAATAATAACTTTTAAAAATTAACACATTGGATTTATTTGATAAAATAGCGAAACACATGGGGCCTATTGGGCAGCATCAGAAATGGTCTCATGGGTATTTTTCATTTCCAAAACTTGAGGGAGAAATTGCCCCTCACATGAAATTTCGCGGGAAAGAGCATTTAGTGTGGAGTCTAAACAATTATCTTGGGTTAGCCAATCATCCTGAAGTTCGGGAAGCCGATGCTAGAGGCGCCGAAGAATACGGCTTGGCATACCCGATGGGTGCGAGGATGATGTCGGGAAATTCAAATCATCATGAAGCTTTAGAAAAAGACCTTGCCGAATTTACTGGATTTGACGACGCATTTCTACTAAACTACGGCTACCAGGGCATGGTGTCGATTATAGATACTTTGGTTGATCGTAACGATGTAATAGTCTACGACGCAGAGTCGCACGCGTGTATTATCGATGGCGTTCGTTTACATATGGGAAAACGTTTCGTTTATCAGCATAACGACATCGACAGCTGTCGCAAGCAATTGGAGAGAGCAACAAAATTAGTAGAGCAAACAGGCGGAGCAATTCTTCTAATTACAGAAGGTGTTTTCGGGATGTCAGGGGCGCAGGGTAAGTTGAAGGAATTGGTTGAGCTAAAGAAGGATTTCAAGTTCCGTTTACTAATTGATGATGCTCATGGTTTCGGAACAATGGGGCCAACTGGTGCAGGAACTCATGAAGCTCAGGATGTAATTGATGGGGTTGATGTGTATTTTGGTACTTTTGCTAAATCTATGGCAGGGATAGGTGCTTTTGTTGCATCTAAAGAAGAGATAGTAAACTTCCTTCGCTATAATATGCGTTCTCAAACTTTTGCTAAGGCCTTACCAATGCCAATGGTTGTAGGTTTGCGTAAACGCTTAGAGCTGCTTAGAACAAAACCAGAGTTACGTGAAAAATTATGGCAGATTGCTACAGCCTTACAATCAGGTTTACGTGAGCGTGGATTTGATCTAGGAGTAACAAATACCATGGTTACTCCTGTGTTCCTTAAAGGAGAACTGCATGAAGCTACTGCAATAACAATGGATCTTCGTGAGAACTATGGTATCTTCTGTTCTATTGTTGTGTATCCCGTTATTCCTAAAGGGCTTATGGAGTTGCGAATTATCCCTACTGCAGCTCATAGCCTTGAAGATGTGCAAAGAACTTTAGACGCATTCTCAGAGGTTCAGGAAAAGCTTCAGAAAGGATATTATAAAGAAGCTAAAGCAATGCCTGTATAGGTTCTTGTTAATCTTAATAAATTAAAAAGGTGCACTTGTTGCGCCTTTTTTTGTTTTATTTTTTACTAATACCGGTACTCCTGCGAAATGTATTTTTAACCTAGTTAAATGAATTTATTGTTCTTGCTATATAGCAATTGTGAAAATAAGTTTGATTGTGGAAAAAAAGGGCTTTAAGACGCTATAGGAATATTTTTAAAATGTTTTTTTTTTTGAAAAAAGCCGTTACATTAGCTTAGCTTATTAAAATAATTAACTTATTAAAAACTAAACTAAGCACTACAATGGCAAATTATGAAAGATTTACGGAGCTTAAGGACCTAATTGTTGGTCTAGAGGCTGATGCAGACAAGTTCTACAACAAAGGAAACAATGCTGCTGGAACACGTGTGAGAAAAGGTTTGCAGGACGTGAAAAATCTTGCTCAGGCTATTCGTCTTGAGATTCAGGAGTCTAAAAATGCAGCTGCAAAATAAACCCTGTTAGAAAAGAAATTAAAAAGCCCGAATGTTGTCATTCGGGCTTTTCTTTTTGATATCTATTAACTATAAATAAAAATCTACAGAGCTTCGTAAGCTGCTTTGATTTTTTCAGAAGTAGCTGTACTAACACTTACGAGAGGTAGTCTGAGGGTATCAGAGCAGATCCCCGCATGTTTCAGAGCCGATTTAACTCCTGCAGGATTACCCTCTGCAAACATCAGGTTTGTGAAGTCGATCAATTTATAATGAAGAGGTTGTGCCTCTTTGAACTTTCCTTCCAAACACAAACGAATCATATCAGAGAACTGCCTTGGTATTGCATTTGCAACCACAGAGATAATACCTGCCCCTCCCATAGCTATTATCGGTAGAGTAACTGAGTCGTCTCCCGAAATAAAAAGGAAATCAGCTGGTTTATCTTTTAATATCTGGTTAAACTGATCAAAATTACCCGAAGCTTCTTTTACTCCGAAAATATTTTTAAAATCAGAAGCAAGGCGCAAAGTTGTTTCTGGTGCCAGATTACTTCCTGTACGACCCGGAACATTATAAAGAAGAATTGGAAGGTGAGCAGCTTCTGCTATCGCTTTATAGTGCTGATACATCCCTTCCTGCACCGGCTTGTTATAATAGGGACTAACAGAAAGAATTGCTTCGTAGCCAGCAATTTTAAATTCTTCAACAGCTTTTACGATCTCTCTGGTGTCATTTCCACCAATTCCTGCCATCAACGGCACCCGTCCAGCAACTTTTTCAGCAGTAAATTCCCAGATAGCTTTCTTTTCATCTTTAGTTAAGGTTGCCGATTCTCCTGTCGTACCTAGGGCTACAAGATATTCAACTCCACCGTTTATCTGATGTTCAATAAGTCTTTCTAAACCCCTGAAGTCAACTTCTCCGTCTGATGTGAAAGGAGTTACAAGGGCGACTCCTGTTCCGTAAAATTTGTTCATTATTTTCTTTAAACCTGACCCGTTAATAGTTGCTGATTAATTACGACATCTTTGGGATCTGTAAAATAGGCCGCTAATTTAGCAAAGAGATACGAGAATTCAGACATGAGTTATCAGAAATACGTTGTAGCAAGAATCTCCTTCTTTTAGTTTCTGAACGGGTCCTATTGAATCATTGCGAGCAACTCCTGATCAGAGATGATGGGAATGTTCAATTTATTTGCTTTCTCCAATTTCGAGGGGCCCATATTATCACCAGCTACGAGATAATTCAACTTTCCAGAGATACTGCTTAAGATCTTTCCTCCGTTTGATTCAATTAGCTGGGCCAGCTCTTCGCGGCTGTAATCAGCAAATACTCCTGATATTATAAAAGTTTTGCCGGTCAACCTATCACTCGCCAGAGAAATTTCTTTTTCTTCCGTTTTAAATTGAAGGCCTGCCTGCTGAAGCTTTTGTATTTGGTCGAGATGTTTCGGACTTTTAAAGTACTCAACAAGGCTTTCTGCTATCCTTCCACCTATTTCATCCACTGAAGTTAATTCCTCGTAGGAAGCATTGATTAAACTGTCTACGTTTTTGAAGTGTGCTGCGAGCTTGCGGGCAACTGTTTCTCCAACATAGCGTATCCCCAATCCAAATAGCACTTTCTCAAAAGGCATTTGTTTTGATTTCTCAATTCCGTTTAGCATGTTAGTGATCGACTTTTGTCCAAATCGCTCCATTTGCTTAAGGTCGTCCATCTTCTCGTGGAGGATATAGAGATCACTTATATGTTCTATCAGTCCTTTTCGGTATAATGCCTCAATTGTTTCATCACCTAGTCCGTCTATATTCATTGCTTTGCGCCCGATAAAGTGCTGCATCTTCCCGACTATTTGCGGCGGACATTCTTCATCATTCGGACAGTAGTGAACAGCTTCACCTTCCTTTCGCAACAAATTGCTGCCGCATTCAGGACACACTTCGGGATATACTACCTTCTTAGCATCATCCGGTCGTTTCAAGGTATTCACTGAAATTATTTTAGGAATAATTTCACCCCCCTTTTCAACGAATACAGTATCACCTTCGTAAAGGTCCAGCCGTTCGATCTCGTTTGCATTATGCAGCGTTGCTCGCTTTACAGTAGTTCCTGCAAGTAGGACTGGTTTCAAATTAGCAACGGGGGTAACAGCCCCAGTTCTTCCTACCTGATAAGTTACTGCTTGTAAAATCGTTTCAACTTGCTCGGCCTTATACTTGTACGAGATCGCCCAACGGGGCGACTTGGCCGTGAAACCCAACTCATGCTGCTGTGCATAATTATTAACTTTAATTACGATACCATCAATATCATAACTTAAATTAAAACGGTTCTTATCCCAATAATGAATGAAGTCTAAAACCTCGTCGATGTTCCCCGCTAGTCTGTTATGTTCGCAAACATGAAATCCCCATTCTTTTACTGCTTCAAGGCTCTCCCAATGCGTTTTAAATATCTCCCTCTCGGTATATAGGAAGTATAAAAAGCAATCTAAAGGTCTTCTAGCCACTTCAGCTGAGTCCTGTAATTTCATCGTTCCCGAGGCGAAATTTCTGGGGTTCGCGTATGGCACTTCGCCTTTTTCAATTCGTTCATTATTTAAACGTTCGAAGGCTGCCCTATGCATAAAAACTTCTCCCCTGATTTCAAAATTGTCTGGAAAGCCTGATGCACGAAGTTTTTTCGGAATTTTATTAATTGTCTTTACGTTAGTCGTTACATCATCTCCCTGTGTTCCATCTCCCCGGGTAACTGCTCTTAATAGTTTTCCATTTTCATAAGTCAGGCTCATGGATAAGCCGTCGAACTTTAGTTCACATACGTATTCGAAGTTATCTCCGATAGCTTTCCTGATACGCTCATCAAAATCCCTCAGATCCTGCTCGCTATAGGTATTCCCAAGAGAAAGCATAGGCCAGCGATGTTTTACTGTCTTGAACTCCTTGGTAACCTCTCCTCCAACTTTTTGAGTAGGCGATTCAGGGTCCTGATATTCAGGATGCTGTTTCTCCAATTGTTCCAACTCTTTGAGCTTCTGGTCAAATTCTAAGTCAGAGATAGTTGGCTGAGCAAGAACATAATAGTTATAGTTATGGATATTAAGCTCCTTTACCAGAGCATCCATATGTGCTTTAACATCCGGTTTTGACATGGAACGAAGATAAGATTTTTGCATTTTATATCACCGGCATAAGTGTTTCCTGTTCGCCGGATACTCTTAAAAACGCTTATATTGCCGGGCCAAACAATAACAATGAAATCAAAGATAAAAGTACTTCAGCTTCTCGCTATTTGTTCTTTACTGTTTTTTAGCGCCTGTTCTTCTACAAAAAAAACCGTATCCTGGTTCAAAAGAGGGGATTGGTATAATGGTGTTCCTTTAGTGCCATATGCGGATATTGATAAAAAGGAGTTTGAATCTCAGTATCAAAGGAATAAAGCATGGTGGGATTTGGCTTTTAAATATTTGAAGGAGACTGATTTGGAAAATGTAGCACCTGGTAAGTATGCACTGGATGGGGATAATGTTTATGTTTCTGTAACGGAGGGCCCGGGTAAGAAATTTGAAGCCGCCAATTGGGAGTCGCACAAAAGGGTGATCGATATCCAATACATCGCCAGGGGGAAAGAGAAAATGGGGATGGCCCCAGTGGCAAAAGCTACTGTAACTAAGCCTTATGATGAAAAGAGGGACGTGGCAAATTACACTGTAGATGGGAAGTTTTATATAGCAGAACCAGGTACGATGTATATCTTCTTCCCCGGTGATGCCCATAAGCCAAGTATAGATGTTGATGGAAAACCAATTAAGAAGGTGGTTGTGAAGATCAAATACACTGAATAGTTAAACATTCATCGCAATACAGAATGGGACATCAATTAAAGGTGTCCCATTTTTGCTAGTTGTAAATTAGGTGTACTTCCGCCACCAAAGGTTGTGATATTCCTTTATTGATACAGTTTCGCCGGGTTGGGGTAGAAGTAATTTAATACCTTTTTTTTCCGCTGCCACAAGAAGATCTTCAGCAGGTTCTTCCCAGGGATGAGGAGCAAGATTGAAGGTAGCCCAATGGATGGGAAGCATCACTTTTCCCTTCAACATAAGATGTGCTTCTGCAGCTTTAATTGGGCCCATATGAATATCTTCCCAGTCGTCATCTGCTGCACCAATTTCCAGTGCAGTCAGGTCAAAGGGCCCGTATTTTTCTCCAATTTCCGCAAAGCCCGGAAACATCCCAGAATCACCACCATAAAACATGGTATGCTCAGGGCCTTGAATAACCCAGGAAGCCCAAAGCGTTTTATACCGGTCCGAAATCCCGCGTCCCGAAAAATGGCGCGCAGGAGTAGCTATGATCTTGAAGCTTTTTTCAATTTCAAGCTCATCCCACCAACCAAACTCATGGATGTTTCTTATATCAGCACCAAATGCTTTAAGCCACTTGCTTACTCCCAGTCCGCAGAAGAATTGAGCCTCGGGCATTATTTTAGCGATTTGCCTGATGGTCTTTTCATCAAGATGGTCATAATGATCATGGGAGATTATAATGCCATCAATGGAGGGTAGTTCCTCAAGCTTGATAGGAGAGTGGAAAAAACGCTTTGGACCAATAAAACTAAAGGGAGAAACCACATTAGACCATACGGGATCGGTAAGGAAACGCTTTCCATCAACTTCCATGATAAGAGTTGAATGACCAAGCCAGGTAATGCGTATTCCGTTAGGTGCCAGGTTGTTTAGAAGCCGTGGGTTAGCGGGGAATGGACCAAGGCGCTTTTTGGGCTCGCGCAAATGTTTCCTTCTGTCCAGAAAGTTTTCCCGGATTATTTTTAAAAAAGCGCCTTGTTTAGTAACAACAGTCGGGATTGGGTTTAAAAATATTTTTCCATTGAAGTTGGGCGATTTGTAAATCGTCATTTAGTAGGATTATTGAAAATTAGCCTTACCGAAAACACATTGCTATACAGCGCATCCGAAACGTTTCCTAAGTCTGTTAACGCGTAATCAATGCTAAAGTTCTTTATCCTGATTCCAATTCCTGCGTTTGGTTGGAACTGATAAGAGTCCCGGCCTTCAAAGTCTTTGGATTTCTGTATGTTGCCTACTCCTGCTCTTAAAAAGGCTATTTTTTTAAAATTCCCTTCTATGCCAATTGTAGGGTCTGCACTTACGGGGTCTGCCGATATCAGGACATTCCTTTTTCCATCGGTAGTTAAATTGAGATTAGTTTCTGCTGAAATGCCAAAGTTGTTATTGATGGGTGTGGAATAAGCGGCGCCCAGAACAATACGTGGATAAGTTATTTCTGTGGAGTTTCTGGGAATGTTATTTCCGGTAGAAGCGTACACTGTTGAAAGTTTTTCGGCATTATAACTCCATGAATTATAAGTGGTAGTAATATCCCTCCCCATAATTCCGAATGACCAATGCCTTCTTAAATACTGGATACCAAAGTCGAGCCCAAAGCCAAAGGATTTTCCATATTCCCCAACCTTTCTATGAATTACTTTAACGTTTCCTCCATAACTGAGTCCCTGACTTTCACCATCAATGTTTTCACTGTCTCCTATTGAAGCAGGACCTACTCTTCGTTTTCTTGCGTTCCTGGCGTACGAAAGGATGAAGGCATAGTCGGCAGCTGAAAACGATCTAACACGGTCGTAATTGATATTACCATCTGCATCGATCAGTTCCGACGTATCAGGGATATCATCAACAGCAAAACGAACTACTGAAAAAGAGACAACGGCGGTGTGGTCTGATACAGCAGTGGCCAGGCCAGCATAATCGTATCGTGCCAGGCCCGCAAAATATTCGGAGTGCATCACACTCGCTTGTACCGGGCCTTCCATACGCGTTAAACCAGCCGGGTTCCAATAGGCAGCAGTAACATCGTTTGCAGAGGCTATTACAGATTGTGACATTCCGAAAGCTCTTGATCCAACTCCAATATTCAAAAACTCATTGCTATACTTTTCTTGAGCAAAAGAAATTGCAGGTAGTAGTAAGGCTAACAGAAGAAGTTTACTGCGAAATGTCATTATTCAGAATGCTTTCAATCTCTTCAAAGATAAGCATAAAATCTCGCTGAAGTTTTTGCTGATAATCGATCAGCACTGCCGTTAATTGAAGTTTTTGAGTTTCTGAAAATGGTTCTTCCCAAATACGCATGCAAATCCTGTTTAATGCATACATAATGTTTGTAGCTTCCCTGTAACTGTCAAGGTAGGAAGCTTCTATAAATTCATCTAAGAACTTAAAGAACTTATCTGTATCAAAAACAGAATTTAGCTCTAAAAAACACTCTAAGGCTTCACGGTCTACCTCGGCAAGTATGGAGTAGAAGTTTTCTGCTTCGACCTTAGATTCGGTCAGGAGCAAGCCATCCAGCATTAACTCTAAAGCAATATGAGCAACGAAGGAAGGGCGGGCAGGAGAGTTCTCCAAAATAGGGGAAATAAGGGTTTTGATCTGTTGCGTATGCTGACAAAAGAAGTCTGACGAGTGGAAGTAATTGTCTACCGCAATATGTCTTTTCCAGCCCCAGAAGATATTACTTACATTCTCGTCGTCATAAAAAGCTTCCTGCTTTTCAGGGCGAAGGCTCCATTCTTTTTTTGCATTTTTTACAAGATCAGGCAATACCACCCCAATCACCCTCTCCGGGTCGCGGTTGTCCCTGTCAAAATAAAAATGCGATAAAAAATTCATGCAATGCTCCCTTCGCTTGTGCGAGTTGTTACAATATACGGAATTTTTGTGATTAAATCAGGTTGTTCAGTAAGGCATGTTGAAGCAAAAGGATTGTTTTTACGTCTTTTACTTCGTTTGTACGTAGCTTATGTCTTATTTCCTCTCCTGTGAACTCCAGTACGTCGATATATTCACCTTCCTCTTTTAAGCCGCCTCCCTGTGCAATACGCATATCAGGAGTGTATTTGCCAACGAAGAAGTGAACGTATTCTGTAAAAGAAGATGGAGAAGTGTAACCTTCAGCCACTTTTTCTATTTCTGAAATTCTGAAGCCAGTTTCTTCTTCCACTTCACGAACGATAGCGTGTTCCGGCAATTCTCCTTCGTCTAATAGACCTGCACACGCTTCAAGAAGCTGCTGGTTGTTATCTAGATAAACAGGCAATCGAAATTGCTTGGTAAGGATCACTGATTTTCTGGCCTGGTCGTACAGTAAAATTGCAGCTGCAGGGGGGCGATGAAAGAGCACTCTTTCTAGAGTTTGTGTTTCTCCATTATGTTTCTTCTCAATACTTATCGACTCGAGCTTGCCGTGATGTTCTGATAAAGTTCGTCTTTCAAGGATTTTGATGTCTGGCATGTAATACTAACAATGTGAAGTATAGGTGAGTTTTTAATTTCTCAATTCTTCTATCTTTGCAGTCCTTATTAATACCCCTAAAGATGAATTTTGTAGAAGAATTACGTTGGAGAGGCATGCTTCATGATATCATGCCCGGAACTGAAGAGGAACTGAATAAAGGAATGGTTTCAGGCTATATAGGTTTTGATCCGACTGCGGATTCTCTTCATGTTGGCCATCTTACCCAAATTATGACGCTTATCCATTTTCAAAGGGCAGGTCATAAACCAGTTGCTTTAGTGGGTGGCGCAACAGGAATGGTGGGCGACCCCTCAGGGAAGTCAGCCGAGCGTAATTTGCTATCTGAGGATGCTCTTACGAAAAATGTTAATGCGCTGAAGTCTCAGCTAAAGAAGTTCCTCGATTTTGATAGTGATGCTGCAAATGCTGCGGAGATGGTGAACAATTACGACTGGTTCAAGAGCTTTAATTTCCTTGATTTCATCCGCGATGTGGGTAAACACATCACCGTGAATTACATGATGGCGAAGGATTCGGTGAGAAAGCGTTTGGAGGGAGAGACCGGCATGTCCTTTACTGAATTTACTTATCAGTTGGTGCAGGGTTACGACTTCTACTGGCTTTGGAAAAATAAGAATTGTATTGTACAAATGGGAGGATCAGACCAGTGGGGCAATATTGTTACCGGTACTGAGTTGATTCGTCGTAAAGATGCAGGAACTGCTTTCGCAATAACTACACAGCTCATCAAAAAGTCTGACGGGACCAAATTCGGAAAGACCGAAAGTGGAGCCGTGTGGCTCGATCCAAAGAAAACGTCCCCATATAAATTCTATCAGTTCTGGTTAAATGCAGCTGATGAAGATGCGAAGAACTGGATAAGGATCTTCTCATTAAAAGGAAAAGAAGAGATAGAAGCGATTGAACAAGAACACGATGCAGCACCGCATTTAAGGGTGCTTCAAAAAGCTCTAGCTGCTGAAATTACTGTCCGGACCCATTCGGAAGAGGCCTTGCAAACTGCATTAAAGACCTCTGGCTTTCTTTTTGGTAACGAGTCTGTAGATTTTCTTGAGAGCTTATCTGAGGATGAGGTTTTAGAGGTATTTGAAGGAATCCCACAGTTCCCTGTTTCAAAAGAGGAGTTAGCGGGAGGTATCTCTGCAACCGATCTTTTAGCTGAAAAAACAAAGGTGTTCCCGTCAAAAGGAGAGGCACGTAAGATGATTCAGGGTGGAGGAGTTTCGATAAACAGGCAAAAGATAGGTGATGCTTCTGAGAATGTTACTGCAGCGAGCCTCGTGAAAGGCAAATATTTAATCGCTCAGAAGGGAAAGAAGAATTACTTCCTTTTGATAGCTGAATAAAAATAATAAACACGAATTACACGAATTACACGAATTACACGAATTACACGAATTACACGAATTACACGAATTACACTTCCTAGACGCCGTTTTGAACTATACTTGTGTATTTCGCTTGCATTGTGCTTTTCGCTTCTTGAACTATGCTTAGTGAAATTAGTGTAATTCGTGCTTTTCACTACTTGAACTTAGCTTCGTTAAATCTGAGTAATTAGCACTTTTCAATCACTCGCCATGCATTCGTGAGAATTCGTGTAAATTCCCCTAATTCGTGCTCATATAAAATCGTGCTCATAAAAAACCTTATTGCACCAACAAATTACAACCCCTTATATCACTATTATCAAACCTTCCCAGTACTTCAAACCTCCCATCATCATACACCTTCCCTAAATCCTGGGTAGCAATAAACGAACAAGAGTATACATTAGCCAGATCAATCACATTGATTCCACCGGTTTGACCACTAGACAAATAAGACAAGGGATCATTAGTGTCTCTTATTAACACTTTCATCCATGCAGGGCACTCAAAAATTCCATCACCTTTGGAATAAGCCTGAGATAACAACTCCGTCATACCATACTCAGAATAGATCTTCGAAACACCAAAACCGGCCGTAAGTAAGCTATGCAGTTCTTCCCGGATCATCTCCTTTCTCTTACCTTTCATTCCCCCGGTTTCCATCACCATCAGCTCAGGGAAGGTAACTTCATAAACCTCAATAAAATCTAATAGGGCATAAGTAACTCCTATCAATATCACTTTCCTCTTTTGCTGCTTCAAAAGCTGCAGTTTCTGATAAAGCTCCTCATGGTTATATAGATAATATCCACTGTCTACATTTTGAGTTGCCCTGATAAGAGAATCAACCATGTAGATTAGAGATGAGCCATCACGTTCAAGATAGCTGGGAAGCAAGGCCAGAATTGTAATATCAGTAATATTTTCGTGCAATATTTCAAAACCTTTTTTGAAACTCTGTTCGTATAACCCGATGTCTTTAACTAAATGTTTACTTTGAGACATGCCTGTAGTTCCGGAGCTGGAGAATATAGTTTCAGCGCCAGTTACATCGCCTGTAATAACACGATGGCTTTTGAAGAACTCAATAGGGAGAAAAGGAATTTGCTCAATAGAACGGACCTTGCTTGCATCAATGTTCAATCCATTAACAAATGCCGAGTATACTTTATTTTCTTTTGCCTGATATCTGAAAATATCAAGGGCTTGGTGCTCAAAAGCTTCCGGAGATTGAATAGAGAAGATACCCTCTGTCGAAAAGTTACTCACATTGTAAAGATAAGACGCAAAATTAGTAAGATTAATAAGGATATTATCCTTTTAAATGCTCATAGTTTTGATGTAGAATGCGACATTTTTAAAAAAGAGTGAAGAAGGCTAATAACATTTCATTTCAGCCTTCTAATGTTTGGGAATTTATTAACATTGCTAGACGATTGTTCTGTAGTTATTTGTAGTTTTAATTATATTTAGCCCGTACATTAAAACTGTTCTAAATTGTACAGTTTTGTGAACAATTAGCGACTATAGCCGTTACTAGGGCGTCTTTAGTTTATTAGCTGGTAATTTGTAGCTATAGATTACAAGCAAAGTTATTTAACTTTAATGGTAGAAAAAGAAAACAAGGAATCTCTGCCCGAGTTCAGTCTCGAGCAGTTGGAGGAAGGTGTTCAACACGTCAACAATCCTATTATAGGATTAACACCGATTGAAAAACGATATCTGAAAGCCGTAAAGGAGTACGTGCAGAACGGGAATAATTTTTATTTCTCCGACGGTGAAGCCCGTGTAGAAGTAAGGGTTGTGAGTGATGAGATAATACGGGTAAGGTTGGCTCCCCATGGCACCTTTCTTGAAGAATTCTCTTATGCTGTAAGCAATCTTGACCAACGGGTTACCGTATTCTCATTTGACGAAGATGAGGAGTTCTACAAAGTAAAAACCAATACAGTAATCTGTAAAATAAATAAAGCAGACTTTCATATATCCTTTGAAGACAACCTTGGTCTAGTAACTAACGAAGACCAGATCCCTATGCACTGGGAGGAGAACGTTGATTTTGGGGGGTATTATGTTTTCTGTACGAAGAAATGTCCTGCCGACGAAAACTTCTACGGATTGGGCGACAAGCCTTCTGCTTTCAATATTAAAGGTCGTAGGTTCCAGAACTGGAATACCGACACCTACTCTTTCGCCCGCGATCAGGATCCTTTGTATCGCTCGATTCCTTTCTACATTGGGTTAAATGAAGGTGTAGCATACGGTATCTTCTTTGATAATACATATAAGACCCACTTCGATTTTGCACATCAGGAGCACGATAAAACGAGTTTCTGGGCAGATGGAGGCGAGCTCCAATATTATTACATACATGGGCCTCATATGATGGACGTGGTAAAGCGCTATCATACTTTAACTGGAACGCACCCGATGCCTGCTCAATGGACACTTGGTTTCCATCAATGCCGTTGGAGTTATTATCCGGAAAGCAAGGTGAAGAACCTGGCTAAGAACTTCCGTGATAGAAAGATACCTTGTGATGCTATCTATCTTGATATAGATTACATGGATGGGTACCGTTGTTTTACGTGGAACAAGAAGTACTTCCCGGATCCTAAACGAATGGTGAAGGAACTGTCTGATGATGGTTTTAAAACTGTAGTAATTATCGACCCAGGGATCAAGGTTGACGACAATTACTGGGTATTCCGTGAAGGAAAGGAAAATAAATATTTCTGCCGCCGTAGTGATGACTATTTCATGGAAGGCCACGTTTGGCCAGGAAGATGCCAGTTCCCGGATTTTACTAACCCAGATGTTAGAACTTGGTGGGGTGGTTTGTTCAAAGAGCTGGTAGAAGTTGGTGTAGCAGGAGTGTGGAATGATATGAACGAACCTGCTGTGTTTGGTTCAGGAACATTCCCTAACGATGTGCGCCACCAATACGATGGTCATCGCGGATCTCACCGTAAAGCCCATAACGTTTATGGAATGCAAATGGTGAGGGCTACTTACGAAGGCCTCAAGAAACTTCAGAAAAATAAGCGTCCGTTTACCATAACCAGAGCTGGGTATTCTGGAGTACAACGTTATTCTTCTGTGTGGACAGGGGATAACCTGGCATCATGGGATCATTTGAAATTGGCCGCGTTACAGTGCCAGCGTTTATCGGTTTCCGGTATTTCCTTCTGTGGAACTGACATTGGTGGATTTACAGGAGAGCCAGACGGTGAACTATTTACCCGCTGGATCCAGTTAGGTGTATTCACTCCTTTCATGCGCGCTCACTCTGCCGGAGATACCCGTGAACGTGAGCCATGGAGTTTTGGTAAGGACTATGAAGACATTAACAGGAAATTCATAGAGCTAAGGTACAGGTTACTCCCATACATCTATTCAGCGTTCTGGGAACAGCACCGCTATGGATTCCCAATTCTTCGCCCGGTAGTGATGATAGAACAGGATGTGAGACTGAACCTGCATCGTGAAGAAGAATTTACATTTGGTGATAAAATTCTTATTTCACCTGTAATGCAGCCTGGTCAAAAGTCAAAAGTTGTATACTTGCCGAAAGGTAAGTGGTTTGACTATTGGAGCCATGAGGAGTATGAAGGTGGAATGGAACATACCGTGCAAACACCTTTAGACAGCATGCCAATCTTCGTTAAGGCTGGTGCTGTTATCCCTGAGTGGCCATTAATGCAGTACGTGGGTGAAATTGAACCTGATGAGATCAAATTCCAGATCTATTATGCAGACTATGAGGTGAACTCATTCTATTATGAGGACCATGGAGATACGTTTGCTTACGAGCAAGACATCTACACAGAGAAGAAGTTTGTAGTAAAAGGAGATGCCACAAGTTTAAATATCAAACAGTTTTCTGAGGGATTATACACGCCCCGTTACGAGACTTATGAATTGAAATTGATAGGATTGCCGTTTTTACCAAGCAAGGTTTACATTGACGGGAAGGAACAGCAGCAGGAGTTAAGCTTTGATGAATTAAAACGTGTAATTATAAGAGCAAACAAAAATTTCAGAAATATCGAGATCTTAAAATAAATGGTAAATAAGCATGAGTAAGTCGAAAAAGAAACCTGCGGCCACAGAAATACTTCTGGCAGAACCAGAAGTAAAACCAACCGAAAACCATGTAAGGCCTTTTACTAGGTTTACAGACTTCGACATACATTTATTCAGAGCGGGAAAACATTACAAGCTTTATGAAAAATTAGGGTCTCATGTAATGGAACTCGAGGGCCGTGTTGGTACTTATTTCGCTGTATGGGCACCCAATGCCAGTTCTGTTTCTGTTATTGGTAACTTCAATGGCTGGAACAAAGGAGCTCATCAGTTATTCGTGCGCTGGGATAGCTCAGGAATATGGGAAGGCTTTATTCCTGAAATTGGAAACGGCGAAGTATATAAGTACTTTATAAAGTCAAATCAGGGAGAGGACCTCGAAAAATCCGATCCTTATGCTCTTAGATGGGAACAACCACCAAGAACAGCTTCAATAGTTTGGGATACTTGGTATGAATGGAAAGATGCCGAATGGATGCAGCATCGTTACGAGCATAACAGCCTGAATAAGCCCTACTCCGTTTATGAGGTGCACCTGGGCTCATGGTTGCGCAGCCCCGAAGATCCTGAGAAATACCTGGGATACCGCTTGATGGCTGATAAGCTGGTACCCTACGTAAAGGAAATGGGCTTTACTCATGTCGAGTTCATGCCACTGATGGAGCATCCCTACTATCCGTCTTGGGGCTATCAGATAACAGGGTATTTCGCGGCTTCATCTATCTATGGAACTCCGCAAGACCTGATGTATCTGATCGAGCAATTGCACGTGAACGGAATAGGCGTTATTATGGACTGGGTTCCTTCTCACTTTCCGGGTGATATTCATGGATTGTTCCGTTTCGATGGATCGCATTTATATGAACATGCTGATGAAAAAGAGGGATATCATCCCGACTGGAAATCATACATCTTCAATTATGGAAGAAATGAAGTCCGTGCTTTCCTTATAAGTAATGCAATCTTTTGGCTCGAGCGTTTCCACGTGGATGGATTACGCGTAGATGCGGTAGCTTCTATGCTCTACCGTGATTATTCACGAAGAGAGGGAGAGTGGATTCCAAACCAATATGGAGGAAGAGAGAACCTTGAAGCTATAAGTTTCCTTAAGGAATTCAATATAGCAGTGTACAGCCATTTTCCGGATGTTCAAACCATTGCTGAAGAGTCAACCGCATTTCCAGGGGTAAGTCGCCCCGTATTTAGCGGAGGATTAGGATTTGGAATGAAGTGGATGATGGGTTGGATGAATGATACCCTGAAGTACTTTCAACAGGATCCCCTGAACCGTAAATATCATCACGGGCAAATCACTTTCAGTACGGTATACGCCTTCACCGAAAACTTCATGCTGCCACTTTCTCACGACGAAGTGGTGCACGGGAAAAAGTCGATGGCATACAAAATGCCTGGAGATGAATGGCAGAAGTTCGCTAACCTGCGTACCCTGTATACTTACATGTTCACACATCCTGGAGCAAAACTTTTGTTTATGGGAGATGAGTTTGGTCAAACTTCTGAATGGAATGTGAACCATTCGCTCGACTGGCACTTGCTCGACTTCGCTCCGCACAAAGGGATACAAGAACTGATTAAGGGTTTAAACAATCTTTACAGAACAGAGCCGGGTCTTTATGAGAAGAACTTCGAGTGGGAAGGATTTAAATGGATTGAGGTTGGAGACTCAGAAAATTCAGTCTTAGCCTATTGCCGGAAGGGAAATACAGAAAATACTAAATTGGTAATTGTATTAAACCTTACTCCAATTCCAAGAAAAGATTACCGTGTGGGCTTGCCTCATCATGGAGATTGGGAGGTAATATTTAACTCTGACGACCCTAAGTTCTACGGAAGTGGTTTTGAGATAAAATCAAAAGTATCTACTGATCCGATTCATTGGCACGGAAGATCTCAATCTGCCTTGCTTGATTTGCCACCCTTATCGGGATTGGTCCTTAAACGATTCAACAGAACCGCCAAGTTTTGGTAGTCCATAAAACTAAAAAAGCTCCTTAACGAGGAGCTTTTTTAGTTTTATACTATTTATTTTATACAGTCTTAAATTCTGACAAGGCAGCTATTCCCAAACTTACTGCTAGCTCATCCAGATCTCTCACTACCGGTTCTACCAATGGTATACCGCTTATCTTCCTTTCTCTTTCTGCTTCCGATTCTGGTTCCCCCGGAATAATAACAGGCTGCGCAGCATCAATAGGCTTAGCTGACTTGAAGCGTTCAATCCAGTTATCCATATGGGCTTTAAACTCTTCTATTGGTCTAAACCCGTCAACCCGCATAGCTCCCAGAAAATGTCCTATACCTTGTCCCGGTAAATCTGGAAGAGGGTCTAGAAACGCGACAAAAGGAGGAACCCAAGGCCCATAATTGGCACCGGAAAGAACTGCAGATAATATATCTACTGTTGCACTTAGTCCAAAGCCTTTATGACTGCCATGGTCTCTATCGCTACCAAGCGTTAATAAAGAGCCACCTGTTTTCAAAGCATGTGCGTCTGTTGTGTTTTCTCCGGTCTGCGTTTGAACCCAGCCTTCAGGAATTGGTTTTCCTGCTCTTTGTGCAATTTCCAACTTTCCGTTTGCTGCAGCTGCTGTGGCCATATCAACCACTACTGGTTCGTGTTTTCCTGCTGGGAATGCATAACACATTGGATTTGTTCCTAAAAGCCTTTCCGTTGTAAATGTAGGAGCAACTAAAGGACTTGCGTTGGTCATTGCAAAACCAATCATGTCTTTTTTAACGGCCTCCAGTGCATGGTAACCAGCAATACCGAAGTGATTGGAATTCCTTACAGATACCCAACCCGAACCGTATGTCTCGGCCTTTTCTATCGCTAGCTTCATTGCGAAAGGAGCTACAACCAGGCCAAGTCCGCCATCTCCATCCACTGTTGCTGTTGTTGCTGTCTCGTGGGCTATGGTAATATTAGGGTTAGGATTAATTCTTCCCTTTTGGTATAGGCGTACATATCCGCTTAAACGCGCCACTCCGTGAGAGTCTATCCCTCGCAAATCCGATGCTAGTAGTACATCTGCTGCCAGTGATGAATGTTCGGCAGAACAGCCTATTTTCTCAAAAACTGCTTCTGTAAATTTTCGCAGTTTGTCTTCCTGAAAAATAATAGAGTTCATATTTAAGGTTCAAGAATAGTGAACTTGAAGTCGAGAGGTTTAAAATGACGAACTAATTCTTCAATAAAACCGTCGCCATGTTTGATGTAGAAGCAAGCAAAATTTTCAATCCGTTCTTGTAGACCATTCCCCGGGAAGTATTTGCTTCTAAGGCTATCGATCTTTTCAAGTATTTCATCATGATTGCGAACGTCGGCCTTAATCATCTTCTTTTCAAGATTATTGATCGCTTTCTGCAACCGAACCTTTACAGCTTCAGTGCTGGGACTTAAAGTAGGATCTATTTTATAAGTACGAAGTTTTATCTTTTCAAAAATAGAATTCAACTCTACCCATTCCGCTGAAAGGTTTAAAGTATGATTGGAGTGGTTTATGACCCATTCCTTTTTCAATTCTTCTGCAGGTCTAAAAATGTCTTTATGACAGATTTGAAGACGGCAAAGTTTGTTAGTAAACTCTTCGTGGGTGATCAGCGCAGAGTTTCTTAGAAGAAGTATAGGAAAATCGATCTTATAAAAATCAAAGTTAGATTTCAGTTGCAGCCAGTATACTATTTCAGCCCCTCCACCTATATAAGCTAGATTGGGTAGTATCACTTCCTGGTACAAAGGCCGCATTATTACATTAGGGCTGAACCGCTCAGGGTAGGCTTTTATTTCCTGTTGAAGTTCTTCTTTAGAGAACTTTAACTCCGTGTTCAAAACATAATATTTTCCGTTCTCGAATACTATCCGTTCACGAACACCTTCTATCATATAGAAGAAATTTATCTCACGGGCATTAACCTGAGTGTTAAAACCTGCCTGAGCCAAGTTTGAACTAGTCTGGTTTATTAAGCTAAAGCTTCTTTGATTAATAATATCTTCCTCCATGATAGAGGCAAACTGTTGCTTTAATAATTTCTCATCTGCGTCAACTACCAGAAGCCCGTAACTCTCGAATAAAGCATTGACAAGGTACCTCGTAGCGTCGGCCAGGGTGTTATGGTGCAAGTATGCCTGCTCAATTATAGCAGATAGCTTCGCAGAATTATCAGAAACCCCAAGTACCTGTTGATATTCTCTTAGCGCCTCCCTTATCGTAGAGGGATCAACTTTTCCGGTTGCTCCTGATACTTCACTATCCCAACTTATCTTTCTTCCGAGAAGGCTTGTATGATTAATTTCCGCAAAGTCATGATCTTCTGAAGCCATCCAGTAAACAGGTACAAAATCTTTATCAGGATAAGCAAGCTTGAGCTCTTTAGCAAGATTTATCGCCGTTACAATCTTATAAATGAAATATAATGGTCCGGTGAAGATGTTAAGCTGATGACCTGTTGTTACTGTGAACGTCTTTTCGTCTCGTAGTAGTTCTATATTTTTTTGAACAGCAGCCGAAAGGGTGGTTTTCAACCTGGAATATTGATTCAACAGTGTTTCAACTAAGATCGTTCTGTCTGCACCTACTTTTCTTTCATGCAACAGTTTTCCAAAGTTATCAAGCGTAGGAAAGTATGAGATGAAAGGATTCAGGTTAGGGTCATGTGCCAGGTAGCTTAATATAGTAGGAGAGAAGCTTTTAGTATCGCTGTAATTTATATAAGTGGCTTTCATGAATGGACTAAAATAAGGGGAATTTAAAACATTCCCCTTTGTCCTTTTATTATTTGACAATTTGTCCATACAGGTCGAAATCTTCCGCCCGTTCAATCTTTGCATTTACAAAGCTTCCTACGGTAGAATAATTAGAACTTGCATGAAGAAGCACCTCATTATCAACCTCTGGAGAGTCAAACTCTGTCCGGCCAACGAAGTAATCACCTTCTTTTTTGTCAATTAAAACCTTAAATGTTTTGCCAACTTTTTCCTGATTTATATCAAAGGAAATTCCTTGTTGAACTTCCATTATTTCCTCAACACGTCGCTCTTTCACTTCCTGAGGAACATTATCCTCTAATGTGTGAGCATGTGTTTTTTCTTCATGAGAATAGGTGAAACATCCCAGGCGGTCAAACTTTGTTTCCTCAACCCATTGTTTCATCTCCTGGAAGTCTTGCTCTGTCTCGCCAGGGTATCCGCAGATCAAGGTCGTTCTCAAAGCGATATTTGGCACTTTATCCCGGATCTCATTAACGAGATCAGTAGTCTTTTGCTTCGTGATCCCGCGGCGCATGGATTTTAGCATATTATCAGAGATATGCTGTAATGGCATATCTAAATAATTACAGATGTTCTCACGCTCGTTCATTACATCGAGGATCTCCATAGGGAACCCTGAAGGGTAAGCATATTGCAAACGGATCCACTCTACCCCATTTACGTCAGAAAGGTTACGTAGAAGATCATCAAGACGACGCTTACCATATAGATCAAGGCCGTAATAAGTTAAATCCTGAGCAATCAAAATAAGTTCCTTTGTTCCATTACGAACTAAACCCTGAGCTTCTTTTACAAGTTCCTCAATCGGCTTCGATAAGTGCTTGCCACGCATCAAAGGAATGGCGCAGAATGAACATGGGCGGTTACAGCCTTCGGCAATCTTAAAGTACGCGAAATGGGATGGAGTAGTTAATAGTCGCTCTCCGATTAATTCGTACTTGTAATCAGCACCTAAACTGGAAAGGATATTCTGAAGGTCGTTCGTACCGAAGTACGCATCTACGTTCGTTATTTCAGCCTCTAGTTCAGGTTTATACCTTTCGGAAAGGCAACCGGTAACAATCACCTTTCCAACCTTACCTTTTTCCTTAAGTTCGCTGTATTGTAAAATAGTGTCTATTGATTCCTGCTTTGCATTGTCAATAAAGCCACAGGTATTAATTACAACAATATCATCTTTACCCACTTTTTCAGCCTCGTGCACTACGTCCATTGCGTTACCTTTCAGTTGCCCCATAAGAACTTCCGAGTCGTAAACGTTTTTAGAACAACCCAGTGTAATAACATTTACTCTCGGTTTACTTATAGTGGATATTGTTTTCTTAGTTTTCATGAATGAATATGATAAACATCTGTTCAGACGTTATAAGGTATGCTAAATAAAATGTTTCAGGGAAAGCGCTTGTAAATCTCTTTTCTGTGTAAAACTCTTTCGAAAAAAATATCGTCGCCAACTATCTAATTCCAAGCCGATAATCTCCGACCCATATTCGATAGAAATTGTTAAAACCCGAGAGCTTTTTTAAGGAGGGTATATCATGTAGTTGACTAAGCCCCTTTATATCCTCAAAAACAAGTTTTTCAATTTTGGCTCTGACCTTAGAAGGCACTGCGGCAAGTTCTTTCAGGAAAACCTTATTGTAATGAGCATTCATTATCGAGCCTTATCAAGACCTTTATAATACTCAAGTGCCTCGTTAAACTGAAGATGGTCAGCGGGATCATTTTCTTCGATCGCTTGTGCAATAACTAATTCTTCTTTTGCTTCATTATCTAGAACTTGAGATTTAAAGCCCATTTTGGTCGCAAGCTCTTGCAAAAGAGAAATGTCCTGGTCATTAGTAGTATGTATAATGATACTAGCCATAACTAAAAATAAGTAAAACCTACTTAAATAACGACTCTACAAAGTCTTTCTTATTGAACAGCTGCAAATCGTTCATGGCTTCTCCTACTCCAATGTATTTAACCGGAATTTTGAACTGATCTGAAATTCCAATTACCACACCGCCTTTTGCTGTTCCATCCAGTTTGGTTAATGCAAGCGCATTGACGTCAGTTGCCTGCGTAAATTGTTTGCACTGCTCAATTGCATTCTGCCCAGTGGAGGCATCCAGCACCAACAAGATTTCATGAGGGGCACCAGGAACAACTTTTTGCATTACATTTTTGATCTTTGTAAGCTCGTTCATCAAGGCTACCTTATTATGTAACCGGCCAGCTGTATCAATTATAGCAACATCTTCTCCATTAGCCACAGCTGATTGAAGAGTATCAAAAGCAACTGAAGCCGGATCTGATCCCATCGGCTGTGCCACAACGCGCACATCTACACGTTCTCCCCAAAGTTTCAGCTGGTCAACTGCAGCAGCTCTGAAGGTATCTGCAGCTCCAAGTACTACCTTATTTCCTGCCTGTTTTAATTTGTGTGCCAGCTTACCAATGGTCGTAGTTTTACCAACTCCGTTTACGCCAACAACCATAATTACATAAGGCTTATGATGGCCATATTCGAAGCTTTGGAAATCGTTACTGTTATTTTCTGACAAGAGGTTCTGAATTTCCTCTCTCAGTATCCCATTAAGTTCAGAAGTACTTACATATTTATCCCTGGCCACACGCTCTTCAATGCGCTCAATGATTTTCAAAGTAGTGGTAACACCAACATCTGAAGTCACAAGTATCTCTTCCAGTTCATCCAGCACATCCTCATCAACTGTTGATTTGCCAATTACTGCCTTGGTGAGCTTTGAAAAAAGTCCTTCTTTAGTTTTCTCAAGCCCTTTGTCCAGAGCTTCCTGTTCTTCCTTCGGTGTTTCTTTCTTTTTGAAAAAATCAAATAATCCCATTGCTTATATATGCAGAATATAGATGTTTACAGCGCAATATAACTATTCTAACTCGCTATCAGTTATACAAAAAAACCGCAAAGAAGATTTCTGCTAAAATAGGGAACACATTAGCAGGTCCTTTATGGATATTAAAACTTAGCGAAGCGACTCCTTGAGGCCTTTGAAAACAATTAATAGCCTCAATAGAAACAAATTAAACTTTCATAAAAAAAGCCTTCCTGATATTTATCGGGACGGCTTTATGTTTTTTTAAAGAATTTTAACTACTGAGCTTATTAAGCTTTTGAATCAGCAATTGCGTCTTTAACGTGGTCGTTATGAACAATGATTTCTTTAAAAGAGTAAGCGCCGGTTTTAGGTGATTTCACCATGGTAATTACTTTAGAGTATTCTTTACCTTTACCAGTTTTTAGGGTTGCAACTACTTTCTTTGCCATCTTTTTATAATGATTGAATGATGAATGAGTGACCGAGTGAATTTTTTATTCTTCTGTCATTCATTCATTCTATCCTTAATTATTTAATTTCTTTGTGAATTGTTACTTTCTTAAGGAAAGGGTTGAATTTTTTCAACTCTAAACGCTCAGTAGTGTTCTTTTTGTTTTTTGTAGAGATATAACGAGACATCCCAGGTACGCCACTTTCTTTTTGTTCAGTGCATTCTAAAATCACCTGAACTCTGTTACCTTTCTTTGCCATTTTATGTTTCTTTTAAAGAATTAAACGTATCCTTTTTTAAGGAATTTACTAATTACAGCACTAATACCGTTTTTATTGATGGTTTTTACTGCTGAAGTAGAAACTTTCAGAGTAATCCAACGGTTTTCCTCAGGGATGTAAAATTTCTTTACCTGAAGGTTAGGATAAAATTTGCGCTTAGTCTTAACGTTTGAGTTAGAAACGTTGTGACCGTTCATTGGCGCTTTCCCAGTTAAATCACAAATTCTCGACATGACTATGTAGTGTATCTTGTTGTATAAATATCAGTCTCTTAAAGAGTTTGCAAATATCAGGAGAAAAAACTAAAAATGCAATATTATTTTATTTATTTCTAAAGGGAGGATATAGCAGGATGAAGCAGGATAAATTTTAGGAATTTAACTTTTCTTTAGGATAAAAATTTATAATTTAAGCCCCTGAGAAATATGTAATGCAAAGATAGGGCTTCCCTTTCTATCTTCTGCATTTGTAACCTATATTATAGTACTAACCGCAAAATTGAAATCTATATGCATCATGGACCTGCTGTAGAACTGGGCGTTGACAATGCCTCAAAAAAGAAGGCAAAACTGGGTGTCCGGTTTTTCTTCCTCTACCTGTTTTTTTACGCTGGGTTTGTCGCCATCGGAGTTTTAAACTATGAACTTCTAAGTAAAGAAGTAATAGCAGGTTTGAACCTCGCTCTTTTTTATGGTATCGGCCTCATTTTATTCGCTGTAATACTGGGTATCTTGTATAATAATTTCTGCTCGAGATACGAGGACGAATTAAATAAGGAGGAGAAGTCATGATCTACGGAATATCTTACATAGCACTGTTTTTTTTCCTCGTTTTCGTCGGCCTCGTACTTGGCTTGTCCTTTTATTTCGCAAGGAAAACAAGATCAGCATCCTCTTACTATGCAGCTGGTGGGCAAATTCATTGGGCTGTTAATGGTATTGCTTTCGCTGGCGATTATCTGTCAGCCGCTTCCTTTCTAGGTATCTGTGGAATGATTGCGACTTTCGGTTTTGATGGGTTCCTGTATTCAATGGGATTCCTGGCCGGTTGGATCGTTGCTCTTTTTCTAATAGCAGAACCTTTGAAGCGATTGGGAAAATATACTTTCACTGATGCACTTAACTCAACGTTCAATTCCAGAGCAATTACCTTAACCGCTGCTATAAGCACCCTGATTGTTTCTATTTTTTACTTAATACCTCAAATGGTTGGGGCGGGCGACTTAGTTACTCCCTTACTTGGCTTGCCGCATTGGGTAGGGGTGGTCTTGGTGGGAGTTGTCGTAATTGTAATTGTTGCAAGTGCGGGAATGACCTCTACTACCTACGTACAGTTCATTAAGGGTGGGCTACTTCTTTTATTGTCTACTGCTCTCACCATCTATATTCTTAAAAATGGTTTAACCCTTAACCCGCAGCATGGAGAGCAACGGTACCACCAGTTTGAACAAATAGCACCTCAACTTTCTGGGAGTACAGTTGTTGCTGCCGGCACCTGGAAAGTTATTTCCCAACAGGATGTGAAAGGAAAAACATTTGTGAAACTTGAAAAAGCAGGTATCAGCAGGTGGTTCTATTTAAGTAAGAACAGCGAGCGTCCTGTGCTGACAGAAGCTTTGTCTATTGAAAAGCAAGCATCAGGTACTACCTTATATAACGGAGAACCCAAAGCAAACGCCAAATTTTTTCCCGTTGGTCATCTAAGTAAAATTGTGGTCGATGGAAAGGAAGTAAAAGAAACTGGGGCCTTAGGTCCTCTGGAGTATCTATCTACCATAGAAAAAAGTGAAGTAGTACGCTTCTCTGAATCTAAATTTTCAGATGGAAATAATAAGGTAGCTGTCTATTACCAGAACCCAACTTCAGGGAAGGATTTTATGCTGCCTGGTTTGAAGTATAAAATAGGAAAAGGAGGTACCATCTGGAGTCGTATGGATTTTATTTCACTGATGCTGGCTCTTTTTCTTGGAACAGCGGCTCTTCCTCATATCCTGATAAGGTATTATACTGTAAAGTCCCAACGCGATGCGAGAAAGTCAACCATTCTGGCAATTGCGGCCATCGGCGCTTTTTATGTTTTAACTTTATTTATGGGCCTCGGAGCTTCTGTTAATGGGGTACTTGATGTTGAAAGCAGCAATATGGCGGCCCCTTTGCTTGCCCGAGCCTTTGGAGTGGTATTATTTTCGATTATTTCCGCTGTTGCTTTTGCAACTATACTTGGTACCGTGGCTGGCCTTATTATAGCGTCTTCCGGTGCTATCGCTCATGATTTAATGCATAATTATTTTGGCATGGACCTGAATGATAATAAAAAGGTTCAGGCTGGCAAGATCTCAGCTTTTGCGGTAGGGATGGTGGCAATTGCTCTTGGTATTGCATTTAAAGGAATGAATGTTTCTTTCCTGGTAGGCTGGGCATTTTCAATAGCTGCGTCGGCCAACTTACCTGCCATTCTATTCTTGCTGTTTTGGAAAAAGACCACGGCAAAAGGGATAGCCTGGTCAATAGTAACGGGGATCGTCGTTTCGCTGGCCATCATTTTAACCTCTCCGACTATGTGGGATAAGTACGGACTTGATCCTGCAAATGCTATTCATAAACTGGATAATCCCGCTGTTATTTCATTTCCCTTAGCCGTATTAGCAGCATATCTAATTTCTTTAGCTACACAAAAAGACAATTCAACTAAAATAAATCTTACAGAATCAAAACCTGATAATAGAAAAAAGATTATTTCAACATGAGTTTATTACAGATAAAATCTTTTGAGAACTACAAACGAGTTTACGACTATAGTGTAAAAGAGCCAGAGAACTTCTGGTCAGATATCGCAAGTACATTTCATTGGCGCAAGAAATGGGATAAAGTTTTAGACTGGGATTTTAAAGCTCCTGATATAAAATGGTTCCAGGGTGCTAAGCTAAATATTACAGAAAACTGTATCGACAGGCATCTGAATACCCTCGCTAATAAACCTGCCATTATTTGGGAGCCAAATGATCCGGATGAGGCGCATCGTGTATTGACATATAAGCAATTGCACGATAAGGTTTGTCAATTTGGTAATGTGCTTAAAAATAATGGGGTCAAAAAGGGTGACAGGGTATGTATATATCTTCCAATGGTACCTGAACTAGCTATTGCTGTTTTAGCCTGTGCCAGGATTGGTGCTATCCATTCAGTGGTTTTTGGCGGATTCTCTGCTCAGTCTATTGCCGACAGGATCAATGATGCTGAATGTGCCTTAGTGATCACCGCTGATGGTGGATTTCGCGGAACCAAGGATATTCCTCTTAAAAGTATAATAGATGACGCTTTAGTTCAGTGCCGCAGTGTTCAGAAAGTTATTGTCTTAACCCGCAGTCGCACGCCTGTTTCAATGATTAAAGGAAGAGATGTTTGGTGGGAAGATGAGATACGCAAGGTAGAAACGATGGGAAATCCTGAATGTCCGGTGGAAGAGATGGATGCAGAAGATGTTCTGTTCATCCTTTATACCTCAGGTTCTACGGGGAAACCTAAAGGTGTGGTTCACACCACCGGTGGTTATATGGTTTATGCTGGTTATACATTTGCTAACGTATTTCAATATCAGCCAGATGAAGTGTATTTCTGTACTGCAGATATTGGATGGATTACTGGTCATTCCTACATTGTTTACGGTCCACTTTCTCAGGGAGCTACTACTTTAATGTTCGAAGGAATTCCAACCTGGCCAACTGCTGGTCGCTTCTGGGACATTGTAGAGAAGTACAAGGTTAACATCCTGTATACTGCTCCAACAGCAATACGCTCTTTAATGAGTTTTGGAGATGAGCCTCTAAGGGATAAAGATTTCAGTTCTGTTACAAAATTAGGTTCTGTGGGAGAGCCGATCAACGAAGAAGCCTGGCATTGGTTTGACGAAAAGATTGGAAGTGGAAAAGCGCCAATTGTCGACACTTGGTGGCAAACAGAAACTGGAGGTATCATGATCTCTCCAATTGCTGGAGTAACTCCAACAAAACCGGGATACGCAACATTGCCTTTACCAGGTGTGCAGCCCTTATTAGTGGATGAGAACGGTAACGAAATTGAGGGGAATGGAGTATCCGGAAATCTTTGTATCAAGTTTCCATGGCCGGGAATGTTAAGGACAACCTGGGGAGATCATGAGCGTTGCAGGCAGACTTACTTTTCTACCTATGAGAATATGTATTTCACAGGAGATGGTTGCCTTCGTGACGAGGATGGATATTACCGGATTACCGGTCGTGTAGACGATGTATTGAATGTATCCGGGCACCGAATTGGAACTGCCGAAGTTGAGAATGCAATTAATATGCACTCGGATGTGGTTGAAAGTGCTGTTGTTGGATATCCTCATGAAATAAAAGGACAGGGGGTATATGCTTATGTTATTCTCGGTCAATCGAATCACGACCAAGAGTTAACCCGAAAAAATATCCTGCAGACTGTTACACGTATTATTGGGGCGATTGCCAAGCCAGATAAAATTCAATTTGTTTCGGGCCTGCCAAAGACAAGATCCGGTAAGATCATGCGCCGCATACTCAGAAAGATCGCTGAGGGTGATACGTCGAACTTGGGAGACACTACAACTTTATTAGATCCAGCAGTGGTGGAAGAAATTAAATCGGGCGCATTGTAGGTGAATCATCAGCGAGAGTTTATAAAACATTTACAACTAATAATCTGTTCTTGATACAACAAATACCTAATGAAATGGACAGATTAGAATTAAAAGGTAAGTGGAATGAATTGAAAGGTAAGGCGAAACAAGCTTATGGAGATCTTACTGATGATGATTTAGCTTACCAAGAAGGACAAGAAGATGAACTTTATGGCCGTCTGCAGAATAAAACTGGTAAAACCAGAGAGCAGGTAATTGACTGGTTAAGAAGTTTGTAATACTTCACTATTATAATAGGCTGTCTCAATTTTTCTGGGACAGCCTTTTTTTATGCCATCTATAATTAGAACACTTAAGTAGCATAATCTTCTATCCAAAACAATTATCATCCTTTAAGCATGTGTTTAAGGCTTAGATTGAACATTAGCAGGCATCTTGAATGGAAGACGGCTGGTTGAATAATAAAGATCCAAGATATTGACTGGTCGACACATTTGTATTTGTTACTGATTTAAATGCTATCATAACTTCCATTCTTAAACCCCTGCATTGAGATGGTATTTTTAAAAGCATACTGCCTTCTCTTCTGCAATATCCACCAATACCCGTCTCTGCAGTTGTGTTTGCAGAAAAGTAAATTGCATACATCAGTACATCTGAAATTTCCGCTCCATTCAGGCATACTGGATTCCAGGTTATTGAAATCGTCTCTTCATCTATCAATTCTGCTTTTGCATCCGGAGCGTGAGGCAAGTCTCCAATGCTAAAATGAGCCTTGTTATAGTCTATGGAAAAGCCTTCTGGTCCGCTACTCAAAGCGTGAGTTGCATTGTATGAATGAGCTGACATTCTTCCGGTAATAGAAGGGTTATAACTATCAAAACCGATCATAACCAGTTGATTTATGGGGGCAAGCCATTTTGAAACAAAGGTTAAAGCAGTTTGAGATTTCTTTTTTCTTTCTGATGTTGGTTTTGTTGATTTTTTAGGAAGACTGCGAAGGTTTGGTTTCCCCTTCCAGCTGCTTCCTACAACATGGCCAAGCTTTCCCCGGAAGGGGCCTAATGGTCCAAAATCGTAATGCGCCATAAATGTTTAGTTTCTGCAAAAATACAAAATATTTCATATAATACTTTGTTATTGTCTTGAAACGATATTCGTTTTAACTTTATCTCCAGCGTATTTCTTCCAACTCCTGTCGGTGGAAAGTCGGTCAAGATACGGTCCAGATATGGTTTAGATACGGTTAAAAGCAGGACAAGGTATCAGTTTTGTTATTTCTTTAGAGTTAAAATGACTTGAGGGGATGTGAAAGGGATTTGGATAGTAGTGCTTCGAAAATAATAAAGGCACCAAAGGGAAATACCCAAGGTGCCTTTATCAGAATTTATTTATTTTTAGTTAAGCCTTCTTCTTTCTTTCAATTACCTTCTGAACTGCTTTGATGATATGCTCTGCATCCAGACCATATTTGGTCATCAGTTCTGCAGGTTTACCACTTTCGCCGAAGCTGTCGTTCACTGCTACATACTCTTGTGGAGTTGGATTATGCTGAGCAAGAAGCTGGGCGATGCTGTCTCCCAATCCGCCTAAACGGTTGTGTTCTTCTGCTGTTACCACGCAGCCTGTTTTAGCTACCGATTTCAGTACTGCTTCTGCGTCTAATGGCTTAATGGTGTGGATGTTGATGATTTCTGCATCGATACCTAGTTCTGCCAGTTTTTCACCTGCCTGAATGGCTTCCCATACCAGGTGACCTGTAGCGAAGATACTTACGTCTGCGCCTTCGTTCACCATCCATGCTTTTCCAATCTCAAATTTCTGATCAGGATCAGTGAAGATGGGAACTACCGGACGACCAAAACGCAGGTAAACCGGACCATGGTGCTCGGCGATCGCCATAGTTGCAGCTTTAGTCTGGTTGTAATCACAAGGGTTGATCACTGTCATTCCGGGAAGCATTTTCATCATACCGATATCTTCCAGGATCTGGTGAGTTGCTCCGTCTTCTCCCAGGGTTAAACCTGCGTGAGAAGCACAGATCTTCACGTTCTTATCTGAATAAGCGATAGACTGACGGATCTGATCGTAAACACGACCGGTAGAGAAGTTAGCAAAAGTACCTGTGAAAGGAACTTTACCTCCAATAGTCATACCAGCAGCAATACCCATCATGTTTGCTTCTGCAATACCGATCTGGAAAAATCGTTCAGGAAACTCCTTAATAAAAGCTTCCATCTTTAGTGAGCCAACTAAGTCGGCACACAGTGCCACTACCTCAGGGTTCTTTTTACCAGCTTCCAATAAGCCCGCTCCAAATCCTGAACGTGTATCTTTCTTTTCTGTAAAAGTGTATTTCTTCATTTTTTAGCTGTGAGATATGAACCACCAGCTTTTAGCGTAAGCTATGCTAATGTTTCAAGTTCATCTATCAACCTTCGAGATTTTGCTTGAGCAGGAAGCTCAAAGCTGACCTCTCAAAGCTGAGGGTCTAATAAT
>NZ_JAFEWF010000016.1 GCF_017355835.1 Desertivirga brevis | reverse complement strand
TACCGATGGTTAAAATACGCCCTGGAGAATATCATGACGATCAACCATAAGAATATCAGAGATCTCTATCCGCAGAACTTTAAGAAACTAGTTGAAACTGACAATATGTAGTTGTTCGGGCGGATACTCTGGTAGTACTGAAAACGATCATTTGAACTGTGCACTTCTGTTAACTTCTTTGTATATGTGCTATCCCAGTTGAAGGGTAGCTTATCGTAATAGGCAAAGTCCGTCTTTACAAAATGCCATATTTGGCTTAATCCAAATACCCGGGCCTCCAAACTGAGAGCGTCATTTGTAAAAGTTTTTTTATCATTGGTCTGAGCGTTTAGGTTTAGCGCTACCACAACAAGAGCCAGTAGGAGAAGCTTAATCTTATTCAAAGGCTTGGAATTTGTGTCGTTTAACTTGTTGAAAACCTGAAAATATTCATCGTTTATTAAGACATATCCACGTCTAGGGTGTAACAAAGATTACCTATAGAAGTTGCTAATTTTATTTATCAAAACCATAGTCCCTTTCAACTTTGGCTATTCTAGTTTTATAGTGTTTATACCAATCTGCTCTCCCTTTATTTTGAGCTATCAAATGGTCCGAATTCTGTTTCCATTTTCTAATCGATTCCAAATCTTTCCAGTAAGAAACTGTAATTCCAAGTTCATTTCTTGCGCTTTCAACCCCGATAAACCCTTCTTGCTTACGGGCTAATTCTACCATTAAATCAGCCATTTCAGAATATCCATCATTTACCTCAGTTTTGATGGAGCTAAATATTACAGCGTAGTAAGGAGGTTGTGGTGTGTTTGCTATCATCATTAAAGATATATTTTGTTATTTAATTATTGATGTTTGGTTTGATTCATTCCTTAGTGTTCAAATGAATAATGTTATTGCGAGACTTTCATTTCAATTATATTGAATTCAAAATGCATTAATCCTTAGTATATGGTCTGGATTATTAAATCAGTGGAAATAACAGTTGCAAATTCATCCTTCAAACTGGCCAGAGCTGTCTCGTGTATCAATTCTGCAGAAAGGTTCTGACCATCCAAACCTTTTTTGTTAAATGTTGCAGTTGCATCCGAAACTAAAAAAGTTTCATAGCCGTAATTGCCCGCCATTCTAACAGTTGTGGATACACAGTGATCTGTGGTTAGTCCTACAATTACAAGTTGGGTGATTTTCTCCCTGTCCAGTAGATCCTTTAAGTCGGTATTAATAAAAGCACTATTAACACTTTTCTTAATTATTTTTTCGCCCTCAATCGGCTTGATGATTTCTTTAAATTCATTTGCTTCGTTAGACTCATGAAGCAATGACGTCGGATTTAAAGAACAGTGCTTGATGTGAAAAATTGGAAGATTGCTGTCCCTCCAGAGCATCAAAAGTTTACTAGCATTATTTTCGGCATTGGGGTTGTTTCTTTGTCCTCCCCAATAGTTTAAATTGTCAAACGCTTTTTGAATATCAATTAAAATTAGTGCTGGTCTCGAAAGTGTTGAAATCCCCCTTTCCATATATTATGATAGTTTATTCTTAATAGTACTTTTTTCTCTTACTGAATGTTAGATACCCTTACGAAGCTATTGAGCATTTTGCTACATGCTAGTCTGTAGTTGACAACTGTTTATTCCAGGGAGTTTTAGTAATGTAAGCAGAGCTAATGATTGGAAACCTTCGTTAAGATGGACTGGTTAGCAGACAAAGAAGGGAGCCTCTATGGGTTAAACAAGTTGGTATCAAAAAAGAAAAACAGCCTTATTTCTGGACCTACTTTTTGAACCCTCTTTTTGATTGCTTTTCTACGAGAATAAAAAGAAAGAGGCTAGGCCAGGAAGTTATGGCTTTCTGAACCTAGCCTTTAATGCCGATTCCTCTATTTAAGAGATCGCAATGTTTAATACAAAAATCTACCGACACCCGTAAAGTAGGCCTTGCAGTAGTACTTATTGGGAGAACCTTTTAGCTGTTTTATTATTTAGAAATTCATTTGTGAAACCAAAACTGTATCCTATTAAAAGTGAAATACTTGCCTCGAATATTTCTCCAAGCGTAGGATTTACGCCTAGTCCAAACCATACTATCATTCCTAAAAAGTATGCAGAAAGGTTATTCAGAACTCTAAGTTTTGACAAGTAAAATACCCCAAACATTATTACTGTTACGGAGCAATGAAACCATAACGAACCCAAGCTCTGAGCTAGTGAGTTTCCACAATAAATAATCACTATAGCAATCAAAATTCCTAGAACTTGTTGAATGAACGTTAGCACACAAGACTTTATATTACCACCGAGTAGAAAATAGCTTGTCCAGGCTAGGAATAGAACCCAGGTAGGCATTTTGGTAGAAAAAGTAAGATAAGTAGCTAATGCAGCCATAACTCCAAGAATCAATGCTTGTATAAGAGACTTCATTTTAAATTGCAGTTGCTTTAAGCTTAAAAGGGATAGTTACGCAATCCTCCATCAACTACAGCAACCGTTCCGGTGATGTATTTAGCGCGGGGAGAAACAAGAAAGGTAGCCATGTTGGCCATATCTTGAGGGACTCCGAAATCCCCTAAAGGAATGAATTGTTCGCTAAACTGTCGTCGCAGCGCATCCGAGAAAAAGGGCCGAATATTATTTGTATCAATCAGACCGGGCTGTATACAGTTTACTCTGATGCCATACTTTCCTAATTCTCCTGCAAGTTGCTTTGACCACACGGTTATGGCCGCTTTAGCAATTGCAGAAACGTTTAACTGCCGTAATTCATAGGTGCTGGTAAGGTTCAGGATAACACCGTCCTTTCGCTCGATAAAATGCGGTAATAGTAGATGTGTTAACTTTCTGTGTTGTTCGAAGTCAAGTTTCATCGCAGCTGCCCAGTCGTCCTCCTGCCCAGTAACGGGTACCGGTCTGCTTCGTCCAGCGTTGTTGATAAGAATATCTACATGACCTAAGTGCTTGTATGCAGCATCAGCTATCCTTTCAGGCCCATCATCAGCAATATAATCCTGTACTAATAAAACAGGCTCAGTTCCTCCTAGAATAAGAACTTCCGACCTTAGTTCGTCCAATAAAGATTCATTACGCGCCGTTGCCAGAACTTTGACACCCTCTATGGCAAGCTCTTTAACGATAGCTCTTCCTATCCCCTGGCTTGCTCCGCTTACTATTGCTGTTTTCTCATTTAAATATAGATCCATTGTATTTATTTTGATATTTGCAATGGTAACGTTTTGAGGTTATTTATACTTCACATGCAATAATTGTGAGCTACTATAAAACTTGTAAGTAATGCCAGGCAGAAAAGCAACTTCCACCTATTCCATTAATGAAAAACACATTATCAATTGCAATTTAACCTATGCCATACACATTATTGAGGGGCGTTGGAAATTGATGATTATTGATAAGCTCGAACAGAAACGAATGCGTTTCAGTGAGCTAAAAACAGAATTCGCTCATATAACTGAACGTATGTTGTCTTTACAACTGCGAACAATGGAGCAAGACGGCCTTATCAAACGAACTATTTATCCAGAAGTTCCACCAAGGGTGGAGTACGAGCTAACTACGATGGCGCTAGAACTTACTCCAATCTTGAATCAACTTAGCAAATGGGCAGCAAAGAATCGAAAAACACCTTTTACTGAAATAATTGAGGTAGACAAAATCAGCTAAGGCCCAAAGCATTTTAAGTTGCAACAAGTCAAGTACTTAAATTTGAAGCGCGAAGCGATTGAAAAAGAGGACAATTACCCGAAAATTTCTTGTCCCTAAGCATGAGCATCCGTAGGACTGTCTTTTAGAAGGAGCCAGACGGATAAATTTGATAAGTCGCCCTCTTAGTTTTTCTTTTTTGAACCAGCGTTTTAGCCCCTTTTAAGGGTATGCTTTCGTAGTATTCAGAAACTTATAACTTTCTGGACCTACTCTTTCTTTTATGAAAACTGCAGCGACTTCAATTAATGATAAAATTCTGTTAAAATTTAAAAGTCCATTTTAACGGTCGTATTTCTGGACCTACTCCCTGAACCCTCGTTTTGATGGCTTCTTTTAAAGAATAGGAAGAAACGGTCAAGACACCAAAATTTATTGACTATTTCGACCCTATGAAAAAACCAGTATTACAAAATAGAAGTTAACCAATTTCCCGGTTTAGAGATTTGTGGCATATATTCAACACAAACTAAAATTTCTCTTGCATTTCTCATTTTTCAAATGCAACTTTACTGCAATTATGAAAAGCAAAAGAAATTGGACTGCGACATACCAGAGAGCATTAGCTCTTATGGTGATGTTCGTTTTTCTTTTTGCTCCGATAGTTCAAGCGCTGCACCACCACGATGGAAGCTTCACAAAAGTTTCATTAAGCGTAAAAGAGAAAGTAAGTTCCGAAAAAAAGTGTGCTACCTGCGAATACTTCGCGCATATTAAGGGGAAACAGCTTCATAATTTACCACCTACTATCAATTCGATTCTTTTTGCAAAGCCTGTTGAAGTGCCCGACACATTCAATTGCAAGATATACCCATCTTCTATTCAGGCCTTCACCAATAAGGGGCCTCCTGCTTTCTGTTAAATTTCTATTTCTTAAATGCATGTCTTCCAGACATCGTCAATTGGTAATTATTGGAGAATGGCTTTTGAAAGCCTGATCAATCTCTAACTAATCCCTGTACTTTTTCATGAAAGCAATTTTCGGATTGTTTTTCCTGGTACCATTATGTGCTGGTGCTCAGGTTAAACGTGACAACCTCAAAAGCAAGTCGGATAGTTCTAAAAACCTGAAAGAGGTTTTAGTAAATGGTAGTGCTGCAAAGATTTTAAAAGAAACTCCTGGCAATATTGCGGTAATTCCTCTCAAACAATACTATGCGAGTAATATTACTCCACTTCAAATACTTGGACAAAGTTCGGGAATCAAAATTAAGCAAGACGGAGGCTATGGATCAAGAACACAGTTTTTTGTTAATGGAAGTACAGGTAAGCAACTGCGCTTCTTCCTGGATGGTATCCCAATAGATCAGATCGGTGAGACTTTAGGATTAGGGATCGTACCGGTAGAGCAAATTGAGCGACTGGAAATTTATAAAGGAGTCCTTCCGGTAGAATTAGGCGCTGACGCACTTGGTGGTGCAATTAATATTGTAACAAGAAAAGAACGCTCTGATTTCCTGGATGCTTCCTATGCTCTTGGATCTTTTCAGACTCACCGCCTTAACCTATCAGCAAAAAAGTTCTGGAACAATAATTTTTACAGCAGTTTACTCTCTTCGGCTGGATATGCTAAAAACAATTACAAGATCGACGCCGGTATTCCCAATGCTACTTACAATCTGGATACTGCAACAGTACGCCGTTTTCATGACCAATTTCAAAATTTTATTGTCCGTGCTGAATTAGGTTTTGTGAATACAAAATGGGCTGATCAGTTCAGCTTATCTTTCCTTAATACTGGTTTTGAGGAGCAGCTTCAGAATAATCTTTTGATGACACAACCTTATGGGAAAGTAGCCTATCAGGAAAGGCTCCATTCTTCTACTTTAAAATATCAAAAGTCTAACCTGCTTAAGTCATTAGATCTTTTGAGTTTTATCTCCTATAGTCGCGTTAATGGCTTATTGATAGATACTTCAAGGAACGTGTACATTTGGAACGGGCATGTTTTTGATCGGAGACTAAAGCCCGACGAGGGAGAACTTGGGAAAGCAAAGTACCTACATACCCATGCTGATGTGGTCAATCATAAGGTGCAGCTAGGCTGGCGTATACTTAATGGAAGTAAGCTAAGTTTTGTTAATACCTTTAATAGTTTTAGGAGAACCGGACGAGACACTCTTTCGCAATTCTATAATAATGGAATTGACTTTTATGGAAAACCATCTACAAACCTAAAGAATATTACGGGTCTCGGTATTGAGTCCTCCGGCTTTGGCTCGCGTATTAAGTTCAGCTCATCCATCAAGCATTTCTATTCCAGCATGAGCAGCTATCAGTTGGTAGACACTGAACATATCAGGGAACAGCAGTCGATACACAATTGGGGATACAACGCTGCCTTTACCTATAACGCAGGTGGAAATATAATCTTAAAGGCTTCATTTGAACATGCACTGCGCCTTCCTGAGGTAGAGGAAGCCTTCGGTGACTTCATGCTTATAAAAGCAAATCCAGCGCTCAAACCGGAAAAAAGCAATAATGCGAATCTGAACGTACTCTACTCCGGCAAAAAGATAAAAGCTGAAGTATCAGGATTTTTCAGAGACATCCAAGATCAGATTTTTCTGCAGGTTGACAGTCGCGGCAGCGGTATGAGTAGAAACTTAAGTGCTTCTCAAATTAAAGGAATTGAAGCATGGATAGACTATCAGATCCTTCCGCTAGTGCAGCTTTCCTTTAATGCCAGTTATCAGGATATCAGGAACAAAGGCATTATTGACGGGGAGCCGAATACAGATCGTTACTATAACGCCCGCGTACCTAACATTCCGTTTCTGCTTGCAAATGGAAGTCTTCGATTGAGAAAAGAAAATCTCCTTTTTAAAGGTACCACCTCCAATTTCTGGCTTAATACGGGCTACACTCACGAGTATTTTTTATACTGGGAGGTTGACGGCGCAAAGAGTTTAAAAAACCGAATACCTACACAATTTATTCAAAATGCGGGCATATCAATTTCTACCCGTTCCGGCTTAAGTCTCTCCTTAGAAAGCTTCAACCTCAGCAACATCAAAACCTACGACAACTTTAACGTACAGCTGCCCGGAAGATCCTTAAGCATTAAAACAAGATTCTATATTCACAAATAGCTTTAAACAATAAACATGAAGACAAACTACATTTACACTCTATTTTTTACTCTCCTTCTTGGCGCCACCGCTTGTAAAAAAGACAAAACAGAGGAAACCACTGATGCTAATTACATAATCAGTGTCACAGGAGGCGTATCTCCCAACCAAACGTCGTATTTGCTTGGAACAAAAGACTTTCCAACCGGAAGTATAGGAACAAGCACAGCTATTGAGTCTGCAAGCTCGGCTTTCATTTTTAAATACGGAAAAAGCATCTATCAGAACAACTTCGGCGCACCCGCTACTTTAAAGAAATATCAATTTGATGCTAGCGGAAATTTGCAGGAAACGGGCTCTTTCGCTATCCCGGGATTAAGAACCATCGGGGCAGTTTCCTTTGTGTCGGAAACTGAAGCTTATGCTACCGTAGCAAGTTTTGGCAGTACACCAAAGCTTGTGCGCTTTAATCCCTCAACCATGGCGGTAACGAGAGACATTGATATTAGTGGTCTTTTTAAAACAGGTGCAACAGAAATTTATCTAATGGGAATTATGCAACAAGGAAATTATCTTTTTATTGGGGTAAACTACCAGAATGCAAGCTTCCAAAACCTGGAAAACAAAGTCTTTGTAGCTGTCTTTGATCGCAGTAGCGGAGCTTTCGTTAAGCTTATCTCCGACGAAAGAAGCAACCAGGCTTGGAATGGCGGTTCCGAATCGTCTTTCCAGCCTAACGTATTTGCTAAAACAGCTAATGGAGATGTGTACGTAATGGGATATGCCGCTAATGGAAAACCTTCGGGTGTTTTAAGAATTAAAAATGGAGAAACCAGCTTTGATCCTGATTACTTTTTCAACTTAAGTAATGCAACCGGAGGGCCTTGCCTTGGCTTGTTCCACTTCGATAGCGGTCAAACATTTACCATCAAATACACCTCAACTGCAGCTTATCCATTTGATAGTGGCAACGCTTTCGCTGGACAGTATATCAGAATTGATCTTGCTAACAAAATGGTATCAGGAGCTCTATCAGAAAACCTTCCGCTAGTAAAAGGAAACAAGTCTTTCATGACCAAGTGGGACAACGAGAAGATTTACTTCAATGTTGCAGCTTCTGCTGAGAATGCTATTTATTCTTACTCCATTAAAGAAGGATCTATAAAAAAGGAGTTTGGATTAGCTTCCGGAGCTTGCAACGGATTTGCTAAAATCCAATAGTTGGTTGAGCGCTGCCGGGTTGATGCCGGCAGCTTATTTACCCTCATTCCCAATGATCAATAAATCTCCCAAAATGCTACAAGCTATAAATCTTTCTAAAAACTATAATGGTCATCAGGCCTTGAAGGACCTTTGCCTGGAAGTAAAGCCCGGTGATATCTTCTGTCTTCTTGGTGCAAACGGTGCAGGAAAATCAACAACAATCAATCTCTTTCTCAACTTCATCCAGCCAAGCTCTGGAAGAGCCCTGATAAATAACACAAATGTTGCCATTGAGCCAGTTGAGACGAAAAAGTATCTGACCTATATTCCAGAGAACCTTATGCTTTATCCCGCTCTTTCTGGATATGAGAACCTGGATTTCTTCTGCGGTTTATCAGGGCTTCAGTTAAAAAAAGATCAATTGCAGGGCTTTCTGCTGGAAGCAGGTTTGCAGGCGGACTTCATTGATAAAAGAGTATCTATCTACTCAAAGGGCATGCGACAAAAAGTAGGAATTGCCCTGGCCATTGCCAAACAAGCAAAAGTGCTTTTGCTGGATGAGCCAACGTCTGGATTAGATCCTAAAGCCAGTAATGAGTTCTCAGAGTTACTGCTGAAAATGAAATCGCTAGGTGTTGCTACCCTGATGGCGACCCACGATCTGTTCCGCTCGAAAGAAACCGGAACGCATATAGGGATTATGAAGCAGGGGCAACTGCTGGAAAGTTTTTCCACCTCTGATGTTAGCTTTGAAAACCTTGAAAAGCTTTATCTGCAGCATATGCACAGATAGTCACTTTATGAATCTTTACTCAAAAACTCTACTTATAATATTACTATTGCTGTCCCAGCTAGATGCTTTTTCCCAGGCATTAAGTGGCTTAGAAGGAAGGGTGCTGGATGAAAACAAGCATCCCATTCCATTCATCACCATTTTTATAATTGCAGAAAGAGATTCGAGCACATTGAGTGCAACAAGAACGGACGAATCAGGGATATTCCGCTTTAGTATGCCAACTGAAAGATACCGTATTAAAGCTTCTGCTTTGGGATATAAGAACCATGTTTCCAGGTCTTTTGTCCAAGGGTCCTTTGATACCCTACCAGATATTATTCTACTTAAAGAGGAAACCAAACTAAGAGAAGTAGTAATCACTCAAAGGAGGAATCCCGTAGAAATAAAAGGAGGAAACCTGGTTTTTAATGTCGATGCAAGTCCTGTTTCCACCGGAAATTCTGCCTTCGATCTGTTGCAAAAGATACCTGGGGTATCAGTAGATCAAAGCGATAATATCGTGTTTAAAGGATCATCTGCTGTTAATATCATGATTGACGGCAAATTAAGTCAAATATCTGCCCAGCAACTAAGTAATATGCTGAAGGGAATGGGCGCTTCTGCTATCAGCCGCGTAGAACTTATTAACTCACCTGGTTCTCAATTTGATGCTGCCGGAAGTTCCGGCAGCATCAACATTATCACAAAAAAAACAAACAAAAAAGGTTATGCCGCAGACATAAGCGCTGGAACGGGGGCGGGGCAATACTTTCTTCATAGGGAAAGTATTGCGGGGAATATCAGGAACGATAGATTTAACATCTTTGGGAGTCTGGGATATGATAATCGTCACTATCTGGCCCTGAAAAGAGGAAACCAGTTAAAAGGTTCTGGCCGAGACGAAGTCCTTTACTTACGGGAAATTGAAGATGAGACCCAAACGCACTATTATAGCTACAAAGCTGGTATTGACCTTTATCTTCCTCGAAAAACAGAACTAGGCTTTTTCTACACGGGCTATACCGATGATTGGAGCAGAAATGCAGGCGGAGCAACCCAGGTTTTGGCTAATCAAAATAATCTTCAGTCAGTTGTACAGAATAACAATATCCTCAAGGAGCCTTATTATAATAATGGGTTCAACCTTAATTTTAAAAAAGGCTTGGATACACTTGGCAAAACGCTTAGTCTAAATGCAGACTACATTTCATTTAGAAACAATTCGGATGGCTTTATCGGTAATTCCTGGGCAAACGTGGATGGAAATGAAATCGGACCTTACCAGCAATTAAATTTTCATCAGCCCAGCTTTGTTGATATTCGATCTTTAAAAGCTGATTTCGATCTGCCTTCCCATACAATAGATTTTAAAGCTGGTTTAAAGTATGCCAAAGTGAATATTGATAACGAGTTCAAATACGATTCGCTCGTTAACAATCACTTTGTTCCCGCTTCTTCGCTAAGTGATCACTTTGTCTATGGAGAACAAATATCAGCAGTTTATTTCTCGGGAAAAAGGAGTTGGAAGACGACAACTATAGAAGCTGGAATCAGAATGGAACATACCTTAACAGATGCAAATTCCATCAGCAGTTCCATCCGCACAAGACGCGATTACACAAATCTGTTTCCATCTTTTTCTCTCGAGCAGAAATTAAATGGATCACATTCTGTTAGCCTTTCCCTTAGCCGTAGAATTAACCGACCGCTGTATAACAATTTAAACCCGGTCCGCTATTTCTACGATAAGTATTACTATTACCAGGGCAATCCCCTGCTTCAGCCAGAAAGAGCCTGGGTAAGTACAATCATTTATACGCTTCACCAAAAGTATATTGTAAGCCTTACCTATAACAGGGCAAATAATTTTATTTCCCAAAGTGCAGTGGTTAATCCAGACGCTGTACTGATCACCAGTAATATCAACTTTGGAAAAAGAGAGCGGTTAGACTTGCAGCTATCATCTCCGATAAACTACACCAGGTTCTGGAGCAGTAGCAATACTGTCAGTCTAAACTATACTCATTATCCCTTGCAGCAATTAGGTGGAATAAAATCTGCGGAGAAGTTTGCCATAGACGTTATCAGTAATCATTCCCTGACCCTTCCAAAGAAGGTTAGCGGGGAAGTTAATTTCCATTATACAAGTCCTACCTTAAATGGAGTATACATCTACCGTCAATTTTTTTCGGTCGATGCCGGGTTAAAAAAAACATTTGCTAAAAGGAAGATTGATGTGCGGGCTTCCCTTTCAGATATTTTCAGAACTATTAGGTACAGTGGCTATAGCATAACAAATACGGCTAATAGCTGGTACAACAATTTGCCGGATAGTCGCCGTCTTAATGTTAGCCTGATTTATCACCTCGGAGGAAAATTAGCCCGCGGAAAAACTCAACGGCTGGAAGAGCAGGAGAGACTCTGACATTTTAATAATTTCTAAATGCAAGTTACTTGCATTTAGAAATTATTTGTTATACTTGTATTGTTGTTGCAATAACGGGGGGAGGCCGAAAACCCCAACCAGAGTAGGCATAAATCATCAATAATATTCATCATGAAAAACCTAAGTAAAGAAGAACTAATCGCTTTAATCCTTGAAAACAGAGTAATTGGCGGAAGCTCTCATTGCGATACTGGTGGCCACTGCACAGTAACATTATAGTATCAATGGAAACAGCAGCCTCAAAAGAGCTGCTGTTTCATTCTTAAAACTTATTTCAAATGCAACAACTGGATAAAATTCTTGAATATAAAAACGAAGACGTCATCTGCCGGTTTACCGATCTTTTGAATGTAACGGACGATGAGGCAGAGGATATTTTCCTTGAGACAAAGAAGTTTCTCTTTTTGAGTCAATATGAAGGGATCTTTATTCCCGACGAGCTCCTGATCCTGGATGAAATGTGGCATAACTTCATTCTCTTTACCAGGGAGTACGCTGCTTTCTGTCAGGCTAATTTCGGACGCTTCGTACATCATCAACCTGCCACCAGAGCTGAAAAGTTAAACCGAAAAGCAGCGATAGAGGCAAATCCTGAAGCCAACCGAGCTGAATTTAATAAAAAGCTGGAGGTGCTTATTTCTGCAGTTTTTGATCATCTGGGTCAGGAAACGGTACTCAAATGGTTCAGTACATATCCGCAGATTTACAGTCCTCAAAATATTAAAGATTTAAGAAAGGCATAGATGAGTATTTTTCCTAAGCGTACCCTGCCTGGCAAGCCAGTCACAATACACTGGAACTTCAACACGTCGAAACTAAAAGAAAAGCATATTTTTCCGCTTGTAAGAATTGGAGTAAAAGACCCGCTTGGGAACGTAAAAATGCTTTTTGAAGAGCATGTATTAGCGCTTCCAGCCGTTGAAGATGAAAAGCTGGCAGCTGAAAACAACAAGCTTTTGTACCTCAATAAAAATCTTCCGATACTACTGCTTGCATCATACCTCTCAGGTAAGAGCAGCAAGGAAAAATTAGCCGACATACTGCAAAACATTCAGGGCGGCAGGCATTTCTATTTCACTTATCAAACACCCGAAAACACGCCGCTTGGAAAGTACACACTGGTTTCAGAGGTAATTAGTGAAGGAGAAATACGCTATTCTAAAACCGCGATTGATGATTTTTTCTACGTAGAAAAAGTAAGCTGTGAAGACGTTCGATGGGATGGAATATCCGGGAAAGCCATTGTAAAAAATCATTCGTTGGAACCAGCTCCGGTAAAAATTATAGACTATACTCTGGGAGAAGCTCTTCTCGCCGATAAACTGCAAGTGTTTGAACTGGAAGCTAATGAAACAAAAGAAGTGCTTTTTAAATCGGAACATGCTTTTTTAAGCTACAATGAGGAGCGGGAAATGATTCCTCTATCCGCTGCCAAAACATTCGTTACTAAAAGTCCCTGGTTCTTATCCATAGAAAAACCAGAACAAAAGGCGACCTACTTATTGAATCGGCAGAATGATGAGGCTTATCTTTTGGATGGCGAAACAAATACGTTATGGCAAAAGGCTGATGGAATACATCCCGCGGATAGTTTAAGAGCCTGCAAGGAAAGTCTTTATGATGAAATGCTTGCGAATAAACTATTGGTAGAAATTGTTAAAGAGAATGATCACTGATGTATCAGGTATTTATTATAACAAAAAAGGAATTGCGCGTAGCTTTCCGGAATAAACAGATCATCATCACGGGTATATTGATTTCAGTCTTGCTGCTGATAGCCGGGGCTGGCGGTTTCCTCAACTATAAAATGCAGAAAGATGAGGTAGCAGTAGCCCAGAAGGAAAAGAGACAACAATGGCTGGAGCAGGGAAATAAACATCCGCATATTGCCGCACATTTTGGCACATTCGTTTTTAAGCCAAAAACTGCCTTAAGTTTTTTTGATTTTGGTGTCGATTCCTATACTGGTTCCTCCATTTATTTAGAGGCGCATTATCAGCACGAATTTATGTTCAGGCCTGCACAAGATTTTGGGGCGATGATTCGGTTTGGTGAATTATCTATTGCCTTAGTACTCCAGATACTGATTCCTCTTCTGATCATCTTTCTAGCCTTCTCCTCCTTTACCGGGGAGAGGGAACATGGTACGCTCCGTATTTTACTAAGCCAGGGAGTGCCCTTGAGAGCAATCATACAAGGAAAGATATTAGCTTATAACATAGTAGTGTTCAGCCTTCTGCTTCCAACGCTTACACTTCTCTTTGTGGGTATTTTTATGCCCTTTGAGATAGAGTTTACTACAGAAGTTTTCCTGCGATTGATTATACTAGTTCTTTCGTATATTCTTTATTTCTTCATCTTCATTGTGCTTGCCGTTTGGATTTCCTCCAAATCAGTAAACTCTGGAAAATCTCTGCTGACACTACTTAGCATCTGGATAGTACTTACAATCATCCTGCCCAAAACTACTGCCAGCATTGCTTCTGAGGCCTATCCTTTGCCATCCCTAAATGCCTACCAACAGCAGATAAAAAACGATATTAATTCTAGAATTGAGAGGAATCCGCTTAAGGACGAAGTAATTGTCCATCTTACCAGGCAGCTTCTGACAGAATATAAAGTAAGAGAAGTTTCCCAACTGCCTATTAATTATGAAGCTGCCTGTGCACAAGCTTACGAAGATTTTGGTAACAGAATTCACGATAAACATACCCTTGGGTTACAGGAGGTGCTTGTAAAACAAAATAGGGTGTCTAAATACCTGAGTCTATTGGATCCCTACCTTGCTGTTAGAAATATCTCCATGAGTTTAAGCGCGACGGATTTTGCTACCTACACCGATTTTCAAACTTCTGCCGAGAATTACCGGAGAAAGATGGTACGAATGATGAATATGGACTACCGGGACCATTCAAAAACCGGCGAATTTTATGAGTACAAAGCTAGCCGAAGCTTATGGGAGGCTGTACCTGATTTTAATTACAAAACGCCGGATATTATTTTTCCATTAGAAAATTGCCTGTTCGAAATAATCGCTTTGCTGGCATGGGCGGTATCAGCATTTCTATTGGTTTCCTTCTCATTTAACAAGATGATCCTATGATATCTCATATTCTTAAATATGAATGGCTAAGCTTTAAGCGGCAAGGTTTCAATCTTGTGATTCATTCTCTGGCCATTTTACTTGGGCTTTATAGTATTTACTACGGTGCGCGGGAAATCAAAAAGCAGGAACTGGCGATAGCTTCTGTGATGGAGGAAAGTTCGCGTAGTCAAAAACTAATTCAAGAGGGATTTTCTGCAGATACCAGCACCACCGAAGGAAAAAAAGCCTGGGAAATTTCTGCGGTAGCCTCCTACGCCTGGCACCGTCATGTTTATCCTGCTGCGTACAAACCATCGCCACTAGCTTCTCTTGCTATAGGACAAAGAGATTTACAACCTTACTACTACAAAATCTCTGCAATGAGCTTGTATTACCAAGTTTTTCAAAACGAAATTGCCAATCCGGAGAAATTACTCGCAGGAAATTTTGACCTTTCTTTTGTTCTTGTCTATCTGTTTCCGCTCCTGATAATTGCCTTTAGTTATAACATTTTGTCGGAGGATACTGATCGCGGCGTACTACCGGTAATCCGCTCGCAGGCCTTTCCGGTAAAAACGGTTGTCCTTTACCGCTTGCTCTTCTATTTTATCCTGCTTACGGGAACGGCATTTTTACTAAGTATGGTGGGATTTATAAGTGACAGCTCTATGAATTTTGATAGGTTAAATCTGGCAGTCTTCTGGTTAATTATCATCCTAATCTATTTTCTATTCTGGTTTTCGCTGATGTTTATCCTGATATCGCTGAAGAAGAATACAGGATGGAACGCAATGGCCGGGATCGGAACCTGGCTTCTTATTCTGATCCTGATACCGGCGCTGTTAAACATTCTTATAAGTCTTTCAATGCCCTTGAACAGTTCTGTTCTCAGTAGCATTAGCCGAAGGGCGGGTGTCTTCGATGAAGAGAAAGATGAAAATCATATTAAGGTAATACAGGAATTTCTGACAAAGCACCCTGAATTTGCGGCGGGCCCACAACTGTTTCAGAAGAAACTGATGGCCAAAGGACAGGCAGCCTTTACTGTTTTACGCGATGCACAGTCGGCCCGGCTGGTAGCAACTTATCAAAACCAGGTGAAAGAGAGAGATAAAATTGCAAGAAGTTTTAACTTCATAAATCCTGCTGTCGCTACTCAAAACTTGTTTAATTCCCTGGCCTCAACTGACCTATATGCTTTTCAGGATTTCAGTAAATCTGTAGCAGCCTTTCATAAACAACTCGTGACTTTTTACTACTCCAGGCTCTTTTCAGACAGAAACTTCTCAAGTGAAGAGATGAGGCATTCTCCTGTGTTCGTAATGTCGGGGAACTTTAATACTGCAGCCTATATCAGGACAGGAGTTTTTCAGTTACTTATGCTTACTGTCCTCCTTCTTGTTATTGGAGCTTTTATATCCAGTAAAAATCTAAAATAATTGAGGATGCAGTCAAGAGAGGCCATTTTACACGACAGACTTTCTACACTTCTGTTTCGGATGTCTGTACCGGGAGTTCTTAGTATGCTGGTTATCTCCTTAAACTCCTTTGTTGATGCCGTTTATGCCGGTCGACTTATTGGGCAGGATGCACTGGCCGGAGTGTCTTTATGTATTCCCTTAATGGTGATTAACTCTGCAGTTACCGGTTTTATTTCCTCCGGCGCATCAAATGTTTTAAGTCGAGCTGTTGGAAGCGGTAATACAGGAGTTACTCAGCAGATATTCGCATATGTACTCATTTATTCCGTGGTTGTTTCGCTGGTGTTGGGTACTGCCGGATATTTCTTAGCAGAATCAGCACTTAAGCTGATTGGGGCAGAACACGGAGTTTTGAAAGAGGGAGCGGCATATTATAGATGGATGATGACAGGATGCTTCACAAGTATTTTTGGCCTTGCCTGTTCTTCACTTCTACGAGCAGAAGGACAAATGAAATTATCTATGCGAATGACCATCGCTGGGGTAATCTGCAACATTATCTTAAACCCTATTTTGATTTATTATTGCAATTGGGGTGTTAAGGGGGCCGCTCTTGCAACGGTTCTATCTATGGCTGTTTACTCCCTGGGAATATTAAAGTTTCTCAACTCGAATAGGAGCAGCGTAAAGTTGGATCTTCGTCAGATAAAGCTTGACAAAGAAGTGCTGAAAGAAATAACGGAGATTGGATCTTCTGCCATGGTAATGCAGGCTAGCAGCTTTGTCCGGCAGCTCGTTCTCTTTAAGATGGTAACACTGTATAGCGATCGCTTTGAGGAAGCTTTTTTTTCGGCTGTGTTTCGTATTTATTCCTTCTCGCTCATCCCCGTTTTTGGTATACTTCAGGCCCTGCAACCTGTGATTGGCATCAATTTCGGAGCCGGTAAATATGAAAGAAGCATGGAAGCCTTAAAAATATTTCGTTTGTCGTGCTGCCTGGTCATGTTGCTGGTTTTAATACCAGTACAAGTATTTCCCAAGCAAATGCTTTCTCTGATTTTGCCCAATTCTGATTTCACCCATGATGATTTATTCCATTTCCGGTTAATGATGGGGATTTTAATAATTGCTCCCGTTTCTTCTACTGGAATTGTCTTTTTGCAGGCCACTGGCAATGGCAAAATTTCGGCTTCTCTCGCATTGGGACGGGAAACGCTTCTCTTTATTCCCTTACTGCTTTCAGCTCCCCATTTTTTGGGGAAGCAGGGTATCTACCTAGGGCTTTTCACAGAAAACGTACTGTACATGCTGATAGTGCTCTTTGTTGTACGGAGGCAGATGATTAAGATTAAATTGAGAAATAATCATGCGAAACTGGAAACTTCGAATCCGCTATTAAACTGAAAGTATCATGAACAATAATCTCAATGATGTCGTAAGTGAGGGATATTACTGAGGCATATCCTCTGTAAATCGTATCTTTGCATATGTCCGACAGCAAAACAAATTCCTTGTTTGGCCAACTTTTAGAGAAGCATGAGTTAAAGAAAACCAAGCCGAGATTAAGCGTATTGGAAGTCCTGACCTCCCGGGATGCAGCTACCTCTCAACCAGATCTGGAGCAAATCCTGGGTAAAGAAGTTGACTCGGTAACTCTATATCGCACCCTGAAGACCTTTGAAGAAAAAGGTATAATACACAAGGTAATTGACATGAATGGTACGGCTGTCTATGCTACTTGCAAAGAGTCTTGTACTGAGCACGAACATAAGGACGAACACGTACACTTCAATTGCACTGTCTGCTATAAGGTTTACTGCCTCGAGGATTTTAAACTTCCGGAAATAAACATGCCAGAAGGTTTCAATCCCTCGTCTGTAAATCTTGTAGTTTACGGAATTTGTGAAAGCTGTAACAGGAAGGCTACAGAGTATCTTAAGAATAAGCGTTAGATGGGAAGGAGCTTTTCTAAAAGATTTTGGGGAGTTAAATACTATTGTTCTTAAACCCCTTATTTCAGCGCTATCTCTCTATATAAGCCCCATCACCTAATGATGGTTTAAATCAAGAAGTGGATGTTAGAGATGCTTACTGTTCAAGGGTTTCCTATGAATTCTAAAAAATGTCATTAATTTTTCATCACAAAAACGACTTATTGGTCCTGCTTTTTGACCCTATTTTTCACTATTTCCTTCTTGGGCTCAGGAAGTTATGACTTTCTGGACCAGGCTTCCTTCCCAGAAAACTGCAGCGACTTCAATAAATGAAAAAATCCTGTTAAAATTTAAAAGTCCATTTTAACGGTGGTTATTTTAGAGTATAAATAAAGAGGCATTCTACCATAATAAAGCAATCTAAAATACCTTTCTCAATTCTCATCAGGTTTGCTTATTATGAGAAATGTAGGCTCTCACTAGTCTAATGTTTCAGGAAACAAAAAACTCGCGGGGTAATACGGAAAGAAGAGGGTGAATTAGTCCTCGGGCCTACAACTGTAATCTTTTCGTGATCGAAATTAACGCTCCTTCGACTTTTACTTAGGTGAACAAGAACTCAATATCATCCCTTGTTAATTTTTTCACAAAGGCAGCATCCTCACTTACAAGGTCGCCACTTAAATTTTTCTTCTTTTCCTGCAGGTTGAGGATCTTTTCTTCAATTGTATCCTTACAGATCATCTTGTAGGCAAAGATCTTTTTGGTCTGACCAATACGGTGCGTACGATCTATGGCCTGTTGCTCGGCTGCGGGGTTCCACCAGGGATCAACCAGATAAACATAATCTGCCGCAGTAAGGTTTAATCCAACTCCACCGGCTTTTAAAGAGATCAAAAAGATCTTTACAGCCGGATTTGTCTGGAACTCTTCTACCTGCTTTTGCCGTGCCGGCGTTGGAGTACTTCCGTCCAGGTAGCAATACCGAATGTCATTATTCTTCAAATCCTGCTCAATTAATTTTAGCATTTCCGTGAATTGCGAAAAGATAAGCAATTTATGATCCCCCGTATTCTCCTGGATTTCACGTAAAAGCTCTTCCCCCTTTACCGATGCAACCGATTTTATCTCTTTATCTTTAACCAACGCAGGATGATCACAGATCTGCCGAAGTTTCAACAGTCCTTCCAGAACATAAATGCCTGCCTTTCCCAACCCCTCCTCGTCGATCTTCTCAAGCAGCTTGTGGCGGTAATAGTTCTTATATTCGTCATAAACCTTTCGCTGCCCAGTACTCATATTGCACCAGATAGTCATCTCGGTTTTATCGGGAAGGTCTTTTGCTACTTGTTCCTTAGTTCGCCTTAACAAGAATGGATAAATAAGCTTACGTAACTGGAGCATTTTTTCTTTGTCCCCGCTTTTATCAATATCATTAGCAAATTCACGCTTAAAGAACTCCCAATTTCCCAGCAGACCAGGATTGACAAAGTTAAACTGAGCATATAAGTCGCCTGTATTATTTTGGACAGGTGTTCCACTTAGGATCAAGCGATTGTTGCAGGGCAATAATTGGACAGCTTTGGTAATTTGAGCCTTGGGGTTTTTAATGGCCTGACTTTCATCCAGGATCACATAATCCCATTTAAAGCGGGTAAGATGTTTCAGGTCAAGGCGCAGAACACCATAACTCGTGAGAATCACGTCGAAATTCTCGAAATGCTCATTATCAAATGAGCGCTGAGTGCCATAATAGGTATGGTATTTCAAGCTTGGGCAAAATTTCTTAATCTCATTTTCCCAGTTAAAGATGAGCGAAGTAGGGCAGATCACCAATTGCGTACTGCCTTTATTTTTCTCCTTAAGATATTGCAGGAAGGTTATGGTTTGTAAGGTTTTCCCCAAACCCATATCGTCCGCCAGGCATCCGCCCCACCCTATTGAGTTCAGGGTTTGCATCCACTGGAAACCTGCCAGTTGATAGGGCCGCAGCGTTGCTTTAATTTCCTTAGAAGGTTTGGTGGTCTTGACCTTTCCAACCTGAACTAAGCGCTTTTTCTTCTCCTCAATTTCAGCAAGAACATCATTATTGTCTAGTTGCTCCGCCAGTTCGTCAAGCAGAGAAAAGTGCATCTTACTTACTTTAAGCGATCCATTTTCCTCAGTTCCCATTCTTAGGAGCAAGGTATATTGTTTTAACCATTCCTCCGGGATCATCCCCAACGACCCATCATCTAGCAGAATAGAAGTTTGTTTATTAAGAATAGCCTGGCGCAACTCCCGTAAGGGCACTGACAAGTCTCCCCATTCCACCGAGATTTGAAGGTCAAACCAGTCAATTCCGCTCGAAGCGCCTATCCTGACCTTCGGAGAATTTGTATTATATTTAAAGTGCTTCAGGTCTTGTGTTCCATAAACAGGAATACCAACTTCTTTAAGGCGGGCTGACATCTTCAGATACCATCCATCTTTCATCACCTCGTTGAAAGGCAGATAATAGTATAGGTTGTTTCGCTGACCTGCGAATTTCGGGTGAAGGTCTCGAAGTAGTTCGTATAGGCTCTTTTCCTGCTCCTTATCCCGGTGAATGAGCCGGAGATTGACATCATCGCCTTCGGTAACAAAATCACTTAAATCATCATAATCAAGCAGCGTGTTTTCGTATTTAAACTGTGGCTTAAGTAAAAGATACTCTTCATTAAGTTCGCTCAGTGTCACTCGCGGTTCTGGACTAACCCGTACCTCTTCCAGCTCAAGGGATTCATCCAGGATAACTGAATGTTTCTGTTTAAGCGGCATCACCACTTTTTTCAGCACTTCTGCCCTATCCGAAATGGGAAATTTCAGCACTCCGTTTTTAAATGAGGAAAGTGTTTCGATCAGCTCATAACTTTCCGCTAAATAAAGCCTATTCTCAATTGCAAAAACTAATTGAGAAAGGAATGTAATTCTCGATTCACTTTCTCCCTCCACACAAAGAAAGACATCGATAGATAAGAATTTTTTATCCTGACTAACTGTAAATTGAAGTTTAGCAGGCGTTGTTCTTATTTCGGCGGGCAGAAGATTGGTGTTATTAAACTTACCTTCCTTCAAATAAAACACATTTCCCCATTTACTTAGGTCCTGCCACAGGCTTTTCAAAAGTGCAAAATAATGCTTTTTTAATTTCTGCTGGTCTCTTTCGTCGCTGTAATCAATAGAATTAAGCGTTAAGCTTCCAAACGACTTGCTTGCCTGGCCAGACAACCATAAGGAAAGTTCCGGTTGGCTAAACTTAATAATTCTGGAGTAGAAGAAAGTATCCAACGATTGGAGCGCTCCCCAGTTTTCCTGTTTATGAATATTAAGACGCTTTACGTCTTTCTTGCCTTTCTTCTCACGGACCAGAGCTCCGTCAAGTTCAAAACGGAGGAACCTCGGATTGGCGAAGTTGAGAACAAAGCCGATCTCATAATCAATGAAAGAATCAGGATTCAACCGCGGACGCAATGCTGGAGTATTTTTCAATAGTTTATTTTGTAGTTCCCTAATAAAGTCAGAATCACCCTTCGGACGGATAGAATCGGGCTTTTTTTTCACAATTAAATTCCCCCGGTAGTCAGTTTCCCATTCAAAATCGTCGGCTTCAGGGTCTTGGGGACTTAAGCCATATTTGGCCAGCCAGGCGATTTTCTCTTTGGTATGGTCCCGGTACTGCTGGAAGTAATTAGAACCATACATCTCATCCAGGTGAATAAAAGCACCAAAGATATGAGTGCAGATAGGGGTGGAAGTAATGCTGCAGGTACACCTTGTGCTAAATCCACCAACACCGTCATAAATAATGTCAATGTTATAAATATCGCGTGCACTTTCCCTAAACCTGAAGGTATTGTGAGCAGAGGATTTATCAAGGATTTCGACCCTGCTTGCGAGCAGATAAAACGCTCTGGGATCGGGATTTCCTGCAAGTCCGCTCAAGGTCCATCGGCTAATAGTCTCCATACGAAAGGAGTAAAAGCCCTTTTGAGCTGTGGGGTTAGCAGAAGGTGCTTTTGCAGTACTTTCCTTCTTTTCAGGATCCTCAAAGTAATCGAACCCGTCCTCCTCCTCTTCAAACTTGTCAACCACGTCTTGAAGGTAAAGAATTGCAGCAGTAACATGCTTACAATCTCCATATTCTGCAAAAGCAGGGCATTCGCATTCTTTATGTAGTTGACTTCCACCACCTTTAGGTAAACCTATTAATACCTCGTAATAATAATCTGAAGATTCGCTTGGTACATCCACCTGCCAGCTATCCGGCTGTCGGTCCATGTACATTATTTCTTCCAAATAGCTGCTGTAGATGCGCTGCCCCTTTTTCAAATGATTCTTGGAAAGAGACTGGAGGTACTTACTTGCTAATTGTGCGAAATCCATCCTTGCAAAGTAAGGAAAGGCAGTTATAGAAAGCAAGGGATCAAGGATATTAGTATTTAAGAAAATCTTCAGATATGGAGCATCAGCAATCGCACGGCTAAATATGCGCAAAGGGAAACGGAAGATGTAAGTGATGAAGTGATTAAACTCAGCTGTAAACTCAAAGTGATTTGCTTATCAACTGACAGCAAGGAGGAAGGGTTGGGTGATGAGGATAGCTTTCTATTGGTAAATCCTACGGGAGTGTAAATTGAACTGTGTCTTTCTCGTGTAGGGCGGCTTGGTAGAGGAAAATCCCCTCTTAGAATTTTTTCACTCATACCTTGTATTACAACCCTTCTACTTGACACCCAGCATTCTGTAGTTTTATAATAGTAAATACACGTGTACCGCTTTTAGGGTTCATTAATCCAATTTGAGTATCCATGCCGTAAAATAGGCATTTAATTTCCGAGGAATAATTTACATCTAACTATGGGTTTAAGAGATTGTAGCCTTTTAAAAAGAATGGGATTATTGTGAGGTCAAAAGGGCTGGAAAAACCGCTCTAACGGCACTTTATTGCAAAAAATAAGCCGTCTATGGGAGACAGCTCAAACTAACCAATTATAAACCTAAATTATATGAAAGGAGCTGTAGGGGAAGGAGTCGAACCTTCAAGGAGTGGTTAGCCCATTGCTGGATTTCCCATGATCTCCGCCACCGAGACAAGGAGGTGTGTCTGCCAGTTTCACCACCCTACAGTGTATAACACTTTTCTTCTGAAGTGTTGATACAAAGATAAAGGCATCTGTGTTATTTTGCAAATATTATAACAAAAAAAGTGCTTTTTTATAAATTAGATATTTGCGAATGCTTTTATTATCAATCTATTAACACAGGCTTAATTTAATAGCTCTTCTTTGAGAATTTGTTAAAAAAGGGCCCTGTTAGGCTTCTGGGAGAACTTTGCTCCTCTAATCTTCCTTTTTCCTGTTATCGTCTTCTATTGGCGTACCTTCTGTATTTTCTGCATGAACTCCTGGTATCGTATCCTTTTCGTCTTGGGCCATTTTAACGCGACGAGCCTGATCCAGCTTCTCCTGTTCTTCCCGGGAAAGCGTAGTATGGGATTCTATTTTCTTGCTCAACTCATGTTCATGGTCATACGTTCCTTGTATATTCTCGGCATTCACGCTGCCCTGCTCATTTCTCATTTTCTTTTCCATAGCTAGAATTTTAGTAATTACATCAATTGTCATACCGGAGTTATATCCTTAATGTAATTTCAGATTAGTTCCAAACTAAGTACCTTTGCCAGAGTATGGCGAAAGTTTCAATTAATATTGCTACAGGCTCTTTACAGAAAGAAGATATTATTGTAGGAATAGACCTGGGCACTACTAACAGTCTTGTGGCCTTTATTAATCCGGAGGGAAAACCTCAGGTTATAAATGATGTTGGTAAGGGAGTGCTTGTTCCATCTGTCGTTCATTTCCATAATGATGGAAGTGTTATTGTTGGTAACGAGGCTAAGGATTATTTAATCACCGATCCCCAGAATACTATATTTTCTGTAAAAAGACTCTTGGGCCGTTCTTATCAGGACATCGCTAATTACAAAGATTTCTTCTCGTACAAGGTTATCGACGATAACACAGAGAGTCTGGTTAAAATCAAAGTGGGAGAAAGGTTTTTTACTCCTATCGAACTTTCATCGCTGATCTTGAAGGAGTTAAAAGAGAGAGCGGAACACGCATTAAAAACTCCTGTTAGAAGGGCCGTTATCACTGTTCCGGCTTATTTTAATGACAGTCAGCGACAGGCTACCCGCGATGCTGGTAAACTTGCAGGACTTGACGTGCTTCGTATAGTAAACGAGCCAACTGCTGCCAGTCTTGCTTATGGGATTGGATTACAGCCAGAAGAAGAAAAGACAATCGCTGTTTACGATCTTGGAGGTGGAACTTTCGATGTTTCTATTCTTAAGATACAAAATGGCATCTTTGAAGTATTATCGACCAATGGAAATACCTTTCTTGGCGGGGATGACTTCGACCGCGCGATAATCGACTACTGGATACAGGAAAATAAACTCGACAGGAACGAGATCACCGAGAATAAGGAGTTATCACAAGCTCTCAGATTAAAAGCAGAGGAGGCAAAAAAGGCATTAAGTTACCAGAATATCTATAACGGTGCCATCGGCGATATTCCTTGCGCTATCACAAAAAGCACATTTGAGAAGCTTATCCAACCGAAGGTTCAGGAAACTATAGTTGCTTGTTCTAATGCTTTGAAAGATGCAGGAGTGAAGGTTTCTGAAATTGATGAAGTGGTTATGGTAGGCGGATCTACCCGTACCTCTTTGGTGAAACAGGAAGTTGCTAAGTTCTTCTGTCGCCGTGTGAACGATGCTATTAATCCTGATGAAGTTGTAGCTCTTGGTGCAGGAATCCAGGCGGACATCCTTGCTGGGAACCGTAAAGACATTCTCTTGCTTGATGTTACTCCGCTGTCTCTTGGCATTGAGACGATGGGGGGACTTATGGATGTGATCATTCCAAGAAATTCAAAAGTACCTACAAAAGCCGGACGCCAATACACTACTTCTGTTGATGGCCAGGTAAATATGAAGATCTCGGTTTTTCAGGGAGAACGTGACCTGGTGAAAGAAAACAGGAAACTGGCAGAGTTTGACCTTAAAGGAATTCCTGCTATGCCAGCGGGACTACCGAAGGTTGATATTAATTTCCTTCTCAATGCTGATGGTATCTTAACAGTACAGGCATTAGAACTTCGCTCGGGCGTAAAACAAGAGGTTGAAGTGAAACCTACTTACGGTTTAACAGATCAGGAAGTAGAGAAAATGCTTTTTGATTCTATTACGCATGCGAAAGACGACGTTTCTCAACGGATGATCATTGAAGCACGGACGGAGGGAGAACAAATGGTTTACACTGCACAACGATTTGTTGAGAAGAATGGGCAATTTTTAAGCATTCAGGAGATCGCCGATACCAATAGCTATGTAGAAGCGCTTAAAACTGCGCTTACCTCGGGCGACAAAGATCTTATCCATAAGAAGATAGATGAATTGAACGAGTTTACGCGTCCTTTTGCGGAAAGAGTAATGGACCAGGCGATCAGTCAGGCTATGAAAGGAAAAACGATTTAAACTTACTTGATCTCTGGAAAATAGAAACGGACAGTTCGTTGAGAGCTGTCCGTTTTTTATTGTTGCAACGGTGGACAGTGTCGAAAACACAGCCTGCGTTGAAGAATCTACTTATTTCCCGGGCAATCCATCTGCGTGAGGTTCACCCCGTGCAGGATCACATCAAACTCGGTCCTTCTGTTGAGTTGCTGATCTTCCTCAGAACATGGCACTTCGTCGGTACAGCGGTTCACTAAGCGCGACTTTCCGTAATACTCTACTTTGATCCGGCTGGCTGGTATTCCCCTGCTGATAAGATAAGTTTTAGCAGCTTCTCCCCTTCTTAAAGATAATGCTTTGTTATACTCAGCAGATGCCCTTGTGTCGCAGTGGCTCGAAGTGATAACTGAAATCTCCTTATGGTTCATCATCAACTCCGCCAGCGCATTTAAGGTAGGTTTCGCGTCTTCTCTTACCACAGATCTATCCAGATCGTAATAGATGTTCTTAACTGAGAAAACACGTTTCAGGGAATCACAATTCTTGGAGACCCATAACTGTGCTTTTTCGGACTTATCCAGCTTGAGATTAACCACGATCGTTGAATCTTCAAAGATATTGGTAGTGGTTAAAAAGGATCGTTTAGTAATGAAGCCCGGACTAGATCCGATGATTTCATAGTCGGTTTCCTTATTCAGTTCTTTTGCGAATTCGCCTCTCCTATTAACTCTTAGTGTATCTATACCGTTAGCGTGACGAAGGTAAACCTGGGCTCCAATCGGTGGAACTTTTGTATTTCCATCTGCAATTGTTCCCTTCAGGTAGACATGGAACTTCTGACGGGTATAATAGTAAATATCATCCGAACCATCCCTGTTAGAGCTGAAGTATCCCGATTTACCATCGGCATTTCTAATAATACCGAAATCATCACCAAAGGAATTTATGGGAGCGCCGAGATTCTTCGGTGCAGCCACCGGTAAATAATCCTTCAAAGCAATTTCGAAAATATCCAATCCACCAAAGCCCGCATAACCGGTTGAGGAAAACAATAAAGTATTATCATTCAGGAAATGCGGGAACATTTCGTCTCCTTCGGTATTGATCCGGGTTCCCATATTCACAGGCTTTGTCCATCTTTTCCCGGCACCAGTCCTTACTGAATAATACAGATCTACTCCGCCTTGTCCACCTGGCATATCCGACGCAAATACCAGCACTTTCCCGTCTTTACTTACCGCTGGGTGTCCAACGGAATAGTTATCGTTATTATAGCTAAACTCATCGATCTTATTCCAGTTTGGAGCTTTAGCAATGTACATCTTAAGCTTAACAACCCCGTTCTTACTTTTACCCGGAACGAGTCCCTTGAAATTATTACGGGTAAAGATAAAAGCTCCCTCAGGAAGGATAGCTCCCGGTCCCTCGTTAAAGATTGAATTAATCTTCCCTTTTACCGGCTGGATCTTGATTCCTGGATCCGCATCCTCCGCCAGGTTCTGTAACCATTCATGATCGAAATCTACAAGAGTGCGACTGTCGTTACTTGTAGGAGCTGTATCATCATCATTAACTATAAGTCTTGAGGATGACTTAGCACGAGACCCTGCGTCTTTTGCACCTTCTTTTCGCAGCGCGTTCAGATCATCTGTAAAATATAGATCCGAATAAGGCTTTTGATTCCATCCGAAGACCGGATTTACCAGCTTGGACTCCAGACGGTTGCTACAGAATAACAATCCATCCTTATAGAACATCGGTGCGTACTCGTCGGCCGAAGAGCTTAACCTCGTCTTCTCCACTTTCCATTCGGCGTTATCCTGATTAGAAAAGATGCCCGACTTCACAAATGCCTTTGCCCTTTTGTCTGCCGGAACCATCTTCAGGTATTTCCTGTACCAATTCTCTGCCAGCTCATACCTCTGATTATTCGCAAGAGCTTCGGCGTAATGAAGTGCCCAAACTGCTTTGAGATCGTCCTGCTTACTCAGCTTTTGAAACCACCTAAGCGACTCCTTATACTTCCGCAGGTGCCGGTTACTATAAGCCATCATTTCAATAGCTTTCAGGTTCGTGGAGTCTTGGTCAAGCACAAGTTCAAGATGTTTAACCGCAGCAACGTATCGCAAATCCTTGTACTGTTTCTCTGCCATCCTAAGCTGGGCTTTCAGTTTGGATGACTGAGCTAACACAGGTTGACCAAAGAGCAATATGAAAGAAAAAACTAAGAGTTGTATATATTTTCTCACGATTATCTGCTATTAAAAATATCTTGGACTTATAACACGGTTGCGATCCAGTCCCAACTCAAATCTCAGCATAATTTCATGGCTCCCTGAGTTATAACTTTGCAAGTCGGTAAGACTATGATCATAGGCATAACCTACGCGGATCTGTGGACTAATCTGAAATTCTACCATTCCGGAAACATCAGCATTTGTTCTATACTGAGCCCCTACAGAGAATACATTACGGATCCAAAGATTGGCATTGATATCACCCTCAAGAGGAGCACCTTTCACCGCCTTCACCAGGAAGGATGGTTTCAGTTTGAAATCATCATTAAGCGACAGCACATAGCCCCCCATTAGGAAAATGTGGCTAAACTGCCTGTTATTCTTAGACTGCTCGCCCGTATAGCTCGGCATTACATTTTGCATAAGTTGAGGTGACGACAAACCCAGGTAGAATTTGTCGGAATTATAGTAAGCCCCGGCGCCAACATTGTAAAAGTTAGTATTGGCATTATTGCCAAAAGCTACGTCATTAGAGGGCCCATAAGGTTCAAGTTGAACATTTGTATAGTTGGCCCTGAACTGGCTTATCCCACCTTGTAATCCAAATGAAAGGCTGGCACGATCCATTCTGATGCGATAGGCATAGGTAGCAACAAGTCCCGTAGTAGACATTATGCCTATCTTATCCTTAAAAACCTGAAGACCGAGCCCTACCTTTTTACGATTCATCGGGGCATCTATAGTAAAAGTGGTCGTCTTAGGAGCTCCTTCAATTCCAGTCCACTGCGAACGTATCAAGGTAGTGGCCGAAAGTACGTTCCTGCTTCCCGCATAGGCAGGATTGATAGAAAGGGTATTGAACATATACTGAGTATACATTGCTTCTTGTTGAGCAAATACCTTTTTGCCACCCAGCAGCATCGCTACAATAACAGTCGCTAAAATTATCTTCCTCATTATCTGTTCAGTGTTATATAGCCTGTAAATTTCTCATTGCCATCAATCACAATGATGTAGAAGTAAGTTCCCGGAGGAAGGTCCTGCCCAAGGTAAACACCCTCAGTACATCTTCCATTCCAATCGTTCTGATAGTCATTTGACTGGTGAACCCTATTGCCCCAACGGTTAAAGATCTGAATGGCAATCTTACGGTTATTGACGTTTCTTATCACGAACAAGTCGTTTGTTCCATCATTATTAGGCGAGAAGCCCTGAGGGATGAACAAGCCAGGGAAACGCAGTTCAACCAGCGTAGGGTCTCTTGGAGATACATCACCGTCGTCTGCAGGATCAGGCTTAGTTCCGGAGGTCGACTGGTCTCTTACCTTTGTGATTCCTGAAGCTGGATTGGCCTCTGTAAATGCAGTGTTCACAAACACACCATCTTTGTCAAGCAACTTAATAGTGAGTAGCAATTCTACCGTTGCAGTTCCACCTGCGGCAAGTTTGCTATTTGCTTTGTCAAGCAATTCAATGTTTGAAAAACCATTAAAGGAGTTGTTCACTGCAAGAGTACCTTTAGCTGTTAATGATTTAATGATAAATTGAGCGTTATTAAATGCCAGACCAATATCGTCTGTAAGGCTTACGTTCTGCAGCTCTTCTGCTCCATAATTCTTTATGGTAAAGATATAACGAACCTCAAAAGAGTTATTCGGACCCGGCACTACGCTTGCGAGTTGTTTTGCAAGTCCGATAGCGGAAGATGCTGAACCCTTACCTACTGCAATGGTAACTGTCTTTGGCGCGGATGTTCCTTTTTTCTTTGCATCATTATCATCAATAGTGTACTGGAAAGTAGCTGTTCCGCTGAAGCCGGAAGCAGGCGTAAAGATGAAACTTCCAGGGTTTGCGGGATCGGCAGTAACTGTTCCACCTGATAGGTTCGGACTAACAATTTTAACACTTGCCGGATTAACAGAGCCATCAAGGTCGTTTGTTAAAGCTGCTATATTAATATTTAGAGGTGTATTTACTCCGGTTGTTAAATTCGCGTCAGTACCTATCGGAGGGTTATTGATATGAATGGTGACATTAATAGGAGGTGTCAATTTACCATCATATAAGTTGATAAGTCTGTAGGTGAACCTGTATACACCGTAAAAGTCTTTATTAAAATCCAGGGGCTCGTACTTCAAACTACCGTTAGGATTGACGCTGATTCCAGCTGTTTGAGGATCAGCTACTGCCCAATTTGTATTTACCCCATCGTTAGCCTTCACATCCATTATTTCAACACCCTGGTTAGTAAGGGTGGCATATTCGTCGGGAACACCAGCAGGTGTAGCTTTTACTACTATAGTGATCTTTCCGGTATTAGACTCTACTCCCAAATTATCCTTGATAGTATAGTTGAAAAGTGTAGCACCCGCAGTTCCGGCAAGAGTAAATTTAACACCATCTGATTGTATCCCTGTTGTTACTGTACTACCTGATACCAGGGTGAGCTTCAAGGAAGTTTTGTCTAGTGTTTTCTTTCCGGTTATAGTAGCCAGTTTTGCAACAATATCTTCAACAAAAGCAGGATCGTCCTGATACCTTTCAAACGTGGTATCTCTAACTACAGGCTTGATTGGAACGGGAAGGACAACTGAGGTTTTTCCACCAAGAAAATAGCTATTAGGATCTACTCCATCATAAGAATCATCCTCTGTCCATTTTGTTGATTCTGTAATTAATTTGGCGAATTCAGCTTTCGCTGTTGATGTATTGTCTACTGTCCAGGCAGTAGACCTCGAAAATGGTACATTAATTACTAATTCCAAACTATCCTCTGCCCCAACTGCCAGTTTACTCGCCGTCCGGTTTAACAGTTGTATATTAAGCGAATCAAGATTGTCTACTTTCTTCCCTGTAAAAGAGGGATTCAAAATCAGCGTTCCGTTATTACTTAACTTCCTAAAACTTTTGATCGTAAAGTTACCACCCGTCAAAGCCTGGGATATATCATCAAGGATACCGACGTTTGATAATACCATCTGATCCGCTTCACTGAAAGCTGCAACCTGAGGACTTAGGTTTTTAACATAGAACTTATAAGTGATATCGTAACTCGAACCTTCTGCTTCAACAAAGCTGGCTTTTTTTGCTATACCGATCTGCGGCTTAGGATAGACTTTTATTTTAATCTTGGCCTCATTTGAAACGAGGCCTCCTCTATCCCTGAGCTTGTAAACGATCATATCATTTCCGATCTCCCTTGAAGCATACAAATAGGTTCCGTTAACCTGCTTTCCTTCTCCACGATCATTATGTGCAGCTGGCCTTACGGTTTCAATCCTTGTTCTAAAATCCTCGATCGGTTCGTCAAGGTCGGGATCCCGGTCATTCAAGAGCGGCCAAAGGGTAACAAGGGTATTGGTGGTAATGTAATAAGCCGAGGTGGGACTCGCATCCGGGTCATCTACTGCAACCGGAGGATAATTAATCTTTATGGTTACCAGGATATCATCAGACAGTTCACCATTAGCGTCTACAATATTATAGGTAAAAGAATCACTTGTACTTCCTTGTACTGGCCTATAGCTGAATGTTCCGGTTGCCTCCGACCAGAAGAAATTCGCAGGATTTGTATTGATTACATTTGGATAAGTTTTGATCCTGAATGTAGTATTCAAGCTATCAGGATCATTTTTTCTGACACTGAAGTTGGCCAGAGTTTCATTAATGTTTACAATCGCAATATCAGGCTTCCCAACTGGCCGTTGTCTGACAACTACAGAAACAGTTGCTGCCCCCGACTTTAGCCCACGGTCATCAAGCACGTAGTAAGTAAAAGAATCCGGACCGGTATAACCGAGCTTTGGTTCGTATGTGACCAAACCCGTTGTAGGGTTAACACTTATTGCTCCTCCCTGTGCTGATGTGATCCCGTTAAGGAAAACTTTGTCCTTTGGAATCACGTGATCCTTTTCTGCTATATCATTTTTTAAAACGTCTATGGTAATTGATCTTCCAGGATAAGTAACAAAGGGATTATCCTGACCATCATTTATAGCCTGAGGAGGTTCAGAGCGAAGATCGTAGGTATTTATCTGTACATTCCTGATCTCATGTATATTTCTTGAATCTCCGGTTGAGGAAGCTATACCATACATCAGCATTGGAGGAGGTGCATAGGTGTAGGGATGTTTATCGATAAGGGTTAGACGTTTTGGGGTTGGACCGCCTATCAATATTTTAACTGTTAAATAGTAACCGTTTTTACTATCGCCATTGATCCTTTCCATATCGATAAAGCATTTGCGATATCCAACTGTTAACGAGTCTACAGCCCTTTTGCCTGAATGTATCTCGAAATTGAATGGAGCTTCATTCGTTTGGACGTTTCTTACAAACTCGTATCCACTCGATGCAGGTCCCCTAACAGTGATAGAATTACGAGTCGGAGGCAAATGGCCAATAGGCTCTATACCTGTAGTCCTACCTTCCTTTTTCATTTTAAAATTCCCATACTCGTCCATCCCCACACCAATATAACCGCCGCTGAGACCGGCTGAAATACTACCATTTAAATCATAGGGAGCATAACCTAAGGAACCACCAAATCCTCCGATTTGAAAATTCCCATTGTTAACAGCGTTGGCATCAAATAAGAAAAACGTAATTCCATCGGCTCCTGAATCCCCGCCATCGTAGGTGAAATATTCGAAACGAATTGAGAAACCCTGCGATGAAGTAAATGGGGTTTTACAATAAATATATCCCTTTTGATTGTTGTCGGCGCTCGTGAGACGAAGAAATCCCTGCCCTTCTGCGTCCTTTACGTCAGACCCGGCAGTAAGAAAGGCTTTTCTTGGCTCACCATTAAATACAATATCATCATCCTTGATATAGGAATTCGTAAAGGTTTCGTTATATGTAAAAGGTGTAACCTGTGCCAATACAGATCCCATACACCCTACCAATAACAGGAATAGTAAGTATTTTCTCATAAAGTATTCCCCAAGGGAAGATGGTTAAATTTTACCGTCAATGCTTGTTTTATAAACTCATCAAAAGCGCTAACAGAGGATTGAATTGTAATCCCAAAAATTAAACCACTTGGTATTATTTAAGGCAAATATAGCTTGAGCCAAGCTAGATTGAATAAAATACTTAATATAATAAACCATCAGTTTAATTTTTCCTCTCAGCGTTGCTACCAGGGTTTTATTTCTTTCCTTCTATCACTATTCATCCTCAAACAAACCCAGAAACTGGGGATTTTTTTTCTCACTCTTTTGTAACATTGTGTCCAGCAGTATCGTATTCCCCTTATAATCACCAATTAGGATCTTATGGCTATATTGGCACACATTTAGATTTTAAAAGTGACCTCGGGGATATTCAATTATAAAATTAATACACTATCTACGGACATTATACGTTAACTTTACCTCTTATTTTGGGGCTTTTTAAAAACATGAGTAAACTAGGGAAAAGACTTTTTCTAATAACTATCCTCCTCTTTAGCCTGCAACACGTTAATGCCCAAGAAAGTATGATGAACGAGATATCATACGTTTATATGGAAAAATTAGTTGCAGTTGCTTTGGAAAATTACCCTAGAGTAAAATCAGGAGAAAGCAGGATTAAAATTGGAGAAGCAAACATAGCTAAAGCGAAACTAGGCTGGATAGCCCCGGTTAGTTTATCCTGGGTACATTCTCCGGCTAATTCATTAAATATTCTAAACCCAACCTTCTTTAGTGGCTACCAGTTAGGGATATTTTTTAACATCGGAAGTTTTTTTCAAACACCTTTCAATGTAAAGGGAGCTAAGGAAGATCTGAAAATCACAAAAAATGATATTGCGGAGTACCAGTTAACGCTTACAACGGAAGTAAAAAGAAGATATATTGCCTATATTCAAGCCATGAAACTTGTTCAGGTTGCATCAAAAGCAGCAATTGACGCTCAAACTGATGCTGCAATGGTTAAGTATAAGTTTGAAAGAAGCGAAGTAAACATGTCTGAATATAATAATACCTTAGACCGACTAGGAGCTCAGAATCTTGCAAAAATAAATGCGGAAGGGGGATTGCTTATTGCAAAGGCCTCACTGGAAGAGCTTCTTGGAGTTAAATTAGAAGAGGTAAAATAGATGGAGTTAGCGAAGTTTTTTAATTTCTTATACAAGCACATCGTCGTTATAATCATTATACCGATTGTTACGGTATCTATAACGTATTTCCTGGTTAGAAACCTTCCTAATTCCTATGTCTCCAAATCTCAGATATCCACAGGCCTTGTAGATCGGACTAACGATGCCGTTGTGACTGAACAAACAGCACCTCAGCAGCAAGAAATTGATCAAACATTCAGCAACATGATCCAACTGATCCAATCGAATAATGTGTTGGACATGGTTGCCTATAAATTTATACTACATGACCTTAAAGATCCTGCTCCATTTAGAAAGCCGAGTCGTTTTCTAAGTGAATTAAGTGCTGAAGACAAGCGCAAAGCAATAATTGGTTTTGAAACAAGATACAGGAACCGTAAACCGCTTACTTTGGTTACTCCGGAAGAGGAGCTACTAAACGGCATTTTGGGATCCATGAACTATGATTCTGAATCTTTAAGGGGAAAGTTACAGGCCCTTCGTGTTGGGCAAAGTGATTTCATTACCATAGAATTTTCATCAGAGGATGCCAAATTATCTGGTTTTGGGGCTAATGCTGTGGCAGCTGAATTTATCACCTATTACGCGGATAGGGTGAGGGACGCCGATCGTAAGTCGGTCACATTCCTATCTACCCTTCTACAGGAAAAGCAAAAGAACCTGAACGACAAGATGAACCAGCTGAAGTCTTACAAGATTCAGAATGGCGTACTTAACCTTCCTGAGCAGGCGAAGATCCTTTATCAGCGAATGATCGAGGTTCAAAGCAACCGGGAACGAACAGACAAAGAGATCATCTCTTATGCTGGAACCATTAATGACATCAATAGTAAATTCACTCCAAGAGAAAGAAAATATCTTGAGGCTACTACTTCCCGCGTAAACTCTGATATCCTTGCCTACAGGGAGCAGTTACAAGCCCTAACCGATGTTTTTATCAGAGAAGGCTTTGATAACAATTATAAAGACAGCATGGACTCGTTAAGAAGTATCCTTAACGGAAAGGTAGAAGAGTCGGTAGAGGAAAATATTTTTAACCCGCTTGCTGCAAAACAGGATCTTGTATCGCAAAAAATTAATATGGAAACGCAGCTGCATATTGCTCAGCATAGTGTTGCCTCCTTATTAAAAGAGTATAAATCGCTTACGTCCCAGTTCTCGCGACTAGTTCCTTTTGAAGCAATTATCCAGAGCTACGAAAGAGATATCGATATTGCTAGTCAGGAGTACCTGGATATCCTTGATAAATACAACCTGTCAAGTATTCAGAGCAACTTCTCTGTAAAGCTTAAACAAAGCCTTTTCGCATTACCAGGAACTGCTATACCATCTAAAAAGATGCTGCTCATTATCATCAGTGGTATTGTTGGGTTTGCATTTGTGGTCTTTGTACTCTTTATTTTATTCTTCTTTGACACGACAGTTACCCAACCAAAGGAACTTGCTAATGCATCCAGGTTCCCTGTATTGGGATATATAGAAAAATTGCATACATCAACCACCGACGTCCATAGCCTTTGGAATTGGAATAAAGGTGGATTTAAGGATCAGCTGCGATCTATCCGTTTTGAAATTAGCGCAGAATTAGATTCAGAGCCGCTACTTGCATTGCCTGGGGCAGAACTTACAGTGGCGAATCCTCAGCTACTTCAGCAATCGTATCCTAAAAACACCAATCTCCTGAGCGTTACAAGCTTTTCAAAGGGGGAAGGCAAAACCTTTTTATCCATAAGTCTTGCTTATGCCTTTGCATTGACCAATAAAAACATTCTCCTTATTGACGGAAATTTTTCCAATCCTACTCTTTCAAGGTCAGTAAACGCGGAATTCTACTTTGAAGACTTCCTCCTCGAAAATATTTTTGAAACCGATTTCAAGAGAAGGGGTATAAGTGTTTTGGGTAACAAAGGAAATGATGCCTCTCTATTAGAGATCACGAGTCAGGAACGATTAAGGGAGAAGATATCTCACCTGAAATCGAGCTTCGACTACATCATGGTAGAGATCCCGCCATTAGAACAACTGGATAAAGCAAAAGAGTGGTTTTTGTTTACTGATAAAATAGCAGGCGTTTTTCAATCTAACCGGAAGTTCGGTAACAAAGAAACGGTAGCTAACGATTATCTGCATGCTTTAAACGATCATAAGTTTATTGGCTGGATCATAAATAAGGTAGAAATAACCAAGCCTGAGAAAAAGAAAGGCTGGTTCAAAAAAAAGAAGCATGAATCATATAGCTAATACTCTTTGGAATGCAGTTCAGGCAATCATAGGGTTCAACCTGATATTTCCATTATTATTACTCTTCATTGCTACTTTAGTCCGCAAAAAGAAACCAGCAAGGCAGCCTGGCAAGGAAGCCGACTATGCTATTATTGTTACGGCATATCTTTATACAGACAGCCTTCATTCAGTCGTCTCCTCAATCTTAAAGCTTAATTATTCCAATTACCTTATTTATATTGTTGCCGACAATTGCGATATCAGCAATCTTCATTTCGAAAGTGATAAGGTTGTCCTGCTTAGACCTGAAACAGTTTTAGCAAGTAATACCCGGTCACATTTTTATGCAATCAGAAATTTCAGAAGAGCCCATGAGAGGCTTACTATCATCGATAGTGATAACCTGGTAGAACCGGAGTACCTGAACAACTTGAATACTTATTTTGATCAGGGATTTGAAGCTGTACAGGGAATCAGGGAAGCTAAAAACCTGGATACAACTTATGCACGCCTTGACGGTGCACGTGATATTTACTACCATTACTATGACGGTAAGCAGTTGTTTGATGCCGGTTCCTCGGCAACCTTGGCTGGTTCGGGAATGGCCTTTACCGTGGCTTTATACAGGGAATGTTTGGAACAGAAAGATATCGTTGGAGCTGGTTTTGACAAGATCCTTCAGTCGGAGATCGTTAAAAGGAATAAACGTATTGCCTTTGTTCCTGATGCAATCGTATTTGATGAGAAGACTTCACGTTCCGATCAGTTGGTGAATCAGCGAGCAAGATGGATCAACACTTGGTTTAAATACTTCCGTTTTGGCTTTACACTGATCTTTAAGGGTATTGCTAATTTTAGCTGGAATCAGATCTTGTTTGGTATCGTTTTACTGCGCCCTCCTTTGTTCATCTTTCTGATCCTTGGGATGATGATGATGTTTGTTAATCTCTTTATCAACCCAATGGTAGCAGCATTATGGGCAGCTGGATTTATCGCTTTCGTTACAGGGTTCGTAATCTCTCTGAAACGTTCTCATACAGATCCAAGGATATATACTTCCCTTGCAGGTATACCTAAATTCGTATTCTTTCAGTTAATTTCCCTTGCCAATATTTTCAGGGCAAATAAAAGGTCTGTTTCCACTCAGCACTTCCATACTGAGACCGAAATTGAAAAAACACTACAGGAACAGAAAGTATAAGTATCATGAAAATCCTTCCTGAACTAAAAGATAAGTTTAATAAGATTCCGGATGAGAATAAGCTACAATATACGCTTGCGATCATTTTAGCAGCGGGAACTACTTATGTCTGGTTCATTAAAATCCTGTTTCTTTAATGCGCACCAATCCGGAAACAGCTTATGTTCGTCCCCCGGGAAGACCCGATGTTTTCTACGAAAAACAGACAGATCCAAATAAACTTAAGGATCTCCTAAAGCAGTATGCCTGGCCACTTGGCATCCTGATGCTTTTACTTGGTGGTGCGGGGATCTCTTTCCTTGTCGTATCCAAAGGATCCTCCATAGGCCTATTGCTGATTGCTGTCATGATAGCAATTCCCACCGTCCTTGCCGTAATAGCCATTCCTGAATTCGGGATAATTGTACTCCTGATCATGGCCTATTTTATCATGTTCCTATTGCGACTGATAAAGGGCTATCCGCTGGGAACAATCATGGACGGTCTGGTGTACCTCCTCTTTGCGGGCTTCTTTCTTAAGCAGAAATACGAGAAGAACTGGAAGATTTTCCAAGGTCCTATTTCTGCAATTATTCTGATATGGTTCTCCTATAATATTCTTCAGGTAGGAAATCCCTGGGCCGGTTCAAGAGTTGCCTGGCTTTATACCGTTAGGTCGGTAGGTGTATTTACCCTCACCTATTTCATCTTTGTTTATAACATTAGAAGGATAGAATTTATCCGGATTATTTTTACCACCTGGATGTGCGTATCAATGTTTGCCGCTGCGTATGCGACTAAACAGGAATACTTTGGGTTCTTCGATTTTGAGCAGGAAGAGCTTAATGACCCTTTAGTAATGTTACTGCTTTTTATCAACGGTCAGTGGCGAAAGTTTTCTATTTTCTCAGACCCGGTAGCATTTTCCTATAACATGGTTGCCAGCACTTTGTTCTGCTTTGCCAAGGTAATTGGGCCATATAAAAAAAACACACGGATTGGCTACGGCTTTATGGGTGCCTTTTTTATTTCGGCCATGTTATATTCAGGTACCCGGGGTGCGTACGTACTTATTCCTGCTGCTCTGGCTTTGTACCTGGCAATGAACATCAATAAGACTACGCTGCTATATGGTGCTATTGGTGCTGTCTTTTTTCTCGCACTGATCAATGTGCCAACCTCTAACGTCACACTTTATCGATTCCAATCGGCATTTAAGCCTTCGGATGATGCTTCCTTCAACGTTCGAAAAATGAACCAGAAGCGGATTCAACCCTATATACTAAAACACCCTTTTGGTGGAGGACTTGGAGGATCCGGCGCTTCCGGGGTAAAGTATGCGCCAGGTACTGAAATAGCTGGTTTCCCTCCCGACAGTGGATACGTCCGTGTTGCAGTTGAGATGGGTTCTATTGGACTTATCCTGTTCTGTACGATGATGTTCATTGTACTTAAAGAAGGGATAAAGAATTACTTTCTGATCCAGGATCCGGAGTTGAAGAACTATTGTCTCGCAATGGTACTGGTTGTATTTGCCATAAATTTTGGGAACTATCCCCAGGAGGCTCTGGTGCAATTTCCTACCAGTATCTATATTTATCTGTATATTGCCCTTATTAATGTCACAAGAAGGCTCGATCTGGAGAAAAGGGGAATCACCAACGAGCCAGCAAAGAAAGTATTGATGCTTCGCCAATAATCATTATATGTCGGTTACTGAAAAAATTAAAAGCAACCCTGCTTTAAAGAAATTCGTGCATCGCCTGCTGATTCCGAAAAATGAATACAGCCCCAGGCTTTGGGTAAAACTATTCCTTAATCCACTAAAGCACAAGAGAGGGAAAGGATCTAAAGTTCGTTATAACACCAGGATGGACATCCTTCCCTTTAATGATTTTCAGCTTGGCGCCTATTCTATAGTTGAAGAATTTGCGACTGTAAACAATGGGGTTGGAGATGTTATTATCGGAGAAAAGACCATTATTGGCATTGGCAACGTAATTATCGGGCCGGTAAGCATTGGTAATAATACCATGTTTGCACAGAATATTGTCGTATCTGGATTGAACCATGGTTATGAAGATGTGAGCATCCCACCTAGCGAACAGAAGGTAAGTACGAAGCCCATTGTAATTTCAGACAATGTTTGGATTGGCGCGAATAGTGTTATCACTGCTGGTGTTACTATCGGGAAGCATTGCGTTGTTGGTGCAGGAAGTGTTGTTACGAAAAGCATTCCTGACTATTGCGTAGCCGTTGGCAATCCTGCCAAGGTGGTTAAAAAGTATAATTTCGAGTCAAAAACCTGGGAAAGAGTTTAGAATAAATGGCTTTAGAGAATAAGCATATTTTCATTCTGGGGACTGCAAAATTTGATGGACCGTACGAGTCTACCAGCTACACTGTTGCTAAATACCTGGCTAAGAACAATAAAGTCTATTATATAGAGAACCCCTATACCTGGAAAGACTATTTCAGGGAGAAAGGACAGGAAAGCTTTAACCGCAGAAAGGACTATTTTAAATCTTCTTCAAATGGATTGCTCGACACCTCTATCCCTAATCTGAAAATAGTTATCACCCCTCCCCTGCTGTCGATCAATTTTTTGCCTGAGGGATTTATTTATCGCCAGGTATTGAAGATCAATGAGGCGATCATAGCAAGACGAATCAAAAAGATAAATCAGCAAAAGGGAGTAAAAGAGTTTATTTATATCAACTCATTTAATTTCCATTACCCTAATATTGCAGACCTGACTAAGCCTGCACTATCGGTTTATCAGTGTGTTGATCCCCTCATTATCGACTTTGACCTGAAACATGGCACAACATCAGAACCGATAGTAGTTAAAAAGAGCGACCTGGTAGTATGTACCAGCAAGCAGTTGTTCAGGGAGAAGAAAGCAGTAAATCCCGATACTTACTTTGTTGCTAACGCTGCAGATATAAGTCACAGTAGTAAGGCTTTGGATGAGCATCTGCAAGTACACCCGGAAGTTGCTGCTATTCCCTCTCCGCGAATTGGATATTTTGGCAATGTTGAACGGAGGATGGATTTTCCTTTGATACAGGAAGTAGCTAAAGCGAATCCGGATAAAAGTTTTGTGTTCGTGGGACCAGTCTCTCCGGAATTTATTCCTGATTGGTTTTATAAAATCCCTAATATCCATTTGATTGGCAGACAACCATACGACCTCATGCCTTCCATCATTAAAGGCTTTGATATTGCTATGATCCCCTTCAAGAAGGACGACGTAAGCGCCACCATTTTCCCGCTTAAGCTCTTTGAATATCTTGGAGCAGGAAAGCCTGTCGTTGCAACCAATTTCAACCCAGATCTTAAGGAATTCACTCAAGATGTAGTAGAATATTGTGAAGACAGCGCTTCATTCACCGCGGCAATTGAAAAAGAACTGCAGGCTAATGAAGCATCGCAGATTGAACGAAGACTGAAAATCGCAGAAGAAAATACATGGGATAACCGTCTGAAAGGCTTTTCAGAACTTTTGGCGAGTTATCTCGTAAAAAAAACCTCTTAAGATCTTAAATATTAATTCTCTATGTCTATAAAAGTACTGTTTGATCATCAAAAATTCACTACACAACGTTATGGCGGGATCAGCAGGTATTTTGCTAATATCATCCAATCGCTTAAGAAAACTCCTGGCTATGAATATGACTTAGGGGTTTTAACAAGTAACTGTCATTATATACAACAGGAAAAACAACCTCTTAAGTTTTTAGGGGCAAAGGTATCCAACCCTTCTGTGGCGTATAAACTCAATAAATTCTATTGCGAACAGCTCCTTAAAAAGTCGAATTTTGATGTATTTCATCCAACATATTACGACAAGTACTTTATAGATAAGGTTAAAAAACCGGTAGTTGTAACCGTTCATGACATGACCCATGAAAGGTTGCCAGAGTATTTCTGGGCACAGGATCCCTTGACACACGAGAAAAGGTTGAACATAGAGCGTGCTGACAAAATCATTGCTATTTCTGAAACAACCAAGGATGACCTGTTGAGGTTCTCCAATGTGGATCCCTCGAAGATCAGCATTGTTTACCATGGAATCGAAACCAATACGCCATTGCTTACTGCACCGGTTAACAATCTTCCAGAGCAGTACATCCTCTTTGTAGGAGATCGCGGGGGATATAAAAACTTTTACTTATTTATTGAAGCATTTAAAATACTCTCTCAGAAGTACCCCCATTTAAAGGTTGTGCTTACTGGCGGCGGGGCAATAGGTATAGCGGATGCGGAACTTCTATACCGGAACAATCTGCAAAGCAAGGTGCAGCACGTTAATGTTACTGACGAACAACTGAACTATCTCTACAAAAACGCTTTTGTGTTTGTATACCCTTCCCTTTGTGAAGGATTTGGACTGCCTTTACTGGAGGCATTTAAAGCAGAATGTCCGATAATTGCCAGTGATATTGATTGCTTTAAAGAGATCGGAGGAGATGCTGTTCTATTGTTTAAAGCGCTTGAAACAGAAGATCTGGTAGCAAAGGTAGAAATGCTGTTGCACGACTCTTCACTACGCAATAAGCTAATTCAAAATGGCTTAAAACGATTGATGGATTTCCCTATCGAAAAATCCATCAACGAAACACTTGAAGTATATAAAGCTTTGGTTTAGACCTTAGCTTTTATTTTCTATTATTCGCTCCTTTCGAACACGTCGCACCAGATAAACTTATCGGTCATAATGCCTTTAGGGTGCTCTGCGCCAATTCTGAACGCCATCCAGTTCTTCGGAGCATAAACTGTGTTCTTTTTAGGAGAAAGGTATGCCGCCCACCACGCAAATGTACTGTTAGATATAACAGCAATATCGGCGTTCTGGATGATTTGGAAATCGGTTATTTCATCATTCTCGGAAAAGATATAGTTGGGTTTGGGCGGGAACAGGCTTTTCACAAACGGTACGTCGTCACTAACAAAGATCACTTTATAGCTATCAATGTCCTTGATCTGCTTAAGCCTTTCAACAAAATACTCTCCAGGCAAGGAAATATCCCTTTTCTGGTAATTCATATAATCGGTACGGCGAATATGAACAGCTATAGTCTTATTATTCTTGTAAAGATCTCCAAACTGCTCAAAAAAGGCATTTCTATACTTGTCCTTAATTTTAATATCTATTCCACCAGGGATCCTTTTCAAATACCAGTCTGATTGGAAATAGCCATAGTGCATGGTAAAGTTCTCTACCACCCGCTCGCGTGGGTGAAACAGGTTTTCAATGTATACGGGTTTGAACTTAATTACCTTTGGAATTACCCGGGTGAAAGCAGAATAGAGCTTTGAATCGAGGGTAAGATTATGATATAGTCCAAGATCGAAATACTTGGCAATCTTAGCATGATGAGGATTTGGAAAAAAGAACACCTTATCCTTGTGATTGGATTTAAGGTACAACAGGTAAACATACTGGAATAATTGATTTCCTAGCCTTCCTTTAAAATAAACGCCAACCATACACTTTACTTCTTTAAGAGATATTTATTAATAAATTCAGGATAAAATTTAACGGCGTAGACGAAGGAATTCAAAGCATTCACTTTCAACTCCCGGTACAAGATCACCTGGGCAATCGCAAAGCCTACAACGTTACATATCAACGTAGCATAAGCTGCGCCCAAAACCCCGAATTCGCGAATGAAAAAATAATTTAAAACGAGGATCAAACAGGTATTGAAAAGTACAATAAAGAAGGTTGTACGTGTTTTCCCTATCGAATCTAATATTACACCTGACTGCCTTCCAAAGCAACCGAAAATACAATATAGCAATGTGATGTTCAATATCGGTACTGAATCAGCATACTTATCGCCGGCAAGCAATTCAATAATTATACTATTAAAAATATAAACAAATATCAGCGCTGGCATCACAATAGCCAAAAGTGCTCCAACAGATTTCTCATACAAATACTTAACGGCCTCCTTCCCCTCGGTCTCGATACGTTTGGCGCTTTGAGGGAATACTATGGTAGCAATCGCATTAGTTGGAATATCTACCAGATTGGTGATACGAACCGCGATATTAAAAGCTCCGGATGCAGCAGGAGAAATAATTCCGGCAAGCATCCACTGATCAATAGTTCCAGAAAGGATCGAGCTTATATTTGTAGCAAAAGAGAACTTTCCAAAATTAAATATCTTTTTAATCCACTCTAGGTTGAACACATAAGCAAAATTCAGGTATTTGCGAACAAAGAACCAGGCAACGGCTATACTGGCAAGAGCACAGGCCATCTGAACATAAACCAGAGAAATAAGGTCAGTAGTGAACTTGAAGGTGAAATTTATTGCAATAAATAACAAAAGAATTATGGAACGAACCAGATTACTTGCAAAAACACCCTTATAAGAAAGGTTGGCCTGCTCAATACAGTTTAGCTGCGTGAGTACACCCGAAAGCAGGAATGTTATATTGTATAATCTGAACATAGGCTCCAGCTCAGGGGCTTTGAGTTTATCGGCAAGATATCCTGCAAAGATTAAATTTAGCAGTACGCAGAAAACGGTGATCGTTCCACTGATAGTGACAGATGCAGAAACGATCTTCGAATGTTCCTCTTCTTTCGATCCCGAAATAAACTTAATCAGAGCACTTTGAATTAATCCGTTCCTGACAACCTCCTGAATCGTAACGGCCTGAAGATATAATCCCCACACCCCAAACTCGTGCTTTCCCAGCAATCTGACAAGGAGATAAAATGTAGCCAGATTAATTAGTGTACCGGAAAAATTCTGTATGATATTAATTAAGCCCGATTTGAGCCAGTATTGGTCTTTTGCCATGATCGCGTTAATGAGATTCCAGATTAATAACTATATATAATGTTGTTGTACATAGCTAATCAACTGTTCGTCTGTTTTCGCATGGTAGATGGCTGCGTTCGAAAATTGTGGATACAACTTCTGGTAGCAATTAAAGTAGTGTTCCGGGCCTTGCTTAGATAGGATAATATTTGACCCTCCAAAATAGCTTGCCAATGTTGCTGTACCCCCGTGGATCGAAAGGAACTTACTGGCATTAGCATAGACCATCAACTGTAAATGATTGAAGTTCCTTGCCCCTGCCTTGTTCTCTTTAAAAAGATCCTCCATTAGTATTACTTCCGGAAATTCCTGCTGCAGCCATTCATAATCATTTAGCTCGTAAATATCACTATTATCCATCGTGATATTTTGTGGCCGGGGCCGGTTATAAATGATCGTATACTTATCTTTTAAACTTCTTATAATTTTGTCTAATACCTCAATACTGAAAAAGCTGATAGGTGGTCCGTCCCACTCCATATTGTAACGGTTGGCGATTACCAGAACGGGCTTTTCGAACTTGTATATATCATTTGCGTAGACATCCTTAAGCGGAACGGGTTCCCACTTGCTCATGTCGTAATCATGGCTATATAAGATACGCGGAATTTCAAAATCATAGTTCCCCTCGTTGGTCCGGGTATCGAACTGTTCCTGATGGTCAGGCGAAAAGAAATAGAGCTCTTTAGTATACTTTGAGGCTACCGTACTCTTCAGTGTACCGTTCTTATAATGCCAGTAGGCAAACGGAAGCGCAAATTGAAGCTCGGGAGCAAACTCCCCCTGAAAGGCAACTGTCTTATATGGCTTTTTTACCAGGTAGTCTTTGAAAAAATACTTGAACTGACGGAAGCGACAATGGTAAGTATCTCTTACAAAATATTTAAGTTCTGCCGGGACCTCCCGGTGACGAAGAAAGACGATTAAACTAAATATCTTGTTAAGTATTTTTTCAAACATATTAATTCAAATAAAGCTTAAAAGGAAGGCCTTCCAGCTTTGGTAAATGTTAAGCTAAAAATGATAATCGTAATTGAATCGTAAATGACGGTACAAGTGCCTCAATGCACTTATAGCCCAACTATTACTTTCTCTCCAAAAATTCCTTTTCATTGTTGATGGCTCAGAAGATGAGTTAACCTGATCAAACAGGTCATTGTAATCTTCGTAAAACAAAGCTTTACCCTTGTTTTTTAAGAATGACATCATCATTCTATATTCTGTAACATCCCCTTTAACTCCCTCAGCGTACCTTCCGAATTTATCGAGAAAGTTGCTCCTTCTAAGGTGGGGATGATCACTGTAGTAATAAAACTTCCGGTAAGTACCAGTTACGCTCCACCAATTAAACACCATTTCCGAAAAGCCATTACGGAAAGGCTTAAGCGAAGGATATTTGAAATAGGCATAGTACCTAACCATATCGAACTCAGAGTGGGCCTCCATGAACTCGTGTGAAAATTTCAACTTCTCGAGGAAAAGAGCTTTTGGAACAAAGTCTTCTTGAACATAAAGAGTATAAGGAGTTTTAACAGCCTCCTGCCCTTTGTTAATATTGTTCCCAAGACCCTTATTTTCGGGCGTTGTAACCAAATTGAATTCAAACTCCTTCTGCAAACTAAGCAGACATGACATATGTTCAATTTTACTACCATCATCAGACACTACAATGTCTTCAAATTGATAACCCTGATCCTTAAATGATCTTAAAAGCCTCTCGAGTGATTTACTCCTGTTATAATGAGTAATTAATAAAGTAATGCCCTTAAAGTAATAACTGCTACTCATTATCTTGAATAATAACTAACGACACAAGTTAAATGTGAAATTCTAAAAATTTATAATCCCGCGCTCTTCATTCATCACCGTTGTTTTGTCACTTATACGGAACCTGGGTCTGAAACGTTATATTTTAAGTAAAAATATTTATCAGACTACTACAACACCTTTGGGAGGAAATTTGTCGTCGTCTTTACCCCCTTGATTATTTAAGTGACCTGATTTCTCATTGCTAGTTGAGGGAGTGAAGTGAAGGTCGAAATTAAATCTTAAATACCTGTACGCCTCTCTCATCATCAAGATAAACGGATTCCCGCTCTCTCTCCATTTATTCCTGGTTACAGTACTCGGCTCGTATGATGTATTCACCTGGTCGAAAAGATCCTGATAGTCCTCATAAAATAAAGCCTTCCCTTTTTTCTGTAAAAATGAGAACATCATTTTGTACTCCGTCCTTTCCACCTTGATACCCTCATGGTAGCGGCCGAACTTCTGGAAGAAGTTGCTGCGTCGCAGGTGCGGATGATCGCTATAGTAGTAGAACTTTTTATATCCCCATGCCCAGGCATTGAAGATCATTTCTGAAAACCCGTGTTTATATGGCTTTAAATAAGGATACTTAAAATACGCGTAAAACCTCACCATATCGTACTCCTGATCCTCCTCTAAAGCAGCAAGAGCTTCTACAAATTTCTTTTTGAATAAGGGCTTTGGAACAAAGTCTTCCTGTACATAAAGTGTATAGGGTGTATTAACCGCGTCCTGACCTTTGTTTATATTATTGCCAAGACCTTTGTTAACAGGTGTTGTAATCAAACGAAAGGAAAATTGTTCCTGAAGCTTTTGAATATAATTAATATGTTCAGGCTTACTTCCATCATCAGAAACAACAATGTCTTCAAATTGGCAATCTAGCTTGGAAAACGTGCGGAGCAAACGTTCAAGTGATAAGCTTCGGTTATAATGCGTAATTAAAAGCGTTACTGAGTTAAAGTACATCTCTCTTAGCTAAAAATCTTTAAGATCCTTTTCTTTATTTTATTTGCTGCCTTTCTCATAAGGCGTTTATAGCCGCTAACAGGTTTGTGGCCCTTCCAGGCGGTTTGGTTCAGGTATTTATAAAATTCAGTTTTAAAACTTTCCTGTGATCGGTAATTTTTAAAAATGGGTTTGATATCTAAAAAATGAACTATATAAGGATTCTCGCAGGCGTCATTAGCAAACCAGTTCCATTTGGGATCCAACTCCACCCACTCATTATATAAAGCCACGTTAAGTCCGTACTGGTCGGCAAAGTTAACATGTTTCATATTATCATACATCGCCTGCAGCACTTTAGTGGTTGTTCCCTTTGATCGCCAGGCCTCTGTATTGATCACTAATAAACCAGCGTTAAAATACTTGGCCTGTTCATCCATACCTAGTTCCTTCCAATTTGGAACCCCTCCCCAATCGCAACTTACAGTTTTTCCGATGTCCTGAACTGCAGCGATGAGCGCATCTCCTATATCAACATTGTAAAGCTTGGAAATATCATCCTGAACTATCATATCCACATCGAGATAAATGATCTTTTTTACAGATGCAGGAACAATATGAGGGCCGAATAATCTGAGGTAAGTAGTTAAAGGAAAGGCTGTATGATCAACAGGTATTTTCACATTCTCAGGAACAACGCCTTTACTTGGGTTCCAGTGTAAGGTGGTGGTATCAGGATTAATAGAGGATTGAATCCTGGTCTTATTCCGCTTTGAAATCCCGTCATCAATTATATAAAAGTCGAGTTTTTCATTTGTCTTATGATTAACTTCAACCGATTTAATTAACGCTGCAAGAAGAAGTGCATAATGGTTGTCACTTGCGGCAACAATAGAAATTGAACTTTCCAAACTCGAGGCTTTTATTTACTAGGTAAAATTAACTACTTTTTTTCGAATTTCTAAAACAAATCGAGTATATATCTGTAAGCCAATCAACAAATCCCAAATTTTCTTGAATTTTAGCGGTTCCAAACAAAGCATTTGAAGCTTCTGTTCCTTCTAACATAATCAAAATTAAAAATAGTTATGCGCTGGATAGGACGTAAAGAAAGTGGAAATATTGAAGATAGAAGATCTGGAGGAGGAGGGCTCGCCATAGGCGGAGGACTCACGGCTATTATAGCACTGATCTTTTCTGTATTAACGGGACAAAATCCTTTGGAATTAATAGGGATGAGCCAACAGGGAGGCGGACATCAGGAACAAAGAGAAGCGCCTCTAAGCACCTCGAGAGAAAATGATGAAGCAGCCCACTTTGTAGCAGTTGTTTTGGGAGACACTGAGGATGTATGGGATTCTCTTTTTACAGCTTCGGGTCAGACTTACAAAAAACCAACTTTGGTACTATTTAGTAACTCCGTGAGCTCGGCATGCGGATCTGCGAGCTCGTCTACTGGTCCCTTCTACTGCCCGGGTGATGAAAAGGTATACATTGATCTTTCCTTTTACGATGATCTGAAGAATCGATTTAACGCTCCCGGCGATTTTGCTATGGCTTATGTAGTGGCTCACGAAGTAGGACACCATATCCAAAACCTACTTGGAACCAGCGGAAAAGTAGATCAGCTTCGGGGTCGGTTAAGTAAGGAAGAATACAATAAGCTCTCCGTCAGACTGGAACTTCAGGCGGATTTTCTTGCAGGTGTATGGGCCCACCATGCCCAACAGACGAAAAATATCCTGGAGGAAGGAGATATAGAGGAAGCACTTGGTGCTGCAAATGCTATAGGGGATGACAAACTTCAAAAAGAAGCTCAGGGTTATGTAGTTCCTGATGCATTTACCCATGGTACCTCAGCCCAGCGTATCCGCTGGTTCAAGAAAGGCTACCAAACAGGTGATATTAAACAGGGAGACACTTTTTCTACAACTAACCTATAGATTATGGTACATTTTGTAGGGGATAATAGACAAAACACAAATTAAACCATAAGAAGCATTTGGCTGATAGAATAAATTATTAACATGCTAAGGGGCTCAATTTCAAATATTTCATTTATTTCCAATTTTTCCGGCTCCCTTTTTGAAGAATCTGCAACAGTAACACACTATTGTTAAACCAAAAATGGAAATTAAAATGAAAAAAATAGCTTTACTTGCAGTAGCATTCCTGGCTGGAACAGCTACGTTCGCTCAGTCAACATCAACAACAAGCACTGGAACTAAATGGGGTTTGAAAGCTGGTGTAAATATTCCAAAATACAGCTTCCACGTTAGTGACGGTGAGAACCCTGAAACAAGTACAATCACTAATTTTCATGTAACTGGCTATAGTGATATCGCTTTGAGTTCAAACTTCTCATTCCAACCAGGTATATCGTTACAGGGAAAAGGTGGTGAGTTTGGCGACGATGGAACTAATGAATACAAACAAAGCACTATGTGGATAGAAGTTCCTCTTAACCTGGTAGCTAAACTTCCGCTAACCAGCTCAGGAACTAATTTCTTTGTTGGTGCAGGACCATACGCAGCTTATGGAATTGCAGGTCAAAATAAAATAGAGAACAAAGCCAATGGCAACGAAACTACAAGCGATGTAAAGTTTGGCGACGAAGTTGGAAAAGATCTGAAATCATTTGATATGGGTTTCAACTTCATTGGAGGTTTTCAGTTAAATAACGGATTTAATATTGGTGCAGGTTACGGGTTAGGTATCAATGACCTGAGACCAAAAAACACTAGCAGGGATATGAAACAAACTAACAGGGTTTGGTCATTCTCGGTTGGTTACGCATTCTAAGAATTTATTAACACATTAACAAAAAGAAAGCCTCCCCTGTGAGGCTTTCTTTTTGCCATCACTAATTATTGTATCAGCTCACTAATCCTATACCTTCTTATATCAACATCGGTCACGTAAAAAAAACCCATTGCCCTATTACTAATATTTCCCTTTATTGTAGCGGGAGAGCTTGAAAAAATTCCACGCCAATCCGTTTCAAGGAAGACGGAGTAAAGATATTTTGAATAAGCGTCAGACATAGAGAATTTATAGATGGTTATGAACTCACCCGGACTTACCCACTCCTTCCTTTTTTGATTCAATAAGGGGTAAATGGAATTAGGTACCCCGAAAGAATGAGTATAAGAGTAGCTGACACTATCAAATTTAGAGGGTTGCCAGGAAGGTTGATTCTTATTACCGATATACCATCTCGCCGCACTATTAAAGCCGAAGGTATGTTTTGGGATATTAAGTTCGAGTCGTTTATCAGGATAACGAAGGATACTGAGTGGAATAAAATCATCAATTATATTAACTACCTGAATTAGCGAATCGATAGCTGTATATTCCTTTCCTTTGTATCTTACGGTCAACCGGTAGGGTTGGTTATACCTCTGGTTTTGAGCCACATTACCTGAGTAAATTCCAGGACTAGAGGTAAGCTTAAAAAGGATGTCCCTATGCCCGTCGTTTACCAAAACTTCAGCACCATCAATAGGAGTGGGAAGCGAGTCGGGATTATACGACGGTGCAGTTAGTTTGATATACTGATTTCTTTGCATTGTATTTATCCCACCCTCGATAATAATATCATAATCATACTTCCTCTTAGTAAAGTGAGCCTCCTCTGCGTTCTCTTTTCTACAACTAAGAACAAGCATGAATGCCAATAACGAAATTAAAAAAGCGCCCACCTTCATGCTAATACATAAATGAATAAGCTACCCATGGTAGTACTCTTGTTGATGAATTTACAACACCTAAACTATTTGTAGTTGTTGCTTGAGAAATCCTGTAATACAAGGGATTTCGTCTGTTATAAACGTTATACACTCCTCCCGAGAAGGAATGTTTCCAGCTATGTTTTGCAGCATGACTAACGGGAGCTGTATATTGAAAGGACAAGTCCATCCTATGAAAAATTGGGAAACGGGAATTGTTCTTATCTTCATAAATAGGTACTTGCGTTCCACCGTGAAAGTAAAAGCCCACTGGCAAGGTAGTCGGCCTACCAGAGGCCAGGGTGAAGAAGCTATTCAACCTCAATTGATTGCTAAAAGCGTAACTAAGATTAGTCTTGAAATCGTTTGGAATATCAAAGTTAGCAGGGAATCTCATTCCATTATTTACGTCCCTAAAGGCTCTTACTGTACGGGAATAGGTATAGCCCGCTCCTCCTGTTAGCTTGCCGATCTGCCTGTTGAAACCAACTTCTAATCCATAAGATCTGGCTTTCCCATATCTTAAAAAATCACGTATCCTGGAATTTTGGATAAGTTCGGTATGCTCAAGTATCTCAACCTGATTATTTAAATGTTTGTAAAATGTACTGATTCGAAGGGAGTAGTTTATTGGTTGATAGCTATATCCCCAGGAAAAGTGATGGGAGTTTTGGGGCTTTGTTTTCTTAGCTACAGGAAGCCAGGTTTCCAGGGAGGAGAAGGCTAGCTCATTGTTTTGAACAAGCTGCAGGAATTGGTAATTACGATTATAGGTGAAGTGTGTAAAATGATTCCTCTTTAGCCATATTGAAACGTTTGCTCTTGGTTCGGCTCCCCAATAGAGGCTATGCTCGTATGCCTTTATCAAATTTTCATTTTCGTCATACACTCCTAACCTTTCCTCGGCATTACTGAACCCCGATAATCGCAACCCTACAACTGCTGTAACCTTATCGTTGAAAGAATACTTATTAGAGACGTAGGTGCCAAACTCCCATGACTTATTAATGGGAATATTATTTTCAAGAAAGACAGAATTTACAATACTACCAGGGTTAAACTTGTGTCTGGTAACAAGGCCACCAAATTTGACTTCATGAAAAGGGTTACGGTAAAATGTAAGATCTCCCTTAAGGGTTATATCCTTTACTCCTGTTTGCCACTGCTTTTTCTCCGCCAGAGTATCAGAATTTAGATCGAGATTATTTTTATAGTCGCTATAAATGGCCGACAAATTGAAAAATATCCGGGAGTTAAAAACATGGTTCCAACGAAATGTTGATGTTAGATTACCCCAGCGGTTGCCAAAGGAGTTTTCAGAGAAAAGCTTATCCTTCCCACCATAAAAAGAATAAAACACCTTATTATTCCGGTCCAGCTGCATGTTCAATTTGAGGTTTACATCATAATAAGTAGAGTTAGGATTAACGATCCTGTAATCCTTATTGATCAGATCAAGTAAACTTCTTCTAAATGTGAGTAAGAAGGAACCTCTTTCTCTTATAATTGGCCCCTCGGCCGCTGCTCTTAATGACAATAAGCTAGCACCGCCCTTCACATGAAACTCCTTATTGTTCCCGTCGGCCATGCGGCTGTCTAATACGGAAGAGAGACGCCCACCAAAGGAAGCTGGCATAAAGTCTTTATATAGCTGAACATTTTTAATGGCGTCGGGATTGAATATAGAAACTAAACCGAACAGATGGGAAGGATTATAGATCATCGCCTCATCCAGCATGATCAAATTCTGATCGATACTACCACCTCTGACAAACAACCCTGAGCTTCCTTCCGTAAGGGCCTTAACTCCATTTTGCATTTGCAGCGCCTTAATTACATCTACCTCTCCGGCATAGTACGCAATCTGTTTCAGCTGCTCGTGACCTAAGTTCCAAATACCCTGATTAACAGTTAAAGAATCCGGTTTAAGGTTAGGTGCCACAACCACCTCTTTCAACTTGTTCTGCTTGATTGTTAAATGAAATGATAATCTTTTATCTTCTTCAACTTTTACAACTCGTTTAAAGCCCTGGTACTCGATATGGGAAATAATTAGCTCGTACGCGCCAGCAGGAACAGTAAGAGAATAAAAGCCGTATTGATTAGTGAGTGTGGAGATCTTAAGTTCGGGGATATATATTCCAGCCGCGATCAAGGGTTCACCCGATTCTTCTTCCGTAACATAACCATCAATTGTATAATACTGAATCCTTTCTCTTAGTACAACAACCCGGTCAGCCACGATAGTGTAAGTAAGGTTTCCGTGATGCAAAACTATTGAAAGGATCTCAGCAACTGTCATATTGTTGAAATCGCGGGTTATAGTTGGATTTAAAGGGATGATACCAGGATCAAAAGCAATATTAACATGGCTTTTGGCCTGAATATCGAGTAAAGCAGCTTTTAACGATTGATTTTTAAACGAAATGGTAAGGGGTTTTGCCAACGAAACCTGTACTTGACCTTTAGCCACTAATGAAACTAACAGAAAAAAGAAAACTAATAGGTCTTTCCTAAACAACATACCTGTTACCCTTCAGATGGTCTTAACAGGCTATTATATTACAATTTGGTGATTAGTACAAAAATTTGATCAATTATTTCATAATAACAAAGCCAGAACCGGAACGAGCTACTTTCACCTGCAGTGATGCAGCGATAACAGAAAGTGCACTATCCACTGTTTGATAAGACAAGGGAGCGGTTAATTTTCTATGCATCAAAGACCTGTCTTTTATTACTATATTTTTTCCGTAAACGCTCTTTAACTTGTTAACAATTTCCATCAAATCGGCGTTCACAAACGTAAGCTGTTTATTAAGCCTTTGTACCTCGTGGGCTCCTGTGTCTGGCTTTTCAGTGAGAGACTTATCATTACTCGAATAGAGGCCTGAATGCCCCGCCGATATAATCCTGGACTCTCCAGTAGCTAGTGCTTTCAAGGCAACTGTACCTGAACTAACCATAACCTTAACTGATTCTTTGTTTTTTGTAACGAAAAAATCAGTTCCAAGGTCTTGGATGGTAGCCTCGTCCGTTTTGATCAGAAATGGCTTTTCGTGGTTGTGGATCACCCTGAAAAAGGCCTCTCCCTTAACAAAGATTAATTCCCGTTTATTATTAAATCCCAAGCTGTCGTATTGAATCACTGTTCCTTCAGCCAGGGCCAACCATGAACCATCCGGAAGAGTAACTCTTTTATGTTCTCCCGCGCCTGTCTCTAATCTGTCTAATCCCCCAGACCTGAACATTAGAAGACCAATTACAAATATAACTGAAGCAGCAAGGCCATAGAGCCATTTGTAGCTTTTCTTAGTTGATGATCCAGTAGCACGCGCTTTTCTTTCTGAAGAAGATCCCCTTAGATTGAAAACTCTTGCATCTAACCCTTCATTAACCTTGCTCCATGAAGCATTTACGTCAATCTCTTTAAATGCTGCAAGTGCATCAATCTCTGACTTTATTGAATGAAATTCCTGATAGATCTTTTCATTCTCCGCTGATAATTGCCTCCAGGCCTGCAATTCCATTTTTTGATCCTCTGAAATATTACCATCAAACTCATCAACTATGAGAGTAAAAGCATATTCATTAAAATTATTCTGCATTTCCATGGATGTTATATTATTAGTGAGAATACAATAAAAATGAGCAGCGTAATAACAATTCCGTCAGCTGAAAGAGTATCTCTTAGCTTCGAAAAACCATAAGTGAGATGGTTTTTTACCGTTTTTATTGAAATGTTTAAGCGATCGGCGATCTCCTGTTGCTTCAACTTTTCAAAACGGCTCATCATCATCACTTTCTTACATTGGGGAGGCAAAAGATCAAGAGCCTTCTCAAGCCGCAGCAGGACGAGCTCTTTTTCTTCCATATCTTCCTCTAAGCTTAACGTATTTTCAGTCCACCTGGTGTATTTTTCCTGCTTTTCTGCATACACCTTTTCTTTCTTTATATAATTAATTGAAGCATTAGCTACGGATCTGACAATATAACTCTTAAAAGACTGGTTTATAGCAATATCTGCAGCCTTGTTCCAAATGTTAATGAATACATCGTTTACAATTTCCTCTGCTATCTCATGTCTTTTTACATAGCTAAAGGCAAGGATATGCAGGGTTTTATAGTGCTTTTTGTAAAACCCCTCATAGACAAGCCTATCTCCTTGCTTAATGAGAGACAGGATCTCGTAATCATTATCATTATTTGGTCCCGCAGGTTCTATTACCATTGAAAAAGAGTAGGTCACTAAATTAATCCAGATCACTCACTCTTTAAAGTAATTTGACCTCTAATTTCCTGCAGCGGATACTTCTCTGTACAAATAATAATGAACCAGTTCCCCTTAATCAGGTCTCTCTCCTGTAAGGCTGTTAGGAGTCTTTGTCCCTCTTGTCCAGATTCATAAAGGCTTGAAGCTTTCCGGGGGAGTTCATATACCAAAGATCCACTCGTTCCACGAGGGCCTTTTTTCACCTCTATCGATTTGGGATTTATCCCGGTAAACTCGATCTTATAGGTTAAGATCTTCGTTCTCTCATTATAACTTCCAGTAAAGATTCCCTTCGCCTCTGAACTAGTTCCAGACTGCTTATTATCTAACCGGGCAGTCACCTTATAACTTTTTAAAGGTGGCTTCACGGTCACCTCCTCCATCTGCAAAGTTTCCTTACTACAAGCTACTATTGCAAATTGAAGAAAAAGAAACCCTAAAAGAGTATTTTGTCTAGCCCTGCTGATGCTTACAGATTCACTTATTCTTCCCAAACCTCATATATTTCTAAATGATTAAATATAGGACAGCTAGATCAAAAAAAGGTCCTATAATTTAGGAAAATATTGAAGTACCAGTTTGAAGACCATTTTAGAAAACTAAAACCTGTCAAAAAGAAATTCTTTTATTTTATTATTGTGCCGTTTTGCACGAGAAACGAGGTAAGCTTATTAGAACAAAATTCAAAATGAGTCCCTTATAAAGAATACATTCAAACGAAAAGAAAAAAAGCGGATGTTGAAGGTAGCTTTATCTTAGCTGGGGGAAACAACTTCGCTTTGTTTGCAGAAAATTATTACATACAATAAAACAGATTACTCTAATGAAAAAAACCATTACCCTTACTATATTCTCTTTTTGTCTGACATTGGTTGCTTTGTGCGCTGAACCGGGGAGGCTCAGCAATTTCATTATCAAAGAAAGTCTATTGAGAAATGATAAGCTGGCAATAATAGCAACCGACAGCAATGAAACTCCCTTGGAAGTGTCTGGGAGATATCAATTCAACATCAATGGATTTAAGCAAGACCTCCGGTTTAACGAGGGTGTAGCCATCACACCGCAACCGATAGAAAAATCGACATTCATCTATTTAAAACATATTAATGATAGCACCTCTGTGACCAGGCTTTACTACGTATGGAAAAAAGCAGACTCGTTAACTCCGATAAAAATAAACCTCAAGCTTCTTGTGTTAATACCGATTGCTATTGTAGTATTATCCGGGTTGTTCAAGAGGTTTCTTATCTACGGAATAATTATTCTTGTAGCAATGTTCTTCTTCAATTCAAAGAACGGACTCAGCTTCCCGACGTTCTTCGAGACCCTATATGAAGGTTTAAAATCGTTTTTCTTCTAGAAAGGCAAACCGATACCGAAATTATATTGCAGGAAACCATATCTGTCTGGTGAGTTTGTTTGTCTATACTGATCTTTAAATTCTCTGTTATTAAACAGATGCTTGATTACCCACTGATCATCATCTCCAAACTGAGGATCTTTAACCTTAACACCCACATCGAACCGGAATACAAAGTAGTCAAGGTCGAAACGTAATCCTGCCCCGGTTCCTATTGCTATCTGATTAAACAGCTCATTAAGTTTAAGCTGAACTTTGGCGGAAGGAACATCACCCAGTTTGTTGAAAGTCCAAACGTTTCCATAATCTGCAAACACCCCCCCTTTTAATTTTGCACCAAAAAGATTGTCGAGCATCTTGAACCGGTATTCGAAGTTGCCTTCCAACTTGATCTCCCCCAATTGATCCAGGTTTGTTAAACGTTCGCGAATCTCCTGACTTCTTACGGCTCTGTTATAATTTCCTGGTCCCAGGGTTCGCGCTTGCCATGCTCTTATACTTGTAGACCCACCTACAAAAAATTTCTTCTCGAAGGGAAGATCTGAAATGTTTCCGTAAGGATAAGCAACTCCGGGGTTAAGTCTCGCAATAAATTGGCGTTCGCCCCCTAAACTTCTATATAATCTTAAATCAAACTCCGTTTTAGCATATTGAAGGTAGCGCAATCTGAAAAGTGTTCGAACCCCTCCATTCTTAGGAAGGTCAAGTGCGTTGGCTAGCAGGGCCAGGGTATTTCCACCAACATCAGTAAAATTTCTGAAATAAATAAAGTTCTCGTAGCTATTCAATTTGATGTTATTGAATGTGAAGCTATACTGGCTTCCTAAATTTATATACTGCCTGTCGTTCGTTTCAACGTAAATTCGGTTTCCCTGCTCTATTAGAGTATCTCTAAAGGCAGGATCTAGTCTCCCATCGCGATACTCTATATTGATTGGCGTTAAACTATGGAACCTGAATGGTGTTTCTGCCCAATTATAAGTAATGGAGTTTATAAATAGCCTATTCGAGAGAGCATTACTCCAATCCGAAACTTGAAGACTACTGGAGATCGTTGTTCTGGGAATTCCAAAACGGCCCATAGAAGGAATACGGAATGGCGCTAGCAGACGTGGGAAAGTAAGATTGGCCCCAATTTGAAAATCCCTGTTATACAACCTGTTCTGATCGCGCCAATCACGCAAGATGCCGTAACGGAACTTGACGTCAAGTTGTTCTGCTCCTCCGAAAACATTTCTGTTCGAATAGGTATTTCCGATGTTAAAACCGCTGCTTCCTGAATTAAAAGTGAACTCGCCCTCCACCCTATTGCTCATTTTTTTTAAAGGAGTAGCCAGAATGTTAACATCAAGATTTGTTGAGTCGTCTTTGCGTTTCGTGTATTCTATGGAAATGTTTTTAAAGACGTTCAGCTCGTACAAACGGTTATAGGTCAGATCACGTTTTTCGTTATCGTAGAGATCAAATTTGTTGAAGAAGATATATTTTGAAAATGGCTTGAACCTGAAACGGCCAGAATAATCTTTAAAATAATATTGAGAATCTACAACCAGAGATTTTGGGCCCTTTCTTGAAAGCGAATCTCCATTACTGGTATTTACAGTAATATTCGTATTAAAAATATTATAGACCAAATGCCGGTCCCGGTTAGGGGGATTATTAATTATAGCGTTTACATCAACCAAATGATTTCCAATATTGGTATCTAATAGACAGTGCATGTATTGCTGCACATAATCATAGTAGCCGTTATTTTTAAGCATATCAAATACTTGCATGCTTTCATATTTTAGAGAATCTTCATCATAACGCATCCCTTCACTTATCCGGGTAAAAGCACTTCGCCTTGATGAATACAGATCCTTCACGGCAGAATCAGGAATTTCATAGGAGTAATTCCGCAATTTATAAGAGGGACCTTGCGTTGCGACGAACGTTACAAAGGCTCTCTTTTTTTGAACTTCAACCTCTGCCTTCACCTTAGCTCTAAAAAAACCTTTTTTAAAAAGAAACTTCTCGATTTCATTTCTCGATATCTCTACCATAGTAGAGTCGAGAATATGAGGAGCCTCCCCGATATCTTTAATCCTGTCTGTTCTATACTTACCGTCCTTAGTATTCAAAAGATTATACAATGCAAGGTTTAAACGCGAATTAGGACGAACACTTTGTTGAATATACAAACCTGCTTCTTCTGTAAATTGGTTGTCTACTCCCTTTATCTTTGAACTTCTAACAAGAGCTTCATTTTCGTTTAGATAGCGCGTAGGTGAACAACCAGAAAAGATAAGCAGCAAAAGCGCTATACTTGCAAGCAGGAAATTATATACGTTTAAATATGCTTTCAAAATCTCAAATTAGTTTTGTAAATGCATTACAACAAAAAAAACAAAGAAAAGAACAAGGGCTCTTTATTGCAGAAGGCGTAAAATCAATAACTGAATTTTTAAATTCTGATTATACGGTATCCTCAATTTATTGCACTGCGGACTACCTCGAAAGGTTTAGCAAATTAACACAAAAAGTAAAAATTCATGAAGTTACGGATGCCGAAATAAAAAAACTAAGTGCTCTGACAACCCCACAGCATGCTCTCGCTCTGGTTGAAATCCCAGAAAAAACGGCTATCGTGCCAGAAAGTTTTAAAGGGAAATTCTCATTGGTTTTAGATGGCATACAAGATCCGGGCAATATGGGTACAATTATCAGAACAGCAGATTGGTTCGGGTTCGAAGATATAATCTGTTCAAATGATACAGTAGATGTTTTTAATCCAAAGGTAGTTCAGGCTACTATGGGTTCCCTTTCTAGAGTAAGGGTCACCTATCTGGAATTGCAGCCCTTTCTGGCAGCGGTTAAATTGCCCGTTTACGGTGCATTATTAGACGGTGAAAATATTTATACTAAGAATTTTAAAGAAGAGGGACTTGTTATTTTAGGTAACGAAGGCAAGGGGATTTCAACGCAAATTATAGCGGAAGTAACTGAATCAGTGACTATACCAAGGTTCGGAAAAGCAGAATCTCTGAATGTTGCAATTGCCGCTTCGATTTTTTGTTCAGAAATAAGAAGAAAATCATTTGACATAAAGAGATAAATTACTATTTTTGCGTTCCTTAAAAACAAGGAAATGGTCGGATGGCCGAGTGGCTAGGCAGAGGTCTGCAAAACCTCCTACAGCGGTTCGAATCCGCTTCCGACCTCAGTAAATATTTTAAAAAGAATACCATGGGAGTTACACGTTTAAAAAGAAAAGACAGAAAGAATAAAACGGTATCGCGCCTGGAGGTTCAGTTTCTTAAGTTAGGTCGTAACCTTGAATTAGGTAGCCGTTCTCAAGAATCTGCTAAAAGCCAGATCGCAAAGAACAATGCTGTTTTAGCTCAAATCGAAGCACAAGCAAAGTAATTAAAGCTTTTCGAACCATATAAAAAAGCGCTTTTTTATTAAAAGCGCTTTTTTATTTTAAACCAATTTCTCTTCTAAGCCTTCTTCCTTTAACTATTATACTCCATCTATACCAAACTACCTTCCAAAGCGTATTTATACTAGAAAGAGAATTCAATGGTATTAGTGCTGATAGTATTCCTTATCATATTTGCCTGGATGGCTTATGAGATTATAAACGCCCCGATTAGGAAAGACGAAGAATAAGTAAGATTTTTAAATGATCAGAGCATGTGCTCAAGGTTAATGCTAAGACCTGCACACGCTCTAAGATCTACTATGCTTTTTCTGTTGATAAAGTCTCCAAATAACTAATAAGCTCCTGCAACTTTACAGGTTTGGATATATAGTGATCCATGCCTGCTTTAAGGCATTCTTCCCGGTCCTCTACCATAGCATTGGCAGTCATCGCCACTATTTGCGGCTGCCGTGTATAATTCTTTCGAATAAGTCTAGTAGTCTCCAATCCATCTAATTCGGGCATCTGTACATCCATTAAGATTATCTCGTAAAATTCCTTATCGAGCATTTGGAGAGCAATTCGCCCATTCTCTGCCAGGTCAGGTACATATCCCAGCTTATTAAGCACTTTAACTATTAATTTTTGGTTTACCAGGTTATCCTCAGCAACAAGGATTTTGAATGGATACTTCAAAGCAAAATCCTCAGACAATACTTTTGGTGCAGCAGGCGCAGCTATTGGCAATTCCACTACAGACGAAAGTTCCTTCTGGATCACTTTATACAGGTGTTGTTGCTTCACGGGTTTGGTAAGTATTGAAGCAAAGAGATCAGGATATTTCTTTTTGGTCTCATCTCCGATAGAGCTTAAAAGAATGATAGGCAACGAAGCGTGGTTTCTCTTAATAAGCTTACTCAAATCCACTCCATCCATCTCCGGCATCTGCATATCGGTGATCACGAGGTCGTACTTCTTCCTGCTGGATAGTAGACCCAAAGCATGTTCTGCAGAGGAAGCTAATTCTGGAACCAACTTCCACTGCTCCATCTGAATTTTAAGTATTTTCAGATTCGTTTGGTTGTCGTCAACCACCAACACCTTTTTGCCTTCAAGACCAGACAAATCGTAAGTAACACTTGCCAGATCGCTCTTCGCACTTGCCTCAGCACTTATATAAAAGCTGAAGGTAGCACCTTTTCCAAACTCACTTGATACCGTAATATCTCCGCCCATCAGTTGTACGAGGCGCTGACAAATAACAAGACCAAGACCTGTCCCTCCATATTTCCTCGTTGTAGACGAGTCAACCTGAGAAAAAGCTTTAAATAAAGATTCTATCTTCTCCTTAGGTATTCCAATTCCAGTGTCCCTTACATCGAACTTGAGACTAAAGCCATGTCCTGTTGTTTGTATTTCGCTTACGCTTAAGAATACTTCACCATGGCTTGTAAATTTAATGGCATTACCAACCAGGTTGATCAGGATCTGCCGTAGCCTCATCCCATCCGCTACAACCATAGAAGGAATAGCGGGATCCAGATGATAAATAAGATCAATACCACTTACAGCAGCCTTACTGGAAAACAGATCCAACACTTCCTCAACACATTGTCTCAAATTGAAATCGTGAGGATCTAACTCCATGTTACCAGATTCGATCTTTGAAAAATCGAGGATATCGTTAATAACATTTAGCAAAGCTTCTCCACTGCTGTATATAGTATCGGCATACTCTCTTTGCTCTTCATTAAGCTCTGTTTCGCACAAAAGGGCCGTCATTCCCAAAACGCCATTCATCGGGGTTCTGATCTCGTGACTCATGGTTGCCAGGAACACACTTTTTGCCTGATTTGCTTTTTCTGCATCCTGACGTGCGAGTTCAGCTTCTAAACGTGCCTGATTTTCCTGTTCTTTCTGGCAAAGCAGCTCCCGGTTAACTTCCTGTAATTCTTCCGACTGGCTCTGGAGCTCTTCTGACTGGCTTTGCAGTTCTTCTGACTGAGCCTGCAGCTCTTCAGATTTATGCTGCAACTCACTGTTTAGCTGCTCAAGATCTTCTTTCTGCTTATTGATCTCTTCTGTTCGCTCTTTTACAAGCTTTTCCAGGTGTTGCCTTTGCTCCCGAATCCTTCTTATCCTATATTTATCTCCATAAAGTCCCCCTGCAACAACTATGGTCAAAATCAATACTTTGAACCACCAGGCTTCCCAAAAAGCCGGCTCTATAATAACTTTAATAAAAATTCCTTTTTCATTCCATAACCCATTGCTATTGGTAGCTTTAACCCAGAAAAAATACTCTCCAGGAGGCAAATTTGTATAAGTAGCTTTACGTTCATTGCCTAAATAAATCCACCCCGAATCAAAGCCCTCCAATCGATATGCATACTGAACTTTGCCACTAGACGAAAACTCAAGGGCTGAAAATTCGAAAGTAACATATTTTTGATCATGCACTAACCTAACCTCTTTTGCTTCTGAAATCGACTCTTTCAATGGAGAGTTTTTCCCTGGAGCTACAGGTTTATTGTAAAGATATAAATTGGTAAAAACGATCTTTGGAGGTACAGTATCTATAATGATCCTGTCTGGATAAAAGCTATTAAAGCCCATTACTCCACCAAAAAAAATCTCCCCATCGGCGGCTTTATATGATGCCCCCCTCAGAAACTCGTTACTCTGTAAGCCATCACTCATCTGATAAGAAATAACCTTTTCTGTTGCAGGATTATATTTTGCAACCCCCTTATTAGTACTTACCCATAATTCACCTTTGCTGTCTATTTCCACAGCATTTATATTATCGTTAGGTAAACCATGTTTTTCGCTAACTACTTTAAACTTGCTGGTTTTGGGATTTAAACAGTTCAATCCTCCCCCGGCGGTTCCAATCCAAACATTCCCCGATCTGTCAACCGATAAGCTATTGATGAGATTATTAGATAGAGAGTTCCGGTTCTTAGCCTCATGTTTGTATTGCAGAAATACATTGTTCCGCGTATTGAAATAAAGTAAACCCTTATCCGAACCCAGCCATAAGTTGCCTCCTTTATCTTCTTTTATATCATAAATAACATTTGAAGCAATTGTTCTGCTATTTCCTGGCCTGTTCTTATATGCCCTGAAAGTTCCCGTCTTAGCATCAAAAAGATTCAATCCTCCCATCCATGTACCAATCCAAATGTTTTGGCGACTATCAACGAAAATTGAATAGATCCTGTTATCTGATAGAGAGTTACTTTTAGTTGATTCGTGCAAGTATGAACGCCATTTACCTGTTTTAAAGTTGAAAACACAGATTCCCTTGTCATGAGTTCCGAACATTATCTCCTCACTATTGATCTGGGCAATTGCATTGATGTTATTACTTACTAAGCCACTTTTAGTGCCACCGAGCTTGTAATGATTATACTTTCCGTTGGGAAGGATTTCATCAACACCTGTTTCCGTGCCCACCCAAACATGATTCCTGGAATCCTTAAGAACACATTTTACAAGATTACTGCTGAGGCTGTTTTCTTTTAAGGCTATAGACTTGTAGTGTTTAAACATGTCTGCCTGCTTACTTAAGAAACTAATACCGCCGCTATTAGTACATAGCCAAATAGTCCCGTCTGGATCCTCGTAAATATTTCGAACAGTATTATGAGAAAGAGTCCGGCTATCATATGGATCGTGCTTGTAAACTGAAAATTTTCTTGCTATTGGATCGTAAATAGATAGACCTTCAGCCTCGGACCCGATCCATAGGCGTCCGTCGCTGGTTTCGGCTAATGCGATAAGATGATTGCTCCCGATGGAATTTGGATTACCAGGACTATTTTTTAGGCTTTTAAAAGATTTTGATGCAGGATTAAATAAGGATAAGCCTCCTCCCTCGGTAGCAGCCCAAATATTTCCTCGTCTATCCTGAATTATCTTTTTTACATTTTTCGCTCCTATGCTGGAGGGGTCGGATGAATTATAAAGGTGGTTGGTAAAGGTATTTTTCTCAGGATCATAAATACTAATACCTGCGTTGGCCGTTCCTAGCCAAATCTTGTTATCAATCCCTGTAATGGAATTAATATCATCATCTCCTATGGAGGCAGGATTACCATCCGCATGAAGAAACTCCTTATAAATACCATTAGTTGGATTGAACAAGAAAAAGCCGCTCTTAGATCCTATCCACATCCTGTTCTTAGAATCCTGGTAAATTGCCTTTACATGAAGAGTCTTCTTATAGGGATAATGAATGAAGTTATCCTTCAAAGGATCGTACCGGTCCAAGCCTGCATTACTTCCAATCCAGAGCTGACCACTTCTATCTAGATATAGGCTACTTTGGTAATTACTGGATATGCTATTCGGCTCCTCAGGATTGTAACGATAAACCTTAAAATCATTACCATCAAACCGGTTGAGTCCATCGCGGGTAGTAATCCATAAAAAGCCCTTTTTGTCCTTTACAACACTCGTAACATTACTTTGAGACAAACCATTTCTTGTGGTTACTCTCCTAAACCTCAAATCGTTATCCTGCGAATAAACAAGCACAGGAAATAACATTACAGCGAGAAGAGATACGTAAAGAAACCTTATATTTCGTAAATAATCAGTATGCATAAAAAGGAGGCTAACTATCATCAAATCCTTCAAAGCGTGGGTACACTAGAAGCCTGAAGCACGATTCAATACTTATTAAATATTGATGGTTACGTGAAATAAATTGGTATTGGAAGCTGAATCACGAACGTAGTAAAAATGGTTCGATATTTTTGTCAGGATCATTAATCCATAATGTTCGATGAGATTTGTATCCAGATTCACGCTTTCCATAGGAAATTCCTCCAGTTCAAAAGCAATTCGATTTTCGTTTTGAATAACTGCATGAAGGTGAGAAAAATCATCGTTATATATTTTAATTTTTTCACCTATATATTGCTTAGATAAAGGCCAGCTGATAGGAGGCCACCCTGTGTAATGTTCCAGGTAAAAAGGCCTGCCTTTATCTAATTTCATCAACTCAATCTTATGATTTTCAATAACTACCGAAATTGAAGATGTATCTGTATTGGAGTGTTTTACAGCATTAGTAAGCAATTCAATCAAGGCTTGCTTGCAATCGCTAATCTTGTCCTCGTAAACCTCAGACGGGAAATGAATTTTCACAAAAGAAATAATTTCGTTCAACAGCGAAAACATGACTTTAGAGTCATTTGAAAAGAGAAAATCTCTTTCAATATGTGTTGTTGACGAAAGTTTATTCTTATGCAAAAACATCCGGGACTGTATTGTAAACCTTAAAAACCTTGTTCATTCTGATTAAACTGAACAAATTATTTATATCCTTATTTAGTTCAGCCACGGCAATATCACCACCTTTTGACATTGCGTACTTTAATACGGATACAAGAGCACCAAGAAAGGAACTATCCACATATACAACATTTTCAAAACTTACCACTATCTGGCTACTTCCTTTATCTACCAACTGCTGCATTTCCGTTTTAAATTGATCTGCCACATCCAGATTGGCTTCTTTAATCAATAATTTTGCAACTGTGTAGTTATTGTGTTGTGAAGTTTCTAACATTTTATTTATTTTAAATTCTTTCGATGAATAGCAAGCTACAGTCGTCTACCAGCTCTTTACTTTTTTTATCAGAAAAAGTTACATTTTTTATCATATCGAGGGTCTCCTCTCGGCCAAGCATAGGTTGAATTAAATTAAAGAACAGATCGTAATCACTCTTCTTTTCACCATTTTCCTCAAAATCAATCATACCATCTGAAATTACCAAAAGCTGATCACCAGGCATAAGCTCAATGAGCTCTTCATTGTACTGACCTTCGAGCATAACACCTAATAATAGGCCTGAGGAGTTAACTTTTAAGCTCTTCTTTTCTTTTGCTTTATACCAGATCAGGGGAAGGTCCCCAGCGCCTGAATAATACACCTTCCCTGTTTCGTGCTCTATCATGAGTAAGGACAATGTAGACAGAACATCTCCGAGCACTGGATCCATAAAAATAACCTTGTTTATCTTCTGTATAATGCTGGCAGTTGAAAGGTCTCCATCAAAGACACAAAGCCTGATGGCAGACCGTATATAACTGAGAAAATTAAAAGAGAAGAACCAAGCCCCCCATTTCTTACCCATTACGTCACCCAGGATCATAAAGGTAAAACGGTTATCGAAGCGTATGAAATCTATAAAGTCTCCCCCAGGATAATCTTCGAAACTTTTATAGAGGAAGTTGACTTTGAACCCCTCTACAACTGGTGGTCCGGAAGGAACAGAACTTAAATTCAATGCCTCTGCTGCTACCCGTATTTCGTTCATTGACTTCTCATGCTGCTTGCGGATAGCCTGAAGAATATTATTCAATTTAGAAACTACCAGGGCTACTGGTGTTTCTTTATCGATGTAATCCACAGCAAGCATGTCAAGCCCCCGTTGAATCATATCCCTGTCGGTATACGAGGTTAAGAATACAAACGGAATATTTTTCAGTCGTTTATCGTTTAAAACAACTGATCTGAACTCAAAACCATCCGTTCCTGGCATTTGATAATCGGAAAGAATGATATCAGGAAGCTCTGTCTTCAATATCTCTAATGCATCAGCCACGGAATTGGCAGATAAACACTGAAATCCCTCCGTACTTAAGGCCTTGTCGAATAGCGTCAAGATAAACCTGTCATCATCAACGAGCAGAATTTTTTTCTGGGATTGAGGCATATGATCTAGTCAGCGCTATTATGATTGGTACGAATAATAGATCTGATGAGCAAATATACACCAGCCAGCACAATTAACAGAGCAATCAGATCCATTAATGTAAATCCATCATCTGTTGTGAAGTAATAAATGGTGAACATTTCGAACTCTGCAGGCTGAGGAAGCACTATAAGCGCAAAACCAAGGGTAATAAGAACAATCGATGTAAGTATCAGGACTAGTTTCAACAACCTTTCGGCATACAGATATTTCTTCGAAGCCTTGCTATCCACCTGATAGGTTGATAGGAGGTTCTCCAGATCATCGACCATCTCAAGACGGGATGCCCATGGATCGTCTAATTTCTGAAATGCTTTAAACCTATCTTCCTCCTTCGACAGGGCGGAGTTAAACTTCGACTGGAATCGCTGCACAGTTTGGCTATCCAGATCACTTTCATTTAAAAGTATAATCAGTTCGTCTAGTTTTTTTTCAATCGACACTACGTTATTATCCAACTCCGCAAAGCGGGCTAATTGATGATCCAGGCTATTTCTCTTTTCCAAACCGCTTTTTTAATTTAAATTGTATCTTCCCCGTTTAAATAGCGTAAAAATTGTTTTTCGGATTTAAATGAATAAAGTTTCAGTTATTACTGTTAATTACAACCAGCCTAAAGTAACAGAAGAGCTTCTTCACTCTATTTCGCTATTGAACCGTTATCCCGACATTGAAATAATAGTAGTAGATAATGGCAGCAAAAATGATCACGTCCCCAAATGGACTTCCAGGTACCATGACGTAACCTTTATACGCTCTGATGTGAATTTGGGTTTTGCCGGAGGGAATAATCTGGGGATCGAAGCTGCGAGTGGGGATTATCTGTTCCTGGTTAACAACGATACCGAATTTACGCCGGGACTGGTAGAAACACTTGTTTCTGTCCTTGATAACAATCCACAAGTGGGTATGGTATCTCCTAAAATACGTTTTTTTGATCAGCCTGATACCCTGCAGTACGTGGGCTTCACTTCAATGAACTTTAATACGGCCAGAAATAAAACTATTGGCGAGTTTGAAGTTGACCAGGGGCAGTACGACAATCTAACTGGTCCTACAGGCTTTGCTCATGGGGCAGCCATGATGATCAGAAGCTCTGCAATTAAGAAAGCAGGGGTTATGTTCGAACACTTCTTTTTGTATTATGAAGAAATGGATTGGTGCGAGCGTATTAAAAAAGCAGGATTCGAGATCTGGGTGGAACCTCGAGCCCTGATCTACCATAAAGAGTCGGTTTCTGTTGGCCGGAAAAGTCCTCTAAAAGAGTTTTTTATGAACAGGAACAGAATCCTTTTTATCCGAAGAAACGCACCACTTTTGTCAAGGCTGATATTCTATTGTCATTTCGGGCTACTGGTATCGCCCCGGAACTTACTTAATTACATAAAAGAAGGGCGGACAGATCTGGCTAAACAGCTTTTCCGCGCGATCTGGTGGAATATCACGCATAAAAAAGACAGTAACGAATTAGGTTTCCCCATCAATAAAATTTAACACTTCAACCAGCAATATATCGAATGAAATTTACTTTCTGGCTATCCCTGTTTATCGTTTTCTACACGTTTCTGGGATATGGTATTCTCCTATACTTCCTAATTAAGGTGCGACGGGCCATTAAAGGCAAACGAGCAATTCCCGAGGTGGATTTTCAAGATCTGCCCAGTTGTACTCTTGTCATCGCTGCTTATAACGAGGAAGGGTTTATTCGGGAGAAGATCAGTAATACCCTTCAACTAGCATATCCTGAAGGAAAACTAGACATTCTATTTGTCACAGATGGGTCGAATGACAAAACCCCTGATATTATCAATGAGTTTCCTCAGCTGAAACTGTTGCACAGGTCTGAGCGAAGTGGAAAGATTGCAGCGGTTCACAGAGCTGTTGAGCAGGTACATACAGAGGTAATTGTTTTTACTGATGCTAACACATACCTCAATAAAGATGCTCTAATCAATATTTGCCGTCATTACGCTGATCCTAACGTTGGTGCCGTTGCTGGCGAGAAACGTGTGATGGCCGGTGAAGAAGCAGATGCAAGTGCGGCAGGGGAAGGATTTTACTGGAAGTACGAATCTACGCTTAAAAAATGGGATTCAGAACTGTACTCGGTAGTTGGCGCGGCTGGAGAACTTTTTAGTGTGAGGAAAAACTTATACCAACCCGTAAGCAAGGATGCGATACTCGACGACTTTATGATTTCAATGCTTATTGCAGAGAAAGGTTATAGAATTATTTACGAGCCGGAAGCTTATGCATCTGAGACTGCATCTGCCGACGTATCGGAAGAGCTGAAAAGAAAAGTGCGGATTGCTGCGGGAGGTATACAATCAATCATCTGGCTGAAAAGCTTATTCAACATCTTCAAGTACGGCACCTTAAGCTTCCAGTATGTGAGTCACCGTGTCCTCCGGTGGACAATTACTCCCTTCTTATTAATTCTCGCTTTGATCCTGAACATATTAATCGCCTTTCAACCTGCCGAGCTACTTTTCCAGCACCTTCTCGTTGCGCAGGTCTTATTTTATGTGATGGCGTTCATAGGCTATTTATTTGAAAAGAAGAATTTAAGGATTAAGATCTTATTCATACCATACTATTTTTGTGTAATGAACTACGCAGTACTTGCAGGAATTATAAGATATTTCCGTAAGCAGCAGAGCGCAGTTTGGGAAAAAGCAAAAAGAAAAGAATAATGCAACCGGTGCCAGTTAAAACATTTACAACTGGCACCTAAAACCTTACACGGTTGAAAATTAGCAACACCATTTAGATCAAACTCTAAAGTAAGTCTTTCTCCATTTTTCAAAAACTAAACCACCCAATTCAATGTTATCGTTTATTCTACTATAAAGAGTAACATGCTTAATAAGGGGCTATTTTTTGATCAAAAGATGAACTTTGCCACATAATGATCCTAATAGTTGATGACAAACCGGAGAATATTTTTTCCTTAAAAAAAATATTAGAGATAAACAGCTTTGAAGTCGATTCTGCCCTTTCAGGAGAGGAGGCATTAAAAAAAATATTAAAGAGATCCTATGCGCTGATTATACTAGATGTACAAATGCCCGGAATGGACGGGTTTGAAGTTGCCGAAACAATATCTGGTTATAGCAAATCTAAAGACATTCCGATAATTTTCTTATCAGCTGTAAATACCAACAAGCAATTTATTACTAAGGGCTACGCCTCGGGAGGTATAGATTATATTACGAAGCCGGTTGATCCGGACATTCTTTTGCTTAAGGTTAAAACATTTTACCGCTTATATGAACAAACTCGTGAGCTTAACGAAATTCAAAGAGCTTTAAGGGAAGAGATCGAATTTAGAAAACAAGCTCAATCTGAGTTAAAAGAACGTGTTCAGGAATTAAGATCAACACTTGAAACCCTTCCACAAATTGCGTTTACGGCCCGTGCTAATGGAGAGATTGAGTTTGTTAATCAACATTGGTACACCTATTCGGCATCTGATAGCGAGTTTCCTGAAGCACATCCAGAAGATGCTAGTATCGAAGAGAATTGGAAGGAAGCTGTGGAGCTCGGAAAAAACGTAAATCTGGAGGTTCGGATCAAGAAATTAGCCAATGACGAGTATTGCTATCACCTTCTTCGTGCAACACCAATAAAGGAACGGGATCATATTGTTAAATGGGTTGGTACCTTCACGGATATCGAAGAGCAGAAAAAGGCAGAGAGACGAAAGGACGAGTTTCTAAGCATTGCAAGTCACGAGCTGAAGACTCCCCTCACCAGCATAAAAGCGTATATGCAATTGCTAGAACGGTCTATGGGTGCCGACCAGAATGAAGGAATACCAGAAAGTGCGCGGTATCTGCGACGCACTCAGACTCAATTAGACAAACTTCAGAGCCTTATTGTAGACCTGCTCGACATCTCGAAAATTGAAAGCGGTAAAATGGCCTTTAATAAAAAGGAATTCGATTTTGCGCCCCTAATTGAGAGCACAATAGATATAACCCGGCAAACAAATCCCGATTATACTATTTCTCTGAGGGGAGACAATCAGGTTAAAATTTTTGGAGACGATACTCGTATTGAACAAGTGTTGATCAACTACCTAACTAATGCCATTAAGTACTCCCCAGATAATAAAATAGTGGAAGTTTGCACAGAGCTTACTCCTGATAATTTTGTAAAAGTTACTATTAAAGATAAAGGAGTAGGCATTCCCACTGAAAAAATCAACGATGTCTTCAAGAAATTCTACCGAGTGGAGGAGAACTCTCATCGGTTCCAGGGACTTGGAATAGGGCTTTATATTTGCTCTGAAATAATTCGCAGACATAATGGAACTTTTGGTGTGACCAGCCAGGAGGGTATAGGCTCCGAGTTTTACTTTACTTTACCAATCTACCAGAGACTGAACATTAAGACAAATCAGGAAAAGAGCATCAATGAAATCAACTGCAACTAAAAATCTGCAATTAGGTTATGGCTTATCGCTGTTACTATTGCTGGTAAGTTCAATTGCATCTTATATAAGTATTCAAAATCTTCTCCAAAGCTCTAAGCAAGTTGACAGGACAAATGAAGTGATCAGGGAATTAGAAAATACAATTTCTATTCTGAAGGATGCCGAAACCGGCCAGCGCGGATATCTGCTTACGGGTATAGATGATTTCCTGGAGCCATATAACGGAGCCTTCGAAAGAGCGGAGTCTTCAATAGCTCATGTAAGGCAGTTGACTGCCGACAACGAGGCGCAGCAGCGAAACTCTGACGTGTTGCAAAATATTGCCTTAAAACGCCTCAAACGTTTGGACCAGGTTCTTAACTATAAAAAAAGTGTAGGGTCTGCAGACGTAAAGGACATGATCTCAGGAAAGATCTACATGGACCAGGCCAGGGCCGTTGTAAAAAAGATGGTCGCTGAGGAGAACAGGCTTCTAAAGGAAAGGACTGAGAAGATGAACAAGTTCGCCATCTTCACTCCAATCCTGATCGTTCTTGCCGCTATAATGTCTATCATCATTACCCTAGTTTCCTACTTCCGGGCCAAGAAAGACATAGAAGAACGCACTGAACTGTACCTGCAACTTAGTGAGAAAGATCAGGAAGTGACCAAACGATTGCAAATCATCGAAGGCGTAGCAGATAAAATTTCAAACGGAAACTATACTATAAAGATTGAAGACCAAAACGAAAAAGACACCTTAGGAAGCCTTGCACTTTCTTTGAACAAAATGGCCGAATCTCTCCAATATTCATTTACCGTTCTTTCTGACAATGAATGGCTTCAAAGTAGTATAGCTGCTCTGAACGAAACGATGGTGGGTGAGAAAGATCTTGATCAACTTACAGGCGACGTTCTTAGTTGCGTGGTCGAATACACCGACAGTCATGTAGGTGCCTTTTACCTTGCTACCGAAATTGATCAGTTGGAACTCGTATCTGGTTATGCGTTAAATCGCAATAAAAAGCAACGGATCGAGATCGGTGAGGGTATGGTAGGGCAAGTGGCCTCAAGTAAAAAGCCGATAAAGCTGGATCAGCCGTCTGAAGAAGGTATCATAATTACTTATGCGAGTGGTGAGGCTAAACCCGCCCATTTGTACATTTTACCTATTGTGCAAAATGACGAGCTTGTGGGTGTAATTGAAGTTGCTTCATTTAAAGAATATACAGAACGTCATCTGGATTACTTCAAAAGTATCTCCAGAGGCATAGGTCTGGCCATCATTACTGCACAAAACAGGAAGAGGTTACAACAGCTTTTGGAAGAGACGCAAGCACAATCAGAGGAACTGCAGGCCCAACACTCCGAGCTAGAAAACTTGAATACAGAATTAGAGGCCCAGGCGCTTAAGCTCCAATCTTCCGAAGAAGAACTAAGAGTACAACAAGAGGAATTATTGCAGGCGAATAAAGAACTTGAGGTAAGGAGCAGCACATTAGAAGAAAAAAATCAGCTGATCGTGGAGCGCAACCTTGAGATACAGCGCAAAGCAGAAGAACTGGAGTTGAGCACCAAATATAAGTCGGAGTTCCTGGCCAACATGTCGCATGAATTACGTACTCCTCTTAACTCCATTCTCCTGCTGTCAAGGCTAATGACCGAGAACCCGGAGAAGAACTTGAATGAAGATCAAATTGAATACGCGAAAGTAATTCAAAGTTCGGGAAATGGTCTCTTATCTCTGATCGATGAAATACTTGATCTTTCAAAGATCGAAGCAGGTAAGATGGAGCTTGAATTTGTAGAAACTTCGCTTCAGGAAATAGTGAGTGATATGAAAGGCTTATTTACCCCTATCGCAAGAGATAAAGGCCTCGACTTGCAATTTGAAGTCAGCTCTGATACTCCATCGGGCATTATCACTGATAAACTTCGTCTGGAGCAGATCTTAAAAAACCTTCTTTCTAATGCCCTTAAATTTACAGCAAAAGGCTTTGTGAAGCTTTCAATCTCCGTTCCTGAAGGGAATAACAAGTTTGTGCGTTTTTCAGTAACAGATACAGGGATTGGAATTCCGGCGGAAAAACAAAAACAAGTTTTCGAGGCATTCCAGCAGGCGGATGGCTCTACCAGAAGAAAGTATGGAGGTACTGGATTAGGGTTGTCTATTAGTCGCGAGCTTTCGCGGCTTTTGGGAGGAGATATTTCGTTAAAGAGCGAAGCTAATAAAGGAAGTGAATTTTCCGTTGTATTGCCGGTTGAGGGAAGCAGTGCCTCGGTGGATTTAACCGCAGGACGGCTTTCTACACCCGCAGCTGAAACCGAGACTCCTGCGCCTCCAGCAAGCGTTGCTGCTCAAGAAGCATCGCCTAGGATACCAGTAGCAGAAATTCCGCAAATAGTTGCCGATGACAGGGAAAGTATAAAACCCGGAGAGACTGTTGTTTTGATCGTTGAAGATGACTTGAACTTTGCAAAAACCTTATTGAGCTTCACCCGGAAGCGAGGATATAAAGGTATTGTAGCCACTCAGGGCGATTATGGGATACAGATGGCCCGTCATTACAAACCGGTTGCCGTACTGCTCGACATTCAACTGCCCGTGAAGGATGGTTGGGAGGTAATGGAAGAACTTAAGTCGAGTCAGGATACCAGACATATTCCCGTCCACATCATGTCGGCCCTGGATGCAAAAAAAGAAAGCCTTGTTAAAGGTGCGGTAGACTTTATTAATAAGCCGATTGCTTTAGAGCAAATGCAGAACATGTTTAGCAAATTGGAAGATGCCCTCAACAGGCATCCGAAAAAGGTGCTGATCATTGAGGAAAACACCAAGCATGCAGAAGCTCTCGCTTACTTCCTCTCAACCTTCCAGGTTGTAACAGAAATAAAAGAATCTGTTAATGAAGGTGTTTCTGCCCTAAAAGACAGGAATGTGGATTGCGTTATACTGGATATGGGAATTCCTGATCCAAATGCATATCAGGCTCTGGAGGAAATCAAAAAGAATGATGGATTGGAGAACTTGCCCATCATCATTTTCACGGGCAAAAATCTTTCGAAAACAGAAGAAAAAAAACTGAAGCAATACGCTGACAGTATTGTAATGAAAACAGCCCACTCCTACCAGCGAATCCTTGATGAGGTTGCTTTATTCCTGCATTTGATCGAGGAGAAACATCCTGCGGAGAATGGCAGCAAAAAGAACCTCGCTGAATTAAATGAGGTCTTAGAGAATAAGACAGTACTTATTGCAGATGATGATGTAAGGAATATCTTTTCGCTTACTAAGGCCCTCGAACAGGCTAAAATGAAAGTTCTTTCTGCTACTGACGGTAAGGAAGCTTTAAAAATCCTGGAAGAGAATCCTCAGGTTGATGTAGTTTTGATGGATATGATGATGCCAGAGATGGACGGCTATGAAACTACTTCCAAGATTAGGAAAAATTATAAATACCGCGATCTCCCAATACTTGCTGTAACGGCAAAAGCGATGACCGGAGACAGGGAGAAGTGCATAAAAGCTGGTGCGTCAGACTACATTTCGAAACCAGTGGATATTGATCAACTGATTTCCCTGCTAAGAGTATGGCTTTACAACAAAAATATTTAAGTCAATGAAGAGTATTTTAATTATTGACGACGACCCTAGAAACATCTTCGCATTAAAGGCCGTACTAAAAGCTAAAGGTTTCACCTGTCTTACTGCCACTACCGCCGAGGAGGGATTAGACCTTCTTTACGCTCATAGCACTGAAGTTGGCATTATTCTTATGGATATGATGATGCCCGACATGGATGGTTATGAAGCGATATCAGTGATCAGGCTAGGAGACAATATTTCTCAGGTGCCTATTGTTGCGGTTACTGCCCAGGCAATGGTTGGCGACAGGGAGAAGTGCCTGGAGGCTGGTGCAAACGCTTATATATCAAAACCTGTAAATGTGGATTCCTTAATGTTAATAATAGATGAATACTTAAAATAAGATGTTTGAGCTGAAAGTTGTACAGGATGATGAGATAAAAGTGCTTTTGAACGATCTGCTTGAGCATCATGGTTACGATTTCACCGATTACTCAAAGGCGTCTCTCAAACGTAGGATAAATCGCCTTTTCACACTGGATCGCTTTCCAAGCTTTGCTGAATTCCGTTACCGCTTGATGCACGACCCTCAATATGTAAGAAGGTTTGTGGAACAAATTACAGTTCCTGTAACTGAAATGTTTAGGGATCCCTCTTTTTATAAAACATTAAGGGAAGAAGTTCTGCCGGTTTTAGGTACCTATCCGGTAGTCAGGATCTGGCATGCGGGCTGCGCTACAGGCGAGGAAGTTTTTTCTATGGCCATCTTGCTTAAGGAAGCCAACATATTGCATAAGTCGCTTCTATATGCTACAGATATAAATCCGGAAGTACTTGAGCGTGCTAGCAATGGAATTTTTCCTCTAACCCAGATGAAACAATACTCGGAGAATTATATCAATTCGGGAGGCAAGGAGGAATTTTCATCCTATTATTCTGCGAACTATGATATGGCCAAGTTTGAAAGTTCGCTCAGCAGTAAAATGATATTTTCCACCCATAACCTCGTTTCAGACCGTTCCTTCAACGAGTTCCAGTTGATACTATGCCGTAACGTTTTAATTTACTTTGACAGACAACTGCAGACCCGGGTGTTTGAACTTTTTACGGAAAGTCTGGATAATCTTGGTTTCCTCGCTTTAGGATCTAAAGAAACCCTTCGATTCTCCTCTGTTGCATCTCATTATAAAGCTATTAATGCAAAGGAGAAAATATGGAGAAAGATAGCTTAAGGAAAATCGACCTGGTCCTGATAGGTGGATCAGCTGGCTCCCTGGAGGTTATCCTTCGAATTTTGCCAGATCTTAAAAAAGATCTTCCCTTCGCTATTATCATTATTATTCACCGCAAAAGCAGTTTTGAATCTACATTAACAGCATTACTGGCTTCCCGAACTAGCTGGGAGGTAAAGGAAGCCGAAGAAAAGGAAGATATTTTGCCAGGAATTATTTATTTGGCGCCGGCCGACTACCACCTTCTCATAGAGGATGACAGAACTCTTTCTTTGGATTATTCTGAAAAGATCCTCCATTCGCGACCTGCCATTGATGCAACATTCCAGACAGCAGCAGATGTTTATAAAGATAAGACAGCTGCCTTCCTTCTATCGGGAGCAAACGCAGACGGAAGTGCCGGATTGAAGGCTATTCAACAAGCAGGCGGACTAACAATTGTTCAGGATCCGGAAGAAGCTGAAATTAAGTATATGCCCGCGCAAGCCTTAAGTAAAATGAAGCCTGATTACATTCTATCCAAGTACAAGATGGCAGAGCTGATCAATCAGCTTGGTAATAAAAGCTCCTGACGTCCTCCCTAAGGTTATACCTTGACGCCATCACCTCCCCATAAGCGCCAGCCGAGCGGATAGCAATCAAATCCCCTCGTAACGATGCAGGCATCTCTACTTCTTTACCAAAGCAATCGGTCGACTCGCAGATCGGACCAACAATGTCATACTTAACCACCTCTCCTTCTGTTCTCGATATATTCTCGATCTTATGATAAGCCTGATATAATGCCGGACGCATAAGCTCGGTCATTCCTGCATCCAGCACAAGAAAATGTTTCTTAATCCCGTTCTTCACGTAAAGTATTCTGCTTATTAACGTGCCGGAATGTGCAACCAAAGCCCGGCCTAACTCAAAATGAACTTCCTGCCCAGCCTTTCTCTCAAGGAATTGGTCAAAGATCTGGAAGTAATGCTCGAAGTCAGCAACAGGTTTCTCGTCCGGATTATGGTAGTCAATCCCCAAGCCTCCGCCTACATTTAAAATACTCAAGTGAAAACCACGCTCTTCGAACCAACTACTGATTTCATTAACCTTTACACAGAGGCTTTTGAAAACAGTCAGATTAGTAATTTGAGAACCAATATGGAAGTGAATACCAATCAATTTTACGTTTGGTAAAGTCTTTAATGCATCTGTACAGGCGTGCAGGTCCCATTGATTAATACCAAATTTATTCTCTTCAAGGCCGGTGGTAATATTGGCATGCGTATGAGCGTCTACGTTAGGGTTAATACGTAACGCAACTTTAGCTACTTTACCAGCCAAAGCTGCAAGTTCATTAATAACTCCAAGCTCTTGAACTGATTCTACATTGAAACAGAAGATGTCATTTTCCAGGGCCAAAGAAATCTCCCTGTCCGACTTACCTACCCCTGCAAAAACAATCTTATCCGGAGCGAACCCAACCTCTATCGCCTTTTTAACTTCGTTTCCACTCACACAGTCTGCTCCGAAGCCAACCTCCTTTATCTTTTCAATAACTCTCTGGTTAAAGTTAGCCTTCATGGCATAATGCACATGAAAGTCATACTTATCCGCAGCTTCTTTACAGGAATCAAGAGTTTGCTGAAGTAAATTAAGATCGTAATAGTAAAAGGGGGTTTCCTGTTGCTGAAAAGCCGAAAGAGTATCTTTATTAAGCATGATGATCAAAAAAATCCCCCTTAAAAGGGGGAATTGAAATATTAGTATTTCTCCTAAAAGAGAAATTATTTACTGAAATAAGTTTTTGTGCAAGCTTTGCAGAGCTTCAACTTTGTCGGAAGATTTAACGAGTAAAGAGATGTTATAATTACTTCCACCGTAAGAAATCATTCTGATAGGCACCTTTGCCAAGGCTGAGAAAGTACTTGAAGTAAACCCGTTAGCATTGTAAGAAAAATCGCCCACAACACAGATGATCGTTTGATCATGATCCACCTCTACCGTACCAAAGTCTTCAAGTTCTTTAGTGATCTCTGCAAGGTATTTTGTATCGTCTATCGTCAATGATACAGCAACTTCAGATGTAGTGATCATGTCGATCGGAGTTTTATAACGCTCGAATACCTCAAACACCCTTCTAAGGAAACCATAGGCGAGCAACATGCGGCTCGATTGGATTTTTACAGCTGTAATTCCGTCCTTCGCTGCAATCGACTTGATGATGCCTTTCTCGCTATCATTGGTAATTAAAGTACCAGGAGCAGCAGGGTCCATCGTATTTAATAAACGAACTGGGATCTTATATTTCTGCGCAGGGAATACACTTTGCGGGTGTAATATCTTTGCTCCAAAATATGCAAGCTCGGCTGCTTCATCAAAAGAAAGCTGAGCAATTGGCTTTGTTCCCTGAACAACACGAGGATCATTGTTATGCATTCCATCAATGTCGGTCCAGATCTGTACTTCATCAGCACGGATTGCAGCACCAATCAACGACGCAGTGAAGTCGCTACCTCCACGGCGAAGATTATCAATTTCCCCAAAAGCATTCCTACAAATATATCCCTGCGTGATGAATAGAGTATTTTCAGCTTTTTGATCTAAAAGGGTTTGTAAATGAGACCCAATATATTCCACGATCGGCTCATTGTCCTCATCTATTTTCATAAAGTCAAGAGCTGGCAGTAAAACAGACTTAACTCCAATCTCTGCTAGATAAAAATGATATAAGGCTGTAGAAAGCAATTCACCCTGAGCCAGAACGATTTTCTCTTCAACCGGAGTAAACAACTCAGTATCTAAAGAACCAATAAGGGTAAAATGGTAAGTGATTAACTCAACGCCTCTCTTCTTTCCATCTTCAGTAGCAAACAATTCCTGAACAAATACTTTATATTTTTCATGTAAAGCATCAGTTAATTGTTTAGCTTTTCGCTTATCTCCGTCTAAATAAGCTTGTGAGATTTCTACAAGGCTATTAGTGGTTCCTGATACCGCAGACAGTACGACGATCTGCTTCTCTTCCGGACGGATGATGTCTAATAATTTTTTCATCCGCTCGGGACTTCCTACTGATGTTCCTCCAAATTTTAAGATCTTCATTTAAAGCAATATATTTTGATGAGATGAACCTAAATAACCCATGCACTAATTATTGTTCACTTATTATTAGTAAACAATTCTACAGGTTCTATAATTTGGCGCAAAATTAGTCAAAAGCTTTAGAATTTAAGCTCCCCTTATAATTTATCTTGGAAAATAAGTTTGGCAAAAATTTTGCAAAGACTACAACCTGAAACCCACCCTCCAATCTCTCCTAACCCTGGATGTTCCTTTACCATCCTGGGATCTTTTTTTCTTATTTTTTCTAAAACAAATCCCGAAAAATCGAATTCTACTATTAATATAAACCCACCTGTTATGAATAACACTAAGCTATTAACCAGCAAAGATCAGGAGCTGATCAGTATGTTTGCGGAGGATGAAGTAACCTTTTGGGCGAACAAATGGGGAGTAACTAAAGAAACTGTAAAAAGTGCAGTGAAGTTTTCGGGGAGTAATTCAGTTTCAAAGGTGTATACATACCTTGTCAACTCGAATAAAGTCCGCTTAAGCTAAGGCACAACGTAACATTTTTGAGCAGCCCTGACGAATCGGGGCTTTTTTGTGTAATTTCAATGGCACAAGAACAAGTGATCCGTTCCATAACTTCGGTTCGTCACTCTACTCCCGGAGCTTCTATCTGATGTTGGTATTTAAACGATCCTTCAACCAGCTTTTTTAGCAATTTTTTCTTCGGCAAGTTCCTTCTCTTCCAGATCTGGTTTCGGCTCCTCCTGCTCAATTGCCGCTGTGTTTTCATATTGTAATCTTAGATACATCGGAAAGTGATCGGAGCCGCAGGCCTCTAGCTTCCTTATATCGATCAATTTAAAATCGACAGAACAGAACACGTGATCCAGGGGAAAGCGAAGAAAGGGATACCAGGCATGAAAGGTATTAAAGAATCCTCTTCCCTTGCGCGGATCCAGTAGCCCACTGTATTTGGAGAAAAGCTCAGTGGTATAACTCCAAGCCACATCATTAAGGTCTCCCATAACAATTACGGGCAAATTGCTTTTTCTGGCCAGCCTTCCTACTAGCAACAACTCTTTATCACGTTCGGTTGATCTGGGATTTTCATTTGGCACCGGAGGTGTCGGATGAACACAATAAAGTTGCACTTTTTTACCTGAGGGCAGCATCAACTTGACATGGATTGAAGGAATTTCCTTTTCGACCAGGTATTCCACTTTGTGATCCTCAAATTTAAGTTTTGAGAACAACATCATTCCATAGGTATTTTCTAAAGGAACTTCTACATAATACGGATATTTCTCTTTCAGAATTGAGAGGGAGCTTTGCCACCATGAATCTGTTTCCAAAAGCAACATTACATCGGCGTTTTGCAGCTCCAGATTCCGTATATACTTTTTATCATTCCTGTTATATTGGTAAACATTAGCAGTAATCAAAGATATGCTTTGGTTTTCTATAACTTCTGTCGCTCGCTTAACTTGCCTTTTAGCAAAGCCCAGAAATGGGTAGATCTGATAAAATAAATAAATTAGATTACAAGAAAGCAAAGCCGTAAATATTAAAACTGCAGTGACCTGGTCTCCTACCAAAAGCCTTGCAATAAACGCGGTGAGGAGTAGAGCTGTCAGGATCAACTTTTGAAAGCGCGGATACTCAAAAACCCGGAAGGCCCAGTAATCATTACGAACTAAAGGCAGGAGGGACATTGTCAATACCAGACAGGCCAGAATTTCAAGAATAATTTTTATAAAGGTGATCAAATCTTAATTTTTATAAAAGTCAATTTTTTTATGAGATCGTCAACTTTTCTTTAATCCTCCTTATGAGATTTGAAAATAAACCACATGAGGATCTTAAACCAATTATAGCCCGTTATGTTGATGGCGTCACTGATATTATTTCTTATCAACATAAAAGAAAATCAGAAGTTTGCCAAGCCCCTATAAAAGCAAACAGGCGCTGTGCTAAGTAGCACAGCGCCTGTAGGATATCATTTGTTCAAGATTTTACTTTTGAACTCCAAACTTATACAAGGTAGTAGTTTGATACGTTTCTCCTGGCTTTAAAGTAGTACTAGGAAAAGATGCTTTATTTGGAGAATCAGGGAAATGTTGAGTCTCTAAACAAAAGCCTGTACGGTGCTGATAAGGTTTACCACCTTTGCAATCGTTTAATTTTCCGTCAAGGAAATTACCTCCATAAAATTGAATTCCTGGCTCATTTGTTAAAACTTCAAGAGTGATACCGGTTTTCGGCCCTACAACAAAAGCAGCTTGTTTAAGCTTCTCTGAACCATCCGTCAAAACAAAATTATGGTCGTAACCTTTACCCATTTTCAACTGCTCATCATCTGCATTAACACGAGAACCAATTGCCGCTGGTTTTGTGAAATCAAATGGAGTACCTGCTACATCTTTTAGCTCTCCTGTAGGAATAAGTGTTGCATCTACCGGAGTAAATTTAGAGGCATTTATAGTAAGGATATGATCGTTAATATCACCATTACCCTCACCGTTTAGATTGAAGTAAGCATGGTTGGTCAGGTTAAGTACGGTAGCTTTATCAGTAGTTGCCGTATAATCCATTTTTATAGCATTATCGTCAGTTAAGGTATAAACTACTTTAACAGTTAAATTGCCAGGATAACCTTCTTCTCCGTCAGCAGACAGGCGGGTTAACTCTAAAGTGTAATCATTAACCTTCTTTGCATCCCAAACCTGAGCATGAAAACCTTTTGGCCCTCCATGAAGGGATTGACCGTTATCATTTGCAGGAAGCTTGTAAGCTTTACCATCCAAAGTAAAGGTAGCTTTTCCAATACGGTTACCGTAACGACCAATCAAAGCGCCAAAATAAGGCTCATTAACTTGTTGATAACCTGAAACTTTATCATATCCAAGTGCTACATCTACAATCTTTCCATCCTTATCCGGGACAAGAATACTCACAATACGGCCACCATAATTAGTTATTGCAACTTGTACATTGTTGTTGTTCTTTAAAACGAATAAGCCTGCTTGCTTTCCGTCAATAGTTGCTGAAAAATTGCTGCTGTCTGGAATCATAACTGTTTTTGATACAGAATCTGAATCTGCGTTAGATGTTGTCGTTTTATTAGAGTTGTTTGTACATGCCGACAGCCCTACGATACCGGCCGCCAAAATTAGCAATAAGTTCGATTTCATGAGTACAAATAGGTTTTTAAAAAGATTTATAATAATGTTAAAAATATCAATAAGTGTTTGCTAATCACTAAAAAGGTAATATGTACCGCGACTCAAATAGTATTTGCACAAGCGGCGGCGCAATATAGTATTTTACTTCTTTCCAATCTATATTCCGCATTGCTTCCTCAAACAAATTCAGCATGCACCTTCATAATAAAGACGTTTTACAGCAACTTATGAACTATTATTATTTTTGCACCACTGGCCAACCGTTTTTCCAGTTCATCTTTTCCACCCGCAATTTTGGAATGCCATTATCAGAGGCATCATAACCGTGAAATATCAGGTAATCTGTTTTATCAAAAGTATAAGCTGAATTATGCCCTACACCATACCATTTACTATCTCCTTGAAGCACAGTTGACCCTCCTCCTTTAGCCATAGGAATACCCTCTTTGTCTAAGTATGGACCTTCTACCGACCTGGATCGTCCGACAATCATCTTGTAAGTACTTTTAGGACCCTTACAGCAATAATCAATTGAAGCGAAAAGGTAATAATATTTCCCTTTTTTAAAGACAAACGGAGCTTCAATAGAATTACCACCCGCATCCACAGGATTATCATCTATTGCTGGTGGATTTGCTGCCTCTGGATCTTTTTTTCGGCTTGCTATTGTTTTAAGCCTGATTGAATCACCGATAATGGATTTGCCGTCCTTACTTAATTCCACCAGTTGCAGTCCATCCCAAAATGAGCCGAACAGTAAATAAGGCTTATTTTTTTTATCGGTTACAATATTCGGGTCTATTGCGTTCCAATTAGTGACTCCGGGGTAAGACTGAATTACCTTTCCATGGTCCACCCACCGAAAATCAGCTGAAGAAGGGTCGAGAGTTTTATTAGTAGCCAAACCAATTGCGGATGTGTTTTTCCCGAAGGCCGAAATAGAATAATATAAATAATACTCTCCGTTATAGTAGGCGATATCGGGGGCCCAGATATGTCCCTTAAAGCCAGGGACGGCTTTAATTGCCCATTGTGGTGCTTCCGCAAATACCGCTTTCTCTTTTTTCCAGTTCTTCAAATCTTTAGAAGACCAAACAGATATCCCCCAGCCTGTACAGAAGAGATAATAATTGTCCCCTTGTTTTGCCATAACAGGATCGTGAACAGAGATATTTTGCTTCAAATCCTGTCCGAAAACAAAGTTGCTTGCCCCGATCAGGAACAAGCAACAAATTTTTTTGAATAGCTTAAACACGTGTTATAACATTTTTACTTTAATAACATTTAATGAATTGGGAGCAAGTTTAGCCGTTATTCCTTGCTGTTTAACTGATATTGGCTCGGTCTTAGGACTAACATCGAAAGGTTTATCTAATGTATTCACCTTTTCAGTGTCTGAAGCGCCTAATACTGTAAGCGTCCCTTTTGATTGTAATCTATTACCCCCCTCTAAAGAGAAGGCTCCTTCAGTCTCTTTATCCGTTGTATTAACAACTTTCAAGATCAATTCATTTGTTTTCTTATCAACAACAGCTGATGCGTACAAACCATCTTGTCCTGTTACCTTCTGCCCATTCAATAAAATAGGCACAACATTAGTCCCTTTATTTAAAGAGTACAATTTTTGTACATGGTAGTTAGGTGTTCCATAGGAGCGGAGATTATCCACCCAGATCATATCAGGCGTCCACTGCCATCCGTCGATGTGAGCAAAAAGAGGTGCGTAGGATGCCATGTGCACTACGTCTGCATTTCTTTCAAGACCAGTGAGAAAGGCCGCTTCCGAAATTGCCGTTTTAACATTATTCTTATTGTCAACACTTACAGTCTTATCACTTTGGGCAGCATACTCACCTGCAAAAACTTTCGATCCATTGCGTGGATAGTTGTCGTAACGGCTGGCATTTTCCAGGAACCATTCCGGACGACGATAGTAATGTTCATCAATAAAATCTGCACCCATTTTTCTTAGCTCTCCGTTAAGATAATCGAAGCGCTCTCCATTCGGATCTGTACCTGAGCTATTCACAAGTTTAATATCAGGATACTTCTCCTTAATTGCCTTGGTAAAGAGCTTAAGCCGTTCCAGATATTGAGGTCCCCAATTCTCGTTGCCTATACCCATCATTTTTAAGTTAAAAGGCTTTGGGTGGCCCATGCTTGCACGCAATTTACCCCACTTGCTATTTACATCTCCGTTTGCAAACTCAATCAGATCCAAAGCGTCTTGAATGTATGGACCTAATTCGTCAACAGGAACAACTTCAGCAGTGTTGAATTGACATGCCATTCCGCAGTTAAGTATAGGAAGAGGTTCTGCGCCTATATCTTCAGCTAGTTGAAAATACTCAAAGAAACCTAGCCCGAAAGTTTGATAATAATCCGGAGCGGGGCGATGGGCAAATTCAAAATTCCAACGGTTGATAATCAGTTCGCGATCTTCCACTGGCCCAACTGTCTTTTTCCACTGATAACGTAAAGAAAGGTCAGAGCCTTCTACGATGCAGCCCCCCGGAAACCGGATAAATCCCGGCTTCATGTCTGCGAGTAGCTGAACCATATCTCCTCTTAAACCTCCAGGACGATTTTTCCAGGTATCAGATGGAAACAAAGAGATCATATCCAGATCAACTGTTCCATTTCCTTCAAACCAAATATTAAATTTAGCTTTAGGTTCTGTTGCTGTAGCATTGAAACTTATAGCCTGTTTTTTCCATTCGGGACCTGACTGTGTTGGAGTAAATACCGTTGATCCGATCACATTACCTTTTGAGTCAATTAACTCCAGATGCATTTTGACTCCTGCATTTGCCTGACGATACATAACGGAAAAATCGTATCTCAAACCTTGCTTGATCCCCATGCCCCGAAACCCTTCGTTCTGAATCCCTAAGTCGCCTTTTCTTCTATTATCAACCTTCACCCTTAGAAATCTCGGATTGGAAGCCTTTAATTCCTGCCGGTTAAGAATAAGCAGATCGCCTTCATTCTTATTCCCCTGCACTGTCCATCCCATCAAAGGTTTGTTAAATTCGAAGGACCTGTTTTTAACCAGTTCTGCATAAATGCCTCCATCAGCCCCCATGTTGATATCTTCAAAAAAGACACCCCACATGGTTGGTTGAACAGCAGCACCTACTTCGTTCGCTTTAACAGTAAATTTTTTAACCTGTGCTAAACTCTGACCTGCTACCCCAAGGGAAAGCCCTAGCAGACAAAGTAAATTGAAATTCCTTTTCATGTTTTAAATGCGCTTGAAACCGCTTTTGTGTGTTTGTTTAGTAATTAATAATTGGTTCTTAAATATATGAAAATTATTAAATGTCAAAAAAACAATTAAAAACTTGTTTTAGAAAGTAAAAACCCTGCTGCTGAAAATCAGGCAGCAGGGACTAACCAATTTAAACTAACTATTCTATTTTTTTACCCCAGATAGAAAGGTTACCTGCACTGTTTCTTCCGCTATAGACAATAGTTGAAGGTTTTTTATTTTCCCAGTCCCTTTCGCGCGATACATAGAGACTATCAACAAATGCCCCGTTTGCAAAACTTGTCCTCAGGATAGGAGCATTAAAGGTCCATGTATCTGCTGCATTTCCACCGATAGTGCCATCAGCTCTTAAATCATCAATAGCAAAAGTCCGTTTGATTTGTGCATCTGTTTGCTCTGTTGCATAGCCAGGCACTACATCGTAAAAGTGGAGAATCTTCTCATACTTACCTACGATATCGTTACGGGTAATTGGAGTTTGCGGTACATTGGCATATCTCTCAGGTGATACGGCAGGCCAACCGTTGGGTAGCCAAAACATGCGCCTAACATGAAGGTTCATGAAATAACTCGCCTCAGCTGGCCTTCCCTGATGGGCCATAAAATACTGCCCGTTGCCATCGGAAAATACAGAACAATGAGCAGTACCCTGCCATCCTTGATGTCCGTTAAAAGCGTAGGGGCCTACCAGAACTGGCTCAATGTCTGCAAAGCGATTTACGTCATTTCCAAACACATCTTTAAAGGGTCCGGTTGGACTCTTTGACCTTGCCACTCTCACATTATACTTGGTAGATAACCAATCATAAGAGATAAACAAGTAATACATCTGTTGCTGTGGGTTATAAATAATTTCAGGTCCTTCTATATTACCATTCGCCATTCCTCCGGTTACTCCTCTATGAGCGATGCGTTTACCCTTATCATTTGCTACGCTAGCTAAACCAGTAGTAGCATTGAGTTTTAAAACATAAATTCCATCCCAGGAAGATCCATAATACATATAATGCTCTCCTTGAGGTGTTATTACTACCGTTGGGTCTATAGCATTGGTCTGAATACTTGCGTCATTTTTCGATACTACAACCAATCCCTTCTCTGTCCAGGGACCAGTTGGAGAGGTTGAGGTTAATAAGCCTATGGCACTTAACCTGGGAGTAGGATCAGGAGAAGAAAGAGAATAATATAATCTATATTCTGTGCCAACTTTTAGGATATATGGTGCCCATACTCCATCGAAGGGTGTTCCTCCGTTTGATTTAATATAATCTGCTGCCTGTTTAGGATTTCCTTCAGAGGCCCAGCCAACAAATTTCCAATTTACAAGATCTTTTGATTGACGAACCTGAATACCCGGTTTTACCGCCCCTCCCACTGCTACATCTGTAGAGTAGCAATAATAGGTATCACCTTCTTTAATTATTGAGGGATCATGTACATTATAAGATCCCCATATCGAAGCGAAGTATGGAGCGCCGATTGCATCGTACCGATCTGATAGATTATCAATATTAAAAGGCTTTTCCGCAAATATTTTGTCTAAAGCGCCCTTATCAGTCTCTGTTAAAAGTTCTTTATCATCCTTACAACTTGTAAGGACGGTAGTAGATATGAGTGCCAGAGCTAAAACTCTTTTAATTACACTAGTCATAAAATTTCCTTTATCGTAATTGGTTATACAAAAGTCCTTTCTTAGTCACGCCGTATTATGACGTGCCTTTTTAGCATTTAATTAGCTGGATTCGGTGTTAATGCTTTATTAACATTCAATTCTGCCTGAGGAATTGGTAAATACTCATTTCCTGGAGTCCATGTGTTAAAATCTGGATCATGTGCCTTAAGCTCGGCTAATTTCGTTGGGTTGTATAACCATCCCCATCGAATAATATCATTAATTCTTTGGCCCTCAATTGCAAACTCCAATGCTCTTTCATGCGCAAGTTGATCCCGCATCTGAACTTGTGTTAGGCCGGGCTTAGTCGTTGCAAGGTCTGGAAGTTTCGCCCTTGATCGTACGACCTGAATATATGGGTACGCTTCAGCAGTCCTATTTAACTCATTTAACGCTTCAGCATACATTAAATAAATGTCAGCATACCGCAGTACCCTGTAATTAATCCCGCTAGCTTCGAAAGACTCAGTAGTTGCAATTCCATCATAAGTGTATTTACGCGGGTAAATTCTATCAGTAGGATTAAACCATTCTCGACCGTAGGCTCTTGTTGAATTATCTCCAGGTTCATAAGAAGCTATAGTAGCAAGCAATCTGGGATCGCTTTTTCCTTCTATAGTTTTTTCCAGTTTGTACTCGTTGTATATCCAACGGGTAGGCAAATAATCTGAGAACCCTACGCCTTCCATTGCATACGTGATAGAAAAAGCTTCGAATTGCCGCCATGTTGAAGTAGGTTCACCTGTCCAGTTAGCTACCGAACCTACTTTCTCATTAAATTGAACTTCAAATAAAGACTCCGAATTATTTTCATTAGTAGGTAAAAAGTTGTCTCTATAATTAGGCATAAGAGAGTACACTCCTTTCAATGGGCCATTGAAAAACTTCTCACACTGATCTGCTGCTAACTGCCATTGTTTCCGGTATAAGTAAGCCTTGGCTAACATCCCGGCTGCAGAACCCATTGTTGCTCGCCCTACCTGGCCTCTATCTTGTCCTTCAACGTTATTGTAGGAAATTGGTAACAGGCCTTCGGCTGTCTTGAAATCAGAAATAATATGATTCCACAAATCCTCGTCAGTGGCAGCTGCAGCGTTATACGTTTTTAGGTCCTCAGGCGGAAGACCTGTCAACAGGGGAACGTTCTTAAAAGTAGTTGCTAAATTATAATAAGCCAACCCTCTTAAAAAAAACGCTTGTCCTAAAATCCGGTCTTTTTTTGATTTACTTAAAACGCTTTCCTCCATTAAAGGAACATAATGTAAAACCTGGTTAGCTCGGAAAATTACCATATAGAAGTCTCTCCAAATCCATTCTACAGGAGCTGAAGTGGTTGGAATCAAAAATTGTCCGGTTTGAACTAAATCTGTCCATGGACTATCTCCTGTAAAATCATCTCCCCTACTGTCCGTTAAACCTGGAAATGATCTTTGGTAACTACCATCCGTGATTAATGCATTGTATACAGCTGTTACAGAAGCAAAAGCTTGACTTTCTGTTTTCCAAAAAGTTGAAGTGGTTGTTAAATTGGGGTTAACTACATCCAACTTCTTATCACATGCTGTTAGTAGAAGTAATGGCGCTATATATTGAATTAATTTTTTCATGTCTATAATTTTAAAAACCTTACTACTAGAAACCGAATTGGGCACCTAACATAATTGTTCTAGGCCTAGGGAATGATCCATTATCCCAACCTGGTTCCCACACTCCAGATGTAAAATCAGGATTGTACCCCTTATATTTCTGGAAAGTATAAATATTTTGACCAGTTAGATTTAAACGTACTCTAGAAACTCCTTTTATTAAATTTTTCGGTAATGTATAACCTAAGGCAATAGTATTTATACGAAGGAATGTACCATCTTGTAGCCAACCTTCACGATTGGAATATCTTCCGTTATCATTAGGATCATTATCAATTACCCGAGGAGTATTCGTATTTGTGTTTGTGCTTGTCCACCGGTTTAACATATCCTCATGATAATTCTGGCGTCCACCGCTATGCATAAGATCGCTATAAAGGCGGCTATGAATTCTAAACTTAGCACTTCCAGAAGCGAATAGTGTGAAGTCGAAATTTCTATAATTAGCGTTAAAATTCAATCCGTATGTAAACTTTGGAATTGCACTACCTAAATAGGTTCTATCCAAGGCATTAATAACGTTATCATTATTGAGATCTTTAAACTTCAAATCGCCAGGTGCTGTACCCGGAAATTGAGTTGCATGTTTAGTTATCTCATCCTGAGACTGAAAAATACCTTCTACCACATATCCGTAGTGCCTACCAATCTCTCCGCCTACCTCTGTAATGGAACCTAACCCTTCCCTGGAAGCAACGCCTTCACCTAAATTTAGTACCCGGTTCCTAATTGTAGTTAAATTCGCAGAAACATCGTATTTGAACTCACCTTTATTTTTATGGAAAGCAGCATTAAATTCAATTCCGGAATTTCTTAAGGTTCCCCCGTTTACGGTTAAATTCCTATTAATAGAACCAACAGTAAATGAAGTTGGAATTCCTACTAAAGCATCAGTCGTTTTACTAGAATAATATTCTGCTGATAAATCAAGCTTGCCAAGGAAAAGAGAAGCGTCAAAACCTACGTTAGACATAACTTTATTCTCCCATTTAATACTTCTGTCAATTACATTAGTCTGGATTGCTCCAATCACCCGGGTATCTCCAATGGAATACGGCACTGTTGAATTGATAGATGGCATATACAGATAGTCTGGAATATTAGTATTTCCTAGCACACCATAACTTGCTCTTAATTTCAAATCAGATACTACCGATTTAGCCTCTTGGAAAAACTTTTCGTTTGTTATCCTCCAACCTACAGCCACAGATGGGAAATAACCAGTCCTATTTACAGGCGCGAACCTTGAAGATCCATCTCGGCGCATAGAGGCTGTCAACAAATACTTATCACCGTAATTATAGTTTAGTCTGCTCAAATAGGATGCTAGTCGGAATGTTGATTCAAACGAATCGGATGTAGTAGACTGCCCATTGTGTAAGTTTGGTAGATAGGGTTCAGAGAAGCCTTCAGCATAACCATACCTAATTGCAGTATTATAATCCTGGAAAGTTTGCCCCACTAAAAAGGAAAGGCTATGCTTGTCCTTCTTAAAATCATAATTCAAGGTATTTTCAATAAGATTATTGGTATATTCTCTGGTATTATCGTTAAACCGAGCAACGAGATTTGGAAAAAAATAACCTAGATAAAATTGCGGAACAAAATTTTGATCTCTGGCTACAACTTTGTCATAACCAAAGTTCAACTTGTATTTTAAATTATGACTGTCTTTTTTAAGTAAATGAACCTCTCCATATACATTTCCGAAAACCCGGTCAACAACAGTAGTATTGTTAATTAAACTATTGAATCCTATACCATTCAGAGATATGGCATCTTGACGAAACGTTTCAGTTCCTCCGAATCCTCCTTTATTTGCTTGGTCATAGAGAGGCATAGTAGGTATGGCAAATACAAGATCGTTGATTAGAGGAGGTCTTCCGCCAGGCAGAATCCCATCTCCCGTAACAAGTGCATTTTCCTCAGAGTGTGCATAAAAGAAAGATTGGCCTATTTTAAAGATCCCTCTTTCGCCCGTTGTATTTACTCTTCCAGTATAGCGGTTATAATCAGGTCCATTTCCTACAAATGTTCCTTTGTTTCCAAAATAGTCTAAAGAAACGCTATAAGTAGTATTAGCACCGCCCCCAGACAAGTTTACATTGTGATTTTGCCTACTTCCTAACTTCAACCCTTCTTTCTGCCAGTCTGTATCGATAGCATTATTATCAAAATAAAGTGAGTTTGGATCATAAGCAGGTGATGGTCCCATACCTGCATTCAAGCGCGACTCTGTATTTAATGCTTTGTAGTTTGCTGCATTTGTTACAGGCATGATCTGATGGATCTTATCTATTCCATAATATCCACTATACTCTACTTTCAATGGCGTATTTTTCTTTCCTTGCTTCGTTGTAATAATTACTACCCCGTTAGCAGCTCTTGATCCGTAGATTGCTCCTGCCGAAGCATCTTTCAATACTTGCATTGACTCTATATCATTCGGATTAAAATCCCTTGGGACGCCTTCTATTAGCACGCCATCTATAACGTATAATGGATCAGAATTTCCAAAAGTTCCTATACCTCTGATCCGGACTTGAGGAAAGGCTCCAGGCTGCCCGTCTGAATTTACTGTAACACCTGCCACCCGGCCCTGAAGCATTTGACCAACATCATTGGTAGACACTTTCTTCATTTCACTCACATTCACGCTTGCAATTGCACCCGTAATATCAGACCTCTTCTGACTACCATACCCCACAACAACAACTTCGTCCAGCGTCTTTGTATCATCAGCCAGGGAAACGTTAATTGTTGTTCTGTTATTTACTGCGACTTCTATGGTTTTAAAACCTACATAGGTAAAAACAAGAACTCCATTACCATCAGGCAGATTAAGGGTATAATTTCCGTTGATATCGGTAGTGGCGGCAATTGTAGTTCCCTTCAACTTCACAGCCACTCCTGGTAAAGATTCTCCTTTAGTATCGGTAACTTTTCCTTTCACCGTCAATGCTAACTTCTCTGATGAGAAAGATCTAAGAATAACGTAGCTGTTGTTCTCAACCTTTTCGAAAGAGAGACTAAAAGGCTCAAGCACCTTTTGTAATACATCTTCCAGTGGTCCCTCGGTTGGAATAGTCGATGGATAAACAGCTTTGTCTTTAACCAACTTGCTGTTGTAATTGAAGCGGACATTGTACTGTCCCTCTAGTGTTTTAAGCAAAGCAACTAGTTGTCTCGGACTTTCACTTTTCGGGATCGTCGAGTCAATCCTTTCCCTGCCTAACGAAGCATAAGATTGAGAGAAAGCATTGTTTTGCCAACAGCTGATGGAAGCTGTTAGTAATACTGTCACCTGTTTCAGTATAGAACTTCTCATATGTAACTTGATATTTAATAATTGGTTGTACTTAATTGGTTGCTAATATTTTAGTTAGTTCTGACGTTTTACTTTTTACCTATAAAAAGATTGCCCTCCTTTTTAATGATTGATATGTTAAATGTTTTTTGCAATATGGTTAGCAATAGATCTACATCATTCGATTCGATGGAACCGGTGAATGTGAGTGATTCTAATTCCTGGTGATTGAATTGTACTTTATACCCGTAGTTATCTTCCAGCAAATGAGCAATTTCAAGCAAAGGAGTATCTTCAAAAACAAGTTTCTTCTCTAACCAGGCTGTATAGATTTGCGGCTTAACAACTTTTTTGCGAATTATAGCCTTCTGACTTGTGGTATAGCGCACCATATCTCCTGGCTTCATGTCAACCTCCTTGTTGTCAATCTGGGTTAGATAAAGCTTGACCTTCCCTGATTTAAGGAAAACTCTGGTCTGACTACGGCGGGTATTTACATCGAACTTAGTTCCGAGAACCTGTACATCAAGATCTTTTGTATGAACAACAAATTTCTGACTGTTCTTTTTATGAGTTACAGAAAAGAATGCTTCCCCGTCCAGAAAAACTTCCCGTGGCTTATCTTGCTGCCACCCTTCTGCATATTCTATAGTTGAATTGGCATTTAAAACTACAACAGAACTGTCGGGAAGAATAACTGTTCTTTGCTCTCCAAAAGCTGTTTTTTGTTCTGAGGTACTTTGAATTAAATATATTTTAGCAAAAACACCCAGCATCAACAAGCCTGCTGCAACTGCAGCAACTTTGTACCAGGATGTAACTATTGAACGTATACAGAAATGGTTATTTCCTTGTTTCTGATCCCAGATTTGGTTACTGGCCTCAATCCTGTTCCAAAGATCGGCCAATTCCTGCTGCTCCGGCTCATCCGCATCCAAAGATAACTCAAGGACAAGTTCTCTCGCCTCTGCTAAAATTCTTGAATTTTCAGGATTAGTCAAAGACCATTCTAGCCATTTCCGGCCGTCTACTTCTTTTTGATTTTTAACCCAGGAAATGAAATCAGGGTCAACGATCAGTTCATCAAGAGTATACTTTTGAGATTGCATATAATCCTGTTATAATTGGTTTTATATACAATAGTCACCTCCCCCTGATTTTTACCAAAGATTTTTTATTTTTTTTTCGCTTTTTTAAGAACTTGTCACTAATGACCTGAAAATGAAAGGATATAGTTTTCTTTACAGGAAGAGCAAAACAGAAAAACTCTTATCAGTAGGGGCAAAAATAAAAAGAGGCGAATTTCTCCGCCTCTTGTATTTGTTCAGATCTAACCGATCCGCTTCAACTTTATTTCGTCTGGCGGTGTGATGATCAACGGTACTTTTTCCACTGTCACAAAACTTAAGTCCAAACCGAACCCACGTTCCTCAGATAAACTTAGCTTTTTAAGCACAAAATAATATGCCATGATAATTTTATCCCTAAAACTTAAATTATTCGACCTTGATAGTACTTTCTCCAGGATAATGAATCTAAAATCACCAACTATTTTATGCTTGTTAAGTGAAGGGTAACGACTGGTAATATCCACTTCACCCTTTCTAACCAGTTCCTCTACAACAAGCCGGAAAAGTACGTTAATTCGTTGCTCCACTCTGAATCCAAGCTTAAAGTCGATTCGTATAAGTTTTCCTGGGATTAAGAAATCTACCTTATATTCTGTTGTATACGGCTCATCTGTTACATCCACATGCACCAGCCAATAAACATCCGCGCGTTTAGGCTGCTTCTGCAAAATTGAGTACATTATTTTCGATTCAATTTCAGAATTGAAATTTGCACTGGTCAGGTAAATAAGCTGGGAAGCATACTTTGGTACAGTATTATCATCCGCCAGTTCGCTCAGGATTGGGAAATAATCATCTATCTCCACAAATTTTACAAACCGGTTTTTAATTTTCCTGGCTTCACTCCAGGACCACATCACCGAAAACAATATAGATCCTAAAAGTATGGTGAACCAACCGCCATGTAAGATCTTAGCAAGGTTACCACTTAAAAAGGTAAGCTCGATAACTCCATACACGACAAGGAAAATAGCAATTAAATAAGTGGGGAATTTCCGCCTTTTCAAGTATATAGCTACCAAAATGGTAGTCATTAGCATGGTCACAGTGATAGATAATCCATAAGCGGCCTCCATCCGTATCGACTCCTCAAATAGGAAAACAACCACCAAGCAACCCGCCCATAGTAGCCAATTTACTGAAGGTACATATAACTGCCCTTTGGTAATAGTAGGATAGTTGATCTTAACCTTAGGCCAAAGGTTCAATCTAACTGCTTCCGCAATCAAAGTAAATGAACCAGTGATCAACGCCTGACTAGCGATCACTGCTGCCATTGTAGCAATAGCAATCCCATAGATCAGAAACCACTCCGGCATAAGTTCATAAAAGGGTTTTGCACCATGCAAGGTGGTACCCACGTGTTGCGAAAGCCAAACACCCTGGCCTAGATAATTCAAGATCAAACACGTCTTAACATAGATCCAGCTTATCCGGATATTAGAGCGACCGCAGTGCCCCAGATCTGAATAAAGTGCTTCAGCCCCGGTAGTACAAAGAAAAACACCACTTAGAATGAAAAAAGCACTGTAGTTATCGCTGGTAAGTAATTTATACGCGTAGTAAGGGTTAACGGACTTGAGAATTTCTGGATAGGTAACAATATAATTTAAACCCAGAACCGCCATCATGGTGAACCAGATAAACATTATTGGCCCAAATGCCTTTCCAACAAGGTTTGTTCCAAATTGCTGTATAACGAACAAGCCCGTAAGTATTGCGATCACGATCGGCATTACCTGTATATTCGGGTACTTTAAGGCCAACCCTTCAATTGCTGAGGATATTGTAATGGGAGGTGTGATGATACCATCAGCTAATAGTGCGCAGCCTCCGATGGTGGCCGGAATAATTAGCCATCTTGCCCTCCTTCTTACAAGAGAAAAGAGAGAGAATATGCCTCCTTCACCCTTATTATCAGCTCTGAGTGTAATTACAACATACTTTATTGTTGTTTGTAATGTTAACGTCCAGATGATACAGGACACTCCTCCCAAAATCAGTTCCGAAGTTATTATGCTTCTTTCACCAATAATTGCAGAGAAAACATAGAGGGGGGACGTTCCGATATCCCCATAAATAATACCAAGACTGATGAGTAGACCGGCGGCGGAAAGCTTGTGAAGATCTTTGTGATGTGCCACTTACTTTTGTTATAAACGGGGACAAATGTACATTATGACTTTTAATAAACAAAGGTGATTTTCAGTAGTTTGTTTTTTTACAATTACACTTCCTTTGGCTCCATTTTTGTTAATTTTTGTTAAAAAAAGCTAATTATAGTATCGCGAAAATCAAGTTTTAATAATTAATTCATAGATTTGTTATATAATAATATGAAGAAATTTTACTCACTCGCTTTTATGTTCACGTTTGTCCTGATCAACCTTCAGGCTTCCGTAAACAATTTTGCTCTCTCGGCAAGAAGCCTTGGTGTAGTTGATACTTCAAAAAAAGTTATAAAAACTTCTTCAAAGATTTCCGATACTCGTAAGGAACGTCCGGTTTACCTTCAAAGTGGTATAAATGTGGAAATTACTCCTTTCAAACCTACTGCAGCTAAGCCAGCAGCAGTACCAAGTACTAATAGTACACCCACAACCGCATCAACAGTTCCAGCAAAACCGGCACAACAGCAGGACCTGAAAATAGTAAGTAATGTTAAAGTTTATCCCAATCCGGTTGCCGAACAGCTTAATTTAACGTATAATGTAAATAAAGACTCTAACGTTACGATTAAGATAATGGACGTACTGGGTAATGAAATAGCTACCTTGCTATCTCAAAAAATGAGCGCAGGCGAACAGACCAGTTCTTTCAATATCAATAATAAGCTAAACAGTGGTTACTATTTCATCCGCCTTGTAGTAGGCAATGAGACTATTGTTAAGCGGATTTCTGTACTTTAACAAACTATTTCCTCTTCTATTTATCGTATCTTCGACACCCAAAATATTTGGTTGATTATTGTCATATATGAAGATCATAGCAGTAGGTAGAAATTACATTGAGCACGCAAAGGAATTAAATAACCCTGTACCCTCCAAACCGGTGATATTCATGAAACCGGATACAGCTGTCTTAAAAGACAACAAGCCATTTTATCACCCGGATTTTTCAAACGATATCCACTATGAAATTGAAATTGTTCTTAAAGTAGCTAAAGAAGGCAAGCATATCTCAGAAAAATTCGCTGCTAACTATTTCGAAGAAATTGGCCTTGGTATAGACTTTACTGCCCGCGATATCCAGCAACAACATAAAGAAAAAGGCCTGCCCTGGGAGCTTGCTAAATCATTTGACAATTCTGCCCCGATCAGCCGGTTTATTCCCAAATCTGAGTTTTCCGACCTTTATAATATTAACTTCCGGCTCGACATTAATAACAACACCGTTCAAAAAGGCAACACAAAAGACACTATATTTTCGTTTGAAAAGTTGATTGTGTTTGTATCTCAATTTATCACGCTGAAAAAAGGTGATCTTATTTTCACCGGAACTCCGCATGGAGTAGGCAAAATTAATATTGGGGACAGGCTCGAGGGATATATCGAGGATGAAAAACTTTTGGACTTTGAGATTAAATAAGAACTTACTTCAACGCGCACTTACTCTATTAACATTTTCAGTACTACAACTTTCAGCTTTCGCTCAGGAAAGTAGTTCTATTAAATCATACCCTAATGAATTTAGGCCGCCTCTGGATCTACGACCTAGTATTGCCGGGTCTTTCGGGGAGATCAGAGCTAACCACTTCCACTCGGGACTAGACTTCAGAACGAATCAGCGCGAAGGATATCCCGTTTACGCAGTAGCTGACGGTTATATATCGCGACTAAGGGTTCAGGTGGGAGGTTTTGGAAACGCGGTGTATATCGCACACCCTAACGGTTATACTTCTGTTTACGCCCATCTTCAACGCTTTAATGACCGGATTAGCTTGCAGGTGAAGGATTTCCAGTACCGTAAGCAGAGCTTCGACGTTGATTTCCCTCTCCTGCCAATTGAGATACCCGTAAAAAAGGGTGATATCATTGCCTGGTCCGGTAATACAGGAAGCTCTGGTGGTCCGCACTTACATTTCGAACTGAGGGATAGTCAAACAGAAGAAACAATTAATCCACAGCTATTTGGTCTTGAAGTGCCAGACAATGTCGCCCCACACATCACCGGACTATACTTATATCAATTAAACGGGCAAGATTTTAGTCCTACAACTCCGCGTAAGTCTTTCTCAGTGGTGGGATCAAATGGAGCATACAGGCTTAGCCAGGGTACCATTAGCATCAATGGCGAGAGCGGATTTGGAATAGTGACTTTTGATCAGCAAGTAGCTGGAGGAAACAAAAATGGCGTTTATTCTACTGAGCTATATCTGGATGAGAAATTAATATATTCCTCTGTTCTTGAAAGATTTGCTTTCAGTAATTCACGGGCAGTTAATTCTCATACTGATTATTCATGGCATCTGACTCATGGTACTACTATTCAAAAAAGCTTTATCGAGCCAGGTAATCCTTTAGGCATCTATAAGAACGTGATTAACCGGGGACTGATCACATTAAACGATGAAGATGTACATATTGTAAAGTATCTGGTAAAAGACGTTAAAGGCAACACAAGCACACTTGAATTCCAGGTGAAAAACGATCCGGAATCGATAGTAGCAAGCAAACCTAGCCAAGGAATCAAAGAGTTTCCATATAATACAGTTAACGAATACTCTACGGAGGACTTTAAGATCTCGCTCCCAAAGGGAGTTTTATACAGCAGTATCAATTTCAATTACTCGAGAACCTCTAAACCGGGATACTGGTCAAACTTTCATACCGCTCATACTCGTTTAGTCCCACTGCATGAAAACATAACGATAGCGATAAAGCCAACGAAAGAGGTTCCTGCTCATTTGAAAAGTAAATTGGTGATCGTCAATGCTAATGGAGGGTACGCGGGTGGAACTTTTGATGAACAAGATGGTTTTGTAAAGGGTTCCCCCCGCACATTTGGTACTTTTTATGTTTCCATGGACACCGTTGCTCCTACCATAAGGCCGGTTAATATCAGTGATGGAAAAGATCTTTCCGGAGCGGAAAGGGTTGTATTCAAGGTTTCTGATAATCTTTCGGGAGTCAGGAATGTTAGCGGGTATATCGATGGAAAATGGGTACTGGTAGAATACGATTTGAAAACCTCTACCATTTGGCATAAATTTGATTCACTTACCTCATCTGGAAAACATCTTTTTGAATTAAGGGTAAGTGATATGCAAAAAAATATTAAATTTTATTCAGCAACCTTTTATCGATAACTATGGCAGAATTAAAAGAAGGCGACAAAGCTCCTGCTTTTTCGGCTAAAGACCAAAACGGAAATACCGTCTCTCTAAGCGATTTCGCTGGTAATGATGTAATCCTTTATTTCTATCCAAAAGACGATACTCCTGGCTGTACAGCAGAAGCATGCGACTTCAGGGATAACTATCAGTCATTGCAGCAGAAAGGCTTCACCATTGTCGGCGTTAGTACCGATGATGAGAAATCTCATCAGAAATTTGTCACTAAATATTCCTTACCCTTTACCCTAATCTCTGACGAAGACAAGCAGATTGTTGAGGCCTATGGCGTGTGGGTAGAGAAGAACATGTATGGAAAGAAATATATGGGGACTGGGAGAAAAACCTTTATCATCGACGGCGAAGGGGTAATCAAAAAGATCATTGATAAAGTAGACACGAAAGAGTCGTCAAAACAGGTTCTGGATCTTCTGGGCCTTTAATCATTAATAAAAGAAAAGGCAGGTGCGCTTTAGCTCACCTGCCTTTTCTTTTTATCGGTAAAATTTCCCTACCTATTCTGAATCCTTGTATTGCTGGAGAACATTGTAGAGGTTTCTACTGCCGGCTGAACAGTTGAAGATTTCGTTTTTACTTTCAGTATCTTAAATTCAGTCCTCCTGTTTAACTGATGCTGATCTCTCGAACATTTGATCCCGTCGCTGCACTTGTTCAATAACTCCGTTTCTCCCAAACCTACTGCACTTAACCTGTTTGAAGCAACACCTTTATTGACAAGGTAAGCAACCGCAGACTCTGCCCTCTTTTGAGACAACCACTGATTATAAATTGCCTTTCCCCTACTATCTGTATGCGCCCGACATTGAATATTTGAACTATTAATCTTGCTTAAGAAAGCTGCTACTTTATTCAAATTCCGGTATGAATCCGGACGGATGTTCCACTTGTTGAAATCGTAGTAGATATTTTCAAGCTTCACAATGTATGCATCTTCGGCTCGCTCTAACTCGAACTTAACATTAAAAACTGTCGATTCTTTTAATCCTACCGTAGATAATTCACCCTCTTTTCTTGAGTAGTAACGTTCTCTGTTACCACTTACTACATACCTGGTTTCAGGACTTAAATTAAAATTAAACCTTCCCTGAACATCTGAGAAAGACGAAATTTGCTCACCAGTGTTCCTATTAACAAGAACAATCTCGGTATTCGCTAAAGGCTGGCGTGATGCTTTGTCTATTACCAGTCCCTCTACAGCAAAAACCAAAGCTTCTGCTTCTTCTTGTTTTGGTGTTTCATTTGCAAGAACGGGCGTTGAAGTGACAAAGTCGAAGCTATAAATGTCGTCAAGACCTTTTCCTCCATTTCTGTTCGAAGAGAAATACCCTCCTTTTTCATCCTTGAAGTAAACACCGAAATCATCTTTGGTTGAGTTAAGCGGAGATTTCAGGTTTTCAGCAATAGAAAACTTATCGTAGGATCCTTCTGATGTAAAAAGATCAAGTCCCCCCATACTTACATGCCCTTTTGATGCAAAATAAAAACGACCATCTTTACGAACTACTGGGAATACCTCATCCTCCGATGTATTGATATTAGGACCGCAACTTACAGGGTCAGACCAACTTCCATCAGCAGCTTTCTTGGAAGCATAAATATCCATCCCTCCTGTACCTCCAGGCATATCCGAAGCGAAGTAAAGGATAGTACCGTCTGGAGAAAGCGCGGGGTGCTGAACAGAATAGCTGCTACTGTTAAAAGGCAAAGGTTTGGGCTTCGACCAGGAAGTACCTACCTTAACTGCATGAAATAATTTTTTAGTAATAACTGCAGCCTTTCTATCTTTAGTAGTCTTAGGTGTTTCGGTTCGTGTAAAATAAATCTCATTTCCGTCGGCAGTAAACACTGCTGGTCCGTTATGAAACTCATCGTTCAGTGTTGCATCCAAAAAGTTTATATCGGCAGTAGCCTCAACTTTCGGGATAAAGTAAAGTTTAAGGTATGGATTACCTGTCCAGCCAAAAACCTCCTTACTTTTGGCTCCTTTGTTATCTTTAACAAACCATCTGTCTGAAGTAATAACTAAACCATCAAGATAACCGGTTGGAGAGAATTCAGAGTTTGAGCTATTCAGGAAACTAAGGTTTTCTATTTTAACGCTAGGGTCGGGATTCTCCAGCCACATTCTGGCAACATCAGTAGAATTCACCAGACGGATCCCCTCTTCCTTTCTATAAGGAACGTTCTGAGCAAACAGCTGGTAATTCGCTTTTGCTTCATCAAATTTACCATTTTGTTTGAGAGCGTCGGCGTAGTATTTATAGTTTACAGGATCAAAACCGGAATAAGACAGTACACGCTTGTAGGCCCTTTCGGACTCTTCGGAGTTGTTTATAAACCTGTAACAATTAGCTATTTTCTCAGCCAGTTCAAGCGATGGCTTCTTCCGGTAAATCTTCTCGTAGATATCCAGAGCTAGCTTATAGTCATACTTCTGATAGTAGTAATCGGCCTTCTCTATGTTGTCTGAAAAGATGTTTCCAGGGTAAAGGTTAGCTAGAAGAAAAATAAGACAAGCAATAAAAACTCGTGTAAACTTCATTTAAGCAAGTTAAAAATAACGCGGAGTAAGCAGGGCAGAACTTTTCCTATTACTGTTTAATATCACTCCTACTGATATCTCATGCGTTCCGTTAGTGTATGCTACGAGTTTCGATAATGAATAATCATAAGCATAGCCCACACGGAACTTTTCCCGGAAATAGAACTCTACCACTCCAACTAGCGAATTTTGCCTAAATAAAGAGTTATTCCAATTACTTTTTTTCCACAAATTAACACCCGTGCGGTAAGACGCCCCCAACCACAGCTTCTCCTTCAGTAAAAAGGATGAATTTATATCAATACTGGTAGGGCCTTTGGTATCTTCCTTTACCAAGAAAGAAGGCTTAAATTTAGTGTCCTCGTTAATATCGAGCAAGTATCCGCCTGTAAGAAAAAAATGAGGAGCTTGTTTAGCTATTGTATTTTGCCCCACTCTATCATAGTCTACAACGTCGGCCAAAAGGTTGGTTCCCGAAATCCCGGCATAGAGCTTATTATTTGAGAAATAAACACCGAAACGGGCATCCGGAACAAAGTAGTTACCCCTGTTACTGAAATTAGGATCTTCAGCATCCTGGGTAGTAGCGTCACTACCATTAAGCATAAATTGAGATACGCCCAGAGACAGACCTAAAGCTAGCCTGTCATCATTGTCAGAAACAGGCAAACGATATGCGTAATTCACATGAGCAGAAGAATGTCGTTGAATTCCTACCTTGTCATTTACAATAGCCAATCCCAGGCCTACGCGGTCATCTCTTCCCCAGGCATCATCAATTACGATTGATTGTGTTTGCGGCGCACCTTCAAATCCCGACCACTGATCACGGTGTAATAAACTCGCATTGAAAATGCCTTTATATCCTGCATATGCTGGGTTTATCACCATAGTATTAAACATATACTGACTGTACTGCGCATCTTGCTGCGCGAATACATTTATGGTGATAATAGCAAATATAAAAGGCAGACAAAATCTCATATTAATTTTTCTTAACCATGGTAATAAATCCTTTATAGGTATTGGTATTACCATTCACATTCACACTTAATACGTAGAAATAGGTTCCGGGTTGAAGGTTTGATCCATCCCAGGCATTAGTAGGGGAATAATTTCTTGTCCTATACACTTCATCGCCCCAACGATTGAAAATTGTTAATGTATTCTCTGGATAAAGTTCAATATTCTGGATCTGCCAGGTATCATTCTTCCCATCTCCATCCGGAGAGAAAGCATTATAAAAGATAAAGGGAATATCAGCAAATGAGACTATCTGGTTTTTGGTACCAGAGGGTGAAGTATAAGTTAGGGAGCGGTCTAACCTGTCGCCGAGGATACCTTCTTCAACACCGGTTGATACCTTTTCCCACCTCGAATGCTCTTTAGACCATTGCACGATCGCTGCATTATTTTCAATAGCTTTTACCTGGAAAAACTTTGTGGCAAACTTTGATGCTCCTGATGTATGATCGAGAATATAAAAGTATTTATCACTAACTCTCTCTATATCTGATGTTCTCTTCGATACAGGATACAAGAGATCAGGATTCTGATTAACCAGGTTTAATGTATAAGTATTCGACTCCTGATTTTCAGGCTCAATAATTACGGGCCGGTACAAGGGATTTACATCGATCGAATTGAACTTCTTAAAGGACGGATTATTTTTAATCGAACCCAATGGGAATAAGTACTGCCCATTGCTATTCGTATTCCGTATCAAAGCTCCGTTTTCATTAGTAGTAATAAAACCTGTACTTCTATTAAGCGCATCTACATTGGGGTTGATAATTGAAAGCCTGTTATCACCAATATTCAGTAAGCGATCATCCAAAGACAAAGAGCTGGTAATAGTAGCGTTTGTTTTTAGTTCTTTATCTCCAAAACCTCCTAGCTTGAGATTGGGAAAATCTAAAGGGTTTCCACTAATATTCTGGATATTTCCGTTTAGAAATACCGTTGCCTTTGACGCGCTGCCAAATACCGTATTTGAAGAATTGTTGACTATATTCCCTTTGATCTCAATAGTGCCATCTCCTGAGATTTGTCCATCATCATGGCGATAGCCTTCGCTAATATAAAGTAAACTATTGTTATCCAAGTGCAAGGATTGCCCTGTATTCACAACTTGCGCCCCTGCCTTCAGGGAAAGCAAGGAGGCTGCAAAAACAATATGTTTCCAGGCTAATCTCATGCTATTCAACAACAGTAATGTAATATTCCATAAGATCTGGATTTTTGGCACTTGAGCTAGCGTTGTAGAATTTCACTTCTACAGTACCACTTGTTGATACTCTGGCATAACTAATTATTATTCCGTCTGGCAACTCTGACTTTGGTGATATACTTACAGTCGATCCAACCGATGCGCCAGTAATCGTAAGGGTAATTTTCTGTGAGCTGTTCGGAGGAAGCTCCGGAACATCTATCGTTGAGGAGGATTTAAGGATTTTAGTTAAAACCGAACCTTGTTGTCCGAGGATAAATGTACCATTTACGCTAAGTTTTGCGCCGGGATTTGTAGTAGCGATTCCAATATTGCCGTTTTCCTTTATCCTCATACGCTCTATGGCTTGAGTGGCAAAAATGAAGTCTTTTTTATCTGTCGTTCCAATGTAACTCCCACTTGTACCAGAAGCAGCCGGACTGGTTCCTGTATTACCTCCGAGAGACCAAACATTAGATGAGCTAGGTATGATATTGGCAACAGGAGTTCCCCATCCAGAAGCCGTTTTAGCATAAACGTCACCAGTAAGATTATCCAGATAGTAATCTCCTTCCAATCCTATTACTTCTGCCGGCACGTCACTATCAACATACCATTTAGAACCGTCTTTCCCGTTGGTACCATTAAGTCCGTCTCTTCCATTAGTTCCATCAGTACCATTAGTTCCATCAGCGCCTTTAACTACTCCTACATTTCTCTCTGTAGCATCACTAAATGTTAATACTAATTCTCCCGAGGTATTTATAACAGCATTCGTAATACCTAATCCATTATCCCCTTTTATTCCGTCAGCTCCTTTTACAATACCTACATTCTTGCTGGAACCATCACTAAACGTCAAAATGAGCTCCCCGGTATCATTAAGTGAAGCGCCGGTAATACTTAAGCCATTAACACCGTTTGTTCCTTTAATTAAACCAACGTTCTTTGATGTTCCATCAGTAAAGCTTAATATTAGTTCTCCCGCCGGATTTTGTGCTGCACCTGAAATACTAATTCCATTTGTACCATCAGTTCCGTTTATACCTTTTATTACCCCTACATTCTTTACAGAGCCATCACTAAAAGATATAATCAGTTCGCCGTTGGGATTCTGCGATGCATTCGTAATACTAATCCCATTGGTTCCATTAGTACCTTTTATAACACCAACATTCTTTGTCGTACCATCACTGAAACTTAAAATAAGTTCCCCTGAAGTATTCTGTGTCGCACCTGTTATGCTAACTCCATTGGTTCCATTTGTTCCGTTAGTGCCATTAGTCCCGTCAATACCTTTAATAACACCCAGGTTCTTAATATTTCCATCACTAAATGTGAGCAAAAGTTCTCCACTATTATTTTGACTTGCGTTGGTAATACTAATTCCATTAGTACCATCCGTACCTTTGACAAGCCCTGCATTCTTAATAGTACCGTCGCTTAAGGATATCAGAAGTTCTCCAGAGCCGTTTTGAGTTGCATTGGTAATACTTACCCCATCCTTCCCTTTAACCTCTCCAACATTTCTGGTATCTCCGTTACTCATTTGAAACACCAATTCGCCTGAAGCGTTTAAACTGATATTGGTGATATTTACTCCATCCTTTCCCTGAAGTGAGGCCAGGAACTCTGCTTCGGATTTGTTAGTATTTCCTGGTAGGAGTCGCCATAGTTCAACAGCTGATTGCCCGTTAAGCCCTTTTAATGACTGTAGAAATACAGCTTCTGAACCTGAATTTCCGGCTCTCAACCATTCTTCATAGGCTGTCCGTCCATTGACTCCGTCTTCACCTTTCATATAGGAAAGGAAATCGGCCTCTGTTTTATTCTCATTTCCCGCCTGACTTTTCCAGAGGTCAAAAGCTGATTGGCCGTCTCTTCCGTTAGTTCCGTTGGTTCCATCCTTGCCTTTAAAAGCAGCAAAAAATTCTTCCTCGGTTTTATTTTCATTACCGGCAAGTCTCTTCCATAACTCATATGCAGAAAGGCCATTTTCTCCATCGATGCCATTAGTTCCATTTCTTCCATCAATGCCATTTGACCCATCTTTACCCTTAAAGGCCACGAAGTAATCACTTAAAGTTTTGCTTTCATTGCCAGGAATACTTCTCCAAAGTTCGTATGCTGACTGCCCGTCTCTACCATCTGTACCGTTGGTGCCATCCTTGCCTTTAAAAGCAGCAAAAAATTCTTCCTCAGTTTTATTTTCATTACCGGCAAGTCTCTTCCATAACTCATATGCAGAAAGGCCATTTTCTCCATCGATGCCATTAGTTCCATTTCTTCCATCGATCCCATTTGACCCATCTTTACCCTTAATGGCCACAAAGTAATCACTTAAAGTTTTGCTTTCATTGCCAGGGATACTTCTCCAAAGTTCGTATGCTGACTGCCCGTCTCTACCGTTTGTACCATTAACTCCGTTAGTCCCATTTACTCCATTTACTCCGTCAGCACCATCCTTACCCTTGAAGAACGCAAAATAGTCCTGCAGCGTTTTATTCTCATTTCCAGCTATACTTCTCCAAATGTCAAAAGCAGATTGGCCATCTTTACCATTTAACCCATCCTTGCCGTTAACGCCATTAGTTCCATTTATGCCATCTTTTCCGTCAATACCATTGGTGCCATTAACACCGTCTTTACCCTTGAGGGACAATAAAAATTCAGCTTCAGTCTTAGTTGAATTTCCCGTAAAACTTTTCCATAATTCAAAAGCAGACTGTCCATCCTTTCCATTAAGTCCATTTCTACCATCAAGACCTTTTATAGATGAAAGAAAATCTGTTTCCGTCTTTGAATAGTTTCCTGGTAAAGATCTCCATAATTCAAAAGCTGATGGGCCTGCAGGCCCGGTAGCTCCATCTTTGCCTTTTAAAGAAAGCAAGAAATCTTGTTCTGATCCGGTATGACCAATATTAAGCCACACCTGGTAAGCAGACAAGCCGTTCCCAATTAAACTCTGGTTGGTGGTAAGTTCTATCCAACGATCATTAAGCCAGAAATTAAATTTATTAGTGGTAGTGTTATAGATCAAAAGTCCCGTTGCACTAACATTCGTTGACCCGGTAGATTGCAAGGTCTCCTTTTCACTTTCAGTTAACCTTGGAATAAGTAGTCCTTTGTTTGTTGAAGTAATATCAAGAATAGCCGAAGTGTTAGGCTTTGTGGTTCCAATACCAACAGAACCAGTCTGAGCTTTAGCTACTTGTGAAAAGGCAATAAAGGTCATTAAGCAAGAAATTGCCCATGCCCTTTTATTCAAAATATTTAACATTTTTTTCTTCATGGCCTAAAACATTAACACTCAATGGTTAGCGAGGCATCGTTAATCAAAAATTTTCCTTTAGATAAAATTTATGTCCTTTTACGTGAGAGAATTAAGTAGGTTACATAATTTATAAGGAATTGTTAATAATTTTAAAAGGGCTAAAACGGTGGCATTCAAGGGAAATAATTATTTTTGACACTTTCTGAAAATTATGAATCCAGATATAGCTAAATTAAAAGATATCGCAACGCAGGTACGTCGTGATATTGTCCGTATGGTGCATCAGTGCCAGTCGGGCCACCCTGGAGGTTCACTAGGTTGTACCGATTATTTGGTAGCCCTGTACTTCCATATCATGAAACACGATCCCAAGTTTAATATGGATGGGAAAGGCGAAGACCTGTTCTTCCTTTCCAATGGCCATATTTCTCCGGTGTTCTATAGCGTACTTGCCCGGTCAGGATATTTTGATGTAGCAGAGCTGGCTACTTTCCGTAAGCTGAATTCAAGGTTACAAGGTCACCCAACTACACACGAAGGTCTTCCTGGTATACGTATGGCTTCTGGCTCTTTAGGTCAGGGCTTATC
>NZ_JAFEWF010000015.1 GCF_017355835.1 Desertivirga brevis | reverse complement strand
CCTTCTTCAGGTGCCTATATCGGCGGTGTCCACCTCTTCCCATTCCGAACAGAGAAGTTAAGCCCGCCAGAGCCAATGGTACTGCAGTAAAATGTGGGAGAGTAGGTCGGTGCCAACTTTTATTCAATAGCCCTTCAGGAAACTGGAGGGCTTTTTTGTTTATGGGAGCTATTTGTGCCATAATTTCCATGTACCAATCCAAGAAGGATATCTTCACCCTCAGCATCTCGAATTCCTAAGGGCTCTGCACATTCACCAACTTAAGTAGATGATGACATTATCAGCTTTTCTGCTACACAATTATCCTTAAAAAGGAGAAATTCCAAAGAACAATACTTTTATGTTTTCTTCGTGGCAAAGCAGACAGAATTCATTCTTGAAGAAGGACCGACTATCATTTAAAGTACTACCTTACCATGAATACTTATGAATATGTCGCTTTCTTCCTCTCCGGTCTTTTGAAGAAACAAGAGTGATTGTAAAAGAATGGAATAGAGACTCAGTTAAATAAGCTCACTTGTGATTTTGGCTGAGAGCAATGCAAGAGGGATTCCTCCGCCTGGATGTACACTTCCACCAACAAAATATAGATCCTTGATAGAAGAGCTGAAATTGGGATGGCGAAGAAATGCGGCAAACCGACTATTAGAGCTTGTACCATATAAGGAACCCTGATACGAGCTCGTTCTGCTTTCAATGCTTCTTGGATCCAGGATATCCTCGCAAATAATATGATCCCTAAGATTAACATTTAAGTTTCTGCTTATCTTATTAATGATATTCTCCCTGGCTTCGCTAATTAGCTTATCCCAGTCCTGACCAGCATTTGCTGGAACGTTAATCATAACAAACCAGTTTTCGCAACCAGCAGGAGCATCCGATGCATTGTATTTGGAGCTTATATTAATGTAAACGGTAGGATCATTGAATATTTTTTTCTCTTTCCAGATGGCTTTAAACTCCGCTTCATAATGTTCACTAAAAAAAATATTATGAAGGTCAAGTTCGGTAAACGCTTTGTTTATACCCCAGTAGAAGATAAGTGCCGAGCTGCTTCTCTCCTGATTCATTATCCTGGAAGAGAAAGGCTCATTTTTTAATAAGTTCCTATAGGTATGCCATACATCCATGTTGGATATGACCAGGTTTGCTTCCAGGAACTGGCCTTGCACCCTGATTCCTCTAACTTCTTTAGCGTCAAGGACAATTTCCTCTACCTTGCTGTTATAGCAGAAACGTACACCCAGCTCCTCGGCAAGTTTAACCAGACTTGCTGTAATCATATTCATACCTCCTTTAGGAAAGTAGGCACCAAAATGCTGCTCGAGGTGAGGAATTACATTCAAGGTTGCGGGGGCTCTGTAAGGATCAGAGCCATTATAGGTGGCATAGCGATTGAAAAGTTGAGTAGTTCTGGGATCTATGAAATAACTTTCATTCGCCTCATTCATTGATCGCATAGAGTCGATCTTTCCTATTTTAAGCAGCGAGTTGAGTGTTGCTGTGCTCAGGTAAGTCCGTACCTTATGAAGGGACTTTTCTAAAAATACATGGTGGGTTATTTCATAGATCTCTTCAGACTTTTTAAGGAACTCGAGCACTGATTGCCTCGAATCAGCAGTTTTTTCTGCTATTTCTTTAGCCAGTTTATCCTTATCTGCCCAGGCAGTTAAGCGTGTACCGTCCTCGTAGAAATAATTACAGATAGAGGAAAGCTTTTGATAAGAAAAATAATCGGAAGGGTTCTTTCCCGCCAAGATAAATAGCTCATCAACATATTGAGGCATCGTAAACAAACTTGGACCAGCATCAAAGCGAAAGCCATCAACATTAAGTTCAGATAGTTTTCCACCTGGATAGGCGTTTGACTCGAATACTTCAACTTCGAAACCTTTAACTGCTAGTCTTATTGCAGAAGCTATTCCTGCAATGCCTGCACCTATGATGATCGCTTTTGGCATCAGTGCTTATTTATCCTTGTTAACGAAATAGGCAATTATGATTGCGAATATTACCAGGGCAGCTAATACAGCAACTCCTATCTTTCTTGTTTTCGCATCTTTCCATACTATGAAGTAGAAAAAGAAAAGGATCATTGGAATAACGAAAACGAGACCAAAGATTATAGTTGAAAAGCCCATGTGTATATGTTCAAATAATATATGTTAGTATTAAAAAGGCATTCTGGCTAAAGGAGCGATATCCTGCCCTACAAAGTCTTTATTAAGGAATTTATAATAACCTGCTATAGCGATCATTCCCGCATTATCGGTGCAGTATTGGAACTCCGGAATAAATACTTTCCACCCTTGTTTTTCAGCCATTTCTCTTAAGGCCGACCGCAGGCCCGAGTTAGCAGAGACGCCGCCAGCAATAGCAATACTTTTTATGCCGTACTGTTTAGCAGCTTTCTTAACCTTACCTAAGAGAATGGTAATGATACGGTGCTGCACCGAAGCACATATATCGGCCATGTTTTTCTGCAAAAATTCAGGATCAATCTTTTGCTTATCCCTTACGAAATAAAGGATTGAGGTTTTCAATCCACTGAAGCTAAAGTCAAAGCCCGGAATCTGCGGTTCCGGGAACTGAAAGGCATTCGGATTCCCTTCTTTAGCATACTTATCAATTAAAGGTCCTCCCGGGTAAGGCAGGTCAAGGATCTTTGCTGTTTTATCAAACGCTTCTCCTGCAGCATCGTCCATCGTCTGGCCAATGATCTCCATATCGAAATAATCTTTCACTATGACTACCTGCGTATGGCCTCCGGAGACGGTAAGGCATAAAAATGGAAATTCAGGAGCAGTCCATTCCGGATCTTTATCTGAAGGTATAAAATGAGCCAGGATGTGGGCCTGCATGTGATTAACTTCAATTAATGGGATATTTCTGGCAAGGGTAAATGCCTTTGCAAAAGATGTTCCTACCAGTAATGAACCTAATAAGCCCGGACCGCGAGTAAAAGCTACTGCATCAATCTCTTTTTTGTTTACTTTTGCACTGCAAAGTGCTTCCTCTACAACTGGGATTATGTGCTGCTGATGAGCCCTTGAAGCTAATTCTGGCACTACTCCACCATATTTTTGATGAACTTGTTGCGTAGCTATAATATTAGACAGCATTTTACCGTCTTTACATACAGCAGCTGAGGTTTCATCACATGAGGATTCTATTGCAAGGATTGTTGCCAAACCGGATATCTTTAATATTGTTTTACTTATACAAAACACAAAACTATTAAAAAAGTACTTAAAATAACGCTTTGGACACTGACTGTAATCATTCTATTGTTTGCAGCTTTAGTATTCTCCTTGCGATATAAATCGGTACAGACCTATGTAGCTAAAAAAGCAGCAGCATACCTTTCTAAAGAACTTAATACTGTCGTTGACGTTAAAGGTCTTTACATAAAGCCTTTCAAAGCGCTCGTGCTGGAGGGTTTGTATGTTCAAGACCTGGATAAAGACACCTTACTCTCTTCTCCGCGCCTTACTGTAGATATCAATGCATTCTCCATAGAAAACAGGAGAATCGGTATTGAGTCTGCCAGGTTAGATAGTGGTAAGTTTTATTTTAAAAGTTATAAAGGTGGAGGCAATAACCTCAAGTTTATTCTTGATTATTTCAAACCAAAGCCGACGGGGAAACCTAAAGGAAAGCCTTATGACATTACAGTTGATAAGGTTGTACTTAACAAATTTGCCTTCAAGTACCGGAACTTCAGTCGTGATAATGCTTTAAAACGGATTAATTTTGATGATCTAGACCTAACGGAACTTAGTACTACTGTATTAAACATCGATACCAAGAAGCATTTATTTGATGCCCAAGTAAACGGTCTTACATTCAAGGAGAAAAGCGGCTTCCATCTGGTTAATCTAAGCACGAAAGCGACCATCGATACTAATAGAATGGAGTTTACCAAGCTTTGGCTGGAAACACCAAACTCAAGGGTTAGTAATTATTTGCTAATGCGTTACGATCGTTTTTCTGATTTCAAGCATTTCGTGAGTAAGGTATACGTTAAGGCTAATTTAAAGCAGTCCCGCATACACTCTAAAGACATTTCCTTTTTTGCGGATGCTACCCGTAAAATGAACCTTGATCTAAGGGTGAGAGGCAATTTGAATGGCTATGTTAATAACATTAGAGCACGTAATTTCTTTGCGAGTGCGGGCCAGGCCACCTATCTTAAGGGTAACTTTACTGTAAAGGGACTCCCTGCAATTAATAAAACCTATCTGGATCTACGCTTCGATCAATTGCATACCAACAGCAAAGACATCCAATATCTTTCAAAAGCACTTGCTGTTAAATTAAAACCATTACCTCCTGTTGTAACAAAGCTAGGCAACGTAAGTTATTCGGGGATTTTTAAAGGTCTGGTGAAGAACTTCAGCATAAACGGTGAGGTGAAAACTGGTTTAGGGAGATTGCAACCGAACCTTAGAATGAATCTCATAGGTACTCCAACCTATTCAGGAGTTGTTAAGGCCATTGATTTCGACCTGAAGAGCCTTTTGAATCGTGAGGATCTAGGCAGGACCACCCTTACAGCAAATATCTCCGGCAAAGGATTTGACGTTAAAAACCTGAGTGAAAAGGTAGAGGTACGAGCTGACTATTTCGATTTCCGGGGTTACCGTTACACTAATATCACTGTCAACGGAACTTATAACCGGCGGTTTTTCCTTGGTAAGGCAACTATTAATGATAGGAATATTCAACTTCAATTTAATGGAGGGATTAATCTAGATTTAAAGGTTCCGGAATTTCATTTTGTTGCAAGCCTGAGAAATACTGATTTCAGGAAACTGGGTTTCACCAAAGACACTTTGAAGGTTGATGCTGATATCAGGACTAATTTTACAGGTACCAACCTTAATAACATTCAGGGAAATTTTGCAGTTAGGAATATACATTTGATCCAACCCGGTAGTTCTCTAGTGGTAAGTTCGGTGGACCTCGTAGCTGGGGGCACAGGGACAGCACGTTCACTGAGTGTTAGATCTGATATACTGGATGCTGAAATAGTTGGGCAATACGGGCTGCAGGAATTACCTGCGTACTTCAAATCGGTTGTTAAAAAATATATTCCTTCACTGCAATTAAGAACGCAAAGGACTGCACCGCAGATCTTTGATATTAATTTAAAGATTAAGTATTTCGAGCCTATTGCAGCTTTCTTTATGCCGCAGCTAAAGTTGCCCGAAGGGGCAGTGTTTAATGGAAAATTTAATTCAACAACCAATACCGCAACTATTAATGGTTCAAGTCCTGTCATTGAGTACCAAAAGATAAAGCTTACCAATTTTATCCTCGATGAGTCTACCACTCCCCAGGCTTTAAATATTTTCGCTACAGCCGACCGTATTGACCTTAATAATAAATTCTATATACAGAATATTAACGTTGCAAACATCCTCAGAAATGACAGTCTTTCACTGAACGTAAAGCTATCCGATAAGGATGCGACGAATCAACTGGATTTAAACGGCCTTGTTGAATTCTCTACTGATACCGCTGCCCGGCTGTCTGTATTGCCGTCGGACGTTGTGATAAATAAAGAAGGTTGGAGGATTCAGGAGAAGGTACGTTTGAAGTTTGACCAGAAAAAGGTTTATATAGAGAACTTTGAATTATTCAGAGACAACCAGTTGCTAACGGTAGATGGGATATTGTCATCCGATCCGAAGGATGTTCTAAACGTTGGTTTTAATCAATTTAAACTATCTACTTTTAACTCCTTAACCGCTGGATCTAAGGTATCCCTGGGCGGAATGATGAATGGCAATCTTATCTTAAATACCCCACTTAAGAAGCCTAAGATAGAATCTGATATTAGTATAGATTCCCTTACAATGAACAATACCCAAATCGGGGATCTTACCTTAACTGCTAATCTCGACAACGAAACGAAATTGGTAGAAGTGGAAATGAACATTCTGAAGGAAGGCAAGGAGACCATGTTCATCTCGGGAACCTATAATGCCAATTCAGAAAATAACAAGCTGAACCTGGATCTGATCATGAATAATAGCGAGGCTGTACTTTTCCAGCCGTTTGTAAAAAGCCTCGTTTCTGACCTTAATGGAAATGTGTCCGCTTCCTTTAAGGTTACCGGGAATCCCTTAAATCCTCATATTCGTGGAAGGGCTAAACTGGACGGAGTAGGCTTAACAGTTAATTATTTAAAGACACATTATCTTATTAATGATAGTGTAAGGGTAGAAAATAGTATTATCCTGTTAAGAGAGCTCGAAATCAATGATATCTATGGCCATAGTGCTACTGCAAACGGAACGGTGGATATGAAGAATCCGAAGGTACCAGAAATCGATATTGTGATCAGGGCCGACGGTATTCAGGCATTAAATACAACAGCAAAGGACAACCCCTTATATTATGGAACTGCTTATGGTACCGGAACATTTAAGTTTAAGGGCCCTACCAATAATATGAGGATTGATATTACGGCAAGAACTGAAGACCGGACAGTTTTCAATATTCCTTTAAATAGTTCGGAGAGGGTGGGTAATAGTAATTTTATAACTTACGTTGCTAAGGATTCTACGATTGCTCCTCCTAAAGCCAATTATTTTGCAGGATTGGTGATGAATTTTGAGCTAACGGTAGGTGAAACATCCCAGGTAAATATCATTACGGATATTGGAAAATTAAGTGGTCAGGGACGTGCCGATCCTCTAATAATGAAGATTACCAGTGCAGGGGACTTTGAAATGAGAGGAGAGTATCAGATTTCTCAGGGGAAGTTCATTTTCACGGCGCAGGATTATTTTAATAAGCAGTTCGACATCTTTCAGGGTGGTACTATTCGCTGGACAGGAGATCCGACCCAGGCGCTGATCAATGTTAATGCAGTATACAGTGTGAGGGCGAATCTAAAAGACCTGTATTTGGCGGCTAACGCTGGTCAGCAGTCTCAAACGGCTTTAACGGAAGCAATTATCAACTTACAGGGAATTATCACACAGCCTAAGATTAATCTTGATCTTAACTTCCCGAATGATGCGTATGTTAAGGATCAATTGCAAAGCTATTTCAGTAATCCTGATAATACGCGTACTCAGGCGATCAGTATCATTGTAAGAAGGGCATTTACTAATACAAGTAATTTCGAAAATACGGCGACCTCAACCCTGGCTAGCGCAGGAACCGAATTAACGGTGAACATTCTTAATTCAATAATTGCAAAGTCGTTAAATCTCAAGACCGTGGATATTAACATCAGGTCTGTTAATGATTTTGGATTATCAGGTAGGTTCTTTAACGATAGGCTGAGGATTACAGGAAGCTTGACAGATGTGAGGGCGACATCAAGCAACTTCGTAAATTTCAATAACTCGAACGGCAACACTAACTATGCAAGGGATATAGAGTTACAGTATCTGATCAAGAAAGATGGTACCTTGATCGCCCGGGCTTCTAACCGTTTGAGTAATCGCAGTATCCTTACAGCCACGAACGTGAACGGTCAGGATTACGTGAACGCACTAGGTGTTGTTTACAGGAAAGACTTCGATTCACTAGGCGAGTTTTTAAGGGCGTTTGTAGGAAAGACGAGGAGGGAAGAACGAAAGGATAATACTCCAGCTATTCCTAATCCTCTCGGCCCCGCAACACCTGTAACTCCAAGTACTCCCGTCCCAGCACCGATATCGGGAGAGCCTGCCAAAAAAGCGGCAGGTCGTTAATCTTGTTCGTTCTTCATTATCGAATGGCCCATCTTATCTCTCTTGGTTCTTAAGTATAGCTCATTGTGCTTATTTGACTCGATTTCAATAGGCACGTTCTCTATAACTTCCAATTGATATCCAATGAGCCCCGCTCTCTTTGTCGGGTTATTAGACATCAAACGCATTTTCGTTACACCTAAGCTACGAAGAATTTGAGCCCCTACACCGTAATCACGTTGATCCATTTTGAACCCTAATTGAAGATTTGCCTCGACGGTATCAAAGCCATTCTCCTGAAGATTGTACGCATGCAGCTTATTGATCAGACCAATGCCTCTGCCTTCCTGGTTCATGTAAATGATAACACCTTTTCCTTCTTCTTCGATCATTTCCATAGCTTTATGAAGCTGAGGACCGCAGTCACAACGGCATGAGCCAAAAATATCTCCTGTAATACATGAACTATGAACCCGTACCAGGATAGGCTCGTCAGCCTCCCAGGTTCCTTTTACTAATGCAATATGATGATCTCCTGTATTAACTTGAGTGTAAGCAACCATTTCAAAATTTCCCCATTCGGTAGGTAGCTTCACGGCTACTTCTTTCTTAATAAGGGACTCTGTACGCAAGCGATAGGCAATAAGATCCTTTATGGAAACGATCTTCATGTTGAACTTCTTAGCGATTTCGAACAAGTCAAATAGACGAGCCATTTCCCCGTCCTCTTTCATGATCTCCACGATTAAACCTGCGGGCTCAAAGCCTGCCAGGGCGGCAAGATCTGTTGCCGCTTCAGTATGTCCAGCCCTTCTAAGTACACCACCTTCTACAGACCTTAACGGAAAAATATGCCCAGGTCTACCCAGTTCTTCAGGTTTCGTTTCTGGATTTATTAGTGCAAGCACTGTCTTGGCACGGTCTGAAGCCGAAATGCCTGTAGTACAACCATGGCCGATTAAATCTACAGAAACAGTGAAATTTGTTTCATGGGTAGCTGTATTATTCCCCACCATCATATCAAGCTTGAGTTGATCACAACGCTCGGCTGTAAGAGGGGCACAAATTAAGCCTTTACCATGAGTAGCCATGAAATTAATAACCTCGGGAGTAGCATTGGCAGCAGCAGTCAAAAAGTCGCCCTCATTTTCGCGATCTTCATCATCTACCACAATGATCACTTTCCCAGCTTTTATATCATCAATAGCTTCTTCTATTGTATTTAATTTAATATCCATGTTGAAAACAAAATTACGCTATTAGCGCAATCAAAAAACGGAACTATATAATTGAAAGGTAAATTATGAGGATTTCTTAAACCGTTTGAATAACCGTTGGAAGTACTGTTTATAATAGTCCAAATCAAACAACACAGAATCGGAAGCGGCTTTATACGTAAGAAAGGCGCCAAGAGGGGAAAGTACCGCGATTGCAATCCACATTCCCAACAAAGGTGTTATAGATCCCTCACGAGCTGCTTTCTCCCCAATAGTTGAAATGATATGAAAGATAAGGAAGAATATGATAGATACAACTACTGGCAATCCAAGTCCCCCTTTTCTGATAATTGCACCCAAAGGCGCACCAATAAAAAATAGTACTAGACAAGAAAGAGCCAGAGTAAATTTACGATGATACTCTACGATGTACCTTCTGATAAGCTTGTAATAACCCTCCTGTTCTTCTTTCCTGATGGTAAGTGACTCGGATAGAGTTCTGGCCTGACTCATAGCATATTCAATCGTCTGACTGCGATTATCCTCTGGGATTACTTCAAGTACTTGCTTGTTAGAAGCTTTGACCTTCGGATGTTGTGCTATCTTATAATTCGAAAAGAATACGCGGTATGACGGAAGGAGGGTACGGTAAATAGCGCTGGCATTACTATCGGCAATCCTGCCAGTTGAATCCTGGTAATACTTCAGCTGCTTCAAATTAAGCATGGCGGCATTGTTCTTAAAGAGATCTTCATCAGTACGTTTCATTTTGAAATTGCTGATGTCGAATTTTTGCTCTGTCTCTTTGAAGAAGAACCTACTAAATATTTGACGGGGATTATAAACTTTACTTCCGGTTTTTTCTTCATAACGTACCCCATCTTTCAATATCATCACAAGATACTGGTCATCGTAAGTCTTATACATCTTTCCAGACTTAGCCTTAATGACTGAGGAAGTTCCATTAGAACCGTTATTTTGATAAATTAGAACGTTATGCAACGTTTGACCATCAGGATCTTTCTTTTCTACCTTAATAGCGTAATTCTCGAACGTGCTATTGAAAATCCCCTCCTGGATAAGCTTGGTTGATTTTTGATTCCTCACATCCCAAAGCAAAGAACCCATTTTAAGGTTGGCTACAGGAAGCATATAATCTGAGAAAAGGAAAGCGGCAACACTCAGCATAGAGATAAGTATGATCAAAGGCATCATCGCTTTCTGTAGAGAAATTCCAGCTGCTTTGATTGCTACGAGTTCATAGTTTTCACCCAGGCTTCCAAAGGTCATAATAGAGGAGAGCAGCATAGCCAGGGGCAGTGCCATTGCCACGTTGGTAGCCGAGGCATACCACATCAACTCAAGAATAACGTACCATTCAAACCCCTTTCCGATCAGATCGTCGATGTATTTAAATAGAAATAGCATCAACAATACAAACATTACAATAAGAAAGGTTACGAAGAAAGGCCTTATAAATGCCTTAATAACCAGCAGGTGAACTTTTTTCACTATGCAAACTTAGATAAAATTTTTACTATGTGTTCCATACAAATAACACATAAAAACCTATCTTATTTTAGCAATTTAAAATTCAGGAAAATAATTTTAGGCACCCAGAACGCTGATAAGGTATTCTATCTGGTTATCCCAAATTTTCTTTCGTTCTTCTATAGCATCCTCAGGGGCGAAATCTGTAATAGCCAGGGCAACATCATTGGTTAGTTCGTCTTGCATCACCTCCATTTCAAAATAACAGTGCGGCTCGTCGTCAATCCATTTAAATTTTACGAGTTTGTTGTCTTTCGCTGAAAGAAGTTTTGCTTTATGTTCCTCGCCATCCCAAACGAAAGTATACGTTTGATCTCGGTAGGTTACCTCGTCTGCAAACCATTGAGCCAGAGCATTTGGCTCACTTAAAAAGCTGTATAGGATCTTAGGTGAAGACTTTATTTCGTACTCTAAATTAAACTTCTTTTTTTCTGCCATTCTTATTCCTTTTGTACGATGAGGTGTTTTTTTAGATTTTTCTTTTTAAAGAAAGGTAAATTAATCTATATTTGCAAACCCTTTCGGGGAGGCACTCATCACAAGTGCAAAATATAAAAAGTTTTGATCTTGTTGAAACTTTAAAATAATGGCGGGGTAGCTCAGATGGTTAGAGCGCAGGATTCATAACCCTGAGGTCGGCAGTTCGATCCTGCTCCCCGCTACTTGGAAAAAAGCCCTTTAGGTAATATCTAGAGGGCTTTTTTATTGTCTTTCTTCTTCTTGTGCGCCAACCAATGCGCCAAATGTTCACAGAAATTTTCATCAAATCAACTAAAGGAAGAGTATACCTTGAATACTATTCCGATAGCGCACGGAAGGGAATACAATGAAAATTAATTAGTCGACTGTGCGCTTTTCTCTACTTTTTATGGGAGCAAAAAAATGAAATAGTTTCGTTTACTTTTTCCCTCAACTTCTGCTGTTACCGACTCAACTTGCACTTACCCAACTATTTTTATTTGAAGAAACCCAGCACCGACTCTTTTTCATTGGTTTATCGGTAGTGAAATTCGTTTAATACTACTCAGAGTACTTAATTAACCTTTACTTTTTTCATAGCTTCTCTTCCATAAAAAACAGGGAAGTACATCATTTCAGCCTTTGCAGGATTTAAAGTAAATACTCCGCTATACCTGGGCATTAATTTTATTGTGAAAGTATGTTTTCCTTCTTTAAGCTTCCTGCAAAAAATGCTTACCTTATTTTTGAAATATTCCCTGTGAACTTCATTGCCCCACCATTGCTGATCTTTCTCATCGTAAGAACATCCTGCCGGAATTGGTATTTCAATCATCACAAATTCAGTGTAGGCACTTACTTGAACATCGGCCTTTAAATTTACTTCTTCGCCGCCTTTTAAAGTTGTAATAACCTGTTTGGTCTTCTTTTCAAAATATGTATCCACTGTAAAACTCTTATTTACTTTTTCAGGATTCCCGTCCCAAAATTGCTGATAGACTGTAAAATAAACAGGTAATCCTCCCTGTTTATTAATATTAATTTTAGAGCTTGCATCAATAGTTGTGGTGAAAGGAAAATCTTTAACAGTTTCATTTTTACTTCCGGAAATAAAAAGGGTAGAGGCACCTGAACTTTGTCCTCCTTTTATCAAATCGGGTAAAATGGTTTCAAGGATCAATGAGGTTTCATAAGTGTTTCTCCAGCTACCACTGCTTCGTTGCTCTAGAAAATAATACCTCATTCTACTAAGAATAGACGAGTTTGGATTAGAGTCTTTTAGAATACGATAAGCGAGTATAGTGTTTTGGATACTATTGTTGAAGAACTGGAAGTTGTTTTCACCGAAATAAAGATTGCCAAGCATTGTTTTGCGGCTGTATTTCATTAAAGTATCCGTATTTACCTTGATTCCTAATACCTGTTTTAGGCGTAAAAGTTCGAGTTTGTCAAATAAAGACTGATCGTATTTTTTAAACTTCAGTTCTTGTTCATATAAGGCAAGCGGTGTTTTGTAATCCACTTCAGCATTCATCTTTTTTAGCAGATATAAAGCGTCCATTTTATTCATTCCCCGATAGGACGAAAGCTGATATACAAGGTGTTCAATTAACAGTTTTTTATTCAGGTCAACTTTGTAACCTTCAATTTCTGCATCTAATAAAGCTTCCACTACATGTTTACTGATCCAAAGTTCAGCCTCTGAGTTTTTCCACCATCCCCACAATCCGTTCTCTTTCTTGCTGTCATCTAGTTTCTTGATCAGCTGCCTTACAAGACGGTCATTTTCAAAAGGCTGGTTTAAATAGGCCTTTATCCTTTTTTGAACCAGCAGTCCTTTTAGTTTAGATGCTAATTGTTCATTACATAAATATTGATAATTCCTCAAACGCTCAGTTTCCTCCATAAGAGCAGGTAAAACAGAAGCTTCAGCATGAAGGGTTACCGGACCTAGTTTAGGATCGAAACTGTAATTTAAGGTGGTGTCATTTTCGAATACATCAAATGATCCTTTTGTTTCCAGCGCTCCAGCGTTAAATACCGGAATCCTTCGTATTTCACCATCAGAGTAACCGTTCTGTTTTTGAATAGTGTACTCAAATTTCAAGCTGTCTTTTCCATCTGCAATTACTTTAAAGGTATCTATCTGTGAATTTTTTACTGTAATATCTTTCCTGCTAATGCTTTTATTATTGTAGCTGAAGTTTCTGGTTAACTGAACTGATTCGGATGTGTAATTCAAAACTTTTCCCAGAGGTTTAAGTTCATCACCAGCAACAGTAAATTCCGGCGTATAAAAAGATGCGCTGATAGGTTTAAATGCTTTCAGGGAAGTTTGAGTATAACCGCTTTCCCTCTTTCCGTTCATTGCGATAAAAAAAGATTGCCAGTCGGTGATGTCATCTGGAAATATTGCCGAAAAACGAGCTTTCCCGTTAACGTCTGTTTTTAATTTCGGCTGCCAGAAGGCATTATCAGAAAAGTTTTTACGAATAGAAAGAGAACTTTCTTGTGCAGCCATTTGTTCTTCTTTCTGCTTTGCTCCCTTTTTTGTAGTGATAACTATAACTCCATTAGCAGCTCTTGCACCATAAATTGCCGTAGCGGCTTCATTTTTTAATACCGAAATATCAGAAAGAGCATCGGAATTAAGGTCATCCATAGTACCTTCAAAAGGAACTCCATCCACTATAATAAGAGGTTTGGCGTTTCCATTCAATGAAGCCGCGCCTCTTATCCTTATCTTATCACTACTAACAGATACCCCGGCAACCCTCCCCATAAGAGAGCTTTTCATCTGAGTTCCGTAACCAACAACTACTACTTCCTGCAATGCGCTGCTGTTTTCATCAAGAGTAATGTGATTAAGCATAGAGGAATTGACGGCGACTTGTTTACTTTGAAATCCTATATACGAAATCACCAGCGATCCTTGTTCTGGTACCTTAATTTTAAAGTATCCGTTTATATCTGTAGTTCCCCCAGCTTTCATTCCTTTAATTCTTATTGAAACTCCAATTAAAGGAACATTTGAATTATCATAAACATGTCCTGCCATCACACTTTTAAACTCATCGCTATTGGTATACACTTCATTAAAGGTCTCTTTAAAGTTATCTTGTGAAGGTGATGTTTCTTCCCGCATTGCTATTGCTTTTTCATAAAGTAATTTTGAGATTTTTATGCTTAAAGAATCTTTTGGGTGTGGTCTCCTTAAAGTGATATTATAAAAGTTTTTTCCGAAAGGCTTAATATTTATAGAATCTGCGAGAACATACATGTCGTCTTTCAAAAGCACCATTATCCTATATTTTCCTTCCTTGAAATGGCCCAGGTTCCTTTGATTTCCTGGATACATATTCAGGAAGTCCGGCTCATTGTATTTGTACACCAGAATGTGCTTCACAAAGGGAAGCTTTTTACCGTTCTCGTTTTTAAAATCGATCTTCAATTCAGCACTATTAGCGGCATAACTTTGATAAGGAGTAAATAGTAGGTTTATACTGCATCTCAGATCTACATAATTTTTCCAAATGCTATCTATTTCGTTATTGGTTAGCCCCTGATCCTTATAGTTCGGGGTATTAGTTTGAGCTAAAAATGTACTGAACGGATATTTACCTTCAATAGATTTTTGTTTAAGCAAGCCGGGTGAGAATTCGTAGGAATAGCTGGGCTCTGCTATAAAGTCTACCGGCTTCGATTCAAGAACTTGGTATTGCAGGTGATTATACGAAAGCGGACCTGCTAATTTCGATCCATATCCATCAGAGGTGAATAACAAAGTTTTAGAGTTATCCTTAATTACTGCCATTCTGGGACTGTAATTATTCACTAAACGGATCATGTATTTGTTAAGGTTCCGTGCTTCGCTATCAGTAAGTATTGAAGGGGCTTCGGATACCTGTATTTCCTTGTTATCCATACTATCCGCATTTATACTTAAAATCAATCTCTTGCCTTTGGATAAACAAACTTTTGGAGCTATAATTTCCCGATCCTTTAAACGAAATTTTACGGTATGGTAACCCGAATCGAGTGCAAACGAAAATCTTTCCAGCTGCTCTGCCTGATTAAAGTAAACAGGCTTATTATCTATATAAAGAATATGAATTGGAAGTATGTTTCCCTTCTCAACGACAAAAGGCGATAACTGAGTGATTTTATTTTCAGTATTAGCTTCGAAAGTGTAAATGGTTTTAGGATGCGTAAAACGGAAGTACTCGATACTATCCAATCCCATGTTTTTTGCCCAACGCGTCCAATTAAGTTCTATGATTCCGTTTTTGGCAGCTTCGGAATAGTTTAACAAAGGAAACTGTTTGTTCACTTTAAAGCTTTTACCAAAATAGGGGACATTAGGAGCGCCAGCATTGAATTTACTTGTGATAGAGTAGGCGGTTAAATCAACATCTTTAACGGCTTTGCCTGCTGCATTTGTAACAGAAATTTCAAAGTCAGCCTTTTCTCCTGGAGCAATAACTAAAGGTTGTTTAATATCAAGGTTAAGTTGCTTTTCAAGGAATTGGATATTAGTTGTTTCCTCTTTGCTTTCGTTAGCCCAAACATAGTTTACTGTAACTTTTACATTGTCGTTTTTAGTGCATTTGTGTTTGTAATCAGTACTTTCCGCTCTTCCCCTGTCTATTATTTTATTCCCTTTTAAAATAGTAAACCAGTAAGGGATCTTACGAGGATTATTAATTTGTATAAATAGAGAATCTTTAGTTCTGTAACCATTTACGGATACTGATGCTTGAATATTTCTCAAAGGAATTATCTCATTAACAGATGAAGCAGTTATTTTATAAGCATTTATAAAAGGATTAATTTTTACAACTGCAGGGAGTGTAATGTCTCGGGCGACTAAGGTATCTGCTAAAGATATTTCTGCGATTGATGCGGGATAGTTCTTTCCTGCCAACCCATTCTCGAAAGATAGATAAAGACTATCCCCTTTCGATTCGTATTTTATTTGTGGAGCAGACTTTAAAAATTTGATGTTCCTGTTTTGTTCGCGTTTTTCGTTGTTGCTGTTTAAGAACTTTGCTGAAATCTTATATTCAAAATCAGCGTTAGGGAAGATACTTTCTGGTATTTCTAATTTGGTTTCGCCTACTGCATCCAGTTTTATCTGATGACGCCAGAGTGTATCGGAAACAAAAATATGATCGCCATGAAATTTTTCAATGGTACTTGTGGTTATGGTAATTTCTACACGCCCGTCCTGTACATTTAGTCCGTTTTCATCGGTGGCAGAAAAATAAAGAGCTTGTGTCTGATTTCTGGAATGGAGATCTTTAGACACCCGTAAAGAAAATTTATTAGACTTTAATTCATAATTCTCATAGTAAAATCCCTCTGTTCTATACAACTTAAACTTATGTCTTAAGTCAACGGAGTACCATTTGTCCAATGATAATTTTAAGCTATCGTGAATGGGGAAGCTATATTCGTATGCTCCTTTTTTATATGGAGCAATGTTTCCTAAGTTTATTCTTTTTCCGTCATTGTAAAGGACAACATCAAGCTTTTGATTAACAGGCTTATATCTCTTTCTTTCTACTATAAAAGCTTTGAACCTAACGGTATCAGCTGGCTTGTATTTAGGCTTGCTAAATACCATGTAGCCCTGGAATTTTTCGCTAGAGTTATTCCGGTTCCTTTTATAATGGCGGTAGCGATAAGGAATATCATCTCCTGTTATTTTTCCATACAATCGGATTAAAACAGGATAGGTATACTTAACAGGAGTTTTTCTTATTAACCAATTTTCAAATTTTAGTTTAGAACTATAGCCTTTGAATTTATGAACAAATGTGTAATTGGTAATGCCTTCGTAGTTTACCTGAACGAGTGAAGTATCCGATTTTGGAAATTGCGACCGCCATATTTTACTGCTGTTATCATAGTAAATCCGTTTATTATTTATATATACTTGGGCGTCTGTAATTTCTTTGGATTCCTTGTCTGTTAATACAAATTGAAAATCTTTTCTATTATTCAGAATCTTTAAATAGGCTGTGCGGTTTTCAATTAATTCGTAGTGAAGTTGGTTTTCAATAACCATTACCTTAATGTAATTTCCAGCTGGAACCGCCGGCATTTTTCCCGCTGAAGTAAGAAAGGAATCAACAGGGGCTTTCAACAGATCATCCTTAAATTGTTTGTGTTTATAAAAATTCTCTACTTCACTATTGCTTGCAGGAAAGATATAGGTGTAGTAGCTTGAATTACGACTGTTAATTAAAGATGTTTGACAAAGTGCAGAAAGTGTAAGGATTGAGATCAAAACAAGGCAGGCAAGAAACTTTTTCATTTAGTTTAGGTTTTAACCAGCCTCCAAATTATTAAAAAAAGGTTTCTTTTAAAATAATGACTCTTCTTTTTTATGAAGTAAATCGATATGTGGATTTTCTTGCAATGGTTATAAAAAACAAAAACTGTCTAGCGAGAAACAGTTGGAAATTGCTCCAATATGGGCTACTTGGAAAAGGCTATTAGACGTCGTTGAAGGCCTTTTTCACCTAAAGTCCACGATCTGGAAGAACTGCATTTTCAGGCGAGGATTATAGATGGGAGGTTCAAAGCTCTTTTTTTCGGGAGAAACGAGGAAGAGGACCGATTGTTCCTACTGCATAAGGAAGCATACATTGATGCCCGGAATAAGCTTGGTTATACTGTTGCTGAAGGATTTGGTTGAGGAAGTGTGCTTAAACCGATTAAAGAATTAACAGGCAACCTTTACGCTGCCTGTTAATTCTATTTGTCTTAACTTTTTAAGGATATTTAACCGTAATGTTGCTGAATGTAGCATCACTGTTATCACTAAAGATACCCCAGTTAGTAGTTTGGGCTTTATAGATCCTGCAGCTTAGTGCTGCGACGTTATCTATGTACACCACAACCATGGAGTTTTCGACTACTATTTCTACGTTATAGTCTGTATTAGCTGTCATAGGGAAGGGGACATCATTGGTTGCCACCGTTGTACTTGTTATGGAGCCGTGCGCCGTTTTATCAAAGCTGAACCTGTTTTGGGAAGGGACAAACCTTAAACTGTAAAAATTATTATATCCATCGCAAGCACCGATCATAAAACCAAAGTCTTTACTTGAACTTGCATATCGCACGATAGCGCTGATTTTATACTTCTGCTGGTTTACTGGCTCGTAAATAACATTCGCTACATCCTGAGGGGCGGGACTAATAACACGGTACGATTGTGTTCCCGGTACTGTGTTGGTCACATTGCCCCACTGACTGCTCTTAACAAGTGAATACGTGTTTGTGTTTAAGTTTGCTTGTAAGGTGTGGGGAATGGTAACTGCAAGATCTCCGTTAGCCCGTTGATAAATTTTATGTACTACCATGTTTCCTCCCCAAATCCATGACCCGCTATCCGTATGCCCAGATAAGATTTGAGTCCAGGCAAAAATATAACTGTCTCCATACTGGTCTGTGGCTATCTTTCCGGCAAAAAAGCCGTTCCCTTCAAAACGACTGTTGCTGGTAGGAGCGGACCAAGGGCCGGTAAGTGATGAAGACTTACGGTAATACATGTATTTATTTTGTTGATCGGAATAGATGAGGTAATAGGTGGATCCTAACTTCACCATTTGTGGGCACTCCATATTGAAGTAGTTTGTGGGGCCGCCATCGTAAAGAACACCTTGGTGGGTCCAATTTGTCAGGTTAGTGGATGTGTATCTTACGATCACACCTTTCCATGTACCATTCACATTTTTTCTTGCGGTCAGTAGCATATGCCATGTGGAACCGTCAAGAAAGACATATGGATCCCGAAAATTATCGTTTTCATCATATCCTTGTCCCATTGGAACGGTAATAGTTGGGAAAGATGTGTTTTTTGTAAAAGCAGTAGTCGGGCTGGATGAGGAAGCTCTTACAACTCCTTCGAGTTTCCCCCCGCAGCTCAGGTAATTATTATTTCGGCCTGAATAAAAGAAATAATAGGTGCTACCGCTTTTGACCACACTGCCCGCTCCAACTGCATTATCCTGTGCGCAGGTAGCTGAACTGGATCCAATAATCTGTCCAGTTGCTGTATAAGTATGAAAATTGTTTGTTGTAAAGGCATACATGGGATGCCTGTTATTGGTGGCATCATCCCAGATATCTTTTAGATAATAGATAACAAACTTACCGGTAGCCTCATCATAGTAAGGCGCCACATCGCCGACCCGGTAACCATCGCTCGTCATTTTATAGATACTATAATCTGTTTGTTCTGTTTGCTGAGTGCAAGTGAGTGCGCTGGTTTTACTTTTGGATTTTAAGCTCCCGACTGGTTCTTCCGTAATAAGCGATTTCTCTTGTTTGCAGGCATAGTTAGATAGACATAGCATAGCAATTACGCCCATTTTTACAGCAGTAGTTTTCATGGTTGTTTATTTTAGTTAGTTTTTAAAGACCAGTTAAGTTCATTACTTGCATGCAAAGCTGAAACTGGTCGAATACCGTGAAGGCACGGTTAATTGATTAAATGATTAATTAATGCGGGACTGACAGTCTGTATCGTTTAAACTGAATCAAATATAGGAGATGTGGCAAGTGGTTATATTCGAAATTATATCAATTGGTTTAAGATATTAATCTGTTTTTAAAATGTTAGAAGTGAGTGGTTTATATAGTTTTTATATGATTGTGATGGCCCCTTGCTTTAATTTTATTTCTTTCGTTTTCAATTTTGAATCCGGGAATAAATGGAACACAACGAAAGAGGGAGTGAATGAGAGATTGGATGAATAAGTGAGTTTATAAATCAGATACTGCTTGAATAAGCGATTTACTTTTTATTGGACACGCTGCCATTGTTCCGTTTGAATTCTGAAGGGGTACACTTGTACTGTGCTTTAAATACGGTTGAAAAATAAGTAGGGGAGGAAAAGCCAACCTGGTAAGTTATTTCTGAAATGGTTAAGTTCTCATTCAATAACAGATACTTTGCTTTTTGCAACCGGCGACTTAAGATATAATCTGTAATGCTGGTATCCATTAATGCCTTTACTTTCCTATATAACTGAATCCTTGAGATACCCATACCCTTGCAGATATCGTCTACACTAAAGTTCTCGTTGGCTAAATTACTCTCTACAATTCCCGAGAATTCGTTCATGAACTTCTTGTCGAGTTTACTACTAATGTTTTGTTTGTGGTCTGATGGAAGCTCGGTAGTGAACCTTGATTTTAAAAGATTTCGGTTGCGCAACAGGTTTTTAACGCTTGCTTTCAGGTACTGCAAATTGAATGGCTTGGTGATGTAAGCATCAGCCATAGCATTCATGCCTTCAATTTGTTGTTCTGCGCTGCCTTTGGCAGTCAAAAGGATTATTGGAATATGCGAGGTCCTGATGTCATTCTTAAGAAGCTGGGCAATTTCTGTCCCAGTCTTCGATGGCAATACCACGTCTGAAATAATCAGATCAGGCACTCGGTCGAAAGCCTCTCGAATTCCCTGTAGTCCGTCTGCACTCGTGAATACTTCATATTCGTCAGAGAATTTCTGTTGCAGAAATCCTCTCAGATCTTCATTGTCTTCAATGATCAGCAGTGAAAGGTCTTTTGGAGAATCAAATGCTTTTTCCTTAGCTTCAACTTCAGAGTTTTCCAGGTCTGTGGTATAAATTTTTATGCTATTATAGTTCTGGTCTGCCTCGGAAAGTCCTGTAACTTTTTCAGATTCTGCCAAATGAGAAGATCCTTCAGGCAGTAGGATAGTAAAAGCGGTTCCAATACCCTGCTCGCTCTTAACCTTGATATCCCCTTTGTGTAACTGGATAATTTCCTTAGTCAGTGCCAGTCCGAGCCCCGAGCCTTTAAATTGATCAACCTTACCCTGATAAAACAGGTCAAACGCATGTTCCCGTTCTTCTTCAGACATTCCTATCCCTGTATCCTGTACATTGATTTCTATATTTTTTCCATCCTCAGCTCTGCGAATGCTGATCGTAATTTTTCCTCCGTCGCGTGTGAATTTAAAGGAGTTTGATAAAAGATTGAATAATACTTTATCCAACATGTTTGAATCGTACCATACTGAAATCTCCTTAGCTGGCGAAACAAGTTTAAGATCGATCCTTCTTTTCGCAGCCAAATCCCTGAAGGAGCTAAGAATCTCTCTGGTAAAAGCAATAAGATTATTCTCGCTTGCGCTAAGCCTCATACCATCATATTCAATCTTGCGGAAGTCAATTAATTGATTCACCATTCGAAGAAGCCGGAGTACATTTCGGTTAATAAGCTTCAAGTTATCTTTTGCCTGGAGGGGAAGCTTTGGATCTGCAATAACATCTTCAAGCGGACTTAGGATCAGGGTAAGCGGTGTTCTGAATTCATGGGAAATGTTGGTGAAGAAGTTGAACTTCGCTTCCGATGCCACCTTTGCCCTTTCTGACATCTCCAATAACTGCTGTTGCTGCTGGGTGATCTCGAAATTCTTTGCCTCCAGTTTTTTATTGTTCTTCCAGTTTTCCGTTAATGCGATTAAAGCTACTCCTCCGAAAACCAAAGCTAATACCAAACTCACTACCAGAATATTCAGAACAGACTGCTGGTCTTTATAGATGCGATTCTGCTCGTCGAGCATATCCTGTTGCTTTTTGATATCTTTTTGCTGACTGTCGATCTTCTCAGATTGCATTTTCATCAGCTGTACGTTAGTCGAATCTATAACAACAGTTTTTAGAATATTCTCTTTTTCGAAAGGTTCTTTATTCAATATCGCAAGCGCTGTTCTTACAGCCTCTTTTCCTCCGGTGGGGTAGAGCATCGAAGCTGTTAAAATGCTATTAGCCACCAGCTGCTGACCGTTGTCAGAGAGTGCATCTACACCGATGATCTTCACTCCAGCCTCAGCTTTGCGTTTCTTAAGCGCGTTGTAGGAACCAAGTGCCATCTGATCATTATGCGCAAAAACGGCATCTATTTTAGCATCTTTAAGGTTTAAGACTTCCTGTTCCGCCTTATTGATAAGCCAGTTTCCATATACTTGCTTTACTATGTCGATTCCCGGAAAAGCCTTAACACCATCGTAAAAACCACGTTGTCTTTCAATAGCGGGGGAAGAACCGGGAAGTCCCATTACTTCGATCACTTTTCCCCTTTGTTTTAGCCGGTTAGCCAGATATTCTCCGGCCATTTTTCCTATTTCATAATTATTAGCCCCTACATAGGCGGTATAAAGCTTCGACGATGTTTTTCTATCGATAACAACTACAGGGATCCCGTTATTGAATGCTTCTTCAACTATTGGGGTCAACGGTTTGGCTTCATTGGGAGAAATAATGAGCAAGTCTATTTTTCGCTCTAATAGGCTTTTTACCTGTTCTACCTGTATATTACTACTGTTATTGGCATCTTCATAAAGTAAGGTAACTCCCGAATGAAAGACAAGCTCCCGCTTCATCTCGTCTAACATTGTTTTTCGCCATTGATCCGAGCCGACACACTGGGAAAATCCAATTACATATTCTTCTTTTTTCGGTGCTGTTTTGTTCTTTACGCAGCTACTGAAAATCAGAACTAGTGTCAGACAAAGTAATCTCAGGTGGTTCGCCAAAGATGCAAGAAACGTTATTGCATGATTATTAAACATAACGGGAGGAATAACTGGTTAATTGAATTTACTAAAATAAATCTTATTGGAGAAATCTCTTATTAATGTTCAGAAGCTGTGCACTACTGCTGTTGTATTTACTTTAACCAATTAGCAATTGGAAAGGTACAATACTTAAATGTTGTGCAACAAAAGTGAAAGTGAGCAAGGTTTTTGACTGCGGTTGTGATTCTCAATTTTCAGTATTTCAATTGATTGAATGTTTTTTGGCTTTTGAAATCAATTGGTACAAAATTTATAGAATAAATTTTAGTTCTGGGAAAGCATTTGATAATTTATTTGAACCAGTAGTATAATGTTGTCCTAAAGCCATTGAACTTTTCCCTGCGTATTAATAAAAGGTTGGGATTAAAGAGTATGGAGATTAACGGTCTCATTTATCCTTGGTATTTTATATTGGTATGACTACCAGCAATTCGAGTTGAACATTTCCACGGGCGAGGTAAATATAATGGACGCATTTTGGCACGAAATCAGGTCAATGAATCAAAATTGGGCAGTTTAGACGCCTTGCTGCAAATCCTGGTATCTATGCTGAGCTTAAGGATTGTTTTTTTTACGATATAATTTTAAAAGTTGCTGGTACAAAATCTAAAATCATTATAGAAGAAATATCGGGAATTGGCAGTAAAAAGCTATTTTTTTAAGCGTATTACATGCTTTTTTACCCGGATTGAATACTTAATCAAATTGAAACAGAATTGGACGCTGCCGGGAAGCCGACAACCTAATTTAGGAGCCGTAAACCTAATTTAGTTATGCGAAAAAATTCTGTTATTGCGTGGTCACTGGTGGTGGCTTTAGGAGGGTTCCTGTTTGGTTTTGATACGGCGGTTATATCGGGTGCTGAAAAATCAATCCAGGCGTACTGGAACCTTAATGTATTTGAACACGGACTCACAGTGTCTATTGCCTTAATAGGAACTGTTCTTGGCTCCTTACTTGGCTCTATCCCTTCTGATAAATTTGGCCGTAAAAAGACCTTATTTCTCGTTGCCGCACTTTACTTGCTTTCTTCTCTGGGCACCGCTTTGGCAACTAACTGGTTTGTTTTTCTGGCCTTTAGACTATTAGGAGGTTTTGGTGTGGGGATATCATCGGTAACCGCTCCTATTTATATATCGGAAATATCCCCTGCAAATTCCAGAGGCAGGCTCGTGGGATTGTTTCAGTTCAATGTTGTTCTGGGCATCCTGATTTCTTACTTATCAAATTATATTATCGGACAGGGTGGAGATGGATCATGGAGGTGGATGCTTGGTATACAGGCTGTACCTTCCGCTATTTTTTACGTTCTAATTTTCCTGGTGCCTGAGAGCCCACGCTGGTTAGTATTACATAAGGATAGAAAAGAGGAAGCACTTGCTGTATTAAAGAGGATCAATCCACTTAACTGCCATGAAGAGCTTGCTTCAATCTCGAACGCGCAAAAAAGTCACAAGTCGAACGAGAAACTACTATCGAAGAAGTACAAGTTCCCGATTACACTAGCTGTATTATTCGCAATATTTAACCAGGTGTCGGGAATCAACGCTATCATTTATTACGCTCCCCGAATTTTTGAAATGGCTGGATTAGGAGCTCATACTTCCCTGCTTTCTACTGTGGGTATCGGGATGGTTAACTTTACCTTTACTTTGATAGCCATTGGCTTTATTGACAAAATTGGGAGAAGAACACTGATGCTTATTGGTTCCATCGGATTGATCCTGTCTCTCGGGCTAGTTTCCAATACTTTCTTCTCAGGCAACTTCAGTGGCATGGCTATAACTTTCTATCTGATGATCTACATTGCCTTTTTTGCGTTCTCTCAGGGAGCTGTAATATGGGTATTCATTTCCGAGATCTTTCCAAATGAAGTTAGAGCAAAAGGTCAAACGCTAGGCAGTTTTACACACTGGATTATGGCAGCTATCGTTGCTTTCAGCTTTCCATATTTCGCTGAAAAATTAGGTGGTGGTACAACTTTCATGTTTTTCAGCGCTATGATGGTGCTGCAGTTGCTATTTGTATGGCGCTTAATGCCTGAAACGAAAGGAAAGTCGCTTGAGCAGATCGAACATAATATGATGATGCATTAATTCTATTAAAAACAATATACATGCAAGAAATGAAACGAAAAGTAGTATGCTTCGGCGAAATCCTATGGGATAATCTTCCAACAGGAAAGAAGCCTGGTGGGGCTCCAATGAATGTAGCTTATCATTTGAATCAACTTGGAGTTGAAAGTACCCTGATAAGCCGTGTTGGAGATGATGCTAATGGTCGTGATATATTAGATTTTTTAAGGTCAAAAGGATTGTCTACTAATCATTGTCAAATAGATGCCAGCTATCCTACCTCAACGGTTGAAGTTGTGATCGGTGCAGATAATGAGGTCTCCTACGATATTGTAGAGCCGGTAGCATGGGATTTTATCGAAGTAAGCGATGAACTCGATTCTCTTGTAGCTGAAGCTGATGCTTTTGTTTTTGGAAGTCTTGCTGCACGTCGTACAGTTTCTTTTAAATCTTTGAATTCACTTTTGGAAAAGGCGAAATACCGGGTTTTTGATGTCAATTTACGCGAACCTTATTATTCTCCTGATATCCTTACCCTGCTTCTGCGCAAAACTGATGTCCTGAAATTGAACGTTCACGAGTTAAATCTGCTTAGCAGCTGGTTCAGTTCTTCATGTTCAAAAGAGTGGGATAAGATCAACTTGCTGCAGGAGGAATTTGGGATAGAGGAAATAGTAGTAACGAAGGGGAGTTCGGGTGCTTCTTATTATACCCGGCACGCGCAGTGCAATTACCCGGCATATAAAGTGAAGGTGAACGATACTGTCGGTAGTGGCGATTCTTTTCTCGCCGCATTTTTATCGCAAAAACTAAAAGGTGAAAGTATTGAAGGTATTTTAAGTTATGCTTCGGCATTAGGTGCCTATGTAACGATGCAATCGGGTGCTTGTCCCGATTATAAAAAGTATGATTTGGAACAATTTATATGGAGAAATGAATTAAGCGTAACGAGCCAATTCTTAAGCAAGTAAAAACTAATTAACCAATTAAATCATGAGAAAACTTTTATTAATTATTCCATTGATCATGGCTGTTCTGGCCGCCTCTGGGCAAGAGCGAAAGATCACCGGAAAGCTAACAGAGAAAGGAAGTGGTGCTCCCATTATCGGAGCGTCGATTGTAAATGAACAAACAAAGAAAGGGGCTAATACAGATGTTAATGGTGTATTTAATATTATAGCACAAACGGGAGAAACGATAAGGATCACCTATATAGGTTTTGAATCGCTTACTTACCGGGTGGGAGCAAACGACAACACCTTAAGTCTAAGCCTTCAGGAAAGTGTTGCCAGCCTGGAAAGCGTAGTGGTTACAGGTTATCAGCAGGAGAGGAAAAAAGACCTTACAGGCGCTGTTGCAGTAGTGGATGTGACGGATATGAAGAAGCAATCAGTCGCAAATCCGATGAAAGCATTGCAAGGCCAGGTTGCCGGGGTTTATATTACTGGTAATGGCTCTCCAAGCTCGCCAGCTACAGTTCGTATACGCGGTATAGGTACTTTGAATAATAATGATCCTCTGTATGTTATTGATGGAGTGCCGACTAAAGCGGGAATGCACGAGCTGAACCAGGCCGACATCGAATCTATCCAGATTTTGAAAGACGCTGCATCTGCAAGTATCTATGGATCCAGAGCTGCAAACGGAGTAATTGTAATTACTACAAAACGCGGAAAGAAAGGCTCTCTTCAGTTGAATGCAAATGCCTATACATCCCTTTCAAATTATAATTCACGTACAGAAATGCTTGATGCAGAAGGATATGGTAGAGCGTTGTGGCAGGCTAGTATTAACAGTGGCGCAACTCCTGATAATAATAGTATTCAATATAAATTCGATTGGGGAGTTGATCCTGCTTCAGGCCAGCCAACACTTCGCAAAGTATTGATACCAGAGTACCTTGACGCTAATCAAACTATACGGGCTTCCAATACAGACTGGTTTGACGAAATTTCAGAAACAGGCGTTATTCAAAACTACGATGTATCTGTCTCAAATGGTACTGAAAATGGCAACTACCTCTTATCTCTTGGTTATTTTGATAATAAAGGCGTGATCAAAACAAATAGTTTTGATCGTATCTCTGCGAGGCTGAACTCAGATTACAGGTTATTTAAGGGCAAGTTAGTCCTTGGTCAAAACTTGAGTTTCAATAAGACAAATGAAGTTTCGACAACACCATTGAACGAAGCTATGCAAGCTCTACCAATCATTCCTGTTCATACAGTTGACGGTATTGGTTGGGGCGGTCCAATCGGTGGAATGAATGACAGACAGAATCCGGTAAGACTGTTGGAGGATAATAAACAGAACGGATACGACTATACACGCTTGTTTGGCAACTTCTATGGCGACCTTTCATTGGCAAAGCACCTGAAGTTTCGTAGTAATTTTGGTATAGACTATGGTAACTATACTGCTAGAAGATGGCGTAAAGCCTATCAATCTGGTTATTTGAATAATCCGGTGAACAGACTCGAATCAAACCAGAGTCACAATGTAAGAACTACCTGGAGTAATACTCTGAATTATAACGCTGTCATTAAAGATCATCGTATAGACGCTTTCGCAGGAACGGAGCTAAACACGGAAAACTTGAATAGCTTCTGGGCCTCAAGGGAGAGCTTTGTAGTAGAGGACCCTGATTTCATGTACCTTGATGCCGGAACAGGAACAAAAGATAATGGAGGTAGCGGTGCTAAGAATGTGCTGTTTTCTTACCTCGCAAGGGCAAATTACTCCTTCAAGGATCGTTATTTGATCTCCGGAACTATCCGTTATGATGGATCTTCCCGTTTTGGTCAGAATAATCGTTTCGGCGCCTTTCCTGCATTCTCTGCTGGATGGAGACTGAGTGAAGAGGGGTTTTTCAAGAAGTTAGGATCGGCGTTCGATGATCTGAAGTTGCGTTATAGCTGGGGTAAAGTAGGTAATCAGGAGATTAATAACAATGCCATCTTTGGCCTGTATGTAACCGATTACAATACTACAGCTTACGATTTGAATGGAAATAAGAGCGGTGTCCTTCCCTCTGGCTATAAGCTTATCCAAAACCCTAATGCCGACCTTCGCTGGGAGGCTACGACAAATAGTAACTGGGGTGTTGACTTTTCTTTGTGGTCGCAAAAGCTTTACGGTAGCGCCGAGTACTTTACGAAAGAAACTTCCGATATCCTTTTATTGCCGCCGTACATAGGGGTGCTGGGAGAAGGTGGAAACCGTTGGGTGAACGGCGCATCAATGGAAAATAAAGGCTGGGAGTTTATGCTGGGGCATAGAAGCTCTTTGGGGAAAGACTTGAAGTTAGATCTTAACGCGAATTTTGACCGGATTAGGAATAAAGTAACAAAGCTTCCTGCTGAAGTGGTAAACGCTTATGGTGGAGATGGGAGAGGACAAAATATCCTCGGTTACACACTTGGTTCTCATTTTGGCTATGTAGCTGACGGCTTGTTCAGATCTCAGGCCGAAGTAGATGCTCATGCTAACCAGAATGGAAAAGCGCCGGGAAGGATCAGGTATAGTGATTTGAATAGCGATGGTGTGATCAATGATTATGACAGGACCTGGATAGGCAATCCTCTGCCAAAGTTCAACTATGGTTTTAATGCTAATATAAACTACAAGAATATTGACTTTTCTTTCTTACTGCAGGGAATAGGTGATGTAGATGTAGTTAATGGCTTTAAATACCATACTGATTTCTGGAGTGTTTCTGAAACAGGCTCAAATAAAGGAACGCGTCTGCTTAACGCATGGACTCCTGCTAATCCGGGTTCAGATATTCCAGCTTTATCACTTACAGATAATAACTGGGAGGGCAGGTTCTCTACTTATTATATTGAGAACGGATCTTATCTGAAGCTTCGGAACGCTCAGCTAGGTTACACATTTAAGAAGCAGGCTGTGAGCCGGATCGGTCTGCAATCACTTCGCCTGTACATTGGCGGAGACAACCTTGCCATCCTTGCGAAATCTACGTCGTTTACCGGGATAGATCCTGAGAATCCGGGCTTTGGATATCCTAATCCTATGGTGATTACTGCCGGTGCAAACATTCGTTTATAAAACTAACCAAAGAAATTAAGATGAAAAGATATTTGATTTTGAGCACCTTATTCGCGGTGCTGCTTACAGCTTGTCAGGAGAAGCTGGACGTTGAACCTAAAGGAGTTTTAAGTGAAGACCAAATTTCTACACCTAAGCAAGCGGAAGGATTTGTTATAGCAGCATATTCCCAGCTAGGAAATGACGAGATCAATCGGGCTTTTAGCATGTACCAGTACGGAAACGTGAGAGCTGATGATGCATATAAGGGAGGAAGAGGTACAGACGATGGTGACGTATTTCATTTTATGGAGACTTTTGTGAACTCGAGACCGGATCAGTGGAACTATGATGCCATTTGGTTTAATGCTTATATCGGAGTTCGCCGCGCCAACGAGGCTTTACGGATCCTAAATAAATTTACAGAAAGTGAGTATCCTCTGGTGAATACCAGGAAGGGAGAGGTGAGGTTCTTGCGCGGATATTGGTATTTCATGCTAAAGAACTTGTTTAAGAACATTCCGTATATTGATGAAACAGTTCCGGCTGAAGAGTATAAGAATATCCTGAACAATAACCTTAGTAACGATCAGTTCTGGAATAAAATAGCTGAGGACTTTGAATTTGCAACAACGAATCTTCCTGATGTTCAACCACAGATAGGCAGAGCTAACCAAATAGCAGCGTATGGATTTCTTGCAAAAGCAAGATTGTACCAGGCTTATGAGCAAAATGAGAAGCATGAGGTGGTGAAGATCAACAGTGAGCGACTTGAACAAGTGATCGCTGCGGCAGATAAAGTGCTGACTTCACGTTATAAGCTTCAGCCTGATTTCGCAAATAACTTTCTTCCGGGACCATTCGAAAATGGTGTGGAAAGCTTGTTCGCCGTTCAGTTCTCTACAGATGATGGTGTGGGAAGAGGCAGGGTGAACTATGGAGATATGTTAACAGTACCGCAGGGATTAGGCTGTTGCGACTTCCAAAAGCCATCTCAAAACCTTGTGAACGCCTTTCGTACAAATGCTGACGGATTACCACTTTTTGATAATTATAATAGTTCTGATGTTAATTTTAGTCAGAATACAGTTGATCCAAGACTTGATCACACCGTTGCACGCCCTGGAAATCCATGGAAATACGACCTGAATGAGGTATTTACTGAGGGATGGAGCAGATCTCCCTCTGTTTATGGTTACTATAATTCCCTTAAGGAGAATGTTACCAGGGATCAGTTGATCAATTATGATCCGTTCTACGGAAACACAAAGCCGCGGATACTTTTGCGTGTTGCCGACGTGATGTTGTTTAAAGCTGAAGCCTTGATTGAATTAAACCGTCAGAACGAAGCTCTTCCTTTAATTAACGAATTAAGGAACCGTGCTGCCAATAGTACTGCTAAGCTTGTTAATAAAGACGGGGCAGCACAGGCAAACTATAATGTAAAACCTTACGTACCTGGCGTAAATGTTACCTGGACCCAGGAGAATGCAAGGAAGGCGTTACGTTTTGAAAGACGTTTGGAAATGGCGCTGGAAGGTAGCCGGTTTTTCGATCTGATCAGATGGGGAGTAGCAGAGCCTGTTATGAATTCTTATCTCAACACTGAAAAAACGAAGAGGGACTTCTTGAAGGATGCGCGTTTTACTAAAAGCAGGGACGAGTATCTTCCTGTACCTCAAAACCAGATCTTCTGGAGTGAAAATAAATACATTCAAAATCCCGGCTATTAGAATGATGGGGGTGACACCCCATTGTTAAATCTTAATTAGATGAAATCACTAGTATTTGGATACTTTATCTTGATTGTGCTGATAGTTGGTGCAACTCATGTTAATGCTCAATATTCTGAAAAGTACAGGCCTCAATATCATTTTAGTCCTGCAAAGGGCTGGATGGGAGATCCGGATGGGCTGGTGGTTAATAATGGCAAGTATCACTTGTTCTGGTGGGGGCATGCTGTATCTGAGGACCTGGTGTTTTGGAAGGAGTTACCCTACCCAATGAAAGGCGGCGATGGCAACTTCTCTTACTTCAGCGGTTCTGTGATCGTTGATAAGAATAATACGGCAGGTTTCGGAAAGAATAGCATGATCGCGTTTTATACAAGGCATCTTCCGGGTGATAGTTTACCTGAAGCACAGGCCATTTCCATAAGTACTGATGAAATAAATTTCAATTATTACCCGGAAAATCCTGTTTTGGACATTAATAAGATCTTTTTCAGAGATCCACAGGTTTTTTGGCACTCGAAAGATCAGAAATGGAAAATGATCGTGGCCCTTTCTGCAGAACATAAGATACATATTTATGAATCTTCAGATGCAAAGAAATGGACCTTTTGCAGTGAATTTGGCGAAATAGGGGCTAAAAGCGCGTTTTGGGAATGCCCTGATCTCTTTCAGGTAAGCATCAAAGGAAATCCTTCGGAAAAAAGATGGATGTTGATGATTGGAAGAGGACCGAATCGTGTTCAATACTTCGTTGGAGATTTTGATGGAAAGAAGTTTACTACAGATCCGGAAACAGAGGCGTATTTAAAGAGCGGGAAGGGTATTAGTGGTCGGGTTTTTCAAGATTTTGAAGGTAATATTACCACTCAGGGTTGGGTGATAAAGGGTGATGCTTTCAAATCTCGAAAGTTAGATTCAGACTCAAGTCACCATTTAGGGGAGACCTACCTCAGCTCAGCAGATAAAAAGCATGCTGTGGGCCAGGTTCGTTCTCCAGCCTTTCGTATTGAAAAAAATGCAATCAACTTTCTTTTAGCTGGAGCAGATAAACCAGAGGCTTTAAGTATTGATCTGCTGGTAAACGGAAAGGTGGTAAGGACAACAAGCGGACAGGGCTCAGGCGCACTAAAATGGAACGGTTGGGATGTGTCGGGGCTGGTAGGAAAAACAGCAGTAATACAAATAAAGGATGCTTCGACTGAAAAAGAAGGCTATCTCACTGTAGACCACATAATTTTCTCCGACCAGTTATGGGATTATAAACAGGAGCATGCCCTGTGGATGGATTATGGGAACGACTTTTATGCTACCCGTACATGGAGAAATTACGACAAGGTGCAGGATTCGGTGATTGCTATTGCCTGGATGGGTAACTGGGATTACGCTGGAAAAGTTCCCTCTAGCTGGGGGAAAGGTTTTCAATCCATTCCAAGGGTATTTGAACTGAAACGAGTAAATGGTAGATATCGATTGGTACAAGCACCTGTTCCCGCACTTCAAAAATTGAGAAACAATTTTCAGGAGAAGCAAAACCAGCGAATTGATACTGAGAGGAGTGATCTGTTTAAGCCTAAAAAGAATGTGTATGAACTTGAACTAACTTTCAAGCCAGGTAATGCAAGTCGTTTTGGGACGGATCTGCTGGTGGGAGAGGGGCGAAAACTCCGCCTAGTCTATGATACAAAAACCGCCCAGCTGTGTATGGACAGAACTGCTTGTACTGATTTTACTTCCGATAGTCAATTCGCCTCCGTATTTGCAACAAAGATGAAGGCACCGGTGCCTCTCCAGCAAGGGCTATTGAAACTAAGGATATTTGTAGATCAGGCTTCGATAGAGGTATTTGCAAATGATGGAGAAGTGGTATTGAGCGCACTGACGTTTCCTTCTGAAAATCAGCTAGGCGTTTCTTTCTTCTCTGAAGGCGGTAATACCTTTCTTCAATCGCTCAAAGCCTGGGAGATGACATCTATCTGGAATAAGAATTAACAAAGTATTTAAACCAGTAATTAAACCAAATATGTTAAATAAATATTTTACTTCAGCACGGGTTTCTTTCGCTGCTGCCATGATAGCAGCAATCTTCTCCGGTTGTGAGAAGGAGGAGAACTCTAATTTTTCTATTGATGTTCCGGTGGAACTAACTTCTTTCCGGTTAAATGGAACTGAAGGAGTTATTGATAATAAAATTGGTGATATTAAAGTAGATCTTCCTTTTGGAAATACGCTTACGGCTTTGGAAGCGAGTGTTGATCTTCCCGCAGGGGCAACAATTTCGCCGGACCCCACGACAGCTGTAAGTTATGCTCTTCCGGTAAGCTACAGAATTGTTAATGGCAATCTTTATAAGAACTACAAGGTAACCGCCCGGGTTCTAAATCCTTTTCTAGGATTTACAGTAAACGGAACTAATGGAAGTATTGACGATGTAGCGCGTAAGATTACTGTATTAGTGCCCGATGGTACGAATTTAACTGCAGTTAATCCTCAGATTAGTCTTTCTTCGGGAGTAATAATCAGCCCCGCAGCAAATGCTACTGTTAATTTTACTAACCCGGTTGAATATACTGTCAACGGTGCAAATAATGTTTCTGTAAAATATACAGTGACTGTGAAAGAGAAATCAAACGCAAAAGTTTATGCTTTCCTCGGTACTGCTAATTCCAGAGCGGCTATCGTTAATGAAGATGAGAAAGCAGCGGCTAACTGGTTCTTTTCAAAGTATCCCGATGGAGTATACTTGTCGTTTGGAAGTATCCAGGCAGGTGCGGACTTAAGTGCTTATTCTGTTATCTGGTGGCATAATGATGCTTCTATGGATCTTCCATCCATAGCGTCTAACACATCAGTAGTAGACAAATTGAAGGCTTATAGAAACAATGGAGGAGCTTTACTGCTAACTACTTTCGCTGTAAAGTATCTCGAAGTTTTGGGCATTATTCCTTCAGGAAAAGGTCCTAACAACATCTTTGGCGATTTTCTTCCCGGCGGTTTTATTGATGCAAATAACGACTGGGGAATATCATTTAGAGGAAAAGAGAACCATCCCCTTTACACCGGCATTCAAACGTATCAAACTGGAAAGGCTAATTTCCTGGAAAGAGGAACTTACCGTCTTAATCACACTGCTTGGTGGTTTTTACCGGAGTGGGGAGGTTATGGAAATGCGGCAACCTGGAGACAACAAACGGGAGGTATTAATCTCGCAAGTGAAGCTTGGGACGACAGCTTAGACGGAAGGGTTGCTATTGCTGAATTTCCAGGAACAGCGAATTCCGGAAAGGTACTTACTATTGTATTTGGAGCTTATGACTGGTTCAACGAGAATGGAAGTCCATCCAATGCATTTAAAACCAATATTGAAGTTTTGACAGACAATTCCTTCAAATATCTTTCTGGCAGATAGGCATTTCGGCCTCTGAAAAGAGGCCGATAATTTTACACTTATGATTCTAAGAGATTTAGTTGCGGTATTGATTATTACAGCCGTTACCGCTTGTAGCAAAAAGAATGAGACGCCGGGTGCAGGTCCCGATACGGGCGGGAGTAATACAGTTAAGGAAACGGGAATCTTTCCAAAGCCGCCTACGGGTTTTTGGGGGACAACAAACCCAATGGTAAGTACCGGATGGGTTGGTGATGTGATGCCCTTTTACGATAATGGAAAGTTTCACATATTCTTCCTGCATGATGCAACTGATGGGGAGAAGGCTAAGAGTGAGGGACAGCACCCAATACATAAGTTCACTTCAACTGACCTTGTTAAGTATAGTTACGAAGGGGAAATGGTGCGTTACGGGAATGTGAACTCCGCGGAGCACCTTATCGGGACCGGCTCTGTTTTGAAGTATAAAAACGAATACTATTTCTATTATACCGGGCATAATGGAAGTCCTGGTTGGACTGCCTTAAACCCTCGGGAAAACGTTCTCAAAGCAACAAGTACAGATCTATCTAACTGGACAAAAAATACAGGCTTTAAACTTACCGCTTCACCAGGCTACACAAGCAATGACTTCAGAGATCCATATGTGTTTTTCAACGAGGAGTTCAACGAATACTGGATGCTGGTAAGTACCCGGAGGAATGAAAAGGGTGTTTTAGCAAGATATTCTACCGATGATCCTTCCAAGGATAATTGGGTATTAAGGGAGCCGCTTGAGGTGGAAGGGGATTATTTAATGCTGGAGTGTGCGGATATATTTAAGATGGGTAGCCAGTATTATATGTTTTTTGCCGAAGATTGGAGTGGTTCGCCTGGGACAAGGTACAGGGTTTCAAGTTCTACTGCAGGACCATGGAGAAAGCCTGAAATTGGGTCGGATATGCTGGATGGACATAGTTTCTATGCTGGTAAAACAGCATCAGATGGGACAAACAGGTATTTATTCGCCTGGAACCATCGTCGTAATCCCGAAACAGATGCCGGAAATAGAACCTGGGGCGGCAACCTCGTTGTTCATCAGTTAACGCAGAATGCAAATGGTAGTCTGGGAGTAAAGTCACCGACATCTGTAGGTGCGACTTTTTCAAAACAAGTGGAATTAAAAGGATTGGCTTCGATGGGGACGGTTTCCAGTTCAAGTAATGCTATTACAGTTGACGGTGGTTCTTCTGCATCTATAAGAAGTTTTGAAAAAGTTGGACTATCCTTGAAAATAAGGACCACTATTAGCGTTGAAAAAAGTACAGGAGTAGTAGGATTTGTTTTCAATGCTGCCCAAATCGGAAATCCTACCTATAAAATCCTCTTCGAGCCTGCTAGATCCAGGATAGCCGCTTATAATATTATAGGTGGTATTTCAAATGAAGTATCAAGAGTTCCCTTCTCAGTACAAGCAGGATCCTCGTATTCAGTAGATATCCTTATTGATGGCTCAACTTGTGTTTTGTATGTGGATGGAAAAGTTGCCTTAACAAATCGTATCTATTCGATAAGTGATAACCCTTGGGGAATAATAGCCGAGGGAAATAAAGGCGTATTCTTTAACATGAGTATCTGGAGGCCGATCTAGTCTGTGATAGGGTGCGGTACCGCTAGTATATCGGTTGTTGCGCCCTCAAATCAGGAATCAGGCTCTCGGAGGTTATGCTCAGGGCTTGGATAATAAGCCTTAAATAATACAGCTTCCAGCAGAGAAGCTGTAAAACAAAAGTTCGACACATGTTATTTCGAGTTCTTTTAAATCTGACGCTAATTTTTTCTACGACGTTTATTTCTGTCGCTCAGGAACTGAAATTTTCCAGGCCGGAATCACTTAAAGTATCTTCTAATAAGCTGAAGTTGATTGACAGTTTACTTCACTCTGTGGTAGATAGTGGCTGGGTGAAAGGGGGGGAGGCACTAATATTAAAAAATGGAAGGATAGTTTATGAGAAAAAATTCGGAAAGGGTTTGACTCCTTCTCCTACAACTGATAACGCTATTTTTCGCATCGCTTCTCAAACAAAACCCATAACTAGTGTTGCTGCAATGCTGCTTTATGAAAGAGGCCAATTACTTTTAAATGATCCGGTTTCAAAATATATACCCGCTTTTAAATCTCTACGCGTATTAGACGGGTTCAATGCAAAAGATTCGACTTATACCTCGATAAACCCTATACGTGAAGTGACAATTCTTGATTTAATGACTCATACTGCCGGAATAGAGTATGGAGGCCCGGGTTCTTCACAACTAAGTGCTCTCTATGAGAAGACTAGTCTTCCCTCAGAAATCGTAGAAACGCGTGAGTTTTTTGAGAAGGAGGTTTTGGGTAGGCTTCTGAATTTGCCTCTGGCGCATCAACCCGGAGCAAAGTTTACATATGGCTACAGTACGGACATCTTAGGCTATCTGGTTGAGGAAATTTCAGGAGAAAGTCTTCAGGATTATTTCCGAAATAACATTTTTAGCCCTTTTGAAATGAATGATACGTTTTTTAGCCTTCCTAAGGAAAAAGTTGATCGCTTAGCAACTGTCTTTACTGAGCATAATAAAAAGACTGCATTATGGGACTATAGTGCAAAGGTACGTGTTGATTACCCACTGAAGAAAGGATTGTTTTTCGCGGGAGGTGAAGGTATTAGTACAACGACCAAAGATTATGCGAAATTTCTACAAATGCTTTTAGACGGAGGGGTATATAATGGAAAGAGAATTTTGAGCAAGAGCACTATTCAACTTATGATGAGTAACCAGATCGGCAATTTAGAAATTAATGGAGATAAGTTTGGATTAGGCTTTATGCTAACTACTTCCTCTGGCGCCCAACGACGACTTGGTCTATCAGAGGGATCGTTCACTTGGGGAGGATTTTTTGGTACAAATTCCTGGGCAGATCCAAAAGAAAGTCTTGTAGGAATTTTGTTTATGCAGCAGTGGCCCTTATCCCACCAGGAAATCTTCGATAAATTTAAGGTACTCGTTTATCAGTCACTTAAATAGCCGGATAAACAAGATGTACTAGCTTTTAACTAGAAAATGGCGACTAATAATTTGATACGATTTTATAATTATTTGATACAGAAACAAAGGTCGGGTGAGCTAGTCTAAGAATAAACTTATTATAAGTGCCTGTTAGTCAGTGATGTTTTTAATTCTTCTGTTGTTTTTTGAAACTAATGAAATTGAAACAGAACTAGAAGACCAACTGAGATGTAGAATCTAACTTGGCATTGTGAATCCGAATATACCAATTTCACATTTTTGAAAAAAAAACTAATCAGAATTTAAAATATATGAGAAAACCGCACTCGTATTTGCTGTGCTTAATACTTGCAACAGTTTGCTGTAAGACTAAGTCATTTTTCAATCCGGTTATTAAAGAAGAGCACCGGCCTCAATTCCATTTTTCTCCACCTGCAAAATGGATGAATGACCCCAATGGTATGGTATACCTGAATGGAAAGTATCATTTGTTTTATCAGCACTATCCGGAAGGAACCAAATGGGGACCTATGCACTGGGGACATGCCGTAAGTAAAGATATGATCAATTGGGAGCACCAGCCAATCGCTTTATATCCTGATAGTTTGGGGTATATTTTTTCTGGTAGTGCTGTTTATGATAAAGATAATACATCGGGCTTAGGACAGGGAGGGAAAGCGCCCCTAATCGCAATCTTTACACATCACGATCCCAAAGGGGAAAAAGCCGGGCGCAAGGATTTTCAGAACCAGAGTATTGCATTCAGTTTGGATGAAGGTAAAACCTGGAAGAAGTACGCTGGAAATCCTGTACTGAAGAATCCGGGGATTACGGATTTTCGTGATCCAAAGGTAAGCTGGAATGGGGATGTGAGAAAATGGATCATGACTCTAGCCACAAAGGATAGGATAACCTTTTTCTCCTCGCCGAACTTAAAAGAATGGACAAAGGAAAGTGAGTTTGGCCAGAATGAAGGAGCACATGGTGGAGTATGGGAATGCCCTGACCTATTTCCATTGATTCTGAATGGGAAGAAAATGTGGGTACTACTAGTTAGCATAAATCCAGGAGGGCCAAATAAAGGCTCGGCAACACAGTACTTTATAGGTGACTTTGATGGAAAAACATTTAAGCCATTAATTACAGAAACAAAATGGGTTGATTGGGGAACGGATAACTATGCTGGTGTTACTTACTCAAATATAGGAGAGCGACGCATTTTCCAAGGTTGGATGAGTAATTGGCAGTACGCCGAGAGTGTTCCGACGGTGAGTTGGAGAAGTGCTATGACCTTACCACGGGATTTGAGTCTTAAAGAGGTAAACAGTTCTATTCATCTTGCTTCCCAACCTGTTCCTGAATTGAAAAGCATTTTAACTGAGGTAAATTCTTTAAAAGACTTAACGGTAAGTAGCAGTTTAGACCTTTCAGACAAAATTAAGGGGTATGGTAGTCAGTACATGTTGAAGTTTGAGAGTGACCAATTGAAAGACTTTTCCATTGTCCTGTCAAATGATCTTGGTGAAGAACTTGTACTTGGCTACGAGAAGCAATCCAATCAATACTTTGTAGATAGAAGTAAATCAGGAAAAGTAGATTTTGAAAAAGGCTTTGGAGTGAAGCACAGTGCTCCCCGTATATTGAAAACTGCAGGTACAGACCTTACACTCATCGTAGATGTAGCTTCGGCTGAATTATTTGCTGATAGTGGGTTAAATGTAATGACAGAAATTTTCTTCCCAAATAAACCCTTCAACAGACTAAGTATACGATCAACAGAGGGATTGCAGGTCAAAAATATGAGCTTGACAAGAATTAAAGGAATTTGGAAGTAAAGAGGATGCGAGCCTGCTTTTCCGGCTTGTGCTTGTACAAGCCGGGAGCTGGTGAGGCAGTGTAAACGAATTGTGGATTAGAATAAACAATGAAAATGTTATGAAAAGGTTCTGGTTAATGTGGCTGCTATGTTTACTAAATGTTTCGAAGCCTGTAATTGCGCAGACCCCAGCCCCGGTTGTGCCGGATTTTACCTTATTCAGGTTAGACGGCACACCCTTTTCATCTAAGCAAATGGTTGCGAACAAACCTTTGGTGTTTAGCTTTTTTGATGTGACTTGCACTCATTGTCAGACAACAATGAAGCTCTTATCCTCCCACTATTTAGATTTAAGGAACGCTGCTGTATATCTGGTTACTTTGGACAGAAAGGACGCGGTGTTGAAGTTTTTAAATAATTATGGGCCGGCCTTTTTAAATAAGGACAACGTTACCATTCTTCAGGATGTACAATATGAATTTATTCCCAAGTTTCAACCTGTTAAATACCCATCGGTCTTCCTATATGATAAGAACCGGAAGCTGGTGATATACGAAAAGGACGATAAGAAAATGTTGAGCGTATTAAAAAAGTTAAAGACGCTGCAGTAGCAGCCGATAAACTGAGTATCTCAGGAAACGAAATAGGTATTATGGAAAATCAAGGAAGCAGAGGCAGTTGGATGCAAAGTGAAGAACATCTGCAATTTTTAGAAGAGCAAGCGAGTGGAATACTAAAGTTTGGATCAGGTTCACTTTTGAAGCAAGGAGGTTTTGGCATACTTGACGAAAATGGAGAAGTAAGTGCCGCTGCTTTAGACACTTTGCAGAACACCAGAATGACTTATTGTTTTAGCCTGGCTTCTCTGAATGATCCTCAATATGCAGCTTTTGCTGACCATGGAGTAAAAGCACTGATAAGTACAATTCAGGATCATGACAACGAAGGTTGGTATTATACCGTTGGTGGCACTGCTTCAGGATGCAGAAAGCAGGCTTACATTCATGCTTTTGTTGCATTAGCTGCAGCTACTGCCAGTATAGCGAAACGTAAAAATGCTTCAGTCTTATTAGAAGCAGTGGTCGATGTGATTGAGACGCGATTTTGGAGCGAAGAGGAAGGGGTGATGCTGGAGAGCTACGATCTGGATTGGACAGATTTGGAGGAGTACAGGGGTGCTAACAGCAATATGCATTCCGTTGAGGCATTCCTTGCTCTTGCCGCTGCTACTGAAGATACAAAGTGGTTAAAGAGAGCTCTTCGGATCGTTGAAAGATTAATACATACTCAGGCGGCAAGTAATAATTACGGAGTAGTTGAGCATTTTGATAAAAATTGGAACCCTCTGAAGCAATATAATATTGACAATAAGGGGGACCAATTCAGACCTTATGGTATTACTCCGGGCCACGGTTTTGAATGGAGCCGATTACTATTAAGTCTTGAAGCGGACCTTGAAAAGGCGGGACTAGTAGCCCCGGACTGGCTACTCTCTGATGCAACGAGGCTATTTGATTCGGCATTCGCCAGCGGCTGGGCAGCAGATGGAATGCCTGGAATAGTATATACAGTAGATTTTGATGGTAGCCCGGTAATACCAGATCGGATGCACTGGGTTGCAGCAGAGGCTGTTGCTGCCGCTGCAGTACTATACAAACGTACCGGAGATCAGGTGTATGAGGATCAGTATAAGCTCTTATGGGATTATATTTCAAGCTACATGGTGGATGCTGAAAAGGGGAGCTGGCATCATAATTTGGACGAACTTAATAGACCAACCAACAGAATTTGGAGTGGTAAACCAGACATTTACCATATTTTTCAGTCGCTCCTGATTCCGAATCTCCCGATAGGCGGTAGTATGGCCGCTGGTTTAACTGAAAGCAAGAACACTTTTGAAGTCTTGAAACCTTTATAAAAACTACCCAAGATGCGATTTGCCGTCACAGGAAATACTACTATGTGCAACACGGAGGATCTGGTTTATGAGGATACAGGAGGTTGTGTTAGTACTTTAAAACAGGTCCTCCCTGGACAGGTCTGGCTTGAGAACGAAATCCTCTTAAGAAAAAAACAAATGATCAATAAAGGCAGGGAATGGTTGGTGGTAGACAATTTGGTGGTCCATGAAGAAATAAAGCTTGGAACATCTGGAGCTACAACCTACGTTCGAAATTATCAGCAAACCTTGAAGAACCTTTCCAGGTGCGGGGTAAGGGTGGTTTGCTATAATTTCATGCCTGTCTTTTACAAGATAAGAACTCATTTCAATTCGTCTTATCCAGATAAATATGTGTTCTCTCTATTTGACAAAGTCGCCTTTTCCGCGTTCGATTTATTTATACTAGAACGGCCAGAAGCAGAGCAGTGTTATTCATACTACCAGCGGCATATGGCTCGCTCTTTTTACCGGTCGCTTTCTAGCGAAGAAAAGGATGTTCTTACTCAAAATATTCTTAGTTGTGTTCAATCAGGCCGTGCCTCTTCAATAGACGAGTTGATAAGCCTTTTGGAACAGTATAAATCTATTTCAGCTGACGAGTTTTTGTGTAATTACCTGTCGTTCAGGGAAGAAATAGAGCCGTTAGCACAATCCTTAGATATTCAACTACATTTTAATTCTGACAATCCTTGCCAAAATCTACTGGGGCTTCCTAGTCTGCAGCAATATTGTCTTTCCTAAGTCCCTTCTTAAATTGGTTTATATATTTTTATTGGTTACAAAGAATTCTCCAGTCTCCCCGACTGGAGATTCTTATTTAATTTGCTGGCAATTATAACTTACTATACCGCTCTTTCAACAGCTTCATCATGTAGACATTATTTGCCCACTGATCAGAAATTGGTTTTTGAGAATAGGGTAAGTGTACCATATAGGGGTACGGTCCGAATTCTGGGGTTATGGTTATCAAATCAGCGTTTTCGGATTGTTTACGCTCCACGATCTTATCCCACCACTTCAGGTGATGCTGCAAGGCTTCATTCCATTCAGGTGCGGCGGGATCCGGAACTTGTGGTCCTTCTGGATATCCAACCCGGGCATGAATATGCTCTGTTCTTGCGATGGCGAGTTCCAAAGCTGCCTGCTGATCTTCCAAAAAAGATTCTGCTACGTTTACCCAGTGCGAGGCATCGAGGGTGATACGCAACTCAGGAATTCTTTGTAGATAATCGAAGGTGATGTGAGCAGCGAAAGTGAACTTATTACGATGGGTTTCATGATATACTTCTACCCCTGTAGCGCTTGTATGTTCTGCCGCCCGTTCTACCAACTTTTTATTCTGCTCAAAGCTGAAGTAATCTTTTCCGGTCTGAGAATCTATCTTCAAGGCCTTGTAAGGCTTTACCATATCTAACCACCCACCATAGTTTTGGTAGTGCTTCGAGAAGTCGGAGTCGTAGGTTCCATAATGCTGGGGGATAGCATCTAATCCGAACTTATCAAAATTAGTCCAGGCTTCGTCCAGTTCCTTTACTTCGACCTCGTTCGGAATGCCATATTCAACACCGTCGTATCCTTCGTCCTTCACTCTCTGACAGAACAAATCCCAACTTACATGTTCATTACCCCATCTGGGGCAAAAGAATTTAAATTTCAAAGTAGTAGTCTAAAAATTAATGTTTTATTTCACCTTAAGCGTTATTTCATCTTCTTTTTGAAGGAAATCACGGTCAGCAGATAAGCCTTTCGCCTCTGAAGAAATCACTGCGTTATTGGGCACTGTTTGCACTGGTGTAATGCAGGATAGGTTCTTCTCACGGAAAGGTTTATTATAACTCAAATTATAGGCGGAGATCATAGACCAGCGAGGCTTATCGGAAGTGTTAGCTTCAGACATATGGAGCGTATTGCTATGGAAGAACAAAAGGTCTCCTGGTTCTAGTTCAACGTATACCCTCTCAAAACGTGTAAGTGATTCATTTACGAAATCCATATCCGCTCCCTGCTGCTCTCCAGCGAAACTATGTTCTACCCGTCCGATCTTATGAGAGCCTTTCAATACTTGTAAGCAGCCGTTTTGCACGTTAGCTTCGGTAAGGGCAAGCATCACGCTGATCATCGCATCCGGAAACAGGAAGCCGTTCTTGTACCAGTAACCATAGTCCTGATGCCATTCCCAGGCTCCGCCCACCTGTGGCTCCTTCTGCATAAGCTTGGAATGGAAGTGACAAACTTCTCCTTCACCTAGCAGGTCTTGCACAGCATTAACCAAGGCTTCGCTTCTGGTAAGTAAGCCATATGCATCGTCTCCCGGAGTAAACCAAAGGGTTAGCTTTGTTCTTTTGCCCGATTGATCGTTGAAGTCGAATGCTTTATTTTTTAAAACATCATCTTCTGTAGCAATTCCATATAACAGGCTCACTTCTTCTTTTGACAGGAAGTCTTTTACAATAAGGTATCCGTCTCTGTCGTATGCTTCTTTCTGTTCGGCAGTTAATCTTAACTCGTTCATCGTATTAGTTTTTTAGGTAAATATTCTGTTTAGGCTCCAATTGCCTTTAATGTATCATCAACAAAGCGTTTTGCACGAGGAATATCTTCTTCATCAAGGTGCTCTATGATCAACGGAATGTTAGGATGTTTTTTCGAAAGCAATTTCAGGTAAAGCTCGTAATTTAATATACCGAGACCTGCAGCTGGAAGTTCAACATCGCCGGCTCCGCGGAAGGTATGAGACTCTACAGCATCAATGGCAGCGTGTTTTTCTTCATTATTTTCTGCTTGCTTAATGTCTTTGGCGTGTGCAATCTTAATACGGTCTTCCAGAGCATTGAAGATACGGTAGAGCTCTGCATCAACATTCTTTATGTTTGCACCGTTGAAATAGTTGGTTGGATCCATTAACAGTCCCAAGCCCGGGTGATTTACTTCTCTGAATAATCTTAAAAGCTGATCAACACTGCCGATAACGTTATTTACATAGTTTTCCACGAGGAACACCGCGTCGTGCTTGTAAGCGAATTCTGCTAGTTCTTCAATAACTGCTTTAATCTCCTGGAAGGCCTCTTCTGTTGCATTTTTTTCATGGAATACCCAGTCGCTACTAGGTTCGTAAGTGCCGGTTTCACTGATAACATATGGCGTCCCAAATTCACGCGCAAACTTCAGTAAAGTCTTTACGTACTCTATGTTCTTACGCTTTTTTTCAGGATCGGGAGAGATCAAATTTGTATATCCCGAAATGGCTACGATCTCGATATTGGCATCGCGGAAAGCATTACGAATAGTACGGGCTTTTTCCACAGAAAGGGTTTGCGGTAAAGTGTGAGGGTCGTTCAGGTCAAAGTCTTTAAAACTTAGGTCTAACTGAATACAGTTAAATCCATCTTTTTTCACTTTAGAGATGGTCTCTTCTAATGTGTAAGGGTAGTATCCGTTAAAAATACCAACTGATATCATTTCTGTTTATTTAAGGGTTTGTAATGTTTCGGTTAGTTTTACTGTTCTTTCTTCCTTGATAGAGAGATAAAGAGCGTCGATAGTGGCCATGGTGCGCAAATTATCACGACCGTTTATTTCTGGCAAGCGGTCTTCCTCTACTGCACAAAGCAATGAAGCCATGGTCCCTTCAAAAGCATCGGGGAACCAAACGGTATCCCAGCTAGGCTCAATCCACTGATCAGGGAATTTACGTGTAGTGAACTTTAAGGTACTTAGACCTTTTTCAGGGAATTTAGGCCAACCGATTTCTCCAAGGGCCATTCCTTCTGTACCTTCTACCCGCCATTTTATATACATATCCTTTTGAGTTCCTTCGCCCTGCCATGCCCATACATCGTCGAGGCTTGTTGCCATAAGTCCGTCAGCATATTGGAAAGTATACTGTGTGATGCCATCTATGTGGGGGAAGTTAGTCCTTGGATCGCTCCGGGTGATAGCCGTTACTTTTTCAGGGTCGCCAAAAAGATAACGGAAGGTATCTATGTGGTGTATCCCCATATTCAGCATCTCCAAGCGATCATATTCCTTTAAGAAATCCTGCCAGTGTGGAATGGCACGCATGTCGATTGTTGCCAGCACGATCTCACCGAAATAATTATTCTCCAGGAGAGTTTTTAAGGCACGGATGGATTGATCATAGCGCATGTTGCTGTTTACTGCAAGCTTGACCCCTGCCTGCTCGCACAGCAACACTATTTCGTTGGCTTCTTCAAGGTTCATCGCCAAAGGTTTCTGGCAGAGTATTCCCCTGATGTGATCGTTTTCTTTAACCGCTTCCCGTACTATTTCAAGTTGCCTGTTCGGAGGGACAGCAATGTCAAGGATCTCAATGTCCTTATCCTTTATCAGCTCCTGCCAGGAATTATGAACCGTTGGAATATTAAATTCTGCAGCTACCTCTTCTGCCTTTGAGCGGTCTCTGGAAGCAATAGCATAAGAATTGAAGCCGGCATTACGGTAGGCTACCTGATGACAGCCCCGGACGATTGCACCTGAACCTATAGTGCCAATGCGCCAATCCTTGCGGGAAGGCATGCGGGCTGTTAAATTCAGATCTAATGTAAATTCATTCATTGTTTATTTAGGAAATGGTTTTGATGGTTATAAAATGTTCCTAGCTAAAGGCTTAAAACAAGAAATGTCTTACCTCACGTTATGCTATCCCCGCGCTCTGGTCTTAAGCTCGTATTTATAAAATATCCTCCTTGAGTTTCATAGGTAAGGAAGGACTGGTACTTGATTCAAATTAGTTTGCTTACCAAAGCTAATTATGCGCGGGAACAGGATTTTATAGGATATTTACATATTGATGTGAAATACTACCATGCTTTTGCCCTGGTAGTTTTACCTGCATACCTTCTCTAGGAAGGAGGTGACTGCATAAGTGGATAATTGCCCACCGGGACCGTTTATATTAAAGTCAAACCCGTGCGTTGCCCAGGGGAGGCTTAGGAAATAGGTCTGTATGTTATTCTCCTGGAGTTTCTTGTATAGTCGCTGGCTGTGTTCGTAGGCAACCAATACATCATTTTTTCCGTGAATAATTAAGGTTGGGACTGATCGTTCGTTCACAAATAAGATGGGGGAGCTTTTTTGGTACAGGGCAGGAACCTGCTGAAAGGTTCCCCCGAGATAATCTTCCATTACCTTACGTGAATTCAAAACCAGGGGATTTGCGGGAAGCGAATACCCCCAAACCATATCTGCCGGCCCATAGAAGTCTACTACTGCTTTTATCCCTGGATCCTTAATGGTGTAAGCAGCTAGAAGGGCAATCTGAGCACCAGCCGAACGACCTAGTAGTACGAACCGGCTAGTGTCTATCGCCAGGCCAGTTGAATGTTCTTTCAAGAATTTTAAGGCCTCCTTTACATCGTTCACTGGAATAGGACTTTTGTACTTTGGAGCAAGATGGTAATTAATGGCGGCCACATGATACCCTTCAGAAGCCAGATAAGAGTTCAGTTCAGGTAGCTGATTGTTATCGCCACTTTTCCATGAGCCTCCATGGATCACCACTACGCAAGGTCTTATTCCTTTTTCCAAAGAAGAGAAGAACTTCAAGCTTAGCGTTTTATCATCGGTCTTACTGTAAGTGAACTCCTTGTACGATACTTCTTTGGTATTACTTCTTCTTATTAAAGTGGACAGATTGAAGGGAGAGATCTCCGGTGGTTGGTTGTTATGCAGCTCGGAGACCAGAGTTTTTGCTGTGATGTAAGCTTTTAAAAGGGGAGATGCTAATAATAGTAAAGCTAAAACGCCCACTATAGTTCCTGAAATTTGATATTTGGCCGACCATCTTCCGCTTAATAGCAATACAAGGCAAGGAAATATAAAAAGTAAGGGATACTCGGTAACCAAGATTGCTGTAAGCCAGAGATGGTAAGTAGGAGCCGGGAAAATGCTTAAAAGAGATAGTAGAAATAGTATTACAAGAAGTAGTAGCCGGACCATAGGCGATATTAAAGGAGGAAAAGGATTAAGATGATTTCGCAGTCTAAGACTTTAAAAAGTTTCTGAACCATTTTCCAGAATCCTTAACTATTCTTTCCTGAGTTTCGAAGTTAACATAAATTAATCCGAAACGAGGATGATAGCCTTCTGCCCATTCGAAATTATCAGTAAGCGTCCAAACGAAATACCCTGCTACCTTACATCCTTCCTGTTTTGCTTTTAATACCTGGGCAATGTGATCCTGAAGGTATTTAACCCTTTTTTCATCTCTTACAGACCCTTCTTCCACGGTATCAGGAAAAGCTGCACCATTCTCGGTTATAATGATCTTTCTGATCTGCGGGTAGGCGTCGAACTTTTTCAGGATATGATAAATTGCTGAAGGGTAAACTTCCCAGCCCATAGTTGTTATAGGCACTTTTCTTTTCTCTGCTTTTACCAATCTTGCGCCTATGTAGGGTGTAAAAAAAGACGATTTAACGATCTCTCTTGTGTAATTCTGTAAACCTATAAAATCAAAGTCGAATGCAAGTTTTGCTTCGTCCCCTGGTTTTATATGCTTCTCGAGCTTTCTTAAAACAGGAAGATCATTTACAGGATAGCCAAGTCCAAGGACAGGTTCGATAAACAAGCGGTTTAATAAAGCGTCGGCTCTTGTTGCTGCCGCATGATCTCTGCTGCTGTGAGAATATGGTTCTATATGAGTACAGGAAAAAGTAGTACCTATTTCCGCATCGGGAAGATTACTACGGAGGATGCGTCCTCCTTCTGCAATAGAAAGCGCGGTATGATGTATGGCAGGAGCGAAATTACCCATTCCCCGGCGACCAGGGGCATGGATTCCCATAAAGTAGCCGGCTCCGGTAAATACAGAGGGCTCGTTCATTACCATCCAATGTTTTACCGTATCACCAAAGTTTTGGGCACAAATAGAAGTGAAATCTGAAAACCAGTTCACTACATCACGGTTCGTCCATCCACCTTTTTGCTCCAGCACATGGGGTAAGTCCCAATGATAAACAGTTAGCCAGGGAGTGATACCGCTTTCAAGGCAGAAGTCAATGACGCGTTTATAAAAATCAATTCCCGATTGATTTATTTTGCCGGTTCCCTCAGGTAGGATCCTTGACCAGCTAACAGAAAAGCGAAAATCAGGGATATTAAGCTGTTTGATTAAATTGATGTCACCCTGGAAGCAATTGTAGAAGTCGCAGGCAATTTGCCCATGATGCCGGTCTTTTACCTTTCCTCGTTTATTGGTAAAAACATCCCATATGGACAGCCCTTTGCCATCCGCATCAAAAGCTCCTTCTATTTGATAGGCTGCGGTCGAAACACCCCAGCGAAAATTGTCTCCGAATTGTTCTCTTTCTAAATTCTGCAAATTATCCTCTTTCATTACGGCACAAAGCCATTCTTTCCTCGCCCCAATATCTGGAAATTAAATTAATGGCGGAAGGAAGATTGCATAGCCTTTAAAAAAAGCCATTCTTTGAATGAAACCAACATCTGAAAAACTGAGTATTTCATAGTAGTATGTTTAACTATTATCAAATATACATGGCCAGGTTTTCCTAAAGGTGTACTTGATGTTATGAAATCATTAATGAAGCTAGATTTAAAGTTAAACCTTTCTCAAGACTTATTGTCTGATAATCAATGCCTATGAAAAGGGGAAGGGTTCTTAATACTTGTCAAATTAAAACAAACTTGTAAAGCGTTAATTATTGTTAAAAGAAAAATTCACATTTGTCGGATTTTTGTAGTTATGGAATTAGTTAATAATTTACTAGCGTGATGCTACGTTTAGTGTAACACTTAGATAAAATAAGGTATGAATTTTATAAATAGGATAGTAATGTTAGGGCTTCTCTTGCCCCTTAGCGTATATGCACAGAAGAAAGAGGAGGTGAAGCCTAATTGGCAGAACCTTGATCTTCAGAAAGATGGAGTTTTTGGAATTAGCACCGAGAAAGCTTACGATCTTGTAAAAGGTAAAAAGAGCGTTCCGGTGGTAGTGGCTGTTATTGACGGTGGCGTAGACGAGGAGCATGAGGATTTGAAGAATGTAATGTGGAAGAATCCTAAAGAGATTGCCGGAAACAACAAAGACGATGATAATAATGGTTATGTAGATGATGTATATGGATGGAATTTTCTAGGTTCAGCAAAAGGTAACGTTCGTTTTGATAACCTGGAGGCAGTTCGCCTGGTGCGAATATATCAGGATAAATATGCCTCTGTACTTAATTCAACTCCGCTTACTCCGCAGGAACGAAAGGAGTTTTCTTTGTACAAGAAACTGGTGACCGAGCAAATGGATAAGTTGCAGAGAGCGCGGGTAGGTTATGAGAATTACTCAGTAGTAGCTAAAACGCTTGATTCAATCGAAGCAAGGATTGGAAAAAGGCCGGTTACTAAAAAGGATATAGAAGATTATAATGCCAAGAACGACGTAGAATCCAGAGTATTGAAGATCATCAAGTCGGAATTGAAGGACAACCCTGATTACCCTGCCGTTAAGGAGGAGTTGACAGATGCTGTTAAATACTTTCATAATCAGCTAAATTATCATCTTAATGTGTCTTTCGATCCAAGAGATTCCATTGGTGATAATTACAGGGATAGCTATGAGAGGATCTATGGAAATTCTGATATAACTGGTCCAGATGCCCTTCACGGAACTCACGTAGCTGGTATCATCGCTGCTGACCGTACGAACAAAATAGGAATAAAAGGCGTGGCTGATAATGTTAAGATTATGGGTGTGAGGACGGTGCCTGATGGTGATGAAAGAGATAAAGATGTTGCTAACGCTATCAGATATGCGGTTGATAATGGCGCGAAGGTTATTAACATGAGTTTTGGGAAGAGCTTTTCATGGGACAAAGCTGCAGTGGACAGTGCTGTGAAATACGCCGAGAGAAAGGATGTTCTTCTTGTTCATGCCGCTGGTAATGATGGAAAGAACAATGATTTTAGTAACAATTTTCCAAATAGGTATTACCATACAGATACCACCAATGTGAACTTTGCTAATCTGCCAGGGAGCAGGCCTGATTTTCTGGCCAGAGGACCACAGGGAAGAGGTCCGCAAACGATGGGCATGGGAGGTATGATGCGTCCGATGGAGCTTCCTAAGCCTAAACCTGACTCTGTGAGGTTTAGCGGTCCGCAGGCAAAAAATTGGATTGAAGTAGGAGCATCTAAATGGAAGAACGATGAAACGCTTGTTGCTACCTTCTCAAATTACGGAAAATACTCGGTAGATGTATTTGCACCTGGTGTTAAGATCAACTCTACAGCTCCTGGTTCTAAATATAAAGAGGAAGACGGAACTAGTATGGCTTCTCCGGTGGTAGCAGGTTTAGCTGCTTTAATACGTTCTTACTATCCTTCATTAACAGCTCCCCAGGTAAAAGATATTATTATGAGGTCGGTTGTTAAGGTTGATCAGAAAGTAAAGATCAAAGAAGACGGCGAAAATAAAAAGGTAAAGCTATCCGATATCAGCGTTACAGGAGGTGTTGTTAATGCCTATAATGCATTGAAGCTTGCAGCTGAGGTAAGTAAATAAGATAGAAATAAATAATAAAGAAAGCGGTTTAGGATCCCTAAACCGCTTTTTTTATTATTACCGGGGCTCTGCTTAAAAAGCAAAACCTCCGTTGATGGAGAAGTAGCCTCCTTCTTTAGACATTCCATATCCAACAGATACGAGGAACTTATTGTAGAAGTTGGCCCATACTCCTGGTCCGTAACCAGTGTGCCAGGTATTTCTTTCCGGATTATCTGAAAACACTCTACCTGAATCAAAAAATCCAAACAGCCCATAGGTTCCTGTAAGGAAATAGTTCCTTACATTGGAAACTGTTAAGCGAAGTTCGGTATTGTTAAACAAATAGCTTCTACCTGCAAATCGGTTATTTCTATAACCTCTCAGATAGGTATTGCTACCAAGAGAGTTTGCCTGGAAAAATTTATAGTCGCCAATATTAGTAGCTGCCCCAAATTGAACTGCCAGTGTCATTGGGAAACTAAAATTCGGTGTGCCGTAGAAGGCCAAATTACTTTTCAATTGAAGGAAGTTGTGGCCTGTGCCTCTGACTTCAGAGAAATATCTGGCGCTGTTTAACCAACGTATTCCCCGGGTTGGGAATATCTCCTTGTCTACATAATTAAGGTTTGCGAAGGTATTGATGGTAGCAAAGCGTGAAGGATTATCGGTGTCTTCTTTATCAGGAAAGTCGGCACTGGTGAGGAATTTATTATCCTGTTTTTCCAGCCAGTAATGCTCGTAACCTGGCCCGATGCCTACCCGGAATGCTTCAGTAAAGCGCTTTTGGTAATAGGCTGCTAAACTTAAATTCTTTGTCCTAACCCTGAAAAAGTCTATATCATCACCAATGTTTGGTGTAGAGTTTCCCTCTCCGTAGTAATTGAATGTGTATTTAGGCCCATTATAGGAGGTGCGCAGGAGCAAGTCATTATTACGTTTGAAAAGCGAGTAGAAATCTCCCCGATAGCCTATTGTATACGCACCTGTTTTTGGAGCATAGTTTGCTTTGACGGATTGCTTGTAGCTATAGGGCTGCTTTCTGAAGCCATAATGAATACGGGAGAAACCTGCTCCAACAAAGAAAGCGTCGTCTGCATTGAAATCAAGCGAAGGAAGTGGTGTGGCTATATCATAGTTGAACCAGTTCGGATCATAATAGTGGACGTAAGGATTTGCAGAAAGCTGAGTGCGAAGATTGTCTCCTTTCTCTATTTTGTTTCCTTCATCACTATCGTAGTACACAATGGCATTACCAAGGGCGGCTTCGGATTTATCTGAAATGTAGTCCTTCCCTTCTCCCCCTACCACTCTTACTTTTATTTTCGATTTGTCTCCGCTTGCTATAATACTGTCTCGGCCATTCAAAGCGAAGATTTGAATCTCATCTGTTTCTGATCTGCTAAATGAGCGATCAAAAATAGTCCGCTCGATCTTTTCGGCACTATTGATTTTGCTGATCCTGATTCTTGTGCTATCTCCTCTACCAATAATTTCAATAAACTCCTTCTTGTCTGAACCCGCAACCCTTACTTCTTTGGCAAGCTCCTTATAATAGTCTTCTGCCACTTGTACCAGTTGGCTGCGCCTTGATTTAAGCTTAGCGCTTATTTCTGCACCTGAGATCTTGAAGGCTTCTGGAGGCATACTTCTAACGGCCGAATCGATGGTTGCATCGGTAAGCTTAATTTTGATATCATTGGCAATTTCAAGCCACTGCTGTAGTGTTAGTTCGTTTAAAAAGTTCCTGTCAAGATTCCGGGCTGCGGTGTTTATTTTCTTTACGTTTTTTATTCTATCTGTAAAATTTTCTAATCCAGGAGCTACACTGCTTACAAGCGATGGAATAAATCCATCATATTTCGAAAATGCCTGATCGTGATCTCGTGGAATCGGTCTGAATAGGGAACCTTTATCTTTTTTAAATTCTGCCCAGCGCCATTGGTCTTCGTGCCGGTCCCAGTCATTGATCAGCATATCAAAAAGCCTGGCACGCAGGAACATTTTCTGATCCACTTCATTGTCATTGTCTTCGCGGATCTCCTCGTACATTTTCCGGGTACTTACCGCCTTGTCTGCATTGCCAAAAGCTTTTTCTCCCGATACATCTTCGTCAGGACGTATTTCAATAGTTCCTAATTTCCCGCCCACCTGCTGGATATAGGGACCTAATAGACGACTTGCAGGCATGTACACCAATTGAGGATTAACGTAATAAATGCCGATCTTTTTAGCCATAGGTGGTATAACCAGGCCACCATAAGGATTGGCCGAAGAAATTTGATCCTGAAGGAAGTCTTCGGCGAAGGTTTTAACTAGTCCCTCAGGTAACAAGCTACTGGGATCTTTGCTAATAGAGCGGAACTGGTAAAGTTTTCCATCCTTACCCTGAAGTTGTAGAGATGTAGTTTGCTTTCCTCCACCCATTTTTATTGGGGTTAATCCACCTCCGTACGTTGAAAGATCTAAATAGGGTGCAGAAACCGGCACTGCCCAGGTATCACGGTAGTGTTCGCCGTATACTCGCCGCATATATTTGCTAGCACGGTATTCTTTTCCTGCAGAGATAACTTTTACGCTATCTTTATAATTTATTTGTTTTTCTTCGGCAATTTCTGCCCTGTTTTTTGGCGGAATTGCATATAAAGGTGTTCTGAAGATAAGTTTACCAGTAGAACCGTCGCCTTCGGGTTCCCAGAATTCTACCCAGCATTGGCCATTATCGTAGTAGTTTAGCCGCGCGAAACCTTTGTGTCCATGGGCGAAACTGGCACCATTTCCTTTTACCAGCGCACTTGATTTTGAACCTGCTCCACTTACAATATGATTCAAGTTTTCATACTTGTTCAATTGCAGGGCGTGTTCGTGTCCGGTAGCCATAACTACATTCGGCTCGTCAGCAAGTATAGCCAATAGTCCCCTTTTCAACTGCTGATACTCTTTGTTGGAAAGATCCTGCGGAGATACTCCGTATTTTCGCATCAAGGGATAGATAGATCCGATGATTGGAAGTGGAATATAGGCCCTGTCACGTATTAAGGTAAGTGGAAAGATATAGTCTTTGAGTGTAAAAAATCCTCCATGAGTACCATTGGTAAACAGTGGATGATGCTGAGCGAGTAAAATATTCTTTCCTTTATTACGAACAATGATGTCTTTTATCTGCTCGATAACTTCCAACCTGCTTCCAGCAGTACATCCGTTGTCTGGAGCAATAGGCTTTTCGTACTTGTGTAACCACCATTCACTGTCTATAAGGATCATTACCAGATCTTTATTTACCTGAAGCTCGACCGGGCCTGGACAACCATTTGTTGGTATGAAAGTGTCTCCGTCATTTAAGTAGGCTTCCACAAATGCTTCTTCGCGATTAACAGCCGCAAGTCCTCCGGGGCGCATCTCGTTCCAGTCGTGGTTACCGGGGATGAAGATCTTTTTGCCTCTGAAATTTTTTACCACTTTCATCTGCTCGATAATCCTGCGCTCTTTCTCCTTTCTATCGGAAGCATCAGGTTCGGGTAATCCTGTTTCGTAGATATTATCACCAAGGAATATAATAATATCTTCAGGACGCGAATAATTGGTGTCGACAGCTGAAAGCTTAGTTCTTGTACTGTCGTAAAGCTGTTTCTGCAACAGCTTCAATACAGGCTCCTGTCGGTTTTCGTTCGGTTTTCCGGCGTCGCCAATCAGAAAGACTGAATATTTTAATTTTAGAGAATCCGGAGGTGATACCTCTTCCCATTTCGACTGATTTTTTGCATAATAGGGCTTTAAGCTGATACAGCCGCTTAAAGGAAGAAAACTTAACAAAACATAAAAGAAGTGCCTTACTAGTTTACTCTGCATAATTTACCTCTATTATATTAGCCGGGAATTTTTTTCCTTCATTTGAAATATACAATTTACCATTCGGGGCGAAAGCTAGGCCTTCGGGCTGACTAAACTCTTTTCCGTCGAACTCCAGGATTCGGGTTATTTTACTGTTCTTATCCAATATAGCTATTATATTATTTAGGGATGAGAGAGCGTAGAGCTCTCCTGTTTTTGGATTAAAGGTGATAGCAGAAGTTCTAAAAACCTCGTTGAGATTTTTGTTACCCACTCTTTTAAGGAGTTTTTTCGAAAACTCTTCCAGTTTATCGCCAGAAAAATAGCTTTCTACTTCTGCTAAACTTATTGAGTAAACCGCTTTCGTATCAAGGGTTTTTGTTTTAAGGTCGAAAGCATAGATGTCTTTGTGCGACTTGTCTCCGTCGAGGCTTAGATCTTTAACAGAAAGAAGAAGCCGGTTATTCTTTTGATCATAAGCGAGCCCTTCCATATTATTATCAGAACTAAGTTGCGTTTTGTAGATTGCAGGCTTTGTTATTCCTGCCCTGAAATTTTTCAATTCATAAAGGGTGCCATTGCTTTGTAATACGTATAGGTCATTACCGGCAATAACGAGATCTTCATAATCTTTACCTTTCCAGAATTCCTGTTTCTTTACTATTTCTTTTTTATTCAGATCGTAATAGTAAAGTATTCCTTCCTCATCCTGAATGGCCATAACAGTATGATCGTCAAGAAAGGTTATTCCAGAGATCTCTTTGAGCTCACCAGGTAAAGCGTAAATGTTTATATTATTTGGTTCGAGTACTTCTTTATCCTCCTTCGAATGCTCTGTCTTAGCGTCCTTGCCGGTGTCTGACCGGTTTTTACTGTCGGAGTTTTGACAAGAAGTTAAAAAAGCTACTAACAAAAAAGCAAGTATTCTGTTCATTGGATGTTCTGATGATTTGTGCTGTAACATTAAAAGTTTTATAATAACCCGCATTATAAATATTAGTTTTAAGCTTTGGGAAGAACGGATTGCCGGAATTATTGAGTTTTTCTAATGGCAAGTGGTAATAAGTTCCCAATGCAGTGATGTCATCTTTACTAAAAACTGTTTTTTTACATGAAGAATAATAACCCTATTGTTAAAAGCGCTCAGGAGTTTGTTTTCAATTTACTTAGAGAAAATTTAAAGCCCGACTTTGTTTATCATAACTACAAGCATACTTTACAAACAGCTAAAGCTTGTCGCGAGCTGGCAGAAGCATATAATCTTACAAGTCGTGATTTTGAAATCCTGATGCTAGCAGCAATTTTTCACGATACGGGGTACACAGAGACTTGCCAGGGGCACGAAGAGGTAAGCGTTAGGATATTAAAGGACTTTTTAAAAAATGATTATCCTCAGGAAGATATTAATAAAATTGAGGACCTGATTTTATCCACCAGAGCTTCGTCTAAGCCTAGCGGAACCCTGCAAGAGATCCTTCATGATGCTGACTACGTGAACATGGGCAAGAAGCGGTTTGCTGAACGTGCTGAATTGCTGCGTATAGAATGGGAGAGAGTGCTAAATAAAAAGTATACAGATCTAGAATGGGCGGAAGAACAGCTAGGCTTTTTGATTTCGAAATCATTTGTAACTGAAGAAGCGACTTTGCAATACGGGGACATAAGAGAGGAGAATATTAGAAAGCAACGTGAAAAGATAGAAGCCTTGAGGATCGAGGATGAAAAATTAAAGGTTAAGCTGGAAAAGAATTCATCTGAAAATAAACCGAAGAAAGAAGGTCGTGGAATAGAAACTTTATATCGTGCCGTCTATTCTTATCATATAAATTTAAGTTCGATCGCGGATAATAAAGCCAATATAATGATCAGTATTAATACGATCATTATTTCATTGGTAATAACATTGTTTGGTTCTGGTTACACCTTTTCAGGCCAGGATGAATTTGGCAGCCTTCGCTTTGTTATACCTATTGCACTACTGTTGGTGACAAGCTTGCTTGCAGTAGTCTTCGCTATTTTGTCGTCACGCCCTAATGTAACCACGAAAGAGCGTTATGAACTTTCTAAAAAAGACAGCAGTATTTTGTTCTTTGGAAACTTTGCTCAATTACAATTGAACGAATTTCTTGGAAGAATGAAGGAATTGAAAGATCGTAATGATGAGTTATATGACAGTATGACGGTAGATATTTATTACTTGGGTGCTGTATTGGTTAAGAAATACAAGCTGCTAAGCTGGTCGTATAATATCTTTATGGGCGGATTGATCCTATGTGCGCTGGGCTTCGTTATAATTATGATGTTCTCTTATGGTTAGGGCTTAAGATTAAGGCTTTGCAGGCTGGGCAGCATCAGCTGCCTGGCGTCTGTAAGGGATATAATAATAATGTACCGGGCCCAAATGGTCATATTCTTCTGTCCCTTGTTTCAGTTCATCCCAGTGGAACCAAAAACTTACGTCTTTCTTTTTTATCTTATTCAGGTAACTCTCTGTCAGGAGGATATATTCATATTCTTCAATACCATTCTTTAATAGTTTGTGCGTGATTATTACATCTTCGCCTATAAGCTTGGTCCTGCCTTTAATATTTGCAGAGCTAATATGACCGAAATGGATGATGATCTTTAATCCCAGTTCTCCGTTTGCCAGGTGTTTTTCGTAATTCTCCGGGTCTTCTTTCTGCACCATATCAATATAGTTATAAAACGTCTCAAAAAGGGTTTTGCATTGTTTTGCAACCTGTTTTATCGCAGGCAGTCGACCTGTTTTGTAAAAAAATATGGCGTCCCCTTCTATCTCACCCACGTTCATTTGCAATATGTTTGCATTGATCAGGCGTCTCAGCAAACCGGCTATGAAATCCTTACTAAACGTAATGTCCGCCGATGCAATGAATCTGGTGAAACCTGTAATATCTGGTACGCAAAAGAAAGCGGGTAAAATGTCGTCGTTTTTTTCCATATATAAGGATATACGATAAGCGTTTAAGAGCCGGTTTTGTTTGTTAGCATAAGCCGCTTTGAAAATATAATGTAGAATTTATTGTTTGTTAAAAATCAATTCCTAATTTTAGTTTTGTCTTCCTAAATCATCCACTAAAAGAAAAATAGTAAACATATGAAAAAACATGTTCAACTTTCTGAAGGACAGAAGTTAGTATTTAAAGGTAAAGGTTTTGAAGGATTTGATTCTAGTGATCCTTACCTGGTTTTCCTCGGTTACGACAGTGGCGGGTGGACTGATCTATGGGTTGATTATCAGGGCAAAAAACTAATGGTAAGGACGGAAGATGTAGAGCTTAGCGAAGAAAATAGCTAGTTGGGGGTAGAAGACTGCTTTCAAAAACAATAAAATCCTTAACTTCGGGATTGTCTTTTGAATGATTAGCTGATGCCGGAATTTTCTCATTTACACGTACATACACAATTTTCACTGCTCGATGGTGCCGCGGATATTTCAAGGCTTTATAAAAAAGCTGCGGCCGATGGAATGAAAGCCCTTGCTATTACTGATCATGGTAATATGTTTGGTGTTTTCAAATTTGTGGCCGAGGCTGCAAAGCATAACGTTAAGCCAATTGTGGGCTGCGAGTTCTATGTTGTAGAGGACCGGCATAAAAAGCAATTTACCAAAGAGAATAAAGACATACGCTGCCATCAGCTTTTTCTTGCTAAGAATCCTACCGGGTACAAAAATCTCGTGAAGTTATGTTCTTACGGCTTTATCGAGGGTTTGTATAGTAAATGGCCCAGGATTGATAAAGAGCTCATCCTAAAGCACCATGAAGGTCTTATTGCCACCACTTGTTGTATTGGAGCTTCTGTGCCTCAGGCTATCCTGAAAAAGGGCGAGGAGGAAGCTGAGAAAGAGTTTAAATGGTGGCTGGATATATTCGGTGAAGACTATTATATAGAACTGCAGCGCCACCGTATCCCTGAGCAGGAGATCGTTAATCAGGTACTTTTGAAGTTCGCAAAGAAGTACAACGTAAAGATCATCTGCTCCAACGATTCGCATTACGTGGATCAGGAAGACTCGAACGCCCACGATATTTTGCTATGCGTGAATACAGGGGATTTACAGAGTACGCCAATTGCCACCGATGAAGAAGGTGGTAAAGGCTACCGCTTTGGTTTCCCTAATGATCAATTCTATTTTAAAACTCAGGCGGAAATGGCCCAGCTGTTTCATGATCTGCCAGAATCGTTGGATAATACCAACGAAATTGTTGATAAGGTAGAACATCTCAAGCTGAAGCGGGATATCATGCTTCCTAACTTCCCTATTCCACAGGAGTTCAAGATTCACGCAGATGATGTTCTAAACCAATGGGAATTCCTTCGCCACCTGACTATGACAGGGGCGCGGAAGCGGTATGAAGTAATTACTCCTGAGATACAGGAGCGACTTGATTTCGAGCTGAATACAATTAAGATAATGGGTTTCGCCGGATACTTCCTGATTGTATCCGATTTTATAAAGGCTGGGCGGGACCTTGGAGTATTCGTGGGTCCGGGACGGGGTTCGGCTGCTGGTTCGGCTGTTGCCTATTGTATTGACATTACTAATATTGACCCCATAAAATATAATCTCCTGTTTGAACGTTTCCTAAATCCTGATAGAAAGTCGATGCCCGATATTGATACGGATTTCGACGACGAAGGACGCCAGAAGGTGATTGATTATACCGTAGATAAATACGGAAAGAACCAGGTAGCACAGATCATTACCTATGGTTCAATGGCGGCCCGCACAAGTATTCAGGATGTTGCGCGAGTGTTGGATGTGCCCTTGTCTGAAGTAGCGGCTCTTAAAAAACTTGTTCCCGATACCCTTGGGATCACTCTGAAGGATGCCTTCGCTCAAGTTCCTGAGCTTCAGGAAATTCTTCAAGGCAATGATCTGCGAGCGAAAGTTTTAAAGGAAGCTGGAAAGTTAGAAGGCTCTGTTCGTAATACGGGGATCCATGCTGCGGGTATCATTATTGCCCCAGAAGATCTTACCAATATTATTCCGGTTGCCACGGCTAAAGATTCTGATCTTTTGGTTACGCAGTTTGACGGTAAGGTGATTGAAGACGCGGGCGTTATCAAGATGGACTTTTTGGGTCTGAAGACGCTAACCATTATCAAGGATGCTCTTCGTTTGATCAAGCGTAACCATCATGTCGACATAGATATCGATTACGTTTCTTTAACCGACGAAAAGACGTTTGAACTTTATCAGCGGGGAGATACTAACGGGACATTCCAATTTGAAAGTGATGGGATGCAGATGTACCTGCGCGAGTTAAAGCCCGACAAGTTCGAGGATTTGATCGCTATGAACGCCTTGTATCGTCCGGGACCAATAGAGTACATCCCTAATTTCATTGCCCGTAAGCATGGGCGTGAAATTGTGCAGTACGACCTTGCCGATATGGAAGAGTATCTGGCCGATACTTACGGGATCACCGTTTACCAGGAGCAGGTGATGCTTTTATCGCAGAAGCTGGCGAACTTTACCAAAGGTGATGCCGACGTTCTGCGTAAGGCGATGGGTAAGAAGGACCGCAAAACACTGGATAAGCTAAAGCCTCAGTTTATCGAGAACGCCAAGAAGAACGGGCACGACGAGAAAACGCTGGAGAAAGTTTGGACCGACTGGGAAGCTTTTGCATCCTACGCCTTCAATAAATCACACTCCACTTGTTATGCTTTCGTTGCTTACCAGACAGCTTATTTAAAGGCTCACTATCCTTCTGAATATATGGCTGCGGTTTTGAACAACCAGGGTAATATAGAGAAGATTTCTTTCTTTATGGAAGAGTGCCGTAAAATGGGAATCAATGTTCTTGGTCCGGATATTAACGAGTCTGAATTTAGCTTCGGCGTAAATAAAAAGGGCGAGATTCGCTTTGGAATGGCTGGAATTAAAGGAGTTGGAGAAAAGGCGGTTGAGAGCATTATTGAGGAGAGGAGGATCAATGGACCTTACGCTGATATTTGTGACTTCGCAAAAAGAATAAACTCGAGGACCGTAAATAAGAAGGTTTATGAGAATTTAATTTATAGTGGAGCTTTCGACTGTTTTGGATTTCACCGGGCGCAGTTTTTCTTCAAGCCTGATGGTGCAATGTTGAATGGTATAGAGAGACTTATAAAGTATAACAGCGACTATCAAAATAGCTTAACTACTTCTCAGGCTTCTCTTTTCGGAGGTACATCTGATGCTCAAATTGCAGAGCCTCAACTGTTCGATTGCCCGGAATGGGGTTTGATTGACAAGCTGAAATACGAGCGCGACATGATCGGGATCTATCTAACCGGTCACCCGCTGGATAACTACAAGTTCGAGATGGAACACTTCTGTCAACACAAGGTGAGCCATTTGTCATTAATTAATAAGGCAAAGAGTGGGGAGCTATCAGAAGTTGATGCTGAGGAGTTCGCGAAGATTAAAAACAGGGAGCTTGTTATTGGTGGACTTGTTTCAAGTGCTTCGCATAGGACTACCAAGATGGGTAAGCCTTTTGGGGCGATGATGTTTGAGGATTATCACGAGTCTTTTGAAATTGCCTTGTTTGGTGAGGACTATGTGAAATGGAAGCATTTCTTTACTGAAGGCTACTTTTTACAAATAAGGGGAACTGCGTCGGAAAGGTTCAGGCAAAAAGATAACTGGGAGTTCAAAGTCTCCTCTATTACATTATTATCCGACTTGAGAGACAAGATGTCTAAGAGTCTTACCATCCAGCTACCACTGCAGGAGCTTTCCAGCAAATTGATAGATGATCTTGATGAGATGTTTAAAGCAAACGCAGAGCAGTATCCCAATCGTAACTGCGCTTTGAAGTTTACGGTTTATGACAGGATAAAGGAGGAGAATGTTGTGATCGATATGCCGTCGAAAACTTTCAAAATATTCCCTGGAAATGAATTTTTAGATAAGTTGCAAGAACATAACATCACCTATAAGTTGAACTAAGAAATTTACCTTCCTAATATTTAACACTTTTTAACCTTGTTGAGTGTCTCTGTTAATTTTTATTTAATATGCGAATGCTATATTGCAGTAAATAAACATACACTTAGACAATTATGAAAAAAGCCTTATTTGCGGCGCTATTAGCGCTTGCCTGTGCATCTACTGCCAAATCACAAACAAAAGGAACTCATGCAATTGGGTTTGGGGTTAGTTCGCAAGACCACAAGACCACTTATTCAGGTACATCTCCAAGCAATACCTATAAGCAAAAAATTAATAACTTTTCATTAACCTATGGCTATTTCTTTACAGATAATGCTAGGATAAAATTGAGTGGGTTTTATGGAAAGCAGAAGACGGATCCGGGCAATTCTAACTACCAAAATAGTACTAGTACTTACGGGGGCACAGTGGCAATGCAGAAATATTATCCTTTGTTAAAAAAGCTTTATGCGTACACCGAGGGCGGATTAGGATACTCTTTACACAAGACCGAGTATGAAAATTCAGATATACGTCAGGACTCAAAGGTTAATCAGTATAGTTTAAATGCTAGCGGCGGGTTAGCGTTTTTCCCGTTCAAGCATCTTGCTCTCGAAGCCACATTGTTAAATGCCGGTGCTTCATATAGTAAAAGTTCGGACGTAAATAGTGGAGATCGAGATATGAGAACGTCTTCCTTTAGTATCTCTACTTCAGGTGCAATAACCAATCTCGGTTTCAACATCTACTTCCTCTTTTAATCATTTCCCTGTCAGATTGTCTTGCTCTATTTGTGGTAAGGTTATTGTTAATGTAAATTTGAATTCAATAACTGTTAATATTTATAATTATGGCTTTAGAAATTACAGATGCAAACTTCGAAGAAGTAGTGCTGAAATCAGATAAACCTGTGCTTATTGACTTTTGGGCAGAATGGTGCGGTCCATGCCGTATGGTAGGTCCTGTAGTTGAAGAGCTATCTAAGGAATATGAAGGCAAAGCGATTGTTGGTAAAGTAAATGTTGACCACAATCCTGGAGTATCAATGAAATTTGGTATCCGTAATATTCCTGCTTTGTTGTTTTTCAAAAATGGCGAAATCGTTGACAAGCAGATTGGTGCAGTGCCAAAATCAGTACTTGCCGACAAATTGAGCAAACAATTAGCATAACAAATAATATTTTAATAGAATGATTGAACTCCGTCCAGATAATGGGCGGAGTTTTTTGTTTTAGAACGGAAGTGAAATGTTCTAACTTTAGTAATACTAATTTGTATTTCTTTGATGCAGCCTGATTTAAATACTTACAAAGACTTGCAGGATTTTGGAAACCTGGAGTTGATAGCCAAACAAGTGGTTGAAGGTTTTATTACGGGGCTGCATAAAAGTCCCTTTCACGGCTTTTCTGTTGAGTTTGCTGAACATCGCTTGTATAATTCGGGAGATCCAATAAAGAATATCGACTGGAAATTGTACGGCCGTACTGACCGGATGTTTGTTAAGCGGTTTGAAGAGGAAACTAATATGCGTTGCCAACTGGTAATGGATATATCTTCTTCCATGTACTACCCCAAAAAGGATTTCAATAAAATACTGTTCTCAATTTATTCAGCAGCCTCTTTAATGTATTTGTTTAAAAGGCAGCGAGATGCTTTCGGCTTAAGCTTTTTTTCTGACAAGGTGGAGTTTTCTTCTCCGGCTAAGTCAACTACTGCCCATCAGAAATATCTGTTCTCAGAGCTGGAGAAGCTGATGCAGCGAGACGGACGCGATGTTAGAACGTCAGTGTCATTAGGCTTGAATGAGATTGCCGAGCTAATACATAAGAGGTCATTAGTGATAATTTTCAGCGATATGTTCGAAACAGGACCGGATGAAAAGAAGATCTCTGATATTTTTTCGGCGTTGCAGCACTTAAAATATAATAAACACGAGGTGGTGGTCTTTAATGTGCTGGATTTTAAGCATGAAGTTGATTTCGAATTCGGAAATATGCCTTATCATTTTGTTGATATTGAGACGGGTGAAGAGATGAAGTTACGTCCGCAACAAGTAAAGGAAAAGTATCAGGAAAGTATATTGGATTTTAGGAGAGAGCTGAAGTTGAAATGTGCGCAATACGGAATAGACCTTATAGATGCAGACATTAATGCTGGATTCTATAGTATATTACATGCCTACTTGCTTAAGAGAGCTAAGATGTTTTAATCGTTCTTGCTTAAATCTTAATGCTGTTTATTTTGTTATCCAATAAAAGAGATTTCTATGAGCCACGTTTCTGAAGTAATACATGGTCATGTCGCTTCTCATATTTTTGAGGACGACGGGCAATTTCCGAATAATCCAATCCTGCCAGCACTGGTTTATAAAGGCGCCTTACATCTTCATCCAGGGGATGACACTCAGGCTATTGTTGAAAGATTTAAAATAAATAACTGGACTAATAGTTGGGAAGATGGTATTTTCGATTACCATCATTATCATAGCAATACACATGAAGTTTTAGGTGTGTTTTGCGGTGTTGCTGATATAGAACTTGGCGGAAAGGAAGGTGTATGTGTGGAAATTGTTCGCGGGGATGTTGTGATCATACCAGCAGGAGTTGCACATAAATGCCTAAAGGCAAGTGACGACTTTCTATGCATCGGCGCCTATCCTGGTGGTAGTTCCTATGATCTTTTAACTGGGGAGGCAGCGGAGCGTGAAACTGCATTAACTAATATTCGGCAAGTACCCGTCCCTTCGACTGATCCAATTTTCGGTAGTGAAGGTCCTTTGTTAGAATATTGGAAAAAATAGATACAAAAAAGAGATGCGGCAAGCATCTCTTTTTTGTTGAATAGCTCAATTATTTGCTAACCATATCACTGAGAGTTCCCAGAATACCATCATTGTTAGTCATCTGTTCTGTCTGAGCAAAGCCTTCCGGAGCAGGTGCGCCTAATTTTGGTTCGTCTCCAAGAGGTTGTGCTTTTACGACTTTAAACTCTCCTTTGCCATCTATCGACGGACCGTGAGTAAAGCGAGATCCTTCGTAAGTAAGTGCCTCATTTTCTATATTGGTAGATACGAAGGAGTAATTGAACTGTTGATTCTCTTCTGACTGAGGGAAACTGTTTGGAACAGGGTGTGCATTCATCCCTCCAAGCTCTTCAATTACTGCCAACCATTGATTCTGGTGCATAGTATCTCTTGCTATCAGGAATGAAAGCATATCTTTCATGCCAGGATCGTCAGTGGATTTCCATAGGCGAGTAGCCAAAGCTCTTCCTGTTGATTCTGCTGCTACGTTGGAATACATATCTGCAACAGTATTGCCACTTGCGACAATCCATGAACCATTGAATGGAACTCCATTAGAATCAGTTGCCATTGCAGCCAATCCAGTAGAAAGATAATGACGAGGATCCATTCCTCCCATTATTTCACCTACAACCGGATTTTCTTGTACAATTTTTTCGACCATGTTACCCGATGCTCCTTCAAGGTTTAAAGCTACAGCTGTGGATAGCATTTCGATGTGTGAAATCTCTTCCGTTCCAGTCTCCAGAAGCATGTCCCTGTATTTTACCGGACCACGGTTTCCCCAAGCCTGGAAAAGATACTGAAGGCATACACGAATTTCTCCTTCAATTCCTCCGATAGCTTGTTGAAGCAGTCTTGCAAATTGAGGGTTTGGTTTTTCGACACGCACTTTGTACTGCAGTCGTTTGTCATGATAAAACATAGTAGATGTTTTTTTTAAAGTGAATAATTTGTTAATTATCAAAGTGCTAACAGGCCTTAGGGAGCTATGTTTGAGATAATTAGGATTTGAGTGGAAAGGAAAAGAAACTGCTTAAAATTAAAAATTGATGTCTTTTTTCTACTAGGTATTTAACCTGCAGTAGGGTTGTTTCAGTAAGGTGTAATTTACCTGTTTTGATATGGTTGTTAAAAAGATCTTTGTATTTAATCCTTCTAGCCGTATCGCATTGCTCCACCGGGAGCTAGCTTAAGTAGGGGATATTGCAGAAAAGTATTTGCCTTGGATTAGGTAGATCTAAAAACTCTTTATGGGCCAGGGATCCCTTCGTTCCTACTAAAGCCAGTTCTTCTTCTTGAAGTAAATTAATGTTCCAGCCGATGATAGAATCATGAGTACAATCGCAAGCAGGTAACCATATTCCCATTCAATTTCAGGCATTGCTTTAAAGTTCATCCCATAAATGCTAGCAATTAATGTAGGAGGCATGAATGCTACCGTAGCGACGGTGAATATTTTAATAATGTGATTTTGCTCAATGTTTACAAAGCCCATGAAGGTGTCTTGTAGATATTCAAGTCGTTCAAATGCAAACTTATTATGCTCTACGAGTGAGCTAATGTCTTTGATCATTATCCTTAGCACACCCATATACTCTTCGGGAAAGAGGGAGCTTTTCATCAGCGCAGAAACCAGGCGTTGTTTATCTATGATATTTTCTCTCAAAGACATGGTTTCATTCTGGAATGATGAGATTTGAATTAGGAATTGCTCGTCGGATCTCTTTTTCCTTAAAATAAGCTGTTGATTCAACTCTGCAATTCGCCTGGCCAGGTTTTCGATTAAATCTGCGTCATTATCAATGGAGGTTTCGAGGATAGTAAGAAAGATTTGATACCCATTTATATAGCTCGCCGGACTTGCTTTGATGCGTTTTACAGCTTCTCCGAATGTTTTAAGATCGTCGTCCCGGTAGGTAAAAAGAATTCCTTTTTCCACTATAATAGAGACGGGGCAATAGGCAAATCCCTTTTCTTTTATTGATAAAAAATTGGAGTTTATGATGAGTTCATCTTCTACCTCGTTGAATCTTGACGAACTCTCAATTTCCTGAGATTCTTCTTCTGAGGAATATTTAATATCAAAATATGTCTCGACAGTTGCTTTCTCTTTGTCGGTCGGATTTTGCAGGTCTACCCAAATCAGGCTTTCAATAGGGATTTCACGCAATGATTCCAAATCCGTCTCTTTCGCTAATCTTCTATCTTTTTTGTAGTAAATCCTCAGCATAGCGCTTAAAAGTAAAAAGTAAAACCCGTAAGAGCAAACGAACGGAATTGTTATATCTCCAACTGTGGGTTCTTCAGATCTTCTTTTTTCCTAAATTGTATTATCAACGTTTAACAGGGCAATAAGTAGAGTTAAATAGCAAATTGAAAGATAGAAAGAATCTGAAAACCGTAAAAAAGTGTTTTTGTGTGGTCTAAATTGTTCAGCGGCACATGGTTTTCCTATCTTTGGCGTTCATTTTACTGGTGCAACTTAATTTGTGCCTTATATTATATAGCAATGGGAACGCCGTTAGATTTTGGAGTAAAGCCGTACAATTATTATGGGGCGTATTTGAAAAAGAAGTACGAGGGCAAGCGTGTATTTAAAATAATTGTCGATGGAGGCTTTACTTGCCCCAATCGCGACGGTAGTAAGGGGTACGGCGGCTGTTCTTATTGTAATGTAGATTCTTTTACTCCTGAATTATCACGTAAGGGACCAACTATTAGAGAGCAGATTGAGAAAGGCATGGAGAGAGCAGTGAAGGGGTATGCTGCGGAGAAGTTTATTATTTATTTTCAGCCTAATACGAATACTTATGCTCCAACGCATTATTTGAAGATGATGTATGATGAAGCGTTGAGTATCGCTCCTGAGAATGTGGTTGGTTTGTCTGTGGGTACAAGGCCTGATTGTATAGATGCCGAAAAGGTTGCCTTGCTGGAAAGCTACAGGGACCGCGGTTTGGATGTAGATCTGGAAATGGGGATGGAGTCTATATATAACGAAACTTTATCAAAAATTAATCGTGGTTGTACGCACGAAGAACTGGAAACTGCTTTAAATCTTGTTCAAAACTCCCCATTAGATGTTTGTGTACATACTATTTTTGGATTTCCATGGGAAACCAGGGAAATGATGCTAAAGTATGCAGATGAAATAAATCGTTTCCCAAAGATTAAATTTGCAAAATTGCATCATCTTCATATTGTTGAGGGGTCAATAATGGGAGTTCAGTATAAGCGTAATCCCTTTCCTGTCTTTTCAATTGAAGATTATACAGATTTTCTCGCCGAGTTTATTCCCTTACTTAGGCCAGACATTATTCTTCAGCGCTTATTTGGCCTTGCAGACTATGATTTGCTTATTGCTCCAAACTGGGGTTTGAAAAAGGCGGAAATTCAAACCTACATAGATAAAGAGTTGGAACGACGCGGGGTTTTGCAGGGGGCTAAGTACGAAGCTCTTGTTTAATAGTCTTTGGTCTTTCTAATTATTTCTCACTTAAATACTGAGCCTTCACCTTAACCTAACTATTAATAACAGCCCTATACGATATTAGCATTGGAAAATGTCCGCATTTTTCATTATTGATTCATTTTGTCTGTTTCTGACCAGAAGGTTTCTTCGTCGGTCCTTCGTCGGTCTTCCGTCGGTCCTGTACCCGTTCCGGCTCGGTCACCTATATCAAGATAATATCTGCAAATTTTAGGCTGTGACTGGAGTTGGTTAGAAAGAGCCCTTAATCTCCTTTCATCCTCCATTTGAGTGTTCTGCTCATGTAGGTTTTTCTTCTAATTTTCTTTCTGAGGCTCATTTTCTCGAGATTTTGCTGTTTGGAATCTTGATTCTTTTGGTTTTTTCTGTTTTAATCCAATTTTATCTCGAGTATACTCTGGTATTGTCTGGTCTTTTTATTGTATTTCTTGCGTTTTCGGTCTAAGTTCTTGGTGTTTTTGTTGTGTTGTTGCTTGTTTTTTGTGTTATTGATGGTGTTTATTCTATTTTTTTTAAAAAAAAAGTATAAAACATTATGAATTTGGTTCAAAATTGCTACTTTTACATTCATAATGATAAATATCACAACAGTTTATTATTAACAACACTAAAATAACAACCAAAAATGAGTAAAAATGTAGTAAAACAAGCCGGACCTTTTCTGGTCTTAGCGATTGCAGCAATCGCCGCGCTTTTTATTCCCTCACTTCCGGATTTTGACGGTAGTAAAGTGTACAATAGCTCTGATATTGCATGGGTTATTGTATCTACTGCCCTAGTATTTTTGATGACTCCTGCTTTAGCGTTCTTTTATGGTGGAATGGTTCACCGTAAAAACGTTCTTTCAACCATGATCAAGAGTACTGTAGCTGCAGGAGTAGTAACTGTGTTATGGATCGTAGTAGGATTCAGCCTTTGTTTCGGAGAGTCAATTAATGGTATCATCGGAAACCCATCGACCTTTCTTTTTTTCAAAGGCGTTAATTCCGGTGCTCCCTGGAGTCTTGCTCCAACAATTCCTTTTACACTTTTCTCTTTATTCCAATTAATGTTTGCCATTATAACTCCAGGATTGGTAGTTGGGGCAGTTGCTGAACGTATCCGATTTACTTCATATGTAAGCTTTATAGTTCTTTTCGGCCTATTTGTATATGCGCCTTTGGCTCATTGGAGCTGGCATCCAGAAGGGTTCTTGTTTAAAATGGGAGCTCTAGATTTCGCGGGAGGAACGGTAGTTCACATTTCAGCAGGTTGCGCTGCATTAGCAGGAGCCTTAGTGCTTAAACGTCGTAAAGTTCACATGGCGAACGAAGAAGTTCCACCAGCAAATATTCCCTATGTATTAATAGGTACCGGTTTGCTTTGGTTTGGATGGTTTGGATTTAACGCTGGTTCTGCTCTTGGTGCAAATGCTTTAGCAGTGTCTGCTTTTGCTACTACAAATACGGCTGCTGCATCAGCAGGTTTATCCTGGATGTTCTTCGATGTTATCCGTGGAAAAAAGCCTTCTGTGTTAGGTTTCTGTATCGGTGCAGTTGTCGGACTTGTTGCAATTACTCCTGGTGCTGGTTTTGTGGCTATTCCTCAAAGTATTTTCATAGGATTTATTGCAGCTATTATTTCAAACCTTGCAGTATACTACAAACAAAAATCTACTCTTGATGATACGCTTGATGTATTCCCTTGCCATGGTCTTGGCGGTATGGTAGGTATGTTGCTTACAGGTGTGTTCGCTACTAAAACAGTAAATGCTGCTGGTAACGATGGCTGGTTCTATGGAAATATTGATTTCTTCCTTACCCAAGCTAAAGCAATGGTGATCGTAGTGGCTTACAGCTTTACTGTTTCATATGCTATATTCAAATTGATCAACTTGTTCCAACCTATTCGTGTAAGTTCTGAAGAAGAGGAGTTAGGACTTGATGAAAGTCAACACAACGAGAAATATGTGCAAGGAACTCTGTTAATTTCTGAAAATGGGGTAGTAGTTGAGAAAGAAGTAAAAGAATTCTAACACTCGAAGTTCAGCACATAATCATTATTCAACATTCGATAAACACTATTTAACAATCAATCTTTTCAATTATGTTTAAAAAAGTACTAGCTCTTATTGCGCTGGCAGCGACCAGCTATGCAAATGCTCAAGATTCAACTTCAACTTCAACTTCAACCCCTTTAAGTATTTCTGGATCAGTAGATGCATATTATAAATATGATTTTTCAAAAGTTCCAAATATACCTACAAGCTTTGCAACTGATCAAAATTCAGTTTCTCTTGGAATGATCGATATCGCCTTAAGAAAATCAACAGGGAAAGCATCTTTTGTGGGTGAGGTTTCATTCGGGCCGAGAGGGCAATATCAATCCATTCTTAATGGAGATAATGCAGATCAAAACTCATTTCACATTCAAAACCTTTATGCTACTTATGCTTTCACTGATAAATTCTCTATGACTGCAGGTTATATGGGTACGTTTGTAGGGTATGAAGTTATTTCACCAGTAGGTAACATTAATTATTCAACATCCTACCTGTTCACCAATGGTCCTTTCCAAAATGCAGGTATTAAGGCTAATTATGCTATCTCGAGCAAGGTGGGTTTAATGGCCGGTTTATTTAATAATAAATGGAACGTTTACCAGGCTGATGCTAGTCAGGGTGTAAATACCTTTGGTGCTCAGTTATCGGTTACTCCGGTAGAGGGTTGGAGCGCTTACTTTAACGTATTAACTGGGTATTCTTCAGGAACTATCCTTGATTTAACTACAGCGTATCAAGTTACAGAGAAATTTAGGTTAGGATTGAATGTTGCCGATTGGTCAGCAGGTGAAGGCGCTGATGATGCGGGGTATACTGGTGTAGCGCTTTATCCTTCTGTTGCTGTAACTCCTGCCTTTGGTTTGGGATTGCGCGGTGAATATTTTAAAACAAAGAAAAATGGTGGTGTGGGCTTCGGTCCTGCAGCTGATGAGTCTGTAACTGCACTTACCGTTTCTGCTAACTTAAAAGCCGGTGGATTAACTTTTATTCCAGAAGTAAGATTTGACAACGGATCAGTGAACTCTTTCTACAAAAAGCCAGAAAGCCTGGCCGTAGGAACACCTGATACAAAATCTGCTTCTCAGTTTTCACTAGCTGTGGTATACGCATTCTAAAAACAAAAAAACGATAGATTGACATTGAACGAAACTAATTTTGGTTTAGTGTTGTGAGGAGGGACTGACGTGAGTCAGCCCTCTTCTTTTTTCAAGCTTCCCGACTGCCTATTTTTTGCTTAATAGCAATAAATCATTCACAACAATTTCGGTCACATACCTCTTCATTCCGCTTTTATCAGTGTAACTTCTCGAGCTAAGCTTACCTTCAATGCTTATCTCTGATCCTTTAGAAAGGTACTTCTCAGCAATTATTGCGTTTCTATTCCATAGTATCAGATTGTGCCATTGTGTTTCTTCTATCTTTTCCCCATTTTCATTCCTGTAATTCGTATTTGTTGCAATCGAAAGCTTTGCTACTTTTTTGTTGCCAACAGTTTTGATTTCTGGATCGATGCCAAGATGGCCAATTAGTCTTACACTGTTTCTTAGATTACTCATGACATATGTTATTTTTATATTATTAGTTTTTGTTTACTTTCAACGATACAAAGTTGAGTAGGAGGGGGTGGGTTAGTCGGTTGATAAGCGCTTTTATTCGTTTATAAGCGTTTGTACACGGATAATGTAAAGTAAATAGTATGACGGAGCGCTTTTGCCTTGATTGCGGTAATTCAATAAAAGGACGATCTGATAAGAAATTCTGTGATGATCAATGCCGCAATAATTATAATAATAGGCTTAAAATAGAAGATAGTTCGACGGTAAAGCAAATAAATGCGATCCTTAAAAGGAATAGGGCTATTTTACAGAAACTGAACCCTGAAGGGAAGTTGAAAATAACATCAGAGAAGATGTTAAAATTAGGCTTCAATTTCAATTATTTCACTCACACCTACGAGACTTATAAAGGATCAAAGTATTTCTTCTGTTACGAATACGGTTACTTAAGGCTGAATCAGGATGAGATTTTATTAGTAAAAAGAAACGATTCATTGAACTCATAATAAGCCCTACAATGTTTAAAGTTCGTGCCGCAGAAAGTAAGGATTTTCAGGCCATTTTTAACCTATATAAGAAGGTAGCCGCTACTGTTGGAGGGATATCTCATCTGGAAGAAGAAATATCCGAAGCTTATATCAAAAATTTCATGTTAAAGGCACAATATAATGGGATACAACTAGTGGTATATGGAGACAGTGATCCCGAAGATGTTTTAGCTGAAATTCATTGTTATAAGCCTTCTCAGAGTGTATTTGCTCATGTACTTACAGATCTTACTATCGTTGTCGCTCCGGAGGTGCAGGGCAAGGGAGCTGGAAAGCTGTTATTTAGAAGTTTACAGCAAGAAATTAAAACGAACAGGAAAGATATATTAAGGGTAGAGTTGATTGTTAGAGAAACTAATTTCAGAGCGATTTCATTTTATAGAAGTATTGATTTCCGGATAGAGGGGCGGTTCGAGCGGCGTATAGATTCAAGAAACGGACGATTTGAGTCGGATATTCCTATGGCTTGGTTTAATTCGGAATTTGAAAATCCATACTTAAAACGTAAGGAAGACTAGTTCTCGGATCGTTTCAAACCTTATCTATATGAATCTGAAAGAGTATTTTGAGTTTTCCAAGAAAGAATTAAACGGACTAATTGTTTTATGCGTACTGTTAGTCCTAATTATTCTAACGCCCGAGCTGTACTTGCAACTGAAGTCAGAGGATAAGGACTTGCAGGATACGAGTTTCCGGGCAGAGGTAGCGGAGTTCCTTGCTTCTGCTGTGAATGAAGACGAGGCAAATGAAAAAGCATATGGTCGTCGCAAATGGGCTTCAGATACCAGAAAGAAAAATGTCAGGTACTTCTTGTTTAATCCCAATAATTTGCCGGAATCGAAATGGCTGGATTTAGGGCTTTCTGCCAAACAAGTTAAGGTTATAAAGAATTATGAGGCCAAGGGTGGTCGTTTCTACAGAAAAGAAGACTTGAAGAAGATTTACTCATTGCGGAGTGAAGACTACGATCGCCTTGAGCCTTACATTGCTATACCTAATTCTTATCGCACTAAGCCGCTTTTCAGGAAATTTGAGAAGAGATTATCAGAAAGGGAGAAAAGTATTATTAATATCAATACGGCTGATTCTGCGGAGCTAGAAACATTACGGGGAATAGGACCGGCTTTCGCTAGTCGTATCATTAAATATAGAAGCAGGCTGGGAGGCTTTTGGAAAAAGGAGCAATTGCTTGAGGTTTACGGTTTAGATTCAATAAAGTATAAAGGCTTCGAGGATAGAATAATGGTGGAACCAGGTGCTGTGTTAAAGACGAATGTAAACTCTGCTAGTTTTGAAGACCTGAAGCGGTTTCCCTACTTAAGTTACAAGCAGATCAATGCTATAGTGCAATACAGGAAGCAACATGGGAATTATGGCTCGCCGACGGATTTAAAGAAGGTACTCCTCCTGAATGATGAGGTAATTGCGAAAATAGCGCCCTATATCAGCTTTTGATCGGGTTTATTAGCTTGAAAGTTTTGTCCTCTTAATTATTTTGAAATTAATGTTTTGACTGTTAATATTTTACTTAAATTTGCAGTCCCGAAAAAAATGAGAGGAGGTATAAGAACATGATTATTATCAACGTAAAAGACGGAGAATCTTTAGATAAAGCGTTAAAGCGCTTCAAGAAGAAATTTGAGAAAACCGGAGTATTAAGAGAATTACGTAGTCGCCAGGCTTTCGAAAAGAAATCAGTTGCACGTCGTAACGTGGTTAAGAAAGCTGTTTATAAACAAACTCTTACTCAGGAGACTGCTTAAGATTTTTTTAAAATTTCTTTAAATAATATTAACCTATTTGTATATTGCTTTTGCATTATTCAAATAGGTTTTTATGTTTTTAGAGCGTTTTAAAAGTTATCTGCAGTACGAAAAACGTTTCTCAGAGCATACAATAGCTGCCTACATGAATGACCTGGAACAATTCCAGACATTCATTCAATCGCAAAATCCTGATATGTTGTTGGTGGGCCACCAAGATGTTCGTTCCTGGATGGTTGACCTGATGAATAATAGTATTGCTCCAAATACTATTAACCGTAAGCTTTCGACATTGCGTACTTTCTATACCTTCCTTCAAAGGGAGAAGTTAGTAGAATTAAATCCCACTTTATTAATAAAGGCATTAAAAGCGCCTAAGCGCTTGCCTGTTGTGGTGCATGAGTCAAAAATGGATGATCTGTTAGACAGTGAGGGCATTTTCGCTGAAGACTTCGAAGGAAGGCGTGATAAGTTAATTATTGAGCTGTTGTTTGGTACTGGGATTCGTCTTGCTGAACTTTTAAATATTAAGGAGCGAGATGTTAATTTTTTTGACCATACCCTTAAAATACTTGGAAAAAGAAGTAAGGAGAGGATAGCTCCTGTGTCACCACAGATTATTTCTGAAATAAAAGAGTATTTATCTCTGCGTGAACTTCAAAATTTTGATAACCTTCCTGACCAATTATTCGTAACAAAGGATGGAAAGAGGGCATATCCTACTTTAATATATAGGATTGTAAAGCGGTATCTTGATTATATTACTACAAATCAGAAAAAGAGTCCGCATGTGTTGAGGCATTCCTTTGCCACCAGTTTATTAAATAATGGGGCAGATTTAAACGCAATAAAGGAGTTACTGGGGCATGCAAGTTTGGCTGCTACTCAAGTTTACACTCATAATTCTGTTGAAAAGTTAAAATCAATTTATAAACAAGCTCACCCAAGGGCTTAAAAAAAGGAGGAAAAATGAGAATTTCTGTTCAATCTATCCACTTCAATGCAGACAAAAAATTGTTGGCTTTTATTCAACGAAAGGCTGAAAAGCTGGATCAGTTTTCTGACAGTATCCTAAACGCAGAGGTGTATCTGCGACTGGAAAAAACTGGTGATGATGCTAATAAAATAACAGAGGTTAAACTTAACCTTCCGGGTAGTCAACTTTTTGTTAAAGAGCAGTGTAAGTCTTTTGAAGAGGCAATGGATCTGGCGGTAGAGTCCTTGAGAAGACAGGTAACCAAACATAAAACTAAGAATCGAATAAGGCTGGCTAATTACAAAGCGGAAATTAATATGGGTCACGCCTGGGCATAGCTTTATGTTGCTTAGCATATTAATCCGGCAGTTTTCACTGCCGGATTTTTTTTTAAAAAAATTTTGATGGATATAATATTTGCGTAGATTTGCATTCCCTTTCGGAGAGGTTCTCAATAAGAGAAAAACGATGAAAGGAGCGTTCTTTAAAAGGATAAAAGAAAATTAAAAGCCTCCTTAGCTCAGCTGGTAGAGCAACTGACTTGTAATCAGTAGGTCATTGGTTCGATTCCGATAGGAGGCTCAAAAATTTTAATTTTTAGTTTGCGTTATTCAATTTAAGTTGTACCTTCGCAGACCGAAAAAGAAAGCCCTGGGGAGATACCAGAGCGGTCAAATGGGGCGGACTGTAAATCCGCTGCTTCGGCTACGAAGGTTCGAATCCTTCTCTCCCCACAATGGTGAATTTAGGTTCACCAGTTCATGCGGAAGTAGCTCAGTTGGTAGAGCGATAGCCTTCCAAGCTATAGGTCGCGAGTTCGAACCTCGTCTTCCGCTCATGAGCTAATAGAAGTTAACTACTAAGATGTATTTCTTAGTAGTTAACTGTTTAGTATAAGGCCGAAGTAGCTCAGCGGTAGAGCACTTCCTTGGTAAGGAAGAGGTCGTGGGTTCAAGTCCCATCTTTGGCTCAGCGATAAATTATTCGTTTTATTTAGAAAGTAAAATTAACCTACTAATTAGTATAAAAACATGGCAAAAGAAAAATTTGACCGCAGTAAACCGCACTTAAATATCGGTACTATCGGTCACGTTGACCACGGTAAAACTACTTTGACTGCAGCTATCACTAAAGTATTGGCTGACGCTGGTTTGTCAGAAGCTCGTTCATTTGATTCAATCGACTCTGCTCCTGAAGAAAAAGAAAGAGGTATTACAATCAATACTGCTCACGTTGAGTATTCTACAGCTAACCGTCACTATGCGCACGTTGACTGTCCAGGTCACGCTGACTATGTGAAGAACATGGTTACTGGAGCTGCTCAGATGGATGGTGCAATCCTTGTAGTTGCTTCTACTGATGGTCCGATGCCACAAACTCGTGAGCACATTCTTTTAGCTCGTCAGGTAGGTGTACCAGCTCTAGTTGTTTTCATGAACAAAGTGGATATGGTTGACGATCCTGAGTTGTTAGAGCTTGTTGAAATGGAAGTTCGCGAATTATTATCGTTCTACGATTTCCCTGGTGATGATATCCCTGTAATCAAAGGGTCTGCATTAGGTGGATTGAACGGAGATGCTACTTGGGTAGGTAAAATTATGGAGCTTATGGATGCTGTAGATAACTACATTCCAATTCCTCCACGTTTGACTGATCTTCCATTCTTGATGCCAGTTGAGGACGTATTCTCAATCACTGGTCGTGGTACAGTAGCAACTGGCCGTATCGAGCGTGGTGTTATCAACTCTGGTGATCCTGTAGAGATCCTTGGTATGGGTGCTGAGAACCTGAAATCAACAGTAACAGGTGTTGAGATGTTCCGTAAAATCCTTGACAGAGGTGAAGCAGGTGACAACGTAGGTTTATTGTTACGTGGTATTGAGAAAACTGATATCCGTCGTGGTATGGTTATCTGTAAGCCAGCTTCAGTAACTCCTCACACAGATTTCAAAGCTGAGGTTTACGTATTGTCAAAAGCAGAAGGTGGTCGTCACACTCCATTCTTTAACAAATACCGTCCACAGTTCTATTTCCGTACTACAGACGTAACTGGTGAGATTTCACTAGCAGAAGGTGTAGAAATGGTTATGCCTGGTGATAACGTTACAATCACTGTTAAATTGATCAACGCTATCGCAATGGAGAAAGGTCTACGTTTCGCTATCCGTGAAGGTGGTAGAACAGTAGGTGCTGGTCAGGTAACTGAAATCTTAAAATAAGATATATTAAAAATATAATAAGTCCGTTATTGTGACGGACTTATTCATCCACGGGAATAGTTCAACGGTAGAATAGAGGTCTCCAAAACCTTTGATCAGGGTTCGAATCCTTGTTCCCGTGCAAAAGCTTTAAAATGGCTAACGTAATTCAATTTTTAAAAGAATCATACGATGAGATGACGCAGAAGGTGTCATGGCCTACGTGGTCTGAACTTCAAAGTTCTGCTGTCATCGTACTTGTTGCTTCCCTTATTATTGCTCTTGTTGTTCTTGCAATGGATCAATTGTCTGGAGGCAGCTTGAAATTGTTCTATCAATCAGTTGCATAATTTAAAGAATCAATGAGTGATCAACTGAAGTGGTACGTAGTACGGGCTGTTAGCGGCAAAGAGAAAAAAGTAAAACAGTATATAGAAGCCGAGGTTAATCGCCTTGGTATTTCTCATTTAGTTCCTCAGGTTCTTATACCTATGGAAAAATACTATCAAATGCGTGAGGGTAAAAAGATCGCTAAAGAACGCAATTACTACCCTGGATATGTTTTGATAGAAGCGGCTTTAGATGGTGAGCTTGAACATATCATCAAAAACGTCAACAGTGTTATCGGGTTCCTTGGAGATAAAGGAGGTAATGCTGTACCTATGCGTCAGGCAGAAATTAACCGGATCCTTGGAAAAGTAGACGAAATGTCTTCTCAGGGAGAAACGATGAATGTTCCATATTACGTTGGCGAAAACGTTAAAGTAATGGATGGTCCATTCAACGGGTTCAGTGGTGTTATCGAAGAGGTGAATGAAGAGAAGAAAAAACTGAAAGTTATGGTTAAGATTTTCGGTCGTCGTACCCCTCTCGAATTAAACTACATGCAAGTAGAAAAAGAATAAGTCAGATCTGGGATTTTACATAACAAGATTGAGGTAAGGTATCGAGCCTCAGATCTTAATTTTGCGATCTCATATCTCATTATAAAGATCTTAAATGTTACATGCTTCCACTACTAACATTAAGTACTAATTAAATTAATAAAATGGCAAAAGAAGTCGGTGCGTTAGTAAAATTACAAATCAAGGGCGGCGCTGCTAATCCATCTCCTCCGGTAGGACCTGCATTGGGTGCTAAGGGTGTGAATATCATGGAATTTTGCAAGCAATTCAACGCACGTACCCAAGATAAGCCAGGTAAAGTATTACCTGTTGTAATCACTGTGTATGTAGACAAGTCATTTGAATTTATCATTAAAACTCCTCCTGTTGCAATCCAGTTACTGGAAATTACAGGATTAAAGAGTGGATCAGCGGAGCCAAACCGTAAAAAGGTGGCTCAGGTTTCTTGGGAACAAGTTGAAACCATTGCTAAAGACAAAATGGTTGATTTAAATGCATTTACTGTAGAGTCAGCTATGAAAATGGTTGCCGGTACAGCACGCAGCATGGGGATTACCGTTTCTGGTACTGCTCCTTGGAACAATTAATTAACACAAATTCAGTTAAGAAGTGGCTAGATTAACAAAAAATCAAAAACAGGCACTATCCAAAATTGAGGCTGGTAAAGTTTATTCTTTACAAGATGCATCTGCATTAGTTAAAGAAATCACTACTACCAAGTTTGATGCTTCTGTAGATATCGACGTTCGTTTGGGCGTTGATCCACGTAAGGCAAATCAAATGGTACGTGGTATCGCTTCACTACCTCATGGTACAGGGAAAACTGTTCGTGTTTTGGCTTTGGTAACTCCAGATAAGGAAGAAGAAGCTAAAGCTGCCGGAGCAGATTTCGTTGGACTAGATGAGTATATTGCTAAAATAGAGGGTGGATGGACAGATGTTGATATCATTATCACTATGCCTAGTGTTATGGCTAAAGTTGGTCGTTTAGGACGTATTTTAGGTCCTCGTAACTTAATGCCTAACCCTAAATCAGGAACTGTAACAACTGAGGTTGGTAAAGCAGTTACTGATGTTAAAGGCGGTAAGATCGACTTCAAAGTTGACAAAACTGGTATCATCCATACTTCAATCGGTAAAGTATCTTTCGATGCAGAGAAAATTTATGAGAATGCGCTTGAAGTTCTTCAGACATTGTCAAAATTAAAACCATCTGCGGCAAAAGGAACATATTTCAAGAGTATCCATATCTCTTCTACTATGTCTCCTGGAATTGAAATCGAAACTAAATCAGTAGCGGGGATCTAAGCATGAACAGAGAAGAAAAACACGAAATTGTTCAGGCTCTTTCTGAGCAGATCAAAGAGTACGGTAATTTCTATATTACTGATACTGCAAATCTTACTGTAGCGAAAGTTAACGCTATCCGTCGTAAATTTTTTGACAACGGAATTTCAATCCAGGTTGCAAAGAATTCTCTGATTCGTAAGGCTATGGAAGCAGCAGGAGTTGAAGCTCCTGAGCTTGCAGAGGCATTAAAAGGTTCATCAACAATATTGTTTTCAACAGTAGCAAATGCTCCTGCTAAATTAATCAAAGAACTTAGAAAAACTGGGGACAAACCTGTTTTGAAAGGTGCTTACATTGATACAGCTGTATTTGTTGGAGACAAACAATTAGATGCACTTGCAAGCCTTAAATCTAAAGAGGAACTTGTTGGAGATATCATTGGATTATTACAATCACCTGCGAAAAACGTTCTTTCGGCTCTTCAGTCAGGCGGAACTACAATTGCAGGATTAGTAAAAACATTACAAGAAAGAGGTTAAGACGGACACCTGTAAGGACGTCAATTTACACAAAGTATTGAATTTTAAAATTTAAATAAAATGGCAGATTTAAAAGCGTTTGCTGAACAATTAGTAAACTTAACAGTTAAAGAAGTTAACGAGTTAGCTCAGATCCTTAAAGACGAGTATGGCATCGAGCCTGCTGCTGCAGCTGTTGCTGTTGCTGCTGCTCCTGCTGGTGATGCACCTGCAGCTGCAGAAGAGAAAACTGCGTTCGACGTTATTTTGAAAGAAGCTGGTGGTCAGAAATTAGCTGTAGTTAAACTAGTTAAAGATCTTACAGGTCTTGGTCTTAAAGAAGCTAAAGACCTAGTTGACGGTGCACCTAAAGAATTAAAAACAGGTGTTGCTAAAGACGAAGCTGAAGCTTTGAAAAAACAATTAGAAGAAGCAGGAGCTGTAGTTGAGATTAAGTAATAATCGAACTCAATAAATTAATGGACTAGACTCCGGTTTTCACCGGGGTCTATTGCCATTTCTATCATACCCATTTTTGTCTGACTTGCAAGAATCGGTACAAAAGTCCAAATAAGTCGCAGTTTATTATAAACTAAAATCTTAATCCATTGGCAAACAGAAATCAAAGCGAAAGAGTAAATTTTGCAACCAGCAAACACGTGATAGATTATCCCGATTTTCTGGATGTGCAACTGCAATCTTTCAGAGAATTTTTCCAGCTGGAAACAACTTCAGACGACCGTCATCAGGAAGGGTTGTTTAAAGTGTTTGCTGAAAATTTCCCTATCTCTGATTCAAGAAACATCTTCGTACTGGAGTTTCTTGACTACTTTATAGATCCTCCTCGTTACGACATTCAGGAATGTATTGAGCGTGGATTAACGTACAGTGTTCCATTAAAAGCTAAATTACGTTTATCTTGTAATGACGAAGAGCACGAAGATTTTGAAACAATTGTTCAGGACGTGTATTTGGGAACAATCCCTTATATGACTCCTAAGGGAACGTTTGTAATCAATGGAGCTGAGCGTGTAATTGTTTCGCAGTTGCACAGATCACCGGGTGTGTTCTTCGGTCAAAGCCGCCACACTAACGGAACCAAACTATACTCAGCCCGTGTAATACCTTTCAAGGGTTCATGGATTGAGTTCGCTACAGACGTTAATAACGTGATGTATGCATATATCGACCGTAAGAAGAAATTCCCTGTAACTACTCTCTTACGTGCTATCGGTTACGATTCGGATAAAGACATTCTTGAATTATTCGAACTGGCAGATGAAGTGAAAGTTAGCAAATCCGGACTTAAGAAATTTGTTGGTCGGAAGCTAGCTGCAAGGGTTCTTAAGAAGTGGGTAGAAGATTTTGTGGATGAGGATACTGGTGAGGTTGTTTCTATCGACCGTAATGAAATTATCCTTGAAAGGGAAACTATTTTAGAAGATGATCACATTGACATGATCATTGATGCTGGTGTTAAAACTGTAATCCTTTCTAAGGATGACGGTGCCAGCAACGCTGATTATTCAATTATATATAATACCTTACAAAAAGATACTTCCAATTCTGAGAAGGAAGCGGTAGAGCACATTTATCGCCAGTTACGTAACGCTGAACCACCAGATGAAGAAACTGCACGTGGAATTATTGAGCGTTTGTTCTTCTCTGATAAAAGATATGATCTTGGAGATGTAGGTCGTTACCGTATCAACCGTAAGCTTAAATTAGATACACCTGATGAGACTAAGGTTTTAACAAAGGCTGACATTATTGCAATCGTTAAGTATCTTATTAAGTTAATTAATTCCAAAGCTGAGGTTGATGATATTGACCACTTATCGAATCGTCGTGTTCGTACTGTAGGTGAGCAATTATATGCTCAATTTGGAGTTGGTTTAGCACGTATGGCTCGTACCATTCGTGAGCGTATGAACATTCGTGACAATGAGGTGTTCACGCCAACCGATTTGATCAACGCGCGTACACTTTCGTCTGTAATCAATTCGTTCTTTGGAACAAACCAGTTGTCTCAGTTTATGGACCAAACCAACCCTCTAGCAGAGATCACGCATAAGCGTCGTCTTTCAGCTTTAGGTCCAGGTGGTCTTTCCCGTGAGCGTGCAGGGTTCGAGGTTCGTGACGTACACTATACGCACTATGGTCGTCTTTGTACCATTGAAACTCCGGAAGGTCCGAACATTGGTTTGATTTCATCTCTGTGTGTTCACGCAAAGATCAACAACTTAGGTTTCATCGAAACACCGTATCGTAAGGTAGAAAATGGTAGGGTAGTAGTTGAAGAGCCGGTTATTTACCTTTCAGCTGAAGACGAGGATGGAAAGACAATCGCCCAGGCGAATGCGCAATACGATGAAAAAGGAAATTTCGATTCTCCTCGTGTAAAAGCACGTTTTGAAGGTGACTTCCCGGTTATTGAACCTGAGAGACTTGATTTGATGGACGTTGCTCCTAACCAGATCACCTCTATTGCAGCTTCATTGATTCCGTTCCTTGAGCACGATGACGCAAACCGTGCATTGATGGGATCGAACATGCAACGCCAGGCCGTTCCATTATTACGCCCTGAAGCACCAGTAGTAGGTACTGGTTTGGAAGGTCGTGTAGCACGTGACTCACGTACCCTTATTAATGCAGAGGGTGACGGGGTTGTAGAGTATGTTGATGCAAATGAAATTCGTATCAAATACGACAGGAATGATGATGATCGTTTAGTGTCTTTTGAAGGCGAATCTAGAACATACCGTCTTACTAAGTTCAAGAAAACCAACCAAAGTACCTGTATTAACTTGAAGCCGATCGTTAAGAAAGGTCAGAGAGTAGCCAAAGGACAAGTTCTTTGTGAAGGATATGCAACGCAAGACGGAGAGTTGGCACTTGGTCGTAACCTTAAGGTAGCATTCATGCCTTGGCAAGGTTTCAACTTTGAGGATGCGATAGTAATTTCTGAACGTGTAGTATCTCAGGATATATTCACTTCGCTTCATATAGAGGAATTTGAATTAGAAGTTCGTGATACTAAGCGTGGAGAGGAAGAATTGACTCCGGATATCCCTAACGTTTCAGAAGAAGCAACGAAAGATCTGGATGAGAACGGTATCATTCGCGTTGGAGCTGAAGTAAAAGAAGGTGACATTCTAATCGGTAAGATTACTCCTAAAGGGGAGTCTGATCCTTCACCAGAAGAGAAACTACTTCGCGCTATCTTCGGTGATAAAGCAGGCGACGTTAAGGATGCTTCCTTAAAAACTCCTCCTTCAATCAGCGGTGTGGTAATTGATACAAAGTTGTTCTCGCGTGCTAAAAAGACATCTAAAGCGGAAGAAAAGTCTCAGCTTGATAAATTAGATGCAGGTCATGACAGAGCGATGAAGCAGCTTAAAGATAGTTTGATTGATAAGTTGTTCACGATTGTTAACGGAAAAACTTCACAAGGAGTTTATAACGTTTACAAAGAGCTCCTTATACCAAAAGGCGCAAAGTTCACGCAAAAAATGTTGGTTGAGTTAGAGTATGCTAACATTAACCCAACAAAGTGGACTACCGATGATGATAAGAATGAGTTGATCAAGCAACTTCTTCACAATTACAACATCAGATTGAACGAAGAGCTAGGCGCTTACAAACGTGAGAAATTTGCGATTAGCGTGGGTGATGAGCTTCCATCAGGAATCGTTCAGATGGCTAAAGTTTACATCGCTAAAAAACGTAAGCTTCGTGTAGGGGATAAGATGGCTGGTCGCCACGGTAATAAGGGTATTGTTGCCAGGATTGTACGTGATGAAGACATGCCATTCCTTGAAGACGGAACTCCGGTAGATATCGTTCTTAACCCACTAGGGGTACCTTCTCGTATGAACCTCGGACAGATCTACGAAACTGTTCTTGGCTGGGCTGCAAAAGAGCTTGGAGTGAAATTCGCTACTCCAATCTTTGATGGAGCTACACATGAAGAGGTGGAAGAATGGGTCGCAAAAGCTGGTGTACCAGCGTCTGGTAGAACTTACCTATACAACGGTTTAACAGGAGAGCGCTTTGACCAACCAACTACAGTAGGTGTTATTTATATGCTGAAACTAGGGCACATGGTTGATGATAAGATGCATGCTCGTTCAATCGGACCATACTCCTTGATAACACAACAGCCTCTGGGTGGTAAAGCTCAGTTTGGTGGTCAGCGTTTCGGTGAGATGGAGGTATGGGCTCTTGAAGCCTTTGGTGCTGCCAACATCCTTCAGGAGATCCTGACGGTGAAATCTGATGATGTTGTTGGTCGTGCGAAAACATACGAAGCGATTGTAAAAGGCGAAAATCTTCCAACGCCTTCTGTTCCTGAATCATTCAACGTATTGGTTCATGAGTTAAGAGGACTTGGTTTAGATATCACATTAGACTAATAAAGAGGTAAAAGGTAAGAGGTAGAAGGTAAAAGCATTTATGCAATTACCTTTCACCTTTCACTTTTCCGCCTTTAACCTTAAGAAGAGATATGTCTTATAAAAAGGATAATAAAATAAAAAGTAACTTCACTTCGATTACTATCAGCTTAGCGTCTCCTGAGTCAATTCTAGAGCGTTCAAGTGGTGAAGTTTTGAAACCGGAAACCATTAATTATCGTACCTACAAGCCCGAACGAGACGGTTTGTTCTGCGAGCGCATTTTTGGTCCTGTGAAGGATTATGAGTGTCATTGCGGTAAATACAAACGTATCCGTTATAAAGGCATTGTGTGTGACCGTTGTGGTGTTGAGGTTACTGAAAAGAAAGTACGTCGTGAGCGTATGGGACACATTAACCTTGTTGTTCCTGTTGCCCATATCTGGTACTTCCGTTCATTACCTAATAAGATAGGTTATTTGTTAGGTCTTCCTACCAAAAAGCTAGATCTTATTATTTATTATGAGCGCTACGTTGTAATTCAAGCAGGTATTAAAGAAACAGACGGAATCGCTAAAATGGATTTCCTTACTGAAGAAGAATACCTTGATATTTTAGATACGCTTCCAAAAGAAAATCAGTACTTAGACGATAAAGATCCTCAGAAATTTATTGCTAAAATGGGTGCTGAAGCCCTTGAGGAATTGTTAAAACGTATCGATCTTGATCAGTTGTCATACGACCTTCGTCATCAGGCAGCTAACGAAACTTCTCAGCAACGTAAAAATGAGGCATTAAAACGTCTTCAAGTTGTTGAAGCTTTCCGTGGTGCCCGCGAGAACATCGAGAATCAGCCTGAGTGGATGATTGTTAAGATTGTTCCTGTTATTCCACCAGAGCTACGTCCGTTGGTTCCGTTGGAAGGTGGCCGCTTTGCTACGTCTGACCTAAATGACTTATATCGTCGTGTTATCATTCGTAACAACCGTTTGAAAAGACTTATTGAGATTAAAGCTCCGGAGGTAATTTTACGTAACGAAAAGCGTATGTTACAGGAAGCTGTTGATTCATTGTTTGACAACTCTCGTAAGGTAAACGCTGTTAAGACTGAAGGTAACCGAGCTTTAAAATCTCTTTCGGATATCCTGAAAGGAAAGCAGGGACGTTTCCGGCAAAACCTTTTAGGTAAACGTGTTGACTACTCTGCCCGTTCTGTAATTGTTGTAGGTCCTAACCTTAAATTACACGAATGTGGTTTGCCTAAAGACATGGCTGCTGAATTGTTCAAACCATTCATCATTCGTAAAATGATTGAAAGAGGCGTGGTTAAAACAGTTAAATCAGCAAAAAAGATCGTTGACCGTAAAGATCCCCTGGTTTGGGATATCCTTGAAAATGTTCTTAAAGGACACCCCGTATTGCTAAACCGTGCTCCTACGCTTCACCGTTTAGGTATCCAATCCTTCCAGCCAAAGCTAGTTGAAGGTAAGGCAATTCAGTTACACCCCTTAGTGTGTACGGCTTTCAACGCCGACTTTGACGGTGACCAGATGGCGGTTCACGTACCTCTTGGTAATGCTGCAATTTTGGAGGCTCAGGTATTGATGCTTGCCTCTCATAACATTCTTAACCCTGCCAATGGTACTCCAATTACAGTTCCTTCTCAGGACATGGTACTTGGACTGTACTACATCACTAAAGGTCGTAAGACAGATGAAAAACGAGTGATGAAGGGTGAAGGACAAATTTTCTACTCGTCTGAAGAGGTTATTATTGCTTATAACGAGAAGAAAATTGACTTGCATGCCTTTATTAAAGTTAAGGCGAATGCGAAAGAGAAGGACGGCACAATCGTTAATAAGATTATTGATACTACAGTTGGGCGAGTTCTATTTAACCAGCATGTTCCAGAGGAAGTTGGATATATCAATGAACTATTAACTAAGAAATCACTTCGTGATATTATTGGTGAGGTAGTAAAAATTACTGGTATGGCACGTGCAGCTCAATTCTTAGATGACATCAAAGAATTAGGGTTCCAAATGGCATTCCGTGGCGGTCTTTCATTTAACCTTCAGGATCTTAATATTCCTGAGGCTAAGGTTAAATTGATCGAGCAGGCTTCTCAGGAAGTTGAAGAGGTAATGAATAACTATAACATGGGATTCATTACAAACAATGAGCGTTACAATCAGATCATTGATATCTGGACTCGTATCAACAATCGTTTGACAGCAAACGTAATGGAGATCTTGTCTACAGATAATCAGGGTTTCAACTCTGTATACATGATGCTTGATTCAGGTGCCCGTGGTTCTAAAGAGCAGATTCGTCAGCTTTGCGGTATGAGGGGTCTGATGGCAAAACCTCAGAAATCAGGATCAGGTGGTGAAATTATTGAGAACCCAATCCTTTCGAACTTTAAAGAAGGACTTTCAGTACTCGAATACTTCATCTCTACCCACGGTGCTCGTAAAGGTCTTGCGGATACGGCGTTAAAGACAGCGGATGCTGGTTACTTAACTCGCCGTTTGCATGACGTTGCTCAAGATATGATTGTTGGAGAAACAGATTGTGGTACTTTAAGAGGTATTTTCACTACGGCCTTGAAAGACAATGAAGATATCGTTGAGCCTTTATACGATCGTATTTTAGGTAGAACGTCTCTACATGATGTTTATGATCCGATCTCAAATGAGCTTTTAGTGTCTGCAGGTCAGGATATTGACGAGGACATCGCTCATAATGTAGAAAATTCTGCTCTTGAGGGAATTGAAATTCGTTCAGTTCTAACTTGCGAAAGCAAACGTGGTGTTTGTGCTCTTTGTTATGGACGTAACCTTGCAACTGGTAAACGCGTTCAGGCAGGTGAGGCAGTAGGTGTTATTGCAGCACAGTCTATCGGTGAGCCTGGTACTCAGTTAACACTTCGTACATTCCACGTGGGTGGTACTGCATCGAACATTGCGGCTGAATCTCAAATCAATGCGAAGTTTGACGGCGTTATTGAATTTGAAAATATAAGAACTGTTCCTTATACAACAGAAGAAGGTCCGGTGGAAGTTGTACTTGGTCGTTCTGGTGAATTCCGTATTGTTGAACCAAACAGCGGTAGAGTTATCATGACGAATAACATTCCTTATGGTTCTTACTTGTACGTTAAGGAGGGTGATAAGGTAACTAAAGGCGACAGAATCTGTAGCTGGGATCCATATAACGCTGTTATTATCTCTGAATTCTCTGGTAAAATTGAGTTTGAAGCGGTTATTGAAGGCGTAACCTTCCGTGAAGAATCAGACGAACAGACTGGTCACAGGGAGAAAGTAATTATCGATACTCGTGATAAAACTAAGAACCCTGTTATTAAGATCGTTGATAGTACAGGTGGAGCCGTTAAAGGGTACAATATTCCTGTAGGTGCTCATATCGCTGTGGATGAAGGTACTAAAGTTAAAATGGGTGAAGTTATTGCCAAGATACCTCGTTCTACAGGTAAGACTCGTGACATCACCGGTGGTCTTCCTCGTGTAACGGAGTTGTTCGAGGCTCGTAACCCTTCAAACCCTGCGGTAGTAACAGAAATCGATGGTGTAGTAACCCTAGGCGGTGTTAAACGTGGTAATCGTGAAATTTCAATCGAATCCAGAGATGGACAGATTAAGAAATATCTTGTTCCGCTTTCTAAACACATCCTTGTTCAGGATAATGACTTTGTGAAAGCTGGTATGCCACTTTCAGATGGTTCTATCTCTCCTGCAGACATCCTTGCAATTAAGGGCCCAGCAGCTGTTCAGGAGTATCTTGTGAATGGTATTCAAGAGGTTTACCGTCTGCAAGGGGTGAAGATCAACGATAAACATTTCGAAGTTATCGTTCACCAGATGATGCAGAAGGTTAGAATTGAGGATCCAGGAGATACTCGTTTCTTAGAGAACGATGCTGTTGATCGCTGGGATTTCATGCTTGAGAACGATGATATATTTGACAAGAAAGTCGTTACAGATCCAGGTGATTCTCCTAACTTGAAACCTGGTCAAATCATCTCTGTACGTAAGTTGAGAGACGAGAACTCAATGCTTAAACGTAAGGATATGAAACTTGTTGAGGCTCGTGATGCTATTGCTGCAACTTCAAGTCCGTTATTACAAGGTATCACTCGTGCGTCATTAGGTACTAAATCCTTCATTTCAGCAGCTTCCTTCCAGGAAGCTACCAAAGTGCTTAACGAGGCAGCTATCAGTGGTAAACGTGATAACTTATTAGGATTGAAAGAAAACGTAATTGTAGGTCACTTGATTCCTTCAGGTACTGGTTTACGCAGCTACGATCGTATCATTGTTGGTTCTCAGGAAGAGTACGACAAGCTGATGGCTTCTAAGTACGAAGAGGCTGAAGCGTAATTAAGCAGGTATTAGAGTCGACAGCTCAAAAGGCTGAGGCTTCCTTCAATAGAATAAAGTCCCTTCGATTATGGAGGGACTTTTTTATTTTTACATCATGGAAGAGAATAACAACGAGAACCAATTAAATATAGAATTATCAGAAGAAGTAGCAGAAGGCACTTATGCTAATCTCGCCATTATCACCCATTCAAACTCAGAGTTTGTGCTAGATTTTATTCGTGTGATGCCCGGTGTGCCAAAAGCAAAAGTAAAATCGAGAGTTATACTAACCCCGGAGCATGCGAAGCGCCTTTTGCATGCATTAGAAGATAATATAGCAAAGTTTGAAGCTGTTAATGGAAGAGTAAGGATCCAGGAGGAAGGCTTGCCCTTGAATTTTGGTGGACCAACGGCCCAAGCTTAGATCCAGGTTTAAATAGCAAAGGTAAAATTAGAGTTCTGCCTTTGCTATTATAAATTTTAATATTTCATGGTATTCTGTTGGTAGAAACCACCTAAACCCCTCGTCTTTTCTAAACCAGGTTAGCTGTCGTTTTGCGAATCGACGGGTATTTTGCTTTATTTGTTCTGCTGCTTGCTCCAATGTTATTACACCGTCTAAATGATCAAAGATTTCCGAATATCCTACTGTATTAAGTGCATTTAAACTGCGAAATGGAAGAAGTTTTTTAACTTCGTCAACTAACCCTGCCTCCAGCATCTTATCAACACGTTGGTTAATTCTATCATAGAGCTTATCCCTGTCACAATTTAGCCCGACCTTAATAATATTAAAATCCCTGTTTTTATGCGCTCCCGTACGGAAGGACGAAAAAGGCAAGTTCGTGCTTAAGCAAACTTCCAATGCCCTGATTATTCTCTGTGGATTAGATTTGTCGACCTCAGCATAATAAACAGGATCTAGTTCTTGAAGTTTTTTTTGAATTACTCCGATTCCATGATTCGTATATAATTCATTTAGCTCCATCCTTGTGGAAGGAGATACCTTGGGTAATTTATCAAACCCATTAGTAATTGCTTTAATAAAAAGGCCTGAACCTCCAACAAGGACTAAAATATCGTGTTTTTTAAACAGACCTTCGATTAGTTCGAGCGCCTGCTCTTCAAAATCCCCAACGGTAAAACTATCAGTTATATGGTGAGAGTTTATAAAGTGATGCTTGGCGGCTTTAAGTTCCTCAAAGGAAGGTTTAGCAGTGCCAATAGACATCTCTTTATAAAACTGACGGGAATCGGCAGAGATAATTTCAGTACCGAAATTTTGAGCTATTTTTATTGCCAGGTCTGTTTTTCCTATTGCTGTCGGCCCGGCTATTACTATTAATGTTTTCTCAGCGCTCATGGCATAAATAAAAATAGCTCGTAGTTAGATGATAACAACCACTACGAACTATTCAATTTGTAAAACTACAACTAGGGTTTAGTAGTCGTCCTTGTTGTTGTTCCCGTAGTCGTCTGATTCGAAGCCTTCATTATCAGAAAACTCATCCATGAATTCGTCTTTTTCCTCTTCGTCCTCGGATTCCTCTGTATGATGACTCATCCCAACGCCCAAGTCTTCATCTTCTACTGCTAGATCATCTGTTTCTTCGGGTTCAAAATCATCATCATTAAGTAGGAAGTCTAAATCATCAGGTTCTTCTCCGGTACCGGCAGGAGCAATTGTTGGAATTATCGCTTTTGGAGCTTCTCCAACACTTTTTGCAAGTGACGGATATTCTTTACCAGGCTCCAGATCCAAGATTTTAACTAACTCAACATGAAAGTCGAATGGGCGATCGAAATTATATGTATAGTAAAACTTTTGATGGGGATCATCAATAAAGCGATTAAGCTTGGTACCTGTCATCTGAGTTACTCCACGATCTAATTTTCTTTGAGTAGGTAGATATGCTATTTCATCTCCCTTAATCCACTGATCGTTACTAACATAGAAGGACGAAGAATGTTCAGGATTGTACCCCGTACTTTTATGTATGGCATGATGCAAATCTTCGAATGTTTGGGTGGATTTTATATCGATTTCTCTTATTACATCATCGTAATCTTCGAACGAAACCCTAAATCTGTAAATCGCCATGTCTGAATTATTTTATGCGAAATAATAAAATTGGAGTAACATTTAACGCCTTTTTTATTACAAAGTTTTAAATTTCTTAATTCTGTTTTGTTAAAGGAGTAAGTCCTAAATCTTTAGCCTTTTGCAGCATAAACTGGAAAGCTTCGTCTCTCGAGTTTTTAATTTCCCCCTCAAGAATGGCTTCCCGTATTTGATTTTTAATTATACCAACTTCCTTGCCCGCAGGGATACCGAAAGTTTCCATAATATCATTTCCAGTAACAGGCGGTTGCCAGTTTCGGATCTGGTCTCGTTCTTCCACATCCTTCAACTTCTGTTTAACCAACTCGAAGTTCTGGCGATATTTCTTTTTCTTGAAATCGTTCTTTGTGGTTACATCTGCATGGCATAACATCATAAGGCTGTCAATGTCTTCACCTGCATCAAAGAGTAGCCTTCTAACAGCCGAGTCTGTTACTACGTCCTGAGCTAAGACAATGGGCCTTAAATGAAGCTGTACAAGTTTTTGGACAAACTTCATTTTTTCATTTAGGGGAAGCTTGAGCTGGGTGAAGATTTTAGGAACCATCCGCGCTCCCTTTTCCTCGTGTCCATGAAATGTCCACCCATGGATTTCATCAAAACGTTTCGTTGCTGGTTTAGCAATATCATGTAATATTGCCGCCCAACGTAGCCATAGATCGGGACTTAATTCTGCAACATTATCTAGCACCTCAAGAGTGTGGTAGAAATTATCTTTGTGTCCTTTACCATTTTTATAGTCTACGCCATAGAGGGCTACCATTTGAGGGAACACAAGGTGCAGTAAGCCTGTGTCGAACATAAGCTTAAAACCTATAGAAGGTTTTTTTGAAAGGATAATTTTATTGATTTCGTCTATAATTCTTTCGGTCGAGACAATTTTAATCCGTTCCCGGTTATCTCTTATAGCATTCAAAGCGTCATCATTAATGGAAAATTCTAATTGTGTGGCAAAGCGAATAGCTCTCATCATCCTGAGCGGATCATCTGAAAACGTCTCTGTCGGATCTAAAGGTGTACGAATAACCTTCGATTCCAGGTCTCTCATGCCATCAAACGGGTCTAGTAGCTCACCATAAGTTTTTCCGTTAAGAGAAATTGCCATAGCGTTGATTGTAAAATCTCTTCGCTTCTGGTCGTCTGCTAAAGTTCCATTTTCTACAACTGGTTTACGGGAGTGTGATCGGTACGACTCTTTTCTAGCCCCTACAAATTCAACCTCAAGTTCATTGAACCGAAGCATAGCCGTACCAAAATTTTTGAATACATTTAACTGTACTTTAAGTGAAGATGCAACTTTTTCGGCAAATGTGATTCCATTGCCCACCACAAGTATGTCAATGTCTTTGGAGGGACGGTTTAAAAAAATATCTCTGACAAAACCTCCAATCACATATATCTCAGCCCCTTCTTTATCAGCCAGGACTGAAAGCTTTTTAAATATCGGAAGTTTAAGGTGCTCCTTCATATAACGGAAATATCCCCCGTACTTGAGGATGGAAGATTTTTTTACAAAAATAACTTAATTGTTGGGATTAGCGGCGAATAAAGGCAAATCGTCCGTCGGGTTCAAGTTTCATTATCGTAGAGATCTTCTTTTCTTTAAGATCGTCTTGTTCAAAATTTACTATAAAATCTACCCCATTCCTGATCTCTTCTGAAACCTCTGAGAAATTTTTTGGGCTAGGGTGTCCGCTTATGTTGGCTGAAGTTGAGACTATCGGCTTCCGGAATTTTTGAATCAATTGTTGACAAAACTGATGCTTTACAATTCGTATACCAATACTTCCGTCGTCGTGCACAACGTTTTCCGGGAGATTTTTCGCTCCAGAGTAAATTACCGTCAAAGGATTCTCAGCAAACTCGATCAAATCGTAGGCGATTTCCGGAACTTCCCTAACGTAACTTCCAATCTTGTTTTCTGAATCAAGCAGTATAATTAAGCCTTTACAGACCTCACGTCCTTTAAGCTTCAAGATTTGTTCAACTGCCGCTTCATTAGTAGCGTCGCAGCCGATACCCCAAATAGTGTCGGTTGGATATAGAATAATTCCTCCCGCGCTTAGAATTTCTAAAGCTTTGGTTATGTCGTCTTTAAGCATTATTGATTGCTTTATAATAAGTTTGCATCAAATTTTTTGATAAAGTTTTCTCGGTGAATTTTTGCACATAACGAAAACCCTCTTGCACCATGGAAGCTCTTTTTATAGGATTATTCAATATGTAGTTTATCTGCCAGCCGAGTTGTATTTCATCCTGCGGGTGGACATATCTAGACCCTGGTCCTCCTGCTTCTTCAAGGCAAGAGCCTGTAGCTGCTACAACAGGAATTCCGGAGTAAAGAGCCTCAATAACCGGGATTCCGAAACCTTCAAACTCAGAAGGATAGACGAAAATATCTGCCGTTTGATAGATCGTTGGCAAATCCTTAATGGGTACGTTTTTTAGAAAAATAACCCGTTCATGCATTTGATGAGCTGCCACGTATTCTCTTACTTCTTTAGCATAATCCGTTTCCCTGCCAATAACAACCAGCTTAACATTTTTTGAGACTGCATTATTTAACGCTTTTACAATAAGTAGCAAATTCTTTCGCTCCTCTATGGTTCCTACATTTAGAATAAACTTCTCTGGTAAGTTATACTCCTTGCGGATTTTTAGTTTTTCTTCCTCCGTAGCCTGATGTTGAAAAAGGTGATTACAACCCTGATAAACTACGTCGATCTTATCTTCCGGAACTTTGAAAAAAGAAATTATGTCTTCCTTAGTCTGCTTGCTCACTGCAACTATCCTTGATGCATTCTTACATGCATATTCAAATTTATACTTGTATATCTGCCTGTCAATGTAGGGATAGTAATCTGGAAAGCGAAGAAATATTAAGTCGTGAACAGTAACTATTGAAGGGATACCAGACTTAGCAATACCAATGGGAAGTTCATTACTTAAGCCGTGAAACAAATCAATTTTATCCCTTTTAAGGTCGGATACTATTAGCCCACTTCTCCATAAAGTTGAATTTATTAATTTAGAAGGGTGACAATATCTAACGGCATTAGGAATGCCAAGATTACTTTTAGGGGATTTGGGTGTATATAAGTAATACTGATTGTCAGGAAAGTGATCGGCAAGAAGATTCAAGACAAAGCGGCTGTAGTTGCCTAGTCCTGTAAAGTTTTGCACTGCTCTTTTTCCATCAAATCCAATTCGCATATTTTTAGGTTAAAATAAGAGGTTAAAGGTAAAAGGAAAACACTGCTCATGCAATTTTGCTTCACATTTTACCTTCTACCTTTATTCTTTTACCCCGGTATTATACTGCAACATTATGCTCACGTAAAGCATCATTAAGGGAAGTCTTCTTGTCAGTAGATTCTTTACGTTGCCCGATAATAAGAGCACAAGGAACCTGGTACTCTCCACCAGGGAATTTTTTAGTATAAGAACCCGGGATAACTACCGAACGGGCGGGAACTTCTCCCTTATATTCAATAGGCTCAGGACCGGTTACGTCAATGATCTTAGTAGAGGCAGTTAGACATACGTTTGCTCCAAGAACAGCTTCTTGTCCAACACGTAGGCCCTCAACAACAATTGCTCTGGACCCGATAAAGCAGTTGTCTTCGATAATAACGGGAGATGCTTGTACAGGTTCTAAAACCCCACCAATACCAACGCCTCCGCTTAGGTGAACATTCTTACCAATTTGTGCACATGACCCTACAGTCGCCCATGTATCAACCATTGTACCCTCGTCAACGTAGGCTCCAATGTTTACATAAGACGGCATCATGATTACGCCTTTTGCTAAATAAGCTCCATAACGAGCTGTAGCCTGAGGGACAACACGAACACCAAGTTCTTTATAATTGGTCTTCAACATCATTTTATCGTGGAAAACAAAAGGACCAACTTCTATAACGTCCATCTGACGAATAGGGAAATAAAGAATTACAGCTTTCTTTACCCAATCGTTCACATGCCAGGTACCAGCAACAGGTTCAGCGGTGCGAAGCTCGCCTTTATCCAGCATTGCAATTACAGTTTCAATGGCATTAGCGTATTCAGGGAAACTTACAAGATTGCGGTTTTCCCAAGCTTCTTCAATCTGTTTTTTTAGTTGTGGTATCATTATTATATTAGAAATTTTTGGCAAAGTAAAGCATTTTTAAGGATTTTTGCGAAAGCGTCTTGTTTGTTAAGAGATACCATCTTTGAATATTAGCAGTTGGCATCTTTTGTGTGGATGAACTTCTGATGTCGGCAATTGATCAATTTTAATTCATGGGAGAAAAGGAAAAATTAAGAATAGATAAATATTTATGGTCTATAAGGGTATTTAAGACCAGGACATTAGCTACCGAAGCATGTAAAGCAGGAAGGGTTAAACTAGGAGGACAAAATATAAAGCCTTCACACGAGGTTAAAGTAGGGGAGTTGTACTATGTGTCGAAGGGTATAGAGAGAAAGCAGCTTAAGGTTACGGGACTGCTTTATAACCGTGTAGATGCAAAAACAGCAATTAACTATTATGAGGATACGACTCCGCGAGAGGAAACGTTTAAATACAAATCAATGTTTCATGCTCCCGCACTGCAAAGGGATCGAGGTACTGGAAGACCGACCAAGAAAGACCGAAGGGATATTGACGATCTATTAGATGAATCGCCAGAGGTTAGAAAGTTTTGGGAGGATGATGAATAAATTTATAAACACGAATTACACGAATTACACGAATTACACGAATTACACGAATTACACGAATAGTTTTAGAAGCGAGATCATACAACTTTACATGGGCTGTTAATAATCGACTTTAAACTCCGAAACCTCCCATTTCTTGAATGCGGTTATTGCTTCATCCGGTAGTAATTGTACCACAGGTAGTTTTCGTTCTTCCACTTCTAGCTCTAATTCGTCATAGATGAATTTATCATTGAAACCTACGTCTGCCGCATCATGCTTTGTATTCCCGTAATAAATTTTTGAGATTTTTGCCCAGTAGATTGCTCCAAGGCACATTGGGCAGGGTTCGCAGCTTGTATATATCACACACCCTGAAAGGTCGAAAGTTTTTAATTTTTTTGAAGCAAGCCTGATTGCTGAAACCTCTGCATGAGCAGTTGGATCTATGGTAGTTGTAACTCTATTCGCACTTTTTGCAACTAGTTTTCCATCTTTTACTATAACAGCACCAAAAGGACCACCTAAACCTTTATCTACATTTTCTTCAGCAAGTCTGATAGCTATTCTCATGTACTTTTCGTGCTCTTTACTATTCTCCATATCAACAGTTCAAAAAAAATCCCCAACTGCAAAGAAGGGGATATGACTAATAAATGAAAATATCTTTAAGCTGTTTTATTTATTTCTTTTCGCTTTTGTAAGAATCGTTAAGCTTCGTCACTACATCTTTTGTTACATCTAAAGCTTCGTCTGCATAAAGTATGGATGGGTTGGTTTTAGAATAAGTTAGAACAAACTTATATCCTTTTTCTTTAGCATAACCTTTAAGAAACTGAGCTACCTTATCATAAAGCTTAGCATTTTCATCAGCCGACTCATTAGCAAGTGCAGAGCTTGCGTTCTGGTTAAATGCCTCTAATTCTTGTTGTTTACGAGCCAGGCGCTGTTCTGTAACTGCACGTTGATCAGCACTCATCGTTTGGGCATTTTGACGGTATTCTGCAACCTCGCGCTGAAAAGCATTTCCTTTTGCTGTTAAATCAGCCTGCGCTTTTTTAGACTTAGACTCTAGTTTTGTTCTGATGTCTTTGTAGAAATCTGCATTTGCTACCAGGGAGTCAGAGTTTACATAAACAATCTCTGTTGCAGCCTTTGCTGGTGCAGTTGCAGTTGTAGTACCCGTTGTTTTGGGTTGTTCTTTGTTACATGCAACTAAAGTAGCGGCTATGATCAGTGAAGTACTTATTTTGGAGATTGATACAAAATTTTTCATTTCTGTTTAATTTATCGCAAAGATAAGTTTTCGTCTGAAGTATCAAAGGCGATCTATTGAATACAGATTATGTAGTTTTAAAGCGTAATTATCATTAGGTAAGTTATCCAGTTTTTCATCTCCTTCAATACCACAGTCTAATAAGCATTTTTCTTGTTAATTTCCCTCTTTACACCGTCATATTTTATCCACAATTGGTGGAATGCCAGTTTAAACCATTAAATTTGAAGCTATTGTTTAACTCAAAATATGGTTGAAGAAAAGGAACAGAAATCTAACTATTCGGCAGATAATATACAGGTTCTTGAAGGCTTGGAAGCAGTACGTAAGCGTCCTGCCATGTATATTGGAGATGTCGGTATAAAGGGTTTACATCACCTTGTTTACGAAGTAGTCGATAATTCAATCGACGAAGCATTAGCTGGATATTGTACAGATATAAAGGTTACAATTCATAAAGACAATTCAATCTCTGTTGAAGATAACGGCCGTGGTATTCCAACAGCAATGCATACCAAAGAACAGAGATCAGCTCTCGAAGTAGTAATGACGGTCTTGCATGCCGGAGGTAAGTTCGATAAAGATACGTACAAGGTATCCGGAGGATTGCATGGAGTAGGTGTTTCTTGTGTTAATGCACTGTCTACTTTGTTAATTGTAACGGTTCATCGCGAAGGTAAAATCTTTCGCCAGGAGTATGAGCGAGGTAAACCTTTATACGATGTTAAGGTAATTGGTGAAAGTCAGAGAACGGGTACTATTGTTAAATTCCACCCTGACGCGGAGATATTCACCATGACTACCGAATATAAATATGACACCTTAGCTGCCCGTTTACGTGAATTAGCTTATTTAAATAAGGGAATCAAATTAGACCTTATAGATGAGCGCGAAATTTTAGAGAACGGCAGTTATTTACAGGAGCAATTTTTTTCTGAAGGAGGGTTACGTGAATTCGTAAAGTATCTTGACGGTACTCGTGTTCCTTTGATACCTGAACCTATATATGTAGAAGGTATTAAGCAAGGAATTCCTGTTGAGCTAGCGTTACAATACAATGATACCTACTCTGAGAATGTTCACTCCTATGTGAATAACATCAATACCATTGAAGGAGGAACTCACGTTGCCGGTTTCAGAAGAGGTTTAACTCGAACGTTGAAGGCTTATGCCGAGAAGTCTGGGTTGTTGAAGAACATGAAAGTTGAAATCACAGGCGACGACTTTCGTGAGGGCTTAACAGCTGTAGTATCTGTAAAAGTTGCCGAACCGCAATTTGAGGGACAGACGAAAACCAAGTTGGGCAATAATGAGGTTACTGGAGCTGTTGATGTTGCTGTAGGAGAAATTCTTGGAAATTATCTTGAAGAAAATCCAAAAGAAGCAAAACTCATTGTAAATAAAGTTGTCCTGGCCGCAACCGCAAGAGCTGCTGCTCGTAAGGCTCGTGAAATGGTACAGCGTAAGAGTGTGATGGGTGGCTCCGGACTTCCGGGTAAGCTTGCTGATTGCGCTGATAAAGATCCTTCTCGTTGTGAATTATACTTGGTAGAGGGTGACTCGGCCGGTGGAACGGCTAAACAAGGTCGTGATCGTAATTTTCAAGCCATTCTCCCATTAAAAGGTAAAATCCTTAACGTGGAAAAGGCGATGGAGCACAAGATCTACGAGAACGATGAGATTAAAAATATCTTTACGGCTTTAGGTGTAAGTATTGGTACTCAAGAGGATGCTAAGGCATTAAATCTCGAAAAACTTCGTTATCACCGCATTATTATCATGACCGATGCGGACGTAGATGGATCTCACATCACTACACTTATTCTTACTTTCTTCTTTAGATATATGAAGGAGCTGATCGAATTCGGATACGTTTATATCGCCGCCCCTCCATTGTATCAGGTTAAGAAAGGGAAAGAGTTCGAATACGCCTGGAACGATGAGCAACGCGATGCAGCTATTCAACGATTAAAAGGCTCAGGAAAAGAGGATAGTGTTCACGTACAACGATACAAAGGTCTTGGAGAGATGAACGCGGAGCAGTTATGGGAAACGACCCTGAATCCTGCTACTCGTACGCTTCGTCAAGTAACGATAGAGAACGCAGCAGAATGTGATCACATCTTTTCCATGCTAATGGGAGATGAGGTTGCTCCTCGCCGTGACTTTATCGAAAGAAATGCCAAGTATGCAAGAATAGACGTTTAGTAGGTTTATAATATTTAAGCAATCCCGGTTGAAAGACCGGGATTTTTTGTTTTAATACTACCGGATTCCGGGAGCTGAATTGATAGGCGTCACCTCTGGAAAACTGTCATAGGCCCGGTATATAAAGCCTGGTTTCAAGGTGTAATTGAGGTAAACAGCCGCACTAGTTTGTTTATCAGAAATGATACTCACTTTTTGTTTTCTTTCTCCATCGTACACAATTAACGTACAAGTATTTGGAGGAATTTGACCAAGGTTTTTCGCATAGATTACAATTTCATTCATGCCTGAAAGCACATCAAGCTTTATCTTCTTAGTATATGATTTATTTGTAATCCGATGATTTTTTATAATCTCCTGCCTGTTAAAATAAACACTAACAGTATCATTGTCTTCCTTTAAATAGTCCTTAATAGTAATTTCTAGTGCTACTTGATGTACGTCTAAAATTATTGGCTTTCCAAGGACTGTATTTAGGAATGGAATTTCAGAGATATTGTCCTCACGAATCCTTCGGAGCACAGCTTCAGGTATTGCAGCTGTATCAGCCTTACCCTGAATAACTCGCTTTAGATACACATCTCCCGGAGGGCATCTTCCTCTAGTATTATCCCATACTCCTGTTAAGTATTCGCAAGAGTCCTTAGTGTATTTTACATTTTCGTATTTGATACACAACCCAAATTGGTCTCCCGGCATTTCCTTACTTAGAATACGAAGCTCTGTTATTTTTAAGTTATTACCGTCTTGTTTGCCGATGAAATCAAAAATTCCCTGGAAAATAAAGAGCTTATTGCTGTAAAGATAGGCCCTCCCTGTTACAGCGTCAGCTGTTTGCGATTTTACATGTAGAGTATATTCAGACCGGTTTATCAACCCTTCACCTGTGATGTAGCCGTGCCAAAGCCCTTTCAAGTCTTGCGAAAAGCCGGATATCCAGCCGAAGAAGGTCAATAGAAGTAGTAGATTCTTTTTCAAGCGATATAGGTTTAAAGATGTTAGTCGCTAGGTATTTACCGCGTTTTAATCATCCCATCTGCTTAAAAAGCCCTTTTCTGTGCTGAGGTAAGTACTTAATTTTCAGAAATAAATATAAGAATTACTGATTTCTTTTCAAAGGGTTTCGAATTTGAACACCTGTTTTTGAAGAGGTGATTTTGTAGGACATTAAGTCGGCTATCGAAGTCGCTTTTTGTTTCGCTTCCTCAGCTTTTGCACCTTCAAAAAGGTCGTCTATTGTGGAGAAGAATAAGGCTTTCCATTGGCCAAAGTGTTCCTCTTGTAAGGGGAATTGTCGGTTTAAATGGAAATGCACTTCCATTGGATTTCCTTTAAAGCCTTTTTGACCTAGTATAATAGTCTCAAAGAATTCGTACATCTTAGGAAGATGAGCCTCCCAATTCACTTTTGCAACCTCATTGAAAATGTGCCCGATGAGGTTGTCTTTTTGCACTTTTGTATAAAAAGCGTTAACCAACTTCTCAATATCTTCCCGTGTCTGAATGTCTGCTCTCATAATTCAAAAGTATCACATCTAACTTTTTGGCAAATGATTCTAATCATAGAGAGAGAAATTGAGGGTTTTATTCGAGTAGTCGATAATGGCACCATATTCCATCAAGATATCTCCTCCGATTACTCCAATTACAGCTTCCGAATAAATCTGCTGATAGGCCTGATTAATAGAAGAAAGATCAAGGACAGCAGTTTCAAAGTTTGGAATATTAAGTGCTCCTATTTGAAATTGAGGGATTTCAAGAATATAACTTTCCATGGTATTTGTTCCTAGCCCAGTAGAAAGCTTATCACTTAACAGTAACGTTTCTTTATCGATGTATTCTTCAACAGTACTTTTATCAAGAACAGTTCTTGAGGCTCCTGTATCAACCACAGCCATGAAGCGCTTATGAAAAACGACGACTTCCACCAGGAGGTGAAAGCCGTCGTCATTCAAATTTAGAATCTCTAACGGTATGTTTATCATTAACCTTTTTCCCTGTTAAAGAACTCCTGTTTCTTTCAGAACATTATTCATTGCTCTAACAGCTTCCGCACTCTGGTTGAATGCTGCTCTTTCTTCGTCATCAAGACGAAGTTCAAGAATCTTTTCTACACCATTTTTCCCAAGTACAGCAGGTACAACAAGTGAAATATCTTGTTGGCCATATTCCCCGTTCAAGGCAACGCCGCAGGAGATCAACCGTTTTTGGTCGCGCACAATACTTTCTACCATACCAGCAGTTGCAGCTCCCGGAGCATACCAGGCTGAAGTTCCAATCAGTTTCGTTAATGTTGCTCCTCCGCTCATCGTGTCTTTAATTACCCGCTCCTGCTGTTCTTCACTCAAAAATTGTGTAACTGGCAAGCTGTTCCAAGTGGCATGTTTAATAAGTGGGATCATCGTAGTGTCTCCATGTCCACCAATTACCATAGCATTCAGATCTGTGGGCGAGCATCCTAGCTCTCTACTTAGATAAAATTTAAATCTCGCAGAATCTAAAGATCCTCCCATACCAATTACCTGATTCTCTGGTAAGCCTGATGCTTTTAAGGTCAGATAGTTCATAGTATCCATAGGGTTAGATACTACGATAATAATAGCATTAGGAGAATATTTAAGAATATTTTCGGTAACAGTCTTAACGATCGAAGCATTCGTGCCGATTAATTCTTCACGGGTCATCCCTGGTTTTCTCGGAATTCCTGAAGTGATAACAACAACTCTAGAGTCTGCAGTAGCTGCATAATCGTTAGTAACACCCTTGATTTTGGAGTCAAAACCAAGTAATGCAGCAGTTTGCATCATGTCTATCGATTTTCCTTCCGCCAGACCTTCTTTAATATCTAGCAGAATCAGTTCTTCAGCGAGTGCTTTGCGGGCGATATCATCAGCGCAGGTTGCGCCAACTGCACCTGCTCCAACTACAGTAATTTTCATAATGGACAATTAAGGTTATTTTGCGGGGCAATTTATAGTTATATTTTTAACATAGAAACTCTTTTTGGGTAAAATGTTTTGCTTACTGTAGCGTTTTGGCCACCACTAACGTTATTCACTAAATACACTTTATTTTTGGTATACATGTCTCTAATGCTTGATATTTCTGGATTCGAAGCACTGTTCTCAGTGAATTATCAGGCCTTGTGCATTACTTCTTATCGTATTGTGCAAGACAAAAATATTTCAGAGGATATAGTACAGGATATCTTTTACAAGCTTTGGGAAAAAAAGGAATTGCCTACTACAAATACTTCGCTTAAAGCATATTTATTTCAGGCAGTAGTGGATCAATCTTTAGAGTACGTTAAACGATTCCAATGTGCTTTTGGAAAGGAGAACCTTTATCCTGAAGATGGTTATGCCGACATTAAAGACAAAGATAACACGATGGCTCTTAAAGGCGTAGGTAAAAGAGTAGAAGAAGCAGTCCGGTCTCTTCCTGAAGTTTGTCGTTTGGTATTCATACTTAGTCGCTACCACAAGCTTAGCTATCCTGAAATAGCTATGAAATTAGAGCTACCTTTGAATACAGTTGAAGGTCAGCTGACCAACGCTATACGTCATTTAAGAAAATTTCTATTCCATTGTACATGAGCGATGATGTATACCTTAATTTATTAAGCCGTTATGTTTCTAATGAATTAACCCTACAGGAAACCGAGGAGCTTCTTGAATGGATAGGAGATGAGCCTGAAAGAGAGAAACTACTCAGGGAATTTCAAGAAACATGGGATATTGCCAGGGAATATCCCGAAAGTTTCAGAGTAGACACACCTGCAGCTTGGCAAAGACTTAGGCATTCCATTAAAGACGTTCCAGCTTCGGCGGCAAGGACTACTGTTCCCATTAAAAAATGGGTTCTCATCATTGCCGCCTTCGCGTTTCTTGCAATTTGCTTATTCTTACTATTTCAATATTTTTTATTTAAATGAGGTAATTCTGTTAGAATGGATACCCTATCGCAAGGTTAAATACAAGATTTTCTTTTCTCCATTCTCTGCTAAAATCAATATCATTAAATACCCAGCGTTCTCCCTTAGGAAGCCATGGCTTACGAATAGGGAAAGCCAGATCTGTCCTTAAGACGAAGAAATTCACGTCAAACCTTAAACCTACACCAGTTCCTACTGCCAGCTCGCTTAAAAACTCTTTACTGAATTTTGCACCGGCAATTGGTTGCTCTGGGTCATCGCGTAGTAACCAAATGTTTCCTGCATCAAGAAAGACTGCTCCTCTTACTATATTGTTGAATTTGGGTCGGTATTCTGTATTAAACTCAAGCTTAATATCCCCGGTTTTATCCGGCGCTGCCATTCCCCTCTCCCGGCTAAAGTTTGGCACGCTCGATCCCGGACCAATCGATCTGGCTCTGAAAGCACGCAAGCTGTTTGATCCACCAATGAAGAATTGTTTAATGTAAGGGAGAGCAGGTGAATTTCCAAAAGCAAAGCCATAGCCAAGAATTAGTCGGCTTGCTAACTGGTTTCCATAACCTAAATTCAAATAATGTCTGAAATCGTTCTCTAATCTGATGTATTGAGAAAATGGTGCATTGAAAATTCTTTTAGTATTACCGTTTCTGTAGTTGGCACCTGAAAGGACACCCATTAAAACACCGGATTCATCGATATTGAAATTCTCATAAAAGGTATGCCTCTTATTGGTCTGAATCGTGTTGGTATAAAGGAAATTATAGTTTGGACCAACAACAAGTTGGGTGTCAATTGCCCTTCGCAAAGCTGGAATACTATCAGCCCGTCGTTTATATGCGTTATCCACCTTATACGGCAAGACATAGGTGGCCGCTAATAAATTCAATTGATGTTCCCGTTTCTGATCCTCTTTCCAAACATATCCAAATGAAGTTCGAAATGAATTCAGCGAATAGGCCATTCTACGATCTAGGAAATCATATCCCAACATGATTTTTGTTCTGGGAATGAATGCACTCGAAGCATTAAATTGAAAAGGAGAGATTAGGCGCGGAATATTCAAATTAGCTTCAGCCCCATATCTAAACAGACTATTTCCTTGATTAACTCCCGAAACTTGTATGTCTGTTCCTGCATAAAGATTAACCGTTAAAAGCTCCGCTCCTCTAAAAGCATTCCGGTTTCTCCAGCTAACGTTAATTTCAGATCCGCTAAAATTTGCAGACGTAGTACGGCTAAGTAGCTCGGCCCTCAACGATTTTTTGGGATATGGAGAAAGATAGTAATAAGTGTCCAGTTGATTTCCGGTTCCGTCGATAGACTCAGTAAACTTGTTTTTAACAAACTTGAATGTTCCCAAGCTCACTAGCCGGTTTAATGACATGTTATGATCTGTACGGTTATAGATATCACCTTTATGGAAGAACATGGTCCTTTCAAAAACTTGTGGCTTAAATAGCTTGGCCGTATCAACTACAATAAAGTCTTTATACCGTTCTCCTGCCCTTACATCAATTGAATCTTTTGAAAGATTGTAGTTCGGATAGATAAATATATTATTGATTGTGTATTTCTGCCGTGCTTCTTCGGCTGCTGTGGTCTTTATATTCACAACTAGATCAACCTGATGTTGGTTATTAATGCTGTCTACCTGAATAATAATGTCGTCCGGGCTGAAGTAATAAAAACCTCTCTCCTTTAACCTCGCATCAATGCGTTCCCTTTCCGACTTGATGATATCCAGGTCGAACGGATCGCCTATTTTCAAAAAGCTTCTACGAGCTGTGCGAGTAAGCGCTTTACCCAAATCGCTGCTGTCTGAAGCAAAACGAACAGTGCTAATCATATAGTGAGGACCAGGGAAAGCGTGGTAAGTTAGTTTTGCTTGTTTTCGTCCAAGTGAACTGTCAGCTGTGGCAGATGCGCGAAAGAAGCCGCGATTCTCCATCCTGTTAGTCAGTAGCTGAATATTATAATCTACTTTTACCGAACTAAATAATACGGGTGGTTCTCCAAACTTCGATCTAATCTTATTGCCGAAACCTTTTGTCTTATTGGGGTTGCCAAAAGAGTTGTATATCCAGAGTTTAAAAGGTATACCTAAAAAACGACTATTGGGGCGCGGTCGAAGTACTCCCTGAAGCTCGCCGGACATAGCCTTTGCTTCCCGCGATTTTACCTCCTTACCTTCTATTTTAACTGAGGCTCCTCTATAAAGGTAGTCGCCTTCTGGTACATATTTGGTGGTACTGCATGCTGCAGCAATTAGAGTTGAAAATAAAAAAATGAACTTAATAAATCTGTTACTCATCTGCTGCAAGTTTTCTTTCTGCCTTTTCTTGTTCCTGGCGTTGTTTCTCTTCTTCAGTTTTGCGTCTTAAAATTTCCTTGAATTTATTGTAGTCAAGGTTGATGATAAAGCCTAAACCTGTTTCTATTACCTGCCCCTCTACTGCCACTTGATACTGGTTTCTGCGGTATGCTCTTAATTTGTAACGGCCGTCTCGTGAAAGCAGGTAGTCTACTGCTATATCACCTGCAACATTATTGGAGGACTGCCGTGGCTGTCGTGGACCTTCCAATTCGAAATTGCTTCCTATTGACACATTAATCCTGTCGTTTAATAATTGTTTGGATGCCGTAACATTTAAATCGGTCCGGTTTTTAAGCTCTCCAGTCGTGTAATCATCGGTCGATTCCAAGTTAAAGCTTAAGTTAACGCCGCCAATCAAGTTTCCTGCAATATCGTTAAGTTGATCATTTAAAAGCTTGCTGACACTTTGCCTTGCCAGTGATTCTGGAGAAGATCCGCCAGAGCTGCTGCTAAATGGATTGTCGGAAACAAAGCGGTTAAGCAATACCAGGGCAAAAGCCTGCTTGTTCAATTCAGAAGGTTCTGTTTTCAGCTGATCGAGGCGCGTATTTACCGTTGATACTACAGTACTGGAAACATTATAATTTCTCTCAGGCAAGTCGATATCAAAGCTAATCTGCGGCTTCATCAATTCTCCTTTCAGGCTCAATAATAATTCGAAGGGAAGGCGTTGCTTGTATTGATTTACTTCAGAAGGAGGAGCTGAACCAAGTTGATTTGCTACCAGATCTAAAGGTGCTGTTTCTGCCACATAAACAGCGGTTACATCGACATCTGCCATGGTAGGATCACCGTTCCAGGTAATAGTGCTTCCAGAACGAATGTCAAAGCGACGTTTAATAAAATTATATGACAGCTCGTATGCTCCCTGATCAAGAACATAATTACCTGTCAGATTGATCTTTCCACTAGGGTCAATCCCTGCATTAAGTTGTGCCTGCCCGCGTACCCGAAGAAAATCTCCCGTACCCTGATCCACTATGATGCTGAACTCAGCCTCTTTGTCTACCTCTATATTAGTATTGATATCCATTCCGGTAAAAGGCGAAGTTTTAGCCGAATCGAGGTTAGAAGTAAGCGCCCGGCCGTTTTCCGGATTGTCAAGGTCCACAAACTCTACTACACCTTCCCGTTCTTCAATACCTGGATCACTTTGTGGTAGCACTAATGTTAGCCTTGTTGCTTTTAGAACTTTCAAATTGCCATCTACCACTGGGGCATTCATGTCTCCACGGATACGAAGACGCGTATCAATGAAGAGCTGGCCGTAATACATTTCATTGTCCTTAGCTGTAGAATTCAGCGCCTGGAAGTTGTCGCTTGTTACATCGAGATTAAATCGATAGTCGAGATAATTAGAAGTAAGTAATGCACCATCAACAGTCAGATTGTTACCAGCTGAATCCAGTATAGCGAAATTATCAAACCTTATACCGTCTTCATTAAACCTTATCCGTTCATCATTAATTCGAAACAGAGAATTAAGCATGCCTATCCGGAAGGCAGTGTTGTTGAAATTAAGATCTCCAATAACATTCGGGTCAGCCGTGGTTCCGGTAATGCTCATGCGTCCATTAAGGCTTCCGCTGGCGTCTTTAAGGTTGCCCATTGTAAAACCCTGAATACTACGAAGGTCAAGATTCGCAATGTTCAGGTTCATATCGAAGCTGCTGTTATTAATATAGTAGAAGCCGTTCAATCTAACATCATTGCCCTTGCCGGTGATATTCATATTAGCTGCCAGGGTATTCGCACTTTCATTATTAACCTGAAGAGCAATGTTTCCAACAGTATCTCCTCTAAAATTTAAATCACCAATCGTGAGATCAGAAGTGAATATCGGACTGGTTTGAAAGTTTCTAACAAGGGCATTACCATTGATAGTACCCCCGATCAGCAATGAATCTTTTCTAGCTATTTCAGTAAGGGTTTCGATTTTAAAATTGCTGAAAGTAACAGCTAAAGGATTATTAATTCCTGGAGGTGTTGTGTTGAGCGAAAGACTTTGGCCCGCATTAGAAATAACAAAGTTTTGTGCCATCACACCTTGGCTTCCAAACCGAATGAAATTACCATCGCTAACATTCCATCGCTGTTGATTAAGTACAAGGCCATCAGTGTTGAGGCTAAATTCATAATTCGAACCCATCGCTTTTAGCGCGCCGGCCACCAGGTAATTTTGCCTGTTCTGAGCGTCCCTTACTTCCAGCCTTGTGCTAAGAATATTATCTTGAATGTTTCCGGTTACTGAAGTATTTAATAGCTGGAAGGATGAACCGTTCAGTCTGTTTAAAGCAACCGAATAGTTAATAGCCTCATTTCGGGTATCTACGTTGAAATTAAGATTGCTAAGGTCATAACCCCCATAAATTATCCGGGGAGCAGTTCCTTGCGCAGTAAGTTGCCCTGTTCTTCCGTCAAAGCTGCCACTCATATTCACAGTTGCCAGCTCTTTTATTTGTGGCGCGAATTGCTGTACTAATGGGCCATTCATCAACCGTGCATTAAATTGTAAATGTTGATCAGGCGCAGTACGTGCAGTTACGGTACCCGTATTATAATACTTGTTGATAACCGATTGAATTGCTGGGCCAACCTGTGTCAGCTTATATTTTCCTCTCACATCGGCAGATAAAACGTCAGAGCGAACGTGAAGTGAATTACTATCCGCAGAAGCTGTCGAGGTAACATGAACCGAATCAACCTGAATCCGTTGGCCCGAGCGAACCATGATAGCATCAGTAAGACGGATATTCCCATTAAGGTAATCCACGTCAGCTGTTGGAAGATCTGCCTCTAACTTTCCTCTAAACCTAAAGTCTTCTGCCATAAAGTTCAGTTTCTGCAAATTAAGGCTATCAACGTTAAGGGTCATTTTTATTGCTGGATATTTCTTGCTGAAATTTGCATTTGCAACCAAGTCGAAGTTGATATTTGGATCAGCCATATTAGCTACAGCCGAGATTGCTCCATTTCTGGCTCTTCCTTTCATTGTCAGATTGCGGTAGTTGTAGCGATTATATTGAGCCTGCACTACTCGTCCACTAAACGTTCCGTTCAATTGTTTAGGATCAGTTCCGCTGGCATCTACTCTGGCCACCATCGAAACTCGTCCCATTGTTTTCTCCTGTCTGATAATTCGGCCTACATTTAAATTATAGGTGCGCACATCTGCCTTATAACTTACTGTGCTACCATTTTTTACAAAAGCTACAGCTTTGGCACTTCCATCACTCGAGTTGAGGTTCAGATTAGTATTAAAACTATTCATGCTTCCTTTAAAGGTTCCAACCAGGCGTATGGCATCAGGAACGTGGACATTAGGAGGGATTGTTCCACGTGGTACCAGTGCATAGATATCCCGACTCCGGGTGTTGAAGTTTTTAATATTAATGTCAAAGACTGCTTTGTTCATATCAGGAAGACCGGTGATCTTACCAGAGGCATTCAATGTGGTACTGCCGAAACCTGAAACTTGAAATACTGGAATGGATAGATTTTTAACTAGTCCGTGTACCTCGCTGTTTATGTTCAATATTTCGGCAGAATGACTTTTAAAAGGTTCTGTTGCCGCAAGGGCTGGAACAAAAATCAGTACATCGCGTAGGCCCAAGCGGCTATTTCGTAAATTTGCATCTACCCGCAAGTCTCCGGGATTAGTACTTAAGCTTTCTATAGATGGGTATGCCAATTGTATCTCATCCCTTATTACTGTTTGAGAAGTTTGAACGTAAAGATCTTTTAGGTAGGTGTTGTTCTTGCCATAAAAGAAGTTTGTGGTTAAACGTTTCAGGTTGAACCCACTTTTATCCCGCATGCTTCCTGAGTTGATCTTTCCCGATATAGTGTCGATTGCATACACAAAGTTTGAAGCACTAAGGTTTAAATTACGGATGTCTAAATGCCCGTAGTCCATGCCAACTCTTTGCCGCGGCAAGTTCTGGTCATCAAAACGAAGATTATTATTAGCAAAGTTTATGTTATCGGAAGTAAATTTCCAGATATCGGATGCAGCATCTGCGTTCTCCTTAACTTCCTTTTTAACTACCTCGGCTTGTACTTTTTTACCGAGGGTGATCTTAAAGGTTGAATTATCAAGATTAATGTCTCCCAGGTCTATTACCTTATTTTTCAGGTCTAATTTATCCGACTTTACATTTAGTTTTCCTAAGTTCACGTCTGCATCGAGGGCCGAAACAGCATTCCGGTACACAACCTTAATCCTATCCAAATCTGCTTCTCCCAAAGCCAATGTCATGTCAATAGGTTCTTGAGCTTCGGCAACATCCGCAACTTTAGAATCGACTTGAACGGCAGGTTTTCCTTGTATAACAACTGCATTAACATTAGACAAAGTGAATTTTGGAATGTTGTAGATGCTTTTCTCCATGTCAAATTCCTTTACCCGCGTATCGAAGTGACCAAGGTAAAGTTTTACGTCATTAGCAGTTGGAGCATCCTTGTATTTAACCCGAATGCGGTCAAGATTGATTTTATCAACAGAAAACTTCATTGGAGCTGCGGCAGTATCAACAGGTTGAGGCTTTTTCTGCTCGCTCACGAACGCTTTTAAAATATAGTCGAAATTAAAAACGCTATCCGGTGTCCTGGAAATATTGGCAGTAACCCCACGCAAATCGATTTCGTTGATCTCTACCGTGTTTTTCATCAATTTTAGCAAACTGATATCCACCTTCAAGGTGTCGCCCGCCAGAAGTGTATCCCGCTGCTGATCTTCAAAATATACATCCTCCAATACGATAAGCTTTGGAAGATCAAGGCTCAGACGATTAATTTCAACTTTTGTCCCTATCTTATTCTGAAGAAAGTTCACCGCCTTGCCCCGCGCAAAGTTTTGAACCGCCGGTACTTCTATCAGCACAAAAACCAACATCACAAGGAAAAGAATAATTCCCACTATCCAGAGAAGAATCTTTAAAGAAAGTATACCGTAATTTTTCAAGGCACAGAGTATTAGTGTCTAATAAATTGCAGATTGACAAAAATGTTTGGAATTAGAAATTTTTTGCTTATATGGCATTCTCGATCATTGTGAGCTCGTAACTTTTGCTAGTTTTACAAACCCATTATCAAATTCTTTATGAAACTTAAATTTTTGCGGGTTAAGCTTGTTTTAGTGTTTGGCCTGTTTCTACAGTCTTCTGCTCAAACAAACCTTGTAACCGCGCCACCGGCTTCAGTACATGTTAGTGCAGAAAGATTAAAACGCATTGATGCAGTTCTCCAACAAAGCATAGATAAAAAAGAGATCGCAGGAGCTGTCGCCCTCGTTGCCCGTGATGGTAAAATTGTTTATAACAAGGCCCTTGGCTTTACAGATGTAGAATCAAAAACTCCTTTACGAACAGATAATATTTTTAGAATAGCTTCCCAAACGAAAGCTATTACTAGTGTTGCAGTAATGATGCTGTTCGAAGAGGGAAAATTGCTGCTAGACGATCCCATTTCGAAGTATATTCCCTCATTTTCCAAGCCCGTTGTACTTGATAAATTTAATGCTGCCGATTCATCCTACACTACTGGTCCGGCTAAGCGAGAGGTTACTATTCGAGACCTGCTAACTCATACCTCTGGAATAGATTATGCAGTTATCGGTTCAGCAACTTTCAAGGCCATATATGCAAAGGCAGGAATTCCCGTTGGTTTTGAAGGTGGCGCCGTATCCTTAAAGGATGCAATGGAACGATTAGGTAAGATGCCTCTGGCTCATCAGCCAGGAGAGAGGTTCACTTACGGGTTAAACACTGACTTGTTAGGGTATTTAGTGGAAGTTCTGTCTGGCAAAACCCTTGACAAATTTTTTCAGGAACGAATATTTCAACCATTAGGAATGAAGGATACTTATTTTTTCATTCCAAGTACCAAACAGTCCCGTTTGGTACCCATTTATACTTTTGATGGCAATAACAGGTTGATAAAATACGAAAGGAACGGGGTAATTACAGCAGATTACCCAAACCGTAGCAGCTCTTACTTTTCAGGAGGAGCTGGTCTTAGTTCCACTATAGCAGATTATGCAATTTTTCTTCAGATGCTCCTGAATCACGGAGTATACAATGGAAAGAGGTTATTAGCGCGTAGAACTGTAGAGTTGATGACCTCAAACCAGATAGGTGAACTGAATGTTCGTACAGACAAGTTTGGCTTAGGTTTTCAAATTACAAGCAAACAGGGACAGGCGAAGCTGGGAGTAAGTAAAGGATCCTTTAGTTGGGGTGGATATTTTGGTACAACTTATTGGGCTGATCCAAAGGAGAAGATCGTGGGCTTAGTATTTATCCAGCAATCACCGCTTCGATCTGATGTGCAGGATAAGTTCCGAGCAGCAGTTTATCAATCGCTTAATGACTAGTACCTTTTTAATTAAAAACAAAAAAGCTTTCTGGTACCCAGGAAGCTTTTTTGTTTTTAGTACTATTCTCAACAGAGATTTTATCTTAAACGTAGCTCTCTAAAATTTTGAAGCCGGTATCTGTGGCAATAGAAATCTTATCTACGTTAGCCGGAATAAGGATACTTTCGCCCATTCTCACGTTGAGCGATCCTCCATCAAAATTTAAAGTATAAGAACCTTGAACACAAACATGTATTACGAAAGAGTCTATAGAAGAGTAATCTCTATCTACCGGCTGACTGAAATCTAGAATATTGGTAGTAAAGTAGTCACACTTAACAACCTGTACAGGTTCATTCTTCTTATTATCGTAAATAGATTTATACTCAGGGTAAACGTTGTAATCGATAGCTGCTAGCGCTTCCTGTGTATGCAATTCTCGCTTATTTCCCTTGTCGTCTACACGATCAAAATCATAGATGCGGTAGGTAATATCAGATGTTTGCTGAATTTCGGCTATTAATAGTCCTTTACCAATTGTATGTACTCTTCCAGCTGGTAAAAAGAAAACATCACCATCTTTAACTTGCTCCTTATTGAGGATGTCATTGATATTGCCGCTGTTTAATTTTTCAAGATAACTAGCCTCGTTCACTTGTTGATTAAAGCCAGCAATAAGTGTTGCATCCTGGTCGGCCTGTATAACGTACCACATTTCGGTCTTACCAAAGGAATTATGACGCTCTTTTGCTAAAGTATCATCAGGGTGAACCTGGATAGAAAGATCATCATTTGCATCAATAAACTTTACAAGCAATGGAAACTCGTTTCCAAAACGCTCGTAAACTTTTTTTCCAACTAGCTCGTATTTGAAGTCTTCTAATAATGTTGCGAGGCTTTTTCCTGCTAAAACACCATTTTCAACTACAGAAACATCGCTTTTAACTCCCGAGATTTCCCAGGTCTCACCGCAGTTTGGAAGTGGTGAAAAATCTTTCCCTAGGTAAGTCCTGATTTTTTGACCACCCCAGATTTTGTCTTTGTAAATAGTTTTAAATTTTAGTGGGTAGAGAGATGACATGTTTAGTAAATATAATTTCTACAAGTATAATAATTGTTATATATACTGTGCATTGCTAAATCAATTTAATCAGGGTGTAATAGATTGATGTCTGCCCAGATCAATGTCAACTTTTTTCATTCATTTGATGAGTAGTATCATTCTCTAAACCGCAGGGACAATGCATTTTTGTTTTGAAACTTTAATTATCACATAATGAATACTGTAATCAAAGAAAGCACTACGAAATGCATATCTGATTTTAATAAGGGGTATGAAAAAGGCTATCACAGCAAGGATTATACTTGGGAAGATGGAATTAGATATACCTCAGCTTCGTGGCAAGCCGAATCTGAAGAGTTCGTAAAGGGATTTGCAAAAGGACAACAGGACCGGTTAAGGGACGAAGTTCAAAAATGGATGTGCTAATATTAGATGTTCATTTCCATTTACCAAAGGGTATTTTAGAGCCGGGTAATTATTCCGCTTTGCCTGGCTTTTTAAACCATTCCAATACTACCCTGCACTTTCTACTTCAATTAATTTCCTAATACCATCTTCCTGGTTACAATTAGCATTCATTTGTTTTAATTCTCATAAATTCAAGGCAATTTTGAAATATCCTTTTGCTTAAATTGCATATTTTTTAAAGTTCAAGTATTAAATTGATAAATATTAACTTTTTTTATTGAAATATTTGCATAGAATTAGGATGTCGCTTATCTTTGTATCAACACTTCAGCAAAAAGGTGTTACACACTGTAGGGTGGTGAAATTGGCAGACACACCTCCTTGTCTCGGTGGCGGAGATCCTGGGAAAGCCGGCAACGGTTTAACCACTCCTTGAAGGTTCGACTCCTTCCCCTACAGCTCCTTTCGTTTAATTTAGGTTTATAATTGGTTAGTTTGAGCTCGAGCCCATCTCGAGCTTTATTTTTTTCTAAGATTTCAGTAGTCGTTTAAGCATCTTCTACCTATTTGGAAGGTGACAGGCCAAACGAGAAAAGGCTTATGACGGGTACAGATGTTATAAAGATTATATTCTACAACTTTTAGAAAAATAAATACATAAAAATAGATCGTGTTGCTATTAGCTTTGAGGGTTTATAAACCTCAAAAAATATGATATTTTCTTTAAGGTCTGCTTTGCTTGCGTTTGCAATCGTGCTTACATCTCATTTTTCATACTCTCAACAAATTGCGTTTCCTGGTGCTGAGGGGTATGGGAAATTTACTAGTGGAGGTAGAGGAGGGCGAGTAGTGGAAGTAACAAATCTAAATGGTGACGAATCTCCTGGAAGCCTCCGTGCTGCATTAAATACACCTGGCTCTGATCCCATAACAATTATCTTTCGTGTATCTGGTACTATTAGTTTAGATAAAGGATTGGTTAAGGTTGGTCGCTCCAATATGACAATAGCTGGTCAAACAGCCCCGGGTGGAGGTATTTGTATTAAGAATGGTTGTTTAAAATTTAATGGCAGCAATCTTATTATCAGGTATATAAGATTTAGACCTGGCGATGAAGCTGGTCTTGCTGACCTGTCATCTCTGGGGAATGAAAATTCTAAAAATGTTATTATTGATCATTGTTCTTTAAGCTGGTCTAATGAAGAAAGCCATACCTGTTACGATAATAAATATATAACAGTGCAATGGTGTATATTAAGTGAAAGTTTATATAGCTCATTTGATTCAAAAGGGGCGAGAAGTTATGCCTCTCAGTGGGGTGGTCAATATGCAACCTATCATCACAACTTAATTGCAAGCAATGCTAGTAGATCGCCGAGGGTGAATGGGGCACGGTCTCATGATACCATAGCTCTTTGCGATTATAGGAATAATGTGATATACAACTGGGGAAAAGCAGGAGCTATTTATGGAGGAGAGTTAGAGGTTAATTCCCAGCTGGCAAAATGCAATATTAATTGGGTAAATAATTACCACAAGCCGGGACCAGCAACAGCTGCTGCGCATTACTTTGCAGCTCCTTCCTATGAGTCTCGCCCTGGAGCAGCAAAAGGTTACGCTAAATGGTTTTTCGCTGGTAACGTTATGGAAGGAGAGAACGACTTGAATAGAGATAACTGGAAAGGAGTAGACGTAAGTAAAGTTGGAACTGCCCAGAACATCAAAGCAGAGGTTGAATTTTCTGTTGAGAAGCCAGAAACTCATTCCGCTCATGATGCCTACAAGTTGGTTCTGAAGAAAGCGGGGGCTATATTTCCTGAAAGGGATGCGGTCGATTCAAGGATTGTTGCTGAAGCATCTGGAAAACGAGCTCATATTGGTAGTGGTAAGTATGGGAATAATAAGGGTATAATAGATTCCCAGAAAAGTATTGGTGGATGGCCAGCTCTAAAAACTGGTGAAACACCTCAAGATTCTGATCATGATGGAATGCCGGATAGTTGGGAAGTTAAAAACAAACTCGACCCTCAGAACCCAGAAGATAGAAACCAGAAGTCAAAAGATGGTTATACTATGTTGGAAAAGTATTTGAATGAATTAGTACAGTTATAGTATATGTAGTACTTCCTAAATAAAAAAGGAAATAACTGGTCCAGATATTAGTCAGGCTTCTCTAGATAAGGGAAGCCTTTTTTGTTTTGCTTTAATTTACGGCCTCAAGGCAGCTAATCGGTAATATGATTTATAATACTATTTTCTAGCAATGCAAGTGTCTTGGTTGTTGGCGCTCCTTCAAAATAGGTAACGGCTAAAGCAAAGAGATTTCCAACAGCACAAATGTAAGGAAGTCAAGAAGCATTTTTACCAAAAGAGCCAGTCCTTGCGGCGTTTTGCGGAGAATTGCGGGTATTTGCGGCCAGATGCGGAAGGATGGGTACATTCTTCGGGGAGTGTTCGGGAAAAGGGGGTACTTTGTTCGGAAAATTGGGGGGCCTTCCCGAAGCTGCCTCGAACCTGTCCCGAAGCTGACCCCTTTGTGACTGGCTGGAAATGTCCACCTGCCAGGATTTTTAAATTCCTGTTTAGGCTTTAGCGAGTTTTGGCTGAGAACCTTCTTCCTATATGCTTCCTACCCCCTTCGGATCTGGTGGGGTCTGCTTCCGATCTGTTGGTCATCTGTTGCTGATAAAGCGGGCTTTCAGTGCACGATATCTGCAGATGATCGGAAGCTGATGGCTAGAGATCCGAAGCAGTATAAAAGCAGGTAGGACGCTTGCCGCTAATTTACCGTCAAAACCTTCATGAATGGAAGCTCACCAAGGGCGGATGAAAGTTTTGAAGGTTCCTCTTAGCAAATGTAAAACAACCAGACATTCAAGAAAATCGATGGCGGTATCTGGCGGCGAAATGGCGGCACTTGGCGGTGAAGTGATGATAATCCAATCACTTGGCGAGCCATTTCTTCAGCTCTTGTTCAGTCCTTCTTTAGTTCTTGTTCAGTTCAAACCCCGTTTCCGGCCTGTTTAGCTGAAGAAAGGGTAACCAAGGTATGAGCGAGAACTGAACAAAGGGGGGGAGAATGGACAGGTTAAGCTGGTCTTCTTTCTGAAAGATTAGGTATGGAGTGTACCAACTAGCGGATTTGATACTTCTTTGCCTCCAACAATTCCGGCAAAGACATATCTCATGAATACCAAAGGCATAGATAGAGCATAATTAGTGCGTAGATGAAGCACAGATAAAGCATAGATAGTCCGATGGAAAGCACTAAATTGAAAAAAATAAAAAATGAAGCCCTCAAATACTAAAGGACAAAATCCCCTCGTTTTGGAGTAGGTTTTACAGGAATGGGAGATCTGCTGAGAGGAAAACCAACACTAACACGCAGATCATCAACTTGTTTTAAACTATTTTAAAAAACAGCTTGACGGCTAAAGAAAAAACTCCCACCTTTGCAGTCCCAAAACGAACAGGGCTGGGAAAAACGGAAGAGCGCAAGGCTTACCGGAGTTGAAAGAAGAGAGAAAAAAGAAGGCAAAAAGAATTTTAAAATTGTTCTTGCCAGATTAAAAAAAGATTCTCACCTTTGCAGTCCCGAAACGGGAAGGTTTGAAAGCAAAAGCAAAACGCTTTAACGATACTGAAAACCAGCAGAGAGCAAGTTTAAACGAAGAAAAAAAATCTTCAAATAAATTTGCAGAGAAACAAAAAACTTCTCATCTTTGCAGTCCCAAACCAAAAGGGTCGCCGAAGCGCAACGCAGAAAGCGAAAGTTGAAAAAGTAAAATCAGTGAAATCGCCAGGTCAAATCGGTGAAATCAATTGAAATAAAGCCGAACCGAGATGGAGAGGCGCAAAAGTTCTTAAA
>NZ_JAFEWF010000014.1 GCF_017355835.1 Desertivirga brevis | reverse complement strand
CCTTCTTCAGGTGCCTATATCGGCGGTGTCCACCTCTTCCCATTCCGAACAGAGAAGTTAAGCCCGCCAGAGCCAATGGTACTGCAGTAAAATGTGGGAGAGTAGGTCGGTGCCAACTTTTATTCAAAAGCCCTTCAGGAAACTGATAGGGCTTTTTTGTTTTTGGGTTATTGGAATGCATTTTTCCTATCCTTCATACCAGTCATATCGCACCTTATGATGATTGATTTTCTGCCTAGCAGCAGTATTCGCCTAAGTATTATTTACAATAATGGGAAACGAGCAACATCAAAAATACCTCGCACTCATCAAAACGACACTAACGGTTCCAGCCTTGACCTAGGTCTTTATTCCTACACGTAGCAAAAAAAAGACCAGCAGACTTGACGTCGTACTGGTCAAATATTTTGGAATTCTAATTCTCTAGTAATTTCCTATCGATAGCATTACCAGCGTACAAGACCTCTCTGTCTCAATTCCTTTTTCCCTTGCCATTTTTTCCAATTCTGGATTCTCTGTACCGGGATTAAAGATTATTCGTTTTGGCTGCGTGTTTAATATATAATCATAAAGTGGCTTCTGATTCGCTGTACCTACATAAAGGGTTACAGTATCTATATCGTTATGCACAGTTTCCGGTTTTTCAATTGGTACGCCTGCAACTTCTCCTTTTTTCAGACCAACATTAACTATCGGATGCCCATAATTTACAAGCTTATTAGAAGCCAGAAATGCATATCTTCCAGGATCTGGAGTGGCACCCAGCACCAAAGTTTTCTTTGCCATTTTATTTATCCTTTTATCAGTTTCAAAGCTGCTTCTGCACAATTCATGCCATCTATAGCTGCCGATACAATTCCTCCAGCATACCCCGCACCCTCACCACAAGGGAATAGTCCCTTAACCTGCGGATGTTGCATGTTCTCTTTATCCCGGGGAATTCTAACAGGAGAAGATGTTCGCGATTCAACTCCTACTAGTACAGCTTCGTTTGTGTAATAACCTTTCATTTTCTTTCCAAATGCAGGCAGCGCTTTTTTTAGTCTGGAATAAACAATAGATGGCAATACGTCTTTCAAATCAGTACTTTGTGTTCCAGGAAGGTAAGAATTGCCAGGCAAATCAGCAGAAACTCTTCCATCCACAAAATCCACCATACGTTGGGCCGGGGCAACAAGGTTCCCTCCACCGGCAATAAATGCTTTCCTCTCTGTTTCCGCTTGGAAGTCTAGAAGCCTGAATGGATCATCTTCAGAACCTTTAACATCTTCGAGATTAATCTGGACAACTGTACCTGAATTTGCATAAGGGTTGTTTCTTTTGGATGGGGACCACCCGTTAACAACGATCTCATTATAATCAGTAGAGCAAGGTGCTATGATACCTCCAGGACACATACAGAAGGAGAACACTCCTCTATCATCTATTTGTTCAACAAGACTATAATAAGATGGCGGGAGGTAAGGCCCTCTCAAGTCGCAGTGGTACTGTACCTGATCTATTATCGTTTGAGGATGTTCAATCCTCACCCCAAGAGCAAAAGGTTTTGCTTCCATCAGGATACCTTGCCTATTCAACATGTAAAAGATATCCCTTGCCGAGTGACCGGTAGCCAGGATCACAGCTTCCGCTAGAAAGGTTCCACCATCTGCTGTTTTAACTCCTTTTATTGCCGACACATCCTTGATCAGCTCTGTTACTTTTTGATCAAAAAGAACTTCACCTCCTGCATTTAGTATACTCTCTCTAATCGCTGTTATGATTTGAGGGAGCTTGTTCGTACCTATGTGTGGTCTTGCATCAACCATTATATCTTCTGTAGCTCCATGAGCCACTAAAGTTTGCAGTACGTAATTTATATCACCTCTTTTATTAGATCTCGTATACAGCTTTCCGTCTGAGTATGTTCCTGCCCCTCCTTCTCCAAAACAGTAGTTTGACTCTGGATTTATTACGCCTTGCTTATTAATGGCTGCAAGATCCCTTCTTCTTTGTTTTACATCTTTTCCTCTTTCGAGAATAATAGGTTTTAGTCCCAGCTCTATACACTTTATGGCAGCGAATAAACCCGCAGGTCCTGCTCCAACGATAATTACTGGCGTTTTGTCTGCTACGTTGGGATAGTTAACTGAAAAAACTTCAGGTACAGGTTCTTCGTCAATAAACACACTAACCTTAACTCTATAAACAACCTTCCTTCCGCGGGCATCTATAGATCTTTTTAATGCTTTTACTGATTTAATGCGGTTTAAGCTGGTTTTTAAACTTTCTGAAGCTTTCTTAGTTAAGATATATTCATTCGATACTTCTTCAGGTAGAAGTACCAGTTCGAGTTCCTTAATCATGTATTCGCCTGGTTTTTATCCTGGATAGTAACAAAGGTACGGAAATTGATATCTAAGTATTAAATTGAAAAACTTTTAACCATAACAACATTGAAAATGAAAAAAACGCTTTTTAGAATAATTGCTCTTTTCGGAATGCTCTCTCTTTCTTCTTGTGGCTATAATACAATGGTTCAGTTGGATGAACAGGTTCAGGCACAATGGGGGCAAGTTCAAAACGTTTATCAACGAAGAAACGATTTGATTCCCAACTTAGTCAACTCTGTAAAAGGTGCGGCAAAGCAGGAACAGGAAACGCTAACCAGGGTTATTGAAGCAAGAGCTAAGGCAACATCTATTCAAGTAGACCCTGACAAGCTTACACCTGAAAACATTCAAAAATTCCAACAGGCACAAGGTGAGGTGAGCTCTGCTTTAGGCCGATTACTAGTAGTTACAGAGAACTATCCTGATTTGAAGACCAATCAAAATTTCTTGGAGCTACAGGCGCAGTTGGAAGGGTCAGAAAATAGGATAACTGTAGAAAGGCAAAAGTTTAATGAAGTTACGCAGCAATACAATTCGAAGATCAGAACATTCCCAAATAACATTTTCGCTGGTATGTTTGGCTTCGAAAAGAAAGGATACTTCCAGGCAGAAGCTGGTGCTCAAAAAGCTCCTACTGTTCAGTTCTAAACGAATTATACAATAATTATGGCTCTATTTAAAGATAGTGAGGAGGAACGAATCAGGGAAGCAATTGAGACCGCAGAGGCTCTAACTTCGGGGGAAATAAGACTTTGCGTAGAAAAGCATTGTCCTGAACCCACTCTTGATCGGGCAGCTAATTACTTCGCGAAACTAGGGATGGATAAAACCGCTCTTAGAAATGGTGTGCTGATATATATGGCTGTGGAGGATCATAAATTCGCTATTATCGGAGATGCTGGAATTAATAAGGTGGTTCCTGAAGATTTTTGGGATACAACCAAGGAGGCAATGAGAAATCACTTCAAAGCGGGAAACTTGGTTGAAGGAATTCTGGTGGGGATTAAAATGGCCGGAGAAGAACTGAAACACTATTTCCCTACGCAAAGTGGAGACAAGAATGAGCTTCCTAATGATATTTCTTATATGTGATTTGATCTTTCAACAATGATTTTTAAAAAAATAGCCATTCTTACAGCCTTCGTTCTGGTTTTTGCTTCTTCACTAATAGCACAGGACTTTCCGGAGAAACCGAATAGGTTAGTAAATGATTATACCGGAACTCTTACCCCCGATCAGGTTGAGAGTCTGGAACGGAAGCTGGTGGCCTTTGATGATTCAACTTCAACACAGGTTGCTGTAATATTGATGCGCTCTGTTGGGGCATATGATATTAATCAATATACGGCCGAGTTAGGTGAAAAGTGGGGGGTAGGATCAAAGAATAACAATGGGGTGGTTATTCTTGCCGCAATTGGTGATAGAAAAGTATCTATCCAGACTGGTTATGGAGTAGAAGGAGCACTTCCTGACGCCATAACTAAACGGATCATAGAAAATGAGATAAAGCCTAATTTTAGAGCTGGAAACTATTACGCGGGTTTAGATAGAGCAACAGATGCTGTTATTGCGGCAACTAAGGGCGAGTATAAGAACGAGCAGCCAAAAAAACGGCGGAGTAGTGGATCGAGCGGTTTTCCATTTGGAATACTTGTGATAATAATAATCGCAATCCTTATTTCCCGAAGAGGCGGAGGTGGTGGCGGAGGCCAGGTGATCGGAGGCCGGGGTGGTGCCAGTCCATTCTGGTGGCTATTAATGGGCTCACAAATGGGAAGAAGCAGCGGCGGTGGCTGGGGTGGATTTTCAGGAGGTGGCGGAAGCGGCGGCGGAGGTGGCTTTGGCGGCTTCGGTGGCGGAAGCTTCGGCGGCGGAGGCTCAAGTGGAGATTGGTAGCACCTTTATTGCAAATCGATTGTTAATACCTATATTTTACTTAGAAAAGCATGTATAAAAAAGATTTTATAGAGTCAGAGCTCCAGAAACTTTCGCAGGTGCTGGCTCGAATTATTGGATTAAAAAATGACGGGGATGTAGACCAGGCAATGGATTTAGCAAATGAAACCCTGCTTCAAGAATTTGGTTTGAAACGTGAAGAGCTAGAGCAAGATGACCTGGAAAATTTCAAAGAATGGCTTAAGCAGCAGAACTATTCGGCAGAAAAGTTAAATTTGCTAGGATCGATACTTTTCGAAAGCATTTATCCATTCACTGAAACTCCTGAGATACTTAATGTAACGCACAAAGTAGCCCTCGTTTTGAATACTCTTGAGATCGAGTATCATCAACAGTCGTTCGAGAACTTACATCGCAGAGAACAACTGGACAAGTTTTTAAGTAACCTTCAATATGAGTAAGCACCTGCACTGGGAAAAATTATCTTCTAAATATCTTGTAAAGGAAAAATGGGCCACCTTGCGCGTCGACGAATGCAAGATGCCTAATGGTACTATAATCCCTGATTATTATGTTCTTGAATACCCGGATTGGGCTAATGCTCTAGCATTAACCGAGGATAACCAGGTAATCCTGATTAGACAGTACAGACACGCAGCTGGCGAAGTAATACTGGAGCTTCCGGGCGGCTGTATCGACGAAGGTGAAGATCCGAAAGAAGCAGTTAAAAGAGAGCTTCTGGAAGAGACTGGTTATGAGTTCGAATCAGTAGAGCTGGTCTCCACCATTTATGCTAATCCTTCTACCTCATTTAATAAAACCTGGTGTTTCTTGGCAAAAGGAGGTAAGAAAGTTGCAGAACAAAGCCTGGACGGAGCAGAGGAAATTGAAGTTTTTACAGTAAGTCTCGACGAATTGAAGCAATTACTCCTAGAGAATAAGTTCGGCCAGGCCTTACATACAAGTTCCATATTTTATGCTCTAAACAAGCTAGGAGAGTTGAAGCTTAGTTAAATGCCTTATTTATCTAAAGAATAAAATCTTAACCTTGAATATTCATTAAAGGACATTAGTTTTGTTACCATAACGTCTTTAATGAATATTCAGGATTTATATATCTATCCAATAAAATCCCTCGGGGGAATTCGTATAACAGAAGGTAAGGTTCTTCAAAAGGGGTTTGAGCTGGACCGGCGGTTTATGCTAGTTGATGAAGCAGGAAAATTCGTTACCCAGCGGGTGGAACACAAACTCGCACTTCTGCAAACCTCAATTTCAAATCACAGCATTCAGGTAAGAAATAAGCTTACTCACGAATCCTTGGAAGTTCCTTTTTCTAACACCGCACAAGAAATTACAGTAACGGTATGGGATGACGTGATCCAAGCGGTCGAGTTGAGCGAGGAGCTCAATGAGTGGTTTAGCGATTATCTAAGGAAGCCAGTTAAATTAGTTTACCAGCCAGAGATATTTAAACGTCCGGTTGATCAGAAGTATGCAAGAAACGACGAGCAGGTTAGTTTCGCGGATGCATTTCCGTTTTTATTAATTAGTCAGGCTTCATTAGATGATTTAAATGCAAGGTTGGAGACTCCTGTTCCAATGAACCGATTCCGGCCTAATCTCGTGGTGCAAGGCACCGATCCTTACGAAGAAGACTCCTGGACTGAAATTCAAATCGGCAAGGTAAATTTTTTAGTTGCAAAGCCCTGCGCCCGCTGTGTGCTTACTACAGTTGATCAAGAAACGGCAATCAAGGGGAAAGAGCCTCTAGCCACTTTAGCAAAATACAGAACCGTTAATAGTAAGGTGATGTTCGGTCAGAACCTTATAGCTTTAAATGAGGGCACGGTTCAAGTTGGCGATACGGTTAAAGTTATAAGCAGAAAGGTTAATCAGTAATGATATGACGAGCCTGAATGAATTTAGAAATAAAAAAACCAGCTATTGTTCGTAGCTGGTTTTTTTATGTGAAAAATTACATAGAGCCTTAGCTCATCTTTAGTTTTTTCTGAATATCGTGAACGTATCCCTTAAACTTCTTGTCGGTATCAATTAGATCTTCAACGGTCTGGCAGGCATAGATCACGGTTGAATGGTCTCTTCCCCCAAAGAATTGGCCGATAGACTTTAAAGAAGTTTTAGTATGAGCTTTTGCTAAATACATAGAAATCTGACGAACCTGAACGATTTCACGTTTACGCGTTTTAGATTTCACCATCTCAACAGGTACTTCAAAGTATTCGCAAACTAGCTTTTGAATGTAGTCCATCGAAATCTCTTTCGAAGTATTTTTAATAAAGTTCTTCAGCATAGATTTAGCTAACGCCAAATCTATTTCTTTCTTATTCAAGGTAGATTGAGCAAGCAATGAAACCATTGCGCCTTCCAGTTCACGAACATTGTTATCAATGTTGTGAGCCACATATTCAATTACTTCGCCAGGTAATTCAATACCATCAGTGTACATTTTCTTTTTAAGGATGGCCATTCTGGTTTCCAGATCAGGGATCTGTAAGTCGGCAGAAAGTCCCCATTTGAAACGGCTCAACAACCTTTCCTCTAAACCAGCTAAATCTTTTGGCGCTTTATCGGAAGTTAATACTACCTGCTTGCCAGATTGATGAAGGTGATTGAAGATATGGAAGAAAATGTCCTGAGTTTTTTCTTTACCCGCAAAGTTGTGAACATCGTCCATGATAATTACATCCATGGCTTGATAGAAGTTCACAAAGTCGTTGATAGTGTTGTTCTTTAAAGAGTCAACAAATTGCTGGCAGAACTTCTCGCAGGAAACATAAATAACCAGTTTATCAGGATTACTTCTTTTGATTTCATTTCCGATAGCCTGTGCAAGGTGAGTTTTCCCTAAACCAACCCCTCCGTAAAGCATTAACGGATTAAATGAAGTTCCTCCTGGCTTTCCAGCAACTGCATAACCTGCAGAGCGAGCCAACCTGTTACAATCTCCTTCTACAAAATTTTCAAACGAGTAATTGGGATTCAACTGAGGGTCAACCTGCAGCTTCTTTAATCCCGGAATTACGAAAGGATTTTTGATGTCCTTGTTTAGTGCAACAGGTACCGGCATTGATTGATTCTTTGCTTCTGACCCATTGCCGTTTGAAGGCATATTTGTTGTGTAAGGTTTATTTGTTGATGATTTCTCAACAACGATATTGTACTCAAGTCGGCCTTCGTCACCTAACTGCTTCTTAACAGTTTTGCGTAAGAGCCCTACATAGTGCTCTTCCAGCCACTCATAAAAGAACAAACTTGGCACCTGTATGGTCAAGACATTTCCTTCCAAACGCAAAGCCTTGATTGGTTCGAACCAAGTCTTGTAGCTTTGCGGTGGAATATTGTCTTTTATGATTTGAAGGCAATTTTCCCATACACCTGTACAAGTTTTTTCCATGTTTTATTTATAATAATCTGATTTACAACTAACCAAAAAATACCCGGAAGGCACAATTCTGAACCCCGAATATTCGAAAAAAAATCTGCTATTTAAACTAATTTTTCAAATAAGTAGTAACTGGTTCAACAGCAGAAGTATACCCCTTTTTAGCTCCTGTATTCCTTTCTAACACGAAATCCAGCCGCCCCAGATTCAAGCCGGCAAAGCCAACTTGATTGATTATCACACTTTTTGAACTTAGATTTTTGACTGCATCAGGCATATCAAGAAACGTATGCGTATGCCCTCCAATGATAAGGTCAAGATACCGTGTATTTTTCGCAATTACAATATCAGAAACCTTGTCGTTCTGATATTTGTAACCTAAGTGAGACAGGCAAATTACAAGATTGCATTTCTCCTCCTCCTTGAGGTAAGTCTCCCAGTACTGAGCTTTTTTTATTGGATCCAGATACCTGGTATTACCATATTGTTGTTTATTTACCAGGCCCTCTAAGTCTATTCCTAATCCGAATACGCCTATTTTAATCCCGTCTTTTACATAAACAGCAAACTCCTGTGTTTTACCTGCCAATATAGTGTCAGAGAAATCATAATTAGATGTAATAATAGGAAACTTCGCATGTTTGATCTGTTTCTCAAACCCTTCAAGCCCATTATCAAAATCATGATTACCCATAGTCCCGGCATCATAACCCAAAAGGCTCATCAGCTTTAATTCGAGCTCTCCGCCAAAGAAATTGAAATAAGGTGTTCCCTGAAACACATCTCCTGCATCAAACAACATCACGTTCTTTTCTTCACCTCTAATTTTTTTTATCAAAGTCGCTCTTGGGGCAATTCCTCCACGGCCTGGATAATTTTTATCATCCATAGGAAAAGGATCAATGCGACTGTGAACATCGTTTGTATGAAGAATGGTAATCTTTACAAAATCATCTTTCGCAAAGAGACTTTCAGAATGAAGCCCAAGCGTAAGCATAGCAGAACCTGTAAGGGTATTTTTAATGAAGGATCTTCTATTCATCGCCTTGCTGTTTTCCGCCTTTAATTCTTCCTTCAACTTTTGGATTTATTCTTCTCCCAGATTTTGTTTCTACACTGATGTAATCTAAAAGAGCGTCTCTAACTTTCACAGGATATTCTTTCCGGTCTTTGGCCTGCAGGTACACGGAGGCTCCATCGCCTCCATTAGCTACGTAATCACCAGTAAGAATGGTATATACTGAAGCTGGATTTAAAGGTTTGTCATTTAATAATATATTTTCTGCTTTGCCATTAACAATTACAAATGATGCTCCCAATATCGGATCTCCACCTTGTGCAGCTATATGGTCAAAGAGATCTTTCATCTGTTGCCCATTCATTTTCACAGTTACTAGAAGATTTTCAAATGGCATTAGTTCAAAAACCTTGAATCTTTTGATTTCCCCTTTCGGAATTGGAACACGAAGGCTTTTATAATTATTATGAACCATGTCAAATGGTATGTTCCTTTGCTTTGCTACGAACGCCATTGCATCAACCATCAGATTATTTAAAGCCCCTTCGGGTCTTGCCGCTGTTATGTCATTTTCCGCAATTCCGATCACAACATTCATCTGAGAGTCGATTTGCTTTTTGTAGGGCTTGTAAAATGCCAGTATGGAAGAATCTTGAGGAAGAGAAGATATTATTGAATAATTCTTGTTGTCCGTCATCTTAACGTGCAGCTTTTTCGTGCAGCTTACGAAAGCAGCCAGGAACAGGCTTAAGCAGAAAAGATGAGTTTTACTGGAACGGTACATCTCTTCAATTAAAAAATTTCCTGAATATCTGCTTTTATGAGGGCTAAAGCAGCATCGTAAGGATTATCCTCAATCGATGCCATATGTGTTAGTACTAATTTGCTTAGTTCGAGAGAAGGAGCTTCAGGGTCTAAGGTTTTCGCACTTTGATTGATCAGATTAATAGTGTCGTCTTTCAATCGTCGAACCATCACCCAAGCTTGTACGCTCAAGTAGACCTGTTGAGTAACATTGTGCTGAAACTCATTCTGAATTTCGGTAGTTAGCATTTGCTGCATTTGAACAACAGTTAAACCAGGTGTATGTGTGCGAACCAATAAACTGGAAGGATTAATTCGTTCAATAAATAGAACTATACGTTCATGAGCCTGTAATCTTAAAGGTAAAGTTGTTCCCTGAGCTGACTTTCTCAAGTCGAGGATCTTCATTTGTCTATTAATCTCAAATTCACTTTTAAGAACATTATACGCGATGAAAAATATAGCCGACCCGGCTATAATAAACTTTAAGATATCTAGCAAAAATGGTACTAATGAGATCATAATGAGAATTTGTTAACTAAAGGTCATATACAACCGACCCCTGTAAAAGTCTGCAATTTACCGTATATTTGTACTAAACAAAGAAACATCCATGTCGATTATTCGGCTAAAGAATAAAACTCGGACTGACAAGATTGTTTCAATAAAGTAACAGACAAAACATTCAATGGGAAATAGTATGGAGACTGCAACTTCACTTATACCTGTTTCTTTTACTGAAGGAGCGAAAAAAGAATTGCGTAAATTGAAAGATCAGCAAGAACTTGGAGATGAGTTTGGACTGCGGGTAGGTGTAGAAGGTGGAGGTTGTGCCGGAATGAATTATATTCTTGGCTTTGATCAAATCAAAGATGGTGATCAGATCTTTGATGTAGATGGTATAAAGATCTATATGCACAAAGCTCATGGTTTGTACCTGGCAGGTATGGAAATTGATTTTCAGGACGGACTTAATTCAAGAGGATTTACTTTTAATAATCCAAATGCTTCAAAAACCTGCGGTTGCGGGACTTCTTTCTCAGTATAGCTTGGAAGGTATTAATAGCACAGACCCGGAATTTGAAACAAGTTCCGGGTTTTTTTATTTAAATCTATCAATATCTTAATTGTGTAAGTTGATAGTCAGACGAAAAACCAGAGAGATAAGAAAGAAGTACGTTCAAAGGAAACTTGTATTTCGGTTGCGAAGATTTGCAATAGTGCTTATTGTTTTGGCTGGCGTTATCAGTTATGATATTTTCATACCCGTTATAAACCCTCTTTTAGTTTTGCTGGGACTCTTCCTAGGATTCGGCATTGGATCATTCACAGGGCGCTATTCCAATGTTCATTGGCACAATGAAACCGGTAAGGTAATTGCCAAGCTGGATAGGGCTGGAATAATTGTACTTATTCTCTCAATTGGATTTTCGCTTTCACGACGTTGGATTTTCGGACATTGGATTCACGGGGCAGCCTTACCTGCTTTTTCTGCAAGCGTAGCTGCAGGTGTTTTAACAGGGAGGCTACTTGCTATTAGGAAGCAGGTGAGGGAAATATTAAGAGACAAAGGTCTTTTGCCTCCTAAATAAGTTCGTTCTGAAGCTGATAGTCGGTAAGAAGCTTGTGAACATAAGGCGTGGTAAGCGATTGATATAGCCCATCAGCGTGTTTAGAACGATGCAGATCGCTTCCAATAAAGTCAATCAGGTAATTTTCCGCTAAGCTCTCGGCAATCTTCTGCGCAGGCTTCCCATAATAACCGGCCAGAGAAAGGATATTCAACTGCAGGTAACAGCCACTTTCTTTGATCTGCTGATAGTTCTCTATTTCCCCCCCTAAGTATGGGTAACGTTCCGGATGAGCCAAAATAGGGGTATAACCTTTATCCTGGATCTTTTCAATTACTTCAAATAAGTTTTTGGGATAGTTAACGAAGGATAGTTCGAATAGAACATATTTTCCACCCAAAGTCAGAATATCCCCTTTCTCCAGTTTATTTTCAAAGGTTTCGTCCAGATAATACTCTGCTGCAGCGTCAAACTCTACAGCGATATTTCTTTGATGTAGCTCCTCTCTCACAGCATCTAGTCCACGCAAAATTATGTCCGACGTATTACGGTAATAGTCAGCCATTATATGAGGAGTAGTCACAATCTTTTTAAAGCCAAAATCCATCATCCTCTGGATAAGGATGATGGATTCGTCCATAGTAGCAGCACCGTCATCAATACCTGGTATCAGGTGTGAATGGATATCTGTTTTTATGGATGAAAAATCTATTTCAGGTTTCTTCTCTTTCTTTTTAAATAAATTGAACAGCATTAGCGATTAACGTATTGTTCTTCGTAATAAGCCTGATAATGTCCGGAAGTAACGTCATTGAGCCACTCTTCATTCTCTAAGAACCAGTCCACTGTTTTCTCTAACCCTTCTTCAAATTGAAGACTAGGAACCCATCCTAGTTCTCTCTGAAGTTTAGTTGAGTCAATGGCGTAACGTAAATCATGGCCAGCCCTGTCGGTTACAAAAGTGATCAGTTGCTCAGAAGTTCCAGATTCTCTTCCAAGTTTCTTGTCCATAATCTTACATAACAAGCGAATTAGATCGATGTTTTTCCACTCATTGTGTCCACCGATGTTATACGTAGTACCAGAAGCAGCTTTATGGAAAATAACATCAATTGCTCTTGCATGATCTTCAACCCATAACCAGTCGCGGATATTCTCTCCCTTGCCGTATACTGGTACTGGTTTGGAGTGTTTAATATTGTTGATTGCTAAAGGAATTAATTTCTCCGGGAAGTGGTGTGATCCGTAGTTGTTAGAACAATTAGAAATTACCACATCCATCCCATAAGTATCATAATAGGCACGAACGAAATGGTCTGAGCTAGCCTTTGATGCAGAGTATGGGCTATGTGGATCGTAAGCTGTTTCCTCGGTAAACATGCCATCTTCTCCAAGGGTTCCATATACCTCATCTGTAGATACGTGATAAAAACGCTTGGATGTATAATCGCCTTTCCAGCTTTTACGCGCGGCATTTAGTAGATTTACCGTTCCTACCACGTTTGTCATTACGAAATCAATAGGACTTGCGATCGAACGGTCTACATGAGATTCGGCAGCTAAATGAATTACCGCGTCAAAATTTTCCTTATCAAATAGATTATCAATAAAGTCAGCATCTACAATATCTCCTTTTACAAATTGATAGTTAGGTTTGCTTTCTACGTCCTTTAAGTTGGCCAGGTTACCTGCATATGTTAACTTATCAAGATTAACTATTTGATAATCAGGATAAGTGTTAACAAAGCGTCTTACAACGTGTGAGCCAATAAAGCCGGCTCCGCCTGTAATAAGTATTTTCTTCATGTTTGAAATATGAGATTTGAGTTGAGAAGCGAAGGTTAAAAATAACAAACATCTCTCAATCTCAAATCCTGATTTGATTAATCTAAAAAATTTTGAAGCAAGAAGGAGCAATGGAGTTGCTCTCCACAGCCTTTTTAGCTAAAAGGATGATCTTTAATATATTGTTCCCAAGCCCAGGCAGATCTCATCATATCTTCCAGGCCTAGTTCTGCTTTCCAGTTTAGCTCAGTTTCCGCTTTGCTTACATCACCCCATACTTGCTCAACATCCCCAGGGCGACGAGGACCAATCTTATAGTCAAGTTTTACTCCGGTGCTTTCTTCGAAGGCTTTAATAACTTCGAGCACTGAACTTCCTTTACCTGTACCGACGTTAAATATTTCAAAATTACCAGACATCTTATTTTCTTCCTGGCGTTTTAATGCAGCGATATGGGCTTTCGCTAAGTCAACTACATGAATATAGTCGCGGATACAACTTCCATCAGGAGTGTTGTAATCACTTCCGAAAACAGTAATCGGACCTCTTTTGCCAATAGCACTTTGAGTGATAAATGGAACCAGGTTTTGAGGAACACCAATTGGAAGTTCTCCGATCAAAGCAGAATCATGTGCGCCAACCGGATTAAAATATCTTAAGGAAATGATATGGTAGTTAGGATTAACAGAAGCAGCCTCTGCCAGAATTTCTTCTGCAATTTGTTTGGTGTTACCGTAAGGAGATTCTGCTTTTTTAACCGGGGCTTCTTCTGTTACTGGTAATTTATCTGGCTGACCGTAAACTGTACACGAAGATGAGAATACGAAATTAACATCTTTACCAGTGTAAGCGGTTAACAAGTTAATTAGCGAGAAGAAGTTGTTCCTGTAATATTTAAGCGGCTTTGCTACCGATTCACCAACAGCTTTATGAGCTGCGAAGTGAATTACACCAGTAATATCCGGATTGTTTTCGATAAGCTCTACCACCTTAGCTTCATCACAGAGATCAAGGTTGTAGAACTGAGGTTTCTTTCCCGTGATCTTAGTGATCTGATCAAGGATTTCGATACTTGAATTATCAAGATTATCTACAATTACAACTTCATAACCTGCATTTTGAAGTTCAACAACAGTATGCGAACCTATATAACCCGTTCCTCCTGTTACTAAGATTTTACTCATATTATGTTTAAGTTTATTCAATGGTATATAAAGCATAAAAGCGGCTACCAGAAGGTAGCCGCTTATTCTTTATTTGTTATAGGTTGAAAAGTCTTTATGTTCAACCTTTTCAAGCAAATCGGTTGGTAAAGATTTGAAGTACTCGTAAGTGATCTTTAAACCTTCAGACCTTGATACCTTTGGTTCCCAGCCCAGAAGCTGTTTCGCTTTTGTGATATCCGGACGTCTCTGTTTTGGATCATCAGTAGGAAGCGGTTTTGTGATCAATTTTTGAGAAGTTCCGGTTAATTTAATGATCTCTTCACCAAACTCCCGAATGGTAATTTCATCAGGATTTCCAATGTTTACCGGATAGGCATAATCAGAGAATAATAACCTGTATATACCTTCGATCAAATCGTCCACATAACAAAATGCGCGGGTTTGAGATCCATCGCCAAATACTGTTAAATCTTCACCCCTGATGGCTTGGCCGATAAATGCTGGCAACACTCTTCCATCATTCAAACGCATTCTTGGTCCGTAAGTGTTAAAGATACGTACAATACGAGTTTCAACACCGTGGAATGTATGGTAAGCCATAGTAATAGCTTCCTGGAAACGCTTCGCTTCGTCATAAACTCCGCGAGGACCAACAGGATTTACATTTCCCCAATACTCTTCAGGTTGTGGGTTTACGTTTGGATCACCATAAACCTCTGAAGTAGATGCAATAAGGATCCTTGCTTTTTTATCTTTAGCTAAACCTAGCAAGTTGTGAATACCCAATGATCCAACTTTCAATGTCTGAATTGGAATCTTTAAGTAATCGATAGGACTTGCAGGTGAAGCGAAGTGTAAAATATAGTCAAGCTGACCAGGAACGTGAACAAACTTAGAAACATCGTGATGTTGAAACTCGAAGTTTTCTAAAGGAAAAAGATGTTCAATGTTTCTTAAGTCACCGGTAATAAGATTATCCATTGCAATAACGTGAAAATCTTCTTTTATAAACCGGTCGCACAGGTGCGAGCCCAGAAATCCGGCAGCGCCGGTAATAAGTATACGTTTTCTTGACATTATGCTTCCTTCTTATTTTACTTCTGAAACTGGTGCAAGATCGTCTGTGGCTAACGCTTCTACTACTTTACGGCCAATGCTGTTGTAGTAGTATCCACAATCAATCATTTTCTGGATATCGTATAAGTTACGACCATCGAAAATAACTTTAGCTTTCAATGAAGCTTCAATCTTGTCGAAATCAGGAGTACGGAACAAAGGCCATTCTGTAACGATGATTAATGCATCGGCACCTTCAAGCGCTTCGTATGGATCATGTGCATAACTGATAACGTCGCCTTTTAGTTTTTTAACGTTCTCCATTGCTTCCGGATCGTATGCAACGATCTCTGCACCTTCTTTTACTAATTCATCAATGATGTATAAAGCTGGTGCTTCACGGATATCGTCTGTTTCAGGTTTGAAAGCAAGGCCCCACATTGCAAACTTTTTGCCGGCAAGGTCTCCCTTGTAGTATTTACGCATTTTCTCTACGATTACAGTCTTTTGAGTTTCATTAACTGTAATTACAGATTTTAATATGCTGAAATCATATTGCGCTTCTTCTGCAGATTTAACCAAAGCCTGAACGTCTTTAGGGAAACAACTACCTCCGTAACCTACGCCAGGGAATAAGAATCTTTTACCGATACGGGCATCAGAACCAATTCCGCGACGAACCTGATCAACATCAGCTCCAACAAGTTCGCAAAGATTTGCAACCTCGTTCATGAAAGTGATCTTTGTTGCAAGGAAAGAGTTAGCGGCATATTTAGTTAGCTCAGAAGAACGCTCATCCATAAAATAGATTGGGTTTCCTGAACGAACGTAAGGAGCGTAAAGCTCTTCCATTAGTTTTTTAGCTTTTTCGCTGCTTGTTCCAACTACCACACGGTCTGGTTTCATGAAGTCTTCAACAGCAACACCTTCGCGTAAGAATTCAGGGTTTGAAACAACATCAACTTCAACAGAAGTATTTGCAGAGAATACAGCTTTAACTTTATCAGCTGTACCAACAGGAACAGTTGATTTAGTAACCACTACTTTGTAAGTAGTAATAAGTTTAGCGATATCTTTTGCCGCACCAAGTACGAAGCTTAAGTCAGCAGAACCATCACCTCCCGGAGGAGTTGGTAATGCTAAAAAGATGATTTTAGCTTCTTGAATGGCTTCAGCAAGATCTGTAGTAAACTTTAACCTGCCTTGTTCGATATTTCGGTGAAATAAAATGTCCAGACCAGGTTCGTAAATAGGAATCTGACCCTGTTTCATTTTTTCAACCTTTTCCTGATTGATGTCAACACAGGTAACCGTGTTACCGGTTTCTGCCAGGCACGTTCCGGTCACTAGACCTACATAGCCTGTTCCAACTACTGCAATTTTCATATGTCGAGTTTTTTTTAAGAGATTTAACAGTATTTTCGGCGAAGATAAAATATTTAAATAATTATCATGCTCATTCTTTACAATTTTGGCATCAAAATATACTACTTTTTTATATTTATTCTAAAATATTTTAATAAAAAGGCGAAGCTATGGTTTGATGGCAGGGTAGGAATCTTTGATAATATCGCTTCAAAAGTGGATCCAACGGTTAAAAAAATATGGTTCCATTTTGCTTCCTTGGGCGAATTTGAGCAGGGTAGGCCCGTGTTGGAGGAGATGAGAAAAATATATCCTGATAAGAAAATATTGATCACATTTTTCTCTCCTTCAGGGTATGAACTCAGAAAAAATTACGCTGGAGCTGATTATATTTTTTATCTGCCTATGGATACTGCCTCTAATGCACGGAGGTTTTTGAAGCTCGTTAATCCCGAGATCGTAATTTTTACCAAGTACGAATTTTGGTATCATTACTTCAGGCAGTTGCACCAGAGTAATGTACCACTATACCTCATCTCGGGGATATTCAGACCCAATCAGCCTTTTTTCAAATGGTACGGAAGTTTCAACAGGAAGATCCTTTCTTTTGTAAGTCACTTTTTTGTTCAGGACGAAGGCAGTAAAGAACTGTTGAAGGCAATAGGAATCACTAATGTTACCGTTAGCGGGGATACCAGGTTTGATAGAGTTGCAGAAAATGCAGCAGCGCCGAAACGATTTGAGTTAGTTGAGCGCTTTTGTTATAACTCAAAGGTTTTTGTAGGGGGAAGCACCTGGCCTCCTGACGAGAAACTACTTGCAGAACTGGTAGCTAAATACTCCGACTGGAAATTCGTATTTGCTCCTCATGAGATAAAGGCAGATAAGATCAATGCCTTAATAGGATTGTTACCTGCTAATACTACTGTGAAATATTCCGAGATAAAAAATCTTACTGGCCGAGACGACATAGACCAGGCAATTAGAGGTAGATCAGTCTTGATTATTGATAATATTGGAATGCTTTCTTCCCTTTATCAGTATGGAAAGGTGTCTTATATTGGTGGTGGATTTGGTGTTGGTATCCATAATACCCTTGAAGCCGCTGCTTTTGGTATTCCGGTTATTTTTGGTCCTAATTTTAGCAAATTCCTTGAAGCGAAAGCTTTGATCGCCAATGGAGGAGGTTTCACTATAAGTAACAGCGGAGAATTGCTTGAAATTATGGGAAAGCTTCAAAGTGAGGAATTTAGAAGCAAGGCTGGAAATGCAGCCGAATTTTATGTGGAAAAATCTAAGGGGGCTACAGGAACAATATTAAAATATATCGAAGGAAAAGTTTGAGGGAAACTAGTTCCCTCTTACCATTTTTTCTAAAGCTTCAATCCACTTAGGATCGTCATTTAAACTCTCAACAAGTTGAACTTTCTCGCCACCAAGAGCTCTGAATTCTTCATGGTATTCAACTACAATTTCATATAATGTTTCGAGACAGTCCGCTACAAATGCGGGACTAAAAACTAATAATCTTTTTGCTCCTTTTGCAGCCAGATCCTTCAATACATCAGAGGTGTAAGGCTTTTTCCAAGGTGAGTTACCCAGCCTTGACTGGAAGCAAACCGTATATTTTTCTTTTGGGATATCTAGTTTCTCAGCTAGCAATCTTGCCGTATCATGCGACTGCGCTGAATAGCACATTCTGTTTGCATCATTGAAACGGGAACAACAATCAGGGACTTTCAGACAATATTTACCTGAATCATCAGCCTTTGTTAATTGTCTCTCCGGCAAGCCATGGAAACTGAATAAAATGTGGTCAAATGTCTCGGGCTGGTACTTCCTCGCGTTATCTGCGAAAACTTCAAGCATTCCTTCATTGTCGTGAAAGGAACTTATAAAAGAAATATCAGGAATGGTAGGCCATTTGCTCACTATCTCCATGATCTTCTGATTTACGGAACCTGTAGATGCAGAGGCATATTGAGGGAAAAGTGGGATAACCTTAATGTTTGCTACCTGCTTTTTCTTCATCCTTTCCAGCGCCGATTCTATCGAGGGACTTTGATAGCGCATGGCCAGTTCTACCATGTACTCATTGCCTAGTCTCTGCTGCAGAAGTTCTTGCTGACGAACGCTGTAATACAATAGGGGTGAGCCCTTTTCTGACCAAACTTCTTTATATACCTTCGCTGATTTAGGTCCGCGGAAAGGCACGATAATACCTTTTACAAGAAGAGTTCGGTTGATCGGGTTAATGTCAATAACTCGCTCGTCCATCAAAAATTCATCCAGGTACTTTCGTACGTCGGATACCGAAGGACTGTCTGGCGTTCCCAGATTTACTAATAATACTCCTTGTTTTCTCATCGTGTTTAAATTCCTGCTCGCTTAACTTTTGCTGTAGCCTTCTTAAATAGTTTGCAAATATAGAATGACAATTTTGAACAAGGCAGAAAGCAATAGCTTTTTACGTAAGATTCACAATTTAGTGGCGTCTTTCAACTTCCATAGTCGCCACCAGGGAGTGGCGGGAGAGTCGTGATGTTCATAGTGATACCCAAAGAAATAGCATGAAATAAACGCAAGAAAGTGGTTTTTCTTCTGAGAACCTGAATAATGTTTGTTGGAGTGTTCACCGTGGTGAGGAAGCCAGGTACCGAAGTAGAATAGCTGCAATGTGCTTAGTAATGAAGGTAATACCCAAAATAGCAACAAGTTTTTCTCTTCAAACCATAATTTAAGAACGTTGAAAACGGCTGCTAGAAATATGATTTGCCATATAGATATATACTCCCTGATAAATTTAAAATACCAGGGCCAGAACTTGCCTTCGTAAAAGTCGGGATCACTATCTGTGTGAACAAACTTATGGTGTTCGTGATGTTTTTTGTTGAGATTTCGAAATGGGAATGCGGCATAGAGAGCGGTACAAATTGCTCCTATCCAATTGTTTAAAGTAAGGTTAGGGGAAACAGTCCGGTGCATTGCATCATGTGCGGTAATAAAAAGTCCGGTATAGAGATGAGTTTGAACAAGTACTGCAGGTATTATCAGCCATAGATTAGAGGCAATATTGAAGCGCAACAGAAAGCTAAGCGACGTAAACCAGCACGTAATAATCAATAGTCCGATAAAAACGCCGGTATTCTTGGCAGGTTTCATACATTGTTAAACCTGATTTAAATAGATAAGTTTTCTAATAACTTTCCAGCAAGGATTTTACCTGCTGCATTAGCCACATCGGGGTTGAGGTAGCACCGCAAATGCCAACTTTATCACCAGGGTTGAACATGGAGATGTTAAGTTCTTCTGGCTGTGAAACAAAATACGTGTTCTCATTATGTTTCTTACATACATCGTGAAGGACTTTCCCGTTAGACGACTTTTTCCCTGATACGAAAACAATTTTGTCAAAGTTTTTAACAAAGGTGCTTAGGTCATCATATCTGTTCGAAACCTGGCGGCAGATCGTATCGTTTGCTTTCACTTCATACCCTCTTTCGAGAAGCTCAGATTTAATTTTGTAAAATTTGTCGGTGCTTTTCGTTGTTTGGCTATACAAAGTGAATTTTCCGGGAAGCTCTACATTTTCCAATTCTTCAAGATCCTGGAAAACCAGGGCTTCTCCATTGGTCTGCCCTTGTAAGCCAATCACTTCAGCGTGCCCGTGCTTTCCAAAAATCAGGATCTGTTCTCCTGAATCGTATGAATTCTTTATGCGGTTCTGAAGCTTTAGTACAACAGGGCAAGATGCATCGATCAGGGTTATATTATTTTCTAATGCAATCTTATAGGTTTCCGGAGCTTCGCCATGAGCCCTGATAAGCACCTTTTCATCTCTCAGGGTATCAAGGTCTGAATGGTTAATAATACGAAGGCCCTTAGCCTTCAGACGGGCCACCTCTTCATCGTTATGAACAATATCGCCCAGGCAATACAAATAACCATCCTCTTCCAGGATCTCTTCAGCCATATCAATTGCGTATACAACGCCGAAGCAAAATCCAGAATCTTTATCAATCGTTACTGCCAGATTATATCCCATAGTGCAAAAATACTCTTTTTTAGATTATCGTGATGTTTAGAGCAAGGAAGAACAGTGCCTGTATAATAAATAAGATAGAACCTACCGGATTGTTTTTTTCAAATCGCAGCATGTAAAATACCGACATCATAAAGATCGAGAAAAAAAACCAGCCTACAGTATTGTGAAACGGTATTTCAGCATTTGCCCAACTCCAATAATCATATTTTACAGCTACTGGCTCAATTAATATATCAACAATTGACAAAAGGCCGGCACCTAATAAAGCAAGGATCACTCTGCTTTTGATTCTCAGGTTTTCGAGGATTGCGCCCGTAGAATACACCATTAAAACCCAGTTGATACCTATTATTAAAGGGATATCTGCTATTTTATAACCCAATGTTGCTCCATAGGTGTAGTCTCCAAAAATATAGCCTGTTTTAACGCCAGCCAGTTCTATCAGGAATCCGGCTATATAGGTTACCACCACAAATGTATAAAAGGCTCTGTTTTTATTATCGTGACTGATCATGATCAACAGAAACATTAACAAGAGGTGGAATGGAACAAGGTCTTTAAACAGTTCTACAAGCATGTCACTGCTAAGACCGAAAAACCCTACAGTATAAAAAAGAACAACAATTAGTCCGCAGATGCGAGCCTTGGAAAATTTCATGACTTTATAATTCGGCCCTTCCAGCTTATTTCAGATGAAAGGTTTTTTTTAATGGACAAAATGGCAATTATTACGAATGATATCATTTGAAGCGGATGAAGAATGATATTTAGGAAAGCGTTCTGCCCGCTAGCTAATGAGATCATGATGCGGCTCAAAATTATTAGAGTTATTGCGAAGAACAATAACTGAACATCGAGGTACAAGGCAATAAAGATAGGGCCAATTATAACAAGTAATAAATAACAAATCAGACCAGCAATATTATTATTAAAGCCTGCCAGAAGGTTTTTACTAAAGCCCTGTATTGCTTCACCATAGCTTTTATACATCCTGCAGTAAATATATCCGTTGCCCAGCAAGGATTCGGTATTATATTGATAAGCCTTAACAAGTTTGATAATCTCAACATCTTCCACCACATTGCTTTTTACTTGCGCATGCCATGAGTGCTTATGATAAACAGCAGCATCGAAAAACATAAACTGTCCGCTTGCGGCGGCCAGAGATGTCTTCTTAGATAATTTCACTAAGCGTAGGGGCAAGGAGTTTAATAGGATGAAATGCATTAGAGGTACAACTAAACGCTCGCCTACTGTCTCCATTTGCTGGTTCGTGAATAAACTTAGCAAAGCCAATCGCCCTAGTTTCATCCGGTGAATTGAGTTGTTGATTAGGCCATCTTTTATCAGTTCATCAGCATCCAGAAATAGAAGATATTTCCCTTTAGCCTGACTGGCCAGTTGATGGCAGGCGAAGTTCTTTCCGAGCCATCCTTCAGGCAGCTCCTGTCCTTTGATCACCCTGAAATTCTTGTTCTTCTCACAGAATCGCTCGCAGATAGTGTAGGTGTCGTCTTCTGAATTGTCGTCCAGAATAATTACCTCATAATTTTCATAATCCTGCAGTTTTATAGATTTCAGCAAGGTAATAATATCTTCTTCTTCGTTCCGGGCGGGTATAAGGATTGAAACAAGTTCGTTGTACCGGCGAGGCGATTTAGGAAGTTTAGGATTCGAAATGAAATTAAATAGCGTAATCGTAAAGCGGATAATTAAAAAAAAGAATACTACATAAAATATTAGCATTGCTTAGATTGTAATGCGACTATGTTGCTGTCGCGATTCCTGATAGTGTTTGTTATAGATTTCCCTTATCATAGATAAACCTTCCAGTTCATTTGCCGGTACCTGCTTCAGCTTACACCAGACCGAGGGTTTACGTTTATCAAAATAATCAACGAACATAGCAGAAAAAAGGTATTGATAGTTTTTGTTCGATGCATTTATTAAGTTGGTTAGCCCTTTCTCAAACACCACTTCGTCTACATGGTTTGACCCTAGTTTCCCCTGTGGGAAGATAAGGACAAGATTTTGGGGATCATTTAATAATCGGCCGGTACCGTTCAATGTAGACAGCATTTCCTTGGATCGTTTCTTAAGTGATATTGCTCCAAGGTATTTTAAGAAAAAAACCTTTTGATAGTTCTCTTCAGTAACCAGCACATGGAAATTTTTGTTCAGACATCTCCGGTTTAGCTCAAACAGTAAGAACCCATCCCACCAGGAAAAATGATTTGCAATCAGGAGGATTGCTTTATCGGGAGCGATTTCTGGCTGGTTAAAATGAAATGACTGAAAATCCCTTTTTATTATATAAGAGATGTAATTGCTAAAGAAGAATTTTATGAAAATCCTAAACATGCAGGCAAGATAGTTTATGTTAACCTGCCTGCTATACTTTTAGTTTAAATATTAGAGATCTTTGTCTGCAAAGACTTCAAATTTATCCCAGAACCCATCTTTCGGTAGTGGAGCCTTTATGTCAATCGGCTCTTTTTTAATGGGATGAATAAAGCGAAGCCTCTTTGCATGAAGGCATATGCTTTTTTTCAAACTTCCTCTCGGATAGCCGTATTTATTATCGCCAACAATAGGGCAATTTAAGGTGGAAAGTTGGACGCGGATTTGGTGGGGGCGTCCGGTAATTGGATCAACTTCAATAAGATGATAGCCGTTTAGTTCCCCAATCAACTTATAGTTTAACTCAGAGCGCAAGCTTCCGTTAACTTCTTTAGTATGGGCCTTCGTGACGTTTTTCTGCGGGTTTTTTACAAGCCAATGAACAAGGTTTCCTGCTTCAGGGACTGGCCTGTTCCGAACAACGGCCCAATAAGTCTTTTTCATTTCCCTGCCCTTGAACATTGCGTTTATTCGATCGAGGGCTTTGCTGGTCTTTGCAAAAAGAATTACGCCGCTTACAGGTCTGTCAAGCCGGTGTACCACTCCCAGAAAAGCACCGTTAGGCTTATTGTACTTTTTAGCTATATATCTTTTAACTTTTTCGTCGAGGGGGTCATCTCCAGTTTCATCTACCTGTACAATATCACCTGCTCTTTTATTAACAGCTATTATATGATTGTCTTCGTATAAGATGTCTTTATCAGTAATTTCAGAATATTCGGTTCGAGCGCTTTTTTGCATGCTATAACTACGGAAAATCTAGTGCTTGAGTTTCAACTGAAGGAGTCCGTTTTCAAGCTCGGTCTTAACTCTAATTCCATCGGTTGGGTAAGTTCACTTTAACAGAAGAACTATTGTGCGGGAATGCACACGAAAAGCCATTCAACCCATGCCCAGAATCTGTTTCTTTCAAAAGGATGCATTGCGTCCTGTTTTGAAAAACTAATATTGTTCTTTCTCGTTTGGGAAATCATTGCTTTTTACATCCTGTACGTAACCTTTAACCGCACCATTTATCTCTTCGTACAGGTTGAGGTATTGTCTCAGAAACCGCGGGCGAAATCCTTTGGTAAGGCCAAGCATGTCATGTACCACCAAAACTTGTCCATCGCAATGCGGACCAGCTCCTATTCCAATTGTAGGTATTTTAACACTTGCTGTAACTTCTTCAGCGAGTTTAGCCGGTATCTTTTCAAGAACAACAGCAAAACAACCCGCATCTTCCAACAACAATATATCCTTTTTAAGCTTTTCTGCTTCTGCCTCTTCTTTAGCCCGTACTGTATACGTACCAAACTTATAAATAGATTGCGGGGTTAACCCCAGGTGACCCATCACTGGTATTCCTGCCGTTATTATCCGGTCTATCGATTCTCGTATTTCCTGACCACCTTCAAGTTTCACTGCATGGGCTCCAGACTCTTTCATGATGCGGATAGCTGAATTCAGTGCTTCTTTTGAATTTCCCTGGTAAGATCCGAAGGGAAGGTCTACTACTACCAAACATCTGCTTGCGGCCCTCACCACAGACGACGCGTGATAGATCATCTGATCTAATGTAATTGGTAAGGTGGTTTCATGGCCTGCCATTACATTCGAAGCAGAGTCTCCAACCAGTATAGCATCTATCCCCGCCTCATCCACGATTTTCGCCATCGAGTAATCATAGGAAGTGAGCATCGCGATCTTCTCGCCCTTCATTTTCATTTCCTGGATAGTGTTGGTTGTGATTCGCCTAACTTCTTTATTAATTGACATTGCCAGTTATTTTAGGTCAAAGGTAGAAAAACCGGAAGTAAAGTTGAAGGGCTGAATCGTATTATAGATATATTGAAACAATAGGGAGGATGGTTTAAACTGTAATTTTAAAAATGGTTTTAAAAAAAGGATAAAAAGCATACCTTTGTCTCTTGTGAAATTTGAAGTCGATTGCTTCAGTCTATTACCATTTAAAGCCCGAAATTCTTACGGGGATTTACAGTTTTTCCATTTATTTTCTGATAGTGATGATGTAGAATTCAATGCATCTGAATTCCTGATAGCTTATGGAAACGGAAGTGACATGTTCGCCGTAGAATGGATAAGAGACAATAATCAGAGTAATACTAACAATAAAAATAACATCAATTAAGAAATGACTAATTACACCAAATTACCTGCTGTACTTTTGCTGGAAGATGGAACTGTTTATCACGGAAAAGCTGCCGGCAAAATTGGCACTACAACTGGTGAGATTTGTTTCAACACCGGCATGACCGGATACCAGGAAGTTTTTACCGACCCGTCTTACTTCGGGCAGATAATGGTTACCACGAATGCTCATATCGGTAACTACGGTGTTAATGAAGACGAAGTTGAGTCTGGTGATATTAAGATTTCAGGTTTGGTTTGTAAGAATTTTAACATCAATTACAGCCGTAAAATGTCTGATAAATCTATTCAGGATTATTTTCAGGAAGAGAACATCGTTGCTATTTCGGACGTAGATACACGGTCTTTAGTCCGTCACATCCGCGATAAAGGAGCGATGAATGCTATCATTTCCTCTGAAATCTTAGATATCGACGAGCTTAAACAAAAGCTTGCAGATGTTCCTTCAATGGACGGTTTAGAACTTTCGTCTCAAGTTTCTACTAAAGAGCCATATTTCTATGGTAATGAGAATGCTGCTCATAAAATTGCTGTTCTTGACTTAGGTGTTAAGAAGAACATCCTTCGTAATTTTGATCACCGTGATGTTTACGCTAAAGTGTTCCCGGCAAAAACGAGTTTCGAAGAAATGGAGAAATGGGCTCCCGACGGCTATTTTATTTCTAACGGCCCTGGTGACCCATCTGCTATGCCTTACGCGATCGAGACTGTTAAGAAAGTTCTTGAGGCAGATAAACCTCTATTCGGAATTTGTTTAGGCCATCAATTGTTGGCTCAGGCAAACGGCATCCGTACAAAGAAAATGTTTAATGGACACCGTGGTCTTAACCATCCTGTTAAAAACATCATTATTGACCATTGCGAAGTAACGTCACAAAACCATGGATTTGGTGTAGTAGCAGAAGATATTGAGAAATCAGAAAAAGTAGAAATTACTCACGTAAATCTTAATGATAACTCCATCGAAGGTATTCGTGTGAAAGGTAAAAAAGCTTTCTCAGTGCAATATCACCCAGAGTCATCTCCTGGCCCGCACGATTCACGTTATCTTTTCGATCAATTTGTAGATTATATCGAAAATAAATAAAAATATTCTTTTCAAACCCGTTTATTATCTGATAAACGGGTTTGTTTTTTTTCTGAATTAACAGAAAAGTAACCATAATCATTTTTCGAACAATATAAAAAATGCTATTTTTGGCACGCTTCCAAACTTAGTGTTTTTGTTACACTAACTGTAACCTATTAAGTTTGAAAGAACCTTTCAGGTAAACAATAAATTAAAAAGAAATGAGCTTAATTTTAGACGTACACGCCAGGCAGATACTTGATTCCCGTGGCAATCCTACAATCGAAGTAGATGTTATTACTGAAAACGGTGTTGTTGGTCGTGCTGCAGTACCTTCTGGTGCTTCAACAGGAGTTCACGAAGCAGTAGAACTTCGTGACAATGACAAATCTCAATACCTTGGTAAAGGTGTTTTGAACGCCGTTAAAAATGTAAATGAAATCTTAGCGAAAGAACTTAAAGGATTAGATGTATTTGAACAAAATACTATCGATGCTTTAATGATCAAGATTGACGGAACGGAGAATAAGGGTAAAATTGGTGCTAACGCTATTTTAGGTGTTTCATTGGCAGTAGCTAAAGCTGCAGCACAAGAGAGCCGTCAGCCGCTTTACCGTTACATTGGTGGTGTTAATGCGAACACTCTTCCCATCCCAATGATGAACATCGTTAACGGTGGTTCTCACTCTGACGCTCCTATTGCATTCCAGGAGTTTATGATCATGCCAGTTGGTGCTTCTTCTTTCTCTGAAGCCTTACGCTGGGGAACAGAAGTATTCCACAATCTTAAAAAGATCCTTCATGACAGAGGTTTATCTACAGCAGTAGGTGATGAAGGTGGTTTCGCTCCAACTTTCGAAGGAACTGAAGATGGTGTTGAAACAATTTTACAGGCTATTGAAAAGGCTGGATACAAACCAGGTGAAGATATCTATTTAGCATTTGATTGTGCTGCTTCAGAGTTCTACAAAGACGGTAAATACGACTATACTAAGTTTGAAGGCGAAAAAGGTGCTATACGTACCAGCGAAGAGCAAGCTGAATACTTAGCATCATTAACTGAGAAATATCCTATCATCTCTATTGAGGATGGTATGGCTGAAGATGACTGGGCTGGTTGGAAGTTGTTAACCGACAAAATCGGTTCAAGAGTTCAGTTAGTAGGTGATGACTTGTTCGTAACTAATGTTAAACGTTTGCAACAAGGAATCGATAACAGTACTGGTAACTCTATCCTTGTTAAAGTTAACCAAATAGGTTCTTTAACTGAAACTATCAACGCTGTTTCTTTAGCACAAACAAACGGTTATACTTCAGTAATGTCTCACCGTTCTGGTGAAACTGAGGATGTTACAATCGCCGACCTGGCCGTAGCATTAAACTGTGGTCAAATCAAAACTGGTTCTGCATCTCGTTCAGACCGGATCGCTAAATACAACCAACTACTTCGAATCGAAGAAGAATTAGGTGAAAACGCAAAATTCATTGGTAAGAATTTCAAATTCTTAAAAAAATAATTCAGCTAATATTAGTTGATCCAAAAGCCCGCTTGTCGGGCTTTTGTTGTTTCTGGGAAGGAGTGTATCTTTATGCGATTATTGTGTTATGAGGTATCGTGCAATTTTCTTGTTTCTTATTATCTCTGTGGTTACATGCGCCTGTAGCCCGAAAGCCACTCAAACAGGAGGAGCTTCCTATTATGCCAAAAAGTTTAATGGCAAAAGAACTGCCAGTGGCGCCAAGTTCAGGAGTTCTAAGAGAACAGCGGCTCACCGTACCCTTCCATTCGGTACGAAAGTCAAGGTGACAAATTTGAGGAACGGAAAGTCCGTTAAAGTAAGGATCAATGACAGGGGACCGTTCGTAAGCGGCCGAATAATAGATCTTTCACGAAAAGCTGCCCGAAAAATAGATATGCTCGACGCTGGAGTAGTCCGTGTAAAAATAGAATATAAGAAAAGGAAATGACAGTTGAAGAAAGCCTTTTACGGCTCTCTTCGTTTGACACATTAAGGATCTTTGCCCCAAAGCAATACATCTTATAACATTATTGGCTTCAACGCTTCTTTTCCAATAGCGCCCCAGTCTTTCATAGAATTTTCTACCGTTTTTTTAAGTTCGGTATTCGTTTGAGGTTTTCCTTTAGTAGGCGGTTTTATTGTTGCGGCGTGACCGCTTTTTTCAGTAACAGAGGTGGCAAACCAGGTGATATTTTCGTGAGGTAAAGCAACACCCAGGATCATCCCTGGTAGACCTGTAAATGATTCAGGTCCGCCGGACACAGGAATTTTATCAGTATAAAAAGCTACCACATAAATAGAGTCCATAACAATTGCATTGGCCCTTCTGCAATGGTATCCTGCTATTTCCCTGGTTTCATCCGTAATTTTCCATTTGATATTTCTAATGGAGTCTTTAACGAGGAAGTTCTGCTCGAATATATTTTTCTGCGTAATGAAAGTTCTGCTGTTTAGGTCAATATAAGTGGTATTAGGCTGACTAGCTGCGGGATGAAAGCTCATGAAGTTTTGACCTGCAGCCTGCTGATCGGGCTGAGGCGTGTATAAAGTAGCTCCTGAGGAAAAGCTAAGAGTGCTCTTCAATGTTTTAAATTGCGGTTGAGTCTTTTTATACTGGTCAAAAGCCATTTGCATGTAGCTCTCATTGTCTTTATTTATGGCCCTTTTGAAAATAGCAAACATATTTACCCTTTTTTCAAACTGGATAACTCCCTCCGAGGGGAAGTTTACAAACTGAGCAGAAGCACTTAAACCTGTTAGAATGCTGCATACTATGGTAAGGATATATTTAAGTTTCATTATTTGATAGTATTAGAAGTTGATGATTTTAGTCCTCCTCCCATTTTATTGAATTCCCATACAAGGGTAGCAAGGAAGTATCTTTTAATGGTTTGGTAGCTGCGCTGAGTAATAAAGTTATTGCTCACCCGGCGACTAAAACCGTTGTTCTGGTTTAATAAGTCATTTCCTGAAACTACCAGCGCTAGGTTTTCTGCCTTTGTGAATTTTTTCGTTACAGAAGCGTTAAGCAATAGTCGTTCAAAGGTTTCGTTAAAGGCTGCTGTCTTCTCTCTGAATTCATAATTTGCACTAGATCCGATCTGAAATCTTCCCGGTAGATATATGTTGAACCCGCCATTGGAGTTGTAAACCCACCCGTTATTGTTTCTATCTAGCTGCAACGAGGACTCGTTTTGACTATAGGAGGGGTTTAAGGAGATATAAAAATCATACTTTTTTGGCTTATTCTGCGAAATCGAAACATCCCCATAGTAGTTACTTGATGTCGCTCTGTTAAGATTCCCATTGCTGATGCTATAATAAGTGCTACCATCCGTACCTAAACTTCCACCAACATTCAAATCCCATTTTTGGATTTTCCGGCTCAGATACATATAAGTATTATAGTTCCTCGAGTCATGGCTTTTCAAGTTAATAGATTGATAAGTGTTGACATTGGTACTGAGATCTGTGAAAGTTGAATTTACAATGGGGTTCATGGTGAAGGAGTAAGATCCATATATGTAAAACCCTTGATTAGCGAGTACTTTATAGGTGTTATAATTGAAGTTAAAGGTGTTGGTGAATGAAGGTTTTAAGTTTTGGTTACCTATAGTAATGTTCAAAGGATCTGTATTTACCCTAACAGGTTGTAACTGGTCTGTTGAAGGTTGGCTCGTTCTGCCGTTGTAATTGATCCGGAACGATTTATAATTTGAAAACTTATACTGGTAGCTTGCTTGCGGTAACCAGTTTATAAACTGACGGTCGTATCTGGTATTTCTGAAAAGATCCTTTTGGTGAAAGTTAACCGAAGTTGCCCTGGTGCCGAAGTTTACGTTTGTTTTTTTTGCTTTGACGTTGAAAATTGCTCCTCCCTGGTGAGAAATTTGATTCAGGTCAAAATCATTACTATAAACTGAATCCAGAACGTTATAGTTTCCTCCGGCTGAATTATAAGACTTGCGGACTGAAGAACTGTTAGTAATTCCAAAGCCGTAATTAACAACAAGCGAGAATACCTTTGTAAGTGGCTCGGTATAAGTCAGGTTAGTGTTTGTCCTAAACGTGCTGTTATCATTGTCTTTGAACTGGTCTATTACCATCGAATCTCTCCTGGTTCCAGCGCTATCGAAGGTGACGTTTGTAGACTCAAGGTAGCCTGAATTATTGCCTTTGTTCAAGCCTTGGGTGAAATTCACCGAAAAGGTTCTTCCTTTTTTTCTTAGTCTTTTGCTAAAAAAGGCCGAGGCATTAAGGCTCTGCTGTTCTCCATCATTGTCCAGAGTTCTGCGGTTATCATTAATCCTTACATTATTGAAATTTAAGCCCGTTCCAATGTTAAAACTATTACTCTTTGTATTGCGTAGTGAGGCATCAATAGAGAATTTCCAATTGGTAGTAGAATCGGGCCTTAACTGGTAGGTAGCATCTAGCTTTTGACGGAAAGTCGAGTTTGAGAAAATTGAATTATTGGTGTTGTTAATAAAGCTCTCCTTTAGATTATTCTGTGATAAGTTGCTTTCTATTCCATCTACACTAAGGTATCCGCTTTTGTAGTTAGTATTGATAGACTCTTTATCCTTATTCCATTTATTATCGTAATGAACGCCCCCAGTTTGTATTTCCGGTATTCCACTTCCCCGGTAGTTTGAAGCATCCAGATCGTCACGATCGTTAGAGTACATAATTATACCACCATCGTCGGTCATCTCCATGTTGCCACCAGTATATTTATTATTGTCAGACCAGTTCAATCCTGTTCTTCCTGTATTTCCAACAGTTCCATAAGCCGAAAACTTCTTCTTTCCTTTAAACTTATTGAACATTCCCTGACCAGCATAAAAATTGCCATCGAGCCCCCCTCCGTCAAGCTTACCAAAATATCCGTTCTTTTTGTCCTCCTTCAGTTTTAAATTAATTGTTTTATCCTTTACCCCATCATCTATCCCTGTAAAGGTGGCCTGGTCACTTTTTTTATCATAAAGTTGAACTTTGTCGATCATATCACCCCTAAGGTTCTTAGTAACCAGTGTGGGATCGTCTCCAAAGAACTCTTCTCCATCTACTAATACTTTATTTACAGTTTGACCCTGTGCTGTGATCTTTCCGTCTTTATCTACCTGTATTCCTGGTAGCTGCTTTAACAGATCTTCTACCTTAGCATTAGGGGCGATCTTGAAGCTTGATGCGTTATACTCTGTTGTATCTCCCTTAATTTTAATAGCTGCAACAGTTCCCTTTACTACAATGTCTTTCAAGAGGTTGGATTTCAGAAGCATATTAATATTCCCAAAGTCCTTAGTAGGAGAGAGGGAATCTAACTTGAAGCTTTCTACATAGTCGGCGTAGCCTGGATAGGTAGCTAATAGGATAAGTTTACCTGCTGGTAGCCCACTAATTGAGAACGAACCATCTCCCGCGGCCCTGGTAAACTTTATAAGGGTAGAGTCTTTTGCGTTCAGGATAGAAACAGAGGTGTTCTTTAATTTAATAAGAGACGTTGTGTCTCCGATCGTGCCTTTTACTGATGAGGTTTGGGCGTTGAGGTTGCAAAACGACAGCGTTAGAAACACTGCCATGAGTAGCGCTTTCATTTAGGTTGTTTTTGAGGTTTTTGTGTAAGTAATTAGTTTGCCTAAAATAGAGAAATTTTCATCTCTGTTAATATCTTTTTTAGGTAGACGCTGGTTTTTGTGAACTGTTACATGAAAAATTAATTAAAGATAAAGATTAGGAGAAAAGATGTTCCAGGTGGTTAGATCTCTTTCAGTATTCTCAGTTCCTTAGGCAGATAATTATTAATCCTGTTCGACAGGATTTTTGCCCATCCCAGGCCAAATCCTTTAAAGGTCATCAATGTCCATCCCTGACCGATGTTTTCTAATTTTAAATCATCTTTTCTAAGATAGCTGATCGCTTCTTCGTAATTTAGTTCGGCTTTCTGTATGTTCTTATTAAGGATCAAACTAAGGGCGAGTTCATGATCTGGTATAAGGTCTTTTCCAACGATTTTCCCTGCAAATACACCTGATTTTTTCAGGTATAGATTTGATTGCAACAAGGTGATATCCGCTGCATGTACGGGATTGATTATAGAATAACCCTCTTTAACAGGAATAGGTTGTAGTGGCAGCTCACCTGTGATCCACCTTTCAATAACAGGAAGTTCATTCTTAGGTATGTTTGCAGTTCGCGACTTTGTACTTTTTATCATTGAAGAACTGTCATTCTTTATAAAGCAACTGACAAAAAAGCCCTCTCCCTTAACAAGATGCGGGTAGAAACGGTATCCGTGGTTCTTGTGTTTTACCGATAAGCTTTCCTGAATTTGCCACTCTGGCTTAACTGGAATTTTAACAGTAGTTACATTAAATGTGTCGGATAGCCAATCTGTTATTTCCTCATTCTCTTCTTCGGAGTATGAGCAGGTAGAGTAGATCAACAAACCTCCTTCTTTTAATGCAGGGTAGATATCTGCAAGTATCCTCTGCTGTCTCTGGCTGCAAAGCTGCACATTGTTCTCCGACCATTCGTTGATCGTCTGTGGATCCTTCCTCCACATACCCGATCCAGAGCATGGAGCATCCACAACGATTACATCAAAGTATCCTCCTAATCGCTGAAAATCCCTCGGATCGTTATTGGTAACCACCGAATTAATTACTCCCCATTTAGTCATATTATCCGCCAGAACAGGGACTCTTGTTTTAATGATTTCATTAGATACAAGAAGACTGTCACTATTGATAACTGAAGAGATCAAAGTGCTTTTACCTCCGGGAGCAGCACAAAGATCAAGTACCTTTAGGTCTTCCTTCAGATCCGTGCTATGTCTCAGAATATGCTCTACAAACATTGAAGAAGCTTCCTGCACGTAATAACCTCCTGCATGGAACAATGGGTCGGCAATGAAAGAGGGGCGTTCCTCTAAATATCGGCCGTACTCTGTCCATCCTATTCTATCCGCCTCTTCAAAAGCATTAGATGGTTTGAAGGGATTTAACCTGACAGATGTAATGAACTCTCCTTCTTCATGTACCCTGAAAAAAAGCTCCTGGTCCAGGCCGAATTTTTCATTCAATGATCTGATTAAAGAGGAAGGGAGGATGTTGCTCATAACGCAAAGGTAAGGCTTTATACCAAGGCCTGAAAGATTTGTGTAGCGGCTTCTTCCTGCCTCCAAATTTTATTTGTTTCTACAATTCCCCTAAATCATTATTTTTACGCATACTTTTTTTTAACATGATTTCTTGTTTTAACCTTCATCACATTCAAAAGGAGATTTCTCCTTTTACACGATTTTACTTAAAGTTTTTCATCTCATTCTTTCTTGTCTTAACTGTCGCAGGCGAATCAGCCTCAAGTCAGAAAAAAAGCAGTTCGCAAGGTGGTGAATGGATCACTTTCAAACAAACTGCTGGTGCCTTTTCTGTTAAAATGCCTCATCAACCTGAGTATATGGAAAAGGAGATGGACAATCCTGGCGGGAAACCAGGGGAGTACAAAATGAAGATCTATTATGCGAGCGATGATAATAATAAGGCAAGTTATCTGGTTCGGTACAACGATTTTCCCCAGGGAATATTCCTTGCTGACAGAAACAAGGTTTTTGAGCTGTTTCAGAAAGACCTAGCTGCAAAGGGAGAAATAGTTTACGGACCAGAAGCTGTTAAACATAACGGAATGGATGGAGTAGAGTTCAGGATGATGTTGGATAATAAGTACTACACTATTTGCAGGGTTTTTACAAGGGGGAGCAGAATATATTTTCTGATGCGACAGAACCAGGTAGAAAAAATCCGTCTAACAGTGCCTGACGAATTTTTTGAGTCTTTTAGTCTGCTGCCCTACCAGGAAACTAAACTTCTTTCCTATCAGCCAGAAGGTGAAATGTTAAAAATGCAGGTTTCGGAGACTCCTAATTTTTTGAGAAACCAGGTGGCAGATCATAGTTCTTTTTTAAAGCATGATTATAACGTTATCTTCAATAATCCATCCTCAGGAGGAGCTTACAATTTCGAGAGCTATACAATAAAGGAGTATCTTAAAATTAAGGATTTGGATAGCCTGTATTCACTAATGTTGAAAGGGATGAGAGGAAGCTCAGATACAGTTTCAAAAACAAAATCAATTACAGTTAACGGACTTTCCGGAAGAGAATTTGAAACAAGTATAGAAGGGAGTGATTTGCGAACAAAGACCAGAATATGGGTCGACGGGAACAAGTTCTTTTTTTTAAGCTCAAATACTACCGAGGAAGAACTTAGAGGTACTGTTAATCAAAAGATCTTCAATTCCTTTGTAAGTACTAAAAAAAGTTCGCCCCTTATGTACTCGTCGTCAAAGATAGCGACGATACTGAAGGATCTGTCATCTTCAGATACAAGCGTTGTGGAGGATGCCAAGGGAGCCTTGAATTATTATAATCTGCAGAAGGGTGAGCTTCCTGCAATACATAGAGCAGTATTAGAAAGGACCTACCCGGATGACACTAAAAGTGATGGCATTAGGGTGAGAATGATTGAGACCATGGCGGCATTAAGGGATAGAAGCTCGTCCTTAGTTTTAAAAGATTTGTTCTCAAAGGCCGAAGGTTTGGATCATATCAGAGCCGCTGCTTTGGTTGCTCTTCCAGAAGTAGACACTGTAGCTGGGTACGACAACTATTTGCAGTTATTAACCACGAATCCTCTACATAATTTGGGTAATGATCGGTGGATGATCTTTAGACCGCTGTCCGACTCAGTTCAATTTACCGCCGACCATTTAGACCAACTTTTACCATTGTTCAGGTTTCCCGATTATAGAACTGAGCTACTAACAAAAATATCTTATTTGTTATACGCCGAAGACCAAAAATATAATGCTGCAATAGTTCCAAAATTTAAAGCAATCTCTTCATACGCGAATGAGGACCTGAACAGTTACCTCGCGGAAGTAAAGGCTGGAACGGATACTTTGGGTTACAATAGGAAAATTTACTCTTATTTGCATCTCCTTCAGGAGATAAAAGGTCAATCTTTAGCTGATGCTTTTACCGCGAAGCTCATAAAAGAGAACGGGCAGGGAAGTATGATCCCAGAAGCATTGGTAACACGAATAGTTAATAAGCTTAAAGTAGATGAAAAACTGACAGGAAAATTCCTGGATAGCATCGGCACCCGGTATAGTATAATGGAGGCCTTTCACAAAGTTGGTCAGTTGAGCAGGGTGCCGCAAAAGTTTAAAAGTCAGCGAGAGTTCGCCCGGTTATGTTTATACAATTATTTGAATGATGATGACGAGCCTACAGAAAATATAGAGCTATTAGGAGAGATAAGCGTTAAAGATTCGGTTTACTACGCCTATAAGGTACGCTACCCGGAAGACGAAGGGAAAAGCTATTTAGGTTTAGCTGGAGGACATAAATCCGGCTCGCAGGAATTGAATTTTAAAGATAGTTTCTCCTTTTTTGACTGGTTAGAAATAGATGAAGACTGGAAAAAGCAGGCAGTAAAGTTACTGGAAGATATTAAGTTGACGCAGAATTGAAGCTAACTGCTGAGGGGCTCATCTCTTCTATAAATAAATCTGCCCTAGCTCATCTAACTTAATGGCTTTGGAGGTAATAGAGAGGCAGGAATCACCTGGCATTACAAGCATCACCTGGCTTAGGTAGCTTCCAGTTATAAACGATAGAGGCGGTTACGTCTCTATCGTTTATAACTGGATTAGCTATAAGACTATGCCCCTATAGTAATCCTTAGGTTTGGGGAATTCTTTTTCTCCGAGCTGCTCTTTTAAGTTGGTTTCAATTGTTATACTTAATGCTGTAAGCGGAACATCCTCAATCCTATTTTCGAATGGATCTTCCGCTCGCTCACCCATAAGGTCAAGACAGCGGAAAACAAAAGAAATGATAACCGAAAAAGGTATAGAAAGCCAACCCAGGTCTTGAATAAATACGAATGGTAGCAGTGAGGCATGAATGAGAACGAAAACTTTGGAGAAGCTGCTATATTGCCGGGGGAGGGGAGTGTTTTTTATCCGCTCGCATCTGCCTTGAATGTTGTTGAATTCAATGAGTGTTTCCTCCAGTCTAACAAAAAAGAATTCGGAGATCCAGCCTTTATCATACGCATTTTTAAGGTCTCTTCCTTGTTGTTCGATCAAATAATTTGGAGGATTGTTTTTATGAGTAAACTCTTCATATTCCAAAGGAGATATAAAATCCCTCACATCAGAATACTCATTCGGGCCTTCATAGTACTCTTGCAAACCTGACTTGTTGTAATAATGCTGCCTTCGCAAAAATACACGCAATCCATGTACGAACGCGATATGCCGGTAGATGATTTTTTTATGAAGTTGTTTAATTTCTTCCTGCTCTGCTTCATTGCTTGAAGATATCAGCAACATAACTTCCCTGGCCCATGCCCTGCTATAGTTAACTAGTAATCCCCATATTTGCCTTGCCTCCCACCATCTGTCATAGGCATTGTTGTTTTTAAAACCCAGAAAGATAGCGAGAGCTGTGCTAAGGGCAGCAATAATATTGAAAGGAATGTGCAGGCTAGTAAGGTTAAAATAATTGTTAACCAAATAAACCGAGAGGGAAAGGAAAAAGTAATAAAAAAGACTAGGCCAGGTATAATGAAAAATAATTGGCCATTTTAATTTCCTGTAGACTAACATAGAAAGTTTTTCTAGTTAACTAAGAAATCGGATAATGGTTGAATGGTTTAGTAACTTTCGCAAGTTTAGCTCTTCTTTATCCCGTAATTGGCACCATTTGCTTGTTTTATTTGCCAATAAGCACATCGTACTCTTTTGGAATTGCTACTCCATTAAAACGATTTGTGAGACCGTAAAAAATTGCAAAAGATAAAATTATTCCTGATAATAAAATTACAATAGATTGGCCTGCTGGTGACAAGCCTATAATGGTGTGTTTCATTTTTCTGTTGTGAATTGCAGCCAGGTGGCCAAAGAATGAAAAAAGGGCAAACCCGTAATAAGGGATGAAAAATAGGTTCGTCGGAAATGAATTAAGGCCAGCGACTCCGAAATAGAAGTTAGTGTCAAGATGTAGCAAGTATCTGCCGCCAAATACAGCCGCTAAATGAACGAGATAAAAGATCGCTAGATAAAGTCCAGTCCAGATTTGGAGTTTTTCAAACGTTGTGCCCGCTGTTTTTCTGTTTTTCATGAATAGCCTCATGCCTGAAATTATTTGAGCAAGCACAGCCAGTAATAGAAATCCTTCTGCCAATGGATTGCGGTAAAAGAATCGCATTGTATTCATCACTGCAATATGTTCACCAGCTCCATAAATACTGGATAAATGGTTTAATAAATGAAAGGTAATAAAAATTGATACTGTTAGTCCTGAAACATAATGTACTTTTCTTCCGGTCATTCTCTCCTGCTTTCAACCGTATATACAAAACTGCCGGCTTTGTAATAGCCTAAATTATATTCAATAGGTCTGTCGCCCTGATCGAAAACAAATCTTTTCCTCAGTAGAACAGGACTATCAACAGGAATTCTAAGTTTATCAGCTATAAATTGATCGGCACCTTTAGCACTGATTTCCTCTTTCGAGAGAGTTGCAATTACAGAATAATCGTGCTCAAGCAATTCATACAATGGTCTTTTAAAGTCTTCATCTCCAGTTAGACCAATACGGGGATGGAAGAACGAAGCGAAATACACAAAAGGTTCTTCCGGCCTTCCCCGGACCCGCTCCATCTTTAAAACCTGCCGGTCTTGTGCTATATCGAAAAAGTTCGCTAAGTTTTCGTCTGGATAAACCCATGTAACATGAAGCTCGAAATTCTTGATGGTTATCCCTCTCAATTTCATTTCCTGAGAAAAGCTGAGCCAATTGTTTGACCTGGAGCTTACTGCATTATCCGCAACCTTCGTTCCTTTCCGTTTCTTCCTGACTAACAGTCCCTCAAACACCAGTTTATTTATTGCTTGCCGGAGTGTCGTACGTGAAATCGCCATAAGTTTAGCCATCTCTACCTCATTGGGCAATATCTTTCCGTTCCTGTACTCTTCAGAGGCTATTAGCTCTCTTAATGCAGCTTCTGCCTGTATATGAAGGGGGATAGGGCTTTTGTGATCAATGGAGTTCTTCATAAAAAATACAATACTAAAAATTATTTCTTGCCCAATCAATTTGTCGATACAAAAAGACCGTACATATTTTTTTAAAAAATCCCTTTTATATTTCAATACATAATTTATATGTTTGTACATATCATCGCTTAAGGCAGCGTTTTCCATTGATAACTAACCAGAAATCCCGGATTATGCTATTTTGCTGTTGCCTTAAAGTAAATATGTACATACAATATTAAAAATGAATACTATAAACGAATCAGAAAGATCTATATTGGAGTCAGAACGTGGAGATATTAGTCGTAGAAAGTCGACCCAATATCTTATGCCTGTTAAGCTGGAAACCTATTCAACTGAAGAAGAAGATTATAACATCTACCCCTTTTGCCCATTAGGAGACAATAAGATATTTAACGGCTACGCGGGACTTGCCCAATATATTATGGAGCAGCGCGAAGTGCTTATAGACGGCTACGCAGGGATTTTTTGGGACGATGTAGTAACCGGTTTAACAGATTTTTTCCGTAATGCTGGATTAACAATTAACATCTCAAAAACATCTGACTTTTTTAAGTCCGCCGATGAAATTGAGAAGTTGGTAAAGCCCTTTCTTGGAGCAGATGATTCTGTTTGGGGTAGTAAGTGCACTTTCGAATTATCAAACCTCTATAATCAGGAGTTACTCGAAATACAGCCAAAACCTGGTTATGATATCAATATTGTTATTGGTTGCGGTGCGGCTTTAGTAAACTGGGACGCTCCTGTAATCTATGTCGACCTACCCAAAAACGAACTTCAATTCAGAATGCGTGCCGGCTCGATCACCAATTTAGGTTGTGAATCTCCTAGTGAGCCTACCAGTATGTATAAGCGTTTTTATTTTGTGGATTGGGTGCTTTTGAATAACCACAAAAAAAGTATTCTCGAGAGGATTAAAGTTATTGCGGACGGGCAGTGGGGGGATGATATTAACTGGATGTATAAAGAGGCTTTGGTAGAGGGTCTCAGTAAAATTAGCCAATCGGTGATTCGGGTAAGACCTTGGTTTGAACCAGGCGCCTGGGGAGGCCAATGGATTAAAGATCGCATTAACAACCTTAATAAAGATGTGATTAATTATGCCTGGTCATTTGAACTGATCGTCCCTGAAAATGGGTTGGTCTTTGAAAGTGAAGGGTATTTACTCGAAGTTTCTTTTGATTTCTTAATGTTTAGCAACCAGGCGAAGGTATTAGGAAAACATGCACCGGTTTTCGGAGACGAATTTCCCATTCGCTTCGACTTCTTAGATACGTTTGATGGTGGCAACTTATCCATTCAGGTGCATCCCAGATTAAAGTATATACAAGAGGTTTTCGGAGAAAATATCACTCAGGATGAGACCTATTACATTTTGGACTGCAAAGAAGATGCTAAGGTGTACTTAGGATTTCAGGAAAACATTGATGCTGCTGAGTTTAGGTCTGCTCTGGAAACAAGTCAGGCACAAAGTAAAGAAGTTCAGATTGAGGAATTTGTACAATGCCATCCTGCAAAGAAGCACGATCTGTTTTTAATTCCAAACGGAACAGTCCATAGTTCTGGTAAGGACAACCTTGTGCTTGAAATTAGTGCAACCCCCTACATTTTTACTTTTAAAATGTACGATTGGCTACGACTGGATTTAGAGGGAAAACCGCGCCCGATAAATATTGCCCACGCCTTTAATAACCTTGATTTCGAAAGAAAAGGTGATCGGGTTCAGCAAGAGCTGATCTCAAAGCAATACGTTTTGGAAGAAGGTGCTGATTGGCAGATCGTCCACCTACCAACCCATGCCGACCATTTTTATGATGTACACCGACTTGAATTCGCCGGCTCTATGGCAGTGAATACAGATAATTGCTGCCATGTAATGATGCTAGTGGAAGGCTCTTCAGTGATGGTGAAAACCTCCGATGGATCCAGCCAGGTGTTTGCCTATGCGGAAACCTTTGTTATCCCAGCCGCCACCTCCAATTATGAGCTTATAAACATGGGAGAAGGCAAAGCGAAAGTGATTAAAGCCTTTTTGAAATGAGCACCTTAATCAACGAAACCAGCAACGTTATGGAAAAGAAAAGCAATGGTTTTCTATACCTGATCTGTGCAGTAGCTGCACTTGGAGGATTCCTGTTTGGATTTGATACAGCAGTTATTTCCGGCACTGTTACTCTTGTAAAGAACGACTTCAATTTAAATGCAGTTAGTGAAGGTTGGTTTGTTAGCTGCGCCCTGCTGGGTTGTATTGCTGGGGTAGTATTATCGGGCAGGTTGAGCGATAAATATGGCAGGAAACCTGTTCTTCTTATTTCAGCAATTTTGTTTCTTGCCTCCTCTATTGGCTGCATGCTTACCGATTCCTTCAGTACGTTGATCATCTTCCGGTTAGTTGGAGGGGTAGGTATTGGAGTTGCTTCTATGGTTTCTCCTCTGTATATCTCTGAATTTGCGCCCCCTCAATACAGAGGAATGATGGTAACCTTATATCAGCTTGCCTTAACTATTGGTATAGTGATCGCCTACTTTTCAAATGCCTACCTTGCCGGTCACACCTCACCAAATCTCGAAAGCCAAATACTTAACAAGATTTTTTCAGCGGAAGTATGGCGGGCAATGCTGGGGCTTGGGGCCATTCCCGCGGCTATATTCCTACTCTGTATCTTTCTGGTGCCCGAATCGCCAAGATGGCTATTATTGAAGGGACAAAGGCAAAAAGCTACCGACATTTTAGTTAGGGTAAATGGCAGAAAAGTTGCCGAAGAAGAGATCCAAGAATTTGATTTATCACAAGATGAAAGTAGGAATGAGTCTTTAAGTGAGTTATTCAAACCTGTTTACAGGAAAGCACTCTGGATTGGACTTTTGCTACCTTTTCTCTCGCAGATCTGTGGTATTAATGCCGTAATATATTACGGGCCAAGGATACTGGAAGAAGCTGGATTTACTTTGAATAATGCCTTAGGCGGACAAGTAACGATCGGACTGGTAAACGTTGTATTTACGTTTGTTGCAATTTTTACTGTTGATAAATGGGGGCGGCGGCCGCTTCTTTATGTTGGTATAACAGGAGCAGTGTTGTCTCTAATCCTGATAGGAGGTCTGTTTGCCCTGAACATCATATCCGGACCCTGGATATTGATTTTCATTCTGGCTTTTATCGCATGTTTCGCCTTCTCGTTTGGACCGGTTTGCTGGGTTGTGATCGGAGAAATATTTCCAAATGCAATCCGGGGGAAATCTATGGCCCTTGCAACACTGTCACTCTGGATCGGAAACTTCATAGTAGGGCAATTGACGCCTGTAATGCTGGAAGGCGTTGGCGCATCCTGGACCTTCTGGTTATTTGCCTTATGCTGTTCCCCCGCACTGTGGCTTACCTGGAAACTAATTCCCGAAACCAAGGGGAAGTCGCTTGAATATATCGAGAACTACTGGACCGAAAGTTATAACGCCAACCGCAATAATTAGAACTAAATAAACCAATTATATGAAATACAAAAACTTACCAAACCAATTCCGGCCATGGATGTCTCTTGGAAAAAGACAGTGTTTCGCTGTATGCCTTGCTGCAGCCGGTTATATTGGAGTCTTACCCTCTGAGGTAAAGGCTGAGAACCGTATTTATTTTAACGCAGAAGCAAAGAGTCAGGATATCATCATCACTGGAAAAGTGACAGATGAAAAGGGTGAGCCTCTGCCTGGTGTTTCCATTCGCAGAAGTGACGCAACTGCTGGAACAACATCAGATGTGAAAGGGGAATTCCGGATAGCTCTGCCAGGTGGTAATGTTACCTTGACATTTTCCTTTATAGGATATGTCAGTCAGCAGGTAACAGTAACCGATTCCCGGGTACTAAACATTAGCTTGAAGCCGGATAATAACGTGCTTTCAGAAGTGGTTGTTGTTGGTTACGGCACACAGAACAGATCAACACTTACTGGGGCTGTAAGCCAGATCAAAGCTCAGGACATCGAGTCAAAGCCATCTGTTAACTTATTGCAATCCTTGCAGGGAGAGGCCCCTAACCTTATCATTCAACAAAATAATTTTAATCCCGGAAGCGGTGTTAATCTGAACATAAGGGGTTTAGGAACACTTGGGGATAATACTCCTTTAATCGTTATCGACGGAATTGTAGGCGGAGATATCAACTTGATAAATCCTAATGACGTTGCAAGTGTTTCAGTTTTAAAAGATGCAGTTTCTGCAGCAATCTACGGTTCAAGAGCTGCTAATGGAGTACTTTTAATTACTACCAAAAGCGGTAAATTTAACCAAAAGCCATCTGTTTCCTACAACGGGAATTACGGTTCGCAGCACGCTTATGTTGGATTGAAAAAGGTAAGCAGTTGGGACAATGCGTATTATAAAAACCTCTCTTTGATCAACTCAGGTTTGGCTCCTATTTATACGCCAGATCAGCTACAGGAATTTAAAGCACAAGGTAATGGCGATTGGCAAAGACAATCCCTCCTTCAGGATGCCCCTCAACTAAATCAGAATATTTCTATTTCTGGAGGCGGGGAAAACAGTTCTTATGCTATTTCGGCTGGTTACCAGGAGCAAGCGAGCAACTTTGTAGGTCCAAACTTCGGATACAAGAAATACAACGTTCGTTTAAATCAAACTTCTCAAGTTGGTAAGTTCAGATTAAATACCATCTTAAACTATGTAAAGTCGCAAAACAAATCCCACTCTAATGCCGATTGGGTAATATTTGCAGATGCAGACAGAGTGCCTTTAAATTACAGCTTTCAGGATGCAGATGGAAATTACCTTACTAATGCCGTGGCTTCACAGTACAACGTTAAAAGCGTTCTTGAGCAGGGTGGGCGATACTTGAGCAATAACGATCAGGTGTTTGGAAGCCTGAATGGTTCTCTATCAATTACTCCTGATCTAAAATTAACAGGTGTTTTTGGTGGAACCATCAATGCGAATACCGCAGATTTTAGAAGGACAATGGTAAAAAACTTTCCTAGCGGAGTATATGGAGATGATCGTACGGTGTTTGATAATAGCTTTAAGAATATGCTGATCAACACGCAATTGTACGCTGAGTATAATAAAACGCTGAAATTAAATAGTTTTAGAGTACTCCTTGGAGCCAGCAATGAGTCCTACGAATCAAAAGGCTTCCAGCTGCAAAAGACATTGACGGACCCATTGCTTGGAACTCCTACCACCGGTACCATTATCGATCCTGTAAATTCTAATAATAGTATTAACTCTACAAATGAGTGGAGTATTAATTCTTTCTTCGGCAGATTGGCCTATTCATACAACAATAGGTACTTTTTAGAAAGTACGTTCCGTGAGGATATCGCTTCAAGATTTGCTAAAGGTAACCGTGCAGGATTTTTTCCTTCCATCGGAGCATCGTGGATGCTAACGGAGGAGCAATTTATGAGCCCTGTTAGATCAGTAGTAAACCAATTGAAACTGCGGTCCTCCTATGGCATTACGGGAAATCAGTCGGTAGCAGCTTATCAATATCAGACAACATATTTTAATTATCCGAATTCTTATGGCTTTAATAATACAGTTGTTGGCGGTGCCGGATATAATTTAGGAAACCCTGATTTAACCTGGGAAAAGTCAGCAACCTTCAATCTTGGTTTCGACGCAGGGTTCTTCAATAATAAATTGAATTTCTCGCTAGACTTTTTCAATAAAACAACCCGCGACATATTAGCATCAAGACAAGATGTACCAAGGTTGTTTGGAGCAGGATCTCCTGATCAGAACATCGCAAAAGTGAGAAATCAGGGTTGGGAAACTACTTTATCATATGCCGTAAACTCTAAGAATCTTAAACAGAGCTTTAGCTTTAATTTGGCCGACAATAATAACAAGCTACTGCAATTAACAGGTGGGGTAACAGAGCAAATAGCGAACACAGATGCATTCTCATTTATCAGGCGTGTTGGCGAACCTATTACCCAGTATTTCGGATATAAAACAGACGGATTTTTTCAGAATGAAAATGATGTGAACACCTATGCAAAACCTGCAGGTGTGGATGTTGGGCCGGGTGATCTTAAATACGTGGATCAAAACCGTGACGGACTTATCGATGAGAAGGATAGGGTGGTACTCGGTAATCCTTTCCCAAGGTTTACATTTGGGTTTACCTATAGAGCTGCTTATAAAGGTTTCGACTTTCAATTCTTTATTCAGGGCGTTGGAAAACGTGACCTATTCTTACGCGGTGAAGAAGTAGAGCCATTCCATTACAACTACGGGGCTACTATGTATGAAAATCAAACTGACTTCTGGACACCAACCAATACTGATGCTAAGTACCCAAGACTCGCAGCGATTGGGTCTCCATCCAATACCAATAATTGGCGTTACGGTTCAGATATTTATAGGTTCAGCGGCGCTTATGCCCGTTTAAAGAACGTAAATATCGGTTATACTCTTCCTTCGGCTCTTACGCAAAAGGCTGGGGTTCGCAGGGCAAGGGTGTCGTTAATTGGGCAAAACCTGCTTACATTAACTAAACTGAAATTTATTGATCCTGAAACCACCGAGTTTGGTAATAATGTCGCTTTAAACTCTTCATCAAACAGTGCGCGTAATTATCCCCTGCCTATTTTCTATGGAGCCGGGCTTGACATCACTTTTTAATAATATTTAAAGAACCAATTATGAAACGTTTAAAATATCTTCTTTTACTACTGCCTATATTGGTAGCAGGCGGATGTAAAAAATTGGACCTTGCACCTACTGACCGTTTTTCTGATCTGACCTTTTGGAAGTTCAGCGAAAATGTAGAGAACGCGTTAAATAATAATTATAGCGGGATGTATAACAGCGGCTTGTACTTCTACAATGAAGCGCTGTCTGACAACGCAGTTTCAGCAAGGGAAATTGTTGCAAGTGGTAGCTTCAATTCAGCCCATCCCGGGTTCTTAAACGACTGGGGGTATTATTATTCGGGCATCAAATCCTGTAATCTTTTTCTTACCCATGTAGACGAAAATACCTCTCTTCCTTCTACTACAATAGATAGAATGAAAGCAGAGGTCCGCTTTATCAGGGCATTTCATCATTTCAACCTGATGAAAGTTTTTGGAGATATTCCTCTGATAAACTTTGATATCACTCCCGAGCAGGCTCAAACAATCGGTAGAACACCGAGGGCAACTGTTGCAAAATTCATCGTTGATGAATTAGCTGAGATTGCTACAATCTTGCCCAAAAAAGAAGCAACAGATAATGGCAGAATTACAAAAGCTGCAGCTCTGGCCTTGCAGGCAAGGGTATTGCTTTATGAAGGTAACAGAATGGCGGAAGTAGCTGCAATCTGCGAGAAGCTGATGAATGATCAGAATACAAACGGAGCCTATTCATTAAACCCAAGTTATATTGCTTTATTCAATGATCTGGGTGTCAATAAAAATAATCCTGAAACTATTCTTTCGCTTCAGTATGTGCCAAACCAAAGAACGTGGTCAGAATATTTTGACTTTGCTCCCAGAAGTGCTGGCGCAAGAACAAATAACCTGGCACCTACTCAGGAGCTTGTTAACAACTATATTCTACTTAATGGTAAGAATATAGAAGATCCTGGATCAGGTTACAATGAAAATAATCCTTATGTTAACCGCGACCCGAGATTAACTGCTACCATTGTCTATGATAGGTATAATTGGGTTAACCCTAATGGAACAACTCAAACCATCTATATTAGACCAGGCTCTGATCCAAATCAACCAGGTTTGAACGAGTATAACCCGAACGGACAAGGTTCAGTAACAGGTTATTACTGGCATAAATATTTCGACAGAACTTCTGTTGATAATCAATTCAGGTCAGGCCTCAATCTTCATCTTATCCGCTATGCCGAAGTTTTACTAATGTATGCTGAAGCAAAGAACAGCCTTGGACAAATGACCGAGGATGTATGGAATAGAACAATTAGGGCTCTGCGCCAAAGAGCTGGCTTTACCAATGCGGAGGCCTTAAACTATCCCGGAAATACAAACATGACCGAAACTATCAGAAGGGAAAGAAGAAGCGAGCTGGCTATGGAAGGTTTTAGAACTGATGACATCAGAAGGTGGAAGATAGCTGAAGTAGTTTTAAACGGATATGCACACGGTGCAAGGTTTGGCGATCCTGGCATTGACAATGGGTATATACGTGCAGAAAGACGCCAGTTTGATGCTTCAAAGAATTATTTGTGGCCGATACCAGCAGCAGAAATTGCACTTAATCCGAATTTAAATCCTCAAAATCCTAACTACTAATTCAGAACCAGAATATGAAAAGTGTAATTAAAGTATACAGCATGGCCCTGTTGCTTATGCTGCTAGCCATAGTATCTTGTAAGGAGGATACTACCGCCCTGAATGAGAACTTAAGCACTGTTGGCAGCCTGTCTTTGCCAGCTGATCAAACCAGTATCGAATTAAAAGCAGACAATACACCGTTGTTATTTCAATGGACAGAAGCAGTTGCAGAGGATGGCGATAAAGTCTTGTACGAAATTGCTTTCGATCGTGAGAATGGAGATTTTAGTAACCCTGTTTATAAGGTTTTATCTAATGGAAACGGTGTTCAGCCCCAGAAGACGCTTTTTCATACTGACCTGATAAGAATTGCTGCGATGTTGGGTATACCTTCTGCAGGGACAGGAAAAGTTAAATGGACTGTTCTTGCTTCAAAGGGCACTAACCGTAAACTCGGTTCCGTAAGTCGTACAATGACTTTAAAGAGACCCGAAGGATTAGCAGAAATACCAGCTGAGCTATATATCACAGGATCGGCAACTGAAGCTGGAGAGGATATTACTAAGGCTCTAAAACTTAAAAACAAAGGGGATGGTCAGTTTGAAATCTTCACTTCTTTAAAGGCGGGTACCTATTATCTCACCGATAAGCCAGGCGCAGGAGGGAAGAAATTTTACATCGAGAACGGAAAGGTTAAAGAAGGTGATTCTCCAATAACTGTCGCCGGACCTACAAAGGTTTATCGTTTAAACTTCAACGCAGCTACTGTTCTACAAACAGAAATTCAAAGTATAGGCTTATACCAGTCTGCATATAATGCAGAGAAAGGCCAGCTTACATATAAAGGCAATGGAGTATGGGAAGTAGCAAGTATGCCTGTTGAATTCTTTCCTTTTTCATGGGGCAGAGACGAACGGTATAAGTTTATTTTACATACTTCTTCAGGCTTAGAATATTGGGGAAGTTCAAAGCCTGATAATGTGAGCCCAGGGGGTCAACCTGCATCCTACTTCTTCCTTGAGCAGAAAACAAGCGATCAGTGGGCTAATACCTATAAGTTTGCACCGGCAGCTGATAATAAAAACGTTAAGGTGACTGTAAATTTTGGTGCTGGAGCGGAATATACTCACGAGGTAACGGTGCTTTAGTCAGACGCACTCATCTTCTGAAAGACAATGGAACATCAGTGCTTGCTGCTGGTGTTCCTTTTAATCAAATACTCAACAACGATAAGTGATGAACAGATTACGTTTAACCAGGTGGGCATTATTCATTATGATTGTAATTGCTTCCTGCAAGAAAGATAAAACAGAACCGGAGCCGGTAACTCCCGTCACCCCTCCGCCAGCTTCAGAGCCGGTATCCTATATGAATTTGGCAAAAGAAACCCATAATTTCATTTTAGGCAACTTCCTTACATCTCACGGCAGCTATAGGGCTAATACAACGAATCATTCTCAGAATGCCTACGAGTGGTATATTACGAGCCAGATCTATGCAGATGCTGCCATGATTGGAGCAGGTGACGCATCTTATCTTCCCTACATGAACAAAACTTTTAAATGGATGGAAAACATGTGGGATAAAAACTCTAACATAGGAGGGTATTTTGCGGCAGCCAATTTAGATGGTACCGGGGCTGCAGGAGATAAGTACATCGATGATAATGCATTAACCGGAATGGTTTATCTGGAAGCCTATGACGTGACCACAGGAGCCGACAAAGAGGCTTACCTTGCTAAAGCCAGAGCTTGCGCAAACTGGCTGATGAACGCGGGTGTTTGGGATAATACTTACGGAGGTGGCTTCTGGTGGAACACTACAAAACCAGAAAAACCGACGCAATCGAACGGACTGGCACTACAGCTTTTCTTGCGTTTATATAAGATAACCGGAGAGAGTTATTATCGCGATTGGGCAATATCTGTTAACAATTGGTTGTCCACTAGAATGTTTGATACCAACCGCGGGCTGTTTATCTGGAAAATTGATGGAGCGGGTAATGGTGTTAAACACAATGAGCTTTTTACTTATGATAATGCTATCATGGTAGAAGCATATATAATTTATAGCCAGGTAATGAACGACCCATCTTATCTCCAACGGGCTCAGGCATTGGGTGCGGCAATGAATACCGTTTTGTGGAATGCATCACGTAAGCAATATATCTTCAATACAACTGATAATCGCGTAAATCCTGCATGGTGCGCATGGGGGTCGCAGGCCATGATACGCCTGTACGAAGCGGATAACAATCAAACCTGGCTTAATTATGCCAAACAGAATATCGATGGATTGAATGTTTCTAACAGGAATTCTACAACCAAGGCCTATCACTTTTTTGCAAGAATGGACGGTTCTGATCGCTCTCCGGAAATTGAAGGAGTCGACCAGGCATGGATGCAAAGAGTACAAGCATTATATTCAAAATATAGCACTAGTAAATAGTTTAGATGAAATTACAAAAGCATATCAAGACAGCCTTGATTCTGTCTGCTATTGGTTTGGCCTCCTGCGGGGTTAAACGTGAAAACGTTCTCAAATACGTAAATCCAAATATTGGTACTGCTCATAGTCGCTGGTTCTTTTACACCCCGGCAGCAACACCATACGGGATGGCGAAATTGGCTCCCTCCACTAACGGAAGTTATGGAAATAACCAGGGTTGGGAAGCTGTCGGGTACGACACGCGCCACAATTCTATAGAGGGATTTGTTCATTTCCACGAATGGCAGGTAGGGGGGGTGAGTTTTATGCCAACAGCCGGTGAGTTGAAAGTAAAACCAGGAGACCTGGAAAAACCTGGTTCTGGTTACCGCTCCAACTTTGATCGTAAGAATGAACTTGCAGAACCGGGTTACTATAAGGTGAAACTTGACGACTATAACATCCTGGCCGAGTTAACCGCAACAAAACACGTAGGTTTTCATCGTTATACTTTTCCTCAAAATCAGCAGTCTCGGATAATTTTAGACATTGGTAATGTACAGGGAGAAAGTGGACCAGTCGACGACGCCCTAATTCGCATGACAGACGATACGCATTTTGAGGGATTTGTGAAAACCTATCCAAAGTATTTCGTCCAGTACGATCCGCAGGGTAGAGTTTTTATGTATATCTACGGCGAGATCAGCAAGAAACCAGCTAAAGTAGGTTCGTTCACTTCTGCCGGAATCCAACAGGGTTCAAACTCTGCCTCCGGAAAGGGTGCTGGCATTTTTATGGAGTATCAAACACAGGATAATGAATCAATTGAACTTAAGGTTGGACTTTCGTACACTTCAATAGAGAATGCTAAACTCAACTTGCAGGCAGAGGCTGGAAAATTATCTTTCGACAAAGCAAGAAGACTCGCTCAAGAAACCTGGCAAAAAGAGCTCAGTAAATTGTATGTTGAAGATGCTAACGTGGCAAACAAAACGAAGTTCTATACAGGGCTATTTCACGCTCTGCTCGGACGTGGGGTAGCAAGTGATGTAAACGGATCTTTTCCGAGACATGACGGGGCAATCGGGCAACTTCCAAAAGACAATAAAGGGAAATTCAGCTATGACTTCCTTAATACTGATGCTATCTGGGGCGGATACTGGAATTTAACGCAGTTATGGTCGCTCTCCTACCCTCAGCATTATAACAACTTTGTGCATACTCAACTGCAGGTATATAAAGAAAGAGGATGGTTTGGCGACGGTATTGCTAATAGCAGCTTCGCCTCAGGTGTAGGTACAAATATGGTAGGACTTGCAATTGCTGCAGCTTATAATGCTGGGATCAGGGATTACGATACAGACCTTGCTTACAAAGCAGTTTATGAGAATGAAATGGGCTGGAAGAACAGGAAAGTGGGTGCAGGAAAAATGGATGTAAAAGCCTTTGTAGAGCGAGGATATAGTCCTTTTATCGGAGGTACCGACAATAACTTCATCACTGATTCCACCGGATCAACTTTTTCTGCCTCACACACCCTTGAGTATTCTTACAGTGCCTTCGCTGCTGCTCAAATGGCAAAAGCAATGGGTAAAGAAGGAGATTACCAGAAGCTTATGAAGTATTCAAACGGTTGGAGGAACTTATTCAACCCTGCATCAAAACTTATCCATCCTAAGGACTTAAAAGGGAATTTCATAAGCAATTTCGATCCGAACCAAGCTTGGAAGGGTTTTCAGGAAGGTAATTCTGTTCAGTACACGTTTTTTGTTCCTCAAAATCCAGAGGGCTTAATTAATGCAGTTGGCAAACAGGAGTTTAATGATCGCCTGGAGAACATTTTTATTAATTCACAAAAGAATGGCTTTGGTGGTGGAAAGACGATTGATGCCTTTGCAGGCGTTAGCTCCCTTTATAACCATGGAAATCAACCTAACCTCCATATAAGCTGGTTGTTCAATTTCTCGAACAAGCCCTGGCTAACGCAGAAGTTTACAAGAGCAATTTGTGATGAGTTTTATGGTACTGAAAGTATTCATGGATACGGTTATGGTCAGGATGAAGACCAGGGACAATTGGGGTCATGGTATGTATTATCGGCATTGGGTTTATTTGACGTAAAAGGCTTCACTGATCTAAGGCCTGTTGTGCAAGTGGGAAGTCCAATCTTTAAACGCACCACGGTAACACTCGGAAATGGCAAAAATCTGGTTATAGAAACAGAAAATAATTCAGCTCAGAACGTGTATGTACAATCAGCAAGATTCAATGGTAAGCCATTAACCTCTTGTTGGCTTTTTAGAGACGAGTTAATGAAGGGTGGAAAGCTTCAGTTAGTAATGGGAGCCCAACCAAATACCGCCTGGGGCATTGTTGCTCCTCCATCAACGCAGTAAGGTGTTTTATAATCTCATTCTTCAATTATGAAGTTGTCAACAATCTTTATTATATCTAACGTTCTTATAACGAATGTGCTATTTGCTCAGCCAAATAGTACAAAAAGCAGCGAGTATTTGCGTCGGGCAGAAGAGATGTATCATAAAGTATGGCATCATTACAGGGTCCCGTCCCATAATTTATTTGCAGAAAACTTTCCTTCCAGAGGTACCGACACCCTTAATTACTTCCAGGGCAGCGCTGTAAAAGAAAAAGAGGTTAGCTTCTTATGGCCTTTCTCCGGAGTATGGTCTTCCACAAACGTCTTATTAAAAGTCCCGGGAAAGAAAGCGAAATTCCTTCCCTATTTGGATAGCCTCGTAGCTGGTGTCGAAAGTTATCGTGATAGCCTGCGAAAGCCGGTGGGCTATCAGGCATATCCGGGAAAATTTGAAAAGGCAGACCGGTATTATGACGATAATGGTCTGGTAGCAATTGATTATGCCGAAGCTTATTTAAATACTAAAAACCCGCTTTACCTTAAAAGAGCAAAAGAAGTATTTGAGTTCATTTTAAGTGGCTGGGATGAAAAGCTAGGCGGGGGAGTGACCTGGCTGGAAGGCCATCGCGATCAAAAACCAGCTTGCAGTAACGGCATGGCGACTCTTGCAGCCTTAAAGATCTACCAGTGCAGTAAGGAGGCATATTACTTAAAATGGGGGAGAGCATTTTATGATTGGATGCATACTAACTTGCGCGACCCTAATGGTGTTTACTGGAATGATATAAAGGCAGATGGAAAAGTTAATAAGGTTTATTACACGTATAACTCCGGTTCAATGCTCGAGGCGTCCGTATTGCTTTATGAATTCACCAAAGAGCCGAAGTATCTAAAGGAAGCCAAGGCTATTGCAGAAGGTGCTTTTAACCATTATTCTGCTGCTAATAAAAATCCAGCTCTTACTTTTCATATTGATCTTCCCTGGTTCGTAACAGTTCTTTTTCGGGGATATGAGTCACTATACCGGAAAGATGGTAACTATAAATATCTTGGGGCCATTGAAAAGGACCTTAACTATGCCTGGGATAACTCAAGGGATAAATACGGGTTTATTACTCATAGTTGGTTGCCTGGAACAGCGGAACTAGAGAAACCAAAATGGTTATTAGATGAGGCATGTATCGCTGAATTATATGCGCGTCTGGGTATTATAAGCAAAAAGAATTAAAGTAATAGGATGCAAAGCTCAGTTATACTTGGAGTTGATATTGGTGGTTCGCATATTACTGCGGCACTCGTCGACATAAGCAATAGAAAAATAGTAGAAAATTCCCTAAGGCGGGAAAGAATAGATTCTCAAGGCTCTACTGAAGATATTATCAATGCATGGGCAGGGGTGCTTAAAGAAAGCCTGTTGTTCAGCCCTAACTCGAAAATAGTGAGTGTTGCTATGCCCGGGCCTTTCGATTATGAGAACGGGCTGTCTTTAATTACCGGGCTAAACAAGTATGAATCACTGTATAACCTGAACTTAAGGGACCTTTTATTGAAAAAGCTTCAACCTCTGGCAGAGGAGATCATATTCACAAATGATGCTGCTTGTTTTTTGCAGGGAGAGGTTTTTTGCGGTGCAGCAAAGGATCATGATAGAGTGTTAGGCTTCACCCTTGGTACCGGATTTGGTTCTGCTACGTTCGAGAATCAGTCTACAGAGGAGGCTGGGTATTGGAAATACCCATTTGCAGACAGCATCTGCGAAAATTACTTCTCGTCTCGCTGGTTCGTGAAAAGATACTTCGAACTATTCGATCGAAAAGTTGCCAACGTAAAGGAAATTGTGGAAAGTGCAGGTACAGGAAACGAACAGCAAATAATCTTCGCGGAGTTCAGCCACAATCTTTCCTCTTTTTTAATTCCCTTAATAAAAAATAAAAATTATACCGCAATTGTCTTTGGAGGTAACATTGCGAAGGCAGCCTGCTTCTTCCTGCCAGCCGTACAATCCGCTTTAACTCAAAACGGCATAAATGTAGAACTGGTTGTGTCTGAATTGGGCGAGAGCTCTGCTATAATAGGTGCAGCCAGCCTTATTCAGAGTACTGCAAATCCTTCATAATATTCCTCAATTTGTCCTTCTCTATATTGGTTATATAACAAAGCTGATCCTCTTCCCAGGAGGATCGCTTTTAGTTAGCGTATTGCTTAATAAAAGCATAAGTTCTCCTGCTTCGACATTCATACTCAAAATTTTCCTTACAATAAACATCGATAATAACTTAACCTTATATTAGTAACAATTTCTTTTGTTACTGACCAAGCTTAAAGGAGAATGAGATTCTGTAAAATTTTAACAATAGCCCTTATAACAGTTTTTGCACTGAATGTATCGAATGTTAAGGGGCAAAAACTGAAGAAGAACCAGTTTGACAACCCGATAGCCCTGCAACGCGCAGATCCTTTCGTCACTAAATCAGACGGGATATATTACTTCATAGCCACTGTTCCCGAATATGACAGGATAGAATTGAGAGCTTCAAAGACCATTAACGGGATCAAGAATGCGCCGGCCGTAGTTGTATGGCGTAAGCATGATAAGGGCATAATGGGTAACCACATTTGGGCGCCCGAGCTTCATTTTATTGAAGGGAAATGGTATATATATTTTGCTGCGGGCTCTGCAGAAAATAAATGGGAGATCAGGAAATATGCTTTGTCTAATTCCTCAAAAGACCCTCTGAAAGGCGAGTGGAAGGAAGAAGGGCAGATCGTAAGTAAAAGGAATGAATTCACTCTTGATGAAACCACCTTTGTGCACAAAGGTCAGAGATACATGGTATGGGTTGACAGAGCTTCAAACACAGTAAGTAACACCGGTTTGTATATAGCCAAAATGACAAGTCCTACCACCCTGGATGATAAGCAGGTAGTAATATCACAACCTGAATATGCATGGGAGACGAAAAAGTACCGTGTGAATGAAGGGCCTGCTGTCATCGTCCGGAATGGAAAAGTGTTCATGACATTCTCTGCAAGTGCTACTGACGCTAATTACTGCCTGGGACTTCTGTGGGCAGATGAATCCGCTGACCTTCTGGATCCGAGTTCCTGGCATAAACTGCCTGAACCAGTCTTTTTTACTAACGAAAAGTTTAAACGCTACGGTCCGGGACACAATAGTTTCACAGTCTCAGAAGATGGTAAGACAGATATCATGATCTACCATGCACGCGACTATAAAGAAATCAAGGGCGAGTCGCTTTATGATCCAAACAGACATACCCGTGCAAGAGTGTTAAGATGGACAAAAGATGGAATGCCCGACTTTGGTCAGGACCTCGACGATAATGATATGGCTTTAAAGAAGGTGAAAAAGAAGTAGTTTCAGGTTCTACCTCCAGAATTGTAAATATTATAGAAAGTAGTTTTTAATTTATTTTAAAAACTTTTATTACTTTTAAAAAAAATATTAAATATGATTCTGATAGCCGATAGTGGTTCCACTAAAACTACCTGGTCTGCAGTAGAAAAAGGCAGGGAGGTAAAACGCTTTGAAACAGAAGGTTATAACCCTTACTTCGTTACTGGTAATTATATAGCTAATTCAGTTCTCAAATCCTTGGATAGCAGTGTTTCTACTGCAGCTGTTGAGGCCGTTTACTACTATGGTGCAGGATGTGATGCCGACAGAGGTTCGGTAGTCCAGCAAGCTCTTTCAAGGGTTTTTTGGCGGGCAGAAGTCTTTGTATCCTCCGATATGCTTGCAGCTGCACGCGGTACTTTAGGAGCTGAAGATGGTTTTGTTGCTATTCTTGGAACAGGTTCAAATACATGTCTTTACAGTAAAGGGAATATCTCTATTAATATTGATTCTTTAGGATTTATCCTCGGGGATGAAGGTAGTGGTGCTTACTTGGGAAAGAGGGTGTTACAAGATTATCTGAGAAACACGATGCCCACAACGGTAAGGGAACGGTTCCAGAGTACTTATTCTTACCAAAATGATCAATTGATCTATAATGTGTATTCGGCGCCTTTACCGAACCGGTTTTGCGCTACTTTTTCAAAGTTCCTTATAAACAGTTGCGACTACTCCCATAGAGTCATAAAAGAAGCTTTCAAATCCTTTTTTTTAAATTTAGTAAGCTTATATCCCGATTATAAAAGCCATAGTTTCAACTGTGTGGGTTCTGTGGGATTTGTGTTTGCAGATATTCTAACAGAGGTCTCTAAAGAGTTTGAGATGCAGCCGGGAAAGATTGTTCAGTCGCCCATGGATGGACTCATTGAATATCATCTTCAAAAGCAGTTACTCTAATCATTCCGCCATTTCAACTCAGGAAGCTGATGTTAAAAACCACCCTATTTTTTTTTATCGCGGGTTTTGCCTGGAAGACGTATGCCCAGCAATTTCCAGGAGTTATTCCTGCGCCAGTTAAGATGCTTTCTTCAAACGATAATCTTACATTTGATTGCCAACCAACAGTTCATGGTCCGAAGAGTTTGGCAAAAGAGCAGCGCCTGGTGAGATCCTGCTTCAATTCACTTAAAAAAAACAGGCTCAAGCGGAATTTATCTGTTATTCTTTCACTTGATTCTTCAATAGCCAAGAGAACTAAGGATGGGTACGAACTAGCGATCGATTCAAAAGGAGTGACTATAAAAGGAGGAAGTGCTGCGGGAGTTTATTATGGTATTCAAACATTAAAACAAATCATCGCGAATAACTCCCGCGGAAGGATCGCTATTCCCTGCCTTTCTATTGTTGATCATCCTCGCTTTGCATGGCGAGAGTTCATGTTTGATGAGGCAAGGTATTTTAAAGGGAAGCAGGTAGTCAAGCAGTTATTAGACGAGATGGCGCTTTTGAAAATGAACATTTTCCATTGGCACTTAACGGATAATACAGGCTGGCGATTAGAAATCAAAAAATACCCTCTCCTTACTAAAGTTGGAGGAAAGAGAGATTCCTCAGAGATCAAGATCAATGGCATCAGAGGCTTTTATGACGGAAAGGCTCATAGTGGTTTCTATAGCCAGAAGGATGTAGCAGAGATTATCCGGTATGCCGCGGAAAGGCATATTACTGTAATTCCCGAAATTGATATTCCAGGACATACCAGCGCCGCAATAGCTGCATATCCCTGGTTAGGAAGTTCTTCGGTTCCAATCACGGTACCTTTTTCGTTTGCCAACCAGCCAAATGTGCTGAAAGTCTCCGATCCACGGGTAAGAGGCTTCGTAGAGGATGTGTTGGATGAGGTTATTCGACTTTTTCCTTCCCAGGTGATCCATGTAGGCGGTGATGAAGTGCTATACAAACACTGGGACGAGTCGGATGAGGTGCAAGCATTTATTAAGGAAAAGGGATTATCTTCTTCAGCCGACCTGCAGCTTTGGTATATGAATACGGTTTCACGTTATCTTGAGTCAAAGGGTAGAAGAATGATGGGTTGGAATGAGATCCTCGGGGATAAGATCCACGACGAGATAGCAAATGGCGATTTAAAAGTCAGTGGTAGTCTCGCTCCAAATACTATTATCGATTTTTGGAAAGGGGATGTAAAGCTGATGAAGAAGGCCGCCCAAAACGGATATGAAATAGTGAATTCCATCAACTATAAAACTTATATGGACATTGAAAAAGTTAAGCTGAAGGATGCTTATGGCTTTGAACCTGTTCCCGAAGGATTGCCTTTGGAAGAGAGGCAGAAATTTCTAGGTTCTGCCTGTCATATGTGGAGCGAATGGATCCCCCTGGTGGATGATCTGCATGGCAGGGTGTTTCCCAAACTTGCAGCTTATGCAGAAGTTGGATGGACTCAGAAAGAAAACAAATCATATGAAGGATTTCGGGACAGGCTTTCCTGGTTCTATCTGCATTGGCAAGATGCAGGCATAAAATATCTGAAAGATTAGTCTTCTTTTTCTTTTTAAAAATATTTAAAAAGTGTACCTGTCTTGTTAATTTTATTCTTATATTTACAATCAAGCTGGTATACAAACACACATTAATTATGATCTCTACTTCAATTTCAACGCTTGCTAAAGGGTCTGTTCTTGCTTTTTCTTTACTGGTATCTGCTTTTGGTTATTCGCAGACGATCACCGCCGAACAGAACCAAAAAATCATTAATGCTAAGCAAGGAGGCGTTATTTCTCTTGATGGTTTTCTTACTGAAAAGTTTCCTCTGATAAATTATCAAAAGGTTGTATTGCCTGGTCCTCAGTATATAATATCCGATGATCCTGAGTATATAAGGGAGCCTGAAGGGATATCATTGCAGGAAAAAGTTCAGCCGGGCGCTGTACGTTTATATGTCTATAATGTGAACGGAGTAAAGGACCCGCAAAAAATTGAAAGGAAGATTACTGCGGTAATAAAGAACCTGGGATCTTCAAAACTCAACATGCGAATGCTCAAGTACTCTTCGCAGAAGCCAAGTTCAAACTATTTTCAAATTGGTAAACAGGGTCTTGCAGATTATTTCGCTTCAAATGGAGAAGAAAGGGTAAGGACAATAAAGCCGGGAGAAGCTATCCCGGTTGACGAGCAGCTGGAGAAGAATGTGGTAAAGTATGATGAATTGGTCCACGGCTTTTATGAGTTCGTGATTGATCAGCCAGCAGAGATAAGTATTATTCAAACCTCTCCCAAAGAGAAAGGTCCTGAGGCGCTAAAACGGATCAAGAATATTCTTCCTCCAAAAGGGCATAGCGGAGCAGGGCGTGGAGTATTTGGTGTTAGTAATTATGACATAATAACGGATGGAGTGGTCGACACCAAAAATGGTGTAGCTCAGATCATGTTGGCTGATGGTAAAATAGATCCATGGGTTTTAGGCAAGGAAAGTAGTCGTGGCCAACAGGCAAAGCTTGCTGGAAATTACGGAGTGATGTATAATATTAATATGAAGTGGAAAAGTTCTGATGGCAAAGGTTTGGCTTTGGTAAGCTGGAACTCGCGTTCGGCTGATAATAAATGGTGTAATGGAATGGCCATGACTATGGTGGTGGATAAGGGTAAGTTTGAGAAGGGGATTGTAAAGCTGCCTTCCGATAAGCTCACCACCCGTGGAGCTCCAGAGGCAATAGTAATTCAGGTATTTCCTCCTGCGCCTAATGGTCAAGAGCAAACCATTAACCTGACGTATTCCCCGCCGGGAGCCTCTTGTTTGCCAACACCTTTGATCTTTATTCCCGTGGATTTGAAATAATTGATGTTATTGTTGGTATTGCTAAGAAAAGATTAACGTTCTTTCAGAGAATATGAAATCGCTGTTTTTATTATTATTCCTGTGTTTTCCGATATCGATATTTGCACAGGATAAGCTCGTGCTGGACTCAAAGTATCTTCGAACCCAGGATTCGATCCTGGTATACAAACCAGAGAATTACAAAAAAGATAGGTCATATCCCGTTGTCTATCTACTGCATGGTCATTCGGCTAACTATAAGTCCTGGAGCAAGCTTGTGGATCTTCAGGCCTTGAGCAATAAGTATAGTTTCATTATTGTTTGTCCTGATGGGTTGAAGAAAAGCTGGTATATGAATTCGCCAAATAAAGATAGTCTGCAATACGAGTCTTTTTTCATGGAGGAGTTCTTACCTTATATTCAGAAGCGTTACGTTATTGATCCGCAAAGGCAATTTATTACCGGTGCAAGTATGGGTGGTCATGGTGCTATGTGGCTGTTTTTGCGCCACCCTCAGATTTTTATGAGTGCAGGTAGTACCTCCGGGGTTTTAAACCTTAGATATTCAGGTTTTAAGAAAACTACTCTTGCTGCAATATTGGGTCAGTATTCTGATGATAATAAGGCTTTTGACAGTTGCTCGGTGGTAAATCTCTTGCCAAATATTGCCGGATTGGGCAAACAAATAATTTTTGATTCGGGGACAGAGGATTATCTCTACATCACCAGTCGTAAGTTTCGCGAAAAGTGTGATGAGCTTAAAATAAAGGCTACTTATATTGCCCAGCCCGGAGCTCATACCGGCTCATATTGGTCGCACTCTATCTTGGCTCATTTTGAATTCTTCAATCGCCTTGCGGTTACCGGTCTAACTAAGCGATAATAGTCTGTTCCTGACCAGGAGGCATGCACCTGTTACCCCAGCTTTCTCTTTTAAGGTGGAAATTTTGAGCTGCGTATCTGCATTTACAAGACTAAGGGAGTATTTGTTAATAGCACTTTTAATGGGGAGGCGTATAAATTCACCTGTTTCTGCGAGGCTTCCCCCTAAGATTACAAGTTCCGGATTGAAGATGTTGATCAGTAGTGCAATTCCACGGCCCAGGTTTTCTCCCACTTGTGCTATCAGTTCAATAGCAAGTGTGTCATCATTTTGGGCTGCTTCTAAAATATCCTCTAGCTCAATATTCTCAGCCTTCAGATCTAAAATGCTTGACGAGCCTGTCGTAATCTTGTCTTTAAACATTCTTTTTAGAGCCCATCCTGATGCTTCCGTCTCCAGGCATCCCTTTTTTCCACAGTGGCAAATAATTTCATTTTTGAACAGAGGCATATGTCCAAATTCACCAGCAAAACCCGACTTGCCATAATAAAGCTGACTGTTAAGCATTATACCCATTCCCAAACCATAATCCAGGTTAAGGAATAATACGTTTTTTTCGTCTTTAACCACCCCAGACGAAAATTCTCCATAAGCCATTGCTCTTGAGTCGTTTTCAAGAAATACTTTTATTCCAAGCTGTGATTCTATAATTTTTGATAAAGGTTCTTCGTGGAAATGGAAGAAACTATAGCTGTATCCTGTGGCATAATTAATTCGTCCGGAAAGATTGATCCCTATACCTAAGATCTTGTCTTTTGGAGCATTAAACTCTTCTATAAAAGTAGAGATAAGCTTACATAATTCGTCTAGGGATTCCTGGTTGTTACTCAGGCGGTACGGGAGGTGTTCCGCCAGTTTTACCATATTCTTCTGAAGGTCAGAAATGCCGATATTTATGTGACTTTGCTTTACATCAACCCCAATAAAAAAAGCTGATTCGGGTAATAACCCATAGAGGTTCGGTCTTCTTCCTCCGGTAGAATCTACTTTTCCATAATCTTTAACCAAGCCATCGGCAATTAACTCGTTGAGTAGATTGTTCACTTTTGGAGCACTAAGAGCCAGTTCCTTGCAAAGGTCGGCAATCGTAGAGTTTCCGGAATTGGCAAAATAAGCAAGTAGGGCTTTCTTAATATTGATATTCTTATAAGCTACCCCCGTAATATTGTCGTTGTTTAATTCCTCAAAAAAGGTCATCCGTGTCAAGCAAGTTCTAATACAATAATAAGTATAAATCCTATTTTTCTGATGCTCGGCCCTTATAAATCTTGTACTTTTTAAAATATTTAAAAAACATCTTGTATTTATTAGATATCTTTTATTAAATTGCATTGAATTATAAACCGCGAGAACCCGCATTTTTCTTGTTTTTTAAGTCAGTTAATAGCATTGCTGCTGCTATTGATGTATCTGTTGCTTTTTTTAGGCGGCATATAGATCTATTGTCTTGGTGATTTTAATATTTATGAAGCTTTTTCTTTAAAAATGTATTGTTTAAATGCTGTTTTTTTTATTAATCTTTAAAATAGTCTGCTTTTGTAAGGAAGTGGGAGGTTATTTTCTGCTTTTCTTTCAAAAAGATCAAGAAAAAAGGCGTTTGTCGAATAAATCTTTTTAATTTTTTTTAAAAAGTTGATTTCTTTTTCTATGTTTGTTATGCGCGCATCTGGAAAAGGAATCCTTTTCCAATAATCCAATAAAAAGTACTCATTAATCTTAATCGTATGTTATGCGAAAACTAATTACAAAAAAAGATCAGCTGTTGCACGTTCTCCTGGCAGTTGTTCTCATGCTTTGTCAATACAACGGGGCCCGGGCTCAGACAAGGATCATTACAGGGACTGTTACTGACTCCAAAGGGGAAGCTTTGATTGGTGTTTCGGTTAAGGTGAAGGGAGAGGCCAGAGGGGTAAGTACAGATGTTAATGGTAAATATAGATTGAACCTAAGTTCGGCTAATTCTGTATTGGTTTTTTCTTATATCGGTTTCACAACAAAAGAAATTGCCTTAGGTGATAAAGCCGTTGTAAATGTCTCTCTTGCCGAAAGTGCATCTAAATTAAATGAAGTGGTGGTTGTAGGTTTCGGTACCGCCCGCCGTGCAGATCTTACAGGCTCTGTTGGAAGTGTTCCTATTGAAGATATGCAAAAAAGCCCGGTTAAATCATTAGACGAAGCTTTGGCAGGAAGGGTTGCCGGTGTTAGGGTTACCTCCAGCGAAGGCCAACCTGGTGCACCCGTGGATATTGTAGTGCGTGGCTATAATTCTATTACACAGAATAACTACCCTTTATTTGTAATTGATGGTTTTCCGATGGAGGATGTTGCAAATTCGGCGGTTAATCCATTAAATACGATTGATTTAAATGATATAGAGTCAATAGATATTCTGAAAGATGCTTCTGCTACGGCAATTTGGGGTGCAAGGGGTGCTAATGGGGTTGTGATGGTCACCACTAAAAGAGGAAAAGCGGGAAGGTCTGTTATTACTTTTGATGGCTACTACGGCGTTCAGAATAACAAGAAGCGGATGGAGGTATTAAGTCCCATGGAATTTGTTAAAATGCAGAATGAAATAGATCCCGACAAAACGCCGCTCATTTACGGGGAAAAAGATCCCGTAAGTAATAAGATGGTGTTGGATCTGGAGAAGTACCGCAATGTAAAGGGAGTCAATTGGGAGGACCAGGTAACGAAGAAGGATGCAGCAATGCAGAACTACTATCTCTCTTTAACTGGCGGTAACGAGAAGACAAAGTACTCCGCCTCTCTTTCTACACTTTCCCAGGATGGTATAATTTTAAATTCAGGGTTTAACAGGACTCAAGGCCGGGTTGCTCTCGATCAGGAAGTTTCTAAAATCCTTAAAGTAGGGTTTAATGGAAATTATTCCTACCTTAAAAATTATGGTTCTCCTTCCTCAACGGGGTCGTATAATAATGAAATAAACTTGCTATTTAACGTTTGGGCATATCGACCGATCACGACAAATGGAAATGTAACCATCGATCAATTACTTGAATTGCCCGTAGATCCCGAGGTTGCCACTGCAAATGACTTTCGCTTTAATCCTGTTCTCACTACACAGAACGAGTTAAGAGAAAATTATAGCAACAGCTTTAATACGAATGGCTACGCCGAATTCACGTTAAGCAAGGCGTTGAAGTTCAAGGTAATGGGCGGGTACAGCAATGGTGTCAGGAGGTATGATGTGTTCAACGGTTCCATGTCGAGGTTCGGTAATCCTCAAACAAACTTTAGAGTAAACGGTTCAAGGACTTTTTTGAATAGCAATTCATGGCAAAATACCAATACTCTGACCTATAATAAGCGTATTAACAAAAAAGATTTATTAACCGCTGTTGGAGGTTTCTCCTTTGAGGGTAACAAGAATTCCACTTTCGGCGGTACATCTGTTCTTCTTCCCAATGAAGGCCTTGGGCTTAATGGTTTAGATGAGGGTACTTTTAATAATATTGCTTCTGCCGGCTCAGAAAATTACCTTGCGTCTGGTTTTGCAAGGTTAAACTATAATATTAATTCCAAATATCTTTTCACTGCCAGTTATCGTGCAGATGGTTCTTCCCGTTTTCCAAATAACCGCTGGGGTTATTTCCCTTCAGGTTCATTTGCCTGGGTTTTTGGGAGAGAGAAATTTTTAAAGAGCAATCCTGTTTTGTCTAATGGCAAGCTTAGAACTTCGTGGGGCCGCACAGGTAATAATGGAGTTGGAAACTATGCAGCATTTCCGCTATTAGCTTTGACTACCACCAGTGGTTATATGTTCAACAATACCGCTACTTATGGTAGTGTCCCTGCAAGTCTAGGTAATAGTGATCTGAAGTGGGAAACTACAACTCAAACAGATATCGGGCTTGACCTGGGATTCTTACAGGACCGGATTTCCTTAACTGCCGATATTTATAGAAAGAACACATCCGACCTTCTTTTAAATGCCGACCTACCCGCGTCTATCGGATACAGTAAGGCAACTAAAAATATTGGAAAAGTAAGGAATGAAGGTTTAGAGTTAACGCTTTCGGCAAACCCTGTTAAGAACAAGAACTTTAGCTGGAACTCCCAGTTCAATATTTCCTTCAACCGTAATAAAGTCTTAGGCCTTACTGAGAATCAAAATTATATGCTTACATCCCAATACTGGGGGGATGACTGGGTGAATATCTTTCCGTATGTAGCAATGCTTGATAAGCCTATATCTCAATTCTACGGATATATCTGGGATGGTACTTACAAGTATGAAGACTTTGTAAAAACGGGAAATACCTATACATTAAAGAATGATATCACCGCCAATGGTGAGGCCAGAGCAAGTGTGCAACCGGGAGATATCAAATACCGCGATGTTAATGGTGACCTTGTTATTGATGAAAAAGATAAGGTTATTATTGGTCAGCCTTATCCAAAGCATACAGGAGGATTCACAAATAATTTCAACTATAAGGGCTTCAGCTTAAATGTATTCTTCCAATGGTCTTACGGGAATGATGTGTTGAACGCAAATCGTCTGATGCTCGAATCTGGGTATAAATATAATACCAACCAGTATGCAACTTATGCAAACCGTTGGTCTCCCGAAAATCCTGATTCGGATATTCCTGCTGTAAGAGGATCAACTATGAAAGCTTATTCAACAAGAATAATAGAAGACGGATCGTTCCTTAGATTAAAAACCGTGGCTCTGGGATACACATTGCCCCAAAGGCTTAGTAAAGCCATTCAGGTAAGCAGTCTCGGGCTTACTCTGACAGCACAAAACCTGTATACCTGGACAAATTATTCTGGTTATGACCCTGAGGTTTCTGTGCGTAACAGTGCTCTTACTCCAGGATTTGATTATTCAGCATATCCTCGTGCAAGAACCCTAACCTTAGGCTTGAACGCTAAATTTTAAGATTAAGAACATGATTATGAAAAGATTTATATACAGCCTGATTGCGGGAAGCTTGCTCTTCGCTTCATGTAAGAACTTTCTGGATGTAACTCCCGATTCTCTTTCTCCCTCAAATTACTACAAAACAGATGAGGATATCAATACGGCGTTGACGGGTGTTTACGATGTATTAGGTAAAACAGCCACCTATGGCAGATATCTCTACTTTGAGATGGACGTTAGTGATGAAAGCTTCCCTGCTTCATCAAGTTGGACCCAGGATGTGGCCTTGTTCAACTACGATCCGGGTGATATTAAATTAACAGCAACCTGGAACACCTTATATGATGGGATCAACAGAGCTAATATGCTTCTGGATAACATTGATAAATCCAATTTGACAACCGAAAAGCGTAGGGTAGCCAAAGGTGAAGCGCTATTTTTAAGGGCATATTATTATTTCCTGCTCGTTCAAAATTGGGGCAGTGTTCCCATGCGTTTAACGGCAGCCAAAGATCCGAATGATGTCAACATCGCTAAAACTCCATATAAAACTATTTATGAGCAAATTGTAAAGGACATGGAAATTGCGGCCGATTCTGTAAATGGCATTGATAAGTATAACTATACAGGAAGGGTAAGCAAGTCTGCTGTCTGGGGGATCCTGGCCCGCGTAAACCTTAAAATGGCGGGAGCTCCTTTAAGGGATGTAAGTCGTTATGCCGAGGCGCGCAAGTGGGCTGCCAAAGTAATGGAAGCAGCAAATGGACACAACCTTAATCCTGATTACAAGGATGTGTTTAAGAAGATGGCTGCAGACCAATACGATAAAAAGGAGGTGATTTGGGAGGTGGAATTTGGTCTTAAAAATGGAACTCAGGACGAAGGCGGTGCAGTTGGAGGAGTTAATGGAATCGGGACGCCAAATTCTGAAATTTTTACCAAGACCATCGGTTTTAGTTATGGTGTTCAGCACCCTACTGATCGTTATGTCAAACTTTTTGAAGCTGGCGATGTCCGCAAGGATTGGTCTGTAAGCAACTATACCTACAATGGCGAGGGAGGCAAAGTCTATACTCCACCAACACTAACAAATTATGCCAGGTTTGCTGCAAAATGGAGAAGAGAGTATGAAACAGCTGGTCCGAAATTCCTTAATACTACTGCTATCAACTTTCCCCTGCTTCGTTATTCAGATGTTCTGCTAATGTTTGCAGAAGCCGATAATGAAATCAATGGTCCTACAGTGGATGGTATCGCCGCTGTAAATACTGTCCGCAGGCGGGCGTATGCCCGGCCCCTTAAAACAATTACTTTAACTAATGGAGGCAGTGGATATGCTACCGCTCCTACAGTAGTCATTGGCGGACCAGGCTCTGGGGCAACAGCTACAGCAACGGTATCCGGCGGAAAAGTTACATCTGTAACTTTAAATGAAATCGGCTTAGGTTATAATACTATTCCAACCATCACTTTTGATCCCGGGCCGGGTAATCCGGGAAGCGGAGCAACTGCAACAGCTGAAATATACACTGTTGATGGCGTGCTTACTCCAGAAATGACAGCAAACCGAGATGCCTTCCGGGAGGTAATTCGTGCTGAAAGATCGCGGGAGCTAGGTTTCGAGGGATTAAGAAGATTTGACCTTGTAAGATGGGGTCAATGGGTTCCGGTTATGAAGAACCTTGCGAACGAAATCGCCACAACTGCCCCAGCCAATTACGTTTACGCGGCTCGCTCAGGGCAAAATATCTCTAACCGCGACACGCTTTTGGCAATTCCCTCAAAAGAGGTTTCACTTAATCAGAGTTTGATCCAAAATCCAGGATGGTAATTTCAAATGCAACTTTATGAACAAGTTTAAAAAAATAATAGGCATGCTTGCAGTAGCATCGGTAGTTGCATGCACTAAAGAAGAGGTGAGTATTCCTGATTTTGATGTGTCAGTCAATGGAACCGAATACACCACTCAGGACTCAGTTACTTTCAATTTCCAGGGAGATGCAGATATTGTTACCTTCTATTCTGGCGAAAGGGGTAAGATGTACGAATTTAAGAACCGCATAGAAGCCGTAGGAAAGCTGGAGTTGAACATGGAAACTCAGGTATTATTCGGTTCTCAAGCAAATAACTTAAGCGTTTTGGTATCTACCGACTTTAATAACACGTATGATTCCACAAATGTAAAAGCCGCTACCTGGACAGACATCACCAGCCGGTTTACCTTGTCCTCGGCTGCAGCGGGAGCGTCAGGGGCACGGGTAGTTAGCAGCAAAGTCGACGTCTCTGATTTGGCTGTACAGGGAAAACCAATGTATTTTGCTTATAGATATATTGGTCAGCCTATAAGTCCGGCATCTCAACGCACCTGGCGGATTTATGCCTTTAATTTAACCAATACTCTGCCAGACAATACAGTCCTTTCAGCTGCTACTATCAGCACAGCAGGTTGGTTAAATGTTGATTTTGCCCATCCCACCAGATGGACTATTCAGGCCACTGCACCTGTACTTTTTTATGCGCCAGTAAGCGGAACCATTACGCGGTCAGAAGACTGGGCTATATCTAAAGCGCTCTATCCAACTACTGTAAATCCAGACCTGGGTACAGCAATTAAAACTTTTCTGGATAAGCCTATGCGGTCCTTCAAATATAAATTCCCTTCCCCCGGCCAGTACGACGTCACGTTTGTGGCTAACAATGCTAATAATCAGGGACAGGAAACGAAGGTTAAAACGATCCGTTTGACAATAAAATAACTTTTTAAAAAAATTAAATAAGTAGTTGTATCTTTAGTAATAATATCGTTATTTAGTAGAAATAAATCTCATATGCGTCTTTTAACTCCTCTGATTGCCCTCCTTTTTTTCCTTTGCTCCCTTACTGCTGCTGCACAAACGCTTAGCACTGATGTGCTGATTGTGGGTGGAGGGGCTAGCGGAACAACAGCAGGAATTCAATCAGCGCGAATGGGGGTTAAAACGCTGATCATAGAAGAAACTCAGTGGTTAGGTGGCATGTTAACTTCAGCTGGGGTCTCCGCGATTGATGGTAATCATAATCTTCCGGCGGGCTTGTGGGGCGAGTTCCGTCAAAAACTTTATGACTACTATGGAGGCCCCAAAGCTGTTGAAACAGGATGGGTAAGCAACACCCTGTTCGAGCCTGCAACAGGAAACAAGATTCTTAAAGAGCTTGCGCGAAATCCGAATCTTAGTATCTGGTACAATACCACCTGGAAGGAGGTAAAAAGGAATGATGGATACTGGAAACTGACCGTGATTTCGAATGGTAAAAAGAAAACAATCCAGGCAAAGATCCTCATTGATGCAACCGAACTAGGAGATGTGATGGCTGCAGCCGGGGCCCGTTACCGGATAGGAATGGACAGCCGCTTTGATACAGGTGAGGAGTTCGCGCCCGAAAAAGCAAACAATATTATCCAGGATATGACTTATGTGGTAACACTTAAGGATTATGGAAAAGGAGCTGACAAGACCATTGCTAAGCCGGCAGGTTATAACGCAAACGACTTTAAAGGTAGTTGCGATGTGTCCGATCCGGCTGCATTTGGTTCTGCAGACAATAACTGCTATCAAATGATGCAGTATGGACGGCTGCCGAATGACAAGTACATGATCAATTGGCCGAAGTTTGGTAATGATATTTATCTTAATATTATTGAAAAATCATCTGAAGAGAGAGTAATTGCTCTTAAGGAAGCGAAGCTGCACACACTTAGATTCCTTTATTACCTGCAAACAGAACTGGGATACAAACACCTCGGCATAGCGGATGAATACCCAACTAAGGACAAACTTCCGATGATCCCGTATCATCGCGAGTCAAGAAGGGTGAAAGGTTTGGTAACGCTCACATTGAATCATGTTGCGAAGCCCTACGATCAAAAGGAAGCTCTTTATCGTACAGGGATTGCAGTAGGCGATTATACCATCGATCATCATCATTTGAAGAATCCTTCTGCACCAAAAATTGATTTTGTCAAGATAAAAGTGCCTTCTTACAATGTTCCTTTAGGTTCATTGATCCCTGAAAGTACCGAGGGTTTGATCGTTGCCGAAAAGAGTATTAGTGTAAGCAATATTGTGAATGGTGCAACTCGTCTTCAACCGGTAGTACTAACAATTGGGCAGGCAGCGGGAGCATTGGCAGCAACAGCAATTAAGGATAATGTTCAGCCGGCACAGGTAGATATCCGTCATGTTCAACAGGCTTTGCTAAATTCAAAGGGCTATCTGATGCCTTTTATAGATGTTAAACCTGAGGATAAGGATTTTCAGGCTATACAAAGGATTGGAACTACTGGTATATTGAAAGGTACAGGGCTGGCTTATAAATGGGCAAATCAAACATGGTTCTACCCCGACAGGGAGATTAGTGAGCACGAGTTGGTCACCGGGCTTAAAACGTATTATCCGGAGTTGAATCAGGTGCAGGCATCGGGACAGCCACTTACACTGAATTTCCTTGCAGAGCAGATCTCTCTGGTTAATAAGCAAGTTCAGTTAGATAAGATAATATCTGAGGCCGGAAGTTCTCTCCGGGGAGACTCTGCACTAAACCGAAGGCAAACTGCTGTTCTTCTTGACAGGTATCTTAATCCATTTAGTTTAAAGGTCGATTTTACTGGAGCGATTATCCGCTAGTATCTCCTTCAATATTCGCACTACGCTTTTTAACACATTAATCATTAACACATGTCATTAAGTTTTATTGATATCACTATCATTATGACCTACATCGTAGGGATCCTCCTATTGGGTTTCTACATCTCGAAAAAAGCGTCGAAGGACCTGAATTCGTATTTCCTTGGAGGGAACACAATGAAGTGGTATTACCTGGGTCTAAGTAATGCCAGCGGTATGTTCGATACCTCCGGCACTATGTGGACTGTAAGTATCCTCTTTATTTATGGGTTAAAAAGCGCGTGGATCCCCTGGTTATGGCCAGTTTGGAACCAGGTTTTTATTTTTGTTTACCTGGCAATATGGATGCGGCGATCCGGAGTGATGACAGGTGCCCAATGGATCACCTTCCGTTTCGGAGACGGTAGAGGTGCAAAGCTTTCTCATATCATCATCGTCATCTTTGCAGTCATAAGTGTAGTTGGGTTTATTGCTTATTTTTTTGAAGGGATTGGCAAGTATTGTACTTCAATCCTTCCCTGGGACCTTAGCGCCAATATCGCTGGATATCATCTTTCTTCGGAAAGGAGTTACTCCCTTATAATTTGCCTTCTAACTACAATCTATACGGTGAAAGGGGGAATGTACAGTGTGGTTGCAACAGAAATACTTCAGTTCATCATTATGACCCTCTCATGCTTTGCTATCGGCTATATTGCCTATACTTCGGTTACTGCCGAACAGATACAGGCAGCAATTCCGGCCGGATGGTCTGATCTTTCTTTTGGATGGAAACTGGATCTGGACTGGAGTAAAACTTCTCTGCCTAACGTTAGCGAAAAAATCGCCACTGATGGTTTTGGCATGTTTGGCGCGTTGTTTATGATGATGCTCTTCAAGGGCATATTTGCTTCAATTGCCGGACCTGTTCCAAGTTATGATATGCAGCGTGTGCTTTCTGCCCGTACTCCCTCCGAAGCTGCAAAAATGAGTTTCTCGACAATTTTTGTAATGTATATTCCGCGCTACCTGATGGTGGCCTCCTTCGCCGTCCTGGGATTAGTTTACCTCGGTCCTGAAATGGGTAAGATGGGGAGCAATATTGATTTCGAGAAAGTATTGCCACTTTCGATCAATCAGTTTGTGCCAACGGGATTGAAAGGGCTCGTTCTTGCAGGTTTTTTATCGGCCTTTATGGGTACCTTCTCAGCCTTTGTTAACTCTGCTCCCGCGTACATTGTAAACGATATTTATAAAAAGTATATAAATCCACATGCTTCGAACGCCAAGTATATACGCCTGAGCATTATCTCTTCTGTTTTGCTTGTGGTAGTAGGAATAATCTTTGGTTTTAACGCCTCTTCCCTTACAAAATTGACATTATGGCTTACCTCTGCCCTTTATGGTGGATATGTAGCCGCGAATGTTCTGAAGTGGGTGTGGTGGCGCTTTACAGGAATGGGATATTTCTGGGGTATGTTGTTCGGACTTATCGCCTCTACCATCAAGCTTTTCGCCTTCCCCGACATTGTGGATATCTACGTGTTTCCGGTAATCCTACTCGTTTCGGCCTTGGGCTGCATTGTCGGAACCTACCTCGAGCCTTTGCCTAATCGGGAGGATGTTAAGGAGTTTTACAGAAAAACCCGTCCATGGGGCTTTTGGGGACCGATTAAGGAAGAAGTAATGCGCGAAGATCCGGGATTTAAACCGAACAAGGATTTTCAAAGGGATATGAGCAATATTATAGTGGGCATTATCTGGCAGATGTCGCAAGTGGTTATACCCATCTATTTTATGATCAGGGAGAATACGCAAATGGTGATCTGGAGCGGTGTCCTTATCCTTACAAGTATTTGGTTGAAGAAGTTCTGGTGGGATAAATTAAAAGAAGCAGATGTTGAATTTGCTAGTCGTTAATATGAGAAAGTTACTATCAGCATTATTGATCTTGGGCAGTGCAGCTGGCTTTGCTCAAGACACAACAACTATAGACAGTAGTTATCAGAACTCCTGGTACCAGCTACGGTCAGATTTTTTCAGGAAACTTCCAGATCACAAGAAAGAAATCGTATTTCTTGGAAACAGTATAACAGAACAGGGCGAGTGGCAGGAAGTAGTACATAAAAAGCACGTGCTCAATCGCGGGATTAGCGGGGATGTAACTTTTGGTGTGCTGGCAAGACTGGATGAGGTGCTGTCCTCAAAGCCTTCCAAAATATTCGTACTCATCGGCATCAATGATCTCAAAAGAGGAATGCCTGTAGAAGTTATTGCTAACAATTATGTGCGGCTGATTAAAAAAGTACAGGCTGAATCACCGAAAACAAAGCTGTATTTGCAGAGCCTTTTACCGCTTAATATGGCCATGCTGCCCAAGTCTTACGAAAAGCTGAGTAACGAGAAGGTGAACGAGGTAAACAACAGGATGAAAGTGATCTGCCAGCAATACAAGGTAAGTTATGTCGACCTCCATCCGGTTTTTGTGGACGAAAAAAAGCAGTTGAGGAAAGACTTAAGTACTGATGGGCTCCACCTGCGGTTTGCAGCCTACATCCTTTGGGCCGATTATCTTAAAAAATTAAAGCTATTGTAAGATGACGAACAGGCAAATAAGTAAAAATAAATACGGCAAAAACCTTACAGCATGGTGCCTATTGGTATTGTCAGGGCTATTACTGCCTAACAATGCATTTGCGCAAACGCCGGTTTCAAAGCCTCTGGCAAAAATTGATAGTAATTATAACCACGCGCATTACCAGCAAAGGACCGAGTTCTTCAGAAAGTCGCACCACTTCAAGCATCCCATAGTTTTTCTGGGAAACAGCATTACCGAACATGGCGAATGGCAGGAAGTGTTTGACAATCATAATATCATTAATCGTGGTATAGGTGGGGATAATACCTTCGGTGTGCTTGCCCGCTTAGACGAGGTCCTCGCTACAAAACCCCGGAAGATTTTTCTTCTAATCGGAATAAATGATCTCTCCAGAAGGCTTCCCATCGATGTGATCGTGAATAACTACAAGAGAATTATCACCAGGGTTAAAAGGGAGTCTCCTAAAACAACACTGTATATACAGAGTGTACTTCCTGTACGCGAAAGCATGACAACTGCGTCTTATCTAAAAAATATCAGCCCTCTTGTTACCGAGCTGAATAAAAGAACCAAGGAGCTGGCGGCAGCTGAGCATTTAATCTGGATAAACCTCCACCCTTTGGTAGCCGCACCCGACGGCCAGCTCCGTGAAGAGCTTAGTCGCGATGGAATCCACTTAAAACCCGAAGCCTATATCACTTGGGCGAATTATTTAAAGTCACAGAAATATTTATAAGAATGAAGATTACAGGCACCTTTTTAGATGAGATCTCTCATGATATTCCGCACCAGAACTGGGGACGGGAAGAATGGGATCGCGATTTTTCCTATATGAAAGCCATCGGGATAGATACTGTGATCCTAATTCGCAGTGGTTATCGCCGCTTCATCACTTATCCGTCTCAATTCCTGCAGAAGGAGTTTGGCTGTTACCAGCCGCCGGTTGACCTGGTCGAGATGTACCTGCAGCTGGCCGACAAGTACGGAATGAAGTTTTACTTTGGCCTTTATGACAGCGGCTTATACTGGGACACCGGTAATCTTTCTCATGAAATAGATTCAAACCGGTTTGTAATAGATGAGGTATGGCAGAAATACGGTCACTACAAAAGTTTCGGAGGCTGGTACTTGAGTATGGAGATCAGTCGCCGGACCAAAGGGGCAACTGAAGCATTTCGTACGCTAGGCCTTCAATGCAAGGCTGTGAGTAAGGGCCTACCCACTTTTATTTCCCCATGGATAGATGGTAAAAAAGCAGTAATGGCAGCCTCAGGAAGCTTAACCAAAGAAGATGCAGTTTCCCTCTCCGAGCATGAAAAAGAATGGAGCGAAATATTTGATGGTGTGCAGGGAGCCGTTGATGCCGTTGCATTCCAGGATGGACATATCGAATACCATGAGTTGGAGGACTTTTTCGCAGTCAATAAAAGTATGGCCGACAAATATGGACTTCAATGCTGGACCAATGCAGAGTCCTTTGACCGCGACATGCCTATTAAATTCCTGCCTATCAAGTTCGAAAAATTGAGGTTAAAACTTGAAGCTGCCCGGAAAGCAGGATATGAAAAAGCAATCACATTTGAATTTTCACATTTTATGAGCCCACAGTCTGCTTACCTGCAGGCGGGACATTTATATAACAGATACAAAGAATACCTAGAACAATTGGCACATGGATAAGATGAAGAATTACAGCAAAATGTATAAAGAGGAATTACTGCAGAATATAATTCCTTTTTGGATGGACCACTCAATGGATAATGATGCAGGGGGATACTTCACTTGTCTGGATCAATTCGGTAAGGTGTTCGATAAAGATAAATTTATCTGGCTGCAGGGAAGGCAAGTCTGGATGTTTTCTACCTTGTTCAATACAGTTGAAACAAGGCAGGAGTGGCTTGACATGGCCGAGCATGGAGCCAGATTTCTTAAAAAACATGGCCGTGATTCTGAAGGAAACTGGTACTTTTCTTTAAATCAGCATGGGCAGCCGCTCGTGCAGCCTTATAATATTTTTTCAGACTGCTTCGCTACCATGGGGTTTGCTGCTCTCTACAAAGCAAACGGTAAAGATGAGTATGCTGATATAGCGAAAAGTACCTTCGAAAATATCTTGAAACGAAGGAATAATACCAAGGGGATCTATAGCAAGATCTATCCCGGAACGCGCGACCTCAAGAACTTCTCCCTGCCCATGATCTTAAGCAATTTGTCGCTGGAGCTAGAGCACCTGCTGGATCCTGAACTGGTGAACAATCTAATTCATGATGTCATTAATGAGGTGATGAATATATTCTACCAGGAGGAAAGCGGCCTGATCCTCGAAAACGTCTATACGGACGGCAGCTTCGCCGACTGTTTCGAAGGACGCTTATTGAACCCTGGTCATGTTATAGAGGCTATGTGGTTCATCATGGATCTTGGAGTAAGATTAAAAGACCAGAAGCTTGTCGATAAGACGATTGAGATTGCTCTAAGAGCAATAGAGTATGGATGGGATGATGAATTCGGGGGCATCCTTTACTTCAAGGATATTAAGGGCTATCCTCCGCAACAGCTTGAATGGGATCAGAAACTATGGTGGGTACATGTAGAGGCGCTGGTGTGCATGGCAAAAGCTTATCAGCTTACGGGAAATGAGCAGGCAAAACATTGGTTTGAGAAATTGCATCAATACACCTGGAACCATTTCCGGGATGAACAGTACGGCGAATGGTTCGGCTATCTGAATAGAAGGGGAGAGGTTCTCCTGCCTTTGAAAGGCGGCAAGTGGAAAGGCTGCTTCCATATACCAAGAGGCTTAATGCAAGTTTGGAGAACGCTGGAGAAGGATGTGTTAACAGCCAATAAAAAAGAAGTTATTACTTCAGTTTAAACTCTATTCTAATAAATAACGCATACAAATGTCGAGACTAAATTTACTTGAAGAAACCCGGTTCGAAAAATTACCTGTATCGATATATCAGGATCAGGCTTCGGCTTCTAAAGCCATCGCCAAACGTATTGCAGACCTTATCACTAAGAAGAATGCAGCAGGTGAAAAAACAGTTTTAGGTCTGGCAACAGGGGCAAGTCCGGTACAGGTATATGCAGAACTGATACGGCTGCATAAACATGAAGGCTTGAGTTTTCGTAACGTGATCACCTTCAACCTGGATGAATATTATCCTATGCAACCAACTTCGGCTCAGAGCTATGTTACGTTCATGAAGGAGAATTTATTCGATCATATTGATATTGATCCTGACAACGTACATATTCCAGACGGAACCCTGCCTTTAGAAAGCATCGCTGGATTTTGCCTGGAATATGAGAAGAAGATCAGCGATTTGGGAGGCCTGGATCTTCAGGTGCTGGGTATTGGACGAACCGGGCATATAGGTTTTAATGAGCCAGGTTCTGCTCCTAACTCAGGAACACGCTTGGTTACTTTGGATGACCTTACCCGCCGCGATGCTTCCAGAGACTTTGGTGGGAAGCAGAATGTACCTACCAAAGCCATCACTATGGGGATTGGAACAATCTTTAAAGCCAGGGAAATTATCCTGATGGCCTGGAGTGGTAAAAAGGCTGAGATTATTAAGAAAGCCGTAGAGGGCGAGGTTTCTTCAGATGTTCCGGCTACCTATCTTCAACTTTCAGATAATGTGGAATTCGTTCTTGATGCTCCGGCAGCATCTTTACTTACCCGGAACGATACGCCATGGCTCGTAAAGGATTGTGTTTGGGATGGTGCTTTAATTAAAAAAGCAGTGATATGGCTGGCCCGCACGCTAAAGAAACCTATCCTGAAGCTTACTGAAGAAGATTATAATAGCCATGGAATGGCTCAGCTGGCAACTGAAAAAGGACCGGTCTATAACATTAATATCGAGATCTTTAATAAGATCCAACATACGATAACAGGATGGCCAGGAGGGAAACCAGGTGCCGACGATAGTCAGCGACCAGAGCGGGCATTGCCAGCTAAAAAGCGCTCGCTGATCTTTTCGCCACATCCTGATGATGATGTAATATCAATGGGAGGTACTTTTATCCGTCTCGCTGATCAGGGGCATGAAGTTCACGTTGCCTATCAAACATCAGGTAATACTGCTGTTTGGGATGATGATGCACTTCGATTCGTTGAATTTGCTATTGACTTTGGCAAATCTCAAGGTAACGATTGTTCTGCTCTGGAAAGCCTTTATACCCAAATGCGTTCTTTCTTAAATGAAAAGCTACCTAATCAGTCGGATACAGCAGAGATTCAAACGGTAAAGGGACTTATCCGTAAAGGAGAGGCAATTGCAGGTGCGCGCTTTGCCGGACTGCCTGACGAACGTATCCATTTTATGAGCCTGCCATTCTACGAAGTTGCCAAGGTTAACAAAAAAGTGGATTACGAAAGGGATATAGAGCTTACTATGCAGCTTCTGCAGCAGGTAAAACCTCAGCAAGTATTTGCCGCAGGGGATTTTGCAGACCCGCACGGAACACATAAAATATGCTTTGATATTGTATTGAAAGCGCTGCAGCGTTTAAAAGAAACTGAGGACTGGGTGAAAGATTGCTGGTTGTGGTTATACAGGGGAGCATGGCATGAATTCGAGATTCACGAAATTGAGATGGCCGTTCCATTATCGCCCCAGGAGGTGGAAAGAAAGCGTCTTGCTATTTTCAAACATCAGTCACAGAAAGACAAGCCAGTATTTCCTGGTGACGATTCCCGCGAGTTCTGGGTGAGAGCAGAAGACCGGACGAGCGAAACTGCAAAAGCCTACAACGATTTGGGCCTAGCAGAATACGAAGCAATCGAAGCTTTCGTCCGCTGGAGGTTCTAGAATTTTTTCATTTTGATTGTTTATAGTGTGGGCTCCTGAAAGGGAGCCCTTTTTGCTATTTATGTTTTATCCTATTCTTCGTTCCGCTGCCTCTATTGTTGTATCATTTATACTCGCGTACCTTTTTGCCATATAGCCCGACTCATCAAACTCCCACATCTCATTTCCGTAAGATCGGTACCACTGCCCCGAGCTGTCCCGCCATTCGTACTCAAACCGCACTGCGATTTTGTTGTCCGTAAATGCCCAAAGTTCTTTTTTTAATTTGTAGTCGAGCTCTTTCTCCCATTTATTCTCCAGGAAGCGCTTCACTTCTTCCCGGCCGTTCAAAAACTCTGAGCGATTACGCCATTCTGTATCCACTGTATAGGCAAGACTTACCTTTTCCGGATCACGGGTATTCCAGGCGTCTTCTGCTGCTTGTACTTTTTGGCGGGCTGTTTCTGCAGTAAATGGTGGGACAGGGAATCTTTTTTCCATAGCTAAAAATTGATGATTACTTCCCTAAGTTGAAAAATTAACTGGAAATTCTCAAACATTCTCTAAAAAACATTGTTTTACTCTTTCTCAATCTAGTTACGCGGCTTATAGTTTTAGAATATTGTTCGGGAGGAATGCAACGTAAAAAAATTTTAGTTATTGATGATGATCCGGCGGTCTTAGACGCCCTGAAAATGTCTTTCGAGTACTTCGGAACGGAAGTTTATCCCTTTTCTGAGTGGTCGGCAAATACGATCCAATCTATTATCGATGTTTTCCCAGACCTGATCATCCTGGACGAATGGCTAGTTGGAATTAAGGGCAGCTTTTTGTGTACAATTATTAAATCGATCAACCAGTTACGACGAGTTCCAATAATATTAATTTCCGGAGCGCATAACCTCGCCGAGATTGCAGAAAAGAGCCTTGCTGATGGATATCTGGAGAAGCCTTTAGGTATTGAAGAGATTGAGAAGCTTTTAGATAAGACTTTTAAGGATGGTTACTAACCAACCATTTTAATGCATTTTCTGGATAAGCAAACCTGAATATCAGTTCTTTAACAACTATCCTTCTGCAATTTATCTCTATATATCCCGCGCTTCATTCGATTCGGATGGTTAAATCAAATACACTTTTGTCCTTACTAACTTAAATAGAATCATAACTATCTTCATCGCTGGTAGTCATGATTCTATCTATAATGGGAACAAGACGGATTACTCTACTCCTTTATTTAGATCAAGAGTCACATCAAAAGAGAGGAAAAAAATTTAAAATAAATTGTCAACGTGACAATAACTCAAGATCGATACCGTTTTAGAATCATAATTGGTTAGTTGGCCTGCGTCCCCATGATGCGGCCTTTCTTTTTTTATAGGGAAAAATTGACAGCTCAACTCCCAGGCAATTAAGCCGAACGTCGTCCGATGGGAATCACTTTCCCAAGCAGAAAATCATCAACTTTTTCAATTAAAGTAGCAATATCGAATGGTTTTAGAACAATATCATTCGCACCGTAGTCGCTTACCGCCGAGTAAATACTCTCATGACTTGATACCATAATGATAGGAATATGGGCAGTAAGAGAACTTGCTTTCAAAACTTTACATAGCTCCAGTCCGTTCGTGCCACTTCCAAGCTGTATATCTAAAAGCAAGAGATCTGGGTTGAAAGTGACGATAGCATTTGTCAAGGAATCAGGTGAAAGAATAGTTTTTACTTCATACCCCTCAGCACTCAAAATCATCGCATAAACATCTAATATATCCGGATCATCATCTAACGCTAAAATTCGCTTTCCCATTTAGGTTTGTTTTACACTATGAACCAATAACTTAACAAAATGTTTACACTAAGGGAAAAAACAGATGAAGAACATTCAACAATAAGAACTAGGGGAAAAGTGGCAATCGCTTGCAAGGTCAATGACGTAAAAGGGGGAGAGTGAATTACAAGGGAAGAGATATAATACCTACTTCATAATCTTTTAACACATCTGCTTTACTTTAATATAACGTCAAAGCAGAACCATGAAAAACCAAAACAACCCCTCAATCAATGTTGAATTCATTGACTTGCCAAAACTCCATCATAATGATGGAAATAAGTTTGGTACTCTTGCCGAAAATAAGGCAATCGCGTTTAATCCCGAGACCACTGGAGCCAGTATTCTTGCCGAAAGTAATGTAAGGCGTCAGGTGGCGGATGAGCGTGACATGCTTAACTTCAAAAGTGTGTTTATATCCGGAGATGCGGAACCCGAAATGCTTGTTCAGCCAAGTGCCGCGGATTCAATTATAGCACCGGATAGAATTAGGGGGCAGGGCATGGAAAACGATGAGATCCGTTACGAGCGTGTAATCGATCTGCCAGATTTCCTTCCAGCCTGGTTTTTCAGAGTTGGGGCACAAAGGGCAAAGGCCGTTTGTAAAATAGAGGCTTCCGGAGTCGATTACAAAGGGGTTAGCGGAGCCTGGAGCGGCACTGGTTTCCTTATCAGTGCTAATATCCTGCTAACCAACCATCATGTTTTAAATTCAAAGGAAGTAGCCTCAAAAGCCATCTGCATCTTCAACTACGAAACGGATGAGAATGGAAAGGTTCTGAAAACGGAGACTTTCACCCTGGAACCTGATAAGCTATTCATTACAAGCCCGGCCGAGGGGGGATTGGATTTTACCGCCTGCTGGATTGAAAGCGGAGCATCAGAGCAATTTGGCTTCGTCCCGGTATTCAGGCATTCATTCGCTATTAAAAATGAGGATTGTGCGAATATTGTGCAGCATCCCGATGGCCGCCATAAATCTGTTGTTGTACAGAAAAATGAAGTTTATCAGCAAACTGACACTGTAGTTCATTATACCAGTGATACTGAACCTGGAAGCTCCGGGGCTTTTGTATGCAATAATAGCTGGAAACTTGTTGCCCTACATCATGCAAGCAGGAGAATCAGAGAGGCTGATTTTGCTGAAAACATCAAAGCGGTATACATGAATGAAGGTATTAAGATGGCAGCTATTGCTACCTACCTCGAAAGCCTCTCTGATACTGATCGTAATTATAATGCAGCAAGGCAAGTGTTGGAGGCTTTTAACGGAGTAGACAGTGCCATGGGTTACTTTGGATCTTTAGGGCGGCATACAAGCGGAGCATCTGAATCCGACCTTGAAGTTGTAAGGAATAGTTATCGGGGTGAAGCGAAAGATCTTGACCTATGCTTTTGGAATATAGAGTGGTTTAATAAAAATTATAAGCAGAAGTTAAAGGATGTTGCCTGGGAGATATCAGTACAAAACCTTGATATATGGGTGCTTTCCGAGTCGTCCCCGGAAGCAGCCACTGCATTGGTAGAATATCTTAAAGCGCAGTATGATCTCGATTACGATTGGGTTGCATCTGAGCCGGATGCACCTTCATCTAAACAAACAACAACCGTTATCTGGAATACAAGAACAGCTTCGGTTGTCCGCAAAGACTGGCCGGAAAAGGCCGACAGATGGTTGAGGCTAAACAGCTCCGATTTCAAAGATCTGCACGAGCTGGAAGAAGCGATAGAATTAGAGGCCGTCGATGGCAAAATTTTCGACCGTTATCCGGGCTTATTTTATGTCACCGCTATAAATCCTGAAGCCAGCAGTTCGAGTCACTTTGCTTTCAATTTGGTTCCATTGCATTTGAAAGCAATGTCGGAAGGCAGCAAAAGAAGGCGATTTGCTTGCAAAATACTGGCACAAGCTATCGACTACTGTATTAAACACAAGAATTTTGATGATGAATGGATCCTTGGAGGGGACTTGAACGCTACTCTGGCATCGGGAGATCTGGAGGAGTTGTCGAAGGGAAGTTTAATTGCTCTCAGCGCTGAAGATGCTAAAGCTCAGGCTTTCTCCTACCTTAAAAAGCCTTACCAATCACTCATTGATCATATTTATCTTAGTCCTAACCTTGTTAATCGCACAGATCCCGAAGGTTTCATGATTCTTGCCCGGGAACGGGATAATACCAGAGACGGTAATCCTAAATCAGATTATCTGAGCATCAGTGACCATCGGCCAATTATGGTGCGCCTTAGCCTGGTCGATCCCCAGCAACCAAAGAAAGGAGCTGATGCCTCTGATGACGTTAGAAAAAAAGCTGCTGCAGAGCTCGCAGGGCTTATCAGCTCAGAACCGTCAAACGATCCCGTTGGTCTTGATTCAAACGCACTTGGAACAAGGGAAGAGGCTCTGGAAATACTTGAACGGTCCAGAAATCGCATCTATTACGACAAGATAGCCGACGACCAAAATAAAGCTTCTTACTATAGCCCAATGCCCACATTCTCAGATCCGGACAAGCTCTTCCGTCATTTTCATGATCTTGTAAGAAGTACACATTCCAAACCATTACCTTATAAACCCGCATTATACGTTTATCCCTGGGTTGATCTTCAGCCGGACCTGCAGCTTGTTAATCTTTATAACGGTGCAGCTACCACTCCTGAAATACTGATCGAAGCTGATTTCGAGATTGAAGAAAGCGAGTTTGAAGGTAATGCGATGTTTAATTGCGAACATGTTGTTCCTCAATCCTGGTTCGATAAAAGATCTCCTCAGCGCGGTGATTTGCACCATCTTTTCGCTTGTACCCCAAATTGTAACAGTTTCCGCGGTAATATTCCCTATATCGAATTTCCTGACTGGGAAGAGAAAACAATGGCCGACTGCGGAAAACGTGAAACGGAAGGATTCGAACCCAAAAGATCAAAAGGGATAGTAGCAAGAGCCACTCTGTATTTTATGCTCCGCTACCCCAACGATAAGGTGCGATATACCGGTTCTAGTTTTGCTAATCTACTAGCCTGGAATCTGGAAGAGCCTCCCGGAGAATATGAATTTCATCGTAATGCTGCTATTCAGGAACTACAGGGAAACAGAAATCCCTTTATTGACTTTCCCAAACTTGCTACTCAACTGAACTTCCGCAGATCAGGAGTTTAATTTTCTGTGTCAAGGATCGCCTGATCTTGCATCAGTGGCCCATTTAAAAGGAGGCTGCTGATGCAATGATCCTTTCAAAACTCCTAACTGATTCGCATGCGGACAATAAGTTTCAGTCACTCATCTCAAAAGTAACCTTAGTCATTTTACGATCCTTTCCAATTCGAAATATTTGCTGTTAAAACAAAGCAATGACTATAAAATTGAATGGTAAAGTGAACAACCTCGGAGAAAGGATCAGGTTGCTAAGATTGAAAAATCAATGGACCCAGGAGTCAGTAGCAAACCGTTTATTTATTTCGATCCCTGCATATTCGAAGATAGAAACAGGAATTACTGATCTTAATTTATCACGGTTAGAACAGATCGCCAAGATATTTAATTTACCATTGACCGAATTACTTAACTTAGATAAGGTAAGAGAGAACGAGGCCAATGATACTGCACTCCAAGAACTTAACTTGCTTTTGAAGGAAAGGAACCAGGAAGTGATCAATCTTCATAAAAAGATAATCGATCTATACGAAGAATTAGGAAGAATTCAGGGGAGCGATAAGTCTTAATCCAGAAGTAGTCAGATTTCATATGCATCAGCAGATTGATTATATGTACAGTAACATTGAGCTAATTAAAATAGAAAAAAGGTAAGTCAGGGTGTTAAGTTAGCCCTCTTGCTAAAAAAGCGAAACGGCTTTTTGATATATAGAATTAGCAATTGGGATGAGGTTTGTTATAGCGCGTTCAATTGTTGCTATTTTATTCTCCTGCGTTCCCTACTTTAAATAATTTAGGCGCCTCTACAATCGCACTCTTTGGTTTGGAAGACCTTCCTCCAAGCTTGTTTTTCTGGTAATTTTGATTAAAATCCTTGAACTTTTGTTTTGCCAAGCCTCTGAAATCACCTCTAAAACAACTATTAGAGCGGTTTTTCCTACCATTATACATTTGTGTCAAAGTATGCAACAAATGTTCAATCCCTTTTATCCTACGCCCGGTAAGTTTGAATCATAAACCAATCTGTTCCTAATTGATCATGAACCCACCCTGGGGCAGAACAAATGGAGGAGCAGACGGAGTAAGGAAAAGGATTGACCAATTATATGAACAGGAATCTCAGACAGATCTTATTAGCAGCAATGCTATTATCCGGAGGTAGCTGCCTCTCGCAGGATATAAAGAATAGCAATGTAACCGGCTATGCCGGACCTGCAAGATCTGTCGATACTTTAAAAATTTACTCAAAACCTCTGGTTGCTGATCTTTATACAGCCGACCCCTCAGCACATGTTTTTGACGGTAAAATATTTATTTATCCCTCACACGATATAGAGTCAAATGCCGGAAAAAATAATAGTGGTGATGGCTTTGACATGAAGGATTACCATGTGTTCTCAATGACATCGGTAGGTGGGCAAATTAAAGATCATGGGGTTGCATTGGATATCAAATCTATTCCCTGGGCTGGAAAACAGCTTTGGGCTCCCGATGTAGCTTTTAAAAACGGCAAGTATTTTCTTTATTTCCCATTAAAAGATAAACAAGGCGTGTTCCGGATCGGGGTAGCCACAAGTAACAAACCAGAAGGCCCTTATAAAGCTGAAGCCGCCCCGATAGAGGGAAGTTATAGTATTGATCCGGCAGTATTCACTGATTCGGATGGCAGCTCTTACATGTATTTCGGAGGCATCTGGGGCGGGCAGCTGCAACAATGGGAAAAGGGCATCTTCAACCCACAGGGATCAGACACCGATCTTAAACAAGACGACCAGCCAGCGATTACTCCCAAAGTTGCTAAGCTGAAAAGCAACATGCTGGAGTTTGCCGAGCCCGTGAGGAACGTCGAGATCCTCGATGAAGCCGGGAATCTTCTAAAGGGAGGAGACCACGATAGAAGGTTCTTCGAGGCAGCCTGGCTGCATAAGTACAAGGGTAAATATTACTTCTCCTATTCCACAGGCGACACGCATCGCATCTGCTATGCAACTGGTTCCAGCCCGTATGGTCCCTTTACCTATCAGGGAGTGATACTCAAGCCGGTACTGGGCTGGACTAATCATCATTCTATTCTTGAATATAAAGGCAAGTGGTATATGTTCTACCATGATAGCGAGCTCTCCGATGGCAAAACCAATCTAAGGAACATAAAGGTTGCCGAACTTCATTTTGATAAAGAGGGAAGGATTCTTCCTATGGATGCTATGCAGCAAGAACCTGCAAAGCCCTGATGCCAATAGCCACCAAATAACTAGCTGATAATTAATTAAGAACCATTATGAACATTTTTACGAATCAAGATCAACCCGTTTCAGTAACGGGGGCAAGCAGGTACTTTGTACAACCATCATTCTTAAATTTTCCAATTTACTAATCAAACAAATCAATTATGAATCGAATCAGACCAATTAATAGGTTTTGGTTGCTCCTGTTTTTTATTTTTCCTTTAACTGTTATCGCTCAGGAAAGGATTGTATCCGGAAAGGTACTCGATGAAACCAGTCAGCCATTACCAGGAGCTAGTGTAAAACTAAAATCAGGTACAGCATCGGCTACCACAGATGTAACCGGGGCCTTTAAGATCAGGGTTCCAGAAGGTGCAGCAACCTTAGTTGTATCATTCATAGGATACGTTACTAAGGAAGTTGCGGTAGGCGCAAGTTCAACAACACTAAGTGTTTCTTTAGCACCAAAATCAAATAGTTTAGATGCGGTAGTGGTTGTAGGTTACGGAACGCAGAAGCGCGCAGACATAACCGGAGCTGTTGCCGGAATTAAGGGTGAAAGTCTTCAGGAAGTACCTTCTGCAAACGCCGTAGCGGCTTTACAGGGAAGGGTTGCGGGTGTCGACATTTCCAGAAACAGCTCAAGACCGGGGGCCGGCGGCCAGATAAGGATCAGAGGAAACAGGTCTTTAAGTGGAACCAGCGAACCGTTGATCGTTTTAGATGGAGTGCCATTCAATGGCAGTATCAACGATATCAATCCCGACGATATTGCGAATATAGACATCCTTAAGGATGCCTCTTCTACAGCTATTTATGGTTTCAGAGGCTCAAATGGAGTTATCCTCATCACTACCAAGCGTGGCCGCACAGGTAAAGCGCAACTGTCATACAGCTCCTACACGGGTTTCAGCAATGTAAGGGCACAGTACGATATGTTTAATGGGGAGGATTTCGTCGCGTTCCGTTCAGCGGCTTCTCCGGCATACACCGCCGGTTATTCACCTAGCGAACTTAAAGGTATCGCCAACGGTACTTCAACAAACTGGCAGGACCATCTTTACAAAACTGGTATTGTAACAGATCATAACCTGGGCATTTCTGGCGGAAGTGAAGGTGTAACGTATAGCCTTTCCAGCGGATATTACAAAGATCAGGGCGTTATCACAGGTGTTGGGTTCGAGCGTTATTCCCTAAATACCACCATCGATGCCATTGCAACCAAAAGGATTAAAGTGGGTTTAAGTACCCGTAATACCTTAAGTTATTCTAACGGCGGAGGTGTAAATCCACTTTATGCTACCTTAAGGATCACTCCCTTAGCTTCTGCATTTAACGAGGATGGTTCAGTGAACTTATATCCTATGGAAGGGACCATCGATGCAACCGCTACAATGAATCCATTAACCCTTTCTAACAAAGACAACATCTTAGACAGGAATAGAAGAATTAGAACATATAATGTGATCTATGGGGAAGTTGACATCCTGAAAGGTTTGAAATACAAGATCAACGTCGGACTTGATTTCAGACAGGATAACAGAGGTACTTTCTTTGGCCCGAATACGATCATTCGTCCTGATGCAACTACTTCCGCTCAGGCTACGGCAAGTGTGTCAAACAGCGAAGCATGGACTGCTCTTGTTGAGAACCTGGTAACCTATAACAGGGTAATAGCCAAAGACCACCGCGTTGATTTTACCGGATTATTCAGTATCCAACGCGATCGTAGTGCTCAGAACGCTCAAAATAGTGTAGGTTATCCGAATGAGGCCGTGCAATACTACAATTTCTTCATGGCTAATACCGTAACCCAGGTAGATCCGGGAGGCAATGGCTTTGTACGAGGCGGTCTGCAATCCTACATGGGAAGGCTTAACTACGGGTATAAAAATCGCTATCTGGCTACCTTCACCCTGCGCAGGGATGGCGCCAATGTCTTCCCCGTTAACAAGTACTTAAATTATCCTGCTGCTGCTTTAGGTTGGAATATCATCAATGAAAACTTCATGAAAGCAGTTCCGGCAATAACAAATTTGAAGTTAAGAGCTTCTTACGGTGTAACCGGAAACCCTAGTATCCCGGCTGACGCAACCCGTGGTTCCCTTTCAAATAACAACTATAATTACGGTCCTAATAACGTTAAAGGCTATTTCATCTCCGGCCTGCCAAACGTTGGTTTGAAATGGGAAAGCACCAAGCAGTTAAACCTGGGATTGGATTACGGCTTCCTTCGCGACCGCATCACTGGCTCGATCGAGGTATACAGACAAAATACAGACGACCTGATCATCCAAAAACAATTACCAAGAAGTAATGGTGCAACCAGCTACTGGACCAACGCAGCCGCTACTAAGGGAAAAGGATTGGAGTTCAGCATTAATACCTTAAACATAATGTCTTCTAAGAAAGGTGGCTTTACCTGGTCTTCAGACTTCAATATGGCAATGAACCGCGAAGAGATCGTAAGACTTGCTGATGCAACGACAAAACAAGACCTGGGCAATGGTTGGTTCGTAGGGCAGCCGGTAAACGTTATTTACGATTTTACCAAACTGGGTATCTGGCAAACATCAGAAGCTGTTGAAGCCGCAAGTTATGCAGGGTATTCAGCCACTCCTGGCCAGATCAAGATCGCCGACCTGAATGGGGATATGAAAATCGATGATCAGGACAGAAGCGTTATCGGGACATTCCAACCTAAAGTGACCATGGGTATGACTCAAAGGGTTACTTACAAGGGGTTCGACCTGTCTGCTGTTGCTTTTGCACGGCTGGGTAATAAGATCGTAGCTCCTTATCTAACGACAGATGGTACCGGAACTGGTTATTTTGCTTTCCTTAACGGACGTTCAAACCAACCAAAAGTAGATTACTGGACTCCAACAAATCCAAGCAATGCTTTCCCAAGGCCGGCTGGTGGCGCTACCAGTTTCCCTTATGCAAGTACACTTCAATATTACGACGGAAGCTTTGTAAAGGTGCGCAGTATCAACTTGGGCTATACTCTTCCGGTAAACATTGTAAGTAAGATCGGCATCAGTTCTTTGAGAGTTTATGCTTCTGCGAACAACCCCTTCATCCTTTACTCACCTTTTGTTAAGTCAGGTTTAGGAATCGATCCGGAAGGAACCGGAACAGGCGGTACAGTGGGAACTAATAACGTAGCCGCAAGGAATATAACAGTAGGATTGGATCTGCCATCAACAAGACAATTCCTGTTTGGGGTAAATGCTAAATTTTAAAAGATAAAACGTGGTAAAGATGAAACTTTATAAAAATATTAATATTGGTTTACTGGCTTTAGCATTAGCTGGAGCTACTATATCAAGTGGCTGTAAAAAAGTCCTTGACTCGGAATACCGCTCTAATTTAGGTCCCGAGTCATTCAAAACTGCTGATGGACTGCAAGCAGGTTTAAATGCGTCCTATGCAACTACCCGTTTCTTCTGGGGAAGTGAAGGTTTCACCGCATCACAGGTTGCCGGAACCGATGAGGTGGTAAGAGGTGGTGATGGCGGTTTGGACTTTCATAACTATACCAATATCAATCCTCAGAACGGAACCATCCAGGGAGTTTGGGACAACAGTTATGTACCAATTAATAATTTGAATGGGGTATTGGAGTTCGGGCCAGAGGCGAATGTTTCGGATGCGGTGAAGAACCAGTTATTAGGTGAAGCTAAGTTTTTGAGAGCCTTCTACTACTTCCTGCTCGTGCAGAATTATGGCGATGTGCCTTTGAAGTTGAAGTTTAACAATACTCCAAGTACGGTAGATAAAAGAGCGCCTAAAAAAGAAGTTTATGAGGCGATCATAAAAGACCTTACAGAAGCTTCTCAGCAGCTTGGGGTAATTGATCCGGGAGCTTCCAAGGGTAAGGCCTCCAAAGCCGCAGCAATGCACCTGCTTGCAAAAGTATACCTTACAAAGGGCTGGGATCCTGCTGCCCGTGAAGGCGATGGTACTGCTGATTTCACGAATGCCTATAATACAGCAACAAGTTTAATCAATCAGAGCTCGGCTTTAAAAGTAGGATTAGAGCAAAATTTTGCTGATGTGTTCAGGGAAGGTAACGAGTATGGAAAAGAGTCGTTATTTGTTGCAGACCGTAATACAGATCCTGTTTACTCCGAAAGCGGATACAACTCTACAACAGCGCCATCCAGTGGTAACAAAGAAAATCGCTTAAACATGTACTGGGTATCATTTTATACCCTTACCCGTAATGTGAATGAGAATATTCCGGGTGCACCAAATGTAACCACCCAAATGATGGCGCGGGACCAGGTTAACGGACGTCCTTTCCGTCGTTTCAGGCCAACGCCTTATACTTATGCTGCTTTCAATAACAGGGCTAATGATTCACGTTACGATGGAACTTTCCAAAAAGCCTGGATCATGAACCTGCCTTCAACCCAGGATAATAACGTTCAAACCACTACTCCAGCGTTTACAACTACCCGTAACGGCGTGCAGGTAACCTTGGTTAAAGGTGTTGACACAGCGATCTTTATGCCTGGTCGTGAGGTTACAGTAGAAGAAAGACAGAAGTTTAAAGGTGTGATCATAGCTCCATCTCAATACAATACAGAATGGTTCCCAACGATGATCAAGCACATGGATAGGACCAAGCAGCACTTTAACGACGCTTCAGATCGTCCTATTATTTTGATGCGCCTGGGCGAAACTTATCTTGTTGCAGCAGAAGCAGCCTTCAAATTGGGCAGGACCGACGATGCGGCAACAATGATCAATGCAGTCAGAACCAGAGCGGCTTACAGACCAACTAACTCTTCAACTCAGAATGCTGCTGCCGCAGCAGCCTTGCAGATCGGGGGAGGAGCCGTAACGCTTACTTTTATCCTTGAAGAGCGTACTCGTGAAATGTATGGAGAGATGACCCGTTGGTTTGACCTGGTACGTACAAGAACTCTGGTGGAAAGAGCTAAGCTCTATAACGAGATGGCAGCTCCGAATATCAAAGACTTCCATGTTTTGAGACCAATTCCTGCGGCTTCACAACTGGATCTGCTCACTAACCGTGATGAGTTCCCTCAAAATGATGGATATTAATTTATAAACAGCAGGCCTAACAGCCTGCTCAAATCTTATTCAAAATGAAACTTAATACATTGCTATATAGCGCCATCATTGCAGCAGCGGGAATTTTCAGTTCCTGCGAGAAAGACAGCCAGAATGGTGCGTTTGAAAATACTGGTAATTTTACCGATACAACCGGCGGTTTAAAAAGCGCAGCAGCTTTTCCTATCGGACTAGCTATAGAGTACCAGCCAGCTATTACCAATCCTAAATATTGGTCTATCGTAAAAAATGAAGCAGCTGCAATCACGTTTGGTAACGAACTCAAGAACAATGCAATTGTAAAAGCAGATGGATCTTATGACTTCGCCACTGCTGATAATTTTTATAATCTTGCAAAAAATAATGGTATTGAAGTTTTCGGACATACCCTGGTTTGGCATTCACAACAAAGAGCAACCTATTATAACTCTTTGATCGGTAGCTCCGGAAATAGCGGAGGGGTAACAAACCTTGTAGTTAATCCTGGTTTCGAAACCACAACAGTAGGTACCGCTGCCGAACCCGCAGACGGCTGGCAGGTGCTTAACGGTTCGGGGCAGTTTGTGAGTGCTTCTACCAATACTAATTCAGGTTCAAAAGCCCTGCAGGTAAACGTTCCTGCTGGTGGCCAAAACTGGAACTCGCAATTGGTCACTAAAGCTCAGATCCCGGTTACCGCAGGTAAAACATACACTATTTCCTATTTTATCAAGGGAGCCAACGCTCAAACGATACAATTTGAAGTAAGACCATTTTCGGGTACCACAGCCGGTTCTATCAATTATCAGGGAGGAAGGCCAGTTACTACCAGCTATGCTAAGGTATCTTATGATTATGTTGTACCTGCAGGTGTAACTGCAATTCAACTGGCTTTCGACTTAGGAGGCACCGCCAATACCCTTTACCTGGATGACGTTAGTGTCATCGATGCGAGTGCTGTTCCTCCTCCTTCCAATACCCAGATTGCAACTATAGTTGACAATGCAATGAAAAATCATATTCAAACGGTGCTTAGCCGTTATGCAGGTAAGATCAAAGCATGGGATGTAATTAACGAACCTTTTGCAGACGACGCAACCTTGCGAAATAATACCAATACCCCTGCAGGTACACGTAATGATATTTTCGTATGGCAACATTATTTGGGTAGGGATTTTGCTGCAAAAGCATTTCAGTACGCCAAAGCTGCAGATCCCACTGCCGATCTGTATATGAACGATTATAACCTGGAAAGCAGTCCTTCCAAGCTTGACGCATTTGTAACTTTAGCCAAGGAATTAAAAGCAGCAAACACAGGTATAACCGGAGTAGGTACTCAGATGCACATGCTATTGAGCACTCCCTATGCAAATATCATTAACATGATGCAGAAACTTGCGGCAACGGGCTTAAAAGTAAGGATATCAGAACTGGATATCAGAATAAATCCAGGAGGAGCTAATCCATCTACCAACTATGTTCCTTCAGAATACGACCTGCGTTTACAAGCGGCAATGTACAAGTTCGTAGTAGCAACATATAAAAAATATGTTCCTGAAGCTCAAAGAGGCGGTATCACTGTTTGGGGAATTGATGATACCAGCAGCTGGCTAAACACATCAACCAATGTTGCAGCAAATAGACTGGATTATCCCCTTTTATGGAATAAAGACTTTGCGAAAAAACCAGCTTACGCAGGATTCAAGCAAGCCTTATTAGGAAACGGAGAAAATTGACCTGAACGTCAGATGCAACATTCTACGTAAACTCAATTGCAATTTTCAATAATTGGTTCACAGAAATAGCCGGTCCTTCCCTAGGACCGGCTTTTACTAACTTCCACTTAAACCAGCAAGTAAATTTTCAACTTACCCACTGCTTACCAAAAATCACTCAACTCTTAGTTGTTCCTGCCGATTTTCGTTTAAGTTGCATGTATTCAGATGGCAGCATATGGTATTTAGTCTTGAAAGCTCTTGTGAAATAATTAGGTGTGGCAAAGCCTGCAGCATACCCAACCTCTGCAATTGTCAAAGCACTTTTCTCCAGTAGCAGCACAGCTTTTTCAAGCTTCACATTTCGAATATACTCTATTGGCGATTGTCCTGTTAATTCCCTTATTTTACTGTATAGAGTACTTCGGCTCATATTCAAGTGCTTGCTGAGGTCCTCGACAGATAATTTAGGGTCATTAATATTCTGTTCTATATACAATAATGCCTTACCTAATAATTTTGCATCTGCAGATTCAACTTCCTGATCCAGGGTTATTTTAAATTGTTTCGTATATGTATCCCTGGAAGTGCGATTTAAGGTAAGTAAGTTTCTTATCTTGACGTTAAGGATCTCAAAGTTGAAGGGTTTGGTAATGTAATCATTGGCACCAGTACCCAATCCCTTTATCTGTTCTGCCTCTGCAGCCAGGGCCGTTAATAATATCACCGGAATATTACTTGTCCTTTTGTCAAGTTTGATTTTCTCGCTTAGCTCAAGGCCGTCCATTTCGGGCATATTAATATCGCTTACTATTAATTGTGGATGATGGGAAAGGGCTTTCTGCCAGCCTTCTTTGCCATTTGATGCCTCGATAATTCTATAGTAAGCCTTTAAATTATCTTTTAAATAAAATCTGAAATCTTCATTATCTTCAATCAATAGAACTAACGGCAGATCTTTCTTACGAGTGAAGTCCTCTGCTGGAGAAGTTTGATCGCATGGCCGGGAAAATTCCTCAGCTGTATTATAAAGTAAAGTATCTGGCAAGCTTTGAAGACCGGTATCGCCCGGCACTGAAGTTTCAAGGGGGACAAGTGGTAAGTTTATAATAAATGTAGTTCCTTTGCCAAACTCACTTTCTACCTCTATAGATCCTCCGTGCATTTTTACAAATTCCTTAGTTATGGAAAGACCTATACCAGTACCCTGATTTAAGATGGCCGCACTTGTGCTGCTCTGGAAGAACCGGTCGAATATTTTTTCTTTCTTATCCTGGTCAATGCCAATGCCTGTATCTGAAACCTTGATACATAAACAGGTTGTCGTAGGGGCTAAGCCGGTGCCGGTTTCTTCTATTACCACACGTATTGCTCCATCTCCCATCGTAAACTTAAATGCATTGGAAAGAAGGTTAAACAAGATCCTTTCAACCTTGTCGTGATCAAAAAGTGTATTCAGACTTTGAATAGTGCTGGTAATTGAAAAGTTGATATGCTTCCTTTCAGAAAGATCTTTGAAGGAACCCGCTACTTCCTGTATAAAAGAGATTATATCGCCTTCTGTAAGATTGAGTTTTAATTCCTGTTCCTCCATTTTCCGGAAGTCGAGCAGTTGATTAACAAGATTTAATAATCTTCTTGCGTTTCGTTTTACCATAGAAAGCTGATCTCGCTTCTTATCGTTATCTTCAGCGGATAAAAGCTTATCTACAGGTCCCATAATTAAGGATATTGGGGTTCGAAACTCATGACTTAAGTTGGTGAAGAATTTTATTTTGAGATTATCAAGTTCTCTAACACGTTCAGCTTCCTTTCGTTCCTGTTCCAGCATCTGCGCCACTTTAGACCTTTCCTGCTCGAGCGCAAACTTCGCTTCTAACTTTTTCAACGTCCTATGTCTGAGGTAGAATAATAGGCTCCCTGTCGCCAGCAGGTAAAAGAGATACGCATAAATGGTTCGCCAGAAGGGCGGTTTTACATTTATTTTTATAAATGCTCCTTCATTGTTCCATAGCCCATCATTATTACTTGCCTTAACGCGAAAAGTATATTTTCCGGGGTCCAGATTTGTGTAAGAGGCACTGCGTCCCAACCCCGGGCGGCTCCAATTATCATCAAACCCTTCAAGAATGTACGAATATTTATTTTGTTGGGCAGCCGTATAATTTATGCCTACAAAACTTAATGAAAAGTTCTGTTTGTAATCCAGGTTTATTTCCCTTGCAACTGAAATGTGCGCTTTTAAAATGGAACTATCTGCTGGGCTTACTGATTCATTATCAATCTTTAAATCCGTAAATAGTACAGGCGGGATGTTTTTATTTTTTCTTAAGTGCGACGGATTGAAGTAATCAATCCCTTCTACTCCTCCAAAGTAAAGCTCTCCGTCAGGCAAACGGATGCCTGACCCCCGCAAAAAATTATCATTTTGTACTCCGTTGTAGCGGTTATACTTAACGAAGGTTTTTGTTCTTAGATCAAAGCTGCAAATTCCTGCATTAGTGCTTATCCACAGCTTGTTTTCATTTTCCTCCAATATTTTGTAAACTACATCATTGGCAAGTCCATCTTTTTCAGTAAATGCAACAAATCTGTTTGTTTTCTTGTCGAGCAAATTCAATCCACCCCCTGCAGTTCCAACCCAGATATTGTTTCTGCTGTCATTGAATATTGAGACAATAATATTGTTAGATAAGTTGCTTTCTTTAGAATATTTTGAGAACGTTTTGGTTGCGGGACTATAAACTGCAAGCCCGGCTCCGTGTGTCCCAATCCATATCCTACCTGATTTGTCTTCGGTGATATCCCGGATGAAATTATTTCCCGGAAGATGGAAGGGGGATGTGGGCGGCAGTTCGGAACTGTATTTCGTAAATGTTTTTGTAAGGGGATTATATACATTTATTCCCCCGCCATTTGTTCCAATCCACACATTGCCACTACGGTCTTCGGTAATACAAAAAATGTTATTGTGATTTAGATCAGAAGCACCAGGACCCTTAAAGAAATGCGAAAAGTTGCCAGATACCGGATTATATAAAAATAGTCCATTCGAATAAGAACCTATCCATAGGTTCTTATCTTTTGTCATTTCCAAGGCCAGAATTGATAGGCGAGATGACTGCTTTATGGGTAAAGGAATAGGGATTTGAGAGAATAAACCTGTTCTACGGTTAAAAAGCTGAAGCCCACCGCCATCTGTTGCCGTATAAATTTGATTGTTATTTAACGCAGCAAAAGCAGTAACTCTTGGTGCCACCAAGCCCTCCGGATCGAAAGGATTACTTTGTATTGAGTGAAATAGGGAGAGATTTTTATCGTATTTATTTATCCCACCCTGAAATGATCCCAACCAGTAAATTTTCAATTTGTTGTCTATGTACACACAACGGATAGAATTGCTTGTTAAGCTGTACCTGTTCCGTTTATCAGTAAAATGCTTTACAATTGCGCCCGATCGTGTATCAAGGATATTCAGGCCATCTTCTGTGCCAATCCAAATTTTACCCTCGTTGTCGCTGGCCAAAGCATATACATTGTTATTGCTCAGGCCGTTACTTCCCGAGTTATTCTCTGTGTAATTTATGAAGTTCTTCCCATCTTGCTGTAACATACCGATGCCATCAGTGGTGCCAATCCATAAATTTCCACGGCTGTCTTCTGTAATTGCCTTTATATCCGGACCAGCGGCACCTTCCAGTTTTTCCAAACTTACCTTGACGAATTTTTTTGATTGCTTGTCATGCCGGTACATGCCATTATCGGTTCCTACCCAAATGCGTTGCTTACGGTCTTCAAACAGTGAAAGGATGTTTTTGATAGGTAAGGGGGAATTCCCCCAGACTGGAGAATTTACAGAAATAGTGTAGCTATTTTTTCTCGCAGGATTCACAATACTTAAGCCCCCATAGTGCCCGATCCAAATCTTCCCTGAAGCATCTCCTGTAATCGCATTAACCGGGCTATTGAAGGGCCGGCTGAATCTGAAATTTTGGAAATTATCCCTGCTCCGGTCGTATGAGCTTAATGAACCTTCTTCTGTCCCGATCCATAGGGTGCCTGATCTGTCTTCATAAAGTGCAGTTATCCGGTTGGAGGGGATACTCGAGCTATCATTAAGGCGATGCCTGTAGATGGAAAAACTGGTGCCGTCAAATTTATTTAATCCATCATCAGTTGCAAACCACATCAAGCCGTAGTGATCTTTCAGGATTTTATTGACAGTCTTGGACGACAAACCCTGCCTGGTGGTTATTGTAGTGAAATCAATGTTTTGATCCTGAGCGAATCCAAGATGTAATAAGCTGAAAATTAATAAAAACGGGATAACAAATTTATAATACTTCATACTTCCTACAGGTCAGTTTTATCACGCAGCTTCATTTACTCCGAATATTTTATCTAAATATATTCGAACGGCGCGTCTCCCTGCAATTAAAACGCGAGAATGAGATGTATGAAAGTGCTGTGCGAATTGGTTATACAGACAAATATACGCTGCAAGTGCAGTAAAAAATGGAACAGTTGTTCGATTGTATGGAACAGGTGTTCGAATTTGATCTTCAAACCCCGAATCCAGATAGAGGGTGATGGAGCATAGCTCTACCAGGAACGGGTTCAGAATCCCCAGGCTGAGAAGAAAGCCTATTGATAGAAATTAAACTTTTGGGATACGATTTAAAACAAATGTGAGAGGGGAATAAAAGAACTTAAGTGACTTTTGATTATTCATACACTAACACCCTGATGACTTCCAGCAATACCAGCATTTTGCATAATTAGTACATGGGAGCAGGTAATGAAGCTAACTAAACCTATAAAACACCAGGGCCTGCAAAGCACTCAGAAGGTTCGCCAAGGCGAAGGAGAGGGATATGCAGACTACGTTCCTAAAAAGTACTTAATTAATTATATGAATAAATTTGTAATAGTATTTCTATTGTTGCCCTTTCTGTCTTTTTCTCAAATAACTGTGGTTAATAATCCACAAAAGGGATCGGCTTACTTTCCAATAGTTTCTAAAGCTTCTTCCGCTTCCATCGTTTATTCCAACTCTGAGAATATTTTAGTTGAGAAAGCTTCAGAGTTCCTTGCAAGCGATATAGAGAAAGTTACCGGTAAAAAACCAGAGATTTCTTCTTCGGGAAAAACCGGGAATAGAAATACAATAATCATTGGAACAGTGGGTAAAAACCCTCTCATCAATGAGTTGGTAGCGAAGAAGAAATTAGATATTTCTCCTATTGTTAACCAGTGGGAGCGTTTTATTATTCAGACGATTGATAATCCGTTTCCCGGTGTTACACAAGCTCTAGTTATTGTGGGAAGCGACCGGCGGGGAGCTGCTTTTGGCGTATTCACCTTATCAGAAAAAATGGGAGTTTCTCCCTGGTACTGGTGGGCGGATGCTCCGGTTAAAAAGAACGGGTCTGTTTTTCTGAAAAAAGGACGCTACCTGTCTGATGGTCCGGCTGTAAAGTACCGCGGTATATTTATTAATGACGAGTCGCCGGCCTTCCGGAACTGGGCCAATGAAAAGTTTGGAGGTATAAATCACAAATGCTACGAGAAGATCTTTGAACTGCTTTTGAGGAACAAGGCTAATTTTCTTTGGCCCTCAATGTGGCTTCCAACAATGTTCAATGTTGATGACCCACTAAATCCCAAAACTGCTGATGAGTTTGGTATTGTAATGTCAACAAGCCATCACGAACCAATGATGCGGGCGCATAATGAATGGTCGTTATTTAAGGGGGGCTCCTGGAACTACAAAACGAATAAAGATAAATTACAACAGTTTTGGCGAGGCGGAATCAAACGAATGGGGAATTATGAAAGTGTGGTAACTGTAGGAATGCGCGGCGATGGCGACGAAGGAATGTCTGAAGAAACTGCGGTTGATCTCCTGCAAACTGTAATTAAAGACCAGCGCGAAATAATTGCCGATGTAACAGGGAAGCCGGCAGAAAAAACGCCGCAGCTTTGGGCAATATATAAAGAGGTACAGGATTATTATGATAAGGGAATGCAGGTAGACAATGATATAACCATATTATTCAGTGATGACAACTGGGGAAATATCAGGTATCTTCCCAAAAAGAAAGATCTTAACCATGCAGGTGGCTATGGGATGTATTATCATTTTGACTATGTAGGAGCACCAGTGTCATATCGCTGGCTTAACGTCACTCAGATCGAGCGGGTGTGGGAACAGATGAAGCTCACGTATGAACATGGTGTAAATACTATTTGGATAGCAAATGTTGGAGATATTAAGCCAATGGAACTTCCTACCAGTTTCTTCCTCGATTATGCCTGGAATCCTAAAAGCATAGAGGCTGCGGGTTTATCAACTTATTACCAGGACTGGTCAAAGCAGCAGTTCGGAGATAATCATGCGAAGGAAATAGCAGGATTGCTGGCTCTTTATACCAAATTCAATTCACGGCGTATACCAGAAATGTTAACACCCGCTACCTACAGTCTCGAAAATTACCGTGAAGCAGACAGAGTAGTAGAAGACTATAAAAGATTAGTAGAAACTGCCCGAAATATTTATCAGCAATTGCCAAACAGTTACAGATCTGCTTTCTATCAATTGGTGCTATCGCCAATTGAATTGAGTTCTAATTTGAATGAGATGTACATATGTGCTGCTAAGAACAAACTTTATGCGTCTCAAGGAAGAGCATCGGCCAATATCTACGCTGAAAAGGTAAAAGAATTGTTTAGTAAGGATGCCGAACTTACCGGTCAGTTTCATAAGGACCTGGAAGGCGGGAAATGGAATCATATGATGTCACAAACCCATATGGGCTACACCAGTTGGAACCATCCTAGAACTAATGTGACGCCACCGGTGTCGTATATTAAGCCAGATACTATCGCTAAGCTTGGTTTCATGGTAGAATATGGACCTGCTCCAGCCTGGGGTGGTTTCAGTGTAGAGGCAAATCCTCTTTTCAGTAACTCTTTTATAGATTTTGATCCGGTCAATAAACAAAGCTATTATCTTGAGATATTCAATATGGGGCAGAAAAAGTTGAACTATGAGGTTGAACCTAAGAACGATTGGATAACCCTATCTAAAACTAAAGGGGATATTCAATATGATGAGAAGGTCTATGTTAGTATCAACTGGGATAAGGCGCCAAAGGGAAAAGCTATCGGTAGTATTTTAATAAAGGGAGCAGGCATGACCTATATAGTTCGCGTTCCTATTAGGAATAGTCTGCCTATAGTCTCTGGTTTTGTGGAGAACAATGGCGTTGTGGCAATTGAGGCTTCTAATTATACAAAAAAGGTTGATTCCAAAGATATTCGGTGGACTGTTGTGCCAAACCTGGGCCGCACAAATTCATCCATGATTATTGAACCCGTCACTGCTGCCCGGCAAACACCTGGAGGTAATTCTCCAAGGGTGGAATATGAATTCAGTATTTTTGACAAGGGAGATCTAACAATAGAGGCTTTTCTTTCACCAACCCAGGATTTCAAGAAACAGGATGGTCTGAGATTCGCAATATCTATAGACGAGGAGGCTCCTAAGATTGTAAATATGAATGAAGGCGAAATCAAGCCTGATTATGAATACGCCGAGTGGTGGGCACAGTCGGTTGCAGATCATATTAAAATAAAAAGATCCAGTCACAAAGGAATTAGTCCTGGTAAGCATACACTAAAGATATGGATGGTAGATCCGGGAATAGTTTTCCAAAAGTTCGTAATCAACCGGGGAGGCTTGAGGTCAAGCTATCTGGGCCCTACAGAAAGTACCTATATACGCCCCTAGTAAGAATTTTAATGTTCAAATTCAATAGCGCGCCAACCTCCCGGTGCGCTATTGTGATTTTGCTTTTAATTGGCGGACCCTTTTTTCTCCCTTCATCCGGTCCAAGACCGCGTCCGGGTTTCCTGATCTCACGCAAGCCTTTTTAAAACCACCAATCTAAATACCAAACCAATCGCTGCGAAGCTTCAGATATTGATTTCTTGCCTTTGTTTTGCTATTACCGGTTAACTCTCCGAAAAGGACAATTGATGTTATAAGGCTTTTTATTTTAGATCGAATTCAAGATCAATTAATTCGATCACTAAACCTCCATCAGCAGAAATTTATGGACAGAAGGATGAAAATTGTCTGAAGGCTTTTGGCTATAAGAAAAACAATTAAAGGTTAAAAAAAAAGGCTGACTCAATTGAGCCAAGCCTTCTTTAGTTTTAGTTTTCTAGTTTAATAGCTTAGTATCCGTTGTTTTGAGGGTAAACGGGCCCTGTTCTTACGTTATTGATCTGGGCCTGTGGAATTGGCCTCCGCATGTGAAATTCCTGGACATTTGGAGCCCCTTCAGGATTATACATTTTTACCCTTCTTACCAGTTGGCGGGTTCTAACCAGATCATACCAACGACGAAGGTCGCCGTATAATTCCCGTGTATATTCATCAAGTATAAGATCCATTCCGTTAAGGGGAGAACCAAACGTAGTGTTGTTCGGAATAGCAAGTTGGGCAAGTTGGGCCGGCGTTAATGCCATAGCAAGAGCGTTTGCGGCATTAGCTGCCGCTTGAGTTGCTGCAGTAACCCGGAACTGGCCTTTAGGAATAAAATCACCATCAGCCGGGGTACGGAAAGCTGCACGGCGTCTGATTACGTTTAATTGAGTTGCCGCAGCATCGATATTTCCAAGCATGTAGTTCGCTTCTGCATTCATAAGGTAAACCTCAGAAAAACGCATAATCACAATCGGCCTGCTTGAAAAGTCATTCATGCCTGTGCGCAGCTTGTCATCAAACTTTTTTAGTGTAGGAAATACTTTGTTACTGTATTGCGCAGGTGTAACGATCAATCCTTTGAAGGCATCTCTTCGCGCATTAGTCACCTCAACACCCGGCATTAAAATAGCAGTGTCTCCATTAGTTGGTGGTTGGTAAGACGTAGCTGAGCTAACTGTTGTAGGAACCAGGGCTCCCTTTGAACTTCCGTCGAACTTTACACCAGCAGCTCTTGTTACATTGTTGATCCAAAAAGTTTGAAAGGTTGCATCCCAACGGGTGTCATTTACCTGATTTCTAAATGCCACCTGGTGAACATATGGATTAGGGGCAACGCGAACATAGGGCCGGCCATTGTATACATCTCTCACCATTGGTTGCTTAGATGTATTAATTGCCTGAGGAACAGCATCTACTCCCGGGCGGTTATCAATGCCTGCATCTGAAATGTAGTTCCACCTATGGAGCACTGCCATATGGTTTATTCCAAAGCCTCCGGAAGCGTTTTGAGCGTAAGCAGAATATGTAGGGTCATTTTTCCCATAGTCGATAGCAAAAACAGTCTCCTTTCCATAGTCATTCTCTTGCTTTACAGCATCGTTATAATTTTGAAATAGATCGAGCTGATAGGTTGCTTTGTTAGTAATAAGTTCCTGGGTAAGATCAGCGGCTTTTTGAAAATCACCTGCCTCTTTTACCTCTGAAAGGTACCCTCTCGTTAAATACGCTTTTGCCAGGAAGGCCTTCGCTGTAGCTGAAGTGGCCGTTTTCCCTACCGGGGCAAGGGCATTCGTACTGTTTACGGTTGCAGGTAGATCAGCTGCAGCTTCTGTGAAATCTTGAATGATCTGTTTGTAGAGATCAGCTAATGGGGCAGGAGTATCCTCAGTTTTCGCTTCCGTTATGAATTCCAAATGCAAAGGAACTCCACTTTTTTCTGTAGCAGTAGTACCGCCATAGGTTTGTACCAGGTAGAAATAAATATAGGCTCTAAGGAATTTAGCCTGGGCAATGTATTCCTTTTTATTAGCTTCACTTATTAAACTGCCACTTTCCTGTACGAACTTAAGAACACCATTAAGCGTATTTATATCTGCAAAAAGGGAATTCCAGCCACCAACGTTTCCGGTAGACGAATTAATTCCATTATACGTATTTAATATTGTTCCTGCGGTTGAGGAGCTGAATCCAGCCCTCATTTCATCCGTTCCAACATAATAATTGATCTGGCCTTCCCCCGAGTAAAAGGAACGAAGACTACTGTATACTCCAGCAATACCGGCCTTTACACCTCCCGGAGTACCTAGATAACTGGGAAACAATGATGATCTTGGTTCTTCTTCAAGTAGTTTGTTGCAGCCAGGATTTATGGTTAATACGGTAGCTGCCGCCACCAGGAAAATTGTTCTATGTATTTTTTTCATAAATTTTCAATTAAAATCTCGCATTAATACCAAATATAAAGTCGCGTGTCTGCAGACCTGGGCTTATCCCTGTTCCTCTAAATGTTGCAGCTCCATTGTTTGCAGCATTTGGGTTATACCCAGCCACATTTCCACTTGCATTCGGGTTTGCCGGAAGGATATTGCTTACAGATTCCGGGTCTGGAACCGAAAAACCGTGATTTCTTATTGGAGCGTAAATAATGAAGGGATTGGTAATGTTAGCAAATAGCCTGAGCGAGTTTAGTCCAAGGCGCTTAGATACTTTGCCAGGGATATTATAACCCAGATTGATACTTTTTGCACGAATAAAAGACCCATCAAAATATTGGGTGGTCGAGTAGAAATTCGTTTGTTCTGTCGCATTCGGCATTGGCTCTCTTCCTGTCGGATTTTCAGGCGTCCAATAATTCATTACTGGCTGATTATGCCGTCCCAGGTGAAGGAATTGCCATCCGTTTACACTTGAATTGTTAGAAGATACATAAGGAACGATCGTAGTAAAGCCCATCCGGCCCTGCACTACAATACTCAGGTCAAAATTTTTGTAACTAACTCTGTTAGTTAACCCGAAAGTGTAGTCGGGCTGGAAGTTGCCAATAAATTGGTTATCATCAGAAGTGATCCTGCCGTCTCCGTTAAGATCCTCAACACGAACTTCGCCCGGATACTGCAAGGGTGAAGTTTGTCCTGATACAGGTTGATATACTCCTGCTGCAGTCATGCCCGGTGAATCTTCTACTTGCCAGATTCCTATTCGTTTTAGGTCATAAATTGTGGTAAGAGGCTGTCCAACGAACAAACCTGTACCAATAATCTGGTGAACGCCATTAGGTAACTCAACAATTTTTTCCCTGTTCAATGCCAGGTTGAAGTCTGTGGACCAGGAGAAACCGTTTGAATTTGGAATGTTAAGGCTGCTTAAGGTAAACTCAAACCCTTTGTTAGCAGAAGTGCCAAGGTTTGTGGGTTGATCTGGTCCGCCGCCCTGACTTCCAGGTAAAGCATTATTTAAGATAATACCTGTTGTGCGTTGTCTGTAAACCTCGATAGACCCGGTTAACCTGCTTCTCAAAATACCAAAGTCTAACGCTAAATTGTATTCAGCTGTTCTCTGCCATGTAAGCATTGGATTCACAAGAGCCACGGCCCTCACTCCACCGATATTGCCAGAACTCACTCCTCCGAACTGATAATTTGCATTAGTTAATTGGCCCATTGTATCGTAGGGGTCAACGCTTCCAATGGTAGAAGTTTCACCATAGCCAGCCCTTAGTTTAAGACTGTTTATTGTAGTAAGACCTTTCATGAAATCCTCATTGGAAACTACCCAACCCAATCCAAATGCTGGGTAACTCGCGTACTGGTGGCCTTTAGCTAAGGCTGAATTACCATCCACGCGATATGACGCCATTAAGTTGTACTTATCATTGAACGTGTAATTCAAGCGGGTTACGTAGGATATGATTCCTTGCTCCTGAAAGCTGCCCCCAAGTGTAGCCGGAGTTCCCAGCCCCAGGTTCGTGTTTCTTACGGCATCTGCAGGAATATTGGTAGCACTTGTATTTGAGTTTTCAGTATGGCGTTTCTCAGTGGTAAAGCCTGCTACAAAATTTACGTTATGCTTGTCAAAGAATTTGTTGTCGTAAGTAAGTAAATGCTCCTGGTTTAAACGGTAAGTATAGTTATTGTCAGTGCGGGCATTAGTTTGTGCAACAGTTTGAATATTCGCTCTGTTGATACCATTATATTGTCCCTGCAGAGATTGAGAAATATTATAGTTTAAAGTATATCTATATTTAAGATGCTCAATCGGATTCAGTTCTGCGTAAATAATGTTGTTATTAACAAATCCGCGTGTATGGTTGTAGTAGGATTCGGGTATTGTTGCCGGAACCAAAGGGCTCAGGGTAGCCGCGTCTAATGTGCCATCCATCGGAAAGAAGTTAACTGAACCGTCTGGAAGGTAAGGGTAGGCAAGCGGACTTATCCACTGTGCATTTCCAAGTTGTCCTGCACCTCCCGTGTCTGTATTTCTTAGGCTACCCATCAAGCTTGCCCCAAATTTCAATACCTTGTTAATCCTGTGGTCTATATTTGCTGTCAAGGTAAACCTGCTGACATCATTATTAGGATCTACGGAACCATTTTTACGATACGAAAGGCCTGCACTGAACTGTGTTTTTTCAGTACCTGCAGAAACTCTCAGATTCTGATCCCATGTTACTCCCTGCTGAGTATATAGATCAACCCAATTGGTATTGATACCTTCTGCAAGTGCCTGCGTCTCGATGGGAGTGAGCGCGTAGCCACTCGTAACACCATTGTTCTGTAATAAAGAGCCCCGGGAGGCATCCAGTTTCAATTGGGCATACTGCTGTCCATTCAACATCTTAAATTGTCCCTGCAGGCGGTTTATTCCAACATAGGAATCGAAGTTAGCCACCAGCTGGCCAACACGGCCACGATTAGTTGTAATTAAAAGCACCCCGCCAGAACCTCTCGATCCGTAAATTGCCGTTGCAGATGCACCTTTCAATACATCTACACTTTTAATGTCGTTAGGGTTAATGTTTTCTATGGAGTTATAGTAGGGCTGGCCGTCTAGCACGATCAGAGGGCGATCGGCTTCCGGATTTCCTATCGTTCGGTTTCCCCGTACAGTTATTTGGGGGCCGTTGGAACCGTTTACAACATCAAGGCCTGCTACCCTGCCTTTTAATTGTTCAACAACATTCGACGCGGGAATTTCCTGTAGTACTTTTGAATCTACAGTAGCAACAGTGCCGGTCATATCCTGCCTCTTTAATGTTCCATACCCAACAACAACAACCTGTTCTAGAGTCTTGCTATTTGGGGCCAGACGAATTTCACCAAGGTTGGATGCCGCTGCCGAAACGGTTTTTTCCAAAGCGGCATATCCTATATAAGTGATGACGACCTGGGTTGTATTGACCGGTACATTTAAGGTAAAATCTCCATTGGCGTTCGTTGTAGCACCGGTGTTTGTTCCCGGAACTTTTACCGTAGCCCCGATAAGGCTCTCGCCTTTTTCGTCAACAACTCGTCCCCGCAGTGTAATTGTAGTTTGTGCAGATACGACGAAGGAGAATAGATTGGCAAATACTACCAATAGCAAAAGTCTCCAATATTTAAAAAGTCTAAATTTTTGCATTGTTTATTGATTAGTTAATAGTATTAATTGGTCTGGTTTGAAGCTTTCCACAACGGCTTCTACCCATAAATCTTAAGGTCTCTCTTCTTTACATATTAGTACCGCTTTAAAGTGAATAGATCTTGTTAATGGTATTTATTGGCTTATTGGTTGCAAGTCCGCACTTGCTGTCACCCACCTGTTTATAATTGTTTTATAATGCAATTTTAGCCATTGAATAGCCGCAAGGCTTGTTCAAATCGGTGAAATAATGTTCGAGATGTTGAGTTAGGTGGATAGTTTGGTTTAGGGCAAAGAAGTGTAGAATGCGTGGTAGACAAATGAAAACCGCCCCGGTATTATACCCTGGGCGGCTTCTTCATAGTTATTTGAACAGGTTAATTTCTATAGCATTTCCCATTACTTGATAGCCAAGCCTGTTCGGATGCAGAAAGTCGTCTTGCAACTTATTTAACATTACTTCCGGATCTTCCGGATTTCTTACTGCTTTATCAAAATCGATAATAGCATCAAAACGACCGCTAGATCTGATCCATGCATTTATTTCATTTCTGGCATTCTCGCGGTAAGGCCTGTAATAAGCCGCATTTTTAAATGGTGTAATAGTACCTCCGTAAACTTTAATGCCTCTTGCATGGGCTTTGTCTATCATTATCTGGTAAGCTGCGATCAGCCCTTCGACAACCTTAGCAGCAGCGCTACTATCACGGGTGGGGCCTAGATCATTTACCCCTTCAAGGATAATAAGCCATTTGACACCTTTCTGGGAGAGGACATCGCGGTCGAAGCGGTGTAGTCCTGGTTGTCCTAGTCCCCCTCTAAGTACAGCGTTTCCACCTATTCCCATATTAATTACGCCAATATGCCTTGTTGAAGGGTTCTTTAAGAGGTTAATTGAGAGAATATCCGGCCACCTGTTATCTTCATTCGTTCCAGATCCCCGTCCGTCGGTAATAGAATCACCAAATGTAACTACCGCTCCGGCAGACTTTGAACCCTCCACATCAATTCCGCTTAGTATATACCAGTGATCAGTTCTCACTGCCTTTGTGAAATCGGCTTCTGCCCGGCTTTGGTCGCCCTCGAGTAAGTAGGAGGTTGTACGTGATCCCGGATGTCCCGTTAATCGTTCAGGTACCGTACCAAAAAAAATAGTGACGGCCACTCTCATTCTGGGTGTAAGCTCGAATATAACTGCGTCTGACGTTGCCGTTTCCCCTGGTGCAATTCTTACTTCCGGCCTACCATTGAACATCAACGCCTTTTGAGTTGTAAGTTCAACAGTGTTCCCCTGACCGGAAACCGCAATGTGTACAGCTTTCATGGTCAGCGATTCATTGCCGAATTCGTTTGAGAACTTTAACTGAAGTTTTTTTCCACCTCTAGACACACACACCACTTGACGTAGAGTATTATTAGTTAAGCCCGGAGCAGGTGGCATATTACCAGGCTCAACCAGTTGGGGTGCAGCACCCCAAGTACCTACCCATGGTTTTGGTTTGGCGGAAATTGTTTTTGCATTACAGAAAATAATGAAGCTGGTAAGGAAGTATGCAGATAATAAAAAACGTAAACTGCAGGATTTGATGTTGTAGAATTTGAAAGTCTTTAAGAAGTTTATCATATTGTTAGTTTTGATTCATTTCCTGGTTCTTGTCCATATCTTTTATTTATCAGCATGGAGAAAATGGGTGAGCAAAGGTTAGCCATATCCCTTAATTCTCAGGTTACATTTGTCTTCATTGATATCCCAATTGTTGAATTTCGTTGAAGGGGTAGAAGTTCAGCTGTGGAGTTTCTAAAACAAAATTGACATTTAAACACCCAATTGTGCCATTTACGCTGCTGCTACTCAAATAGCTTTGCTAATTCTCTAAACTTCCCGGTAGACTTAAAAGTGTTTATAACAATGATTAAAAAACTAGCTTTTCTGGCATTCTTGCCGCTAGCAATTCAAGGATTTGGCCAAGCTTCTTTACCATCTCCGCTTAACCTCAGCTCTGAGCAGAACAAAGAGAATATGATGCAGCAGCTTGGAATTAAGGCTCTTCGTCCCGGGAAAAACGGAGATGCGAAGGCTGCAAATCCCGCAAACTATGATGAGGCACTCGCTAATCCATATCCCAATTGGCCTGACGTACTTACGTTAAAAAATGGCAAGAAGGTCACGAGCGCGGAAACATGGTGGAAGAAACGCCGGCCGGAGATCGTTGAAGACTTTGAACGGGAGATATATGGCCGTGTTCCTCAGAACGCTCCTAAAGTAACCTGGAAAGTAAAAGTAACAGACCGGGAAATGATGGGATTTGTTCCTGTGATTGCCAAACAGCTTATTGGTCATGTTGATAATTCAGCCTACCCTCATCTAAATGTAGATATAGCAATGACGCTGGTATTACCAGCAAATGCAAAAGGCCCCGTACCGGTATTAATGATGTTCGGGCCAAGTGCTCTTCCAGCACCAGCGCAGCCGCCAAAAGAAGACCTGGAGAAAATTAACGTGGCCATAAAGGCGCTTCTTATCAATGCGAACCCGGAATTAAGAGAGACATTTGAAAAATATCCAGCTTACAACCCTATTGCAGCACAATCCACCGGCTTTAATCCTTTTGCGCCAAGGACAGGAGATCTGCCAGCCACACAGCAACTCGTAGCGAAAGGTTGGGGATATGCGCTTATTGATCCGGCCTCTATTCAGGCAGATAATGGTGCTGGTTTAACCAAAGGGATCATTGGTTTGGTAAATAAAGGACAACCGAGAAAGCCTGAAGATTGGGGAGCCTTAAGGGCATGGGCATGGGGAGCATCAAGAGGATTAGACTATCTGCTAACAGAGCCAATGGTTGATGCAAAACATATTGGTATAGAAGGAGTGTCGAGGTATGGAAAAGCTGCCCTGGTGACTATGGCCTTTGATGAGCGGTTCAATATTGGCCTTATTTCTTCCTCAGGAGAAGGAGGTACAAAGCCGCACCGGCGAAACTTTGGAGAAGCAGTAGAAAACCTTGCCAACGGCTCCCATTACTGGATGGCGGGGAACTTTATGAAATATGCAGCTTCAGATTCCCGATTTGGAAGCAAAACTGCTAATGATATGCCGGTAGAATCTCATGAATTGATTGCACTTTGCGCACCAAGACTTACATTTATCAGTCACGGCATTCCAGAGCAAGGCGATGCTCACTGGCTGGATCATCAGGGAAGTTATATGGCTACTGTTGCTGCCGGAACTGTATTTAAGCTATTGGGATCAAAAGACCTTGGAGTGTCAAACGATTACAAAAAAGAAAAGATGCCAGGCGTGAATGTAGGACTATTAAACGGCGAATTAGCCTGGAGGCAGCACGATGGTGGACACACCGATCTGCAAAATATTAAGCATTTTTTAGATTGGGCGAACGGCTTCATTCAAAGCCCGAAATCAGTAGAGAAATGAGGTTTAACAAGTGAAGCATATTTAGATTCGTCATGTACCCTTGATTTAAAGAGTTTTTGGGAAAAGTATGTACTGGCTGAAAAGGATGACGGATTCTTATACCTAGAATCCGTCCAAACTTAATATTCTACCCTGCTTATTTTCAACTAGGTACTCTTTCATAATAATTTAAATTTGACCTTCAAATAACCCTTATATATGAGCAATAGAAACGATGAAATAAAAATAAGTAAGTTTTTGAGCCTTGTGCTGCGGCATCAACCGGAAACCATTGGCATTGAACTCGACGAGAATGGCTGGACAGAGATTGATGTCCTCATTGAGAAATCGGCAAAGAAAGGCATTTTAATTAACCACCATTTGTTAAAACATATCGTTGATACCAATAGCAAAAAGCGTTTCGCAATTAACGAAGCAGGAAATAAGATCAGGGCGAACCAGGGGCACTCGGTAGAGGTGGAGCTTGGATATACGGCACAGGAACCTCCTGAACTCCTTTATCATGGAACCGGACAAAAATCAGTTGAAGAAATTATGAGGTCTGGCCTGGATAAACGCAGCCGTCACCATGTTCATTTAAGCAGCGATATCAAAACAGCCATTGATGTAGGAAGCAGGCATGGTAAACCATTTGTGTTTGAAGTTTTAGCAGGACAAATGCACCGGGATAAGTTTGAGTTCTTTCTCTCAGAAAACAAAGTGTGGTTAACTTCTCATGTACCTGTCAGATATCTGAAGGAAAAGCATTAAGTAAATAGCATTAAATGGAAGTTGGGTAATTCGCTTTATTCAATCATTTACCAAGTTGTTTAAACCTAAACCAAAGCTTTCGCCGCTGCAATTACGCATTCATTTAATAAATAGTGAAATTCAATTGATTATGCTATAGAGTGTAAAGGTTGGTAGATCAAACAACCAATCTTGCTGGGATGGTCCTGAACAAGAAGAGCTGAGCTTTTCTTCCGCAAAAGGTTAATAATAGCAAAATCACCGCCAGCGGCGAGTGTAAAGAATAAGCCGAAAGCAAATAGAAGTAGGTTGCCGGTAAGAATCGAAACAAGCAGAGGGAGGATACCCATAAGCAAGCCCGGCATTACAGTACCAATAACGTAATTCTTAAGCAGTAAGGGCTCCGTACAATGGCAGTAGGGCGTAGCTGATCTCCATAGCACTCCAAATTTTATTGACCGGAGACCTTTGCTTGCAAACCTGGACCACGTTATTCCATGGATCAATTCATGTATAACAACACCAACAAGCAGTGTAATGATCAGTGCGATTGTTCCTGTAGTACCATTAAGGACATCCGGAACAGCCTCTTTCCATGCTCCCTTTACAAAATGTTCAGGCCAGATCAGGTAAAATGGAATTCCGAAAATGATAATGGCAGGAAGGAAAAATAGCAAGGCCTGTAGTTGTGCCTTAAGCGCATCCATAGTCAGTTCTTCTTTATGGTAGTTAGTTAGATCCATACTCAAATTTAAAAGTTTAATGTTTTCAGGCCGATTGTTCAAAGGAATTATTTTATTGTTAGTATCGTTACTTCGGGTCTGCGAGACCTATAAACTAGTTTGTACTCTTTAAATCGGTATTCCTACTCAGTTAACATTTGACACTGCTGCAATTACACCTTCCTGAACTTTATAACAAAGTAAAGTTGACCTTTACAGCAAAGCGAGTTTTTCTGTAACGCCTACGCAAGTGTTAAAGCATGGGTAAGGTGTGGTGGTACAGCCTGGAGGAATGTATCATTTCTCCGGAAGTTGATGAAGCTTTTTACCGTTCAGGTAATTGTCCTTTTTTTAACTTCGCAGAGCATTTTCGAAGTTAATTCAAATGAAAGACGATAGAGGAGTGGTCACCCATCAGGACAAGCAGTTTGTAAACGTGAACTACGTAGAAAAGCGTTTGGAAAACAGGGAATTTGTTAAATGCGAATTTGTATCATGCGACTTTACAAAGAGTGATTTAAGGAACAATGACTTTGTGGATTGCATCTTCAGGCAATGCAATTTTACCTTAGCACTTATTGATGGCGCTGGCTTCAGGGATATAAATTTTATAGGCTGTAAAATAATGGGCGTTAATTTCAGCAGATGTAATTCCTTTATGTTTTCTTTCTCTTTTCAGGATTGTTACATGGATTATTCCAGCTTTTTAAGTACCAAGCTCCGGAAAACCATTTTCAATAACTGCTCACTAAAAGAAGCCGAGTTTTCAGAAGCCGATCTTACAAATGCTGAGTTTATAAACTGCGATCTCTCTGGTGCAACCTTTAGCAACACAAATCTCGAAAAATGTGACCTTCGAACCGCCCGTAACTTTGCTATAGATCCAGGTATCAATAGAATGAAAAAGGCAAAGTTCTCCTCAGGTAATCTCTCAGGCCTTTTGAATAAATTTAATCTCGATATTGAGTACTAAGATGAACCAGTAATTGTGTTTGTTGATGCTGCTACCCAGGGGTAGGTGATATTCTGCTGTTCATTTTTTAGCTTTGTTCATGATACATGAACATGAAAGAAAGGTGAACAAGAATTTGTAATCTCATCGAATGTTGTCCTGGATATTCCATATTCCCGGAAATCGACATTCTTTTTGTAATGATCAATAATAACAATATTCCGCTTATTTTATTATCTCCTGACACTCTTATTTATAGTGCTGCAGCGACTGTTTCTTTTTCATTGACGGGTGGAACGGTGGTACGGTCAAGAGCATGCTAACGAGTATTACGACAAGTTTGTAATTTTGAAAAGTTACCTGGAATATACCCTGTCATTAATCTCAATTAATGCTTAAAATTTTAAGAAAGCACATAGAAAAAATAGTAGAGCTCACCGACGAGGAGTTTGCCTTTGTTGAGTCTTTATTTGAAGTAAAAACCTCTAAAAAGGGAGAATACCTGTTTCAAGTGGGCGAAAAGGTGAAGTACTGTTATTTTGTGGTTTCAGGACTGTTGAAGCTGGTTTATGATGACGAGGACGGGAATAGGCATATTGTTGCTTTTGCAATGGAAGACTGGTGGGAGAGTGATTTCTCTGCTTATTATAACCAGACTCCAGCGACCATGTCCTTACAGTGTTTGGAGGACACTCAAGTGCTATGCCTTTCAATTGTGAATTATAAAATCCTTCTGTCTGGTTTACAGAAAATAGAGCATTTCCTGCTGGAGAAGGCTAACTCGGGTCATATAAGTGTTCAGCAACGAATCTTATCATTTCTAACCTCAAGTGCAAAAGGCCGTTACGAACAGCTTATTAGAAAGTATCCTTCCTTATTGCAGCGGGTACCGAAAAGTCAATTGGCATCTTACCTGGGAGTATCGCGCGAAACATTAAGCAGACTTTCCAGATAGGCAGATTTTGAAATCTGTGATGTTTGTCACGCTCTGAACCTCTCACTTCAACTCATCTTTGTCGAACAATATGTTTAACAGTCGCTCCTTACAGCGGCAAAATGAATTGAAAAATGGAAAAAAGAATAATTAACCCCTGGCAGTGGCAGAATGAACGCAGTTATGTTCAAGCTGTTGAAGTAAAGCATGTTGAAAGTACCTTGTACGTTTCCGGGCAAACAGCAATCAGCGCGGATGGAATATCAAGCGATAAAGACATGAAGTCCCAATTGATCGAAGCCATACAAAATCTTGAACAGGTAGTTTCCGAAGCCGGTTATGAATGTAGTAACATCGTGAGGCTAAATATCTACACCACCGCGACTTCCGAATTATGGCCCCATTTCAATATTTTGCAGGATTGGATTAAGAAACATCAGTTACAGCAAGCGACAACGCTATTAGAAGTGAAAAGCCTTTTTGAAACACTGAAGGTCGAACTAGAAGCCACTGCAGTTAAATGAGTTTTCCCTACCGGGATGGCAATAAAAGATCGCCGGAAGTTTAAGTACTTCCGGCATATACCATCCCATTCCTAGCATCCCTTACCCCACCTTATTAGTCCTTCTTTGCTTTATGATTTGTAAAGCAGAACCAATAATAAACAGAATGAAAAGTAAAAGAAGGGTTTTAGCGATTAATGGATCCTGAGGGCCATTTGCCAAGGGGTGTCCTACCGGAACACGGTTAGATGTTTCATTTACAGTTGGGGTCAACGGCAGGAAAAACCTTCATGAGCAGAAGCTCACAAACGCTTATACCGCTTATTAATTAGTGAAGAAGTAAATTCTTTTGTTAATGAGCTGATTCACTAGTCAACGTATCATCCAAATTCAAACTAACCGTCTGTCTCAAAATCATTTGCCGCAAACGGTCTTCGTGTTCATCAGCCCATTGTCCCATCGTGGCAATAACAGGAATTAATGTCTTGCCAAATTCAGTCAGGCTGTAATCTACTCTTGGCGGTACCACCGGATATATTTTTTTCGTAACTAAATCGTGCTCTTCTAATTCTTTCAGCTGCATATTCAATACTCTGCGAGAAGCATCGGGGATTTTGCGTTGTAGTTCACTCGGACGTTTATAACCTTCATTGATAAACCAGAGCAGACGGATCTTCCATTTGCCGTAGAGTACTTCACCTATCAGATCAAGGCCACAATTCAAGTTTGGTATTGTCTTCCTTTCATACATCTTACAAAACTACACGTATGTAGCAGTCAGTGCAATAGGGGAATAATTTATCCCTATATGAATCGTAATGCCCTACTTGTGCAAACTGTTTTTATACTCCAGTTTTGTCCTATAAACATTCTCAAAAATGGAACAATTTAATTTCAATAATGAATTATCAGGCAAGATCGCCCTGGTAACTGGAGGGACAAAAGGGGCTGGAAGAGCTATCGCAGAAAGGCTTTCCCAAGCTGGTGCAACAGTGATCATTACTGCCAGGAACAAACCGGAAACTGAAAATGGAAACTTACATTTTATTCCTTCCGATCTGAGTAAGGCGGAAGGTACACAAAAGGTAGTTAACGAAGTATTATCAACATACGGGAGACTGGATATTCTGGTGAATAACCTTGGTTCTTCATCAACCCCTGCTGGTGGCTTTAATGCATTAACTGATGAAGATTGGGAATCAACTCTACAAGCTAATTTGCTTGCCCCAGTTCGACTGGACAGAGGATTTCTACCACAAATGATAGAACGAAAAAGTGGTGTTATCATTCACATCGCTTCAATCCAGGGCAAATTGCCACTGTACGAATCCACTTTGCCGTATGCCGCTGCAAAAGCAGGATTAATCAACTACAGCAAAAGTTTATCGAATGAAGTGACGCCAAAAGGCGTCCGTGTGCTGACTGTTTCACCAGGATGGATAAATACAACCGCATCCATAGCCTGGTTGGGCGAGATTGCAAGAAATGCAAATAGTACTGTAGAAGAAGCTCAGCAAAGTGTCATGGATGCATTGGGTGGAATACCTTATGGCAGACCTGCCCAACCCGAAGAAGTAGCCGAACTGGTTGGCTTTTTGGTTTCGCCGAGAGCAAATTATCTTACAGGAACAAATTTTGTAATTGACGGTGGCACCGTACCAACTATTTAACATCTAAAACATATAATATGAACTTACCGAAAGTAATATCCGATTTAGTAGAAGCACAAAATAACTTTGATAGTGTTGCTTACGCGAATTGTTTTTCCGAAGAAGCAGTAGTTTTTGATGAAGGCAAATCGCATAAAGGGCGAAAAGAGATACAACATTGGATTGAGGATGCCAACGAGCGTTACGAGGCCACTATGGAGCCGGTCAGCTTTGATGATAAGGAACCGCAAAGCATTTTAAAAGTGAATGTCTCTGGGAATTTTGACGGAAGCCCTATCGTTTTGAGTTACCGCCTGGAAATAGCCGATAATTTGATACAATCGCTGAAAATTTCAGGATAAGGGGAAATGGCTAATCTTAGCCATTTCTGTTTACCTATCTCCAAGCGTCCAAGGATGTTCCGTATTAGCTCAGCCAATCATCAGCGCTTAAGTGATATGGCAGATAATAAAGCTCATATCATTATTACAGTTAACTCAATTATCCTTTCAGCTATTTTAAGCTTCCTTATCCGCAAAATAGATTCAGAGCTTTACCTGGCTTGGCCCACTGCCCTAATTATGTTGGTTAGCTTGTCTGCAATCATTTTTGCGATATTATCCACCCGTCCTTCGATCACCAAAGGAACCTTTTCTCAACAGGAGGTAGACGAAAAGAAAGCAAACCTCCTCTTCTTCGGAAATTTTCACAAAATGTCCTTTGAAAGTTATTCTGCTGCAATGCTAGTGGCGATGAATGACAAGGAGTACCTATACCAGATGCTTATTAAGGACCTGTATTCCCAGGGTGCTGTTTTGGGAAAGAAATACAGGCTACTGCGCATCTCTTATAATATTTTCATGTACGGTTTAGTTGCAGCAGTATTTGCTTTTCTGATCGCAAGTTTGTTATTCGCATAGAATGACCCCTCTCTTGATAAGATGAATAATTAAAAATGACACCTCAATTGATTGGGGGAAAATAGGTGCAATTAAATAATTTCTGAATCTGATGATTCGACACTAAATGTTGCTTCTAAAACAGCTCTGTTGTTCTCGCCCCATTGCTCCAGGTCTTTGATAATCGGCAACAGGCTAAAACCCAGAGGTGTTAGCTGATATTCAACTTTAGGAATTTTAGTGTCGAAAGAAATTTTATCTACAAACCCATGTTTTACCAATTCATCCAACTGCTTATTCATTACCCGCCTGTCCACCGCTATCTTCTTCTGCAACGCACCTGGTCTTTTTATCTGTTCAGAGATATAATAGATCAGCATTAATTTCCATTTGCCGTTTAAAAGTTCTTTAAATACATGGAGCCCACATTCAGTCCTGATAGGAATTTTTTTCTTGTACATCGTTTGGTCAATCAATTGTCATAGCAAATACGCACAAAGTTGTGCGTACTTGCGATGGGGTAAGTGATGAAATAATTTTGATTCAAATAACAAAAAGACAATGATCAAATTTACTTTTTTAGTGCAAAAATTACCCGGTATGAGCCTTGAGGAATTTGTGGATTATCACAAGAACCATCACGCTCCTCTATTCATGTCCATCCCTGAGACAGAATTTTACGTTAGAAAGTATGTAGTTAACCACCCTATAATAGCTGAAGGGTTCCCTAAGCCCTTATACGATGCTGTTGTAGAGATCTCGTTTGATTCGTTTGATGATTTCAACGCATTCTTCAATTCAGAAAATTATTTAAACAAGGTTCATCCGGATGAACCTACATTCTTTGATACTAAAAACTACATCGCTATGGCGACTAACGAAACAATTGTTAAAGCCAGTGCATAAATAAGGCGTTTATCAATAACGCACATCCGGCTGGTAAGCTAGATGTGCGCTATTGATTTACGAGTGCTTTATTCCGTCAGCATGGTTAGTTTTGGTTCCTGTTGGCCAGGATATGGTGGTTAGAGAGATGTAAAGATTAGGAAGTAATAATAGTTATTCCTGTAAAGGATGCTTTTAGGTCATTTGTATAGATACCATGTTGCACATTTTTACCACTTTTTTATTCAAAGTTTCCCTTGCAGAGGTTTGATTTTTAATTACTTGCGGCTACTAACTAATTATACTTAAATGAAAAAACAAATCTCTCTAACGGGAGTAATCGGGAAGATTACTTTCGGGGTAGCAATTGTTCTATTTGCTACAAGTTCAACAGTGCTAACAGGATGTAAAAAAGAAAATCAGGAGGCTCCTGCAGCTGAAGAAACTGTAAGGAATTCTTCAAAAGGTGGCGATGCTACCGTCCAGTCTTTCCAATCGGGTACAAACAATGGTTATTACTGGTCTCTTTGGAAGAGTGATGGCGCAACAGGTACTTGTACTTACACCAACGGCTCAGGCGGTAACTACTCGGTTTCCTGGAACAACTTTAACGGAAATTTCACTTGTGGTAAAGGTTGGAGTACCGGATCACGTACCAGGGTAGTGGGTTACAATTGTGGGGCCTTTACACTTAACAACGGAGGCGGATCTTTTGCTTATTATGGATGGACAAGAAGTCCGCTTATTGAGTATTACGTAAATGAAAAGTGGGGAGCTACCAGGCCTGCGTCAAGTGATCGTAGAGGGTCTGTTTCTTCAGATGGCGGTACCTATGATATCTATACTGCTATACGTACTAATGCCCCATCTATTGATGGTACTCAAACTTTTCGTCAGGTTTTCAGTACCCGTACTGCTCAGGCCCCAACCGGACAGAACCGGTCAATTACTTTTGCTAATCATGTTAATGCATGGTCACGTGTTGGTTTAGGTCTTGGAAGCGATATTTCTCCTGCGGCAATTTTGCTTTCAGAAGCTTATGGTACAAGCTCTAACGGATACGTAAACGCTTCAGTTTGGTAGTTTAATAACTGCAAAAAAGAAAAGCTGATTAATAGCCGGTTGGTGTTTTTACCATCCGGCTTGTTTGCTATTTAGCCAAGTAAATCATTTCGAAGGGGATATATAGGTAAAGCCGTTCACCGATTTTAAAAATAGTTAATGACAAAATTTCTACTGGTATCATTAGCCGCCATTTTTCTGATAGGAGCATGTAAGCAGAAAGATGGGTTTGATAATTCAGACCTGGTATTAGTAAAGGGCGGAAACTTTATAAATACAAAATCAAATCTGTACGGTAAGATTTCTTTACCTGATTTCTATATAGGAGCACATGAAGTAACGCAGAAAGAGTGGACTGATATCATGGGAACCAATCCCTCAAAATTTAAAGGCGACAGTTTGCCTGTAGAAAGCGTAAGCTGGTACGATTGTGTAGAGTATTGCAATAAAAGGAGTATAAAAGAAGGCCTGCAACCTTATTATATTTTAAATAAGGATATCAAGGATACCCTTAATAAGAGCGAGTTCGATACGTTGAAATTTACGGTAAGAGTGAATACTGGAGCTAATGGATATCGCTTGCCATCAGAAGCTGAATGGGAATACGCAGCCAGTGGTGGTCAGAAAAGTAAAAGTTATAAATATAGCGGAAGTAACTATATTAATAACGTTGCCTGGTATTGGAAAAATTCAGGTGATAAGGTTTTAACAGGATCCTGGATTTGGGCTAAAGTAGAAAATAATCATGGGAAAACCAGACCTGTAGGTGGAAAAAAACCTAATGAGCTTGGGCTGTACGATATGTCGGGAAACGTCCGCGAATGGTGCGAGGATTGGTTTCAGGATTATGAAATTCCTCTCGGTCAAGTACGCTCACAAAGAGGTGGAGGTTGGATGGGAGCAGAGCCTCGCTGTGAATTCTATAATCGTCACAGCTTTGAAGCAAGTGGCACAGGGCCCGACCAGGGATTTCGTATTTGTAAAGGATTATAGAAAGTCCTTATTCAGTACAATACCTTCCCTGTTCGATGCTAATGCCGAGTTTTATGTAACTACCCTAATTCTGTGCCAATGTTTAGTGCTATTTACCCTAATTTTGTGACAAATTATGAGGTTATTTACCCTAATTTTGTGCCATTCGCAGATACAATAGATTAGGCACGCTATACGAGCGTCGTTTTCTCAAGCAGGAAAACGAATAAAATTTGAAGGTTTTGGTAACTCCTCATATCGCTCTAGAGATATGAGCGAAGCATTGCGTACTTTAGAGAATGCTTTACTTATACAGCTACTATACCCGTCTACAGATACAAAGCTACCATTACTACCAGACCATAAAAAATCGCCACGATTACAAATTCTGGATACCGGGATGCTTAATTACTTTGCAGGTATTCAAAAAGAAATATTAGGCACCGCTGATCTGAATAAAGTATATCAGGGAACGATGATTGAACATCTGGTTGGACAAGAGCTCCTGGCTTCCCAATTTAACGCATTGAGTAGTCTTAACTTTTGGGTAAGGGAAAAAACGACATCGTCTGCCGAGTAGATTTTATTTGGCCATTTGATGGGAAACTCATTCCAATCGAAGTAAAATCGGGAAAAGAGGGAAAACTAAAATCTTTACATTTATATATGGATTTGGTTTCACATCAAATGGCTATACGTTTTTATGGAGGGGAAATAGTTATTACAGTAGCGACAACGCCCGAAGGAAAAAAATACCACTTGCTTAATTTACCCTATTATTTGGCTTCTCAAACAGAACGCTATTTGCGGTGGTTTCAAAATCAAGTAGAAAATAGTTAGATGGTTTATTTATAGTAATGATCGCGGCAAACTAATCCCTTTGAGTTCTATTCCATGAAAAGGGTATATGTCGGCAATAAGTAGAGGCCCTCCTTTTTTATTGCAATTCGGCTTTAATTAGTAAGTGGTTTTCAAGATCGTGTATTTAGCTGATTATTTATATTTGTAATTGTGAGAGAACCGGTTAACATAGCAAAGCATTTTCCTAAGCACCTTTTTTGGGATGTTGATCCAAGCAGCCTTAACACCCAAAGGGATAAAGATTTTATTATTCCGAGAGCTCTTTATGCAACAACTCCTGCAACGTTCGAAGAAGATATAACTAAACTTGAAGGGTTTTATTCAAGTGAAGAAATTGTAGCTGAATTAAAGTTTACTAAAGAAAGGATCAGTAATCAGGTATGTGAGTTAGTTGCCAAACGATATCACATTGAGACATTTAGCAGGTTTTTCAGAAGAAAGCAATGAACGAATTACCTTTCTTTTCCTTTTCATTGGAAAAAATGCTTGATGTCATAATTCGCAATTTTATTAGCGAATGATCTCGGACTATTCCCCGAATTATTAAGAGCATACGGATCTGCACCTTTACTTAGGAGTAGCTTTATCATATCACCTCGTCCTCTGGATTCAGCAACAGCCACGAACAAAGGAGTAGCGCCCGAATTATTTCTGCAATCAACCTCAGCCCCTTTCTCTATTAAGTATTCCGCTATATTAATGAGATAGTCGTGGGCAGCACCTCGTGCATTGTCCTTGCTACCAACTCATTTGATACAAATGAATATCATACATCCGCTTATTACCTAAAGACATCTTAACGTCCTTTACAGGAAGGATCAGTTGATTATCAGAGATAGCCATTTCAGCCAGTTCAGGTACCTGTCCTTTTCCAGCCTTTTCTGGTGCTATTTTCTGCAAGCGCTCAACTTTTCCCGATAATGCGTTAACTTCAGCTATTGTAAATCTTGCTTTCCAATCATCAGAAGCAAATAGATACCAGGAATTATTTCTGATAAAGGATCTAAAGGCCGGTGTTGCTAGGTTCCCGTATATTCTTGGTATTGCTGAAACTGATTTTTCGATCAAATTAGTATCAAGATTGTAAACTAGAATGCCGTTCGCAGTATAAGTGGCAGGTAGCATATTTCCTGGAATAGCAGGCAGATAACGAACATCCCCAAGGGCAACCAGGTAATTATCATTGAAAAATCCGACACTTAAAAGCTGCAGGCCGCTTACATTACCTAGCTCTAACGCTGAAGACTGTTTATCCATCAGGGTAAGAGATTTCTCCAGGGCCTGAAAGTCTGCTTTCTTCCAACTTTTTCTAAAGCCAACTCGCGTGTTGCTTGCAAAGTCGTATTTATTGAAAATGAAGATAGACTCCTCATTTATTGCGTATGCTCCAGTCAAATAAACCGTATTGTTACGCTGGGTGTCTGCTATGAGATTTAAAAAATTATATCGTTTTCGTTCGCCTGAGAAGCCGGAGGTGTAAGGCTCAAAAATGGCGGTAGATGGTATTTCCTCCCCTGCATCGTACTTGCTGAGAGTTACTCCCTTTTTTTCTTCTGATACCGCGATGTATAGATCGTTGTTAATTGTTTTTGTAGCACCTATGAAATCGCCGTAGGGTATTATAGGGAGAAGACTATCAATAGTCTCGAGATCAGTATTATAAGTTGAAACACTGAACCTCCTGATAGTATTGGTATTATTCTGAATTGTCTTAGTGATCCACAAAGCATCAGCCGCACCCTGGGCAAATTTAAAATTTCGCTTAGTGTTGGTTTCCCTTGCCAGTAAAGAGAAAGACTTTTTGTCTTTCGAAACAATGAACTCAGAGATGGTTAGGTAATCATCATCACCCATATAGATCATCCTTTCAGTAATCACCTTTCCATTTTCAGAATCCAAAACTGTAGCCTTGTATGTACTATTATTACCGCCAAACATCGCGGCAAAATCAGTGCTTACCACTACCAGGATGTTGTCGTCCAAACTAGCGCCAAACATCAGCGAGCCTTCCAACGTCTGCTCCCAGTTCTTTTTCAACCCGGGCGTAGAAGAAACGATCTCTACCTGCTTATCATTTTTGGCAGACATAAGAATTACCTGCCTGTTATGTATGAAGCTTTTTAGATTGGTGCTTTCGGTAAAATAATTAGGAGTCCTGGACTGAGTTTGAGCCTTGATCTCAGGAACATAGATGAATAGTAGGACCGGAAATAGTAGGTATAGAAACAACCTTTTCATTTATAAAATAGTGGGCAAGATTAATCAGAAATATATGAGTTTCTTACTTCCAATCTGTGTGCAATAAATCGCAGTGTAAAGTCATCGCGGTTGTCGCTCTTATGATATAAGGTTATTTACTCAACATTCTGCTGCAAGAGCAGTTACGGCAAAACTAACTATTTCTGCGAATTCCAAAGTGATTTTTATTACCATGCTATATCTAATCCGTGTTAAAATTGGCTGTTTTTTTAAACACGGTCAGAAAACGATGGATACAACACAAATATTTGTTCCACTTTCTTCATACCGGCCTATTTGTATTTATTAAGAACTACCATTATTTTTAGCATGTAAATTATCACAATGATTAAACACACCACGAAGCTTACTTCCAGAAGTATTGAACAGGGCGGAATGCCTTCCGATTATAAGAAGGCTATAGCAGAATACATTTGGAACGGTTTCGACGCTGGTGCTACCAGGGTTAATATTGATTTTTCAGGAAATTCCATAGGGTATTTAAGCCATTTTAGTATTGCTGATAACGGTAGTGGTATTGATATTGAAACAATAGATACAACGTTTGGGAACTTTCTCGATTCAATAAAAGCCGATTCTTATCTAAGTGATAGTTTTATTAAGGGTAAGAAAGGGAAGGGGCGTTTTGCTTTCAGTATTTTCGCAAATAAGTGTGTCTGGAATACAACATTCCGAACTCCGGAAGCAGGCCTTCTGGAGTACAGTATTAGTATTAATAAAGGAGATCAGCAAAACTTTACGATCGAGGATAGAAAAATTTCTGCCAATTCCGCAACAGGAACGAAGGTACAGTTCTTACACTTTTTTGATCTGACATCAGACTTGCTTGAAAAAAAAGAGTTTGTAGAATATCTGGCAAGTGAATTCGGCTGGTTCTTATATCTAAACCGTGATAAGGATTATTCCATCTTTCTAAACGGAATACCATTAGATTATAGCTCAATAATAAGCGAACATGAATCATTCTCGCACGTCATTGACGATTACGCCTTCACCATTAGCTATATCAGATGGGCCCGATTGATTGGTGACAAATTCTATTTCTACTTCCTGAACTCGGGCAAAAAGGAGATTTCAAGGAAGCACACCTCATTCAATAATAACACGGTCGAGTTCTTTCATTCCGTCTACATCGAATCAAGCTATTTTGATAATTTCAAAGAAACGCAAATGGATGCGCCGGTTATTGCATTTGCTGAGAAAAACCAGGCTGACTTAGTATTCAGACACTTGTTAAAGTTTCTAAATACCTATGTATCTCAGAAGGAAAAGCAATTTGTGAAGGATACTCAGGCTGTACGGTTAATATCTAATTACCATACAACTGGTATTTTTCCGAAGTTCAAAAATGACCACTATGATCTTTTGCGGAAGGAGGATCTTGAATTAGTTGTGAAAGAGCTGTATTGCGCTCAACCCAAAATTTTTCAGGGATTGAAGAAGGAGCAAAGCAAGACATTGATAGGGTTTTTAAATTTACTGTTAGGAAGCGAACAGAGGGAACATGTGCTAGACGTTGTTGAAGGTGTTGTAAAGTTAACTGAGGATGAAAGGGTGGAACTGGCGGAGGTCTTGAAGAAGACCAAGTTGAACCCTAAAGGAGAATGATAGGCCATTAAATCATACCGAATAAGATTTACTAATAAATCTTATTATAGGGCTTTAAAGTAAGACCTTAAAAAGAAGGCCGTGAAATGCTCCCGATCCAGTTACTACCCCCTTAAAAATATTTTCCGGTGCCATTCCAGGTTCTCTTGGCGTGGATAATATCTAGATCCAAAAGGCAGTCTGATCTTTCGTGCATTCAGTTGTTTCAAACTGTAAGGATGCGCTTCGACCTCGGAGATGTGAGAGGTCACAAGAATTCACTACTAACATATTACCCGGCTTCATCAAGAAAAGCTTATCTTATAGGAGGTCCGGGGGCAACGACCTTAAATGATCCCAACAGGATTGTTTGTGAATTTTTAGAAAGCTCGTCTTGTATAACACCAACAATCGATTCAGTTACATTACTTGGGGAATTCTCCCACTGGTATAAACTTGGACATAAAGTCCTGTTTTTTTGATCAACTACCGCTATCAATAATAGAGATCTTCCATTTACCCGATCATTCACACCGAAATTAAATCCCTTGAGGTAATCAAAACTCTTCTTGAAAGTGGTAGTCGCATCATTTAAATATCTAATTCCTGTGATTTCACCTTTAGCGCTTGTTTGCAAAGTCATTGCTAAATAGTTGAAGTTGCAATCTGACTTAACCGAGTCTGGTAGTACATAATTTTTTATTAGATATTTATCGAAGCTGAGGAACTTTTTACTCTCCTGAGCCAAACAATGACAAGTAATTCCAAGAAGGATACAAGTGATAAAGATGTTTTTTTTCATACGATATGCCTGAATTGGACGTTTTTGTATCACATTTAATATAATCATCACAGCCGACTTATTAAAACATCTGTAATACAAGGTAATCCGCTAAGATTCGGAAAATCAGCAAGGAGGTTGTCTTTTGAAATAAAAAGCTAAAGTCCTAAATTTAAGCTTTCGATCTTATTACAATAATGAAGTTTAGAATTCTTTCGATTGCAGCTATAACAGCTGTTATTCTACAAATCGGGTGTACCCATTGCACTCCTAAAACATTAGAAGCGATTCCTATTGAGATGCAGCCTGATTGGAAAGGAATAGACATTAGTGAGCTACCTGTAAATTTCGGACAAATACTGCGCTTTAAGAAAGATAATGATGTTATTGATGCACTTGTAATGGACTTTGATAAAGATGAAGGCGGTATTTATATTGGGTTATGTTTTTTTTATAAAACAAAGCTTTTTGGAAGGCAGATACCAAGTGGTTGGATTAATACTCAATGTCTTAATCTTTTGGATGGGATATATTTAAACATTGATGGACTAAAGCAATACCAGGTCATTAGTCAGATAAAAGTTGATAGAGGCAAAGTGGGGATAGGTTCAATAAATCCTATATCAAACGTTAATGAGTTGATGGTAGAATACAGAAAAGGAATCGAACAACGTAAGAAGAAGCAAACTCCTTGTAATGAAGGATTAACAGACGAAAAGTCTGTTAGAGAGTGCTACTTCGATGTCGAAACTATAAAACAGCAGTAGAACTAATAAAAGGCCAGAAATAGTCTCCTAATCCTGGCCAGTTTTATCTAAACAAACTAAATGTTTGCCTAATCTTTATTATTGATTGTATAATGGCACATACACCTCATTTACGAAATCCTCTGCTGTTGTACTCGTAGTAGTCGAATCATCTCTTTTTTGATAGTTCATAAAGCCACTCTTAATAGCTGTTCCCATTTCAAGGAGATTATCAACAAAATCTTCAGAAAATCCGTTGCCCAAGAATGTTTGCTTCACCTGTTCTACTGGTACCTGTACATATGGCAGTTCAGCGTTGCCTATTGCTTTACCAATTATGCTGGTGAATTCTCTATAAGTATAATCTCTTGGGCCCATTACTGCATGAACATTTTTGCCATTAAAGTCAAGGGTTGCTAAATGCTTAGCGGCAATTTCTGCAACATCCCGGGTGGCTACCATAGGTATTGAGTGGTCTCCATCTGCCACTGTACCGTTGATCCCCATTTTTTTAACCAAACCAATTGTTCTAAGAAAGTTTTCCATGAAGTAGGCCGATCGAATATGTAATACATTGACGTTATTCAATTGATTCAACCTCACTTCTTGTTCTCCAGTTCCCCCCATTATACCATTTCCTTCATGCATGTGAGAACCAAGGCTACTCATATTTACTATGTATTTAATGCCTGAGTCTTCGATGGCTTTAATTAAGATACCTGTTACCTGCCTTTGGTAAGCTCTTGTGTTCTCTGCTTTTACATTGTCCGGTAAAAGAATAAAAGCACTGTCAGCATTTCTAAACGCATTGGTTAGGGTTTCTACGTCGCTGATATCCCCAGCAATGGTTTCCGCACCTAGATGCTTAAGTTTTTCTACCTTATTAAGGTCCCTTACGATCAATGTCACCTGATGGCCCTCATTTATAAGGATCTCTGAAATTTTACTGCCCACTGTTCCTGTGGCTCCGAGAATTACTATGTTTTTTTTCATTTCTTTAGTTTTTAATTATTGGCGACTAGCGGTTATGAGAAATTCAGGCCGGCTCTTCTAAAAATGGATAGTCAATATATCCCTGAGATCCACCGCCGAACATCGTTGGGCGGTCTGGTTGATTGAGTGGGGCATCTCTGTCGTGAACAGCATCGGTAACTTTCCTCCATGCTTCAATCTGTTCCTCAGAGTAAATGCCGGGTGTGAAAGGGCTTCCAATTGCCTGTTCGCTGATGTTGATGGCTTCTGTAAATATTAGTCCTGCACTCACTCTTTGTGTATAATACTGATGTGCAAGTCGCCCACAATCCCGTTAATGTCTGCACGGCTTCTTGTCATCGCCGACATAGCCATGCTGTTTTTTAGCTTTAGATTTCCTAAAGTGGTTTGATTTAATAGTTTCATGATTAGATTATTGCTTCTGTTTTTGATTAGATTTGTTTTAGAAATTGCCTTTTTATTTGTTTAATTATTATACTGTAAAGGTGCCGTGTTTGAAGAGGATAAACTTGTATCAGATCACTGTTCTTGAGAACTCATCTGGGCAGAGGTAGGAAATTATGTTGCGGTTAAAAGTCCGTTTATGAATATTCCAAAAGGCGGTTTGTTACATTGCTTCGAGAATAAAACAGAAACTACGGCTCACCTGCTTTGTACTGTAGTGCCTGCAGGGTTGGAAAAGTTTTTCGAGGAGATTGGTCAACCCGTGGAAGTTGGACGATTTCTGCCACATCCGGTAATGGACAAATATATATCGAGAAGTTGCAGGAAGCTGCTAAGCGCCACGGCCAGCAAGTATTTCCAACAGACTATCTCGAGGATGTCTACTAGAATAAGGATTTAAGCTTATCCTTGGTATGCTACATTCACCTTGCTTGTAGTAACCACGGTTTTATAGAAATATTTAATGGACTTGAATGAGATCGCTATTGTATTTTAAAGCTGTAGGAGGCATGCCAAACATTTCATACATGTATTTATTCAATTGAGGCAAGTCATAGAATCCGGTGAAGTAGGCGATATCTGTAAGACCTTTATCTTTTTCAGATAATGTAACATAAATAGCCTGTCGTAATCTTGTCCACAATAAGTATTTAGACAAACTGCTTCCTGTTTGTTTTTTGAAAAGAGAAGCTAGACGGGAAGGAGACAGAAAAACCAGATCTGAAAAGGTTTGAGGGCTTATGTCTCGTTCGAAGAAGTTGCTTCTGATATATTCAACCATTTTCGTTACTCTTTCATCATACTGCGTTGCTGGTACGTTTGACAGTAATGCGCTGATGATAGATGAAATTTCAAAACTCTCTGTATCTAATTGAAAATACTTGAGTATTTCATCTCTCGTATTGAACACAATCCGGTCTTCATCAGGTCCAAAGCCATTTGAAAGCTCAATGCCTATATTGGAATAAGGCTCTATATTAAGAACGCTCAACGTTCCTTTTTCTGCTACGCATAAATGAGGGACTTGTGGTTTAATAATGAAGCCAAAGATGTTTTCGCACAACTCCCCTTTAATAGTTGAGTTAAAAGGAGAGTCGTTTGACAACACGATTTGATAAGCTGAATGTTTATGAATTTCAACTGTAAGGTTGTGGGCAGTGAGGGCGAGAATAAAGGGATTACTTATTTGTTCTTTCATTCACTTTTAGTAGCAGTCTAAAATAAGGCTTTTGTGAAAAGTTCCAGACCTCAGTTTATCTATATTTGTCCATTTTAAATTCCCTCAAAAAGCTAACTATAGTAATTTTTAATTGGTTCGGATTGTTCCGTCAGAAGCTGCAACTCGGCAGTCCATTTCTACGACAACTTTCCCAACGTATCCTCCTTTTTCAGCATATTCAAAAGCCTCTTTGTATTTGGAAAAAGAGAATACCCTATTGACTTCAACCTGCAATCCTTTGTTCACAGCATTGAGCAAAATATCAGTGGCTTTGGCCGAAGGGCTCGATAGTATAACAATATGTTTTTTGGAGGTAAAAAGGTTTTTGATAAATGAAGTGGGGATTTCAATAGGCTGAGGCGTTGAATTCAAAAACAAGCTTTTCGCTTTCATGATTGGGCGGGCGTCTTTATAGCTTAGTTTACCCGATAGATCAACCACGATGTCAAAGGTAGCCTTATGAGAAAGAACGTCGTCTTTCGTGTAATTTAGAAGAGCACTAGCACCCCATTGCTTTGCAAATTCAGTTCCATGCGTTGATGTAACGGCCGTTACATTAGCGCCACGTTGTTTTAGTAGTTGAAGTAAAAACATACCAAAACCTCCGGTTGCACCGTTCACCAAAACTTTAGTTTCTGAGCTAAGGTTACCCATTTTTTCCATAGCGTTAACAGCAGCCGTTCCAACTACTGGAATGGAAGCAGCCTGAAAGAAATTGATGCCAGAAGGTTTTTTCCAAACTAATGAAGAGCTTACGGAAATATACTCTGCTGACGCACCTGTTTTCATGTTTTTTACCACGCCAAAAACCTCATCGCCTTTTTTTAAATCAGTAACAGTAGATCCGACTTCTTCAACAATACCTGAGAAATCAGTTCCAGTGTATCTGGGAAATTTGGAACCCGACATCAGTTTCATTTCTCCCTTTCTTATTTTCCAATCCAAAGGATTAATAGAAAATGCTTTTACTTTTACCAATACCTCGTCTCTTTCAATTGTAGGTTCTGGTTGTTCTGCGATCTGGAAGACATCAATGTTTCCGAATTCTCTATAAACTAATGCTTTCATGATATTATTTTTAAATGCTTCAAATTGATATCACAAAGTTGCCAATAGAGGCATTCTCAAACTTGTATCAAATCACTATTGTGCTTTTCAATGATTAAGCTACTGCTAACAGTCTTTTCCAGCTACACAGTGCTTGTTGTGTTAATTTTTCTATGCTTTTTTAACATGTTAATAGAACGTGTTAAAAATTGTCTGTTTTTTTAACATGTTTGAAAAAACGTGTTAACTTCTTCGCTGGAAATTTAATGTTTCAGGCGTATCATAAACAAATGCTGTTTAATCAGAATCATTTGCCCCTGGTAATTATACTTCCGGACCTAAAACTATTTCCCCTATCTGGCTGTCTGAACTTCCAAACATCTGAACTTATCCTATGAAAAAACAACTACTATCCCTATGCCTGGCCTTGCTATCATTTACAGCGTGTTCTGTTGACGAACCTGAACAGCCTTTAACAGAAAAGGAAAAGGCCACTGTAACGTTTAACGTGTCTGACCTTGCCGTGTCAGTTGGTGATTTTAAGTCTGGTTCTAATGCGACTACTCTTGCAGATTCTGTTAAAAAATTCGCTGACTATTTAAGTTGTAAGATTTACGATAATAATGGAACTCCTTATACTATAATAAACCAGACTAAGAGCACGCCCAATTTCGGAACCTTTAGGGTAGAATTACCTACTGGTTCATACAAAGCTGCCTTTGCTGCTTCAACGGGAAATTTCAACTGGAATGTTGCTAATAATTATATTGCCAGGATTATGTAGATCCTGGAAACCGGACTTATGACTTGTTTTTTAAGAAAATAGATCAGATTAAAGTAAGCGAGGACGCAGTTGAGGAAGTAATTTTAGATAGAATAGTATCCGGAATTGACCTTGTTGTAGAAGATTCAATTCCATCCGTGGTATCTTCTATAAGCATTATTACAAAAAATGAAGGATCTGTCCAAATGGTGCATGATGGAATTTCTATGGGTTCAGTTCCAACCCGTACCGCTACCTTTACCATAGGTAATCGAGATCGCAGAATTCTAAATAAAACATTCTCTACTTATGCCCTCCCCAATGATGGTATTCCCGGAACAGCTGTCGAAATAAAAGCATTCGACGCGAGTGCAAAAGAATTAGTTTCTAAGGAGGTAAAGGTCGACTATATCAGGAATAAGAAGATAACTATTAAAGGAAAATTATTTACAGGTTTATCGACCGGGAATAGTAATCCGAATTTTTTAATCAAAGTCAATGAAACGTGGGACAAGGGGGGAGTTGAGATTAAGCTTCCTTAGCTAAATCTGAGAAAGAACCATATAAATCCATATTGGGTATCTCCGAAGTATAAAATAAGACGCAAAACTATTATTGCACATCAAAAGGCAGAAATCATGGTGTTAGAAATATTGAAACTGGTGACAGCGTCAGTATTGGAATAACAGCATGTGGCACCGATCATGAAAGGGATGTTACCGGTAGGTGTGTGAAGACCTTCCAGCTCCTCCTTTAATAATTGGTGTCGGAAAGTATGGGATTAGTGCCCGTAAACAAGACGTATTGCTTCGGGCATATTACATGCACCGGTTTTTAACATGATATTTTTTCTATGAGTTTTTACAGTATCAATACTTAAGGAAAGGATGGAAGAAATGTCTTTTGTTGTGAAGCCTTTGCCTGCTAATTCTAACACTTCCAGCTCTCGTTTTGAGATATTATAATTGACTTGTCTGTAATTAAATTCGACGAATTCAAATTTAGATTTTCCGTTACGTCCGTTCGTTACGGTTAGCTTGATATCTGAGAAGCGTGAATAACTGGTAATGTCTACACTCTCAATGAACTCTAACCAGGGCTTCCCGTCAATGGAAAGCTGAATGAAAGTGCTCTGGCGAAGTATATGTCTATAACTGCCGTCAGCAGCTTTAACTCTAAAATTATAACTGAACTTTAAGTCACATCTAAACTCGCAGGGAGTCTGATAAAACAAATCAAAAATTTGAATATGTATCCTTCTGAAACTTGCTATGTCATCAGGATGAATAACTCCTAAAATGAATTCTAGACCCTGTTTTAGAAATATAAAGGTGTCGTAGCCAAGAGCGTTTTTTACCGAGGAACTAATTTCTTCATACCGCATAGTTTTCCAATTAAACACTGCGGTATAAGTACTTTTATTACCTGCCTGTTTCAAATACTCTCTCGCTTGAACTATATCGCCAGAGGTAAGCTGCTTAACTCCTGCAATTATTGACAAGTCGTCTGGCGAAAGAACGGGGGAATGTGAAGGTAGATGCATAGGATAAAGTCTGCCTTCTAAATTAAGCATTTTGCCTTTTTAATCAATTCTTTAAAATCACCTTTTTAGGTGATTGATGACTACAATACAGAAGTGTAACTTACCTATCAAAACAAAAGGTGATTAAGGTTAAAGAATTAGAAACGTATTATGTCCGAAGATCAAGTGTTTTTATTCTTTAAAGTGATATCAGTTGCATGATTTTTCTTAATTAAAAATACGTCTATGAAAAAAATTTTATTAACCCTCTTTTTATTAACAACACTAATTAGTCTTTCCCATAGCCAAGAACCTACCAGGGTGAAAAATTATAAAGGCTTTGTGACAGCTTTCCGGGCTACTGATGCTGCAATATTTTACAAAAAAAACAAGACGAGGATTGAAGGATTGACTGGCGAGATTAAAAACTCCAAGCTTCCTGTAGCCAAAATAGAGGAACTAGAAGGAAAATATAAAAATATTAGATCCGCTTCGCTAGAACTTTATGAAGGATTAATAAGCGATTTGAAAACTACAGAACGAAGGAGACAAATGGTAACCTCCCCAGATCCATATCTTGAGTCTCTTGAAGGTAAAATCAGAAATATTAACTCTATGTGTGATGACTTCGAGAGCACATATACTGCAACACAATCTGGCACTAAAGCAAACAAAGTAATTGTTACTGTCGTGACTGAGATTATCATTCCCTTAGCAATGGAATTCATAAATGAAGTAGCCGTTCCTTATGCTGTTCAAAAATATGGTGATAAGCATTTACGTCCACACATTGTTTTCAAATCATGGTAAAGCTTACAATGTTCTGGTTTATTCTTTTATTTACCTCTCACCGTCTAAAAGCAGACATTATTCCTATTTTCTTGGTAGATACATTTGATGAGACAGTAGGAAATGCTTGCTCAATTGATCGGACAACCGGGCTTCATTTTTTTTCTCAACTTGAAGAACTATTAGGCGAAGCAATAGATCCTGTTGTTTTAGAGGGAAAAAGCTTTTCTAAGAAGGAATTAGAAAAGCTATATTCCATGGATTTTAAAGACGATGATTTTATTTTCCTATTTATCTCCTCTCATGGAACTCGGTATGCAACGGATAAAACAAGTTTCCCTAGAATAGTATTTCCAGACAAGGAGAATGTTTCATCTTTTGAGATATTTGAGAATTTCAAAAGGTGTAAGCATCGAAGTCTTCTTATGGTTACAGATGTTTGCAATAACGAAATAAGCCAGATTCCTGATGAAGATAAAGATAATCTAACTAGTAGACGCCCGTTTACACCTATAAGAGGCTCTTTAAGTGATGACGAAATAACCCGAAAAAATGCAAGTAAGCTTTTTTCCAAGAGTTGCTTTGATTTAATAATAAATTCCAGCCCTGCAAACATTACGTCGTTAATTACAGAGCATGGGAGTTTATTTACGACGAATTTCTTCTTCTCAATGTCGACAATGCTTAAGAGTAATACTTGCAGCAACATCTATGATATAATTAAGAATGCGAGTCGCTTGACAAAAGTGGATACAGAGACTTATTTCAAACATCGAGGTGACAGAAAGATCATCAATGATACTAATTGTCCTTATATACCTATCGATTCTCTAATTTCAAACTGTAATAATGATATCCTCACCCCATATTCTAAAGAAAGGTTTAATTTAAAAGTAGATATTAGAAAGGCTGCGTGGATTTACAGGCGGCATGGAAATAATTATCGTCTTGATATTAAGACGTCATGCTCAAGTTCAATAGATTGTAAAGTAATTGAATCTATTACATATTATTTAGCTGAATCACTTCACAGCCAAGTGGTTAATCGAGGTAATCCCTCAAGTGTATGCATTTTTAATGTGCGCGAATCAACTTATATAACGGCAATTGTTACGTTAACAGATGGAGAAAATGTATTCTTACGTAGCTTTGTTAATGTAAATGGTAACAAATAAGGTACATTAAATTAAGCTTTACTTGTTAGAAGTGTAGCTATTCTTACAGGATAATGACACTCTCCCAGTATTTGCATTAATAAGATTCGTTTTCGAAAATTATCAGAGCTAACACCTTTCTCCCGGCCAGAATCTAGTGTCTCTAATGCCAGCTGCATATTTGATGATTCTAAATGAAGAATTCCCAAAAACAATTAAAATATTAAAGAGATAGAGATTCAGGTAGAAATGGTGAATAGAATATAAAAATTTTCGCTGATTATGTGCCAAAAGTGTGCAATCAGCGGCAGGCATTGTGCTTTGAAGAAATAATTAAAGAAATAATTTTGAGCATTGCTAAATCGATAGTTGAATTAAACTTGTTTGCGGAATGCTTATCACCGGTTCTAGCAGAATTAATATTAATGTGATTACAAAATGAAAAAGATCGCTGCTATAATTATTTTATTGTTTACCTCTTTGATTTTACCTGCACAAACGTTCCATAGCGTTATTTATGCAAATACCAACGATAAAAAGATAGGAAAGTACGCTAAACGGGACATAGAACTTGTCAAACAACTATGTGATAGCCTTAGTGCAAATTTAAGCTACAATTTAAATCTTATTGTAAAAGACGGCAATAGCTTCAAAGTAGAGTCAGTTAAAGAGATAGTTGACAGTTTAAATGTAGAAGAAAAAGATATAGTTTTTTTCTACATTGTTAGTCACGGTTCGGCGAATTCGAAGAGCGAGTTTCCCAGGGTTTCACTTTTTAATGACAAAGGAAGAATCGTTAAAATTTCTAGCTATGAATTGTACGAGACTTTGTGCCATAATTTCGCTCACGCTGCGGCAATCATATCCATTACGCAAGCTTGCAATAGTGGACGTGCCTTTGAACCTCAACCATTTCAGTCCGTTCTTAAAAGCATAAAAATTCCTCTTAACTCTTTTCGATCTGATTATAGCAGATTATTTGCAAATAAGATCAGGATTATTTCTTGTAGTAGTCAACCAGGTAAAACTTCTTATACTGGCCCTAAGGGAAGCTACTTTACTAGGGCCTTTTGTTCCACGCTAGATTTATACTCCAATAATTCGCCCCTCCTCAAAGATTGGGAGAATGTATTTGTTGAGGTACAAAAGGAGTATGATAAGATTCAATATGCGCATAAGTTCAAAACTAAGAATCTGAGAAAGGCAGTATACAAGATTCAACGGTTATGAAAAATGGATATAATATTGATTTAAATATTTGAAAGCTTATCTATAAAACTATGAAAATACACTTACAATCAATCAAATCTGAATTTTTGTTTTTCTTGTATGGGCTAACTTTTACCGTGCTTTTATCGCTTCAGACGCATGATACACATGCACAGTACGTTAGGCTTTCAAGGGCATCTGTAAAATCCTTAGAGATGGGTGGAGAAAGAATTGAGCATGTTTCGAGTCCATTAAAGTTAGGAGTAAGCATAGGATACACTATGGGTACTAATAAGCTTTACAGTATTGCCATTAATCCGGTAGATCAAACTGTTCAATTCGATAAAGTTTCTCCTTTGAACGTTGTATTATCTACTGCGGTGATGTTCAATTGGAAAACTTGGTATTTGAGACAAAAAACTGATCCAAATGGAAACCCAACACTTAATAACACTAAAGGACCAGTCTTTGCTATTCCCTCAAAATGGTCGGTAGGGGCTATTCTCAATCTTGCTCAATTTTCCTCGGAATCGAAGTTATATAATCAAAAAATTGATGGAGGTCTGGGAATCGGCTATGAGTTAAACGAGAATATTTTTGTTTTAGGATCATTTGAGTTTCTTTCCGTGAAGCAGCCGCGAGATTATTTTATCAATGATTATAATGGTCAAAAAAAGCAGTTTCTCATAGAGAATGTTCCGCAAAAAAATATTAATTACGACGACTTAAACGTCTTCCATGACAAATATGTACCCAGCATTTCTTTGAAAGTAGTATTTGGTTTAGCCCTGACAAAAAGAAATACAAGTGACGAAAGCGGGAATCAACTGATAAAAGGTTCTTCTGAAGAAAGACAGCGGGATGAGAAAAAAAATTAGGAAGTAATTTTTAACTTTGGTTTAACCACGCTTTCTTACTTATACCCACATTGCCCAATTGAAGTGTGATAACTGTTTTTGGATTTAAGTAACACTTTTGTGACGTTTGTAACTACAAAAAATTGTGATAAGGTTTAGGTTAATCTGCGCTCCCATAGCGCAGTATTTTTTCTTTGTCGTTTTCCGCTTCGGTTTACCTTCTTCATCAATCAAAGTGTCAGATAAAGTTGGTTGTGCTTTCTCCTTTTTCTCAAAAAGACATTGCTTCATCGCTTTTTCTTTTGGCTTTTTCGTCCAATCTCTCGGTTCTGCTGCATTGAAGTATAAAACTCATCAACTTACTCATAATTGCTAATTTCAAGCTTTGTCTTGGTATCAAAGGATTTTTTCCAAATTTCCCTGGTCAATTTGCTACTAGTAATATTTCTGATAAGAAATTCTGCCCATGAGTCTTGAAAGAGGTAGTCTGAATGCGCTTCATCGAAGTGGCAATACTTGATGTTGGTTTGAAAGGGATCCAGCTTTAGCTCGTCTTCGTTAGTTGGCCTTATTGAGAAGGCATAGTACAGGCAGCGAGGGTCAAAATGTGAAATTTTTTCTTGGATAGAGGAATTAACCTTATTTAAAACATCCTTTGGCTTAAGTTTTCCTGCATTAAGGACTTCTGCTTTTACTACCTTATCTTTAACGATAGCAGTCAGCTTTGAAGTAAGCGCCCGAGCAACCCATCTTTACTTGCACCTAAATCTACGGTTTCTTTGCAAGATGAAGAAAGTAGCACAAATGCGCCAGGTGGTGCAGCAATGGAAAGAAAGTGGACTGACACAAAAAGCTTATTGCGAAAAAATCGGAGTAAAACGAACTACTTTTGCTAATTGGGTAGCACGCAGCAGAGAAAATGCAGGTGTGGGCTTCATTGCAGTAAAGCCACAGGTTAAACCAATATCAGAAAGCATTGAAGTAATCTATCCTAACGGGGTACGTCTTAAGATTAATGCTTCCCATATTCCGGTTCTTTCTGAATTGATCCGTTTGGCTTAATGTTCAGCCTGAACTCATCTCATCGTTATTTCCTTTATCAAGGTTACTGTGATATGCGGAAATCCTTCGACGGATTATGCGGTCTGGTGATTTCTGAACTGCACAGAAATGCTACCAGCGGAGATGTATTCGTTTTTTTAAACCGCCAACGTACCCATATCAAGCTATTGCATTGGGAGCATGGAGGCTTCGTATTATACTACAAACGCCTGGAACAAGGTAGTTTTCCC
>NZ_JAFEWF010000013.1 GCF_017355835.1 Desertivirga brevis | reverse complement strand
CCTTCTTCAGGTGCCTATATCGGCGGTGTCCACCTCTTCCCATTCCGAACAGAGAAGTTAAGCCCGCCAGAGCCAATGGTACTGCAGTAAAATGTGGGAGAGTAGGTCGGTGCCAACTTTTATTCAAAAGCCCTTCAGGAAACTGATAGGGCTTTTTTGTTTTTGTGGTTATTGGAATGCATGTATTTAAATACCCGTCCAAGAAGATCATCCACTCCTCGAATCCCTTCGGCATCGGCTCCACATTCATCAATTCAAATAGATGATGGCATATGAACTATTTAATTTAATACGCCCCAAATTACTATTCCGCAAGAATCGGATTGTATTATCCCTAAAAGCTTAAGACTTTTGTTTTTTAAAGCAGTATGAAACAGGAGCAATTGAACTACGAGCGCATTGCAAAGGCAATTGAATATATACGAGTTAATTTCAAAAAGCAACCTTCGCTGGAGGAAATTGCTGAAGTGGTAAATTTAAGCCCCTTTCACTTTCAACGTTTATTTACTGAATGGGCCGGCACAAGTCCTAAGAAGTTCCTACAATATATTAGTATATCTTATGCAAGAAAACTGTTAAAGGAAACAGGAGCTTCCCTTTTTGATGTAGCTTATGAAACAGGTCTTTCCGGCAATAGTCGTTTACATGAGCTCTTTATAAGCATTGAAGGGATGACCCCTGCTGAATATAAGAATGGCGGTAAAGATTTAAATATCCTATTTAATTGTGTAAGTAGTCCCTTCGGCCCTCTCCTACTAGCTTCCACAGAGAAAGGTATTTGTTATATGGCCTTTTGTGATGATGAAGTAGAAGAGATCGCCAAATTAAGAATATCATTTCCTCAAGCTACCTATCTAAAGGGGTTTGATAAGATGCAGGAAAACGCTCTTCTTATATTTCAGAAGGATTGGTCGAAGTTGGATCAGATCAAGCTGCATTTAAAGGGAACGAATTTTCAACTAAAGGTATGGGAAAGTCTTTTGAAGATCCCGATGGGAAAACTTTCCACTTATGGTGCTATTGCTCAAAGTATTAAGTTACCTAATGCCTCAAGAGCTGTGGGTACTGCTATTGGAAGTAATCCCGTTGCCTTCCTTATTCCCTGTCATCGGGTAATACAATCCTCTGGAAATCTTGGCGGCTACATGTGGGGATTAAATCGTAAGTCTTCTATGATCGGTTGGGAAGCCTCTGTAATAGACCCTCTTAATCTATCATACTAAGAAATTACTTAATTTCCCTGCTTGACAATTGTCCGAAAAGTTAGATTAACCCGTGCAGTTTTTATGCGGGTTGAGGGAGGAAGGCGATGCAACCAATGAGTTTGGGTTGTGCCTGCCATAATTAAAAGACTTCCATGTTCAAGTATTAACGATACCACTTCTTTGGTCTCTTTGTGTTTAAATGCAAATTTCCTTTCGGCTCCGAGGGATAAGGAAGCAATTGTACCATTCCTTTTCAAATCCTTTTCAGCGTCGCTATGCCAAGCCATTCCTTCATCTCCATTATGATAAAGGTTCAGCAGACAGGAATTAAATTGTTCACCTGTTTCTTCTTCTACGATAGATTTTAATTCCAGTAACTCTTTAGTCCAGGGGAGGGCGGTCTTGGTGCTGTTTGAATAAGTATAACTAAATGAGGTGTCTCCGTACCAGGCCACTTTCCGCTTAGTGTGTATGATCTTTCCAAAGATAATGGCCTCATCATTTTTCCACTCAATCAAATTAAGCAGGTGTTTTAGATAGTGGTCAGCCTCTTCCCTTTTAAATATCTTACCCAGATACTTAACTGTCCCGTCTTGAGGTAAATAATTCCTGTTTCTGTCTGTTCCGCTGTTGAAAAGGTCCATTTTTCAAAATTAAGTAATGACTATTTCTTTTAAAGATGCTTAGAGTAATTATATGAGACAATCCGGTTCTTGCTTTTTGTCTTTAAACAATTATTATGGTTAGCAATAGATTAATGTACTGGCCGATTATGGCCAGCAATATGTATTTAAGCCAAAAAATACTGTTGTAAAGATAGTTAGCCTTACTTCTAAATTCTTTTCTCAATAATCTGACATACTAAAAATTTTAGCATTATTTTTGTAACCATAAATGTATGGAACTGCGTATTTCAAAGAAAATCTTAATTGATAGGCTCCAAAAGGAAATCCTTTTGTTAGAAGGGTATAAACCTGCCAATGCCGGATCTCTCCGCTTTAAAGGTTTAGAGTCTATTGAAGCTGCTTTTCCAAATGCTGTGTTCCCAACTGGCACTTTACATGAATTTGTAAATCCTCTTCCTGAGCAGGCTGCTTCTACAAGTGGATTTATTGCTGGATTATTAAGTGTGATGATGCAAAATGAGGGTTATTGCCTTTGGATTAGTTGTAACAGAAGCATATTTCCTCCAGCTCTTAAAGCTTTTGGTGTTGAGCCTGACAGGGTTGTTTTTATTGATCTTAAACAGGAAAAAGACATCTTATGGGCCACAGAGGAAGCCTTAAAATGCAAAGGTCTGCTGGCTGTAATAGCAGAAGTGAGAGAAATTAACTTCTCTCAGTCACGCCGTCTACAACTTGTTATGGAGGCAAGCAAGGTCACAGGATTTGTCATGCTTAAAACTACAGGACGTCATAGTTCAACGGCATGTACTGGCCGATGGCAAATAACTCCTATTGCAAGTGAGCCTGAAGAGGGGTTGCCCGGACTTGGCTTTCCGCGATGGAATGTTGAACTGTTAAAGGTTCGGAACGGAAATCCAGGCTCGTGGAGATTCGAATGGAGTGCTGAAGGATTTAAGCAAATCGTACAAAAATCGTTTACGATCGATGTTCAAGAGCAATCACGAAAGGCAGGATAATGCATGCAAAAGCGTTTTGTATCAATATGGTTCAGGTATCTTGTTACCGACTGGCTTTGTATCCGTAAGCCAGAGCTTCTTCATGTACCTTTTGTTTTTGCAACTTCCATTCAAAACCGGAAAGTTATCACAGCAGTAAATTCGATTGCAGAAGCTGATGGTATACATACAGGAATGCCAGTAGCAGACGCAAGGGCAATGGTGCCTGTGCTGGAAGTATTTGATGATAAAGTGGACAGAAATGTGAAACTCTTAAAAGCTATCGGAGAGTGGTGTATACGATACAGTCCAATAGTCGCTATCAATGCTCCGGATAATTTAGTATTAGACGTTACTGGCTGTACTCATTTATGGGGAGGAGAATCACAATATCTACATGAGCTTATCAGCCGTTTTAAGAGTAGAGGATACTACATTCAAACTGCTTTGGCTGATACTGTCGGTGCAGCGTGGGCAATGGCTCATTTTGGTTTAAACGGGAGTGTTATTGAAAGCGGTAAGCAGGCAGAGGCACTATTACCCTTACCTCCGACAGCTTTACGGTTAGAAATGGAGGTGCTGGAGCGACTTCATAAGTTAGGGCTTTATCAGGTCCGTAACTTTGTTAGCATGCCACGTTCTGTATTAAGAAGACGATTTGGAGAAGGCATATTACAGCGATTGTCCCAGGCATTAGGAACAGAGGAGGAACCTTTATCACCCATTCATATAATAGAACCTTACCAAGAACGCCTCCCCTGTCTGGAACCTATTCATACTGTTTCTGGAATTGAAATAGCTATTCAAAAACTGTTGGATGTCTTGTGTCAACGCTTGTATAAAGAGAGTAAAGGTATACGGAAAGCAGTTCTTAGATGCTATCGAATAGATGGTCGTATCGAACAAGTGGCAATTGGCACCAACAAAGCCACCCATCATATACCTCATCTTTTTAAGCTTTTTCAAATAAAAATATCTTCAATAGAACCTGCCCTTGGAATAGAACTGTTCGTGATAGAGGCTACCAAAGTTGAAGAGATTTCCCCGTCTCAGGAGGCCTTGTGGTTGGAAAATGCAGGTCAAAATATGGAAGAGGTAAGTGAATTACTTGATCGCCTTTCAGCAAGAATTGGTGCAGAATGTATTCACAGATATTTCCCAGAGGAACATTTCTGGCCGGAAAGATCCATTAAGCTTGCTGTCTCCATAATAGATAAGCCTACGGCTATCTGGCCGACTGATAGGTACCGACCTACTCTTCTTCTTAGCAAACCCGAGAAAATTGAGGTTTCCGCTCCTATTCCTGATTATCCTCCAATGACTTTTCGCTATAAAGACAAATTGCACTATGTAAAAAAGTCTGATGGCCCAGAACGCATAGAAAGGGAATGGTGGCTGGATCCAGGAGAACATAGAGACTATTACCAGGTGGAGGATCAGGAAGGGAACAGGTATTGGTTGTTCAGATCAGGCCATTATTCTGATACGGCCACATCTGATTGGTACATTCATGGTTTTTTTGCTTAAGAAAGACAAGTGTTATGAAGTATATTGAACTTCAGGTTACGTCTAATTTTAGTTTTTTGAGAGGGGCCTCCCATCCAGAAGAGATGGTTGAACAGGCGGAGTTAATGGGATATTCTAAAATAGCTATCACAGACCGAAATACTTTTGCCGGTATTGTTAGGGCGCACTCTGCTTGTAAGGGCAAGAATATTAAATTGATACCTGCTTGCCGACTTGATCTACTAAATGGACCTAGTTTGCTGGCTTTTCCTCGATGTAAAAGCGCGTATAGTAAACTTTCATCATTATTAAGCAAGGGAAACCTGCGTACAGAAAAAGGGAAGTGTGACCTGTATAAGGAAGACATTTTTGAAATCGCTTCAGAAATTATTTTCATCGCTATCCCTCCCTTTTCTCTTAACCCTGATTATAACTTTGATCCTTCTTTTAAAGAAAGTCTTATCGAATACCACGAGATCTTTGGTGCAGCCCTATACCTTGCAGCAAGCAGGTCATATCAAGCTACTGACCACAAGAAACTTTTTCGTTTAGATCAGCTATCCAGGCAGCTTAATATTCCTTTAGTGGTTACCAATGATGTACATTACCATGTACCGTCCAGGCGAGAGCTGCAGGACGTGTTGACCTGTGTTCGCGAGAAGTGTACTATCCATACCGCAGGCTTTAAATTGCATCAGAATGCGGAGCGATACCTCAAAGAGCAAAAGGAAATGTACCGTTTATTTAGTCGTTATCCTGATGCCGTTGCCAGAACCATTGAAATTGCTGAAGCCTGCCAGTTTTCTCTTGATGAATTAAAATATGAATACCCAGATGAAATAACCTCTGAAGGAAGGACTCCACAAGAGGAGCTTACTTATCTTACCATTAAAGGTGCACATGAACATTTTGGTGATAATATCCCTGAAAAGGTAAAAAAAGCAATAGAGCATGAATTAACCTTCATTGAAGAGAAAAATTACGCCAGTTACTTTCTTACCGTTTACGATATTGTTCGTTATGCCAGGGAACAAAAGATCCTGTGTCAGGGAAGAGGTTCTGCCGCTAATTCTACAGTATGTTATTGCCTTGGTATTACCTCCGTTAACCCGAATAAGTTTGATTTGCTCTTTGAACGCTTTATTTCCTCTGCCCGTAATGAACCACCCGATATTGATGTTGATTTCGAGCACGAACGCCGGGAAGAGGTGATACAATATATTTATAATAAATATGGTAGGGATAGAACGGCGATCGTAGCTACAGTAACTCAACAGCATCAGAAAGGAGCAATGCGTGATGTTGGAAAGGTGATGGGACTATCACAGGATACCTTAAATAGATTAGCAGGAGCAATTTGGGAGTTTACAACAGAATGGTTTGAACCTGAACGCTTGATCGAACAAGGCTTGAATCCTGAAGATCTTTTGCTAAAGAAAGTTTTAGAGCTTACGGGCCAAATGATGGGGTTTCCTCGGCAGTTAGGCCAGCATACAGGCGGCTTTGTAATTACACAAGGAAAAATTACCGACCTGTGCCCTATTCTCAACGCACGGATGGAGAACCGAACTAACATTGAGTGGAATAAAGACGATATTGATGCATTAGGATTTATGAAGGTTGATGTATTGGCTTTAGGTATGCTTACATGTATTCGTAAAGCATTTGACCTGGCAAAGCAGCACTATGATCTGGATCTCACATTAGCTAGTGTTAATCAGGATGAAGATCCCAAAGTTTATGATATGATCTGTGATGCAGATACTATCGGCGTTTTTCAAATTGAAAGCAGGGCACAACAAACTATGTTGCCCAGGCTCAAACCTAGATGTTTTTATGACCTGGTAATTGAAGTAGCTATTGTTCGACCAGGTCCAATACAGGGAGATATGGTTCACCCTTATTTGAGAAGAAGGAATAAGGAGGAAGAGGCTGACATCCCTAAAGGACTGGAAGGTATATTGGGAAAAACATTAGGAGTTCCCCTATTTCAGGAACAAGCAATGCAGATTGCTATAGTAGCGGCAAGCTTTACTCCTGCTGAGGCTGACGAACTTCGCCGTAGCATGGCTACTTTTAAAATGAAAGGGCTAGTGAGCAAGTTCGAAGAGAAGCTAATAAATGGAATGAAAGCCAATGGTTATAGCGAAGAATTCGCAAAGCGGGTTTTCAAACAGCTTGAAGGCTTTGGTAGCTATGGTTTTCCTGAAAGCCATGCAGCTAGTTTTGCCTTGCTGGTGTATGTTTCTTGTTATCTTAAATGCCACTACCCTGATGTTTTTGCAACAGCGCTTCTTAACTCGATGCCAATGGGTTTTTATCAACCGGCACAGATTGTAATTGATGCACGTAAGCACGGTGTAGAGGTACGAGAGGTGGATGTTAATCACTCAGAATGGGATAATCTGATGGAAGAGAAATCTGGAAAATACTTCGCTATCAGACTTGGTTTTCGGCAGATTAAAGGAATAAGGGAGGATGATATAGAAGCTCTAGTTACTGCAAGAGGTAAAGGTTATAAAAGTATTACCTCTCTAAGGGAAGCTGGAGTATCTCATGCCGCTTTGGAAAAGCTGGCTGATGCAGATGCTTTCCGGTCCCTGGGGTTTGATAGAAGGCAAGCATTATGGGAAGTATCAGCATTACATGACCGGCCTGTAGCTCTGTTCGAAGGTCAACCTTCTGCAAGTTCTACAGAAGCGCAGATAGAACTTCCCTTAATGACTACTGCGGAGCATGTAGTACATGATTATGCAAGCACTGCTTTATCACTTAAAGCACATCCTGTCAGCTTTGTACGTGACCAGCTCCGCATGCTTCATATTCTATCCGCTAAAGAGATCACTGAAGCCAGAGATGGCGCCTTGGTGAAAGTTGCTGGTTTGGTACTGGTTCGTCAGCGACCAGGAACAGCAGGGGGTGTTTGTTTTATTACTATCGAAGATGAAACAGGCTTTACCAATCTTGTAGTGTTTCAAAAGTTATTCGAGAAGTACCGGAGGGAGGTTTTAGGTGCGAGATTGTTAATGGTTGAAGGAAAGGTGCAAAAGGAAGGCAAGGTAATTCACGTGGTGGTAAGGAGGTGTTTTGATCTTTCAAAGCTTTTAAGGGGATTAACAAAAAAAGAAACAGATAAATTGCCTGTGTTAACTTTATCACGGGGAGATGAAAGAAGTCCATTTCCTACAGTGAATAAGAGAACACAAATAAGAGAAAATGCACAGGAAGAAAATTTCCCGAAGGCAAGGAACTTTAGGTAGCCATAATATAGAGATGGCTGTTAAACAAAAGAGGAGCCTTTTGGACTCCTCTTCTTTTAAGTGTTTAATGTTATTTAATCCTTTCTGAGCTTAATAACCCTCATCCAATGTAAAACCTTGATCACAGGGTATGATGGATCAAATTCCCACCATTTTTGCGCAAAGTTTACATCATTTGGTTTCTTATGGTGGTTATTCTGGAACAGTTCACCTAGCATTAAGATATCAATTGGTAAAGTGTTCCTGCTATGATCGTGATTATCAAAGTTAGAGTACCCGTATTTGTGTCCACACCAGTTAACAATAGCCCCATGTAACGGTCCCATTAAAAAATGTAATGGAAGTAAAAGAAAGAACAGCCAATGTGGTGCAAAAAGGAAATAGAAAGCTATATATAAACCTATAAAACAAAAGCGGGTGAACCATAGGTCGCCAATCCTATCGATTATTGGCCATGTAGGATAACGGTCGCGGAACTGCGGCTCTGGCTCGGTCTTGTGCTTCAAATAATCAAAGTAAATGTTCTTGGTTTGAATCATCAATCCCCAAACATCTTTAATAAAGTGTGGAGAATGAGGATCCTTTTCTGTATCACTATAAGCATGATGCATGCGGTGCATAATGGCGTATGCCCTTGGATTTAGAAAAGAGGCACCCTGAGCTAAAAACGTTCCCATGTAGAAAAATCTTTCCCAGAAGAAGTTCATTTTAAACATCTTATGCGATGCGTAACGGTGTAAAAAGAACGTTTGGAAGAATAATGAAAGGAACCAGTGTGCCAGGAAGAAAATAAGAATAATGGTCATTAAAAATAGGGTAATAATATATATAATCGTTTAGAAACAGCTTTAGTTGTGGGCTGCTTATTCTAAACAACTTTTTTATATAAAAGTAACTGTCAAATTCGTCAACAGTTTAGACTTTTAAAAAAAAGGCGGTTCGAAAACCGCCTTCTTGTTTTATTTAGATAAGTACATTGACTTCTCTTTATACAGTTTAACGAAGTATGGATCGTGCAGATCTTTAATAAATCTGATAGCCTCTCCGGTCGACTTCATTTCAGGACCTAACTGCTTGTTCACTTCAGGGAATTTATCGAAAGAGAATACAGGTTCTTTAATTGCATACCCTTCAAGTTTTCTAACGATTGTGAAGTCTTTCAGCTTGTTAACACCTAACATAATCTTCGCAGCGATATTGATGTATGGAACATCATAAGCTTTTGCGATGAAAGGAACAGTACGTGATGCACGAGGGTTCGCCTCGATAACATATACTTTCTCATCTTTAATCGCAAATTGGATATTTAATAATCCAATTACATTAAGAGCTTTTGCCAGTTTGATAGTATATTCCTCCATCTGTCTGATCACGTTTTCTGACAAATTGAATGGTGGAAGTACTGCACTTGAATCACCAGAGTGAATACCAGCAGGCTCAATATGTTCCATTAAACCTACGATGTGTACATCTTCGCCGTCACAGATTGAATCTGACTCAGCTTCTTCAGCTCTGTCAAGGAAGTGATCGATCAATACACGGTTACCTGGTAGATCTCCTAATAGTTTTACTACAGCGTTCTCAAGGTCCGCATCATTGATCACGATACTCATACCCTGGCCACCTAATACGTAGCTTGGACGAACAAGAACCGGATAGCCTACGTGATGAGCAACTTCTAAAGCCTCTTCAGCTGTTTCAGCAACTCCGTAACGTGGATATGGAATATCTAAGTCTCTTAAAAGGTCAGAGAAACGGCCTCTGTCCTCTGCAATATCCATGTTATCGAAAGATGTTCCAATGATCTTGATACCCTTTTCATGAAGCTTTTCAGCCATTTTGAGAGCTGTTTGGCCGCCTAACTGAACGATAACGCCTTCTGGTTTCTCAAGATCAATGATTTCACGCACATGCTCCCAGAAAACTGGCTCGAAGTATAACTTATCAGCCATGTTAAAGTCTGTAGACACTGTTTCAGGGTTACAATTGATCATGATCGACTCAAAACCACATTCTTTAGCAGCTAAAAGTCCGTGAACACAAGAGTAATCGAACTCTATACCTTGTCCGATACGGTTAGGACCTGATCCTAATACGATGATTTTCTTTCTGTCGCTTACTACTGATTCGTTTTCATCTTCAAATGTCGAGTAGTAGTATGGTGTTTGAGCAGGGAATTCAGCAGCACAAGTATCCACCATCTTGTATACACGACGGATACCTAGTTCTTTTCTACGCTCATATACGTCATCCTCTGTTACATTGCCTAACAACCATGAAATTTGTACATCGGAGAAACCTTTCTGCTTGAGTGTGCAGAAGAAGTCTTTAGGAATGTTATTTAAAGTATAGCGCTTAAGTTCCTGCTCCAGTTGAACAAGCTCCTGGATTTGAACAAGGAACCATTTGTCGATCTTAGTAGCCTTACGGATAGACTCTAAAGGAACTCCTAAGCTGAATGCATCTTTTAAAAGGAAGATACGGTTCCAGCTTGGATGCTCTAACCCGTACATGATTTCTTCAAGATTACGGTTCTGTCTACCGTCTGCACCTAAACCAGCACGGCCTATCTCCAATGACTGACAAGCTTTTTGAAGTGCTTCGATGAATGTACGACCGATACCCATTACCTCTCCTACAGCTTTCATTTGAAGGCCTAATTCAGGATTTGCTCCCTTGAACTTGTCGAAGTTCCAGCGAGGGATCTTAACGATTACGTAATCAAGGGTTGGTTCAAAGTATGCTGAAGTAGTTTTTGTAATTTGATTTTCAATCTCATCAAGATTGTAGCCGATTGCCAATTTTGCAGCAATTTTAGCGATTGGATAACCAGTAGCTTTTGATGCAAGTGCTGATGAGCGTGATACACGAGGGTTAATCTCGATAGCGATGATCGCTTCAGTAACAGGGTCAACTGAAAACTGAACGTTACAACCACCGGCGAAATTACCAATTGCACGCATCATCTTGATCGCCTGATTACGCATATCCTGGTAACAACGGTCACTAAGGGTCATAGCAGGAGCCACGGTAATTGAGTCTCCGGTATGGATACCCATTGGGTCAAAGTTCTCGATAGAACAAATGATGATTACGTTGTCTTTGTTATCGCGAAGGAGTTCTAACTCGTATTCTTTCCATCCTAAAACGGCTTTTTCTACAAGAACTTCGTGAGTTGGGGATGCTTGAAGACCACGGCTTAATGCTGCATCAAATTCTTCTTTTTTGTGAACGAAACCGCCACCTGTTCCTCCTAAGGTATAGGAAGGACGAATTACCAGAGGGAAGCCAATTTCTTGCGCAGCTTCTTTTCCTTCAAGAAATGAGTTAGCAATTTTTGAAGGGGCAACACCAATTCCGATATCTACCATTAGCTGGCGGAACTCTTCCCGGTTTTCTGTCTTTTCAATTGCTGCAACGTCTACACCAATGATGCGAACGCCGTATTTTTGCCATATGCCACGCTCTTCTGCCTCTTTACAAAGGTTAAGCGCAGTTTGTCCACCCATTGTCGGAAGAACAGCGTCAATGTGACGCTCTTGTAAAATCTTCTCGATACTATCGCAGGTTAATGGCCATAAATAAACATTATCGCCTATCACGTTGTCTGTCATGATAGTTGCTGGGTTAGAATTGATAATTGAAACTTCAATTCCTTCATCTTTTAACGATAAAGCAGCTTGCGAACCTGAATAATCGAACTCAACGGCCTGACCGATGATAATTGGTCCTGAACCGATAATCAGGACTGATTTAATAGAGGTGTCTCTTGGCATTAGGGCTAAATTATTATTATTTCTAAAAGTCGATTGACTTGAGAATCAAGAGGAAATCTTGTCTGTGAAGAAAAATCCCGACTTGATTGTCGGGATGCAAAGGTATAAAAAAATAGCTTTTTGCAGAACTGTAAAGTGAATCTTATCATTATTTTAATGAAAAAAATCTTTATGAACAGTTCTTCATAGCGGTATACCTTTCATTGGTGATCCTGGTTGCCTTTTTTCGGTAGTTAGTGCTACTATTCATTATATCAGCAATGATGGAGTATAAATGTCAGTTAGGTATAAAAGAGTTCCTGTAATTTAACCAAAGTTCATTTTAATAGGCATAGTATAAGAAACCCTTACTGGTACTCCCCGTTGTTTTCCAGGCTGCCAGGGCTTCAATCTTTTAAGTACGCGCACGGCTTCTTCAGCTGTACCGTAACCTGGATTTGCAATGATCTTTATATCAGTTAGGGATCCGTCACTTTCGACAACAAATCCAAGAATGATTCTGCCATTAACTTTTGCGTCTCTTGCTGCTATAGGAGAATTATAGTTTCTGGCGAAATCATTATAAAATTTTTCCATTCCTCCTTTATAAAGAGGCTGCTCTTCAAGTAACAAATATTCATAAACATAAGAGCCCTTTTTAGAGACTCCCTTTAGTAAGATACCATCCTTATATTCTTCTTCAAAAGATAACTCCCTGCCTTTTCCAGTCCATTTCCCTTGCCTAAGTCCATTTGCTATTTGCCCTTCTTCCCATATTTCATTCTCTTCGTTAAGATCTTTATAAATTCCCTCGCCGTTAACGACTAATCCATTTCCTGCCGAATCCAAAAGACTTACTACCAACTCCTGAGCTTTTTTGATCTTTGTCGTCGAGTCCTGATAGATAATGTTCTTTGTGATCTTTTTAACGTTTCCGCTTGCGTAGTAGAACTTATTAATTCCCGTAGCCATGCCTTTGATATAGTTTACTTCTGATTTAAGTTGGCCTTTTGGAAAATAGCTTTTAACTGGTCCTTCAAGTATTAATTGTTTTTTGTTTGAGGTTATACCTTCACGTTTCAATACGTTGTTTAGATAATATTCCTTAAAAGGAAAGATCTTCTCCCCATTTTTTAAGTCAATAATAGTCCGCGAAAATTCTGCGCTGTCTTTTATTGATACTTTCTTATTATCCTTTGAATAATAAATAACCGTAGTGTCCTGCGAGAAAACCGGAAATGCAAACAGGAATGCAATTAGTACTAAAGAGAACTTCATAGATTGTAAGGTTTGTTTAAACATACTGTAATTCATAGACAAGGTTTTGCTAAGAGCAAATTACCAAACCTTTTTTAATAACTGATGTTATTGTTAGACTATTTTCACACGCACACACATGAAAAAGATAATAATAGGATTCATTGCTATTGCTGCCATCGTTGGCTGTAGTACCCTGCAATCAATTGTACGATCTACGTTGCCCTACACTGCCACTTTGATTATTCCTGCATCTACCAGCACCGGAACCGCACGTTCTGCCGTTAGTCAGGCCAGCAGTGTCGACCAACTGTTTGGGACTAAAACTAACTCTCAAATTAAAGAGGTTAGAATTGCTTCGGCACGTATTGAAGCAAGCAACCCTTCAAGCCAAAACCTTGGAGTTTTCAGTTCGGTAAGATTATATCTTTCCAGAAGTGACGGCTCCGGGGAGGTTCTGGTTGCACAAAGGAGCGATATTGGTACTTCTACCGGTTCAAGCCTTGTTTTGGATATCGATAATTCACGTTTTTTAGATGACATCATCAAAAGCTCTTCAGCCCGCTTAAGGATGGAGTACGTGTTAAGGAATCAGCTAAATACTGATGTTAGCGTAAGGGCTAGCTTAGGCTTTTCTTCTTCACCGGTTCAGTAAATACTATTTCTTCATAATTATTGTTTGGTTAATTAAGCCTCCTATCCGGGAGGCTTTTTCGTTTCCAGACATCCCGTGTAAGCCTATTTGAGGAGGATTTATTATGTAACTTTGCATCTAATGGACATAAACCAGCTATTCTCGCTTGTCGTAAAACAGTTTGAAGAAACATCCTGGCTGGAATGGCTAGGTATTGTTACAACTCTTGCCTGTATCTATCTCGCAGCTAAAGAGCATATATTAAACTGGCCGGTATCAATTATTGCATGTGGCGCCTATTCCATGCTGTATTATCAGTATAAGCTCTACGGAGATTCCTACCTTCAGATATATTTTCTCATAACAGCTATTTACGGATGGGTTTATTGGTTAAGAAAGAAGCAGCAAAAAGATAAGCCTGTTGTTAGTCTTACTTCAAAAGAGTGGCTATACACCGTTTTTGCAATTACTTTTTTCACGATTGCCTTAAGTAAGTATCTTGATAAGTTTACAGACACCGACGTTCCTTATGCCGATGGTTTTTGTACAGCAATGAGTTTTGTGGCTCAATTTCTAATGACGAGAAAGGTGATTCAGAACTGGATATTATGGATTATTGTTGATCTATGCTATGTGCCATTGCTGTTATATAAAGATCTTGCGTTTACAGCTTTATTATATCTCATACTTGTGGGACTGGCAGCTAAAGGCTATTTTGAATGGAAGAAAACATGGAAGTTAGCACAATAAAGAAGATAGCAGTTGTAGGACCTGAATCGACTGGAAAATCGACTCTTTCAGCTCAATTAGCCGAACATTACAATACTGTTTGGGTGCCGGAATACGCGCGTGAGTATTGTGCAGCGCTTACAGAGCCATGCAGCTGGCAGGATGAAATAAATATGTTCCATGGGCAACTTAAACTGGAGAAAGAGCTTTTGCCCAAAGCTAACCAACTGCTTATATGTGACACTACTTTTATTACCGTAAAGATCTGGAGTGATTATACTTTTGGTAAGGCTCCACAAGAGGTATTAGACGAATTACCAAAACATACGTATGATCTTTACCTCCTTTTGGATATAGATCTGCCCTGGCAAGAAGATCCCTTGCGGGACTTCCCGCATCTAAGGGAACATTTTATGCAGGTATGGCATAGAGAGCTTCAAAGTTTGGAAGCCAATTATATTACTATATCAGGCTCAGATCTGGAAAGACTCAATAATGCAATTAATGCTATAAATCAATATCTTAACAAATATTAACACTATTATTCAATATGGATTATTACTTTTGTAGTGTTGGTGAAACAAATTTCCTTAAATGATACCCTTCTTTAAGGACTTCAAATAAAAATAATTTAACGGCGCAGTAAGGCGGATTGATAGGAATGGTAATTGTATTGGATTTAACTGTAGCTTAATAGCTTTCAATTGGCTTACCTCAATAAGCATACATACGTTCTTTTTAAATTAATGATCGAAAAAAAGCCCTCCCATCAGGAGGGTTTTTTGTTTCATATACCTCCTACACATAAATTTCCCCTGCTATCTAAAAATAAAATAGAACTCTGCTTCAAAAAAAATTTAATCCCGTGCAACACTAGGTATTGGTGCGCGTCTATTAACCTGAAGCTAAATAATTTGGAAGCTGTATACATTGACCCGCATTTCAACCTGGTGGTTGAGTGTAAAGACGGAAATCGGAAAGCGCAATTTGAATTGTACAAGCTTTATTCTAAAGCAATGTATAACATAGCAATGCGGATCCTTAATGATGCGGATGAAGCAAGCGATATGCTGCAGGAGTCGTTTATTGACGCATTTTTACGAATCAAGGAATTTCGTCAGGAATCAAGCTTTGGAATGTGGATCAAGCAGATTGTAGTCAATAAGTGTATATCACAGCTTCGAAAAAGGAAATTTGAATTCCTGTCAACAGAAGAAGTAGATCTTTCTGAAATCCCTGACGAAGATGAGTTTAATGAAGAAGAGCTTCAGCTTCAGGTAGAGGAAGTGAAAAAAGCTATTCACATGCTTCCGGAAGGTTATCGAATTGTTTTGTCGCTCTACTTATTGGAAGGGTATGATCACGAAGAAATTGCCTTCATTCTAAAGATCACAGAGAGTACTTCCAGAACGCAGCTGTTAAGAGCTAAAAGGAAACTGACAGATTTGTTAACAAAAATTAAAGCAAAGGATATCTAAATAATTTATGGAAAAGAGAGAAAGATTAGAACAGTTTATTAGAGATAACCGAAAAGAATTTGATGAATTTGAGCCCTCTTCTGATTTATGGAGCAGGATAGAGAAAGGTTTGGATCAAGCTGAAAAAAAGCAGCCAAAGAGAGATAAGGTAGTAAAGCTGAAAATAGTCTTACGCATAGCTGCCATGTTTTTGATGTTTTGCACTTTCGGTATCCTTTATATCAGGCATCAAATGAAAGCTCCTATCGATATAGCCAGCATAGATCCGGAATTAGCGAAGCAGCAATCTCATTACGTTTCGGTAATTGAATTTAAAAGAGAAGAGCTTGTACAGATCAGAAATCAGGAGCCTGAACTTTATCAGGAGTTTTCTGCAGAACTAGAGAAACTTCAGACTAATTATAAAAAGCTTCAGAAAGACCTGAAGACAAGTCCGAATCAGGAAGTAACACTTAAAGCGATGATCAAAAACCTGCAGGTGCAGGCACAAGTGCTTAATCAGCAATTGTCGATCATCGAACAATTAAAACAGTTGAGAGGAACTCAAGACAATGAAAACAAAGGTATTTAATATAGCGCTTCTTATTGTTTTGTTTACAAACCTTGCGTTTGGACAAAAAGAAACCTTAGGGCAAAAGGAATTTAATGAATTGAAGCAACTGGAGTCGCTTGAACAGGAAGTAAATTCGACAGTAGTTGAAAGCCTGTCGCAATGTTTAGCACAGTTGAATGGGAAGAAGCTTTCTGTGGTCCGGTTTAAATCGCCATCCTCGATTGTTTCTTTAATACCTGAAATCCCCGAAATTCCAGAAAAACCAGAAGCTCCGGAAGCGCCCTGTGTTCCACAACCTCCTGATTTTTCTCAACCCGAATCTCCCAACCGGTTTTCTGAGAGAACTAAAAGCATCATCAGAGAATATAAGGTTAATGGCAACGACAGGCTTTCTATAGATAATCAATTTGGCAATGTCCAGGTTAATCTTTGGAATAGTAGTGCAATTAAGGTGGAAATATCTATGAAGGCATTCGAGAGCAATGATGCAAAAGCTGAAGAACTGCTAAATAATATCTCAATTTCAGAGTCTAAAGACCACAATCTAATTGGCTTCGTAACTCATATAACCAAAGCAAACAGAGGAGGAGATTTTTGGGGTATCAGGCGGTTTAATGGAGGTACAGAGAGAAGAGGTGTTGAGGTCAATTATACAATTTACATGCCTTCGAAAAATCCTCTTGATGTTACTAATAAATACGGAAATATCAATCTTCCTGTTTTAAGTGGAATTGTAAACGTTAACTGCTCATATGGAAACTTAAGGGCTGATAAGCTCCTAAATTCTGCTAACAGGATTAAGGTTGCTTATGGAAAAGCTATAATCGAAGAATTAAGAGCTGCTAATCTGGATATTGCCTATGGAGGAGTAATTCTTGAATCAGCAGATTATCTTAATGCAACAGTAAGTTATTCATCAGCTAAGATTGGAAAACTATCAGGCGACGGCAAACTAAATGTCAGGTATTGTGGAGGATTTAAAATAGCTGAAGTAGACAGGAGAATAAAGACTTTAAACGTTGATGCAGCTTATTCAAACGTTTCTTTAGGATTTGAGCCAGCTGCTAGTTTTGATTTCGATGTAACTGTAAGTTATGGAGGTTTTAATTATGGCGACGACAATGTAGTGGTTGTAAATAAGTCGCCAGAGAACAACTCCCGCGGACCGCATTTTACGAAAAATTACAAAGGACAAATTGGTAAAGGATCTGATGCAAAGGTTACTGTGAATTCAAAGTACGGGTCTGTACATTTTAATTAGGCTATTAAGCATCCACATACGTTCTTTTTAAATTAATGATCAAAACCTTCCCCCTGCGGGAGGGTTTTTTGTTTTTATAGCATCTTATATACATTGTAAATATTATGGAGATTTTAGCAAACCCGGAGATTTGGATATCTCTTATTACACTTACTGTATTAGAAATTGTATTAGGTATAGACAATATCATTTTCATTTCAATTTTAGCAGGAAAGCTTCCAGTTCACGAGCAGAAAAAAGCACGTCAAACTGGTTTAGCTCTGGCAATGTTTACTCGCATACTTTTATTGCTTTCACTAAGTTGGATCATGAAGCTTACTACTCCCTTATTTAATATTGGAGAGTGGATAGGTGTAGGCAATGCATCCCTCCTTGAAAAAATGGCGATTTCCGGACGTGATCTAATTCTGCTGATTGGCGGATTATTCCTTATTTATAAGAGTACAAGCGAAATACACGAAAAATTGGAGGGTGTGGATCATGCACAGGAAGGAGGAAGGGTGCATTCTTTTTCTGGTGTAATCATTCAGATCTTAATTCTCGACATTGTATTCTCACTGGATTCGGTAATTACAGCTGTTGGAATGGCTGATGAGGTAGGGGTTATGATCGCTGCAGTGGTAATAGCTGTATTTATTATGATGGTAGCAGCTGGTAGCATAAGCACTTTTGTAAATAATCACCCTACAGTAAAAATGCTTGCTTTGTCGTTCCTGTTATTAATAGGGGTATCGCTGCTGGCTGAAGCATTCGAACAACATATTCCTAAAGGTTATATCTACTTTGCAATGGCTTTCTCGGTGTTAGTGGAAATGCTAAATTTGAAGATGAAAGCTACAGCTGAAAAACCGCTGCACTTAAAGAATACACCCAAAGAGCACCAGATTAAGGAAGGTGTGTAGCCGGATGAGATTGTGTCCGGGGTAATATATGACAAAGCTGCCATCTGAGATATCTGTACTAATAGTAGGTGCTGGTCCTTCGGGATTAATGATGGCAGCTCAATTATTGCGTCAAGGAGTTCACCCTGTTATTATCGATGCAAAGACACAGCCTACAGTAGAATCGCGAGCATTGGTTATTCAGCCCCGCTCCCTCGAGATTTTCCGGCAATTAGGTCTTGATGAAGCCTTGATTGAGCAAGGTAACATAGTAAAAGAACTGTCAATGCATCGAAGCTCTGATGAGGTGTCAACTGTAGACTTATCAGAGCTTGCTGAACCTAGCACTGCATTCCCTTATGTTCTTATCCTGGAGCAAAGTAAAACCGAGCGGATATTAATTGATTATCTTACGTCTAACGCTTGTCCCATTTATTGGAACACGCAGTTTTTGCGATTAAACCAGTCTGACGAAGGCGTGATCGTAGAATTAAGCAGGGAAGACGGGAAGCAATCTGTTAGTACACGTTGGTTGATTGGAGCAGACGGAGCCTCAAGTAATGTACGTAGCGAGTTAGGTATTGCTTTTAAAGGAGGAACGTATAAACACCGGTTTTATCTGGCTGATCTTAATATACATAAAGAGTCGGGACCTGACTCCATCAGGGTCTTTTTAAAAGATGAGGGCTTTGTGGCCTGCTACCCTATGAAGGGCGACAATGTTCGGTTTATAGGAGTTTTACCACGAACATTAGAGCAACGGGAATCGGTAAGTTTTCAAGATATTAAGCCCTATTTGACCTATACCCTCGATTTTTCAACACAGCAAGAGAATTCTACCTGGTTCTCATTGTACAAGCTTCATCATAAGATTGCTGATCGTTTTCAGGCGAGAAATTGTTTCCTGATTGGAGATGCTGCTCATGTCCATTCTCCACTTGGTGGGCAGGGAATGAATACAGGTATACAAGATGCATACAATTTGGCCTGGAAATTAGCCGGCGTGGTTAATAGAGATTTTGACCGGAAAATACTTAGAACTTACGAGGAAGAAAGAATGCCTGTCGCCAGGCGAGTATTAAAAACGACCGACAGATTATTTACCCTTGGTGTATCTAAAAGCACAGTGGTAAAAATATTTAGAAACTGGCTGCTGCCTAAATTAATTCCGGCAATCTGGTCAGCAGAGGAAGTAAAGAAGCAAATTTTCTCCTCGTTGTCCCAAGTGCATACTACCTATAAAGGAAATTTATTGTCGGTTGACCATGGTAGCGGTAAAAAGGTTAAGGCTGGTGACAGGCTGCCCTACATAGCCCTGTATGATGAGAAAAAGGGAAAAGAAACAAATCTGCACAATTGGTGCCTTAAAACAGGCTTTACCCTTCTGGTTATAGGAAAACTGAATGACCGCGATTTATTTCTTCTAGCTAAATGGATTACAGATACCTATCCCCAAGGATTAAATTTTTATTATTTACCGCCTTCTGAAAAAAATAAGCATCTGTTTAAATATTTCGAGATTACTGAGAAAAGTAAAAAGGCCTTGATTGTTAGGCCAGATATGCATATCGGGTATATTAATGATGCCGTTGTTATAGAATTGCTGGATACATATTTGAAAGAGACTGTGGGATGGAAAAAGTAATTAAAAAGTTCCCAACTCTTCTTTCTTCTTATCACCGTAAGCCCACTCTTCGTTATCATTCAACTCCCGGCCCTTGTACTCGCCATAACGAATAATCACATAAGCAAGGTAAATAATTACCAGTGGAGAAAAGAAAAACATAATCCAAACGGTACGTTCAAAGCCTGAATGAAGCAGGATCAGAAAAGTCAGTAAGTATAGGCTAGCAAAACTTATAGCAAAATTTGTGTTCTTTATCATAGGTGTTTTTTTGGAAACAACCTGATCTTCACCCTTTTGTTTGCTGTTGACGTTGGCTTGCTAACGCTGCGTTTCTAATTAGCCGTGGATTGTCTCTTTCTTTCCGTAGTTCTGGATCACCTCAGCTTCAAAACTCAGGAACTCCTCCCAACGCTTATCCACATCTATACCTTCTCCATATTTTTTAGCAAGTTTTATAAAAGTAGTATAGTGGGTAGCTTCACTTATCATAAGCTCGTGATAAAAGGCTGATAGCTTTTCATCATTAATATTTTCAGAGAGTACTTTGAATCGTTCGCAGCTGCGGGCCTCTATCATAGCAGAAAAAAGGAGTCTGTCTATTAATTGTTGCTGTCTGCCTCCGCCTTTTATAATAAACTTTGCTAGCTCGTTCACGTAATCATCCTTACGTTCTCTCCCTAAAATAAAACCCCGTTCAAGTATAATGTCGTGCACCCTCTTAAAGTGATCCATCTCTTCCTGAACTAACAAGGCCATTTCCTGTACCAGATCAGACAGGTTAGGGTTTTGAACAATCAGGGTTATAGCATTGCTGGCCGCCTTCTGCTCGCAAAAGGCGTGATCTGTTAATATTTCTTCGATATTGCTTTCTACTACATTTTTAACCCAGCGAGGGTCGGTAGGCAGCTTTAGCTTAAGGATTGTTTTCTCGGTGCTCACAATACAAAGTTAAGACTTATTGATTTCGAAATAATAAACTATTGATTTTTGAACAGAAGCAGCCTTAATGTAAAAAAGTTTACCCGTATAGGTTTTTGCTGTCGATAAAACTGAATACCTTATCGGGGATCATATATTGTACGCTTTTACCTTCTTTTATAGCTTTTCTGATGAAAGTGGATGATATCTCCATAACAGGTGTATCAGTTATAGAAATTGATGGATGCGAAGCCAGTTCTGCAGCATCAAAACCGGGACGGGGGTATACAAGGATGTTATAATCCCTCAGAAGGATTTCGTAGTTCTTCCATTTCTTGAGGGATGTTAAATTATCAGCGCCCATGATCAGGGTGTATTGATGCTCGGGATACCGTTCCTGCAGATGAGTCAGGGTGTCTATAGTGTAGGATGGTTGTGGAAGCTTGAACTCGATATCGCTTACCTTGATCTTATCGTTATCCTCTGTTGCAAGTCTCGCCATTTCAAGTCTGTCGTACATATTAGCCAGACTGCTTTTATTCTTTAAAGGATTATGTGGAGAGACAACAAGCCACACACTTTGAAGGTCAGAATAATTAGCCATGTAATTAGCTATTATTAAATGACCCACATGTATTGGATTAAATGACCCAAAAAATAAACCTACTTTCATGCCTTTTTCATCCCTTTCAAAGATTCTATAACAAAGAACCCTTCAATTGTTTCATGCTGGTTTGTAAGCTTCCTTTATTACGTGTTTATCCAAAAAGAAACTTTCTCACAATCCTTTCTGCTTCTTCACATGCTGTTTGCAGATCATTATTAGGAAGAATAATATCAAAACGTTCTGCATATTGAAGTTCCTTTCCCGCTTTATCAATTCTTTCTTTTAGCTTTTCCGGACTGTCGGTGCCTCTAGATCCCAGTCTTTGTATAAGTACTTCCAATGACGGAGGCTGAACGAAAATAGCAAGAGCATTATCCTCATATTTTTTCTTCAGTCGCAGGCCGCCTTCTACATCGATGTCAAAAACTACATGTTTTTCAGCGTCCCAGATACGTTGAATTTCAGATTTTAGTGTTCCGTAAAAAGTTCCTGAGTAAACTTCTTCAAATTCAACAAACTCATGCTTGGCTACTTTATGCAGGAACTCTTCTTTAGATATAAAGTAATAATCCTTTAAGTTTTCTTCTGTTCCACGTGACTCACGGGTAGTAGCGGAAATAGAAAATTCAAGTTGGGGGATTTTTGATAAAAGGTAATGAACAATAGTAGTTTTACCTGCACCAGAAGGAGCTGAAAATATTACGAGTTTGCCCTGAGTCATTTTAATTTATTGAAGCTTTAAGTCAGAGTTCTAGCTGTTTATCTTGACTTTATACTTTCTTTTATAGTACGTTTAAAAGTTGTTCTTTGATCTTTTCCAGCTCTTCTTTCATGCCAACCACTACTTGCTGAATTCCGGCATCATTAGCTTTTGAGCCCATAGTGTTTATTTCCCGACCGATCTCCTGTGAAATAAAGCCTAGCTTTTTGCCATTAGCATCAGGTGATTTTAATGCTTTTAGAAAGTAATCGCAGTGGCTTTTCAAGCGAACCTTTTCTTCGGTGATGTCAAGTTTATCGATGTAAAAGATCAACTCTTGCTCAAACCGGTTTTCATCTATATTTTCCTTGCCAACAAATTCATTCAAAAGCTGATTGATCCTTTCGCGGATAACTGGAATACGGCGAGGTTCAAGTTCTTCAACCTGCTTTAGTGAGCTTAGAATGTTATTAATTCGCAGGATCAGATCTTTTTCAAGGATACCTCCCTCATCTTTTCTGAACCGCTGAAAACTCTCAAGTGCATCCGAGAACGTTCCCTGCAATTGCAGCCATTCTTCTTCCGAAACAAGGTCTTCACTAAACTGAATTACCTCAGGGAAACCAAGCGCAAGTTGTAATAGGTTTGAGCTACTATCTCCTAATTCAGTTGCTGCATTTTTTAGCTGAGTGTAGTAAAGTTTGAGCAAGGCTGAATCAATCTGAGCTGCTTTTTTCTCAGTCTCAGGATATTCAATAGTAAATGTGATAGTTACTTTTCCCCGTTCAATATGCTTACTGCATTCATTGCGCAGGATAAGTTCTTTGTCTGAAAAGGATTTAGGTAGCTTAAGAGCAAGTTCGAGAAATTTGCTATTAAGTGACTTAATCTCTACGGTGTATTTAGCATTGGCAAAATCCTTAGCAGCAATACCGTAACCTGTCATGGATTTAATCATAAGCAAAGATAGAATTTATTCCCTATACTTGTCTTCTAACTAGCATCTATACCCTGATATACATGAAGTACGTTAGTTTTACAGATGAACCCATAGTAACGCCGGATGAGTTCTTCATGAACGAAGCATTAAAGGAAGCCAGGAAGGCGCTTTCCGAAGATGAAGTTCCAATTGGAGCAGTTATAGTTTCTGGTGGCCGGATAATAGGAAGAGGATACAATCTTACTGAGAAGTTGAACGACGTAACCGCTCATGCAGAAATGCAGGCATTTACTGCTGCGGCCAATTTTTTAGGAGGCAAGTACTTAAAGGATTGTACACTATACGTAACAGTGGAGCCGTGTGTAATGTGCGCAGGAGCTTCCTACTGGACACAAATCAGCAGGATCGTTTATGGAGCTCATGATCTTAAATTAGGTTTCAAGCGTATCAATCAGCGCATTACTCATCCCAAAACAGAAGTTATTGGCGGAATTAAGGAAAATGAGTGTGCAACATTGATCAAGGATTTCTTTTTGAGCAAAAGAAACAAAACCTGACATCTCTCTGAACAATTTTTTTAAGCATAAGTTATCTTTGTGCTGTAATATGTTTAACCTTTAAAAATAATAAATATGGCTTTTGAACTACCAGCGTTACCATACGCTTCTGATGCCCTCGAACCGCATATCGACAAGGCAACAATGGAAATACATCATGGCAAGCACCACAATGCTTATGTTACTAACTTAAACAATGCAGTTGCTGGTTCTGAGGCTGAAAACAAAAGTTTGGAAGAGCTTCAGGCAAATATTTCTTCATATGCTCCGGCTGTTCGTAACAATGGTGGTGGTCACTTCAATCACTCATTATTCTGGACTGTAATTGGGCCGAACGCAGGTGGCGAACCTACAGGCGAATTAGCGGAGGCTATTAATGAGGCTTTCGGTTCTTTCGAAGACTTTAAAAAGAAATTCAGCGAAGCTGCTGCAACTCGTTTTGGTTCTGGATGGGCTTGGTTAAGCGTTGCTGCTGATGGTAAATTACAAGTATCTTCTACTCCTAACCAGGATAACCCATTAATGGATGTTGCTGATGTAAAAGGAACTCCAATTTTAGGTTTGGATGTATGGGAGCATGCTTACTACTTAAATTATCAAAACCGTCGCCCAGACTATATCGCTGCATTTTGGAATGTAGTTAACTGGAGCGCAGTAGCAGAGCGTTACGCGCAGGCAAAATAGTAATTAGTAGGAAAAAAACATTTTGTCATGAAGTAGTGTATTTAATAGTACACTACTTTTTTATTTTATTCCTATGACAAAAAGGTTATTTTTCTCTATAGCAATGATGGTAACCATGTTACTGTCGAGTTGCGAATTAGTAGGCGATATATTCAAGACAGGTGTTTATACTGGTGTCGTTATCGTTGTTGTTGTAATCGCCTTGATTATTTGGCTAATTCGAAAAGTGTTCAGATAATTTAAAAGGTTTCCATTAGCGCTTTATTGCCGCTATTCAACATATCCTGGGGTGTAATTTCCAGGATTTCTTTTTTTAGGGAGTTGATCAAACCTCTTTTAAGAAAATTTCTATGTGTAACGAGGCTGATCTCCCTCGCGGGGACAGGTTTATCGAACCGTCGAACCTTCTTCATCTGCTCGGATGAAAAATCTGAAAGGCTCAGCTCTGGTAAGATGGTAATGCCGGCATTTAGATCAACCATTCTTTTCAATGTCTCTACACTACCGGTATTATATTCGAAGGATCTTATTCCATTAACAGCAGTTTTCTTTTTACAAATATTTAAAACCTGATTTCGCATACAATGACCTTCATTCAACAGCCAGGTTTCTTCGATATTTATATCATCTACACTAATGTTCTGTTTGTTTGCCACACTGCTATTGTCTGAGGAGTAGATCACGAAGTCTTCATAGAATAGTGGTATCTCCTGGAGGCTTTTGTCTTCCAGGGGAGTTGATAAAACACCACAGTCCAATAAACCTATCTTCAGATTCTGAATGATCTGTTCTGTTGTATATTCCCATATAGATAATTGAACTTTTGGGTACTTAGAAGTAAAGTTCATAATAACTTTTGGAAGTAGATAGGGTGCAATAGTTGGAATCACTCCAATTTTTAATTCCCCGGCAAGTTCATTTTTATGAGCGGCAATCAATTCCTGCAACTTGGCGCTCTCTGCAAGGATTAGTCTGGCTTGTTCGATTACATGCTGACCAATATCCGTTGGAATAACAGGCTGCTTACTCCTGTCAAATAGCTTTACTCCTAAATTCTCTTCGAGTTTCTGTATCTGCATGCTTAAAGTAGGCTGAGTAACAAAGCATTTTTCTGCAGCCGTTACAAAACTCCTGTAGGTATCAACTGCTACTATATATTCTAGCTGAACAAGTGTCATATAGTGTAAATCTATTCAAAGATAAATAATATCAATTTCTTTTATTTAATCTTTTTGTAGAAGTTTGAACTAACAATATTTATAGACAGTAAAGTTAAAAACAGGAGGTTCAAATGAAAATACAAGTAATTATTCTGCCAGCGTTAGGGAAGCTTAGAGCACTGATGCTAATGTGGTAGAGGAAATAAAAATAATAAACACAATTACACGAACACGTTAATATCTATATATAAAAAAAGGAGGCTGTTGTAAAACGCCTCCTTTGATTCATATAACTAAATTTTTTTGGAAGTACTCTTTAATTCACCAAAATTAGTGCAATTAGTGCAAATTCGTGATCCTTTATTCTACCGTTACCGATTTCGCCAAGTTCCGTGGTTGATCCACATTACATCCTCTTAATACAGCGATATGATAAGAAAGTAGCTGAAGTGGTATTGTAGCGATCAATGGCAAGAAAGCTTCGTTAGCATCAGGGATTTCAATGGTATAATCAGCCATCTTCTTCACTTCCTTATCACCTTCAGTCACAATAGCAATAACAACTCCTTTTCTCGCCTTAACTTCCTGAATATTACTGATCACCTTTTCGTAGGAAGAATTTTTAGCAGCGATAACCACTACTGGCATTTCCTCATCGATCAAGGCAATTGGTCCGTGTTTCATTTCGGCTGCAGGATAACCCTCTGCATGGATGTAAGAGATCTCTTTTAGTTTAAGAGCACCTTCAAGTGCCACGGGGAAACCGCTTCCACGGCCAAGGAATAAACAATTTCTTGAATCGACGAACTTCTTAGCAATATTCAAGATATGATCGTTCGCTTCCAGGCATTTTTCGACTAAGTCAGGAATGTCTTCAAGCTCAGTTAGCATTTGAACTGTCTGGCTTTGCTTAATTGTTCCACGTTTTTCGGCAATAAACAGAGCAATCAGGGTTAAAACAGTTACCTGTGCCGTAAATGCTTTGGTAGAGGCAACACCGATCTCTGGTCCCGCGTGGGTATAAACACCAGCGTGAGTGATACGAGGAATCGAAGATCCAACAACATTACAAATACCGAAAATAGTTGCACCTTTTTCTTTGGCAAGCTCAATGGCAGCCATGGTGTCGGCAGTTTCGCCAGATTGTGAAATAGCGATTACAAGATCTTTTTCAGTGATAATAGGGTTTCTGTACCTGAATTCCGACGCATACTCCACTTCTACCGGTACTCGCGCATATTCTTCGATCAGGTATTCTCCTACTAAGCCAGCGTGCCATGAAGTGCCGCAAGCAATGACAATGATGCGGTCTACATTTTTCAGTTTCTCAGTATATTCAGCCAAACCCCCTAATTGGATCTTTCCCTCATTAGGGTAAATGCGACCCCTCATACAATCTTTGATTGAACGAGGTTGTTCATAGATCTCCTTTAGCATGAAGTGATCAAACCCACCTTTTTCAAGCATTTCGAGTTTAAGCTCGAGTTCCTGAATGTAAGGAGTTTGAACGCGGTTATCAATACTCTTAATAACCAATTCATCAGTCTTTACATAAGCAATTTGGCTATCTTTTAGATAGATAACGTTCTTAGTATATTCGACGATCGGAGAAGCATCAGAAGCGATGAAATATTCGTCCTGCCCTACTCCAATTACCATCGGACTTCCTTTTCTGGCTGCAACTAAAACATCCGGTTCATCCACGCTCATTACTACAATAGCATAAGCGCCAACAACCTCGTTTAAAGCTACCCGTACTGCCTCGAACAGATCAAGACCGTCTGATTTTTGAATTTCTTCAATTAAATGAATGAGCACTTCGGTATCCGTATCGCTACGAAACTCGTGTCCTTTAGTCTGAAGCGCTTCCTTTAAGACTGCGTAGTTTTCAATAATACCATTGTGGATAATAGAAAGCCTTCTGTCACCAGAACTGTGTGGATGTGAATTACGATCAGATGGAGCACCATGGGTAGCCCAGCGGGTATGTCCCATTCCTATACTTCCTGACCGGTCAACGCCCTGAGCAAATGCTTCAAGGTCTGAAACTTTACCAGCCTTTTTATATGTTCTGATTCCGTTTTCCTTATTTATTAGAGCTATCCCCGCACTATCGTAACCTCTATATTCTAATCTCTTAAGCCCTTTTATAATGACATCCCAGGCATCGCGATGTCCAATATAGCCTACTATTCCACACATAGATTATTTTTTTGGTAAACTACAATATGTATTTAATGAAAGATAATTAATCAGGTTGGGTATAAACTATGCTTAGTCTAACCTTTGAGTTAGGGTTGAGCTTACCCGGCAGTACTGCCCGTCTGGCAGTATTTGCAGCCGCATTAATGTTCGCTTGGCCTGTAAAGTTTGCTCTTATTGGAGATATAAATGTATCAAATTCTTTAAGTCTTCCAGTAAGCAGGTCCTGAACATAAGAAGTAACTACGAATCTGTATTCGCGGGGTTTCCTGCGGCCGTAAAAACCATCAAAAAGAGGCTCAGGAAGAAATCTCGGATCCATTTGTACTGCATTATCCGGAATGGGTTGGCGTACTCCTGCAATGTCTGTGCGGTACAGCGTTAATCTAGGAGCAGGTGCTAAGTAAGTACCCGTACCTGGAGTTGCTGCTCCCACCTCAGGTATGATCAGCTCAGCCCTGTTAATCGTAATCGTTTTATTTTCACCTGCGGTTTTTGCTACTAATGCTTTTAAAGCTTCAAGTTCAGTAAACTTAATCTTAGCACGATAGCCTCCCAACGGTTGCACATATACTTCAGAAACATTTACATTTCCTTCGTTAGCCTTAACAGACGCAGGGTGATTGTGAATAACATTCGATGCAGCCAAACCCGAGCTTGTCGAAAATACTGCCATATTGGTGTCTAAAGCTCCTGCCGAAGTCCTGTTTTTGTAGTAAACCTCTAAGCCACTAAAATTATTTGCTGAGGCAAGATCAAAAAATGTCAGTGCTCCTTTATTTGTTATAACACCTGGGTCTAACGTTAAGTAAAGTCCTTTAAAATTCTTTTGAAAGCCAAAATTTGTAACTGAGTCAATAGCCAATGCGCTTTTTAGCTTTGTAAATACAGATGCAGCACCAAGCTGAATTCTTGCGTGTGGCGCAAACTTTTTCGTAGTATCTCTAGCTCCGTCAACTATTTGTTGAACCCGAATAGTATCACCGTAGCTAAACGCTTTAAGTTCTTTGGTGCCTAGCAAACCAGTGCTCTGCCAGGTTTTGGTTGAATAATAAGTAGTGGAGTTGCTTGCGCTTCTTGGGAAAACTTCAGCCAACTCGGCAACGCGAATAGTATAATTTGAAATAGAGTCGCCGTATAGCTCGTTGCCATATTTAAGCACCAACACAACAGAATCAATCGTCGCATCTTTACCAAAAGAAAAGCCTGAAGATGGAAGGTTAAACGCCAGTGCAAGTTTGGCTTCAGTTTCTCCCAGCACGGGATCTTTCAAAAAGCCAAAAGGGTGTTGCGAAAGTCCGGTAGTAATAACGCTATCTTCAGGAACGGTTGCAATGTCAACCGCAGAAGTTGTTATTTCAGATTTGCCATTTTCACTTCCGGTATCTATTCCTATAAGATCGGATTTCTGGCAACTAGCAAAGATGATTGTGAAGGCGGCTAGGATCGAATATATATAATATTTTGTTTGAGGCATTTTACTTGATGTCTTTTCTTATAAAATAATTGCGCTAAGATATAGAAAATAAGTTTTCTATAAGTCCTGAGTTTCGAATGTTCAGTTTGTGTAATCAACGGCTTAAATCTAATTCTATTGTTGCATTTGCATATGCTTTAAGTACCCTATTGTAAAAAAATGTAAAGAAAATCTATGTTGAAATAAAAGGTTTTTGTTAATAAATGTTAAGCAGAACGTCCCCGGAGCAAGTGTTTTGTTAAACAAAGTTAAGGTTAATTTCTGAAACGTTGTAGGTGTACATATTTGTGCAAACAGCACACATAAATCAAAGCTATGCTCATAAGATTTACTCTTCCTGGCTTCAAGTCATTACTCTTTCTTTGCACTTTTTTGTCTCTTATCTCATGCAAGAAGGAAAGTGCAATAAGTATTGGAAATAACGCTGGAACTTTAGGAGTGACGGTATCTGATACATTTACTGTAACTTCATCAACCTTGTTATTAGATTCCCTTCCTACTGCAGGTAGTGGATTATTACTTGTCGGTAACATTCAGGATCCAGAACTAGGGTTTGTAAAAGCTTCCACTTTCTTTAAGCTTTCGATCCCAGGTAGCACAACTGTTCCTGAGGATGCTCAGCTCGACTCTGTTCGGATGACGTTGACTTATTCCGGATACTATTATGGAGATACGACAGTAAGTCAAGAGCTATCAATATATCAACTAACTGAAAAAATAGCTTACAGGCCGGTACCTGGATATATTGACCCCGAAGAGAAGAATGTCTTTTCATCAGGATCTACTTATTATAATCGAAGTTATTTCAACAGTAATCCCAGCCCTCTAATTACTTTTCAATTAAGCCCTAAGCCTAAATCTAAAGACACATTGTTTTTAAAAATACCGGAATCGTTAGGGGCTGAGTTGTTCTCCTTGGTGAAAAATGGCGCTACTGAAGTTTCAACAGCGGCGGAGTTTGAAAACTATTTTAAGGGCATTACCATAAAGGCTGCTGATGCAGGAAATGCAGTGATTGGTTTTAAAGACACAGTATTACTTAACCTATATTACAGTTATGCTGGGGCAAACGGACTGAAGGAAAAGTCAGTTATTTCATTTTCTCTCTCTGATAAAACCTCTCAGTTTAACCGAATTGTATCAGACCGCAGAAGCTTAAAGATCGCTACGTTGTCTGATAAACTTAATATAGTTAGTGCGGTGGAAAGTGACAACAAAACTTATGTGCAGGGTGGCATAGGGTTGGTCACTAAACTTGAATTTCCCGGACTGAGCTACCTGACAGCCGATCCTACCATTGTTATAAATAAAGCTGAATTAATTATTCAAAGTCCTTATGGTGCCGATAAGCCGTTCAAACTGCCCCAGCAATTGGTATTGCTCTTGGCCAATAAGAATAATAAACCTCAGCAGGTTTACACGGACTCCTACACAAATACTTCGTCAGCTTCTCTTTTCCAAGCTGGGGACATTGACCAAGTATCAAGTTACATTTTCCCTGTAACGGAGTATGTGAGTAATTACGCCAAGAAGTATCAGAATACCTCTTTCTTATTAAGCCTTCCTGTTTCTACTATCCATCAAACCCTTGAGCGAGCTGTCATCGGTTCGATGGCCAATCCAAAAGCTAATATTAAACTAAAAATAACATACACGAAAAACTAAAAATGATGAATAAACTATTAACAAAACTTATTTTTTTATTAACTCTTACCATCGCTGTCGGATGCCAGAATGAAGATGAAAGCGATGTTCTGGCTGGAGACTGGAGTCGCGAAGCAGATTTTGAGGGTGTATCCAGAAGTGATGCTGCCGCCTTTGTAATCAACGATACAGCATATGTAGGAACGGGATTTACCAGTAGTACCTCCACAGAAAGCCGTTTGAACGATTTTTGGAAGTACAATGTCGATCAGGACAACTGGTACACCATTGCTTCCTTTCCTGGAAAGGCCCGCAGTAAGGCCGTGGCATTTTCAGTGGGAGGTAAGGGGTATGTTGGACTGGGAACTGATGGAACGAATCTATTAACGGATTTCTGGGAGTATAACCCAATCAATAATTCATGGAAACAAGTTGCTAACTTTCCGGTATCAAAGGGACGTTATGGAGCTGTTGCTTTTGGAATTGGTAATTACGGCTATGTTGGCTGTGGCAACGATGGGGATAACGACCAACAGGATTTTTACCAGTATAATCCTTCCACTAACAGCTGGGTACAAGTAGCCAGTATTAAATCGAAACGTGTCTATCCATTTGTATTCGTTATTGACAATGTGGCTTATGTCGGAGGTGGATCTAATAACGGATCATATGTTGCTTCCTTTTTTGCCTACAATCCATTATCTAACACCTGGAATCAAAAACATTCTTTATACCCTGATGGCGATGATGAAGAAACTGATGCAATAAAGGGTAATGACGATTATAATTATAATTTACAGCGTACCTCTCCCGCAGCTTTTGCTATAGGAGGACGTGGTTATATTACCACAGGTACATACAGTTCTGTCTTGAATAATACCTGGCAGTATAATCCTGTGGTTGACATCTGGGAACAAGTTGATTCCTTCGAAGGAAGCGCACGGGAAGCTACAGCAGGTTTTTCTATTAAGAATCTGGGATATCTCGCTACAGGACGTTCTGGTACCTCCCGCTTTGATGATCTTTGGAGGTTTGATCCAAATGCCTCTGATAACGATTAATTATGTATTGTTGTTTTAATTCTAGAGGTTGGCCGAAAAGTGGCCAGCCTTTGTGTTAAAAAAAATAAAATCTCCGTGAGCAAAACTTAGAATTGGAGGATGAAGTACCCACGTCTTGACATGCGGGAAATTTAACGAGACGATCTCATTGAGACTTTTAAAACAAACTGAATCTCAATAAACAATTAGGCTTTCGAAGATAAAAAAAGGGGAAGACTTCAAAAAATCTTCCCCTTTTTCAGGATGTCGTTCCTTAATTAGAATTACGCAAGAGATACCAGGTCTTCAGTAGAGATCTCTTCGTAAAGATTGTAATAATTTTCGTAGTCAGAAGTGTCCTCATAAGCTAATGTAGGCTTCTGGCTTTCTTTAACAAACTTTACAACTTCATCACTCGCTTCTGTGTCGCCAAACACTACCGCATCAGAATAAGTGATGGCTCCTTTGTGTAAAGCATTGCTGTCAGCATCTTTAAATACTTCAGTGTGTTCTGAAGTCATTCCACCCATAATAGCTTTACGGGAGAAATCTGCATTAAGTGTTTCAGAAAATTCATCGTTGTAAACTGAATAAACCACTTTAGCATTTTTAAAAGTTGGGTCGTCTTTATAGGTAGTTTTAAGATATACAGGCACCAGAGAAGTCATTCTTCCGTGGCAATGTACTACTTCAGGAGACCATCCTAATTTCTTAACCGTTTCCAACGCTCCCTTACAGAAGAAAATCGCTCTCTCGTCGTTGTCCGCAAAGAAGTTGTTATTACCGTCTCTGAAAACATGCTTCCGCTGAAAGTATTCTTCATTGTCTAAGAAATATACCTGCATTCTCGCTGAAGGTATAGATGCAACTTTGATGATCAACGGGTTATCATTATCGTCAATGATAATGTTCATTCCTGAAAGTCGGATTACCTCATGAAGGCGATTACGGCGCTCGTTAATATTTCCAAAACGAGGCATTAGGATTCTGATTTCAAATCCTTTATCTTGCATCGCTTGAGGTAGCTGCCGTGTGATTTCAGAAATTTTACTTAACTCGAGGAAAGGCGACATCTCGTGGGTAATAAACAGTAACTTCGTTTTTGCCATCTCCAATTATAAAGTTTTGAAAAAATAGAATTTGGGACTGCAAATATAAGCATTATCTTATGATATATCAACGATTTATGCAAATCCCTTTGATATTTTTTCATTAATGCACACCTTTGCCCCAAATACAGAATCAGCGCACCGTTGAAAGTTTTTACATCAAAGCATGAGTTATCAGGGTATCTGGACACTCTAAAAGAAAAGGGAAAAATCATTGGATTTGTACCAACAATGGGGGCACTTCATCAAGGGCATTTATCTCTTATTGAAATTGCAGCCCGAAATACTGATTGTGTAGTCTGCAGTATTTTTGTAAACCCAACTCAATTTAACGATCCGGAAGATCTTGCCAAATACCCCCGTCCTATCGATGCGGATATTGCCATGCTGGAACAGGTAAACTGCGATGTTCTTTTTCTTCCCGCTGTTCAGGAGATGTATTCAGGAGATGAGCAGTGGAGCATTGATCTGGGCTATTTAGAACGCATTCTGGAAGGCAGGTTCAGGCCCGGGCATTACCAGGGGGTAACACAAATTGTCAAGAAGCTTTTTGATGTTGTTCAACCTAATAAGGCCTTTTTTGGACAAAAGGATTTTCAACAGGTAAAGGTGATCATGAAGATGGTAGAGCTATACAGTATGCCAGTTGAGATAGTGATGTGTCCAATTTTGCGAGAAGAAGATGGCCTGGCAATGAGCTCAAGAAATATCCATCTTTCACCATCAGAAAGGGTTGAGGCTTTAGCGCTATCAAAAACGCTTAACAGCACCAGGGAAAATTTTGCCATAAAACCTATTAGTCAGCTTCAGCAGGATGCAGAGAGTTTTCTGCAAAATTCGGAAGGGGTTGAATTAGAGTATTTTGAGATATGCAACGCCGAAACACTTATGCCTGCAGAATCAAAAGACGAGGCTGGCCTGGTAGCATTGGTGGCAGCAAAAGTAGGGCGTACAAGGCTGATAGACAATATCATAATTAAGTAATCTCTCTTTACTGTTAAATGCATTTTAGGTAAGCAAATAAAGTTTTCATAATTTTGCACACATGATTATTCAGGTTTTGAAGTCTAAGATACACCGGGTGAAGGTTACGCAGGCGGAGTTGAATTATGTAGGGAGTATAACCATAGACGAAGACTTAATCGAAGCAGCGAATATTATTCCTAATGAAAAAGTGCAGATTGTGAATAATAACAATGGGGCACGCTTCGAAACATACGTTATAAGAGGGGAAAGAGGCTCTGGTGTTGTTTGTTTGAACGGTTCTTGTGCCCGCCTCGCAGCTGTTGGTGATATTATTATCATTATGTCCTATGGTTCCCTGCCTATGGATGAGGCCAGAAAATACGAACCCATCCTGGTATTTCCCGACGATAACAATCTACTTATAAAATAATCCTATTTAAAACATGACTAAATTACGAACCGTCGAGCGAAAGGTGGTAAGCCCTGATCAATTACAGAAATATTTAAACATGTGGCGGTTGCAAGGTCAAAAGATCGTGTTCACCAATGGCTGTTTTGATCTTTTACATTTAGGTCATGTTGATTACCTGTCAAAAGCAGCCGATTTAGGAGAAAGGCTGGTGATCGGTCTTAATTCTGATCAATCCACATCAAACTTAAAAGGGCCTAACAGACCTATTACAGATGAAAAATCCAGAGCAACTTTGCTGGCTGCTTTATTTTTTGTTGATGCAGTTGTATTGTTCGACGAACCTACACCTTTCGATCTGATCTCGGCAGTAAAGCCGGATGTATTAGTGAAAGGAGCTGATTACACTTTAGATAGGATCGTAGGCGCCGATGTAGTGCTTGCAAACGGTGGAGAAGTTAAGACTATTGAGTTTATTGAGGGATACTCAACCACGGCTATTGAACAGAGAATCAAGAACTCTTAGTTCTTTAATGGTATTCTTGGAAATCTTTTTTTCAATCCTGTAGTTATTATAATCTTATTATGTAACATTTGCGGCGACAATCATGGCAATGCAAAAGGATTGAACTATACAATGAAATTATACCGATTCTACTCTTTTAGCTTTCTTATACTTTTAATAACAGCCTGTTCTGCCAAAAGAGTAGTTCTTGATCCTATAACGGTTAAAGGAAATGCGCCAGGCTCTAATATTTATAGGGGAAGTTATCCAAAAATTACAGATATCCTCCATACCAAACTTGATCTTAAGTTTGATTTTGATAGTAGTTTCGTTATAGGTAAGGCATGGATTACTGCTAAGCCTTATTTTTATCCTATTAATCAGGTTGTGCTTGACAGTCGTGGATTTCGAATCCACCAGGTATCCTTGGTCAATAAAGATGATTTGCTGCCACTCAAGTATTCTTACGACGGTAAGTCACTCAAGATAGACCTTAACAAAACCTATAGCTCGGAACAAAAATTCACGCTATATATTGATTACACTGCAATGCCCTCAAAAGGGCAAGGTATTGCAGCTGCCGGTGACCGCGGATTTCATTTTATAAACCCGACAGGTAAGGAAAACGACAAGCCCCGTCAGTTTTGGACACAGGGAGAAACCGAGTCGAATTCTGCATGGTTCCCTACGATAAATGGTCCCCAGGAGAAAATGACGCAGGAGATCAATTTAACGGTCCCAAAACAAATGGTGACCTTGTCAAACGGGGATCTTGATTTCTCTACAGATAATGGCGACGGTACAAGAACCGATTCCTGGCGACAAGAGCAACCTCATTCAACTTATTTAACCATGGTGGCAGGAGGTAATTTTTCTGTGATCAAGGATAAATGGCAAGATAAAGAGGTTAATTATTATGTAGATCCGCCTTTTGCCAAGTATGCCAAACTAGTCTTTGGAAAAACTCCTGAAATGATGACTTTCTTTTCTAAGAAGTTAGGGGTTGAGTATCCCTGGGAGAAGTATTCTCAAATAGTTGTCCACGACTTTACCGATGGAGCCATGGAAAATACTTCGGCAACTGTCTTTTTTGAAGGAATGAACATGACAGATGCCCAGTACCAGGATGAGAACTATGAGAGCATCATCTCCCATGAGCTTTTTCACCATTGGTTTGGTGATTTAGTTACTGCCGAATCCTGGGCAAACCTTCCCCTGAATGAATCTTTTGCTACCTATGGCGAGTATTTATGGAATGAGTACAAATATGGCCGGGATTATGCCGATTTATATGGCTGGAAAGATCAGCAAACCTATCTGAATAGTGACCATAAAGATAGAACCCTTATCCGCTTTGACTATGCAGATAAGGAGCAAATGTTTGATGAAGTAAGCTATCAGAAAGGTGGTCGCATTTTGCATATGCTTAGGAAAGTAGTTGGGGATGAAGCCTTTTTTAAGGCCCTGAATATTTTTCTCAAGCGGTACTCATTTAAAACAGCTGAGGTGCATGATCTTCGTTTGATCTTTGAGGAGGTAACAGGTCAGGATTTAAACTGGTTCTTTAACCAATGGTTCCTTTCTCCGGGACATCCCGTTTTGGCCATAGAAAACTCCTATGATACAAATACTAAACAGGTGACAGTAAACATTAGTCAGCAACAGGATTTGAATAAGTATCCCCTGTATCGTTTACCTTTCGCGGTAGATGTGTATGTAGAAGGGAAAATAGAGAGAAAAGCTATTTTACTGGAAAGACAAAATCAAAGTTTTGTATTCGATGTAGAATCGCAACCTTCCCTGGTCAATGTTGATGCTGAGAAGTCCTTATTGGGAGAGAAGATCGAGAAGAAAAGTGTGCCGCAATATGTTTTCCAGTATTCTAATGCTCCATTATTTCTCGACCGTTTAGAAGCGCTTCAAGCTCTTTCTCAGAAATTACCTCAAGAAAAGCAGGCAAGGGAAGTTTTGATCAAAGCATTAGCCGATAAAAGCTGGCATATACGTTTAGCTGCTGTGAATGCTGTTGATCAATTGAAAGATGAGGAGAAAGCACAAGTTTACGAGATAGTAAAGAATATGGCAATTTCAGACGCTCGTTCTTATGTTCGAGCTGCTGCTATTACGGCATTATCAAAAACTTTTGCCAGCCAGGATAATCAGGAAACGTTCCAGAAAGCCTTTTCTGATAAAGCTCCAAGCGTACAAAAAGCTCTTGCTGGTGCTGTAAAATAGCAGCAAGAGCTAAAGGGCTATTTAAAAATGCCAATAATCATTTTAACGACAGATAGCACTACTGCAAAGATAAGAGCGGCAATAAAGCCTGATGTATTAAAGCCTGCCATATAGTGATCTACCAGTAATACCATCAACACAGTGATGATAAACGACATTAATCCCAGTGTCATCAGGTTGATTGGGAATGTCAGAAGTCGAAGTATTGTGCCAATGGTCGCATTAGCTAACCCTATTAATATTCCTGCGATGATCGCCGAACCGAATCCATTTACCTGCACTCCCGGAATAAAAAATGCTGCGATTGATACAGCAACGCCAATAAGTAATATTTCAATTATAAACTTCATTTGGTAAAAATAAGAACTACAATTCGATACAATATTAGTTCTAAAATACTTACCGAAGAACTTAAATTGTATCGTCGGAAATTGAAAGGTTTACCATGGAAAGGACCCATCGATTGTCATTGAGTAGTAGTAGGAACCTATTAGATTGAACATCTTGTGTTAGATTTAGCTACCACATCCTATATCAGGCCTTTCCCCAGAGCAAAATGACCTAATAGTAATTCAATAACAAGTCCATAGATTTCTATTATTGTATAGACTCATTATGGACTCACTATAGACTGAGTATAGACTGGAGCAAGCTCTGGGCGTTTAGGTAAATTCAGAAGTCATTTCTAAATAACAGCAATATACTATTTCCATCTTTCCAAAAAATATTTATCTTTGCATTTATTCTGAAAAGAGGGGGCAATTTGTCCCCTCTTTTATTTTGCAACAGATTATGACTATTGAGCAAAAGATAAGTGAATTAGTTGAACAAAAGATAGCCGACAGGCCGGATCTTTTTCTGGTAGATGTAAAGATGCATGGAACCGGGACGTTAATTATTCTGGTTGATGGAGATAACGGACTGGATATTTCTGATTGTGTTGCAATAAGCAGACACGTTGGTTTTCATCTCGAAGAAGAAAATACCATCGAACATGCCTATAATCTTGAGGTTTCTTCGCCAGGTATTGATACTCCTTTGAAGTTGAAAAGGCAGTATGATAAAAATGTTGGCAGAAATTTACAGATTAAACTTTCAGAAGGTGTAAAACGCGAAGGGAAATTGCTAAGCGTAAGTGATGAAGGTATAACAATTGAAGAGAAAATTAAAGAAAAAGGTAAGAAAGCTGAGCTGGTAGAAAGCTTTATTTCTTTTGATCAGATAGCAGAAACAAAGGTGTTAATTTCATTTAAATAAAATGAGCAGTATTAATTTGATTGATTCCTTTCAGGAATTCAAAGATTTTAAAAACATCGACCGTCCTACGGTAATTAGTGTGTTGGAAGAGGTGTTTCGCAGTATGATTCGTAAAAAATACGGTACTGATGAAAATTGTGACGTTATTGTTAACCCTGATAATGGTGACTTAGAGATCTGGAGAACCAGAAGGGTTATGGAGGACGGATTCTCGGAGGATGATGATTTGGAAATCGAACTTGCTGAAGCGCGTCAAATTGATCCTGATTTAGAAGTTGGAGACGATTTTATCGAGCAAATTACCTTAGAAAGTTTTGGCCGACGTGCTATTCTCGCTGCACGCCAAACTTTGGTTTCTAAGATTTTGGAACTCGAGAAGGATGAGATCTTTAAAAAATATAAAGACAGGGTTGGTGAAATTGTTACTGGTGAGGTTTATCAGGTGTGGAAAAAAGAAACACTTGTTTTAGACGACGAAGGTAACGAGTTGATCTTACCTAAAACAGAACAAATTCCGGCGGATTATTTTAAGAAAGGTGATTCTGTAAGAGCAGTAGTATTGAAAGTGGATATGATGAACGCTAATCCTAAGATCATCATTTCACGTACAGCTCCTGAATTCCTGCAACGCCTGTTCGAACTTGAGGTTCCTGAGATTTTTGACGGTTTGATCACCATCAAGAAAATTGTTCGTGAACCGGGAGAACGTGCTAAAGTAGCTGTAGAATCATACGACGATCGTATAGATCCTGTTGGAGCTTGTGTTGGTATGAAAGGTTCTCGTATTCATGGAATAGTACGTGAATTAAAGAATGAGAATATCGACGTAATAAACTATACAAATAATAGTTCTCTATATATACAACGTGCATTAAGTCCGGCTAAAATCACTACAATAAAGCTGGATGATGTTGAAAAACGTGCTGCTGTTTATCTAAAACCAGATCAGGTATCATTAGCAATTGGTAGAGGCGGTCACAATATTAAATTAGCTGGTAAACTAACTGGTTATGAAATAGATGTGTATCGTGAAACTGAGGAGGATGATGAGGATGTGGATCTTGAAGAATTCTCAGATGAAATTGATGGCTGGATTATTGATGAGTTTAAACGTATAGGTTTAGACACAGCAAAATCAGTACTGGAACTTTCTACTGATGAGCTTGTTAGACGTACAGATTTAGAAGAGAGCACGGTTAGAGAGGTTATGGATATATTAAGAGCAGAATTTGAATAAGTAATTAAAGACTGTTCAGGTTTCGCTATTAATAAACGATATAAAAAACGTACTTTTGTTTAAATATTAGCGAGAGGTAATAAATTTTAAATGTCAGAAGGTAAAAATATAAATTTACTAAAAGCTGCAAAAGAGCTGAATATCGGTATTGGCACCGCGGTAGAATCATTAAACAAGAAAGGCTTCAAAGTTGAAGCTAAACCTACTACGAAGCTTACCGAAGAAATGTATAATGCTCTTTTAAAAGAGTATCAGGGGGATAAGATAGTCCGTGAGGAAGCACGGCAAATTGTAATTGGAAAAATACGTCGTGATGATGCACCTGCCCCAGCTCCTGCACCTGAAAGGCAAGAACCTCGTCGCTCTGATTTTGAACAAAAAGAGATTTTAATAAAGAACGCAAGTACTTTTAGCGCTCCTCCTGTTGAAAAGCCAAAGGCTGTTGTACAAGAGGAAGAACCTGAGGCTCCGAAGCAGCCCGTTCAGGAGGAACCAAGTGTTCCTGGAGTTAAAGTAGTTGGAAAAATAGATCTTGATTCTCTTAACAGGAGAGGTCGCAATGAGGCTCCGAAAGAAGCGGAAGCACCTAAAGTTGAAGCGCCTAAGGTGGAAACTCCTAAGGTAGAAGCGCCTAAAGCAGATGCTCCTAATGTAGAGTCACCTCAGCCCCCTGCTGTTGAACAGCCGAAGATTGAGGCAGTTGCTCCTGAGCCTGTAAAAGAACCAGAAATAAAAGTGGAACCTCCAGTAGAACCAACTCCGGAGAAAGCTCCTGAAGTTGTTGAAAAACCTGTTGAGGTTCCCGAACCTCCTAAAGCTGAGCCAGTAGTTGAAGCTCCAAAGCCTGAAGTGAAGCCAGAACCAGTTAAGCCTGAGCCAGCTCCTGCACCTGTTGTAGAAGAGCCAGTTGCTGAGGTGAAAGCAGAGGCCCCAGTGGCACCTGCTGCTACGCCGGATGAATCTTCAGACGATGAAGTTATCAGAGCTAAAGCGCAGCGCCTTACTGGTCCGAATGTGATTGGTAAAATTGACTTGTCAAGTCAGTTTCCTCGCAAGAAAGATCAGCCTGTAGCATCATCTTCAAATGTAGCTGGACAGGATCACAAGCGTAAGCGCAAGCGTAAAGACAGCAACGAAGGAGTGAGACCTGCAGGGCAACAGCAGCAAGGTCAAGGTCAGCAAGGTCAGGGACAAGGAAATACCCAGGGAGGTCAGAACCGTCCTCCGCAGGGAGCAGGTCAGAACCGTCCTAACTTCGTTGGAGGCGGTGCTCAGAACCAGCCACCAAGAGGAAATCATCCAGGTAGGCCTGATTTTAAAAACAGACCAGCATCTCTTCAAAAAGAAGAGCCTTCAGATAAGGAAATACAAGATCAGATTAAAGCAACACTTGCTCGTTTAAGTGGAGCTGGTAAATCTGGTAAATTTGCCCAAAGAGCAAAACTTCGCCGCCAAAAACGTGACGATATAGCTCAATCAGCAGAAGAGGCAGCATTAGAGCAAGAAATGCAGGCAAAAGTTCTGAAAGTAACAGAGTTTGTTACGGCGAACGAGCTTGCCAGTATGATGGATGTTCCGGTTACCCAGGTTATTTCAACCTGTATGAGCCTCGGAATGTTCGTATCTATCAACCAGCGTTTGGATGCTGAAACCTTAACAATCGTAGCAGACGAATTTGGTTATGCTGTAGACTTTGTTAAACCTGAGGATGAGGAAACTATCCTTGAGGAAGAAGATAACGAGGAAGACTTATTACCTCGTGCGCCGATTGTGACTGTAATGGGTCACGTTGACCACGGTAAAACTTCATTACTTGACTTTGTTCGTAAGACTAACGTTATAGCAGGTGAAGCTGGTGGTATTACTCAGCACATTGGAGCTTACGAGGTGAAGTTGGAGAATGGTAAGAGAATTACTTTCCTTGATACTCCGGGTCACGAGGCGTTTACGGCGATGCGTGCCCGTGGAGCTAAAGTAACTGATATTGCAATTATTGTTATCGCTGCAGACGATAGCGTGATGCCTCAAACTCGTGAGGCTATCAACCATGCTCAAGCTGCAGGTGTACCTTTAGTATTTGCATTTACTAAAATTGATAAGCCAGGCGCTAACACAGATAAGATCCGTGAGCAATTAGCTGGTATGAATATCCTTGTTGAAGATTGGGGTGGTAAGTATCAGTCTCAGGAAATTTCAGCTAAGACAGGTTTGAATGTAGACTTACTGTTAGAGAAAGTATTACTTGAAGCAGAGTTATTAGACCTGAAAGCTAATGCAAATAAGCGCGCTGTAGGTACAGTTTTGGAAGCTGCATTAGATAAAGGACGTGGTATCGTGACAACGGTATTAATTCAGGCTGGAACGCTCAGGGTAGGAGATCCTATTCTTGCAGGAAGTTATAGCGGTCGTGTTAAGGCTCTTACTAACGAACGCGGGCAGAAGGTAGACAAGGCAGGTCCTTCTACGCCAGTTCAGGTTCTTGGTATGTCTGGAGCACCTACAGCAGGAGATAAGTTCAATGCAATGGAAAGCGAACCAGAAGCACGTGAGATTGCCAACAAGCGTCTGCAATTACAACGCGAACAAGGTCTGCGTACTCAGAAACATATCACGCTTGATGAGATCGGCCGTCGTTTAGCTATCGGTAACTTCAAGGAGCTTAACATCATCGTTAAAGGTGACGTGGACGGTTCTATCGAGGCTCTTTCTGACTCATTATTAAAGCTGTCAACTGAAGAGATTCAGGTTAATATCATCCACAAATCGGTAGGTCAGATTTCTGAATCCGACGTACTGTTAGCAAGTGCTTCAGATGCGATCATCATAGGATTCCAGGTTCGTCCTTCAGGAGGTGCCCGTAAGCTTGCCGAGCAAGAGGAAATCGACATCCGCTTGTACTCGATCATCTACGATGCTATCAATGAAGTAAAAGCTGCAATGGAAGGTATGCTTGCTCCTGAATTTGAAGAGAAGATCATCGCTAACGTTGAGATCCGTGAAACCTTCAAGATCAGTAAAGTGGGAACTATTGCAGGATGTATGGTACTTGACGGCAAGATTAACCGTAACAGTAAGATCCGTATCGTGAGAGATGGAGTTGTTGTTTACACAGGCGAGCTTGCTTCCCTTAAACGCTTCAAAGATGATGTTAAAGAAGTTGCAACAGGCTACGAATGTGGTTTGAATATCAACAACTTTAATGATATCAGAGTTGGAGATATTGTAGAAGCCTACGAAAATGTAGAGGTGAAGCGTAAATTATAATATAATCAACCAGAAATATTTAAAAGGCGAACCATATGGCTCGCCTTTTTTTATAGGCATTGTTTTTTATTGCTCATCGAAGCATACACAAAACATCTATTATTTGTAAGATATGTTGAGACACACCTTTATTTCAGCGGTGTCTTAACGTTCATTTAATCTTGAATACACACTTTTGCTTATTATTCTTAAGAAATGAAATTCAAAAATCTTCTGCTTTTACTTTTTGTAAGTGTTCTCACTGTTAATGTCCGGGCGCAGCGGTCAAAGGAGTCTGCAACTGTTCCTCGGCCTAAGCTTGTTGTTGGTTTGGTTGTAGACCAAATGCGCTGGGATTTCCTCTATCGCTATTACGAGAGGTATAACAATAATGGTTTTAAACGTCTACTCCGAGAGGGTTTCTCCTGCGAGAATACTTATATCCCCTATGTCCCTTCTGTTACAGCGATCGGCCATTCGACTATTTATACGGGTTCAGTTCCGTCTATTCATGGTATTGCTGGAAATGATTGGTTTAATCAGGTGACTGGGAAACAAACCTACTGCACGGAGGATTCTTCTGTAAAATCTGTAGGAACCAGTTCAAGAGCAGGGGAAATGTCACCAAGAAATCTGTTAGTTACGACTGTTACAGATGAATTAAAGCTAGCAACTAATTTCCGGTCGAAGGTGATAGGTGTGGCATTGAAAGACCGTGGTGGGATTTTGCCTGCTGGTCACACGGCAAATGCAGCTTATTGGTTTGATGACCTTACTGGAAATTGGATTTCCAGTACCTATTACATGAATGATCTACCTTCCTGGGTTAAGAGTTATAATAGTCAGCGCACGATCGATAAGTATCTTACACAAAGCTGGAATACGCTTTATCCGGTCGAGTCTTACACACAAAGTTCTCCTGATAACTCTCCTGCTTATGAAGGTAAATATAAGAAGGAGCAAGCTCCTGTATTTCCTCATGACATTGCTGCAAACAAGACTGCAGATTACTCGGCGATAAGAAGCACTCCTTTTGCTAATACCCTTACCCTGGATTTTGCGAAGGCAATTGTTCAAAATGAGGGAATGGGAAAGGGTTCGGCAACAGATTTCCTTGCAGTGAGTATTTCGTCTACTGACTATCTAGGTCACCAGTTCGGACCAAATTCAGTCGAAATAGAAGATGCATACCTGCGTCTTGATCAAGATATTGCAGCATTCTTAACTTACCTTGATCAAGCGGTAGGTAAAGGGCAGTATACCCTCTTCTTGTCTGCAGACCATGGCGTGGCTCATAATCCAATGTTCCTTCGTGATAACAAGGTTCCTGCTGGTTTTTGGCCAGGGATGAGTGGTGTGAAAACGGATATTAACGAGATCAATACTATTCTTGAGAAAAAGTACAAAGCAGGTAAAATTGTTAGGAGCATTTTCAACTATCAGATCAATCTTAATTATGATGTGATCGACAAGAATAACCTTAATATCGATGATATTAAGAAGGACCTTATCAGGTACTACAAGAACCAGGATGGAATCTCCTATGTAGTTGATCTCAAAAATATTGGTAATGCTGCTGTGCCCGAGCCGATAAAGACCAGGATCATTAATGGTTATAATGAAAAAAGGAGCGGCGAAATTCAGCTTATATTAAATCCAGGTTGGTATCAGGGAGCAGGTACAAGTGGTACAGGTACTACACATGGTAGCTGGAATCCTTACGATACCCATATCCCTCTTGTATTTATGGGTTGGGGAATAAAACAAGGGCGGTCTTCCCATCAGTATTTCATGACCGACATCGCGCCGACTATTGCCGCCTTACTTAGGATTCAGGAGCCTAATGGAAATATTGGAAATTCAATTGAGGAAGTAATGCTACCATGAGAAAGTATATATCGAGATTCCATTATTTAACGCAGGACCTGAATGATAAAAGCCATGTTACACAGGTTCAAACTGCCTGTGCAGCTGGTGCAAATTGGATACAATACAGATGCTTAAGTAAAAGCGATGAAGAGTTACTCAACGAGATCAATATTATTTCAGGTATTTGTGATGATTGGGGTGCGACGTTGATTGTAACCGATCATGTTCATCTTCTCCACTCGGCAGATTTACAAGGGGTACATATTGAGGATATGAGTGCCGACTTTGTTGCGCTACGCCGTGAAATTGGCGAAGAAAAAACCTTAGGCGCTTCCGCCAATACAATAGCTGACATCAGAAGAATTTGGGCCTCGGGAGTAGTAGATTATATTGGTTGTGGTCCGCTTAGGATTACACATACTAAACCCAATGATTATCCTCTCCTGGGATTAGATGGATATAAGGAAGTCGTAAAGGTGATGAATGATGAAGGAATAGATATTCCTCTTATAGCCGTTGGAGGAGTTTCTATTTCTGATGTAGGCTCCTTGCTCGAAGCAGGAGTTTACGGTGTAGCGGTTTCTGCAGCAGTTAATTTAAGCGAAGACCCTGCAAGGGCTTTGAAGGAGATCTACAAACAGCTTTATTAAATATCAGAGTAAAGTATTTGTATTAGCGCGATAGTAGGATCATATTTTCCAGCCGGTTTTTGTTCATTACAGAGCCGGCTGTTTTGTTTTTAGCTACAGGCGATTTTCCGAGAGTCCCTCTCATATTTGCAAATAAAAAAAGCAGGTGATGGGCACCTGCTCAAACTAACCAATTATAAACCTAAATTAAACGAAAGGAGCTGTAGGGGAAGGAGTCGAACCTTCAAGGAGTGGTTAAGCCGTTACCGGTTTTCCCAAGATCTCCGCCACCGAGACAAGGAGGTGTGTCTGCCAATTTCACCACCCTACAGTGTTTAAGCAACCGCTATTGCTTATTTGCTTGATACAAATTTAAAACAAAAAGCAGATTTCTTGCAAATATTCTAAGGAATTATTTTAATTTTTGTGAACTTTTTATTTACTTCGTTTAATAATTAATGTTCTTCAAAAATCATATGGAAAAAAAAGGCGCAAATTTAGAAATTGATAATCTCGATATGCAGATCCTTTCTCTGCTTATGGAGGATGCAACAATCCCATATACAGAAATCGCCAAAAGACTGATTGTATCCGGAGGTACCATCCATGTTCGGATGAAGAAAATGCAGGATCTTGGAATAATCAAGGGCTCAAATCTATTGATTGATCCTCAGAAGATTGGTTATGATATTTGTGCCTATTTAGGAATCTATCTTGAAAAAGGTTCAACGTATAAAGATGCTGTTGAGCAACTTAGAAACATAAAGGAAATTGTAGAATTACATTATACTACAGGAGCGTGGAGTATGTTTGCGAAGATTATTTGCAGAGATACGAATCATTTGAGGATTGTGCTAAATGACCACATTCAATCTGTTGAGGGTATCCAGAGAACGGAAACTTTCATTTCCCTTGAGGAAAGTATTAAGCGCCAGATCAGTTTAGACACCTAAGGTTTAAACTAATTCAGCCTTTCCATAAATTAGAAAGGCCGGTTTTTAGCCGGCTCTTCTATCTTTTTTATAATCGGATTCCTAATCCTACCTGGATAACCTGATTTTTATATTCAGGCGTTTCTGAATCGCCGTTTTCATTGTTTTTCTGGAAATCAAGGGCATACCGTCCAATAAAGGATACCTTTGGACTTACATCTATGCCTAGGCCTACAACTCCGCTTATTATACTTTTCTTAAGGTTGGAATTGTCCTCCTTAATTGTTTCGCGGTATTGCTGACTACCACTATCCCAGCTTTCGGTAGTAGAAGTTAGGAAAGAAACCTGAGGCCCTAAATGAAGGTTAAAGCCGCCAGATTTGAATTTCGCTAAAATAGGCACGTCAATAAAATTTGTAGTTACTGAATACTTTGTTTCTCCTACAAGTGCGCTGGAATAATCAACCTTATATCCTTTTTGTGAATAAAGGATCTCTGGGGCGAAAGAAAACGCGGGCACAATTGGAATGTCGATACCAAGTCCTGCATGGAATCCAGGTTTAAAATCTGTAGAAAAATTACTGTCACCAGTTTTAATGATGTTCGAGAAGTTCGCTCCTGCTCTTACAGACACTGATTGTGCCTTAGCTCCTACAGTCAATAAAGCTGCAGCAGCAATGGTAAATAGATATTTCATAATTCTAAGTGTTTTTGTGTTAACTCATCATAGAAATAATAATGCCAATTATTTCTTCGTAATAAAAAACAAGGTTATAACAAATTTTGTAATTATTTGATTGCTTTTTTTTTAATCTTGTATGCTTTTTTGTACAGAATAGGTGAATTATGCTTTTGAGATCTTTTGTTTTTGTCCTTGCTTTATGTTCGTCTGTCGATCTTTTCGCACAGTCACTGAAGCCTTTTATGGAGCCAGATGAGCAGCAGCAGCACTGGGTCGATTCCGTTTTCAAGAAAATGAAAAGAAAGGAAAGAATCGGACAGATGTTTTTTTTAAGGGCCCACACTAATCTTGGTAAGGCATATGAAGATTCGGTTGCCAGGTTAATAAAGACTAATAAAGTAGGGGGCCTTGTTTTTTTTCAGGGAGGGCCAGGAAGGCAGGCCAATCTTACTAAAGCCTACCAGTCTATATCAGAAGTGCCATTGTTAGTTGCGATGGATGCAGAATGGGGTTTGGGCATGCGTCTGGATAGCACTATTTCTTACCCTTATCAAATGACTCTAGGTGCTATTCAGGACAATAGCCTTATTTACGCAATGGGAAGGGAAATTGCCCGCGATTTTAAACGGTTAGGGATGCACCTCAACTTCGCCCCTGTTTCGGATATAAATAACAATCCACGTAATCCTGTAATTAACTATCGTTCGTTCGGCGACAATAAATACAATGTAGCTCTTAAAGCTGCGGCTTACATGAAGGGATTGCAGGACGAAGGTATATTGGTAAGTATTAAGCATTTCCCTGGGCATGGAGATACAGACGTAGATTCTCATGGAGATCTTCCAAAGTTAAATTTCACAAGGGAAAGACTTGATTCCCTTGAGTTATACCCTTTCAGGGACTTGATTGCAAAAGGAGCTTCGGGCGTGATGATTGCTCATATGAATATTCCGGCTTTGGACAGTACCGTAAATTTGCCTTCCACATTGTCCAGGCCAATAGTAACCGGTCTTTTAAAAGAGGACCTCGGCTTTAAAGGTCTGGCTATTTCTGATGCAATGGAAATGAAGGGAGTTACAAAGTATTTCCCTAACGGTGAAGCGGATGTAAGGGCTGTTATTGCTGGCAATGATGTTATTGAGCTTTCGGAGAATACAGAGCGGGCTATCGGGCTGGTCAGGGAAGCTATAAAAGCTAAGCGCCTTGAAAAATCTCAGGTTATCGAGAGTGTGAAAAAGATATTAGCAGCTAAGTATTGGGCAAAAGTTTATCAGGAAGCGGATGCAGATAGCTCAGCTATTGTCAACTTTTTAAATAGGCCTGAAGCTTTAGCCCTCAATCAGAAGCTAGCAGATGCTTCTGTGACTGTGCTGAAAGGCGACAGTCTGTTGAAAATTATCACGCCATCTGAGAATACAGCCATTGTGAGCGTTGGAGTAACTGATTTAACGGTGTTCCAACGAGAGGTTGCTGCAAGTTTTCCTAATTCAAACAATTATATCCTTTCGAAAATTGCTTCTCAGGTGGACGTTGACAGGGTGAAAAAGGAACTAAAAAACTACAAGCAGATCATTCTGGCAATACACGATTACAGAAAGAGGCCCTCAAGCTCACTAGATTATAATAATACGTTAAAGAGATTTATAAGTGATGTCGTTTCGCTTAATCCTATGGTTTGTCTTTTTGCCAATCCTTACACTATAAGTGGTCTGCCTGCCGTAGAAAGGGCCTCAACTTTAATTGTTAATTATCAGAATAACGATGAGATGCAGAGGGCGGTAGCGAAAGTGGTAACGGGCAAGATGCCGGCCTCGGGAAGGCTACCGGTAACGGTAAGTCCGACACTTAAAACGGGAGATGGAATTCAATACTTCCCCATTCCTCCTGCTGTATCAGGGCAAGTGGAGTAAAATAATAAAGGCTGTTCGTTAGCGAACAGCCTTTATTATTTCTAGTTACCTCCGCGCCCAGGGAAGCCGCCTCCTCCAGGGAAACCACCGCCTCCAGGAAACTGACCTCCTTCTCTGTTACGTTGAAAATTATCGCCTTGCTGACTGCTTCCGGGAAACTTAGACAACCTATAGCTGAACGTTGCCATTACGTAGCGGGTCAGTCGGTTATTTAAGCTATTGCTTATATAGTTATCAGTCTGAGTTCTGGAAACATTGGTGGCTTCTTTCATTACATCAAAACCCTGAATTCTGAATGTGCCACGTCTGTTAAAGAACTGCTTTTCTAGATAGGTGTTGATGATCAGGGGATTTGCTGCTATATTTCCATAACCGCTATTAAGGGATTGAGTTAAATCGAAGCCGATAATGAAGGTCTTAAAAAAGTACACCCGGCCATTCAAGTCCAGATTCCAGCTCTGCGCAGATGTTTTACGATCTGGAGTGAGGCTATAATTTACCCAGTTAGTGCTATAACGAACTGCCGGGTAGATCTCAATATTTTGGTTCGGATTGATCTGTACTCTTGCACCTTGCGTAATTCCCCAGTTTTTTCCAGTGTTTTTCCTGTTATCCTGGAAGGTTATATCATTACTGTAGTTGACATTTCCGAATAGAGATAACCGGAGTTTTCTTTCAAAGAAAGGCTTCCCAACACTGTAATTTGCATTAGTGGAAAAATATCCATCCGCGTTTAAAAAATACGTCTCCTGAACATTGTTTTCCCGGTTAACAACTACATTTCTTGTTATGCGGTTATTGATAATATTACCATCCAGACCGAGGTTTAAAAATACTCCGGAAACAGCATTATTATTATTATAGTTGACATTAAGGCTTTGAGTAAAAGCTGATTTTAAATCAGGATTACCTATTACAGGACGCTGTGCATCTGAAATATCACGTCCAGGCTGAATTTGACTAAAGCTTGGTTCGGTGCTACGACCCGAGTAGTTGATGTTTAAAGACTTTGATCTGGCGAAAAAGTAAGCGAACCGTGCTGTCGGGAATACATTGAAACCGGTTCTATGAGGGTTTGCATTAACGCCTGCTGTTCTGGATTGTCCTTCCAGCAAAGTTGGCTGAGCTGTAACACCAATAGTAAAGTTGTACAGCCTCTGTCTGTCAAAACGATAATTTAAGCTATATCGTTGAGTAGTAAATGAGTAATCGAAAAGATTACTTAAGTTTTGAGAATAGTCAAAATCACCTGTGGCCAGGTTCAACGTATCTGTATTACGGCTATTATCGTAAGATGCTCTAGTGAAATTATACCCAAAGTCAAGTCTGGCGTACTTCCCTATTGATTCGCTATAGGTAAGATTAATATTTGTGTTAATACTTTGGTTATTGATATCTACCCGACGGGTTGAAAGACTGTCCTGACGATCTAAATAGTCGAATTCGTCCCTTGCCTCCTGATAACTTGTATTGTCTGATCTCCCTAAGGATCCAGCAATTGATATATTCCTCCCTGGCTTCTTAAATCTATGGTTGTAAATAATATTGCCACCAAAGAACGGGGAGGTTGCATCTGTAGAGGACGTATTATCCCTGTTAACCGTCGTAAATCCTGTACCAAATTGATTTTCTAAATAGTTGGTAGCCGCATCATTGGAAGAAATACTAAAGGAAGGGGATAATAGTAGATAATTAAGACTGTCAATTTTATATTCAAAATTGAAGTTGAAGTTGTTGAAGAGGGTCTTAGTCTCGGTATTTGAATTTCTGAATGCATTAAGAACCCGTTCAGTGTTTGTATTCGGATCTATTCCGAAATTGTTCCAGGTGTCTGTCTGGCTGATAATATCGTTATTTCTGTAGGTAAACCTGTAACTTCCATAAACACTTATCTTCTTGCTCCATTCGTCCCGATAGTTTAAACCACCACCCATAGTATTGGTGATACCATTTTGGTTAAAGCCACCAAAGCCACCTCCTCCTCCGAAATTTCCGCCACGGCGTCCGCCTCCTCCAAATCCACGAGTACCTCCACCCAAGAATTGAAATACGTTAGCGTTTGTGTTGTTAAAGTTGAGGATCGTGGCTATCTGAAGGTCATTATTTAAGAATTGCCCGTTTCCCAGAAATTGATATCTTCCTTTGTTACCTATCCCTGCATTACCATTAAGGATCATCCCTTTGTTTTTATCAGGGCGAATTTGGATGTTTATGATCTTATCGGCCTCGCCTTCTCTTATTCCGGTTATTCTGGCTTGGTCACCGTAATCGTCAACAATTTGAATTTTCTCAATTATTTCCGCTGGAAGGTTTTGTGTGGCCGTTTTTAAATCTCCCTCGAAATAATCCCGTCCATTAACCCTAATGCGGGTTACGCTTTTTCCCTGGGTAGTAACATTTCCATCCTTATCAACTTCTACTCCGGGAAGTTTTTTAATGATGTCTTCTGCTACTGAATTTTCCCTGACCGGATAATCGCTAGCACGATATTCTACCGTATCCTGCTTTACAACAACTCCTTTTGTCCCTGAAACGACAACTGCATTAAGAAGCTTGCTTTCAGAACGAATAACGATAGGATCGAGCTTTAACGGACTAGCCTCGTCTTTATAAAGGAACCTTTTATTCAACGTTTGATATCCCAACGCAGCTACAGTAATTAGAAATTGAGATGATTTAACATTTCGAAAGGTGAAGTTTCCATTTACATCAGTTACAGTAGATAAAGTATCTTTTGCAGAGACCAGTTTTACCGATCCTGCGATTACACTTGTTCCTGTAGAATCTCTTACAATTCCGCTAATTTGTCGTCCTGTTTGAGCGAACAGGTGTGTCGAAATCAGTAAGAATAGTATTAGTATTATTTTTTTCATGTGTGGTTTTATTTCAGATTTTGATTGAATTTTCGAGTTTATAACGCTGCAAATAAAGTACCTTCAGGCCTAACGATAAACTAAATGATACTTAGGCTAAGAATAAAGAGACGAAAGCCTTAAACACGTCTATATCTATTGCTGACCCATGTATTGCAGCAAAGCTTCTTTGTAGTTATCGCTAACCGGCACTTCGGTGTCTTGAATAACTACTCTGTTCTTTTTAAAGGCAGAAAGTTTGTTAAGTGAGATAATGAACGACTTATGGACTCGCATAAACCTTTCTGCGGGTAATTTCTCTTCCATGAATCGCATGCTAAGCCTGGTAATAACAGGCTTGTCTGAATCCGTAAGATAAATTTTAATGTAATCTTTCAGGCCCTCGATGTATAAAATATCTTGCAAGTTGATCCTCACAAGCGAGTAATCAGCGTTAACAAAAAGGCTGTCTGGTGCAGGGCTTGCAGGACTTAATTGCTGTGGATTTTTTAAATTATACAATTCCAAAGCCTTGTTCGCCGCTTTCATAAATCGCTCGAAAGCAAATGGCTTCACCAGGTAATCCAATACATCAAGGTTAAATCCATCCAACGCATATTTCTCGTAAGCCGTCACCAGAATCACCATAGGTGGATTATTAAGGCTTTTTAACAATTGAAGACCGGTTAACCCAGGCATTTGAACGTCAAGGAAGATAAGATCTATAGTTTTTTCACTGAGAACTTTCATTGCATCCATAGCGTTCCTGCAAGTTGCTTCCAGCTGCAGAAATGGAACCTGCGAGATATTATCTTCCATTAGTTCTGCAGCAAACTTTTCGTCGTCAACTACCAGGCATCGGATCATTTCAATTGGATGTTTAGTTTTGAAACAAAGGTAGTTCCGTTTAAAACTGTTTCCAGCTTGTAACGGTCTTTATACAGAAGCTCCAACCTTCTGCGCATATTATTTAGACCGATGCCCGACGCTTTGTCTCTGGCACTGTCTTGTGGAGAAACAGAGTTTTCAACTTTAAACTCGAGCCAGTTCGTGGCTTGATTTACTGCCAGTTTGATCTTTATAAATGGATCATCGACCATTCCTATTCCATGTTTAAATGCATTTTCAATAAATGATATAAGCAGCATAGGTTCGATCTCGTAATCATCGTAAGAATCAGCGATATCGAGTTCCAGAAGGAGGTCGTCTCCAAATCTTAAAAGTTGCAGATCAATATAATTCCTTAAATACTCTACTTCTTTATCGAGCGATATCTTTTCGTCATTGCTTTCATAAAGCATGTATCGCATCATGTGGGATAGTTTTATTAGCGAGGGTTCCATCAGGTCCGATTTCTTCCTCGCCATTGCCACTAGGGTGTTTAGGACATTGAACATGAAGTGGGGACTAACTTGCGACCTAAGAAAGGAAAGTTCAGTCTTTAGATTTTCATTTTCTTTTTCTTTCAGGCTTTTTTCTGCCCTTGACGAATCCCGAATGATCCGGTAGCTAATGCTAACCCCAATGATGAATATATAGGGGAATAGTAGAAAATAGAAGTATCCTTCCTTATGACGTCTCTTCCTGGCTTTTTCCTGGTTTGGAGGTGCAGGTTTTTTATTTGTGAGGTTCTCTATCTCCGTGGGTTTCACCCGGAAATATGTACGCTCGATCATGAAAGATGTCCTGACAAAAAGGAACACTGTAACAGCTAGAACAACAACATAAAGAATCAATCCTTTTCTTTTATATATTAAAGGATAGAAGATATAGACATTGATGTAAAAGAATGCAATCAGGAAGAGATTGCCTATGATTAGCCTGTTCTGTACTGAATCTGAAAATCTTACGCCTGTACTGGAGATCCTTACCATATGAGGCAGGAATAGTAACAGCATCCAGAAAAGGATATGCCCCAAAGGCGTAAGATATTTGTTGAACTGCTGGTTTTTAATAGCCATCCTACAAAAATAACAGCTGGTTTAACTCAAATTTTAAATAGAGCCCAATAAGCTGAAATTGAAGACGAACGACAAATAAAATGCGACTTTATAACTAGCTCTTCTCTTCCCACAGCACTGCCAGGTGTATGATTGTATCAACTGCTTTTTGCATATCTTGAACCGAAATCCATTCGTGTTTGCTATGAAATGCATGCTCCCCAGCGAAAATATTAGGACATGGAAGGCCCATGAATGAAAGTCTTGAGCCATCGGTTCCTCCACGAATGCTTTGAAGCTTAGGCTCCATTCCTGCTCTTTCAATAGCTTCTCTTGCATATTCAATAACCTGGGGATATTGGTCGAGTACAATTTTCATGTTCCGGTATTGCTCTTTAACTTCGAGGGTAAAGGAAGAATTTGGATAGCCTTCCATAACTTCGTTGGCAATTGCTTCCAGTAACCTTGCATGGCTTGTTAACTCTTCATCGGCAAAGTCTCTCAGAATAAATTCAATAGTGGCTTCTTCAACGGTTCCGCTGATAGACACGGGATGTATAAATCCTTCTTTACCGGATGTACATTCAGGTGAATATCGATCCTTTGGCAACGCTGCTACAATTTCTGAGGCTATTTTGATAGCGCTTTCCATTGATCCCTTTGCGAACCCAGGGTGGGCGCTTACTCCCTTGATACGAATTATTGCAGAATTGGCTGAAAATGTTTCATTCTCAATAGTCCCCCTAGCCTCACCGTCTACAGTATATCCAAAATCAGCATTCAGCTTCTTAAGGTCTACGTGTTCCACTCCTCGTCCAACTTCTTCATCAGGGGTGAATAAAATTTTTATTTCGCCATGCTTTACTTCGGGGTGAGTAATAAAGAAGTTTGCAGCATCGACTATTTCTGCCAGTCCAGCTTTATTATCGGCACCTAATAAAGTAGTACCGCTTGCCGTTATAATATCATTTCCTATTTGAGACCTTAGCTTGGGATGATCTTTAAGACGAATCACCTGGGTAGGGTCATCCGGAAGCAGCAGATCTTCTCCTGCATAATTTTTATGGATGATAGGCTTGACATTCTCTCCACTTGCATCTGGGGAAGTGTCCATATGGGAGCAGAAGCAAATTACGGGTACTGCCTTTTCGGAATTTGAAGGAATTGTAGCATAAACGTATCCATATTCGTCAAGGTATGCGTCTTCAATTCCAATGGAGAGCAGATCTTCTACAAGTTTTCTTCCTAAATTTTTCTGTTTCTCGGTAGAAGGAAAGCTAGTGGAATGAGGATCAGATTGTGTATCAATGGTAACATAATTAAGAAATTTGCTTACGCTGATATATTGATAAGATTTTAAATTTTCTATTAAACGGCTTTGTTTCATAGTGATTTAATATTTAAGTATTTGAAATTTTATATTTTTTAGCTTATTTTACCTCGACTTTTAAATGTATTGCTTTGAGAAGGTACCTACTTGTTCTAATAACGTGTTTCTTTTTTGTTAAAAGCTTCGGCCAATATAACTACTATCGTCTATCCGCAGGCGTTAATGTTGGCTCAAATATGGCATTTGCAGACCTTCAAAAAAAGCGTCCTGCACAAACACTGGCGGCAAATCTTAATTATCACTTAACTCCGTTTACTACGTTGGGTTTTGAGTATCAGAACGGAAGCTTAGCTGGAGGCGATCGAGAAAAAGACCCACATCTAAGATATTTTAAAAATAGCTATTCTACGTTTACCTTAGGTGGACAAGTGCAGCTTGGGCAGGTTGTGGACTTTGAAAGCAATAATTTTCTTTATGCTATTCGTGGTCTCTATATGGGATTGGGAGTAGGTATGATAAAAAATAACGTGAAGGATGTTGTTCGTTTTCAACCGCCAACCTATACTTACGAATTTCCTGGAAAGGATAAAAGTACAGGCGTTGTTGTTCCTGTTAGCGCGGGTATGAACTTCAATATTTTGGATAGATGGGGATATACACGTTATATTTTTAATGCTGGTTATCAGTTTAATATAACAACGGGAGAAGGCTTGGATGGATACAATGATGCATCTAAAGGTGGAGCCTTCAGTAATATTCCTGACATGTACGGTGTCTTTTCCGTTGGTCTTAGATTCTGTTTCGGCCCTGAAGGTTTATACTAATATTTAAATCAAACATCAGCAAAAAGAATATGTTTCGTTCTTGAACGCTGAAAAATAAATGGAGTCATTATTTAACGATACACCCGTAGCGGGAATTATATTTCTGCTAACCATTGTAACAAGCTTATACGCTTTTTCTAATCCTCAGGTGTATGGGAAATTTATGCTCCATCCTTATAGTGTTAGTAGAGGAGAGCGAGTTTATTCGATTTTTACCAGTGGCTTGATCCATAAAGATTGGGGCCATTTGTTTTTTAATATGTTCTCCTATTATATGTTTGCTTTTACTCTCGAAAGGCAAATAGGGTCGGTGAAGTTTGCTATTCTCTATATAGCTAGTTTGGCCCTTAGTGATATGAGCACGATAGTAAAACATAAAGACCATTTTTGGTATAATAGTCTTGGAGCATCTGGTGCAATCTCAGCGGTTGTGTTTAGTTATATCTTATTCTTTCCGGAGGCTTCCTTTTATCTAATGTTCATTCCAATTCCAATTAACTCGGTAGTTTTTGGTATTCTTTATCTTATTTACAGTGCTTACGCATCTAAGCAGTCAGGCAACATCAATCATGACGCCCACTTCTTTGGAGCCCTTGCCGGTATTATCATTACCATTATTTTTAACCCTGGTGTATTAAGCAGTTTTTTCAGCCAGTTGTTAAATTGATTTTCTGTTAACAGCTATAGCAGTAAAACATTATGCTTTACTGAACCGGCAATTGAATCTCTTCTGCATTGATAAACTCCCCATTTTCGTTCTCTAAAAAACTCATGGGCTGTTCCGGATTTTTGATGATCTCGAATAAGGAAAAGCCCCATGTTTTCCAAAAGGCCTCCAACACCTGTCCGTATGTTTTTACCTGCCAGTTATCATAAACTGCTCTACTGCTTATACGAAGCGGCATGGATTCAATGTAGATAGCTTCTTCTGTGGGTAAGATGGTATATTCGGGTAAGCGATTGAAGAGGTAAGCGGAATAAAAGAACCGGGCACTCAGCTCTTCCAATTGTATGGGATGAAGAGTTTTGCCTTCAACTTTCTCAAGCACTTCCCGGTGATAATTTAAGCTTTCTCCATTATCCTGTAAACAGGCTATTACTCCAAAATCTTTCATCCGAAGCGAGAATACAAGGGTGTTCATCTCATCCCGGTACCCAAAAGTCTCCGGGCTGTTATTTACAGGAAACACTTTTATACTCCACGGCAGCACTCCTTCGAATTCAACTTCGCGTGTTAATGATTGAAGCATGATATGGAGATTGCCAAACTTATGAGCAATGGACTGAGAAAAATTGAAGTCTTCGCCAATAGCTCTTTGTTGGCGTATGCCTGCCCTAACCTCCCAGTGGATAATTCCATAAACTTGTTTGGTTATCCATTGAAATAATTTCAGTTCAGGCAGAGATCTTACGGTTTCGAACCCTTCGTTGAATGCCTTTTCAATTTCCTCATCCAGATCATGGATTGCGCTTATTGCTGCGGCGGAAACCGGAACTTTTATATCTCCATAGGTAGCGATTCGCTCATCCATCATTTTGAAAGGCTTATCTTCGAGATCGAACTGTTTCAATAACCATTGAGGGAAAACAGTTTGCTGGAGAACTGCAGGAACACCAGTTAAAAAACAGATATCTTCACCAAATGTATAGCGATCAAAAGGGCGGAATATAGCTTTGCTCATCACAACAAAGGTACAAAGCCAGGGTTCATTTAGCTTCAGCAACAAAAACAATTAACACTTGTATGATATGAGTATATTTAGAAATCGGTCGCAAATTCTTTTTCATGAAACTTTCCTTTGAGCCCTTTGAACTGAAATTAAGGTATCCCTTTGGTATCTCCGGATATTCGAGATCATCTACGCCTCTTATTCTTCTTAAAGTAGAGCATGATGGCCAGGTGGGGTATGGTGAAGCTTCAATGGTCCCTTATATGGGTGAAAGTCCCGGAACTGCGACTGCCTTTCTGAACAAAGTCGACCTTCGGAGATTTAAGATACCTATTGATTTTGATGAAGTAGTAGAGTATTTGGATGCTCTTAATCCCGGAAACCCTGCTATAAAGGCTGCCATTGACATCGCCCTTCATGACCTTGAAGGGAAAATACGATGTATCCCCTGTTATTCAATGTTTAATTCTAATCCCGATCGTATGCCCGTAACGACTATTACCATTGGTATAGATACCCCGGAAATGGTTGTGAAAAAGGTAGAGGAAGCAGAGGCGGCGCATGTGTTAAAAGTGAAATTAGGATCAGATGATGATCAGGAATTAGTGAGAACAATTCGCAGCATCTCGAACAAACCTCTTTTTGCCGATGCAAATCAGGGTTGGAAGGATAAGTTTAAAGCACTAGACATGTTGCACTGGTTGAAAGAACAGGGGGTGAGGGTTGTTGAGCAGCCAATGGAGAAAGGCAAACTTGAAGAAAATGCCTGGATAACAGAGCGAAGTCCGCTCCCTATTCTTGCGGATGAATCTTTTCAGCGCCTAGGGGATCTCGAGAGAATTAAGGGTGCTTACCATGGAATCAATGTGAAATTGATGAAAAGTGCCGGAATGCATGAGGCGTTTAAGATGATTAGGCGCGCTCGAGAGCTGGATATGAAAATTTTAATCGGCTGTATGAGTGAGACAAGTATCCCTACCCTGGCCGGGGCCGCTTTAGCTCCTCTCTGTGATTGGGCAGACCTTGACGGGCCCTTTCTTACATCGAATAATCCCTTTAATACGCCCGCTTTCCAGAATGGCCGTTGGATTCTGTCAGATACTCCCGGCCTTGGCCTTGTCATGTAGGACTTGGTCCTCCTCCTATAGGTCTTGCACTTTTCGTTTGTGGAGAAAAAAAGGGAGTCTTGCTATTTTTATTAGTAAATTTGTTTTAATCCGCAATTTAAGAAGGCGAGATTGCTGATAGTTAAATGCAAGTTAAACCTATAAAAATACTTCAGGCTTCTGCCGGTTCTGGAAAAACTTTTAGTCTTACAGCTCACTACCTTACACTGTTATTCTCTTCGGAAACAAAGTATAGAGAGATTCTTGCTGTAACTTTTACCAATAAGGCGACCGAAGAGATGAAGAGTCGGATCCTTGATACATTAAGAGGCCTTGCCACAGGTGATCCGGGTGTAGAAACCTACAGAAGTATTATTCTTAAGGCTCATCCCGATTTGGCGATTGAAGAGCTTAAGCTAAAAGCATACGGCATATATCGTCGTATTCTTCACGATTACAGTCGATTTTCTGTAAATACCATTGATGGTTTTGTTCAAAAGGTTATACGAAGTTTTTCTTTTGAATTAGGTTTGGATGCTGGGTACCGCCTGGAAATGAACCTGGATAAAGTGAAGCGGGAATTGGCAGTGAAGTTGAACGAACAGCTGGAACGAAAGCCAGAGTTGTTGCAATGGATCATAAATTTAGCACTTGAACGGATCAGAGATAATAAAAGTTGGAACTATCGGGAAACTTTACTCGGCCTAGCAGATGAGATATTTAAGGAGCGTTACCAGCCTTTTGAAAATGCTATCCGAAACTTAGAACCTGATGTTTTATTTAAGGATCTGCAGGAGTTAACGAAAACCCTTATTAATTTTTTTGAGAGTGCCGTGACCGACCTTGCAAAAGAAGCAGTACAAATATTTCGCACATCGGGAGTATTGATAGACCAGCTGAAGGGAAAATCAAGATCTCCTCTGAATAATCTTACAAAGATAGCTGATGGAGATTTTGCTAAAATAAGCAGCCTTGAAAAGATGCTTAACGAACCTGAGGAATGGCAAAAAGGAGGAATGGATGGAAATATTAGTCTTCTTTACTCCAGCCTGAATCCTCTGCTGAGCAAGCTCTATCAGTTTTACCATGAGGAATTGCCGAGATATCAGATGGCAAAAGCCCTGGATGCCAACTTATACTATTTACGGCTGATGCAAGAAATGGCTGGCCTGATGAAAGAGTATCGTGAAGAGAACTCATCATTGTTGATTAGCGATGCCCAGAATTTATTGAAGGGAATTACTGCAGAACAAGTTGATAACCCTTCATTTATCTGGGAGAAGGTAGGCAATCGCTTCAGGCATTTCCTTTTTGATGAATTTCAGGACACGAGTTCATTTCAGTGGACTAATTTCCTCCCCTTGCTGAAAAATGCAATTGCAGAAGCAAATGGCAAGCTAACAGACCATTTAATTGTTGGAGACGTTAAGCAATCCATTTATCGTTGGCGTAATGGCGATTGGAGGATTCTGCATAGTCATGCAAAGAGGCATATAGGAGAGCTAAGGGTTGTTGATGATATTTTGAAAGAAAACTATCGTAGTGCCGCTAATATCATAGATTTTAATAATTTCATGTTCAAGCACGCACCACAGCTTCTTCAATCTCACATTAACAATAAGGTTATAGAAGATGGGGGAACCGCGCTGTTTGAAACATGGTGGGTGGCAGAAGGACATAACTCGATTATCCAGAGTGCCTATGAGCAAAGTTATCAGCAGAAGGCTCCCTCAACACCACAGGGAGGTACCATTCAAATAGATTTTTTAGAGGTAAGAGATAACAGGACACGGGCATCAGATAGCAAGGAGCCAGCATTGGCCAAGCTTTCGGAAACTTTATCTGATTGGTTGTTAAGTGACCAACCGCGCTATAAGGCTGGAGAAATATGTGTACTTGTTAGAAGTAATACGGAAGCCAGAAGTGTGGTAGAACACTTGATGGCGCTAAACATCCCTGTGATCTCTGGTGAAGCGCTACTGGTTGCCAATAACTCGGCTGTGAAGCTAATCATCAATACTTTTTATGCTATGATTGCAAAAAAGGATGATAGCACCTTATATAAAGCCAACTGTGTTCATTTATATAACCTTGAAGCTGGCAAGGTTGTACCAACGGAAGTTTGGTTAAAGATCAATAAAACGGAGTTACCGAATTTAAAGGGCTTCCTTCCGTCAATGCTTTGTGATCATTGGCTTTCTTGGCAACAACTTCCACTTTTTGAGCTTGTCGAGAAGCTGATTGAAGCTTACGGTCTTAATCACTCTCAGGTTCATTTACCTTATCTTCTGGCCTTCCGTGATATGGTGAGTAGCTTTGCAAAGCAAGGGGAAAAAGGCATCTCGTCTTTTCTAACCTGGTGGGAAGAAGAAGGAGAACGTAAAGCTCTGCCTTCATCTGAGCAAAGCGATGCGGTACAAGTGATGACTATACATAAGTCTAAAGGTTTGGCATTTGATGTTGTAATGCTACCTTTCTGCTGTTGGAACCTGGATGGGATGACTAACAGTATTTTTTGGGTAGACGCTGGTCATACACCCTATTCTATGTTAAGCAGCGTCCCTGTTCATTATAAGAAGAGTTTAGGACAATCTGCCTTTAGTAAGGCCTACTTTGAGGAACTGCTTTTCAATTACATGGATGCTATAAATATGCTTTATGTTGCTACTACCCGTACACGTAAGCATCTTTATATCACTGCTCCGGGGCAAGTTTCCGGTAAGGACGACCAGTTTAGTTTAATTGGTGACCTTATTTTTCATCCCCTAAAACTACATTCATCAGAACTGGGTGGAGAATTTGATGAGCAGAATTTATTAATTGAAGGACCTGTTGAATCACAGGTTAAAAAGTCGGGAGACAGACATACGGCAATTAATCGTACCGATTGGCATTTTTCATCTTATCCAACCTCCGACAGATTAGAGGAGGCTTTATCAAACGACAAGGTTTTTGAACAACTTGATCTTTTAAGCGGCAATACAGCGCGGAGAAGAGGTCTGATCCTTCACGAAATTTTATCGAGGGTAACAGTAGTAGAGGACCTTCCTGTAATCATAAGAGATATGCAGAAGGAAGGGATTTTTCGGAAAGCTGACGAACCGGAGATCAGAACTTTGGCGGAGAGCGTACTACTCCAACCGGATCTGAAAGCCTTACTTGAAAAGCCCTATCAAAGTCTTAATGAGCAGACAATTATAAGTGGAAAGGGTGCGAGTTATAGGCCAGATAAAGTTTTAGTGGGAGCAAATGAGGTAGTTCTTATCGATTTCAAGTTTACTGAAGAGCCAAAGCCCCAGCACTATAAACAGGTAGAGGCCTATAAAGAGTTGTTATCCGAAATGGGATATACGAATATTAATGCCTATTTGTATTACGGATACTTAAAGGAACTAAAAGAAGTTTAGACAAAGGAGATGCTTATGCCAGTGGAGTAAGCAGTTATGGAAATGAAATCATTTTTACAGGAAGTAGCAGCAGATCTTTTAACTCGTTTTAACGGCGACCTGCAGGACATTGCTATCGTTTTTAATAATAAACGTCCCGGTTTGTTTTTAAAGAAGCACCTGGGAGAGTTATACGGTAAATCCTTATGGAGCCCCGCATTTTTTACTGTAGGAGAGTTTTTTGCCAAATCTTCAAATCTCATCGTCGCGGATCAATTTACGCAATTTTTTGTGCTGCATCGTGAATATAACAGGATACTAAGAGAAGAGGGTAAAGAGGAAATTAGTCCTGATAAGTTCTATTCGATGGCGGAAATTATTTTAGGTGATTTTTCACAAATAGATTACGACCTGGTCAATGCGCAAGAACTATTCTGTGAGTTGGAAGATATTGCTGTTATTCAGCAACAGTTTCCTCACTTCAATCCTGAGCAGTATCAATTCCTGGAGCGGTTTTGGTCGTCGTTTTCAAAGGAGAAGCAACAGAGTTTCCAACAGAAGTTTATTGATCTGTGGAGAAGGATGCCCTCTTTATATAATGCCTTCCACGAGGAGTTGAAGAATGCCGGATATTCTACCATTCCTGCTTTATATAGAAGCCTAGCTGAGAATGAAAGTTCAGAATTCGTAAACCAATTCAGGCAGGTTGTATTCATTGGTTTTAACGCGTTGAATCGTGCTGAAGCTAAGTTGTTCAAGCACTGGCAGGAGATAGAGAAAGCCGTTTTTTACTTTGATGCGGATTCATACTACCTCGACGATCAATTGCAAGAAGCAGGCCTTTTCATCCGGCGAAATCTTGCTGTTACCGGTCTTGTCAATGCCCTTGGCGAATCTCCATCCTTCATTAAGAGAGAAGGAAAGAGGGTTCAGGTAATTCAAGTACATGGACACGCAGCTCAAGCTAAGGCGATAAGTCAGTTTGAGAATATTAAGGAATATCTGGCAGAAGCCAACGATCCTGAAAAAACAGCTATAATTATTGCTGATGAGAGCTTATTGCTTCCGGTCTTGCAAACTATCCCCGCTGATACAGCTAAGGTTAACGTTACAATGGGTTTCCCCTTAGCGCAGTCTACCGTTTTTGGATTGATTGACTTATGGCTAAGTATCCAGGAGCAGGTGCATCGCGAACGAAAAGATTCTATTTATTATAAAGACGTCCTTGCATTCTTGTCGCATCCGCTGACTGGTGTTCAGGAGCGGGAAAAGGAAATTCTTCAAAAAAGGATGTTGGAAAATCAATGGGTAGAAGTGCCATTGACCGAGCTGCATTTCTCTTCATTGTTGGCCCCCAATTTTTTTACTGTTAAGCACGCTGGACTTCAAACTATCGATGCTCTTTATGTTCTGTTAACAGCGGTGTTGGAGCAAAGGCAGAAGCAAGGCCAATTGCAACAGCTTGAGGCAAATTTGTTGATGGCTGTGAGTAAAGAACTCAATCTATTATATGATGGCTTAAGTACCTATCAGGAGAATTTGCCATTAAGCTTCGCACTGTCTCTAATCAGAAAAGCCTTGCAAGGGCTTTCTGTACCCTTAGAGGGAGAGCCCTTGCGCGGTATTCAGGTAATGGGATTACTTGAAAGCCGCTGTCTTGACTTCGAGAACGTTATTATTTTAGGAGTTAACGAGGGAACGCTGCCGAAGCTAAGTACCTCACCATCTTTTATTCCGGATACTATACGCAGGGTTCATGGCCTTCCTGTTCTTGAAAACCAGGATGCTATTGCCGCCTACTTATTTTATCGCTTATTGCAAAGGCCGGGTAACATCAGCCTGGTGTACAACAGTCTTATTGACGAAAGTAACAGTGGCGAGTCAAGCCGGTTTTTACGGCAACTTGAATTTGAGAGCGGTTTTACTTTCGAATACTACCTCCAGAACCAGCCGGTGCAGATCGAATCAGTAAAAGATCTGGTTATAGAGAAAAAAGGCAAGGTTTGGACGGCACTGCAAAAGTTCCTGCAATCAAAGGGTAATTGGGATGATGAGAAAATATCCGCGACAGCACTAACTACCTATCTCAATTGCTCATTGCAGTTCTTCCTCAAATACGTTGCAAAGATTAAAGAACCAGAGGAAATAACGGAAAACCTGGAAGCTAATCAGGTAGGTTCTGTTCTTCATCAGGTTATGGAATGGTACTACGAGGAATTATCCAGGGATAATAGACTTATTACCGCTGAAGATATAAAGAAAAAAAGGCAGGAAGTGCCTAAGTTATGCAAGCAGGCTCTTTCGATGGTTTTGTTCGGCAATAAAACTAAACTTCGAGCACCAAATAGTATGCAGCAGATTATCCTTCGCATTGTGGAGGAATATGTTGATGCTATTCTTAGTCACGATGAAACGGTTGCTCCCTTCTCGATCATAGAACTGGAAAATAAAAAGGACTATAAATTACGTTTCCCTATTTCTATTAGAGAAAAGGAGCACCAGGTTTTGCTTTACGGAATAATTGACCGTGTGGATCAGCGGGATGGTATTATTCGGATTGTCGATTATAAGACAGGAAGTGATGAGGTGAAGTACAACGATTTGGACGCTTTATTTGAACGGGATGGGAACAAGCAGAATAAGGCGATGATACAAACGCTTTTCTATACCTATATCTATGAACAGGTAAAGCAGGTTGAAAGAGTTGAGCCTAATCTCTACATCATACGCAGAATGGGAAATGATGGTACGCTGTTTTTCTCGGGCGGACGAGGTAGCAAGGCCGTTCTGCAAGCGGAGCATCTTGAGGATATTAAATCCGGCTTCTATTCGAGGCTGAAGGGACTGTTGGAGGAGTTGTTCGATGCTGAAATTCCCTTTGCTCAGACCACAAAAGCAGCTAACTGTGGATATTGTGTCTACAAGCAGATGTGCGGACGGTAGATATTATAAGAAATATTACAAATCCTACCTTTCTACTCGTTGGATTTGCAATTATACTCCCTTATATTTGCGTTCCAAAATATTGATTTAACATAAAATGAGAGAAATACAGTTCAGAGAAGCGCTTCGTGAAGCAATGACCGAAGAGATGCGCAAAGACGATAAGATCTTTATCATGGGTGAGGAAGTTGCCGAGTATAACGGAGCTTATAAAGTTACCCAGGGAATGCTTGATGAATTTGGAGCGAAGCGCGTAATTGATACCCCAATTGCTGAACTTGGTTTTGCTGGTATCGCAACCGGCGCTGCAATGAACGGTTTGAAGCCGATAGTCGAGTTCATGACTTTCAACTTCTCACTTGTAGCGATTGACCAGGTGATTAATGGTGCTGCTAAGGTATATTCTATGAGCGGTGGCCAATTCTCAGTGCCAATTGTTTTCCGTGGCCCAACTGGAAACGCTGGTCAATTAGGAGCGCAGCACTCTCAGAACTTCGAAAACTGGTACGCTAACTGTCCAGGATTGAAAGTAGTTGTTCCTTCAACTCCTTATGAAGCTAAAGGTTTGTTAAAATCATCTATCATAGACCCAGATCCTGTGATCTTCATGGAGTCTGAAGTAATGTACGGAGACAAAGGTGAAGTTCCTGAAGAGGAATACTACATTGAAATTGGCAAAGCAAATATCGTAAAAGAAGGTTCTGATGTTACTATCGTGACTTTTGGAAAAATGCTGAGCAGAGTTGTTAATCCTGCGGTTGAAGAATTAACTAAAGAGGGAATTAATGCAGAAGTAATCGACCTGCGTAGTGTACGTCCTATCGATTATGACACTATCATTAATTCTGTTAAGAAAACTAATCGTCTTGTTGTGGTTGAAGAAGCATGGCCTCTTGGTTCAATAGCTACTGAGATTGCTTTCAAAGTTCAGAAAGATGCTTTTGATTATCTTGATGCTCCTGTAGTACGTGTTGTTTCTGCTGATACTCCGCTTCCATATGCTCCTACCTTAATTAAAGAAGCATTGCCTAATGCCGAGCGTGTTGTTAGAGCAGTAAAAAATGTTTTATACGTTCAGAAGTAAGACTTTAAATACCTTGTAAAAAGAAGCCCGGCTGTTTCAGTCGGGCTTCTTTTTTTATGGACGAGGAGTTGTAGTTCCACCTCCAGAACCGCTTGTTCCAGTTCCAGAACCAGTTCCCGTTCCGCCAGTACCTGTGCCTGTTCCAGTTCCTCCGGTACCCGTACCAGTGCCAGTGCCAGTGCCAGTACCTGTACCTGTACCAGTTCCGCCGGTGCCAGTTCCTGTTCCACCAGTACCAGTTCCATCAGTACCTGTGCCGGTTCCAGTTCCAGTTCCTGTTCCTGTACCAGTGCCAGTTCCTGTGCCAGTTCCGGTGGTATCAGTAGTTCCCATACCAGTACCCGTGGTAGTAGTGTCCATTGTTGTTCCACCCATTGAATCAGCCGTGGCAGAATCAGAGCCGGTGTTTCCTTGTTTGCTTGAAGAGCATGAGGCAAGGCCTAATCCCGTAGCAAGCAACACTGTTAACATTTTAGCTTTCATAGTTTCTGTTTTTGTGAGATTTTAACTGTTAACATTATTTTCCAACAATAGATTTAAAAAAGTTGAAAACAGGTACCTTCCTTGTAATCATTATGTTAATCCTTTTCAGTAACCCACTCTAAGCCTTGTTTCTTTCAAAAGTGCCTTATATCGTTCCATTTGAACGGAATAGTGTCTTCTTCTTTTTTAAGAGATTCTCAAATTTCTAATACTTAAATCGTTATTTTTTTAAAGTAATATCAATGTGAGCTTTTTATTATTAAAATTCCATAAAAAGTGAGAAAAGTTTTAGGATATGATATTTTGTTGTCACCTTTGTTATGAAAAATAAAATTTAACAAGATGAAGAATTTATTTTTATCAGCCTTTTTTGTTTTGGCGTTGGTTGTAAACGGATTTGCGGTCGACAAAAACAAAACTGCTAAAAAGGAAACAGGAGCTTCTTATTTCGCTAAAAATAATTTTACCTCAAGGTTTCAGGGTGCTAAAGACGTTGAATGGTCTGAGGTAGATAATTATTATAAGGCGTCGTTTACCTTAAACGGTGAAAAGAAATCGGCTTTCTTTGATGCTCAGGGTGAGTATGTAGCCACTACTCAGTATGTAAAAGCAGACAAAATTCCTGCTGAAAGCTTAGCTAAATTGAAAAAGCTATATAAAGACTATTCAATTGGTGAAGTGCTTCATTTCGAGGTTGACAGCCAGGTGAGCTCATTACCTTATAGCTTCTCTAGCGATAGCGGAAACTCTTATTATTTCGTGAGCCTAAGGAAGTCTGATAGCCAAATTGTGGTTAAGATAAATTCTGGTAATGATATTTCTTACTTCAAGAGCTTATAGATAGAATTGATTCCACAAGAACTTTTTCTAAGTTAACGTTCACATTAGAAGCCGGAATTATCCGGCTTCTTTTTTTATCAAGATTTCTCAGCTACCTTGTCTACACGTATTATTAATTCTTTGATTTTTAATCATACCATTATTAATATACTTAGGCTAGATAGGGATTGTGAAAATTTTATCTGTAAAACAAATAGGTATTTTGTCAGTTTTCTTCATGCCAACTTCATCTTCTGATGATAACTTACATCTAAAATTCCTATATAATGAAACAGCTATCAAAAGTTAACTATTATCTTATTAAAGCCTTTACTATTATTTATGGTCTGAATAATCACGTCCAGAAAAGATAGTATTCTGTTTAATGGTCGTGTGGCTGTTTACCTACTGTATCTTGGCCTACATTAGTTTTAGCACCTCCTGCTTGTACTTCTGCTGTATCTCCCATTCCTTGGTCGATAACTGTATCACCTTCACGCTGCCCGGTATCTGTAGGATTGCCGTAAATTGTAGTTGTATCTGTGGCTTCCTTATTTGAATTTTTAGGTTGACACGCAACAAAGGTTAGTGCTACTGATGCGAATATTAATGCAGATCTTAATCTCATAACTTGCTTTATAATTTAAGCAAGAACAATCAGAAGGATGAATATGATTTGTTTTTTTTAAGAAGGTGGTTGATTTATATACTTAAAGCTTCACATGCTTTTTCAGCAGCGAGTTTTTCAGCGTTCTTCTTATTATAATCTCGGCCGACTCCGTAGGTTTCTCCGTCGATACTGACCTGAATAGTGAAAAGTTTGCTGCTGTCGCCTTCATTATTAGCCACAAGTTCAAAGGTGATATCTTTTCCGTGACGCTGACACCACTCTATCAATTTACTCTTAAAATTGGTTTCTGTATTTTCAAGAGTATGGATATCAACGTGGGGTTTTATTATCCTGTTTAATATGAAGGAGTGTGTAAAATCGTATCCCTTATCAAGGTAAACTGCCCCGATCAACGCTTCAAAAGCGTCGCCTAATAACGAACCTTGCTTATTGGGATAATTAACGATCTTGGTATCAAACTCTATGAGCTCGTTCAAACCTAATCTTTTGGAAAGTTGGTTAAGGTTAGCACGACTAACAATTTTTGACCGCATTTCTGTTAAGAAGCCTTCGCTTTTGTAAGGGTAGCGTTTAAACAGCTCTTCTGCTATAACAGAGCCCAAAACTGCGTCGCCAAGAAATTCTAGTCTTTCATTGCTGTTTTTTGTGCCATTTTTAAGCATAACAGCGGCAGAGCGATGGCGAAAAGCCATTCTGTATAAACTAAGGTTGCCGGGCACGAAGCCCAGCAGATTCCTTAATGTCTTAACGTATTTTCTTTGCGGAGAAAAGTAGAGCTTATATATCTTGCTTAATGGCATGCGTATTTTTTACATAAAAGCGTAAGATACTGTTACATAAAAATAGCCATTTTCAACAATCTATATGCTCGCCTTGAGCAAAAGTTTCTGCTAACCCTCATACTTTCTGAAGATGACAGAGGCATTATGCCCTCCGAAACCGAAGGTATTGCTTTGAGCAGCCCTTACCACACGTTCCTGAGCTTTGTTGAAAGTCAGATTCAACTTCGGATCAATTTCTGGATCGTCAGTAAAGTGATTGATAGTTGGAGGAATAATGTTGTTCTGTACAGCTAGTATGGATGCGATAGATTCAATGGCTCCTGCTGCTCCCAATAAGTGACCTGTCATTGATTTTGTAGAGCTGATGTTTAGTTTGTAAGCATTTTCTCCAAATAAATCAATGATTGCTCTAGACTCACTTATATCGCCAAGCGGAGTTGAGGTACCGTGGACATTGATATAATCTATGTCTGAAGTAGTTAAATTCGCGTCCCTTAGAGCATTAGTCATTACTAGTTTAGCACCCAAGCCCTCAGGATGAGGTGCTGTAATGTGATTAGCATCGGCGCTCATTCCTCCACCAATAATTTCGGCGTAGATTTTCGCGCCCCGAGCTTTTGCATGCTCCAGTTCTTCAAGAATAATGGTTCCCGAACCTTCACCTGCAACAAAGCCATCTCGGTCTTTATCAAACGGCCTCGAGGCTGTTTGAGGATCATCGTTTCGGGTCGAAAGCGCATGCATTGCGTTAAATCCGCCCATGCCCGCTTCGTTGATAATCGCTTCAGATCCTCCGGAGATAATAACATCAGCCATTCCCAGTCTGATATAATTGAAGGAATCTATAAGTGCATTTGTGGATGATGCACACGCAGATACGGTGGAGAAGTTAGGGCCCCTTAAACCGTATTTGATGGAAATATGACCCGGCGCTATATCCAGGATCATTTTAGGAATGAAAAAAGGATTAAAACGAGGAGTACCATCACCTTTAGCAAAATTTGATACTTCATCCAAGAAGGTTTTTAACCCGCCAATTCCAGAACCCCAGATCACACCAATTCGGTTAGTATCAAATTTACTGAAATCAGTAAAACCTGCATCCTTAACTGCTTCGTCTGTGGAGGCGATAGCATAATGTACGAAAGGGTCTACTTTACGTGCTTCTTTTTTATCAAGAAAGTCTTCGGGATTAAAGTTTTTGACTTCGCAGGCAAACTTGGTTTTGAAGTTTGTAGCATCAAATTTTGTAATCGGAGCGGCACCGCTTACCCCATTAATCAAACCGTTCCAGTACTCTGCAACGGTGTTACCAAGTGGAGTAAGCGCACCTAATCCTGTTACTACAACTCTTTTAAGCTCCATTTATATTGTGGATGCGTGGATTATTTTACGTTTTTTTCTAAGTAAGCGATTGCTTGGCCTACTGTGCCGATTGTTTCAGCCTGGTCATCAGGAATAGCAACATTAAACTCTTTTTCGAACTCCATAATTAACTCTACGGTGTCCAGAGAGTCTGCGCCAAGATCATTAGTGAAAGATGCCTCAGGTGTTACTTCACTCTCATCTACACCTAATTTTTCTACGATAATTGCTTTTACTCTTGAAGCGATATCAGACATAGTTTTATTTTTTAAATGGGTTAAATAATTCAGTGCAAAGAAAAATAAATTCTAATAAATATCAAACCTTTTTGTTTTTGCACAAAAATGACCTGAGTCATAATACGAAACACCTTTCTTTATTACCTTTGTTGGGATTGAAAAAGGAGTTTTGAACAGGCTTATATTAAAATACGAACTGGATCTTGATTTTGTTTTGATCGCAGTAACGTCGTCGTTGAAGGATTACACGTTATGCTATAAGATAAATAAACAGTTGAACACTAATTTCCATAGGATAGAAGAGCTTAGCCTCTACTTGAAAAATAGTATTTCTTCTTTTTTTTCACGTTATTTTTATCAAATCCCTAATTCTGATACGGAATTTTACCTTTTAGCCAATAAAGGTTCGGAAACTTATCTGATTCCGGAGATGAAACAGGTAGATTATTTTATTTTAATCAAAAATTTTATAGACCAAGAAGACTTAAATTATATTATTGACGGCTTAAATAAACTTCAGGAAGTGGTAGTGGCAGCAGAAGTTGATCCTGAAAAGTTGAAATCTAAAGAAAATCTGATATTTTAGCCGATAATTTCATAGTGTATTTTGTACACCCAGTCAACCATATATTAAAAGGTTAAAAAAATGAGACAAGTTCATAAAAGGACAAAAATTGTTGCAACGTTAGGCCCGGCATCTTCTCCAAAGGAAACTTTGCTGAGCATGATTAAAGCCGGAGTAGATGTGTGCCGGTTAAATTTTTCGCACGGTAGCCAGGAAGATCACCAAAAAGTGATTGACACTATCCGCGAAATTAACAGGCAATACAAAACCAATGTTGGTATTTTAGCTGACCTTCAGGGTCCAAAAATCCGTATTGGAAAAGTGAAAGAAGGCGGGATCCAACTAGTAAATGGAAGCCGCATTGAAATTACAACTAATGAGCTTATCGGCGACGAGAAGCAAATATATATTACTTATCAAAACTTCCCTAAAGACGTAAGAGCAGGTGAGATCATTCTTCTGGATGACGGAAAACTGCAAATGCGAGTTATCGATAGTAACAACAAGGATACGGTGGTATGTGAAGTAGTTCACGGTGGAGTTTTGACATCCCGTAAAGGTGTTAACCTTCCAAATACTAAGATCTCTATTCCATCTTTAACTGAAGACGACTTAAATAATCTGGAGTTCGTTCTTGAGAATGATGTTGAGTGGATCGGTTTATCCTTTGTTCGTACTGCAGAAGATATCGTTGAATTGAAACGCATCATTAACAGAAGCGGGAAATCAGCAAGGGTTATTGCTAAAATAGAGAAGCCAGAGGCAATTGATAATATTGATGCGATTATAGCCGCTACTGACGGTGTAATGGTGGCTCGTGGAGACCTTGGAGTTGAAATGCCAATGGAACAAGTTCCGGTGCTTCAAAAAATGATTGCTCGCAAATGTCGTGAGGCTTCTAAACCTGTTATCGTAGCTACTCAAATGCTTGAGAGTATGATCACAACTCCTCGCCCAACCCGTGCAGAGGTGAACGACGTTGCTAACTCTGTATTGGATGGTGCTGATGCAGTGATGTTAAGTGGTGAGACTTCTGTAGGTGAATTCCCTCTTATTGTTATCGAAACAATGGCTAAGATTATCACTAATATTGAGGAAACTGCTTACCCTTATCAAACGCCTAAGAAGCTTAATCAAAGCTCTCCTCGTTATATGTCGGATGCTGTTTGTGGATCGGCTGTATATTTGTCTGAGAAGACTAACGCTGTTGGTATCGTTGCTATGACTTCTTCTGGTTACACTGCTTTCGAAGTTTCCAGCCACCGCCCAAAAGCAAGTACTTTTATTTTTACTAATAATAAGAAACTTCTGAATACCTTGAGTCTACTTTGGGGTGTTAGAGGATTCTTCTATGATAAAGCTGAAAGTACAGATCAATCAATAAGCGATGTTAATCGTATCCTTCGTGACGAGCGCCTGATTATGCCGGGTGAAATCGTGATTAATACGGCTGCGATGCCAATTGAGAAAAAAGGTAAAACGAACATGATACGTGTTACAGTAGTTGATTAATAATAACTATAGTAAACTCATTTTTTTAGAAGAAGCCCTGTTGAATAACGGGGCTTTTTATTTTGTATCAGGTTGTCCCCCGTGTTGAAAGGCAGCTTAATAAGCGTAACCTCTCTGTTTTCCCAGTGCATCAACTAGTGTTCTTATTACAAAATACCCTTCGTTTCTGCAATGGAATTTCGTTTAAATAATGTAATAAAAATCAGGCTGTTATGACATAAAAGCGACATGGCATAGGTATAGTTTTTGAAGTTTTCCACATTGTAAAATGTTGTTTTTTAGTCCTTTAACGAATGTTGATAACTTCTACAGGCGGTTTGATGCAAATGGTGTGGAAAACGGAAATTGCGGTATCTGATTTTGGAGAGTAAATTTGGTAAAAAACCCCTTTAGTTTTTTTATACATAAAAACGCATTTAAAACATTAATATTTATAGGACATGGGCAAAAATACTGCAGCAAAAACAGGAAAAGGTGGCGGTTTGAGCATTCCGCGTTACTTTACAAAGGAAGGTGTGAGTGTTTATGATTTATTCACATACGAGAAGAGGTCTTCTGTCATCAGAAACCCCGCCGGGGATGCAGTATTTGAGATGAATGATGTAGAGGTGCCTGCTTCCTGGAGCCAGGTGGCTACTGATATTCTTGCTCAAAAATATTTTCGCAAAGCAGGTGTACCACAGCCGGATGGAACGACTTCGTCAGAAAAAAGCATAAAGCAAGTAGCACATCGTATGGCAGACTGCTGGAAGCAGTGGGGCGAACGTTACGGCTACTTTGCATCAAAAGCTGATGCTGATATATTTTATGATGAATTGGTGTTCACCATTGTCGGTCAGCTCGCTGCTCCAAACTCACCTCAATGGTTCAACACAGGATTACATTCTTCTTACGGTATCGCAGGTAAGCCTCAGGGGCATTACTACGTAGATCCGGAAACTGAGGAGTTGAAAAAGTCTACTTCAGCTTACGAGCGTCCTCAACCACATGCATGTTTTATCCTTTCTGTTGAGGATGACCTAGTTAACGAAGGTGGTATCATGGACCTTTGGGTGCGTGAAGCCCGTATTTTCAAATATGGTTCTGGTGTAGGTACTAACTTCTCTGCAATTCGTGGAGAAAATGAGAAATTATCAGGCGGAGGTTATTCTTCAGGTTTGATGTCATTCCTGAAAATTGGTGATCGCGCAGCTGGTGCTATTAAATCAGGAGGTACCACTCGTCGTGCTGCTAAAATGGTTTGTTTAGACTTGGATCACCCTGAAATCGAAGGTTTTGTTAATTGGAAAGTTGAAGAGGAACGTAAGGTTGCTGCGTTAATAGCTGCAGGCTATTCTTCAGACTACGAAGGTGAAGCATACCGTACTGTTGCCGGTCAGAACTCAAATAACTCTGTTCGTATTCCAAACGCTTTTTTCAGAGCTTTAGAAACAGGAGCAAGCTGGGACCTTGTAGCGCGTACTACAGGAAAAACAATGAAGTCAATCTCTGCGGAGAAATTATGGCAAGATATTGCCTTCGCTGCATGGGCTTGTGCAGATCCGGGTGTACAGTATGATACTACTATCAACGAATGGCATACTTGTCCTGAGGGCGGTCGTATCAACGCATCTAACCCATGTTCTGAGTACATGTTCCTGGACAACACGGCTTGTAACCTGGCTTCAATCAACCTTGCACACTTCTTCAATCCTGATACATTAACTTTCGATGTAAAAGGCTTCGAGCATGCTTGCCGCGTTTGGACTATGGTTCTGGAGATCTCGGTTCTTATGGCTCAGTTCCCGTCTAAAGAAGTTGCTCAATTATCATATGACTATAGAACTTTAGGTTTAGGATATGCTAACCTGGGTTCAATGTTAATGGTTGCAGGTATTCCTTATGATAGCGACAAAGCTCGTGCTATTGGTGGAGCTATTACTGCAATCATGACTGGTACTGCTTACGCTACTTCTGCCGAGATGGCGAGAGAGTTAGGTACTTTCAGACGCTACGAAGACAACAAGCAACATATGCTTCGTGTAATGCGTAATCACCGTTATGCAGCTTATAATGCTACTGATGCATACGAAGGTCTTGAGATAGCGCCTCCGGGAATTGATCAGAAACATTGTCCTGATTATCTGTTGTCTGCTGCATGTAATGCATGGGATAAAGCACTAGAATTAGGAGAGAAATACGGTTACCGTAACGCACAAACCACAGTTATTGCTCCAACCGGAACAATAGGTCTGGTAATGGATTGTGATACAACTGGTATCGAGCCTGATTTCGCTCTTGTTAAATTCAAAAAACTTTCAGGTGGAGGTTACTTTAAGATCATTAATCAGGGAGTTCCTGCTGCATTAAAGAATCAGGGTTATAAAGAGCATGAGATCGAAGCTATCGTAAATTATGCCAAAGGTCATGCTACCTTAAAAGGTGCTCCTCATATTAATTTTGACTCTCTCGCTGCAAAAGGCTTTACTCAGGATGAATTGGAGAAGATCGACAAATCTCTACTCGCAGCCTTCGAGATTGGTTTCGTGTTCAACCAGTGGACGCTTGGCGAGGATTGCCTTAAACGTTTAGGTTTCAAATCTGAGCAGTACAATGCCCCAGACTTCAACCTTCTGCGTTCTATTGGATTTAGCCGCCAGCAAATCACTGAAGCGAACGAATATATTTGCGGTACAATGACTATTGAGGGTGCTCCTTATTTAAAGGCAGAGCACTATCCAATTTTTGACTGTGCTAATAAATGTGGTGCAAAAGGAGTTCGATATATTCATGCTCACGGCCATATCAAGATGATGGCTGCCGCACAACCATTCCTTTCTGGTGCAATTTCTAAAACGATCAACCTTCCAAATGAGGCTACGGTTGAAGAGATCAAAGATTGCTATGAGTTATCATGGAAATTGGCATTGAAAGCTAATGCTCTTTACCGTGACGGTTGTAAGCTTTCTCAGCCTTTATCTACAAAATCGGATACTAAGGAAGATAAACTCGATAGCGTTGAGGAAGTTCTTGGAGAAGCCGCTAATGTAAGATTGAGTGATCTAACCCCTGAGCAGGTATTAGAGGCTGCTCGTGCAATCCTTGAGAAGTCTACTGATACTACGTTCAAGCGTCAGTTATCATCTGTTGTCGAGAAGAAGAGTATGCCTTCAAAACGTCGTGGCTTTACTCAAAAAGCATCGGTAGGCGGTCAAACTGTATACGTAAGAACAGGGGAATACGAAGACGGAACATTAGGAGAGATCTTCGTGGATATGCACAAAGAAGGCGCAACTTTTCGTTCATTAATGAACTGTTTTGCCATCGCCATTTCTGTAGGTCTTCAGTACGGTGTACCATTGGAAGAATTTGTTGACAAATTTACTTTCACTCGTTTCGAGCCTTCTGGTATGGTAAGCGGGCATGAAAATATTAAGAGCGCTACCTCAATTATAGACTATATCTTCCGTATTCTGGGTTATGAGTACCTAAATCGCACTGACTTGGTACATGTGATCACTGAGCAAAAGGCTATTTTAGGAAACCCTCAAATGGCGGATGAAGATGTTAATCATGACCCTCAAGCTCCTCAGGTTGTAGAGTCAACAAAGACAGTATCTGATAAAGTATTGAAACCTGTTCTTGATATTTCTGGTGGAGGGCAGAGTGATGCCCCTGCTTGTACTAACTGTGGACATATCATGGTTCGGTCAGGGACTTGCTATAAATGCTTGAATTGCGGTACTCAAGGCGGATGTTCTTAGAGTAACCTAATTAGAGATCAAAGGCTCAGCAACACAAGCTGGGCCTTTTTTATTTTGAGGCACGATAGCTATAAGCATAGAAGGCGTAACGGATTTTCGTTACGCCTTCTATAAATGGAATTTACAAGTAACAATCCTTTTTGGCTGCTCTTTGTTCCCTTACTAATAGCACATTTGAGAATAAGAAAGCTTTTAGTTTAGTAGCCCGGGTTCTGTGCTACTCCTTCTTCATTAAGTATCAAAGCCTTCGCTGGTATAGGGCGAAGAATTTTCAAACCAGTTGGTCCTTGGAAGGGATTTTCTCCCAAATCGAACCACTTCTTAATATCCCTATTATATAATCGCGTTCTCTCTATTAGCTTTCCGGTTCTTTTCAAATCAAACCACCTATGGTATTCTCCTGCTAGTTCACGAGCTCTTTCATCAAGAATGAAATCAAGAGTTACTTGTGTACTAGAAACCTGCATGCTTTTTCCAGGTTTAGCAGCACGTCTCCTAACTTCATTTATCCTGTCTGTGGCTTTAGCTGGATCCCCCAATTTCAGGTATGCCTCTGCTGCAATCAGATACGTTTCCCCTAATCTTGCAAGGAAGAAGTCTCTGGTGCTACTGGCTGAACCGAAAGCAGATTTGGGATCATCAAACTTTTTGATTGCGGGTGTAGCGTTGTCATTTGCAGTGGTTCTTCCTGCTTGCCATGCATTAGAATAAGGTATTACCGTTGTTTTACCCCTTCGTGCTGGATTAACGGCCCGCCAGGCTGCAATATCAGCTGGGCTGGAAGCCCATTGGGGTGCATAATAGAATCTTACATCCAATGAGTTTCTCTCTGATCTTTTATCATAGTAATCGTAGTATCGGTTGTAGTACTCAATCATGAAAGTTGCATCAAAACGAGCATCATCTTGATTGAAAACATCAAAAAGGTACATAGTTGGTACAAGCCTGTAGGCCCTCTGAGGGTATCCTTGAGTTGCTCCTTGTCCTCCCATATATGGGCCAAACCAGTAATTTTGGGAGTTCCCTCCTGTCTGTGGGTTTACAATAGATGCCGGATCAAATTGAATTGAGAAGAGAACATCAGGATTTTTCTCGTTTCCAGGGAAGAAAATATCTTCAAAAGCAGTATTCAGTTTTTCATTGTTTATAGCTGCATCAGCAAAGGTTGCCGCCTTTTTTGCGTCCTCTAGAGAATCTCCATATGGTTCGTAAGATCTGGTTAAATATACTTTTGCTAAAAAGTGGCGGACTGCTCTTTTTGTAACTCTACCAAAATCAGGTGTTGTTTCTGGAACCAGATTTAAAGCTTCTGTCATTTCGTTAATAATGAAGTTGTAAACCTCACTCGCCGAATTTCTTTTAAAACCCTCTTGGGGTTCCAAAATCCTGTCTGTTACAAGACTCACATCGCCAAAAGTCTGAACCAGTAGAAAGTAATAATAGGCTCTTAAAAATTTAGCTTCTCCTTTTCGTACGGGTGTATTTGTTGTTTGGGTAGTTATATCGTTGAAATAAATTGCAGTATTACAAGTTTGAATAGCAGCATAAACCCTGCGATAGAAATTAAGTACCGTTTCTTCTTCCGGTGTTAAGTTCCGGTACTCACTGATTCCTGGAGGCTGGGCATCTCGTCCTTCAACGAACATGTCTGTTCCTGCGGTATAGATAAATGGGTCACTGTAAACAGAGCGGAGGCTCGAATAGGAAGCATTTATCAATCTTTCATATCCTTCTGCAGTCTTATAAAATTCATCAGATTGAACGTTTGATAGATTTTCCTCCTGTAAAAAATCTTTACAGCCCGTAGTAGTTGTAAGAATTAGAAACAGGCTAGCTATATAGAAATAAAGTCTTTTCATAATAATCTCTTAGAATTTAACGTTAACGCCAATTTGATAGGTAGTTGAACTAACACCGGTGTTTAATAAGTTTTGTCCCGCATACTCAGGGTCGAAACCATCATAATCTGTCCAAATGAAAGGATTTAGAATATTAGCGTATAGCCTCAAGCTCCTCGCCTTTATCCTCTGACTTAACTTGTCGGGAAGCGTATAGCCAAGGAGGATATTTTGAACTTTGACAAAAGAGTTGTCTTTATAGTATCCTACTGACGCCCAATAAGGACCGGGATTTTGTGGTTGGGGATAGGTGTTTGATTCCCTGGTGGTGGTATAGAGGTTAGGACGCATGTAATAGTTCACATTCAACTTGGTTCTACCTCTGTCAGCTAAGTTTGTAAATTCTTCATGAAAGCGACTAAGTACTTGCATTCCCTGACGTGTAAATAAAGAGGTGGAAAAGTCAAAGCCTTTATAAGTTAATTGAGTAGAAAAACCGCCCGTCCACTTGGGATCAACTTGTCCTATTATCCTTCTGTCATTATTGTCGATAATCCTGTTGTTATCAAAATCAATAACTTTCGCCTGACCAGGGGTTTGGCTATATAGTTTTGCTTGATCCACCTCGTTTTGTTGCCAGATGCCATCAAAAACAAATGTATAGTTGACATTGATAGGCTGGCCAATAAACCATTTATTACCTGGAAGGTCTACTTTGCCGTCCAAAAGCTCCTTAATAGCGTTTTTGTTTCTAGCGAAATTTATACTGGTTGTCCAAGTAAGATTTTTGGTACTGATGTTTGTTGTCCTTAAGGAAAATTCGATCCCACGGTTGCCTACTGAACTTACATTATCCTTTAAGATGGCCCAGCCGTTCTCGAATGCTAACTCTCTGTCGAGGATTACGTCCTTCGAAAGTTTATCGTAAACATCAATGCTACCAGAAATTCGTCCACGGAGGAAACCGTAATCTAAACCTAAATCATACTCTCTGGTTCTTTCCCAACTTAAGGACCTGTTTGGGAGACGATTAGGATTGAAACCCAAAGCAAGGGCACCACCAAAATCGTAATATGCAGGTGAACCCAAGTTCATTTGGGTGCCGTAAGGGGTAATGTTATTGTTGTTACCAGCTATTCCTGCACTGAATCTCAACTTCAGATCGGATATGAAGGTATACTTTTTCAGGAACGCTTCCTCAGTCAATCTCCAGGCGGCCGAGGCGGATGGAAATGCTGCCCATTTGTGACCGGGCGCAAGTTTCGATGATCCATCCCAGCGGTTTACGAAGGAAAAAAGATATTTATTATTTATCGAGTAGTTTAACCTCAACATGTAAGATTGAAGCGTTTCTTTGTAGAAGAAGCTTTCATTTCTTTCTCTACGACCTGCTGAACCAATATTATGGTAGGATGAATTGTAAGGGAGGTCGGCTACTACTGTTGTATCCACCTCGGTTCTGTCAAGCTGTTGGCTGTAAAGTGCTGTTAGTTCAAATGCATGGCCTCCTTTAAATTCCTTTTTTGCAGTAAGTACATTATCGAAGATATAGCTGTATTTCTGAAGATCAGCTCTTTGTGCTGAAGCCAGTTGCCCGCCCCGGCTTTCTGTAAGTGATCCAGAATAACGGCCGTTCCTTTCTACATTAACCTGAGGAGAAAATGTAGACCTGATTTGGAGCCAGCTTGCTGGTTTATATTGAAGATAAATATTACTTAGACCAAAAGTCCTTCGTGTATTATTTTGCGAGTTTGCATTGTCAAGTAAAGGATTAACGGAGCTTGTAATGCTTGTAGTGGCATTTGTAGAAGGATTAAAAATCTGACCAGGTCTGAATGTTAGATTTCCGGCGTCATCGTAGGGCGAAAAGATAGGCGCCATACGAAAGGCATTTGTTACAGAAAGATCGCTGCCCCTTTCAAGCTCGGATAGTGCAAGGTTAATACTTAGCCCCGTAGACCATCTTTCGCTTATCTTGCTGTCAAAGCTACCTTTAATATTATATCTCCTAAAGTTTTCGTTGATCAAATTGCCTTCCTCATTTTGATACCCTGCCCCTAATAAATAATTTATATTATTTGCTCCGCCGGAAAAGCTTAAATAGTGATTGCTCTGTATGCCATTTTGTAAAACCAGGTCTCTCCAATTTGTATAATCTTTATTCTCAACTCTTCCCGCGATCACAGGATTCTCAAAGCCGCCTATTTTATTCGAGTAATTCGTACTGCCTCTGTCAAGCTCGGGGACTATATATGCGTTTAATCGAAATTCAGCCCATTGGTCACCACTCATAAAATCTGGCATTCTACTAACCGCTCTTACGCCCGTGTAGCCCTCGTAGGAAAGAGTTTTGGAGCTTCTTGCACTGGTTCCAGTTTTAGTGGTAACTATAATAACTCCGTTAGAACCCCTGGAGCCGTAAATAGCTGTGGAGGCAGCATCTTTAAGAACGTCCATCTTCGCGATGTCTTGAGGGTTAAGGAACGATACATCGCTAACGATAACACCGTCTACCACATATAGCGGAGATCCCCCTGCCAGCGAGTTTTGTCCACGGATGGTAGTGGTGAAATTCGCTCCGGCGCGTCCTGAACTAGCAGTTATGTCAACTCCGGCTACCTGGCCTTGAACAGCTTGTAAGGGACTTACAGTGCCTCTTTCCGCTATGTCTTCGCCGCCTACGCTGGCAACTGCAGTTGTTAGTGATGCTTTTCTTTGTGTTCCATAGCCAACTACCACTACTTCGTTCAACTGACTGTTAGTTTGACTCAAGATTACATTGATAGATTTCTGACCGCCTACTTTTACTTCTTTGGTCTGAAAACCTATATAAGTGAAAACAAGGGTTGCATCAGTTGGTGCGTCAATAGAAAATTGACCATTTATATTTGTTGATACCCCCCTGTTTGTTCCTTTGATCTTTACAGATACACCGATCAAGGCTTCTCCTTTCTCGTCTGTTACTTTTCCAATTATAATTTGGTCGGCAGCTTCTATATTGTCTCCCTTAATAATTATCAGTTGGTTTTCGAGCAATTGATAAGATAGATCTGTATTCTTAAAAAGAGTGTTTAATGCATCTTCTACGGAAGCATCAGCCAAGTTTACGGTTATCTTTTTTCTTATTTCTTTTAAGCCTTCATTATAAAGGAAACGATAAGAGGTCTGACTTTCAATTGCAGCAATTGCTTTTGAAATTTCAGTTTTCTGTCCTTTAAAATTTATCTTATTCTGAGAAAAGCTCGTCGCCGACACTGTTACAGTAAAAACCATTATCAATAAGGCAGTTAGCTTCATAGTAAGGAGAAATTTTAGGAAAAACGATTTCCCTGAAATCGTATAAAAACATTTCATAAATTTGATTACGGTTAAATTAAAAAATCAACCCCTCAGGGTTGTTTACCTACTCATAGATTTAATCGGATAAGAAGCGGGGAATGCAGCGAACATTCTCCGTTCTTTTTTAGCCTGCTATCCTGGACGCAGACTAATTTGAAGATTTAATAAATATTTCACGTTCTTTAAGTTTATATTCAAATGATGCTACCTCTCGTAGTGCATCAAAAGCTTGGTTTATAGTTTCTTTTTCAAAAGATCCGTTAAACTTCAGTTTTTTAACGTCTTCATCCTCGAAATGGATTTCGACATCGTACCACCGCTCAAGCTTCTCAGCAAGCTCTACAAATGTCTCCCCACGAAACTCGATCCTATTGTACACCCATGCTGTTTCCAAGCGTTCATTTTCTTTCAGACCTGACTTAATTTCTCCGAGTTGATATTCTGGCGTTTTGATCAATACCTGATCTGCGGCAATAATCGGTTCAACATCAGCATTCTCTGTTTTCTCAAAAAGTAGTTTTTGGTTCGGCTTAAGCTTGATACGTTCTTCTTTGCGGTTGGAGATCACTTCAATTGATCCTCGCAGAAGTGTGGTTTCAATGATGTTGTCTTGTTTGTAATTCTTCACGTTAAAGGCTGTACCTAGAACTTTGATGTCCATTGCACCTAGATGCACAATAAACGGTTTCTCAGGCATGCTCACGATATCGAAGAATGCTTCTCCTTCTAAGGTCACTACCCTGTTTTTACCCTTGAAGTTTGATTTATACATGAGTTTTGATCCTGCGTTTAGCCATACTGTTGATCCATCTGGCAGAAGTGCCCGGGTTCGACTACCATTTTGTGCGGCTATTACCTGTTCTTTGACCGGCATGCCAGTGTGGGCCGGACTAAGGTGTTTGTACCAAAAAAAAGTGACGCCGATAATCAGGGAAGCAGCAATACCATATTTACTATACCTCCTGATTAAAAAGCTGCGCTCTACTTCTCTTATTGGTTCAGAAACCAACTGCTGTTGTTCGCCTGCTGCCTTTTGGAAAATTCTATTGAGGTTTCCTGAAACTTCTGGTAGGTTCCTTTCCTCTTTCGAAGAATGCCAGTTTTCTTTTAAAAAATTGTATTCACTTTTAAGTTCCGGGTCTTCCTGCATGTAATAATAAAGCTCTGCCCGCTCACTTTCCGATGCTTCGTTATTTAAGCTTCGCGCAATTAACTTCCATATTTTTTCAGGTCTCGCCATTGTTATATACTTAAGACCGGAAATGTTAAGTTATCTACTAAAAAAAAATTTAATTTTTTAAGATGGGAGGCTGGTTTTCATAAGACATCTTCCTTCCTTATTTTCAAGGCTGAGCAAATACGTTTAACAGCAATTGCCATCTGGTTGTCGATGGTGTTAACAGATATTCCTAAGATTTCAGCTACTTCTTTGTACTTCAAGCCATCTTCTCTTATTAATTTAAAAATAAGCTTACAGCGTGCGGGAAGTGCGTCGATAGCCTGCTGCATATTTTTCATCAACTCAGAAGCAATGATAGCCTCTTGAGGGCTTTCCTGACTATAAAAATCAAGATCGAGCAACTCGATGGAAGAAGAAACTATTTTATTTGAGTTTTTTGCCAGCGTATTCAAACAGAGATTTTTAGTAGAGGTATAAAGGAAAAGTTTCAAGTCCTTTATCTCTGTTACAGTTTCACGTCGGCACCACAATTTTACAAATACATCCTCGACAACCTCTTCTGCCAATTCTTTAGATTTTAACAGGTAGGTTGCAAATGAAGTAATCTTTTTATTGTACTGCAAGTAGAGCTGTTCAAAAGCACTTTGATTCCCTTGCGAAATACTCAACTTTAATTGATCTTGATCATTCCAAATCAGCTTTAACTTAGAGTCCTTCATGTAGATTGTTTAACTGTAAGTTTGTAATTGTTAGTAAAAGAATCGAAACTCTAATGGCGCAGTTTTCCCTATTAGTTTTCGGCTATTGGTTAGTATTAACAATTTTACGAAAGTTTATTCATAAAACAAGTTTTTCAATTATGTATTGGAAATAAACGTTTAATTGAGGAATAGGTTTACCTGACAAAAAAAGCCTCCCTGAATTCACAGGAAGGCCTCTTCAATGTATTTATGTATTAGAACTTATCTTAGCTCGCTTACCGGGAAGGTATCCATATCACTGTAAACAAGGTTTTCTCCTGCCATAGCCCAGATAAAGCCGTAAGCAGTAGTTCCTGATCCTGAGTGGATAGACCAAGGCGGAGATATAATTGCCTGGTGATTTTGAACCACGAGATGACGCGTTTCTTGTGGTTGTCCCATCAAATGCAACACTATCTGCCCCTGAGGCACGTCAAAGTAGAAATACGACTCCATACGACGATCGTGAACGTGAGATGGCATTGTGTTCCAAACGCTACCAGGTTTAAGGACAGTAAGGCCCATTACCATCTGGCAGCTCTGGATTCCTTCCAAATGAATATACTTATAAACAGTACGCTCGTTGGCCGTTTCCTTGCTGCCAATTTCCAAAGGAGAAGCTTCTTCCTTCTTCATCAGGCGAGTAGGATAAGCGTGATGAGCAGGAACAGAGTAAATGAAGAACTTAGCAGGGTCTTCTGCTGAAATACTTCTAAATGTTACCGACTTAACTCCTTTTCCAGCATATACTGCATCTAATTTTGATACAGAAAATGTCGTTCCATCTACAGTTACTTCTGCATCTCCGCCTACGTTGATCATTCCCATTTCACGTCTTTCCAGGAAATAGTCGGAGCGAAGATTTTCGTAGTTGTTAGGAAGTTCAAGTGTTTGACTTACTGGTGAAACACTGCCTATGATAGCTCTATCATAGTGTGAGTAAGTAAAGTTGAACTGGTCGGCTTGCATCAGGTCCTCAACAAGGAAATTTTCCCTAAGCTCAGCTGTACTCAAAGCTGCTACCTCTTTAGGGCCCTGCGCATAACGTTGATTCATTATCATTTTTGTATTTTTATACTAGTTTATTATCTTCCCATCCAGCCACCATCAACAGTAAGGATGGTGCCGTTAACGTAATCTGCTGCTTTAGAAGCAAGAAACACTACTGGTCCTTTAAAATCTTCGGGCTCACCCCATCTTCCCGCAGGAATACGGTCTAATATTGATTTACTGCGAACCGGGTCATTTCTCAAGGCTTCAGTGTTATCAGTTGAAATATAGCCTGGAGCGATAGCATTAACATTGATGCCTTTTGAAGCCCATTCATTGGAGAACGCCTTAACTAAACTTCCGATTGCACCCTTACTTGCAGCGTAACCTGGAACATTAACACCTCCCTGGAAGGTAAGTAAAGAGGCTGTGAAAATAATTTTTCCCGAACCTTGTTCCAACATTCTTGCTCCGATTTCTCTGGTAATCAGGAATTGGCTATTTAGATTAATGTCTATTACTTTATACCAAAACTCGTCAGAATGCTCTGCAGCCGGCTGACGAAGAATGGTTCCGGCATTGTTTACCAGGATGTCTATCCGTTGATTTTCTGCAAGCACCTTCTGAAGGAAATTAGTTACAGAATCCTTGTCTCCGAAGTCACATTGATAGGCTTTGAAATTTCTGCCAATGGCATTGATCGAATTTTCAACGTCGCTACCGGTTAATGCAATAGAAGATGAAACTCCTATTATATCTGCTCCTGCCTCTGCAAGTGCTTCTGCCATAGCTCTACCGATTCCACGATTACATCCGGTCACAAGCGCTATTTTGCCTTCAAGGCTAAAAATATGTTGGTTACTCATTGGTCTAATGATGAAAATGCGGCGCAAATTACTGTTTATGCCTAAGATTAGGAAGTGGTAAAATAACATATTTTATTATTTCGACTGATTCCCATCATTTTTTGTACGGACTTCTCAGCTTAAAATTGCAGCATTAGAAAAGGCTAAATAAACCATTAAATATTGAATTATGTCGGTATCTCTATTTGATTTAACAGGAAAAAGAGCTCTTATTACTGGGGCAACACACGGTTTAGGAATGTCTATGGCCACAGGGCTTGCTAAGGCTGGTGCTCAGATTATTATAAATGATATCTCTCAAGAGAAATTGGATGCGGCTATAGCAGAATATAAATCTAACGGAATAGATGCTTTAGGTTACCAATTTGATGTAACAGACGAAAAAGCTGCGATTAGTGCCGTGAGCCAAATTGAGCAGGAGGTAGGCCCAATTGATATTCTGGTAAATAATGCAGGGATCATTAAGCGGATCCCCGTACTTGAAATGGAAGTTGCGGACTGGGAACAGGTAATAAAAATTGACCTTACGGGACCTTTCATCATGTCTAAAACAGTGGGTAAATACATGGTTGAGAGACGTGCTGGTAAAATTATCAACATCTGTTCGATGATGAGTGAACTGGGACGGGCAACTGTTAGTGCATATGCTGCTGCAAAGGGCGGCCTGAAGATGCTTACAAAAAATCTTGCAACAGAGTGGGCGCAGTTTAATATTCAAGTAAATGGAATAGGTCCTGGCTATTTTGCAACAACTCAAACTGCGCCGATCAGGGTTGACGGCCATCCCTTCAATGATTTCATTATAAGTCGTACCCCTGCTGCCCGTTGGGGGGAACCCGAAGACTTACAGGGCGCTGCTATTTTCCTTTCGGCGAAAGCCTCAGACTTTGTTAGCGGACACATACTTTATGTTGACGGAGGAATTTTAGCAACTCTTGGAAAAGCAGCAAATGAGTAAATAAAAATAGTATCCTTTTTGCATTATGTAGTGCAGGCTATGTAATTGCTTAAAACAATTGCTTCGATCATTAATTTCATAAGTAATTAGCCGGCAGTGTATTAGTACCGCTGCTGGCTAATGCATTTACAGGGGTATTGTTCCTTGTGATTTTTTTACTACTTTCGACTGTACACACAAGCTAATGAAGTTTGAAACAATAACTATAAAGGATATTGCTAAGGCCCTGGGACTCTCCACTTCGACTGTTTCCCGAGCTCTTAGGGGCGGATATGAGATTAGTGAGGAAACGAAGAAGATTGTTTTGGATTATGCAGCAAAAATTAACTATAAACCAAACCCTATAGCTTTAAGTCTAAAGGAGCGACGCAGCCATTCGATTGGAATTGTTGTTTGTGAAATTGCTAATAACTTTTTCTCTCAAGCTATAAACGGAATTGAATCTATTGCTTATAGTGCTGGTTACAACGTTATCATTACCCAAAGTAATGAATCTTATGAAAGAGAGATTGTAAACGTGCAACATCTTGCTTCGCGGTCGGTCGATGGGTTATTGATTTCCCTTTCATCAGAAACTGCTGACGTTTCTTTGTTAAAAAGCCTTAATAGTAAAGGGCTTCCAATAGTTTTTTTCGATAGGGTTTCAGAAGAGATCCAGACTCATAAAGTAATTGCCAACAATTTTAAAGGTGGCTTCGATGCTACAGATTATCTGATTAGTCTTGGAAAAAAAAGGATTGCTCATATCACTAATGCTGCCCATTTATCTATAACTAAGGAGCGTTTTGAAGGTTATAAGTCGGCGCTTGAGAGCCATGGCCTTCCATTTGATGAGAGATATGTAAAGTATTGTGAGTATGCCGGCGAATTACAAAATGAAGTAGAACATGCTGTGTCTGATCTTTTGTCACTACCAGACCGGCCAGATGCTATTTTTATTGCTCAGGACAAGTTGAGTACCGGCTGTCTTCTTGCGTTGAAGAAACTTGCTCCGGATTTTGGGGAAACGATAAAAATAGCTGGATTTACTAATTCCAATGTGGTTGATCTTTTTAGCCCTTCGCTTACAGCAGTTAGACAGCCAGCATTTGAAATTGGTCAGGCTGCAACAGAACTCCTTATAAAGCTTATTGAAAGTAAACATCCTGTAACCGAATATGAGACAAAAATGTTAGACACAGAACTGGTTCTTCGATGAACTGCCAATTTTTATCGACAAACAGGCCTTTAGTAGACGAATTTCTCTCTTGATTGTTTATCTACAAATTTAAACTGTTAGTCTAAACGTTTTTCTCGAAAGGATAATATGTTGTTGCTTTGAAGTATTAAAGATCAACGACATGAAAAATTCAATCAACAACATATCTCCCTTTATCATTTTATTGATTCCCGTGTTATTAGTTGTTGCTCTGCTTGCGTTCAATCCTGTTGATAGGGAGGAGGCGGAGCAGATGCAGGCTGTTGCATCATTTAATCTGCCACAGTTGAAAAGCGTAGTCCAGGTAGTTTTCTGTATAAAATAGTTTAGTTTAATTCCTAATAAAAAAGCCTTCCGGAGTTAGAAGGCTTTTTTTATTAGAGATAGGTCGTTTAACCTGTTTTCATCCATGGTTGAGAAAATCCTACTAATGGAAGTTATGAATTAGGTTAAACGGTTGTGGTAATACTTAACTCCTTTAATTGATCGTCAGATATAGTAGCTGGAGAATCGATCATTACATCCCTGCCAGAATTATTTTTAGGGAAAGCGATCACATCACGAATTGAATCCAGACCAGCGAAGATAGAAACTAAGCGGTCGAAGCCAAATGCAATACCTCCGTGAGGCGGAGCTCCGAATTCAAAGGCATCTAGGAGAAATCCGAACTGTTTTTGTGCTTCTTCAGGAGTAAACCCAAGGTGCTTAAACATGAGGGACTGCAAACCTTTTTCATAGATACGAATCGATCCACCACCAATTTCTGTTCCGTTAATTACCAAATCGTATGCATTCGCACGTACTTCTCCCGGTTTTGAATCTAATAGTTCAATGTCTTCTGGCTTTGGTGAAGTAAATGGATGGTGCATTGCATGGTAACGACCGTGCTCTTCGTCCCACTCAAGTAGCGGGAAATCTATCACCCAGAGTGGAGCAAATTTATTCTTATCACGAAGGCCTAAACGAGTACCCATCTCGAGGCGAAGCTCATTCAGTTGTTTTCTAACTTTTTCCGTGGGACCTGCCATCAATAATATTAAGTCCCCTGGTTCTGCTTCGAAAGCAGTTGCCCATGCTTTTAATTGCTCTTCGCTGAAGAACTTATCTACTGATGATTTTAGGGAACCATCCTGATTGTATCTTAAATACACAAGGCCAGTTGCTCCGATCTGAGGACGTTTTACAAAGTCGGTTAGTTCATCAACCTGTTTTCTTGTGTACGGTGCACAACCCTTTGCATTAATTCCAACAACAAGTTCTGCATTATCAAATACAGGGAAACCGGCACCTTTTACCAGGTCGTTTAGTTCAACGAATTTCATACCAAAACGGGTGTCAGGCTTATCTGAGCCGTAGTACTTCATTGCGTCAGCATACACCATTCGAGGAACTTCCCCTAAATCAACACCTTTAACGGTTGTGAATAGATGTCGTATCAATCCTTCGAACAGGTTTAATATATCTTCCTGCTCTATAAAAGCCATTTCACAATCTATCTGCGTGAACTCGGGTTGTCTGTCTGCGCGTAAATCCTCATCCCTGAAACACTTAACAATTTGAAAGTAGCGGTCAAAGCCCGACACCATCAATAATTGCTTAAAAGTTTGAGGAGATTGTGGTAATGCATAAAATTCACCAGGGTTCATTCGGCTTGGAACAACGAAGTCGCGCGCACCTTCAGGAGTAGATTTAATAAGCACTGGAGTCTCAACCTCTAAGAAGTCTTGGTTATCCAAGTATTTTCTGATCTCCTGAGCCATTTTATGGCGAAGAATTAAATTGTTTCTAACCGGATTACGACGAAGGTCAAGATAACGGTATCTCATCCGCAACTCATCTCCTCCATCAGTCTCATCTTCGATAAGAAATGGAGGCAATTTAGCGGGATTCAAAATTTCCAGACTGGAAACTTTAATCTCGATATCGCCAGTCAGCATCTTAGGATTTTTATTAGTCCTTTCTACCACTTTGCCGCTCACTTTAATTACAAATTCACGTGACAGTCCGCGGGCTCCTTCACATAACGAAGCATCTTCATCCATGTTGAATAATAGCTGAGTTATTCCATAACGGTCACGGACATCCACGAATGTCATTCCTCCTAAGTCGCGTGACTTTTGTACCCATCCTGCAAGGGTAACTTCTTTGCCTAAATCATTGATATTTAATTCGCCGCAGGTATGTGTCCTATGCATAAAAATACGGTTAGAGGTGCAAAAGTATATTTTTTGAGGAATATACTATTTGAAACTGAAAAATAAGTATGGATTGTAAAGTTGATTGAGGAACTCACTATGGAGTTCCTTTGGTGACTGAAAAATTAACTATGCACGAGTTGGAAGGATTAAATTTCAATATCTCCTTCGAATACAAATTTTGCCGGTCCTTCTAAGAAAATATTAGAGAAGAGAGTGCCGTCGTAATCAAAACGGATATTTAGATCCCCTCCCAATACCTTTATTGGAGTACTTAGGGTTCCTGTTTGATTTTTCCTTTTAGCCATTGCCAGAGCTACTGCCGTTACACCTGTCCCGCAAGCAAAAGTTTCATCTTCAACTCCCCTTTCATAGGTTCTTACGAAGTAATGGTCTCCCAGGTCTTCCACAAAGTTGATATTAATACCTTCCTTCTTATAGGTGTCATTATAGCGGATAGCTCTGCCTTCTTCATAAACATTTTTCTCTTTTAGCTTCTCTGTCGGGAGCACATAGTGCGGAGATCCCGTATTTAATACAGTAGCATCCCCATCTGATTTTACCTCTTTTACATCTATCATTTGGAGGCTAACCCAGTTGTTGTTAGCTGTAATTGTGGCATGATGAGGACCGTCAACTGCCAAAAAGTTCGTTTCCTGTTTAATGACTCCTAAGTCATGTGCAAAAGCCACAATACATCGTCCCCCATTTCCACACATACTACTTGGTTGACCGTCTGAGTTGTAGTAAACCATTTCGAAATCGAATCCCTCTTTTTTCTGAAGAAACATCATTCCATCGCCACCAATCCCAAATCTTCTATCACATATAAAGGATATAAGAGATGGATCATTGTGATTAATGACGGAATTTCGGTTGTCAACAAGAATAAAATCGTTACCTGCTCCCTGATATTTATAAAAATGAAGTTTCATGTGTTCGAAAAGAATAAGCTTATGAGATCTTATTTTGACTAAAATGAAAGCAAGAATACAAAATGTGGAAGGAATTTTGTGGATAGAAATAGAGATATTGCGCTTCAATTATAATCCTTCTCTATCAGGATTCGGGTTTTTAACAATTTTTAACAGGGTTTGAAATATGTGGAAATTGCAAATTCCGTTTAACTGGTATTAAATTTGAAAACAGAAACTTACACGAGGAAAAATAAGGTATGAAAAAAATAGGAGTAACACTTTTAACTGCATTTATTGGAGGTGCAGTGGCGATAGGCGGATACAAGCTTGTTGAAACCAAGTACGCCGAAAAAATGAGTATCGACGAGAAACAGAAAGTATATTTTACAAATAATCCTTTAAATGTTTCATCCGCTGGACAAGTAGATTTTGTTCAGGCTGCAGCAGCGGTAACTCCGGCAGTAGTTCACATACAAACTACTTATGGAAACACAAATGCTTCCAACAGGGGACGAAACGGTGGCAGTGGGGATCCATTTGACGATATGTTCAGAGATTTTTTTGGGTCACCCCGTAATATGCAGCGCATGCCTCAGGTAGCTTCTGGCTCAGGGGTTATTGTAAGTGATGATGGGTACATCGTCACAAACAATCACGTAGTAGAGAATGCGAGCAAAATTGAAGTTATCCTTCCAGATAATCGCTCCTTTGAAGGAAAGGTTATTGGACGAGATCCCAATACTGACCTTGCATTAGTGAAAGTAACTGGCTCTAACCTGCCTGTTGTTAAAATCGGTAACTCTGATAATGTACAAATTGGCGAATGGGTGTTAGCAGTAGGTTATCCTCTGACATTGAATTCAACGGTAACTGCGGGTATAGTTAGTGCGAAAGGAAGGAGTATAGGTATTCTTGGTGAGCAAAATAACCCTGACAACTGGTCAAGACAAGGTGAGGAGCCGCAACAAAGAGTGAATTCTGCAATTGAGGCTTTTATCCAAACTGACGCAGCTATTAACCCTGGAAATAGCGGTGGCGCATTAGTAAATGCTCAGGGTGAGCTTATTGGCATTAACTCGGCTATTGCATCAAAGTCTGGAACGTACGAAGGGTACGGCTTCGCTATTCCGATCAATCTTGCTAAAAAGATTATGGATGACTTTATTAAGTTCGGTAGCGTTAAGCGTGGATTTGTAGGAGTTACCTTCCGGGAGCTGAATGCAAGTGTAGCAAAAGAACTCGGCGTAAAACGTATAAATGGTTTATATGTTAACAGCGTGGTGCCAAATGGAGGAGCGGCGGCTGCAGGAATTAAGGAAGGTGATATTATTACTAAAGTTGAGGGAGCTAATATCATGTCTTCTGCTGACCTGCAGGAAAGGGTTGGAAGACTTCGTCCCGGAGACAAAGTTCAGCTTACCTATGAGCGCGGTGGTGACGATAAAACTGTGAATGTTACGCTTAAAGGGGAGGAAACTGTAAAAACGGCGAATAACCTATCCTCTAAAGCTGTAGTTGATAAGTTGGGCGCTAGCTTCACTCCGGTAACTGGTGCACAAAAACAGCGTTTTGGAATTAATTCAGGACTTGTTGCATCAAATATTAAACCTGGAGGGTTACTTTCGGATTACGAAATTCCTGCCGGTACTATAATCACAAGCATGAATGGCAAACCAGTTAATAAGGTTGATGATATTAATGCAGCACTAGGTGCTTCTAAAAATAACATGTTGAGACTGGATGGTATTACACCGGAAGGTGGAAAGATCATGTTAACTGTACCTTTGTCGAATTAATAAAAAACATAGTTAGAAAAGCCTTCTGTTTAAAGCAGAAGGCTTTTTTTATTTTTGTAATTGTATGATGAGTGCGCATTGCCTGGAGTGGAAATTTCTTGAACAAACCTTCTGCCTTCTTCCTCAAAAAGCTATTTTTTGGCAGGAAGAAAAAACTTTAATTGTTTCGGACCTTCATATTGGAAAAGTTGGCCACTTTAGAAAGGCAGGTATTGCTATTCCCCGTACTCTTGAGCAGGAAGACCTAAGTACTCTATCTGACTTGATACATGAATGGAGACCTTCGAAAGTTATTTTCCTGGGAGATCTCTTTCATAGTGAAATAAATAGTGACTGGAATTGGCTGCAACTTTGGCGTGGGCTGTTCCCTGAAGTTTACATGATCTTGGTAAAGGGCAATCATGATATTCTCCCTCAACAACATTATGAAGAGGCCGGATTTAAAATTACTGAGCGGTTCGAGACTCCAACGTTTGCTTTTGTTCATGAACCCTTAGGTGCAGGACAGTTACAAATCGAAAATAAGTACGTTTTTTCAGGTCATATCCACCCAGGAGTAAAGTTGAGGGGTGGAGGAAGGCAAAGTTTAACGATTTCTTGTTTCTATTTTGGACTCCGACAAGCTATTTTGCCTGCCTTTGGTCGTTTTACTGGTAATTTCTGTGTTGAAGTAGGAGATTCTTCTGCAGTATTTGGGATTGTTGATAAAAAGGTGGTAAAAATCTAAAATATTACACTCTTTTTTTCAAAAAGACTCTCAAAGTAAATTAGAATACCAAAAATATTATGATCTAGATCAGGTGTTCTTTTTATTTTAGAACGTTTCTAAATAAAGTAATTCTTTTGACAGTCCTGTTACATAGTGTATATATTCGACCTAATTAAATACTTTTGTATCCCGAAAAATTAATTAAATCAATCAAGAAAAGTAATGAGCAATTTCAGTAAAGCTTTCTCGTCTACGTTGGGGAAGAAATTGATCATGGGCTTAACAGGGCTGTTTTTGTCTCTGTTCTTAGTAGTCCATCTCATAGGTAACCTTCAATTATTTAAAGATGATGGTGGAAAAGCGTTCAATGAGTATTCATTCTTCATGACTCACTTCGCGCCTATTAAAATCGTTTCCTATTTGCTGTACGCGTCAATCATTTTACATGCTGTGTACGCTTTAATTTTAACTACTGCGAACAAAAAGGCCCGGCCGATAGAGTATGCAGTAACGAAAGGTGAAGCCAATAGTACTTGGAGCTCAAGAAACATGGGTATACTTGGTACTATTCTTTTAATCTTCATCGTTGTACATATGAGTAACTTCTGGGCGCAGTATCATTGGGGTAAATTACCTTATGCCAGATACGAGATGAACTTAAGTGATGCTACAGACGTAAAGGTTACAGAGCTGCCCTTCGACGGAAAGCACTTAGTTCATTCTGAGTATGTTGATACCCAGAAAGGGACAGAAGTTGTAGTTGCCAAAGATCTGTACAAGATTGTAAGTGAATCATTTAAGCAATGGTGGTATGTTGTTCTTTATGTAATTTCTATGATTGCAATGGGCTTTCACTTATATCATGGATTCCAGAGCGGCTTTCAGACACTTGGGTTTGATCATAGCAAGTACAAGCCTTTAATTGACTTCCTGGGCTTATGGGCGTTTAGCATTATTATCCCTGCTATTTTTGCAGCAATGCCTTTATACTTTTTCTTCTTTAAATAATTCATTGGTAAATTAAGAGGAGTAAAAAAAATTCAAATGATTTTAGATTCGAAAATACCAGAAGGGCCGTTGGCCGAAAAATGGTCTAAACATAAATTCAACTTAAAGCTTGTTAACCCTGCTAACAAGCGTAAGTACACTGTAATCGTAATTGGAACGGGTTTAGCTGGAGCATCAGCTGCAGCATCATTGGCCGAGCTTGGTTATAACGTTAAAGCTTTTTGTTTTCAAGATAGCCCTCGTCGCGCTCACTCTATCGCTGCTCAGGGAGGTGTGAATGCTGCCAAGAACTATCGTAATGATGGTGACTCAGTTTATCGTTTATTCTACGATACCATTAAAGGGGGCGATTATCGTGCTCGTGAGGCGAACGTTTATCGTTTAGCTGAAGTGTCTGTAGATATCATCGACCAGTGTGTGGCTCAAGGTGTTCCTTTTGCTCGTGAATACGGAGGTTTGCTAGACAACCGGTCATTCGGTGGTGCTCAGGTATCCCGTACTTTCTACGCCAGAGGCCAAACCGGACAACAATTGCTTTTGGGCGCCTATTCAGCTTTAAACCGTCAGATCAATGAAGGTAAAGTGAAGATGTATAATCGTCACGAAATGTTGGACATAGTTAAAGTTGACGGAAAAGCACAAGGTGTAATTACACGTAACCTGATCACCGGAGAGATAGAATCTCATGCTGGTCACGCAGTATTGCTTTGTACTGGTGGATATGGAAACGTATTTTACTTGTCAACAAATGCAATGGGTAGCAATACAACAGCTATTTGGCGTGCACATAAAAAAGGAGCTTTCTTCGGCAATCCATGCTATACTCAGATCCACCCTACTTGTATCCCTGTTAGTGGTGACCATCAATCTAAGCTGACATTGATGTCTGAGTCTTTACGTAACGACGGTCGGGTATGGGTTCCAAAGACTCGTGAAATGGCTGAAAAAGTTCGTAACGGACAATTGAAAGCTGCCGATATTAAAGAAGAAGACAGAGATTACTTCTTAGAACGTAAATATCCTTCTTTCGGTAACCTGGTACCACGTGACGTAGCTTCCCGTAATGCAAAAGAGGCATTTGATGATGGTCGGGGCGTTGGTTCTTCTGGTAAAGCAGTATACTTGGACTTTGCTGATTCGATCAAACGTTTAGGCAAGGCGGCAGTAGAAGCAAAGTACGGGAACTTGTTCGATATGTACTATCAGATCACTGACGAGAATCCGTATGAGATGCCAATGCGTATATATCCTGCAGTTCACTACACAATGGGTGGACTTTGGGTAGATTATAACTTGCAAACTACAGTACCTGGATTATATGCTTTAGGAGAGTGTAATTTCTCTGACCACGGAGCTAACCGTTTAGGGGCTTCTGCATTGATGCAGGGTTTAGCTGATGGTTACTTTGTAATCCCGTACACTTTAGGAGATTATCTTGCTACTATTGGTCCAAAACCTGTAGACGACAAGCATCCTGCTTTCGCTGAGGCTAAAAAGGGTGTAGAAGATACGATCAAGAGACTCCTTTCTCTTAATGGAACTAAAACCGTGGATGAGTATCACCGCGAGCTTGGAAACATTATGTGGGAGTACTGCGGAATGGCACGTAATGAAGCTGGCTTAACTAAAGCGATTGGATTGATTCAGGAGTTAAAAGCTGATTTCTGGAAAAATGCAAAAGTTCTTGGAGTGAATGAAGAGTTCAATATGTCGTTGGAGAAAGCACATCGCGTGATTGACTTCATTGAACTTGGCGAATTAATGGTTCGGGATGCGTTAAACCGTGCTGAATCTTGCGGAGGTCACTTCCGTGAAGAAAGTCAGACTGAAGAAGGTGAAGCAAAGCGTAATGACGATGAATTCGCGTACGTTGCTGCTTGGGAATACAAGGGGGATAATGTACCTCAGGAACTTCACAAAGAACCATTAGTGTACGAGAACGTAAAATTAACACAACGTAGTTATAAGTAAAAGACTGAGGCCTGAGGCTTGAGGTTGATTTTGATACCTTGAGCCTTGGACTTCCAAACTCAAAATAAGATGAGCGGAAACATGAATTTAACCCTTAAAGTGTGGAGACAAAAGAATGCCAACGACAAGGGAGGATTTGTTACTTACAAAGCTGATAATATATCACAGGACATGTCTTTCCTGGAGATGCTGGATGTAGTGAACGAGGGATTGACAAAGAAAGGCGAGGATCCTATTCACTTTGATCACGATTGCCGTGAAGGTATTTGCGGTATGTGTTCATTGTACATAAACGGAAGACCACATGGCCCGAAAAGAGCAATTACAACTTGTCAATTACACATGCGTAGCTTTAAAGATGGTGAGACTATTACAATCGAGCCATGGAGAGCAACTGCCTTCCCTGTAATCAAGGACTTAGCTGTAGATCGTTCAGCCTTTGACAGAATTCAGCAGGCAGGAGGATACGTATCAGTTAACACTGGTGGTATTCCGGATGCTAACGAAATTCCGATTCCTAAAACTATTGCTGATGAGGCGTTCAACTCTGCAACCTGTATCCAGTGTGGTGCTTGTGTAGCTGCTTGTAAAAATGCTTCAGCTTCCTTGTTCGTGTCAGCAAAAATTTCTCAGTTAGCTTTATTACCACAAGGCCAGCCTGAGCGCTACCGCCGTGTACAGGCAATGGTTGCTCAAATGGATGCAGAAGGCTTTGGAAGCTGTACCAATACAGGTGCCTGCGAAATTGAATGTCCAAAAGAAATCTCTCTTACAAATATCAACAGAATGCGTCGTGATTATTTCAACGCTAAGTTTTTTAAAGAGGAAGAAATTGATTAGCTTTGCATTACGAGGCAAGGAGGAAAAAAAGAGCCCGAAAACAGCAATGTTTCCGGGCTCTTGTGTTTTATAGGGTTTAGATTTATTTAAGTTTTATAATAATTACTCCGGTCGCATCTTCAGGCGCTCCATATTCTTTAAATTTTTCTTTATCATCTTTAATTACCTTGATTGATTCTATATTCTGAGGGTCAATTTTTCTAAATTCTGCTACTGTAATATTTTTGCCATCTAAAAGGATATACGCATGGTCAAGTTCCGGTCCCTTTATTCGTAGTTCTTTATTAGAATCAGGTTCAATATTAAGTATAATTGGAATCGTATACATAACTCGTACAGGTTTACCATTTTGAAAGGCCGGTTCCCATTTTGGACTTGTTTTAAGAACTCTGATCGCCTCATCTCCTGTTCCGTAATTTAAATCCCGAACCGTTTTGAAGCTAGTTAAACGGCCGTCAGGCTCTACCACAAAATTTATTATAATTCTGCCTTTAACCCCTTTTTCGCGAGCTTCTTTTGGGTACGTGAAGTTTTTACCTACAAACGTGTAGAAGGCTTGCATTCCACCAGGGAATTGAGGCTGTATTTCAACATTACCGACCTCGTAGATGGAACTGTCCGCAACTGCTTGAATAATTGCTAAGGAAGTTCTTGCGACTTGTGAAGCTAAATCTTGTTTCTGGTTTTCAGTTAGCCGTCGTCTTCTTTCAGTTGATATAGTAGAATTTGTTGTTCTGGACGATTCCTCCGGAGCAGGAACTTCAAGTGTAGTTAATTTCTGTTGTTTAATTGCTCCAATCGTTCCTACGTCCTTAGCGTCAGACTCTATTACTGCTGAGGAAAAGATCAACATTAATGCAAATAAAGGTGCTGAAAGGCCATATTTCAATATAGCTGCTTTTCTTGATTTGGTTTTGTTTAACATTATTATCCTGCGTTTTAAAAGTGAATCATTGAAAAAATTATTAGTCAGATGTCTTGATGGCACATCGACAGCCCTTCCCAACAAAAGCAGGGCGTAGTCAGCCTTATTAGTATTTCGTGTGGAGATCTCATCAGCAATAAATTCATGGATAGACTTTATAGCTTTTTTATAAGCATATACAACTGGGTTCAACCAATTGAAGACTATCATTAGCTCAAAGAGTAAGACATCTGCAGAATGCAGCTGCCTGCGATGAACTTTTTCGTGCTCGATTATGGCGTCCTTGCCTTCCAGTTCATCAGAAACTATTATTATATGGAAAAAGGAGTAAGCACTGCCTGCCTTAGGCGTAATTACAAAAAGGGCGATTAAACGGATCAAAAATCGAATTGTAAGGCCAATTACACCAGCAAAATAAATGATCATGATGTAATCTCTAAAACCAAGGTTGTATTCGGCAGAGTCAGGCCTAAGGATAATAGGTGCCGCGGATAACATCACAATTTGAGTCACCTCCTCAACCTTCTCAGTCTCCAGCAGCCTTAGGATCCAGGGAAGCTTTAACGTAGGTATTGCCACCGAAAGTAGTGTGGTTAAGATCAAGTATAATCTGTTAGCATTGAAGAATGTTTCGTTCTTTAGGAATACTGCATAAAACAGATAAAACAGCGTCAGGTAGATATTTACCTGGATAAGGAAATTTAGGAAAGTCATAACTATTTATTTTTGAGTTTATCGATTAGTTTGATTATTTCATCTGCCTCTTTGAGGTCTATTTTCTCTTTCTTAACGAAGAAGGAGAACATGTTTTCGACAGAGTTACCGAAGTAGGAACTCAACAATTTTTCGGTAGCGTAACTCTTGTATTCTTCTCTTCCGATTAAGGGGAAGTATCGATGGCTTTTACCAAATGCTTCGTGATCTACAAATCCTTTTGTTTCAAGAATTCTTATAATCGTTGAAATTGTGTTGTAAGCAGGTTTGGGATCAGGCAGCTGGTCGATAATTTCTTTAACGAATGCTTTTTCCAATTCCCATAGTACTTGCATTACCTGCTCTTCCGCCTTTGTTAACTCTTTAATTTCCATGTATCTAATTGCTATACCAAGTATATAACTAAGAACTTAGTTATAGAACTAATGTTTTAGTTATTTTATAATAAATCTCTTTCTCCACTACTTTGTTGTTTAAATCCAAATTGGAAAGAATGAGAATTACGTTTCACGGAGCTGCACGTAATGTAACAGGCAGCAAACACTTAATAAAACTTGACAGCGGCTTTCAAATACTGCTTGATTGCGGGATGTTCCAGGGATTAGGAGAGGAAACTGATGGACTAAATGATCACTTCGGCTTTCGCCCTGATTCTATAGATTGCCTTATCCTATCTCATGCCCACATAGACCATTGTGGGTTGATCCCTAAAATGGTTGCAGAAGGCTTTAATGGTACTATTTATTCTACAGCTCCAACTATGGATCTGGCTAAGATCCTTCTTTCAGACTCAGCAAATATTCAGGTTCAGGATACCGAATATGAGAATTCCCTCCGATTGAAGAAAGGATTGGAGCCCATACAGCCCATGTATACTGATGAGGATGTAACTAAAGCCTTAAGTCTTTTTAAAATCGTTGAGTATAATGAGGATTTTGAAATAGATCCAAGAGTAACGTTAAGGCTCACTGACACCGGGCATATAATCGGAAGTGCAGCGGTTCATCTTACAATACTAGAGGATGGAAAGTTCAACCAATTGACCTTTAGCGGAGATGTAGGTAGATATGGAGATATGCTGCTTCGGAGTCCTTCAACATTCCCACAGGCAGATTACATCTTAATCGAATCCACTTATGGCGATTCTTTACATAAAGACCTGGAACCAATTGAAGGGCAACTCAAGGAAATCATTCATCAGACTTGTGTCGTGAAGGGAGGAAAAGTGATTATTCCAGCCTTTAGCGTTGGACGAACTCAGGAGTTGCTTTATGCCCTAAATGCTCTTGAATTGAAGGGGCAGTTGCCTGACATCCCTTTTTATGTGGATAGCCCCTTATCTAAAAAGGCGACAGAGGTTCTTAAGGAACATCCCGAAGAATACAACCGTAATGTACAGCAGGTTATGAAGACCGACGACGATATATTTCATTTCAAAGGATTGAAGTTTATAGAGACAGTCCAGGAATCTATAGCACTAAATACAGATCCACGTCCTTGCGTAATCATATCGTCTTCAGGAATGGCAGAGGCAGGAAGAATAAGACATCATATTAAAAATAGTATAGGTAATGAGAAAAATACCATACTGATAGTGGGCTATGCCGAACCGACATCTCTTGGAGGCCGCTTAACCAATGGAGCGAAAGTGGTAAGGATCTTTGGAGAGGAGTATGATGTTCGAGCTGAGGTGCAGGTAATTAAGTCAATGAGTGCTCACGGCGATTATGAAGACCTATTGAAGTTTCTTTCCTGCCAGGATCCTAAACTAGTTAAGAAGCTGTTTCTTGTACATGGAGAGTATGACGTCCAAAAGCTGTTTAAGAGAAGGTTGGAAGATGTAGGCTTCAATCATGTCATCATACCCGGTCAGCATCAGATGGAGGAGTTATAAATAAGGCAATTGTTAATTTGAGAAAAGAGGAAACTTCCAATAACATACCTGTATTGGTTTAAAAAAAAGCTCCCAAAATCAATGGGAGCTTTTCATATGTTTACAGTACTTAGAAGATGAACTTCGTACTTAAGAAGTTTGAGTTATTGTCGGCAACAATCTCGTTTAATAACTGCTTGTTATTATCATTTAATTTTGTTGCCACTAGCGAACGGATGGAAAAAGAACGAAGCGCGTCAACTACTGACAATGTTCCCTCAGCGCTATCTTTACGTCCAGTAAAGGGAAACACGTCTGGCCCACGCTGACACTGACAGTTGATGTTTACACGACTTACCTGGTTAACTAAAGGATCAATTAATGAAGCAAGTTCGTCTGCATCATTACTGAAAATACTTACTTGTTGCCCGTGAGTAGATTCTATCAGGTATTCAATTGGTTCTTCTACATCAGAGAAAGGAACTACCGGAATAACCGGACCGAACTGCTCTTCGCGGTAAAGCTTCATATTCTTCTTCACTGGATATACGACCGCTGGGTATACAAAGGACTCAAATGTTTCTCCACCATTTTCATTTACGACCTTTGCTCCGTTGGCAATAGCATCATCAATACACTCTTTCAAGTAAGCTGGCTTATGAGGCTCTGGAAGTGGAGTTAAAGCGACACCTTTTTCCCATGGCATTCCATATTTTAATTTTGCAACTTCATCCGAAAGCATACTCAGGAACTGGTCAACGACCGATTCATGAACGAAGATAATTTTCAAGGCTGTACAACGCTGACCGTTAAATGAAAGGGAACCTAAAACGGTTTCGCTAACAGCTAGTTTTAAATCAGCCTTTTCAGATACGATCGCGGCATTTTTTGCATCAAGTCCTAAGATAGCACGAAGACGGTTGACCTTAGGGTGAAGTTTCTTTAGTTGATCTGCTACTTTCGATGATCCGATCAGGGTAAGCACATTTATCTTCCCAGACTGCATTAACGCAGGCACAATAGTGGCACCTCTTCCATAGATCGTATTTACCACGCCTTTAGGAAAACATTCTTTAAATGCGTTCAATAAAGGATAGTGTAATAAGGTGCCATGCTTAGGTGGTTTGAAAAGCAATGTATTGCCCATAATCAGCGCAGGTATAAGCGTTGTAAAGGTTTCGTTTAGGGGATAGTTAAACGGTCCCATACATAGCACTACGCCTAAAGGAGAGCGACGTATCTGAGCTACGATCCCTTGTTCTATTTCAAAGCGGGAAGATTGTCTGTCAATGTCTTTTAAAGCATCAATAGTAGCATAGATGTACTCAACTGTCCGATCAAATTCTTTTACTGAGTCAGAATACGATTTGCCGATCTCCCACATAATCAGCTTCACCACAATATCCTTTTGTTCGATCATTTTGTGTGTGAAGTCTTCTACGCATTTGATACGGTCTTGAACACTCATAGTTGGCCATTGGCCGCGACCATTGTCGTAAGCTGCCTCTGCTGCAGCCAGAGCTTCCATTGCTTCTTTCTCAGTGCAAACAGGGTAGCTTCCGATCAGCTTTCTTTTTAGGCCTTCAGGTGTTCTAACGCATACTGGAGAATAGACAGAGCTGGTGTCTCCGTCCCAGCGTTTCATCTCTCCATTGCTCAGATACTCTTTCTGATGAACTTCTTCGATCAGAAACTCTGATGGGACTTGACTTTCCTCTACGAAAATCGAATCCAGGTTTAATGTTGCTTCCAAATTACTTGTTTTAGTAAGTATAACTTTACCGACAGTAAGATGTCAGTAAAAATTTAATAACGGTTATGGCAAACTTACGGTTTTGAGCAAGACTTGGAAGTGAGCTAGATCAATTAAAAGTAAAGAAATTGCTTTAACTGATATAAACTCTACTTTAATGCCTGTAAAAATGCGAAGTAATAGAAAAGGACACCATTGGAAAAATGGTGAACTTCAACGCTCTCCAAAGGACAAAACTTTATTATAAAAAAAAGAGGCTGGCACCATTTGTTTGGAGCCAGCCTCTTCTTTATAATACTTTCAACCTTATAACTCTATCGGTTTATACTTAGGAACCAAAGATTTCATAACAAACCAGCCGATAAGATAAGCTACAGCACAAATAGAGAAAATAATCAGATAGCCCGTATTCACTCCGTTTGCAACCTCTACACCTTCTTTGGCAAGGTCTTTTAACATGGTATCACTTAATTTGAAATCAGCAGTAACCCACTCTGGTTTTACAGTAGCCAGAGGTTCTCCGTTTACTGTTGACCAGTTCTTTCTTGAAAAATCAAATAAGAGACCTGAGCCTTTGTTGATTAGAAATGAACCTAATCCTCCAGCCATTCCTCCGATACCTGTCACAGTTGCGATGGCAGATCTTGGAAACATATCTCCCACAGTAGAGAAAATGTTCGCTGACCAAGCCTGGTGAGCAGCACCCGCGATACCAATTATAATAACCGGAAACCAAGCTGAATAATTACCTAGTGGCTGAGCTAACAAGGCTAATAGCGGAAAGAATGCGAAAATAAGCATAGATCTCATCCTGCCCTCATAAGGGTTCATTTTCTTCTTATCGACGAAATAAGTTGGAAGCCAACCTCCGATAATGGAAAGAAGAGTGATTGCGTAAAGAACGAACATCATTGTTTGCGCCAACGGATTATCCGACTTCAAACCGTAAACCGAGCTTAAGTATGCCGGAAACCAGAACAAGTAGAACCACCAAACTCCATCAGTCATAAACTTTCCAAAGGCAAAAGCCCAGGTCTGTTTGTAGCTGAAGCAAGAAGCAAAACTCATCCTTTTTTCTGTTCCTAGAACGGGCTCGATCACAGGATTCTCTGAAACGATGTCTTGCTGAATGTATTCCAGTTCTGCTTTGTTCACTCGTGGATGAACATGAGGTTTTTTATAAACAAAGATCCAGAATCCCATCCAAACGAATCCCAACGCTCCGATAAGGATAAAAGACATTTCCCATCCAAAGTTGGCAGCAATCAGAGGAATAGTTACCGGTGCTGCTAAAGCTCCCACAGTTGCTCCCGCGTTGAAGATACTAGTAGCCAAAGCCCTATCCTTTTTAGGGAAAAACTCGGCTGTAGCTTTAATTGCCGCAGGGAAGTTTCCTGCCTCACCAAAGGCCAAAACAATTCGTGCGATGATAAATAGGGTAACACTGGTAGACAAGACAAGTGCTGTGTCTCCAACTTTTGAAATAGCTTCCTTCGCCCCTTCAAATCCTACTAACCAATTACCGGTGATTATACCCGAAGTTGCGATACCACAATAGGCATGCAAACACGCTCCAAGAGACCAAATGAAGATGGCCCATAAGAATCCTTTCTTTGTATCCATCCAGTCTACGAAGCGTCCAGCAAATAGCATAGAAGCGGCATAAAAAATAGAGAACAAAGCAGTTATGGTACCATAGTCACTATCAGTCCAGTGGAATTCTGGCGCAATAAAATCTTTCCAGGTTAAGGAAAGGACCTGCCGGTCAAGGTAATTGATAGTTGTAGCAAAAAATAGGAGGCTGCAAATGGTCCACCTATAATTACTTGCTTTTTGATTTTCCATTTTCGTTTAATGTAGGTTTATAACCCAGGTTATTTGCAGGAATTGATTACCTCAAGAACTTTTACAGTATTCTCTGTTAACAAGTCGTACTGCTTGTTATCCATAATATCTTTAGTAACCAGGTTACTACCCATACCAACAGCACAAACACCTGCTTTAAACCATCCTGAAATGTTTTCTTTCGTTGTATCAACACCTCCTGTAGGCATGAAAAGAAGGTTTGGAAATAAAGCTTTAATTCCTGAAAGGAAGCTTGGACCCAAGATATTACCAGGGAACAATTTAACGAATTTAGCACCTAGTTTCTCAGCCTTGATGATTTCTGAAGGAGTCATACAGCCCGGAACCCAAAGGATACCTTTAGACTCTGCCCATTCTGCAACATCTTCTACTAGTCCAGGGCTAATTACATAGTCTGCGCCTGCATTAACAAAAGCTTCAGCAGCAGCAGCGTCTTTAATTGTACCTACACCAAGTAGCATTCCTGGAAGTTCGGCATCGATAACTTTTTTCATTTCAGCAAAGTTTGTCAATGCTGCTTCTCCACGGTTGGTATATTCAACAGTTCTGATACCAGCTTTATATAACGCTCTTAACAGGTCAACACTTGTCTGTGTATCTTTATTAAAATACAATGGTAATATTCCCTGGTCAGTAATTACTTTTAGAACTTCTTCTTTCTTACTCATATCAAATTATTGGAATTTTTTTAGATGATTTATAATCGAGGGCTAAAGTAGAAATTTTATATAAAACTATGTAGCTTTTTACCCTAAAGGTGATGAGAATCACGCCTCTGGTAACAAAAAAATTATGCAATCGTTCCCGATGATTTTTTCCGTCCAAATACACTAAGTCTTTAACTTTAATGTACTTTTGCCAAGTTTTTAACTAGATTTTTAAACCTCTAATAATTAAATAGACTTAAAGATGTCAAAAAAAGTAGTGACCCTCGGAGAGATCATGCTACGTTTATCTACTCCAGGATTCGAGCGTTTTGTACAAAGCGATAGCTTTGATGTAACTTATGGCGGTGGTGAAGCTAACGTTGCTGTTGCTGTAACTAACTACGGTTTAAACGGTGTTTTCGTTTCTAAAGTTCCTGATAATGCTATCGGACAAGCGGCTATCAACCATTTACGTCGTTATGGTGTAGATACTCAGTACGTTGCAAGAGGTGGAAAAAGATTAGGTATCTATTTCCTTGAAACAGGTGCTTCTATGCGTGCTTCTCAGGTTATTTATGACCGTGCTGATGCTGCTATTGCTGAAGTTAAAGCTTCTGAGTTTGACTGGGATGCTATCTTCGAAGGTGCTGACTGGTTCCACACTACCGGTATCACTCCTGCATTGAGCGATGCTGCTGCTGCTCTTACTTTAGAAGCTCTTAAAGCTGCTAAAGCTAAAGGTATCACTACAAGTATTGACCTTAATTACCGCAAGAAACTTTGGAGTAAAGAAAAAGCTCGTCAGGTAATGACTGAACTTTGTCAATATGTTGACGTTTGTATCGGTAACGAAGAAGATGCTGAAACTAGTTTAGGTTTCAAAGCTGAAGGTACTGACATCACTAAAGGTGAATTGAACCTTGATGGATACAAATCAGTATGTAAGCAAATGAAAGAGAAATTCGGATTCAAGTACATTGCTTCAACTTTACGCGAAAGCCATAGTGCTTCTGACAACGGTTGGTCTGCCTTAGTTTATGATGGTAACGAATTCTATCACACTAAACAATACGAAGTTCGTATCGTTGACCGTGTGGGTTCTGGTGACTCTTTCGCTTCTGGTTTTATCACTGGTTTAGTAACTGGAAAATCAATGGGCGAAGCTGCTGAGTTTGGTGTTGCTGCATCTGCATTAAAACACACAATTCCTGGCGACTTAAATCACGCTACTTTATCTGAAGTTGAAACGTTGATGAACGGTGATGCTTCTGGTCGTGTACAACGCTAATAAACCCGATTCCCGGTTTTAAATCGGGCCACACCCCCAGAAGGGGGAGAATGGGTAAAACTCATATATCCGCCTTGCATAAGTAAGGCGGATTTTTTTATTTTTAACAACCATATAAATAGGAAATTAAATGATTATCGATTCATTACAGAACGCTGAAAAATATTACGGTGTTCACCCTCTTTTCAAACAAGCTTTTGAGTGGATTAAAAGCCAGGACCTTTCTTCTCTTGAAGTTGGTAAATGGGAGATTGCTGACGGGTTAAAAGCCGGAACATCAGATAAAGAAGCTTATACAGCTGAGACTGCTAAGTTTGAGTGCCATAACAACTGGATGGACATTCAAGTAGCTTTATCTCCAAAAGAGACCTTCGGATACTCCGAGCGCAGCACTGTTTCTGATCCTGCAGGCGAATATAATGCGGAAAAAGACGTGATATTCTGGAAAGATAAACCCGGCACTTACTTCGATCTTCAATTTGGCCAGTTCGCAGTATTCTTCCCGGAAGATGTTCATGCTCCTCAAATTGGGGAAGGAAATATCAAGAAGTTAGTTGTTAAGATTAAGATATAGTCATCAGATATTCTAACCCTATAGGTATCTATCTTATAGGGTTAGCTTTCTTTTACTTAAAAAAACCTTCTTTATCACGTTTCAACAGCAGTTTCCTTTTTTTAATCTCGTCCATTTCGAAAGTACGCCAAACCACCTAGAATAGGCTTAATAACAATAATGAACATCTTTGTAGCGCTTTCTCTAAATTTGCTCGTTATAATGCCTTTGGACAATAGAAAATAAGAGCAGTCTGAAATAGTGTTATTATTAAAATTATCATCAAATTATTGATCATAGAATTTAATCTGTGCCAGTTAATCCTATCACTTTATGAAACTAAAATTTTTACTCCTCCTCGCTTTTTTAAGCGTTAAGACCAAAGCTCAATACCAGTATGACGTTGACTTAATTAATATAGAAAAAGACCAGGTAAAAGTTGAGCTGCGTACTCCAAAAGTTACCCATGAAACTGTTACTTATTCTTTTCCCAAGGCTATACCTGGATCTTATGCCAGAAAAGATTATGGTAGATTTATCAGCGATTTTACAGCTTTTAGTAAAGAGGGGAAGAAGCTAAAAGTAGAAAAACTCAATACAAACCAGTACCGAATAAGTAATGCTCAATCTTTAGAGAAAATACGGTATCAAGTAAAGGATACCTGGGATGAAATGCATAAAGACTTTATATTTCAACCAGGTGGAACAAATATAGAGGAAGGCAAAAATTTTGTTATCAATAACCATGCTTTTTATGGATATTTTGAAGAATACAAGACACTCCCTATCGAACTAACTGTAGCTAAACCTTCCGATCTTTTTGCAGCTACCCATCTGCCGGTTGAGAATAAGTCAAATACTGTTGATAGGCTATATGCAAAAAACTACGTAGAGCTTGCCGATAACCCTGTTATTTATGCAAAACCTGATACAAGTTCCTTTATGGTTGGTAAGACTAGAATAAACGTATTTGTTTACTCTGCTACAGGGAAGGTTAAAAGTCAACAAGTAGCGGACTTACTTAAGCCTATGGTTACCGCTATGGATAAGTTCTTTAGTGGTCTTCCTGTATCATCCTATCAGTTCTTATATTTCTTTGAAGACCCCAAGAAGGGATTGGTAGATAGAAGCAAGGGGGAGGGAGGCTTCGGAGCCCTTGAACATAATTATAGCTCCCTATATTATTTGCCAGAAACCTCCTTTAAAAATGAGCTTAAGTCGATGCTTCTTGATGTTTCTACACACGAGTTCCTTCATATTCTTACTCCACTAAATCTTCATAGTACTGAAATCGAAAACTTTGATTTTACTAGTCCCAAGATGTCTCAACATTTATGGTTGTATGAAGGTGTTACGGAGTATTTTTCTCAATTAGCTCAATTGCAGAGCAATTTGATTGATGAAAAGAAGTTTATCAAAGCGATGCAGGAAAAAATTTATCAATCTGTAGAGTTTGGTGATTTCTCAATGACTGAAATGAGCAGGAGGGTAATGGAGGATGAATTTCAAAAGAAGTATACAAGCGTTTATAACCGGGGTGCACTTTTAGCTTTAATGTTAGACCTTGAAATTCGACAGAAGACAGCAGGAGTTAAGTCATTGAAGTCAGTGGTTCAAAGTTTAGCAGGTAAGTATGGGCCTCAAAAGCCTTTTCAAGACGAATCTCTACTTGACCTTTTTATTGCTGAATCACATCCTGACATTGCAAATTTCTTTAACGCTTATATAAAAGGGGTATCGAAAATGCCGATTAAGGAATATTTTGGAAAGATCGGATTCGACTGTCATCCATATAAAAGGATAGAAGGGTATTATGCAGGAAGGTTTGGGAAGAGGTTTGACGAGAGCCTAAACGTTACTGTCTTCACTAACGTAGAAAAAAACCTATTGGGCCTGCAAAATGGAGATATACTCTTGAGAATCCAGGATATAGAGGTGACCAACGACAATGTTGAAGAGCTATGGGAAAGATACTTTGACTTCAATTTAAATGCCCCAGAAGTGTATGTAACAGTCCGCCGGAAGGGAGTTGAGCAAGTTTTAAGTGCAAAGCTTTACCGTGTACACGTAGATCTTAATAACTACCTGGAAGAAGCTAAAGAACTTACTCCAGAACAAAAGCAGCTGTTCCATAGCCTTGTTACTCAAAGATAAAACGAAAAAGGGGCATCATTTCTGACGCCCCTTCTCTATTTAAAACTCGACTATATGCATTACAATGTTACTCCGGTTTTGAAGATTGCAATTTCACGGAAACCGTTTTTCTCGTGATGAGCTTTCTCTCCGCTTGCAACTCTGATAATTTTATCAGCAAACTCTTTCAACGCTTCGTCAAAAGTTTTGTCTTCAGCCAAAGGACCTGCATTATAATCGATCCAGTGTGGCTTCTTAGTAGCAAGCTCATTATTGGTAGAGATCTTCAATGTTGGGATAAAACTACCGAATGGTGTACCACGACCAGTGGTAAACAAAACAATATGACAACCAGATGCTCCTAAAGCAGTAGTAGCAACCAGGTCGTTACCAGGAGCTGAAAGAAGGTTTAAACCTTTAGTCTTTACACGCTCACCATATTTCAATACGTCAACAACATTAGCGATACCACCTTTTTGAGTACAACCTAAAGACTTGTCTTCCAAAGTACTGATACCACCAGCCTTATTACCTGGAGACGGGTTTTCATAAATTGGTTGTTTCTGGTCGATGAAGTATTGTTTGAAATCATTGATTAAATGAACTGTTTTATCAAAAACTTGTTCGTTCACACAACGACTCATTAAAATTGTTTCAGCACCAAACATTTCAGGAACCTCAGTTAAGATAGTAGTTCCACCTTGGCTGATCAACCAATCAGAGAAATAACCTAAAAGTGGGTTAGCAGTAATACCTGACAAACCATCAGATCCACCACATTTCAAACCAACTTTAAGTTCTGAAACTGGGATCGGCTCACGTTTGTCCTGACGAACAACCTCGTAGATTTCTTTCAGTAATGCTTTAGCATCTTCAACTTCGTCTGAAGTGCTCTGGCTTGAAAGGAATTTAATACGGCTCTTATCGTAGTTGCCTAAAGACGCTTCAAACTCGTCGATCTTATTGTTTTCACAACCAAGACCAAGAATTAATACACCACCAGCATTAGGATGTAAAGTAATATCACCCAGGATCTGACGAGTGTTCTCGTGGTCATCACCTAACTGCGAACAACCGTAGCTATGCTTAAACACTTCAATCCCTTCTAAGTCAGTTGGATTTTCTTCAGCCTTGAACTCACGGATGATCTGTTCTGCAATACCGTTCACACAACCTACTGTAGGAACGATCCAGATCTCATTACGGATGCCAACATCTCCGTTTGCACGACGGTAACCATTGAACGTACGACCTTCAAATGCGTGAGGAAGGCTGTCCAACAATTGCGGTTCATAAGAGTAATCAAAAACATCTTTCAAATTAGTCTTGACGTTCTGTACGTGCACATGCTCGCCTGTTTTAATATCCGCAATCGCATGACCAATAGGGTAACCGTATTTGATAATATCAGAACCGCTGGCTATATCTTCAGTAGCAATTTTATGTCCGCGTTCAACGTCGCTAATTACAATAATGCGCTTTCCCTCAACCTCGATTACATCTCCAACACTGAAACTTTTCAGTGCTATCACCACATTATCCTTCGAATGTATTTTAATAAACTCTTTCATGTATCAATCCTTTCTAAACAGGTAGGAACCAAAGCCTTATACTACAAATTTACTAAAAGGGTTCGGTTCCCGCTGTCTTATTAATGTTATTTTAAACAGTCTCAATTGCTTTCTGCATACCTAACTTCTCAATATTAGTTAAGTGTTTGGTAACAGCAGCAGTTAATCCTTCAACTTTATTTAAATTCGTTTTCCAGTTTCTTTCGAAACCTAAAACTTCAGTAACCACATCTTCAAACGATTCGTCAGTACCATCGTATTTAGCCCATGCAGTTTTCAAAAGCTCGATAAGAGGTGCATCATCATTTAAGTTAATAGCCTCTTCTCCACGTTTTCCTTTGTAAAAGGCAATAGTAGCTGCCAAAGAGAAAGCTAGTTTTTGTGGGATTTCTCCTTTTCTCTTAATGTACTCTAATACTGAAGGCAATACGCGAGTTTCGAACTTAGACCATGAGTTCAAAGAGATGCTCATTAACAAGTGCTTGATGTATGGGTTACGGAAACGATCGATAACATCAGCAGCAAATTGTTCAAGCTCCTCTTTTGGCAAATCTAAAGTCGGGATGATCTCATCGTAAATAGCATCCTTCAGGAATTTTCCTACCACCTCATGCTCAACCGACTCGCGTACAGTATCCAAACCGTATAGGTAAGCTACAGGAACCAAGGTAGTATGTGCACCATTCAAGATCCTTACTTTACGGGTACGATAAGGGCTCATATCCGGAACGTATTTCACATCCAGCCCTAGAGAAGGAAACTGTAGTTCTTGTTGTAAAGACTCAGGCGCTTCAATCACCCACAGGTGGAAAGGCTCAGCTTCAACAACTTGTTTATCTTCATAACCAAGTTCTTCAGTAATTTCAGTTATACGCTCGCGAGGATACCCCGGAACAATACGGTCAACCAAAGTATTGCTGAAAGTACATGCACTGTTTAACCAGTTAACAAAACCTTCTTCAAGGCTCCATTTAGAAGCTAATTGAAGGATGATACGCTTAAGGTTATCCGCATTTTTGTCGATAAGTTCACAAGGGATGATATGAATTCCTTTTGAAGCATCACCATTGAAAGTTTTATAACGGTGATTTAACCAAACAGCAAGCTTTGCAGGGAAAGAGTTCGGAGGAGTCATTGTAGGCTCATCGTTCTCATCATAAGCAATACCGGCCTCAGTTGTGTTTGAAATCACGTAACGCATTTCAGGATTCTCAGCTGTTTTTAAATAAGCAGCAAAATCAGCATACGGATTAATAGCACGGCTAATTACATCCATAGTGGCATGCTTACTTTCAGGCTTTCCATCCTTCAAGCCGCGTAAGTAAAGCGTGTATAGGCCGTCCTGCTCATTCAGCATATCAGCCATACCATGAGCAATAGGCTGTACAGCTACAACCGAACCGCTAAATTTTCCGCTATTGTTAAGCTCCTGGAAGAACCAGTCAACAAAAGCACGAAGGAAGTTACCTTCACCAAACTGAAGAATCTTCTCTGGATATTCGCGATATCCTGTATACGTTTTCTTACTTAATTGCATGATTTCTAAATCAATATTTAATCTTAAATCTTATAACTCAATTATTCTTAATCGTCTTGACCCCATTTGTCAATCGATTTCTATTCGTAACTCCAAAAGTCAAATCGACGTGTGCCCCTTCTGGTCGGCCTTTCCATCGTTTGCGTTACTTACGCATCATTATCAGTACGGAGCTTACTTACTGTGAACACATCCTGGTCAGTAGCATCACCCTGTTCCTGCAACTTACCGAAGGCCGCTGCAGTAGCATAATTCACAATATCTTGTGGTTGATGATGGTTGTAGAAACCATAGATCAATCCCGCCATAAAACAATCGCCACTTCCTGAACGGTCAATTACCCCTTTAGTCCTGAACTCTGGCGAGTTGTATTGCTTACCATCAGTGAAAAGGCTCGTGTAATAAAGCAAATTGTCTTTATCGCTATCAAAACGGAACGTATTTGCCACCGATTTACATCTTGGAAATCTTTCCTTTATTTCCAATGAAGTAGCTTTAGCATGTTCGAGGTAATCTTCTTTTCTGCCCTTTTCATGGATCTGCTCGTCAATAGAAGTGCCTAAGAGGCTGTTGGCTGCCCAGATATTCCCCATTACCAAGTCGCAGTGCTCCACAAGAGCCGGGATTACTTCGATAGGCTGCTTACCGTACTTCCATAATCTCGAACGATAGTTCAGATCAATCGAAGTAGTAATTTTTTTTCTTGAGGCCGCTTCCAACGCTTCCAAACAAACATCAGCAACATTTTGGTTTAAAGCAGGACTAATAGCTGTAAGGTTAAGCCAGGAAACATCGCGTAGCACTTTATCCCAATCGATCATTCCCCGTTTTAATTCAGAAAAAGAAGAACGTTCGCGGTCGTATACAACGCTGCTTTTCAGATCGGCTCCCCTGTCGAGGTAATATACCCCGACACGGTTACCAGAAAAGAGGATAGAGGAAGTATAAATTCCCCTATACTCTAAATAATCTAATATGTAACGCGACATAAAGTTATCGGGAAGCACAGTACAATATTTCACAGGTACATTCCATCCCGCCAAAGCCGTAGCAGTGTTTGCTTCCGCCCCACCCATATATAAATGGAAAGGCTGTTTTTCTTCTACGTCATTTGGAGCCGGCGATACTCGTAGCAGTAATTCGCCAAAGCATAAAACCTTAGTTATCACAGTTCAAAATAGTTCTTCGCGTTGTAGTAACAGATATCTTTAACCACTTTTCCAACCCACTCGATATCGTTAGGTATTTCTCCATTCTCGATATCATCTCCGAATAAATTACAAAGGATTCTTCTGAAGTACTCGTGACGAGGATAAGATAAGAAACTTCTTGAGTCGGTTAACATACCAACTAAGCGACTTAAAAGTCCCATGTTAGAAAGAGCGTTCATTTGTTTGATCATGCCGTCTTTCTGATCAAGGAACCACCAGCCTGAACCAAACTGAACTTTACCAGCAACAGAACCATCATTGAAGTTACCGATCATAGTAGCCATCAATTCGTTATCTGCAGGGTTAAGGTTGTAAAGGATAGTTTTAGCTAACTTATCTTCAGTATCTAGCTTGTTTAAGAATTTAGAAAGCTGACGAGCCTGACTAAAGTCTCCAATTGAATCCCAGCCAGTGTCAGGACCTAGTTGAGTAAGCATACGGGTATTATTATTACGTAATGCTCCTAAGTGGAACTGCTGAACCCAGCCTTTTTCATGATCCCACACCGCAAAGTAGATCAGCATTGCTGATTTGAACTTCAATACCTCCTGGTTAGTTAAAATGTGGTTAGCACGGATCTTATCGAAAATCGCTTTGATCTCAGCGTCCGTATAATCTTCAGCATAGATCTGCTCTAATCCGTGATCAGAGATCCTCGCTCCATTTTCATGGAAGAAATCATGACGCTGTTTTAAAGCTTTAAGATAGGTGTCAAAATCAGATATGCTCAAATCCGTAACAGCCTCTAACTTGCTGATATAAGCATTTAAGCCAGCAACATCTTCTGCAGCCATCGCTTTATCAGGACGGAAGGTTGGACGAGCTGTGAGTCCAAAATTATCTCCATTGATAACCTTGTGCCATTCTAAAGAATCAGTAGGATCATCAGTTGTTCCAACTAACTCTACTTTCTGCATTTTCAACAAGTTCCTTACCGAGTACTCTTTGCTTTGAAGCTTTTCTGTACAGATATCATAGATCTTCCTTGCAGACTTTCCATCCAAAATATCTTTCACGCCGAAATATCTCTGAAGCTCGAGGTGAGTCCAGTGGTAAAGCGGATTTCTTAATGTATAGGGAACTGTTTCAGCCCATTTCTCGAACTTCTCGTAATCGCTCTTGTTTCCAGTGATATACGACTCGTCAACGCCGTTCGTACGCATTGCACGCCATTTATAGTGGTCGCCATATAGCCAAACCTGAGTGATGTTTTCGAAAGTAACATCCTTAGCAATCTGCTCGGGGATCAGGTGATTGTGGTAATCCAGGATCGGCATCTCTTTAGCATAATCATGGTAAAGCGTTTGAGCCGTTTTCGTGTTTAATAAGAAGTTCTCGTCTAAAAACTGTTTCATTATCTATTAGTACTTTCTATCTTTTACTTTGTTATCTTTCTGTCTTTGTCTGTGATGAAAGATTAACTAGTATCTGTCTAATTTAAATTGTGGTTTCCCCTATGGTTACAGAAGTATGCAAACTTAGACAAACCCCAAATAAAACCCGCCTGTTTACTATCATGGGGTGTACTGCAACTATTATTTAGCTTTGCCTGGCTTAATAACCACTCCACCAAATCGTTAGCAGCGTTAAAGTTTTGAAAATCAGCAGGAAGCTTTCTTCCATCTGTGTATTCATTATATAACCACGGATCACCAACTGCGAAAACAGTTCCCTTACCTACTTTGGCCGTAGCAATAATGACATCGCCATTATGGGTGACTGAAGGCTTTGCCGGGCCAGTTAACGTCAAGGTTGAAATCTCTTTCAAATAAGCTTTCTTGGTAGTTTTGAAAATAGGATGATCGGCCGGCATCATTACTGCTCCTTGCTCAAACTGGCTTCCCTGAACCCTGTTCTTACTAACTTCATTAAAATTAATTCCGAAAGCATTTGCCAATTTGTTAAAGTTTTTGAATTCGGCATTTCCCGCATCATTATGGAAAAATACCAAAACACCTCCTGCTTTAACCCAGTCAGAAACTGCTTTTACGTGTGCATCCTGTACATAATTTGGTTTTTCTGTTTCCTTTTCTGTATCAGGATCTACAATGATGTATACGCTGGAGTTCTTTAAGTTGGCTGTTGTAGGAGCATCTTCCAGGGTTGATAATTTAGCACCCCTCGCATTAAATAGGTGACCTAGTAACGAATAACCGTTATTATCCTTTTCGCTCCAAATGTAATGGAATGGCTCCATTTTGCCTGTTGCAGGCTCCTTGTGAAACTCGTTATTAAAGTAGGAATCAACCGTTACGGTTTTTCCTTTACCCATTTTAGGAAGTGCAGCGATTTCCATTTCTGAAGCAGCCATCATAAATGCACCTACCCCCTTAGGATCATTGGTGATCACCTTTTCGCGCATGTAATACTCAAAACTACCGTCGCGGTAAGGCTTTCCACCTAATCCGGAGACATTCACTGTACCTTTATAATTTACTTTCTCAGCACTTACTTCTTCCACAAATTCCTTCTTCATGCCAGCATAGGCTTTTTCAGCTACAGACATATAAGATTGCGGTAAGTAACCCAGGCGCACTCCCTTAGCAATAGTAGTTACGAACATCGCTGCTGCGGAAGACTCGAAATAATTACCCTTTCCGTTAGGTACATCAATCACATCGTACCATAAGCCGTTCGGTTGCTGAACTTTCTTAATGGCGTCAGCAAAGCGATTTAATATAGCAATAACCTCTTTGCGCTTTGGATGATTTTCAGGGAAATACTCCAATGCATCAACCAGGCCAACACCGTACCAACCCATTGCACGTCCCCAGACATGAGGAGAGCGGCCTGTGGTTTTATCAGCCCACTGTTGTTCTTTTGATTCATCCCATCCATGATACATTAAGCCTGTTTTAGGATCGCGGGAGTGCTGTTCCATCCAGATGAATTGGTTGGCAACATCATTAAATCCAGCAGCATCATTTGTTAAGGCAGAATATTCAGCATAAAAAGGTTCTCCCATATAAAGACCATCTAACCACATCTGGTTAGGATAAACCTGCTTATGCCAGAAACCTCCCTCTTTAGTACGGGGATGTTTACTCAACTGATCTCTAAAGCCCTGAGCTGCTTTTAAATATTTCTCCTGTCCTGTTACTTTATAAAGAAGTAATACGGATCTGCCGTTCTTTACATGGTCAATATTAAACTCATCCGGCCTGTAGGTTCTAACCGTTCCATCAGCCTGAACGAAGTGATCCATGCTTTTCTTGATGTAGTTGAAATACTTTCCATCTCCGGTTTTATACCAAATGTCAGCTATGCCTTCAAGAATTACACCCTGGTCGTAAGTCCATTTAAAAGGGCGGCCCGTCCATAACGAATCAGCCCAAATATCCATTACCTGTGCAGCCATTCTTTCAGACAGAGGCTTCGTCTGAGCATTAGAAGTGGCAACTTGCAAGGAAAACAGACAAGTTACTGCAGATAAAATTGAAAATTTCTTCATGTGCGTCTATAGGTTTATTTTACTTTTAGCGCCTTTTTAGTCGCCTCCTGATTATACGAAGCAACTACTTTAGCATTAGTAGTTTTAGTATTGGTTACATTAATGTCGGCAGTGCGTTTGCCATTCACGTTGAACAGAACTTCTGCGTCTTTATTGAAAGCTAAGTTATCAAAATAAACTTGAGTACTGTTAACTACATTAACAACAGGCTTGGTTTCTGAAGTTACAACATTAACATTTTTAAGATATAAGCCTTTTGCTTCTTCGATTTCTATCCCTTTTTTAGCCTGGATAGTGATATTTTCAAGAAAAATATTGCTAATGTTCATCTCAGGTAAACCCCTTACAAAAATCGCTTTTTCTGCTCCCTGCGCCACAACATTGCTGATATAGAAGTTTTTGAAAACAGGAGTTGCTTCTGTAACTGGCAATAATTCAACCTTAGGTGCTTCACGTTTCTCGCCTGCTGCAGGAACAGGATCCACAGCAGCATAGTACATATCAAAAAGGATAGCTTCGCCTGGAATATCTTTCATATTGATATTCTTTACAAAAATGTTCTCAACAACTCCGCCTCTTCCCCGGGTGGTTTTAAAACGTAGCCCAATGTCTGTACCTATAAAGGTGTTATCATAAATGTACAGGTTTTTAGCGCCTCCCGACATTTCAGATCCAATTACGAAACCACCATGGGCATGATACACTACGTTGTTTCTTGCAATTAGATTTTCTGTTGGCTTAGCACGAAGGCGTCCCTGCTCATCTCTCCCTGATTTAATACAAATACCATCATCACCCACATCGAAGGTGCTGTTTTCGATCAGAACATTTTTACAGCTTTCAACGTCGATCCCGTCGCCATTCTGAGCATACCATGGGTTCTTGGCATAAACGTTTCTTACGGTAACATCCTCACACATTAAGGGGTGAAGGTTCCAGGCAGGAGAGTTTTGGAAAGTTATCCCTTCTAGCAGTACCTTTTTGCAATTAGTTAAAACCAGCAAGTTCGGACGAAGGAAATCTTTAATCTCCTCAAAGTCTTTTACCGTTTTTCCAGGGGCAATTACACCTGCACCTTTTAATTTAGAGCCTTTTATCGAGCTTTCTGAAGGGTACCACGATTTTTTATCCTCACTTACAACACCACCAGAGGCTACTAACTTCTTCCATTGCGACTCGGTAAGTTTCTCTTTTTTCACCATTCTCCAGGCATCTCCGTTGCCATCTACGATACCATAACCGGTAATTGCAACATTCTCAAGGTTTGTTCCTGAAATTGGAGATTGATTACGAACAGCACCTAAACCTTCCCAATTAGTTTCTACAAGTTTGTATTGAGAGAAGTCTTCCGTAAAACTTATAAGAGCATCTTTAGCGAGGTGTAAGTTAACGTTACTTTTAAGTTCTATCGGACCAGTTAACCATATTCCACGGGGAACAAGTACTACACCTCCTCCTTTTTTGCTTACTTCATCAATCGTTTGGTTAATACTTTTAGTGTTTAATGTGATCCCATCGCTGATCGCTCCATTTTTAACGATACTAACTGTATCTTTCTTAAATTGCGGAAGTTGTACAGTGGGTAGAACCTTTGGCCACTGCTGAGCTTGCGCTTGTTGAGCAAATGCATCGCTTGCACTTATCGCAGCAGCTAATCCCAGAAATGCAAGTACTTTAAATGTGTGTGTCATTTATATTTTGGTTTTCGTTAAAACGGTTAATTCACAATAATAATATCTTAACTCCCCCATCGATCAGGAATAACTATCTTGTTACAAAGATCTGCTTTCGAATTTTTCGCAAATGCATTCAAGAATTAAGCAGGCTTTCAGCATCTTATTATACCCAACAAGCTAATGTAGCAGGTCGACTTTTGCTGACCTTTCGTTATTAAAGGGACTAGTTTTCAACAATTTTAGCGAGTTTATATTAGATAAAAGACGAAATGGTATACAATTTTTACGCAATCGTTTCCGGGAACGATGACGTGAATTTTATGTGTGGGGATTAATGGAAATTGTTGTTTCTGAGGGTCGGGAATTCAAATTTTTTTACCAAATTTGGTTGTAACGTCGATAATCTTTCTACCTCCCAATCCTTATATTTCCTAACTAGAATACTTGTTAAATCCAAAGGCGATGCAAGGTATTATTTTCTTCACTCCAACTTCTGGATGAATCCTTATTTCATCTGTGTTAAATCCATATCCAGTCCACGTATTATCGAAGATATGTGGACTCAATGAAGGGTATGTGATGATTATTTAAGGAGTTATTTCCGCTTTGATTGGACGTTGAAGCAGCCAAGGTAGGTTTGGTCTGCAGAATCTTATAAAGGGGAGATGGGAGAAGAAGAAAATTTTCTTAACTATTGACAGGTAAGTTTTAGATAATTAAATTTACTAGTAAAACTAATAAATTATTTAACTTAAATAACCTTTCTTATGGCAGTTATCGACACAAAAGGAGTAATTCACGGATCTGTTTCTAATATCGTCTATCGTAGCTGGCGCGATCTTAACGTCGTACAGATGAAACCGAATAAAGTTAAACAAACTCTAAGCTCGAAAGAGGCAAGTTTAGAGTTTGGGCTCTGTAGCAGCACAGCAAGGATCATCCGTCAAGCTTTCAAATGGACGTATAAAGGTTACGATGGAGGAATGATCAACCGTTGTACCTCCGCAGTTCGGAAGGCGGTATCTGCCTCCGCAAAGGAAAGAGGCGAAAGGGATATTCACGATGGTGATATGAGCTTTCTTAAGGGCTTCCAGTTCAATAACAACTCGCCAGTAGATAAGGTGCTTAGAGTAAGGGCCTCGGCTGAGCTGAGCCAGGAGAATAAGGTAATTATACACCTTCCCGCTGTTACAGAAAACGATATTAGAGGCTGCGATGCGGCATACTATATTATAAGATTTACTGTCGTAGCTTTTGATTTCAGGAAGAGGGTTTATAGTTATGTTTCGACGAAAGATATCAGGATTGGTAGCAGGGAGGGCTATGCAGGAGGATCTATGGAGTTGGACGAGTTAGTGCCTGAAGGAAGACTAGTGGCCGTATGCATGTCTATTCATGCCTATAGCCAGGTTTTTATCGAGGAAATGGAGACGGTAAATTCCTCTAAATGGAGTCCAGCCGAGCTTTTAAACGTATGGCAGCTCCCTAGTGTTGAAAACATGGATATTAGGACATCAAAAATCACTAAGTCCTTTAGAGCAAATGATCAGGATTGGGTGTTTGACTACGAGGGTCTTGAAATGCTGAAAAGGATAGCGAAACTAAGGGATAAGGCGGTAAAGGTTAACAAACCTTCATCAAAGCTTACTTTTTCAACCAATAAGACAGGCCCTGACTTGCCAAAAGGGGATATTAAGTTTTAATATTTTTCCTTTTATTACCTATTGTCTTGTATTTTGTTCCTAAACTGGATGCTTTCAGCCTTCGGTAAAGAAAGCTATTACCTATATGGCTCTTACTTGGGATACACCGTCGCCGATTTATCACAACAAGGCCATCTATTAGAATAAATCCTTCCCTTACTGTATTTTTTATACTTTTGCACAAATTTTAGGGGTGCTTGTAAACCTAACCAAACCAGGTTTGCAGGCTGAGATTACACCCATGGTTAAACAGAAAAACTCCGGGCCGGAATTTAACAAGGCTGTTTGACAGGAACCTGATCCAGGTAATGCTGGCGTAGGAAGTATTAATGACAATGCACGCCCCTTGTGTTCGTCTAAAATTTCAAAAAGTATGAAGAAGATGAATGTAATAGCCTTCATGGCTATGTTTCTACCATTGTGGGCAGCCGCACAGTTTACGATTTCAGGAAAAGTAGTTGATGGATCTGGTCAACGTCCTCTGGTTGGAGCAAATGTAACCGTTAATCAGTATAGCTCTCAGACAGACGCGAACGGAAATTTCTCTTTCCGTAACCTTAGGGGTGGAAATTATGTAATCAAAGTTACTTTCCTTGGCTTTAACACCTATTCGCAAACTTTGCACCTTTCTGCTGATCAAACGCTAAATGTTGGCCTGCAAGTTTCAAATTTTGTTACAGATGCTGTAATTGTAAAGGCAACAAGAGCCTCAGAAAGTTCTCCAACTACCTATAAAAATATTGACAAGGAGGAGTTGGCAAAGAATAACCTTGGTCAAGACTTACCCTATCTTTTAAATCAAACGCCCTCTGTTGTGGTTAGTTCAGACGCAGGGAATGGAGTAGGTTATACAGGTATTCGTATCCGGGGGAGCGATCCAACCCGTGTTAATGTTACAATAAATGGTATCCCCTATAACGATCCAGAAAGTCAGGGAACCTTTTGGGTAAATCTTCCTGATTTTGCATCGTCAGTAGATAATATACAAATTCAGAGAGGTGTTGGAACTTCAACCAATGGAGCTGTAGCGTTTGGGGGAAGTCTAAATATTCAAACTACAACAAGGCATGATACTGCTTATGCTGAACTGAACAGTGCAGGAGGTTCATTTGGAACTTTAAAGAATACTTTAAATCTGGGATCAGGACTCATGGCTGATAAGTTTACTATTGATGGCCGTTTATCTGCTATTTCTTCAGATGGTTTTATTGATAGAGGTTCGTCCAACTTGAAGTCGTTTTTCTCGAGCGCTGCTTATTATGGAAAAAAAGATCTGGTAAGAGTTAATGTGTTCGGAGGAAAAGAAAAAACTTACCAGGTGTGGAATGGTGTACCGGAAGCTAAGTTAAGAGGCGAAAGTGATGCTTTATTGACCCATTATTATAACAATCAGGGAGTTTTGTATTTTACCCAGGAGGATTCACTAAATCTTTGGGACTCAGATGGGCGGACTTACAGCCAGTTCAGATATAATAATCAAACAGACAATTATAATCAAACCCATTATCAGACTTTGTATACACATACCTTTAATCCTGCATTGTCATTTAATACAGCTTTACACTATACTTTTGGTAAAGGGTATTATGAGGAGTTTAAGAATGGAGCATCGTTGGAAGATTACGGTTTAAACTCAACATTATTCGGGGGAACAGCAGGACAGGAAACTGATCTGGTAAGAAGAAGATGGTTAAAGAATGATTTTTATGGCCTCACCTATTCCTTAGATTACTCTCCCTCAAGTGAATACTCCATTATCATTGGGGGGGCTTATAACGAGTATGACGGAGACCATTTTGGCGAAGTAATTTCGGCTACTTTACCTGTTTCTTCCATTAACCAGCAATACTATTTAGGACGCGGATTGAAGAAGGATTTTAACATCTATGGTCGTATTGACTTTCAGGTAGGAAGGGCCCGCTTATTCTATGATTTACAATACCGGTACGTTGATTATGCAATTACAGGAACTGATAAGACCTTGACAGAGCAAGATCTTCAGTACTATCATAAATTTTTCAATCCTAAAGCTGGGATAACTTATTCAGTTGATAACCATTCTAATATATATGGATCCTTTGCTATCGGAAACAAGGAGCCCAATAGAGATGATTATCGCTACGCTTTGGCAGAGGCCATGCCACAAGCTGAAAATCTGAAGAACGTTGAGGTTGGTTATCGGAATGCTGGCAAAGTTTACAATTTTGGGATAAACTATTATGGGATGTTTTATCGAAATCAACTGGTACTTACTGGTAAGATCAATGACGTTGGTGAGTACATCCGTCAAAATGTACCAACTAGCTATAGGATGGGATTTGAATTAGATGGACGGGTATTGCTTTCAAAAGACCTGAGTTGGGGAGCAAATATTACTTTGAGCAGAAACAAGGTAAAGAACTACACGGAGTATATGGATGACTATGACAACGGAGGCCAAGTCTCTAACACCTATGCAAAAGCTGATATCGCTTTTTCTCCATCTGTTATTGCGGGGAGTGATTTCTCCTATAAGATCGCTAAAGGTTTAGAAGCAACTTTATTATCTAAATATGTAAGTAAGCAATATATGGATAATACCTCTAATGAGGATAGGAAATTAGATCCTTTTTTCGTTAATGATTTTCGCTTAAGATATAATATCCAAGCTCGCAAACTCAAGAATATCGGCCTCACCCTGCTTGTTAATAACGTGTTCGATGAGAAGTACGAATCTAACGGATATACTTATTCTTATATGTATGGCGGTCAGATCACCGAAAACTTTTACTTCCCTCAGGCAGGAACAAACGTTTTGTTAGGATTGAATATAAAATTGTAAAATATAATTTGATTAAAAGGCCCTCTCATAATAAGTTGAGAGGGCCTTTTATTTTGGCCGCTGATGTAGTTAGGTGAAAGGCTCTCACTTGTTATATTTATAGGTCACCTTCAAAAAATCTATTAATAGTTTGAGCTATCATCTTTATCTCATCCCCGGTATGAATTAAAGAGATAGGCAAGCTAAGTGTAGTTCTATGAATCTCTTCAGAAAGAGGATAAGATCCCTGAAGCTTGTCTTTGTATCCCTGTTGGTGATTGGGAGGAATAGGGTAATGAATTTCTGTTTTAATTCCTTTGCCGAACAAGTATTGTTTCAGTTCGTCGCGTTTTTCCGTCCTGATGTTAAATATGTGGAACACTTCATAAGTATTCTCCTGCTCTTTAGGAATAATCACATAATCACTGTTTAATTCCTGTTTATAAATACTGGCAAGGTTTCTTTTATGCTCATTTATCTTATCTACGTCGCAAAGCTTAATTCTAAGAAATGCAGCCTGAAGTTCGTCAAGGCGCGAGTTAATTCCCACGTAATCATTCTTATATTTAACCTGCGAACCATAATTTCTTAAAGCTCTCAACTTCTCAGCCATCAGGGGGTCGTCTGTTATTATGGCTCCCGCATCACCTAAAGCTCCAAGGTTTTTTGTAGGGTAAAAACTATAAGCTCCAAAAATCCCCCAGGTGCCCACAGTCTTACCCCGGTATTTGGCTCCATGAGCCTGTGCACAGTCTTCTATGATATGCAGATTGTATTCTTTAGCTATATTTATCAGTTCGTCCATCTTGCAAGGTTTGCCATATAAATGGACAAGCATAATTGCTTTCGTAGAAGGAGATACCTTTTCCTTTACCCCTTTTGCATCTATATTATAAGTTCCTAGATCCGGTTCTACCAGAACAGGCTTTAATCCAGCATTGACGATACTTAATATTGTTGCAATATAAGTATTAGACGGAACTAAAATCTCTGAGCCTTCAGGTAGATCCAGGGCCAGTAATGAAAGATACAAGGCATCAAGACCGGAAGCGAGGCCAATGCAATACTTACTGCCGCAATATGATGCAAACTCTTCTTCAAAGAGTTTTACTTCTTCCCCTAAAACAAACCAACCTTTATCCAGAAATCTGCTGAATGCCTCTGAAAATTTTTGCTTGTAAGGGGAGTTCACCCTTGAAAGGTCCTCGTACTCTATCATACCTTGTTGTATGGCGTATGTATATAATCACTTGCATCAAAGCTGGTTGATGCCAGTACCATCAAAATAGCATCTTTTGAAAACTCACTCATAGTGTGCCAGTCTTCAGGATATAGAAGGAGACAAGTTGATGGAGAATTCAAGTCAAACCACTTTTGTTCCTGATTATTGTCCGTAAAGATCCGGCAGGAACCTTGTATGCAAATTGCAGCCTGGACCGTTTCAACATGTCGATGACCTCCTCTGACAGAATCATCTACCCCATAAATGTAAAAGATACGGGCAATTGGGAAGGGGATGCACTTATCTATTACCGTTAAATTTCCTCTGTTATCGGTAAAAGTTTTTAAATCTATTAATTCTGGCATTTGGTCTTATCGGTCGTCCAATTCTTTATTTCAACATTTACCCTGCAATTATAGGACTTGTCTCTTCTTAAAAAAAATCCTGAGCACCTTTTGCTTAATTAATCAAAAAAGGAAGGGTAGCTTGATAATTTAATGAAATTGTTTTAATGCAATAGAAAAGTTGGTTTGTTTAAGTGATGCAAACCAGAAGGTCAGTAAGGTGTGATTATGTCGCCGCTGAAGTCATCAAAAGGTTCTGAAATAGTAAAGGCCCCTTTTTAGGAGCCTCTTTGGTTTTATTTGGGAGCTAATTGAGTTATACAGCCTCTTTTAAAACAGCGTCGTTTTTTTCAACACCCAGCTCTCGTTTTGCTTTCACCAATGCCGAACCGACAACCTGGTGCATATCATAATACTTGTATTCGGCCAAACGCCCTCCAAAAATTACATTAGTTTCTTCCTTTGCTAATGCCTGGTATTTTTTCAGGATGGCAGTATTATTTTCGTCATTGATAGGGTAGTAGGGCTCTACTCCTTTCGCTGCTTGTAATGAGTACTCCTTAGTAACTACTGTCTTTGGTTGCGTACCAAATTCAAAGTGTTTGTGTTCTATTATACGGGTGTAAGGAGTTTCCGGATCTGTATAATTGATCACTGCGTTGCCTTGATAATTCTCTGTATCTACTACTTCGGTTTCGAACTTAAGGCTGCGGTACTCCAGTTCGCCAAACTGATAGTTATAGTATTCATCTATTTTTCCGGTAAATACAATCTTATCGGCAAGTAAACTTAGTTCTTCACGATTGGCAAAGAAGTCAGTATCGAGACGTACTTCTACACCCTCCAGCAGTCCTTCTATAATCTTATTATAACCGCCAACAGGGATACCTTGGTATTTATCGTTAAAATAGTTGTTGTCGTAAGTAAAGCGAACAGGTAAGCGTTTAATGATAAAAGCAGGAAGTTCAGTAGCTTTTCTTCCCCATTGCTTTTCTGTATAGTGTTTGATTAATTTTTCGTAAATATCAGTTCCTACCAATTTTAGGGCCTGCTCTTCAAGATTCTTGGGCTCTGTAATATGAAGATCAGCAATTTGTTCCTCAATCTTCTTTTTAGCCTCATCAGGAGTTTTAGTTCCCCAAAGGCGATAAAAAGTATTCATATTGAAAGGAAGGTTATACAATTCGCCGTTATAATTTGCTACTGGAGAATTAGTATACCGATTGAATTCAGCAAATTGATTTACATAATCCCAAATTTCTTTATCGTTGGTATGAAAGATATGAGCACCATACTGGTGCACGTTAATGCCTTCCATCTCCTTACAGTAAACGTTACCTCCGGCATGATTACGCTTATCAATTACCAGACATTTTTTTCCTGCTTTGGTAGCTTCGTGTGCAAAAACGGCTCCGAATAGTCCAGAGCCTACTATTAAGTAGTCGTATGCGTTTAATTTCATAGAATAGTTGATATGATGTTCTTTTAACCCAAAAAAGGGTTATATGTTTGATCTGTAAGCGATTTTAGAACTTAGATGACTTGCTTGTAGGAAAAGTAGTCAGCTGATATTTTGTTTCTTATTTATAGGATTAATATATATGGCAATATTATTATAATTTTATCTGCTCTAGATATGAATAATGCTTAGAAAACTAAAAAAAATCTTTAATAAGGGAAGTAAAAAGGAGAAATATGGGTGGTTTGGTAATTATTCCAACTGGGAAGCTGCTTTAGATGCTTCAACTGGTTATAGCGCTGATAACATACTAGAGAAAACAAAGCAATCACTTTTGAAAGTAAAACAAGGCGAGGCGGTATATGAGCGTGATTCGGTTTTGTTTGATAAGAAGGAGTATCCGTTTGCGGTGATCTCCTGCTTGTTAAATATTGCCGTTAAAAATAATAATACACTAAATCTTATCGATTTTGGTGGATCACTCGGAAGTACGTGGTTTCAAGTCAAGGACTTCATACCTGATAATGTCAAGGTTACCTGGACAATTGTGGAGCAGGAGAAATATGTGGAATGCGGGAAGCAATTTTTCGAAGATGAAAAGTTGAAGTTTGCCTATAGTATTGAGGAGTGCCTGGAGACCAGTATGCCAAGTGTAGTGTTGTTATCAGGGTCTGTTCAGTATCTTTCAGATCCGCATAGTTTTCTTAAACAGCTTGCTTCTTATAGTTTCGATTACTTAATATTTGACCGGACAGCATTTGTGAAAAATAAGGAGGAGGATCAGCTAACAGTCCAAATTGTACCTCCTGATATCTATAGCGCATCATATCCATCCTGGTTTTTTAACGAGAAGAGATTTCTGAATCATTTTAACGATTATAAGGTCGTAGCGGAGTTCGTGTCATTTGTAGAAGGTGAAACGGATATTAAAATAGACGGCGTTCCGGCCGGGTTTGATAAAGGTTTCTTCCTGAAGAGGTAGTTTAAAATTTGAAAAGGTTTCTAAATCTCCTTAGCCAACTCATTTTCTTAATATTAAAATCTGCGTAAAAGGTTTGAAGATCAGCTTCAGTGCAGGCTGTGAAAGTTGAAGGGTGAGTAATTATATCGGGAAGTTGCTCTGTTTTTATATTTGCAAAAATGTGGTCACTATTAATTGTGTGAGTACCATCTGCGCGAAAACCTATATTACTTATGAGGTTGAAATTCGGAACAGCTACCAAGCCTTTTTGAAAAAAATTTATGAAGCGAAGTTGATAATCCCAGGTGTCAATTTTTCCTTCCTTTAACTCGTTAAAAGCCTCCATGAATTTTTGAGTTACAATTCTATTCTTATAGATTTCCTGTAAATGCTGTTCTAGCTCTTTTTCATTGTAGTTATTTAATTCGACGTCATAGTTCTTCCAAACTCGTTTCCAGCTCGCCCAGCCCCAAACTTCTATATTATTGGAGAAATAATAGCTGGCAGAACCCCATCTTTTTCCAGGCTGAACATTGCAGCCCGTTATTTGAGTAACCCGGTTATCATCCCTGTAATTCTCCAGGAGTTCATCGCAAAACCGGAAAAAATCAGCGGAGGGTAAACAATCATCTTCTAATATAATCCCTTCTTCTTCGTGTTGAAAAAACCAATCTATCGCTGACGACACGGCATATTTGCAGCCTAAATTTTTTTCCCTGAACAGGGTTTTTATTTCGCAATGCCAGTCTACCTGTTCGACTATTGCCTTTGCCTCTTTAGAAAGTTTAATCTCTCCAGGTCTCTCCAACCTTGGACCATCTGCTGCTATATATAACCTTTCAGGTCTAGCTTCCTTTATCTTTTCAAATACCGCTACTGTTGTATCTGGTCTGTTAAAAATTAAAAAGAGGACTGGTGAAACCGTTTGATAAGAAGCCACGTATCTAAAATTCAAAGTGGGAGTTTTTACAATAACAATTTTGTAAAGATAATACATAATTCTTATAGTACTTTTTCTCACTTCTGTTGTCTAGACAAGAAACATTGCGACAAGTAGGATGAGCAGAGAATTTGCAGATTTTTCGTCTAATGATGAATTACTTAATTTTTGTACCCTTTTCAATTCAGTTTATTTGTCAAGAGGCCTGGCGTTGTACAATTCATTAAACGAGCATTGTAATCGATTTCATTTATATATTATTGCATTTGATGATGACTGTTATAACACACTTTGTAAACTTAGACTGGACAAGGCAACAATAATTCCCTTAAGGAACTTCGAGGATAAAGATTTATTAACAGTAAAGCCTACCCGCACTGCAGGGGAGTATTGCTGGACTTCTACTTCTTCTGCCATATTGTATTGTATAAACAACTTTAATTTAAATCATTGCACCTATCTTGATGCTGATCTTTTATTCTTCGAAGATCCGCGAGTGCTATTAGCCGAAATGGGAACCAATTCCGTTCTAATTACTGAACATCGTTTTACTCCGGAGCATGATCAATCTAAGAATGGAAAATATTGCGTTCAATTTGTCAGTTTCAGAAGCACTCCTGAAGGGCTTAGGGTTCTAAACTGGTGGCGAGATGCTTGCTTAGAATGGTGTTATAACCGTGTTGAGGATGGCAAGTTTGGCGACCAAAAGTATTTAGACTGCTGGAGGGAGAAGTTCGAAGGGGTACATGAGCTCCAGCACCTGGGAGGTGGGGTTGCGCCTTGGAATGTTCAACAATATGAATTTTCTGAGGTGGGCGAGAAAATTTATGGGAACGAAATTAAGACAGGGTCGGTTTTTCAATTAATTTTTTATCATTTCCACGATTTTCGGTATGCAGAAGCAAATACTTTCAGGTTAACTGCAGAACATTATTTCCTGGCACCCAAAACAATTGAGTTGATTTATAGAAGATACATCAATGAACTCGTTAACTCTGAAAGGGAGATCAAAATTGTGAATCCCATTCAGAGATTTAATGAAGATAGAATTCCATTGAGGTGGATTACCAAGTCCTTGGGAAGAAGTTTACAGTTTTTTATAAAGGGATACTATAAAAATTATTTTAAAGCCTATAAGATCGCTTAGCTGTAGGTCCTCTTTAATTTATATTTCGAAATTTTTTTCTTTGTATAAGTACGTCTTTACGGTCTTTGCATATAATTCATAGTTGTACTGAATCATCAATTGATGAATACTCGATTTATCAACATTATTCAAGTTGACTTCATTTTCAATTAAAACTATTTTGGGCCTGTATTTCGTCCAGTTATTTGACTTAATAACATTAACATCAAATCCTTCTGCATCTATTGATAAAAAGTCGATTTCTTGATTCTCCGGTAGGTATTCATTTAAAATGTTTTCTAATGTTTTGGTCTTTAATTCGACCGTTTGTTCGATACGGTAATGTTCTTTACCATTTCTTTCCTCGGCCATAGAATTGGAGAAAGTATTAAGAGCCGGCTCGTTGAAAATATAAAATGGAATGGATTCTTCTTTATCAGAAACAGGAATTTCCTGATTTATATCTCTTGGTCTGAACTTTTTAAAGCTGTCCATACTTCCTGGCATAGCATCGATATTAATACCCCGCCAGCCTTTTTCATAAAACTTGTATGTATTGGAAAACCTAAGTGGGTGATGCGCACCTATATCTACAAAAAAGCCTGAAGGCTGGAATTCGAAAATGCGTCCAAGAACTGCATCTTCTCCCTCCTGAGAGTAAGAGACATTACGATGGGTCTCAATTTCTTGTTGTAGTTGTAATTCGTTCGGAAGCTGGGAGGTAAGCTTAAGATCTTTTATTGAAGGGTTTACTTGTAGGTAAAAATCCTCGATCTTGTCTCGTTCAGTCTTCTTATTCCTTTTTCGCCACTTTTTAAACTTGTACTTGGCTCGCTTAATCCAACCCTTCCTCTTTGCTGCTTCTTTCAAGATTCGCTCTTTTCGGGCTTCCAAATCGAAATCAAGATTTAGAGTATAATAGTCAGCCTCTATTTGAGGCAAAAAATATCTTGGATCTAAAATCTGCTCTGGTAATGAAGACAGAGGAATTCGGGCATTAGGGTCATCAGTAGTAAAAGTATGAGTAGCATTTTCTCCGAAACCAATATTGGTTATAAGATTGTAGTTGGGAATAATTGAGAGGCTATGATTAAAAAAGTTTATTAATGTAAGTTGGTAATCCCAGGTATCGATTTCTCCTGCTTTAACCATCTTGAAAATGTTCGTCCAGCTTTCCGCGATAAGTGGCTCCCGGAAAATCGCTATAAAACGACTAAACACTTCATGGTCTTCATAATTAGACAGGTTCTTATCGTAATCCTTCCAAACTCTTCTCCAAGAGGCCCAACCCCAGACGTGGGTCATATTAGAGAAATAGTAGGTATGGTCTCCACGAAATCTCCCATGCTGTAAATTACAGCCGGAAATGTGGCGAATTCTGCTATCAAACCGGTATTTCTCAAGAAGCGTATCGCAAAACCGGAAGAAATCATTTGAAGGCAAGCAGTCGTCTTCCAAAATTATACCTTCTTCTTCATTTTGAAAGAACCAATCTATAGCACTTGAAACCGCCTCTTTACACCCCAGGTTTTCTTCCCTGAAAAGCGTCTTAACCTCACATTGCCAATCTATATGTTTTACTATATCACGCGTTGCCTTACAGCTATCTAACTCATTCCTTTCGGGCCTGGGCCCGTCAGCAGCAATGTAAAGCTTTGTTGGTTTTGCCTCTCTAATCCGATCAAAAACAAGTTTAGTTTGCTCAGGTCGATTAAATATAAGAAATAATACAGGAGACTTAGCGAAGTGGATCATCTTAGCTTTTATCTAATATTTTTTTATAAACTAATTTAGTCTTTTCCATGCAACTACTCATTGAAAATCGGCTCAACTGCGCAGGCATTTTGTTAGTGAGAGTTTGACGAGCGGCTGTGTCAAATAGAATAGATTGAATGGCTTCTGTAATTGAAGACGGCTCGTAGGGATCGAAGTATACAGCAGCATCACCTCCAACTTCTCTGAAACAACTGGTATTGCTTAAAGCTACGGGACAGCTTGCTGCAAATGCTTCAAGTATTGGAAGGCCAAACCCCTCATATAGGGAGGGGTTTACATATACTAATGCATGTTTATAAAGTTGATGTAACTCTGCGTCATTAACCTTAAACTGTCTTATTCGATCTGAAAGTCCTAATCTATGAATTACTTCCTTTTCAACACTTCGAAAGGCTTCACCTCCTGCACAAATTATTTCTATGTCCCTATAGTTCTCAACAATCTCTTTTACGGCCTGAAGAAATGTGAGGAAGTTTTTATAACTAGTTCTATCTCCAACAAAGAGAATGTAATTCCCGTAGTCCTTCGAAATTCTTCCAGAAAAATCGATAGGATTATAACCGTGATATATAACAGTTATCTGATCTTCCGGTATCTGATAATATTCCTGTAAATCCCGTTTTGTCGACTCGGAAATTGCGATGAAATGATTTGTTCGCTCTATTGTAAGCCGTTTTTGATGAGTTGTTTCGTCATCTAAAGGAAAATATAAGGGAAATTTCTCATGTATTAGATCATGGACGGTTAGTACAACGGGGACTTTAACATGATCCACAAAATATGGATCATAATAGGTAGGGTGAAATAAATCGTATTTGTTTTTTTGAATACACTTAAGTGAATACCGTGTGTTTTTTCGATAAATACGACTGTCAGAATATTTTTTTATCATATACCGGGAAATAATTCTCGGCAAAGGGAACTTCTCATCCTTTAAGTAATAATTTTTAGTAAAGTAAATTCCTCTGTCGAATGAAAACTCATCAGATTCAGACAACGCTGCCTGGATGTTAGCGAAATAGCGGGAAATTCCTCCAAAGACCTGGTTAGAAAAATGCTGATGGTCAAACTGAATCTTAATCATCCACTTTTGTTTTTTTTAATCTTTTTTTGAATTTTTTAAACCGGTAACGTAAATAGTACTTAGTCTTTAGATACTTTTTCAAAATATCTTCGAAGTCATTCTCAAAGGCCTCGTCTAATGTAGATTCGGAAAACCCTCCCTGGGTAAAATTAGAAATGAGAAAAGGCCAGTGGAATTTACCGAAGCTTTTATCTGTCCAGCACTGTATATTAAGGTAATAATCTGCTGCTACCGTGTATTTTTCATTATATCTGTACTTCTCGAAAACACTTCGTGGGTACAAGATCCCTTGATGACAAATACATTCGAATGGTAAAGATTTTTGTGTATAAGGTTCTGTATTTAACACCCGATTTCCCCAAAGGCAACATCCGTAGTAGATAGTTTGAGGACTCTTTAATTGTAATGCGAACTCGCTAAATCCTGGGAGAAGGAAGTCGTCTGCACCTAAGAACATAAGCCATTTACCTTTTGTGAATTCAATTGCTTTATTCATTGCGTTATAAATTCCAGTGTCCTTCTCGCTGATCCAATAACCAAGACTTTCGTTATATTTCTTTAATATTTCAACGGTTCCATCGGTGCTCTCACCATCAACAATTACGTGTTCAATGTTTTTGTACTCCTGATTAACAACAGATTGAATGCATCTTTCAAGACAATATGCAGAATTTTTTACAACGGTTATAACCGAGATAAGTGGGAGACCAGGTCCCTCTATGGTGTTTTCTAGCTTTTTTTTTACCTCTATATTTGACATTACTCACTAAACGTTTGCATTTCAATTAAACGTTTATAAAGTCCATTTCGCGACATCAACTCAGAATGGGTGCCCTTTTCAACAATTCTTCCTGCGTCAAGAACGACAATAATATCAGCATTTTGAATGGTACTAAGACGATGTGCAATCACCAGCGTGGTACGGTTTGCCATCAGTTTATTCAATGCATCTTGCACCAGTTTTTCTGATTCAGTGTCGAGGGCTGAAGTAGCTTCGTCTAGAAGCATTATAGGAGGGTTTTTTAGCACAGCTCGGGCAATGCTAAGTCTCTGTTTTTGACCGCCCGACAGCTTAACACCTCTATCCCCAATATTAGTGTAGTAGCCTTCGTCGGTTTTGAGAATAAACTCGTGTGCATTTGCTATTCTAGCGGCTGCTTCTACCTGGTCTTGAGTTGCGGTAGTTTTACCGAAGGCTATATTGTTAAAAATCGTATCGTTAAACAGAATTGACTCCTGATTCACAAAACCCATTTGAGCTCTTAATGAGTCCATTTCGATATCTTTAATATCTATTCCATCAAATAATATGCGACCTTCCTTTGGTTCAATAAACCGGGGGATCAAATCCATTAATGTCGATTTTCCGCCTCCTGAAGGGCCAACTAATGCTACTGTTTTACCTCTAGGTATTGTTAACGACACCTCATTTAAAATTATTTTCTCTCCGTATGCAAAAGTGATGTTCTCCAGTTCAATTGCGTAGTCAAAGCCGGAAACTGACTTAGCGTTTTGAGAATTTTGTATTTCTGGTCTCATGTCAACCAGCTCTAAAATACGTTCACCCGCAGCTAAACCAAGGTTAATGCCTGTAAAAGAATCTGAAAGTGCTTTTGCGGGTCGTGTAAGCTGTGAAAATATACCTATATATGCGATGAAAGCTGGCGCAGTAAGCTCTGAACTACCACTAAGGACAAGGCTTCCTCCATACAACAAAATAAAAGCAACCATTACTACTCCTAGGAATTCCGATATAGGAGATGCTAGTTGTTGTCTTTTTGCCATCTGCCGGCCAATTTCAGAAAAGTTTTCATTCTCCTTGTTGAACTTTTCGGTAATAAAGCTGGTGGCATTAAATGCTTTGATTATTTTTATTCCTGAAAGTGCCTCCTCCAAATTACTAACCATTGTTCCAAACGATGCTTGAGATCCAAAAGCCTGATTTTTTAGACTTTTTACTAATCTTGCTATAAATATCGCGGAAACGGGAATAAACAGGATTGAAACGAAAGTTAGTTTGTAAGAGATGCCAAATAGGGCGATCAAATATGCGATAAGTTGAAAGGGCTCTCTGAAGATCACTTGCAACGTGCCTGTAACCGTAAATTGAACTACCTGAACATCGTTAGTTATCTTTGACAAGATATCTCCTTTTCTTTCATTATTAAAAAAGCCAAGATGCATGTTCATTACGTTTTCGAACACCGTTTTCCTGATATTGAGTAGCGTATGAATTCTTAAATTCTCCATAACTCTCTGTGAGAAATACTTGAAGAGGTTGCTGAGTAAAACAGAAATAACAATAATTATGCAAATAAATTGGAGTGCTCCATAAGTACCGTAGGTCCTGTTTATCTCTTGGGAATAGAAGTTGAATGCTCCCATTATATCCCAGAAATTATCTGGCTGTTCGTAAATCTTCCCCTTCTTTGTTGTATCAAATAAGAAGGTAAGTAGTGGAACTAAGAGGGCAAGGTTTAGGGTATTGAAGACAACATGTAGAAGTGTCGTGAAAATATATGGTACAGCGAACTTTCCAATCGGACTAGCAAAGGATAATAACCTAAAGTACGTTTTCATTTATATGCTTAATCTGCAAAGGTAAAGTTTCCTATTGTAGTTCTTTAAATTGCTCTTATTTTTTGACCTAACCAATACTTAGGAGTCGAAGATTTCCCGGGATTTCGATGACATTCTGAGTCAAAATATATCAATATGTTTGTTTTCTTTTTATCACCCATAAAAAAGGCTTAAATGACTATTGCAAATATCAGTGCTCCTAAAATCTCTATTATCATTGTAACCCGGAATGCGGCGTCAACTTTGCAATCCTGTCTTAATAGTATATATTCCCAAAGGTATTCAAATGTGGAGATCATCATTCAGGATGGAGCAAGTACAGACCAAACAGTTGATATTTTAAAGTCGAATTCTCATCGCTTATTCTGTTGGAAAAGTGAACCAGATAGGGGAATTTATGATGCTATGAATAAAGCAATTGATGAAGTAACCGGTAATTGGGTTATTTTTTTAGGGGCGGATGACGAACTTCTTGATGGTTTTTCGGATATGGCTTTAGAGCTAAAAGAAGCCCATTCCATCTATTACGGCAATGTTATATATAAAGGCATGAAATGTTCTGGATTCATGACGCCATACAAAATGGTTAAAACTGGGATGTCTCACCAATCTATGTTCTATTCTTCTTCAATATTCAAAAGTCACAGGTATAACTTAAATTACAAAATTTCAGCTGATTCAATATTAAATATGGAGTGCTGGTCTGATAAATCCATTAAATGGATATATAAAGACTATATGATTGCTAACTACAATCATACGGGCATTTCTTCTCGAGACTTTGACCAGCTTCTGAAAAAAAACATGTCCAGGCTGGTTTTTAAGCATTATGGCTTTATAGTCTGGATAAGATATAAGATAAGAGAATTCAAGAAATTGTATAGGAAGGGCTAGTTGTATCCTTTAATTATTCAGTAATTCCTTGTAAATTTTATAGTAGGCTTGTGCTGTCTTTTCCCACGTAAATTCAGTTGCTCTTTGCTTAGCTTTCTTTCTAAGGCTGGGGTCAGATATAAATTTTTCTAAACCCTCCTTGAAAACTTGTTGCATGTGCTGCGGGGAGAAGTCCTGGAAGTAAAAAGCAGCGTCGCCGCCTATCTCGGGCACAGCGGTATGTGTTGAAAGAAAAACAGGTTTTCCGAAATGCATCGCTTCAATAATAGGCAGTCCAAAGCCTTCTGCAATCGATGGAAAGGCAAAAGCCAGGCAATTATAGTAATACCAGGCTTTATCTATATCACTAACAGGGCCAGTTAATTTAACCCGATTTTCGAATCCTAGCTCTCGCGCTGCTTCCAATATCTTATTTTCGTAACCCAAAGGGTGACGATTTCCCGATATTACAAGCTCATAATCATTATCTTGTAGTAATGCAGGCAGCACATGAAAATTTTTTTTTGCCAGCAGCTCGCCGATACTAAATATGAATGGTTTTGAAGGCTGATAATCAGGGGTGTGATTTGGAGTTATAGTAAGTTGGTCTGCTCCATTATAAACGACTTCCAGCTTGTTTTGAGCTTGAGGAAAATGTCGAAGGATATCTTTTGCAACAAATTTTGATATAGCAACGATCCTATCGCATTCACTAATATAATCGCCTAGGCGTTTTAAATATTTAACATGAGCAGGAGAGAGTTCGTTGTTCTCGTACAATACATTTAAGTCATGAATAGTAATAACTTTTTTCCCAGAAACTCTCGTTGGTTTCAGTCTGCAAATTTGATCCGTAAAATGGACTAGGTCAAATTTATTTCGCTGAGGGAAGTAATATTTATAGAATTCATTATGCTTTATTGTGTAGGGTTTTCCATCAAATAATGGGGTTCCTTTTTTGGGAAGATAAAAGTTCAAGATAACGTTATACGCATTTTCGTGATTTAATAGTGCTTGAGACAGACTATAACCGAAATAAAATAAACCTGTATTAGGGTTTTTCATTGAATCTAATGTAACCAAGACATTTGCTGGTCTCTTTATCATTTTTGCCAATGTTTAATTTTATCTAATACAGTTGCGGGATTTATGGTGTCTATATCTCCTCCTTCTGCCTGAATATATGTTGCTTTTACACCTATAGGTCTCCATCTTTGGGCATTAATTGATGACGAATTAGGATATAAGCCTAAAGCATGTATGCCCGCAGCAGCAGCAAGATGGACAGGTCCTGTACTAGCAGCTACTAAACCGTCAGCTTTGCTTATAAAGCTTAATAGTTGGGCTAATGAAAATCTTCCGGTCAAATTTATCACACGGTCTTCTAAGCTTTGAATCCAGTGACCTAAAATGTCCTTTTCTTTCTCAGAACCAGAAATGAAAATTCGATAACGTGTAGGGTCAAGAGATTTTATAAGTTCTGCGTAATGTTCTAAAGACCATTCTTTAGCACTTCCCGAGGATTTCGGATGGATTACCAGATTGAACTTATCGTTACCCAAAAGGCCTTCTATTCCTCTATCAAGAATCAATTCTGGTTTAAGTCCATAATATGTTGGTATTTCTGTTAAGCCAGGATTTATATCTAATTTCAGGCCTTTTAAAAGTTTGATATTTAATTGAGCTTCGTGTAAATCCGATTTTTTTCTACTAAGCTTTATTAAATTGTTGCAGTATAGCCAATGATAAACACGATTTCTGGTACCAATGCGAACTGGAATATTGACATTTGAGGCTAAAGCTGCAACGCGTTTTTTTGGAAAAACATGAATTATCGCGTCAATGCTAAGGTCTTTTAATTGTTGCTTGGCAATTTCATCATTTGCCCAATCGCTAAAATTGACAAAGTTGTCAACATAAGTGCAGGCAGTAATCAGTTCTTTTGTATAAGAATTTCCTAAAAAAGAGATTTTGGCATCGGGAAGATATTTTTTTATTAAGCCACATAAGGGCAACGTAAGTACTACATCCCCAATTGCGTCTGTTCTGCTTATTAGTATATGCCTAATCAATTTGTTACTTGCAATTTTATCTAATACGGTTTCTTCTTTAAAAAAGCTTCAGCTCTAATTGTTTTTTAATTAAAAGCTGTAAGCCTACTTATTTAACAGTCTATAGTTTTTATATTCAAAAAAACGATAGCCTGTCAGATCTTCTATAAAATGAAGTACTCTATATTTGAAGGGCATTGTAGTTTTCTTTTTATCATAGACGAAGGTCCAATCTTGTCCTTTAACCCATTTTTCCATCAACTTAGGATGCTTGCCTTTGAATTCTTCTAGCTTATCGATACTCTCGTATTTGAACTCCTTCTTCTCTGCATCGTCTACAACAAGACTAGGGTCGTAAAAACTATGAAAAACCTCTCCCTTTTTTGTCATAAGCTTTGGCGGCCTTACATAACTATAATGAAAAACCGGGATATTTACTTTAACAACGTTAAGCTTACGTCCTTTTTCTCCGTTTTCGTATGCCTTCCTGCTTGTGTAAACTCTGAATCCTTGAGAATCACGATAAGCAAGTATTACTTTATCATTCCTGAATACTCTTATCTCATTACGGTGAACTTTTCTTGAAGTCCTTATATAATTATATCCGCCCCAGAAATTCATGAAAGGGAACAAAAAACCCTCCACTTCGGGATCTTGATCATATTTATAAACTGCGTCTTTGATCTTATATAGGTCCTCTTCATGAATAACCTCATCAGCCTGAATGTGAAATCCCCATTTCCCAGTAATGGCATCTACTCCGGCATTAGCCTGTTGAGCAAATATTTTCCCTCCGGTACGCAGATTCATATCCCAAACGGTATCTACTATTTTAATCTTAGGAGAATTTAACGCCAGAATGGCTTCCCGGGTACCATCCCTTGAATCACCGACCACTGCTATGAATTCATCGCAGATGGGAAGGACTGACTGGATCGCTTCTAAAAAAGGATAACCCATTTCTATCCCGTTACGGACATAAGAAAAACCGCTTATCGTTATTTCAGCATTCATTATTGTAAGTCTTTTTTGATTACCGGGGTTACCAGTTGTTGCTTTTTCCAATGATCACCTCGTTTGTATAAAAAGAATTTGCCAAACCGGTACTTTACCTTCAAGTGTCCATTATAGTCTGTTCCAAAAACTCTATGAGGGATATTTGGATCTTCCTCAAGGCATTGTTTAATTGCTTTTGTGTATACTGTAGGGCCAGTCATTGCATGAACATCATTTGGGAACTTATTCAGGTAGATGTTCTCAACAACAAGCTCAATTGTTCTTTTAAGAAAAGGATGCCCTGCTTCATAAACTAATGCGTACTGTGCAAATAAGTTTGGGTCTCCTTCTAAGGTTATAATAGCCTTGTCCTGAGAGCTAATGAAATCAGAAAGGCGGCCTGAAATTCCACTATCTATATCCAAATAAACACCGCCTTTTTTGTAGAGAATAGCATACCTGAAAAAATCGGCCTTAGCTGCTCCTATATTTAATTTTTGATAGGCTTTAAAAACTTCCTCAGAATACTCTGCTTTGAAAAAATCCTCAATCCGCTGGTCGTCATAAAACTCATAATTATATTCCGGGTTCTTTTTTCTGAACCTCTTTATATGCCAACGGGTTATGAAGGGTAACTTATTTGTCTTAAATGTCTGAAAAATGAACTTTGGAATAGACAATTTATTGGTTTTTTAAAGTTTCCTGTGCTTTATGCTTTCAAGATTGGGATTGATCGGGACAAAAATAACAAAATCTGGAACTTGTCTGGTTTGGAATTGAAATCAGGAAATCTGCTTTTGATTACCTACTTCTCTGCAACTAATTTAAAAAAGCACAAATCCAAACATTAAGAATTCATCAGTTCTTCGATAGCATCCGCTTCAAGGGGGATGTCCTCCATAAGATCAATGTTACCCGACTCTGTTAATAATATATCGTTTTCCAATCTGATCCCGAAACCTTCTTCCCTAATATATATACCTGGTTCGCAAGTTAGAATATTTCCTTCTTCGAAAGGAGTGTATCTGCCAGCAAAATCGTGGACGTCTAAACCCAGGTGATGAGAAGTGCCGTGCATGAAGTATCTTTTATATAAAGGCATTTTGGGATCCTGTTTTTCTACTTCAAATTTATTAAGCAATCCCAAACCTATTAATTCACTCTCCATTATTTTTCCGACTTCTGTGTGGTATTCGTTCCAGATAGTCCCAGGCACCAACATTTTTTTAGCTTCTTTGAATACTCGCAGCACTGCATTGTACACATCTTTTTGTCTTTGGGTAAATCTCCCGTTAACGGGAATGGAGCGACTTAAGTCTGCATTGTAATTTGCGTATTCGGCAGCGAAGTCAAAGAGAATTAAATCACCGTCCTTACATATCTGATTGTTGTCATTATAATGGAGGATATTAGCATTAGCACCAGATGCAATGATGGGACTATATGCATGACCTGTCGCTCCCTGTCTGATAAATTCGTGAATTATCTCTGCCTCAATTTCATATTCTTTCACGCCCGGTTTCACAAATTTTAGAACTCTTATAAAAGCATCGCGCGTTATTTGGCAGGCTTTCTTTGTTAAATCGACTTCAAAAGAAGACTTTTTTGCTCTTAGTTGTCGCAGTAAGGGGGCTGACCGTTCGTACTTATGTAGCGGGAACTTATATTTAAGATCATGAATAAAGCGAAGATCTCGGTAGGGAACAGGATTATCTGAGCGATCATTTTCATTCGTATTTAGATATATCGTCTCTGCGTAGTGAATTATACTATTAAAGACACTCCAGAAATCCTCGATCCACATTACTGTTTCTATCCCTGATGCTCCTATAGCTTGTTGTTTTGTGAATTTATATCCTTCCCAGACCGCAATATGGTCATTTGTTTGTCTTAAAAACAGGACTTCCCGGTATAGAGGATTGGGACAATCTGGGTATAAAAGCAATATTGTTTGCTCTTGATCGATTCCGCACAAATAAAAAATGTCACTATTCTGTTTAAATGGAAAATTTTGATCGCCGCTTCGCGGAAACTCGTCATTAGAATTAAAGATAGCTATCGAGTTGCTTTTCAGTAAATTAATGTAATTGTGCCGATTCTTTTGAAATAGGTTTTTATCGAGGGAAGGGTATTTCATGCTAATACAAATTTATTTAACTGCAAACCATTTTATACTGAACATGTTTAAAGCTGAAGAAAATGGAACAGTATTTGGTTGATTTGGTGAAATCAAACTTATATTTATTTTTGTAAAAAATTACACAATTAAAAATTGTTTAACCTTAAAAAAAACGCAGCATGAATTATTCTACATTAAGGAAAGTTTTTGCGGTTTCTAGTTTAGCCTTAGCAGGTATCACTACTGCTTCTGCGCAGGAAACTACAACCACATCAACTTCAGGCTCCGCTACCACGGTGTTTGGTGGCGCTAGCCAGTACAGAACATGGTCTATTGGTATTAACGGAGGTGTTTTAGCTCCAATTGTACCTTTCGGCACTAATGATTATGGTGACTGGGAGATGAATTTCGGTTATGGAGCTTTCATTAAAAAGCAAATTGCCCCATCTTTCGCAGCTAAATTAGATTTCCACCGTGGTAATTTAGCAGGTAAATTCGATAATTTCGATGGAAGAGTTCAACAGGGCGGCCAACCAAGCTCTTTTGACACAGATCTACATTATGCTATCTCTTTAAAGGGAGTTGCAAATGTTGGTACTGTTTCTTTCTTAAGCAGAACTAGAAACTTAGGCTTCTACGTTCAAGCGGGTGCTGGTTTAACTAGCTACAAACCAGATGACAACGGCGAAAGACGCGAGCTTTTTATTCCAGTAGGTGTTGGAGCTAACTTCAAGTTAAGCGATATGATTGCCTTAAACTTAGGTTATGATGCTAACTTCCTGGATGCTGATAACTTAGATCGTACCTGGAAAAACGGTGCATCTAATAAAGACAGATGGTCTTACGGTTATGCAGGTCTTGAATTTACTTTAGGAAACAAAGCAAAACCAAGCTTACAGTGGACAAACCCAATTGCTGTAATGTATGATGAATTAAAAGATCCTACTTTACGTCAAGAAGTTGAAGCTCTAAAAACTCGCGTAAGCACTTTAGAGAACACTGTAAACCAACTTTCTGCTGATGCTGATGGTGATGGAGTTTCTGATAAATTTGACAAAGAGCCTAATAGCGCTGCTGGTGCTGTTGTTGATGGTTCTGGTCGTACAATCAAGTTCCCTTCAGCTGATTCATTAGCTGCATCTGGTGCTGGTAACATCATCCAGTTTGAGTTTGATAGTTCAGTTCTTAAAACTTCATCTTATCCAACTTTAGATAGAATTTCTTCTGAATTACGTGGAAACTCAGCAGCTAAAGTAACTTTAGATGGACATGCTTCTGCAGAAGGTACTGAAGCTTACAACTTGAACTTGTCTCGTGACAGAGCTAATTCTGTTAAAACTTACTTAGTAAACTCTGGTGTTGATGCTAATCGTATCTCTACTAAAGCTTACGGTGAAAGCCGTCCTTTAACTTCTAACGCAACAGAAGAAGGTCGTATCAGAAACCGTCGTGTTGAGATCAAACAAAGATAATACTGTATATAAGCGTATTATTAAAAGGACTTAAACGTCCGATAAAAAGAAGGGCTCGCAAATGCGGGCCCTTCTTTTTTTATAGAATTCTGGTTAGAATATCTGGCTAAGGAGGATAGCTTTCCTTTTTTAAATTTTTTGGCTCAACCCCTTGACTCTTAAATTATTTGCCTTATCTTTGCAGTCCCAATTTAAGGGGTATACAAAATTGTTTAATTAATTTAATTTCAAGCAAGTGAATACGTTAAGTTACAAAACTGTCTCTGCCAACAAAAAGACCGTTAACAAAGAATGGGTAGTTGTTGACGCACAGGGCGAGATTTTGGGGCGCTTGTCTTCTAAGATCGCAATGATCATAAGAGGAAAACACAAGCCTACATTCACCCCAAACGTAGACTGCGGTGATAACGTGATCGTTATTAATGCAGACAAGGTTAAACTAACCGGTAACAAACTAGGCGACAAAGTTTATGTTCGTTACACAGGTTATCCAGGTGGTCAGCGTTTCGTTTCTCCAAAAGAGTTGCTAGCTAAGCATCCTCAAAGAATCATCGAGAAAGCTGTTCGTGGTATGTTGCCTAAAAATCGTTTAGGTCGTGCCTTGTTCGGTAATCTTCATGTTTACGCAGGAAGCGAGCATCCTCATGCAGCACAAAATCCAAAAGCAATCAAACTTTAATTAAGGAGAAAAAGAAATGTCAACTACTAACACTTCAGGCAGAAGAAAAACTGCAGTTGCTCGTATCTACTTAACTGATGGTAGCGGCAACATTACCGTAAATGGTAAAGACTACAAAGAATACTTCCCTACTTTGCCTCTTCAGTACATTGTTAACCAATCTATCGAAGTTTCTGGTAACAATAGCAAATTTGATGTAAATGTTAATGTTGCTGGTGGTGGTGTAAAAGGACAAGCGGAAGCTGTTCGTTTAGCTATTGCAAAAGCAATCGTTGAATTAAACCCTGAATCGAAATCAGGATTAAGAGCTAAAGGGTTAATGACCCGTGATGACAGAATGGTTGAGCGTAAAAAACCAGGACGTAGAAAAGCTCGTCGTAGATTTCAATTTAGTAAACGTTAATTTAAGGAGGACCAAACAATGGCTAGAGCAACATATCAGGAATTATTGGATGCAGGTGTACACTTCGGTCACCTTACCCGTAAATGGGATCCGAAAATGTCTCAGTACATTTTCATGGAGCGTAATGGCATCCACATTATAGATTTAAATAAAACTTTAACGAAATTGGAAGAAGCTGCTGCAGCTATCAAACAAATCGTTAAATCAGGTCGCAAAGTATTATTCGTAGCTACTAAAAAGCAAGCTAAGGATATCGTTGCGGCTCAGGCAAAATCAGTAAACATGCCTTTCGTAACCGAGCGTTGGTTAGGTGGTATGTTAACTAACTTTGCAACTGTTCGTAAGTCAATCAAAAAGATGTCTAACATCGACAAGATGACTAAAGACGGTACTTTTGATGTTCTTTCTAAGAAAGAGAAATTAATGATCCAGCGTGAGCGTATTAAATTAGAAACACTACTTGGTGGTATTTCTGATCTTAACCGTCTTCCTGCAGCATTATTTATCGTTGACGTTAAGAAAGAGCATATCGCTGTTACTGAAGCTTTAAAGTTAAACGTACCTACTTTTGCAATGGTAGATACTAACTCTGATCCTTCAAACATCGACTTCCCTATCCCAGCTAACGACGATGCTACTAAATCAATTCAATTGATCACTGATATCATTGTAAAAGCTATTCAGGAAGGTCTTGACGAGCGTAAACGCGAGAAAGAAGACGAAGCTGAAAAAGAAGCAGCATCAGCAAAAGCTAAGATTGACAACGGAGGTGAAGCACGTCCTGAGCCAAAAGTAGTTGCTGAAGCAGGCGAAGGTTCCGCTGAGTAAGCAGTGTCTCAGGCTCGCCAAAAGGTGAGTGCGGCAAAGTTTACTATCCCTTAACAAGGATATTATTTTAAATAACATAATTTATCAAGCCTTCGCCTTAAGGCGGAGGCTTTGAAATTTAAACTAAAAAAGAAATGTCTACAGTACAAATTTCTGCATCAGACGTAAACAAACTGCGCCAGCAAACAGGTGCAGGTATGATGGATTGCAAAAAAGCTTTAATCGAAGCTAATGGTGATTTTGAAGCTGCTATCGACTACCTTCGTAAGAAAGGTGCTAAAGTAGCTGCAAGCCGTCAGGACCGTGAGTCTAACGAAGGTGTTGTTATCGCTAAAACTACAGCTGATGGCAAACGTGGTATTGTTGTTGAAGTTAACTGCGAAACTGACTTCGTAGCTAAGAATGCTGATTTTATCGCTTTCGCTAATAGCATTGCTGATTTAGCAATTGAGCAGAACCCAGCTTCTGTAGATGATCTTACTGCACTTGATTTAAATGGATCTAAACTTTCTGATCTTATCTTAGATCAAACTGGTAAAATCGGAGAGAAGATCGGTGTTTCTAAATTCGAGACTGTATCAGGTGAAAAAGTAATCGCTTACATCCATGGTAACTACCGTCTAGGAGTATTAGTAGCTCTAACTGCTGATGCTGCTGGCGCTGAAGAGGCTGGTAAAGACGTAGCAATGCAAATTGCTGCAATGAACCCGGTTGCTATCGACAAGGGTGATGTTGATTCACGTACAATTGAGCGTGAACTTGAGATCGCTAAAGAGCAGATCCGTGCTGAAGGTAAACCAGAAGAAATGGTTGAGAAAATTGCCCAAGGTAAATTGAACAAATTCTACAAAGAATCAACTTTATTGAATCAGGAATTCGTTAAAGATTCTTCTAAGTCAATTGCTCAGTTCCTTGACGGAGTTTCTAAAGGCTTGACTGTAACTGCCTTTAAACGCGTACAATTAGGCGCATAATATGATTAAATTCCTGGCGTTATTGCCGTGATTTAAAGATAAACGGAAATCCTCACCCTAAATTGGTGGGGATTTTCTGTTTCTGCCACTTAAATCTTCCAAATCTTCAATCCTCCGTCTTCAATCCGAACTTTTTGCTATTTTTGGCAAATTTCTCTATTAATGAAGTACAAGCGTATCCTTTTAAAACTTAGCGGTGAATCTTTAATGGGCGACAAGCAATACGGTATAGATAGCGACCGTGTGCTGCAGTATGCCAAAGACATTAAAGCTGTTCACGATCAAGGAATTGAAATAGCAATCGTAATTGGCGGAGGAAATATTTTCCGTGGTTTAAGTGCAGAAAAATCTGGCATGGATCGTGTTCAAGCTGATTATATGGGTATGCTTGCCACAGTTATTAACTCAATGGCTCTACAAGATGCTCTTGAAAAATTAAGCGTGAAAACACGGTTAATGACAGCAATTAAAATGGAGCAGATCTGTGAACCCTTTATTCGCAGAAGGGCGGTTCGACATCTGGAGAAGGCTCGTATTGTAATATTTGGTGCGGGAACTGGTAATCCATACTTTACTACCGATACTTGTGCCTCTTTAAGAGCGATTGAGGTTCAGGCGGATGTTGTATTAAAGGGAACTCGTGTAGATGGTATTTATACTGCTGATCCGGAGAAGGATCCTTCTGCTACGCGGTATGATGAAATTTCCTTCCAGGAAGTTTACGACAAAAATCTAAACGTAATGGATATGACGGCGTTTACACTGTGCCAGGAGAACAAACTTCCAATTATTGTATTCGATATGAATAAGCCTGGTAACTTTATGCGTATTGCCAATGGCGAGCATATAGGTACTTTGGTAAAGGGATAATAAAACATTGTGTAAAGAATTTTTAGTTTTGCCAAAATTAGAATAACAATATGAACGACCTTATAAAAAAGCAACTTAATGATGCTAAAGGCTTAATGGATAAAGCTGTTGCTCATACTGAATCAGAATTGATTAAAATTCGGGCAGGAAAAGCGAGTCCGGCTATGCTTGATTCAGTAGTAGTGGAATACTATGGCTCTCCAACTCCTTTAAGTGGAGTAGCAAGTGTTAACACTCCTGATCCTCGCACCATTGTGGTTCAACCTTGGGAAAAATCAATTCTGAGTGCTATTGAGAAAGCTATAATTGATTCAAACGTTGGTTTAAATCCTCAGAATGATGGCTCTGTTATTCGTTTAAATGTTCCTCCTCTTACGGAAGAGCGTCGTAGAGACCTGGTTAAAAGGGTGAAGGAAGAGGCTGAAAGGGGTAAAGTGGCAATTAGAAATATCCGCAAGGATGCTAATGCTAAGATCCAAAAACTAAAGTCTGAAGGTGTTTCTGAAGATGAAATTAAAGTAGGTGAAGCTGAAGTACAAAAGCTAACTGACAGCTATATCGTCAAAGTAGACAAGCATGCTGAGGTTAAGGAGAAAGATATTATGACGGTTTAGGATTTAATCTTAAAGTCAAATTGAAGGGAATGAATATTTAAACTCATTCCCTTTTTTATTTTTGTTCTAAGCGGTGCTGCGAGCAAATCTTTGGCCTTAGTAGCTCAATCTACTCACTGCTGCTATCTAATTCTAATTCATGAAACTACTCATCAAGTATTTAAGCAAGCATAGAGGCGTGGTTATTCTAGCCTTGTTCCTTGCTGCAATAAATCAAGGTTTTTCTTTGCTGGATCCCTATATAACAGGTCGTATTGTAGATGGCTTTATCGAAAAGAAAGACCATCTGGACCGCTCTGTATATGTTTCCGGAGTTCTTAAATGGGTGGGATTGGGAATCGGAGCCGCAATGGTATCAAGAATAGCAAAGAACTTCCAGGATTATTTTACTAATATTATTATTCAAAAGGTGGGTGCGAAGATGTATGCAGATGGCCTTGAGCATTCCCTTCAACTTCCCTACCAGGTGTTTGAGGATCAACGAAGCGGAGAGACTCTGGGCATCCTTCAAAAGGTAAGACAAGATTCCGAGAAGTTCATCACTTCCTTTATAAGCGTTCTTTTCGTAAGCATTATAGGAATGGTGTTTGTAATTGGCTACTCTCTGTCTGTAAGCTATAAGGTAACCTTGGTATATATAGCCTCAATACCGGTAATAGCTATTGTTAGCTTGCTACTAAGCAGAAAGATTAAAACTATACAAAAGAAGATAGTTGGTGAAACAACGGCTTTAGCTGGTTCGACTACAGAATCATTGCGGAATATAGAGCTGGTGAAGAGTTTGGGTTTAGCTGATCAGGAAATCAAGCGTCTAAATAATACTACCTATAAGATACTTGGACTTGAGCTTAAGAAAGTAAAGTATGTTAGAAGTATGAGCTTTGTCCAGGGAACAACCGTTAATTTGGTAAGAAGTACGATGGTTGTTGTCCTTCTGATCCTGATATTTGACAATGCGATCTCTCCTGGGCAATATTTTTCCTTTTTATTCTATTCATTTTTCCTCTTCGGCCCACTGCAAGAACTTGGAAATGTTATCCTAACGTGGAGAGAAGCGGAAGTATCGCTTAATAATTTTAAGGCTATCCTTGATACTCCTCTTGACCTTAAGCCGGAGAAGCCGGAGCACCTTAGTTTTGTTAATGAATTCAGCTTTTCTGATGTTAGTTTTAAACACCGCACTGCAAAGAGAAATGCTTTGACAAATATTTCTTTTGATGCGACAAAAGGAGAGACAATCGCATTTGTCGGACCGTCAGGTTCTGGTAAAACAACACTTGTTAAATTGTTGGTAGGACTTTATCAGCCTCAGCAAGGTCAGATATTATATAACAACATCCCTTCTTCAGAAATTGATCTTGACGAGTTGCGTGAGAAAATTGGTTTTGTAACTCAGGATACCCAGTTGTTTTCAGGAACAATTAGGGAGAACTTATTATTTGTGCGCCCTGGTGCTACCAACGAAGAGTGTATGCAGGTACTGTATAAGGCGGCATGTCATAATTTATTAGCGCGGGCGGATAAAGGTTTGGACACCGTGATCGGAGAGGGAGGTGTTAAAGTTTCAGGTGGAGAGAAGCAGCGATTATCAATCGCGAGAGCATTGCTACGCAAGCCGAATATCCTTGTGTTTGACGAAGCAACTTCTGCGCTGGATTCAATAACGGAAGAGGAAATCACAAAAACGATTCGAGACGTTTCGAATATGAGTAATCATATCACTATTCTCATTGCGCATCGGCTTTCGACGATAATGCATGCCGACAAGATTTTCGTGCTGGAAAAAGGCGAGATCATTGAGTCAGGCAAACATGGAGAGCTCATTGAAGAAAAAGGCCTTTATTACGCCATGTGGAGACAACAGATCGGGGAAAAGTTATCATTGCAGGATTAATTGAAAATGGATATTATACTGTTATTTAAAATTGGATTTCCTGAGCTGGTACTGATAGGCTTCTTTGGTATAATACCCTTAGGCTTGATGCTCTTTAGTCTCGTAGACGTAATTAAAGGCAGGTTTGAGAATAGCACAATACGAACGATCTGGATACTTTTAATTCTTTTCCTTCCAATTCTAGGTTCACTTCTTTATTTGCTTGTTGGAAGGACCAAGAAGATCAATATTTAAGGAATGGCAAAAACTAAGTCCGCATATTTCTGCCAAAGTTGTGGCTACGAATCTCCCAAATGGCTAGGGAAGTGTCCTGCCTGTTCACAATGGAATTCCTTCGTCGAAGAAGTGATCCAAAAGAACAATGCCAGTGTTCCTGATTGGAAAGCAACTAACGTATCTGGTGGGAACTCCCGCGTTACAAAGCCTTCACTCATCAGTGAGATTGTTTATCAGGAGGAATCCCGGTTGGTGACCCCGGACCTAGAGTTGAACAGAGTTTTGGGGGGAGGAATTGTGCCTGGCTCCCTTGTACTTATTGGAGGTGAACCGGGTATAGGAAAATCGACCCTTATGCTTCAGGTTGCTTTGAGCCTGCCTAGTATGAAAGTTCTGTATGTTTCAGGTGAAGAAAGTGAGCATCAGATCAAGATGCGTGCAGAGCGCCTTTCTCCTCCTTCTGGAGTTGGGAGTGCTTATATTTTAACAGAGACCTCAACACAAAATATTTTTAAACAGATCGAACAACTCGAGCCGGATATTGTGGTGATTGACTCTATCCAAACTCTTCATTCTGCTCATATCGAGTCTACGCCAGGTAGTGTTTCCCAGGTGCGTGAGTGTACAGCCGAGCTTTTACGTTTTGCTAAGGAAACTTCTACTCCCGTTTTCCTTATAGGGCACATTACTAAGGATGGTACAATTGCGGGACCTAAGATATTGGAACACATGGTCGATACGGTTCTTCAATTTGAGGGGGACAGGCATCATGTCTATAGGATCCTCAGAGCAGTGAAGAATCGTTTTGGTTCGTCATCTGAACTTGGGATTTACGAAATGCAGGGAACGGGCCTGAGAGAGGTGTCTAACCCTTCAGAGATACTCCTGTCGCAGCGAGATGAAGAGTTAAGCGGAATCACAATTTCGGCGATGCTCGAAGGAGCAAGACCTATGTTGATCGAAACCCAAGCCCTGGTTAGTCCTTCTGCTTATGGTACCCCCCAACGCTCTGCTACCGGGTTTGATACCAAGCGCATGAACATGTTGCTGGCTGTACTTGAAAAGCGCTGTGGCTTTAGGTTAAGCGCGAAGGACGTTTTCCTGAATATTGCGGGCGGATTAAGAGTAGAAGATCCCGCTGTTGATCTTGGTATAGTTGCTGCAATTATTTCTTCCCATGAAGATATTTCGATATCTTCTAAGGTCTGCTTCGCTGCGGAGGTCGGTTTATCTGGAGAGATCAGAGCAGTTAATCGTATCGAGCAAAGAATTGCAGAGGCACAGAAATTGGGTTTTGAAGAGATCTATATATCTAAGTATAATCAAAAAGGCTTAGATCTGAAAAGATACGATATTGGGATAAAAAGTGTGTCTAAGATAGAGGAAGTATTCGGGTCTTTGTTCGGCTAGTATTTTGAAGTGACTGCTATTTCTGAAGGTTCCTTTTTTACCAGAGCGTAAAATTGCATTTTTGGAATAAGAAGCCGGAGTGAAAGAGTACTGGATCGTTTCTCCTCAGGATAAAACCTTCCTCAAGTACACCTTAAGCGAAGAAGAAAAGTTTGTTCCATCCCGACTTCTTACTATTGGGGACGTAGTTCCCACTCCTCTTCTGCCAGGCTTCCAACTGGATCTTGAAGAAGTATTTAAAGACCTTTAATAGCTAAATAATTCTTTCAAGGCCTCAAATGTTATCCTTACTTTTGACGGATGTTTACAGTTCGCTTAAAGAAGGGAAAAGATAAGGCAGTTCGCCAGTTACATCCATGGGTGTTTTCAGGAGCAGTAGATTTTGTAAAAGGAAAGCCTGAAAACGGCGATCTTGTTACTGTAACAGATATTTCCGGTGATTTTCTTGCCTATGGGTTTTACAATAAAGAAAGCCGGGTCGCTGTAAGATTGCTTGAATGGAACAAGGACGTAGAATTAAACGAAGATTGGTGGAGACTGCGAATCCAAAAGGCGGTTGGTGCCCGTAGATCTATCCTTGAGTCTGGCAATACGAACGCCTGTCGCTTAATCTTTAGTGAAGCTGATTATCTTCCAGGACTTATCGTCGATAAATATGCTGAATACCTTTCTGTGCAGATCCTTACTTCTGGAGTCGAAAAGGTAAAAGATGTAATTATTTCAGAACTTTCTGCATTGTTAAACCCTAAAGGTATTTTTGATAGAAGTGACGCTGGTGCCCGTGCTCACGAAGGCATGGAAGCATCACATGGGGTACTGTTTGGTGAAGTTCCACCTGAATTTGTCGAGGTATTTGAAAATGGTATCAAATATCATATAAATATAGCGGAAGGTCAGAAATCTGGCTTCTTTTGTGATCAAAGGGATAACAGGAGGATTGTAGCAGAGCATGCAGCGGGGAAACGAGTGCTAGATTGCTTCTCTTATTCGGGAGGATTCACTCTAAATGCACTTAAACAAGGTGCTGCTGAAGTAATGAGTGTAGACAGTTCTGCTCTGGCTATTGATACATTAAAGCAGAATATTGAACTTAATCAATTTGGGAAAGCAAAACATACGGCTGTGCAGTCGGATGTTAACAAGCAATTGCGTTTACTTAAAGAGAACGACGAGAAGTTTGATATTATCATCCTTGATCCACCTAAATACGCACCTTCCCGTTCAACCTTAGATAAAGCTTCCAGAGCATATAAAGATCTGAATCGTATTGGAATGTTGTTATTAAATAGCGGTGGTCTACTTGCTACTTTCTCCTGTTCGGGGGCGGTTGATATTGCCCACTTCAAACAAATTCTGGCTTGGGCCGCTTTAGACGCGGGAAAAGAGATCCAGTTTATTTATCAGTTTTGTCAGCCAGAAGACCACCCTGTAAGGGCATCTTTTCCTGAAGGTGAATATCTGAAAGGATTACTTTGCCGGGTGATTTAATTATCGATATAAAAGAAATATAGCAGGTTTCTTGTGGAAATCTGCTTTTTGTTTCCTCCACAGTTCGATCGACTGTGAAATGATCTGTTCATCTTCTCCGGTGAGGTTTACTCCGACACATAGTTTCGTTTTAGCCGAGCAGGTTTTAAGTAATTCTTCCAGCATCTGGTTATTTCGAAAGGGAGTCTCAATAAAGATCTGCGTCTGATCCAGGCGCTGAGAGTTTAGCTCCAATTCCTTGATTTTTTTTGAACGTTGTACCTTATCTATAGGTAGATAACCATGGAAGGTGAAACTTTGTCCGCTAAACCCAGATCCCATCAAGGCCAGCAGTATAGAACTCGGCCCTACCATTGGAGCGACCTTTATCTTCCTACGATGAGCTTCTGCAACAATCTCCGATCCCGGATCGGCAACTGCGGGACATCCGGCCTCACTCATTAATCCAACGTCAACTCCCGCTTCCAGTTCTTTGAAGTAGGTGCTGATGTCGTTTTTTTCAGAATGTTTACCGTATACATGAATCGACAATTCACTTTGAGGCGTATGTAAATTCATGCTTTTTAACCAGTATCTGGCGGTTTTCTCGTTCTCTACTATATAGGTACGGATGTTGTTTATTATTTCCTGCTGGTAAGTAGTAAGCACCTTGTTGGCCGAATTATCAGCAAGAGGCACTGGAATTAGAAAGAGGGTTCCTGTTGGCATCGTTGCAAATTTGAGTTTTTTTATTTATTATTAGTTGTGATTATATAAGGATTACACAGATTTATAAAAGGATTACACTGATTTGAATTGATTACATATACCTAACTTTCTTTGCGTGATCAAACTATCGGTGTAATCATAGTTAATCAGTGTAAACATAGTTAATCAGTTTAATCTTAGTAAAATATGAAGTCTTTAAGCGTTAACTGGTTCATCGAAGGTTCTCTTGATTTTGAGTTTAAGAAATATCAGTTGCTGGCGTATCTTCAGCAGATCAACCATCATTTTAATAAAACAAAACTTTACCCTGATCTGAACGACTTAATCTTTCATTACAACAACCTTATGCGTTTCAAGGAAAATAAGTCTGCTTTGCAGAGAGCTTTTCCTGAACGATTGACTAATGCAGATATCGAAGCGGTGAAACTTACTTATGAGAAAATGGTAAAGGATGATTCTCTAATGCTGGAAATAGAGAGCATTATCAGCTTTTCTTTAGGTAAGATGGATCCTGCTCTTAAGGAAGGTCGTGAAATTTATGAGTTCGTTGAAAGCCGTCTGAAGATTGAGCCGATTGGCGTTGTTCCTCTTTATCCTTATCACGGATATTTGCTGCTGCGCAATGGGGATGAACGAAGCACGGAGGTTTATGAATATCAGGTAACAATTTTTGAAAATCACGACGAGAAATACAGAGGAATCAACACTTCATTCGTGTCTAGCTTTGAACGGAATTTTATCTATACGCCTGAAGCTATCCGGAAGGAGCTTATTCATATCCGTCGTGAAGTGCCTAATCCAGCAGTTTATCATGTAGAGACGGATATCACGTTTCCCTTGGAACAAACGCTTCTACCGCTGGCAAAGCGGAGCTTAGTGAAGCATATCTCAACTGCTGCATAAATGAGATTAAAGCGGATTACAGAAGCCGTTGCTTATTTAAGCAATGGCTTTTCTTTTGCCACCTTATCAGGTATTATAGAGACAAAAGTCTTTTACATCTGTGACATCAGTCAATTTTCTTTTAACTGTAGTAATTTAACTTTGTTCAGCTTTAGGATAAGGCAAAATCAAAATGACCGAACATCATACCGATACAGAAGTAAAAGAACTTGGGGCGACCTTGCTAAACATCGGGGCTCTGCTGATGGTATCAGGAGCGAGCACGGCCCGCATTCGTAACACGATCACCCGTATTGCTACATCCTTTGGATATAATGCTGATATGCTTATCTCCCAACGAACTCTGATGCTTAGCTTATATGACGAAGACAACAATTACTTCTTCAATAGCCTAAAAAGAACTTCACCTCACGGAGTTAATTTTAGGGTTCTATCTGGGATAAGCAGGATGAGCTGGCAAGTATTGGACGAAAAGTGGACAGTTAAACAGATCAATGAAGAAGTTGACAGACTTGTTACCTTGCCCCATTACAGGCGTCTGCTGGTGCTGGCTCTTGTGGGTCTTGCAGGATCTTCCTTCTGCAGGGTAGCTGGAGGAGACGCTATTGATATGCTGGTTGTTTTTATAGCAACATTTTCCGGGCTTTTTGTCCGTCAGCAATCCTTGAAGAAGGGATTTAACCCATATATGTGCATTTATTTTGCCTCGTTCACTGCTTCGTTTATAGCGGGGCCTTTAGTTCGTTTTGGTACAGGGCATTTTCAGGAACATGCTTTTGCTACCTCCGTTCTATTTTTAATACCAGGAGTGCCCTTGATCAACTCTTTTTCAGACATGATTGAAGGTAATTCTCAGAACGGCTTAATAAGAGGCTTAAACGGGTTTATCATTTCATTCGCTATTGCTTTGGGCATGCTTACCTCAATGCTGATATAGTGAAATAAGATCACCTGCTGTAAACTTCAATCGTAAATTAAATATTAGTTATGGAATGGCTGTTACTATTAGAAAAAGGAATTTGGTTCGGACTTGCTGCCATCGGCTTTGGAGTGCTTTTTAATGTCCCTAAGAGGACCTTGTTGCCTATTTATATTATGGCTGCCATTGGAGGTTTGTTCAAGGTCTTTTTGATCCACTTTGAGATAAATGTAATTCTCTCAACTTTTGTGGGAGCAACAGCTATTGGCTTCCTGAGTATTTGGTTTGCCCATGTGAGGCATGCTCCGCCGCCTGTTTTTGCTATTCCGGCGGTTATTCCTATGGTTCCTGGTATTTTCGCCTATCGAATGATGCTAGGATTAATGCATCTTTCTGGTAAGATCGATCCTAATACCTTCAATCATATTTTATCAGAGACCGTAAATAATGGGTTGAAAGTAATGTTTATTCTTATGGCTTTGGCAGGCGGGGTTGGTGTACCATTATTGATCACAAGGAAGGAATCTGCCAAGGAGATTAAAATTAAAAGGATAGGTTTTCCGAGAGCTTAAAGAAATACCCCTTTCAGAAGTATCACCTGCTGAAAAGGGTATGATAGAACTTAACTAAGCTTGCTTAGCGCTTCCTTTATGCGCGGGATCATTAAAGCAATCTCATCCGTTGAACATGCACCTACAGATGCCCGGAACCAATTAACTTCATGTCCGGTACCAAATGCTGAAAACGGTACCAGGGCTACTTTAGCTTCTTTAATCAAATAGAAGTTGATGTCTGAACTATCTTGGAGAACAGTTCCGTCAGGTGAAGTCTTACCTGTATAGTCAAGCTTTAGGGTTAGGTAAATTGCTCCCATTGGCTCTATTGCATCTACTGCAAAACCTTCTGCTTTTAACTCCTGGAAACCTTTGTACAAGGTATCCAGACTGGCCTGAATGCGTTTTTTGAAAGTAGTCAGGTATTGTGCTACAGCTTCTCCATCATTAAGATAATTTGCCATGGCCACTTGTTCAGGCTTTGGAGCCCAAGCACCCATATGGCCAACGATAGAACGCATTTTATCAATTACATGAGCTGGTCCAAATCCCCATCCCACACGTACACCTGTTGCTGCAAAACATTTCGAGGCACCATCGATATAAATAACGTAATCCTTGATTTCAGGACGAAGACTAACAGGGTCTACATGTTGGTGACTTCCGAAAGTCAACATTGCATAGATCTGATCATAAAGAATATATAGAGGTTTCTCTCCGGACTGGCGATTTTTGTTTTCTTCCAGCACGAGGTCGCAGATCTCTTCCAGATTTTCTTTTCCGAACATAGTCCCGGTAGGATTCAATGGAGAGCAAAGCGCAAGTAAGGTAGCTCCGGAAATATAAGGACGAAGATCTTCCGCTGTTGGCATAAAGTTATTCTCTGCCTTTGTTGGCACTGCAATTCCTTTCGCTGAAGTCAGATCACAGTAGTGATTGTTATTCCAAGAAGGTGCCGGAAAAATAACAGTATCTCCAGGGTCGATCAAAGCCAAATAGGTAGCATAAATAATAGGACGGGAACCACTGGAGATCAGGATCTCATTTGTCCCTAGCTCCAATCCGAATTGCTTCTGCATAAAGGCACTAACGCTCTCTCGCAAGGTAAGAATACCGTCTGCCGGAGGATAATTTGTTTGATGATGATCGTAAGCCTCTTTAATTCCGTTAGTCAATTCTCCCGGAATGGGGAAAAGCGAAGCATCAAAGTCGCCTATGGTAAGATTAGCTATTTGCTGACCTTGTTTTTTTAATTCATTTATTTCGCCTGCGATCTTGATGATCTCAGAGCCTTTTAAGTGTTGTGCTAAACGGGATACTGGCATTTGATTACTGTTTTCTGCAAATTTTCAAGCTTATTTAGCTAGGTTGAATAGAGCCAAATATACGGTGGTTTAAGCTAAGCTGATTATAATTATGTGGATATTAAAGGATAATAGGGCTGGATACTTCGCTCTGTAACAAAACAAGGGTAAAAGTTGGCGCTTTTACCCTCGTACATTTTTTATTAAGCCTTTATTTAATTAATTCCTGAATAGCAGCTTCTACCTTCGCAAAGTTGAAACCCTTAAGTGTATGATTAAACATATCAGTGATCTGTTGATTACAAAGGTTTCCCAGACTACCTTCGTGAGTATGTTCTACTTTCTCAGGAGCCTTAAATTCACCCTTTTCAATCTCATATCCTACCTTTTTATAGGCTTCCCTAAACGGCACTCCCTTCAGAACTTCTTCGTTCACTGCTTCTACACTAAACAAATAAAGGTATTTCTCATCCTTCAGGATCTCATCTTTAACGTTAATGTTTTGAAGCATAAAAGTAGCCATTTCAAGACATTCGTTCAAAGACTGGAATGCCGGGAAAAGATTCTCTTTCAACAGTTGTAAATCGCGATGATAACCAGAAGGAAGATTGGTCGTCATTAAAGCAATTTCATTTGGCAAAGCCTGGATCTTATTGCAGCGGGAACGCATTAACTCAAAAACATCAGGGTTCTTCTTATGTGGCATTATACTCGAACCGGTGGTGAGCTCATCAGGGAAACTGATAAAACCGAAGTTCTGATTAATGAACAGTGTTACATCCATAGAGAACTTGGCTAAAGTTGCAGCAATAGAAGACATAGCTTGTGCAAGAATCCTCTCGGTCTTTCCTCTACCCATCTGTGCATAAACCACGTTGTAATTCAGCGTATCAAAACCTAATAGGTTGGTGGTCATCGTACGATTTAATGGGAATGAAGAACCGTATCCTGCCGCTGATCCAAGAGGATTTTTATTACAAACTTTCCAGGCGGCCAGCATAAGCTCAAGATCGTCCACCAGACTTTCTGCATAGGCACCGAACCATAGGCCGAAAGAAGATGGCATAGCGATCTGAAGGTGCGTATAGCCAGGAAGTAATTTATTCTTATGCTCTTCGCTAAGGGAGATCAGTTGATTGAAAAGTGTTTCAGTATTTTCAACAGTTCTTTGGATCTGACTTCTAAAGTACAGCTTAAGGTCGACGAGAACCTGATCGTTACGGGAACGGCCACTATGTATCTTTTTACCAGCATCACCAATTCTCTGAGTAAGCAGTAGCTCAACTTGCGAGTGAACGTCTTCTACCCCATCTTCAATAAGGAATTCGCCTGCTTCAATTTCTTTATAGATATTTTTCAGTTCTTTTTGAACGACTTCTAAATCTGCACCACTAAGCAGATCAATACTTTCAAGCATGCGAGTATGAGCAAGGGAACCAAGCACATCGAATGCCGCCATTTCTGCATCAAGTTCCCTGTCTTTTCCTACAGTGAAGGTCTCTACTGATTTCTCTACTTGTTTATCTTTTTGCCAAAGTTTCATTTGGATTTACGATTTACGATTTACGATTTACGATTTACGATTGGCTTTCAATCGCCATTTCTGCATCAAGTTCCCTGTCTTTCCCTACAGAGAATTTTTCTACTGATTTTTCTACTTGTTTATCTTTTTGCCAAAGCTTCATTGGGATTTACGATTGGCTTTCAATCACCTTACGTAAGGTAGTAATTGAGGATACAATGATAGAAAGAAGTTCGTTTGCTTCCTTCCAGGATTTTATAATTGTTAACTTAAAATCAGGATTAAATTCGAGGAGAAGTTCCAGAAAGAACATGCTTTCATCGAGTTCCTCTTCTACGATTTTAAGCTTATTAATAAAGTCCGCCTTTGATTTCGCCCTACAAGCGGCTCTATAGTTTGCCCCAACAGAGCTTGAACATCTTATTATTTGATTTGAATAATTCTTGTTAATAATATTGTAGGGTAAAGATTGTACTAAATGAGCTATTTCTATAGAAAGAGCTTTTGTTCGTTTCTTTAGTATTTCTTTATCCATCCGAGATTTGCGATTTAGGAATTACGATTTACGATTTAGACAAGTTATGTGCTATTTGTCTAAATGAAATATACATATGCATAGACATAATGGTTACTGAAATGAGGGACTATACTCTTTACATGCTTGAATGTCCGTCTCAATTAGTTCTGGGAAATCGGATAGTATTTCTTCCTGAGTCATCCCATTAGCGAGCCAGCTTAAAACGTCTGAAACAGAAATTCTAGTGTCCCTTATGCAAGGTTGACCAAAACGAACATCTGGCCTTGTCTCTATATACTTTCTATAGTCCATCCTAAAGAATAGCTTATCAAGTTTCAGATTTTGTAAATTTACAAATTTGCAGGAATCGTAAATCTAAAATCGTAATTCGTAAATCTAACGATTTGCAGGAATCGTAAATCAAAAATCGTAATTCGTAAATCAAACAAGTTTTTCCAGCAACTTTATGTAAAGCTCTATTCCTTCATAGATCTCGGTCACATAAATATATTCATCAGCCGAATGCGATCTGGCACTGTCGCCTGGGCCAATCTTAACGGATGTAATATCAAGTAAAGCCTGATCACTAGTGGTGGGCGATCCGTAGGTTTTCCTTCCTAAAGCTAAACCAGCTTGTACAAAGGGATGATCTTTGCTGATTGAAGATGGTTTTAAACGAGTTGAACGAGGGGTAACATCACATGCAACATGTTGCTTAACTATCTCGACGACTTCTTCATTACGGTAAGCATCAGTTACGCGAACATCAACAGTGAATTTACATTCTGCAGGAACGACATTATGTTGTGAACCCGCATTGATTACAGTAACCGACATCTTTGTTGGCCCGAATAATTCCGATTCTTTTGGGAACTTATATGTTCTGAACCATTCAATGTCTTTTAAGGCCTTGTATATAGCGTTCTCACCTTCTTCCCTTGCAGCGTGCCCTGCTTTTCCATGAGCTACGCAGTCTAAAACGATCAGGCCTCTTTCTGCCACAGCAAGATCCATTAGAGTCGGTTCTCCCACAATAGCAAAATCCAAAGGACCTAATACTGGCACTAAAGCTTCTATCCCATTTTTACCTGAAACCTCTTCTTCGGCTGTAGCCGCCATACAAAGGTTATACTTCAGATCTTTCTTAGCATAAAAATACCGGAAGGCAGCAATAAGGGAAACAAGGCAGCCACCTGCGTCATTACTCCCCAATCCGAATAGCTTTCCGTCCTCAATTTCTGGAGAAAAAGGATCCCTTGTATAACCGGGATTAGGTTTTACGGTATCGTGGTGGGAGTTTAAAAGAATTGTTGGTTTTGCAGGATCATAATTTTCATTGAAAGACCAAACATTGTTCTGCTGCCTCCTGGGATTTAATCCATGAGTTTGAAAAAAGGATTCAATTGTATCCGCTGTTTTATCCTCCTCCCGGGAAAATGACGGCATAGTAATTAAATCCTTTAACAGCTCCAGGCTATCCTCTGCAAGTTGTCTTGACATTAATTAGAGTCTTTATATAAGCCGGCAGCTTTAACTGAAGCTAATTTAATACCTTTAATCAATGCCGCGCTGAAGCCGTTATGTTCCATCTCGTTCAGTCCGGCGATAGTACAACCTTTCGGAGAGGTTACTTTATCAATCTCGTGCTCTGGATGTGAGCCATGAGCTAAAAGCAAATCTGCTGCTCCCTTTGCTGTCTGTACCGCCATTTTCAAAGCATCTTCAGCATGAAAGCCGATTTCAACTCCTCCTTGTGAAGCGGCCCTAATGGATCTTAGGAAAAAGGCAATACCGCTTGCGCATAATGCTGTTGCTGATGACATCAGATCTTCATTGATATGCACTACTGAGCCTACGGTTTCAAACAGCTGCTTTGTTAAATCGACATTCGCCTGAGCTGCATTGTCGGTGGTAATACAGGTCATTGACTGTCCTATAGAGATCGCAGTATTGGGCATAGCACGCACTACCTGTACCTCTTCTGATAAATGCCCCTTTATATCTTTACAGGCAACTCCAGTTACTACAGAAATGATCAAATGCGTTTTAGGGTCTACTGCATCTTTGATTTCAGCAAGTAGTTTATTTAATTGCTGAGGAAGAACAGCCAGTACTACAATGGCAGCATTTCTTACAGCCTCAAGATTATTAGTAGTAGTGTTATAACCTTGTAATTTCTGAACCGAGAGATTTTCAAGAGTTCTCCTGGTAAGGGTTATTTGGGAAGTTTTATAGGTATTAGATTTAACTAAGCCATCAGCGAAAGCCAGACCCATGTTTCCGCTTCCAAGAATTGCAATATTTCCTTCTAAGTTCATCTTATGCAAATAATCTGGTTCCGAATAATTGTTCATTTAAATAAGGAAGTTCATCAGATTTACCGATATAAACTTCACTTACTCCGCTATTTATTGCCTTAAAGGCGTTTTCCAGTTTTGGCAGCATTCCTCCGGCAATTACATTATCAGCTTTTAATCCTTCGAATTCTGAAGCGCTAATTTCTCTGATCACCGAATCATCACTATTAACATCCCTTAATACCCCTTTTTTCTCGAAGCAATATACAAGGCTAGTTTTGTATAATGAAGACATCGCCACAGCAATGGAGGAAGCGATCGTATCAGCATTTGTGTTTAAAAGCTGACCTTCTCCATCGTGGGTGATAGCAGAAAATACAGGAACGACTCCGGTTTCAAGTAGTGCAGCGAGTTTTTGACTATCAATAGATTGTTCGTTCAAATCGCCTACGAAACCATAATCAATGTCTTTAACAGGACGACGAGTTGCCTTGATCAGGTTTGCATCTGCACCAGTTAAGCCTATCGCATTGCAGGAATAACGTTGTAATTGAGCTACTACATTCTTATTAATTAATCCGGCATAAACCATGGTTACCACGCGAAGTGTTTCGATGTCTGTAATTCTCCGTCCATCCACCATTTTTGGTTCAATACCCAGTGTGTGCGAAAGGTCTGTAGCGATCTTGCCTCCTCCATGGATAAGTATTTTATATCCATCAAGGGATGCAAAATCATTGAGGAAATAATGCAGGTTTTCAGAGTTGTCTATCACATTACCTCCGATTTTAATTACATAAAGAGGCTTCATTATTGTAAGTCCTCCAAAATTCCTTTAAGCACTGCCTGTGCTGCCCAAACCCGGTTTGCTGCTTCTTTAATTACTAAGGAATCTTCGCTATCAAGAATATCTGATCCTAATTCTAAATCCCTTCGAACAGGTAGGCAATGCATCACTTTGCCACTATTAGTGATCTTTAACTTTTCCTGGTTCATCATCCAGCCTTCGCCTTCTGTAAGGATTTTGCCGTAATCTTTGTAGCTCGACCAGTTCTTCACATAAATAAAATCCGCACCTGCTAAAGCTTCATCCTGATTATAAGTAATTTTTGCTCCTGGGGTAAATTGCTCGGCAAGCTCATACCCTTCAGGGTGAGTAATTACGAAGTCTATCATTCCTTCTTCCTGCGCTTTGCACATCCATTCCGCAAATGAATTTGGAACGGCCTGAGGAAGTGGTTTTACGTGAGGAGCCCAGGTAAGAACAACTTTGGGTTTTGCCGTTTTTTTGTACTCTTCAATTGTAACCAGATCGGCTAAACTTTGAAGTGGATGTCGCGTAGCACTCTCTAAGCTAACAACAGGCAAACCACTGTATTTTATAAATTTGTTGAAGATATCTTCACTATAATCTTCTTCTTTATCTTTTAAAGATGGGAAGGACCGAATTCCGAGTACATCACAGTATTCACCCATAACTCCTGCTGCTTCACGTATATGCTCTACTGTTGTGCCATTCATCACCACTCCATCGCTGGTTTCCAAAGCCCAGCCCTCTTTATCGATATTCATCACGATAGGGGTCATACCTAAGTTAAGTGCCGCCTTTTGAGTACTTAAACGGGTACGGAGACTAGGATTAAGGAAAATCAATCCTATTGTTTTATTTTTTCCGAGATGCTGATGAGCAAAAGGGTCTTTTTTAAGTGCTAAGGCTTCCTGTACAATAGCAGGAACGTTAGCAACGTCGTGTACTGAAGTGAACTGTCTCATATTTTGAGCTTAAAGGTGAAAGCTGAAAGCACAAAGCTTCCTGCAAACTTTATAAAATTGCAAAGTTAGAAAAAACCTTCATGAGCGGAACTCACAAAATGAGGATAAAAGTAGCCTGAAGGTTCTTGATGGCCATTGAAGAACAAATTAAACTTTCGGAAAAAAAGCTATGCTCGTAAGGCCTTTATCAGACCGATGAGCATAGCTTTAACTTCGTTAGATTTTTTCTTTATTTCTAGATGATGAGCTTCTGATATATAAGTCAGATCTTTTGCTAGTAAACAACCATACTCGAGTTCATGAACAGAACCTAGAGCATTATCAAGGAAACGGGCAAAATCTTTTTCTGTAGATTTTCCTGCTCCCTCCACTATATTTAATGGAACCGAATAGGCTGCTCTTTTAACCTGGCTCTGTAAATCAAATTTTTCGTGAGAAGGAAAACAAGGCAAGATGGTCTGGTAAATATGAAGCACCATTAGGTGGGACTTTTGCCAAACTTCGAGCTTTGTGTAGTCTCTCATTTTAAACCGCTGCTTTATGCTTTGTGCTTTCTGCTTTTAGCTCTTTGCTGAACGATTCAAGGAAACGATCTGCATGGGCTCTACTCAAGTTAAGAGCAGGAAGTAATCTGATCACATTCGGCTTTGCTTCGCCAGTAAATATGTGATGCTTAAACAGAAGCTCTTTTTTGACATGGCTTAATTCTTCTGGAAGGTCGATCCCAATCATTAATCCGCGACCTCTTACTTCTTTAATCTGGTTGAATTTCTTCAACTCTTCAATTAAATAAGAACCAACTTCTGTAGCATTCTGAAGTAAATTATCCTGTTCAATAACTTCAAGAACAGCTAATGCTGCGGCGCAAGCAAGGTGGTTACCTCCAAATGTGGTTCCCAGCATCCCATGCCATGGTTTAAATTTAGGTGCAATAGAAATTGCTCCTATTGGAAACCCGTTGCCCATCCCTTTAGCCATAGTATAAACATCAGCATTTATAGCGGCCCAATCGTGCGCATAGAACTGTCCTGTTCTTCCGTATCCATCCTGAACAGAGTCAGCAATAAAAACAGCATTATATTGGTCACAAAGTGAACGGATCTTCTGAAGGAAGCTTTGACTAGCAACTTTTATTCCTCCAACACCCTGAATTCCTTCAATTATTACCGAAGATATCTCATTACCGACCTCTCTAAAAGCCTGTTCTAATGCTGCTTCATCGTTATGTGGAAGAAAAATAATATTATCAGTTTCGTTTACCGGAGCCACGATCTTTGGATTATCAGTAGCGGAAACAGCTAAAGATGTACGGCCGTGGAAAGCACCTTTGAAAGCTATTACTTTTTTACGTCCATTGTAAAAAGAGGCTAGTTTAAGTGCATTTTCATTAGCTTCAGCTCCTGAACTTATCAGAAATAAGCTATAATCTTCTTTTCCTGAAACATGTCCGAGTTTTTCAGCTAAAGCTTGTTGCAATGGGATCTCTACCGAGTTCGAATAAAAGCCGAGCTTATTCAATTGCTCAGTAACGCGTGCAACATAATGAGGATGAGTATGTCCGATAGAAATTACAGCGTGGCCGCCATATAAGTCCAGATATTCTTGTCCCTTGCTATCCCAAACCAAGCTACCCAAACCTTTGACAATTTCTATATTGTTGATTGGGTATACATCAAAAAGATTCATAATGAGAGTCCTCCATTCCCTTTCGGGAGCTTTTAATTTCCCCTTTCAGGGGGATAGGGGTTAAAACGCGGCTGCCTTCAGTCTTAATCCTGCTCTCTCGTCTAAACCAAACATAAGGTTCATGTTTTGAACTGCTTGTCCGGAAGCCCCTTTTAATAAGTTATCGATAATGCTTAGTATCAGTATTTTGTTTCCGTGTTTCTCTACATGAACTAAACACTTGTTAGTATTTACAACCTGTTTAAGGTCGATATTCTTTTTGCTGACATGAGTGAACTCGTGTCCTGCATAATATTGTTCGTATAGATTCTCCAGGTCCTCCTGGCTTAAATCTGATTCTGTATATATCGAGGCTATGATGCCTCGGGTAAAGTCGCCCCGGTAAGGAACAAAGTTGATCTCTTCAGCAAAAGTAGGTTGAAGCTGATGAATGCTCTCTCCGATCTCTTTCAAATGCTGATGACTGAAGGCTTTGTAAACTGAAAGGTTATTATTTCTCCAGCTGAAGTGAGAAGTTGAAGAAAGGCTCTGTCCCGCGCCGGTAGATCCGGTAGTGGCGGAGATATGCACCTCTTTATTCAGCAATCCGGCTTTAGCTAAAGGAAGCAATGCTAGTTGCAGGCAAGTAGCGAAACAGCCTGGATTAGCTATATTTTGAGCAGATCTAATTTTATCTCTGTTTAATTCAGGAAGACCGTAAACAAAAGCTTTATTTTCTATTGTTGAAGCTTTCCCTAATCTGAAATCATGCGAAAGATCAATTATTTTGATGTTGTCATTTATAGGGTTTGCTTCCAGGAACTTCTTAGCATCCCCATGACCTACACAAAGAAATAGTACGTCTATATCCTGTGAGAGTTCACTTGTGAATTTTAGATTAGTGTCACCAATTAAATCAGTGTGAACATCATAAATGTAGTTGCCTGCGTTACTATTACTATTAACAAAGGCAATCTCCACATTTGGATGGTTAACCAGGATGCGAAGCAATTCACCTCCTGTATATCCTGCTCCACCGACAATACCCACTTTAATTTTATTCGACATTGATTCTGTCATTAGAATTTAAATCATTGGGAAGAAAGAGAAGCTCTCTCTTCCCGGTATCTTGAAAAGCCACTTCTTGCACGCTATCATAGCGTTTGTACTCCTCGGGGGAGCGGAGGCCTAGGGATTAACGTTATGGAATATCTTAACCTGATTTCCGAAGATCTTAGAGAATCCTTTAACATCTTCGCCAGTATATCCTTCATTCATTTCTCCATAACTTCCGAATTTGCTAGCCATCAAATCGTGAGCTGATTCTATACCAATGATCTGAAAGCGGTAAGGAAGTAATTGAACAAACACTTTACCTGAAACTGTTTTCTGGGAGTCGGTAAGGAATGCTTCCATGTTACGCATAACAGGATCATGGAATTGGCCTTCATGCATCCATGTTCCATAGAAGTTAGCCAATTGATCTTTCCAGCTTAACTGCCATTTTGTTAACGTATGTTTTTCTAAGGCGTGGTGAGCTTTAAGAATAACCATTGGAGCAGCTGCTTCAAATCCTACCCGACCTTTGATTCCGATGATAGTATCTCCCACATGCACGTCACGTCCGATACCAAATGGGCCAGCCAAAGCTTGCAAAGCTTTGATAGCATCAGTTGGATGATCAAATTTTTGATCGTTTATTCCTACTAATTCACCTTTATTAAATTCAAGTGCAACTTCTTCGGCGTCTGTTTTCGTTACTTGGGTAGGCCATGCTTCCTCAGGAAGAATTCCTTTTGACTTAAGAGTTTCTTTTCCTCCTACAGAGGTTCCCCAAATACCTTTATTAATTGAATATGCAGCTTTCTCAAAGTTAAACTCGACACCATGCGATTTTAAGTATTCAATTTCCGCCTCACGTGACAGTTTTAAGTCGCGAATAGGGGTAATGATACCAACCTGAGGGCAAAGGATGTTGAAGATCATATCGAAACGAACCTGATCGTTTCCTGCTCCTGTTGAACCATGAGCTACATAATCTGCACCAATTTCCTTCGCGTATTCAGCAATGGCAGTAGCCTGAGTAACACGTTCTGCACTTACCGAAAGAGGATAAGTATTATTTTTCAAGACGTTACCGTAGATCAGATAACGAATTGCACTTTCATAATATCCTTTTACAGCATCAACAGCATGGTGAGAAGCGACACCTAAAGCATAAGCACGTTTTTCAATATGCTCAAGTTCTTCTTTAGTGAAGCCACCAGTGTCTACAATTACAGAGTGTACTTCAAGATTTAAGTCTTTAGACAGGTAAATAGCACAGTAAGATGTATCTAAACCACCGCTAAAGGCTAAAACTACTTTCTTCTTCATTTTTTTAGTGGGTATTCTATTTAAGGGATAAGAGTTGATAAAAATGCTAGTGATTTTACTGAACGACGAATTGAATTTTCAATGCGCTCTAGCAAATTTGCTTTGTGGGTCATTTCCTGCTCCTTCACAGTTCCAACTTTCTCTTCCTCCTGTTGTTGTTTTTCAACAGGATCGTAGAGCATGGCGGTACAAAGGCAGTTTTTCCGACCTTTCATCGTTAAGATCTCGTAGTTCACACAGCTCTGGCATCCTTTCCAAAAATTATCATCCTGCGTAAGTTCGGAATAGGTTACAGGCTCATAGCCTAGCTCTGAGTTAATTTTCATAACAGCCAGTCCAGTAGTCAGTCCAAAGATCTTAGCGTCGGGATATTTTTCTCTTGAAAGCTCAAAAATTCTTTTCTTGATAGCCTTTGCTAGTCCCGCCTTACGAAAAGCGGGATTAACGATCAAGCCCGAGTTAGCCACAAACTGCTCATGGCTCCAGGTCTCTATATAGCAAAATCCTGCCCAGGTACCATCATTATGCAAAGCAATAACGGCCTTTCCTTCTCGCATTTTATCTGCTACATACTGTGGGCTACGACGCGCAATACCGGTTCCCCGAGCTTTTGCCGATTCAGCCATTTCATCACAAATCTGTTCTGCATAACCTGTATGCGCCTCAGATGCTACTACTATAGAGAAATCGTTTACGTTCATTTTTTCAAAATCCGCTTATACGGAATAAGACTTTATTAGTTGTCTTTAAGGTGCCAGAAAAATTGTTAATTAATATTTTACCGAAACGGTACATCAAAAGGGCTGCCAAATTAGAAATCAAAATCTAGGCATGAACGGTCGTCGGGGACGAAAGATAAGTTTGTCACTGAATCGTGGACGTACCAGAACGCATACAGAGCCACTTTTGGGCTGTTCCGCTGTTGTGATATTTAAAATTGATACGTTCATTTTCTGTCTTTGACTTACAGTGCAATAAATAGTTTAAAACGATGCAAAAGTATTGATAAAAAAATAAGTATTACAAGTTGAAATAAAATTTTTTATTCATTTGTGAGTCAAGAAATTACAGAAGAGGAATTTGCTTTTTCTTTGCAGAGATTGTAAGTGGAATGATATAGAGTTAAGGAGGAGGGAATGGATCAACTAAGGTGCTGAATATGAGACTATCTTTCTAATGAAAAATGAAAAAAGCCACATAGATTTCTACATGGCTTAGTGCTGGAAGGTCTTAAACGGCTTTAAAAAGGAAGGTCATCATTAACTGAGTTATGAATATTACTTAACTCGTCCTGCCGCTGCTGGCCTGCTTGTGAAGGGGCGGAATTGTTTTCACCTTCTTTTTTACCCAACAGAGTCATGTTTTCAGCAATGATTTCAGTAACATACCTCTTGTTTCCATCCTTGTCGTCGTACGACCTGGTTCTGATTTTTCCCTCTACATACACTTGTTTTCCTTTTTGAAGATACTTGGCAGCAATCTCTGCAAGTCCTCTCCACGCAACAATGTTGTGCCATTCGGTCTGTTCAACCCTCTGTCCTTGTTTGTTGGTGTAGGACTCTGATGTCGCTAAGGTGAAAGTTGCTACTGATGTGTTTCCTTCGAGGTGGCGGATTTCGGGATCTTTTCCCAAATGTCCAACCAGAATAACTTTGTTTACTCCTGACATTAGATTTAGATTTAAGATCTTCTCAAGGTAGGAAATTTATTCAAGAAAGAAAAAATGATCTTCGACACAGCAAATTGCTCAATTGATCCAATATCTGCGTAAAACCAATTGTTCTGGTCTTTGAAATGCTCTTCAAAATCTTCAATGAATAAGTAATTCACATGCAACTTTTGGTGACTCAAAAGGTGTCTGACAGGGCCGTATTGTCCTGTTAATGCAGATCTTTTTCCAAAAAAACTCTGGAATTTTTCGGAGTTTACGAGGTCAATTGAATCAACAGGTGTGTCTGTTTCAATAAGAGGGAACTCGTGCAAATTCTCCCAAATATCATTTGGCCCTCGTTTGTTAAATAGAACCTTATCTCCTTTCGTGCAGATCAAATAATTGAAATACCGGTTTTTAACCTGCAATTTTTTAAGCTTTACAGGTAGCTGGTTTATTAATCCTTTTTTGAGGGCTTCACATGAGAGTTTTAAAGGGCATGTTTCACAATGCGGGTTTTTAGGCCTGCATTGTAGCGACCCAAATTCCATTAATGCTTGATTGCTTAGACCCGGCTGCATTTTATCAATTACTTCATTGGCAAGGTCTGTAAAGATTTTTTTTGCTTTTGATGAGTTTATAGGTTCTTCAATACCAAAATATCGGGCGAGCACACGGAAGACATTTCCATCTACCACTGCTTTCGCTTCATTTGCTGAAAAGGATGAAATAGCGGCGGCGGTATATTCGCCAATCCCTTTCAATTTGACTAGCTCATCGTATCGTTTAGGGAAGTATCCGCCGTACTCTTCCATTACCATTTGTGCCGTCTTGTGCATGTTGCGGCCACGGGAGTAATAACCCAGTCCCTGCCATAATTTTAATATCTCATCTTCCTGAGCTTCAGCGAAGTCAGCAACTGTTGGAAATCTTTCAGCAAAGCGATTAAAATAGGGCATTCCCTGGTCTACTCGGGTTTGCTGTAGGATGATCTCCGAAAGCCAGATCACGTAAGGATCAGTTGTTTTTCTCCAGGGAAGGTCTCGCTTATTGTTCTCGTACCAACCAATTATTTCAGCAATGAAACTCATCTATCTCCGTTAGGTATAAAGCAATTTACAAAGGTAAAAAGCCACCACTAAAACGGCGCTCTCAAAAAAAAATTGAGTTTATTTTATGAATTCGATTTAAAGCAATACTTTTGCAACCCCAAAACAATTAAGTGTTTACGAAATAGTTTAACTCAATAAGACATGACTAAGGCAGAAATTATCGCAGAGATCTCAGGTAAAACTGGTATAGAGAAGTTAGATGTACAAGAAGCGATAGAAGCGTTTTTTAAAGTGGTGAAAAATTCAATGGTACAAGGTGAAAATGTGTACGTTAGAGGTTTTGGGAGCTTTGTAGTTAAGAAAAGGGCAACTAAAACAGCACGTAACATTTCTAAAAATACGGCTATCATTATTCCGGAACATTTCGTTCCAAGTTTCAAACCAGCAAAAGTATTTGTTGAGAAAGTTAAAAACGGTAACGTTACAAAATTAGCTGCTGCAGCAGCAGAGGCAGAAGCTAACGCTGAAGCATAATCATACACACGCACACTAGATGTTAAAGGGAAAACAAATAGCAGTTATTGGATTGGTGGCTTTGCTGATGGGGCTATTGTTTTCGTTAGACATTAAAGGTTTAGTTAAAGAAGAGGGGCAACACGCAGGAGAAGCAGCCGAAGGTGCTTCCCAAGTTCAAACACTTTCCATAGAAAATATATCTGAATCAGCTAAGCAAACACTAAGCGGTGACCTTGCAGCGCAGATCAGTGATCTGGAAAATAAGCTTAAGGCAGCTTCCGGATCGGAAAAGCTTGAATTGCAAAAGCAGTTGTCGCAGAAATGGGATGATGTAAATCTTCCTGCTCCCGCAGCTTTATATTACGAAGAGGTTGCTAAGTTTACAAAGTCATATGATGACTGGATTAAAACAGGCAATCTATTCACAACTGCGTACCAAAATACGCAGGATTCAATAGTTCAACCGGCATTGGTTCAGAAGGCGATTGGGGCCTATCAAAAGGCTATTGAACAAGAGCCTGAAAGCCTTGACGCAAAGACTGGGCTTGGAGTAGCTTATGTAAGTGGTACTCCCAATCCGATGCAGGGCATTCAACTACTTCGTGAAGTAGTAGCAAAGGACCCTGGAAATATAAGTGCAAATATGAACCTCGGCTTGTTTTCAATGAAGTCAGGTCAGTTTGATAAAGCAGTTAGTCGTTTTAAAACGGTGCTTACAAAAGAATCCAAACCCGAAACATGGCTTTACCTTGCTATGGCTTATGAGAGTTTGGGCGATAAAGAAAATGCAATAACTGCTTATACAAAAGGTAAGGAACTTGCAGCTGATCCATCTGTGGATAGACTGGTTGACAAGAAATTGCAAGAATTAAGAATTAAATAATTATAAAACATTTAAAATTTAAAAGCTATGCCAAGCGGTAAAAAAAGAAAAAGACATAAAATGGCTACTCACAAACGTAAAAAACGTTTAAGAAAAAATAGACACAAGAAAAAATAATCAGTTTGGAGTTAGAAGTGCAGAGTAAAGGGATATTCTCAAAACTCTCATACTATTGACTCAAAACGTATAAGACCTCCAGGCCTTAAGCATGGGGGTTCTTGTGTTTTATTATTCTGGTGTTGTACGTTTGGCGGATCCCCGCCACTAATTGAGTAGCTATTGGTAAAGGAATTAATTATTAATTCAACCCCCAATGGGGTGACTATAGCTTTACTACAGGATAAGCAACTCGTAGAACTTCACACCGAGCATATTAACAATAATTACGCCGTTGGAGATATCTATCTCGGACGGATTAAAAAGATCATGCCCGGGCTAAACGCTGCTTTTGTAGACGTTGGCTACGAGAAGGATGCGTTTTTGCATTATCTTGACCTGGGGCCGCAGGTTCAGTCGCTGATAAAGCTGACTAAGATAGTAAAGAATGGCAGCTACAAGGATAAGCTGCTGGATAGTTTCAGAACGGAGGAGGACATAAACAAATCCGGTAAAATTTCCGAGGTATTAAACCGCAATATGTTATTGCCGGTGCAGATAGCCAAAGAACCAATTTCAACAAAAGGCCCTCGATTAAGTTCAGACCTATCTATTGCAGGTAGGTTCGTAGTGCTGGTACCTTTTTCCGAAACCATATCCATTTCGAAAAAGATTAAAAGTAGTACGGAGCGTAGCCGACTTAAAAAGATTGTTGAAAGCATTAAACCAAGGAACTTCGGAGTAATCATCCGGACGGTTTCTGAAGGAAAAGGAGTAGAGGAATTACAAAAAGACCTGCTCGATCTGATTGCCCGCTGGGAGACTTTTAGTACCCGCTTAGACAAGACAGAGCCTTCTAAAAAGATATTAGGTGAAATGGGCAGAGCATCCACAATTTTAAGGGATATTCTGAACGCGGATTTCACCAACATTCATGTTAATGATACTAACATTTACGAAGAGATTAGAACGTATGTTCAGGATATCTCTCCGGAGCTGGAGCGGATTGTTAAGCTTTATAAACACCGCGAACCGATATTTGAACACTTTGGAATTGAGAAACAAATAAAGGCTGCTTTTGGCAAAACTGTTAACCTTCCAGGCGGTGCGTACTTGGTGATAGAACATACCGAAGCACTTCATGTGGTGGACGTAAACAGTGGTAACAGAACAGCTAATCCCGAAAACCAGGAAGAGAATGCTCTGCAGGTGAATAAGGAAGCAGCTCGAGAAATTGCACGTCAGCTCCGGCTGCGAGACATGGGGGGAATTGTAGTGATCGATTTTATCGATATGCACAAGCCAACCAACCGGAAGGAGTTATTTGATTACTTACGAGAGCAGATGTCTCTTGACCGTGCTAAGCACACTATCCTGCCTCCGAGTAAGTTCGGACTGGTTCAGATAACAAGACAACGTGTTCGTCCGGAGATGAACATTGTCACAAATGAAAAATGCCCCGCCTGCGATGGGACGGGTGAAATCAAAGCTAGTATTGTGCTGATGGATGATATCGAAAATAACCTCGATTACATTTTGAAAGAGCAAAACGAGAAGAACATTGTTCTTTGTGTACACCCTTATATTGAGGCTTACATAAAGAGAGGCTTTATTTCAAAACAGATGAGATGGTACTTTAACTATGGTAAATGGATAAAGGTTAAGGCGATACCATCCTATTATTTAACAGAATTTCATTTCCTCAATTCCAAAGAAGAAGAAATCAAGTTATAAAAGAAGAGCGGCCCGGATGGAGCCGCTCTTTTTATTTAAGCTAAATAGTCAGTATTCTTTACCCCGCATGTATTTCCTTTACCCCTAATGGGAGTAGCTTCTTCGTTTTTAAGTAAGTAATTGACACAACCAAAAGTGTAACACTTCCACCAAATACGATCGCAGGAACTGTTCCTAAAAGTCTTGCTGATAGTCCAGATTCGAATGCGCCTAATTCGTTTGAAGAACCTATAAACATTGAATTCACTGACGATACCCTTCCTCTCATTTCATCGGGCGTAAGCAGTTGCATAATGGTTGAGCGAATAATCACGCTAACCGAATCGAATGCACCTTCAAAAAATAGGAAAAATAGGGTGAGATAAAAATTGCGTGATAAACCATAACCTATAATTGAAAGGCCAAATCCAGTAACGGCGATCAACAGGTTTCTCCAGGGTTTATTCATTGGAGGGTATCTTGTCATAATCAGCATCGTTAAAACTGCGCCCACTGCAGGTGCAGCTCTCATTAATCCGAATTGCTCAGCACCCAGATTCAAGACTTCCTTTGCCAGTACAGGTATCAATGCAACTGCACCTCCAAAGAAGACTGAGAATAAGTCAAGGCTCATAGCTCCGAGCATCATTCTGCTATTAAAAACAAATCGTATTCCTTCTGTTAGGCTTTTTGTAATGCTCTCCTTAGGTACAAATTGGGCAGGATGTTTTTTTAAGAACATAACGCAGCAAAACGAGACAGCTAAGAGAATGAGAATAACAAGGAATGTAGTTGAAACACCTACTCCAGCGTACATTAAACCTCCTGCTGCAGGACCTGCAATCGTGGCAATTTGCCAGGATGTACTATTCCATGTAGAAGAATTCGGATAATGTTCTCTTGGGATAATAGCTGCCATCAGCGAAAAGACTGTTGGAGCCATAAATCCGCGGGCGATACCTATCACAAATATCATCAGGTATATGATAAGTACAACCTGTTTACCATTAATATAGGAAGCAGTCGTTGGTAAGGTGATCAGATATATAACCAGCGAAGAGAAAAACATTGCAGTTAATATCCATTTAAGCATTCCCGTTTTTTCGGATTTATCTGCCACGTAACCTCCATACAAGGCAATGCCTATCGAAGGAATAGCTTCTGCAAGGCCTATCATTCCTAATGAAAGAGGGTCTTTAGTAAGATTATATAGATACCATCCTATTACTACAGCTTGTATCTGATATGCGAAGGTGAGAAAAAATCGAACTCCTAGGTAGGCTCTGAATTCGGGGTATCTGAGGGATATATAAGGGTCTTTTTTAATCCTGGTATTACTATCTGTCTCCACTAGTATTCGTTATATGAGTCAAGATCGCAAATCTAAACTTAAACTTGCTTCAGGATATATTATTCCATGTAATTGCTCTGTCTTTTTTCAGGAAATGTTCTCGTAGTAACCGGTTCTTCTCATTTGCCAGTTCCGGGTCTTCTTCAAAGATCTGAATCACCTCCTCTCTGGCTGCCTGTAAGATCTTTTGATCCTGGGCCAGGTCGGCTATCTTAAGGTCTAATACCCCACTTTGTTGCGTTCCCTCAATATCGCCGGGCCCCCTCAATTGAAGGTCTATTTCAGAAATTTCAAATCCATCATTGCTCCTTACCATTGTCTCCAGGCGAACCTTACCCTCCCTGCTCAGCTTATTACTGCTCATCAGGATACAGTATGACTGTTCTGCTCCCCGGCCAACACGGCCCCTCAACTGATGTAACTGGGATAACCCGAATCGTTCTGAGTTCTCTATGATCATCACACTCGCATTAGGAACATTTACACCCACCTCAATTACGGTAGTAGCTACCATTATTTGTGTTTCCCCCTTTACAAAGCGTTGCATTTCAAAATCTTTGTCTGCTGGTTTCAGTTTTCCATGCACAACGCTGATCCTATAGTCCGGCAGAGGAAATTCCCGTGTAATAGCCTCTATCCCCGCCTCCAAGTGTAATAGGTCAAGCTTTTCACTTTCTTTAATTAAAGGATAAACTACGTAAACCTGTCTGCCCTTAGCAATCTCCTGCCGTATTAACCCAAACATTCTCAACCGTTGATTTTCAAATAGATGAATTGTTTTGATTGGCTTTCTTCCAGCTGGTAACTCGTCAATCACCGATACATCCAAATCACCATACAGGGTCATCGCCAAAGTTCTTGGTATGGGGGTGGCGGTCATTACAAGAATATGTGGAGGTACTGTATTTTTCTTCCATAATCTGGCCCGCTGCTGAACTCCGAAGCGGTGTTGCTCATCGATCACTGCCAATCCAAGGTTTTTGAATTGAACCTCGTCTTCCAGCAAAGCATGAGTTCCAATAAGAATGTCGAGGGATCCCTCCAAAAGGCTCTGGTGAATCACCTTCCGCTCTTTTTTAGGGGTTGAGCCTGTTAGTAATGCAACATTAATAAAATCGTCTCCCACCAAGCTCTTCACTGATTGATAGTGCTGCTGAGCAAGAATCTCAGTTGGAGCCATCATACAGGCCTGAAAATCATTGTCGATAGCAAAAAGCATACTAACCAGAGCGACAGCAGTTTTTCCGCTTCCCACATCACCCTGAATCAGGCGGTTCATCTGATGACCTTTCTGCGTATCTTGTCTGATCTCTTTAATTACCCGTTTTTGGGCATTAGTTAGATTAAAAGGAAGCTTTTCCTTGTAAAAAGTATTGAACTTCTCTCCAACCCGGGAAAAGATATGCCCTCTAAAACGTTGATTTCTTATCAGCTTATTCTTCAATAGTTTAAGCTGAATGAAAAATAGTTCCTCAAACTTCAGGCGTTTTCTTGCTGCCTCGAGTAAGGTGGCATCAGGAGGGAAATGAATTTTAAAGAGAGCTTCCCTTTTTGTTAAAAGCTTGAATTTTGTCAGTATGTATTCTGGCAAAGTTTCCTCTACCGCACCAATAACAATATCCAGAGCTGCTTCCTGAAGTTTCTGAATTCCCTTAGTATCCAACGAAAACTGCTTGAGCTTTTCGGTGGAGTTATATACGGGCTGAAGGGTTAGATTTCCAGCTTTTGGCGAATTAGGGTTGTAAACTTCCAGCTCTGGGTGTGCTATTGAAATTTTTCCATTAAACTCGTTTGGTTTCCCGAAGGCAATGTAAACGTTTCCTGGATTTAAGCTCTTTTCAATCCAGTTGATCCCCTGAAACCAGATTAGCTCTATGATTCCTGTATCGTCCCTTAGTGTAGCAACCAGCCGCTTGCCCCGCTTTTCGCCGACCAGTTCTTTTGATACCAATCTTCCCAGGACTTGAACGGAAGGAAGGTCTGAATTAAGTTCCCGTATTTTATAAAACTTTGTACGGTCAACGTACCTGAATGGGAAATAGTTGATTAAATCTTCGTAAGAGAATATTCCTAGTTCTTTTCTAATAACTTCTCCTCTTTTTGGCCCAACACCTTTCAGATATTCAATGGGAGTTATTAGAGTATGATTTGCCAAGAACAGGGAAAATTTCAGTTAAAAACTAATCTTTCGTTGCTATTACAGAAATTTCAACATTTACCCCCTTAGGAAGACCAGCTACAGCTACCGTTTCTCTTGCAGGGTAAGTAGACGTAAAGCAAGATCCATACAACTCATTAACAATAGGAAAGAGGCTCATGTCACTCAAAAATATTGTAGCCTTCACTACATCGTTAAAAGTAAAACCCGCTTCGGTAAGAATTGCACGGACATTTTCCAACACTTGTGAAGTTTCGTTCTGAACAGAGTCAACTACAAGTTCATTTGTCTCGGGATTAATGGCAATCTGTCCGGAAACATAAAGTGTTCCGTTAGTAAGGATTGCCTGGCTATACGGACCAATAGGAGCAGGGGCTTTAGTAGTATTAATGATTTGCTTCATAATCAGATTGAGATAAACTAGACTTCTTAATTTATGGGAAATTATTTAAAGAACACCCACTCAACAACCTTATATATAATTCCCAGTAGGAATACAATAATAGCGGTAGCATTTATAAAATGCATCACTTTCAGGTTGAAGCTTTGAGGTCTGTTTGGATCTTTTTTCCTGAAGAAGTACATAATACAAACATAAAAAACTTTTTGTCGCAAAGTCTAATTAGTTTGCCTGGTAATTGTAGTTTTCAGTTCTTGGGTTGATCTTAAATGGGATGCAGATCGCACTTTTAAAGTTCGATCTGCAGGAGAATTAAATTGACAGGTTTATTCCCATTTCCAGTCCTCTTAGTTCGGCTAAACCTTTTAAGCGACCAATAGCAGAATATCCTGGGTAAGTAGTTTTATGTAGATCATCCAGCATCTGATGCCCATGGTCCGGACGCATAGGAATAGACACTTTCTTCCGTCTGCTTAGCAACACAATCTCCTTTACTACCTCGTACATGTTGGCATTGCCTTCCAGATGGTTCGCCTCGTAGAAATTACCCTCCTCATCGCGTTGAGTACTGCGCAGGTGAAGAAAGTGAATTCGATCGCCCAATCGTTTCACAATGCCTGGAAGATCATTATCAGCCCTTGCTCCAAATGATCCGGTGCAGAAGCACAACCCGTTGGCGGGACTAGGGACAGCATCAATAATTGCCTGGGCGTCTTCTTCCGTGTTCAGTATTCTTGGCAGGCCAAGGATACTAAAGGGCGGATCGTCTGGATGAATGGCTAATTGAAGGCCGTTTTCTTCAGCAACAGGAGCAACTTCTTTTAAGAAATAGTAAAGGTGCTCTTTTAGTTGTTCGCGACTAATACCTTCATATGTTTTAAGAGCTGTCAGTACCTCTTCAACTGTGAAAGGTTCATCACTGCCAGGCAAAGCCTGTAAAGACGTATTAAATAAGCTCGCCTTCTCGGCTTCGTCCATTTGTTGAAACCGCTTTTCTGCTTTAGAAATTTCTTCTGCAGTGTAGTCGGCTTCTGCGCCAGGGCGTTTTAATAGAAAAAGATCAAAGGCTATAAAGGCTGATTTTTCAAAGTATAGCGCTTTGCTTCCATCTTCCAAAGTATAACTCAAATTTGTCCGCATCCAGTCGAGCAAGGGCATGAAATTATAAGTTACCACCTTCAAGCCACAACTGGCTACATTTCTCAAGCTTTGTTTGTAGTTCTCTATAAGTTGCTTATAGTTGCCAGAATGTTTTTTGATGTCCTCATGAACAGGTAAACTTTCGATAACTGTCCATGTCAAGCCCGCAGCTTTGACGATTTCCAGTCTTTTTCGTATTTCCTCAACTGTCCAGATATCACCTACAGGAATATGGTGTAAAGCTGTTACTACCCCCGTACATCCTGCCTGTTTTATATCCCGTAAGCCAACCGGATCGTTTGGGCCGAACCAGCGCATTGTTTGTTCCATTAACATATTATATTCGATAAGTTCGTTGACTGATTAAAACCCTACTGAATTTCCTCCATCAACAGGGATGATTGTGCCGGTTATATATTTAGCTCCTTCAGATGCAAGGAAAACTGCAGTAGTTCCAATATCTTTTGGTTCGCCCATATAGCCCATTGGCGTTCTCGACATCACTTTGTTTTTCCTTTCCGGATCAGAATCTAAGGCTTTTGCCGACATGTCGGTTGCAATAAATCCTGGCGCTATTGAGTTGATCCGGATGCCTTTTGGCGATAATTCTACTGCCATAGCTTTTGTCATCCCGTCAAGCGCTGTTTTAGACGCTGTGTAAGCAATTACTTTAGGGATGCCGTATTGCGCCGCCATTGAACTAATGTTGATAATACAACCAGACTGACGAGGGGTCATAGCTTTTACAACCTCTCTTGATACAGCAAAAACTGAAAGTAAGTTAGTTTGAATAATGCTCATAAAATCCTGGTCGGTAACCTCGCTGAATTCTTTTTTCATATTTATTCCTGCATTGTTTACCAGAATGTCTATTTTTCCATATTCATCCACAATTCTTTCTACCAGTGCTGGTATTCCCTCAAGTTTCCCCAAATCAAACGAGATGGTCCCACATAAATCTCCAAGCAATTGTTTGGCATTGTCAAGCTTTGATTGATCCCGTCCAATGATTATAGTGAAGATATTATTTGCTACAAATTCTTTAGCGATGGCTAAGCCAATTCCGGATGCTCCTCCGGTAACGATAGCTATTTTCTGATCTTGCTGTATCATCTGTGTTTATATTGGATTTTTAATATCATGTTTATTTTATGTTGTAATAGCTCTGGCAGAGGATCCTCTTACAATAAGTTCATGTTTGAGCAGTAGGTCGTGTTCAGGTGGAGTATCCTTAGTATTATTAAGATGAGAGAAGAGTACGTTTGCGGCATGCTCTCCCATTTCTTCTCCCGGGTAATTAATGGTGCTTAGCTGCGGTTCTATAACCAGGGCCACCGGGTCATTATTAAATCCAACAAAGGCTATTTCTTCCGGAATCCTTACTCCTGCTTTTTTTAATTCAAGCATACAAGCAATAGCACAGGAGTCATTTGCTGCAAAGACTCCATCTGGCTTTTGCTGCATCCGCAAAATATCAGACGCTGTTTTGGTGCCATCTTCAAAGCTAAGCTTATTAATAACCACAAGCGCTTCATCAAAGACAAGCCCATGGTCTTCCAAGGCTTTTTTGTATCCATTTAAGCGATCCTTGTAAACATTCCCTGTCTGATCCCCCGAGATATGCAGAATACGCTTGCAGTTCTGAAAAATCAAATGACTAGTTGCCTCATAGCCAGCATTGAAGTTGTTTATAGTAATGCCGGGGCATATAGCGTGTTGGATAACACGATCAAAGAAGATGACTGGAATTCCCTTGTTAATAAATTGTTCGAAATGCCTAGTGTTTGCAGTATCATAAGCGAGCGAAACAAGCAGACCGTCAACCCTGCTATTAAACATTGTAGCTACATTTTCAGCCTCTTTTTTCGTAGTTTCTAGTGATTGACTAATAATAAGATTGTAACCCGCTTTATTTGCTGCCTTTTCTATACCTGCAATTACATCCGACATGAAATTGCTATTGAGACGGGGCACAATAACGCCGATTGTATTGGTCCGTTGCAACCGCAAATTACTTGCGAAAGTGTTGGAGCGATATCCCATTTCTCTAGCGGTGTCCATGATCCGCTTTCTGGTCGACTCACTAATTGTACGATAATTCTTCAATCCGCGACTTACCGTGGCAGCTGAGAGATTGAGTTTCTCTGCAATATCATAAATAGTAATTTCCTTTGCCATGAACTATTAATTACATTCTTTACCTCGGCAGTATCAATGCTTCAACTGCTAAAAATAGATAAATTTGTAAGAGTTATGCAATCGGTTGCATAAAATTTACACGCATAAAGATTTAAATTTAATTTGCTAATGAATGAAAATAAATGTTTCTTTATGCCAACGTTTGCACTGTTGCTTATTGGTCTGATTATGTAGTGTTTAGCTGGAATGATACAATTATGGAAAGTCTTAAAGATTTAATAATTAAAAAATATTTCTTTCTGAATTTCAATTCTGTATCTTAGCGCAATCAATTATAAGTGTCAAAGAGACAATTCATATTATATATACTCAAATTATGAAATTTTTTATCGATACCGCTAACCTCGCTCAAATTAAAGAAGCGCATGATTTAGGTGTTTTAGATGGTGTTACCACTAACCCAAGCTTAATGGCTAAAGAAGGAATCACTGGTGAAGAAAATGTAATTAATCATTACAAAGCTATCTGTGAAATTACAGATGGTGATGTAAGTGCAGAAGTAATTTCTACCACTTTTGAAGAGATTATTGCTGAAGGTGAAGCTCTGGCTAAACTTCACGAACGTATTGTGGTGAAGGTTCCAATGATAAAAGATGGCGTAAAAGCAATTAAGTATTTCACTGAAAAAGGCATTAAAACAAACTGTACGCTTATATTCTCTGCTGGTCAGGCTTTATTAGCTGCTAAAGCGGGTGCAACTTATGTGTCTCCTTTTATTGGTCGTTTAGACGATATCTCAACTGACGGACTAACATTAATCGAAGACATCCGTACTATTTTTGATAACTACGGTTATCCTAC